>NZ_CP199955.1:0-5657519 GCF_053502555.1 Geodermatophilus sp. URMC 64
TCCGGCGGCGTCCTACTCTCCCACCCCGTCCCCGGGGCAGTACCATCGGCGCTGAGAGGCTTAGCTTCCGGGTTCGGAATGGGTCCGGGCGTTTCCCTCTCGCCATGGCCGCCGTAACGCTGTGAACATGTCAAACCGGGCACCCCGGGTGGGGGTGGGCTGGTTTGTGCGTTCAGAACCGCACAGTGGACGCGAGATCTCCCTGCCGCTGCCGGCAGGAGAACAAGTAGATGAGTGTGTCAAGTCCTCGGCCTGTTAGTACCGGTCAGCTGCACACCTTGCGGTGCTTCCACTTCCGGCCTATCAACCCGCTGGTCTGGGCGGGGGCCTTACCCTCTCGTGGAGGTGAGAGACCTCATCTTGAAGCGAGCTTCCCGCTTAGATGCTTTCAGCGGTTATCCCTGCCGAACGTAGCCAACCAGCAGTGCACCTGGCGGTACAACTGGCACACCAGAGGTTCGTCCGTCCCGGTCCTCTCGTACTAGGGACAGCTCTTCGCAAGTCTCTTACGCGCACGGCGGATAGGGACCGAACTGTCTCACGACGTTCTAAACCCAGCTCGCGTACCGCTTTAATGGGCGAACAGCCCAACCCTTGGGACCTACTCCAGCCCCAGGATGCGACGAGCCGACATCGAGGTGCCAAACCATCCCGTCGATATGGACTCTTGGGGAAGATCAGCCTGTTATCCCCGGGGTACCTTTTATCCGTTGAGCGACACCGCTTCCACCTGCCGGTGCCGGGTCACTAGTCCCAGCTTTCGCTCCTGCTCGACCCGTCGGTCTCGCAGTCAAGCTCCCTTGTGCACTTGCACTCGACACCTGATTGCCAACCAGGCTGAGGGAACCTTTGGGCGCCTCCGTTACATTTTGGGAGGCAACCGCCCCAGTTAAACTACCCACCTGACACTGTTCCTGATCCGGATCACGGACCGAGGTTAGACATCCAATTCGACCAGAGTGGTATTTCAACGGCGACTCCACGAACACTGGCGTGCCCGCTTCCCAGTCTCCCACCTATCCTACACAAGCCGAACCGAACACCAATATCAAGCTGTAGTGAAGGTCCCGGGGTCTTTCCGTCCTGCCGCGCGTAACGAGCATCTTTACTCGTAGTGCAATTTCGCCGAGCCTGTGGTTGAGACAGCTGAGAAGTCGTTACGCCATTCGTGCAGGTCGGAACTTACCCGACAAGGAATTTCGCTACCTTAGGATGGTTATAGTTACCACCGCCGTTTACTGGCGCTTGAGTTCTGAGCTTCGCCCCGAAGAGCTAACCCGTCCCCTTAACGTTCCAGCACCGGGCAGGCGTCAGTCCGTATACCTCGTCTTACGACTTCGCACGGACCTGTGTTTTTAGTAAACAGTCGCTTCTCACTGGTCTCTGCGACCCCCTCCCGCCGCCCACCGCGAGGGTGTTGACGGGCTGGGGTCCCCCTTCTCCCGAAGTTACGGGGGCATTTTGCCGAGTTCCTTAACCACAGTTCGCTCGATCGCCTCGGTATTCTCTACCTGACCACCTGAGTTGGTTTGGGGTACGGGCCGCTCGGAACTCGCTAGAGGCTTTTCTCGGCAGCATAGGATCATCGAATTCGCCTCATTCGGCTATGCGTCAGGCCTCACCCTGATGTGGAGCGGATTTGCCTACCCCACGGGCCACACCCTTGCACCGGTCCTACCACTCACCGGCCCGACTACCTTCCTGCGTCACCCCATCGCTTGCCTACTACCAGTCCGGGTCCCACGCTCCGCCGCGCCTCGCTCGAAAGCTCGGCGCGGTTTCGGGTGGTTAGCATCGCCGGGTTCGGCATGGGCGCTCCTTCGCGGGTACGGGAATATCAACCCGTTGTCCATCGACTACGCCTGTCGGCCTCGCCTTAGGTCCCGACTCACCCTGGGCGGATTAGCCTGGCCCAGGAACCCTTGGTCTTCCGGCGGGGGAGTTTCTCACTCCCCTCTCGCTACTCATGCCTGCATTCTCACTCGCGTGGCGTCCACGGCTGGATCCCTCCGCCGCTTCACCCACCACGCGACGCTCCCCTACCCACCCCAGCCCCTGGCCGCCGACTCGAGGCCGGCGGCGGGGACGTGCTGAAGTGTCACGGCTTCGGCGGTGTGCTTGAGCCCCGCTACATTGTCGGCGCGGAACCACTTGACCAGTGAGCTATTACGCACTCTTTCAAGGATGGCTGCTTCTAAGCCAACCTCCTGGTTGTCTCTGCGATCCCACATCCTTTTCCACTTAGCACACGCTTCGGGGCCTTAGCCGATGATCTGGGCTGTTTCCCTCTCGACTACGAACCTTATCGCCCGCAGTCTCACTGCCGCGCTCTCACTTACCGGCATTCGGAGTTTGGTTGACTTCAGTAAGCTTGTGGGCCCCCTAGGCCATCCAGTGCTCTACCTCCGGCAAGAAACACGCGACGCTGCACCTAAATGCATTTCGGGGAGAACCAGCTATCACCGAGTTTGATTGGCCTTTCACCCCTACCCACAGCTCATCCCCCAGGTTTTCAACCCTGGTGGGTTCGGTCCTCCACGCGGTCTTACCCGCGCTTCAACCTGGCCATGGGTAGATCACTCGGCTTCGGGTCTAGAGCACGCGACTCAAAGGCGCCCTGTTCGGACTCGCTTTCGCTACGGCTACCCCCCACGGGTTAACCTCGCCACGTACCACTAACTCGCAGGCTCATTCTTCAAAAGGCACGCAATCACCCCGCCACACGGATGCGGCTAAGGCTCTCACGGCTTGTAGGCACACGGTTTCAGGTACTATTTCACTCCCCTCCCGGGGTACTTTTCACCTTTCCCTCACGGTACTTGTCCGCTATCGGTCACCAGGGAGTATTCAGGCTTAGCGGGTGGTCCCGCCGGATTCACACCGAATTCCACGGGCTCGGTGCTACTTGGGAAACAGATCCGGGAGGCGACACGCTTTCGTGTACGGGGCTCTCACCCTCTACGGCGACCCCTTCCAGAGGCCTTCCACTAACGACGCCGCTTTCTCACTCCCCGCCACTCCGGCAGAAATGGCTGGATCGTCCCACAACCCCGACCGCACAACCCCTGCCGGGTCTCACATGCGACCGGTTTAGCCTCCTCCGCTTTCGCTCGCCACTACTCACGGAATCACGGTTGTTTTCTCTTCCTGTGGGTACTGAGATGTTTCACTTCCCCACGTTCCCTCCACACGCCCTATGTGTTCAGGCGCGGGTCACACCACATGACTGGTGCGGGGTTCCCCCATTCGGACACCCTCGGATCAACGCTCGGTTGGCAGCTCCCCGAGGCTTATCGCAGCCTCCCACGTCCTTCATCGGCTCCTGGTGCCCAGGCATCCACCGTGTGCCCTTACCAACTTGACACAACAAAACCCCACCCACACCACCACACCCCCGAAGAGGGTCCGGCGATCCGGGCGGGCCTACACACCCTGCAAAACAGAGTCAGAAGATGCTCGCGTCCACTGTGCAGTTCTCAACGAACAAACAGCCACCGGTTGAGCCTCCGCCGCCGGCCCCGGGAACCCACGGCCCCGGGCGGTACGACAGACAACCGGCCCTGTCGGCAAGGAAGCATGCCCGCTCCCTCAGGACCCAACAGCGTGCCTACGACCGACCCCCCCGAGCACACCGCGCTCCACGCACCCCGCGGACGGGAGTGCAGTACTAGCGGCGCCCACCGGACGCACCGGCCGAACTGGTCAGCGTTCCACCCTCGAGCACCACCCAGACGACCCGGCAGCACCCACCACGGGCGCCGCTCCTGTTCTGGCGTGGCCCTGCACCACCCGGGGCTCCCGGGCGGTGAGTGCTCCTTAGAAAGGAGGTGATCCAGCCGCACCTTCCGGTACGGCTACCTTGTTACGACTTCGTCCCAATCGCCGATCCCGCCTTCGACGGCTCCCTCCCAGGGGGTTGGGCCACCGGCTTCGGGCGTTACCGACTTTCGTGACGTGACGGGCGGTGTGTACAAGGCCCGGGAACGTATTCACCGCAGCGTTGCTGATCTGCGATTACTAGCGACTCCAACTTCATGGGGTCGAGTTGCAGACCCCAATCCGAACTGAGACCGGCTTTTTGGGATTCGCTCCACCTCACGGTATCGCAGCCCTTTGTACCGGCCATTGTAGCATGTTTGCAGCCCTAGACATAAGGGGCATGATGATTTGACGTCATCCCCACCTTCCTCCGAGTTGACCCCGGCAGTCTCCCATGAGTCCCCACCATTACGTGCTGGCAACATGGAACGAGGGTTGCGCTCGTTGCGGGACTTAACCCAACATCTCACGACACGAGCTGACGACAACCATGCACCACCTGTGCACGGCCCTTACGGACCCCCCATCTCTGGGAGATTTCCGTGCATGTCAAGCCTAGGTAAGGTTCTTCGCGTTGCATCGAATTAAGCAACATGCTCCGCCGCTTGTGCGGGCCCCCGTCAATTCCTTTGAGTTTTAGCCTTGCGGCCGTACTCCCCAGGCGGGGCGCTTAATGCGTTAGCTGCGGCACGGAGACCGTGGAATGGCCCCCACACCTAGCGCCCAACGTTTACGGCGTGGACTACCAGGGTATCTAATCCTGTTCGCTCCCCACGCTTTCGCTCCTCAGCGTCAGTATCGGCCCAGAGACCCGCCTTCGCCACCGGTGTTCCTCCTGATATCTGCGCATTTCACCGCTACACCAGGAATTCCAGTCTCCCCTGCCGAACTCCAGTCCGCCCGTATCGACTGCAGACCCGGAGTTGAGCTCCGGGATTTCACAGCCGACGCGACGAACCGCCTACGAGCTCTTTACGCCCAATAATTCCGGACAACGCTTGCACCCTACGTATTACCGCGGCTGCTGGCACGTAGTTGGCCGGTGCTTCTTCTGCAGGTACCGTCACCTCACGGCTTCGTCCCTGCTGAAAGAGGTTTACAACCCGAAGGCCGTCATCCCCCACGCGGCGTCGCTGCGTCAGGCTTTCGCCCATTGCGCAATATTCCCCACTGCTGCCTCCCGTAGGAGTCTGGGCCGTGTCTCAGTCCCAGTGTGGCCGGTCACCCTCTCAGGCCGGCTACCCGTCGTCGCCTTGGTAGGCCACTACCCCACCAACAAGCTGATAGGCCGCGGGCCCATCCCCAGCCGGAAACCCTTTCCACCACCCGACCATGCGGTCAGCGGACATATCCGGTATTAGCCCCAATTTCTTGGAGTTATCCCAGAGCTGAGGGCAGGTTGCCCACGTGTTACTCACCCGTTCGCCACTGATCCCCCACCGAAGCGGGTTCACCGTTCGACTTGCATGTGTTAAGCACGCCGCCAGCGTTCGTCCTGAGCCAGGATCAAACTCTCCGTAGATGAATTCGAAACCAGGCCGAGAACCAAGAGCTAGCACTCTTGATGTCAATCAACCCAAAGAAACCCACAAAGGGGTTGTTACTTGGCACTGACTTTCGGCACGCTGTTGAGTTCTCAAGGAGCGGACGCGCAACAACTAGACCCTCACGGGCTTCGTCACTGGCGACTTTTTCCACTGTACGCCGCTCTCGGAGATGTTCACCCGGCGGGTTTCTCCGGGGCCCTTTCGGGCCCGGCGGCGCAACGGAGACGAAGGTACACGACCCGGAACACCCTCTGCACGGGGGGTCTCGGTCCGGACCGTCGTCCCAGCCGGACATCGGCACAACGCCGCAGGTGGGGCCCCGTATTTCGGTTCACGTGAGAGTCGGGCCACGCCTCACGGGGACCTCTGTCGCACCCGGTGGAACACCTGACACAGCGCCCAGTCACAGCCGGCCATGGGTCACCGGCGCGCGACCACCCCCTGACGGGTGCCGCCTGGGTCAGAGGACGCCGGCGGGCCGAAACTGGACACTCACGCGCGGCCCCACCGGCTTGTCGTCTTCGGGATGCAGTGCTCCCAGGTGCGCTGGCACGAGCCGCCCATCACGACGAGATCCCCGTGCCCCAGGGGAAAGCGGAGGCTGGGGCCACCGCCACCAGCAGGGCGCAGCATCAGCGGCCGCGGAGAGCCGAAGGACACGATCGCCACCATCGTGTCCTGGGAACGGCCACGGCCGATCCGGTCGCCGTGCCAGGCCACGCTGTCCCGGCCGTCCCGGTAGAGGCACATCCCCGCCGTGACGAACCGCTCGCCGAGTTCCGCCGCGTAGTAGCGGTTCAGGGCCTCGCGCGCGTCCGTCAGCAGCGGGTGCGGCAGCTCCTCGTGGCCGGCGTACCAGCGCAGCAGCCGGGGGACGGCCACCTCGCGGTCGTACATCTGCCGCCGGTCGGCACGCCACCCGATGTCGCCGAGCAGCACCTCGAGGACGGCGTCGGAACCGGTGACCCAGCCCGGCAGGTGGTCCACCCAGGCCCCGCGGCTCAGCTCGTGCCGGACCACCGCGCCCACCAGCGGGGTGAGAGCGGCCTCCTCGGCGAGGTCCCACATCGAGGGCTGGTGCGCCAGGGTCATGCCGGCACGCTACTCCACGTTTCGCACATGTGTGCGAAAACCTGTGGAGAACCGGAGGTCAGGCCGTCAGGGCGAGCGCGAACGGGAGCACCGCGCCAGCTCCCGCCCGGCGCAGCTCACGACCGGCGACGGTCATCGTCCACCGGGAGTCGGCGAGGTCGTCGACCAGCAGCACCGGCGCGGGGCCGATGGAGCAAAGCACCTCGGCCAGCTCCGGCCCGACGACGATGCGCCCCCACACCCCCGCCAGCCGGAAGGCGCTGTTGCCACCGGGCTGGCCGGTGGGCCCGCCGTGGGCGAGCGAGAGCGCCCCCAGGAAAGGCAGACGTCCCATCCGGGCCAGCCCCTGCGCCACCCCGGTGATCAGCGTGGGGCGGCGCCGGGACGGCATCGCGACGACCGCCCCGGGGCGCTCGGCCCAGTCCCACGCCTTGAGCACCCGGGCGCAGGCGGCCAGCAGCTCGTCGTCCGGAGGCAGGTCCGACACCGACCGGCGGACCGGCACGTCGAAGGCGGCGTCGGGATCCTCCTCGATGCCGGGCGCCTCCAGGTCCACGACCCCGCCGACGCCGTCGTCCCCGAGCAGGCTGCGCAGCCGCTGGCCCCAGCCCAGGTCGGTGAGCCGGGCGACCGCCCGGCCGGGGGCCAGCTGCTCGTGGGGCGAGATCTTGCCCTTCACCTCGACGCCGAGCCGGTCGGCGCCGGTCGGCCACTGGGCCCGCGGCGGGAGCTCCACGCCCGGCCGGTCCAGCACGGCGGCCGCGGCCTCGGCGGCCCCCGCCAGCACGTCCACCGCGTACCAGGGACCCGCGCAGACGTCGCAGCGGCCGCACGGGGCGGCGGTGGGGTCGTCGAGCGCCTCCTGCAGGAAGGCCATCCGGCACAGCGCCTCGTCGACGGGCTTCGCGTAGGCGATCATCGCCCGCTGCTCGGCCTCCCGGGTGCGGTGCACGCGGGCGTAGCGGTCGCCGTCGTAGACCCAGGGCTGCCCGGTGGAGCGCCAGCCGCCCTGCACGCGCTCCACCGCCCCGTCGACGGCGAGCACCTTGAGCAGCAGCTCGAGCCGCGACCGGCGGACGTCGGCGACCGTCTCCAGCCGCGCCACCGACCACGCCTTGCCGTCCGCCATCGCCGTGAGTACGGCGGCAGCGTGGTCCTCCCGCGGCATGGACGACGTCGCGAACCACTGCCAGATCGCGAGGTCCTCCGGCCCGGGGAGCAGCAGGACGTCGGCCGACTCCACGGCGCGGCCCGCACGGCCGACCTGCTGGTAGTACGAGACCGGGGAGGACGGCGCACCCAGGTGGACGACGAACCCGAGGTCGGGCTTGTCGAAGCCCATGCCGAGCGCCGACGTGGCGACCAGTGCCTTCACGCGATTGGCCCGCAGCGCCTCCTCTGCCTCCTTCCGGTCGGCATCGTCGAGCCGGCCGGTGTAGGCCCGGACGTCGTAACCGGCGTCGCGCAGCAGCGCGGCGGTCTCCTCCGCCGCGGCGACGGTGAGCGTGTAGACGATCCCGCTGCCCGGCAGGTCGCCGAGGTGTGCCGCCAGCCAGGCCAGCCGGGCGCGGTCCGTGGGCAGCCGCAGCACGCCGAGGCGCAGGGAGTCGCGGGCCAGCGGTCCGCGCACCGTCGTCACCTCGACGCCACCGGCGCCGAGCTGCTCGGCGACGTCGGCGACCACCCGCTCGTTCGCGGTGGCGGTCGTTGCGAGCACGGGGGTGCCGGGAGGCAGGGTGCCGAGCAGGTCGCGGATCCGGCGGTAGTCGGGCCGGAAGTCGTGCCCCCAGTCGGAGACGCAGTGCGCCTCGTCGACGACGAGCAGCCCGCAGCGGCGCACGAGGTCCGGCAGCTGCTCCTCGCGGAACCGCGGGTTGGTCAGCCGCTCGGGCGAGACCAGCAGTACGTCCACCTCGTCGGCGGCCAGGCGGGCGGCGACGTCGTCCCACTCGGTGGCGTTGGCGCTGGAGATCTCCACCGCCCGGATGCCGGCTCGCGACGCCGCGGCCACCTGGTCGCGCATCAGCGCGAGCAGCGGCGAGACGAGCAGCGTCGGGCCGGTGCCGCGCCGGCGCAGCAGCGCCGTGGACACGAAGTAGACCGCCGACTTGCCCCACCCGGTGCGCTGCACGACCAGCGCGCGCTGCGAGCGCTCGACCAGCGCGGCGACGGCGGCGTCCTGCCCCTCGCGGAAGACGGCGTCGGGGCGGCCGGTCAGCTCCCGGAGGACGGCGAGGGCCTCCTCGCCCACGGAGGTGGTCAGGCCGGCAGGGGGAGCGCTCACCCGTCCGACAGTAGGCAGCGGCACCGACAGGAGGCCCCGCCCGCGCCGAGACCTGTGGAGGGAGAGCAGAATCGGCGGTGATGCGACCGCCGGACAACCACGTGCACACCGAGTGGTCCTGGGACACCGCGGACTCCGCCTCGATGATCAGCGCCTGCACGCGCGCGGTCGCCGAGGGCCTGCCGGCGATCGCGTTCACCGAGCACCTGGACTTCACGGTCTGGCACGACGAGGACCGCGCCACGACGTCCGGGATGCTCGGCCGCCACCCGGGCCAGCAGCTGCCGATCGACGTCGAGGGCTACTTCGCCGACATCGCCGAGTGCCGGGAGCGTTTCCCCCAGCTGCGGATCTGGTCGGGCGTGGAGGCCGGCGAGCCGCACCTGTTCGCCGCGAGCCTCGGCCGCCACCTCGAGCAGTCGCCGGTCGACCGGATCCTCGGCTCCCTGCACTCGCTGGAGCTGGACGGGCACCTGGTCGGTGTCACCCGGCTGCTGTGGTCGGACCCCGACGGCACGATGCGCCGCTATCTGGCCGAGGTCGTGGACATGGTCGAGTCCAGCGACGTCTTCCAGGTGCTGGCGCACGTCGACTTCCCGCGCCGCTACTGGCCCGGGGGGACGGACCGGTTCGTCGAGAAGGACTTCGAGGAGGAGTACCGGGCCGTGTTCCGGGCGCTGGCCGGCACCGGCCGGGCGCTCGAGGTCAACACGAGCAGCCCGCTGGCCTCGGTGGACCTGGTGCGGTGGTTCCGCGAGGAGGGCGGGGACGCGATCAGCTTCGGCAGCGACGCCCACCAGCCGCGCTCGGTCGGCCAGCGCTTCGACCTCGCGGTCGACATCGTCGAGGCGGCAGGGTTCCGGCAGGGTCGCGACCGGTTCGACTTCTGGCGCCGGTGACGACGATCCGCGACGCGACGCCGGAGGACGGCGCCGCCTGCGCCGCCATCTACGCGCCCTACGTCACCGACACCGCGATCACCTTCGAGTACGAGCCACCGACACCGGCCGAGATGGCCGAGCGGATCGCCACGGCGCAGAAGAACCACGCCTGGGTCGTGGCCGAGGACGACGGCCGGGTGGTCGGCTACGCCTACGGCGGCCCCTACAAGCAGCGGGCGGCCTACCGCTGGTCCTGCGAGGTCAGCGTCTACCTCGAGCAGGGACGACGGCGCAGCGGCACGGGCCGCGCGCTCTACGAGGCGCTGTTGGAGCGACTCGCCGCGCGCGGGTTCCGGACCGCCGTCGCCGGCATGACCCTGCCCAACCCCGCCAGCGAGGGCCTGCACCGGGCCCTGGGCTTCGAGCCGATCGGTGTCTACAAGAACATCGGCTGGAAGCACGGCCGCTGGCACGACGTCGCCTGGACCCAGAAGGCGCTGGCGACGGGCCAGGGCCCGCCGGCCGAGCCCCGCTGAGCGCCGCGGATCACTTCCGGCGCCGCTCCTCCAACCCGCGGCCGGGGTGCCACGACTGGATGACCAGCAGGCTCCGGGTCTCGTCCAGGCCGGTCCACACCACCTCGTGCAGGTCGATGTCGAACACGTGGGCGCCGTCCTTCGTGTCCGGCTTCGCGACCGCCCGCCCCGCCACCTTGCCCTCCCCGGGCCAGTCCGCGCCGCCCTCTCCCGGCTCCGCGGTCGGGCTGTGCAGCGCGACGCGCGGATCCCGCAGCAGGTCGCGCGCCTTGACCGCCCCGGGCATCGAGCCCAATCGGAGCGCGCCGTCGTCGCTGAACTCGACCTCGGTCCCGCTGATGCGCGGGGACCCGTCGGCCCGCAGGGTGGCCATGGTCGCGTGCTTGCCGCGACCGAAGGCCGCCCGCACGCGGGTGGCCAGGTCGGGCGCCTCCTGCTGGAACTCCCGCCAGCTCACCATGCCCGCAGTCTGCCGCCAACCGCCGACAACTCCGGACGCTTTCTCACCCCGGACAACTACTTCACCGCTAAGAGAAACGCCGCTAGGCTCCGCCGGGTGAGCAATGACGGCACCGTGGCCGACCGGCTGCGGGCGCGGATGCGCCGGGCCGCCGCCTCCGTCGTCGCCGCGGACCAGGCGGCCGCCCGACGGGTCGTGATCGCGCTGGGGGGCAACGCGATGACCGGGCCCGACGGCTCCGCCACGCCGAGCGCGCAGCGGGACGCGATCGCGGCGGCCTCCGCCCACATCGCCGACGTCGTCGCGACCGGCGCCGAGGTCGTGCTGACGCACGGCAACGGCCCTCAGGTGGGCAACCTGCTGGTCAAGAACGAGATGGCGGCGCACGTCGTCCCGCCCGTCCCGCTGGACTGGAACGTCGCGCAGACCCAGGCGACCATCGCCTTCACCCTGGCCGACGAGCTCGACGCCGCCCTGGAGGCCCGCGGGCTGACCCAGCGCACCGCCGGCCTGGTCACCCGCACGCTCGTCGACGCCGACGACCCCGGCTTCCGCGAGCCGTCGAAGCCGGTCGGTCGCTTCGTGTCCCGGGAGGAGGCCGAGCGCTTCATCGCTCACGGCCAGATCTGGGAGGACCGCGGCGAACGGGGCTGGCGGCGCGTGGTCGCCTCGCCCGAGCCCCGGTCGGTGGTCGACTACCCCGCCATCCACGCGCTGGCGCTCGCCGGTTTCGTCGTCGTCTGCGCCGGCGGCGGGGGCATCCCGGTCGTGGACGACGGTCAGCCCGGGCACGCGCTGCGCGGCATCGAGGCGGTCATCGACAAGGACCTGACCGCGGCGATCCTGGCGCACGAGCTCGGCGCGGACACGCTGGTCATCGCCACCGACGTCCCCAACGTGATGGTCGACTTCGGCCGGCCCGAGCAGCGGCCGCTCGGCCGGGTCACCGCCGCCGAGCTGCGCGAGCACGCCGCGGCCGGCCAGTTCGCGCGCGGCAGCATGGGCCCCAAGGTGGAGGCAGCACTGCGCTTCGTCGAGCGGGCGCCGTCCGACGGCACAGCACGTCGCGCCGTCATCACGTCGCTCGAGCACATCGCCGACGCCGTCGCCGGAGACGACGCCGGCACCGTCCTCACCGAGTAGAGAGAGGTAAGCCGTGCCCGCACCCATCGAGGTCCGCAAGGTCCCGCTGCACAACGTCAGCGACGCCTCCGAGCTGGCCAAGCTCATCGACGACGGCGTCATGGAGGCCGACCGGGTCATCGCCGTGATCGGCAAGACCGAGGGCAACGGCGGCGTCAACGACTACACGCGGATCATCGCCGACCGTGCCTTCCGCGAGGTCCTGCTCGAGAAGGGCTCGCGGAGCAAGGAGGAGGTCGCGCAGATCCCGATCGTGTGGTCGGGCGGTACGGACGGCGTGATCAGCCCGCACGCCACCATCTTCGCGACGCTGCCCGAGGACGCCGTCGAGAAGACCGACGAGCCGCGGCTGACCGTCGGCTACGCGATGAGCGACGTGATCCTGCCCGAGGACATCGGCCGCATCCCCATGGTGGAGAAGGTCGCCGAGGGTGTGCGCCGGGCCATGGCGGAGGCCGGCATCACCGACCCGGCCGACGTCCACTACGTGCAGACCAAGACGCCGCTGCTGACCATCGAGACGATCCGCGAGGCCAAGGCCCGCGGCAAGGACACCTACTACGACGAGCCGCACGGCTCGATGGACCTGTCCAACGGCACGACCGCGCTGGGCATCGGCGTGGCGCTGGGCGAGATCGAGATGCCGAAGCAGGAGCAGGTCATGCGGGACCTGTCGCTGTACAGCTCCGTCGCCTCCTGTTCCTCGGGCGTGGAGCTGGACCGGGCGCAGATCGTCGTCGTCGGCAACGCCCGCGGCCACGGCGGCAACTACCGGATCGGCCACTCGGTGATGAAGGACGCGCTCGACCAGGACGGCATCTGGGACGCCATCCGCCAGGCCGGCCTCGACCTCCCCGAGCGCCCGCACGTCAGCGACCTCGGCGACCGGCTGGTCAACGTCTTCCTCAAGTGCGAGGCCGACCCGACCGGCTACGTCCGCGGTCGGCGCAACGCGATGCTCGACGACTCCGACGTCTTCTGGCACCGGCAGATCAAGGCCACCGTCGGCGGCGTCGCGGCGTCGGTGACCGGCGACCCGGCGGTGTTCGTCTCGGTCGCCGCCGTCCACCAGGGGCCCTCCGGCGGCGGCCCGGTCGCCGCGATCGTCCGGGTCTGAGAACCCGACGCGAGATCCGCGGTCTCGTGGCCTCCGAGCGCCGGAGGCCACGAGATCGCGGATCTCGCGGGACGAGTGGGACGGCGGGGACGACGTCGCCCCGTGCCTCCCGGGCGCGCGCGGCCGGCCGACCTAGCGTCGCCGTCCATGTCGCTCTTCTCCCGCCGCGGTGGCGCCGACGACGCGCCCGCCCTGCCGTACGACCCGCGCTCCAAGGAGGGGCTGGCCGCCCGCTGGCTGCAGTGGGTCGCCGCCGGCGGCATCAACGACCCGATCGACGACAAGACCGGCGAGCTCGCCGCGGCCAACCAGCCAGAGGACGTCTGGTTCCTCGCCGGTTCGTACGGCAAGACGGTGGAGCGGCGCTGCGTCGTCCCCGAGGGCCGCGACCTCTTCCTCCCGCTGTTCAACGTGTGGGAGCGGGCCGAGCACGGGCAGCTGGTCGTCGAGGGTGCCTACGGGTCCCTCGCCGTCGACGGGATGCCGGTGGAGCCCGAGGTGATCACCACCCCGGTGCCGTTCCCCGTCGCCGGGCGGGCGATGAACGTGGTCACCTTCCGGACCAAGCCGGTGGCCATGACGATCTGGGGCCTGTGGGCGCTGGTCCCGGCGCTGCCGCCGGGTGAGCACCTGCTGCGCGCGGTGGGCGGCATCGGCGACGACTTCGCCGTCGACGTCACGTACCGGCTGAGCGTCATGGCGCCGTTCGTGGCACCGGCGAACTACCCCGCCTGGTAGGCGCGGCTCACGGCAGCGCCGGCTCGGCCTCCTGCTCGGCGAGCGCCTCGTCGGTCAGCTCGGCGGCGTGCGCGCGCAGCAGCAGCCCGAGCACGCCGGCCAGGACCAGCAGCCCCGCTCCGGAGACGACGAAGACGGCGGAGATCCCGAGCACGTGCGCCACGGCGCCGCCGGCCAGCGCGCCGAGCGGGATCGCTCCCCAGACCACGGTGCGGTAGGCGCCCTGGACGCGGCCGAACATGTGCTCGGGGATGAGCGTCTGCCGCAGCGACATGGTCAGCACGTTCCAGACCATGATCCCGGCGGCCGAGGTGGCGAGCAGGGCGGACGCCACGTACGCGTGGTCGACCAGGCCCATCAGCAGGACGGCCAGCGCGCTGACGGTGGCGCCGGCCGTCAGCGCGCGGACCCTGCCGAGCAACCGGCCGACCAGGGGCGTCACCAGCCCGCCGAGCAGCGCACCCACGCCGCCGGCCAGCACGACCCAGCCGAAGCGTGACGTCGGGACCTGCAGCACCTCGAGCACGTACAGCACGAGGACGCCGCTGATCATGCTGTTGGTCAGGCAGGTGGCGCCGGACACGAGCGTGAACCCGCGCAGCAGGCGATGGCGCCACAGCCAGCGGACGCCCGCGGCGACGTCGGCCCGCACCGAGGAGGGGCCGGCGGCCCGCTCCGGCCGCCGCACCCCACACACGGTGAGGACGAGCAGCGCGGCGACGGCGAACCCGGCCGCGTTCAGGCCGAAGGGCAGCGCCACGGCCAGGGCGAACAGCGCCGAGCCGGCCGGCGAGCCGACGAACTGCTGCCCGAGGGACTCCTCGACGGTGAGCAGGCTGTTGGCGCGGTCGAGGTCCCGCCGTCCCACGACCTGCGGCAGCAGCGCCCGCGTGGCGCTGTCGTAGACCGTCTCCGCCGTCCCGAGCACGAAGGCGACGACGTACAGCGCGACGACCGAGCCGGTGTCCAGGACGACCAGCAGCGTCAGGGCGGCGAGGGACAGCGCACGGACGGCGTTGGCGGCCGACATGGCGTAGCGGCGGTCGACGCGGTCCACCACTGCGCCGCTGACCAGCGCGAACATCAGCCACGGCAGGAACGCGAACGTCGTCAGTCCCGAGACCAGAACGGGGTCGCGGGTGTAGGAGGCGGCCAGCAGCGGGAGCGCCACCCGGCCGATCCCGTCGGCCAGGTTCGACGTCGCGCTGCTGGCGTACAGCCGCCAGAAGCCGGAGCCGAGCCCGCTCACCTCGGCTCGCGCTCGGCGGTGGGGAAGACGGCGTACTGGACGTCGACGTGCCGCGCGCCCTCTCCGGGCGGCAGCTCGCGGTAGCGGTCGATGACGGCCTTGAGCTCGTCGGCCATGGCGCGGGTCTGGACGGGGTCGAGGGTCAGCGTGCCGTCCATGTCGCTGGAGGCCTTCTGCCACTCCTCCGGCCAGGTGGTCGCGGTCGCGAACCAGTGGGCGAGCCGGCGGCTGCGGCTGGACTCGAACTCACGGAGCAGGAAACCGGCCGCCTCGCTGGTGTCCGGGTCGGACATGAACCCCGTGCCGCTGATGTGGATCTCGTCCACCGCCATGCGCCACAGCCGGCGGCGGCGGCCGACGGCGTGCTGGTCGCCCTCCTCCGGATCGCCCTCCTCCACCAGGCCGTGCCGGGCCAGCTGGCGCAGGTGGTAGCTGACCGCGCCCGTCGACTCGCCCAGCTCCTCGGCCAGGCTGGTCACGCTCACCTGCTCCCGCAGATCGAGCACCCGCATGATCTGCACGCGCAGCGGGTGCGCGAGGGCCTTCAGGGAGGCGGCGTCGAGTTCCTTGCGGCGGACGGGCACGGCACAAGACTAGTTTGCAAAGAGCTGTTTGCAAACTAACCCGGGGAAATGGCTCGGTCAGCCGGCGAACCAGCTGTCCGGCGGGACGTCGGGCGGCTCAGGGCCCCTCGGCTCGTACGGTGTCGGCGGGCTCCACGGCCACAGCTCGACCACGCCGTCGGCCGCCCGGCGGACGGCCGCAGCGTCGAGTTCGACGTCGCTCTCCTCGATCCTCAGCTCGTCACAGCGGACGACGACGCGCAGCCTTCCGTCCGGCGGGAGGGGGCTGAGCCACCACGCCTGGTCGAACGCGGTGCCGTCGCCGTGGCCACCGGCCTGCTGGAAGACGAGATCGTGGTGCCGAACGCTGCCCCGGCTGGATGCCCGGCGTCCGTCGGCCAGCTCCACCCCGAGGAGGAAGGGGCCGTGACCCCGCCGGCGGCCCCACAGCAGCCCGTCCAGCTCATACCGGGCGGCCGCTTCCGAGCGGACCCGTACGGCGAGGTGAAAGGCGAGCCCCGTGGTGTAGACCTGCAGACCCACGAGCGCGACGGCGACGTCGTCGGTCCGGGCGAGCAGGGTGTTGGCCGGCAGCGCAACCGGGATCTCGTTGTCCGGCGCACTCATCCGCCGGAGCTCCTCGTTGCCCGGGCTCCCCGCCGTCCACATGGCCGGCAGCCTGGCGGGTGGCCGCACCTCCGGCAACCACACCGACCGGCGGTTTTCCTGCGGCCCCTTCCGGAGGCAGTGGTTGAAGGTGCAAGCTCGCGGGGTGCGCGGCGCCGAGCTGGAGGCCTTCTGGCCGAGCCGGCGGCTGAACGCGTTCGACGGGCTGTGTCGACCGGCCGCGCCGCCGCGTGCTGCCGGGGCGCCGGGCCGGTCCCGTCCCTGACCGGTTCGCCGGCAGCCGAACCGCCGCGGGGCGCGGCCACGAGGGACGAGTCCGACCGCTCATCCCCCGCCCAGGAGGCCCCTCCGCCATGACCGTGACCGACGACCTGATCGCCAACAACGCCCGCTACGCCGAGAGCTTCTCCGGCCCACTGCCGCTCCCGCCGGCCAAGCACGTCGCCGTCCTCGCCTGCATGGACGCCCGTCTCGACGTCTACCGCGCCCTCGGCCTGAACGAGGGCGAGGCACACGTCATCCGCAACGCCGGCGGCGTGGTCACCGACGACGAGATCCGCTCGCTGGCGATCAGCCAGCGGCTGCTCGGCACGACCGAGATCATCCTCATCCACCACACCGACTGCGGAATGCTCACGTTCTCGGACGAGGACTTCCGCGGCTCCATCGAGCAGGAGACCGGTGTGCGGCCCGACTGGCACTCCGAGGCGTTCCCGGACCTCGAGGACGACGTCCGGAAGTGCGTCAAGCGGATCACCGAGAGCCCGTTCATCCCGGACAAGTCCAGCGTCCGAGGGTTCGTCTTCGACGTGGCCACGGGCAGGCTGTCCGAGGTGGTCTGACGCCGAGCGAGATGCGCGGTCTCGTGGCTTTCCGGCGACGGAAGCCACGAGACCGCGCATCTCGCCGGACGTGCGCTGCGCCGTCGGCTGAGCGTCAGCCGGTCGGGCCGACCAGCTGCCACGCACTCTGCCACGCCCAGCCGTTGGCCACGTTGAGCGCGATGTTGAGGAAGGCCATCTCCTCGAGCGTGCGCGCGAACCGCAGACCGCCGGCGTCCAGCGGCGCGAACCCGAGTGAGCCGGCCAGCTCGGCGACGCGCGCCTTGGCCGCGGGGTCGTCCCCGGCCACGAGCACCTGGATCGGGGCACCGTCCTCGGTCGGGGCGGCGTAGCGGGCGGCCAGGACGGTGTTGAACGCCTTGACCACCGGCACGTCGCCGGCCCGCCGCTGGACCGCCTCGGCGCCCGAGGTGCCGGCGATGTCGAGGTCGTCGAACGTCGCGTTCAGCGGGTTGCTGACGTCGATCAGGACCGCACCGGACGCCGCGGGCGCGACCTCGGCCGCGATGTCCGGGGCGGCGGAGCCCGCGACGGCGAGCAGGACGACGTCGGCCCCATCCACCGCCTCGGTGTTGCTGGCGGCGGCGCGGGCGCCGACCTCGGCCGCGAGCGCCTGCGCCTTGTCCGGGTGCGCCGCCGCGAGGACGACCTCGTGGCCCGCGGCGGTGGCCGCGCGGGCGAAGCCCGAACCGACGTTCCCGACACCGATGATGGCGATCCGCATGCCGCCGTCCTCCAGGTACTTGATCTCTCAAGGATCCCCGTGGAGGACGACGCTAGGCGTCGCCGCTCGAGCGGTCAAACGGTGCTGCGGGACTCCTCCGCCAGCGCCGCGAGCGCCTTCTCGAAGCACTCCTGAGGCGGCTGCACCAGCCCGGCGCCGACCTGGCCGGTGCCGGCGACCCGCCCGGCCATGCCCGTGTTGATCTGCGGCAGCCAGCCGGTGCGGGCCACCTTGACGACGTCGATGCCGGTGGGCGAGCCGCGGAAGCCGAGGATCGGGATCGCCATCGCCGGGTTCTCCGAGAGCGTGATCTGGTACATCCGCTCGGTCGTGGCCAGGGCGTCGGGCACGGTGCCGCCGACGAAGCGCACGATCGCGGGTGCCGCCGCCATCGAGAACCCGCCGACGCCGTAGGTCTCGGTGATCGCGGAGTCGCCGATGTCGGGGTTGGCGTCGTCGGGGCCGTAGTCGCCGAGGAAGAGCCCCACCGGGGTCTGCGCTGGACCGGTGAACCAGCGGTCGCCGGTGCCGGCGGTCTGGATGCCGAACTCGGTGCCGTTGCGGGCCATCACGGTGAGCATCGTGGAGCCCGGGATGCCGCGCGCCGCGTCCATCGCGAGCTTCGCCGTCGGCATGCCGAGGTTGAGGAAGAAGTGCTCGTTGCCGCCGATGAACCGCAGGACGGCGGCGATGTCCTTGGCCGGGGCGTCCACCTCGACGACGGCCGGGGACAGCTCCCGGAGGGTCATCAGCGAGCCGGCCCGGTTGCGGTTGTGCCCTTCGTCGCCCATCTGCAGCATCTGGGCGAGCACCGCCTTGACGTCGAGCGGGCTCCCGCCGGCGTCGATCGCGCCGCGCACCGCCTTCGACAGCACCGGGCCGAGGACGTCGCGCATCCAGGCCAGCCGGGTGAGCACCTCGTCGTTGTAGGCGCCGTAGCGCAGCACCTTGCCCAGCCCCTCGTTGAGGTTGCAGAAGGCCCGCCCGCCGTGCACCGGGTCCTCGAGGCACCACATCCACATCGATGGGCTGGTCACGCCGGCCATCGGCCCGACCGCGCGGTGGTGGTGGCACGGGTCGAGGGCGATCTCCCCGGCCGCGAGCATCTTCTCGGCCTCCTCCGCCGAGGAGGCCCAGCCCTCGTGCAGTACGGCGCCGATCAGCGCGCCGCGCAGCGGACCGGAGGCGTCGGCCCACTCGATCGGCGGTCCGGCGTGCAGCAGGGTGCGGTCGGCCGGGCCGAGCACCTCCCGCGCCGGCCGGACGTCGACCAGCTGCGACCCGGCAGCCATGACCCGCTCGACCGCCGTCCGGTTGGCCGCGGCGCGGCGGGCGTCGAGGGCGAGCGCCGCGAGGTCGGCCGGGTCGCCGAAGGCCGGCGGCCGCCAGTCGACGTCGTGGACCTCGGCGCCCTGGGCGCGCAGCGCGTCGGAGAAGACGTCGACGCCGGCGGCGACGATCGTCGGCGGGGCCGCGAGCAGCTCGGACAGGCTCATCGAGAGGCTCCCAGCAGGTCGAGGGCGTACCGCGTGGCCGCGGCGTTGGAGGCGAAGACCGCTGCGCCGGCCGCCTGCAGCGCGTCGGCCTGGCGGCTCCAGCCCTGCGGGTCGGCCTCGGTGCCGATCAGCGCAATGACGACCGGCAGCGTGCGCGCGGCCCGGGCGGCGGTCAGCGCGGGCACCAGCGTGGCCGCCGGGTCGGGGTCCGCGCCGTGGCCGAGGACGACGTCCAGCAGCAGGACCGCGGCCTCGCCCTCGGCGGCCAGGGCCGCGATCGCCTCCAGCCGGAGGGTCGGGTCGATCATCGGGTGCGCGCGGCCGACGGTCAGCGCGTCGTCCCCGAAGTCGACGACGACGTGACCGCTGACCGACAGGTCCGCCCCCAGGTCGAGCTCCGGCCGCAGCGGGATGTTGGAGCGGATGTCACCGAGCACGGGGCTGGCGAGCAGCATCGCCTCGTCGGCGAGCGTGCCGCCGGAGTAGAGACCCTTGAGCACCGCTCCGGGCACGGGCGCCTCCGCGGGCCCGGGCCGCGACGGCCACTGCGGGACGTCGAGGCCCATGTCGGCGAGCAGGCCCTCGACGGCGGCGGTGAGGTCCGGGCTGTCGGGCGAGAGGACGGCGGAGCGCACCGGGACGTCGAGCTTCGCGGCCGCCTCCTCCACCGCCGCGGCCACCGACGGCGCCGGCGGCTTGGACACCAGCAGCACCCGCTCGGTGGCAGGATCGGCGTCCAGGGCGGCGAGCGCGTCGAGCGTGGCCAGCCCGCCGACCTCCTCCTTGAGGTCGCGGCCGCCCACGCCGAGCACGTGCGACACGCCGACGCCGGCCATGTCGAGCAGGCAGGAGACCTGCTGGGCGCCGGTGCCGGAGGCCGCCACCAGGCCGACCGGCCCGGGGCGGACGACGTTGGCGAAGCCCAGGGCGACACCGGAGACGATGGCCGTGCCGCAGTCGGGGCCCATGACCAGCACGCCGGCGTCGTGGGCCGCGCGCTTGAGCAGCACCTCGTGCTCGACCGGGACGCCGTCGGAGAACACCAGCACGCTGCGGCCGGCGGCGATCGCGTCGGCGGCCTCCGCGACGGCGTACTGCCCCGGCACGCTGACGATGGCCAGCGCCGAGCCGTCGGGCGCCAGCTCCTCGAGGCCGGCCCCGATGGTGCGCAGCGGGATGGTGGCGGCGGTGGCTGTGGAGCGCTCGCGCTCGGCGAGGGCCGCGTCGACGGCGGCGGTGGCGGCGGCCAGCGCGTCGTCGTCCGTGGCCCGGATCGCGACGAGCAGCTGCTCGGGTGAGGCCTCCTCGGCGGGGGCGAGGCCCATGTTGGCCGCCAGCTCGAGGTTCAGCGGGGTGGCCATGGCGACCAGGACGGCGGTGACGCCGTCCCGCGCGCCGACGTCCCGGCTGACCTGCATGAGCCGCACGGAGTCGGCGTAGACGCCCGATCGCAGGGTGACCGAGCGGACCCCGTCGGGGACGGGAGGGGCGCCCGGGGAGGGTGTGGCAACCACGTCCAGGACCGTACTCACCGGTGTCTCAGCGGTGAAGTATCGGCGGCAAACCGCAATAACGATTTAGCACTGAGGTACTTCCGCCGGGCTGTGTGCGGTGACACAGTGGCGCCGCCCGGTGCTCGCAACGCCCGTTGACCGACACCGGATCGGGTCGTAAGTGCACGTCGAGGAGGCACTCATGGCGTTCAGTTGGAAGCTCTACGGGGACGGCAAGACGCCGCCCTTGGGCGAGGCGGTCGCCCCGGACGAGCGCCTGTCGTGGCCGCGCACGGTCGGCATCGGCGCTCAGCACGTGGTCGCCATGTTCGGCGCCACCTTCGTCTTCCCGATCGTCATGGGCCTGGATCCCAACCTGGCGATCATGATGAGCGGCATCGCGACGATCATCTTCCTGCTCATCGTCAACGGGAAGATCCCCAGCTATCTGGGCACCAGCGCCTCGTTCGTCGGCGGGGTCGCCGCCATCCGCGCCCAGGGCGGCGACTCGAGCGACGTCGTCGGCTCGATCCTGATCGCCGGTGTCGTACTCGCGCTGGTCGGCCTGTTCATCCACTTCGCCGGCGCCCGCGTGGTGCACCGCGTGCTGCCGCCGGCCGTGACCGGCGCGGTGGTCATGCTGATCGGCTTCAACCTGGCCCCGGTCGTGGCCGACATCTACTGGCCGCAGGACCAGTGGGTCGCCCTCGCGACGATGGCGTTCGTCATCGTCTGCGCACTCGCCCTGCGCGGCTTCTGGGCCCGCATCTCCATCCTGCTCGGGCTGATCTTCGGCTACCTGCTCTCCTGGCTGCTCGACGCCACCGCCGGCCCGATCACCTCGGTGCTCGGCGGCGCCACGGAGGCCACGACGCACAACCGGGTCAACCTCGACGGCGTCGAGAGCGCCCCGTGGCTCGGGACCCCGAACTTCACGGCGCCGAGCTTCTCGGTGAACTTCAGCCTGCTCGTGCTCCCCGCCGTCATCGCGCTGATCGCGGAGAACGCCGGTCACGTGAAGGCGGTCAGCGAGATGACCAAGCGCGACCTCGACCCGCTGCTCGGCCGGGCCATCGCGGCCGACGGTATCGCCACCGTCGTCGCCACCTCGGTCGGCGGCTCACCGACCACCACCTACGCCGAGAACATCGGCGTCATGGCCGCGACCCGGGTGTACTCGACGGCGGCCTACTACGTGGCCGCGCTCGTGGCCATCCTGCTCGGCTTCGTGCCGAAGTTCGGCGCGCTCATCAGCGCGACTCCGGGCGGCGTGCTGGGCGGCATCACCGTCGTCCTGTACGGGATGATCGGCCTGCTCGGCGCGAAGATCTGGAAGGAGAACCGCGTCGACTTCGCCAACCCGATCAACCTGGTCCCGCTGGCGGCGGGCATCATCATCGCGGTCGGCGACGTGGCTCTGCAGTTCACCGACACCTTCACGCTCTCCGGCATCGCCCTGGGCACCATCGTCGCCGTGGTGGGCTGGCACGTGGCCCGGGTGCTCGCGCCGGCCGACATGCGGAACGCGCTCCGCCACGAGGCCGGCTACTACGGTGCCGGCGAGACGGTGATCGAGGAGTTCGACTTCCGCGGGGTGCACGAGGCGGAGGGGCGCCACGAGTCCGCCGACCCGTCGTCGGTCGACCAGGTCGGCCGCCCGGGTGCCACCGGTTCCCGGACGCCTGGAGAGGGCACGCGCAACCAGTGAAACCGGCACCGTTCCGCTACGCCGACCCCGGCTCCCTCGACGAGGCCCTCACGGTCCTGTCCGACGAGGGGGAGGGCGCCAAGGTGCTGGCCGGGGGTCAGTCGCTGCTGCCGCTGCTGTCGATGCGGCTCGCGGCGCCGACGACCCTGGTCGACATCAACCGGGTGCCCGGTCTCGACACCGTCGAGGCCACCGGGGACGGCGTGCGGGTCGGTGCGCTCGTCCGGCACAACGCACTGCTCCACGACGACGCCGCCGCGCGGGTGCAGCCGCTGCTCGCCCGCGCGACGGCGAACGTCGCCCACCCCGCGATCCGCAACCGCGGGACGACGGTCGGCTCCATCGCGCACGCCGACCCCTCGGGCGAGATGACCTCCGTCCTCGCCCTGACCGACGGCTCCGTCACGGTGGCCACCCCCGAGGGCGTCGAGACGGTCGGCTGGCAGGACTTCTTCGTCGGGCCGCTCGAGACCTCCGTCCACGGCCCCGCCGTCGTCACCTCCGCCTTCTTCCCGGCGCTGCCGCCCCGCTCGGGGACGGCGTTCGCCGAGGTGGCCCGCCGCAAGGGCGACTACGCGGTGTGCGGCGCCGGCGTCGTCGTCACGCTGGACGAGGACCGCCGCGTGTCCGCCGTCCGCGCCTCCTACATCTCCGTCGGGCTGGTGCCCGAGGTGCACGACCTGACCGAGGCCGTCGCCGGGTCGCCGGTGGAGAAGGCCGACTGGGCCGCCGCCGGCGAGCGGGCGAGGACCCTGGTGGACCCGGACTCCGACATCCACGCCAGTGCCGACTACCGGCGGCTGCTGGTCGGCGTCCTGACCGAGCGAACGCTGGCGGCTGCTGCTGCCGAGGCGAAGGGACGGGCATGACCGCCTCCGTCGACACCGAGCGGAACGTCGTCCTGACCGTGAACGGCGTACCGCACGAGGTGACCGTGCCCGTGCGCCGGCTGCTGTCGGACGCGCTGCGCCACGACCTCGGGCTGACCGGCACCCACGTCGGCTGCGAGCACGGCGTCTGCGGCGCGTGCACGGTGCTGGTCGACGGCCGGCCGATGCGCTCGTGCCTGCTGCTCGCCGTCCAGGCAGCCGGGCACGAGGTGCAGACCGTGGAGGGCCTGGCCCGGGACGACGGCCGCGGCGGGCAGGTGCTGCACCCGGTGCAGGAGGCCTTCCGCGAGTGCCACGCGCTGCAGTGCGGGTTCTGCACGCCGGGCTTCCTCATGACGATCAAGGCGGGGCTCGAGGAGCGGCATGCCTCGGCGGAGCTGACCGAGGAGGAGGTCGACGAGATCGTCGGCGGCAACCTCTGCCGGTGCACCGGCTACGCCAACATCAAGAAGGCGGTCCGCCACGCCGCCGCCGCGATGAAGGACGGCGCCTGATGCGCTTTATCGGGCTGACCCACGGTGCTTCAGCCCGAAAAAGCGCGGGTGAGGGGGGACGGCGGTGACCACGAAGCTGTTCGGGGAGCCGGTCCGCCGCCGGGAGGACGCCCGGCTCATCATCGGCAAGGGCCGCTACCTCGACGACATCGGGCACACCGCGCTGGCCGCCGCCTTCGTGCGCAGCCCGCACGCGCACGCCCGCATCGTGGACATCGACGTCGAGGCCGCCCTGGACGTCGACGGCCTGATCGCGATCTACACCTACGAGGACCTCACCGGCCCGATGGCCGAGCCGCTGCCGGTGCTCATCCCCCATCCGCAGCTGCACGCGCCGCGCACCGGCTACCCGCTGGCCAAGGGCGTGGTCAACCACGTCGGCGAGCCCGTGGTCATGGTCGTCGCCACGGACCGCTACCTCGCCGAGGACGCCGCCGAGAGGATCGTCGTCACCTACGACGAGCTGCCGGTCGTCGTGGGCGTGGACGCCGCCCGTGAGGCGACGGCCGCCGTGCACGACGACGTCCCGGACAACGTCGCCGCCGTCCACCACCAGGAGACCGGGGACGTCGACGCGGCGCTCGCCGCCTCGCCGCGGACGCTGAGCTTCACGCAGTACATCGAGCGCAGCGCCTGCACGCCGATGGAGGGCAAGGGCGTGCACGCGCGGTGGGACCCCGACGACCGGTCCCTGCGCGTGTACTCGAGCACCCAGGCGGCGACGTCGGTGCGCGCGGCGATCGCCGCCAAGCTCGAACTCAGCCTGGACAAGGTCGAGGTGATCGCGCCGGACGTCGGCGGCGGCTTCGGCGTGAAGATCGTGCACCCGTGGCCGGAGGAGCTGCTGGTGCCGATGGCCGCCATCGCGCTCGGCCAGGAGGTGAAGTGGACGGAGGACCGTCGCGAGCACTTCATCTCCAGCGCGCACGAGCGCGAGCAGCGGCAGGAGATCACCGTCGGCTTCGACGACGACGGCCGGATCACCGCCCTCGACGTCCACATCTGGCACGACAACGGCGCGTACACGCCCTACGGGATCATCGTGCCGATCGTGACGGCGACCCAGCTGGTCGGGCCGTACGCGATCCCGACGTACCGGGTCAAGGTCGCGAGCGTCTACACGAACACCGTGATCGTGACGCCGTACCGCGGCGCCGGGCGGCCGCAGGGCTGCTACGCGATGGAACGCACGATGGACCGCATCGCCGACGCGCTCGGGCTGGACCGGGCCGTCGTCCGTGAGCGCAACCTGATCCAGCCCGACCAGTTCCCGTACGACCACCGCCTGACGTTCCAGGACGGCCGGCCGGTCATCTACGACTCCGGCGACTACCCGGGCCTGCTCACGAAGCTGCGCAACCTCGTCGGCTGGGAGTCGATGGATGACCGGCGCAGGGACGCCGAAGCGCGGGGGAAGCTGCTCGGCGTCGGGATGGCGCTCTACGTCGAGGGCACCGGACCCGGGCCGTACGAGGGCGGGCACGTGCAGGTGCTCGGCAGCGGGAAGGTGCTGGTGTCGACCGGGCTGACCTCGCAGGGCCAGGGCCACGAGACGGTCTTCGCGCAGATCGTCGCCTCGGAGCTCGGGGTGCCCATCGAGGACGTCGAGGTGACGACGGGCGACACGCGGCGCTTCGGCTACGCGGTCGGCACGTTCGCCTCGCGGGCCGCGGTGATGAGCGGCAACGCGATCGCACTGGCCGCGCGCGGGGTGCGGCAGAAGGCGCTGCGCATCGCTGCGGACGTGCTGGAGGCCAACCCGGACGACCTGGAGATCGCCGACGGCGTCGTGCAGGTCAAGGGGACGCCGGGCGCCGCGATCCCGCTGCGCACGGTCGCCGTCCTGTCCAACCCCCTGCGGTACGCCTTCGACGAGGCGGCGAAGCAGGCGACCCAGTTCGCGAGGACGACGTCCGACGACCGGCCGCCGGTCGCCGAGGGCGACGCTCCCGGTCTGGAGCACCGGGACTACTACTCGCCGATCCGCTCGACGTTCGCCTCCGGCGCCCACGCGGCGGTCGTGGAGATCGACCCGGCGACGTGGCAGATCGAGGTCGTCGACTACGCGGTCGTGCACGACTGCGGCAACATCGTGAACCCGATGATCGTCGAGGGGCAGGTGCAGGGCGGCGTCGCGCAGGGCGTGGGCGGGGCGCTGTACGAGCGGATGGCCTACGACGCCGACGGGCAACTGCAGAACGCCTCCTTCATGGACTTCCTGATGCCGTACGCGTCCGAGATCCCCGACGTCGTCATCGACCACCAGCAGACGCCGTCGCCGCTGAACCCGCTCGGGCTCAAGGGCGCCGGCGAGGCGGGGGTCATTCCGGGGACGGCGGCGATCGCCTCGGCGATCGAGGACGCGACCGGACGGCGGATCGCCTCGATGCCGATCTCGCCGACCGAGCTCTACGACATGATGCGGAACGAGAACGCCGAGCGAACCGCTCGGGGGACGGGAGTGCTGGCGTGAACCTCGACGGCTCTGCGGTGCTGCACGCGGACCCCGATCGCGTCTGGTCGGTGATCACCGACCCGGCGGTGCTGGCGCGGACCATCCCGGGCTGCGAGTCCCTCGAGAAGACCGGGGACGACGAGTACAGGATGAACGTCTCGGTCGGGGTCGGCGCGATCCGCGGGACGTACGCCGGCGAGGTGCGGCTGTCGGACCAGGACCGGCCGAAGTCCTACGTCATGCACGCCTCCGGTGCGGGTGCGCCGGGTCAGGTCCGCGCGACGGTGCAGATCAACCTCGAGCCCTCCGACGAGGGCACGGCGCTGACCTACTCCGCGGACGCCGTGGTCGGCGGGCCGGTGGCCGGGGTCGGGCAGCGGATGATGACCGGCGTCGCCAAGCGGATGGCCGGTCAGTTCTTCAAGGCGATCGACGCCGAGCTGACCGGTGCCGTGGTGCCGATCGGCGCCGCGCCGTCCGCCCGTGTCCCGGCCGAGGCCGAGCCGGCCGCGCCCGCCGCCTCGGGAGCCGTGCCGCAGGTCTTCGCCGGCCGGGCGGCGTCCGCTGCCGCCGGCGGCAGCGACACGCAGACGTTCCTGCTCGGGGCCGGCGTCGGCGCGCTGCTCACCGCCTTCGGCGTCGCGATCGGCTACCTCCTGGGCCGCCGCCGCTGACCCGGCCGCGCGTCGGGCCGGCAGCGCGGCTCGATCCCCCAGGACGCGAGGGACCCACCTCGGGTCGGAGGAGCGGCGCGACCGGGGGATGAGTTCTCCCGACCTCCGGATGACTCCCGGCCGTCCCGAAGGCGCGGGCCACGTCAGGCCGCCGGCGACCGGTCCCGGTTGACCAGGATGGCGAGCTGCGTGCGGGTCCGGACATCGAGGCGGCGCATGACCGCCGTCAGGTGGCTCTTGACGGTCGCCAGGCTCAGGAACAGCCGGCCGGCGATCTCCTCGTTGGACAGGCCCTGCGCCACGAGCTCTGCGACTTCGCGCTGCCGCTCGGTGAGCCTGTCGAGCACCCGCCGGCAGTCCGACGGCGCGGTCGGCGCGGTCAGGTAGTGCACCAGCTGGTCGGTGGCCGCGGTGTCCAGCGCGGCCTCGTGCCGGGCGAGCGCGCGCACCCCGTCGACGAGCCGCTGGGCGGCCGAGCGGCGAGGGAGGTAGCCGCGGACGCCGGCCTGGAGCACCTCGACCAGCTCGGTCTCGGCCTCCTCTCCCGTCTCGGCGAGCACGAGGACCGCCGTCCCCCGCCGGCAGAGGTCGCGCAGGAGCGGCAGCGTGGCCTCACCCACGAGCCCCTGGCGGACGACGACGACGTGCGTCCCCATCCCGTCGGCCGCCGCCACGGCCCCGGGCAGGTGAGCCGTCTCGGCGACCACGGCCATGTCCGGCTCGGCCTCCAGGACCACGCGGAGCCCCAGGCGGAAGACCTCCTGGTCCTCGCACAGCAGCACGCGGACCAGGGACGTCGGCGGACGCGCGGCATCGGGGCAAGGCACCGGGGCGCGCGCGGACGGCGCGGGCCGCGGCACGGCGGGCACGCCGGTCCGACCATCGGGACGACCCGGGAGCGGGCGCACCTGCCCCGGCCCGGCGGCGTTGTGCACATGGTTCACGAGACGCGACCCCCTGCCCAGCTCGAGCGATCCGTGTCCGGTCGCAAGTCCAGCGGTAAGAGGTAATTCGGCACCGGTACGTTCCGGCTGTCGAACAGAACGGTAGCGCACAACCTATCGCTCTCGCGCAGCAGAGTGTCACACCGCCTCACAGTCGGACCACAGTCGGATCACAGCGCGATCACAGGACAGTCGCCTCTCCGCCGAGGCTTCACCGTGCGTGGTGGTTCAGCTACTCACTCTGCCGTCGTCCCACGTGCCGGGAGGGCGGGCGGACCGGTGCACGTAGATGGCGAGCTGCGTCCGGTCCCGCAGGCCGAGCCGCCGCAGGGCGACCGTGATGTGGCCCTTGACGGTCGCCCTGCTCACGTGCAGCCGCTCGGCGATCTCCGCATTGGTCAACCCCTCGGCGACCAGATCGGACACCGCCTGCTGCCGCGCGGTCAGCTGCCCGGCGCTCGCCTGGACGTCGTCGTCCGGCTCCCGGGTCCGGTCCAGCCGGTGGAGCAGTTCCCCGGTCACGACGGCGTCGAGGACGGTCTCTCCCCGCGCCACGGCGCGCACCCCCTCGACCAGGCGCTCCGGGCTCACGGTCGTGTGCACGTACCCCCGGGCGCCGGCCCGCAGGGCATCGACGAAGTCGCCGCCCGTGCCGGGCTCGCCGAGCAGCACCACGCGGACGCCGATCCCGGTGAGCGCACGCACGAGTTCATGGACGACGGGGCCCTGGGCGCCGAGGCCGACGAGGGTGACGTCCGGCCGGAGGCGGACGGCGAGCGCCAGCGCCTCGTCGGCCGCACCCGCCTCAGCCACGACGACGAGGTCCGGAGCCCAGCGCAGGACTGTGCGCAGCCCGTGACGCAGGACCTCGTGATCGTCGCAGATGAGGACACGGACGGCCGTCCCGTCCCTGGGCCCGGTCCCTCGCGGCGTGCTGTCATCCGGTCCGCCGACCATGCTCGTCAGCTCCCGTCCCGGTCCGCCGCAACGTCACAGCGACACCGCCCGTTCGGAAAACCGGAAGCTAGGCGATTCCCCCGACGGGCCGCCACCAGGACGGGCACGCCACGGGCGATTCGGGTCGACGTTCATACCCGGGTAGGGGGTCGGCCTCGTCCGGAGAGCGAGCAGCACCACCGCACTCGGTCGCGGTCCCCTCACCCGCGGGAAGGGCCCGGCATCCTCCGGGAGCGCCTGCCCCACGCTCCAGGTCGGAGCGCCCAGCGCGCCCCGGAGCGCGGTTGCGAACCAGACGCGCGGCCGATGCCGTCGGCGGAGGCGCACTCCTAGCGTTCGGCGCATCCGTTCCGGCCCGTCGGCGCCGGTCGCGACGCGGGAGGCCCCGTGCACCAGACGATGATCATCGCGAAGATGGCGCCGGACAGCGCGTCCGAGGTGGCCGCGATCTTCGGCCGCTACGACGGGACGTCCATGCCGCACGAGATCGGCGTGCGGCACCGGTCGCTCTTCTCGTTCCACGACCTGTACGTGCACCTCATCGACTTCGACCGGCCGGCGCCCGAGGCCATGCGGATCGCCCAGTCGCTGCCGGCCTTCCGCGCCGTGAGCGACGACCTGCGGCCCTACATCGAGGCCTACGACGCGAATTGGCGCTCGCCGCGGGACGCGATGGCCCGGCGCTTCTACCACTGGACGTCCTCACCCGAGTGAGGCCCGGTCTCCGACGAGGCACCTCGCACAGCAGCCTCGCGACCACGCCTGAGAGGCACGAGATGACGACCACGGCACCCGGCGCCGCCGTCCCGGCGGCCGATCAGGCGGACTGGCTCTCCTGTCCCGACTGCGGCTGGTTGCTCTACCGCAAGCGCCTGGACCGGAACCTGTCCGTCTGCCCCGAGTGCGACCACCACCTCCGGCTGGGCGCCCGCACCCGGATCGAGCTGCTCGTCGACCCGGGCAGTTTCACGGAGACCTTCTTCCCGCCGGGCCCCCGCAACCCGCTGTCCTTCACGGACGTGCGCGACTACCCGGCCCGGCTGCAGGAGGCCGCACGCCGCTCCGGCGAGTCCGAGGCGGTCGTCGTCGGCACGGCCGGCATCGGCGGATCGGGTGTCGTCGTCGCCGTCATGGACTTCGCGTTCCTCGGCGGCAGCATGGGCGTGGAGGTCGGGCGGCGGGTGAGCGGGGCGGCGGCGATGGCCCTCGAGCGGGACCTGCCGCTGGTGACCGTCTGCGCGAGCGGCGGCGCGCGGATGCAGGAGGGCGTCTTCTCGCTCTTCCAGATGGCGCGGACGAGCGCCGCCTTCGCCCGCCTGCGGGAGGCCGGCCTGCTCACCGTCTGCGTGCTCACCGACCCCACCTACGGCGGGGTGTCCGCGTCCTTCGCCACCCTCGCCTCGGTCCTGATCGGCGAACGGGGCGCGCACGTCGGGTTCGCCGGCCCCCGGGTCGTGCAGGAGACGATCCGGGCCGCCCTGCCCGACGACTTCCAGACGGCGGAGTTCCTGCTGGCGCACGGCCTGGTCGACCGGGTCGAGAGCCGGGCGGAACTGCGCCCCCTGCTGGCCCGGCTGCTGGCCCTGCACCGTCGCCGGCCGGGGGCCGGCCCGGGGAGGGGCGGCGGCCGGGAACGGCCGCTCGGCCCGCCCCGCGGCGCCCCCGACGTGGACCCGTGGGAGGTCGTGCAGCGGGCGCGTCGCACCGACCGGCCCACCACGCTGGACTACCTGCACTCGGTGTTCGACGACTTCGTCGAGCTGCACGGCGACCGCGCCTTCGGGGACGACCCCGCCGTGGTCGGTGGCGTGGCCTCGCTGGGCGGGCGCACGGTCGTGGTGATCGGACACGAGAAGGGGCACACCGTCCGGGAACGGGTGGCCCGCAACTTCGGGATGCCGCACCCGGAGGGGTACCGGAAGGCGCTGCGACTGCTGGGGTACGCGGAGACCTTCGGCCTGCCGGTGGTCACCCTCGTGGACACCCCGGGGGCGCATCCCGGGCCGGAGGCCGAGGAGCGCGGCCAGTCCCACGCGATCGCGGAGATCATCCAGCGCAGCAGCCGGCTGCGGGTCCCCGTCGTCGCCGTGGTGACCGGCGAGGGAGGTAGCGGCGGCGCGCTCGCGCTGTGCACCTCCGATCGGCTGCTCGTGCTCGAGAACGCCTACCTGTCGGTCATCAGCCCCGAGGGGTGTGCCGCCATCCTCTGGCGCACCGCGACCGAGGCGCCCACCGCAGCCCGGGCCATGCGGCTGGGCGCGGCGCACCTGTACGAGACCGGCATCGCGACGTCCGTCGTCCCCGAACCCGAGGGCGGCGCGCACACCGACCCGGGAGCGGCCGCGGACGCGCTCCGCGAGGCCCTGCTCGACGAGCTCGACGACCTTTCGCGGCTCGACATCTCGGAGCTGCTGGAGAGGCGGTCCCGGAGGTTGGCCCGCATCGGCGGGGACGACGGCCTCCGCGCCGTCCGTACCGAGGTCCCGGAGGGGAGCTGACGTGCAGCCGACCGAGCTTCCCCCGAGGACGGCGAAGAGCCCGGCCCAGCCGCCCGCCGACGACGCCGCCCGGGCGCTGCGGGACGAGGTCGTCGAACTGGCCCGGGCCCTGCCCGGGGGCCTGCGCCGGCTGACTGTGCGCAGCGGGGACCGCGCGATCGAGGTCGAGTGGGCGGCCGACTCCCCCGGTCCGGGCGACGGCGCCCCGCGCCCCGCGCCGGCGCCGCAGCCCGGCACCCACGGCCCGGCGGACGCGGCCCCGGAGGTGCCGGAGGGCCTCAGCGCCGTCCGCGCGCCCCTCGTCGGCACCTTCTACGCGGCGCCGTCCCCCGATGCGGACCCGTTCGTCCGCGAGGGCGACGAGGTCGAGGTCGGCCAGACGCTCGCCATCGTCGAGGCGATGAAGCTGATGAACCCGATCCTCGCCGAGGAGCCGGGAGTCGTGGCCGAGATCCTCGTCGGGAACGCCGGGTCCGTGGAGTACGACCAGGTCCTGATGCTGTTGCGGCCCTCCGGACGGCCGCGATGATCAGCCGCCTGCTCATCGCCAACCGGGGCGAGATCGCCGTCCGCATCGCGCGGGCCTGCCGCGAGCTCGGCATCGAGGTCGTCGCTGTGCACTCGACCTCCGACCGGAACTCCGCGGTGGTCGACCTGGCCGACGAGGCGGTGCACATCGGGCCGCCGGCGCCGCGGTGCAGCTACCTGCACGTGCCCAACATCGTGGAGGCAGCGCTGCGCGCCGGCGCCGACGCCGTCCACCCCGGCTACGGGTTCCTGTCCGAGGACCCGGACTTCGCCGAGATCTGCGCGGCCGAGGGCCTCACCTTCGTCGGTCCGCCGCCCGCGGTGATGCAGTCGATGGGCAACAAGGCGACGGCGCGCCGCCTCATGGCCGACGCCGGCCTGCCGCTGCTGCCGGGGGTCGTGGAACCGGTCCGGACGGCGGACGAGGGGCGGCAGATCGCCGAGAGCATCGGCTACCCGGTGATCATCAAGGCGGCGGCCGGCGGGGGCGGGCGCGGGATGACCGTCGTGACCTCCCCGGCCGACTTCGCCGAGGCCTTCACCAGCACGCGGGCCACCGCGCGCGCTGTCTTCCGTGATCCCGCCGTCTACGTCGAGCGGTTCCTCCCGTCGGCCCGGCACGTGGAGGTGCAGATCCTCTGCGACACCCACGGCAACGGGATCTTCCTCGGCGAGCGGGACTGCTCGCTGCAGCGCCGGCACCAGAAGCTGCTCGAGGAGGGGCCGGCCGGGCACCTCTCGCCCGCCCAGCGCACCGGGCTCGGCGCGCTCGCCGTGCACGGCGCCCTCTCGGTCGGCTACACCGGGGCCGGGACGATGGAGTTCCTCGTCGACGGCGCCGGGCGCGCGTACTTCATGGAGATGAACGCCCGGATCCAGGTGGAGCACCCGGTCACCGAGCTGCTCACCGGGGTGGACCTCGTCCGCGAGCAGATCCTCGTCGCCGGCGGCCGCCACCTCCGCATCCGCCAGGAGGACGTCGTCCCCCGGGGTGCCGCGATCGAGTGCCGGATCAACGCCGAGGACCCCGCCCGCGGCTTCGCGCCGGCGCCCGGCCGCCTCGAGGTCCTGCAGTCCCCCGACGGCCCCTGGACCCGCTTCGACACCGGCTACCGCCAGGGCGACGAGGTCAGTCCGCACTACGACTCCCTGCTGGGCAAGCTCGTCGTCTGGGCCCCCGACCGCGAGCAGGCCATCCGCCGGATGGACCGCGCGCTCGCCGAGCTGCGGGTCCAGGGGCCGGGCGTGCACACCACCGCCGCCCTGCACCGCGCCCTCCTTCGCCACCCCGACGTGATCGCCGACCGGCACGACGTCCAGTTCCTCGACCGCGCGCTGCCCGAACTGCTCGCCCGGACCACCGCGCTCGCCCGGGAGCCGGCGCCGGCCCTGCCCGCCGCGCGCGGCTCCCTGCAGCTCGTCCGCTCCGCGACGCCGGACCGACCGGCGCCGCCCCGTCCCCGCACCGCTCACGAGAGGAACCGCGCCATGCCCGACCCGTCGTTCACCATCGACGACCTCATGGACCTGCTGACGGAGAAGGCGGGTCTGCCCCCGTCGGCGCGCACCTCCGATCCCGACGCCCGCTTCGCCGACATCGGCCTGGACTCCCTGGCCTTCCTGTCGATGCAGACCGAGCTGCAGGAGCGCTACGGGACCGAGATGCCCGACGACAGCCCCGACCGCTACACGTTCGGCGAGATCGTCGCGACCGTCGCCGGCTCGTCCTCCCCGGCCGGCATGGCCTGACCTCTCACACGAGGAGATCCCCATGAGCACGATCGAGCAGGACAGCCTGACCATCGGCCACACCGACAACTCGATCTTCATCGACGCCGACATCGACCACGTCTGGCGCATGACCAACGACCTGCGCTCGTGGCCCGACCTGTTCACCGAGTACAGCGAGGTCGACGTGCTGGCCCAGACCGGGTCGACGTTCCGGTTCCGGCTCAAGATGCACCCGGACGAGTCGGGGCGCGTGTGGAGCTGGGTGTCCGAGCGCACCCTCGACGAGGCCAACCACGAGGTCGTGGCCCGCCGTCTCGAGCCCGGCCCGTTCGAGTTCATGGACATCCGCTGGAGCTACGTCCCCGAGGGCAGCGGGACGCGGATGCGGTGGGTGCAGGACTTCCGGATGCGCCCGGAGGCCCCCATCGACACCGCCGGGATGACCCAGCGGATCGATGCCAACAGCAAGATCCAGATGGCGGTCATCAGGGACAAGGTGGAGGCCGCCGCCGCGGGGCGGGCGGAGCGGGCGACATGACCCGCACCCGGGGGGTCGCCGTCGTCCTCCCCGGCGAGAGCGGCGCCTTCGGCGGCATGGCCAACCCCTGGCGGTTCGACGACGCGGCCGCCGCCGTCCTCGCGGAGGCCTCCGCGGTCGTCGGCCGCGACGTGGCCGACTGGTGGCGGGACCCGCTCAACCTGGCCGACCCGGCCGCCGCCCACCTGGCGGTCGTCGTCACCGGCGTGGCCGGCTACCGCAGCCTGGCGGCGCGCGGCCTGCGGCCGCTCGCCGTGGCCGGCCACGGGGTCGGTGAGTACGCCGCCCTGGTTGCGGCCGGCGCCCTGGCCCTGGACCAGGTGGTGGAGGCCGTGCACTGGCGGGCCGAGCTGCTCTCGCTGGCCCCCCGCTCGTCCTGCGCCGGCATGGCCGCGGTCATCGGCCCGCGGGCCGGGGACGTCGCCCGCGCGGTTGTGGCGGAGGCCGGGAGCACCGGGACGCTCGCCGTCGCCTGCATCGACGGCCCGCGCCAGGTGGTGCTCTCGGGCGACCGCGAGGACCTCGGCCGGGCCCGCCAGGCGGTGCTCGCGGCGGGGCTGGACATGGTGCGCCTGCCCGGGCGGGCGGTCTGCCACGGCCCGCTGATGCGGCCGGTCGCCGCGCACCTGGCCGCGGCGCTGGCCGACCTCGACTGGTCGGCACCCGCGGTCCCGGTGCTGCCGAACGCCGATCCGGTGCCCACCCGGGACCCCGACCGGCTGGCGCACTGCCTGTGCGCGCAGCTCACCGCCCCCGTGCAGTGGGAGGAGACCTCCCGTGGGCTGGTCGCGGCGGGCGCCGAGACCGTGGTCGAGATCGGCAGCGCCCCCGTCCTCGGGCCGCTGGTCCGGCAGGTCCACCCCGCGCTACCGGTCCACCTCGTCACCGGTCCCGGGTCACCGTTCCCCGTCGCGCCCCCGGAGCCGGCCCTCGCCGGACCCGCGCTCACCCGAGGAGAGACATGACGACCATCCAGCACGCCCCTCCGGCGGTGCGCGTCGGCCCGACGGTGTCCCGTGCGGACACGCCGCCGAACCGCCGCCGGGGCGGCGACATCCGGGTGCTGCTCTCCCCGGCCAGCGTGGGGGCCACCGCTGGGTTCATGGGCACCCTGACCCTGGAGCCGGGCGAGGTCGTGACCGAGCACTGGCACCCGTACTCGGAGGAGTTCCTCTACTGCGAACGCGGGGACGTGCTGGTGACCCTCGACGGGGAGGAACGACGGCTGGTCGCCGAGTCCGCGGTGCACATCCCGATCGGGGTGCGGCACCGCATCGTCAACGACACCGCGTCGACGGCCTTCTTCGTCTTCCTCTGCGGCCCGCTGGCGCCGCGGCCGGAGCTGGGCCACGTCGACACCGAGCTCCCGCCGGGCCTCCGGTGAGCACCCACCGCCGGGTCGTCGTCACCGGGATCGGCGTCGTCGCGCCCGGCTCGATGGGGCGCGAGGGCTTCTGGGACATGCTCACGGCAGGGCGGACGGCGACCCGGCGGATCACGTTCTTCGACCCCAGCCGCTTCCGCTCCCAGGTGGCGGCGGAGGTGGACTTCGACGGCCGGCTCCTCGGGCTCACCGCCCACGAGGTGCTGCGCAACGACCGCTTCGTGCAGATGGCCCTCGTGGCCGCCGACGAGGCGGTCGCCGACAGCGGGCTGACCCTCGGGGCCGGCGGCGCCGAGGACGCGCCCGACCCCGAGCGGGTCGGGATCACCCTCGGCAGCGCGGTCGGGGCGACGATGCGGCTGGAGCAGGAGTACGTGGCGGTCAGCGACGCCGGCACGCACTGGCTGGTCGACCCGCGCTACGCCTCCCGGTTCCTCCACCACGCGCTGGTGCCCAGCTGCGGCGCCACCGAGCTCGCCGTCCGCTTCACCGCCCACGGGCCGGCGACGGTGGTCTCCACCGGCTGCACGTCCGGGATCGACGCCGTCGGGTACGGCAGCCAGCTCATCGAGGACGGCGACGCCGACGTCGTCCTGTCCGGGGCCAGCGACGCCCCCATCTCGCCGATCTCCATGGCCTGCTTCGACACCATCCGCGCGACCACCGGCAACAACGCCGACCCCGAGCACGCGGCGAGGCCGTTCGACGCCCGGCGGGACGGTTTCGTCATGGGGGAGGGCGCCGCCGTCCTGGTCCTGGAGGAGCTGGGGCACGCCCGGCGGCGGGGCGCGGAGGTCTACTGCGAGGTCACCGGCTACGCCAACCGCTGCAACGCCTTCCACATGACGGGCCTGCGCCCCGACGGCACGGAGATGGCGGAGGCGATCCGTCAGGCCCTCGACCAGGGCCGGACCGATCCGGGCGAGGTCGGCTACGTGAACGCGCACGGCTCGGGGACCAAGCAGAACGACCGGCACGAGACCGCGGCGGTCAAGCTCAGCCTAGGCCCGGCCGCGCAGAAAGTGGCGATGAGCTCGATCAAGTCGATGGTCGGCCACTCGCTCGGCGCCATCGGGTCGATCGAGGTCGCCGCGACGGCGCTGGCCCTGCAGCGGGGCGTGCTGCCGCCCACGGCCAACTACGAGGTCCCCGATCCCGAGTGCGACCTGGACTACGTCCCCAACACCGCCCGGGAGCAGAAGGTCGACGTCGCGGTGTCGGTGGGCAGCGGCTTCGGCGGCTTCCAGTCGGCGATCGTGCTGGCCCGGCCGTCCAGGAGGACACCGTGACAGGACTGCTGGTGACCGGCCTGGGGGTCGTCGCGCCGACCGGGGTCGGCGCGGAGGCCCACTGGTCCTCCCTGGTGCGCGGCGAGCCGGCCATCCGACCGATCGAGGGGTTCGACCCGACGCGCTACGGGGTCGCGCTGGCCGGTCAGGTCCGCGACTTCGTGCCCGAGGAGCACGTGGACCCCCGCCTGATGGTGCAGACCGACCGGTGGACGTGGCTGTCCCTGGCCGCGGCCACGCTGGCGGCCGAGGACGCCGACTACCGCGCGCCGGAGGACGTCTACGCGACGTCGGTCTTCCTCGCGGCGGGCTCGGGGGGCAACGAGTTCAGCCAGCACGAGATCCAGGGCCTGTGGGCCAAGGGCCCCAAGTCGGTCGGCGCCTACCAGTCGATCGCCTGGTTCTACGCGGCCAGCACCGGCCAGATCTCGATCCGGGACGGGTACAAGGGCCCGTCGGGCGTCGTGGTCAGCGAGGCCGCGGGCGGGCTGGACAGCATCGGCTGGGCGCGGCGCGTCGTCCGACGGGGGACGCCGGCGGTGCTCGCCGGCGGCACCGAGGCCGGGATGTGCCCCTATGCGCTGCTGTGCCAGGAGACCTCCCGGCGGCTGTCCACCGCGATCCGGCCCGAGGAGGCCTACAAGCCGTTCGACCGGCGGGCCAACGGGCACGTCGTGGGCGAGGGCGGCGCCGTCCTGCTGCTCGAGGAGCCGGGTGCGGCCCGGGCCCGGGGCGTCCAGCGGGCGTGGGGAGAGGTCGCCGGCTACGGCGCCACCCACGACGCCCACCACCACGAGGATCCGCCGCCGGACGCCACGCAGTACGCGCGGGCGATCCGGCTCTCCCTCGCCGACGCCGGGGTGACGCCGGACCAGGTCGACCTGGTCGTCGCCGACGGGGCCGGGACGCCGGAGCTCGACGCGCTGGAGCTGGCCGCGATCGGCGCGGTGTTCGGGGGCCGGTCGACGCCGGTGCCGGTGACCGCGCCGTCGTCCTTCACCGGCCGGCTGATGGCCGGCGGGTCCGCCCTGGACGTGGCCACGGCGCTGCTGGCGATGCGCGACGGCATCGTCCCCGGCACCGCCTACCTCGACGACCCGGTCGACGCCCCGGGCGTCGACCTCGTGCAGCGGGCCCGCGTGCAGGACCTCGCCACCGTCGTCGTGCTCGCCCGCGGCTTCGGGGGCTTCAACAGCAGCCTCGTGCTGCGCCGGCACAGGGGGACGGCGTGACCCGGGCGGCGGGGGTGCGGACCCTGCTGCGGATGCGCACCCGCGAAGGGTGCGAGGCGCAGTTCGAGGAGGCCTGGCGGAAGGCCGCCGCCGAGATCAGCCGCGTGCCCGGGAATCTGCGGCAGGAGCTCGTCCGGGACGCCGACGACCCCCGGACGTTCGTGATCACCAGCGACTGGGTGGACCGCGCCGCGGTGGACGCCTTCGGCCGCAGCAGCGCCCGCGAGGTCCTCACGGCCGCGCTGCGCGACCTGCGCGAGGACGCCTCGCGCAGCACGTACCAGGTGCTGTGCACGGTGCCCGGTGAGCAGGGCCCGCACGTCCGGGTCGACATCCGGACGGTGGTGCGCCCCGGCGAGGAGGAGGACTTCGAGCGCGCCTACCGGAAGACGGTCGAGCGGCTGCGCGGTACGCGTGGGCTGATCCGGGAGGAGCTGCTCAAGGAACCCGACGAGCCGATCTACCACATCTTCGCCGAGTGGGAGACCGAGCAGGACTTCACCGACTGGGTCGACGACCCGTCGCACGCCGACCAGACCGCCTCGCTGGTCCGGTGGCTGTCGGTGGACTTCGACCGGCAGCTGTTCGAGATCCGCTACCGGCCGCCGGACCACGACACCGGCGACCGCGGCTACGAGCCACCGCCGCTGCGCCCGACCCGGGAGACGCCGGCCGCCGCCCCCTCCTCCCCCACCGGGCTCTCGGTACCGAAAGCCCCCGAGGAGACCGGGCTTTCCGTACCGAAAGCCCCCGAGTGGACGCCGGTGCCCAGCGCGCCGGTGGAGGAGTTCGTCGAGAAGCCGCAGACCGCGCCGTCCCTGACCCCGACGGCGTCCCTCCCCGACGGGCCGACCGACGTGGAGGTGCTCGTCGTGGGGGCCGGCCCGGCCGGGTTGACCCACGCGATCGAACTGGCCCGCCGCGGCATCGCCGTCCGGATCGTGGACAAGCGGTCGCAGGCCGCGACCCAGGCGGACAAGGCGATCGGCATCCACTGCCGGACGATGGAGATCTGGGAGGACCAGGGCATCGCCGCCGAGGCGATGGACGCCGGGATCTGGCTGCACGGGCAGACCGTCTTCGTCAACGGCAGGCAGACCCACCAGGTCGACTGGGCCGGCCTCGACGAGCTGCCCTACGCCCACCTCGGGCTGCCGCAGTACGAGACCGAGCGGCTGCTCACCGACCGGCTCCTCGCCGCGGGCGTCGCCGTGCAGCGCGGGGTCGAGCTGGTCGGGTTCACCCAGGACGCCGCCGGCGTCACTGCGCAGCTGCGGCACCCGTCCGGCGAGGTCGAGGCCACCCGCGCGCAGTACCTCGTGGGGTGCGACGGCGCGCACAGCGCCGTCCGCGCCGGCCTGGGCCTGAACTTCGTGGGCGGGCTGTCGATGTTCCCGCAGCTGTTCATGCTCGGCGACGTCGACGTCGACTGGGACATGCCGGCCGGCCACCTGCTGCGCTGGGTGCGCATCGAGGACGGCGGCGAGTTCACCGGGATGCTCGTCTGCGTCCCGCTCAAGGGCCGCAACCGCTACCGGATCGCCACGCTCGCCCCCGAGCGGCTGCAGAAGACCATCGGCTCCGGGGTCGTGCCGGCCGGGTTCTGGCAGGAGTACGAGCCGCCGTCGCTGGCCGACCTGCAGGCGGCCATCGACGACCTCGGCCCGGCGGGGACGACGGCGAGCAACCTGCGCTGGTCGTCGATCTTCCGGATCAAGCACGGCATCGTCGACCGCTACCGGGAGGGCCGGGTGTTCGTGGCCGGCGACGCCGCGCACCTGCACCCGCCGGCCGGCGGGCAGGGCATGAACACCGGCATCCAGGACGCCTGGAACCTCGGCTGGAAGCTGGCGCTCGCCGTCCGCGGGCTGGCCGCACCCGGCCTGCTCGACAGCTACGAGGCCGAACGCCGCCCCGCCGGCAAGGCGATCGTCGACCGAGCCGTGGCCATCGCGTTCACCGACGAGATGGACATGGCGGACGAGAAGGCGCAGTTCCTGCTCGAGATGCAGATGACGATGAACTACGCCGGCAGCCCGCTGGTCGGCCAGGCGGGCGACGCGGTGGGGTGCGCGGGCGGGCCGGAGCCGGGGCACCGGGCGCCGGACGTGCACGGGCTTCGCCGCTTCGGCGTGGCCCACGACCTGCGGCTGTTCGACCTGACCCGCGGCACCCACACGACGCTGCTGCTCGCCGCGGGCGCCGGTGTCGCCGAGGAGCAGGTGCTCGCCCTGGAGAAGCTGGCGACCTCGGTCCGCCAGGCCACCCGGGGGCAGGTCCGCCCGTATCTGGTCGCCGACGCGGCCGCGCGGCTGCCCGCCCTCGTCGACCTGCCCGTCGTCCGGGACCCCGGGACCTTCCGGGTGGCCTACGGGCTGGCGGACGCCGACACGGCCGCCTACGTCGTCCGTCCCGACGGCCACGTCGGGTTCCGGGCCCGCCCGGTCGCCGACGGCGCACTGCTCGAGCACCTGGCGCGGGTGTTCGCGCCCTGACCGACAGCTGCAGAGGGGAACCCCATGTCACTCACCGCCGAACGGCACGCCTCCGGGCGCGAGGTGGAACCCGTCCCCGGGGCCGCGATCTACACCCCCGAGTTCCGCGCCGACCCCTATCCCATCTATGCGCGACTGCGCGCCGAGAGCCCGGTGATCAAGGTACGGACCCCCCGGTTCGACTCCTACCTGGTCACCCGGTACGAGGACGCCCGTGCGGCCCTGTCGGACCCACGGCTGTGCAAGGACCTGTACCGCGCGGGCGACACCTACCTGCAGGTCTTCGGCGAGAAGGCCCGGCAGATCAACACGAACATGCTCAACTCCGACGAACCGGAGCACAGCCGGCTGCGTCGGCTGGTGACGCAGGCGTTCACGCCGCGGCGGATCTCGGCGATGCGGCCGCGGGTCGAGCAGATCGTCGAGACGCTGCTGGACGGCATCGCCCCCCGCGGTCGGACCGACTTCGTCAACGACTTCGCCCTCCGGCTGCCGCTGGCCGTGATCGGCGACCTGCTCGGGATCCCCAGGGCCGACCACGAGGAGATCCTCGCCGGCACCCAGGTGATCCGGACGGTGGGCACCGGGGGACGCAGCCCGCAGGAGGACCGGGCCGCGATCGGCGAGGCCCAGTCGCGGCTGCACGCGTATTTCAGCGGCCTGGTCGCGGCCAAGCGCCGCGAGCCCGGCGACGACCTGGTGAGCGCGCTGATCGCCGCGCGGGACGGCGACGGGAAGCTGTCGGAGGCCGAGCTGGTGTCCACGGCCTTCCTGCTCCTGTTCGCCGGGTACCAGACGACCTCGGACTTCCTCGGCAACGCCGTGGTGGCCCTGCTGACCCACCCCGCGGAGATGGCCAAGCTGCTGGCGGAGCCGAGCCTGGTGCCCGACGCCGTGGAGGAACTGCTGCGCTTCGACGGCTCGGTGCCCGTGTCGAGCTTCCGGTTCGCCGCCGAGGACCTGGAGATCGGCGGCGTCCCCATCCCGGCGGGGTCGATCGTCACGATCGTGCTGAGCGCGGCGAACCACGACCCGGCGCTGGTCCCGGACCCGGACCGGCTCGACGTCACCCGGGGCTGCACGTCGCACATGTCGTTCGGCCACGGCATCCACTACTGCCTCGGTACCGCGCTCGCACGGCTCGAGGCGACCACGGCGTTGCGCCGGGTGCTCGTGCGGCTGCCCGGCCTGCGGCTCGACGTCCCGGTGGAGGAGCTGCAGTGGCTGCCCGCCGCGTCGGCCTTCCGGGGGCTCCTGCAACTGCCCCTCCGCTTCACCCCGACCCCTGCCGGCTGAGGAGGCCGCCACATGTCCGAGCTGACGGAACTGCGGGCGACGCCCGTTCCCGCGGCGGCCTCCGGCCGCTTCGTCTTCGGGAACCGCCCGGTGCACCGCCTGGGCTACGGCGGCATGAAGCTGACCGGCCCCCGGCTCATGGGCCCACCGGCGGACCGCGAGGCCGCTCTGGCCGCGCTGCGTCGTGCCGTCGAGCTCGGGGTGGACCACGTCGAGACCAGCGACCACTACGGCCCGCACGTGGTGAACGAGCTGATCCGCGAGGCACTGCACCCCTACCCCGACGGCCTGGTCATCGCGACCAAGGTGGGGGCCCGCCGGACGCCGGACGGCGGGTGGGCCGAGGCGCTCGCCCCCGCGGAGCTGCGCCGGGCCGTGCAGGACAACCTGGACCAGCTGGGGCTGGACGTGCTGGACGTCGTCTGCCTCCGGATGCCGGGGATGGGCCACCAGCCGGAGGAGCGCTCCCTCGCCGAGCCGTTCGAGGCGCTGGTGCGGCTGCAGGAGGAGGGGCTCGTCCGCCACGTCGGGGTGAGCCACGTGAGTGCGGCGCAGGTCGCGGAGGCCCGCAGCATCGCCCCGGTGGCCTGCGTGCAGCACGACTACAACCTGATCAACCGCGTGGACGACGACCTCGTCGACGAGCTCGCGCGCGACGGGATCCCCTACGTGGCCGTGCAGGGGCTCTCGTACACGGAGCTCTTCCGCGTCCGCCAGCTGACGCCGGAGCAGTCGGCGGTGTTGGCCTCGATCGCGAGGCGGGCGGAGGCGACTCCGGAACAGGTGGCCATGGCCTGGCTGCTCGCCCGCTCCCCCAACCTGCTGCTCATCCCCGGTGCCACCTCGGTGGCGCAGGTGGAGGACAACGTCGCGGCGGCCGCCCTCCGGCTCGACCCGCGGGACGCCGCACAGCTGGACCGCATCGCCGACCTCGCCGGGGCGCCGTCGCCGGCCGATCGCCCCCGACCCGCACGCATTCCCTGACCCGGGATCCAGGAGGACCGCGATGAGCGTGTTCGACCCCGATCGCGACGCGCGGCGGGTGGCGCCCGCCGGCGGTCGGCGCTGGGCCGCCGTCGGCGCGACCCTCGGCCACCGGTTGCTGACCGGCCTGGTGCTTGCCGGCTCGCCGGCCGTGCCCGGGTGGTGGTGCGGCTCCGGCCCGTGGGACGACTGCTGGGCCGGCGGATGGGACGGCTGGTGGAGCGCCGCCGTCCCGCCCGCGCCCCTCGGGGAGGACGCGCCTCCCGGCGCCGGGACGCGCGTCCCCCCGCCGGCCGACGACCTCGGCGGCGACCTGCCGACCTGGTGACGCCCGCACCCCTCGGACCTGGAGGAGGCCCACGATGGACCGACCCGATCTCGACAGCCGCCGCGGGGACGCGGCGCCGCCCGACCGCCGCCGGCGGTGGCTGGCCGCCGGGGCCGCCGTCGGGGCGGGGCTGCTCACCGGAGCGGTCGCCGCGGGCGTGCTGGGAGACGCCCGTGCGGCGACCACCGAGACGGCCGCGGCCACCCACCCCGCGACGGTGACCGACCCCGTCCGGTGGTGGCCGCACTGGTCGCCGGGTGGTGACCCGTGCCCATCCGGGACCGCGGACGCCGTGCCATCCGACACCGCCGCCCGGGTGCGCAGCGCCGTGTCGGCCGGGTACCCCGGCGCCACGGTGGGCTGGGTGCGGCCGGACGGCGCCGGCGGCTACGTCGCCTACGGCCACACCGCCGACGGCGCGCACGTCGCCTGGCACCTGGACGGCTCCTTCGCCGTCACCGGCACCGACGACCTCCCGCAGCCCGACCCGGACTGGCCGGACGGGGGCCTGTCAGCGGACACCGCCGCCCGGGTGCGCAGTGCGGTGCAGGCCCGGTACCCCGGGGCCGTGGTGTGGCGGGTGCAGGCGGACGGCTCGGGCGGCTACGTGGCCTATGCCGACACCGACGGCAGGGGCACCGCCGGCGACGACGTCGTCGTGCACCTGAACGCCTCCTTCGCCGTCACCGGCACCGACGACCTGCCCGGGTGCTGACCGCGGCGCCGTCCACCCCCGAGCCGCGACAGCCGGACCAGGCCGGGGCGACAGGCCCGGCCGACCCATCACCGATCCAGCCCGACCCACCCATCAAGGAGGAGCCATGACCTTCCGACCGTTCCGCAACGTGATCGTCTGTCACATGGTCCCCGGCAGCGAGGACAAGGTCGGCCCCGTCTTCGCCTACTACGACCGGACCACGCGACCCCAGGACCTCGGCGTCATCGGCCGGTACCTGCTCTCGTACGAGGACCTGTACCTCCACGTCATCGAGCGCAAGGAGGACCCGGCGGTCTCGGGCCAGCGCCGCGGGCTGCCCGCCTTCCAGCAGATCGCCGAGCAGATAGCCCCCTACGTGACGCCCTACCCGAGCTACTGGGAGAACCCGTCCCACTCCGTCGCCAAGGAGTTCTACCGCTGGCTGCCCGACGGCGACGTGCCCGCCGACCGCGAGCTGACCGTCATCGTCCAGCGGATGAAGCCCGGAGCCGAGGAGGACATCGCACGGGTCTTCGCCGAGTCCGACGCCGGGCCGCTGCCCGTCGAGACCGGCGTCACCGGGCGCTGGCTGTACTCGATGGAGGACGTCTTCGTGCACCTGCTGGAACAGGACCCGGTCAAGGCCGCGGCCGTCCGGGCCAACCACGAGTCCCACCGGCCGGCCTTCGCCCGGATCATGCAGGACCTCAGCGCCTACGTCGGTCCGTACAACCCGGAGAAGTGGCAGACCCCGCGGGACTCGGTGGCGAAGGTGTTCCACCGCTGGCAGGCCGACGACTGGCACCCCGAGGGCTGAGGGCGACAGGCACCATCGGCTGACCGGCATCCGTCGAGGGCCCCCTCGATCGGTTCGAGAGGGCCCTCGACGGGTGTTCGCCGTGCGGGTCAGCCGGCCCGGAGCGTGGGGTAGTCGGTGTAGCCCTCGGCGCCGGGCGCGTAGAACAACGCCGCGTTCGGCGGGTTCTCCGGGTGCTCGCCCTGCCAGCGCTCGACCAGATCGGGGTTGGCGACGACCGCGCGGCCCACGGCGACGGCGTCGGCGTGCGCGGCCTCGATCAGCGCGACCGCCTCCGCGCGCGTCGTCACGGAGCGGAAGCCGCTGTTGGCGATCACCTTGCCGCCGAAGCGCTGCCGCAGCTCCTGCACCAGCTCCCCCGTTGGTTCCACGTGCAACACCGACAGGTAGGCCAGGCCGAGCGGGCGCAGCGCGTCGACGAGCGCGCCGTACGTGGCGCGGACGTCGTCCCCGTCGGTCTCGAGCGCGCCCTGGATGTTGTGCTCGGGCGAGATGCGCAGGCCCACGCGGCCGGCACCGATCTCCGCAGCCACGGCCGTCACCACCTCGATCACGAACCGCGCCCGGTTCTCCGGGGAGCCGCCGTACTCGTCGGACCGCTGGTTGGACGCCGGCGACAGGAACTCGTGCAGGAGGTAGCCGTTGGCGCCGTGGATCTCCACGCCGTCCAGGCCGGCCTCGACCGCCCGGCGGGAGGCGGCCACGAAGTCCTCGACCACGGCCCGCGCCTCGTCGACGGTCAGTGCGTGCGGCACCGGGTACGGCTGCTTCCCCCGCGACGTGTGCGCCTCGCCGTCGATCGCGATCGCGCTCGGCGCGACGACTCGCCGTCCGCCGTTGACGTCGGGGTGCGTGACCCGGCCACCGTGCATCACCTGCATGACGATCCGGCCGCCGCGGTGGTGCACCGCGTCGGCGACCCGGCGCCAGCCCGCCACCTGCTCGTCGGTGACGATGCCGGGCTGCCCGACGAACGCCTGCGACTCGAAGCTCGGGTAGGTCCCCTCGGCGATGATCAGCCCGACCCCGGCCCGCTGCCGGTAGTGCTCGACCAAGAGGTCGTTGGGGACGCCGGAGGCACCGGCCCGCAGCCGGGTCAGCGGCGCCATCACGACGCGGTTGGCGAGCTCGAGGTCGCCGAGGGTCACGGGGCTGAACAGGTCCATGCCAGGGCCAACCGGCGACGCCGAACCCAGGATTCCGGAACCCGACCGACTGCGGCGCGCGTCACGGCCCCGACCTGAGGGCCGGCGCGGGGCCAGAGAGGATGGGGCCGTGGACATCGAGGCGACCCTGCTGTTCGTCCTGGCCGCGGTCGCCGTGGTCGTCGTCCTGCACTGGGTGGCGGAGAGAACGGGGCTGCCCGCAGCCGCGCTGATGACCCTGGCCGGCATCACGTACGCGGTGCTCCCGGGCCCGAACGTCGGCCTGGACCCGCACGTCGTGCTGACCCTGGTCATCCCGCCGCTGCTCTACAGCGCCGCGCTGGACTCCTCACTGCTCGCCATCCGCAAGCACCTGCGCACGGTCATCAGCCTCTCGGTGCTGCTCGTGTTCGTCACGGCGGTGCTGGTCGGCGTGGGCTTCGACCTGCTGATCCCCGGCGTGACGCTGGCGGCCGGCATCGCCCTCGGCGCCGCCGTCGCCCCACCCGACCCGGTCGCCGCGCTGTCCGTGGGCCGGCGGGCCGGCCTCCCGCCGCGGGTGGTGACCCTCATCGAGGGCGAGGGCCTGCTCAACGACGCGACCGCGCTGACCATCCTGTCGGTGGCCGTCGCCGCGGCCAGCGGCGAGGGGTTCTCGACCTGGGCGGCGCTCGGGCAGTTCCTGCTCGCCGCCGCGGGCGGGATCGCCGTCGGGCTGGCGGTGGCCTACGCCGTGCGGTGGGCCCGCCGGCTGCGGCGCGACACGATGACGCTCAACGCCGTCTCGCTGGCCACCCCCTTCGTCGCCTACCTCGCCGCCGAGCGGCTGCACGTCTCCGGCGTCCTCGCGGTCGTCATCGCCGGGCTGCTCATCGGCCACGACAGCTCCCGCGCCGTCTCCAGCGACTACCGGCTGCAGGTCAACGCCGTCTGGCGGCTGATCAACTACCTGCTCGAGGGCCTGGTCTTCCTGCTCATCGGCCAGCAGCTCCCCACCGTCGTCTCCGGCCTCGGCCAGTACGAGACGTCCACGGTCGTCACCGCGTCCGTCCTCTGCGTCGGCGTCGTCCTGCTGGTGCGCCCGCTCTGGCTGATGCTGACCCAGCTGCTGCCGCGCTCCCTGCACATGCGCCTCGGCGGCGGCGACGACGTGGAGAACGCCACGGACGACCAACCCGCGGACGAGCGCCGGGCGCACGCGGCCCAGCGGCTGACCAACCGCGAGATCGTCGCGCTCAGCTGGGCCGGCACGCGGGGCGTCATCAGCCTCGCCGCCATCTTCACGCTGCCGCGGCTGACCGACGGCGGCGATCCGTTCCCCGGCCGCGACCTGCTGCTGTTCTGCACGTTCCTCGTCGTCCTCGTGACGCTGGTCGGGCAGGGCGTGACGTTCGGGCCGCTGGTGCGGGCGCTCGGGCTGCGGGCCAACGCCGCCGACCAGGCCCGGGAGCGCAACGAGGCACGGGCGGCCGCGGTGCAGGCCGGGCTCGACCGGCTGTCGGACCTGGAGCGGGAGGAGCACGACGACGTCGACGACCAGGCGATCGCCGCGCTGCGCGCCCAGCTCGAGGCCCGGCTGGCCCGCTACCAGCAGCGGCTGGACATCCTGGAGGGCGCCGACCACGAGGTGCCGTACAACCCGCAGTACGAGGCGGCCGTGCGCGTGCACCGGGCGGTCATCGACGCCGAGCGGGACACGCTGCTGCGCTGGCGGGACGTCGGCCGCCTCACCGACGCCGGCATGCGCGTGCTCGAGCGCGAGCTCGACCACCAGGAGGGCCTGCTCCCCAGCCGGCCGTCCGGCTGAGCGCACGCGAAGGGCCCTCCCGACGGGATCGGGAGGGCCCTGGGCGAGGCGGCTACTGCACCGCGCGGCGGTGGGTGAGGACGGCGCCGGCCACGGAGGCCACGACCACCCAGCCGGCCAGGACGGCGATCGACTGCGTCTGCTCGAAGCCCTGCCCCAGGTTCAGCACGGCGTTCGCCGGGTCGATCTTCTCCGCGATCGCAGGCTTCACGTTCTCCAGCACCGGCATGACGCCGAGCAGGACCAGGTAGAGGCTGGTCAGCGCGGCCGGGGTGTTCCCGAGCGCCGCGCCCACGCCGGCACCGGTCACCGCGAACGCCGCGCCCGCGGCCACGACGGCGACCACGGTCTGCGGCACACCGTCCCAGGACAGCTCGCCGCCCATCGTGAGCGCCAGGACGCCGGCCGACAGCCCGGCCGACACCGCGGCGAAGGTGGCGCCCATCAGCGCGACCGCCGTCCCCTTGGCGGCGAGCACCCGGCCGCGGTGCGGCACCAGCAGGAACGTCGTCTGCGCCGTGCGGTGGCTCCACTCCCCGGCCGTCGACAGCACGCCCAGGGAGACGAGCACGAAGGCGGTCAGCACGCCCATCACCGCGATCGGCCCGGTCGCCGAGCCGATCGGCTCACCGGTGGACGACGCGATCGCCATCGCGGCCGGGGCGAGCACGACCGACGCGGCGGCCAGCGACTTGCCCGACCGGGTGGCCAGGGACTTGCGGATCTCCAGGCCGACCATCGTCGGCAGTGACGGACCGGTCCGGCGCACCGTGGGCCGGTCGATGGCGGCGGTGCGGGGCAGGGTGTCGATCATCGGAATCTCCTCGAGACGTCGAGAGGTGGCCGGCGCCGGTCAGGACGCCGTGGTGAGCTGGAAGAACAGGTCCTCGAGACCGCGCTGCAGCGGCCGCAGGTCGGTGAGCACGAGGCCGGCGGTGGCGGCGACGGCACCGACCGCGGCCGGGTCGGCGGAGGGCACGACCAGCGCGCCGTCCGAGCCGTGCTGCACGTCGAAGCCGGCAGCCCGCAGCGCCCGGGTCAGCCCGGCGGGGTCCACCGCGGAGACGGCGGTGCCGTCGGCGCCGAGCAGCTCGGCGACCGCGCCGTCGGCCACGATCCGCCCCTGGCCGATCACCAGCAGCCGGTCGACGGTGTGCTCGACCTCGCCGAGCAGGTGGCTGGACAGCAGCACCGTGCCGCCGCGGGCCGCGTGGTGACGGAGCAGGTCGCGCATCCACCGGATGCCCTCCGGGTCCAGCCCGTTGGCCGGCTCGTCGAACATCAGCACCGGCGGGTCGGCCAGCAGCGCGCCGGCGATCCCGAGCCGCTGCCGCATGCCCAGCGAGTAGCCGCCGATCCGGCGCTTGGCGGCGTCCTCCAGGCCGACGAGCTCCAGGACGTCCTCGACGCGCTCCCAGGAGACGCCGACCGTGTCGGCCAGCAGCCGCAGGTGCGTCCGCCCGCTCACGCCGGGGTGCACGGCCGAGGCGTCGAGCAGGGTGCCGACGACGGCGCCCGGGTTGGCCAGCGCCCGGTACGGGCGGCCGTCGACCAGCGCGGTCCCGGACGTCGCCGGCACCAGGCCGGTCATCATCCGCATCGTCGTCGTCTTGCCGGCGCCGTTGGGCCCGAGGAACCCGGTCACCGTTCCCGGCTCGAGGGTGAAGGACACGTCGTCCACGACGGTCCGGGTGCCGTACTGCTTGGTCAGTCCGCTGACCGTGATCATCGAAACCTCCGGGGATCTGGTTCTGCCGGCGAGAAATCTGCCGGGCACGCCCCGGTCCCCGCGTCGGCCGGAGGCAGCGAATCCGGGTCGACGGACGGCGCGACCTCGTCATCCGAAAGTTGACCCGGGTGATCCACTCGCGGGCGACCCGCAGGCGGTGCACCGGGAAATACGCTCGCCGCATGGGGATCCGGGCGCGCCTGTGGCCGGGTCTGCGCACGCGCAGCATCTGGTTCGAGGCGGGCCTCGCCCTGCTCAGCACGTCGGTCGTCGCCGTCGGCGCCGCGGCCCCGGAGCCTCAGCTGCTGCCGGACGTCCCCCTGGTCGTCCTCGGCGTGCTGCAGACGCTCGCGCTCCTCCTCTTCCGGCGGCGCGCCCCGCTGGTCCCGTTCGTGCTCAGCGCCGTCCTCGCCGTCGTGTCCGCTCCTCTGACGGTGGCGCTGCTGATCACCGCGTACGCCGTCGGGCGCTACACCCCCCGGTGGCCGCTGCGCATCGGTGCCGCCGTCGTCGGCGCGGTCGCCGTCGTCCAGCCGTGGGCGCTGTCCGGACTCGACCAGTGGATCGGGTCGATCGGCGCCGCCGCGCTCGTGATCGTGCTCCCCGGCGCCGTCGGGATCTGGCAGCGCACCCGCGCGCTGCTGCTGGTCGCCCTGCGGGAGCGGGCCGAGCGCGCCGAGGCCGAGCGGGAGCTGCTGGCGCGCGACGCCGTCCTGACCGAGCGGACCCGCATCGCCCGTGAGATGCACGACGCCGTCGGGCACCGGGTGAGCCTCATGGTGCTGCAGGCCGGCGCGATCGAGATGGCCGCCGGCGACCGCGACCGGGTGGAGCAGCTGGCCGGCAACGTGCAGGCCGCCGGGCGGCAGGCGCTCGAGGAGCTGCGGCAGATGGTCGGCGTGCTGCGCGCCGGGGAGGTGGACGACGCCGCGCCGCTCGGCCCGCAGCCGGAGCTGGCCGACCTGCCCCGGCTGGTCGCGCAGTCCCGGGAGGCGGGGATGCCCGTGGAGCTCACCGGCTGCACCGACGCCGCGGTCGACCCGGTCGTCGGCCGCGCCGCCTACCGGATCGTGCAGGAGGCGCTGACCAACGCCGGCAAGCACGCGCCCGGCTCCGCCGTGACGGTGACCGTGGAGCGCCCGGACGGCGCACTCACCGTCCGGGTGGTGAACGGGCCACCGGCCGGACCGGTCGGCGAGGCCGCCGGCGGCGGCTTCGGCCTGGTGGGGTTGGGTGAGCGGGTGCGCACCCTGGGCGGCCGGCTGACCGCCGAACCGAGGCTGGACGGCGGGTTCACTGTGGAAGCCGTGCTGCCGGCATGACGATCCGCGTGGTCCTGGTGGACGACGAGGAGCTGGTGCGGTTCGGGCTGCGGACGGTGCTCGAGGCCGCCGGTGACTTCGAGGTCGTCGGGGAGGCCGGGGACGGCGCGGCCGGCCTGCGGGCGGCGCGCGAGCTCAAGCCCGACGTCGTCCTCACCGACATCCGGATGCCGGGCATGGACGGGCTGGCCGCGACCCGGGAGATCCTCGCGCTGCCCGACCCGCCGCAGGTCGCCGTCCTCACGACCTTCCACGTCGACGAGTACGTGTACGCGGCGCTGGCCGCGGGCGCGGCGGGCTTCCTGCTCAAGGACACCCCGCCGCGCGAGATCGCCGCCGCGGTGCGGGCGGTCGCCGACGGGACGGCGACCCTGTCGCCGGCCGTCACCGCGGCGCTGATCGAGTCCTACGTCGACCGCCGCGCCGCCCCGCGCAAGGCCGAGGCCCTGCGGCGCATCGCCGATCTCTCCGACCGCGAGCGCGAGGTGCTGCAGCTCCTGGGCAGCGGCGAGTCCAACGCCGAACTGGCGCAGCGGCTCTACGTCAGCGAGGCGACGGTGAAGACCTACGTCTCCCGGCTGCTGACCAAGCTGGACCTCGCCAACCGCACCCAGGCCGCGATCCTCGCGCACGAGGCCGGCCTGCTGGAGAGTTGACTCACTCGACCCGGGCGGTCCGGCGGCTGCTCATGAGCAGCAAGGCGGTCGTGGCCAGCATCCAGACCAGGAGCAGCAGGTATCCGACGAACGCGATGATGCCGAGCGCGCTGTCCTCGACGCTGTCGTCGAACACGGTCGCGAGGCCCACCAGTAGGCACACCGCGGTCAGCGCGGCCAGCCAGCCCAGCCACCGCGGGAACGCGTGCGTGCTCTGGATGCCCGCGGCCACCGCGAGCAGCATCACCACGCCCGCCGGGAGAGCGGCGCCGCCCACCCAGTCGTTCAGGACGACCAGCGTCCGGACGACGCCCGGCTCGTCGGCCGTCGCGCCCTGCACGAGCGCCAGGTAGAACCCCTCGGAGACCGCGATCACCGCCACGAACGCCGCCGCGGCGATGGCGAACAGGCCGCCGAACAACCCGCCGCGACCCTCGGCCCGCCGCAGCCGGCCCCAGACGCCGGCGAGGAAGAACAGGAAGCCCAGGTCGGCGAGGAAGCCCAGGAACACCGACCACTGGTGTCCGGCCCGATCGGCCTCGATCGCCCGGGCGATCACGTCCACGGACTCGTCGCTCGCGGGTGTCGAGGGGGTGAAGAAGCTGACGATGACCAGGACGACGAACACCACGCCGCCCACACCGGCGATGAGGTCCCACCTCCGCGCCGCCGCGACCTCCACCGTTCCCGCAGATCCACTCGTGCGGTCCATGACGACTCGCCTCCCGGTGTCAGGACCAGCCGTTGCCGCAGTTCTCGGCGAGGCGAGTGTGGACCCTCGGCCGGAGCGATGGGGACGGTTCCATCACGGCAGGTCAGGCGGCCGGCGCGACGTCCCGCTCGGCGGCGCCGACCAGGCGGGCGTAGCGCCCGCCCGCGGCCAGCAGCTCGTCGTGGGTCCCGGACTCGAGGAGATCACCTCACGGGGCGAGGAGAGACCACACCGCCTCGGGCTGCTCCCAGTGCGCGTTGTGCCCCGCGCCCGCGAGCACGCGCGCATCTGGGTCGAGCCGTCGCATCGCCTCGAGCGACACCATCGGGTCGCCCTCGCCCGCGGCCAGCCGCAGCGGCGCCTGCGCGCGCCGCAGGATTCCCGGCACGGACGGGCCGACCGCCGAGAACGCGCGGTTGTCCAGCGCGACCGCCCAGCCGCCGTCGACCGCGCGGACGCCGGCCCGCGCGACGTCGTCCCCCGGCTCGGCGAGACCGCGCAGCCCGGCCAGCGCCAGGTGCCGGGCCGCGGCCTCCTCCTGGGTGGCGAACACCTTCGCGGGGCGGTCCGCGAGTGCGCGGGCGCCGTCCTCCTCCTCCGCCGTCCATTCGAGCTTCGTGCCGACCGCGACGACGAGTGCGACGTCGATCCCGTACTCACCGCTGCCCAGCAGCGCGCCCACCACGCCGCCGAACGAGTGCGCGAGCACGGTCACGCGCGCGGCACCCAGCTCCACCGCGAGCGTGGCCATGTCGGCCGCGTGCACGCCGTAGCCGTAGGGCGGCTCGGCCACGGACCGGCCGTGCCCGCGCAGGTCGGGCGCCGCCCACCGGCCGGGGATCTGCGGCAGCAGCCGCTGCCACACGGCCCCGGTCGCGCCGAGGCCGTGCAGGAGGAGGAGGAGGTCCTCGCCGGAGCCTCCGGTCTCGTAGGCGATGCCGGTCCGGGTGATCACAGGGCGGCGTAGACGGCGTTCAGGTACGCCTCGGCCCGCGGGGAGCCGACTATGCCCGGGGCCATGCGGTTCATCATGTAGCTCGTCGTCACGCGGCGGTCGAGGTCCATGACGATCAGCGAGCCGCCCCAGCCGCCCCAGAAGCAGACCCGCCCCTCGGGCAGGTACGGCACGGCCCCCGACGGCGAGAGCCCGAAGCCGATGCCGAACCGGAACGGCACGCCCAGCACGAGGTCGACGCCGTCGGCCTGGACGTCGAAGACCAGGTCGATCGTCTTGTCCGACAGCAGCCGGACGCCGCCGGCCTCCCCGCCGAGCGACATCACCCGCATGACGTCGAGGACGCCGCGCGCGTTGCTGTGCCCGTTGAGGGCGCCCATGTCGGCGGCCCGCCAGTCCGGCGTGTTGGCCTTGTTCGCGTCGGCGGCCGGGCCGGTGAAGCAGCGCACCACCGGGCTGTCCGGGTCCAGCGTGGCGAGGTCGATCGGCAGCGGCGGCGGGGGGACGACGGGCGCGATGCGGTCCGTGTCCTCCGGCCGCGCGCCGATCTGGAAGTCCGCGCCCAGCGGGCCGGCGAGCTCCTCGGCCACGTACTGCTTGAGCGAGCGGCCGTCGATGCGCCGCAGCACCTCGCCGAGCAGGTGCCCCTGGTTGTTGGCGTGGTAGCCCGACGCCGTCCCCGGCTCCCACCACGGCGCCTGCGCGGCCAGCCGGGACGTCGCGGTCTCCCAGTCGTACATCTCCTCGACGGTGAACGGCGCGTCCCAGCCGGCCACGCCGGAGGTGTGCGACATCAGGTGCTTCACCCGCACGTCGGCCTTGCCGTTGGCCGCGAACTCGGGCCAGTACTCGGCGACCGGGGCGTGCACGTCGAGCCGGCCCTGCTCGACCAGGGTGAGCATCGCCAGCGCGGTGATCGTCTTCGTCGTCGACCAGACGTTGACGATCGTGTCCCGGGTCCAGGGCGTCGTCCGCGCCTCGTCGCGGTGGCCGCCCCAGATGTCGACGACGGTCTCACCGTCGACGTCGACCGCGACGGAGGCGCCGAGCTCCTCGCCGTCGAGCTGGGTGGCGAGCGCGTCGCGCACACCTGCGAACCCGTCGTCGAACGTGCCGTGGACCTCCGCCATGGGGCCTCCCTGGGATGGGCGCGACCGCCTGTCGCGCCGCCGCGATCAGACCACGACCGCCTCGGGCGGGACAACGATCATGCGGTCGCGGGAGCGGTCGATGGGTAGACCGGCCGTGAACGGGGCAGGGGCGAACCCACGGGGGTCCGGAACCGAACCCTGGGGGAGAGGAATGCTCACAGAGAAGTCCCGGCCCGTCATCGAGGCCACGTTGCCCGTCGTCGGCGAGAACATCGGCAAGATCGCCGAGCGCTTCTACCAGCACCTGTTCGGCGAACATCCCGAGTTGCAGGACGGGATCTTCAACCGCGGCAACCAGGCCGAGGGCACCCAGCAGCAGGCGCTGGCCGGCTCGGTGGCGCTGTTCGCCAGCGCGCTGGTCAGCCACCCGGACCACCTGCCCGAGCACCTGCTCCAGCGGATCGCGCACAAGCACGCCTCGCTCGGCATCAGCCCCCCGCAGTACCAGGTCGTGCACGACAACCTGTTCTGGGCGATCGTCGACGTCCTCGGGGACGCCGTCACGCCCGAGGTCGCCGCCGCGTGGGACGAGGTCTACTGGCTGATGGCCCGCGCCCTGATCAACCAGGAGCGCGGCCTCTACAGCGCCCGCGGCGTCCGGCCGGAGACGGTCTGGCGGGACTGGGAGGTCACGGAGAAGCGCCGGGAGACCGAGGACGTCGTCGTCTTCACCGTCAAGCGCGTGGACGACCGGCTGGTGAAGACGTCGCTGCCCGGCCAGTACGTGTCCGTGAAGGTGCAGATGCCCGACGGCGTCCACCAGCCGCGGCAGTACAGCCTCATCAAGGCCGACGACGGCGAGCACCGCTCCTTCGCGGTCAAGCGGGTCACCGGCGGGGGCAAGCCGGACGGCGAGGTCTCCAACTACCTGCACGACCGCGTCGACGTCGGCGACCGGATCACCATGTCGCTGCCGTTCGGCGACGTCGTCCTCGACGACTCCGGCCGGCCGGCGGTGTTCGCCTCCGCGGGCATCGGCATCACGCCCATGGCCGGCATGCTCTCCCACCTGGTCACGGCCGGCTCGCACCTGCCGATCACCGTGCTGCACGCGGATCTGGACGAGGAGTCCTTCGCGCTGCGGCAGCAGGTGGCCGACGACGTCGCGAAGCTGGCCAACGCGCGGATGCACGTCTGGTACGAGCACGGTCCGCAGGGCGACCTGCCGGTCGACGGCCGCTACGGCGGGATCATGAACCTGGACGACGTCGAGCTGCCCGCGGAGGCCTTCTACTACCTGTGCGGCCCGCTGCCGTTCATGCGCGGGATCCGCGGCACCCTGCTCGACCGCGGCGTGTCCCCGGCCGACATCCAGTACGAGGTCTTCGGCCCCGACCTCTGGCAGGCCGACGCCGACTGATGGAGTGCGGGGAGCGAGGTTTCCTCGCTCCCCGCACTCCGGTCACTGACTAGGCGCCCTGCATCTCGTCCTCGAGCGTGAACTCTCCGGTCCGCAGCTCGCCGACCCGCTGGTAGGTGGCGATCAGCGCGCCGGTGGAGGTCGCCTTCGACGACGCCAGCCGCCAGGTGCGCGGGATCGTCCCGTCGCCGAACAGCCGCTTGCCGCTGCCGACCGTCACGGGGTCGATGATCAGACGCAGCTCGTCGACCAGGTCGTTCGCCAGCAGGGTCTGGATCAGCCCGGCACTGCCGTGCACCTGGAGCTCGCCGCCGTCCTCGGCCTTGAGCCGGCGCACCGCCTCGACGACGTCGCCCTCGATCAGCCGGGCGGTGTCCCAGTCGACCGACGTCAGCGTGCGGGACGCCACGTGCTTGGTCTTGGTGTTCAGCGCGTCCGCGATCGGGTTGCCGCTGCCGACCGGGACCTGCGGCCAGAAGCCGGCGAAGATCTCGTAGGTGGTCCGGCCGAGCAGGAAGTCCTGCGCGCCGGCGAACCACTCGGTCACCTGCCGGCCGAAGTCGTCGTCGGCGTAGGGGTGCGACCACCCGCCGTGGGCGAACCCGCCGGAGGTGTCCTCCTGCGGGCCGCCGGGGGCCTGCATGACCCCGTCGAGGGTCACGAACGTGGTGACGGTGAGCGGGCGCATGGCTGCCTCCTGCGGTGGGTCCGTTCGGTGTCTGACATCAAGACGTCGAACGGGTCCGGCACTCATCGACAGCGCGCCCGCGAATTCCCCCGCGGTGGGTCAGCGCTCCACGGGGTCGGGGATCGGGGCGCCCGAGGGCAGGCCGGCATCGATGTGCGCCTGGTAGATCGGCTCCCACTCGGCCTGGTCGCCGTGCGGGCCGCTCGTGGGGACGCCGTCCAGCCGCTTGGCCAGCACGTCGAGGCAGACGAACCAGCCACCGGCGTTGCGCGCGGCCGCCGAGCGGTCGTCGAGCACGTTCAGCAGCGTCAGCCGGCACCCGCCGTCGTCCGCGGGCTCCAGGGTCAGGTGCAGCTCGTCGGTGTACCAGGTGAACGCCAGCCGGTGCGGCGGGTCCCAGACGAGGATCGTCCCGGTCGCCGCCTCGGCGTAGGGGTCGTCAGCGAACGCGATGCTCCCGCCCTCGCGCGGCTCGAGCTCCACGGACGACGGGAACCACTGCCGCAGCTCGCCGGGGTCGCTGATCGCCGTCCACACCCGCTCGACCGGGTGCCGGTAGGTCCGCACGAACCGCACCGCGGGCCGGCCGTCGTGCTCCACGTAGGTGCCCAGGTCGTCCATCACCGTTCCTCCGTCTCGTCGAGGTGCCTGCCGAGTGCGTCGAGGCGGTCGTTCCACAGCGCCCGGTAGGGCGCCAGCCACGCGTCCAGCTCGGCCAGCGGCGCCGGGTCGAGCGCGTAGATGCGCCGCTGGGCGTCGGGCACGACCCGCACCAGTCCGGCCTCGCGGAGCACCCGGAGGTGCTTGGACGTCGCCGGCTGGGTCAACCGCAGCGCCCCGACCAGCTCGCCGACGGCGTGCGGCCGCTCCCGCAGCAGGCCGAGCACCGCCCGCCGGTGCGGATCGGTCAACGCGGCCCAGGTCGCCTCGCGCACGGTCCTGAGCATGCCTTTCGAGGCATATGCCCGTCAAGGCATATGCGATCACCGGTTCTCGGCGACGTACCGCTCGGGGTCCTTGTCGCGGATTGGGATCCCCGCGTAGTGCTCGGCCTCGAACGTCAGGAACTGCACCGCGATGTCGTGCCGCGTCTGCAGGTCGGCGTGGTGGCGGAAGTCGAGCAGGTCCTCGCGCTCCTCCTCGGCCATGTGGTCGTCGTTGGCCTTGCGCGCCTCCCACACGGCGGTCCACCACTCGTCGGTGCCGACCTCGTGGTCCCGTGACCTCGTGACGGCGTCGCGGATCTCGTTGTGGTCCTTGATCGCGTCCTCGACCTCGTCGTCGACGTCGCCCTCCGGGTTGCCCTTCCCCAGCCGGAGCAGCCGCGGGTAGAAGAACCGCTCCTCCGCCTCCGCGTGCACCTCCAGGAAGACCTGCAGCCGCCCCCACACAGCATCCAGGGCCGCCACGTCGTCCCGCGGCATCTCGTCGAGGACGGCGAACATCCGCCGCTGCTCGCCGTGCTGATGGAGGATGACCTCGGTGATGTCCATGCCGGGGACCCTTCTCGGGGCCCCGGGACCGCGCAACAACGGCGCTCGTCAGCCCGCCGGCAGCCGGAAGACCGCCGCGTCGTCGTAGGCGGTCGTCCAGACCGAGCCGAACGCGACGACGACGTCACCGGCGCTCTCCACGTCGGCGGACACCCCGGAGACGGGCGCGCCGGTCGCCGCGTCGAGCCGGACGAGGAACCGCTCGGCGCTGCGCACCCAGACCGCGTCGCCGTCGGCGGTGAGCCCGCCGTCGAGCCCGACCCCGATGTCGGCGCTCTCCTGGACCGCCCCGCTGCGGGGATCGAGGCGCAGCGTGCGCAGCGCCGTCCCCACCCAGACCTCCTCGCCGACCGAGATCGCGACGCCCCTTCCCGGCTGCGGGACGAGTGGATCCCACCACCGGCGCGGCGGTGTGTCACCGGTTCCCCGCCGAGCTTCCGGGTCTGGTATCTCACCGCTAAGGTAACTGCCATGACTGCGCCGACCCGCCGGGTTCGCATCGGGATCGACACCGGGGGGACGTTCACCGACGTCGTCGCCGTGGACGAGGAGACCGGCCAGACGACGACGACCAAGACGCCGTCCACCCCCGCCGACCCGGCGGAGGGCTTCCTGACCGGCGTGCGCAAGGTGCTCGGCCTGCTCGATCTGGGCGGGGACGCCGTGACGGCCGTGAGCCATGGGACGACGGTCGCGACGAACCAGCTACTCGAGGGCAAGCTGGACCGGATCGGGTTCATCACCACCGAGGGCTACGAGTCGGTGCTGGAGATCGCCCGGCAGTCGGTGCCCGACGGCTACGGCAACAGCTACTTCTGGGTCAAGCCGCCGCGGATCGTCCCGGCCGACCTGGTCCGCACGGTGCGCGGCCGGCTGGACCACCACGGCGCCGAGGTGCGCCCGTTCGACCGGGACGACGCCGTCGCCGCCGTCCGGTTCTTCAAGGACGCCGGCATCCGGACGCTCGGCGTCTGCTTCCTGCACTCCTACGCGAACGACGCGCACGAGCGGGCCATGCTCGAGGTGCTCGAGGCCGAGTACCCGGAGGCCGTCGTCTCGCTGTCGAGCGAGGTGCTGCGCGAGTACCGCGAGTACGAGCGGTCGGTGACCACGCTGGTCGACGCCGCGGTCAAGCCCAAGGTGGCCGCCTACGTCACGAACATCCGCACCCGGCTCGACGAGATCGCGCCGCACGTGCCCTTCTACGTGATGAAGAGCAACGGCGGCGTGCTCTCGGCGGCCGAGGTCGTGCACCAGCCGATCACCACGATGCTCTCCGGCCCGGCCGCCGGTGCTCTCGGCGCCGCGCTGATCGCCGGCACGGCCGGCTTCGACCGGGTGCTCACCTGCGACGGCGGCGGCACCTCGACCGACGTCACGGTGGTCATCGACGGCGAGCCGACGCTGACCACCGAGGGCTCGGTCGGCGACTACCCGTCGAAGATCCCGATGATCGACGTCGTCACCGTCGGCGCCGGCGGTGGCTCGATCGCCTGGCTGTCCCCCGAGGGCACGCTCAAGGTCGGCCCGCAGTCGGCCGGCGCCGACCCCGGCCCGATGTGCTATCCGTCCGGCGGCGACCAGCCCACGGTCACCGACGCGCACGTCGTCCTCGGCCGGATCCCCCCGCACCTGCTGGGTGGGGAGATCCCGCTGTCGGTGGAGGCCGCCACCACCGGGCTCGAGCAGCTCGGCGCGAAGCTGGACCTCTCCCTGGAGCGGACGGCGACCGGCATCCTCGAGATCTCCGCGTGGAACCAGGCCAACGCTCTGCGGCAGGTCACCGTGGCCCGCGGCCTCGACGTCCGCGACTTCACGCTCACCACGTTCGGCGGCTCCGGCTCGCTGCTCGCCTGCCGGCTGATGGACATCCTCAACCTGCCGCGCACGCTCGTGCCGCCGAACCCGGGCAACGTCAGCGCGTTCGGCCTGCTCACCGTCGACGTCCGCAACGACTACGTGCAGACGGTGGTGAGCCGGCACGCCGACCTCGACCTGGAGCGGGTCAAGGGCGTCTACGCCGACCTGGAGGCCCAGGCGCAGAGCGCCCTGGACGGCGAGGGCTTCGGCCGCGACCAGCAGCGGATGCAGCGCACCGCCGACCTGCGCTACGTCGGGCAGGCCTTCGAGGTGCGGGTGCCGGTCGCGGACGGCGTGCTCGACCGCGCCGCCGCCGAGGCGGTCGCCCAGGCGTTCCACGCGGCGCACCGGCAGCTCTACGGCTATGACTTCGCCGACGACCCGCGCCAGGCCGTCGAGTGGGTGAACCTGCGGGTCAGCGGGATCGGGCCGATCCGCCGTCCGGACATGGTCGAGCTGACCCCGAAGGACGGCGGTACGGACCGGGCCGTCACGGGTTCCCGGCGGGTGTTCTTCGACGACTGGGTGGACACCCCCACCTACAACCGGCCCGACCTCGGCCCCGGCGACGTGGTGCGCGGCCCGGCGATCATCGAGGAGTTCGGCTCCACCGTGCCGGTGCACCCCGGCTTCCGCGCCACCGTCGACGCCCACGGCAACCTGCTGCTGACGAAGGAGACCGACCGATGACGGGCCAAAGTGGCCACTTTGGCCCATCGAACGGCCAGAAGGTCGAGGCCGACCCGGTCCTCGTCGAGATCGTCGCCGGCACGCTGGCCGCGATCGAGAAGGAGGTCGAGACGTCGATCGGGCGGACGTCGCGCTCGCCGATGATCCGCGACGCGCACGACTTCCGCGCCGGCATCCACGACCGCAGGCTGCGCAAGCTCACCGGCCGCTCGTACTCGGCGCTGGTGCACCCCGTCGTCCGGGACTACCCGATCGAGACGATGAACGTCGGCGACGTCTTCTTCCACAACGACGTCTACCTCTCCGAGGGCGGGATCGGCCACCTGCCCGACCTGTGCGTGACCGTGCCGGTCTTCGCGCACGACGCCGACTCGGGCGAGCTGCGGGTGGTCGCGTTCATCCAGGCCTTCGGCCACCACGACGACATCGGCGGCGCGGTGCCCGGCTCGATGCCGTCGGCGGCGACGTCGGTGTACGAGGAGGGCCTGATGGTCCCCCCGATCAAGCTGTGGGACCGCGGCGTGCCCAACGAGAGCGCGCTGAAGATCATGACCCGCAACTCGCGGATGCCCGACTCGCTGGCCGCCGACCTCGACGCGGAGTGCTCGGCCTGCCTGGCCGGCGCGCGGCGGCTCGGCGAGCTGTTCGACCGGTACGGCGTCGCCGCGGTCGAGGCGTGCTTCGAGGCGATCCTGGCCAACTCCACCGAGGTCTACCGGCGCGAGATCCTGTCCCAGATCCCCGACGGGACCTACGTCTGGGAGGACTACGCCGAGCACGACGGCGTCGAGGAGCCCAAGCTGCACCGGCAGCGGATCACGCTGACCATGGACTCCTCGAAGGAGACGCCGCTGGTCATCGACTTCACCGGCACCGGCCCGCAGGCGAAGGGCCCGATCAACCACTGCGGCGACTACGCCGACGGCAACTTCCTCAAGAAGTGGCTGGCGCCGATCCTGCGCAACCTGGCCGAGACGCCGGAGCGCATGGCGCAGCTCGACGTCAACGAGGGCGTCGTCCCGCTGATCGAGATGCGCTTCCCCGAGAAGGGCACGCTGCTCACGCCGATCTTCCCGGCGCCGACCAACGCGCGGACGTTCGTGATCCTCCGGCTGCTCGGCGTCCTGGCCGGGGTGCTGGCCAAGGCGACCGGCGGCCGGATGCCGGCCGACCAGGAGACGATCCGCTACACCGGCGTCTACGGCACCGACTTCGACGGCCAGCCCTATCTGATGCGCGAGGTGCTCGGCGGCGGCTCGGGCGGGCGGTACTACGCCGACGGCGAGGACACCATCCACGTCGTCCCGGACTCGCGGAACCTGCCGACCGAGTTCACCGAGGGCCGCTTCCCGCTGCGGGTGGAGCGGCTCGGCCTGGCGATCGACTCCGGTGGCCCGGGGCGCTACCGCGGCGGCTGCGGGTACGAGAAGCACATCCGGGTGCTGCGCGACGCGCACTTCATGTCGATCGCCGACCGCTCGATCCTGTCCTGCTGGGGCGTCAAGGGCGGCAAGGCCGGGCGGCCGTTCCAGATCACCGTCGACCCGGGCGGTCCGGATGAGCACGACGTCGACGCCCTGGCCGACGCCGAGCCGCTGACGGCCGGCACGGTCGTCCGGATCCGGACGACGGGCGGCGGCGGCTGGGGTGACCCACTGGACCGGCCGGTCGAGGAGGTGCTGCGCGACATCGCGTGGCGCAAGGTCTCGGTGGCCGGCGCCCGCGACGACTACGGCGTGGTGGTGCGGGACGACGGTTCGGCCGACGAGGCCGCGACGGAGGCCCTGCGCGCGGAAATGCGGGCCGCCCGGACCGGCGACGAGCCGTTCTTCGACCGCGGCCCCGGATACGCCCGGCTCTCCGGCGGCGCGGCGTTCAACGAGTTCGACGTCCTCTGAGGTCTGTCGCCGCTCGGCTCAGCATCCGGGGGTGGGCTGCCCGGCCGGGCTGAACTCGAGCCGGATCGAGGAGCTGCGGGGGATGAGCAGCGCGGTGCCCGATGCCTGGTCCCAGGTCGCCGGCAGGAGCACGTACTGGTTGCCTGCCTGGCGCACCAGCCGCAGGCCGGTGTACCGGAAGCGGTAGGCCGCGTCCGGATCGTGGCAGGCCTGCTCGGTCACGCCGGGGACGCCGAGGCTCAGGCTCCGCTCGCTGTAGAGGACGGCCTCCGGAACGCTGGGCAGGGCGCGCTGCAGCGCCATGGCGCGGCCCGTCCCGACGCCGAAGGCGTAGCCGCCGACGGCCCAGAACAGCCCGACGCTGACCAGCAGGAAGCCGGCGCCCCACTCGGCGAGGGCAGCCTCGGGGCGCCGGCGCGGAGCCACCCCTCGGCCGGAGGGCGGGACCCGGAGCAGCCGCACGACGTAGAGCAGGGCCAGCACGCCGACCGCCAGGCAGATGCCGCCGGCCGGCGAGTTCACCCTGAAGATCGAGCCGCCCCGGAGCAGATCCAGCAGCGCGACCCCGACGAGCACCGCGCCGACCTGTCCGGCCAGGGGGACGAGCACCCGGACGGCGGCACGGCGCCCCGCCGGCGAGAGCCTGCGCGCCACCGATCGGTGCAGCCAGATGAGGACGAGCACGAGCAGACCGGTCACGGCGACCGGAACGAACAGGCCGTCCACGCCCGAGAACAGGAAGTCGTTGGTCGTCAGGTCCAGCGCGGTGAAGTTGATCCGGAACCAGCGGTAGTAGCCGGCGCTGTGCATCCGCCCGAAGTGGAACAGCAGCCCGGTCAGGAGGGTGGTCGGCGCCACGATGCCGCCGACGATCTTCAGCAGCCGGGGGAGCGCCTCGACGGCACCCATGTCCCAGGACGGCCCCTGCTCGGTCGCCGGGGGCGGCGCCCGCTCGGCACCGTCGTGCGCGCGGGCGTCGGGCGGATCGGGAGCCGCCGCCTGCAGCAGGCGCCCCAGCCGGGGAACCGCCGTCGCCACGCCGACTCAGCCCCGCGGAGCGCCCGGGACGAAGGCTGCCGCGTCGTTCGTGGGATCGCAGTCGACGTGCGCGCGGACCTTCGCCCCGTGCTCGAAGAAACCGTTCTCGGCCGGCGGGTCGTACTCGATGTCGTCCTTGCTGAGGATCGTGCAGTTGCCCACGCCGCCGTCGACGTTCGCGGGATCGCCGTCGTCCACCACGGGCGGCTCGACGAGGGTGCAGGCGCCGCCGGCGCACTTTCCAGCGGCGTCCTCCACCAGGACGCTGTAGGGCGCCCCGTCCTCCTCGAAGACGGCGATGTCGCCGGGCCCACCGGGGTTGCCCGCGGCCTCTCCGCCGTTCTCGCCGGCCGCGCCGGCCGGGTCACCGCCGGGTCCGCCGGGGAGCGGACCACTACCTCCGCCGCCGTCACCGCCCGGCTGGCCCCCGCCGCCGGGCTGAGCACCCCCGCCCGGCTGGCCGCCACCCCCGGGCTGGCCGCCACCCCCTGGCTGACCGCCGCCACCGGCCTGACCGCCGCCACCGGCCTGACCGCCGCCACCGGCCTGACCGCCGCTCCCGGGCTGACCACCGCTACCGGGCTGACTCCCACTGCCGGACTGGCCGCCGCCACCGCCTGGCTGACCACCACTGCCAGGCTGACCCCCGCCACCGGACGACGCCGTGCCGTGATCGGGGTGCGCCGCGGACGACGAGGACCCGGTGTTCGCCGGACCATGATCCGGGTGCTCGCCGCCGCCACCCGCCTGCGCATCCGAGGCCGGCGCATCGGGGGCTGTCGGGCTCGGGATCGGCTCCTCACCCGAGGACGACAGGGCGCTCGACGACGCCGCCACCGACGTCCCCTCCGTCGCCGCCCCTCCTCCGCAGGAGACGACCGCGACGAGGAACGGAACACCCAGGAGCAGCTGCGCGCGACGAGATCCGGTCATGACGACCTCCTGGGACGGCCAGGTCGGCTGCGCCCACGGTTCTCCGGGCGGCGCCCGGAGGCAAGGTGTTCGGGCCTCGCGCAGTTCCGAGGTGCGGTCGTTCCCGCTCAGGCCTCGACCCGCCACTCCCCGACCGGCGTGTAACCGCTGTCCATCAGGTCCTGCCGGGCGCCCGGGGTCAGCTCGATCTCCTTCATGGCCCCGCCCCAGTAGCGCAGGATGCGGCCGAGCTCGGCGCCGCGGTCCTCCCCGGCCAGCGCACCGGCGTGCAGGTCCACCTCGAGGACGAATCGCATCCGGTCAGTCTGCGGGTCGGGCGGGCGCGCGATCCTCATCCGCGCGGCCGGCGCCACCAGCGCCGACGCCGGGCCGACGGCATCGCCGCGCGCTCGGCGACCGCCGGCTCGGTCGGCCGGTTGACCCGCCAGTGCTCGAGCAGCGCGTCGAGGTCGGCCATCCCGGGGACGGCATCCGCGCGGTCGGCCGGACGGCGCCAGTGCTCCGCCACCCGGGCGTTGAAGTCCTCCACGAGCGCGCGGACCGCCGCCTCCGACGGCAGGTGGACGACGACCTCCGGCAGCCGCTCGCGCTCCTTCCGCAGCGCCAGCCCGGGCGGCAGCATCCCGTCGGTGCCGCCGTTCTCCCGCCGCGCCCACTCCAGAGCCCACTCGTAGCTGCTCTGCTCGCGGTCGCGGTGGGGCAGCGGCTGCCCGGCGCCGGTCAGCCCCTCGAACGCGCCCCTCTCCTGGGCCTGGGCGATCTGCTGATCGACCCAGGTCCGGAAGGACATGCCCGGGGGCTTGCGCTCGGTCATCGCCCCCGTGTGTACCCCGCTCAGGCGGCGCTGCGAAGGGAGCGCAGCGCCGGAGTCACGCGGGCCAGCTCGTCGAGCATCGCCTTGGCGCCGGCCTCGAGCTCGGCGTTCGGCTCGAACTCGCCGTCCTCGGTGAGGAACTGGGCGAAGAAGGGCACGGACACCGCCTCGACGACCGGCAGCATGCGCAGCGAGGCGAGCACCGGCTTGATCGCCGCGGCGGCCCGCAGGCCGGCGGAGACGCCGCCGTAGCTGACCAGGCCGGCCGCCTTGTCGGCCCACTCGACCGCCAGGTGGTCGAGGGCGTTCTTCAGCGAGGCGGGGAAGGAGTGGTTGTACTCGGGGGTCACGAAGACGAAGGCGTCGGCGCGGGCCACCGTGGCGCTCCAGTCCTTGGTCGACTGGTGCAGGTACTGCTGCAGCCGCGGGTGGTTCGGCTCGTCGAAGACCGGGAGCCCCACCTCGGCGAGGTCGACGAGCTCGACGTCGAAGCCGGCGTGCTGCTCGGCCAGCTGCTGGATCCAGCGCGCGACGGCGATGCCCTTGCGGCCGGAGCGGGTGCTGGCGGCGATGATCTGCAGGACCGGACGGGACACGGGTGCTCCTCGGGAAGAACGACGATTCGTTGAACTCTCAACAGCCTGATGGAGCCACTTCATTCCTCCTCACGCACGGTGACCGGGCCGGAGTCACGGCTGGGCAACGATCGCTGGTCGCGAGTTGACCGAACGCCCCGCTCCTGCCGCTCGCCGAGGCATTCGCGCAGCGTAGGGACCTGCCACGATGGGGTGACCCGGGGGCGGAAGGACCAGCGAGGCCCGTAACCGTCCGTGCACGCTGTCCCGGTGCCGTCGTTCGTCCCGGGGTTGCCGGACCTGCCGCCGGACCTCGCCGGGCCGGTCGCGGTGGAGCTGTCCAAGCCGGTGCGTGAGATCCCCCCGGCGAACGCGCTCCCGGGCGGCTGCCGGTACGAGCCCAAGTGGGACGGCTACCGGCTGGTCATCGTGCGCGGCGCCGCGTCGACGCGGCTGTGGTCGAAGCAGGGCCGCGACCTCACCGACCGCTTCCCCGACATCGCCGCGGCGGCGCTCGCCCAGGTGCCGGCCGGCAGCGTGGTGGACGGCGAGGTGGTCGTCTGGAACGGCTCGCGGCTGGACTTCGGCCTGCTGCAGCAGCGCATGGCGACCGCACCCGGCCGGATGGCCGCCCTGGTGGCCGCGGCACCGGCGTCCTACGTCGCCTTCGACCTGCTCGCCTCCGGCGGCACCGACCTGCGCCGGCGCACCTTCCGCACCCGCCGGGAGGAGCTCGAGGCCCTGGCCGCCCGCTGGGCTCCCCCGCTGCAGCTCTCCCCGCTCACCGCCGACGTCGAGGAGGCGCGGCAGTGGTTCACCGACTTCCGGGCCGCGGGCGTCGAGGGGCTGGTGGTCAAGGGCGCGTCCACCCGCTACGCGCCCGGCCGCCGGGAGTGGCTGAAGGTCAAGTCCTGGGAGACGACGGAGATCATCGCCGGCGGCGTCATCGGGCCGATCGAGCGGCCGAGCCAGCTCGTCGCCGGCCTGGTGCGCGACGGCGAGCTGGTCGTGGTGGGACGGACCAGTCCGCTCTCGCCGCGGCAGGCCGCGGAGCTGGCCGCCGTCCTGACCCCCGCCGGGCCCGACCACCCGTGGCCGGACCGGATCGGCACCGGCCGCTTCGGTGGCGGCCGGCTGTCGGTGCCGCTCACCAAGGTCGCGCCGGACGTCGTCGTCGAGGTCAGCGCGGACGCCGCGCTGCAGGCCGGCGTCTTCCGTCACCCGATGCGCTACGTCCGCGTCCGCCCCGACCTGCGCCCCGCAGACCTCCCCGAGCTCCCCTAGCGTGCCGTGGTGAGGCCGCGGCGGTTGAGGACGCCGCGCTCCAGCGGCGCGAACACCAGCAGCTCGATCGCCACGCCCACCACCAGGATCAGCGCGATCGACGTGATCACCAGCGACATCTGCGAGAGCTCGCGGCCGATGTTGAGCAGCTGCCCCAGCCCCTGGCCCAGCGACGGCGAGTAGGTGATCAGCTCGGCGGCCATGAGGGAGCGCCAGGCGAACGCCCAGCCCTGTCGCAGGCCCCCCAGGTAGCCCGGCAGCGCGGCGGGCAGCAGCACGTGCCGCACCCGCCCCACGGCCGAGAGCCCCAGCACCCGGCCCACCCGGTCGAACAGCGGCGGCACCTGCTTCATCCCGGTGAGCAGGCCGTTGGCGATCGACGGCACCGCCCCGAGCAGGACGACGGTGTAGATGGCCGCGTCGGTCAGCTGGAACCAGATGATCGCCGCGGGCACCCACGCCACCGACGGGAGGCTCTGCAGACCGCTGACGATCGGCCCGATGGCCGCGCGCAGCCAGCGGCTGCTCCACATGGCCAGACCGAGCAGCGTGCCGATGACCAGCGACAGCGCGAACCCGAAGGCGCCGCGGGAGACGCTGGTCCAGACCGCCTCGACCGCCCGGCCGTCCTGCACCGTCTCCCAGAACACCTCGGCGACGTCGGCGGGCCCGGGCAGGGCGTACGACGGCTTGAGCTTCGCGAGGTAGGCCAGCTCCCAGATCCCGACCAGCGCGGCCAGGAAGACGATCGGCGGCAGCACCGACCGGACGAACCGGCGGCCCAGCCCCGGGGGCGCGGGCGGTGCGACCGAGGTCTCCAGCTCGTCGAGGCCGGCGACGACCGCACGGTCCTCCGCGAGGTCCGCCGTGCCGCCCGGGAGGTCGCGCTGCAGGTCAGTGGCCATGGCGGCTGATCTCCCGGTGCAGCTCGGTGGTGATCTCGGCGGCCAGTGCGCTGACGGCGGGCGACTCGATCGTGCGCGGATGGCTGATGTCGATCCGCCACTCGCGGACGATCCGGCCCGGACGCGAGCCCATCAGCACGACCCGCTGGCCCAGCCGCACCGCCTCACGCACGTTGTGCGTCACGAAGACGATCGAGAGCCCACGCTCGGCCCACACCCGCGTCAGCTCCTGGTGCAGCACGTCGCGGGTGATCGCGTCGAGGGCGGCGAACGGCTCGTCCATGAGCAGCACCGAGCTGTCCTGGGCCAGCGCCCGCGCGAGCGCCACGCGCTGGCGCATGCCGCCGGACAGCTCGTGCACCCGCTTGCCGCCCTGCCCGCCGAGGTTGACGACCTCGAGCAGCCGGGCCGCCTCCGCCCGCCGCTCGGCCCGGGCGACGCCGCGGGCCTGCAGCGCGAGCTCCACGTTGCGCGCCGCGGTCAGCCACGGCAGCAGCGCCGCCTCCTGGAACATCAGCGCCGGCCGCTCCGCCGAGACCTCGATGCGGCCGGCCGTCGGCTCCAGCAGGCCGGCGACCAGGTTGAGCAGCGTCGACTTCCCGCAGCCCGAGGCGCCGAGCAGGCAGACGAACTCCCCCGGCGCCACGGTGAGGTCCACGCCCTCCAGCACGGCCGGGGTCCCGCGGCCGAAGACCTGCGAGACCCCCTCCACACGTACCGCCGCCGGGCCGGCGGCCGCGGCTGCGGCCCCCGACCCGGCGGCCACCAGATCCGTCGTCCGGACGCTCACGGCGTCATTCCTCCCCCAGCCCGCCGGCCGAGACTGGCTCCAGGCCCTGGTCCTTCAAGATCGCGTTGAGCGGCCGCAGGTCGTAGATGCCGGCGAGGTCGACCTCCTCCTCGGCCGTGCCCGCGGTGACGGCGTTCTTCGCCGACTGCTCCAGCGCGCTGGCGATCGGGTCGTAGGTGACGGTCAGCTCACCCCAGGCCCGCTCGAGCACGGCGTCGTCCAGCGACTTGCCACCGGCGGCGTCGAGGCCGGCGTTGACCGCCTGCTGGGCGCCGTCCGGGTCGTTCTGCGCGAGCTCGACGGCCTCGACGTGCCCGCGCAGCAGCGCGGCGACGGTGTCCGGGTACTGCTCGAGGAACTCGGTGCGCACGATCAGGTGGGTCGTGACGAACTCACCGTCCGGCCACAGGTCCTTCTCGTTGACCAGCACGTGGGCGCCGTGCTCCAGGACCAGCAGCGAGGCGTTCGGCTCGGGCACCCATGCCCCGTCGAGGCCGCCGGAGTCGAACAGGGCGGGGACGTCGCTGTTCGGCGTCGGCGCGATGGTCACGTCGCCACCGCCGTCGACGCTGTTCTCCAGCCCCTGCTCGGTCAGCCAGGTGCGCAGCGCGACGTCCTGGGTGTTGCCCAGCTGCGGGCTGGCCAGAGTGGTGCCCTTCAGGTCCTCGGGCGAGTCGATGCCGTCGCGGACGACGAGCTGCGCGCCGCCGGAGGCCGCGCCGGCGATGATGCGGATCGCGTCGCCGTCGCTCTGCCCGTAGGCGTTGACCGTCGGGCTCGGGCCGATGTAGGCGGCGTCGAGGCCGCCGGCGAACAGCGCCTCGACCTCGTCCGGCCCGGCGTTGAAGACCTGGGTGGCGAGCTTCGTGTCACCCAGCTCGTCGGCGAAGAAGCCCTGCTGGACACCGATCAGCGCCGGCGCGTGCGTGACGTTCGCGAAGTAGCCGAGCCGCAGCTCGGCGGGGGCGCCGGACGCGTTCTCGTCGGCGGCGCTGGAGCCGCCGCAGGCGGCCAGGCCCAGCGCGAGGGGGACGGCGGCCAGCGCCGCGAGCGAGCGGCGGAAGGTGGTGCGGGACATGCGGAGGGCTCCTCTGGGGGCAGCGGCGCGCAGCCGCTGCGGACGGCGATGTCGAGAGCGCGCGTCGGCAACGACCCGCGCGCCCGGAGAAAGGGATGGCGTGCGGTCAGGCGCCCGGACAGAGGGCGCTGCTCAGCCGGCCGTGGTCGAGGTGGCGGCAGGCCACGAGGAGCAGAGTCACGCGCGCACAGTAACTCGCATCATCTCCACCGGGAAGGTGGACTTTCGTCCCGACGTGTGACCCCGCCCACCCGCAGCCCCTGTCTACGGCTCCTGGGGGAGACGGCCGAGAGAGATCAGGAACCGGCGGAGCAGATCGGCCAGCACGTCGCGGTCGCCGTCGGAGAGGCCGTCCAGCAGCCGGCGCTCGGTCTCCAGGTGGTCCGGCAGCGCCGCGTCCAGGGCGGCCCGCCCGGCGTCGGTGAGGGTGACGACGACGGCCCGCCCGTCGGCCTCGCTGCGCTCGCGGGTGATCAGCCCCTTCTGCTCCAGCCGGTCCAGCCGCTGCGTGATCGCGCCCGAGGTGACCAGCGCCGTCCGCATCAGCGCCGTCGGTGTCAGCTGGTACGGGGCGCCGGCCCGGCGCAGCGCGGCCAGGACGTCGAAGGCGGGCGCGTCGAGGCCGTGCCGGGCGAAGGTCGCCCGCTGGGCGAGGTGCACCTCGCGCTGCAGCTGGCTGATCCGGCCGATGATCCCCATCGGCGAGCAGTCGAGGTCGGGGCGTTCCCGCGACCACTGCTCGAGGATGAGGTCGACGGCGTCCCTGGCCTCGCTCACCGCGGCTCGGTCCCCACCGGCACGTCGGCGAGGTGCTCGGCGAAGGTGCGGGGCGGGCGGCCGAGCAGCGCGGTGAGCACCCGCGGGCTGCCCGCGAAGCCGTGCGCGCGGTAGTGGTCGAACATCGTCCGCAGGCAGCGCCCCCGGTAGGACGTCGGCACGTCGCCCTGGGGGACGACGTCCTCGGCGCGCACCTCGCGCCCCAGCCGGTTCCCCATCAGCTCGGCCAGCCGCGGCGCGGTCAGCGGCTGCGGACCGGCCGCCTCGAACGTCCCGCCGTCCAGACCGTCCTCGGTCAGCAGCACCGCAGCGGCCGCGGCGACGTCGCGCAGGTCGACCAGCGACTGCCCCTGCCGCAGCCCCCACTGGCTGCGCAGCACCCCGCTGCCGGCGGCCTCCGCCAGCGCGGCGTCGAAGTTGTCGGCGTACGCGCACGGCTGCAGGACGCGCCAGGGCACCCCGCTGACGTCGAGGGCCTCCTCGGCGCGGTCCTTGGCCGCGTGGTGCGGCATCGACCGCACCTGGGGCCGCAGGACCGAGTGGTAGACCAGCCGGGGCAGACCCGCGCGCCGCGCCTCGGCGAACAGGGCCGGGGCGCCCTCGGCCTCGTCCGGGTCGAAGTTGGGCCAGATGAGGTACATCGCGGCGGCGCCGGCGAGCAGGTCACGCCAGGGCCGCGGCTGGGTCAGCTCGCCGCGCACAACCTCGGCACCGAGCGCCTCCAGCTCCGGCCGGCGGACCAGCCGGGAGACGACGGCGCGCACGGCATGGCCGCGCTCGCGCAGCGCACGGACGATCGCGGTCCCCGTCGGGCCCCCGGCCGCCGTCACCACGATCACAGCAGATACCTCAGCAGTGAGGCATCTGGGCCGTCAAGCGAGCGGCTCGCGTCAGTGCAGTGCGGCGCTGAGCCGGACGGTGAAGCTGTTCGGGCCGGCCAGCAGGTCCACGTGGTCGAACAGCTTGCGGGCCAGCCACAGGCCCATGCCGCCGCGGCCGAGGTCGAAGCCGTGCGCCGGGATGAACCCGGCCAGCGGGTCGTCGAACCCCGAGCCCCCGTCGGTGACGGCGCAGACCAGATGCCGGCCGTCCGTCCACATCCGTGCCGACACCGGGCGGCGGCCGTGCCGGAAGGCATTGGCCGCCACCTCGCTGATCCCCAGGCGCAGGTCCTCGAGCTGCTCCTCTTCGGTCACGAGCTCCGCGAGCGCGGCGACCAGCCGGTGCCGCAGGTCGGGCAGGGTCGGCGCATCGTCGATGGCGAGGACCGGCCGGAGGTTCTCGACGGACTCGCGGGGCACCGGCAGCCCGCGCACGTACGCGGCGGGGTCCCGGTACGACGGGTTCGACCGCCAGGACGTCCCCGCGACCAGGTTGGGGTGCGTCGCATCGGCGCTGGCCATCAGCTGCGGGCCGACCCGCCGGCTGTCGTACAGGCACATCACCGTCACGGGCAGCTCGGCCATGACGTGATTGGCCACGGACTCGACGCGCATCTCCTCGCGCTCGTGCCGCGGATCCCTGGGCACGGCCACCTCGGCGAGGACCCGCAACCGGCCGCCGTCGCCGTCGCGGGTGGCCCGGTGGGCGTACTGGCGGAAGTGGGTGAAGACGTCCGGCGGCCGGGTGGCGAGCAGGACCAGCCCGGAGTCGGCCTCCACGCCCTCCGCGCGGGGGCCCAGCTCACGGCGCAGCAGGTCCACCGTCTCGGGACAGCCGCTGATCACGGTGAGCTCACCGGCGGACAGACCCGCCTCGAGATAGGGCAGGGCCACGGAGAGGAGCTCGTGGTCGGATGCGACCAGCGCCGCGCCGTGCAGGAACGTGCCCGGGCCGTTCAGCGCCGCGTCGTCGAGTGCCGCACCGGCTGTGGGTACGGGCGCAGGACCACAGTCCTCTGTCGCTCCGTTCACATGCCCCTCGACCTTTCCGGGCGGCGCATCCGGACCGCCGGTGTTCCACAATCTTCTCCATTGTCGGCCCAACTGCCGCCGACCTTGACATCGGGTCGAGTGGTCCGCATCTCAGCGGCTCGGCGGCGGCGCCTCCAGCCGGCCGGCGCACGACGCCGAGCCGAGCCACGAGTGCGGCGCTCCCTGGTAGCACCAGCCCAGCCGGGGCCGCCGGGCGCTGACCCACAGCGCCGGCACCCGCTTGTCGCCGGCCCGGGAGCCGAGCAGCGAGAAGCAGTTGCGGGAGCGCAGGATCCCGGGCTCGGAGACGAGGACGGACAGCCCCTCGGCGACGGTCAGCGGGCTGCGGCCGTCGGCGGCGATCTTCTCGGCCGCCTGCGTCGGGGGCCGGCCCAGTGTGTCGGGGCCGGTGTCGATGTCGAGCAGCAGGTACGGCGTCGTCGGGACGTCGAGCTCCAGCAGGGGGCGGAACCGGGCGAGGTCGTCGTCCTCCATCGTGGTGAAACCGGTGCCGCCCACCATCTGCACGGTCTCCAGCACGTCGCGGACGGGGACGTCGGGGACGACGACCACGAACGGGATGCCGTCGCTCTCCGGCAGCGTCGGGAGCAGGTCCCGCAGCGGCTCCAGCCAGGCCCGGAAGCACTCGTCGGCGAGGTCCCGCCAGGCGGGCAGCCCCGCGGTGACCAGGGCGTCGACCTGCCGGTCGAACTCCAGGTCGGCCTCGGTGCGGACGGCGGCCGGCTGCAGAGCGGTCATCGGTTCCCTCTCGTCCGGGGGCGGCACCACGCCGATGCGGTGCGGCCGAACGGCGACGATCAGCGGCGCCCGGCTCCCCCGGGCCACCGGCCGGCCAGCTTAACCATCTCAACTGTGGGCAGCCGTGTCACGGCCCTGACCTCGTTCTCCGCGAGCGCCCCGGCTGGCATCCTCTCAGCGTGGCCGCTCTCGACGACTTCAACGCCGAGACGGCCGACCGGGCGGGCCAGGCGCTGCGTGCGTGCAACGCCGCGCCGCGGTTCGCCGCGGAGCTCGTGGCCGGCCGGCCGTACCGCGACGTCGACACGCTGGTGGCACGCGCGGAGGACGTCGTCCGCGGGCTCCCCTGGGCCGAGGTGGAGCTCGCCCTGGCCGCGCACCCGCGCATCGGCGACCGCATCGACGGCTCGTCGGCCGAGGCGCAGGCGTCGCGGCGGGAGCAGGGCTCGATGACCGGTGCGGGGGACGACGTCCGGGCCGCGCTGGCCGACGGCAACCGTGCCTACGAGGAGCGCTTCGGCCACGTGTTCCTGATCCGCGCCGCCGGGCGATCACCTGCGGAGATGCTGGCCGAGCTGCGCCGCCGGATGGGCAACGACGAGGCGAGCGAGCGCGCGGAGGTCACTGAGCAGCTGGCCCAGATCACCGCGCTGCGGGTGAGGGAGATCGTGTCGTGAGCATCTCGACGCACGTGCTGGACACCGTGACCGGGCGGCCGGCGGCGGGCATGGTCGTCCGGCTCTACGAGGGCGAGGAGCTGCTCGCCGAGGGGCTCACCGACGCCGACGGCCGCCTCCGGCTGGCCGAGGGCGCGACGGGGGCCGGCCAGCACCGGCTGGTGTTCGCCACCGGCCCGTGGTTCGCGACGCAGAACCGCGAGACCTTCTACCCGGTCGTGAGCATCACCTTCGCCGTCCACGAGCCCGAGGACCACCACCACGTCCCGCTGCTGCTCTCCCCGTTCGGCTACGCCACCTACCGCGGCTCGTGAGCCGCAGGGGATCAGCCCGCCTCGACGCCGATCCCGCCCATCAGCGCGATCGCGTGCACCCGGAGGTCGGCCTGGTGCTCGTCGTGGGTCCGGGTCAGACCGCCGTCCGTGCCGACCCCGCCGAGGCCGCGGAAGTGGCACCACACCCGCCAGTCCGCGGGCACCCGCACGGCGAGGCCGCCCATGAGCGCGCGCACCGTGAGGTCGATGCCGGTGGTCTCCGGGATGGCGGTCAGGTCGATCTCGCCGCCGGCCATGCCGAGGTCCACGTCGATGCGGGCCAGCGCCGGGTTGGTGGGGCGCAGCTCCAGGCCGCTGACGGTGCGCACGCGGCGGATCGCCGTCGCGTCCTCGTCGCCCGCGTCGAGCCGGCGGGCGGCCAGCCGGCCGAGCAGCCCGAGCACCAGCTGGAATCCGACCCACGCGGCCAGCCAGGGCAGCAGCCGCCGCGCACTGCGCACGATCCCCGAAGGCATGCCATCACCCTGCCCGTCCCCGGGCCGCCTGCCCAGGGGCCGGACGCCCCTGCCACGTTTTCCCGGTGACCGAGCCGCGGGAGACGCCGACCTACGAGTAGAAGGACCTCCCTGGGCTACGCGCTGGACGTGAAGAACCCCTTCGTGATGAACGTGGAGTTCTCCCCCGGCGTGGACGAGCGCCTCGAGCTGCCGGTGGTGTCGCTGGTGCGGTGCGACTACGTGTGGCGGCGCACCGACCGCTGGATCGACTTCCCCTGGTCGGCGCTGCCGCCGGTGGTCTCGCGGCCGCGGTAGACGCGGGCGTCGGCGGCGGGAGACCCTCCGCCGCCGACGCCGCTCTCCCGGTCCCCTCAGTACCGGAAGCGGGAGACCGAGGTGTGCAGCGCGGACGCCATCCGCGCCACCTCCTCGATCGCGGTCTGCGCGTCGCCCATCGCCTGCGTCGTCTCGCCGGTGGCCGAGGCGACCGCGGCGATGTTCTCGGCGATCTGGTCGGACGAGTGCGCCGCCTCGGCGACGTTGCGGTTCATCTCCGTCGTCGTCGCGGTCTGCTCCTCGACCGCGGCGGCGATGGTGGTCTGCGAGTCGTTGATCACGCCGATGATCGAGGAGATCTCCCCGATCGCCCGCACGGCGCCGTCGGTGTCGGTCTGGATGGCCTCGACCCGCTTCGAGATGTCCTCGGTGGCCTTGGCCGTCTCCTGGGCGAGCTCCTTGACCTCGTTGGCGACGACGGCGAAGCCCTTGCCCGCCTCGCCGGCCCGGGCCGCCTCGATGGTGGCGTTCAGAGCCAGCAGGTTGGTCTGCTCGGCGATGCTGGTGATGACCTTGACGACGTCGGCGATCTCGAGCGAGGACTCCCCGAGCTTGGCGACGGTCGTGGTGGTGGCGTCGGCCACGCTGACCGCCTGGGCGGCGACCCGGGCGACCTCGGAGGCGTTCTGCGCGATCTCGCGGATCGAGGCGCCCATCTGCTCGGAGCCCGCGGCCACGGTCTGCACGTTGGTCGACACCTGGCCGGCCGCGTCGGCGACGATCCCGCTCTGCCGGGAGGACTCGTCGGCCAGCCGGGCCATGTCCTGAGCGCTGGCGGAGAGCTCCTCGGTCGCGGAGGCGAGCGTGGTGGAGCTGTCCCCGATCGCGGCGACCACCGTGCGCATGTTCGCCATCGAGGTCTCCAGCGCCGCGGCCATCCGCCCGACCTCGTCCCGGCTGGTGACGCCGGTGGTGCCGCGCAGGTCGCCGTCCGCCATCGCCGCGACCACCGCACCGACGCGGCGCAGCGGCCGGACCACCGAGCGGGTGATGAGCCAGCCGAGGACGGCGAGCAGCGCGACGCCGATGCCGGCGACCAGCACCGCCTGCGTGATGGCGGTCGTGCGCTCGGCGGTCGCCTGGTCCACCGCGTCACCTGCGTGCGCCTCGATGGCGGCCCCCACCGAGGGCAGGCTCTCCTCCAGCGCGGCGAACAGCTGCCCGAACTGCGCGTAGCCGGCCCCCGCGGCCACGGGGTCCTGGCCGGCCAGCGTGATCTCCTGCTGCGCGGCGGCGAGGTAGGCCTCGACGTCCGGCCGGACGTCCGCGACGGCGGCCTCGACGTCCTCGCTCAGGTGCGCGGCGGCGACCTCGTCGAGGATGGCCACGAAGTTCGCCGCGTGCTCCTGCAGATCGGCGGCGGCACCCCGGTACTGCTCGCCGGCCCCGCCGCTGAGCAGCGCCTGGAGCACGTCGGCACGGACTGCGTCGTGCATCATGTCCGCCTCCAGCGCGAGGCCGGTCGCCTCGTTGGCCTGCAGGAGGGTGTCGGCGCGCTCGCCGGTGGCCAGCAGCGCCTGCACGGTGATGACGGCGAAGACGGCGAGCGCGAGCGCGCCCGCGGCGACCAGCGCCGCGAGCTTCACACCGAGGGGACGGTCGGACCAGTAACGCGCCACAGTGCTCTCCACGGAGCCCGGCTGAACCGGTGGTACCTCCACCGTGTCGTTCTGTTCGGCACATCGGTGGAGTGACTACAGCGGAAAACTCGAGACTCTTCGGAGTCGCCGAATTCGCTGACGCGGGCATCGCTCGATCGGTCGGAGGCTCAATCGGTCCGGAGCCGATAGAAGCGGAAGAAGTCGTGCTCGATCGGCAGGACGTCGACGCCCCGGAAGCCGGCGTCCCGGGCGTAGCGCTCCAGGGTGGCCGGCCGCATGACCGTGCCGGTGCCGACGGACGGCCGCGTGGACAGCCCGTCGGGCAGGCAGCAGGTGAGGCTGAAGCCGTACATCAGCCGGTCGATCGGGTCTCCCGGAGCCGTGAACTCCTCGGCGACCCGCTCGTCCACCACGAGCACGGTCCCACCGGGCCGGGCCATCCTGCGCATGGTGGAGAGCACCGCCACCGGGTCGGGCATGTCGTGCACGCACTCCACGGCGAGGACGAGGTCGTAGCCGGACGCCCGGTCCTCGCCCAGTGCCCCGACGTCGGCGACCTCGAACGCCACCCGATCGGCCACGCCCGCCCCCGCGGCGTTCCGGCGGGCCTGCTCGACGGAGGGGACGTCGACGTCGAAACCGTCCACCCGCGCGGCGGGATACGCGCGGGCGATGCCGACGGAGCTCCACCCCATGCCGCAGCCGACGTCGGCCACCCGTCCGCCGGCCCGCAGGGCGGCGTCGACACCGGGCACGGCGGGCAGGTCTTCCGTGGCGAACGCCCCCAGGAAGTAGGGGCGGTTGGCCTCGGCCTCACTGCCCCGAGCATCGGGTCCCATCTCGTCCCAGCTCAGCCCGGCGCCGGTGCGGTAGGCCTCGACCAGGCGCTCCACGTTGCGGGTGAAGGCCAGCGCCATGCGGGCGAACGGCGGCATGTAGTCGGGGTCCAGCTCGTCGACGAGGACGCCGACGTGCTCGGGAGGCAGGTGGTACCGGCGCGCGTCGGCGTCCGCGCGGGGATCGTCCACGGTGAGGTAGCCGGTCACGGCCTGGTGTTCGAGCCACTCCCGGGCATAGCGCGGATCGGTGCCCGTCCGCTCGGCCAGCTCAGGCGCGCTCGCTGCCTGCTCGGCGAGCGCGCGGTACCAGCCCAGCCGGGTGCCCAGGTGGACGGCGGCGAGCTCGAAGCTCCCGCTCACCGCCTCCAGGATGCGCTCCGCCAGCGGGGTGCCGGTGCCGGCCGGCGGGATCTCGGTCGTCGTCATGCCCGCCCACCGTGGCGCGGACGCCCGCGTCCTGCCAGGGACCCTGGCCCCTGACCCGCCAGAGACGCTCGTCCCGCGTCAGCGCCGGGTCGAGACCGCGACGCTGAACCGCCGGTCCCGGTCGACGACCCGCGTCGGGCCGACCAGCCGGCGCAGCGCGGCCGGGTGCGGCAGCGGCGAGTTGAACACCGTCCACAGCTCCCCGCCCGGGCGCAGCACCCGGCCGGCCGCGGCGAACAGCCGGTCGGCGGCGGAGGCCACCACCGCCGTCCCCACGTGGAACGGCGGGTTGCAGACCACCAGGTCCACGCTCGCGTCGGGCACCGTCGCCGCGGCGTCGTCCCGGAACACGCGCACGGGCACGCCGTTGGCGGCCGCCGTCGCCGACGCCGAGGCGACCGCGGCGGCGGACTGGTCGGTGGCCAGCACGGTCAGCCCGGGGCGGGCCCGGCCCAGGGCGGCGGCGAGCACGCCGGTGCCGCAGCCGAGGTCGAGCGCGGTGCCGGCGTCCGGCTCCATACGAGGCAGCGACCGCAGCAGCGCACGGGTGCCGAGGTCGACCTTCGTGCCGGCGAAGGCGGCGCCGTGCGCGCACACGGTGAGCCCGACGTCCGGGTGCTCCTGCCGGCGCGGGAAGGACGACGGGCCGGGCCGGGGGCCGCGGGCCACGAGCACCCGCGACTTCTGCCGGGCCAGCGTGGCGCTCACCTCGGTGAACGAGCCGCGCAGGACGTCGTTCATCGCGTGGGTCATGTGCTTGACCCGCCCGCCCACCAGCACGGTGACGTCCGGGGCGGCGGCTTCGGCGACCACCTCGGCGATCTCGCGGAGGGCATCGAGACCCTTGGGCGCCTTGACCAGGACGACGCGGGCGCCGCGGGCCAGGTCGGCGTCCAGGCCGGTGGACCGGTGGCCGCCGGTCAGCCCGGTGCGCTCGGCGTTGCGCGCGAGCGCCTGCTCGGCGACCAGGAGGTCCTGCGTGACGCGGACGCCGGTGGCGCCGTGGAGGCCGATCGCGCCGAGGGTCAGCGCGCCGTAGGAGTCGTCGACGACCGCGAGCTCACCGGGGGCGAGCCCGGCCAGCAGCGGCGCGGCCTCGTCGAGCAGCAGCCGGTCGGTGGCGTCGACCGCGACCAGGTCGGGCGCCTCGACGTCCGGCTCCCGCCGCAGCAGCGCGAACAGCTCCTCCGGCGTGCCAGGCAATGGAAGCTCTACCCCTCGATCGAGCGCGCATCGACGGGCAAAGCTTCCATCGCCCCTTCAGACGCCGGGCAGGCCCACCGGGCAGGAGACGCCGGTGGAGTGCACGGGGCAGTACCCGTTCGGCACCTTGTACAGGTACTGCTGGTGGTAGTCCTCGGCGTAGTAGAACTCGCGGAGCGGGGCGATCTCGGTGGTGATCTCCCCGTAGCCGGCCTCCTTGAGCCGCTGCTGGAAAGCGTCGCGGCTGGCGCGGGCGGCGGCCTCCTGCTCGGGGCCGTCGTAGTAGATCGCCGAGCGGTACTGGGTGCCGATGTCGTTGCCCTGGCGCATGCCCTGCGTCGGGTCGTGGTCCTCCCAGAAGACCTTGAGCAGCTGCTCGTAGGAGATCACCGCCGGGTCGAAGACCACCAGCACGACCTCGGCGTGCCCGGTGCGCGCCGAGCAGACCTCCTCGTAGGTCGGGTTCGGCGTGTAGCCGCCCGCGTAGCCGGCGGCGGTGGAGTAGACGCCCGGGGTCTGCCAGAAGACCTTCTCGACCCCCCAGAAGCAGCCGGCGCCGAAGACGGCGGTCTGCATGCCTTCGGGGAACGGCGGCTGGATGCGGTTGCCGTTGACCGCGTGCACCTCGGGGATGTTCGGGAGGGGCTCGGAGCGGCCGGGGAGCGCGTCCTCGGCGGTGACCGGCTGCGTCTTGAACCGGGAGAAGACCATGGCCCGAGCGTAGGCCCGCTCGGCAACCCCCCGGGACGGCGCGCGCTCGCGGCGGGATGCAGGATCGGCGCCGTGATCGCGACACGTGAGTGGCAGCTGGCCGCCCGGCCGCACGGCGAGCCGACCCCCGACGACTTCCGCCTGGTCGAGCTCGAGCGGCCCGACCCGGGCGACGGCCAGGTCGTCGTCCGGATGCTCGCGATGTCGGTCGACCCGTACATGCGCGGCCGGATGCGCCCCGGCCCGTCCTACGCGCCCGCGTGGGAGGTGGGCGAGACGATGCAGGGCGGCGCGGTGGGCCGGGTGGTCGAGTCCCGGTCGCCCGACGTGCCCGAGGGTGCGCTCGTCCTCACCAACGCCGCGTGGCGGGACGTCGCCGTCCTCGATGCGGCCCACGTCGGCGTCCTGCCGGACCTCGACGTGCCGCCCAGCTACCACCTCGGCGTGCTGGGCATGCCCGGCCTCACCGCCTACGCCGGGCTGTTCCGGATCGCGGCGTTCCGCGAGGGGGACGACGTGTTCGTCTCCGGCGCCGCCGGCGCGGTGGGCAGCCTGGTGGGCCAGTTCGCCCGGCTGCGCGGCGCCGGGCGGGTGGTCGGCAGTGCGGGCAGCCCCGAGAAGGTGCGCTGGCTGACCGGCGAGCTGGGCTTCGACACGGCGTTCGACTACCACGACGGCCCGGTCGCCGACCTGCTCGCGAGCGCCGCGCCCGAGGGCATCGACGTCTTCTTCGACAACGTCGGCGGCGAGCACCTCGAGGCCGCAATCGGCGCGTTCCGGCTGCACGGCCGGGCGGCGATCTGCGGCTCGATCTCGCAATACAACGCGGTGGAGCCACCGCCCGGCCCGCGCAACCTGTTCCAGCTCGTGGCCAAGCGGATCACCCTGCGCGGGTTCCTCGTCGGCGACCACGCCGACCTGCGGCCCGAGTTCGCCGAGACGGTGGGGGGCTGGCTGCGCTCCGGCGAGCTCGTCGTCCGGGAGACCGTGCGGGAGGGGCTGGAGGACGCCGTCCCGGCGTTCCTCGACCTCCTGCGCGGCGGCAACACGGGGAAAATGATCGTCCGGCTGGATTCCGATCCGCGGTAGTCCCGTCTTCCCGGGCCGCTGAGCGGGGCAGATCCCCCCGGTGTGGGAGGTGCACCCGAACGGGGGTCCAGGCCAAGGTCACAGGGCCGAGGTTGTTGCCGTGCGCACCCGCACCGCGCACGATCGCGCAGCAACCCTCGATCGACACCGTCGTCGGTCCGCTCTGGAGAGGATGACCGGGCCCATGACCACCGTGCACGCCGACCGCACCGACCGGCCCGGGTATCCGGTTCCGCGCCCCGACGAGGCGCACTGGCCGGGGCTGGCGACGCCGCCGCGCGCGCCCCTGCGCGCCCGCGTCGCCGAGGCGGTGTTCCGGCACGCGGTCGCGCCGCTGCCCATCCGCGTCGTCCTGCCCGACGGCGCCGTGCTCGGGTCGGGCGGCAAGAGCGCCCCGGTCATGAAGCTGGTCCGGCCCTCCGCGGTCTTCGCGCGGCTCGGCGCCGACGCCAAGATCGGCTTCGGCGAGGGCTACATGACCGGCGACTGGACCACCGGGGCGGGCACCGACCTGGCCGACCTGCTCACCGCCTTCGCGACCCGGCTCACCCGGCTGGTGCACCCGGCGCTGCAGCGGCTGCGGCACGTCGTCGAACGGACCCAGCCCGCGCACGAGGACAACTCCAGGGAGAACAGCCGGGCCAACATCTCCCGGCACTACGACCTGTCCAACGAGCTGTTCGAGCAGTTCCTCGACGAGACGATGACCTACAGCTCCGCGTGGTTCGAGCCGGGCGACGACCTCGCGGCCGCGCAGCTGCGCAAGATCGACGGGATCCTCGACCTGGCGCGGGTGCGGTCGGGGATGCGGGTCCTCGAGATCGGCTCCGGGTGGGGAGCGCTGGCCATCCGCGCGGCGGCCGAGCGCAGCGCGCACGTGACGACGCTGACCCTCTCCTCCGAGCAGCAGAAGCTGGCCCGGGAGCGCGCGGCGGCCGCGGGTGTGGCGGATCTCGTCGACGTCCGGCTGCAGGACTACCGCGACGTCCGCGGCGAGTTCGACGCCGTCGTCTCCGTCGAGATGATCGAGGCCGTCGGCGAACGCTACTGGCCCACCTACTTCGGGTCGCTGGACACCCTGCTGGCCCCCGGCGGCCGGGTGGGGCTGCAGTCGATCACCATGCCCCACGACCAGATGCTGGCCACGCGGTACAGCTACACCTGGATCCACAAGTACGTGTTCCCGGGAGGGATCATCCCGTCGCTGCGGGCGATCGAGGAGAACCTCGCCGCGCACACCCGGCTCTCGCTCGTCGAGCGGCGGGAGCTCGGCCCGCACTACGCGCGCACGCTGGCGCTGTGGCGGGAGAGGTTCCTCGCCAACTGGAGCCGGCTCGAGGGCGCCTTCGACGACACGTTCCGCCGGATGTGGGAGTTCTACCTGGCCTACTGCGAGGCCGGCTTCCGCGTCGGCTACCTCGGCGTCAGCCAGCTCGGCCTGGCCCGCACCCCCACCTGGTGAGCGGAGGAGATCGGTGCGCGTGACGCGCACGGATCCCCTCCGCTAGCTCAGGAGAAGAGCGCGCTGTAGCCGTTGAGGGCGGGCTGGCCGCCGAGGTGCGCGTAGAGCACGGTGGACGACGAGGCGATCTCGCCGCGCCCCACCAGGTCGATGACCGCGGCCATGGACTTCCCCTCGTACACCGGGTCGGTGACCATGCCCTCGGTGCGGGCGGCGAGCTCCATCGCGCGGATCGTCGTCTCGTCGGGGATGCCGTAGGTGCCCGCGTGGTAGCGCTCGTCGAGCTCGACGTCGTCCAGGGTCAGCTCCCGCTGCACGCCGATCGCCTTCGCCGTCCGCTGGGCGATCCGCAGCACCTGCTCGCGGGTCTGCGCCGGCTTGGCCGACGCGTCCACGCCCAGCACCCGGCGCGGGCGGCCACCGGCCTCCTCCAGCTGCGCGAACCCGGCGATCATCCCGGCCTGGGTGGAGCCGGTGACCGAGCAGACGACGACGGTGTCGAAGAAGACGCCCAGCTCGGCCTCCTGCGCGGCCACCTCGTGCGCCCAGTTCGCGAAGCCGTGCCCGCCCAGCGGGTGGTCGCTGGCGCCGGCCGGGATCGCGTAGGGCTTGCCGCCGCGCGCCTCGATCTCGGCCAGGGCGTTCTCCCAGCTCTCCTTGAAGCCGATGCCGAAGCCGGCCTTGACCAGCCGCACGTCGGCGCCGGCGAGCCGGCTGATCAGGATGTTGCCGACCTTGTCGTACACGGCGTCGGGCCAGTCGACCCAGCTCTCCTGCACGAGCACGCACGTCAGGCCCACGCGCGCGGCGACGGCGGCGACCTGCCGGGTGTGGTTGCTCTGCACGCCGCCGATCGAGACCAGCGTGTCGCAGCCCTGGGCGAGGGCGTCGGCGACGAGGTACTCCAGCTTGCGGGTCTTGTTGCCGCCGAAGGCGATGCCGGAGTTCACGTCCTCCCGCTTGGCCCACACGGCGGCGCCGCCGAGGTGCCCGGTGAGCCGGTCCAGCCGGTGCACCGGCGAGGGCCCGAAGAGGAGCGGGTAGCGCGGGAAATCAGCCAGGCCCATCAGAACTGCCCTCCAGTTCGGACAGCAGCGCCGTCCAGATCTCGGTGGTGGTGGCGACGGCGGCATCGACGTCGCGGGTGGCGCAGGCGGTGATCAGGCGGTCGTGCAGGTCGACCGAGGGGTGCGCGTCGCCGGCCCCGAACCGGTTGCGTTCCAGCCGCCGGATCGCGGGCGTGAAGCGCTCGACGGTCGCGGTGAGCGCGGCGTTCCCGCACCGGGCCAGGAGGACGCCGTGCAGGTCGTCGTCGGCGGCGATCGCGGCGTCGACGTCCCCGGCCGCCACCGCTGCCGCGAACCGGTCGTTGGCCGCCCGCATCGCGGCCACGTCGTCGCCGGTCACCCGGCCGGCCGCCTCGCGCGCGGCCAGCTCGTGCATCGCACGCACGACGACGGCGGCGTCGCGGACCTGCCGCACGACCAGCGGGGTGACCCGGGTGTGGCTCTGCGGCTTGGCCTCGACCAGCCCCTCGTCGGCGAGCCGGGCCAGCGCCGCGCGCACCGGCGCCACGGACAGCCCCAGCCGCGCGGCGAGCTCGGCGTCCTTGATCACGGAGCCCGGCGCGAGGTCGCCCGCGACGATCGCCGCCCGGATGCGCGCGTGCGCCTGGTCCCGGAGCAGCACGCGGCCGACGGGCTCGAGGGCGGTCACCACTGACATCTCAGATGTCAGGCTGAGCCTTGTCAACCTCCGGGTGCTTTATCCCGATAAAGCACCAATCGTGCGGTCGTTGGCAGGTCCGGCCCTCGTACGGACGGCGGACCCGACCGCACAGTGGCGGCATGTTCGACACCTGGGCCTCCCCCGCCGACGCCGCCGCCCACTTCGCGCACCGGCTGGCCGTCGAGACCGACGTCAGCGACGTCGCGGCGGCGCTGGGCAGTGGGGAGTTCGTGCTGCTCGACAGCCGCAGCGCCGAGGCGTGGGCGCAGGGGCACGTGCCCGGCGCGGTGCACCTGCCCGGCCGCGAGATCCCGACGCGGGCGGCCGCCGAGCTCGACCCCGCCGTCCCGGTGGTCACCTACTGCTGGGGACCGGGCTGCAACGGGGCCACCCGCGCCGCGCTCGCGCTGGCGCAGCTGGGGTACCGGGTGCGGGAGATGATCGGCGGGTTCGAGTACTGGGCCCGCGAGGGGCTGCCGGTGGAGACGGCGGAGGGCGTCCGCCGGCCGGACGTCGACCCGCTGACCGCGCCGGCGCTCAGCTGCGGGTGCTGAGCTCCGGCGCCGGGTCGTCGGAGAGGCGGGACCACAGCAGCTCGTCGTGCTTGACACCGTCGCCGTAGCGGTAGGCGCGGCGCAGCCGGCCCTCGCAGGTGAACCCGGCCTTCGCGGCCACCCGGCCCGACGCCGCGTTCTCCACCGCGTGGCACAGCTCGATGCGGTCGACCGGCAGCGCGCCGAAGGCCCAGCGGCACACCGCGTCGACCGCCAGCGCCGCGACACCCCGCCCCCGCGCCGAGGGCGCCGTCCAGTAGCCGATCTCCGCGTCCTGCTGGCCGCGGTCGATCGAGTGCAGCGACACCGAGCCGAGCAGCGTCCCGGTGCCCGGGTCGACGACGGCCCAGGACGCGTGGTCGCCGCCGCTCCAGTCCATCCGGCCGCGGATCATCCGGACGACGTCGTCCCGGGAGGCCGACCCCGAGCCGTTCCAGAGCCGGATGTCGGGATCCTGCAGCGCCGCCCAGACGGCGTCGGCGTCGTCCTCCCGCCAGGGGCGCAGCAGCACCGGCCCGGCCGGCAGCTCGAAGGGCTCCATGCCGCGCATCCTCGCCTGGCAGCGCGCCGTCGGTGGCGCGACACTGCTGCCCCACGGCAACAGTTGCTCGGAGGAGGGCGCGATGGGCCGCCTGGACCGGATCGCCGAACCCTGGGGCAGCCGCACCCCGTACGGCCCGGGCGAACGGTGGCCGGTGCGGGTGGACAGCTACCTCGCCGACGGACTCACCGCGGAGGACGTCGACCGGTGGGTGCCGTCGGCGACGATCCTGCACTCCAACGGCGACGGCCTGGACATCGCGGTCAAGGACGGCCGGATCGTGGGCGTGCGCGGCCGCGCCGACGACCGGGTCAACCACGGCCGGCTCGGGCCCAAGGACCTCTTCGGCTGGCAGGCCAACGGCTCCCCGGACCGGCTGACCCGGCCGCTGGTCCGCCGGGACGGCGAGCTGGTGGAGACCGACTGGGACACCGCGATGGAGACGATCGTCGCCCGCACGAAGGCGCTGCTCGACGAGCACGGCCCCAGCACGATCGGCTTCTACACCAGCGGCCAGCTCTTCCTCGAGGAGTACTACACGCTGGCGCTCATCGCGCACGGCGGCATCGGGACCAACCACCTCGACGGCAACACCCGGCTGTGCACCGCGACGGCGGCCGAGGCGCTCAAGGAGTCCTTCGCCAACGACGGCCAGCCCGGCTCCTACACCGACGTCGACACCGCCGACGTCATCTGCCTGTACGGGCACAACGTCGCCGAGACGCAGACCGTGCTCTGGACCCGCATGCTCGACCGCCTGGCCGGGCCGAACCCGCCGGCGATCGTCTGCGTCGACCCGCGGCTGACCCCCGTCGCCCGGGCGGCCACCGTCCACCTCGCGCCGTTGCCGGGCACCAACGTGGCCCTGATGAACGGCCTGCTGCACGAGATCATCGGCAACGGCTGGATCGACCGGGCGTACGTCGACGCCCACGTCGTCGGCTTCGACGAGCTCGAGCAGCGGGTGGCCGAGTACCCGCCGGAGAAGGTCGCGGCGATCTGCGACGTCCCGGTCGGGCAGCTGCGCGAGGCCGCCCGGCTGATCGGCACCGCCGAGCGGCTGTTCTCGACCGTGCTGCAGGGCTTCTACCAGTCGCACCAGGCCACGGCCGCCGCCGTCCAGGTCAACAGCGTGCACCTGGTCCGGGGCATGCTCGGCCGGCCGGGCTGCGGGCTCCTGCAGATGAACGGGCAGCCCACGGCCGAGAACACCCGCGAGTGCGGGGCGGACGGCGACATGGCCGGGTTCCGCAACTGGTCCAACGACGCCCAGGTCGACGAGCTCGCCCGCCTGTGGAACGTCGACCGGATGCAGATCCCGCACTACGCGCCGCCGACCCACGCGATGCAGATGTTCCGGTACGCCGAGGCGGGCTCGATCCGGATGCTGTGGGTCAGCGCCACCAACCCGGCGGTCTCCCTGCCCGAGCTGCACCGGATCCGGTCGATCCTCTCCCAGGAGCGGCTGTTCCTCGTCGTGCAGGACATCTTCCCGACCGAGACCGCGCAGCTCGCCGACGTCGTCCTGCCGGCCGCGACGTGGGGCGAGAAGACCGGCACCTTCACCAACGTCGACCGGACCGTCCACCTGTCGGACAAGGCGGTGGACCCGCCCGGCGAGGCACGGGCCGACCTCGACATCCTGCTCGACTTCGCCCGCCGCATGGACCTGCGCGACCAGGACGGCGGCCCGCTCGTGCCGTGGTCGGACGCCGAGGGGGCCTTCGAGGGCTGGAAGGAGTGCAGCCGCGGCCGGCCCTGCGACTACAGCGGACTGTCCTACGCCCGGCTCCGCGAACGCAACGGCATCCAGTGGCCGTGCACCGACGAGCGGCCCGACGGCACCGAGCGGCTCTACGAGGACGGCCGGTTCCTCGCCGCTCCCGACTACTGCGAGAGCTACGGCCGCGACCTGCTCACCGGCGCGCCACTGGAGGAGACCGAGTACAAGGCGCTCAACCCCGACGGCAAGGCGGTCCTCAAGGCCGCCGCGTGGCTGGAGCCGCACGAGGTGCCCGGCGGCGACCACCCGTTCTGGCTGATCACCGGCCGGACCCTGTACCAGTTCCACACCCGCACCAAGACCGGGAGGGCGCCGCAGCTGCAGGCCGCCGCCCCCGAGGTCTGGGTCGAGCTGTCGGTCGCCGACGCCGCGCGGCTCGGCGCCGGCGAGGGGGACGTGCTGGAGGTGACCACGCCGCGCGGGCGGGTGCGGGCCCGGCTGCGGGTCAGCGGCATCCGCGACGGCGTCGTCTTCCTGCCGTTCCACTACGGCTACTGGGACGAGCCGGGCGAGCCGTCCGGGGAGCGGGCGGCGAACGAGCTGACGATCACCGACTGGGACCCGGTCTCCAAGCAGCCGCTGTTCAAGACGGCGGCGGCGGCGGTGCGCCTGGTGGCCCCGGCCGACCGGCGGCCGTCGGCGGCGCCGACGACGACCGCCTCGGCGCCGGCCGCGGGCTCGCCGCCACCGACGCGCGGCGGGCCCGCCGCGGAGGCAGAGGAGGAGGTGGGCGCCCGGTGAAGATCGACCTCGCGCTCGAGGAGCTGCACCACTCCGAGAACGACCTCGCCGGGCAGCTGCTGGCGCTGTCGGACCGGCACAAGGCCGACCACGAGATCTTCCACGTGGCCCGGGACCTCGCCGTCTGGTCGCAGGAGCACGTCCGGCGGATCTCGGCCATCGGCCGGCGGTTCGGCCTGCACCTGGACCCCGAGCCGGCCGGCGACCCCACCCTGCTGCAGAAGGTCCGGCAGGAGGTCGGCGACCGGCTCGGCCGCCGGTCGGCGCCCGCGCTGCTGCTGCTCCGCGACCTGCGCAGCGTCTACGTCGACGCCTCGGGCGTCTCGGTGGACTGGGAGATGATCGCCCAGGCCGCCCAGGGCGCCCGGGACCGCGAACTGTTCGAGCTCGCGTCGACCTGCCACCCCGACACCCTGCGCCAGGCCCGGTGGGCCAACGCCCAGCTCAAGGAGGCGGCGCCGCAGATCCTGGCTAGCTGACGACGGGGATCGAGACGCCGACGCCGCCGCGGGTCTGCGCCCCGTAGCGCTCGATCTCCCGGTCCAGCTCCAGCGGCCGGATCGCCATGGCCTGCGCCCGGACGTCGTCGGTGATCAGGTCGGCCGGCAGCAGCCAGGAGACCTCGAACTCGAGGCCGTCGGGGTCCTGGGCGTAGAGCGCCTTGGTGGTCGAGTGGTCCGAGGCGCCGACCAGCGCGCCGGCCTGGAGCAGCGCGTCGCGCACCCGGGCCAGCTCGGCGAGGGTGTCCACCTCCCACGCCAGGTGGTACAGGCCGACGGTGCGGCGGCCGGCCTCGCTCGGGGCGGCGCTCTCGCCGATGGCGAACAGGCCGAGGTCGTGGTCGTTGGTCGACCCCTCGGCCTGCAGGAACACCGCGCGGCCGGGGATCTCCGCCTTCACCCGGAAGCCGAGCACGTCCCGGTAGAAGGCGAGGCTCCGAGCGACGTCCCGGACGTACAGGACGGCGTGGTTCAGGCGCTGGACAGGCATGGCGGCCTCCCGGTCGTCGATCGTTCGGGAACCAGTCTGCGCCTCATTGCTTGAGTCTTCAAGCATTCGTCCGCACCGCCGGGGTAGGGGTGCGGCCGTGGGCACCGACGTCGTCGTCCGGGTCGACCCGTCGCTGGCGTTCCTGCTGCCACCGCGGGACCGGGCGGCGCGGTGCCGGCGGCTCGGCTTCGACCCCGACGCGACCGTCGGCCACGTGGTGCAGGCGGCGGGCGTCCCGCTGACCGAGGTGGGCGGGCTCACCGTGGACGGCGACCGGGTCGACGTCTCGGCCCGGGCGGCGCCCGGCGCGACGGTGGACGTCGAGCCGGTGGCGCGACCGCAGCCGGTGCCGGCCGGCGGCTTCCTGCTCGACGTCGGCCTGGGCGCGCTGGCCCGCCGGCTGCGGCTGCTCGGCCTGGACGTCGCCTACTCCTCGTCGGCCGACGACCCGGAGCTGGTCGAGCGCGCCCGTACGGAGGACCGGGTGCTGCTCACCCAGGACCGCGGGCTGCTGATGCGCCGCGCCCTGCCGGCCGGCGCGCTGGTCCGCGGCAGCGGGGCGGACGAGCAGGCGGCCGACGTCCTCGACCGGTTCGCCCCGCAGCTTGCCCCGCTCACCCGGTGCACCGCGTGCGGCGGTGTCCTGTCGGCGGTGGCCAAGGCCGACGTCGCCGACCGGCTGCCACCCGGAACCCGGCGCAGCTACGACGAGTTCTCCCGCTGCACCGCGTGCGGACGGGTCTACTGGCGCGGCGCCCACGCCCGGCGGATCGACGCGCTGATCGACCGCGCCCGGCGCTAATCGGTGCCGGATTCCATGGCGGCGCGGTCGAGCAGCTCCTCGTCGGCGGAGACCTGGCCGCGCGAGGCGATCGCCTCGGCGCCGCCCTCCCGGGTCACGTCGATCAGCCCGGTCGCGGCCGCCTGCGCGGCGCCGATCGCGACCCGCGTCGTCCCGCCGACCATGCCGATCCGGGCGTACTGCTCGAGCCGGGCCCGGGAGTCGGCGATGTCCAGGTTGCGCATGGTGAGCTGGCCGATCCGGTCCACCGGGCCGAACGCGGAGTCCTCGGTGCGCTCCATCGACAGCTTGTCCGGGTGGTAGCTGAACGCGGGCCCGGAGGTGTCGATGACCGAGTAGTCCTCGCCCCGGCGCAGCCGCACGGTGACCTCTCCGGTCACGGCCATGCCGACCCAGCGCTGCAGCGACTCGCGCAGCATCAGCGCCTGCGGGTCCAGCCAGCGGCCTTCGTACATCAGCCGCCCCAGCCGCCGGCCCTCGGCGTGGTAGGTGGCGAGGGTGTCCTCGTTGTGGATCGCGTTGACCAGCCGCTCGTAGGCCACGTGCAGCAGCGCCATCCCCGGCGCCTCGTAGATGCCCCGGCTCTTGGCCTCGATGATCCGGTTCTCGATCTGGTCGGACATGCCCAGACCGTGCCGGCCGCCGATCGCGTTGGCCTCCAGCACCAGGTCGACGGCGGAGGCGAACTCCTTGCCGTTGATCGTCACCGGCCGGCCCTGCTCGAAGCCGATCGTCACGTCCTCGGGCGCGATCTCCACCTCGGGGTCCCAGAACCGCACGCCCATGATCGGCTCGACGATCTCGACGCTGGCGTCGAGGTGCTCCAGCTGCTTGGCCTCGTGCGTCGCGCCCCAGATGTTGGCGTCGGTGGAGTAGGCCTTCTCGGCGCTGTCCCGGTAGGGCAGCCCGTGGGCGACCAGCCACTCCGACATCTCCTTGCGACCGCCGAGCTCGGAGACGAAGTCGGCGTCCAGCCACGGCTTGTAGATCCGCAGCGAGGGGTTGGCCAGCAGGCCGTACCGGTAGAACCGCTCGATGTCGTTGCCCTTGAACGTCGAGCCGTCGCCCCAGATCTGGACGTCGTCCTCGAGCATCGCGCGGACCAGCAGCGTGCCGGTGACCGCCCGGCCCAGCGGGGTGGTGTTGAAGTACGCGCGACCGGCCGTGCGGATGTGGAAGGCGCCGCAGGTCAGCGCCGCCAGCCCCTCCTCGACCAGCGCCGCGCGGCAGTCGACCAGCCGGGCGATCTCGGCGCCGTAGCTCTCGGCCCGTCCCGGGACCTTCGCGATCTCGGGCTCGTCGTACTGGCCGAGGTCGGCGGTGTAGGTGCACGGCACCGCGCCCTTGTCGCGCATCCACGCGACGGCCACCGAGGTGTCGAGGCCGCCGGAGAAGGCGATCCCGACGCGCTCGCCGATGGGCAGGGAGGTGAGCACCTTGGACATGAGCACAACTATGCACGCTGATGCATGACTATGCAAAGCCGGGCGGAGGTCGGCCCCGGGGGGCCACTGACTGGCCCGGGCGTGACATCCGGGCCGGGCACCGGTAGGAACGACCACTCACCGGCTCCACGCTCGCGAGGCCCCCGTGTACCTGTCCAAGACCGAGGCCGCCGTCCTGCCGACCACCCTGCTGGGTAGCGCCGGACGGACGACGGAGCCGGCCGGCCGGCGGCGGCTCTGGCCGCTGCTGGGCCCGGCGTTCGTGGCCGCCGTCGCCTACGTCGACCCGGGCAACTTCGCGACCAACTTCTCCGGCGGCGCCGCCTTCGGCTACACGCTGCTGTGGGTGATCGTCGCCGCCAACCTCATGGCGATGCTCATCCAGTCGCTGACCGCCAAGCTCGGTATGGCGACGGGCCGGGATCTCGCCACGCTCTGCCGGGAGCGGCTGCCGCGCCCGGTGACCTGGGTGCTGTGGGTGCAGGCCGAGGCGGTCGCGATCGCCACCGACCTGGCCGAGATCGTCGGCGGCGCGGTGGCGCTCTACCTGCTGTTCGGCGTGCCGCTGCCGGTGGGCGGCTGCATCACCGCGGTGGCGGCCTTTCTCCTGCTCGCCGCCCAGTCGCGCGGGCACCGGCCGTTCGAGCGGGTCATCGCCGGGCTGCTCCTGGTCATCGGGCTGGGCTTCGGCTACACGCTGATCGGCTCCGGCGTCGACCTCGGCGGGCTGGCCGGCGGGATGGTGCCCTCCTTCGACGGGCCGGAGAGCCTGGTGCTCGCCACCGGGATCCTCGGCGCGACGGTGATGCCGCACGTCATCTACGTACACTCGGCGCTCACGCCGGGCCGCTACGGCGACGTCGTCACCGCCGGCCGCAGCGCCGAGGGACGGCGCCGGCTGCTGCGCGCCCAGAGGCTCGACGTCCTGCTGGCGATGGGCCTGGCCGGCCTGGTCAACGCCTCGATGCTGGTCATCGCGGCGCAGCTGTTCAGCGGCGGCTCGGACGCCGGCTCGCTCGAGGCGGTGCACGTCGGGCTCGGCGACCGGCTCGGCGCCGGCGCGGCGGCCGCGTTCGGGATCGCGCTGCTGGCCTCGGGCTTCGCGTCCTCTTCGGTCGGCACGCACGCCGGTCAGGTGGTGATGGCCGGCTTCCTGCGCCGCACCATCCCGCTCATGGTCCGCCGGGGCATCACGCTGGCGCCCGCCCTCGCCATCCTCCTGCTCGGCGGGGACCCGACCACCGCGCTGGTCTGGTCGCAGGTGGTGCTCTGCTTCGGCATCCCGTTCGCGCTCGTGCCGCTGCTGTGGCTGACCAGCCGCCGCGACCTCATGGGCGGCTGGGTGAACCGGCGGACCACCACCGCCGCCGGCGCGGTCGTCGCGGCGCTGATCATCGGCCTGAACGCCTACCTGCTCACCGGCCTCGTGCTCTGACGGCGCTAGGAGGCCCGGCTGCGGGCGTCGTCGGCGGTCGTGCGGATCTCGTCGGCGAACGCGGGCCACAGCGCGCGGGGCAGCTCGTGGCCCATGCCGGGATAGACGACGAGCCGTGCGCCCGGGATCGCCGCGGCGGTCGCCCGCCCGCCCTCGGGCCGGATCATCACGTCGCTGTCGCCGTGGATCACCAGGGCAGGCACGCGGACGGCGCCCAGCTCGGCCCGCAGGTCACGGGCCGTGCGCTGGGCGGCGTTCTGGCGCTTCGCCCCCGGGCCGGTGAGCCCGGCGTCGTCGCGCGGCATCGCCACACGGAGCATCGCCAGGTGCCCCTCCCGGTCGGGCGGGTAGCCGGGTGAGCCGGTGACCTCCTGCATGGCGACCATGAAGTCGGCCATCGCCTCGGGGGTCGCGGGCCGTCCGTGCTCCCTCGCCAGCCGGCGCGCGCGGCGGACCAGCGCGAGCAGGGTGCGGGCGCGCATGCGCCCGATCCGCGGCGACGGCGTGGACATGATCGAGGTCAGCGACAGCACCCGGTCGGGGTGCTCGACGGCGAGCAGCTGGGCGATCATCCCGCCCATCGACGCCCCGACGACGTGCGCGGCCGGCCAGCCGACGTCGTCCAGCACCGCGAGCGCGTCGCCGGCCATGTCCGCCAGCGAGTAGGGCGCCGGCCCACGGCGCCGCGGCGGGACGTCGAGGTGCGTGGACAGCCCGACGTCGCGGTTGTCGAAGCGGACGACGGTGAACCCGCGGCCGACCAGCTCGGCACAGAGGCCGTCGGGCCAGCCGACCATCTGCGCGCCCAGGCCCATGACCAGCAGCAGCGGCTCCCCGCCGGGCTCGCCGAGCACCTCGTAGGCCAGCTCGAGATCGCCGTTGCGCGCCGTCCGAACGGTCATGCCGGCCTCCCCGGTCATCGTATGGATACATACGTCTCACGAAAGAGCCCCGGTGCGCGAGGATGGCGGCATGCCGCGGCGCGTGGACCACGACGAGCGGCGGCGCGCGCTCACCGACGCGCTGCTGCGGATCGCGAGCACCCGCGGGCTGCAGGCGGTGACGATGCGGGAGGTGGCCGCGGAGGCCGGCGTCTCGCTGCGGGTCGTCCAGTACTACTTCACCGACAAGCGCACCCTCATGGCGTCCGGGCCGGGCGAGCTCGCCGCGCGGCTGGACCGGCGGGTGCGGGAGCGCGCCGCCGCGATCGGCACGGGGCTGCCGCCTCGGACGGTCCTCGAGGTGGTCCTCACCGCGATCCTGCCCATGGACGAGCAGAGCCGGGCCGACTCCCTGGCATGGACGGCGTACTACGCCGCCGGCCTCACCGGCGCGGAGTGGGTGCCCGGGATCGCGGAGGAGGCGCTGGCCCCGCCGAACGCGCTGGAGAACTGGCTCACCGGCGTCCTCACCCGCGCCCGGGAGGCCGGGGAGATCCCGGCCGACCGGGATCCGCGCACCGAGGTGGTGGGCCTGCTGGCGATGGCCAACGGGCTGACCTCGAGCGTGCTGGGCACCCAGCGCACCGCCGAGCAGGCCGCCGCGGTGCTGCGCTACCACCTCGATCGGCTCTTCCGGACCGATGAGGGTTAGGCTGCACGGCACAACAGAAGAAACCGACAGGGGAGCGCCTAGGCGCTGAGAGTGCGGTCCGCCGCAGACCCTCGAACCTGATCCGGGTAATGCCGGCGCAGGGAGTCTGGAGGAATCCATGGCCGACCAGGCCGTCCGTCCGTCGTCCGTCCCCGCCGACGAGCAGTCCGCGCCCCGGCGCTGGCGCACCGTCGACATCGTCGTCACCGCCGTCCTCGGCGTGGCGTTCGGCGTCGTCTTCTGGGCGTGGAACCTCGCCTTCGGCGTGCTCAGCGCGCCGCTGGCCTTCTTCGCTCCCTTGGCGGCGATCCTCAACGGCGTCTACCTCATGCCCGGGGTCGTCGCCGGGCTGCTGGTCCGCAAGCCGGGCGCGGCGATCTTCGCCTCGACCCTGGCCGCGGCGCTGAGCCTGCTGCTCGGCTCGCCGTACGGCGGGATCATCGTCGTGTACGGCCTGGTCCAGGGCCTCGGCGGCGAGATCGGCTTCCTGCTCACCCGCTACCGGACGTTCGGCTGGGGGACGGCTGTGCTCGCCGGGGTCACCGCCGGGCTCTCGACGTCGATCCTGGACAACTCGCTCTACTACAGCGAGCTCTCCTTCTTCGGCTTCCAGCTGCCCTACACGGTCTTCACCGTGCTCTCGAGCGTCCTGCTGGCAGGGATCGTCGGACTGCTGCTGGTCCGCGCGCTGGCCCGGACCGGCGCGCTGAACGCCTTCGCCGCGGGCCGCCGCCGCGTCTGAGCCGCTCCGGTGGCCGATCTCCTGCCCACCGGCGCTCGCGCTCCCGGTCCGCAGCGGACTCGGAGCGCGAGCGTGCCGGCCTCCGGACCCGCCCGGGTCGTGGCTCGCGGCCTCGGCGTCCGGCACGCCTCCCGCCGCGCCTGGGCGCTGACCGGCGCCGACCTCGTCGTCGAGCCCGGCGAGCGGGTGCTGCTCACCGGCGCCTCGGGCGCCGGCAAGTCCACGCTGCTCGCCGCGCTCGCCGGCCTCCTCGACGCCGAGGGCACCGAGATCACCGGCGAGCTCACCGTCGACGGCGCGCCGCCGGGCGCCGCCCGCGGCCGCACCGGCCTGCTCGCCCAGGATCCCGACAGCCAGCTCGTCATGACGCGCGCCGGGGACGACGTCGCGTTCGGGCTGGAGAACGCGGGCCTGCCCGCGGAGGTCATCTGGCCGCGGGTCGACGAGGCGCTGGCCGCCGTCGGCTTCCGGTACGGGCGCGAGCGGCCCACCGCGGCGCTCTCCGGCGGCGAGAAGCAGCGGCTGGTGCTGGCCGGCGTCCTCGCGCGGCGGCCGGGGCTGCTGCTGCTCGACGAGCCGACCGCCCAGCTCGACGGCTCCGGCGCAGCCCTCGTGCGCGACGCCGTGGCGCGGTCGACGGCCGACCGCTCGGCGACCGTCCTCGTCGTCGACCACGACGCCGCCCCGTGGCTGCCGCTGGTGGACCGGGTCGTCGAGGTGGTGCACGGCGGGCTGGTCGAGCACGGGCCGGACTGGCGGCCGGTCCCCCGCACCGCCGGTCTGGAGCTGCCGAGAGCGGCGGACGGACCGGTCCTGCTCGCCGCCGAGGCGGCCGGGTTCACCTACCGCGGCGCGAGCGCCCCGGCCCTGGCCTGCGCCGACGCGACGCTCCGGGCCGGGCGCGCGCTGGCGATCACCGGCCCGAACGGTACCGGCAAGTCCACCCTCGCGCTGCTGCTCGCCGGCCTGCGCGGCCCGACGGCCGGCCGCGTGCTGGCGGCCGACGAGCTGGCCGCCGGTGTGCGGCGGGGCCGCCGGGAGCCGCACCGCTGGCGGGCGGGCGAGCTGGTCAGCCGGATCGGCACGGTGTTCCAGCAGCCGGAGCAGCAGTTCCTCACCGGGCGGCTGCGCGACGAGCTGGCGCTGGGGCCGCTGCGCTCCGGCGAGCACGCCACGGCCGCCCGGGCGACCGCCGACGCCCTGCTCGAGCGGCTGGAGCTGACCGCCTTCGCCGACGCCAACCCGTACACGCTCTCCGGCGGCCAGCAGCGGCGGCTGTCGGTGGCCACCGCGCTGGCCACCTCGCCACGGGTGGTCGTGCTGGACGAGCCGACCTTCGGCCAGGACGCCGCCACCTGGCGCGAGCTGGTGACGCTGCTGGCCGAGCAGCGGGCGGGCGGCTGCGCGGTCGCCGTCGTCACGCACGACGCCGACCTGGTCGCCGTCCTCGCCGACGACCGGCTCGCCATGAGCGGACAGGGGCGTGAGCATCGCAGCAAGGAACGAGCGAGGAGCGGAGCGTCCCGCGGTAGCGAACGGGGAGCACTGTGACGTCGCTGGCGCTGGGGCCGGCGCCGGACGTGCCGCTGTCCCGGATCAACCCGGTCGCGCAGCTGACGGCGATGGCCGTGGCCACCCTGGTGCTGCTGACCAGCCTGGACGTCGTGACCCCGGCCGTGGTCGTCGCGGCGGAGCTCTGCCTGCTCCCCGCCGCCGGGTTGACCCGCCCCGGCGTGCTGCTGCGGCGGACCTGGCCGCTGCTGGTCGGCGCCTCCTCGGTGGGCGTGGTCAACGTGCTGCTGGCGGAGGAGGCGACCCTCGTCACCGGCGTCGGACTGGCGCTGCGGGTGGTCGGGCTGGCGCTGCCCGGCGTGCTGCTCGTCTCCTCGACCGACCCCGTGCGCATGGCCGACGCGCTGACGATCCACTGGCGGGTCTCCACCCGGTTCGCCTACGGCGCCCTGGCCGCGCTGCGCCTGGCCCCGCTGCTGGTGACCGAGTTCGAGGCGATCCGGCTGGCCCGGCGGACGCGGGGGGTGGAGGCCGGGCGCAATCCGGTGGCCGCCGTCCGGCTGCTGGCCGGTGCGGCCTTCACCCTGCTCGTCGGTGCGGTGCGCCGCGGCTCCCGGCTGGCCACCGCGATGGACGCCCGCGGCTTCGACTCCGGCGTCCCCCGGTCCCATGCCCGGGGGTCGCGGCTGCACCGCCGGGACGCCGTCGCCGTGGCCGCCACCGTGGCCGTCTGCGCCGTCGCGGTGACCCTGAGCGTCACCCTGGGCGCCTGGGACCCCGTGTTCGTCGGCGGCTGAGCGTTAGCGTGCGCGGCATGAGCACCCGCTACGTCGCCCTGCTGCGCGGCATCAACCTGGGCAAGGCCCGCCAGGTCGACATGCCCCGGCTACGCGCCGTCCTCACCGCGGCCGGGCACGGCGACGTGCGCACCTACCTGCGCAGCGGCAACGTGCTGCTCGACAGCCCGCTCCCGGAGGCCGACCTCGCGACGCAGCTGACGCGGGAGATCGAGAAGGAATTCGGCTTCGAGGTGCCGGTCGTGATCCGCACCGGCGATGAGCTCGCGGCGGTGCTGGAGGCCGACCCGCTCGGCGCGGTCGCGACGGACCCGGCCCGGTACTCGGTGACCTTCTTCCCCGAGGCACCGGCCGAGGCCCGGATCGCGGAGCTCCCGCCCGCCGAGGACGGCGAGTACGTGGTCCGCGGCCGCGAGCTCTACCTGTGGCTGCCGGGCGGCATGGCCGACAGTGCCATGGCGAAGTGGAAGTGGGACCGGCTGCTCGGCGTCGCCGGCACCAACCGGAACTGGAACACGGTGTCGAAGCTGGCCGAGCTGGCCGCCGGTTGAGCCCACCGCCTTCACCCGTCCGGGGTGATGCGTGTCCCATGACGTTTGGACGGCCGCCCCGCGGCCCATACGAGATGTTCGGTCGCCGTTCCGCGCGGCCTCGGTGGCAAGGGGACGCATGGTGGCGGGCACGTCGGCGGAGCCGCTCTGGCCGTCGGCGACCCCGCCCGCGGCGCACGACGGGCTGTTCTTCGAGCTGACCGACGTCGCCGAGCTGCCCGTCGTCCGGTCGCAGGTGCGCCGGCACGCCACCGCCACCGCGCGTCGGCGGGACGCCGAGAGCGAGGACCTGCGCGACCAGCTGGTGCTGGCGCTGGACGAGATGGCCAGCAACGCGCTGCGCCACGGCGGCGGCAGCCGGGTGACCGCGGCCGTGCGGCTGACCGAGCAGGCCTACCTCATCGAGGTCACCGATCAGGCGCCGTCCTCACCGCCGGTGCCGGCGGTCGGCCGTGACCCCAGCGAGGGCGGCCTGGGGCTGTACCTGATCGCCGAGCTGGCCACGGCGCACGGCTGGTACGTCAGCCACGACGCCAAGGTCGTCTGGGCGCTGCTGCCCCGCGGCTGAACGGCCCCTTCTACTCCGGCGGCACGCTGGGCGGGAGGCGGCGCGGCCCGGCCTCCGCCGGGCGCGGGCGGTCCTGGGGGTGCAGCCGGATGGCGACGAGGGCGATGTCGTCCTGCAGGCCGTCGGGGCGCAGCCGCTCGATCAGCCGGTCGCAGAGCTCGGCCAGGGGCCGGTCGGCCAGCTCGGCCAGCGCGGCGCGCAGCCGGGCGATGCCCTCGTCGAGCAACAGGTCGCGCCCCTCGACCAGGCCGTCGGTGTAGAGCAGCACCGTCGCGCCGCGCCGGAAGGTCACCACGGACTCGGTGCGGCGGGCGGTCGGGTCGACGCCGAGCATCAGCTCCGCGCGCTCGCCGGCCAGCTGCTCGATCCGGCCGTCGGGGTGCAGCAGCAGCGGCGGCGGATGACCCGCGTTCGACCACCGCAGCCGGGTGAGCCCGGCGGCCCGCTCCTCCGCCGTCTGCTCGACCCGGGCGATGGCCGCGGTCGCCAGCGCACGCATCTGCAGCCCCTCGACGGCGCGGTCGAGGTCGGTGAGGACCTCGGCCGGGCGGATGCCGTCGCGGTAGGCGATGCCGCGCAGCAGCCCGCGCAGCTGGCCCATGGTGGCCGCCGCCTCGGTGTCGTGGCCCACGACGTCGCCGATGACGAGCACGGTGGCGCCGCTGGGCTGCAGGAACGCGTCGTACCAGTCGCCCCCGACCTCGGCGGCCTGCACGGCCGGGTGGTAGCGGACGACGATCTCGGCGTGGTCGGGCTCCGGGGGCGCGGTCAGCATGCTGCGCTGCAGGCCCTCCGCGAGCCGCCGCTGCTGCTCGTACAGGCGGGCGTTGTCCAGGGCCAGGCCCGCCCGCTCGGCCACCTCGCGGGCGGCGGCGACGTCCTCGTCGTCGGCCGGCCCGCGCCCCGCCGAGCGGTAGATGCTCAGTGCCCCGAGCGTGCGGCCGCGCGCGGTCAGCGGCAGGGTGATCGCGCTCCGCGGCGCCAGCTCGTCGAAGACCGGCCGCACCACCGGGTCGAGGCCGGCCCGGACGGCCGCCGGCACGTCCGGGACCACCATGTGCTGGCCCGAGGCCAGCGCCTTGAACACCGGCGCGTCCGCGTCGATCGCGGCCAGGCGCAGCTCGGCGTACCGGGCGGTGAGGTCCCGGGCGTCCGCGTCGCGGTGCCAGCTGCCGACGTCCCGGATCCGCCCGTCCTCGTCCAGCAGGCTCACGATGGCCCAGTCGCCGAGCACGGGGACGACGATCTCGGCGAGCTGCTGCAGCGCCGCGCGCTCGTCCCCCCGGTCGCCGACGGTGCCGGCGAGCATGGTGCTGACCTCGGCGACCAGGCTCAGCCGCGCGGCGCTGCGCCGGGCGCGCTCCTCGGCGCTGCGCCGCTCGGTGATGTCGAGGAAGTACACCGACAGCCCGTCGGGGCCCGGCCACGCCCGGACCTCGTACCAGGCGTCCAGCGGCGGCGGGTAGTACGCCTGGAAGACCCGTTCCTCGCCGGAGGTCATCGCGCCGCGGTAGTGCGTCTCGAACGCGCTGCCCAGAGCGAGGGGGAACAGCTGCCAGATGTCGCCGCCGAGCAGGTCGTCCCGGGAGGACTGCAGCACCCGTTCGGCCTCGGCGTTGACGTAGGTGAAGCGGTAGTCGCGGTCCAGTGCGAAGAACGCCGCGGTCATCGTCTCGAGGACCCGGGCGACGCGGGCGTCGGCGTCCCGCTGCTCGGTGGTGTCGTAGGCGGCGCCCAGCAACCGGACGGCGGTCCCGGTGTCGTCCCCGACCGCGCGGCCGCGGGCCCGGATCCAGCGGGTCTCCCCCGTCGGCAGCACGATGCGGTACTCCGCGTCGTAGCCGCCGACCGTCTCGATCGCGTGCCGGAGCGCGTCGGAGACCCGGGACAGGTCGTCGGGATGCAGCCGCGCGTTGAACGCCTCGATGCTCTCGGTGAACGAGGTCCGCTCGTAGCCGAACAGCTGGACCAGCCGGTCGTCCCAGATCAGCCGGCCGGTGGTGAGGTCCCAGTCGAAGCTGCCGATCTCCGCCGCGTCGATCGCCAGCTCGAAGCGGACCCGGTGCGCCTCGAACTCGCGGGCCAGGGCGGAGAGCTCGAGCTCGGTGGCGACGGAGTCGGCCATCTGGCGCAGCAGCGCGACGTCGGCGTCGGTCCAGGCCCGCGGCCGCGGCCCGAAGACGCACAGCGTCCCGACGACCTGCCCGTCGTGCGCGGCGAGCGGGATGCCGAGGTAGGACCGGACGGCGCCCGACGTCACCGGCGCGAGGGCGGCCACCCGCTCGTCCGCGCGCGCGTCGGTGACCACCAGCGGCCCCGAGCTGCCGGTGGCCGCCGTGCACAGCACGTCCTCGAGCGGGGACCGGGCACCGAGCGACCCCGGCGGGAGGCCGGCGCCGCCCACGATCAGTTGGGTCTCCCCGAGCAGCGCCACGTGGGCCGAGGGCGCACCGAGCAGCCGGGCGGTGAGCTCGGTGAGCCGTTGCAGCGACCGCGACCCGACGGCGGTCTCCTCCAGCCGGCGGACGGCGGCCAGGCGGCCGTCAGTGCTCACGCCGGTTCCTTCCGAAGCGTGGGGCCGGGGACCCTCTCCTGGATCACCCGAGCGATGCGGGGACTACGACGATCGCGCCCGTCCGACCCGACTATCGACGTTCCTTTGTCTCACGAACATCCGGTCGCACACAACAAATGTGTCGGAACGAACGCGGCCGGTCACCGTCCGGCGGCGTAGCCCTGCATCCCGCGGGGGTTCGCGGCGGCCCGCAGCACGCCGGTCTCCGCGTCCCGGCTGACCGCGGAGAGCCGGCCCAGCGTCCAGGCGTCGGAGACCACGACCGCGTGGCCGCGGCGGCGCAGCTCGGCGACCACGTCGTCCCCGATGCGGGACTCGACCACCATCTCCCCGGGCGAGGTGTCCCGCGGGTAGAACGACGACGGGAAGCTCGTCGTGTGCCAGGCCGGGGCGTCGATGGAGGCCTGCAGGTCCAGCCCGCGCAGCGTGTGGGCGAGCCAGAAGCACAGCTGCCACTGCTCCTGCTGGTCCCCGCCCGGGGTGCCGAAGGCCAGCGCCGGGACGCCGCCGCGCAGGGCGAGCGACGGCGTGAGGGTGGTGCGCGGGCGCTTGCCGGGGGCCAGGGAGTTCGGCAGGCCCGGCTCGAGCCAGAACATCTGCGCCCGGGTGCCGAGGGCGAAGCCCAGCTCCGGGATCACCGGCGAGCTCTGCAACCAGCCGCCGGAGGGGGTGGCGGAGACGAGGTTGCCCCACCGGTCGACGACGTCGACGTGGCAGGTGTCGCCGCGGGTCGTGCCCAGCGGGTCGACGGTCGGTTCGCCCACACCCGCGGCGGAGTGGACGCGGGGGCCCTCGTGGCCGGCGGTGACGAAGGCCGGCAGCCGGGGCGGGCGCCCGCCCGGGGAGCCGGGCCGCAGCTCGCGGCTCGCGGTCCCCCCGATGAGCGCCCGCCTCTCGGCGGCGTAGGTGGACGAGAGGAGGTCGTCCACCGGCACATCGTCCACGTCCCCGTACCAGGCCTCGCGGTCGGCCATCGCCAGCTTCGTCGCCTCGACGCTCGCATGCACCACCTCGGCGGTGTCCGCGTCTTCGGAGACGGAGGCGTTGCTTCCCGCGGGGCCCGCCGGCAGTGCGCCGTCCAGCATCGCCAGCGCCTGGAGCAGTGCCGGACCCTGGGACCACGGCCCGGCCTTCGCGAGCGTCCACCCCCGCCAGTCCAGGGTGACCGGCGGCTCGTACCTCGGGGTCCACGTGGCCAGGTCGTGCGCGGTCAGAAACCCGGGGTGGGGACGACCGGAGTCGTCCATCACCGGGTACCGGCAGAACCTGTCGATCGCCTCGGCGACGAATCCCGTATACCAGGCAGCCAGTGCCGCGTCGATCTGCGCCTCCCGTGTGGGACCGCGCGCTGCGTCGAGCAGGCGGCGGTAGGTCGAGGCCAGAACCGGATTGCGGAAAAGACTGCCGGCGGCGGGAACCGCTCCGTCGGAGGTGAGCCAGGTGGCGGCCGAGGTCGGCCAGTGGGTGCGGAAGTGCTCGGAGACCGAGGCGCAGGTCGCGACCACCCGCGGGTGCAGGGGGTGGCCGGTCTCGGCGTACTCGATGGCGTAGCGGAGGACGGCGTCCAGCGGCAGGGTGCCGTGGTCGCGCAGCAGGGTCAGCCAGGCGCCGACGGCGCCCGGGACCGTCGCGGCGAGGAGGCCGGTTCCGGGGACCAGGTCGAGGTCCAGCTCCCGGAAGGCGTCGATCGTCGCGGCGGCGGGGGCGACCCCCTGACCGGACAGGATGACGGGCTCCCCCGTATCCCCTCTGGCGAAGAGGACGGGGACCTCGCCGCCGGGCCCGTTGAGGTGGGGCTCGACGACCTGGAGGGCCAGCGCGGCGGCGACGGCCGCATCGAACGCGTTGCCGCCGGCCTCGAGGATGGCCATGCCCGCGGCGGTGGCCAGCCAGTGGGTCGAGGCGACCATGCCGAACGTTCCGGCCAGTTCCGGGCGGGTGGTGAACACTCGGCCACCGTAGGCGCCGCGGTGCGTCCGGCGCGCGGGATCGTGGGAGTGCTCGGCAGCTCGCGGAGGACGACGGGGCCGTCGGGGCGCGGCGGAGCGGGCGGCTCGGGCGCCAGCGAGATCACCCGGACGGAACTGCCCCAGGCGAGGTGCGCGCCGTCGGGACCGGCGCCCCAGAGCGCGAGCCGGCGGACCAGGCCGCGCAGGCGGCCGGGACGGCGGGCCGGCGCCGCATCGGGTGCCGGGACGGCGGCCGGCCGGGCAGCGCGCCAGGCGAGGTACTCCCCCTCGGGGCCGGCGCCCCAGAGCGCCGCGCGGCGGGCCAGCCCGCGCAGGCCGCCCGGCAGCGCGACAGCGGGAGCGGGGACGGACGCGGGGGCCGGGGCGGGGACGGGCACGGCCGGCGCCGGCGCGGAGGACCGCAGCGGCGGCACGGGCCGCAGGGCGACGCCCCGCGCGGAGCGGTAGGCCACCGAGCGCCGGGGGCGCTGCGGCTGCCGGGGCAGCATCGCGTCGGCGCGGTCGAGCACGTCGAGCAGGCCGGCCAGGGACCGGTCCGCGTCGGAGGAGGACGGCACGAGCGGTGCTGCGGCCGGAGAGCGCGTCTCGCCGTTCATGCCGTCCTCCTTTCGACGTCCTGACCGCGGCTGGGGAAGGTGCCGCGGACAAGGAGAAAGGTAGGGAGCGGGGCGCGTTTTCTCGGCGGTTTTCCGACGCCGCTTGACCGCGCGTGACCGAACCGTTGCCACCGCCCGGAAATGGGTGCGATGACCCGTTCTTCCAGCGGTTTCCTTGTCGACAATCCGCCCGTTTCCCCGCGGGAGAGGGCCATTTCCGGCTGTGGTCACCTCGCCGGCTCCGGGACACGCGCGGCGTGTCCGGGAATGACGGAGCTACCGGCGCGCGGCGATGGCGGCGGCGAGCCGCTGCGCGGAGCCGGGCGCGACCGGGAGATTGAGGCTCGGCTCGGTCAGCTCGACCTCGAGCACGAGCGGGGCGCCGTCGTCCCCCGGCACCAGGTCGACGCGCGCGTAGAGCGGCACGATCCCGGTCCGCGCGCGGACGGCGGCCAGGACGGCGTCGCCGACGGCGAGCTGCGCGGCGTCGGCCGTGCGCGCGGTGATCGTCTCCGCGGCGAACAGGCCGGGTCCCAGCGGCGCCCCGGCGAGCAGCGCGCCCTTGCCGAACGCGTGGCTGTACTCGCCGTCCAGGTAGACCAGCCCGGTCTCCCCCTCGTCGTCCAGCCGGGCGAGGTAGGGCTGCACCATAACCGGCCGCCCGCCGGCGAGGATCCGCTCGGCGAACGGGCGCGGGTCCTCGCCGGCCCGGAAGCGGGCGGTGTCGCGGGCGCCGGCCGACACGACCGGCTTGACGACGACGTCGCCGGCCCAGCGGTCCAGCGCGGCGGCCAGCTGCCCGTCCTCCGCGGCCCACGCCGTCGGGACGACCGCCACCCCGGCCTCCGCCAGCTCCGCCAGGTAGCGCTTGTCGGTGTTCCACTCGAGCACCGCGGCCGGGTTGTGCAGCCCGGTGGCCGCCTCGACCGCCCGGGCCCAGGCCAGGAAGTCGTCGCGGCGCGGCGCGTAGTTCCACGTCGAGCGCACCACCACGAGCTCGGCCGCGGCCCAGTCGACGGACGGGTCGGCCCAGTCGGCGGCCGCGGCGGTCAGGCCGGCGTCGGCGAGCGCGGCCACGAGCAGCGGCTCGTCGTCGTCCAGACCCCGGGCGTCGGCGCAGCTGGCGAGGAGCACGTGCGGCATGCACGAGATCCTCTCCGGCGCCCTCCGGCGGAGGAGCATGCACCCATGCGCGGGGCGTGGGTAGCGGCAGCCGTGGTCCTCCTCACCGGGTGCGGGCTGACGTCGTTCACCGGCGATCCCGGTCCGGCGCGCAGCGAGGACCGCCCGGTCGAGGCGGTGTCCGGGGTGGAGCTGGCGACCAGCGGGGAGCTGGTCCTGACGACCGGGGACACGCCGTCGCTTCGGATCACGGCGGGGGAGAACGTGCTCGACCAGCTGACCAGCGAGGTGCGCGACGGCCGGCTGGTCCTCGACGCCGAGCGGTCGGTCGGGGACCTCGGCGACGTCCGCTACGAGCTGGTGATGCCCGCGGCCGCGACCCTGGAGGTGTCCGGCTCGGGGACCCTGCGGGCCGAGGGGCTCGACGTCGACGAGCTGCGGGTGCGGCTCTCCGGCTCGGGCACCGTGACCCTCGACGGCCGCGCCGGCCGGCAGGTGGTGGAGGTCGACGGCTCGGGCCAGTACGACGCCCGGCAGCTCGACAGCAAGGTCGCGGACGTGACGATCTCCGGCTCCGGCTCGGCGGACGTCGAGGTCAGCGACTTCCTGGTCGCGGTCGTGACCGGCAGCGGCACGGTCACCTACGGCGGCGGCCCAGAGGTGGAGCGCCACGTGGACGGCAGCGGCAGCGTCGAGGAGCGCTGAGCCGCCGACGAGGGCCCGTCTGGTGGGATGAGCGGGTGGCCCGCACCCCGCTGGTGATCGACACCGACCCCGGCATCGACGACGCCCTCGCGCTGCTGCTCGCGGTCGCGAGCCCGGAGGTGGACCTGCGGCTGGTGACGACGGTGCACGGCAACGTCGAGCTGGCGCAGACGACCGAGAACGCCCGGCGGGTGCTGCACCTGGCCGGGCGGGCCGACGTCCCGGTCGCGGCCGGCGCCCACTCCTCGCTGGTGCACCCCCAGGCCGAGCGCGCCGGGCACGTGCACGGGGCCGCGGGCCTCGGCGGGGTCGAGCTGCCGCCGTCCCCCGCGCCGCTGGACCCGCGCCCGGCCGTGGTGGCGCTGGCCGACCTGCTGCTGTCCTCACCCGAGCCGGTCACCGTGGCCACCATCGGCCCGATGACCAACCTGGCGCTGCTGCTCGGCGTCTTCCCCGAGGCGGCGGAGCGGATCGGCCGGCTCGTGGTGATGGGCGGGTCCGCGGCGCTCGGCGGCAACGTCACCGCGGCGGCGGAGTTCAACGTCTGGGTCGATCCGGAGGCGGCCCAGGCGGTGCTCACCGCCGGGCTGCCGACCACGATGGTCGGCCTCGACGTCACCGTGCCCACCGTCCTGACCGAGGCGGGCATCGCCCGCTTCGCCGCCGCCGGCCCGGTCGGCGCGACCGCCGCGGCGATCCTGCGGCAGTACCTCGACCACGCCCGGACCTCCTACGGGACCGCGGGCGTGGTGGTGCACGACGCGCTCGCCCTCACCGAGGCGATCGTCCCGGGCACCGTCGGCACCGTGCGGCGGTCGGTGGTCGTCGACACTACGCTCGGTGCCGGCCGCGGGCAGACCCTGGTGGACCGGCGGACCGTGTCCGCGGCACCGGGCGCCGTCGAGGTCGCCGAGCGCGTCGACAGCGAGGCCGCCGTCGAGTTCCTGGTGGAGCGGCTGATCGGGCTCAACCGGCGGTGAGCCGGCGCGCTCAGGCGCGCCCGGGCTCCCCGACGTCGTGCAGGTGCTGCAGCACCTGGCCGTAGGAGTCGAGCAGGCCCGTCTCGGCGTACCGGACGCCGCGTTCGGCGCAGAACCGCTCCACGAGCGGCTTGGCCCGGCGCAGGTTCGGCCGGGGCATGCTCGGGAAGAGGTGGTGCTCGATCTGGTAGTTCAGGCCGCCGAGCAGCCAGTCGGTGAACCGGCTCCCGCGCACGTTGCGCGCGGTCAGCACCTGCCGGCGGAGGTAGTCCTTCTCCTCCTCCTCGGTCAGCGGGGGCATCCCCTTGTGGTTCGGCGCGAACGAGCAGCCCATGTAGAAGCCGAACACGGCCTGGTGGACGGCGAGGAACGCGAGCGCCTGCCAGAAGGAGAGGACGACGAAGGGTGCGCCGACGAAGGCCACGAGGTGGACGGCGAGCAGCGCACCCTCCCGCAGGCGTGCCTTGACCGTGCCGTCGCGCAGCGCCGCGAAGCTGCCCACGTGCAGGTTCAGGCCCTCGAGCAACAGGATGGGGAAGAAGACGGCGGCCTGGTGCCGGGTGAGCCAGGCGAGCAGGCCGGTGCGGCCCTCGGCCTGGCCGTGCAGGAACACCAGCGGACCGGCGGGCGCGACGTCCGGGTCGAGCTCCCCGTGGTTCGGGTGCGCGTGGTGCCGATTGTGCTTGTCGAGCCACCAGCCGAAGCTGAGGCCGGTCAGCAGGTTGCCGAGCACGATCCCGAGCAGGTAACTGCTGCCCCGGGTGCGGGTCACCTGCTTGTGCCCGGCGTCGTGGCCGAGCATGGCGACCTGGGTGGACAGGACGCCGAGGACGGCGGCGGTGAGCAGCTGCCACCAGCTGGCTCCGATGAACACGAAGGCCACCCAGCCGGCGGCGAACAGCCCCAGCGTCAGGGCGAACTTCACCACGTAGTAGCCGGTCCGCCGTTCGAGCAGGCCGGCCGCCTTGATCCGGGCGGACAGGTCGGCGTAGTCACTGCGCGCGCCGCGGCGCACCGGTGCTTCGAGGGTGGTCAAGCGGAGGTCTCCTCAGCGCGGAAAGACACGCGCCGGGGCCGGGGCGCTCGGGCCGTGTGGCCCGGCGGTCATCCGGTTCCGCGCGGGAACCGGACGCCTGCTGCGCTTTCCACGATAGGCGCATTCCCCCGGGACCGCCGGACGAGCAGGGAAGGGCCGGTCAGGACCGGAGGAGCACCCGTTCGTCCACCCTGCCCTCCACCACGGCGGCGGCCACGCCGGTCAGGGTCAGCCCGTGCCGCCGGGCGTGCGACCGCATCCGGGTGAAGGCCTCGGCCACGCTGATGCCGGAGCGCGCCGCCAGCACCCCCTTGGCCTGCTCGATGAGCACCCTGCTGTTCAGCGCGCCCTGGAGCTGCTCGGAGAGCACCGTCTGGTCATGCAGGTTCCGCTCGTGCAGCAGCCCGATCGTCGCGACGTCGGCCATCGCCTGCCCGACCGCGACGTCCGACTGGCTCAGGGCACGGGGTTCGGCGGTGAACAGGTTCAGCGCACCGATCACCTGGCCGCGCAGCCGCATCGGCAGGGCGTGCGTCCCGCCGAACCCTGCGTCGAGAGCCATGCGGCAGAACCGCGGCCACCGGCCGGCGGCGGCGGCCAGGCTGATGTTGGCCTGCGGGGCTCCGGTGACGAAGCAGTCCAGGCAGGGGCCTTCCTGGACGTCGAGCTGGAACTGCTCCACCTCCCGGGCCGGCTCCGTGGTGGCCGCGACCAGCTGCAGGTCGCCTCGTTGATCGGCGAGCATCAGACCCGCGGCGTCGGCGTCGAGCAGCTCGACGCACCGGTCGGCCAGCACCTGCAGGAAGTCGACCGCGTCGAACTCCTCCACCAGGGTGTCGGCGAGTTCCACGAACACCTGCGCCAGCCGCTCGGATCCGGCCATGCGACCCTCCCGTCCGCCTCTTCACGACGGTCCGCCCGACCACGTCGTTACCCGTGTATACGTCCCTCGTCGTCCCCGGAGAAGCGCACCGCTCCGGAGAGCACATCCGTGGCCACCGCGGTGATGGGTCGCTCGGCCGCGTAGGCGCGGGCCCGGAGCAGGGCCAAGGCCTGCCTCAGGGGAACCCCCGCCTGCACCGAGATCATGCCGGTGGCCTGGTGCACCTCGGCGCGGTCCTCGAGGACGGCGATCGTGCCGATCCCGGCGTCCGTCCGCAGGTGGAGCAGGACGGTCGTCGCGACATCGGCGAACGAGAGCGCTTCAGCGAACTCGGCGTCGGACAGGCCCTCGGGGCGCTCCCGGCAGAGATCGAGACTGCCGAGGCGGATCCTGCCGATGACCAGCGGCAGCGCGAAGACGGCGGCGATCCCGGCGTCCAGGGCGCCGGCGCAGAACACCGGCCACCGCGCCGGGCCGGTCCTGGCCAGATCGGGCTGCAGGACCGGGCGCCCGCCGCGCACCGCGTCCACGGAGGGCCCCTCTCCCAGCGTGAACTCCAGCTCCTCCATCAGCGCGGCCCCCCGGCCGCAGACGGCGACGGTCAGCGGCGGGCCCGGGTCCCTCGCCAGCACCAGGGCTACGCCGGTGCCCGGAAGGGCCCGGGCACAGGCGTCGGCCAACCGTCCAGGCAGGCCGTCCGCGCCGGCACCGCCGGCGAGGAGGCTCGACAGGATCGCACTGGCCCGGGCGGACATGCGCTGCCCTTCAGCGGGGCTGGTTCTCCCGGGTCGAGGCGACGATCCCCGTCGCGATGTCCCGCAGCTTGCGGTTGTAGCGCTGCGAGGCCTCGCGAAGGATCTCGAACGCCTGCTCGGCGCCCACGTGCCGCTGGGCCATGAGCACCCCCTTGGCCTGCTCGATCACCGCCCGCGACTCCATGGCGAGCCGCATGTGGCGCGCCTGCTCGCCCAGCTCGGCGTGCGCGGTCGCGTTGACGACGGCGACCGCGACGAACTCGGCCACGTCCAGGGCGGCCCCCAGCGACTCCGGCGAGTCGAACGCGCCCGGCTCGGTGGAGTAGTTGTTCAAGGCCCCGATGCTGATGCCCTGGTAGGGCAGCGGGACCGACAGCGAGCTGCGCACGCCCTGCTCGGCGACCCGCTCGCAGTAGTGCGGCCAGCGTCGCTCGGTGCGCATGTCGTCGATGCGCAGGACCACACCGCCGCGGCCGGCGTCGAGGCAGGGGCCGGACCCCTCCTGGTACTGCAGCTCGTCGGCGGACAGCGCCATCTCGCCCGAGTACGCCGCGGTGTAGCCCTTGTCGTCGCGGACCAGCGTGATGGACGTCGCCTCGGAGCCGGGGATGCCGCGCACCGCGATCGACGTGATCTCGGTGAGGACGTCGTGCAGCGTGCGGTTGGCCAGCACCACCCGGCTGAGGTCACGCAGCAGTTGCTCCACGGTGCCGAGTCTGCCAAGAGCCCCCCGGATCCGGGCCCCTTCTGCGCGGCGCGGTGCGATCGGCGAGGATGGGTGTCGGCCGGCCGCGTCGTGCCCGGCCCGCCTGCGGAGCGGACGCAAGGGGGGAGGCGATGGCTCTGGAGCCGAGCCGGGACCCCGATCCCCCCGTGACCTGGCCGTGCGTCCCGGTCCCCTCGGTGCCCGGCGACGTCTGGCACTGGCAGCTGTCGTCCCTGTCGGTCGTCTCGCGGGTGCGGTCGGACCTGCGCGCGCGGATCGCGCACCCCTCGGTGAGCGCCTCGTCCACGGACGACGCGCGTGACGGGCTGCTGCTGGTCTTCGAGGAGCTGGCGTCCAACGCGATGCGGCACGGCGGCGGTGACGTCCGCGCGCTGGTGATCGCCGGCCCCGACGGCTGGCTGCTCGACCTCAGCGACGAGGCCCCGGACCGGCCGCCGATCCCCGCCGTCGACCGCGATCCCGCGCTCGGCGGCATGGGGCTGCACCTGGTCGCCCAGCTGTCGGTGGACTACGGCTGGGAGCGCCGGCCGGGCCGCAAGCACGTCTGGGCGCGGCTGCCGTCCGGCCGGGAGGAGCTCGAGAGCGCCCGCGACCAGCTGCCCGAGCCCCGCTCCCCCGAGATCCGCTGGCGGGACTGAGCTCAGTCGCTCTGCCGGGCCCGCTCCTCGCGCAGCGCCTGGAACACGCGGCGGCGCATCCGGTCGCCGTCCTTCTCCGGCAGGTCGAGGAAGCGGACCGACAGCAGCCAGCGGGCGCCGCGCGCCTGCATGCGCACGACCTCACCCTTGTTGCGGACGGCGGGGCCGTCGCCCAGGTCGACCACCAGGTCCAGGCTCGCGCCCTCCTCCGGCGGGACGCCGAAGCCCTCGCAGGCGATCCGCATCCCGGCCTCGCTGAGGTCGATGGACTCCCCGGTCAGCTCGGTGCTGCCGTAGCCCACCTCGACGGGCAGCGCCACGCGGGCGCGCACGGCCTGGCGGCGCTGGCTGACCTCCGACGGGCCGGTGATCTGCAGCCGCCAGCGGGGCGCCGCACCCGCCTCCGCCTGCAGCACCTCGGCGGGCAGCGCGCGGGTCTCCTCGCCGGCCTTCCAGAAGACCTCGACCTTGTCGCCGGTCGTGGCCACGACCTGCTCGACGTACTCGCTGACCGACGGCCGGACCGTGAGGACGCCGTCGCCGACGAACTCCACGCGCGTGCTGACCGAGATCCCGCGCCCGGTGAGCGTGACCTCGGCCTCGGTCTGCTCCTCCGGATGGTCGACGCCGGGTTCGCTGGTCATGGGTCCTCTCCGATCTGCGGTTCCGGGATCCGGGTGACGCACCGGGCCCCGCGGTGACGAACCGTAGTCGCCGCGACGGTCGCCCGCCTCCGTCCCCCGCCCGGCGCGCCGCCCGGCCGCGTCACTCGCGTCCCGCCGGTCCCTGCGGGCAACCACCGCACGGCCCTCCCTCGGGAGGGGGAGGTCCGCTCCACCGTTCAAGTACGGAACTGACTCGACCGATAGGACGGCGTGCTCAACGTCCTGCCGACGCGCCTGGCCGCGCTCCTCCCCGAGGGACGGCTGCTGCCCGAACCGGTCTGGCAGCGCCGTCACTCCATGATCGTCCGGATCGCCGGGATCCAGGCGGCCGGGCTCGGTGTGATGTCGCTGCTGACCGGCGCATCGCCGCTGGTCGCGCTCTGCAGCACGCTGGCGCTGCTGCTGCCGCTGCCCCTCGCGCTGCCGGACGAGTTCGGCCGCAAGCTGCGCGCGGCCGCCACGACGGTGAGCCTGGTCGGGGGCGCCGTCCTGCTCGTGCACCTCATGGCCGGCATCACCGAGTCGCACTTCTCCTTCTTCGTCGTCGTCGGCGTCGTCTCGCTGTACCAGGACTGGACGCCGTTCGGCGTGGCGCTGCTGCTGACCATCGCGCACCACGGCGTCATGGGGACCTGGCATCCGCACGAGGTGTTCGGCACCGCGCAGGCCCAGGCGCAGCCGTGGGTCTGGGCCGGCATCCACGGCGCGTTCGTGCTGGCGGCGAGCCTGGCCAACCTCGCCGCGTGGCGGCTCAACGAGCAGCAGGGGCTGCGCGACCCGCTCACCGGCCTGGCCAACCGCACGCAGCTGCTCGAGACCGCCTCCGCGCTGCTGCAGCGGCGCCGTGAGCCGGTCAGCGTCCTGCTGCTCGACGTCGACGACTTCAAGGACGTCAACGACACCCGCGGCCACTCCGCCGGCGACCAGCTGCTGCTGGCCGTGGCCGGGCGCCTGGCCGGCTGCGTGCGGCCGGAGGACCTGGTCGCCCGCCTCGGCGGCGACGAGTTCGCCGTCGTCATGGGCGCCGGGCCGCAGACCGCCCGCGCCGTCGCCGCCCGGATCCTGGCCGCCTTCGGCGACCCGGTGTCCCTCGACGGGCGCACCGTCGTCGTGCACGTGAGCATCGGTGTCGCCGACACCACCACCCCCGGCGAGCGCAGCGCCGAGGCGCTGCTGCGCAACGCCGACCTGGCGATGTACCTGGCGAAGGCGCAGGGCAAGCACCGCGTCGTCGTCTACGCCGACGGCATGGCGCAGGAGGCGCGGGGCAAGGCCGAGCTGGTCGAGAGCCTCGCGCGGGCGCTGCCCGAGGGCCAGCTCGCGGTGCACTACCAGCCGGTGGTCGGCCTTCCCGCCGGCGAGGTGACCAGCTACGAGGCGCTGGTGCGCTGGCAGCACCCGGAGCGCGGCCTGGTCTCCCCCGCGGACTTCATCCCGCTGGCCGAGGACACCGGCCTGATCGTGCCCATCGGCGCCTGGGTGCTCACCGAGGCCGCCCGCCAGGCCGTCACGTGGTCGCGCGAGGCCGGCCGGCCGATCGGGATGGCGGTGAACCTCTCGCCCCGCCAGCTCGCCGACGACGACGTCGTCGCGACCGTCGCGGCCGCGCTGGAGGAGACCGGCCTGCCCGCCGTCCAGCTGACGCTGGAGGTCACCGAGAGCGTGCTGGTGCAGGACATCGAGCGCGTGGTCGACCGGCTGCGGGCCCTGCGCACCCTCGGCGTCCGCATCGCGATCGACGACTTCGGCACCGGCTACTCGAGCCTGTCCTACCTCCGGCGGCTGCCGGCGGACACCATCAAGATCGACCGGAGTTTCGTCACCGACCTGGCCCAGGACGGCGCCTCGCGGACCCTCGTCTCGTCGATCATCGAGCTGGCCCGCAGCCTGCACCTCGACGTCGTCGCCGAGGGCGTGGAGGACGTCGCCCAGCGCAGCGTGCTGCAGTCGTTGCAGTGCTCGCACGCGCAGGGCTTCCTCTTCGCCCGGCCGCGGCCGGCCGCCCAGCAGCGGCCGGGACTGCTCGACGGCGCGATCCCCGCGCCTCGGGCCGCCGTGGACGCGCCCCTTCCGGCCTGACGCCACCGGCGGCACACTCCCCCGCCATGAGATTCCGGACGACGGTGGAGCTCGGCGGCCGCACGGCGACGGGCATGCGGGTGCCGCCCGAGGTCGTCGAGGCCCTCGGCGCGGGGAAGAAGCCGCCCGTCCGCGTGACCATCGGCGGGCACACCTACCGCAGCACCGTGGCCACGCGCGGCGGCGTGTACCTGCTGCCGATCAGCGCGGAGAACCGCGCCGGCGCCGGCGTCGCCGCCGGTGACGAGGTCGAGGTCGACGTCGAGCTGGACGACGCACCGCGCGAGGTGACCGTGCCGCCGGATCTGGCGGACGCACTGGCCGGCGACGCGGCGGCGCGGGCGGCCTTCGAGGCGCTGCCCTACAGCCACCGGCAGCGGCACGTGCTCGCGATCGACGGCGCCAAGGCGCCCGAGACCCGCGCCCGCCGCATCGACAAGGCGCTCGCCATGCTGCGCGAGGGCCGCCGCTGACCCTTCCGGCCGCTCAGGCCGCTGCTCAGGCTCGGTCGGCCACCCCGGCGCCGGCGTGCTCGTGCCGGGCGCAGTGGGCGCAGCAGTAGAACTGCCCGTCCACGACGACGCCGTGGCCGATCACCTTGCACCCGCAGTGCTCGCAGACCGGCGCCATCCGGTGGATCGCGCACTCGAAGCTGTCGAACGTGTGCCGCTCCCCGGCGGCGACCACCTCGAAGCTCATGTCGTAGTCGTTGCCGCAGACCTCGCAGACCGCCATCGCCCCTCCTCGCCGCTGTGGCCCGGTCCTTCCCCGCCACCGGTCCCGGGACACCCGGCAAGGGGGCCTCACCCGCGAGGGGTGGGCGGCGCTCAGGCTCGCGGGCCGGCCTGCCGATGGGGAGGTGTGCTTCCCTCCGTCGTCCACCGCGGCTCCGCGGTGCTGCGCCGGGGCGTCGCCGTCCACGCGGACCCGGCCGACGTCCCGGCGTCCGACGTGCCCGCGACGGGCCGGCGGGCCGACGAGGAGCTCTCCGAGCGCGCCTCCCTCCGGGAGCTCATCGCGGCCGCGCCCGAGCTGCGTGCGGAGCTGCACCAGCGCGGCCGCGCGTCGGCGCTGCTCATCGTCACCTTCGCCGCCCTCGTGCTGCCCGCCTGGACCGGCTTCGACGTCCTGCTCGAGCCGGAGCTCGTGGGCCCGTTCGCGCTGGTCCGCCTCCTCTGCGCCGCGCCGATGCTGGTCGCGCTGTGGCTGCTCTGGCGGCACCCGGTCGGCCGGCGGCACCCGCAGCGCATCACGGTGGCGGTCCTGACGCTGGTCCAGCTCGACATCGTCTGGATGGCCACCCAGGTGACGCACGCAGAGGCCTACGCCATGGGCCTCTCGCTGGCGCTGTACGGCAGCGGGTGCATCCTCTCCGGCCGGCCGCGCTGGACCGGCGCGCTGGTCGCCGTGACCGCCCTCGCCTTCGCCGGGGCGGCGCTGCTGGGGCCCGAGCCGATGTCGCCGCAGACCCTGGGGATCGTCGGCTACTACCTGGCGACGGCGTCCCTGATCTCCGTGGTGGCGCACGTGCTGCGGCAGCGGATCGCGGTGCGGGAACTGCGCGCCCGCGTCCGGCTGGAGCGGGAGCAGGAGCGCACCCGGGGCCTGCTGGCCCGGCTGGACCGGCTCAGCCACGAGGACCCGCTCACCGGGCTGGCCAACCGCCGCCGGTGGGACGCCGAGCTGTCCACCGGGTGCGCCGAGGCGCGCGAGCGCGGCACCGGGCTGGCCGTCGTCCTCCTGGACATCGACCACTTCAAGGACGTCAACGACCGCCACGGGCACGCCGGCGGGGACGAGGCGCTCCGGCAGGTCGCGGCGCTGCTGCGCCGGTCGGTGCGCGGCACCGACCTGGTGGCGCGGCTCGGCGGCGACGAGCTCGCCGTCCTCATGCCGGGCGCCGACCTGGCCCGCGCCGCCGAGCTGGCGGAGGCGGTGCGCGCCGCGGCCGCCGAGCTGCAGCCGACCGGCTTCGCGCCGGGCGAGGTGAGCCTGTCCCTGGGCGTCGGCGTGGCCGCCGGGTCGCGCGCCTACCCGCTGGAGCTGATGGCGTCCGCGGATGCCCAGCTGTACCGGGCCAAGATCACCCGCAACAGCGTCGGCGCGCCGACGGCCGAGCCCGCCCGCTGACCCGCCGCGCTCAGCCGTTGCGGCGGGCGGTGAAGCCGCTGACGAACTCGCGCAAACCTCGCGTCGGCCGCAGCCACGCGCCGTCCGGCGGCAGCGCGTCCAGCCGCACGCGGTCCAGCGGGGCGGCGAACGCGCCGGGCACGTCCTCGATGTCGATGAACTCGAGCAGGTCGGAGCTGATCGCGTAGCCGGCGACCTCGCTGAAGGCGACGACGACGACCTGGGTGCCCTCCCGCGCCAGCTCCTCCAGCGGCTCGGCGAAGTTGCGCCCGTCGCCGGAGAAGACCACCAGCCGGCGCAGCCGGTGGCTGTGCGACCGGACGGTGATGTGGTCGAGCATGTCCTGGTCGATGTCGTCGTCCGGCTGCAGCTTCGGCCGCGCGAAGACGGCGAAGCCGAAGCTCCGCAGCGCCTCCACCCACCGCTGCAGGCTGCCCACGACCGGCGGGATGTTGGCGAACACGCACGCCTCGACCTCGGACGCGTCCGGCCCGTCCGGATCCCCGGCGCCCTCCACGAACCAGGCGGCGATCGCGTCGAACCGCGGGCGGGTCTCCGCCGTGGGGCGCGCCCCGATCACCGTCGACAGGGTCATGTCGATGTTCGGGGCGTCCCAGATGAGCAGGTCCAGCGGCGGGCGGGGCCGGCCGTCGCCGGGCGCGGATGCCGGCCGGGCGGCCAGGTCGGGGCTGTCGAGCACCTCCGCAGTGTGCCCGCCGCCGGTCAGCACGGTGGCGGGCAGGTCGATCGCCGTCCGTGGGGGCCCGGCCGGCGCGCTGGCCCGGCGGACGCGGCGGCGTGCGGGCCGGTCGATCACCTGGCCGCGCCCTCCACGAGCGCGCACCGGTCGCCGCCGGCGGCCTGGACGGCGCGCACCCAGCCCGGGATCTCCGCCGCCGGCATGGGCTGTCCCAGCAGCCAGCCCTGCGCCAGGTCGCAGCCGGCCGCGCGCACCAGCCGCAGGTGCTCCGGGGTCTCCACCCCCTCGGCCACCGAGCGGATGCCCAGGGTGCGGGTGAGGGCCACGATCGCGGCGAGGACGTCGCCGGCGGCCGGGGTGGACACCCGCTGGGCCGCGGTGAGCAGCGACCGGTCGATCTTCAGCGTGCCGATGGGCAGCGCCAGCAGCTGCGCGAGGGACGACCAGCCGGTCCCGAAGTCGTCGATGGCCACCCGGACACCGAAGGAGCGCAGCACGGAGAGCTGGTCCTCCGCGCGGGCGGGGTCCTCGGCCAGGCTGGTCTCGGTCAGCTCGAGGGTCAGCTGCTCCGGGGGCAGCCCGGATTCCCGCAGCGCCGACCGCACGTCGCGGACCAGGGTCTCGGTGGCGAAGTGGCGGGCGCTGATGTTGACCGCGATGCGCAGCGGCAGGCCGTCGGCGGCCCACTGCGCGGCGTTGCGGCTGGTCTCCTGCAGCAGCCAGCGGGTCATCGGGATCAGCTGGCCGGTCTCCTCGGCCACCGAGAGGAAGGCGTCCGGCGGGAGCAGGCCGCGCTCGGGGTGCTGCCAGCGCACGAGGGCCTCGACGCCCTCGATCGCCCCGGAGTCCAGCCGCACCACCGGCTGGTAGTGGACGACGAGCTGGCTGATGGCGCCGTCGCGCAGCCGGGTGGCCACCTCCAGCCGCCAGCGCGCGGCCTCCCGCAGCCCGGGCGAGAACAGGTGCACCCGGTCGCGGCCGGAGGCCTTGGCGGCGTACATGGCCGAGTCGGCGTCGCCCAGCAGGCCGTGGGCGTCGGCGCCCCGCTCGGCCACCGCCACCCCGATGCTGGCCGACAGCGGCACGGCCAGCCCCTCGGCCGGGAAGGGCGCCGCAAAGGAGTTCTGCAGCCGGAACGCCAGGGCGGCCGCCTCGGAGCTGTCCACCGCGCGGGCCAGCACGAGGAACTGGTCGCCGGCCAGCCGGCCGACGGCGTCCCCGGGGCGCACCTGCTCGACGAGCCGGTAGGCGACCTGGCGCAGCAGCGCGTCGCCGACCTGGTGGCCGAGGGAGTCGTTGATCGTCTTGAACCCGTCGAGGTCCAAGTGCAGCAGCGCCGTCGTCCCGCCCTCGCGGTCCTCCAGCGCCTCGGCGATCAGCTGGAGCATCCGGGAGCGGTTCGGCAGACCGGTCAGCTCGTCGTGGTCGGCCTGCCAGGCCAGGGCCTGCTCGGTGCACACCTGCTCGGTGACATCGATGTGGCTGACCACCACGCGGCGGGAGGAGTCGACCCGTGCGGCCTGCAGGCGGTACCAGCTGAGCGTGGCACCCATCCGGTGCGAGTACTCGTGGTCGAAGGTCGGCGGGTCGTCGCGGTCGTCGGCCATGAGCCGACGCAGCCCGGCGGTGATCGCCGCGTGGTCCGCCGGCTCCAGGCCCCGGGCCATCACCTCGAGGTAGTCGTCCCCGACGCCGCCGGGAATGACACCGTTCTGCTTCAGCACCTCGCCGTCCGCGGTCCAGGCCCGGTTGACGGTGAGGATGCGACCGTCCTCGCCGACGAGGACGGTCGCCGCGGGCAGGGACTCGAGGATCGCGGTGAGCTGGCCCATCTCGGCCGTGCGCGCCTGGTCGACCCGGCGTCGCTCGTCGATGTCGCGGACGAACACCGTGACGCCGTCGGCATCGGTGTTGGCGCGGACCTCGTACCACCGCTGCGATGCCTCGTGCAGGTACTCGAAGGCCCGCGGCCGGCCGTCCTGGGCCACCGTGACCAGCTGGTCGGCCAGCAGCGTGCCGCGGATCTCCGGTCGGCAGCTCGCGATGGTGCTACCGACCAGCTCGTCGGCGGGGGTCCGGAGGAGTCGCTCACCGGCCGGGTTCACGTAGGTGAAGCGCCACCGGCGGTCCAGCCGGAACACCGCATCGGGGATGGACTGCAGGGGGTCATGACGGACCGGTGGCCGGTCGACGTCCCGAGACTCCACGCTGCCCGCTCTCTCGTTCCCCCTGCGGCGCGTCGGAACCTGCGCCGCGGAGAGCGCGGCACGCCCGACCTGAACGGCGCCGGCGACAGTCGAGTGCGACCGACGCACCCCCGAGAGTAATGCGACCCCACGCTGTCTCACACGGGTGTGATCCGCGCCCGCTCGACGATCGCCCGCGTCCCGGTCCCGGCCGGGAGGGTGCCGAGGACGGCGCCCCAGTCGCCGCCCAGGCGGGTGGCGCAGAACGCGTCGGCGACGGCGGACGGCGCGAACCGCAGCAGCAGCGAGCCCTGCAGGCACAGGGCCAGCAGGCCGGCGACTCGACGGGCACGCAGCGGCAGCTGGTCCGGTTCGCCCAGCTCGGCGGCGAGGCGCTTGACCGCCTCGTCGAAGCGGGGGTCGGCGCCGCGGGCGAGCTCGATCTCGGCGGTGACGGCGGCCAGCGAGTCCGCGTGCCGGCCCATGGCCCGCAGGACGTCGAGGGCGATGACGTTGCCCGAGCCCTCCCAGATGGAGTTCAGCGGCGCCTGCCGGTAGAGCCGCGGCAGCCCGGACTCCTCGACGTAGCCGTTGCCGCCGAGCACCTCGAGCGCCTCGGCCACGACGGCGGGCGTCCGCTTGCAGACCCAGAACTTCGCCGCGGCGCCGGCCAGGCGCAGGAAGTCGGCCTCGCCGCCGTCCAGGGCGGCGGCCAGCCGGATCGCCAGCGCCGTGGCCGCCTCGCTCTCGACGGCGAGGTCGGCGAGGACGTTCTGCATGAGGGGCTGGTCGGCGAGCAGGGCGCCGAACGCGCGGCGGTGGTCGGCGTGGTGGATCGCCTGGGTGAGCGCGGCCCGCACGGTGGCGGCCGAGCCGAGCACGCAGTCCAGCCGGGTGACGTTGACCATCTCGATGATCGTGGGGACGCCGCGTCCCGGGTCGCCGACCAGCCAGCCCGTCGTCCCCTCGAACTCGACCTCGCTGGAGGCGTTCGAGCGGTCGCCCAGCTTGTCCTTGAGACGTTGCACGTGGAACACGTTGCGGCTGCCGTCGGGCAGCACCCGGGGCACGAGGAAGCAGGAGACGCCCTCGTCGAGCTGGGCGAGGACCAGGAACAGGTCGCTCATCGGCGCCGAGGTGAACCACTTGTGCCCTGTCAGGGCGTAGGTGCCGTCGGGCTGCGGGACGGCGTGGGTGGTGTTGGCCCGGACGTCGGAGCCGCCCTGCTTCTCGGTCATGCCCATGCCGGCGACCAGTCCGGGCTTGCTCGTGGGCTCGGCCAGCCCGAAGGCGTACTTCTGCGCCGTCAGCCCCGGCTCGTAGCGGGCGGCCAGCTCGGGGGCGCGGCGCAGCGCCGGGACGGCGGCGTAGGTCATGGTGACCGGGCAGCCGTGGCCCATCTCGACCTGCGTCCAGCCGAGATAGCCGACGGCGCGCCGGACGTGGGCGTGCTGCTCCTCACTCGCCCAGGGCGCGCCGGCCAGGCCGTGCTCGATCGCCGTTCGCATGAGCTCGTGCCAGGCCGGGTGGAACTCGACCTCGTCGATCCGGTGACCGTAGCGGTCGTGGGTGCGCAGCTTCGGCGGGTTCTCGTTGGCCAGCCGGCCCCACTCCTGCGCCTGCTCGCCGCCGGCCAGCCGGCCGAGCGCGGCCAGCGACTCCAGGGCCGGCGCGTCGGCGTGCCGCAGGCAGGCCTCGGCGAGGGCGGCGTCACCGGCGATGGGGTCGTGGCCCACCAGGGGCGGGACCTGGTTGGTGACCTCGTGGGTGGCGCTCATGTGGCGCACGTTACCGGCCGGTAGGCGGGCCGGGTACCGCTCGCCGAGGCTGCTGCGAACCGGGCCGCTCGCTGCCGCCCGGCCCCGTGAAACCCGGGCGGATGCGAGTGGCGGGCGGGTCCGCTCGTGCCCGTCCGGCCCCGTGAAACCCGGGCGGACACGGTGCGGGCCGCTCCGGGGTGGCTGCTCGAGCTGCCCCGTGACAGTTCGGGCAGCCACCGCCGGTTTCCCGGGAGGAGGGGCGCGGCGACGAGCAGGCTCAGGTCAGCGTGCGGAGTCCCTCCCCCCGGGCCGTCCGTGCGCGAGCGCGAGCGGACGGCCGTGCGGGGATGCGGCCGGCCGCTGCGCGCGTGGGATCACGCGGGCAGGGACCGGCCCGAGGGACGGTCAGTCAGGCGAGAAGGACGGCTCGGGATCCGAGCCGCAGACGAGCGCGCGCACCGGTCCGGGAGAGACCTGGTGGCCGAGCTCAGGAGGCCGCGTCGCCGAGAACAGGGCCGCCAGCAGGGCCGGGGCGCTCCAGCCGGCCCCAGACGCAGACGGCGCCTGGGTCGACGACGGGACGCCGTCGGGCACGGTGGGTGCGACCGGGGTCGGGACGGCGGGTGCGCTCTGGCGGCTGCCGTCGTCCGGCGTGGCGGTCTTCGCAGCACTGTCGCGTGGGGTCGTCGGCACGACGGTGGCCGGCGCGAACAGGGTGGTCGAGAAGGCCGCGGCGCTGATCACGGCGGCTGGTGTCGTCACGACGGAGACCGGAGGAGTGACCGCCTCGACGGCCGGCACCGCGGCCTCGACGACCGGGGGCAGAGCATCGGCGACGGCCTCGAGAACCGGGGTGGCAGCCGGGGCGACGGGGGCGATCACCGCGACCAACGGCGGAACCATGAGGCTGAGGACCTCGCCGACAACCGGGACGACCGGGTCCAGCACCGGAGGCAGAGTCTCGAGCACCGGTGGCACGACACCGACCACCGGCGGGAGCGTCTCCAGCACCGGAGGCACCGTCTCCAACACCGGCGGCACCACACCCACGACCGGCGGGACGGTCTCCAACACCGGCGGCAGCGTCTCCAGCACCGGAGGCAGCGTCTCCAGCACCGGAGGGGCGGTGTCCAGCACCGGAGGCAGCGTCTCCAGCACCGGAGGGGCGGTGTCCAGCACCGGAGGCAGCGTCTCCAGCACCGGAGGGGCGGTGTCCAGCACCGGAGGCAGCGTCTCCAGCACCGGAGGGGCGGTGTCCAGCACCGGAGGGGCGGTGTCCAGGACCGGCGGCACCACACCCACCACCGGCGGGACGGTCTCCAACACCGGAGGCAGGCCCTCGAGCACAGGTGGCACGGCACCGACCACCGGCGGCACCCTCTCCAAGACCGGCGGGACGGTCTCCAACACCGGAGGCAGGCCCTCGAGCACAGGTGGCACGGCACCGACCACCGGCGGCACCCTCTCCAAGACCGGCGGCACCCTCTCCAAGACCGGCGGCACCCTCTCCAAGACCGGAGGGACGGTGCCCAGCACCGGCGGCACCACGCCGACTACCGGCGGGATGACCTCCGCGCCGGGCGGCACAACCGGGTCCCCCACATCGATGACCGGCTCGGCGGTCTCGATCACCGGCGCAACTGCGTTGACCACCGGATCGATGGCCTCATCGAGCGTTGGGCCAGCTGTCTCCACCACCGGCGTCACGACGGGCTCGACCACCGGGGCCACCCGGTCGATCACCGGAGGGACGCCCTCGTCAGGCTGAGCAGACGGCGTCTCCGCTGGCGGTGTCACCGTCTCAGCCGGAGGTGTCACGACCGCGTCGGCCACCGGCTCGAGCACGTCAGCCGCCGCTGGCGCCGCCGGCTCGGCGACCGGCGCCACGGCCTCATCGACGGCCGGCGGGACGGCGTCTGTGACCTGCCCGAAGGTGTCGGTCACAGCCGGGTCCGGCTCGGCAGGCGGAGGCGGCGCCTCCACCGGTGGCGCAGACGTGGCCTCCGACACCGAGTCCGTGACCGTCCGGGTCACCTCGGACGCGGGTGCTGGGGCGTCCGCAGCCTCGGCGGCTGCGGCGGCCGCCTCAGCTGGCGCGGGCGCGGGCTCAGGAGGTGGCGGGGCGGGGTCGGCGGAGGGTGCTGCGTCTGTCACGACGTCGACCGCGCCGGACACCCCGGGGAGTGGGTCGTCGGCAGCGCGGGCGGTACGGCCCGTCGCGAGCAGGAGCAGCAAACCGCCGGCCGAGAAGAACACGAGCAGAAGCACGCGTCGGGCCCAGGGCCAGCGGGACAGAGCCCGCCAGTCGCAGACGCCCGACGGCTTGGGCATGCCCCTTCAGTACTCAGGTCGGTGCGCGGGGAAACCCGCGAGGGCAGGTTCTTCGGCGTATCACCCGGCGCGCGAGAGCCCTGGGTCGTCGGCCGGTCGCCGGAGGGTGAGGATCTCGGTGCCGTCGGGGCGGTAGGTGTGCCACCGGCCGGCGGTATCTCGCTCGATCCGGAAGCCGTGGTGCACCTGGGTGTGGTGCCGCTCGCACAGCAGCCCGGAGTTCTCCAGGTCGGTCTCGCCGCCGAAGAGCCAATGAATGACGTGATGAACCTCGCACCAGTGGTGCGGGGCCCCGCAGCCGGCGAATACGCAGGTCTCGTCGCGGAGTTCGACGGCCCTGCGCAGGCCCGGGGTGACCAGCCGCTGAGCCCGGCCCAGGTCGAGCAGCTCACCCTCGGCGGTGCGCAGGTAGCGGCGCAGCTCGGCGTCGCAGGCCACCTGCCGGGCGCGGGCGGCGGAGACCACCCCGCCGAACATCGCCTCCGCGGCGCCCCGGCCCACGGCGGGATCGGCCAGGTCGGCGGAACCGATCTTGACCGCGACCTGCGGTTTGACGGTGCGCAGCAGCGGCAGGGTGCCGCAGCCGAGGTGGATGTCGGCCAGCTGCACCAGCGCGTCGGCGTTCCGCTGCGGCTGGGTCCGCGCATCCCCGGCGGGCCGGTGGGCCTGCAGCAGCGACTCGATCGCCGCCTGCAGCTTCTCCATGCCGAGGGCGTCGAGGTGGAAGCGGCCGGTGCCCGAGCCGTCGGCGTGCTTGGCAAAGGACAGGAACCGCTCCTCGGTCGGATCGGGCTCCGGGCCGTCCTCGTCGAGCCGCTCGAGCAGGGTGTGCACCAGCCGCACCAGCTCCTCGTGCTTGTGCCCGGCGGCGAAGCGGGCGAGCACGCCGGCGATGCCGGCCAGGTCGCCGTCCCGTTGCGCGATCAGCGCGGCCGCCCGCGGCCCGGTGATCCTGGCGATCACCGCCACCTGATCGGCGGTGAGCTCCCCGGCCGCGTGCGCCGCGGCCACCGCGGGCAGCTGCTCCAGCGCCCGCCCGTTGCGCACCACCTGCGACGCGGCGGCACCCGAGAGCCGGCAGTGCCCGCGCAGCCACGACTGCGCCGTGGCCATCCCGTCCCCGGCGAAGGCCTGCCGGTTGTCCGCGACGCGGACCGTGCGCGCCAGCTCGGCGTCGATCCGGTTCCGCTCGGCGACCAGTGCCCGTGTGCGGTCGAGCAGCTCCGGCGCGGTCAACCCGTGCAGGTCGCCGTCCTGCAAGTGACTCGAACACATGTGCGAAGAATATCGACGAAAGGGAACGCCCGCGCCGAATCCCCAGGTCAGACCGCTGCCACAGTTGTGGCGGAGGCCTTGTCAGGCGGGTGGTCCACCCAGTAGGAGGACCCGCAGCAGGTGCATCGCCATCACCACGGAACGGGCGCGGACCGCGGAGCGTGACCCGGGCAGCCGGAGCGACTTCACCTGCCGGCCGTCGGGGCCGACGGCGCACAGGTGCACCGTGCCGACCGGCTTGTCCGGCGTCCCCCCGCCGGGGCCGGCGATCCCCGTGATGCCGACGCCGATGTCCGCGCCGAAACGGGCACGGGCGCCCTCGGCCAGCGCGGCGGCGACCTCGGGGCTGACCGCCCCGTGCTCGGCGAGCAGGTCGGCCGGGACGTCGGCCAGCCGCTCCTTCGCCGAGTTGGCGTACGTGGTGAGGCCGCCGAGAACCCAGGCCGACGAGCCAGGCCGCTCGGTCAGCCGCGCGGCGAGCAGGCCCCCGGTGCACGACTCGGCGGTGGCGACGGTCAGCCCACGCTCGGCGAACCCCTGGGCGACCAGGTCGTCGAGCGACGGCCCGCGGGAGAACAGGGTGTCGCCGAAGTCCTCCTCGACCGCGGCGATCAGCCGCTCGTACGCCGCCTCCGCCTCCGGGGCGTAGCGCGTGACGATCTCCAGCTCGCCGTCCCGCAGGCATGTGGTGATCTCCAGGCCGCCGAGCTCGGCGTCGTGCGCCCGCAGGGTCGCGGCCAGCTGTGACTCCAGCGTCCCCCACAGCCGCAGCGTCTCCTGACGCAGCTCCTCGCGGCCGGCCAGCGCCCGCTGGGTCGGCTCGGCGGCCACCGCCGCCGCCCACATGCCCTGGAGCTCGGCCGGCGGACCCGGGAGCACGAGCACCGTCGGCCCGCTGCGCCCCTCGGCGGGCGGGACGACGAGGCCGGGCGCCGTCCCGACCGGCTCGAGCACGGTCGCACCCGCGGGCACCAGCGCCTGCTTGCGGACGCCGGCCGCCGTCGCCTCCGGATCGGCTCGCCACCCCCGGCGGGCCATCAGCCGCTCGACGATCCCGCCGATCCGCTGTTCGAGCGCCGGGTCGACCGCTGACGGCCGGCCCTGGTAGTCCCCGACCACCTGGGCGGTCAGGTCGTCCGCGGTCGGGCCGAGCCCGCCGGAGGTGATCACCAGCCCGACGCCGGTGCCGGCGAGGAACTCCAGGGCGGAGCGGACGTCGTCCGGCCTGTCCCCCACGACGATGACGTGACCGACGTCGACGCCGAGCTCGCGCAACCGCTCGGCCAGCCACGGCCCGTTCCGGTCGGTCACCCGCCCGGTCAGCACCTCGGTCCCGGTGACGACGACTCCGGCGCGCATGCCCACGCGGCGACCCTAACGGGGACGGTCGGTCCGTATGCGGACAGGAGCGACGCACCCGACGCGCGGCGGACGTTCCCCGGGACGACGACCGTGCCGTGGCTAGCGTCCGCACACGCAGCGGCCCCGAGGACGGGCCCGTCCAGCAAGAAGGCCAGGAGGACCCGCGTGTCCCTTTCCCCACCTCCCCCGCGCACGACGGCCCACCGCACGGTGCGGCTGACCCACAACAGCGTCCGGGACGACGCTCCGCCCCGCACGCCCGCCGACGTGCAGCCCACCGGCCCCGTCGACGGCCTGCCGCGCCCGCCCCGGCCGGCGCCCGGGGGCTTGCGGGTCCGGCCGCGGCGGGGCACCGCCACCGTCCGCGTCCTCGTCCTCACGTCGGCCGTGCTGCTGGAAATCGGGTTGCTGATGGGCGCCGGCCGGGAGGCGCGGCTCTGGACGGCGGCACCGCTCTGGGCCGCCTTCGCGACCGTCGCCGTCCTGCTGGGGGCGCTGGCCGCGGCCCGCTCGCGTCAGTTGCGCAACGACCGGGCGTGGAAGACCGCCGCCGCGGGGCTGACCGGTCTCGCCGTCTTCTGGGTGGTGGTGGTCCTCCCGGAGGTCACCGCGAACCGCGGCTTCCTGCTGACCGCGGCGCTGGCCTGCCTCGGCGTCGCGCTCTGGATCGCCCCGGGGGACCGCCAGGCCTGAGCGCGGCGCGGGTTCGGGCGTCAGCGGTTCCCGCGCCCGTTCCCGTTCCCCTTGCCGTTCCCTCCGGCGTTCCCCTTCCCGTTCCCGTTCCCGTTGCCGTTGCCGTTCCCGTTGCCGCGGACGGGTCGGTCGTCGCCGCGCGGGGCCGGCGGGGGCGCCGGCGCGGGGGCCGCCGCCTCCACGGGGGCAGCCTCCACCGGGGCAGCCTCCACCGGCGCGGCCGGATCCGACGCCGGCGGGACGGTGCTCGACGGCGCCGGAGCGGCAGGCGCGACGGCGTAGGAGACGGTGACCAGGTCACCGGGCTGCAGCGCCCCGACCGGGTCCAGCGCGAGGACCGTCCCCGCCGGCGCCGACGACGTCTCCACCGGCGCCCGGGCGACCCGGAGGCCGAGGGCGGCCAGGTCGGCCTCGACGTCGTCCACCGGCCGGCCGACGTGGTCCGCCGAGCGCAGCACGACCCCGGTCGCCGGCGCGGCCTCGGCGACCGCCGGGCCGACCGGCTGGGGTGCCGACTGCAGCGCGCCCACACCGATCCCCGCGCCCGCGAGCAGGGCGCCGGCGAGCAGCGCGCCCACGGGCGCCAGCACGCGCCGCCGGCGCCTGCCGCCGGGGCGCCCCCCGGTCGCGAACCGCCGGGTCGGCGGAGGCACCGGCCGCCCGGCCAGCACGTCGTCGACCGCGTCGCGGAACGCCGCGCCGTCGGGGAACCGCCCGGCCGGGTCCTTGCACAGCGCCCGGGCGACGAGCGCGCGCACCGGGCCGGGCACCTCGACCGGCAGCGGCGGGGGCTCCTCCCGGATCTGCCGCAGCGCGATCTGCACCGGCGTCCCGCCGTCGAAGGCACGGTGCCCGGACAGGCACTCGTAGCCGATCAGACCGAGCGCGTAGACGTCGCTGGCCGGACCGCCACGACCCCCCTCGGCCTGCTCCGGCGAGAGGTACTGCGCGGTGCCGACCACCTGCCCGGTCTGCGTCAGCGGCACGTCGGAGGCGGACCAGGCGACGCCGAAGTCGGTGATCCGCACGACGCCGTCCGTGCCGACCAGCAGGTTGCCCGGCTTGACGTCGCGGTGCACGACCCCCGCGGCGTGCGCCGCGGCCAGCCCCGCGGCGGTCTGCCGGAGGACGTCGAGCGTGCGCGGGACGTCGAGGCGACCCTCCCGCGCCAGGACGGCGGCCAGCGACTCGCCGTCCACCAGTTCCATGACCAGGTAGGCCAGGTGCTCACCGGTCGCCGCCGGGGCCTCGCCGTAGTCGAAGACCGCGGCGATGTTGCGGTGCGCCAGCAGCGCCGCGTGCTGGGCCTCGGCGCGGAAACGGGCCAGGAACGTCGGGTCGCCGGTGTACTCGCTGCGCAGCACCTTCACCGCGACCGGCCGGCCGAGCACGAGGTCGCAGCCACGCCAGACCTGACCCATGCCGCCGGTGGCCAGCAGCCCCAGCAGCTCGTAGCGGCCACCGAGCGGCGGCCCGCCCGGTGCGACCACGCACGCCTCCCCTCGAGCGACCGGCTCCCAGCCTGCCCGCGGGCGCCGCTGCCCACACCTGGGCCCCACGGACGGGGGACATGGCAGGTTCAGTCGTCGGCGCCGTCGGGCCCGCTCGTGCTCGGTGTCGAACTGCTGGCCGGCGGCGTGGAGGAACCGCTGCCCGACCCCGTCCCGGAGCCCGACCCGGACGACGACGACGACGCGGTCGGGGACGGGTCGTCGGTCGGGGTCGTCGGGTCGCCCTCGAGGGACGGCGGCGCCGTGGTCGTCGTGGTCGCCGGCGTCGTGGGGGTGGTGGGGTCGACGGCCTCGGAGCTCACGCTGTCGGACGTCGTCCCGTCCGCCGGGGCCGGTGCCTGGTCGCCGAGCACCGCTGTCTCGTCCTGCGGCACGCGGGTGCTCGTGTCCTCGCCGGGCGCGCGGGCGTAGGAGACGACGACCGGGTCACCGGCCGACAGCTCCTGACCCACGGGGCTCACGTCCGTGACGTTTCCCGGCTGGGCGGCGGGATCCACCACCGGCTTGAGCTGCACCTCGAGGCCGCGCCGGGTCAGCTCCGTGACGACGTCGTCGACCGGCCGGCCCACGTAGTCGGCCGCGGTGAGGACGATCCCCGGGCTCTCCAACTTCTTGGTGGCGGCGGCGGGTGCCGAGCCGCCGTCGTCGGACGCGCGCTGCAGGAACAGGAAGCCGATCGTCGCGCCCGCCACCAGGACGAGGACGGCCGCCAGCACGAGGGCCATCGACCGGCGCCGGCGCACCGGCGGGCGGATGGTGTGCGCCGCGGGGGTGAGCTGCGTGGGCGCGTGGTCGGCCCCCGGGGGCGGCACCGCCGCGGCCGGCCGGTCGACCGCGACGGTCGGCGGCTCGCGGCCGGCGATGGTCTCCTCGATCGCGTCGACGAAGGCCGCGCCGTCGGGGTAGCGGGCGTCCGGATCCTTGTTCAGCGCCTGGCCGATGAGCGTGCGGACACCGCGCGGGAGGTCCTCGGGCAGGGGGTCGGGGTTCTGCCGCACCTGCTTGAGCGCGATGGTCACCGGGTTGTCGCCCTCGAACGCGGCGTGGCCGACCAGGCACTCGTAGCCGACCAGGCCGAGGGCGTAGACGTCGCTGGCCGGGGTGGCGTGCTTGCCCTCGGCCTGCTCCGGCGAGAGGTACTGCGCGGTGCCGATCACCTGGCCCGTGCGGGTGAGCGGCACGCTGCCGGCCGACCAGGCGATGCCGAAGTCGGTGATCTTCACGCTGCCGTCGGGCCGGACCAGGATGTTCCCCGGCTTGACGTCGCGGTGCACCATGCCGACCCGGTGGGCCTCGGCGAGGGCGAACGCGGTCTGGCGCAGCACCGAGAGGGTCGCCGGGATGTCCAGCGGGGCCTCTCTGCGCAGCACCGCCGACAGCGGCTCGCCCTCCACCAGCTCCATGACCAGGTAGGCGAGGGTCTCGCCGCTGCCGTCCTCGGCGACCACCTCGCCGTAGTCGAAGACGGCGGCGATGTTGGGGTGCGAGAGCGAGGCGGCGTGCTGGGCCTCGGCGCGGAACCGGGCCAGGAACGTGGGGTCGCCGGTGTACTCGCTGCGGAGCACCTTCACCGCGACCGACCGGCCGAGCAGCTCGTCGTAGCCGCGCCACACCTGGCCCATGCCGCCGGCCGCGATCAGCTGCTGCAGCTCATAGCGGTCGCCCAGGCACCGACGTCCTGGTTCGACCACCGTGGGTCACTCCTCGCTGTCCGGCCCGACCGTCTGCGGGCCGCCCCCACTGCCGCCCAAGGGCAGACGCTGACTGCGCCACCCGTGTCACTCGGTGCCCGGACGGCGCAGCACTCACACATGCCCCACCAGACGATATGTCAACACCGGGGCGGACGGACCGGTCCGCTATCGGACCGTGACGCACATCGCGCTCAGCCGTCGAACAGCGCCCGGCCCCACCAGTCGTCGTCCCCGCGGACGCCGGGCGGGCAGGCGAAGACCGCCGACGACGTGTGCTGGATGTACTCGTTCATCGCGTCGTGCCGCAGGTTCCTCTGCACCTGGACGAAGCCGGTCTCGGGATCGCGCTGGTAGGCGATGAAGAACAGCCCGGCATCGAGCCGGCCCAGGCCGTCGGAGCCGTCGACGAAGCTGTAGCCGCGACGCAGGATCGCCGTCCCGGCGTTGCTGGGGTGCGCGAGGAAGACGTGCGAGGTCTCGGGGACGGCGGGCTGCCCGTCGACGGTCTCCGAGAAGTCGACCGGGTCGAACTCTCGCCGCTGGCCGAGCGGGGCGCCGCTGCCCTTGGCGCGGCCGATCGTCTGCTCCTGGTCCTGCAGCGTCGAGGTGTCCCAGGTCTCGATGTGCATGCGGATCCGCCGGGTCACCAGGTACGACCCGCCGGCCAGCCAGCCGGCGTCGTCGTCCCCCACCCACACGAAGCGGTCCAGCGCCGCGTCGTTCTCCGCCTTGAGGTTGTCGGTGCCGTCCTTGAACCCGAACAGGTTGCGCGGGGTGGCCTGCCCCGAGCTGGTGGACGACGTCCGGCCGAAGCCCAGCTGCGACCAGCGGACGCCGACCACGCCCGCGCCCAACCGCACCAGGTTGCGCACGGCGTGCACCGCGACCTGCGGGTCGTTCGCGCAGGCCTGGATGCACAGGTCGCCGCCGCTGATGGCCGGGTCGATCGCGTCGCCCGGGAACGACGGCAGCGGCACCAGGGGCGCCGGCCGGCGGTCGGCCAGGCCGAAGCGGTCGGCGCCGTCCTCGGCGCTGAACAGGGTCGGGCCGAACCCGATGGTCAGCGTCAGCCCGGACGGCGGCAGCCCCAGCGCCTCGCCGGTGTCCTCCGGCGGCGCGTACGGCGAGCCGCCGACCGCGCCGATCTCGCCGGCGTCCTTCCCGGCGGTCATCCGCCGGGCGGCGACGGTCCACGCCTTCAGCATCTCGACCAGCTCGTCGCGGCTGTCGGTGATGACGTCGAAGGCGACGAAGTGCAGCCGGTCCTGCGCCGGGGTGACGATGCCGGCCTGGTGGGCGCCGTGGAACGCGACGGCGTCGGTGGCGTCGGTGGCGTCGGTGCCGGGCCGCGGCTCGTCGGCGGTGGCCCGCCCGATGGCGCCGCCGGCCGCCCCGGCCGCCAGCACGCCGGCGGTGCCGGCCCCGAACCAGCCCAGCAGCCGCCGGCGGGACAGCCCAGCGGCCGGCTGCGGCTCGCTCATCGGCCCGCGACGACCGCCGCGACCTGGCTGACCGACGCGGTCAGGGCCGTGATGCGGTCGGAGAGTCCGCGCAGCTGCTCCTGGGTGAGCTGCGCATAGGAGCGCCAGCCGTCGCCCTCGCGGTACTGCTCGAGCTCGGCCTCCGCGTCGGCGAAGCGCGCGTCGATCTCGGCCACCAGGTCGGCGTCCTGCTCCTCCAGGTAGGGGCGCAGCGCCTGGACGGCCGCCTCCGAGCCCTCGAGATTGGCGGCGAAGTCCCACAGGTCGGTGTGCGAGTAGCGGTCCTCCTCGCCGGTGATCTTGCCCGTGGCGATCTCGTCGAGGAGCTCCTTGGCGCCGTTGGCCAGCTGCAGCGGGTCCAGGGTCACCTGGTCGGCGCGGTCGACGACCTCCTGGACGTTGGTCAGCAGCTCGTCGGCGTACGGGCCCATCGCGGAGACGTCGCCGGTCTCCCACAGCGCCTGCTCGACGCGGTGGAAACCGGTGAAGTCCTGACCCTCCTCCTGGTCGCCCTCGCGGCCGTCGATGAGCGGGTCGAGGTCGCCGAAGCTCTCCGCGACCGGCTCGATCCGCTCCCAGTAGGTGCGGGCGATCGGGAACAGCCGCTTGGCCTCCTCGACGTCCCCGGCCTTGACCGCGGTGACGAAGGCGGTGGTCTGCTCCAGCAGCGCGCCAATCTGGCTCTGCACGTAGCGCTGGTAGTCGGCGCCGGCCTGCGCGAGGTTCTCGTCGTCCGACAGGCGGGTGGACTCGCCGGTGACCGTCAGCGCGGAGCGGATCCCGTCGCCGACCATGCCCGGCTTGCAGGCGGTCTCGTACGAGCCGGCGGTCAGCTCGACGCGCAGCTCGCGGGCGACCCCGGGGGCGATGTTCTCCACCTCGCCGACGACCCGGTCGCCCTCGCCGAACACGTAGAACTCGGTGATCTTCGAGCCGGTGTTGGTCACCGTGAAGGTGTGCGTGCCGGCCGGCAGCTCGTCGGCGGCGACGTCGCAGGTGTCGTCGCCGGCGGTCACGGCCACGGCGGCGGCGTCGGCGGGGGCGTCGTCCCCGTCCGACGAACCGCACGCGGCGGTGGTGAGCGCGGCGACGATCCCCGTCGTCAGCAGGGCGAGGCGGCGGCGGTCACGCACGGACATGCGAGGTCTTCTCCACGGGAGCAGGGGCGGCCGGCGGGACGTCGGCGACACGGTTGGGGGCGGCCGTACGGCCGCGGGACCGCCAGAGGAAGGCGACGAGCACCGGCACCAGGTAGGCCACCCAGGCGACCGTCTCGAGCACCGACGGCTGCGGCGTGATGTTGAACAGCCCGGCGATCACGGCGCCGTACCAGCTGCTCGGGTCGAGGACGCCGGAGATGTCGAAGGCGTAGGTGGTCAGGCCCGGCAGGACGCCGGCCTCCTGGAAGTCGTGGACGCCGTACTTGAGGATGCCGGCGGCCACGAAGATCAGCAGGACGCCGCTGACCGTGAAGAACGTGGTCAGGTTGATCCGGACGGCGCCGGCGTAGAGCAGCACCCCGAGGACGACGGCGGTGAGCAGGCCGGCGCCGATGCCCAGCAGCGGGGCGGCCGTCGTGGCGCCCTGCGCGGAGGCGAAGAACAGCAGCGTCGTCTCCAGGCCCTCGCGGGCGATGGCGAGGAACGCGATCCCGACGACCGCCCCGACGCCCATGCCGATGGCGCCGTCCAGCCGGCCGCGCAGCTCGCCGGACAGGCGGCGCGCGGTGCGCCGCATCCAGAAGATCATCCAGGTGACGAGGCCGACCGCGACCACGGAGGTGATCGCGTCGAAGAACTCGTGCTGGGGGCCGTACAGGACCGTCGACGAGAGGTAGGTCAGCAGCCAGCCGAAGCCCAGGCTCAGCGCCACGGCCGCGCCCACCCCGGCCCAGACGGGCAGCAGGTGCCGGCGGCGGCCGGTCTTGACCAGGTAGGCCACGAGGACGCTGACCACGAGGACCATCTCCAGCCCCTCGCGCAGGCCGATCAGGTAGCTGGCGAGGAACGCCTGACCCATCGCACGACCGCTCTCTGCCCGACTCCGCCCCGACCGGATAGCCTGAGGCAAGGCTTACCTTACTTCCGGTTGTCCGCGGCAACGATATGGCCGCTCCCGACCTTGCGACAGGGACGGCCACCTGTGACGGTGGGCACACCGGTGCCCGACGACGCCGCACCGGACTCTCACTGCCGAGACGAACGGGAGATCCACCATGGCCAGCCCCCAGACGACCGCCCCTGACATGACCGAACTGCTGGCCGACGCCCCCACCAACTGGGGCAAGTGGGGGGACGACGACGAGGTCGGCTGCCTGAACTACCTCACGGCCGAGGAGGTGCTGCGCGGGGTGCGGCACGTGCAGAAGGGCGAGGTCTTCACGCTGCAGCGGCTCATCGGCGACCCGAAGGGCGACCCGGTGTGGCCGGGCCGCTCCCCGGCCACGCGGACGATGCTGCTCGACGAGTCCACCTGGGACGCCGAGGGGGCGCCGCAGTTCCCCGGCGGGCTGCACTACGCGGACGACCGGATCGAGGCCTTCCTCCAGGGGTCGACGCAGTACGACGCTCTCGGCCACGTCTGGTACGGCGGCAAGATCTGGAACGGCTACGACGCCCGGACGACGGTCGGCGGGCTGGAGAAGGCCAGCGTCGAACCGATCGCCCAGCGCGGCGTCGTCGGCCGGGGAATCCTGCTGGACATGGCCCGCTTCCGGGGGAAGGACACCCTCGACAAGGGCGAGACGTTCACCCACGAGGACCTGCAGGAGTGCGCGCGGGCGCAGGGCATCGAGATCGAGAAGCACGACATCCTGGTCATCCGGACCAACTTCCTGCAGCAGTTCTTCGACCAGGGCGACGCGTTCTACGAGGGGTTCAACGAGCCGGGGCTGACCTACAGCCGCGAGCTGGTGCAGTGGTTCCAGGACATGGAGATCCCGAACCTGGTCACCGACACGATCGCCAACGAGGTGACCACCGACCCCGTCAGCGGTGTGGCGCTGCCGCTGCACTGCGCGCTCATGCGCAACCTCGGGATCACGCTGACCGAGATCGCCGACCTCGAGAAGCTGGCCGCGAGCTGCGCAGAGGACCGGCAGTACACGTTCCTCTACGCCGCCGCCCCGCTGAAGGTGCACGAGGCGAGCGGCTCCCCGGTCAACCCGCTCGCGATCAAGTGAGCTGACCGCGGCCCGGGGCCGCACAGGCATAGGAACCTATGCGTGCGTTTCGCCGCGGATCCGCATGTATAGGTTCCTATGCCTGACATCGAGGAAGGCGGGACGACGACGATGTCCGACACCGTGACCCGGGAGGACGCCGACGGCGTCGCGACGATCACCCTGCAGCGGCCGGGCCTCTCGCACGCCCTGCGCGCCGACCTGCTCGGCGTGGTCCAGGACGTCGCCGCCGACCCGTCGGTGCGGGCAGTCCTGCTCACCGGCAGCGGGCGCGCCTTCTGCGTGGGCCAGGACCTCGCCGAGCACGTGGAGTCCCTCCGCGGTGACGCGGCGAGCTCCCTGGGCGTCGTCGAGCAGGAGTACAACCCGCTGATCCTGGCGCTGGCCGGGCTTCGCGTCCCGGTCGTGGTCGGCATCAACGGCGCGGCCGCCGGCGCCGGGCTCGGCATCGCCCTGGCCGGCGATCTGCGGGTGGCGGCGGCCGGCGCGAAGTTCACGACGGCGTTCACCGGCATCGGCCTGTCCAGCGACTCCGGGCTGGCCGCGCGGCTGGTGCACACCGTCGGCCTGTCCCGGGCCACCGAGCTGCTGCTGCTGCCCGAGCCGTTCCTCGCCGAGACGGCGGCGCAGTGGGGGCTGGTGCACCGGGTCGTCGAGGCCGAGCGCGTGCTGCCCGAGGCCCAGACGCTCGCCGCGCGGCTGGCGACCGGCCCGACGGCGGCGTACGCGGCCGTGAAGACGGTGCTCGCGACGGCGGCGACGGATCCGCTCGCCGAGACGCTGGCGCTGGAGGCCCGGCTGCAGACCGAGCTCGGCGGCACCGCCGACCACCGCGAGGCCGTCGAGGCCTTCCTGGAGAAGCGGCCCGCCCGGTTCACCGGCCGCTGAGTCACGCAGCGCACCGCCGTCGCAGCGCGCGGTACCGACGGGCGGAGTACCGCGAGGTACCGGCGGACCCGTCCGCCGGTCGCGGCCCCCCGGCGGGCCGGGGTGCGAGTCTGCGCGGCACGAAGGAGGCGTTCGTGACCCTTGCCCAGGACCGCCCCGTGACACCGGCCGCCGAGCCCGGCCGCCCGACGCAGCCGCCCCTCCGGCCGGCCGGGCCGCCGCCGCGCCCGCGCGTCACCAGCGACCTGCCGCTGCCCGGCACGGTGGTCACCCGGGCCCGGGCACCGTGGCCGGTGCGGGCCGGCGGAGCGCTCTGGGCGCTCGCGCTGCTCGCCAGCGTGGTCGGGGTCGTCGTCGCCGCCATCGACTCGACCGGTCTGCGCAGCGACCTGCTCGACTCGGCGCGCGCCGCGGACCCGGACCGTGCGCTCTCGGTCCTCCAGGACGGCGCCGACCTCGTCCTCGCCGGCGCGATCGCGCTCACCGGGCTGGCGCTGCTGGCCCTGCTCGCCGGCGTGCTGCTGCTGCGCGGTCGCCGTCCGGCCGCGCGCTGGGCGCTGCCGGTGGCGGGCCTGCTCGCGCTGGCCGCTGCCGGCATCGACCAGGGCCTGGCGGAAGGCGGGGCGACGTGGCTGGACCGCGCGTCCTTCCTCGTCTCGGGAGGCCTCGTCGTCCTGGCGCTCGGGCTGGTGCCGCTCGCCCGGTCCTCACGCGCCTGGCTGCGCCGCCGCTGATCCCGCCAGGGCGCCGTCGAGCCCGGCGAGCACGCCCTCCACGGTGCGGACCACGACCCGGCACGCGTCCGCGGCGGCGCGCGAGGTCCCCGGGTCGGCCGCCCGCTCGCGCCACCGCCGCAGCTCCTCCAGGGCGGCGGCCCGCAGGGTCTCCTCGGGGACGTCGGGCGCCAGCCCCAGCCGCTCCGCGGGCCCCGTGCCGCCGGCCCCGAGCAGCCGCTCGGCCGGCCCCCGGAGGGCCGGAGGCAGCGGGGGGTCCGCGGCGGCCAGCCGGCCCATCAGCTCCAGCTCCGCGACGTCGTGGCGCGCGAGGCGGACCCGCTCCAGGTGCGCCCACAGCGTGCCGTCCCCGGGCACGGGCGAGGTGCGCAGCACCTGCTCCACGGTCCGCAACGCCGTGCCGGCCTTGACCGAGTCCGCGCGCTGCACGAAGCGGACGGCGAGCAGCCGCTGCAGCTCGGCCAGGCCGCTGCGCCGGATCAGCTCGTCGGCGAGCGCGTCGGCGTGCTGCGCGCCGCCGCGGATCAGCGCGACCGACAGCCGGATGCCGAAGAGGCCCAGCCGCTCGGCCAGCGACGCCCGGATCTCGGCCGCCACGGGGATCGGCGCCTCCGGCCGGCAGAACCGGTCGACGCTGAGCAGCATGCGCTCGGCGTCCGCCCGGTCGGCGTCGGCCAGGCTCTTGAGCGCGACGAAGTCCCGGTGCCGCAGCGTGCGCCCGGCCAGCCCGATCAGCCCCGACACGGGCAGCACCCCGGCGCCCAGCGCGCGGACGGCGGGGTCCTCGGCGGTGCGCCGGGCCAGGTCGTCGGCGGCGATGAGCGCGTCGAGCCGCCCGGACGCGGCCTCGTCGGCCCGCGACAGGACCAGCAGCGTCGTGGTGGCCAGCCCGGCGCCGCCCGTGGCCGACCGGAAGGCGGAGAGGACGGCGAGATCCTCCGGCTGCACCTGCCGGGTGAGGTAGACCAGCGCGTCCGGTGCCGGCACCTCGTCGGTGGCGACGAAGGCGCGGGTCCGCTCGCCCGCCCCGGCGGTCACGGAGGCGACCCCGGGGGTGTCCACGAGGGTCATGGGGACCAGCGCGGTCGTGGGCCAGTCGACCGCCAGGCGGTTCACCTCGGCGACCGGCGTGCCGCCGAGGTCGAGCCGCAACGCCCCCTCCGCCCGGTGCACCGGCAGCACCCGCGGCGGGCCGGTGACCGGGTGCAGCACCACCCGGGGGATCGGCCCGTTGCGGTACCAGGTGACGACGCGGGTGCACTCTCCGGCGTCGGTGGGCGCCAGCCGCTCCCCCACCAGCGCGTTGAGCAGCGTCGACTTGCCCGCCTTCACCCGGCCGACGATCCCCACCCGCAGCGGCTCGTCCAGCCGGTCGCGCTGCGCCCGCAACCGGGCCGCGGCGGCCGGCACGTCGGCGTAGCGGTCGAGCGCGGCGTCGAGGAGGTCGCGGATGTCGCCGCCGTCCGGGCCGGTCATCGGACCGCCGCCGTCCCGGGCAGCCGGCGCACCTCGGCGGTGAGCCGGTCGAGCTGCTCGAGCCGCCGGCGAAGCTCGCGCAGCCGCGCCTCGCGTTCGACCGCCGCCGTGCGGGTGGCCTGCTGGGCTGCGCGCTGCGCCTCGGCCAGGGTGCGGGACAGTTCCGTCACGGTCTCGGCGATGAGGTCGCGCAGCGTGCGCTGGACCGCGCGCAGCCGGTCCTTGAGGTGCTTGCCGGCCTGGAAGACGACCTCGTCGAGATGCCGGCGGACGATGCTGTTGGCCTCGTTCTGGCGGCGCTGCCGGCGGGCGGCGGCGTCGTCCTTGTAGGCCTTGCGGCCGAGCACCAGGCCGGCGACCACCGAGACCGGGTTGAGCAGCGGCATCCCGGCCAGGCTGGTGACCAGGCCGGTCATGAGGACGCCGCTGTACGAGCCGCGCATCCCCACGAGCAGCCGCTCGCGGACCGTCGTCGCCCCGCTGTCCAGCGCGGCGAGCTCCACCAGCGAGTCCAGCACCTGCCCGGCCTCGCCGATCGCCAGCTCCGGGACGACGGCCGCGCGGTCCGCGGCGAACTGCTCGACGACCCGCGCGGCCAGCCACTCCGAGCGCTGGGTGGCCCAGACGAAGCTGTCGGTGACCGCACCGGCCACCCGCTCCTCCAGCCAGTTGGCGATCTCGTCCCACATCGGCCCCGGGTCGTTGGCCTCGATCGTCTCCTCGGCCTCGCGGCCGATCACCCGCGACCGGTCCCGCAGGTCGAAGTCGATGTCGGCCATCAGGTCGGTGACCCCGTCGGAGAGCATCTGCTGCCAGCGCGCCGAGCGGCGGTTCAGGTCCTCGAGCCGGCCGCGGACGGCCTCCAGCTCGCGCGCGGTCTCGGCCAGGCTCGCCGGGTCCTGCAGCGCGGCCAGCTCGGCGCGGGTGGCCAGCGCCAGCTGCTCGGCGACCGAGGCGACGTCGCGGGCCACCGAGCTGCGCGCCCGCGCCGCCGCGGCGTCGCCCACCTCGCCGCGCAGGTGTTCCCGGAGGACGCCGACGCCGGACTCCTCGCGCAGCTCGGCGTCCCGCTGCGCCACCGCCATGATCTCCAGGACGGCGGAGACGGGGAGCACCGGCGCCTCGATCCCGGCCCGCGCGAGGTGGCCGCGGTCGAGGTCGGCCACCTGGCGCCAGTGCGGGTGCAGGTCGGTCTTGGTCAGGGCGACGACGACGTGCTCGCACAACGCGGCCGCCTGGCCGATGAACGCCAGCTCGGGCGCGGTGAACTCCTGCGAGGCGTCGCTGACCACGACCACGGCGTGCGCGCCCGGCAGCAGGCCCACGGTCCGCATCGTGAGCGCCGCGTTCACGCTGCCTACCCCGGGGGTGTCGACGATCTCGAGGCCGCCGGAGAGCCACTGCCGCGGCAGCTGCGCCTCGGCCTGCACCAGCCGGCCGCCGGCGCTCTCCGCCGCGCGGGCCACCTGCGCGACGAGGGTCTCGACCGGTACCGCGGTCCGCTCCAGGGCCGCGTCGTCGAGGAGGTCGGCGCCGTCGCCGTCCGGCCGGCCGAGGACGAGCGCCGCCGCGGGGGCCGGGCCGCCGCGGACCGCCGTCGGCACGGTCGTGGTGACCCCGGACCGGCCGATGGGCACCCCTTCCCCCGCCACGCCGCACACCGGGGCGCCCACCAGCGCGTTGACCAGGGTGCTCTTGCCCTGCCCCGCCTCGCCGGCGACCAGCACCCGGACCCCCGGGCGGGCGAGCCGCTGCCGGACCTGGGCGAGCCGGTGCTCGAGGTCCGGGCGGCCGCAGGCGGCGGCCAGCTCCTGCGCCCGGTCCAGCAGACCCGTGGGTGCGCTCACCCTTTCCCTCCCGACGACGGTGACGGCGGACGTGAGTCCGCCCGCATCCCATCAGCTCCGGATGCGGGCGGACAGCAGCCCGGCCCCGATCCCCCCCGAGATCGAGGCCGGGCCGAGCCGGTGCTGCTCTGCTACTGGTCGATGTCGTCGCCGGCGACCTGGACGTCCTCGACCTCGTTGTCCGAGAAGTTGTCGGAGAAGTTGTCCGAGAAGTTGTCCGACAGCGTGTCGTCGATGTCGTCGTTGGCCTGGACGACGCCGACGCTCTCGTTGGCCGTGTTCGTGTCCTCGGTGCCGGCGTTGGCGACGTCCCCGGCGATGGCCACGTTCACGTCGTCGACCTCGATGTCGGTGTTCGCCTCCGTGTTGAACGAGTCCTCGGTGTTGAAGGAGTCCTCGGCACCCGCGATGGAGCCGTCGCCGAGGGCCACGTTGACGTCGTCGACCTCGATGTCGGTCTCGGTGTTGAACGAGTCCTCGGTGTTGAACGAGTCCTCGGTGTTGAAGGAGTCGTTGGCGACGTTGCCGACGTCGGTCTGCGTGACGTTGGCGTCGCCGTCCCCGACCAGCACGTTGCCGCCGCCGCCGAACTCGTTGCCGTTGTTGTTGAACGCGTCGTCGATGTCGACGGAGTTGTCGGCGAAGGCCCCCGAGCCGGTCGCGTTGCCGTCGCCCTCGATGTCGTTGAAGGCGCCGTCGTTGATCGCGGCGTTGCCGATGCCGACCGCGGCACCGTCGCCGCTGTTGCTGATGTCGTTGAACGAGTTCGTGTTGGTGATCGGGGAGTCCTCGACGTCGTCGCCGGCCGCGATCCCGCCGTCGCCGGCGATCGCCACGGTCGAGTCCTCGGCGAAGATGTTGAACTGGTCGCCCCAGACGCTGTGCGAGAAGTCCACCGTGGTGGTCGCGTTGTACGTGTAGTTCTGCGACACGTACTTGATGTGCTCGATGGCCAGGACGCCGCTGTCGTGCTCGTGGCCGTTGTGGTGATCGGGCCGGGACCCGTGGTCCGGCCGGTACCCGTGGTCGTCGTCGTCGTGGTCGCGGTAGTGCTCACGCTCGTCGTCTTCGTCGTCGTCGCGGGCGTGCCCGTACCCGCCGTGCCCGCCGGAGCCGCCGTGAGCGGCCGAGACACCGTGACCTCCGTAGCCGCCGTGGCCGCCCGAGCCACCGTGGTCGGCGAAGGACCGCACGCCTGACGGGGCGTAGTCGGCCAGCATCGGCGCGATCGCCTCGACGTCAGCAGCGCACACGTCACCGAGCCCGGCGTCGTCGAGCTCGCCCTGAGGGTCCGCCGAGAACCGCGCCGCGGCCTCGGGGTCCTTCAGCAGCGAGATGATGAAGTCGAGCAGGGTGCTCGTGAGAGTGGACATGATCACCTGATCCCTGGTCCGCGCCGTCCGCCGTCGTCCGGCTGCTGGCGGTGAGTTTTCGGTCGGGGCGCCGGCCGGGCATCGGGCGCCGGCCCGCGACCGGACGACCCCGTACTAGGGGGTCTCCCCTGACACAGCGTTAGGGGATTCGGGGTGTCGCCCCCCACTTGGGCACCAGGGACGCCCATTGCGCGCACAGGCCCCACAAAGCGACTGCGCCTCGTTAGCGTCCGGAACCCGGACGCCCCTCAGCCCATCGGGTCGTCCTAGGTCGAAGAAGACCAGGGGGACTGGATGCGTTGGGACAGCTACGGGCTGGGGCTGGACGTCGGCGACTCGACCGTCACGGTGGCCGTGTGCCACTCCGGCGAGGAGCGGATCCCGGCCGAACCCCGGCGGCTGCGCCTATCCCTCCCGGGGGAGGACGACGCACCGGCCGGGCAGGCCATGGCACGGATCGGCGACCCGGTCCCGCTCTACGTCGGCGGGCGCGCGATGCCGGCCGCCGAGGCCGTCGCCGATGTCGTGACCGCGCTCGTCGACCGGATCGCCGAGGAGCAGGGCCGGCGCCCCGGCCGGACGGTCCTCACCGTGCCGCCCTCCTGGGGCGAGCACCGCCGCCGGCTGCTCGAGGACGCCCTCGCCGGCCGGGACGGCGAGGCCGACGGCCCGGCTGTGGTCCTGGTGTCCGGCGCCGTGGCCGTCACCCGGCACACCCGGGCGACCGGGGCGCTGCCGGCCGAGGCCACCGTCGCCGTGTACGACCTGGGCGCGAGCACCCTCGACACGGCCGTCGTGCGCAGCAGTGAGGACGGCGGCATCGAGCACGTCGCCCCGCCACCGGCACCGGTGCCCTGGGGCGGCCGGGACGTCGACGACGCCGTCGTCGCCCACGTCAGCGCCTTCCTGCCCCCGCCCGTCCGCCGGCGCGGCCTCCCGCCGCTGCCGGCCGTCGCGCCGACGGCCCTGCGCGGCGCCTGTGTCGCGGCCAAGGAGGCGCTCTGCACCGAGACCGACGTCCGGGTGGAGGTGGCGGAGGGGACGCGGCCGATCCGGCTGGTCCGCGAGGACCTCGACGAGCTGGTCGGCGAGGCCGTCGCCGCGTCGGTGGAGACCGTCCGCGCCGGGGTCACCCAGGCCGGCCTCGAGCCGGCGGAGCTGGACGGGATCGTCCTGGCCGGCGGCGGCGCCCGGCTGCCCGTGGTGGCCGAGGCGCTCTCGGCCGCGCTCGGCCGCCCGGTCCTCGTCACCGCGGAGCCGGAGCTCGCGGCCGCCCGCGGCGCCGCCGAGCTCGCCGTCGACCTGATCACCGCGCCGGTGCCGGCCGAGGCGGGGGACGACGAGCCGGATCCCGCGGGGCAGCACGACCGGCCGGTCGACGAGCTGTCCCGGGCCCGGGTACGCCACGCGGCCCGTCGCGAGGGCGGGCGCGGTTTCGGCACCGCGGCCCGCCGCGCCGGCCGGGTGGGGATCGTCGCCGCGTTCTTCATCGCCCTGCTCGTGGTGCCGGTGGTGCTGCTCGCCGCCCTGGACGACGACGTCCTGACCCCGCAGAGCAGCACCGCCGCCGCCGCGGCCGACGAGCCGGTCCCGCCGCCGCCCGCTCCGGCGCCCTCACCGGCGGCCGCGGTGGCGCCCGCGCCGGCGCAGGCGGCGCACGACGACGCGGTCGAGCCGGCCGCGCAGACCTCGGTCCGGACCAGCGCGAACTCTCCGGTCGGCGGCCCCCGCTCGACCCGGCGCCCGGCGACGACCGGCGGCGGGACGGCGCAGGCCCCGCCGTCCACCCAGGCAGCGGGGCCCGCCCCCGCCGGGACGCCGCCGGCCCCCCAGGAGACCGGCAGCCCCGCGGGCCCGGGCACCGGCATGCAGCCGCCGACCGACACCGGCAGCGGCACCGGCACGCCGACTCCCCCGGGCACCGGCACCCCGACCCCGCCGGACACCAGCACCCCCACTCCGCCGGACACCGGCACGCCGACCCCGCCGGACACCGGCACGGGGACCCCCACCCCTCCGACGACGCAGGACCCCCCGCCGGACGGCACGACCACACCCGAGACCGGCGACGCGACGGCTCCGGCCTCGCTGGAGGCGACGGCATGACGCTCCTCGACGGCTGGTCCCTCGACGCCGCGCCGACCGAGGGCGGCACCGATCTGCCGGCGACCGCGGAGCGGCTGCTCGGCGACCTCGGCGGCCCGAACGCCGGCGGCACGGTCGTGGCCGTCCGCGGGGCCGGCGGCACCGGCAAGAGCGCGCTGCTCGCGGAGCTGGGCGCGCTGTACGCGGCGGCCGGCCTGCCGGTGCTCGACCTGCGCCGGGCTCCCGCCGAGCTCCCCGGTGACGCGTCGCGCAGGGGCATCGCCGTCCTGGTCGACGACGCGCACCGGCTCGCCGGCCCGCAGCTGGCCAAGGTGCGGCGGCTGGCCGGCGACCCCGGCGTCCGCATCGCGCTGGCCTACCGGCCGTGGCCCTGCCCCCCGGAGCTGAGCGAGGTCGTGTGCGCGGGTGACTCCGGCGCGGCCGTGCTCGGCTACCTGACCCGGCCGGCGCTGCAGCGCTGGGCCACCCGGGAGCTCGGCACCGCCGTCGCCCCGTCGCTGGTGGACGCCGTCCTGCAGCAGACCGCCGGCCTGCCGGCGCTCGCGCTGCCGCTGCTGCGCTGGCTGGCGCGGACGGCGCCGAGCGCCGGCCCGGCGCGCGGCGCACCGGCCCACCCGGCGCGGATGGAGGTGCCGCCGGAGGTCACCGGCCGGATCCGGGGCGACCTCGCGGCCATGGACGACGGCGGGCGGGGCGTCCTCTGCGCCCTGGCCGTCGGCGCCCCGCTGGACACCGACCTCCTCGGCGACGCGCTCGAGGTGCCGTCCCGCCAGGCCGCGGAGCTGGTCAGCTGCGCGCGGGCCAGCGGCTACCTGCTGCCGTCGGGCCAGGTCATCCCGCTGGTCCGCCGTGTGCTGCTGGCCGGGGCACCGCGGGAGACCGTCCGCGGGCTGCGCCGGCGGCTGCTCGGCCTGCTGCTCGACCGCGGGGACCAGCCGGTGGAGCTGGCCCGCGCGCTGGCCGCCGAGGGCGACCGCGACGCGCGCGCCGGGCAGCTGCTCGAGGAGCTCGGCAGCGCGGCGCTGACCTCGGACCCGGGGCTGGCCGGGGAGCTGCTCGCCGACGCCGCCGCGGTGGGCCGCCCGGCCGGCGCGCTGGCCGCCCGGCGGGCGCAGGCCGCGGCCCTGCTCGGCGACTTCGACCCGGCCCTGCAGTGGGCCGACACCGCGCTGCAGGACGACGCGGTGCCCGACCGGCCGCGGGCCGCCGGCGTGGCCGCCGCCGTCCTCGCCCAGCGGGGGCTGCTCGCCCGCAGCGCGGACCTGCTCCGGCTGGCGGGGCCCGACGCCGCCGGCGCGCGGGCGCTGGTGCTGCTCGCCGGCGGCGCCCGGGACGAGGCCGAGGCGGCGCTCCGGGACGACGGCTCGTCGGCCGCGGGCCTGCTGGCCGCCGGGCAGACCCTCACCGCGCAGGGCGTACTGGCCTCGCTGGGCACGGCGGGCTCGGACGACGTGGCGGTCACCCTGTCGCTGCTCGCCCGCGCGACGGCGCTGCTCGAGCCGATCGGCCGCGGGGTGCTGCTCACCGACACCCCCGCCGCGCTCGCCGCCCTGGTCGCCCTGCACAACGGGGAGCCGGCCATCGCCGAGTCGGTGCTGCGCCGGGCGCTGACCACCGACCTCGGCGGCCGTCCCGCGCGCTCGCGGCACCTGCTGCTGCTGGCGTGGGCGGCGATGCTGCGCGGCCGGCTGCACGCGGCCCGCGGCCACATGACCGAGGCGGCGGGCGACCGCGACGGCCGGCTCGAGCCGCGCGACGAGCTCTTCCTGCGGGCGCTGGAGGTGGGCCTCGCCCGCCGGACCAGTGACCTGCCGGCCCTCACCCAGGCCTGGGAGCGGGCCCGCGAGGCGCTGCTGCGCCAGCCGGTCGACCTGTTCGCGCTGCTGCCGCTGGGCGAGCTGGTCGTGGCCGGGTCCCGGCTCGGCGCCGCGGAGGTGCTGGCGCCGCACCGCGCGGCCGCGGCGGAGCTGCTCGCCCGGCTCGGGGGGGCGCCGCTGTGGGCGACGGCGCTGCACTGGAGCGGCGTACAGGCCGCGATCCTGACCGGTGACCCCGCCGCCCTGGGGCCGCACGCGACGGCGCTGGTCAGCGCCGCGCGCACGAACCGGTTCGCGGCCGCGCTGGTGCCGGCCGGCCGGTCGTGGCTTCGGGTGCTGACCGACGACGTGGACGCCGCCGCGGTGGTCGCGGCGGCGGAGGGCCTCGGCGGGGTGGGGCTGGCGTGGGACGGCTCCCGGCTGGCCGGGCAGGCCGCGGCCCGGGCCGCCGATCCCCGCGACCGGACGGCGCTGCTGCAGTGCGCGCGGGCGCTGGCCGAGGACGACGGGACGGAGCCCGCGGCCCGGCCGGGCGCGGCGCCCCCGGAGGCGGGACCGGAGGCCGGGCGGGGCTGCCAGCTCAGCTCACGCGAGCGGGAGGTGGCCGAGCTGCTGGTCGCCGGGCAGACCTACCGCGAGGTCGGCGGCCGGCTGTTCATCTCGGCGAAGACCGTCGAGCACCACGTCGCCCGGATCCGGCAGCGGCTGGGCGCCAGCAACCGGTCGGACCTGCTGGCCCGTCTACGGGCCGAGCTCGCGCTCGACTGAGAAAGGACCCGGGGCGGGGCCCTGGAAGGGGCCGTTCCAGCACGTCACCAGGCCGGCGCCGGTCGCCGGGGCTCCCCCACCCCACCCGGCGACCGGGCGTCCGGGCGCCCTCGCGCGGGCGTCAGCGCGTCAGCGGGCGAGCGTGACGCAGGCGGGGCAGACGTCGCGGGCGGCGATGGGCCAGGAGACGTCGGTCATGATCCGGGCGAGTGAACCGCAGAGGGTGAGCTCGCAGGCGCCGTCGAACTCGACGGCCGGGCGGTGCACCTCGACGGCGTGCCACAGGGCGGTGGTCGGGCCGTGCGCGCGGCTTCGGGCCGCGGCGTAGACGGTGGTGAAGGGAAGGGCCGGGGCGACGGTCGAGGTGGTCATGCCCCGATCGGTCGGCAGGTCGCCGTCCTGCGGTTACGGCCCCGGCCGGTCCCCTCCCCCCGAAGGGTGAGACGGCACGGCTGCGCGCGGTCCCGGGGCGGGGTGCAGGATGCGCTCATGGAGCTCACCAAGCACGGTCACGCGTGCGTCGCCCTCAGCCAGGACGACCGCCGGCTCGTCATCGATCCGGGGGCCTTCACCGACCCGTCGGCCCTGCAGGGCGTGAGCGCCGTCCTGGTGACCCATGAGCACCCGGACCACTTCGAGCCCGAGCGGCTGCGCTCGGCTCTGGACGCCGACCCGGGGCTGGAGGTCTGGACCAACGGCTCGGTCGCGAAGCAGCTCGAGGGCATCGGCAACCGCGTGCACGTGGTCGGGGACGGCGATGCGGTGACGGTGGCGGGCTTCGACGTGCACGTGCACGGCGAGCTGCACGCCGTGATCCACCCGGAGCTGCCGCGGATCCCCAACATCGGGTTCCTGGTCGACGGCCAGGTGTTCCACCCCGGCGACGCGCTCACCGTGCCCGGCGAGCCGGTGCCCACGCTCCTCCTGCCGCTGCACGCGCCGTGGTCCAAGGCCGGGGAGCTCATCGACTACGTGCGGGCGGTCGACGCCGACCAGGCGTACGCCGTGCACGACGGCCTGCTCAACGACGTCGGCCTCGGCCTCATGACCGGCCTGCTCGGCGAGCGGGGGCCGGGCACCCCCACCCCGTTCAGCCGACTGGCCCCCGGGGACTCGGTCGATCTCTGAGCCGAGCCCCCGGGGCCCGGCGTCAGCGGACGGCGCGCCGGCGGCCGCCGGAGAGGCCCTCGGCGACGCCGACCAGCAGGACGGCGGCGATCACCGCGATGATGAAGCCGAGGATGTTCAGCTCGAAGATGTTCGTGCTGTCGTTGATCAGGCCGCCGATGACACCGCCGATGATCGCGCCCACGACGCCGAGCAGCAGGGTCGCGAGCACGCTCATGTGCTGCTTGCCCGGCTTGATGAGCCGTGCGAGCGCACCGATGATCAGGCCGACGACGATCAGGCCGAGGATCTGGAAGATCACGGTTCTCCTCCTGGTTTGAGGACCGGCGCTCGTCCCCCGCCCGGCGGGTTGCCAGGTGCACGGCACCGGTGCGTGCGGCGCACATACCCCTGACGACCGGCGACGATGCGCGGTTCCCCCTAACGGGGACGCACGTCACCCCAGGGTGACCTGGGGTGACGTGCGCCTGCAGCGTGTCGAGCGCGGCGTCCACGGTGCGCCGGACCGGGCCCGCGAGGGCGCGGCGCGGCACCCGCTGCACGACCCGGTCACCGCCCTCCGCCTCGTGCGGGAGCGTGACCGTGGCCCGCGCGGCGCGGGCCGCGGGTCAGCGGACGGCGCGCCTGTTGCGTCCGGTGAGCGTGGATGCCGCCACCACGAGGATCGCCGCCAGGATGATCGAGATGATCCACCTGATCCAGTCGATGCCGGGAGTCTCCTTGACCCCCAGCGCGCCGCTCACGTAGTACCCGATGAGCACCCCGCCGATGCCGCACAGCAGCGTCAGCCAGAGAGGCGTGTTGTCTCGCGCGCCAGGGGCTACGAACTTCCCCAGCAGGCCGATGATGAGCCCCGCGACGATCAGTCCGATGATCTCCATAGCCCACTCCTTCACTCGACCGGCATGTCCTGGCACTCGCCGGTTGGGCACGCCTGTGCACCACGAGCTCTCGTACCCGTTTGACGATCATCGATGCACGGATCCCCCGAAGAGCAGGTGTCAGGCCTTGCGCACCGCCTGCTCCACGTGCGCGGGCAGCTTGTCGAGCTCGGCATCCACCGTGCGCTGGACCAGGCCCTTCAGGGAACGGCGCTGCACCCGCTGCACGATGCGGTTGCCGCCCTTGGCCTCGTGCGTGAGCGTGATGGTGACCCGCGTGGCGCCGGCTCCGGCGTCGGCCAGCTCGATCCGGGTCGTCCAGGTCTCCGGGGTCAGGTCCAGCCGGGTGGCGACCACCGTCCGCGGCGCCCACTCGACGATCTCGCCGCGGGGCGCGTTCTCCGCGGGCGGGCGGCCGTCGAGCCGGCCGGGCACGCACACGAACGTCGTCCCCGTGCCGCCGGTCGCCGACCCGTCGACGACGTACGAGACGTCGCACACCGCGCAGTAGGGCTCGAGGACGGCGAGGGCCTGCCACACCCGCGCGCGCGGGAAGGGGACCTCCCGGCTGCCGCTGGCCGTGGTCATCGGCCGCTGACCGAGACCTCGAACTCGACCTGGCTGACGTCGGGCCGCAGGCGGGAGAAGCTGTGCACCAGCGGGTGGCCGCCGCTGTCGTGCACCGTCGTCCGCACCACCAGCAGCGGCGAGCCGGCGACGACGTCGAGCAGCTCGGCCTCGTCCGGGGCGGCCATGCCGACGTCGACGACGATCCGGGCGTGCGCCAGGTCGGCGGCGTACTCGCGGCGCAGGTACTCGTAGAGCGAGCCCTGGCTCAGGTCGGCCTCGGCGGCCTTCGGGTAGAGCGCGGCGGGCAGGAAGCTGTGCGCCACGTGGTTGGGCGCGCCGTCGACGCTGCGCAGCCGCACCAGCTCCACGACGTCGTCGGCCACCTCGAGCGCGAGCTCCCCGGCCACGGACGACGGCGCCGGCACGATCCGCTGGGTCAGCACCGTCGTGCCCACGTGCGCGCCCTGCTCGGTCATCACCGAGGTGAAGCCCGCGATGCGGTGCACGAAGCTCTCGCGGTACTCGTGCCTGATCGCCGGCCGGGTGACGAACGTGCCGCGCCCCTGCTCGCGCACCAGGTGGCCGTCGGCGACGAGTCCGTCGACGGCCCGGCGCAGCGTGATCCGGCTGACCCCGTACTCGGCGCACAGCTGCGGCTCCGGGGGGAGCAGCGTGTGCTCGGGCAGGGCCGCGACGCGGCGCCGCAGGTGCTCGCGGACCGACAGGTACTTCGGTCCCGCCGGCGTGGTCGTCACGGGGTCAAAGGTACTGGACCGAAAGACGTCTGGTCGTCATGTCGTTTGGGACGTCCGTCTCCCGGCCGATTTCCGCCGGACGCGCCGCGGTGAACCGACTCGTCGAGACGTCATGACGTACTGTCCTCCTCGACCCGGCCCCGACTCGAGGAGAGCTGCCGGTGCGCATCGGCATCCTGACCGGCGGGGGCGACTGCCCCGGCCTCAACGCCGTCATCCGCTCGGTCGTCCGCTCGGCGACGATCCACTACGACAGCGAGGTGCTCGGCTTCCGCGACGGGTGGCGGGGCCTGCTCGAGGACCGGACGACGCCCCTGGACATCGGCGACGTCGACGGGCTGCTGACCCGCGGGGGGACGACGCTCGGCTCGGCCCGCGTCGCCCCGGAGAAGCTGCACGCGGGCGTCGCGCAGATGAAGGGCGTGCTGGCCGCGCACGGCATCGACGTCCTCGTCCCGATCGGCGGCGAGGGGACGCTCACCGCGGCGAACCTGCTCTCGGAGGCCGGCGTCCCGGTGGTCGGCATCCCCAAGACCATCGACAACGACATCGACGGCACCGACCTGACCTTCGGCTTCGACACCGCGGTCAGCATCGCCACCGAGATGATCGACCGGCTGCACACCACGGCCGAGTCGCACCAGCGGGTGCTGCTGGTCGAGGTGATGGGCCGCCACGCCGGCTGGATCGCCCTGCACGCGGGGCTCGCAGCGGGCGCCCACGTCACCCTCGTGCCCGAGGAGCCGTTCGACGTGGCCGAGGTCGCCAAGATCGTGGAGGCACGGTTCGACCGCGGCGACTCGCACGTCATCGGCGTCGTCGCGGAGGGTGCGCAGCCGCTGCCGGGCACGATGCCGCTGCGCGACGGCGGGGTCGACGAGTACGGCCACCGCCGGTTCACCGGGGTGGCCCAGCAGCTCGGCGAGGAGCTGGAGCGGCGCACCGGCAAGGAGGTGCGCACCACCGTCCTCGGGCACGTGCAGCGCGGCGGCACACCGACGTCGTTCGACCGGGTGCTGGCAACCCGGTTCGGGCTGCACGCGACCATCGCGGCGCACGAGGGCCGGACCGGGTGCATGGTGGCGCTGCGCGGCACCGAGATCGAGCTGGTCCCGCTGGCCCGGGCGGTCGCGCGCCTGAAGACCGTCACGCCGTCGCGGCTGGCCGAGACCGGCGCCTTCACCGGCTGAGCAGCTCCGCGTCCTTCCTACCCGCACGCACCGGGTCGGAGTGAGGCGCGGCGCGGATGGGTAGACGTGCCCCGTGCGCGCAGGTGTCCACCCCCCCGAGCGCGAGCCGGCAACGCCCGCCCACTGGCAGCGAGCTCCGGAGAGGCGCCTGGCCAGACCTGTGTGCGGCAGAGCACGATCTGACCGTGACCGTGACGTCTGACTGGCGCGCCCGCAAGCGCGACGAGACCCACCAGCGCCTCTACGAGACGGGCATGCGCCTGTTCCGCGAGCGCGGCTACGACCGGGTGAGCGTCGGCGACATCGCGTCGGCGGCGAAGGTCTCGGTACCGACGTTCTACGCGCACTTCCAGAGCAAAGAGCACATCGTGATGCCGATGCCCACCCAGGAAGAGGTGGACCGGGTCCTCGCCGCGCAGCCGGCCGACCTGCCCCTGGCCGAGCGGGTCCGCAGCGGCATCCTCGCCTGGCTGGCGCACTACGACCCCGAGGAGCGCGCCCGGCTGCTCGAGCGGTGGCGGATCGTGGTCGCGACGCCGGGGCTGCGCAACCGCGCCGCGGAGTTCGAGCGGGCGACCGCCGGGCTGGTGTCCGACACGCTCAAGGCCGACGCGAAGCCCGACAGCTCACCGGTCGCGATGGAGGTCGTGGTGAACGCGAGCCTGTCCGCGTACACCCAGATCCTGCTGCGGTGGGCCGAGGCCGACGGGCGGCAGCCGCTCGAGCAGGTCGCGGAGGACGTGCTGGAGGCGCTGCGCGGACTCTAAAGAGCCCGGAGTTCGATGACGGTCACCTCGGGGCGGGCGCCGATCCGCATGGGCGGGCCCCAGAAGCCGACCCCCGAGGTGACGTAGAGCTGGGTGTCGCCGTGCCGGGAGAGTCCTTCCACGGCCGGCTGGTCGGTGCGGATGGCGTAGTCGAAGGGCCACAGCTGCCCGCCGTGGGTGTGTCCCGACAGCTGCAGGTCGATCCCGGCTTCCTGGGCCTGCGGCAGCATGAACGGCTGGTGGGCCAGCAGCACCACCGGCCGGCTGTCGTCCCGGCCGTCGAGCGCGGCGTCGAGGTCCGCGCCCTGTCCCGGGACCCCGGACGACGCCGCCGTCCGGTCGTCGATGCCGGCCAGGTCGAACGCCGCCGTCCCCCGGCTGATCTGCACGCGCTCGTTGCGCAGGACGTCGATGCCGAGGGTCGGGAGATGCCGGAGCCACGGGAGCGTGTCGACGAAGTACTCGTGGTTGCCGGTCACGAAGTAGACGCCCTGCTCGCTGACCAGGTCGGCCAGCGGGGCCACCGCGCCGCGCAGCTCGTCGACGTCGCCGTCCACCAGGTCGCCGACGATCGCGACCACGTCCGGGCGCTGCTCGTTGACCAGCTCCACCACCCGCTCGAAGCGCCGTCCGCCGTAGGTGGCCGACAGGTGGATGTCGGAGAAGGTGACGATCCGCAGTCCGTCGAGCGCCGGGTCCAGCCGGGGCAGGGTCACCGGCACCCGCCGCACGCCCGGCGCGGTGTTCGCCAGCCACGCGCCGGTCCCCGCCGTGCCGACGGCGACCACCCCGGCGGTGAGCGCGAGCCCGCGGCCCAGCAGCAACCGGCGGGACGGATCGGCGACGGTCTGCTCGGCGACCGCCGCACCCGGCGCGTCCCGGCGCGGCCGGCGGGTCCACCGGCGCAGCGCCAGCCGGACCGGCTCCAAGGCCACAAGCGCGAGGAAGGCGTAGAAGGCCAGGCCGAGCCAGCTGTAGGCGACCCAGTCCAGCGGCGCGGCGGCCGTGAGGGGGAGGCTGCGGCGGGTGAGCACCGCCACCGGCACCAGCACGGCGAGGACGACGGTGAGCAGCGTCAGCCACCGGCGCAACCGACCCGGGGACGTGGTGCCGCGGACCAGCCGAAACCACAGGTAGGCGTGCAGGAGGACGACGGCGAGCGCGATGACCGTGCCGAAGCCCAGCAGGCGGATGACGGACAGGGGGACCTCAGCTCTTCGTCGCCGCGCGGATCGCCCGCCGCAGCCCCGGTTCGAGGCGCCAGAACTCGGCCTCGGTGGTCGCCGCCCGCGCCTCCTCCAGCGCGTGCAGCCGGCCGTAGCTCCACGCATTCTCCCCGGCCGCGGCGGCGGCCAACCCGAGCCGCCGGCACTGCTCGCGGGTGACGACGGTGTCCTGCCGCTCGCCCAGCACGTCCTGGACCGTCTTCATGCAGTCCACCAGCGCCGCGGCGTCGTCCCCGAGCACCGGGGCGGCGACCTCGGCGGTGTAGCGCACGCGCTTGGCCGCCTTGCGCGTCTCGTGCAGGGAGCCGCCGGCCGCACCGTCGCGCGCCGCGGAGATCCGGCGGCGCAGCCGCCTGCCGGCGCGGTGCACGGCGTCGGCGAGCACCGGGCCGGCCGGGGTGTCCGCGGCCCCGGTCAGCGGCGGGTCGTCGAGCAGGGCGTGCAGGTCGTCGAGCAGGCGGAGGTAGCGGGCATCGGCCAGCGTCCGCGCAGCCCGCTTGCGGCCCTCCTCGGCGTCCTTGATGGCGGCCTGCTGCAGGCGCGCGGCGACCGGCCCGAGGAGCAGCTCGTCCGGCTGGGCGGCCGCGAGGTCGCGCAGCCGGCCGAGCGCGACCTGGCCGTCGCGGGCGGCGGACAGCTCGGCGCCCACCCAGCGCAGCTCGTCGCGGAGCGGCTCGGTGCGCGCGCGGTCGAGGACCGGCCGGTAGGCGGCGAGGATGCTGCGCAGCCGCCGGCAGGCCACCCGCAGGTCGTGCACGCCGTCGGGCTGGTCGGTGCGCACGAGCAGGTCGGCGTCCTGCAGGGCGCTCACCTGCGCCGCCAGCGCGGCCAGCACGACCTGCCCCGCGGTCACCTTCTTCCGCTTCTTCTTGCCCGTCGGCAGCGCCGGGGCGCCGTCCAGGGCCGCGAGCCGCTCGCCGAGGACCCGCGCCAGCTTGGACGGCGACGGCGACGGGCCGGCCCCGGCCGCGACGAGCCGCTCGGCGACGGCGGCCAGCAGCGGCTCGGCGCCGTCCACCAGCTCGACCTCGAGCTCGCGCCAGACGTGCACGGCGGCCGGCTGCTCCGGATCCGCGGCCAGCGCCGTCCCGGTGACGGTGTCGTCGGCGACCTCGGCCAGCACCCGGCCGTCCTCGCCGCGCAGCAGGGTGACCAGCCGCCGGGTGCGCAGCGTGGCGACAGGCCCGAGGCGCGCGTCGCGGACGATGCCGCGCACGGGCGCCGCCACCGCCTTCGGGGGGACCCGCCCGGCCCGTCCGAGCGGGGAGTGCAGCTCCCGGCGCGCCCCGGCCGTGGCAGGCAGCTTGACGTGCCAGCCGGCGTCGGGTCCGCCGGTCCGCCGGCGCATCGTCACGCGGGCGCGGGCCAGCCGCAGGTCGGCGGTGTCGTGGTAGACCGCCTCGAGCTGCCGCTCCTCCGGCGCGTCCACGGCGGCCACCCCGTCGACGTCGTCCAGCCGGGGCAGCACGAACTCCGGGGGGACGTCGAACTTCTGCTCGATCTCCACGTGGCCTGCGGACATCTCGGGCTCCTCGCTGCTGGGCCTTCCCGGACGATCCCACCACCTGGCCTGTCCGTGCGCCCGTGATGTTCACCGGTCCCGTGCGCTGGGCACCGTCCCCGCACGTCGTCCCGGCGTGGTGCTCGCCGGGCATCCGCCAGAGGGGAGCCCACCCATGTTGAGCGATCGCGAGGTGTCCGCCGCCGTCGGCACCACCGCCTACGACGCCGAGGGCGGCAAGCTGGGCACGGTCGAGCACTTCTTCGTCGACGACCGCACCGGCACACCGACGTGGGTGGCGTTGATGACCGGCCTGTTCGGCACCCGCACCTCGATCGTGCCGGTGCAGAGCGCCACGCTCACCGACGGGCGCCTGGTCCTGCCGGTCACCCGGGACGCGGTGCGGTCGGCCCCGCACTTCGGCGGCAGCGAGCACCTCAGCCCGGACGACGAGGCCCAGCTGCGCCGGCACTACGGCATGGACGCGACCGGCACCGGGGAGCCGGCGTGGAGCGGGGACGGCACCGGTCCGGCGCCGGCCGGCGCGGCCGGGGACGACACGCGTCCGATCGCGGAGACGGCGCCGCAGCAGGCGCAGCCGTCCACCGCGCGGCCGCCGGCCCCGGACGGCGACGCGTCGATGGTGCGCAGCGAGGAGCGGCTGCGGGTGGAGACCGAGCAGGCCCCCGCCCGGCGCGTGCGGCTGGTGAAGTACGTCGTCACCGAGGAGGTGCAGATCACCGTCCCGGTGCGCCGGGAGGAGATCCGCGTGGAGGAGGTGCCGCTGGACGCCCCGGACGCCGGTCCCGGCGAGTCGCTGGTGCCGGACGCGGGCGGCGACCGGCCGGCCGGCGGCGGGCTGCCCGACGAGATCGTGCTGCACGCCGAGCGGCCCGTGGTCTCCGTCGAGGTCGTGCCGACCGAGCGGGTGCGGCTGCGGACCGAGGTCGTCGAGGGCCAGGAGCAGGTCAGCGGCCAGGTGCAGCGCGAGCAGATCGTCGTCGACCAGGACGGCGGCGGGGGCCGCGACCGGTAGCGGGCGCCGGTCGGCGATAGCGTCGGGGGACGGACACCGCCGTCCCGAGCCCCCGAGGAGCGCACCGTGGACTTCGCCCCCGACCCCCGCACCACCGAGCTGGCCGAGAAGCTGCAGGCCTTCCTGGACGAGCGGGTCATCCCGGCCGAGGCGGAGTTCGAGAAGCAGGTGCAGGACTCCGGCTGGGCGCGGCCTCCGGTGATCGAGGAGCTGAAGGCCGAGGCGCGCTCGCGCGGCCTGTGGAACCTGTTCCTGCCGAAGGAGCACCACGACCGGCACGGCTACGGCGCCGGGCTGACCAACCTGCAGTACGCACCGCTGGCCGAGCTCACCGGCCGCAGCCCGGCGCTGGCCCCGGAGGCGGTGAACTCCGCGGCGCCGGACACCGGCAACATGGAGCTGCTCTCGCTGTTCGGCACCGAGCAGCAGCGCACCGAGTGGCTGGAGCCGCTGCTCGCCGGGGAGATCCGGTCGGTGTTCTCGATGACCGAACCGGCCGTGGCGTCGTCCGACGCCACCAACATCCGCACGGAGATCCGCCGGGACGGCGACGACTACGTCATCCAGGGCCGCAAGTGGTGGTCCTCCGGCGCGATGAACCCGAACTGCCGGATCGCCATCGTCATGGGGGTCACCGACCCGGACGCCGACCCGCACCGCCGCCAGTCGATGATCCTCGTGCCGACGGACACCCCCGGCGTCAGGGTCGAGCGCTCGACCAGCGTGTTCGGCTACTCCGACGCCGCGCACGGCGGGCACGCGGTCATCCACTACGACGACGTCCGCGTGCCGGCGAGCAACCTGCTCGGCGAGCCGGGGTCCGGGTTCGCGCTGGCGCAGGCCCGCCTCGGCCCCGGCCGGATCCACCACTGCATGCGGCTCCTGGGCATGGCCGAGCGGGCGCTGGAGCTGATGATCGACCGCGCGAAGCAGCGGGTGGCGTTCGGCAAGCCGGTCGCCGAGCAGGGCGTCGTCCAGCACTGGATCGCCCAGTCACGGATCCGGATCGAGCAGGCGCGGCTGCTGGTGCTCAAGACCGCCTGGCTGATCGACACCGTCGGCAACCAGGGGGCACGCACCGAGATCGCGGCGATCAAGGTCGCCGTCCCGGAGGTGACGAAGTACGTCGTCGACCGGGCGATCCAGGCGCACGGCGGGATGGGCGTCAGCCAGGACACCCCGCTGGCCGGGCTCTACGCCCAGGCGCGGCTGCTGCAGATCGCCGACGGTCCGGACGAGGTGCACGAGATGGTCATCGCCCGCCGCGAGCTGCGCGCCCGCTGAGGGCTGCGGAGGAGATCCGTGCGCGTCACGCGCACGGATCTCCTCCGCTCACACCGTGACGCCGTGCTCGGCCAGCCAGGGCACGGGGTCGACCTTCTCGCCGTCGATGCCGCCGAGGTGCACCTCGAGGTGCAGGTGCGGGCCGGTGGAGCGGCCCTCCGACCCGAGCTCGGCGATGACCTGGCCGGCGTGCACGCGCTCCCCCGTGCCGACCAGGATCCGGCGCATGTGGCCGTACACGGTCACGTCGCCGTCGTCGTGCTGGATGTAGACCGCCTGGCCGTAGCCGCTGGCCGCGCCGGCCTTGACGACGGTGCCGTCCATGATGGCCTTCTCGGGCGTGCCCAGCGGGGCGGCGAAGTCGATGCCCGCGTGCAGGCGGCCCCAGCGCGGACCGAACCCGCTGCTCAGCCGATACTCGTCGACCGGACGCACGGCGGCGGGGGCGGGCGGGGGAGCAGGAGCCGGCTCGGGCGCGGGCTCCGGAACGGGGGCCGGGCTGGGTGCAGGGGCCGGAGCCGGCGCGGGCGCCTCGGCGGTCGCTCGCGCTGCGGCGAGGCTGACCGGTGCGCCGTGCGCGGTGGAGTCGGTCACCGGCGCCGCGCCGGGCTCGTCGCCGTCCGCGGGGATCAGGGCGAAGCCGGCGACGCCCGCGGCGACGGCGGTCGCGGCGAGGGCGGTGACCGGACGCCGGAAGGCCCGGACGAGCCCGGACGTGAACTCCGTCCGGAGCGAGGGCGTGGAGGGATCGAGGTGACGCGGAGCCATGTACCTGTTCCTGGTGGGGCGGCTGGTGCGTCTCCATGGAACAGAAAGTCACGAATGGGTCACGGACGATCGCGGCGCACAGGCATGAGCTGCATCACGGCGGACCCGACAATTCTGCACGCAGCGCGACGTCCACCCGCCACGGACGCCGCACGGGTCGACGCTCCGTGAGCGGCTGCCCGAGACCGACGTCACTGTGATGCCCGCCGCCCCGGCGCCGGAATACGGCGTGTCGGCTGGACGGGTGCAGTTCCGGTTCACTCGCCGCACGTGCCCGGGGCCGGACGGTGAGCGGCGCGCTCCGCGGCCGCCGTGGGGTCCCGGCCACCGGTGCGGAGAGGACGCCACCGTTCGTACCTTCCGCGGCCATCGAGCGCGAATCGTCGTGCCGTCCGACCGAAGGGACCCCGTCATGGCCAACAAGGCGGTCATCAGCCTGACCACCGGACTCGAGGACCCGGAGAAGGTGACGGTCGCGTTCCTCGTGTCGGTGGGTGCCGCGGAGCAGGGGCGCGAGACGCTGATGTTCCTGACGAAGGAGGCGGTGCGCCTGGCCATCGACGGGGTCGCCGTGGGGACGGCGTGCGAGGGCTGCCCGCCGCTGCCCTCGCTGATGGACCGGTACACGCAGGCGGGCGGCCGCTATCTGGTCTGCCCCATCTGCTTCGACGCGAAGCGGCTGGACAAGGGCATGCTCATCGCCGGCGCCGAGCTCGGCGGCACCCTCCCGATGTGGCAGTGGATCGGTGACGACAACGCCGTGACGTTCAGCTATTGAAAGGACCCCGCTGCCCCCCACCGCTCGCACGCTCGCGGCGGGACCCTGCAGCGGGGCCGAAGGACGGCTACCTCCGGTCGGGGAGGAAGGCGAACCGCTCGCGCGTGGCGGCCACCTCCGCGGCGTCGAGATCGGCCAGCAGGATCGTCTCGATGCCCGCGGCGGTGGCCAGCAGCTCCCCCATCGGGCTGACGATCCGGCTGTCGCCGACGTGCTCCAGGCCGTTCCCGTCCGCGCCGACCCGGTTGACGCCGACGACGTAGGCCTGGTTCTCGATGGCGCGGGCCTGCAGCAGCGTCTGCCAGTGGTGCCGGCGCGGGCTCGGCCAGTTCGCCGGCACCAGGTAGACGTCGGTGGCGAGCGCGGCGTCCCAGAACACGTTCGCGAAGCGCAGGTCGTAGCAGATGAACGGCGTGATGCGCAGGCCGCCGATCTCCACCGTCGTCGGCTTCTCCCCCGCCCGGAAGCGCTCGTGCTCGCCGGCGTGGGTGAACGGGTGCAGCTTGCGGTAGCGGTGCGCCGTCCCGTCGGGTCCGGCCAGGACGAACGAGTTGTAGGGCAGCTCGCCGTCCGCGGCGATCTCCGGACACGTGCCGCCCACCCAGACGCCGTGCTCGGCGGCCTGCGCCTGCAGGAACCCGGACGACGGGCCGCCCTCGGGCTCACCGATCCCCGGCGTCATGGAGAAACCGGTCGAGAAGGTCTCGGTGAGCAGCACGAGCTCCGCGCCCGCGCCGACCGCGCGTGCCACCTGGGGTGCCAGCCGCGCGAAGTTGGCGTCGCGGTCCTCCCACACGATGTCGTGCTGCACCGCCGCGATCCTCATGACATCTCCCGCAATCTCTTCACCGCTTCGCCGAGCACCTCGTCGCGCTTGCAGAACGCGAACCGGACCAGGTGCCGGCCCAGGTGCGCATGCGCCGGGTCGTAGAAGACCACCGTGGGGACGGCGACCACACCCGCCCGCCCCGGCAGCGACCGGCAGAACGCCAGCCCGTCGCCGTCCGGCTGGACGGGGCGGACGTCGACCGTGGCGAAGTACGTCGCCTCCGGGCTGATCACCGGCAGACCGGCCTCCCGCAGGCCCTGCACCAGCACGTCGCGGCGGTACTCGAGGTCGCGCGCGACGCCGGTGAAGTACTCGTCGGGCATCGCCAGCCCGGCCGCGACCGCCGGCTGGAAGGGCCCGCCGTTGACGTAGGTGAGGAACTGCTTCGCCGTCCGGACGGCGGTGACCAGCGGCGCCGGCCCGCAGACCCAGCCGATCTTCCAGCCGGTGGTGTTGAACGTCTTGCCGGCGCTGCTCACCACCAGCGTGCGCTCGCGCATGCCGGGCAGCGTGGCGATCGACCGGTGCTGCGCTCCCGAGAAGACCAGGTGCTCGTACACCTCGTCGGTGAGCACGAGCAGCTCGGCCTCCATCGCCAGGGCGGCGAGCAGGCCCAGCTCCTCGGCCGTGAAGACCTTGCCGGTCGGGTTGTGCGGGGTGTTGAGCAGCAGCAGCCGGGCGCGCGGGGTGATCGCGGCGCGCAGCTCGGCGGGGTCGAAGGTCCACGCGCCCTCGCCGGAGGCCGGCGGCCGCAGCGGCACCGGGCGGAGCACGCCGCCGGCCATGGCGACCGCAGCGGCGTAGCTGTCGTACATCGGCTCGAACAGGACGACCTCGTCACCGGGCTCGAGCAGGGCGATCAGCGCCGCGGTCAGCGCCTCGGTGGCCCCCGCGGTCACCAGCACCTCGTCGGCCGGGTCGTAGACGTGGCCGCGGAACCGCGCGACGTGCTCGGCGATCGCCGCCCGCAGCTCCGGGATCCCCGGGCCCGGCGGGTACTGGTCGTGACCGGTGCCGATCGCGGCCCGGGCGGCGTCGAGGACCTCCGGCGGGCCGGGGTAGTCGGGGAAGCCCTGACCGAGGTTCACCGCACCGGTGGCCACGGCCAGCGCGCTCATCTCCGCGAAGATCGTCGTCCCGAAGCCCTGCAGCCGGGCCGACAGGTAGGGCACGCGCGTCATGGGTCCACCTTCTCGAACCGCACCCGGCGCGCGGCGACGTCGGCCTCCGCGAGGCGGACCTCGACCCGGGTGCCGGGCCGCAGGCCCGTCCCGGTGCAGCGGGCGCGCACCGCCAGCCGGTCGAGGACGACGGTGCCCGACTCCCCGTTCGCGTCCAGGACGACGGCGGGGAAGACGGTCCCCTCGCGGCCGTGCATCAGCCACGCCTCGGTGGCGTCGACGACGGCCCGCTCCACCTCGCGGGTGCGGCGGTCGGAGGCGGCCATGAGGTCGGGGACCGCGGCCAGCGCCGCGCGCAGCTCGTCGTCCGGGGTGCGCCCGGCGGCGAGCGCGAGGCAGACCTCGGTGGCGAACCGGTCCACCAGCCGGCGCAGCGGGGCGGTGACGTGCGCGTACGACGCGCCGACCCCGCAGTGCAGCGGCTGCTCGGGCGGCGGCCCGTCGAAGGCGGTGTAGCCCGAGCCGCGCAGCAGCGTGGCGGCCTCCTCGAGGAAGGCGGCGTGCCGGGGATCGCCGGCGTCCAGGCCGCTGATCACCGCACCCGGGCCGGCCCCGGCCGGCCAGTCGACGCCGAGCGCGGGCGCGAGCAGCCGCAGCCGCTCGACGTCCTGCGGGCGGGCGGGCGGCAGCGTGCGCAGGACGCCGACGCCACCCTCGAGCATCAGCCCGGCGGCGCAGCGCCCGGTGAGCAGCGAGAGCTGCGCGTTCCACGTCTCGACGGCCAGGTCGCCGCGGAAGGCGAGGGTCCACCCGCCGTCGGGACCTGGCCGCACCTCCTGCTCGGGCGTGCCCAGCTCGATCGCGCCGCGGTCGGCGGCGCGGTCGAGCAGCAGCCGGCCGATCCGCGGCAGGAGCGCCAGGGGTTCCGGCAGCGCACCGGCGTCGGCCTGCCGCTGCACCGACGGGTAGTCGAGCTGCGCGCGGCTGCGCACGCGCGCCCGGCGGACGTCGGAGGAGCGCAGCTCGCCGTCGGCGTCCAGGTCCAGGGTCCAGACGACGGCCGGGGTGACCTGCCCCGGCAGCAGGCTGGCCGCACCCTCGCTGAGCACCGGCGGGTGCAGCGGCGTGCGCCGGTCCGGGCAGTAGACCGTCTGCCCGCGCCGGCGGGTCTCCGCGTCCAGCGCGCTGCCCAGCAGGACGAACGCGCCGACGTCGGCAATCACGTACGTGACCCGGTAGCCGTCGCCGGCCGCGGCCAGGTGCACCGCCTGGTCGAGGTCGCGGCTGCCCGGCGGGTCGACGGTGACCAGTTCGACGTCGGTGGCGTCCAGCTCGGGCAGCGGCGGGCGCGCGGCGGCTCGCTCGGCCTCGGCCAGCGCCGCGGGGTCGAACTGCTCCGGGACGCCGAGCTCGGCGCGGATCGCGGCGAAGTCCGGGGGCGCGGGCGACGGGACGGCCGGCCAGCGGGGGACGCGCAGGGGATGCCGGGCCGGCCGCTGCATCCCACCTCCCGATCGTCGTCCTGGCTCACCGCAGCGGGTCCTGGCTCACGTCCCAGGGTGAGCCAGGACCCGCTGGGATCAGGTCACCTGATCATGGCCGCGGTTCCACGTGGAACCGGTCAGCCGCCCTGCACCGGTTCGCGCAGCTCGCGGCGGAGGATCTTGCCGGTCACCGTCTTCGGCAGCTCGCCGACCAGCTCGACCGTGCGCGGGTACTTGTAGGCGGCCATCCGCTCCTTGCAGAACGCGATGAGCTCCTCGGGGGTCGCCTCGGTGCCGGGCTTGAGCGAGACGAACGCCTTCACCGTCTCGCCGCGGTACGGGTCCGCGACGCCGACGACGGCGGCCTCGCGCACCGCCGGGTGCCCGTAGAGGACGTCCTCGACCTCCCGTGGCCACACCTTGTAGCCCGAGGCGTTGATCATGTCCTTCTTGCGGTCGACGATGAAGATCCAGCCCTCGGGGGTCATGAAGCCCACGTCGCCGGAGTGCAGCTCGCGGCCGGGCAGCGACTCCTCGGTCTCCTTCTCCTTGCCCCAGTAGCCCAGCACGACCTGCGGGCCCTTCGCGCAGATCTCGCCCACCTCGCCGATCGGGACCGGCTGCCCCTCCTCGTCGAGGATCCGGACGATCGTGTTGTTGACCGGGCACCCGACGGAGAAGGCCCCGGACGTCGGGTCGACCGGCGACGCGACGCCGCGCGGGGTGGCCGTCATCGGCGAGGTGGTCTCGGTCAGACCGTAGGCGTTGTGGATCGGCAGGCCGGTCGCCTTCTCGAACGCCTCGGCCGTGGACGGCGCGATCGCGGCGCCCCCGGAGTAGATGTACTCGAAGGAGGAGAAGTCGTCCCGGTCGAAGCCGGGGGCGTTCATCAGCGCGATGAACACGGTGATCGCGCCGATGGTGAACGTCGGGCGGTGCTCGCGGATCGTGTCCAGGACGACCTGCGGCTCGAACCGGTAGGCCAGCACCAGCGCCGAGCCCGACAGCAGGCAGACGCCGATGTGCCCGATCAGGCCGGTGATGTGGAACAGCGGGGCGACCCCGAGCACGGAGCCCTTGGTGCCGACGCCGATGTAGTCGCGGTAGACCTGGCTGGTGAAGCAGACGTTGCCGTGGGTGTTCATCGCACCCTTGGGCACGCCCGTCGTCCCGGAGGTGTAGGTCAGGAACGCGACGTCGTCCACGCCGTAGGAGACGTCGGGCACCGACTCGCCCCGGTGCTGCTCGACGAGCTCGGCGAGGTCCGTGGTGCCCTCGTGCCGCGCGCGGCTGACCTTCTCGAACAGCCGGGCGTCGTTCCGGCTCTGGTAGTCGAGCTCGGAGGTGGTCAGCACGAGCGAGACGTCGCTGTCGGGGACGACCTTGCGGGCCACCGAGTCGTAGAGCGACTCGAGGCAGAGCAGCACCTTCGCGCCGGAGTCCTTGAGCTGGTAGTCCAGCTCCCGCTCCCGGTTCATCGGGTTGATCGAGACCATGATCCCGCCGGCCTTCCACGTGGCCACCATCGCGAGGACGAACTGCGGGACGTTCTGCAGGTAGACGGCGAGCCGGTCGCCGCGCTGGAATCCGTTCGCCAGGAGACCGGCCGCCAGGGCGGTGGACTGCTCGTCGAGCTCGCGCCAGGTGAGCGTGCCGTCGAAGTACTTGACGGCGGGGTCGTCCGGCCGGGCGGCGATGGTCGCGCGGACCATGGCGAGCGCGTCGTCGAACTCCACGGCGACGTCCGGGGACTGGTCAGGGGTGTAGTTGGCGAGCCAGGGGCGGTCGTCGTATGTGGTCATGAGGCGCTCCTCGCGACGGTTGCGGGATGCACCCCATACAAGCCGAGACCTGGGTCACAGTCCACCTGGACCGCTAGCCGATCCGGACCTCTTCCAGCCCCTCGATCGAGACGACGTCGCCCCTGCGCAGTTGGCGGCCGCGGCGCTCCTCGGGCTCGCCGTTGACCCGGACCGCGCCGGCCAGCAGCACGTCCTTGACCTGGGCTCCGGTGGGGACGGCGTCGACCAGCTTGAGCAGCTGGCCGAGCCGGATGCTGTCGTCGCCGGGGCGGAGGGAGACGGTGCGCACGCCGCTCAGCTCCCCGCCGGCCGCAGCTCGTCGCCGACCGCGACCGTGCCCGGCTCGAGCACGCCGGCGCCGACCGCGAGCAGGCCGCCGCGCTCGCGGTGCACGGTCTTCAGGACGCCGTTGTCCCGGCCGATGCCGCCGGGCTGCGGGCGGGTGACCATGACGCAGCGGGACACCGGCTCGACCAGCCGCAGCACCGCGCCGCCCAGCCGCTGCCGGGTGCCGACCAGGCGGTCCTCCCCCTCGCCGTCGAGGACGACGTTGGCCCGGAACCGCCGCCGGTCCCACGAGCCCAGCGTGCCCGTGGACACCAGCGTGACCCGGAAGTCGGGGTTGTCGTGGAACGCCTCGGCAGCGCCCTCCCACGGGCGCCAGGTCTCGTCGTCGTCCGTGCCCTCGTACCGGGGCGCGCTGGACGACGCCGGACGCAGCGCCACCGGGCGCCCGGCCCAGTCGGAGAGGACGGCGTCGTCGGCCGTCGCCGTGCCGTCGGGCAGCACGACCTCGACCGCGCCGTCGCGGATGCGACCACTCGCGAACAGCAGGTCGGGGACCCGCCGGGCGGTCAGCCCGAACCCGGTGCCGAGGTCGAACAGCGCCCACTGCCGGTCGCCGGCGAGGCCGAGCGGTCCCACCTCCGCCGTCCGCAGCCGCTCGCCCTGCAGCGACTTGACCGGGAAGCGCCAGAGCTCGGCCACCCGCACGTCAGCCCGCCGGGGTCCAGGACAGCGACCAGCTGCCCTGCCACTGCCGGCCCGGCTCCAGGACGACGAGGTCGACCTTGTCGGCCAGCGCATTGGGCGGGCAGGTCATCGGCTCGACCGCGAGGCTGCGCCGGCGCTCCCCTGAGGGCAGCGTGTCCCCGCTGTAGACCTGCAGCCACGGCCAGGTCTCGTCGACGGCGAGCTCGAGGGCGCCGGCCGGTCCGGCCAGCCGCACCCGCGCCCAGCCGTCGTCGTCCCGGGCGAGGTCGGTGAGCGGGTCGTCGAAGGAGCGGTCGCCGATCCGGCCGACGGCGCCGTCGAACGGCCGTGTCTCCCCGGTCGGCAGCCCGTCGGCCTCGACCACCACGAGGGTGCGGGCCGGGAGGCTGAGCTCGGCCTGGCCAAGGCCGCCGTCCTCCGCGGCCCCCACGCCCAGGTACGGGTGCATGCCGGCGCCGAACGGCGCCGGAGTGTGCCCGGCGTTGCCGACCCGCAGCGTGACGTCGAGCCGGTCGGCCGACAGTGCGTAGTCGATCGCGGCGGCCAGCCGGAACGGGTAACCGGACCGCGGTTCGACGATCGTGCCGACCGACAGCAGGCCCTCACCGCGGTCGAGGACCGACCACGGCTGCCAGGAGACCAGCCCGTGGATGGCGACCGGCCGCTCGGGCGAGGAGATCTCCAGCTGGTGCTGCTCCCCCTCCCACTCCCAGCGCCCGTCGCGCAGCCGGTTCGGCCAGGGCAGGAGGACGTGCCCCCGCCGGCCGTTCGGCACCGCGCCACGCGGGTAGCCGTCGACGACGTCCCAGCCGTCGACGACGAGCCGGCGCAGGCCACCGCCGCGCAGGTCGACGTCCAGCCGTGCGTCGCCGGACAGCACCCGGGCCTCGGCCGGCTCGGTGGCGGGCCACTCGGGGGAGGTCCGCGGGTGGATCGACACGGCGTTCAGCTCACCACACGGGTCACGGCAGCTCGTAATCGAGGGTGAGGACGGCGCCGGACTCCTCGTGCGTGATGGTGAGCGTGCCGCGCAGGCCCTCGAGCGCGCCGGTACCGGTGCCGGGCAGGACGACGCCGTTCGAGGCCGACCACTCGCCGTCGACGACGCCGGTGTGCTGCAGCACGAACGACCCCTCCCGCCCCTCCAGCGACCCGGTGACCAGCTCGAGCGCGGTGTAACCGACCGGGGCCTCACCCACGGCCGCGCTGGTCATCGCGACCTCGCTGGTGCCGATCAGCGCCCCGGAGAACGTCTTGCGCAGCGTCACCCGGCCGAAGGTGACGGGGCCCGGTTCCCCCAGCTCCAGCGGCTCCGGCTCCCAGCCGGTGACCTCGAACGGGACCTTGACCTGCGGCATGCGAGGACCTCCTCGTGGACGGGACGGCGAGTCTGCCCGTGGGCACCGACAACGTCAGTCCTGGTGCTGCACCGTCCGCTCGAGCCGGCGGTCGGGGACCAGCCAGGCCAGCGCGACGGCAGCGTAGATCGCGACCGAGAGCCAGGGCGCCACGAAGGACAGTGCGATGCCGACCGCGTAGACCAGCGGCGAGAGCTTGCCCTTCAGGTCGCGGCCCACCGCCCGTGCCACGACGGAGGCGGGGCCCTGATCCCGGATGATCACCGTCTGCAGCAGGTAGTACGCCAGCGCGGCGGCCAGCAGCACGATGCCGTAGGAGGCCGCGGGAGCCGGGGCGAGGCCGTTGCCGCCGAGCCAGGCGGTGGTGAACGGGATCAGCGACAGCCAGAACAGCAGGTGCAGGTTGGCCCACAGCATCCGCCCGTTCACCCGCTGGGTGGCCTGGAGCATGTGGTGGTGGTTGTTCCAGTAGATGCCCAGGTAGACGAAGCTGAGGACGTAGCCGAGCAGCACCGGCAGGTCGGCGTGCAGCGCCGACCAGCTCGTCCCCTCCGGCTCGGGCAGCTCCAGGACCATCACGGTGATGGCGATGGCGATGACGGCGTCGCTGAAGGCTTCCACCCGGCCGGTCGACATGCGCCGGGACGCTAGCGGCCCCGGGCCGGGAGGACGGCGGTCCGTCCTCCCGGCCCGGGCGCCGATCACGGGTTGTGCGTCACCTGCTCGGCGAACTGCACCACCTGGTCCTCGGCGAACGCCTCCGGGGCCTGGACGACGAAGGTCGTCCCGTCGGCGAACTGCGCCTGGAGGTACCAGCCCTTGTCGAATCCGCCCGCGTCGATGCGGACCAGGTACGCGGGCCGGCCCTGGACGGACACGGTCATCAGCGGACCGACCGGTCCCATCAGCCGGCTGCGCAACTGGTCGGGCGGCGACACGTCCTCGGGCAGGGGCAGGTGCACGGTGAGGGTCTGCTGCTCGTACGCGTCGTTCACCAGCGTGAGGACGCGGCCCATCGTGAAGCCCTGCACCGACCAGCCGGTGGGCGCCAGGCCGATCTGCAGCGTCGTCCTCCGGCTCGGCCCGCGGCGGCGAGCCGGACGGCCCTCGATCTCGCCAGGAGGGCGGCGCGGGCGGCATCGCGGGCGGCGGGGCGCAGCGGCGGCGCCTCGGGGCCGGCCGCGCGGTAGGACGCCCGGCGGCGGAAGGCGACGAGGAAGGTCTCGCTGAGCAGGTCGTCGGCGAGCTCGCCCACCCGCCGGCCGAGGTACCGGTGCACGGCGGTCGCGTGCCGGTCGAACAGGACGGCGAAGCAGTCCGGCTCGTCGACCGAGCGGACCATCAACTCCCCGTCCGGCGGGCCGGCGGGGCGCGACGGGAGCCAGGTCCCCGGCGGCCTGTCCATGGCGGCGTGATGCACGGGGAGTGAGTCCCTCGCTGCGGTGGGTGAAGTGGTCACACCATTCCATGTCCGGTTCCCCGGATCGGGTTCACGCGCGGTCGAGCAGCCGCTCGAAGAAGAGGGAGTCCGCGGCGTCCGGGTGCCCGCGGTAGGCGCCGAACGCCCCGATCGCCCGGTAGCAGGCGCCGGTGTAGAGGCCGACCGCCTCGGGCTGGCGCGGGCCGGTCTCCAGCCGCAGCGTCGTCCAGCCGCGCTCGCGGGCCACCGCCTCGAGCCCGCGCAGCACCGCCTTGGACACGCCGCGCCCGCGCGCCTCCGGGACGACGTACATGCGCTTGACCTCCGCGACGCCGTCCCCGAGGTCGCGGAGGGCGCCGCAGCCCAGCGCCGTCCCGTCGTCGTCCCGGACGAGCAGGACGACGCTGACGTCGGCTGCGGACGGCGGGCTGCCCGGCTCACCCCTGCCGTCGTAGCGGGCGCGGATCTCCACCTGCTGGGCGGCGGTGAGCCGCTGGACGTCCGGGTGGTCCCAGGGCACGGGCTCCGGCGTCACAGGCTGATCCCGTGCAGCAGCAGCGCGGCCAGCTCGCGGTAGGCGGTGGCGTCGTCCAGGCCGGTGGCCCGGGCGGTGTCGCCGCGGCCGATCCGGAACATCAATGTGGTGACCGTGTCGGCGACCAGGGCCGGGTGCACCTCGCGGAACCGGCCCTGGCTCACGCCCTCGTCGATCAGCCGCCGCACCCGCTCGGCGGCCGCGGCGGTGTTCTGCTCGTAGACGGCGCGGCCCGGGGGGAAGGAGTCCAGGTCGCGGTGGAAGGCGGGCGTGGCCGGGGCGAGCGCGCGGGCGACGGCGTTCAGGTACGCGGTGACCCGCAGCGCGGGGTCGGCCTCGGTCACGGTCTGCGCCTCGACCGACTCGGTGGCCTTGCGGAAGAAGTGCCGCACCACCCGGAGCGCCAGCTGCTCCTTGCTCCCGGCCAGCGTGTAGAGCGTGCTCTTGGAGCAGTGCAGGCGGACGGCGAGGTCCTCGAGGGTGAACCGCGCGAACCCCTCGGCGAGGAAGAGCGCCTCGAGCTCGTCGAGCAGCTGGGCCTGGCGGCGGGTCATCCGGCCCTCGTCGGGTACGGACACAGCGGGCGTCGTCATGGCACCTCCTCTGCACCCAGGATGACGTCTGGACTCGAGACAGTACTGCGGTACGGTTGCCGGTACTGTTTCTGTGGGCGGGAGAGGGCACGGTGCTGGTCGACCGAGAACTACCGACCGACGAGGCGCGCGACCTGCTGGCGCTGACCCGCGAGATCGCCGACGCCGAGCTCGCGCCGCGCGCGGCGCAGTACGAGCGCGATGAACGCTTTCCCCGCGAGGTCTTCCGCACCCTGGGCGAGGCGGGCCTGCTGGGCCTGCCCTTCCCGGAGGAGGCCGGCGGCGGGGCGCAGCCGTACGAGGTCTACCTGCAGGTGCTCGAGGAGCTCTCCGCCCGCTGGGCCAGCGTGGCCCTGGGCATCAGCGTGCACACGCTGGCCTGCTCGCCGATCGCGTGGTTCGGCACCGAGGCGCAGCGACGGGACCTGCTCCCCGACATGGTCGGCGGCTCACTGCTCGGCGCCTACTGCCTCTCGGAGGCGCACGCCGGCTCCGATCCCGCCGCCATGCGGGCCTCGGCGACCGCCACCGAGGACGGCTGGACCGCCCGCGGCGAGAAGGCCTGGGTCACCCACGGCGGGCACGCCGACTTCTACTCGACGTTCCTGCGCACCCCGGACGACGGTCCGCGCGCGATCTCGTGCTTCCACCTGACGCCCGACCTGCCCGGCTTCAGTCCCGCCAAGCCCGAGGAGAAGATGGGGCTGACGGGCTCCACCACGGCGGCGATCCGACTGGACGACGTCCCGATCCCGGCCGACCGGCTGGTCGGCGAGCCCGGGCGCGGGCTGGCGATCGCCCTCTCCGCCCTCGACTCCGGCCGGCTCGGGGTCTCGGCGGTGGCCGTCGGGCTCGCGCAGGCGGCGCTGAACGTCGCCGTCGGCTACGCCGTGGAGCGGGAGGCCTTCGGCCGGCCCATCGCCGAGCACCAGGGCGTGCAGTTCCTGCTGGCCGACATGGCCGCCGCGGTGGAGTCGGCCCGCGCCATGTACCTGGTGGCGGCGCGCCGCCGGGACGCCGGCAAGCCGTACTCGCGGCAGGCGTCCATCGCGAAGCTGGTCGCGACCGACGCGGCGATGAAGGTCACCACGGACGCCGTCCAGGTCCTCGGCGGCGCCGGCTACACGCGCGACCACCCCGCCGAGCGGTACATGCGCGAGGCCAAGGTGTTCCAGATCTTCGAGGGGACCAACCAGATCCAGCGCATGGTGATCGGCCGGCACCTGGCCAAGGAGGCCGTGCCCGCCACCGCCTGAAGGCGCGGCGCTGGCTGACACCGTTCGTCAAGGGCGCGGGCCGGCCTGTGGACAGCTCCTTGACCTGGGGATCCAGGGCGCAGCGGTGGCGTTGTACCGATAGTCTCCGTACATGCGTTCGAGAGCTTCCGCGGACGGCGACCTCCACGGGCTGACCGCGCGGGAGCTGTTCGACCGCACCCGGGGACTGGTCGCCGAGCGCAACCGGATCGACGCCGAACTCACGCGCACCGTCCGCGTCGCGGAGAACGCGCAGGCCTTCGCGCACGACGGGACCACGTCGCCGCAGTCGTGGCTGCGCGGGCACTGCCGGCTGTCCAACGCCGCGCCCTCGCAGGTGGTGCGCAACGGGCGTGCCCTGGAGCAGCTGCCCGCGGTAGCCGCCGCGCACGCTTCAGGCGCGCTGACCGCCGATCAGGTGACGGTGATCGGGCGGATCACCGCACCGCGCTACCTCCATCTCCTCGCGGAGCAGGGCGGCGACCTCGCCGGCATCGACGAGGTGCTGGCCGGCTTCGCCGCTGTCCGCTCGCACGACGAGCTGGCCACACTCGTCCACCAGGTGATCGCGCGCATCGACCAGGACGGGCCCGAGCCCGACCCCACCGAGCAGCGGTTCCTCAGCTTCGCCAAGCACGCCGACGGCAGCCTCACCGGCAGGTTCCACCTCGACGCGGTCGGCGGGGAGAAGGTGCAGGCTGCGCTGGAGTCGCTCCGGCAGGCCGACCGGCCCGCCGGCGACCAGCGCTCGCACGCCCAGCAGCAGGCCGACGCCCTGGTGCAGCTCGCCGACCTCCATCTCGGCTGCGGCACCCTGCCGCTGCTGCGCACCGTCAAGCCGCACATCGCGGTCCAGGTGGACCTGGAGGACCTGCTCGACCCCTCCACCGGACCGGCCAGCGGGCAGCTCGGCTTCGGCGGGATCCTGTCCGCCGCCCGGGCCCGCTGGGCGGCCTGCGACGCCGAGCTCACCCGCATCGTCCTCGGCCCCGAGGGACAGCCCCTCGACCTCGGCCGCGGCCCCGCTGCAGGGGCCCGCGCCGAGCATGCGAGGCGTGGGGGCAGCGGGGTCCTTTCATTCGCCGGCTGTGACGCCCCGCACTACTGGTGCGAGGTTCACCACGTCATTCACTGGCTCTTCGGCGGCGAGACCGACCCGGAGAACTCCGGGCTGCTCTGCGAACGGCACCACACCCAGGTCCACCACGGCTTCCGGATCGAACGAGATACCGCCGGCCGCTGGCACACCTACCGCCCCGGCGGCAGCGAGATCCTGGTGATCCGGCCACCCGCCGACGCCCCAGGGCTCTCGCGCGCCGGTGACCTGGCGGGGTGGTGTGCGCCGTCGCCCCCGCGGCTTCGCCGGCCCTGCCGTCGTGCGCAGTTCCACGTGGAACTGATGACGTTCGTCAGTGGTCGAACGCGCTGGTGGACACGAAGACTGGTGCTCCCCGACCAGGAGAGCAGCCGTCATGCCCCAGCCCCAGATGCGTGCCGCCGACGTAGACCGGGAGGCCGTCGCCCGCCGCCTCGGCGAGCACATGGCCGCCGGCCGGCTGACCCCGCCCGAGTACGAGGACCGGGTCGCCCGCGCCTATGCCGCCAAGACGTACGGCGAGCTGGACGAGCTGACCGCCGACCTGCCCGCCACCCGGCCCTCGACGCCGGTCCCCCAACCCCGCCCGGCGTACAGCGGTCCAGGCGGCCCGGCCTGGGGTGCGGTGTCGTGGAGCCGCGGTGCCCGCCGGGCAGCCTGGGGCAGCTGGTTCACCACCGCGCTCATCGTCGTGACCATCTGGGCGATCACTTCCATCGCCAGCGGCGGCCTCGTCTACTTCTGGCCGGTCTGGGTGATCGGCCCCTGGGGTGCCGTCCTGCTGGCCCAGACGCTCACCGGGCCGCGCCCCCACCGCGACCCGGAGCAGCGCCGGCTCGACCGCGACCAGCGCCACCGCGAGCGGCGTCAGCAGCAAGGCTGACCGCACGGCGCGGCACCGTTCGCCGCCCGTGCAGCGGGGAAACCCTGCGGGAGCGTGGTCAGGCGGCGAGGCGGTGGTGGTGGCAACGGCCACCGGCGGCCGACCGCGCGCCGCACGGCGCGCCGGCCTTGGTCCGACCGCCGGCGTCCCCGCAGCGCGCCGGCGCGGCGGGCCGCTCCGCGACCGGAGCCGGAACGGGACGGGTGAACGGCAGGATGACGGCGTCCGGACCGCTGGCCGGCGCCGCGGGCACCGGGGTCTCGACGACCACGGGCGCGGCGGCCCGGCGGCTGCGGAGCCGGCGAAGGGCTGCCGAGACAGTCAGTCCGGCAGCGGTGACGACGAGAGCGGTGAGGACCCGGCGAGAGCGCATGCCCTTCTCATCGGCTGGTCCGGGGCCCATCGGCACCGCGGCCCTCACCGTCGCCGGCTGATCACCCCACAACGCGCAGGCAGCCGGTCCCGCGGGGGACCGGCTCGCTGCGCCGAGTGCCTGGTGGGCAAGGGGGTGTCTGAGTTCAGGACATCGTGCACACCTGTCTCGGGACATCGTTCACACCCTGACCCGAAGGGGTGTGTGCGATGGGGATGCCGGAGCTGGTGGTCGCCGCGGTCGTGGTGGAGGGACGCAAGAAGGCTGAGGTTGCCCGGGACTACGGGGTCTGCCGACGCTGGGTGATCACCCTCGTCCAGCGCTACCTCGCCGAGGGCGAGGCCGGGCTGCAACCCCGCTCCCGGCGGCCGCGCACCAGCCCCCACCGAACCGCCCCCGAGCTCGAGGACGAGATCGTCGCCATCCGCAAAGATCTCGATCGGTACGGCCACGAGGCCGGCGCGGCCACCATCGCCGCCCACCTGCAACGCCGGCACGGATCGGCTCCGGCGGTCTCCACCATCTGGCGGATCCTCACCGCCCGCGGGTTCGTCACCCCGCAGCCGCACAAGCGACCCCACAGCTCCTACGTGCGCTTCGAGGCGGTCCAACCCAACGAACGCTGGCAGGCCGACATCACCCACTGGCCGCTGGCCGACGGCACCGACGTCGAGATCTGCAACTGGCTCGACGACCATTCCCGCTTCTGCCTGGCCAGCACCGCCGCCCCGGTGTTCACCGCCGGCGCCATCGACCGGCTGTTCCGCCGCCTCGCCGCCACCCACGGCGACCCGTCCGGCGTGCTCACCGACAACGGCGCGGTGTTCACCGGCCGCTACCGCGGGCACGGCCGCGTCGCCCTGGAGGTCACCCTGCACGGCCGCGGCGTGGTGTTCGCCCACTCTCGCCCGTATCACCCGCAGACCTGCGGCAAGGTCGAACGCTTCCACCAGACACTGAAGAAGTGGCTGGCCACCCAGCCCGCCGCCGCCTCCCTCGCCCGACTGCAGGCCCAGCTCGACGAGTTCACCGGCTACTACAACACCGTCCGGCCCCACCGCGCCCTGCACCGGCGCACCCCCGCCGAGGCCTACACCGCCCGACCCAAGGCCAGCGCCACCGGCATCCCGTTCGTCGACGGCCACTACCGGGTCCGCCACGACAAGATCGACTCCAACGGCAAGCTGACCCTGCGGCACAACAGCCGCCTGCACCACATCGGCCTGGGCCGTCGCCACGCCGGCAGCCCCGTGCTCGTCCTGGTCCACGACCGGCACGTGCGCGTGCTCACGACCAGCGGAGAACTGCTGCGCGACCTGACCCTCGACCCGACCCGGGACTACCAGCCACAGGCCCAAACGTGAACGATGTCGCGGGACACCTGTGAACGGTGTCCCGCGACATCGCACGGGTGGGCAAGGGGGGAGTTGAACCCCCACGTCCTTCCGGACACACGGACCTGAACCGTGCGCGTCTGCCATTCCGCCACTTGCCCTGGCGAGGCAGAACAGTATCAGGAGGCCCGCGGCAGCCGGGACGGACCCGTCGAGAGCACTCCGGGACGACGTCCTCCGGGGCGTCGCGGGTTGCTGGCCGGTCCGTCGCGGTACGCACGGCTACGATCACGTGTCAGACGTCCGACGCGAGCGCAAGGGAGCGACTGTGGGTGTGCTGCAGCGCTTCGAGCGACGACTCGAGGGCATGGTGGGTCTCGCTTTCGCCCGCATCTTCAAGGGCAAGGTGCATCCCGCCGAGATCGCCAAGGCGCTGCAGCGCGAGGCCGACGAGCAGCGCAGCGTGATGGGCGAGGGCCGGGTGCTGGCCCCGAACATGTACGTCGTCCGGCTGGGCGAGGTGGACTACGCCAACCTGGCCGAGTGGTCCGACCAGCTGGCCGGCGAGCTGGCCGACATGGTCACCGAGCACATCAACGACGAGGGCTACCAGATCTTCGAGGCCGTGCAGGTCACCCTCGAGCGCGACGACGACCTGCCGACCGGCGTGTTCGAGGTCAGCTCGCACGTCGCCGACCCGGCGCGGCCGCCGTCCCAGGAGTCCTCGCTCGCCCCGCCGCCTGCGAACGGCTTCCCGAGCGCGGCGCACCCCTCGCTGCCGCCCCTCCCGCCGCTGCGCGGCCGGGTCGCGACCGACACCGGCCGGCAGTCGCCGTCGGTGGTCGGCCGGGCCGGCTCGCGGATCCAGCACGTGCTCGTCGTCGACGGCCCGGGGACGCGGCACACGCTGTCCACCGGGCGCAACGTCATCGGCCGCGGCACCGAGGCCGACATCCGGCTGCCCGACACCGGGGTGAGCCGCAAGCACGTCGACGTCGTCCTCGAGAACGGGACCGCGGTCGCCGAGGACCTCGGGTCGACCAACGGCACGCTGGTCAACGGCCGCCGGATCAGTCGTCAGCCGCTGTCGGACGGCGACGTCATCCGCATCGGCCACTCCGTGCTGGTCTACCGGCAGGACGGCGCGTGACGCCGGTTCGGCGCTCGGATGCGGTCGCCACCGGCGGGGTGGTCGCATGACCGCCGAGATCGTGCTGCAGATCTTCCGCTTCGGCTTCCTGCTGCTGCTCTGGCTGTTCATCTTCGCGGCGTTCCGCGTGGTCCGGGCCGACCTCTTCGGCGGCCGCGCCGGCCGGGTGGCCTCGGTGCCGCCGCGGGCGGCCGCGAACAAGAAGAAGGGCCAGCGCGGGCCGCGCACCCTCGTGGTCACCGCCGGCCCGCTGACCGGCACCAAGATCACCCTCGGTGACCAGCCGATCCTCATCGGCCGGGCCGACGACTCCACCCTCGTCCTCACCGACGACTTCGCCAGCTCGCGGCACGCGCGGCTGACCAACCGCGGCGGCCAGTGGTACGTCGAGGACCTCGGCTCCACCAACGGCACCTACCTGGACCAGCAGCGCGTCCAGGGTCCGCTGCTGGTCGCCCCGGGCCAGCCCATCCGGATCGGCCAGACCGCGCTGGAGCTGCGGTCATGAGCCTCGTGCTGCGCTACGCCGCCCGCTCCGACCGCGGCCTGATCCGCGGCAACAACCAGGACTCCGTCTACGCCGGCCCCCGCCTGCTCGCCGTCGCCGACGGCATGGGCGGGCACGCCGCCGGCGACGTCGCCAGCAAGGTGGTCATCGCCGCGCTGGAGCACCTCGACGACGACACCCCCTCCGGCGACATGCTGCAGTCGCTGCGCGCGGCGGTCTTCGAGGGCAGCGAGCACCTGCGCGAGGTGATCCGCGAGGCGCCGCAGCTCGAGGGCATGGGGACGACGCTGACCGCCGTCCTGTTCGCCGGCGGCCGGCTGGCGCTCTGCCACGTCGGCGACTCCCGGGCCTACCTGCTGCGCGACGGCGTCCTGTCGCAGATCACGCACGACGACACGTTCGTCCAGACGCTGATCGACGACGGCCGGATCACGCCCGAGGAGGCCAACCACCACCCGCAGCGCTCGCTGCTGCTGCGTGCGCTCAACGGGCAGGAGGTCGAGCCCGACCTCTCCATGCGCGAGGCCCGCGCCGGTGACCGCTACCTGCTCTGCTCCGACGGCCTCTCCGGCGTGGTCAGCGAGGAGACCCTCGCCGAGGCGCTCAAGGACCCCGACCCGCAGTCGACCGCCGACCGGCTGATCGAGCTCGCGCTGCGCAGCGGAGGCCCCGACAACATCACCGTGATCGTCGCCGACGTCGTCGAGGACAGCGGCCAGCCCGCGCTCATCGACCCCGTCGTCGACGGCGCCGCCGGCGACAACATCGGCCAGCGCCAGGTCGACCCCCGCTCGGCCGCCGGCCGGGCCGCGCTCGCCGATCCCACCCCGCCCGCTCCGCCGCCCAGCGTCCAGGCCAGCGCCTCCCCGCCGCCCCGCCGGCGGCCGCTGCGGCTGGCCCTGCTCGCCGTCGGCCTCGTCGTCGTCCTCGTGGCGGCCGGGATCGGCACGTACGCGTGGGCGCTGCAGCACTGGTTCGTCGGCGTCGACGGCACCGGGGACGACGCCCACGTCGCCGTCTTCCGCGGGCTGCACACCTCGCCGTTCGGCGTGGACCTCTACCGCCTCGACGAGGCCACCGAGCTCCTGGTCACCGACCTGACCCCCGCCGCGCGCAGCCGGGTGCGCGACGGCATCGAGGCCGACGACGCCAGCGACGCCGACCGCATCCTCTCCGCGCTGCGCGAGCAGCGGCTGCCGGTCTGCCGCACGAGCACCGGCAAGAGCAGCACGCCCACCCCGTCCCGGCCCGCCACCTCCCCGACAGCGACCCGGACGACGTCGTCCGCCGAGCCGGGAGTGGACTGCCGGGAGGAGAAGTGATGTCCGGCCCGTCCACCGACCCGCGCGCCGTCGCCGCCAACGCGCCCAAGCGGCGCGGCACCGAGCTGGCGCTGCTGGGCTTCGCACTCCTCCTCACCCTCGCGGCGCAGTGCATCGTCGACCTCACCATGACCGGGTCGCTGCGGCCGGAGCTCGCCACGTTCGGCGCGTGGATCACCGCGCTGTGGGTCGTGGCCCACCTGGTGGTCCGCAAGTGGGCGCCCTACGCCGACCCGCTGCTGCTTCCCGCGGTCGCCCTGCTGGTCGGGCTCGGCCTGTCGGTCATCCACCGGCTCGACCTCGCCGACGCCCAGGACGGCGGCGGCAGCGAGAGCGCCCCGACGCAGCTGCTGTGGGCGACCATCGGCGTCGCGCTGTTCGTCGCCGTCCTCGTGGTGATCCGCGACCACCGGGTGCTCTCCCGGTACGCCTACACGCTCATGCTGGTCGGGCTGGTCCTGCTCGCGCTCCCGGCGCTGCTGCCGTCGGCGATCTCCGAGGTGAACGGCGCCAAGATCTGGATCCGCGTCGCCGGCTTCTCCATCCAGCCCGGCGAGTTCGCCAAGATCTGCCTGGTCGTGTTCTTCGCCGCCTACCTGGTCGACAAGCGCGACGTCCTCGCGCTGGCCAGCCGCAAGGTCATGGGCCTGGAGCTGCCGCGCGGCCGCGACCTCGGCCCGGTGCTCGTCGCCTGGCTGCTCTCGATCCTCGTGCTGGTCTTCGAGCGCGACCTCGGCAGCTCGCTGCTGCTGTTCGGCATCTTCGTGGTGATGCTCTACGTCGCCACGGAGCGGGCGAGCTGGCTGCTCATCGGCCTGTCCCTGTTCGCCGGCGGCGCGTTCCTCGCCTACCAGATCTTCGGCCACGTCCAGGCCCGCGTGGACGTCTGGCTGGACCCGTTCGCCTACCGGGACGACGCCGGCTACCAGCTGGTCCAGTCGCTGTTCGGCCTGGGCACGGGCGGGCTCTTCGGCGCCGGCCTCGGCGGCGGGCGGCCGGACCAGGTGCCGGTGGCCAAGAGCGACTTCATCGCCGCCGCGATCGGCGAGGAGCTGGGCCTGTTCGGCCTGGTCGCGGTGATCATCGTCTACCTGATCCTGGTCGAGCGCGGCCTGCGCACGTCGCTGATCGTCCGCGACGCCTTCGGCAAGCTGCTCGCCGCCGGCCTGGCCTTCGCCATCGCCTGGCAGGTGTTCGTCGTCCTCGGCGGCGTCACCGGGCTGCTGCCGCTGACCGGCCTGACCACGCCGTTCCTGGCCTACGGCGGGTCGTCGCTGGTGGCCAACTTCGGCCTGGTCGCCCTGCTGGTCCGCATCAGCGACGCCGCGCGCCGCCCGGCCACCCCGCCGGCCCCGCAGCCGCCGCGGCTGGGCGATGCGCCGACCGAGGTGGTGCAGTCGTGAACGCGCCCCTGCGCCGGGTGGCGATCAGCGTGCTGGTGCTGTTCACGCTGCTCATCATCAACGTCAACTACATCCAGGTGGTCCGCGCCGACAAGCTGCGCGAGGACCCCGCCAACACCCGCGTGCTGGCCGAGGAGTACGAGCGCGAGCGCGGCTCGATCGTCGTCGAGGGCACCGAGATCGCGCTGTCCACCCGGACCGACGACCGGCTGACCTACCTGCGCCAGTACCCCCAGGGCCCGCTGTACGCGCCGGTGACCGGCTACTACTCGCTCATCTACAACACCGCCGGGCTCGAGCGCGCCGAGAACGACGTCCTGGCCGGCAACGACCCGCGGCTGTTCGCCCGGCGGCTGGCCGACCTGTTCACCGGCCGCGACCCCTCCGGCGGCGACGTCGTCCTCACCCTGGACCCCACCGTGCAGCAGACCGCCATGGAGGCGCTCGACGGGGTCACCGGGGCGGTCGTGGCGCTGAACCCGCAGACCGGCGCCATCCTCGGGCTGGCCAGCACGCCGACCTACGACCCGAACCTGCTCTCCAGCCATGACCCGGCCGGGATCCGCGACTACGCCGCACAGCTCGACGGGGCCAGCCCGGACCCGAGGATCAATCAGGCCACCCGCGAGCGCTACTCCCCCGGCTCGGTGTTCAAGGTGATCGTGTCGGCGGCGGCCCTCGAGGACGGCTACACGACGGAGACGACCATCCCCGCGCCGGACCTGCTGACCCTGCCCGGCACCAACACGACGCTGGAGAACTTCAACGGCGAGAGCTGCAACGGCGGGGCCGACCAGTCCCTGATCGACGCGCTCACCATCTCCTGCAACACCGCCTTCGCGCAGCTCGGCATCGACCTCGGCGAGGACAAGGTCCGGTCGATGGCGGAGGCGTTCGGCCTGGACGGCGAGGGCTTCGAGATGCCGCTGCCCGTCGTGGGCAGCACCATCGGCGAGATCGAGAACGACGCGCAGCTCGGAATCAGCTCGATCGGCCAGCAGGACGTGCAGATGACCCCCATGCAGGCCGCGATGGTCGCCGCCGCGGTGGCCAACGGCGGCTCCCTCATGCGGCCCTTCCTGGTCGACCAGGTGCGCGCGCCCGATCTCACCGTCATCGACCAGACCGACGCCGAGGAACTCAGCCAGCCGATCTCCGAGGAGGTCGCCGGCCAGCTGCGCGACATGATGGTGAGCGTCGTCGAGAACGGGACCGGCCGGCGGGCGCAGATCGAGGGCGTCACCGTGGGCGGCAAGACCGGGACCGCCGAGGTCGGCGACGGCGTCAACCCGCACACCTGGTTCATCGGCTTCGCCGGCCAGGGTGACCGGCAGATCGCGCTGGCGGTGTTCGTCCGCAACGGCGGCCAGAGCGGCACGGAGGGAACCGGCGGCGACATCTCCGCGCCGATCGCCCGTCAGGTGATGGAGGCCTATCTCGGGGAACAGGGGGGCTGATGGCACTCTCCCTGGGCACCCTGCTCGCCGGGCGGTACGAGATCACCGCCCCTGTCGCCGTGGGCGGCATGGGCGAGGTGTGGCGCGCCCGCGACCGGGTCCTCGACCGCACGGTCGCGGCGAAGGTGCTGCGCAGCGAGTTCACCGGCGACCCGAACTTCCTCGCCCGGTTCCGGAACGAGGCCCGCCACACCGCGGCGCTCTCGCACCCGAACATCGCCTCGGTCTACGACTACGGCGAGACCGTCGACGACCGCACCGGCCAGAACCTCGCCTTTCTCGTCATGGAGTTCGTCGAGGGGCAGCCGCTCGTGTCGATCCTGCACGACGAGGGCCGGCTCCCCGTCGACTGGACGCTGCACGTGCTGGGCCAGGCCGCCGAGGGCCTCTCGGCGGCGCACCGCGCCGGGGTCGTGCACCGCGACATCAAGCCGGGCAACCTGATGGTCCGGCCGGACGGCGTGGTCAAGCTGACCGACTTCGGCATCGCCCAGGCCCGCGACGCGGCGCCGCTGACCCGCACCGGCATGGTGGTCGGCACCGCCCAGTACCTCTCCCCCGAGCAGGCGCAGGGGTTCGAGGTCACCGCCGCCTCGGACGTCTACTCGCTCGGCGTGGTGGCCTATGAGTGCCTCACCGGCGTGCGCCCGTTCGACGGCGCCTCGCAGGTCGCCATCGCCCTGGCGCACATCAACCGGCCCCCGCCGCCGCTGCCCGAGGACATCCCGCCGCCGGTCCGGGCGCTGGTCGAGCGGGCGCTGACCAAGGACGCGGCGCAGCGGTTCCCGGACGGCGGGGCCTTCGCCGAGGCGATCCGCGAGGTCGCGGCCGGCGGCTCGGCGCCCGCGACGGGGGCGGCGACCGACGTCCTCGCCGTCCCGGAGGGGGCCACCCAGGTCTTCGGCGCCGCCACCAGCGCCGCCGTCGCCGCGGCCGCCGGTGCGCCGACGACGTCGCCGCGGCCGATGCCGCCGCTGCAGGGACCGCCGGCCGACGAGGACGGCGCGGTCGGGGAGCCCTGGGACGAGGAGCCGCGGCGCCGCGGCCGCCGCTGGGCGTGGATCGCCGCGGTCGCGCTCGTGCTGCTCGCACTCGGGATCGGCGGCTGGCTGCTGCTCGGCAGCGGCGGCGACGACCCCGGCAACGGCAGCCAGGCCTCCGCGTCCACGACCAGCAGCGCCCCCACCTCGGCGGGGACGGTCGCCATCGACACGGACAGCTTCATCGGCCGCGACTTCGACGACGTCCGGGCGCAGCTGGAGGGGCAGGGGCTGACCGTCACCCGCGCCGAGGCCTCCGGCGCGCTGCTGGCCGACCTCGGCCGGGAGCTCGACGCGGACGCGGTCGCCGGCTCCGACCCCGCGAACACGACCGTGCCGGTGGGCTCCGGCGTCACCCTCTTCGTCACCTCCGACGGCTTCACCCCCGACACCGGCGAGGACGGCGACACCACCCAGCAGCCGCAGCAGACGACGACGTCCGCGGCGCCGACGACGGCGCAGCCGACGACGGATGAGCCCACGACGGAACAGCCGACGACCGACGAGCCGACGACGGAGCAGCCGACGGATCAGTTGCCGGCCGAGCCCGCGGACCCCGGTGACGGTGACGGTGACACGCCTGCGGACGGCGATCCGCCGGCCGAGGAGCCGACGACGCCGCAGGCGGGTGCGGCGGTTGTGGAGGATGGGGCGGCGTGATCGCCTTTCCCTGCGCATCCCGGGTTCCGGCATCCGCTGCGGTTAGGCTGCCCGACGGCCCCCTCCGGCTCTGCCGGGGCGTCCCCCGGGGCGCGCACGGCACCACCCGAGAGGACCTCCGATGACCACCCCGCAAGTGCTCGGTGAGCGCTACGAGATCGGCGGGGTCCTCGGCCGCGGCGGCATGGCCGAGGTCCACCGGGGCCGCGACCTGCGGCTCGGCCGCGAGGTCGCCGTCAAGGTCCTGCGCCAGGACCTCGCCCGCGACCCCTCCTTCCAGGTCCGCTTCCGCCGCGAGGCGCAGGCCGCCGCGTCGCTGAACCACCCCGCGATCGTCGCCGTCTACGACACCGGCGAGGACCGCACCGCCAGCGGCGCCACCCCGTACATCGTCATGGAGTACGTCGAGGGCGAGACGCTGCGCGACGTCCTCCGCCGCGAGGGCGTGCTCACCCCCGAGCAGGCCATGAAGTTCGCCGCCGACATCTGCGGCGCCCTCGACTTCAGCCACCGCAACGGCATCGTGCACCGCGACGTGAAGCCCGGGAACGTGATGATCACGCCCTCGGGATCGGTCAAGGTGATGGACTTCGGCATCGCGCGGGCGGTCTCGGACTCCGCGGCCACGATGACCTCGACCGCCGCGGTGATCGGCACCGCGCAGTACCTCTCGCCGGAGCAGGCGCGCGGCGAGGGCGTCGACGCCCGCTCCGACGTCTACTCCGTCGGCTGCCTGCTCTACGAGCTCGTCACCGGGGCACCGCCGTTCACCGGCGACTCCCCCGTCGCCGTGGCCTACCAGCACGTGCGCGAGGACCCGCGGCTGCCGTCGTCCATCAATCCGGACGTGCCGCCGGAGCTGGACGCGATCCTGCTCAAGGCGATGAGCAAGAACCCGGCCAACCGCTACCAGTCGGCCGCGGAGATGCGCAACGACCTGCTGCGGGCCCTGGCCGGACAGCGGGTCGAGGCCACGCCGGTCATGAACGACGCCGAGAAGACCACGATCCTGGCCGCCGCGCCGGGCGGGTACGGCGGTTACGGGCACGACGACGAGGACTGGGGCGAGCAGGACGAGGCCGCGCGCCGCAAGCGCCGGAATCGCATCATCGCGATCGTCAGTGTCGTCGGGGTGCTGCTCGTGGGCGGCGTGATCGCGCTGGCCGTCCTGCTCGGCGGGGGGGACGACGACACCCCGCCGGCCACGCAGCAGGTGACCGTGCCGAACGTCGTCAACGCGACCGAGGCCGACGCCCGCTCCCAGATCGAGGCGGCCGGCCTGGCCGTCGGCACGGTGACCCCGCAGCCCAGCACGGCGGAGCAGAAGGGCCTGGTGCTCTCCACCAACCCGGCCGGCGGCGCCCGGGCCGACGAGGGCGCGAAGGTCGACATGGCCGTCGGCGCGGGGCCGAACACCCTGGCCATCCCCGCGGTCATCAACCTCGACGTCGACGAGGCTCGGGACAACCTCCGGGCCGCCGGATTCACGGGAAACATCAACACCGACCAGGTGGACAGCCTCGAGCCCGAGGGCACCGTGGTCGACGTCGACCCGGCGCAGGGCTCGCAGGCCGCCCTCGACGCCGAGATCACCCTGTCGGTGTCCGACGGCGACGCGGCCATCCCGACGGTCGTCGGCCAGCAGCAGGACGCCGCACAGGCCGCCCTCCGCGACGCCGGGTTCACCAACGTCACGGTGGAGCAGGCCGAGGACGCCACGCAGCCCGCGGGCACCGTCGTCGACGTCAGCCCGGGCCAGGGCCAGCAGGCCAGCTCCGACACCGCGATCACGCTGACCGTTGCGCAGGCGCCCACCCAGATCGCGGTGCCCGACGTCCGGGGCCAGTCGGAGGCTCAGGCCCGCCAGACCCTGCAACAGGCCGGGTTCACCAACATCACGACGGTGCAGACCGAGGCCCCGAACGACGAGGACGAGGGGACCGTCGTCGGCACCGATCCCCAGGCCGGTTCCCAGGCCGACAAGGACCAGGAGATCACCTTGCTCGTCGTCGGCCCGGCCACCGACGGCGGCGACAACTGACACCTGCCGCCAGCACGCACGAGGGCCCCCTCCCGATCCGGGAGGGGGCCCTCGTGCGTTCCAGGGCTCAGGCGGGCGTGCCGACCAGCCGGCGGGCGCTCGCGGAGGCGGCCTCCACCGTGGCCTCGTCCGGCGCCAAGCCGCAGGCGGCCAGCCAGTTGGCGAGCATCCGGTGGCCGCCCTCGGTGAGCACCGACTCGGGGTGGAACTGCACGCCCTCGATCGGCAGCTCGCGGTGGCGCAGCGCCATGACGACGCCCGACGGCGTGGACCCCGTGACCTCCAGCTCGGCGGGCACGGTCGCGGGGTCGACGGCCAGGGAGTGGTACCGCGTCGCGGTGAACGGCGACGGCAGCCCGGCGAGGACACCGGCACCGGTGTGCAGCACCTGGCTGGTCTTGCCGTGCAGCAGCTCCGGCGCCCGCACGACCTCCGCGCCGAACGCCTCGGCGATGCCCTGGTGGCCCAGGCACACGCCGAACACCGGCGTGCCGGCCTCGGCGGCCGCCCGGACCATCGGCACGGTCACGCCCGCGTCGGCCGGTGTGCCGGGCCCGGGGGAGAGCAGGACCCCGGCCACGTCGAGGTCGGGCAGCTCGTCGACGGTGACGGCGTCGTTGCGGCGGACGATGCAGCGCACGCCGAGCTGGCCCAGGTACTGGACGAGGTTGTAGACGAAGCTGTCGAAGTTGTCGACGACGAGGACGGGCCGGTTCTCGGGCACCCCCCAGGTGTACACGCTCAGCGCGCGGAGGCGTACTGGAGGTCCAGCGAACCGGTGTACTCCGGGAGCACGACCTGCGCCCGCTCGCGCACGGTGAAGCTGAGCCCGAACGCCTGCACGGCCTGCTGCAGCACCGCCACCTGCGGCGAGGCGGCCAGCTGCGCCCGGACGGCGTCCGTGTCGCCGATCGCGGTGATGACGAACGGCGGGGAGTAGGTGCGCCCCTGCAGCAGGAGCACGTTGCCCACGCAGCGGACGGCGCTGGTCGCGATCAGCCGCAGGTCCATGATGGCGACGCCGTCGGCCCCCGCCGCCCACAACGCGTTCACGACCGCCTGCACGTCGGACTGGTGGATGACCAGGTCGTCGGGGCGGGCGTTGGTCGGCAGCGTGCCGTCGGCGCGGGGCGGCGCGTCGTCCAGGGTGATCTCCACACCCGGGCCGGACAGCGGCACCAGGCCCGCCGACAGCGCCCCCGCGTCGGCCGTGTCGCGGGCCGCGGCGACGTCCCCGTCGCGCGAGGCCGCCTGGTCGGTGAGCCGCTGCACCTGCTCCTGAAGGTCCTCGAGGACCTCCTGCTGGCGGTCGTTGGCGCGACTGCGCTGGGCGATCAGGCTGGAGAGCTCGGTGACGTCGCCGGCCCGCAGATCGGTGCCCTGGGCGGTGCGCCCCGAGGTGGCGAACAGCAGCCCGGCGGCGAGCGCGACGACCGGCACCAGCGCCGTCCACGCCGAGGGCCGCGAGAACCGCGGCAGGCGGACGGGCAGGAGGGAGCCGGAGCGGGCCACGGCACCTCCTCCAGCGGCCCCGGGGGGCACGATCGGCGGCGACGACATGGCGGAACGCGACGGTCGCCCCCTGGCAGCTTAGGCTGGGAGGCAGTGGCGGCCGGGGACGACGGACCGGCGCCCGCGGAGGGAGTTCGCACGGTGCCCAAGTCCAAGGTGCGCAAGAAGTCGGTCTACACGCCGCCGGAGGGCGCGCTGCAATCCCGCGGGTCGCGTGCGCGGGCCGTGCAGCCCAGCCCCCGCTGGTACGCCGCCCTCATGGTGGGCCTCATGCTGCTGGGCCTGGTGTGGATCGTCGTGTACTACGTCGCCGGCGACCAGATCCCGCTGATGGTGTCCCTCGGCGCGTGGAACTTCGCAATCGGCTTCGGCGCCATGGTGGCCGGTCTGGTCATGTCGATGCGCTGGCGCTGAGCGCACCCCGCACGGCACGAAGGCCCTCGTCCCTCCTGGGGACGGGGGCCTTCGTCGTACCCGGCCTGGGGATGCTGTGCACAGACCGGCGCTTCGTCCACAGGTCGACATGGCGCTCCACCCCCAGGGTTGTCCACCGAGTGTGGAGAGAGGGAACCGGCCGTCACACAGTTGACCTGCGCAAACGCACCGGCTGAGACATGTGTGACGAGTCCGCCGCGGTCGTAACTACACCGGTGTGAGTCTTTCCCCAGCTGTGCACACAGCTGTGGAGAAGTCGATATGTACTCCTGAAGATGGCGGTGACCTGCGCGTTTCGGCTCCCCGCCGCCCCCGTCCACACCCGCCCGGCGATGGTCGGCGGCCGGTCCCCTGGCAGCCTGGGTCCGTGCAGTGGTCACCCCGGCCGGCCGAGACCGCGGCCCTCACCGCCATCGGGCTCGGCCTGGCCCTCGCCGTCCCGCTGGTCGACCCGCTGGGCCGGGTCCTCGTCGGCGCCGCGGCGCTGCTGGTGCTGGCGCTGGCGGCGCGCGACGCGCTGCTGCGCCCGCGGCTGTCGACCGGCCCGGACGGCGTCGACGTGCGGACGCTGACCGGCCGTCGGCACCTGCCCTGGCCGGCGCTGCGGGTGCGGGTGCGGGCCACGCAGCGCTGGGGGCTGCGCAGCCGGACGCTCGAGCTCGACACCGCGGCCGGGCCGGACGACGAGGGCGTCCTGCTGCTGCTCGGCCGCCGCGACCTCGGCGCCGATCCCGAGGAGGTCGCCCGCGCCCTGCACGGGCTGGCGCCCTAGAAGCCGAAGGCCGGCACCGCCAGGGCGAGGACGAGCAGGACGACGCCGAGCCCCGCCGTCGCGGCGATCTGGACGGCGAGACTCCGGCGACCCAGCACGAGCACCGCCGTGGCGAGAGCCCCGGCGACCAGCCCGCCGATGTGCCCGAGCAGGGAGATGCCCGGGACGACCACGCTGATGACCACGTTGAGCGCGACCAGCGTCGCGATGCCCCGCAGGTCCTCCCGCCGGGCGACGGCCAGGACGCCGAACGCGCCCATGAGCCCCCAGATACCGGTGGACGCCCCTGCCGCGAAGATCCCGGGCGACGCGAAGAGCTGGATCGCCGCCGCACCGCCGAGCACCGACAGCAGGTACACGGCGCCGAAGCGCAGCCGGCCGAGCTGGAACTCCAGCTGGCTGCCGAAGACCAGCAGCGCGAGCATGTTGAGCGCCAGGTGGACCAGGCCGAAGTGCAGGAACGCGGCCGTGACCAGCCGCCACCACTGCCCCGCGTCGACGAGCGCAGGCACCTGCGCCAGCTCGGCGAAGATCCGCGAGTTGTAGTTGTCGAGGGGGTTCTGACCCCCGAGCCCGGCGGAGATCGCGGTGAGGACGAACATCGCGACGTTGACCGCGATGAGCGTGAGGGTCACCGGCCCCCACCGCCGCCCCGCCGACCGCAGACCACCGCGCTTCGGTGCCCGTGCGCCGGCCTGACCGGCGCGGACGCACTCCGGGCACTGGAACCCGACCGAGGCCGGGATCATGCACTCAGGGCAGATCGGCCGCCCGCAGCGCGTGCAGGAGATGCCGGTGGGCCGGTCCGGGTGCCGGTAGCAGGTGGTGGTCGGCGGGGCCGGCTGGGGCTCGGTCAGCTGCGCTCCACCTCGACGGACTGGAGCACGACGTCCTCGACCGGACGGTCGTTGCGGCCGGTGCTCACCTTGGCGATGCGGTCGACGACGTCCCGGCTGGCCTGGTCCGCGACCTCGCCGAAGATGGTGTGCCGGCGGTTGAGGTGCGGCGTCTGGGCCACGGTGATGAAGAACTGCGAGCCGTTGGTGCCGGGGCCGGCGTTCGCCATGGCCAGCAGGTACGGCCGGTCGAAGTGCAGCTCGGGGTGGAACTCGTCGCCGAACTGGTAGCCGGGGCCGCCGTAGCCCTGCCCCAGCGGGTCACCGCCCTGGATCATGAAGCCGTCGATGATCCGGTGGAAGACCGTGCCGTCGTAGAGCCGGTCGGTGGTCTTCTGCCGCGTCTCCGGGTGCGTCCACTCGCGGCGCCCCTCCGCCAGGTCGGCGAAGTTGGCCACCGTCTTGGGCGCGTGATCGGGGAACAGGTTCACGCGGATGTCGCCGTGGTTCGTGTGCAGGACGGCGCTGCGCGCCGGAGCAGTCGATTCGGTCACGTCCTCCACTCTTCCACCCCGGCACCGCGCCGGGGCGGGAGGGGAAGGGCCCGCAGCACCATGAACAGCCACGGGACGGCGAAGAGCGCGCTGGCGAGGACGTCGGTCGGGTAGTGCGCGCCGCGGTAGAGCCGGGCGGCGGCCACCACGAGAACCACGAGCACGGCCAGGACCGGGACCCAGCGCCGCCACCCTCCGCGCGCCGCGGCCACGACCAGGGCGGCGACGGCGCCGTACAGGCAGATCGCCGCCGCGGTGTGCCCCGACGGGAAGCTGGACGTGGGCGGCAGCTGCGCGTCCAGGTGCGGCACGGGGGGCCGCGGCCGGTCGATCAGCGACACCGTCGTCAGGAAGATGGCCAGCTCCCCGCAGAGGGCGACGGCCAGGACGACGACCGGCCGCCAGGAGCGGAAGGCGAACCAGGCGGCGATCGCCGCGACCACGCCGACGCCGACGACCACCCAGGTGTTGCCGAGCTCGGCGGCGGGGCCGGAGGCGGCGTCGAGGAAGCCGGTGCGGTGCGCGGCGAACCACTGCACCAGGGCGCCGTCCCGCTGCTCGAACGCGTCGCCCTCCTTGGCGCGGGTGAGCAGCCAGCCGATGCCGAGGGTGAGGCCGAACAGGACGACGAGCGTGATGCCGAGGCGGACCGCGACCGGCCCCGCCTGGACCGGCGGCGCCGCGGACTGCCTGCTGGGTGCAGAGCTGCGAGCGGTCATGCCCGAAGGGTCCCGCTGGGAGGGCGGTCGCGCCGCTCGGACCGGGCGGTACCGGACGACGGAGAGCCGGTGGGACCGTTCCACGTGGAACGGCGACGTCGTCCGGTCGGGGGCCGACCCGCTCGGTCAGTCGGTGGAGACGAGGGGAATCGACCGGCTGTTGCTGAGAACCCGTCCGCCGGAAGTGGGGTGAACGGGGTCGGGCCGGCGTGCCGGCCCGACCCCGCTGGATCACCGTCGGTTCGCGCCCGGGAGCAGCACCTTCCCCGCATCGCCGGTGAGCAGTTCGACCGCGGCCTCTGCCTCGTCGAGGGGCAGGCGGTGGGTGATCAGCAAGTCGAGGCCGATGCGACCCGACTGCAGCAGGAGAAGCAACTGCTCCCAGGTGTCCCAGAGCCGGCGGCCGAAGATGCCGCGAAGGGTGATGCCCTTCTTGTTCACGTACGCCGCGATGTCGATCGCGGCAGGCTCGCTGGGGTGTCCGACCGTCACGAGCGTGGCCTCGCGCCGCAGCGCCTCCAGGAGCGGCGGCAGCGCCCCGCGCACGCCGGAGACCTCGAACGCGACGTCGAAGCCGCCGCGCCGGCCGGCCAGGTCGCGGCACACGCCGACGACGTCGTCCGACGGGTCGAGCACCTGAGCGCCGATCGACTCGGCCTGCTTCCGGCGGAACGGATTGGGTTCCACCGCGACGACGGCCGCGGCTCCCAGGGCGAGGGCGATCTGTGCGATGACCAGACCCACGGGCCCGCAGCCGTTGACACGTACTGCCCGGCCACGGCGTATCCGGACCGCTGGACGGCGTGCATGGCCACTCCGGCCGACTCCAGCAGGGCGCCCGTCTCGAGCGACACCGACTCGGGCAGCGGCACGCAGATACCCGCGGGGACGGCGACGCGCTCGGCGAAGACGCCGTCGATGTGCATGCCGAGGATGCCGGTCCGCTCGCAGGTGTGCGCGTTGCCGGTCCGGCACGGGTAGCACCGGCCACAGATGGGGTGGCTCTCCAGCGCGACCCGGTCGCCGGGGGTGACGTGGTCGACGCCCGCGCCCACGGCGAGCACCGTCCCGGAGCCCTCGTGGCCGAGGACCACCGGCGGGGTGAGGTTGAACGCTGCGCCGAGGGCGTCCACTCGTAGAGCTCCCGGTCGGTGCCGCACAGCGAGGCGGCGGCCACCTCGAGCAGCACCTGCCCCGGGCCGGCGACGGGCTCGGCCCAGTCCTCGCGGACCTGGGTGCAGCGGCAGGGTGCCATTCTCATCAGCCCCCAGGGCGATGAACTTCTCCCCCTGGCGGACGAGGTCGCCGGTGCGCCGGGAGGTGGTGCCAGGCCCCTCGCGACGGCACGCTGTCGCCCAAGCGGGTGGAGGGAGGTGACCCGTGACCGTGGCGGCGGGGTCGGCGCACCTGGCAGCCGACGGGGCTGCAGCCACTGCTTGACGTCGGCGCCCCTGCTCGCGGCGGCTGCGCACGGTGCAACGACCTGATGCCGTCCTCAACCCGGAGACGGGGAGGGTGAGGGGCGGCTGCACCGGGATGAGCGGGCGGCGGCGCGCTGCCTGTCGTGCTCATCGACGTCCTCGGGGGAAGCAGTACACCGCGCATCAGGCCGTCCCCGACCTGTTCGCGGAGCATGTCCTCGCGGATCGGGTGGACCGATGTGAAAGAAGGCGAGGCTCGTGTCAGCTGACCAGGTGTCGAAAGACGCTCAGTTTCAGAAGCTCGTGGGCTACGTGGTGGGCAACCAGGCGGCCTGGTTCATCGATATCGGGCTGAAGACGAGGTTGTTCCGTGCCGTCGCTGACGCGGGGGAGTCAGGCATCCGCGAGAACGCCTTGTCCGAGCAGTTGGGCTACACGCTGCGTTACGTGCAGGTGTGGTGTCGCGGCGCCTACGCCTTCGAACTCCTCGACTGGGATGAATCCTCGGGCTACCGGCTCGCACCCCACATGGAGTCCCTGGTGCTGGACGGGTCGGACCCGCGGTTCATGGGCGGGCGCTTCCAGTTCTACACCGCGCTGTACGAGGATTATCGAGCCTTTCCCGAGTACCTCCGGACGGGCGGCATCTGGCCGCGCAGCGCGCACGATGCGTTCTTGCTCGAGGCGCTGGCGAACACGACGAAGCCCGACTGCGTCATGATCACTGAGCAGGTGTTGCCGCAGGCGCCCACCACGCTCGCGCGACTCGAAGTGGGTGCTCAGATCCTCGATATCGGCGCCGGCGGAGGACATCACGTGATCCACTACGCGCGCCGATTCCCGCACGCTCGAGTCGTCGGCCTCGAGAGCGACCTTCCCAGCATCGAGCTGGCACGGCGAGCCCTTGACGAGGCGGGCATCGCCGATCGGGTGCAGATCCGCGCGGGCGATGCGAACGATCTCGAGGACGAAGACGTCTTCGATCTGGTGACGCTGAACATCACGCTGCACGAAACCGGTGACCACGCTCACTACGTGAATGTGCTCGACCGGGTGCGACGCGCGCTGAAGCCGAGTGGCACCGTCGTCGTCTCGGAACTGCCCTACCCGGACTCGCCGCAGGAGTATCGCGAACATCCGGTCTACAAGATGTTGGCCGGAGTCCAGTTGCACGAGGCTCTCGTCGGCTGCGGCATGATCACGCAGGGTGAACTGGCCAACTTGTTGAAGGGCGCTCAGTTTGCCGGTGTGCGGGTGGCCCAGCAGTCCGCGCCGACGCGCTTCGTCATGCTGGGCGAGAAGCCGAGCTAGCCTCGCCTCCTGTCGATCGGCCCTTTCGGTCGATGTGGTTCCTCGCCGCGTGATGCGGTGACGTGCTGCGGTGGCCGGACTCGACGGTCAGCGGGCAGGCGACCACGAAGACTGCGTCCCGTCTCCCCCAGAAGCGGCTTGATCGGTGCCGAGCGGTGTGGGCTGTTCTCGGGCGTAGTGCGGACCATCTGCTGACTGAGTGCAGACTGGCTTCACGGCGAGATGGCGAGCCGGACCTGCACCTGGGTGCCCGGCAGGCAAAGCGGGCGGTACCACGTGCAGGCTGACCGCCCCCCGAGCCCCTGCTGGATCTTGTCCGCCTGTGCCGGCCGCGGGAAGGGCACTCCGCGTCCCTCCGGGATGGGCCTGCGGCCCACCCTTCCCCCGGCACGGCGCAGCCGGAGATGTGCGGGTCATCGGGAAGGCGGAGTGGGTCCAGTCAACCGATCGCATACTCACCGCCGGCCCGACAGGGGGCAGTCGACGGAACCTCCGGACAGTCCGCGGCACGCGCGCCGTCCCACGTTCGTACAGGACCGGTTGGCGATAGGCGACCGGCTCCAGGACGACATGCGGATTCCGGCGCGGCGTCACCTGGCAGACGGCAGTAGTCCTCCCGTCATGTGCGGACACCTGGCCGGGCGGTTGCCGTCAGGCAACCCCAGAAGGACTGCAGGAGCGCGGCGGCTCCGGCCGGTAAGCCGCTGTTGAGCGAGGCTCGATCGCCAGACCGGAGGAACCGGAGATGCGCCGGCAGCCCGGCGGCGTCGGACGTGGTGACCGCCACCGTCCTCGCTCCATGTCGTACACCCTCGGATCGGCTGGGATGACCCGGTGGTGCGTGTACGCCATGGACCAGCAGCCAGCCGCACCACCGCTCAGCATCAACAAGCGCCCGGGGAACGCGGGCCCAGTACAGCCCTGCGGTGGTGCTACCGCGCCGCCAGCGCGGCGTCGGTGGCCCGGCGGACCGCCTCGTAGCAGCTGCAGGCGTGGGACTGCAGGCGCGGCCGGTCGGTGATGGTGATGCGGCCGCGGGTGTAGGTGAGGCAGCCGTCCTCGGCCAGGGACTGGGCGACCTCGCTGACCGAGGTGCGGCGTACGGCGAGCATCTGGGCGAGGAAGTGCTGGGTGAGCTCGAAGCTGGGGCTGTCCATCCGGTCGGCGGTCGTGAGCAGCCAGCGGGCGGCGCGTTGGCGGACGGTGTGGACGCGGTTGCAGGCGGCGTTGCGCGAGACTTGGGTGAACAGCGCCTGCGCCGAGCGGCGCAACATGGCGGTGAGCGGGCCGTCGACGTCGGCGATGTGCTCGCGCAGGTCCTCGGCGCTCATGGTCAGCGCCCGGCCGGGCACCTGCACCAGGGAGCGTTCGGTCGGGACGCCGGCGCCGAGGTAGACGGAGATGCCGACCATGCCCTCCCGACCGATGGTGGCGGTCTCCACCTCCTGGGCATCGCCGACGTCGACGAGGACGGAGACCACGCCGACCACCGGGAAGTACACGTCGCTGATCTCGCGCGCCGGCTCGTGCAGCATCTGCCCGGCGGGCAGCGGCGTCTCCGTCAGGTCGGGCAGCAAGGTGGCTAGGGGGCCCTCGTCCAGACCGCCCAAGACTGTGTTGCAGCGTGCCAGGTCGGGATCGGGGGCCACGATGAAGTCCTCCGGTGCCGTTCGAGCGGTGCGGGATGACCAGTCGGTGGGATGGTGATCCCTCGTCCGCGGTCGACGTGCTCGGGCGGAGGCTGCCCCCAGAGCGGCAGGGCCATGGCCATCGTGGCGTAGCCGGGCACCGGTCGCCAGGGGAGACCCCCCGCTCCTGCCAATGTCGAGTACCGTACACATCGCCGACCGGGCGTGTGCGCAAGCGGACCGGCCGGCGGCACGTCGGCGGCGTGACACTCCCGCAGCGGGTGCCTTCTCCGCCGATTCCCGGCCCTGCGGTTCCTGGGCGGCCGGGACGAGCGAGAGGACCAGGCACGTGACCGGTCCCGCGGACCCCTCGAGCCCGCCGCGCACGCGCGCGGCGTTGGATGAGCTCGGCCGGCTGCTGCTGACCGAGCACACCACGTCATCGATGCTGCAGCGGATCGTCGACCTGGTGGCCCAGGCGATGCCGGCGGGTGCAGAGGCGTCGATCACGCTGGTGCGTGGCGACAACCCGACCACCGCGGCCTTCACCGGACAGTTGGCCGACGACCTCGACGAGACGCAGTACGAGCGGGGCTACGGCCCCTGCCTGGAGGCCGCGGTCGGCGGCCAGTACACCGAGATCGTCGACGCCCGCACCGAGGACCGGTGGCCGGAGTACGTGCCGACCTGTCTTGCGCGCGGTGCGTTGAGCTCGCTCGCCGCGCCGGTGCCCGCGGCGCACCTGAGCGCGGGGCTGAACGTCTACGCGCGCACAGCACGGGCCTTCAGCGACGAGGACCGGTCGGCCGTGACGTCGTTCGCCGCCTACGCCGGTGCTGCACTGACCAACATGGACGCCCTGCAGGACGCGCGAGACCTCGCGGAGAACCTGCAGAAGGCGATGGAGTTCCGCGCGGTCATCGAGCAGGCCAAAGGCGTCCTGATCGAGCGGCACAGGCTGACCGCCGAGCAAGCCTTCCGGCTGCTGGCCGAGTCCTCGATGCACACCAACCGCAAGCTGCGCGACGTCGCCGAGCACCTGGTGCTCAGCGGCGAGCTGACCCTTGCACCCCCGACCGGCCGGGCCACCGCCGACCGCCGCAGCTGAGCGGAACCCCGCTGGAGGTGACCACGGATGACCGACCCCGCCACCGAGAACCCGACGCCGGGCGGGACCGACCCCCTGGGCCTGAGCCCGGCCGTGGATCTGGGCACGGCACTCAACCAGATGGCCGGGCTGGTTCTCTCCCGAGAGACCGTCGACACCGCCCTCGAGCTGGTCACCACGCTGGCAGCGACCACCACCGCGGGCACGCTGGGCGCCGCGGTCACCGTCGTCGACGAGCACGGCAAGCGCTCCCGCGCCGCATCCAACGCCGCCGTCGAGCAGGCCGACGCCCTGCAGTACGATCTCGACGAAGGACCCTGCCTGACCGCCTGGCAGACCCGGGAGCTGGTGCGGATCGACGACACCACCACCGACGGGCGCTGGCCGCGGTGGAACGAGGCGGTCAGCCCGCTGGGCGTCCGCTCGGTGGTCAGCGCGCCGCTGCTGGTCGGCGAGGAGTCGATCGGCGCGATGAAGGTCTACTGCGAGCGCCCGATGAACTACGGCCCGCACGACGAGCACGTCATGCGCCTGCTCGCCAGGCAGGCGGCGATCCTGCTGGCCAACACCCAGAGCATGCAGGAGGCCCGCCGGCTCAGCCGGCAGCTGACCGAGGCACTGGCCAGCCGCGACTCGATTGCCCGCGCCAGCGGCGTGCTGCTCGCCCAGGGCGCCACCGGGGAACAGGAGGCGTTCGCCACCCTGGCCGCCGCTGCCCGTCAGGCCGACCGCCCCGTGCAGGACGTGGCCCGCGCCCTGGTCGCGGCCGTGACCGCCCGCAACAGCCGTCGTGTCAGCGCCTGACCGATCGGCGACCATGACCAGCGACGAGCGCCACCGGCGCATGAACGCCGCCCGGGCCCGCGCGGAGCTGACCGTGCAGGACCTGTGGCTGCGTTACGTGTCCCTCGGTGGCACCGGCGACGCCTTCGACCTCGACGGCTATCTGCAGGGCCTGGTGCCGCTGGAAACCCTCCAGCAAGACGTCCTCGCCCAAGCCCTCAACGAGGCGCTCGAGGACAGCTACCGCGCCTACCGCATCCCGCTGTCCACGCCCCCGTCCGACCACGCCGGCGACGAGCGGCTCAACCGACTCATCAACGATCTCCTCGACGACCGGCCGACAGCTCCTCCGGCCGATTCGGGGCCGCCCGGCGCCGGCTCCGCCTGAGCGCGGCGGCGCTCGACGAACAGGCGGTCCGGCGGCCGCGCTTTGACCACCGGACCTGGGCCGTCGGCACCTGCGGTGACGACAGCCGTGCCCTCAGAGTTACCCAGCTCGGGGTACCAGGCAACCGCAGTGCTCCGATCGGACCGAGGGCACCGCGCGCCGCGAGCGCCGCGCCGCAGATCTGCGTCAGGCCGAAATCGCAGGCCAAGCGGCCTGTCGAGGGAGTGGAGACGAGGGGAATCGAACCCCTAACCCCCGCCTTGCAAAGGCGGTGCTCTGCCAATTGAGCTACGTCCCCGGGGGTGGCGGCCCGGTCAGCGGGTGGTGGGAGTGCTGACCGCGTCGGGACCGCTGGTGGCCTCGTGCCACAGGTCCGCCTCGGTCCTGCCTGCGGAGCGCTTGCGGATCGCGGTGATCGCGCCGGCGACCACCGCCGCGAACGCCAGCTTCTTCAGCACGCGGAGTACCTCCTCGGGCACGCGGTGCCCGCGACGCGGGTCCTGCGTGCGTCACGGCACCGGCGGCACCGGCACACGGGTGGGCCTGGGAGGACTTGAACCTCCGGCCTCATCCTTATCAGGGATGCGCTCTAACCGCCTGAGCTACAGGCCCGTGAACCTCGGCAAGCGTACCTTGCCGCGAACGGCGGTCCGGCGCCGGGGTGATCACCCGGCGCCGGACCAGCCCTTGCCTAGTCCCGCTCGGAGAGGGTCAGCTCGAGGCCGCCCACCAGGTCCGAGCAGAGGTTGTAGATGAACGTGCCGACGGTGCACAGCGCGGTCATCAGGATGACGTTGATCGCGCCGATCACCGCGGCACCGCCGAAGACGATGCCCGGCGTGATGACCTCGCTGCCGCCCTCCGACCCGGACGCGCTGCCCAGCTGCCCGAACAGGTCGTTGAGGGTGTCGAAGACGCCCAGGCCGGAGAGGACGCCGTAGAGGATCCCGACCGCGACCATCCAGATGAAGAACAGCGCGATCGACAGCACCAGCGAGATCTTGAACGCCGACCAGATGTCGATGTGCCGCAGCTGCAGCCGGGCCCGCCGCGGACCGCGACCGGCGGCCTTCTTCGCGGGCCGGGTGGCCCGCCCCTGCGCCTTCTTGGCCGGCACCGCGGCCGTGGCACCGGTCGCAGGCGTGGCACCGGTCGCAGGCGCCGCGCCGGTGGCGGGTGCCGCGGGCGAGCTGCCGGTCGCCGGTGCATCGCCGGCCGGCGCGGCACCGCTCTGGGCCCGCTGTGCGCCGGTGGTCGGGATGGCCTGCGTCGTCGAGACCGACGCCGGCGCCGGGTCGCCGGCGTCCTGCGTGCGCACCGAGCCCTGCCGGTCGCTCATGCCAGTCTCCCGTTCCCCGGCGGCTCGCGCCGCACGCTCGCGACCGGGATACCCGGGGAGTGCGGCGCAGCACCCGGGGACCGGTCAGATCCGTGACTCGACAGGACGCGGTTCGTACGTGGCAGGTTACGACGCACGCCCGAACCTCCGCCTGTCCTGACGGTCACCCTAGGCTGCAGGCTCGTCATTGTCGGTCGTCCGCGCGATGGCCACGATGCTCACGTCCTCCGGCAAGTTCATGAGCTTGACGCCCATCGTCGCGCGGTCCTTGTTGTGCCGGACGCCGTTGACCGGGGTGCGGATGACACCGCCGCCCGAGGTGATCGCGTACAGCTCGTCGCCGAGAGTCACCGCCAGCGCGCCGACCAGGTTGCCCTTGCGGGCCTTCGGGTCGGCGGTGAGCACGCCCTTGCCGCCGCGGCCCTGGGCCGGGTAGTTCTCGATCCCGGTCCGCTTCGCGAAGCCGCGCTCGGTCGCCACGAGGACGTCGACGCCCTCCTCGACGACGATCATCGACAGCAGCTGGTCGTCCGGCCCGAGCGAGATGCCGCGGACGCCCTCGGTGGCGCGGCCCATCGGGCGCAGCGTGGCGTCGTCGGCCTTGAACCGGATCGACATCGCGTTCCTGGTGACCAGCAGCAGGTCCTGGTCCGGGTCGATCAGCGCCGCCCCGACCAGCTCGTCGCCCTCGCGCAGGTTGATCGCGATGACGCCGCCGCTGCGCGGGGAGTCGAAGTCGGTGAGCCGGGTCTTCTTCACCTGGCCGTTGGCGGTGGCCAGGACCAGGTACGGCGCGACCGTGTAGTCCTTGATCTGCATGACCTGGGCGATCCGCTCGTCCGGCTGGAACGCCAGGATGTTGGCCACGTGCGCGCCGCGGGCGGTGCGGTTGGCCTCGGGCAGCTCGTAGGCCTTGGCGCGGTAGACCCGGCCCTTGTTCGTGAAGAACAGGATCCAGTCGTGGGTGGAGCCCACGAAGAAGTGGTCGACGATGTCGTCCTGCTTGAGCTGGGCCCCCATCACGCCCTTGCCGCCGCGGCGCTGCGACCGGTAGAGGTCGCTCTTGGTCCGCTTGGCGTATCCGGTGCGGGTGATGGTGACGACGACCTCCTCCTCCGCGATGAGGTCCTCCATGGACACGTCGCCCTCGTGCGCGACGAACTTGGTGCGGCGCTCGTCGCCGTACTTGTCGACGATCTCCTTGAGCTCGTCGCGGACGATCTGCCGCTGCCGCTCAGGGGAGTCGAGGATCGCCTGCAGGTCGGCGATCCGGGCCTCGAGCTCGGCCAGCTCGTCGAAGATCCGCTGCCGCTCGAGGGCGGCGAGGCGGCGCAGCTGCATGTCCAGGATCGCGGTCGCCTGGATCTCGTCGATCTCGAGCAGCTCCATCAGGCCGGCCCGCGAGGCCTCGGCCGACTCGCTGCGCCGGATGAGGGCGATGACCTCGTCGAGCATGTCGAGGGCCTTGGCCAGACCGCGCAGGATGTGCGCGCGCTCCTCGGCCTTGCGCAGCCGGTAGCGCGTCCGCCGCTGGATGACCTCGATCTGGTGGAGGACCCAGTTGCGGACCAGCTCGTCGAGCCGCAGCGTCCGCGGGACGCCGTCGACGATCGAGAGCATGTTGCAGCCGAAGGTCGTCTGCAGCTGGGTGTGCTTGTACAGGTTGTTCAGCACGACCTTGGCCACGGCGTCGCGGCGCAGGGTGATGACCAGCCGGCGGCCGACGCGGTCGCTGGACTCGTCGGCGATCTCGCTGATGCCCTGCAGCCGGCCGTCGCGGACGGCGTCGGCGATCGCCTCGGCCAGGTTGTCCGGGTTGACCTGGTAGGGCAGCTCGGTGACGACGAGCTGGACCCGGCCGCGGGCGTCCTCCTCGACGGTGACGACGGCGCGCATGCGGACCGAGCCGCGGCCGGTCCGGTAGGCGTCCTCGATGCCCTCGCGGCCGACGATCAGGCCGTGGGTCGGGAAGTCGGGGCCCTTGATCCGCTCCATGCAGGCGGTCAGGGCCTCTTCGTGCTCGGCCGTCGGGTGGTCGAGCATCCAGTACACGGCCTCGGCGACCTCGCGGAGGTTGTGCGGCGGCATGTTGGTGGCCATGCCGACGGCGATGCCGGCCGAGCCGTTGATCAGCAGGTTCGGGATGCGCGCCGGCAGGACCAGGGGCTCCTGGTTCTTGCCGTCGTAGTTCGGCTGGAAGTCGACGGTCTCCTCGTCGATCCCGGCCATCATCTCCATGGCCAGCGGGGTCAGCCGGGCCTCGGTGTAGCGCATGGCCGCGGCCGGGTCGTTGCCCGGGGAGCCGAAGTTGCCCTGGCCGTCGATCAGCGGGTAGCGCATCGACCACGGCTGGGCCAGCCGCACGAGGGCGTCGTAGATCGCCGAGTCGCCGTGCGGGTGGTAGTTACCCATGACCTCACCGACGACGCGGGCGCACTTGACGTAGCCGCGGTCGGGGCGGAAGCCCTGGTCGTACATCGCGAACAGCACCCGGCGGTGCACCGGCTTCAGGCCGTCGCGGACCTCCGGCAGCGCGCGGCCGACGATGACCGACATCGCGTAGTCGATGTAGCTGCGCTGCATCTCCTGCTGGAGGTCGACCGGCTCGATGCGGTCGCGGAAGGGGGTCTCCGTCACGGTTCAGATCTCCACGTGTTGATGCACAGAAGTGGACAAAGTCGCTGGTCAGGCTCCCTGCAGGGTCCCGCCGCGAGCGTGCGGGCGGTGGGTGGCAGGGGGTCCTTCCTCACACGTCGAGGAAGCGGACGTCCTTGGCGTTGCGGGTGATGAAGCTGCGGCGGGCCTCGACGTCCTCGCCCATGAGCACGCTGAACAGCTCGTCGGCGGTGGCCGCGTCCTCCAGCGTCACCTGCAGCAGGATCCGGGTCTCCGGGTTCATCGTCGTCTCCCAGAGCTCGGTCGCGTTCATCTCGCCGAGGCCCTTGAACCGCTGGATCGCGTCGTCCTTGGGCAGCTTGCGGCCGGCCTCGGCGCCGGCCTTGAGGACGGCGTCGCGCTCCTTGTCGGTGTAGACGTACTCGTCACCGATCTTGCCGCCCCACTTGATCTTGTACAGCGGCGGCTGGGCCAGGTAGACGTGCCCGGCCTCGACCAGCGGCCGCATGAAGCGGAACAGCAGGGTGAGCAGCAGCGTGCGGATGTGCTGGCCGTCGACGTCGGCGTCGGCCATCAGCACGATCTTGTGGTAGCGCAGCTTCGACAGGTCGAACTCGTCGTGGATGCCGGTACCGAAGGCCGTGATCATCGACTGGACCTCGGTGTTCTTGAGGACCCGGTCGATCCGCGCCTTCTCGACGTTGATGATCTTGCCGCGGATCGGCAGGATCGCCTGGAACATCGAGTCGCGGCCGGACTTCGCCGAACCGCCGGCCGAGTCGCCCTCGACGATGTAGATCTCGGAGTTGCGCGGGTCGGTCGAGCGGCAGTCGGCCAGCTTGCCCGGCAGCGAGTTGTTGTTGAGCACGTTCTTGCGGGCCAGCTTGCGGGCGTCCTGCGCCGCGCGCCGGGCGCGGGCCGCCGAGCTCGCCTTGGTGATGATCATCTTGGCCTCGGACGGGTTCGCCTCGAACCAGTGCCCGATCTGCTCGTTGCAGACGCGCTGCACGAAGCCCTTGACCTCGGTGTTGCCGAGCTTGGTCTTCGTCTGGCCCTCGAACTGCGGGTCGCCGATCTTCACCGAGACGATCGCGGCCAGGCCCTCGCGGATGTCCTCGCCGGTGAGCTTCTCGTCCTTCTCCTTGAGCAGCTTCTTGTCGACCGCGTACTTGTTCACGATCGAGGTCAGCGCCGCGCGGAAACCCTCCTCGTGGGTGCCGCCCTCGTGGGTGTTGATGACGTTGGCGAAGGTGTACACCGACTCGGAGTACGCCTCGGACCACTGCATCGCGACGTCGACCGACATGCGCATGTCGTTCTTGCCGGTGCCCTCGGCGGAGAAGCTGATCACCGACTTGTGGATCGGGTTCTTCTTCGCGTTGATGTGGCCGACGTAGTCGATGAGCCCACCCTCGTAGTGGTAGGTCACCTCGGTGGCCTCGAAGGCCTGGGCCTCGGCGGTGGGGGCGGGCGCCTCCTCGGCGACCGACACCTCGTCGGAGAGGCCGGTCTCGGCCTTGCTCTGCCCGGGGCGCTCGTCACGCAGGATGATCTTCAGGCCCTTGTTGAGGAAGGCCATCTCCTGCAGCCGGCGGCTGATGGTGTCGAACGAGTAGTGCGTCGTCTCGAAGATGCCGTCGTCGGCCCAGAAGGTGATCGCGGTCCCGCGCTTCTTGGTCGGACCGACCTCCTCCAGCGGACCCGGCTTGGCCTCGGTGTAGGTCTGGTGCCACTCCTTGCCGTGTGTCCAGACCCGGACGTCGAGCCGCGTGGACAGCGCGTTGACGACCGTCACGCCGACGCCGTGCAGACCGCCGGAGACCCCGTAGCTCTTGCCGTCGAACTTCCCGCCCGCGTGCAGGACGGTCATGATCACCTCGACGGTCGGGCGCTTCTCGACCGGGTGCATGTCCACCGGGATGCCGCGGCCGTTGTCCTCGACCCGGACCCCGCCGTCGGCCAGCAGGGTCACCTTGACGGTGTCGCAGAAGCCGGCGAGCGCCTCGTCGACGGCGTTGTCGACGACCTCCCACACCATGTGGTGCAGGCCGCGCTCACCGGTGGAGCCGATGTACATGCCGGGGCGCTTGCGCACCGCCTCGAGGCCCTCGAGGACGGTGATGGAGCTGCCGGAGTACGAGTTGTCGGTCTTGGGTCGAGCGACCACGTGGGGCCTTCCTCTCGCGCAACCGGCGCACCACGACCCCGGCGACGGGGGAGGGACGAAGGCGCAGAACGGCGCTGAGCCGGTTGCTGGCGGTTTCTGCTGTCGAGTCTACCCGGGGCTACGACAGGAATGCCGCCGTCCACGCCCTGAGCGCGGATCTGCGCCACAAACGACCCGCCAGCTACCACCTGTCTTGGCTCGGGGGCCGACACGCCGTCCCCGGGCCGCTGGGCCGGTCCGCTCAGCCGGCCGCGTCGTCCCCGGACAGGCGGGCCGGGTCGAGGTGCCCGGCGTCCCGGCCGCGCGACCGGTTGACCAGCACGGTGACCACCCACAGGACGACGCCGATCCCGAGCAGGATCCCGGCGATCCGGTACTGCTCCGCGGGCCGCCCGGACAGCGGCGTGGCGAGGAACCCGCAGGCCAGGGCGCCGACGACCGGCAGGACGGTCGGCGTGCGGAAGTGCTCCTCCGCGACGCGGTCGCGCCGCAGCACCAGGACGGCGACGTTGACGACGGTGAACACGCACAGCAGCAGCAGCGCCGTGGTACCGCCGAGCGCGGGGACGGCGCCGACGAACGTGATCAGCCCGAAGGCGAGCGCGGTGGTGAACAGGATCGCCGGCACCGGGGTCCGGCGGCCGCGGTGCACCCGGCCCAGCAGCGGCGGCAGCACGCCCTCGCGGGAGAGGCCGTAGACCAGCCGGCTGGCCATGAGCATGTTGATGAGCGCGGTGTTGGCGACGGCGAACATCGTGATGACGCCGAACAGGCCCAGCGGGAAGGCGGGCGCGCCGGCCTCGACCACCTGCAGCAGCGGGGTGTCGCCCTCGCTGAGCCGGTCGGCCGGCACGAGCGCGATCGCCGAGATCGAGACCAGCACGTAGATCAGACCGGTGGTGATCAGTCCGGCGAGCAGCACCTTGGGGAAGATCCGGCGCGGGTCCTTGCACTCCTCGGCCATGTTGACCGAGTCCTCGAAGCCGACCATCGCGAAGAACGCGAGGCCGGTGGCCGCGACGACGCCGGCGAAGACCGACCTGTCGCCGGTGTCGAACTCAGTCACGCGGGAGAAGTCGCCCCCGCCGAAGCCGAGCGCCCACAGGCCGACGCCGATGACGATCAGCAGGCCGGAGAGCTCGACGCAGGTGAGCACGACGTTGGTCTTCACGCTCTCGCCGACGCCGCGGAGGTTCACCAGCGCGACGAGGGTCATGAAGCCCAGGCCGAGCAGCGTGATGCCGATGCCCTCGCTGACGCCGAGGTCGAACACCTCGGCGAAGTTGGCGCTGAACGCCCGCGCCGCGGTGGACGCCGAGGTGATGCCCGAGCTCATCACGGCGAAGGCCACGAGGAACGTCACGAAGTGCACGCCGAAGGCCTTGTGCGTGTAGAGCGCGGCGCCGGCGGCCTGCGGGTACTTCGTGACCAGCTCCAGATAGCTGAACGCGGTGATCAGCGCGACCAGGAAGGCGATGAGGAAGGGCAGCCACACGACCCCGCCGACCTCGGCGGCGACCGTCCCGGTCAGCGCGTAGATGCCGGTGCCGAGCACGTCGCCGATGACGAACAGCAGCAGCAGGCCGGGGCCCATCACCCGGCGCAGGCTCGGCTGCTGGCCCGGCGGGAGCGCCTCGGTCTCCTGGGTGTGGGCCATCTGCGCCTCCTGCTCGACTCCGGTTCCGGTCCTCGGGACGTCGATCGTGGACGGTCCGCGCCCGAGCGGCGACTCGGAAGACGGCCGACACTCGGACGGGTGGCCAGTCCCGCCGTCCCCCCGTCGCTGACCTGCCTGGTGACCGGCGCGACCGGCTACATCGGCGGCCGGCTGGTTCCCGAGCTCCTCGCCGCCGGGCACCGGGTCCGCGTGATGAGCCGCTCGCCGGAGCGGCTGCGGGACCACCCGTGGGCGGGCCGGGTCGAGGTCGTGCGGGCCGACGCGGGGGATGCCGACGCGGTCGCCGCGGCGTGCGCCGGCGTGGACGTCGTCTACTACCTGATCCACGCGCTCGGGACCGGATCGGAGTTCGAGGAGACCGACCGGCGCACCGCCCGCGTCATGGCGCGGGCCGCCGCGGCCGCCGGCGTCGGCCGGCTGGTCTACCTCGGCGGGCTCGAGCCGCGCGGCGAGGACCTCTCGCCGCACCTGCGCTCGCGGGCGGAGGTGGCCGAGATCCTGCTCGGCTCCGGGGTGCCGACCGTCGTGCTGCGGGCGGCGATCGTCCTGGGCTCGGGGTCGGCGTCGTTCGAGATGCTGCGCTACCTCACCGAGCGGCTGCCGGTGATGGTCACCCCGCGCTGGGTGCAGAGCCGGATCCAGCCGATCGCCGTCCGGGACGTGCTGCGCTACCTGGTCGGCTGCGCGACGCTGCCGGCCGGCGTGCACCGGTCCTTCGACGTCGGCGGACCCGACGTCATGACCTACGCCGAGATGATGCAGCGCTACGCCCAGGTGGCCGGGCTCCCGCGGCGGCGCATCGTGCCCGTGCCCGTGCTGAGCCCCTCGCTGTCGAGCCACTGGGTCGGGCTGGTCACCCCGGTGCCGGCATCGATCGCGCGGCCGCTGGTCGAGTCCCTCCGCAACACGGTCGTCTGCGGCGAGCACGACATCGCCCGGTTCATCCCGGACCCGCCGCAGGGGCTGCTCGGCTTCGACGCCGCGGTGCGGCTGGCCCTGCAGCGGGTGCGGGAGGCCGCCGTCGCCACCCGGTGGTCGTCGGCGTCGGTGCCCGGTGCGCCGTCCGACCCGCTGCCGACCGACCCGGACTGGGCCGGCGGCAGCCTCTACGTCGACGAGCGGGTGCGCGCGACCCCGGCCGAGCCGAGTGCGCTGTGGCGGGTCGTCGAGGGGATCGGCGGGGAGGCCGGCTGGTACTCGTTCCCCCTGGCGTGGGAGGTCCGCGGCGCGCTGGACCGGCTGGTCGGCGGCGTGGGGTTGCGGCGCGGCCGGCGGCACCCGCGCGACCTCTACGTCGGGGACGCGCTGGACTTCTGGCGGGTCGAGGAGGTCGAGGACGGCCGGCTGCTGCGGCTGCGCGCGGAGATGCGGCTCCCCGGGCTCGCCTGGCTCGAGTTCCACGTGGAACACGAGGGCGGGACGACCCGGCTGCGGCAGAGGGCGACGTTCCACCCGCGGGGGCTGCTCGGGCACCTGTACTGGTGGGCCGTCGCACCGTTCCACGGGATCGTGTTCGGCGGCATGGTCCGCAACGTGGCGAAGGCCGCCGAGGACGCGGCGACGTCCTAGCTCACCGCGACGCGTCCTGGCTCGCCTCCGGCCCTGATCCAGGACGCGCTGGGATCACCTCAGCTGATCGTGGCCGCGCCGGCGCCGAGGCTCACACCAGCAGCTGAGCGGCGGCGAGCTCCCGGTAGAGGGGGCTGGCGTCGACCAGCTCGGCGTGCGTGCCGCGGGCCACGGCCCGGCCGCCGTCGAGGACGACGATCTGGTCGCTGTCGAGCACCGTGGACAGCCGGTGCGCGACGACGAGCAGCGACCGGTCGGCGGCGGCCGCGGCCAGCGTCTGCCGCAGCAGGCTCTCGTTGCGCGCGTCGAGGCTGGCGGTCGGCTCGTCGAGCAGCAGCAGGGCGGGGCGGGCCAGCAGCGAGCGGGCGATCGCCAGCCGCTGGCGCTCGCCGCCGGAGAGCAGGACGCCGTCGTCGCCGACCGGCACGTCCAGGCCGCGCGGGGAGCGCTGCACGATGCCGGTCAGGCCGACGTCGGCCAGCACCGCCCACAGCTCGTCGTCCCCGGCCTGCGGCGCGGCCAGCAGCAGGTTCTCCCGCACCGTCCCGGCCAGCACGGGCGCCTCCTGCTCGACGTAGCCGAGCCGGGCCCGCAGCGCCGCGCGCGGCAGGTCGCGCACGTCGGTGCCCGCCCAGCGGATCGCCCCGCCGGTCAGCGGGTAGAAGCCCTCGATCAGCGCGAGCACCGTGGACTTGCCGGCGCCCGACGGGCCGACCAGGGCGACCCGGCTGCCCGCGGGCACCGTCAGCGACAACCCGTGCAGCACCGCGGTGCCGTCGGGATAGGTGAACGAGACGTCGTCCAGCTCGAGCAGCGGGACCGGCGCTCCCGGCGCCGGCGTACGGGGCAGGGCGGTCGCGCCGCCGCGCTCGGGCCGGTCGTCGCGCTCCGGCGAGAGGGCGAGCACCTCACCGATCCGGCCGAGCGCGCCCAGCCCGGTCTGGATCTGCGTCCACGCCCCGATCGTCTGACCCAGCGGGATGACCAGCAGGAACAGGTAGAGGATGAAGGCCACCAGGTCGGCGACCGCGATCGAGCCGGTGGCGACGCGGTACCCGCCCACCCCGAGGACGGCGAGGAACGCCCCTTGGACGGCGATCGAGCCGGCCGGCGAGATCATCGCCTGCAGCCGCGCCAGCCGGATACCGGCCGTGTAGGCGCGGGTGGCGCTGGCGCCGACGACCGCGACCTCCCGCTCGGTGGCGCCACTGGCCCGGATCGTGCGGACGGCGGAGAGCGCACGCTCCACGGCCGCGCTCATCGCGCCCACCTCCTCCTGCGCCTGCCGCGAGAGCCGACGCGCGCCGCGGGCCACCGTGATCGCCACCGCGGCGCCGAGGGAGACCGCCAGCACGGTGACCAGCAGCAGCCACCCGTCGACCACGGCCATCGCGATCAGCGCCCCGGCACCGACCACCGCCGAGCCCGCGATCTGCACCACGCCGGAGGTGACCGTGGCCCGCAGCAGCGTGGTGTCGGCGCCGACCCGCGACATCAGGTCGCCGGTGCGGCGGCGGTCGTACTCGGCCACCGGCAGCCGCAGCAGCCGGTCGGTCAGCGTCCGCCGGGTCGTGAGGACGACGCCCTCCGCCGTCCGCTGCAGCACGTACTGCTCGACCGCGCCGAGGACGGCCGCCGCGACCAGGACGAGGACCAGTCCGCTGACCGCGGGGAGCAGCGCGCCGCCGCGGCCGACCGCCTCGATCACCCGGGAGACGAGCAGCGGCTGGGCCAGCGCGGCGGCCGCCCCCGCCAGGCTGAGCGCGGCCGCGACGCCGAGGGCGCGGCGGTGCGGGCGCAGCAGCGGGAGCAGGTCCCGCGGCCGGGCAGACGGGGCCGGGCCCTCCTGCTCCTCGCCGGCGGCGCTCACGGGCGTCGCACGGACGCTCAGACCCCGGCCAGCGCGCCGACGACGGCGCCGAGCAGGCGGGCGTGGTGCTCGATCAGCGACGGCCGGTGCCCGTCGGGCCGGATCGCGGCCACGTGCCCCGCGGCGGTCCAGAACTCGTCGCCGTCGTCACTGCCGAGCAGCAGGCCCCGGACGGTCGGGTCCTGCACCAGGCGGCGCAGGTCGGGGCTGTCCTCGGCGGAGAGCAGCACCCAGCGGGCGTCGAACTCCTCGTCCCCGCTGGGGATCTGCAGCAGGCCGCCGGTGCGGTGCTTCCAGAAGCGGGCGGGGGTCAGCCGCATCCGCGGCAGGGGCAGCAGCACCGGGGCGGCGGTGACCGCGTACTCGGGCACCCGGTAGCGGCCGGAGGCGTAGAGGACGTCGAAGGCGACCAGCTCGAGCGTGCCGGCCCGGCCGCGCATCACGCCCGCCGGGCGGTGGTCCTTGCCGAGGCGGACCGGCGCGGCCGCGATCAGCTCCGCGAGGACGGCGTCCTCCGGGCCGGTCCCCTCGCTGATCGTCCAGCCGTGCTGCAGGGCCCACGCCTGTGCCCCGACGAGGTCGCCCTGGTAGCGGAAGACCGCCTGCCCCTCGGTCAGCCGCCGCCGCGGCGGGCCGAAGAAGCCCCCGGCCGGCGCAGGCCCCTGCTCGGGGAGCGCGCCGGGGACGTCGCGCTGCGGCTCGGCCGGCGGCAGCGACCAGCCGGGCGGCTCCCAGTCGGCGCGCGACGGGCCGCCCTCGTCGGCCGGCTGCCGGCCGCCCTGGCCCAGGTGGGCCGGCTCCTGCCAGCCGCTGCCCTCGTCACGGCGGTCGTCGAAGCCGTCCCGGTCGCTCGTCATCGCTGCATCGTCCTCCCGGGAGCCGGCCGGTCCGCCGCCGTCCCCCTATCCGTACGTGTCGCGGGGCCCGCGGCCGCGCACGGAGCGCGGCCCCTTCTTCCAGCTGGGCGCCGTCGGTCCGACAACGCGCAACTTCGTCACGACGTCCCCGCCGACCGAGGCGCGCAGCTTGCCGAGGATCGTCGGCGCGAGCAGCCGCAGCTGGGTGGCCCAGGCGGTGGACTCCGCGACGACGAGCAGCTCGCCCTCGGTGAGCGTCTCCGGCCGGCAGTGCGCCGCGATGTCCTCGCCGACGATCGCCGACCACCGGCCGAACACCGACCCGACCTTGGTCCGCGCGGACCAGTCCTGCTGGGTCACCAGGGAGTCGACCAGCCGGCCGAGCGGCTGCGGGTCGTCGTCGCCGGGGCGGGGGCCGGTCCACGTGCGGCGGGGCCCGGCGATCCGCCGCCGGGTTGGCTGCGGGCGGGCGACCGAGGCGGCGCGAGCGGCCTCGAGCGCCGCGCGGGCGATGTCGCTGGGCCGGGCGGGGCGCTCATCGCTCACCGGGCACCCCCAGCAACTCCGGCGCCGGGTCGCCCAGCGGGGTCGCCGTCCCCCCGGCCACCAGCACCACCGCACCCCGCAGCTCCACCGGCACGTCCTCCAGCACGGCGGCGGTGATCAGCGTCTGCTCGGCCGAGCGGGCCACCGCCGCCAGCGCGGCCCGGCGATCGGCGTCGAGGGTGGCGAAGACGTCGTCCAGCACGAGGATCGGCTCCTCGCCGTCGGCCCGGAAGAGGGCGAAGGTGGCCAGCTTCAGCGCGAGCGCCAGCGACCAGGACTCGCCGTGGCTGGCGAACCCCTTGGCCGGGACCGGGCCGAGGTGGATGACCAGGTCGTCGCGGTGCGGACCGACCAGCGTCATCCCGCGGTCCACCTCGTCGCGGCGGCGTTCCTCGACCCGCGCGCGCAGGGCCTCGGCGAGCTCGGCCACCGTGGGCAGCGCCGTCCCCTCGGCGACCGGCGACCCGTCCCCGGCGAGCGGCACCGTGCTCGCGTGGCCGAGACCGGCCGGCGCGGCCCCCGGTCCAGCGACACCGGCGTAGGCGCGGGCCACGTGCGGGGCGAGGTCGGCGACCAGCCGCAGCCGGGCGGCGAGCAGCTGGCTGCCGAGGTCCACCAGGTGGCCGTCCCAGACGTCGAGGGTGGCCAGTGCGTCCCCGCGGGCCAGCCGGGCGGTCTTGAGCAGCGCGTTGCGCTGCTTGAGCACCCGGTCGTAGTCGCTGCGCACCCCGGCCAGCCGCGGCGTGCGGCTGACCAGCAGCTCGTCGAGGAACCGCCGCCGCTCCGTCGGGTCGCCGCGGACGAGGGCGAGGTCCTCCGGGGCGAACAGCACGCTCTTCACGACGCCGATCAGCTCGCGCGGCCGCGGCAGCGGCGCCCGGTTGACCCGCACCCGGTTGGCCCGGCCGGGGTTGACCTCGATCTCGACGAGCAGCTCGCGGTCGCCGCGGCGCAGCGCCGCCCGGACCACCGCCTGGGGATCGCCGTGGCGCACCAGCGGCGCGTCGGTCGCCACCCGGTGGCTGCTCAGCGTCGCCAGGTAGCCGACCGCCTCGACCAGGTTGGTCTTGCCCTCGCCGTTGCGGCCGACGAACACCGTCGGCCCGGGGCGCAGCGCCAGGTCGACCCGCTCCCAGTTGCGGAAGGAGCCCAGCTGGAGGTGCCGGACGTACACCCGTCACCCTCCCCGTGAGGTGCTGGAACGGCCTCGTTGCAGGGGCCCGCGCCGAGCCTGCGAGGCGTGGGGGGCAACGAGGTCCTTTCTCACGCGGGGCGCTCGGCCTCCTGCGCCGCGACGGCGCGCACGGCGTGCCCGCCGAACTGATTGCGCAGCGCCGCGACCGCCTTCATGGTCGGGGACTCCTCCTGGCGCGAGGCGAACCGGGCGAACAGCGCGCCGGCGATCGCCGGCATCGGGACGGCGTGCTCGATCGCCTGCTCCACCGTCCAGCGGCCCTCGCCGGAGTCCTCCGCGTAGCCCTTGATCCGCTCCAGCTTCGGGTCCTCGTGCAGCGCGCGGACCAGCAGGTCGAGCAGCCACGACCGGATCACCGTGCCCTGCGTCCACGAGGCGATCACCCCGGGGACGTCGTCGACGAGGTCGACGGCCTCGAGCAGCTCGTAGCCCTCGCCGTAGGCCTGCATCATCGCGTATTCGATGCCGTTGTGGACCATCTTCGAGAAGTGCCCGGCGCCGACCCGGCCCGCGTGCACGTAGCCCACACCGGGCAGCTCCTGGCCCGACCCGTCGGTCGGCGCGGGCGGCCGGAGCGCGTCGAAGATCGGCTGGACCTTGGCCACGTCCGCCGCGTCGCCGCCGACCATCAGCGCGTAGCCGTTCTCGAGGCCCCACACGCCGCCGGAGACACCGCAGTCGAGGTAGCCGATGCCCTTGGCGCCGAGCAGCTCGGCGTGCACCGGGTCGTCGGTGTACCGGGAGTTGCCGCCCTCGACGACGACGTCCCCCGGCTCGAGCACCTCGGCGAGCTCGCGGACCGTCGACCGGGTGGCCTCGCCCGAGGGCACCATCACCCACACGACGCGGGGTGCGTCCAGCGCCGCGACCAGGGCTTCCAGGCTGTCGACGTCGCGCTTCCCGGAGAACTTGTCGTAGCCCACGACCTCGTGGCCGGCGCGGCGCACCCGCTCGGCCATGTTGCCGCCCATCTTGCCCAGACCGATCAGCCCCAGCTGCACGGCGAAGTCCTCTCTCGAACGATGTGCGAAGTCCGTTGCGCGGTGCCCGTGGTCGCTGTCCCTGACACCTGCGCCGGCGCTCAGCCCGGCAGCCGCACCGGCATGATCAGGTAGCGGTAGCTGCCGCCGCGCTCGGCGGGGCGGGCCGGCGTGCTGCCCGAACCGCTGCCCTCGTCGTCGGTCGCCGGCTCGTCGACCCCCGAGAGGACGGCGGGCTTGAGCGGACTGGTGAAGTCCATGCGCGCCCGCGGGGAGTGCACCGAGGCCAGCCCGTCGAGCAGGAACGTCGGGTTGAAACCGATGGTCAGCGGCTCGCCGTCGAACTCGACGTCGCAGCGCTCCTCTGCCTGCCCCTCGTCGTCGGTGCCCCCGGCCCGCAGCGTGACCTGACCCGGCGTGAACTCGCAGCGCAGCGGGGTGCCGCGCTCGGCGACCAGCGCGACGCGCTTGGCCGCGTCGGTGAACAGGCCGACCGGCAGGATCGCGTTCGCGTTCGACTCGCTCGGCATGATCGCCCGGTACTTGACGAACTCGGCGTCCAGCAGCCGGGTGGTGGTCTGCCGGTCCTTGCCGGACAGGCCGAGGATGCCCTCGCCGGAGCCGCCGGAGGACAGCGAGACGACGATCTCCGGGCCGCTGGTCAGGGTCTTGGCCGCGTCGGCCAGCGTGCGGGCCGGCACCAGGACCGCGGCCGAGGTGCCCGGGGTCTCCGGCCGCCAGGCGAACTCGCGCACCGCCAGCCGGTACCGGTCGGTCGCGGCCAGGGTGATCAGGTCGTCCTCGATCTCCAGCCGGACGCCGGTCAGCATCGGCAGGGTGTCGTCGCGGCCCGCGGCCACCGCCACCTGGCCGACGGCCTCGGCGAAGACGTCGCTGTCGACGACCCCGGCCGACGACGGCATGGCCGGCAGCGACGGGTAGTCCTCCACCGGCAGGGTCGGCAGGCTGAACCGGGCGTTGCTGCAGGCGATGGCCAGCCGCGGACCCTCGGCGGTGATCTCCACCGGGTGCGGCGGCAGGGCGCGGGTGATCTCGGCCAGCAGCCGGCCGGGGACCAGCGCGCGGCCGGCCTCGGTGGCGTGCACGTCGACCTCGGCCCGGGCCGACACCTCGTAGTCGAAGCCGGAGACGGACAGCTGGTTGCCGTCCACCTCCAGCAGGATCCCGGCAAGGACGGGCACCGACGGCCGCGGCGGAAGGCTGCGCGCCGTCCACGCGACCGCGTCGGCGAGCACCTCACGTGCCACCCGGAACTTCATGACTCGACCCACTTCAGCTCTGCCCGGGCGGGACAACGACTGGCGTCGTCCTCCCCGTCCGCGGGATCTCCCGTGCTCTGTGCGGTGCTCATCGTGCCTGGTGCGGTCGGCCCGGGGGCAACCCCGGCTCCTCGATGCCCTTCTGCAGCCCCTCTGGCACCACGCTCGGGCCGGCTTCCCCACCCAGAGTGTGGTTCGAGAAAACCTCGAGATATCTCCTTCATCCTCGTCATCACTGGTGTGGAAGCTGGGGACGACGGCCCTTCGCGCAGGTCAGCGCCCACGTCGACATGTTGGCTCGCTGTGGGCGCGCGACCGGTTCCCTGTGTCGACACGTGGACATCTCGACGGCCGTGCACACGGGCCCGTCGTCGTCCACGCACTGTCCCCTGTGCACCCCCGGCCGGATCCCCAGGTCATCCGCAGGCCCATGACCCCGGGACGCACGCGGTCGGGGCTCACCGGGCAGCTGAGGGCGAAAGTGCAGGTCACACCGGTGGAATTACATCGGCGGTCGAGCAGTGTCCGGCTGCGGGGCGCAAGGGTCACCCGCCCCCGGCGGGCGCGTCCCTGACCGGATGTGAGCCGGCGCACACGAGATCTCCCCAACCTGTGCACATTCCTGGGGACAACTTCTCGACGAGTCGACGACGGCGACGCCGACGACCGCCGCGGATCCGCCCCGGACGTGGGGTTACGCCATGCACACAGTTCCCCACAGGTGGGGATAAGTCGACCGGCCGAAGAGAAAGGACCCCCTCCTCCCCACCCCTCGCAAGCTCGGGGCGGGACCCGGGAGGGGGCCTATTGCCGGGCGCGGCTCTTGATGCGGGCGGTCAGCTCGGTGACCTGCGTGTACGTCGCGCGGCGCTCGCTCATCAGGTTGGTGATCTTCTTGACCGCGTGCATGACGGTGGTGTGGTCCTTGCCGCCGAACGAGGCGCCGATCCGGGGCAGGGAGAGCTCGGTCAGCTCGCGGCAGAGATACATCGCGATCTGCCGGGCGTTGACCAGCGTGCGGCTGCGGTTGGTGCCCTGCAGCTCCTCCATCGTCACGGAGAAGTACTCCGCGGTGGCCGCCATGATGATCGCGGCGGTGATCTGCGGACCCTGCTCGTCGCTGATCAGGTCCTTGAGCACGAGCTCGGCCAGCGGCAGGTCGACCTGCTGCTTGTTCAGGCTGGCGAACGCGGTGACCCGGATCAGCGCGCCCTCGAGCTCGCGGATGTTGGTCTGCACCTTGCTGGCGATGAACTCGAGCACGGCGTCGGGCACCTGCAGCCGCTCGCCCCACGCCTTCTTGCGCAGGATCGCGATGCGGGTCTCGAGGTCCGGCGCCTGGACGTCGGTGATCAGCCCCCACTCGAACCGCGTCCGCAGCCGGTCCTCGAGCGTGGTCAGCTTCTTCGGCGGCCGGTCGGAGGTGATGACGATCTGCTTGCTGGCGTTGTGCAGCGTGTTGAACGTGTGGAAGAACTCCTCCTGCGTCCGCTCGGCGCGCTCCAGGAACTGGATGTCGTCGATGAGCAGGAAGTCGATGTCCCGGTAGCGGCGGCGGAAGTCCTCGGCCCGCCCGGAGTGCACCAGGTTGATGAACTCGTTGGTGAACTCCTCGGTGCTCACGTAGCGGACGCGCACGTTGGGGAACATGCGCGCGGCGTAGTGGCCGATGGCGTGCAGCAGGTGGGTCTTGCCCAGCCCGGACTCGCCGTAGATGAACAGCGGGTTGTAGGCGCGGGCCGGCGCCTCGGCGACCGCGACCGCCGCGGCGTGGGCGAACCGGTTGCTGTTGCCGATGACGAAACTGTCGAAGACGTACTTCGGGTTCAGCCCCGGGTCGGCCGCGGCGGCCGGCCGCCGGTCGCTGAACGAGGTGACCTCGCCGCCGCGGGCCGCGCCGGACCGGGCCGCCTCGGGACGACGGGTGCGCCCGGCGCCGTTGGCCCGGCCGCTCTCCCCCGGGACGTCGAGATCGAAGGGCAGGACGTCGGCGGTGTGCTCCTCCGCGGCGAGCGGTGCGGGCTCCTCGGCCGGGCCGGTGGTCCAGCCCGGCGTGCTCCAGTCCTCGGGGGCGCCGCGGTCGGCGGCCGGCCGGCCCGGAGGCTCGGCGACGGTCTCGGGGCGGTCGGCCGGCGCCGGCTCGGCCCAGCTCTCGGCCGGCTCGCGCTCCCACACTGGGCTGCGGCCGGCGTCGGCCCGCACGCCGAAGGCGCTGCGCCCGTCGTCGGCGCGGTCGCGCGTCTCCTGGTCCTCCTCGGCCCGGCGCGCCTCGACCGACGCCCACGGCCGGCGGGTCGGCGGCTCCTCGGCGGGGGCGGTCGGCTCGGGCGGCGCGTCCTCGAGCTGGACGGCGACCCGGATGTCACGGCCGAAGCACTCCGACAGCGCCTCGGAGAGCACCCGCCGCATGCGGGACTCGAGGACGGTCTGGGTGAACTCGTTCGGCGCGGCCAGGACGGCGGTGTCCTCGACCAGCCCGAGGGGGCGGGTCAGGTTGAGCATCGCGTTCTGCTGCGGGGACAGGCTCGTGGCCAACCGCTCGCGGATCTGGTCCCAGACCGTCGCCAGGTCCAGCGTGGCATCGGTCATGCCCGTCGTCCTCCCCTTGCCTTCTGATCCCGGGCCGGTGCCCGGTTCCCCCGTGGCGCCGGCCCCGTGTCGGCGCGCCGCACCCGTCCGGCGTGCCCGGCACGCGGCACCATCTTCGCCGCGTCCTGTGGATACCCGAACACACGGGTTCCACATCGCTGTCCACAGGGTGTGCATGACCGGGCACGGCGTCCCCCGGAGACCGCGGGCGGCGGTCTCGGCCGGGGAGTATGTGCTGGTCATAGCCCTGTCGGGCCAGGCGGACGGGGGAACGGCGGGTCGGTGCGACCGACGGGTCGGCCCTGCGCCGGAGCCCGTCGGCGCGACGCGGAGCGACGGCGACGCTAACAGCCGTGTCCACAGCCCGGCAACGATCAGCGGCCGTTCCCGGGCGCGTCGGACTCCGTTTCCGTGGACGTCCTCACGGCGTGCCTCGGGGACGGTCCGGCGCGGCTGGTGCAGCCTGGGCGGTCGCCGTCCGGCCGGCCGCCGGGGGACGGCGATCCTCGGTTATGCTGGTCGGAGTCTGCAGAGCGCCCCGGCTCCCGCGCAGGAGGAACCTGCCTGCCGGTCGTCTCCGCGGAACCAGCTTCCGGGGCTTCCCGGGTGCGGCTCGCGCCGTGTCCGCGTAGTACCCCGAGCGTGCCCGTCGGCCGGCGGGCACGCGACCGCCGATGCCGTGTAGTAGGAGTACCTCGTGAGCAAGCGCACGTTCCAGCCGAACAACCGTCGTCGGTCCAAGACCCACGGCTTCCGGCTGCGGATGCGCACCCGCGCGGGCCGGGCGATCATCGCCGGCCGTCGGCGCAAGGGTCGCGAGAAGCTCTCCGCCTGAGGTGTTGCCCGCGCAGGCACGCCTGCGCCGGCGTCCGGAGTTCACCGCGGTCGTCCGGTCGGGGCGGCGCGTCGGGCGGCCGACCATGGTGCTCCACTACCTCCCGCAGCGCCCCGAGCTCCCCGCCGGGGCCGCCGGACCGCGCGCGGGTTTCGTCGTGGGCAAGGCGGTCGGCAACTCGGTGGTCCGCCACCGCGTGACCCGGCGGCTGCGCGCGGTCGTCCGCGAGGAGCTGCACCGCCTGCCTCCCACCGCCGACCTGGTGGTCCGCGCCCGTCCCGAGGCCGCCGAGGCGTCTTCCGACCGGCTGCGCCGCGATCTGTCGGCGGGGCTCGACCGCGTCCTGCCCGAGCGGATCCGGCCCTCGTGACCGGCGCCCTCCTGGCCGCCGTCCGCTTCTACCAGCGGGCGATCAGCCCGGCGCTGCCACCGCGCTGCCGCTTCTACCCCTCGTGCAGCGCCTACGCGCTCGAGGCGATCGAGCGCCACGGCGCGGCTCGCGGCACCTGGCTGGCGCTGCGCCGGCTGGTCAAGTGCGCGCCGTGGCATCCCGGCGGGGTGGACCTGGTGCCCGAGCCCCGGTCCCGCCGCCGTCCCGGAACCACCGACCCGGGCCGCTCGTCGTCCACAGCGGCGCCCGTGCAGGTGCCCGACCTCGTCACCCCGCCGGCCCACGGGGCCCCGCAGGAGGAGTCCTCCGTTGCTTGATCCCATCTACATCGCGATCTCGTGGGTGATGGCGCGGTGGCACGCGCTCTTCTCCACGTTCCTCGACCCGGCCGGTGGCCTGTCGTGGGCGCTGTCGATCATCTTCCTGGTCGTCACGATCCGGATCCTGCTGTTCCGGCTGTTCATCCGGCAGGTGAAGTCGCAGCGGGCGATGCAGGAGATCCAGCCGGAGATCCAGGCGCTGCGCAAGCAGTTCGGCAGTGACCGGCAGGGCTTCAGCCAGGCCGTGATGGCGCTGCAGAAGGAGCGCGGGGTCAACCCGCTGGCCGGCTGCCTGCCGATCCTGCCGCAGATTCCCGTCTTCATCGGCCTGTTCCACGTCCTGCGCCGGATCCAGCCCGGGGCCGACGGGCTCTACACCTGGAGCGACGAGCTCACGCAGCAGGCCGCGGTCGCCAAGCTGTTCGGGGCGCCGATCTCCGCGTCGTTCAAGATGCAAGAGCCCAAGGAGAGCGCCATCCTCGCGCTCACCGACGGCAGCTACACCAACATCCGCGTGGTCGCGATGGCGCTCATCGTGATCATGTGCGCCACCACGTTCTTCACGCAGAAGCAGATCATGAAGCGCTCGGGGCCGGTCGAGGGCCAGGCCGCGATGGTGCAGAAGTTCATGCTCTACGGGATGCCGCTGAGCCTGTTCGTCTCCGGCTTCTTCTTCCCGATCGGCGTCCTGCTGTACTGGTTCGCCAACAACCTGTGGACCCTGGGCCAGCAGTTCTACATCCTCAAGAAGCTGCCCCCGCCCCCCGGATCGCCGGCCGCCAAGGCCGCCGCGGAGGCGGAGCGGGCCGCTCGCGCCCCCCAGTCGCTCGCCCCCCGGCCGGGCGCCAAGCCGGTCCGCGGCAAGGGCGGCCGCCCCGTGACTCCCCCGGCCGCGCCGGCCGGCGACGGTGCGCCGACCGCCGGGTCGGACGGCGGCGCCGCGCCCGCCACGCCCACCGCGGGCGGCGACGGCGCCACGGGTGACGGCACGCCGCCGAACGGCGGCCGCAAGCCCGGCGGCTCGGGTCCCTCCGGCCCGTCCGGCAAGGCCAAACGAAAGCGCCGCTGACCGGCGCCCCCGCGTCCTCCCCGGACGCCCGCCGGCGCGCGCCGGCCCCAGACCACCCGGACCGACGAGGAGGAACCTCCGTGAGTGCTCCGCAGCAGCCCGCGACCGACACCGCCGCCACGGCCGAGGCGACGTCGGGCGCCGTCCTGAGCCCCGCGCCGACCGGCGGACCGGTCGACCCCGACGGCCGGCCCGGCCTGCCGGACGCCGACCCCGTCAGCGACGACGCGCTCGTCGACGACGTCGACGACGTCGAGGACGAGGACGACGAGGACGACCCGGCGGACGACGACGACCTGCTCGTGCGCGAGGGGGACGTGGCCGGCGACTACCTGGAGCGGCTGCTCGACATCCTCGACGTGGACGGCGACATCGACCTCGACGTCGAGGGCGACCGGGCCTCCGTCGCCATCGTCGGCGGCAAGTTGGACAACCTGATCGGCCCCGACGGCCAGGTGCTCGAGGCGCTGCAGGAGCTCACCCGCCTCGCCGTCGCCCAGTCCACCGGCGTCCGCAGCCGGCTGATGCTCGACGTCGGCGGGTTCCGGGCCAAGCGGCGCTCCGACCTGTCCGGGCTCGCCGCCGAGGCGGCCCGGCGTGTGGCGCAGAGCCGGCAGCCCGAGCGGCTGACCCCGATGAACCCGTTCGAGCGCAAGGTCGTGCACGACGTCATCGCCTCGGTCGCCGGCGTCCGCAGCGAGTCCGAGGGCGAGGAGCCGAACCGGCGCGTCGTGATCCTCCCGGACGCGTGAGCAATACGGACGGATCTGTTCCACCTGCCCCGGAGGCGGCGCGCGCCGTCTTCGGGGATGCCCTCTCCGCCGCCGAGCGCTACGTCGCCCGGCTGGCCTCGGACGGCGTCACCCGCGGCCTGATCGGGCCGCGCGAGGTTCCCCGACTGTGGGAGCGGCACGTCCTCAACAGCGCCGCCGTCGCCGAGGCCGTCCCGGCGGACGCCCGCGTGGTCGACGTCGGCAGCGGGGCGGGCCTGCCCGGGATACCGCTCGGCCTCGCCCGCCCCGACCTCACACTGACCCTGGTCGAGCCGATGGCCCGGCGCGTGGAGTTCCTGGAAGAGGCGGTGGCCGAGCTGGGCGCGCCGTGGCGGGTTGTGCGCGGCCGCGCGGAGGACCGGTCGGTCGCCGCCGCCGTGGGCGCGGTGGACGTGGTCACCGCGCGGGCGGTGGCCGCCCTCCCCCGGCTGGTGGCGTGGTGCCGCGGGCTGCTCAGGCCCGGCGCCCAGCTGGTCGCGCTCGTGGGATCGCGGGCGGTCGAGGAGCTGCCCGGGCTCGTCCCCGAGCTGGAGGCCGCCGGCATGCGGAACGTGCACGCGCGGGCTGTCGGTGCCGACTTGGGAGACGCTGCCACTACCGTGGTCGTCATGACGCGCGGGCCACGATGACCGGGGCGTCGCAGACGATGACCCCACCGCTGTTCCACGTGGAACCCGAACGCTTGCCCGCGGCCGTTCCACGTGAAACGGACAGCGGGACGAACGGCAGGAAGGACCGGCGATGACCGACCCGGGTGAGCGGTTGCGGAGCAGTCTCACCGCGGATCAGCCCGCTCCGGGGACGGAGTTCGACAGCCCCATCGCGATGGAGGCGCTGCGGGCCACCCGCGTCCTGCACGCGGCGGACCAGGAGCCCTTCCCGGCGCCCGGCCGCCTGCGGGTCATCACGATCGCCAACCAGAAGGGCGGCGTCGGCAAGACGACGTCCGCGGTGAACCTCGGCGTCGCGCTCGCGCTCTACGGGCTGCGGACGCTGGTCATCGACCTCGATCCGCAGGGGAACACCAGCACGGCCCTCGGCGTGGAGCACACGGTGGGGACGCCGTCGGTCTACGACACCCTCATCGGCGACAGCCCGCTGTCGGCGGTCACCCACCCCACCACCGCGAGCCCGCTGCTCTCCTGCGTCCCGGCGACCATCGACCTGGCCGGCGCCGAGATCGAGCTGGTGTCCGTGGTCGCCCGCGAGTACCGGCTGCGCCGCGCCATCGAGGCGTACGTGCACTCGCTGCCGGAGGACAAGCGGCCGCAGTACGTGCTCATCGACTGCCCGCCGTCGCTGGGGCTGCTCACCCTCAACGCCCTGGTGGCCGGCGACGAGGTGCTCATCCCGATCCAGTGCGAGTACTACGCGCTGGAGGGGCTCGGCCAGCTGCTCAACAACATCGACCTGGTCCGCGCGCACCTGAACCCGGGCATCGCCGTCCGCACCATCCTGCTGACCATGTACGACGGGCGGACCAAGCTCGCCGACCAGGTGGCCGAGGAGGTCCGCAACCACTTCGGGGACCTGGTGCTCACCGCGGTCATCCCCCGCAACGTGCGGGTGTCGGAGGCGCCGGGCTACGGGCAGTCGGTGCTCACCTACGACCCCGGGTCGCGCGGCTCGACCAGCTACGTGGAGGCGGCCCGGGAGCTCGCCGAGCGCGGCGTGGGACTGCCGCCCCTCGAGCGGGCGCCGGCGGGGGTCGCTCCCCACTCGTACGCAGACCCGGTCATCCCCACTGACCCCTCGACGGAGAACCGATGACGAAGCGTGGCGGGCTCGGCCGCGGCCTGGCGGCCCTGATCCCCACCGCTCCTCCCCCGCCGGCCGGTCCGGCGGCCGAACGGCCGTCCGTCGTCGCGGCGCCGGCTCCCGCGGCGGTTCCGCCGTCGGGTGACGAGCCGGCCGAGGAACCTGCCGCGCCCGTCCGGCCGGCGGCCGCGCCGGTGCCGGCCGAGGAGACCGTCGGCGTCCCCGGGGCGCAGCTGCGGGAGGTCGCTGTCGACGACGTCGTCCCCAACCCCAAGCAGCCGCGGCAGGTCTTCGACGACGAGGCGCTGGAGGAGCTCACCCACTCCGTGCGGGAGTTCGGCCTGCTGCAGCCGATCGTCGTCCGGGAGAAGCGCCGGGACGACGGTGGGGCGGCGTACGAGCTCATCATGGGTGAGCGGCGGCTGCGGGCCGCCAAGGCCGCCGAGCTCGCGACCGTGCCGGCGATCGTCCGCGACACCACGGACGACGCCCTGCTGCGCGATGCGCTGCTGGAGAACATCCACCGGGTGCAGCTCAACCCGCTCGAGGAGGCCGCGGCCTACCAGCAGCTGCTCGAGGAGTTCGGCGCCACCCACGAGGAGCTGGCCAGCCGGATCGGCCGCAGCCGGTCGCAGGTCACCAACACCATCCGGCTGATGAAGCTGCCGGTGAAGGTGCAGACCCGCGTCGCCGCCGGCGTCATCTCCGCCGGGCACGCGCGCGCGCTGCTCGGCCTGGCCGACGCGGAGGCCATGGACGCCCTCGCGACCCGCATCGTGGCCGAGGGACTCTCGGTGCGGGCCACCGAGGAGGCCGTGGCGATGGCGGCGGCCGAGCAGCCGACCGCCAAGCGCCGGCCGCGGAAGATCAGCGCGCCGGGGGTCGAGGACCTCGGGGCACGGCTCTCCGACGTCTTCGAGACCAAGGTGAAGGTTCAGATCGGCCGGGCGAAGGGGCGCATCGTCGTCGAGTTCGGTTCGGTCGACGACCTGCAGCGCATCGTGGGTCTGATGGCACCCGACATCACCGGACGCAGATCCGAGTCCTGACCGACAGTAACGGATGAGGTCCCCTTTACGTCACAGACGTAAAGGGGACCTCATCGTCGGGTCGGTCGGCACCCCCGGGTTCAGCGGGGGGTGCCGGCGCGTCGGGCGAGGAGCCGGCCGAGGACGTCGCCGAGGTCGTGCCCGGCCGCCTCGACGGCCATCGGGAACATCGACGTCTCGGTGAGGCCCGGGGAGACGTTCACCTCGAGGAAGTGCACCTGTCCGTCCGGCGAGACGATCGCGTCGGTGCGGGAGAGGTCGGCGAGGCCGAGCACCTCGTGCACCCGCACGGCGAGGGCGGCGGCGCGCTCGGCGACGTCGTCGGTCACCCGGGCCGGGGTGTGGTACTCGGTGAGCCCGGGGGTGTACCGGGCGGTGTAGTCGAAGACGCCGGACTCCGGGGCGATCTCCACGGCGGGCAGCGCCACGGGCCCGTCGCCCAGGTCGATCACGGACAGCGCCAGCTCCACGCCCTCGACGTAGCGCTCCACCATGACCGTGTCGCCGTAGGCGAAGCAGCTGACCATGGCGGCCGGCAGGTCCTCCACCCGCCCGACCTTCTGCACGCCCAGCGACGAGCCGCCCGACGCCGGCTTGACCATCAGCGGCAGGCCGAGGCGGGCGACGATCAGGTCGAGCACCGCGCCGGCGCCCAGCTCGCGGAAGGTGCTGTGTGGCAGTGCCACCCAGTCCGGCGTCGCGATCCCGGCGGAGCTGACGACCGACTTCGCGGCCGGCTTGTCCCACGCCAGCCGGCAGGCGGCGGCGGGCGAGCCCACGTACGGCACGCCGGCGAGGTCGAGGACCGCGCGCAGCGACCCGTCCTCGCCCGTGGCGCCGTGCAGGGCGATGAAGACGGCGTCCGCGGGCGCGGCGGCCAGGCCGGGCAGCAGCTCGGAGTCGGCGTCCCGGAGCTCGGCCTCCACGCCGTGCCGGGTGAGCTCCTCGACCACCTGGGTGCCGGAGGAGAGGCTGACCTCCCGCTCGAAGGTCAGCCCCCCGGCCAGGACGACGGCGCGCAGGGGGTGCGGTGCCCCCTCGGTCGCCTCGGTCGGGACTGCTGCGGGCTCGGTGGTCACCGGCGGTCCTCGTATCGGTCGCTGTTGGCGGGCCCCACGAACGGTTCGACGTCCGGCACCGTCGGCGGGCGGTTGCCCGGGACGGCCCGGAACGTACCGGTGTCGATCTTGTCGAACGTGGAGTGCAGGTCCAGCTCGGCCTCGATGACCCTCGCCAGCCGGCGCACGCCCTCCCGGATCTGGGCCGGCTCCGGGTAGCAGTACGACAGCCGCATGTACTCCCGGCCCGAGCCGTCGGCGTAGAAGCCGATGCCGGGCACGTAGGCGACGTGGGCGTTGACCGCCCGCGGCTGCATGAGCTTGGCGTCCAGGCCGTGCGGCAGCTTCAGCCACACGTAGAAGCCGCCGTCCGGCTCCGTCCACGTCGTTCCGGCCGGCATGAGCGCGCCCAGCGACTCGAGCGTGGCGTCCCGGCGCTCGCGGTAGAGCTCGGCGAACAGCTTGATCTGCTGCTGCCACGGCTGGGTGTCCAGGTAGCGCGCGACGGCGTACTGGGTCAGCGACGGCGGGCAGAGCACCTGCGCCTCGGCGGCGAGGACGAGCTTCTCGCGGACGGCGAGCGGGGCGAGCACCCAGCCCACCCGCAGGCCCGGCGAGAACGTCTTGGAGAACGAGCCGAGGTAGATCACCCGCTGGGAGTTGCGCGCCCGCAGCGCCTGCATCGGCTCGTGGTCGAAGCCGAGCAGGCCGTACGGGTTGTCCTCGATGACCAGCAGGTCGTAGCGGTCGGCGAGGTCGATGATCGCCCGGCGGCGCGGCTCGGACAGCGTGACGCCGGCCGGGTTGTGGTAGTTCGGCACGGTGTAGAGGAACTTCACCCGGTCGCCGTTGGCGCGGCACTCCAGCAGTGCCTGCTCCAGCGCCTCGGGGATCAGGCCGTCGTCGTCCATGGCGACGTGCCGCACCCGCGCCTGCGCGGCCTCGAAGACGCCCAGCGCGCCGACGTAGGACGGCCCCTCGGCGAGGATGACGTCGCCCGGGTCGCAGAACACGCGGGTGACCAGGTCCAGGCCCTGCTGGGAGCCGACGGTGACGACGACCTCGCTGGGCGAGGCGTCCCGGATGCCCTCGAGCGCCATGACGTCGCAGATCCGCTCGCGCAGCCGCGGATCGCCCTGGCCGGAGCCGTACTGCAGCGTCTGCGCGCCCATCCCGGAGACGAGCTCGCCGATCATCGAGCCGACGGCGTCCAGCGGGAGGGCGGTGACGGCGGGCATGCCGCCGGCGAGGGAGACCACCTCGGGCCGGCTGACCACCGAGAACAGCGCGCGGATCTCGGAGGTCTTCATGCCGTGCGTCCGTGCTGCGTACCGGTCCGCCAGCGGGTCGAGCCGCGGATGCCGCGGCGTCACGTGCGAGTGCGGATGCGCACCGGGACCGGACGGGGTGGAAGCCACCCTCAGGAGTGTAGGGAGCGCGCGCCAGCCGTTTCCGGCGACACGGCGGACGGACGGACCGGTCCGGTCGTCCGCCCCTTCCGTCACCCGGCTCAGCCGGTGGAGGCGGGCAGGACGAACGTGCCCGTGGGCGGGTCGGCCTCCGGGGCGAGGTAGAGCCGCTGGACGGCGGCGAGGACGGCGTGGGCGACGGTGCTGCGCAGCCGGGCGTCGAGCAGCAGCAGCCGGTCGACCGGGTGGGAGAGGTAGCCGCAGTCGATGCGGACCGCGGGCATCCGGGACATCCGCAGCAGGTCCCAGGTCTTCGGGTGCGAGCCGAGGTCGAGCATCCCGGTGCGGGCGATGACCTCGCGGCGCACCAGGTTGGCGAACTGCTCCCCGACGGTGGAGGAGGCCCCCGAGCCGGTGCCGTAGTAGTAGCTGGCCACCCCGCGGGCGTGCTCGGAGGTGTGCGCGTCGAGGTGCAGCGAGAGGAACAGGTCGGCGCGGGCCTGGTTGGCGAAGGCGGTGCGCTCGGCCGGTGTCGGGTTCTGGCGCCGCCCGCGGGTCAGGTAGACGGTCGCGCCGGCGGCGGCCAGTCGGCCCTCGATGCGCGAGGCGAGGTCGAAGACGAGGTCGGCCTCGGTCGTCTCGCCCGCGGTGTAGCCGGTGTCCGGGCCGCCGTGCCCGGGGTCGATGACGATCCGTCGGCCGATGAGGTGCGGCCCGCTCTCCACGAACGAGGCGCTCTGCCGCAGCAGCTGGGGCCGCCCTCCGACCACCTTGCGGCCGAGCTGGCGCAGCGCCCGCAGGGTGGCGGGCCCGCAGGTGCCGTCGGAGGTGAGCCCGTAGTCGCGCTGGAAGGCCCGCAGGCCCGACTCGGTCTCCGGGCCGAAGACGCCGTCCACCGGTCCGGCGTCGTAGCCGAGCTCGTGCACCCGCTCCTGCAGGCTGGTGACGTCGTCGCCGCGCATCGGCCGCTCGGGGTCGTACCGCAGCAGCCGGTCGCCGAGCGACCAGCGTGCCTCCGACAGGGCGCGGTAGGTCTCCTCGCCCACCCGCCCGTCGACGGACAGGCCGCGCACCTGCTGGAAGTGCCGAACTGCCAGCTCGGTGGCCGCGTCGTAGACGGCCGCGTCGGTGGGCACCGCGTCGGCGGGGCCGTCGGGGGCGGGGGGAAGCAGGCCCAGGGTGCGCAGCGCGGCGTGCACGTCGGCCACGGCCGGACCGCGGTCCCCGGCGCGGAGGGGCTGCATGCGGCTGTCGCTCATCGTGGGCCGATTGTCGCCCGCCGTGGCCGGCGCGGCCCAGCGGGGTCCACCCGGACGTGTCAGGGCCCGTCCGACCGGGTGGTCGGACGGGCCCTGGGGTCACGCTCTGTACCGGGTCCTTCGTCAGCCGATGTAGTCGGCCAGGTCGGAGAGGATCGCGCCCTTCGGCTTGGCGCCGATGATGCTCTTCACCGGCTTTCCGCCCTGGAAGACGGTCATCGTCGGGATCGACATGACCTGGTAGTCGCGGGCGATCTGCGGGTTCTCGTCGATGTTCAGCTTCGCGATGGTGAGCTTGTCGCCGTGCTCGGCGGCGATCTCCTCCAGCACGGGGGCGACCATCTTGCACGGCCCGCACCACTCGGCCCAGAAGTCGACGAGGACGGGCTTGTCGCTGCCCAGCACCTCGTTGGCGAAGCTGGCGTCGGTGACCGTCACGGTGTTGCCTGCCATGGTCGTACTCCCTGTTCGGTTGCTCGAAGTCGCTGGTGGAAGAACCAGCGGGGTGGTGCTTCTATGCCCGGCTCACGGCCCCTCTGCAGGGTCCCGCCGCGAGCGTGCGAGCGGTGGGGGGCAGAGGGGTCCTTTCAGCGCTCGTCGAAGGTCTCGGCGAGCCAGCGCTCGGCGTCGATGGCCGCCGCAGCACCCGTGCCGGCCGCGGTGATCGCCTGCCGGTAGATGTGGTCGACCACGTCGCCGCAGGCGAAGACACCGTCGATGTTGGTGCGGGTCGTCGGGTGCTCCACCTGCACGTACCCGGCGTCGTCCAGCTTCAGCTGGCCGGCGAACAGCTCGCTGCGCGGGTCGTGCCCGATCGCCACGAACATCCCGGTGACCGTCATCTCCTCGGTGCCGCCGCTCTCGACGTCGGTGAGCTGGACCCCGCGGACGGTGTCCTCACCGAGGACGTCGGTCACCTGCTTGCCCAGCGCCCAGCGGATCTTCTGGTTGTCCTGCGCGCGCTTCTGCATGATCTTCGAGGCCCGCAGCTCGTTGCGCCGGTGGACGACGGTGACGCTCTTGGCGAAGCGGGTGAGGAAGGTGGCCTCCTCCATCGCGGAGTCACCGCCGCCGACCACGACGATGTCCTGGTCGCGGAAGAAGAAGCCGTCGCAGGTGGCGCAGGCCGAGACCCCGCGGCCGAGCAGCCGCTGCTCGTTGTCCAGGCCGAGGTACCGGTACTTCGAGCCGGTCGCCACGATCACCGCGTGGGCCAGGTGCGTCTCGTCGCCGACCTTGACCACCTTGGGGTTGGCGGTGAGGTCGACCTCGGTGACGTCGCGGGGCTGCAGCTCCGCGCCGAAGCGCTCGGCCTGCGTGCGCAGGTCGTCCATGAGCTGCGGGCCCTGGATCCCCTCCGGGAAGCCGGGGAAGTTCTCGACCTCGGTCGTGGTCATCAGCGCGCCGCCGAACTGCGAGCCCTCGAACACGAGGGGGTGCAGGTTGGCCCGGGCGGCGTAGATCGCCGCGGTGTAGCCGGCCGGACCGGACCCGATGATGATCAGGTCGCGGATGCCGTCGTGCTCGGCCGGGGGGATGGCGGGATGCGCCGGGTCGGTGCCGACCGCCGGTCCTGGCGTCGGCTGGGGGTTCGTCGTCACGGGCCGCACAACCCCGATGGTAGGGGCGGCATTCCCCCGCGGCCGTCCCGGCCGCGTCAGCCGGCGGTGCGGACGACGACCTCGGCCAGCTCCCCGCTGAACCCGTCACCGGTCTCGACCAGGCCGGTGACCCACACCAGCACGAAGCGGGCCGTGGTCGGCTGGGCGAAGGTCAGGTCGGTCGTGCCGTCGACGGTGCCGGACGCGGCGACCGCGTAGCTGTCCAGCGCGCCGTCCGGGCTGCCGCCGGTGCGCACCTCGACGGTGATGCCCGGCGTGCTCGTGGTGAGGGTGACGGCGGCCAGGTTCTGGTCGCTGCCCAGGTCGTAGAGGATGCCGACGCCGGGCTTGAGGTTGCCGAAGGCCGGCGAGCCGCGGTAGGTCAGCGTCGACCAGGCGGTCGACGGGTCGTTGTCGTAGCTGTTCGGGACCTCGTCGTCGTTCTCCGGCTGGCCGTCGCCCTCGGGGTCGAAGACCTCCGCGCTGACGATCGCGGCGGGGGCACCGGCCGCGGGCGCGGCGCTGCTGGACCCGGCGTCGGCCGACGAACTGGGCTGCGGCGTGGAGCCGCCGACCTCGTCGACGGAGCCGGCGACCGAGAGCACGTTGCTGCCGAACCACCAGGCCAGGGCGATCACCACGGCCAGGGCGGCCACGGAGATGCCGACGACGGCGAACCGGCGGCGGACGCCGGGCTCCTCGGTCTCGCCGATGTCGGTGCTGCCGGTGTCGGGGTAGTCCTCGTCGGCGTAGTCCTCGTCGCCGTACCCCTCGTGGGCGTAGCCGCGGCCCGGCAGGACCGCGTCGAGGTGGTCGGAGGTGCGGGTCCACGGCTCGTCGACGGGGTACGAGCCCGTCGGCGGCAGCGGCCGGGGCGGGGGCACCGGCGGCAGGGTCTGCGGGTCCAGCCGGACGGGGGAGTCGACGCTGATCGTGGGGGCCGGCGGCTCGTCGGCGGCCGGCGGCGGGGGGACGTCGGCCGCGTCGTCGTCGGTGTGGCCGGCTCGCGGAACCGCCTCCTCCCGACGGCGCAGGTTGCGCAGCCAGCCGCTGTCGGAGTCGGTGCGGTCGGCGGGAACGGCGCCGCCGGTGCGCGGCCGCTCGTTGAGCAGCGAGACCATGGCGGCCACGCTCGAGAGGCCCTGGCCGGGCTCGGTGGAGCGGGCGCGGCGGACGAGCGCGGCGAGGTCGGGCGGGACGCCGGGCCCGGTGCCGCGGCGCGTGCCCCGGCCGGCCGCCTCGACCGCCTGGGGACCGCCCAGGCAGGCCTCGAGCAGAGCGCCCAGGGCGGTGATGTCCCCCTGCACGGTGCCGCTGGCCGCGGGCACGGCCCGCAGCCCCACGAGCCCGTTCGGGCGGAGGACGACGTGCTCCGGGGTGAGGCCGCCGACGGCCAGCCCCACCCGGTGCGCCTCGGCGACGCCCTCGGCCAGGCGGCGGATGATCGTGCGCGCCTCCCGCTGGGGCAGCGGCCCGCGCTTCAGCCGGTCGGCGAGGCTCTCGCCGTCGATCCACTCGTTGACGACGTACGCGGCGCTGTTGGGCGCCTGGGCGTCGTCGGTTCCCTCCGCCGCGTCGTAGACCATCGCGAGCGCCGGTGTGGCCAGCCCGCCGGCGGTGAGCGCGCGGGCGATCCAGGCGTGCGCGGCCGGACCGCCGGGGGTGTGCACGCGGATCGCGACGTCGCGGTTGAGCACGCGGTCCTTGGCCCGCCACGAGCGGATGACGCCGGTGGGGGTGCGCTCGTCGGCGCCGACCTGGTCGAGGGGGCGGTAGCGGTCGGGAAGACCGGTGGTCGTGGACGTCATCGACGCGGACGACCCCCTCTTCCTGTCATTCCCGGCGGCGCCGCGCCCCGGGGACGGCGTGCCTTCCGAGGAGGTCATGCCCGACCACGCCCCAGCCGGGCCCGGACCGCCTCCAGCGGCTCCCGGACCTCGGGGACGCGGGCGAGGACGAGACCTCCGGCGACCGCGACGCCGATGACCACGGTACCGACCAGGAGAGTCACGAGCGAGCCTGCCACCGATGTGCCCAAAACGTGATCGAGCAGCGCGACCGCCCCCCAGCCCACGAGCCCCGCCGCGGCGGAGACGAGGGCAATCCGCAGGACAGGGGCGAGGGACTCGCGGGTCGGCAACGCGCCCAGGGTCCGCCGCAGTGCGACGTCCCCCAGGATCCAGCCGGCCACGTAGGTGAGCGACGTCACGAGCATCAGGCCGGCGACGACGTGCTCCGGATCGGCGACGACCGGGACGAGCAGCAGCAGAGGCACGCGCACCGCGACCATCCCGAGCTGGATCAGCGTCGGCGTGCGGGCGTCCTTCATCGCGTAGAAGACGCGCAGCTGCAGCAGCGTGATCGCCATCGGCAGCAGCCCGAACGCGCCGAGCGCCAGCGCGGTGCCGATGCCCCGCGCCTCGGCCACCGAGGTGTTGCCGCGCGCGAAGACGACGGTGGCCACGGCCGGCCCGAGCGCGATGAGCGCGGCGGTGACCGGGAGCAGGCCCAGGGCGGACAGCCGGGTGCCCAGGGCGAGATCCTTGACCACGCCCGGGACGTCGCGCCGGGCGGCCGCCCGGCTCATCCGCGGCAGCAGCGCGGTCAGCAGGGCGACGCCGATGATCCCGTAGGGCATCTGGAACAGCAGGCTGGCCGTGGCGTAGGCGGCCGAGCCGAGGGCGCCCTCGCGGCCGGCGCTGTTGGCCACGTTGGTGGCCACGACGACGCCCACCTGGCTGACCGCGACGTAGCCGATCACCCAGAGCCCGAGCGTGCCGGCCTCGCGCAGGCCGGTGTTCTGCAGCCCCCACCGCGGGCGCAGCGGCACGCCCGCCTTGGGCAGCAGCGGCAGCAGGACCACCGCCTGGACGGCGATGCCGAGCGTGGTGCCGATGCCGAGCAGCCACACTTGGCCGGCGGTGATCGTGGCCGGTGTGAGGTCGCCCGGGCCGCTGGCGGCGATGAACAGCACGCCGGTGGCGATCACCACGACGTTGTTGAGCACCGGCGCCCAGGCCGGGGGGCCGAAGACGTCGCGGGAGTTCAGGATCGCCGTCGCCAGGGCGCCGATGCCGTAGAAGACGATCTCGACCAGCAGCAGGCGGGCCAGCCAGTTGGCCAGCGCCACCTGCTCGGCGTCCCCGCGGATGCCGTAGAGCCAGGTGAGCGCGGGCGCGGCGATGACCGCGAGCACCGTGACCCCGGCGAGCCCGGTGACCGCCAGCGTGGCCAGCCGCTGCGCGTAGGCGGCGCCGCGGTCGGCGTCCCGCTCCTGCGCGTGGACGAGCAGCGGGACGACGACCGAGGTGAGCACGCCGCCGAGCAGGAGCTCGTAGACGATGTTGGGCAGCGTGTTCGACGTGTTGTAGGCGTCGTTGACCAGCCCGACGCCGAGCGCGGCCACCAGCACCATCGTCCGCAGCAGCCCGGTGATCCGGGAGACCAGCGTGGCGACGGCCATGGTGCCCGCGGCCCGGAGGATGCCGCGGCTCGCGCCGGGGGCGCCCTCCCGCTGCTCGAGCTCCTCCTCGGTCTCGTCGGTGGGCCGCGGGACCGGCGGCAGCACCGGGATGACCTGGGTGAACTCCTCCTCCGGATGCGGCACGAAGCGTCGCCGCGGCGACGGCGGCACCGGCGGCAGCGGCATCCGGCGGGGGCCCGGCTCGGGTGCGGCCGGGTACGGCGGTGGTGGCAGCAACTGGGGGCCCTCGCCCGAGGAAGGACCCCGCTGCCCCCCGCCACTCGCAGGCTCGCGGCGGGACCCTGCAGCGGGGCCGTTCGAGGCCGCGATGTTGCCGGTCAGGGCGTCGGCCGAGGGGGCCGACGCCGGCGGGGCCTCGCGGTAGGGCGGCGGCGGAAGGGGCGCTGCACGGGGGGCCCGGGTTCGGGGAGCGGCCGGCGGCACCGGCGGCAGGGGCCGCGCGGCGCCGTCCCCCTGCAGCTCGTCGCGGACCGGCGGGTCCTGCTCGTGCACCGGCTGCTCGCCCGGGGTCACACCGGGCTCCGGGTGGGCGGCAGCGGGACGGCGGCACCCTCGGGACCGGGCGCGCCCGCGATCTCCTCGGCCGGCGCACCGCCGCGGCGGCGGTTGAGGAGGAAGCGCACCAGCCGGCGCAGGAAGAGCAGCCCGAGCAGCGCCGCCGCCCCGATCGTGATGATCAGGGAGATCGACCCGTAGGCGGTGCTCTTCACCTGGATCTGCACGGCGTCCCCGAGCTGCCCGCCGCTGGGCGTGGTGAGGGCGGCGGTGACCGCGAACCGGCCGGACTGCCGCACCGAGGTGGGGACCTGCAGCGTCGTCCGCTCGCCGGGGGCCAGCTCCTGGACGCCGATGTCCTCGATCTGCAGGCCCACGTTGCCGCGGGTGCGCAGCTGCAGCAGCACGCGGACGGCGAAGGGCAGGTCGTTGCGCACGGTGAGGACGAGGGGGGCGTCGCTGGAGGCGAGGCTGTAGGTGCCGTCGGCGGGGGCGAGCAGGGTCACCCGGTCGCGGAGCCGGTCGACGGCGCCGTGCAGCTGCTCGGCCGCGGCCACGAAGCCGGCCGGGTCGCCCCGCCAGGCCACCGAGGTGGTGCGGGCGATCGCGGCGTCGTCGGGCGCCAGCGCGGCGTCGGGGGAGCCGACGACGGCGCCGGCCAGGTCGTCGCGCACCGCGGCTGCCGCGGCGACCTCCGCCAGGCCGGCGCCGTCCAGCGCGGGGCCGGCGGGCGGCGCCAGTGAACCGGCGTCGGCCGACGGCCCCGCGGCGACGTCCTGGACCGTGGCCGCGCGCAGCCACGGCAGTTCGGCGGTGTCGGCCATCATCGCCCGCACCCCGTCGGCGTCCGCGCCGACCGTCCGGGGCGGGGCCACGAGCACGGTCGGGGCCTGGGCGGGATCGGCCGGCGCGTGCAGGCTGATCAGGGCGAGGTCGGCCAGGTAGCGCTGCTCCGCGATGCGCACGCCGCCCGCGACCGCCCCGGTCGAGGCCGCGACGTCCCCCAGTGCGGGGTCGGTGACCAGCGCTTCGACCGAGCCGTCCGCCAGCGGGACCGTCGTCCGCGCGGCGGCGGTGCCGGCACCCAGCCCGAGCGCCCGGTCGCCGTCGGTGAGGGCGGCGGCGTCCACGACGACCCGCTCGGCGCCCCCGGCCCGGAGCGCGGCCAGGGTGTCGGCGGAGACCGTGCCGGCGGCCACCCACGCCAGGTCGGTGCGCGGCTCGACACCCAGGGCGTCGGCCAGGATCCGCGCGCCGGCGCCCTCGTCGTCGGCCGGCGCGGAGGCCTCCGTCGTCGCCGGGGCCGTGCCGTCGGCGGGCGGGTCTTCGGCCGTGCCCGCGGCGGTGCCGGGCAGGCTGCGGGTGAGGACGTCGGTCAGGCCGGTGCTCACCAGCGCCTCGGCGTCGACGTCCCCGTAGGGGAGGGCGACGACGGGATGGACGGCGGCGACCGCCCGCAGCCGGTCGAGGAAGGCGTCGGCGGCGCCGGTCCCGCGGCCGGCGTTCTCCTCGCCCGCGACCGCGTAGGGCCCGGCGGCCATGATCTCCAGCTCCTCGACCAGCGCCGGGTCGATCGCCAGGGTCACCGGCACCGCCGGCACCGGGTCGCCGCCGCCCGCGGGGGCGGTGCGGGGCAGGTCCTCGACGACCGACAGCGCCCGGTCCAGCCGGCCGCCGGAGCGCACGGCCGCGGTCAGGTCGTCGTCGGCGAAGCCGCCGGAGGCGGTGCGGTGGCTGCGCTCGACCAGGGGCCACAGCCAGGCGACCGTCGTCCGCCCGGCGGGGATCGCCGGCTGCTGCACGAGGTAGGTGGACAGCTCGCCGACCCGCCGCCGCTCGCCGCCGTCGACGGTGCCGTTGACGTTGAGCAGGGCCGGGTAGACGCCGTCCCGGGTGAGTTCCAGCTGGTCGGCGGGGACGGTGTAGCTGAAGTCCAGGGAGTCGCCGGGCTCCAGGCGGCCGGGGAGGTCCTGGAAGCCGGGCTCGACGGTCGTCGCCGGGTCGGGGTCGCCGTCGGCGGCGGCGAGCTCCGCCCGCGTCGTCACGACCGCGCCGCGCTGCAGCCGCACGCCGAGGTCGCTGACCGTCTGGTCCCCGGTGTTGGTCAGCGTGCCGGTGACGGTGACGATCGAGCCGGGGACGACGCTGCGCGGCTCGAACCGGCTGACGTCGATGGCCACCGGCCGCTCGGGGTCGGTGGTGTCGTCGGGCGCGGGGGCGGCGGCGGCCGGTCGCGGCGCCAGCAGGACGACGCCGCTGAGCACGGCCAGGCAGAGGAGCAGCACCGCTGCACTCCGGGATTGCGGCCGGTGTCGGCCGTCGGCGGGAGCGCGGCCGGCAGCCGACTCACTCACGCGCTGTCGGCCAGCAGGGCGGGCGCCCGCTCGACCAGGGCCCGCTCGTCGGCATAGGCCAGGCGCTCGGAGAGTTCCGACAGCGGCACCCAGGCGACCTCGGTCACCTCGACGTCGGCGTCGGACAGCGCTCCCCCGATCGCGCGGAGCAGGAAGTGGTGCACCGTCTTGTGCACCCGGCGGCCGTCGGCGACGAACCAGAAGTCGATGATCCCGAGCGGGGCGACGACCTCGCCGATGATCCCGGTCTCCTCGGCGACCTCGCGGACGGCGGTGTCCTCGGGGGTCTCACCCTCCTCGATGTGCCCCTTCGGGAGGGACCAGAGCAGGCGCCCACGGCGGTCCGTCCGCCCGATGAGGGCGGCACGCGGTTCCGACTCGCCGTCGTCGGCCACCACCAGGCCCCCGGCGGAGGTCTCGTCGACCCGGCGCAACCGGCGGCCGGGGCGTCCGCGCCCGCCCGTCCCAGCCATGCCAGGAGGGTAGCGCGCGTCGCGGCACTACCCTGGCTCGTCGTGTCCGCTGTGCCCCCGAGTCGCCCTGATCCCGAGCCGGTGCCGCCGGCCGTCCAGGAGACCGTGCGCGCGCTCGTCGACGTCTCCCCTGTGCTGGGCGAGCTCGGCGAACGCTTCGCGGCGGCGGGTTTCCAGGCGCACCTGGTGGGCGGCTCGGTGCGCGACGCGCTGCTGGCGGGCGGCTCCGGCGCGTCGCGCGTCCCGGGCGACCTCGACGTCACGACCGACGCCCGGCCGGAGCAGACCTTCGAGGTCCTGCGCGGGTGGGCCGGTTCCACGTGGAACACCGGCATCCAGTTCGGCACGGTCGGCGCGGAGGTGCGCGGCGTCCGGCTGGAGATCACCACCTTCCGGGCCGACCGGTACGACCGGGAGTCGCGCAACCCCGAGGTGGCGTGGGGCACCTCGCTGGTCGACGACCTGGCGCGGCGGGACTTCACGGTCAACGCGATGGCGGTGTCCCTCGGCCCGGACCGCACGGTGACCGACCCCTTCGGCGGGCTCGGCGACCTGCTCAAGCGGCGGCTGCGCACGCCCGGTGCCGCCGTCGACTCCTTCCTCGACGACCCGCTGCGGATGCTGCGCGCCGTCCGCTTCGTCGCCCAGCTGGGCGTGACGCCGGACGACGAGGTCGTGGCGGCGATGACCTCGCTGGCGCCCGAGCTGAAGCGGATCACCCGTGAGCGGGTGCAGCAGGAGCTCTCCAAGACCCTGCTGCAGGACTCCCCCCGCGCCGCCCTGGAGCTGTTCGTGTCGACCGGCCTGGCCGACGCAGGTGACGTCCTGCCGGAGCTCGCGGCGCTGCGGATGGAGATCGACGAGCACCACCAGCACAAGGACGTCTACGCGCACTCGCTGACCGTGCTGGACCAGGCGATCGCGCTGGAGAAGGCCGACCCGTTGCACGAGTCCCCCGACCTCGTGCTGCGGCTGGCCGCGCTGCTGCACGACATCGGCAAGCCGGCCACCCGCCGGCACGAGCCGCGCGGGCGGGTCTCCTTCCACCACCACGAGGTGGTCGGGGCGAAGCTGGTGCGCAAGCGGCTGACCGCGCTGCGCTACTCCAAGGAGATCACCGAGGCGGTGGCCCGGCTGACCTTCCTGCACCTGCGCTTCCACGGTTACGGCGGCGGTCAATGGACCGACTCGGCGGTGCGCCGCTACGTCACCGACGCCGGCGACCTGCTCCCCCGGCTGCACAAGCTCGTGCGCTCGGACTCCACGACCCGCAACAAGCGGCGCGCCGCGGCGCTGGCGGTGACCTACGACTCGCTGGAGAAGCGGATCGCCGAGATCGCCGAGGCCGAGGACCTGGCGCGGGTCCGGCCCGATCTCGACGGCAACGCGATCATGGAGATCCTGGGCCTGCCGCCGGGCCGGGAGGTCGGTGAGGCGTGGCGGTTCCTCAAGGACCTGCGGCTCGAGCGGGGGCCGCTGCCGCCGGACGAGGCCGAGGCCGAGCTGCGCGCGTGGTGGGCCGCCCGCTCGAGCGGAGGAGATCCGTGCGGGTAACGCGCACTGATCTCCTCCGCAACGGCGTCGCTGTGGACAGCGGCGGCGGCGTGGCCGCGGTCCCGGTCACCATCCCCCGGTGCCCTCCGCGTCCGTCTTTCCGCGCGATCTCCCGGTCGCCCGCCGGAACGTCCTGAGGGCGCGCGGCCTCAGCGATCACCGCATCCGCACCGCCGTGCGCACAGGAAGGTGGCAAGAACCCGTCCGTGGTGTCGTGGTGCCGCATTCGGGAGCGCTCACTCAGCGGGAGCGGTGGCTGGTTGCGCTGGCGTACGCGGGGTCGGATGCCTGCCTGTCCCATCACAGCGCCCTTCGCCTGTGGGGGGCGAAGGCGGACGAGCTCGCGGCCGCTCCCCGGGTCGCGGGCGTGCTCGGCGACTACCGAGCGCCGGCCGAAGGGGGCATGGTCGAGGTCTCCCGTCCGCACGGCCGGGGGCACATGTCCTCGCACGGTTTCGTGGTCGTCCACCAGAGCAGGCGGCCGCTCGAGAGCGTGGAGCTGTCGGGACTGCCCACCACGGGGGCGGCCCGGGCGGCGATCGACGTCTCATTGACCGCCCGCCGTCGCGCCGATGTCGATCACGCCATCTCCGACGTCCTCCAGCGCGGTCTGACGACCGTCGATGAGCTGGCCGAGGAGACGCGGAAGGCGGGTCGTGCGGCGACGGCGTGGCTCCGAGCGGCTGTCATCGATGCCGGGCGCGGCATGAGATCGGTGGGGGAGAGCGAGTTGCGGCGCGTCGTGCGAGCCGCTGGTCTGCCCGAGCCGGAGTGGAGTGCCCCGGTCGACACCCCGGCGGGTAGGTACTTCGTCGATGCGCTGTGGCGAGAGCGACGAGTCGTGGCGGAGGCAGATGGCATGGCCTACCACCTCAGTGCGCGCGAGTGGGGTGCCGACCTCAAGAGACAGAACGCGCTGCACGGGGCCGGCCTCGTGCTCCTCCGGTTCCCGGTACGGCGGCTGCGCGAGGAGACGCAGGCCTGCAGCGAAGAGCTGAGGCGCCTGGTCGCGTGAGCGGAGGAGATCCGTGCGCGTAACCCGCACGGATCTCCTCCGCAACGTCAGTGTTCGTGGGTGATGCGGGCGTAGGCGACGGCGGTCAGGAGGTAGCCGGCGCCGACCGCGACGAGCATCGGGTAGGAGATCCCGGACGGCGGCAGCACGAACGCGCCCACCAGCAGCGCCGCGACGAAGGTGACGTTGAACAAGGTGTCGTAGACGGAGAACACGCGGCCGCGGAAGTCGTCGTCCACGGCCTCCTGCAGCGTGGTGTCGACGCAGATCTTGACCGCCTGCCCCACGAAGCCGAGCACCAGCCCGGCCCCCACGATCGTCGGCGCCACGAACGGCAGCCCGAGCGCGAGCTGGGCCAGACCGCCGCCGACGAGCAGGAGGGTGATCCACCGCGGCTTGCCGATGTGCCGCACCACCCACGGGGTCACCGCCGCGGCCAGCAGCGTGCCCAGGGCCCCGGCGCCGAGCACCTCGGCCAGCCCGACCAGCCCGCCGGGGAACAGGCTGTCGGTGTCGGTGAAGGTGTTCCGGTACAGCAGCAGCGTCATGAGCGTGAGGACGCCGTAGAACAGCCGGTGCAGGCTGATCGCGGTCAGCGCCGCGGCCGCCGGCGGGTGCGCCCACGCGTGCCGGGCGCCGGCGACCATCCCGACCGCGACCTCCCGCGCCGACATCCGCGCCGAGCGGGCCATGTGGTCCGGTCCCAGATAGGGGCGGGTGAACCCGGCGACGACGGCGGCCGCGCCGAGGTAGGGCAGCGCCGCCGCGGCCGCCAGCGCCGCGTAGCCGGCGTCGCTCGTCCCGGTCAGCTGCAGCAGCCCGAGCGCCGCGCCGCCGCCGCCGACGGTCGCCACCGCCCCCGACGTCGTCGACAGCGCGTTCGCCGACACCAGGGACGGCTCGTCCACCGTGTGCGGCAGCCCGGCCGACAGCGCTGCCAGCACGAACCGGTTGACCGAGAAGACGGCCAGCCCGGCCACGTAGAACGGCGTGCCGTCGACCCCGCCCAGCACCAGCGCCGCGACGACGGCGACCAGCACCGCGCGCACGAGGTTGGCGCGCAGCAGGACCTGCCGCCGGCTCCAGCGGTCCAGCCACACCCCGGCGAACGGCCCCACCAGCGAGTAGGGCAGCAGCAGGATCGCGAAACCCGCGGCGACGTCGACGGGATCGGCTGCGCGCTGCGGGTTGAACAGCACGGTCCCGGCCAGCGCGGCCTGGAAGACGCCGTCCCCGAACTGCGACAGCAGACGGGTCGCCAGCAGCCGCCGGAAGTCCCCCCGCAGGAGCAGATGGCGCACGGTCGTGGCCGCCTGCTGCTGCATCCGGTCACCCTACGGGTCGGGAAACCTCCGTCCTCGTCACCGACGGGCCGAGTCCAGCGTGCGTCCAGGCATTATTCAGCCGCACAGCGGCCGTCGTGCTCTTGACGGCGCAGCCTCGACCTCCCCCGGAGGCGGCGGTGGGGCACACTGGACGAGATGACTCCGGTGCCTTCGTCGCCCGACCCCGAGTCCGGTCCGCCCACGCGGCCCGCGACCGGTCGCCGCCGCGCCGACGCCGTCCCCCCGCTGTCGATCGGCGGCATGGAGGACGTACGCCCCGGCGCGCTCCTCGTCGCGATGCCGGCGCTGTCCGACCCCACGTTCGCCGGCACCGTCGTCTACGTCCTCGACCACACCGACAGCGGCACGCTCGGCGTCGTCCTCGGGCGGCCCAGCCAGGTCGAGATCCGCGACGTGCTGCCCGGCTGGTGCGACCTCGCCGTCGACCCGGGGGTGTTCCACGTGGGCGGCCCGTGCGAGACCGACACCGCCCTCTGCCTGGCCACCTCCCCCGCCGCGGTCGCCGACGAGGACAGCGGGCTGCGCCGCGTCGCCGGTGACGTCTACCTCGTCGACCTGGACGGCGATCCGGCGGAGCTGGCCGGGCAGCTGGCCGGGCTGCGCGTCTTCGCCGGTTACGCCGGATGGTCGCCGGGCCAGCTCGCCCTCGAGATCGCCGAGGGCTCGTGGGCGGTCGTGCCGGGGATGCCGGCCGACGTGCTGAGCCGGATGGCCGGCCCGCAGCTCTGGCGCGCGGTGATGGGCCGGCAGCGGGGGCGGCTGGCCGTGCTGTCCACCGCACCGGCGGACCCGTCGGCCAACTGATCCGCCGCCAGGGGAGGCGCGCGGCGCCGACTTCTGGTAGGAAAGGCCTCGGGAAGGGGCGGTCTGGGGAAGAGGCCGCCCCTTCCTGCTGTCCGGGTCCGGGTAGGGGTCCTTCTCAGACGCCCACTTGAGCCGCGACCTCCGGCTGGTCGGCCGCGTTCAGCGTCTCGTCGCCGGCCGGCAGGTCGATCTCCCGCTCCCCGTGGTCGGAGAGCGTGATCGTGACCTCGAAGTCCTGGTCCGGCAGCGGCGTCACGTACTGCACGAGCAGCTCGTCCGACGAGGACACCGCGACCGTCTTGCCGCCGCTGAGCGAGAAGACCGACGCCAGCTGCCCGTCGATCGAGCGCTGCCCCTGCCAGGTGTAGCCGCCGTCGAGGAACGCCCGTGGGTCGTCACCGGCCCGCGCGGAGAGGTTGAGCACCAGCTGCGCCAGGACGTCGACCAGCGACGCCGTCCCCTCGGCGGACGTGGCCATCGGACGGCGGACGTAGGCCGCGTCCGGCAGACCCCGGGAGGAGAGGGCCTCGGCGAGCCCGGGGACGTCGCCGAACCAGAGCTCGTCGGGCGTGAAGAACAGCGTGCGCGTCTCGTCGGGGCGGCCGTCCTCGAACGTGGTCACCGCCTGGGCCCGGCCGATCGAGCGGACGAAGTCCACCTCGCCGGTGAGCGTGAGCACGGCGCCCTCGCCGTAGGGCGCGGACTCGACGAAGTCCGCGCCGCCGTGCTCGAAGTTCCGGTGCAGCAGCTCGGCGAGCACGTCGGCCTCGTCCCGGGTGATCTCGTCCCCGGGGTTGCGGTCGACGGCGGAGCTGTCCGAGCAACCGGCCAGCAGGGCGAGCACCAGTCCCAGGGCGAGCAGGAACGGACGACGGCGGGACGGCATGCCCGCCAGCGTAGGCAGCCGACCTGTCAGCCCCCCGGAACGCCTCCGGGCCCGCCCCCACGAGAGGGGCGGGCCCGGCAGCAACAGGCTGGAACGGCCCCGTCCAGGGACCCGCGCCGAGCGGAGCGAGGCGTGGGGAGGACGGGGGTCCTTCTAGCGCTCGACGTCACCCCGGATGAACGCCTCGACGGCGTCGCGGGCCTCGCTGTCGCTGTACTGCACCGGCGGGCTCTTCATGAAGTAGGACGACGCCGACAGCAGCGGGCCGCCGATCCCGCGGTCCTTGGCGATCTTCGCCGCCCGGATCGCGTCGATGATGATCCCGGCCGAGTTGGGCGAGTCCCAGACCTCGAGCTTGTACTCCAGGTTCAGCGGGACGTCGCCGAACGCGCGGCCCTCGAGGCGGACGTAGGCCCACTTGCGGTCCGACAGCCACGGCACGTGGTCCGACGGGCCGATGTGCACGTTGCCGACGCCCATGTCACGGTCGACCTGGCTGGTGACCGACTGGGTCTTGGAGATCTTCTTGGACTCCAGCCGCTCGCGCTCGAGCATGTTCTTGAAGTCCATGTTGCCGCCGACGTTGAGCTGCATCGTGCGGTCGAGCCGCACGCCGCGGTCCTCGAACAGCTTGGCGAGCACGCGGTGCGTGATCGTCGCGCCGACCTGGCTCTTGATGTCGTCACCGACGATCGGGAGGCCGGCGGCGGTGAACTTGTCCGCCCACTCCTTGGTGCCGGCGATGAACACGGGAAGCGCGTTGACGAACGCGACGCCGGCGTCCAGGGCGCACTGCGCGTAGAACTCGGTGGCCGCCTGCGAGCCCACCGGCAGGTAGCAGACCAGGACGTCGGCGCCGGACTCGCGGATCGCGGCGGTGACGTCGACCGGCTGCTCGTCGGACTCCTCGATCGTCTCCCGGTAGTACTTGCCCAGGCCGTCGAAGGTGTGGCCCCGCTGGACGGTCACGCCGAGGGGCGGGACGTCGCAGATCGCGATGGTGTTGTTCTCGCTCGCCACGATCGCCGCCGAGAGGTCCTGGCCGACCTTCTTGGCGTCGACGTCGAACGCCGCGACGAACTCCACGTCGGAGACGTGGTAGTCGCCGAAGCGCACGTGCATCAGGCCGGGCACGGACGTCGTCTCGTCGGCGTCCCGGTAGTAGTGGACGCCCTGCACGAGCGACGCGGCGCAGTTGCCGACGCCGACGATGGCGACCTTGACGCTTCCCATGGAGTGCTCCTCTTTTCTCGGACCGCGACGGTCCGGTGACAGGGACCGGTGGCGGTCCTGCGACGTGCGTACGGGGGGGTTCAGGTGGTGCTGGGGGGATCGGACGGCGGGTCCGCGGGCGGTTTCACGGACGGATCGGGCGGGCGGTCCTGCCTCGCGGTGCGGCGCTCGGCGTCGATGAGCTCGGAGAGCCAGCGGACCTCGCGGTCGACGGAGTCCAGGCCGTGCTGCTGGAGCTCGAGGGTGTAGCGGTCGAGCCGTTCGCGGGTGCGGGCCAGCGAGGAGCGCAGTCCCTCGCGCTGCTGCTCGACGGTGCGCCGCCGTCCCTCCAGGATCCGCAGCCGGGCATCGGCGGCCGTGTGGCGGAAGAACGCCAGGCGGACGCCGAACAGGCCGCTGTCGTCGTACGCCTCCGGGCCGGACTCGCTGGCCAGCTCGTGGAAGCGCTCCTTGCCCTCGGCGGTGATCGTGTAGACCACCTTGCCGCGCCGGCCGGTCAGCGGCGGGGCGTCGGCCGGCAGGAGCGCCTTGCGGTCGGGCTCCGCGGTCGTGATGTAGCCCGCGGCGTGCAGCCGCTTGAGCGCGGGGTAGAGCGAGCCGAACGAGATGCTCCGCAGCCCGCCGAGCAGTTGCGCGAGCTCCTTGCGCAGCTCGTAGCCGTGCATCGGCGACTGCTGGAGCAGGCCGAGGATGGCGAACTCGAGCATCGTCGCCTCCCCTCCTGCCCCGGACCGATGTATCGGGACGATACATCGGGAGGTGAACAGCAGCACAACGGCCACCGAACGGGTGAACGTCCACGAGGTGCGCCGAGGCGCCGCGTCAGGGCGCCGGTGCGTACATTGACGCCGTGCCCGGACGCCGATCCGTCGTGGATTACTCGCTGCAGCGGCGAGCCGTCCTCGCGGACGTGTACGCCGGGCGGACGGGCCTGTTCGAGGTCTGCGACGCCAGCCCGTACCTCTCCCGCGCGGCGAAGTACCACGGCGAGGCCACCGACACGGCCTGCCCGGTCTGCCGCAAGGAGCGGCTGACCCTGGTGAGCTACGTCTACGGTGAGCACCTCGGCCCCACGGCCGGCCAGGCCAAGACCGAGGCCGAGCTCGCCCGCATGGACGCCATGCAGGACGAGTTCTCCGTCTACACCGTCGAGGTGTGCCGGGGCTGCGGCTGGAACCACCTGGCCTGTTCGTACGTCCTCGGCGCCGAGCCGGAACCGGGACGCCAGCCGCGCAAGCGGCGCCGCGCAGCCACGGAGTAGTTGCTCACATCGGGGAATTCCCCGGTCACGCCGGACCCTTCCGTCACACGTGTCCCGTGACGCGCGCCGTTCTCGCGCGTTGTCCCCGTGATCCACAGCTGAAGACGACACCCTTGCGACCGGGGCCTCCCCCGGTCCCCGATACACGACTGTCCGAGAGGGGCCCACTGCGTGCCTTCCCACGACGAGACCTCCCCCGTCGCGCCGCGCGCCGGCTCGGTCCGCCGGCCGCCGCCCGCCCGTAGCTCCAGCGCGGGTGGTGGTGGCGCCGGGGGCACTCGCCGACCGGCCGCCGGCGGCGGTCGCGGACGGACGACGGCCTCGCGGTCCGCGCCGGCCGGCGGCACCCGCCCGCCCGGCACCCGCCCTCCGGGCGCCCGGCCGACCGGGCGCAAGGGCAAGCCGCCGCGCTCGAAGAAGCAGCGCCGCAGCCGCAGGCTGAAGATCGCCCTGGCGACCATGCTGGGGCTCTTCGTCCTCTTCGGTGTCTTCATCGGCGTCGTCTACGCGAGCACCGAGGTCCCGGACATCAACTCCGTCCAGAACGCGCAGACGACGGTCGTCTACTACGCCGACGGCACCACGGAGATGGCCCGCCTCGGCAGTGAGAACGAGAACCGGACCAACGTCTCGCTCGAGCAGGTCTCCGAGCCGGCGCGCAACGCGATCCTGGCCGCGGAGAACCGCAGCTTCTACACCGACCCGGGCATCTCCTTCACCGGCATCGTCCGTGCCGCGTGGAACAACGTGACCGGCGGCTCGACGCAGGGCGGCTCGACGATCACGCAGCAGTACGTGAAGAACGCCTTCCTGACCCAGGACCAGACGTTCAGCCGCAAGTTCCAGGAGCTGTTCCTGGCGATCAAGCTGGACAACAACTACTCGAAGGACCAGATCCTCGAGAACTACCTGAACACCATCTACTTCGGCCGCAGCGCCTACGGCATCGAGGCGGCGGCGAACACCTACTTCGGTGTCCCGGCCTCGCAGCTGACCGCCCAGCAGGGCGCCGTCCTCGCCGTCATGGTCCGCAACCCCTCCCGGTACGACCCGGCGAACGACCCGGAGGCCGCGCAGGACCGCTGGGGCAAGGTGCTCGACGCGATGGTCGAGGAGGACTGGCTGTCGCAGGCCGACCGCGACGCCTCGGTGTACCCGCCGGTCCAGCCGAAGACCGGCTCCGGGCTCGGCCTGCCGGAGGACCCGTCGGGCCTGATCGTCCAGCAGGCCGTGACCGAGCTGGAGAGCAAGGGCTACAGCGAGCAGCAGATCCGGGCCGGCGGCCTGCGGATCACCACGACGGTCGACCCGCGCCTGCAGGACGCGGCCGAGACCGCCGTCGCCGACGTGATGGACGGCGAGCCGAACGACGTGCTCCGGGAGGCGCTCGTCGCCGTCGACCCGCACACCGGCGCGGTCAAGGCCTACTACGGCGGCCCGTCCGGCGTCGGCAACGACTACGCGCAGGCGCAGCGGCAGCCCGGGTCGTCGATGAAGCCCTATGTGCTGGCGACCGGCCTCGAGCAGGGCATCGGCGTCAACGCCCGGCGCGACGGCAGCAACCGCCAGACGTTCCCCGACCGCGATGCGCCGGTGAACAACGCCGGCGGCGCGTCCTGCGCCGCCTGCACGCTCAAGGAGGCGATCACCCGGTCGCTGAACACGACGTTCTACGGGCTGGCGTACGAGGTCGGCCCGGAGAACGTCCGGGACGTCGCGCTCCGGGCGACCGGCCTGCCGGAGCAGTGGTCCGGCGGCGTCCTCGAGGGCAACACGACCCTCGCCGCCCCGAGCGGCGCGACCGGGTCGTCGATCGGCATCGGCGAGTACGAGATGCGCACGATCGACCAGGCCGTCGGCTTCGCGACCTTCGCCAACGGCGGCATCCACCACGCGCCGTTCTTCGTGTCCCGGGTGACCGACAACGCGGGCACCGTGATGCTGGAGAACGCCGGCGACGCCGGTGAGCAGGCGGTGCCGGCGGACGTCGCCAACGACGTCAGCTACGCCCTCGAGGGGGTCGCGGACTACTCCCACCGCTCGCTCGACGGCGGTCGCCCGGTGGCGAGCAAGACCGGCACGCAGGGCAAGAGCGGCAGCACGGTCGACAACACCGACGCCTGGATGGTCGGCTACACGCCGTCCCTGTCGACGGCGGTCTGGATGGGCAGCGACGGGCAGGCCGCGATCCAGAACGCGCAGCAGGGGCCCATCTACGGCTCGGGGCTGCCGGGTGCGATCTGGCAGCAGTTCATGAACACCGCGCTGGAGGGCACCCCGGAGGAGCCCCTGCCCAGCAAGGCGCTCATCGACGGCGACACGGGCGAGGGCGTGCCGGCCCCGACGACCGAGGCCGCGCCGACGACGCAGGCCCCGCCGCCCACCACCACGCCGCCGGCGCCGGTCGAGGAGACCACCGAGGACACGACCGAGGAGGAGCCCGTCCCCGGCGACACGGACGGCGACGGCGTCCAGGACGACTTCGACGGTGACGGCGTCCCCGACCCCGTGGGCGATGAGCAGGACACCGGCGAGGAGCAGACCAACCCGGACGGCAGCGTCCCCGACTCCGACGCCGGCGTCCCCGCGCCCGGCGAGCAGCGCTCGGGCCGGGATCAAGCCGGCGGCTGACCCCGGCGCGGCAGACTGAGGCCGTGAGCCAGCCGCGCACCGACGACACCCCCACGGACCCCTCCGGCTTCCGAGCCGAGGGGTCCGTGGCGTCTGCGGCGCCGGGTGGCGGACCGGCGTGGCCGGACCGGGTGGTGCCGAGCTGGGCCGACCCGGTCGTGGCGCAGGCGAGCGAGGCGGTGGGGGGCCCCTGGGGCCGGCACGCGGTCACCGGGCGGGCGCTGTTCTGGACGCCGCTGCGGGTCTGCCTGCTGTTCACCACGCTGGTCCTCGCGCTGGCGTGGCTCAAGCAGGCGCCCTGCGCCAGCGGCAACTGGGCGGGCTTCGTCCAGTACACGCACTTCTGCTACTCGGACACCATCCCGCTCTACGGGCTGCGCGGGCTGGACACCGGCCAGGTGCCCTACCTGGACTCCGCCGTCGAGTACCCGGTGCTCACCGGCGGCTTCATGGCGCTGGCGGCGGGCCTCGCCGGCGGCTACGACGGGCTGGCCCGCTCGTTCGGGCTGCTGCCGCAGGTGCCCGCGGTGGAGAGCTACTACGTCGCCACGTGCCTGCTGCTCTCGGCCTGCGCGCTGCTCACCACCCGGGCCGTCCTGGGGGCTGCGGGCCGCCGGCCGTGGGACGCCGCGATGGTCGGGCTCTCGCCGGTGCTGTTCGTGCACGCGTTCACCAACTGGGACCTGTTCGCGATCGCGCTGTCCACCCTGGGGCTCTGGGCCTGGGCGCGGTCCCGGCCCGCGCTCGCCGGCGTCCTGATCGGGCTGGGCGTGGCCGCCAAGCTGTACCCGGTGCTGCTGCTCGGTGGGCTGTTCCTGCTGTGCCTGCGGGCCGGGCGGCTGCGGGTGTGGCTGCGCGCGGCGGTCGGCGCCGGTTGTGCCTGGCTGGTCGTGAACGTGCCCATCGCGGTGCTGGCCCCGGAGAACTGGGGGCGGTTCTTCGCCCTCAACGGCAGCCGGCCGGCCGACCCGGACACGGTCTGGAACCTGCTCCTGGCCGCGACCGACCACCGGATCTTCGACGGTCCCCTCGCCGAGGGCCAGACGCCGACGGTGCTCAACACGGTGGTCGCCGGCTCGCTGGTCCTCTTCCTCGCGGGCATCGGCTGGCTCACGCTGGCCGCCCCGGTGCGGCCGCGGGTGGGTCAGCTGGCCTTCCTGCTGGTGGCCGGCTTCCTGCTGCTGAACAAGGTGTGGAGTCCGCAGTACTCGCTGTGGCTGCTGCCGCTGGCGGTGCTCGCCCGGCCGAGCTGGCGCGCGCTGCTGCTGTGGCAGGCCACCGAGGCGCTGCTCTGGGTGCCGCGGCTGCTCTGGTACCTCGGCACCGACAACAAGGGCGTCGAGGCCGAGTGGTTCTTCCTCGCCGTCGGGATCCGCGACGTCGCCGTCGTCGTCCTCATGGGCCTGGTCGTGCGGGACGTCCTGCGGCCCGACGAGGACGTCGTCCGCCGGTCGTGGCCGGGCACCGACGATCCGGCCGGCGGCGTCCTGGACGGGGCTGACGACCGGGTGGTCCTGCGCCGCTCCGCGTCGCACCGCGGCCAGGTGCCGTCCCCCGGCTGAGCCGGGCCGCTGCCGTCGTTCCTCGGGAGACCCTCCGGGCCTCCGCCCGTCACGACAAGGCCGCTCGCAGAGCCTGGATCTCCCCGGCATGCGCCGGCGCGTCGCCGGGGGTCTCCAGGATCACCGGGCACCCGGCCGCCCGGACGACCTCGACGAGCAGCTCGGTCGGGATCTCGCCGTCGGCGAGCGGCGCGTGCCGGTCGCGGCTGGAGCCCTGCGGGTCGCGGCTGTTGTTCAGGTGCACGAGGTCGATCCGGCCGGTGATGGCACGGACGTCGTCGACGGCGGTGGCGAGGTCCCAGCCGGCGGCCCACGCGTGGCAGGTGTCGAGCACGAAGCCGGCGCCGAACTCCCCGACGGCCTCCCAGAGGCGGGCGATCGCGTCGAGGTCGCGGGTCATCGCGTTGCCGCCGCCGGCGGTGTTCTCGAGCAGGATCGGCAGCGGGAAGCCGCCGTCGTCGGCCTGGCGGGAGAACGTCTTGCGCCAGTTGTCGACGCCGACGGCCGGGTCGTCCTTGGCGAGGACGTGGCCGCCGTGCACGACCATGCCCGCGGCGCCGATCGCGGCGGAGGCCCGCGCGTGCGCGGCGAGGAGCTTGCGGCTCGGGATGCGGATCCGGTTGTTCGTCGTCGCCACGTTGAGCATGTACGGCGCGTGGACGACGACCATGACGTCGGCGGCCTGCAGCGCCTCGGCGTCCGGGCGCGGCTTCGGGGTGGCGTAGCTCTGCGGGTCGGTCAGGAAGATCTGCACGCCGTCGGCGTCCATCTCGGCCGCCCGGGCGAGCGGGCCGCCGTCCACGAGCTCGTTGTCGTCGGTGAGGCCGGGGCCGATGTGTACGCCGATCGGGTGATTCGCCACGGGGCCCGACCCTAGTTCCGACGCAGGTCCACGTTTAGCCGTAACCCGGCTCACACATAGTCGTTCCTGCAGCGTGACGGGGGTTACTCGCTGGTAGCGGCGCAGCTGGAGGTTACGGAGCAGATGGCAACCGGTCGGATCCGGCGGACGGCGCGCCGCGGCATCGTCGCCCTGGTGCTCGGCTGGCTGGCCGTGCTCGTCGCGACGGTGGCCGCCGCGCCCGGCGCGAGCGCGGCGCCGACCGCCACGGTCGACATCAGGACGCTCACGCCCCCCGTCGTGAGCGTGGACGCCGGCGGGACGGTCACCTTCGTCAACCACGTCGCGACCTACGACTCGGCGGTCACGCTGCCCCTGGTCGGCGGCGTGAAGGCCACGGTCCACACCGACGTGTCGGTGACCTTCTTCGGGCAGAAGCGCGATCTGCAGTTCGGCCAGTCGACGCAGTGGGCCTTCCCGTCGACGACGGCCGGCACGATCACCTACACGTACCGCATCGTCCCGCAGGCCGGGCTCGCGGCGAACCTGGTCAACCAGGTGGTGAACGGCGTCGCGGCGACCCTGCCGCCGCTGCCGGCGCCCGTCCCGTACGTCGTCGAGACCCTGGTGCCGCTGCCCACGCTGCCGAGCACGAACCTGCCGGACCTGCCCGAGGTGAACGTGCAGGTGCCGGGTGTGCCGAACGCTCCGGCGCCCGGGCCGGACGGGACCCCGCAGCCGCCGACGGGCGGGGTGATCGACGTGCCGCAAGGCGGCACGACCGGTGGGACCCCGCAGAGCATCCCGGGGACGCAGTACACCTACGACACCGGCAGCGGCGCGCCGCAGATGGCGCCGGTCGACACCGCGGCCGCGGCGGCGTTCGACCCCGCGCGCTTCTACGTGCCCGGCCGGAGCACCGGCTCGCCGGACCGCTTCGCCGGCTCGGGGATGGGTGCCGGCGGCGTCACCGGCAACTACGACGGCGCCACCGTCCCGGTGTTCGGCCAACTGGCCGGCCTGGACGGCTCGGACCTGGAGGAGGCCGACAGCGCGGTCGCCGCGCCGGGCGCCGCCTCGGGCGCCGGCCTGCCCGTGCCGGCACTCGCCGCCGTCGTCGCGCTGGCGGCGGTGACCGCGGCGCTGGTCCGCACCCAGCAGGCGCACCGCGCGGCCCGGTCGGTGCACCGCTCCCGCTGACCGACGTCCGTCCCGGCCGACCGGCTGTTGCCGCGACGCTGGTAGCCTCGTACCGGCGCGTTCCGCCGGTCCCGGTGACCGGCCGGGGCGCGCGACGCGTGTACGACCCTCCTGCTGCAGACCGACTGCAGCCGCCCAGACCAGAGGAGGTGGGGTTCTCCGTGCGTCATTACGAACTGATGGTCATCCTCGACCCCGAGCTCGAGGAGCGGACGATCGCTCCGTCGCTCGACCGGTTCCTGACCGTCGTGACCAAGTCCGGCGGAACGGTCGGCAAGGTCGACATCTGGGGCCGTCGCCGGCTCGCCTACGAGATCAAGAAGCAGATCGAGGGCATCTACGCGGTCATCGACATCGATGCCGAGCCCGCGGCCGTGGCCGAGCTCGACCGGCAGCTCAACCTGAACGAGTCGGTGCTGCGCACGAAGCTGATGCGGCCCGAGGTCCACTGACCATGGCCGGGGAGACCGTCATCACCGTGATCGGCAACCTGACCGCCGATCCGGAGCTGCGCTTCACGCCCTCGGGTGCCGCCGTCGCGAACTTCACGGTGGCCTCGACGCCGCGGACCTTCGACCGGCAGTCGCAGGAGTGGAAGGACGGCGAGGCGCTGTTCCTCCGCTGCAACGTCTGGCGGCAGGCGGCCGAGAACGTCGCGGAGTCGCTGACCCGCGGCTCCCGGGTCATCGTGAGCGGCCGGCTCAAGCAGCGCTCGTTCGAGACGAAGGAAGGCGAGAAGCGCACCGTCGTCGAGCTGGAGGTCGACGAGATCGGCCCCTCGCTGCGCTACGCCACGGCCAAGGTCACCCGCGCCTCGCGCGGTGAGGGTGGCGGCGGCTTCGGTGGCGGCGGCGGCTTCGGTGGCGGCGGCGGTGGCGGCGGTGCCGGCGACCCGTGGTCGACGCCCGCCGGGCCGACCGACGAGCCGCCCTTCTGATCCTTTCGACCCTCATACCTTTCCTGGAGAACCCCGGTGCCCAAGCCACCTGTTCGCAAGCCCAAGAAGAAGGTCTGCCAGTTCTGCAAGGACAAGGCGACCTACATCGACTACAAGGACACGACACTGCTGCGGAAGTTCATCTCCGACCGCGGCAAGATCCGTGCCCGCCGCGTGAGCGGCAACTGCAGCCAGCACCAGCGGGACGTCGCCACGGCCGTGAAGAACAGCCGTGAGATGGCCCTGCTGCCCTACACCTCGACGGCGCGCTGACCATGAGCACGATGAAGCTGATCCTGACGCAGGAGGTCACCGGTCTCGGGACCTCCGGCGACACCGTCGAGGTCAAGGGCGGCTACGGCCGCAACTACCTCCTGCCGCGCGGGCTGGCCATCAAGGCCACCCGGGGCGCCGAGAAGCAGGTCGAGTCCCTCCGCCGGGCGCGCGCCACCCGTGAGGTGCGCTCGCAGGAGGAGGCGCAGACCGTGGCCGGGCAGCTGGCGAACCTGACCGTTCGCGTGCCCGCCCGGGCCGGTGCCGAGGGCCGCCTGTTCGGCCGCGTCACCACCGCCGACGTCGCCGCCGCCGTCTCGGCCGCCGGCGGCCCGGAGCTCGACCGCCGCCGGATCGAGCTGCCCAGCAGCATCAAGACCACGGGCCAGCACACCGTCACCGTGCGGGTGCACCCGGAGGTCACCACGCAGCTGGTCATCGAGGTCGTCCCTTCCTGACGACCCGATAGCTGCACCTGCCCGAGGGGCGTCGGACTCCGGTCCGGCGCCCCTCGCGGCGTCTCCGGGGCCGGAGCGGGCTACGCGACGGCGGTCGCCTCGATCTCGACCATCAGCTCCGGGAACGCGAGCCGGGTGACGCCGACCAGCGTGCTGGTCGGGGTGACGCCGGCGGCCGCGAACCGCTTCGCCAGGTCCTCCCAGGCGCCCATCATCGCGTCCACGTCGGTCGTGAAGACGTTGATGCGGACGACGTCGGCCAGCGTCATCCCGCCGTCCCTCAGCACGGTCTCGATGTTGTCCAGGGAGAGGGAGACCTGGGCGGGGAGGTCGCCGGGGTGCTGCGGGACGCCGTCCGCCGACATGGCGGCCTGTCCGGAGAGCACCAGCACCCGGCTCGCGCCCTCGACCAGCTCGGCCTGGTTGAAGCCGATGGCCAGCGACCACGGCCACGGGTTCACGGGGGTACGGGTGACGGTCATCGCGGCTCCCTCCGCTTCCGGTCGGCCGGACGGTGCCGGCGCGGATGCCCATGGTGGGCCGGTGGCGGAGGGCGCGCGGTGCTCGTGGTGCCGCCGTTCCCGACACGGCGTCGGAACCCACGCTCCGCGGTCCCGCGGGTCGGCGCCGGTGAGCGGCCGGGGCCTGTGGACAGTGGGACGGATGGGCCCCGACGGGCGGCGTCCGCGACACGCCGGGAGAGGACGCGCGGAGTTTTTCCGACTTTCTCCCGTCCACAGCCCGTGCGTGGCATACGCGCAGGTGACGGGCGGGGGTACGGGCGCTGACGGGGATGTGTCCCCGCGGCGATCCACATGTCGACAAGCGTCCGTCCACCGACTTGTCCACAAGTTGTGCAGAACGACGTCCCCATCGGTGTTGGACGGGTCCGTCCGCTCTTCCTAACGTCCTCCTCGCTCCGCCGGACGCGCGAACTGTCGCTGCCCGGCGGTAGAACCGACCCGAACACACGTTCGAGTCACGCGTATCGCGTCCTGGTGCTTCCCCCACCAGACCCCGGCCGGCGGCCGGGGTCTGTTCGCGGGTGCGCAGGTGAGTGGATGGAGGGGTTCGGCGTGGCAGTCGCCGACGAGTTCAGCAGGCCCGCGCCGACGGCGCCCGAGTACGACCGGCAGCCGCCGCAGGACGTCGCGGCCGAGCAGTCGGTGCTCGGTGGCATGCTGCTGAGCAAGGACGCGATCGCCGACGTCGTCGAGGTCCTGCACGGCAACGACTTCTACCGGCCGGCGCACCAGGTCATCTTCGACTGCATCCTCGACCTGTACGGCCGCGGTGAGCCGGCCGACGCCATCACCGTGGCCGCCGAGCTCAACCGCACCGACCAGCTGTCCAAGATGGGCGGCGCGGTCTACTTGCACACGCTGATCCAGTCGACGCCGACCGCGGCCAACGCCGGCTACTACGCGGCGATCGTCGCCGAGCAGGCGGTGCTGCGGCGCCTGGTCGAGGCCGGCACCCGCGTGGTGCAGCTCGGCTACGGCGCGGCCGGCGGGCGGGGCGACGTCGACGACATCGTCGACCGCGCGCAGCAGGAGATCTACGACGTCACCGAGAAGCGGATGTCCGAGGACTACTCGCGCCTCGAGGACATCCTGCAGCCGACGATGGACGAGCTCGACGCCATCGCCTCGCGCGGCGGCGTCAGCCGCGGCGTCCCCACCGGCATCCGCGACCTCGACGAGCTCACCAACGGCCTGCAGGCCGGCCAGATGATCGTCATCGCGGCTCGTCCGGGTGTGGGCAAGGCGCTGGCCCTCGACACCCCGATCGCGACGCCGTCCGGCTGGACGACCATGGGCGAGATCCGGGTGGGCGACCGGGTGATGGGCTCCGACGGCCGCCCGACCACCGTCGTCGCCGCCACCGACGTGATGACCGACCGGCCCTGCTACGAGGTGCACTTCTCCGACGGCTCGGTCATCGTCGCCGACGCCCAGCACCAGTGGCTGACCGAGACCCGCGCCAGCCGAAAATCCGCTCGGGCCGCGGCCACGCGCTACAACCGCCACCGGAATCAGCGGACCTTCGCCGAGGTCCGCACCACCGAGGAGATCGCCCGCACGGTCCGGTGCGCGACCAAGGACGCACGGCTGAATCACTCGGTGACGAACGCCGCCCCGCTCGACTTGCCGCAGGCCCACCTGCCGATTCCGCCCTACGCCCTGGGCGTCTGGCTCGGCGACGGGACGTCGGCTGCGGCCCAGTACACCAGCGCCGACCCGGAGATCGCCGCCTACATCGAGGCCGAGGGGCTTGTCGTCGTCCCCACGAATGTGGACCGGCGCTACGCCATCCGGCTGCCGGAGCGGGATGCTCTGCCCGAGCGGCTCTGCCCGATGTGCGGAGGGTTCTTCGTCCCGAAGACCTCGCAGGTGCAGACGTGCGGCAAGACCTGCGGCGGCGCCCTCCGCTCGAGCGGCGGCGTGGGGCGCCAGGCTGCCTGTCCCGACTGCGGTGGCCCGTCTGCCGGACTGGCGCAGTGCCAGTCCTGCGGAGGAGACCACGGGACGGTCAAGGCCCTGCTCCGGAAGCTGGGCGTCCTCAACAACAAGCACATCCCGATGCAGTACTTGCGCGCTTCGGTCGCTCAGCGACGGGCCCTACTGGCCGGCCTGCTCGACACCGACGGCACGGTGACCCCGAGCGGTGTCGTGCAGTTCTCGGTCACCAGCCGGCGGCTGGCCGAGGACGCCCGCGAGTTGATCGCCGGCCTCGGCCACCGCGTGCGCATGAGCACCAAGCGGGTGCGCGGCCGTACCGAGGCCTCGTCGACCGCCTACACGCTGACCTTCAGCACGGACGACGAGGTCTTCAAGCTCGAGCGGAAGAAGATCCTTCACAAGGAGCGCGGCGCGCGGACCTTCACGGCGCGGGGCGCTCGTTTCATCACCGACGTGAAGCCGATCGCCGGCGTGCCGGTGCGGTGCATCCAGGTCGACGCCGAGGATCACCTGTTCCTCGCAGGCCGCAGCTTCATCCCGACGCACAACTCGACGCTGGGCCTCGACATCGCCCGCTCGGCGGCGATCAAGAACCACCAGGCGACCTGCATATTCTCGCTGGAGATGAGCAAGCACGAGATCACCATGCGTCTGCTCTCGGCGGAGGCGAAGGTGCCGCTGCACCACATGCGCGCCGGCACGCTGTCCGACGAGGACTGGTCCAAGCTGGCCCGGCGCATGGGTGAGGTGGCCGATGCGCCGCTCTACATCGACGACTCGCCGAACATGACGATGATGGAGATCCGCGCGAAGGCACGGCGGCTCAAGCAGCGCAACGACCTCAAGCTCGTGGTCATCGACTATCTGCAGCTGATGACGTCCGGGAAAAGGGTTGAAAGCCGGCAGCAGGAAGTGTCAGAATTCTCCCGAGCGCTCAAGCTCCTGGCGAAGGAACTCGAGGTTCCGGTCATCGCTATGAGCCAGCTCAACCGCGGCTCTGAGCAGCGGCAAGACAAAAAGCCGATGCTTTCCGACCTTCGCGAATCAGGCAGTATCGAACAGGACGCGGATATGGTCATGATGATTCACCGCGAGGACATGTACGAAAAGGAATCGCCCCGTGCCGGCGAGGCGGACATCATGCTGGTCAAGCACCGGAATGGTCCGACGGCGAACGTGACCGTCGCTTTCCAAGGTCACTACAGCCGGTTCGTGGACATGGCGAACTGACCTCTCGCCCACGCCTGCGACGGCGCCTCCGCTCCGGTGGAGGCGCCGTTCGCGTTCACGGGCGCTCGTCGTCCGTCTCGTCGTCCCAGTACTCGAAGGCCACGGAGCGGCTGGGCGTGGCCACGAACCGCCTCAGCGGCCCACCGGGGGACGCGTCGACGATCACCGGCCGGTGAAGGGGGCGGGCGATCTCCTCGACGACGACGTCCGCCAGCGCCTCCACGGTCTCCCCGGACGTTGCGCCCTCGACCCGGTACTCCCGGCCGTCGACGGTCACCGCCGCCACCCTGTCCGCGTCCGTGAACGTCGCCTCGAGGCGCAGCGGCGGGCCGACCGGCGTCTGCTCGATCCGCAGGTCCTGCGCCACGGCCTCCCGCCGGCGCCGCGTGAGCAGCCGGAATTGCACGTCGAGCACCGCCTGCGCCAGCGTGGGGCTCAGGCCGAACCCCGCGCCCAGCACCCGGACGGCGTCCCCCTCGTCCTCGGCGGCGGAGAGCACGTCGACCAGCCGGTGCGGGTCGTCGAGCGCCGTGGTCAGCGCCTCCAGCACCTCCCGGCGGGACGGCGTCCGGTCCGGCGGTGCCGACGTCATGGCGCACTCCTCCCGCGCCGGCTCCCGGCCCGGCGCGCAGGCCAGCATCGAACGGTCAGGACCGGCTCGCAAGCGTCGGTGACCTGCGGTTTCCGTCAGACCCCTCTGTCACGGTGCAGGCATGAAGCTGCTGACCGCGACACGTGAGAGCCAGGGCGAGCGGGAAGGCGACTTCTGCTACGCCACCGAGGGCGAGCTCGTCCTGCTCGGTCTCGTCTGCGCGACCGACCAGGCCGATCCCGACGGCGGCTGCGGCTGCGGCCGGGCCTTCTCCGGCATGAGTTCGCTCAAGGCCACGACGACCGCGCTGGTCCGCGACCTCGGCCTGTCCGTCGACGACGTCCGCCTGGCCGTGGAGAGCCACTACACGTCGGCCGGGCTGAGCGCCGACGTGATCGGCACCGAGCAGTTCGCCGAGCTGGTGTCCGCGACCGTCGACGAGATGGTCGTCGGCGGTGGGTGGTGGCCCGAGGGGACGGTCGGGGGACGGCGCCTGGACCACCTGGTCCGCCGCTGATCGGCGACTTCACGGCTGGACGTCGCCTGCCGTTCAGCCACTGCACAACTCTGGCGACGAACGTCGCCGGTGAACGGTCCCCAGTGGACCCGAGACCGAGGAGGTGCCCATGGACGACGAGCTGCAGCAGACCGTGTGGCGGGAGCGCGTCGGCACGCACGCGTGGGTGCGCTCGCCCGCGCCGGTCGACCTGCGCACCGACCTGGTCGCGGCCGCGGTCGCCCGCCGGCGCGCCCGGCGCCGCCGTCCCTGACCGGGCGGCGCGGGCGCCCGGTTCCGGACCGCCGGGCGTCCGCGCCTCCCCTGTGCCACGTGAAACGTCGACCGGCTCAGACCGGCCGCAGGATCGCCACCAGGAAGCGGGAGTCGGCGGTGAACGGGCGCAGGTCCCAGGTGGACAGCAGCAGATCCGGAGCCCAGCCCGCAGCCTCGGCGTCGGCCAGGAACTCCCCGAAGTCGTAGCCGCGTCCGTCGCCGAAGCCGATCGCCGCCCGTCCGGACGGCGCCACGTGGGCGCGCAGCCGCGCCAGCACCGTGTGCCGCGTCGTGGGCGCCAGGAAGGTCATCACGTTGCCCGCGCACACGACGGCGTCGAAGTCCGCCGGGATTCCCCGCGCCGGCAGGTCGAGCTCGGCCAGGTCCGCCACCAGCCAGGTGGGCCCCGGGTGGTCCTGCTCGGCCGCGGCGATGAGCACCGGGTCGACGTCCACCCCGACCACCTCGTGCCCGGCCGCGTGCAGGAACGACCCCACCCGGCCGGGGCCGCACCCCGCGTCGAGGATCCGTGCCGCCCGCGGCACGAGGGCGTCCACCAGCCGGGCCTCTCCCGCGAGATCCGCACCGGCGGCCGCCATGTCGCGGAAGCGCTGCACGTACGCCGTCGAGTGGCCCGGGTCCTCCTGCGTGATGCGCACCCAGGTGCTGATGTCCGTCACCGATCTCCTTCCTCTGTCGGTCCCCGCCAGTCCGGCGGGTCACCGGGATGCAGCGCGGGGTCGTCGGCGGCCAGCGTCCGCACCGGGCCCGGCGCGGTCAGCGGCCCCTCGAACCGCACCGTCACCCGCCCCAGCCCGCGGCCCCACACCCAGCCCGGCCCCAGTTCGTCGTGGCAGACGTCCTGCCCCGGCCACCACCGCGCCTCGGCGGACGGCGGCGCCTCCTCGGCGGCGGCCACGGCGTCCGCCTCCTCCGCCGGCGGCTCGTCGGTCGCGTCGTGCTCCGCCGCGAACAGGTCCCCCTGCGCGTACACCGACAGCCCCGAGACGCCGACCCCGAGCAGCCGCAGGCCCCCGCCCGTCCCGGCCTCGGCGAGCAGCCGCCGCGCGATGGTCGCGACCGTCCGGGTGTCGTCGGTCGGCTGCGGCAGGGTCAGCGACCGGGTCAGCGTCGTGAAGTCGTACCGGCGCAGCTTGAGCGTCACCGTCCGCCCGGACACCCCGGAGGACCGCAGCCGCTCCCCGACCCGCGCGGCCATCGCGTCGATCTCCCGGCCGAGCACGGTCAGGTCGGTGAGGTCGCGCTCGAAGGTCTCCTCCTGCGACACCGACTTCGCCTCGCGGTCGGCCACCACCGCCCGGTCGTCCTCGGCGCGCGCCAGCGCGTACAGCCCCGCCCCGTGCGCCTTGCCGACCAGCGCCACCAGGTCCGGCAGCGACTTGGCCGCGAGGTCGGCCACCGTCCGCACGCCCACCGAGTGCAGCCGCTCGGCCGTCGCCGGCCCCACCCCGCCGAGACGCGTCACGGGCAGCGGGTGCAGCACCTCCAGCTCGGTCCCGGGCCGGACGACGACCAGCCCGTCCGGCTTCTCCATGTCCGAGCCGAGCTTCGCCATCAGCTTCGACGTCCCGATGCCCACCGAGCCGGTCACCCCGCCGGTGGCCGCCGCGATGCGCTCCTTGAGCCGCCGCGCCAGCGCCGTCACGCCGTCCACGGACAGGTCGTGCCCCGGCCCGGCCGCCAGGTCCACGTACGCCTCGTCCAGGGACACCGGCTCGACCAGCGGGGAGAGCTCGCGGAGCAGCTCCATCACCACCTCCGACGTCCGCCGGTAGGCGCCGAACCGGCCGCCGAGGAACGCCGTCCCGGGTGGGCAGCGCCGCCGGGCCTCGGCAGTCGACATCGCCGAGCGTGCCCCGTAGGCCCGCGCCTCGTACGACGCGGTGGCGACGACCCCGCGGCCGCCGACGCCGCCCACCACGACCGGCCGGCCGCGCAGCGACGGCTTGTCCCGCTGCTCGACGGCGGCGAAGAAGGCGTCGAGGTCCAGGTGCAGGACACTCGCCTCCCGCCGCACGCCCGCACCTCCCGACACCGCAGAACCCGCTCCCATGATCCATGGGAGCGGCCCTCAAGGTCCGGACGGCGCATGTCGATGCAGGGAGGGTCAGCGCCCGACCTCCCCCGGAGACCCCGATGCCCCGGCTCCTCCCCCGCACGTCCCGGCCCGGCCGGCGCGCGCGCCGGCTGGCGCTGGCCGCCTCCGGGGTGGGCGCCCTCGCCGTCGCGGCGACGCTGGTCTGGCAGGCCGCCTACGCCGCCTTCACCGAGAGCACGCCCACCTACACGACCACGTGGAGCACCGGCAGCGTCGCGCTCGCCGACGACGACGCCGGCGCCGTGATGTTCTCGGCCGCCGGGCTGCGGCCGGGGGCGAGCCAGACCCGCTGCATCACGGTGACCTCCACCGGCAGCGCGCCGTCCGTCGTCCGGCTCTACGGCACCGGGAAGGGCCGCACCCGCTCGCTGGACAGCTACCTCACCGTCGCCGTCCAGGCCGGCACCGGCGGCTCGGCCGCCGGCTGCGCCGGCTTCGTCCCGGCCGCCACCGTCTACCGCGGCACGCTCGCCGCCTTCCCCACCACCTACGCCGCAGGGGTGGGCTCCTGGACGACGGCCGGCAACACCGCCGGCGAGCGCACGACCTACGCGATCACCTACAGCCTCTCCCCGACGGCGCCGGTCAGCGCCCAGGGCGGCACCGCCACGATCGCCTTCACCTGGGAGGCGCAGAACGCATGACCGAGCCCGCCTCGTGGCGCACCGGCTGGCCCGCCCTCGTCGCCAGCACCGCCGCCCGCGTCGTCCTGGGTGCCCTCGCCCTGCTGGTCGCCGTCTCCGTGCTCCTCCCCTTGGTCGCCGGCTGGCAGTCCAGCGTGGTCATGTCCGGGTCGATGGCGCCCACGCTCGTGCCCGGGGACGTCGTCGTTGTCCGGCCGGTCGACACCGCGGACCTCGCCGCCGGGGACGTCGTCCTCGTCGACGACCCCGACGTCCCCGGTGAGCTGCGCCTGCACCGCATCGCCGACGTCGAGCCCGACGGCCTGCGGCTGCGCGGCGACGCCAGCGCGACCCCCGACTCATCCCTGGTCGACCCCGCGGCGGTGCACGGCGTCGGGACGCTGCGGCTGCCGGCGCTCGGCTCCCCCGCGCTGTGGATCGCGGAGGGCCGGACCGCGCCGCTCGTCCTCACCGGCCTCGCCCTGGCCGGCCTCGTCGCCCTCGCGTTGCTGCACCGCGGCCCCGCCGAGGAGCCCCGTCGGCGGATGCCCGCCCGGCCCATCGCGCTGGCCGCGGCCGCGGTCGCCCTCCTCGCGCTGCCCGGCGCCGCGGACGCCCGCGCCGTCTTCAGCGCCAGCACGGGCACGCCGGGCAACAGCTTCACCGCCGGATCGCACTGGAGCTGCGCCGGGGCGGCGTCCACCTCGGGCGCCAGCCAGTACTACGGCCTGCAGGAGACGGCCGGCCCCACGGCCACCAACACCGGCTCCGCCGGCACCGCGGCCAACGGCACCTACAGCAGCACCGGCGTCACCTACGGCGTCGCCGGGCCCCGTTGCGGCACCGGCGAGCCCAACGCGGTGCAGTTGGACGGCTCGACCGGCCAGATGTGGACCACCCGCGCCGTGACCAACCCGACCACGTTCTCCCTGCAGATCTGGTTCGCGACCACCACGACCCGCGGCGGCAAGCTCATCGGCTTCGGCGACGGCGCCAACGGCGCGACCTCCGGCAGCTACGACCGGCACCTGTACATGTCCAACTCCGGGCAGCTCGTCTTCGGCGTCTGGGACGGCACGGCCCGGATCCTCACCAGCCCGGCGGCCTACAACGACGGGCGCTGGCACCTGGCCACCGCCACCTTCTCCGGAACCAGCGGTACGACGCTCTACGTCGACGGCGTGCAGGTGGGGCGAGATGTCACGGCCACCGTCGCCTGGAACTACACCGCCTACTGGCGGGTGGGGTACGACAACCTGAACGGCTGGCCCAACGCCCCGGCCAGTTTCTGGTTCGCCGGCTCCCTGGCTCACGCCGCGGTCTTCCCGGCCGTGCTGAGCGCGACCGAGGTGGCGAACCAGTACGGCGCGGGCCCGTGGACCTGCGCGACGGCCGCCGGTGCGAGCGGCGCCGCCGCGCTGCAGTACTACGGCCTGCAGGAGACGACCGGCCCGACGGCCACGAACGCCGGCTCCGCCGGCGCCGGGGGCGACGGCACCTACTCGGCCGGCGGCGTCACGTACGGCGTGGCCGGGCCCGACTGTGGTCCGGGCGGCAGCTCCGCGGTGCGCCTGGACGGCGCCTCCGGCTACCTGTGGACGACGAAGGCGTACACCGCGCCGCAGACCTTCTCGGTGCAGATCTGGTTCGCCACGATGACCACCACCGGCGGCAAGCTCATCGGCTTCGGTGCCGGCGTCAACGGTGCGCTGTCGTACAACTACGACCGGCACATATACATGACGAACACGGGGCAGCTGGTCTTCGGCGTCTACGACGGGGCGACCCGCGTCATCACCACCCCGTCGGCCTACAACGACGGCAGGTGGCACTTCGCCACCGCGACGTACTCGCCGCCGACCGGGATGGCCTTCTACGTCGACGGCGCACTCATCGGCACGAACACCTCGCCGATCTCCGCCGAGAACTTCACCGGCTACTGGCGCGTCGGCTACGACAACCTCAACGCGTGGCCCAGTCCTCCGACCAGCAACTACTTCGCGGGCTCGGTGGCGCACGCGGCCGTGTTCGACCGGGTGCTGCCCGCCGACGAGGTCACCGGGCAGTACACCGCCGGCCGCTGAGCCCGCCGATCAGGCGTCGGTGAGCGCGGCGGCGGGCAGCCAGTCGGCGTCGAGCAGCTCGGCGATCTCCTGCAGCGAGGACGTGTCGGCGCCGGCCGTCGAGCCGCTGACCGCCAGGCGCTCCACCATCACCCGGGCCACCTGCTCCTCGACGGTGTCCTCCGCGTAGGCCACCCGCCACGGCGAGGTCTTCCCGTCCCGGTGCGTGCGGCCGGTGACCTGCCGGGCCTGGATGCCGGAGAACCGGGGCTGGTGGAAGAGCCCCACCCGCGGGGTGTCCGAGGCGGTCGTCCCGTGGGGCAGCAGCTCGCCGGCGTGCAGGCTGATGGACGCGGTCACGGTGAACACGCACACCGGTGCCTTGCCGCTCTGGAAGCGCAGCCGTTCGCTCTCGACGTCGAACCGGTCGCGGCCGTAGATGCCGGCCACGGCGATGCCGGCGTCCAGCAGCGCCTCGCGGATCGGGTCGGCCGCCGTCTCGACGAACTCGACCGACACCGCGACCTGCCGCTCGGCCTCGACCTGCGCCTTGATCCAGTCCACCGTCGCCTGGACCCGGATCAGCCCGGCCTTCTGCCGGAACCGCAGCAGCGCCGCGCGCCCGCGGGCGGTCTGCCGGCCCTTGCGGGCCAGTTGCATCTCGGCGCGGAACTCCTGCCACTCCGACTCGTAGGAGGCCCGCTCGGCCGGCGTGAGGGCGACCGGCGTGCCGGTGACCGAGACGGGGCCCCACGGGGCCGGGCGGTGCAGCGTGGCCGGCGGGTGGGCGTCGGCGAGCCAGCCCTGCAGGCGGGCGAGGTCCGCGCGGCGGGCGTCCGGGTCCTCGGTCCACTGCCAGCCGTAGCGGCCGCGTTCCACGTGGAACCCGTGCGCGGCCAGCCGCGCCGGCAGGTCCGACCAGGCGCGCAGCGGCTCGCCGTGGTGCTGGGCGAGCTGCGGCGCGAGGTAGGGCAGCTCCAGCGGCGTGTGCGCCGGGGTCGCGGTGGCGGCCAGCACGAACGGCGCGTCCTTGGCCCGGCCGGCGCCCGACACCGCCTTCCAGTGCTTCCAGCGCTGGGTGGTCGTGTGCCGGACCATGTGCGCCTCGTCGGCGATCACCACGTCGAACGTCAGCTTCGCGACCTTGGCCAGCCGGTCCCACGTGGTCACACACCAGCGCAGCCCGCCGTCCCCGAAGCCGGCGATCGAGCGCGTCCAGTGCGGGATGGTGATCGCGGCCGGACGGTCGGCGACGACGAGCACCCGGTTTCCGCCGCGCCGCTCCGCGATCTCGCGCGCGGCCAGGATCGCGGTACCGGTCTTGCCGACGCCGGGATCGTCACCGAGCAGGAACACCCGCCCGCCGGCGGCGGCGTGCGCGACCACCGCGTCGGCTCCCGCCCACTGCTCCTCCCGCGGCGTCAGCGGCCGCGGCGCGGGCAGCGGCCGCGGGGTGTCGTTGAGCTCGTCCTCGAGGAAGCGCTCGAAGGTGTACGTGGGCGGGTCGTAGGGCGCCAGCTCTGGCGGCAGCTCCCGGCCGACCCAGACGTGCGCCTGCAGCCCCGGGTGCCACTGCGCGCCGGGCGCCGGCGCGCGGAACGGCACGGCGAGCACCCACACCCGCTCCCCGGGCCCCGCGGTCGGCAGCTCGGCGGCGGGCTTCGCCGCAGCTGAGCGCTTCGAGGGCGTGCGCGCGGACGTCGTCCGGGACGAGGCGGACGACGTCGAACGCCGGCGGGTGGTCGAGCTGCTGCGGCGGCGCCGTCCGGGCATGGGGAGTGCGGTCCTTTCCGAGGGCGGAGTCCGCAGTGTGCGTGCCGGGACCGACGGTCCCGAGCTGCCCCGCCGCATCCATGACGATGCGCAGCGCATGCAGGCGCATGTGTTGCGCATGTACGCTGCCTTGTGTCCAAGATGCTGCAGGTCCGGGACGTGCCAGACGACGTCCACGCCGCTCTTCGGGCACGGGCTGCCGCGAGCGGGATGAGCCTGTCGCAGTTCGTCCTCCGGGAACTCGAGGCGATCGCCGCCCGGCCGAGCAAGGCCGAGGTACTGGCCCGGGCGGCTCGTCGGGGAGGGCACCTCTCGTTCGACGAGGCGGTCGAGGCGGTCGCTGCCGGACGCCGCGGTGACGCGTGATCGTCGCCGACGCATCCGCCCTCGTTCTCGCGCTCGTGGACGAGGGGGCGGCCGGAGCGCTCGCGCGGGAGCGATTGCTCGCATCGGACGTCGCCGTACCCGAGCTCGCCGACGTCGAGGTGCTGTCCGCCGTGCGCCGCCGGGTTCTGGTCGGACGCCTCGATCCAGAGCGTGGCGAGGCGGCGCTGCGTGACTACACCGACCTGGACCCGGAGCGCTGGTCGCACCGACCGCTGATCGCACGGGCCTGGGACCTGCGGGACTCCGTCAGCGCCTACGACGCACAGTACGTCGCCCTCGCCGAGCTCCTGGTTGCGCCGCTGATCACAGCGGACCCGCGGCTCGCGCGTGCGCCGGGACTGCGCTGCCCCGTCGACCTGCTGCACTGACTCGTGCCTCGGCAACGTGCATCTCTGGTGGAATCGACGTCGTGACGGAGGACCTGAGCCAGGACGAACGGCTGGCCTCGCGCACGGTCGGCACCGAGGGCCCGCGGGTCGTCTTCGTCCACGGGCTGTTCGGCCAGGGCAAGAACTGGACGACGATCGCGAAGGCGCTGGCCGACCGGCACCGCGTCACGCTGCTCGACCTGCCCAACCACGGGCACTCGCCGTGGACCGACACCGTCGACTACGTGGACATGGCTGAGATGGTCGCGGCGGAGCTGGAGTCGTACGGCGAGCCGGTGACCCTGGTCGGGCACTCCATGGGCGGCAAGGTCGCGCTGCAGGTCGCCCTGCGCCGGCCGGAGTTGCTGCGCGCCCTGGTCGTCGTCGACATCGCGCCGGTGGAGTACCCGGTCTCCGGCGCCCGCACCGAGGACCCCGACGAGGAGCTGTCCCCGTTCGCCGACTACATCGCGGCGATGAAGGCCCTGGACCTGGAGCGGCTGCAGCGTCGGGAGGAGGCCGACGAGGCGCTGCGGGCCGCCGTCCCGAGCCGGATGGTGCGCAGCTTCCTGTTGCAGAGCCTGGTCCGGGAGGGCGTCGGCGCCGACGGCACCTGGCGCTGGCGGCTCAACCTGGACCTGCTCGGGCGCGACCTGGAACGGCTGCGCGGCTTCCCGGATCCGCCACCCGGCGCCCGCTACGACGGCCCGGTGCTGTGGATCGCCGGCGCGAACTCGCACTACGTGCTGCCCGAGGACCGGGAACGGATGGACGAGCTCTGCCCGTCGACCCGGCTGATCCGCATCAAGAACGCCGGGCACTGGGTGCACTCGGAGCAGCCGGAGATCTTCACCGAGACCCTGCGCCGCTTCCTGGACCGCGTCGAACACGACTGACACGCGTTCGAGCCTCAATGCCTGCGGGATCCGGTACGGCCCCCCGGCCGGGATTGGGGACAGCGGCGTCCGCTGTGGACGGCGAGGCACGAGGCCGCGCCCTCCGCTGGTCTGATCTCGGCCGGCGGAAGGAGCCCCGAGATGACCTGGTTGCCCGACGGACATCCTGCTCGCCGAGGAGCCGGGAGGAGTGCGCCGAACGGCTGCGCGGGGCGAAGGCATGGCACTTCTGGTGGGACTGAGCCACCGATGAGGCCCCTGATCGCGCAGCCCCGGCCGGACCGGGCCAGGATCGGCGGCATGAGCGACAGCCGCGCCGGACAGACCGCCTCCCCTGCCGACCTCGTCGACGTCGCCGCGCTGGTCACCGCCTACTACGCGCTGGAGCCCGACCCCGCCGACCCCGGTCAGCAGGTCGTCTTCGGCACCAGCGGGCACCGCGGCTCCAGCTTCGACGCCGCGTTCAACGAGGGGCACATCGTCGCCACCACGCAGGCAATCTGCGAGTACCGGGCCGCGCAGGGCTACGACGGGCCGCTGTTCCTCGGCCGCGACACCCACGCGCTCTCCGAGCCGGCCTGGACCAGCGCGCTGGAGGTCCTGGTCGCCAACGACGTGACCGTGCTGGTCGACGCCGCCGACCGGTACACGCCCACGCCCGGCGTCAGTCACGCCATCCTCCGGGCGAACAAGGGGAGGACCAGCGGCCTCGCGGATGGCATCGTCGTCACCCCCTCGCACAACCCGCCGCGGGACGGCGGGTTCAAGTACAACCCGCCGAACGGAGGCCCGGCCGACACCGACGCCACGAAGGTGATCGCCAACCGCGCCAACGAGCTGCTCCGCGGCGGGCTCAAGGAGGTCCGCCGGGTCCCGTTCGCCCGGGCCCGGGCCGCCGCGCAGCCGCACGACTTCCTCGGCGACTACGTCGCCGACCTGCCCGACGTCCTGGACGTCGACGCCATCCGGGACGCCGGCGTGCACATCGGGGCCGACCCGCTGGGCGGCGCGAGCGTGGACTACTGGGCCGCGATCGCCGAACGGCACCGCCTCGACCTCACGGTGGTCAACCCGCTCGTCGACCCCACGTGGCGGTTCATGACCCTGGACTGGGACGGCAAGATCCGCATGGACTGCTCGTCGCCGTCGGCCATGGCCTCGCTGATCGACAAGCGGGAGCAGTTCCAGATCGCCACCGGCAACGACGCCGACGCCGACCGGCACGGCATCGTCACCCCCGACGCCGGCCTGATGAACCCGAACCACTTCCTCGCCGTCGCCATCTCCTACCTGTTCTCCCACCGCCCGGGCTGGGGAGAGGGCACCGCCGTCGGCAAGACCCTGGTCTCCAGCTCGCTGATCGACCGGGTGGTCGGGGGCTTGGGCCGGCGGCTGGTCGAGGTGCCGGTCGGCTTCAAGTGGTTCGTGCCGGGGCTGCTCGACGGCTCCGTGGGGTTCGGCGGCGAGGAGTCGGCGGGCGCCTCCTTCCTGCGCCGCGACGGCAGCGTCTGGACGACGGACAAGGACGGCATCCTGCTCGCGCTGCTGGCCAGCGAGATCCAGGCCGTGACCGGCCGGTCCCCCTCGCAGCTGCACGCCGAGCTCACCGAGCGGTACGGGGAGTCGGCCTACGCCCGCATCGACGCGCCGGCGACCCGCGAGCAGAAGGCGGCGCTGGGCAAGCTCTCCCCCGAGGCCGTCACCGCCACCGAGCTGGCCGGCGAGCCGATTACCGCCAAGCTCACCCGTGCGCCGGGCAACGACGCCGCCATCGGCGGGCTGAAGGTCGTCACGGAGAACGCCTGGTTCGCCGCGCGACCCTCCGGCACCGAGGACGTCTACAAGGTCTACGCCGAGTCCTTCCGCGGGCCGGAGCACCTCGCGCGGGTGCAGGAGGAGGCGAAGGCGGTCGTCAGCGCGGCTCTGGGCGCATGACCGCCGCCGCTCTGGACGTCGTCGGACTCCTCCGGGAACTGGTCCGCCGGCGCACGATCTCCGGCGACGCCGGTGCCCAGCGCGACGCCATCGGGACGGTGACCGAGGTGCTCCGGGAACGGGCGCCCCACCTGGAGGTGGTCTCCGGAGACGACCCGGAGCATCCGTGGGCGCTGCTGCGGACCCCGGCCGATCCGGGCGTACCGCAGCTGCTGCTGGCCTGCCACGTCGACACGGTGCCGGTGCCCGACCCGGGCGCCTGGCAGCGGGACCCGTTCGGGGCCGACCTCGAGCAGGGACGGGTGTGGGGCCGCGGCGGCAGCGACATGAAGGCGGGGGTGGTCGCCGCGGCGGCGGCCCTGGCGGCCGCGGAGCCCACGCGGCCCGTCGCGCTGCTGCTCACCAGCGACGAGGAGATCGGCTCGCACGGCGCCGCCGCCGCGGCCGCCGCGGTGGCCGACCAGCGCATCGGGGCGGTCATCGTCCCCGAGGCGACCGGCAACGAGGTCGTGCTCGGCCACCGGGGCGCACTGTGGCTGGCCGTGCGCACCGCCGGCAAGGCTGCGCACGGCAGCACGCCCGAGCGCGGGCACAACGCCGTCCTCGACCTGGCCGCACTCCTCGGCCGCGCGGGCAGCGTGCTGCCGCTGCGGACCGACCCGTTCCTGGGCACCGAGACGTGGAACCCCGGCGTGGTCTCCGGCGGCACCGTGCCCAACGTCGTGCCCGACCGGGCCGAGGCCGTCATCGACATGCGCACCGTCGCCGACGGCGAACCGCTGCTTCGCTGGTGGCGGGACCAGCCGGAGGTCGCCGACGTCGAGGTGCGGGTCGACCTGCCGCCCGTCGGGACGCCGGCGGACGACCCGTGGGTCGGCACGCTCCCGGCCCCGGTGCGGCCCACGCCCGCGACCTATTTCACCGATGCCTCCGTCCTCACCGGTGCCGTCGGCGGTGCGCCGATCGTCGTGTGGGGCCCGGGCACCCCCGCGGTGATGCACGCCGTCGACGAGTACGTCGAGCTGGCCGAGCTGGAGCAGGCGGCGGAGGCGTTCGGCGCGGTGGCGAACCGCTGGCCCGCGTGATCGGCGCCGGTCCCCCGCGCGGACACCCACACGGGGGATCGGCGGCCCGGCCTCCTGGGCAACCGACCCGGCGGGCCGCACACTCGCGGGCATGACCGGCGCCGTACGCGAGCCGCTACCCCGCGTGGTGGCGCCGTGGCCGTACGGGTCCGGCCGGCCGGGGGTGGCGACGGCGGCCGCGTGGACGGCGTTCGTGCTCGCCGGGGGAGCCGGCCTGGTCGGGCTCCTGGCCGCGACCGGCTGGGCAGCGGAGCCCGATCCGCTGCTCGGCGTGGCGGCGCTGGCGCTGCCCTGGGGGGTCGGTCTCGCGGCCGGGGGCGTGCTCCTGCTGCGCCGCCGCGGGCGCCGGCTGCTGCTGGTGTCGGCGCTCGGCCTGTTCGCCGTCGTCGCGGCCGCCTGTGCGGTGGATCCCGAGCTGCGGTCGGACGGCGTCGCCGGGGTCGCCGCGGCCCTGATCCTCTACGGCGCCGCTCCCGGAGCCCTCGTCCTGCTCGCGGCCCAGCCCCGCGTGGGTTCCTGGTTGACCGGGGTCCCGCCCGCCGGACCGCTCCCGTACGCACCGCCGCCCTTCGGCTGGCCGCCGTACGCCTGGCCGTACGGCAGCCCGCGCCCGTGGGGCGCGACCGCCGCCGCGGCGCTGGCCTTCGTCGGCGCCGCGCTGGTCACCGCGGTGGTCACGTTCGACCTGGGGCTCAACCTCGCCGACCGCTTCCTGGTCGAGTTCAGCCTCGTGCAGGTGCTCGCCCTGCCCTGCGCCGCCGGGCTGGTCGTGGGCGGCGTGCGGCTCCTGCGCCGCCGGGGACGAGGCACACTGGTCCTCTCGGCGCTGGGCGTGGTCGCCGTGTCGCTCGCCGCAGAGGTCGTCGCCGTGGCGACCGGCTACGGCGTCGGCCCGACCCTGCCGGACGCCGCCGTCGGGCTCCCCCTGCCCGTCCTCGCCTCGATCTGCGCCCGCCAGCCCGTGGTCGGGACGTGGCTCGACCGGGCGTGAGTCAGCGGCGGCGGGCGGCCTTGTCCGCGTACATCGCGTCGTCGGCCTCGCGGACCACCCGCTCGTAGACCTCGTCGGGATCGGAGCCGCCCGGCGCCGAGCCGATCCCGATGCTCATGCCGACCGTCATCGTGAGGTCGCCGATGACCAGGGGATCGGTGACCGTCGTCCGCACCCGGTCGGCGAGCACCTGGGCCTCCGGCCGCTCGGTGTTCTCGCAGACGATCGCGAACTCGTCGCCGCCCAGCCGGGCGGCGGTGTCGCTGGCCCGCAGCACGGAGGTCAGCCGGCCGGCGAAGGACACCAGGACGGCGTCGCCCATGGGATGGCCGTGCTCGTCGTTGATCGCCTTGAAGCCGTCGAGGTCGATGATCAGCACGCAGGTCGGGGTGCGCTCGCGGTGCCCGCGCTCCAGCGCGTGCCGCAGCCGGTCGTGGAACAGGATCCGGTTGGGCAGCCCGGTCAGCGGATCGTGCAGCGAGCGGTGGACCAGCGCCGCCTCGAGCGCCTTCCGGTCGGTGATGTCGTCGATGATCATCACCAGGTGGGCGGGGTCGCCCTCCTCCGACTCCGCGACCCAGGACGTCGCCAGCTGGACCGGGACGGCGGTGCCGTCGGCCCGCAGCATGCGGCACTCGTAGCGCATGGGCCGGTTCGGATCGCGGAGCAGGTGCCCGCGCGCCTCCCGTGCGCCGGCGACGTCCTCGGCGTGGATCAGGTCCAGCAGCGACCGGCCGCGCAGTTCGGGTGGCGTGTGGCCCAGCAGGCGACCGAGGGCCGGGTTCGCGTCGGTGATGACGCCGTCGGTCGTGCAGAGCGCGACCCCCATGGGGGCGTTGGCGAAGGCGCTTCGCCGGTCCGCGGGCGGCGCCGCGTCCACGAGGTCCGTCACGTCGCCCCCTCCCCGCCGGTCCGACCTGCTCCTTACCCACGAATCGCAGACTGCGAGTGTCTCCCCTCCCGACGATCTTTCACCGCAATTGGGGTGGAGGATGCACAAAGGGAGACCCGAGTCGGCCAGGGAGGCTGCCGTGAACGAGTTCGATCTGGTGCTGCCCGCCGAGGTGGACATCCGCGAGGTCGGCATGCGCGACGGGCTGCAGCTCGAGGCGCCGGTCCCGCTGGAGGCCAAGCTGGCCATGCTGGAGGCCCTCGTGGCCACCGGCGTCCGGCGGATCGAGGCGACCTCGTTCGTCTCCCCGCGCGCCGTGCCGGCCCTCGCCGACGCCGACCAGGTCGCCGCCGAGCTGTCCCGGTGGGGCGACGTGCACTGGTCGGCGCTGGTCGCCAACGCCCGCGGCGCGACCCGCGCCGTCGACGCGGGCGTGGCGAACCTCGAGTACGTGGTGTCCGCCTCCGACGGGCACAGCCGGGCCAACGCCGGGCGCGGCACGGCCGAGGCGGTCGGCGCGGTGGGCGAGATCGCCGGTCTGGCGCACGGCGCGGGCGGCTCGCTCGAGGTCATCATCGCCACCGCCTGGGACTGCCCGTTCGACGGCCGGACGCCGATCGCACGCACCGTGGACGTGGCGCGCGCGGCGGTGACCGCGGGCGCCGACCAGCTCTGCCTCGGCGACACCATCGGGACGACGACGCCGCTGCGCGTGGTCACCCTGCTCGACGCGGTCCGCCGCGCCTGCCCCGGGATCGCCGTCGGTGTGCACTTCCACGACACCCGGGGCACCGGGCAGGCCAATGCGCTGGCCGCCGTGCAGGCCGGCGTCACGCAGCTGGACTCCTCCGTCGGCGGCCTCGGCGGCTGCCCGTTCGCGCCGGGCGCGAGCGGCAACATCGCCACCGAGGAGCTGGTCTACATGCTCGAGGAGTCCGGCGTGCGCACCGGGCTGGATCTCGACGCGGTGCTGGCGGCCGCCGCCGTGACCGAGCAGGCGGTGGGGCACGACCTGCCCAGCTCGCTCTACCGGGCCGGCGGGCGGTCGGTCCCCCGGGAAGCGGCCACTCGCTGAACCGCGTGGTTGGCTGACGGCGTGACTGCGTCGCCGGAGGTCCCGGACCCGGTCGACCCGCGGGTGATGCGCGACGTCCTCGGCCACTTCGCGTCCGGGGTCACCGTGGTCACCGCCGACACGGCGACCGGGCCGATCGGCTTCACCTGCCAGTCGTTCAGCTCGCTGTCCCTCGATCCGCCGCTGGTCGTGTTCGCGCCGGGCCGCGCGTCGCGCACCTGGCCGCAGCTGCGCGAGATCGGCCGGTTCTGCATCAACGTGCTCGCCGAGGACCAGACCGGGCTCTCGCAGACCTTCGCCCGGTCCGGGATCGACAAGTTCGCCGGCGTCCCGTGGACCCGCAGCCGGCACGGCTCCCCGGTGCTGGAGGACGTCGTCGCGTGGATCGACGGCGAGCTGTGGGCCGAGTACGACGGCGGCGACCACACGGTCGTCCTGGCTCGGGTGCTCGACCTCGGCGCCGACCCCTCCCGTCGTCCGCTGCTGTTCCACCGCGGCACGTACGGCCTGCTCGACGTGCCCCGCGCCGACGGCTGACCTGCAGGCCCGCCCGCTGTGGGACGGCTGGGACGGGTGGGAAGCCGCAGGTCACGAGCCGGTCACCGGCGAGCGCGTCCGTTCCGGCACCACGCCGTCCCACTGCTTTCCTGTGCCCCGGATCACGCGGGTCCGCGGCGCCGCCGCGGGGGCCGGCCGGGTCCACGGGTCCGGAGGAGGCACGGGGTGGCGGGCGGCGAGGGGGCCGGACGGCGGACGTCCGAGTGGGCGTGCGGGGAGGACCTGGAACGGGCCGCCCGGTACGTGCACGCGGTCCGGACGGCGCCCACCCGGGCGGTGCAGGTGCGCGCCGCCGCCTCCCGTGAGGGGCTGGCCGCGGTGCGGTCGCTGCTGCGGGACCTGCCGGTGCACCTCGTCGCGCTGTCGGACGCCCCGGCCGGGGCCGAGATGCGGGCCTGGTTCCGGCCCGACCGCCGGCTGCCGTTCAACCGTGCCCCCATCGCCGTCCTGCCCCTGCCCACCACGTCGGCCGAGTACCTCCGCGGTCGCGCGCGGCAGGCCCTGCGCACGAACCTGACCCGCGCGGCCGCCGCCGGCCTGGTGTGCGCGTCGGTGGGCTCCGCGCGGGACCTGCGCCGGATCTCGGCCGCCGTCGCGGCCCGCCGCGGCACCACCGGCGAGGAGATGGTCCGGGCCGAGCTCGTCCCGGGCCCACAGCGCCGGTTCTCCGTCGCCTACGACGCCGTGGGGGACCCGGTCGCGCTCAGCCACGCGATCGTCGACGGGGACCGGGCCGGGCTCATCCTCATGGTCACCGCGGTCGGCCACGCGCAGGCCACCCTGGTGCGCTACGCCCTGCACGCCGACCTCGTGGGCGGGCTCATCGGGCAGGGCGTGACCAGCCTGACCGTCGGCGGCTCGATGCTGCTGACCAGCGAGGGCACCCGCTACTTCCAGCGCCGCACCGGATTCGTGCCGGTGCGGGTCCGGATGGAGGAGCCGGGGGCCGGCTACTCGAAGCGGACGGCGATCACCGCGACGTCGTCCCGGCCGTCGAGGGTGCCGGCGACGGCGGCGTCGCAGAGCTCCCGCGGGCCGGCGTCCACGGGGGCCGCGGACAGCCGGGCGCACAGCTCGGCGATCCCGCTGTCGAGGTCCGAGCCCGGGCGCTCGATGAGCCCGTCGGTGTAGGCGATCAGGGTGGCGCCGGCCGGCACGTCGGCGGAGACCGTCGCCCGCCGGCTGCTCGGGTCCACGCCGACCAGCAGGCCCGTGGCGCCGTCGAGCAGCCGCACCGCGCCGTCCGGCGTGCGCAGGACCAGCGGCGGGTGGCCGGCGTTGGCCACGTGCACCCGCCACGGCGCACCGGCGTCCGTGGGCGGCACCGCGCGGACGTAGACCATGGTCGCCATCGGGGCCACGTGCAGCCCCTGCACCAGCCGGTCGACCCGGGTCAGCACCGTCCCCGGATCGGGGTCCTCGGCGTCCCAGACGCAGGCGCGGATCAGCCCGCGCAGGTGGCCCATCGCGGCGGCGGCGGCGACGTCGTGGCCGACGACGTCGCCGACCACCATGCCGATCGAGCCGTCGGGCAGGCGGAGCAGGTCGTAGAAGTCGCCGCCGACGTCGGCGGCGGCCGAGGCGCTGACGTAGTGCGCCGCCGCGCGGATACCCGGGATCTCCGGCAGCTCCGGCAGGAGCGAGCGCTGCAGCGTGTCGGCCACCGTGTGCTCCTGCTGGTAGAGGCGCACGTTGTCCATGGCCAGGCCGGCCCGCCGGGCGAGGTCCTGGACCAGCTCGATGTCCTCCTGCGTGAAGGCGCGCTCCTCCGAGGTCATGACCAGGGCCATCGCCCCGAGCGTGCGCCGCCGCGCCACCAGCGGCACGGTGAGGACCGACGTCCCGCCGAGCCGGCCGAAGAGCTCGCGGGCGGCCGGGGAGACGATGATCTCCGCGACCCGCTCGGGCGTCAGGCGGTCGATCAGCACCGGCTGGGACGTCGTCAGGCTGCGCCGGCTCGGGGAGCTCTGGGGCAGGTGCATGGCGTGCGCCGCGCCGAACGCGCGCAGCTCGGCCTCGAGACCCTCCCGGTGCCGGGCCGCGGTGTCCCGGACCTGCCCGGAGGCGTCGACCAGCGTGAGGAAGACCCAGTCGGCCAGCAGCGGGACGCAGACGCCGGCCAGCCGGTCGAGCAGTCCGGGCATGTCCAGCGTGGCCATGAGCATGCTGGTCGCCTCGGCCATGAGGGCCAGCCGGGTCTGGGCCTTCTCGGCGACCGCCCGGGCGAGCTCGGCCTCCTGGCGCGCGGCCTGCTCGGCGGCGAAGGCCGCCGCCCGCTCGTCCTCGGCCCGCACCCGCTCGGTGACGTCGGTCTGCACGCCCACGAAGCTGACCAGCTCGCCGTCGCCGTCGAAGACCGGGCTGATGGACAGCTGGTTCCAGAAGGCGGTGCCGTCCTTGCGGTAGTTGAGCAGGGTGGTGGTGAGCGTCCGCCGCTCGGCGAGGGCCGCCCGGATCTGCGCCACGGCCTGCGGATCGGTGGCCGGGCCCTGCAGGAACCGGCAGTTGCGGCCGATCGCCTCGTCGTACTCGTAGCCGGTGACGCGGGTGAACGACGGGTTGACCCAGACCAGCGGGTTGTCCGGCTGCCGGGGGTCGGTGATGGTGAAGGTGATGTCGGTGGCGATGACCGCGCGGTCGCGCAGCGCCTGCAGGTGGGCGTCGGGGTTGTCCGCCACGTCGAGCTGCAGGAACACGACCAGCGCCAGCTGCTGCTCGCTGCCCACCTGGGACAGCGGGAACCCGGTGACCCAGAGCAGCTGGTCGGAGAGGCCGTCGTCCTCCCGGGCGCGCTGGGGCTCGGAGCTCGTGCCCGGCCGCAGGCGCACCGCCTCGCCGGTGACGGGCTGGCCCTGCGCCACCAGCGAGAGGGGACCGCTCGTGCGGGCCAGCGGCTCCCCGCCGAGGTCGGTCAGCCCGGCCGAGGCCCCCCACGTGTCGATGTCGACGGGCAGGGACACGTTGCCGGCCAGCTCGACGGCGGCGGCGTTGGCGTAGACGACCGCGCCGGCCTTCTGGTCGATCACCAGCACGGCGACCGGGACGTCGGCGAGGACGCCCGGCAGTGCGGCGTGCGCACCGGCCTCCGTCTCGTGCTCGGAGACGACGGCGCTGGCGGCGGTGACGATGCCGGCCTGCCGGTCCAGGTCGGCTCCGGCCTCCTCGGGGACGGCGCCGGCGCCGGCCACCGCCGCTGCGGCCTCGGGGGGGACGGCGGAGCCGGGACCCGGGTCGCGATTCAGCGGCACACAACCAATCTAGCGGGGCCCCCGCGGCCGCCACCACCGGCGTGATCACGGCCTGGCCAGCGCGTCCGTCCTCCGCCGACCGTGCGTGAACGGGCAGCCGTTCCGGGTAGGTCCCCGGAACGGCTGCGCCGCGCCACCCGTTGCCCGCGCGGGAGACCCACAGGGAGGCACCACGATGGGACTGCTCGACCGGCTCTTCGGCCGCCGGAACCGATACGACGACCGGTACGACCCCGGATACACCCAGTACGAGGACGCGCCCCGTCGCCGTGCCCCGACGACGGACCAGCAGGCGATCGAGCGCTACCGCTACCTGCTGCGCACCGCGCCGCCGGACCAGATCGAGCAGGCGCACGCCGAGGCCTTCGCCCAGCTCACCCCCGAGCAGCGGCGCCAGGTGCTCGACCAGCTCGCGGCCGCGGGGGAGCGCGCGCCGGCCGACGACCCGCGCAGCCTCGCGCGGGCGGCCACGCGGGCCGAGCTGCGGCAGCCCGGCATCCTCGAGCGGGCCTTCGGCGGCGGCTACGGCCCCGGTTACGGCCGGGGGTACGGGCCGGCCTACGGCGGGGGCTTCGGCGGCGGCTTCGGCGGCCCGAGCTTCGGCAGCATGGTCGGCGGCAGCCTGCTGGGCACGATCGGCGGCCTGGTCATCGGCACTGCGGTGGCCGATGCGCTGTTCGACACCGGGCTGGGGGACGGCGGCCTGTTCGGCGGCGGCGACGAGGAGGCCTACGCCGCCGGCTACGAGGAGGGCGCCCAGGACTTCGGTGGCGGCGACGGGGGCGGGGACTACGGCGGCGGGGACTACGGCGGCGACTTCGGAGGCGGGGACTTCGGGGGCGGCGGCGACTTCTGACCCCCCGCAGGCTCGGCCGGATTCTCGGCTGCCGCGACCTCGGCCTGGTGGCGCAGCCACAGCAGACCCAGCACGGGCAGCACCAGCGGAACGAACCCGTAGCCCCGGCCGTACACCGACCACACGGTTGCGTCGGGGAAGGCGGCGCGGTCGACCAGGGACAGCGTCCCCACGACGAGCACCCCGGCCAGCTCCACCGAGCAGGCGACCAGCGCCGTCCGCCGTCCGCTCCGGCCACCGCGGACCAGCCCGATCGTGGCCACCAGGTAGATCACCGCCGCCAGCGCGGAGAGCAGGTAGGCCAGCGGCGCCTCGTCGAACCGGGTGGCCAGCTGGACGGCGGCCCGGGCGCCCGCCGCGAGGGTGAACAGCGCGTAGATGGCCACCAGGACGCGCCCCGGGCCCGTGGCGGTACCGGCGGGCTCAGGCACCGGTCGCGTTCCACAGCTGGACGAGCCGCCACACCATGACGGCGACGACGAGCGCGGCCACCGCCAGCACGGTGCCGGCCCACCGGGTCGGCTCGGTGCGGGCCCAGAGGACGCCGGCGACCGGCACGAGCACCACGCCGACGAGGTAGCCGAGGAACGCGGCGGTCTCCGGCGGCCGGTGCCCGCCGGCCAGCCCGACGACCGCGACGACGACCTGGACGAGCAGCACGGCCTCGAGCAGCGCCGCCCCCGCCAGGTGCACCGACCCGATCCGCCGCCGGGCGGTGGTGGAGGCCAGTCCGAGGACGGCGAGCAGCACCGCGACGACCGTGGCGGCGACGGCGAGGAGGGTAGTCACCGGCGCGGCGACGGGGGAACGGCGGACGGCACCCCCTCATCCTCCCTGGCGGGTCCCGCCGGCCGGTCAGCGGTGGATCGGCGACATGTCCGGATAGCGGTCACCGCGGGCCGCGCCCAGGGGGGCGGCCTCGTCCAGCCGGCGCAGGTCGTCGTCGGTCAGGACGACGTCGGCCGCCGCCGCGTTCTCCTCCAGGTAGCGCACCCGCTTGGTCCCGGGGATCGGGACGACGGCCGGGTTGCCGTCGCGGTCGCTCTGCGCCATCACCCAGGCCAGCGCCAGCTGGGTCGCGGTGACCCCCTTCTGCCCGGCGATCTCGCGCACCCGGTCGACCAGCTCGAGGTTCCTGACGAAGTTCTCGCCCTGGAAGCGCGGGTTGTGGCGGCGGAAGTCGTTCTCCTCCAGGTCGTCGAGGCTGCGGATCTGCCCGGACAGGAAGCCGCGGCCGATCGGCGAGTACGCGACGAAGCCGATCCCCAGCTCGGCGCAGGTCGCCAGGACGCCGTCGTCCTCGGGGTCGCGGGTCCACAGCGAGTACTCGGTCTGCACCGCGGCGACCGGCTGCACCGCGTGCGCCCGGCGGATGGTCTCCGGCGCGGCCTCGGAGATGCCCGCGTAGCGGATCTTCCCGGCCTCGACGAGCTCGCGCAGCGCGCCCCAGGTGTCCTCGATCGGCACCGAGGTGTCCACCCGGTGCTGGTAGTAGAGGTCGATCACGTCGACGCCCAGCCGCTGCAGGGAGGCGTCGCAGGCCCGGTGGACGTACTCGGGCCGGCCGTTGATGCCGAGCCGCCGGCCGTCCGCGGCGCGCTCGTTGCCGAACTTGGTCGCCAGGACGACGTCGTCCCGGCGGCCGGCGATCGCGCGGCCGACCAGCTGCTCGTTGGTGAACGGCCCGTACATGTCCGCGGTGTCGAGGAACGTCACGCCGAGGTCGAGGGCCCGCTGGATGGTGCGCTCGGCCTCGGCCTGGTCACCCGTGCCGTAGAACTCGCTCATCCCCATGCAGCCCAGCCCCTGGGCCGGGACCGTCAGGCCGCCGAGTGTCCGTGTCTGCATGCCGCCGACCCTACCCGGAGGCGCCTCCGGTAACCGGCGGGTAACCGGAGGGCGGCCGGCTCGTTCAGGCAGACCGCACAGCGTCGTGTTCCGCCTGACCCGAGGAGTGCCATGAGCCGGTCCCGTCGAGTCGTGGGGGTGGGGAGCCTGGCGGCGCTGGTCGCCGGCGTCCTCGCCGCGTCCCCCGCCCAGGCCACTCCCCCGTCCCCCGCGCTCGCACCCGTCCAGGACTTCCTGGCCGACCAGCTCGCCACGCTGGCCGGCGGCGTCCCGACCACCGTCCTGGTGCACGGCACGGACATCCGCGCCGCCCGCGCGGCCGTGGCCGCGACGGGCATGCGGCCGATCACCGAGTTCGAGAAGATCGGCGTCGCCGTCGCCTCCGGCACCGCGGCGCAGGTCGAGGCGGCCCGCGGCGAGCCGGACGTCACCTATCTCGAGGGCAACAGCCCCATCGAGTTCTTCGACCAGACCTCCAACACCGCGACCCGCGGCGCCGAGGCGGTCAGCACGCTCACCGGCGCGAACGGGCAGCCGCTCGACGGCAGCGGTGTCTCGGTGGCGGTCATCGACTCCGGCGTCGACCCCACGCACCCGTTCCTGGAGAACCCCGACGGCAGCAGCGTCGTCGTCGCCAGCCTCAAGAGCGTCTGCCTCGACGAGTCGGCCACAAGCACCGACTGCGTCCTGCCGGTGCCGGCCACCGTCGACACCGACACGATCTCCGGTGGCGGGCACGGCACGCACGTGAACGGCATCGTCGCCGGCCGCCCGACCACGCTCTCCGACGGCACGCGGCTGCAGGGCGCGGCGCCCGGCGCGAGCCTGGTGTCGATCTCCACCGGCGCCGTCCTGCTCATCGTCGGCGCCGACTCGGCGCTGAACTGGGTGCTGGAGAACCACGAGGCGCCCTGCGGGGCAGGTGTCCCGGCGAGCACGTGCCCGCCGATCAAGGTCACCAACAACTCCTACGGCCCCACGGGCGGCGGGGCGTTCGACCCCGACTCGGCGACGGTGAAGCTGCAGCGGGCGCTGGCCGCCGAGGGCGTCGTCACCGTCTGGGCCGCCGGCAACGACGGCGGCGACGGGTCGTCGTCCCTGACCAACCCGCCGGGCCAGGACCCGACCGGCGGCATCCTGTCCGTCGCGTCCTACTTCGACCAGGACACCGGCACCCGGGACGGCGTGGTCAGCGACTACTCCTCGCGCGGGGCCGCGGCCGACCCGTCGACCTGGCCGGACCTCTCCGCCCCCGGCGAGAACATCACCAGCTCCTGCCGGCTGTACCTGCCGATCTGCATGACCGGCCTGGCGCCGCAGAACGGCCCCGGCGCCCTGGACGTCGGCACCTTCAACACGATCAGCGGCACCTCGATGGCCGCGCCGCACGTCGCCGGGATCGTCGCCCAGCTCTTCCAGGCCGACCCGACCGCGACGCCGGCCGAGATCGAGGCCGCCCTGAAGGGCACCGCGTACCCGTACACGAACGGCGCCGCGTACACGCCGGTGGACGGCTACGCGACGTCCTTCGACAAGGGCACCGGCCTGGTCGACGTCGTCGCGGCCGTGCAGCGCCTCACCACCTGACCCGCGGAGGGGCCGAAGTGGCCACTTCGGCCCCTCCACCGCTCCCGGTTCCACGTGGAACCAGGGGTGTGACGAACATGTGACTTCCGCCGTGCGCGCGCATGCCCCCAGGGGAGCGGGTTAGATCAGAGTGCATGTGCGGCCTCTCCGGCGAGATCACCTTCGACGGCTCCCTGGCCGACACGGGCGCGGTGGACCGCATGGTCTGCGCGCTCGTCCCCCGCGGACCGGACGGCCAGGGCACGTGGAGCGCGGGCCGGGTGGCGTTCGGCCACCGCCGCCTCTCGGTCATCGACCTCTCGCCCCACGGGGCCCAGCCGATGGTGGACAACGAACTCGGGCTGACCGCCGTCTTCAACGGCTGCATCTACGACTACCGGGAGCTGCGCGCCGAGCTGGAGGGGCACGGCTACCGCTTCTTCTCCACCAGCGACACCGAGGTCCTGATCAAGGGCTACCACCACTGGGGCCTGGACTTCGTCGACCACCTGCACGGCATGTTCGCCGTGGTCATCCACGAGCGGGACACCGGCCGGGTGGTCATGGCCCGCGACCGGCTGGGCATCAAGCCGCTCTATCTCGCCGAGACGCCGGGTCGCCGGCTGCGGTTCGCCTCGTCGCTGCCGGCCCTGCTCGAGGCCGGGGACGTCGACACCTCCGTCGACCCGGTCGCGCTGCACCACTACCTGACCTGGCACGCCGTGGTGCCGGCGCCGCGGACGATCCTGGGCGGTGTCCGGAAGCTGCCGCCGGCGACGATCCGGGTGGTCGAGGCCGACGGCACCAGCCGCGAGCGCCGCTACTGGCAGCCGCGCTACGAACGCCGCCCCGAGCACGCGTCCTGGACGGCGCGCGACTGGGAGGACGCCGTCGAGGAGGCGCTGCGGGTCGCCGTCCGGCGGCGCCTGGTGGCCGACATCCCCGTCGGCGTGCTGCTCTCCGGCGGCCTGGACTCCAGCCTGATCGTCGGCCTGCTCGCCGAGGAGGGGCAGACCGGCCTGGCGACCTACAGCATCGGGTTCGAGGCGGTGGCCGGCCAGGAGGGCGACGAGTTCCGCTACTCCGACGTCATCGCCGAGCACTTTGCGACCGACCACCACCGCATCCGGGTGGGCTCCGACGAGCTGGCCGGCGCGCTCGACCACGCGGTCGGGGCGATGAGCGAGCCGATGGTCAGCCACGACGTCGTCGCCTTCGACCTGCTCTCGGAGCGGGTGAGCCAGTCGATCCGGGTCGTCCAGTCCGGCCAGGGCGCCGACGAGGTGTTCGCCGGCTACCACTGGTACCCGCCTCTGGACGGCGTGCCGCTCGAGCGGGCCCCCGAGCGCTACGCCGCCGCGTTCTTCGACCGCGGCCCCGCCGACATGCGCCGGCTGGTCGCGGACCGGTACGCCGTGGACGGCGACCCGTCGATGGCCTTCGTCCGGGCGCACATGGGCGCTCCCGGCGCCGCGACGGCGGTGGACGCGGCCCTGCGCCTCGACAGCGAGATCATGCTGGTCGACGACCCGGTCAAGCGGGTCGACAACATGTCCATGGCGTGGGGCCTCGAGGCCCGGGTGCCGTTCCTCGACCACGACCTGGTCGAGCTCGCCGCCGCCTGCCCGCCCGAGCTCAAGCTCGCCGACGGCGGCAAGGGCGTGCTCAAGGCGATCGGCCGGCGGATCATCCCGCCCGAGGTCATCGACCGGCCCAAGGGCTACTTCCCGGTCCCGGCCATCACGCACCTCGAGGGCAAGGTGCTCGCCCTGGTGCGCGACGCGCTGAGCAGCGCGGCGGCCCGCGAGCGCGGGCTGTTCCGCGACGGGTACGTCGACGCGCTGCTGTCCGACCCCAACGGCGAGCTGACGCCGCTGAAGGGCAACAAGCTCTGGCAACTCGGCCTGCTGGAGCTGTGGCTGCAGACCCACGGGGTGTGAGCCGGTGACCCGGATCGCGGGCGCCCGCCGCCGCCCCGGCGCCCGCGGCTTCACCGACCGCTCCACCCGGCGCCCGTCGGCGCACGAGCGCCGCGGCATGCGCTCCGACGTCGTCCTCGACATGGGGTGGGGCCGGCTGGTCTTCGGGCACACGTTCGGCGACCTGCGCGGCGTGCTCGACGCGCTGCGCGCCGAGGAGTCCGGACGGCGGGACATCTGCGTCTACCCCCGCGACCCGCAGGTGCTCATCGGGCTGGCGCCGGACGAGCTGTTCCTCGACCCGTCGCTGACCTTCCGGCTGGACCTGCACCGCTACCGGCCGCGCGGGGAGCTGATCCGCGGCGTCTTCGTCCGCACGGTGACCTCGGCGCCGGAGATGGCGGCGATCAACGACATCTACGCCCGCAACGGCATGGTCACCGGGGACGGGATCACCATGTGGGCCAACCACCGCACCCGTGCGTTCACCTACCTGGTGGCCGAGGACCGGCGGACCGGCCGGATCGTCGGCACGGTCACCGGGGTGGACCACGAGCTGGCCTTCGGCGACCCCGAGGGCGGCACCAGCCTGTGGTGCCTCGCCGTCGACGCCCAGGACGCGCCGGCGGGGACCGGGGAGGCGCTGGTCCGGGTGCTGGCCGAGCGGTACGCCGCGCGGGGCCGCGCCTACCTGGACCTGTCGGTGATGCACGACAACGTCCCGGCGATCGCGCTGTACCGCAAGCTCGGCTTCACCCGGGTGCCGGCGGTCTGCGTGAAGCGGAAGAACCCGATCAACTCGCCGCTGTTCGCCGCCCGCCCGCCGGAGCTCGACGAGGTCAACCCGTACGCGCGGATCATCGCCGACGAGGCGCTGCGGCGCGGGATCCGCGTCGAGGTGACCGACGCCGACATCGGGGAGCTGCGGCTGTCCCTGGGCGGGCGCAGCGTGCTCACCGTCGAGTCGCTGTCGGAGTTCACCTCCGCGGTCGCGCTCAGCCGCTGCGACGACAAGCGGGTGACCCGCCGGATCATGCAGCGCGCCGGCGTGCGGGTGCCGCGCGGTGCCGTGGCCCGGGAAGGGGACCTGGACGACGCCGCCGCGCTGCTCGACGAGCTCGGCGCGGTGGTCGTCAAGCCGGCCCGCGGCGAGCAGGGCAAGGGCATCACCGTCGGCGTTCGCGACCGCGAGGGGCTCGAGCGGGCGGTCGCCGTCGCGGTGCCGTACTGCCCGGACGTGCTGGTCGAGGAGCTGGTCGCGGGCGAGGACCTCCGGGTGGTGGTCATCGACCACCGCGTCGTCGCCGCCGCCGTCCGCCGTCCCGCCGAGGTGATCGGCGACGGCCGGTCGACCGTCGCCGACCTGGTCGAGAGGACCAGCCGCCGCCGCGAGCGGGCGACCGGCGGCGAGTCGCGCATCCCGCTCGACGACGTCACCGCCGAGGTGGTGGCCGACGCCGGGTTCGCGCTGGACGACGTCCCGCCCAACGGCGCGCGGATCCGCGTGCGCCGGACGGCGAACCTGCACACCGGCGGCACGATCGAGGACGTCACCGACCGGCTGCACCCGGAGATCGCCGAGGCGGCGGTCCGCGCCAGCCGCGCGATCGGCATCCCGGTGACCGGCCTGGACTTCCTCGTCCCGGACGTCGACGGCCCCGAGCACGTGTTCATCGAGGCGAACGAGCGGCCCGGCCTGGCCAACCACGAGCCGCGGCCCACCGCCGCCCGCTTCGTGGACCTGCTCTTCCCCGAGACCCGCCGCGGATAGGTTCTCCGAACGTGGCGGTGGACCCGGACGTCGGCCCGCGCGAGCGACGCCTCGATCCGGCCGTGCTCGCCGCGATCGCCGTCGGCGGCGTGCTCGGGTCCGAGGGGCGCTTCGCCCTCGAGCGGTGGGTGCACTCCCCCGCCGACACCTGGCCGTGGGCGACGTGGTGGATCAACCTCTCCGGGTCGTTCCTGCTCGGCGTCCTGATGGTCGTCATCACCGAGCGGATCGCCGCCCACCGGCTGCTCCGCCCGCTGCTCGGCGTCGGGGTGCTCGGCGGGTTCACCACGTTCTCGACGGCCATGGTCGAGGTGCACGGACTGGGCCGGGCCGGCCGGCCCGGCCTCGCCGTCCTCTACCTGGCCGGGACGGCGGTCGCGGCCCTGTGCGCCGCCGCGCTCGGCGCCACGCTCACGCGCCGGCTCCCCGGCCGGCGGCGGGACGGCCGGTCGTGAGCTGGCTCTGGGTCGCGCTGGGCGCGGCCGTCGGCGCACCGGCGCGCTACCTCACCGACCGCTGGGTGCAGTCCCACCACGGCAGCCGCTTCCCGTGGGGGACGCTCACGGTCAACGTCGTCGCGTCGTTCGTCCTGGGCGTGCTCACCGGCGCCGCCGCGGGCGTCTCCCCCGGCGCCGGGCTGGCGCTGGGCACCGGGCTGTGCGGCGCGATGTCCACGTACAGCACCTTCAGCTACGAGACCCTGCGCCTGCTCGAGACGCGCGCCCCGGTCTCCGCCGTCGCCAACGTCGTCGTCTCCCTGGTCGCGGGGCTGGGGGCGGCGGTCCTCGGCTGGGTGCTCGGTTCGGCACTGACCTGAACCCCGCGTGCCGGTCGGGCGCGGGGTCTATAGGGTCGGTGCGGATGGCGGACGCAGGGGGAGGACACGTGCGGGCGGACAGCCCGGTCGTCGTCGTCGCCAACCGGCTCCCGGTCGACCAGGTGACCGACCCGGACGGGACGACGCGCTGGCAGCGCAGCCCCGGGGGGCTGGTGACGGCCCTCGAGCCGTTCGTGGCCGGCCGCGGCGGGGCCTGGGTCGGCTGGTCGGGCTCGGCCGGCGAGGCCCCGGAGCCCTTCGAGTCCGGCGGGATGTCGCTGGTGCCCGTGCAGCTCTCCGAGGAAGAGGTGGACCGCTACTACGAGGGCATGTCCAACGCCTCGCTGTGGCCGCTGTACCACGACGTCGTCGAGAAGCCGGAGTACCACCGGGCCTGGTGGGACACCTACGTCCAGGTCAACCGGCGCTTCGCCGAGCGGGCCGCCGAGGTCGCGGCCGAGGACGCCATCGTCTGGGTGCACGACTACCAGCTGCAGCTGGTCCCCGCGCTGCTGCGCCAGCGCCGGCCGGACCTGACGATCGGCTTCTTCCTGCACATCCCGTTCCCGCCGTACGAGCTGTTCACCCAGCTGCCGTGGCGGCAGGCGATCGTCGAGGGGCTGCTCGGGGCCGACCTGGTGGGCTTCCAGCGCCCGGCGGCGGCGAGCAACTTCGTCCAGCTGGCCCGCCGGCTGCACGACCTCCCGACCCGCGGCAGCGTCATCGAGTACGACGGCCGGACCGTGATGGCCAAGGCCTTCCCGATCTCCATCGACGTCGCCTCGTTCGACCGGCTGGCCGCCTCCGAGGAGGTCATCGCCCGCGCCAAGGAGATCCGCGCCGAGCTGGGCAACCCGGAGAAGATCGTCCTGGGCGTGGACCGGCTGGACTACACCAAGGGCATCAGCGTCCGGCTCAACGCCTTCCAGGAGTTGCTGGAGGACGGCGTCGTCGCGGCACCCGAGACGGTGCTCGTGCAGGTGGCCACCCCGAGCCGCGAGCGGGTGGAGCACTACGTGCACATGCGGGAGACCATCGAGCAGCAGGTCGGGCACATCAACGGCGTGTTCGGCTCGATCGCCGGGCCGGCCGTGCACTACTTCAACCAGTCGATGCCGCGCGAGGAGCTGGCCGCGCTCTACCGCGCCGCCGACGTCATGCTCGTCACCCCGTACCGGGACGGCATGAACCTGGTGGCCAAGGAGTACGTGGCCGCGCGCGGAGACCTCGGCGGCGCGCTGGTCCTCTCCGAGTTCGCCGGCGCGGCCGCCGAGCTCAAGCAGGCCTACCTGGTCAACCCGCACGACATCGCCGGGGTCAAGAACCAACTGGTGCGCGCACTGCGGCAGGACCCGGCCGAGGGCGCCAAGCGGATGCGCGCGATGCGCCGGCACCTGTTCCGCCACGACCTCGAGCACTGGGCGAGCTCGTTCTTCGACGCGCTGCGGGCCCAGGCCGACGGTCCCGACCCGGCCACGGGGCGGGTGGGGACGCGGGCATGACCCCCGTGCCGCCGGAGCTGCACGCCGCGTTCGCCGACGTCGCCGCGCGCCGGCCGCTGCTCGTGGCCAGCGACTACGACGGGGTGCTGGCCCGGCTGATGGGGGACCCGTCGGCCGCCGTCCCCGAGGCCGGGGTCGCCGAGGTGCTCGGCCGGCTGGCCGCCGTCGACGGCGTCGTCGTCGCCCTGGTCAGCGGTCGCGGGGTGGCCGACCTGCAGCGCACCAGCGGCCTGGCCGGACCGTACCGGTGGGTGGGCAGCCACGGCGCGGAGTTCGACGGTCCCCTGACCGGAGAGCTCGCCGAGCGGCGGGACGCGCTGGCCGAGCAGCTGGCCCCGGTGGTCGGCGAGGTGGCCGGTGCCCGGCTGGAGGTGAAGCCCGCCAGCGTGGCGGTGCACGTGCGGCAGGTCGCTGATGCCGCCGCGGGCGACGCGCTGCTGGCCCGGGTGAGTGCGCTGGCCGATCCGTCACTGACGAAGAAGCCGGGCAAGGCGGTCCTCGAGCTCGCGGTCACCGACGCCGACAAGGGCAGCGCGCTGCGCCGCCTGCGCGCCGACCTCGGGGCCGAGGGCGCGGTGTACTTCGGCGACGACGTCACCGACGAGGACGGCTTCCGGGCGCTGGAGCCCGACGGCGTCACGGTGAAGGTGGGCGAGGGGGAGACCGCCGCCCGCTACCGGGTGGCCGATCCCGCGGCCGCCGTCGCGGCCCTCGAGGACCTCGCGGGCCTGCTCCGCTGATCTCGGGCGCGCCGCACCCGGGCCCGCGGTGACCGCGGCGGCGCCGTGGACGTTGTCGTCCTGCCGTGTCGACATCACCGGGTGCGGGCGCGCCGGACCGGGCGGCCGGCGGCGCCGCCATCTGCGCATTCTGCTGTGGCGACTCGTTCCACCGGGAATTCGGAAGCCATTCCGGGTTGTCGACATGTTCCTCCACCCGGGACGCCGACGCGCATTCCCGGTCACGATTCAGCAGACTTGATGGAATAAACCCGACGCGCGCCGCTGGTGTGGCAACAATCTGCGTGCGCATCAGTCGGCACGACCGCAATTCAGGGAGACCCGCATGAGCACCACCACCATTCCTTCGCGGACCGGCCGGCCGCCGGGCTGGTTCGCCAATCGGCCGCTCGCGCAGAAGTTCGGTGCCCTCGTAGGGGTCGTGGTGCTCGCGCTCGCCGGCCTGCTGACCGCCGTCCTCATCGGCAACGCCCACGTGCGCGAGGCCAGCACCGACGTGGCCAATCTCGGGCAGGCCCAGGCGCTGGTGCTCCAGCTGGACACCCGCGCCAGCGAGCTCAAGGTCGACGGCTACAAGGCGCTGGTCCGCCCCGACCCGGCCGGGGAGCTGGAGGAGCTGGCCGGTGACGGCGAGACCGCGCAGGGCCTGATCGAGGAGCTGAACGCGATCCCCCTGACCGGGGACAGCGCCACCGCGGTGGCCGCGCTGGAGGACAGCTTCACGCAGTACACCGACGCCATCGCCGTCTTCGTGAACAAGGCGGTGACCGACCAGGTCGGCACCCGGCTGATCTGGGAGGACATCCAGAAGGCCAACGACGTCACCGACAGCGCGGTGAGCGCGGCCAAGGACACCCTGGCGGCGGAGACGCAGGCCGCCTCGGAGGCGCTGGAGACGGCGATCAGCGCGGCCCAGCTGGCCGCGCTGCTCGCCGCCACGGCGGGGCTGCTGCTGATCGTGGTCATCAGCGTGTTCACCCTGCGGTCGATCACCCGGCCGGTCCGGCTGGTGAAGGCCTCGCTCGAGGCGCTGGCCACCGGCGATCTCACCCTCGACACCCACGTGCGCAGCACCGACGAGATCGGCCAGATGGCCACGGCGCTGGACGCCGCCCAGGCCAGCCTGCGCGACGTCATGGCCCTGGTGTCGGGCTCGGCCGGTGCCGTCGCCGGCAGCGCCGAGGAGCTGTCCGCCTCGGCCACCCAGATCGCCGCGTCCGCCGAGGAGACCAGCGCGCAGTCCGGCGTCGTCTCCGCCGCGGCGGAGGAGGTGTCCCGCAGCGTCGAGACCGTCGCCGCGGGCGCCGAGCAGATGGGCGCCTCCATCCGGGAGATCGCCACCAACGCGGCCGAGGCCAGCCAGGTCGCCAACAAGGCCGTGACGGCGGCCGCCGCGACCACGGCGACGGTGGCCAAGCTGGGCGAGTCCTCCACGGAGATCGGCAACGTGGTGAAGGTGATCACCTCGATCGCCGAGCAGACGAACCTGCTGGCGCTGAACGCGACCATCGAGGCCGCGCGGGCCGGTGAGGCGGGCAAGGGCTTCGCGGTGGTGGCCAACGAGGTCAAGGAGCTGGCCCAGGAGACGGCCAAAGCGACCGAGGACATCGCCCGGCGGGTCGAGGCCATCCAGGGCGACACCTCGGCGGCGGTGACCGCGATCGAGGAGATCTCCGAGATCGTGGCCCAGATCAGCGACCGCCAGGCCACCATCGCCTCCGCGGTGGAGGAGCAGACCGCCACCACGCAGGAGATGTCCCGCTCGGTGACCGAGGCCGCCAGCGGCTCCGGTCAGATCGCCGAGAACATCGTCAGCGTCTCGACGGCCGCCGGCGACACCACCCAGGCGCTGAGCCAGACCCGGGTGGCGGTGGACGAGCTGTCCCGGATGTCCTCGGAGCTGCGGACCACGGTCGGGCGCTTCACGTACTGATCTCAGCGGCACCGCGGCGGGGCCGTGCGGACGACGTCCGCACGGCCCCGTTTCCGTTTCGTCGGGCAATCCATCATGTCGATATTGTCGACAAATGGCCGGTCAGGAATCGGTGGCCCCCGTCACGGATAACAATTTGCTCGATCTCCTCGTGGAATCCCTCGAATGGTGCGGATGTGACTCAGGATTCATCCCGAGCAGCCAGCTCCCGCCGAGACCCACGGAGACCACTCAATGTCCGACCACACGACCTCCCGCCGCAGCGGCGGCTGGTTCGCCGACCGCTCCGTCGGAGCCAAGATCGGCGCAGCCGTCGTGCTGCTCGCTGTCGTCGTCCTGGCCACGAACGCGCTCGCCGTCATCCGGATCCAGGGACTGCGCGACGGTCAGGAGCAGATCTACACCGAGAACCTGCAGCCGCTCAACGCGCTGTCCGCCGTCCAGCGGGCGACCGCGGCGCACCGGGCCCGCGTGCTCGAGTACGCCGTCTCCGACCCCGCCCGCCGCGAGGAGCTGCGCGGCGAGATGGAGGAGAAGAACGCCGACATCGAGTCGGCCCTCGCGGAGTACCGGCCCTACGTCGTCGACCAGGACGCGATGGACGCGTACCTGGATGCCCGGGCGGAGTTCCTCAGCACGAACGAGGTCCAGCTCTTCCCCGCCGCCGACCGCGGCGACCTGGCCGCCTACGCGCAGATCTACCGTGACGTCTCGAGCCCGCTGCTCACCGCCATCGCCGACGGCCTCGAGGCGGAGGGCGTCGCCCAGTCCGCGGAGGCCGCGGCACGCAACGCCGACGCGGCCGATGCGGCGGACACCGCGGTCGTCCTGCTGGTCATCACGGCTCTGGGCTCGGTCGTCGTGGCCGGCGTGGCGACGACGCTGATCGTCCGCCGGATCACCCGGACGGTCCGCTCCGTCCAGCTGACGGCCGAGGCCATGGCCGCCGGTGATCTCACCCGGGCCACCGGGGTGGAGTCCCGGGACGAGCTGGGCCGGATGGCCGCGGCCCTGGACCAGGCCCAGGGCAGCCTGCGTGAGGTGATGGCGTCGGTCGTGGCGTCGGCCGATGCGGTCGCGGCGTCGTCGGAGCAGCTGTCGGCCTCGTCGGCGCAGATCTCGGCGTCGGCGCAGGAGACCTCGGCGCAGTCCGGTGTGGTCGCCGGGGCGGCGGAGGAGGTCAGCCGCAACGTGCAGACCGTGGCCGCGGGCGCCGAGCAGATGGGTGCCTCCATCCGCGAGATCGCGACGAACGCGGCCGAGGCCAGCGAGGTCGCGGCGCGTGCGGTGACCGCGGCGGAGACGACCACGGCGACAGTGGCCAAGCTGGGCGACTCCTCCGCCGAGATCGGCAACGTGGTGAAGGTGATCACGAGCATCGCCGAGCAGACCAACCTGCTGGCGCTGAACGCGACCATCGAGGCCGCTCGCGCCGGTGAGGCCGGGAAGGGCTTCGCGGTGGTGGCCAACGAGGTCAAGGAGCTGGCCCAGGAGACGGCGAAGGCGACGGAGGACATCGCCCGCCGGGTGCAGACGATCCAGGGCGACACCGGGGCCGCGGTCGAGGCGATCGCCGAGATCAGCGCGATCGTCGCGCAGATCTCCGACCGGCAGACCACCATCGCCAGCGCGGTGGAGGAGCAGACGGCCACCACCAACGAGATGTCGCGGTCGGTGCAGGAGGCGGCCGGGGGAACCGGTCAGATCGCCGAGAACATCACCGGCGTCTCGGCGGCGGCGGGCTCGACCACCCAGGCGCTGGGCCAGACCCGCACCGCGGTCGACGAGCTCTCCCGCATGGCCGCCGACCTGCGCGGCACGGTGGGGCGCTTCACCTACTGAAAACACCCCGTCCTGCCCACCCCTCGCACGCTCGGGGCGGGACCCGGGACGGGGCCCGGCGGGACCCTGCAGGAGGGCCTCCCCGGCGGGGCCGTGCGGACGACGACGTCCGCACGGCCCCGTCTGCTTTCCCGGACGGTCAGCGGCCGAGGAAATGCACTTGTCGACAAAACGGCAGAATGAAGTGTGGTCAGCAAGCAAATTGTCCGGACCTGAGCGACGCGCCGAAAAGAATGGCGCGTGGTCGCACGGCCGCACCCTTACCGTTCTTCCATCGATGCAGCCGGAAAGGCCATCGGGACTCGCAAGGAACCAAAGACGGTCACCACCGCGAGCACAACGTCCCCTACCGCCGCGGCGGCCGTCCGAGGAGCCCTCCCATGTCCGAATCCCTGACCGACGATCTGACTGCCGCGTCCCGGCCGCCGGCCCGCTCCACGGCCTGGTGGGCCGACCGGGGCGTCAGCACCAAGATCCTCACCGCCGTCGGCGCCGCCGGTGTGGTCGCCGCCACCGTCGGGGTGATGGGCATCTCGGCGCTCGGCTCCTCGGCGGCCGCCACGCAGGAGCTCTACGACGGCAACCTCGCCGGGATCAGCGCCCTCGACGACATGATCGTGACGGTCGGGGAGACCCGGAAGCAGCTCCGTGACGCGGTCATCGTCCCCGACCCGGCCGAGGCCCAGCGGCTGCTCGACGGCCTGACCGACCTGCAGGCGCGGTTCGAGCAGCAGCACGAGGCCTACGACGCGACCCAGCCCGACGCCGACCAGGCGCAGCGGCTCGACGAGGCCAAGGCCGGCTTCGACCAGTACGTGACCACCGCGCGGTCGGTGCTCACGCCGTTCGTCCTCGCGGGCGACGACGCCGGCTTCTACGAGGCGAACAAGGCGCAGGTCTCGCCGTTCGCCCAGGAGGCCGAGGACAGCCTCAACGCGCTCGCGGACTCCGAGGACGCGGACGCCAAGGAGGCGGCAGCGGCAGCCCAGGAGCAGTACGAGAGCCAGCGGACGATCGCCGTCGTCGTCCTCCTCGTCGGCCTGGCCGTCGCCCTCGGGATCGGGCTGCTCGTCGCCCGCGGCATCGCGCGCGGCGTCGGCAGGGTGCAGCGCGTCGCCGAGGGGCTGGCTGCCGGTGACCTGACCGGGACGACGGAGCTGCGGACCCGCGACGAGCTCGGCCGGATGGGCACCGCCCTGGACGTCGCGGTCGGCAACCTGCGCGGACTGATGGGCTCGGTGGCCGCGTCGGCCGACGCGGTGGCCGCCTCCTCGGAGGAGCTGTCCGCGTCCTCCGCGCAGATCTCGGCGTCTGCGGAGGAGACCTCCGCGCAGTCCGGCGTCGTCTCCTCGGCCGCCGAGGAGGTCAGCCGCAACGTGCAGACCGTCGCCGCGGGCGCGGAGCAGATGGGCGCGTCCATCCGGGAGATCGCGACCAATGCCGCCGAGGCCTCCGAGGTGGCCGGCCGGGCGGTGCAGGCCGCGGCCACGACGACGGCCACCGTGGCGAAGCTGGGCGACTCCTCGGCCGAGATCGGCAACGTGGTGAAGGTGATCACGAGCATCGCCGAGCAGACCAACCTGCTGGCACTGAACGCGACCATCGAGGCCGCGCGGGCCGGCGAGGCGGGCAAGGGCTTCGCCGTCGTGGCCAACGAGGTCAAGGAGCTGGCCCAGGAGACCGCCAAGGCGACCGAGGACATCGCCCGCCGGGTCGAGGCCATCCAGCTCGACACGGGGGCCGCGGTGACCGCCATCGAGGAGATCAGCCAGATCGTCGCGCAGATCTCCGACCGGCAGACGACCATCGCGTCGGCGGTGGAGGAGCAGACGGCGACCACCAACGAGATGTCGCGCTCGGTGCAGGAGGCGGCCGGTGGCACCACCGAGATCGCCAACAACATCACCGGCGTCTCCACCGCGGCCGACTCGACCACGCAGGCCCTGACCCAGACGCGCACCGCGGTCGACGAGCTCTCCCGCATGGCCGCCGACCTGCGCACGACGGTCGGCACCTTCACCTACTGAGCGGCCGTTCCCGGCCGGGCACCCGCCCGGCCGGGGACGCCGCCGCGGCGCACCGCCCGCGGGTTCACCTCCACATCGGGTGCGAAGCCGCCGATAAGTGACCCGGAGCCCACTGCGCTCCGGTCGAGAACGAGAGAAGAGAGAACTGTGGACGGTCTGGACGACATCGTCGAGGAGTTCCTGGTCGAGAGTCACGAGAACCTCGATCAGCTGGACACGGACCTCGTCGCCCTGGAGCAGGAGCCGAACTCCCGGGAGCGGCTGTCCAGCATCTTCCGCACCATCCACACGATCAAGGGCACCTCGGGCTTCCTGGCGTTCAACCGCCTGGAGGAGGTCACCCACGTCGGCGAGAACATGCTCTCCCGCCTCCGGGACGGCGAGCTCGAGCTCACCCCGCACCGCACCAGCGTGCTGCTGCGCATGGTGGACACCGTCCGGTCGCTGCTGACCTCCATCGAGGCCAGCGGCGGCGAGGGCTCGGTCGACGTCGCCGGCGTCGTGGCCGAGATCAGCGCCGCCATGGAGGACGGCGCCCCGGCCGAGGAGCCGGCGGCCGCCGCGCCCGCCGCGAAGCCGGCCGCGACCCGCACGCGCAAGGCCGCGGCCAAGGCTGCCCCGAGGACGCCGGCCGCCAAGGCCGCCCCCAGGACCGCCGCCGCCAAGGCGCCGGCCACCAAGGCCCCCGCCCGCAAGGCCGCGGCCAAGAAGGCCCCGGCGGAGATCGCCGACCTCGCGCCGGCCGAGGACGTCGTCCCGGAGGTCCCCGTGACCCCGCAGGTGGACGCCCCCGTCGCCGAGGTGCCCGTGCCGCAGCCCCGGCCGGCCGCCGACGACGCCGCCGAGCACACCGACGGCGAGGGCGCGCCCTCGGCCGAGGGCGGTGCGGGCCAGGCCGGTCGCCGCGGCGTCGCCGACAGCACGATCCGCGTCGACGTCGACCTGCTCGACGAGCTGATGCTGCTGGTCGGCGAGCTGGTGCTCACCCGCAACCAGATCGTCCAGTACGTCGGGCGCTCCAACGACACCGACCTGGTGCGGGCCTCCCAGCGGCTCAACCTCATCGCCAGCGAGCTGCAGGAGGGCGTCATGAAGACGCGCATGCAGCCGATCGACCACATCTGGTCCAAGCTGCCGCGCGTCGTGCGCGACCTCGGCCTGCAGCTGAAGAAGACCATCCGCCTGGAGATGGAGGGCCGGGACACCGAGCTCGACAAGACCCTCCTCGAGGCGGTCAAGGACCCGCTGACCCACCTGGTCCGCAACTCCGTCGACCACGGCATCGAGGCCGCCGACGTCCGCAGGGCCAAGGGCAAGCCCGCCGAGGGCGTGCTCACCCTGCGCGCCCGGCACGAGAGCGGACAGGTCGTCGTGGAGGTCGCCGACGACGGCGCCGGCATCGACCCCGCCAGGATCGGCGCCAAGGCCGTCGAGCGGGGCTTGATCAGCCCCGACGCGCTGAACCGGATGGGCGCGCAGGACCTCCTGCAGCTGATCTTCCTGCCGGGCTTCTCCACCGCGGCCGCGGTCACCAACGTCTCCGGCCGCGGGGTCGGCATGGACGTCGTCAAGACCAACATCGAGTCGATCGGCGGCACCATCGAGGTCGAGTCGCAGCCCGGCGAGGGCACCTGCATGCGGCTGCGCATCCCGCTGACGCTGGCCATCGTCCCGGCGCTGACCGTCGAGTGCGCCGGCGACCGCTACGCCATCCCGCAGATCAGCCTGCAGGAGCTCGTGGCGCTCGACGCCGAGAAGGCGGCCACCGCGGTCGAGGAGGTCGGCGGCGCGCCGGTCTACCGGCTGCGCGGCGAGCTGCTCCCGCTGGTCCGGCTCACCGACGTCCTCGACCTCCCCAGCGACCGGCACGACGGCCACGTGGTCATCGCCGTGCTGCGCTCCGAGGGTCGGCGCTTCGGGCTGGTCGTCGACCGCGTCCTCAACACCGAGGAGATCGTGGTCAAGGCGCTCGGCGGGCAGCTGAAGTCGATCGGGCTGTTCTCCGGCGCCACCGTCCTCGGTGACGGCACCATCGCGCTGATCCTCGACGTGCAGGCCCTCTCCCGCCGGGCGCTGCGCACCGAGACCGCGGAGCGGCACGAGGCCCGCGCGGCCCTCGCCGCCGCCGCGGCCGGCGAGTCCGACCGCCAGCGGATGCTGCTGGCCGCTATCGGCGGTGGCCGGCGCGTGGCGATCCCGCTCGACACGGTCACCCGCCTCGAGCAGGTCCGCAGCGAGACCGTCGAGAAGGTCGGCAACCGCGAGGTCGTCCAGTACCGCGGCGCGATCCTGCCGATGGTCCGCCTCGACCGGCACCTGGGCGCCTACGGCGAGACCGACCGCGAGGTGCTCGAGGTGATCGTCTACTCCGACCACGGCCGCAGCGTGGCCATCGTGGTCGAGGAGATCCTCGACATCGTCGACGGCGAGGCCGCCATCCGGAGCGACATCGACGACATGGGCCTGCTCGGCTCCGCCGTCCTCGGCGACAAGGTCACCGAGCTGCTCGACGTCCGTGCCGCGATCCTCGCCGCCGACCCGGCGTTCTACACCGCTCCCCCGTCCCTGCCGGCGACCGACGGCGTCGCGGCTCCGCTGCTGGAGGTCTGACCCGTGTCCGCTCCGACCGAGTTCAAGGCGCCTGCCACGGGCGGCCAGCTGGCCACCTTCTGGCTGGACGGCGACCTGTACGGCGTCGAGGTCGAGCACGTGCAGGAGGTCCTGAAGAGCCAGGGCCTGACCCGCGTGCCGCTCGCGCCGAAGGCGGTGGCCGGCCTGATCAACCTGCGCGGCCAGGTGGTGACCGCCATCGAGCTGCGGGAGCGGCTCGGCCGCCCGCCGCGGCCCGAGGGCACCGACGCCGTCGTCATCGTCGTCCGGCTGCACGGGGAGGCGGTCAGCCTGCTCGTCGACGCGATCGCCGACGTCGTGGACGTCGTCGCCGCCGACTTCGAGGCCCCGCCGGACACCCTCGACGGCCAGGCCCGCGAGCTGATCCGCGGCGCCTACAAGCTGGACGGCCAGCTGCTGCTGGCCCTGGACGTCCAGAAGGCCGTCTCGGCCTGATCACTCAGAGCGACCGGCTGCACACGAGATGCAGCCGGACACGCGGCCGTCACCCACCGGTTCTCCGGCTATCGGGTGACGGCCGCGTGGCGTTCCGGGGCGATGACCGTCAGCATGGGCTGGCCCACTTCCCGGGAACCTCTGGAGGCGCTGCCGTGCCCTACTCGCTGGTCAGTGCCGCCACGCTGGGATTCGACCTGGTGCGCCTGCCGTCCGGTCGCCACGTGGCCGAGGTGCTGCTCACCGGGCTGAACGCGGACGCCGCCACGCTCGAGCGCCTCGCCGCCGCGCACCCGGGCCGGGAGGCCTCCGCCGAGCACCGGGGAGTCCTGGCCGTCCGCACGCGTCGCGCCCGGGAGCTGGCCTCCGGCGTGCCGCACGTCAGCGGCGTGGCCGGACGCGCCGCCGCGGCCGAGGACCGCACCGCCGTCCTCGTCGACCAGCTGGAGCGCGGCACCATCGGCAACGCCCCCACCCTCGAGCGGCTGCTCCGCGAGGACGTGCTGGGGCCCGAGCACGCTGCCGGCGCCTCCGTGGCCGAGCAGATCCGCGCCGAGGCGGCCGACGTCCTCGCCGACGCGGCGGTCGGCTTCTGGGCCGCCGAGGTCCTGCCGCCGCTGGTGCACCGCGAGCTCACCGCCGCCTACCACCGCGCCGCGGTCGGCTGGGGCGGCCTGCCGGACCTGGGTCCGGCCACCGACGAGCTGACCGAGCTGCTCGCCGCCATCGCCGGGCTGGACGGCGCCGGCCGCGGTCGCTGGCGCGCCGCCGTCGACGAGGGCCGTGCCGAGCACCGGCCGTGGGCCTCGGCGATGCACGACGCCTGCTGGGCCGCGCACGTCTCCGACCGCACCCGCACGCTCGCGACCGCACAGCTGCACGCCGTCCGCGCCTTCGTCGACGGCGGCTTCGACGGCCGGGACGGCGCGCACGGCGTCTGGAACGCCGTCGCCGGCTGCGTCCAGGGTGTGGCCATGGCCGACCTGCTCGACGAGGGCTCGCTCGCCGTGCTGCGCGCCCCGTGGCTGAGGGTCACCACCGCCCGCTGACCAGCGGGGCCCCGCCCCTGCCGCCTTTCCCCGTCTCCGTCCCCGGCTGCGGCGAAAGCGGCGACCGAGCAATTCCGGTGGACCTGTCGACATCCCGGTCACGGGCTTTCCGTGTCGACATTCCGACAATTGCAAGCCGATTGCTGGGCGGAGAAAAAAATGGTCCGCGCGTCGGCGTTTCACTCGTGGTCCCGCATTCCCATCCGTCACTCTCGTCCCTGCACACGACAGCCGCCCCGGGACGAGAACGGATTCCTCCCCATTCCGCGCTCAACCCGGGCGTCGCTGGTGCCGATAAAGCATCGACAGCCTGCTGGGCTGGCGCCCGGCAGAAAGCAGGAGGAAGCGCGTGGACCCGATCCGGGTGATGGTCGTCGACGACTCGGTCGTCGTACGCAAGATCGTGACCGACGTGCTGTCCGAGGACCCCTCCATCGAGGTCGTGGGCACCGCCGTGAACGGCAAGGTGGCCCTCGCCAAGCTCGACCAGCTCAAGCCCGACCTGCTCACCATGGACATCGAGATGCCGGAGATGAACGGCATCGAGGCGGTCCGGGCCATCCGGGCGGGTTCCGGGGGATCCGGGCGCAGCCGCGTGCCGATCATCATGTTCAGCACGCTGACCGAGCGCGGGGCGTCGGCGACGCTCGACGCGCTGTCCGCCGGGGCCAACGACTACGTCACCAAGCCCGCCAACGTGGGCAGCGTCGCCCAGTCGATGGAGAGCGTGCGCGAGCAGCTCATCCCGAAGATCAAGGCGTTGCTCGGCCGTCCGGTGGGCCCCGGCCCGCGGACCGCCGCTCCCCCGCCCCCGACGCCGCGGCCACCGGCCCCGCGCACGGGACCGGCCCGCAAGCCCGCCGTCCTGGTCATCGGCTCCTCCACCGGCGGCCCCGAGGCGCTGGCCCGCGTGCTGCCGGCCCTGCCGGCCACGCTGCCGGTTCCGGTGCTGCTCGTGCAGCACATGCCCCCGGTGTTCACCCGCCAGTTCGCCCAGCGGCTGGACCGGCTCTCCGCCCTCCGGGTCGTGGAAGCGGTCGACGGGACGCCGCTGCAGCCGGGCACCGTCCACCTCGCGCCCGGGGACCGGCACCTCGTCGTCCGGCCGTCCGGCCGCGGCCCCCACACCGCGCTGACCCAGGACCCGCCGGAGAACTTCTGCCGCCCCGCCGTGGACCCGCTCTTCCGCTCCGCGGTGTCGGTCTACGACGGCGCCGTCCTCGGCGTCGTGCTCACCGGCATGGGCCACGACGGCCGGGCCGGCGCGGGCGCGATCCGCGAGGCCGGCGGCACCGTGCTGGTCCAGGACCAGGCCACGTCCGTCGTCTGGGGCATGCCCGGCGCGGTCACCCAGGCCGGCTACGCCGACGAGATCCTGCCGCTCGACCGCGTCGCCGAGGCCATCAACCGGCACCTGTCCGGTCTGCCCAGCGGGTCCCCCGCTCCCGCAACGGTCGGAGGCCGGCGATGACACTGCCCACCACGAGCTTCGACTGGGTGCGCCAGCTGGTGCACCGGGAGAGCGCGATCGTCCTCCAGCCCGGCAAGGAGTACCTGGTCGAGGCCCGGCTGCTGCCGGTCGCCCGGTCCATGGGGCTGCCCGACGTCGGCAAGCTGGTCGACACGGTGCGCAGCCGGCCCAGCCCCGACGCCACCCGGAAGATCGTCGAGGCCCTGACCACGAACGAGACGTCGTGGTTCCGGGACGGCGACCCGTTCACCGCGCTGACCTCGACCGTGCTGCCGGCGCTGATGGCCGCCCGCGGGCCGGCCGAGCCGCTGAAGATCTGGTCGGCGGCCTGCTCGAGCGGCCAGGAGCCGTACACGATCGCAATGCTGCTCGAGGACGCGCTGCCCAACGCGGCGTCGCGGGTCTCGATCACCGCCACGGACATCTCCCGCGAGATGGTCGAGCGCACCCGCGCCGGCCGGTTCAGCCAGCTGGAGGTCAACCGCGGCCTGCCCGCCCCCATGCTGGTCCGGCACTTCGCCCGGGTCGGCACCGAGTGGGAGGTGGCCCCGGCGCTGCGGCGCATGGTGACCGCCTCGGAGTGCAACCTCGCCGCTCCGCTGCCGCGGATGGGCCCGTTCGACGTGGTCTACCTCCGCAACGTCCTCATCTACTTCGACCTGAGCACCAAGCAGGCGATCCTCCGGCGGGTGCGCGAGCTCATGCGCCCCGACGGGTGGCTGTTCCTGGGCGCCGCAGAGACGACTCTCGGCGTCGACGACTCCTGGGAGCGGGTCGTGATCGGCCGCAGCTCCGCCTACCGCCCGCTGAAGGGGGCCTGAACGTGCGTGCTCTGGTGATCGACGACTCCCGCGCCATGCGCCGGATCGTCACGGGAATCCTCGAGGGCCTCGGCTTCGAGGTACGCGACGCCGGCCACGGCCGGGAGGGGCTCGACGTCCTCGACGAGGGCTGGATCCCCGACCTCGCCTGCGTGGACTGGAACATGCCGGTGATGGACGGCCTGCAGTTCGTCTCGGCCGTCCGCGCCAATCCGGCCTGGCGGAACGTGACGATCATGATGGTCACGTCCGAGAGCGAGCACACGCAGATCGTGCGCGCCCTGGCCGCCGGCGCCCACGAGTACGTGATCAAGCCGTTCACCGCCGACGCGATCCGCGACAAGCTCGCGCTGCTCGGCCTGCTCCCGCAGGAGGTCGTCCTGTGACCACCTTCGACACCGGCGAGCGCCGTCGCAGCAGCGACGTCCGCCCGGTCATCCCCGACCTGATCGACGAGACCACCGTGCTCTCGATCGCCGAGGAGGCGTGGATCGCGCTCGTCGGCGAGGACGAGGTGCTCGTCCCGGTGCCCGAGCCGCTCCCGGCCGAGGTGCTGTCCAGCTGGGTCGACGTCGTCGGCCCGTGGACCGGCAGCGTCGTCCTCACCACCGGCCGGCAGACCGCCGCCGAGCTGACCCGGGCGCTGCTCGGGGAGTTCGCACCCGAGTTGCTCGAGCACGAGGACGTCGCCGACGCCTTCGGCGAGATCGCCAACGTCGTGGGCGGCAACGTCAAGGCCGCCCTGCCGGGCCCCTCCGGGCTCGGCCTCCCCGAGGTCGGCGACGCGCCGGCCGTCCGGAACCCCGCCGACGTCGTCCGCATCGACGTCCTGTGGCGGGGCCAGCCGGTCGCCATCTCCGCGCAGGGCGCGCTGCCGCCGCTGCCGGTGTCCCACCCCTGAATCCGCGTCACGAGAGTAGGTGTCCCTGTGAAGATCCTCGTCGCCGACGACAGCCGCGTGATGCGGCAGATCGTCATCCGCACGCTGCGCCAGGCCGGTTACGACGACCACGACATCGTCGAGGCCGAGGACGGCGCCGACGCGCTGGCCAAGGTCGGTTCGGAGAAGCCGGACCTGGTCCTGTCCGACTGGAACATGCCCAACATGACCGGCATCGAGTGCCTGCAGGCGCTGCGCTCGTCCGGCTCCGACGTCCCGTTCGGGTTCGTCACCTCGGAGGGCTCGCCGGAGATGCGGGACCGCGCCGCCAACGCCGGTGCCCTGTTCCTCATCGCCAAGCCGTTCAACGAGGAGACGTTCAAGGACGCCCTCGACGGGGTGATCGTATGAGGCGCGAGCGTGCGAGCGCCTCGATGATCACAGCCACCCAGGTGCTCGTCGCGACGACGAGCGCGAGCGAGGAGGAGAGATGAGCACCGTCGTGCTGCCGGCCGCCAAGGACGTCCGCGACATGCTCGCGGGCCTGCTCGGCAAGCCGGTCACCGTCAACCCGGGCCCGCCGGTCACCCCGACGGAGAAGAACCCGGTGTCGGTGGCGGTCTACGTCGACCCGCAGATGGCGATCAACGCCCTCTGCGTGATGGACCTCGCCGCCTCCGCCTACACCGGCGGCGCGCTGGCCCTGCTGCCCCCCGGCGGCTGCCAGGACGCGGTCGAGGAGGACGGCGAGCTCACCGGCCTGATGGCCGAGGCGCTGCACGAGGTCGTGAACGTGCTCTCCGCGATGTTCAACGTCCCCGGTGCCCCGCACTCCAAGCTGCACAAGCTCTACGCGCCCGGCGAGGACCTGCCGGGTGACGTGGCCGGCATGCTGGCCAACTTCAACCGGATCGACCTCGCCGTCGAGGTGCCCGGCTACGGCAAGGGCGGCCTCTCGCTGGTCCTGCCGTAGAGCCAGGCGCCGCTACAGGCACAGGAGGCTTCACCCGCGTATCCGCCGTGGACGCAGGTGAGGCCTCCTGTGCCTATGCGCGCAGGCGGGTGTGATGGGTGGTGCACGTGGAACGCACCGGTCCTCAGACCAGCGCGGCCTCGCGCTCCTCGATGGTGCTGGGCAGGCACGCCCACACGTGCTTGCAGGAGCCGTCGACGTACCAGCCGTGGGCGACCGACAGCCGCGCCACCAGGTGCAGGCCGAGCCCGCCCTCGGAGGGGTCCCGGTCGACCGCCGGCGCGGGCATGGCGTCCGCGGCCCGGTCGCTGACGTCGAGCAGCCAGCCGCCGCTGCCCGCGATGACGGTGGCCACCACCGGGCGCTCCCCGTGCCGCAGCCCGTTCGAGGCCAGTTCGTCGAAGGCGAGGATGAGGCGCTCCGCCGCGGGGTCGTCCTCGTCGCGCGGGAAGCCCACGTCGTCGAGTCGGCTGCGCAGCACCGAGCGCGCGGCCGGGAGTTCCGCGATCCCACCGAGCTGCCAGCGCCAGACCTCCCCGCGGCCATCCGGCAAGGGCCGTAATGGCCAGGTCATACGAGCCATGCCTCCTCCGTCGCCGTCCGCTTTCTCGGACGCCTCCTGAAGTGCCCAGGAACCCGCCCGTCCAACCCCCGAACGCGGCTCGGCACCCCGTGCGGGTGGGTCAGCGAGGCCGGGCGGCGGGGTGGAGGTGGACGGCGACCAGGGCGACGTCGTCCTGCGGGGTGCCCTGCAGCAGGCGGTCGAGCAGCTCGTCGCACAGCTCGTCCAGCGGACGGTCGGCCAGCTCCTCAAGGCAGGCGCGCAGGTGGGCCAGGCCCTCGTCGATGGTGCTGCCGCGGCGCTCGATCAGGCCGTCGGTGTAGAGCAGCACGGTGCTGCCGGGCGCGATGTCGGCGACCGACTCCGCGCGCACCGCGTCGGCGTCCACGCCGAGCATCAGGTCGCCGATCCGGCCGCCGAGCACGGTGACCGTCCGGTCGGGGGAGAGCACCAACGGGGGCGGGTGGCCGGCGTTGGCCCAGCGCAGCCGCAGGCCCTCTCCCGTCCCGTCCAGCCCCTCCAGGAGGGCGACCGCCGCGGTCGCCAGCGTGCCGGTGTGCATGGACTCGATCGCCTCGTCCAGCCCGCGCAGCACCTCCGCCGGTCCGGCGCCGCTGTGGTGCGCGATGCCGCGCAGCAGCGCACGCAGCTGGCCCATGGCCGCCGCGGCGGCGGTGTCGTGGCCGACGACGTCGCCGATCACGAGCACCGGCGTCCCGTCCCGGTGCAGGAACACGTCGTACCAGTCGCCGCCCACCCGGGCCGCCTCGGCGGCCGGGACGTACCGGACGACGACCGTGGTCCCCGGGATCGCCGGCGGCTCGGTGAGCAGGCTGCGCTGCAGGGCCTCGGCGAGCTGCGCCTGCTGGCTCTGCCGGTGCACGCGCTCGATCGCCCGGCCGGCCTGGGCGGCGACCTCGCGCGCGGTCTCGATGTCCTCCTCGGCGGCCACCCGCCCCGGGTCGTCGTACATGGTGAGGACGCCGACCGTGCGGCCCGGGGCCGGCAGCGGCAGCACGACGGCCCGCTCCGGCCCCAGCTGCTCGAGCAGGTCACGGGCCGGGCCCGGCCGCATGAGCGCGAGGACGTCGGCGACCGACTCCGTGACGGAGGTGCCCGCGGTCAGTGCCAGGGCGACCGGCGAGGTGGGCGGCAGCGTCTCCAGCCGCACCGCCGCGTAGCGCCGCAGCAGGTCCCGGCGGTGCGGGTCGGCGTGCCACGAGCCGACGTCCCGCGCCCGCCCGTCCCGGTCGACCACCGTGACGATGCAGGCGTCGGTCAGCGTCGGGACGACGAGCCGCGCCAGCCGCCCGAGCGCGGAGACGCCGTCGAGCGCCCCCGCGAGCTCGGCGTTCACCCGCGCCAGCAGCCCGAGCCGGGCCGTCGAGCGCCGCGCGGCCTCCTGGGCGACGTGCCGGGAGGTGACGTCGAGGAAGTAGACGGCCAGCCCGTCGGGGCGCGGCCAGGCGCGCACCTCGTACCACCCGGAGCGCTGCCCGCGGTACGGGGCCTCGAAGGCGACCGCGTGCCCGGTCGCGACGGCCTCCCGGTAGGCGGTCTCGAACCGGCTGCCGACCATCCGGGGATAGACCTCCCACATGGAGCGGCCGAGGATGTCCTCCCGCGCCTCCGGCATCATCCGGTCCATCTCGGCGTTGATGTACCGGAACCGCCACTGCCGGTCGAGCAGGAAGAAGGCGGCGGGCATCCCCTCGAGGACGTCGGCGAGGGCGTCGTGGTCGATCCGCCCGCCGGCGCCGACCACCACGCGGAGCGCGGGACCGCAGCCGGGAGCGGACACCGGGACCTGTTGTTCCGTCACCTCAGCCCTCCAGCAGTCGGGCCCGTCGCGGCCCCGCTGTTGGAGCGCGCCCTGCCGCACGCCGCGCGGGCAGGACGGACACCGCAGATTGTGGCCGTGGTCACGACCGCTGCCAAGGATCTCGGGTGTGCGTCCGGAAACGATGCGGTCACGGCGGGTGCGGACGCGGCGTGCCGATGACTAGCGCGCCGCCGTCCGCAGGGCGTCGGCGATCGCGGCCACGCCCTGCGGCGCCCAGACGATCGAGTCGTGGTTGGTGTCGGGGACGGGGACGGCGGTGACGCCGGCCCGGTCGGCGCCCAGGCGGGCCAGCCGCTGCTCGTCGTAGAGCCCCTGCGGCTGGTCGGCCATGCCCCGCGGTGCCCACAGCAGCGTGACCGGCACCGGCAGGTCCGCGGTGGCCTGCAGCACGCGCTCGTTCAGCAGCATGTCCGCGCCGTCCGCCCGCACCGCCTCCGGGACGACGGAGCTGCGCAGCCGCGGCGGCGCGCCGGCGACGTCCCGCGCGAGGAACGCGGCCACCGACGGGACGTCGACCCAGGGGCCCACCGTCGGGTGCCGCGCCCAGAACGCCCGCACCGCGGCGAGGTCGGGGAACGTCGTCCCCAGCCGGTCGAGGGTGCTGCCGAGCATGGCGGCGAGCATCGCGTCGGCGTCGTCCCCCGGTGGCCGGGGGAACGGCAGGCCACCGTCGACGAGAACCAGGCCGCGAACGCGGTAGCGGGCGACGTCCGCGGCGGCGAGGGCGGCGACGAAGCCGCCCATCGAGTGCCCGCCGAGCACCGCGTCGCCGAAGCGGTCGAGCACGGCGGTGAGATCGGCGGCGTGCACGGCCAGGCCGTAGGGGCCCGGCAGTCCGGCCGAGCCGGCCCGCCCGCGCAGGTCGGGCGCCACCACCTCGACCTCCCCGGCGAGCTCGTGCGCGACCCGCGCCCAGACCATCGCGTTGGAGGTGATGCCGTGCAGCAGGACGACGACGGGCGCGCCGGCGGAAGCGGCCGCCCAGTGCAGCACCGAGAGCTCACCGCCGGCGACGGGCACGCGCAGCTGCTCGGGGTCCCGGAGATCGGTCACCGGTCCAGTCTCACCCGGCGAGGTCGATGGCGAAGGCGACGAGGAACCCCACGGCGGCGATCACCCCGGTCCACGTGCGGGTGCGCTCGAACGCCTCGGGGATCATCGTGTCGGCGATCATGGTGAGGATCGCGCCCGCCGCGACCGCCGTGATGACCGCGACCAGCTCGGGCGGCGCCCCGCCGAGCGCGACGTAGCCGAGCAGCGCGGACAGCCCGCTGATCACCGCGATGCCGGTCCAGACGCCGAACACGTACCGGGCCGGGCGGCCCGCCGCCTTCATGCCGGCCGCGCTGGAGAGGCCCTCGGGCACGTTGGAGATGAAGACGGCGGCCAGCACCGACAGGCTCACCCCGCCGCCGCTGAGCAGCCCGATCCCGAGGACGACGGACTCCGGCACGCCGTCCAGCAGCGCCCCGACCGCGATCGCCATGCCGCTGCCCGCCTGCTCGTCCTCCGAGGGCTGCGCCTCGTCCGGATTGCTGCCGGAGCGCTTGCGGTGCTGCGCCCCGTGCCGCGTGAGCAGCCAGTTCGCCGCGACGTAGGCCACCGAGCCGGCGAGGAAGCCGAACCCGGCGGCGGCCAGCCCACCCTCGTCGGCCGCCTCCTCCATCAGGTCGAAGGCGACCGCCGAGATCAGCACGCCGGAGCCGAACGCCATGACCGAGGCGATGGCGTCCCGCGGCACCTGCGTGAACCAGGCGACCAGCGCGCCCAGCACCAGCGCGCCGCCGCCGAGCAGTCCCCACAGCCCGGCCTCCAGCCACGTCGGCACGCGCACCCCTGTCGTCGGTCACCCGGGCGACGGTTGCCCTCGGCCAACGATCTCTAACCACGCGGGCTTTATCGGGATAGAGCACCGTGCTTTATCCCGATAAGGCACGGTTAGTCCGGGTGGCGGAGGAGGTAGCGGCCGAAGTGCGGGACGGTGAAGGCGATCTGGCCGCGCTCGGCCGAGTAGACCAGGCCCTTCTTGATCAGCGAGTCGCGGGCCGGCGACAGCGACGCCGGCTTGCGGCCCAGCGAGACGGCGACCTCCGACGTCGCCACCGCGCTGCCCTGCGAGCCGCCGAGCTCGGCCATCGCGTGCATGTACTCCCGCTCGGCGGGGGTGGCGCGGTCGTAGCGGGAGCCGAAGAAGCCCACCGCCAGCTCCGCCTCAGCGACCGGGGCGGCCATCGCCACGTCGTCCGCGGTGATCGGCGAGGCGGCCGCGACGTCCCAGGTGACCTTGCCGTAGGCCTGCACGAAGTACGGGTAGCCGTCCGCGGCGGCGTAGAGGGCGTCGAGCGCGGCCGGCTCGAAGGTGACCTCCTCCCGCTCGGCCGGGGCGAGCAGCGCCCGATCGGCGGCGGCGCGGTCGAGGCGGTCGATGCGCAGGTAGCGGAACAGCCGCTCGGAGTAGCTCTTCGACGCCGACAGCACCGCCGGCAGGTGCGGCAGGCCGGCGCCGACCACGATCAGCGGCGCGCCCTGCTGGGAGAGCTCGTGGCAGGCCGCGCAGATCGCCGAGACGTCGTCGGGCTGCACGTCCTGCATCTCGTCGATGAACAGCGCGATGCCCTTGCCCACGTCGGCCGCGAGCCCGGCCGCGTCGCTTAGCAGCTCGACCAGGTCGATCTCCATGTCGCCGGAGTCGGCCCGGCCCAGCGCCGTCGGCACGTCGATGCCGGGCTGCCAGCGGTCGCGCACCTTCGCGGCCGCGCCTTCCCCGCCCACCCCGCGCAGCGCGAAGGCCTTGAGCACCCCGAGGACGGCGTCCATCGACTCCTGGTCGGGGTGCCGCAGCTCGCGCAGCGCCATGTGCAGCGCCGAGGACACCGGCCGCCGCAGCGACTGCTCGGGCCGCGCCTCGATCTTGCCGGTCCCCCACCCGCGCCCGATCGCCGCCGACCGCAGCTGGTTGAGCAGCACGGTCTTGCCCACGCCGCGCAGCCCGGTCAGGACCAGCGAGCGCTCGGGGCGGCCGTGGGCGATCCGCTCCAGGACGACGTCGAAGGCCGTCAGCTCCGCGTCGCGGCCGGCCAGCTCGGGCGGGCGCTGCCCGGCGCCGGGCGCGTAGGGATTCCGCACGGGGTCCACGGCGAGCACCGTATGGCCCTCTCTAGGGATCGCCGTAGACATCCGTAGAACGGCGTAGCGCGTGTCGTCGATGCCCTCGTCTGCGGCCGTCTAGCGACGACGCTAGACGACGGTAGAGCGTCGAAGATGCCGTCGTGCCAGCTCGGCGGCGCTAGCGTGATCGCGTGATCAAGCTTCTGATCAAGGTCGTCCTCATGGCGGTCGTCTTCTACTTCGTGGCGAAGTACGTGCCGGGGATCCAGGTGGACGAGAACCCCAACGCCGTGCTGGGACTGTCGATCACCTTCGTCTGGCTGGCCCTGCTCTTCGCGGTCGTCAACGCGATCCTCGGCCCGGTGATCAAGCTGCTGTCGCTGCCGTTCCTCATCCTCACGCTCGGGCTGTTCTACCTGGTCATCAACGCGGCCCTGCTCGGTCTCACCGCGCTGCTGTCGACCAAGCTGGACGTCGACGGCTTCGGCGCGGCGATCATCGGGGGGCTGATCCTCGCCGTCGCGAGCTGGCTCTTCGACCTCCTCCTGCGGCGGGACTGACCGTCCCCGCGCGACCCGCCGCGTCGCCGTGACGCCCGCCACGGTCGGGGTTAGCGTGGGCCTCCATGGCGACCACCACCGGCGTCGTCCCGGAGACCCCGGGGCGCGCGCGGGAGGACGACGTCCCCCCGGCCGACGAGCCGGCGGCTCCCACCGAGCTCGCCGCCCTCGAGGCCGAGCGGGACGAGAAGCGACGGCTGCTCGACCGCGCCGCCGAGACCGCGGTCGAGGGCGGCGCACGGCCTCCCCTGCCGGCCGGCTGCGCCCCCGCTGACGTCCCCGCGCTGCTGCAGCGCTACTACTGGAGCGAGCCGGCCGCCGAGGTGCTCGGCCACGACCCGGCCGACCTGGCGGCCCTCGCACTGGGCCACCTGAGGCTGGCCGAGGTCCGCCCGCAGGGGGCGGCGACCGTCGACGTGCAGCGGCTCGACGACGGGCGGGCGATCGTCCGGATCGTCACCGACGACATGCCCTACCTCGTCGACTCGGTCACCGCGGAGGTGGTGCGGCAGGGCGTGGGCCTGCAGCACGTCGTCCACCCGGTGGTCGTCGTCCGCCGGGACGTCACCGGCCGGATCCGGGCCTTCTGCGACAGCTCCTCCCCCGAGGGCTGCGGCGCCGACGCGCTGCCCGAGTCGTGGATGGCCGTCGTCCTCGACGGGCCGGTGGACGACGAGGCGGCGGCCGACCTGGTCGTCGGCCTGCGCACGGTCCTCGCGGACGTGCGCGCGGTGCACGAGGACGCCGACCGCATGCACGCGCGGGCGCTGCAACTGGCCGACCGCCTCGAGCAGCTCGCCGCGAACGGGTCCGGCGGCGATCCCTCCGACGACCCGGCCGAGGCCGCCGCGCTGCTGCGCTGGCTCGCCGACGGCAACTTCGTCTTCCTCGGCGCCCGCGACGTCGAGCCGGCGCCGTCGCGTGGCAAGAGCGCCGTGCGCGCCCTCCCGGGCACCGGCCTCGGGGTGCTGCGCAGCGACACCGACATGAGCGCCGCCGTCCTCACGGCGCCGGAGGCCCGGCGCTCCACCGGGCAGCGCCTGGTCACGGTGACCAAGGCCGACGCGCGCTCGCCGGTGCACCGGCGGGCGTGGATGGACCTCGTCGTGGTCACCCTCCCGGACGGCGACGGCAACCCGCGCCAGCACCGGCTGGCCGGCCTGTTCCCCACCGCCGCGTACACCACCAGCGTCCTGGACGTGCCGCTCGTGCGCCGCCGGGTGGCCGAGGTGATCGCGCGCTCGGGCGTGCCGGCCGACAGCCACACCGGCAAGGCGCTGCTCGACGTCCTGGAGACCTATCCCCGCGACGAGCTGATGCAGGTCGGCACCGACGAGCTGCTGCCCGTCGCGATGGCCGTGCTCTACCTGCAGGAGCGCCGGCAGCTGCGGCTGTTCCTCCGCCTGGACCCCGCCCGCCGCTTCTGGTCGGCGCTGGTCTACCTGCCGCGCGACCGGTACACGACCGAGGTCCGCACCCGCATGCAGCAGGTGCTGCTGGAGCGGCTGGGCGGCACGGCGATCGAGTACACCGCGTGGTCGACGGAGTCGGTGCTGACCCGGCTGCACTTCGTCGTCCGGGTGCCGCAGGGCCGCCGGGGCACGCCGCGGCCGCCGGACGTCGACGTCGAGGCGCTGCAGGCCGAGCTGGCCGCCGTCGCCCGCAGCTGGACCGACGAGCTGGCCGAGGCGCTGCACGCCCGCCACCCCGCCGCCGAGGCCGAGCGGATCCTGGCCCGCGTCGCCGACGCCTTCCCCGCCGCCTACCAGGAGGACTTCCCCGCCGCGCGCGCCGTCGCGGACCTCGAGCAGCTCGACGGGCTGGACGCCGGCGGCATGGCGCTGCGGCTGTGGACCCCGCCGGACGCCGCCGCGTCCGAGCGCCGGCTCACGATCTACCGCGTCGGCCAGCGGCTGCTGCTCTCCGACGTCCTGCCGGTGCTGCAGCACATGGGCGTCGACGTCGTCGACGAGCGGCCGTACGAGATCGACCGGATCGGCGCGCCGCTGGCCTGGATCTACGACTTCGGGCTGACCACGTCAGTCGAGGACCTGCCCCTGCTGCGCTCGCTGCCGGAGCGGTTCACCGAGGCGATCAGCGCCGTCTGGCGCGGGGACGCCGAGGACGACGGCCTCGGCGCGCTGGTGCTGCTGGCCGGGCTGAACTGGCGCCAGGTGACGGTGGTGCGCGCCTACGTGCAGTGGCTGCGCCAGACCGGGCTGCCGTTCGGGCAGGACTACGTCGAGGCGACGCTGGCCGCCCACCCGCAGATCGTCGCCCGGCTGGTCGCGCTGTTCGAGACCCGCTTCTCCCCCGGCCGGGACGCCGGTCGCGAGGCGCGCCAGCAGGACCTGGTCGCGTCGCTGCGCGCGGCGATCGGCGAGGTCGCGTCGCTGGACGCCGACCGCGTCCTCACCGCGCTGCTCGCCGCGGTCACCGCCACCCAGCGGACGACGTACTACGCCGGCGGCCCGCTCGCGCTCAAGCTGCACCCGGCCGACGTCCCCGACCTGCCCGAGCCCCGGCCGCAGCGGGAGGTCTGGGTCAGCTCACCGCGGGTGTCGGGCATCCACCTGCGGTTCGGCGCGGTGGCCCGCGGCGGGCTGCGCTGGTCCGACCGGCCGGAGGACCTGCGCACCGAGGTGCTCGGCCTGGTCAAGGCGCAGATGGTGAAGAACACCGTCATCGTGCCGACCGGGGCCAAGGGCGGCTTCGTGGTCAAGCAGCCCCCGCCGGACGGCGCCTCCCGGGACGCCGTCCTCGCCGAGGGCCAGGCCTGCTACCGGCTGTTCATCGGCGCGCTGCTGACGCTGACCGACAACCTGGTCGACGGCCGCGTCGTGCCGCCGGAGCGCGTGGTCCGGCACGACGGCGACGACTCCTACCTGGTCGTGGCCGCCGACAAGGGCACCGCCACCTTCTCCGACCTGGCCAACGAGGTCGCGCTCGAGCGCGGGTTCTGGCTCGGCGACGCATTCGCCTCCGGCGGGTCGGTCGGCTACGACCACAAGGCGATGGGCATCACCGCCCGCGGCGCGTGGGAGTCGGTCACCCGGCACTTCCGCGAGCTCGGCGTCGACGTGCAGAAGGAGGACTTCACCGTCGTCGGCATCGGCGACATGTCCGGCGACGTGTTCGGCAACGGGATGCTGCTGTCGGAGCACATCCGGCTGATCGGGGCGTTCGACCACCGGCACGTGTTCGTCGACCCCACCCCCGACGCGGCGACGTCCTTCGCCGAGCGCCGGCGGCTGTTCGACCTCCCCCGCTCCTCGTGGGCCGACTACGACGCCGCGCTGATCAGCCCGGGCGGCGGCGTCTGGCCGCGGACGGCGAAGTCGGTGCCGGTCTCGCCGCAGATGCGCACCGCGCTGGGCCTGGCCGACGACGTGGAGTCGCTCTCCCCCGTCGAGTTGATCCGCGCGATCCTGCTCGCGCCGGCCGGCCTGCTGTTCAACGGCGGCATCGGCACCTACGTGAAGGCGCGCGAGGAGAGCGACCTCGACGTCGGGGACAAGGCCAACGACGCCGTCCGGGTGGACGGCGAGCAGTTGCGGGTCCGGGTGGTCGGCGAGGGCGGCAACCTCGGGCTCACCCAGCGCGGCCGGGTGGAGTTCGCGCTGGCCGGCGGCAAGGTCAACACCGACGCGATCGACAACTCCGCCGGCGTGGACACCTCCGACCACGAGGTGAACATCAAGATCGCGTTGAACGGCGTCGACGGGCTGTCCCCCGACGGCCGGGCGGCCCTGCTCGGCGAGATGACCGACGAGGTCGCTTCCGCCGTCCTCACCGACAACCACGCGCAGAACGCGACGCTGGCCGTGGAGGTGAGCTCCGCCCGGTCGCTGCTCGACGCGCACGAGCGGTTCATCCGCTCGCTGGAGCGTTCGGGCCGGCTGGTGCGCAGCGTCGAGGCGCTGCCCGACGAGCGCGTCCTGGTCCAGCGCCGGCGCGACGGGCAGGCCCTGACCGGTCCGGAGCTGTCGGTGCTGCTCGCCTACGCCAAGCTCGAGACCGGGGACGCCGTCCTGTCCTCGGCGCTGCCGGACGACCCGGCGCTGGAGGACCTGCTCGTCCAGTACTTCCCGACGCCGCTGCGGACCCGGTTCCCTGCCGCGATCATCGACCACCCCCTGCGGCGGGAGATCATCTCCACCGCGGTGACCAACCGGGCGGTCAACATCGCCGGCGTCACGGGGCTGTTCCGGCTGCGCGAAGAGACCGGGGTCCCGCTGGCCGCGGTGGTCCGGGCGCACGCGATCGCCCTCGCCGTCTTCGGCGTCGACCGGATGTGGGACGCCGTCCGGCCGCTGGACAACCAGGTGCAGGCGGCCGTGCAGATCGAGCTGCGGACCGAGGCGACGCGGCTGGCGGAGCGGGCGGCCCGCTGGCTGCTGCGCCTGCCCGCGGTGACCGGTGAGCACCCGGCTCCGCTGGCCGAGGTGACGGAACGGTTCGCGGCACCCGTGGCCGAGGTGCGCGCGGGGTTGCCGCACTGGCTGCTCGGCGCCGAGGCGAGGGCCTACGCCGAACGGGCGGCGCGGCTGCAGGAGGCCGGCGTGCCCGCGGACCTGGCCGCCGCGGCCGCGGCCGCCCACCTGCTCCCCTCGGCCCTCGACCTCGCCGTCGTGGCCGAGCAGACCTCCGCGCCGATCGCGCTGGCGGCGCAGGTCCAGCAACGACTGGCCGAGCGGCTCGGTGTGGTCCCGCTGCGGGAGCGGATCATCGCGCTCCCCCGCGACCGCCGCTGGAACTCGATGGCCCGGGCGACGCTGCGCGACGACCTCGCCTCCGAGCAGGCCCGCTTGATCGTCGAGGTGCTGCGGAATCGGTCGGCGGACGACGAGCCGGCCTCGGCGCTGGTGGAGGCATGGGTGTCGTCCTGGGACCCCGCCCAGCGCCGTGCTGCCGCGCAGCTGACCGACATCGCCAGGGGGGACCGCCAGGAGCTCGCCGAGCTGCTGGTCGCCGTCCGGACCCTCCGCGGCCTGCGCCACCGCTGAGGCGGCCGCCCGAGATCGGCTCGGCAGGACGCACGGCCGCGTCGAGTTGTGGACGGGACACGGGCGTCGCACACTCGATCTGTGTATCGATACACAGAGGCGCAGCGGCAGCCGGAGCCCGGCCGGCCCGACTCGTTCGTGCGGGACGCACCCACCGTGCTCTCCTACGCCCTGCTGGGCTGCTACACCTTCTGGCTGTACGCCTTCGGGCCGGCGGTCACCCTGCTGCGTGCGGAGCTGGGGTTCTCCTACACGCTGCTCGGCCTCTATTCCGTCCTGTGGTCGGCAGGCGCGGCGCTGGCCGGGGCCGGCTTCGCGTGGGCGTCCCGCCGCCTGGCGAGGGGCGCGCTGTTGTGGTGCTCGGCCGTGGCCACCGTGCTGGGTGCCGGCCTGTTCACCCTCGGCGCGGGCGTGCCGGTCACGCTGCTCGGAGCCGGGGTGTTCGGTCTGGCCGGGACGACGCTGCTCGCCGTCGTCCAGGCGGTCCTGTCCGACCGGCACGGCAGCCGGCGGGACCGTGCGCTGACCGAGGCGAACATCGGCGCCGGTGCGTCCGCGGTGGTCGCCCCGCTGGCCCTCGGCGTGCTGGCGGCGAGCGCGGTGGGCTGGCGCGCCACGTTCGCGGTGCCGGCCGTCGTCCTGGCCGTGCTCTACCTGCGCTACCGCCGCGAGTCGCTGCCGGCGGCGCCTCGGCACCACGCCGCGGAGGGAGCCGGCGGTCTGCCGATGGCCTGCTGGCTGTTCGCGGTGTTGACCGCGGTCAGCTCGGCGATCGAGTTCTGCCTGGTGTACTTCGGCCCCCAGCGGCTCCTCGACACCGGCCTGTCCGCGGCCGCCGCCAGCACCGCGCTGAGCAGCAACTTCCTCGGCATCCTGGTCGGGCGTCTGCTCGGCGCGGGGCTCACCCGCCGTCCGGGCCGGAGCGTCGTCCTCCTGTACTCCTCGCTGGCCGTCACCGGCGCGAGCTTCGTCCTGTTCTGGCTGACCGACCGGCCGGCGCTCGCCGTCCTGGGGCTGTTCGCATGCGGCGTGGGCATCGCGAACCTCTATCCGCTCGCGCTCGCGCTGACCCTCGACGCGGCGCGCGGACGTGAGGACCGGGCCAACGCCCGCTCGCAGCTGATCCTCGGCGTGGTCGCCGCCGTCTCCCCTACCTGCTCGGCTGTCTGGCGGACCGGTACGGGCTGACCGCCGCCTTCGCGCTGGAGCCGGCGCTGATCGGCATCGGCCTTCTCCTGCTGTGGGGCGGGCTCCGCGCTCGACGCCCAGGTGCGTCCCGGCCGTCTAGCTCGACCGCTAGAGAGCCGTAGACCGCGGCAGAGGGCGGGCCGCAGCCGGGATCAGCTGGGCTGATCGGACGGGCTTCTGGCTCACGGTGGGGCGTGAGGGAGGACCCGTTGCGGTGAGGTAGGACGACGACCGGCGCGTCACCCGCGCCGCGTGGGCGCCATCCTCGCGTTGTGCCGCGCGGGTGAGCGAGGATGGCCGGGTGGCGTCCCTGTGGTTCCCCGGGGAGGGGCGCAACGAGGACGACGAGGCGTTTCTCGCCGAACTGCGCGCCTGCGCCGACGCCCGGGGTCTCGTCGACGCGACGCCGGCGGACTCCACACTGTTCACGTGGGAGTACGTACTCGTCCTCCTCGTCGAGGTGCCCGGGCTCCAGGGCATCCCCGCGAAGCCGACCCTCGAGGTGGTCGTGGATGTCCAGCGCCACCTCTTCGAGGTCGGCTGGAGACCCGCGGCTACCTGACCGAGGCAGCTGAGGCCCTGGACCTGGCCGGTGTGGAGACTGGTTCGACCGGCAGCTGCGGCGACCGGTGGAGCGGGCCACCTGGATGATCTGGCGTGGGGAGTGCTCGGCCTTGCGGCTCGCGGACACCGGGGAGGTCAACGACGCCCAGGACTTCTGGGCTAAGTCCGTCTCGGGTCGTCTAGCGACACCGCTAGAGAACCGTAGAAGAGCTCAGAGGTCCGGACGGCGGTCGGCGAAGCGGGTCGCCTGCTCGAAGGCGTGCCCCACCTCGAGCACCCGCCGGTCGGCGCGCGGGGCCGCGACGATCTGCAGGCCCACGGGCAGCCCGTCGGGGGTGAACCCGCCGGGCACCGACAGCGCCGGGCAGCCGGTGGGGGAGAGGATCGTGCACGAGCGCATCCACTCCAGGTAGTTCTCCTGCGGCACCCCTCCGATCTCCGTCGGGTACTCCAGCTCCACCGGGAACGGCAGCACCTGCGTCGTCGGCGCCAGCAGCACGTCGTAGCGCTCGAAGAACTCCACCACGCGCTCGTACAGCTGCGTGTGCGCCACCTCGGCCCGCGCGACGTCGGCGCCGGTGAGCTTCGCACCCATCTCGGCGTTCCACCGGATGCTCTCCTTGACCAGCTCCGGCGTCCGCCGCGACTTCTCCAGGTGCGCCTGCTCGAACAGCCAGGCCCGCAGGGTGGAGAACACCTCGTCGGCGCCGGAGAGGTCGGGGCAGTCCTCCTCGACGGTCGCCCCGAGGTCGGCGAACACCCCCAGGGACGACGACAGCACCGAGGTGATCGCCGGATCGACGGTCACCCGGCCGCCGAGGTCCGGCGTCCACGCCACGCGCAGCCCGCGCAGGTCGGCGTCCAGCGGGCCCGCGAAGGCCGACCCCGGTGACTCCAGCGAGATGGGCACCCGCGGGTCCGGGCCGGCGATCGCGGAGAGCTGCAGCGCGACGTCGCCCACCGTCCGGCCCATCGGCCCCTGCACCGACAGCGTCGACCAGCCGAGCGGCGAGGGCCACATCGGCACCCTGCCCGGGGTGGGCCGCAGGCCGACGACGTTGCAGAACGCCGCCGGGTTGCGCAGCGAGCCGCCCATGTCCGACCCCTCGGCCACCGGCACCAGCCCGGCGGCCAGTGCCGCGGCCGCTCCCCCGCTGGACCCGCCGACCGACAGCCCGTGCCGGTACGGGTTGTGGGTGGCTCCGAAGACCGGGTTGAAGGTGTGCGACCCGGCGGCGAACTCCGGCACGTTCGTCTTGCCGACCCGCACGGCCCCGGCCGCACGAAGCCGCGCGACGATCAGCTCGTCGCGCGCGGGCACGGTGGTGGCGAACAGGGGCGAGCCCCACGTCGTCCGCATGCCGCCGGTCGCGTGGGTGTCCTTGTGCGCGACGGGCAGCCCGTGCAGCGGGCCGATGTCCTCCCCGGCCGCCAGCGCCGCGTCGGCGGCGTCGGCCGCCGCCCGCGCGCCCTCGGCGTCAAGGGTCACGATCGCGTTCACCGCCGGGTTCACCCGCTCGATGCGCTCGAGGTGGGCGTCGAGCAGCTCGCGCGCCGAGATCTCGCGCGTGCGGACCAGCGCGGCCAGCTCCGTCGCCGGCCGGAAGCAGAGGTCTGCGTCTGGGTGGAGGCTCACCCGGCGAGGTTCCCACGCTGGGCGCGGGTTGTGACCACCTGGTCGGCCGGGACGACGAGGGTCAGCGCGCAACCGCCGTCGTGCTCGACGGTCCAGCCGTTGCGCCGCAGCAGCGCCCGCAGCCGGACGACGTCCGCGGGCTCCGCCGTCGTCGTCGCCAGGAACCGCGCCAGCCGGCCCTTGTGCGCCTTGTTGAAGTGGCTGACCACCGCCCGTGCGCCGTCCGGCCGCTCGCTGAGCACGGTGACGGACACCGCACCCGGCGCTGGCGCGAGCGCGGCGTACGAGCCGCTGCGCAGGTCGACCACCAGGTCCTCGACGCCGGCCAGGACCGGCCCCAGCGCCGGCTTCCACAGCGCCCGCAGCGTCGGCAGTCCCGGCAGCTGCGAGCCGGCGGAGAGCCGGTAGGCCGGGATGCGGTCGCCGTCGCGGACCAGCCCGAACAGCGCCGAGCCGACCGCCAGCCGCGCCGCGGCCCGAGCCCGCTGGGCCTGCGTCATCGACCGGACGTCGAGCGCGTCGTAGAGGACGCCGGTGTAGCGCTCCAGCGCCGGCATGGTGGGGGAGGAGAACAGCGCCGCGTTGCGGGTGATCTCGCCGTCCTGCTGCGCCGAGAGGCCGAGCGCCGCCCGGGCGGCGGGGACGTCGTCGGCGAGCGCGGCCAGCGCCTCGGCCAGCCGCGCGCGCACCGGCGTCAGCGCGGGTGAGGAGAGGGATTTCAGGTCGAGCGGGGCGCCGGACCCGCCGGGGGACTTGGTCTCGGACGGGGGGAGCAGGACGAGCACGAGGGGCCAGGTTACGTGCGGGAGCGGACGGCGAGCCGGAGGCCGGCGGGCGGGTCGGCGGAGCCCTGCCCGCGAGCGCGCTGAGAACTTCCTGAGAGGACGGGCGAGAGCCTGGCGTACCGCGGCCGGGCGGCGCAGCATCGGCAGTGCGGCACCACGCCGCGCAGCCCTCCGAAGGGAGAGGACGCCATGACGACGCCACGTGGGACCTCACCGGAGCGGCCCGGCAATGCCTCGCCGGCCGAGATGTCGCTGGCCGAGAAGCTCGCGTGCGAGCGCGAGGCACGGCACGACGTCGCGGCCCGCGGACGCATCGCCGACGTCGCCCCCGTGCAGCACTACCTCACCCACACCCGGTGCGAGGACAGCCGCCACCCGTCGGCCGGTGGCGAGCACCGGATGACGCACCACCACGCACGTCCCGCTCCGACGGGGTTGTCGGGCTGGCTGCGCTGGGGCGAGGACGGGCCGGCGAGCGAGAGCCCGCACTTCCCGCCCGTCTGAGCCGGCCGGCTCGGCGACCTCAGTCCGTCAGCCGGACGGCGACGGGCGCGTGGTCGCTCGCTCCCTTGCCCTTGCGCTCCTCGCGGTCGATGAGGGCTGCGTCCACCCGCGCGGCGAACGCCGGGGAACCGAGGACGAAGTCGATCCGCATGCCCTCGCGCCGCGGGAAGCGCAGCTGCGTGTAGTCCCAGTAGGTGTAGACCCCGGGGCCGGGCGCGTACGGGCGGACGACGTCGGCGTACCCAGCGTCCACGATCGCCCGGAACGCCGCCCGCTCCGGCGGTGAGACGTGGGTGGCGTGCGCGAACACGGCCATGTCCCACACGTCGTCGTTCTCCGGCGCGATGTTCCAGTCCCCGACGAGTGCGATCGGCGCGTCCGGGTCCTTCTCCACCCACCCCGCCGCGGTCTCCCGCAGGGCGGCCAGCCACTCCAGCTTGTACGTGTAGTGCGGGTCGGCGAGCGTCCGCCCGTTGGGCACGTAGAGGCTCCACACCCGGACGCCGCCGCAGGTCGCGCCGAGCGCCCGCGCCTCGGTGTCCGGATCGTCTCCCCAGCACGGCTGGCCCGGGAAGCCGATCTCGACGTCCTCCAGCCCGACGCGGGACAGGATGGCCACCCCGTTCCACTGGGAGAACCCCACGTGCGCGACCTGGTAGCCCAGCTCGGTGAAGCGCTCGTCGGGGAACTGGTCGTCACGGCACTTGGTCTCCTGCAGCGCCAGCACGTCGACGTCCCGGCGCTGCAACCAGGCGGCCACCCGGTCGGCCCGGCTGCGGATGGAGTTCACGTTCCAGGTGGCGATCCGCACGCGGCCAACCCTAGGTCGCTTCCCCGACAGTCCTGCGGCGGCCAGGGTGACCCCCATGGACGTCGACGCACGACTGCGCGAACTCGGGATCGAGCTCCCCACGCCCCGCGCCCCGGGAGGCAACTACGCCCCGGCGGTGACGGCCGGCGACCTCGTGTACCTCTCCGGCGCCGGGCCCGCGCGCCCCGACGGCAGCATGGTCACCGGCAAGGTGGGGGACGGCGGGCTGAGCGTCGACGAGGCGCGCGAGGCGGCCCGGCTCACCGGTCTGCAGCTGCTCGCGGTGCTCAAGGACGAGATCGGCGACCTCGGGCGGGTGCGTCAGGTCGTCAAGCTGCTCGGCATGGTCAACTGCCGGCCCGGCTTCAACCAGACACCGGCCGTGATCAACGGATGCTCCGACCTGCTCGTCGAGGTCCTCGGCGATCGCGGCCGCGGCGCCCGCTCGGCGGTGGGCATGGCCGAACTGCCCTTCGACATCAGCGTCGAGGTCGAGGCGATCGTGCTGATCGACTGAGGCCGGCGCTCAGGCCTTGGCGGCGGCGCGGGCGCGGGCGCGCTCGCGGCTCTCGACGAAGCGGGTGGCCTGCGCGTCCAGGCCCTCGAGGAAGGTGGCCAGCTCCTCGCGGGCCTTCTCGCCGGCGGGGCCGAGGTCGGTGCGCTCGAAGACCTTCCAGGCCCGCAGCACCGGGCTGACCACCTCGTCGTGGTGCAGCCGCAGGTCGTAGATCCCGGCCTTGGCGATCAGCATCGAGTTGCGCCGGAAGTTGGCCATGGTGGCGCCGGGCATCTCGAAGCCGACGACCTCCTTGGTGACCGCCTGCATGGCGAGGTCGGGGTCGACGTCGAAGGCCGCGGCCATGAGGTTGCGGTAGAAGACCATGTGCAGGTTCTCGTCGGTCGCGATGCGGGCGAGCAGCTTGTCGGCGATCGGGTCGCCGGTGGCGCGGCCGGTGTTGCGGTGCGAGACGCGGGTGGCCAGCTCCTGGAAGGAGACGTAGGCGATCGCCTCGAGCGGGGTCTTGTCGCCGGAGTCGTAGCCGGTGGTCATGTAGTCCATCCGGGCCCGCTCCAGCTCCACGGGGTCGACGCCCCGGGTGACCACGAGGTAGTCGCGCAGCGCGATGCCGTGCCGGTTCTCCTCCGCCGTCCACCGGCCGACCCACTGGCCCCACGCGCCGTCCGTGCCGAACCGGGTGGCGATCTCGCGGTGGTAGCTCGGCAGGTTGTCCTCCGTCAGGAGGTTCGTGATCATCGCCGCCTTGGCGGTCTCGTCGAGCCGCGACTGCTCCGGCGACCAGTCGTCCCCGCCGAGGAAGGCGAAGTTCCGCCCCTCCGACCACGGGATGTAGTCGTGCGGGTGCCACTCCTTGGCCAGGGAGAGGTGCCGGTCGAGGTTCTGCGCGACCACCTGCTCCAGCTCGATGAGGACGGCGCTCTGTGGGGACGTGCTCGTCATGGGACCCTCCGGCTCGCCTACGATTCCGTAACCTACGCTTCCGTAACCAACGGGTGGTCTCAAGGGGTAGTGCCCGGATGGGACCCAGCTCACCCCCGAGCGGGTGCACTGCTGCACAGCCAGGATGCGCGGCCGGGCTCCTGACAGCTTTCGGTGGGAGCATGGCCGGATGAGCTGGGGTTCCCGCGAGGCAGACGCGTGACGGCGAACCTCGACGCACCCCCGTCCGCGGGCGCCGGGGACCACGGCCGCCGCTCCCGGCGCCGCCGGACCGCCCGCAGCTTCGCGGCCGCACTCGGCCTCACCGTGGTCGGCGCGATCCTCCCCGGGACGGCGTTCCTCGCGGCCGGGCGCCGCAAGCTCGGCGCGCTGACGCTGCTGGTGTTCCTCGCGCTGGTCGGCGGCGGAATCTACCTGGCCACGGCCGGGCGCCGGACGGCCGTGCAGCTCGCCGTCGACTCGAGCTCGTTGCTCTGGGTGATCGGCGGGGTGGCGCTGGTCGGGCTGCTGTGGATCGTCGTGATCGCCGCCGGCTACCGGATGCTGGTGCCGGCGGGCACCCGCCCGGCCAAGCACGTGCTCGGCGTCCTGCTCGTCCTGCTGCTCGCCGCCGGTGTCGCGCTGCCCGCGTACTGGGGGACCCGCCTGGCCGGTGCCCAGCGCGGCCTGCTCGACGGCGTGTTCGCCGACGACCGCGAGTCGGCCACCGTCGTCGACACCCCCAACCCGTTCGGCGACAAGGCCCGGGTCAACGTGCTGCTCCTGGGCGGTGACTCCGGTCCGGGACGCGAGGGGCTGCGCACCGACACCGTGATCGTGGCCAGCATCGACACCGACACCGGCAACACGGTCCTGTTCAGCCTGCCCCGCAACCTCGAGGACCTGCCGTTCCCCGAGGACAGCCCGCTGGCCGAGGTCTACCCAGACGGCTTCGACGCCGGCAGCGAGAGCGAGAGCCTGCTCAACGCCGTGTACGGCAACGGGCCGCGGGACCACCCCGACATCCTCGGCCCGACCGACGACCCGGGCGCCGACTTCCTCAAGCTCGGCGTCGGCGAGGCCCTGGGCCTGCACATCGACTACTTCGTGCTGGTCAACCTCGAGGGGTTCAGCCGGCTGGTCGACGCGCTGGGCGGCATCACCGTCAACATCAACTACTGGGTGCCCATCAACGGCGACCCCGGCACCGGGGAACTGCCCGACGACTACTTCGCGCCGGGCCCGGACCAGCACCTCGACGGCAACGGTGCGCTGCAGTTCGCCCGCGGCCGGTACGGCCTCACCGACTACGACCGGATGGCCCGCCAGCGCTGCACGATCGACGCGATCATCGAGGCCGCCGACCCGGTCACCCTGCTGCGCCAGTACCAGCAGATCGCCGACACCACGCAGGACATCGTCAGCACCGACATCCCGCGGTCGGCCCTGGACGACTTCGTCGACCTCGCGTTCCTGGTCAAGGACGCCGAGGTGCGCAGCGTCGTCTTCGACACCAGCCTGATCGACCCGGCCTACCCGGACTACGACGCCATGCGGCAGATCGTGCGGGACGCGATCGACCCGCCGGCGACGACGACCCCGCCGACCAGCAGCGCCCCGGCCGACGGGACGACGCCGGCGTCGCCGACCGCGGGGGAGACCCCGCCGCCGGCGCAGTCCCCGGTCGCCGAGGTGGGCGACGCCTGCGCCTACGACCCGCAGCAGGCCGCGGAGGCCCGGGCCGAGGGCAAGCCGCCGTCCAAGGCGGACTAATGCCGCGTCAGGCAACCCTTGCCCTGGCGGGGGGACGGGCCGGCCGCGATACCGCCGAGTGTCGCCTGACGGCGGTATCCCGAGCTCGGTGAACCACCACGATGCGCCTCTCGGTGGGTATCCGATCCACTCCGCCTACGGGAGCGACGGCGAGCCGACGTCGCGGCACATCAGGAATGCGCCGTGTCCGCACATCGCTTGCCCGCCGAGAACCGCGACAGCAGCGGGACTGATCTGCCGCACCAGGGCAAAGGTTCGCAGCCGCGGCACTAGCTCGCGAGGACGACGACCAGCGTCCGGGGGCCGTGCACGCCCTCGACCCGCGAGAGCTCGATGTCGCTGGTCGCCGAGGGGCCGCTGATCATGGTCAGCGGCGCGACCGGGTCGAGCCGCGCCAGGCCCTCCGGGACGCCGCCGACGACCTGGTCGGCGGTGACGACGCAGACCAGGCAGTCGGGCAGCAGCGAGACCGCCCGGCGCCCGGTGGCCGGCGTCCCGTCGAGGACCAGCGTGCCGGTCTCCGCGACGGCGACGGCGACGCCGGTGACCGCCGCGGCGAACCCGGCGAGCTCCACCGCGGGCCGGCCGTCGTCCTCGGTCACGCCGTCCGGCCGCCACGCGGCGGGCAGACCGGGGGCGACGACGACGTCCGCGGGCCGCCAGCCGGTGCCGAGCCCCGCGTCCAGCGCGGCGGCGACCGTCGCGGAGATCGCGTCCGGCGCGCAGCGCAGGACCTGGGCCTTGTAGTCCTCGAGCCGGTCGACCAGGACGTCGCGCAGCACCTCGGGGGAGCGGTCGTCGGCGGTCCGGTAGCCGCGGGCGATCTCCGGTGGCCGCGCGCGGTCGGCACCCAGCGCCGTCCGGATCCGGCCCAGGACCTCTTCGCGGGCGCTCATCGGCCGTGCTCCTCGGCCCACTGCTGCGTGAACGTCTTCGCCGGCGGCGCCGGCAGGTCCCGGCTGCGGGTCCACTTCGACGCCGGCGGGGGCAGCGCCGCGGGCAGCACCGGCTTCCCGCGGGCGAGGAACCGGCCCAGCCCGGCGGCCCGCTGCGCCGCGTGCCACAGCCGCGGGTTGCTCATGGCCTTCGCCAGCCACCGGAACCCGAGCGCCTCGGCCCGCGGAAAGGAGGAGGCCCGCTCCTGCGCCTCGACGTGCTCGGCGCGCAGGTGCACGAGGATCGACGGGATGTCGATCGCCACCGGGCAGACGTCGTAGCAGGCGCCGCAGAGCGAGGACGCGTAGGGCAGCGAGGCGTTGTCCTCCACCCCGGTGAGCTGGGGGGAGAGGACGGCGCCGATCGGGCCGGGGTAGACCGAGCCGTAGGCGTGCCCGCCGGTGCGCTCGTAGACCGGGCAGACGTTGAGGCAGGCCGAGCAGCGGATGCAGTGCAGCGCCTCACGGCCGACCTCGTCGGCGAGCGTCGCCGTCCGGCCGTTGTCCAGCAGGACGAGGTGGAACTCCTGCGGCCCGTCGCCGGGGGTGACCCCGGCCCACAGGGAGGTGTAGGGGTTCATCCGCTCGCCGGTGGAGGAGCGGGGGAGCAGCTGCAGGAACACCTCGAGGTCGCGCCAGGTCGGCACCAGCTTCTCGATGCCCATGACGGTGATCAGCGTCTGGGGGAGGGTCAGGCACATCCGGCCGTTGCCCTCGCTCTCGACGACGGCGAGGGTGCCGGTCTCGGCGACGGCGAAGTTGGCCCCGCTGATCGCGACCCGGGCGCGCAGGAACCGCTCGCGCAGGTGGGCGCGGGCGGCCATGGCCAGCCGCCGCGGCTCGTCGGTGAGCGACGGGTCGACGCCGGGCATGGTGCGCAGGAAGATCTCGCGGATCTCGGCCCGGTTCTTGTGGATCGCCGGCACCAGGATGTGCGAGGGCTTGTCCTCGCCCAGCTGCACGATCAGCTCGGCCAGGTCGGTCTCGTGGGCGGCGATGCCCGCGGCCTCCAGGGCCTCGTTGAGGCCGATCTCCTGGGTGGCCATCGACTTGACCTTGACCACCTCGGCGGCGCCGGTGGCGCGCACCAGGTCGAGGACGATCGCGTTGGCCTCGTTCGCGTCGCGGGCCCAGTGCACGGTGCCGCCGCGGGCGGTCACCTGCTTCTCCAGCTCGAGCAGGTGCTCGTCGAGCCGGGCCATGGTCGCGGCCTTGATCGCGCGGCCGGCCTCGCGCAGCTGCGCCCAGTCCGGCACCTCGCCGACCACCGCGGCGCGCTTGCGGCGGATCGTGGACGTCGCGTGCCCCAGGTTGGCGCGCAGCTGCCCGTCCCGCAGCTTCTCGCGGGCGGCGTCGGGGAAGGACCGGTCGCCCCGCAGGTGGCCCACGCCGCGGGGGGCGGTGGGGAGGGTGGGCCGTTGCGCGGTGGGCAGGCCGAGGAACGTCGTGGTCATGCGGGGACCGCCGGCTTCGTCGTCTGGTGCGGGCTGACCGCCTCCTCGGTGGAGGCGAGGATCTCGGCCAGGTGCACCGTGCGGGTGCCCGAGCGCAGCCGGGAGAGCCCGCCGCCGATGTGCATCAGGCAGCTCGCGTCCCCGGCGGTGCAGACCTCGGCGTGCGTCGAGAGCACGTTGGCCATCTTGTCGGTGAGCATCGCCGTCGAGGTGTCGGCGTTCTTGACCGCGAACGTGCCGCCGAAGCCGCAGCACTGCTCGGCGCCGGGCAGCTCGACCAGCTCCAGCCCGCGCACGGCGCGCAGCAGCCGCAGCGGCCGGTCGCCGACCCGCAGCATCCGCAGCGAGTGGCAGGTCGGGTGGTAGGTGACCCGGTGCGGGTAGTACGCGCCGACGTCGGTGACGCCGAGGACGTCGACCAGGAACTGCGAGAGCTCGTAGGTCCGCTCCGCCAGTGCGGCGGCCTCGTCGGCCAGCGCCGTCTCCCCGGCCCGGCGCAGCACCATCGCCTGCTGGTGGTGGATCGACGCCACGCAGGATCCGGACGGCGCCACGACCGCCTCCGCGCCGGTGAAGGCGCGCACGTGGTTGGCGACGATCGGCACCGCCTCGCGCCGGTACCCGGTGTTGACGTGCATCTGCCCGCAGCAGGCCTGCCCCGGGGGGACGACGACCTCGTGGCCCAGCCGCTCCAGCAGCACGGCCGTCGCGCGCGCGACCTGCGGCGCGACGGTGTCCACCAGGCAGGTGGCGAACAGCGCGACCCTCATGCGGTTCCTCTCCGGGCGGCCGCGTGGGGACGGCGCACCATGCTCGACTCGCGGACGACCAGCGTCGGCTCGAAGACCAGCTGCTGGTGCAGGTGGGTCTCTCGCTCGTTGGCCTCCTCGATCAGCAGCTCCGCGGCGCGCCGGCCGAGCTCCTGACGCGGCTTGCGGACCGAGGTCAGCGGCACCGCCGCGGCCCCGGCGTAGTCGATGTCGTCGTAGCCCACGATGGCGAAGTCGTCGGGCACGCGCACGCCGTGCCGCACCATCTCCTGCAGCAGGCCCAGCGCGATCAGGTCGTTCGCGCACACGGCCGCGGTCGGCCGCCGGGCCTCCGGCATCCCGACGATCTGGGCGCCGGCCTCCCGGCCGCCGGCGACGGTCAGGGTGTCGGGGGAGAAGACGGTCAGCGCGTCGTCCGTGCCGAGGCGGTCCACGACCGCGCGGGTCACGCCCGCGTGCCGCTCCTGCACCTGCGGCAGGCCGGAGGACCCGCCGATGAAGGCGATCCGCTCGTGCCCGCGCTCCAGCAGGTGCTCGGCGGCGAGCTGGCCGCCCACGGCGTCGTCCACGGCGACCGAGCACTGGTCCGGGCCGGTCGCCCGCCGGTCGACCAGGACGACGGGGACGCCGCGCGCCCGCAGCGCCTCCAGCTCGGGGGAGAGCACCGCGGTCGGCGTGATCAGCACCCCCTGCACCCGCTGCTCGGCGAGGACGGCGAGGTAAGCCGCCTCCTTCTCGGGGCGGTCGTCGGCGTTGCAGAGGATCAGCGCCATCCCCTGCGCGTTGACGACGTCCTCGACCCCGCGCGCGACGTCGGTGAAGAAGGGGTTGGCGATGTCGAGCACCACCAGGCCCACCGTGCGGCTGGAGCCGGCGCGCAGGTGGCGGGCCGACTCGTTGCGGACGAACCCGAGCTCGGCGATGGCGGCCTGGACCCGCTCGCGGGTGGGCGGGCTGACCACCTCGGGCCGGTTCAGGACGTTGCTGACCGTGCCGACCGAGACGCCGGCCCTGGTCGCCACGTCCCGGATGCTCGCGGTCAGCTCTCCTCCTCGTCCGGCGTGAGGGCCGAATACTTCGCCACGTCCTGAACCGTGTCAATCACGCTCGGTCCGACCGCAGCCCGGTGTAGGACGCATCCCGAGCTACCGGTTGACACCTTCCTATCAGCCCTTCTATGGTCTGCGCCACATACGTTCATGAAACGTTTCACGCGGAGGTGGCCGTGGCGCACGACGACGCGTCAGCGACGCCCGGACCGGTCGTCCTCGCCCTCGAGGAGGTCAGCAAGTCCTTCGGTGCGGTGGCCGCGCTGCGCGGCGCCCGGCTGGAGCTGCGGGCGGGGGAGGCGCACGCGCTGGTCGGGGAGAACGGCGCGGGCAAGTCGACGCTGGTCAAGATCCTCGCGGGCGTGCACGCCCCGGACACCGGCCGCGTGCTGCTCGACGGCGAGCCGGCCCACCTCGACAGCCCGGCCGCCGCGCGGGCGGCGGGCATCGCCGTCATCTACCAGGAGCCGACGCTGTTCCCGGACCTGTCGGTCGCGGAGAACATCTTCATGGGCCGCCAGCCGCTCGTCAGCGGCCGGCGGATCGACCGCAAGCAGCTCACCGCCCGCTGCCGGGCGCTGTTCGAGCGCCTCGGCGTCCACCTCGACCCCGATCGGCCGGCCCGCGGCCTGTCCATCGCCGACCAGCAGATGGTGGAGATCGCCAAGGCGCTGTCGTTCGACGCCCGCGTGCTGGTCATGGACGAGCCCACCGCGGCGCTCTCCGGCGTCGAGGTCGAGCGGCTGTTCACCGTCGCCCGTGCCCTGCGGGACAAGGGGGCGGCGGTGCTGTTCATCTCCCACCGCTTCGACGAGGTCTTCGACCTCTGCGACCGCATCACCGTCATGCGCGACGGGCAGTGGGTCTCCACCGACCCCACCGCGGAGCTCACCGTCGACCAGGTGGTGCGCCGGATGGTCGGCCGGGAGGTCTCCTCCCTGTTCCCGAAGCAGGACGTCGAGCCCGGCGAGGTGGTCCTCGAGGTCCGCGGCCTGACCCGGCACGGCGTCTTCAGCGACGTCTCCTTCGACGTCCGCGCGGGGGAGATCGTCGCCCTCGCCGGGCTGGTCGGCGCCGGTCGCAGCGAGGTCGTGCGCGCCGTCTTCGGCGTCGACGGCTACGACGCGGGCTCGGTCCGGGTCGACGGCAGAGAACTGCGCAAGGGCAGTCCCGCCGCGGCCATGGCGGCGGGCATCGCGCTCGTCCCGGAGGACCGCCGTCAGCAGGGGCTGGTCATGGAGCTCTCCGTGGAGCGCAACGCGACCCTCACCCGGCGGTGGAAGCTCGCCCGGCTGGGCTGGCTGTCCCGCCGCCGCGAGCGCGCCACGGCGAGCGAGTGGTCCGGGCGGTTGCAGGTCAAGGCGGGGCGCCTGTCCGATCCCGTCTCGACGCTGTCCGGCGGCAACCAGCAGAAGGTCGTCCTCGCCAAGTGGCTGTCCACCGAGCCGCGGGTGCTGATCGTCGACGAGCCGACCCGCGGCATCGACGTCGGCACCAAGGCCGAGGTGCACCGGCTGCTCTCCCAGCTCGCCGCCCAGGGGCTGGCGGTGGTCATGGTCTCCAGCGAGCTCCCGGAGGTGCTCGGCATGGCCGATCGCGTGCTGGTGATGCACGAGGGCCGCCTCGTCGACGACATCCCGCGGGCCCGCGCGGACGAGGACACCGTCATGCTGGCCGCCACCGGCCAGGGCGGCGCGACGGCGGTGGCCTCGTGAGCGCGGCCCCGACGCAGCAGCTCGACGCCGAGCTCGCGCCGCCGGAGCGGACCGGCCGGCGCGGCGCGGCCCTCGTCCAGCGCCTGGTCGTCGTCCGGGAGCTGGGGATCGTCGCGGCCCTGCTGCTGCTGGTCCTGATCACGGTCATCGCCAACCCGCGCTTCCTGTCCGCGCAGAACGTCCGCGACCTGCTGCTCTCCGCCTCGATCCTCACGGTGCTGGCCGCCGGTCAGACGATCGTGATCATCACGCGGAACGTGGACCTGTCGGTCGGCTCGGTGCTCGGCCTGTCGGCCTACGCCTCGGGGACGCTGCTGGTCGAGTTCCCCGGCATCCCCGTCGTCCTGGTCCTGGTGGCCGGCATGGCGGTCGGCGCGGTGTGCGGCCTGGTCAACGGGGCGATCGTCGCCGTCGCGAAGGTGCCCTCGCTGGTCGTCACCCTGGGCACCCTGTACGCCTTCCGCGGCCTGGTCTCGCTGTGGGCCAGCAGCAGCGACCGGCTGCAGATCAACGCCGCCGACATGCCCGCCGGCTTCAAGTCGCTGGGCACCGCCCGGCTGCTCGGCATCCCGGTGCTGGCGCTCATCGCGCTGGTCGTGGTGCTGATCATCGGTTTCTACCTGCGCTCCTACCGCAGCGGCCGCGAGCTCTACGGGATCGGCTCGGACCCGGTGGCCGCGCGGCTGTCCGGGATCCCGGTGGGCCGCCGCGTGCTGACCGCGTTCGTCGTGAACGGGGCGCTCGCCGGCCTCGCCGGCGTCCTCTACGCCGCCCGTTTCCAGACGCTGGACGCGACCGCCGGCACCGGCCAGGAGCTGTTCGTCGTCGCGGCCGCCGTCGTCGGCGGGGTCGCGATCTTCGGCGGCAGCGGCTCGGTCTACGGCGCGGCGCTGGGCGCGCTGCTGCTCACCACCATCGGGACGGCGCTGCCCCAGCTGGGGCTCAACCCGTTCTGGCGGGACGCCGCCGTCGGCGCGCTGATCCTCGCCGCGATCATCCTGGACCGGACGCTCTCCCTGCGCCTGGCCCGCCGCCTGCGAGGGAGGAACGTCCGTGGCAGTTGACACCGCCCCGGCCGCCGGCGGCGCGACCGCCCGGCCCGCCGCGCCGGCCTCCCGCCTGCGGGTGCTCGGCAGCGGGGACGCCGTCATCACGTTCGTGCTGATCGCGTTCCTGCTGGTGGCCTCGTTCACCGTCGAGGGCTTCGCGTCCGCGCGCAACACCGGCTTCCTGCTGCTGGACGTCGTCATCATCGTGCTGATCGCGCTGCCGCTGACGCTGGTGATCGTCACCGGGGAGATCGACCTGTCCGTGGCCAGCACCGTCGGGCTGTCCAGCGCGGTGATGGGCAAGCTCTGGTTCGCCGGCCTGCCGCTGGAGCTGATCCTCCCGCTGTGCCTCGCGCTCGGGGCCGTGCTCGGCGCGGTCAACGGCTTCCTCGTCACCCGGCTCGGGCTGCCCTCCCTCGCCGTCACCATCGGGACCCTGGCGCTGTACCGGGGCCTCGCGTTCGTCGTCCTGGGCGACCAGGCCGTCGCCGACTTCCCCCGGTCCTGGACGTCGTGGGCGATCAGCAGCATCGGCGAGACCGGGATCCCGGTGGTCGTCGTCCCGCTGCTGGTCCTGGTGGTGATCACCGGGTTCGTCCTGCACGCCACGCCGATCGGCCGCTCGCTCTACGCGATGGGCAACAGCGAGGACGCCGCCCGCTTCAGCGGCATCGGCGTCGGGCGGACCAAGTTCTGGCTGTTCGTCGTGACCGGCGTGGTGGCCGCGCTCGGCGGCATCTACTGGACGCTGCGCTACGGCAGCGCGCGCGCCGACAACGCCCAGGGCCTCGAGCTGCAGGTGATCGCGGCGATCCTGCTCGGCGGCGTGTCCATCTTCGGCGGCCGCGGCGGGCTGCTCGGCGTCCTCGCGGGGGCGCTGCTGCTGGCGTCGCTGCGCAACGCGCTGCAGCTGGCCAACGTGCCCGCCGACGTCCTCAACATCGTGACCGGCGCGCTGCTGATCGTCGCCGTCGTCGCACCCCAGGTGACGGCCTGGGTCCGGGCCAGGGTCCGGCCCCGGGGCCGGCCGGTCACCCCATGAGCGCACCACCCCCGCGTCCAGGGACGGACGCGGACCCGTTTCCCCACCCCGGCCCCCCGAGGCGCCGGCGCACAGAGAGAGGAACCCGATGACGAGCTTCCTGACCCGCCGGCGCCTGCGCGGCGGCCTGACCGGGATCGCGGTCGCGGCCCTGGTCCTGACCACCGCCGCGTGCGGCGGCACCACCCGCGGCGAGGACGAGGGCGGTGACGCCGGCGGCCAGGCCAGCGCCAGCGCCAACCCCGAGGCCGAGATCCCCTCGGGCCTGAAGGTCACCTTCCTGCCGAAGCAGGTGAACAACCCCTACTTCGACGTCGCCGCCAAGGGCGGGGAAACCGCCGTGGGGCAGTTCGACGGCGAGTTCGCCCAGACCGGGCCGTCGGAGGCCAGCGCCTCCTCGCAGGTCAGCTACATCAACACGCTGACCCAGCAGGGGGTCGACGCCATCGTCGTGTCGGCCAACGACCCGAACGCGATCTGCAGCGCGCTGGACCAGGCCCGCTCGGCCGGCGCGAAGGTCGTGACCTTCGACTCCGACACCGACCCCGAGTGCCGGGACGTGTTCGTCAACCAGGCGACCGCCGAGGGCATCGCCCAGACGCAGGTCGACCTCATCGCCGACCAGGTCGGCGGCTCGGGGCAGGTGGCGATCCTCTCGGCGACGGCCAACGCCACGAACCAGAACGCCTGGATCGAGGTCATGAAGAGCTACGCCGCCCAGAAGTACCCGGACCTCGAGATCGTCACGACCGTCTACGGCGACGACGAGGACGAGAAGTCCTTCCAGGAGACCCAGGGCCTGCTCCAGACCTACCCGGACCTGAAGGGCATCATCTCGCCGACCACAGTGGGCATCGCCGCCGCGGCGCGCTACCTCTCCGGCTCGGAGTTCAAGGGCAAGGTCGCGCTGACCGGCCTGGGCACCCCGAACCAGATGCGGGAGTTCGTGAAGGACGGGACCGTCACGGCCTTCGCGCTGTGGAACCCGGAGGATCTGGGGTACCTGGCCGCGTATGCGGGCGCCGCCCTGGCCGCCGGCCAGATCACGGGTGCGGAGGGCGAGACGTTCACCGCCGGTGACCTGGGCGAGTACACGATCGGCGCGGACGGCGTCGTCGTCCTCGGCGACCCGACCGTGTTCAACGCCGACAACATCGACGACTTCGACTTCTGACGTCGTCCCCCCTGCCGCCGCCGGCCCGGCCGGCCGGCGGCGGCAGGAACCGTCACACCCCGAAAGGACTTCCACCGTGCCCCGCGTCTGCTTCACCCTCCAGGTCCGGCCGGACCGGCTGGAGGAGTACCGCGCCCGGCACGCCGCCGTCTGGCCGGAGATGCTGCGCGCGCTCCGGGACGCCGGATGGCGCGACTACCAGCTGTTCCTGCGCGAGGACGGCCTGCTCGTCGGCACCGTGGTGACCGACGACCTCGCCGCCGCGCAGGCCGCGATGGACGCCACCGAGGTGAGCGCCCGCTGGGAGGCCGAGATGGCCCCCTTCTTCGACCTGCCCGCCGGCCAGGACGGCCGCGGGAAGTCCCAGCTCGACCTGGTCTTCGACCTCGACGCCCAGCTCGCGGCGCTCGAGGACCCCACGACCACCGCCGCACCGATCGGAGAGACCCTGTGACAGACATCCGCGCCCGCGCGCTCGACGCGCTCGCGGCCCAGACCATCGAGCTGCCGTCGTGGGCGTTCGGCAACTCCGGCACGCGCTTCAAGGTGTTCGGGCAGCCCGGCGTCGCGCGCGACCCGTACGAGAAGCTCGAGGACGCCGCCCAGGTGCACAAGTACACGGGCGTGGCGCCGCGGGTGTCGCTGCACATCCCGTGGGACCTCGTCGACGACTACGGCAAGCTGGCCGCGCACGCGGCCGATCTCGGCGTGCAGATCGGGGCGATCAACTCCAACCTCTTCCAGGACGACGACTACCGCCTGGGCTCGCTGACCCACGCCGACAAGCGGGTCCGGGACAAGGCGATCGCGCACCACGCCCAGTGCGTCGACGTCATGCGGCAGACCGGCTCGACGGACCTCAAGCTCTGGCTGCCCGACGGCACCAACTACGCCGGTCAGGACGACCTGCGCGCCCGGCAGGACCGGCTGGCCGACTCGTTGCAGCAGATCTACGCGCTGCTCGACCCGGGCCACCGCCTGCTGCTCGAGTACAAGTTCTACGAGCCGTACTTCTACGCGATGGACATCCCGGACTGGGGCACCTCGCTGCTGCACTGCATGGCCCTGGGCGACCAGGCGACCGTCGTCCTGGACACCGGGCACCACGCGCCGGGCACCAACATCGAGTTCATCGTCATGCAGCTGCTGCGCGTGGGCCGGCTCGGCGCGTTCGACTTCAACTCCCGCTACTACGGCGACGACGACCTGATCGTGGGCTCGGCCGACCCGTTCCAGCTCTTCCGGATCATGAACGAGATCGTCGAGGCCGACGCGCTGGCCCCTGCGTCGAAGGTCAACTTCATGCTCGACCAGTGCCACAACATCGAGCCGAAGATCCCCGGCCAGATCCGCTCGGTGATGAACGTGCAGGAGGCCACGGCCAAGGCGCTGCTGGTGGACCGCGAGGCGCTGCGGGAGGCCCAGCTCTCCGGTGACGTGCTGGCCGCCCACGGCGCGCTGACCGACGCCTACAGCACCGACGTCCGCCCCCTCCTGGCCGAGTTGCGCGAGTCGAAGGGCCTGGACGCCGACCCGTACGCCGCCTACGCCCGCTCCGGCTACCAGGAGCGCATCGCCCGCGAGCGCGTCGGCGGACAGCAGGCCGGCTGGGGCGCGTAAGCCGATCTCGACCCGGGCTTTCCGTACCGAAAGCCCCCAGGACCCTCCGGGCTCTCTGTACCGAAAGCCCCCGGAACATCGAAGGACTTCCTGCTGTGAGCAACCCCGTGGTCAGTGACCTCATCGCCCGGTCCAACCGGCTCGGCGCGGACCCGCGCAACACCAACTACGCCGGCGGCAACACCTCCGCCAAGGGCAGCGAGACCGACCCCGTCACCGGTCAGCCGGTCGACCTGGTCTGGGTCAAGGGCTCCGGCGGCGACCTGGGCACGCTGAAGGAGAGCGGCCTCGCCGTCCTGCGGCTGGACCGGCTCCGCTCGCTGGTCGACGTCTACCCGGGGGTCGAGCGCGAGGACGAGATGGTCGCCGCGTTCGACTTCTGTCTTCACGGCCGCGGCGGCGCCGCGCCGTCCATCGACACCGCGATGCACGGCCTGGTGACGGCGCCGCACGTCGACCACCTGCACCCCGACTCGGGCATCGCGCTGGCCACCGCCGCCGACGGCGAGGCGCTGACCCGGGAGTGCTTCGGCGACCGCGTGGTCTGGGTGCCGTGGCGGCGGCCCGGTTTCCAGCTCGGCCTGGACATCGCCGCGATCGCCGAGAAGAACCCGCAGGCGATCGGCTGCATCCTCGGCGGCCACGGGATCACCGCGTGGGGCGAGACCAGCGAGCAGTGCGAGGCCAACAGCCTCGAGATCATCCGGACGGCGGAGCGGTTCCTGGCCGAGCGCGGCAAGCCGAACCCGTTCGGGGAGCCCCTGCCCGGCTACGAGGCCCTGCCGGAAGCCGAGCGCCGGATGCGGGCCGCCGCCCTCGCGCCCGTCATCCGCGGCCTCGCGAGCACCGACAAGCCGCAGGTCGGCCACTTCACCGACAGCGACGTCGTCCTCGACTTCCTGGCCGCCGCCGAGCACCCGCGGCTCGCTGCGCTCGGCACCTCGTGCCCCGACCACTTCCTGCGCACCAAGGTCCGCCCGCTGGTCGTCGACCTGCCGGCCACGGCCCCGGTCGAGGACGTCGTCGCGCGGCTGAAGGAGCTGCACGAGGGGTACCGCGCCGAGTACGCCGCCTACTACTCCCGGCACGCCACCCCCGACTCGCCCGCCATGCGCGGCGCCGACCCGGCGATCGTGCTCGTGCCCGGCGTCGGCATGTTCAGCTTCGGGGCGAACAAGCAGACCGCCCGCGTGGCCGGCGAGTTCTACGTCAACGCGATCAACGTGATGCGCGGCGCCGAGGCGGTCTCCACCTACGCGCCGATCGACGAGAGCGAGAAGTTCCGCATCGAGTACTGGGCGCTGGAGGAGGCCAAGCTCCAGCGGATGCCGAAGCCCAAGCCACTGGCCACCCGCGTCGCGCTGGTCACCGGCGCGGCCAGCGGCATCGGCAAGGCGATCGCGCAGCGGCTCGCGGCCGAGGGCGCCTGCGTCGTCGTCGCCGACCTGGACGAGGCCAAGGCCCGGGCGGCAGCGGAGGAGATCGGCAGCGCCGACGTCGCCGTGGGCGTGGCGGCGGACGTGTCGGACGCCGAGGCGGTGACGGCGGCGTTCCGCGAGGCCGTGCTGGCCTTCGGCGGCGTCGACCTCGTCGTCAACAACGCCGGCCTGTCCATCTCCAAGCCGCTGCTGGAGACCACCGAGCGCGACTGGGACCTGCAGCACGACGTCATGGCCAAGGGCAGCTTCCTCGTCTCCCGCGAGGCGGCCCGGATCATGATCGAGCAGGAGATGGGCGGCGACATCGTCTACATCTCCAGCAAGAACTCCGTCTTCGCCGGCCCGAGCAACATCGCGTACTCCTCGACCAAGGCCGACCAGGCGCACCAGGTCCGGCTGCTGGCCGCGGAGCTGGGCGAGCACCAGATCCGGGTCAACGGCATCAACCCGGACGGCGTCGTCCGGGGGTCGGGGATCTTCGCCGGCGGCTGGGGTGCCAAGCGGGCCGCGGTCTACGGCGTCCCCGAGGAGGAGCTGGGCAAGTACTACGCCCAGCGGACCTTGCTCAAGCGGGAGGTCCTCCCCGAGCACGTCGCCGACGCGGTCTTCGCCCTCACCGGCGGCGAGCTGACCCGGACGACCGGCCTGCACATCCCGGTCGACTCCGGCGTCGCCGCCGCCTTCCTCCGCTGAGATGGGGGCCAAAGTGGCCACTTTGGCCCTTCGGAGCCGGTCGTGACGCGGGAGCTGACCCTCGCCGCCGTCGACCTGGGCGCGTCGAGCGGCCGGGTGATGGCCGCGCGGGTCGGCACGGAGCGGCTCGACCTGCACGAGGTGCACCGCTTCCCGAACCGCCCGGTGCGGGTCGGGGGGCGGCTGCACTGGGACGTCCTGGCCCTCTACGGCGGCATCCTGGACGGGCTGCGCGCGGCCGGCCGGGACGCCGGGCGGCTGGACGGCGGTGGGCTCGACGGGGTGGGCATCGACAGCTGGGCCGTCGACTACGGCCTACTCGACGCCGACGGCGCGCTGCTGGGCAACCCGGTGCACTACCGGGACGCCCGCCACGAGACCGCGGTGCCGGCCGTGCACGGTGTCGTCCCGGCCGACGAGCTGTACCGGATCAACGGGCTGCAGCACCTGCCGTTCAACACGGTGTTCCAGCTCGCCGCGGCCCGCGGCACGGTGCAGCTGGACGCCGCCCGGCAGCTGCTGCTGATCCCGGACCTGCTCGCCCACTGGCTCACCGGGGAGGTGGGCGCCGAGGTCACCAACGCCTCGACGACCGGCCTCCTCGACGCCACGAGCCGGGAGTGGGCCTGGGAGCTGGTGGACCGGCTGGACCTGCCCCGCCGGCTCTTCCCGCCGCTGCGGCAGCCGGGGGAGCGGATCGGGGAGCTGACCGCCGAGGTGCTCGAGGAGACCGGGCTGGCCGGCCCGGTGCCGGTGACCGCGGTCGGTTCGCACGACACCGCGGCGGCGGTCGTCGGCGTGCCCGCGTCCACCGAGCGGTTCGCCTACATCTCCTGCGGCACCTGGTCGCTCGTCGGCGTCGAGCTGGACAAGCCGGTCCTGTCCGCGGAGAGCCGCGCCGCCGGGTTCACCAACGAGCTCGGCGTGGACGGAACGGTCCGCTACCTGCACAACGTCATGGGCCTGTGGCTGCTGCAGGAGTCGCAGCGCACCTGGGCGGCCTCCGGGCTGATCGCCGACCTGCCCGACCTGCTCGCCGCCGCCGCGCAGGTGCCGGCCTTCACCGCGCTGGTCGACGCCGACGACCCGCGCTTCCTGCCGCCGGGGGACATGCCGGCCCGCATCGCGCAGGCCTGCACGCGGACCGGGCAGACCCCGCCGCAGAGCCAGGCCGAGACGGTGCGCTGCATCCTCGACAGCCTCGCGCTGGCCTATCGGCGCGCGGTCCGCGCGGCCGCCGAGCTCTCCGGCCGGGACGTCGAGGTGGTGCACCTGGTCGGCGGGGGAGCGCGCAACACCCTGCTGTGCCAGCTGACCGCCGACGCCTGCGGGCTGCCCGTGCTCGCCGGCCCGGTCGAGGCCGCCGCGCTGGGCAACGCCCTCGTGCAGGCGCGCGCCGGCGGGGTGGTCTCCGGTGGGCTGGCCGAGCTGCGCGCGCTGCTGCGGCACACGCAGGACGTGCGGCTGCACCTGCCCACGCCGGGCGCCGAGGCCTCCTGGGCGGCCGCCGAGGAGCGGGTGCGGGGCTTCCGGTCCTAGGGCGTGTCTGACGGATCTCCAGCCTCGGGGGCACCGCCCAGGTGGCGCCCCCCTGCGTTCGAGGGGGTGCTGGATACAAACCCGGTATCCAGCACCCCCTCGGCCTTGCGGTCCATCCACCTGGACGGCGCCCCCGTCGGCATGGATCCGTCAGACACGCCCTAGCCTGACGGTCATGATCGGACGCGCGCCGTTCGGCGCGACCGGGCACGAGTCCAGCCGGGTCGTCTTCGGCGCCGCGGCGCTGGCCCGGGTCGCCAAGGCGGACGCCGACCGGGCGCTGGACGTGCTGCTCGAGCACGGCGTGAACCACATCGACGTCGCCGCCAGCTACGGCGACGCCGAGCTGCGGGTGGCGAGCTGGCTCAAGCGCCACCCGGGCACGTTCTTCGTCGCCACGAAGACCGGGGAGCGCACCTACCGGAAGGCCCGCGACGAGATCCACCGGTCGCTGGACCGGCTGGGCGTCGACCGGGTCGACTCGATCCAGCTGCACAACCTGGTCGACGTCATCGAGTGGGAGACGGCGCTCGGGGCCGGCGGCGCGCTGGAGGCGGCGGTCGAGGCGCGGGAGGAGGGCCTGGTGCGCTTCATCGGCGTCACCGGGCACGGCCTCTCGGTTCCCGAGATGCACCGGCGCAGCCTCGAGCGCTTCCCCTTCGACTCGGTGCTCGCCCCGTACAACTGGGTGCAGATGCAGGACGAGCGCTACGCCGACCGGTTCGAGGCGCTGGCCGCCGTGTGCACCGAGCGGAGCGTGGCGCTGCAGACGATCAAGAGCCTGGCCCGGCGGCGCTGGGACGGGCGGTCCGCCTCGGCGGCCACCTGGTACGAGCCGCTGCGCGAGCAGGCCGACATCGACCTGGCCGTGCACTGGGTCCTCGGCCGGCCGGAGGCGTTCCTGCTGACCACGGGGGACGTCGAGCTCCTGCCCCGGCTGCTCGACGCCGCGGAGCGCTTCGAGCGGCGGCCGTCCGACGAGCAGATGGCCGAGCTCGCCGCCCGCCAGGAGGCGACCCCGCTGTTCGTCTAGCCGTCAGTGCGCGAACGCCGGGGCGGGCGCGCCCTCCTGCGGCTCGGACAGCTGCCAGGGCCGGACGACGGCGACGAGGACGGCGACCGCGAGGGCCAGCACCGCCAGGATCACCCCGCCCATCGCCACCGCGTCGTTGCCCAGCAGGCCGACGGCGGGGGAGATGGCCGCGCCGACGCCGAACTGGACCGCGCCCAGCATCGCGGCGGCCGAGCCGGCGGCGTCCCCGTAGCCCGACAGGGCGAGCGCCGGCGCGTTCGGCAGCGCGATACCGGCGAAGAAGAGCACCACCCACAGCGGGATCACGACAGAGAACAGCCCACCGCCGCCGATGGCCGACAGGGCCAGCAGCACGCCGCCCGCGACCGCGCCGCCGATCGTGCCGGTCATGAGGATCGTGGCCGGCGACCAGCGGCGCAGCAGCAGCGGGTTGAGCTGGGTGGCCGCGATCAGCCAGACCGCGCCGGCGCCGAAGAGCAGCCCGAACTGCTGCTCGTCCAGGCCGAACTGCCGCTGGTAGACGAAGGAGGCGCCGGCGACGTAGGTGAACAGGGCCGCCATCGACAGGCCGGCCACGACGACCAGCCCGACGTACGCGCGGTCGCGGGTCAGCATCCGGTAGGTGCGGACCGTCGCGCGGATGCCCCCGCTGCGCCGGCGCCCCGGCGGGAGCGTCTCGCGGAGGGCGAAGCGGCCGAGCACGAGCAGCACCAGCCCGTAGGCGGCCAGGACGGCGAAGACGCCGCGCCAGGAGGTGAAGCGGAGGACCTCGCCACCGATGGTCGGGGCGATCACCGGCGCGACACCCATCACGAGGAACAGCCGGGACAGCATGGTGGCCGACGCGCGCCCGTCGAACAGGTCGCGCACGATCGCGAGGGCGACCACGCTGGTGGCCGCCGTCCCCACCCCCTGCAGCACCCGGAGCACGCCGAGGATGGCGAGGTTCGGCGCCACCAGCACCAGCAGGGACGCGAGCACGTGCAGCGCCGTCCCGGCCAGCAGCGGCCTGCGGCGGCCCAGCGCGTCCGACCACGGGCCGATGACCAGCTGCCCGAGGGCCAGGCCGGCCAGCGTCCCGGTCAGGGTCAGCTGGACGGCGGTCGACGTCGTCCCCAGGTCCGCGCGCAGGGCGGGCAGCGCGGGCAGGTACATGTCGATGGTCAGCGGCCCGATGGCGACGAAGGCGCCGAGGATCAGGGCCAGGCGGGCCATGCCGGGGGCCGGGGCGGGGGGCTGCGGTGCGGCGGTCAAGCGGTTCCTTCGTGCAGTGGCGAGAAGCGAGCCTCCGTCGGCCCTACGACGAAAGGCCAAGGTGCCGCCGCGGCGATTCATTCCGGACGGCGGCGCCTCACATGGCCGCGATCTGGATCAGGTTGCCGCAGGTGTCGTCGAACACGGCGGTGGTCACCGGCCCCATCTGGACCGGCTCCTGCGTGAACCGCACGCCCAGGCCCTTGAGCCGGTCGAACTCGGCGTGCACGTCGTCCACCGCGAACTGCGTGAACGGGATGCCGTCGGCCACCAGCGCCTCCTTGAACGGGGCGGCCGCGGGGTGCTCGGACGGCTCCAGCAGCAGCTCGACGCCGTCCGGGTCCTCGGGGGAGACGACGGTGAGCCACCGGTGCTCGCCCACCGGGACGTCGTTCTTCTTCACGAACCCGAGGACGTCGGTGTAGAAGGCCAGCGCCTTGGCCTGGTCGTCCACGAACACGCTGGTCAGCTTGATCCGCACGGGGAGTTCCTCTCACTCGATGTGCCACCGCTCGACGATGACCTTCAGCGGCGAGGTGTCCAGGTCGTGGAACTTGTAGCGGCCCTCGCGGCGCGACCGGACCAGGCCCGCCGCCTCGAGGACCTCCAGGTGCTGGGAGACCGCCTGCCGGGTCGAGCCGAGGCCGTGCCTGGAGATCAGCCGGCCGATCAGCTCGAACAGCGTCTGGCCGCCGCGTTCCTGCAGCTCATCGAGGATGGCGCGTCGGGTCGGGTCGGCGAGCGCCTTGAACACGTCGCCCACGGCGGAACAATAGGCAAGCAGCTACTTGCCTGACAAGCCCCTCGGGCGCCCTCCGGCGTGGTGGTGCCCGCTCTCGGCCGGCGGCGGGATCAGCCCGTCCTCCACCGCGCGCACGTAGAGGTCCCGCCGCGTCGGCGCCGGCCGCCCCACCTCGGCGTACTTGACCCGGATGCGGCGCAGGTGGGTCTTGAGCGTCTCCCGGTCCATGCCCAGCTCGCGGGCGACGGTGGGGAGGAGGTCACTGCCGGCGACGTAGGCCATGAGCACCTCCCGCTGGCGCGGCGCCAGCCGCGGCCGGCGCAGACCCGGGACGCCGGCCGGGCGGTCCTCCAGCGCCGCTCGCAGCGCGTCGGCGGGGTCGGTCCCGGCGCGGGCGACGACGACCGTGGCGCCGCGCTCGCGCAGCCCGGCCGCCTCTTCCCGGCCCGGCGGGGCCGCGCAGACGCAGACGTCCATCCGGGTGCCCAGGACGAACAGGTGCCCGACCTCCTCCGACCAGGCCACGACCTGCGCCTCCGGGACCGCGGTGAGCGCGGCGAGGAAGGCCTCGCGGGTCGCGGGATCGGCGGCGACGACGGCGACGCGGTGCGGTTCGCGTCGCTCGTCCGGCTTCATCGTGCCCCTTCCCTCGGCCCCGGGTACGGTCTCACCGGTTCCGGATCCGCGCAGGTCGGTTCGGCGTTTCGGCACCGGTGGCGTCGACGGGGAGGCAGTGGGTGACGGGGGCAGCGCCGGCGCACCGGACGGTGTCGCTGCACGAGTGGCACACCGTCGGACCCGACGGCCTGCCGGCCCGCCACCGCACCCTGCACGTGCTGCGGGCGCTGCGCCCGGGCCTGACCGGCTACACCTACCGCTTCGACAGCCGGGAGGCGCGGGTCCGCGGCCTCCGGGGCTGCCGCGCCGCCGAACCCCGGATCGACGCCGACGGGCTCATGGCCGTCGACCTGGTGCTGCCCCGCCCGCTGGCCGCCGGGGAAACGGCCTCCCTGGAGTACGAGACGGTCTTCGAGTGGCGCTCGGTGCCGCCGCCGCAGCTGCGCCGGGCGATGCGCCAGCGGGTCGAGCGGCTCGACATGCGGGTGGAGTTCTCCCCGCTGCGCCTGCCGGAGCGGCTGGAGTGGGCGGTGTGGGACGGCTTCGGCCCCGAGGCGCGCGTGCGGGCGGCCGAGCGGGTGACCCTGGACGACGAGCACGCGGCGCACCGCTTCGTCGACGCCGCCGAGGGCGTGACGGTGGGGTTCACCTGGCGCTGGGCACCGGGTCAGGAGCCGGTTCCTCCGGTCGGGTGACCAGGCTCACGTGGAAGACGTCTGAGACGACTGGCACAGTGGCGTCAGTCCTCGGGTGCGCCATCGTCGTCGCACCCGAGGCCTTCGGCACCGAGCGGCCGACCGGTCATCCGGCCAGGCGCGCGACCCGGCCACCGGCCAGGATCTTCCCCGCGCCGTCGCGGACCCCGACGTAGACGGTGCCCTGGGGCACCGGGGCGATCCCCGCCCCCGCGACCAGCGGAAGACTGCTCAGCACCCGCTGGCCCGCGTTGTACGTCTCGGCCGTCACGCCGTCGCGCGGTCCGCTGACCACCAGCCAGCCGGGCGGCACGTCCGCCGGGGGGAGCGGGATCCGGGAGGTCGCCCACCCGGCCGGGACGGCGACCACCCGCTCCAGCAGCGGCGTGCCCGCCGGCTCCGGCGTGGTGGCCACCGTGCGCGCCAGGGGGCTGCCGGGGCCGGTGCCCGCGACGCTCAGCCACGCGACGGTGGCGCCGGAGGGCAGGGTGGCGCCGACCAGGAGCGCGGCGTCCCCGGCCTCCCCCACCCGGCCCGCCACGAGCAGCACGGGGGAGACCTGGTCGGCGGTGAGGCCGTAGGTGCCGATCATCTCGTGCAGCAGCGCCTGGAGCTGGTCCTCGTCGGCCTGCCCCCGCAGGCCGCGCGGGTCGGCCGGCTCGACCGGCGCCTCGGCCACCGCCTGCGCGCGGGCGCTCAGCACCGGGCTCACCACGCTCGTGCCCGCAGCCCGGGTGGCGACGACCCAGCCCTCGCTGCGGCCGCCGCCCACCGAGGCGACGGGCGGGCCCACCGGGGTCAGCACGACGCCGTCCCGGGCCGTCAGCCGGACGTGGACCTCGGACTCCTCGCCGGAGGTGTCCACGAACCGGCCCGAGACGAACGCCAGCTCGTCGTCGGGCCCGGCGACCACGACGAGCAGACCGCCCGTCCACGCCGGCTCCGGGACGTCCCAGAGGACCAGCGGCTCGGCCGGGTCCACCGGATACGGCGCCACGGCCGGGGTCATCTCCTCGGGTCCTGCGTCGGCCGGGCCGGTCAGCCAGGCCGCGACCGCCTGCCCGTCCGCGCGGGCGAGCACCAGCGCGATCCGCTCCTCGGGCACGTCGCCGGCGAAGGCGACGTGCCGCTGCGCCGGCAGCGCGGCCAGGGAGTCCAGTGACGCCACGTCGGCGAGCCAGCCCTCGTCGCCGGCGAGCGACCCCCGGGTGTCCAGGTCGAAGGCGTCGGTGCCGCGGTCGGTCACGACCGGCGTCGGGTCGGCGTCGATGCGGCCCGGGGGAGGAGCCGGCGAGCTGGTCAGCCGGACGGCGGCGAAGACCAGCACCAGGGCCAGCGCGGCACCCACCGCCCCGCCGGCTCCGCGGCCTCTGCGCGTGCGCGCGCCGTCCATCGGCTCAGGGGCGCACCGCGCGGCGCACGGACATGCCCTCGATGGTCCCGCACGTCCCGCCGTTGCGGTGCCTCAGTTTCGCCGGCGGCGCGCGGGGAAGCACAGGCGCCGACGGCGCCGAGGCGGATGCGCCGGAAACGGAGGAGCGGCGTGAAGATCGCCAAGCAGGAACTCGTGCGGGTGCTGCGGACCGAGGGTGACAACGACACCGCGGACAAGGTCGAGAGCCAGCTGTCCGACGAGATCGACACCGACGCGGACGCCGACGCCCTCAAGGCGGCCGGCCTGGACCGGACGCAGCTGCAGGCCAAGCTCGCCGGCGGCTCGCTCGGCGGCACGGTGGCCCCCTGACGGCCCCGCTGCCGGGGCCCGCCGCGAGCCTGCGAGCGGTGGGGGGCAGCGGGGCCCTCATCTCGTCGGCGTCGACGTCCGCTGGCGCGCGGCACTCCAGATAGCGGACGGTGCGCCCCTCGCCGCGCAACCGGTGCTCTGGGTCGGGCAGCTGCGCCCCGCGTTCGAACACGAGGCGCACGCGGTCGGCGAGCGGGAACAGCCCGCACACGTAGCCGTCCGGGGGTGCGCGTAGTTGAGGCTGTGCCAGCCGGTCCGCACCCGTTCGACCAGGGCCGGGTGACCGTCGAGCAGCACCTGCCGGAGTCGCAGCGTCGTCCCGGCGACGACGTCGCCGTGTTCGTCCAGCAGTGCGGCGACCTCGTCCGGAACAGGCGCGCGGTCAGGATCGCAGCGTGCCCTGACACTCAGGCGCTGTAGGGCCGCTCCCGCGCCAGCTCCTCGCGGGCCACCGACCGGATGTGGACGGCGTCCGGCCCGTCGACGATGCGCAGCGTGCGGGCGCTGGCCCACATCCGCGCCAGCCGGGTGTCGTCGCTGACGCCGGCCCCGCCGTGGACCTCGATGGCCCGGTCGATGACGGCGAGGCAGACTCGCGGCGCCGACACCTTGATCGCGGAGATCTCGGTGCGCGCGCCCTTCGCGCCGTACTTGTCGATCAGGTCGGCGGTCTTGAGCACCAGCAGGCGGACCTGGTCGATCTCGATGCGCGAGAGGGCGATCAGCTCGCGGACCGTGCCCTGCTCGGCCAGCGGCCGGCCGAACGCGACCCGGGACTTGGCGCGCTCGACCATGAGCGCGAGCGCGCGCTCGGCCATGCCGATGGCGCGCATGCAGTGGTGGATGCGGCCGGGACCGAGGCGGGCCTGGGCGATCATGAACCCGTCGCCCTCGCCGGACAGGATGTTCGACACCGGCACCCGGACGTCGGTGAAGCGCAGCTCGGAGTGGCCGTGCTGGTCCTGGTAGCCGAAGACCGGCAGGTGCCGGACGATCTCCAGCCCCGGGGTGTCGCGGGGGACCAGCACCATCGACTGCTGCCGGTGCGGCGGGCCGTCGGGGTCGGTCTTGCCCATGACGATGAAGATCTGGCAGCGCTCGTCGGCGGCGCCCGTCGTCCACCACTTGCGGCCGTTGATGACGTACTCGTCGCCGTCGCGGACGATCGACGTCTGGATGTTGCGCGCGTCCGACGAGGCGACGTCGGGCTCGGTCATCGCGAAGCCGGAGCGGATCTCGCCCTCCAGCAGCGGGTTCAGCCACCGCTCCTTCTGCTCGGGCGTGCCGAACAGCATGAGGGTCTCCATGTTGCCGGTGTCCGGCGCCCCGCAGTTGGTGACCTCGGGGGCGATGACCGGCGACCAGCCCATGATCTCGGCGACCGAGGCGTACTCGAGGTTGGACAGGCCGCCGAGCTCGTGGTGGAAGAGGTTCCACAGGCCGCGCTTGCGGGCCTCGGCCTTGAGGTCCTCGAGGACCGGGGGGTGGTCGTGGTTGTCGTGGCCGCGGGCGGCCCGCCACTCGTCGTACACCGGCTCGGCCGGGAAGACGCTCTCGCGCATGAAGTCCCACATGCGGCCGCAGACGTCCTCGGCACGCGCGGACAGGGCGAAGTCCATGTCCGCAACGTAGAGGGCGGCGGCGGCCCTGTCGCGGCGGGGGTGGTGGGCCAGCTCAGCCCTCCGGCGGGCGCAGCTCGTCGGCGGAGGAGTACCACCAGCAGGCCAGCACGGGAGAGGCCAGCAGCACGACCCCGCCGACGGCGGCGAACGTGGCGAGACCGAGCGGGATCGTGACGAGCAGCAGGAAGGCGACGGCGAGGCCACTCACGAGCACCCGCACCCAGCGGGGCCGGCGGCGGGCGCCCGCCGCCGGCCGGACCTCGGACCCGGCGCCCGCCTCGGCCTCGGGTGCGGCCTCCGGGGCGGCCGTCACCGGCTCGGCGGGCACGGTGTCGGCGGGCACGGTGTCGGGGGGCACGGTGTCGGCGGGCGGCCGCGGAACGACGGCCGTGGGCCCCACCTGCAGCAGCGCCGCCAGGCGTGGGTCGTCGCGCTCGAGCGCGGCGCCCAGCGCGCGCAGGACGGGATCGTCGTCCATGGCGACCGCTCTCCTCGTCCGAGCGGTTTCGGGGAAGGGAGCCGGCTAGGCCCGGATCCGGCGGTCGCCCACGTCGGCGCGCACCGGGCCGAGGGCGATCGCGGCGCCGAGCAGCGCCGTCACCAGGTGCAGGATGTTGTCCGCCCAGTTGAGGGCCAGGAAGTCCCAGTCCTCGCCGACGGCGAACAGGCCGTAGACGAAGGCGGCGCCGTAGCCGGCGGCGAGCAGCCAGCCGTAGGTGCGCGCCCCGGCGAGCGAGCGCGCGAGCAGCAGGCCGGCGATGCCGATGACCAGGTGCACGACGTTGTGCAGCGGGTTGATCATGAACCCGAGCAGGGACTCCCCGGTGTGGGCGGCGAAGTCGTCGAAGCCGGTGACGAAGAACCCGATGATGCCGATCAGCGTGTAGATCGCGCCGACGGCGAGCGCCGCCATCTGCGGCCAGGGCATCCCCCGGCCGGCGGTGCTTCGATCAGGGGCAGCGGACATGGCGTCCTCCGAGGTGGCGAGGGTGGTGCACCTCGGATCAGACGCTGGACTCCGCCCCCGGGACAGGGCACCAGGGCCCTGTCCCTACGGCCGTCCGACCCCGTTCCGGAAGTGCCCGGAACGCGCCGAGGCCGGGCTCCACGCGGGAGCCCGGCCTCGGTGTGCCGCGGGCGATCAGACGGTGCGCGAGGTCCCGCCGACGGCGGTGCGCACCGGGGCGAGCGCGATGACCAGACCCACCACGGCCGTGGCGAGGTGCAGGATGTTGTCCGCCCAGTTGAGGTTGAGGAAGTCCCAGTCCTCGCCGACGGCGAACAGGCCGTAGACGAAGGCCGCGGCGTAGCCCACCGCGAGCAGCCAGCCGTAGGTGCGCGCGCCGGCGAGCGTGCGCGCCAGGAGCAGGCCGGCGACGCCGATCACGATGTGCACGATGTTGTGCAGCGGATTGATCATGAAGAACAGGAGCATCTCGTCCTGTCCATGACCGGCGAAGTTGTCGAAGCCGGTGATGAAGAAGCCGACGATCCCGACGAGCAGGTACACCGCGCCGAAGACGAGCGCGAGCAGCTGCGGCCAGGGGCGCGAGCCGGTGCTGGTGTTGCCGGCCGAAGCGGCCATGGCTGTCCTCCTGAAGTTCTGTTCTCCGCGAGGTCTCGACGGAACGGTTTCGGACTACCCGGGTCGGAGGTGCGAAAACTCGTGTCCCCCGGCCGGGTGGCGCGCAACCGATCCACGGCGGTGGGGGCCGCCGACGGAACGGCCGGCCGTCCCGCGACAGGAGTTCGTCGCCGGACGGCCGGCCGGTTCACTCGGGCCGGGGGCGGAGCGCTCAGCGGGGCGTCGGCCGGGGACGGCGGACGACGAAGGGGCCGATCGCGAGCAGGTCGACCGGCGCCGAGCCGAAGCACTCCAGGGCATCGCGCGGGTCGTCGACCATCGGCCGGCCCGCGGTGTTCAGGCTGGTGTTGACCACGACCGGCAGCCCGGTGCGCCGCTCGAACGCCGAGATCATCCGGTGCACCAGCGGCTCGGTCTCCGGGTCGATGGTCTGGATCCGCGCCGTCCCGTCGACGTGGGTGACCGTGGGGATGCGGTCCTTCCACTCCGGCGCCACGTCGTGCACGAACAGCATGTACGGCGAGGGGATCGGGCCCCGGCTGAAGATCTCCGGCGCCCGCTCCAGCAACACCATCGGCGCCACCGGGCGGAACTGCTCGCGGCCCTTGACGTCGTTCATCCGCTCGAGGTTGGCCTCGAAGCCGGGGTGGGCGAGCAGCGACCGGTGGCCCAGCGCGCGGGGGCCGTACTCGCTGCGGCCCTGGAACCAGGCGACGATGCCGTTGTCGGCGAGCACCTCCGCCACGGCCTCGGCGACGTCGTCCGGCCGCTCGTAGTCGATCGCCGCCGTCTGCAGCCACTTCTCGATCTGCTCGTCGCTCCAGCCCCGGCCCAGTGCGGCTCCGGGCATCGGCTCGGTGCGCTCGCCGAGCTCGTGGGCGACGTGCAGGGCGCCCCCCAGGGCCGTGCCGGCGTCGCCCGCCGCCGGCTGGACCCAGACCTCCTCGAACGGGGTCTCGGCGAGGATGCGGGTGTTGGCCACGCAGTTGAGGGCCGTGCCGCCGGCCATGGTGAGGACCTTGTCGCCGGTCTGCTCGTGCACCCAGCGGGCCAGGTCGACCAGCACCTCCTCGAGGCGCTGCTGGACGCTGGCGGCGAGGTCGGCGTGGTCCTCGGTCCACTGCTCGTCCTTGCCGAGGCGGGGCGCGAACTCGGAGAAGTCGATCTTCTCGGTGACGAAGCCGCCGTCGCCGGTCGCGCGGATGAGCTCGCACAGCTCACCGAGGAACCGTGGCTTGCCGTAGGAGGCCATCGCCATGACCTTGAACTCGTCGGAGCTGCGCAGGAAGCCGAGGTGGTCGGTGAGCTCCTCGTACATCAGGCCGAGGGAGTGGGGGAGCGCCTGGCCGGCGAGGATCTCCAGTTGGCCGTCGACGTAGCGGCCGGCCAGGTGGCTGTGCGCCTCGCCGCGGCCGTCGAGGACGAGGACGGCGTTGTCGCGCTGCGGGGCGGCCAGCCCGGCCGACGCGGCGTGGGCGACGTGGTGCTTGACGAAGCGGACCTTGGCCGGGTCCAGGCCGGGCAGTGCGTGGGCGAGGAAGTCGGGGGCCATCTCGGCGTACTTCTTGCGCATGGTGTCGCCGTCGTCGAACAGCCCGGTCTCTTCCGGCGTGACCATCAGCCCGGGGTCGAAGGAGTAGGCGACCGCGTCGAGCTCCTCCGGCCGGATGCCGGCCTCCTTCAGGCACCACGCCGCCGACAGCTCGGGGAGCTCCCAGGCGCTCCACGGCAGCGGGCGCTTGCCGTGCTTGCGCCGGCTGAAGCGCTCCTCCTCGGCCGCGGCCACGACCTTCCCGTCGACGACCAGTGCGGCCGCGGGGTCGTGGTAGATGGCGTTGATGCCGAGGACCTTCACGCGGGGACTCCCTTCGCCCGGGCGCCGCGCCCGGCTTCCGTGCTGATGATCAAGCCTGCGCGATCACTCCGCAGGGTGAGTGCCCGAACGGGTGACGGGCTCAGGCGGTGCGGGCCTTGAGCAGGCCGTGCTCGGTGACGGCGGCCAGCGCCAGCGTCTTGTAGCCGACCTCGTCGAAGAGGACGACGAGCCGGTCGTCCTCGACCCGCATGACCACGCCCGGGCCCCATTCGGCGTGCTCGACCGGCGTCTCGACCGGGAAGGGGGTCTCGTCGTCCTCGGGCTGCTGCTGGGACAGGCCGGCCGAGCAGTTGTCGCAGTTGCCGCAGGGTTCCTCGAGCTGCTCGCCGAAGTAGCCGAGGAGGAACTGCCGGCGGCAGTCGGTGGTCTCGGCGTAGCCGCGCATCATCTCGACGCGGCTCTGGTCGACCCGCTCGTGGTGCTCGGCGAGCTCGCGGGCGGCCGCGGCGGCGTCGGCCGGCTTGGGCGCTCCCTCGGCGGGGTGGGCGGCGCCGTCGTCGTCCAGGACGACGGCCGACACCTGCTCGAGCAGATTGAGGTCGCGGGCCAGCGGGGTGGCGCCGCGGCCGGTCTCCTCGCGGAGATCCTTCACGTCGACGCCGTCGTCGATGCCGGCGGCGTCGGCGGCCGCGACCAGGCCGGCGACCTGCTGCAGCTCCTCCTCGGCGGGGACGCCGGCCGCGAAGAAGCGGCGCAGGCCGAGGTCCTCCTGCCGGTAGACGAGGACGGCCAGCGCCGGCTGCCCGTCCCGCCCGGCGCGGCCGATCTCCTGGTAGTAGCTGTCGACCGAGTCGGCCGGCTCGGCGTGGACGACGAAGCGGACGTCGGGCTTGTCGATGCCCATGCCGAACGCCGTGGTGGCGACGACGACGTCGAGCTCGTCGTCCATGAAGGCCTGCTGGGTCTCCTCGCGCTCCGCGTTGCGCAGGCCGGCGTGGTAGGCGCGGGCGCGCAGGCCGCGCTCGCTGAGCGCGTCGGCGAGCTCCTCGGTGCCCTTGCGAGTGGCGCTGTAGAGGATGCCCGGCAGCTGCCCGTCGCCGATCAGCTGCAGCACCCGGTCGAGGACGGCGTCCTGCTTGCCGCGGGCGTCGGCGTGCTGGTCGACCTCGAGCCGGATCTCCGGCCGGTCGAAGCCGGCGACCACGATCTCGGCGTCGCGCATCTCGAGCCGCTCGACGATCTCGGCGCGCACGGGGGGAGCCGCGGTCGCGGTGAGCGCGAGGACGGTCGGGTGGCCCAGCTGCTCGATCACGCCGCCGAGGCGCAGGTAGTCAGGGCGGAAGTCGTGGCCCCAGGCGCTCACGCAGTGCGCCTCGTCGACGACGAACAGGGCGGGCCCGGCGTCGCGGATGGCGTCGACCACCTCGGGCTTGGTCAGCTGCTCCGGGGCGAGGAGCACGTAGCGGACCGTTCCGTCCTGCAGGCCCTCCAGCACCTCGCGCTGCTCGCCCGCGGGCAGGCTGGAGTTCAGCTGGCGGGCGACGCCGACGTCCGGCCCGAGCTCCTCGAGCCGGTCGACCTGGTCGCGCTGGAGGGCGATCAGCGGCGAGACGACGACCACCGGGCCGTCGAGCAACGGGCCGGCGACCTGGTAGATCGCGGACTTCCCGGCGCCCGACGGCAGGACGGCGAGGGTGTCGCGGCCGGCGGCGACGGACTGCATCGCCCGCTCCTGGCCGGGCCGGAACTCGTCGAACCCGAGGACGTCGCGCGTGATCTCCCGGATCCGGCGGGTGCGCACCGACGCGGAGTTGCCGGCGGGGTTGTCGTCGTCGGGCTCGCGGCGTGGTGGCACCGGGTCAGGCTGCCCGGTGCCCCGGACCGGCAAACGGTGCCGCTCGCCACGGTGCCGCGTTCCCCGCGGGAACGCGTCAGAGGCTCACCGCCACGGTGGCCGCGAGCTCGCGGACCGACTCCAGGTCCTCCTTGCCCGGCGCGCCGACGAGGCTGAGCGGCGCGGCGACCTGCTTCCACCGCAGCGCCCCGGTGATGCGGCCGATGGCGGTCAGGGCGCCGGCGGTGTCGTCGTTGCCGTGCACGTAGACCCCGTAGGGCAGGCCGACCGTGGCGTCCAGGCACGGGTAGTAGACGGTGTCGAAGAAGTGCTTCATCGCGCCGGACATGTAGCCGATGTTGGCGGGCGTGCCGAGCAGGATCCCGTCGGCCTCGAGCACGTCGGCCGCGCCGGCCGACAGCGCGGGCCGCAGGGTCAGCTCGGCCTCCTCCACCATCGCGACGCCTTCCTTGACCGCCTCCAGCACCGCCTGCAGGGCGGGGGAGGGCGTGTGGTGGACGACGAGCAGGCGCGGCACCCGCGCATCATCGCCCGCGGCGGCCCGCCGTGTTCCCGCGGGAACGCGTCGGCCTCAGCGCAGGGAGGACCGCCGGGTGCCCACGTCGGCGCGCTCGGCGGCGGCGCGGCCGGCGTACCAGCCGCCTGCGTCGACGGAGCCTCGGCTCCGCGCGGTGCGCACCCGCGGGAAGAGCTCGGCGACCCGTTCCTCGACCGCCGCCTGGCGGGAACGCAGCACCGGGAGCAGATCGACGCCGTGCGCGGCCGACGCCTCGGCGGTGGCCTGCTGCCGCGCGGCGGTCAGCCGCTGGCCGACGCGGTGCGCGTAGCCCAGGAGGAACGCCCGGCGGAAGGACCGCGACGCCGAGCGCCGCCCGGTGGCCCGCTCGGCCGCCACGAGGGCCTGCGCCACCTGGAGCAACAGCGACGTGAACAGCAGCTCGACCGCGTCCAGGTCGGCCGGCATGCCGACGAGGTTCGCGATGCCCAGGCTCCGGTACCAGACCAGCCGCACGCCGTTCGCCTCGGCGACCAACCCCAGCAGCTGCATCTTCGCCCGCACGTACGGGTCGTCGACGTGCACCCGCCGCGTGCCGACGCCGGTCCGCGGCGGGCCGCCGGCACCCGTGTCGAGCAGCGCGACGTCGACCGCGTGCCGGGCCATGAGCTCCTGCGCCTTGGCCGTCAGCGCCTCGGCCTCCTCGGGGAACTCGGTCGACTCCGCCTTGGCCAGCAGGCCGCGGATGCGCCGGAGCACGCGGTCGTCCCCCGGACCGGCGTCCCCGGCGGGGCGCGCACGGGCCGGACCCCAGCGCGACGGTGGCGGGACGAGCGGCTCGATCCGGACCGCGTTCCGCAGCAGGCCGGCGAGCTGTAGGACGATCCGCCACGCGTCCGCGGGAGCCCGCCGCTCCGCCCGGTGCCACGAGGACACCACCGAGGGATCGCCCGGCGCGAGCGCGCCCAGCTCGCGCAGCTGCTCGACCCACACGTCCGGCGCCCGCGACACCGCGTCACTGCGCCGGGCGTGCTCGCCGATCAGCCCCACGGCCAGCGGTACGGAACCTGCGGTCGCACCCTTCCGGGCGGCGTGCAAGACATCGGCCGGCTGCCAGCCCCGCTCCCAGGTCTCGGCCAGGGCGTCGAGCAGCGCCCGGGTGGCGATGCCCCGGCCGTCGACGTCAGGATGGTGCGCGGCCAGCGTGGCGCCCAGCTCCTGTGCCACCCCCGCGTCGGTGAGCAGGCCGGTCCGGTGCTCGAGGAGGTCGGTGAGCCACGCGTCGTCGAACATGTGCCCGATCGTGCCTGCGGCGGTCGACGACGGTGCGCAGGCACTGTGGACGGCGGGGCGTCGTCCACAGCGTTGTCTAGGGTCTGGCCGTGGCCGCCTCCTACCGCATCGCCGAGGTCGCGGAGCTGCTCGGCGTCAGCGACGACACGGTGCGCCGGTGGATCGACAGCGGCCGGCTGCCGGCGCGCCGCGATGGTGGCGGACCGGCGGTGGTGGACGGCGCCGACCTCGCCCGCGTCGCCGCCGCGCTGCACGAGCCGCCGGAGCCCGGCACCACGCGCTCGTCGTCGGCCCGCAACCGGCTCACCGGCATCGTCACCCGCGTCGTCCGCGACACGGTGATGGCCCAGGTGGAGATCCAGGCCGGCCCGTTCCGCGTCGTGTCGCTGATGTCCCGCGAGGCCGCCGACGAACTCGGGCTCGAGGTGGGCGTCCGCGCCGTGGCGACGGTCAAGGCCACCCAGGTCAGCGTCGACGTGCCGTAGCCGCGGATCGCAGGCGGCGGGCACTTGCGCACGTACGGGTCCGTCTGGTCTTGTGCTTCCGCACATGCGGAAACTGGAGGCCTCGTGAGGACCCGTGCCCTGCTCGCGCCCGTCGTCTCGGCGCTGCTCGCGCTGACCGCCTGCGGGGCGTCACCGTCCGCGGGCACGGCGTCGGGCACGTCGGCGGGCGGCGGCCTGTCGGGGACGCTCACCGTCTTCGCGGCCGCCTCGCTGACCGACGTCTTCACCGACCTCGGGGACCGGCTGATGGCCGACAACCCCGGCCTGGACATCACCTTCAACTTCGCCGGCAGCTCGGCCCTGGCCACCCAGATCACCGAGGGCGCACCGGCGGACCTGTTCGCCAGTGCCAACGAGGCGCAGATGGAGCTCGTCACCGATGCCGGCCTGCAGGCCGAGGACCCGACGATCTTCACCGAGAACGTCCTCGAGATCGCCGTGCCCCCCGGCAACCCGGCGGACGTCACCGGCCTGGCCGACTTCGCCGACCCGGACCTGACGCTGGCCGTCTGCGCCCCGGAGGTGCCCTGCGGCGCGGCGGCGGAGCAGCTGTTCGAGGCGACGGGGGTCGACGCGAAGCCGGACACGCAGGAGGAGGACGTGCGTGCCGCGCTGACCAAGGTGGAGCTCGGCGAGGTCGACGCCGCGCTGGTCTACGCCACCGACGTCCGGTCGGCGGGCGAGGAGGTCGAGGGCATCGAGTTCCCCGAGGCCGAGCAGGCGATCAACGAGTACCCGATCTGCACCCTCGAGGCCGCGCCCAACCCCGACGCGGCGCGGGCGTTCGTCGACCTGGTCGACTCCGACGAGGGGCAGCAGGCGCTGGCCGACGCCGGGTTCCGCGCGCCGACGTCGTGACCCGTCGTCGTGGGGGCGGCGTCCCGTTGCCCCTGATGGTTCCGGCCGCGATCGGGATCCTCTTCCTGGTGCTCCCGCTGCTGGGGCTGGTGGTCCGTGCCCCGTGGTCCGGGCTGGGTGCCCACCTCGCCCGGCCCGAGGTCGGCCAGGCCCTGCGGCTGAGCCTCCTCTCCGCGACGCTGGCCACGGGCGTCTCGCTCGTCCTCGGCGTGCCCCTGGCCTGGGTGCTCGCCCGCAGCCGCATCCGCGGCCGGACCGTCCTGCGCGCGCTGGTCACCGTCCCGCTCGTGCTGCCGCCGGTTGTCGGCGGGGTCGCGCTGTTCCTGGTCCTCGGCCGTCGCGGCATCGTCGGGCAGTGGCTGTTCGAGACGACCGGGCTCACCATCCCGTTCACGACGACCGCCGTGGTCATCGCCGAGACGTTCGTCGCGATGCCGTTCCTCGTGATCAGCGTCGAGGGGGCGCTGCGCGCCGCCGACGCCCGCTTCGAGGAGGCCGCGGCGACCCTCGGCGCCGACCGGTGGACCACCTTCCGCCGCGTCACGCTCCCGCTCATCGCGCCCGGGATCGCCGCGGGTGCCGTGCTCTGCTGGGCCCGCGCCCTCGGCGAGTTCGGCGCGACCATCACCTTCGCCGGCAACTTCCCGGGAACCACGCAGACGATGCCGCTGTCGGTCTACCTGGCACTCCAGAGCGACCCGCAGGCGGCGATCGTGCTGTCCCTCATCCTGTTGCTCGTGTCCCTCGCCACCCTGCTGCTGCTCCGCGAGCGCTGGCTGGGCCGGGCCGCCGCGGCATGAGCCTCGCGGCCGCGATCACCGTGCGCCGCGGCGGGCTGACGGTGGACCTCGAGCTCGACGTCGCCGACGGCGAGGTCCTCGCCGTGCTCGGCCCCAACGGCGCCGGGAAGTCCACGGTGCTGCGGGTGCTCGCCGGCCTGCTGCCGCCGGAGGGCGGCCGGGTGGCCGTGGACGGCGACGTGTGGGACGACGTCGCCGCCGACCTGCACGTGCCCCCGCACCGCCGCCGGCTGGGCATGGTGTTCCAGGACTACCTGCTGTTCCCCCACCTGTCCGCGCTGGAGAACGTCGCCTTCGGTCTGCGCACCCGGGGCATCAGCCACGGTGAGGCCCGCCGCCGCGCCGCCGACTGGCTGGCCCGCGTCGGTCTGGCCGACCTCGGCGACCGGCGCCCGGGCCACCTCTCGGGCGGTCAGGCCCAGCGCACGGCGCTGGCCCGTGCGCTCGCCACCGACCCCGCGATGCTGCTGCTCGACGAGCCGCTGTCGGCGCTGGACGCGCGCACCCGGCTCACCGTCCGCGCCGAGCTGCGCCGGCACCTCGCCGCGTTCGCCGGTAGCACGGTGCTGGTCAGCCACGACCCCGTCGACGCCATGGCGCTGGCCGACCGCGTGATCGTGGTCGAGGACGGGCGCGTCGCGCAGAGCGGCACGCCGGCCGAGGTGGCCCGGCACCCGCGCACCGACTACGTCGCGCGGCTCGTCGGGCTCTCCCTGCTGCCGGGCACCGGCGAGGGGACGACGGTGCGGCTGGACGGCGGCGGTCGCGTGGCGGTCGCCGAGGAGACGGCCGGGCCGGTGTTCGTCGCCGTCCGCCCGGAGTCGGTCGCCCTCTACCTCTCCCGGCCCGAGGGCAGCCCGCGCAACGTCTGGACGGCGCACCTCGTCGGCGCCACCCCGCACGGCGCCACCGTCCGCTGCGAGCTCGACGGCGAGGTGCCGTTGATCGCCGACGTCACCGCGACCGCGTTCGCGGAGCTCGGCCTGGCGCCGGGCGTGCCGGTGTGGGCGGCGGTGAAGGCCTCCGAGGTCGCCGTCTACGCCCGCTGAGAGAGTGGACGGCGTGAACGTTGCCGCGGTCGTCCTCGCCGCCGGTGGCGGGCGGCGCTACGGCATGCCCAAGGCCCTGGTGGAGTTCGACGGGAGCCTGCTGGTCGAGCGGGCGGTCCGGACGGCGCGGGCGGTGTGCGATCCGGTGCTCGTCGTCCTCGGCGCGCGGGCGGTCGACGTCTGGCGGCAGGCGGACCTGGACGGCGCCACGGTGCTGGCGAACAGGGACTGGGAGACCGGCATGGCCTCCTCGCTGCGCACCGGCCTGGACGGGCTGCGCGGCTGGCCGGGGCGGATCGACGCCGCCCTCGTGACCCTGGTGGACATGCCGGGCATGACGCCGGCCGCGCTGGCCCGGATGGCCGAGCACGCCGCCCCCGGCGCGCTGGCCGTCGCCACCTACGACGGTGTCCGCGGCCATCCGGTGCTGCTCGGCCGCGAGCACTGGGCCGGGGTCGCGGAGACGGCCACCGGCGACGAGGGCGCCCGCCGGTACCTGGCCGCGCACGAGGTCACCGAGGTCGACTGCACCGGGCTGGCCGATCCCGCCGATCTGGACGTCCCCCCGGCGTAGTGCGGGGTACCTTGCCCGGCGTGAGCCCCTCCCCGCAGATCGCCCGGGTCGTCGACGAGCCGCTGTCGGTCCAGCAGCACGAGGACGCCGTCGCCGACAAGGCCGCCGGCGCGGTCGTCTCGTTCGCCGGCGTGGTCCGCGACCACGACGGCGGGCGCTCGGTGACGGAGCTCGAGTACGTCGGTCACCCCACGGCCTCGGACGTGATCGCCGAGATCGCCGCCGAGTTCGCCGCCCGCCCCGGGCTGATCGCCGTCGCCGTCTCCCACCGGATCGGGATGCTCGGCATCGGCGACGTCGCCCTGGCCTGCGCGGTCAGCGCGGCCCACCGCGGCGAGGCGTTCGCCGCCTGCGCCGACCTCGTCGACGAGGTGAAGAAGCGGCTGCCGATCTGGAAGCGGCAGGTCTTCACCGACGGCGAGGAGGAGTGGGTCGCCTGCCCCTGAGCCTCAGGTCTCGAGCCGCGCCTCGACGATCTTGGTGGCGCCCGCGGCCCGGGCCTGGACGTCCTCGGCGCGCTCGCGGACCCGGTCGAGCATCTCGGTGTCGCTGATCGGCATCGTGGCCACCAGCCGCTCCGCCCGCTCCACCGGCGGCGACTCCAGGACGGCGTCGACGAGGCGGGTGCGGGTGCCCTCGGGCAGCTGCCCGGACTCCACGTGCAGGGCGGAGCGCACCACGCCCGGCTCCTCGGCGGGCCGGACGTCGGCGGCGGCGAGCATGCGCCCGTTCTCGCGCAGTTCGATGGTGGTCTGGTCGTCGGATCGAGTCATGGGTGATCTCCGCAGGGCTCGGTCGGAAGGGGCGCCGGCCCGTCGGACCGGCGCGGGCGGCCCGGACCCGGGCCGTGGACGACGACGCGACGCTGCAACGTCAGCAGCGAGGCTGCCCGCCCGCTCGCTGTCACGCACGCCGTCGGCCGGGGCCCCCGGAGTGCCGCCGCGCTACGCGCAGGTCACCTCGCGAGCTGCGACGTCGGCCGGCCGGGGTCAGCCGGCGAACTCCCGCACCGGGAGGCCGGTCACGCCGGGATCGACGGCGAAGAGGGCGCCGGCCAGCGGGTCCTGGCCCGCCGGCAGGTTCTCCCGGGACGTCGTGACGTAGAGCCGGTCGAGCCGCGGACCGCCGAAGGTGCAGGCGGTCACCTGGGCGGCGGGCACCTCGACCACGGCGTCGAGCCGTCCCTGGGGCGTGTACCTGCGGACGGCGCCGCCGCCGAACAGCGCCACCCACACGCCGCCCTCGGCGTCGACGGTGAGCCCGTCGGGGTTCTCGTCGTCCCCGAGCTGCACGAAGGTGCGCGGGGCGCTCAGCCCGGTCTCGCGCGCGTAGTCGAAGACGGTGATCCGGTGCGTCGGCGTGTCGTCGTAGTAGGCCAGTGACCCGTCGGGGCTCCAGTCGAGGCCGTTGGAGATGGTCACGCCGTCGAGCGCCGGCGTCACCGAGCCGTCGGGGTCGAGCCGGTAGAGCGTGCCGGCACCCGGGTGCTGGTCGTAGGCCATGGAGCCGCACCAGAAGCGGCCGTGGGGGTCGCAGCCGCCCTCGTTCATCCGGAGCCCCGGGGCGGTCCACAGCGGGGGCAGCGTCCTGAGCGATCCGTCGGCGTCCTCCAGCGCGAAGCCCCGCTCCACGGCGATCACCGCGCCGCCCGCACGCCGCGGCCGGAGCACCGCGGCGACCTCGCCGACGTGGCGGCGCCGCACCGCCCCGTCCTCGGCCAGGGAGAGGACGTCGCCGGCCAGCATGTCGACCCACCGCAGCCCGCCCCAGCCGGGCGACCAGACCGGTCCCTCCCCGTGGTAGGTGACCGGGTCGGTCACCTGCTCGGCGCGCACGCTGCGGCCTTCCGGGACGTTCGGCGGTGGTGCGCGCCGCGGCGACGGCGGCAGGCTTGCCGCCTCTCGTCGACGGGGGCGACTCCGGGGACGGCCCGCCTGCTCCGGGGACCCCCGCAGGAGGGGTGAACCGTGACGGAGCTGAGCGTGGCGCGCCGCCGCACCGGGTGGGACGTCGCCATGGGCGTCCTGGTGATCATCGCGGGGCTGGTGGTCCTGGGGAACGTCGTGTTCGCGACCGTGGTGTCGGTCCTGTTCATCGGCTGGACGGCGATCCTCGGCGGGGTCGTGGCGCTCGCCGGGGCGTTCTCCCGCCTCGGCAAGGGCGGCTTCTGGCCGATCGCCGTCGGCGGGGGACTGCTGCTGGTGCTCGGCCTGATGCTGGTGCGCCGGCCGGGCATCGGGGCGCTGGCGCTCACGCTGCTCGCCGGGGCGCTCTTCCTTGCCGGCGGCATCACGCGGATCGTCGCGGCCGTCGAGAACCCCGGCGACCGGACGATGCTGCTGTTCAGCGGGATCGTGTCGACCCTGCTCGGGCTGATCGTCTTCTTCAACATCTGGGAGGCGACGCTGACGCTGCTCGGCATCCTGCTCGGGATCCAGGCGCTGACCGAGGGCATCACGCTGCTGCTCTTCGGCCGGCTGCACGTCGACGCCCGGCCCGACGAACCGGTGGGCGCGTCGTACTGACGACCCTCGTTCTCCCGGGGGACAGGGACGCCGGTGCGCGCCTCAGCGCGCGCCGGCGAGCCCGTCGTCGTCGGGACGGCGGCCGGTGGCCTCCTCCTCGGCCTCGGCCTCGAGCCGGTGCGCCTCACCGGCCGTGGTGGCGGCGGCGTCGCCGTGCGACTGCCCGTAGACCTCCTCGGCCCGGCCCAGCAGCTCCTCCGCCTTGGCCTTGGCCTTGCCAAAGATGCTCATCGCGCCGTCCTCTCCTCCGCCCGGTCAGCCTCCGGCGAACGGTGGCAGCACGTCCACCACCGCGCCGGGTGCCAGCGCCAACGACTGGTCACGGGTGGTGGTTCCGTCGACGAGGAAGGAGCAGGCGGTCAGCACCCGCCCGAGCTTCTCGCCGTGCTCCTCCACGATCTGGCCGACGAGCTCGTCGAGGGTGGCGGCGTCGCGGGTCTCGGTGTCCACCCCGGAGGCCGCCCGGGCTCCGGCGAAGTACCGCACCGTGACGCTCATCCGCCGATGGCCGACATGGGGCGCGCGGGCTGCAGGAAGCTCGGGTCGTCGATGCCGTGGCCGGGCAGCTTGCCCAGCGTGGCGATCCGCCAGCGGTCGGCCAGCTCCTCGTCGGTCGCGCCGTCGCGCATCGGCGTGCGCAGGTCGGACTCCTCACGGGCGAACAGGCAGTTGCGCACCTGCCCGTCGGCGGTCAGCCGGGTGCGGTCGCACGCCCCGCAGAACGAGCGGGTGACCGAGGCGATGATGCCGACGGTCGCCGGGCCGCCGTCGACCAGCCACCGCTCGGCGGGGGCGGAGCCGCGCTCCTCGTCGTCCGGCGTCAGGGTGTACGCCCCGGACAGCCGCTCGAGGATGTCCTCGGCGGTGACCATCCGGCCGCGGGTCCAGGCGTGGTGGGCATCGAGCGGCATCTGCTCGATGAAGCGCAGCTGGTAGCCGTGCTCCAGGCAGAAGTCCAGCAGCGGGACGGCGTCCTGCTCGTTCATGCCGTGCAGCAGGACGGCGTTGACCTTGACCGGGGTCAGGCCCGCCGCCTGCGCCGCGGCCAGCCCGGCGAGGACGTCGTCCAGCCGGTCGCGGTGGGTCAGCTGCTTGAACCGCTCGGGGTCGAGGGTGTCGAGGCTGACGTTGATGCGGTCCAGCCCGGCCTCGGCCAGCGCGGGCGCCACGCGGGCCAGCCCGATCGCGTTGGTGGTGAGGCTGACCTCGGGCCGCGGCTCCAGCGCGGTCGCCGCCTGCACCAGGCCGACCAGGCCGGGGCGCAGCAGCGGCTCCCCGCCGGTGAAGCGGACCTCGCGGATGCCCAGCTGCTCGACGGCGATCCGGATCAGCCGGTTGATCTCGTCGTCGGTGAGCACCTCCTGCTTGGGCAGCCAGGTCAGCCCCTCCGGCGGCATGCAGTAGGTGCAGCGGAGGTTGCAGCGGTCGGTCAGCGATACCCGCAGGTCGGTGGCGACCCGGCCGTGCCGGTCCACCAGCCCGCCGCTGCCCGGGACGCCGTCGGTCGGGCGAACCCAGGGGTCGGGCAGCGAGGTGGCGGTCACGCCCGCGAATGTAGTAGCGACCGACGACGCCGTCGCCACGTTCGGTGATCACGACCCCGGAGACGCCGCATCCGCGGTCCCTCCACGAGCGAGGAACCGCGGATGCGGGAGCGGGCGCTGCACGGACGTTGCATCCGGCAGGGGGGTCAGCCGATCGGCGTCGGGTCCACCGGGTCCGGCGACACGGGGACCGAGCCGCGGATCTGGTTCTGCGCCTGGCAGTCGCTCGTGCAGTTGGTCGCGCCGGCGGACAGCTCGATCGCGTCCTCGCCGAGCACGCCGCCCAGGCGGCCGCCGGAGGCCACCGACCAGCGGGTCGTCGTCCCGTCCTGGAAGAGCTTGGTGGCCACCTGCGGGCTGTCCTTGCCGAGCAGCATCTGGTGGGTGCTGTCCCCGCTGACGCCGTCGCCGAAGTTGATCTTCCCGGTGAACGGGTTGACGAAGTAGAACAGCCCGCTGCCGAGCGTGTGGACGTACTCGACCGCGGTGCCGAACTCCTGCTCCATCTGGAAGATCCCGCCCTGCGGCGCGTCCTTCGCCTGGATCTTGAGCTTGCCGGCCGCGGTCGAGAACTCGGCGACGAGGACGCCGTCGCGCAGCCGCAGGTCCGCGATCCGCACGCCGGAGAGCTGGGCCGGGGTGAGCACGGGGACCTTCGAGGCGAAGACGACGGTCGGCGCGGTCACCATGCGCTGCGGGTCGGGGGCGCCGGTCAGCGCGTAGTCGAGGACGCCCAGGGTGGCGGGGTCGATCGTGAAGGTCACGTGGATGCCGCGCACGGTGATCGGACCGGCGGGGACGACGCCCTGCAGCCGGGTCTCGCGGCCGGCGGCCGGGTTGTGGAGGCGGCCGTTGACGGTGACGGCGAAGTCGCCGGCCGTGGCGGTCGTCCCGCCGCCGCCGGAGTCGTCGCCGCCGGAGTCGTCGCCGCCCTTGGCGGCGGCGACACCCCCCGTCAGCAGGACGGTCAGGGCCAGGAGGACGACGAGGAGGGCGCGGAGCGGGGCGGGGAGGCGGCGCGTGCGGGGCACAGGCGTTCCTTCGCGGTTCGTAGCGGAAAGTGTGCGCCACGTTACAGAGAATGCATGACGCTTCATGGGTCCCGCGCCGGTCGCGCGCACGCGTAAACCGGCAGCGGCCCGCCGGGGGTCGTTGCTACCGTCGCACTCGCCACCCGAGAGTCCGGCGGGGCAGTCCCCGCACTCGCCTGTGGCCAGAGAGCGCGAGAAGAACCGTGTCGCCCCGCACCGTCTTCGGCCCCTACGCCCGGCTGTTCGCCGTCCCCGGAGCCGTGGCCTTCTCCCTGGCGGGCTGGCTGGCCCGCCTCCCCATGCCGATGCTCGGCCTCGGCACCGTGCTGCTGGTCGCCGCTGAGACCGGCAGCTACGGCCTGGCCGGCGCGCTGTCCGGGACGCTGGCGCTGGCCTTCTCCTTCGCCAGCCCGCAGTGGGCCCGGCTGATGGACCGCCGCGGCCAGGGATCGGTCCTCCGGCTGGCAGTCGTGGCCTACCTGGTCAGCGGCGTGGCCTTCACCGTCGCCGTGCTGGCCGACGGCCCGCACTGGCTGTGGTTCGTCCTGGCCGGCCTGACCGGGGCCACCGAGCCCAACATCGGCGCGATGGTCCGGGCACGCTGGGCCGCCGTTCTGGACTGCCCGAGCCGGCAGACCGCCTTCGCGTTCGAGTCGGTGGTCGACGAGGTCGTGTTCGTCGTCGGCCCGCCGCTGGTCACGGTGCTGGCCACGGCGATCACCCCGCCGGCCGGCTTCCTCGCCGGCCTGCTCTCCGGCGTCGTCGGCGGGCTGTGGCTGGCCGGGCTGCGCGCCACCGAGCCGCCGGTGCACGCCGTCGACCCGAGCGGCCCGTCGCGGCGCGCCGCGCTGCTGAGCCCGGCGGTGCTGGTCGTCGGCGTCGTGTACCTCGCGATCGGGACGGTGTTCGGCGCGGTGGACGTCGTCGTCGTCGGCTTCGCGCAGGCGGAGGGGGCGCCGGTGATGGCCGGCGCCGCGCTGGCCGTGTTCGCCCTCGGCAGCCTCGTGGCCGGCCTGGTCTACGGCGTCGTCCGGCTGCCGGGCACGCTGGCCGCCCGCTACGTCGGCTGCGCGCTGTTCTTCGCCGTCGCCGTCCAGCTGCTGCTCGGCGTGGGGTCGTTGGCCGTGCTGCTCCCCGCGGCGTTCCTCTCGGGCCTGTCGATCGCGCCGGTGCTCGTCTCGGGCACGTCGCTGGTCGAGTCGCGGGTGCCGCGGGCGGCGCTCACCGAGGCGCTGTCCTGGACGACGACGGGACTGACCCTCGGCGTCACCGCGGGATCGGCGGTCGCCGGCGCCGCCGTGGACGCCTGGGGCGCGGAGACCGCGTTCGCCGTCCCGGCGCTGGCGGCGGGACTGGCCGGCGTCCTCGCCCTCGCCGGGGCACCGCTGCTGCGCCCCCGGACGGCTGACCCGGTGCCGGAGCCCCTTCCGGCCACCGGCAGCGGAGGGTGATGCTGCCCCGGTGAGCACCCGACGGCTGCACGGGCAGGCGGCCCGGGCCGCCGGCGACGGCGGGCCGGCCGAGCCGATCGTCGAGTTCGCCGAGGTCACCCCGTACGAGCAGTACGTCGGCGTGCGCCAGCTGCAGGCGCTGGTGCGCCCGGTCACCGACTCCCCGGCCGAGCCCGCGTTCCTGGTGGTCACCCAGGTCATGGAGCTGTGGTTCACGCTGCTGCGCCGGGAGTGGGAGCTCGCCCAGCGGCGGCTGCGGATCGACGACCTGGACGGCGCCCTCGCGGCGCTGCGGCGCTCGGTGCACCACCTGCGCTCGCTCAACGCGTCGTGGGGCTCGCTGCTGTGGCTCACGCCGGCGGAGTTCAACGCCTTCCGGGAGCAGCTCGGCGAGGCCTCCGGCTTCCAGTCCTACGAGTACCGGCACGTGGAGTTCCTGCTCGGGCTCAAGGCGGAGTCCGTCGTCCGGCCGCACCGCGCGCTGCCGGCGGTGCACGCCGACCTGCTGCGCGCGCTGGCCGGACCTTCGCTGGAGGACGACGTGCTCGCCTTCCTCGCCCGGCACGGCCGGCCGGTGCCCGACGAGGTGCTCACCCGCGATCGCGCGGTGACGCACGAGGCCCACCCGGCGGTCACCGCTCTGTGGGCCGACGTCTACCGCGACCCCCGCCCCGGCAACGAGCTGTTCGCCCTGGGCGAGGCGCTGACCGACGTCGCGGAGGAGTTCACCACCTGGCGGCAGCGCCACGTGACCGCCGTCCGCCGCGCCATGGGCGACAAGCCGGGCACGGGCGGGTCGGCCGGGCTGGCCTGGCTCGAGCGCAGCGCCGCCCGGCCCGTCTTCCCGGACCTGTGGGCGGCGCGCACCGCGATCTGATCGGCGGGTTGAGCCGCCGTCCGCCGGGTAGGCGGCGACGGGGCCGAGCGTGCCGACGGCGGCGCCGCCCTCCCACCGACGACGAGAGGAACACCTGTGGCATCCGTGCCCACCGTCCGCCTGAACAACGGCGTGGAGATCCCCCAGCTGGGCTTCGGCGTCTTCCAGGTGCCACCCGACCAGACCCTGGACGCCACCCTCGCCGCGCTCGAGGTCGGCTACCGGCACATCGACACCGCGCAGATGTACGGCAACGAGAAGCAGGTCGGGGAGGCGATCCGCCGCGCGGGGATCCCGCGGGAGGAGGTCTTCGTGACCTCCAAGGTGAGCAACAGGTGGCGCGAGCGCGACGAGATGCTGCGCTCGGTGGACCAGAGCCTGGCCGATCTGGGCTTCGACCGGCTCGACCTGCTGCTCATCCACTGGCCGCTGCCCACGCTGGCCGACTACGTCAAGCGCTGGACGGTCATGGAGGAGATCTACGCCGGCGGCCAGGTGCGCGCGGTCGGCGTCTCCAACTTCCAGCCGCACCACCTGCGCAACGTGTTCGGCGCCTCGGAGCTGCGCCCCGCGGTGAACCAGATCGAGGTGCACCCGTACCTGACCCAGGACGATGTCCGCGCGTTCGACGCCGACCACGAGATCGTCACCGAGGCCTGGGCGCCGATCGCCCGGGGGAAGGTCAACGACGACCCGGCGATCCGGGCCGTCGCCGAGGAGGTCGGCCGCACGCCGGCCCAGGTGACGCTGCGCTGGCACATCCAGCGCGGCGACATCGTCTTCCCGAAGTCGGTCACCCGCAGCCGGGTCGAGGAGAACTTCGCGATCTTCGACTTCGAGCTCGACGAGTCGCAGATGGCCGTGCTCAGCGGGCTCGACCGGGGCGAGCGCACCGGCCCGGACCCGGACACCTTCGCCTACATCCCGGACTGACGGTTGCGGAGGAGATCCGTGCGCGTGACCCGCACCGATCTCCTCCTGCTCAGTCCGTCGTCACGAAGTCGATGAGCTCCTCGACGCGGCCGATCAGGGTCGGCTCGAGGTCGGTCCAGGTCTTCACCCGGGCGAGGATCCGCTGCGCCCACACGTAGCCGGTGTCGTCCTCCCAGCCCAGCCGGCGGCAGACGCCCTCCTTCCAGGACTCGCCCTTCGGCACGGTCGGCCACTCGCGGATGCCGACGACCGACGGCTTGACCGCCTGCCAGATGTCGATGAACGGGTGGCCGACGACGAGCGCGTGCTCGCCGGTGACCTGCTCGGCGATCCGCGACTCCTTCGACCCGCGGACCAGGTGGTCGACGAGGACGCCGAGCCGCCGCCCCGCGCCCGGGCGGAAGTCCCGGACGATCGAGGGCAGGTCGTCGACCCCGTGCAGCGGCTCCACGACGACCCCCTCGATGCGCAGGTCGTGGCCCCAGACCTTCTCCACGAGCTCGGCGTCGTGCTTGCCCTCGACGTAGATGCGGCCCTCGCGGGCCACCCGCGCGCGGGCGCCGGCGACGTAGGTGGACCCCGACGCGCTGCGGGTCGGTGCGGTGGGTGCGGCCGGCCGGGGGCGGACCAGCACCACCGGCCGGCCGTCGACCCAGAAGCCGGGGCCGAGGGGGTAGGCGCGCACCTTGCCGAATCGGTCCTCGAGGTGGACGACGTCCTTCTCGCACCGCACCACCGCGCCGACGAACCCGCTGCTCGGGTCCTCGACCACGAGGTCGCGCTCGGCCGCGATCTGCGGCACGGGCTTCTTGACGGTGCGGGGGTGGACGAGGTTGTCGTACGGCGAGCGGGGAGGCACCCGACCATGCTGGGCAGCACCGGCCGCGGCGTCCCGGCGACGCGCCGGGGAGGGGTCACGACACGCCCGGGCCGGAGCGGCCGATCTGAGGCTGTCAATTCACATCTCGGGGCTGACAACCGAATGGCGCGCCACCAAATCATGCGCCTGACCTGCGGAAACGTCCTCAGGGACGTCCAGGTGCGCGGACGTGCGCCCCGTCGTGCGCCGGCCGGGATCCGGATTTGACCAGGACGGGATCGTTTCGGGCGGCCCGCTCTGGTCACCCATCCGGGCGACCCTGAACCCCGTGCTCAGATGGGAGCGACAACGACGATGATCGGCAGCGAGACCATCAGCCGCGTGATCGGCAAGGACGTCTACGACGAGTCCGGACAGAAGATCGGCTCGGCCTCCGAGGTCTACCTCGACGACGAGAGCGGCCAGCCGGAGTGGGTGACGGTGCGCACCGGCCTGTTCGGCACCAAGGAGTCCTTCGTCCCGATCCGGGACGCCGACCTGACCGACGACGGCCTGCGCGTAGCGGTCAGCAAGGACCGGGTCAAGGACGCGCCGAAGATCGACACCGAGGGCCACCTGTCGCCGCAGGAGGAGCAGGAGCTCTACCGCTACTACGGCCTGGGCGTCGGCTCGGGCGCCGGCCAGGACAGCTACCGGACGACGGACACGACCACCGAGTCGACGACGGGCATGGCGACCACCGGCATGAGCGACACCGGGCGGGCCGGCTACACCGGCACCGACGCCCCGGGCACCGTCGGGCACGACACCTCCGGCCCGACCACGGACGACGCGATGACCCGCTCGGAGGAGCGGCTCAACGTGGGCACCCGCTCGGAGGAGGTCGGCCGCGCCCGGCTGCGCAAGTACGTGGTCAGCGAGAACGTGACCGAGACGGTGCCGGTGTCCCGCGAGGAGGTCCGGGTCGAGCGCGAGCCGATCACCGAGGCCAACGTGGGCGCCGCGATGGACGGCCCGGCGATCAGCGAGGAGGAGCACGAGGTCACCCTGCGCGCCGAGCGGCCCGTGGTGGAGAAGGAGGCCGTTCCGGTCGAGCGGGTCCGCCTGGACAAGGAGACCGTGACCGACCAGGAGACCGTCTCCGCCGACGTGCGCCAGGAGCAGATCGAGGTCGAGGGCGCCGACACCGACCGGCGCATCTGAGGAAGGACCCCTGCCCCCCACCGCTCGCAGACTCGCGGCGGGACCCTGCAGGGGGGCGTCGACGACGGTGGCCGGCCGAGGACAGGACTCGGCCGGCCACCGTTTCCACGTCCGGGTGGGATGCTCGGGTCGTGACCGAGCCCACCCTCCCGACCGCTGACCAGGATCTGCCCTCCGACCTGTCCAGCCCGGAGAAGCTGGCGGCGGCGCTGGAGGCGACCGGCTACCTGCCGGACGAGGGGCTGGCCACCGCCGCCTACCTGGCGCTGGTGATGCACCGGCCGCTGTTCCTGGAGGGCGAGGCCGGCGTCGGCAAGACCGCGCTGGCGCATGCGCTGGCCGAGGTCACCGGCCGGCCGATCTACCGGCTGCAGTGCTACGAGGGCCTCGAGGCGAGCCAGGCGCTCTACGACTGGGACTTCGGCCGCCAGCTGCTGCACCTGCGCGCCGCCGAGGCCGCCCACGCCAACGACAACCCCGAGGCGCTCGAGGCCTCGCTCTACGACCGCCGGTTCCTGCTCGCCCGGCCCCTGCTGCAGGCGCTGGAGGACTCGCCGAGCGTGCTGCTGGTCGACGAGGTGGACCGCGCCGACGACGAGTTCGAGGCCTTCCTGCTCGAGGTGCTCTCGGACTTCACCATCTCCATCCCCGAGCTCGGCACCGTCCGCGCGCAGACGCCGCCGCTGGTCATCCTCACCTCGAACCGCACCCGCGAGGTGCACGACGCCCTCAAGCGCCGCTGCCTCTACCACTGGCTGCAGCACCCGGACTTCGACCGCGAGGTGGCGATCCTCCGCCGCCGGCTGCCCGAGGTGACCGAGCAGATGGCCCGCGAGGTGGCCCGGGCGACGGCGAAGCTGCGCACCCTCGACCTGCTCAAGCCGCCCGGCATCGCCGAGGCCATGGACTGGGCCACCGCGCTGCACACCCTCGGCGCCCGCGACCTCGACCCCGACGTCGCCGCCCGCACGCTCGGGGCGGTGCTGAAGTACCGGGAGGACACCGAGCGGGTGCAGATGCAGGTCCGCGGGGCGCTCTTCGGTGGCTGAAACCGGGACCCGCGACATCGTCGACACCGTCCTCGGCTTCGCCCGCACGCTGCGCGCCGCGGGGGTGGCCGCCTCACCGGACCGGGTGGAGGCGATGCTCGCCGCCGTCGGCTCGCTCGACGTCCTGGACCCCACGCACGTGTACTGGGCCGGCCGGCTGACGCTGTGCGGAGGCCCCGACGACCTCGACCGCTACGACGCCGCATTCGTCGCCTACTTCGCCGGAGAGGCGCCCCGGCGGCCGCGGTCCGCCCCGCCGGAGCGGCAGGTCGTCTCGGTCATGGCGCCGCTGGACGCCGGATCGGGCGAGGGCGAGCAGTCCGAGGAGGCCAACGACCTCGCCGTGCAGGCCAGCGCCGACGAGGTGCTGCGCCACCGCGACGTCTCAGAGCTCACCGTCGCCGAACGCGAGCACCTGCGCCGGCTGTTCACCCTGCTGCGGCCCGCCACCCCGATGCGCCCGTCGCGCCGGCGGCGGCCGAGCCTGCTCGGCGCCGTCCACCCTGCTCGCACGGTGCGCCGGGCGCTGCGCGACGGCGGCGAGGTCACCCGGCTGCTGCACCGGCGGGCGGCGCCCCGGCCACGGCGCGTCGTCCTGCTGGTCGACGTCTCCGGGTCGATGAGCCCCTACGCCGACGCGCTGCTGCGCTTCGCGCACGCCGCGGTGCGGGCCCGGCCGTCGTCCACCGAGGTGTTCACCATCGGCACCCGGCTGACCCGGGTGACCAGGGAGATGCGGCTGCGCGACCCGGACAAGGCGCTGGCCGCCAGCGGCTCGGCGATTCCCGACTGGTCCGGCGGCACCCGGCTCGGCGAGGTGCTCAAGGCGTTCCTCGACCGGTGGGGCCAGCGCGGCATGGCCCGCGGGGCGGTCGTCGTGATCTGCAGCGACGGCTGGGAGCGCGGCGGCACCGAGCTGCTGGCCGACCAGATGGCCCGGCTGCGGCGGCTCGCGCACGCGGTGGTGTGGGTGAACCCGCACAAGGGCCGGGAGGGCTACGAGCCGCTGACCGGCGGCATGCAGGCCGCGCTGCCGTCGATCGACTCCTTCGTCGCGGGGCACAGCCTGGCCGCGTTCGAGGAGCTGTCGGGAGTGATCCAGCGTGCGTAGGACGTTGTGGAGGAGATCCGTGCTGGTTACGGCGACTGATCTCCTCCGGAAGGGATCTGGGAATGCGTGACGTGCTCGACGACCTGGTCGGCTGGTGGCAGGCCGGGGAGACCGTGGGGATGGGCACCGTCGTGGCCACCTGGCGCTCGGCGCCGCGGCCCGCGGGTGCATCGATGCTGGTCGGCCCCGACGGCACCGCGGTGGGCAGCGTCTCCGGCGGGTGCGTCGAGGGCGCGGTCTACGAGGAGGCCAAGGACGCCGTCGAGACCGGTGAGGTCTCGCTGCAGCGCTACGGCGTGAGCGACGACGACGCCTTCGCGGTGGGCCTGACCTGCGGCGGGATCCTCGACGTCTTCGTAGAGCCGGTGTCCCGCGAGTCGTTCCCGGAGCTGGGCGAGATCGCCGAGTCGGTGGCGGCGCACGAGCCGGTCGCCGTCGTGACCTGCGTGAAGGGCCCGGAGGACCGCCTCGGCCGGCGCATGGTGCTCTGGCCGGACCGGTCGTCGGGTTCGTTCGGCCTGCAACGGATGGACGACGCCGTCGCCGCCGACGCGCGCGGCATGCTCGCCGCCGGCCGCACCGGGATGCTGCACTTCGGCCACGACGGCGAGCGCCGCGGCGACGAGCTCGAGCTGTTCGTGAACTCCTTCGCCCCGCCGGCGCGGATGGTCGTCTTCGGCGCCATCGACTTCGCCGCCGCCGTCGCCCGCGTCGGCTCGTTCCTCGGCTACCGGGTCACCGTGTGCGACGCCCGCCCGGTGTTCGCCACGCCGAAGCGCTTCCCGGACGCCGACGAGGTCATCGTCGAGTGGCCGCACCGGTACCTGCAGGGCGAGGTGGACGCCGGCCGGATCGACGAGCGCACCGTGCTGTGCGTGCTCACCCACGACCCGAAGTTCGACGTCCCGCTGCTGGAGGTCGCGCTGCGGCTGCCGGTCGCCTACGTCGGCGCGATGGGCTCGCGGCGGACGCACGACGAGCGGCTGGCCCGGCTCGAGGAGGCGGGACTGTCCAAGGAGGAGCTGGCGCGGCTGTCCTCGCCGATCGGCCTGGACCTCGGGGCGCGGACGCCGGAGGAGACGGCGGTGTCGATCGCCGCGGAGATCATCGCCGGCCGCTGGGGCGGCTCCGGCGAGCGGCTCAGCGGCACCGAGGGCCCCATCCACCGCACCGCCGAGCGCTGAATCCGTGCTTTATCGGGGTAAAGCACGCTTGCGGGGGCGGGTATAGCAACAGAGGCATACCATCTCCGGTATGCCGCCGTCGCCGCGCCGCAGCCGCTTCCCCGGCCTGGAGGGCCGCTCGGAGCGCCGGCGGGCGCTGATCGAGGAGCTGGTCCGGGCCCGCCGCGAGAGCGAGCTGAGCCAGACGGAGATCGCGGCGCGCATGGGGACGTCGCAGTCCGCGGTCGCCCGCCTGGAGAGCGGGGAGCTGGACGCGCGGCTGTCGACCCTGGAGCGCTACGCGGCCGCCCTGGGCCGCACCGTCGACTGGCAGGTCCGCCCCTCCGAGGAGACGCCATGACCCGACCCGCAGGCACCTGGCCGCCCGTTCCGCCGGTGCCACCCCCGCTCCCGCCGCAGCCCTTCCCGCCGCAGCCCCCGCAGTACCCGCCGCCCTCGCCGTGGCGCCCCGAGCCGCGGCCGCCCGCGCCGGGATCGGCGTCGGTGTCGGTGGTGGTCGGGGCGTCGGACTGGCTGGCCGAGCGGCTGCTCGAGCAACGGCTGATCACGCTCGCCGGACGCCTGGACGACGACGCGGTCAACCGGGCAGTCGCCGAGCTGGCGCTGCTCGACGCGAGCGGCGACGACCCGGTCCGGCTGCGGCTCTCCGGGGTCGGCGCCGATCTCGACCAGGCCCTCACCCTCGTCGACGCCCTCGACCTGATGGGCGTGCCGGTGCACGCCACCTCCCTCGGCACGCTCACCGGCGCGGCCGTCGCCGTGCTGGCGGTCGCGGAGCAGCGCGCGCTGGGCGCGCACGCGGTCGTGCACCTCACCGAGCCGCGGGCGCCCAGGAGCGGCCTCGGCCGGGACGTGGAGGCCCTGGCGGCCGAGCACGCCCGGCAGCTGCGCCGGCTGCAGGAACGGCTCGCCGAGGCGTGTGGCCGCGACGTCGAGGAGATCGCGGCCGACATGCGGCAGGGCCGGCTGCTCACCGTCGAGGAGGCCCGGGAGTACGGGCTGGTCGATTCTCCCGAGGCGCGCCGGCCCTCGGCGCCCTGAGCTCTCCTCGGCTGGGTCCAGCGGGACGGCGGCGACCGCATTGTCGTGCTCGACAGGTTTCGTCGCCGACCTTGGTCTCCCGGAACGTAGATCGGCCTGATTCACCGCCCTAGGTTGGCTTTTCGGAGCCCCTGGAGGTGCGATGCAGGCCCAAGCCCCTGCCCTGTCCGTCGACGGGCTCGTCAAGCAGTACGGTCGGCAGCGCGTCCTCGAAGGGGTGTCCTTCACGCTCCGCTCGGGCGAGGTCGGGGCCCTGCTCGGCGAGAACGGTGCCGGGAAGTCGACCCTGGCGAAGATCCTCGCCGGCGCCACCCACCCGGACGGTGGGGTGATCGCCGTCGGCGGGCAGCCGGTCACGCTGCCGACCCCGCGGTCGGCGATGCTGCACGGCATCTCCTTCATGCCGCAGGAGTTGATCTACGTCCCTCGGCTGACCGTCGCCGAGAACATCTGCCTGGGGCGCCTCCCGGGTCGGATGGGGGCGACCAGTCCCCGGGCGATCCGCCGCCGGGCCCAGGAGGAGGCCGCCGCCTTCGACCTGGACCTCCCTCTCGACCGGGACATGGACTCGCTCCCACTGGCTCAGCAGCAGCAGGTGGAGATCCTCAAGGCGCTGGCCCGCCGCTCCCAGATCCTTCTTCTGGACGAGCCGACGGCGGCCCTCTCCTCGCACGACAGCGAGCAACTGCTCCAGCTCACCGGCACGCTGGCCGCCCGCGGCGTCGCGGTGCTCTACATCAGTCACCGCCTCGACGAGGTCTTCCGCGCCTGCGACACGGTGCACGTCCTGCGCAACGGCCGGCTGGTCTACTCCAGCGCCATCCGTGATACGACGCCCCGCGAGGTCATCGAGCAGATGCTCGGCCGTCCTCCGGAGGAGGCGGACTTCTCCGGAGACGCCCGCCCGTCGAGCCGGCCCGTCCTGGAAGTACGCGGCTGGAGCCGCGAGCGGACCCCCGCACTGCACGACATCTCCTTCACCGTCGGTGAGGGGGAGATCCTCGGCCTGTACGGGGTGCGGGGGTCCGGTGCGGAGACGGTTGCCGAGGCGCTCGGCGGTCTGCACCACGACGTCACCGGGGAGATCGTCGTGGGGGGCACGGGGCTGCGACGGCTGACCGGCCCGATCGCCGCCCGGCGTGCCGGGATCGCCTACGTGCCGGCCGACCGCAAGTCCCAGGGATTGGTCCTCATCCAGCCCATCGTCCGGAACCTCTCCCTGGCGATCCTGCGGTCCCTGACCCGGCTGGGGGTGATCCGGCGCAACCGGGAAGCCTCGACGGCAAGAGGGCTGGCCGAGCAGGTCCAGCTGCGCGCGCGGGGCCTCAACCAGCCCGTCGGAGAGCTGTCCGGCGGCAACCAGCAGAAGGTGCTCGTCGGCAGCCGCCTGGCGACCAAGCCCCGGGTGCTGGTCCTCCAGGAGCCGACCCGCGGGGTCGACGTCGGTGCTCGGCTGGAACTGCACCGCCTGCTCCGCGCCCGCGCCGACGAGGGGACCGGCCAACTGCTCGTCACCTCGGACATCGAGGAGGCCGTCGGCCTCAGCGACCGCCTCTTGATCGTCCGGGACGGCCGCATCGTCCACCAGATCACCCACCCCACGCTCGCTTCCCAGCCCGAGGCGCTGCACGCCGCAGGAGGTCCCCAGTGAGACCCGCCACCGACCTGCCCGCCGTCGACCGGGCCGAAGGCTCGGCACCGGCCGCACCCCGCCGCCGGCGGCTCACGATCAGCGAGGGCGCCCTACAGACGCTCCTGCTCTTCGGATTCCTCGTCCTCATCGCGGGTTACTTCACCTCGCAGGACTCCGACTTCCTCACGACGAGGAACGGCCTGAACATCCTCGTCAACGCCAGCGTCATCGGGATCGTCTCGCTCGGCCAGGCGCTGGCGCTGATCTCCGGCGGGTTCGACCTCTCCGTCGGTGGGATCGTGCCCCTCGGCGCCGTGAGCTTCGCGCTGCTGCTCAACGCCGATTACGGCGTGGCCCAGGCGCTGCTCATCGTCATCGCCTTCGGCGCGGCCTGGGGCGTCGTCAACGGTCTGCTCATCGCCAAGGCCCGGATCAACCCGCTCATCGCCACGTTGGGGACGCTCTCCGTGTCCGGTGGACTCGCGCTCACCCTCGCCGACGGCGTCCAGGTGCCCTTCGAGGACGTCTCCGACGGCGTGCTCACCCGGCGGTCGCTGTTCGACATCAACAACCACGTGTGGCTCTTCGTCGGGCTCGCCGTCCTGGTCTTCCTGGTGCTGCGCTACACCTCGTACGGGCGACAGCTCTACGCCGTCGGCGGCAACAGGCAGGCCGCCCGGCTGGCCGGGATCCGGGTCGATCTGGTCACGGTCAGCGTCTACATCGTCTCGGGGGCGCTCGCCGCCCTCGCCGGCGCCGTACTGGCCAGCCAGCTGCTGACAGGATCCGGGACGGCCGGCACGAACACCGGACTGCAGTCGATCACCGCGGTGATCCTCGGCGGCGCGTCGCTGTCCGGCGGCGTCGGGGGCGTGCCCGGCACCGTCATCGGTGTCCTGATCCTGGGAGCCCTGGCCAACGGCATGGCCATCCTCCAGGTGCCCACCTTCTTCCAGACGATGGCGACCGGCGTCGTCCTCCTGCTCGCCGTCGGCATCAGCCAGTTCCGCAGCGCCCGCCGGGCCGCGTCCTGACCGGCGCACCGAACACGAACCACGCAGTGCCCGAGCTCCTGCTCTGTTCCGTTCTGTCCAGCAACCCGACCGAGAGGACCGCACCATGCGACGTGCCACCCGAATCCAGGCGCCGGCCGCGGCTGCCGCATCCCTCCTGCTGCTCCTGACCGCCTGCGGGAACGGGGACTCGGGATCGGGCGGCTCGGGCGACGCCTTCGAGATCAGCTTCGCCAACTTCACGGAGGCGGCGCCGCTGTTCCACGTCATCCACACCAACCTCGACGACGTGCTGGCCGAGGGCGACTCGGGGCTCGAGGTCAAGTGGTACGACAACGCCGGAGACCCGGCGAAGATGAACGAGAACGCGCAGCTGATGGTCCAGGACCAGCCCGACGCGATCGTGATGTACCCGGTGTCCGCGGCAACGCAGGGCATCTCGCAGATCCTCGGCGACAGCGGCATCCCGTGCGTCTCGGTGAACCTGGACACCGAGGCCTGCGACTTCCTCAACATCGACAACCGCGCGCTCGGGGAGCAGACCGCCGAGATCATCGGCAAGATCGCCGCTGACCGTGGCTGGAACGCCTCGAACACCACCGTCCTGATCGGGCAGAACGCGGCCTCGGGCGAGCAGGTCAACGACTGCGTCCGGTACTTCGCCAGCACCATCGCGCCGCTGCTCGGGTTCGAGTCGATCGACCCGACGACCATCACCCCGACGACCACGGCGATCGGTGCCAACACGATCCAGTTCGACGGCGCCTCGACTCTGCAGCCGTCGTTCGAGGCGGTGAGCAACCTGCTGCCGAGCATCCCGGCGGGCAACAACATCATCCTGTACACCGTCAACAACGACTCCACCTCGGGCGCGCTGCGTGCGCTCGAGGAAGCGGGCCGCGGTGGCGACGACACGCTGCTCATCGGCGGCCTGGCCGGCGACGAGACCGGGATCAACGCGCTGCGCGACGATCCGCGCTGGGTCGCCGAAGGCGACATCTTCGTCTCGTGGTGGGGTGCCTACGCCGCCGCGATGGCCAAGGCCGTCGCCGAGGGCGCGGAGCCGCCGGCCGACGTCACGCCGCTGCCCCAGATCGTCCTCGACAAGGAGACCGTGGACGAGTACCACGCGCCGGACAGCGTCGAGGTCTCCAAGCTGCCCCCGCTGGTCCCGGACAACGAGTACCTCGAGGACAGCGGCGTCCTGCAGTACGTCCGAGAGGTGGCCGGGCTGTGACCACCGACGTCGGTACGACCGGCATCGTGGGCCGCATCGCGGAACTGGCCGAGGACTTCAGCGGCCAGCTGGCGGTCTCGGCGGTTGACCTGTCGACGGGGGAGCGGGTCGACTGGCAACCCGACCTGGTCCTGCCGACCGCCAGCGTCATCAAGCTGCCGATCCTCCTGGCCCTGCTGCGCGAGGTCGAGGCCGGGCGCGTCGACCTCGCCGACCGCCTGACCCTCGAGGCGGAGCAGCGGGTCGGGGGCTCCGGCATCCTCAAGGTGTTCGAGGGTGGGCTTCGACCCACCGTCCGGGACGTCGCGACACTGATGATCGCCCTCAGCGACAACACGGCGACCAACATGGTCCTCGACATCCTCGGCGGCATCGACCCGGTCAACGCCGCCATGGCCGAGCTGGGCCTGCACACCATCACCCTGCACAACGCCATCGACTTCGTGGTGATCGGGGACGACGTGCGGCGCCTCGGGGAGGCGAGCGTGCGCGAACTGTGCGAGTTGAACCGGCTCATCGCCACCCGGGAGGCGTTCGGGGAGCAGGTCTCCGTGACCGCGGAGGAAATCCTCGCCACTCAGCAGTACCTCGACCAGGCGATGCGCTACACCCTGGCGAACCCCTACGCGCGGGAGCTCGGGCTCGTGGCGCCGCTGTCGGTGGCGAGCAAGACGGGTTTCTTCACCGGGACGCGTGTCGACGCCGGCATCGTCCGCTTCGGCGTCGGCGGTGGGTTCGCCTACGCCGTCGCCAACCACGAGGCCGCCGACACGTCCTTCCTCCCCGAGGCGGAGGGAGCCGTTGTCAACGGGCTGGTGGGGCGCGCGCTGGTGGAGCACTGGTGGCCGTCGGACGCGGGACCGGCGCCCGTCGTCGCGACACCCCATGAGTCCGCGAAGCGGGGGGTGCGGTGAGCGAGCGGACGCTGTTGCGGGGCGGCCTGGTCGTCGACGGCACAGGCGCCCCCGGGCGGGAGGCCGACGTCCTCCTGGAGGGCGGCCTCATCACGGCCGTCGAGGTACCGGGCCACCTTCCGCAGGACGGTGCCGCGGTCCGCGAGCTGGCCGGTGCGGTCCTCTGCCCGGGATTCATCGACGTGCACTCCCACGCCGACAACGCACCCCTGCTGGCCGAGGACGACGAGTCGAAGATCACCCAAGGCGTCACCACGGAGGTGGTCGGCAACTGCGGGTTCAGCCTCGCGCCGATCAGCGACGAGTACCGCGAGGCCCTGCAGGGCCTGATGGGGCGCATCTTCCCGCCGCTGGACGCCCGCTGGCACAGCCTTGCGGAGTTCTTCGAGGTGACCGACGACGCCGGCTATGTCACCAACTACGCGCAGCTCGTAGGTCACCACTCGTTGCGCGTGGCTGCCATGGGGATGGCCGACGGGCCGCCGGACGCCGCGCAGCTCGCGACCATGCGGCAGCTTGCGGAGCAGGCGTTCGACGCGGGGGCGTTCGGGCTGTCCACCGGCCTCATCTACCCGCCGGGTCTGTTCGCCGCGACGGAGGAGATCACCGCGCTGGCGGAAGTCCTGCCCGCAGAACGCCCGTACGTGACCCACATGCGGGGCGAGGGACGCATGCTCCTGGACAGCGTCGCCGAGGCCGTACGGATCGGGGAGACCGCCGGCCGGCCCGTCCAGATCTCGCACCTCAAGGCGGCCGGACGCGCCGTGTGGGGGCGGATGGGCGAGGCCCTCCAGTTGCTCGACGACGCCCGAGCGCGCGGTGTCGACGTCACGCACGACGTCTACCCGTACCTGGCGGGCAGCACGATGCTCACCGCCACCCTCCCACCGTGGTTCCAGGAGGGCGGCAACCCGTCGGTGCTGCGCCGGCTCGGCGAGCAGGCCAGCCTCGACCGGTTGCGCGGGGACATCGAGGGCGACGACGGCTCCTGGGAGAACCACGTCGCCGCGTGCGGGTGGGCGGGGATCGTCGTCGCCTCCAGCCGCAGCCACGCCCACGACGGCAAGAGCCTGCAGCAGATCGCCGACGAGGCCGGCGTCGAGCCGTTCCAGGCTCTCGTCGACGTGCTCCGCGACGAGGAGCTGGAGGCCAGCATGATCATCTTCTCCATGCGGGAGGAGGACCTCGTGGAGGCACTCCGCCACCCCCTGACGATGATCGGGTCGGACGGTCTCCCGCCGGGCGGCGGCGGCAAACCCCATCCGCGCATGTGGGGCACCTTCCCGCGCGTGCTGAGCAGGTACGTACGGGAGCTGGGTGCGCTGTCCTTCGAGGAGGCCGTACGGAAGATGACGTCGCTGCCGGCCCAGCGGTTCGGGCTCCGGGGGCGTGGCGAGATCCGACCCGGTGCGGTCGCGGACCTCGTCGTGCTCGACCCCGCCACGGTGCACGACCGAGCCGACTACGCCGACCCGGTCCAGCCGGCCGCGGGGATCGATCAGGTGTGGATCGGCGGCCGGCCCGCCGTCGACGGCGGGACCTACCGCGGGCTGCGGGCCGGCACCCGCCTCGCCCCGTCGTGAGAGCCAGCGGGGTCGGGACCGCCCGTACGCTGCTCGATGGCGCCTGGCAGGACGCGGACCAGGCCGCGCGGGCCGCCGGCGTCGAGATCCGGGCCGGCGGCGACGTCCGCGGGGTGCAGGAGGTGGTCAGCTCTGTCTGGGGGCCGGCTCAGCGGCCGCAGGCCAACCTGCTCACGGCGATGGAGCACGCCGGTGCCACCGTGGCATCCGCGGTGCGCGGAGGCGAGGCCGTCGGTGCCTGCGTGGGCTTTCTCGGCTGGGCCGGCGGGCTGCACCTGCACTCACACATGGCCGCCGTCCGCGCGGGGGCGCGGACCAGCGGCGTGGGTTACGCCCTGAAGCTGTGGCAGCGCGCCGTCTGCCTCGAGCACGGCGTCACCGAGATGCGGTGGACCTACGACCCGGTGGTGCGGCGCAACGCCTACTTCAACCTCGCCAAACTCGGTGCGCGGGTCGTCGACTTCCGGCCGGACTTCTACGGCGAGATGGACGACATCGTCAACGCCGGGGACCGCAGCGACCGGTTCGAGGTCAGCTGGGTGCTCGACTCCCCGGAGGTCGCCGATGCGATGGCCGGCCTTCCGGCGGCGCCTCACTCCGACGCGCGGTTCGTCGCTCTCCCGGAGGACTACGTCTCGCTGCGCCAGGAGGACCCGGCGACGGCTCGGGCGGAGCGCGACCGGGTCCACGCGGCGGTCGCCGAGCACTGGGGCAACGGGCTGCGGCCGGTGTGGGACAGCCGAGGCGGCTACGCGTTCCAGCCGGCCGACGAGGAGCGGGGGCGACCGTGACCGCGCAGCGCACGTGGGTCCCGCCCGCGCGGCCGGACCCGGGCGTCCAGCTGGCACAGCTGGAGCGGCTGGTGATGACCGAGTCCCCGAGCGACGACGTCGGCCTGGTCCGCCGGTGCGCCGGGGTGGTCGCCGACCTGGTGCACGACGTGCTCGGCGAACGCCCGCAGGACGTCGAGGTGGACGGCAGACCGCACCTGCTGCTCCGCTCGGGCAGGCCGCGTCCGGTACTGCTGCTCTGCCATCTGGACACGGTCTGGCCGGCCGGCACGACGGCGCAGTGGCCGTTCGCCGTGGACGGCGACTGGGCCACGGGGCCCGGGGTCTTCGACATGAAGGCAGGCCTCGTCCAGGGCCTGCACGCCCTTCGGTTGTCCGGCGTCACCGGTGTCGACCTGCTCGTCACCAGCGACGAGGAGATCGGATCGCCGACCTCGCGTGCGCTCATCGAGCGGGAGGCCGCCCGGGCCCGAGCGGTGCTCGTGCTGGAGCCGAGCGTGGACGGTGCGCCGAAGACCGCCCGCAAGGGCGTGTCCATGTACCGCCTCCGTGTGCACGGACGCGCCAGCCATGCCGGCCTGGAACCGGAGGCCGGCGTCAACGCCCTGGTGGAGCTCGCGGCGCAGGTGACCGCGATACACGGGCTGCAGGACGACGCAGCGGGGACCACCGTGACCCCTACGGTGGCCACGGCGGGCACGACCACGAACACCGTCCCGGCGACGGCTGAGGTCGCTGTCGACGTGCGGGCCTGGACGGCCGAGGAGCAGGCCCGGGTCGACGCGGCGCTGCGAGCGCTGAACCCCCGCCTCCCGGGTGCCGTCCTGGAGCTGCTCGGCGGCGTGAACCGGCCACCCCTGGAGGCGGTCGCCTCCGCACCGCTGGCGCAGCTCGCTGCCCGGTGCGCCGCCGAGCTGGGCATTAACCTGCCGCCGGGACGCGCCGTTGGCGGCGGGTCGGACGGCAACTTCACCGCCGGGCTGGGCGTGCCGACCCTCGACGGCATCGGCGCCGTGGGCTCCGGCGCCCACGCGCTGGGGGAGCGGGCCTCGGTGGCCGCCCTCGCCGACCGGGCCGTGCTGGTCGCCCGGCTGCTGCAGGAACTGGATGAACCCGTGGAGGCCACGACGTGAAGATCGAGATGGTCGAACTGCGGCGCATCGGCATGCCGTTGGTACGGCCGTTCCGCACCTCGTTCGGAACGCAGACCGAGCGCGACGTGCTACTCGTTCGCGTCGTCACCGATGTCGGCGAGGGCTGGGGCGAGTGTGTCGCGCTGGCCGACCCGGTGTACAGCAGCGAGTACGTGGCCGGCGCACACCAGATCCTCCGGGACTACCTCGTGCCCAGGCTGCTGGCCGGGCCGCTCCCCTCGGCCCGGCGGCTCGCCCCGCGCCTCTCGACGGTGGTCGGGCACCGGATGGCCAAGGCCGCCCTGGAGATCGCGGTCCTCGACGCCGAGTTGCGCGCCGCGTCGATGTCGTTGGCGTCCTACCTGGGCGGCACTCGGGACGAGGTCGACTGCGGGGTGTCGGTCGGTATCGCGCCGTCCGTTCCGGCCCTGCTCGACGAGGTTCGTGGCTACCTGGACGAGGGGTACCGCCGGATCAAGCTCAAGGTCGAGCCCGGCTGGGACCTCGAACCCCTCGCTGCGGTGCGCGCGGAGTTCGGGGAGGACGTGCTGCTGCAGGTCGACGCGAACACCGCGTACACGGCGGCTGACATGCGGCACCTGGCGCGCTTCGACGAGTTCGACCTGCTGCTGATCGAGCAGCCCTTCGACGAGGAGGACCTCGAGTCCCACGTGGTGCTCGGCCGGACGATCAGCACGCCGGTGTGCCTCGACGAGTCGGTGGTGTCGGCCGCCTCGGCCGCGGACGCCGTCCGGCGCGGCGCCTGCACGATCGTCAACATCAAGGCGGGCCGGGTCGGCGGGTACCTCGAGGCGGCGCGGGTGCACGACGTGTGCTCGGCGCTCGGCGTCCCCGTCTGGTGCGGGGGGATGCTCGAGACCGGCCTCGGCCGCGCGGCGAACCTCGCGCTGGCCTCGCTGCCCGGGTTCACGCTGCCCGGGGACACATCCGCCTCGGGCCGCTACTACCGGGAGGACATCACCGAGCCCTTCGTCATGCAGGACGGCCGGCTCACGGTGCCGCAGGGCCCCGGTCTCGGCGTGCTGCCGCGGCTGGACGTTCTTGACTCGGTGACGACCGGGCGGGAGGAGCTGACCGCGGTGTGACAGGGACGCACTCACTGCGGGGGCAGTGCGCGCACCTGGAGGGCGGCCACGATCCTCTCGGCCGGGTCCGCCAGATCCAGCCCGACCAGCTCCTGCAGCCGGCGCAGCCGGTACCGGAACGTGTTCTGGTGCACCCCGAGCCGCTCGGCGGCCGCACGCACGTCGCCGAAGCAGTCCAGATACGCCGACAGGGTCGCCACGAGGACCCCACCGCGGTCGGCCTCGACCAGCGCCTGCAGCTTGCCCTCCCGCAGCTCGGCCCGCTCGCGGACGAGGTCGACGAGGTCGAGGAGGGTGACCTGGCTGCGCACGTCGGTGTGGGCGACGACGTTCCCCGGCACCATGCGGTGACGCAGCACGCGGAGTGCGCTGTCGGCCTGGCGTCGGGACACGGCGATGTCCCGCGGGGCGAGGGCAGCGGCGCCTACCGAGGCGAGAACGTGCAGCCCGGTGGCCTGCGCGGCATACCGGGCGGCCTCGGTTGCGAACCGCAGGGCCGCCGAGCCGGCGTCCGCTGCCGGGACGACGGCATAGACCCGCGGACCCTGCTCCAGGACCAGGCCGCGCCGGGACAGCGAAGCCTGGTAGGCGGTCACGGCACGGGCCAGCCGGGCGCGAGCGGGCAGCGCCTCCTGGGACTCGAGGACGACGACCCAGTGGACGTCGTCCAGACGCAGTCCGGCGCTGCTGGCCAGCAGGTCGGCCGGGCTTCCGCCGGCGAGCAGTTCGCGGCCGACGTCCTGCGTGCGGCTCTGGTCGGACTGCAGCTCCAGCCGGTGAGAGAGCAGGTGAAGGGCGGCGGTGCGCGCCGCTTCGCGGAGCACCGATTCGTGGCCCTCGGCCAGGGGACCACCGGACTCGGCAACCCACAGGGAACCGAGGAACTCCCCGGCGGCATGGATGCCGACGGCCCAGCGCGGACCCAGACCGAGCTCGGGAACCGGTTCGGTGGCCACGACGCGGCCGGGGGACCGCAGCGCCCGGAACACGCCCCGCTCCTCCAGCAGGCGCACGAACGCGCTCGGCACCTGGCGGCCGAGAATGGTCTGCTTGCGCGGCTCGTCGACCTCGGCCTGGATGCTGGAGTAGGCCATCACCTGGTAGGTCGGGTCCTCGATGGTCACGGCGCCGCCGATCCGGCGAGCCACGTCGTTGGCGAAGGAGAACAGGTCGCCGAGCTGCGGCCGGTCGACGGAGACTGCCGTCGTCGGGGAGCCGCTGACCAGGGCGGCGCGCAGGATCGTGGCCAGGTGCGCCCACGGCGTGGCGGGCGCCACCAGCAGTGCCACCCCGTCCGCCTCGGCGCGCCCGCCCCACGCAGGATCCACCGGCCGGTCGGCGCGCACGACCACGCCGGGCAGATCACGCGTCGCCGCGTACTCGACCACGCGGGTCACCGCCTCGCCGGTGGGCTCGACCCCCACGGCCAGCAGGAGCTCGCCCGGAAGCGCGTCGGCCTCCGTCGCGCCGTCGTAGATGCAGACCCCGGTGACCGGTCGGCCCAGCAACGGGACCGACGTCGTCAGGGGCCGGAGCAGGCTGGGGCCTACGCGGGCCAGCACATCACCGGTCGTGACGGCGCCCGCCGGTGCGGGGCCTCCTTCTCTCGGGTCGGGGGCCGCGGACGGCAGCACGGGCCGATCATGCCAGCGCCCCCGGCCACCTGGGAGGACACCTGATGCTTGACGTGATCATCACCGGGGGCACCGTCCTCGACGGCACGGGCAACCCCGGCTTCCGGGCCGCGGTGGGTGTGCTGGACGGGCGCGTGCAGCTGCTGCGTGGCCGGGACCTGCCCACGGCGGCGCGGACGATCGACGCGCAGGGGCTCGTTGTCGCCCCAGGCTTCATCGACATGCATTCCCACAGCGGCCTGCTGATCCTCGCCGACCCCATGCACCTGCCGAAGGTGACCCAGGGGGTGACCACCGAGGTGGTGGGCGTCGACGGGAACTCCTACGCCCCCTTTCGCTCCCGCGACGACCTGCTGGACTTCGTCACCATGAACGCCGGGCTCGACGGCCGGCCCGAGCTCGCCTATGACTGGGACACCGTGGCCAGCCTGTTGAGCAGGTTCGACGGTGCGGCGTCGGTGAATCTCGCGGTTCTCGTGGGCAACTCGGCGCTGCGCATCGCCTCGGTCGGCTGGGACGACCAGCCCGCCTCGCCGGGCGACCTGGCCGACATGCGCGCCATGCTCCGCGAGGCCCTGGCGGAGGGCGCCTTCGGACTGTCGACCGGACTCGACTACCCACCCGGCAGCTACGCCTCGACGGAGGAGCTGGCGGAGCTCTGCCGGGAAGCCGGCCGGGTGGGCGCGATCTACCACACGCACGTGCGCTACTGGCTCGGCGACAAGGTGCTCGACCCGTTTCGGGAGGCGTTCACCATCAGCCGGCTCGGCGAGTGCCCGCTGCACCTGACGCACTTCTACTACAAGGCCACCTACGGCACCGGCTCCGGACCGCTGTTCGACCTGCTCGAGGGGGAGGTGCGCGCCGGGGCGGACGTGACCTTCGACAGTTACCCCTACCCGTGGAGCAGCACCCGGCTGAGCATCTTCCTGCCGCAGTGGATCCAGCAGGGCGGCCCGCAGCAGCTGCTGCGGCGGCTGGCCGACCCGGCGTGCCGGGACCGGTTCAAGGAGGAGCTCGAGCGGACCGATCCTGCGGATGAGTGGCGCAGCTTCCTCCGCTCGGTGCGGGTGGGGAACCTGCGCACAGCGCCCAACCGGCGGTGGGAGTCCACGCTGGTGACCGACATCGCACGCGACCGGGGCAGCGCCGACGTCGTCGATACCTTCTTCGACCTGCTGGTGGAGGAGAACCTCGGCGTCATCGAGGTGCACCCGGGCCCCACGGAGGCCGCTCTGCCGAAGTTCGTGCGGCATCCCTTGGGCATGGTGGGCACCGACTCCACCTTCATCGGGGACAAGCCCAGCCCGCGGACGTACGGCTCCTTCACGCGGATCCTCGGGGAGTTCGTCCGGGAGGAGGCCTACCTGTCGTTGCCGGAGGCGGTCCGGAAGTTCACCTCCTTCCCGGCGCAGCGGCTCGGCCTGCGGGACCGCGGGCTCCTGCGGGACGGTGCCATGGCCGACATCACCGTGTTCGACCCGCACCGGGTGCGTGCCACTGCCACCTACGACGAGCCGCGGCAGCTGTCCACCGGCATCGAGTACGTGCTGGTGAACGGAGAGCTTGTGCTCGACCGCGGTCGGCACACCGGGGCGCGGCCGGGGCTGGGCCTCCGGCGCGGCCGCTGAGCGGTCCTCGCCGAGCATGAGCGGGCCCGACCCACGCGACCTGCCCCACGTCTATGCCGTCGAGATCGTCGGCCTGCTGGCCGCGCCGGAGCACCGCTACGACGGGCGGCCCGGGGCGGCGGTCCCGGCCCAGGACGGCGACCGGCGCGCGGAGCTGACCGTCCGAGGAGGGCACGGCATCGTCGGCGACCGCTACGCCGGCCGGGCGGCGCACCGGGACGCGCAGGTCACCGTCGTCGCGGCGGAGGCGGTCGAGGCGCTGGCCGCCGAAGTGGGTGTCGCCGCCCCGGATCCCCTGCTCGCGCGCCGCAACGTCGTCCTCCGCGGCGCGGAGGTGGAGGCCCTCCGCGGGCAGGAGTTCGCGCTGGACTCCGGTGCGGGGGAGGTCCGGCTGCGTGGCGGGCGCCCGGCGAACCCGTGCGCCTGGCTCGACGTCGCCCTCGCGCCGGGCTTCCACCGGGGCCTGCGCGGGCGGGCGGGCATCCGCTGCGCGGCGCTGAGCGACGGCGTGCTCCGGCTCGGCCCCGCCGTCCTACGGTCCGCCGTCCCGCTCGACGCGAGCCGGGCGGGACAGGTGCGCCGCCTGACGCGAGGGCTGGCGGAGCGGGCCTCCGGGGAGTAGGGACGAGACGGCAGCCCGCTCCGGTCAGGAGGTCCCGCCCATGCCCAGTTCGGCGACCGAGGTCTATCGCGCCGCCCGCGACTCCCTGCTCGCCCTGCGCGGCGACCACGCGAAGGCGGCCGCCGAGTTCCGCTGGCCGACGTTCGACGGCCCGTTCAACTGGGCGGTGGACTGGTTCGACGCCTACGCGCGCGGCAACGACGGCACGGCGCTGCACATCGTCGAGGAGGACGGCCGCGCCGCGCGGTACAGCTTCGACACGATGGTCCGCCGCTCCGACCAGGTCGCCGGCTGGCTGCGTGCGAACGGCGTCGCGAAGGGCGACCACGTCGTCCTCATGCTCGGCAACCAGGTGGAGCTCTGGGAGTCGATGCTGGCGGTCATGAAGCTCGGCGCGGTGATCATGCCGACGACGACCGCGCTCGGCCCGGCCGACCTGACCGACCGCATCGAGCGCGGCGGGGCGCGGCACGTGATCGTCAACGCGGCCGATGCCGCGAAGTTCGACCAGGTCCCGGGCGACTACACCCGGATCGCGGTCGGCGAGGCGCCGTCCGGGTGGCTCTCGTACGCCGCGACCGCGCAGGCCGACGAGGAACCGCCCGGCCACCCCGGCACGCAGGCCGGCGACCCGCTGCTCCTCTACTTCACCAGCGGGACGACGAGCCGGCCCAAGCTCGTCGAGCACACCCAGGTCAGCTACCCGGTCGGCCACCTGTCCACGATGTTCTGGCTGGGCGTGCAGCCCGGCGACGTGCACCTCAACATCAGCTCGCCCGGCTGGGCCAAGCACGCGTGGAGCTGTTTCTTCGCACCGTGGATCGCCGAGGCGACGATCTACCTCTACAACTACACGCGCTTCGACCCCGCGGCGCTGCTCGGCCGGATCCGCGATGACGGCATCACCACGTTCTGCGCGCCGCCGACGGTCTGGCGGATGCTGATCAAGGCCGACCTCTCCGGCGGGCCCGGCGCGATCCGCGAGGCGGTCGCCGCGGGTGAGCCGCTGAACCCGGAGGTCATCGAGCAGGTCAAGGCGCAGTGGGGGCTCACCCTGCGGGACGGCTACGGCCAGACCGAGACGACGGCGTCCGTGGGCAACACGCCCGGTTCGACGGTCAAGCCGGGCTCGATGGGCCGGCCGCTCCCCGGCGTCCCGGTGGTCCTGGTCGACCCGGTCAGCGGACAGCTCGCCGACGAGGGCGAGATCTGCCTGGACCTCTCCGCCCGACCGCTGTCGCTGATGACCGGCTACCAGGGCGACCCCGAGCGCAACGCCGAGGCCATGGCCGGCGGCTACTACCACACCGGCGACGTCGCCAACCGGGACGCCGACGGCTACATCACCTACATCGGGCGCACCGACGACGTCTTCAAGGCCAGCGACTACAAGATCAGCCCGTTCGAGCTGGAGAGCGTGCTGATCGAGCACCCGGCGGTCACCGAGGCGGCCGTCGTCCCGGTGCCGGACCCGGTGCGGGCGGCGATCCCCAAGGCGTACATCGCGCTCGCGCCCGGGCACGAGCCGACCCGGGAGACGGCGTTCGCGATCCTCAAGCACTGCCGGGAGCACCTGGCTCCCTTCCAGCGGGTCCGCAAGATCGAGTTCTACGAGCTGCCGAAGACGATCAGCGGGAAGATCCGCCGGGTCGAGCTGCGCGAGCGCGAGGAGAAGCTCGCCCCGCAGGGCAGCGGCACCGAGTACACCGACAGCGACTTCCCCGAGCTGCGCGGCTGAGGTTGGAGTGCGGGAGCGCAGGAAACCTGCGCTCCCGCACTCCGACTCAGCGGGGGACGAAGCGCTTGGCCTTGCCGGTCCGCGGGTCGGCCGGGATGGCCGCCGCCGTCCCCACGGTGACGACGGGGGCGGGCAGGCCGGCGCTCGCCAGCGCGGCGGTCAGGTGGGCGGTGAGGGCGGCGCGGTCCAGCGGTCCGTCCGGGACGACGGTGACGTCCACGCCGTCGGCGGTCTGCCGCACCTGGTACTCGACGACCGCCGGGGTGGCGACGAGCGCGCTGCGCAGCACCAGCGGGTGCACGGTGACGCCGGGCCAGCGCAGGACGTCGTCCGAGCGGCCCTCGACGGTGACCCGCAGGTGCGCCGACGTGTCCGGCTGGGCCACGAACCGGTCCTCCAGCTCGTAGCGGATCAGCGGCTGGACCGGGTTCATCAGGTTGGTGACCAGCACCTTCGCCGACGGCGTCCCGGGCGGCACCGGCCGGCCCTGCTCGTCGACCAGCTCGACGATCGCCAGGTCGGAGGCCAGCTGGATGACCGTCTCACCGGGCGCGCTGACGCCGAGCACGCCCTCGCTCGACCCGAACTGGTCGACCGGCGGCACGCCGAAGGCCGCCGTCACCCGCTGCTTGGCCTCGGCGGGGAACTGCTCGCTGCTGCCGGTGATCATCCGCGGGGCGATGCGCAGCCGGCCGGCGGCCTGCTCGGCGGCCAGCACCGACAGCATCGACGGGTAGGCCTGCAGCAGCGGCGGCTGGAGGGCGTTGAGCCGCGCCACGATCTCCGGCACCGGCTGCGTGACCGGCACGGAGGTGACCCGGAGCAGGTCGCCGGAGAACAGCGACGGCAGCACGCGGCTGGCGTGCAGCGCCCGGCCGGCGGCGACGATCGTCATCGGCATCCCGCCGGGAGGGATCCCGCCGGCGAGCAGGCGCCCGAGGCCGGTCCGGGTCAGCCCCAGCAGGTAGTCGACCGCCGCGTCGGCGGGGTACACGAAGACGCCGCGGTGCCCGGAGCTGCCGCCCGAGGCGAGAACCATGTACTCGTCGAGCAGCAGCCGGGCCTCGGTGCCGGCCTCGGCGAGGTGCTCCTCGACGCGCTCGCGGGTGAGCCGGGCGTCGGTGACCAGCGCGTCGAAGCCGGCCATCGCCTCGGCCTTGGTCATCGTCGGCAGCTCCGGCAGGTCGGCCGGGGCGAACCGGTCGACGTCCACCCCGGCCAGCCGGTCGGCGTGGAACGCCGAGTGCTCGCGCGCGTGCCGCAGCAGGGCGCGCAGGCGGTGCTGCTGGTGGGCAGCGACCTGGTCGCGGCTCCAGGCGAGCCGCTCCAGGTGGGCCGGCAGGGCGGCGCGCACCCGCGCCCGGAGGCCGGTCCGCACGTCCCCGCCGACGGTGGTACTGGTCATGGCACTGCTCCCTCCCTCTCGCCGAGCAGCCGTTCGGCCACGGCCGCGTCGACCTCGGTCATCAGCTCGTCGCTGAACGCCTCGCCCTCGGCCGCCCGGGCCAGCGCGGCGCCGGGGCCCATCGCCAGCCCGGCGCGGGCCAGCGCCTCGCACCGCTCGCGTGGCGCGTCGGGGTGCATCCCGGCCAGGACGTCGGTGAGCGCCCGCACCAGCCGGTCGTGCTGCTCGGCGAAGCGGGCCGACAGCTCCGGGGAGCGCGCCGCGTGGACACGGAACTCGACCACCAGCAGCGTCCAGTCCAGGTCGGCGCGCAGGATCTGCGCCCACTGGCGGGCCACCGCCTGCCCGTCCGGCCGGAGGGCCCGCAGCTGGGCGATGCGGTCGTCGATCCGCTGCTCGAGCAGCGCCAGGAACAGGTCGGCCTTGCCGCCGAAGCGGGCGTACAGCGCGCCGGTGGTGAAGCCCGCCTCCTGCGCGACCGCCTCGACGGTGGCCCCGTGGTAGCCGCTGCGCAGGAACACGCTGCGCGCGGCGGCCAGCAGTGCCTCGCGGGTGGCGGCGGCCTGTTCGGCCCTCGTTCTTCGCATAGTGGCGCTATTGAAGTAGCGCCGTTATGCGAACACCAGGGTCCTTGGACTCAGCCCAGCAGATCGCGGACGGCGGCCGGCGCGTGCGACGGCCGGTGCAGCGGCGCCACCCGCCCGCCGCCGGCCGCGGCCAGCGCCGCGCAGGAGGCGGCCGCCTCCTCCTCGGCGGAGAGCGCGAGCACGGACAGCCGGGCCGGGATGCGGGCCAGCGCCGAGGCGGCGTTCACCGGGTCGGGGCTCTCGGTGGCCAGGCCGTCGGACAGCAGCAGGACGTGCCGGTCGGCCGCGCGGGAGCGGGCCACCTGCGCGGCCGCGGTCTGCAGCGCCAGCTCGAGGTCGGTGGTGCCGCCGCCACGGAGGTCGCAGAGCCGGTCGATGACGACGTCGATGCGCGGGTCGGGCGAGAGCGGCCGCAGCACGACCGCCTTCGACCAGAACGCGACGACGCCGAGCTCGTCGCCCGGGCGCATCCGCTGCACCAGCGCCGAGGCGGTGAGCACGGACGCGGCCAGCTCGTCGCCGGCGACCGACCCGGAGGCGTCGACGAGCAGCAGCAGCGCCCGGCCGGTGGAGCGCCAGCCGCGGGTGTGCAGGTGCGCGGCCTTCCAGTGCGGCTCGGCGCCGCGGGCGGCCAGGGTGGCGTCGAGGTCGACGTCCGACCCGGTCGGGTCCCGCCGGGTGACCATCCGGCTGACGCCGGGCCGGTCGGCGACGCCGGTGCGGGGGTTGCCGACCGGCAGCCGGGCGGCCAGCGCGCGGGCCGCCGCACGCAGCGCGGGGTCGAAGGCGCGGGCCGCCTCGGCGAGCAGCCGGGCCGCGGCGTCGGGGTCGCGCTCGGCCAGGTCGGCCACCGCGGCGGCGTCGAGCTGCCCGGCCTCGGGGGAGACCGCGTCGAAGTCGGGGTTGCTGCGGGAGAGCTCGTCCCGGCTGGCCCGGCGGGCGGCGGAGTTCTTCAGCAGCTCCTCGACCTCGGCCGGGTCCTCGACCACGCGCGGCCGCGGCGGGCGGCCGCCGGGCGGCTCACCGCCCTGGCCGGGCGGCGGCGGTGGCCCGGGCTCGTCGTCCCCGGGCGTCAGGCTTTTCCCAGCTCCTCACCGGCCCGCCGCCAGATGTCCGCGACGACGTCCTCGACCGGCCGGGCGACGCCGTCCCCGAGGGTCACCTTGCCGGTGAGCGCCGCCAGCGCGGCGTCCAGCCCGGTGCCCTCCTCGACCCCGTCGGACCCGCGGACGACGGCCAGCTCGCGCGCGATGAGCACGGTGTCGATGGCGCCGCGCACGGAGGCGCCGATCCGCAGCTCGGGGTGGTCGCGGGTGATCCGCACGGCGCGGACCGCCCGCGCGACGAGGTCGGCAGGGGCGCTGGTCACCGCGGCCACCACCGCCAGCTCGGCGTCCTCGTCCTGGTAGCCCATGGCCACCCGGCAGGAGCGGTCGTAGAGCGCGGGGGTGACCCGGGCGGTGCCGACGGCGTCGAACGGGTTCATCGCGGCGACCAGGCGGAAGGTCGGCCGGGCGGCGACCCGGCCGTAGCGCGGCACGTGCATCTCGCGCTCGGAGAGGACCCCGAGCAGCACGTTCATCGTCTCCTCGGGCACCCGGTTGAACTCCTCGACGTAGAGCAGCGCGCCCTCCGTCATGGCCCGGGTGAGCGGCCCGGGCACGAAGTTCTCCGGGCGGTAGTCCTCCGAGAGCACCCGGGAGGCGTCGTGGTGGCCGACCAGCCGGGTCGGCGTCAGCTCGGCGTTGCCCTCGACCAGCACGAGGGGGACGCCCGCGCCGTCGGCCAGCGAGCGCAGCAGCGTCGTCTTGCCCGTGCCCGGCGGCCCCTCGAGGACGACGTTGCGGCCGGCCGACAGGGCCGCGGCCACCACCTCGGCCTCCCGGATCCGCGCGACCACCCGCTCGCGGGCGACCCGCACCATGCCGCCGACGTCCAGGCGCGACGCGGTCGTCGTCCCCACGTGGTCTCCTCCCTCACGTCAGCGCCTCCTGGCTCACGGTGGGACGTGAGCCAGGAGGCGCCGGGATCAGCTCAGCTGATCGTGCCTACTGGTTGTGGATGATCACGCCGCGGATGTTCTTGCCGGCGTGCATGTCCTCGTAGCCCTGCTGGACCTCGTCGAGCGAGTACCGCTTGGTGATCAGCTCGTCGAGCTTGAGCTTGCCCTCCTGGTAGAGCCGCAGCATCCGCAGGATGTCGGTGTGCGGGTTCGAGTCGCCGAACAGCGCACCCTTGAGCTCCTTGGCGAACAGCGTCAGCTCGCCGACGGAGATCGGCAGGCCGACCTCCTGGATGTTGCCCAGCCCGGTGACGACGACGGTGCCGGCCTTGCGGATCGCCTGGAACGCCTGCGCGACGTGCTCGGCCTTCGTCACGCCGACGGTGACGATCGCCTTGTCCGCGCCCTGGCCGTTGGTGATGTTCTTCGCGAACTCGTCGGCCTCCTCGATGCTGGCGAATGTCTCGGTCGCGCCGAGCTCCGAGGCCTTCTCGCGCTTGAACGCGACCGGGTCGACGGCGATGACGTGGCTGGCCCCGGCGTGGGCGGCGCCCTGGACGGCGTTGATGCCGATCCCGCCGATGCCCATGATGATCACGGTGTCACCGGGCTCGACCTTGGCCGCCTGCACCGACGACCCCCAGCCGGTGCCCACACCGCAGCCGGTCAGGCAGGCGACGTCGAGCGGGATGTCGTCGGGGATCTTGATCGCGGACTCGGCGTTCACCGTGGTCACCTCGGCGAAGGTGCCCAGGCCGCACATCTGGCCGACCGGCGTCCCGTCCGACGTCTGGAAGCGGAAGCTCTCCAGGTCGTCGAAGCGGGCGCCCACGAGCAGGCCGGCGCCGAGGTCGCACAGGTAGGACATGCCGTTGGCGCACCAGCGGCAGTGGCCGCACGCGGGCAGGAAGGAGAAGACGACGTGGTCGCCCTCCTTGAAGCCCTTGGTGTTCTGGCCCACAGCGGTGACCACCCCGGCGCCCTCGTGGCCGCCGCACATCGGGTAGTGCGCGACCGGGATGTCGCCGGTGGCGACGTGGTCGTCGGAGTGGCACATGCCCGAGGCGGCCATCTTGACCTGGATCTCGCCGGGGCGTGGGTCGTCGGAGATCAGGTCGACGACCTCGTACTTGCCTGGTGCTTCGCGGATGATCGCGCCGCGGGTCTCTACGGGCACAGGTGACCTCCTCGTCGCCCTCGTCGAGGGCCCGTCTCTGGGCATGCGCGAGCGCGCATGAATGCCCCGACGTTATGGCCCGCGTCACACCCGGGGGAAGAGGCCTGCAACGTTCTTCGCTACCTTCGCGGCGCGACCTCCGGATGTGGTACGTCCGGACGGTCAGACTGTGCAGGTGACGGTCGTCCCGGTGGTCGTGGTGGGCGCCGGGCCGGTGGGGCTCACGGCGGCGCTGCTGCTCGCCCGCCGCGGCGTGCGGGTGCTCGTGCTGGAGCGCTACCCCGAGCCGTATCCGCTGCCTCGGGCCACGCACCTCGACGACGAGGTGTTCCGGGTCCTGCAGGACGCCGGGGTTGCCGACGACGTCGCCGCGATCAGCCGGCCGATCGCGGGCATGCGGCTGGTGGACCGGCGGCTGCGCACGCTGGCCGAGTTCCCCCGTCGCGCCGAGGACGCGCTGTACGGCTGGCCGCCCGGGGTGCTGTTCCGCCAGCCGGAACTCGAGGCCGTGCTGCGATCCGCAGTGGAGCGGACGCCGGGCATCGAGCTCCGGGGGGGCTGCGAGGTGACCGGGCTGGCGCAGGACGGCGACCGGGTCGTCCTCGCGACGGGGGACGGCGCCGTGGCCGCCTCCTTCGTGCTCGGCTGCGACGGGGCCAACAGCACGGTCCGGCAGCTGATCGGCGCGCGCATGCGCGACCTGGGCCGGCCGGACCGCTGGCTCGTGATCGACGCCCGCTGGCCGGCCGCCGTCCCCGTGTGGCCGGGCGTGCACCAGGTCAGCGATCCGCACCGGGCGGCGACGTTCATGCCGGTGACCGGCGACCGCTACCGCTGGGAGTTCCGGCTGCGGCCGGGAGAGACGGCGGAGTCGGCCGACCTCGCCGCCCTGCTGGCGCCGTGGGGGGCCGCGGACGCCGAGGTCGAGCGTGCGGCCGGCTACGAGTTCCGCGCGCAGGTGGCCGACCGGTGGCGCGCCGGCCGCGTGCTGCTCGCCGGGGACGCCGCGCACCTCACCCCGCCGTTCATCGGACAGGGGCTCGGCCTGGGCCTGCGCGACGTGCACCAGCTGGCCTGGAAGCTGGCCGCCGTCCGAGCGGGGACGGCGGGGGAGGAGCTGCTGGACACCTACGCGGCCGAGCGCGCGCCGCACGCCCGCGCACTGATCCGGATCGCGGTGCGCCTCGGCGGGCTGATGACCGGCGGCGGCCGGGCCGGGGACGTCGTGCGGCGCGTCGTGCTGGCCGGCTACCGGCGGGTCCCGGCGGCCGCCGCGCTGGCGCGCAGCAGCCGGACGCCGCCGCTGCGCCGCGGGCCGCTGGTGGAGCGGCGCGGCCGGGCCGGCCGGCGGCTGGCCGGCACGCTCGTGCCCCAGCCGGAGGTGCTCGCCGGCGGGCGGCGGTGCCGGCTCGACGACGTCCTCGGCCGGGGGTCGGCGGAGCTGTCCGTGGACGGCGGCCGGCTCACCGTGCGCCCGCTCGAGCCGGCCGGCCCGCCGGTCGCGATCGAGGACCCGAGCGGCGTGCTCGCCGGGTGGCTGGGGGCCGCCTCGGCCCGCGCGGTCGTCGTCCGCCCGGACCGGATCGTGCGCTCCGCCCGCTGAGCAACGGCCTGGGCGGAGCTTGGCGGTTCCTTAGCGTCGCCTTTCCCTGGCCGGCCGCAGAGTTCCAGCCATGAAGAAGAAGACGATCCTCACCGCTGCCACCGCCGCGCTCAGCGCCGGCCTCATCGGCTTCGCCGCCGTCTCCGCCTCGGCCGACGGGACGTCGTCCTCCGACGACGCCACCCGCACCGTCTCCTCGGTCGAGCAGGGCCGCGGCGGCGCCGACGACCCGGTCACCCACGACCTGGGCGACGACCACGGCTCCGGCGGGCACGGCGCGGACGACCTCGCTCCGGCTCCGGCTCCGGCGCCGGCTCCCGAGCGGGCCGCGGCTCCCGCGGGCAGCGGTCGCGGCGGCGCGGACGACCGGGGCACCCACGACGTGGGCGACGACCACGGCTCCGGCGGACACGGCGCGGACGACGTGGCTCCGGCGCCGGCGCCGGCTCCCGCGCCGGCCGCGGCTCCCGCGGGCAGCGGTCGCGGCGGCGCGGACGACCCGGCGACCCACGACGTGGGCGACGACCACGGCTCCGGCGGCCACGGCGCCGATGACCCGGCGACCCACGACGTGGGCGACGACCACGGCTCCGGCGGCCACGGCGCGGACGACCCCGCCGGTGACGACCACGGCTCCGGTGGCCACGGCGCGGACGACTGAAAGGACCTCCTTCCTCCCCGCCCTGAGCAAGCTCAGGGCGGGGCCCTGGAAGGGGGCCGCTCAGGCCGAGCGGGACACCGTCCGCACGTCGACCGGCGCGTCCGCTCCCTCGACGCCGAGGCGCCGCTCGAAGCCGGGCGGCAGCACGAGGTCGTCGCGGCGCAGCTGGTCGATCGAGCTCTTGCCGAGGCCGACCATCGCCGCGCCCAGGCCGTCGCGCAGCAGGTCGAGGACGTTCTCCACGCCGGCCTGGCCGTTGGCGGCCAGCCCCCACAGGTAGGCCCGCCCGATCATGACCGCCTTCGCGCCCAGCGCGAGGGCCTTGGCGACGTCGGCGCCGCGGCGGATCCCGCCGTCCAGGAGCACCTCCACCCGGTCCCCGACCGCCTCGGCGATCGCCGGCAGCGCCCGGATCGAGGCGGGGGTGCCGTCGAGGTTGTTGCCGCCGTGGTTGGACACCGAGATCGCGGTGACGCCGGCGTCGATCGCGCGGCGGGCGTCGTCCACCCGCATGACGCCCTTGAGCATGAACGGCCCGTCCCACTGCGAGCGCAGCCAGGCGACGTCCTCCCAGGTCGGCATCGGAGAGGACATCCACATGCCGTAGGCGCCGAAGAAGGTCGGCGCCGGGTCCCCGGGGGTGGCGACCATGTTCGGGACGGTGAGGTCGGGCAGCTTCCTGGTCTTGGCGAAGTCGAGCAGCCAGCGCGGCTTGAGCGCCACCTGCGGGGCGTAGCGGCGGACCGCCTCGAAGTTGACCTTCTCCGGGATGAACGGGCTGCCCCAGTCGCGGCCGTAGGAGAACGACCAGTCCAGGGTGGCGATCAGCCCGGCGGCGCCGGCCCGGCGGGCGCGGTCCACCCGGGCGGCCATGTCCTCGCGGGAGCCGACCCAGTAGAGCTGGAAGAAGGTCTTCGGGTTGGCCTCGATGACCTCCTCCATCGGCTTGCTGGCCATCGACGACAGGCCCATCGCGGTGCCCCGGGCGGCGGCGGCGCGGGCGACGGCGACCTCGCCGTCCGGGTGCACCGCCTGCACGCCGGTGGGGCTGATCAGCACGGGCAGCGAGATGTCCTGGCCCATGACCCGGGTGGCCATCTGCTTGGCGTTGGCCAGGCCGGCGGTGTGCGGGGCGAAGCCGACCTCGTCGAAGGCGGCGGTGTTGTCGGCCGCCGTCAGGCCCTTCTCCGCGCCGGCGACCAGGGCTCCGTAGACGCCCTTGGGCAGCCGGCGCTTGGCCCGCCGCTGTGCCTCGGCCACCGTCTCGAACCAGGCGTTCGCCATGTGCCAGCTCCCGTTCTCGGTGTTCAGGGATGGTCATCGTGGCACCGAGTGCCACGAGGTGTCAGGTGCGGTGCGCCGATCCGGCGTCCAGGGAGGGGAAGGCGCCGGCGAGCTCGCGGAAGGCGGCGTCGAGGTCGTCGGCCAGCCGCGTGCGGCCGTCGGCCAGCCAGACCTCGAACGCGGTGGTTGCCGCTGCCCGCGTCGTCGTCGCCACCAGCCGGGGGAGGAGCGCATCGGCCGTCGTCCCCGTCCGGCGGGCGACGTGCTCGGCCACCACCCGGTCGATCTCCGCGTAGCGCAGTTGCGAGTGCGCCTGCAGCGCGGGCTCGGTCAGGATCAGCCGCATCCGCTCGCGCAGCAGCGGCAGGTCGGCCTCGGCGTAGTCGTTGACCTCGACGTAGGCGGCGCAGATGCGGGCGAGCACCGGGCGGTCCGGCTCGTCCGCCGCGAGGAGCCGCTCGAGCCGGGCGACGTGGAAGCCGAAGTCGCCCCACACGGCGTCGGCCTTCGTGGCGAAGTACCGGAAGAAGGTCCGCCGGCTGATGCCCGCCTCGGCCGCCACGTCGTCGATCGTGACCTGCTCGAACCCCTTGAGCGCGAACAGGTCCAGGGCCGCCTGCTCGATGCGGGCGCGCGTCCCCCCGCGCGGGTCCGGCCCCGGCTCGGTCACCCCGCCATCTTCCGCCCTCGCCGGTGCGCGCGGGGTCTCCCGGCAGGCCGGCCCGTTGTTGCCGGTGGCACCGGGTGCCACTAGCGTCCGACGTGACCCACCCCACTCCGGCTCCTGGAGGCCCGCATGCCCGAGACGACGACCCCCGCCGACGTCGAGACCGAGGTTCCGGCGCCCGCCACCGAGGAGCCCGTGGTCGAGGAGTCGCTGGTCGAAGAGGTCTCGATCGACGGCATGTGCGGCGTCTACTGAACGCTCTCGTGGACGAGTTCGACCCGGGCCTGCCCTGGCAGCGGGCGCGGTCGGTGGCCCTGCGTCCCGAGCCGTTCGGCGCGCTGGTCTACCACTTCGGCAACCGCAAGCTGTCGTTCCTGAAGTCGAAGCTGCTCGTGCAGGTGGTCGAGTCGCTGGGTGAGCACCCCAGCGCGACGGCGACGCTGTCGGCGTGCGGCGTCGCCGAGCCCCAGCGGCCGGCCTACGTCAAGGCGCTGGCCGACCTCGCGCGCTCGCACATGATCGAACCCCGGGAGTCCGTGTGACCGCAGTCCTGCCCTCCCGTCCCACCGGGGGTCGGCTGATCGACCAGTTCGAGTACGGCCTCGACGCGCCGATCTGCCTGACCTGGGAGCTCACCTACGCCTGCAACCTGGCGTGCGTGCACTGTCTGTCGTCGTCCGGACGGCGGGACCCGCGCGAGCTGTCCACCGCGGAGGCCGAGGCGGTCATCGACGAGCTGCAGCGGATGCAGGTCTTCTACGTCAACGTCGGCGGCGGCGAGCCGACCGTGCGGCCGGACTTCTGGCACCTGCTCGACTACGCGATAGGTCACGACGTCGGGGTCAAGTTCTCCACCAACGGCGTCAAGCTGGACCGGGCGCGGGCCGAGCAGCTCGCGGCCACCGACTACGTCGACGTCCAGATCTCCCTGGACGGCGCGACCGCCGAGGTCAACGACGCCGTCCGGGGCACCGGCTCGTTCGCCACCGCCGTCCGCGCGCTGGAGAACCTGGCCGAGGCCGGGATGAAGGACTTCAAGGTCTCCGTCGTCGTCACCCGGGAGAACGTCTCCCAGCTCGACGACTTCAAGGCGCTGACCGACCGCTACGGCGCCCAGCTGCGGATCACCCGCCTGCGGCCGAGCGGCCGCGGCGCCGACGTCTGGGACGCCCTGCACCCCACCGCCGTGCAGCAGCGGGACCTGTACCAGTGGCTCCTGGCCAACGGCGACCGCGTCCTCACCGGCGACTCCTTCTTCCACCTGTCGGCGCTGGGGGAGTCGCTCCCAGGGCTGAACCTGTGCGGCGCCGGCCGCGTGGTCTGCCTGATCGACCCGGTCGGCGACGTCTACGCCTGCCCGTTCGCCATCCACGAGCAGTTCCTCGCCGGCAACGTCCGCTCGCCCGGCGGCTTCCAGAAGGTGTGGCAGGAGAGCGAGCTGTTCGCCGAGCTGCGCAGCCCGCAGACCGGCGGCGCCTGCACGAAGTGCGGCCACTTCGACGCCTGCCGGGGCGGCTGCATGGCGGCCAAGTTCTTCACCGGCCTGCCGCTCGACGGCCCCGACCCCGAGTGCGTGCAGGGCTACGGCGAGACCGCCCTGGCCGCCCGCGACCGCGCCACGGCCACCCCGCGCAGCCACCTCGACCACTCGCACACGGGGCCGGTCCGCGGCCAGCCGACCCTGCTGGGCATGCCCACCGTCCCGGTCAAGATCTGCGACGAGTCCCCGCTGGCCGGAGCCGACCTGCGCTGAGCGGCTGTTGACCGCGACCGCCCGACCTGTCGAGAGTGTGGTGCACACCACACGATCGAGGAGGCGGTCATGACGACAGCGGTGGACACCCGCGGGATCGACGAGGTCCTGCGGCAGGCGGTCGACAGCGGCGCGGTCCCCAACGTGGTCGCGGTCGCCGCGGATCGCGACGGCCCCTTCTACGAGGGCGCGGCCGGCAACCGGACGGTCGGCACCGACCAGCCGCTGGACGGCGGCACGCTCTTCCGCATCGCGTCCATGACCAAGATGGTCGCGACGACGGCGGCGCTGCAGCTCGTCGAGCGCGGTGAGCTGGACCTGCAGACGCCGGTCGACGAGCTGGTGCCCCAGTGGTCCGAGCTGCAGGTCCTCGAGGGCTGGGACGGCGACACCCCGCGCACCCGGCCCCCGGCCACCCGTGCCACCGTCCACCACCTGGTCACCCACACCAGCGGCCTGGGCTACTGGTTCTGGAACGAGGACCTGGTCCGCTGGGAGGCGGCCACCGGCACGCCCAACGTGCTCACCGGCAGCCGGGCCTGCTTCAGCGCACCGCTGGTCGCCGACCCGGGGACGCGGTTCGAGTACGGCATCAACACCGACTGGCTGGGCCTCGTCGTCGAGGCGGTCTGCGGCCGCACGCTGGACAAGTACCTGGAGGAGAACGTCCTCCAGCCGCTGGGCATGACGCAGACGACGTTCACCCCGACGGCCGAGCAGCGGGCCAACCTGACGCCGGTGCACATGAAGGACGAGAACGGCCAGTGGGTCGCCACCGACCTCGACTGGTCCCCGGAGCCGGAGTGGTGGGCCGGCGGGCACGGCCTGTACTCCACGCCCCGCGACTACCTGCGCTTCCAGCGCATGCTGCTGGGTGACGGCGAGCTCGACGGCGTCCGCATCCTGCGGCCGGAGACCGTGGAGGCTGCCTTCACCAACCAGATCGGCGACCTGGACTTCCCCAGCCACATCCCCACCGCCGACCCGGCCTCCACGCACGCCTGGAACGGCCCGGCCGGGATGAAGTGGGGCTACGGACTGCTGCTCACCACGCAGCAGGAGCCCGGCATGCGGGCGGTCGGCAGCGGCGCGTGGGCCGGGATCTTCAACACGCACTTCTGGGTCGACCGCGCCAGCGGGGTCACCGGCGCCATCTACACCCAGTTCCTGCCGTTCATCCCCGAGGAGGCCATGGCGGTCTACGCCGACTTCGAGCGGGCGGTGTACGCGACCCGCTGACTCACCCCTGGAGCTGCACGCGCTCGTTCTCGCCGCCGTCGTAGGGCTGCCCGGTCAGCTTGGCCTTGGCGAAGCTGACCGCGGTGGCCAGCCGGCCGCCGGGGGAGTCCCAGTACTCCGCGGAGGCGGCGTCCACCCGCAGCAGGACGACGTCCGGGTCCTCCGGGCCGCCGGGGAACCAGGCCCCGACGACGGAGTTCCACAGCTCGCGCTTCTTCTCGGGGTCGTCGACGACGGCGGCGTGCCCGGTCAGGGACACCCAGCTGGAGCTGCCGCTGGTCGCCACGTTCACCTGCGGGTTCGCCGTCACGTGCGCGACCTTGCGGGAGTTCCGGGCGGCGAAGAACCACAGGTCGCCGTCGAACTCGACCTCCTGCATCGTCATCGGACGGCTGATCAGCGTGCCGTCGGGAGCGGTCGTGGTGAACAGGCCGAAGCGCTCGTCCTTCAGCAGTTCGGCGACCTTCGTCGTGTCGTCGGACGTCATGCGCTGCTCCTGCCCGCCGACCACGATCCCTAAGCTGCCCCGGTGCGCAGCCTCGGGGACGTCGTCTGGCCGGACGTCCCCGAGGCGCCGCTGCTCGTCGTCCCCCTCGGCTCGGTGGAGCAGCACGGGCACCACCTGCCGCTGACCACCGACACCACCGTGGCCTGCGCCGTCGCCGAGTCCGCCGCCGGCCGGATGGACGGCGCCCTGCTGGCACCCGCCCTCGCGTACGGCGCGAGCGGCGAGCACGAGGGCTTTCCCGGCACGATCTCGCTCGGCACCGAGGCGCTCACGGGGCTGCTCGTCGAGTACGGGCGGTCGGCCTGCCGCTGGGCCGGGCGCGTGCTGCTCGTCAACGGCCACGGCGGCAACCTCGACGCGCTGGTCGCCGCGGGCACCGTGCTCCGCGCGGAGAGCCGGGACGTCGCCTGGTTCCCGTGCGGCATCCCGGGCGGCGACGCGCACGCCGGGCGGACCGAGACGTCCCTGATGTTGCACGTGGAACCGGAGGGGGTCCGGGGGCACCGCGCGGTCGCCGGCGAGACCCTGCCGATCGAGCGGCTGCTGCACCGGCTGCGGATCGAGGGGGTCCGCCCGGTGAGCCCCACCGGCGTCCTCGGCGACCCCGCGGGCGCCTCCGCCGAGGAGGGCGCCGGGCTGCTGGGCGCGCTCGCCGACCGCCTGGCCGCCGCCGTCGCCGCCTGGGACGTCGACCCCCGCGGCCGGCTGCGGGGTTGATCATCCGGACGCCGCTCGCGGGTCTATGGTCCGGACCAAGATCGGGCGGTTTCCGAGGAGAGGACGGCGCACGATGACCCAGCAGCCGACCCGCGAGACGGGTCCCGTCGCACCCGAGGCGCCGACCCCGCGCGTCGCCGTCGAGACCAACGGCATCAACGTCATCGCCGAGGACGAGCGCAAGGGCAGCCCTCGCCAGCTGTTCTGGCCGTGGTTCGGCGCCAACGTCAGCGTCTTCGGCCTGGCCTACGGGTCGTTCCTGCTCGGCTTCGGCATCTCGTTCTGGCAGGCGCTGATCGCCGGCGTCATCGGCATCGTCGTCTCCTTCCTGCTCTGCGGCTTCGTCGCGATCGCCGGCAAGCGCGGCTCGGCCCCGACGCTCGTGCTGAGCCGGGCGGCGTTCGGCGTGAACGGCAACCGGGTCCCCAGCGTCCTGTCCTGGGTGCTCACCGTCGGCTGGGAGACCGCGCTGGTGTCGCTCGCGACCCTCGCCACCGCGCAGGTGTTCGACCAGCTCGGCTGGAGCGGCGGGACGGCGACCAAGGTCGTCGCCCTGCTCGTCGTGGCCGCCCTCGTGGTGGCCGGCGGCGTGCTCGGCTTCGACGCCATCATCCGGATGCAGACGGTCATCACGTGGGTGACCGGCGTCCTGACCGTCGTCTACCTCGTGCTGGTGGCCGACTCCGTGGACTGGTCGGCGGTCTCCTCGCTCGGGGGCGGGACGACGGCGGCGGTGGTCGGCGCGCTCACCCTGGCCATGACCGGCTACGGGTTCGGCTGGGTCAACGCGGCCGCCGACTACTCCCGCTACCTGCCGCGGTCGGCGTCCACCCGCGGCGTCGTCGGGTGGACGACGTTCGGCGGCGCGCTCGCGCCGGTCCTGCTGCTGCTCGCCGGCCTGCTGCTGGCCGGCTCGGACAGCGGCCTGTCCGCGCAGATCGGGCTGGACCCGATCGGCGCCCTCGGCACGCTCCTGCCCACCTGGTTCCTGGTGCCGTTCATCGTGGTCGTCGTCCTCGGCCTGATCGGCGGCGCCCTGCTCGACATCTACTCGTCCGGCCTGTCGCTGCTCGCTGCCGGGCTGCGCGTGCCGCGCCCGGTCGCGGCCTCGATCGACGGCACGCTCATGGTGATCGGCACGGTCTTCGTCGTCTTCGTCGCCGACAGCTTCATCGGGCCGTTCCAGGGCTTCCTGATCACCCTCGGCGTCCCGATCGCCGCGTGGTGCGGCATCTTCCTGGCCGACCTGGCGCTGCGCCGCCGCGCGTACGCCGAGCCCGAGCTGTTCGACCCGCGCGGCCGCTACGGCAGCGTCCAGCCCGTTCCGCTGCTGCTCCTGTTGATCGGCACAGTGCTCGGCTGGGGGCTGGTCACCAACACCTTCGCCGGCTGGCTGGACTGGCAGGGCTACCTGCTCGGCCCGCTGGGCCTGGGCGGCAGGGACGGCTCCTGGGCGTTCGCCAACCTCGGCGTCCTGGTCGCCTTCCTGGTGGGCCTGCTCGGCACGCTGGCGCTGCGCCGGTCGGCGGTGCGGGCGCAGGAGGCCGCGTGACACCGCCGGGCTGGCTGGTCGTCGTCGACCTGCAGCGGGTGTTCGGCGACCCCGACTCGCCGTGGACGACGCCGCGGTTCGAGGAGGTGCGGCCGCGGATCCGGCGGCTGGCCGACGCCTTCGAGGGCTGCGTCGTCTTCACCCGGTTCGTCGCTCAGGAGCAGCCGGTCGGCGCCTGGGTGGACTACTACGCCGAGTACCCGTTCGCCCTGCAGCCGCCGGACGCCCCGCTGTACGAGCTGGTCGAGGACCCGGGCGCGGCCAAGGTGCTCGACGTGACCACGTTCGGAAAGTGGGGTCCCGACCTCGCGGAGATCGTCGGCAGCGGCCCGCTCACGGTCGCCGGCGTCGCCACGGACTGCTGCGTGCTCTCCACCGTGCTGCCGGCCGCGGACGCCGGCGTGCCGGTGCGGGTGGTCACCGACGCCTGCGCCGGCTCCAGCGACGAGGACCACGACCGGGCGCTGCGGCTGATGTCCCTGTACGCCCCGCTCGTCGAGCTCACGACCACCGACGAGGTGCTCGCCGCGCGATGAGCGTCGGCGCCCCGCCCGCGGACCGCCTGCCCGACGGGTTCGCCGTCCGGCTGGACCCGGCGGTGCAGCGGCGGGACGACGGCGCATCGCTGCTCGGCGGGTCGCCGCTGCGGCTGCTGCGGCTGGCGCCGCGGGCCCGCGCGCTGCTGGCCGGCGACCGGCTCGTCGTCCGGGACGTGACCAGCGCCGCCCTGGCCGCGCGGCTGCTCGACGCCGGGATGGCCGCCCCCGACCTGGACGCGCGGGCCCCGGACGACGTCACGGTCGTGATCCCGGTCCGCGACCGGACGGCGTCCCTCGCCCGGCTGCTGGCCGCCCTGCGCGCCGACCCGTCCACCGCCGGCGTGCCCGTGCTGGTCGTGGACGACGGCTCCGCCGATCCCGGCGCGGTGGCGGCCGTGGCCGCGGCGTGCGCCGCCGACGTGCTCCGCCAGGCGCCCGCGCGCGGACCGGCCGCGGCCCGCAACGCCGGCCTGCGGGAGGCGGCGACCGCCACCGTGGCCTTCGTCGACTCCGACTGCGTGCCGCGGCGCGGCTGGCTCGACGCGCTGGCCCCGCACCTGGCCGACCCGCGGCTGGCGCTGGTCGCCCCGCGCATCGTCGGCCTGCCGCCGGAGCGCCCGACCTGGCTGACGCCGTACGAGTCGGCGGTGAGCGCGCTCGACATGGGCGGGCGCCCGGCCGCCGTCCGGCCCCTGTCGGCCGTCTCCTACGTGCCCAGCGCGGCGCTGCTCGTCCGCCGCGCGGCGCTCGGGGGCGGCTTCGACGAGTCGATGCAGGTGGCCGAGGACGTCGACCTGGTGTGGCGGCTGACCGGCGCCGGGTGGCGGGTGCGCTACGAGCCGGCAGCCGAGGTGGCCCACGAGCACCCGTCCGCGGCTGCGGCGTGGCTGCGCCGCCGCGCGTTCTACGGCACCGGGGCGGCGCCGCTGGCCGCCCGGCACGGCCGCGCGGTGGCGCCGCTGGTCATCTCCCCGTGGTCGGCGGCCGCCTGGGGGCTGCTGCTCTCCGGCCGGCGCAGGCTGGTGCCGGCGGTCGCCGTCCTGGCCGCGGCCTCGGCCCGGCTGACCCGCCGGCTGTCCCGGCCGGGGGAGGCGCCGCCCGCCCTCTTCGCCACCGGCCTGGTGCTGCGCGGCACGGCCACGGCGGGGACGACGCTGGCCCGCGCGGTCACCCGCCACCACTGGCCGCTGGCCGTGCCGGCCGCGGTGCTCTCCCGCCGGGCGCGGCGACTGGTGCTGGCCGCGGCCGTGGGCGACGCGGCCGTCGCCTGGTGGCCGCACCGGCGCGCGGTCGGGCCGCTGCGCTTCGCCGCCGCCCGCCGGCTGGAGGACCTCGCCTACGGGGCCGGCCTGTGGGCCGGAGCGCTGCGGGCCCGCGACCCGCGCGCCCTGCTCCCGGCCGCCCCGCCGACGTTCGACGCCGTCAGAGCCCGCCGGCGACCCGGAGCACCGCGCCGCTGATGTAGGACGCGGCGTCCGCGTCGAGCAGCCAGCCGATGGCCGGCGCCACCTCGTCGGCCTCACCGGGCCGGCCCATCGGGATGCGCGCGGCCACGCGGTCGAGCCGGCCCGGGTCGCCGGCGTCCGCGTGGATCCGGGTGCGCACGAGGCCGGGGGCGACGGCGTTGACCCGGATGCCGTCGCCGGCGAGCTCCTTGGCCAGCCCGACGGTCAGCGCGTCGACGCCGGCCTTGGCCGCGGCGTAGTGCACGTACTCGTGCGGCGAGCCGAGCGTGGCCGCGGAGGAGGAGACGTTGACGATCGCCCCTCCGTCGCCTCCGCGCCGGGTGGACATCACCTGGGCCGCGCGCCGGCAGCACAGCAGCACCGCGACCAGGTTGAGGTCGAGCACGCGGCGGACGACGTCGACCGGGGTGTCCGCGAGATCCCCGATGTGCAGCGTGGCGCCGGCGTTGTTCACCAGACCGGTCACCGGCCCGAGCCGCTCGGCGACGGCGTCGAACAGCCGGTCCACCTCGTGCTCGTCGGTGACGTCCGCCTGGACGGCGACCGCGCGGGCGCCCCGCTCGACTGCGCGCGCGGCCGTGCGCTCGGCGGCGTCGGGGTCGCGCCGGTAGCCGATCGCCAGGTCGTGACCCAACCCGGCGAGGTGCAGGGCCGTGGCCGCGCCGATGCCGCGCCCCGCGCCCGTGATCAGCGTGATCGGTCGTCCGCGGTCGGCCACGCGGCCATGCTGCCCGATCCGCCGCCCCCGGGACGGACCGGTCCGGCACCGGCGGGGCGCTGGTGGAAACGCTGGTCAGCGGTCACGATGGGCGCGACATGAGCTTCCGGTCTCGCAGCGTGGCGGGTCGATGACGACGACGAACCCCTGGCTGGCCCTCCCGGAGGGGCGGCCCAGCCCCGGGCTGACCCGGCTGCTGCGGGCTGCGCACGAGAACTTCGTGACCGGCGCCCCGCCCGCGCCCGGCGCCGTCCGGAACGTGGTCGTCGACTCCTGGCGGCGCAGCCTGGGCAGCGGCGTCGACCCCGACGGCGGCGCCCCGCCGGTGGAGCTGCTCGACGGCGACCTGCTGGCCTACCGGGAGGCGCACCCGCTGGCCCCCGTGATGCCGGTGATCCGCCGGCTGCTGGTCGAGGACGCCGAGGCCGACCGCATGATCGTCGCGGTCACCGACGCCGCCGGCCGGATGCTGTGGGTGGAGGGTGACGCCCGGCTGCGGTCCCGGGCGGCCGGGATGAACTTCGTCGAGGGCGCGCGCTGGGCCGAGGACGTCGCCGGCACGAACGCCCCGGGGACGGCGCTCGCCGTCGACCACGCGGTGCAGATCTACGGCAGCGAGCACTACCGCCGGCCGGTGCAGCCGTGGAGCTGCTCGGCGGCGCCGGTCCACGACCCCCTCACCGGGGTGCTGCTCGGCGCCATCGACGTCACCGGCGGCGACCACGTGGCCAGCCCGCACATGCTGACCCTCGTGCGCGCCACCGTGGCCGCGGTCGAGTCGGAGCTGCGGCTGCTGCACCGCGAGCGGGCCGCTCGCCCCCCGGCTCCGCGCGCCGTTCCGCAGCTCGAGGTCCTCGGCCGGGACCGCGCCCGGCTCACCCTGCCCACCGGGCGTCTCGAGCTCTCCCTGCGCCACTCCGAGCTGCTGCTCCTGCTGGCCGAGGCGGCAGTGGCCGGGGAGGGGCGGACCGCCGAGCAGCTCGCCGCCGAGTGCCACCCCGGCGGGACGGCGGCGGTCACCGTCCGGGCCGAGCTGTCCCGGCTGCGCCGGCTGGTCGGCCCCCGGCTGGTCGGCTCGCGGCCCTACCGGCTCGGCGGACCGCTGGAGACCGACCTCGACCGGGTCCGCCGGCTGCTGGGCCGCGGCTCGGTCGGCGCCGCGCTGGAGCGCTACCCCGGCGCGGTCCTGCCCGCGTCGCGCGCCCCCGGCGTCGCCGTCGCGCGCGAGCGGCTGGCGGCGTTGCTGCGGCACCACGTCCTGCGCAGCCGCCGTCCCGAGCTGCTGCTGCGCTACAGCACGCTGCCCGAGGCGCGGGACGACGCCGTCGTCTGGCAGGCCTGCCTCGACCTGCTGCCGGCCAGCTCGCCGCGGCGGGCACAGGCCGCCGCGAACCTGCTGCGGCTGCGCCGCGCCCCTCACTGACCGTCCGCAGCGCAAGCCGCGTCACATCCGGCGCGGGTGCGGAATGCGACCGCTGCGCGCCCTCTTGGCACTGCTACGTGAGTTCCCAGCCGACGTCCGCCCCTTCCCGAGTGACCGTCCGGACGGTCGTCGCGATCGCCGCACTGGCCGTCGGCGGCTTCGCCATCGGCACCACCGAGTTCGTCACGATGGGCGTGCTGCCCGACATCGCCGACGGCGTCGGGGTGAGCATCCCGTCGGCCGGGCACATCGTCAGCTTCTACGCGCTCGGGGTCGTGGTCGGCGCCCCGGTGATCGCCGCGCTGTCGGCCCGGTTGCCGCGCCGCGCTCTGCTCGTCGGCCTGATGGCCGCCTTCCTCGTCGGCAACGCGGCCAGCGCGCTCGCGCCGGGATTCGGCACGCTGTCCCTGGCCCGCTTCGTCAGCGGGCTGCCGCACGGCGCCTATTTCGGCGTCGCCTCGCTGGTCGCCGCATCGCTGGTGTCGCCGGGGCTGCGCGGTCGCGCCGTGAGCTCGGTGCTGCTCGGCCTGTCCGTCGCGATGGTCGCCGGGGTCCCGCTCGCCACGTGGCTCGGGCAGCAGGTCGGCTGGCGGGCCGCGTACTGGCTGGTCGTCGTCCTGGCCGCCCTCACCATGGCCGCCGTCCTCGCGGTCGTCCCGCACTCCCCCGGCCGCCCCGACGCGACCGTCCGCGGCGAGTTGGACGCGCTGCGCCGTCCGCAGGTCCTGCTCACCCTGCTGGTCGGGATCGTGGGCTTCGGCGGCATGTTCGCGCTCTACAGCTACATCGCGCCGGTCGCGACGGACGTCGCCGGGCTCGCGCGCGGCACGGTGCCGTGGGTGCTGCTCGCCTACGGGCTCGGCGGCCTCGTCGGGACGGCGCTCGGCGGCCGGCTGGCCGACCTGGCCCTGTTCCGGTCGCTGGTCGGCAGCATCGTCGTCCTCGGGGTGCTGCTCGCCGCCGTCGCGCTGACCTCGCCCTGGGCGCCGGCGCTGTTCGTCGGGGTCTTCCTCGTCTCCGTCGCCGCGTCGACCCTCGCCATCTGCCTGCAGCTGCGGCTGATGGAGACCGCCGGCGAGGCGCAGATGCTCGGCGCCGCGCTCAACCACTCGGCGCTGAACCTGGCCAACGCGCTCGGGGCCTGGCTCGGCGGCGCCGTCATCGCCGCGGGCTTCGGTTACCGGGCGCCGAGCGTGGTGGGCGCCGGGCTGGCCGTCGCGGGCCTCGTGCCGCTGGTGGCCTCGGCGGTCCTGCGCCGCCGCACGCTGCGGGCGACCGCGGCCCGGCGCCGGCCGGAAGCGGCCTACGCCCCGGCGAGCTGACAGCCGGCGTTGATCACCTCGGGTGCAGCGGTCCCTCCCCGCTCCTGAGGCACCGCTGCACCCGAGGTGATCTGCTAGAGCCGTGGCAGCGGCACCCGATTTCGCGGGGCTGGTGGCAGAGGCGATACGCGTGCTGACGCCGGGCGGCTGGTTCGCATACGTCGGTGTCCACCCCGGCTTCGTCCACCCCTTCGCCGAGCCGGTGTCCGACGGCGGCGTCGTCCGTTCCGGCTACCGGCAGGCGGGTTGGGCCGCTCCGACGCCGTTCACGGGCACGGCCGTGCGGGCCCGGGTCGGGGTTCACCACCTCCCGCTCGAGAGCTTCTTCAGCGCTTTCCTCCGCCTGGACGCGGAGATCGACCGGTTCGTCGAGCGCGGTGGGGACGTCGTTCCCGCTCTCGTCGGCGTCCGCCTGCGGCGCCGCGGTTGATGGGCGCTGCAACGACGCTGCAACGTTGTGGTGGACCGCATCCGCGTGTCGGAACGGCCCACTCGGCCGCACCTGCGGAAGTCGCGATCCGCGGCCGGCATGCGTCGGCGGCGGCGGACCACGGTCCGCGCAGCTAAGCGTGGCCTAAGTCACTCACAGCGAGTAAGACTCCGCTCGGGGCCCCGGCGTGACCGGGGACACATCGCCCTGCGATCCGAGCGGAGGATTCGTGACACAGATAAACGTGCGGGTCGACGGCGCGTCGTACACGGACGACGTCGAGCCGCGGACCCTGCTCGTCCACTACCTGCGCGAGCAGCTCGGCAAGGTCGGCACCGTGGTCGGCTGCGACACGAGCAACTGCGGCGCCTGCACCGTCCACCTGGACGGCGAGGCCGTGAAGAGCTGCACCGTGCTGGCCGTGCAGGCCGACGGCTGCGAGGTCACCACCATCGAGGGCATCGCGCAGAACGGCACCCTGCACCCGATGCAGCGGGCCTTCCACGAGATGCACGGGTTGCAGTGCGGCTTCTGCACGCCGGGGATGATCATGGCCTCGATCGACCTGGTGAAGGACAACCCGGATCCCACCGAGGACGAGGTCCGCGAGGGCATCGAGGGCAACCTCTGCCGCTGCACCGGTTACCAGAACATCGTCCGCGCCGTGCAGCAGGCCGCGCGCGAGATGAGCGGGAGCGCCACGCCCGAGACGACGGGAGCCCAGGCATGACCGTCACCGAGGACCGCCCGGACACCGCCGCCCCCGAGGCCCCGGCCCGCGAGGTCGGCCAGGCCCGCAGGCGCAAGGAGGACGCCCGGCTGATCACCGGCCGGACGCAGTGGACCGACAACCTGGTGCTGCCCGGCATGCTGCACCTGGCGATCGTCCGCAGCCCGGTCGCGCACGCCAAGATCCGCGGCATCGATGTAGAGGCCGCCCGCTCGGCGCCCAACGTCATCGCCGTCTTCACCGGCCGCGACTTCGCCGAGGAGCAGGGCTCGATCCCCTGTGCCTGGCCGGTGACCCCCGACATGGTCAACCCCGGGCACCCGTCGGTCGCCGTCGAGGAGGTCAACCACGTCGGCGAGGCCGTCGCGGTCATCGTCGCCCGCAGCAAGGCGGCGGCGCAGGACGCGGTCGAGCTCGTCGACGTCGACTACGACCCGCTGCCGGTCGTGCTGGACATGGAGCAGGCCACGACCGAGGGCTGCGACCTCTGCCACGACCACCTGGAGTCCAACACCAGCTACCACTTCGTCTTCGACGCCGGCGACGCCGGCACCGGCCAGAACACCGACGAGTCCTTCGCGAACGCCGACGTCGTGGTCAGCCGGCGGTTCGTGCAGCAGCGGCTGGTCCCGGCGTTCATGGAGCCGCGGGCGACCGTCGTCCAGCCCCAGGGCGACAACTACACGATGTGGTCCTCGACCCAGGTCCCGCACATCCTGCGGCTGATGCTGGCGATGATCACCGGCACGCCGGAGCACAAGCTGCGGGTCATCGCGCCCGACGTCGGTGGCGGCTTCGGCGGCAAGCTGCAGGTCACGCCGGAGGAGGTGATCACCCTCCTGGTGGCCAAGCGGCTCGGCAAGCCGGTCAAGTACACGGAGACCCGCAGCGAGTCGATCATGAGCGCCCACCACGGCCGCGACCAGATCCAGTACATCGACATCGCGGCCGACCGCGAGGGCAACGTCAAGGGCCTCAAGGTGCGGCTGCTCGCCGACATGGGCGCCTACCTGCGGCTGATCACCCCGGGCGTGCCGGCGCTGGGCGCGTTCATGTACCCGGCCATCTACAAGTTCCCGGCCTACCGGTTCGAGTGCGACGGCGTCTTCACCAACAAGACGCCCACCGACGCCTACCGCGGCGCCGGCCGGCCCGAGGCCACGTTCGCCATCGAGCGGGTCATGGACGAGCTCGCCGTCGAGCTCGGCATGGACCCCCTCGAGCTGCGCCGCAAGAACTGGATCAAGGCCGAGGAGTTCCCCTTCACCACGGTCGCCGGGCTCGAGTACGACAGCGGCGACTACGACGCCGCGACCCAGCAGGCGCTGCAGCTGCTCGGCTACGACGAGCTGCGCGAGGAGCAGCGGCGGCGGCGCGAGTCGAACGATCCCGTCCAGCTCGGCATCGGGTTCTCCACCTTCACCGAGATGTGCGGGATCGCCCCCTCCCGGGTGCTCGGCTCGCTCTCCTTCGGGTCGGGCGGCTGGGAGCACGCCTCCATCCGCATGCTGCCCACCGGCAAGGTCGAGGTGGTCACCGGCTCCACCCCGCACGGGCAGGGCCACGAGACGGCCTGGAGCCAGCTGGTCGCCGACGAGCTCGGCGTGCCCTTCGAGGACGTCGAGGTGCTGCACGGCGACACCGCCATCGCCGCGCGCGGCCTGGACACCTACGGGTCCCGGTCGCTGGTCGTCGGCGGCGCCGCGGTGGTCAACGCCGCGCAGAAGGTCGTGGCCAAGGCCAAGAAGGTCGCCGCGCACCTGCTCGAGGCCAGCGAGGACGACCTGGAGTTCGCCGACGGGAAGTTCGCCGTCCGCGGCACACCCGGGACGGCGCTGTCGATACAGGAGATCGCGCTGGCCACCTTCGTGGCGCACAACTTCCCCGAGGGCGTCGAGCCGTCGCTCGACGCCGACGCGACCTTCGACCCGGTCAACTTCTCCTTCCCCCACGGCACGCACATCTGCGCCCTCGAGGTGGACACCGAGACCGGCAGGGTGACGATCCGCAAGTACGCCTGCGTGGACGACGTCGGCACGATCGTCAACCCGCTGATCGTCGAGGGCCAAGTGCACGGCGGCCTGGCGCAGGGCATCGCGCAGGCGCTGTACGAGGAGGCCGTCTACGACGCCGACGGCAACCTCACCACCGGCACCTTCGTCGACTACCTGGTCCCGTCGGCCGCGGACCTGCCGCACTTCGACACGGGCAACACCGTGCACTCGGCACCCGGCAACCCGATCGGGGCGAAGGGGGTCGGCGAGGCGGGCTGCATCGCCAGCACGCCGGCCGTCGTCAACGCCGCCCTCGACGCGGTCCGCCACCTCGGGGTGTCCGACATCCTCATGCCGCTCACGCCCGAACGCGTCTGGCGGGCGATCCAGCAGGGCGGGGACGGCGGGGACCGCGCCACGGCGGGCACCGTCGCCTACGGCGGCGCGCAGACCGAGACCACCGCCGGCGTCTCGACGCCGGAGTCCTCGCTGGGAGGCGACCGATGATCCCCGCAGCGTTCGACTACGCCCGGCCGTCGACCGTCGAGGAGGCGCTGCAGGCCATCGCGGCCGGCGGCGAGGACGTCAAGATCCTCGCCGGCGGGCAGTCGCTGATCCCGGTCATGCGACTGCGGCTGGCGGCGCCGTCCACCGTCGTCGACCTCGGCCGGGTGGCGGAGCTGCGCGGCGTGCGGGACGACGGCGACGCCATCGTGATCGGCGCGATGACGACGCACTCCGACATCCTCTCCGACCCGCTGATCAAGGAGCACGCGCCGCTCGTCGCCGAGGCGACCGAGACCGTCGCCGACCGGCAGGTGCGCCACCGCGGGACCTTCGGCGGCGCGCTGGCGCACGCCGACCCGGCCGGCGACCTGCCGGCGGTGGCGCTGGCACTCGACGCCGAGTTCGTGATCGTCGGGGCGTCGGGACGGCGGACCGTCCCGGCGCGGGACTTCTTCGTGGACTACCTGACCACGGCGCTCGAGGAGGGCGAGCTGCTGGTCGAGGTGCGCATCCCCAAGCTGCCGGGCCAGTGGGGGATGCACTACGAGAAGTTCAACCGGGTGGCCCAGGCCTGGTCGATCGTGGCGGTCGCCGCGGCGGTCCGCCGGGAGGACGGGCACATCGCCGAGGCGCGGATCGGGCTGACCAACATGGGCCCGACGCCGCTGCGGGCGACCGCGGCCGAGCAGGCGCTGGCCGGTGCGTCGGCCACCGCGGAGGCGATCGCCGAGGCCGCGCGCCACGCGGCCGAGGGGACCAACCCGAGCAGTGATCTCAACGCCCAGGCCGACTACCGCCTGCACCTCGCCCAGGTGCTCACGCGCCGGGCGGTGGCGGCGGCCGCCGGGCTGTAGCGTCGGTCCCAGCCGCGCCGGTCCGTACCGGTCCGTCCGTTCCCGTCCGTCTCGGCCGGCCCGCCCCTCGGGGTGGACCGGCCGAGCCGCATCCAACGTTGGAGGTTCGCGTGCAGCTCGAGAACTCGTTCACCGTTCCGGTGCCGATCGACGAGGCGTGGCGGGTGCTGCTCGACATCGAGCGGATCGCGCCGTGCATGCCCGGCGCCGCGCTCGACTCGGTCACCGGCGACGACTTCACCGGCCGGGTGAAGGTCAAGCTCGGCCCGATCAACCTGACCTACCAGGGCAAGGCGTCGTTCGTCGAGAAGGACGAGGCGGCGCACAAGGCGGTCATCGACGCCCGCGGCAAGGACCAGCGGGGCAACGGCACCGCGGCCGCCGTCATCACCGCCAACCTCAAGCCGGAGGGCGACGTCACCCGGGTCGACGTCCTCACCGACCTCAACATCACCGGCCGGCCGGCGCAGTTCGGCCGCGGCGTGATGACCGACGTCGGCAACAAGCTGCTCGGCCAGTTCGCCGACAAGCTCGCCGCGCAGCTGGGCGAAGGTGCGCCGGCGCCGGCGCCGTCCACCGCAGAGAAGGTGGCCGCCACCGCGACCGGTGCGGTCGAGGAGGTCGCCGCCTCCGCCGAGCAGGTGCCTGGCGACGGCGCCGCGGCCCAGGCCACGAAGAAGGCGGCCGCGGCCACCAAGAAGGCGGCCGCCGCGGCGACGGACTCGACCACCGAGCGGGTGACCGCCACCAGCACCGTGCCGGCGAAGACGGCGCCGGCGGCGGCCGGCGAGGCACCGGCCACGCCCGCGGCGGCGGCGCCCAGCGCGCCGAGCGTCCCGGCCGCGGAGGCCACCACGCCGACGACCACGCCCAGCGCGCCGCGGCCGGTGAGCGAGCCGGAGCCGATCGACCTGCTCGAGGTCGCCGGCGGCGCGGCGGTGGCCCGCTACGCCAAGCCGGCCGCGGGCGTCGGGCTGCTCCTGCTGCTGATCTTCCTCATCGCCCGCCGCCGCCGCGGCTGAGGCGGTCGAGCCAGGGGAGGACGGCGGCGACGACGGCCGCGACGTCCTTCTTGAGCGCGTGGTCGCCGGGGACGCCGCGCACCTGCGCGTGCGGCGCCGCCCCGGCGACCTCCGCGGGGCCGCCGAACGCGTCGGTCTCGCCCTGGACGACGAGCAGCGGGACGCCGACGCGCGCCAGCTCGTCGGCTCGGCTCTTCCCCGGCCGGCCGGGCGGGTGCAGGGGGAAGGCGAACGCGACGACCCCGGCGGCGCCCTGCTCGGCCGCGGACCGGCAGGCGACCCGCCCGCCGGCGCTGCGCCCGCCCAGCACGAGCGGCCCGGTGAGCAGGCCGTCGTCCCGGAGACGGGCGAGCACCGCGTGCCAGGCGAGGTCCAGGCGCGGCGGCGCGGGCGCGATCCTCCGGCCGGCGACCCGCCACGGCTGCTCGACGCCGAGCACCCGCCAGCCGGCGCCGGCGGTCGCGTCGGTCACCGCCGCCAGGTCGGGCGAGTCGATGCCGCCGCCCGCGCCGTGCCCGAGCACCAGCGTGCCGCGGACGGCGCCGGCCGGATCCCGGCGCAGCACCCGGGCGGGGCCCATCGGGGTGTCGACGTTCACCGGGCCGGCAGGGCGAGCAGCGCGTCCACCGCGCCGGGCAGGTCCGCGGCGGTGACGTGCGGGGGCTCGAACACCGCGGGGTAGCTGCGCTCGCTGCGCGGGAACCAGGCGCCGGTGAGGCCCGCGCGCTGGGCGCCCTGGACGTCCCAGCCGTGCGCCGCCACGAGCGCCAGGCGCTCCGGCGCGACGCCGCAGACGCCGGCCGCCCACAGGTAGGCCTCGCGGTTGGGCTTCCAGGCCCGGATCGACTCGCTGGACAGCGTCCGCTCGACCAGCGGGGTGACCCCGCCGCGCTCCAGGGCGGCCTCGGCGACGCCGGGGGAGCCGTGGGTGAGGGTCACCGCACGGACGCCGCCCTCGGCCAGCCGGCGCAGCGCCGGCTCGACGTCCGGGTGCGGGGCCAGCTCGCCGAACGCGTCGGTGACCCCGGCCCGCTCGGCCGGCCCCAGGTCGGTGATCTGCGCCAGCGCGGCGTCGAAGGCGTCGCGGAACCGGCACCAGCCCCCGACGGCCGCCGCGGCGAAGCCGGTGAGCAGGGTGCGGGTGAAGACGGCCGGCAGCAGGTGCGCCGGTTCGCCGGCCTCCACGAGGGCGGCGCCCACCGGCGCCAGGTCGAGCAGGGTCTCGTTGACGTCGAAGGCGACCACCTCGGGCCGGAGTCTGGTCACCGCTCGATGCTCTCGCGCTGCCGCCGGCGGGCGCGCACCCGCCGCACGGCCAGCGCCCCGACGACCCCGACGACGGCGGCGATCAGCACCCAGTCGAGCACGCCGGTGTAGCGCTCGACCAGCTCGTACTGGGTGCCCAGCAGCATGCCGCCGCCGATGAGCAGCGCGTTCCAGATCGCGCTGCCCAGCGTCGTGTACAGCAGGAACTGCATGAACGGCATGCGGACGACGCCGGCCGGCACGGAGACGAAGCTGCGCACGACCGGCACCAGCCGCCCGATCAGCACCGCGCTGCGGCCGTGCTCCTCGAACCAGGTGAACGTGCGCTCGACGTCCTCCCGGTCGACCAGCGGCAGCCGGGAGAGCGCCTGCTTGCTCCGGTCCGGGCCGAGGGACCGGCCCAGCGCGTAGAGCAGGCAGGCGCCCAGCACCGAGCCGGCGGTGGCGAAGAGGAAGACGGCGGTCAGGCTCTCCCGGCCGGTCTGGACCAGGTAGCCGGCGAGCGGGAGCAGCACCTCGCTGGGGATGGGCGGGACGATGGTCTCGAGCAGGATCGCCAGGCCGACACCGACCGCGCCCAGGGCGTCGATCAGGTCGAAGATGAGGCCGGTGATCCCGCCCGGACCGCTGGCGGCGGCGAGCGTCGGCACGAAAGCCTCCAACGAGGGTCCGGGCCGACGGGTTCCTCTAGCGTTCGTCCATGCAGCGCTTCACCGCCCGTGCCGTCGTCGTCGGCGACCGTGCCGGCACCGTCGTCCCCGACGGCGTGCTCGACGTGGCCGACGGCGAGATCCGCTGGGTCGGGCCGGCGGCCGACGCCCCGCCGGCGCCGGACGCCGAGACCGTCGACCTGCCCGGCGTGCTGCTGCCGGGCCTGGTCAACACCCACTCGCACGCGCCGATGGTGCTCTTCCGCGGCCAGGCCGAGGGGCTGCCGCTGGACCGCTGGCTGCGCGAGGTGATCTGGCCACGGGAGGCCCGCCTCACCCCGGAGGACGTCGAGGTGGCGATGACCGCGGCGTCGGCGGAGATGCTCTGCAACGGCGTCACCACCAGCGTCGAGATGTACTTCCACCCCGAGCGGATCGCCGCCGCCGTCACCGCCACCGGCGCCCGGGCGGTGATCGCCAGCCCGCTGCTGCCGCTGCCCGGCCTGCCGCCGCTGGAGGACCAGCTGCGCGAGGCGGTCGAGCTCGCGGCCGGGACGCCGCCCGGTGGTGCGGTCGAGTACGGGATCGGCCCGCACGCCGCGTACACGCTCCCGCTGCCGATCCTGACCAAGGCCGCCGCGGCCGCCCGTGAGCACAACCTGCTGCTGCACCTGCACGTCGCCGAGACCGCGACCGAGGGCGACGAGCTCCTGGAGCGGCACGGGCTGTCGGTGCCGGCGCTGCTGGCGTCCCACGACGTCCTGGGCGGTCGGGTGCTCGCGGCGCACTGCGTGCACATGGACGACGGCGACCTCGAGCTGTGGCAGGAGTACGACGTCGCCGTGGCCCACTGCCCGGCGTCGAACGCGAAGCTGGCCAGTGGCGTGGCCCGGGTGCGCGACATGCTCGACCGCGGCATCCGGGTGGGGCTGGGCACCGACGGGCCGGCGTCCAACGACGCCCTCGACCTGCTCGCCGACGCCCGGCTGGCCGCCCAGCTCGCCCGGCTCGCGGCCGGCGACGCGACGGCGCTGTCCGCGGCCGAGGCGCTGTGGCTGGCGACCGGGGCCGCGGCCGACGCGATCGGCCGCCCTGACCTCGGCCGGCTCACCCCCGGGCGGCAGGCCGACCTGGTGCACGTCGACACCCGCTCGCTGCTGTTCGAGCCGGTCGGCGACATCGAGGACGTGCTGACCCACCTGGTGTGGTCCGGCGCCACCCGGCTGGTCCGCGACACCTGGGTCGCCGGCCGGCAGGTGGTGCGCGACGGCGTCTGCACCTCGGTGGACGCCGACGCCCTGCGCGTCGAGCTGGCTGAGCGCGCCGCCCGCCTGAGCGGAGGAGATTCGTCGAGGTGACGCGCACGGATCTCCTCCGCTACGGGCGCAGTGAGATCGTGTCGCCGCGGTGGACGGTGCGCAGCTCCCCGGGCAGCCGCCGCCGCGCCACCTCGGCGACGAACTCGCCCAGCGGGGACTTGAACCGGTCGTAGTCGTCGAAGTGGACGGGCACGGTGACCGGGGGCTTGAGCAACTGCACCAGGTCCGCGCCCTGCCGGCCGTCCATGGTCACGGTGACGCCGAGCGCCTTCGTGCCGCCGAGGTGCGGGATGACGACGTCGAGCGGCCCGCAGCGCTCGAGCACCTCGCCGAGCCACGGGCGGTAGACGGTGTCGCCGCTGATGTAGCCGCGCCAGCTCACCGCGCCGTCGGTGACGAGTTCCAGCACGCTGCCCATCACCGGCGGCAGCAGCTTCCCCATCGGCCCAGGGCCGTGGACCCCGGGCGCCGAGGTGATCCGCAGCGTCTGCCCGTCCCGGGTGAACTCGTGCGTCTGCCACGGCGCGAGGTCGGCGGTCTCGGAGAAGCCGCGGCGGGAGAGCGCCTTCGCGGCGGCCGGCGTCGTCACCACGGGTGTGGCCCGCGGCAGCGTGCGGGTGGCGATGCGGTCCCAGTGGTCGGCGTGCAGGTGGGAGAGCACGATCCCGTCCAGCGCCGGCAGCTGGGTGGGCTGCAGGGCCGGCTCCGTCAGCCGCTTGGTCCACAGCCCCTTGCCCAGGTAGGCGCGCTGCCCCCGGTGGAGGAAGTTCGGGTCGGTGAGCAGCGTGAACGCCCCCAGTCGCAGCAGCGTCGTGGCGTTGCCGCCGAAGGTCAGCGTGACGTCGTCCCCAGCCATGGGGCGCCGCTACCCGGGCGAGGCGGCTGGTAGACAGGGGGCGTGTCCGCCCGAACCGTCGACGAGTCCTTCCTGGCGCTGCCGCTGTCCGCGCTGACCGACGCCGCGCTCACCCGCGCGGTCGACCTGGGCTGCGAGCACGCCGACATCCGGGTCGAGCGCATCCGCACGCAGACCATCACACTGCGCGACGCCCGCCTGGAGTCGCTGGCCGACGGCGAGGACCTCGGCCTGTCGGTGCGCGTGATCCACGAGGGCACGTGGGGCTTCGCCGCGGGCGTCGTCCTCACCGCGGCCGAGGCGGTGCGGCTGGCCGAGGAGGCCGTCGCCGTCGCCCGGGTCTCCGCGGCGATCAACACCGACCGCGTCGAGCTGGCGCCCGAGCCGGTGTACCCCGACGCGCAGTGGGTCTCGGACTACGCCGTCGACCCCTTCGACGTCCCCGACGCCGAGAAGACCGGGCTGCTCACCGAGCTCTCCGAGCAGCTCATGGCCGCCGATGGCGTCGAGCACGTGCAGTCGAGCTGCATGCACGTCAAGGAGCAGAAGTACTACGCCGACACCGCCGGCACCCGCACCCGGCAGCAGCGGGTGCGCATCCACCCGGAGTTCACGGCGCTGACCGTCGACCGGGCGACCGGGCAGTTCGAGAGCATGCGCACGCTGGCCCCGCCGGTGGGCCGCGGCTGGGAGTACCTCACCGGCAGCGGCTGGGACTGGCGCGGCGAGCTGGCCGAGATCCCCGAGCTGCTCCGCGAGAAGACCAAGGCGCCGTCGGTGGAGGCCGGCCGCTATGACCTGGTCATCGACCCGTCGAACCTGTTCCTGACCATCCACGAGTCGATCGGCCACGCCACCGAGCTCGACCGGGCGCTGGGCTACGAGGCCGCCTACGCGGGGACGAGCTTCGCGACCGTCGACAAGCTGGGCACGCTGCGGTACGGGTCGCCGCTGATGAACGTCACCGGCGACCGGAGCGCGCCGCACGGGCTGTCCACGGTCGGCTGGGACGACGAGGGCGTCGCCGGGCAGCAGTGGGACATCATCAAGGACGGCGTCCTCGTCGGCTACCAGGTCGACCGCAACATGGCGCGCCTGCGCGGCATGCCGCGGTCCAACGGCTGCGCATTCGCCGACTCACCCGGCCACACGCCGGTGCAGCGGATGCCCAACGTCTCGCTCCAGCCGGCGCCCGGCGGCCCGTCGACCGAGGAGATCATCGCCGGCGTGGACCGCGGCATCTTCGTCGTCGGCGACAAGAGCTGGTCGATCGACATGCAGCGCTACAACTTCCAGTTCACCGGCCAGCGCTTCTACCGCATCCAGGGTGGCCGGCTGGCCGGTCAGCTGCGCGACGTCGCCTACCAGGCGACGACGACGGACTTCTGGGGCGCGATGTCCGTGGTGGGTGGCCCGCAGACCTACGTGCTCGGCGGCGCGATGAACTGCGGCAAGGCCCAGCCGGGGCAGACCGCCCCGGTCAGCCACGGCTGCCCGTCGGCCCGCTTCGACCAGGTGAACATCCTCAACACCGTGCAGGAGGGCGGCCGATGAGTGCGCTGACGCCGCAGGAGGTGGTCGAGAAGGCGCTCGCCGCCTCCACCGCCGACGGGCAGGTCACCTTCGTCGTCGAGAGCTCGGAGGCCAACCTCCGCTGGGCGAAGAACAGCCTGACCACCAACGGCTCCATGCGCTCGCGCCAGGTCGTGGTCATCTCCTTCGTCGACGGCGGCGCGGGGATGGCGGCCGGCACGGTGGCGCGCACCGGGAACCCGGACATCGCCGCGCTGGTGGCCGCCAGCGAGCAAGCCGCCCGCGACGCCGGGCCGGCCGAGGACGCCGTCCCCCTGATCAGTGAGCCGCCGCCCGGCTCCGGGGACTGGTCGGCCGAGCCGGCCCAGACGTCGATCGAGGTCTTCCGCGACTTCGCGCCGCAGCTGGGCGAGGCGTTCGGTGAGGCGCGCGACCGCGACGAGCTGCTCTTCGGCTTCGCCGAGCACCAGATGGCGACCACCTACCTCGGCAGCTCGACCGGGCTGCGGCTGCGCCACGACCAGCCGACCGGGCGGGTGGAGCTCAACGGCAAGAGCGCCGACTTCAGCCGCTCGGTGTGGGCCGGCATGGGCACCCGCGACTTCGCCGACGTCTCCGTGCCAGACCTGGCCGGCCAGGTGCGGCAGAAGCTGGCGTGGTCCCAGCGCCGCGTCGAGCTGCCGGCCGGGCGCTACGAGACGGTGCTGCCGCCGTCCGCGGTCAGCGATCTGTACATCTACGCCTGGTGGACGATGCAGGCCCGCGACGCCGACGAGGGCCGCAACGTCTACGCCAAGCCCGGCGGCGGCAACCGGATCGGGGAGCGGCTGGCGGCCCTGCCGCTGACCCTGCGCAGCGACCCGCACGCCCCGGGCCTGGAGACCGCGCCGTTCCAGGTGGTCGGCTCCTCGTCGGGCGCGGCCTCGGTCTTCGACAACGGCATGGCCACCCCGGCGGTCGACTGGATCCGGGACGGCGTCCTGGCCAACCTCATGCGGCCGCGGGCGTGGGCGCTGAAGACGACGGCGCCGGCGATCGGCGCCGTCGACAACCTGATCCTCGAGGACCCCTCGGCGACCGCGACGCTCGACGAGATGGTCGCCGCCACCGAGCGCGGTCTGCTGCTGACCACGCTGTGGTACATCCGTGAGGTCGACCCGCAGACCCTCCTGCTCACCGGGCTGACCCGGGACGGTGTGTTCCTCGTCGAGAACGGCGAGGTCACCGCGGCGGTGAACAACTTCCGGTTCAACGAGTCGCCGGTCGACCTGCTGGCCCGCGTCACCCAGGCCGGGCGCACCGAGCGGACGCTGCCGCGGGAGTGGAACGACTGGTTCACCCGTACGGCGATGGCGCCGCTGCGGGTGCCGGACTTCAACATGAGCAGCGTCAGCCCCGCCAGCTGACGTCTGCCCGGCGTCGCGGCTGTCGTCTTTCGCCAAGGGCGGCGGCTCGAACACGCCGGGCTACCCAACAAGTGCTGGAAGTACTCCCATCGGGCGTATTTGCGTTGTTACGCTCTGTCCACTGCACGGAATGCACCCGCTCAAGTACGCGGTGTGATGCGCCGATGAAGGCGCTGATGTGCAGCGCACATCGCACGCCTGGTCCCGCACGTACGGGGCTGTCGAGGGGAGGCATCCCGTGAACCGGACCCGCAAGCCGTCGGTTTTCCAGATCGGCAAGATCCGTGACGACGGCCGCACGGTCGTCATCTCCGGCTGGGGGCTGGGCCTGTGCGCCGCGGCCTGCACCTGTCACCGCCACCCGGTCGCCGGGCACCTCGCGATCGCCGAGGACCAGGACGGCGGCAGCCTCGGGCTGGTCAGCTTCGCCGACGGCGGCTGCGACTGCTGCGAGCCGTGGACCTCGGAGGAGCTCGCCGGCGTCCTACGTGACTTCGAGACCCTCTCCCGGCTGGACGCCTCCGAGCCCCTCGCGGGCTGAAGAAGGACCCCCTCGCCCCCCGACCCTCGCTCCGCTCGGGCCGGGACCCTGCAAGGGGGCCTACCCCGCCCGCGGAGCGGGTAGGGGCACGTCCATGCTGGGACGAGCCGCGGTGCGCGGTGCGCTGGCCGGACTCGCGGGCACCGCCGCGATGACCCTCGGCGAGAATGTCGAACAGCGCTTCACCGGCCGGCCCGACTCCTACGTGCCCGGCCGCACGCTCACCGCGCTGACCACCGGCCGCCGGCCGCCCGGATCGGCCCGGCCGCCGGTGCGCAACCACCTCATGCACTGGGGCACCGGCGCCGCCGTCGGCGCGCTGCGCGGCATCTGGGCCGCGTCCGGCCTGCGCGGCTGGCGCGCCTCGGCCTGGCACACGTCGGTGCGCCTGGCCACCGACCAGACCCTCGAGAACGCCACCGGCGTCGGCTCCCCGCCCTGGACCTGGTCCGGCCGCGACCAGGCCGTCGACGTCGCGGCCAAGGCGCTCTACGCCTTCGTCACCGGCGCGGTGGCCGACCGGCTCGTGCCGCTCGCCCCCGACCGGCGGCACGTCCGCGGCGGCCGCAGCCGCCCGACCTGGTGACGGCTGGGGCGCGTCTCCCCTGCTGAGGCAGATGTGACGACTGTGGTCAACCCCAGGGCTTGACCCGCGCGCCCTCCCCTACTTGTCGACACCGCCTCCTTACGGTCCGTTCCGGCGCGCACAAGACGTCCCTTCCCCGGACGCGGCGCGACGACCCGAGGGAGGCCGACGGTGCAGCGCACACGGACGACGACCCGCCGCTGGAGGCGTGCCGTTCTGGTGCTGACCGCGGCGCTGTCCGCCTCGGTCGCCGGAACGGTGACCACGCCCGCCTCCGCCGCCCCCGGCACCGCCGCCGAGGCCGGCGCGCTGGTCGAGCAGGCCGGCGCGAAGCTGGCCGAGATCGACGAGCAGGTCCACCAGGCCGAGCTCCTCGTCGCCGAGCAGCAGCAGGCCGCCGACGCGGCCGCCGCCCAGGCCGCCACCGCGCAGGCCGCCGTCGACGCCTACGAGCCGCAGCTGCGGGCCATCGCGCAGAGCGGTTACACCGGCGCCACCCAGTCCCGGCTGGCCGCCTTCCTCACCAGCGAGTCGGCCACCGAGCTGGTCGCCCAGATGACCACGCTGGACATGATCGCCGGCCACGTCGAGAGCGTGATCGCCGAGGTCGCCGTCGCCCAGGAGGCCGCCGAGCAGGCGCAGGCCGCCGCCGACCAGGCCGCCGCCCAGGCGCAGTCCTCGCTCACCCAGCTGCAGGAGCAGCAGGCGCAGCTGCAGCAGCAGATCGACCAGTACCAGGCGGACTTCCAGCGGCTCTCCGCCCAGGAGCAGGTCCGGGTGACCACTGCCCTGGCCGGTCCGTCGCTGGCCGCGCCCGACGCCGACGCCGTCGCGGCCGGGGCGCCGAGCGAGATCGTCGCGACCGCCATCCGTGCGGCCCTCGCGCAGGTCGGCAAGCCCTACGTCTACGGCTCGGCCGGCCCGGGCGGCTTCGACTGCTCCGGGCTGACGATGTACGCCTACGCCGCGGCCGGGGTGGGCCTCCCGCACTCCAGCGCCTCGCAGTCCCGCCTGGGCTCGGCGGTCTCCCGCTCGGACCTGCAGCCGGGCGACCTCGTGTACTTCTACTCGCCGGTCAGCCACGTGGGCCTCTACATCGGCAACGGGATGATGGTGCACGCCCGGACCTTCGGGCAGCCGGTCGCCGTCACCAGCGTCGACATGGCCGGTTACGCCGGCGCCCGCCGCGTCGTCTGACGCCGTCCTCCGGGCTTTCGGTACAGAAAGCCCGGTGGTCGCTCAGTGGATGGTGCGGCCCTCGGCGAGCATCTGCACCAGCGTGGCGATCCGCTTCGCCCGCGTCGCGGGGGTGCTCGCCGTGTGCACCCGCCAGAGGACGGCGTAGCGGTTGGCGCCGTCCAGCCCCTCGAAGAACTGCCGCGCCGCGGGCTGCTCCGCCAGCGCCGCGGCCAGGTCGTCGGGCACGGTGATCGTGGCCGGTCCGGCGTAGGCGCGCTCCCACCGGCCGTCGGCCTGCGCGGCCTCGACCGCGGCCAGGCCCGCCGGGCGCATCCGGCCCGCCTCGGTGAGCCGCTGCACCCACTCGACGTTCTTCGCCGACCACACGCTCTTCGGCCGCCGGGGCGTGACCCGCACCGTGTAGTGCAGGTCGTCGACCCGGTTGGCCCGCCCGTCTATCCAGCCGAAGCAGAGCAGCGACTCGACCATCTCCGCCTGCTTCAGCGTCGGGTCGGGCGCGCCCTTCTTGGCGAGGACGACGTAGATCCCCGGCGAGCGCTCGTGCTCCGCCTCCAGCCACGCCTCGAAGGACGCCTGGTCCGCGAACCGGTGAACGGGCAGGTCGGAGGGCGAGGTCACGGGGCCATCCTGTTTCACGACCGGGGACGGCGGCTACCGCCGTCCGGGTGACCAGCGACCGCATGCCGGGACCGTCGGCGATCTGGCTGGTCCGGCACGCCGAGAGCATGGGCAACGTCGCCGACGCGCGCGCCCACGAGCAGGGTGCCGGCCGGCTGGAGCTCGACGTCCGCGACCCCGACGTCCCCCTGTCCGACACCGGCTGCGCCCAGGCGCAGGCGCTGGGGCGCTGGATGGCCGACCTCCCGGACGGCGAGCGCCCCACCGCGGTGCTCAGCTCGCCGTTCACCCGCGCCCTGACCACCGCGCGGCTCGCCGCGGAACCGCTCGGTCTGCGGGTGCGCCCCGACGAACGGCTGCGCGAGCGCGACTTCGGCGCCTTCGACGGGATGACCGGCGCGGGGATCCGCGAGGAGTACCCGGACGAGGCGCGGCGGCGCGACCTGCTCGGCAAGTTCTACTACCGGCCACCGGGCGGGGAGAGCTGGGCCGACGTCGCGCTGCGGATCCGCAGCCTGCTGACCACCGAGGCGCTGCGGCACGACGGCGAGCGGCTGATGGTGGTCGCGCACCAGGCCGTGATCATGGTGTTCCGGTACGTGCTGGAGGAGCTCACCGAGCAGGAGCTGCTGGACGTCGACCGCCGCGAGCGGGTCGCCAACGCGTCGGTCACCCGCTACGAGACCAGGGACGGCGGGCTGCGCCTGGTGGAGTTCAACGCCGTCCACCACCTCGCCGACCAGGACGAGGACGTCACCGAGGAGCCGCATGTCGCCGAGCAGTCCTGACCCGGCGCTGGTCACCCCGCCGCTGCTGCGCCAGTGGCCGCTGCCGGAGCCGACGGGCGGCAAGAACTCCCGCGGCTCGATCCTCGTCATCGGCGGCAGCACCCAGACCCTCGGCGCGGTCCTGCTCGCCGCCGAAGCGGCGCTGCGCGCCGGCGCGGGCAAGCTGCAGGTGGCGACGGCGGAGTCGGTGGCCCCGTTCGCGGCGACCGCGCTGCCCGAAGCCCTGGTCCGCGCCCTGCCGGAGAGCAGCTCGGGTGCGATCCGGGCCGACGCCGCCGACGCCGTCCGGGACCTCGCGGAGGCGGCCGACGCCGTCCTCATCGGGCCCGGCATGCAGGACGAGGAGGAGACCCGGGGCTTCGGCGACCGGCTGCTGCCGCACCTGACCGGCCCCGTCGCCCTCGACGCGCTCGGCCTGGCCAGCGTCACCGCCGACGTCGACTGCCTGCGGCACCTCGGCGCCCGGGTGGTGCTGACGCCGAACCCGACCGAGCTGGCCATCGCGTTGCACGTGGAACAGGACCAGTTGGAGGACGACCCGGCCGCGGCCACCCTCGAGCTCGCCGCGCGCGCGAACGCCGCCGTCGGGCTCGGCGGGGCGACCTCCTGGATCGCGGCGGCCGACGGCCGGCTGTGGCGGGACGACAGCGGTGGCGCCGGGCTGGGCGTCTCGGGCTCGGGCGACGTGCGCGCCGGGATCGTGGCCGGCCTGCTGGCGCGCGGCGCCGAGCCGGTGCAGGCCGCCGTCTGGGGCTCGCACCTGCACGGGCGGGCCGGCGAGCGGCTGGCCGCCACCATCGGCCGGCTGGGCTTCCTCGCCCGGGAGCTGCCGGCTCAGGTGCCCGCCGTCATCGACGAGATCGCGATCTAGAAGGACCCCGTCCTCCTCACCCCTCGCAAGCTCCGGGCGAGCCTCTGGACGGGGCCTACAGTTCACCTCTGACGATCTCCGCCGCCTCCGCCAGCGCGCGCATCTTGCCGGCCGCGGAGTCGCGCGGCAGGTACTTCAGGCCGCAGTCGCTGGAGAGGACCAGCTTGTCGACGTCGACGTCGTCCAGGGCCCGGCGGACGCGCTCGGCGACGACCTCCGGGGTCTCCACCTCGGGGGTGGAGAGGTCCAGGACCCCGAGCGCGATGCCCTTGCCCCGCAGCGGCCGCAGGGTCGCCGGGTCGAGGTGCGACTGCGCGGTCTCCACCGAGATCGCGTCGGCCGGGGTGTCGGCCAGCTCCGGCAGGAACGAGTAGCCCTCCGGGCGCTCGGCCACCATCGCCGCGTAGCCGAAGCACAGGTGCACGTGCACCGGCCCAGGCGCGCCCTCCAGCGCCCGGCTGACCGCCTCGGCGCCGTGCTTGCGGGCCACCTCGGGGCGCGCCTGCAGCCACGGCTCGTCGATCTGCACGATGTCGGCCCCGGCGGCGAACAGGTCGGCGATCTCCGCGCGGACGACGTCGGCGTAGGCCAGCGCCAGCGCGCGGTCGTCGGCGTAGTGGTCGTCCTGGGCCTGCTGGGCCATCGTGAACGGCCCCGGCACGGTGATCTTGACCGTCCGGTCGGTGTGCGCTCGGAGGAAGCGCACGTCGCCGGCCTGAATCGGGGCCGGACGGCGGAGCTCGCCGGTGACCCGCGGCACCGGGATCGGCTTGCCGGAGCGGTTGAGCACCGTGCCGGGGTTGTCCAGGTCGATGCCGTCCAGCGCGGTGGCGAAGTGGTTGGAGTAGGACTCCCGGCGGATCTCGCCGTCGGTGACGATGTCCAGCCCCGCCTCCTCCTGCGAACGGATCGCCAGCAGCGTGGCGTCGTCCTGGGCCTCCTCCAGGAGCTCCGGCGCGACCCGCCACAGCTCCGCGGCGCGGACCCGGGGCGGGAACTGGTGCGCCAGCCGGTCGCGGTCGATCAGCCACGCGGGCTGCGGCAGGCTGCCGACGATCGAGGTGGGCAGCGAGGGGAGCGGACGCGGCATGCGCCCATCCTCCCGCGCTACCCCCTCGCATCCCCGCCCTCCCTCTGCCACGGTGGGCCCGTGGCGGAGAACTACATCGCGGAACTCGACTTCGGCGCGCCGAAGATCGACGACGAGGCGTTCGTGGCGCCGACGGCGGTGGTCGTCGGCGCGGTGAGCATGGGTCCCCGGTCGAGCATCTGGTACGGCGCGGTCGCCCGGGCCGACCACGAGATCATCGAGATCGGCGAGGGCTCCAACGTGCAGGACGGCTGCACGCTGCACTCCGACCCCGGCTACCCGCTGGTGATCGGCCGCGGCGTCACCGTCGGCCACAACGTCGTCCTGCACGGCGCCCACGTCGAGGACGACGTGCTCGTCGGCATGGGCAGCGTGGTGATGAACGGCGCGCGCATCGGCACCGGCTCGATCGTGGCCGCCGGCGCCGTCGTCACGCCGGGCACCCAGGTGCCACCGCGCTCGGTGGTCGGCGGGGTCCCGGCCAAGGTGCTCCGGCAGGCGAACGACGACGACCAGCAGCACATCGTCGGCAACGCGGCCAGCTACACCGACCGGCTGCCCACCGCGCGGCGGGTGCGCCCGGTGGTCCGCCAGAAGCTGCCGCCGGCCGGGATCGTGCCCGGGGACGACGGCCCCGGCGACGAGAGCCCCTGATCCTCAGCGCGGCCGCAGGAAGTCGGCGAGGCCGGTGAGCAGCCGGTCGACGTCGTCCTCGTCGGTGTAGGGGGCGAGTCCCGCCCGGAGGCCACCGCCGTCGCCCAGGCCCAGCCAGCGGCTGGCCTCGATCGCGTAGAAGTTGCCGGCCGGTGCGTTCACCCCGCGCCCGGCGAGGAACCGGTAGGCGTCGGCGGCGTCCCGGCCGTCGAACGTGAGCAGCACCGTGGGCGTGCGGCGGGCGGCCCGCGACCACACGGTGACGCCGGGCAGCTCCGCGATGCCGGCCTCCAGCCGGGCCAGCAGCGCGTCCTCGTGCTCCTCGAGCGCGGTCAGGGAGGCGACCAGCCGGGCCCGCCTGCCGTCGGCCGCACCCGGCGCGAGCCCGGCGAGGAAGTCGACGGCGGCGGTGGTGCCGGCCAGCAGCTCGTACGGCAGCGTGCCGAGTTCGAACCGCTCGGGGACGGCGTCGGTCGACGGCAGCAGCTTGGCCGGCCGGAGCCGCTCGAGGACCGCCGGCCGGGCGGCGAGCGCGCCGCAGTGCGGGCCGAGGAACTTGTACGGCGAGCAGGTGTAGAAGTCGGCGCCGAACGCGGCGACGTCCACCGGGACGTGCGCGGTCAGGTGCACGCCGTCGACGGCGAGCAGCGCGCCGGCGTCGTGGACCGCGGCCGCGATCTGCTCCAGCGGCGGCCGGGTGCCGATCAGGTTCGACGCGCCGGTGACGGCGACCAGCCTCGTTCGGTCGGACAGCACGGTGCCGACGTCGTCGAGCTCGCCGGTGGCCGGGTCGAACGGCAGCCACCGCACGGTCGCGCCGGCGGCCTCGGCGGCGAGCACCCACGGCCGGACGTTGGCGTCGTGGTCGAGGCGGGTGACCACGACCTCGTCGCCCGGGCCCCAGCCGGCGGCCAGGGTCCGCGCGAGGTCCATGGTCAGCGCCGTCGCGCTGCGGCCGAACACGATCCCGCCGGGGTCGGCGTCGAGCAGGTCGGCCAGCGCCGCCCGCGCGCCCAGGACGACGTCGTCGGCGTTCCGCTCGGCCTGCGTGACCCGGCCGCGGTTGGCCATCGGCGAGGTGAGCGTGTCCGCGACGGCTCGGGCGACCGGCTCGGGCACCTGGGTGCCGCCGGGCCCGTCGAAGTGGGCGGTGCCCGCGCGCAGCGCCGGGAAGGCCGCGCGCACCGAGGCGACGTCGTAGCTGCTCATAGGCATAGGAACCTATACGCGCGTTCCGGGGCCGGAAACGCATGCATGGGTTCCTGTGCCTGGATGGCCACCGGGCAGGCTGGGGCCCGTGCGCGCGCTGTACTTCGAGTCCTTCGGTGGTCCGCTGACCGTCCGCGACGTGCCCGCCCCCGACCCGGCCCCGGACGGCGTCGTCGTGCGAGTGGCGGCCAGCGGGATCTGCCGCAGCGACTGGCACGCCTGGCAGGGCCACGACCCGGACGTCGTCCTGCCGCACGTGCCGGGGCACGAGCTGGCGGGCACCGTGGCCGCCGTCGGCGCGCGAGTGCGGCGCTGGTCGGTCGGCGACCGGGTGACCGTGCCGTTCGTGAACGCCTGCGGCCGCTGCGCGCAGTGCGCGGCCGGGGAGCACCAGGTGTGCGTGCGGCAGACCCAGCCCGGCTTCACGCACTGGGGGTCGCTGGCCGAGTTCGTCGCCCTCGACGCCGCCGACGTCAACCTCGTCGCGCTCCCCGACGAGCTGCCGATGAGCACCGCCGCCACGCTCGGCTGCCGGTACGCCACCGCGTTCCGCGCCGTGGTGCGCGTGGCCGGGGTGCGGGCGGGGGAGTGGGTCGCCGTCCACGGCTGCGGTGGGGTCGGGCTCTCGGCGGTGCAGATCGCGGCCGCGGCCGGTGCCCGCGTGGTCGCCGTCGACGTCGCTCCGGAGGCGCTCGCGCTGGCCCGCGCGATGGGCGCGGAGGAGACGGTGGACGGCGACAGCGACGTCCCGGCCGCCGTCGCCGACCTGACCGGCGGCGGCGCGCACGTCTCCCTGGACACCCTGGGCGCGGCGGTCACCTGCACGAACTCGGTGCGCAGCCTGCGCCCGCGCGGCCGGCACGTGCAGGTGGGCCTGCTGCCGCCGGCCCAGGGCCGCCCCGAGGTGCCGATGGAGCGGGTGATCGCCCTCGAGCTGGCGCTGCTCGGCAGCCACGGCATGGCCGCGCACGCCTATCCGGAGCTGCTGGGGCTGATCGCCGCCGGCCGGCTGCACCCCGAGGTGCTGGTCACCCGCGAGCTCGGGCTGGATGACGCGGGCGCCGCGCTGGCCGCGCTCGGGTCGAGCCCCGGCATCGCCGTCGTGACGGTCTTCAGCTGACCGGGGCGGTGGCGCTGGTCGGGGGGATGCTCACCGTCGCCGCCGTCGTCCCGGTGGACGACGGCGCCTCCGACGACGTCGGCGTCGTCGGAGGCGGGGCGGTCTCCTCCGGCGGGGTGGTCTTCTCCGTCGTGGTCGCGGGCGCCTCCGTCGTCGGCGGCTGCGTCGTCGGCGCCTCGGTGGCCGGCGGGGCCTGCTGCGGAACCGGGGCCGTCGTCGTGGCGGCGGGCGTGCCGGCGGTCGGCTGCTGGGCCGGGTCCGGGGGCCGGACGAACAGCCACAGCGTGAACAACCCGACGAAGAGGACGGCGAGGACGACGGTCGACGTGCGGGCGGGGCCCACGTGCGAGGGCACGTTGCCGAACCGCCAGCGCGCGCGGGGCGGGGCCGTGCTCACCGCGGGCGTCGCCGGCACCGACTCCTGCGGCTGCTCCTCCCGAGGCGTCGTCACCGCCACGCCTCCGTCGGTGCCTCGCCGTCCTCGGACTGCGGCGGCAGGCTCAGCCCCTGGCGGCGGAAGTGGAGCACGATCCGGGCGCGCAGGTCGCGGCCGACCTCGAACTGCTTGCCGGGCAGGGTGCGGGCCACCACCCGCACGTTGACCTGGTCGATGTCGAGGCTCTCCACGCCCATGACGCTGGGCGCGTCGAGCAGCAGCTTCGACAGGGCCGGATCGCGGTAGGCCTCGTCGCCCACCTCGCGCAGGATCGCCTGGACGCGGTTGACGTCCGCGCTGGTGGGCACCGGCACGTCGATGACCGCCCGGGCCCAGTCGCGGGAGAGGTTCACGACCTTGGCGATCGCGCCGTTCGGCACGGTGACGACCTCGCCGTTCGGGGAGCGCACCCGGGTGATCCGCAGCGTGACGTCCTCGACCGTGCCCGTGGCCGCCTCGGAGGCGCCGGTGACGGCGATGGCGACGACGTCCCCGAAGCCGTACTGGCGCTCGGTGATGATGAAGAAGCCGGCGAGGATGTCGCCGACGATGCGCTGGGCGCCGAAGCCGAGGCCCACGCCGAGGACGGTCGCGGGCGCCACCAGGCCGGTGATCGGGACGCCCAGCGTCTGGAGCACGAAGAACACCGCGATCGAGTAGATGAGCACGACCGTGACCCAGGTGAGCACCTGGGTCAGCGAGTGCCGGTGCTTGGCCGCCTCCGAGCGCACCAGCGCGTCGCCGCCGGTCGCGCGGGCGTCGATGCGCTCGGTGATCCGGCCGCCCACCCACTGGGCGAAGCGGGCCAGCAGGATCGAGCCGAGGACGATGAGGACGACCTCGAGCCCGCGGCTGGCCAGCCAGTCGCGCAGTTCGATCAACGGCTCGATCGCCCTCACCTCCTCGGCGTCCACCCTTCCCGACCGGCCCGGGGAGCCGCCACCGGGGTTCCCCCGACCGGGGGTCCAGCGGGGTTCAGCGGGGTTCGACGAACAGCGACTGCGTCGAGCGGCCGATCCGGCCCCGGGTGTCGTAGAGGTCGGCGAAGCACTGCGCCGCGCCGAGCCCGCCGAGGACGGTCCGCGCGTCCATGCCGAGCCAGTCCCCGGCCGGCGGGCGGTGCAGCGCGATCGAGAGGTCGACGTTGGCGAAGCCGGTCGTCGTCCAGTCCAGCTCGGTGGAGATGCCGCTGGCCGCGTCGGCCATCACCAGCAGGTGCTGCAGCGGGGTGATCGGCTCGCCCTCGACCAGGTCGCACAGGGGCCGGGTCCAGGCCGCGGCCGGCCCGGGCGCGTTGAAGGTGCCCGACGCGAAGCGCCAGTCCAGCGCCCGGTGGTAGGCGACCTCCTGGGTGAAGAAGCCCGCCGTCTCGGGCTTGCTCTCGTCCGGCCCGGCGATGGCCAGCGGCGCGGCGGAGACCCCGCCGGGGGCGTCGGCCCGGACCCGCATCCGCCAGGTCGACAGCCGCATGAGCGGCCGCTCGTCCCCGGCGTCCAGCGTGGCCTCGACCAGCTCGATCCGCCGGCCCGGCCGCACGACCGACGCCCGCACCCGCATCGGCCCGACCGGCACCGGCCCGAAGATGTCGAACGCCATCCGGACGGTCTGCCCGCCCTCGATGCCGCTGCACCGCTCCGCCTCGTGCAGCAGCAGCGCGGCCGGCGGCCCGGCGTGCTGGTGGCCGGGGTCCCAGGGCCCGATGGTCAGCGCGGTGGCCAGGTAGCCGTCGTCCGTGGGGACGTACAGGGCGGCGGGCAGGTCCATGCCCGCAGTCTGCCGGGGCGGCTCAGCCCCCTGACCGGCGGTTCTCCCAGACCGCGAACGCCGTCCAGCCCGCCGCGGCCGCGGCGGCGAGGATCCACAGCCAGCGCAGCGACTCCCCGGCGTTGGACAGCGCCAGGAGGACGGCGACGACCAGGACGGAGCCGGCCAGCGGCGGCATGCGCAGCAGGGCGGCGAAGGTGTCGGGGCCGGGGATCGCGATGAACACGACCGTCGCCGCGACGAGCAGCAGGGCGCAGAGGGCGGCGACGAACCCGGAGGTCACGCCCAGCTCGTCGGGCAGGGTCAGCGCGCCGACCGCGGTGAGCACCGCGCCGGCCCCCAGCCACAGCAGCAGGCGGATCCGCCGCCGCGACCAGCGCCGGGGGGACGGCTCGCCACCCGGGCCGGGGGGCCAGGCCACGGTTCAGCCGTTCTGCTCGTAGGCGGCGCGCAGGAGGGCGCCCACCTCGTCGTCGACGTCGTCCACCGTCGTGAGCGCGATCTTGTGGGTGGCCTGCCCGGGCGCCTTGGCCGGCTGCAGGCGGGCGCTGGCCGGCGGGTCGACGAAGCGCAGCCCCAGGTCGAGCCGGGACGACGTCGCCGCGGCCGCGGCCGCGAACTGGCGCCGGCGCACGAACGGCGTGTAGGTGCCGCGGCCCTCGAGGGCGACGTCGTCCCCGAGGCCCTCGGCGACCGCGCGGACGGCGTCGAACACCGGCCGCAGGCCGGCCTTGGCGCCGGACAACTGCGAGTCGACGTACTCCTCGACGGTGGGCCGCTGCCAGCCGGCCGCCCGCGCGGCGGCGTCGGCGATCGTCCACTGGCTGTTCTGCTTCACGCCGTGGACGTCCTTGAGCCACCGGCGGACGGCGTTCTGGTCGAGCGGGTCGACGCCGGACCCGCGGACCATCTCGACCCACTCGTCCAGCGTCCGTCCGGTGCGCTCGGCCATCGACTCGGTGACCGCGCTCATCATGTCGTCGGGACCCGGCATGCCCCGACGCTAGCCGCCGCGGACCGGCCGGCCGCCGCGAGGGTTGACGGCCTGCTGGGTTGAGACACTAAGATTCAGACGGGACCGTGCCGAAACTCTTGTGTTCGGTGCGGCACTCTCCGTATCGTCGTGCGCGGACGAGTCTCGGGGGAGCGCGCCATGGTCCTGTCGCACGAGTGGGACACATCCCGTCGGCTGGTGCGCGCGCCCAGCAGCCGCCGCCCCTGGTGGGTCTCGCACCCGGTTCCGGCGCCCCCGCCGCCGCTGGAGCTCGCGGCGGAGTCGGCCGCCGCGCGCATCGTGATCCAGGTGTCCGGCGAGATCGACGCCCTGACCGCCCCGCACCTGGAGGCCTTCGTCGCCGGCCGCTCGCTGGCCGGCTGCAGCGTGCTCGAGCTCGACCTCGCCGGCGTCCCCTCGATCGCCTCGGCCGGCCTCTCCGCGCTGCTCGGGCTGCGCCGGTGGTGCCAGCAGCGCGGCATCGACCTGCGGCTGCGCGGCGCCCAGCCCTCGGTGTGGCGGGTCTTCGAGCTGACCGGCCTGCACCGGGTGTTCCGCGAGGGCGACAGCCCGGCCGAGCCGGGCCCGACCCAGGAGCTCGCCCTCTTCTGACCCTGTAGGCGGCGTCCCGCAGTTCGGGGACTACGTTGGTGCGGTGACCCGCGTCCCGCGCCCGGTCGTCGGATACGCGCTCACCGTCCTCGCCGCGGTCCTCTTCTCCGTCAACGGCACCGTCTCGACGCTCGCGCTGCAGGCCGGCATCGCCGCGCCGCGGCTGACCGCGCTGCGCTGCACCGGCGCCGCGCTCGGCCTGCTCGCCGCCCTGGCGGTCGCCGCGCCCGGCCGGCTGCGGCTGGCCTGGCGCGACGTGCCGTTCCTCGCCGTCTTCGGCGTCGTCGGCGTCGCGCTGACCCAGTACCTCTACTACGTGGCGATCGGCCGGCTGCCGGTCGGCATCGCGCTGGTCTTCGAGATGACCGGGCCGGTGCTGATCGCGCTCTACGTGTGGCTGGTGCGGCACGAGAAGGTCCGGCGCCGGCTGTGGGTGGCCCTGCTGCTCTCGCTGTCAGGGCTGGTCTTCGTCGCGCAGGTCTGGCAGGGCGGCGGCTCGCTGGACCCGGTGGGGGTGGGCGCCGCGCTGGCCGCCGCGGTCTGCCTGGCCGCGTACTACCTGATGGGGGAGCGGGGCACCGTGAGCCGCGACCCGGTCGCGCTCACCTGCTGGAGCTTCGTGGCGGCCGCGGTGTTCTGGGCGGTCGCGGCGCCCTGGTGGCAGTTCGACGCGGCGGTGCTGGCCGAGCGCGTGCCCGTGTCCCTCGCTGCGCTGGAGCTGCCGCTGTGGGCGCTGGTGGGGTGGATCGTCGTCCTCGGGGCGATCGTGCCGTTCTGGCTGTCGATCGCCGCGCTCCGGCACCTCTCGCCGACCGCGGCCGGACTCGTGGCCACCATCGAGCCGGTGTTCGCGTCGGTCGTCGCCTGGCTGTGGCTGGGGCAGGTGCTCACCGGCTGGCAGGTGCTCGGCGGGGTCGTCGTCCTCGTCGGGATCCTGCTGGCCCAGACGGCGCGGACGGCGGCGCCCTCCCCGCTGCCCGAGACTCCGGCGCCCCTGAGCTCCTAGCGGCCGGGCTGCCCTCGCCGCATGAGAGGGCTCGGCCGGTCCGCGGCAGGCAGGGGGGCGTTGCTATCCCTCGGCGACGACGCGCTGGACGAGTTCCCGATCGCAGTTGCCGCCGGTCATGATCGCCGCCGCCACCGCACCGGCGGGGCGTGCGGCGTCCGCCAGCAGGCCCGCGAGCGCGATCGCGCCGGCCGGCTCGGGCATCTGGTGCGTGGTCTGCCACAGGATCCGCATGGCCCGCTCGGTCAGTGCGTCGCCGACCTGCACGAACCGGGCTGCTCCGCGGACCATCACCTCGACGGCGTCCTCGTCGGGTACGCGGGTGGCGACGCCGTCGACGAAGGTGTCGGCCTCGGGGGTGGTGACCGGGCGGCGGGCTCGGAAGGACAGGGCGTGTGCGGGGGCGCCCTCGGCACCGACAGCGACGACGTCGGTGCGGCGGTCGAGCAGGTCGCGGACGGCGATGTTCGCGCACAGCCCGGAGCCCTGGCCGACCGGTACGTAGACCACGTCGAGGTCGGGAGCCTGCTCGTGCAGTTCGGCGGCGTAGGTCGCGACGCCGGCGACCAGGTCGCGGTGGAACGACGGCACCATGTGCAACTCGTGCTCCTCGGCGAGCCGGACCGCGTGCTCGCGTGCCTCCTGGAAGTCGCGCCCGTGCACGATCAGCTCGGCGCCGAACCCCTCCATCGCGGCGTTCTTGTCCGGGCTGTTGCCCTCGGGCACCACGATCGTGACCGGGATGCCGTGCGCGCGTCCGGCGTAGGCCAGCGACTGGCCGTGGTTGCCGCGCGTGGCCGAGATCAGGCCGCGCACGGAGTCCTCGGCCTCGACCAGCCGGGACACGTAGACCAGGCCGCCGCGCACCTTGAACGCGCCGGTCGGAGTGGCGTTCTCCTGCTTGACCCAGGTCGGTGTGCCGGTGACCTTCTCCAGCAGCGGCCAGCGGTACGCCGGCGTCACCGGCACGTGGGGACGCACGATGCGCACGGCGGCGTCGAGGTCGGCGCGCGTGATCACCGGGCGAGCCTAGACACCTCCCACGGGCGCTTCCTGTCCCCGAGTGGGCCGCCTACGACGCCAGGGTGTCCTCGGCCGGCTGGTCCAGCTCTGCGAAGCGCGCCAGGGGGACGTCGAGGGCGCGGGCCAGCGCGGCGACGGTGAAGAACGCCGGCGTCGGCACCCGGCCGGTCTCGATCTTGCGCAGCGCCTCGAGGCTGACGCCCGACAGCGCGGAGACCTCGGCGGGCGGGCGATCGCCGCGCGCGGCACGGATCAGCGCCCCGAGTCGGCGTCCGCGCTCGCGTTCGGCAGCCGTCAGCGGTGGTCGCACCATGGGTGGGATATTAATACCGGGATAGGAATACCGGACGTCGGGAGGAGGAGCCGTGGTCGAGCTGCGGACGCCGGGTGAGATCGAGGCCATGCGGGCGGCCGGCGAGGTCGTCGCCCGGATGCTCGCTGCCGTGCGGGCTGCCGTCGCCCCCGGCGTGCGGCTGCGCGAGTTGGACGAGGTGGCTCGCGACGTCCTCGCGGACGCCCACGCGGGAGCCCCGTTCCTGCACTACCAGCCGCACCGCTCCATGCCGCCCTATCCGGGCGTCATCTGCACGTCGGTGAACGACGTCGCGCTGCACGGCATCCCGACCGGCCGGCGGCTCGCCGACGGCGACCTGCTCAGCGTCGACGCCGGCGCGAGCGTCGACGGGTGGGTGGGCGACGCGGCGATCTCGCTGACCGTCGGCCCTGCCCGCCCGGAGGACGCCGCGCTCGTCGCGACCACGGAGCGGGCCCTGCAGGCCGGCATCGCCGCGGCCGTGCCCGGTGGCCGGCTCGGGGACGTCTCCGCGGCCATCGGCGGTGTGGGCCGGGCCGCCGGGTGCGGCATCGACACGACCCACGGCGGGCACGGGGTCGGCCGGCGCATGCACGAGGAGCCGTCCGTGCCCAACGAGGGGCGCGCCGGGCGCGGACTGCCGCTGAAGCCGGGTCTGGTGATCGCGATCGAGCCCTGGTTCATGGCCGGCGGCGGCGACGTCAGCTGGATCGACGACGACGGCTGGAGCATCCGCACGGGCGACGGCAGCCGGGCGGCGCACGTCGAGCACACGGTCGCCGTCACCGCGGACGGCCCGCGGATCCTCACCGCGCCCGCGTGACCGCACCGGCCGCGGAGGGCTCAGCTGAGGACGGACTCGATCGCCGTCCGGACCTCGGCCGAGTCGGGCTGGGTCCGCGGCCGGAAGCGGGCGACCACGTCGCCGTCCGGCGCGACCAGGAACTTCTCGAAGTTCCACTGGACGTCGCCGGCCTCGCCCTGCGCGTCGGGCGCGGCGGTCAGCCGCTGGTAGACCGGGTGCGCGCCGTCGCCGTTGACCTCGATCTTCTCGGTCAGCGGGAAGGTGACGCCGTAGGTGGCCGAGCAGAACTCGGCGATCTCCTCGGCCGTGCCCGGCTCCTGGCCCATGAACTGGTTGCACGGGAAGCCCACGACGGTCAGCCCGCGCCCGGCGTACTCCTCGTGCAGCGCCTCGAGCTGCGTGTACTGCGGCGTCAGGCCGCACTTGCTCGCGACGTTGACCACCAGGGCGGCCCCGCCGCCGGTCAGCGTGCGCAGCGTGGTGTCCTCGCCCTGGAGGGTCCGCACCGGCAGGTCCAGAAGGTCGCTCATGCCCCGCCCAAGGCCGCGGGGCGGGTGTTCATTCCAGGCTGCTCACGTCGTCCGGCACGTCGACGGCGTGCTGGCGCAGCGCCTCGAGCGGCACGACCTCCAGCGCGCGGGCGTTGGTGGCGGCCAGGACGACGCCGGCGGCCACCCCGGCCTGGTAGGCCTGCAGCCAGCGGGCCGCGACCACGCACCACCGGTCCCCGGGCCGCAGCCCCGGGAAGGCGAACTCCGGCCGCGGCGTGGTGAGGTCGTTGCCCAGCTCGCGCTGCAGCTCGAGGAACTCCGCCGAGACCACCGTGCAGACGGTGTGACTGCCGAAGTCCTCCGGCCCGCTCGCGCACAGCCCGTCGCGGTAGAAGCCGGTCAGCGGTTCGGTGCCGCACGGCTGCAGCGGCCCGCCCAGGATGTTCGTCTGCTCCGGCTGGTCGGCGGACACGGGCGCTCCAGGAGGTCGGCGCGGGCACGGCGCCGTGGTCGAGGGGCTCACAGGATGGCATCGTGCGGTCGTGAGCGACACCCCCGAGGTGCTCTGGGCGCCGACCCCCGACTCCGCCCGCGCGACCCGCGTCGCCGCCTTCGCCCGCTGGGTGGGCGAGCGCCGCGGCCTGGATTTCGGCGACCCGCCGGACTACGACGCGCTGTGGCGCTGGTCGGTCGAGCACCTGGACCAGTTCTGGGCCGACGTCGCCGAGTGGACCGGCGTGCTGCCCGGCGTCCCGGACGACCGCGTGCTGACCCGCCGCGAGATGCCCGGCGCCGAGTGGTTCCCGGGGACGACGCTGAACTACGCCGAGCGGGCGCTGCAGTGGGGCGACGAGCACCCGGCGCTGGTCGTCGTCGCCGAGGACACCGAGCCGGTCGAGGTGTCGTGGTCGCAGCTGCGCGGGCAGGTCGGCGCGTTCGCCGCGACCCTGCGCCGGCTCGGCGTCCGGGCCGGCGACCGGGTGGCCGGCTACCTGCCCAACGTGCCGGAGGCGGTGGTCGCCTTCCTCGGCGCGGCCTCGATCGGCGCGGTGTGGTCCTCCTGCGCGCCCGACTTCGGCACCCGCGCCGTCCTCGACCGGTTCGCCCAGATCGAGCCCGTCGTCCTCGTCGCCGTCGACGGCTACCGGTTCAACGGCAAGGACTACGGCCGCCGCGACGTCGTCGCGCAGCTGCGGGAGGCCCTGCCCACCGTGCGGACGACGATCGCCGTCCCCCGGCTGTACCCGGACGAGGTGCCCGACGGCGCGCTGCCGTGGGCCGAGGCCGTCGCCGAGCCGCAGGAGCCGGTCTTCGAGCCGGTGCCGTTCGACCACCCGCTGTGGATCGTCTACTCCTCCGGCACCACGGGACTGCCGAAAGGGATCCTGCACGGGCACGGCGGCGTCGTCCTGGAGCAGGTGAAGTCCGGCGTCCTGCACATGGATCTCTCTCCCGGCGACCGGCTGTTCTGGTACAGCTCCACCGCCTGGATCATGTGGAACATCTCGACGTCGGCGCTGCTGTCCGGCGTCACCGTCGTCGTCTACGACGGCGCCCCGGCCTACCCGTCCACCGACGCGCAGTTCGCGCTCGCCGAGCGCACCGGCATGACCTACCTCGGCACGAGCGCCGGCTACCTGTCCGCCTGCGAGAAGGCCGGGATCCGCCCGGGGGACACGTACGACCTCTCGGCGCTGCGGGCCATCGGCTCGACCGGCTCGCCGCTGCCGTCGGCCGCGTTCCGCTGGGTCTACGACGCGGTGAAGCGCGACGTCCTGCTCGGCTCGCTGTCCGGCGGCACGGACGTCGCGAGCGGCTTCATCGGCACCTGCCCGCTGCTGCCGGTCACGGTCGGGGAACTGCAGCGGCCCAACCTCGGCGTCGCGGCCGCGTCCTGGGACGAGGAGGGCCGGCCGGTCGTCGGCGAGCTGGGCGAGCTGGTGATCACCGAGCCGATGCCGTCGATGCCGCTGTCCTTCTGGAACGACCCCGACGGCAGCCGCTACCGGGAGGCCTACTTCGAGCCGTGGCCGGGGGTCTGGCGGCACGGCGACTGGCTGGAGATCACCGACCGCGGCACGTGCCTGATCACCGGCCGGTCGGACTCCACGCTCAACCGCGGCGGCGTGCGCATGGGGACGGCGGACATCTACGCCGCCGTCGAGTCGATCCCCGCCGTCGTCGACTGCGTCGTCCTCGGCGTCGAGCTGCCGGACGGCGGCTACTGGATGCCGCTGTTCGTGCAGCTCGCGCCGGGGGAGGAGCTGACCGACGAGCTGGTCGGCGAGATCAAGCAGGCCATCCGGACGACGGCCAGCCCGCGGCACGTGCCCGACGAGGTGATCGCCGTCCCCGGGGTGCCGCACACCCGCACCGGCAAGCGGCTGGAGGTGCCGCTCAAGCGGCTCTTCCAGGGCGTGGACCCGGCGAAGGCGGTCAACCCCGGCGCGGTGGACGACGCCTCGCTGGTCGACACCTTCGTGCAGATGGCGAAGGAGCGCGGGTCATCTCCTCGTTGATCATCGGCATCTGGCTGCCCCCGCGGCGTGTCGGGCAGCCACCTGCCGATGATCATCGGCTCACAGCGGCCGCCGGGGGCACGTCGGCGAGGTCGGTGTAGACGGCGGCGCCGCGGGCCCGGGCCAGCGAGACCATCTCGTCGGAGCCGGCCGATGCGCCGGGCAGCCTCAGCACCGCGTCGCAGCGCGCGACCAGCCGGCGGCCCATCGGGTGGAAGACCTCGTCGAACGCGGCGTCCCCGACCCGGGTGGACCCGGCGAGCCCGGCCAGCGGCAGGGCCAGGTCCTCGCCGTTGACGGCCAGGTGGCCGGCCCTGAACAGCGCCAGGCAGGCCTCCTGGATGCGGCGGTGGTTGGCCGCGATCTTCTCCGGGTCGTCGCCGGTGCCGCTCCGGTAGGGGCCGGCGACCAGGATCATCAGGCTCATGCGCAGGTGACCTCCACGTCCGCTGCTTCCAGGGCGGCGAGGCTGTCCTGCGCCGCGGGGGTGAGGCGGGGGTCGCGGGCGCTGGCGTCGGTGACCAGGCGCTCCACCGCGCCGAGCTCGGCGACCCGCGCGAAGGCCCGCACGCCGAGCTTCGAGGCGTCGGCGACGACCAGGGTGCCCGCCGCCTGCCGCAGGCCGGCCTGCTTGACGGCCGCGTCGTCCAGGGTGAACTCGGACCAGCCGCCCGGGGTGATCCCGCCGATCGACATCACGAACACGTCGAAACTCAGCGACCCCAGCACCGCCGCGGTGACCGGACCGGCCAGGCTGCGCTCGCCCGGCCGCACCTCACCGCCGACGACGAGGAGCCGGATCCCCGGCTGGTCGGCCAGCGCCTCGGCGACCGGCAGGCTCAGCGCGGCCACGGTGAGCGGGGCACGGTCGACCAGCGCACGGGCGACGTGGACCGTCGTCGTGCCGGCGTCGAGCAGCACGGTCGAGCCCGGCTCGACGAGCGCGGCCGCCGCCCGCCCGATCCGGTCCTTGAGCCCCGCCTGCCAGCCGGCACGCGCGGCGAACCCGTTCTCCGGCTTCTCGATCGCGGTCGCCCCGCCGCGGATGCGCCGCACCAGGCCGCGGCGCTGCAGTTCATCGAGGTCGCGGCGGACGGTCATCTCGCTCACGCCCAGCCGGCCGGCCAGGTCGCCCAGCGTCGTCGTCCCGGCGTTGCGCACCAGCCGCAGCGTGACGTCCAGTCGCTGCGCCACGGCCACGGCGCGATTCTCACAGACTGTTGATAGATCTGTGAAGAACGCGTCATCCGATGGCGTCGATCACGATTCCGGGTGAGCCGGCTCCGCCCGGGGAACCGGCGGAGGCGATCACGTCTTCAGCGAGGAGGACGAGGCCATGACCTCGACGGACCAGAGGACCTCCACGGACGAGACCTGGCAGCCGCAACCGCCGGTCCTGCTGCCGCCGTGGCACACGCCCGAGCGCGAGAAGCTGCAGGAGCAGGCCCGCCGGTTCGCGATGGACGAGGTGCTGCCGGTCGCCAACGAGCTCGACCCGCGGAAGGGCGAGATCCCGGCGTCCTTGCTGGCCCGGCTGGCCGAGCTCGGCTACTTCGGCCTCACCGTGCCGGCCGAGCACGGGGGCCTCGGGCTCGGGGTCTTCGAGTACTGCATGGTCAGCGAGGAGCTCGCCCGCGCCTGGATGAGCACCGCCAGCATCCTGGCCCGCTCGCAGGGCCTGGGGACGGCGGTGGCCGACGACGCGCGCCGCACCGAGCTGCTGGCCCGCAGCGCCCGCGGCGAGTGGATCGGGGCGATCGCGCTGTCCGAACCCGACGCCGGCTCCGACCTGGCCGGCGTCTCCACCCGCGCCGTCCTCGACGGCGACGAGTGGGTGGTCACCGGGCGCAAGCGCTGGTGCGGCAACGCCAAGGCGGCCGACTTCATCCAGGTGCTCGTGCGGGAGCGCGACCTGGAGCCGGGGGAGTCCCGCTCGAAGGGCCTGGTGAACCTGCTGCTGGAGAAGGAGCGCGGCCAGTTCCCCGAGGGGCTGACCGGCTATCCGATCGACAAGGTCGGCTACCACGGCTTCCTCACCTGGGACCTGACCTTCGACGGCGTGCGCATCCCCAAGGACAACGTCATCGACGAGGCCAATGCCGCGAAGGACGAGGCCAGCGACGAGGAGGGGGAGGCGGCCAAGCGGGCCGGCTTCGCCGAGGCGCAGAAGTTCCTCAACACCGCGCGCGTGCACACCGCGGCCCGCGCCGTCGGCCTGGCCCGCGCGGCGCTGGAGGACTCGATCCTGTACCTGCAGGAGCGCGAGCAGTTCGGCCACCCGATCGGCGACTTCCAGGCGCTGCGCTTCGCCGTCGCCGAGATGGCCGCCCAGATCGAGCAGTCCCGCGCTTTCTACCGGCAGGTCGCCCACCTGCTCGATCTCGGGATGCCGTGCGAGCGGGAGGCCTCGATGGTCAAGCTCGAGGCGACCGAGATGGCGGTGAGGGTGACCAACCAGGCGATGCAGCTGCACGGCGGCAACGGCTACACCACGGAGCGGCAGGTCGAGCGGCACTGGCGGGACGCCCGGCTGACCACGATCTTCGAGGGCACCAGCGAGATCCAGAAGCGGATCATCAGCGACCGCCTGCTGCCCCGCAGCCCGCTGTCGTGAGCGGAGGAGATCCGTGCGCGTCACCCGCACGGATCTCCTCCGTTAGCGTCGGCGCGTGCGGTGGGGGCTGATCGGCGCCAGCGACATCGCCGCGGGGTCGATCATCCCCGGCATCCGCGCTCAGGCCGGCAGCCGCGTCGTCGCCGTCCACAGCCGGTCGGCGGAGCGCGGCGCCGCCTACGCCCGGGCGCACGGGATCGACCGCGCCTACGACACGCTGCCCGCGCTGCTGGCCGATCCCGAGGTGGACGCCGTCTACGTCAGCACGACCAACGACCGGCACGCCGAGGAGGCGATCGCCGCCGCGGCGGCCGGCCGGCACGTCCTGTGCGAGAAGCCGCTGGCCCTGAGCCTGGCCGACGCCCGCGCCATGGTCGACGCCGCCGACCGCGCCGGAGTGGTGCTCGCGACCAACCACGGCCGGCGCAACGACCCCGCGCTGCACGCCGCCCGGGACGTCGTCCAGGCCGGCGTCCTCGGCACCCCGCTCGCCGCCCGGACCGCCACCGCCGTCCTGCTGCCGGAGCAGCTGCGCCGCTGGCGGCTGCGCGGGGAGGCGGGCGGCGGCGTGGCCCTCGACCTGCTGGTCCACGACGCGGACACGCTGCGGTTCGTCCTGGCCGACGACGTCGTCGCCGTCCAGGCCGGTGCCCAACCGGCCGGCGGCGCGGCGGAGACCCGTCTGGCCGGGGTGCTGACGACGGCGGCCGGCCTGCTGGCCACGTTCCTCTGCTCCTTCGACACCCCGCACGGCGACAGCACGCTGGAGGTGTTCGGGTCGGAGGCCGCGCTGCGCGCCTGGCGGCAGCCCGGCCGGCCCTCGGGGCTGATCCTGCGGACCCCGTCCGGGGAGGAGCCGGTGGCGCTCCCGGAGGCACCGCCCGTCGGGGTCGCCACGATCGCCGCCTTCGAGGCGGCGGTCCGCGGCGAGGGCCGTCCCACCGCCACCGGGGAGGACGGCGTGGCCTCGCTCGCCGTGGCCCTCGCGGCCCTGGAGTCCGCGCGGTCGGGCGCGCGGGTTCCGGTCGAGCGGGGCTAGGACCGGCCCACCGGCTGCGCCCGGACGGCGAGCGCGCGGTCGACCGCCTCGGCCGACAGCACCTCCTCGAGGGCGGAGCGCGCCGCCCCGACCACGCCCGCGCGGTCCCCGAGGCTGCTGGCGACCACCCGCAGCCCGCGCGCCGCCTGCGGCTGGGTGCGCTGGTAGAGCCGCTCCCGGACGGCGCCGACGAAGTGGTCCTGCACCAGCGCCAGGTCGCCGCCGAGCGCCAGGATGCGTGGGTTGAGCAGGCTCACCGCCGTCGCCAGGACGTCGCCGATCATCAGGCCGGCCTCGCGCACGAGCCGGGTGGCCTCGGCGTGGCCGGTGAGCGCCAACTGGACCACCGACCGGCTGTCCGGCGCGTCCACGCCCAGCTCGCGGAGCCGGCGGGCCAGCGCCCGCCCGCTCGCCGACGCCGCCAGGCACCCGCGGGCCCCGCAGACGCACAGCGGGCCGTCCTCGGCGCTGGTGATCCGGACGTGCCCGATGTCGCCCTCGCCGCTGTCCGCGCCGCGCAGCACGGCGCCGTCGACCACCATGCCGGCACCGATGCCGGTCGCGACCTTCACGAACAGCAGCGGCGAGGCGGCCGGCCACTCGGTGTGGAACTCGCCGAAGGCCATGGCGTTGGCGTCGTTGTCCACCACGCAGGTCACCTCGAACTGCCGCTCGAGGTGGTCGCGGATGGGGTAGTCCTGCCAGCCCGGCATGACGGCGGTGTGCTGCACCACCCGCCCGGTGGCCACGTCGACCGGCCCGGGCACGCTCACGCCGATGCCGAGGATCCGGCTCGGGTCCACCCCGGCGTCGGCCAGCATCTCGCCCCAGCGCTGCTCCATCCACTTCAGCACCGGATCGGGCCCGTCGGCCAGCCGCAGGTCGTCGTGGAAGGTCTCCGCCAGCGGCTGCCCGGCCAGGTCGCAGACGGCCACGGTCGCGTGCGCGGCGCCGAGGTCGGCGGCGAGCACCACGCCGCCGGAGCCGTCGAGGCTGAGCACCTGCGCCGGGCGGCCCCGGACCGACGCCTCCCGCCCGGACTCGCGCAGGTACCCGGCCTCGACCAGCAGGTCGACGCGGGCGGCGACGGTGGAGCGCGACAGCCCGGTGAGCTCGATCAGGTCCCCGCGGGTGCGGGCCCGCCCGCGGCGGATCAGATCGAGCAGCTGCCCGGCGCGCTCGCCCAGTTCGTCACCCCTTCTCCGCCCCGGCGGTCAGGCCGCCGGTGAGCAGACGCTCACTGGCGAAGAATAGGACCACGATCGGCAGCGTCAGGATCACCGAGCCGGCCATGAGCACCGTGGTCGGGATCTCGATGCTGCCGGCCAGCTGGGACAGCCCCAGCGAGACCGTCCAGCGAGGCCGATTCTCGACCAGGAACAGCAGCGCGAACAGGAACTCGTTCCACGCGATCATGAAGACGAAGAGCGCGTTGGACAGGATCGCCGGCATGGCCAGCGGGATCGTGATCTTCCTCATGATCGTGAACCGGCTGGCGCCGTCCACGGCCGCCGCTTCCTCGATGCTGGCCGGCACGGTCTGGAAGTAGTTCCGGAGCGTGTAGATGGCGACCGCCACCGTCTGGGACACGTAGACCAGCACCAGCGCGCCCAGGTTGCCGCGCAGCCCGATGCGGGTGAAGAAAACGAACAGCGGCACGGCCAGCAGGATCGCGGGGAAGAGGTAGACCGCGAGGAACAGCACGCTGACCTTGCGCCGCCCGGGGAACTGCAGCCGGGCGATCGCGTACGCGCCGAGGATGGCGAAGGCGAGCGTGACCGCGACCGTGCCCAGCGCGATCAGCCCGCTGTTGGCCATGAACTGCAGGAACCCCTGCCCGCCGGAGTCGGTGGACGCCAGCACGTCGCGGTAGGTGCTGGCCGTGAGCTCCGAGAGCGCCGGCCACAGCCGGTCGGGGTTCTGCACGAGCGCGCTCAGGTCCCGGAAGGAGAGCAGCGCCATGTAGTAGAAGGGGAAGAGCGTGAACAGCATCAGCCCCACGATCACGACCCACCGCAGGACGCCGAACACGCGCGTCTCGACCCGGTAGCGCGACCAGGTCCGCCCCTCCGGCGGGCGCGTCGGTCGGTCGGCGGAGGCGGTGGCCGAGTCGGCCGGGACCGTCGCGACGCCGGCCATCACGCCACCTCGTCCTTGGCCGCGAACCGGTAGTAGACGGTGACCAGCACCATCAGGATCACGGCCAGGACCAGCGCCTGCGCCGACGCGGCCCCGATGTCGCCGCGGCTGACCAGGTAGTCGAACACCCGCACGCTGATCACCTCGGTGCCGGCGCCGCCGCCGGTCAGCAGGTAGATGTCGTCGAAGTTGTTGAACGTCCAGATGAAGCGCAGCAGCGCCAGCACCGCGATCGTCGGCAGCAGCTGGGGCCAGACGACGTGGCGGAACACCTGCGTCGGCGTCGCGCCGTCGACCCGGGCGGCCTCCTCCAGCGTGACCGGTGCCGCCTGCAGGCGGGCGGTCAGGAAGAGGAAGGCGAACGGGAACGAGCGCCACATCTCGAAGACGATGACCGTGAGCAGCGCCCACGGCCGCTCGGACAGGAACGCGATCGGCTCGTCCCAGCCGAGCAGGCCCGTGCCGAGTTCGTTCACGATGCCGAACTGCGGGTTGAGCATGACGCCCCACACGAACGTGGCGGCCACGACCGGTGCCACGTAGGGCAACAGCATCGACGCCCGGACGAACGTGCGTCCCTTGAACGGACGGCGCAGCGCGAGCGCCGCGACCAGCCCCAGCCCGATCGCCGCCGCCGTCCCCCCGCACGCGTAGATCAACGTGGTGGTCAGCGCGGTCCAGAACCCGGGGGAGGTGAACACGTCGACGAAGTTGTCGACCGTGTAGTCGCCGAACAGCCCCGCGGTGCGCAGCCGGATGAGCCGCAGGTCCTGGAAGGCGAGCAGCACCGTCCACAGGATCGGCAGCACCACGAGCACCAGGACGAGGACGACGGTCGGCGAGATCAGCGCCAGCCCGAACCGCGACTCCCGCCACTGGTGGCCCCCCCGGAACCGGCTGCCCCGCGGGCGGTCGCCGGACGGTGCCCCCACGGGCACGACCGGGCCGCCGGCCAGCCCGCTGTCGCTACCGGTCATCTGTCGCCTCAGTCCAGTGAGTCGGCGATCTCCTGCAGGGCGTCGGCCGCCTGTTGAGCCGCCTCCTCCGGGCTGACCTCGTCCCCGGTCATCGCCGCGATCGCCTGCGGCACCGGGAGCTCCCCGAGGGCGGCCCCGACCAGGGCGCCCTGCCCCTGGGGGATGCCCCACGGCGAGATGGTGTCCGGGCTGGACTTCAGGGCGTCGAGGACGTCGGCCGAGTAGAAGTCGGCCAGCGGGGCCTTGGTGTCCACGCCCGCGGGGAGCGTGGACCACGCGTCGATGTAGCGGGTCGGCTCGTCGGCGGTGCCCTGGCGGGTCGGCACCTTGCCCTCCGGCGAGAAGCCGATCCAGTCCTCGTACCCGTCCGACATCATGTAGGTGACGAACTGCTGGGCGGCGTCGGCCTGGGCGTCGGCGGTCACGGCCCAGGAGACGACCTCGCCGAACTGCGCGCCCTCGTCGCCGTCCGGGCCGGCGATCGCGGTCACCACGCCGCTGTTCTTGGCCAGGAACGCCGGGTCCGCCCCGCACTCCGGGCAGGTCGGCAGGGCGTCGTTCCGCAGGCCGGCCATCTCGTCGAGGATGAACGACGACCAGACCACCATGGCCGCCTGCCCCGCGAAGTAGGCGGCGCGGGTCGTGTCGACGTCCTGTGCGCCCGACACCGAGTACTGGGTGATCAGCTGGTTGTAGAAGTCGAATGCGGCCACGCACTGGTCGCTGGCGATCGTGATCTCGCCGTCGTCGTTCACCATCTGGCAGCCGTTGCCCAGGGCGATGTGCTCGAACGTCTGCTCGGTGAAGGCGTCGTTGGGCACCGTGGCCCCGGTGAAGCCGGCCACCTCCGGGCTGTCCAGCGCCTGCGCCGCGGCCAGGATGGCGTCGTAGGTGTCGGGTGCGGCCAGCCCCGCGGCGTCGAAGAGGTCCTTGCGGTAGACCAGCAGCTGGGCCCACCCGTCGCTGGGCACGGCCAGCTGCGTGTCGCCGTCACGGGTGAGCTCGAGCGCCCGCTCGGAGAAGGTGTCGGCGCCCAGCTCGTCGACCACCGCGGCGGCGGTGTCCGAGTCGATGAGCTCGTTGGCCGCCAGCGCCTGCACGCCCGACAGCGGCAGGGCACCCACGACGTCGGGCAGCTCGCCGGCGGCGGCCGACGAGGTGAGCAGCTGGTTGAACTGGTTCTCGTCGATGGCGACCAGGTCGACGTCGATGCCGCTCTCCTTGGTGAACTCCGCGGCGATCTGCTCCTGGGCGGCGACCCGGTCGGGGAGGTTCTCCAGCGTCCAGACGACGAGCGCGCCGTCGCCGTCCCCGCCGCCGCCCCCGCCGGAGTCGTCCGATCCGCAGGCCGCGATCAGTGTCGACGCGCCGATCACCGCCACCGCCGCCCGGACCCGTCGCTGCAACGCGCTCATCAGGCATCTCCTCGGAGTCGGCCGCTCCTTTGCCGCGTTCCGGAACAGTAGCGGCCCACCGCTGGGGTTGCCGGTCACAGTTGGGTTATGTCGGTACGCGGCCCATTTATGTCTGTCAACTCGGCGTAAAGTGGTGGTCGAACCGGCCGATATGACTCCCATGCGGCGGAACCGACGAGAAAGAAGCTCGATCGTGAGCGCTCCGGTCGCGGCGACCGTGCTGCCGGCCCCGACCCCGTCCCACGGCACGACAGGAGTGCTCCTGCGCCCGGCCCCCGTGGCCGCGCCGCCGGCCCCGCCTCCCGTGGCGGTCAGTTTCACGGGGCCGCGCAGCGTGGCCCTGGTGGCGGAGGCCGTGCCCGTCCTCGCGCCCGGGACCGTGCGGGTGCGCACGCTCTACTCCGGCATCTCGTCCGGTACGGAGATGACCGCCTACCGCGGCTCCAACGTCTACCTGACCAAGCAGTGGGACCCGGCGCAGCGGCTGTTCACCGCCGGCGGCCGCAGCTTCGACTACCCGGTCACCGGCTGGGGCTACAGCGAGGTCGGCGAGGTGGTCGAGGTCGCCGACGCCGAGGCCGCTGCCTCGGGGCTGCGGGTCGGTGACGTCGTCTACGGCATCTGGGGCCACCGCAGCGAGGCCGTGCTGCCCGCGCAGGCGCTGGCCGGCCGGCAGATCCCGCCGGGGACCGATCCGGTGGTCGGGGTGTTCGCGCGGGTGGGCGCCATCGCGCTCAACGCCGTCCTGGCCGCCGACCTGCACCTGGGCGAGACGGTGGTCATCTTCGGCCAGGGCGTGATCGGGCTGCTCGCCACCCGCCTGGCGGCGCTGTCCGGCGCGCGCGTGATCGCCGTCGACACCCTCGCCCCCCGCCGGGAGCTGGCCCTCCGGCTCGGCGCGACGCTGGCCCTGGACGCGGCCGACGACACCGTCACGGTCGCCGAGGCCGTGCGGCGGGTCGCGCTCGAGGGCGCCGACGTCACCATCGAGCTCAGCGGCTCCTACCGGGCGCTGCACGAGGCGGTGCGGTCCACCGCCCCCGGCGGCCGGGTCGTCGCGGCCGGCTTCTACCAGGGCGAGGGCGCCGGGCTGCACCTCGGCGAGGAGTTCCACCACAACCGCATCCAGATCGTCGCCTCCCAGATCGGCGGCGTGCCGGCCGGGCTGGCCGGCCGGTGGACGCCCGAGCGGCTGCACCGGGTGTTCATGGGCCTGGTCCTCGACGGCCAGGTCGACGTGGCGCGGCTGATCTCCCACGTGGTGCCGTGCGACGACGTCGTCGAGGCCTACCGCCTCCTCGACGAGGACCCGGCCGCGACGCTCGAGATGGTGCTGGACTTCCGGTCCGTCCAGCGCGAGGACGATGCCGAGGAGCGTGCGTCGTGAGGCTGGCCGTCCAGGAACAGGTGCTCCCCGGGAGCACGATGCAGGCCAAGTGGGAGACCGCGCTGGCCTGGGGCTTCGACGGGATCGAGCTGCGCGGGCAGGGCGGCCACGCCCTCCGCGAGCGGCTGCCCGAGCTGCGCGCCGCGCAGCGCGACGGCGTCGTCCTGCCCACAGTCTGCGTGGAGATGGACCACTTCATCGGCGACTTCGACGCCGACCGGCGGGCCGACGCGGTGGCGAACATGGCCAGCCAGCTCGAGGTGATCGGGGAGCTCGGCGGGGTCGGCGCGATGACCCCGGCGTCGTGGGGCATGTTCTCCCGGCGGCTGCCTCCCTTCACCCCGCCCCGGTCCGCCGAGGAGGACCGCGAGGTGCTGCTCGACGCGCTGCACCGGCTGGGCGGGGTCGCCGAGCGGGCCGGCACCCTGCTGCTGCTCGAGCCGCTGAACCGCTACGAGGACCACATGGTCAACACGCTGGCGCAGGCGGCCGAGCTGGGCGAGGCGACGGGCCTGCAGAGCGTGGCCGTCGGTGCCGACACCTATCACATGAACATCGAGGAGGCCGACCCGCTGGCGGCGCTGCGCGGCATCGCCGACCGGCTCGGTCACGTGCAGCTCTCCGACAGCAACCGCCTGGAGCCCGGGGCCGGGCACCTGGACTGGGCGGCGCTGCTGCGGTGCCTCGACGCGATCGGCTACGACGGCTGGCTGGCCTTCGAGTGCCGCCTCTCGGGTGACGCCGCCCGCGTGCTGCCCCGGGCCACGGCGATGCTCCGGGCGCTGCCGGTGCGGAGGGCCGCGGCATGAGCACCACCGACGTCTCGCTCGACTGGCCGGGCTTCGCCCCGGAGGGGGTGGAGAGCGGTCTCTCCGGCGCCGAGCTGGCCGCACGCGCCGCCTACGCGCTGCGCGCCAACAGCGCCGGGTCGATGACCCGCGCCGCCCCGCACCTCTACCCGCACCAGTGGAGCTGGGACGCCGCGTTCGTCTCGGTCGGGATCGCCCACCTGGACCCCCGCCGGGCGTGCGAGGAGCTGGACCACCTGTTCAGCGGGCAGTGGCGCACCGGCATGCTGCCGCACATCGTCTTCGACCCCGACGAACCCGACTACTTCCCCGGCCCGGACCGGTGGGGCTGCGCCGAGGCCACCGACGACGCGCCCGACGCCCCCCGCACCAGCGGCATCTGCCAGCCGCCGGTGCACGCCCTCGCGGTGGAGCGCATCGTCGCCATCGCCGGGAGCCACGGGCCCGCCGCGGCGGCTGCCGTGCGGGAGTGGCTGCCCGGGGCCTACCGCCGGCTGCTGGCCTGGCACCGTTACCTCGCCGGCGCGCGTGACCCGGAGGGCACCGGGCTCCTGACCGTGTACCACGGCTGGGAGGGCGGGATGGACAACTCCCCGCGGTGGGACGGGCCGTACTCCCGGGTCGTCGTCCCGGCGGACCTGCCGCCGTACCAGCGGCGGGACACCCGGATCGTCACCGACACCCGCCAGCGGCCGACCCAGCTCGAGTACGACCGCTACCTGACCAGCGTCGAGGAGCTGAAGCGGGCCGGCTACGACGACGTCCGCATCCGCGCGACCGCCAGCTACCTGACCACCGACGTCTTCATGTCGGCGATCTTCGCGGCGGCAAGCGCGGCGCTGGCCCGGATCGCCCGGGCGCTCGGCGCGGACGAGGTCGCCGAGCTCGAGGAGCACGCCGAGCGCTTCCGGGCCGGCGTGGCCGGGACCGTCGACGCCGACCTCCGCCTGGCGCTGGACACCGACCTGCGCACCGGCGAGCCGCTGCGCGTGGAGACGGTGGCCGGGTTCGCGCCGCTGCTCTGCGGCGGCCTGGACGAGGCGGCGGAGCGGGCGATGGTGGCGCTGCTGCGCTCGGAGCGCTGGACCGCCCACCCCGCTCTGCGGCACGCCGTCCTGCCGACCACGAGCCCGGCGTCCCCGGACTTCCGGGAACGGGCGTACTGGCGGGGCCCCAGCTGGCCGGTGATCAACTGGCTGTTCGTCTGGATGCTGGAGCAGCGTGGCCGGGCCGACCTGGCAGCGCCGCTGCGCCGGGCGTCGCTGGACCAGCTCGCCGAGGGCTCGCTCGCCGAGTACTACGAGCCGCTCACCGGCGAGCCGCTGGGCAGCGCCAACCAGTCCTGGACCGCCGCGGCCGCGCTGGACCTGCTGCTGACCTGATGTGGAGGAGATCCGTGCGCGTCACGCGCACGGATCTCCTCCGCATCAGAAGGTGTGGTGCACCGCCTCGACGTTGTTGCCGTCGGGGTCGCGGAAGAAGACGTCGTAGTAGCCCGGGTGGTACTCCGGCCAGATCCGCGGCTCGTGCAGGATCTCCGCGCCGGCGTCCTTCGCCAGCGCGAACACCTCGTCGACCGCCTCGCGGGACGGCGCGCGCAGCGCCAGGTGCACCGGCCGGGTGCCGGTGTCCACCAGCCCGCCCAGCCAGAGGCGCGGGAACCCGTCCGGACCGCAGAGGCCGACAACCTCGCCGTCCGGACTGCCGTGGCGCATGGCCTCCCGGACGCCGAGCGGGGCGAACACGCGGACGTAGAAGGCGGCCGCCGCGTCGACGTCGGCGACCTGCAGCGAGAGGTGGTCGATCACGGGCGCCGACCGTAGCGGGCCGAGCGCTCCGGCGGAGCCGCTGCTTGGATGGGCATCGCGCCGGGACCGCCCCGGGAGCAGGAGGGAGCACCGTGGCCGAGCTGACCCGACCGGACGTCGACCCGCCCACCGGCCCGGCTCCGGCCGACCTCGTGATCGAGGACCTGGTCGTCGGCGACGGCCCGGAGGCGACCGCGGGGAGCCTGGTGAGCGCCCACTACGTCGGCGTCACCCACGACGGCGGCGAGCAGTTCGACGCCTCCTGGGACCGCGGGGACCCGCTGGAGTTCCGGCTCGGCGTCGGCATGGTCATCCAGGGCTGGGACGAGGGCATCACCGGCATGAAGGTGGGCGGCCGCCGGCGGCTGACCATCCCCGCGCACAAGGCCTACGGCGACCGCGGCGCCGGCGGCGTCATCAAGCCGGGCGCGACCCTCGTCTTCGTGGTGGACCTCGTCGGCGTGCGCTGACCGGGGTTGCGCGCGGCAACGGCTGGGCACCGCAGGCCGCATGAGCCGCGCGGGGTCGCCGTCCGAGCAGTCCGTCGTCACGCCCGGACCGCCGGCCCCGCCGGTGCCCGGCGACGTCGGCAGCCCGGAGCACGGCTCGGGAGGCGAGAGCACCGGCACCGTGATCCTCGCCGGCGTGGCGAACCTCGGCATCGCGATCGCCAAGCTGGTCGGCGGCCTGATCAGCCACTCCTCGGCGATGCTGTCCGAGGCGGCGCACTCGGTCGCGGACACCATCACCGAGGTCCTGCTGTTCATCGCGCTCAAGCGGGGCAACAAGCCGGCCGACGACAAGCACCCCTTCGGCTACGGCCGGGAGACCTACTTCTGGGCCTTCATCGCCTCGCTGGCCACCTTCGTGCTCGGCGCCGGCTTCTCGGTCTGGCAGGGCGTGACGACGATCATCGAGGGCGAGGAGCAGGGCTCCCCGCTCATCTCGTACATCGTCCTCGGCGTCTCGTTCCTGCTGGAGGGGGCGTCGTGGCTCAAGGCCGTGCGCCAGGTCCGGGGCGCGGCCCGCAAGTGGCGGGTCAGCCCCGGCCGCTACCTGTCCCAGACCACCGACACGACGGTCAAGGCCGTCACCTTCGAGGACAGCGCGGCGCTGGTCGGGCTGGTGCTGGCCGCGGTGGGCCTGTTCCTCGAGCACCTCACCGGCGATCCGGTGTGGGACGGCGTCGCGGCCATCACGATCGGCGTGCTGCTGCTGGCGGTGGCCTACGCGCTCGCCCGGGCCAACGTCTCGCTGCTGATCGGGCAGGCGGCGTCCGGGCGGATCGAGGAGGAGCTGCGGGCGGAGATCGCCGCCCTGCCGCACGTGGACGACGTCCCGTTCCTCATCACCTCGGTCATCGGCCCCGGTCAGCTCGTCGTCGCCGCCAAGGTCGACTTCGCCGACGACGCCACCGCCGACGACATCGAGCAGGCCGCCGACGAGGCCGAGCGCCGGCTGGTCGCCCGCCACGACGGCGTCCGCTACGTCTTCCTCGACCCGACGACCTCGGACGGGCGCGCCCAGGTCCAGGCGCACCGGCCCGACCCGGAATGACGACAGGTGGTTGAACGTTCACCGGTCATGCAGATCGAGGTGTGGTCCGACGTCGTGTGCCCCTGGTGCTACATCGGCAAGCGGCGCCTGGAGACCGCCCTGGAGCGGTTCCCGCACCGCGACCAGGTCGAGGTCGTCTGGCGCTCGTTCCAGCTGGACCCGACGATCCCCGAGGGGAAGACCTTCCCGACGCTGCCGGCCCTCGCCGAGAAGTACGGCCGCTCGGTCGACGAGATGCGCGCCATGCAGTCCCGCGTCGAGGAGATGGCCGCCGGTGAGGGCCTGCGCTACGACCTGGCCCACGGCACCAGCGGCAACACGCTGCTCGCGCACGAGCTCCTCCACCTGGCCGCCGAGCAGGGCAAGGGCGGCGAGATGAAGGAGCGGCTGCTGCACGCGCACTTCGAGGAGGGCCGGACGGTCTTCTCCGTCGACGACCTCGTGCCGCTCGCCGTCGAGGTCGGCCTGGACGAGGCGGCGGTCCGCGAGGCGCTGGCCGACCGCCGCTACCTGCCCGCCGTCCGGCAGGACGCCGCGACGGCGCAGGCGCTCGGTGCGACCGGCGTGCCGTTCTTCGTCGTCGACCGCAGGTACGGCGCCGCGGGTGCGCAGCCGGCCGAGCTGCTGCTGCAGGTGCTCGAGCGCGCCTGGGCCGATGCCCACCCGCTGGTCACCGTCCCCGACGCCGACGGCTGCGAAGGCGACAACTGCGCGGTCTGAGGCGCACGACGGAGGCCGCCCTCCCCGCGTAGGGGAGGGCGGCCTCGTCGTCACTGGACGGCCGGGCCGCCCTGCTCGGTGCCGGAGAGACGCTTCAGGAACTCGTGGCAGCGCTTGGCGCGCGCCGAGTCCTGCTCCATGACCTCGCGGAAGAAGCCCGCGATGTCGTCGAGTCCGGCGTTCTCGGCGTCCCGGACGTACTGGCCGTAGTCGTGCCCGGCCTTGAGCGAGTGGTACTGCACCGAGATCAGGTCGTAGGTGACGTCCTCGAAACCAGTCTCACCGGTGGCCATCGGCTACCCCTCGTGGATGAAGGCGGCGTTGCGGACGGGCCCGGGGTTTCCCCCGACTCGGCAGGTGAAACGGACCGGCCCGTCACGATCCCGGGAACGCGCCCCCGGCGACGTCCCCGCCGCCGGCGTCGTCCGCCTCGGTCCCGCCCGCCTCCAGTTCGTCCTCGCCCGTGGCGACCGCGTCGTCCTCCGTGGAGGCGAGGTCCTGGCCCTCGGCGACGGCGCCGGGGTCGGCCTGCAGCGTGCGGGGGTCGTTGAGCGGATCCGGGACGTCGGGATCGGTGACGGTCATGTCCGCCGCATTCCCTGGTCCCTCCGTGGTCAACCCCTGGCAGACGCGTAACCGATGTGTTACGCATTCTCCGTGCAGGCGCTGGCGGCCATCGCGGACCCGACTCGACGGGAGCTCCTCGCGCTCCTGTCCGCAGGGGAGATCGCCGCGGGTGACCTGGCCGGCCGGTTCCCGGTGAGCCGTCCGGCGATCAGCCGCCACCTGCGCGTGCTGCGCGAGGCAGGCCTCGTCCGTGCCCGCACGGAGGGACGGCGTCGGTTCTACGCGCTCGATCCGGGACCGCTGCGCGAGCTGGACGCCTGGCTGGAGCCCTACCGGGACCTGTGGGCGCAGCGGCTGGACGCCCTGGACACCGAGATCGCCCGCGGCCGGCGGGCTCGACGGAGCGGAGACAGTGCATGACCGGCAGCCCCGACGACCGCCGTGGCGTCGTCACCCCCGAGCCCGACGGCCGCCGGCGGCTGGTGTTCCGCCGCTCCTGGCCCGACCCCATCGAGGACGTCTGGGCCGCGCTCACCGAGCCCGACCGGACCACCCGCTGGATCGGCCGCTACGCCGGCCCCCACGGGCCCGGCGCCCAGGGGACGTTCACGATGACCCACGAGGCCGAGCCGTTCGAGTCGCCGCTGACCATCGTCGAGTGCGATCCGCCGCGACGCCTCGTCCTCCAGTGGACCGAGCCGATGCACTGGCGTGTCGAGCTGGACCTGACGGAGGAGGACGGGCGCACCGTGCTCGTGTTCACCCAGGTCCTGAGCACCGCCGAGGGCCTCGGCGACATCGCGACCGGCTGGCACTGGTACCTGGACCAGCTCGACGCCGAGCTGACCGGTGGGCCCAAGCCGGCGGAGTGGGACGTTTTCCTCGCCGAGGTCGGCCCGGGCTACGCCCCCGACCGCGCCTGATGCCCCAGCACCGCCATCGCCGCGGCCAGTCCCAGGCCGCCGGCGACGAGCGGTGTCTCCACGGGATCCCAGCCTGACGGGCGGAGCCGGTGCCGGTCGGCGCGCTCCAGCAGGATGCCGGGCACCATCGCCGCGCCCAGGGCGCCCAGCGTCCGCCGCGCGCCGTCGCTCGGTCCCCGTGCCAGCCGCGCGGTCGCCCACGCCTGGGCGACCAGCATCGGCGTCGGTGCGCTGAACGCGCTGCCGAGCCACAGCGCGTCGCGGGCGACGCGGTCCGGCCGGCCCCGCATCAGGAAGAAGTCGTACACGACCCTCCGCCGCACGGCCACGACGGCGCCGAGCAGCCCGACGGCCAGCTGGGCGGCGGAGACGACGACGAGCAGCCGGCGCGGCGTCATGGCCGCACGCTAGTTCCTGTGGCCCCCGTTCAGGGCCCCGCCCTGAGCCTGCGCAGGGTGGCGGGAACGGGGGACGTCACGAGACGTGCTGAACGCCGCTGTTCGCCAGGGTCTTCCGACCCGGGGACAAGACGTCCTATACGTAACATCTCTCACGGTTACAGAGCCGCTACGCCCTTGTAGCCTTCCGTGATCCGGATCTCCGTCGCGCTGCGTCGCGTCGTCGTCGGAGAGCCAGTTCCGTGCCGGGGGAGACCCCAGCCCCGCCGTACCCAGATGGATGGAGACGCCGTGACTTCAGTGGCCACCCCCGGCCTCGACAACGCACCCACCACGCATGCCCGGCTGCTGGCGTGGGTGCGGGAGATGGCCGAGCTGACCACGCCCGATCAGGTCGTGTGGGTCGACGGCAGCGAGGAGGAGTACGAGCGGCTCACGCAGCACCTGGTCGACGCCGGCACCTTCCGCCGGCTCGAGAAGAAGCCCAACTCGTTCTGGGCCGCGTCCGACCCGAGCGACGTGGCGCGGGTCGAGGACCGCACGTTCATCTGCTCGGTCGACGAGGCCGACGCCGGTCCCACCAACAACTGGATGGACCCGGACGAGATGAAGTCGATCATGACCGAGCTGTACCGCGGCAGCATGCGGGGCCGGACCATGTACGTCATCCCGTTCTGCATGGGTCCGGTCGAGGCCGAGAACCCGATGTTCGGCGTCGAGCTCACCGACTCGGAGTACGTCGTCGTCTCGATGCGCGTGATGGCGCGGATCGGCAGCCGGATCCTCGAGGCGATGGGGGACGACGCGGACTTCGTCCCGGCCATGCACTCCCTCGGCGCCCCGCTCGAGCCGGGTCAGCAGGACGTGCCGTGGCCGTGCAGCTCGACGAAGTACATCACCCACTTCCCGGAGGAGCGGACCATCTGGTCCTACGGCTCCGGGTACGGCGGCAACGCGCTGCTGGGCAAGAAGTGCTACTCGCTGCGGATCGCCTCGGTCATGGCGCGCGACGAGGGGTGGCTCGCCGAGCACATGCTGATCCTCAAGCTGACCAGCCCGCAGCAGAAGACGTACTACATCGCGGCCGCCTTCCCCAGCGCCTGCGGCAAGACCAACCTGGCGATGCTCGAGCCGACCGTCCCCGGCTGGAAGGTCGAGACCCTCGGCGACGACATCGCCTGGATGCGCTTCGGCGAGGACGGCCGGCTCTACGCGCTCAACCCCGAGTACGGGCTGTTCGGCGTCGCCCCGGGCACCGGCTGGGACACCAACCCCAACGCGATGCGCACGATCGAGCAGGGCAACTCGGTGTTCACCAACGTCGCCCTCACCGACGACGGCGACATGTGGTGGGAGGGCATGACCGACGAGCCGCCGGCCCACCTCACCGACTGGAAGGGCCGGGACTGGACGCCGGAGGGCGACGAGCCCTCCAGCCACCCGAACAGCCGCTTCTGCACCCCGATCACGCAGTGCCCGATCCTCGCGCCCGAGTACGACGACCCGAAGGGCGTGCCGATCTCGGCGATCCTCTTCGGCGGCCGTCGCAAGACCACGATCCCGCTGGTCACCGAGGCGCGGGACTGGAACCACGGCGTGTTCATGGGCGCGACGCTGTCGTCGGAGACCACCGCCGCCGCGACCGGCGCGGTCGGCGTCGTCCGCCGCGACCCGTTCGCGATGCTGCCGTTCATCGGCTACAACGCCGGCGACTACTTCCGGCACTGGGTGGAGACCGGCAAGGCGCACGACGCGGCCAAGCTGCCGCGCATCTTCTACGTCAACTGGTTCCGCCGGGACGACGACGGCAGCTTCCTGTGGCCGGGCTTCGGCGAGAACAGCCGCGTGCTCAAGTGGGTCATCGAGCGCATCGAGGGCACCGCGGCCGCCGAGGAGACCGCGATCGGCCACGTCCCGACCTCGGCGTCCCTCGACGTCTCCGGCCTGGACCTGACCGCCGAGCAGGTCGACAAGGCCCTCGCCGTGGACAAGGACGAGTGGCGGGCCGAGATCCCGCAGATCACCGAGTGGTTCGAGAGGTTCGGCGACAAGCTGCCCAGCACCATGTGGGACGAGCTGGAGATCCTCAAGCACCGCCTCGGCTGAGCGAGGACGTCCGGGGCCCGGGACCGCGCGGCGGTTCCGGGCCCCGGACGTGTCCGGCAGTCCCACCCGTACCTGCCGGCGCGGGCCGCCGCGCTGCCGGGCCCCCGGCGGTTCGGTTAGCGTGACGGCGGATCACCCACCTCCGATGGAGGCTTCCCCGCTCGTGGCCAATCCCTACCTGCACGTGCTGCGGACCCCGCACGCGTTGCCCATGGTGCTGGCCGCGTTCGTCGGCCGGCTGCCGCTGTCGATGGTGGGGCTCGGCTGCGTCCTGCTCGTGGCCTCGGAGACCGGCTCCTACGGCTTCGGCGGGGCCGTCGCCGCGGCCGGGGCGGTCACGACGGCCCTGGCCGGGCCGGTGATCGGCCGGCTGGCCGACACGTTCGGCCAGCGCCGGGTGCTGCTGCCCGTGCTCGGGGTCTTCGTCGCGGCCGGGTGCGTGTTCCTCCCGGCGGTGAAGGGAGGCTGGCCGGGCTGGATCGTGTTCCTCTCCGCCGGCATCGCGGGCGCGTGCATCCCGCCGGTCTCCTCGATGATCCGGGTCCGCTGGACCCACCTGCTGCGCGGCAGCCACCGGTTGCCGACCGCGCTGGCCATGGAGTCCGTCGTCGACGAGTTCGTCTTCATCGTCGGCCCGGTGCTGGTCACGTTCCTGTCCACGACCGGCCACGCCACCTCGGGCGTGGTCACCGCCTTCACCCTGGCCGTCGTCGGCAGCCTGCTGTTCGCCGCCCAGCACCGCACGGAGCCGCCGCCCGGCGGGCACGAGAGCCGCACCGGGCCGTCGGCCATGCGGACGCCGGGGCTCCGGGTGCTGTTCGTGGTGGGGGCTGCCGTGGGCGCGATCCTCGGCACGCTGGAGATCGCGCTGGTGGCCTTCGCCGACGAGGTGGGCGCCATGTCGCTGTCCGGCGTGCTCATCGCCGGCCTCGCCGTCGGGTCGATGGCCAGCGGCATCGGCTGGGGTGCGGTGCACTGGCGGCACCCGCTGCGGCACCGGCTGTTCGTCGTCCTCCTGCTGCTGACGCTGCTCAGCGTCCCGCTGCTGATCATCGACGAGATCTGGGTGATGATCCCCTTCGTCGTGGTCGCCGGGATCGCCGTCTCACCGTCCCTGATCAGCTCGTTCACCCTCGCCGAGCTGCTGGTCCCCCGGGCCGCGGTGACCGAGGCGTTCACCTGGATCGGCACCGCCCTCGGCCTGGGCGTGGCCGTCGGCGCCTCGGTGGCCGGCAAGATCGTGGACCTGGCCGGTGCGAACGCCGCCTTCCTGGTGGCCACCGCGTCGGCAGGGATCGCGGCCCTCGTGGTGGGGGCTTTCCAGCGGCTGCTGCACGTGCCCGCGGAGCACGCGGTGGAGCCGGCGCTCGCCGCCTGACACGCCAACTCTACTAATCCGGTCGTATTTGACGGGATTGGATTCGCCTGGTTCAGTCAGGGGCGTGATGCCGACGCTCCGCCTGCACCGCCGGTCCGACGTGGACCTGGTCCGGGTGGCGAGCGCGCTGTGTCCGGGTCGCTGACCTCTCGACCTCACCGACCCGCTGCCGCCTGTCCGCGGCGCCTTCCGCAAGGACCTCGTTCCCGCATGTCTCTCGCTGCTCTGTCCCCTGCGGTGCTCGCCGACCCCCGGATCGCGCCGCTCGTCGCCGTGGCCGCGACCCGGCCGACCGGTTCCGCCGCGCTGGCCGTCGCCCTCGCCGTCCGCACCGACCTCTGGGAGCCGCTGGTCCGCTTCCGGGAGGGGTCCCGGTGGACGGCGCTGCTCGAGCCCGCCGACGTCCGCCCGTTCCTCGACGAATCCCTGCACGCCGAGCTCGCCGACGCCCAGATCTGGCTGCTGACCTGGCTGCCCGGCCAGGGCACGCCGCTGCACGACCACGGGTGCTCCGCCGGCGCGTTCGCCGTCGCGCGCGGCACGCTCACCGAGCGCGTCGTCGCCACCGGCGGGCCAGGCCGCCCGCGCGAGACCGCGACCGATCTGCCCGCCGGGCGGCTGCGGTTCTTCGGTGCGCACTACGTCCACCAGGTGACCAACCAGCACGCCGAGCCGGCCGTGAGCGTGCACGTCTACGCCCCGCGGCTGACCGTCATGAACACCTACCGGGTGGACGACGACGGCCTGGTCCGCACCGGTACCGAGCGGGCGGGGGTGGACTGGTGACACGCTCGCTGGAGCGGCCGGCCGGTGCCCGGTCGATCGACGAGCTGCTGGCCGACGCGCGCAGCCGGCTGGTCCGCGTGACCCCCGAGGAGGCGGCCGCCCGCGTCGCGCGCGGCGCGCTGCTGGTCGACATCCGCCCCGCCGCCCAGCGCGCGGCCGAGGGGGAGGTGCCCGGCGCGCTGATCGTCGAGCGCAACGTGCTGGAGTGGCGGTTCGACCCGCTGTCCGACGCCCGGCTGCCCGAGGCGACCGGCTACGAGGTCGACGTCATCGTGCTGTGCAACGAGGGCTACACCTCGAGCCTGGCCGCCGACGCGCTGCGGTCGCTCGGGCTCGCGCGCGCGACCGACGTCATCGGGGGCTTCGTCGCCTGGCGGGCCGCCGGGCTGCCGACGACGGGCTGACATGCTCGGGACGTGACCGAGCTTGCGAGGTCACGCGGAAGCACAGCAGCCGCTGCGAACGTGGCCGACGAGCGCCAGCGAGGAGGACACGTGAGCCGCCCACGTCCCGCCGCCGGTGGCGGTCGCCTGCTCGGGGTCGTCCCCGAGCGCCTCGGCACGTGGCTGGACGGTGTGGCCGACCGGCACGGCTCCTTCACCAAGGTGGCCGTGGACGACGGCGCCGTCCGGATCACCTGCGCCGACGGCACCGCGCTCACCCTGCGGGCGCCGTTCGACTGGACGCCGGAGCCGGCGCTGCTCAGCGGCTTCACCGCGACCGCGCGACAGCCGCGGCGCGCGGCGGTGCTCCTGGTGCGGCGCGGCCGGTGGGCGGTGGGCGTGTTCGACGGCGCCGACCTCGTCGTCTCCAAGGTCGACGCCCGGCTGGTGCAGGGCCGGACGGCGGCCGGCGGCTGGTCGCAGCAGCGCTTCGCTCGCCGCCGGTCCAACCAGACCGACGCCGTGGTGGCCGCCGCCGCCGACACCGCCGCCCGTGTGCTGCTGCCGCACGCCGGGTCGGTGGAGGCGCTGTTCACCGGCGGCGACCGCGGCCTCGTCGACACCGTCCTGGCCGACCCGCGGCTGGCGCCGTTGGCCGCGCTGCGCCGGGAACCCGCGCTCGAGGTCGGCGACCCGACCAAGGCGGTGCTGCTGACCAGTCCCCGGCAGTTCCGCGCCGTCGCCGTCCACATCGTCGAACCCGGCGACCGCCCCTAGCCGGGCCTTCTGCGCCGAGAGCACGGTCGACGGGGGTCGCGAGCAGGCGTAGCCTTCCTCGACCGTGTCCTCCGCACGCAGCGAGACGACCACCGCCCCCGACCCCGTCCTCACCGCCGAGCGCGCCCATCTGGCCCGCGCGGCCGACTGCCTGACCGAGATGCGCGGCGCCGCGCACGCGGTCACCGACGCCGGCGTGGACGCCTGGGCCTCCGAGCGCCTCGGCGCCGCCCGGGCCGAGCGGCTGCGGCAGCTCGCGGCCGACCCCGGTGTGCCGGCCTTCTTCGGCCGCACCGACACCGGCACCGAGACCTTCCACATCGGCCGCCGGCACGTCCGCGATGCCGCCGGCGACCCGGTGGTCATCGACTGGCGGGCGCCGATGAGCCGGCCGTTCTACCAGGCCAGCGCCGCCGATCCGCAGGGCCTGGTGCGCCGTCGCCGGTTCGGCTTCTCGGGCGGGGAGCTGACCAGCTACGAGGACGAGCTCCTGGGCGCCGGCGACGAGCAGTCGGCCCCGCTGCAGGGTCCCGCCGCGAGCTCGCGAGCGGCGGGGGGCAGCGGGGTCCTTCCGCTTCTGCTCGAGGAGATCGAACGCCCCCGCAGCGGCCCGATGCGCGACATCGTCGCCACCATCCAGCCCGACCAGGACGAGATCGTGCGCGCGCCGCTGGCCGAGTCGATCTGCGTGCAGGGTGCCCCGGGCACCGGCAAGACGGCGGTCGGGCTGCACCGCGCGGCCTATCTCCTCTACACGCACGGCGGGCAGCTCGCCCGCACCGGCGTCCTCGTCGTCGGGCCGAACCGGGCGTTCCTGCGCTACATCGAGCAGGTGCTGCCGACCCTCGGCGAGGTCGACGTCGAGCAGACGACGGTGGCGGAGCTGACCGCTCGCGTCCCGGTGCGCGCGGTCGACGAGCCGCGGGTCGCCGTCCTCAAGGGCGACGCCCGCCTGGCCGAGGTGCTGCGCCGGGCGCTGTGGGGCGGCATCGTCAAGCCGGCCGACTCGATCCAGGTGCCGCTGTCCGGCCGGAAGTACCGGGTGCCGGTCGAGCGGCTCAAGCGCTACGTCGACGACCTGCGCCGCCGCGGGCAGGTGACCGACGACCAGCAGTTGCTGCACTACGGCGCGGCGCGCGAGCGGCTGGCCATGACGCTGGCCGAGGACGCGCGGCGGCAGAAGGAGCTGGCCGGCGGCAGCCCCACCGACGCCGAGACGCGGCGGGCGGCTCGCAGCGCCGAGGTCCGCGCCTTCTGCGACGAGGTCTGGCCGGCACGGGACGCCGCCGGGCTCGTGTTCGCGCTCTACACCGAGCCCGACCGGCTGGCCCGCGCCGCCCGCGGCCTGCTGGACGACGACGAGCAGGCCGCCCTGCGCTGGGCGACGGCCCCGCGCTCGGTGCGCACCGCGCCGTGGACCGAGGCCGACGCCGTCCTCGTCGACGAGGCCGCCGGCCTGATCGAGCGGACCAGCGGCTACGGGCACGTCGTCGTCGACGAGGCGCAGGACCTCTCCCCGATGCAGTGCCGCGCGATCGCGCGGCGGCTCGCGGCCGGCTCGCTGACCGTCCTGGGCGACCTGGCCCAGGCGACCAGCCCCTGGTCGTCGGCCGACTGGGGGCGCACGCTCGACGGGCTGGGCCGGCCGGGCGCCGCCGTCCGCCCGCTCACCCGTGGCTACCGCGTGCCCGGGGAGGTGCTGGACTACGCCAACCGGCTGCTGCCGGTGATCGCGCCGGGCCTGCCGGCCGCGACCGCGGTCCGTCGCGATCCCGGCTCGCTCGCCGTGCACCCCGTGGCCACGCTCGCCGGGCCGGTGCGGGAGGTGGTCGCGGAGCTGGCCGCAGGGGAGGGCTCGATCGGGGTGATCTGTGCGGACGCCGACGTCGCCGAGGTGGTGCGGCTGCTCGAGGACGCCGGCCTGCCCGCCGCCGCGCTCACCGACGACGGCGAGGCCGCGTCCCGGATCGCGGTGGTGCCCGCGACGCTGGTGAAGGGGCTGGAGTTCGACGCGGTCGTCGTCGTGGACCCGGGCGCGATCGTCGCCGCCGAGCCGCGGGGCCTGCACCGGCTCTACGTCGTCCTCACGCGGGCGGTGAGCACCCTCGTCGTTCTCCACCGAGGCGACCTCCCGGCCGAACTGGCCGCTTAGTCCCGCCCGTCCCGGCTGTCGCCCCACGGCGAGGGTGGTTGTGGATCTGGGCGTTTCCTGTTGAGGTGTGACACCGCGCGAGAAGAGGGGGGCGATGGATCGGCCGAAAGCTGCCAGCACGCTGCTCAAGCTGCTGTCGACGATCGTCGTCGCCGGGGTTCTCCTGGCCGGTCTGCTCTTCCCCTGGATCGGTGGCCCGTCGCTGGCTGCGCAGAAGTCCACCGGCCTGCTCGGGAAGCCGCCGGTCGAGCTGACCGACGAGCCGCCGGCCGGCAACACCGTCGTGCTCGCGGCCAACGGCGAGCCCATCACGTGGTTCTACGACGAGAACCGCGCGCCGGTGGCCTCAGACCAGATCGCCGAGGTCATGAAGCAGGCGATGGTCGCGATCGAGGACGCCCGCTTCTACGAGCACAACGGCCTCGACGTCCAGGGCACCGCGCGTGCGCTGCTGACCAACATCGTCTCCGGCGGCGTGCAGGAGGGCGGGTCGACGCTCACCCAGCAGCTGGTCAAGCAGACGCTGCTGCAGACCGCGGACACCCCCGAGGAGCGCCGCGCCGCGGTCGAGCAGACCGTCGGCCGCAAGCTGCGGGAGGCCCGCCTGGCTCTCGCGCTCGAGGACGAGTACGGCAAGGACGAGATCCTCGCCCGCTACCTCAACATCGTGTACTTCGGGCAGAACGCCTACGGCATCCAGCCCGCCGCGCGTGCCTTCTTCAGCGTCGACGCCGCCGCACTCACCCTGCCCCAGGCGGCGCTGCTGGCCGGGCTGGTGCAGAGCCCGACGCACGACGACCCGTTCACCGCCCCCGAGGCGGCCACCGCGCGGCGCAACGAGGTGCTCTCGCGGATGGCCGACCAGGGCTACATCACCGCGCAGGAGGCGGCCGACGCGTCCGCGGCCCCGCTCGGCCTCGCCCCGGGCCCGGCGCCCCGCCGCGGCTGCGTGCAGGCCTCGGTCGGCGCCTACGTCTGCGACTTCGTGCAGCAGTACCTCATCCAGGAACTCGGCCTGTCCCAGGACGACCTGGAGCACAACGGCTACGTCGTCCAGACCACCCTGGACCCCGACCTGCAGCGGGCGGGCGACGCGGCGGTGCTGCAGACGCTGCCGCTGGGCGAGTCGCGGGCCGCGATGTTCACCGCCGTCCAGCCCGGCACCGGGCACCTGCTGGCCATGAGCGTCAACCGGGTCTTCGGCTACGACATCGACGACCCGGCGCAGGAGTCCTACAACCTCAACGTGGCGCCCAGCCAGGGCTCCGGGTCGACCTACAAGGTCTTCGTCGCGGCCGCCGCGCTGGCCCGCGGCTTCGGCAGCCACTACACGCTGACCACGTCGGACCCGTACGTGTCCCGGGTCTACAAGGACGGCGGCAAACCCTACGACGTCGAGAACGCCGGCCGCTACGCCAGCACCCTGGACATGACCACGGCGCTGTACCAGTCCTCCAACACCTACTTCCTCGGCCTGGAGGACGCCCTCGGCAGCGTCGAGGAGCCGGTGCGGATGGCCGAGCGGATGGGCCTGTTCCAGTTCAACGACCCCGCGCTGCCGCAGCAGATCATCGACGACAACCGCGGCTCGTTCACCTTCGGCTCGGAGCCGACCAGCCCGCTCGGGCTGGCCAGCGCCTACTCGACCTTCGCCGCCGGGGGTACGCAGTGCGACGTCGTCCCGGTGACCCGGCTGCTGGACCGCAACGGCGAGGACGTGCTCGGCGACGACGGGCAGCCGCTGGTGCACGACCGGTGCACGCCGGAGGCGATCGCGCCCGGGATCGCCAACACCATGAACCAGATGCTGCGCAAGGACGTCGAGCCCGGCTACGGGGGCCAGACCGGCCGGCGCGCGTACGTGCCCGGTCACCAGATCGCCGGCAAGACCGGGACCTCGCAGGAGAACTTCTCGGCCGCGTTCGTGGGCTACACGCCGGAGATCACGGCCAGCGTCATGGTGCTCAACCCCAAGCGCAACGAGGACGTCGGCGGGTTCGGCGGCAACAAGCCGGCGACGATCTGGCACGACGCGATGGAGCCCATCCTCCAGGCGCGGGGCAGCGGAGAGTTCCCGCCGGCCGACGAGACGGTGGAGAACGGGAACACCAAGCCGGTGCCGAGCTGCGGGAGCGTCAGCCGGTGCCAGCGGGCGCTGGCCGACGCCGGCTTCGCCTACACCACGGTGCGGGTCGACAGCTCTCGCCCCGCGGGCACGTTCGTGGGCTTGAGCCCCCGCAACCGCGCCGTGCCCGGCCAGGTGGTCATGATCCGGGTGAGCAACGGCTCCGACTACGTCGAGCCGAGGCCGGAGCCCGAACCCGAGCCGGAACCCGCCCCGCAGCCACCTCCGCAGCAGGAGCCGCCGCCCCCGGCCCCGGACCCCCCGGCCGACGACCAGGGGGACGGCGACCAGGGCGATGCCGGCCAGGGGCCGCAGCCCGGCCGACCGCCCGGCGACTTCCCGGACAGCCCCGGTCAGGGCGACGACGACTGACGCTCGTCGAGGGACTGGGTGAGCAGCCAGCCGCCCAGCAGCACCAGGTGGAGGACGAACAGCCACAGGCCGACGGCGGCCACCCCGCCGACCACCGCGATCCCGCCGAAGGGCGCCCCGAGGTCCAGCGGCAGGGACAGGAACAGCACGAAGCCCTGCAGGAAACCGGACAGGCAGGCCGCGGTGAGCGGGACGCCGACGAGCAGGGCCCGCCGTCCGACCCGGGCGCCGGCCACCACCTGGAAGCCCCACAGCAGGGGCACGGTCAGCACGGCCAGCACGGAGTAGAAGCCGACGGCCACCCGCCCGAGGGTGGCGGCCGGCCCGCCGGTGCGGGCCAGGTCGGCCATCACCTCGACCGCCAGCAGCAGCGGGTGGAGCAGCAGCGGCGTCACGAGGAGAAGGGGCAGCGCCAGCAGGCGCCCGCGCCACGCCGTCATCGACTCCCGGCGCCGGCTGAACCGCAGCAACGCCCGGCGCAGCCCTTCGCCGTAGAGCGACATGGGCAGCAGCGCCAGCAGGCCCCCCAGCAGGTCCAGGCCCACTCCCGCGTCGACCAGCCGCTGGACCGCCGCCGGCGCACCGACCGCGGCGGGGAACAGCTCCGCCAGACGGGCGCCGAGCTCCCGGACCGTCTCGGGGGAGGTCAGCCGTGCGGTGAGCGCGACGGCCACGACCAGCAGGGGGACGACGGCCAGCCCCGCGTAGAAGGTGAGCCCGGCGGCGATCAGCGCGAGGTCGCGCCCGTGCAGCCGCCGCCGCATCGCCTGCAGGAGCTCCGCTGCCTCCTGCGTCCAGCGCTGCCGCACCGGGTCATGTCACCAGGCCCGGCGTCCCCGCGCCCCTCGGACGGCCTCAGCGGCCCGCGAGGAGGTGCCGGGCGGCCGCGTAGCCGCCCAGCCCGCTGACCGCGCCGCCGCGCACGGTTCCACCCGAGGACGCCGCGACGATCCGCGGGTGCGCGGTCGCCACGCCCCACGTGCCGGCCTCCTCGGGCGTGCGGGCCACCGGCCAGTCCAGGTCGCCGTGGAAGATGTGGCCGCCCGGCATGGCCAGCGCGGCCTCCACGTCGAGCGGTGAGGCGGCCTGCAGGCAGGGCTGCCCGTGCGCGTCGCGCGCCAGGCAGTGCAGCAGCGGCTCCGCCAGGTGCGCGTCCAGCTGGGTGACGACCCGCCGGACGGCCTCGGCGCGGGTTCCCTCGTTGTCCGCGGCATAGAGCTCCGCCGGGGTGTGCAGGCCGAACAGCGTCAGGGTGTGCAGGCCCGCGGCGCGCGCCTCCGGCCCGAGGATGGTCGGGTCGGTCAGCGAGTGGCAGTACACCTCGAACGGGATGCTCGCGGGCAGCTGCCCGGCGGCCGCCTGGGCGTAGGCCGCGTCGAGCTGGCCGGCCGCCTCGTCCACGTGGAAGGTGCCGGCGAACGCGGTCGCGGGGTCGGCGCCCGAGCGCAGCCTCGGCAGCCGGGCGAGCACCATGTTCACCTTCAGCTGCGCGCCGCTCGGCCGGGGTCCGGCGTCGGTCCCGGTCAGCTCGGCGAGCACGGTGGGCGCGGCGCCGACGACGACGTGCCCGGCCTCGGCCGCGGCGTCGCCGTCCTCGCCCGTCCAGTGCACGGTGACGCCGCCCGGGCCGGGCTCCAGGGACGTGACCGTGGCCCGGGTGACCAGCTCGGCCCCTGCGGCGCGGCCCGCCGCCGCCAACGCGCCGGTGACCGCGCCCATGCCGCCGACCGGCACCCGCCAGCGCCCGGTCCCGTTGCCGATCAGGTGGTACAGGAAGCAGCGGCCGGCGGCGCTGCGCGCGTCGTGCACGTCGGCGAAGGTGCCGATCAGCCCGTCGGTGAGGGCCACCCCGCGGACGACGTCGTCGGCCAGGTGGTCGGCGACGACGTCGGCGAGCGGCCGCTCGCGCAGGTCGTGCCAGAGCGCGGGGTCGCGCAGCCGGCCGGCGAGCTCGCCGGGCGCGAGCAGCGGCTCGGTCAGGGTGGGCGCGAGGTCCTCGGCGAGGGTCGCCAGCCGGCCGTAGAACCGCTGCCAGCCCGCCAGCTCGGCGTCGGACCCGGTGAGCGCCCGGAAGGAGGCGGCCGTCGCCGGGCCCTCGTCCCGTTCGACCAGCAGGCCGAGGGACTCACCGCCCCGGGCCACCGCGGTGTAGGAGGCGACCGCCCGGTCGAGCAGCGTCAGCTCCAGGCCGAGGTCGGTGACGATGCGGTCGGGCAGCAGGCTGACCAGGTACGAGTAGGCCGACAGCCGGACGTCGACGCCGTCGAAGAGCTGCCGGCTCACGGCGGCCCCACCCACCTCCCGCCGGCGCTCGAGCACGAGGACCGACCGGCCGGCCCGGGCCAGGTAGGCGGCGGCGGTCAGGCCGTTATGTCCACCTCCGACAACGACGACGTCGTAGCGCGCACGCGGCATCTGCGCACCGTAACCACCGTCCGGAACGCGTTTGCCCAGGTCGCCATGTTCACGTTCACATGACACTCCCGGAGGTGGGGCCCGATCCTCGTCACCCAGCGTGCGGCCTGAAGTGCAATCGGTTGTGAAGAGGTGCACAAATCACATCCGGGTGATTGTCACGAGGCGGTCATCCGCTTACCGTCTGTATGTCCGTCGGGGCGTTGAGTCACTACTGAGTGACACCCGCCGGGCGCCGCCGAACCGGTGGACCGCGCGAGACGCGGGCGCCGGACCGGGGACCCACCGAAGCACCGGGGTGAAGCGGACCCGGCCCTCCAGGCCGGCCCGCCGGGCGCCTTCTGAGCCCGAACCCGTCAGCTAACTCGGTAGGCGGCTGATTCGGAAGAAATGGAGAGCCGCCAGACCATGGCGACCCCTCGGACGTCCTTCCCGCGCCCGAACCTCCTGCCGATCACCGCGCGTCGCGCGGTCCTCGCCCTCACCGGCGCCATCGGCGTCGCGCTGGTCCCGGTGCCGGCCTCGGCCGCGCCGGACCCCGCCACCGCGCAGGAGGCGGCCGCCCTCATGGCCGCCCGCGCCCACGACCTCGAGGCCGTCACCGAGAAGTTCAACGACGCGCGCGAGGAGCTCACCGCCCAGCAGGACGCCGTCCGCGCCGCCGAGGCCACCCTGGCCCAGGCGCAGGCCGACCTCGCCACCGCCCAGGAGCAGGTCCGCGGCATCGCCCGCAGCGCCTTCACCGGCGAGGGGCTCAACGGCTTCTCTGCGCTGATGACCAGCGACGGCGCCGACGACTTCGTCGCCCGCATGTCGACGCTGGAGATGGTCGCCGGCCACCAGAACGAGATCCTCGGCGAGGCCGCCGCGGCCAGCCAGGTGGCCGCTCAGGCGCAGACCACGGCCGCCAAGGCGGCCACCGAGGCCCAGGCCACCTTCGACGCGGTCGCCGCCCAGCAGGCCGACCTGCAGAAGCAGGTCGACGAGTACCAGGCCGATTTCAGCCGGCTCTCCGCCGAGGAGCGGCAGGCGACCACCGCGCTGGCCGGCCACAGCGGCGACCGCGCCAGCCGGGCCGAGCGCGCCGAGCCGCTGCCCTCCGGGCCGATCGTGGCGAGCAGTGCGGCCGCGCAGACCGCCGTCGACACGGCCATGGCGCAGCGGGGCAAGCCCTACGTCTGGGCGGCCGCCGGCCCCGGCTCGTACGACTGCTCCGGGCTGGTCCAGTACGCCTACAAGGCCGCCGGCGTGAGCCTGCCGCACTCCAGCAGGCAGCAGGCGAGCATGGGTCAGGCGGTCTCGCGCGCCGAGCTGCAGCCCGGTGACCTGATCGCCTTCTACAGCCCGGTCAGCCACATCGGGATCTACATCGGCAACGGCCAGATGGTGCACGCACCGACGTCCGGTGACGTGGTCAAGGTGGCCAGCATCGACGCCGTCGGCACGATCACCGCGATGCGGCGCATCGCCGGCTGAGTCCCCGCCCGCACGCCTTCCGAGCCCCCGGCCGCCTCCCCCGCGGCCGGGGGCTCCGTCGTGTGCACGGTTGACAGGGCGCCATCGTCCGAGAACACTGCTCTCAAAACGGATCGTCGATCACGAAACGGAGCAGGAGCCATGGCGCACACGTGGAACTGGACCTGGGTCACCGTGGCCTTCGCCTCCGAGCTGGCCGCCCTCGCCGCGCTCGCGGTCGGCGCCTGGTCGCTGCCGGACTCCACCACCGGGCGGGTGCTCGCCGGTATCGGCGCACCGCTGGTCGCGGCCGTGCTCTGGGGCGTGTTCGCCGCCCCGCAGGCGCCGGTGCAGATCGCGGTGCTCGCCGTGGCCACCAAGGCGGTCGTCTACGGCTCCGCGGTCCTGGCGCTCGCGGTGTCCGGGCATCCGCGGCTCGCCGCCGTCCTCGCAGTGGCCGCCCTCCTCGGCTCGGTGCTCTCGGGCCCGCCGTCCGCGCTGGTCACCCCTCCGCCGGCGGCCTGACCTGCTGCAGCAGCCCCCAGACGAACTGCGCGCGGACGCCGTCCGGGAGGTGGATCTCCCAGCGGGTCACCACACCCGGGTCGACGCTCACCGCGCCCGGCAGGCCGACGACGTCGTCGAGCACGTGCTCCCAGGCCCGCAGCCCGCCGGCGGCCGCAGGCGGCACCGGCGAGCCCGGCGCGCGCACCAGGTGCTCGTTCAGCACCGTGCCGCCCGGGCCGGACAGCACCTCCCACAGCAGGTGCGGCCACAGCGGCAGCGGCCAGCGGCGCACCTCGACGTCGAGGTCCCCGAACCGCCGGTCCTCCGCCTCGTCGGGCGGCCCCAGGACGGCGGTGCGCAGCGCCAGCCCCCGGGGCGCCCTGGCCGCGTGGTGCAGCGCCTGCCAGCGCCGGTGCGCCGCGCGGGCCTGCGCCCGGTCGGCCCCGAGCCGGGGGAGCGCCTGCGCCACCAGATCGGGGCGGACGTCGGCCATCCGGCGCAGCAGCACGAGGCAGAACTCCCGCCGCGCCAGCCCCTGCACGCCCCGACCCTGCCACCCGGCGAAGGTCACACCCTCCATCGGGGACGCCGGTGGGCGTGCTGCCGTTGAGGTCTCCGGACACCCGCACCCGAGGAGGACCCGCCCCCATGCCGTCGCGCACGCCCCGCCCCGCCCTGGTCGCCACCGTCTTCCGGGTGGTCGCCGTCGCCGAGGCGCTGTCCTGGCTCGGGCTGCTCGCCGGCATGTACCTCAAGTACGTCCCGCGGACGACGGAGGTGGGGGTGCACGTCTTCGGCCCCATCCACGGCGCGGTGTTCGTGGCCTTCGTGGTCGTCACCCTGCTCGCCGCCCGGGTGCTGCGCTGGCCGGTGCGCACCACGCTGCTGGCGCTGGCCGCCGCCGTCCCGCCGCTGGCCACGGTGTGGTTCGAGCGGCGGGCCACCCGCGGCGGCCGGCTGCCAGGGCGGGAGCTCGCCCCCGTCGGCTGACCGGGCCGCCGCGGGGGCGGCTCACTACGGTCCTGCCATGCCGTCCGTCCTGCCGACCACCGCCCGCCGGCTCCTGGCCCGCACCGCCCGCGCGCAGCGCGACGGCCGCGCGCCCAGCCTGGTCGCCGGCGTGGTGCGCGACGGCGGGCTCGCCTGGTCGGCCGGGCGCGGCGACGTGCCGGAGCCGCACGCCGACGTGCAGTACCGGCTCGGGTCGATCAGCAAGACGGTTACCGCGACCGTCGTGATGCGACTGCGCGACGAGGGCCGGCTGTCGCTCGACGACCCGCTGGAGAAGCACCTGCCGGGCACGCCGCTGGGCGACCGCACCGTCGGGCAGCTGCTGTCGCACCTCTCCGGCGCCGTCGCGGAGAGCCCGGGCGGCTGGTGGGAGCGCACGCCGGGCGGCACGCTCGACGAGCTCGGCCTCGGCGCCGCCCACGTCGTCCTGGGGGCCGCCCGCCGGTTCCACTACTCCAACCTGGGCTTCGGCCTGCTCGGTGAGCTGGTGGCGCGGCAGCGCGGCGCCGCCTGGGAGGACGTCGTCCGAGCCGAGGTGCTCGGTCCCCTCGGCATGGACCGGACGACGCCGCGCCCGGGGCCGCCCGCGGCAGCCGGCTCGGCGGTGCACCCGTGGGCCGACGTCGTCCTGCCGGAGCCGGAGCACCACGCGGGCGTCATGGCCGCGGCCGGGCAGCTGTGGGCGACGCCGGCCGACCTCGCCCGGTTCGCCGTCTTCCTGCTCGGGGACACCGGCGACGTCCTCGGCCCGGCCACGCTCGAGGAGATGACGGTGCCCGCCGGCGTGGACTCCTCCGCGGCCGGCTGGTCGGCCTATGGGCTGGGCCTCGCCGTGGTGCGGGTCGACGGCCGGACGCTGGTGGGACACGGGGGCTGGATGCCGGGCTTCGTCGCCGGGTGTTCGTCGACCGGGAGGAGCGGACCGGCGCGGTGTCGCTGGCCAACACGACCAGCTTCCTGGACCCGCTGGTCCCGGGACTGCTGGCCGACCTGCGCGACGCCGAGCCGCGGATCGTGGAGCCCTGGACCCCCGCGCCGGCGCCGGTGGGCCTCGGCCTGCTCGGCGTCTGGTTCTGGGGGCCGGTGCCCTACGTGCTGCGCGCCGTCCCCGGCGGGTTGCTGCACCTCGGCCCGATGCCCGGCCGCAACGGCCGCGCCAGCCGGTTCGCCCGCCGTCCGGACGGCACCTGGGGAGGGCTCGACGGCTACTACGTGGGCGAGACGCTGCGGATCGCCGACGACCACCTGGACCTCGGCACGTTCGTCTTCACCCGCACGCCTACGACCCCGAGGCCCCGGTGCCGGGTGGAGTCGACGACCGCGGCTGGCAGTGACAGCGCGCTCACCGCGCGTCGAAGGCGTCCATCGTCGTCTTCAGGACCACGCCGTAGGCCAGGTGGGGGACGACGTCGCTGGCCCAGTCGGTCGCCGACCACGTCCGCGGATCGGTGATGCCGAGCACCGTCATCGGGCCGTTCGCCGCGACCAGGACGCCGGCTGTCGTGAGCACCGTGCCCAGCGGCGGACTCGAGCGGAACCCGGCCGCCCGCGCCAGGCCGGCCAGGACGCCGACCCCCACGCCGGCCACCAGCCCCATCAGCGGGCCGAGGCCCTGCTTGCGGTTCTCCCGTGTCCGCTCGTCGCCGGGGATGCGCAGGTGCGCGGTCTCGGCGAGCTTCTCCACCGTGTCCTCCGGCGTGGAGCTGGCGCCCCGGCCGCGCACCGCCATGTCCAGGTAGGTGACGGCGTTCAGCGCGGTGGTCGCCGCGGCGCCGGCCGCCGCCCCGCGCAGCGCCCAGCCGAGCGCGGTTGTCGTGGCCATGGTCGCCCGCTACCCCGGGAGGGGTCACTCGACGCCGGCGGCGCGCTCCAGCAGCGGGGTCATCCGGTGGTCGACGAACCGGCGCAGGGCCAGCGCGGTGTCGGTGCGCTGGACGCCGGGGATCGCCAGCACCTGCTCGGTGATCCGCCAGAGGTCGTCGGCGTCCCTGGCGGCGACCTGCACCAGCAGGTCGACGACGCCGGAGAGGCCGATCACCTCGAGCACCTCGGGAATGTGCGCCAGCGCGTCGCTGACCTCGGCGAGGCTGCGCTGCACCACCTGCACGGTGACGTAGGCGCGCAACCGGTAGCCCAGCGCCTCCGGGCGCACCCGCCGCTCGAACGGGGCGAGGGCGCCGTCCTTCTCCAGGCGGGACAGCCGCGCCTGCACCGTGTTGCGGGCCAGGCCCAGCCGCTGGGAGAGCGCCATGACGCTGGCGCGCGGATCCTCCGACAGGGCGAGCAGCAACCGGGCGTCGGTTGCGTCGACGTCGGGCACGTTGCTCAGTCTGACATGCGTGGACGTCCTACCAATACTCATGCTGCGCACTCCGTTCGGGCGACCTTGCGCAGATCGCTTCCGGGTGGTGTTGTCCACGCACGGGGATGTCGTGTCAGCATGATGTGAGTGGCACCACACCCCGGTGCCACGAGACGTCCACCACCGCGGACAGCCGGCGACCCCGGCCGCCCCGGCAGACGGCGAGGAGTAGCCCGTGACTGCCCTGCAGCAGACCGAAGAGGCGTTCAACCCGGTTCCAGGGGCCGACGCCCCGCATCTCCCGCGGCAGCCCGAGCTGGTCCAGCTGCTGACGCCGGAGGGCGAGCGGGTCGAGCACCCCGAGTACTCCATCGAGGTGTCCGACGACGAGCTGCGCGGGCTGTACCGCGACCTCACGCTGGTGCGCCGCTGGGACGTCGAGGCCACCGCCCTGCAGCGCCAGGGCGAGCTGGGCATCTGGGCCTCCCTGCTGGGCCAGGAGGCCGCGCAGATCGGCGCCGGCCGCGCGCTGGAGGCCGGCGACATGGCCTTCCCCACCTACCGCGAGCACGGCGTCGCGTGGGCCCGCGGCGTCGACCCGCTGCACGTCATCAGCCTGTTCCGCGGCGTCGACAACGGCGGCTGGGACCCGGTGGCGACCGGCTTCAACCTCTACACCGTCGTCATCGGCGCCCAGTGCCTGCACGCCACGGGCTACGCCATGGGTCTGCAGCGCGACGGCGCCGAGTCCGCCGTCCTCGCCTTCCTCGGCGACGGCGCGACCAGCCAGGGCGAGGTCAACGAGGCGTTCATCTGGGCGGCGAGCTTCAGCGCCCCCGTCGTCTTCTTCTGCCAGAACAACCAGTACGCGATCAGCGTGCCGCTCGAGCGCCAGTCCAAGGTGCCGCTGTTCCAGCGGGCGGCCGGCTTCGGCTTCCCCGGCGTCCGCGTCGACGGCAACGACGTGCTCGCCGTCCTCGCGGTGACCCGGGCGGCGCTCGCCGCCGCCCGCGACGGGCAGGGCCCGACGTTCATCGAGGCCTTCACCTACCGGATGGGCGCGCACACCACCTCCGACGACCCCACCCGCTACCGGCTGGCCAGCGAGCTGGAGGAGTGGAAGCTGCGCGACCCGATCGCCCGGCTCAAGGCCTACCTCTCCCGCAGCGGCAAGGCGGACCCGGCGTTCTTCGACTCGGTCGAGGCCGACGCCGACGAGCTGGCCGCGCGCATCCGCAAGGGCACGCTCGAGATGCCCGACCCGCCGGGCACGGCGATCTTCGACTCCGTGTATGCCGAGCAGACGCCGCACCTGGCCGCCCAGCGCGAGGAGTTCGTCGCCTACCACGCGAGCTTCGAGGGGGGCGAGCACTGATGGCGAGAACGACGCCCGAGCGAGCATCGCAGGGAGCGCCAGCGACCGAGGAGCGGAACGAGGGCGGAGTCGAGCGATGAGCATGGAGACGCTGACCATCGGCAAGGCGCTCAACCTCGGCCTGCGCCGGGCGATGGAGGACGACGCCAAGGTCGTGCTCATGGGCGAGGACATCGGCCGCCTCGGCGGGGTCTTCCGCATCACCGACGGCCTGCAGAAGGACTTCGGCGAGGACCGCGTCGTCGACACCCCGCTGGCCGAGGCCGGCATCCTCGGGACCGCCGTCGGGCTGGCCATGCGCGGCTACCGGCCGGTGTGTGAGATCCAGTTCGACGGGTTCGTCTTCCCCGCCTACAACCAGATCGTCACCCAGGTCGCCAAGATCCACGCCCGCTCCCGGGGCAAGCTGACGATGCCGATCGTCATCCGGATCCCGTTCGGCGGCGGCATCGGCGCGGTCGAGCATCACAGCGAGAGCCCCGAGGCCTACTTCGCGCACACCGCGGGGCTCAAGGTGGTCGCCGTCTCCAACCCGGCCGACGCCTACTGGGGCATCCAGCAGGCCATCGCGCACCCCGACCCGATCGTCTTCCTCGAGCCCAAGCGGCGGTACTGGGAGAAGGCGCCGGTCGACACCGACGCGACGCCGGGCCCGCTGTTCGCCTCGCGGGTCGTCCGCGGTGGTGACGACCTCACCGTGCTGGCCTACGGTCCGATGGTGAAGACGGCGCTGCAGGCCGCCGAGGCGGCCACCGAGGAGGGCCGCTCGCTCGAGGTGATCGACCTGCGCACGCTCTCGCCGCTGGACCTCGACCCGGTGTTCGAGTCGGTGCGGCGCACCGGGCGCTGCGTCGTCGTCCACGAGGCGCCGGTGACCCTCGGCCTGGGGTCGGAGATCGCCGCCCGGGTCACCGAGGAGTGCTTCTTCTCGCTGGAGGCGCCGGTGCTGCGGGTGGGCGGCTACGACACGCCCTACCCGCCGTCCAAGCTCGAGGAGGAGTACCTCCCCGACCTCGACCGCGTGCTCGACGCCGTCGACCGCGCACTGGAGTTCTGACCGATGACGCTGCGCGAGTTCAAGCTGCCCGACGTCGGCGAGGGGCTGACCGAGGGCGAGATCCTGCAGTGGCTCGTCGCCGTCGGCGACACGGTCACCGTCAACCAGCCGCTGTGCGAGGTGGAGACGGCGAAGGCGGCGGTCGAGCTGCCCTCCCCGTACGCCGGCACGGTCACCGAGCTGAAGTTCGAGGCGGGGACGACGGTCGACGTCGGGACGCCGATCATCACGATCGACGCCGACGGTGAGGGAGGGGGCATCCCGGCCTCCGATGCGGCGCTGGCCTCGGCCACGTCGTCCGCTCCGGCGGAGGACGAGCCGGCCGCCGGGCTGATCGGCGGTCCCGCGCCCGGCGGGCGGACGTCGGTGCTGGTCGGCTACGGCCCGCGGACCACCGAGGCCAAGCGGCGGCCCCGCCGCACGCCCGCGCCGGCGCCCGCCCGCGCCGCCGCCGTCCTGCCCGAGGCCGACTACGGCTCGGGGCCCGACCACCCGCCGCTGCTGGCCACCGCGCCCGACATCACCACCAAGCCGGTGCGCCACGGCGGGCTGGAGATCGGCCGCGCCGCCGAGGCGCACGCGGCCGCCGAGGAGGCCGCGCCGTCCCGCGCCGCCGACCACGGGCGCGGCCGGGCGCGGCCGCTGGCCAAGCCGCCGGTGCGCAAGTACGCCAAGGACCTCGGCGTCGACCTCGCGACCGTGCGCGGCAGCGGTGAGGGCGGCGTCATCACCCGCGCCGACATCGACGCCGCGGCCTCCCGGGCTTTCGGTACGGAAAGCACGGTCGTCCACGGGGCTTTCGGTACGGAAAGCACGGTCGGGGAGCAGCGGATCCCGATCAAGGGGGTCCGCAAGCACACCGCCGCCGCGATGGTGACCAGCGCGTTCACCGCGCCGCACGTCACCGAGTTCCTCACCGTCGACGTGACCCGGATGATGAAGCTGCGCGCGCGGCTCGCCGCCCGCCCCGAGTTCGCCGGCGTCAAGATCAGCCCGCTGCTGTTCGTCGCCAAGGCGCTGCTGCTCGCGGTCAGGCGGCACCCGATGGTCAACAGCTCGTGGGACGACGCCGCGCAGGAGATCGTCGTCCACGGGCAGGTCAACCTCGGCATCGCGGCGGCCACCCCGCGCGGGCTCGTCGTCCCCAACATCAAGGACGCCGGCCGGCTGTCCCTGGCCGAGCTCGCCGGAGCCCTCGTGGAGCTGACCGAGACGGCCCGCGCCGGGAAGACCGCGCCGGCCGACATGACCGGCGGCACGATCACGATCACCAACGTGGGCGTGTTCGGCGTCGACACGGGGACGCCGATCCTCAACCCGGGCGAGTCGGCGATCCTGGCGTTCGGCGCGGTCCGCGAGATGCCGTGGGTGCACAAGGGCCGCATCGCCGTCCGCCAGGTCACCCAGCTCGGGCTGTCGTTCGACCACCGGATCATCGACGGGGAGCTGGGCAGCCGGTTCCTGGCCGACATCGGCACCCTGCTCAACGACCCCGCTGCCGCCCTCACCTTCTGAGTCCCACCATCAGCCAGGAGGTGCCTGCCGTGGCCCGACGTAGGTACGCCCTCGTCTCGCTCGTGGTGTTCCTCCTGCTCAGCGTCGCCGCCGCCGTGGTCAGCGGCAGCCGACCCGCCCTGGAGCAGGGCCTCGCGCCGATCGTCGTGCAGGTCGTCGGCTACCTGTTCGCGCTCGCCGGCGCGGCCTTCCTGCTGGCCCCGCACCCCCACGCCCAGGGCGACCGGCTGACCGGCGGAGTGGTGCTGGGCGCGCTCGCGGTGCTCGTGGCCCTGGAGGTCGCCGCCGCGGTGGCCGACGCGGGCGGAGGCGCTGACATCGGCGGCGGGCTGGTGCGGCTGGTCTGCCTGCTGGTGGTGGTCGCGATGACCGTCCGCCTGGCGGCGGGCTCCGCGGCGCTGAGGCGTACCGGGTGACCGATCTCGACCGGCTGCTGGACTTCGCCGCCCGTTCCCGGCTGCCCGAGGGCGGCTTCGGCTACCTCGGGGACGACGGCCGGGTGCTGCCCGGGCGGCCGGTCGAGACCTGGATCGTCGCGCGCATGACGCACGTCTTCGGGCTGGCGTCGCTGCTGGGCCGGCCGGGGATGGACGAACTGGTCCGGCACGGGATCGCCGCGCTCACACACGGCCCGCTGCGCGACGCCGAGCACGGCGGCTGGTCAGCGAGCACGGACGACCTCACCAAGGCCGCCTACGTGCACGCCTTCGTCGTGCTGGCCGGGGCGACGGCCACGACGGCCGGAATCGATGGCGGTCGTGAGCTGCTGGACCAGGCCCTGGCCGTCTGGCAGGAGCGGTTCTGGGACGAGGAGGCCGGCCTCGCGGTCGAGGAGTGGGACGCCGCCTGGGCGACGTGCGCCGAGTACCGCGGTGTCAACGCCAACATGCACGGCGTCGAGGCGACGCTGGCCGCCGCCGACGCGCTGGGGTCCGACGCGCTGCGGGCGCAGGCGCTGCGCAGCACCGAGCGGGTGGTGCACGGCTGGGCCCGCGAGCGGGACTGGCGGCTGCCCGAGCACTTCACCGCGGACTGGACGCCGCTGCCCGACTTCAACCGGGACCGGCCGGCCGACCCGTTCCGGCCGTACGGGGTGACGGTCGGGCACCAGTTCGAGTGGGCCCGGCTGTGCCTGCACCTCCGGGCTGCCCTGGGCCGAAGTGGCCACTTCGGCCCCTCGTGGCTGCTCGACGACGCCGTCGCGCTGTTCGACGCCGCTGCGACCCGCGGCTGGGCCGCCGACGGCTCCGACGGGTTCCCGTACACCCTCGACTGGGACGACCGGCCGGTGGTCGGCGCCCGCATGCACTGGGTGCTGTGCGAGGCGATCGCCGCGGCCACCGTGCTGGCCCAGGTCACCGGCGACGACCGGTACCGGGAGCTCGCGGCGCGGTGGCGGGCGCACGGCGAGGCGCGCTTCGCCGATCCGGCCACCGGCAGCTGGCACCACGAGCTGACGCCGTCCGGCGCGGTCGGCCGCGACACCTGGGCCGGCCAGCCCGACGCCTACCACCTGGCGCAGATGCTGCTGCTCGACGGCCGGCCGGTGCGCGGCAGCATCGCCGCCGCGCTGGTCAGCCGCTGACCTCGACCAGTTCCTCCCGCTCGCTCCCGCCGGAGGTCTGCAGGGTCAGCACCTGCCCGACGCCGGGCACGTAGAACTTGAGCTCGGCGACGTCGGGCTCCAGCGGCGTCGTCTCCCGGGTGAGCAGGGCCCCGGTGTAGCTGCCCGTCGGCGTCTGCACCTGCTCGTCGGTGGAGAGCACCACCGTCCGGTCCTCGGCCTCGCCGGCCAGGTGCTCCTGCCGGTAGGCGAGCCCGGGCCGGGGGTCCGCGGGAACGGCGATGCCGGGCTGGGCGCCGTCGACGCCGGTCTCCCACGATCCCTCGGTGGACGGCGGCTCCCCGGGCGGGTACTCGGTGGTCTGCTCGCCCAGATACCAGACGTTGCCGTCGGCGTCCTGGGCGTACCAGTCGCGGGTGTCCTCCACGACGGCGCCGTCCTGCGAGACCACATCGTGGACGACGCGGGCCTCGATGCCGGCGGCCACCGTGTAGGTCTCCTCGAGCACGGTCACCTCCACCTGCTGAGTGGTGCCGCCGGCGTCGGTCGACGCGTACACCCAGCGGTCGCCGGGCCGCATCGGCCAGTACTCGTTCGTGATGTCCACGGTGAAGTCGGCCGGATCGAGGTCGACGGCCGCGTCGCCCCGCGGCAGCGACCCCGTCGGGACGGCGCCCCGGTCCGCGGTGCCGCAGGACCCGCACCCGCTCAGCGCGAGCAGCGCGACCAGCGCGAGCGCCCACCCGCCGCGGTCAGCCGCCCGCACCGCCGTCCTCCTCGTCGGCCGCGCTGCCCACGACGGCGAGGTCCTCGTCGAGCTGGACGTCGACCCGGGAACCGTCGTCCAGGGTGACCTCGACCTCGTAGTAGCTCTCCTCGTCGCCGACCTCCGTGCCGGTGACCCGGCCGCCGCCGGTCGCGGCGAGGGCGGCGTCGCTCGCCTTCCGCAGTGCGTCGCCGGTGACCGGGACGTCGGGTCCCTCCCGGGCGTCGGAGCCGCCGGAGGCGACGGCGACGCCGGTGCCGACGGCGACGAGGACGGCGGCACCGGCCGCCACCAGGAACTTCCGGTTGATCCGCATCGGGAACCTCCTCCGACAGTGGCACGTGCGACGACGATCGTGGCGGGCCGACCTGACGCCTCCCTGACGCGTTCAGCGAGCGGTCAGGTACGCGGCCGATGCTGAGCGGACCGGAGGAGTGCGATGAAGCTGCTGCTGGTCGACGACGACGCGACGCTCGCCGCCGCCCTGCGCCGCGGCCTGATCGCGGAGGGCTTCTCGGTCGAGGTGGCCGCCGACGGCCGGGAGGGGCTGTGGCGCGGCCGCGAGGGCGGCTACGACCTGATCCTGCTCGACATCCTGCTGCCGGGCGCGAACGGCTACCGCGTCTGCGCCGAGCTGCGGCTCTCCGGCGTCCGCACCCCGATCCTGATGCTCACCGCCAAGGACGGCGACCTCGACGAGGCCGAGGGCCTCGACACCGGCGCCGACGACTACCTGCGCAAGCCGTTCTCCTTCCCGGTGCTCGTGGCCCGGGTGCACGCGCTGCTCCGGCGGGCGGCGCTCGGGGACCCGCCGCCGCTCGAGGTCGGCGACCTGCGGCTGGACCTGCGCGCCCGGCGGGTGCTCCGCGGCGGGGCCGAGGTGCCGCTCACCGCCCGCGAGTTCGCGCTGCTCGCCTACCTGATCCGCCGGGCGGGCCGGATCGTGCCGAAGGCCGACATCCTCGCGGGGGTGTGGGACGACGCGTTCGAGGGCGACCCGAACGTCGTCGAGGTCTACGTGGGCCGCCTGCGGCGGAAGCTGGGGCCCGGTGCCGCACGGATCGAGACGGTCCGCGGCATGGGGTACCGGCTGCTCGGGCCGTGAGCGCGCGGCGCACCGCCACGCTGCGGTTCCGGGTCACCGCGCTGGCCGCCCTCGCGGTGCTCGCCGTCCTCGCCGCCGCGGCCGCCGGCCTGCTGTTGGTCCAGCGCGCCACACTCACCGACGCCCTCGACGAGAGCCTGGTCGACCGCGCGGCGGCCGCGGCCGCCCAGCTGCGCGCCGGGCAGCCCGTCGACCCTCTGGTCTCCGACGACGTCACCGTCCGCGTGGTGCCGGGGGACGGCGCCCGTGCCGCGGTCTCCGACGGCACGCTGCCGGACGGCTCCCCGGCCCGGGTCGTCACCCGCCCGGCCGGCGGCGCGACGGTGGTGGTCACCGGCAGCCTGGAGGACGTCGAGGACAGCGTGCGGGTGCTCCGCGGAGCGCTGCTCGTCGCCGTGCCGATCACCACCGCGGTGCTGGCCGCTCTCGTGTGGCTGCTGACCGGCCGGGTGCTGCGGCCGGTCGAAAGGATCCGGGCCGAGGTCGACCGCATCTCCGCGGGGCGGCTCGACCGGCGGGTGCCCGAGCCGGCCACGGCCGACGAGATCGCCCGGCTGGCGCACACCATGAACGCGATGCTCGACCGGCTGGCCGGCGCGGCCGAGCGGCAGCGGCGGTTCGTCGCCGACGCCGCCCACGAGCTGCGGACGCCGCTGGCGCGGATCCGCACCCAGCTCGAGGTGGACCGCGCCCACCCCGCCACCGCGGGCCCCGAGGTCACCTCCGCGGCGGTGCTCGCCGAGGCCGGCCGGCTGCAGCGGCTCGTCGACGACCTGCTCCTGCTCGCCCGCAGCGACTCCTGGGCCGCCGAGCTGGCGGCGGCCGGGCCGGTGGACCTCGACGACGTCGTGCTGACCGAGGTGCGGCGGGTGCGCGGCGCCGGCGGGCCGGGGATCGACACCGCGGGTGTGGCGCCGGCCCAGGTCTCCGGCGACCGCGGCCAGCTCGCGCGGGCGGTGGCCAACCTGCTCGACAACGCCGTCCGGCACGCGGAGGAGCGGGTCACCGTCACGCTGCGGGAGGACGACGGCACCGCCGTCCTCACCGTCGCCGACGACGGCGCGGGCATCCCGCCGGAGGCACGCGAGTCGGTCTTCGAGCGGTTCACCCGCCTGGACGGCGCCCGCTCGGCCGATGCGGGCGGAGCCGGCCTCGGGCTGCCCATCGCCCGCGACATCGCCGTCCGGCACGGCGGCGGGCTGGTGCTGGACGGCGAGCCGGCGCACTGTGCCCGATTCGTGCTCACCCTCCCGCTGCATCCATACGTGTCCGATCCAGGAAGAGGGGGTAGGCCGACAACGACCTGAATCCGAGCCAGAGGAGGATCCGTGGCCAGCGTGCAGGAGTCCGTCGACGTCGATGTCCCGATCCGCGTCGCCTACGACCAGTGGACGCAGTTCGAGTCGTTCCCCCAGTTCATGGGCGGAGTGGAGCGCATCACCCAGCTCGACGACACCCACGTCCACTGGGTCACCAACATCGACGGCGTCAAGCGCGAGTTCGACACCAAGATCACCGAGCAGCACCCCGAGGAGCGGGTCGCCTGGGCATCCACCGGCGGTGAGGCCAAGCACGCCGGGGTCGTCACCTTCCACAAGCTCGACGAGAACAAGACCCGCGTCATGATCCAGATCGACTGGGAGCCCGAGGGCATCGTCGAGAAGGCCGGCGCGGCGCTGGGCTTCGACGACCGGCAGGTCAAGGCGGACGCGAAGAGGTTCAAGGAGTTCATCGAGAGCCGCGGCACCGAGACCGGCGCCTGGCGGGGCGACGTCCCCCGGAGCTAGAACACGACGGCGCCCGCCCCTCGACCGAGGGGCGGGCGCCGTCGTGTGTACCGCTACTCCGCGTCGAGGTCCTGGGCGACCATGCCGGCGATCCGGTCCAGCACCCCCTGGTCGTCGCTGGAGACGATGACCTCCGCGCCCTGCTTGGCGCCGAGGGTCATGATCATCAGGGGTGACCCCGCGTCGATCGGGGTGCCGCCCGGGGTGGCCAGGGTGACCGGGACGCCGGCCTTCCCGACGGCCTCCGCGATCAGCGCGGCCGGACGGGCGTGCAGCCCGACCCGGGAGCCGACGGTGACGGTCTGACTGGGCATCGATCCTCTTCCTCGCTGCTGGGGACGGGTGGGATTGAGCTTGCCGGTCAGGCGGTCGCCGCGCGCGCCGGGGCCGTGTGGGCGGGTGCGTGCGCGTGCTCCAGGTCGACGGCGTCCTCGGGGACGTCCTCAGCCTTCTTGCGGCCGATGCTCTTGGCGACGATCACCGCCACCGCCCCGACGACGGCGCCGATCAGGATCGCGAGCAGCCACATCAGGACCCCGTTGATCGCGAAGAACACGACGATGCCGCCGTGCGGGGCCTGCGCCTGCACTCCGGCAGCCGCCACGATCGCGCCGGTGGTCGCCGAGCCAATCATGATCGGCGGGATGACCCGCAGCGGGTCGGCCGCGGCGAACGGGATCGCGCCCTCGGTGATGAACGCCAGGCCGAGCAGCCAGGCGGCCTTGCCCTGTTCTTGCTCGGCGGGGGTGAACAGCTTCGGGCGGACGAAGGTGGCCAGGGACAGCGCGATCGGCGGCACCATGCCGGCGGCCATCACCGTCGCCATGATCACCAGCGGGCCGGTGTTCTCGGTGGGGTTGGTGATGTAGCTGGACAGGCCGGCGGTGGCGAAGGCGTAGGCGGCCTTGTTGACGGGGCCGCCCATGTCGAAGGCCATCATCAGGCCGAGCAGGATCCCGAGCAGCACTGCGGAGGTGCCGGACAAGCCGTTGAGCCAGTTCGTCAGGCCGCTGATCGCCGCGGCGAGCGGACGGCCGAGGACGAGCACCATGAGGCCGCTGGCGATCAGGGTCGCGAACAACGGGATGACCACGACCGGCATCAACCCGCGCACGACCCGGCCGACCTTCAGCCGCGACAGCCAGAGGGCCGCGAAGCCGGCGATCACACCGCCGATCAGCGCGCCGAGGAATCCCGCGTTGACCTGAACGGCGACCAGGCCGGTGATGAAGCCCGGTGCCAGACCCGGCCGGTCGGCGATGGCGTAGGCGATGTAGCCCGCCATGGCCGGGATGAACAGCGAGAAGGCCAGCGAGCCGATGAAGAACAGCATCGCGCCGAGGTAGCCGGCCAGGCCGCCGTTCAGGTCGGGGACCGTGCTGGTGGGCAGGTCGAACAGGGAGTTGTTGAGCACCCAGTCCTTGGCCCAGGAGTTGCCGGAGTCCGGGTTAGTGAGCGCCACCGGGTAGCCGGCCAGCAGGAAGCCGAGCGCGATGAGCAGGCCACCGGCGGCGACGAACGGGATCATGTAGCTGACGCCGGTGAGCAGCCAGCGGCGGATCTCGGCGCCGGTGCTGGGCTTGCCCGCTCCGCCGGCCGGTGCCATGGCGGCCGCCCCGGTGCCGGGCACGCGCCGGGCGTTCGGGTCGTCGGCCGCGGCCAGCGCCTCGCGGACCATGACGTCGGGCTCGTTGATCGCCCGCTTGGTCCCCGACTGGATGACCGGCTTGCCCGCGAAGCGCTCCTGGTCCTTGACGCCGACGTCGACGGCGAAGATCACCGCGTCGGCGTTCCGGATCACCGCCGGGTCCAGCGGCGTCGAGCCCGAGGAGCCCTGGGTCTCGACGTGCACGTCGACCCCCGCCTCGCGGGCGGCGGCGGTGAGCTTGTCGGCGGCCATGTACGTGTGCGCGATGCCGGTCGGGCAGGCGCTGACGACGACGAGGCTCCGGGCCGGCGCCTCCGCGGCCGCGGAGGCGGACGCGCCGGCAGCGGGGGCGGCCCCGGGCGCGGCGACCGTCGCGGGCTCGGGTGCGACGACCTCCTGCACCAGGACGACGACCTCCTCGGCCGTCGCCGCGGACCGCAGCGAGGCGACGAACTCCGGCCGCACCAGCGCGCGGGCCAGGGCGGTGAGCAGCGTCAGGTGGTCGGCGTCGCCGTGCGCGGGGGCCGCGATGAGGAAGACGAGGGTGGCCGGGCCGTCCGGCGCGCCGAAGTCGACACCGGGGGAGAGGCGGGCGAACCCGAGCGAGGCCTCGGTGACCGCGGCCGACCGGCAGTGCGGGATGGCGATCCCGCCGGGCAGGCCGGTGGCCGCCTGGGCCTCGCGGGCCATGGCGTCGGCGTGCAGCGCCTCGGCGCTGGTCGCCCGGCCGGCGTCGGCCACGAGGGCGGCCAGCCGACGGACGACGGCGTCCTTGTCCGGACCGAGGTCGGCGTCGAGGACGACCAGGTCGGGGGTGATCAGATCGGGCATGAGACCTCTCCCGGAGGGGTCAGCGGGAGTCCCGGCCGGCGGCCGGGACGGAAGGGGTGCTGCTGGCGCCGGCGAAGCCGGCCGTGACCCGCACTGCTGCACCGTCCACCTGGGCCGGGGTGGGAACGGCGGATCCGGGGAGCGACGCACTGGCCGCTCCGTACGCGACCGCGCTGCGCAGCCGCTCGTCGGGGGCCTTGCCGGCGAGGTCGGCGAGCAGGTAGCCGGCCAGGCTGCAGTCGCCCGCGCCGACGGTGCTGCGGACGGCGATCCGCGGCGGCTGCGCCGACCACACCCCGTCCGCCGCGGAGAGCACGGCGCCGTCCGCTCCGAGCGTGAGCAGCACCTCGGCCACGCCCCGCTCGTGCAGGGTGCGGACGGCGGCGAGCGCGGCGCCGGGGTCGGCGAGCACGTCGGCCTCGGCAACCCCGGCGAGCTGGGCGAGCTCCTCGGAGTTGGGCTTGAGCAGGTCCGGTGCGGCGTCCGGGCCGGCGCCGAGCAGCGCCTGCAGCGGCCCCTCGGAGGTGTCGACGGCGATCCGGGCGCCGGTGTCGCGCAGTGAGCGGACCAGCTCGGCGTACCAGTCGACCGGCGTCCCCGCGGGCAGGGAGCCGGAGAGCACGACCCACCGGGCGCCGGCGGCGTGCCGGTGCAGCGCCGCGATGAGCTCGGCGCGGGTCCGCTCGTCGAGGGCGAAACCGGGCTCGTTGAGCTTGGTGGTCGTGCCGTCGGGCTCGGCGAGGGTGTAGTTGGTGCGCACCGGGGCCGGCACCGGCACGGTGGCCAGCGCCAGCCCGTGCGCGTGCAGCGCGCCGACGATCGGGTCCTCGTCGGCCGCCGGGAGCACCGAGACGACGTCGGCGCCGGCCGCGGCGAGCGCCCGGGAGACGTTGACCCCCTTGCCGCCCGGCTCGGTGGAGCTGGTCCCCAGCCGCATGACGCCGCCGCGCTCGATCGCACCCGGCAGGGCGAGCGTGCGGTCGAGGCTCGGGTTGGCGGTGAGGGTGACGACTCTGCCCATGGCTCGACTCCGGCTCGCTCCGCTCCTCGCTCGTTCCTCGCTGCGATGCTCACTCGCTCGTCGTTCTCGCGAAGGGGTCATGCGATCACGACCTCGATCCCGTAGTCCTCGAGCTGGGCGATCTGCGCCGGATCGGCGTCGGCGTCGGTGACCAGGACGTCGACGTCCTCCACGGCGGCGAAGCGGACCAGGTGCTCTCGGCCGAGCTTGCTGCTGTCGGCCAGCACGATGCTGCGCTGCGCCGCCCGGACCATCGCCCGCTTGGTCGCGGCCTCCGCCTCGTCGGGCGTGGAGAAGCCGTGCCCCGGGCTGATGCCGTTCGTGCCGAGGAAGACGGCGTCGACGCGCAGGTCGGCCAGCGCGCGGATCGTCGAGTCGCCGACGGCGGTCTGGGTGATGCCGCGGACCCGTCCGCCGAGCACGTGCAGGGTGATGCCGGGGGAGACCGAGAGGCGGGTGGCGATCGGCACCGAGTTGGTGGCGACGTAGAGCCGCCGGTCGGCGGGCAGGATCTCGGCGAGCGCCGCGGTGGTGCTGCCGCCGTCGAGGATCACGCTGCCCTCCACGGCCGGCAGGAGGTCGAGCGCGGCGGCGGCGATCTTGCGCTTCTGCTCGGTGCGGGTGCCGTGCCGCTCGCCCAGCCCGGTCTCGACGAGGGTCAGCGCCCCCGCCGGGACGGCGCCGCCGTGTACCCGGCGCAGCATCCCCGCGCGCTCGAGGACGGCGAGGTCGCGGCGGACCGTCTCCATGGTCACGCCGAAGTCCTCGGCCACCTGCGCGACCTGGATGCGGCCGCTGTCGGCGACCAGGGTGGCGATGGCGTGCTGCCGCTCTTCCGGATACAGCCTCTCCACCTCCTCCGGTGAGCCGCGGTGGCCGGGACCACATGGGATTTCCGATCATGTGGTTTTGCCGTTGCGGTGGTGTTGTTCTATGCCCGATTGGTTGACAAGTCAAGACCGATTCGTGACTCTGGTCACCGGAGACGCCGGTGTCCCCCGCCCCGTCCGCACCGATCTGCAGTGGGAGCCCTCCATGTCCGCCACCGCCCCCTCCCTGCCGTCCACCGTCGGCCCGTCGGTGCTCACCGGGACCCCCGTCGTCCCGGGTGTGGCGCTCGGCCCGGTGATCCGCCCGTCGGGCGCCGTCCGGCTGCCGTCGGAGGACCAGCCGGCCGTTCCGGAGGAGCGCCGGGGGATGGAGAAGGCGCGGTTCGCCGCGGCCGCGGAGAAGGTGGCCGAACGGCTGGAGCGCCGCGCCGCGAACGCGACCGGCGTCAGCGCAGAGGTCCTCGCCGCCACGGCCGGTCTCGCCCGCGACCGCGGCCTCCTGTCCGCCGTCGAGCAGCGCATCGACGCCGGCGCCGCCGCCGAGGTCGCCACCCTCCAGGCGGCCCAGCAGTTCGTCGACCTGTTCACCTCGCTGGGCGGGCTGATGGCCGAGCGGGCGACCGACGTCCGCGACGTCCGCGACCGGATCGTCGCCGAGGTGACCGGCCAGGGCGAACCCGGCGTCCCCGTGCCGGACGTGCCGTCCGTGCTGCTCGCCGACGACCTCGCGCCGGCCGACACGGCGGGCCTGGACCCCGCGCGCGTGATCGGGCTGGCGACCCGCCTCGGCGGCACGACCAGCCACACCGCGATCATCGCCCGCCAGCTGGGCCTGCCCTGCGTCGTCGCGGTGGGTGGGCTGGACGACGTCCCGGCCGGGGTGACCGTGCTGCTCGACGGCGAGCAGGGCACGGTCACCGTCGACCCCGATCCCGACCAGGCGCGGGCGCGCGTGGAGGCCGCCCGGGTCGCCGCCGAGGCGCTGGCCGGCTACCAGGGACCGGCGACGACCCGCGACGGCCACGCCGTCCAGGTCCTGGCCAACGTGCAGGACAGCGCCGGCGCCCGCGCGGCCGTGGCGGCGCACGCCGAGGGCGTCGGGCTGCTGCGCACCGAGCTGGCCTTCCTCGGGCACGCCGAGGAGCCCTCGGTCGAGGAGCAGGCCCGGGGCTACGCCGACGTCTTCGCCGCCTTCGAGGGCCGCAAGGTCGTGCTGCGGACCCTGGACGCCGGGTCGGACAAGCCGCTGGCGTTCGCGACCCTGCCGGACGAGGCCAACCCCGCCCTCGGCGTGCGCGGGCTGCGGATCGCCCGCCGCGACCCCGGCATCCTCGAGCGCCAGCTCGACGCGGTCGCCCAGGCCGCCCGCGAGACGGCCTCGACGCCGTGGGTCATGGCGCCCATGGTGGCCACGGTGGGGGAGGCCGCCGACTTCGCCGCCCGCGTGCGCGCCCGGGGCCTGGTGCCGGGCGTGATGATCGAGGTGCCGTCGGCCGCGCTGCTGGCCGAGCGGCTGCTCGAGCACGTCGACTTCCTGTCGATCGGCACCAACGACCTCTCGCAGTACACCCTCGCGGCCGACCGGCTCTCGGCCGACCTGGCCGACCTCACCGACCCGTGGCAGCCGGCGCTGCTCGAGCTGGTGCGGATCACCGCCGAGGCCGGGCAGCGGCGCGGCAAGCCGGTCGGGGTGTGCGGCGAGGCCGCGGCCGACCCGCTGCTCGCCGTCGTCCTCGTCGGACTGGGCATCACGTCGCTGTCCTGCGCCGCCTCGGCGGTGCCGGCGGTGGGCGCCCGGCTGGGCACGGTGGACCTGGCCACGTGCCGGGAGGCCGCCGCGGCGGCGCTCGCGGCGGACGACCCGCAGGCTGCCCGGGAGGCGGTCCGGCGGGTCCTCGCCGTCGGATGAGAGAGCAAGCTCACTCCCCAGGGTGACGTTCCCTCGGCGCGGCCTGTCGTCTGCCTGTCTTTCTTCGGAATACCTTGGCTGTTGCCTGCTTTACTACAGGCGTACCCACCAAGAACGCTTCGAAGGAGCAACCAGAGATGAGCAGCGTGACGTCCAGCTGGCGTGAGCGTCGACTGGCGGCGCGGACCCGCCGGGCGCTCGAGCGCGCCCTCGCCACCAGCACCACCCCCGCGATGCGCGACGAGCTCCTGACGCTGGCCAACAGCGCCTCGTACCGCAGCATCCCCCGCTGAGGTAGGCACTGCGGCCCCGAGGGCCGGGTGCGCAGAACCGCCACGACCCCCGGCTTCCGCGACGGAAGCCGGGGGTCGTCGCCGTCCAGTGGTGGAAGGCGTGGACGGTTCGGGACGGGTGTGCTGCGCGTGGTCGTGGACCGGGACCTCCTCTGCGGCCCCCGTTCCGGCGGGCTACCCCGAACGGGTCGGAGCTCTCAACGCGATCCCGGGGCATGCCGATCACCGGTACGTGACGAAGGAGACCGTGCCGGCCGAGGCCCGCGAGACCTCCGGCGCGGTCACCGGCAGCCTGCTGCGCTTCGTCCGGTCCCGCGCCGGCGACGAGGCGGTCGACGAGCTGCTGTGCCGGGCCGGTGTCCCGCACACCGCAGCGGAACTCGAGGACCCCGCGCGCTGGTGGAGCTACGAGACCCGCAGCAGCCTCTACCGGGCCGCGACCGAGCTGTTCGACGACCCGCAGACCATGTTCCGGGTCGGCTCCGAAGCCGTGACCAGCGGCATGACCCCGTCGCTGATCCTGGTCATGCGGGCGCTCGGCACGCCCCGGCAGGCCTATCGTCGCGTGCCGCACGTGATGGCCAAGTTCACGACGACATCCACCATGGAGGTCGCGGAGGCGACTGCCACCTCGGCGACGATGATCTACCGCGCGCAGCCGGGCTTCGCGCACTCGCGGGCCGACTGCCAGTACGCGCAGGGGCTGCTCACCACCGTCCCGACCTTCTTCGGCCTGCCGCCGGCGGTCGTCACGCACGATCGCTGCGAGTCGGAGGGGCACCCGGCCTGCGTCTACGAGCTGAGCTGGGAGCGCCGCTCCCGCCTGCGGCCCCGCCGGGCGAAGCGGTCGGCGGTCGAGCTCGAGCTCGGGGCGCTGCGCAGCCAGCTGCGCGGCCTGCAGTCGGCGGCCACCGACCTGGTCAGCAGCGCCGACCTCGACAGCGTCCTGCAGGGCATCGTGACCCGCGCTGCCGAGGCGGTCCTGGCGCCGGCGTACCTCCTGGCCGTCTCCTCGCCGGCCACGGGGGAGCCCCTCGTGCACAGCGCCGGCCTGGCAGCCGAGGACGTGCCCGGGCTGGCCGCGACGCTGCTGCAGGGCGGCGACCTCGGGCCGGGCGCGGTCATCGTCGACGTGATGTCGAGCCGGCGCCGGTACGGCCGCCTCGCGGCTCTGTACCCCTCCGGATACGGAACCGTGGGCGAGGAGCAGTCCCTGCTCGCGGCGTACGCCGACCACGCCGCCGCGGCGCTCGACCTGCTGGTCGCGCTCGACGACGCGCGGCGGGAGGCCGATCGCGCCGGGGCGCTGCTGGCGCTGGCCCATGAGCTCGCGGCCGCCTCCGACGCCTACGCCGTCTGCGCCGTGGTCGCCGAGGCGCTGCCCCGCGTGGTCGGCTGCAACCGCGGCACGATCCTGCTCTGGGACCCGGCGGAGGGCCGGCTGCGGGTGTCGGCCACGGCCGGGGACGACCCCCGTGGGACCGAGGCCGCCCTGGGAAGTTCCCTGCATGCCGAGGACACCCCCGAGCTGGTCGGCATGCTCACCGACCGCGAGCCGCTGGTGCTCCGCGAGGCGACCAGCAGCCCGGCGCTGCAGCAGTACCTGCGGGGCATCGGTTCGACCGACGCCGTCGCCGTCCCCCTGCTGGCCGGCACCACGTTCCTCGGCGTGGCCGCGGCCGGCTGGCGGGCCGGGAAGGCCCCCGTGCAGCTCGGCGGCGACGTCCTCGCCCGCCTGCGCGGTGTCGGCGACCAGGCGACGACGGCGCTGCAGAAGGCGCGGCTGCTGGAGACCGTCCGTCACCAGGCCACGCACGACGCGCTGACCGGCCTGCCCAACCGGGTGCTGTTCCTGGACCGGCTGGCCGACGCGCTCGGCGCGCCCGGCGACGGCGAGCAGCTCGCCGTCCTCTTCTGCGACCTCGACCGGTTCAAGGAGGTCAACGACACGCTCGGCCACGCCGCCGGCGACGAGTTGCTCCGGCAGGTGTCCGCCCGGCTGCTCGCGGCGGTGCGACCGGGGGACACCGTCGGGCGGCTCAGCGGCGACGAGTTCGCGATCGTGCTGCGCGGCCTGACCTCACCCGCCGGGGCGGACTCCCTCGCCCGCCGGGTGCTGCACTGCTTCGACGAGCCCTTCCGGCTCGAGGGCCGCGACGTGCGGATCGGGACCAGCGTCGGGGTGGCCGTGCACCGGGACGGCGACGGCGGCCCGGAGCAGCTGCTGCGGCGGGCCGACGCGGCGATGTACGAGGACAAGCACCGCGACCGGGGGCAGGCCCCGGCGCGCTAGTCGCGCAGCCGGGACCGCAGCGCGGCCTGGTCGGCGGCGCCGAACCCGTGCGCCTCCAGCCAGCCGAGGGGGCCGCCGTGCCGCTCGTCGAGCAGCGTGAGCACGCGGTCCATCGTCTCCGCCCGCGGGGTGTGGCGGGCGACGTCCCGCTCCATGTCCTCGGCGTAGGTCGGGGAGGCGGCCAGCTTGGCGACCAGGGCGTCGATGATCTCGGCGGTCATCGCGTAGTCGGCGACGATCTCGTCGTGCGGGACGCCCGCCACGGCCAGCGACAGCGCCACGATGACGCCGGTGCGGTCCTTGCCGGCCGCGCAGTGGACCACCGCCGCGCCCGGGCCGCCGTGTGCCAGCGCCCGCAGCGCGGCCACGACGTTCTCGCCCCGGTCGTTCAGGTACCCGAGGTAGGAGCGGACCGCCGGCGACTCCTGCTCGTCGCCCTCGGCCGTCTGCCGCGGCAGCACCGACGCCTGCCAGCCCGCCGGCAGGTCGGGGACGTCGTCCTCCTCGACCGCGAACACGTCGGTGTAGTGGCCGCGCTCGGGGATCAGCCCGAAGTGCCGGTGGACGACGTCCGGGACGGCGCGCAGCGGGCCGCGCCCCTCGAGCAGGATCTCGCCGCTGGTGCGCAGGTCGATGACCTCCCGCACCTTCAGCTCGTCGACCAGCCGCGCGACGTCGGCCTCGCTCAGGGTCTGCAGGTTGTCGCTGCGCAGGATCCGCCCGGGAACCGTCGTCCCGCCGTCGGTGGTCGGCAGGCCGCCGAGGTCGCGGGTGTTGGTCGTGCCGTCGAGGCGCAGCCAGCGGTCGATCCGGAGGGAGGTCACACTCCGACGGTACGGCGCCCGGGCGACGCGACGGCGACGTCCCGGCGAACTGTGAGCAGTTCCTCGCACACGGCGATCAGGCGGGCGCGCAGCCCGGCCGCGCGCCCGGCGAGCTCGCGCTGGCGGTGCACGTACTCGGCCTTACCCTCGGGCGTCTCGATCGCGACGGCCGCCTCGCCGTAAGCGGACAGGTCGTACGGCGAGGCCTGCATGTCGAGCAGGCGGACGTCCCGGGCCAGCTCGAAGCAGTCGAGCGCGAGGTCGCCGGGAACGGCCGGCCCGAGCTTGCCGGCCCACTTGTGGCAGTCCATCGAGGCGTGCAGGCAGCCCGGCTGCTCGAGCGCGACCTGCGACGCACGTGTCGGCTGCACCCGGTTGAGCCCGACGGCGGCCGGCGTGAAGAACCGGAACGCGTCGAAGTGGGTGCACCGGATCGGGTGCGCCTCCACCACCGCATCGGTGCCCGCCTGACCGAGCCGCAGCGGCAGCGGGTGCCGGTGCCCGTCCTGGCGGTAGACCATCGCCCACTCGTGCAACCCGAAGCAGCCGGTGAAGGCCGGCCGGGAGGCGGTCGCCGTCAGCAGCCGGTGCACGAAGGCGACGGTCTCCCCGCGGTCGGCCAGGAAGGCGTCGACGTCGAGGGTCACCGCGCCGTCGTCGGTCCGGTACCAGCGCCAGGCCGCGTGCGGCGCCGGGCCGTCGGCGGCCGGCGCCAGGACGACGCCCGCGCCCGGGTGCCAGCGGCGCAGCAGGGACGGGCGGGTGCTGTAGTACTCGAAGAGGAAGTCCTCGATCGCGTGCCGCCGGCCGGCCGCCTTCCGGGCGCGGTGCCCCTCGGTCAGTGCGTCGGCGCGCTCGGCGTGCGCCCGCGCGAGCTCCTGCCAGACCTCCGCGCGCACCCGCCCAGCGTAGGCGGGGCCGTCAGGGGGCGAGCCGGTGCAGCCGCAGGGCGAGCTGGACCTCGAGCGCGCGGTCGGGGGTCGACCAGTCCGCGCCGAGCAGCCGGCCGATCCGCTCCAGCCGCTGGCCGACGGTGTTGACGTGGACGCCGAGGGCCTCCGCGGCCCGGGCCGGGGAGCCGCCCGCGTCGAACCAGGCCGCCAGCGTCGCGGCGAGCAGCGTGCCCCGGCGGCGGTCGTAGTCGAGGACCGGCCCGAGCGTGGCCGTGACGAACCCGGCCACGTCGCGGCCCTCGCCGATCAGCAGGCCGACGAAGCCGAGCTGCGCGGCGCTCGCCGCCTGGCCGCAGCGCCCCAGGGCGAGCAGCGCGGCGGTGCACCGGTGCGCCTCGGCGTGTGCGGCCGCCAGACCGGCCGGGCCGGTGGCCGGCCCGGCGGCGCCGGCGGTGACCGGGCCGGCGGCCGCGCCGGTGATCTCGCGGGCGGCGGTCGCGGCGGCGTCCTCCGGCGCGAGCCCTGGCAGGCAGAGGACCAGGTGCCCGTCGTGCACGCCGGCCAGGCCGCCGCGCGTGGCCGCCAGGTGGGCGGCGGCCGCCACGGCCCGGGGCCGCCGCTCGTCGGGCACGCGGGCGTCGACCACGGCGTGCGGCCGGTCGAGATCCGCCCCCAGCCGCCGGGCGCGCTCGCGCAGCCCGTCGGGGTCCCGGTCGGGGGCGGTGAGCAGCTCGTCGAGCAGCTCGCCGCGCACGCGGTTCTCCGCCTCGCTCGCGGTGCGCCGGATGAGCAGGAGCAGCGCGGTGACCAGCGCCGCGCGCTCGAGGATGCGCTGGTCGGCGTCGGAGAGCTCGCCGTCCCGGTGCAGGACCAGGCCGCCGAGCAGGTCGCTGCCGACGGTGACCGCCGCGGTCCACCAGCTGCCGTCGCGCGCCGTCCGGCCGGTGGTGCGGGCCTGCGCGAGCGCGGCCGCGGGATCGGGCGGCAGCTCGCCGCCGGCGCCGACGGGGGAGGGGCGCCCCTCCTCGTCGAGCACGGTGATCCGGCCGCCCAGCACCTCGGTGACCGCGGCGGCGACGTCCTCGACCCCGCCGCCGCGCAGGACGACGCCGACGAACCGGTCGTGCGCCTCGGCCGCCCGTTCCACCGACGCGGTGTGCGCGCGCAGCTCCCGGCTGGCCGCGGAGAGCTCCTCCAGGGCGGTGCGCGTCTCCTCGAGCAGCCGGGCGTTGTCGAGCGCGATCGCGGCGTGCGCGGCCAGCGAGCCGAGAAGGGCGACCTCGGAGCGGTCGAAGGAGCGCTCGCTGCGGTCGGCGGCGTACAGGACGCCGACCACCTGCGAGCCGCGGATCAGGGGGACGCCGAGGATGGCGACCAGCCCCTCCTCGGAGACGCCGCCGTTGATCTCGTCGGTGTGGAGGAACCGCTCGTCGGCCGGGTAGTTCGACGTCGCGTAGGGCGAGGCGGTCTGCGCGACCAGCCCACCGAGGCCCTCGCCCATGCCGAGCCGCAACGCCTGGAAGCGAGCGGACACCGAGCCGTCGGTGACCCGCATGTAGGTGTCCCCGCGCGCCTCGTCGTTGAGGGTCAGGTACGCGGTGTCGGTGCCCAGCAGCTGCCGGGCGCGCCGGACGATCGCGCTGAGCACCGAGTCGACGCTGCGCAGGGCGGCCAGGTCGCTCGCCGTGTCGAACAGCGCCGACAGCTCGGACTCCCGCCGCCGTCGGGCGGCGAACGCCTCCCGGACCCGCAGGGCGAGCAGCTTGACCTGCTCCAGCTCGGCGACGGTGGCGCCGTCCGCCCCGGCGGCCCGGGCGCGGACCAGCGGCCGCTCGTACTCGATGGCCGCCGCGTCCTCGAGCAGCAGCTGGAAGTACTCGGCGGCCGACACGACCGGCATCGCGGCCGGCCCCCTGCAGGGCCCCGCCGCGAGCGTGCGAGCGGTGGGGGGCAGGGGGTCCTTCATCAGTGGGCGCTCCACCCGCCGTCGAGCACGAGCGAGGTGCCGGTGACCGAGGCCGCCGCCGGCGAGCAGAGGTAGGCGACCGCCTCCGCCACCTCCGCCGGCTCGAGCAGCCGCTTGACCGCGGCGGGAGCGAGCATGACCTGCGCCACCACCTCGGACTCCGAGAGCCCGTGCGCCCGCGCCTGGTCGGCGATCTGGTTCTCCACCAGCGGGGTGCGGACGTAGGCGGGGTTGACGCAGTTGGACGTGACGCCGTGCTCGGCGCCCTCGAGCGCGACCACCTTGGACAGGCCCTCGAGCCCGTGCTTGGCGGTCACGTAGGCGGACTTGTAGGCCGAGGCGCGCAGTCCGTGGATCGAGCTGATGTTGACCACGCGGCCCCAGCCCTGCTCGTACATGTGCGGCAGGGCGCCGCGGATCAGCCGGAAGGGCGCCTCCAGCATGAGCCGGAGGATGTAGGAGAACCGGTCGACCGGGAACTCGTGCACCGGCGCGACGTGCTGCAGCCCGGCGTTGTTGACCAGCACGTCGACGTCGAGGTCGAGGGCGGCGATGCCGTCGAGGTCGGACAGGTCGGCCACGACGGCGCTGCCGCCCACCTCCGCCGCCACGGCCTTCGCCGCCTCCGCGTCCCGGTCCAGGACCACCACGGAGGCCCCGGCGGCCGCCAGCCGCTGCGCGCAGGCCCGCCCGATGCCTGACGCGCCACCCGTCACCAGCGCCCGTCGTCCCGCCAGTTCGTCCGCCATGGGTGCACGGTACGACCGGAGCCGCCGCCGCGCAGATGTCGACTCCCCACATGGGCCGGCGAACCCGTATAGGCGTTCGGCACATGGGGCGGGTCGACACGATCCGGATGCTCGCGGGACCTCGCTGCCGCAGCCGCCGCATGTGGCGGCCGGCCACACCCGAGGCGACCAGTTCGAGGGGTGCGAGCACATGGTGACCGTCGTCACGGCTGCCTAGCGTCGATCCCCGACCGCACTCCGGCCCTCGACGAGGAGACCTCCACCCATGTCCGCACCCGCCTCCACCGGGACGCGCTTCGGCCGCGTCGTCGGCGCGAGCATCATCGGCACCACGGTCGAGTGGTACGACTTCTTCCTCTACGGTTCGGCCGCCGCGCTCATCTTCAACAAGCTGTTCTTCCCCGAGCAGGACGCGTTCGTCGGGACTCTCGCCGCGTTCGCCACCTACGCCGTCGGCTTCTTCGCGCGGCCGGTGGGCGCGCTCGTGTTCGGCCACTTCGGCGACCGGCTCGGCCGCAAGAAGCTGCTGGTCATCTCGCTGCTCATGATGGGCGGCGCCACGTTCCTCATCGGCCTGCTGCCGACCTACGCCACCGTCGGCGTGCTGGCCCCGATCCTGTTGATCGTGCTGCGCCTCGTCCAGGGCTTCGCGCTGGGCGGCGAGTGGGGCGGTGCGGTGCTGATCGTCTCCGAGCACGGCCGGCCCGAGAACCGCGGCTTCTGGGCCTCCTGGCCGCAGGCGGGCGCGCCCGCGGGCAACCTGCTGGCCACCGGCGTGCTGGCGCTGCTCGCCGCGTTCCAGTCCGACGAGGCGTTCGCCGCCTGGGGCTGGCGGATCCCGTTCCTGCTGTCGGCGGTGCTCATCGTCGTCGGCCTGTTCGTCCGGCTCGCGGTGAGCGAGTCGCCGGTGTTCCTCGAGGCGCAGCGCGCCGCGGCGGAGAAGGCGGCCGCGACCGGCGTGGCCGAGAAGGCACCGATCCTCACCGTCCTCGCCCGCTACAAGCGCGAGGTCCTCACCGCGATGGGCGCCCGGATCTCGGAGAACGTCTCCTTCTACGTGCTGACCGCGTTCACCCTGGTCTACATCCGCGACGTCCGGGGCCTGGAGGCGTCGTTCGCGCTCAACGCCGTCCTCATCGCCTCGGCCGTCCACCTGGTGACCATCCCGCTGTGGGGCGCGCTGTCGGACCGCATCGGCCGCCGGCCGGTCTACCTGTTCGGCGCCGCGGGCATCGGCGTCTGGGCCTACGCCCTCTTCGGGCTGCTCGACCAGGACAACTTCGGGCTGGCCGTCCTGGCGATCACCGTCGGGCTGCTGTTCCACGGCGCGATGTACGGGCCGCAGGCGGCCTTCTTCGCGGAGCTGTTCGGCACCAAGACCCGCTACACCGGGGTCTCCATCGGCGCTCAGCTGGCCTCGCTGGTGGCCGGCGCCCCCGCCCCGCTGATCGCGCTGGCCGTGCTGGGCAGCTTCGACGACCCCAACCCGGGTGCGGTCGCGCTGTACATGATCATCTGCGCGGCGGTCACGCTCGTCGCGGTCTGGGCCTACGGGGAGACGCGCACCCGGGACCTCGCCGGTGACGACGCTGTCGTGCCCGAGGACGACGGCCGGGCCGCCGCGACCGTCTGAGCCGCGGCACGACGAAGGGGCTCCCCGCCGGCCCGGCGGGGAGCCCCTCGTCGTCGGGCTCAGCCGGGCATGTTGCCGGGGCGGGTCACCGAGTCGTCGCGCTGGGCGTCGTCGTCCGTGGTCAGGGTGGTGTCGCGCTCGCCGCTGTCGCTGACGTCGTTGCCCGGGGTGCCGTCGACCAGGTTCTCGGTCGAGTCGGCGTCGGTCGTATCGGCGGACTCGCGGTAGCCGGTGGGCTGGGACTCGGTCACGGGCGGTCTCCTCAGGTCTTGTCGTGCTGGGCGCGCTGAGCGGTCGACAGGTCGCTGTCGGCCCGCGCCGGCTGCTCGTCGGGGGTGGCGGCGTCGCGCTCGACGGCCTCCTCGCGGGTGAGCGGCACGTCCTCGAAGGAGGAGCCGGTGTCGCTGTTGTCGCCGGTGCCCGAGGCGGTGGGCACGTCCTGCTGGATGCGGTCGCTGCCGGCGGGGTCGGTCATGGCGGGACCATGCCCATCTCGCCGCCCCGGAAACGACGACGGCCGCCGTCCGGAGGACGGCGGCCGGTGGGGCGTCGGGGACTCAGAAGGCTGCCTCCGGGACCTCCATGAGCGCGTTGTCCGTGTTCTCGACGATCGCCCGCTCAGCGGAGAGCTTCGGCAGCACCTGGGTGCAGAAGAAGCGGGTCGCGGCCAGCTTGCCCTCGTAGAAGAACCGGTCCCTCTCCGCGACCTCGCCGGCCAGCGCGGCCAGGGCGACCTCGGACTGGCGGACCAGCAGCCACGCGGTGATCAGGTCACCGGCGGCCAGCAGCAGCCGCGAGGTGTTCTGCGCGACCTTGTACAGGCTGGTCATGTCCTCCTGCGCGGCCGTCAGGTGGCCGAACATCGCGGTGAGCATGCCCTGGACGTCGGAGAGCGCGGTGGCCAGCAGCGCCCGCTCCTCCTTGAGCCGGCCGTTGCCGACCTCGGCGTCGATCGTCGCCTGGATCTGCGTGGCGAGCCAGGTCAGCGCGACGCCGCCGTCCTTGACGATCTTGCGGAAGAAGAAGTCCTGCCCCTGGATCGCCGTCGTCCCCTCGTAGAGGGTGTCGATCTTGGAGTCGCGGATGTACTGCTCGATCGGGTAGTCCTGCAGGTAGCCCGAGCCACCCAGGGTCTGCAGCGACTCCGCGGTGAGCAGCTGGGTCGCGCGCTCGGAGCCGAAGCCCTTCACGACCGGCAGCAGCAGGTCGTTCACGCGCTCGGCGAGCTTCGCCTCCTCCGAGTCGCCGGTGCCCTCGGCCTGGGCCTGGATCACCTGGTCGCGGAAGGTCGCGGCGTACAGGTACAGCGCCCGCATGCCCTCGGCGTAGGACTTCTGCAGCATCAGCGAGCGGCGCACGTCGGGGTGGTGGGTGATGGTCACCCGCGGGGCGTCCTTGCTGGTGGCGGTGAGGTCGGCGCCCTGCACGCGCTCCTTGGCGAACGCCAGCGCCTGCTGGTAGCCGGCCGACAGCGTGGCGATCGCCTTGGCGCCCACGAACATCCGGGCGTGCTCGATGACCTTGAACATCTGCGCGATGCCGTCGTGCACCTCGCCGACCAGCCAGCCCTTCGCCGGCACCGGCCCGTCGCCGAAGGTGAGCTCGCAGGTGGTCGAGACCTTCAGGCCCATCTTCTTCTCGACGTTGGTGACGTGGACGCCGTTGCGCTCGCCGAGCGCACCGGTCGCCAGGTCCACGTGGAACTTGGGGACGACGAACAGCGACAGCCCCTTGGTGCCGGGCTTGGCGCCCTCGGGCCGGGCCAGCACCAGGTGGACGATGTTGTCGGAGAGGTCGTGCTCGGCGGAGGTGATGAACCGCTTCACGCCGGTGATGTGCCAGGAGCCGTCGTCCTGCGGCACGGCCTTGGTGCGGCCGGCGCCGACGTCGGAACCGGCGTCGGGCTCGGTCAGCACCATGGTGGCGCCCCACTTGTGCTCGATCATCAGCTCGGCGAGCCGCTTCTGGTCGGGCGTGCCGAGCTCGTGCAGGACGCCGGCGAAGGCGGCCCACGCGCCGTACATGAAGACGGCCGGGTTCGCGCCGAGCACCATCTCGAAGGCGGCCCAGGTGAGCGTGTGCGGGGCACCGAAGCCGCCGAGCTCCTCGGGCAGGTCGAGGCGGTACCACTCGCCGTCCTCGAGGGCGCGGACCGACTTCTTGAACGACTCGGGCAGCGTGACCGAGTGGGTGGCCGGGTCGAACACCGGCGGGTTGCGGTCGGCGTCGGCGAACGACTCGGCGATCGGGCCCTCGGCGAGCCGGCGGATCTCGGTGAGCACACCGCGCGCCGTCTCGGCGTCCATCTGCTCGAACGGACCGGTGCCGAACCGGTCCTTGGTGTCGAGGAACTCGAACAGGTTGAACTCGAGGTCCCGCAGGTTCGCGGTGTAGTGGCCCATGCCGTGGCTCCTGTGCTCGGGGCGTGTGGCGGCGCTTGCGTACTCGCCGGTAACAACTTATTACTCGCCAGTAGCAACGGCAAGCGACAGGGCCGTGACCATGCTCTTGACGGGTGAGGCGGTCCGGCGTCCTGGCTCAGCGCAGCGCGTCCTGGCTCACGCTGCACGGTGAGCCTGGACCCGCGGGGATCAGGTCAGCTGATCCCAGACCGGGGCGTCAGGACTTCTTGCCCCGGCGGGCGCGGAGCGCGACGCCGGCGAGCCCTACGACCAGGCCGCCCAGCGCGGCCGCGATCACCAGCGCCAGCACCAGCGGCGCGTCGACGTTGCCGAACACCAGGCTCACGTCGACGGTCTGGGTGTTGAAGACGACGAAGAGCACCAGGAGGACGGTGACGAACACCAGCAGCGCCGCGGCGAGCGAGCGTCCGATGGCGCGGCCGGTGCGCCGCCTGGGGGCCGGGGGAGCCGGCTGCGTGCCGGCGGGCGCGGGGCTGCCGGGCGCACCACCGAGGCCGCCGGGCAGGGGGCCGCTGCTGCCGGCGGGGCGCGGTGCACCGGCGGGAGGCTGCGAAGCGGTCACGTCCCGAGTCTGCGGCTGTGCACGCCAGACGGCACGGCCTGCGGCGCTACCGAGACCGATTCGTCACCGGTGCGCGTCGGGCTCGGTCTCGGCGGGCGGGTAGGACGGCCCGGCCACGTCGCCGGCCCGGTCCGGGTCGCCGCCCTGGGATGCGGGATCACCGGGCGGCGCGACGGCGCTGCCGAGCGGGCCGGCCTCGGAGTCGAGCTCGGCGTCGTCCTTGTCCTTCGGGCTCGTCACGGAGGGGTGCTGCCCCGCCGGGCGGCCGGGAAACTCCCGTCAGTCGGCCAGCGCCGGACCGGCCTCGTGCCGGGGGTGCCCCGGTGTGCGCTCGCGCTGCTTCATCCGCGCCTCGAGGACGTGCCGGTCCCCGCCGGACAGCTCGCCGCGGGCACGCTCGTCGAAGGCGCGGAAGGCCGACCAGTAGCCGCCGTCGTAGTCCTCGACGATCTGGAACGTCCAGCGGTCGGCGATGACGTTGCGGCCCACCAGGTCCCGCTCCAGGTCGTCGGCGAGCTGGTCGTGCCCGGCCTTGCGGAAGAGCTCCACCGCCTCCTGGAGGGTGAGGTCGGCGGTGCCGGTCAGCCGGTGGAAGCCGTACAGCAGGCCGCGGGCGTGCTCGACGACCTCGAGCGCCTCGGACAGCTTGCCGAGCGCCTCCACCGTCGGATCGTCGAGGTCGGGCCGGGTGCGATCGCTGGTCACCGGCCCATCCTGCGGGCGGACGGCGTCAGGCGCGCGCGGTACCCCGGAGCTGCGCCGCGTTGTCGATCAGGCGCTCGGCGAGCTGACGGCCGTGGGCGGCCGGCCCGTCGGGGCCCAGCAGGCCGCCGGAGAGGTACATGCCGTCCATGATCAGGTGGATCTGGGCGGCGAGGTCCTCGCCGCTGCCCGGCAGCAGCTGATCGGCCAGCCGCTCCAGCCGCGCGTGCAGCTCGAACTTGTAGTCGGCGGCGGCGACGCGGGCCGGGTGCTGCGCGTCGTCGTACTCGCTGCTGACGTTGGTGAACGGGCAGCCGCGGAAGCCGGTGCGGGTCACCTCGCGCTCGACGTGGTCGACGACGGCGAGCAGGGCGGCGCGCGGGTCGCCCTCGCAGCGGGCCAGCTCGGCGTCGATGAAGGCCAGCACGGTGGCGGCCTTGCGCGCGAGGTAGGCGCCGACCAGGTCGTCCTTGCTCTTGAAGAGCCGGTAGACGGTCATCTTGCCCAGACCCGTCTCGCGGACCAGCTCGTCCATGCCGACGCTGCGCGAGCTGCGGCTCGCGAAGAGGCGCTCGGCGGTGTCGAGGACGATCGCCTGCCGCTCGGCGCGGCTGCGGCGGACCGGGGCCGAGGAGTCGTCAGTGGCGGCGAGGGAGAGGGCGGCGGTCACGCTCCGGATCGTGCACCAGACCGTGACGGAGCAGTTCGCGGCACGCCGAGGATTGTTGCTCTGAGTAACCAGAGGTGATCGAGTTGTCCGAGACGCCGGGGATCAGTGGGGCCGATGTGGCGACGCTGCGTGACGATCGCCGTTTCGACTTGATCCCCGGCCCTCGGTGATCAGTCCCGGCGGATGCGCCGGGGGTTGGCCAGCAGCCGGGCGGTCGCGACGGACGTCTCCGGGGTCCGGGACTCGTCGTTCTGCTCCGGGGCCGAGCCCTCGGCTACTCGCGGTTCGCGCTGCATGTCCTCCATGCCGCCCAGCCTCTCCTGGCGCCGGCCGGCGAAAACACCCCCGATCCGGTGATCCGCGTCGCACCCGGTGAGAGATCGATCACGATGTCAGGCGACCGGTGCCGCCGCCCGGTGGTGGCTGTCTGCGTCGGCGGTCTGGCGTACCTCCCGGCGCCGGCCGGTCAGCCCCAGCACGACCAGCCAGACCGCCACGGCGACCGAGACGACGAAGAAGCTCGGCGGCAGGTTGACCATCGCCGCGAGCACCAGTCCGAGCCACACCGAGACCAGCGCGATCCCGACCGCGATCGCGGCGACGGCCGGCGGGCGGGCGGTCAGCCGCAGCGCCGTGGCGGCGGGCGTGACGACGAGGGCGAACAGCAGCAGCGTCCCGACCACCTGGACGGCCATGGTGATGGTCAGCGCCAGCAGGACGACGAACGCCAGCCCCAGCGCGCGCACCGGCACGCCGCGGGCCTCGGCGACCGCGGGGTCGACGGAGGCGAACAGCAGCGGCCGGGCGATGAGCGCGAGGACGACGACCACCGCGGCGGTGAACAGCCCGAAGACGACCAGCTGGTCGGAGGAGATCGCCAGCAGGTTCCCGAACAGCACCGACGTGGTGGTGCCGGCGTTCGCGCCGGCCAGCGAGGCGAACAGGACGCCGAGGCCCGTGGCCAGCGCGAGGATCGTGCCGGTGGCGATCTCGCGCTCGGCGACCCGCCGTCCGAACAGCCCGATCAGCAGCCCGCCGCCGACGCAGAACACCGCGAGCCCCAGCGTGACCGGGGCCCCGACGAGGATTGCGCCCGTGGCGCCGGGGAACCCGATGTGCGCCAGCGCGTGCGCGGCGAAGGCGTTCTGACGGGTGATCACGAAGTAGCCGAGCAGCCCGGCGGCCAGCGCGACCAGCGACCCACCGATCAGGGCGTGCCGCATGAACGTCGCCTGCAGGACGTCGACCCAGTCGGGCTGGAAGCCGATCCCGTCGAGGAGCGCCCTCACCGGACGGGATCCCGCCACGCCGCGCGGGTGAACAGATCGCCCTGCGGTGTCCGGACGACGCCCACCGGCGTCCCGTAGAGGTGGGTCAGCAGGTCCTCCCGGACGACGTCGCCGATCGCGGCGTGGTGCGGATGGCCGTCGAGCAGGTAGACGGCGTCGGTGAGCACCGGCAGCAGCGGGTTGAGGTCGTGCGCGACCACCATGATCGTGACCCCGCGCTCCCGGCGGAGGTCGCCGAGCAGCCGGACGATCTCGTGCTGGTTGCGCAGATCGAGGTTGGCCAGCGGCTCGTCCAGGAGGAGCAGCTCGGCGTCGTCGACGATGGCCTGCGCGATCGCCACCCGCTGCTGCTGGCCGCCGGAGAGCTCGGACATCCGCCGGTCGGCGTAGTCGGCGGCGCCCACCCGCTCGAGCGCGGCGTCGACCCGGGCGCGTTCGGCGGGTGTCGTCCGGCGCAGCCCGAACCGGCCGCCGGTGAGCCCGAGCGTGACCAGGTCGCGGCAGCGCACCGCCTCGCCGATCGCGGCCGTGTAGTTCTGCGGCACGTAGCCGATCCGGCGGTTGCCCCGCCGCGGCGCCCCGCCGAGGACCTCCACCCGGCCCTCGGCGACCGGCAGCAGGCCCAGGAGCACCTGGAACAGCGTCGTCTTGCCGGCGCCGTTGGGGCCGATCACACCGACGACCGCGCCGGCCGGCACGGTGAGGTCGCCCTCGGACCAGACGGTGCGGCCACCGCGGACGACGCGGACGCCCTCGAGCGCCAGGGCCGTGGTCACCGGCCGGCCAGGGCGGTCGAGAGCTGCCGGAGCTGGGCGAGTTGCCACGAGACGAAGGAACCGCCCGCGTCCGGGGGCGATTCCGTCACCTCCACCACAGGGACGCCGGCGTCCTCGGCCGCGGCGCGCAACTGGTCGGGGACGCTGCCCTCGGTCTGGGTGTTGAAGACCAGCACGTCGACCTCGCCGTCCGACAGTGCCCGCTCGAACGCGGCGATGTCCCCCGGTGCCGGGTCGCTGTCGTTGCTGGCGGCGCGCCGGTAGCCCTCCGGCGTGACGTCGCGCAGCCCGAGGGCGCCGGCGGTGCGGTCGAACACCGTCTCGGTCGCGGCGTAGGTGCGGCCCGCGGCGGTGGCCTGCAGGGCCGCGACCTCGTCGAGGTAGGGCTGCAGGTCCTCCTGCCAGGCGGCGGCCGCGGCGGTGAAGACGTCGGCGTCGTCCGGCGCGAGCCCGGTCAGCTCCGCGGTGATGGCCTCGGCCATGCGCGGCAGCAGGTCCGGCTGGTACCACAGGTGCGGGTCGTCGCCGTCGTCCGCGCCGGCGATCGCGGCGGCGGAGACCACGGCCGGCTCGTCGTCGAGGGTGGCGATCGCGTCCTCGGCCCAGCCGTCGTAGTGGGCGCCGTTGAGGACGACGAGGTCGGCGCCGTCGAACGCCGCGAGGTCCCCCGGCCGCGGCTCGAAGTCGTGCGGATCGGCCGCGGCGGAGGCGAGCACGGTCGTGACGCTCGCGCAGTCCCCGCCGAGCCGGTGCACCAGGTCGCTCCACTGGCTGACCGAGACCACGACGTCGACCACCTTGCCGGGGCAGCGCGCGGCGTCGCCGCTGACGGTGACCGGCCGGTCCGCCGCGGAGTCCTCTCCTCCGCCGCAGGCGGTCAGGCCCAGGACGGCGAGCACCGCCAGGGCAGCGGCTGCCGATGGGGCGCGGAGCACCGCTCCTCCTCGCTACTGGGAATGATTCTCACTTCCAGTATGGCCCAAGCGGGCGCTGTTCTGCGAGCAGGGTCAGGCGAGGTCGGCGACCAGCGGCGTCCACAGGTCCAGGGACGACGGGTAGGAGGCGTACACGCTGAACCGGTCGACCAGGCCGTCGAAGCGCTCCCGCACCCGCGCGCCCAGCTCCTCCGGGGCGCCCACCACCGCGAACGCCTCGAGGACGTCGTCGCCGACCAGGTCGCGCATCGCCGTCCACTTGTCCTCCCGCCGGCTGACCGACAGCGCGTGCAGCTCCTCGCCGAGCGCGTCCCAGCCGTGCAGCTCGAGCACCGGCCGGTAGGCCGGGGTGCTGCCGTAGAACGCGATGGTGGCCTTCACCGCCCTGGCCGCCTCGGCCAGCTCCTGCTCGGTGCGGCCGCTGACGACCAGGCCCGGCAGGCTCACCGTCACGTCCGCGCGGGTGCGGCCGGCGGCGGACAGGCCGCTCTCCAGCGCCGGCAGCGTGCGCTCACGCAGGTAGCGGGCGGTGGTGAAGCCGTGCACGAACAGGCCGTCGGCCACCTCGCCCACGAGCCGGGTCATCGCCGGGCCCACGGCGGCGAGGTGCACCGGCGGCGCGCCCCACTCGTGCGCCGGCGGCGAGAACATCGGCGTCATCAGGGTGTGCCGGTAGAACTCCCCCTCGAAGCGCAACGGGACGCCGTCCTGCCACGCGCTCCAGATGGCCCGCAGCGCGCCGACGTACTCGCGCATCCGGGCCACCGGCCGCCCCCACGGCATGGAGTAGCGCCGTTCGATGTGCGGCTTGATCTGCGTGCCGAGGCCGAGGACGAACCGGCCGCGCGTGTAGCGCTGCAGGTCGTGCGCCGTCTGCGCGACGGTCATCGGGGAGCGGGCGAACGCGACGGCGATCGCGGTGCCGATGGTCACGCGGCTGGTCGCCGCGCCCGCCGAGTGCAGCAGGAGGAACGGGTCGTGGTCCACCTCCGAGGCCCAGACGCCGGCGTAGCCGCGTTCCTCCAGCTCGCGGGCGGTGGCGGGCACGTCGTCGATCCCGGTGGACAGCAGGGCGGCGTCGAGGAGCACGGCTTGCCAGCCTGCCCGACCGGCGCTGCGCTGACCAGCGCGGGACCGGTGCGTCCGCTCCGCAGGCGGTTGTGGCCGGGAGCACAGCCGTGATGGGCTGCCGTCGTGACCGATCTCGGCGCCGAACTCCGCACGGCCGCGCGGCAGACCCCGGACCGTGTCTTCCTGGTCGGCGACGGGGACCCGGTGACCTTCGGCGACCTCGACGCGCGGGCAGACCGGTGCGCGGCGGGGCTGGCCGCCCGCGGCATCGTTCCCGGTGACCGGGTCGCCGTCGCCGGGCTGAACACCGTCGACTGGCTGGCCCTCTTCTTCGGGGTTACCCGGCTCGGCGCCGCGGTCGTCACGCTGAACGTGCGCTACCGGGAGACCGAGCTGGAGTACATGCTCGGCCACTCCGGCGCCCGGGTGGTCGTGACGCCCGCCCATCTCGGAGGTTTCGACTACCGCGCGATGTACGCGGCGCTGCGGTCCCGGCTGCCCGCGCTGGAGTCCGTGGTCTGGTTCGGCGAGGACGGCCCCGAGGGCTTCGCCGCCCTGCTGGCCTCGTCCGGCGGGGCCCAGGACGGACCGGTGGACGCCGGCACACCGGCCGTCGTCCTCTACACGTCCGGCACCACGGGGCGCCCCAAGGGCGCCGTGCTGACCCACGGCAGTCTGCTCGCCTCGGCACGCGGTCAGCAGGAACGCCAGGCCACCGGACCCGACGACGTGCTGGTGGCCACACTGCCGTTCAACCACGTCGGCGGGCTCACCTGCACGGTGCTGCACTCGCTGGTCTCGCGCGCGCGGGTCGCGCTGATCCCGGCGTTCTCCCCGAGCGCCGCCCTCGCCGCCGGGGCGCGGCACGGCGTCACGATCCTGGCCGGCGTCCCGACCATGTACGTGCTCATGCTGGCCGAGCTGGCGAAGACCGGCCATGACCTGTCCACCGTGCGCATCGCCGTGGCCGGCGGCTCGAATGTCGACCCGCCGCTGGCCCGCGCGATGGGGCAGGCCTTCCCGGGCGCGCTCGTGCAGAACCTCTACGGGCTCTCCGAGACGTCGGGCGCCTGCGTGATGAGCGCGTCCGACGACGACCTGGGCACCGTCTGCCAGACGCTCGGCACGCCGCTGACGGGGGTGGAGGTGCGGGTGGTCGACCCCGCCACGGGCGCCGAGGTCCCCGACGGCCAGGACGGCGAGCTGCAGGTGCGCGGCGACTGCGTCGCGGCCGGCTACTGGGAGATGCCCGCCGAGACGGCCGAGGCGTTCCGCGACGGCTGGCTGGCCACCGGCGACATGGTCACCCGCCGACCCGACGGCCACCTGGTGTTGCGGGGGCGGCGCAAGGAGATGTTCCTGCAGGGTGGGTTCAACGTGTACCCGGTCGAGGTCGAGAACGTCCTGGCCGCTCACCCGGGCGTCGCGCTCGCCGCGGGCATCGGCGTCCCGGACGCCGTCCTGGGCGAGGTGGGGCTGTACTTCGTCGTGCCGGCCGACCCGGCGTCCCCGCCCACGGCCGAGGAGCTCACCGCCTGGTGCCGGGAACGGCTGGCCGACTACAAGGTGCCCCGCCGGTTCGAGATCCGCGCCGAGCTGCCGACCACCCCCGCCGGGAAGATCGCCAAAGCTCAGCTCCGGCAGGAGGTCGTGCCCGCGTGACCCTGGACTTCGACGAGGGCGACGAGCTGCGCGCGCTGCGGGCGGCGGTCGCCGACCTGGGCGCCCGGTACGGCCAGGCGTACTTCCTCGAGCAGGCGCGGTCGGGCGGGCGCACCGACGCGCTGTGGGCCGAGGCGGGCAAGGCCGGCTTCCTCGGCGTCAACCTGCCCGAGGAGTACGGCGGCGGGGGCGGCGGGCTGGTGGAGCTCTCGCTGGTGCTCGAGGAGCTCGGCGCGGCCGGCTGCCCGCTGCTGATGATGGTCGTGTCGCCGGCGATCTGCGGGACGGTCATCGCCCGCTACGGCACGCCGGCGCAGCAGGAGCGCTGGCTCCCCGGGCTGGCCGACGGCTCGCGCACCATGGCCTTCGCCATCACCGAGCCCGACGCCGGCTCGAACTCGCACCGGATCACCACCGTGGCCCGCGAGGACGGCGACGGCTGGGTGCTCTCGGGCCGCAAGGTGTGGATCAGCGGCGTCGACCAGGCCGACGCGGTGCTCGTGGTCGGCCGGCTCGCGGGCGGGCCGCCGGGGACACTGCGGCCGGCGCTGTTCGTCGTCCCCACCGGTGCGCCCGGGCTGACCGCGCACCCGATCCCCATGGAGATCGTCAGCCCGGAGAAGCAGTTCTCGCTCTTCCTGGACGACGTCCGGTTGCCGGCCGATGCGCTGGTCGGCCACCCGGACCAGGGCATCGCGCAGCTGTTCGCCGGGCTGAACCCCGAGCGGGTCATGGCGGCGGCGTACTCGCTCGGCGTCGCCCGGCTGGCGCTGCAGAAGGCGACGTCCTACGCCCGCGAGCGGCAGGTGTGGGGAACGCCGATCGGCGCGCACCAGGGGCTGGCCCATCCGCTGGCCGCCTGCCAGGTGGAGATCGAGCTGGCGCGGCTGATGACGCAGAAGGCGGCCTGGCTGATCGACACCGGCCGGGACGCCGGCAGCGCCGCCAACAGCGCGAAGTACGCCGCCGCCGAGGCCGCGGCGCGCACCGTCGATCAGGCGATCCAGACCCACGGCGGCAACGGCCTGTCCCAGGAGTACGGCGTGGCGGCGCTGCTGGCGATGTCCCGCGTCAGCCGGATCGCCCCGGTCAGCCGGGAGATGATCCTCAGCTTCGTGGCCCAGCACGACCTGCAGCTCCCCCGCTCCTACTGACGCGCTCTATCGCGATCAAGCACCCGTCGGAGAAGCGGGCCGCGCATGGGTGGAGCCGGCCTGATCAGGCGTTGTCGGGGGTGTCCGCGCCGCCGCCGAGCTCCGAGTCCCCCATGACGCGGCCCTCCGCGGGCTCCTCGGTGTGCGGTGTCCGCTGGTCGACGGTGCGGCCGGGGGCCTCGTCGCCCTCGGCCGGCTCGCTCGTGTGCGGCGTGCGGTCCGGGTCGGTCATGGCGGCTCCTCCTCGCGCGGACGTCGTCGTCGGCAGCCCTGTGCCCGCCCCCGACCTCGCGAAACGGCGCTCAGCGCACCTCGACGGCGGCCGGCACGCGGTCCAGCGCCGCGCGGACGGTTTCGTCGTCGGGCAGCGCGCCGCGGGCGCCCTCCGCGGTGGTCGACAGGGCGGCCGCGGCGACGGCGTAGCGCACCGCCTCGGGCAGTCGTGACCCGGTGGCGAGCGCGGCGGCCAGCGCGCCGCAGAAGCAGTCACCGGCCCCGGTGGTGTCCACGGGCGTCACCGGCGGCGGGGCCTGCAGCAGCGCCGGGCCGGTGCCGTCCGGGACGACGAGCGCTCCGCGAGCGCCGAGGGTGACCACCACGGCGGACGACGCCACCGACCGGGCCAGCCGCGCCAGCTCGGCCGGCGCCCGCTCGCCGGGGGCGGCCCCGGCCAGCGCGGCGAGCTCGTGCTCGTTGGGCACGAGCACGTCCACCCGCTCCAGCAGCTCCCGCGGCAGCTCGCGCGGCGGCGCCGGGGTGAGGACGACGGTGCCGGTCGCCACCCCGGCCGCGGCCTGCACCGTCGCCAGCGGGACCTCCAGCTGCAGCAGGACGACGTCGGCGCGGCGGACCGGCTCGGCCACGGCGTCCTCCGGCGTCAGCGCCGCGTTGGCGCCGGGGACGACGACGATGAGGTTCTCGCCGGTGCCCTGCTCGACCGGGATCGTGGCGCTGCCCGTGGGCACCCCGGGTGTGCGGTGCACCCGGCTGACGTCGACCCGGGCCTCGGCGAGGGCGGCCAGCTGCCGGGTCCCGGCCGGGTCGTCGCCCACGCGGCCGATCATGTGCACGTCCGGCGCCAGCCGGCCGGCGGCCGCGGCCTGGTTGGCGCCCTTGCCGCCCGGCGCGAGCGTCGTCCCCTCGCCGATCACCGTCTCGCCGCGGCCGGGCAGCCGGTGCACACGCACGAGGACGTCCTCGTTCAGGCTGCCGACGACGGTGACGGACACGCGGGACCTCCGGAGGATGCGCGGACGGGCCCGGTCATCCTTCCTCCTCGCCGCTGCCGGGCACCGCGCCGGCGCCGTTGCGGCGGAAGCGGATCGGCAGCACGTACCACGTCAGCACGCCCACCGCCGCGGTCAGGCCGCCGCCGGCCAGGCCGGCCCAGCGGCCGAGGACGACGTCGAGCACCAGGAGCACGCCGCTGCTGATCGCCAGCACGAGCAGCCCGAGACCCAGCAGGAGCAGCAGGTCGGCGACGGCCACGAGCACGGCCTTCTGCCGGCGGCGGAACACCATCCGGTGGAACGAGACCGGCGCGATGAGCAGCACCGTCGCCAGCGCCGTCGACAGCAGGGTGAGCGTGTAGACGGCGACCTGGAAGCCGTCGAGGTCGGTGAAGCGCTGGGTGAAGGCCAGCCCCAGCAGGAAGGCGAAGAGCACCTGCACGCCGGTGATCGCGACCCGCAGCTCCTGCAGCAGCTCGGCGAGGTTGCGGTCGAGGACCTGGTCCAGCGTCTCGCCGCGCGAGCGGGCGCTGAGCTCGGCCGCCGCGACGTCGTACCGGCCCGGCGACCTGCCCGACCGTTTCCATGGCACCCTCCGCAGGTACCCGGTCCGCGGCGGAGGCGACACCCCGGAGGTGCCATGGCCCGGAACGGACCGCGCCTGGTGCGGAACGATCCCGCCCAGTACGACGAGCTGGCCGACGAGTGGTGGCGCCCGGACGGCGGCTTCGCGGCCCTGCACTGGCTGGCCGCCTCCCGGGCCGAGCACATCCCGCCGGCGCCGCGGCCCGGGGCGCTGCTGGTCGACCTGGCCTGCGGCGGTGGGCTGATGGCGCCGCACGCCGCCCGGCTGGGCTACCGGCACGTGGGGGTGGACATCGGGCAGCGCGGGCTCGAGATCGCCCGCGCGCACGGCGTCCTGCCGGTCCGCGGGTCGGTTCTCGCCGTGCCGCTGGCCGACGGGTGCGCGGACGTCGTCGTCGCGGGCGAGGTGCTCGAGCACGTGGCGGACGACGTCGCGGTGCTCGCCGAGTGCGCGCGGCTGCTGCGGCCCGGCGGCACGCTGGTCCTCGACGCCCTGGCCGACACCGCGCTGTCCCGGCTGGTGATGGTGCGGATCCTCGAGCACGTGCCCGGTGGGCCGCCCCCGGGGCTGCACGACCCCGCGCTGTTCGTCGACCGCCGGCGGCTGCTCGCGGCCGCCGACCGGCAGGGGCTCGACCTCCGGCTGGTCGGGCTGCGACCGTCGATGCGGGAGGCTATCGCCTGGAAGCTCGGCCGGCGGGACATGGTCCGGATGAAGCCGATCCGGTCGACGGCGGTCGTCTTCGCAGGTTACGGCCGCAGGCGGTGACGCCGGAGCCCACGTACCGTCGGGGAATGCGGCGGGAGCAGCGGTGAACGCGGCGGTGCTGACCGGCGCGGGCTCGGCCCTGCCGGCGACCCTCGAGCAGGACGCCATGTGGGATGGCTTCTTCGCCCGGCACTACGACGGCGTCCGCGCGGCCCGGCGGATCTTCGCCTCGTCCGGGGTGCGCACCCGGCACGCGGTCGCCAATCCGATGGACGAGGACCTCAGCGGCTGGAGCACCGGCGCGCGGATGCTCCGCTACGTCGAGGAGGCGCTGCCCCTGGGCAAGCAGGCGGTCGCCGGGGCGCTCGACGCGGCGGGCCTGGCACCGGGGGACGTCGGCCTGTTCGCCGTCGCCACCTGCACCGGGTACGCCACCCCGGGGCTGGACATCCGGCTGGCCAGCGACCTGGGCATGCCCGCGGGGCTGCAGCGGCTGCTGGTCGGGCACATGGGCTGCTACGCGGCGCTGCCCGGGCTCGCGGCCGCCGGTGACTTCGTCGCCGCCCGCGGCCGGCCCGCGGTGCTGCTGTGCTGCGAGCTGACCAGCCTGCACGTCCAGCCGGCGCAGGCCGACCTGGAGCAGGTCGTCGCGCACGCGCTGTTCTCCGACGCCGCGGCCGCCGTCGTCCTCGAGCCTGGGGCGGGACGCGGGCGGCGGCTGGCGGGGATCGTCGCCCGCACCGACCCGTCGACGGCCGACCACATGACCTGGGACGTCACCGACCTGGGCTTCCGCATGGGGCTCTCGCCGCGGGTGCCCGAGGTGCTCGGCCGGCACGTCGGTGACGTCGTCGACGAGCTGCTCACCGGCGCGGGCCTGCGGGTCGAGGACATCGCCGGCTGGGCGGTGCACCCGGGCGGGCCGCGGATCCTCGACGTCGTCCGCGACGAGCTGGGCCTGGCCGAGGCCGCGCTGGCGGCCTCCCGCCGGGTGCTGGCCGAGCACGGCAACTGCTCGTCGGCCACCGTGCTCCTGGTGCTCGAGGAGCTCGCCGGCGTGGACGGCCCCGTGGTGGCCATGGCCTTCGGCCCAGGTCTCACCCTGTACGCGGCCCTGCTCCTGCCCGCCTGAGCCGCGGGCGAAATGCCGCCTCCGTCCGCCCCGGAGCCCTAGGCTTGAACCCTGCAGTTCCGGCTCGTCCGGAGGGAGGCACGCGTGCAACGGGGCACGTCGCGGGTCCGAGTCTTCCTGGTGGACGACCACGAGATCGTCCGGCGCGGGGTGGCCGAGGTGCTCGAGGAGGATCCCGGGATCCTCGTCGCCGGTGAGGCCGGGTCGGTCGCGGAGGCACTGGCCCGCGTGCCCGCCGTCCGCCCCGACGTCGTGGTCGTGGACATGCGGCTGCCCGACGGCAACGGCGCTGAGGTCTGCCGGCTGCTGCGCGCCCGCGTGCCCGGGCTGCGCACGCTCGTGCTCACCAGCTACGCCGACGAGGACGCGGTGGCCGCCGCCATGCGCGCCGGCGCCTCGGGCTACCTGCTCAAGCAGGTGCGCGGGCCGGCCCTGGTGTCCGCCGTCCGGACGATCGCCGAGGGCGGGAGCCTGTTCGACGCCGAGGCGGTCGGCGCCCGCGTGCCGCCGCCCCGCCGGCCGGCCACCGGGGACAGCCGGCTGGCACAGCTGACCGACCAGGAGCGCACCGTCCTGAGGCTGATCGGCGAGGGGCTGACCAACCGCCAGATCGGCGCTCGCATGGGGCTGGCGGAGAAGACGGTCAAGAACTACACCAGCCACCTGCTCGCCAAGCTCGGCCTGGAGCGGCGCACCCAGGCGGCGATCCTCGCGACCGAGCTGCGCGACCGGTCGACCGGCTGAGTCACCGGACGGGGCGCGGGACCGTCCACCGCGCCTCGGTCCCCGCCGGGCCGGAGGAGAGGGCCAGCCGGCCGCCGCGCCGCTCCGCGCGGTCGGCGAGGTTGGCCAGGCCGCTGCGGGCATGCACCTCGGGCAGGCCGACGCCGTCGTCGGTGACGACGACCCGCAGCTCGTCGTCCACCTCGACACCGACGGCCACGCGGGTGGCGCGCGCGTGCCGGACGACGTTGGTCAGCAGCTCCCGGACCACGGCCACCAGGTCGGGGACCAGCTCGCGGGGCAGCTCGTCCAGCGCGCCGCGCAGCCGCAGGTCACGGCGCAGCCGGTTCCCCTCGGTGATCGTGCGGACCAGCTCGGAGAGCTGGCCGCGGACCGACGCGGCCGCGACGTCGTTCTCGTGCAGCTCGAAGATCGCCGCCCGGATCTCGGCGATCGTCGCCTCGAGCTCGTCGACGCTGCGGCCCAGCCGGGAGGCGACGCTCGGCTCGTCGTCCTTGAGCGAGCGGCTGAGCCGGTCCAGCGACAGGACCGTGGCGAAGATCCGCTGGACGACGTGGTCGTGCAGGTCGCGGGCGATCCGGTCCCGGTCGGCCTGCACCTGCAGCCGGCGCTCGCGGCGCTGGCTGCGGGCCAGCGCCACAGCCAGGGCGGTCTGGGCGGCGAAGCTGGAGAGCGGCGCCAGGTGCTCCTCGTCGAACTGCTCGCGGCCCCGCGTCCGCATCGCCACGATCATGCCCATCGAGGGGCGCTGGCCGAAGGGCACCATCAGGCCGGGGCCGAAGGTGTCGGTGATCTCCACGGCGACGGCGGCGTGCCGGCCCACCACCGGATCGGCGCTGACGTCCTCGATGAGCTCGGGCACCCCGGAGCGGTGCACCTGCCCGACGTGGGTGGCCGTCAGCGGGATGCGCACCCCCTCGGCGTCGGCCGCGCTCTCGCCCACGGCGGCGGCGATGGTCAGGCAGCTGTCGTCGTCCGGGGTGGGGACGAGCACGCCGGTCAGGTCGGCTCCGGTGAGCTCGGCGACCTTGACGACGACGTCGTGCAGGACGTCGTCCGGGTCCGCGCCCGAGAGCAGCGCGGTGGCGACCTCGCTGCCGGCCTGCAGCCAGGTCCGGGCCTTCTCGGCGCGCTCGGCCAGCCGGGCGTTGCCGACGGCGAACCCGGCCACCGCTGCCAGCGCCTGCACCACCTCGACGTCGGCCGGGGTGAACGGTTCCCCGCTGCGCTTCTGGGTGAGGTAGAGGTTGCCGAAGACGGCGCCGGCGACGTGGACCGGGACCACCAGGAAGGGGTTGCGGGCGGGGTGGCCCGGCAGGAAGCCCAGGGACGACGGGTCGCGGTCGAAGTCGGCCCAGCTCAGGATCTGCGGCTCGTCCACCAGCAGCCGGATCAGCTGACCGGTCGGCAGGTTGCTGATCCGGTCGACCTCCGCCGGGTCGGCGCCGACGACCACCAGCCGGTCGAGGCGGCGGCCGTCCGCGGTGAGCACGCCGAGGGCGCCGTACATGGCGTCGACGTGGTCGACGGCGGCCTGCACCACGTCGTGCAGCGTCGTCTCCAGGTGACCGGCCGCCGCGGACGCCAGCACGGCGGCGGGCAGCACCGGCGGCTCGCCGTCCGGGGCGGAGGCCTGGGCGTCGGGCGGGGGCACGGCCCGACGGTAGGAGACCCTGGCGTTCCCGGGAAGCGGGATGCGGGCGTCGCCGCCGTTCAGGCGCCCCTGGCCAGTCGCCGGCCGGGGTGCCGTGGGACGGCGCGGTGCAGCAGCGTCTTGCTCTCCGGGCTGACGACGACCAGGTCGGCGCCGTGCGCCGCGGCCGTCAGGGCCTCGAAGACGGCGCGGTCGAGCACCGAGATGCGGGCCCGGCCCTGTACGCCGGTCTCGGCGATGGCGCGCAGCACCTGTGCCTCGACCCGCTCCAGGAGGGCGGCGTGGTCCCGGCGGGTGGGGCGGGCGCCCAGCGACGCGTCGGCCGGGTCGTCGAGCACGCTGACCGCCACCACCGTCCCCTCCCGGCGGGCCGCCTCGCGCAGGGCCCAGACCAGGGCGCCCTGGCTGGCCGGCGAGCCGTCCACCTCGACGAGCAGTCGGGGGGTCTGGCGGCGGGGGAGCAGCGGGGAGAGCCGGCGCGGCTCGACGCCGCGTCCGGTGGACGGGGGAGCGGGGATCCGGTCGCCGCGCGGTGCGTCGGCGGGCGTGGCAGGGTCGGAGGGCGCGGTCGGAGGCTGTTCGCGATCGTGCGACAGCGGACGGTCCTCGCTCATGAGTCGATCGTTCCGGGCGGGCTGCACCGTTGACAGGGACCAAGGGCCTGCGGGCGCATCGCGCACAGCCAGCGGAACAGTTCCGACCCCTATCCCGGGCGTGCCATGACGTGGTGTAGCTCACGTCACACGCACGGTTGCTGGTCCTCGGGGCATTCGTCAGCACACCTGGACTCACCGCCGGCGCCCGACGGCGGGACGCAGCAGTCGTCCCCCCGCCACGCCGCGCGGCCCTCCCTGACGGCCACGGCGGCGATGACGAGGGCGGCGATCGGGTCTGCCCAGTCCCAGCCCACGGTGGCGTTGAGGACCAGGCCGACGAGCAGGACGGCGGACAGGTAGGTGCACAGGAGGGTCTGCGTGCTGTCGGCCACGACGGCTCCCGAGCCGAGGGCCCGGCCGGTCCGGCGCTGCGCCCAGGAGAGGACCGGCATGACCACCAGAGAGGCGACGGCCAGGCCGATCCCGACCGGGGACGGGGCCGGCTCCCCGCCGGAGAACAGGTTCCGAGCCGACTCGAGGGTGACGTAGCCGGCGAGGGCGAAGAACGACAGCGCCATCAGGCGCAGTGCCTGCCGCTCGCGGCTCTCGGGCAGGCGGTGGCGGAACTGCCACAGGACGATCAGGCCGCTGGAGACCTCGACCAGGGAGTCCAGCCCGAACCCGACGAGCGCCACCGATCCGGCGACGATCCCGGCGGACACCGCGACGGCGGCCTCGACGACGTTGTAGGCGACCGACGCACCCGCCAGCAGTTGCGCCCGGCGGCCGAGGCGCTGCCGGTCCGCTGCGGTGAGCGTCGCCATACGGCTATTCGACCGTGCGCACCGGTCCGAGAGAAGAGCGGGTGAGGGGAATCGAACCCCCACTGTCAGCTTGGGAAGCTGATGTTCTGCCATTGAACTACACCCGCGGGTACCGCCGAGCCTACCTGGCGGCACCCCGGCCGCGGCACCCACCCGGCGCCGCGGACCGCAATGCACCGGGCGGCACAGGGGACGTCGGACCCTTCTGTGCCGCCCGGTGCGGCGACGACCGCCCGTCAGATCGCGACGCCGGTGCAGGAGACCGAGCAGTCCATCGACCAGATGGCCGACAGCCCCGCGAACCGCGTCGAGCGGACCAGCCGCTCGCCGTGGGGGCCGCGGCGCTCGACCGGCGCGACGGCCGCGTCGTCGGAGCCGTCCCCGGCACCGGCCGAACCGCCGTCCCCGCTGCCGCCCGAGCCGCCGGCGCCCGGATCGGTCGAGCCGCCGGTCCCGGCGCCGGGGGTGCCGCCGGACGTCGCCGGGCCGTCCGAGCCCGCGCCACCGGAGCCGCCCGCGCCCAGGCCCTCGACGTACTCGAGGGCACCGGAGAGCACCGTGCTGCGCCCGTCGGGGGCGAACACCGCGACGTCGTAGGTGCCGGCGACCCGCGCCGGGACGAGGAACGCCACCTCGGTCGCCGACCAGCGGACCACCGTGGCCGCGGCCGTCGACCCGATGCGGACCCGCGGCCGGTCGGGCAGCGCCTCACCGGTGACGGTCACCAGGGTGCCGCCCGCCGTGCCGACCCGGGCGGGGCTCAGCGAGGTGATCCGGAAGTCGCCCACGGCGGGGAAGTCGATGGTGCCGCCCTCCGCGGGAACGTCGCCGGGAGCCGTGGAGCCGCCGTCGCCCGAGCCGGAGGAGCCGGAAGACCCGCCGCTGCCGGACCCGGAGGAGCCGGAGGCGCCGCTGCCGGTGCCGTCCGTGGACGACCCGCCCGACCCGCCGGAGCCGGAGGACGAACCGCCGGGGGTGGTCACCTCGGGCATGTCCGCGTCGTCGCCGCTGGGCACCTCCGGGACCGAACCGGCCCCGTCGCCGGAGGGACTGTCACCGGCGTCCGGCGTGCTGCCGCTGCCGTCGCTGCCGGGCGAGCTGCTCCCCGGGTCGGACCCGGACGAGCCGGAGGAGCCGGACCCGGACGAGCCGGAGGAGCCGGAACCCGAGGAGCCCGAGCCGGCCGAGCCGGAGCCGGAGGAGCCCGAGCCGGCCGAACCCGAACCGCCCGGCGTCCCGGCGTCGCCGCCCGCGGCCGCGCCGACCAGCAGCGGAGCGGCGTAGGCGCGGCCCAGCGGCTCACCTTCGAGGAACAGCTGCGCGGTGAGGACGTAGCGGCCGTCCCCGAGCTCCATCGACGGCGCGAGCTCGAGGGTGCCCAGCGACGGGCGGGCGCCCAGGTCGAAGCGCGCCGTCCCCTCGTCGTCGGTCAGGGCGGTGGTCCCGCCGAGGGCGACCCCGATGTCGGCGAGCGCGAAGACCTCGCCGGCGTACTCCATGCCGAGGCCGAGCTCGACCGAGTAGCTGCCGGCGGCGTCCGGACCGGTCGCCGTGACGTGCGGCGCCACCACACCGGCGGCCGAGGTCATCGAGGTGAACGTGTAGCGGACCTGCTCCGCGGCGCTGTCCCCGAGGTGGGACAGCGACAGCCGGCCGCCGGTCACCGACTTCCCGACGAACGCGGGCACCGGGTCGACGTCGGCCAGCAGCCGGGCGCGCAGGTCGGTCGCGGTCGCCGACGGGTCCACCGCGTGGTAGAGCGCCAGCGCGGCCGCCACCTGCGGGGCGGCGATCGAGGTGCCGTCGATCAGGCGGTAGCCGCCGTCGTTCCAGGTGGAGAAGACCAGCGTGCCCGGGGCGAAGAGGTCGACCGAGTTCGCGCCGTAGGCCGAGAAGCTGCTCACGGTGTCGGCGGCGGTGGCGGCGCCGACGGTGATGAGATTGGGGTCGGTCAGGCTGGCCGGGTACAGGATCGAGGTGTCGCGGTTGAGCGAGTCGTTGCCCGCCGCGGCCACGACCAGCACGCCCTTGGACGCCGCGTAGGCGATGGCGGACTTCAGCGCGTCCAGCGCGCTGCCGCTGAACGAGCCGCCCCAGGACGCGTTGACCACCGAGGCCCCGTGGTCGGCGGCGTACCGGATGGCCTCGGCGCCCAGCAGGACGTCGACGCTCTCCCCGCCGCCGATGACCAGCGGCATGATCTGCACGTCCGGCGCGACGCCGGCCGAGCCCTCGCCGTTGCCGGCCCGGGCGGCCAGGACGCCCGCGACGCTCGTGCCGTGCGTCCCGTGGCTGCCGTTGTCGACGTCGGGCGAGTTCGTGGTGAAGTTCCAGCCGTGGCAGTCGCCGGCCTTGCCGTTGCCGTCGGTGTCCGCGCCGCCGCAGGACTCGGCCGGGTTGGTCCACAGCGCGCCCCGCAGGTCGGGGTGGTCGGAGTCGTAGCCGGTGTCCACTACGGCGACGATCACCGGGTCGCCCGTGCTGGTCGGCCAGCCGTCCGGCGCGTCGGTGTCGGCGTCGGCCTTGGCGGTCTGCTGGTAGGCGTTCGACCCGGTGTTGTCGAGGTTCCAGCCGTAGTTCGGCCAGTACGGGTCGCTCACCGTGCCCATCACCGGCACGGACGGCGACACCTCGACGGCGACGACCCCCGGCAGGCCCTGCAGGTCCGCCGGGGTCAGGCCCTCCGTGGCCACGAGCGAGCGGCCGTCCGTCAGCCGCTGCGTGCTGACGACGCCGGGCAGCCCGCCCAGCGCCGCGGCGGCCTCGGCCGACGCGGTGACGGCGTAGCGGGTCAGACCGTCGCCGGGGCCGTAGTCGTCCGCGACGGCGACCGAGGGCAGCGCCAGCGCCGAGAACGTCGCCGCACCGGCGTACCCCGCCACCGCGGCCGCCACGAGGACGGCGGCCTTCGCACGCGTGCCGAACATCGAGCTCCCCTCCGGACGCGCGCCGTCCCCGGTCGGTCCGGGGCCGGCCCTCCTGCGTCCGGGCGCAGGCAGGCGTCGTCCCGGTCGCAACGGCAGGAGCGGAACGGGGATTGAGGAGGTTCGCCCGTTCTGGTGACCCCCGCGGCGGACGGGCGTTCGCGACCGCCATGACAGACTCCGCGCCATGCTGCTGTCCGACCGCGACCTCACCGCCGCGATCGCCGAGGGCCGGCTCGGCATCGATCCCTACGACAAGGCGATGGTGCAGCCGTCGAGCATCGACGTCCGGCTCGACCGCTTCTTCCGGGTGTTCAACAACGCCCGCTACACCCACATCGACCCGGCCCAGCAGCAGGACGACCTGACCACGCTGGTCGAGCCCGACGGCGACGAGCCCTTCGTCCTGCACCCCGGCGAGTTCGTGCTCGGCTCGACGCTCGAGGTCATCTCCGTGCCCGACGACCTGGCAGCGAGGCTCGAAGGAAAATCGAGTCTAGGGCGTCTCGGATTGCTCACCCACTCCACCGCGGGGTTCGTGGACCCGGGCTTCTCGGGGCACATCACGCTGGAGCTGTCCAACGTGGCGAACCTGCCGATCACGCTGTGGCCGGGCATGAAGATCGGCCAGCTCTGCCTGTTCCGGCTGACCACGCCGGCCGAGCACCCGTACGGCTCGGCGGTCTACGGCTCCCGCTACCAGGACCAGCGGGGGCCGACGCCGTCGCGCTCGTTCCGCAACTTCACCCGCGCCGAGACGCGTCGTCCCTGACGTGCACCGCCACCGGCGGTTCGGCGCCGGCCACCTCGACGACGTCCTCGGCGCGCCCGGGGCGTGACCAGCCCGGGACGGACCGTTCGACCTCGTCGTCGACGTAGCGCTGCCGCGTGACCATCCAGCCGGTGACCGACAGGGCGACGACGCCGGCCAGCACCAGCACGAACATGCCGGTGTAGCCGCCCGTGACCCCGCGCAGGACGCCGACCAGCAGCGGCCCGCCGGCGGCGAGCAGGTAGCCCCACCCCTGGACGGCGGTGGACAGCGCCGCCGTCGTCTCCGGCGTGCGGGCCCGCAGCCCGAGCAGCGCGAGCACCAGGGGGAAGGTGCCCATGCCGAGCGAGAGCAGCACCATCCACAGCCACGGCACGGTGCGCGGCGCGGCCCAGAGCCCGGCCCAGCCCGCGACGTAGCAGGCCATGAAGAGGGCCAGCAGCGGCCGCTGCAGTCGCGGGCGCACCGTCAGCACGGGGACGACGGCGTTGACCGGGATGACCACCACGGAGTTGACGCCCAGCAGCAGCCCGGCGGCAGCGCCCGAGAGCCCCGAGTCGCGCAGGTACTGCGCCGTCCAGCCGATGATCACGTAGGCCTCCAGGGCCTGGACGCCGAAGAAGACGGCCAGCGCCAGGGCCAGCGGGCTGCGCAGCAGCGGGCGGATCCGCACGGCGGCGGAGGCGGCGCGGGAGGCCCCCGGCCGCGCGGGCACGAACAGCCAGGGCAGCGCCGAGACGGCCGCCACGACGGCCCAGATCCCGATCGCCCACCGCCAGCCGTCGGGGCCGGAGGCGGTCACGATCAGCTGCGGGACGACGGCGGCGACCGCCGCGCCCAGGCTCATGGCCGTGCTGTAGGCGCCCACGAGCAGGCCGGTCCGGTGCGGGAAGTACCGCTTGACCAGGCTGGGCAGCAGCACGTTGCCCAGGGCGCCGCCGACCATGGCGATCACGGTGCCGACGAGGAAGAGCCAGAACGCGCCGGCGACCGAGCGCAGCACGAGGCCGGCCGCCATCGCGAGCAGCCCGCCGGCCAGGACGTGCGCGTCGCGGAAGCGCGCCGACAGGGGCGGGCCGGCGAAGCCCAGCGCGGCGAAGCAGAGCACCGGCATGGTCGTCACCAGCCCGGCGAGGCCGCTGGAGATGCCCAGCCCCTGCTCGAGCTCCTCGAGGACCGGGCCGACGCTGGTGACCGCCGTCCGCAGGTTGAGCGCGGTCAGCACGATCGCGACGGCGATGAGCAGTTGGCCCTTCCGGTGCCCTGCCCGGGCGGCGACGGACGGGGACGGGGCCGTGGTGCTCACTGCGTCGATTCTCCTCCGGCGCTCGCCGGCCGCCGGAGGTGGGGCGTCAGGCCCGCTGCCGGACGACCCGGGCGATGTTCGGCACCGCACGCGGCACCTGCCGCCAGAGCGCCTTCTGCACGAGCAGCGTGGTGAGCGCGGCAGCGAGGATGCCGGCGAGGTTGATGCCCAGCTGGGCCGCGCCCTCGCCGATCTGGCGGGATTCCCCGAGGGCCAGACCCAGGGCGATCGCACCGGCGGCGGGCACCGTCGTCACCGAGATGAAGACGCCGACCAGCGCACCGCTCTTGGCCGAGGTCAGCGACAGCACCCCGGTGATCCCGGCGAGCACCGCGACGAGCAGCGACCAGCGGTCTGGCGCGGTGATGAACCCGGTCGCCGGCCGGTCGCCCGTGAGGTCGGCGACGGTGAACCAGCCCAGCGCCCGGCCGAGCAGTGCGAGCAGCGCCGTGACGCCGATGGCGACGGCGAAGCCGGTCACGCGGGTGCCCGCCGCGGTCCGGCCGACGGCCCGGCGACCGTGCACGATCGCCACGGCCAGGGCGGCGAGCGGACCGAACCCGGGCCCCAGCACCATCGCGCCGCGAGCATCGTGGCGATGGTGAGGAAGGCCAGGTAGGAGATCGAGAGGGTGGAGTCGGCGGCCGTCGTCCTGACCACCTGCTCCCACACGACGGCGTCCGAGCCGTCGCCGGGCGCGGCCTTCTCGGCCTCCTCCGCGGCGTGCGACACGGCGGCGTCGACGGACTCGATGGTGATGCCGCCGTCGCGGTCGACGCCGAGCTCGCGCAGCGCCGCGATCAGCTCGTCGGCGGACTCGCGGGCGACGTCGGCGAGGACGAGTTCCCCGGCCGGGTGCAGGCAGGCGCCCGGCAGGACTGCGACGTGCGCGGCGCCGCCGCGAGCCTGCGAGTGGCGGGGGGCCTTCCTCTACCGCGTGCCCGTTACCGTGACGGTGACCGCCGTGACCTCGCGCGCCGTCCCGTCGCCCGCGACCTCGAGCAGGGCCAGCTCGTGCGGGCCGTCGCCGGCCGGCGCGGCGACGACCAGGGTGGGGGAGAGGCACTGCCGCAGCTCGAGCGCCGGCCCGGCGGAGGTCTGCGTGTAGTCGACCGTGCTGCCGGCGTCGCCGCGCACGGGCTCGCCGTCCACGGTGACGACGTAGCGGGTGTCGTCGGGCCCGGTGAGCCGGAACCGCAGGGCGGTGCCGGCGGTCACCTGGCTGGAGGCCACGGAGATGCCCGGGGTGGCGCAGTCGGCGGTGATCGGGACGTCGTCCTCGCCGCCGGCCGCGACCGCGAGCCCGCCCATGACCGCGGCGACCACCGCGAGCAGGATCCAGTGCCGGCCGCGCCGCGGCCCCGTCCCGTCCGGGTCGTTGAGCGTGCGGACGTCGTTGATGTCGCGGGCCATCCGCAGCCGGTGGCGGCGGTTGGCGGCCTCCAGCTCGGGGTCCGAACGACCGCGGACGCCGCCGAAGATGAAGCTCATCGACCGGCCCCCGTGCAGGGGCCCGCTGGGAGCTTGCGAGCGGTGGGGGGCACGGGGGTCCTTTATCCGCCGTGCGCCGTGCCCGCCGACTCCGTGCCGGCGACGTCATCCGCCTTGTCGCCGACCTCGGCATCCTCCTCGGTGCCGGGCGCACCGGCCGGGGCCATCGAGCGCAGCAGGATCTGGCTGACGTCGAGCACCTCGACGTGCTCGCCGGCCTCCCCGGCCTGCCGCTTGAGGTTCACGGCGTCGCTCAGCATCGTGATGCAGAACGGGCAGGCGGTGGAGATGACGTCCGGGTCAAGCGCAAGCGCCTCCTCGGTGCGCTCGACGTTGATCCGCTTGCCGATCTTCTCCTCCATCCACATGCGCGCGCCGCCGGCACCGCAGCAGAAGCCGCGGTCCTTGCAGCGGTGCATCTCCTGGGTGGTGAGGCCGTCGACCGCGCCGAGGATCTCCCGCGGCGGCGTGTAGACCTTGTTGTGCCGACCCAGGAAGCACGGGTCGTGGTAGGTGATCTTGCGGTCCACCGGGGTGACCGGCGTGAGCCGCCCCTCCTCGACCAGCCTGCTCAGCAGCTGCGTGTGGTGCACGACCTCGTAGTCGCCGCCGAGCTGCGGGTACTCCCGGCCGAGCGAGTTGAAGCAGTGCGGGCAGGTGGTGACGATCTTGCGCATGCCCGGCACGCGGCCCTCGAAGACGCCGTTGAGGGTCTCGACGTTCTCCTGGGCGAGCATCTGGAAGACGAACTCGTTGCCCATGCGGCGGGCCGGGTCACCCGAGCAGGTCTCCCCGTCACCGAGGACGGCGAACTCGACGCCGGCCATGTTCAGCAGCGTGGCCACGGCCTTCGTCGTCCGCTTGGCGCGGTCGTCGATGGCGCCGGCGCAGCCGACCCAGAACAGGTACTCGATGTCGTAGTCGAGCGGGCCGTCGGCGACGGTGACCTCGAAGTCGAGCTCCTTCATCCAGTCGTTGCGGACGCTGGCCTGCACGCCCCAGGGGTTGCCGCGGTTCTCGAGGTTGCGCAGCATCACGCCGGCCTCGGAGGGGAAGTTCGACTCGATGAGCACCTGGTAGCGGCGCATGTCGTCGATGTGGTCGATGTGCTCGATGTCCACCGGGCACTGCTCGACGCAGGCGCCGCAGTTGGTGCAGCTCCACAGGACGTCGGGGTCGATGACCCCGCCCTCCTCGAGGGTGCCGACCAGCGGGCGGTGGTACTGCGCGTCGTTGGTGCCGGGGATGCGGGCGTAGCCCGACGCCCACACCTGCTCGTCGCTGGGCTCGAGGACCGAGTACTCGGAGAAGTCGGGGGCGTTGTCCGACGCCTTCTGCGCGCCGGTGAGGTACGGGGCCTTCGCGTAGAGGTGGTCGCGGAGGTCCATGATCACCATCTTCGGGCTGAGCGGCTTGCCCGTGTTCCACGCCGGGCACTGGCTCTGGCACCGCCCGCACTCGGTGCAGGTGGTGAAGTCGAGCATCCCCTTCCAGGTGAAATCCTCGATCTTGCCGCGACCGAAGATGTCGTCCTCGCCGGGATCCTCGAAGTCGATCGGCTTGCCACGGCTGGTCATCGCCGGCAGCGGGCCGAGCGCCGGGGCGTCGGCGGTGGGGTTGCGCTTGAAGTAGATGTTGAAGAACGCGCTGAACCGGTGCCACGCGACGCCGAAGTTGAGGATCCGCGAGATCACCACCAGCCAGATCAGCGAGACGACGACCTTGACGAAGGCGATGACGCTGACCAGGTCGGGATTGTCCGGGAACAGGTTGGCCAGCGCGCTGGAGATGGGGTGCTGCCAGGCCGCGGTCTCGGTCAGGCCGCTGGCGATGCTCGCCGCCCGGATGCTGAGGATGCAGATGCCGATGATGAGGACGACGGCCTCGACGAAGTAGCCGCGACCCTCGTTGGACCCGGCGAACCGGCTGGCGCGGCCCTGCCGGCGCGGGTGGTCCCGCTGCCGCCGGTAGATCAGGTAGAGGATGCCGACCACGGTGAGCGTGCCGATGACGTCGACGAACCAGTTCCACAGGAAGAACTCGCCGATCAGCGGCAGGTGGAAGCCGGGGTTCCAGACCTCACCGAAGGCCTGCACGAGGGTGAGGAACAGGCCGTAGAAGCCGACGAACACGAACCAGTGCGCGACGCCGATGGCCGACCACTTGAGCATCCGCGTGTGGCCGAGGCTCTCGATGAGCATCGCCTTGATCCGCTCGCCGAACGGGCCCTTGCGGGTGTCGTCCGGCTGGCCGATCTTGATGATCCGGATCATCGCCCGCACGGCCCGGGTGGCGTAGACCACCGCCACGATCAGGAAGAGGACGGCGATCGTCCCCAGGACGATCTGCAGCGGGCCGGTCATGGTTCTCCCTACTCCCCCGCGGACGCGGCACGGACGCCCCTGTCCGCACGCAGCGCACGATAGCTGGCCGCACCGAGACGCTACTCGCCAGTAACATCATGCGCTCCGCACACACCAATTCTCGATCCGCGCGGCCCGACCCGCGCGGCGGTTCTCCGCTGGAGCTCCCCGGCCACGATCAGCCGAGCTGATCCGGGGGGCTCCCAGCTCAGCGTGCACGGTGACCCAGCAACCGCTGCGCTGAGCTAGGACGGCCCTGTCCACAGATCTCCGTTCGCCCTGTCCCGGCCGCGGTCCTCGTCGCAAGGCTGACCGCATGCATCCTGACCTGCAGTCCGTCGCCGCGCGTCGCCTGGGGGTCTTCACCGCGCAGGAGGCGCGGCGCGCCGGGTACCGGTCCGACGAGATCGGCTCGGCGGTCCGCTCCCGCGCATGGCTGGCCCTGCGGCGCGGCGTCTACATCGAGGCCGCGCGGTGGGCTGGCGTCTCTGCGGACGTTCGCATGCGGCATCTGATCGATTGCGTTGCGGTGCTCGCGTGCCTCGGGGCGGGTCCGGTGGTGAGCCACGGGTCGGGCCGCGCGGTTTCACGAGCTCGTCCTGCCTCGACGGATCGAGGAGACTGTCCGGCTGACCGACGCGGTCCACTGGCGGACCGGGCGTGGGTACCGGGTCGCCCGGGCCACTCTCCCGCCGATCGACCTGGTCCGTGCGCGCGCCTTCACGGCCACAGGGATCGCGCGCACGCTGGTCGACTGTGCCCGGGAGTGGTCGCTCACCGACTCCGTCGTCGCGATCGACGCGGCGATCCAGGCGAAGAAAGTCACCCGCGCCGCATTGGAGCGCGCCGTTCTCGCCGCGAGCCACTGGGTGGGGATCGGGGCGGCCGGCCGCGCACTGAGCCTTGCCGACGGCCGCGCCGAGTCGCCGCTCGAGACGCGCGCCCGCTTGGCGATGCTCGCCGCCGGGTTGCCGCGTCCGGAACTGCAGGTGGAGATCCATGACTCGGCGGGGTTCGTGGGGCGGGTGGATGCCTGGTACGACGAGGCCGCCGTCGCGGTGGAGCTGGACGGGCGGATCAAGTACCTCGAGCCGCGGAACGGCAAGATGCCCGCCGAGGTGGCCTGGGACGAGAAGCGCCGCGAGGACCGCCTCCGCGAATTGGACATCCGCGTGCTCCGGCTGGTCGACGAGGACGTCGCCCAGGTGCGCCGCGACCTCGCCCCACGGCTGACGCGGCTGCTCGCGACTCCCTTCGGCGGCGTGCGCCGCTTCCGGGTCGTGCACACGGTCGAACACGGATCGGCCCCGGTCGAAGCCGCCTGACCGGCGCGGCGTCGCCGTCCTGGCTCGCCTCAGTTGCTCCTGGCTCACCTCCCAACGTGAGCCAGGACCCCTTGGGATCAGGCCAGCTGATCGTGGCCACGTCCGAACGAGAAATGTGCCGGGGGTGGGGAACACCGGGCGGAGGGCTGCCGTTAGGCTGGGCAGGAAAGTTGAGTGCACCAGGCGCAAGCTTGGTGGCACCGGCTACCGGAACAGATCCAGCACCACCCCAGCACAGGAAGAGAGGCCAGCTCCCATGGCTCGAGCGGTCGGTATCGACCTCGGCACCACCAACTCCGTCGTCACCGTCCTGGAGGGCGGGGAGCCGACGGTCATCGCGAACTCCGAGGGGTCGCGCACGACCCCGTCGGTCGTGGCCTTCGCCAAGAACGGCGAGGTCCTCGTCGGCCAGTCGGCCAAGAACCAGGCGGTCACCAACGTCGACCGCACCATCCGCAGCGTCAAGCGGCACATGGGCACCGACTGGAAGTCCCCGGAGATCGACGGCAAGCGGTACACGCCGCAGGAGATCAGCGCCCGCATCCTGCAGAAGCTCAAGCGGGACGCCGAGACCTACCTGGGCGAGCCGGTGACCGACGCCGTCATCACCGTCCCGGCCTACTTCGAGGACGCGCAGCGCCAGGCCACCAAGGAGGCCGGTGAGATCGCGGGCCTCAACGTCCTGCGCATCGTCAACGAGCCGACCGCGGCCGCGCTGGCCTACGGCCTGGACAAGGGCGAGACCGAGCAGACGATCCTCGTCTTCGACCTCGGCGGCGGCACCTTCGACGTCTCCCTGCTGGAGATCGGCGAGGGCGTCATCGAGGTGAAGGCCACCGCCGGTGACAACCACCTCGGCGGCGACGACTGGGACGAGCGGATCGTCACCCATCTGGTGAAGACGTTCAACGCCTCCAACGGCATCGACCTGTCCAAGGACAAGCTGGCCATGCAGCGCCTGCGCGAGTCCGCGGAGAAGGCCAAGATCGAGCTGTCGGGCGCGCAGTCGACCAACATCAACCTGCCCTACATCACCGCAGGCGCCGAGGGTCCGCTGCACCTCGACGTCACGATCTCCCGGGCCGAGTTCCAGCGCATGACCCAGGACCTGCTCGAGCGCACCCGTGCGCCGTTCAACCAGGTCATCCGGGACGCCGGCATCTCCGTCGGCCAGATCGACCACGTCGTCCTCGTCGGTGGCTCGACCCGCATGCCGGCCGTCACCGACCTGGTCCGCGAACTGACCGGCGGCAAGGAGCCCAACAAGGGCGTCAACCCGGACGAGGTCGTCGCCGTGGGCGCCGCCCTGCAGGCCGGCGTCCTCAAGGGCGAGGTCAAGGACGTCCTGCTGCTCGACGTCACCCCGCTGTCCCTGGGCATCGAGACCAAGGGCGGGATCATGACCAAGCTCATCGAGCGCAACACCACGATCCCGACCAAGCGCTCCGAGATCTTCACGACGGCCGACGACAACCAGCCGTCCGTGCAGATCCAGGTGTTCCAGGGCGAGCGCGAGATGGCGGCCTACAACAAGAAGCTCGGCATGTTCGAGCTGACCGGGCTGCCGCCGGCGCCGCGCGGCGTGCCGCAGATCGAGGTCGCCTTCGACATCGACGCCAACGGCATCGTGCACGTCACCGCGAAGGACCTGGGCACGGGCAAGGAGCAGTCGATGACCATCACCGGCGGCTCGGCCCTCCCCAAGGAGGACATCGAGCGGATGATGAAGGACGCCGAGGCGCACGCCGAGGAGGACAAGCGCCGCCGCGAGGAGGCCGAGACCCGCAACCTGGCCGAGTCGCTGCAGTACCAGACCGAGAAGTTCCTCGCGGAGAACGGCGAGAAGATCCCCGCCGACAAGAAGGAGGAGCTCGGCGAGGCCCTGACCGAGCTGCGCTCCGCTCTCGGCGGCTCGGACATCAACGCCATCAAGGCCGCGCAGGAGAAGGTCGCGCGGGTCTCGCAGGAGGTCGGCGGGGCGCTCTACGCCCAGCAGGCCGAGGCGGGCGCCGCGGGCGCCGGTGCCGGCGCGGGAACCCCGGGTGACGACGCCACGTCGGGTACGACGAGCGGCAGCGACGACGACGTCGTCGACGCCGAGATCGTGGACGACGAGGACACCGACCGCCGATGAGTGCACCGCAGGGAGGCGAGGAGCCGCGGGTCGTCATCCGCGACAAGCGGCGCATCGACCCGACCAGCGGCGAGGTGCGGGCGCCGGCCGGCGAGCAGCCGGCCGGTGCCCCCTCCGGCCCAGCGCGAGGGGAGCAGATGAGCGAGCAGGAGACGCCGGTGGCCACGGAGGCCACGGCGCGGACGGGGGACGGCGACCTGGCCACGCAGCTGGCCGAGCGGACCGAGGACCTGCAGCGGGTCACCGCCGAGTACGCCAACTACCGGCGGCGGGTCGACCGCGACCGCTCGCTGGTCGCCGACCAGGCCGCGGAGCGGTTCGCCGCGCAGCTGTTCCCGATCGTCGACGACATCGAGCGGGCCCGCGACCACGGTGACCTCACCGGCGCCTTCAAGGTGGTCGCCGACCGTGTTCTCGGCGTCCTCGAGGGGCTCGGCGTGACGGCGTTCGGCCAGGCCGGCGACCCGTTCGACCCGTCGGTGCACGAGGCGGTCATGCACGACACTTCGGCCGAGGTCGCCGTCCCGACGGCGACGACGGTGCTGCGGCAGGGCTTCCGCCGCGGGGACCGCGTGCTGCGCACGGCGATGGTCGCCGTCACCGACCCGGAGACGCCGGCACCCGCGGCGGAGCAGGGCCCGGCCGACCCCACCGGCGCAGCCGCATCCGACTGAGCAGGAGAGGGGGCGTCCGATGAGCACCCGGGACTTCATCGAGAAGGACTACTACGCCGCGCTGGGCGTCCCGAAGGACGCTGACGCCGCCGCGATCAAGAAGGCCTACCGCAAGCTGGCCCGCGACCTGCACCCGGACAAGAACCCGAACAACGCCGAGGCCGAGGCCCGCTTCAAGGACGTCTCCGAGGCCTACGACGTGCTCTCCGACGAGAAGCGGCGCGCCGAGTACGACGAGGCGCGCCGCCTCTTCGGGGCCGGCGCCGGCGGGGCGGGGGGCTTCCCCGGCGGGTTCGGGAGCACCGGCGGCGGCGGCTTCCCCGGCGGCGGGCAGCCGTTCGACCTCGGCGACCTGCTGGGGCAGGCCGGCGGCGGCCGGGCCGGCGGTCTCGGCGACCTGTTCGGCGGCCTGTTCGGCGGTGGGGGCGGCGCCCGCGCCCGCAGCCAGGCGGCGTCCGGGCCGGCCCGCGGCCAGGACGTCGAGACCGAGGCGACCCTCTCCTTCGAGGAGGCGGTCCTCGGGGTCACCGTGCCGCTGCGGATGCAGAGCCCGGGCTCCTGCCCGACCTGCGCCGGCACCGGCGCGAGGCCGGGCACGAGCCCGCACACCTGCCCGGTGTGCCAGGGGGCCGGGGTCACCAGCCGCAGCCAGGGGGCGTTCGCGTTCTCCGAGCCGTGCCGCAACTGCCGCGGCACCGGCTCGGTGATCGACGACCCGTGCCCGACCTGCGCCGGCAGCGGCATCACCACGCAGACCCGCACGATCACCGTCCGCATCCCGGCCGGGGTCAAGGACGGCCAGCGCATCCGGCTGCCCGGCAAGGGCGCGCCCGGTCGCCGCGGCGGGCCGGCGGGTGACCTGTTCGTCGTCGTCCACGTGGCCGACCACGAGCTTTTCGGCCGCAAGGGCGACGACCTGACGCTGACCGTGCCGGTCAGCTTCGCCGAGGCGACCCTGGGCACCACGCTCACGGTCCCGACCCTCGACGGCAGCGTCTCGCTCAAGGTGCCGCCGGGCACCTCCAGCGGCCGCACGCTGCGGGTCCGCGGCCGGGGCGTGCCCGGCAAGGGCCGCGCCGGCGACCTGCTGGTCACGATCGACGTCGCCGTCCCGGCCAAGCTGAGCGCGGCCCAGCGCAAGGCGGTCGAGGCGCTGGCCGAGGAGTTCCACGAGGACCCGCGCCCGCAGATCACCGCCGCCGTCCGGAGCGGGGGCCCGCGATGAGCGCGCCGACCGACCGGCAGCCGCAGGACGCGGCGCGGGCCGTGGCCGAGGACGCGCCCGTGTTCGTCATCTCGGTCGCCGCCGAGCTGGCGGGCATGCACGCCCAGACGCTGCGCCAGTACGACCGGCTCGGTCTGGTCCGCCCCGGGCGCACGCCCGGGGGCGGCCGCCGCTACAGCCCGCGCGACGTCGCCCTCCTGCGCGAGGTCCAGCGGCTCTCCCAGGAGGACGGCGTCAACCTCGCCGGGATCAAGCGGATCATCGAGCTGGAGTCGCGGGTGGACGCGCTGCAGGCCCGTGTGCACGAGCTCCTCGAGGATCTGGAGCTCTCCGAGCAGCGCCGGATGGCCGCCGAGGCCGCCCTGGCCGCGGGCTACGGATACGGCGGTGACCTCGTTCCCATGCGACCCTCGACGTCAGCCCTTGTCGTCTGGCGCCCACGGGAGGACCGGTGACCGACACCGACGAGGACACCCACCAGGCCTTCGTGCGGCTCGAGCGGGAGATCGGGCTGCTGCTGCGGCGGTCGCGGGCGATCTCCGCCCGGCTGGCCGCCGAGGTGCACCCGGACCTGGACGGCGCGGCCTACGGGCTGCTCGCCCTGCTCCAGGACGCCGGCCCGCTGCGGGCCAGCGACCTGGTCGCCCGCCTCGGGCTGGACAAGAGCACGGTGAGCCGGCAGGTCTCGGCGCTGGTCAGCCTCGGCCTGGTGGATCGGGCGGCCGATCCGGAGGACGGGCGCGCCCAGGTGCTCTCGCCGTCCCCCGAGGGGGCCGCGCGCATGGCGAAGATCCGCGACGCGCGCCGTGCCCGGTGGGAGGCCGACCTGGCCCACTGGCCGCCGAACGACGTCGCCACGCTCGGCGAGCTGCTGGGCCGGCTCAACCGGCTCGGCGAGGCGCGCGAGGCGCAGGACGGCTCGTAGGGCGGGCGCCGCTCAGGGCACCATCCAGCCGAGCACCGGAGTCGCCTGGAGCACGACGAGCAGGCACATCAGGGCCAGCAGCGCCAGGCTCCAGCCGAACACCTTGCGGAACAGGTCACCCTCCCGGCCGGCCATCCCCACCGCCGCCGCCGCGATGGCCAGGTTCTGCGGGCTGACCATCTTCCCCAGCACGCCGCCGGAGGAGTTCGCCGCGGCGAGCAGCAGCTCGTCCAGCCCCGCACCGGCCGCCGTCTGCACCTGCAGCGCGCCGAACAGGGCGTTCGACGAGGTGTCGGAGCCGGTGACCGCCACCCCGATCCAGCCGAGGATGGGGGAGAGGACCGTGAAGAACGACCCGGTCTGGGCCAGTGCCGCGCCGAGCGTGGAGGTCTGACCGGACTGGTTCATGACGTAGGCCAGTGCCAGCACGGCCATGACCGTGACGATGGCCCACCGCAGCTCGTGGTAGGTGCGCCCGTAGACCCGCAGCGCGCGCCCGGGGGAGATCCGCAGCACGATCGCGGTGAGGATGCCGGAGATGATCATCAGCGTGCCGGCCGCCGCCAGCCAGTTGAACGTGAAGGTCGTCGACGCCAGCGGCTCGTCCGAGCCGGGCGCGGCCACGTGCAGCCCCGGCCACGCGAAGGCGTAGCTCCACGGCTTCTCGGCCAGCGCCGACTTCACCGGGCCCAGGTTCGCCAGCGCGAAGACCACGATGATGATCCCGTAGGGCGCGTACGCCTTGACCACCTCGGCGCGGGTGTCCGGCACCACCGGCTCGTCGGCCGGCGCGCCCGCGTCCCCGCCGGCCGGCCGGCCGCCCCGCCCCGGCGGCCCGGCGATCGCCGCCGCCGGCTCGGCGACCGGTCGCCGAGTGCGCACGATCAGGACGACGGCCGCGGCGGAGACCAGCGAGGCGATGATGTCGGTGAGCGGCACGGAGACGTAGTTCGCGGCGACGAACTGGGCCAGGCCGAAGGTGACGCCGGCGATCAGCGCGGGCACCCACGTCTCGCGGAGCCCCCGCCGTCCGTCGACCACGAGCACCAGCACCAAAGGCACGACCGCCGCCAGGATCGGCGTCTGCCGGCCGACCATCGAGCCGAGCGTGTCGACGTCGAGGCGCGGGTCGCCGCTGACGCCCGAGGTCACGGTCGCGAGCGTCACGATCGGCGTCGCGAGGGCGCCGAAGGCCACCGGGGCGGTGTTGGCGATGAGCGACACCGCGGCCGCCTTCATCGGCTGGAAGCCCAGGGCCATGAGCATGACGACGGTGATCGCGACGGGCGTCCCGAACCCGGCCAGCGCCTCCAGCAGCGCGCCGAAGCAGAAGGCCACGATGACGGCCTGGATCCGGGTGTCCGGGCTCACCTTCTCGAACGACCGGCGCAGGACGTCGAAGTGCCCGGTCTCGACCGTGAGGTTGTAGACCCAGATCGCGTTGATGACGATCCACAGGATCGGGAAGAACCCGAAGGCCGCGCCCTCCGTGGCCGACAGCAACGCCTGCCCCACCGGCATGGTGAAGGCGACGACCGCGACGAGGATCGCGGCCAGCAGCGAGATCACCCCCGCCAGCCAGGCCTTGACCTTGAGGACGCCCAGCAGCACGAAGAGCGTGACGAGCGGGATGGCGGCGACGAGGGCGGACAATCCCAGCGACCCGGCTACCGGGTCCTGCACCTGCTCGAACATTCGGCTTCCCCTTGTCTCGGGAGGGTGACGGCCGGATCAGGCGGCGGCGGGACCGGCCGGCACTGCCGGCGATCCGCCGTCGGGTTGCCGGTGCGGCGGGGGAGGAGCACGAGGCCTGTCACGTGCACGGCGTCGTCCCGGCTCTGCCGCAGGCCGGTCGTCTCCGGCCCGCGCATCTCCTCGACCGTGCCCATCCCGGCTCCTCGGCGAGTTCCCGCGGTACGCGTGCGAATAGTTGCTGCTTTCCAAGCACGACGGAAGTGGTCTCCGGCGGAAACCGGTGACCCCGGTCATGTGACGGCACGCGGAACACGCTGGGCAAGCGATAGGTTGTTTACAGCAACCAACCTGATATATGGTTGTGCTCTGCATCCACCGCTCGCCCGAGGACGTTCCCATGCCCGTCACGCCCGCCACCTGTGAGCGGATCACCGCGATCCTGTCCCAGCTCGTGCGCGCCGGCCGCCATCTGAGCAGCCGGGTCGCGGGCCAGCTCTACGGCGACCTGCCGTCGTTCGGCTGGGCTCTCCTCGTGCCGCTGGAGCGCGAGGGGGAGCAGCGGCTGAGCGTGCTCGCCGCCCGCGTGGGCGTGGACCTCTCGGTGGTCAGCCGCCAGGTGGCCGCGCTCGAGCGCGCCGGCCACGTGGAGCGCCGTCCCGACCCGTACGACGGGCGGGCGAGCCTGATCGCCCTGACGCCGGCCGGCCGGGCCGCGCTGGCCGCGACCCGCGCCGAGCGCACCCACTGGGCCGCCGGCGCGCTCGCCGCATGGGACGAGCGGGACGCCGCTCGGCTCGGCGAGCTGCTCGAGCGGCTCCTCACCGACATCGAGGCGGCGACGCCGCCCGTTCCGGCCCCGATCGCCGGCTGACACCTCGTTTCGCACCACTGATCAGGAGAATGTGTTGAGCACCCTCGAAAGCCCGGCCCGGGCCGGCGTCGCGTCCGCCGAGCAGCAGGGGCAGATGACGCACCGCCAGATCCTGGAGGCCCTCTCCGGGATGATGCTGGCGATGTTCGTGGCGTTCCTGTCCTCGACCGTCGTCTCGAACGCCCTGCCCACCATCATCACCGACCTGCGCGGCAGCCAGGGGCAGTACACCTGGGTGGTCACCGCGACCCTGCTCGCCTCGACCGCGTCGACGCCCATCTGGGGCAAGCTCGCCGACCTGTTCAGCAAGAAGCTGCTCATCCAGATCTCGATCGTCGTGTTCATCGCCGGCTCGATGCTGGCCGGCCTGGCGCACACCGCCGAGACGCTGATCGCCTGGCGCGTTCTCCAGGGCCTGGGGCTCGGCGGCCTGCAGGCGCTGGTGCAGATCGCGATGGCGGCGATGATCAGCCCGCGCGAGCGGGGGCGGTACTCCGGCCTGCTCGGCAGCACGATGGCCGTGGCCACCGTGGGCGGCCCTCTGCTGGGCGGCGTGCTCGTCGACACCGATTGGCTGGGCTGGCGCTGGTGCTTCTACGTGGGCGTCCCCTTCGCCGCGGTGGCCCTCGTCCTGCTGCAGCGGACCCTGCACCTGCCGGTCACCAAGCGGAAGGTGTCGATCGACTACCTCGGGGCCACGTTCCTGACCGCCGGCGTCGCCGGGCTGCTCATCTGGGTCACCCTGGCCGGCGACAGCTTCGCCTGGCTCTCCGCCGAGACCGCCTGGTTCGTCGGCGGCAGCGTCGCCGCGATCGTCGCCTTCCTCGTCACCGAGCTGCGCGCGGCCGAGCCGATCGTGCCGCTGCGGCTCTTCCGCGACCGGACGACGGCCCTGGCGATCGTCGCCAGCGTCGCGGTCGGCGTCGCGATGTTCGGCTCGTCGGTGTTCCTCGGCCAGTACCTGCAGATCTCCCGCGGCTACTCGCCGACCGCGGCCGGCCTGCTCACCGTCCCCATGGTCGGCGGGATGCTGGCGTCGTCCACGATCTCCGGCATCCTGATCACCCGGTTCGGCCGGTGGAAGCGCTACCTGGTCGCGGGCTCCATCCTCGTCGTGACCGGCTTCGCCCTGCTCTCGGTGCTCGACCACGAGACGCCGATGGTGCTGCTCGGCGTCTTCCTGTTCGTCCTCGGCGTCGGCATCGGCATGACCATGCAGAACCTGGTCCTGGCCGTGCAGAACACCGTCGCGGCGACCGACCTCGGTGCGGCCAGCTCCGCGGTGGCCTTCTTCCGCAGCCTCGGCGGCACGATCGGCGTCTCGGTGCTCGGCGCGGTGCTGAGCACGCACGTCGGTGAGCTGATCCGCGCAGGCCTGGCCGGCACCCCCTACGCCGCCGCGGCCGCGTCGGGCTCGGGCAGCGTCGGCCTGGCCGACCTCGCCGACGCCCCGCCGGCCCTGCAGCAGCTGATCCGCGTCTCCTACGGCGACGCGACCGGCCGGATCTTCCTCGTCTCCGCCGTCGTCTCGGTGGTCGCGGTGCTCGCGATCCTCTGCATCCGCGAGGTGGCCCTGCGCACCCAGAGCGGTGAGCAGCGGCTGCGCACGGAGCAGGGCCCCGCCCACGACGTCGACGAGGAGCTGGCGGCCTTCGGCGAGGTGGCGCCGGCCCGCGCCTGAGAGAGGACCCCGTCCCGGGCCCCGGCCTTCGCAAGCTCAGGCCGGGGCCCGGGACGGGGCCTTCTCGGGTCACCTGGCGTCAGCGGCTCACCCTTCGAGCGTGGCGTCCAGGGTGATCTCGTCGACGGAGGCGAGCGCCTTGCTGACCGGGCAGCCGACCTTCGCGGCCTGCGCGGCCTTCTGGAAGCCGTCGGCGTCCAACCCCTCGACCTCGCCGCGGACGGTGAGCTTGATCGTGGTGATGTGCGGGGCGCCGTCTCTCTGGCCCAGCGTCACGTCGGCGGTCACCTCGAGCGACTGGGGCGTGCCGCCGGCCTTGCCGATCTCGTTGGACAGCGCCATGGCGAAGCAGGAGGAGTGCGCCGCGGCGATGAGCTCCTCGGGGCTGGTCGTGCCCCCGGCGTCCTCGGCGGCCCGCTTGGGGAAGTTCACCTCGAAGGTGCCGACCTTCGAGCTGGACAGCTCGACCTGGCCGCCGCCTTCCTGCAGCGTGCCGTTCCACGCGGTCCGTGCGGTACGGGTGGGCATGGATCCCTCCAGGGGCCGGGGCCGACCCGGGCTGGATCGGCGCGTACGGGCCGCCTACCCGACCAGGTGGTGCGAAACCGTCCTCAGCAGACGGCTTCGCCGCTGTTCACCCGGTCGACCAGCAGGCGCAGGCGCTGCTTGAGGTCGTCGAACTCGCCGGTGTCGAAGCCGATCGCGCCGATCATCGCCTCGGAGATCGGCAGCGCCTTCTCGCGCAGCGCGCGTCCGGCGTCGGTCAGCGCGATGCTCACCGAGCGCTCGTCCTCTACCCGGCGGTGGCGGGTCACCAGCCCGGCCGCGGTCAGCCGCTTGAGCAGGGGCGAGAGCGTGCCGCTGTCGAGGGCGAGCTTGGTGCCGAGCTGGCCGACGGTCTGGTTGTCGTCCTCCCAGAGCAGCATCATGACCAGGTACTGCGGATAGGTGAGCCCGAGCTCGTCGAGCATGGGTCGGTACCGCGCGGTGACGGCGCGGGAGGCGGCGTAGAGCGCGAAGCACAGCTGGTCGTCGAGGACCACGCTCGGAGCCGGCAGGCGGGTCATGCCTTGATCGTACGGTCCCGCGGGTAGCGCGTTATCACCTCGTGTGCCAGGGACCTTGGTCAGGGATCGCGCGCCGGCTCCCGCGGGTCCGTCCGGAGCTGCGACACTTCGGTCAGGTTGAGTGGAACAGACTCAACCTTGTCGTCGTTGGACCCCGTGACAGACCACCGGCCGAGCACCCGGCCACCCCGTCGATCGGTGCTTCGAGAGGACACAGCCCGAGGCCATGGCACAGAGCAAGCTCACCACCCGTTCCCAGGAGGCCATCGCCGCCGCCCAGCGGCTGGCGGTCGACCGCGGCCAGGCCGCGCTCGAGCCCCTGCACCTGCTCGCCGCCCTGCTGGAGCAGTCCGACGGCATCGCCGCGCCGCTGTTGAAGGCGGTCGGTGCCGAGCCGGCGGACGTGCGGGCCAAGACCGAGGCGGCGCTCAAGCGCCTGCCGAGCGTCACCGGCGCCACCGTCCCGGCGCCCTCGCCGTCCCGTGAGCTGCTCCGCGTGCTGAACCTGGCGAGCGAGCAGGCGAGCGCGCTGGGCGACGAGTACGTGTCCACCGAGCACCTCCTGGTCGGGCTGGCCGACTCCGACGGCGAGGCCGGCACGGTGCTGACCAGCTCCGGCGCGAACCGCGACGCGCTGCTGGCCGCCTTCCGCACCGTCCGCGGCAACCGCAAGGTCACCAGCCCCGACCCGGAGAACACCTTCCAGGCGCTGGAGAAGTACGCCGTCGACCTGACCGAGCGCGCGCGCGAGGGCAAGATCGACCCGGTCATCGGCCGCGACACCGAGATCCGCCGCGTGGTCCAGGTCCTCTCCCGGCGCACCAAGAACAACCCGGTCCTCATCGGCGAGCCCGGCGTCGGCAAGACGGCGATCGTCGAGGGCCTGGCCCAGCGGATCGTCGCCGGCGACGTCCCCGAGAGCCTGAAGGGCAAGCGGCTCATGGCGCTCGACCTGGGCGCGATGGTCGCCGGCGCCAAGTACCGCGGTGAGTTCGAGGAGCGGCTCAAGGCCGTGCTCCAGGAGATCACCGAGGCGGAGGGCCAGATCATCACCTTCATCGACGAGCTGCACACGATCGTCGGGGCCGGCGCGACCGGCGACTCCGCCATGGACGCCGGCAACATGATCAAGCCGATGCTCGCCCGCGGCGAGCTGCGCATGGTCGGCGCCACCACGCTCGACGAGTACCGCGAGCACATCGAGAAGGACCCGGCGCTGGAGCGCCGCTTCCAGCAGGTGCTGGTCGGCGAGCCGAGCGTCGAGGACACCATCGGCATCCTCCGGGGCCTCAAGGAGCGCTACGAGGTGCACCACGGCGTCCGGATCACCGACGCCGCCATCGTGGCCGCCGCGACGCTGTCCGACCGCTACGTCACCGCGCGGTTCCTGCCGGACAAGGCCATCGACCTGGTCGACGAGGCCGCCAGCCGGTTGCGCATGGAGATCGACAGCCGGCCGGTGGAGATCGACGAGGTCGAGCGTGCGGTCCGCCGGATGGAGATCGAGGAGATGGCGCTGGCCAAGGAGGACGACCCGTCGTCCCTCGAGCGGCTGGCCGCCCTCCGCGAGGACCTGGCCGACCGCCGCCAGCAGCTCGCCGAGCTGACCGCCCGCTGGCAGCAGGACAAGAGCGCGATCACCCGGATCCAGCAGATCAAGGAGGAGCTGGAGCGGCTGCGGCTGGAGGCGGAGCGCGCGGAGCGGGACGGCGAGCTCGCCCGCGTGGCCGAGCTGCGCTACGGCCGGCTGCCGCAGCTGGAGAAGGCGCTGACCGAGGCCGAGGCCGCCGCCGAGGACGCCTCCATGCTCAAGGAGGAGGTCTCCGCCGACGACATCGCCGAGGTCGTCCAGGCCTGGACCGGCATCCCCGCCGGCCGGCTGCTCGAGGGCGAGACGCAGAAGCTGCTGCGGATGGAGGAGGAGCTCGCCAAGCGGGTCGTCGGTCAGCCCGACGCCGTGCGCGCCGTCTCCGACGCCGTCCGCCGGGCGCGCTCCGGTGTCGCCGACCCGAACCGGCCGACCGGGTCCTTCCTGTTCCTCGGCCCGACCGGCGTCGGCAAGACGGAGCTGGCCAAGGCGCTGGCGGAGTTCCTGTTCGACGACGAGCGGGCGATGGTCCGCATCGACATGAGCGAGTACTCCGAGAAGCACTCGGTGGCCCGCCTGGTGGGTGCTCCTCCGGGCTACGTCGGCTACGAGTCCGGCGGCCAGCTCACCGAGGCGGTGCGGCGCCGTCCCTACACCGTCGTGCTCTTCGACGAGGTGGAGAAGGCGCACCAGGACGTGTTCGACGTCCTGCTGCAGGTGCTCGACGACGGCCGGCTGACCGACGGCCAGGGCCGGACGGTGGACTTCCGCAACACCATCCTGATCCTGACGTCCAACCTCGGCTCGCAGCTGATCGCCGACCAGTCGGTCGCCGAGGAGCGCCGCCGCGAGGCGGTCATGGAGGTGGTCCGCGCGCACTTCAAGCCGGAGTTCCTCAACCGGCTGGACGACGTCGTGGTCTTCCGGGCGCTGGGCAGCGACGAGCTGGCCGGCATCGTCGACATCCAGGTGGGCGTGCTGGCCCGCCGGCTGGCGGCCCGCCGGCTCACCCTGCAGGTGACCGAAGCGGCCCGCGAGTGGCTGGCGCTCAACGGGTTCGACCCGGTGTACGGCGCCCGTCCGCTGCGGCGGCTGGTGCAGTCGGCGATCGGCGACCAGCTCGCCAAGGCGCTGCTGGCCGGTGACATCCGGGACGGCGACGACGTGGTCGTCGACGCCGCGGACGACTTCGCCGGCGAGGCCGGGCTGACCGTCCGCCGCGGCTGAGCTGCCGTATGAGGCCGCCGGATCCCTTGCGGATCCGGCGGCCTCGTCGCGTTCATGTGGAAAGCCGCGGCAGCCCGGCAGTGCGCCGACCTGGCGTTTTCTCCGGCCTATTCGCCCCCGCCCTGCTGGCCGCACTCGTCCCCGGAGCGCTGACCGCCCTCTCGGCCTCGCTCACCGGCGCCTGGGCGCGGGAGCGGCCGTGGTCGTGGTGGGCGGAGTTCGTGCTCGGCCTCGCGGCCGTCGGCTGGACGCTGCTGCTCCCCGACAGCCGGGCCCGGATCCAGCGGCCGGCGACACCGTCGCGCCCGCCGAGCTGGCGCGCGCGGCGCTGAATCGCCACCGACACGCACCCGCGGGTGTGGCCGACCCATCCGTGGGTCCACCATGATCGGCGACGCCAGCGATCGCACTCGCAGGGGAGTGGACATGACATCAGGGCAGGGCGGCTCGGGCGAGCCGCCGACGGGGCGCCCCGGCGACGGGCCCGGCCAGGACGCGGGGCAGCAGGGCTGGCAGGCGCCGCCACCGCCGCCCCCGGGCTATCCGACGGCACCTCCGTCCGCCCCCGGCTACCCGTCGGCCCCGGGCTATCCGGCGGCGCCTCCGTCGCAGGGCTACCCCGCCGCGCCGGGCTACGGTCCCTCGGGCGGCTGGTACGACCCGTCAGCGCCGAAGCCGGTCGAGCGCCCGGCGACGGTGCGCGCCGGCATCGGGGCCTTCATGGCCAACCTGATCCTCGGGGTCATCTCCACGATCGTGACGTTCACGATGCTCGACGAGCTGATCGACCAGGCGCTGGCCGACACGGGGGCCACCTCGGCCGACGTCACGCAGGACACCATCCGCGCGGCGATCATCGTCGGCGCCATCATCGGCCTGGTGCTGGTCGGCCTCGAGGCGATGTTTCTCTGGTTCGCCTGGAACGGCCGCAACTGGGCCCGGATCGTGCTGTGGGTGATCGGCGGCTTCGGGATCGTCAGCGGGCTGTTCGCCGTGTTCGGGGGCACCTCGACGTCGGGCTTCCTCGACACGCTCGCCGTCATCCAGTTCCTGCTGGTCCTCGCCGGGGTGATCCTGCTGGCGCTGGCGCCGTCCAACGAGTGGTACCGCTACCGGAGCTGGCTGCGGGCCACCGGGCAGGGCCGCTGACTCATCGAGCGGGACGTCACCCTCACCTGCGTGTCCGACGAGGCGAGGGGCCGGTCACGACCGGGGCGCGCATCAACACCCCGCGCTCGCTGCGACCCGGCCGGGTGCCGATCGCCGGCGTGGTCTGGGCCCAGGGGGATCTCCCGCGTCGAGGTCCGGGTCGACGGCGGCGAGCGGCTGGCACTCGATCCAGGTGCTCGTCAGCTGACCCGAACCGTCCCGCCGCGCGGCCGGCGCGGTCCCCGTCGTCCCACGGACCGGACAGGAGCACCTCCCGTGAACAGCACGACCCTCAGCCGCGGCGCCTTCCTCACCGCCGTGACCACAGTGGCCCTCACGCTCAGCGCCTGCGGCTCGGACTCGGACAGCGCCTCCGGCTCGGCCAGCAGCCCCGCGCCGAGCAGCTCCACGGCTGCCCGGAGCAGCAGCCCCGTCGACGACAGCCAGCCGTTCGGCGCCGGCTGCGCGCAGGTCCCGGCCGACGGCCCGGGCAGCTTCCAGGGCATGAGCACCGCACCGGTGGCCAGCGCGGCGAGCGCCAACCCGGTGCTCTCGACGCTGGTGCAGGCGGTCGGCGCGGCCGGCCTCGTGGACTCGCTGAACAGCCAGGAGGACGTCACCGTCCTCGCGCCGGCGAACCCGGCGTTCGAGGCGCTCCCGCCCGACCAGCTGAACGCCGTCCTGGCCGACGTGCCGCAGCTGACCGCGGTGCTGACCCACCACGTCCTGCAGGGCCGGCTGTCGCCCGGCGAGCTCGCCGGCGAGCAGACGACGCTGAACAACGACGCGGTGACCATCGAGGGGGCGGGGGAGAACTTCACGATCTCCGGCGACCAGACCCTCACCGGGCAGCCGGCGACGGTCGTCTGCGGCAACGTGCAGACCGCCAACGCGACCGTCTACATCATCGACCAGGTGCTCGCGCCGCGGTCCGCGGGCTGAGCAGGGGCCTCAGTAGGGTCGGGGCCATGGACAAGGACCCCGTTCCCCCCCACCCCTCGTCCCTCGGGGCGGGCCCCTGGAACGGGGCCACCCTGCCCGATCGTGACCGCCTGCTCGAACTCATCGTCGAGCTGGCCGTGGTGCACGGGAAGGTGACGCTCTCCTCGGGGCGGGAGGCCGACTGGTACATCGACATGCGCCGGCTGACGCTGCACCACGAGGGCGCGCCGCTGGTGGGCCGGGTGATGCGCCAGCTCACCGGCGACCTGCGCTACGACGTCGTCGGCGGGCTCACCCTCGGCGCCGACCCGGTCGCGACAGCCATGCTGCACGCCGCGGCCGACGGCGAGGGGTTCCTCGACGCCTGCGTCGTCCGCAAGGCCGGCAAGGCGCACGGGCTGCAGCGCCGGATCGAGGGCCCGGACGTCGCGGGCCGCGCGGTGCTCGTCGTCGAGGACGTGTCGACGACGGGAGGCAGCCCGCTGACCGCCGCCGAGGCGCTGCAGGAGGCCGGTGCGGAGGTCATCGCGGTCGCGGTCATCGTCGACCGCGGCGGCCGGGCCGCCGTCGAGCAGGCCGGCTTCGAGTACCGGGCCGCCTTCGAGCTGGCCGACCTCGGCCTCGCCTAGGCGGCGGGGGTTGCCGTCCGGTTCTTGCGGCGGGCGCGCAGCAGCTCGATCGCCATGGGGACGACGGAGACGACGACGATCAGGATGGCGATCAGCTCGATGTTGTGGCTGATGAACTCCACCTGGCCGAGCCAGTAGCCCAGCGCGGTCACGCCGGCGCCCCAGAGGATCCCTCCGATGACGGTGTAGACGGCGTACACGCGGAAGTTCATCCGCGACGCGCCGGCCATCACGGTGGCGAAGGTGCGCACGATCGGCACGAAGCGGGCCAGCACGATGGTGCGGGCGCCGTACTTCTCGAAGAAGCCGTGGGCCTTCTCGACGTACTCGGCCTTGAAGAGGCGAGAGTCCGGCTTGTTGAAGATGGCGGGTCCGGCGCGGTAGCCGATCCAGTACCCGACCAGGTTGCCGGCGATCGCCGCGATGGGGACGACGATCAGCAGCAGCCACAGCGGCACGAAGTCCACGCCGGTCAGCCCGCCCGCCGCGACCAGGCCGGCCACGAACAGCAGCGAGTCGCCCGGCAGGAAGAAGCCGATCAGCAGGCCGCACTCGGCGAACACGATGAGCAGCAGCCCGAGCAACCCGAACGTCGTGATCAGGTGCTGAGGATCGAGGAAGTCACCCACGGGCACCAACGGTACGGACCGATCCTGTCCGGTGCCTGGGACGAATCGCCGCCGCTGGGTCCCACGGTGTGCGAGTGACGACAGCGCCGCGGCCTGCGCGGTGACACGCTGTCGGCCATGAGCGGTGCCCGGAAGCGGCTGGTGGTGATCGGCGGTGACGCCGCGGGGCTGTCGGCCGCCGCGCAGGCGCGGCGGCTGCGCTCCCCCGACGAGCTGGAGATCGTCGTCCTCGAGCAGGGCCCGGAGGCGTCCTACTCCGCCTGCGGCATCCCCTACTGGGTGGGCGACCTGGTGCCCGACCGCGACCGGCTGATCGCCCGCACCCCCGCCGACTTCGCCGCCCAGGACATCACGCTGCGCACCGGCACCCGGGCCGACGAGATCGACCTCGACGCCGGCGCCGTCATCACCGGGGGCGAGCGGCTCGGCTACGACGCGCTCGTCGTCGCCACCGGCGGCCGGCCGCTGCGCCCGCCGGTCCCGGGCCTGGACGCCGACGGCGTGCACGGGGTGCACCGGCTGGCCGACGGCGCGGCGATCCGGGCCGCCGTCGCGGCGGGCGCCCGGCGGGCGGTGGTGCTCGGCGGCGGCTACATCGGGCTGGAGATGGCCGAGGTGCTGCAGCTGCGCGGGCTGTCCGTGACCGTCGTCCTGGCCGATCCGCTGCCGATGGCCCAGCTGGACGCCGACATGGGCGAGCGGGTCTGCAAGGCCATGGGGGACATGGGCATCGACGTGCAGACCGAGCAGCCGGTCCGCGAGATCGAGACCGACGCCGACGGGGTGGTGGCGGCGGTGCGCACCGACGCCGGCCGCTACCCGGCCGACCTCGTCGTCCTCGGGCTGGGCATGGGCCCCGAGGTGGAGCTGGCGAAGGCGGCGGGCCTGCAGCTGGGCAGCACCGGCGCGTTGGACGTCGACCGCACCCAGCGCAGCCGCTCGCACCCCGAGGTCTTCGCCGCCGGCGACTGCGCGCAGACCTTCTCCCGGATCACCGGCGAGCCGGTGCACATCCCCCTCGGCACGCACGCCAACAAGCAGGGCCGGGTGGCGGGCTCGGTGATCGGTGGGCAGCCGGCGCGGTTCGCCGGCGTGCTGGGCACCGCGATGACGAAGGTCGGCGATCTCGAGGTGGCCCGGACCGGGCTGTGCACCACCCAGGCCGAGCAGGCCGGTTTCGCGGTGCAGGCCGAGACCATCGAGGCGGGCACCCGGGCCCGGTACTACCCGGGCACGGCGCCGATCGCGGTCAAGGTGCTCACCGAGGGGGGCACCGGGCTGCTGCTCGGCGCGCAGATCGTCGGCGGGCCGGGCAGCGGCAAGCGGATCGACGTCCTCGCCACGGCGATCTGGGCCGGGCTGACGGCGGAGGAGGTGGCCGGCTCGGACCTCTCCTACGCGCCGCCGTTCTCGCCGGTGTACGACCCGGTGATCGTGGCCGCGCGTGTCGCCAGCCGGGTCGAGCGGGGCTGAGCGCGCGATGGCCGACGTCCGCGGCGCCGACTGGTACGGCGAGGACATCTCCGGACGGGAGTACACCGGGACGGCGTTCAGCGGCGTCGATCTCTCGGAGGTCACGGACGACGGCGCCGTCTTCACCGACTGCACCTTCCGCGACTGCCGGTTCCACGGCTCCCGGCACACCGAGGCGGCCTTCACGGGCTGCACGTTCACCGGCTGCTCGTTCTTCGAGGCCGAGTTCGACCGCTGCAAGCTGGTCGGCAGCCGGTTCGAGCGCTGCTCGTTCGGGCTGCTCGCCGTCACGGGCGGCGACTGGCCGTTCGTGGGGCTCGCGGGGGCCGACCTGGCCAAGGTCCGGTTCACCGGCGTCCGGATGCGCGAGGCCGACCTCACCGGAGCGCGCTGCGCCGGCGCCGTCCTCCGGGACGTCGACCTCTCCGGTGCCGAACTGCACGGGGCCGACCTCTCCGAGGCCGACCTGCGCGGGTCGGACCTGAGCAGCCTGGACCCGCAGACCGTCGCGCTGCGCGGGGCGACGGTGGACCTGGCCCAGGCCGTCGTCCTGGTGACCGCGCTCGGGCTGAGGGTCCAGGCGTGAGGGGCGGAGCCTGACCGGGGGAGTGCCGCGGCCCACACCGCAGGCGGGATACTGACCGCCAGTTCCAGGATTCCGCCGAGCGAGGAGTGCCCCGGATGCCCATCGCGACCCCTGAGGTCTACGCCGACATGATCCGCCGCGCCAAGGAGGGCGGGTTCGCCTACCCGGCGATCAACTGCACGTCGTCGGAGACGGTCAACGCCGCGCTGCGCGGGTTCGCCGACGCCGGCAGCGACGGGATCATCCAGTTCTCCACCGGCGGGGCGGAGTTCGCCTCGGGCACCAAGGTCAAGGACATGGTCACCGGCGCGGTGGCGATGGCCGAGTTCGCCCACGTGGTGGCCGAGAAGTACCCGGTCAACATCGCGCTGCACACCGACCACTGCCCGAAGGACAAGCTGGACGGCTACGTCCGCCCGCTGGTCGCCCTCTCGCAGGACCGGGTGAACGCCGGGCAGGAGCCGCTGTTCCAGTCGCACATGTGGGACGGCTCGGCGATCGACCTGCAGGAGAACCTGCAGATCGCCGAGGAGCTGATCGACAAGTGCGCGGCGGCCAAGATCGTCCTCGAGCTCGAGATCGGCGTCGTCGGCGGCGAGGAGGACGGCGTCTCGCACGACATCAACGACAAGCTCTACACCGCGCCGGGCGACTTCGTGGCCACGGCCAAGGCGCTGGGCCTCGGCGAGCGCGGCGTCTACCTGCTCGCCGCCACCTTCGGCAACGTGCACGGCGTCTACAAGCCGGGCAACGTGAAGCTGCGGCCGGAGATCCTCAAGCAGGGCCAGGAGGTCGTGGCGCAGGAGTTCGGCCTCGGGGACGGCGCGAAGCCGTTCAACTTCGTCTTCCACGGCGGCTCCGGCTCGCTGCAGTCGGAGATCCGCGAGGCGCTGTCCTACGGCGTGGTGAAGATGAACGTCGACACCGACACCCAGTACGCCTTCACCCGGCCGGTCGCCGGGCACATGTTCAGCAACTACGACGGCGTGCTCAAGGTCGACGGCGAGGTCGGCAACAAGAAGGCCTACGACCCGCGCACCTACATGAAGCTGGCGGAGGCGTCGATGGCCGACCGCGTCGTGCAGGCCTGCGAGGACCTGCTGTCGGCCGGCCAGTCGCAGGGCGCGTGAGCGTGTCCCACTCGCACCAGAACCTGCTCGGCGAGCCGCCGGCGACGCTGCTGCCGGCCAACGAGGAGGCCGCGCGGGAGCTGGCCGAGGGCATCCCCGCGGCCGAGGTGGCCGCCCGCCACCCCACGTACAGCGCCGCGTGGGCGGTGCTGGCCGAGGACGCGATCGACCGCCCCGAACGGCAGCTCGGCGACGTCATCGAGGCCTACGCCTACGCCCGGACCGGCTACCACCGCGGCCTGGACGCGCTGCGGCGCAACGGGTGGAAGGGCTTCGGCCCGGTGCCGTGGTCGCACGAGCCCAACCGCGGCTTCCTGCGCTGCGTCACCGTGCTGGCCCGTGCCGCCGAGGCGATCGAGGAGGTCGACGAGCAGGAGCGCTGCACCCAGCTGCTGCGCGACTGTGACCCCAACCTCGCCCCCTGAGCCACCGGCCGAAGTGGCCATTTTGGCCCCGAGGACGCACCCTTGCGGTCCCGCTGAGGGCCAAAATGGCCACTTCGGCCTTCAGCGCTCGCCGAGCTCCGGGTGCAGGGCGGTGAGCGCCGCGGTCAGCGCGGTCAGCTCCTCGCCGCCGGCCATCAGGCGGGTGAGGTCCTCGGCGTCGACGTCGTCCCGGGTCAGGCTGCCGGCCACCTGACCGCGGGCCAGCAGCAGGAACCGGTCGCCGACCAGGTGCGCGTACCGCGGGTTGTGGGTCACGAAGACCACGGCCAGGCCCCGGGCGCGGGCGGCCACGACCGACTGCAGGACGAGCGTGTGCTGCGCGACGGTCATCGGCGCCGTCGGCTCGTCGATGACCAGCACGTGGGCGCCGAAGTGCAGCGCCCGGGCGATGGCCAGGCTCTGCCGCTCCCCGGCCTGCAGCGCGCTGGCCGGCTGGTCGGGGTCGAAGTGGGTCACGCCCACGCGAGCCATCGCCCGGATCGTGGTCTCCCGGGCCTGGGCCAGGTCCAGGCGGCGCAGCGGCCACACGCCGCGGGTGGGTTCGGCGCCGAGGACGAAGTTGCGCCACACCGACAGCAGCGGCGCGACGGCGAGGTCCTGCCACACCGTGGCGATGCCGGCGGCCCGCGCCTGCTTGGGCGATCGGAACCGCACCGGGCGGCCGTCCAGCAGCAGCTCACCCTCGTCGTGCCGCCGCAGCCCCGACAGGACGGCGACCAGCGTGGACTTGCCCGACCCGTTCTCGCCGAGCACGCAGGTGATCTCCCCGGCGCGGAAGGCCACGCTCAGCCTCGAGAGGGCCGGCACGTTGCCGTAGTGGACGGTCAGCCCGCGCAGCTCCAGCACGGGTGTGGCGCCGGTGCCCACTCCGCCGTCGGTCATGATCTCGGCACCGCCTTGAGCCGGCGGCGGACGACGCCGCTGGCCAGCAGCGCGACCAGCAGCAGGACGCCGAGGAAGGCCTGGAACCAGCGCGGGTCCCAGCCGGCCAGCGTGATGCCCTGGCGGACGACGGCGTAGAGCAGGGCTCCGATCGCCGCGCCGACCGCCGACCCGTAGCCGCCGGTGAGCAGGCAGCCGCCGATCACGGCCACGACGATGAAGTCGATCTCGCTGCCGAGGCCGGGCGAGACCTGCACCCCGCCGAGGCGGATCAGGCCCAGGGTCCCGAGCAGCCACCCGGCGACCGCGGTGAGGCAGAACAGCGTCACCGTCGTCCCCTTGACCGGGACGCCGAGCTCGCGGGCCGCGCGCCGGGCCCCGCCGCTGGCGAACACGGCGTTGCCGAACCGCGTCCGCCACAGCACCCAGGTGGCCAGGGCGGTCACGCCGAGCCACCACAGCAACGACACCCGGAACCGCCCGTCGCCCAGCTGCACCGTCGACCCGAACACCGCCGCCGCGGAGCTCCAGCCGGCCGCGGCGTCGAGGCCCTCGATCCGGGCCGACCCGGCGACCAGCTCGGTCCCGGCCAGGGTGCTGCCCTGCAGCACGAGGAACGTCGCGAGGGTCACGAGGAAGCTCGGCAGTCCGGTGGTCACCACCAGGAAGCCGTTGACCAGCCCGACGAGCAGCGCGGTGGCCAGCGACGCGATCAGCGCCGGCCAGATGCCCCAGCCGGCCTGCCCGATCAGCAGCGCGGTGACCAGCGAGCTCGCGACGGCGACCACCCCGATGGACAGGTCGAACTGGCCGGCGATGAGCAGCAGGGCCACCGGGACGCCGCCGATGCCCAGCAGCGCGGCGACGTCGAGGACGCTGGCCAGCCCGCCGGCCCCCAGCAGCTCCGGCGCCTGCAGGCCGAAGAAGACGACGACGACCACCAGGCCGACCAGCGCGGCCAGGCTGGGCCGGGCGAGCGCACGGGCGAGCAGCCGCCGGCCGGCCGGGGCGCTCGCGCGGGTCGCGCCGAACGCCGGGAGGTGGTCGGCGGTCACCGGTGCGGAACCCCGGTCGGGGGACGGGACGGCGGCAGCGGGACCTCCTCGCAGAGCGGGTGCGCCCCAGTGTCCACGACGACCGCCGGCGCACGCGGGACGGGCAAGCTAGGGCTGCAGCCGCCAGCGCACGCGGTCGTCGGCGAACCAGGTCCAGCGGGTCACCGAGCGGGGGAACGGGACGCCGTCCCGGGTCACCCGCGCCGGGTCGCTGGCCACCTGCAGCGCGCGGCCCTTGGTCCGGCGGACCGGCCGCAGCGGGATGGTCATGACCGCGACACCGATCGTGTCCACCGCCCGCCACTCGGGGCGGACGTCGAGCCGGGTCACCGTGCCGTCGGCGATCTTCATGTCGTCGTGGTGCGCCTGCAGGCCCAGCCGGCGGGAGAGGCCGCGGCGCGGGTCCTCGCTCCAGGCCTCCAGCCGGCCGTGGTGCAGCAGGACGCCGCCGTGGTCGTCGCGGACCAGGGTGAGCTCCCGGGGCGCGCCGCTGCCGATGCCCAGCGCGCGGGCGAGCCCGGCCGAGGCGGTGTCGTCGGCCGGTTCCCACGCGACCGGCACGTCGGCCGTGCGGCCCGTCCTGAGCAGCGCCGAGAGGACGGCGGCCAGCGCCGGGACCGGCCCGCGGACGACCACCGACTCGGCCACGGCCGCCGGTGCGACGTCGTCCTTCCCGGGCGCCGAGCCGGGCTCCAGACCGCGCAGGTCGAGCTCGACGGGAGGCATGCGGCTACCCTGCCACCTGCCAGCCGGGACCGGCCGGGAAGCTCGCGCGAGGAGATGACGAACGCCGATGCCGGCAGTCGTGCTGATCGGCGCCCAGTGGGGCGACGAGGGCAAGGGCAAGGCCACCGACCTGCTCGGGGGCCGGGTGCCCTACGTCGTGCGCTACCAGGGCGGGAACAACGCCGGGCACACGGTGATCACCCCGGACGGTGAGCGCTACGCGCTGCACCTGATCCCCTCGGGCATCCTCACCCCGGGCTGCACCCCGGTGATCGGGAACGGCGTGGTCGTCGACCCGGAGGTGCTGCTCGGCGAGCTCGCCGGCCTGGAGGAGCGCGGGGTGGACACCTCGCGGCTGGTCATCTCCTCCGACGCGCACCTGATCATGCCGCACCACCGGGCCCTGGATAAGGTCACCGAGCGGTTCCTCGGGAAGCGCCGGATCGGCACCACCGGCCGCGGCATCGGCCCGGCCTACGGCGACAAGGTCGCCCGGGTAGGCATCCGCGCCCAGGACCTGCTCGATCTCGGCATCCTGCGGCAGAAGCTCGAGGGCACGCTGCAGGAGAGGAACCAGATCCTGGTCAAGGTCTACAACCGTCGGGCGATCGACGTCGACGAGGTCGTCGAGGAGTACGCGGGCTACGCGGACCAGCTGAAGCACCGGATCGCCGACACCCGCCTGCTGCTCGGCAACGCGCTGGACGCCGGCGAGTGGGTGCTGCTGGAGGGCTCGCAGGGCACCCTGCTCGACGTCGACCACGGCACGTATCCGTTCGTGACGTCGTCCAACCCGACCGCCGGCGGCGCGGCCACCGGCTCGGGCATCGGCCCCACCCGCATCGAGCGCGTGGTCGGCATCCTCAAGGCCTACACGACCCGCGTGGGCTCGGGGCCGTTCCCGACCGAGCTGTTCGACGCCAACGGCGAGTACCTGCGCAAGCAGGGCGGCGAGGTCGGCGTCACCACCGGCCGCGACCGCCGCTGCGGCTGGTTCGACGCCGTCGTCGCCCGCTACGCCAGCCGGGTCAACGGGATCACCGACTACTTCCTCACCAAGCTCGACGTCCTCTCCGGCCTGGAGACGGTGCCGATCTGCGTGGCCTACGACGTCGACGGCGTGCGGCACGACGAGATGCCGATGACGCAGACCGAGTTCCACCACGCGACGCCGGTCTACGAGGAGATGCCGGGCTGGTTCGAGAACATCCGGCACTGCCGCACGTTCGACGAGCTGCCGGCCAACGCGCAGGCCTACGTCCGCCGGCTGGAGGAGCTCGCGGGCGCGCGGATCAGCGTCATCGGCGTCGGCCCCGGCCGCGACGAGAACGTCCTCATCCACGACCTGATCGACTGATGGAGGTCGGGAGCGCAGGTTTCCTGCGCTCCCGTCCTCCACTCACGCGGCGACGAGCTCGGCGCGGGCCTGGACGGCGATGTCCGGGGAGTCGGTGATCAGGCCGTCGACGCCCAGGCCCAGGAGGAGGCGGGCCTCGGCATCGGCGTGACCGACCGCGGCCGGGTCGCTGCCGCGGCGCAGATGCCGCGGCAGGTAGGCGTTCTCGGCCCGCAGGGTCCACGGCACGACCGAGAGGCCGGCGCGGTGCGCCTCGTGCACCAGGCCGGTGATGCCGACGAGGTGCTGCTCGGCGTCGCGCTGCAGGATCCGGTGCCGGCTCGGGGCGATGCCCTGCGCGTAGGTGGAGACCTCGCGCAGCCCGGCCGGGGTGATCAGCGCGTCGTACTCGGCGTGGTCGTCGACCAGCTGGAACATCGTCGGCCCGCGGTCGCCGAGCTCCGCGCGCAGGGTGCGCAGCGCGGCGGCGTCGAAGGACTGCACGATCACCGGCCCGTCGGGGCGGACGGCGCCCAGGCGGCGCAGCTCGGCGGCGACCAGGTCGGTCATCGGCAGGCCGATCTGCGCGGACCACGACGGCTTCTTCAGCTCCGCCAGCACGTGGACCGGCCGCGCGGGCGTGGACCGGCGCCCCGCCAGGTCGACCACCTCGGCGAGGGTGAGGATCCCGAACCGCCCGTCGTAGGCGGTGTTCAGCGGGCGCAGCTGCGGCATCCGCTCCACCGCCCGCAGGGTGCGCAGCTCGGCGAGGGTGAAGTCCTCGGCGAACCAGCCCGTCCGCTCGGCCCCGGCGACCCGGCGGGTGGTCCGGCGGGACGCGAACTCGGGACGGGAGCCCACGTCGGTCGAGCGGGAGAGCTCGTTCTCGTGCCGGACGACCAGCGCGCCGTCCCGGCTGACCACGACGTCGGGCTCGATGAGGTCGGCGCCGAGGTCGATGGCGAGCTCGAAGCTCGCCAGCGTGTGCTCGGGGCGGTAGGCGCAGGCGCCGCGGTGGCCGACGACGAGGACCTGGGGAAGGCGGGTCGCCGGTTCGAGTGCCGGCGACTCGGTCGCGTGCATGTCTTCGAGAACACCCGAGAAACCTGAACGCACGGCAAACCTGGGCCGGTGATTCGCCCACAATTCGGGCGACAGCGCGCTGACCTGCGCGGCACCATGCCCCGCGTGACGGATCTCACCGCCCTCGGGTGGACGCCCGACCGGGTACCGCAGCTGCCGGCGGGGGCCGAGGCGGCCCGCGTGGCCCGGGTCGACCGCGGCCTGCTGACCGTGCTCACCGCGGACGGCGAGCGGCGGGTGCACCCGGCGGCGGCCCTCCACGACCGCGCCGGGCTGGACTCGCCGGCGGTGGGCGACTGGGTGGCGCTGCGGGGCGAGCTGGCCGTCGCCGTCCTGCCGCGGCGCTCGGCGTTCACCCGCACCGTCGCCGGCCGGACGTCCGCCGCGCAGGTGGTCGCCGCCAACCTCGACACCGTGCTGGTCGTCGACGCGCTGGGCGGCGCGGCCCGGCTGCGCCGCGTCGAGCGCTACCTCGCGGTGGCCTGGAGCAGCGGGGCCACGCCGGTCGTCGTCCTCACCAAGGCCGACCTGTGCGACGACGTCCCGGCCGCCGTCGCGGAGGTCGCCGAGGACGCCCTCGGCGTCGACGTGCTGGCGGTCAGCTCGGTCACCGGCGAGGGGCTGGACGCCGTCCGCGCCGTCGTCGGGCCCGGCCGGACGGCGGCGATGGTCGGCCCCTCCGGCGTCGGTAAGTCCAGCCTGGCCAACGCGCTGGCCGGGCGGATGGTGGCGCCGACCCGGGAGGTCCGCGAGAGCGACGGCCGGGGGCGGCACACCACCACCGCCCGCGAGCTGCACCTGCTGCCCGGCGGCGGCCTGCTCGTGGACACCCCGGGCATGCGGGAGCTGGCGCTCTACGACGACCTGGACGGGGTGGACACCGCCTACGCCGACGTGGCGGAACTCGCCACGCGCTGCCGGTTCCGCGACTGCGCGCACCGGACGGAGCCGGGCTGCGCGGTCGCCGCGGCCATCGACGAGGGCACGCTCGACCCGGCCCGGTTCGCCGCCTGGCGCAAGCTGCAGCGCGAGGCCCACCGCCAGCTGCTCCGGGTCGACGCGCGGGCGCGGGCCGAGGAGCGGGCGCGCACCCGCGCGTTCTTCCGGTCGCTGCGAGACCAGCCGAACCGGCTGCGGTAGCCCGCTGGGTAGGGTCGCCGTCCGTGCGCGTGCTCGTGATCGGCTCCGGCGCCCGGGAGCACGCCCTGTGCGTGGCTCTGTCCTCCGACCCTGCCGTGGACGCGCTCGCCTGCGCCCCGGGCAACGCCGGCACGCGCGCGGTCGCCGAGCCGCTCGCGGTGACCGTGGGCGACCCCGACGCGGTGGCGGCTACGGCGCGGGAGTGGGGCGCCGACCTCGTCGTCATCGGTCCGGAGGTCCCGCTCGTCGCCGGCGCCGCCGACGCCGTCCGGGAGGCCGGGATCGCCTGCTTCGGCCCGTCGGCGCAGGCCGCGCAGCTGGAGGGCAGCAAGTCCTTCGCCAAGCACGTGATGGCCGCGGCCGGCGTGCCGACCGCCCGATCGTGGCCGGTGGGGGGTCCCGCGGAGCTGGAGACGGCGCTCGACGAGGTCGCCGTCGTCTCGCCCGGGATGCCCTACGTGGTCAAGGACGACGGCCTTGCCGCCGGCAAGGGCGTGCTCGTGACCCCCGACCGCGACGCCGCCGCTGCGCACGGCCGCGCGGTGCTCGACGCCGGGCACGCCGTGCTCATCGAGGAGTACCTCGACGGGCCGGAGGTGTCGCTGTTCGCCCTCACCGACGGCACCACCGTGCTGCCGCTGGTGCCGGCCCAGGACTTCAAGCGCCGCGACGACGGCGACGGCGGCCCCAACACCGGCGGCATGGGCGCCTACGCGCCGCTGCCCTGGGCGCCGGCCGGGCTGGTGGACGACGTGCTGCGGACGGTGCTGCAGCCGACGGTCGACGAGATGCGCCGCCGCGGCGAGCCGTTCGCCGGCCTGCTCTACGCCGGGCTCGCGCTGACCTCCCGCGGCGTGCGGGTGGTCGAGTTCAACGCCCGCTTCGGCGACCCCGAGACCCAGGTGGTGCTGCCGCTGCTGGAGACGCCGCTGGCCGGGCTGCTGGCGGCCGCCGCCACCGGCACGCTCGCCGAGCACCCGCCGCTGCGGTGGCGGGACGGCGCCGCGGTGACCGTCGTCGTGGCCGCCCCCGGCTATCCCGAGCGGCCGCGCACCGGCGACCCGATCAGCGGGGCGGACGGCGAGGGCGTGCTGCACGCCGGCACCGCCGTGGCCGCCGACGGCACCGTCGTCTCCTCCGGCGGGCGGGTGCTGTCCGTGACGGCCGTCGGCCCGGACCTCGCCGCCGCCCGGCAGCTGGCCTACGAGCGGGTCGCCGGCGTGCGGCTGGCCGACGCGCACTGGCGCACCGACATCGCGCTGGCCGCGGTCGAGGAGCGGATCACCGTCGGCTGACAGCCGCGGGAGCATCGCAGGGAGCGCCAGCGACCGAGGAGCGGACCGCGGCGCGGAAGCCGACCAGAGTCACCGTCGGCTGATCAGGCCATGCGGCCGAGGCCGCGCGGGAAGGAGTGCAGCCGCTCGCAGCCGTCGGCGGTCACGTGCAGCAGCTCGCCGGTCTGCACGCCGAGCGACCCGTCGGTCAGGGTCACGTTCGGCTGGACGACGACGGTCATGCCCTCGGCGAACCGCAGCTCCGGCAGCGGCTCGAGCGTGCGGCTGCGGGAGCCGAGCACCGGCGGCAGGTACCCCCCGCCGAGCCCGTGCACGAGGTCATCGACGGTGGTGAACCCGGCGTCCTCGATGACCCCGGCCGCCTCGACCACCTCGGCCGGGGTGACGCCGGGCGCGAGCAGCGCCTCGATCCGGGCCAGCGCCTCCTCGGCGACGGCGTGCAGCTCGGCGACCAGCGGCGTCGGGTCGGCCGCGACGGTGAACGTGCGCAGCAGCTGGCCCGGGTAGTCGACGCCCCAGCTGGTCGACAGCTCGCAGGACAGGACGTCGCCCGCCGCCAGCCGCCGCTCGCTCGGCCACTGCGCAGGCACGCACTGGGCCGGCGCGGCCATCGACGTGAACGCGAAGTAGTGGATGTAGTTGGCGCCGCCCTCGGCCACGTAGGCACCCTCGACCAGCGCGCCGAGCTCGTACTCGGTCAGCCCGGGCCGCGCGCCGTCGGCGAGCGCGCGCATCGACCGGTCGGTCAGCTCCGCGGCCCGGCGCAGCCAGTCCACCTCCTCGGCGGACTTGCACAGCCGCAGCCGCGTGTAGGCGCCGCCCAGGTCGACCAGGGTCAGCCCCGCGGCGCGCAGCCCGTCGGCCATGCCGAACGGCACCGGGCCGATGACGCCGACCTCCGTGGCGCCGCGCCGCCGCAGCTCCTCGGCGACCGTGCGACCGGTCGGGCCGGCCCACCGCACGTCGGCGTCGCGGGCGACCCGCCGCGCCTGGGGCACGTGGTTGTGGAAGTGGACGAGCAGCGCGTCGGTCTCGCCGGGGGTGTGCACGACGGCCGCCTCGCGGGTCACCGGCCAGCCGGTCAGCCACTGGACGGCGCTGCCGGAGCGGTTGGCCCCGTAGAGCACGGCGTGGCCCACGCCGGCCTCGGCGAGGACGGTGTCGAGCGCGCCGCGCCGGCGGGCGGTCTCGGCGGCGCTGAACGCCGGAGGAGTGGCGGTCACGGGACGAGCAGCCCGGACGAGGAGTCCAGCGGGCGGTCGAGGACGTCGACGCCGTCGATCACCTCGGGCAGGAAGCGGCGGCGCAGCCCGGCGATGGTCGCCAGGGCCGCGGGGTCCACCTCCCCGCCGGGGATCAGCCCCTCCGCGGGGTCGCGCAGCCGCTCGACGTAGCGGCGGGCGAGCTCGGGGGAGACCCCCAGCCGGGCGGCGGCCTCCTCGGCGGCGACGTCGTCCACCCTGCCGGCGAGGACGTCGTCTATGGTCCGGTTCAGCGCCCCGGCCAGGGCCCGGGCCTGCTCCAGGTGCTCCTCGCCGGCGACGGCCAGCACGGTGCCGAGGTAGGGCGGGGTGACGTCGGCGACCGCGGCCAGCCGCGGGCAGCCCTGCTCCGCGGCGACCAGCTCGTTGCCGGCGTTGAGCATCGTGGCGTCGCACGCGCCCGCCAGCAGGGCGGTCAGCCGCTTCGGCGTCGAGCCGAGCGCCACGAGCTCGTAGTCCGCAGGGGGCACGCCGAGGGACTCGGTGAGCGCGTACATCGCGAGGGCGAAGCCGGACGTGGGGACGTCGACGCCGATCCGCGCACCGCGCAGCGCCTCCGGCCCCTCGAGGCCGCGCCGGCCGTACAGGGCCAGGCCCAGCCCGCGGTCGACCGCGCTGACGATGCGGACGTCGAGCAGCTCACCGAGCGGGTTGTTCGGGCTGAACCGGTAGGCGAGCACGTTGTCGGGGCTGGTGAAGGCGACGTCGAGCTCCCCGGCGAGCAGCAACCTGAACTGCCCCGGCGAGGAGGCGACCGGCACCTCCTCCGGCTCCAGGTCCACCTCGGCCAGCCGGCCGGTGCGGCGGGCGACCGAGAGCAGCACGGACGGGCTGAAGGCGCCGACGACGAGACGGGAAGGCACGCAACCTCCTGACGAGAACCACCGGGGCCAGCGAGTATGCCGTTCTGCAGTCGATTGCACCAGAGGACCGCCCGGTGGTGGACGTGCTCTGCCGCAGACGGCTGCGGGCCGGTGCTTGACAGGCACGACCCGGCGATAGGACCCTGCTCTCGGGTTGCACAATCGATTGCAGAGCCGGAGGGCGTGGATGGACGAGCGCGTGGCATCGGCGATCGCGCACTGGGGCCCTCGCTTCACGACCAACGGCGTCACCGTCTCGGACTTCCAGACGGTGACCGCCCGGGTCGAGCGGTGGGCGGACTGGTGCGCCGCCTGGTCGGAGAAAGGCGCCGAGCACGAGGCGCTGGGCCGCCGTGCCCTCGCCGACGGCCGCCTGATCTCCGCCGGCCAGCACCTGTCCCAGGCCGCGGTCTACTTCCACTTCGGCAAGTTCGTCTTCGTCGAGGACCTCGACCAGATGCGCGCCGCCCACCAGCGCGCGGTGACCTGCGCCACCGACGCGCTGCCGCACCTGCGGCCCCCGGGCCGCCGGGTCGAGATCCCGTTCGAGGGCACCCGCCTCGTCGGCGTCCTGCGCCTCCCCTCCGGGGAGGGCCCGCACCCGACCGTCGTCCTGCTGCCCGGCCTGGACTCCACCAAGGAGGAGCTGCGCTCCACCGAGGACACTTTCCTCGAGCGCGGGCTGGCCACCTTCAGCGTCGACGGCCCCGGCCAGGGCGAGGCCGAGTACGACCTGCCGATCCGCGGCGACTGGTCCGCACCGGCCGAGGCCGTCCTCGCCGCGCTCGAGGGCCTGCCCGAGGTCGACGCCGGCCGGGTGGCCATCTGGGGCGTGAGCCTCGGCGGCTACTACTCGCCACGGGTCGCCGCGGCGCTCGGCGACCGCGTGCGCGCCTGCGTCGCGCTGGCCGGCCCGTACGACTTCGGCGCCTGCTGGGACCGGCTGCCGGGGCTGACCCGGGCCACGTTCCAGGTGCGCTCGCGCGCCGGCAGCGACGACGAGGCCCGCGCCATCGCGAGCACCCTCTCGCTCGAGGGCGTCGCGGAGAAGATCACCGCGCCACTGCTCGTCGTCTTCGGCCGGCAGGACCGGCTGATCCCCTGGCAGCACGCCGAGCGCCTGCGCGACACCGCGGGTGGCGAGGTGGAGCTGCTGATGCTCGAGGACGGCAACCACGGCTGTGCCAACCTCGCCCCGTGGCACCGCCCGTACACCGCCGACTGGCTCGCCGCCCGCCTGACCGCAACCGCTAGGAGCACGCAGTGAACGACACCACGTCCGTCCAGTCGGTCGGCTGGATCGGCGCCGGCCGCATGGGCGCGGCCATGGCCGCCCGCCTGGCGAAGGCCGGCGTCAAGGTCACCGTCTGGAACCGGACCAAGGCCAAGGCCGAGCCGCTGGCCGAGGTCGGCTGCGCCATCGCCGACACCATCTCCGAGCTCCGCGCGCTGGACGCGGTCTTCGTCATGGTCTCGACGTCGAAGGACCTCGAGCAGGTCCTCCTCGACGAGGGTGGGCTGCTGGCGGACCGCGAGGACCTGCCGCGGATCGTCGTCGACTGCTCGACGGTGGACCAGGCCGCGTCCGAGGCGATGCGCGCTGCCTGCGAGGAGCGCGGCGTCGCCTTCCTCGCCGCGCCGGTCAGCGGCAACGGCAAGGTGGTCAAGGCCGGCATGCTGAGCCTGGTCGCCTCCGGTCCGGAAGAGACGTTCCGGCAGGTGGAGCACCTGCTCGGGCACATCGGGCAGCACGTGACCTACGTCGGCGAGGGCGACGTAGCCCGGCTGGTGAAGATCTGCCACAACCTGATGCTCGGTGTCGTGACCCAGTGCATGGCCGAGATCACCGTGCTGGCCGAGAAGGGCGGCGTCTCCCGGGCGGCGTTCCTCGAGTTCCTCAACAACAGCGTGATGGGCTCGGTGTTCACCCGGTACAAGTCGCCGGCGTTCGTGAACCTGGACTACACGCCGACCTTCACGCCGATCCTGCTGCGCAAGGACTTCGACCTGGGTCTGGCCGCCGCGCACGAGCTCGACGTCCCCATGCCGGTGGCCGCGGCGACCGCCCAGGCGGTGCAGGCGAGCGTGAGCAGCGGCCGGGTGGAGGAGGACTTCTCCATCCTGCTCGACCTGCAGGCGCACAACTCCGGCATCCACCTCACCCCGGAGGACGTCGCGGTGGACGACGGCCTCAGCGCCGCGGACCAGGACGCCTGATGATCACCTCCGGGGCTACCGGCGGCGTGCGGCCCGTGCCGGCGCCCGGCCACATGGGTGTCGACTACGAGCAGCGGGTCGACTTCGCCCGGCTCCGCGACTACCGGCTCGGCCGGGCCAAGGAGTCCCTGGAGGCCAGCGAGTGCGGCGCCTTCCTGCTCTTCGACTTCTACAACATCCGCTACACGACCAGTACCTGGATCGGCGGCGCCCTCGGCGACAAGATGATCCGGTACGCCCTGCTGGCCCGCGGCAAGGACCCCGTGCTGTGGGACTTCGGCTCGGCCGTCAAGCACCACCAGCAGTACTCCCAGTGGGTCCCGACCGAGAACTACCGGGCCGGCTTCCTCGGTTTCCGCGGAGCAGTCGCTCCGACGGTCGGTCTCATGGCCGAGGCGGTGGCCGAGATCAAGTCGCTGCTCGTCGAGGCGGGCGTGGCCGACATGCCCGTGGGTGTCGACATCGTCGAGCCGCCGTTCCTGTTCGAGATGGAGCGACAGGGCCTCCGGGTGGTCGACGCCCAGCAGCTCATGCTCGACGCCCGGGTGATCAAGTCACCCGACGAGATCATCCTGCTCAACCAGGCGGCGGCCATGGTCGACGGCGTCTACCAGGACATCGTCGAGATGCTGAAGCCCGGGGTGCGCGAGAACCAGGTCGTCGCGCACGCCAACAAGCGCCTCTACGAGATGGGCTCCGACCAGGTCGAGGCGATCAACGCCATCTCCGGTGAGCGCTGCAACCCGCACCCGCACAACTTCACCGACCGGCTGATCCGCCCGGGCGACCAGGCCTTCTTCGACATCATCCACTCGTTCAACGGCTACCGGACCTGCTACTACCGGACCTTCAGCGTCGGCAGCGCCACGCCGGCGCAGCGCGACGCCTACAAACAGGCCCGCGAGTGGATGGACCGGGGGCTGGCCGGTATCAAGGCCGGGGTGGGCACCGACGAGGTCGCCGCGCTCCTGCCGAAGGCCGAGGAGTTCGGTTTCAGCAGCGAGATGGAGGCCTTCGGACTGCAGTTCGCCCACGGTCTCGGCCTCGGCCTGCACGAGCGGCCGATCATCTCCCGGCTGAACAGCATGACGGAGCCGATCGAGCTGCAGCCCGGGATGGTCTTCGCGCTGGAGACCTACTGCCCGGCCGGCGACGGCTTCTCCGCCGCGCGGATCGAGGAGGAGGTCGTCGTCACGCCCGACGGCCCGCAGATCCTCACGCTGTTCCCCGCGCAGGACCTCGTCATCGCCAACCCGTACTGATCCGGAAGGCCCCACCATGACGCTCGACGCCCTCGGCGACTTCGACTACCTGTTCACCGACCTCTGGATCGGGGGCAAGCCGGTGCCGGCCTCCGACGGCGGCCGCTTCGACGTGCTCGACCCGGCGACCGGCCAGGTCCTCACCACCGTCGCCGACGGTACGGTCGACGACGCGATCGCCGCGGTCGACGCCGCCGACGCCGCGGCGGCCGCCTGGGCGGCCACCGCCCCGCGGGAGCGCTCGGAGATCCTGCGCCGCGCGTTCGACCTGATGACGGCGCAGGCGGACACGCTGGCCCGGCTGGTCACGCTGGAGAACGGCAAGGCGCTCGCCGACGCGAAGGGCGAGGTGACCTACGCGGCGGAGTTCTTCCGCTGGTACGCCGAGGAGGCCGTGCGCGCGAACGGCGCGGTCACGACGGCGCCGTCCGGGGCCAACAAGATCCTCGTGGTGCAGCAGCCGGTCGGGATCTGCGTGCTGGTGACCCCGTGGAACTTCCCGGCCGCGATGGCCACCCGCAAGATCGGCCCCGCGCTGGCCGCCGGCTGCACGGTCATCCTCAAGCCGGCCAGCGACACCCCGCTGACCGCGCTGGCCATGGCCCGCATCCTCGAGGACGCCGGCGTGCCCCCGGGCGTCGTGAACGTGCTGCCGGCCCGCCGGTCGGGCGCGGTCGTGTCGGCCATGCTGCACGATCCGCGCGTGCGCAAGCTGTCGTTCACCGGCAGCACCGAGGTGGGGCGCGTGCTGCTGCGCGAGGCGGCCGACCAGGTCATCAACTGCTCGATGGAGCTCGGCGGCAACGCCCCGTTCCTGGTGTTCGCCGACGCCGACCTCGACGCCGCCGTCGACGGCGCCATGATCGCCAAGATGCGCAACGGCGGTGAGGCGTGCACCGCGGCCAACCGGTTCTTCGTCGAGCGGCCCGTGGTCGAGGAGTTCAGCCGGCGGCTGGCCGAGCGCATGGCCGCCCTGCGGGTCGGGCCCGGGCTCGCGGAGGAGACCCAGGTCGGCCCGCTGGTCAACGACGACACCGCCGCCAAGGTCGACGAGCTCGTCCGGGGCGCGGTAGACGGCGGCGCGACGGCCGTCGTCGGGGGCCGCCGTCCCGAGCGCGAGGGCTTCTACTACGAGCCCACCGTGCTGACCGGCGTCGAGCCGGGCGCGGCCATCCTCCGCGAGGAGATCTTCGGGCCGGTGGCGCCCGTCGTCGCCTTCGACGACGAGGAGGAGGCCATCCGGCTGGCCAACGACACCGAGTACGGCCTGGTCTCCTACCTGTACACCGCCGACCTCGCCCGCGGCCTGCGGGTCAGCGAGGCGCTCGAGTCGGGCATGGTCGGCCTCAACCGCGGGCTGGTCAGCGACCCGGCGGCGCCGTTCGGCGGGGTGAAGCAGAGCGGCATCGGTCGCGAGGGCGGCCACGACGGCATGCTCGACTACCTGGAGAGCAAGTACATCGCCGTCTCGTGGTGAGCAAGCGCGACGAGATCGGCGATCTCGCCCCCATGCGAGTGCTGATGGGGGCGAGATCGCCGATCTCGCCGGGGGATCAGTCCTCGGCGGTGGGCGCCGGCTGGTTCTTCGCGGCCCAGTAGTCGGGGCGGGCCTTGCTCTCCGCGAGCTCATCGGCGGTGCGGAAGCCCGGTGCCATCGAGGCGTCGGTGCCGGCCAGGTACTGGTGGTGGTCGATGCCGAGCAGCCGGATCCAGCTCTGCTGGCCGAAGGTCAGGGCGATGCAGCAGCCGAGCTCGACCAGCTCCGGCTCGGAGAAGTGCGCGTGCAGCCTCTCCCAGAAGCCCTCCTCGTCGGCCGGCATGCCCCACGCGATCGCCTCGGCGTAGGCCAGCGCCGCCTTCTGCCGCTCGTCGTACTGGTCGGACTTCTCGAAGTTGAGCAGCTCGTCGTACTGCATCTCCTCGAGGCCGGCCTTCACTGCCTTGATCGAGCGCTGGTTGCCGCAGAACTCGCACAGCACCGTGCGCGAGATGTAGACGCGGCACAGCTCCTTGATCGCGTGGTCGCAGACGCCGCTGTGGAACAGCGCCTTCCACGAGTCGGCGAACGCCCAGAACGCGTTCGGCGCGTGCGCCCGGACGGCGGAGCTCTCCGGCCGCGGCGTGCCCTCGCGGGCGCAGCGGTGCATCTCCTCCTGCATCGCCTCGTTCATGGCCTCGAGCGGGACGTAGCTGATGTGCGGGCGGGGCATGACGGACTCCTTCGTCAGTCGGTTGCGGTGATCGCGGCCTCGACGGCCTGGGCGGTGAGGGGCAGATCGCGGACGCGGACCCCGACGGCGGCGGCGACCGCATTGCCGATCGCTCCGGCGGTGGGGCCCTGCGCCGCCTCGCCCGCGCCCAACGAGGGCGCGGCGGAATCGACGAGGTGCACCTCGATCTCGGGCACCTCGGAGAAGCGCAGGATCGGGTAGCCCTCCCAGTCGTCGCTGGTCACCCGGCGGCGGTCGAAGCGCACCCGCTCCTTGAGCGCCCAGCTGGCGGCCTGGATCGCGCCGCCCTCGATCTGGAAGCGGACGCCGTCCGGGTTGATCACCCGGCCGACGTCGACGGCGACGGTCAGCCGGCGCAGCCGGATGTCGGTCTCGGCCTCGACCTCGGCGACGACGGCGCAGTAGGCGCCGCGGCCCTTGTAGCGGGCGACGCCGAGGCCCCGGCCGGTGCCCTCGGGCAGCGGGGTGCCCCAGCCGGCCTGCTCGGCGGCCGTGGTGAGCACCGCGCGGGCCCGCTCGTCGGGCAGGTGGCGCAGCCGGAACTCCAGCGGGTCCTGCCCGGCCAGCTCGGCGAGCTCGTCCATGAACGACTCGATGCTAAAGACGTTCAGGAACGCGCCGAGCGCCCGCAGCGCCGAGGAGCGCACCGGGTTGTCGAGCAGGCGGTGGCCGTGGATGCGCCGGTTGCCGACGTCGTACAGGGGGACGGCGTTGCGCGTGGACCCGCCACCGGCCGCGGCGGGCGGGTCGGCCGCCGGCGGGGCCGGGAGCGGCCGCGCGAGGTGCGTGCCGGCGAGCAGACCGGGCACCCCCGCGTAGCCGGGGCGGGCGGTGTGGCCCTGCGACCAGACGTCGTAGCTCCACGACACGATCCGGCCGTCCGCGTCGAGCTGGGCGGACACGTGGCTGGCCATGGCCGAGCCGAACGGCGCCCACGACAGCTCGTCGCGCCGGCTCCACTGGACCTGCACCGGGTGCCCGGGCACGGCCCGCGCCAGCAGGACGGCGTCGAAGGCGACGTCGTCGGCGCCGTTGTGGCCGTAGCAGCCGGCGTTCTCGACGTGCTCGACGGTGATCCGCGCCGGCGGCAGGTCGAGCGCGTGCGCGATCGCGTCGCGCAGCCGGTGCACACCCTGGCTGGAGCTCCACACGAGGACGCTGCCGTCGAGGTCCCAGCGCGCGATGCCGCAGCTGGGCGCGATCGAGGCGTGGGCCAGGAACGGGCGGCTGTAGCGGGCGGACAGCGCCGGGCCCGACGCGGAGGTCTGCCCGGCGTCGTCGAGCACGGCGACGGTCTCGGTGGGGGACTCCTGCAGGAAGGCGACGAGGTCGCGCTCGTCGGGCAGGGCGTCGTCCTCGGTCCAGGTCGCCGCCTTCCGCAGCCGCTCGACGGCGACGGCGACCGCCGCCTCGTCGGGGCCGACGACGCCGAGGAACGAGCCGTCGCGGACGACGGTCAGCCCGTCGACCGCCACGGGTGCCACGTCGACCAGCCGCGCGCCCGGCGACGGCGGGCGCGCCACCCGGCCGAACAGCTGCCCCGGCAGGCGCAGGTCGGAGATGTAGCGCGGCCGCCCGGCGATCTTGTCGGGGAGGTCGAGCCGGGCCGCGCTGGTGCCCACGACCCGGTAGGACGACGGGTCCGCGAGCGGCACCGCGGGGTCGGCGTCCACGTCGAGGTCCACCTCCGCCGCGCCGTAGGGCCGGCCGGCGTACCGCGCGCGCACGTTGGCGCAGACCACGCGGACGGCGGGCGCCGATTCGACGATCGACATGCTCCCCGCGGTCAGCCCCTCGTCCGGCCCGGCGCTGGAGGCCGGCAGCATCCGGATCCGGTCCAGCGGCAGGCCGAGCTCCTCGGCGGCCACCTGGGCCAGGGCGGTGAGGATGCCCTGCCCGAACTCGACCTTGCCGACACGCAGCTCGACCGTGCCGTCGGGGCACACCCGCACCCATGAGGACAGCCGCGGGTTGGCCGCGACGTCCTTGGGCAGCTCGGGCGAGCCGGCGGCGGCGTCGACCCGGGGGCCGGTGTCGGCGGCGGCGGTCACGACGCGCCCCCCGTGGCGACGACGGCGTCGATGATCCGGCGCTGGGCGCCGCAGCGGCAGAGGTTGCGGTCCAGCGCCTGTGCCACGGTGGCGGCGTCGGGGGCGGGCACCTCCTCCAGCAGCGCGGCGGCGCGGACGGCGATGCCGGAGATGCAGAACCCGCACTGGACGGCCTGCCGGTCGAGCAGCGCCTGCTGAACCGGGTGCAGCGCGCCGTCGGCGCCGAGGCCCTCCACGGTCACGACGTCGTGGCCGGCGGCGGCCCACACCGGGGTGTCGCAGGACGGGACGACGGCGCCGTCCAGCCGGACGAAACAGGCCCCGCACTGGCCCAGGCCGCAGCCGAACCGGGGCCCGAGCAGCCCCAGCTCGTTGCGCAGCACGGCGAGCAGCGGGGTGTCGGGCTCCGCCGACACCGACGCCTCCCGGCCGTTGACGCGCAGGTCGAAGGTCTCCTTCATCGCGTGAACACCTCCGGGTGGCGGCCCAGCTCGATCCGCGTCCGGCGGATGTGCCCGGCCAGGCAGCGCTCGGCGTCGACGACGTCGCGGCGGGCGATCGCGTCGAGCAGCAGGCGGTGCTCGGCGTTGATGACCCACTTGCGCCCGGGGCCGGTGAGCGTGACGAACGTGCGCCGGTAGTGGGCGGTGGAGTTCCACAGCCGGGTGACGGTGGCGGTCAGCTGCTCGATCCGGCAGCCGGTGTAGCTCTGCAGGTGGAACTCGCGGTCCAGCTCGAGGAAGGCGGCGACGTCGTCGTTGGCCTCGATGCGCTCCTGGACGTCCTCGAGGTGCCGGATCTGGGCCTCGGTGAGGTGGGGGATGCTCTCGGCGATCGCCAGCTGCTCGAGCTGCTCGCGCATCTTGTAGATGACGTCGACCTCGTGCATGGAGAGGCTGGGCACCCGGGCGCCGCGGTGCCGCTCGTGCTCGGTGAGGCCCTCCGCCTCGAGGATGCGCAGCGCCTCGCGGACCGGGAGCCGGCTCGACCCGAGTCGCTCGGCCACCTCCTCCTGGCGGATCCACTCGCCGGGGCCGATCTCCCCGGTGAGGATCGCGTGCCGGAGGTAGTGGGCCACCCGCGAGCTGGCCGCCCCGATCCCCGTCTCCACCTCGGTCATGCGAACGCCTCCGGGTTGCGGAAGTACGCCTTGCCGTGCGGGTAGCTGACCAGCTCGAACTGCATGCCCCAGGGCGCGAGGAAGTAGACCCAGCGCTGCCCCTCGTGCGCGCCCCTGCTCGCCGTCGGCTCGCCGAGCACCCGGACGCCGTGCGCGCGCAGGTGGGCGACCGCCGCGTCGAGGTCGTCGACGTACAGAGCGACGTGGTGGCCGCCGATGTCGCTGTTGCGCGGGGGGACCGGGTTCTGGTCGGGCGCCTCGTAGGAGAACACCTCGAAGATCGCCTGTCCGCCGCAGCGGAAGAAGCTGTTGCGCCGCATGACCGCCCGCGGGTGCACGTTCAGGTGCTCGGCCATCCAGTCGCTGTCCTCGTGCACGAAGGGTCCGAGGGAGTACAGGTACTCGCAGCCGAGGACGTCGACCAGGAAGGCCCGCGCCTGCTCGAGGTCGGGGACCGTGAAGCCGATGTGGTCCACCCCCGTCAGCCCCGGCAGTGCCATGTGCGCCTCCCTCCAGTCACGATGTCTGGATCCAAACACTAGGCGAATGTGAGGCGGCACACTAGTATTCGTGGCAAGCTGCCCGAACTCGGATCCAATCCGGCTCCGCGAGCACGTCCGCGAGGAGAACCCCGATGCCCCTGCACCGACGGCTGGAGCCGGCCGCTCCGTGGGTGGAGCTGGTCGTCACCGACGAGGACTGGGACGCCGCCGACCCCGAGCTGCTGCGGGCGATGCACGCCCAGCTGGTGCTCATCCGCGTGTTCGAGGAGTACGTCCTCGAGCTGGCCGGCGCCGGGCTCATCCACGGCCCGGCGCACTCCAGCATCGGCCAGGAGGGCGGCGCGGTCGGCTCGGCGCTCGCGCTGACCAGCGCCGACCAGGTCAACGGCACCCACCGCGGGCACCACCAGTTCCTGGCCAAGGCGCTGCACCACGTCGCGCCCAAGGGCATCGACCTGACCGCGCCGGTACCCGACGACGTGCGCGAGGTGCTGCTGCGCACCCTCGCCGAGATCTGCGGGCTCGACCGGGGGTGGAGCCACGGCCGGGGCGGTTCGATGCACCTGCAGTGGAAGGACGCCGGCGCGATGGGCACCAACGCCATCGTCGGCGGCGGCGTCCCGCAGGCGGCCGGCTTCGCGTGGGCGGACAAGCAGTCGGAGACCGGCGCCGTGTCGGTGACCTACTTCGGCGACGGGGCGGCCAACATCGGCTCGACGCTCGAGACGCTCAACCTCGCCGCGGCCTGGCAGCTTCCGGTCTGCTTCTTCATCGAGAACAACCGGTACGCGGTGTCCACGAACGTCTTCGAGGCCACCGGTGAACCGCGGCTCTCCGGGCGCGGACCCGGCTTCGGCGTCGCCAGCTGGAAGGTCGACGGGATGGACGCGCTCGCCGTCCACCTGGCCGTGCAGGAGGCGGTCGCGCACATGCGGGCCGGCAGGGGGCCCACGGTCGTCGAGGCCGACACCTACCGCTACTTCCACCAGAACGGCGGCTTCCCCGGCTCCGCCTTCGGCTACCGGTCGAAGGAGGAGGAGAGGGAGTGGCGCGGCCGTGACCCGATCGACCAGCTGACCGGGCACCTCGTCCGCCGCGAGATCCTCACCCCGGCCGAGATCGACACCGCGCTGGCCACCGCCAGGGCCGTGCTGGCCGAGATCGGCGACGTGCTCTTCGAGCCCGACCCCGGCGGCAAGCCCGGCCAGCGCCGGATCCGCGCGTCCGAGTGGCCCGACCCGCGGTTCGTCGACGTCGGGATCCGCGGGGACCTCTCCGAGTTCGCCGACGCGCGGTTCGCCGACGTCGACGACTTCGCCGGCGAGCTCACCGAGGGCAAGTTCATCGAGTCGGTCGCCGCCGTCATGGGCCGGCGCATGGAGACCGACGAGCGGGTCGTCGTCATGGGCGAGGACGTGCACCGGCTCAACGGCGGCACCAACGGCGCCACCCGCGGGCTGAAGGACCGCTTCCCCGACCGGGTCCTCGGGACGCCGATCAGCGAGAACGCCTTCGCCGGCCTCGGCGGGGGGATCGCGATCGACGGACGGTTCCGTCCCGTCGTCGAGTTCATGTACGCCGACTTCATGTGGGTCGCCGCCGACCAGCTGTTCAACCAGATCGGCAAGGCGCGGCACATGTTCGGCGGCACCGGGCCGGTGCCGTTCGTCCTGCGCAGCAAGGTCGCGATGGGCACCGGCTACGGCTCCCAGCACTCGATGGACCCGGCCGGCATCTTCGTCACCAACCCGGGCTGGCGGATCGTCGCGCCGACCACGCCGTTCGACTACGTCGGGCTGATGAACGCCGCGCTGCGCTGCGAGGACCCGGTCGTCGTCCTCGAGCACGTCGACCTCTACAACTCCACCGGCCCGGCCCCGGTCGACGACCTCGACTACTGCCTGCCGGTCGGCAAGGCCGCGGTGCGGCGGACCGGGTCGAAGGTGACCGTCCTGACCTACCTGGCGATGACCCACTACGTGCTCGACGCGGTGGAGACCGGCGGGTTCGACGCCGAGGTGATCGACCTGCGCTGGCTGGACCGGGCCAGCATCGACTGGGAGACGATCGGCGAGAGCATCCGCAAGACCAACAACGTGCTCATCGCCGAGCAGGGCGCCGTCGGGACGTCGTACGGCGGCTGGCTGGCCGACGAGATCCAGCGGCGGTTCTTCGACTGGCTCGACGCCCCCGTGCAGCGGGTGACCGGCGGCGAGGCCTCGCCCAGCATCAGCAAGGTCCTCGAGCGCGCGGCGATCGCGCAGAGCGCCGAGGTCGCCGCCGCGCTGCGCGAGATCACGGAGGCCTGAGCGATGGCACGGCTGATGCGCATGCCCGAGGTCGCGGCGGGCGGCACCGAGGCGGTGCTCGCCGGCTGGTCGGTGGGCGAGGCCGCCGAGTTCGGCGCCGACGACGTCGTCGCCACGGTGGAGACCGAGAAGGCGGTCGTCGACGTCGAGGCCGAGCAGGCCGGCGTCGTCCTCAAGCTGCTCGTCGCCCCCGGGTCGACGGTCGAGGTCGGCGCGCCGATCGCCGTCCTGGGCGAGCCGGGGGAGCGGGTCGACGACCTCGGCGCCGTGCTGGCGTCACTGGGCGTCGGCGGGCTGCCCGACTCGCCGCCGGACCCGGAGGGCGGCAAGCAGGAGGCGCCGCAGACCCCGGCCGTCCCGCAGCCGCTGGTGGCCGCCGCGGAGACGGTCGCCGGTCCGGCCGCCGAGGCCGTGGCCGCGAACGGCAACGGGCACCGGCGGATCTTCGCCAGCCCGCTGGCCCGGCGGCTGGCCCGCGACGCCGGGCTCGCGCTGGAGTCGATCGCGGGCACCGGGCCGGGCGGGCGGATCCTGCGCCGGGACGTCGACGCGGCCAAGGCGCAGCCACCCGCCCCGGCGCCCGCGCCCGCGGTCGCCGTCCCCGCTGTCGCCGCCGTCCCCGCGGACTGGACCGACGTCCCGCACACGCCGATGCGGCGGGCGATCGCCCGCCGGCTGACCGAGAGCAAGCAGACGATCCCGCACTTCACCGTGCGGGCGACGCTGCGCGTCGACGAACTCCTGCGGCTGCGCGCCGGGCTGGCCGAGGCCGGCACGAAGGTGTCGGTGACCGACCTGCTGGTCAAGGCCGCGGCGCGGGCGCACACGCAGGTGCCGCGGATGAACGCGATCTGGACGCCCGAGGCGATGCGGCAGTTCTCCGCCGTGGACGTCGCCGTGGCCGTGGCCACCGACACCGGGCTGGTCACCCCCGTCGTCCGCGCCGTGGACCGGTCCCCGGTCTCGGAGGTCGCCGCCACCGTGCGCGACCTGGTGGACCGGGCCCGCGCCGGGCGGCTGCGGCAGGACGAGCTCGAGGGCGGAACGCTGACGATCACCAACCTCGGCATGTTCGGCACCGAGGAGTTCGCCGCGATCATCAACCCGCCGCAGTCGGCGATCCTCGCCGTGGGCGCCGCGCGGCAGGAGCCGGTCGTCACCGACGGCGCGCTGGCCGTGGCCACGGTGGTGAAGGTGACCCTGTCGGCCGACCACCGGGTGATCGACGGCGCGCTGGCCGCCGAGTGGATGGCGGCGTTCACCGCGACCGTGGAGCAGCCGCTGCGGATCCTGGTGTAGCTACTTCGCCTGCACCACGGGCTTCGCCCGCTCGGGCCTCGGCTCGGGCGGGCGCGGCCCGTCGTGCCGCCGGGACAGGTACGTGCCGGCGACGTTCGCGCAGGCGACCGTCGGGACGGCGATCAGCGCGCCGAAGATGCCGCCGACCAGCAGGCCGGCGGCGATCGCGAGGACGACGGCCAGCGGGTGCACGCGGACCGCGCGGCCGAGCAGCAGCGGCTGCAGCACGTGCCCCTCGAGCTGCATGACCAGGATGACGATCGCCAGCGCGATGAGCGCCTTGATCGGCCCCTCGGAGACCAGCGCGACCAGGACGGCGACCGAGCCGGCGAGGAACGACCCGATGATCGGGATGAACGCGCCCAGGAACACCAGCGCCGCCAGCGGGATGACCAGCGGCACCCCGAGGATGGCGAGCCCGACGCCGATGCCGATGGCGTCGACCAGCGCGACGGCGACGGTCGCGCGGACGTAGGAGATCAGCGTCCGCCAGGCGCGGCGGGCGGCCTCGTCGAGGTAGGCGCGGGAGTCGCGGGGGAACAGCCCGACCAGCCACAGCCAGATGGACCGGCCGTCCTTGAGGAAGAAGAACAGCGTGAACAGCGCCAGGACGATGCCGGTGAAGACCTCGCCGACGGTCGCAGCGGTGGTGAGCGCGCCGCTGGTGATCGAGTCCTGGTTGGCGACGAGCGTGTCCTGCAGCTGAGCGACCGCCTGCTCGAGCTGGTTCTTCGTGATCGGGAAGGTGCGGACGATGAAGTCCTGCACCTGCCCGATGCCCTGGCTGACCTGCTCGGCGAGGTCGCTGAAGCCGGCGGTGAACCGCTCGACGACCAGGGTGATGATCCCGGCGACCACGCCGAGGCCGACGAGGAGCATCGCCGCCGCGGCCAGCGAGCGCGGCCACCCGCGGTGCACCAGGCCGGCCGCCCCCGGCTGCAGCAGGGCGGCCAGCAGCAGCGCCACGATCACCGGGACGACGACCACGGCGATCGTCGCCATCGCGTAGAGCACCGCGTACAGCCCGGCCAGGACGACGATCAGCCGCCACGACCACGCCGCCGCCGTCCGGAGGCCGATGGGGACGACGGCGTCGGGGGAGCCGGCCGTGCGGTCGCGCAGCAGCCGGGTGGTGCGCTCGCCGGGCCGGTGCGGCCGGCCGCCGTTGGGCGGGCCGCTGACGCCGCCGGGGCCGATCGGGCCGTCCAGGTCTGGCGCCCCGGGCTCGGGACTGCCCAGCGGGGGACGGGAGGCCCCGTCGGCGTCCGGCGGCGCGGCGCCCGAGGGGCGCTCGGGGGCCTCGACCTCGTCGTCGTGCAGCAGGATCGCGCGGTCGTCGTCCCGCTCGGGCCAGGCGTGCGGATCGTGCTCGGCGGCCGCGCGGATGCGCTCGCGGGCCCTCGCGACCACGGAGTTCGCCCGTCGCAGCATGGCGCACCTCCGCCCGGGTTCTGGGGGCCGTCGATGATCACGGTAGCCCTACGGGAGGATGGTCCCGTGGTGCGACGAGCTGACCGGACCGAGGCGGTACCCGCATGATCGAGCGGTACACGCTCCCCGACATGGGTCGGGTCTGGAGCGACCAGCACAAGTACGAGCTGTGGTGCCGGGTCGAGGCCCTGGTGCTGGAGGCGCACGCGGCGGCCGGGCGGGTGCCCGCCGACGTCGTCGAGCCGGTGCGCAACGCCGCGCCGCCGACGCCGGAGCGGGTCGCGGAGATCGAGGAGACGACGCAGCACGACGTCATCGCCTTCCTCACCGCGTGGGCCGACAACACGACGCCGCGGTCGGCCGCGGCGTACGTGCACCACGGCATGACGTCGTCCGACCTGCTGGACACCGCGCTGGCGGTCCAGCTGACCGAGGCGACCGACCTCCTGCTGGCCAAGGCCGACCGCCTGGTGGCCGCGCTGCGCGACCACGCGCTGGCCCACCGGTCCACGATCAAGGTGGGCCGCACGCACGGCGTGCACGCCGAGCCGGACGTGTGGGGCCACCGGGTCGCCGACATCGCCTTCGCCATGGCCCGCTCGCGGGACCGGCTGCGGGCGGCGCGGGAGCGGGTCGGCGTCGTCGCGATCTCCGGCGCCGTCGGTACGTACTCGCTGATCGACCCGTCGGTGGAGGTCGAGGTGGCGCGCGCGCTCAACCTGCGGCCGGCCGAGGCCTCCACGCAGGTGGTGCTGCGCGACTCGATCAGCGAGTGGGTCGCGGCCCTGGCGGTCATCGCCACGGTCTGCGAGACGGTCGCCCTGGAGGTGCGGCACGGGCAGCGGACCGAGGTGCGGGAGCTTTCCGAGGCGTTCGGCTCGGGGCAGAAGGGCTCGAGCGCGATGCCGCACAAGAAGAACCCGATCCGCTCCGAGCGCATCGCCGGGCTGGCCCGGGTCGTGCGGGCCGCGATCGTGCCCGTCATGGAGGGCATCCCGCTCTGGCACGAGCGGGACATCTCGCACTCCTCCACCGAGCGGGTGTTCCTGCCCGACGCGGCGATCACCACCGACTACCTGCTGCACCTGACCACCGGGCTGGTCGAGAACCTGGTCGTCGACGCCGAGCGGATGCGGGCCAACCTGGAGTCCACCGGCGGGCTGATCTACACCTCGTCGGTGCTGCTGGAACTGGTCGAGGGCGGGCTGTCCCGTGAGGACGCCTACGCGCTGGTGCAGTCCGCGGCGATGGAGACCTGGAACACCGGGACGCCGTTCCGGTCGACCCTGCGTTCGCGTGCCGACGCCGACGGCGTGAAGCTCGACGAGGCGCGGCTGGACGAGATCTGCCGGCCGGAGCAGTACGTGCAGAACCTCGGCCCGCTGTTCGAGCGGGTCGCGGCGCTCACGTGACGATCGACCTGCCCCTGGTCGCGCGGGGCAAGGTGCGCGAGATCTACGACGCCGGCTCCGACCGGCTGCTGCTCGTCGCGTCGGACCGGATCTCCGCCTACGACTGGATCCTGCCGACGCCCATCCCGGACAAGGGGCGGGTGCTCACCCAGCTGTCGGTGTGGTGGTTCGAGCAGCTGGGTCAGGTCCTCGAGCGCTTCGGGGCGTCGCACCACCTGGTGTCGGCTGCCGACGTCCCGGCCGAGGTGGCGGGGCGGGCGATGCTGGTGCGGCGCCTGGAGATGCTGCCGGTCGAGTGCGTGGCGCGCGGCTACCTGTCCGGCTCGGGCACCAAGGAGTACGAGCGCACGGGCTCGATTCGGGACGTCGCCCTGCCGCCCGGCCTGGTCGAGGGCTCGCGGCTGCCGGCGCCGGTGTTCACGCCGTCCACCAAGGCCGAGATCGGGGAACACGACGAGGCGATCGACTTCTCGCGCGTCTGCGAGCTGGTGGGCGCCGCGCGGGCGGACGAGCTGAAGGCGCTGACGCTCGCCCTGTACTCCCGCGCCGCCGAGATCGCCGAGACGGCCGGGATCCTCCTGGCCGACACCAAGTTCGAGTTCGGGCTGGACGGCGACGAGCTGGTCCTCGCCGACGAGGTGCTCACCCCCGACTCGTCCCGCTTCTGGCCCGCCGACACCTGGTCGCCGGGCACCGCGCAGCCGTCGTACGACAAGCAGTTCGTCCGCGACTGGCTCACCAACGAGTCGGGCTGGGACCGCGTCTCCCCGCCGCCGGAGCTCCCGGACGACGTCGTCGCCGCCACCCGCGAGCGGTACGTCACCGCGTACGAGCAGCTCACCGGCCGCGCGTTCACCTGAGGGCCGAGATCGGCGATCTCGCCCGCATCACAGCGTTGATGGGGTCGAGATCGCCGATCTGGACCGGGCTGTGGAAGGGGCCGACGCGCTGCGGCCTCCTGACGGCACGCTGCCGTGGTGCCGAGCCGCCGCGTTCCTTCTCGTCTCACCGGCCCCGCCACTCGCGGCATGGCCCTCGATGCGGGGATCACCGACAAGCAGTTGCGCCACCGCGACGTCGTACGCCTCTCACGTGACACCTACTTGCCCAAGGCGCTCGAACGCGACCTGCGGTCACGCCTGCCCGCGATCCTGTTGACGGCTCCCGCCGGCGCAGTGGTCAGCCACCTGACGGCGGCGGCGCTCCTGGGCATCGAGGTCCCGATGCAGCCGCCCGACCCGCGCGCGGATCTGATCGTCCCGAGAGGTTCCCGCGCGGAGAACCGCCCTGACCGGCGCATTCATCGCGACCAGTTGCCGGACGACGACGTGATGCGCCTGTCGGCTCTGCCGATCACGACGCCGGCGCGGACCTGGCGTGATCTGGCGAGCATCCTGCTCCCGTCGGCGTTGCTCGCCGTCACGGATCAGCTGCTCGCCGGTCGGTGCACGCGCGAGGAGCTCCAAAGTCAACTCCTCCGGCGACCCCGGGGTCGCGGATCGGCGCGGGCTCGGGCGGTCCTGCCGGTTGCGGACCCGCGCGCCGAGTCGCCGATGGAGTCCGTGCTGCGCTGGCTCATCCATCAGGCCGGACTCCCGGTCCCCGAGCTCCAGTTCGTCGTCCGGGACCCTGCGGGCGTGTTCCTGGGACGGGCCGACCTCGCCTGGCCCGACCGCAAGGTGCTCGTCGAGTTCGACGGCAACGTCCACCGTGAGCGCGGCGTCTTCGTGAACGACCTCCGACGGCAGAACGCGCTGATCGCTGCGGGATGGGTGATCCTCCGCTTCACGTCGGCCGACGTCCTGGGCCGCCCGGACGAGGTGACCGCAGCGATACGGCAAGCCTTGCGCTGACGAGATCGGCGATCTCGTCCCCATGAGCCGCCGGGTGGGGGCGAGATCGGCGATCTCGCCGGCACAGTCGGCGCTCCGAAGCCGCCAGGTACCCTCGTGCACGTGCCGCGGGTGGTCGTCGACGTCGTCCTCAAGCCGGAGATCTCCGACCCCCAGGGGCAGGCGGTGCTCGGCGCACTCGGCCGGCTGGGCCACGACGGCGTGCGCAGCGTGCGCCAGGGCAAGCACTTCGTCCTCGACGTCGAGGGCACGCCCGACGAGGCGGAGCTGAAGCAGATCGCCGAGACCCTGCTGGCCAACCCCGTCATCGAGGACGTCGAACTGCACCTCCCGACCGACTGAACGGATCTGCTCGTGCGCATCGGGATCATCACCTTCCCGGGCTCCCTGGACGACGTCGACGCCGCGCGTGCGGTGCGCCTGGCCGGCGGTGAGCCGGTCACGCTCTGGCACGCCGACCACGACCTGAAGGACGTCGACGCCGTCGTCCTCCCCGGCGGCTTCTCCTACGGCGACTACCTGCGGGCCGGCGCCATCGCCGCCCGCTCGCCACTGATGCGGGACGTCGTGGCCGCCGCGAAGGGCGGCCTCCCGGTGCTCGGCATCTGCAACGGCTTCCAGATCCTCTGCGAGTCCGGCCTGCTGCCCGGCGCGCTGACCCGCAACAGCCACCTGCACTTCCGCAACCGCGACCAGGTACTGCGCGTCGAGCGGGCCGACACCGCCTGGACCGGCGACTACGAGCAGGGCCAGCGGATCGTCATCCCGGTCAAGAACGGCGAGGGCCGCTACGTGGCGGCCGACCGGGACCTCGACCGCCTCGAGGCCGAGAACCGGGTCGTCTTCCGCTACGTCGACGGCAACCCCAACGGCAGCTCCCGCGACATCGCGGGCGTCACCAGCGAGGACGGCCGGGTCGTGGGCCTCATGCCGCACCCCGAGCACGCGGTCGAGGACCTCACCGGCCCCTCCACCGACGGGCTCGGGTTCTTCACCAGCGTGCTGAAGCAGGTCGTGAACGCATGACCCGCGAGAGCGACGCCCGAGGGAGCATCGCAGCGAGGAACGAGCGAGGAGCGGAGCGAGGGCGGAGTCGAGCCGTGCACACGGACACCGTCGAGTACGCCGAGAAGACGCCCGACGACGAGCAGCCCTGGGCCGAGCTCGGCCTCAAGGACGACGAGTACCGGCGGATCCGCGACATCCTCGGTCGTCGGCCCACCACGGCCGAGCTGGCCATGTACTCGGTCATGTGGAGCGAGCACTGCTCCTACAAGTCGTCGAAGGTGCACCTGCGCCGCTTCGGCGACCTGCCGAAGAGCGAGTCGCTGCTGGTCGGCATCGGTGAGAACGCCGGCGTGGTGGACGTCGGCGACGGCTACGCGGTCACCTTCAAGGTCGAGTCGCACAACCACCCGAGCTACGTCGAGCCCTACCAGGGCGCGGCCACCGGCGTGGGCGGCATCGTCCGCGACATCCTCACCATGGGCGCCCGCCCGATCGCGGTCATGGACTCACTGCGCTTCGGCCGGGCCGACGCCCCGGACACCGCCCGCGTGCTGCCCGGCGTCGTCGCCGGCGTCGGCGGCTACGGCAACTGCCTGGGCCTGCCCAACATCGGCGGCGAGCTGCTCTTCGACGAGTGCTACGCCGGCAACCCCCTGGTCAACGCGCTGTGCGTCGGCGTGATGCGGCACGAGGACGTGCGGCTGGCCAAGGCCGAGGGCGTCGGCAACAAGGTGATCCTCTTCGGCGCCCGCACCGGCGGCGACGGCATCGGCGGCGTCAGCGTGCTGGCCAGCGAGACGTTCGACGCCGAGGGCCCGGCCAAGCGGCCGAGCGTGCAGGTCGGCGACCCGTTCACCGAGAAGCTGCTCATCGAGGCGTGCCTGGAGATCTTCGCCGCCGACCTGGTCACCGGCATCCAGGACCTCGGCGGCGCCGGCCTCTCCTGCGCGACGTCCGAGCTGGCCAGCGCCGGCACCGGCGGCATGCACATCGACCTGGACGCGGTCCCGCTGCGCGACTCCACGCTGACCCCGGCCGAGATCCTGATGAGCGAGTCGCAGGAGCGCATGTGCGCGATCGTCGAGCCGGACAAGGTGGAGCGGTTCCTCGCCGTCTGCCGCAAGTGGGACGTGCTCGCCACCGTCATCGGTGAGGTCACCGACGGCGACCGGCTCGTCGTCGACTGGCACGGCGAGCGGATCGTCGACGTCCCGCCGCGGACGGTCGCGCACGAGGGCCCGGTCTACGACCGGCCGATGGCCCGCCCGCGCGACCTCGACGCCCTGCAGGACGACGACCCGGCCCGCCTGCCGCGGCCCGCGACGCCGGAGGAGCTGCAGGCGCACTGGCTCGCCGTCGTCGCCAGCCCGGACGGCGCGGACAAGACCTGGGTCACCGAGCAGTACGACCGCTACGTCCGCGGCAACACCGTGCTCGCGCAGCCCGAGGACGCCGGTGTGGTCCGCATCGACGAGGAGACCCACCGCGGCATCGCGCTGGCGCTGGACGGCAACGCCCGCTTCGCCCGGCTCGACCCGTACGCCGGGGCGCAGCTGAACCTGGCCGAGGCCTACCGCAACGTGGCGGTGAGCGGTGCCCGGCCGCTGGCCGTCACCAACTGCCTGAACTTCGGCTCCCCGGAGGAGCCGGAGGTGATGTGGCAGTTCGCCGAGGCCGTCCGCGGGCTCGCCGACGCCTCCCGGGAGCTCGGCCTGCCGGTCACCGGCGGCAACGTCAGCCTCTACAACCAGACCGGGGACGTCGCGATCAACCCGACGCCGGTGATCGGGGTGCTGGGCGTGCACGACGACGTCCGGACGCGGGTGCCCTCCGGCTGGCGGGCGAGCGGTGAGACCGTGCTGCTGCTCGGCGAGACGAAGCCCGAGTTCGGCGGCTCGGCGTGGGCGTCGGTCGTGCACGGGCACCTCGGCGGCCGCCCGCCGGCGCTGGACCTCGAGGCGGAGCGGAAGCTGGCCGGGCTGCTCGGCGCGCTGGCCCGCGCGGGCCAGATCGGCTCGGCCCACGACCTGGCCGACGGCGGGCTGGCGCAGGCGCTGGCCGAGTCGGCGCTGCGCTACGGCGTGGGCGCCCGGCTGAGCCTGGGCGGCGACGCGTTCACCGCGCTGTTCAGCGAGTCCACCGGCCGCGTCGTCGTCACCACGACCGACCCCGGCGGCGTGAAGACGACGGCGGACTGGGCCGGGGTGCGGGTGACCGAGCTGGGGACGACCGGCGGCGACGCCCTCGTCGTCGACGGCGTCGCCGAGCTGCCGCTGGCCGAGCTCCGCGCGGCGTGGACGGCGACCCTCCCGGCGCTGTTCGGCACGCCCGAGGCCACGGTGGGCAGCGTCCCGGCGGGAACCGTCCCGACCAGCTGATGCCGGCTTCGGCCCCGATCCCGGCCGACGAGCTCGCCGCCGCCGTCGAGCCGGTCCGCGCCTGGCTGGCGGGGGAGGCCGAGCAGCCGCCGCGCGCCGTCGTCGGCGCCGCGGTGAAGACGACGGCGCGCTGGCTGGCCCAGCAGGTGCCCGGCCGCTCGGTGGAGCTGCGGGTGCCGCCGCACGTCGCCGTCCAGCTGGTGCCCGGGCCGCGGCACACCCGGGGGACGCCGCCCAACGTCGTCGAGACCGACGCCGCCACCTGGCTGCGGCTCGCGACCGGCGCCACGACGTGGGACGACGCGGTCGCCGCGGGGGAGGTGAGCGCCAGCGGCAACCGCGCCGACCTCGCCGCCCACCTCCCGCTCACCCCGTTCAGACGCGCCTCATCGCGATGAAGTACGCGTACTCCATCGCCATGGAGCGCACGGGGTCAGCCGCTGAACAGCGCGGACGCGGCCTGGATGGTGCGGATGAGGCCGTACAGCAGCGGGATGCCGACCAGCACCCAGGCGAACACGATCAGCGCGATCGGGGTGTGGGTGCTCGGACTGCCGTCGGCGGCCGGGGTGGTGGTCATCGGACGGCGCTCCGTTCTCCGGTGTGGGCGTGGGTGAACTGCTCGACCGCTTCCTTGGGCTCGTGCCACTTGTCGGCCACCGGCCGGATCAGCAGGTTGGCGACGAACCCGACCGCGAGCAGGCCGATCATGATGAACAGCGCCGGCCGGTAGTCCGCGGCGACCAGCTCGCCCGGCGTGCCGCGGGTGTCGAGGATGCCGTTGACGATCAACGGCCCGGCCACACCGGCCGCCGACCACGCGGTGAGCAGCCGGCCGTGGATGGCCCCGACCTGATAGGTGCCGAACAGGTCACGCAGGTACGCCGGGACGGTGGCGAACCCGCCGCCGTAGAAGCTGATGATCAGCGCGGCGGTGAGCACGAACAGCCAGGTCGCCGTGGACCCGAGGGTGGCGAGGACGAAGTACAGGATCATGCCGACGCCGAGGTAGACCATGTAGATGTTCTTGCGGCCGATGTAGTCCGACGTCGTCGACCACGCGAACCGTCCGCCCATGTTGAACAGGGAGAGGACGCCGACGAAGCCGGCCGCCGCACTGGCCGCCACCAGCGAGGTGTCCCCGCGGCGGAAGAAGTCCTGGATCATCGGCGCCGCCTGCTCGAGGATGCCGATGCCCGCGGTCACGTTGCAGAAGAGCACCGTCCACAGCAGCCAGAACTGCGGCGTCTTCGTGGAGTTGCGCGCGGAGACGTTCTCCGTCGTCACCAGGGCCTTCTGCTTGACCGTCGACGGGTCGAAGCCGGCCGGCTTCCAGTCGTCGGCCGGGACCCGCACGATCAGGGCACCGAACAGCATGAAGACCAGGTAGACCAGGCCCAGGGTGAGGAACAGCAGCGCGACGGAGGGGCCGTTGGGCACGGACGTCGGATCCGCGGCGTCGTAGGACGGGTCGTACAGGGCCATGAGCTGCCGGGAGAGGGGCGAGGCGATCAGCGCGCCGCCGCCGAAGCCCATGATCGCCATGCCGGTGGCCAGGCCGGGACGGTCCGGGAACCACTTGATCAGCGTGGAGACCGGCGAGATGTAGCCGATGCCCAGGCCGATGCCGCCGATGACGCCGTATCCGAGGTAGAGCAGCCACAACTGCTCGGTGGCGATGCCGAGGGAGCCGACCAGGAAGCCGACCGACCAGCACACGGCCGCGACGAACATGGCCGCCCGCGGGCCGTTGCGGTCGACCCACGTGCCGAAGACCGCCGCGGACAGGCCCAGCATGACGATCGCGATCGAGAAGATGATCCCGATCGCGGTGAGGCTCGTGTCGAAGTGGTTGACCAGGGCGGTCTTGTAGACGCTGGTCGCGTACGCCTGTCCGATGCACAGGTGCACGGCGAGGGCGGCCGGCGGGATCAGCCAGCGGTTGAAACCGGGCTTGGCGACGATGCGCTCACGGGAGAGGAAACCGGGTACTGCCATGGGGCGACCTCCGATGGGTCTAGACCGGGCATCCGGAGCCCGGGCCAGGTGTTTCCCTGAGAGAGCGCAAGAACGGTACGTCCGGCTGCACACGATTGCCTGTCGAACGCGACGCCCCCGTGACCAGGTGCACCCTGGTCCTTCCTAGGCTCACCACATGCCGCACGAGGTGAGGGGCGTCGTCGCCCGCGCGAAGGGTCAGCCGGTCAGCATCGAGACGATCGTGGTGCCCGATCCGGGGCCGGGGGAGGCGGTCGTCGACGTCCAGGCGTGCGGCGTCTGCCACACCGACCTGCACTACCGCGAGGGCGGCATCAACGACGAGTTCCCGTTCCTGCTCGGCCACGAGGCCGCCGGCGTCGTCTCGGCCGTCGGCGAGGGGGTGACGAACGTGGCCGTCGGGGACTACGTGATCCTCAACTGGCGGGCGGTGTGCGGGCAGTGCCGCGCCTGCCTCAAGGGCGACCTGCACTACTGCTTCAACACCCACAACGCCGCGCAGAAGATGACCCTGGCCGACGGCACCGAGCTCTCGCCGGCGCTGGGCATCGGCGCGTTCGCCGAGAAGACGCTGGTGCACTCCGGGCAGTGCACGAAGGTCGACCCGAAGGCCCCGCCCACGGCCGCGGGCCTGCTCGGCTGCGGCGTGATGGCCGGCGTCGGCGCGGCGATGAACACCGGCGCGGTCAAGCGCGGGGAGAGCGTGGCGGTCTTCGGCTGCGGCGGCGTCGGGGACGCGGCGATCGCCGGGGCGAGGCTGGCCGGCGCGTCCACGATCGTCGCCGTCGACCTCGACGACCGGAAGCTCGAGTGGGCCAAGAAGCTCGGCGCCACGCACACGGTGAACTCGAAGAACACCGACGCGGTGGAGGCGGTCAAGGCGGCGACCGGCGGCTTCGGTGCCGACGTGACCATCGACGCGGTCGGTCACCCCAAGGTCTTCGAGCAGGCCTTCTACGCCCGCGACCTGGCCGGCCGGGTCGTGATGGTCGGCGTGCCCACCCCGGACATGACGATCGAGCTGCCCGCGATCGAGATCTTCGGCCGCGGCGGCGCGATCAAGTCCTCCTGGTACGGCGACTGCCTGCCCTCCCGTGACTTCCCGATGCTGATCGACCTGTACCTGCAGGGCCGCTTCCCGCTCGACGAGTTCGTCTCCGAGACGATCGCGCTGGAGGACGTCGAGTCCGCGTTCGAGAAGATGCACCGCGGTGAGGTGCTGCGGTCGGTGGTCGTCCTCTGATGGCGGCGAGGATCGAGAAGGCCGTCGTCAGCGGGGTGTTCAGCCTCGACGGGCAGGACTTCGACGTCGACAACAACGTCTGGCTCGTCGGGGACGACGACGAGGTGCTGGTGATCGACGCCCCGCACGACGCGGCCCCGATCGTCGAGGCGATCGGCGGGCGGCGGGTGACGGCGATCGTGCTCACCCACGGGCACAACGACCACATCACCGCGGCCCCGGCGCTGCGCGAGGCCACCGGCGCGCCGATCTGGTTCCCCCCGCCGACCGGATGCTCTGGGACATGGTCCACGAGAACGTGCAGCCCGACGAGGCCCTCGGCGAGGGGACGACGTTCGACGTCGCCGGCACGACGCTAACCGCGCTGCACACCCCCGGTCACTCGCCGGGCAGCACCTGCCTGCACGCCCCGGACCTGACCGCCGTCTTCACCGGCGACACGCTCTTCCACGGCGGGCCAGGGGCGACCGGGCGTAGCTTCAGCGACAAGCCGACGATCCTGACCTCGATCCGCTCGAAGCTGCTCACGCTGCACGGCGACACCGTCGTCCACACCGGGCACGGCGACGACACCACCATCGCGGCCGAACTGCGCACCGTCGGCTGACGAGCCGGCGGTCCCGGGTCAGGTCTGCGTCGTGCCGGATCCGTCCGGGCGTCGCTCCTCGGTGTCGCGCCGCGCACCCGCGGCCTCCGCGCCCGTGCGCTCGAGGCGCTGGCGGATCGCGGCGACGTTGAGCGCGAGGTCTTCGAGCGCCTCGACCGCGCGTGTGGCCAGCGCGAACGTGAGGTTCTCGCGCTGCTCCTCGGGACTGGGCTGCCGGTAGCGCTCCCGCTCGGAGGACTCGAGCGGCCGGCGCGTCGCCGCCGCCCACGGCTCCGTGTCGCCGCGCTGCTCGGAGAACAGCTCGCGCAGCATCCGCTGCGCCAGCTCGAGGAAGTCACCAGGGTCGGGCCGGTCGGTCGGCATGCGTACTCCTCTCGGCTCGTGTCGAGCAACGAGCCGGGGGACGGCCCGCGTTCCCACTGGAGGATGCTCCTCGCGAACCCCGCGGCACAGTGGGCACGGTCACCTCAGGGCGCGCAGGATCCGTCGGTGCCGCCGGTACCGTAGAGACGTGCCACGCGGTGACGGACGGCTGACGCACGACCTCGATCCCTCTTCCCCCGGACCTCAGGACGCCTGTGGCGTCTTCGGCGTCTGGGCGCCGGGGGAGGAGGTCGCGAAGCTGACCTACTTCGGCCTGTACGCCCTCCAGCACCGCGGTCAGGAGGCGGCGGGCATCGCGGTCTCCGACGGCTCCTCGGTGGTCGTCTACAAGGACCTCGGGCTGGTCAGCCAGGTCTTCGACGAGCCGACGCTCGGCAGCCTGCGCGGGCACCTGGCCGTCGGCCACACCCGCTACTCGACGACCGGCGCCTCCACCTGGGAGAACGCGCAGCCGACCTTCCGGACGACGGAGGCCGGCACCGGCCTGGCGCTGTGCCACAACGGCAACCTGGTCAACACCGCGGAGCTGGCGAGCAAGGCCGCCGACGCCGGCGTGCCGGGCGCGTTCACCGCCAGCACCGACTCCGACCTGGTGACCTCGCTGATCGCGGCGCACCCCGACCTCTCGGTCGAGGAGGCGGCGATGCAGGTCCTCCCCTCCCTGCGCGGCGCCTTCAGCCTGACCTTCATGGACGAGGACACCCTCTACGCCGCCCGCGACCCGCAGGGTGTGCGGCCGCTGGTGCTCGGCCGGCTGGAGCGCGGCTGGGTCGTGGCCAGCGAGACCGCGGCACTGGACATCGTCGGCGCCTCGTTCGTGCGCGAGGTCGAGCCCGGCGAGCTGCTCGCGATCGACGAGAACGGGCTGCGCAGCCAGCACTTCGCCGTCGCCGAGCCCAAGGGCTGCATCTTCGAGTACGTCTACCTGGCCCGGCCGGACACCACCATCGGCGGCCGGGGCGTGCACGCCGCCCGCGTCGAGATCGGCCGCCGGCTGGCCAAGGAGCACCCCGCCGACGCCGACCTGGTCATCCCGGTGCCGGAGTCGGGAACGCCGGCCGCGGTCGGCTACGCCGAGGCGAGCGGCATCCCCTACGGCCTGGGCCTGGTCAAGAACTCCTACGTCGGGCGCACCTTCATCCAGCCGAGCCAGACCATCCGGCAGCTGGGCATCCGGCTGAAGCTCAACCCGCTGCGCGACGTCATCCGCGGCAAGCGGCTGGTCGTCGTCGACGACTCGATCGTCCGCGGCAACACCCAGCGGGCCCTGATCCGGATGCTGCGCGAGGCCGGCGCGGTCGAGGTGCACGTGCGCATCTCCTCGCCGCCGGTGAAGTGGCCCTGCTTCTACGGCATCGACTTCGCCAGCCGGGCCGAGCTGATCGCCAACGGCCTGGACGTCGAGGGAGTGCGCGCCTCGATCAACGCCGACTCCCTCGGCTACGTCTCCGAGCAGGGCCTGATCGCGGCCACCGAGCAGCCGGTCAACCGGCTGTGCACGGCCTGCTTCACCGGCTCCTACCCGATCCCGCTCGGCGAGTCCGACGTGCTGGGCAAGCACGTGCTCGAGGGCATCGAGAAGCGGGCCGCCGTCACCGGCTGGACCGGCCGGCAGGCCGGGAGCCCGATCGTCCCCGGCGGCGCCGAGGACGCTCTCTCCCGCCCGTGAGCGAGCCCTTCACCTACGCCGCGTCCGGCGTCGACATCGACGCCGGGGAGCGCGCGGTGACGCTGATGCGCGCTGCGGTCGAGAAGACCAACCGGCCTGAGGTCGTCGGCGGGCTCGGCGGCTTCGCCGGCCTGTTCGCGCTGGACACGGCGAAGTACCGCCGGCCGTTGCTGGCGTCGTCCACCGACGGCGTCGGCACGAAGATCGCCCTGGCCCGGGCCCTGGACCGGCACGACACCGTCGGCATCGACCTCGTCGCGATGGTCGTCGACGACCTCGTCGCCTGCGGCGCCGAGCCGCTGTTCCTGCAGGACTACGTCGCCTGCGGGCAGGTCGTCCCCGAGAAGATCGCGGCGATCGTCACCGGCATCGCCGAGGGCTGCACGCAGGCCGGCGCCGCGCTGGTCGGCGGGGAGACCGCCGAGCACGGTGACCTGATGGACGCCGACGAGTACGACCTGGCGGCGACGGCGGTCGGCGTCGTCGAGGCCGACGGCGTGCTCGGCCCCGAGCGGGTGCGCGAAGGGGACGCCGTCGTGGCCATGGCCTCGTCGGGCTTCCACTCCAACGGCTACTCGCTGGTCCGCAAGGTGGTCGCCGCCGCGGGCCTGGACCTCGCGTGGACGCACGGCCTGGGCCGCCCGCTGGGCGACGTGCTGCTCGAGCCCACGCGCATCTACGCCCGCGACTGCCTGGCGCTGGTCGAGGAGCTCGGCGTCGAGGGCGTGCACGCGTACGCGCACATCACCGGCGGCGGGCTGGCCGGCAACACCGCCCGCGTTGTCCCGGAGGGGCTGGCCGCGGTGCTCGACCGCGGCACCTGGGTCCTGCCGGAAGCGGTGCGGCTGCTCGAGGAGCACGGCGTGCCGCGCGCGGAGTCCGAGCGGGCCTTCAACTGCGGCGTCGGCATGGTCGCCGTCGTGTCAGCGGACGCCGCCGATCGCGCCGTGGCGCTGCTGTCCGGCCGGGGCGTCCCCGCGTGGGTGGCGGGCAGTGTCGAGCGCCGACCCGAGGGCACCCACCTGGTCGGCAGCTACCGCTAAGAACCCCGTCCTCCCCACCCTTCCACGCTCAGGGCGGGGCCCGGGACGGGGCCGGATGCGATCGGGCGGTACGGGCCGTCGCCGCGGTCAGCGGCTGGCGGCCCAGTCGTCGTCCGCGTCGTCCTCGGAAGCCCAGCGGTCGCTGTACTCGTCCTCGTCGTCGTCATCGGTCGTCGCCCGGTGCGCCGGGTACGTCGACGGCTGACCAGCGAGCTCTCGCTGCAGAGCGGAGAGATCGGTGTTCGGTGAGCTGTACTTGAGCTCACGGGCCACGCGTGTCTGCTTGGCCTTCGCTCGGCCGCGCCCCATCGGCTCGACCCCCTCGTTACGGAGTACGGGAGCCCAGCCAGCGGCTGGAACGGCCCGCGTGGCGACCCCGACTGAGTGACTGTGTCTGGACCGAGCTTACGACACGTATCGAGCCTGAGCACGGGTCCTCCCCCTCCCGGGGCGGAAGAGGCGACGGAGGTCACGCGGACGGCGTCGGCAGGGGGCTCGGCTCCCGGGTGCGGCCGCACCCGGGCAGGCGGGCGGCGGCCGCGGTGCACCAGAAGGAGCTGCCGGCGGCGACGGCCCGGACCACGGAGGGCAGCTCGCCCGGATCGCCGCCCTTGACCACGTAGCCGGAGACGCCCACCTCGCGGGCCGCGCACACGCTCGCGACCGTGACCGTCGCCGTGTGCATGACGACGCGGGTCGCCGGCCGGACGGCCAGCACCGTCCGCGTCGCCTCCAGGCCGGTCATGCCGGGCATGGCCGCGTCCATCAGGACGACGTCCGGGTCGGTGCGGAGGACCGTCGGGAGGGCCTCGCTGCCGTCCGCGCACTCGCCGACCACGCGGATGTCCGGTGTCAGCGCGAACAGGTCACCCAGCGCCTCCCGGACGAAGTCGTGGTCGTCCACGAGCAGGATCTTGATCACAGCACGCCCTCCCCCAGTCACTCACCGTCGCACACGGACGGCGGGTGGTCACCGGAGCAAGAGTGGGCCATGACAGCCGGTGAGAGCAGCCCTAGCTGTGGGACAAAGGTCCCCCCAACTGTGGGGTTCTGGAACGGCGGAGTCGGCCGAGCGGAGGCGCCGGAGCGGTGTGCCGTCAGGTCCGGGGCAGGCGGATGGTCGCCAGGCGGCCGACGGACCGCATCCGCTCCTCGGCGAGGCGGTCGGCGGCCACGGCGGGGGAGACGCCCTGCTCGTCGGCGGCCCGGAAGACCCGCAGGGCGACGTCGAAAATGCCGCTCGCCTTGGTCTGGGCGCGGGCGAAGGAGAACCCGTGCCGCTCGTCCTCGACCTGGATCACGCCGCCGGCGTTGACCAGGTAGTCGGGGCCGTAGAGGATGCCGCGCTCGACCAGCCGGTCGGCGATCTCCGGTGTCGCCAGCTGGTTGTTGGCGCCGCCGCAGACGATGCGGGCGGGCAGCACGTCGACGGTCTGGGCGTCCAGCGCCCCGCCGAGCGCGCACGGCGCGTAGACGTCGTGCGCGGTGCGCACCAGCGTCGCGGTGTCGGGCACCGACTTGACCTGCGGGAAGCGCGCCTGCACCCGCTCCACCGCGGCCGCGTCGACGTCGGTGACCAGCACGTCGGCGCCGTCCTCGATCAGGTGGCCGGTCAGGTGCGCGCCGACCTTGCCGACGCCGGCGACCGCGACCGTGCGCCCGGCCAGCGACGGCGTGCCCCACAGGTGCTGGGCCGCCGCGCGCATGCCCTGGAAGACGCCGTAGGCGGTGAGCACCGAGGAGTCGCCGCAGCCGCCGTAGGCCTCCGACCGGCCGTGCGCGTAGCGGGTCTCCCGGGCGACGACGTCGAGGTCGGCGTTGTACGTGCCGACGTCGCAGGCGGTGAGGTAGCGGCCGCCGAGCGACTCGACGAACCGGCCGTAAGCCCGCAGCAGCGCCTCGGTCTTGTCGGTCCGCGGGTCGCCGATGATCACCGCCTTGCCGCCGCCGAGATCCAGCCCGGCCAGGCTGTTCTTGTAGGCCATGGCCTTCGACAGCGCGAGGACGTCGACCACCGCCGCCTCCTCGCTGGGATACGGGTAGAACCGCGTGCCCCCGAGGGCGGGGCCGAGCGCCGTCGAGTAGATCGCGATCACCGCGCGCAGACCCGACTCGGGGTCGGCGCAGAACACCACCTGCTCGTGGCCCGAGCCCAGAACGTCCACGTCCCGAGGGTAGAACGCCGGCGCGACGTCCCCCGACCGGACGACTGCACGGCCGCACCTGCGGGTCCGCGCGCCCCGCGGCCGGTGGACCAGGCATGATTTCGTGCCGGACCCGCGGCCGAGGCGATGCCGCCCCTGCGACTCACGGAGGTACGGACGATGGCTGCACCGAAGCGTCTGCTCGCGCTCGCTCTGGCCGCACCGCTGGCGCTCGCCGCCTGCTCCTCCGACGGCGGGGGGGACAGCAGTGGTGGGGACGGCGGGTCGAGCGACCTCTCCTTCGCCGTCGTCACCCACGGCTCGGCCGGCGACGCCTTCTGGGACGTCGTCCAGAACGGCGCCGAGCAGGCCGGGGAGGACCTCGGCGTCTCCGTCGACTACCAGAGCGACGGTGACCCGCAGCGCCAGTCGCAGCTGATCGACGCCGCGGTCAACCAGGACGTCGACGGCATCGTCGTCTCCATGGCCAACCCGGACGCGCTGCAGGACTCCATCGAGGCGGCCGTCGACGCCGGCATCCCGGTCGTGACGATCAACTCCGGCGGCGACCGCTCCGCCGAGTTCGGCGCCATCGGGCACGTCGGCCAGGACGAGGCCATCGCCGGCCAGGGCGCCGGCCAGCGACTCAAGGCCGACGGCGCCACCCGGGTGCTCTGCGTCCTGCACGAGGCCGGCAACATCGGCCTCGAGCAGCGCTGCGACGGCGCCTCGCAGGGCCTGGGCAGCGAGGTGATCCCGCTGCAGGTGGACATCAACGACCTGCAGGCCGCGCAGTCGACGATCACCTCGGAGCTGCAGAGCGACACGGGCATCGACGCCATCCTGACCCTGAACTCCGCCGTCGCCGCGGTCGCCGTGGCCGCGGTCGGCGACGCCGGTTCCCAGGCGGAGATCGCCACCTTCGACCTGAACCAGGACGTCATCAGCGGCATCCAGGACGGCTCGATCTCCTTCGCCGTCGACCAGCAGCAGTACGAGCAGGGCTACCTGCCGGTCGTGATGCTCAAGCTCTACGCGGAGAACCTGAACACCGTGGGCGGCGGCTCGCCGGTGTTGACCGGGCCGGGCATCGTCGACGCCGAGAACGTCGACCAGATCGCCGACCTGGCGTCCGAGGGCACCCGCTGAGCGCCCGCGCCGCCACCGCCGAGCCGCTCGACGAGCGGCTGACCGCCGTCGGCCCGCTGCGCCGGCTGCTGGTCAAGCCCGAGCTCGGCGCGCTCATCGGCACGATCGCGATCCTGGCGTTCTTCGCCGCGCAGTCCTCGGTGTTCCGCTCGGCCGGCGGGGTGGCCAACTGGCTGGACCCGGCCTCCACGCTCGGGATCATGGCCGTCGCCGTGGCACTGCTGATGATCGGCGGCCACTTCGACCTCTCCGCCGGCGTGATGACGGGGACGACGGCGCTGACGGTCGGCATCGTCGCGGTCCAGCTCGAGCAGAACATCTGGGTGGCCATCGTCGTCGCCCTGGTGCTCGCCCTCGCGCTCGGGTTCCTCAACGGCTACCTGGTCACCCGCACCGGGCTGCCCAGCTTCATCATCACGCTGGGCAGCTTCCTCATGCTCCAGGGCCTGAACCTGGGCCTGACGAAGTTCTTCACCGGCACGGTCACCGCCTCCGGCATCGCGAGCGCGGGCGGCTACGACGCGGCGAAGGCGGTCTTCGCCTCGACGGTGACCATCGCCGGCGCCCCGTTCCGCATCGCGATCCTGTGGTGGCTGCTGGTCACGGCGCTGGCCACCTGGGTGCTGCTGAAGACCTCGTTCGGCAACTGGGTGTTCGCGACCGGCGGCGACGAGGTCGCGGCGCGCAACGTCGGCGTCCCCGCCAAGCGGACGACGATCGCGCTGTTCATGACCACCGCGGGCGCCGCCTGGTTCGTCGGGACGACGATCGCCGTCCGCCTGACGTCGGTGCAGGCCAACACCGGCATCGGCAACGAGCTGATCTACATCGTGGCCGCGGTGATCGGCGGCTGCCTGCTGACCGGCGGCTTCGGCTCGGCCGTGGGCGCCTCGCTCGGCGCGCTCATCTTCGGCATGACCCAGCAGGGCATCGTCTACCTCGACTGGGACGCCGACTGGTTCTACTTCTTCCTCGGCGCGATGCTGCTGCTCGCCGTCCTGGCCAACCGGCTGGTCCGCCGCTACGCCGAGGCGGCCCGGCGATGACCGGTGGGGTGGGTGGGGAAAGCGCAGCGCCGCTGCTCGAGCTCCGGGACGTCGGCAAGACCTTCGGCACCGTCATCGCCCTCGACGGCATCAGCACGACCGTGCGCGCCGGGGAGGTCACCTGCGTGCTGGGCGACAACGGCGCCGGCAAGTCGACGCTGATCAAGATCCTCTCGGGGGTGCACCGGCCGGACCGGGGCGAGGTGCTGCTCGACGGGTCGCCGGTGGACTGGACGGCGCCGCGCGAGGCCCTGGACGCCGGGATCGCCACCGTCTACCAGGACCTGGCGATGATCCCGCTGATGGCGATCTGGCGGAACTTCTTCCTGGGCCGCGAGCCGACCCGCGGCTGGGGGCCGTTCCGCCGGTTCGACTCCGCGGAGGCCCGCCGGACCACCCGGCGGGCGCTGGGCGACATGGGCATCGACATCCGCGACCCCGACCAGCCGGTCGGCACGCTGTCCGGGGGTGAGCGGCAGTCGGTGGCGATCGCCCGCGCCGTCCACTTCGGCGCGCGGGTGCTGATCCTCGACGAGCCGACGTCGGCGCTCGGGGTCCGGCAGGCGGGGGTCGTGCTGCGCTACATCGCGCAGGCCCGCGACCGCGGCGTCGGCGTCGTCTTCATCACGCACAACCCGCACCACGCCTTTCCGGTGGGGGACCGGTTCCTGCTGCTCGGCCGCGGCCGCAGCCTCGGCGACTTCGGCAAGGGCGACATCACGCAGGAGGAGGTCACCCGGCTCATGGCCGGCGGGGCGGAGCTGGACGAGCTCGCGCACGAGCTGCGCCGTCCCGACTGACAGGCTTTCTGTACCGAAAGCCCGAGGGGTCACGGATCGTTATCCGCCGCCCGGAGCCGTGACACTTCCGCAACATCGCGTCCCACGCGCCGCGTGTTGCTCAACTGACCCGCAGTCACCGGTGCAACTCTGCTCGGGCTCGAATGTCCCTCTTCCCCAGGGAGCGCCCATGCTGCACCGCCTCGGTGCACTCCGGACCGCGCTGGTCGGCGTCGTGACCGGTGCGGTCGTCGTCGCCTCGGCCGGGACCGCGCTGGCCGCGCCGGCTCCCCCGCCCAATCCGAGCGACGACCAGATCAGCGACGCCGCCGCCGACCAGCAGGCCGCCGCGGCCGAGGTGGGCCGCATCGCCGGGCTCGTCGCCCAGGCCGAGGGCGAGCTGGAGCGCTACGCCCTGCAGGCCGAGGCCGCGGGCACGGCCTACGAGGCCGCCGCCGAGGCACTGCAGATCGCGCAGGAGGCCGCCGACCGCACCGCGGCCGAGTTGCGGACGGCCGAGGACGCCGTGGATGCCGCCGAGGCCCGCATCGCCGACTTCTCCCGGGACAGCTACATCGACGGGCACACGCTCAGCAGCGCCGCCGTCCTGCTGGACTCCGCGGGCCCGGGGGAGCTGGTCCGCCGCGCCGCGATGCTGGACTGGGTCGCCGACAACCAGCTCGACGTCCTCGGCCAGCTCGAGGTCGCCCGGGTCCACCAGGCCAACGCCGACTCCGCGGCGCGCTCGGCCCGGGACCAGATGGCCGCCGCCGAGGAGCAGGCCGAGGCGGCCAAGGCCGAGGCCGACTCGCGGCTGGCCGCCCAGCAGTCGGCCTTCGACCAGGTGAACGCGCAGAAGGCCGCCTACGAGCAGCAGCTGCAGGCGGCGCAGATCCACCTGCTGGAGCTGCAGGGCGCCCGCAACGCCTACGAGCAGTGGGTCGCGCAGAAGCAGGCCGAGGAGCGCGCGGCGGCGGAGGCTGCTGCCCGGGCCCAGGCCGACGCGGCGGCCAGCGCCGCCGGCGCCAGCGCCTCGCCGAACGGCTCCGACTACGTGCTCCCGGCGGCCGGGCGGACCTCCAGCTGCTTCGGTTCCCGGTGGGGCGTGCAGCACCTGGGCCAGGACATCGCCGCGCCCATCGGAACGCCGATCTACGCGGCCACGTCCGGCGTCGTGAAGCGGGCCGGCCCGGCGACCGGCTTCGGCCTGGCCGTCTACATCCGCGGCGACGACGGCGCGGTCACCGTCTACGGGCACGTCAACCGCTACTTCGTCAGCGCCGGTCAGCGGGTCTCGGCCGGCCAGCAGATCGCCGAGGTCGGCAACCGCGGCCAGTCCACCGGCCCGCACCTGCACTTCGAGGTGCACCCGAGCGGCGCCATGTACGGCGGCGCGGTCAACCCGGCGCCGTGGCTGCGCGCCCGCGGCGTGGCCATCAGCGGCTGCTGAATACGGGGCGCAGCGGAGGGCCTCGAGGTCAGGCCGCCGCTCCTGGGTTCGAGTTCGTCCTCGTGGAGTCCTGCAGCACTCGTGAGCCGGGAGTTCGACCCCTGAACCGCGCCCGGCGCCGTGCTCTTGCGGCGTAGTGCACGCTCGGGCGGTGCTGCACGACCGCAAGAGCACGCTGAACACCGCAAGACCCGCACGAAGAGGCGGGCTGTCGCACGCTGAGCTGCGACGTCAGCTGGTGGGTGCGGCGGAGGTCGGCAGCGACGCGCAGTTGGAGACCACGTAGCTCGACACGTTCGACTGGGCCTCGCTCACCTGCGCGGTGATCTGCTGCTCCGCCTGCTCGAACTGGGCCTGGCCCTCGGGGGTGGAGAGATCGAGGGTGGCCGCGGTCGCCTGCAGCTGCCGGAGCGCGTCCCCGAGCGCGGCCCAGTCCTGCTCGATCGCGGTGGGTGCGTCGACCTGGTCGACGGCGTCGACCACCTGCTGCAGCACCGCCCCGGCCTGGGCCGGGTCGCTGGACGCCGACTGCAGCTGGCCGAAGACCTCGGTGACCTGCTGGCAGAACGCGGCGGCCTCGGGGTCGGTCGCGCTCGACGAGGTCGCGCTCGACGAGGTGGTCGTCTCCGAGGCGCTGGACGAGGCGGCGGAGTCGTCGCTGTCGCCGCCGCTGCACGCGGTGAGCAGCACGACGGCGGCGACTCCGGCCAGACCGGTCCGGCACAGGGTCAGGGTTCGGCGCATGCGGGCAGGCTAGCGGCCGAGCGGACGGCCCACGGTCGGCGCGGCTACCGTGCGGCCCGTGGAAGCCCCGTCCGACCCGCGCGCCACCTGGGACCTGCCGGCGTTCGGCGCGATGCCCCGCACCGCCGAGCTGGAGCCGCTGGTCACCCGCGTGCTGGCGCCCAACCCCTCCGGCATGACCCTCGACGGCACCAACACCTACGTCGTCGGTGCGCCGGGCAGCGGGCAGGCGGTGCTCGTCGACCCCGGTCCGGACGACGCCGCGCACCTGGCCGCGGTCGATGCGGCGCTGGCCGCCCGCGACGCCCGCTGCGTGGCGGTGCTGGTGACCCACCACCACGGCGACCACGCCGAGGCGGCCCAGCCGTGGGGCGCCCGCCTCGGTGCGCAGGTGGCCGCGGCCCGCTCCGACGTCGCCGGTCCCGGCGGGCGGGTGCTGGAGGCGGGGGAGCGGCTGGCGCTGGCCGGCACGACGGTCCGCGTCGTCGGCACGCCGGGGCACACCTCCGACCACCTGGCCTTTCGGCTGGAGTCCGGCGCGGTGCTGGTCGGCGACCACGTGCTCGGCCGCGGCACGTCGGTGGTCACCCATCCCGAGGGGGACGTCGTCGCCTACCTGGAGTCGCTGCGCCGGGTGCACGACCTCGGCCCCAGCGCCCTCTACTGCGGCCACGGCCCCGAGCTGACCGAGGACCCGACCGCCGTCCTCGACTTCTACCTGGCCCACCGCGCCTACCGGGAGGCGCAGATCCTCGGTGCGCTCGCCGACGGCGAGCGCACCGTCGACGAGCTCGTCGAGACGATCTACGCCGCCTATCCGCGCGAGGTGTGGCCGGCCGCGGCCCAGTCGACCCGCGCCACCCTGGCCAAGCTGCGCGCCGACGGCCGGGTGGAGGACGCCGGCGGCGAGGCGGTCCGGCTGGCATGACGCTGGTGCGCGCCGCCGACAGCGCCCGCGACCAGCGGCGGGCGGCCGCCGCGCTGGCCGCCGCCGGGGTGCGGGCGGGGGACCGGCTCCTGGTCGGCGCCGCCGCCTCACCGGCGCTGCTCGCCGTCGTGCTGGGGGCGCTGCGCAGCGGCGTCGTCCCCGTCGTCCTGGACCCGGCGCTGCCGGCCGCCGAACACGCCGCGCTCGCCGAGGACGCCGACCCCGCGCTCGACGTGGGAGCCGAGCCGGAGCGCCTGCTCACCGGCGACGCGGAGGCCGACCTCGCCGACGTGCCGCTGGCCCGGCCGATGCACTACACCTCCGGGACCACCGGGCGGCGCAAGGGCGTGTGGTCCGGCGTCCTGACCGAGGACGACGCCCGCGCGCTGGCCGGCGAGGAGACCGGCGTCTGGGGCTTCGAGCCCGGCGACCGGCACCTGGTGCTCTCCCCGCTGCACCACTCCGCGCCGCTGCGCTTCGCGACGCACACGCTGCTGGCCGGCGGCGACGTCGTCCTGCCCGGGCCGTTCGACGCCGCCCGGGCCGCCGCCGCGATCGCCGAGCACCGGCCGACGACCGCGTTCTGCGTGCCCACGCACCTGCGGCGGCTGCTGGACCAGGACGTCGACTGGTCGTCGCTCCGGTTGCTGGCGCACGCCGGCGCGCCGTGCCCCGAGCCGCTCAAGCGGGAGGTGCTCGACGCGCTCCCGCCCGACACCGTCGTCGAGTTCTACGGCTCCACCGAGGCGCAGTTCACCGTCTGCCCGGCCGCCGACTGGCTCGCCCACCCGGGCTCGGTCGGCCGGGCCCGCCCGGGCCGGGAGATCACCGCCGACGAGCGGGGACAGCTGTGGTGCCGCGTGCCCCGGTGGGCGCGGTTCGAGTACTGGCGGGCGCCGGAGAAGACCGCCGCGGCCTGGCGGGGCGACCGGGTCACGGTGGGGGACCTCGGCCGGGTGGACGACGACGGCTTCGTGTGGCTCGACGGCCGCCGGGAGGACCTGGTCATCTCCGGCGGCGTGAACGTCTACCCCGCGGAGGTCGAGGCGGTGCTCGACGGGCACCCCGGGGTGGCCGAGAGCGCGGTCTTCGGGCTCCCCGACGAGGAGTGGGGCCAGCGCGTGGCCGCCGCGTACGTCGGGACGGCGGCGCCGGAGGAGCTGCGGGCCTGGGCACGCGAGCGGCTCGGCCCGGCCAAGCGGCCCAAGGAGCTGCACCGGGTCGGGGAGCTGCCGCGGACCTCCACCGGCAAGGTGCGGCGGCTGGACCTGCCGGGCGTGCTGGGGCTCACGGGTGGCTGACGGGCACGACGTCCTGGTGGTGGGCGCCGGCTCGGCCGGGTGCGCGCTGGCCGCGCGGCTGGCCGACGCCGGCCGGCGGGTGCTGCTCCTCGAGGCCGGCGCCGACTTCGCCCGCCCGGAGGACTTCCCGCCGGAGCTGCGCAGCGCCGCCTCGCTGGCCGCCGTGGCGCCGGGGCACCCCGCCACGGACGAGCTGCGCGCCGTCCTCACCGACGAGGTGACCGCCCACGTGCGGCGCGGCCGGGTGGTGGGCGGGTCGAGCGCGGTCAACGGCGGCTACTTCGTCCGGGCGCCCCGCGCGGACTTCGACGGCTGGGCCGCGGCCGGCAACGACCTGTGGTCCTACGACGCGGTGCTGCCGGCGCTGCGCCGGCTGGAGACCGACGCCGACTTCGGCGACCGGCCCGAGCACGGTGCCGCCGGGCCGGTCCCCGTGCGGCGCCCCGCGGCCGGGCACCCGCTGGCCGACGCGTTCGCCGCGGCGGCCGCGGAGCTCGGCTTCCCCGCCGAGCCGGACAAGAACGCCGACGGCGGGCGGCCCGGGTACGGCCCGATACCGTGCAACGTCGCCGACGGCGTCCGCGTCAACGCCGCCATGGCGTACCTCTCCCCGCGCCGCGACTGCGCCGACCTCACCGTGCGCGGCGGGGTGCGGGTGCGCCGCGTCCTGGTGGAGCGCGGGCGGGCGGTCGGGGTGGACACGGACGCCGGGACCTTCCGCGCCGCCGAGGTCGTGCTCAGCGCCGGCGCGGTCCGCTCGCCGCACCTGCTCCTGCTGTCCGGAATCGGTCCGGCCGGGGCGCTGCGGGCCGCGGGGATCGGCGTCGTCGCCGACGCACCCGGCGTCGGCGCGGACTTCACCGACCACCCCGACGTCTACGTCCGCTACGCGCCGGCCCGGCACCCGCCCGACGTCCCGGGGCTGCCGCCGCTGCACAGCGCGCTCAACACCGGCGACCTGGAGATCCAGCCGTGGCTGCGGCCCTTCTCCGCCGTCGGGCTCCCTGCTGGCGGCGACGACCTCGTGCTGCGCGTGGCGCTGCAGCGGGAGGAGAGCCGGGGTCGGCTGGGCCTGGCAGCTGACGACCCGGCGGCGCCGCCCCGGCTCGAGTACCGCTACCTCACCGAGGCGGCCGACCGGGCGCGGCTGCGCGACGGCGTCCGGCTGGCGGCCGAGCTGCTGGCGTGCGCGCGCCTGGGCGCCGCGCGGACGGGCCTGCCCGACGACGTCCTCGCCGACGACCGCGCCCTCGACCGGTGGATCGCCCGGCACGTGGGCACCGCCGTGCACCTGTCCGGCACCGCGCGCATGGGCCCGGACGGCGACCCGGGGGCCGTGGTCGACCAGCGGCTGCGGGTGCGCGGCGTCGAGCGGCTGCGCGTCGCGGACACCTCGGTGCTGCCCTGGGTCCCCTCGCGCGGGCCGGCCGCGACGGCGGTGCTGGTCGGGGAGCGGGCCGCCGAGCTGGTGGTGGGGAGCTGACTCACCCGCCGCCGTCGGGGGGCGGCGGGGGCGGTACCGGGCCCAGCGGGATGCCGGGCGGCGGGAAGGGTGCCTTCGGCTCGGCGGTGAGGATGGGCGCCATCGCGTCGTGCCAGACCTGCGCGCCCCGGCCGCCGCCGAAGGAGCCGACGTCCTGGTTCTGCTTCGGGTTGAGCACCATCACGCTGGCCGCGTAGCGGGGCGTGAACCCGACGAACGCGATGGAGAAGCGGTTCTGGCTGGTGCCGGTCTTGCCGGCGATGTCGTGGCCCGGGACGAAGGCCCGGGTGCCGGTGCCGATCGGGAGCGCGGTGTCGCCGACCAGGATGTTGCTCAGCGTCGTCGCGACCGCGGGCGGGATGGCCTCGGGCGTGCAGTGCCACCCGGTGTCGTACGGCTTGCCGTCTTCGTCGCGCAGCGGGTCCCCCGAGGCGTCGAGGACCTCGGTGACCGGGACGGGGTCGCACTGCGTGCCGTTGGCGCCGAGGGTGGAGTACGCGCTGGCCAGGGCCATGGGGCTGGTCGCCTCGGCGCCGAGGGTGAACGAGCCCCGGTTCTCGGCGATGACCTGGTCGGCGACCGGGTCGAGCGAGAACAGGCCCATCTTCTGGGCCGTGCGCACCGGGCCCTCGACGCTGCCGAGCCGGTCCTCCAGCGCGACGAAGTAGGTGTTGGACGAGCGGATGAGCGCCTCGGTCATGGTGAGCGTCGGTGGCATGTTCCCGACGTTCTCGACCGTGTAGGGCGCCGACCCGTTCTTGTAGACGCGGGAGACGTACGGGCTGCCGGTCGTCTGCGTGAACGAGGGCGGGATGCCCTGCTCGAGCGCGGCCGCGGCGACGAACACCTTGTAGGTGGAGCCCGCGCCCTGGCTGGCGGCCAGGTTGAGGTTCACCGACTCCTGCGCGGGGTCGTTCGCGTCGTAGCCGAAGACGCGGTTGACGCTCATCGCCTGGACCGCGCCGGTGCCCGGCTCGAGGGCGGTGAAGATGGCGGCCAGCGGGTCGCCCATGGGCAGCGTCGCGAGGACGGCGGCGTCGCCGGAGCGCTGCAGATCCGGGCGCAGCGTCGTCTTGATGGTCAGCCCGCCGTTCTCCAGCTCCGACTGCGGGATGCCCAGCGTCTGGGTCAGGTGGCGCTGCACGAAGTCGCAGAAGAACCCGCCGATCACCGCGTCCACGCAGCCGTTGCGCGGCGGCGGGCTCGGGGCGACGGTCACCGGCTCGTCGGACAGCGTCGACAGCTCGTCGTCCTCGAGGTGGCCCTGCGCGTGCATCCGCTCCAGCACCTGGTTGCGGCGGGTCTGCGCGCGGTCCGGGTCGACGAGGGGGTCGTCGACGGTCGGCGTCTGCACCAGCCCGGCGAGCATGGCGGCTTGGACGACGGAGAGGTCGGCGGCGTCGACGCTGAAGTAGCGCTGCGCGGCGGCCTGGACGCCGTAGGCGCCCTCGCCGAAGTATACGAGGTTGAGGTAGCGGGTGAGGATCTCGTCCTTGGAGTACCGCTCCTCGAGCGACAGCGCCAGCCGCGCCTCCCGCAGCTTGCGGCCGATGCTCTGCTCGGTGGCCGCCTGCCGCTCCTCCGGCGTCGCGGCGGTCTGCAGGAGGGTCTGCTTGACCAGCTGCTGGGTGATCGTCGACCCGCCCTCCTGCACCGAGCCGGCCAGCACGTTGGACACCAGGGCCCGCACGGTGCCCTCGACATCCAGGCCGTTGTGCTCGTAGAAGCGGGCGTCCTCGATGTCGACCAGGGCCTGTTTCATCACCGGGGCGATGCGCTCCGACGGCACGGGGGTCCGGTTGTTCGTGTAGAAGTTCGTGATCACCGAGCCGTCCGCGGCCAGCAACACGCTGTTGCCCGCCGGTGCGTGGTCACCCAGGGCCGACGGCAGCGGGCTGAGCAGGTCGGCCGAGGACCGCGCCGCGAGCCCCGGGCCCACGATCCACGGCGTCAGGGCGGCGGCGATGAGGACGCCGGCCAGGGGGACGGCGACGAGGAGCATCGCCAGGGCCCGCAACCGGGGATGACGCCGTCTGGCCACCGCTGACCCCGCTTCCCCCCGGCCCTCCTCGGGCGGAGAGGGGGCCGGCGCAGGTCCCGGATCCGGACGGTTCCGGACCCGTGATCCAATCCCTTGATGATGACGGAGCGACGCCGTCGCAGGTAGACGGTCGTGACCGCTTCGTGACGCGTGGCAGGGTGCAGGCGCGGACCACCGTGCAGCGGAGCCCGGCGGCCACCGAACGCGTGGGGAACCGTGCCGCAGGTCGAGACCGTCCGTGGCCCCGTCGACACCGCCGAGCTGGGGCAGGTGCTCAGGCCCGGACTGTCCCGGCGGCGCGCGATCGCAGCCGCCGGGACGCCGGCGCCTGGGGGTTACCGGATCGCGCGGATCTCGGTGCTGGTGTTCGACAGCGGCGCCCACGCGTCGGGGTGCGGACGACCGGCGTCCACGACCCAGGACGGCGTGCGCGCGGCCGAGGTGGTGCCGCGCTTCGCGGTGGGGCGGGCGGAGAGGCCCACGATGACGGCGAGCAGCACGATCAGCCCGACGAGCACTCCACCGATGACCAGAAGCGTCGAGAGCATGTACTCAACGTAAGCGCCGGACTGTTCCGTGTCACCGGCTGGGGGCAGGCAGATCTCCCTGAACCTCGACCGCGGAATGCGCAGACTTCGCCCGTCGACACTCCCGGACCGGTCCGTTCTCTCAGCAGCTTCCGCTGACCGCGGCCGGGCCGCCCCCGACGGCCGAAGTGGCCACTTTGGCCCCGTCGGGCGTGGGTATGGCGGCGACGTGGCGGAGCAGACGCGAGGAGGGCTGTCGCCGGCGCGCGCGGCGGGCAGGCTGGCCGGGGTGCCGCTGGGCGCGCTGGCGCGGTGGCGACAGGGCAAGCCGATGCACCCGCGCGGCGCGGTCTTCGGCGGGCAGCTCGAGCGGGGGACCGGCGGTGAACCGGTGGGCGTGCCGTGGCTGGACGAGCCGGGGCAGGACGCGGTCGTCGTCCGCCTCTCCCGCGGGATCGGGCTGCCCGAGCCGTGGCCGGACCTGCTCGGCCTGGCCGTGCGGATCCCCGCCGGGGCGGACGGCGAGCCGGTCGACCTGCTGCTGACCAGCACCGCGACGGCGCCGCTGCTGCGCATGGTGCCCGTGCCGCGGCTGCGACCGGCCACCCCCTACACCTCGATCATGGGCTACCGCTCCGACGCCGGGACGCTGCTCCTGGCCGCCCTGCCGGACCGGGGCCGGGAACCCCTGCGGTTCACCCTGTGCGCGGCGCAGGGGCAGGGGCCGTGGCGCCCGTTCGGCCGGCTGACCCTGACCGGGACCCGGGAGCCGCTGGACCCCGACGTGCGCTTCGACGCCGTCCGGCACCCGCCGCACGGCCTCGTGCCGGACGGTCCGATGGCCCGCTTCCGCGCCCCGGCGTACGCCGCGGCCCGTGAGGGCCGCGACCAGCCGCCGCCGTAGGGCATGCCTGGCGCATCTCCAGCCTCGGTAGCGCCGCCCAGGCGGCGCTCCCATCGGCATGGATCCGCCCGGCACGCCCTAGTCTCGCCCCGTGACGGGGACGGGGACGGCGGTGCGGACGCCGGGCCGCGACCTGCTGGTGCACCTGCGCCGCGCCCGCGACCACATCGACCGCCACTACGCGGCGCCGCTGGACCTCGACGCGCTCGCCGCGGTCGCCGGCGTCTCCAAGTACCACTTCGCCCGCTGCTTCGAGGCCACCTACGGGGAGACGCCGATCCGCTACCTCACGCGGCGACGGATCGAGCGGGCGCAGGACCTGCTACGGCACGCCAACCTCACGGTGACCGAGATCTGTGTCGTCGTCGGGTTCGCCAGCCTCGGCTCGTTCTCCTCCCGGTTCCGGCAGCTCGTCGGCGAGAGCCCGACCGACTACCGCGACCGCTGGGCCGCCCGCGGCGGGCCGCACGTCCCCGGCTGCTGGCTGTTCATGCGCGGCGCCCTCGACCCCGGCGGCACCGCCGCGCCCCGCTGACGGATCGCGCAATCTGGGAGAAGCCCGCGCCCGCCCCGCGGCTCTAGCGTCGTCGCATGATCACGAACATCTCGCTCATCACCGTCTACTGCCTCGACCAGGACAAGGCGCGCGACTTCTACGTCGACGTCCTCGGCTTCACGCCGCGCACGGACATCACGATGGGGGAGGGCTTCCGGTGGGTGACCGTCGGGCACCCCAGCCAGCCGGAGCTGGAGGTCACCCTCATGACGCCCGGCCCGCCGCTGGACGAGGAGGCCGCCGCGTTCGTCCGCCGCCAGCTCGAGAAGGGCGGCCAGGGCGGGCTCGGCCTCACCGTCGACGACTGCCGCAAGACCTACGAGGAGCTCTCCGCCAAGGGCGTGGAGTTCCTCCAGGAGCCCAGCGACCGGCCGTACGGCGTGGAGGCAGTGATGCGCGACGTCTCCGGCAACTGGCTGGTGCTGGTGGAGCCGCGGGCGTTCACCCCGGAGGACTTCGCCTGACGACGAGGTCCTAATCCCGGTGACACCGTCCGGCGACGGGTGGAGCATGGCCCCACCCGATCCGCCGCACGGGGGTCCGACGAGCGGGAGCTCTCGTGGACGCTGTCACTTCCCGGCCGGCCCGATCCCAGCGCATCCGCCGGGTGTCCCCGGGCATGCGGGTCCTGCTCATCGCCTTCTGCGTGCTGACCGCCCTGGCCACGGTCGCGCTGTTCGTGATGGCGGAGCGGACCGCCGACTTCTTCGCCTGGACCATCCAGCCGCCGCTGACCGCCGCCTTCCTGGGCGCGGGCTACGCGGCCGGCTTCGTGCTGGTGGTCCTGTCGCTGCGCGACCCGGTGTGGGTGGACAGCCGCGTCGCGGTGCTGACCATCCTCGCCTTCGTCGTCCTGACCCTGACCGCGACCCTGATCCACCTCGACCGGTTCCACTTCATGGCGGAGTTCGCCGCGAGCGGGTTCCTGGCCAAGGCGGCGGCCTGGTTCTGGCTCGGGGTCTACATCGTGATCCCGGTGGCCATGCTCGCGCTGCTCGTGCCGCAGGAGCGCTCCCGCGGCCTCGACCCGCCGGCGCGCCGCCCGGTGCCGCTGGTCCTGCGGGTCGCACTGGGGCTGGAGTCCGTGGTGCTCACGGTCACCGGCGTCGTCCTGTACGTCGCGCCGACGACGGCGGAGCGGCTGTGGCCGTGGGCGCTCACGCCGCTGACCGCCCGGGTGGTGGCGGCCTGGCTGATCGCCTTCGGCCTGGCCACCGCCCTCGCCTCGGTGGCCGGTGACCTGCGCCGGCTGCGGACGGCGGCGATCGCCTACACCGTCTTCGGCGCCCTGGTCATCGTCTCGCTGATCCGGTTCTTCGGCACGCTCGACTGGGACGACCCGCCGACGATCGCGTTCGCGCTGGTGTCGGTCGCCATCGTCGCCACGGGCGCGGCCGGCTGGGCCCTCGCGCCGAAGCCGCGGCGGATCCGGCGGCGCGCGGGAGCCCACGCGGCGGCGTGAGAGGTCGCTCACCCGATCGGGCCTGTCCGGTTTCGTTGGTGCGACGGGCGGGGTAGCCGATCCTGGCGTCGGCTCGATCCCGGGCCGGTCACGTCGACCTGCACCTCCTCCTGCGGAGTAGTGCACGACCGCAGGAGGAGCACCCCCGTGTCCGTCGCAGGGCCGTCCGAACCGGTGCCGCGGGTGGCCGCCGTCCCGTTCGCCGACGCCTACGTGGACGCCGTCCTGCCGCCCGGCGTGGTCCGCGTCGGGCCGGCCGCCGAGCCGAGCCCCTGGCTGGACGCGGCGTACCTGACCGCGCACGCGGGGGAGATCGACGTCCTGCACGTGCACGCCGGCTACGGGCACCTGCCGGTGGCGGCGCTCGAGCGCTGGACCGAGACCGTCCGCCGGCTCGGGATCCCGCTGGTGGTCACCGTCCACCAGCTGCGCGAGCCGTCGGAGCCGCTCGCGACCCGCCACGACGCCCACCTCGCCGCCCTGCTGGCCACCGCCGAGGTCGTCCTGACCCTCACACCCGGCGCGGCCGACGAGATCGCCGACCGGTACGGCCGGACGGCGATCGTGGTCGCCCACCCCTCGCTCACCGCCCCGCGCCCCGACCTCGGCGCCGAGCGCGGGCTCGTCGGCCTGCTGCTGCGCTGCCCGTCCCCGGCGGTGCCCGACCCCGCCGGCCTCGTGCGGGCGGCGCTGTCCGGGGCGGTGTCCGGCGGCGGGCGGCTGCGGGTGCTGCTCGGCGTCCCCGGCCACCCCGACGACGCGGTGCCCGGGATCTCGAGGCTGGCCGCCGAGGGCACGCTGGAGCTGGTCGTGCCGGGGGCGGACGACGCCGCGTGGACCGCCGAGCTGCAGCAGCTGCACGTCGCGGTCCTCGCCGAGCGCTGCGGCACCCACTCGCGGGATGTGGAGGTCTGCCGCGACGTCGGCACCCGCGTGGTCGCGCCCAGCTGCGGCTGGTTCGCCGACCAGTGGTCCGACGTCGTGACCTACGGCAACGACGAGGACCGCGGCTTCGACCCGGTCTCGCTGAGCGTCGCCGTCGGGGCGGCGCTGGCCCGCCCGATGCCGCGGCCGGCCGACCGCGCGTGGCGGGAGGAGCAGCGCGCCGCCGTGCAGCGCGTGCACGCGCAGGTCTACGCGCAGGTGGCCGCGGACCGCGTCCGGGTCTGACTCACGACGCCCGCAGCCGCAGGGCGCGGGCGGGGCAGCCGGCCGCCGCCGACCGGGCGCGGCGCAGCAGCTCGCGCAGCACCTCGCCGGCGGCGAGCAGCGGGTATCCCCATTCGTCCAGGGCGATGCCCTCGGGCAGCAGCTCGGCGCACACGCCGTGCCCCGTGCAGGCGATGGGATCGACGACCAGCCGGGTCACCGGGCGCCTCCGGGGACGGGCAGGAACGGGACGTCGGTCGTCGCGCTGCAGCGCCCTTGCCGGTGCAGCGCCAGCTCCCGCGCGAAGACCCCGAGCGCGCTGGCGACCAGCCGCACCGTGCCGTCGGGGTGCCGGCACGCGCCGCGCCCCTCCATCAGGCCGCACCAGCGCCACACGTCGGTGAGCAGGTCGCCGGGCGCCGGGCCGGGCCGGGCCAGGACGTCGAGGCCGGCGGCGATGCGGGGCAGCCCGTTGAGGCACGGCCCGCACTGGCCGGCCGACTCCGTGGCCAGCCAGCCGACGACGCGGGCGGTCTCCCGCAGCCCGCAGCGGTTCCCGGGCAGCGCCGCCAGCACGCCCGCGCCGAGCGCCGCGCCGACCGGCTCGAGCCCGGCGCGGTCGAGCGGCAGGTCCTCCGCCACGGCGGCCGGCAGCCAGGTGCCGTGGTAGCCCCCGACCAGGACGGCGCGCACGTCGTCCTCGATCGGGAGGACGTCGCCGAGCGGCGTGCCCAGCGCCACGTCGACGACGTCGGCGTCGCCGGTCGCCGGTCGCCGCGTGACGAGCAGCCGCTGCGCCGCCCCGCTCTCGCCCCGGGCGAGCAGCGCCAGGCGGGCCAGCGTCTCCACGTTCTGCACCAGCGTGGGCCGCCCGTCCACGCCCCGCTCGCGGATCGGGACGACCTTCGCGCGGGGCAGCGGCGCCCCGCCCTCGACAGCGGCGGCCAGCGCGGACTCCTCCCCGGCCACGAACCGGTCGTCGGCCGGGTGCAGCCGCACGGCGGGGAGGTCGGACCGCTCGGCCAGGCGCTCGGCCAGTCCCGGCAGCAGCGCCGGCGCCGCGGCGAGGACGACGGAACGCGCGCCGAGCGTCCGCGTGACCATCAGCAACCCGTCGAGCACCAGGTGCGGCGCGCGGGCGAGCAGGACGGCGTCCTTGTCCGCGGCCGGTTCGCCCTCGGCGCCGTTGGCGATCACCACCGGCCGGCGCCGGGCGGCGGCGACCGACCGGAGCTTGACCGCCGTCGAGAAGCCCGCACCGCCGCGGCCGGTGAGCCCGGCGGCCGCGGCGACCTCGATCGCGTCGGCCGGGGGAAGCCGGCCGAAGGCGCTCAGGTGGTCCGCCACGCCGGGTCCGGCCGCGTCGAGCAGCCCGGGGAGAAGCAGGGACGTCGTCATGGGGGTCACCTGTTCCGGAGGACGGGAACGGCGGGGCCGCCGGCCAGGGCGGCGGAGGCGCGGGCCAGGGCCGCGGGGGCGCGGTCGGCGGGGACGGTGTGCCGTCCGGTCCAGGCCACGACCGTCGTGCCGGCCACCACGGCGGCGCAGGCCAGGGCGAGGGCCAGCGCCCAGCCGGAGCCGAGGTCGGTGCCCGGCATCAGGCCGTGCACGAAGGCCAGCGGCCACAGCAGATAGGCGCTCCGGTGGATCGGCTGCCAGACCCGGCGCGGCAGCCGGCCCCGCAGCAGGCTGCTGACGACGATCACCAGTCCCAGCTCCACCGCGAGGGCGCCGAGGCCGATGCCCGCCGGCCGCCAGGTCGAGGTGAACGGCACCAGGGCGGCGAGCGCGGGGATGCCGACGTAGGAGTCGGCCACCGACGTGACCACGTGCACGAGCAGCAGCAGCGCCGAGATCAGCGAGACGTTGCGGTGCAGGGCGACCGCGCCGAACCGGGGCAGGCCGGGCAGCCGGCGCTGCCGCTGCACGACCACGCCCAGCACGACCGTGGCCGTCATCAGGACCAGGGAGACCACGCCGGTCGCCCGGATCAGGTACCAGAACGCCTCTGCACTCATGCCGCGGCCTCCGCGGGCCAGCCCCCGGCGGTGAACACCTCGCCGTCGACGGCCACCAGTCTGACCGGTACGCCGACCGCGCGCAGCCACGGCCAGACGGCGTTCCCGCGCACCATCGCGGCGGTGCACACCGTGTTCGCGTCGACACAGTTGCCGGCGGCCACGGAGACGGTCCGCCAGGCGGGCGCGGCCGGCAGGCCGCTGCGCGGGTCGAGCAGGTGGTGCAGCCAGGCGCCGCCGCGCTGCCAGCGCCGCGCGACCGAGGAGGAGGTGGCCAGGCCGCCGTCCGTGATCGTGACGACAGTCGCCGGCCCGGCCGGCGGGGCGTCGGGATCGCCGCAGACGTCCTCGACCCGCACCCGCCAGCCGCCGTCCGGAGCCGGCCCCGCGACGGCGAGGTCGCCGCCGAGGGAGACCAGGCAGCCGGCGCCGGTGCGGCCGGCGATGTCGGTGGCCGCGGCGTCGGCGGTCCACGCCTTCGCGGTGGCGCCCAGGTCGAGCCGGACGCCGGGGGAAAGGCGGACCCGGTGCGCCTCGGGGTCGAGCTCCACCGCGCGCCAGCCGGGTGCGGGGACGGCGACGACGAGTCCGTCGGCCGTCACCAGCCGCAGATCGCGGTCGTAGCCGAGACCGGCCAGCGGGCCGCCGACGGTCGGGTCGACGTCGCCGTCGGTCAGCCGCGCGGCGCGCAGGGCGACCGTGAGCAGCTCGGCCAGCAGCGGGCTGATCTCGGTCCACCCGCCGGGCTCGAGCGCGGCCAGCTCGGAGTCGGCGCGGAAGCGGCTGCTGGCGCGGTCCACGGCGGCCATCCGGTCCGCCAGCAGGACGCGGGCCTCGTCGAGCGCGGCCGGGTCGGTGACGGCGAGCCGGACACGGCAGCTCCAGGCCGTCCAGTCGGCAGTGGCGGTCACGGGCACCTCCTCGGGTCTACCGAGAACGGTGCGCCGCGGAACTGCCTGAGCCCCGTGGTGCCGCTGTGCGGCCCCTTTGAGGTCAGGAGACCGGGTCGGACCCGGCGTCGTCGGCGTCGTCGGTCTCCGGCGCGCCGAGCATGGCGCCGGGCAGCCGAACGGTGAACACCGTTCGGCCGGGGCCGCTGCTGACCTGCACGGTGCCGTCGTGCGCCGCGACGACCGCGGCGACGATGGCCAGGCCGAGACCGGTGCTGCCTGCCGCGCGGGAGCGGGAGGCGTCGCCGCGGGCGAAGCGCTCGAAGACCTGAGCCTGCAGCTGCGGCGGGATGCCGGGGCCGTCGTCGGCCACCTCCAGGACGGCGGTGCCGCCCTCCATGCCCAGCCGCACCGTTGCCGTCGTCCCCTCGGGGGTGTGCGTGCGGACGTTGGTGAGCAGGTTGGCCAGGACCTGGTGCAGCCGGGCGGCGTCGCCGGGCAGCAGGACGGCGACCGGCGGGACCTCGACCTGCCAGTGGTGCCCGGGCCCGGCCACGCGGGCGTCGCTGACCGCGTCGAGCACGAGCACGGTGAGGTCGACCTCCCCGAGCTCGAGGTCGCGGCCGGCGTCCAGGCGGGCGAGCAGCAGCAGGTCGTCGACCAGGGCCGACATGCGCAGTGACTCGGACTCGACCCGGCGCAGCATGTGCGCGACGTCCTCGGTCGACGGCGGGCGGCCGTCGGTCTGCTGGCGGCGGAAGAACTCGGCGTAGCCGCGGATCGAGGCCAGCGGCGTGCGCAGCTCGTGGCTGGCGTCGGCGACGAACTGGCGGACCTGTGTCTCGGAGGCCTGCCGCGCGTGCAGCGAGACCTCGACGTGGTCGAGCAGCCGGTTGAGCGCCGTCCCCACCCGGCCGACCTCGGTGCGCGGGTCGGTGTCCCCCTCGGGCACCCGCTCCGCCAACGTGACCTCGCCGCTGGCCAGCGGCAGCTCGGTGACCCGGGTGGCGGTGCCCGCGACGCGCTCGAGCGGCCGCATGGTCCGCCGGATGACGAGGGCGCCGGCGATCCCGGCCGCCAGCAGGCCGGCCAGCCCGGCGATCACCTCGACGGTGATCAGGTTGCTGACGGCGCGGTAGGAGCTGCCCAGCGGCAGGCCCGTGACCTGGACGTTCCCGTCGGGCGCCGTGCTGGCCACGACGCGGTAGTCGCCGTAGCCGCCCCCGAGGTCGACGGTGCGCGGTTCGCCGTCGGCGGGGAGGTGGGCCAGGACGCCGCACTCGTCGTCCGCGAGGTTGTCGGTGTGCCCGCTGGCGGTGATGACCGCGGCGGAGACGATGCTGCCGCGGGCGACCTGCGCGGCGAGGGTGCCGGCGCCCTGGCCGCGCCGGTTGAGCGATTCGGGGCCGTGGTAGTCGTCGTCGTAGTCGAGCGGCGGCGGGTCCCCGTCGTAGGAGCCGGTGCCCCGCTGGACCGCGGCGGAGAGCTGCACGTCGACCTGCTCGATCAGCTGGGACCGCAGGACCAGGGTGGAGATGACCCCGACGAGGACGAGGACGACGGCCAGCGGGACGAGGAAGGTCCACAGCAGCCGAGCCCGCAACGACAAGCGTTGCGGGCGCCGCGGCCACATGCGACCTCCAGGGCTCAACTGTTCGCCGGCTTGATCATGTACCCGGCACCGCGGAGCGTGTGGATCATCGGCTCGCGGCCACGGTCGATCTTCCGCCGCAGGTAGGAGATGTACAGCTCCACGACGTTGCCCTGCCCGCCGAAGTCGTACTGCCACACCCGGTCGAGGATCTGCGCCTTCGACAGGACCCGGCGCGGATTGCGCATCAGGTAGCGCAGCAGCTCGAACTCGGTGGCGGTCAGCCGGATCTCGTCACCGCCCCGGGTGACCTCGTGACTGGCCTCGTCGAGGGTGAGGTCACCGACGACGAGCAGGCCGTCGTCGGCCACCGCGCGGTTGGTCCGGCGCAGCAGGCCGCGCAGGCGGGCGGCGACCTCCTCGAGGCTGAACGGCTTGGTCACGTAGTCGTCGCCGCCGGCGGTCAGCCCCGCGATGCGGTCGGCCACGCCGTCGCGTGCGGTGAGGAAGATGACCGGCAGCAGCGGGGCGTCGGCGCGCAGCCGCCGCAGCACCTCCAGGCCCTCCATGTCGGGGAGCATGACGTCGAGGATCACCGCGTCCGGCCGGAACTCCCGCGCGGTGCGGACGGCGTCGGTCCCGTTGGCCGCCGTCCGGACGTCCCAGCCCTCGTACCGCAGCGCCATCGACAGCAGCTCGGTGATGGAGAACTCGTCGTCGACCGCGAGCACGCGCAACGGGCTGCCGTCCGGCCGGGTCAGCGGGGCGCGGGACGTGGCGCCGGAAGGAGCGGTTTGCGTCATGGCGATCACTGTGCCGCTGCTTCCTGTGGATTCTCTGAGAACGGCCGGAAGGTTCACTGAATTCAGGAACCGCCGCTCGAGGCGTCCACCGACCCGGAACCGCTCGAGCTCCCGGGTGCCTGCTGCGCCCGGCTGATCGAGTCGCCCGACGAACTCGTGCTCGTGGTGCCGTCGCTCGTGGAGGCGTCGCTCGCCGTGACGGCTCCGTCGGTGGCGGTCCGGTCGGCCAGCCCGACCGCCAGCGCGCCGGTGCCGAGGGCGGCCGCCGCGGCGACGGCGGCCGTGACGGTCCGGACGCGGCGGCCTGGGCGGAGCTGCTCGTACGGGTCGGAGTGCGGCGCGGAGGAGGTCATGCCGGCCAGCCTCGGCGCGCGCCGTCGGAGGGCGCCGTGGCCGCTCTGTGCGGGTGCTGTGGGCCGCTCGGCTCACCCTTCGGGGGGATCCGGTGGGGCTCGGGTGCAGTCCGCCCCGGGTCATGCCGATCGCGTTCACACCAGCGGCGGTTCTCGAGAACCGTGGAGGAGGACTTGTGACCGATCCCCGTCAGCCCGACGTCGTGCAGACGAACTCCGGCTTCCTGCACCTGTCCGAGGTCGAGGAGCCGCAGGTCTCGGCCAACCCGGTCATCCACCACATGTCCGTCTACAAGACGCGGGCGCGCATGATGTCCGACTCGCGGGTGGAGCAGCGGGCGCGCGAGATGCACGCCGCCAGCAGCTACACGGAGTGGGAGAGCCTCTCCGACACCGACCAGGAACTGTGGCGCCACATGGCCCGCGTGGAGCTGTGCTGACAACCCCGCAGGGGAAGAACGGGTGGGCAGGGGCGGGGTCGAACCGCCGACCTCTCGCTTTTCAGGCGAGCGCTCGTACCGACTGAGCTACCTGCCCCGACCGGTGTGTGACACCGGAGAGCGACCCTGACGGGACTCGAACCCGCGACCTCCGCCGTGACAGGGCGGCGCGCTAACCAACTGCGCTACAGGGCCTTGCTGTGGTGCGTGCCCCCAACGGGGTTCGAACCCGTGCTACCGCCTTGAAAGGGCGGCGTCCTGGACCGCTAGACGATGGGGGCTCGTGTTCGCCGGGGGCAGGGCAAACGATACATGGCCCGCGGCGGCCGCCCGACACCACCCCGGCCGACACGGGACCTCCGTCCTGACGGACCGGCGCGTCGGCCCTGATCTGCAGGGGTCCTCCCTGTCAGTCTGTGCGCCGTGAGCCGAGCCCGTGTCGCGTCCGCAGCCCTGTTCGCCGCCGCCCTGCTCGCCGGGTGCGGGTCGGGGGACGACGGCGGCAGCGACACCGCCTCGGGCTCATCGGCGGTCTCGTCGGCCCCGTCGTCCTCGTCGTCCGCCTCCGCGTCGGCGACCGCCACGGGCGGCTCCGAGAGGCCCGACGACGGCAGCACCGACGCGCCGGCGTTCCCCGCGAACACCGAGCCCGACACGGAGGAGGCCTCCGCCGACGCGCAGGTGACCGTCAGCGACATCCGCACCGGCCGGCACGGCGGCTTCGACCGGGTCGTGTTCGAGGTCGGGGGCACGGGCACACCGGGCTGGGACGTCCGGTACGTGGACCAGGCCTCCTCGCAGGGCAGCGGCGACCCGATCGACGTGGCCGGCGACGCCGTGCTCCAGGTGACGCTCACCGGGGCCCAGATCCCCGACACCACCGGCGTGGCCGAGTACGACGGGCCGAACCCGCTGGCCGGGGCCGGCACCCAGACGGTCACCGAGGTCGCCTACGACCACATCTTCGAGGGGACGGCGGTCGCCTTCGTCGGGACGACGGCGGAGGTGCCGTTCCGGGTCTACGCGCTGTCCAACCCCGCGCGCGTGGTCGTCGAGGTCCGCGACTCCTGAACCGCGGGGGGTCAGCCGAGCGAGGCGCTGAGGGTCACCCCGTCCTCGGTCACCTCGGTGCACTCCAGGGCGAGCGGGCCGGCCGACACGCTCTCGCCCTGCCCGCAGGAGACCTCGGTGTCCCCGACGCGCAGCGTGGCCCGGCCGTTCTCCACGCCGGCCAGCGCCAGGCTGGTGTTGAGGACCTCGGCGGAGGCGCCGTCCCCGGTCAGGGTCACGGAGCACGTGGTGCCCGAGCAGGAGACGCTGTCGGAGCTGAAGCTGCAGCCGGCGAGCGGCGCGAGCAGGAGCCCGCCGGCGAGGACGGTCGCGGCCAGGCGCGCGGAGCGGGTCGTCGACATGACCCGAGCGTAGGTCGGCGGGGTCAGCCGGTCGGGGAGGCCGGGGGGCTCGCGCCGTCCGTGCCGTCGCCGCCGGACCCGTCGCCGTCGGCCCCGCCGGTGCCGTCCGTGCCGGACCCGTCGGCGGGCTCGACGACGGTCCGCTCGATCGTCACCTCGGTCTCGCCGAGCCCGCCGAGGGTGATCTCGTCGTAGGCGACCAGGTCGCCGGTGTCCGGGTCGAGGTAGAGGACGGTGCAGGTCAGCGGCGTGGGCTCCTCGCCCTGCAGCCCGCGCAGCCCGGCCCCGCCGGTGGACCCCTCGACCATGAGCCGGGTGCCGCCGTCGAGCACGGAGACGTCCCGCTCGTGCTTGTGGCCGGCGAGGACGAGGGGGACCTCGCCGTCGAGCGGCTCCGCCGTGGCGGGGTCGTGCACCATCGCGATCGCGGGCGGATCGGCCAGCGTGCCGGCGAACTCGGCCAGGCGCTCGCCGCTCTGCTCGAGCGACTCGGTGTCCGGGTCCTGCGCGTCCTTGTCGGGCGTGAAACGCGGGTCGGGGGCGCCGACGACCTCGATCCCGGCGACGGTGACCGCGGAGTCGTCGAGCACGGTGGTGTTCGGCTGGTCGGCGATCAGTGCCGCCGTCGTCGCAGAGTCGTGGTTGCCGCGGATGTAGACGTAGGGGACGTCCCACGTGCCCACCGCGGTGATCAGGCTGTTCTCGGGCGCGCTGCCCCAGTCGGTGATGTCCCCGGTGTCCAGCACGCCGTCGACCTGGAACTGGTCGACCACCTCCCCGACCAGGTCGAAGCCGGCCGGGTTGAGGTGCAGGTCGGAGACGTGCAGCAGGGCCACCGTGTCGTCGGTGCCGCCGGGCGCCGGGAGCGCGGAGAGCGTGCCGTACAGCGTGCTGACGTTGGTGACCAGGTCCTCCAGCGACGCGCGGTAGGCGTCGAAGCGGGCCACGATGTCCCGCGCGCTGCCGATCAGGCTGTTGGCGTTGACCAGCAGGCCCGTGTAGGTCGGCGAGCTCAGGGCCTCCGGCCGCCAGGTGGCCGCACCGAGCCCGGCGCTGCCGGCGAGCACCGCGGTGGCCACTCCGAGGGCGATCAGCGGCTCACGGCGGCGGCGCAGGACGATCAGCGAGGTCAGTGCCGCACCTGCGAGCCCCGCGCCGGCGGTCGTCCAGATCAGCCGGACGACGGCGGCGCGCAGGTCCTCGCTGACCCGGTCCACGACCGTGTCCAGGCGCGACGGGTCGGTGGCCAGAGCCCGGGCGCGGTCCTCGTCGACCCGGGTCAGCTGGATCTGCAGCTGCAGCGGCCCGTCGTAGGCGTCGACGTCGAGGGCGCCGAGCGGCGGGATCTCGACCTGCGCGCCGCCCCCGACGGGGCGGAAGGCCACCGTCGCGTCGAACGGCCCGATCGGCGCCTGCACGCGGCCGACCAGCAGGATCCCGAGGAGGGCCCCGGCGATGGCGACGGCGATCCGCAGCCCCCAGCGGCCGGCGACCCGGGCCGGCGCGACCCACCGCGGCGGCGCAGCCGGGGCGGGGTCGCTCATCCCGCCGAGGTTAGCTCCGGGCGAAAACCCAGCGCAGGGCGACGAAGCGGAGCAGCCCGACCGCCCCGGTCACCGCGCCGACGAGGGCGATGCCGAGGAGCGTGCTCGCGTCGTCGCTGACGGCGTCGAGCCAGGCCAGGGCCATGGTGGTGGCGGCCATGCCGGCCAGCGCCAGGCCGCCCCCCTCCCACTGGGCGGTGAACCAGCTGACCCGCCCGCCGGCGCGGAAGGTCAGCCGACGGTGCAGCTCGTTGGCCAGGACGGACGAGGCGATCGCGCCGACCAGGTTCGCCGGCTGGTCGCCGAGGTCCGCGAGGGCGACGAAGAGCAGTGCGTACACGGCGCTGGACGCGCCGCCGACGAGCACGAACCGGGCGAACTGCGCGACGGCGTCGTCCCGCTCCAGGCGCTCGATCAGCCCGGACCGGTCCTGCACCGACGTCGGCACGTCGACCGCCAGCGGGCGGCGGATCAGTGCGCACGTCATGTCAGGTCTCCCGGTCGAGCGTCTCGTTGCTGTTGGCAACTAGGTGTATCCATCGGACCCGGCCGACCATTCCGGGACCCGATGTGGGAACTCTCACCCACACCTATGACGGTTCTGTGTGCCGCAACTCACCGGTCGGCATCGCCGCACGTCGGCGGGGGTAGAGGGCAGCCATGAGCGTGATGGGAATCCTCGATCGGATCGCCGACGTGCCGACCTTCGACAAGGCGATCGAGCCCACCCGACGGGCCGTGCTGTCGGTGCTGAAGCCCCAGGCGCTGAAGGACTTCCTGCACGGCACGTGGCTCGGTCATCCGCTGCACCCGGTCCTCGTGCAGGTCCCCGTGGGCAGCTGGTTGTCGGCCGGCGTGCTCGACGCCGTGCCCGCGCTGCGGCCCGCCGCCACCGCGATGATCGGCACCGGCGTCGTCGCCGCGGTGCCCGCCGCGCTGGCGGGCGCGGCGGACTGGTCGGAGCAGGAGACGGGCGTGCGCCGCCTCGGCGCGGTGCATGCGCTGCTGAACACGGCGGCCCTCGGGCTGTACGTCGGGTCGCTGGTGGCCCGCGGCCGCGGCCGCGGCGGGCTGGGCCGTGCGCTGTCCTACAGCGGGCTGGGGCTGGCCACCGTCTCGGCCTCGATCGGGGGCCACATGTCCTACGCGCAGTCGTCGGGTGCCTCCCACGCGGCGACGGCGGCGCGGGCGCTGGGCTCCGACTGGATGGACCTCGGCCCGCTCGACGACTTCCCCGAGGGCCGGCCCACGCTGCGGACCGGCCAGGGCGCGAGCGTGGCGGTGCCGCTGGCCGCCGTGCGGCGGGGCGCCCGGGTCGACGTCTTCATCGGCGCCTGCTCGCACCTCTCCGGGCCGCTCTACGACGGGACGGTCCAGGAGGTCCGCGGCGCGGAGTGCCTCGTCTGCCCGTGGCACGGCTCGGCGTTCGACCTCGACGACGGTGAGCCGCGGCGCGGACCGGCCGCGAACCCGCAGGAGAAACTCGAGGCGCGCATGGAGGCCGGCCGGGTGATGGCCCGGCTGCCCGGCCGCCACCAGTGAGCCCCGCCGCGGCCTAGGCTGCCGCGGCATGAGGCGGACGGCGATCGTGCTGCTCGCGGCGCTGACCGCCGGTTGCGGGACGTCGGCCGGAGGCGCCACGGGCCCGTCGTCCCCGGCCGGCCGGACGACGGCGTCCCTCTCGGCCGGACCCTCCGTGCCGCCGGTCGCCGGCATCGAGGCCGAGGCGGTGCGGCTGCGCACCGACGAGGCGATCGGCGGCCAGGTGCAGGTGCGCGTGACGAACACCGGCGAGCAGCCGTTCACCGTCACTTCGGTGGCGATCGACTCGCCCGGGTTCACCGCGCTGCCGGTCAAGGCCGAGACCGCGACCTACGCGCCGCGGCAGGTGATCGACCTGCCCACGCCGTTCGGCGACCCGGTGTGCGACGTCGCCGCCGAGCCCGCCGCCGCGCTGCTGACCGTCGTCCGGCCGGACGGGGCGACCGAGGAGCTGCGCGTCCCCCTCTCCGCGGAGATCCTGACGCGGATCCACGACGAGGAGTGCGCCGCCCGCCGGGTGCTCGAGGTGGTGGACATCGCCGTCGACGGCTGGCGCGACGAGCCGGACGGCGTCACCGCCACCCTCACGCTGACCCGCCGCAGCGGAGCCGCGCCGGTCGCCATCGGCCGGCTGGCGCGCAGCGTCCTCGTCGAGCCGTCGGTCGACCTGCCGCTGACGCTGGAGGACGGCGCGCAGAGCGCGTCGGCGGAGATCGTCTTCGCGCCTGCCAGCTGCGATCCGCACGTGCTCGCGGAGACCAAGCAGCCGTACCTGTTCGTCCTGGGCGTGACCGTCGGCGAGGAGGACGAGGTGCCGGTCGACCTGCCGTTGGACGGCGGGGACAAGGACGCGCTCGCCGCGATGGTCGACCGGGTCTGCGGCTGACCCTCGCCGGAAACCAGGCCGGCCCGGCCTCCCGGGGGGAACGGGAGCCGGGCCGGGGTCTGTGGCCGAGCTGTGCTCGAGCGCCGATGACGCTACGTAACCGGCGAGCCTCGCCGGCATCCCCTGAACGGGTGGACTCTTCCCAACCGGTGACGCGCCGTGGCCCCCGACCGGGGCCTACGCCGCGGTGTTCCCCTCGGGCTCGGCCGGCGAGCCGACGCCGTGCCGGTCGCCCTCGATCGCCCGGTGCGGGGCCAGGCTCGGGAAGCCGAGTTCCCACAGCCGCTCGTCGAGGGCCTGGGCGAGGAGGTTGTGCTCCGGGGCCGGCCACGACGTGGCGCCCTGGAGGTAGGCGGCGAGCTGGTCGCGGGGCCGGTCGCCGCCGAGGTCGACGTACCGCCACCACAGGGCCGCCTGGGGGATGCCGCCCAGCCGCCAGGCGATCACGGTCAGCGGGCAGACGGGAGCGCTGGAAGGGACCACCGGGATCCTCGGGGTGGGGCGACGCCGCGGCTGCGTGCTGGGCCGGGACGGCCGCCACTATTCCGCCGTCAGGGGCCCGCGACCACCCCTTTGTGCCTGCTCCTGGAGCTACGCGCCCAGGTCGGGACGCGCGTAGCGTTGGCCCGGACAGGTCGGTCCCGTGTACGGCGGGTTGGCGCCCGTCCCGACCTCTGGCTCCCGGGGGCCGCAGCAGCTCGGCCCCCCGGCTGTCGTCCCGGCTGCTCCCTCGCGGGTCGTCGACGACGTCACTCTCCGGACTGTCGCGAGGTTCGACCGCAGTCCGTCACGGACCGGAGTCCGCCGTGAGCACGCCCGACACCGGGGACGGCGACGAGACGTCACGCGATCCCCGAGCCGCGTTCGCGGAGCTGAGCAAGATCATGCTCGGTGAGCAGCAGTTGTCCGACATCCTGGGGCGGGTGGCGGAGCTCGCCCAGCAGGCCATCCCCGGCGCGGCCGAGGTGTCGGTGACGCTCATGCAGGACGGCAAGGCCGGCAGCGTCGCCTTCACCGGGCCGCTCGCCTCGACCCTCGACGAGCGGCAGTACGACGCCGGGTTCGGCCCCTGCATGGACGCGGCGGTCTCCGGCCGGACCATCACCATCGACGACACCGCCCACAGCCCCGTCTACCCGGACTTCGCGCGGAACGCGCACAGCCTCGGCGTCACGCACACGATGTCGGTGGCGCTCCCCGTCCACAACCGGATGATCGGAGCGCTGAACATCTACGGCATCGGCGACACCGGGTTCGACGAGGGGACGCAGGAGGTGGCCTCCGGGTTCGCCTCGTACGCGGCGTTGCCGTGGCGAACGCCGGCCTCTACGCGACCACCGCCAACCTGGCGGCCAGCCTGCAGCGCGCCCTGGAGTCACGGGCGGTGATCGATCAGGCCAAGGGCATCCTGATGGGGCGGCACGGGATATCCGCCGACGCGGCCTTCGACATGCTCGCCAAGCAGTCGCAGCGGACGCAGCGGAAGGTGCGCGACGTCGCCCGCAACCTCGTCGAGAAGGTGCAGCGCCCGGGCTGCGAGACCTAGCCGCGCCGTCAGTGCCCCTGGCGGAGCGTCTGCGACGGCGACTGGCCGTACATGCGGCGGTACTCCTGCGCGAACCGGCCGGTGTGCGTGACACCCCAGCGCAGGGCGACGTCCGTGACGCTGGTGCGTTCGCCTCCGGCCACGAGTTCGGCATGGATGCGGCTCATGCGCACGGCACGCAGATGTGCCATCGGCGTCGTGTCCAGATGAGTCCGGAAGGCCTCCTGCAGCGACCGCACGCTCACCCCGACCGCCTCGGCCACGTCGGCGGTGGTCAACGGCTCGTGACAGTGGTCCTCGAGCAGCGACAGAGCCTTCTTCAGGGAGCGGGGACGCGTCGGCGTCCCGGGGGCGCGGATGCGTTCGGAGAGGGAGCCGGCGTGGACCGCGAGCAGTCCGTCGACCAGCGCGCGCTCGAGCGAGGTCGCGGCGAGCGGGGACCGGCTGATCGGACCGCCGCTGTCGAGGTCGGCGACGATCGTGTCGACCAGCCGGCGCCAGGACCCGCCCCCGGGAGAGGTGAGATCCATCGCCTGGTCGAACCGCACCGGTCGTCGTGGGCGATCGCCCAGGGCGAGCGCGAGCCGGGACTCCAACAACTGCGGGTCGATGCGGATCATGAGCCGGGGATTGGGTGCGAGGTACCGGAAGGAGGGCGCGTCCGTCGCCGCGCTCACGGCGGCCACCTCCGGCGTGGCCACGACCTCCCTGATGCCGGCACGGACGATCGCACTACCGGCGAGCGGGATCTGCACGAGCACGAAACCCAGGTCGTCCGCCGAGACCTGCATGTCCGCGTCGTGGTCGACGTAGAGGAAGGTCGTGCCGCCCAGTTGGGCCATGGACTGGACGACCCGCAGCTGCGAACCTCCGCGGAGAACTGTCAGCCGGTGCGGGCGCAGCACCTGGCTCATCTGCTCCCGGACCTCGTCGAGATCGCTGGTCTCCAGCCACAAGTGCGAGGCGAAAGGAGTCGGCGCCTCGGACATCGGGTCGGCCTCCCGATTTCGCTCGCCGCAAGGACTGCCCCGGGCAGTACCCATACTGCGGCCGCGTTCTCCGGACGACGACCGCGCTGAGCGGATCGCCCCATGGCCGGCGGGTCCCTACGTTGCTGAGTCAGGTCATCGCCGACGTGTCCCCGGACAGCGCAGGGAAGAGATGGAAACGAGCGAACGGATCTCCTGGGAGGACTGCCCGATCTGTCACCGGCCGGCCGCCGTCGGCTGGCGAGCGGGGCGACCGGTCGAGTTCGACTGTCCGCGTGGCTGCCGGCTGAACGGCGAGCAGGTGCGGGCCTTGGCTCCGCGGGCGGTCGGCCGGTGCTCGCCCGTGCCGCGCTGCGGCGACTGAGGCCCCCCGTTCCGTCTGCCAGGAGAAGTCGTTGCCGTTCCCCTCCGCCACGTCGAGGCGCCATGACCTCGTACCGGAGGACGCGCGGATGCGGCGCCTGCTGTTGTCGCGCACGTCCGCCGTCGTCGTCCCGACCCTCGTGCTCGCCGGCATGGTGTGGTCCCGGTACGCACCCGAGTCCCAGCCGCAGGAGACAGTGCTCGTCGTCGGCGTCGCACTGCTGGTCGCCGGGCTGCTGTGGCTGCGCCGGGGGCTGCTGCACGGCGAGTCGCGGGCACGCATCGACGCGCTCACCGGGTTGCCCACCAGGGAGGCGCTGGTCGAATCCGCCGCCGCCGCAGTCTCGTCCGCCACGCCGGGGCGCCCGGCCGCACTGATGCTGGTCGACCTGGCGGAGTTCAAGGCGGTCAACGAGAGCCTCGGTCACCCGGCCGGTGACGAGTTGCTGCGGCAGGTCTCCCGAGCCCTGCGGAGCTACGTCCGGGGCGGGGATCTGGTCGCGCGGCTGCGCGGTGACGAGTTCGCCGTCCTGCTGACCGATCTGCCCGACGCGACCTCCGCCCGGCTGCGCGCCGAGCAACTGCTCGACCGGCTTCGCAGCGCCCCGTTCCGCGTCGACGACGTCGAGCTCGCCGTCGACGCCAGCATCGGTGTCGCCCTGGTTCCCCAGCACGGCGAGGACGTCATGGAACTCGTGCGCCGGGCCGACATCGCCGTGAACCGGGCCAAGCGGGGGCCCAAGGGCACCCTGCTCTACGACCCCACCTTCGATCGGCACTCGGTCGACCGGCTGCAGCAGATCGCAGAGCTGCGCCGCGCCCTCGACCGCGGGGAGTTCGTGCTGCACTACCAGCCCAAGCTGGCCCTGCCCGAGCGACGGATCGACGGCGTGGAGGCGCTGGTTCGATGGCAGCACCCGACCCGGGGTCTGCTGCCGCCGCGAGAATTCCTCCCGCTGCTGGAGCAGACCGGGCTGATCCAGCCGCTGACCCGGTGGGTGCTGCGCGAGGCGGCGCACCAGGCCGCGCGCTGGCGCCGGTCGGGGATGCCGCTGACCGTGGCGGTCAACATCAGCGCCCGCAGCCTGCTCAGCCCGGCGCTGCCGGCCACCGTGCTGTCCATCGTCGCCGGTGCCGACCTACCGGCGTCGCTCCTGGAACTGGAGATCACCGAGACGGTCCTCATGGCGAACCCTGAGTTGGCCGCGCAGGTCCTCGGTCAGCTGCGGGCCCGCGGGGTGGAGGTGAGCATCGACGACTTCGGCGCCGGCAACACCAGCCTGGGCTTCCTGCGGGTCCTGCCCGTCAGCGCCTTGAAGATCGATCGCAGCCTGGTCAGCCGGCTGCTCGACCACACCTGCGACGGTGTCATCACCGAGGCCGTCATCGACCTCGGGCACCGGCTGGGCCTGCGCGTCATCGCCGAGGGCGTGGAGACCGACTCCGTGCTCGACGAGCTGGTCACCCTGGGATGCGACAGCGCGCAGGGCTTCGTCATCAGCCCCGCCCTGCCCGCCGATGCGCTGGAACGCCTCCTCACGTCCCAGGAGCTCACCCGGACCGCTGCGCCGACATGCCCGGGCAGGGCGGGCTGACCGCGCCTCCGAACTGACCTGCGGAGGCGCCACACCCCAGCGGTAGCCTCGCACCGGGTTGCGGGGATGCCGGCTCACGCGCGGTTGTCCGGATGTCCGCATCCCAGTCGGGCCTCTAGCTCAATTGGCAGAGCAGCGGACTTTTAATCCGCGGGTTGTGGGTTCGATCCCCACGGGGCCCACCGCGCTGACCTGCGCGTTTTCCCTTCGCTGGAGTCTCGGTCGGGGGCCGCGCCCACACGCGCCTCCGCGGCCGCCCGCGCGGCGGCGTCCATCCGGTCGGCCAGCGCGGTCAGGTCGTCGTCGAACAGGCCGGAGTAGACGTCCAGCGTCATGGCCGCCGAGGCGTGCCCGAGCATCCGCTGCACGCTCTTGACGGTCGCGCCGCTGGCGACGGCGAGAGAGGCGGCGGTGTGCCGGAGGTCGTGTGGGGTGACGTTGCTCAGCCCGGCCGTCCGGACCGCCGGATCGAAGACGGCCCGACGCCAGTTCCGCAGCCGCAGCACCGTGCCGCTGGCCGTAGTCATCAGCAGGGTCCTCGCCCTGCTTGCCCTCGCAGTGGCGGGCCAGCGACTCGGCGAGGGTCGCGGGCAGGGGCACGGTCCGCTGCTGATGGGTCTTCGGTGTGCCGAACTCCAGCCGCCCGCCGACCTCGGTGACCGCCTCGGCGATGGTGAGCCGGCGCCGGAGGAAGTCGACCCGTCGCACCCGCAGGGCGGCCATCTCGCCGAAGCGCAGTCCGGTGTAGGCGAGCAGCCGGACGACGTCCCCGTCCTCACCCGCCGCGTCGGCGAGCCGCTCGACCTCGTCATGGGTGAGGAACCTCGGCTCCTGCTGCGTCACTCGGGGCAAGGGTGCGCGCTCGGCCGGGTTGCGGGGGATGCGCCCGTCGCGGACGGCGAGGCCCAGGAGGAGTGAGAAGACGCGGTGGGCCTGGCGGACCGTGCCCGGGGCGGATCCCTGCCTCAGTAGCTCAGCCACCCACACGGCGACGTCGGCGTGGGTGACGTCGGCGAGCCGGTGCCGACCCCACGACGGCAGCACGTGGGTCCGCAGCAGGTTCCCGTACCGGTAGAGAGTGCTCGGCTTGACCCCGGTCGGCGAGGACAGCCATCGGTCGGCCCAGTCGGCGACGGTGATCCGGCCTCGCTCCGGCGCCGTCCATGTCTGCGTGACCAGAGCCGACGTCGCCTCGTCGAGCCAGCGCTGGGCGTCGACCTTCCGCGCAAACCGCCTCTCATGCTGACGGCCGCCTGCGTCGCGATAGCGGGTTGAGCCGTCGCTCAGCGTGATGCGGGTGATCGAGCCGTCCCTGAGGACCTCCGTAGCGAGGTATGCGTGTCCCAGCGTGCCGGATCCCTCTGGCAACGGGCCGCCCTCGTCATCCCGTGGACCGCCCCGGCCTCGTGTGAAGAGGTGGGTACTCACCGCCTCATCGACGGGTCGGACCCTGCGGTTCCTTACGGGGAGGGGCCGGCTGACATCCTCCATAAGGGCCCAACGAACAGGAGACCTACATGAGCAGCGGTTTCAACCTCCCGAAGCCGGAGTTCGACCTCGAGGCGACCGTCGAACGTGCGATGGCCCTGATCAACCGGACTCTCCAACCCTCCCTTGAGGAGGCCCAGAAGGCCGTCGACAAGGTCCGTGCCGGCAAGCCCCTGGTTGCGCCGGGAGAGTTGGTCAACCAGGTGACGCGCGGAAACCGGATCAGGGCGGCGCGAGCGGTCTCCTACTCTCTGCCGTCGATCCTGCCGGGTGTCGGAACGGCGATCTCAGCAGCGGCAGTCCCGGTCGCCCTGAGGGAGGTCCTGAAAGAGGCGGTGAGTGCGGCAGTCAAGGTCGGACTGCTCTACGACAGAGACCTCACGGACCCGGAACTCACACGCATCGCCGTCCTCCTGGTCCTCACGGACGGGGCGGTAAAGCTCGACAAGACCGGGAGGATCCGTCCCGACGCCATCCTGGGACCCCACGCGTCGCTGCTGGGAAGGCCCGCTTCGTACGACGCCCTGGCCGCCCTGACGGCGGAAGAGCGGCAGGCGATCGCCGCCTCCCAGTCGGAGATCCTCCGAGCGTGGGCGCTGGCGGTCGGACCGCCGCTCCTGGCCGGGCTTTTACCCTTCGGCGTGGGGCCCTTGGCCGCCGCCAACTACATGCAGTACGTCCTGAAGGGCACGATCACGGCCGCCGCCAGGGTCTTCGGGCCAGCTTCACCCCTGCCGGTGACCGTCGAGGAAATCCCCGAACGTGAAGTTCAACAGGACGGTCCCGAGTCCTGAGCCGGCACGTCAGTCGCTCCGGGCAGACGGGTGGGAGCCGGCGGCGTGGCCCAAGAGCCGCCAGGTCCGCAGAATCCGCTCCAGCGCCGTCACCCGGCCATGCGCAACACCTGAGCGGTACGGCCACCATCGACTACACGGCGCCCGGCCGGCCGGCGACGACGGCTGGGGCGTCCCCTTCGGCTCGGTGGCCCGGGTCGCCCGCCCCCGACTGGGCGCTTGGCGCAGTCCCGGGCGTCCCCAATCCAGACAACCCGTGGCTGGCCGTGCCGGCGGGTGTCGCGGCTATGAGCGTGCAGACGACGTCGCCAGCCCCCGCGGTCGGGTTGAGTCGACGAACGCCTTCAGCAGGCCGGACAGGCGGCGTCACGCCGATTGCCCCGGGACACGTGCGAAACGTTGAGCTGGAACTACTTCCCGGCGTCGGACTACGTGGGGTCGTCGACGATAAGCGTCGCCGAGCTGCGCTTTTGTCGTCTGTCGTCGTCAGCTGCTGACTGCCGCGATTGGCCGTTCTGCGGACTGCTTGCGGACTGAGATCGCATGCGTTCACGCCCTCTCACCGTGCCCGAGACGCGGCTTCAGCTCCCCACCCAGATCAGCCTGCCGCCTGCGGCGCGGCGCCGGAAGGGCGCTCCGCGTCCCTACGGGATAGGCCTCCGGCCCACCCTTCCCCGCCGCGCCGCAGTCGGACGGAAGCGGGTTAGAGGGAGCAGCTCGAGTTGTGGAAGCGGCACCCCATGACGGTGCACTCAGGGACCACCCGCTCTGCCCGGGATCGCAGAGCGCTACTCAGTTCGCGCGCCGACCGACGGTCCACTGCACGAGTCAGGGTGGCACGGCGCCGAGTCCGGTCTGAGCTGGCGTCGATGGCGCGGAGGTGGCGCTGGTCTGGCACCGCTGCACGGAGCGGGAGGGGGCGGACATGCTGGCCTCCGACTCTGGTTCAGCGGCCGAGCCCCGCGTCACGAGCGAGCACGATGGCCTGGGCCCGGTCGGCGACCTGCAGCTTGGTGAAGATGTTCGAGACGTGGTTGCGGACCGTCTTGGGGCTCAGCACGAGGATCGCGGCGAGTTCGGCGTTGCTCCGACCTGCCGCGATGAGATCCAGCACCTCGTGCTCACGGGCGGTCAGCTGCGGGAAGACGACCTCGGTGCCCCGCGGCCGGGGCGCGGCGAAGAACTCGATGATCCGGGAGGCCACCGACGGCCCGAAGATCGCCTCCCCGCAGGCCACCGCAGCAACCGCCCGTACGATTTCGACCTGGTCGGCCCCTTTGAGCAGGTACCCCCGGGCGCCCGCGCGGATGGCAGCGAAGACTGAGGCGTCGTCGTCGTACATGGTCAACACCAGGACGGCGACGTGCGGGCTGGTCGCGACGATGCGCCGAGTCGCCTCGATGCCGTCGAGGCCAGGCATGCGCAGATCCATCACGACGACGTCGGGTTGCTCGGCGTGTGCGGCGGTGACTGCATCCACGCCGTCCGCTTCCTCTGCGACGACCTCCCACCCCTCGTGGGCCGAGAGCAGGGCCGCCAGACCGCGACGGTAGAGCGGGTGGTCGTCGGCGACGAGGATGCGAACCCCGTTGGTCATGGCAGGTCCAGAGGGAGGATGGCGTGCACGCGGGTGCCCGTGCCGCCGGCGGGGGCCACCGTGCACACCCCGCCGACCTCGGCGGCCCGTTCGCCCATCGCGCCGAGCCCGATCCCGGCCGGCGCACCGGCCGGGATGCCGGCGCCGTCATCGACCACCTTCACGTGCAGTGCGCTGTCGGCGGTGACCGAGACGCAGCACGTCCGGGCGCCGGCGTGCCGGACGCTGTTGGTCACCGCCTCGACGGCGATCCGATACGCCGCGACCTCGGTCGCCGCGCTGAGTGGCGGCAGGTCGGCGGCGGCATCCACCCGAATCTCCAGGCCCGGACTACGCAGCGCCAGGCGGTCGGTCTGCTGCCGCAGCGCGCCAAGCAATCCCAGCTCGTCGAGGGCGGGTGGCCGCAGACCGTGCACCAGCCGCCGGACGTCGTCGACGGCCGTGGCGGTCTCCCCCTTCAGCTCGCTGAGCAGTGTCTTCGCCGCGTCGGGGTCCTCGAGACGGGCGGCGACGAGGTCGAGGCCCAGTGCGACTCCCGCCAGGGTGGGACCGATCCCGTCGTGCAGATCGCGGCGGAGCCGGCGCCGCTCCTCCTCCCGGGCCTGGACCAGCCGCGCGCGGGAGGCGCTCAGTGCATCGGCCAGCGCGGCGGCGGAGACGGCGGCCCCGGCCAGGCGGGCCAATTCGGTGAGCAGTTGCAGGTCACGGGCCGACACCGGCCGCCGGTCGCGGCCCTCGAGCACCAGCCGGCCTACGCGCTGCCCCTGGTGATCCAGCGGCATCTCATGCACCGGGCCGCCGCGGGGAACACCGTGCTCGGCGGAGTCGCCGCTCGCGGTCTCTACCCGCACGTAGGGCAGCCGCAGCGACCCCGCGATCGCCTCGGCCAGCGCAGGGAGGGCCGCGCCGGGTGCGGCGGCCGCCTGCAGTCGGGCGGTCAGCCGGGACAGGGCGGCGTAGGGGTCGCCCCGGTCGCCGTACATGCCCCGGTCGACCAGCCGCTGCAGGCCGGTGCGCAGGGGTAGCACCAACGCGCCGATGATCCCCACGGCGACGGCGCCGGCCCAGGCATCCACGGCCAATGGCCGGCCCAGCACCCAGACCAGCGCGACGTACACCGCGACGATCGCGCCTGTCAGCCCGGCGTAGACCAGTGACCGGTTGAGGACGACGTCGATCTCGTACAGGCGGTGGCGGACCACGGCCAGCCCGATCGCGGCGGGCACCAGCGTCAGAGCCGTCAGGGCGACGACCGCCATCCAGGGCTGGGGGTCGGCGTCCTCGGGAGACCCGATGACCGCCAGGCACAGCGTCGCCGCCACCAGCAGGAGGACCACCTGACGGCGTTCGAGCCCGCCCGGCGCCGCACGCCTCCATCGGACGGCCAGCGCCGTGATGCTGGCCGCGAGCCCGAAAAGGACCAAGGGAAAGCCGAGCGAGCTGATGGCCATCAGCGCAGGCCCGGCATCGTTCAGACCGAGCGGGTTGTCCACCGTGGGGTGGTTGAGGAACGGGCCGGGCATGAGCGCCCCGGACAGGACCAGGAAGCTGATGGTGACGACGTCGAGGATCGCGACCCACCGCCAACGGCGGGACGGCAGCGCTGCGTCGGGGTAGAGCAGCAGACCGAGGGTGAACAGTGGCGCGAAGCCGAGCGCCCAAATCCACGAGGAGACCCAGGCGGCCGCGGTGGCCCCCGGTACCGCACCCGGCGAGGTGACCAGTCCGTACGCCGCGTACTCGTAGACGAACAGGACGAGCGCCATCGCCGTCCCCGAGCCGAGGAAAAGCCAGCCGAGCCGGTTACCCGGCCGCCGCGACACGATGAGCGCGCCGACGAGGGAGAAGCCCACCGACAGTGGCACGTTGGCCAGCACCTCCACGTCGGCGAACACGCGGGTGGCCGTGCTTTGCTCGAAGAGGAAGGCGGCGAGGAGCAGGGCCGCGCAGATCGCCGGGACGATCCACGCGGCCCGCGCCCATCCCTGGCGGGCCATGCCGCTCATGCTGTCCCGGCAGCACCCGCCGGGACAGGCCCCGGTGCGCCGTCCTCCCGAGTTCCTGCGTGCCGCACGGCCAGCGTCGCGCTCACGGCCAGCACCCAGAGGAGGCCGAGCAAGTAGGGGATCGGGACGTAGCCGCCGGGGTCGACAATGCCGGCCGTGCCAGCCGCGATCGTCAGGACGCCGACGACGACGCCGCCGAACGCCAGCCACCTCGGAAGCAGGCGCGTCGTAACAGCGGCCACGGCGGCCGCGCCGACGAAGATGCCCGATGTGTAGCCGCTGACCACGAACGCCGCCCCGCCCAGGTCGTTCAGGGTGCGGGCGAGATCCGGTGACAACTCGTCCGCACGCAGGTTCGCGGCCATGAGCGGTGCCACCGAGCCGAGCTTCACCGCGACGGTCACGAGCCCGGCACCGACGGCCGTGGCGGCCAGCCAGCCGTCCGGCCCTTCGGCGCGGCGGATCTTCCGATAGAGAGCGCCGAGGAACACCAGGAACGCGGTGAAGCCGAGGATCTCGAGTGCGAGGCCGGTGGTCGGAACGGGTCCGGTGCTGCGTTGCAGGTCGGCCAGGACGCCGGCACCGTCCTCGGCGCCGCTCTTGCCCGCCTCGTACAGCCCGTTTCCGATCAGGATGGCGAGCACGTAAGCCGCGCCGCTCGCGAGCGCCAAGCGCTGGGATCGCATGGAAGTTCCTCTCGGTGGGGCGCAGCGGAGGTGCTGCGACACGACCGACGGTGGACCGAACCCGGTCCCGCGTCATGGGACCGCCGTCCCGACTCGTGTCCCGACCCGAGCGGAGTGGAAGCCTGCGGGCTACGTGCGTGTCACTGCACGAATCCACTCCTCACGACGGTCAGTCGCGCAGCGAGAACCAGATGCCGACGCCGGCGAACCAGAACGCCATCAGTTTGGTCACCGCCAAGCCGATCGCGGCAGCATCCATCCCCACGACGAAAGCTGTGGGACGTCGAGCAGCGTCCGTGACACCCGGGCGGGCGGCTCGGCCACCAGCACTAGGAAGGAGGCCCCGAACACCGACGCCAGAGGGCGCCCGATGATGGACGATCAGCAGCGCTCGTCTCGACCGTGCTTGGGGTGACACCGGTGTCGAACACCTGGATGCCCACTGTGACCGCTGCCCCCGGCGCGGTGTAGGCACCGATCAGCGGAATCGGAACAGGACGTCCGCATCGTTAGCGTTTGGGGCTGAGGCCCCGGGGGACCGAGGGTCCATCCCGAGGGGATCCTGCTTCGAACCGTGCGGGCAGGCCCCTCCCATCCCACGGCCTATGCGCTGGGATCGGGAGGCCCCATCGTGGAACCGAGCGAGCGGGTGACCTGGGAGGACTGTCCAAACTGTGGACGACCAGCCGCTGTCGGCCGGTCGAACGGGCGGCCGATCGAGTTCGACTGTCCAGAAGGCTGCCACCGCGTCCACTACGGCCGCGACGACCTGCATGCCTGGATCGACGCTCAGCGCGACGGCAGTGAATCCAACCGACGGTGATCCACACGAGCCGCCTACCGGGACAGCGCCGTAGCGCCCGCGCCGCGGCGACCGGTGGGGGCGGCACACCGACATGGGGTGTGCCTCCCAAGAAGCGCGGATGGAACGGCCGGGAGGGGTCGGCGCCCACACCGCGCCCACATCGCGCCCACAAAAGGGCCGTTTGCGGCTATCGCCAGTCGATCACAGCAAACGTCATTTGCGCTGGTCTGAGGCTAGTCCGACGCAGAAGGCGCTGGTCAGAAGAGGGTCTCGGGGGAACTTTTTATCCGCGGGTTGTGGGTTCGATCCCCACGGGGCCCACCCCTCTGACCTGGGGTTTCCCTTCGCCGGCTTGGGGGTGCCCGGGTCCGGCTACCGGGCTCCGAGCCGAGGGCACATGCCCTTCACACCGGCGAACGCGGCAACCGATGACTCCGGCCAGCCGTCGCAGTCGATCCTGTGTGCACGACGCAGGAGGAGCGGACCGGCGATGGACGGGACCGAGCAGACCACGTCGTGGGTCGTGGACGGTGTGCGGACAGGCGGCCTGCCGGCCATGAGGGATGGGTTCTGACATGGCGGTGATCGAGGACGTTCGGCCGCTGGGCGCCGAATTGGAGCGCTCGTACCAGGTGTACGTACGCGGCAGGTTGAAGTTCCGCGTCAAGCAGATCGTCTACGTGGCGTTCTCGCTGGACGAGAGCGTGATGGGCTTCGCGTTCCCCAAGGAGGAGCGGAAGGCGCTCGTCCTGAGCGAGCCGCACAAGTTCCAGATGCCGGCGGCGTCGGATCTGCGCTTCAACTGGGTCCACGCCGACCTCGCTGCATTGGAGCCGACCGAAGCCCGCGAGCTCGTCGTCGACGCTTGGCGCATGGTCGTTCCCAAGAAGCTCTCCGTCGCCTACGACCTCATCCATCCCATCGGCCCGGGCTGAAGGCGATCACCCCGAGCGCGGAAGGGGCACGTGACGGTGGATCCCATCCCCGGATCCCGCAGCCCGTCGCTCCAGCCGTTCGATCTCGACGGCGACACGCAGCCGAGTTGCCGCCGCGCCGGGCAGGCCGGCGCCGACGTAGGGCTGCAAGGTCGAGACGAGTTCGCGCAGCTCGTCGATGCTCATCGGCTCTGGGCCGTCCAACCTTCGCTTGATCTGGTTCATCATCGTCGCGGCCCCCGCCCGATCCGGTAGTGGAACGTTCACATACTGCCCGTACCGGGGCGGCAGCAACAGAGGACCGGTGACGGTACTCACCCCCGTCCGCGGCCCAGGAGCGATTCCGATCGACTCAGGTGGGCAGGGGTACCCGCAGGCGCAGGGCGGTGCCCTGCCCCGGGGCGGTGGCCAGATCGAGCGTGGCACCGGCGGCCAAGGCGAGGTCGGTCAGCACGCGGATCCCGAAGTGCCCGCTACGCGTGTCCGCCGGATCCGCGGAGAGGTCGAACCCGGTGCCGTCGTCGCGGACCTCCATCGTGACCGAGTCGTCGTCCCGGCTCAGGGTGAGCTCCACGGTGCCGGCGTGCGCGTGCTTCGCCGCGTTGAGCATCGCCTCCTGGGCCACCCGGAACAGCAGGCGGTCGATCTCCGGCGGTAGGTCCACGTCGTCCGGGATGTCCAGGCGCGTCCGGATGCCCCGGGACTGGACGCGGGCGGCCAGGTCGGCGAGGGCGGCGGGCAGGCCGGCCCGCTCCAGGTGCGGCGGGTAGATGTCGATCAGCAACGACCGGAGGGACGCCACCGAGCGCCGCACGGCTGTGGTGGCCAGGTCCAGGCCCTCCGCCGCCTGGCGGTCCTCGGCGTCCGCGTCCGGCCGGCCGACCAGCCGGTCGGACGCCCGCGACATGAACAGGGGAGCCGCGGCGAGGTCCTGCACCACGCCGTCGTGGAGGCCGCCCGCGATGCGTCGTCGTTCCTCGGCCGAGGCGCTCTCGGCCCGGGCGTGCAGGCGCAGCCGCTCCTCATCCGCCTGCCGGACCTGGCGGACCAGCCGTTTCGCCAGCGGCAGCTGGGCGAGCAGCATGGTGAGCAGCACCGTGGCCGAGATCGGCGCGAAGGTCAGCCAGATGCCCACCTCGCGGTCCGTGACATGGCGGTACTCGAAATACGTCTCCAGCAGCAGCCGGTTGCCGCTGGTGGTGGTGACGGGCCGGTAGACCTCCAGCAGTCGCTCCTCCTGCCGGCGCTCGAACACGTTCTCTTCCTCGCGCAGGGTGGTCAGTTCGGCCAGCGTCCCGCCGTTGCGGAGGAGCGCCTGCTTCTCCTCGGTGAGCGGGAAGCTACGGCCGATCAGCCGCGGGTCGTCGGAGTACAGGATCCGGGAGCTGGGATCCCAGATCTTGATCCGCACCACGCCCGCCCGCCGGAGTTCTCTCTCGACGACGTCGTCGAGCAGGTCCAGTGCCCGTGGGTCGCCGGTGAGCACCCCGTCGCTCAGGTTCGGCTCGACCACCAGCCCGGCCAGCAGGTCCGTGGTCGCGCGGACGTCGTTCAGCGACTCGGTGCGCGCCGCCCGGTGACCGGCCCACACGCTCCCGGTGAGCAGCAACGCCGCGACCACCAGGTTCGCGGCCACGAAGCGGGCGAGTACGCGCCGGACGCTCGGGGGACGGCGCCGCGCGCGCGAACCGCCGTCGGAGTCGCCACCATCGACCAGCCGCGTCCACGGCGGTGCCGGCTCGCGATGTGCGGCGGGCACGCCGGAGACAGTCCGATGCGCGGGCACGGCGCCTCCCCCGGCCACGGCTCTCGGCGGTCCCCGATGGCTCGATGTGAATCGAGCACCGCGAGGGCTGGATGTGATCTCATGTTCCGAGCCGTCGCCGTCGTCCTCAACCCCCATACCCGGGGTCTCGTGGCCGGCAGCTGTGCTCATCGGAGCGGTCCGGGCCCGCTCGTCCTGTGAGAGCCTGAGCGCCGTGGGGCAGTACCGGCACGACACCAAGTACGGGCCCGTCGACATCGTCACGAAGTCGATCGACGACGGCTGGGTCGCCTACGTCAGTCCGGCGCAGCTGGACGTGGAGCTGCCTGGGGACGACGGCCCGGTTCCCCTCCTCGAGGACGAGGCGGTCGAGCGGCTGCTGCAGCGGATCGAGCGCAGCTAGACGAGTAAGTCCGAAGTCCGTCAGTGGTCGTAGGCGATCAGGGATCGGGTGATCGGCTGGCCGGTGGCGCGGTTGTGCCAGATCGCGGCGGTCAGAGCCAGGATCCGCTGCGCGACACGGGCGCTGACTCCGGTGAGCGTGCGGCCGCCGTGGAGTTCCAGGTCGAGTTGGCCTTTGAGGGTGTCGTAGACCGACTCGATGAGCTGCCGGATCGGCGGGAGCAGGATCTGGCCCGGGCGAGGCCGTTGGCTGCGCAAGGAGGGGCGCAGTAGGTCGGCGCCGCGCCGGTGGAGGTAGTCGTCGAGTTCAGCGGAGATGTAGCCCTTGTCGGCGATGAGCAGCAGCCCCGGTCGGGCGGCCAGCAGCGGCTGGTCGTGATCGAGCATGGCCATGAGTACCTGGCGCTCGTCGAGCGTGGGCGGGCTCAGCGCCCAGGTGATCGGTAGCCCGGCCGGTGTGCAGACCAGGTGCAGCCGCAGCCCCCAGAAGTAGCGCGAGTGCGAGCGACACCAGCCGTAACCGGCGATGCCGGCCAGCTGCGAGCGCAGCGCGGCCGGGCGGGAGCGGGCGCACTCCACCGGGGTGGAGTCGACCAGCCAGACCGGATCGGCCCACAGGTCGGTGTCACTGGCCAGGTCGCGGATGACCCGGTTGAGCAGCGGCAGGGCAGCGCGCAGCCGCTTGTTGTAGCCGGACTGGCCGGGCAGGTAGGGAAACGCGCCGGGCAGGGCCTCGGGCACCAGGCGCAGCCAGCGGGCCTCGGAGTGCACGGCGAGCAGCACCTGCGCCACGGCCAGGGTGAGCAGTTCGGAGTCGGTCAGCCGCGGGCGGCGTCCGGCGCGCACGCGACCGGCGAGATGATCATCAATCCAGACATACAGTGCGGTCAGGAGGGTGTTTAGGTCGGTTCTCACACCCCGAGCCTGAGCACCCTCCGCCCGCGCCTACAGCGCCCTTCGGCCCTGGCCGCCGATAGGACTTACTCGTCTAGTGCCGCGTCAGGCAACCTCTGCCCTGGCGGGGGGACGGGCCGGCCGCGATACCGCCGAATGTCGCCTGACGGCGGTATCCCGGGTTCGGTGAACCACCACGATCCGCCTCTTGGTGGGTATCCGATCCACTCCGCCTACGGAGCGACGGCGAGCCGACCTCGCGGCACATCCGAAAAGCAGCGGCACTCCGTCCACGCCGGCTCGGTGACCGGTAGCAGTGCGCGGTTCCGGCGCCTTCTCGTTGCAGGAATGCGCCGTGTCCGCACATCGCTCGCCCGCCGAGACCCGCGACAGCAGCGGGACTGATCTGCGCACCGGGACAAAGGTTCGCAGCCACGGCACTAGGACACGCGGCCCGAACGGGGTCATCGGCCCCGCGGAGCTCGGCCGCACGCTCGGAGGCCGCCGTTCCTGTCGACATGTGGCCGGAAGCGAAGGCGGGTCGTCGTCCCTCATCGGCAGTCCCGCAACGATTCGGGAACGCGGCCGCCGGGAGGTGTCCCGCGAGGCCGGTCGCGGGCCGGCCCGGCCCTACGTTTCCTGCCACCCCGCGCTTCCCCCGCGGGTGTGCTTCTCGGGAGTGGTGAACGGGTGTGAGCGGTCTTTCCAGCAGCCAGGTCGTCGTCGACGACGTGGCGCGCCACGGATGGTGGCTGGTGGTCGACGAGCAGGGCGGGCCGGGGCGGATCGTCGGCGGTCCCTTCCCGGACCGCGCCGACGCCGGCTGGGCCGCCGGCACCGGCGCCCACGAGGACGCCCGGCCGGTCTACGGCGTCCGCCGTCCCGACGGCGGGCTGAACCGGCGGCCGTCGCCGCAGGACTGGGCGTGGCTGGCGCACCTCGGTGAGCAGCTCGAGCGCCTGCCGGACGACTGGGACGGACGGATCAGCGACGACGACCCGCTGACCACCCTGGTCGTCGAGGTGACCGCGGCGCTGTGCGAGGCGGGGCTGCCGCTGCACGACGCAACCGGCGCCGGCGGCGAGCTCGGCGGGGCCTGCGTGACGCCCGAGCCGGGGCTGGACGGCATCGTCGTCAGCTGGCGCCAGCACGACCGGATGAGCGTCGACCGCGTCCACGGCGCCGCGCCCGACGTCGTCGTCCAGCAGGTCATGAACCGCGCCCTGGCCGAGGTGCTGGCGGCCCGCGGCTTCGCGGTGGAGCCCTTCGCCGGCGGTCACGTGGTCCGGGCGGCCGGCTGATCCTGCTGCGGCTCGGGCAGCGTGCGCGGGGCGCCGAGCAGGTGGGTCAGCACCACGACGGTCATCGACTCCGCGCACAGCAGCCCCACCAGGACGACGACCTGGAAGCGCGCCGCGTCCAGCGCACTCGCCCCGCCCAGCAGCGCCCCGACGAAGGCGCCGGGCAGCGTCACCAGCCCGACCGTCCGCGTCTGGTCGAGCGCGGGCACCAGCGCCTCGGCGGCCGCGTCGCGGGCGATGGCGACGACGGCGCGGCGCGGGGTGGCGCCCAGGGCCAGCCACGCCTCGACCTCCTCGCGCCGCCGCCGCAGGCCGTCGAGCAGGCGCCGGCCGGCGAGCGTCGCCGCCGTCATGGTGCCGCCGACGACGATCCCGGAGACGGCGACGAGGGTCCGCACGGAGCGGTCGAGGACCGGTAGCCCGCAGATCAGCCCGATCGTCACCGCGGCCCCGGCGCCGCAGGCCAGCACCACGGCACCGGCCGAGCCGGGCATGCCGCGCAGCCGGCGCGCCGCCGTCCAGGTGGCCACGCCGAACATGACGGCCAGGACGAGGACGACGAACCCCGGCGCGGCGAACACCCCGCGCAGGGCCAGGGCGACGACGGTCAGCTGGACCACCGCGCGGCCCGAGGCGATCAGGACCGCGCGCCGCTGCCCCACCCGGGCGAGGGTGAGCACCAGGACGGCGATGCCGGCGAGGACGGCCAGCCCGATCCCCAGACGCACGGAGTCGTTCACGCATCCTCCTCGGGGACGGACCCTAGGCTTCACCCCGACTGGAGGACCGGTGGCCGAACCGCGCCCGATCGACGAGAAGGACCTGCTGCTGACGTTCCTGCGCGGCCAGCGCGAGCACGTCCTCGGCATCCTCGACGGCCTGTCGGACGTCGACCTGCGCCGGCCGCTGCTGCCGTCCGGGTGGTCCTGCCTGGGGCTCGTGCACCACCTCGCCGTCGACGTCGAGCGGTTCTGGTTCCGCGCCGTCCTGGCGGGCGAGCAGGTCGAGCTGCACGAGGGCGACGGCGGCTGGCGGGTGCCCGACGGCATGTCCGCCGACGCCGTCCTCGCCCTCTACCGCGACGAGACCGAGCGCGCCGACGCGGTGATCGCGGCGCACGAGCTCGACGCCGGCCCCGCCTGGTGGCCGGCCGAGCTCTTCCCCGGCCTGCCGGTCCGGGACCTGCGCCGGCTGCTGCTCGCGGTGATCACCGAGACGGCCACCCACGCCGGCCACCTCGACGCGGTGCGCGAGCTCATCGACGGCCGGACCTGGCTGGTGCTGACCGGGTGAGCGTCGTGGAGCGGCTGCGGGCCGCCGGCTGCGTGTTCGCCGAGGAGGAGGCGCGGCTGCTCCTGGCCGGAGCCGCCACACCGGCGGAGCTCGAGGCGCGGGTGGCCCGCCGCGTGGCGGGGGAGCCGCTGGAGCACGTCCTGGGCTGGGCGGAGTTCCGCGGGCTGCGCATCGCCGTCGACCCCGGCGTCTTCGTCCCCCGGCGGCGCACCGAGTTCCTGGTCGAGCGGGCGGTCGCGCTGACCGGGTCCGGCGCCGTCGTCCTGGATCTGTGCTGCGGCTCCGGCGCGCTGGGCGTCGCCGTCGCCGCCGAGCGGCCGGGGATCGAGCTGGTCGCCGCCGACGTCGACCCCGCGGCCGTGCGCTGCGCCCGCCGCAACGTCGAGCCGGTCGGCGGCCGCGTGGTCGAGGGGGACCTGTTCGCCCCGGTGCCCCGGGCGCTGCGCGGGCGGGTCGACGTCCTGCTGGCCAACGTCCCCTACGTGCCCACCGGCGAGATCGCGCTGATGCCCCCCGAGGCCCGGCTGCACGAGGCGCCGGTCGCGCTCGACGGCGGCGGCGACGGGCTGGACCTGCTGCGGCGGGTGGCGGCCGACGCGGCCGGCTGGCTGCGGCCCGGCGGCTCGCTGCTCACCGAGACCGGCGGGCAGCAGGCCGCGACGGCGGCCGCCGTCCTCGCCGCCGGGGGACTGCTGCCCAGGATCGCCACGGACGACGAGGACGACGCCACCGTGGTCGTCGGTACCCGACCGGGGTGACATCGGGCGCCGCCTCGTTGACGGCGCCGTCGTGACCGGGCACCTTCGGGCCCCGAGCCGGACCACCGATCGCGTCCGCCGACCGCGAGGTGGTGCCCGTGCCGATCCGCCGCACCGGCCTGGCGACGCTGGTGGCCTGCACCCTGCTGACCGGGTGCACCTCGGTCGTCGCGGGGACGGCGTCCCCCGCCGACGGGCTGCGCACCGACGTGAGCGACAGCGAGTTCCCGGTCAACCTGGCCGGGGACGGCGACACCGACCGCATCGCCCGCAACTCCCTCGCCGACGTCGTGGCGTACTGGGAGCAGACGTTCCCGGAGGTCTTCGGCGAGGACTTCGGCACCGTCGAGGGCGGCTTCTGGTCGATCGACCCCGATCGGACCAGCGACTCCGACCTGCCCGACGACAGCGGCTGCTTCCGGCAGGACGCCGACGACCTGGCCGGCAACGCCTTCTACTGCCCGCCGGACGACGCCGTGTACTACGACCGCGCCTGGATGACCGACCTCGCCGAGGAGTACGGCCCGTTCGTGATCGCCGAGATCATGGCGCACGAGATGGGCCACGCCGTCCAGGGTCACGCCGGCATCGAGGACGACTCGATCGTCGTGGAGACGCAGGCCGAGTGCTTCGCCGGCGCCTGGACCCGCTGGGTGGTCGACGGCAACTCGCGGCACTTCACCGTCCGCGCGCCCGCGCTGGACCCCTACCTGCTCGGCTACCTGTACTTCGGCGACCCGGCCGGCAGCGACCCGACCATGGACGGCGCGCACGGCTCGCTGTTCGACCAGCTGTCGGCCTTCCAGGAGGGCTACGCCGACGGGCCGCGGGCGTGCGTCGCGTTCGACTCGAGCCGGGTCTACACCGAGCAGGAGTTCGACCCCGACGACGCCGGCGGCGACCTGCCCTTCGACGAGAGCGTGGACGTCGTCGACGACACCCTCGGCGCGTTCTGGACCCAGGCGTTCACCACCGGCTTCGCGGACACCCCGGCCCTGGGCGGGCGGTTCACCGCGCCGGAGATCCGGGCCGCGGACGGCGACGGGATGGTCTGCGGCGGCGAGGGCGAGGAGCTGGACCTGGAGTTCTGCGCCGAGGACGGGTCGGTGCGCTACGACTCCGGCGACCTGCTGGAAGCGGCGCACGACGACGTCGGCGACTTCGCCGTCGACACGCTGATCAGCCTGCCGTACGGGATGGCCGCGCGGCAGCAGCGCGGCCTGTCGAGCGACGACCCGGAGGCGGTGACCAGCGTGGTCTGCGCCGCCGGCTGGTACGCCCGCGAGCTCTACCTCGGGGCGGTGGCGGACAGCCCGGTGGTGATCTCACCCGGCGACGTCGACGAGGCCGCCGTCGTCCTGCTCAAGTACGCCACGCGGCGCAGCGTGCTGCCCGACACCGGGCTGTCCGGCTTCGAGCTGGCCGACTACTTCCGGCAGGGCTTCGTCGACGGCGGCACCGCCTGCGGCCTGTAGATCGGTCAGTTGTCGAGGAACTCCTCGATGACCGGCGCCAGCTGCTTCGCCTCGGTGATCAGCGCCAGGTGGCCGCCCCGGTAGAGGTGCAGCCGCGCGTGCGGGATCAGCCGCGCCATCATCCGGGGGTTGATCGACGGGATGATCGGGTCGTCGTCACCGGCGACGAGCAGCGTCGGCTGCCGGATCAGCCGCAGGAACGGCAGGCTGCTCCAGCCGGCGGCCGCGGCCAGCTGGTAGTAGTAGCCGCGCCGCGGCCCCAGCCGCGTGTAGGCGTGCAGGACGCGGGCCGCCCGCTCCGGGTCGAGGCGCGTCGTGCCGCCGTAGATCTCGCCGGCGATGTCACGGGCGTAGTCGGGGTCGCGGTGCCGGCGCGGCGTCAGCATCCGCGACAGCACCCGGGGGTGCGCCGGGACCATGATCGAGCCGGTGCCGGTGGCCGCCAGCACCAGCCGCCGGACCCGCCGGCGGTGCTGCACGGCGAAGTGCTGCGCCAGTCCGCCGCCCCACGAGAGCCCGAGGACGTCGACCTGCTCGTCGTGCCCGAGCTGGTCGAGCAGGGACGCCACCACCGGCGTGAAGGTGGCCAGCACGTAGGGCACGACGGGCCGCGGCGAGCCGCCGACCCCGGGGACGTCGAAGCGGATCACCGTGCGCCGCTCGTCCACCTCGTCGACGAACGGCTGCAGCACCTCCAGGCTGGCGCCGATCCCGTTCATCAGCAGCAGCGGCGGCGTGGCGGGGTCGGTGCCGGCGCGGACCGAGACCCGCAGTGTCCGGCCGGCCGCGGTGAGCGACCGCACGGTCTCCCGCGGGTGCGGTGTCTGGCTGTTCGTCGAGGACACGGTCTGGGCTGCGGAGGACACGGGCCTACTTGTCGAAGACATACGTGCCCGGTGCGTCGCCGAGCACCTCGAGGTCACCCCCGAGGGTGTCCGGTGCCGGGATCTCCTCCCCGGAGCGCTCGCCGAGCCAGGACATGAAGTCCGGCCACCACGAGCCCTTGATCGTCTCGGCCTGCGCCAGCCAGTCCTGCGGATCGGGCGGCGTGGACGACGCCACCTGGAACGTCGACTTCGGATTGCTCGGCGGGTTGACCAGCGAGGCGATGTGCCCGTTGGTGGACAGGATGAACCGGCTCTCGCCGCCCAGCAGCTGGGTGGTCCGGTAGCAGGCCTGCCAGGGGCAGAGGTGGTCGGCGACGCCGGCGGTCACGTAGGCGTCGACGTCGATGGTCGCCAGGTCCACCGGGGTGCCCAGCATCGTCGCCGTCCCCGGGGTGTTGAGCGCGTTCTGCAGGGCGACCTCGATGAAGTCCCGGTGCAGCGCGGCGCTCATCCGGGTCGTGTCGGCGTTCCAGAACAGGATGTCGAAGGCGGCCGGCGGCTTGCCCTGCAGGTAGTTGTTGACCCAGTAGTTCCACACCAGGTCGTTGGGCCGCAGCCACGCGAAGACCTCGGCCAGCGAGGCGCCGTCGAGGTAGCCCTTCTTGCGCGACTTCTCCGTGGCCTCCTTGACCGCCTCGGGATCCATCAGCGCGCCGACGGTGCCGGCCTTCGTCCAGTCGAGCACCGTCACGGCGAAGCTGGCAGCGGCCACCCGGTCCAGCCGGCCCGTCGCGGCCAGGTGGGCCAGCAGCATCGCGGTGATGATGCCGCCGGAGCAGAACGCCTGCAGGGCCAGCTGCCGGCTGCCGGTCGCCTGCTCGACGGCGTCCATCGCGTCGAGGATCGCCTGCCCGTAGGTGTCCAGGCCCCAGTCGGCGTGCCGCTCGTCGGGGTTGCGCCACGAGATCATGAAGACCTGCTGGCCGCTGCCCACGTAGTGCTCGACGATGCTGCGGCCGGGCGCGAGGTCGGCGATGTAGTACTTGTTGATCGTCGGCGGCACCATGAGCAGCGGGACGGCGCGGACCTGCGGCGTCGTCGGCTTGTACTGGATCAGCTCGAACACGTCGGTCCGGAAGACGACGGCGCCCGGCGTGACGGCGAGGTCCTCGCCGACGGTGAACGCGTCCGGCTCGACCATCGCCGGCACCCGCGGCGGCGAGCCCAGGTCGCGGATCATGCGCCGGATGCCCTGGACGGCGTTCTTGCCGCCGGTGTCGATGACCGCCTTCCACAGCAGCGGGTTGAGCGGCGTGTTGCTGGGGGCGAGGGCGTCGACGACGTTGCTCAGGGTGAACCGGATCCGCTCTTCGTCGCGCCAGTCGAGGTCGGCGTCGTCGACGAGCTTGGCCGCGGTCTGGGCGGTGGCGATGTGCGCCTGCATGACCCGCTTCAGCAGCGGGTTGCCGCTCCACGCCGGATCGGCGAACCGCTTGTCCTTCTTGTGCGGTGCGACCTCCGAGCGCCCGACGCCGATCCGGCCCAGCTCGCGGGCGAGGTAGCGGGCCCGCTTGCCGACGACGTCCGGCTTGCGCCCCAGCGCCCTGGCGAAGTTCAGGGTGGTGCGGGCCGGCGGGACGAAGCGGCGCAGCGGGCCGCGGGCGCCGTCCACCAGCACCATGTCCAGCCCGGTGACCGACTCCGCGGCCTCCGGCTCGGCCTCGGGCGCCGCGCCGGCCGGCTGCTGCGCCTTCGGCGCCTCGCGGCCCTCGGTCGTGGTGGCGTCGGTGGTGCCCGGCGCCGGCTCGGCGGTCTGCCCGGCCGCGGCCTTGCCACCGCTCCGGCCGCCGCGGCTGCTCGTGCTCCGGCCGCCACGCTTCCTCGGCGCGACCTGCGTCATCGCGGGCCTCCTCCTTGGCTGGGGCGAGGGGGACGCGCAGGGCGCCGTCCCCCGGACGCCGGTACTTCAGCCACTCAACCACACGGCGGGCGCCCCGGCAGTTGCAGCGCCGGTCACGCGGCCTCGGGCACCAGGTCGGTGCGCGGTGCGCTGTTCGGCGCCCGCCGCCACGACCGGTTGCGTTGCCAGAACACGTAGGTGAGGACGCCGAGGGGGATCGGCAGCACGTAGGTGAGGACGCGGTAGACGAGCACACCGGCCGTGACCGCGGACCGCACGCCGCCGGCCGCGGACAGCCCGGTGATCAGCGCGAGCTCGATGACCCCCAGCCCGCCGGGGGTGAACGGGATCGCGGTGAGCAGCCGGGCGAAGGCGAACACGGCCAGGATCTCCGGCCACGGCACCTGCTCGGCACTCACCCCGCAGAACCGCAGGGCCAGCAGCAGGACCAGGAACAGCGACAGGTGGCTGACCACCGTGGTCAGCGTCAGCCAGTGCCAGCGGGCCCGCAGGAGCAGCACGGTCCGGTCGCGGAACTTGGTCATCGCCTTGTCCCAGCCGGTCACCGGCCCGCGGTGCAGGGGGCGCAGCACGGCGGAGACCAGGCGGGCCAGGCCGCGCCCCATCCGGCCGGCGCTCTCCCGGCTGCGCAGCGCCAGCCAGAGCAGGACGACGGCGGCGACCAGCCCGGCCAGCCCCAGCGCCCCGCCCAGCAGCCGGCCCGGCGTCGGCGGGGCCGTGAAGGCGAGCAGCACCAGCGCCAGCACGGGCAGGCCCAGCTTGGCGAAGTTGTTCCACAGCCCGGACAGCAGCAGCGACACCGACGTCCGCGAGCGGGAGAAGCCCCAGGAGGAGTTCATCGTGTAGGTCAGGCCGACCGCGATCGCCGCGCCGCCCACCAGCGTGTTCGACACCGCGGTCGTGGTCTCGGTGGCGACCGTGGCCTGCCGCAGGGTCATCCCGGGCGTGGTCGTCACCATGACGAACTGGTACGTCGCGAGGTTCCACACCGCGACCAGCACCAGCACGGTCACCTCCCACCAGGTCATCGCCTGCACCGCCGCCCAGACGTCGGACAGGTCGGTGAACTGGGGCAGGAACCAGAAGTAGACCGCGACGACCAGCACCACGGAGAACGCCGGGCCGATCAGCCGCCGCCAGACCGGCTTCCTGTCGCGCTGCGGCGGGCGCTCCTGCTCGACGGTCGTCATGGTCAGCCGTCCCCTCCGGCGGGATCGAGGTCGAGTCGCCCGCCGCTCTCCTCGCGCACCTGCTGCTGCAGGTCCTCGCGGGAGACCACGCCGACGACCTGGGAGGCCAGGGCCAGCGCCTCCCCGGGGCTCTCGCTGTCCAGAGCGAAGACGAACGTGAGGCAACCGCCCTCGAACAGGTAGTAGCGCTCGCCCAGGTAGGTCGGGTCCATCCGGTCCACCCGCTCGAGCCGCAGCATCCCCTCGCGGTCGCTCGGCGCGGGGCTCGCGCCCTGGGTGTCGCAGGAGGCCTCGAGGCGGACCTCGACGGCCCTGTCGCCGTCACGGTTGGAGTCCAGCCAGAACCTGGACAGCCCGTTGACGGCCTCGAGGTGACGGAAGCCCCACCCGAGCGGCAGGGCGGCGCGGATGCAGGGCACCCACGTCGCCGAGGGGACGGACTGCGCCATGAGGATGACGCCGTTGCCGGCGCCGTCGTCCCCCACCGAGCACAGCGGCTCGGTGGTGATCGCGCTGTTCGGGGCCTCGCTGGCGCAGCCCGTCAGCGAGCTCGCCGCCAGCGCGCCGAGGAGGAGACCCGCGGGCGCCCGCCTCACAACGGATTCTCCAAGAGCATGGGGATCGTGATGATGAGCGCGAGCGCGAGGACCAGCAGCGTCGCCAGGGTGAGGCCGACCCGGCGCCAGCTCCACCGCTGGATGCGCACGGGCGGCAGCCGGTAGGGCAGCAGCGCGAGGAACTCGGCGTGCAGATCCCGGCCCTGCTGGCGCAGCATCCGGCGCAGCTGGGTCGGCATGGTGAGCCCGCGGGTGGCGGCGAAGGCCTCGGCGATCTCCTCGTCGGTGAAGTGCCGGACCGCCCGCCGGTACACCCGCTCGGCGTCGGTGCGCAGGCCGAGGACGAGCATCATGTTCGCCAGGTCCACCGCCTGCCGCCACGGGCTGGGCCGCACCTCGGCGAACGCGGTGTCGATGATCACCAGGCGCCCGTCGCGGACGAGCAGGTTGGCCGGCTTGATGTCCCTGTGGGCCAGCCCCACCTCCCACATCCGCCGGACGACGGCGAGCCCCTGGTCGATGATCGCGTCGTCCACCTCGGCCTCGCCGATCTCCGAGCCGCGGACGAATTCGTTGACCAGCAGGTACTCCCGCTCGGGGGTGATCTCGACGATGCCGAGCGGGCGGGCGACCGGCAGCCCGGCGTCGTCCAGGAGGCGCAGGACGTAGTCCTCGTACTGCACCAGGCGGCGCACGCTGTGGTAGGGCTGCTCGTCCTCCAGCCGGCCGTAGAGCAGCGTTCGGCCGAGCTTGTACCAGCGGTCGGAACGGACGTGCGTGGCCGCGTAGAGCTTGCCGAACACGAAGGTCTCGCCGCCCTCGTCGTCGGACTTGACGGCGATCTTCAGCGGCGTGGAACCGCCCGAGCCGGCGAGCCCGAAGGGCTTCACCGAGGTGACCAGCAGACCCAGCTGGTCCTGCAGCGCCCGCACGATGGCCTCCCCGCGGAGCCCGGTGACGTCGAGGTGGGCCGCCCGTCCGCGGCTGTAGCGGACCGGGAAGACGTCGTTCGGCGTCAGCAACCGGAAGGCGGCCAAGGTCAGCGCCACCCCGATGACGACCCCGACCACGATGTCGGTGGGGTGGTCCTGGGCCAGGTAGAGCCGGGAGAGGGCGACGAGGACGAGCACGCCGCAGGCCACCCACTTCCCGATCGTGCGGAACCGGCCGGCGGGCACCTGGCAGTACAGGATGCTGAGCAGGAGGGCGGCGAGGAGGGTCATCGGCAGCGACGGCATGGAGTAGCCGGCCCACCTGCCGAGGATCTCCACCTCGAAGGGGCGGGGGCGCTGCAGGGCGCCGGCCATGCCGGTGGCGAACGCGGTGACCACGATGCTCACGCCGACCGCGACGAACAGGTGCCGCCATCGCCGGAACACCGCCAGCGCCACCAGGTTGGCCACCCACAGGATCTGGATCGCCGGACCGGTCGCCAGCACGCCCACGACCTCCGCCGCTCCCGTGAGGGCCGGGGAGCGCAGGCCCGCCATGGCCTGGAGCACCCGGGTGTCGGCGACGTCGAAGTGCGCCACGCTGCCGGTCAGCCACACCGCGATGCAGGTGAGCACGACGACCCCGGAGGCGACGAGCCACCACTTGCCCGACTTGGCCAGGTGGCGGGGCAGCGGCGGTGGTTCGCCGGAGGGACGCCGGCGCCTCCGGACACGGCGCAGTGCTGGAGGGTCAGGGCGAGCGACCGTCCCCGTCGCGGTCACGGCTGGGGGCAGCGTCGCCATGCCGGGGAATGCTCCTCCGCCGAGGGGTGCCGCGAACACCCCTTTCCGCCTAGCCTGGCTGCCTCCCGTGCCGAGGAGGCGCCGTGCGGGCTCGCCGGGTGTTCCAGGCCGCACTGGCGGTCGTGGTGTTCGCGCTGGTCGCGTGCGCGCCGGAGGGCCGCAACGCCCCCGAGCCGGTGCTCCTCGAGGGGACGATCCGCTTCGCCGCCTACGACTTCTCCGAGAACGAGGTCCTGGTCGAGGTCTACGCCGAGGCGGCCCGGCGGGCCGGGCTGCCGGTGGTCGTGCAGCCCGGGGTCGCCACCCGGGAGGTCCTGGTGCCGGCCCTCGAGCAGGGCAAGGTGGACGTCGTCGTCGACTACCTGGGGACGGTGGAGGCCTTCGTCCGCCGCGGCCGGCCCGCCTCGGACCGGACGCCGGAGGAGCTGCACGCCGCCCTGACGCAGGAGCTGGCCCCGCGGGGCGTCACCGTGCTGGCCGCCGCCGAGGCCCAGGACCAGAACGGCTTCGCCGTCACCGCACGCTTCGCTGCCGAGCACCGGGTCCGCCGGCTCTCCGACCTGGCCCCGCTGGCCGGGGATCTGGTCCTGGGGGCGCCGCCGGAGTGCCCGGACCGGCCGCTGTGCCTGCCCGGCCTCCGGGAGGTGTACGGCCTGGAGTTCGGCAGGGTGGTCAGCCTGACCTCGCGCCGGGCCACGGTGGAGAACCTGGTCGCCGGCGCGATCGACGTCGGCCTGCTGGAGACCACCGACGCCCGGCTGACCGGCGCCTCGCTGCTGCTGCTCGCCGACGACCGGTCGCTGCAGCCGCACGAGAACATCGTGCCGCTGGTGCGCAGCGCCGTCCTGGACGGCGCGGGGGACCGGCTGAAGAAGGCCTTGGACGAGACCACCGCGCAGCTGACCCAGCAGCAGGTCGTGGCGCTCAACAAGACCGTCGAGGTCGACGGGCTGACACCGCAGCAGGCCGCCGCCCGCTGGTGGGACGCCCGCTAGCAAGGGTTCCGTCGGTCGTCCGGTTCGCCCGGCCAGGCCCCCTGCAGGGTCCCGCCGCGAGCTTCGAGCGGTGGGGGCAGGGGTTCTCAGACGATGGCTCCCCGTCCCGTCACGGCCCGCCCCACGATCAGGCTGTTGACCTCGCGGGTGCCCTCGTAGGAGTAGATCGCCTCGGCGTCGGCGACGTAGCGGCCCACGTGGTTCTCCAGCAGGATCCCGTTGCCGCCCATGAGCTCGCGCGCCCAGCCGACCGTCTCACGCATCCGCATGGTGCTGAACATCTTGGCCAGCGAGGCGTGCTCGTCGGCCAGCCGGCCCTCGTCCTGCAGCTGGGAGACCCGCGTGCACAGCGTGGCCGACGCGGTGATGTTGCCGAGCATCCGCACCAGGAGGTCCTGGACCAGCTGGAACTCGGCGATGGGCTTGCCGAACTGGGTGCGGTCGAGGGCGTAGGCCAGGGCGTGCTCGTAGGCGCCGCGCGCGCAGCCGACCGCCGACCAGGCGACGCTGGCCCGGGTCATCCGCAGCACGTTGGCGGTGTCGCGGAAGCTGTTGGCCCCCTGCAGCCGGTTCTCCTCCGGCACGCGGACGCCGTCCAGCGTGATGAGGGCGTTCTGCACGGCCCGCAGCGCGATCTTGCCCTCGAGGTCGACGGTGCTGAAGCCCGGGGTGTCCTTCTCGACGACGAAGCCGAGCACGCGGTCGGTCTCCACGTCCTTCGCCCAGATGATCACCAGGTCGGCGAAGCTCGCGTTGCCGATCCACTTCTTCTGCCCGTCGAGGACCCACTCGTCGCCGTCCCGCCGGGCCGTCGTCTCGACGCCGCGGGCGACGTCGGACCCGTGGTCGGGTTCGGTCAGCCCGAACGCGCCGATCAGCTCCATGCGCGCCATCGGCGGCAGCCAGCGCTGCTTCTGCTCCTCGGAGCCGCAGAGGTAGATCGTCCCCATCGCCAGACCGCTGTGGACGCCGTAGAAGGTGGCGACCGACGGATCCCCCCGGGACAGCTCCATCGCGACCATGCCGTCGGTGAGGAAGGACCGGCCGGGGCAGCCGTAGCCGGAGTAGGGGGTGCCCGCGATGCCGAGCTCGGCCATCTCGGGGATGAGGTGCCGCGGGAACTTGCCGCGGGTCCACCACTCGTTGATGCACGGCTCGACCCGCTCGTTCATGAACGTCCGCACCCGCTGCAGCAGTTTGCGGCCGTCGTCGTCGAGCAGGCCGGCCAGGTCGTAGAAGTCCGAGGTGCTGATCAGGTCCATCACGGCTCCTTCGGCGCGGGGTCCCGGCATGCCCCGCGACGGAGCTGGGCACACCCCCGGACCTCATCCCCCTGCGAAAGGCTCCGACGTGCCCCGATCGATCGCCGGCCAGACCACCGAGGAGCTCGGCGGGCCGGGCAGCGTGCTCGCCCGCCAGCGCCGTGACCACGAGGACCTCGACCGGCTGCTCGAGGAGCTCGACGGCACCACCGGCACCGCGCAGGAGGAGGTGCTGCAGCGCATCGACCGGCTGGTGTTCAGCCACGCCTTCGCTGAGGAGACCGTGCTGTGGCCGGTGCTGCGCCGGGTGCTGCCCGACGGCGACCAGCTGACGCTGCGGGTGGAGGAGGAGCACCAGGAGGTCAACGAGCTGGTGACCGCGCTGGAGCGGGACGGGCTCGACGACCCGCGCCGTCCCGAGCGGCTGGCCCGGCTGGCCGCCGTCCTGCGCGAGGACGTGCGCGACGAGGAGGACGTGCTGCTGCCCCGGTTGCAGGAGAAGCTCGGGGACGACGAGCTGCGCCGGCTCGGCCGGCAGTGGGAGCTGGTGCGGCGCGTCGCACCGACCCGGCCGCACCCGACGGTCTCCCGCCGTCCGCCCGGCAACGCGCTCTCGGCGCTGCCGCTGTCGCTGCTCGACCGGACCCGCGACCTGGTCGACGCCGGTGCCCGGCGGGCGCCCGGCGCTCTCGCCCCGGCGGCCCGGGCCGTGAGCACGGGGCTGGCCGCGGTCGCCGGCCTGGTCGAGCAGCTACCGCCCGCGCGCCGCGGCGACGAGCCCCCGACCAGCCGCTGAGGGAGTGGGAGGGACGCGGGAACCGCGCCCTCCCACCCTCCCCTCAGGTGGTCTGCTGCGGCTTCGGGTTCTCGCGCGCGTCGAGCTGGATCTCCTTCTCCGCGCGCGGCACGCCCTCCTTGAGCTCCTTGGACCGTTCGATCTCGGAGTCGAGCTCGATGCCGAACAGCAGGGCCACGTTCGTCAGCCAGAACCAGACCAGGAAGATGATCACGCCGGCCAGGGCGCCGTAGGTCTTGTTGTAGCTGCCGAAGTTGGCGACGTAGAAGGCGAACAGCGCCGAGGCGACCGCCCACACCAGCAGCGCCACGGCGGCGCCGGGGCTGACCCACTTGAAGCCGCGCAGCCGCACGTTCGGCGTCGAGTAGTAGAGGACGGCGATCATCAGCGCGACCAGGACGACGATCACCGGCCACTTGGCGACGTTCCAGACGGTCAGCGCGGTCTCGCTCATGCCGAGGGCCCCGCCGATCGCCTTCACCACCGGGCCGCTGAGCACCACCATGCCGACGATCACGGCCGCGAACAGCACGCCGATCAGGGTGATCAGCAGCTGCAGGGGCTTGAGCTTCCAGATCTTGCGGCCCTCGGGCGTCTCGTAGACCACGTTGGCCGCGCGGGTGAAGGCGCCGACGTAGCCCGAGGCCGACCAGATGGCGCCGGCGAGACCGAAGATCAGGCCGAAGCCGGCGGCGGTGTTGCCCGCGATCTGGTTGACCACCGGCTCGATCGTGCGCGCGGCGCCTCCGGGGATCACCGCGGTGATCGCGTCGCTGATGGTCCGGGGCTCGGCCACCAGCCCGATGATCGACAGCAGCGCCAGCAGGGCGGGGAACAGCGCCAGGACGCCGTAGTAGGTGAGCGAGGCCGCCCAGTCCGTGAGGTTGTCCTCGCTGAACTCCTTGACGGTGCGCTTCAGCGTGGCGAAGAAGGTGGGGCGGGCATCAGCCCCGGTGGGCGCGTAGTCAGCGCGGGTGCCGCTGATCGTCTCGTCGTCGGGTGCCGGGTCGCCGGCACGGTTGCCGGAGAAGCGGGTCTCCGACTTGGTACGGCTGGAGCCGGTTGCTCGGGCCATGGTGGTCCTCCGGTCACTGGATCGTGTGCCACCGTTCGTGCCCCGGTCGATCCGGTTCCATTCCCGCCCGCGACGTCCGGGCGCGTCCCCGCGGGTCAGCGCAGCCCGGACACCGGCGACCACTCGCCGGCCCGCGCGGTCGCCTCCTCGAGGTCGGCCGGCTCGTCCGGACGACGTCCGGCGCCGGACCGCAGCCCGACGAGACTGACCGCCGCCACCGCCGCGGCGCTGCCCAGCCCGACCACCCCGATGAGCGCGTACGCCGACTCGCGCGGCAGGCCGGTCACCGGGTCGAGGCCGGCGGCCAGCAGGGCCACCGCCACGGTGCTGCCCAGCGCCTGGCCGCTGGCGCGGGCGATCGAGTTCACCGCGTTGGCCACGCCGGTCTCGTCGCGCCGGACCGCCTGCACGACCAGCGTGGGCAGCGCGGCGTAGGCGACGGTGACGAACAGCTGGGTGAGCAGACCGGCGGCGACCAGCAGCCACGGGGCGCCGCGGAAGAGGGCCAGCACCGCGAAGCCGGCGATCCCGCAGCCGGCGCCGATGAGCAGCGTGGCCAGCGCGCCGATCCGGTTCACCACGCGCCCGGCCAGCGGCGCGACGACGATGCCGGCCACGCCGCCGGGCAGCAGGTAGACGACCGCGGCCTCCAGCACGCCGGCGCCGAACCCGTACCCGGCCACCTCGGGCGGGGTCTGCACGTACTGCAGCACCGCGAGGAACGAGGTGAAGATGCCGACCCCGGTCAGCAGGCCGGCGAGGTTGGGCAGCACCATGCGCCGGTCGGTCAGCAGCGCCGGGCGCACCAGCGGGTCGGTCAGGCGGCGCTGCAGCAGCACCCACCCGGTGAGGACGACGACCGCGCCGGCCAGGCATCCCAGCACGGCGGGGGAGCCCCAGCCCCAGTCGGCCGCCTGGGAGAGCGGCAGCAGGAACAGCACCAGCCCGCCGCCCAGGAGGAGGGCGCCCCACCAGTCGACCCGCCCGGAGGCCGTCGGCGGGCGGGCCGGCAGCACCCGGACGGCCAGCGCCAGCGCGAGGACCGTGACGGCGAGGCCGAGCCAGAAGGAGCGGTGGTAGTCGCCGTCGTCCCCGGTCAGCAGGCCGGTGGCCACCAACCCGACCACTCCGCCGACCGCCAGCGTGCTGCTGGCCACCGACATCGCGACGCTGAGCCGCTCCCGCGGCAGCTCCCGTCTCAGCACGCTCATCGAGAGGGGGAACAGCCCGTACGAGGCGCCCTGCAGCACCCGCGCGACGATCAGCAGCGGCAGCGAGGAGCTCAGCGCGGCGAGCAGGGTGCCCAGCGCGACGGCGACCAGGATGCCGAGGATCACCGGCCGCTCCCCGCGGGTGTCGCCGAGCCGCCCGAGGACCGGGGTGAGGACGGCGGCGGCGAGCAGGTTCGCGGTCAGCACCCAGCCGGCGGCGGCGGTCGACACGTCCAGCTCCGCGGCGATGGTCGGCAGCACCGGGACGACGAGGCTCTGCAGCATCGACAGCGTCGTGACGCCCACGGAGAGCGCCAGGACGAGCACCGCGGGCTTCGGCGCGCGTGGACTCTGCGACGCACCGGTACCGGATGCTTTCTCGGCGGCCGGCGACACATCAGGATCAGACCACGCACCCACGGGCACCGCGCCGCGGCGGTGGTGGGGCACGCCATGACCGTCGTCACACCCGGACGGGGGATTCCGGGGACCGACGATTGGAACGACGCCGGTCCGGGGAAGAAGCTCAGCACGTGACCGTGCTGCCCGGGCCCGAGCCCAGGCGGCAAGCGATGCGCTGACATGGGGGAGAACTGATGGTGCTGTGGCCGGCCGTGAGCCTGATCGGGTTCCTCGTGCTGACCGCCCTGGTGATCGCGATGGGCACCCGCTCCACCGCTCGCTACGAGCGCGAGCAGCGGGCCGCCGTCTTCGCCGACAACACCGCCACCGAGACGGTCGGGGCCGCCTAGCCGGTCAGAGGCAGCGCTCGTCGGCGTCGAGGACCGTGCGGTCCAGGGACTCCAGCAGGTCCAGCTGCACGTGCACCTTGGGCAGCTCCCAGCGGTGGAAGTACCGCGCCGCGATCCGCTTGCCCTCGTGGAACGCGCTGTCCGCGGCCCCGGTGGCGAGCGCCTGCTCCAGCCACAGCCACGCGACGACGATGTGCCCGGCCGCTTCGAGGTAGGCGCTGGCGTTGGCCAGTGCGAGCTCGGCGTCCCCGGTGCCCCGCAACGTCGCCGTCACCGAGCCCAGCCGGGCCGCCGCCGCGTCGAGGTCCGCGGCGAACGCGGACCACTCCGTCCCCGCCGCCCGTGCCGTCGTCGCGCCGATCGTCTCGCCCAGCAGCCGGAGCCCGGCGCCGCCCTGCGCCACCACCTTGCGGCCGAGCAGGTCGAGCGCCTGGATGCCGTTGGTGCCCTCGTGGATCGGGTTGAGCCGGTTGTCCCGGTAGAACTGCTCCACCGGGTAGTCGCGGGTGTAGCCGTATCCGCCGTGCACCTGGATGGCCAGGTCGTCGGCGACCGGCCCCCACTGCGACGGCCACGCCTTCGCGATCGGCGTCAGCGTCTCCAGCAGCAGGTGCGCCCGCGTGCGGTCGGCCTCGCTCTCGGCCGTCTGCTCCTCGTCGACGAGTCGCGCGCAGTACAGCCCCAGTGCCAGCCCGCCCTCCGCGTAGGACTTCGCGGCCAGCAGCATCCGGCGGACGTCGGGGTGCTCGACGATCCGCACGGGCGGTGACGCCGGGTCCTTGGCCGCGGCCGGCCGGCCCTGGGTGCGGGTCCGCGCGTACTCGAGGGCGTGCAGGTAGCCGGTGTAGCCGAGCACGGTCGCGCCCATGCCGACGCCGATCCGCGCCTCGTTCATCATGTGGAACATGTAGGCCAGGCCGCGGTGCGGCTCGCCCACCAGATGACCCACGGCGCCGGCCCGCCCGCCGGGCGTGTGCACGCCCTCGCCGAAGTTGAGCAGCGTGTTCGTCGTCCCCCGGTAGCCCATCTTGTGGTTCAGCCCGGCGAGGACGACGTCGTTGCGCTCGCCGAGCGAGCCGTCCTCGTTCACCAGGAACTTCGGCACGATGAACAGCGAGATGCCCTTCACCCCGGGTGGCCCGCCGGGGATCTTGGCCAGGACCAGGTGGACGATGTTCTCGGTCAGCTCGTGGTCGCCGCCGGAGATCCACATCTTGTTGCCGGTCAGCCGGTAGGTGCCGTCGTCCTGGGGCTCGGCCCGGGTGGTGATGTCGGCCAGCGACGAGCCGGCCTGCGGCTCGGACAGCGCCATCGTCCCGAACCAGCGGCCCTCCACCTCGGGCCGCACGTAGGTGGCGATCTGCTCCGGCGAGCCGTGCGCGATGAGCAGCCGGGCGTTGGCCATGGTGAGGAACGGGTAGGCCGAGGTGCCGACGTTGGCCGCCTTGAACCAGGCGAAGACGGCCTGCCCGACGGTGTGCGGCAGCTGCAGGCCGCCGTACTGCTCGTCGAACTCGCTCGACATCAGCCCGGCCTCGGCGAAGACCCGCAGCGCCTGCGCCACCTCGGGGATCATCTCCACCTTGCCGTCGACGAACCGCGGCTCGTTCTCGTCGGCGGTGCGGTTGTGCGGCGCGAAGTGCTCGGTGGCGATCTCCTCGGCCAGCTCGAGGACGGCGTCGAAGGTCTCCCGCGAGTGCTCCGCGTAGCGCGGGCGCTTGGTCAGGGACTCCACGTCGAGCCACTCGTGCAGCAGGAACTCGAGGTCGCGGCGGGACAGGATCAACGACGAGCGCACTCCCTCACGGTAGGCCCCGGTCAATCGAGGAACGGCTCCAGGAGGGCGAGGGTCTCGGCCGGTCGCTCCTCCACGAGGAAGTGCCCGGCGTCCACCGGGCCGCCGCGGACGTCGGTGGCCCTCTCGCTCCAGACCGAGAGCGGATCGTCCGGGCCGGTGCCGACGACGCTGCGGGATCCCCAGACCACCAGCAGCGGCGCCGACACCCGCCGGCCGGCCGCGGCGTCGGCCGCGTCGTGGTCGAGGTCGACGCTCGCGCCCGCCCGGTAGTCCTCGAGCATGGCGTGCCGGGCCGCCGGGTCGGCGTAGCTGCGCTCGTACTCGGCCAGCGCCTCGGGGGCGTACGCGTCGAGGGCGCTGCCCCAGCCGCCGAGCAGGCTGTGCAGGTAGCCGATGGGATCGCCGGCGATGAGCCGCTCCGGCACCGGCTCGGGCTGGACGTAGAAGAACCAGTGGTAGTAGGCCGTGGCCAGCCGCCGGTCCACGTGCGCGTAGACGTGCGCGGTCGGCAGGATGTCGAGCACGGCGGCGCGGGTCACCGCCTCGGGCTCGTCGAGGGCGAGCCGGTGCGTCACCCGGGCGCCGCGGTCGTGCCCGACGACGGCGTAGCGCTCGTGGCCGAGCGCGCGCATGAGCGCGGCCTGGTCGGCGGCCATCGCCCGGAACGAGTAGCCGGCGTGGCCCGGGCCGGCGTCCGGGCGGCCGGAGTCGCCGTAGCCGCGCAGGTCGGCGGCGACGACGGTGTGCCGCTGCGCCAGCCGCGGGGCCAGCTCGTGCCACATGGCCGAGGTCTGCGGGTAGCCGTGCAGCAGCAGAAGCGGCGGGCCGGACCCGCCGGTCACCGCGTGCACGCGGCACGTGCCGCCGTGCGGGGACGAGACCTCCACGTCGAGGGCGTCGAACTGCTCGAACACGCCGGTCACCGTTCCAGCTCCGGGCCGGCTCGGCCACTGCCCGGACGCCACGAGGGCCCCTCACCGCGGGTGCGGGAAGGGGCCCTCTGGTGAGGTGGCGGTCCTTACCCTCTGGGCTTGCCGGCCGGCGGTGCCGTCGACGTCGGCGCGGCGGCGCCGGCGGCGTGCGCGGTCTCCTCCTGCGGAGTGCGGTCGACGGCGGGTGGGACGGCGTCCGGCTCGGGGCCCTCGCCGGCGGCCGCCTGCTGGGCCTGGATGCCGGACATGTTCCGCAGCGGCACCTGCGGCAGGAACAGCAGGACGAAGAAGCCGACGGCGACGACGGCCGCGGCGACCAGGAACACCAGATCGAGGGTGTTCGAGAAGCCGACCCGGAACGGCGTGACCAGCGCCGGGAAGGCATTGATGCCGGTCGTGTCGGCCAGAACGCTGTCCGCCCCGGCCTGCTGCAGGGCCTGCGCCTGCTGCGCGGCCTCCGGGTTGGCCTGAGCCGCCTGGAGGATCTGCTTCGGGATCTCGGTACCGAGCCGGGTGAACATGATCGACAGGAAGACGGCGGTGCCGATCGTGCCGCCCATCTGCCGGAAGAACGTCACCGACGAGGTGGCGACGCCGATCTCCCGCGGCGACACCGCGTTCTGCACGGCCAGGATCACGGGCTGCATGTTGAAGCCCAGGCCGAGGCCCAGCAGCAGCATGAACGGCACGAGCGTCCACACGGACGTGTCGGCCTCGACGACGAAGGACAGCGCCGCCAGGGCGACGACGATGAACACGACGCCGACCAGGGGGAACAGCTTGTACTTGCCGGTCCGCGCGATCGTCTGACCGGAGGTCATCGCGCCGGTCATGATGCCCAGCACCAGCGGCAGCATCTGCAGGCCGGCGACGGTCGGGCTGGACCCGTGCACGACCTGGAGGTACTGGGGGAGCAGCAGGATGCCGCCGAACATGCCGGCACCGAGCACGATGCTCGCGACGCTGCTGACCGAGAACGTCCGGTTGGCGAACATCCGCAGCGGCAGGATCGCCTCGTCCTTGTAGGCCCGCTCGGCCAGGATGAAGGCGATCAGGCCGACGACGCCGACGACGTAGCAGAGCACGGCCTTGCCGGAGTCCCAGCCCCACGTGCGGCCCTGCTCGGCCACGATCAGCAGCGGGACCAGCGCGACGACCAGGGCGAGGGCCCCGGGCCAGTCGATGCGGTGGTCGCGGCGGGTGTGCGGCAGGTGCAGCACCCGCATGACGACGGCGAAGGCGGCGAAGCCGAGGGGCACGTTGATCCAGAAGATCCACCGCCACCCGTCGAGGCCGAGGATCGAGGCCTGGCCGGCGAGGAAGCCGCCGATGACCGGGCCGAGCACGCTGGAGGTGCCCCAGACCGCCATGAAGTAGCCCTGGTACTTCGAGCGCTCCCGCGGCGGGACGATGTCGGCGATGATCGCCAGGGCGAGCGACATGAGGCCGCCGGCGCCGATGCCCTGGAAGGCGCGGAAGGCGGCCAGCGAGTACATGTTCCACGCCATGCCGCAGAGGGCCGAGCCCACCACGAAGACGGCGATGGCGAACAGGTAGAACCCGCGCCGGCCGTACATGTCGGACAACTTGCCGTAGAGCGGCGTGGCGATCGTCGAGGTGATCAGGAACGCCGTCGTCGCCCAGGCCTGCAGGTCATAGCCCTGCAGGTCGTCGGCGATCGTGCGGATCGCGGTCGAGACGACCGTCTGGTCGAGCGCGGCCAGGAACATGCCGAGCATCAGGCCCGACAGGATCGTCAGGATCTGCCGGTGGGTGAAGACGCCGCTGGCATCCGGCGCTGCGGCCGCCGCGCGGGCGCCCCTGCGGTCGGCCGCGCTGGTGCGGGTGGAGGTCTGGCTCATCGCTTCTCTCTCGGGGCGGGAACGTCGGTCGTGGCGGAGGGGGCGTCGCTGCCCGGGCCGCAGGGATAGCCGGGGAGCCCGGCGGTGAGGTCGTCGAGCAGGCGGGTGAAGAGCGCCGTGAGCGTGGCGAGCTCGTCCTCGCTCCACCCGGCGGTGGCCCGCTCGAGGTGGGCCTCCCGCTCGCGGCGGAACTGCTCGAGCTCCGCGCGCCCGGCGTCGGTGACCACCAGCCGGCTGGCCCGCCCGTCGGTCTCATCGGCGACGCGGGTCACGAGGCCACGCTCCACCAGGGAGGTCACGTGCCGGCTGACGGTGGACGGGTCGGCGTGCATCAGTTCGGCCAGCGCGCTCTGCCGCAGGGGCCCGAGCCGGACGAGCGGGAAGAGCAGGACCAGCGCGGCGCGGTCACGGCCGTCGGCGGCCTGCTGTGCCTTGAGCGCGTGCACCAGCCGCCCGAAGCGGGGCAACTGCTCGGAGAGCGCCCGCAGGTGGTCGAGCCGGTGGCCGGCGCCGACCGGCGGGACGGGCGAGGTGGTCACAGAAGGCTCCAGACAGGGGGCTGGGAAACATGTGCAAGGTACAACCTGTTGCTCCGTACACGCAATCAGTTGCGCCGTGCAAGAAGCTGTGACCTGGCCGACGGCGGCGCAGGCCGTCGGCGGTGGGATCCTCGGATCGGGGTACCCCACGTCGCGCGCCGGTATCCGCAGGTCCGCCGACCCCCAGGACGAAGGAGGCTGCGCCGTGAGCGCCCCCGACGACGCCCCCGCGCGCAGCGGCGCCGGCCCCGACGACCTCCGGGCCCGGCTGACCGGTCTGACCATCGAGGACGAGCACCGGCTGCGCCGCCGGCTGGACGGGCTGCGGCGCACCCGTGACGCGGAGGCCCGGGCGCGCCAGCGCGAGCGGATCGCCGCGGACGTGGCCGCCGCCGAGGAGCGGATCGCCCGCCGGCGGGCCGCCGTCCCCGTGGTGACCTATCCCGGCGAGCTGCCGGTGAGCGCCCGCCGCGACGACATCGCCGCCGCCCTGCGCGACAACCAGGTGGTCGTCGTCGCCGGTGAGACCGGCTCGGGCAAGACCACCCAGCTGCCGAAGATCGCCCTCGAGCTCGGCCGCGGCGTGCGGGGGCGGATCGGGCACACCCAGCCGCGCCGGATCGCCGCCCGCAGCGTCGCCGAGCGGATCGCCGAGGAGCTGGACAGCCCGCTCGGCGAGGCCGTCGGCTTCAAGATGCGCTTCACCGACCACGTCAGCGACACGACGGTGGTCAAGCTGATGACCGACGGCGTCCTGCTCGCCGAGATCACCCGCGACCGGCTGCTGCGCCAGTACGACACGATCATCCTCGACGAGGCGCACGAGCGGAGCCTCAACATCGACTTCCTGCTGGGCTACCTCGCCCAGCTGCTGCCGAGGCGGCCGGACCTGAAGCTGGTCATCACCTCGGCGACCATCGACGTCGAGCGCGTGGCGAAGCACTTCGGCGACGCGCCGATCGTGGAGGTCAGCGGCCGGACCTACCCGGTCGAGGTGCGCTACCGGCCGGTCGTCGACCCGGACGCCCCGGAGGGCGACCCGGCCGCCGATCCCGACCGCGACCAGGTCAGCGCGATCCTCGACGCCGTCGACGAGCTGGTGGCCGAGGGGTCCGGCGACGTCCTGGTGTTCCTGGCCGGCGAGCGGGAGATCCGCGACACCCAGGACGCGCTGGAGGAACGCGGACTCCCGAACACCGAGATCGTCCCGCTGTACTCGCGGCTGTCGGCCGCCGACCAGCACAAGGTCTTCGCCGCGCACACCGGCCGGCGGATCGTGCTGGCCACCAACGTCGCCGAGACCTCGCTGACCGTGCCCGGCATCCGCTACGTCGTCGACCCCGGGACGGCGCGCATCTCCCGGTACAGCCATCGCACCAAGGTGCAGCGGCTGCCGATCGAGCCGGTCAGCCAGGCGTCGGCGCGCCAGCGGGCCGGCCGCTGCGGGCGCACGTCCGACGGCGTCGCGATCCGGCTCTACACCGAGGAGGACTTCCTCTCCCGGCCCGAGTACACCGACCCGGAGATCCTGCGCACCAACCTCGCCTCGGTCCTGCTGCAGATGGCCGCGCTGGACCTGGGCGACGTCCTCGAGTTCCCGTTCGTCGACCCGCCGGACCGCCGCGCGGTCGCCGACGGCCTGGCCCTGCTGGAGGAGCTCGGCGCGCTGGACTTTGCCGGCCACCCCGCCCACCCGAGCCTCACCGACGTCGGGCGCTCGCTGGCCGCGCTGCCGCTGGACCCGCGGCTGGCGCGGATGGTGGTCGAGGCCGACCGGCGCGGGGTGCTGGAGGAGGTCCTGGTCATCGCGGCCGGCCTGACCATCCAGGACCCGCGCGAGCGCCCGTCCGAGCACCAGCAGGCCGCCGACGAGGCGCACGCCCGCTTCGCCGACGAGCACTCCGACTTCCTCGCGCTGCTCAACCTGTGGCGCTACCTGGCCGAGCGGCAGGAGGCGCTGTCCGGCAACCAGTTCCGCCGGACGGTCAAGCGGGAGTTCCTGCACTACCTGCGCATCCGCGAGTGGCAGGACCTGCACGGGCAGCTGCGCGGCACCGCCCGCCGGCTCGGGATGGCGACGGGCGAGCTCGCGACTGAACCCGACGAGCGCGGCGTCACCGCGGCCCTGCTCGCCGGCCTGCTCTCCCACGTCGGCGTCCAGGCCGAACCCCCCAAGGGCCAAAGTGGCCACAACGGCCCTTCCCGGAGGCCGAGCCGGGAGTACCTGGGCGCCCGCAACACGCGGTTCGTCCTCGCGCCGGGGACGCCGCTGGCGAAGAAGCCGCCGCGGTGGGTGGTCGCCGCGGAGCTCGTGGAGACCAGCCGGCTCTTCGCCCGCACCGTGGCCCGCGTGGACCCCGACGTCGTGGAGCGGGTGGGCGCGCACCTGGTCAAGCGGCAGTACTCCGAGCCGCGCTGGGACGCCAAACGCGGCTCCGTCGTCGCCAGCGAGCGCGTGACCCTCTACGGCATCCCGCTCGTCGTCGGGCGCCGGGTGCAGTACGGCTCGATCGACCCGGTCGTCTCCCGCGAGCTGTTCATCCGGCACGCGCTGGTCCAGGGCGAGTGGACGACGCACCACCGGTTCTGGGCCGAGAACCAGCGGGCGACCGAGCGGGTGGCCGAGCTCGAGGAGCGCGCCCGCCGGCGCGACATCCGCGTCGACGAGGAGACGCTGTTCGAGCTCTACGACGCCCGCGTCCCGGCCGACGTCGTCTCCACCCGGCACTTCGACCGCTGGTGGAAGACCGCCCGCCGGCAGACCCCCGACCTGCTCACCTTCACCCCCGAGATGCTCACCAACGCCGCGGCTGCCGGGCAGGTGCGCGTCGAGGACTTCCCCGACCAGGTGGCGCTCACGCAGGGCCTCACCCTGCCGCTGTCCTACGCGTTCGCGCCGGGCACGCCCCAGGACGGCGTCACCGTCGACGTACCGCTCGGCGTGCTGGACACCGTGGCCGAGCGGACCTCGGGTGAGTCCCTGGCGTTCACCGTGCCCGGCCTGCGCGAGGAGCTGGTCACCGCGCTGCTGCGGACGCTGCCCAAGCAGCTGCGCCGCACCCTGGTGCCCATCCCGGACCGCGTGCGCGAGGTGCTGCCGCACATCGATCCCGGTGAGCCCCTGCTGCCGGCGCTGGAGCGGGAGCTCCAGCGGGCCGTCGGCGTGCCGATCCCGCCGGACGCCTGGCAGCCGGCGCAGGTGCCCGACCACCTGCGGGCCACCTTCCGGGTGCTCGACGACGCGCAGCGCCCCCTGGCCACGGGCAAGGACCTCGCCGCGCTCAAGGCGGAGGTCGCTCCTCAGGCCCGCGCCGGCCTGGCCCGGGCGGCCTCGGACCTCGAGCGCACCGGCCTGACCTCGTGGGAGCTCGGCAGCCTGCCGCGCACGGTCGAGGTGCGCCGCGGCGCCCACGTGGTGACGGCGTACCCGGCGCTGGTCGACGAGGGGACGACGGTCGGCGTCCGCGTGGTCGCCACCGAGGCGGAGGCGAGCCGGCTGACCTGGGCCGGGGCACGCCGGCTGCTCGTGCTGGCCGCCGGTTCCCCCGCCCGGCAGGTGGTCAAGAGCCTCTCGCCGCGCACCCGGCTGGCCCTGCAGTTCAACCCCGACGGCGAGATCCCGGCCCTGGTGGACGATGTCGTCGACGCGGCCGCCGGCGAGCTGATCGCCGCCGCCGGCGGGCCGCCGCGGGACGAGGCCGCGTTCGCCGCGCTGGTCGAGCGGGCGCGGGCCGAGCTGCCGCCGCTGACCACCGAGGGCGTCCGCCGGGTGGAGGCCGTCCTGACCCAGGCCCGAGAGGTCGCGGTCGCGCTCGGCGCGGCCCCCGGCCGACGGGTACCCGAGACGGCGATCGCCGACCTGCGCCGGCAGATGGGCGGCCTGCTGCACCGGCGGTTCGTCACCGAGACGGGGCTGCGCCGGCTGCCCGACGTCGTCCGCTACCTGCGGGCGATGGCCCACCGGCTGGAGAAGCTGCCGGCCAACGCCGCCCGTGACGCGGTCTGGATGGAGCAGGTCTCCGCGGTGACCGAGGAGTACGAGCAGCTGCGGGCGCGGGTGCCGGCGACGGGGGCGCCGGACGACCCGGTCACCCGCATCCGCTGGATGATCGAGGAGCTGCGCGTGGGGCTGTTCGCGCAGGGCATCGGCACCCCGCGGCCGATCTCCGAGCAGCGCGTGTACAAGGCGATCGACGCGCTGGTCCCCTGACCACGGGCCGAGGGCCCGTCACCTGGCTGGTGACGGGCCCTCGGTCCGTTCCGTTGTGGTGGTGCGGTGGGCTCACCCCGGAGGGTGCACCCGGTCCGTCACCCGTTCGCGACGGTGATCGGGGCGCTCACCCCGCCGCCGCTGGAGACCACGACGACGCGGCCGGGGTTGGTGGTGGGGACACCCGTCCGGAGCCGCCAGTCGAAGGCTCCGATGGTCACGGTCGCCGTCAGGGTGCCGATCTGGGTGGTCCGGTTCCCCTGCGCGTCGACCCGCCACACGGTCACGGTGCTCCCGTCGACCGACCCGGTGCCGCGGACCCGGAAGTCGTTGCTCTTCCAGGAGGCCGACGTCGCCCGCACGGTGTCAGCGGCCGGCGCAGCCGGGGTCACCTGCTTGGCCGCCGAGGCCGGGCCGTCACCGACCGCGTTGGTGGCGAGGATGGTCACGTCGTAGGTCACGCCGTTGACCAGGGTCAGCGTGGCGCTGGTCGCGTTCGGGCCGGGGTTGGCCGTCACCACGGCGGGCAGCGGGGTGGCCCCGCTCACCGGCGTCGCCGTGAGCGTGTACGTCTCGGTCTTCACCTGCGACGTGTTGTTCGCAGCGTCGATCGCGACGTACTTCAGCGTGACCGAGCTACCGGTGGCCGGCTTCTCGACCGTGAACGGGGCCTCGTACAGGGTCGCGGCCGGGTTGATGCCGTCCGGGCCCTCCAGCGGGCTGGAGCCGTCGAGCGTGTAGTAGATCTGCGCGTCGGCGGAGTCACTGCTCAGCGTGATCTGTGCGGGGCCGGTGAAATTGGTGCCGGCCGGCGCCGCGGTGACGGAGGGCGCGGTGGTGTCGGACGAGCCGCCACCGGCCGCTGCGCCGTCGAGCGCCGGCGGCCACGACTCACCGGCTTCGGTGATCGTCCGCACCTCGATGCGGTTGCCGTCGAGCGTGCCGGGCAGCGAGGCGGACGCCGCCGCCGGGTCGAAGATCCGCCGGCCGAACTCGGACTGGGCACCGTCGGTCGTGGCCTTGGAGACCGCGCGGACCGAGTAGCCGAGGACGGGCGAGGTGCCGGGGTTCTGCTCGGCGGGGGTCCACGTGACGGCGATGTTCGTGCCGTCCTGCGCGGCGGTGACGCCGGTCGGGGACTTGGGGCCCTGGCCGGTGGCGCCGGCCGGGCAGCCGCCCATGCCCGGACCGTCGATCTCACCGAACTCGCTGATGGTCAGGCCCTGCCGGTTGGCGTCGGCGTCCTCGTTCTGCCAGGCCATGATCCGCAGCTGGCCGGAACTGCGGTTCTGGGCATGATCGTCTCCGCGTCGGAGGTCCGCCGCTCGGGTGAGCGGGGCATGCGGGAACAGTCACCCTCGATCGGGGGGATGGTCAGCCGTGGGGAGGGGGTCCATTGGACCCCCAATCGGTGGAGCAAGCCCCGGTTGCGCCGAGCCGCGGCGCCTCCGGTGGAACTCAGTCGGCCACCGCTGCGGGCTCGTCGGCCTGGGCGCGTTCGCGCAGGAGGGCGGAGATCCGCTGACGGGTGACGCCGAACAGCGCGGCGATCCGGTTGATGCTCACGTGCTCCGCCTGCAGGGAGTACGCCTGCTCGCGGCGGAACGTGCTCCCGGCCCGCGCCAGCGTGGCCAGGACGGTGCTGATCGACTCGACCACCAGGGGCCGGGTCTCCGAGGTGACGAGCTCCAGCCAGCTGGTGCCCTCGCCGCGCGCCTCGAGCAGTTCCTCCGCGCGGACGCGGGCGGCCGAGAGGCGCTCGATGCAGTCGTCGATCGAGGTCACCAGGTCGGCGAGCGCACTCGTCGCGGCGTCGGGTTCCGGGGGACGGTGCATCACGGCGGCTCCCGGTCTTGCTGTCAATTCGATTGCACACTACCAAAGTGGAACGGCCGTTGCGCGGCACCTGAGGGTCGCTGGTTTGCCGGCCCCCGCGGCCGGGGACGCAGCCTGGTGACGATGTCCGCCGGATCGAAGGAGACCGCGAGATGAGCGAGCCCAGCAGCCGGACCCAGGCCGCCGGTGAGGGCCTGTCCGACGAGGAGATGGTCCAGAAGGTGGCCGAGCAGACCGCCAGCGACCTGCCGGAGAACGCCGACAAGGCGGGCAAGGACTGGAACGGCGATCCCGGCAGCGCCCCCGCCCCGACGGAGTAGTGCGCGGACGGCGCCGTCCGCGGCGGCGGCGCCGTCGGTGATTCCTGCCAGACTGCGGCGGTGACCCGCGCCCCCGTCGCCGCGACCCCGACGGCCGATGCCGTCGTCCCACGGACCGCCCGGACCGACTCGCGCACGGTGGCCCGCTGGGCGGTGCGCCACGGCCTGCCCGCCGTCTACCTGTCCCGGGCCGCGCGGCGCGGTGACCTGGTCGGCCGGCTGCTCCGGGACCCGGCGGTGCGCGAGGACCCCTACGGGCTGTACGAGCAGCTGCGCGCCGCTGGGCCGCTGACCCCCGGCAGCCTCGGGCTGACCACGACCTCCCACGCCCTGACGCAGGAGGTGCTCCGCTCCGAGTCGTTCGGCGTGGGCTGGGACCGGTCGGCGGCGCCCCGGGCGATCCGCTGGGCGCTGGAGTACGGCGACGACCTCGACGCCACCGGTGTGGCCGAGCCGCCGTCCATGCTCGTCGTCGACCCGCCCGACCACACGCGCTACCGGCGGCTGGTCAGCCGCGCCTTCACCCCGCGCGCGACCGCGGCCTTCGAGCCGATGATCCGGCGGACGGCGGACACGCTGCTCGACGCCCTCGAGGCCCGCACCGCGGCCGACGGCGGGCCGGTCGACCTCGTCGACGCCTACGCCGCGCAGCTCCCCGTGCTGGTCATCGCCGAGCTGCTCGGCGTCCCGACCGACCGGCGGGAGGACTTCCTGCGCTGGGGCGCGGCCGCCGCGGCGACCCTCGACCCCGGCCTGCCGTTCCGCCGCTACGTCGCCGCGGAGAAGGCGCTGCGCGCCATGCACGCGTTCCTGCGCGGCCACTTCGAGCGGCTGCGCCGCGACCCGGGGGACGACCTGGTCAGCCGCCTGGTGGGGCTGCCGGGGGAGGAGGCGCTCAGCGAGCGGGAGCTGCACGCCACCGTGATGCTGCTGCTCGGCGCCGGGTTCGAGACCACGGTGAACCTGCTCGGCAACGCGATCGTGCTGCTCGACGCCCACCGGGACCAGTGGGACGCCCTGCGCGCGGCGCCCGAGGGCTGGGCGAATGCTGTCGAGGAGGTGCTCCGCCACGACAGCCCGGTGCAGATCACCGGGCGGAACGTGCGCGCGGACGTCGAGCTGGGCGGGCGCCGGCTGCGGGCCGGCGGCCGGATCACCGTGCTGCTCGGCGCCGCCAACCGCGACCCCGACGTGTTCACCGACCCCGCCCGCTTCGACGTCACCCGCGCCAACGCCCGCGACCACCTGGCGTTCTCCGGTGGCATCCACTACTGCCTCGGCGCGGGGCTGGCCCGGCTGGAGGGCGTCGTCGGGCTGCGGGCGCTCACCGACCGGTTCCCGGGCCTGCGCGTCGACGGCCGGCCGGTCCGCCGCGACCTGCAGACGCTGCGCGGCTTCGAGCACCTGCCGGTGCGGCTGCGCTAACGCGCCGCGGCGGGCTCGGCGGTCCGCTCGTCGGTGCTGAGGACGGCGTCGCGCGCGGCGCCCCAGCCCGCCCAGAGCATCGGCACGAGCGCGGCCAGGAGCAGCGCCAGCGGCCAGGCCCAGCCGCCGGTGAGGTCGTGCAGCCCGCCGAGCACCGGTGGCCCGCCGGCGGCGAGCAGGTAGCCCAGGCACTGCGCGACCCCGCCGAGCCGGGCCGCGGTCAGCGGGGTGGGGCTGCGCAGCACGATCAGCGTGAGCGCGAGGGCGAACCCGGAGCCCTGGGCGATGCCGAACGCGCAGACCCACAGCAGCGTCCAGGAGTCGGCCGCGACGAGCAGGCCGCCCAGCCCGACGGCGTAGGCCACGGCGACGGCGAGGACGAGCGGCCGCTGGGTGCGCATCCGGCCGGCCTGCGCGGGTGCGACCAGCGCCCCGGCCGCGCCGATCACGTTGGCCACCCCGAGCAGCAGGCCGCCCTCGCGGACGGGCACCCCGCTGTCGGCGAGCAGCGTCGGCAGCCAGGCGGAGACCGCGTAGAACTGCACGCTCTGCAGCCCCAGGTACGCCGTGACCTGGCGGGCCAGCGGCTGGCGCAGCAGCGACCAGGAACCCGAGCTCACCACCGGCGGTGCCGCGCGGCGGCCGCGGCCGGTGCCGGCCACCGGCAGCCAGAGCGCCAGCGCGGCGAGGGCGAGGACCAGCCACAGCCCGAGCCCGGCGCGCCAGTCGAGGCCGAGCGCCGCGGCCAGCGGCACCGTGGCCGCCGCGCCCGCGCCCGCGCCGACGTTCAGGGCCGCCGAGTACAGGCCCATCACCGCGCCGGGCCGCAGGAACTCGCGCTTGACGTACGCCGGCAGCAGCACGTTGGCGACCGCGATGGCGGCCCCGGCGATGAGGCTGCCGGCGTAGAGCAGGGCGACCGGCGGGAGCAGCCGCAGTGCGATGCCGGCCGCGAGGAGCAGCAGGGACAGCGCGACCGCCGTCTCCAGGCCGATCCGCCGCGCCAGCCGCGGGGCGAGCGGCGCGAACGCGCCGAAGCAGAGCACCGGCACCGTGGTGAGCAGGCCGGCCATGGCGGCGGACAGCCCGGTGTCGGCCCGCAGGTCGCCGAGCACGGGGGCGATCGCGACCACGGCGGGCCGCTGGTTGAGCGCCACGGCGACGATCGCCAGCAGGAGCGCCGCGGTCGCCGCCCGTGACCGCGCCGTGCGGAGCTGGTTCATCGGCCCCCACTCCACCACACCGGGCCTTCCGCCTGGGAGGACCCATATGTGGGCAGGCTCACGTCTGTCTGACAGAGTGCCCGAGAGCACCCGCCTGAGACGAAGGAGCCGCATGAGCATCCTGGGCACTCGCGTGGTCCGCACCGAGGATCCGCTGTTCCTCACCCGCGGCGCGACCTACACCGACGACCTGGTCGACGAGCGGCTCACCGGGGCCGTCTACGCGACGTTCGTCCGGTCGCAGGTCGCCCACGGGCGCATCCTGTCGGTCGACGCCTCCGCCGCCCGAGAGGCGCCCGGTGTCGTCGCCGTCTACACCGCCGACGACCTCGACCTGGACCCGATCCCCGCCGGTCTGCCGATGGTCCCCCCGGCCATGACCCGGCCCTGGCTGGCGAAGGACACCGTCCGGTTCGTGGGCGACATCATCGCCGTGGTGCTCACCGAGGAGCGCTACCAGGGCGAGGACGCCGCCGAGATGGTCGCCGTCGACATCGACCCCCTCCCCGCGGTCGTCACGATGGCCGACGCCGCCAAGGGGGACGTGCTCCTGTTCCCCGAGGCCGGCACGAACGTGATGGCGACCTTCGGCGAGGCCGCGCCGGCCAACTTCTTCGCCGACTGCGAGGTCGTCGTCACCCAGCGGGTGGTCAACCAGCGGGTGGCCCCCGTCCCGCTCGAGACCCGCGCAACCGCGGCGGCGTGGGGCGAGGACGGCCGGGTGACGATCTGGTGCACCAACCAGGGCGCGCAGCAGGCCAAGGGCGAGATCGCCGGCTGGCTCGGCCTGGACCCGGCGGACGTGCGCCTGGTCACCCCCGACGTCGGCGGCGGCTTCGGCGCCAAGATCGGCGCCGACCCCGAGTACGCCTTCGTCGCCTGGCTCGCCCGGCAGATCGGCCGGCCGGTGCGCTGGACGGAGAACCGGTCGGAGAACCTGGTGGGCATGCTGCACGGCCGCGGCCAGGACCAGATCGTGACCATCGGCGGCAGCCGGGACGGCACGGTGCACGCCTACAGCCTCGTCGTGGACCAGGACGCCGGCGCCTACCCGCGGATCGGCATCGTCCTGCCCACGCTCACGATGCTCATGGCCTCGGCCGTGTACGGCTTCCCGAAGGTGCACGCGCAGGCCCGCGTCCTGGCCACCAACACGACGTCGATCGGCGCCTACCGCGGGGCGGGCCGCCCCGAGGCCACCGCCGCGGCCGAGCGGGCGATCGACCTGTTCGCCGCCGAGATCGGCATGGACCCGGCCGACGTCCGCCGCAAGAACCTGCTGCCGCCGTTCCACGAGCCGCACACCACCCCGACCGGCGCCACCTACGACAGCGGGGAGTACGTCGCCGCGCTGGACAAGGCGCTGGAGGCGGCCGGCTACGCGGAACTGCGGGCCGAGCAGGCCCGGCGCCGCGAGCGCGGCGACGCCCGGCAGCTGGGCATCGGCATGTCGGTGTACGTCGAGATCACCGGCGCGGACACCGGTCTGGGGGCGGCCGAGTCGGCGTCCCTCGAGGTGCACCCCGACGGGACGGCCACCGTGCTGACCGGCACCTCGCCGCACGGACAGGGGCACGCCACCGCCTGGGCGATGCTCGCCAGCGAGCAGACCGGCATCCCGATCGAGAAGATCACCGTTCTCCACGGCGACACCGACCGCATCCCGCGCGGCGGCGGCACGATGGGCTCGCGCAGTCTCCAGCAGGGCGGCGCCGCCGTCCACCAGGCCGCGGTGGAGCTCGTCGAGGTGGCCAAGCAGCGCGCCGCGGAGGTCCTGGAGGCCGACCCGGCCGACCTGGAGGTCGACCTCGGCGCGGCGGGGCTGCGGGTCAAGGGCAGCCCCGGCTCCGGGGTGAGCCTCGCCAAGCTCGCGGAGAAGGAGCAGCTGCGGGTCGACACCCGGTTCGCCGCCGCCGGCCCGACCTTCCCGTTCGGCGCGCACGTCGTCGTCACCGAGGTCGACGTCGAGTCGGGCAAGGCTGAGGTCGTGCGGGTGGTGACCGTCGACGACGCCGGCACGATCGTCAACCCGCTGCTGGCCGAGGGGCAGCGGCACGGCGGGATCGCGCAGGGCGTGGCGCAGGCGCTGCTCGAGGAGGTCCTCTACGACGCCGACGGCAACCCGCAGACCTCGACGCTGGCCGACTACCCGTTCGTCTCGGCGACCGAGCTGCCGAGCTTCGAGCTGGTGGACATGGCCACGCCGACACCGATGAACCCGCTCGGCGCCAAGGGGATCGGGGAGGCCGGGACGATCGGCGCCACCCCGGCGGTGCAGAACTCCGTCATCGACGCCGTCTCGTACCTCGGCGTCCGGCACATCGACATGCCGTGCACGCCCATGCGGGTGTGGCGGGCCATCAACGAAGCCCAGCAGACAGAGCACGCCCAGCAGGGAGGCAGCAACTGATGCAGGTGTCCATGACGGTCAACGGCCGGCAGCGCACGGACGACGTGGAGCCCCGGCTGCTGCTCGCCCACTACCTGCGCGAGGTCTGCGGGCTCAAGGCCACGAACATCGGCTGCGACACCACCTCGTGCGGCGCCTGCACGGTGATCGTGGACGGGCTGTCGGTGAAGTCGTGCACCGTCCTGGCCGCGCAGGCCGAGGGCGCGCAGGTGACGACCCTGGAGGGGCTGGCCGGGCCGGACGGCGAGCTGCACCCGATGCAGCAGGCGTTCCGCGAGGAGCACGGTCTGCAGTGCGGCTTCTGCACCCCGGGCATGGTCATGGCCGCGATCGGCGTGCTGGCCGACAACCCGGACCCGAGCGACCGCGAGGTCCGCGAGGGCCTGGAGGGCAACCTCTGCCGGTGCACCGGCTACCACAACATCGTGCGGGCGGTGCGGGCCGCCGCAAAGGCCGGCCCCGCCGCCGGTCAGGTGCCCACCTCGGAGGTGACGGCATGATCCCGGGGCCGTTCGAGTACGTCCGGGCGGGCTCGGTCGAGGAGGCGATCGCCGCGCTCGGCGAGCACGGGGACGACGCCAAGCTGATCGCCGGCGGCCACTCGCTGCTGCCGCTCATGAAGCTGCGGCTGGCGATGCCCGCCGTCCTGGTCGACATCAGCGCGATCCCGGACCTGTCCTACGTCCGGGTCGACGGCGACGAGGTCGCGATCGGCGCGGGCACCCGGCACTACGAGCTCGAGCGCTCCGACGTCGCCCGGGCCGAGGTGCCGCTGCTGCCGCACGTCGCCGCCCGGGTCGGTGACCCGCAGGTCCGCCACCGCGGCACGCTCGGTGGCACGGTCGCGCACAGCGACCCGGCGTCCGACCTGCCCACGGCGCTGCTCGCGCTGGGCGGAACCGTCGTCGTCCAGGGACCCGGCGGACGCCGGTCGATCCCGGTCACCGAGTTCTGGCTGGGCTTCTTCGAGACCGCCCTGGAGCCCGACGAGGTGATCGTCGAGCTGCGGGTGCCGCGCACCGGGGCGGCCGGCTGGGGATACGAGAAGTTCACCCGGCGGGAGAACGACTGGCCGATCGTGGCCGCCGCCGCGGTGGACGGGCGCGTGGCGCTGGCCAACATGGCCGGCTCCGTCGTCCGGGCGACCGCGACCGAGGAGGCGCTGGCGGGGGGCGCGTCGATCGCCGACGCCGCCGCGCTGGCCGACCAGGGCCTCGAGCCGTCGTCGGACATGCACGCCGACGCCGAGTACCGCCGCCACCTCGCCCGCCTGCTCACCCGCCGGGCCCTCGAGAAGGCCGCGTAGCCGCGGTTTTTCGGGCCAACCCACGGTGGGTTGGCCCGAAAAGCCACGCGGTCAGGAGGCGGGGGTGAGCATCCCGGCGCCGACGGTGGCGTTGGTGGCCTCGTCGACGAGGATGAACCGCCCGGTGACCCGGTTGCGGCTGTAGTCGTCGACGAACAGCGGCTGGGTGGTGCGCAGCTTCACCCGGCCGATATCGTTGAGGCCCAGCTCGCCCGCCTCGCGGTCGCGGTGCAGCGTGTTGACGTCGAGCCGGTAGCTGAGCTCCTTGACCATGGCCCGCACCGAGCGGGTGGTGTGCTTGATCGCGATCCGCTGACGGGGGCGCAGCGGCTCGTCGGTCATCCAGCAGACCAGCGCGTCGAGGTCCTGGGTCACGTGCGGCACGTTCGCCGGCCGGCAGATCAGGTCGCCGCGGGAGACGTCGAGGTCGTCGGCGAGCCGCACGGTCACCGCCATCGGCGCGAACGCCTCCTCGACCGGGCCGCGGGGGCCGTCGATGCCGGCGATCGTCGTCGTCAGGCCGCTGGGCAGCACCTGCACCTCGTCGCCGGGGCGCAGCACGCCGCTCGCGACGGTCCCTGCGTAGCCGCGGTAGTCGTGGAAGGCGTCGGACTGCGGCCGGATCACGTACTGGACCGGAAACCGGGTGTCGACGAGGTTGCGGTCGCTGGCCACGTGCACGTGCTCGAGGTGGTGCAGCAGCGACGAGCCCTCGTACCAGGGGGTGTTGGCCGAGCGGGTGACGACGTTGTCGCCGTGCAGCGCCGAGATGGGGACGACGGTCAGGTCGGGCACGTTCAGCTTCGCCGCGAACGAGGTGAACTCGTCGCGGATGCGCTCGTAGACCTCCTCCGACCAGTCGACGAGGTCCATCTTGTTGATGGCGACGACGAGGTGCGGCACCCGCAGCAGCGAGGCGAGGAAGGCGTGCCGGCGGCTCTGCTCCAGCATGCCCTTCCGGGCGTCGACCAGCACGATCGCCAGGTCGGCGGTCGAGGCGCCGGTGACCATGTTGCGCGTGTACTGCACGTGGCCGGGGGTGTCGGCCAGGATGAACGTCCGCCGCGGGGTGGCGAAGTACCGGTAGGCGACGTCGATGGTGATGCCCTGCTCCCGCTCGGCCCGCAGGCCGTCGGTGAGCAGCGCCAGGTTCACGTAGTCGCCGCCGGCGCTGGCCCGCTCGACCGCCTCGTACTGGTCCTCGAAGACCGCCTTGCTGTCGAACAGCAGCCGGCCGATCAGCGTGCTCTTGCCGTCGTCCACCGAGCCGGCGGTGGCGATGCGCAGGATGTCCTTGCGGGCGACGGCGATGTCGTGGGCCTGCTCGGCGGCGGCCGAGTGGACGTCGACGGGCGGGTGGTTGCCGGGCTGGGCGGCGGTGTCAGTGGCCATCAGAAGTAGCCCTCCTTCTTCCGGTCCTCCATGGCGGCGTCGCTGACCTTGTCGTCGCCGCGGGTGGCCCCGCGCTCGGTCAGCCGGGTCACCGCGATCTCGGCGATGACCTCCTCGACCGTGGTGGCCTCCGAGCGGACCGCGGCGGTGAGGTTGGCGTCGCCGACCGTCCGGTAGCGGACCTTCTCCCGGCGGACCTGCTCGCCCTCGCGCGGGGTGATGAACTCGTTGACCGCGTAGAGCATCCCCTGGCGCTCCACGACATCCCGCTCCTGCGCGAGGTAGAGCGGCGGGATCTCGATCTCCTCGCGGGCGATGTACTGCCAGACGTCGAGCTCGGTCCAGTTCGACAGCGGGAAGACCCGGATGGACTCGCCCAGGTGGATCCGGCCGTTGTAGAGGTCCCAGAGCTCGGGCCGCTGGTTCTTCGGGTCCCACTGGCCGAACTCGTCGCGGAAGCTGAACATCCGCTCCTTCGCGCGCGCCTTGTCCTCGTCGCGGCGGGCGCCGCCGAACAGGGCCGTGAAGCCGTGCTTCTCGACCGCGTCGAGCAGGACCGGGGTCTGGATCCGGTTGCGCGAGCCGTTGGGCTCCTCGCGCACCAGGCCGGCGGCGATCGCCTCGGGCACCGAGGCCACGATGAGGTGCACGCCCAGCTCGGCGACCCGCTTGTCGCGGAACTCGAGGACGTCCGGGAAGTTCAGCCCGGTGTCGACGTGCATCACCGGGAACGGGATGCGGGCCGGGGCGAATGCCTTGCGGGCGAGCTCCAGCATCACGATCGAGTCCTTGCCGCCGGAGAAGAGCAGCACGGGCCGCTCGAGCTCGGCGGCGACCTCGCGGATCACGTGGATGGACTCGGCCTCCAGCGTCTCCAGCTGGGTCAGCCGGTAGTCAGGGGTGGTCACGCGCGCGGGCTCCGGAGCTCGACGTCAGGGGGTCGAAGTGATCCCAACCGCATCGACGCGATGGGGATTCCCGCCCCAGTGTCCCTGATCACCCGGAGGCCACCGCCGTGAGAATGGTCTCGGCCGGCAGACCACCGGGTCCGGCAGCGGCGGCACGGGTGACGTCGACGTCCCTCATGCCGGATCCCCGGGCTCGGCTACCGCCGTCGCGTCGGTGGGCCGGCCGGGCGGCGCGTGCCGGCCCGAGGCGTCGGTGACCGCGCCGAAGTAGTCGGCGACCTTCTCGGGGCGCGGGGCGACGAAGATCCCGCGCGCCTCGACGAGCACGCCGTCGGGCGCGTCGGCGCGGGCGATCGTGCCGGCGGCGCCGGTCTTGCGCCCGGCGTCCTCGACGACCCGGCCCCGCAGCTCGATGGGGACGTCGAGCGGTACCGGCCCGCGGTAGTCCAGCTCCAGCCGGACCGTCATCCCCCAGAGGCCGGCGGCGATCACGGCCGACCCGAGCATCTGGTCCATGAGCAGCCCGCTCATCCCGCCGTGCAGGAACCCCGGCGGCCCCTCGTAGGCCAGGCCCAGGACGGTCCGGGCGACCACCTCGTCGCCCTCGTGGCGGATCCGCAGCGGCGGCGCGAACGCGCTGCCCACGCCGGTCACCGGGTTGTAGACGCGGCGGAACGCCACGGGGTCGTCGAGCGACGGCAGCCGGCCCGCGGGGCGCCGCGCGGCGGCGAGCCGGGCGGTCAGCGCCCGGGCCTCCTCGGCGGCCGCGACGAGCTCTCCGGCGTCGAGCGCCGTCCGCACCGAGGCGTCGACGAGCCCGCGCAGCGCCTCCCCGAGGTCGCTGACGGCCGCCATCAGCGCGGGGTCGTAGGGCGTCTCGACGGGTCGCTCGGGCACGCCCCGACGCTAGGGCACGAGATGGTCGGCCGCGCCCGCGTCCGCGGCGGGCGGGCCCGAGCGGCGCAGCCGCACGCTGAAGGCCGCGCCCTTGCCCGGGGCGGTCAGCAGCTCGACCGTGCCGCCGTGCGCGGCCACCAGCGAGGCGACGATGGCCAGGCCCAGCCCGGTGCCGCCGGCCTCCCGGGTGCGCGCGGTGTCGGCTCGGTAGAACCGCTCGAAGACCCGCTCGGCGTCGGTCTCGGCCATGCCGGGCCCCTCGTCGGCGACCCGGAGCACGAGCACGTCCGGGTCGGCGTCCTGGGCCACGGTGACGGTCACCTTCGCAGTCGGCGGCGTGTGGGTGAGCGCGTTGGTGACCAGGTTGCCGACCACCTGGCGCAGCCGGGCCTCGTCCCCGAGGACGACGGGGACGTCGGTGAGCGACTCGTCCAGGTGCAGGGAGATCGGTCGGTCCGGCTGCACCGCGCGGGCGTCGTGCACGGCGTCGCCGGCGATCTCGGCCAGGTCGACGGGGGTGACCGTCAGCGGCCGCTGCTGGTCCAGGCGGGCCAGGTGCAGCAGGTCCTCGACCAGCAGGCCCATGCGCGCGCCCTCGGCCTCGATGCGCTGCATCAGCCGCCGGGTCTCCTCGGGACTGCTGACGGCGCCCTGCCGGTAGAGCTCGGCGAAGCCGCGGATCGAGGTGAGCGGGGTGCGCAGCTCGTGGCTGGCGTCGGCGACGAAGCGGCGCATCCGGTCCTCGGACGCGCGGGCCTGGGCCTCGGAGGCCTGCTGCGCCCGGAAGGATCGCTCGATCCGGGCGAGCATGCCGTTGAGCGCGGCCGACAGCCGGCCGACCTCGGTGCGCTCGTCGCCCTCCGGCACCCGCTGCGAGAGGTCGCCCGCGGCGATGGCCCGGGCCGTGGACTCCACCTCGGCGAGCGGCCGCAGGCTGTTGCGCACGAGCACGTACCCGGCGGCGCCCAGGACGACGAGGACGATCAGGCCGACGACCACCTCGATGGCGACCAGCCGGTCGATCGCAGCCTGGTCCCCGGCCAGGTCGGCGCCGATGACGACGGTCCAGCCGTCGCGCACGAAGCTGATCACACGCCAGTCGGTCGAGCCGTCCGCGGCGCTCACCGTGATCGGCGGGATCACCGAGCCCTGGTCGGGGACCGCCCGCTGGAGGTCCGGCAGGTGGCCGAGGTCGTCGGAGGGGCCCTGGACGGTGACCAGGGTGTCGTCGCCGGGTGGCGCGCACGCCACGAAGACGGCCCCCGGGCTCTGCCGGTACGTGCCCTCGGCGCAGAGGTCGAGGATGAACGGTCCGTGCTGGACCTGCCGGACGGTCGCCGCCAGTCCGGCGTCCTGCTGGTCCATGAGGTAGCCGCGCAGCAGCGACGTCGCGGCGATCCCCGTGGCGCCGAGCCCGACGGCGACGAGGACCGCCATCAGCGCGACGAGCGTGATCCGCAGCGGCACCCGGGGCACCCGCGGATCCCGCGCGGCAGGCGGACCGCTGTCGATCAGCCCGGTCGTCATCGCGCTCCGGGCGGGTTCCCCCGAGGCCTGGTCGCTCACGTTCCGCGCGGCAGCCGCAGGGTGTAGCCCACGCCGCGGATGGTGTGCAGCAGCCGCGGCTCGGTGGTGTCGACCTTGCGGCGCAGGTAGGAGATGTAGGACTCCACGACGTTGGCCTCGCCGTTGAAGTCGTAGTTCCACACGTGGTCCAGGATCTGCGCCTTCGACAGGACCCGCCCGGCGTTGGCCATCAGGTAGCGCAGCAGCTTGAACTCGGTCGGCGAGAGGCTGATCACCTGGCCGGCCTTGATGACCTCGTGGGACTCCTCGTCGAGCTCGATGTCGGCGAAGGTCAGCCGCGGCGCGTCGGCCGCCCGCTGCGGACCGCTGCTGCGCCGCAGCACCGCCCGGATGCGGGCGAGCACCTCGTCGAGGCTGAACGGCTTGGTGACGTAGTCGTCGCCGCCCAGGGTGAGCCCGGAGACCTTGTCCTCCGCCGCGTCGCGGGCGGTGAGGAACAGCACGGGGGTGTGCCGCCCGCTCTGCCGCAGCCGCCGGACGACGCCGAACCCGTCGAGGCCCGGCATCATCACGTCGAGCACGAGCAGGTCGGGGCGGAAGGACGCCGCCAGCGCCAGGGCCTGCTGGCCGTCGGCGGCGGTGGCGACCTCGAAGCCGGCGTAGCGCAGGCTGGCCGAGAGCAGCTCGCGGATGTTCGGCTCGTCGTCCACCACCAGGAGGCGCGCCTCGGGAGCCGGGCGGCCGTTCGGCTGGGTGCCGGTCACAGCTCCTCCCACGGGGCGTGCGGATGCCGTCGTCATGCCTGAGAGCCTCCTGGCACCGGCTGCGGCTGCCCTGGACGCTACCTGTGAATCGGCTGAGCGAGCCGTCAGCCGCCGGACGGGGCCATGGCGCGCCCCCGGCGCCAGTAGCCGATCGCGTGGTGCTGCGCCCGGCCCAGTCCCCAACGCCCCCGCAGGTCCGCCCGGACGGTCCGGACGGCGGCGGACTCGGCCGCGACCCAGGCGAACAGGTCCTCGCCGGCCGGCCGGTCGAGGGCGGTCACCGCGTCGGCCAGCAGCGTGCCCTCGCCGGGCGGGGTGCCCTTCCGGTGCAGCCAGCGGACCTCGACCGCGCCGGGCGCCGGCAGCGGCTGCTCCTCCTCCGGTCCGGCCACCTCCACCAGGGCCAGACCGCGCGCGGACGGCGGTGCCTCGGCGAGGATGCGGGTGATCGCCGGCAGCGCGGTCTCGTCGCCGGCCAGCAGCAGCTCACCCGCCGGGCGATCCCCGAGGGGCGCCCCGCCGGCGACGGCGAGCACCGCGCCGGGGGCCGCCGCGGCCGCCCAGGCGGCGGCCGGGCCGGTGCCGTGCAGCACGAAGTCGATCTCGACGGTGCCCGCGGCGGGGTCCTGCCGGCGGGCGGTGTAGCTGCGCAGGCTCACGCCGTGGCTGCCCTGCGGCCAGACGATCCGCCCGTCGCGGGCGATCGACGGCCAGCGCGGGTCGTCGTCCCCGACGCGGGGGACGAGCAGGTGCACCGTGGGCCCGGCGGCGGCCGCCGCGGACGGGCTCCCGCGCAGCAGCACGCGACGCACGGTCGGCGTCACGTCCGCGACCGTGTCGACGGAGAAGACGTCGACCGGCCGCGTCTCGGGAGCGGTCACGGATGGCTAGCGTAGGAGCGGGCCGACCCGGCCGACCCCGGGGGAATGGGGTCGACCGGGCCGGCGATCGAGGACGGGGCACCGCTCTCACGGTGCGTAGTCGCCATGTCCGCACGGACCTGCACGGTCGGGCGACGATCTTCCGTCGGTGAACACGCTACGTCACCGGACGCCGGATGCCAGTGCCCGCACGGGTGAGACCGCGTTCCTTTCGGGTGATGTGTGCCCGGAGCCGACCAGGGGCAGGGGCAGGGGGAGTGCCCGCGGCGAGCGAGGAGGGGCGATGAGCGACGACCTGCAGAAGGGTGACCACGTCACGTGGAACAGCCACGGAGGGCAGGCCGAGGGAACCGTCCGCCGGAAGATCACCGCGGACACCGAGGCCGCCGGGCGCACCGTCCGGGCGAGCGAGGACGACCCGCAGTACGAGGTCGTGAGCGAGAAGAGCGGTGGCGCGGCGGTCCACCGGCCCGGCGCCCTGCGCAAGAACTGACCGAGACAGTCATCAGGCACCAGGAGGAACCGTGACCGAGAGCGGCGAGCAGTTCGCCGGCACGTCCGCGCGCAGCACCAAGCACAGCCCCCGCGTCGACGAGGAGCTGGAGCACGAGATGCAGGGGATGCTCCGGGCCGAGCGCACCACCCGCGCCGAGGAGTGGCGCGACGTCGAGCCCGCGGCGGAGGGTGACCCGGACATCGACACCGATCCGGCCGGGACCCTGGTCGGGGGCACCCCGGTGGGCATGGACGCCGACGCGGTGGTCCGGCGGGCCGAGCTCGCCCGGTGGCTGGACCGCGCCGACTTCCCCAACGACGGCCCGGCCCTGGTCGAGGCCGCGCGCGACCACCGCGCGCCCGACGCGGTGGTCGCCGAGCTCGAGCGGCTGCCCGAGGGGGAGACCTACGAGCGGATCGGCGACGTCGTCCGCGCGCTGGGCTACCCGACCGAGACCTGACCGGCGGGCGGGCCGCCGGTCACGAGCCGGCGGTCTGCTCGTCCTCGTCCTGCGCGATCTCCTCGGCGCCGCGCCGGCGGAACAGCCGCGAGCCGGGGAACCCCTTCACCACCTGCCGCACGTCCTGCATGGTGTCGAGCAGGTCGTGCACGTCGTCGCCCACGTTGCCCATCGACGCCAGCACCGGCAGCACGTTCTCGTCCAGGCGGACGACGAGCTCCGGTAGCCGGTCGACCAGCGTCACCAGCGCCTCGACCTCGTGCGGCTCGAACGTTTCCGCCAGCCGCTGGATCGACGGCGCGAGCAGCTGCAGCGGCTCCGCGTAGTCGACGGTCAGCGGCTCCACCCGCCCGACCAGGCCCTCGGCGCGGGTGAGCGTGTCGTCGGCGCGCGACGTCGTCCGCACCACGGCGGTGATCGCCTCGTCGGCCCGTGTCTGCGTCGTCCCGACTGCGGCGATCGCGTCGTCCGCCTTGCGCTGGGTCTCGCCGACGGCGGCGATCGCCTCGTCGGCCCTGCGTCGGGTGTCGCCCATCCCCTCGATGGCTTCGTCGGCCCTGCGTCGGGTGTCGCCCATCTGCTCGATGGCTTCGTCGGCCCTGCGTCGGGTGTCGCCCATCTGCTCGATGGCCTCGTCGGCCTTCCGCCGGGTCCCGCCGACGGCGTCGATCGCCTCGTCCGCCCGGGCGCGGGTGGCCTCGAGCCCGCTCAGCGCGGTCTCCGCGCGGCCGACCGCGTCCTCGGCCCGGCCGACGACGGCGTCGACCCGGTCGAGCAGCTTCTCCACCCGGCCCACCACGGCACCGATGCGCGGCACGAGGGCGAGGGCGTCGTACACGCCCTCGCGCAGGCCTTCCACCGCGGAGAGGACATCGGACGGTCCGGGTATGGACGGCAGCCTCACGGGCAGACGGTACGGGCGGGAAAGGTCCGCCGCTCTTCGGTGCCCGCGCGTCGGGCCGGTCCCGGGCGAAGTTTCCGTATCGTGGGAGGACCGCCGCACGGGTGCGCGGGCACCGGCGCGTGCGCCGGAAACGACGGACGGCGCAGCCGACGACGATGGGAAGTCGACACCGGTGGGGGATCAGCCGACACGGGGGAACGCGGGCGATCGCCGCGTCCCCGGCCGGTCCCGGGCACGCGCCGACCAGCCGGGCTCGCAGCCGATCACCGTCGAGCAGCTCCTGGCCCGCCAGGGCGGTCCGGCCACCGGCCGCCGCCGCGCGGTGCGCCGCGGCGAGCCGGAGCCCCGCGGCGAGGGAGAGGGCCGCGGGCAGACGCCGCGGCCGAAGGCGCCGGACGCCCCGCCCGCCGGCACCCGCGGCGGGATGCCGCCCGTCCCGGGGGCGCCGGCGTCGTCCCCGCCCCCGCCGCCGTCGTCCACCACGCCACCGCCGGGCCGCCGCAGCAGCCTGCCGCCCGTACCCGACGCCCGGTCGCGCCCCTCCGGGCCCGTCCCGCCGCTGCCGCCGGCCCGGCCGACGGCCGCCCCGGCCGAGTTCCCGCCGCCGGACCTCCCGCCCGGCGTGCGCCCCTCGCGCCCGGTCGCCCCGCTGCCGCCGCTGCCCGGCCGGCGCCCGCCGAAGCAGGAGACGCCGAAGCGCGAGCGGCCGGTCGCCGGCTTCGCCCACCGGGCCGCGCAGCGGGCGACCGCCACCCCGCGCCGCCGTCGCACCACGCGGGTGGTGCTCGCGGTCGTCGCGGTCGTCGCGCTGGTCGCGCTCTACCACCTCGGCCTGTACGTCTACGTCGACCGCAGCATCGGCCGGGTGGACGCGCTGGCCACCGACGGACCGGAGGTCCTCGCCCCGCAGCTGCAGGCCGACACCGAGAACTACCTGGTCGTGGGCACCGGCGTTCCCGGCGAGGAGGGGCCGGCCTCGGTGGCCACGCTCATCGCCTCGGTCTCCGGCGACGAGGAGCGCGCTGTCCTGGTCAGCGTTCCGCCGACCGCCTTCGTCGACACCCCGGCCTGCCGAACGTCCGACGGAGAGCTGCGCCAGCCGACGTCGGAGGCGTTCGCCGCGTCGCTGCTCGACGGCGGGCCGGCGTGCCTGGTCCGTGCCGTGCAGCAGCTGTCGGGCCTGCGGGTCGACCACTACCTCGCGGTGGACCTGGCCCGGCTGCCCGCGATGGTGGACGCCCTCGGCGGCATCTCGATGTGCGTGCCGGACTCACCGGCCGTGGCCGCGGCCGCCGAACCGCTGCCGCCCGGGGCCAACGACCTCTCCGACGCGCAGATCACCGGCTACCTGACCCCCGGGGACGCCGGCTCCGACGTCACCGGCGCCGCCGTCGCCGAGCGCGCGCAGCTGCTGCTCACCGCGACCCTGCGCCGCGCGATGTCGAGCGGCACCCTGCTCAACACGGTCACGCTCACCCGCTTCCTGTCGCGGGCCACCGACGCGCTCACCGTCGACGAGCAGACGACGCTGGGCGACCTGCGCGGCCTGGCCGGCGCCCTCGGCAGCCTCCCCGACGGCGCCGTGCAGCGTGCGGGGCTGCCGGTGGCGCAGGTCGGCTACGTCCCGGCCGGCACCGACCAGGCGTACGTGCTGCTGGACGCCGAAGGCACCCGCAGCCTCTTCGACACGGTCATCGACCGCACCGAGCTCCCCGAGGGGGTCGGGGACGACGCCGCCGCGGCCGACCCCACCGGCGAGCCGCAGGAGACGGCCGCTCCGGCCGCGTCCGCGGAGGCGGAGGCGCCCGCCGCCGCACCCGGCCCCGAGCCGCTCACCGCCGCGCCGAACACGATCACCGTCGACGTCCTCAACGGCACCGGCACGACCGGGCTCGCCGCGCAGGTGGCCGACCTGGTCCGCGCCCAGGGCTTCGGCGTCGGGACCGTCGGCAACGAGCCCGGCACGGTCAGCCAGACCCTGGTGCGCTTCGGGCCGGCCGCGCAGGAGCAGGCGCGCACGGTCGCGGCGGCGGTGCCGGGCGCGGTGCTGCAGCCCAGTGACTCGATCGGCAACGCCGTCCAGCTGGTGATCGGCCCCGGCTACACCGGGGTGGTGCCCGTCCAGATCGGCGCGCCCGCCGCGCCGGAGACGCCGGCCGCGGAGACGACGGAGCCGGCCCAGCCGACGGCGACCGCGCCGCCCTGCAGCTGAGCCGGCCCGTTCAGGCCGAGCGGCCGATCACCCGAAGCGGCCGGAGATGTAGTCCTCGGTCGCCTTCTGGTCGGGGTTGCTGAAGATCTTCTCGGTGGGGTTGAACTCGATCAGCCGGCCCGGCTGGCCCATCCCGTTGAGGTTGAAGAACCCGGTGTGCTCGCTCACCCGCGCCGCCTGCTGCATGTTGTGGGTGACGATGACGATCGTGTAGCGCTCCCTGAGCTCGGTCATGAGGTCCTCGATCGCCAGCGTCGAGATCGGGTCCAGGGCCGAGCACGGCTCATCCATCAGCAGGACGTCGGGCTCGACGGCGATCGCCCGGGCGATGCACAGCCGCTGCTGCTGCCCGCCGGAGAGACCGGCGCCGGGCCGGGCGAGCCGGTCCTTGACCTCGTCCCACAGGTTGGCCCCGCGCAGCGACCGCTCGACGAGGGCGTCGAGGTCGGCCTTCTTCATCTTCTTGCTGTTCAGCCGCACGCCGGCGGCGACGTTGTCGTAGATCGACATCGTCGGGAACGGGTTGGGCCGCTGGAAGACCATGCCGATCTGCCGGCGCACGTCGACCGGGTCGGTGTCGGCGCCGTAGAGGTCCTGGCCGTCCATGACGACCTTGCCCTCGACCCGGGCGCCGGGGATCACCTCGTGCATCCGGTTCAGCGAGCGCAGGAAGGTCGACTTCCCGCAGCCGGACGGGCCGATGAGGGCGGTGATCGCCCGCGGCTCGAGGGAGACGGTGACGTCCTGCACCGCGAGGAAGTTGCCGTAGTAGATGTTCAGGTCCGAGACGTCGATGCGCTTGGCCACGAAGGACTCCGGGGTGGTCGGCGGTCGGTCAGCGACCGGTCTTGGGGGCGAAGAGCCGGCTGATCAGCCGCGCGATGAGGTTGAGGACCAGCACGATCGCGATGAGCACGAGCGCGGCGGTCCAGGCCCGGTTGATGCCGTTCTCCGGCGGCACGCCGGGCTGGGTGAGCTGGTAGTACGCGTAGACGGGCAGGGTGGCCATCCGGCCGTCGAACGGGTCGAAGTTCGACGCGTTCGTGATGCCGACGGTGACCAGGAGGGGCGCGGTCTCGCCGATGACGCGGGCGATCGCGAGCGTGACGGCGGTGCCCAGGCCGGCGAGCGCTGTGGGCAGGACCACCTTCACGATCGTGCGCCACTTGGGCACGCCGAGAGCGTAGGAGGCCTCCCGCAGCTCGTTCGGCACGAGCTTGATCACCTCCTCGGAGGAGCGGACGACGACCGGGATCATCAGCACCGACAGGGCGACCGCGCCGACGAAGCCCATCCGCACGCCCGGGCCGAAGAAGAGGGCGAAGAGGGCGTAGGCGAACAGGCCGGCGACGATGGACGGGATGCCGGTCATGACGTCGACGAGGAAGGTGACCCACTTCTTCAGCCGGCCCCGGCCGTACTCGACCAGGTAGATCGCGGTGAGCAGGCCGATCGGCACGGACATCAGCGCGGTGATGAGCGTGATGATCAGGGTGCCGAAGATCGCGTGGTAGGCCCCGCCGCCCGGGCCGAGGACGCCGAGCATCGAGGAGCCGAAGAACTCGCCGTCCAGCCGGGCGATCCCCTTGCTGACGACCTCCCACACCAGGCTGACCAGCGGCACCATCGCCAGCAGGAACGCGCCGTACACCAGGCAGGTGACGAAGCGGTCCGTCGCCTTGCGGGAGCCCTCCCGCGTCCGGGACAGGCCGACGACCACCGCCGTCCCGAGCGCCGCGACCAGCAGCACGAGCACGACGGGGTTCAGGTCGGTCGCGAGGCCGAGCGCGACCGCGACGACGGCGAGCCCGCCGAAGACCGCGGGGGTCACCCAGCCCGGCAGCGGCCGGCGGGAGCCGGGCGCGGGCAGGCCGCCGGAGGGCGCGGGGGCGGTCTCGGGGGTCCGGGTCGGGGTGCTCATCCCATTCACTCCGAGAAGTCGGCCCGGCGGTTGACGATCGCCCGGGCGAAGAAGTTGACCGCGAAGGTGATGACGAACAGCGCCAGGCCGCTGGCGATGAGGGTGTTCACGTCCAGACCGCTGGCCTCGGGGAAGTTCAGCGCGATGTTCGCGGCGATCGTCGAGGGGTTGGTGCTGCTGATCAGGTTGAACGTGACCACGCCGGAGGCGGACAGGACGATCGCGACGGCCAGCGTCTCGCCGAGGGCGCGGCCGAGACCGAGCATGGCGCCGCCGATGACGCCGGAGCGGCCGTAGGGGAGCACCGCGATGCGGATCATCTCCCAGCGGGTGGCACCGAGGGCCAGTGCGGCCTCGCGGTGCAGCGCCGGCGCCTGGGCGAACACCTCGCGGGAGATGGCGCTGATGATCGGCAGGATCATGACCGCGAGCACGACACCGGTCGTGAACATCGTCCGGCCGGTGGAGGAGGCGGGACCGGCGAAGAGCGGGATGAACCCGAGGTTCCGCTCGAGCCACTCGTAGAACGGGACGAGCTTCGGCGCCAGCCAGGCGATGCCCCAGAAGCCGTAGACGATGCTCGGGATCGCGGCGAGCAGGTCGACGAGGTAGCCCAGTCCCTGGGCCACGCGGCGGGGCGCGTAGTAGGTGACGAACAGCGCGATGCCGACGGCGAGCGGGGTGCCGATGAGGAGGGCGAGCAGGGCGGCGATCAGGGTGCCGAACAGCAGCGGCCAGACGTAGGCCACGACTCCCTCGCCGCCGGGCACGTCGGAGGCATCGGCGGTCAGCGCCGGCACGGACTGCCAGACGAGGAAGGCCGCGACGCCGGCGAGGACGACCAGGATCAGGATGCCGGCGCCGCTGGCGCTGCCGGCGAAGAGGCGGTCGCCCAGCCGGCGGACCGAGCGCTTCGGCCGCTCCTGCTGAGGGGCGCTGGTGAGGGTCACCACGACTCCGGTTCGGCGAGATGGGGCTGGCGGCCGGACGGCCCGGGGCGTCGGACGACGCCCCGGGCCACCCGGGAGGAGCGCACGGTCAGGCCGCGGTGATCGCGTCGACGGCCTTCTGCGCCTGCGCGCGCAGGGCGTCGGAGATCGGCGCCGAGCCGGCCTGGTCGGCCGCGGCCTGCTGGCCGTCCTCGCTGATCACGTAGCCCATGAAGGCCTTCACCAGATCGGCCTTCTCCTGGTCGTCGTACCGGACGCAGCCGATGTGGTAGCTGACCAGGACGATCGGGTACTCGTCGGCGGCGGTCGTGGTCCGGTTGATCTCGTAGGCGAAGTCGAACTCGCCCCGGCCGGAGATCAGCTCCGAGCCCTCGACCACCGCGGCGGCGGCCTCGGGGCTCGGGGTCACGAACTGCTCGCCCACCTTGATGTCGGCGATGCCGAGCTCACCGGCCTGGCTCTCGTCGGCGTAGCCGATGGCGCCCTCGCCGGCCTGCACCGCGCTGATCACGCCGGAGGTGCCGTTGGCGGCCTCGCCGCCCTCCAGCGGCCACTCGCCGTCGGGTTCGCTGGTCCACACGTCGGGCGCCGCCGCGGAGAGGTACTGGGTGAAGTTGGTGGTGGTGCCCGAGTCGTCCCCGCGGTGGACCGGCGTGATCGCCGTGCTCGGCAGCTGCGCGTCCGGGTTGTCCGTGGCGATGGCCGGGTCGTTCCACGTGGTGATCGCGCCGGTGAAGATGCCGGCGACGGTGGCGGGGGACAGGTTCAGCTGGTCGACGCCGGGCAGGTTGTAGACGACGGCGATCGCGGAGATGTAGTTCGGCAGCTCGAAGACGCCGGCGTCGCCGCAGACCTCGGCGGCCGCGGTGAGCTCCTCGTCGTCCAGCGGGGCGTCCGAGCCGGCGAAGTCCACGCCGCCGGTGGTGAACTGCTCCCGGCCGCCGCCCGAGCCGACCGGGTCGTAGTTGACCGTGGCCCCCGGCTGCTCGCTGCTGAACCCGGCCGTCCAGCCCTGCATGGCGGCCTGCTGGGCGCTCGAGCCCGCTCCGTTGATGGTGCCGCTCAGCTGCTCCGCGCTGCCGCCACTGTCACCTCCGCCGGCGGTGTCCGTCTCGTTGGAGGCGCCGCACGCCGTGAGCGCGAGGGAGCCGGCGAGCGCCACCGCCAGGGGAAGGGCGCGCGTCTTGGTGCTGAGCTTCAACTGGTTGCCTCTCGACCTGGCCCGGACGTCGATGCCGGGCGCACTGGACCAACGAATCCAGAAGTTAGGGAGCCGAGGTGGCCTGATTCCGGTCGCCCGGTGAACGGCGAATGAACGGCCGCCGATCCTTGTCCGACCGAGTGAGAAAGGGATCACGACCGTCCGGTGAACGCGTGCGCGTCCGCTACCGCCTGGAGGGATCCCGTCGCCAGAGGACGTCGACCGAGTACCGCCGGAAGCCGGTGCGCTCGTACAGCGCGACGGCGGCGGTGTTGTCCTCCTCGGTGTAGAGCAGCACCTCGCCCAGGCCACGGCTGCGCAGGTGCGCGAGGCCCAGGTCGGTGAGCGCGCGGCCCAGCCGCATCCCCTGCGCGTCGGGGTCGATGCCCAGCACGTAGATCTCGCCGACGGCCTCGGGTCCGGCGTCGCCGGGCGGGTGCACCTTCGTCCAGTGCGAGCCGAGCAGGACGCCGCCGTCGTCGGGGTCGCCGCGCCAGGCCAGCAGGAACCCGGCCGGGTCGAACCACGGCTCGTCCTCGCGCAGCTGCAGGTCCGCGGGCGTCCAGCGGCCCTGCTCGGGGTGGTGCGCGAAGGCCCGCGCGTTCACGTCGAGCCAGGCCGCCTCGTCGCGGCCGGGGCGGAACGGCAGGACCCGCACGCCCTCGGGCAGCGCGGGGCGGGGATCGGGGTCGACGCCGTCGAGGTCGCGGCGCATCTGCAACAGCACCCGGGCTCGCCCGTAGCCGCGCCCGGCGGCCAGCGCGCTCCCCCCGGGCAGGTCGCCGTGCGCCCACACCGCGAGCGGTCGTTCCCCGGCCAGCCGCTCCACGCGGTCGAGCAGCGCCGCCCCGATCCCGCGCCGCCGGGCGACCGGGTCGACGACGATCTCGGCCACGGCCTCGGGCTCCGTCTCGAGCCGCGCGTACCCGAGCAGCACGCCGTCCGGCCCCTCGGCGAGGACGTCGCGCCCACCCGGCGGGCCGCCGTGCTGTAGCCGCAGCTCGCTCTCCTCGGAGACCGGCCGGACGCCGTCCGCCTCGTGCGCCGTGGACAGCAGCGCGCGGACGGCGGCGACGTCGTCCGGGGCGAGCCGGTCGACGTCCCGGAGGGAGGCTGTGGCGGTCAGGGCCGGCTCAGACCAGGGGTGCGGGGGTGTTCTCGGCCTCGGCCTTCGCCGCGGCCGCGGCGGCGTCGGCCACCTGCTGGTCGAGCTTGTAGCCGACGTTGCGCACGGTGCCGATCAGCGCCTCGTGCTCGGTACCGAGCTTGGCGCGCAGCCGGCGGACGTGGACGTCGACGGTGCGGGTGCCGCCGAAGTAGTCGTAGCCCCAGATCTCCTGCAGCAGCTGCGCGCGGGAGAAGACCCGGCCCGGGTGCTGGGCCAGGTACTTCAGCAGCTCGAACTCCTTGTAGGTCAGGTCGAGCGGGCGGCCGCGGAGCTTGGCCGAGTAGCTGTGCTCGTCGATGACCAGCTCACCGGCCTTGGTGACGCCGCCGTCGCCCCCGTCGACCGGCGTCGCGGCGGCGAGCCGGCGGCCGGTGGCCCACTTCAGCCGGGCGTCGACCTCGGCCGGGCCGGCGGTGTCGAGCAGGACGTCGTCGATGCCCCAGTCGGCCGACAGCGCCACCAGCCCGCCCTCGGAGAGGACGGCGACCAGCGCGGAGGCCACGCCGGTGGAGGAGAGCAGGCTGCACAGCGTGCGGGCCTGGATGAGGTCGTGGCGGGCGTCGACGAGCACGACGTCGCCGGAGTCGCCGTCGAGCAGGCTGGACAGCTCCGGGGCCACCACGCGCACCTGGTGGGCCAGCAGCCCCAGCGCGGGCAGAACCTCGGTCGTCGCCTGGCGCGCCGCGGTCATGAGCACGAGTCGCATGCTGTCTCCTCGGTGGGGAGGCCCCGACGGCGCTGTCGAGCGTGAGCACGCAGGATAGCTGACGTGCTGTTAGCGCGCCCATCACTCACCGACGTCAGGGCGTTGCGCGTCCGCACCGAGGACGGCGTGACGCTGTCGGGGATCGCGGTCCCGGCGGCCGCGCCGGCGCGCCCCGGGGCGCGTCCGCTGACGTTCGTGGTGGCGCACGGCTTCACCAACTCGATGGCCCGCGCGCCGTTCGTGCGGCCGGCCGGCTGGCTGCGCCGGGGCTGCGATGGGCGGCGGCGCGCGCTCCCAGAAGAACCCCGCTGCCCCCCGCCACTCGCACGCTCGCGGCGGGTCCCTGCAGCGGGGCCGAAGGACGTGCGCGACACCCGGCCGATGCGCCGGGGGCACTGGCTGCTCGAGACGACCGCCGGGCGCTCGCACGCGTCGCGGCTGGTGCGGCTCCGGCTCGACGAGCCGTGGCTGACGCCCCCGCCCGCGCCGCTGCAGGTGGTCAGCCGGATCGCGCCGACCCCGCTGCTGCTGGTGCACGGCGACCGCGACGAGAACTTCCCGCTCGAGCACTTCCGCACGCTGGCCCAGGCGGCGGGGCCGACGGCGACGGCCTGGGTTGGCCCGGGCTTCGGGCACGCCGAGAGCGGCGCGACCGCTCCGCTCGTCGAGCGGATCGGGCGCTGGGCGTCTGCCACGATCAACCCATGACCTACTCGGAGGTGGAGGCGGCGGTCTCCCCCCGCACGCACCACCTCCCCGCCGCCGCGCTCGCCGCCGTCTCCGTCGCGCTGCTGATCGCCGCCCCGGAACTCGCCGGCGACACCGGGCTGCTGGGCGCGGTCGCGCTCGTGCAGCTGGCCTTCGTGGCCGCGTGGGCGGTGGCCACGGGCACCGGCGGCGCCCTCGGGACGGCGATCGTCGGCGTCCTCGCCGCGGCCGGCGCCGACGCCGCGCTCGTCCTCCCCGACCGGCCGCGGCTGGGCGGGCTGCTCGCGGTTCTGGGGCCGGCGTTCCTGGTCGTCGTCCTCGCCCAGATGTTCCGCCGGCGCCGGGAGGACATGGTCGCCGCGCTCTCCGGCGGGGTGCTGCTCGTCTGCGCCGTCTCCTCCCTGGCCGTGCTGCTGCTGCTCGGCCGCTCCGAGCCGGCGGGGCTGGCCACCTCGGCGCTGCTCGCGGTGGGCGCCGCGCTCGTCGTCGGGCACCTGGTCGATCTGGTCCTGCCGCGTCCGCAGCTCGCCCCTGAGGTCCCGCGCGGCCTCGTGGGCCTGCTCCTCGCGGTGGCGGCGGGCGCGGCGGTCGGGTTCGCCCGCCGCGGCACCGGCGACCTGGTGGACAGCGTCTCCGCGGTCACCTTCGGCGCGGTGCTGGGCGCGGTGGCCGCCCTGGTCGCGGTGGCGGCCAGCTACGTCGCCGCCGAGACCGATCCGGACGGCGGTCGCGGGCGGGCCGCGGCGCTGTGGGTGGTCCAGGCCCTGCTGCCGATCGCCGCCTGCGCGCCGGTCGCCCTCGGCCTGCAGACCGCGCTGTAGAGGCTCAGGGCTGGTCGCGCCGGAACCGGTCCCACCCGAAGGCCAAGCAGGCGCCGGATCACCGCGACGAACGTGAGATCGAGGGGATTCCCCGTCCGATCCCCTCCCCGCGGTCATCCTCCGCACACCGGTGCGCTCGGTGGAACCCCTCCCGGGCGTGGGACCGCGGTGGCGGCAGCGCGGTGGGGGAGACTGGCGCGGGTGAAGGGCCTGCTCATCGCGCTCGTCGTCCTGCTGGGACTGGCGGTCGCGGCCGACCGGATCGCCGTGGGCATCGCGGAGGACCGGGTCGGCGAGCAGCTCGCGACGAAGGGCGGCCTGCAGGGAACGCCGTCGGTGGACATCAACGGGTTCCCGTTCCTGACCCAGGCCGTCGCCGGCGACTACGAGGACGTCCGGATCGCCCTGACCGCGGCCGACCTCGGCCAGCCGGAGGGCACCAGCGCCGACGTCGCCCTCCACGGGGTGCACGTGCCGCTGTCCGACGTGCTCTCCGGATCGGTGAGCGAGGTGCCGGTCGACCGCGTCGACGGCACCGCGACGCTGTCCTACGCGCTGCTGTCCGCGCAGCTGGGCGGGGACACCACGCTGCGCCGGGAGGGCGACGGCCTGCGGATCACCAGGACGGTCGAGATCGCCGGCTTCACCCTGCCGCTCACCGCGGCCGGCACGGTCACCCTGGACGGCGACGACCTGCTCGTCGACGTCGAGGAGGCCTCCGGCGCCGGGGTGGACGTCCCGGGCTTCCTCGTCGGCCAGGTCAGCGACCTGCTCGACATCCGCTACACGATCCCGGCGCTGCCGTTCGGCCTGCAGCTCACCAGCGTGCGCCCGGCCGACGACGGCGTCGTCGTCACCGTCGAGGCACAGGACGCGGTGCTGCGCGGCTGATCCCGGTCCGGGAATGCGTCCGGCGCGCGGCCGGTTGCGAGCGGGGATGAGTCCGATCGGAGCGGTCGTGCTGGCCGCGGCCCTGGTGCTGACGGCGGCCGCCTCCTGGTGGCTGCGCACACGGAACGGCGCCGTCCGGACGCCGGGAGGCGGAGGGGACGACGTGCCGGGCGGTCCGCAGGCGGTGCTCGAGCGGCTCGGCGTCCGCCCGGAGGACGCCGACCTCACCGTCGTCCAGTTCTCGACCGCCTTCTGCGCCCCGTGCCGCGCGACCCGGGCGCGCCTCGCGCACCTGCAGGCGACCCGTCCGGGGCTGGCCTACGTCGACATCGACGCCGAGCAGGAGCTCGACGCGGTGCGCGAGCTCGACGTCCGGCGGACACCGACGCTGTTCTACCTGCGCCGCGACGGGAGCCTCGTCGGCCGCAGCAGCGGTGCCCCCCGGCCGGAGGAGCTGGCCGCCCTCGTCGACGCGCATGTCGGAAGTTCCGCGTGATCGGTTACTCTCGCCCCGTGGGCACCTTGCTGACCTCGCGCCGCACAGTGGACCTGTGCCGCGTCGGCAGCTGCCTCTGTCCGACCTGCTGAGGTCGGTTGCCGACCGTCCCGACGTGCCCTGTCCGCCGTCCGAAGGTCTCTCCTCTGTCATGACTGCACCGTCGCGCGAGGTCGACGTGCGGGGTCCGCGCTTCGCCGCGTGGGTCACCGCCGCTGTCCTCGCCGTCGCCCTGCTCACCGCCGCCGGCTGGCTGGTCGCCGCGCAGGCGGTCGTCTTCGCCGTGGGAGCCTTCGCCGGCCTGCGGTACGCGCCCTACGGGGTGCTCTTCCGGGTCCTCGTCGCGCCGCGGCTGGGCCCGGTCCGCGAGCGGGAGCCGGAGGCGCCGCCGCGGTTCGCGCAGCTCGTCGGCGTCGTCTTCGCGACGGTCGGCGCGCTCGGCTACCTGCTCTCCGCGCCGCTGGTCGGCGCCATCGCCACCGGCCTGGCGCTGGTGGCGGCCCTGCTCAACGCGGCCACCGGCTTCTGCCTCGGCTGCGAGATGTACCTGCTCATCCGGCGGGCGACCTCCCCTCGTACGACCGCCGCCTGACCCGCCCTCCACCAGGAAGGAACCACCCATGAGCCGCACCGACGTGCTCGTCACCGCCGACTGGGCCCAGGAGAACCTGAACCGCCCCGGCATCGTCTTCGTCGAGGTCGACGAGGACACCAGCGCCTACGACAAGGGCCACATCGAGGGCGCGGTGAAGCTGGACTGGAAGAAGGACCTCCAGGACCCGCTGCGCCGCGACTTCGTCAGCAAGGAGCAGTTCGAGCAGCTGCTCTCCGAGCGGGGCATCAGCAACGACGACACCGTCGTGCTCTACGGCGGCAACAACAACTGGTTCGCCGCCTACGCCTACTGGTACTTCAAGCTCTACGGCCACCAGGACGTCAAGCTGATCGACGGCGGCCGCAAGAAGTGGGAGCTCGACAGCCGCCCGCTCTCCGAGGACGCGGTCTCCCGCCCGGCCACCCAGTACAAGGCCAGCGAGCCCGACACCTCCATCCGCGCCTTCCGCGACGAGGTCGTCGCCGCGATCGGGCAGAAGAACCTGGTCGACGTCCGCTCGCCCGACGAGTTCGCCGGCAAGCTGGTCGCCCCGGCGCACCTGCCGCAGGAGGGCGCGCAGCGCCCGGGTCACATCCCGACCGCGGTGAACGTGCCGTGGAGCAAGGCGGCCAACGAGGACGGCACCTTCAAGAGCGACGACGAGCTGCGCCAGCTCTACGCCGACGCCGGCCTCGACACCGGCAAGGACACCATCGCCTACTGCCGCATCGGCGAGCGCTCGAGCCACACCTGGTTCGTCCTGCGCGAGCTGCTCGGCCACGAGAACGTGAAGAACTACGACGGATCGTGGACCGAGTACGGCTCGCTCGTCGGCGTCCCGATCGAGAAGGGGGTCTGACCATGTGCGGAGCACCGAAGCAGGGCGGCAGCCTGGCCGGCATCGACCTGGACACCCAGACGGTGATCCAGGGCTCGGTGTGGCACGACGGAGCGCCGGTGGCCGGCGCCTACGTCCGGCTGCTCGACGCGACCGACGAGTTCACCGCCGAGGTGGTGACCAGCCCGGAGGGTGAGTTCCGGTTCTTCGCCGCCCCGGGCCAGTGGAAGGTCCGCTCGCTCGCGCCGGTGGGCAAGGGCGAGCGCGTCCTCTCCGCCGACGTCGGCCTCAACGAGACCACGGTCGCCCTGGACTAGCAGTCGCGGCGACCAGTGAGCGCCCGCCCCGGCTCCGGCCGGGGCGGGCGCTGTCGTCTTCCGGGGGTCACACCGGGACGGACGCCGTGGGCCTGGCGGCCGGGCGGCGTCCGCGCGCCGCGACCAGTGCGATGACCGCGCCGGCGGCGATCGCGGCGAGCCCGCCAGGGATCCCCCAGCTGTCGGGCTGCTCGGGCAGGGCGACCGCGACCGCGCCGAGGTACACCCAGGCCGTCGCGGTCACGGCCGCGAACGGCCGCCATCCCGGCAGGCCGCCGGCCGCGAGCAGGGTGCCCAGCACCAGGGTCGTGAGGTGCTCGGCGTAGGTCGCCCACTGGTTGGTCGCGGCCATCTCCCCGACGCCGGCCAGCTGGTGCCGGAGGGCGGTGACCACCGGAGCGGCGAGCGCCGCCGCCGCGAGCACCGCGACCCCGGCCAGGACGGGATCGGGCCGCAGCATCCGCCGCACCCCCGCGACCAGCCGCCGGTGCGGATACGTCACCAGCACCAGCAGCACCGGCGCGAGGGCGAACAGCAGCGACGGCCCGGTGAACGGCAGCACGAGCGCCGAGGCGACCAGCGCACTCGACGCGAACGAGAGGACGACGAGCGGATGCCCCGCCGGGCGGCGCAGCAGCAGCACCAGCAGGACCAGCCCGGCGACGTCGCCGGTTCCCTCGACGGCGCTGTGCCAGCGGGCGAGCTCGGGGTGGTGGACGTCGGGCTGCAGGTTGACGTCGATCCACGGCGCCAGCACGTTCGGCGCCGCCAGCAGGAACAGGGCGATCGCGAGGCCGGTGACGACCCGGAACGTCCACAGCCGCCGGGTGCTCGGGGTCGGGGAGGTGTTCATCGCTGGCTCCTCGGAGCGGGGCCGGCCCACTGCCGGCGGACGACGACGCTAGGAAGTGCGGCCCGCGGCGTCGTCCCGCTGCGGGTCGACTCCGCGCGGGCCGCCGTCCACCCCGGTGCGGTGGCGCGGTCCACCCCGCGGTGGACGTCCGGGGCGCCGCAGCCCGCGTAACCTGCCCGCATGACTCCCCCGGGGGAGCCCGGGACGCCGGCCGGCAGGCCGCCCCGGACGGACGTCGCGGTGGCCGCCGCGCTGCTGGCGGCCGGTCTCGCCGAGGTCTGGTTCCTCCCGGGTGGCGGCTCGCCGTGGTGGGGCAGCGCTGCGGTGGCGACGGCGACCGTCCCGCTCGCCTGGCGGCGGCGCGCCCCGCTGACCGTCGCCGTGGCGGTCGCGCTCGGCATCGGGGTCGCCGCCCCGGCCTCGGCCCTGGTCCAGTTCCTCGCCGTCCTCGTCGCGGCGTTCGGCGTGGCGGCGTACGCGCCGTTCCGGTCGGCCGTGCTGGGCCTCACCGCGATCCTGCTGGCGCAGACGACGGCGATCCTCGTCGGTCCCGACAGCTCCGTCGCCAACGTCGCGTACGCGGTCGGGCTCTACGGCGGTGCGTGGCTGGCCGGGCTCGCCGTCCGGCGGCGGGCGACCCAGGCGGACACCCTCCGCGCCCTGGCCCGCCAGTTGCGGGAGGAGCAGGAGACGCTGGCCGGGATGGTGGTGGCCGCCGAACGGTCGCGGATCGCGCGGGAGCTGCACGACGTGATCGCGCACAGCGTCAGCGTCATGGTGGTCCAGGCCGGCGCCGCCGAGCAGCTGCTCTCCTCCGATCCCGCCCGCGCCCGCCGGGCGCTCGAGGCGGTCCAGGACACGGGGGCGCAGGCGGCGGCCGAACTCCGCCGGCTGCTCGGGGTCCTGCGCGCGGGTCCGGACGACGAGGGGCTCACGCCGGCGCCCGGTCTGGCCGACGTCCCCCGGCTGCTCGACCGGCTGCGCCTGGCCGGGCTCGACGTCGAGCACCGGACCGAGGGGACCGCCCGGCCGCTGCCCCCGGGCGTGGACCTGGCGGCCTACCGCGTGGTGCAGGAGGCGGCGACCAACGTGCTCAAGCACGCGGCCGCCAGCCGGGTGACGGTCACCGTCCGGCACACGGCCGCCGACGTCACGGTCACGGTGCAGGACGACGGCCGTGCCCGCCCGCAGGGCGCCGTGGGCGGGCATGGCCTCGTCGGCCTCCGGGAGCGGTGCGTGCTCTACGGCGGCGTGCTGCGCGTGGACGCCGGCCCGGCGGGGTTCACCGTCGAGGCGTGCCTGCCCCGGGGCGACGCCGCCGGGACCGCACCGCTCCCGGCGACCGCGGACCAGGAGGCGCGGCCGTGATCCGCGTCCTCGTCGCCGACGACCAGGCGCTGATCCGCGGAGGGCTCCGGCTGATCCTCGACGAGCAGCCCGACATCACCGTGGTGGGGGAGGCCGCCGACGGCCGCGACGCCGTCGTCCAGGCCCGGGCGCTGCGGCCGGACGTCGTCCTCATGGACGTCCGGATGCCGGTCATGGACGGGATCGAGGCCACCCGGCGGCTGCTCGCCGACGCCCCGCCCGACCTGCGGGTGCTCATCCTCACGACCTACGACCTGGACCGGTACGTCTACGACGCGCTGCGGGCCGGAGCCAGCGGGTTCCTCCTGAAGACGGCGCCACCGCGCCAGCTGCCGGACGCCGTCCGCGAGGTCGTCGCCGGGGACGTGATGCTCGCGCCCGCGGTCACCCGGCGGCTGATCGAGACGTACCTGGAGCGCCCGCCGCGGCCCGAGGGCGTCCCCGCGCCGCTGCGCGGGCTGACCGAGCGCGAACGGGAGGTGCTCCGGCTGGTGGCCCGGGGGCTGTCCAACGCCGAGATCGCCGGCGTGCTCTTCCTCGGGCAGGCCACGGTGAAGACCCACGTGCTGCGCGTGCTCGCCAAGCTCGGCGTGCGCGACCGCACCCAGGCCGCCGTCCTGGCCTACGAGTCGGGCTTCGTGCGCCCCGGCGAGGCCGACCGGGACGCGGTGGTGCCGTGACCGGCTCGTACGTGGTGACCGGCGGCGGCCGCGGGGTGGGGCGGGCGATCGTCGAGCGGCTGGTGGCCGACGGCGGCACCGTGGTCGTCCTCGAGCGCGATCCCACCGCGGTCGCCTGGCTGGCGGCGCACCCGCAGGGCCCGCGGCTGATCCCCGTCACCGGCGACGCCGGCGACGAGGCGGTCACCGAGGAGGCCGCCGACCGGGCCACGGCGGCCGGGCCGCTGCGCGGCTGGGTGAACAACGCCGCCGTCTTCCGGGACGCCGGCGTGGCCGTCACCCCGCCGGCGGAGGTGCTGGCCCTGATCACGGCGAACCTCGCGCCGGTGGTCACCGGCTGCACGACCGCCGTCCGCCGGTTCCTCGCCGCCGGCGGTGGCGGGGCGATCGTCAACGTCTCCAGCCACCAGGCCCAGCGGCCGGTCCGCGGCGCCCTGCCGTACGCGACGGCGAAGGCGGCCGTCGAGGGGCTCACCCGGGCGCTCGCCGTCGACCACGGCCCCGACGGGATCCGGGTCAACGCCGTGGCGCTGGGCTCGGTCGACACCGAGCGCTACCAGGAGTTCCTGCGCGCGCAGGGGCCGGAGGCGGCGGCCCGCACCTCCGAGCAGATGGCGGTCCTGCACCCGCTCGGGCGGGTCGCCACCCCCCACGAGGTGGCCGCCACCGTCGCCTTCCTGCTCTCGGACGCCGCGGCCTTCGTCACCGGCGCCGTGCTCCCCGTGGACGGCGGCCGCGCCGCGCGCGGACCGGACCCCGAGGAGGCCTGAGCGCCTTGCCGGCGCGCCCGGCCGGGTCGACGATGACCGGCCGTGGACATCGGCATCCTGGGCAGCGGGGTCGTCGGCCGGGCACTGGCCACCGGGTACGCCCGGCACGGGCACCGCGTGCGGATCGGCACCCGGCAGGCGGAGATCGAGGGCGTGCCCACCGCGTCACCGGCCGAGGTCGCCCGCGTCGCGGAGCTCGTCGTCCTGGCGGTGCAGGGACGGGTCGCCGTCGAGCTGGTGCGCTCGGTGGCCGACGAGCTCGAGGGCAAGGTGCTGGTCGACGCGACCAACCCGTTGGACATGTCCTCCGGGGGCCCGGCCCTGTTCGTCGGGACGACGGACTCCCTCGGCGAGCAGGTGCAGCGCACGGTGCCGGGGGCGCGGGTGGTCAAGGCCTACAACACGGTCGGCAACGCGCTCATGGTCGACCCCGAGCTGCCCGGCGGCCCGCCCACCATGTTCATCGCCGGGGACGACGCCGACGCCAAGGCCACGGTGACCGCGCTGCTGGAGGAGACCGGCTGGGACGTCGCCGACCTCGGCGGGATCGAGGCCAGCCGCTGGCTCGAGGCGATGTGCATGGCCTGGGTCGCCTACGGCGCGCGGACCAGCAGCTGGACGCACGCCTTCCGGCTGCTGCGGGGGTAGTGCGCCCCGGTCAGCGCCGGCCGGGGGCAGCGCTGCGCCGGCGGGCTGCGTGCCAGCCGACGGCCAGCAGGACGCCGACGACGAGAACGGCGCCGCCGGCCCACCGCGCGCCCGGGAAGACGGCGTCGTCGAGGCCGGCCGCGCTGCCGGCGGCCGCCGCGCCGAACCCGGCCCCTACGGCGAGCAGACCCGGCCACACCCACCGGGTGGCCGGCCGCGGCTCGACGGGGACGGGCGGGGTGCGCCGCCACCACCGGACGAACCAGACCAGCAGAACGACCCCGCCGGCCAGGCTGCTGACGTACTGGAGCCAGCGGTAGCCGGGCACGGGGCCCCAGGTCGCGGCCAGCGCGGGGAGGTGCTCGGTGCCCCAGCGGCGGGCGTGCGTGAACTCGTCCCAGAGCACGTGCGTGGCCGCGCCGAGCACGAGCGCACCCACGAGCAGCAGGGCCTGTCGCGCCGAGGCCACCCGGCCGGCCGGCACGGGGCGGACCCATCCCTCGAGCCGCGCCCGCAGCGGCGCCGGGGCGGTGGCCAGCGCCGGCGCGGCCAGCAGCCCGTGCCACACCAGCCAGGCCAGCGCGCCCAGCAGCAGGTCGGTCGTGACGACGGCGAGCGCGGTGTGCGTCGCGTACCACTGGGGCAGCGGCAGGTAGTACGGGAGATCGGGGGCCATGCTGCCGAGAACCAGCGCCGACGCGGGCAGCGGCGTGCGCAGGAACGGCAGCACGGCCGCCGGGTGGCTACCGGTGAACGGCACGGGACTCCCTCACGACGCGCGGGACAGCGGCGGCGACCCGCCCGGGTCAAGCGCGGCCGAGGCCGACGAGGCCGGCGAGCTCGCCCATCGCAAGGTCGAAGTAGCGGTCGGCGTCCTCCACCGATCCGACGAAGTGGCCGAACAGCTCGAAGCTGATCGTCCCGTAGATCGAGCTCCAGGCCAGCAGTGCCCGCACTCGCACCGCCTCGTCGAGCGCGGGGTGCTCCCCGCCGAGGACGTCGACCGCGTCGTCGCTGATCAGCCCGGGGTCGCGTTCCCCCTGGGATTCCGGCAGCAGCCCGGCACGGGCGGCGTCCCCCAGGATCCGGCCGAGCAGGACGCCGACGCGCGCGGCCGCGGGGACGGTGTCCTGCGGCGCCCGGTAGCCCGGCACCGGCGAGCCGTAGAGCAGGGCGTACTCGTGCGGGTGCGCCTGTGCCCAGGTCCGGACGGCCCGGCACACGGCCAGCCAGCGCTGCCCGGGCGGCGCGGACGGGTCGTCCGCCTTCTCGGCCGCCGTCCCGAGCGCGTCGTAGCCGTCAATGATCAGCCGGGTCAGCAGGTCGTCGCGGCTCGGGAAGTACCGGTAGAGCGCGGACGACGCCATGCCGAGCTCGCGCGCCACCGCCCGCAGCGACAGCGCGGCGGCGCCCACCTCGGCCAGCTGGCGGCGGGCCGCGTCGGTGATCTCGGCGGTCAGCTCCGCGCGGACGCGCTCACGGGCGGTGGTAGGCACCGGGCCATGCTGACCGACGAGAACGGTGAACGCAAGTGCGAGCACTGCTCTTGACAAGTCGCAATCGTCACATGAGCATCGTCCGCATCCGAGAGCACCGCTCACAAACCCAGGAGAACGTCATGGCACTGCACGTCATCGTCGGCAAGGGCCCGGTCGGATCGACGACCGCAGATGACCTCGTCGCCCGCGGCCACCAGGTGCGCATCCTGTCGCGCAGCGGTGGTCGCTCCACCGCCACCGTGGAGCACCGGCAGGTCGACGCCACCGATGCCGACGCGGTCGCCGCCGCCGCGCAGGGTGCCGCCGCGCTCTACAACGCGGTCAACCCGCCGTACCACCGCTGGGCCACCGACTGGCCGCCGGTCGCCGCCGCGCTGCTGTCCGCCGCCGAGCGCACCGGCGCCGTCCTGGTCACCATGGGCAACCTCTACGGCTACGGCCGGCCGTCCGGGCCGATGACGCCGGACTCTCCGCTGGCGGCGACCGACACGAAGGGCCGCGTCCGCGCGCGGATGTGGGCCGACGCGCTCGCCGCCCACGAGGCCGGCCGCGTCCGGGTGACCGAGGCGCGCGCCGCGGACTTCGTCGGCCCGCAGATCCCGGGCAGCCACTCGCACCTGATGCGCCAGCTGCCCGCGCTGCAGAAGGGCCGGCGCGCCTGGGTGGTGGGCGACCCCGACGTCCCGCGCGGCTGGTCGTACCTGCCCGACGTCGCCGCCACCCTGGTGACCCTCGCGACCGACGAGCGCGCGTACGGCCGGGCCTGGCACGTGCCGAGCGCGATCCGCTCCCAGCGCGAGGCGCTCACCGATCTCGCCCGCGCCCTCGGCCGCCCGGCGCCGCGGGTCAGCGGCATCCCGTGGGGCGTGCTGCGGGCCATCGGCGTCGTCTCGCCGCTGATGCGCGAGGTGGTCGACGTGAGGCACCAGTTCGACCAGCCCTACGTCATCGACGCCTCCGCCACCACGGCGGTCTTCGGCCTGACCGCGACCCCCTGGGACGAGGTCGTCGCCGCGGCCACGGGCCGGCTGCGCACGGCCGCCTGAGGAGCGGCTCCGGCGCCGTCCTACGGTGGGGGCCATGGTCTCTGCCTGGGTCCTCGTCGCCCTGACGGCGCTGGCCGCGCTGTGCAGCGCGTACGGCGCCTACCGGGTGGCGCGCCGGCCGCGGGGCGTTCGCCGGTGAGCACCCCGACCGAGCTGCCGGTGCCCGACACCGCCGACGTCCGCACCGGTCCGGAGGTCGACGACGGCCTCCTGGCCCTGCTGCCGCTGCTCGGCGAGTGGCACGGCGAGGGCCAGGCGGCCGGTCCGGACGGCGACCACCGCTTCGGCCAGTGGATCCGGTTCGCCCACGACGGGCGCGGGTTCCTCAGCTACGAGGCCCGGTCCTGGCGGCTCACCGACGACGGGCAGATCGTCGGGCCGGACTCGCGCGAGTCCGGGTTCTGGCGGCCCCGCGGCCGCGACGACGTGGAGCTGCTGGTGGCCAGCCCCGATGGCTGGGTGGAGATCTACGTGGGCCGCGCCCGGACGACGACCAGCTGGGAGCTCGCCACCGACGTCCTGGCCCGCACCCCGGACGCTCCCGACGTCGTCTCCGCCGTCCGGCTCTACGGCATCGTCGAGGGCGCGCTGATGTACGCCATCGACCGCGCCGGGCCCGATCAGCAGCTGCGACCCACCATGTCCGCCCGACTCGAACGGATCCGATGACCGCCGCCGCAACACCCGCCACGCCCCGTCAGGTCGCCGACACCTACGTCGAGGCGGTCAGCGACCTCGACCCCATCGTCGCCACCGCGCTGGGCAACCGGCCCGGCGACGACCGGTTGCCGGACCTGAGCCCGGAGGGGCTCGAGGCCGAGGCGGCCCTGGTCCGCGACACCCTGGCCGACCTGGACCGCGTCCTCGCCGAGAACCACGCCCTCGAGGACGACCCGATCGAGCGGCGCTGCGCCCGGCTGCTGCGGGAGCGGCTCGAGGCCGACCTCGCGTCCCACGAGCTGGGGGAGGGCTTCCGCTCGCTGAACAACCTGTTCAGCCCGCTGCACTCGACCCGCCAGGTCTTCTCGCTCATGCCCGCGCAGTCGGAGGAGGACTGGGCGGTCCTCGCCCGCCGCCTCGCCCGGGTGCCCGAGGCCTACAACGGCTACCGGCAGACGCTGGAGGAGGGCTCGCGGCGCCGGCTGTTCCTCGCCCCCCGGCAGGTCGAGACGGTCGTGGGCCAGCTGGGGGAGTGGCTCCAGGGCCCGTACTTCGCCACGTTCGTGCAGGCCGGCCCCGAGTCGCTGCGCGGGGAGCTGGAGACGGCGGCGCGCGCGGCCGACGAGGCGGTGGCCGGGATCCGCGACTACCTGCGCGACACCTACCTGCCGCGCACCGCGGGGACGCCGGATGCCGTCGGCCGGGAGCGCTACGCCGTCGCCGCGCGCCGGTGGACCGGCTCGGACCTGGGCACGGGCGGCGGGCTGGAGGAGGCCTACGCCTGGGGCTGGGCCGAGCACCAGCGGATCCTGGCCGAGCAGCGGATCGAGGCCGACAAGGTCGTCGCGGGCGCGACGCCGATGGAGGCCATGCGCTGGCTCGACGTGAACGGCGAGGCGGTCGAGGGCGTCGAGGCCGTCCGGGAGCGCCTGCAGGCGATGATGGACGAGGCGATGAACGCCCTCGACGGCACGCACTTCGACCTGGCCGGGCCGGTGCGCCGGGTCGAGGCGATGATCGCGCCGCCCGGCAGCGCCGCCGCGCCGTACTACACGCGCCCGGCGCTGGACTTCTCCCGGCCGGGCCGGACCTGGCTGCCCACCCTGGGCCGCGAGCGCTTCCCCCTCTGGGACCTGGTCTCGACCTGGTACCACGAGGGCGTTCCCGGCCACCACCTGCAGCTGGCGCAGTGGGTCTACGTCGCCAAGGACCTCTCGAACTACCAGACCTCGATCGGGTCGGTGGGGGCCAACGTCGAGGGCTGGGCGCTCTACGCCGAGCGGCTCATGGACGAGCTCGGCTTCCTGACCGACTCCGGTGCCCGGCTGGGGTACCTCGACGCGCAGCAGATGCGCGCCGTCCGCGTCGTGGTCGACATCGGCATGCACCTGGAGCTGCCCATCCCGGACGATGCCGAGGGCGCGATCGCCGACTCCCGCGGCAAGCCGTGGACGCCCGAGCGGGCGCGGGCCTTCTTCGGCGAGAACAGCGGCCGGGACCCGCAGTTCCTCGACAGCGAGCTGGTGCGCTACCTGGGCATCCCCGGGCAGGCGATCAGCTACAAGCTGGGCGAGCGGGCGTGGCTGGCCGGCCGCGAGGCCGCGCGGCGCAACCGCGGCGCCGGTTTCGATCTCAAGGCCTGGCACATGGCCGCGCTGTCGCAGGGCTCGCTCGGCCTCGACGACCTCGAGTCGGAGCTCGCCCGCCTGTAGCAGGGTGAGACGGCCCTCGACGCGTCGGGACGGCCGGAGTAGTTTCGCTCGCCTCCAGCTCGGGTCCGAGGTCCGTCGGAGGGGGCGAGCGGGATGACCGCCCGAGAGCACTACCTGCATCCCGTGGGCCGCGGCGCGGTGTTCGTCGAGCACCGGCACGCGCGGCCGACGGTCGACGAGTCCGCGTACGTGGCGCCGAACGCCGTGATCTGCGGAGACGTCACGATCGGTCCGCACAGCCGGATCCTGTTCGGCGCCGTCCTCACGGCCGAGGGCGGTCCGGTCGTGATCGGCGCGCACTGCATCGTCATGGAGCAGGCCGTCCTGCGCGGCGTGCCGCACCATCCCCTGCACGTCGGCGACAACGTGATGGTGGGTCCGCATGCGCACCTGACCGGTTGCACGATCGACGGGGACGTCCGCGTGGCCACCGGGGCGACGGTGTTCAACGGCGCGCGGCTCGAGACGGGCGCGGAGGTCGAGTTCGGCGCCGTGGTGCACGTCAACACCCGCGTCCCGTCGGGCGCCGCGGTGCCCATGGGCTGGTTCGCCGGTGGGGACCCGGCCGAGCTGGTCCCGCCGGGTGACTGGGAGCGGATCAGGGCGCTGATGGGCCCGCTGGACTACCCGGGCACCGTGTTCGGGGTGAGCCCGCCGCCGGGGGAGTCCGCGATGCCGGACATCGCCCGGCGGTACACGCGATCGCTGGCGCTGCACCGCTACGACGTCGTGCTCAACCCGGCCGAGGAGAAGGTCGCCGGCCTGGCCGCAGGTGCCGCCACTACTTCTTGACCGCTACTCCGGCGGCGGGTTGACCGGGTCGCTGTCGGGCGTCACCGGGTCGTCCGGCTCGGCCGGCCACGCCTCGACGCCGTCGGTGTCGAGCAGGGCTTCGACGGCGGCCGCGCCGGCGCCGACGTAGCTGCTCATCAGGTCGATGTCGGTGACCACGCACCAGCTGCGGTCGGCGGGGAACCACAGGTTCGGCCCCTGCTCGGCCGGTTCCGGCGCGAAATTGGCGGCGGCCAGCGCGAGCGGGCCGCGGACCAGCCGGTGGCCGCGCGTCCCGAGGACGAGGGTGCCGGCGTCGGCGGCCGCATCGGTCCAGACGCCGAACCAGCAGTCGTCGGGAGTCGCCGTGTGCCGCGCCAGGACGGCGGCCACGCGGGCGGCGACCGCGGCCGGCAGGTGACCCTCGGCGGGGGAGTCGTTCCACAGCTCGGGCTGGTCGTCGTCCGCCATGTAGTCCCAAGCGCCGGTGATCGCCGGCCACTGCATCAGCCGGTGCGCCGTCCGGTCGTTGAGCGCGGCGACCGCGGCCCACGGGACCTCGACGTCGTCGTCCCCCTCGTAGCTGATCGCCGGGTGCAGGACGCGGGCGTAGGCCGCGAAGACCGGCGGCACGAGCGAGGCGACGGTGGGCGGCTCGGCCGGGGCGAGCCCGGCGGTGATCCAGGCGCCGGCGGAGACGTCGCTCTCCACGGGGCGGCCGGCGAGCTGCACGCGACCTCCCCCCGAGAACGGACAACCCCCGGGCTGCTCCGCGGCGCCGGCCCCTGCGGGAGCAGGACGGCTGCACGCGGGCCGACTGGACAAGTGTCGGCGGCCCGGGGGTCGGGTGACTGTCCGGTTCTCGCTCGCCGCCGTACGACGGACGGGCGATCATGCCGTCGTTCGAAGGTCTCTCCGAACGGGCGGCCCATCTGGACGGCGGCTAGCGGACAGCCACCTCACGAGTCCGATAAGCATGCAAAGTTCGGACCACCTCCTCTCTCGTGTACCTCGACGGTACGTCGGGATTCCGGGGGTCGGCAACGGAGATTCTCGGCTGTGAGCGAACGGCGCATCAGCCCAGGAGGAAGTAGCGCAGGTAGAGATAGGGGACGCAGAGCAGGACCGTGACGACGGTGACCAGCAACCCGTAGCGCGCGAACTGCCAGAACGTGATGCGGTAGCCGTTCTTCTCCGCTATTCCCAGCATGACCACGTTGGCGCTGGCGCCGATGACGGTGGCGTTGCCACCGAGGTCGGCGCCCAGAGCGAGAGCCCACCACAGCACCGAGCCCGGGTTGCCCGTGTCCTCGGCCAGCGAGGCCACCAACGGTGCCATGGTCGCGACGTAGGGGATGTTGTCGACGATGCCGGAGAGCACCGCCGACGCGCCCAGGAGCAGGAAGGTTGCCGTCTGCGCACTCCCGCCGGTGGCGGCGGTGGCCCACTCGGCGAGCTGACCGATGGCGCCGACGTGGATGAGTGCGCCGACCATGATGAACAGCCCCGCGAAGAACAGCAGCGTGGGGGCCTCAACGTCGGCCAGGTAGTCCCGCGGCGGAACGCCACTGATGAGCACCAGCAACCCGGCACCGAGCAGAGCGACGACCGCGGGTGCATAGCCGGCCGCCGCACTGACCACGAAGCCGACGAGGACGGCGAGCAGAACGGCGCCGGACTTCACCAGCAGCGGCGGATCGGAGATGGCCTCCCGTTCCTCTAGTTCCATCACTTCGGCGGCCCGCGCCGACTGGTACACGAAGGCCGACCGGAACATCAGCCGGCAGAGACCGATCAGCGCCGCGAGGAGGACGACGACGATCGGGGCCAGATTGAGGGCGAAGTCGTTGAAGCTCAGCCCGGCGCGGCTGGCGATGATGATGTTCGGAGGGTCGCCGATGAGCGTCGCGGTACCGCCGACGTTCGACGCGAACACCTCAGCGAGCAGGTAGGGGACCGGTGGGACCGCGAGGCGGTGACAGACCAGCAGTGTGACGGGCGCGACCAGGAGCACCGTGGTCACGTTGTCCAACGCGGCCGAGGCGACGGCCGTGATCACCACCAGCATGACCATGACCCGGAACGGCCGGCCGCGGGCCTTCTTGGCCGCCCAGATGGCCACGTACTCGAACACGCCGGTCCGTCGCATGACGCCGACGATGATCATCATCCCCAGGAGCAGGCAGATGACCTCCCAGTCGACCCCTGTCTCCGGGCTGTGGAAGGCGTCCTCGAAGTCCACCACGCCTGCGGCCAGCATGAGCCCGGCGCCGACGAGCGCCACCTTGACCCGGTGGACCTTCTCCGAGGCGATCAGGACGTAGGCGGTCACGAAGACCGCGACGGCGAAGATCGTCACGCCGGGCGGGTAGCGAGCAGCACGTCGAGCAGGCGGGGCAGCGTGACGCAGCCGCTGAGCAGTTCGTTCTCCACCACGGCGACCAGCGGGCTGTGCGTCCGCGCCATGAGCACGGCGAGTTCGAGCACGGTGTCATCCGGGTTGGCCACGGCGAGGTCCACGTCGGCCGGGTCGGAGAGGAGTTCCCGCACCTTCCGGCCCGCGAGTTCGCCCAGCAGCCGGTCCGACGCCCGCTCGCTGATGACCCGGGCCAGGGTCGCGTCGTCCTGCACGTAGCGGGGGATGACGAAGCGCAGCACCTGCGTGCCCGGCAGGATCCGGGTCGGCCGCCCGCTCGGTTCGCAGACCACGATGCCGGGCAGCCGCTGCTCGGCCATCATCCGCGCGGCGTCCAGCGCGTCGTCGTCCATCCCGATGGAGGGATAGGGCACCGCCAGGTCACGGGCGAGCACGTGGGGCAGGTTATCGACGAACGAGGCAGGAGTGATCACCCCGCGGCCCGGCCCCGCTGGTAGACGTCCGGCACGCCATCGCGGTCGGCGTCGCGCTGTTCCTCCTCCTCGATCCGCTGGTACCGCCGGTTGCGCAACCGCAGCAGCACCGTGGCCAGCAGCGCGGCGGTCAGCGTGCCCACCAGGACTCCGACCTTCGCATGTTCGTCACGCATCGATCCGGCGCCGAACGCCAGCTCGCCGATGAGCAGCGACACGGTGAAGCCGATGCCGCCGAGGAGCGACAGTCCGACGACATCGGCCCACCCGAGGTCGTCGTCCAGCCGCGCGCGCGTGAACCTGGCGACCAGCCACGTGGCGGCGGTGATGCCGATCGCCTTGCCCGCCACCAGGCCGACCACGATGCCCAGGGCCACCGAGTCGGACAGTGCGGCCCCGAGCCCGGACAGCCCGCCCACGGTCACCCCTGCGGAGAGGAGTGCGAAGACCGGGACGGCGACACCCGCCGAGATCGGGCGGAAGCGGTGCTCGAAGTGCTCGGCCAGGCCGGGACCGACCTCCGGACCGCCCGCGGCCCGGCTGCGCACGACCGGGACGGTGAAGGCCAGCAGCACTCCGGCGACGGTGGCGTGGACGCCGGAGGCGTGCACCAGGCCCCAGGTCAGCAGCGCAAGCGGCATGAGCAGCCACCAGGAGCGGATCCGCTTGTGGACGGCGAAGGCGAAGGCGGCCAGCGGCAGGAGCGCCAGCAGCAGCGGCCCGACCGAGAGGGCCGACGTGTAGAAGACCGCGATGACCAGGATGGCGAGCAGGTCGTCGACGACCGCCAGGGTCAGCAGGAACGTGCGCAGGGCGCTGGGCAGGTGCGTGCTGATCACGGCCAGCACGGCGAGGGCGAAGGCGATGTCGGTCGCCGCGGGGATCGCCCAGCCGGCCAGGGCGCCGTCCCCGGCGCCGAGATTGACCAGCGAGTAGAGCAACGCCGGCACGGCCATGCCCCCGACGGCGGCGGCGACGGGCAGCGCCGCCTTCCGCGGGTCGCGCAGGTCACCGGCGACGAACTCGCGCTTGAGCTCCAGCCCCGCGACGAAGAAGAAGATGGCCAGCAGCCCGTCGGCGGCCCAGGTACCCAGGGTCAGGTCCAGGTGCAGGGACGCCGGCCCCATCCGGGTGTCCCGCAGGGCGGCGTAGGACCCGGCCCAGGGCGAGTTGGCCCAGGCCAATGCCAGCACGGCCGCCAGCAGCAGGAGACCCCCGCCGACGGTCTCCTTGCGAAGGACACCGGCGATCCGGCGGCCCTCGTCCAGGGAACCGCGGGCGAACAGCCGCATGGGTGTGGTCATCGGGTGCGTCCTCTTCTGCGGGGTCGGTCAGGGCATCTGCCGACCAGACTTCCCGGCGCACCGCTACCGACCCTACCGGCCGAGCAGCTCCCGCACCCGGGCCGTGAGTCCCGCGTCGCCGCGCCGGACGCCGTCCAGGGTGTGCACCGTCGCGACACCGCGGACGCCGGAGACCAGCCACACCGCGTCGGCGGCGTGCAGGTCCTCGACCGTGCCGTGGACCGACGCCGTCGGCCACCCGGCCTCGGCGGCGCGGGCGAACAGCCGGGCCATCGTCGTCCCGGCGAGGATCCCGGTCTCCAGCGGCGGCGTGCGCAGCCCGCCGTCCGCCGCCCAGACGACGGTCGACGTCGGGCCCTCCAGCAGCCGCCCCTCCAGCGAGGTGAAGACGACGTCGTCCGCGCCCTTCTCGTGCGCGTGCCGCAGCGCGGCCATGTTCACCGCGTACGACAGCGTCTTCGCCCCGCCGAGCAGCCACGGCGCCTGCCGGCGGAAGTCGGCGGGCACGCCCAGGCCGAGGGTGAGGACGGCGATGCCCTCCGCCCGCTGCCGCAGCACCTCGGCGGTCACCGGCGACAGCACCGCCAGCACCGTGGGCGCGCAGCCCGCACCGAGGCCGCGGGTCAGGTAGAGCCGGCAGGCGCCCTCGACGTCGGCCGGCCACTTCTCCAGGACCGCGGCGACCAGCGCCCGCCAGGCCGCCTCACCCGGGTCGGTCAGCCCGAGCAGCGCCGCCGAGCGGGCCAGCCGGGTCAGGTGCGCGTCGAGCCACGGGGTGGCGCCGGCGACGACGTCCACGGACTCGAAGACGCCGTCCCCCCGGGCCAGCCCCTGGTCGAAGGCGGTCACCACCGGCTCGTCGGCGGCGACCGTGCGCACCTCGCCGTCCTGCCACACCGCAACGCGTCGACTGTCCGCCACGGCCCCAGCCTGCCGTACCCCCGGCATAGGCTCGCCGGGTGGCGCACGACTCCCCGGCCGCCGGGCCCGACGCGCCGCTGGCGGAGCGGCTGCACGCCCGCGGCCTGCGGCTGACCTCGCCGCGCCGGCAGGTGCTGGCCGCGGTGGAGGCGCTGCAGCACGCCACGCCGGAGACGATCGCCACCCGCCTGCGCGAGCAGGCCGGCCCCGGCGGCACGGCACCCGACACCTCGACCGTCTACCGCAACCTCGAGGTCCTCGAGCGGCTCGGGCTGGTCTGGCACACCCATCTCGGCAAGGGCGCGCCGGTGTACCACGCGGCCGCCGAGCACGCGCACCTGCACGTGGTGTGCCAGTCGTGCGGCACCGTCGCGTCGGCCGCCCCGGACCTGCTCGACGGCGCCGCGGAACGTCTCGCGGACGAACTCGGTTTCACGGTGGACGTGGGGCACGTCGCGCTGTCGGGCACGTGCCGCGACTGCCGAGAACGAGCCGGAACGGAGCACGTATGAACCCCCTGCTGGGACGCCCGGGCGCGGTCGCCGTCGAGGGCGGCACGGTCGCCGCCCACTACGGGGACCCCCTGCGCGAGCAGCGGCTGCTGGCCGAGGGCGCCGGGCTGGTCGACCGCAGCGACCGCGACGTGCTCGCCGTCCCCGGTGCCGACCGCCTGACGTGGCTGCACAGCCTGACCAGCCAGCACCTCGAGCGCCTCGCCGACGGCGCGGGCACCGAGGCTCTGGTGCTCTCGCCGAACGGGCACGTCGAGCACCACCTGGTGCTCGCCGAGCTGGGTGGGACGACGTGGGCCGACGTCGAGCCCGGCACCGGCGCCGCGCTGCTGGCCTTCCTGCAGCGGATGGTGTTCATGCTCCGCGTCGAGCCCGCGCTGGTCACCGACCGGTGGGCGGTGCTCTCGCTCGTCGGCCCGCGGTCGGCCGACGTCCTCACCGCCGCCGGGCTGCCCGTCCCGGACGGCGTCACGGCCCTGGACGGCGGCGGCCTCGTCCGGCGGATGCCCCCGATCGGCGACGGCGCCGGCGTGTACGACCTGCTGGTGCCGCGGGCCTCGGTCGGCGCGGTCGCCGACGCGCTGCTGGCCGCGGGCGCGGGTCCGGCGGGCGTCGACGCGTACGAGGCCCTGCGGGTCGAGGCCCGGCGTCCGCGCTTCGGCGTCGACACCGACCACCGCACCATCCCGAACGAGCTGCAGTGGCTCACCACGGCCGTCCACCTGGACAAGGGCTGCTACCGCGGCCAGGAGACCGTCGCCCGGGTGCACAACCTGGGCCGGCCGCCGCGGCGGCTGGTGCTGCTGCACCTCGACGGCGTGAGCGAGCAGCTGCCGCCGCCCGGCACGCCCGTGCAGGCGGGGCCGCGGGAGGTCGGCCGGGTGGGCACCGCCGTCCGGCACCACGAGCTCGGCGTCGTCGCCCTGGCGCTGGTGAAGCAGTCCGTGCAGCCGGGCACGCCGCTCACCGTGGGGACCGCCACCGCGGCGATCGACCCCGACGACGCCCCGGCCGAGGTCGACGCCGACGTCGCCGCCGCCCGCGAGCGCGTGCGCGCCGTCCGGTCTGCGAACATGCGGGCGTGACCTCCGGCACCCTCATCACGCTCGCGCCGACCGGGGCAGAGTCGGCCAAGGCCGACGTCCCGGCGCTGCCGGTGACCGTCGACGAGGTCGTGGCCACCGCGCGCGACTGCCAGGCGGTCGGCGCCGCCGTGATCCACCTGCACGTCCGCGGCGAGGACACCCGCCCGACCCTCGACCTCGGCCGCTGCCGCGAGGTGGTCCAGGCGGTCCGCGAGGCCACCGACCTCATCGTGCAGATCTCCACCGGCGGGGCGGTCACCGACCCGTTCGACCAGCGGCTGGCCGTGCTCGACGTCGAGCCGGACGCGGCGTCGCTGTCGCTGGGCACGGTGAACTTCGGCCGCGACGTGTTCAGCAACCCGTGGGACCTCATCGTCGAGCTGCACACGCAGATGCAGCAGCGCGGTGTCGTCCCGGAGTACGAGGTGTTCGACCTCGGCCACCTGGCCACGCTGCAGCGGCTGCTCGACCGGTACGGCCCGCCCGCCGGCGGGCACGTGCACGTCGACCTCGTCATGGGCGTCCCCGGCGGCATGCCCGGGACGACGCAGGCGCTCGCCGCGTGCCTGCCGCTGCTCCCGCCAGGCTCGAGCTTTGCGGCGACCGGCGTCGGGCGTACCTCGCTGCCGGTGATGCTCGCCGCGCTGTCGGCGGGCGGGCACCTGCGGGTCGGCATGGAGGACACGCTGACCTACGCTCCCGGCGAACCAGTGCGTGACAACGCACAGTTGGTGGCGCGCGCGGCCGGGCTCGCCCGCATCGCCCAGCGGCCGCCGCTGACGACCGACGAAGCCCGGGCGCTGCTCGGCATCCCCACCGACAGAGACCTCGCAGTGGAGGCGACCCCGTGAGCCCTTCGAAGCCGAAGCCGTCCCCCGCCGGGGGCGCCGCCGTCGACGCGCTGCTCGACCCCGCCTTCGTCGAGAACGCGGTGCGCCAGCCGATGGGCGAGGTCCGCCGGCTGCGCCGGCAGGCCGAGCAGGAGGAGGTCAACCTCTCCTACACCCGCCGCCTGCTGCAGGGCCGGCTGGACATCGTGCGCCGCGAGCTGCAGCGCCGCGCCGAGGACGACGGCCGCTCGCTGGTCGACCTGCTGCCGGAGATCCTCGCCGAGAAGGGCCGCGGGCCGGCGCACGGGCTCGGCCGGCACCAGACCGTCCAGCCCTCGGCCCCCGAGGAGTACGAGTCCTGGGTCAACGGGCTCACCGACGTCGACCTCTCGGCGATCACCGAGCTGCCCGATGCCGACCTGGAGCGGGCCGCCCGCGCGCTCGCCGAGGCCGAGAGCGGGCTGTCGGAGCGCCGCCGCGGCGTGCAGCAGGTGATGGACGCGCTCGCCGCCGAGCTGGGCCGGCGCTACCGCGACGGCGAGGCCGACGTCGCCGCCCTGCTGGCCGACGAGGGCCGGTAAGGACCCCCGTGCCCCCCACACGGCTCGCAAGCTCGCCGCGCGGGTCCCTGCACGGGGGCCGGGAATGGCCGGACAACCCGGTGCTGGTGGAGGTCTGGCGGTCGGGCTTCCTCGAGTCGGTGCACCGCGGGGCGATGGTCGTGCTCGACCCCGCCGGGGCGGTGCTGGCCGCCGCGGGGGCGGTCGACCGGCCGATCCTGCCGCGCTCGTCGAACAAGCCCGTGCAGGCGACCGCGCTGCTGGCCTCCGGCTGGTCACCGCGCTCGGCGGAGGAGCTGGCCATCGGTGCCGGCTCGCACTCCGGGGAGGACGGCCACCGCGAGCTGGTCGCCGGGATGCTGGCCGCCGCCGGGCTCGGGCCCGACGCCCTGGGCTGCCCGCCGGCGCTGCCTTCGCACGAGCCGACCCGCGCCGCCTGGGTGGCGGAGGGCCGGGCGCCCGAGCGGCTGGCGATGAACTGCTCCGGCAAGCACGCGGCGATGCTGTCGGCGTGCGTGGCGGCCGGCTGGCCGACCGAGGGCTACCTCGAGCGCGACCACCCGCTGCAGCTGGCCGTCGAGGCGCGGCTGGCGGAGACGGCGGAGGAGCCGGTCGCCGCCGTCGTCGTCGACGGGTGCGGCGCACCGCAGCACGCGCTGACCCTGACCGGGCTGGCCCGCGGCGTGCTCTCCCTGGTGGAGGCGGCGCCGGGCAGCCGGGAACGGTCGGTGGCGGACGCGATGCGGGCCCACCCCTGGTACGTCGCCGGCACCGGCCGCGAGGACACCGACCTGATGGGCGCGGTCCCGGGGCTGCTGGTCAAGGGCGGCGCCGACGGTGTGCACGTCGCCGCGCTGCCGGGCCGCGGCGCGGTCGCGCTCAAGCTCGACGACGGCGGCGACCGCGGCCGCACGCCCGCGCTCGCGGCCGGCCTGCGCCGGCTCGGGGTGCGCACCGACCGGCTCGCGCCGTGGTTGCTGACGCCGGTCAACGGCGGCGACGGAGTGGTCGGCGAGGTGCGCGCCGCGCCGTCCGTAATCCCCTGAGCTGCGCTTTCGGGTGTGAATAGAGTCACTCCACCCTGCTAGCTGCCCCGCTTGCAACTGCTAGCACCCTGCGCCTAGTGTGACTGGTGTGCAGAAGCCCACGGAGTTCGTGCGGGAGCAGGTGACGACGGTCCGCGAGAAGGTGGACCGGGTTGCCGGCTCCGTTGCGGAGACCGTCGCCGCGGCCCCGTCCGCGTCGCAGGTGGGTGAGTTCATCCGCGAACAGCGCAGCGCCGCCCGTGTGTCGTTGCGCGAACTGGCCCGCACCGCCGGGGTCAGCAACCCGTACCTGTCCCAGGTCGAGCGGGGCCTGCGCAAGCCGTCGGCGGAGATCCTCGCGGCGATCGCCAAGGGACTGAAGATCTCGGCCGAGTCGCTCTACGAGCAGGCCGGGATCCTCGATCGGCGGCCCGGCAATCCGGACACCGTGGCGGCCATCCGCTCGGACACCGCGCTGTCGGAGCGGCACAAGGCGGTCCTGCTCGAGCTCTACGAGACCTATGTCCGCGAGCACGCGGCCGGCCCCCAGGACTCTTCCCGCCCCGCACACGTTTCCCCCGGGGCCACGCGCCCCCGGACCGACAAGGAGTCGGCATGACCCCCACCCAGACCGTGAAGCAGTACGGCGAGACCGCCGTCAAGCTCTACAAGACCCAGCTGCTGGCCACCATCGGCGCCGGTGACCTCGCCGTCGAGCGGGCCAAGACCGTCGTCGGGTCGCTCCGCTCGCGCGCCGAGGCGCTGCCGGGCGAGGCCAAGGTCCAGGCCGACCTCGGCGTCAAGGAGGCCCGCACCCGGGCCACCGAGGCCGCCGGCCAGGCCCGCGCCGCCGCCCAGCAGTTCCGCACCTCGATCCGGCCCGACGCGGTGCGCACCACCGTCGCCGGCCTCGTGGAGACCGCCCGCACCCAGGCCGTCACCACCGTCGAGTCGCTCGCCGAGCGCGGCGCCCACGTCGTCGACGAGCTGCGCCAGCAGCCCGGGTTCCGCCGTGTCGTGCGTCGCGCCGAGCGCGCCGTCGACACCGTCGAGGACAAGCTCGAGGACGTCCTCGAGGACACCGCCGAGGCCGTCCAGGACGCCTCCAACGAGGTGACCTCGATCGCGCAGAAGACCGCCGCGAAGGCCGCCAAGGTGGCCGACAAGGCCGAGCAGGCGACCGCCGAGGTCGCCGAGTCCGCCAAGGACAAGGTCGAGGCCGTCGCCGAGGAGCCGGCCAAGCCGGCCAAGCGGGCGCCGAGCAAGACCACGGCCGCGCGCAAGAGCACGCCGGCCAAGGCGTCCGCGCGGGTCACCCGCGCCCGGACCGCCAAGCCGGCCGACCCGACCGCCGTCCCGGCCAAGAAGGCCTGACGCCGGATCGTCCCCCAGGTCCAGGGCCCCGGAGCTGCGCGCAGCGCTCCGGGGCCCTGTGCCGTCCGGGCGCGGTTCGGCGCCCGTCGCAGCTCCGGGAACCCGGGCCGCGGCGGGTACGCTCGTCGCCGTGGGTTTCGACGGGCTGTTCATGACGGGCCTGCACTACGCCGTCTTCGTCCTGGCGGCGTGGGCGTTCGTCGACGCCCTCATCCGACCCGCGACGGGCTACGTCGCCGCCGGCAAGCTGACCAAGCCCGCCTGGGTGGCCATCACCGGCCTGTCGGCGCTGGTCGAGTTCGGCATGACACCGCTGGCCACCTTCCCCGTGCCGCTGGCCGGCTTCCTGTGGCTGCCGGCCGTCGTCGCGGCCATCGTCTACCTGGTCGACGTCCGGCCCGCGCTGCGCGGTCTGCGCCGGGGCAACAGCAGCTGGTGACCGGCGGGCTGCCGGACCTGCCCGCTCTCGATCCCGCCCGCGAGGCGCGGATCCGCGCGAGTTTCGCGGCCCAGGCCATGCTCGCCACCCTGGGCGCGACGGTCGCCGACGTCGGCCCGGGGCGGGTGGTGCTGGAGATGCCGAGCGACCCCCGCTTCGGTCAGCAGCACGGCTTCACCCATGCCGGGGCGATCACCACGCTGGTCGACACCGCGTGCGGCTACGCCGCCTTCTCGCTCATGGCGGCGGACCGCGAGGTGCTCACCGTCGACTTCTCCGCGAACTTCCTGGCTCCGGCGGTGGGGCAGGCCTTCCGCGCCACCGGCACCGTGCTGCGGGCCGGCCGGACGCTGGTGATCACCCGGGGTGAGGTGCACGCGCTGGCGGAGGGACGCGAACCCCGGCTGATCGCGGCGATGCAGGCGACGATGATGGCGGTGACCCCGCCGTCGGCCGAGCCCGGGGCCTGAAGGACCCCCTTCCCCCCACCCCTCGCACGCTCGGGGCGGGACCCTGAAGGGGGCCGTTCCATCAAGCTCTCGTGTCCGGTGGGATGACGATCCACAGCACGATGTAGGCGATGAACTGCGGGCCGGGCAGGATGCACGAGAGCACGAACGCCAGGCGCAGGGCGCCGGGGGACATGCCGTAGCGGCGGGCGATGCCGGCGCAGACGCCGCCGAGCACCTTGTTGCGGGTGTCGCGGGTCAGCCGACGGGACACGGGCGCGGACATGACCCCGACCCTACGGTTCCGGCATGGAGTTGCGGGCGGTTCCCGGCGATCTCACCGAGGCCGACGTCGACGTCGTGGTGAACGCCGCCAACCCCGGCCTGCTCGGCGGCGGCGGGGTCGACGGCGCCATCCACGCGGCCGGCGGGCCGGCGATCCTGGCCGAGTGCCGCGCCCTCAAGGAGCGCCTGCCCGGCGGCCGGCTGCCCCGCGGCGAGGCGGTGGCGACGACGGCGGGGCGGCTGCCGGCGCGGTGGGTGGTGCACACCGCCGGACCGATCTGGTCGGCGACCCAGGACCGGTCGGCGGTGCTGCGCTCCTGCTACACCTCGAGCCTGCGCGTCGCCGACGGCCTGGGCGCCCGCACGGTGGCCTTTCCGGCGATCTCCGCGGGCGTCTACGGCTGGCCGCTGGACGACGCCGCCCGGCAGGCGGTGGCCGCCGTGCGGTCGGCCTCGGTCGACCACGTGACCGAGGTGCGGTTCGTGCTGTCCTCCGCCGGGGCGCTCGCCGCGTTCGAGGCGGCGCTCAGCGGCTGAACACCTCGGGCGGCGGCTCGGGGGAGGGCTGCGCCTCGGCATCGGGGATCGGGCGGGCGTCGCCGGCGAAGGCGTCGAGATCCGCACCCTCGACGACGCGCGACGGCATCGGATCGCCCGCGCAGCGCCGGACCAGCGCGGCGATCGGCAGCGGGGCGTCGGACGCGACGGCCACCAGGTTGCCGAACCGCCGTCCGCGCAGGGTGCCGGGCTCGGCGAGCAGGCAGACGTGCGTGAAGACGCTGCGCAGGGTGGCGGCCTGGGCGCGGGCGTAGGCCAGCGGCGGGCCGTCGGCCACGTTGGCGGTCAGGACGCCGCCGGGCCGCAGCACGCGGTGCGCCTCCCGGGCGTACTCCACCGTCGTGAGGTGCGCGGGCGTGCGGGCGCCGGCGAAGACGTCGCTGACGACGACGTCGGCGCTCGCGGTGTGCATCGCGGCCAGCGCCGCCCGCGCGTCGGCGCCGCGGACCCGCACGCGGGCGTTGCGCGGCAGCGGCAGGTGCGCGCGGACCAGCTCGGTGAGCGGCTCGTCCAGCTCGGCCACCCGCTGCCGCGACCCGGGCCGGGTCACCGCGACGTAGCGCGCGAGGGTGAGCGCGCCGCCGCCCAGGTGGACGACGTCGAGCGGGCGGCCCTCCTCGGCGGCGAGGTCTAGGACGTGGCCCATCCGGCGGACGTACTCGAACTCCAGGTGGGTGGGGTCGGCGAGGTCCACGTGCGACTGCGGCGTGCCGTTGACCAGCAGCATCCAGGAGCCGTCGCGGTCGGCGTCCCCGAGCAGCTCGGCGGTGCCGCCGAGCACCGGCGTGGGCCCCGGCGGGAGGGGGTCGTCCCTCCTGCGTCGCGCCATGCCGTCAGCGGCCGCGCAGCAGCGCCTCGGCCGCTGCGTCGCCTTCGACGCGGACCTCGGCCGGGCGGCCCCACAGGTGCAGCAGCAGCTCGGTGCCGGCGCCCGACAGCCGCGCGCCGGCCGCCCCGGAGTGCTCCGTCGCGAGCTGGACGGCCCCGTGGGTCACCCGGACCTCCCACTGCCGGCCGGTGTCGGTGTCGGTCACCGCGACGACCGCCTCGGCCGACACCAGCGGCTCGGTGTGCGCCCACCGTGGGACGACGATCCCCAGCAGCTCGTCGACGCCGTCCTCGGCCAGCTCGGGGTCGAGCGGGGCGTGCGGCACGCCGGCGGCGGCCTCCAGGTCCATCCGGTGGACGGCGAGCTCGTGCGCCTGCCGCCGCGCCCAGGAGGCCGCGACCTTGGGGGCCGCCGGGCTCATGTGCCAGGCGGGGGACCCCGGCGGCACGGTCCGCAGCGCCCGGACCAGCTCGGTGTGCCCGGCCGCGTACCAGTCGAGCAGGTCGCCGTCCGGCGGCTCGACCGCGCGCGGTGGGCCCTCGGTCGTGCCGGCGCGCACGATCGCGGTGGCCCAGCGGTGCACGGCGCCCAGGTGGCCGACCAGGTCGCGGGCGGACCAGGCCGGCACCCAGGGCACGCGGGTGTCGAGCCCGCCGTCGGCGGGGGTGAGGCCGGCCGCGAGCTCCGCGGCGAGCACGCCGAACCGCTCGCCCTCCTCGACGACGGCCTCGATGCACCGCTGGCGGAGGCGTTCGCCGGCGAGGGAGGTCACCGCCCCATCGTGCCGGAGCGGGTGCCCGGTCCACGCGGGTGGTCCGCCCCCGACGTGGGCGAACGTCCCTGTCGACGATCTTCCAGCTGCCCGTGCCCGCTGGGCGCACGGGCCTGCCCGCGGCGAGGCGGATCAGGGCGCGACGGCCGACCAGCGCACGGTCACCTCGCCCTGCTTCCACCGGCGGCTCGAGCCGACGAACGGCCAGCCCTGCTCGGCCATCGCCTCGACGGCCGCCGCCCACCGCTGGCGCGGGCCGAACGTCGAGAGCCCGGCCGCGGCGGCCCAGGCCGCGTCGAAGGCGCGCAGGAAGGTGTGCACCGGCCGGCCCGGGACGTTGTGGTGGATCAGCGCCTTGGGCAGCCGCTCGGCCAGGTCGGACGGCTTGCTCAGGTGGCCGACGCGGGCGGACAGGGTCAGCGTCAGGGGCCCGTCGGCATCGAGGGCCACCCACGCCGCCCGCCGTCCCCACTCGTCGCAGGTGCCCTCCACGAGAACCCCGCCGGGGCCGAGCGCGGCGCGCATCGTGTCCCACGCGCGGGCCGCGGACTCCTCGTCGTACTGGCGCAGCACGTTGAACGCGCGCACCAGCACCGGCGCCAGCCCGGCGAGCTCGAAGCCGCCCACGCGGAAGTCCACCCGCGGCGGGTCGCGGTCGGCGGCGACGGCGGCCACCCGCTCGGGGTCGATCTCGAGGCCGACGACCTCCAGGCCGGTCACCTCTGGGGCCAGCCGCTCGGCGAGCTCCAGGGTCGTGACGGCGGAGGAGCCGTAGCCGAGGTCGACGACCAGCGGCCGGGCGGCGTCCCGCAGCCGGGGGACCTGGGTCGCGAGCAGCCAGCGGTCGACGCGGCGGAGGCGGTTGGCGTTGGTGGTGCCGCGGGTCGGCAGGCCCAGCGCGCGGGCCCGGCCGGCGGCCAGCCGGGGCGCCTTCTTCCGCGGCGGCAGGGTGGCCCGCTGCTTGTGGTCCCCGCCCGAGCCGTTCACCGGTCCGGAGGGTAGTCGCGGTTAGCGTGGGGGCGTGCAGGTCCGACACGACGCCCGGCTCGCCGATCTCACCACCCTCGCGGTGGGCGGCCCGATCGAGCGGCTCGTGGAGGTCACCGACGCCGCCGAGCTCGTCGCCGCCGTCCGCGAGGCCGACGAGGCCGGCACGCCGCTGCTCGTCCTCGGTGGCGGTTCGAACGTGGTCGCCCCCGACGAGGGCTGGCCCGGGGACGTCGTCCTGGTGCGCAGCCGCGGCGTCGCCCGCACCGGCGACTCGCTCGTGGTGCAGGCCGGCGAGGACTGGGACGCCCTCGTCGCGCGCACCGTCGAGGAGGGGCTGGCCGGCGTGGAGGCGCTCTCCGGCATCCCCGGATCCACCGGCGCGACGCCGGTGCAGAACGTCGGCGCCTACGGCCAGGAGGTCGCGCAGACGATCACCGCGGTCCGCGTCTGGGACCGCGCGGAGAAGAACGAGCGCACCCTGACACCGGCCGAGTGCGGGTTCGCCTACCGCGACAGCCGGCTCAAGCGCGATCCCGGCCGGTTCGTCGTCCTCGACGTCACGTTGGCGCTGCACCCGGGCGAGCTGTCGGCGCCGGTCGGCTACGCGGAGCTGGCCCGGGCGCTGGGCGTCGAGCTGGGGGAGCGGGCCCCGCTGGCCGACGTCCGCGCGGCGGTGCTGGCGCTGCGGCGCGGCAAGGGGATGGTGCTCGACCCCGCCGATCCGGACAGCCGCAGCGCCGGGTCGTTCTTCACCAACCCGATCGTGCCTGCCGAGCGGGCCGTCGAGGGAGCCCCGAGCTGGCCCGCCGGCGACGGGCTGGTCAAGCTCAGCGCGGCCTGGCTCGTCCAGTCCGCCGGCTTCGGCCGCGGCACGCGGGACGGGCACGTCGGGACGTCGTCCCGCCACAGCCTCGCGCTCACCACCGAGGACGGCGCCACCGCCGCCGAGCTGCTCGCCTTCGCCGACCGCATCGTGACCGCCGTCCGCGAGCAGTTCGGGGTCACCCTCGAGCGCGAGCCCACCGCCGTCCGGGCGCTTTAGCCCCGGCCCCCTCCCGGGCCCCGCCCCGAGCTTGCGAGGGGTGGGGAGGAGGGGGTCCTTCTACTGCTCCCGGGCGACCTTGTGCTGGGCGGCCTGCGCGATCGGCCGCACGACCATCAGGTCGACGTTCACGTGGTGCGGGCGGGTGACCGTCCAGGCGATGCAGTCGGCGATGTCCTCGGCGACCAACGGCTCGCGCACCCCGCGGTAGACGGCGTCCGCCTTCTCCTGCGAGCCCAGCCGGTTGCGGGAGAACTCGTCGGTGCGCACCATCCCGGGCGCGATCTCGATCACCCGCACCGGCTCGCCGACCAGTTCGAGCCGCAGCGTCTCGGCCAGCGTGTGAACGCCGTGCTTGGCGGCCGTGTAGGAGGCGCCGCCCTCGTAACTGGTCAGGCCGGCGGTGGAGCCGACGAACACCACGTCGCCGGCGCCCGAGGCCCGCAGCGCCGGCAGCAGCGCCTTGGTCATCCGCACCGTGCCCAGCACGTTGACGTCGTAGGCCCGCTGCCAGGAGTCCAGGTCCGCCTCGGCCACCGGCGCGGCGTCCCAGGCGCCGCCGGCGTTGTTGACCAGGACGTCGACCCGGTCCAGCGCCGCGCAGAACGCCTCGACCGACGCGGGGTCGGTCACGTCCAGCGGCGCCGCCCGCCCGCCGATCCGCCCGGCCAGCTCGGTCAGCCGGTCGGTCCGCCGCGCTCCCAGGACGACGTCGAAGCCCTCGGCCGCGAGGCGCTCGGCGGTGGCGGCGCCGATCCCGCTGGAGGCACCCGTGACGACGGCGACGCGGCCGGTGCTCGGGAGCGGGACGTAGGCACCTGGTCGGGGGATTGAGGGACCGGACATGTGGTCATCCTGACGTTGTTGCAGGATGGAGAGTCGGCAGGGGTGCGTTGAGCCCCCTGTGCAACCAGCATTCGGACACAGCTCGGGCGGGAGGTCTCGCGTGCCCGCTCGCCGCTTCCGCCGGTCGGGGCCGCCCCGGCGGGTGGCCACCCTCTCGGTGCACACCAGCCCCCTCGACCAGCCGGGTGCCGGCGACGCCGGGGGCATGAACGTCTACATCGTCGAGGTTTCCCGCCGGCTGGCCGCCCGCGGTATCGAGGTCGACGTGTTCACCCGCGCCACCTCCAGCGAGCTGCCGCCGGTCGTGGAGATGAGCCCGGGCGTGACCGTCCGCCACGTCAGCGCCGGCCCGTTCGAGGGCCTCGGCAAGGAGGAGCTGCCCGGCCAGCTCTGCGCGTTCACCGCCGCGGTGCTGCGCGAGGAGGCCCAGCACGAGCCCGGCTTCTACGACGTCGTCCACTCGCACTACTGGCTCTCCGGCCAGGTCGGCTGGCTGGCCCGCGACCGGTGGAGCGTGCCGCTCATCCACACCGCGCACACGCTGGCCAAGGTGAAGAACGCCGCCCTCGCCGCGGGCGACCACCCCGAGCCCCGCGTCCGCGTGGTCGGCGAGGAGCAGGTGGTCGCCGAGGCCGACCGGCTGGTCGCCAACACCGAGGAGGAGGCGCGCCAGCTGGTCCGGTACTACGGCGCCGACCCGCATCGCACGCTCGTGGTGCCGCCCGGCGTCGACCTCGACCGCTTCTCGCCCGGCGACCGGGTCGCGGCCCGGCGGAGCCTCGGCATCCGCGAGGACGCCGTCGTCCTGCTGTTCGTCGGGCGCATCCAGCCGCTGAAGGCTCCCGACCTGCTGCTGCACGCCGCGGCGCGGATGCTCGCCGACGAACCGGGCCTGCGCGACCGGCTCGAGGTGCACGTGGTGGGCGCCCCGAGCGGCTCCGGTCTCGAGGCGCCGCGCCAGCTCGAGCAGCTGGCCGCGGCCCTGGGCATCGACGACCTGGTCCGCTTCGCCCCGCCCCAGCCGCCGCACCGGCTGGCCGAGCACTACCGCGCCGCCGACGTGGCCGTCGTCCCCAGCCACAACGAGTCCTTCGGGCTGGTCGCCCTGGAGGCCCAGGCCTGCGGCACGCCGGTGGTGGCGGCGGCGGTCGGCGGCCTGCCGACCGCGGTGCGCGACGGGATCTCCGGCGTCCTCGTCGAGGGGCGCGAGCCCGCGGACTACGCCGCCGCGATCCGCAGCGTGCTCGCCCGGCGCCCGTTCCTCGCCGCCGGCGCCCGACGGCACGCCGCGCGCTTCTCCTGGGACCGCACCGCCGAGTCGCTGATCGAGGCCTACACCGCCGCCGCGGGCGAGATGGCCGCCCGCACCGCGGCGGCTCCGGCCCGGACGCTGGCGCCGATCCGGGCGCTGCCCGGCGCCCAGGTCGCGCGATGACGGAGGTCGTGGAGCGGCTGGACGAGGTGATCGGCCGGACGCTGCGCGACAGCGAGCTGGCGCACGAGCACCCGGCCCCCGGCCGCTGGCTGGTCGACCTGCCGGGCACCAAGAAGCTCAAGACCGTGTGCGGGCTGATCGTCGGCGAGCACGCGCTGCGGGTGGAGGCGTTCGTCTGCCGCCAGCCCGACGAGAACCGCGAGCAGCTGTGGACGTTCCTGCTGCAGCACAACGCCCGCATGTACGGCGTCGCGTTCTCCATCGACAGCGTCGGCGACATCTACCTGACCGGCCGGCTGCCGCACGCCGCGGTGACGCCCGAGGAGATCGACCGGATCCTCGGCGCGGTGCTCACGTACGCCGACGACTCGTTCAACACCATGCTGGAGATCGGGTTCGGCACCTCGATCCGGCGGGAGTGGGCGTGGCGGGTCAAGCGCGGGGAGTCGCTGCGCAACCTCGAGGCCTTCGCCGCCTTCGCCGACCCGGACGCCGCCCGGCGCCCGGGTGCCGCCCGGAAGGACGACGCCGGGACGTGACCGCGACGGACCGGGCACGCGCGACCGGCGCCGCCGACGAGGAGCGGCCCGGCTACGCCCGGCGGTGGTGGGTCCTCGCGACCATGACCGTCTGCCTGCTCGTCGTGATCACCGGCAACACCACGCTCAACGTCGCCCTGCCGACGCTGCAGCGGGAGCTCGGCGCGACCCAGGGGGAGCTGCAGTGGGCGGTGGACGCCTACATCGTCGTGTTCGCCGGGCTGCTGTTCTCCTGGGGCGTCGTCGGCGACCGCATCGGCCGCCGGCGGGTGCTGCTCATCGGCCTGACCGTCTTCGCCCTCGGCTCGCTGCTGGCCGCGTTCAGTGGCAGCCCGCTGGAGCTGATCGCCTGGCGGGCGGTGATGGGGGTCGGCGGGGCCGCGGTGCAGCCCACCACCCTCGCCGTGATCACGAACGTGTTCCCACCCGATGAGCGCGGCCGGGCGATCGGCATCTGGGCGGCCACGGCCGGGATCGCGGTCGCCGGCGGTCCGCTGGCCAGCGGTCTGGTCCTCGAGCACTTCTGGTGGGGCGCGATCTTCCTGATCGGCATCCCGGTCTGCCTGCTCGGCGTCGCCGGCACGCTCGCGTTCGTCCCAGAGTCGCGCGACCCGTCGCCCGGACGGCTGGACCTCGGCGGTGTGCTGCTGTCGATCGGCGCGCTCGCCGGGCTGGTCTACGGGATCATCCGCGGCGGCGCCGGAGCGGGCTGGGGCGACCCCGGTGTGCTCGTGCCCCTGGTCGGCGGCGTGGTGCTGCTCGGCCTGTTCGTCTGGCTGCAGCGCCGCTCGAGCCACCCCGCCCTCGACGTCTCCCTGTTCCGCAACCCGGCCTTCTCCGCGGCCGCCGGCGCGCTCGGGCTGAACTTCTTCGCGCTGATGGGCGCGACCTTCTACCTCGTCTACTACCTCCAGGGCGCGCGCGGCTACGGCCCGCTGCAGAGCGGCGCCATGCTGATCCCGGTGGCGGTCGGCATGGCGATCATGGCGCCGCAGAGCTCCCGGCTGGCCCAGCGCTGGGGCCCCAAGGCGGTCTGCGCCGGCGGCTTCGTTCTCATCGGCGCGTCCTTCCTCGGCATCCAGCTGCTCGACCTGGTCTCGCCGGTCTGGTTGCTGATCGTCGTCCTGTCGGTGCAGGGGCTGGGGATGGGCGCGGTCATGGCACCGGCGACCGAGTCGATCATGTCCGTCGTCCCCCGGGAGAAGGCCGGCGCCGGGGCGGCGGTGAACAACTCCGTCCGGCAGGTCGGCGGCGCACTGGGCGTGGCCATCCTCGGCTCGCTGCTCACCGCCGCCTACCGGGCCGATCTCGGCGACCGCGTCACCGGCCTGCCCGCGGGGGTCCGGGACGAGGCCGGGGAGTCGATCGTCGCCACCCTGGCGGCCGTCCGGCGGATCGTCGCGGGGCAGGACGCCGACGCCGCCCGCGCCGCCGGCGCGGTGGTCGACCCCGCCCGCGAGGCGTTCGTGTCGGCCATGCACGTCACCGCCATCGGGACCGCGGCCGCCGCGTTCGTCGCCGTCGTCGTCGTGCTCGTCTGGCTGCCGGGACGACGCAGGGCGACGTGAGCCGCCGGGATCAGCCCGCGGACCCCGGCCACCAGAAGGTCGTCGCCGTCCGGGGCCGGTCGTCGGGGAACCGCGCCATCGCGGCGGCGACCTCCGGCTCCCGGGACACGGGCAGGCACAGCCGCCGCCGGGTGAACGCCAGCACCTCCTCCGGGGCGCCGTCGCGGAACGGGTCCGGTCGCTCCCAGGTCGCCCACTCGGGCGCGATCCCCAGCTCGTCGAGCACCTCGGCGAACAGCGCCGACGTGGGCCCGTCCGGCCGGTCCTGGCCGTGGAAGTGCCGCCACAGCGGCGCCAGCGACGTCCACGGGTGGACGTCGGTCAGCTCCACCACGACCCGCCGCCGGGCGTGCCGGGTCAGGGCGGTCAGGAACGCGTCGACGTCCGGCACGTTGTAGACGACGTTCGCGGCGACGGCGACGTCCGCGGGCGGGACCTCCTCCGCGATGTCGGGCCACCGGCCGCACCAGGTCCGAACCGGGATGTTCCCGGCCGCCGTCCGGTAGAGGGCCAGCATGGCCTCGGACTCGTCCACGGCCAGCAGCTCGGCCGCCCCCGCCGGGATGCTCGCCGCCCCGCCGCCGCAGCCGACGTCCAGCACGCTGCCGGGCAGCCCGCCGCGGACGGCGTCCAGCGTGCTCGCCGACCTCCGACCGGTGCCGAACAACCCGGGCGGGAACCCGTAGGGCGACTCCGGGGCGGCGGCGAGGATGGACGGGTCGATCGCCCAGGCCGCGAGTTCGTCGGCCCAGCGCTGTGCGGCACTCACGGGGGAGATCCTGCCCGGACCGGTACGGATCGCCCCGTCCAGCCGCTAGCGTGGACGCCGATGGACGGCACCACGGCGCAGCAGCGCTTCGTCCGGGCGCTGATGGGCGTCGTCGCCGCCTCCGCGCTCGTGTACCCGATGCTGTTCTGCGCGGTGCAGCTCGTCTTCGCCCAGCTGTTCACCGTCGACGTGGTCGCGGTGGTCGTCTGGCTCTCCGTCGCCATGGTCTGCAGCGTGGGGCTGGTCGCCGCGCTGCGCTGGGGCGCCGCCCGGCGGATCCGCAGCTACTGGCTGCTGCTGGGCCTGGCCCCGCCGGCGGTCTACGAGCTCTGGCTGTTCTGGCCGGCGATCACCGCCTGAGCCGTCGGCCGCCCGATCCGGCAGGATGGCGGCCGTGACTGCGACTTCGCCCGGGCCCGGGACGCTGGTGCTGCTGCGCCACGGCGAGAGCGAGTGGAACAAGGCCAACCTGTTCACCGGGTGGGTCGACGTCCCGCTGTCGGAGAAGGGCCGCGAGGAGGCGGCCCGCGGCGGTGAGCTGCTGGCCGAGACCGGCCTGCTGCCCGACGTCTGCCACACCTCCGTGCTGAAGCGGGCGATCTCCACCGCGGAGCTGGCGCTGGCCGCGGCCGACCGTCAGTGGATCCCCGTGAAGCGCTCCTGGCGGCTCAACGAGCGGCACTACGGCGCGCTGCAGGGCAAGGACAAGGCCGCCACCCTCGCGGAGTTCGGCGAGGAGCAGTTCATGCTGTGGCGCCGCTCCTACGACACCCCGCCGCCGCCGATCGACCCGGCCAGCGAGTACTCCCAGGACGACGACCCGCGGTACGCCTTCCTGCCGCCCGAGGCTCGGCCGAAGACCGAGTGCCTCAAGGACGTCGTCGTCCGGATGCTCCCGTACTGGTACGACGCGATCGTCCCCGACCTGCGCAGCGGGCAGACCGTGCTGATCGCGGCGCACGGCAACAGCCTGCGCGCGCTGGTCAAGCACCTCGACGGCATGGGGGACGACGAGGTCGTCGGGCTGAACATCCCCACCGGCGTCCCGCTGCGCTACGACCTGGACCCGGACCTGCGCCCGGTCAAGCCCGGCGGCGAGTACCTCGACCCGGAAGCCGCGGCCGCGGCCATCGAGGCGGTCAAGAACCAGGGGAAGAAGTAGGAAAGGACGCCGTCCCTCTCACGCCTCGCACGCTCGGGGCGAGCCTCGGGACGGGGCCTCGGGGCGAGCCTCGGGACGGGGCCGCGGAACGGATCAACCGTGATTGGCGTGCATCTCCCGCTCGCCGGTCACGAGAAACACGACGCGGCGGGCCACGCTGACCGCGTGGTCGGCGAAGCGCTCGTAGTAGCGGCCGAGCAGCGTGATGTCGATGGCCGACTCCATGCCGTGCGGCCAGTCCTTGGACAGCAGCTCGCGGAACAGCTGCCGGTGCAGCTGGTCCATGAGGTCGTCGTCGGCCTCCAGGTGCTTGGCGGCCTCGACGTCGAGCTTCGCGATCACGGTCGCGGTCTGGGCGACGAGCCGCTCGGCGACGTGGCCGGCCTCGAGGAAGATCGGCCGCACCTCCGCCGGCACCGCGTGGTCGGGGAACCGCATGCGGGCCAGCTTGGCCACGTGGGCGGCGAGGTCTCCCATGCGCTCGAGGTCGCCGACGATCCGCATCGCGGCGGTGATGGTGCGCAGGTCGGTGGCGACCGGCTGCTGCTGGGCGAGCAGGGTGAAGCAGCGCTGCTCGATGCTCTCCCGCGCCGCGTCGATGTGCTCGTCTCCCTCGATCACGAGATCCGCCAGCGCGACGTCGGCGTCGAGCAGGGAGGTGGTCGCCTTGCTCATCGCCGAACCCACCGCGTTGGCCATCTCGACGAGGCAGTTGTTGATGTCGGCCAGTTCCTCGCGGTAGTGCTCGCGCACGGTCCCCGCCCCTCTCACCGGAGCCCGTGCCCCGGTCGTCGTCGCGCGTTACTCCGGCAGGGTAGGAGGACGTGGGGGTGCCGGAGCGGTCGGCGAGGTGAACGCGCGGCCACACGGGGATGAACAGTCCCCCGAGCAGGGTGACGTCCGACCGGCGGTGCGTCCTCCCGTGCTCACCACCGCCCTAGCATCGAGATCGTGAGTCCGCTGGTCGCGTTCCTGGTCGGCCTCGCCGTCGGCGCCGGCGTGGTCGCGGCCGTGCTGTACCCCCGGTGGCGTTCGGCGCGCGCGGGGCGTCCCGCCGACCCGCCCGCCGCGCCCTCGGAGGCGGCGCTCAGCCGGCGGCTGGTCGATCTCATGGATCCCGCCGTCGTGCTGCTCGACGCCGATGACGTCGTCGTCCTGGCCAATCCCGCCGCCCGCGCGCTCGGCATCGTCCGCGACACCCGGTTGCTGGTGCCCGAGCTGCTCCGGCTGGCCCTGGAGGTCCGCACCGGGGGCAGCCGCCAGCGCGACGTGCGGCTGCCCGGTGGCCTGGTCGGCGGCGGTCCGCGGTTGATGAGCGTGCACGGCGTCCGGCTGGACAGCGGGGCGGCGCCGCCACCCGGTCCGGTGGCGCTCGTGCTGCAGGACGTCACCGAGGTCCGCCGCGGCGAGGCCGTCCGCCGGGACTTCGTCGCCAACGTGGGCCACGAGCTCAAAACGCCGGTCGGCGCGCTCGCGCTGCTCGCCGAGGCCCTGGCCGACGCCGCCGACGACCCCGAGACGGTGCGGCGGTTCGCGGCGCGCGCCGGCCACGAGAGCGAGCGGCTCGGCCGGCTGGTGCGCGAGCTCATCGACCTCTCCCGGCTGCAGGGCGCCGAGCCGCTGCCGGACCTCGAGCCGGTCGGTGTCGACACGGTGCTCGCCGAGGCGGTCGACCGGACGCGCACCGCCGCCAACGCCAAGCGGATCACCATCGCCAGCGGCGGCGAGCGCGGGCTCGTCGTCCGGGGTGTGGAGGCGCAGCTGGCCACGGCGGTGACCAACCTGCTGGCCAACGCCGTCGCCTACAGCCCCGAGGGGACCCGGATCGCCGTCGCGGCGCGGGCCCGGTCCGGTTTCGCCGAGATCGCGGTGACCGACAGCGGCATCGGCATCCCCCGCGCCGACCGCAGCCGGGTCTTCGAGCGCTTCTACCGGGTGGACCAGTCCCGGGCCAGCCGCACCGGCGGCACCGGGCTCGGCCTGGCCATCGTCAAGCACGTCGCCAGCAACCACGGCGGGTCCGTGAGCGTCTGGAGCGAGGAGGGCGTCGGCTCGACATTCACGCTCCGGATCCCCCTGGCGACCGACCAGTCACCGGCGGACGACGTGGTCGCCGCCGACGCCACGAGAGGACGGACATGACGCGGGTGCTGGTGGTCGAGGACGAGGAGTCGTTCTCCGACGCGCTGTCGTACATGCTCAAGCGCGAGGGGTTCGAGACCGCCGTCGCAGCGACCGGGCCGGACGCCCTCACCGAGTTCGACCGCGGCGGCGCGGACGTCGTCCTGCTCGACCTCATGCTGCCGGGGCTGTCGGGCACCGAGGTGTGCCGCCAGCTGCGCAGCCGCAGCAGCGTGCCCATCATCATGCTCACGGCCAAGGACGCCGAGATCGACAAGGTCGTCGGTCTGGAGCTCGGCGCCGACGACTACGTGACCAAGCCGTACTCCGCGCGCGAGCTCGTCGCCCGCATCCGCGCGGTCCTGCGCCGCCGCGGTGAGGCCGACACGCCGGCCGAGGCGGTGCTGGAAGCCGGACCGGTCCGCATGGACGTCGAGCGGCACGTGGTCGCCGTCGACGGGGCCCAGGTCGCGCTGCCGCTCAAGGAGTTCGACCTGCTCGAGCTGCTGATGCGCAACGCGGGCCGGGTGCTGACCCGCATGCAGCTCATCGACCGGGTCTGGGGCTCCGACTACGTCGGTGACACCAAGACCCTCGACGTCCACGTCAAGCGGCTGCGGGCGAAGATCGAGCCGGACCCGGCCAACCCCCGCTACCTGCTGACGGTCCGCGGCCTGGGGTACAAGCTGGAAGCCTGACGCGGGACCGTCGGCCGGTGGGCCGACAGGGTCATCGGCCTCTGCCGGTCTCCTCCTGCAGCTCGTCGATCTTCCGCGAGGCGTCGGCCTTGGTCAGGTCGTCGGGAACGTCCTCGCCGGCCTCCCGGGCGAGGGTCTCCAGGTAGCTCTGCTGCGCGCCGGTGGCGGGCTCGTCGCCGGTCACCCAGTCGGCCGGGTCCTTCTCGGCGGTGCGGTCGGTGTTCGCCTGCGATTCGCTCATGTGTTCGAGTCTAGGCGTCGACGAGCTCGCGCGCCTCCCGACGCTGCTGCTCCCAGCGGCGCCCGGTCCGGTACACGTGCGTGTGGCCGTGGGGGCACTCGACGGTCATGGCGATGTGGGTGGGGTGGTTCGTCACCGCGATGATGTGCCGCTCGGCGACCAGCTCGTCGGTTCCGGTGACGGGGCAACGGATGAGGAACATGAGGAGAGCGTGCTCCCGGTTCCCCTCGCGCACGAGTGGCAGGACTGACCGCTAGCGCATTTTTTCTGCCACACTGTCGGCATGTCCGGTCGCGCCCGTCCCCTGGTGGTCAGCGTCGTCGTCGGCGACGGTCTCGTCGGCAGTATCGGGCTGGGGGTGGCGGCCGAGGTGTTCGGCTACGACCGCCGGCAGATGGGGTTGCCCCGCTTCGACTTCGGGCTGGTCACCGAGGCGCCGGGGGTGGTCCGCACCGACACCGGCATCCCGATCACCGTCGAGCACGGGCTCGACCGGCTGGAGCGCTCCGACATCATCACGATCACCGCGTGGGAGGCGTTCGACCGCGTGCCCTCCCCGCAGCTGCTCGACGCGCTGCGGACGGCGCACGGCCGCGGCGCGATCATCGTCAGCCAGTGCACCGGCGCCTTCGTGCTGGCCGAGGCGGGGCTGCTCGACGGGCTGCGGGCCACGACGCACTGGAAGTGGGCCGGCGAGCTCGCCGAGCGCTTCCCCGCCGTGCAGGTGGACCCGTCGGTGCTCTACGTCGACAACGGCCGGCTGATCACCGGCGCGGGGACCGCCGCCGGCGTGGACGCCCTGCTGCACCTGGTCCGCCGCGAGTGGGGCGCCGCCGCGGCCAACGCGCTGGCCCGCGAGATGGTCGTGCCGCCGCACCGGGACGGCGGTCAGGCCCAGTTCATCGACGAGCCCGTCGCCGCGTGCGAGGACGACCTGCTCGGCGCCGTCCTGGAGTGGGCGGGCAACCATCTGGCCGAGAACATCGACGTCGAGACCATGGCCCGCCGCGCGCTGATGAGCCCGCGCAGCTTCGCCCGCCGGTTCCGGGCCACCACCGGGACGACGCCGCACGCGTGGCTCCTGGGCCGCCGGCTGGCCGCGGCCGAGGCGCTGCTGGAGAACAGCGACGCCCCGGTGGAGGAGATCGCCCGGCTGGTCGGCTTCGGCACCGCGGCCGGCCTCCGCGAGCAGTTCACCCGCCGGCGCGGGGTCTCGCCGCGCGCCTACCGGCAGACCTTCCGCGCCGCGTCAGCCGCCGGGACGGCGCCGGTGCAGCTGGACGAGCACCGGCTCGGGGCTGGCCGGGTGCGGCGCGACGAGGCCGGCGTCGAGTCGCGCCTCGGCCAGCCGGCGTAGCTCGGCGTACGCCGCCCCGCCGATGAGGGCGGTCAGCTCGGCCGCGTAGGTCAGCACCAGCGGCTCGGCCGACACGTGCGCGGCGGGGGAGCCGGTGCACCACCAGTGCAGGTCGTGCCCGCCGGGGCCCCAGCCGCGCCGGTCGAACTCGCCGACCGTCGTCATCAGCACCTTCGTGCCGTCGGGGCGCTCCACGTGCTCCTGCTCCCGGCGCACCGGCAGCTGCCAGCACACGTCCGGCTTCGTGCTGAGCGGGTGCAGGCCGGTGCGCAGCGCCATCCGGTGCAGCGCGCAGCCGGTGCCGCCCGGGTGGCCCGGCCGGTTGAGGAAGACGCACGCGCCGTCCACCACCCGGGTGCGCAGCGAGCGGACGCCGTCGCCGGAGTCGTCGGCGTCGTCCTGCTCGGTCCAGTTGCCCCGGCCCACCGGGGCGAGCTGCCAGTCGTCGTCGGTGAGGTCGGCGACGGCGGCCGTGACCCGCAGCAGGTCGTCCTCCTCGGTGAAGAAGGCGCCGTGGCTGCAGCAGCCGTCGTCCGGCCGGCCTTCCACGACACCCGCGCAGCCGCGGCCGAAGATGCAGGTCCAGGCCGACGTCAGCCAGGTGAGGTCGGCCCGCACCAGGTGCTCGGGATCGGCCGGGTCGGGGAAGGTCACCCACTCGCGCGCGAAGTCGAGCGGCACCTCGGGCGGCGGCTCGTCGGGCACGCCGCCAGCCTAGGCACTGCCATCCTGGGCCCGTGATCGCGCCCAACCCCGACGTCGACACCTACGTGGAGCAGGCCCCCGAGAACCGCCGGGAGGGGTTGCGGCTGCTCCGCGACCTCTGCCGGGAGCACCTGCACGGGTTCACCGAGATCGTGCGCTACCGGATGCCGGGCTACGTCCGCGAGGAGGGCGCCGAGGGTGAGATCGGCTTCGCGGCGCAGAAGCAGTACCTCTCGTTCTACGTGACCCGCACCGACGTCATGGCCGCGCACCGCGACCGCCTGATCGGGCTCGACGTCGGCAAGGGCTGCATCCGGTACCGGCGCACCGACCAGATCGACGTGGCCGTGGTGCGCTCCATCCTCGAGATGACAGCGGCGACGCGGGGTCCCGTCTGCTGATCCGCCGGGTGCGTGTCCGTGACCGGTGGCGGGCAGACTGTGACCATGCGGCTGGGAGTTCTGGACGTCGGGTCGAACACGGTGCACCTGCTCGTGGTCGACGCCCACCCCGGCGCACGCCCGACGCCGATGCACGACGACCGCTCGCTGCTGCGCCTCGCCGAGGAGATCGGTACGGACAACCGGCTGTCCAGGACGGGGGAGAAGGCGCTGGTCCGGTCCGTGCAGAAGGCCTGCGAGCAGGCCGAGAAGCAGGGCTGCGAGGACTTCCTGGCGCTGGTCACCTCGGCGATCCGGGAGGCCGACAACGGCCTGGAGGTCCTCGACCGCGTGCGCCGGCAGACCGGGGTGGACCTGCGGGTGCTCTCCGGCGAGGACGAGGCGCGGCTGACCTTCCTCGCCGTCCGCCGCTGGTTCGGCTGGAGCGCGGGACGGCTGCTGGTGCTCGACATCGGTGGCGGTTCCCTCGAGTTGGCCGCCGGGGTGGACGAGGACCCCGACGTCGCGCTGTCCCTCCCGCTGGGCGCCGGGCGCATGACCCGGCGGTTCCTGCCCGAGGCGCGCACCGGCGGGCGCCCCGACCTCAAGGCGCTGCGGGCTCTCGACGAGCACGCCGCCGAGCTGCTGGAGCCGGCGGCGCGCAAGCTCCGCGGGGCGGGTCCGCCCGACCTGGTCGCCGCCACCAGCAAGACCTTCCGCACCTTGGCGCGGCTCACCGGCGCCGCGCCCTACTCCGCCGGGCTGCAGGTCGACCGCCGCCTGAGCCTGTCGGGGCTGGGTCAGCTGGTCGGCTTCGTCTCCCGGATCGAGTCCGGAGCGCTGGCCGAACTGCCCGGCGTCTCGCCCGACCGGGCGCACCAGATCCCGGCCGGCGCGGTGGTCGCGCAGGCCGCGATGCGCGCCCTCGACGTGCCGACGGTGCGTCTGTGCCCGTGGGCGCTGCGGGAAGGTGTCATCCTTCGTCGGCTCGACTTGTTGGAAGGGGCGTGATGGCCGCACCACGGCAGGACCCCGAGACCGGGGGGCGCTCGCTGGCCGAGATCCTGCGGGAGGCCGGCATCGAGTCCCCGACGCGGGGACGCCGCCGCCGGGACGATGCCGACGACACCGGCATCCGGCAGCGCCGTGCCGCGGCGGAGGGCGAGGCGGACACCGGCGGCATCGGCGGCCGGCCCTACGGACGGCGCGCCAGCGACCTGCACGTCGCGGAGCGGGCCGCGGATCCGGTGACGGCGGCCATCCCCGGCGTGCGCCCGTCGGGCAAGCCCGGCGTCCCCGGCGCCGCCGCGCAGACCGGTGTCGTGGGCGAGCGTCGTCCCGACGAGCGACGGACGCCGGAGCGCCGGGCGGGCGACCAGCGGGCGGGTGGTGACCGCCGGCAGGGCGACCGCCGCCGCGACGACTCGACGGGCCGGGTGGCCGACCGCCGGGTGGACGAGAACCGCTCGACGGGCCGGGTGGCCGACCGCCCGCTGGACAAGGACCGCTCGACGGGCCGGGTGGCCGACCGCCCGCTGGACGACGACCGCTCGACCGGTCGGGTCGGCGACCGGCGGCAGGCCGACCGGCGCCTGGCGGACCGGCGCGCGGACGACCGGCGGCTGGGGGAGCGGCTGCTCGAGAACCGCCGGGCCACCGGGAGCGCCGCGGCCGCCCCGACCGCCGAGGAGCGGCGTCCCGGGGGCGTGCCCGCGCCGGCGGCGTCGCGCGAGGACAACCCGTCCACCGGGCCGATCCCGGTCGTCGCCGACGACCTCGAGGCCGAGGACCTCGACAGCACGCCCAAGGAGAGCGCGCTCGCCTGGCTGCGCTTCGCCGGCGAGCTGGTCATCGCCCTGGCCGCCGGTGTCGGGATCTTCTTCCTGTTCACCGTGATCTGGGAGATGGTCCCGCACCTCGCCGTCGTGGTGGCCCCGCTGGCGGTCACCGGGCTGGTGGCCGGCGTCGGCGCCTACCGCCACAAGATGGCGCGCGAGCCGGTGGGGCCGAAGCTGCTCGCCGTCCTGGTCTTCGCCGGCACGCTGCTGACGGTCGCGCCGGCCGCCAGCCTGATCGCCACCGGTTAGGCGATCACACCGGCCTGACTGCGCGCCAGTCCGCTCCTCGCTCATTCCTCGCTGCGATGCTCCCGGCGCTGTCCTCAGGCGTCGACGCTCTCCCCCGCCGGCTGACCCGCGAACTCCTCCACGATCGCGGCGCAGAACGCGTCGAGGTCGTCGGGCTTGCGGCTGGTGATCAGGTTGCCGTCGACGACGACCTCCTCGTCGACCCAGTTCGCGCCGGCGTTGCGCAGGTCGGTCTGCAGCGACGGCCACGAGGTCATCCGGCGTCCCCGGACGACGTCGGCCTCGGCGAGCACCCACGGGGCGTGGCAGATCGCCGCCACCGGCTTGCCGGCGTCGAAGAAGGACTTCACGAACGCCACCGCGTCGGCGTCGGCCCGGATGAAGTCGCCGTTGATCACGCCGCCCGGCAGGACCAGCGCCGCGTAGTCGTCGGGGTCGGCGTCGCCGAGCGTGGCGTCGACCTTCTTCGTGTCGGCCTTGTCGATGTGGTCGTAGGCGGTGATCGAGCCGGCCTCCAGGGAGACCAGCTCCGGCTCGGCGCCGGCGTCCTCGAGCGCCTGCCACGGCCGGTCGAGCTCGACCTGCTCGACGCCGTCGGTCGCCAGGACGGCGACCTTCATCCCCTCAAGTTCTCCAGCCATGCGGGCGCCGCTACCCCGGCCCCCGAACGGGCACACACGCCCTGAGCACTACGGTTCCGGTCGTGCGCGTGCTGAGCAGACCCGAGGTGCACCGCCTGCTGGGCCGCTCCCTCCCGGGCCGCTTCGTGGCCGGCCCGGCGATCGACGACGCCCTCCGGGTCGCCGGCGAGCTGGTCGCCTCGGGCCGCCGGGTGGCCCTCGAGCACACCGCCGCCGACCCCGGGGACGACGAGGCCGAGCTCGCCGCGCTGATCGGGCGGGTGCACGCCGCCGGGCTGGCGCCGGACTGCGACCTGACCCTCGCCGTCGGCCGGCTGGGCGCCGCGCGGGCCGGTGCGCTCGCCGGGACGGCCACCGGAGCCGGGCTCGGCGTGGCCCTGGACGGCCCGGCCGCCGACGTCGACCGGCTGGCCGCGGTCTGGCCGGGCGCCGCCGTCGTCGTGGCGGCCCGCGAGCCGGGGGCGGAGGAGCGCTGCCGGGCGTTCGCCGGCCGGCGGGTGCGGCTGACCGACGGGCGCGGCACCACGGCCGACCTGGCCTTCGTGCGCTGCCTGAACGTCCTGATGGCCGGCACCGGCCACCCCGGCGTGGCCACCACCGACCCCCGCCTGATCGCCATCGCCGGAGAGCGAGCGGCGTGGAACGAACGCACCGCCGACACCTGGGAGCACGTCATGCCGTGTGGAGTACGCACCGACGAGCAGCGGCGGCTGGTGGCCGCCGGCTACCGGGTGCGGGTGACGGTGCCGTCCGGCCCGGGCGCCCTCGCCGCCGTCGCGCGCCGCCTGGTGGGCCGGGCATGAGCGGCGGGCTGGCCATCATCGGCGGCGGGAAGATCGGTGAGGCGCTGCTGTCGGGGCTGATCCGGCGCGGCGGCGCCGAGGGCATCGTCGTGTGCGAGCGCAGTCCGGAGCGGGCCGCCGAGCTGGAGCAGCGCTACGGCGTGCCGGCGGTCGACCTGGCCGAGGCCGCCCGCCGCGCCCGCGCGCTGCTGGTCGCCGTCAAGCCGCAGGACATCGGCACGCTGCTGGACCGGCTGTCCGGGCACGTGGACGCCGCGCGGCACCTCGTCGTCTCCGTGGCCGCCGGCGTGCCGACGGCGAGGATCGAGGCGGCCCTGCCCGCCGGCACACCGGTGGTCCGGGTCATGCCGAACACGCCGGCGCTGGTCGACGAGGGCATGAGCGTGCTCTCCGCGGGCTCCCACGCGGAGGAGGCCCACCTCGACGAGGCCGAGGCGCTGCTGGCGGCCGTGGGGCGGGTGCGCCGGGTGCCCGAGGCCCAGCAGGACGCGGTGACGGCGCTGTCCGGCAGCGGGCCGGCCTACTTCTTCTACCTGGTCGAGGCGATGATCGACGCCGGGATCCTGCTCGGCCTGCCCCGGGCCATGGCCGCCGACCTGATCGTCCAGACCGCCCTGGGCGCCGCGGTGATGCTGCGTGACTCCGGCGAGCACCCGGTCCAGCTCCGCGAGGCCGTCACCAGCCCCGGTGGGACGACGATCGCCGCGATCCGGGAGCTGGAGCGCCACGGCGTCCGCGCCGCGCTCATCGCCGCCATCGAGGCCGCGCACGCCCGCTCGGTGGAGCTGGGGCGCGAGAGCGGCGAGGGGACGTCGGGCCGGTAGCAACGGTCACCTGCGGCAGAACCTGATCAACAGGGAGTCACACGAACCTCTCAGGTCGCTGCGACACGCCTGACATCATGTCGACAGACCGACATAGGTAGAAATCTGCCGAGGACCGAGCGTTCTCCCTGTCCGTTTCTTGTCTCGCATCCGTCACGGTTGTCCCCCTACTCTCTGTGTCAGCGCGTGCGTGCCGCGTAGTCGGTGGGGAAGCCGGCTCGACGACACGCGCTAGGTCCGGAGACGAAGAACATGACCATGCCCCAGCGCCACCACGCTGCTTCCGCCGCTCAGTTCGCCGCTCGCCCGGGTGTCCCGGGTCCGCGTCCGATCGGCCGCCCGATGGCCGCCGCCGTCGCCCGCCCGGTGCCCGCCGCCCACCCGGCCGCCATGCCCGTCGGCCGCCCCCACGTCCCGGCCCCGCGTGCGGCCGTGGCCTTCCTGACCGTCGCCGAGGTCGCCGCCATGATGCGGGTCTCGAAGATGACCGTGTACCGCCTCGTGCACGCCGGCGAGCTCTCCGCCGTCCGCGTCGGCCGGTCCTTCCGCGTGCCGGAGCGCGCCGTCCAGGACTACCTGCGCGACGCCTACACCGACATCGCCTGAGAAAGGACCCCGTCCTCCTCACCCCTCGCGCGCTCGGGGTGAGCCTCTGGACGGGGCCGGCCTGAGCCGCTGCGTCCCGCCTGCGCGGATCCCTTCGGGATCCACTCGGCGCGACAGTGCTGTTCCTCCCTTCGGAGTCTCCGGTTCGCCCGCGGCAGCGTCGCCGCGGGACGGCCGGTAAGCTCGGGCGGCCAGCGACGGCCCCACCGCAGCGGAGCTGTCGCGCCAGAGCTGATCACCTCGCGCGGTGCCCGGCGCGGCCATCCGGCCGTCCGCCCGGAGCGCTGTGCGGCGAAACGACGTCGGGAGCACAGGCCATGGGTTCGGTCATCAAGAAGCGGCGCAAGCGGATGGCGAAGAAGAAGCACCGCAAGCTGCTGAAGAAGACCCGCGTCCAGCGACGCAACAAGAAGTGAGCTGACGCTCGTGCCGCCCGCGGTCGTCCTCGTCACCGGTGTCAGCCGGTGGCTGGGGGGTGCCCTCGCGGCCGAGCTCGCCTCCGACCCGTCGATCGAACGGGTCATCGGCGTGGACACCGTCCCGCCCTCGCCCGACATGCTCCGCCGGCTCGGCCGCACCGAGTTCGTGCGCGCCGACATCCGCAATCCGCTGATCGGCAAGGTCATCGCGAACGGGTCGGTGGACACCGTCGTGCACATGAACATCAGCTCCACACCCGCCGGTGCCGGCGGGCGGGGGCCGATGAAGGAGCTCAACGTCATCGGGACGATGCAGCTCCTGGCCGCCTGCCAGCGGGCGGCGTCCGTGCGGCGGTTCGTGCTCAAGTCGACCAGCGCCGTCTACGGCGCCTCGTCCCGCGACCCCGCCGTCTTCACCGAGAAGATGCAGGCCCGGCGCGTGCCGTCGGGCGGTTTCGCGCGCGACAGCGTCGACATCGAGGGCTACGTGCGGTCCTTCGCCCGTCGCCGTCCGGACGTCGACGTCGCGATGCTGCGGTTCACCAACTTCATCGGCCCGCGCATCGACTCGCTGCTCACCGGCTTCTTCCGGATGCCGCTGGTGCCGACGGCGCTGGGCTACGACGCCCGCGTGCAACTGCTGCACGAGGACGACGCGCTCGCCGTCCTGACCCGGGCGACGACCGGCGACTTCACCGGCACGGTGAACGTCGGCGGGGAGGGCACCCTGCTGCTCTCGCAGTGCATCCGGCGGCTCGGCCGCGTCCAGGTGCCGATCCCGTCGCCCGCGCTCGGTTCGGTCGGCCGGCTCTCCCGCCGGTTCGGCTTCGTCGACTACTCCCCGGAACAGATGCGCTTCCTCAACTTCGGCCGGGTGGTCGACACGACGGTGCTGCGGACCGAGTTCGGCTACACGCCCCGGTACTCGACGGCGGCCGCGCTGGACGACTACGCCACCACGGTGCCCCCGGTGATCCCGCCCGACCTGGTCGGCGCGGCCAGCGACCGGCTGCGCGGTGTGGTCGAGCGGGTCGGCGACGGCGCCGCGGCGGTGGGGAACCGGCTGCGTCCCGCACCTCCGGCGCCCGGCCTGCGGGCGGTGCGCGATGCCTGAGGCGCGCGTGATCCCACTCCGACCGGACGACGACGAGCCGCACACCCCGCCGCCGTCGTCGGCGCCGAGCTGGGAGGAGCAGATCGCCGGCGGCGTGGAGTTCCTCCGCCGGCGCCTGACCGGTGACTACGAGACCGATGAGTTCGGCTTCGACCCGGACCTGGCCGACCATGTCCTGCTGCCGCTGCTCCGGCCGTTGTTCAACAAGTGGTTCCGGGTGGAGACCCAGGGCCTCGAGCACGTGCCCTCCACCGGCGGCGCGCTGGTGGTGGCCAACCACTCGGGCACCCTGCCGGTCGACGCGCTGATGACCACGGTGGCGCTGCACGACGAGCACCCGGCCCAGCGGCGGCTGCGGCTGCTCGGCGCCGACTTGGTCTTCGAGCTGCCGTTCGTCGGCACGATGTCGCGCAAGATGGGCACGACGCTGGCCTGCAACGAGGACGCCGAACGGCTGCTCACCGAGGGCGAGCTCGTCGGCGTCTTCCCCGAGGGTTTCAAGGGCATCGGCAAGCCCTTCCGCGAGCGGTACACGCTGCAGCGGTTCGGCCGCGGCGGTTTCGTCACAGCGGCGCTGCGGACCGGCGTGCCGATCGTCCCGTGCGCGATCGTCGGGGCCGAGGAGATCTACCCGATGGTCGGCAACGCGAAGACGGCCGCCCGGCTGCTCGGCCTGCCGTACTTCCCGGTCACGCCGACGTTCCCGCTGCTCGGCCCGCTCGGGCTGGTGCCGCTGCCGTCGAAGTGGCTGATCGCCTTCGGCGAACCCATCGAGACGGCGTCCTACGGCCCCGCCGCCGCGGAGGACCCGATGCTGGTCTTCAACCTCACCGACCAGGTGCGCGAGACCATCCAGCACTCGATCTACCAGCTGCTCCTCCAGCGCAAATCTGTGTGGAGGTAGGGCTCACCGCCAGGGCAGCAGGCTGCGCTTCGGCGGGATGACCGGGATCGGCGGCGTGGTCTTGCGGCGGACGGCGATGGTCCCGCCCACGACCGCACCCGACAGCACCGCGGCGGCGACCGTCGGCACGCCAATCTTGGCCGCCTTGCGGCCGGTGCGGAAGTCGCGGATCGTCCAGCCCCGCGACCGCGCCACCGCCCGCAGCTCGGTGTCCGGGTTCACGGCGATCGCGGTGCCGCAGAGGCTGAGCATCGGCAGGTCGTTGGCCGAGTCGCTGTAGGCGGTGCAGCGGGACAGGTCCAGCCCCTCCCGCTCGGCGAGCGCGCGGACCGCCTCGGCCTTCGCCTCGCCGTGCATCAGCTCGCCCACGAGGCGGCCGGTGTACTCGCCGTCGACCACCTCGGCGACCGTGCCGAGCGCGCCGGTGAGCCCGAGCCGGTGGGCGATGATCCGGGCCAGCTCGACGGGGGTCGCGGTGACCAGCCACACCCGCTGCCCGGCGTCGAGGTGCTTCTGGGCCAGCTGGCGGGTGCCGCCCCAGATCCGGTCGGCCATCAGCTCGTCGTAGATCTCCTCGCCGTGCTGGACGATCTCGGCGACCTGCCGGCCCGCGACGAACGCCAGCGCGTTCTCGCGGATCGTGTGCATGTCGTCGGCGCTCTCGTTGCCCGCGATGCGGAACTTCGCCTGCTGCCACACGAACTGCACCAGGTCGCGGGTGGTGAAGTACTTGCGCGCCGCCAGGCCGCGGGCGAACCAGAACAGCGAGGCGCCCATCATCATCGTGTTGTCCACGTCGAAGAAGGCGGCCGCGGAAGGGTCCGGCGGCACGGCCTCCGGGACGGCGACCTCCGCGGCGGCGGCCGACGCCTCGCCGGCCACGTGCGCCCGCGTCTCGTGATCCAGCAGGCCCGGAGCCTGCGCCGACCGGCCGCGGAACGGCAGACGCGGCACGGACACCTCCCTGACTCTCTTTTCTCCCCCGGAAGGGCACGCCCGTTCGACCCTAACCGGCCGTCGGAACGCCCGTCCCCGAGGTCAGCAGAGGATCGGCGGCAGGCAGATCGGCAGCGGCGTGTCGAGGATCGCCGGTGGGCTGCTCGTGTTCGTGCCCGGGCTGGACCCGGTGCCGGTGTCCCCCGTGCCGGGCAGCGGCGGCAGCGGGAGGCCGGGGGTGGGCAGCGACGGGACCGACGGCACGGTCGCCTGCGGCACCGACGGCGCGCCGGTGCTCCCGCCGGACCCGCTCCCGGAGCCCCCGTCCGAGCCGCCGCCGGAACCGGCGGAGCTGTTCGCGGCGGTGCCGCCGCTCGGCGTCGCGGGGGCGCCCGGCGCCGGCTGCTCGCCGGAGGGCTCCGCGCCCTCCGGCGGGACCTCGCCCGGCACGGTGCCCGGCCCGCCGCCGGCGGTCGACGGCGAGGGCGCCTCCTCGTCGCACGCTGCGGGCAGCGGGCCGAGGGGATCGGTGCCCGCGACGGCCGGGCCAGCCGGGCAGCTCAGCGCCCCCTGCAGCTGTGTCGCCCGGGTGGTGACCGAGCCGAGCAGGTCGAGCGAGGTGTTCAGGGCCTCGCGGGCGCCCTCGGGCACCTCGGGCGCGAGCGCCGAGAGGCCGGCGGACTGCCCGTCCGCCCAGGTGAGCAGGTCCTTCAGCGGGGCATCGCTGTCCGTCTCGGCCGCGCGGGTGGTCAGCCAGGCCGCGCCCTCCGTGGTCTGCGCGTCCATGGTCCGCAGCGTGTCGACGACCAGTTGCGGCGAGGCCTGGGCGAGCAGCGTGTCGAGCTCGTGCAGCCGGGTCGAGGCGAAGTCGAGCAGCGTCCGGCCGCGCGTCGCGTCTCCGGCCAGGGCCAGCTGGGTCTGCTCGGTGCCCCGCTTGAGGCCGTAGAGCGGATCGCCGGGCTGGGCGCCGGTGGACACGGCGACCAGGCCGGCCAGCGCGGTCACCGCCACGGCGGCCCCGGCGAGGCCCGCGGTCAGCCGGCCGCGCCACCGGGCGGCGGCGGTCTCGTAGGACCGGGACGGCGAGAACCGGCGGCGCGCCTCCGGCTCGGGTGTGCGCACGGCGGCCATCGCCACCAGCCGCGCGCGCGTCATCGCCCGGAACTCCGGGTCCGGCTCCCCGTCCAGGGCCCGGCCGAGGTCGCGCAGCCGGGTGACCAGGGCCTCCTCGCGCTCGCCCACGGCGGGACGGCGGCCCGAGGCCGCCGACCTGGCGTTGTGAGCGTTCACAAGAGTCTCCCGGTTCGAATGGCGCCGTCCAGGGTGCCCAACGACGGGACGGTGCGGGGCGTTACGGGGCCGCGGCGGAGTTCTGTCACAGCAGCCCCTCCGGCAACAGCGCGGCCAGCCGTCGGACGGCCCGGTGCTGCAGCGCCTTGATGGCGCCGTCCTTCTTCCCCATGATCGCCGCGGTCTCGGCGACCGAGAGCCCGTGCAGGAAGCGCAGCACGATGCACTCCTGCTGCTCGCTGTTCAGCTGCTGCACGCAGGCGAGCAACTGCTCGTTGGTCAGGTGCGCCACGACGGCGTCCTCCGGGCCGTCGGTGGCGCGGTCGGCGTCGCGCATGTCCGCCGTCGTGACCTCCAGCCGGAACCGGCTGCTCTTCACGTGGTCGCGGATGATGTTGCGGGCGATCGTGATCAGCCACGCGCCGACGTCGCGGCCCTGGAAGGACAGCGAGTCGATCCGCCGGAGGGCGCGCACGAAGGTCTCGCTGGTGACGTCCTCGGCCAGCGTCCGGTCGCCGACCCGGTGGTAGACGTACCGGTGGATCATCGTCACGTAGTGGTCGTAGAGCCGGCCGAACGCCTCCGCGTCGCCGTCCTGGGCCGCGCGCACCAGCGCCCAGACGTCGGTCTGCTCCGCGCCGGCGTCGGCCGGTGCGGCGAGCTCCTCGGCCGCGGGACGCTCCCCGTCGCCCGTCCGCGGGAACGGCGTGGGCCGCGGCCGCGGGATGGGCGACGGCCGCGGATGCGGGGACGGCGGCGCGACCGCGTCCGCTCTCGGCCGGGGGGACGGCATGCGGGCGTTCGACCTCCTCGTCGGCCCGCCGAGCCGACTCCGGCTCCTCCCGTCGGGCCGCACCGGGACGGCGCGGCGCGCATGCTGCGGGGCAAGCCCCATGGTGACAACATCGCTGCAGTCCGTCCACGCCACCCCGACGGGAGCGCTCCTCCGTCCCCCGGCGGGGTGGCCGCTCCACCGCAGCCGACCACACCTGGCGACCAAGGAGATGTCCGTGTCCGACGGCACGTCGCTGTCCGCGCTGGTCCGGGCGGCGGCCCGGCAGCGCCCCGAGGCGCCGGCGGTCGTCGCCGGTGACCGGCGGCTGAGCTGGGGAGAGCTCGACGCCGAGATCGACCGGACGGCGGCCGGCTATGCCGCCCGCGGACTGGCGCCGGGGGAGCGGGTGGCCGTGCAGCTGCCCAACGGCGTGCCGTGGCTGTGCGCGGCGATCGGCGCGCTGAGGGCCGGGCTGGTCGTCGTCCCCGTCAACACCGCCTACACCGACCCGGAGCTCGAGTACGTGCTGGGCGACTCGGGGGCGAGCCTGCTCGTCGTGCGGGGCGAGCGGACCCCGGTCGCCGGTGTCCCCCTGTGCGACGGCCCGCCGGCCGCCGAGGGGCCGCCGCCGGAGGTCGCCGAGGATCCGCAGGCGCTGTCCTTCCTCGCCTACACGAGCGGGACCACCGGGCGCCCGCGCGGCGCGATGCTTCCCGCGGCCGCGCTGCGCGCCAACCAGGAGCAGTGCCTGGCCATGACACCGCCGCCGGTGCGGCCCGACGACCGGGTGCTGCTGGTCCTGCCGCTGTTCCACGTCTACGGCCTCAACGCCGGCTTCGGGCTGGTCGCGGCCACCGGCGCCTGCGCGGTGCTGCAGGAGGGCTTCGACCCCCGCGCGTCGCTCGCGCTGATGGAGCGCGAGCAGATCACCACCGTGCCGGGCGCCCCGCCCCTGTACCAGGCGTGGCTGGCGGTCGCCGACGCCGCCGGCAGCGACGCCGGCCTGCGCCGCGCCTTCGCCGCGGTCCGGCTGGCGACCTCGGGTGCGGCCCCGCTGCCGGCCGAGGTCTGGACGGCGATGCGTGAGCGGGCCGCGGTCACCGTCTGGGAGGGCTACGGGCTCACCGAGGCCAGCCCGGTCGTCGCCAGCACCCTGGCCACGGGCCGCGCCAAGCCGAACTGCATCGGCGGGCCGTTGCCGGGCATCGAGCTCGAGCTGCGCGACACCGCGGAATCGGCCGGCGACGCCGAACCGGGCGAGGACGACGAGGGCCCGGGGGAGATCGTCGTGCGCGGGGCGAACCTGTTCGCCGGCTACTGGCCCGACGGCGCCGACGGTCCGGACGCCGACGGCTGGCTGGCCACCGGCGACCTCGCCTACCGCGACGACGACGGCGACCTGCACCTGGTGGACCGGCGCAGCGACCTCGTGCTGGTCAGCGGCTTCAACGTCTACCCCGCCGAGGTGGAGCGCGTCCTCGAGGCCCACCCCGCGGTCGCCGAGAGCGCGGTCATCGGCGTGCCCGATCCGCGCACCGGCTCGGCGGTCCGCGCCGTCGTCGTCCTCGAGCCGGGGCAGAAGGTGACCGCCGACGAGCTGACCGGGCACGCCGCCGCCTCGCTGGCGCGCTACAAGGTGCCGACGTCGGTCTACTTCCTCCCCGCGCTGCCGCACTCGCTGACCGGCAAGGTCAGCCGCGCCCGGCTGCGCGAGCTCGGACTCAGCGACGCCGACGCCGAGGACGGGGGCGCGGCGTGACGCCGCGGCTGCAGCTGCTCACCCGCGAGGGCTGCCACCTCTGCGAGGAAGCGGCCACCACGCTGGCGCAGCTCGCCGCGGAGGCCGGGCTCGAGGCGCCGGCGTCGGTCGACGTCGACGCCGACCCCGAACTGCAGGCCGAGTACGGCGACCGCGTCCCGGTGGTGCTGCTCGACGGCCGCGAGCACAGCTACTTCACGGTGGACGTGCCCCGCCTGCGCAGGGACCTCGGTCTCGGCCCCTGAGGGGCGTGTGGCAGGGTGGTCCTCACCACAGTGCCACCCGTCCGTGGCCGGTCAGCGGGCCGCGGGGCGCTCGCGACTTTGTTCCCGCGTTCACAAGCGGTTACCGTGGCGGACGCCGGGCGGCATCCCGCCCGGGTTCCCCGAATGTCGCACGCGGCACCAGCCGCCCGCGACCGCTGTGGAGTGGCAGGCCCGTGACGAACCCCCGGCCCCGGACGATCCCGGAGGCCACCGTCGCCCGGCTCGCCGTGTACCTCCGGGTTCTCACCGGGCTGGCCGACGGCGGGCGGAGCACCGTCTCCTCCGGCGAGCTGGCGTCCGCCGCGGGCGTCAACCCCGCCGGGCTGCGCAAGGACCTCTCCCACCTCGGGCCGTGCGGCGTGCGCGGCGTGGGCTACGAGGTGCGCACCCTCCGCGACCGCATCGCCCGCGTGCTGGGCGCCGAGCGGTCGCGCGCCTGCGTGCTGGTCGGCATCGGCAACCTCGGCGCGGCGCTGGCCGACTACGCCGGATTCGGCGGCCGCGGCTTCGAGTTCGTCGGCCTGTTCGACGCCGCGCCGTCCCGCGTCGGCCAGCGGATCGGCGGCTCGACGGTGCGCCCGGTCGAGGAGCTCGAGGACGTCGTCGCCGCGACCCAGGCCTCCATCGGGGTCATCACGACACCGGCCGAGGTGGCGCAGTCGGTCTGCGACCGGCTCGCCGCGGCCGGGGTGAGGAGCATCTTGAACTTCGCGCCGGTCACGCTCTCCGCCCCGCCCGGGGTCGACATCCGCCAGGTCGACCTCTCCGTCGAGCTGCAGGTGCTGGCCTTCCTCGGCCAGCAGCGGGTGGTCCCGGCCGTGGGAGGCATGGCATGAGCCTGCTCGCCGTGGGCGTGAGCCACCAGACCGCCCCCGTGGCGCTGCTCGAGCGGTTCGCGATGGGTGCCGACGACACCGCGAAGGCCCTGCACGAGCTGGTCGAGAGCGACCACGTGAGCGAGGCCCTGGTGCTGGCCACCTGCAACCGGGTCGAGGTCTTCGCCGAGGTGGAGAAGTTCCACGGCGGCGTCGCCGACGTCAGCCGGATCCTCGCCCGCCAGGTCGGCGGGACGGTGGAGGAGCTCTCCCCGTACGTCACGGTCCACTACGAGGACCAGGCCGTCGCGCACCTGTTCACCGTCGCCGCGGGCCTGGACTCGATGGTCGTCGGCGAGACGCAGGTGCTCGGGCAGCTGCGCGCCGCGTACGCGCTGGCCCAGGACGAGGGCACGGTGGGCCGGGCCCTGCACCCGATCGCCCAGCGGGCGCTGCGCGTCGGCAAGCGCGTGCACGCCGAGACCGGCATCGACCGCGCCGGCGCCTCGCTGGTCTCCGCGGCGCTCGACCGGGCCGAGGCCCGGCTGGGCAGCCTGACCGACCGGTCGGTCCTCGTCGTCGGGGCCGGCTCGATGGGCGCGCTCGCCGCGACCACGCTGGACCGCCGCGGCGCCGCGGTGACGGTCAGCAGCCGCACCGCCGCGCACGCCGCCCGGCTGGCCGAGACCGTCGAGGGCCGCGCAGCCGACCTCGCCGAACTGCCCCGGGAGCTGGCCGCCGCCGACGTGCTCCTCACCTGCACCGGCGCCAGCGGCATCGTCGTGAGCACCGAGGTCGTGGCGGCCGCGATGCGGTCCCGGGACGTCGCCGACCGGCAGCTGGTCGTCGTCGACCTCGCCCTGCCGCGGGATGTCGACCCCGGCGTCGCCGCCCTGCCCGGCGTGCACGTCGTGGACCTCGCGCTGCTGCAGGGCGAGCGCCAGGCCGGCGGGCCGATCGCCGGGTCCGTGGCCGCCGACGACGTCGCCGCCGCCCGCGACCTCATCGACACCGAGCTGTCGCTGCTGCGCGCCGAGCGGCAGGCGGCCGCCGTCGCGCCGGCGATCTCGGCGCTGCGCAGCCAGGCCGCCGAGGTGGTCGACGCCGAGCTGCTGCGGCTGGCCGGCCGGGTGCCCGACCTCGACGCGCGCGCCCGGGCGGAGGTCGCGCGCACGGTGCGCCGCGTCGTCGACAAGCTGCTGCACGAGCCCACCGTCCGGGTCAAGGAGCTGGCCAGCGTCCCGGGCGGCACCGACTACGCCCACGCGCTGCGCGCGCTGTTCGGCCTGGGCATCGACGCCGAGGTGGAGGCCGAGCACGCCACGCTCGCCGAGGCCGTGACCGTCGACCCCGAGGACCTGCGCCCCGGCGGCGTCTCATGACCGCTCTGCAGACCCCACGCGCCACCGCCACCCTGCGGCTGGGCACCCGGCGCAGCGCGCTGGCCCTCACCCAGTCGCAGTGGGTCGCCGACGCGATCACCGCGGCCACCGGCACCCAGGTCGAGCTGGTGCACATCGTCACGGAGGGCGACCGGTCCTCGGCCGCGATCGCCCAGCTCGGCGGCACCGGCGTCTTCGTCGCGGCCATCCGCCGGGCCCTGCTCGAGGGCACCGTCGACCTCGCCGTGCACAGCTACAAGGACCTGCCGACCAAGCCGGAGCCGGGGCTGACCCTGGCCGCCGTCCCGCTGCGGGAGGACCCGCGCGACGCGCTGGTCGCCCGCGACGGGCTGACCCTCGGCGAGCTGCCGCCGGGCGCGAAGGTCGGCACCGGCGCCCCGCGCCGGGTCGCCCAGCTGCGCGCGCTCGGCCTCGGGCTGGACGTCGTCCCGATCCGGGGCAACGTCGACACCCGGATGGGCAGGGTGGCCCCGGGCGATCTCGACGCCGTCGTCCTCGCCCGGGCCGGGCTGACCCGCCTGGGCCGGCTGGACGCCGTCACCGAGACGCTGGACCCGCTGCAGGTGCTCCCCGCTCCCGCGCAGGGCGCGCTGGCGGTGGAGTGCCGGGCCGACGACGAGCGCACCCGCGAGCTGCTCGCCCCGCTCGACGACGCGGGCACCCGCGCCTGCGTGCTCGCCGAGCGCAGCGCGCTGGCCGCGCTGGAGGCCGGCTGCAGCGCGCCGGTCGCCGCCTACGCCGAGATCGCCGAGGGCGAGACCGGCCCCGAACTGTTCCTCCGCGCCTCGGTGACGGCCCTGGACGGCAGCGACGCCGTCCGGGACTCGATCACCGGCCCGCTCGGCGACGCCGCGGCCCTCGGCCGCGCGCTCGCCGCCGAGCTGCTCGACCGCGGTGCCGCCGAGCTGATGGCGGCCCCCGCAACCACCCCCTGACCCCGCACACGCCCTGTCCCCAGGGCCAGAACCAGGAGCACCTGATGACCCGCAAGACCGCCGGCGCGCCGGCCGGCAAGGTCGTCTTCGTCGGCGCCGGTCCCGGCGACCCCGGGATGCTGACCGCCCGCGCGAGCGAGGCGCTGGCGTCGGCCGGCGTCGTCCTCGTCGACCCGGAGGTGTCGGTCGCCGTCCAGGACGTCGTCCGCGAGACCTCCCCGGCCGCCGAGCTGACCCCCGCCGCCGGAGAGCCGGCCGAGGTGGCCAAGGCCGCGGTGGCCGCGGCCAAGAACGGCGCGGTCGTCGTCCGGCTGGTCGCCGGCGACCCGTTCACCTCGGAGGCCGTCGTCAAGGAGGTGCTCGCCGTCGGCCGCACCTCCGTCGCCTTCGACGTGGTGCCCGGCGTGGCCACCGCCACGGCGGTGCCGGCCTTCGCCGGCGTCGCCCTGGGCGGGACGGCGCTGACCGCCGACCTCTGCGGCGGCGTCGACCTCGGCGCGCTGGCCGGGGCGGCCGGTGCCACCGGCGGCACGATCGTGCTGCAGGGCACCGCCGAGCAGCTGCCCGAGGCGGCGGCCCGGCTGGTCGAGGGCGGCCTGTCCGGCAGCACCTCCGTGGTCGTGACCACCGGCGGCTCGGGCACCGGCCAGAAGAGCGTCGTCGCCAAGCTGGCGGCGGTCGCCGAGAAGACGGCCGGGATCGAGTCCTTCACCGGCGCCGTCGTCGCCACCGTCGGCGCGGCCGTCGACAAGCGCGGCAAGCTCTCCTGGTGGGAGAGCCGGCCGCTGTTCGGCTGGCGGGTGCTGGTGCCGCGCACCAAGGACCAGGCCGGCGAGATGAGCGAGCGGCTGCGGGCCTACGGCGCGGTGCCGGTCGAGGTGCCGACGATCGCCGTCGAGCCGCCACGCAGCCCCGCGCAGATGGACCGTGCGATCAAGGGCCTGGTCACCGGCCGGTACGGCTGGATCGTCTTCACCTCGGTGAACGCGGTGAAGGCCGTGCGCGAGAAGTTCGCCGACCTCGGCCTCGACGCCCGCGCGTTCGCCGGTGTCAAGGTCGCCTGCGTGGGGGAGTCGACCGCCGACGCCGTCCGCGCGTTCGGCATCGTGCCGGAGCTGGTGCCCAGCGGTCAGCAGTCCAGCGAGGGCCTGCTGGCCGACTTCCCGCCGTACGACGACGTGTTCGACCCGATCAACCGGGTGCTGCTGCCGCGGGCCGACATCGCCACCGAGACCCTGTCCGCCGGCCTGGTCGAGCGCGGCTGGGAGGTCGACGACGTGACCGCCTACCGGACCGTCCGGGCGGCGCCGCCGCCCGCGCCGGTGCGCGAGGCGATCAAGGGCGGCGGCTTCGACGCGGTGTGCTTCACCTCGTCGAGCACGGTGCGCAACCTGGTCGGCATCGCCGGCAAGCCGCACGCCAAGACCGTCGTCGCGGTGATCGGCCCGGCGACCGCGGCCACCGCGCAGGAGTTCGGCCTGCGGGTCGACGTCCAGCCGGAGACCGCCGCCGTGGCGCCGCTCGTCGACGCGCTGGCGGAGTTCGCCGCCGCGCGCCGGGCCGAGGAGGAAGGCGGCTCGAAGTGACGGCCGGGTTCGCGCGCGGGCGCCGGCTGCGGTCGACGCCCGCGTTGCGGCGGCTGACCGCGCAGACCCGCCTGGCGCCGGCCGACTTCGTGCTGCCGGTCTTCGTCAAGCAGGGCATCGACGCCCCGGTGCCGATCTCCTCGATGCCGGGCGTCGTCCAGCACACGCTGGACTCGCTGCGCAAGGCCGCGCACGAGGCGGCCGAGGCCGGGATCGGCGGGCTGATCCTCTTCGGCATCCCGTCGGAGAAGGACCCGGTCGGCTCGCAGGCCGACGCCGCCGACGGCATCGTCAACGTGGCGCTGCAGCAGCTCAGGAGCGACCTGGGTGACGAGCTGGTGCTCATCGCCGACCTGTGCCTGTGCGAGTACACCTCGCACGGGCACTGCGGAGTGGTCACGCCCGCCGGCGTCGTCGACAACGACCCGACGCTGGACCGCTACGCAGCCGTGGCGATCGCCCAGGCCCAGGCCGGCGCCCACGTCATCGCACCCAGCGGGATGATGGACGGCCAGGTCGCGGCGATCCGCCGGGCCCTGGACGGGGCCGCGTACACGGAGACGCCGATCCTGGCCTACGCGGCCAAGTACGCGTCGGGGTTCTACGGGCCGTTCCGCGAGGCCGCCGAGGGGGCGCCGAAGTTCGGCGACCGCTCGACGTACCAGATGGACCCGCCCAACGCCGACGAGGCGCTGCGCGAGGTGCGGCAGGACCTCGCCGAGGGCGCCGACGCGGTCATGGTCAAGCCCGCGCTGCCCTACCTGGACATCGTCGCGCGCGTCGCCGACGCCGTGGACGTGCCGGTCAGCGCCTACCAGGTGAGCGGCGAGTTCGCGATGGTCGAGGCGGCCGCGGCCAACGGCTGGGTGGACCGGCGGCGGGCGATCCTGGAGACGCTCACCGCCATCCGCCGCGCCGGCGCCGGCACCGTGCTGACCTACTGGGCGGTGGAGGCCGCCCGCTGGTTGCGGTGACCGGGCGGGCGGGGGACGGCTACGTCGAGCCCGGCGGGTCGTGGCGGCCGTTCTGGCTGGTCGCGGCGTTCCTCGCCGCGCTGATCGTCGCCGACGTCGTCCTGCCCGGCCCCGACGTGCCGGCGGTCGTCTGGGTGCTCGCGGTCGTGGCGGTGCTGGGCGTCGTCGCGGCCGGCGTCCTCTCGGCCCGCCGGGTGTGGACCGTGCGCGTCGACGCCGACGGCCCGGACGCCGCGCTCTCGGTCGGCCGGGAGCGGGTGCCGCTCGCCGACGTCGACGCCCGCCACCTGCGCGCCGTCCGGGACGGCGAGGCGGGGGTGGACGCCGGCGCGGCCGTGCTCGGCGGCGGCTGGTCGCTGCCGAAGGGCCGGACGGGGCTGCCGCTCAGGCTGGCCGGGGGACGGACCGTGCTGGTCCCGACCCGGGACCCGGCCGCGCTGACCACCGCCCTGCTCACCGCCGTCACCCATCCACCCAGGAGCCATCCCTTCGACGGCTCCTCAGGTTCGCAAGGGACACTGGGCACGTGACCTCGCTGGACACCCCCCGCTACGCCTACGAGGCCCCGGTCTCGGCCGACCTGTTCGCCCGTGGCCAGGAGGTCACACCCGGCGGGGTGAACAGCCCGGTGCGGGCGTTCCGCGCCGTCGGCGGGACCCCGCGGTTCATGGTCTCGGCCGCGGGGAGCTACCTCACCGACGCCGACGGCCGCCGCTACGTGGACCTGGTCAGCTCCTGGGGGCCGATGCTCCTCGGCCACGCGCACCCGGCCGTCGTCGAGGCCGTGACCGCCGCCGCGCGGCGCGGGCTGTCCTTCGGCGCGCCCACCGAGGGTGAGCTGGAACTGGCCGAGGAGATCCGGCGGCGGATGCCCCCGGCGCAGCGGGTCCGGCTGGTCAACTCCGGCACCGAGGCCGTCCTCTCGGCGATCCGGCTGGCCCGCGGCGCCACCGGCCGGCCGCTGGTCGTGAAGTTCGCCGGGCACTACCACGGCCACGTCGACGCCCTGCTCGCCTCGGCCGGCTCCGGCGTCGCCACCCTCGGGCTGCCCGACACCCCGGGCGTCACCACCGGCGCGGCCGCCGACACCGTCGTCCTGCCCTACAACGACGTCGCCGCCGTCGAGCGCGTGTTCGCCGAGCGGGGTGCCGACATCGCGTGCGTCATCGCCGAGGCGGCCGCCGGCAACATGGGCGTCGTCCCGCCGCTGGAGGGATTCAACGCCGAGCTGCGGCGGATCACCGCCGCGCACGGCGCGCTGCTGGTCCTCGACGAGGTCATGACCGGCTTCCGCGTCTCCCCCTCCGGCTGGTACGGCCTGGACCCGGTCGAGGCCGACCTGTTCACCTTCGGCAAGGTCATGGGCGGCGGGCTGCCGGCCGCGGCCTTCGGCGGCCGCGCGGATCTGATGGACCAGCTGGCCCCGGTCGGGCCGGTCTACCAGGCCGGCACGCTGTCGGGGAACCCGGTGGCGGTCGCCGCGGGCCTGACCACGCTGCGGCACTGCACCGACGAGGTCTACGCGCGCTGCGACGAGGTCGCCGCCGTGCTGCGCGGCGCGGCGAGCGCGGCGCTGTTCGCCGCCGGCGTCCCGCACCGGGTGCAGCAGGCCGGCAACATGTTCTCGATCTTCTTCGTGCCCGACGAGCGGCGGGTGCGCGACTACGACGACGCGCGCAGCCAGGACGTCGCCCGCTACACCGCCTTCTTCCACGAGATGCTCGCGCGCGGGGTCTACCTGCCGCCGTCGGCGTTCGAGGCGTGGTTCGTCAACGTCACGCTGCAGGGCGAGGCGCTCGACCGGGTGCTCGACGCGCTGCCCGCGGCCGCCCGCGCCGCCGCCGCGGTGTCCGGGGACGGCCCGGCGCCCGCCCCCGACGCGGCGGAGGCCACCCCGTGACGCAGGAGACGACCGTCGTCCATCTGATGCGGCACGGCGAGGTCTTCAACCCGCGGAAGATCCTCTACGGCCGGCTGCCCGGCTTCCGGCTCTCCGACGCCGGCGAGGCGATGGCCGAGAAGGCCGCGCAGTGGTTCCTCGACAAGGACGTCACCCACCTGGTCGCGAGCCCGCTGGAGCGCGCGCAGCAGACCGCGGCACCGATCGCCGAGGAGCTGGGCCTGGAGATCGCGACCGACGAGCGGCTGATCGAGGCGGGCAACGCCTTCGAGGGCACGCACTTCGGCGTGGGGGACGGCGCCCTGCGGCGGCCGGCCAACTGGTGGAAGCTGCGCAACCCGTTCCGCCCCTCCTGGGGCGAGCCCTACGTGGAGATCGCCACTCGGATGCTGGCCGCCGCCGAGGCGGCCCGGGACGCCGCGCGCGGGCACGCCGCGGTCTGCGTCAGCCACCAGCTGCCGATCTGGACGCTGCGGCTGCACCTGGAGGGACGGCGCTACGTGCACGATCCGCGGCACCGGCAGTGCGGGCTGGCCAGCGTCACGTCGCTGACCTACGTCGGGGACCGCTTCGTCGGCCTGGACTACGCGGAGCCCGCCGGCGCGACCGATCCCGACGCGGTACCCGGGGCATGAAGCGGCTCCTGATCGCGCTGGCCGGGGCGGCGCTGCTGGCCACCGGCTGCTCGACCGGCTCCGACGCCGTCGACGTCAACAACGGCGGTGAGTTCCGGTTCGTCGCCGGCACCCCGGCCGGGGAGGTGATCCTCGACGCCGAGCGCGCGAGCGCGCCGGAGTTCTCCGGCGAGCTGCTCGACGGCAGCGAGTACTCGTCCGCCGAGCTCGCCGGCGAGGTCGCGGTGATCAACTTCTGGGGCTCGTGGTGCCCGCCCTGCCGGGTGGAGTCGCCGCAGTTCCAGGAGGTCTACACCGAGGTCCGGGCCGACGGCGTGCAGTTCCTCGGCATCAACGTCAAGGACGAGCGGCAGCTGGCCGAGGCCTTCCTGCAGAGCAAGGGGATCACCTTCCCGTCGCTCTACGACCCGCGCGGCGAGGTGGCGCTGGCCTTCCGGGACTACCCGGCCAACGCGATCCCGTCCACCATCGTGCTCGACCGCGAGGGGCGGGTGGCCGCGGTCTACACCGCCGCGGTGCAGCCGGACGACCTGCGCTCGGTCCTCACCCGCGTCGTCGAGGAGGGCTGAGGTGGGGGAGACCTTCAGCGGCCTGGTCACCGACGGGCCCCTGCTCGTCGCCGCCGCGGTCGCGGCGCTCGTCGGGCTGGTCAGCTTCGCCTCGCCCTGCGTCCTGCCGCTCGTCCCCGGCTACCTGTCCTACGTCACCGGCCTGGTCGGCACGGGTGCGCGGACGACGGCGGTGGCCCCCGCGGGCGGGTCCGGGACGACGGCGACCGCGGTGCGCACCGGGACCGACGAGCGCTCCCCGCGCGGGCGCATGGTCGTCGGCGCCCTCCTGTTCGTCCTCGGCTTCACCCTGGTCTTCGTGGCGTTCGGCGCCGCGTTCGGTGGCCTGGGCCGGCTGCTGCTGCAGTGGTCCGACGTCCTCAACCGGGTGTTCGGCGTCGTCACGATCGTGATGGGGCTGGCCTTCCTCGGCCGGCTGCCGTTCCTGCAGCGCACCGCGCGGCTCTCCGCCCGACCGGTGGCGGGGCTGGCGGGGGCGCCGCTGCTCGGCGTCGTCTTCGGCCTCGGCTGGACCCCCTGCCTGGGGCCGACGCTGGCCGCGGTCAACTCGCTGGCCTACGCCGAGGCGACCGCCGGCCGCGGCGCCGTCCTCGGGGTCGCGTACTGCCTGGGGCTGGGCATCCCGTTCGTGCTGGTGGCCCTCGGGGCGCGCTGGGCGCTCGGTGCGACGTCGTTCCTGCGCCGGCACGCCCGCACGGTGACCCGGGTCGGCGGCGTCGTCCTGGTCGTCGTGGGCTTGCTGCTGGTGACCGGCGCGTGGACCGAGCTCATGCAGTGGCTGCGGGCGTGGATCGCGGCCAGCGGGTTCGGGGAGTCGTCGTTGTGAGCGAGCGTGCGAGCTCACCGATGAGCACAGCACGGTCCGGCACGGACGCGACGAGCGCCAGCGAGGAGTGGTCGTGACGGTTCTCGATCCGCCGCGGACCGCGCCGGTCCCGCCGTCCCTGCCGCCGGTGCACCGCCGGCTCACCGGCGCCCTGCTGCGCTGGTGGCGGCGGCTGACCGCGATGCGGACGGCGATCATCCTGCTGTTCCTGCTGGCGGTGGCCGCGATCCCGGGCTCGCTGCTGCCGCAGCGCTCGCTGTCGCAGAACGCCGTCTCGCAGTACTTCACCGACCACCCGACGCTCGCGCCGCTGCTGGACCGGCTGTACCTGTTCGACGTCTTCAGCTCCCCGTGGTTCGCCGCGGTGTACCTGCTGCTGTTCGTCTCGCTGATCGGCTGCGTGCTGCCCCGTGCGGTCGAGCACGCCCGGTCGCTGCGGGCGGTGCCGCCGCCGGCGCCGCGGCACCTGCTGCGGCTGCCCGACTCGGCGAGCGTGCCGACGTCGCTTCCCGAGGCCGGGGCGCTCGACGTCGTGGAGGAGGAGCTGCGGGTCCGCCGGTTCCGCGTCGTCCGGCGGGACGGCGCGCACGGCCCGGAGCTGTCGGCCGAGAAGGGCCTGCTCAAGGAGACCGGGAACCTGCTGTTCCACCTCTCGCTCGTGGCGATGCTGCTCGGCCTGGCCGGCGGCAAGCTGTGGGGCTACGAGGGCAGCATCCTGGTCACCGAGGGTCAGGGCTTCTGCAACTCCTTCCAGCAGTACGACACCTACTCGGCGGGACCGCTGGTCGAGGGCAGCGATCTCACGCCGCTCTGCGTCGATCTGCAGAACTTCGAGGCCCGGTACGAGGAGGACCTGACCGCCGCCTCGTTCACCGCGGACATCTCCTACGGCCCCCCTGGGGAGGACGGCCGGGCGACGACCATCGGCGTCAACGACCCCCTGCGGGTGGACGGCGACCGCGTCTACGTGACCGGCCACGGGTTCAGCCCGACCTTCACCGTCACGCTGCCCGACGGGACGGCGTTCACCGACCTCGCCGTGCCGTTCCTGCCCTCGGAGACCGCGACGATGTCCAGCCAGGGCGCGCTCAAGCTGCCCGACCTGCCGGGGCAGGACGACCAGCTGGCGCTCGAGGGCTTCTTCGCGCCGACCGGCGTGGTCCAGGGCGGGATCCTCACCTCGATCGACCCGCGGCCGCTGGCGCCGCAGGTGGCGATCGTGGCCTACCGCGGCTACCTCGGCCTGGACTCGGGGTTGCCGCAGTCGGTGTACTCGCTCGACGCCACGCAGATCGACCGCGGCCGGCTGCAGCAGGTCGGTGAGGCGAACCTCGCGCCGGGGGAGTCGCTGACCCTCGACGACGGCACGACGATCACCTTCACCGGGGTGAAGGAGTTCGCGGCCCTGCAGCTCTCGCACGACCCCGGGCAGGTGTGGGTGCTCGTCGCGGCCGTCGCGATGCTCGCCGGCCTGCTGGGCATGCTGCTGGTCCGCCGGGAGCGCTTCTTCGCCCGGGTGGCGGCCGCCCCCGACGGCGGCGGTACCGTGCTGTCGCTGGCCTCGCTGACCCGGGGTGGCGGCGACTCGGGCCCGCGGTTCGCCGCGCTGACCGACGATCTGCGGGCGGCACTCGACGCCCGCTCAGCAGCACCCGGACCGGAGGCATCCCGAGCGTGAGACCTGACCCGACGCTGGCCGCCCTGTCGGACACGTTCTTCACGATCAGCGTGGCGCTGTACTCCCTCGCCGTCGTGGCGTTCTGCGCGCAGCTGGCGTTCGGTCGGCGCCCGGCCCGGACGCGCGAGCTGGTGGGCGCCGGTGCGCCGTCCGGGCCGGCGTCGTCCGCCGACGCCGCGGCCGAGCCGACCGCCGGCCGGCGCTGGGGGGCGCTCGCCATGGTGCTCACCGTGCTCGGCGTCCTCACCCACGCGGCGATCCTGGTGACCCGCGGGCTGGCCGCCGACCGGCTGCCCTGGGGCAACATGTACGAGTTCGCCACCGCCGTGGTGCTCGTCGCCGTCGTCGCCTACGTCGTGCTGGCGGTGCGCGCGCCGGCGCTGCGGCACATCGGGGTGTTCGTCACCGGCCCGGTCGTGCTGGCGATGGTGCTGATCGGGCTGTTCCTCTACGCGGAGACCGCGCCGCTGGTGGCCGCGCTGCGGTCCTACTGGCTGGCCATCCACGTGACGACGGCGATCCTCGGCTTCGGCATCTTCTTCGTCAGCGGCATCGCCAGCGTCCTGTACCTGCTGCGCTCGCGGCAGGAGGCGAAGGTCGCGGCAGGCGAGGCGCCGGCGGGTTCCGGGCTGCGGGTCGTCGAGCGGCTGCCCTCGGCCGCCGCGCTGGACCGGGTCGCGCACCGCACCGCCGTCTTCGGGTTCCCGATCTGGACGTTCGCCGTCATCGCGGGCGCGATCTGGGCGGAGAGCGCGTGGGGGCGGTTCTGGGGCTGGGATCCCAAGGAGACGTGGGCCTTCATCGCGTGGGTGGTCTACGCCGCGTACCTGCACGCCCGCACCACCGCGGGCTGGCGGGGCCGGGCGGCCGCGTGGGTCAACGTCGTCGGCCTGGCCGTGATGATCTTCAACCTGCTGTACGTCAACATGGTGTCGACCGGGCTGCACAGCTACGCCGGGCTGGACTGACCTGCGAGGCGCGCCGGGCCGGGGATCGTGACGAAAGCCGGGCCTGCGTGCTTCCATGCCCCCATGGGTAGGCACACCGCCGCGGACGGGACGTCCGTGCACCCCCTCGTCGCCGAGGGGCTGTCCCGCCGTACCACCGGGACGGCGTCGCACTCCACCGCCGAGCCCGAGCCGCAGCGGGAGAGCGAGGTCGGGTGGCCCGCGCCCCCGAACAGGGGCCGCCGTCTCGGCTGGCCGGGCGATCTGCCGGCCGACGGCGAGGCGGCATCCGAGGAGCCCGCCCCACCGGCCCGGCGCGGCTGGCGCCGGCTGTTCGGGGCGAGGTCCGCGGCCTGATCAGACGGTCGGGCCGTCGCCCCGGCTGCGCCGGCGGTCGAGCTCGCGCAGGAAGTCAGGATCGTCATCCGGTGCGATGGGACGGCGCGGGCGCTGGGGAGGACGCATGCGCGGCGGCCGCGGAGCGGACACGCTCCCACCGTTGCCCGCTGCGGACGCGGCACGCATGAGCAGAACCACCACGCCGACCGCGACCAGAAGAACCACCAGGAACACCGGCACCGGTACACCCCCCTCGTCGGCTCCCAATGTACGTCCGCGTGAATACTCGGCGTCGGGCAGCCACCAACGCTGTGCCGCACCCGCAGGACGGAGACCGCCATCGACGCCGTGGACCGGCAGCTGATCGATCTGCTGCGCGCCAACGGCCGGGCGAGCTATGCCGAGCTCGCCCGTCAGGTCGGTCTGTCCTCCCCGGCCGTGCACGAGCGCGTCGGCAAGCTGGAGGCCGCCGGGGTGATCACCGGATACCGGGCGCTCGTCGACCCCGCGGCCATCGGCCTCGACGTCACCGCCCTGATCGGGGTCATCGAGAGCGACTCGGTCGACGACACCGGCCTCGAGGAGGCGCTGCGCGCCATGCCGCAGGTCGAGGACTGCTGGCGGGTCGCCGGCAGCGAGGGCTACGTGCTCAAGGTGCGGGTTCCCGACATCCCTGCACTGGAGGCCACGATCAGCGCGTTGAACCGGATCCGGGGCGTCGCCCGCACCCGGACCACGGTGGTGTTGTCGACGAAGTGGGAGGGACGGCATGGCTGAGACGGCGCCGACGACCCCTGCCGGTCCCGACGGCGGACCCGCGACACCGCCGCGGGTCGCACCCTGGTTGCTGCTCTACACCTTCGGCCGGCTGCTCATCGCCGTCGCCCTCGTGGCCCTGCTCTGGTTAGCCGGGCTCGGTAGCTACGCAGGTTTGCTCTTCGGCGTGCTCCTGTCCATGCCGGTGAGCTACCTGGCGCTGCGGCCGGTGCGTGAGCGGCTCACCGAGGCGCTCGCCGCGCGCAGCGTCGCCCGGCGCGCGGCCAAGGAGGACCTGCGCGCCCGCCTGAGCGGCAGCGAGAGCGAGGAGACGGGCTCACCGGCCTGACCGGCTGATCCCGGCCGGTCAGCCGGCGCGGGCCAGCTCCGCTTCGGCGGCGGGTGGCCGGATCACCAGGATCTCGCTGCCGTCGGGGCGGTAGGTGTGCCATCGGCCGGCGGTATCTCGTTCGATGCGGAAGCCGTGGTGGACCTGGGTGTGGTGCCGTTCGCACAGCAGGCCGGAGTTCTCCGGGTTGGTCTGGCCGCCGAAGAGCCAGTGGATGACGTGATGAACCTCGCACCAGTGGTGCGGGGCGTCACAGCCGGCGAACACACAGTGACCGTCGCGGGCCTCGACGGCCCTGCGCAGCCAGGGCGGAACCAGGCGCATCGTGCGGCCGAGGTCGAGGGGCTGTCCCTCGGGGCCGAGGACGATGCGGGTGAGCTCGGCGTCGCAGGCCGCCCAGCGGGCCCGGGCGGCGGACAGGATCCCGCCGAAGCCGAGCTGCCCGCTGGCCGGTCCGGTGGAGGGGTCGAGCAGGTCCTCCAGGTCGACGCGGACGGCGACGTGCGGCTTGACGGTGCGCAGCAGCGGCAGGGTGCCGCAGCCGAGATGGAGGTCGGCGAGCTGCACGAGGGCGTCGGCCTGCTGCTGGGCGTGCGAGCGCTGGTCGCCGGCGGGCCGGTGGGCCTGGCGGAGCGATTCCAGCGCGGCCTGCACCTTCTCCCCGCCGACGGCGTCGAGGTGCCCGCGGAAGGACACCGACCCGTCGGTGTGCTTGGCGACGGACAGGAACCGTTCCTCCGTCGGATCCGGCTCCAGGCCGTCGGCGTCGAGCCGGTCCAGGAAGGTGTGCACCAGCCGGGCAAGTTCGTCGTGCCGCCGGGTGGCGGCGAACCTGGTCAGCACCTGGTCGATGCCGGCGAGGTCGCCGCCCTGCTCGGCCAGCAGCCGCTGGTAGCGGGGTGCGGTGATCCGCCCGATCACCGCCACCTGATCGCCGGTCACCGCACCCGAGGCGTGCGCGGCGGCCAGCGTCGGGAGCTGGTCGAGGGCACGCCCGTTGCGCACCAGCTGCGAGGCCGCGCCGGCAGACAGCCGGGTGTGCCCGCGCAGCCACGACTGCGGCGAGTTCGTCCCGTCGTGCGCGAAGGCCTGCTGGCACTCGGCCTGCCGCACGGTGCGGGCCAGCTCGGCGTCGATCCGGTTGCGCGCGGCGACCAGTGCGCGGGTGCGGTCGAGCAGCGCCGGGCCCCGGCCGTGGAGCTCCTCGGCCGCGAGCGCGTCCATCTGCGACATGAACGCGTCCACGGTCACCTCCCGAGCAACTCGATCACTTGTTCGAACCATACCGCCGAGGAGGTGTCGCCGCGACCTGAATCCCCAGGCCAGCGGCCCGTCCACAGATCCGAGCCCCCGCTTGACGAGGATGCAGGCCGCCCTACCGGGCGCCGACGGTCTCGCTCATCCGGGCCAGCACGTCGGCGTTGAAGGTGTCGGTGGCCTGCACGTAGACCCAGCGCTTCTCGGCCTGTGCGCCGAAGCGGGCCTTGTGGAGGTCCGCGCTCATCCCGTACAGGATCCGCGGCGCACCGTGCCGCTGGGCGCTGCGCAGGGACTGGAACAGCAGCTGCTGGTAGCTGTTGTGGGTCGGCACGTAGGAGTAGTCCAGCCCCACGAACAGCGGCGCGACGTGGCCGTCGTCCCCGCCGAAGACGTGCTGGGCGGCGAATGCCACCGGACCGGCCGCCTGGTCGGGCAGGTGCAGGAGGACGACCTCCCACCCCGGCGACTCCAGGACGGCGTCGATCAGCCGCCGCGGCAGCGGGAAGACGTTGAGCTCGAGGGACCGGGCGTGGACGTTGCGGTACATCCGGTACAGCTCGTCCCGCGTGGCCTCGTCGACGCTCCGCGCCTCGGGGCTGCCGCCGGTGACCACCTGGACCCGGTAGGACGGCTCGAAGGCCAGCACGCGCGTCCGCTGGTGGTAGCGGTGCTTGCGGGTCAGCCTGCGCAGGAAGCCCTCGTCGTCGGCGAAGTCGACCTCGCGCACCCAGGTGTTCCAGACCGGCAGCCGCAGCAGCCCCTCGCCCAGCAGGAACGCGTGCAGCTCGTCGTCCCCGTCGGGGAGGTCGCGCAGCACGACGGCGGAGGCGCCGGCGAGGTCCTCCTCGCGGCGCGCGGCGGACAGGATCATCCGCAGTGCGCCCTGCCAGTCGCGGGTGCGGTCGAGGTAGAGGTGGTCGCCCTCGGTGAGCAGCGATCCCATCCCGAAGACGGTCGAGGTCAGGTGATAGCTGTCGGCGTTCTCCGACCGCCGCCGCTCCACCTCGCGCGAGACCGCCGCCGGGGAGAGCATGTCGTCCTTCCACAGCGCGGTCGTGAAGAACGTCGCGGCCACGGGTACCCCCGCCGCGTCGCGGACGACCAGGTAGTGGAAGTCCCACGCGTCCTCGGTCTGGCCCGCGCCGCCCGTGCCGCCGATGTCGAAGACCGACTCGTAGGTCCGCAGCGCGGCGGCGTCGAACGCGCCGCGGCCGCCCAGGAGCCGGTCCCACTCGGCGGTGTCGAGGTCGGCGACGGAGCGGTGGTGCTCCAGCCGGAGCGCCGGCTGCGGAACGGGTTCGGCAGCGGCGCCGAGCACGTGCCGGCCCCGCAGCTGGCGGGAGAACGCGCGGTGCAGGTCGGCCACGGAGGCTCCCTCGTCGGAGATCGCCGCGGGGAGATGCTCGGCCAGGGCGGCCACCACCCCGGCGACGTCGTCCACGGTGTGGTGGGCGGTGATGGTCAGCCGGGCGCCGCTGCGCTTGGCCGGGACGGCGGGGAACGACGCCGTGTTCACGTGGAAGCCCGCCGACCGCAGCCGCTCGACCAGCCGGTAGGCCACCGCCGACACCCCGGCGCCCACGCAGCGGATCGGCGTCTCGGACTCCGAGACCACCGGCAGGCCGGCTTCGGCGGCGAGCGAGTTGAACAGCCGGATCCGGTCGAGCAGCAGCGCTTGCCGCTCGTCGATCTCCGGGGTCAGGTGCAGCCGTGCGGAGGCGAGGATCGCGCCCAGCATCGGCGGCTGGACGGGGCCGGAGAAGATCAGCGGCCCGCCGACGCGCAGGACCCGCCCCCGCGTCGCCTCGTCGGGGAAGGTGATCGCCCCGCCCGCCGCGGCGAACGACTTGTTCAGCGAGGCGGCGACGACGGTGCGCGCCAGCGTGTCCGGCGCGAGGTGCTCCAGGGCATGTCCGCGGCCGTGCCGCCCTGTCCAGGAGACCGCGTGCGCGTCGTCGACGTAGAGCCACAGGTTCTCGTGCCGGGCGGCCAGCTCGTCGAGCTCGCGCGTGGGCAGCAGGTCGGCGTACATCGAGTACAGGCCGTCGGCGGCGTACCAGACCCGCCGGTGCGTGCGGCGGTAGCCCTCGAGCCGCTTCTCCAGCGTGCGCAGGTCGCCGTGCGGGATCAGCTCCACCCGGGCGCCGCCGGCCTGGACCAGCTTCGCGGCGGTCTGCACGGAGTTGTGCACCTGGTGGTCGAGGAGCAGGACGTCGCGGCTGCCGATCAGCGTCGGCATGGCGGCGAGGTGCCCCATCGTGGTGGACGGCGTGACGATCGTGCCCCGCCCGAACAGCCGGGACAGCGTCTCCTCGACCGCTCGGTACAGCGGTGCCGAGGCGTAGACCCGTGAGGACGAGAACTGCGTTCCGAAGCGCTCCACCGCCTCGTGCACGCCCGCCTTGAGCGCGGGATGCGTCTCCAGCCCCAGGTAGGAGCAGGAGCCGAAGTTCACCATCCGCCGGCCGTCGATGGTGACGTGCCGACCGTCGAGTGCGGCGTCCTCCACGTCGTTGTGCAGCAGTCCCCGCCGCACGCCGTCCGACACGACCTCGTCGACCGCGTCCAGAACCTGTTCCGCAGTGGCCACGACAATCTCCCCCTCCGGCTGCCCTCCGTCGTCCGTGCCAGCCACGGGCAGCGAGGAGATCTTCCGCCGGAGGTCAGCTGCTGAGGGCGAGTCCTGTGGCGAGCGTCACGCCGGTGAGCAGGGTCAGCAGGCCCGTTCCCTGCAGCGCGGCGATCAGCGCCGGCCCCCGGCCGCCGCCCAGGACGACCCGCACCGGCCGTACGGCCAGCGGGGCGGCCAGCAGGCCGAGCAGCGCCCACGGCCGGGCGATCCCGATGAGGACGACGACGGCGAAGGCGGCCACGATCAGACCGGTGTAACCCGAACGGGTGACACGGTCGCCGACGACGACGGCCAGCGTCCGCTTCCCGACGGCGGCGTCGCCGGCGATGTCGCGCAGGTTGTTGACCACCAGGATGGCCACGATCAGCAGGCCGATCGGCACCGCCGCGGCGAACGCCAGCCCCTCCAGCGAGCGGGTCTGCACGAACGTCGTCCCCACGACGGCGACCAGGCCGAAGAACACGAAGACGAAGACCTCGCCGAGCGCGCGGTAGCCGTAGGGGAGCGGCCCGCCGGTGTAGGTCCACGCGGCCGCGATGCAGACCGCCCCGACGGCCACCAGCCACCAGCTCGACAGCGCCGCGAGCGCCAGCCCGGCCACCCCGGCGACGGCGAAGGCGAGTGCCGTGGCGATCAGAACCTGCCGCGGCGTCGCCGCCCCCGAGCCGACCAACCGCATCGGGCCCACCCGGTCGGCGTCGGTGCCGCGGATGCCGTCGGAGTAGTCGTTGGCGTAGTTCACCCCCACCTGCAGGGCCAGTGCGACCAGCAACGCGAGCAGGGCGGGGACGAGCCGGAAGCCGCCGAGCGCCGCGGCGGCGCCGGTGCCGACGAGCACCGGGGCCACGGCGGCGGGCAGCGTGCGCGGCCGGGCGCCGGCCACCCACTGGGCTGGGGTCGCCATCACTTCCCGATCGCAGTCGCGACGGCGCGCCGGTCCGGCTTGCCGGTGTGCAGGGTCGGCACGGTGGCGATCACGTGCAGCTCACGCGGGGCGGCGGGCGCCCCCAGCCGGTCGGCGACCCACGGCCGCAGCGCGGCCAGCGACGGCTCCGCGCCCGGCGCCGGGACGACGGCGGCGACCACGCGCTGCCCCCACTCGTCGTCCGGTCGCCCGAACACCACCGCGTCGCGGACGTCGGCGTGCTCGCGCAGCGCCGCCTCCACCGCCTGCGGGGCGACGTTGACGCCGCCGGTGATCACCACGTCGTCCAGCCGGCCGTGCACGGTGAGCCGGCCGGCCTCGAGCGTTCCCGCGTCGCGGGTGCGGAACCAGCCGCCGGCGAACGCCTCGGCCGTGGCCCCCGGATCCAGCCGGTAGCCCAGCGCGAGGGTCGGCCCGGCCAGCTCGATCCCGCCGTCGGGGACCCGCACCCGGACGCCGTCCAGCGGGACGCCGTCGTAGACGCAGCCGCCGGCGGTCTCGGTCATGCCGTAGGTGGTCACGACGGCGACGCCCGCGGCGCGCGCCCGCGCGAGCAGGGCCGCGTCGGTGGCGGCGCCCCCGACCAGGACGGCGTCGAACGCCGCCAGCGCCTGCGGCTCGTCGTCGAGGTGGCGGCGCAGCTGGGTGGGGACCAGCGCGGTGTAGCGCCGCCCCCCCGGCATGCGCTGCAGGGCGGCGGCCAGCGTCTCGCCGTCGCCGAGCACGGTCGGACGGCGCCCCGCGACGACGCCGCGGCAGAGCACCTGCAGGCCGGCGATCGCCGAGACCGGCAGGGCGAGCAGCCAGGACCCGGGCCCGCCGAGCCGGTCCAGCGTCGCCTCGGCCGACGCGGTGAGCGCCGCCGCGGACAGCAGCACGGCGCGGCCCCCGCCGGTGGAGCCGGAGGTCACGACGAGCAGGTCGGCGCCGTCCTCCAGCGGTTCCTCCGGGCGGAGCACCCGCCGCGCGGCGTCGACTGTGGCCGCCGGGCCGGCGGGGAGGACGGCGAGCGGTGCGTCGCCGGCCAGGCAGGCGCGCACGGCGGGCTCGACCGCCGTCCGGATCGCGTCCTCGGAGCGGCCGGGCGCGGGCACGAGGATGAGCTGCCGGGCCACGGACGGCAAGCCTACGTCCCTGCCGAATAGGCTGATCGCCGTGACCGCCCCGGCCGACCCTGAGCTGTCGGCCCGGGTCTACCGCGTGCCGATGCGCACCCGCTTTCGCGGCATCGACGTCCGCGACGGGGTGCTCGTGCGCGGGCCGGCCGGCTGGGGCGAGTTCTCCCCGTTCTGGGACTACGACGTCGCCGAGAGCCGCCGCTGGTGGGCGGCGGCGGTCGAGGCGGCGGTCGACGGCTGGCCGGCGCCGGTGCGCGACGCCGTCCCGGTCAACGTCACCGTGCCCGCCGTCGACGCCGAGCGGGCGCACGCGATCGTGGCCACCTCCGGCTGCCGCACCGCCAAGGTGAAGGTCGCCGAGCCCGGGCAGACGCCGGCCGACGACCTGGCGCGGGTCGAGGCGGTGCGCGACGCGCTGGGGCCGGGAGGCGCGATCCGGGTCGACGCGAACGCCGCGTGGGACGTCGACACCGCCGTCGCCCGCATCGAGGAGCTGGACCGCGTCGGGCTCGAGTACGTCGAGCAGCCCTGCGCGTCCCTGGCCGAGCTGGCCGACCTGCGCCGCCGCATCGACGTGCGGATCGCCGCCGACGAGGTGGTCCGCCGGTCGGCCGACCCGCTGGCGGTGGACCTGCGCGAGGCGTGCGACGTCGTCGTCCTCAAGGTGCAGCCGCTGGGCGGCGTGCGCGCGGCGCTGCGCGTGGCGGAGGCGCACGGGCTGCCGTGCGTCGTCTCGTCGGCGCTGGAGTCCTCGGTCGGCATCGCCGCCGGGGTGGCGCTGGCCGCGGCGCTGCCGGAGCTGCCGTTCGCCTGCGGCCTGGCCACCGTCGCGCTGTTCACCGCGGACGTCACCAGCACGCCGCTGCTGCCGGTCGACGGGGCCCTCCCGGTGACCCGCCCGCAGCCGGACCGGCTGGCCGAGGTGGCTGCCGACCCGGGGACCGCGGTGCGGTGGCGGGCCCGCCTCGAGGCGGTGCGGGCTGCGTGAACCCGTCCACCGCGTTCGCCCGCGTGCTCGTCGACGAGATGCTGCGCGGCGGGGTCGCCGACGCCGTCCTGGCCCCCGGCTCGCGCTCGGCCCCGGTCGCGCTGGCCTTCGCCGCCGCCGAGCGGGCCGGCCGGTTGCGGCTGCACGTGCGCATCGACGAGCGGACGGCGGCCTTCCTCGCCCTCGGCCTGGCCAAGGCCTCCGGCCGCCCGGTGCCGGTGCTGACCACCTCCGGGACGGCGGCGGCGCACCTGCACGCCGCCGTGCTGGAGGCCGACGCCAGCGGGGTGCCGCTGCTCGCGCTCACCGCCGACCGGCCGCCGGAGCTGCGGGCGACCGGCGCCAACCAGACGATCGAGCAGGCCGGGCTCTACGGCGGCGCGGTGCGCTGGGCGGTCGACGTCGGGGCGGCCGAGACCGGGCGGGAGGCGGCGCAGAACCGCTACTGGCGCTCGGTGGCGGCCCGGGCGCTGCTCGTCGCGCGCGGGGCGCTGTCGGCCGACCCGGGCCCGGTGCACCTCAACCTGCCGCTGCACGAGCCGCTGCTGCCGGACGCCGAGCCGCCTGACGAGCCGGCCGGTCCGTGGGCGGGGCGCGACGACGGAGGGCCCTGGACCGAGGCCGCCCCCGCGCCCGTCGCCGTGCGGTCGGCGCCGTCCGGGGTCGCGCGCACCCTCGTGATCGCCGGGGACGCCCCCGACGCGCTCGGGCGGTCGGCCGCGGTGCTGGCCGACACCAGCGGCTGGCCGGTCGTGGCCGAGCCGAGCAGCGGGGCGTGGGGAGCGGCCGGCGCGGTCCGCAGCGGGGCCCTGCTGCTCGGGGTCGCGGCCTGGCTGGCCGAGCACCGCCCCGAGCGGGTGCTCGTGGTCGGCCGGCCGACGCTGTCCCGGCCGGTGGCCGCGGTGCTCGCCGACCCGGCGGTGCGGGTGGAGACGGTGGCGGCGCGCCCGCGCTGGGCCGACGCGCCGCGCAGCAGCGAGCTGGTCTCCCTCGGGACGTCGGTCGACCCGCCGGCCGGCCCGATGGCCGAGGGCTGGCTGGACGACTGGTGCGACGCGGCCGCGCAGGTCGGCGCCGCGGTGGACGCCGTCCTCGACGCCGCACCGCGGCTGACCGCGGCACGGCTGGCTCGCGACGTCGTCGCCGCCCTGCCGCCCGGCGCCCTGCTGGTGCTCGGCTCCTCGACGCCGGTGCGTGACGTCGACCGGCTGGCCGTGCCGCGCGGCGACGTCGCCGTGCTGGCCAACCGCGGGGTCGCGGGCATCGACGGCACGGTCTCCACCGCAGTGGGCGCCGCGCTGGTGCACGGCGGGCCGGCGGTCGCGCTGATGGGCGACCTCACGTTCCTGCACGATCTCACCGGCCTGCTGGTCGGCGAGGGGGAGCAGCGGCCGGACCTCACCGTCGTCGTCCCGGACAACGACGGCGGCGGCATCTTCGCCCAGCTCGAGCCGGGGGAGGAGCGGTACGCCGACGACTACCGCCGCGTCTTCGGCACGCCGCACGGGCGCGACCTGGTCGCCGTCGCGGAGGCGATGGGCTGGGCCGCGACGGTGGTGTCGACGCCCGAGCAGCTGGCCGGTGCGCTCCCGCTGGGCGGGCCGCGCGTGGTCGTCGTCCGCACCGACCAGCGCGCCGAGGCGGACCTGGCCCGCGAGCTGCGGGCGGCCGCCGCCGAGGCGCTCCGCTAGCCCCTGCGGCCGCGGCTCCACATCAGGCCGAGCCCGACGACCTGCACACCCACCAGGAAGGCCACCGGCAGCAGCCACCAGGCGCCCAGGTCGCGGGTGATCGTCAGCCAGAGCAGCCCGACGCCGACCACGACCGCGGCCAGGACCACCCGGCCGGCGGCGCCGCGCCACGGCCCGGACCGGGAGCAGAGCAGCAGCGGCACCGGCAGCCACGCCGCCACGACCACGACGACGCCGAGCAGGTCCAGCGCCGAGGGGCCGTGCCCGGCGCTCAGCGAGAACACCCGGGGACCGGTGTCGGGCACCGCGATGACCGCGACGCCCACCGCGGACCCGGCCATCCACAGCGCGAGCCGCCGGACCACCCGCCGGCGGACGACGACGGGCCCTGCCCCGTCCCGGTCGACCGCGCCCACCGGGGCCTCAGCCCTCGAGCGCGGCCTGGAAGGCGGCGAACTTCACCTGGGTCTCCGCCAGCTCGGCTTCGGGCTGCGAGCCGGCGACGATGCCGCAGCCGGCGAACAGCCGGGCGGTGCACGGGTCCTCGGCGGACACCTCCGCGCAGCGCAGCGCCAGGCCGAATTCGCCGTCCCCGCGGGCGTCGAGCCAGCCGACCGGGCCGGCGTAGCGGCCGCGGTCCATGCCCTCCAGCTCCCCGATGAGCGCCACTGCCTCGGCGGTCGGTGTGCCGCCGACAGCCGCCGTCGGGTGCACCGCGCCGATCAGCTCGAGCAGCCCGGCGCGGCTGTGCCGCCGCTGGAGCCCGCGGACGTCGGTGGCCAGGTGCCGCACGTTGGCCAGGGTGAGCAGCTCCGGCTCGTCGGGCGCGGTCAGCGACGCGCAGTAGGGCTGCAGCGCCCGGACCAGGGAGTCGACGGCGAGCGCGTGCTCGGCGCGGTCCTTGGCCGAGCCCAGCAGCGCCGCGGCCAGCCGCTCGTCGTCGGCGCCCGCGCCGCGCGGGGCGGTGCCGGCGAGCACCCGCGCGGACAGCTCGCGGCCCGTGCGCCGCAGCAGCAGTTCGGGGGTGGCGCCGAGCAGGCCGTCGACGGCGAAGGTCCAGCAGCCGGGGAAGCGGGCGGCGAGCCGGCGCAGCAGCAGCCGCGGGTCCAGCGGGACGTCCGAGGTGACCAGCAGGTCGCGCGCGAGCACGACCTTGGCCACGTCGCCCGCGGTGATGCGGCGCACCGCGGTGGCGACGGCGGCGCACCAGCTGGCCGGGTCGAGCGCACCGTCGGCGTAGCGCAGTCGCAGTGGCGCGTCGTCCCAGGCGGCGCGGGGCGCGGCCGCCAGCGCCCGCCGCGGGTCCGCCCCGTCCGTCGTCGTCACCCAGCCGACGCCGCCCCGCCGGCCGACCACGACCTCGGGGACGACGAAGACCGACGTCCCCGCGGACGGGTCGAAGGCGATGCTGGCGAACAGCACCGGCCCCGAGCCGGGCACGCCCAGCCGGTCGTCGACCAGAGCGCCCGCGGTGAACGCCGACCACCACTCGGCCGCCTCGGTCAGCGCGCCCGGTCCGGAGACCTCCAGCCGGGCGGCCTCGCCCCAGCCGACCAGCCCCTCGCCGCGGCGCACCCAGGACAGCGCGCCCTCGGCCGGCAGCAGGTCGAGCAGGGCGGGGGAGTCGTCGATCCGCAGCGAGGCGAACGCAGGCGCGGCAGCGCCTGGAGAGCTCACGGCCGCCGCAGTCACCGCACCAGCCTAGGAGCCCCGGTAGCGTCGCCGCCGTGGGAGACCGGGGAGACACCGAGCACACGGAGGGGGTGCGGGCCGGCCTGGACAAGCGGCCGGCCGAGGTCGCGGCCATGTTCGACCGGGTCGCGCGCCGCTACGACCTCACCAACACGGTGCTCTCCGGCGGGCGCGACGCCGCCTGGCGGCGGGCCACCCGCGAAGCGCTCGATCCCCGCCCCGGGCAGGTCGTCCTCGACGTCGCGGCGGGGACGGCGGTCTCGACGGTGGAGCTGGCCGCGGGTGGCGCCACCGCGATCGCGCTCGACTTCTCCCAGGGCATGCTGCACGCCGGCGCCGGCCGCCCGGTGCCGAAGATCGCCGGCGACGCCATGGCGCTGCCCCTGGCCGACGAGAGCGTCGACGGCGTGGTCATCTCCTTCGGCCTGCGCAACGTCGCCGATCCCGACGCCGCGCTGCGGGAGTTCCGCCGCGTCACCCGGCCCGGCGGCACCCTGGTGGTCTGCGAGTTCTCCAGCCCGACGTGGGCGCCGTTCCGGACCGTCTACACCGAGTACCTGATGCAGGCGCTGCCGCGCATCGCCCGCGCGGTCAGCAGCAACCCCGAGGCCTACGTGTACCTGGCCGAGTCGATCCGCGCCTGGCCCGACCAGCCGGCGCTGGCCGCGCGGCTGCAGGCGGCCGGATGGGCCGACGTCGGCTGGCGCAACCTCACCGGTGGGGTCGTGGCCCTGCACCGGGGCCGCCGGGCCTGAGGCGCCGTCATGCGCCGGGGCACTCCGGCAGGCCGAGACCGCCGCGGTGGTCCGCGTCCACCCACACCTCGGACAGGTAGCCCAGGCCGCCGTCGGGGAGCGGGACCCCGTACCAGAGCGTCGAGGAGTAGAGGCCGGGGTTCGCGTCGTCGGCCGTCGTGGAGTCGTCGCCGTTCGTCGTCCGGTCCCCGGCCACCTGGCAGGAGACGGTCAGGCGATCCGAGGTCCGGTACTGCGGACCGCCCTCGACGGCGCAGCCGCGGCTCTTGCAGTAGATCTCCGGCCGGGTGGAGAGGTAGGCGGCGGTGTCCTCGCGCATGGCCGTCGCCCCGTCGGTGACGACGTTGTGCACCACGACCTCCTCGCCGTCCGCGGCGCCCGCCGATGCCGACGGCGGTGCCGCGCTCCGGGCGTCGTCGTCATCGTCGTCGTCGCCGAGCAGCAGGCCGACCAGGACGCCCATCGCCACGAGCAGCGCGGCGGCCGCGGCGAGCAGCCAGGGGCGGCGCGCCACCGGCCGGTCCCCGTCCTCGGTCCGCGCCGACGGCGCCGGCTCCGGCTGGGGCGGTACCGGGGACGCGGCGCCCGGAAAGGTGTCCTGCCAGCGCCGCGTCCACTCCTGCGGATCCGCGCCGAGCGCCTGGACCAGCGCCTGGACGACCTCCAGCGACGGGCGGGACCGCCCGCTCAGCGCCGCGGACAACGTGGAGTCGCTGAAGCCGGTGCGCTGCTGCAGGACCCGCAGCGTCGGGTTGCCTGCCTCGGATCGCAGCGTGCGCAGCGACCGCGCGAAGTCGGCGGCGGGCGACCGATCCGTGGGATCGATCGCGCGTTCAGGCCGGCCCATGGTGCCCCCGTGGCGGATATGCCGTTGTCCGGTTGTCCGGGCATGTCTATCCGAGGGCCCGCCCGCGTGGCCGGAAAACGGACGCTTCGTTACCAATTTCCCCATGTCTCCCGCCCTGACCCGCGGGAGACGGGCCGAGCGGGGGTGGACGGCGGTGCGGTTCTCGTGCCGCCGTCCGGCTCCGGTCCCCTGCAGTAGCGTCGGTCCATGACGATGCCGCCGCCCGATCCGTCGCCGGCTCCGCAGCCGCCGACCCCGATCGACCCGCTGCCGCCGCCTGCACCCGCGCCGCCCACGCCGGTGCCGAACCCGACAGACCCGACCGCACCGCCGCCCTCCGGCCCGCAGCCGGTGTAACCCGGGAGCCGGTCATGGGGCGGCGCAGGCCCTTCGCCGACCGGCACGAGGCCGGTCGCGCGCTCGGCGCGGAGCTCGCGGCGCGGCTGGCCGAGGGCCCCGGCGAGGTCGTCGTCCTCGGGCTGCCCCGCGGCGGGGTGATCGTGGCCGCCGAGGTCGCCGCCGCCCTCTCCGCCCCGCTGGACGTGGTCGCCGTCCGCAAGCTGGGGCTGCCCTGGCAGCCGGAGCTGGCCATGGGCGCGATCGCGGCCGCCGGCGAGGCGGTCGAAGCGGTCCGCACCGAGGCGGTCCTGTCCCGGGTCGACGTCGACCCGGCCAGCTTCGAGGCCGTCCGGCAGCGTGAGCTCACCGAGCTCCGCCGCCGGGAGGCCGCCTACCGCCACGGCCGGACGCCGGTCCCGCTGGGCGGCCGCACCGTCGTCGTGGTGGACGACGGACTGGCCACCGGCGCGACCATGCGCGCCGCCGTGGCCGCCGTCCGCCGCTCGCAGCCGTCGCGGGTCGTGGTCGCGGTGCCCGTCGGCTCGCCGCACACCTGCGCCGACCTCGCGCCACTGGTCGACGACGTGGTGTGCCTGTGGTCCCCCGAGGCCTTCTCCGCCGTCGGCCAGGGGTACGCCGACTTCTCCCCGACCAGCGACGACGAGGTGCGCGCCGCCCTGGGCGCGGCTTTCCAGGGCTGACCGTCCCTGGGCCGTCCCCGGGTCGTTCCCGGGGGTCGGTGTTCCCTGCGACACATCCGGGCCTAGACTCGGGACAGCAGACTTTGTGAACCTTTTCACAAGGCCGGAGGCCCTCAGTGCCGGGAGAAGGGGTGTGCGGTGCCGACGACCGACGTGCCCGGGCCTGGGCAGCCGCGCGCCGACGTGCTCGTCGTCGGCGCCGGCCCGGCGGGCTCGGCCGCGGCCTGGACCCTGGCGACCGCCGGCCTGGACGTCGTCGTCCTCGAGAAGGCGCTGTTCCCCCGCGAGAAGGTCTGCGGCGACGGCCTCACGCCGCGCGGGGTCAAGGCGCTCGACGACATGGGCATCGACACCTCACCCGCGGCCGGCTGGGTCCGCCACAAGGGGCTGCGCGTCTTCGGCGGGGGGCAGGTCGTCGAGGTCGACTGGCCGACGCTGGACCGCTGGCCCGGCTACAGCCTCGTCCGCCCGCGCCGCGACCTCGACGCGATGCTCGCCCGGCACGCGGCCGCCGCCGGCGCGCGGGTCCACCACGAGGTGACCGTCACCGAGCCGCTGCTCGACGACGCCGGCCGCGTGGCGGGGGTGCGCGCGCAGGCCGGCCCGGGCAGGGAGCCGGTCACCTGGCGCGCACCGCTGGTGATCTCCGCCGAGGGGCTCTCCGGCCGGCTGGCCAAGTTCTTGGGGCTGGTCCGCCGCGAGGACCGCCCGCTCGGCGTCGCCGTCCGCCGCTACGTCGCGACGCCGCGGACGCACGACGACTACCTCGACATCTCCTTCGACCTGTCCGCCGACGGTCCCGACGCCGACTCGATGCCCGGCTACGGCTGGTCGTTCGGCATGGGCGACGGGACGGCGAACGTCGGCTTCGGCCTGCTCGACACCCGCCGGTCGGGGGAGACCGACCACCGCGCGGTCCTCCGCCGCTGGCTGTCGACCCTGCCGGCCGAGTGGCAGCTGGGGGAGGAGCACGCGGTCACGCCCGTGCGCGGGGCGGGGCTGCCGATGGCGCTGCACCGCGGGCCGGCCTACACCCGCGGGCTGCTGCTGGCCGGCGACGCCGCCGGCACGGTCAACCCGTTCAACGGCGAGGGCATCAGCTACGCGATGGAGACCGGCCGGATGGCCGCCGAGACCGCCGTCGTGGCGCTCGCCCGCCCCGCCGGCCCGGCCCGTGAGGCCGTCCTGCGCGGCTATCCCGAGCGGCTGCGCGCCGAGTACGGGGCGCACCACCGGCTCGGCACGGTCTTCCTCGCCCTGCTGGCCCGGCCGGACCTGGTGCGCTTCGCCACCGCGCACGGGCTCAAGCGGCCCGCCCTGGTCCGCGGCGCGCTGCGGCTCATGGGCAACCTGAGCGACGGACGGCGCGGCGACGGCGTCGACCGCGCCCTCGACGTCCTCCACCGACTCGCCCCGGCGGTCTGACGTGGTCTATCTCACAGGCCGGATACATGTCGACACGCTGCGTGCGAGCCCCGCCGTTTACCGGAACGTGATCGACCTCACCGTAGGGTGCCGCTGATGCTCTCGACCTACGTCCCGATCCTCGGGCTGTTCGCGCTCGCCGCCGCGTTCGCGTTGTTCTCGGTGACCGTCGCCCCGTTCGTCGGGCCGCGCCGGTTCAACCGGGCCAAGCTCGAGGCCTACGAGTGCGGCATCGAGCCGGTCGAGCAGCCGCTCAACGGCGGCCGGTTCCCGGTCCGCTACTACCTCACGGCGATGCTCTTCATCGTCTTCGACATCGAGATCGTCTTCCTCTACCCCTGGGCCGTCGCCAACGACGCCCTCGGGGTGTTCGGGCTGGTCGAGATGGTCGTCTTCATCGCCACCGTCTTCCTCGCCTACGCCTACGTCTGGCGTCGCGGCGGGCTGGACTGGGACTGACGGACCCGGAGAGGCAACACGATGGGACTGGAAGAGAAGCTCCCCGGCGGCGTCCTGCTGACGACCGTCGAGAAGCTCGTGAACTGGACGCGCAAGTCCTCGCTGTGGCCGGCCACGTTCGGCCTGGCCTGCTGCGCGATCGAGATGATGGCCACCGGCGCCGGCCGCTACGACCTGGCCCGGTTCGGCATGGAGGTCTTCCGCGCCTCGCCGCGGCAGGCCGACCTGATGATCGTCGCCGGCCGGGTGAGCCAGAAGATGGCGCCGGTCCTGCGCCAGATCTACGACCAGATGCCGGAGCCGCGCTGGGTGCTGGCCATGGGCGTGTGCGCCAGCTCGGGCGGGATGTTCAACAACTACGCCATCGTGCAGGGCGTCGACCACATCGTCCCCGTGGACATGTACCTGCCCGGCTGCCCGCCGCGGCCGGAGATGCTCACCGACGCGATCCTCAAGCTGCACCACAAGATCATGAACGAGCCGCTCGGCGCCAAGCGGGCGCGCCAGCTGGCCCGCGAGCAGGAGGACGGCACCGCCCAGGACCTCCTGGTCGAGATGCCGTCGACGGTGCGCGCCGACAAGAAGCTGCGGCGGGCCTACGAGCAGGCGGCGGCCGAGGGGCGCACCGGCCAATTCGCGATCGAGCAGCGCAACGGCAACGCCGTGCTGCTGCCCGAAGAGCGGCCCACGGGGCTGGGAAAGGCGTGGCGATGACGACGGACGAGCGAGCATCGCAGGGAGCGCCAGCGACCGAGGAGCGGAACGAGTCCGGAGTCGAGCGGGAGATGCAGCGATGACGGGGCCCGGCGACCGCAGCGGGCGGGACGAGGCGTCGGAGGGCGCCACCGCGCCGAGCGGCGGCTTCCGCAAGGGCGCGTTCGGCGTCAGCGGCAGCGGCGACACCTCCGGCTTCGGCGGCCTGGTCCGCGTCGAGCCCGGCGGCGCGGTCGCGCTGCACTCGACCGACCGGCCCTACGGCGGCTACTTCGACGAGGTCACCGACGCGCTGATCGAGGCCGTCGGGCAGGCCACGTACGACGCGGCGGTGCAGCGCGTGCTGGTCGATCGCGGCGAGATCACCTACTTCGTCGTCCGGGAGCACCTGCTGACGCTGGTCCAGGCGCTGCGGGACGACGAGGCGCTGCGCTTCGAGCTGCTCTCCAGCGTCTCGGGCGTGGACTACCTCGACAGCGGCGGCCCGGCGGCGACGCCGGAGCGCCCGCGGCTGCACGCCGTCTACCACCTGACCTCGATGACCTACCGCCGCCGGATCCGGCTCGAGGTGGCGGTCACCGCCGAGGACCCGCACGTCCCCTCCGTCACCGGCATCTACCCGACGGCGGACTGGCACGAGCGGGAGACCTACGACATGTTCGGGATCGTCTTCGACGGCCACCCGGCGCTGACCCGGATCCTCATGCCCGACGACTGGGACGGCTTCCCGCAACGCAAGGACTACCCCCTCGGCGGCGTCCCCGTGGAGTACCACGGCGCGACCATCCCGCCGCCCGACACCCGCCGCGCCTACCGGTGACCGGGGAGAACTCATGACCGCGACATCCGATCCGTACGCCGGCTCCTACGAGACCACCGAGGGCCGCGTCTACACCGTCACCGGCGGCGACTGGGACGAAACGCTCGGCGCCGACCCGATCGAGGCCGAGCGGCTCGTGGTCAACCTGGGCCCGCAGCACCCGTCGACCCACGGCGTGCTCCGGCTGGTGCTCGACCTCGAGGGCGAGACCGTCACCAAGGCCCGGGTGGTCATCGGCTACCTGCACACGGGCATCGAGAAGAACACCGAGTACCGCAACTGGACCCAGGGCACGACGTTCGTGACGCGGATGGACTACCTGTCCCCGCTGTTCAACGAGGCCGCGTACTGCCTGGCGGTGGAGAAGCTGCTCGGCATCGAGGCCCCGCAGCGTGCCCAGACCATCCGGGTGCTGGTCATGGAGCTCAACCGGATCGCCTCGCACCTCGTCGCGCTGGCCACCGGCGGCATGGAGCTCGGCGCGCTCACCGGCATGACCAACGGCTTCCGCGAGCGGGAGATCTGCCTCGACCTGCTCGAGGAGATCACCGGCCTGCGAATGAACCACGCGTACATCCGCCCCGGCGGCCTCGCCCAGGACCTCCCCGAGGGCGCCGTCGAGCACCTCCGCGAGTTCCTGCGGATCATGCCCGAGCGGGTGGCCGGCCTGCACAAGCTGCTGACCGCCCAGCCGATCTGGCAGCGCCGGCTCAAGGACGTCGGCTACCTCGACGTCACCGGGTGCGTCGCGCTCGGCTCCACCGGTCCCGTCCTGCGGGCCGCCGGTCTGCCCTGGGACCTGCGCAAGGTCGAGCCCTACCTGGGCTACGAGACCTACGACTTCGAGGTCGCGACCGCCGACACCTCCGACGCCTGGGGGCGCTACCTGGTGCGCGTGGCCGAGATCAGCGAGTCGCTCAAGATCATGGAGCAGGCGGTCGACCGCCTCGAGCCGGGCCCCGTCATGGTCGAGGACCGCAAGATCGCCTGGCCGGCGCAGCTGTCCCTGGGCCCCGACGGCCTGGGCAACTCCCTCGAGCACGTCAAGCACATCATGGGCCAGTCGATGGAGGCCCTGATCCACCACTTCAAGCTGGTCACCGAGGGCTTCCGGGTGCCGGCCGGCCAGGTGTACGTGCCGATCGAGTCGCCCCGCGGCGAGCTCGGCTACCACGTGGTCAGCGACGGCAGCACCCGGCCGTGGCGCGTGCACGTGCGCGATCCCAGCTTCGTCAACCTGCAGGCCACGGCGGCGATGAGCGAGGGCGGCATGATCGCCGACGTCATCGCGGCCATCGCGTCGATCGACCCGGTGATGGGTGGTGTTGATAGATGAGCGAGCCTGCGAGCTCATCCAGGAACACAGCAGTGCCACGAACGACGTCGACGAGCGTCAGCGAGGAGGCGTCGTGAGTGCGCTCCCCGGTTCGGCCGAGGGGACGGCGGTCACCGGGCTCGACTCGAGCCCGGTCGAGCCCGCCCCCGCGGACCTCCCGGAGATCCCCGAGCGGGCCCGCGCCGAGGCCGCCGAGATCATGGCCCGCTACCCGGTGCCGCGCTCGGCGCTGCTGCCGATGCTGCACCTGGTGCAGAGCTACCAGGGCTACGTCTCGCCCGAGGGCGTGGCGTTCTGCGCCGAGCAGCTGGGGCTGACCAAGGCCGAGGTGGGCGCCGTCTCGACCTTCTACACGATGTACAAGCGCCGGCCCACCGGCCGGCACCTGGTCAGCGTCTGCACCAACACGCTGTGCGCCGTCCTCGGCGGGCAGCGGATCTTCGACGCGCTGTGCCAGGACCTCGGCGTGCACCACGACGAGACCGCCGCCGACGGCTCGGTCACGCTCGAGCACGCGGAGTGCCTCGCCGCCTGCGACTACGCGCCGGTGGTCACCGTCGACTACGAGTTCTACGACCAGCAGGACGTCGAGAGCGCCCGCGCGCTGGTCGCGGCGCTGCGCCGCGGCGAGAAGCCGCACCCCACCCGCGGCGCCCCGCTGACCGACTTCCGGGGCATCAGCCGTCAGCTCGCCGGCTTCTCCCAGCACGCCGACGCCGCCGCCCGCGACGCCGCGATCGACGCGCCCGGCGAGCTGGGCCCGACCCTCGTCGGCGTGCGCCTGGCCGCCCAGCGCGGGGAGGCGGCGCCGTTCCTGCCGGGCGCCGACAACCCGGACGACCCCGGGCACAGCCGGCTCGTCGGCGAGCCGCGCGCCGCCACCCGGCCCACCAGCAGCACCGGACAGACGCCCGAGAAGGAGGCGGCCGACGCCCGCGTCGCCACCGCCGACAACCCCGCCGAGGCGGCCGGCGCCGCACAGGCCCACCCCGACCAGGGTGCCGAGTACGGCCGACGCCGCACCTCCGAGCAGCGGGCGCAGACCGGCACCGAGACCCCCGCGGGCACCGAGCCGGGCACCTCCGGCCAGGGCCCGCAGAAGGAGGCCTGAGCCCCGTGCCCCTCACCCCCGTGCTCACCTCCCGCTGGGACGCCGACCGCTCCTGGCGGCTGTCGACCTACGAGTCCCTCGACGGCTACGTCGGCCTGCGCACGGCGCTGACGATGACGCCCGACGAGCTGGTCACGATGGTCAAGGACTCCGGGCTGCGCGGCCGCGGCGGCGCCGGCTTCCCCACCGGCATGAAGTGGAGCTTCATCCCGCAGCCGAAGCCGGGGGAGACCCCGACCGGTCCGGCCGCGATGCCCAAGTACCTCGTGGTCAACGCCGACGAGGGCGAGCCGGGCACCTGCAAGGACCTGCCGCTGATGATGGCCGACCCGCACTCGCTGATCGAGGGCGTGATCATCGCGGCCTACGCGATCCGGTCACACTTCGCCGCCATCTACGTCCGCGGCGAGGCGGTGCACGCCCACCGCCGGCTGGTGAGCGCCGTCGAGGAGGCCTACGCGGCCGGTTACCTCGGCCGCGACATCCTCGGCTCCGGCTACGACCTGGAGCTGGTGGTGCACGCCGGCGCCGGCGCCTACATCTGCGGCGAGGAGACGGCGCTGCTCGACTCGCTCGAGGGCTACCGCGGCCAGCCGCGGCTCAAGCCGCCGTTCCCGGCGGTCGCCGGCCTCTACGGCGCGCCGACGGTGATCAACAACGTGGAGACGCTGGCCAGCGTGCCGTTCGTCGTCCGCGGCGGGGCCGACTGGTTCAAGGAGTTCGGCCCGGAGAAGTCGCCCGGCCCGAAGATCTACTCGCTGTCCGGCCGCGTCGTCCGGCCCGGGCAGTACGAGGCCCCGATGGGGACGACGATGCGCGAGCTGCTGGAGATGGCCGGCGGTGTCCGCCCCGGCCACGAGCTGAAGTTCTGGACGCCGGGCGGCTCGTCGACGCCGTACTTCACCGCCGAGCACCTCGACGTCCCGCTGGACTTCGACTCCGTCGCGGCGGCGGGCTCCATGCTCGGCACCACCGCGCTCATGGTGTTCGACGAGACCGACTCGATCGTCGAGGCCACCCTGCGGTTCACCGAGTTCTACGCGCACGAGAGCTGCGGCAAGTGCACCCCGTGCCGGGAGGGCACCTACTGGCTGGTCCAGATCCTCGAGCGGCTGGTCCACGGCAAGGGGACGGCGGCCGACCTCGACCTGCTGGTCGACACCTGCGACAACATCCTCGGCCGCTCGTTCTGCGCGCTCGGCGACGGCGCGACCAGCTGCATCGCCAGCTCCCTGAAGTACTTCAAGGACGACTACGTCGCCCTGCTGCCCCCGGAGGAGCAGGCCCGGCTGGGCCGCAGCCTCCCGATCGAGCCGGTGAAGGTCGGAGCCGCCTGATGACCGTCCAGCCCACGTCGCCGGTCCCGGCGCCCGCCACACCACCGGGGGTCCCCGGCCCGCACACGCCGCCGGACGCCGTCCACTGCGTCATCGACGGCTTCGACGTCGCCGTCCCCAAGGGCACCCTGATCATCCGCGCCGCCGAGATGATCGGCGTGCAGATCCCACGGTTCTGCGACCACCCGCTGCTCGAGCCGATCGGCGCCTGCCGGCAGTGCCTCGTCGAGGTCGAGGGCCAGCGCAAGCCGGTCGCCTCCTGCACCATGCCGGTCACCGAGGGCATGGTCGTGAAGACCCAGCTCTCCAGCCCGGTCGCCGACAAGGCGCAGCAGGGCACGATGGAGCTGCTGCTCATCAACCACCCGCTGGACTGCCCGGTCTGCGACAAGGGCGGCGAGTGCCCGCTGCAGAACCAGGCGATGAGCAACGGCCGCACCGAGAGCCGGTTCGTCGACGTCAAGCGGACCTATCCCAAGCCGCTGCCGATCTCCTCCCAGATCCTGCTCGACCGTGAGCGCTGCGTGCTCTGCGCGCGGTGCACCCGGTTCTCGCAGCAGGTGGCCGGCGACCCGTTCATCGAGCTGTTCGAGCGCGGCGCGCTGGAGCAGGTCGCGATCTACGAGGACGAGCCGTTCGAGTCCTACTTCTCCGGCAACACCACGCAGATCTGCCCCGTCGGCGCGCTGACCAGCGCCGCCTACCGCTTCCGCGCCCGGCCGTTCGACCTGCGCAGCGAGCCCAGCGTCTGCGAGCACTGCGCCTCCGGCTGCGCGCAGCGCACCGACTACCGGCGCGGCAAGGTGCAGCGCCGGCTGGCCGGCGAGGACCCGGCGGTCAACGAGGAGTGGAACTGCGACAAGGGGCGCTACGCGTTCCGCTACGCCACGTCCAACGACCGGCTCACCACCCCGCTGGTCCGCCGCGACGGCGTGCTCGAGCCCGCCTCCTGGCCGGAGGCGTGGGCCGCGGCCGCCGAGGGCCTGCGGGAGGCGCGGGCCGCCGGCGGGGTCGGCGTCCTGCCCGGCGGCCGGCTGACCCTCGAGGACGCCTACGCCTACGCCAAGTTCGCCCGGCTCGCACTGCACACCAACGACGTCGACGCCCGCGCCCGCGCGCACTCGCCCGAGGAGCTGGCGTTCCTCGAGGCCGAGATCGCCGGCACGGGACCGTGGACCGGCGGGGTGACCTACGACGACCTCGCGGCGGCGCCCGCGGTGCTGCTCGTGGCGTTCGAGCCCGAGGAGGAGTCGCCGATCGTCTTCCTGCGGCTGCGCAAGGCGGTGCGGAAGGGCGGCCTCGCGGTCTTCGACCTCGCCCCGTTCGCCACCCGCGCCGCCGAGAAGCTGCGGGCCACCGTGCTCACCACGCTGCCCGGCGCGGAGGCGCGGTCGCTGGCCGCCCTCGCCGACGGCAGCTGGGGCGGCGCGGCGGTCGAGGCGCTGCGGCAGCCGGGCGCGATCGTGCTGGCCGGCGAGCGGCTGGCCGAGATCCCCGGCGGCTTCTCCGCGGTCGCCGCGCTCGCCCACGCCACGGGCGCCCGCGTCGGCTGGGTGCCGCGGCGGGCCGGCGAGCGCGGCGCGGTCGAGGCCGGCGCGCTGCCGACCCTGCTGCCGGGCGGGCGCACCGTCGCCGACCCGGTCGCCCGCGCCGACGTCGCCGTCCGCTGGGGCGCCGACCCGGCCGACATGCCGGCCACCCCGGGCCGCGACACCACCGGCATCCTGACCGCCGTCCGCGACGGCGAGCTCGCCGGCCTGCTCGTCGGCGCCGTCGATCCGGCCGACCTGCCCGACCCGGCGCTGGCCGCCGAGGCGCTGCGGGCCGCGGGCTTCGTGGTCAGCCTGGAGCTGTTCCCCAGCGCGGTCACCGAGGTCGCGGACGTCGTCCTGCCCGTCGCCGCCGCGCCGGAGAAGGCCGGCACCTACCTGGACTGGGAGGGCCGGGCCCGCCCGTTCGACGCCACGCTGCACGGCACCGGGCTGCTGACCGACGGCCGGGTGCTGCAGGGCCTGGCCGACGAGCTGGACGTCGACCTCCGGCTGCCGACCGTCGAGACCGCCCGGGCCGAGCTCGCCTCGCTGGGCGCCGCCCGCACCGGCGAGGCCGCCGTCCCCGCCGTCGCCGCGCACGCCGGGGCCGAGCTCGCCGAGGACGAGGCGCTGCTGGCCTCGTGGCGGCAGCTGCTCGACGTCGGCACCCTGCAGCGCGACGAGCCCGAGCTGGCCGGCACGGCCCGGCCGCCGGTGGCCCGCGTCGGCAAGGACGCCGCCCGCCGCCTCGGCCTCGCCGACGGCGACCGGCTGACGGTCACCGGGCCGGCCGGGGCGATCAGCCTGCCGGTGCGGATCACCGAGATGCCCGACCAGGTGGTCTGGCTGCCGATGCGCGCGCCCGGCAGCGAGGTCCGCGCGCAGCTGGGCACCGGCCCGGGCGGCGTCGTGAAGCTCAGCGTCGGAGGAACGGCATGAACCTGCTCGCGGCGGAGAACCAGCCCACGCTGGAGGACTTCGGGCACGACGTCTGGTGGATCGTGCTCATCAAGATCGTCGGGATCTTCGTGGTCCTGGTCGTGATGACGCTGTTCGCGATCGTCTTCGAGCGCAAGGTCGTCGCCCGCATGCAGCAGCGGATCGGCCCCAACCGGGTCGGCCCGCGCGGCTACCTGCAGAGCCTCGCCGACGGCCTGAAGCTGGCGTTCAAGGAAGACATCATGCCGGCGCTGGCCGACAAGCCGGTCTACTTCCTGGCGCCGGTCATCGCCGCCGTCCCGGCCTTCCTGGCCTTCTCGGTCATCCCGCTGGGCCCGACGGTGAGCCTGTTCGGCCACCGGACGCCGCTGCAGCTCACCGACGCCCCGATCGGCGTGCTCGTCGTCCTGGCCTGCTCGGCGATGGGCGTCTACGGCATCGTGCTGTCCGGCTGGTCCTCCGGCTCGACCTACCCGCTGCTCGGCGGCCTGCGCAGCGCGGCGCAGATGGTCAGCTACGAGATCGCGATGGGCCTGTCGATCGTCGCGGTGTTCCTCTACGCCGGCACGATGTCGACCTCGGAGATCGTCGCGGCGCAGGCGAACGGCAACGAGCTGAACTTCTTCGGCGCCACGCTCACCGGCCCCAGCTGGTTCGCCGTCCTGCTGCCGGTCTCCTTCGTCATCTACTGCATCGCCGTCGTCGGCGAGACCAACCGCGCGCCGTTCGACCTGCCCGAGGCCGAGAGCGAGCTGGTCGGCGGCTTCCACACCGAGTACTCCTCGCTGAAGTTCGCGCTGTTCTTCCTCGCCGAGTACATCAACATGGTCACCGTCTCGGCGCTGGCGGCGACGCTGTTCCTGGGCGGCTGGCGGGCACCGTGGCCGATCTCGATCTGGGACGGCGCGAACACCGGCTGGTGGCCGATGCTCTGGTTCTTCCTCAAGGTCGTCGTCGCGCTGTTCGTGTTCATCTGGCTGCGCGGCACGCTCCCGCGGCTGCGCTACGACCAGTTCATGCGCTTCGGCTGGAAGGTGCTCGTACCGGTCGCGCTGGTGTGGATCCTCGCCGTCGCCACCATCCGCACCATCTCCCGCGAGGCGAACCTCGAGACCGGTGAGGTCGCGCTCTACGTGGGCGTGCCCATCGCGATCGTCGTGCTGGCCGCGCTGCTGCTGGCCGGGCGGGTCAGCAACGCCGGCGCCCGGAAGATGGCGGCCGCCGCGGCGGCCGGGTCCGTGCACGCCACCGAGCCCGAACCCGAGCCGCAGGTGCTGCCGCCCACCGGGCCGCGGCGCCGGCCGACCGGTGCGCCCAGCCGCTCCGAGGGCGGGTTCCCGATCCCGCCGATGGACCTCGTCGTGCCGCCGTCCCCGCGGCTGCGCCCCACCGTCGGCGCGACCGCGCGCCCCGACGGCGCCGTCGTGAGCACCGGCCGGCGCGGCACCTCCGTTGCCGAGGAGGGCGACGATGACCGATAACACCCCCGCACGCCGCAGCGGCGGCGAGGTGGCGCGCCCGTCGAAGGACGGCCGCCCGGCCAAGCGCAGCATCCTGCCCGCGCCGGGGCAGGGCTTCGGCGTCACCTTCGCGCAGATCTTCAAGAAGGTGACGACGGAGGAGTACCCGTTCGAGCCCAAGGTGACCAAGCCGCGCTACCACGGCCGGCACGTGCTCAACCGGCACCCCGACGGGCTGGAGAAGTGCGTCGGCTGCGAGCTGTGCGCCTGGGCCTGCCCGGCCGATGCCATCTACGTCGAGGGCGGCGACAACACCGAGGACGAGCGCTACTCGCCCGGTGAGCGCTACGGGCGCGTCTACCAGATCAACTACCTGCGCTGCATCTTCTGCGGGCTGTGCATCGAGGCCTGCCCGACCCGCTCGCTGACGATGAGCAACGACTTCGAGCTGGCCGACGACAACCGGCGCGACCTGATCTACACCAAGGAGCAGCTCATGGCGCCGCTGCTGCCGGGCATGGAGGCCCCGCCGCACCCCATGCGGCTCGGCGACGACGAGAAGGACTACTACGTGCGCGCCGTGGACTCCGGCTCCGGTCCGCAGCCCGACGTCGTCGGGGCGGCCGGGCGGGCGGGGCAGCGGGGGGGCGATGCCACGTGACGCTCCTCGCCGCGGCCGCCGACACCACGGTCGGACTAGGGGACGGCGAGGCCGTCGTCTTCTGGATCCTCGGCCCGCTCGCCCTGCTCGGGGCGCTGGGCATGGTGTTCGCCCGCAACGCCGTCCACTCGGCGCTCTTCCTCGTCGTGACGATGCTCTGCCTGGGCGTCTTCTACGTGACGCAGGAGGCGCCCTTCCTCGGCGCGGTGCAGATCATCGTCTACACCGGCGCGATCATGATCCTCTTCCTGTTCGTGCTCATGCTGGTCGGCCGCGACTCCTCCGACTCGGTCGTGGAGACCCTGCGCGGGCAGCGGGTGGCGGCCACCGTGCTGGGCATCGGCTTCGCGGGCCTGGTCGGCGCCGGGATCGCCGAGGCCACCCGGGACACGACGGCCACCGGACTGGACGCCGTCCAGGGCGGCGACGTGAGCAACATCGAGGCGATCGCCGCGCTGCTGTTCACCCGGTACCTCCTGGCCTTCGAGGTGACCAGCGCGCTGCTGATCACCGCCGCGGTCGGCGCGATGGTGCTCGCGCACATCGAGCGCGAGCCCGGCACCCGGCGCACCCAGAAGGAGCTCTCGCGGGCGCGGTTCCTCACCGACCGGCCGCAGACGCTCCCTGGCCCCGGCGTCTACGCCCGCGGGAACTCGGTCGCCACGCCGGCGCGGCTGCCCGACGGTGACTGGGCCGAGAGCAGCTTCGCCACCGGCATCGAGCCGGTGCCGGTCGAGGAGCTGCCGCGGCCCACCGGGCGCCGGCAGCTCGGCAGCCCGGACGACGCCCTCGGCACCCTCGAGGGGACGCCCAGCGGGCTGCCCGGAGGTACTGGGCCCGGGCATCCCCGCGGCCCAGGGATCGGGAGCAACGAACGATGACGCTGTCCCACTACCTGGTGCTCGCGGCGATCCTGTTCACCGTCGGCGCCGTCGGCGTCCTCGTGCGGCGCAACGCGATCGTCGTGTTCATGTGCGTCGAGCTGATGCTCAACTCGGTCAACCTGACGCTGGTCACCTTCGCCCGTGCGACCGGCACCATCGACGGCCAGATCATCGCGTTCTTCGTCATGGTCGTGGCCGCCGCGGAGGTCGTCGTCGGCCTCGCGATCATCATGTCGATCTACCGGACCCGCCGGTCCGCCTCGGTCGACGACGCCAACCTCCTCAAGTACTGACCGGGGTCTACCTCATGGAGAAGCGCCGTGCCTGAAGCGCTGCCCGCGACCGGGCTGCTCGCCGCCTCCTGGCTGCTCATCGTGCTGCCGCTCGCCGGTGCCGCGGTGCTGCTGCTCGGCGGACGGCGCACCGACCGCTGGGGTCACCTGCTCGGCACCGCGACGGTGCTGGCCGCGTTCGTCCTCGGCCTGGCCTGCACCCTGCAGCTGGCCGACGTCGACGAGCGCTCGGTGGGGGTGGACCTGTTCACCTTCCTGTCGGCCGGCTCGATCGACATCCGCGCCGGGCTGCTGCTCGACCCGCTGTCGATGGCGTTCGTCCTGCTGATCACCGGGGTCGGCTCGCTGATCCACATCTACTCGATCGGCTACATGGCGCACGACCCCGGCCGCCGCCGGTTCTTCGCGTACCTGAACCTGTTCGTCGCGGCGATGCTGCTGCTCGTCCTCGGCAACAGCTACCTGGCCCTCTACGTCGGCTGGGAGGGCGTGGGCCTGGCGTCCTACCTGCTGATCGCGTTCTGGTACACCCGCCCGGCCGCGGCCACCGCCGCGAAGAAGGCGTTCATCATGAACCGCGTCGGCGACGTCGGGCTGGCGCTGGCGATCTTCGTGATGTTCGCCCAGCTCGGGACGACGTCCTTCGAAGGAGTGCTCGGCAACGCGAGCCTGCTCACCGGCGGCACCCTCACCGCCCTGGGGCTGCTGCTCCTGCTGGGGGCCTGCGGCAAGTCCGGCCAGTTCCCGCTGCAGGCGTGGCTGCCCGACGCCATGGAGGGCCCGACCCCGGTCTCCGCGCTCATCCACGCCGCGACGATGGTCACCGCCGGCGTCTACCTCATCGCCCGCTCGGCGCCGATCTACGACCAGACCGAGACGGCGCGCACCGTCGTCCTGGCCGTCGGCGCGGTCACGCTGCTGATCGGCGCCATCGCCGGGTGCGCCTACGACGACATCAAGAAGGTGCTGGCCTACTCGACGGTCAGCCAGATCGGCTACATGTTCCTGGCGGCGGGGCTGGGCCCGGTCGGGTACGTGGCCGCCCTGGCGCACCTGTACGCGCACGGCTTCTTCAAGGCCGGGCTGTTCCTGGGCGCCGGGTCGGTCATGCACGCCATGAACGACTCGGTGGACATGCGCCGCTACGGCGGGCTGAGGAAGAAGCTGCCGGTCACCTTCTGGACCTTCTTCGCCGGCTATCTGGCGCTGATCGGGATCATCCCGTTGTCCGGCTACTGGACCAAGGACGCGATCATCGAGGCGACCTTCGACCGCGGGGACGTCATCGGCTGGGTGCTCGGCGGGGCCGCCGTCCTCGGTGCCGGGCTGACCGCCTTCTACATGACCCGGCTGATGCTCATGACCTTCTTCGGCCGGCCCCGGTGGGAGGAGGGGGTGCACCCGCACGAGTCCCCTGCGGTGATGACGCTACCGATGGTCGTGCTCGCGGTCGGGTCGGTGGCCGCCGGCTTCCTGCTCGTCGAGGTCTTCCCGCTCTCGGACTGGATGGCGCCGGTGTTCGGCGAGCCCGAGGAGGGCGAGCACGTCATCGCCCCCCTGACCTTCGGGGTCGGCATCACCGTCGTGGCCCTGCTCGGCGTCCTGCTGGCCTGGTTGTTCGTCGGCCGCCGCGAGGTGCCGGTCGTGGCGCCGGCGCGGGTGAGCCCGGTCGTCCGGGCGGCCCGCAACGCGCTCTACGCCGACGCGGTCAACGAATCGCTGTTCATGCGGCCCGGCCAGTGGCTCACCCGCGCCTTGGTGTTCTTCGACAACCGCGGTGTGGACGGCGCGGTCAACGGCCTCGCCGCGACCATGGGCGGTTCCTCCTCCCGGCTGGGCCGGCTGCAGACCGGCTTCGTCCGCAGCTACGCGCTGGGGATGCTCGGCGGCGCCGTGATCGTGGCCGGTGCGCTGCTGGCGGTGACGGCCGGATGAGCACGAGCAACGTCTTCGGAAAGGGCGCCCCCCGTGAGTGACTTCCCCTGGCTCGTGCTCATGATCGTGCTGCCGGCGGTGGCGGCCGCGGTCGTCCTCGCGCTGCCGAAGGGCCGGGAGGAGCTGGCCAAGCAGGTGGCGCTCGGCGTCAGCCTGGTGGTGCTGCTGCTGGCGGTGCTGGCCACGGTCGCCTTCGATCCGGACGGCGAGCGGTTCCAGCTGACCACCTCGGTCTCGTGGATCCCGTCGTTCGGCGTGGACTTCGCTCTCGGGGTCGACGGCATCGCGCTGTCGATGCTGCTGCTCATCGGCGTCCTCGTGCCGCTGGCCGTCCTCGCCTCCTGGCGGGACACCTCGCCGGGCAACCGGTCGATGCGCACGTTCTTCGCCTGGCTGCTGCTGCTCGAGGCGGCGATGGTCGGCGTCTTCGCCGCGACCGACGTGTTCCTGTTCTACGTCTTCTTCGAGGCGATGCTCGTCCCGATGTACTTCCTGATCGGCAGCTTCGGGGGGCCGCGCCGGCAGTACGCCGCGATGAAGTTCTTCGTCTACAGCCTGGTCGGCGGCCTGGTCATGCTCGCGGCGGTGATCGGGCTGTTCGTGGTCAGCAACAGCCAGCTGGGGCAGGGCACGTTCGCGTTCGACGCGCTGCGGCAGCTCGACATCGACCCGGGCGTGCAGAAGCTGCTGTTCCTGGGCTTCTTCGTCGCCTTCGCGATCAAGGCGCCGCTGGTGCCGCTGCACACCTGGCTGCCCGACGCGGGCGCCGAGGCGCCGATCGGCGGCGCGGTGCTGCTCGTCGGCGTCCTCGACAAGGTCGGCACCTTCGGGTTCATCCGCTACTGCCTGCCGCTGTTCCCCGACGCCTCCCGCGACTTCGCGCCCTGGGTGCTGGGCCTCGCCGTCGCGGGCATCCTCTACGCCGCGCTGCTGGCGATGGGGCAGAGCGACATGAAGCGGCTGATCTCCTACACGTCGGTCTCGCACTTCGGCTTCATCGCGCTGGGCATCTTCGCCTTCACCACCGAGGCAGCCACCGGCGCGGTGCTGTACATGGTCATGCACGGCATCACCATCGCGCTGCTGTTCCTGGTGGTGGGGATGCTCATCGACCGCGGCAGCTCCCGGGACATCCGCGACTACGGCGGCGTGGCCCGGTTCGCCCCGCTGCTGGCCGGCAGCTTCCTGGTCGCCGGCCTGGCCACGCTGTCGCTGCCCGGCACCAACAGCTTCGTCAGCGAGTTCCTCACGCTGCTGGGCGCCTTCCCGGTCCGGCCGGTCTTCACGGTGCTGGCGACCGTCGGCATCATCCTGGCCGCGATCTACGTGCTGCTCATGTACCAGCGGACCATGCACGGCCCGCCCCGCGGCGTGCTGCTCGAGCCGGACGACGTGACCCCGCGCGAGGGGACGGCGCCGGCCACCCCCGGCGCGACCGCGGTCCTCGAGGCGCCCGCGGCCACCCCGCGCCTGCGCGTCGCGGACCTCAACCGCCGTGAGCTCGCCGTCGTCACCCCGCTGATCGCGCTGATCATCGCCCTGGGCGTCTACCCGCAGCCGCTGATCGACCTGATCCGGCCCGCGGTGAGCGCCACGATGAGCGACGTCGGCGCGCCCGACGGGATCACGCCCTCCACCACCGACGCCGCACCGACCTCCGAGCGGGGTAACTGATGCCCGACATCTCCGCGCCGTCCGTCTCCGTGGCGGCCCTGGCGCCGCTGCTGTTCGTCTTCGGCGCCGCCTGCGTCGGCGTGCTGGTCGAGGCCTTCGCTCCCCGGCAGACCCGGCACACCGTGCAGGTCGTGGTGGCGCTGGTCGGGACCCTCGGCGGCCTGGTCGCCACCCTGCTGCTGGCCGGCACACGACAGGTCACCGCCGGCGGGGCGCTCGCCGTCGACGGCCCCGGGCTGTTCCTGCAGGCGCTGCTGACCGCCCTGGGCGCGCTGTCGGTCCTCATGTTCGCCGAGCGGTCGCTGGACCCGGCGCGGTCGGCGTTCGTCGCCGTGGCCGCGATCCCCGCCGGCAGCCCCCGCGACCGGGAGCTGCTCACCGCGCAGCGTGTGCAGACCGAGGTCTACCCGCTGGCGACCTTCGCCCTCGGCGGCATGATGCTGTTCGTCACCTCGAACGACCTGCTGGTCATGTTCGTGGCGCTCGAGGTGCTCAGCCTGCCGCTGTACCTGATGTGCGGCCTGGCCCGGCGGCGCCGGCTGCTGTCGCAGGAGGCGTCGGTCAAGTACTTCCTGCTGGGCGCCTTCGCCTCCGGGTTCTTCCTCTACGGCCTGGCGCTGGTCTACGGCGCCACCGGTAGCGTGCGGCTGGCGACGATCCGCGAGGCGGCGACCGCGGACACCGGCATCCTGCTCGTCCTCGGCCTGGCGCTGCTGATCGTCGGCCTGATGTTCAAGGCCAGCGTCGCGCCCTTCCACACCTGGACGCCGGACGTCTACCAGGGCGCCCCGACGCCCGTGACCGCGTTCATGGCCGCCTGCACCAAGGTGGCCGCGTTCGGCGCCATCCTGCGGCTGCTCTACGTCGGCTTCGGCACCAGCGAGTGGACCTGGCGGCCGATCGTCTACGGCATCGCGATCGTCTCGATGGTCGTCGGCGCCGTCCTCGGGCTCACCCAGACCGACCTCAAGCGGATGCTGGCCTACTCCTCGATCGCGCACGCCGGGTTCCTGCTCACCGGTGTGATCGGCCTGGGCTCCGGCGGCGACGGCTCGGGCCTCTCGGCGACGATCTTCTACCTGCTGACCTACGGCGTGACGACGATCGGCAGCTTCGCCGTCCTCACGCTGGTCCGGGACGGCGACGGGGAGGCCGGGCACCTGTCGCAGTGGGCCGGGCTGGCACAGCGCTCGCCGGTGACCGCGGCGGTCATGAGCCTGTTCCTGCTCTCGCTGGCAGGCATCCCGCTCACCGCCGGCTTCACCGGGAAGTTCGCGGCCTTCCGGGCGGCGATCGAGGTGGGGGCGTGGCCGCTGGTCGTGGTGGCCGTGCTGGCCAGCGCGGTGGCCGCGTTCTTCTACCTGCGGGTCATCGTGCTCATGTACTTCTCGGCGCCGGCCGCCGAGGGCCCGACCGTCGGCGTGCCCGGCCTGCCGACGACGATCGTCCTGGCGATCACCGCGACGGCCACACTCGTCCTGGGGATCGTCCCCGGGTCCGTGCTCGACCTCGCGGATCGGGCGGCTAGATTCGTCGGTTGATGACCGGAGCCCGCACCGCCCTCGACGGCGGCACCTCCGCCGAGGTCAGGCACCGGATCTCCACGCCGGCGTCGACCATCGGCCCCTGGCTGCCCGACGGCGCCCTCGGCGAGTCGCTCGCGGAGGGGCTGGCGCGGGTGGAGTCGGCGCTGGTCGGCGCCGTCGGCAGCGAGCACCCCTTCGTGCGCGAGGCCGCCGGCCACCTCATGGCCGCCGGCGGCAAGCGGTTCCGGCCGATGCTGGCCCTGCTGGCCGCGCAGCTCGGCGACCCGACGGCGCCCGAGGTGGTCCGCGCGGCGGTCGTCTGCGAGCTGACCCACCTGGCCACGCTGTACCACGACGACGTCATGGACGAGGCCGCCCTGCGGCGCGGGGCGCCCAGCGCGAACAGCCGCTGGGGCAACAGCATCGCGATCCTCACCGGGGACCTGCTCTTCGCCCGCGCCTCGAACCTGCTCGCCGACCTCGGCCCCGACGCGGTGCGCATCCAGGCACGCACCTACGAGCGGCTGGTGACCGGGCAGCTGCGCGAGACCGTGGGCCCGCAGGCCGGCGAGGACCCGATCGCCCACTACCTCGAGGTGCTGGCCGACAAGACCGGCTCCCTGGTGGCGACCTCCGCCCGCTTCGGGGCCGCCTTCGCCGGCGTCGACGAACCGCTGGTGGCCGCGCTGACCGCCTTCGGCGAGGAGGTCGGGGTGGCGTTCCAGATCTCCGACGACCTGCTCGACATCGTCAGTGCCGACGGCGCCTCCGGGAAGGCGCCGGGGACCGACCTGCGGGAGGGCGTCGCCACCCTGCCGGTGCTCTTCGCCCTGGCCGGGGACGACCCCGCGGAGGCGCGGCTGCGTGAGCTGGTCACCGGCCCGATCACCGGTGAGGCCGAGCACGCGGAGGCTCTGGCGGCGCTGCGCTCCTCGGCCGCCCTGGCCCGCGCCACCGCCGTCCTCGGGGAGTACGCCGAACGGGCGCGGGAGCGGCTCGCCGTCATCCCAACGGGTGACGTCCGGGAGGCGCTTTCGGCACTCTGTGACTATGTCGTGACCCGCACCAGCTGACCGTCACGCATCCTGGGTCCATGCGGACCCTTTTCGCGCTGGTGGGGGCGGTGGTGGTGCTCGCCGGGTGCACGGCCGGGTCGGACTCCGGCGACCCCGCGGCCGCGGGGACGACCAGCGCGCAGCCGCCGCCCACGTCCGCTCCGCCCACCGCGCCGGCCCTCGACGTGGCCGTCGTGGCCGACGGCCTGGACCACCCGTGGGACGTCGCGCAGGCCCCCGACGGGACGCTGCTGTTCGACGAGCGCGGCGGCGGGTTCACCGCCCTCCTGCCCGACGGGACGGTGCAGGAGGTCACAGCCGATTTCGACGACCTGTTCGCGCGCGGCGAGACCGGCCTGATGGGCCTGGTCCTCGACCCCGCCTTCGCGGACAACCGCCGCTTCTACACCTGCCAGGGCCGCCAGGGCGAGACGCCGGACATCGCCGTCATCGCCTGGACCGTCGACGACGGCTGGCGCAGCGCCACCCGCGTCGCGGACCCGCTGCTCGGCGGCATCCCGGTCAACGGCAGTTCCGGGCGGCACGGCGGGTGCCGGCTGCGCTTCGACCCGACAGGGGCGCTGCTGGTGAGCACCGGCGACAACGCGCGCGGCAGCAACCCGCAGGACCGCGACACCCTCGCCGGCAAGGTGCTGCGCATAGACGCGGCCACCGGGCGGCCGGCGGCCGGCAACCCGTTCCCCGGCGGCGGCGCGGAAGGTTTCCTGTGGACCTTCGGGCACCGCAACGTGCAGGGACTGGCCGTCCGGCCCGGAACCGACCAGGTCTACGCCGTCGAGCAGGGCACGACGCGCGACGACGAGGTCAACCTGCTGCAGCCCGGCGCCAACTACGGCTACGACCCGAACGGCGCCGACGGCAGCTACGACGAGAGCGTGCCCATGACCGACCCGGAGATCCCCGGCGCCGTCCCGGCCGTGTGGTCGTCGGGCTCGGAGACGATCGCCACCTGCGGCGGCACCTTCCTCGACGGCGAGCAGTGGAGCGCCTACGACGGCCTGCTGCTGGTCGCCGTCCTCAAGGGCGAGGGCGTCCTGGCGCTCCGGCTGGCCGGCGACGGCGCCCTCCAGGAGCAGTTCCGGCTGCCCGAGTTCGAGGGCACGCACGGCCGGATCCGCACCGTGCAGCTCGGCACGGACGGCGACCTGTACGTCACCACCGACAACGGCGACGACGACCAGGTGCTCCGGGTGACCCCGCGCGGCTGATCCGATGGGCCCTGCGGTGGGGGTCCTTTGGGCCTCTGCCCCCCGAGTTCTTGGGCACTGTGACGTGGATCACAACCGAGGAGCGTTGCGGCCGTAACAGTCGCTCGGCCGCTTTCGCCGGCCGGTCTCGAGGGGGAACCATGAAACGTGCACGTCTGCTCGTCGTACCCGCCGCAGGGGCGCTCTTGTTCAGCGGGATGGCCCCCGCGACGGCCGACCCCGGCCCGTACGGCGGGCGCGTCGAGGCGTACGTCGTCAGCATCGGCGACGTGGCGCGGGCCGACGCCGACGGCGAGGAGGTGTGGGTGAAGTTCAAGTACAAGTGCCGCGGCGACGACGACCGCATCCGGACCACCGTGCGCCTCCGCCAGGACGGCGCCCGCTTCCGGACCTCGTTCTACGGTGACCTCTACTGCAACGGGCACCGGCAGACCGACACCGTCCGGCTGGACCAGCGGCGCGGGTCCGAGGACCTGGAGAACGGCTACGCCGAGGCGACCGTGTCGTTCGACACCAACCGCCGCAACCTGGACTACCGGACCGAGCCGGTCTGGGTCAGGGGCGTGCAGCACCACGACTACTGACCCACGCGGGTAGTCCTCTCAGCCGGCCAGCAGCGACCGACGCCAGAACGCAGCAGGGCCCGCCTCCCATCGGGAGGCGGGCCCTGCGCTGCGAGGTCAGGCGGTGACGGTCCAGGTGTCGCCGCCGGCGAGCAGGCGGGCGAGGTCGCCCGCCTCGGCGGTCCGCGCCTCGTCGAGCTGGTCGGCCATCATCCGGTCGTACGCCGGCCGCTGCACGGCCCGGAAGACGCCCATCGGGGTGTACCGGAGGTCCTGGGTGGACAGCCGGGAGAGCGCGAACGCGTAGGACGGGTCCTGCCGGTGGGCGTCGTGGACGACGATCTCGGCCGGGTCGACCTGGCTGGTCTCGCCGATTCGCAGCCCGCCGAACTCGTCGCGGACCACGCAGGAGGCGCCGTCCGGCCCGAAGACCAGCGGCTCGCCATGCACGAGGGGGATCGTCCACTGCGGGCCGGTGGCCGGGTCCTTGAGCAGCTCAAAGGCGCCGTCGTTGAAGATGTTGCAGTTCTGGTAGATCTCCACCAGCGCGGTGCCCTGGTGCTCGGCGGCCTGGCGCAGCACCTCCGTGAGGCCCTTGCGGTCGGAGTCCATCGCGCGGCCGACGAAGGTGGCGTCCGCGCCGATGGCCAGCGAGACCGGGTTGAACGGGTGGTCCAGCGACCCCATCGGCGTCGATTTGGTCACCTTGCCCACCTCGGAGGTGGGGGAGTACTGGCCCTTGGTCAGCCCGTAGATCCGGTTGTTGAACAGCAGGATCGTCAGGTTCACGTTGCGGCGCAGCGTGTGGATCAGGTGGTTCCCGCCGATGGACAGCGCGTCGCCATCGCCGGTGACCACCCAGACCGACAGGTCGGGGCGGGAGGCGGCCAGGCCGGTGGCGATCGCCGGGGCGCGGCCGTGGATGGAGTGCATCCCGTAGGTGTTCATGTAGTACGGGAACCGCGAGGAGCAGCCGATCCCGGACACGATCACCATGTCCTCGCGGGCGATCCCGAGCGAGGGCAGGAAGCTCTGGACTGCGTTGAGGATGACGTAGTCACCGCACCCCGGGCACCAGCGCACCTCCTGGTCGGTCTTGAGGTCCTTGGCCTTGAGGGCGGTCTGCTTCTCGCCGGCGCTGATCGCGGCGGCGATGGGATCGTTCCCCGGCAGGCCGAGGTCGACGGTGGTCACTTCATGCCTCCAGTGAGGGCAGCGGCGGGCGTTCCCGCGGGCGCGGTGGCCGAGTCGATGGCGCTCTGCAGGACGGCGGCGAGCTCGGCCGCGCGGAAGGGCAGGCCGCGCACCTGGGTGTGGCTCTCGACGTCGACGAGGTACTTGGCCCGCAGCAGCATCGCCAGCTGCCCGAGGTTCATCTCGGGGCAGACCACGCGGTCGTAGCGGGCCAGGATCTCGCCGAGGTCGGCGGGCATCGGGTTGATGTGACGCAGGTGGATCTGCGCGATCGACCGGCCGGACTGGCGCACCTGCCGGCAGGCGGCGCCGATGGGGCCGTAGGTCGACCCCCAGCCGATGACCGCGACCCGCGCGTCGCCGTCGGGGTCGTCGACCTCGGTCGGCGGCAGGCTCGCGGCGATGCCGTCGACCTTCGCCTGCCGGGTGCGGGTCATGAAGTCGTGGTTGTCCGGGTCGTAGGAGATGTTGCCGGTGCGGTCGGCCTTCTCCAGCCCGCCCACGCGGTGCTGCAGCCCCGCCGTCCCCGGGATGGCCCAGCTGCGGGCCAGCGTCTCGGGGTCGCGCGCGTAGGGCAGGTACTCGCCGTCCTCGCCGTTGGGCTCGGTGGCGAACTCCACGGTCAGGTCCGGCAGCGACTCGACGTCCGGCACGGCCCAGGGCTCCGCGCCGTTGGCCAGGTAGCCGTCCGACAGGAGGATCACCGGCGTGCGGTAGGTCAGCGCGATCCGTGCGGCCTCCAGGACGGCGTCGAAGCAGTCGCCGGGGGAGCGCGGGGCGATCACCGGCAGCGGCGCCTCGCCGTTGCGGCCGAACATCGCCTGCAGCAGGTCCGACTGCTCGGTCTTGGTCGGCAGGCCGGTCGACGGCCCGCCGCGCTGCACGTCGACGACGACCAGCGGCAGCTCGAGCATGACCGCCAGGCCGATCGCCTCGCTCTTCAGCGAGATGCCCGGGCCGGAGGTGGTGGTGACGCCCAGCGCACCGCCGAAGGAGGCGCCGATCGCGGCGGACACCCCGGCGATCTCGTCCTCGGCCTGGAAGGTGCGCACGCCGAAGTTCTTGTGCTTGGACAGCTCGTGCAGGATGTCCGACGCCGGCGTGATCGGGTACGCGCCGAGGAACACCGGGAGCCCGGAGCGCTGCCCGGCCGCGACGATCCCGTAGGCGAGTGCCTGGTTGCCGGAGATGTTGCGGTACGTGCCCGGCGCCATCGGGGCGGGCTTGACCTCGTAGGAGACGGCGAAGGCCTCGGTGGTCTCGCCGTAGTTGAAGCCGGCGCGGAACGCGGCGATGTTGGCCGCGGCGATCTCGGGCTTGCGGCGGAACTGGCGTTCCAGGAAGCGGATCGTGCCCTCGGTCGGCCGGTGGTACATCCAGGACAGCAGGCCGAGCGTGAACATGTTCTTGCTCCGCTCCGCCTCCTTCTTGCCCAGGCCGGAGTCGGCGAGCGCGTCGAGGGTCAGGCTGGTCAGCGGCACGCTGACCACCTGCCAGCCCTGGAGGGAGCCGTCCTCGAGCGGGTTGGTGGCGTACCCGACCTTGGCCAGGTTGCGCGGGGTGAACTCGTCGGAGTCGGCGATCAGCAGCCCGCCTCCGGGCAGATCGGCCAGGTTGGCCTTGAGCGCGGCGGGGTTCATCGCGACCAGCACGTCCGGGGCGTCACCCGGCGTCATGATGTCGTGGTCGGCGAAGTGCAGCTGGAAGCTCGAGACACCCGGCAGGGTCCCCGTCGGCGCGCGGATCTCGGCGGGGAAGTTGGGCAGCGTCGACAGGTCGTTGCCGAAGGACGCCGTCTCGCTGGTGAACCGGTTACCGGTGAGCTGCATGCCGTCGCCGGAGTCGCCGGCCAGCCGGATGACGACGCGGTCGAGGGCGACGACGTCCTTCACCAGGCCGCCGTTCGTCGAGCCGTTCGTCGAGCCGTTCGTCGAGCCGTTCGCCGTGCCGACCGCCGTCGCGGAGTCGTCGGGCAGGGTGCTGCCAGTCATCAGTGGTCCACCTCCACCGGCCGAGGTTACGTGCGTGTGTCCACGGCTGGGTGTGCAACCGGACACGCCGTGCCCGCGCCCGCTCGAACGGATGGCTGTTCCGGCCGTCGTCGTGGCCAACCCGTCGGGGGGACGGCGTCATTCCCGCCGGGAACGGCGGTCCCGGTGGTCGCGTTGGTCCGGGCGTGCAGCGCTGGAGCAACGGACTCAAGACCGCCCTGCTACTGGGGCTCATGGGTGCACTCATCCTCGCCGCCGGTGCGCTGATCGGCGGTCGCGGCGGCCTCCTCATCGCACTCGTGATCGCGCTGGCGGTCAACGGCTTCGCCTACTTCAACTCCGACAAGCTGGCGCTGCGGGCGATGCGGGCGTTCCCGGTGACCCAGACCCAGGCGCCGCAGATCTACTCGATCGTGCGGGAACTGGCCACCGGGGCCCGCCAGCCCATGCCGCGGCTCTACGTCAGCCCCACCGCCGCGCCCAACGCCTTCGCCACCGGCCGCAACCCGCGCAATGCCGCCGTCTGCTGCACCCAGGGCATCCTCGAGCTGCTCGACCGCCGGGAGCTCCGGGCGGTGCTCGCGCACGAGCTCTCGCACGTCTACAACCGCGACATCCTGATCAGCTCGGTGGCCGGGGCGATGGCGACGGTCATCACCTACCTGGCGCACATGGCGATGTTCGCCTCGCTCTTCGGCGGCCGGTCCGACGACCGCGAGGGCGGCAACGCGCTCGGCAGCCTGCTGCTGATCCTGCTCGGCCCCATCGCGGCCGGCCTCGTGCAGATGGCGGTCAGCCGCAGCCGGGAGTACCAGGCCGACGCCTCGGGCGCGCGGCTCACCCAGGACCCCCTGGCCCTGGCGAGCGCGCTGCGCAAGATCGACCGCGGCACGGCGATCCGGCCGCTGCCGCAGGACGACCGGCTGGTCACCCAGAGCCACCTGATGATCGCCAACCCGTTCCGCGGCCAGGGCCTGGCCGGCCTGTTCTCCACCCACCCGCCGATGCCCGAGCGGATCAGCCGGCTCGAGCGGATGGCGAAGGAGCTCGGGCAGCTCTGAGGCCGCTCGCGGGACTAGCGTCGCCGCCATGTGCGGCGGCGGCGACGCGGTCGCGACCGCGGCCCCACGGGCGGCACCGGGGCCCGCGGTGGACCCGATCGCCCTGGAGCCGGTCGACGAGGTCCTGGTCACGACCCTGGTCGACAACGTCTTCGACGCGCTGCTCGCCGGCGGTGACCGGGTGGCCCGGCCGCCGCTGGCCACCGGCCGCGTGGCCGCCCCGCAGTTCGAGGGCGGCCTGACCGCGCCCGGGCTGCGCGCGGAGCACGGTTTCTCCGCGCTCGTCACGGTCCGCCGGGGGACGTCGGCCACCACCCTGCTGTTCGACACCGGCATCTCGCCCGACGGCGTGACCGAGAACGCCGACCGGCTGGGCGTCGACCTGGGCGGGGTGCAGGGCGTCGTCCTCAGTCACGGGCACTTCGACCACGCCGGCGGCCTCGCGGGCCTGGCCGCCCGCCGTGGCGGTCTCCCGATGACGCTGCACCCGCTGGTGTGGACCCGCCGCCGGCTGGCCGTCCCGGGCACCGACGCCGTCGAGCTGCCGACGCTCTCCCGGCGCGCGCTCGAGGGCGAGGGATTCGAGGTGGTCGAGCGCCGGCAGCCGTCGCTGCTGGTGGACGGCTGCGTGCTCATCACCGGGGAGATCGACCGGACGACGGACTTCGAGCGCGGCATGCCGCCGCCGCACCAGGCGTGGGACGGCGCCGCGTGGCGGCACGACCCGCTGGTGCTCGACGACCAGGCGCTGGTGGTGCACGTCCGCGACCGCGGGCTCGTCGTCCTCACCGGCTGCGGGCACGCCGGCGCGGTGAACACGGTGCGCCACGCGATGCGGCTGACCGGCGTCGACCGGCTGCACGCCCTGCTCGGCGGGCTGCACCTCTCCGGCCCGGCGTTCGAGCCGGTCATCGCCCCGACGGTGGCGGCGCTCACCGAGCTGGTACCGGACCTGGTCGCCCCGGGGCACTGCACCGGCTGGCGGGCCCAGATGGCCCTCGCCGCGGCCCTGCCCGATGCCTTCGTGCCGGGCAGCTCCGGGACGCGCTGCACGCTCACCGCTGCGTGATCCGGCCGCCCCGCCCTGGCCGCATCGGCTCGTGGAGGTAGCGCTGGACGGTCGCCCCCACCGTCGCTGCGATCACGTTCGGCGGCATCGCGTCGAAGGGAGGGAGTTCGAGGACGGATCGAGCCAGAGCCAGGCCGAGTATCTGACTGGCGACGAGGGCGGCGCGCTGCGGCACGTCGGACTCGTGGGGGATCACGCGGCGCAGCGCGGGCACGAGCTGGCGGGCGAAGAGCTCACGCATGCCGGCTGCCGCGGCGGCATCGCCGGCGGCGGAGCGCAGCAGGCTCAGGAGCACCTGGCCCTCCGGGGTGTCCGCATCCCAGCGCGAGAGGAAGTGCTCGACGAGGCGTTCCCCGTGCTCGTCCGCGGGCTCGTCGGCGAGGTCGGGAATGCGCAGGTCGATGTCGGTGGCGGCGGCGAACAGCCCCGGCTTGGAGCCGAAGTAGCGCACCACCAGGGCCGGGTCCACCCCGACATCCCGGGCGACGGCCCGGATGGACGCCGAGCGGTAGCCCTCGGCGGCGAAACGGGTGCGCGCGGCAGCCAGGATCGCGGCCTTGGTCTCCACCGATCGGCGGGTTCCGCTCACGCCGGCGACCCTAGGTCAACACTCGTTGACCCTGCCAGGGAGCAGGCTCTACGCTTGGGTCAACACCTGTTGACTCAGGGGGCGCCATGAGGATCGCGTCGGCCGCAGTCGGCAGTCTCGGCTGGCTGGTGGTGGCACCCGGAACCGTGTGCGGCCTCGTGCCCTGGCTGATCACGGGATGGCGCCGGCCTGCCGATCCGGTGTCGTCGGCCGACGCCCTGGGCTGGCTGCTCGTCCTGGCCGGTGCGGCGGTGCTGGTCCACGCGTTCGTCGCCTTCGCCTGGCACGGGCGGGGGACACCCGCACCAGCGGCGCCCACCGAACGGCTGGTTGTCCAGGGTGCCTACCGGCACGTGCGGAACCCGATGTACGTCGCCGTCCTGGCACTGGTGCTCGGGCAGGTCCTCCTGTTCGCCAGCTGGGGGCTGTTCGCCTACCTGGTCGTCGTCGGCATCACGATGGCCTCGTTCGTGCACGTCTACGAGGAGCCGACGCTGCGCGAGGGCTACGGCCCGGCGTACGACCAGTTCTGCGAGAACGTGCCCCGCTGGCTGCCGCGCGTGACTCCATGGACGGGCGCCACGAGAGCGCTGCCCGGTGACCGAGATGCCGCCGATCAGCGGTAGTTGTCGAACTGCAGGGCGACGTCGAGGTCCTTGCCGCGCAGCAGCTGCTGGACCGCCTGCAGGTCGTCGCGCTTCTTGCCGCTGACCCGCAGCTGGTCGCCCTGGATCTGCGCCTGCACGCCCTTCGGGCCCTCGTCGCGGATGATCTTCGCGATCTTCTTGGCCGTGTCGGACTCGATGCCCTGCTTGATGCGGGCGCTGATCTTGTACGACTTGCCCGAGGACTGCGGGTCGCCGGCGTCCAGGGACTTCAGCGAGATCTTCCGCTTGACCAGCTTGTCCTTGAAGACGTCGAGCGCCGCGGCGACCCGCTCCTCGGTGTCGGCCTGCAGCACGACGGCCTCCTCACCGGACCACGCGATGCTGGCGTTGGTGCCGCGGAAGTCGAACCGCTGCGTCAGCTCCTTGGCCGCCTGGTTGAGGGCGTTGTCGACCTCCTGTCGGTCGACCTTGCTGACGACGTCGAAGGACGAGTCGGCCATGGCAGTTCCTCCCGCTTCGGGGGGAGGCACCCTCGGGGCGTCGAAGGCGCCGTCCCCCGTTCTTGTACGCTGCTCCGGTACCACCGCACGGCGGGTTGCCCGAGTGGCCAAAGGGAGCGGACTGTAAATCCGTCGGCTCAGCCTACGAAGGTTCGAATCCTTCACCCGCCACGCCTCGGTACGACGGCCCTCGACCGGTTCCGGTCGGGGGCCGTCGCCGTCGGACGGGGTCGTTCCTCAGGGGATCGTCGGCGCGCGGGCGCTGGCGACGGCGGTGCGCTCCAGCGGCTCGCCGCCGAGGAAGAGCCAGCCGAAGGCGATGTCGGCGTAGCGCGTGCACCGCACGGTCACCTCCACCCCGTCGGTCTCGGCCGACCACCCGTCCAGGCGGGTGCCGCCGTCGGCGAGCTGGTCGGCCACGGCGGCCTGCGCGGCCGCGCGGGTGAGCGGCAGCTCGGTGCCGACCCCGGTGGCGTAGACGGTGGCCTCGTCGGCCTGGTCCGCGGCGGCCAGAGCGGCGCCGTCGCAGATCGCCTGCACCTCCTGCTGTTCCAGGAAGGCGTCGGAGGCGGCGACGGCGCCGAAGGCCATGAGCGCGGCGACCGTCCAGCAGACCAGCACGAAGGGCAGGCTCGAGCCGCGCTCGCCCCGCCGTTCCGGTACCACCCCGTCCCGTCGCACGCGGGGCAGCGTAGAGGCCCCGAGCCGTCGTCCCCAGGCTGTGGACCGCCGCTGTGGACGATGTGGACGCCGGGCCACCCGTCCCGGTGAACGGCGCGTCGCCCTGTGGACGGCGCCCCCGCGGCCGTGGGGCGCGCGGCCACACTCCGGCGCATGACGATCGAGGTCCCGCCCGAGCAGCTGTACGCCCTCGCCGGCGCGCTCCGGGCCCAGAGCGACGAGGCCGCCGCGGTCGCCGTGCGGCTGACCGGCGTCCCCGCGGTGCCGGGGCGGCTGGGTCCCGCCGTCGAGGCGTTCCTCGAGGCGCACCGCACCGCCGGCACCGCCGTGGCGGGGGAGCTGCACTGGCTCGGCTCCACGGTGGCCGCCGTCGCGGACTCGTGGCTGGGGCTGGACGGCTCCCTCCTGCCGACGCGCGACCGGGCGGTGCCGCGGTGACCGTCCCGGTGCCCGTGCCGCTGGACCAGCCGGGGGACCCCGCCGCGCTGGCCGACCTCGGCTCCGCCGTCACGGGGGCCGCCTTCCGCACCGGCGTGCTGGCGGCGCACCTCGCCGGGCCGGCGGCGTCGGCGCCCGGGTGGCTCGGCGCCGATGCCGCCGCGGCCGCGGAGCAGGTGGCCGCGGTGACGGCGCTGGTCCGTGACCTGCACGGCTCGCTGACGACGGCGGCCGACCGGCTGGCCGTGCACGCGGCCGTGCTCGACGACGTCCGGGGGCGCATCTCCGCGCTGCGCCGGGCCCAGGAGGACGACTTCGCCGCGCTCTCGGCCCGGGGCGTGGCGCCGGCCGACCCCGACGCGCTGGTGCCGGCCGTGGAGGAGCTGCTCGCCGCCGAGGCGGCCCGCCGCTGCGAGCACGCGGCGCTGCTCGCGGAGCTGGACGCCGACGCCGCGGCCACCGCGGGGACGCTGAGCCTGGCGGTCACCGGCCTCGGCGGAACGGGGTCGCCGGGGCAGGAGGCCCGGGTCCGGGTGCACCTGGCCGCCGTCCTGCCGGGCTGGGGCGACGGCGAGCTCGGCGCGCGGGGCTGGTCGGCCGCGGCCGGCCTCGGCGGCCCCGTGACCGCCGCGGAGATCGACGGGATCGCGCGCGAGGGTCTGCCGTACGCCGCGCGCCCGGCCTACGCCGGGGCGCTGCTGGCGAACCTGGGCGTGGACGGCGTGCGCCACCTCCTCGTGGTCCTGGGGCGGGAGCGGTCGCCGTCCCCGGAGCTCGCCCGGTTCCTCGCGACAGCTCTCGGCGCGGCCCGCGCGCCGGAGTCCGGCGCCGGGCCGCTCGCGGACGTGCTCGCCGCGGGCTACGTCGACCCCGACGACCCCGACGGCGTCCCCGACCAGGTCGCCGCCGGCATCGGCGCCCTGCTGACCGCCGTCCCGGCCGCGGCCGGCGGGGTGCGGGCGGAGACGGCGGCCGGCTGGGGGGAGCAGATCCTCGTCCGGGAGCGCCGCCAGGGGGTCTCCGCGGCCGACCGGCTCGGGCTCCTGGGCGCCGACCTGGTGGAGCTCGCCGTGCAGCGGGTGGCCGACAGCGGCGATCCCGCGGCCGGGGCCGTCCTGCTGCGCGGGCGGGAGGCGTGGGACGCGCTCCTGGCGCGCCGCTGGACCGACGACGGGAGGGCACTGGCGACCGTCGTCGAGGCCGCGGGGGCCGAACCCGGCCCGGCCGGGGACGCCGCCGTCCGCGCCGGCCTGGCGGCGCTCGGCAACGGCCTGTCCCCGGAGGGCTCCGGCACGTGGACCGTGGACCGCGACACCGCGGCGCTGATCGCGCCGGCGCTGGGGTCCGCCGTCGCGGCGCACGCCGGGGCGGTGGCCGGGCTGCTCGGCGCGGCCGGGGCCGGCGACCCGCTCGCGCTGCCCGACGACGAGGTCCTGCGCGGGCTCGGCCACCTCACCGTCGACCCGGAGGCGGCCGCCGCCGTCCAGTCCGCCCTGGACGCCCGGACCACGACCGCACCGTCCGACGCCGTGGCGGCGCGCGGCGCGCTCGTGGCCGTCCGGGAGTACGGCCAGCGGCTGGACCACGCCCTCGACGGGTTCGCGGCGATGTCCCAGGCCGTGGACCGCCGGTTCACCTACGACGTCACGGTCCGGCTGACGGCCTGGGGGTTCGACCAGGTCGTCGGCCGGACGCCGCCCGGCGAGCTCGCGAGCGCCGTCGTCGACGCGGGGGTGGACGGACTGGCGGCGCTGGTGGACGCCGACGGCAGCTGGGAGCTGCCCCCGGACGACGGGCTGGTGTTCGACCGGGAGGACGCCGCCGCGGCCGCGGCGGTGCTCGCGCCGGCGGACGACCCGGTGGCGGCCGACGAGCTCGGCCGGCAGGCCCGCGCCGCCTTCGACCGCGCGATCCGGGCGCTCGGCGTGCCGCAGCCGCCGAGCCCCGAGGGCGACGTCCGCGACCTGCTGCACGAGGACGACCAGATGGACCTGCGCCTCCCGTACCTGGAGCACACGCCCCACGGGCCGCGGTGACACGCCGTGTCCGGCACGCTGCGGACCTGGCAGCGCGGCCCTCGCGCGTCCCCCGGATGACATCGGTGTCTTTCCACACGTGCGCGGACTGCGCGTCGGGGAGAGCGACACGCCGGCCGGAGGGGGCCGACGTGTCGCGGCCCACGTTCCCTCCCCCAAATTGGTGACTTGTCGTCCATCTGACTTCACAGAAAGTGACGACGCGACTGTGCGTCACTCGACCGTGATCATCGGTGCTTGTCCCGAAGGGGTGACGGGAAGCAATCTTCCCGGCGCGGTCCGTACCGAACGACGCCCTAACCCTGCGCGTGGGTGACTGCCGCACCATCGCGGTCGTTCATGCCTGAGGAGGCGTCATGAGCAGCACACAGCAGCGCAGTGGCCGGTGGAGCCGGTCCGGTCGGTGGAGCCGGTCCGGCCGGTGGAGCCGCTCGGGGCGCTGGAGCTGACCCAGCTCCGCTGAACGCAAGCCCACGAAGGGGGCAGGTGGTCGTCCGACCGCCTGCCCCCTTCGAGTTGCAAAGGCGTGGCGACGGGCTCTCGCGCTGTTAGCCTCGGCGCGGTTTTCTTCCCCCTCCCCCCAGAAACGGGTTCCGTTGGCCGAGCCGGAAACGTGGGCGCCCGCGCGCGCTCACCTGCTGCGCAATCCGTGGGGCGCTGCCGCGGTCGCCGGTGCCCTCGCGGTGCCCGCGCTCGTGTTCGTCCTCGGCGTCGCCCGCCGGCCGCTCGAGCTCCTCCCGCTCCTCGGTGTCTGCCTGGTCTTCCTGGCCACCGAGTCGATCCCGCTGCACTTCGAGTTCCGCAAGCAGACGTTCTCCTGGTCGGCCAACGAGCTGGCGATCATCGTGGCCCTGCACGAGGTCGGCGGCGCGTGGAGCGTCGCGGCACGGGTGGTCGCCGTCGCGATCGTGCTCGTGGTCCAGCGCTACTCGGCGGCCAAGCTCGCGTTCAACCTCGCGATCGCGGTCATCGAGATCGGCGTCGCCGTCGCCGTCCTCTCGCTGCTGCGGGTCGAGGAGCTCTCGTCGCCGGTCACGTGGCTCTCGTACCTGCTCGCCACGGTCACCGCGGACGCGGTCGGCGCGCTGCTCATCGCGATGGCCATCACCCTGACGCAGGGCTACCCGGGGCGCGCGCTCTGGGCGACGCTGCTCGTCCCGATCGTCGTCGTGGCCCCGATGTCGGTGATCGTCGGCCTCGGCGCGCTGATGCTGCTCCACCAGACCCTGTGGGCGTGGCTGCTCCTGCTGCCCGTGCTCGTCTGCCTGGGCCTGCTCTACCGGCGCTTCGGCCAGGTGACCCGGGAGGGTGACAGCCTCGAACGGGTCTACGACTTCGCGCGGCGGGTCGAGCAGATCCCGGCGGACGAGGACGGCGCTCGGCAGATCGTCCTGGCCGTGCGCGACCTGCTCAACGCCGAGCGCGTCGCCCTCTGGCTGCCGCCGTACCTCGACGAGGAGCCGCGGCTGGTCGTCGCGGCCGAGGACGGCGCCGTCTGGTACGACGGCCCGGGCGATCCCGACGACCTCTTCCGACGCCGTGCCGTGGACGCCGCCGCCGAGGGGCCGGTGCACGCGTCGCTGGCCCGGGCCGACGAGCAGGAGGCGGCCGCGCTGGGGCGCCGCAGCGCCTCCGACCTCCTCGGTGCCGCGGTGGTCACGGCCGCCGGTGAGCCCGGGTACCTCGAGGTCTGCGACCGGCGCAGCGACGTCGTCAGCTTCGGCGAGGGCGACCGCGCCGCGCTGGAGAGCATGCTCACCCACGTCAACGCCGCGATCCGCCAGCAGCAGCTGCTGACGCAGATCCGCTACGACGCCGACCACGACCGGCTCACCGGCCTGCCCAACCGGCAGCGGCTGGCCGGGGAAATCGACGCGCTGCTCGCCGCCGACCCGGTCGCCGCGCGGGTGGGGCTGATCCTAGCCGCGCTGGACAACTACACCGAGGTCACCGACACGCTCGGCCACGCCGCCAGCGACGAGCTGCTGCTGGTGACCGCCGGCCTGCTGCGCGAGCACGCGCCGCCGCAGGCGCTGCTCGCCCGCATGGAGGGCGAGCAGTTCGCCGTCCTGCTGCCGGGGCTGTCGCTGGCCGCCACGGAGCGCGCCGCCCGCCGGCTGCGCGAGGCCGCGTCCACCCGGGCCCGCGTGGCGGGGCTGGACCTGGAGGTCACGCTGTCCATCGGCGTGGCCGCGGCCCCGGTGCACGGCACCGACGCCGGCACGCTGATGCAGCGGGCGGACGTCGCGCTGCTGGCCGCGTCCGGCTCCAGCGGGGTCGCCAGCTACCACCCCGTCCTCGACCAGCAGAGCCTGCGCCGGCTGCAGCTGGGCACCGAGATCGAGCAGGCCATGGCCGACGGGCACATCACCGTCGTCTTCCAGCCGATCATCGACGCCCGGACGTCGGACATCGTGTCCGTGGAGACGCTCGTCCGCTGGGCGCACCCGCGCTACGGCGCGATCCCGCCGGACGACTTCATCCACCTGGCCGAGCAGATCGGCCGGATCGGCCCGCTGACCGACCACGTGCTGGACCTGGCGCTGGCGCGCTGCCGGCGCTGGCTGGACCAGGACATCGCGCTGTCGGTGGCGGTCAACCTCTCCGCGCGCTGCCTCACTGAGCCCGACCTCGTCGACCGGGTGCGGCGGGCGCTGCGCCGGCACGGGGTGCCGGGGGAGCTGCTCACCTTGGAGCTCACCGAGGGCAGCGTGATCGACGACACGGTCCGCAACAGCTCGGTCCTCGCCGACCTGCACTCGCTCGGCCTGCGGCTGTCCATGGACGACTTCGGCACCGGCTACTCGTCGCTGTCCCAGCTGCGCCAGCTGCCGATCGACGAGGTGAAGATCGACAAGTCCTTCGTGCTGGGGATGTCCACCAGCCAGGGGGAGTCGTTCATCGCCCGGTCGATCATCGAACTGGCCCACAACCTCGGCCTGCGGGTGGTCGCCGAGGGCGTCGAGGACGAGCTCACCCGCAACCTGCTGGCGGAGATGGGCTGCGACAAGCTCCAGGGCTTCCTGGTCAGCCGGCCGCTGCCCGACGAGCGGCTGGAGAGCTGGCTGCTGGCCCGCACCGGCGTCCGGTCCGCCGCGCCGGGCGCCACGCACCGGCGGCTGTTCGTCCGGACCTGAAGCATGGCCCCGTCCGGAGGCTCATCCCGACCTCGCGAGGGGTGAGAGGGACGGGGTCCTCTCACTGGCGGCGGGTCCCTGCGGGGAGGCCGACGGCGTCAGGTAGAGTCTCCGACGCACCTGATGCACGCCCCTTTAGCTCAGTCGGCAGAGCGTCTCCATGGTAAGGAGAAGGTCTACGGTTCGATTCCGTAAAGGGGCTCTGGACAACGATCACGGCGGTGTAGCTCAGCCAGGCAGAGCAAGCGGCTCATAATCGCTGTGTCACCGGTTCAAATCCGGTCACCGCTACTTCCCACGGACCCCCTCGGGGGTCCGTCGTCGTGTCGGCAATCCCGCCGGCACGCGGGTCGCCCACGGGGGCGGCCCGACCGACAAGGCTAGGAGCACACCGTGGCAGCCACCGACATCCGTCCGAAGATCACCCTGGCCTGCCAGGAGTGCAAGAACCGCAACTACATCACCCGCAAGAACCGGCGCAACGACCCCGACCGGCTCGAGCTGAAGAAGTACTGCCCGCACGACCGCAAGCACACCGTGCACCGCGAGACGCGCTGACGGGTCCGTAGCGGGAGCGGAGGGCGGGAGCATGGCGCTGGACCCAGGACTGGTCGGGCGCAGCTACCCGCCCTCTGCCGTCTACGAGGTCGGCCGGGCGAAGATCGCCGAGTTCGCCACCGCGATCGGTGACAGCGACCCGGTCTACCGCGATCCCGAGGCCGCCCGGGCGGCCGGCCACCCGGACGTCATCGCGCCGCCGACGTTCGCCATCGTGGTGAGCCTCGAGGCCGCCACCGCCGTCCTCGACGACCCGGACGTCGGCATCGACTACAGCCGCGTCGTGCACGGCGAGCAGCGCTTCGCCCATCACCGCCCGATCCGCGCCGGCGACCGCCTGGTGGCGACGACGACCATCGACAACGTCCGGACCGTCGCGGGCAACGACATGCTCACGACCCGGGTCGACCTCGCCACCGAGGACGGCGAAGCGGTGTGCACCGCCACCTCGATGCTCGTGGCGCGTGGTGCGGCGTGACCGTCGAGGTGGGCACCGAGCTGCCCGAGCAGACCTTCCCGGTCACCCGCGTGGACCTCGTCCGCTACGCCGGCGCGTCGGGGGACTTCAACCCCATCCACTGGAACGAGCGGGTCGCGACCTCGGTGGGCCTGCCGAACGTGATCGCGCACGGCATGCTGACCATGGCGCTCGCCGGCCGCGCCGTCACCGCCTGGGCCGGCAACCCGGCGGCGCTGGTCGAGTACCACGTCCGCTTCGGCCGGCCCGTCGTCGTCCCGGACGACGAGACCGGCACGACGGTGAGCGTTCGTGGCAAGGTCGCCGCCGTGCTCGACGACGACCGCTACCGCGTGGACCTCACCGTCACCAGCTCCGGCGAGAAGGTCCTCTCCCTCGCCCGGGCCGTCGTCCACCTGCCGTGAGGCCCCTGCGGGGCCTGTCGCTGGTCGCCGCGCTCCTGGTGCTGTCCGGCTGCACGTCGTTCGTCGAGGGCATGGCCACCGCAGCCGCCCCCGCGCCGACCAGCGCGCCGCAGGACGACGGTCCGTTCCGCTGCCCCGCCGAGCGGGCGGAACCGGACCCCGACCGGCCGGTCGTCGACCTGGACTTCCGGCTCGCCGACGACGGGGACACCGTCACCGGCACCGAGACGGTGACCTTCACCCCCGATCTCGACACCGACCGGCTGGTCTTCCGTCTCGTCCCGAACGGCCCGACCTCGGCCGAGGCCGGCAACCGGCTCACCGTCGACGACGTCCGAGGGGACGACGTCGACGAGGGCCGCTACGTCGCCGCGGAGGGCGCCGACCCCGGCGGCCTCTACGAGGTGCGGCTGGACGACGAGCTGGCCGCCGGCGACTCCACCGAGGTCGAGCTCGAGTTCACGCTGACCCTGGGGCGGGGCGCGTTCGACCGGGTCGGCACGGCCGGCGGACTCTCCTGGTGGGCCAGCGGCGCCCCGCTGCTGGCGTGGGAGCCCGGCGTGGGCTGGGCCGAGGACCCGTTCGTGCCCCTGCTCGGCGAGACCGCCAGCAGCCCGGTCGCCGACACCACCGTCAGCGTGTCGGCCCCGGAGGCGCTGACCGTGCTGATGACCGGCGCCCAGGATCCGCCGTCGGCACCGGTCGACGGCCGGCGCACCTGGACCTCGACCGAGCCGGTCGCCCGCGACGTCAGCGTCGCGGTCGGCGCCTTCACCACCGAGGAGCGCACGACGCCCGACGGCGTCCGGGTGACCGTGGGCGTCCTGCCCCGCGGCGACCTCGAGGCGGTACGGCTCGCCGACTGGACGGTGGCAGCCATCGCCGAACTCGAGGCGCGCTTCGGGCCGTTCCCGTACCGGACGCTCACCGTGCCGCTGCTGCCGGACTTCGGCGGCGGGATCGAGTACCCCAGCAGCATCCTGATGGCCGCGCCGAGCCAGGGAGTGCTCGTCCACGAGGTCGCGCACATGTGGTTCTACGGGATGGTCGGCGACTCGCAGTTCCGGGACCCGTGGCTCGACGAGGCCTTCGCGACCTACGCCGAGTCCGTCGACGACCCGGCCGGCCCGGCCGGCATCGAGCGGGCGCTGCAGCTGCCGGGGCAGGTCGGCGGCTCGATGGCCGACTTCCGCGACAACGGCGAGTACTTCTCCACGGTCTACGGCAAGGGTGGCGCCGCGTTGCTGGCCGCGCGCGACGCCGCCGGCGCCGAGGCGTTCGACGCGGCGATGCGCTGCTACGTCGACGCCAACGCCTGGACGATCGCCACGCCGGCCGACGTCGCGGCGGCCTTCGCCTCGGTGCCCGCCGCCCGCGACGTCCTGCTGCAGGCCGGAGCGCTGCAGCAGGACGACCTGCCGGACTGAGGAAGGACCCCCGCCGCCCCCACCGTTCGGGAACGGGCCCCCTTGTCAGGTGGCGGAGCCGAGCAGCCGCTGCAACCGGGAGACGCCCTCGATCAGGTCGTCGTCCCCGAGCGCGTAGGACAGCCGCAGGTACCCGGGGGTGCCGAACGCCTCGCCCGGGACGACGGCGACCTCGGCCTGTTCGAGGATGATCTCGGCGAGCTCCACCGTGTCCCGGGCGGTCCGGCCGTTGACCGGCCGGCCGAGCAGCCCCTTCACCGACGGGTAGACGTAGAAGGCGCCCTGGGGCTCGGGGCAGGCCGCTCCGGGGATCTCGCGCAGCATGCCGACGATCGTCTGCCGGCGCCGGTCGAAGGCCTCCCGCATCGTGGCGACCGCGGACAGGTCTCCGGTGAGCGCCGCGATCGCCGCGGCCTGGGAGACGTTGGCCACGTTGCTGGTCGCGTGCGACTGCAGGTTCGTGGCGGCCTTCACCACGTCGGCCGGGCCGAGGATCCAGCCCACCCGCCAGCCGGTCATCGCGTAGGTCTTGGCGACCCCGTTCACGACGACGCAGCGGTCGGCGAGCTCGGGCACGAGCACGGGCAGCGAGGGGGCGCTGACCCCGCCGTAGGTCAGGTGCTCGTAGATCTCGTCGGTGAGCACCCACAGCCCGTTGTCCAGCGCCCAGCGGCCGATCTCCTCGACCTGCGCGGCCGGGTAGACCGCGCCGGTCGGGTTGGACGGCGAGCAGAACAGCAGCGCCTTCGTGCGCGCGGTGCGGGCGGCGTCGAGCTGCGCGGCCGACACGAGGTAACCGCTCTGCTCGTCGGCGACGACGGGCACGGGCACGCCGCCGGCCAGGCGGATGGCCTCGGGGTAGGTGGTCCAGTACGGCGCGGGCAGCAGCACCTCGTCGCCCGGGTCGAGCATGGTGGCGAACGCCTCGTAGACGGCCTGCTTGCCGCCGTTGGTGACCAGGACGTTCGCCGGGGTCGCGGACAGCCCGGAGTCGCGGGCGGTCTTGGTGACGATGGCCTCCTTGAGCGCCGGGAGCCCGCCCGCGGGGGTGTAGCGGTGCATCGCCGGCTGGCGGCAGGCGGCGACGGCTGCCTCGACGATGTAGTCCGGCGTCGGGAAGTCCGGCTCCCCGGCGCCGAACCCGATCACCGGCTTGCCGGCTGCCTTCAGCGCCTTGGCCTTCGCATCGACGGCCAGCGTCGCCGATTCGGTGATCGCGGCGATGCGGCGGGAGATGCGGCGCTGCGCGGGCGGCAGCTCGGACAGGGCGGACTCCGAGGAGGAGACGGCGGTCATGCGTTCATGGTGTCAAAGACCGCGACCGACCCGCCCGCGAGGACCGCGCTCCGGCGGGCGTTGGCTGTCGGGGGAGACGGTCCCGTACACTGGCAGCCCTGGGGCAGTTGACCCCGCCACCGGCGTGCCCCGGATCCTTCCTCGGGCCCGGCACTGTCGTGGCGAGGTGCGCCGTCCCGGGCCCTGGGCAGGGCACTAGGGGTGTAGCTCAATTGGCAGAGCAGCGGTCTCCAAAACCGCAGGCTGCAGGTTCAAGTCCTGTCACCCCTGCTCGTGCCGTCGGTCCACTCCGGCGACCAGCACGCGGCCACAGCACGACCCGCAGGACACAGCACGGCACCGACAGACGGTCCGCCCTGAGCGGCCACCACGACGAGGCGAGCGAGGCGCAGTGAGCGACGAGAAGCCGGGGCGCGACGACGACGCGGCCATCTCCGACGCCGAACTGACCGACGAGCAGCTCGACGCGGAGGCTCCCGGGGTGGACGACGCCGCCGAGCTGGAGGCCGCCGAGGACGAGGTGGCGGCGGAGGCCGAGGCCGACGAGGACAAGGTCGTCACGCGGGCCGGTCGCCGGCGCGGCCGGATCACCGCGGCCGAGGACGACGAGGACGACGAGCCGGCCGTCCCGAGCCGGCGGGCGGCGCGCGAGCGCACGTCGTCCCGCCCGGCCGCCCGTGCCGGATCGGGAACCCGGTCTCGCGCGGCCGCCGGGAAGGCCCGGGCGGGCGAGGTGCGGCAGCGGCGGAGCCTGCGCCGCTTCCTGCGCGAGGTGGTCGCGGAGCTGCGCAAGGTCATCTGGCCGGGCCGCCGCGAGCTGATCACCTACACCACCGTCGTGATCGTGTTCGTGGCGTTCATCGTCGCCCTGGTGGCGGGCCTCGACCTGCTCTTTGCCAAGGGAGTGCTCGCCGTCTTCGGCTGAGCGCCCCGCGACCGCACGTCCCAGACAAGGAAGAGATCTCCGTGACCGACCCCCGCGAGCCCTTCGACACCGACAGCGCCGTCGAGGGCACCGACCTCGACGACGCGCGGTTCGACGTGCGCGGATCCGTGGACATCGACACCGACGCCGGTGAGCCCGGCACGGCGGAGAGCTCCAGCGACACCGCCGACCTCGACACCGCGACCGAGGTCGCCGACGTGACCCCGGAGGTCGAGAGCGGCGACCCCGACAGCCTGGTCACCGACCCGCTGGTGGCGCCGGCCCCATCGAGCGACGACGGTCAGGCGGAGGAGGACGGCGACCCCGTCGAGGCGATGCGCAAGAAGCTGCGGATCCTGCCCGGCGACTGGTACGTCGTGCACTCCTACGCCGGCTACGAGAACAAGGTGAAGACCAACCTCGAGGCGCGGATCCAGTCGCTGGACGTCGAGGACTACATCTATCAGATCGAGGTGCCCACCGAGGAGGTCACCGAGATCAAGAACGGCAAGCGCGCGCAGGTCAACCGCAAGGTCCTGCCGGGCTACCTGCTGGTCCGCATGGAGCTCAACGACGAGTCCTGGGGCGCGGTGCGCAACACCCCGGGGGTCACCGGCTTCGTCGGCGCGACCTCGCGCCCGTCGCCACTGACCATCGACGAGGTCGTCAAGATCCTCGCCCCCGCCGTCGCGCCGCAGGCGGCGAAGGCCGCCGAGGCCGCCACCACCGGTGGTGGCGCCGCGGCCGCGACCACGGCCACCGTCGTCGAGTTCGAGGTCGGCGAGTCGGTCACCGTCATGGACGGGCCGTTCGCGACCCTGCCCGCGACGATCAACGAGATCAACGCCGAGCAGCAGAAGCTGCAGGTGCTCGTCTCCATCTTCGGCCGGGAGACGCCGGTCGAGCTCTCGTTCAACCAGGTCTCGAAGATTTGATCATCTGATCCGACCTGTTCTGCGAACGCGTTCCTAGCGATACACGAAGAAGGAAGTCATGCCCCCCAGGAAGCGGTTGACCGCGGTCATCAAGCTCCAGATCAACGCCGGTGCGGCCACCCCCGCGCCGCCCGTGGGTCCGGCGCTGGGCCAGCACGGCGTCAACATCATGGAGTTCTGCAAGGCGTACAACGCCGCGACCGAGGCGCAGCGCGGCAACGTCATCCCGGTCGAGATCTCGGTCTACGAGGACCGCTCGTTCACCTTCGTCACCAAGACCCCGCCGGCCGCCCGCATGCTGCTCAAGGCCGCGGGCGTCGAGAAGGGCTCGGGCGAGCCGCACAAGACCAAGGTCGCCACCGTGACCCGTGACCAGGTCCGCGAGATCGCGCAGACCAAGATGGCCGACCTCAACGCCAACGACCTCGACCAGGCCGAGAAGATCATCGCCGGCACCGCCCGGTCGATGGGCATCACCGTCACCGGCTGAGCGTTGCACCCTCCGGGCCCGTCGGGTCCGGACATCCAGCACCTGTGGGAGGGCCCCGCCAGGCCCGTGCACCACACGACTCCCGGCTCGCTGAGCACGGGGGAGAGGAAGACCCCATGGCGAAGCACGGCAAGAAGTTCCTCGAGGCGGCCGCCAAGGTCGATCGGGAGAACCTGTACTCCCCGCTCCGGGCCGCCACCCTGGCCAAGGAGACGTCGCCCACGGCCTACGACGCCACCGTCGAGGTGGCCATGCGGCTCGGCGTCGACCCGCGCAAGGCCGACCAGATGGTCCGCGGCACGGTGAACCTGCCGCACGGCACCGGGAAGACCGCCCGCGTCATCGTGTTCGCGACCGGTGACAAGGCCGCCGAGGCGGAGGCCGCGGGCGCCGACGTCGTCGGCTCGGACGACCTGATCGAGCGGATCCAGGGCGGCTTCCTGGACTTCGACGCCGCCATCGCGACTCCCGACCAGATGGCCAAGGTCGGGCGCATCGCCCGCATCCTCGGCCCGCGCGGCCTGATGCCGAACCCGAAGACCGGCACCGTGACCCCGGACGTCGCCAAGGCCGTCAACGACATCAAGGGCGGGAAGATCAACTTCCGCGTCGACAAGCAGGCCAACCTGCACCTGGTCATCGGCAAGACCTCGTTCCCCGAGACCAAGCTGGTCGAGAACTACGCCGCCGCCCTCGACGAGGTCCTGCGGGCCAAGCCGGCCGCGGCCAAGGGGCGGTACCTGAAGAAGGTCACCATCTCCACGACGATGGGCCCGGGCATCCCGGTCGACCCGAACCGCACCCGCAACCTGACGGTGGACGAGCCCACCGCCTGACGGACGCACGCCAGTGGCCCTCTCCCCGCGCGGGAGGGGGCCACTGGCGTGTGTGCGGCCCGCGGCCGCCGCTCCACCCGCCGTCGGACGCGTGTACCCTTGTCGACGTTCCCCCCAAGACCGCTGGTCGTCGCACGTCCGCGTGTGATCGAAGGTCCCGGAGCTCCGGGCGGCCCGCGCAGGAGGACGGTTCGATCGACGGCGCCGTGCGTCCGTCCCTCGCCCCGTGCGTCCTGCGCCGGGGCGTTCCTCGTCTCCGGGGGCCGATCGCCCGCCCTCGCGCTTCCTCCGGTGGTCGCCCGACCGACGAGAGGAGGCCCATGCCCACGCAGGCCAAGGCCGCCGTGATCGACGAGATCACCGAGCGGTTCCAGAAGTCCAGCGCGGCCGTGCTCACCGAGTACCGCGGGCTGACCGTGGCCCAGCTGACCCAGCTGCGCCGCTCCCTCGGTGAGGGCAGCAGCTACGCCGTCGTCAAGAACACCCTGACGAAGCGGGCGGCGGAGGAGGTCGGCTTCTCCGACCTCGCCCCGCTGCTCAGCGGCCCGACCGCGATCGCCTTCATCGAGGGCGACCCCGTGAACGCCGCCAAGGCCATCCGCGACTTCGCGCGCGCCCACCCGCTGCTCGTCGTCAAGGGCGGCGTGGTCGAGGGCCGCACGGTCGACGCCCGCGAGGTCACCCGCCTCGCCGACGTCGAGAGCCGTGAGGTGCTCCTCGCCAAGCTCGCCGGCGCGATGAAGGGCAACCTGACCAAGGCCGCCGGGCTCTTCCAGGCCCCGCTGTCGCAGGTCGCCCGGCTGGCCGCCGCGCTGCAGGAGAAGAAGCCCGCGGAGGCCGCCCCGGCCGCCGAGGCTCCCGCCGCCGACGCCGCTGCTGACACCACCCCCGACACCGACTCCGCTGCCGCCGACGCCGCGGCCAGCACCGACTGACCCAGAAGGAGAGAACCATGGCCAAGCTGTCCACCACGGAGCTGCTCGACGCGTTCAAGGAGATGACGCTGCTCGAGCTGTCCGACTTCGTGAAGCAGTTCGAGGAGACCTTCGAGGTCACCGCTGCTGCCCCGGTCGCCGTCGCGGCCGCTCCCGCCGCCGGTGGCGGCGGTGGCGGTGGCGAGGAGGCCGCCGCCGAGCAGGACGAGTTCGACGTCATCCTCGAGAGTGCCGGTGACAAGAAGATCCAGGTCATCAAGGAGGTGCGCGGCCTGACCTCGCTCGGCCTCAAGGAGGCCAAGGACCTGGTCGACGGCGCGCCGAAGCCGGTCCTGGAGAAGGTCGCCAAGGACGCCGCCGAGAAGGCCAAGGCCGCTCTCGAGGGCGCCGGCGCCACCGTCACCGTCAAGTAAAGGACCCCGGCGCCCCCCAGCCCTCGCTCCGCTCGGGCCGGGACCCTGCGCCGGGGCCGTTCCATCCCGTCACCAGGGGCCGTCCTCCACTAGGGAGGGCGGCCCCTGCGGCGTCTGGGCGTGTCGCTCGTCTGGGTGACGGTTCCGATTTGCAGGGTGACCTGCGTAACCCTCACGATGGGCGGTCGTTACTGACCAGTAGAGGTCAACGCGGAACCGGCACCGCCGCCGGGGAGCGGGAGGAGCAACGTGGGCGTCGCGGTCGAGGTCCGGGGACTGACCAAGTCCTTCGGCAGCCAGAACATCTGGAGCGACGTCACGCTCACCCTGCCGCCCGGTGAGATCTCCGTCCTGCTCGGCCCCTCGGGCACCGGCAAGTCGGTGTTCCTCAAGTCCCTGGTCGGCCTGCTCAAGCCCGAGCAGGGCTCGATCGTCATCGAGGGCACCGACATCGTCCGGGCCGGCGAGCACGACCTCTACGAGATCCGGAAGCTGTTCGGCGTCCTGTTCCAGGACGGCGCGCTGTTCGGCTCCATGAACCTCTTCGACAACATCGCCTTCCCGCTGCGCGAGCACACCAGGAAGAGCGAGTCGGAGATCCGGAGCATCGTCCTGGAGAAGATGGAGATGGTCGGTCTCCAGGGCGCCGAGGGCAAGCTGCCGGGGGAGATCTCCGGCGGCATGCGCAAGCGCGCCGGCCTGGCCCGGGCCCTGGTCCTGGACCCCGAGATCATCCTCTTCGACGAGCCGGACTCCGGCCTCGACCCGGTCCGCGTCGCCTACCTCAACCAGCTCATCGTCGACCTCAACGCCCAGATCGACGCGACCTTCCTCATCGTCACCCACGACATCGGCACCGCCCGCACCGTGCCCGACAACCTCGGCCTGCTCTTCCGCCGCAACCTGGTCATGTTCGGCCCGCGCGAGCAGCTGCTCACCAGCCGGGAGCCGGTGGTCCGGCAGTTCCTCAACGGCCGGCGGGAGGGCCCGATCGGCATGAGCGAGGAGAAGGACGTCGCCCAGGTCGAGGCCGAGATGGCCGCGCTGAAGGCCCGGGGCGGCGACGCGCACAACGGCGTCGGCCCCAAGGGGGCCACCGGCGGGGACGCCGTCCCCCCGCAGCTGGACCCCTCGCCCGGGCTGCCGGAGCGCCAGGCGCAGCGGCGCCGCCAGGAGCGCGTGGCCCGGATGCTGCACGAGTTCGACGAGGACACCGCCGAGGCGATCCGCGCCTCGCTGCCGGACGACCTGCTCGCCCACGTGGACGCCGGCAGCTTCCTGCCCACCCACGCCTCCCGCGGACGGCACTGGGCGCCCGAGCCCGACGCCGTCCCCGAGCCGGAGCCGGTCGCCGTCGGCTCGCGGTGGTGGGCCCGCCCGCGAGGCGAGGAATGACGGCCGCCGGCAAGCCCAAGGCCCCCGGCCTGTTCGACGGCACGTTCTCGCCGACGCGGCCGCTGGCGGCCAGCGGCAACCTGTTCGCCTTCGCGCTCGACACCCTTCGGGCGCTGCCGCGGCGGCCCTTCCAGCTGCGCGAGTTCGTGCAGCAGACCTGGTTCGTCGCCAGCGTGACGATCCTGCCGACGGCGCTGGTCGCGATCCCGTTCGGCGCGGTCATCGCCCTGCAGCTGGGCTCGCTGACGCGACAGCTGGGCGCGCAGTCGTTCACCGGATCGGCCTCGGTCCTGGCGGTGCTGCGCGAGGCCAGCCCGATCGTCACCGCGCTGCTCATCGCCGGCGCCGGGGGCTCGGCGATCTGCGCCGACCTCGGCGCCCGCAAGATCCGCGACGAGATCGACGCCATGGAGGTGCTGGGCATCAGTCCGATCCAGCGCCTCGTCGTGCCGCGCGTGCTCGGCGCGATGATCGTCGCCGTCCTGCTCAACGGCCTGGTCAGCGTCGTGGGCGTCGCCGGCGGCTACTTCTTCAACGTCATCCTGCAGGGCGGCACCCCCGGTGCCTACCTGGCGTCGTTCAGCGCGTTGGCCCAGGTCGCCGACTTCTGGACCGGGGAGATCAAGGCGCTGATCTTCGGGGCGATCGCCGCGATCGTCGCCGCCTACAAGGGGCTGCGGGCCGGCGGCGGCCCCAAGGGCGTCGGCGACGCGGTCAACCAGTCCGTCGTCATCACGTTCCTGCTGCTGTTCGCGGTCAACTTCGTGATCACGGCGATCTACTTCCAGCTCGTCCCGCCGAAGGGGCAGTGATGGCCCTGCTGTCGCCCACGGACCGGCTGCGGGTCCGTCTCCGCCGGCTCAAGCGGGTCTACCGCACGCCGCTGGCCTCGCTCGAGGACCTCGGCGACCAGCTGAGCTTCTACGGCCGGGCGCTGGCGTGGACGCCGCGCACGCTGCGCCGCTACAAGAAGGAGACCGTGCGGCTGTTGGCCGAGGTCACCTTCGGCACCGGCGCGCTGGCGGTCATCGGCGGCACGGTCGGCGTCATCGCCTTCCTGTCCTTCTTCACCGGCACCGAGGTCGGGCTGCAGGGCTACGCCGCCCTCGACCAGCTCGGCACCTCGGCGTTCACCGGCTTCCTCTCGGCGTACTTCAACACCCGGGAGATCGCGCCGCTCGTCGCCGGCCTGGCGCTGTCGGCCACGGTCGGCTGCGGCTTCACCGCGCAGATCGGCGCCATGCGGATCAACGAGGAGATCGACGCCCTCGAGGTCATGGGCGTGCCGTCGCTGCCGTTCCTGGTGACGACGCGGATCGTGGCCGGCTTCATCGCCGTCGTCCCGCTCTACGTCCTGGGGCTGCTGACCAGCTATTTCGCCACCCGCACGATCGCGACCCAGGCCTACAGGCAGTCGGCGGGCACCTACGACCACTACTTCAACCTCTTCCTGCCCCCGCAGGACGTGCTGTGGTCGTTCGTCAAGGTCCTGGTCTTCTCGGTCGTGATCATCCTGACCCACTGCTACTACGGCTACCGGGCCAGCGGCGGGCCGGCGGGGGTGGGCCTCGCGGTCGGCCGGGCGGTGCGCTTCTCGATCGTCGCGGTGAACGTGATCGACCTGTTCCTTTCCCTGGCCATCTGGGGCTCCACCACGACCGTGCGGATCGCGGGGTGAGCGGTGCGATGACCTCGACGCGGGCCATGACCGTCCGCCGCCGGCTGCAGGGGGCGGCGTTCCTCGTCGTCCTCGCGGCCCTGCTCGGGCTGTCGGTGGCGATCTACGGCAAGGCCTTCAGCGACGTCGCCACGGTGACCCTGCGGACCGACACGGCCGGCAACCAGCTGCAGGAGGCGTCGGACGTCAAGGTGCGCGGGGTCATCGTCGGAGAGGTGCGCGAGGTCCGGGCCGACCTGGACGGCGCCACCATCGAGCTGGCCATCGCGCCGGAGCACCTCGCGGAGATCCCGGCCGACGTGACCGCGCGGCTGCTGCCCAAGACCCTGTTCGGCGAGCGGTTCGTCAGCCTCGTCCCGCCGGAGAACCCGTCGTCCCGGCCGCTGGCCGACGGCGACGTGATCGGCCAGGACCGCACCGAGAACGCGATCGAGCTGCAGCGGGTCATCGACGACCTGCTGCCGCTGCTGCGCGCGGTGCCGCCGCAGGACCTCTCCTACACCCTGGGCGCGGTCGCCGACGCGCTGCGCGGCCGCGGCGACTCGCTGGGGGAGAACCTGGCGACCGCCGGCAGCTACGTGGGCGAGCTCAACACCGTGCTGCCCCAGCTGCAGGCCGACATCTCCGGCCTGGCCGACGTCGCCGACACCTACGACTCGGCCGCCGACGACCTGCTCGCCGTTCTGGACGACCTTGCCGTCACCAACACCACGATCGTCGACCAGGCCGAGCAGTTGCGCCGCACCTTCACGGTGGGCGAGAGCTCGGCGACCACGGCGGCGGAGTTCCTGGAGACCAACGAGCCGAACCTGATCTCGCTCGCCGAGACCTCGCTGCCGGTGCTGGGCGTCTTCGCGAAGTACTCGCCGGAGTACCCGTGCCTGCTCGAGGGCCTGACCCGGTTCAACCCGATGATCACCGAGGCCTTCGGCGGGGACGGCGACCCGGCGCTGAACCTGAACATCTCGGTGACCCTGCCGCCGCGCAACCCGTACGTGCCCGGTGACCAGCCGGTCTACGCCGACCGGTCCGGCCCGGACTGCCGGGGCCTGGACGACATCGACGCGCTCATCGCGGCGGCCCAGCGGGGCGAGTACTACTGCCCGACGCCGCCGGCGGACGGCGTGGACTCCACCGACAGCCCGGTGTCCGGCAACCCGTACTGTCTCGGCGGCTCCGGGCCGGACGACGTCCCGCCGGGGGCAGGGGAGCCCAACCCGACCGCCGGCCGGTCGGTGGGCCTCACGCTGGCGGGCTCCACCGCGGAACTGGACTTCGTGAAGAACATCCTCGGCTACCAGACCGGGCTCGCCCCCCACGAGGTCTCGGACCTGTCGGCGGCCACGCTGGCGCCGCTGCTGCGGGGGACGCAGGTGGTGCTCCAGTGAGTGAGCATCGCAGCGAGGAACGAGCGAGGAGCGGAGCGAACTGCCGGGGAGCGGTGGTGACAGAGTGAGGTCACTCGCCGGGCCGCTGACCAAGCTGGCCGTCTTCGCGCTGGTCACCGTGCTGGCCAGCTACGTGCTCGTCACCACGATCACCAACGCCGGCTACGGCGACCAGCTGACCTACCGGGCCCGGTTCACCGACGTCGCCGGCCTGGTCGAGGGCGACGAGGTCCGCATCGCCGGCGTCCGCGTCGGGCAGGTCACCGGCATCGGGCTGGCCCAGGGAACCGACGACGCGGTTGCCGAGGTGGAGCTCGAGGTGGCGGAGGACGTGCCGCTGCCCGCGGCGGTGGAGGCCACGATCCGCTACCGGAACCTGGTCGGCCAGCGCTACGTCGCGCTCACCGAGGGCCAGGGATCGGCCGGGCGGACGCTGGCCGCCGGGGAGGTCATCCCGCTGGCCCGCACCCACCCGGCGCTGGACCTGACCACCCTCTTCGGCGGTTTCCGACCGCTGTTCCAGGCGCTCTCGCCGGCCGACGTCAACCGGCTCTCGTTCGAGATCATCCAGGTGTTCCAGGGCGAGGGCGGCACGGTGCAGAGCCTGCTGTCGCACGTCGCGTCGCTGTCGTCGTCCCTCGCCGACAAGGACGCCGTCATCGGCAGCGTGATCGACAACCTGACCACCGTGCTGGGCAGCGTCGCGGCGCGCGACCAGCAGCTGTCGGACCTGATCGTCAGCCTGCAGCAGTTCGTCACCGGCCTGGCGGCGGACAAGGACGCGATCTTCGACTCGCTGCAGACCATCGACACCCTGGCCGACACCACGGCCGGGCTCCTGGTGCAGGCCCGCCCGCCGCTGGCCGCCGACATCGAGCAGCTCGGCGCCCTCGCCGGCAACGTCGCCGACTCCGGCGACGTGCTGGAGAGCTTCCTGCAGCTCGCGCCCACCAAGATCGACCTGATCACCCGCACCGCGGTCAACGGCAGCTGGTTCAACTTCTTCATGTGCGGCGCCTCGGGCTTCGTCGTCCTGCCGGGCACCGGGCCGATCCCGTCCAACGGGATCACCGTGCCGGCCGGCGGCCTGAACAGCGGAGAGGCGGGGTGCGGCTGATGGCTCGTCGGTCCCGGCCGTTCCGCGACCGCAACCCGGTCGTCATCGGGGCGCTCAGCCTCTCGGTGATCGCGGCGCTGGTGCTGCTCGCGTTCAACGTGCAGTCGCTGCCGCTCATCGGCGGCGGCACGGTCTACCAGGCGCAGTTCTCCGAGGCCGCCGGGCTGCAGCCCGACGACCCGGTGCGCGTCGCCGGCGTCAAGGTGGGCAAGGTCGAGGGCCTCGCCCTCGAGGACGGCGCCGTGACGGTCGAGTTCCGGGTGAAGGACGCCTTCGTCGGCGACCGCTCCGAGGCGGCCATCAAGATCGAGACGGTGCTCGGCGCCAAGTACCTCGCCCTGGTGCCGCGCGGCGCGTCGGCGCTGGACCCGGGCCAGCCGATCCCGCTGGAGCGCACGGCCTCCCCGTACGACGTCGTCGAGGCCTTCGCCGACCTGTCGACGACGATCGACCAGATCGACACCGCCCAGCTGGCCGGCTCCTTCGAGGTGCTCTCGCAGACCTTCGCCGACACCCCGGAGGAGGTGCGCACGTCGCTGGAGGGGCTGTCCCGGCTGTCGGACACCATCGCCTCCCGCGACCAGCAGCTGCGCGACCTGCTCGCGGCCACGTCGCGGGTGACCCAGGTGCTCGCCGACCGCAACGGCGAGTTCACCAAGCTGATCGTCGACTCGAACACGCTGCTGCTGGAGGTGCAGGAGCGCCGGGCACTGATCGACGCGATCCTCACCCACACCCAGGAGCTGGCCACCCAGCTCTCCGGCCTGGTCGCCGACAACCGGGCGGCGCTCACCCCGGCCCTGCAGCAGCTGTCGGCGGTCACCGACATCCTGTCCCGCAACCGCGCGGCGCTGGGCCGGACGGTGGCGAACCTGGCCCCCTTCGTCCGCGTCTTCACCAACACCCTCGGCAACGGGCGCTGGTTCGACAGCTTCGTCGAGAACCTCGTCCCCGGCGTGCTGGGCTCCGCCGTCTGCGGCGGCGCGGCGCAGACCCCGTTGCCGGTCGGCTGCAGGACGGGGGGCGACTGATGACCGGCACCCTGCAGCGGGGCGTCGCGATCGCCGCCGCCGTCGTCCTCGTCGCGGCGATCGGCTGGACCGTGCTCCGCCCGGTCGGCTCCTACCGGGTGACCGCCTGGTTCGACCAGGCCGTCGGCCTGTACGAGGGGTCCGACGTGCGCATCCTCGGCATCCCGGTCGGCAGGATCACCGCCGTCGTCCCCCGGGGCGACCGGGTGCGGGTGGACATGGAGATCGAGGACGACTACGACATCCCCGCCGACGCCGACGCGGTGATCCTCGCGCCGTCGCTTGTGTCCGACCGGTACGTGCAGTTCGCGCCGGTCTACGACGGCGGCGACACGATGGCGGACGGCGCCACGGTCCCGCTGGAGCGCACCGCCACCCCGGTCGAGCTGGACGCGGTCTACGGCGCCCTCGACGACCTGTCCTCGGCGCTCGGCCCCACCGGCGCCAACGAGAACGGCGCGCTGTCGGACCTGATCGACACGGGCGCGGCCAACCTCGACGGCAACGGCGAGGCGCTGAACTCCACGCTGACCGGCTTCTCGCAGGCCGTGCGCACCCTGGCCGAGAACCGCGACGACCTGTTCTCCTCCCTGGACCACCTGCAGACCTTCACGACGGCCCTGGCCACGGTCGACACCCAGGTGCGCCAGTTCAACGACAACCTCGCGGCGGTCGCCGACCAGCTCGCCGGCGAGCGGGAGGACCTCGCCCGGGCCGTCGACCTGCTGACCCAGGCCCTCGGGGACGTCGCCGACTTCGTGCGGGACAACACCGCGCTGCTCACCGGCAACGTCGACGAGCTCGCCGACGTGACGCTGACCCTGGTGCAGCAGCGGCAGGCGCTGGCCGAGGTGCTCGACGTCGCGCCCGCGGCCCTGGGCAACCTGGCGCACGCCTACAACCCCGACTACGGGACCCTCGACACCCGCGACAACTCGCTCGGCTCCACGAACGCCGACGTGATCGTCTGCCAGATCCTGGCGCAGGCCGGCCGGCTGCAGCTGCCGGCCGGGCTGGACCTGGACGACCCGCTGCAGGTCCTCGGCCTGCCGCCCACGGAGCAGATCTGCACCCGGCTGCTCTCCGGTGACGCCGACGCGAACGGCGTGCTCGACGACCTCGACGGCAACGGGGTGTCCGACCTGCAGGAGCTGCTGACCGCGATCTTCGACGCCGGTGCCGGCGCCGGCACGGCCGGCGGCGGGCTCCCCGGCCTGCCCCCGGTGGGAGGCCGGTCGTGAACCGCCGCGTGGGTGCGCTCGCGGCCGGGCTGCTGCTCCTGCTGTCCGGCTGCGGGTTCCGCGGCGCGTACTCGTTCAGCCTGCCCGGCGGCGCCGACGTGGGGGACCGGCCGTACACGGTGCAGATCCAGTTCGCCGACGTCCTGGACCTGGTGCCGCAGTCCGGCGTCCGGGTCGCCGACGTCCCGGTCGGCCGGGTGACCGACATCGAGCTGTCCGACGACTGGACGGCGCTCGTCACCGTGACCGTGAACGGGGACGTCGACCTGCCGGGCAACGCGGTGGCGATGATCCAGCAGTCCTCGCTGCTCGGCGAGAAGTACGTGGAGCTCGCCGCGCCGGGCAGCGAGCCCGCCCAGGGACGGCTCGAGGACGGGTCGCTGATCACGCTGGACCGGACGAACCGCAACGTCGAGGTCGAGGAGCTGCTCGGCGCCCTGTCGCTGGTCCTCAACGGCGGTGGCCTGGCCCAGCTCCAGACGATCACGCACGAGCTCGGCGAGGCGATGCAGGGCCGGGAGGACGAGCTGAAGGACACGCTGGACCAGCTCGACACGTTCATCGGCGGCCTGGACGACCAGCGCGCCGAGATCGGCCGGGCGCTGGACAGCGTCGACGCGCTCGCCGCCAGCCTGGCCGAGCGCACCGGCACGATCGAGACCGCGCTCGACACGATCGGCCCCGGGCTCGACGTGCTCGACCAGCAGGAGGACCTGCTGGTGTCGATGCTCGACAGCCTGGCCCGCCTCGGCGACGTCGGGACCCGGATCATCAACCAGGCGGGGCAGAACACCGTCCAGGACCTGCAGCTGCTCCAGCCGATCCTGAGCCAGCTGGCCGCGGCCGGCTCCGACCTGACGGGCTCGCTGGACCTGCTGCTGACCTATCCGTTCCCCGCGAGCTCGCTGTCCGCGCTGAACTACCGGCCCGACTCGCGCACCGGCGGCTACGGCCTGTTCACCAACATGACCGCAACGCTGAACCTCGACCTGCGCGAGATCCTCTGCCGCTACGCCGTCGACCCCGTCACCGGCGCGCTGAAGATCGCGCCGCAGGAGCTGGTCGGCGACACCTGCGGCCAGGTCGGCTCCCCGCCGGGCAACCAGCAGCGGACCCCCGCGACCACGACGGCGCTCGGCCTGCCCGGGCTGCCGGCCGACGCGGGCAGCGTCGTCGGGGGCGAGACCGGCGGTGGGACCGGGCTCCCGGGCCTGCCGGGCATCCCGGGAGGCACGCCGTGATCACCCGCCGGACCAAGCTCAAGCTGGTCGCCTTCCTGACCCTCGCCGTCCTCGGCATGGCCTACCTCGGCTTCAACTACGTCGGGCTGGACCGCGTGCTGCTCGGCTCCGGCTACGACGTCGCGGCGGACTTCGCGGACTCCGGCGGCATCTTCGTCAACGCCGAGGTCACCTACCGCGGCGTCTCCGTCGGCCGGGTCACGGACATGCGGCTCACCGACGACGGCGTGCGCGTGACGCTGACCATCGAGCCGGACACCGAGCCCATCCCGGCCGACGCACGGGCCGTCGTGGCCAACCGCAGCGCGGTGGGGGAGCAGTACGTCGACCTGCGCCCGGACGACGGCGACGGCCCGTTCCTCGCCGACGGCTCGGTCATCCCGCAGAGCCGGACCGCCATCCCGATCCCTGTGGAGCAGCTGCTGCTCGACGTCGACCAGCTCGTCGGCTCCCTGGACGTCGAGAACCTGCGGGTGGTGGTCGACGAGCTGGGCAGGGCCTTCGCCGGCGCCGGCGACGACCTCGGCCGGCTGATCGACAACGGCGACCTGCTGCTGGCCCGCGCCGAGCAGTCGCTGCCGCAGACCCTGCAGCTGATCACCGACGGGCAGACCGTGCTCGACGCCCAGGTGGACAGCCGCTCGGCGATCCAGGACTGGGCGGCGGACCTGCGCCTGGTGTCGGACACGCTGGTGGAGATGGACCCCGACCTGCGGACCCTGGTGGTCAACGCGCCGGACGCCGGCGACGCCCTGCAGGAGCTGGTCGAGAACGCCGGCCCGGGTCTGGGCTCGCTGGTGCGCAATCTCGACGTCCTCAACGAGGTCACCATCCCCCGGCTGGACGGCGTCGAGCAGATGCTGGTGACCTACCCCGACGTGGTCTCCGGGGGCTTCACCGTCGTCCGCAACGACGGAGGCACCATGCGGGCGCACTTCGGGTTCGTGCTCAACGCCGGGGACCCGCGGGCGTGCACCAGCGGCTACGTCTCCACGGGGCAGACCCCGAGCCCGGGCGCCGTCTCCAGCGTGGACACCGGCGCTGTGCGCTGCGCCGTGGTCGACGGGGTCGACCCGAACCCGGGGGACGGGGTGGACGAGTCGGGCTCGAACATCCGCGGCGAGCAGAACATCGGCCGCAGCGGCGGCGTGGGCTCACCCGGGCCCCAGGGCGGCTTCGCAGCTGGCAGCGAGGCGGTCGCGGGGATCGTCGACGAGGTGCTCGGGGGGATCCTGTCCGCCACCCCCGTCTCCCGCTCGATCGGGTGATCGTGGCCATGAGGACAGGGCCGGTGCAGGAAACGACCGAGAGGATGACAGGGGTGACGAGCGAAGCGCGCGGGCGCGCGCTGGCCGAGGACGAGGCCGTCCCCGGCGCCGGGGACGAGCGGCTCCCGGACGTCGAGCCGGTGGCGCTGCGCCGTCGGCGGGGTGCCGACGACGACACGGCGCAGCCGCCGGCCGTCGACGACCGACGCGCCCGGATCTCCTTCCCGCTGGTCCCCGTGCTGGCCGCTCTGCTCCTGCTGCTGCTCGGCGCCGCGGGATGGCTCTGGGCCACGCGCCCCGAGCCGTCGTCCATCACCACCGGGGACTACGTCGACGTGCTGCAGGCCGCGCGCTCCGAGGTGGTCGACCTGACCTCGTTCGACTACGTGACCCTCGACGAGGACATCGAGCAGGCCCGCCGGATCACCACCGGCGACCTGCGCGACGAAGCCGTTTCCCAGCTCGACGACAACCGGCAGCGGCTGGCCGACACCGAGGCGGTCGTGCAGACCGAGGTCGTCGGGGCGGCGGTCACCCGGGCCGACGCGGAGCACGGCACCGTGCTGCTGGTGATCCAGTCGACCCAGAAGACCAACGCCGACGAGCAGGCCCAGGTGATCCGCTACCGGATCCAGGCAGAGCTCACCCAGGTCGACGGCCGCTGGCTGCTCTCCGGGCTGACGGGGCGGTGAGGGACGTGGCCGAGACCCCCGACGAGCGCCCCCGCCCGACGCCGCGGCCCCGGCCCGGCGCCGCCGCCCGGCCCAGCCCCCGCCCGCGGGTGGCCGGCAGCCGGCGGGACCGGGACGACGCCGATTCCCGCGCGGTGCCGACGCCGCGCTCCCGCCCGAGCCGGCCGGCCGCCGCTGCCCGCGCCGAGGAGCGGTCCCCCGCGGCGACGCGGGCCCCGAAGCCCGTCGCCCGGCGGTCGGCGCGCCCCGCCGGCGTGGTCGAGCAGCCGCGCCGGGGCGGCGGCAGGGCCCTGGCCCTCGTCCTCGCCGTCCTGTGCCTGCTCGCGGCCGCCGGTGCCGGGTACCTGTTCTGGCAGCGCACCTCGCCGCGCTACGTCTCCGCCACGGTGCTCGACGCCACCCGCGAGGGGATCGAGGCGATCTACGCCTTCGACTACCGCGACTCCGAGGGCAGCGTGCAGCGCAAGCTCGACGTCCTCACCGGCGACCTGCGCGACCAGTACCGGACCGACCTGTCGCAGGGCGGGATCATCGACACCTACGAGCAGGTCTCGGCGACCACCGGCTACGAGGTCCTCGACGTGGGCCTGCAGCAGATCAACGACGCGCAGGACGCGGCCACCCTGGTCGTGTTCGGCAGGTACGTGGTCACGTCGGTGAACAGCGGGGACCAGCCGGCGCCCGCGGGATCGGAGTGCGAGGTCACGCCGGAGGGCGCGCAGGCGTGCACGCAGACGGTCCAGGTGCACGTCGTCCGCGTCGACGGGGACTGGAAGATCAGCGAGCTGACCGTCCTGACCACCAGCTGACGCGCACGGGCAGGCGCCGGACTGCGAAAGATCGCGGCGTGGCAGTGCCCAAGCGGGCCCGAGCCTGGCATCATGGCTCCCACGAACGGCCCGGAGAGCCCCTGCTCGACGGATCCGCTGTCGTTCCGGGTGTGGCGCTCGTCGCGTGCCGGCCCCCCGACGTGGACAGCGTGCGCCAGCAGGGGTAGGGTCTCCTGTTGCGCTGCCCCCTGACTGCCTGCCCGCTACTGACGGGTCACAAGTGGTGCCCGGGATACGTCCCGGACCCCCGGCCGACCCCATGGTGCAGGACGGACGCGGGCAGCCCCGCCGTTACCGACTTTCGACCCAGGACGAAATCCCGCACCCACCGGCCGCACGTCGTGAGTCCTTGGAAGGACGCATCTTGGCAGGCTCTCGCCCCACCAGCATCAACCCCAGCACCACCGAGTCCGGCACCACCCAGTACGACCCCGAGGTCCCTCAGCCCGGTACCCGCACCGCTGAGACCGACCTGCAGAAGATCCCCGGCGCACCGCTCCGGGTCTCCTTCGCCAAGATCCACGAGCCCCTCGAGGTGCCGGATCTGCTCGCGCTGCAGACCGCCTCCTTCGACTGGCTCATCGGCAGCCCCGAGTGGCGGGCCACCCTCTCGCCCGAGGAGCAGGCCGACGCCGTCGGCGGCCTCGCCGAGATCCTCGAGGAGATCAGCCCGATCGAGGACTTCAGCGGCTCGATGTCGCTGTCCTTCTCCAACCCGCGCTTCGAGGACGTCAAGGCGTCCCTCGAGGAGTGCAAGGACAAGGACATGACCTACGCGGCGCCGCTGTTCGTCACCGCCGAGTTCATGAACAACACCACCGGCGAGATCAAGAGCCAGACGGTGTTCATGGGCGACTTCCCGATCATGACGAACAAGGGCACGTTCGTCATCAACGGGACCGAGCGCGTCGTCGTCTCCCAGCTGGTCCGCAGCCCGGGCGTCTACTTCGACAAGGCCCTGGACAAGACGTCGGACAAGGACGTCTTCAGCGCCAAGGTCATCCCCAGCCGCGGTGCGTGGCTGGAGTTCGACGTCGACAAGCGGGACACCGTCGGCGTCCGCATCGACCGCAAGCGCCGCCAGCCGGTCACCGTGCTGCTCAAGGCCCTCGGCTGGACCGAGGACCGGATCCGCGAGCACTTCCAGTGGTCGCCCACGGTCCTCGCGACCCTGGAGAAGGACCACATCGCCGGGCAGGACGAGGCGCTGCTGGACATCTACCGCAAGCTGCGGCCGGGTGAGCCGCCGACGCGGGAGAGCGCCCAGGCGCTGCTGGAGAACCTCTTCTTCAACCCGAAGCGCTACGACCTGGCCAAGGTCGGCCGCTACAAGGTCAACAAGAAGCTCGGCGTCGAGGTGCCGCAGAGCACGCTGACGCTGACCGAGGACGACATCGTCGCCACCATCGAGTACGTCGTGCGCCTGCACGCCGGCGAGCCCGACCACGGCACCGACGACATCGACCACTTCGGCAACCGCCGCCTGCGCACCGTCGGCGAGCTGATCCAGAACCAGATCCGGGTCGGCCTCTCCCGCATGGAGCGCGTCGTCCGCGAGCGGATGACCACCCAGGACGTCGAGGCGATCACGCCGCAGACCCTGATCAACATCCGGCCGGTCGTCGCCTCCATCAAGGAGTTCTTCGGCACCAGCCAGCTGTCCCAGTTCATGGACCAGACCAACCCGCTCGCGGGTCTGACCCACAAGCGCCGCCTGTCGGCCCTGGGCCCGGGCGGTCTGTCGCGTGAGCGGGCCGGCATGGAGGTCCGCGACGTGCACCCGAGCCACTACGGCCGGATGTGCCCGATCGAGACGCCGGAAGGCCCGAACATCGGCCTGATCGGCTCGCTGTCGGCCTTCGGGCGGGTCAACGCCTTCGGCTTCATCGAGACCCCGTACCGCCGGGTCGAGAACGGCGTGGTCACCGACCAGATCGACTACCTGACCGCCGACGAGGAGGACCGCTTCGTCGTCGCCCAGGCGAACTCGCCGCTGGACGCGCAGGGCCGCTTCGCCGAGGACCGCGTCCTGGTCCGCACCAAGGGTGGCGAGGTCGACTACCTGGCGCCCGAGAGCGTCGACTACATGGACGTCTCGCCGCGCCAGATGACCTCGGTCGCGACGGCGATGATCCCGTTCCTCGAGCACGACGACGCCAACCGCGCGCTCATGGGCGCGAACATGCAGCGTCAGGCCGTCCCGCTGCTGCGCAGCGAGGCCCCGCTGGTCGGCACCGGCATGGAGCTGCGGGCCGCGGTCGACGCCGGCGACGTCGTCGTGGCCGAGAAGGCCGGTGTGGTCGAGGACTCCACCGCCGACTACGTCACCGTCATGGCCGACGACGGCACCCGGCAGACCTACCGGCTGCTGAAGTTCCGCCGCTCGAACCAGGGCACCTCGATCAACCAGACCCCGGTCGTCGACGAGGGTCAGCGGGTCGAGGTCGGCCAGGTCATCGCCGACGGGCCGTGCACCGACCAAGGCGAGATGGCGCTGGGCAAGAACCTGCTCGTCGCCTTCATGCCGTGGGAGGGCCACAACTACGAGGACGCGATCATCCTGTCGCAGCGCCTCGTGCAGGACGACGTCCTGTCCTCGATCCACATCGAGGAGTTCGAGGTCGACGCGCGGGACACCAAGCTCGGTGCCGAGGAGATCACCCGGGACATCCCGAACGTCTCCGAGGAGGTCCTCGCCGACCTCGACGAGCGCGGCATCATCCGCATCGGCGCCGAGGTCGTCCCCGGCGACATCCTCGTCGGCAAGGTGACGCCGAAGGGCGAGACCGAGCTGACCCCGGAGGAGCGGCTGCTGCGCGCGATCTTCGGTGAGAAGGCCCGCGAGGTCCGCGACACGTCGCTGAAGGTCAAGCACGGTGAGTCCGGCAAGGTCATCGGCGTCCGCGTGTTCTCCCGCGAGGACGGCGACGAGCTGCCCGCGGGCGTCAACGAGCTGATCCGGGTCTACGTCGCCCAGATGCGCAAGATCTCCGACGGTGACAAGCTCGCCGGCCGCCACGGCAACAAGGGCGTCATCGCGAAGATCCTGCCGCAGGAGGACATGCCGTTCCTCGAGGACGGCACCCCGGTCGACATCGTCCTGAACCCGCTCGGCGTCCCGGGCCGCATGAACGTCGGCCAGGTGCTGGAGACCCACCTCGGGTGGGTCGCCAAGTCCGGCTGGCAGGTCGAGGGCAACCCGGAGTGGGCGGCCAACCTGCCGGAGAGCGCCCGTTCGGCCGAGCCCGGCACGCGGACGGCGACCCCGGTGTTCGACGGCGCCAAGGAGGACGAGATCGTCGGCCTGCTCGGCTCGACGATCCCGAACCGCGACGGCGACCGGATGGTCAAGGAGACCGGCAAGGCCCGGCTGTTCGACGGTCGCTCCGGGGAGCCCTTCCCCGAGCCGATCTCGGTGGGCTACGTCTACATCCTGAAGCTGCTGCACCTGGTCGACGACAAGATCCACGCCCGGTCGACCGGCCCCTACTCGATGATCACGCAGCAGCCGCTGGGTGGTAAGGCGCAGTTCGGTGGCCAGCGCTTCGGCGAGATGGAGTGCTGGGCGATGCAGGCCTACGGCGCGGCCTACGCGCTGCAGGAGCTGCTGACCATCAAGTCCGACGACATCCTGGGCCGCGTCAAGGTCTACGAGGCGATCGTCAAGGGCGAGAACATCCCCGAGCCGGGCATCCCGGAGTCGTTCAAGGTGTTGCTCAAGGAGCTGCAGTCGCTGTGCCTCAACGTCGAGGTGCTCTCCGGCGACGGGCAGGCCATCGAGCTGCGCGACACCGACGACGAGGTCTTCCGGGCCGCGGAGGAGCTGGGCATCGACCTCTCCCGCCGCGAGCCCTCGAGCGTCGAGGACGTCTGAGAAGGGACCCCCTCCGGGATCCCCTTCGCACGCGCAGGGGAGTCCCGGAGGGGGCCTTCCCACCAAGCCTTTACAAGAAGCGTTCAGTAACGAAACCCCGGGAAAGGGGTCCACTCAGTGCTCGACGTCAACTTCTTCGACGAGCTCCGCATCGGTCTGGCCACCGGCGACGACATCCGCCAGTGGTCGCACGGTGAGGTGAAGAAGCCCGAGACCATCAACTACCGCACTCTCCGTCCGGAGAAGGACGGTCTCTTCTGCGAGAAGATCTTCGGTCCCACCCGGGACTGGGAGTGCTACTGCGGCAAGTACAAGCGTGTCCGCTTCAAGGGCATCATCTGCGAGCGCTGCGGCGTCGAGGTGACCCGCGCCAAGGTGCGCCGTGAGCGGATGGGCCACATCGAGCTGGCCGCGCCGGTCACCCACATCTGGTTCTTCAAGGGCGTCCCCTCGCGCCTGGGCTACCTGCTCGACCTGGCGCCCAAGGACCTCGAGAAGATCATCTACTTCGCCGCCTACCTGATCACCACGGTGGACGACGAGGCGCGCCACCGCGACCTCCCGACCATCGAGGCCGAGATCAGCGCGGAGAAGCACAACCTGGAGTCCCGCCGCGACGCCGACGTCGAGGCCCGCCAGCAGAAGCTGGAGGCCGACCTGGCCGAGCTCGAGGCCGAGGGCGCCAAGTCCGACGTGCGCCGCAAGGTCCGCGAGGGCGGCGAGCGGGAGATGCGCCAGCTGCGCGACCGCGCGCAGCGGGAGATCGACCGCCTCGAGGAGGTGCTCGACACCTTCCGCAAGCTCGAGGTCAAGCAGCTCATCGCCGACGAGGGCCTCTACCGCGAGCTGCGCGACCGCTTCGGTGAGTACTTCGAGGGCGGCATGGGCGCCGCGGCGCTGCAGAAGCTGCTCGCCGACTTCGACCTCGACGCCGAGGCGGCCTCGCTGCGCGAGACGATCCGCACCGGCAAGGGTCAGCGCAAGCTGCGCGCGCTCAAGCGGCTGAAGGTCGTCGCGGCGTTCCTGCAGACCCGCAACTCGCCCATGGGCATGGTGCTGGACTGCGTCCCGGTCATCCCGCCGGACCTGCGCCCGATGGTGCAGCTCGACGGTGGCCGGTTCGCCACCAGCGACATGAACGACCTGTACCGCCGGGTCATCAACCGGAACAACCGGCTCAAGCGGCTGCTGGACCTCGGCGCGCCCGAGATCATCGTGAACAACGAGAAGCGGATGCTCCAGGAGTCCGTGGACGCGCTGTTCGACAACGGCCGCCGCGGCCGGCCGGTCACCGGCCCGGGCAACCGCCCGCTGAAGTCGCTGTCCGACCTGCTCAAGGGCAAGCAGGGCCGGTTCCGGCAGAACCTGCTCGGCAAGCGCGTCGACTACTCCGGCCGTTCGGTCATCGTCGTCGGCCCGCAGCTGAAGCTGCACCAGTGCGGTCTGCCCAAGCAGATGGCGCTGGAGCTGTTCAAGCCGTTCGTCATGAAGCGGCTGGTCGACCTCAACCACGCGCAGAACATCAAGTCCGCCAAGCGGATGGTCGAGCGCGCGCGTCCCGTCGTCTGGGACGTGCTGGAGGAGGTCATCACCGAGCACCCGGTGCTGCTCAACCGGGCGCCGACGCTGCACCGCCTCGGCATCCAGGCCTTCGAGCCGCAGCTGGTCGAGGGCAAGGCCATCCAGATCCACCCGCTCGTCTGCACCGCGTTCAACGCGGACTTCGACGGTGACCAGATGGCCGTGCACCTGCCGCTGTCGGCGGAGGCGCAGGCCGAGGCCCGCATCCTGATGCTGTCGAGCAACAACATCCTGAGCCCGGCCGACGGTCGCCCGATCACCGCGCCGACCCAGGACATGGTGCTGGGCCTGTACCACCTGACCACCCTGGTGGCCAGCCGCGAGGAGGGCGACGGCGGTTCGCCGCGCGCCTTCGCGTCGGCCGCCGAGGCGATCATGGCCTACGACAAGGGAGCGCTGGGTCTGCAGGAGCGGGCCTGGATCCGGCTGGACGAGGTCTTCGGCGTCGACAACGGTGCGGTCAACGAGCCGTGGGAGCAGCCGGCAGACTGGACGCCGGGCGGTCCCGCCACGGTGCTCACCAGCCTCGGCCGGGTGCTGTTCAACGAGGCGCTGCCCGAGGACTACCGCTTCGTCAACTACCAGGTGCCGAAGAAGGAGCTCGGGGCGATCGTCAACGACCTCGCCGAGCGCTACCCCAAGGTGCAGGTCGCCGCGACCCTCGACGCCCTCAAGTCGGCCGGGTTCCACTGGGCCACCCGCGCGGGCATCACGATCGCCATCGACGACGTGGTGACCCCGCCGGCCAAGCAGGAGATCCTCGACCGGCACGAGGAGGAGGCGCGCAAGATCGAGCGCCAGTACGAGCGCGGCGTCATCACCGACGCCGAGCGTCGTGGGGAGCTCATCGAGATCTGGACCCGCGCGCGGGCCGAGGTCAGCCAGGCGATGGTGGACAACTTCCCGACCACCAACCCGGTCTGGGTCATGGTCAACTCGGGCGCCCGAGGCAACATGATGCAGATCAGCCAGATCGCCGGTATGCGCGGCCTGGTGGCCAACCCGAAGGGCGAGATCATCCCGCGGCCGATCAAGGCCAACTTCCGGGAGGGTCTGTCCGTGCTGGAGTACTTCATCTCCACGCACGGTGCCCGCAAGGGTCTGGCCGACACGGCGCTGCGGACCGCGGACTCCGGCTACCTCACCCGCCGGCTGGTCGACGTCTCGCAGGACGTCATCATCCGCGAGGAGGACTGCGGCACCGACCGCGGCGTCATCATGCCGATCGGCACCGTCCTCGACGGCCGGGTCACCCGTGACCCGCACGTCGAGACGAGCGTCTACGCCCGCTCCCTGGCCGCCGACGTGGTGGCCCAGGACGGCACGGTCATCGCCGAGGCCGGCGCCGACCTGGGCGACGTCCTGATCGGGCAGCTGGTCGACGCCGGTGTCTCCGAGGTCAAGGTGCGCTGCGTCCTGACCTGCGAGTCGCTGCTCGGCACCTGCGCCACCTGCTACGGCCGCTCCCTGGCGACCGGAAAGCTGGTGGACGTCGGCGAGGCGGTCGGCATCATCGCCGCCCAGTCGATCGGTGAGCCCGGCACCCAGCTGACGATGCGCACCTTCCACACCGGTGGTGTCGCGGGTGAGGACATCACCCACGGTCTGCCGCGTGTGGTGGAGCTCTTCGAGGCCCGCGTCCCCAAGGGCAAGGCCCCGATCGCCGAGCTGGCCGGCACGGTCCGCATCGAGGACGGCGAGCAGTTCCGCAAGCTGACCATCACCCCGGACGACGGCTCCGACGAGGTCGTCTACGACAAGCTGTCGCGCCGGTCGCGGCTGCGGGTCGAGGACGGCGCGCACGTCGAGGTCGGCGAGCAGCTGACCGAGGGTGCGGTGGACCCGCACGAGGTGCTGCGGATCATGGGCCCGCGCGAGGTGCAGCTGCACCTGGTCCGCGAGGTCCAGGAGGTCTACCGCAGCCAGGGCGTGTCGATCCACGACAAGCACATCGAGGTGATCATCCGCCAGATGCTCAAGCGGGTGACCATCATCGACTCCGGCGCGACGGAATTCCTCCCCGGTGCGCTGGTCGAGCGGACGCTGTTCGAGACCGAGAACCGCCGCGTCGTCGCCGAGGGCGGCGAGCCGGCCTCGGCCCGTCCGGTGCTCATGGGCATCACCAAGGCCTCGCTCGCGACCGAGTCGTGGCTGTCGGCCGCCTCCTTCCAGGAGACGACCAAGGTGCTCACCGACGCCGCGATCCAGGGCAAGAGCGACAGCCTGCTCGGCCTCAAGGAGAACGTGATCATCGGCAAGCTGATCCCGGCGGGTACGGGTATCAGCCGCTACCGGAACATCACGGTCGAGCCGACCGAGGAGGCCCGCGCCGCGGTGTACACCATGGCCGGCTACGACGACGGGCAGTACTACAGCCCCGACGTCTTCGGTCAGGGCACCGGCGAGGCCGTCCGCCTCGAGGAGTACGACTGGCGCGGCTGATGCCGTGACGAAACGCAGAAGGGCCCCGCAGGATCCGTCCTGCGGGGCCCTTCTGCGTCCGTGAGGGTCGTCAGCCGAAGTCGGGCTGGGTGGCGGTGAAGCGCGCCTCGACCGTGGCGGAGACCGTCTGCGGCACCGGCTCCACGTCGAACGTCACCTCGTCGGCCACGCTGTCGTGTGCGGCGGTGCGGAACATGGCCGCCGGTGCGGCCGCGAACGTCTCGGGAGCGGAGAGGCCGACGTCGGCGATCTCCACCAGGCCGGTCACCCGCGCGCCGGCCGCCGCTGCGTACTCCTCGGCCCGCCGCCGGGCGTCGCGGACGGCCTCGGTGCGTGCCTGCCGGTAGGCGTCGCTCTCGGGGCGCAGCGCCCAGTACGGGCCGTCGAGGGTGACCATCTCGCGGTCGGCCAGCCGCAGCAGCAGGTCGCCGAGCACGGCGAACCCCACGACGGTGGCGGTGAGCGTGACGCCGGCCAGGTAGCCGGTCACCCGCTCGCGGGGGCGGCCGCCGTCCTTGACCCGGGGCCGCACCCACAGCGGCCCGCCGTCGAGCGCCTCGACGGCCTCGCCGTACGCACCGAGTGCCGCACGGAGGTCGTCGACCCGGGAGGTCAGGTCGCGCAGCACCTGCGCCCGGTCGGCCGCGCGGGCACCCACCGAGATCCGGACGTGGGCCAGTTCGGGCTCGACCTCCGCCGTCCACGAGCCCCGGACGGCGATCGTGGCCGCGGCCGGCACGGTGTTCACCACGTCAGCCGGCCAGACGGCGCATGCTCTCCACGGTGCGCAGGCGGCCCTCGCGGCTGCCGTCGAGCGGCTGCAGGGCCAGCGTGGTCACGCCGGCCTCGGCGAAGGCGGCGACCCGCTCGGCGACGTGCCCCTCCGGCCCGATCAGCGACACCGACCGGACGAGCTCCTCCGGCAGCGCGGCCGCGGCCTCGTCCTTCTTGCCGGACAGGTAGAGGTCCTGGACCTCCTTGGCCTCCTTCTCGTAGCCGTAGCGGCAGGCCAGGTCGTTGTAGAAGTTCTTGCCCCGCGCGCCCATCCCGCCGACGTAGAGCGCCAGGTGCGGGCGGACCAGGTCGTGCATCGCGTCGACGTCGTCGCCGATCGCCACCGGGACGCCGACGACGATCTGCAGCTCCCCGAGCGACGCGTCACGCTTGGCCGTGCCGGCCGCCAGGGACTCGCCCCAGACGTCGCGGGCCTTCTCCGGCTGGAACCAGATGGGCTGCCACGCCTCGGCGATCTCGGCCGCCAGCTCCACGTTCTTGGGACCGAGCGCGGCCAGCATCACCGGCACCCGCTCGCGCACCGGGGTGTTGATGAGCTTCAGCGGCTTGCCCAGCCCGGTGCCCTGGCCGGCCGGCAGCGGGACCTGGTACTTCGCGCCCTCGTGCACGACCCGCTCCCGCCGCCACACCTGGCGGCAGATCTCCACGATCTCGCGGGTGCGCTGCAGCGGCGCGTCGTAGGGGACGCCGTGCCAGCCCTCGATCACCTGCGGCCCCGAGGCGCCCAGGCCGAGGATGAACCGGCCGCCGGAGACGAAGTCCAGCCCGGCCGCGGTCATGGCGGTCAGCGTCGGGGTGCGGCTGTAGATCGGGAAGATCGCGCTCATCAGGTCCACGCGCTCGGTCACCGCGGCGAGGTAGCCGAGCTGGCTGACCGCGTCGAAGGTGTAGACCTCCGACACCAGCGCGACGTCGAGCCCGGCGGCCTCGAGGTCACGGATCTCCGCTGCGGTCTCCTGGAAGCCGCCGCTGTAGCTGGCCTGGATGCCGATGCGCACGTGCACTCCTCCGGTCGTCGGCGCCCGGGCGGCGCCGTCCGCGACCGTAGTCGCCCGCTCAGAGCGCGCGGACGGCCCCGACGACCTCGGTCACCACGCGGACGCCGTCGACGTCGCCAGGGACGCGGCTGGCCGCCCCGGCGTCGGCCAGGTTCACCTTCACGACGTAGCCCGACGCCCGCCGCGCAAGGCCGATCCCCACGACGCCGGGCTCCGCGGACAGCCGCGCGGCCAGGGATCGCTTGGCGGCGCTGGCGGCGGCACGGTCGGGATCCACGTCCCCATGGTGCCCCTCAGCGGCTCAGGAGGACACCCACTCCACCCCGAACGTGGCCAGCACCGTGGCCAGCGGGTTGGCGAAGGTCACCCCGCCGCCGGCTGTGCCGCCCTCGTCGCTGCCGGCGAACAGCAGGGCGAGAGGAGCCCGGTCGGCGCTGCGCCAGATCACCGAGCCGCTGTCGCCGCCGGCGCTGAACCCGCCGGCCAGCCCCTCGATCTCGACCTGGTCGTCGAACGTGTGCACCGCCCCGTCGTACTGGACGGCCACCCCGTCGACCTCGACGGCGCTGATCCGCCCGCGCGTGTGCCCGGTCGTGCGGCCCACCTTCTCCACGAGGACGTCGGGGTCGATGTCCTCGGCCGCGAGGACGGTGCCGGTGAGCGGGCCACCGGGGAGGTTGCCCGGCTCGGCGCCGATGCCGTCGTCCAGCACCGCGACGGCGGCGTCCACGAGGTTGGCCCCGTCGTCGGTGAACCGCTCGAACGCGGTCAGGCTGCCGATGCGGTCCTCGGCCGTGCCGCCGTCCGCGGGCCCGGGCTGCAGCACCGGGTCGCCGACCGCGGCCGCGTCGCTGGCCGCGAGCACGTGGTTGTTCGACAGCACCGCCAGCCGACCGCCGAGCCACACGAAGCCGCCGATGGTTCCCGCCGTGACGGAGGGATGACCGACCGACAGCCCCGGCCGCACCGGCCGCACCGGGCGCTGGAGGCCGGCCGGGGCGGGGGCGGGGGAGGTGAGCGCCCGTATCGGCCCGATCACGCGCACGTCCACCTCGGGCTCGGCCGCCACCCCGAGGTCGGGCAGCAGCTTCCGGTCGTCCGCCGACTCGAGCCGCACCGCGACCCCGACCTGCCCCGGACCGGCCGGGGCCAGGCCCACCGCCACCCGGAGCGGTCGCGCGGGTGCGCCGGCCACCCGGGCGTCCGCCGCGTAGCGGGCGTCGGTCAGGATGCGGGCCTTGAGCTCGCGGGCGGCGTCGACGTGCACGGGTCCTCCGGGGTCGCCCGCTGGCGGCGGGCGGTAGTGGACGGGATCCCGGAGGACGCTACGGCGGGGCTGCGACAGTCCCGCCCGGAATCGCTCCGCAGGCGAGGGCGGAGAGGTAGCGTCGGGGCGATCCCGGCGAGCTGCCGCACACCGGGAAGAGGTTCAGGAGGCCGGTCGTTGCCTCCGGTGAGACCCCGCTGCGGCGGTGTGACCAAGGGCCCCCTGTCGACTTGGGGACCCGGTTTGCACGGGTCTTCGCGGCGCGGGTATCGTCGTCAGCCGTGCCCAGGGTGCCCTGGGCCTGCTCCCGTTCGCGGTGCGCCTGGGTGGCCGGAGGATCGCTCCTCCTGACACCGGGGTCCACCTCCCGGCCGAGTGCCGGGGGTGGCGACGCCGAGTCGCGAGGGGCAACCGAGTCCGGTCCGTCGACAGCGGCCGGCTCCGGGGAAGGGCGACACGCCCGACCGCGTGGGTCGGACGGTGGCTGGTGACCTGGACCGGGAAGACCCAAACAGGGCCGGCACCACCGAGCACGACAGCAGAGCACCACATCGAGAGCACGACCCAGCGCAGGTAGGAGATCCAGGCCGCTCATGCCCACGATCAACCAGCTGGTCCGCAAGGGCCGCGAGGACAAGGTCGAGAAGACCAAGACCCCGGCGTTGAAGGGTTCCCCTCAGCGCCGCGGCGTGTGCACGCGCGTCTACACCACGACGCCGAAGAAGCCGAACTCGGCGCTGCGCAAGGTCGCTCGAGTCCGCCTCACCAGTGGCATCGAGGTGACCGCCTACATCCCGGGCGTCGGCCACAACCTGCAGGAGCACTCGATGGTGCTCGTGCGCGGCGGCCGCGTGAAGGACCTCCCGGGCGTGCGCTACAAGATCATCCGCGGCTCGCTGGACACCCAGGGTGTCCGCAACCGCAAGCAGGCTCGCAGCCGGTACGGCGCGAAGAAGGAGAAGAGCTGACATGCCGCGCAAGGGCCCCGCGCCGCGCCGTCCGCTGGTCGCCGACCCGGTCTACCAGTCGCCGCTGGTCACCCAGCTGGTGAACAAGGTCCTCGTCGACGGCAAGCGCTCGGTCGCCGAGTCGATCGTCTACGGTGCCCTCGAGGGCTGCCGGGCGAAGACCGACACCGACCCGGTCGTCACGCTCAAGCGGGCGCTGGACAACGTCAAGCCGGCCCTCGAGGTCCGCAGCCGCCGCGTCGGTGGTGCGACCTACCAGGTCCCGGTCGAGGTCCGCGCCTCCCGGAGCACCACCCTCGGCCTGCGCTGGCTGATCCAGTACAGCCGCGCGCGTCGCGAGAAGACGATGACCGAGCGTCTGATGAACGAGCTGCTCGACGCGAGCAACGGTCTGGGTGCGGCGGTCAAGCGCCGTGAGGACACGCACAAGATGGCCGAGTCGAACAAGGCCTTCGCGCACTACCGCTGGTAACGCAGGTCCAGCGGCGCCCGCTGCACGCGGGAGAGCCGGGTCACCCCCGGCGCCCGCGCACGGACATCCCGCACGTGGACTGACGCAAGAGGAGTAAGGACATGGCCGACACCAAGGCCCAGCTCGCCAACACCCGCAACATCGGGATCATGGCGCACATCGACGCCGGCAAGACCACGACGACCGAGCGCATCCTCTTCTACACCGGTATCAACTACAAGATCGGTGAGGTCCACGACGGCGCCGCCACGATGGACTGGATGGAGCAGGAGCAGGAGCGCGGCATCACGATCACGTCGGCCGCGACGAAGTGCTCCTGGAACGGCCACGACATCAACATCATCGACACCCCCGGGCACGTCGACTTCACCGTCGAGGTGGAGCGGTCGCTGCGGGTGCTCGACGGTGCGGTCGCGGTCTACGACGGCGTCGCCGGCGTGGAGCCGCAGACCGAGCAGGTGTGGCGCCAGGCCGAGAAGTACGGCGTCCCGCGGATGTGCTTCGTCAACAAGCTCGACCGCACCGGCGCGGACTTCTTCCGCTGCGTCGACATGATGGTCGAGCGGCTCGGCGCCAACCCGGTGGTGCTGCAGCTGCCGATCGGTGCCGAGGCCGACTTCATCGGCGTCGTCGACCTGGTCGGGATGCGCGCCCTCACCTGGCGCGGCGAGACCCAGATGGGCGAGGACTACTCGGTCGAGGAGATCCCGGCCGAGCTGGCCGACCAGGCCGCCGAGTACCGCGAGAAGCTGCTCGAGGCCGTCGCCGACACCGACGACGCCCTCATGGAGGCCTACCTCGGTGGCGAGGAGATCTCCGTCGAGACGCTGAAGGCCGCCATCCGCAAGGCGACCATCGCCGGCCAGGTGAACCCGGTGCTCACCGGCACCGCGTTCAAGAACAAGGGCGTCCAGCCGCTGCTCGACGCGGTCGTCGACTACCTGCCCAGCCCGCTGGACATCGAGGCCATCGTCGGCACCGCGCTGGACGGCGAGACCGAGGTCGTCCGGCACGCCGACGAGAGCGAGCCGTTCTCGGGCCTGGCGTTCAAGATCCAGACCGACCAGCACCTCGGCAAGCTGACCTACGTCCGCGTCTACTCGGGCAAGGTCTCCTCCGGGTCCCCGGTGCTCAACAGCACCAAGGACCGCAAGGAGCGGATCGGCAAGATCTACCAGATGCACGCCAACAAGCGCGAGGAGCGCGAGGGCGTGGGCGCCGGCCAGATCGTCGCCGTCGTCGGCCTCAAGCAGACGACGACCGGTGACACGCTCTGCGACCCGCAGCACCCGGTGATCCTCGAGTCGATGACCTTCCCGAGCCCGGTCATCGACGTGGCGATCGAGCCCAAGACCAAGGCCGACCAGGAGAAGCTGTCCACGGCCATCCAGAAGCTGGCCGAGGAGGACCCGACCTTCCGCGTCCACCAGGACGAGGAGACCGGTCAGACGGTCATCTCCGGCATGGGCGAGCTGCACCTGGAGATCCTGGTCGACCGGATGCGGCGCGAGTTCAAGGTCGAGGCCAACGTCGGCAAGCCGCAGGTGGCCTACCGCGAGACCATCCGCAAGCGGGTCGAGAAGTACGACTACACGCACAAGAAGCAGACGGGTGGCTCCGGCCAGTTCGCCAAGGTGCAGGTCACCCTGGAGCCGCTGCCGATCAGTGGCGACTCGGCCACCTACGAGTTCGAGAACGCCGTGACCGGTGGCCGCGTGCCGAAGGAGTACATCCCCTCGGTCGACCAGGGCATCCAGGACGCCATGCAGTACGGCATCCTCGCCGGGTTCCCGGTCGTGGGTGTCAAGGCCACGCTGGTGGACGGCCAGTACCACGAGGTCGACTCCTCGGAGATGGCCTTCAAGATCGCCGGCTCGATGGTCTTCAAGGAGGCCGCACGCAAGGCCGACCCGGCCCTGCTCGAGCCGCTCATGGCCGTCGAGGTCGTCACGCCCGAGGACTACATGGGCGACGTCATCGGCGACCTGAACTCCCGGCGCGGGATCATCCAGGCGATGGAGGAGCGCTCCGGCGCCCGCGTCGTCCGGGCCCTGGTCCCGCTCTCGGAGATGTTCGGCTACGTGGGCGACCTGCGCAGCCGCACCCAGGGGCGGGCGAGCTACACCATGGTGTTCGACTCGTACGCCGAGGTCCCGCAGAACGTGGCCAAGGAGATCATCGCCAAGGCCACCGGCGAATGACCCCGCCGGCGGGAACCCCCCGCCGGCCCCCGAGCACCGCCCACCCCTAGAGCACGCACCACCTGCGTCACCACGAGGAGAGGAACCCAGTGGCCAAGGCCAAGTTCGAGCGGACCAAGCCGCACGTCAACATCGGCACCATCGGGCACATCGACCACGGCAAGACCACGCTGACCGCGGCGATCACCAAGGTGCTGCACGACAAGTACCCGGACCTCAACGAGGCGTCGGCCTTCGACCAGATCGACAAGGCGCCCGAGGAGAAGGCTCGCGGCATCACGATCTCGATCGCCCACGTCGAGTACCAGACCGAGAGCCGGCACTACGCGCACGTCGACTGCCCCGGTCACGCCGACTACATCAAGAACATGATCACCGGTGCGGCGCAGATGGACGGCGCCATCCTGGTGGTCGCGGCGACCGACGGCCCGATGCCGCAGACCAAGGAGCACGTCCTCCTGGCCCGCCAGGTCGGCGTCCCCTACATCGTCGTGGCGCTGAACAAGGCCGACATGGTCGACGACGAGGAGATCCTCGAGCTCGTCGAGCTGGAGGTGCGCGAGCTGCTGTCCGAGTACGAGTTCCCGGGCGACGACGTCCCCGTGGTCCGCGTCTCGGCGCTGAAGGCCCTCGAGGGCGACCCCGAGTGGGCCGACAAGCTCATGGAGCTCATGAACGCCGTCGACACGGCGATCCCGGAGCCGCAGCGCGAGATCGACAAGCCGTTCCTCATGCCCGTCGAGGACGTCTTCACGATCACCGGCCGCGGCACGGTCGTGACCGGTCGCGTCGAGCGCGGCATCGTCAAGGTGTCGGAGGAGGTCGAGATCGTCGGCATCCGCCCGTCCTCGACCAAGACCACCGTCACCGGTGTCGAGATGTTCCGCAAGCTGCTCGACCAGGGCCAGGCCGGTGACAACGTCGGCCTCCTGCTCCGCGGCATCAAGCGTGAGGACGTCGAGCGCGGCCAGGTCGTCGTGAAGCCGGGTTCGATCACCCCGCACACCAACTTCGAGGGCTCGGTCTACATCCTCTCGAAGGACGAGGGTGGCCGCCACACGCCGTTCTTCAACAACTACCGTCCGCAGTTCTACTTCCGGACGACGGACGTGACGGGCGTCGTGACCCTGCCTTCCGGCACCGAGATGGTCATGCCGGGTGACAACACCGAGATGACGGTCGAGCTGATCCAGCCGATCGCCATGGAGGAGGGCCTGCGGTTCGCCATCCGTGAGGGTGGCCGCACCGTCGGCGCCGGCCGCGTCACCAAGATCATCAAGTAGCACCCCCGCAGACGGGCGGCGGCCACACCCGGCCGCCGCCCGTCTCCCGGGTCCACGCGGACCCACCGGTTCGTCCGGACCCACTCAAGCCAGAACCACCCGATCGGCAGGAGCGAAGAACAGCGATGGCGGGACAGAAGATCCGCATCCGGCTGAAGGCCTACGACCACGAGGCGATCGATGCCTCGGCGCGGCGCATCGTCGACACGGTGACCAAGACCGGTGCGCGCGTCGTCGGCCCGGTGCCGCTGCCGACGGAGAAGAACGTGTACTGCGTCATCCGCTCGCCGCACAAGTACAAGGACTCGCGCGAGCACTTCGAGATGCGCACGCACAAGCGCCTCATCGACATCCTCGACCCGACCCCGAAGACGGTCGACGCGCTCATGCGCATCGACCTGCCGGCCTCGGTCGACGTCAACATCCAGTAAGGGCTTTCAGCAGACATGGCGAGCACATTCCGCGGGCTCCTCGGGGAGAAGCTGGGCATGACCCAGGTCTTCGACGAGAACAACCGCATCGTGCCGGTGACCGTCGTCAAGGCCGGGCCGTGCGTGGTCACCCAGGTGCGCACCCCGGAGCGCGACGGCTACTCGGCCGTCCAGCTCGGTTTCGGCGAGATCGACCCCCGCAAGGTGAACAAGCCCGAGGGCGGGCACTTCGCCAAGGCGGGCGTGACGCCCCGGCGGCACCTGGTCGAGCTGCGCACCGAGGACGCCTCCACCTACGAGGTCGGCCAGGAGCTGACCGCCGAGGTGTTCGACGGCGTGGCCAAGGTCGACGTGATCGGCACCAGCAAGGGCAAGGGCACCGCCGGTGTCATGAAGCGCCACGGTTTCCGCGGCCTGGGCGCCGCGCACGGCACCCAGCGCAAGCACCGTTCGCCCGGCTCCATCGGTGGCGCGTCCACCCCGGGCCGCGTGTTCAAGGGCCTGCGCATGGCCGGCCGCATGGGCGCGGTGAAGACGACGACGCTCTCGCTCAACGTGCACAAGGTGGACACCGAGCGCGGGCTGCTGCTGATCAAGGGCGCCATCCCGGGTCCGAAGGGCGGCCTCGTGCTCGTCCGTTCGGCCGTCAAGGGCGGCCCCGTGGGGAGTGACGACAAGTGAGCTCGGCGACCCAGACCCGGACCGACCGGCAGGTCGACGTCCGCACGCCGGCGGGGGAGACCGCCGGCAGCGTGACCCTGCCCGGTGAGCTGTTCGACGCGACGGCCAACGTCTCGCTGATGCACCAGGTGGTCGTGGCCCAGCTGGCCGCGGCCCGCCAGGGCACGCACGCGACGAAGACCCGTGGCCAGGTCAGCGGCGGTGGCGCCAAGCCCTACCGCCAGAAGGGCACCGGCCGCGCCCGCCAGGGCTCGACCCGCGCGCCGCAGTTCGAGGGCGGTGGCACCGTCCACGGCCCGCAGCCGCGCGACTACAGCCAGCGGACGCCCAAGAAGATGAAGGCCGCCGCCCTGCGTGGCGCCCTCTCCGACCGGGCCCGCGAGGACCGCGTGCACGTGGTGACCACCTTCGTCGACGGGGACACGCCGAAGACCAAGGCCGCGATCGCCACGCTGGACGCGGTGACCGGCGCCAGGAAGGTGCTCGTCGTCCTCGACCGGGACGACGTCCTCAACTGGGTGAGCCTGCGCAACGAGCCGCGGGTGCACCTGATCGAGGCCGGCCAGCTCAACACCTACGACGTGCTCAACGCCGACGAGGTCGTCTTCACCGAGACCGCGCTCGCCGAGTTCGTCGCCGGCCCGGGCAAGGGTGCCGGGGTGGCCAAGCCCGACCTGACGACGCCGGACGTCCCCGGCGCCATCCCGTCGATCGAGGGCGAGGGCACCACCGACCTCGACCTCGGCGAGGCCCCGGCCGACCCGGCCCCGGCCAGGCAGGCCGCGGCCACGAAGGCGCAGCCCGAGGCCGACCTGGCCCCGGCCACGGCCGAGGAGGCCGCCGCGGCCCCGGCCGAGCAGGCCGAGGCCGCCAACGCCGGCGCGGACGCGACCGCGCCCACCGAGGACGGCACCACCGACGCGAGCACCGAGGAGAAGGCATGAGCGTCCGCGACCCCCGGGACGTCCTGCTCGCCCCGGTCATCTCGGAGAAGAGCTACGGGCTCCTGGACGAGAACCAGTACACGTTCATCGTCCTGCCCGAGGCCAACAAGACGCAGATCAAGATCGCTGTTGAGCAGGTCTTCAACGTGAAGGTCACCGGCGTCAACACGGTCAACCGCCAGGGCAAGCGCAAGCGCAGCCGCGGCACCCGGATGGGGAAGCGCAAGGACACCAAGCGCGCCATCGTGTCGCTCGCCCCCGGCGACCGCATCGAGATCTTCGGGGGTCCGGGCGCCTGACGCGCTCGGACGGACCAGGGATAGAAGACAAGGGACAGTTCGATGGCTATCCGCAAGTACAAGCCGACGACGCCGGGCCGCCGCGGCTCCAGCGTCGCCGACTTCGCCGAGGTCACCCGTGACCACCCCGAGAAGTCGCTGGTCCGGCCGCTGCACGGTCGCGGCGGGCGCAACGTCCACGGCAAGGTCACCGCGCGGCACCAGGGCGGCGGGCACAAGCGCGCCTACCGGGTGATCGACTTCCGCCGGGCCGACAAGGACGGCGTGCCGGCCAAGGTCGCGCACATCGAGTACGACCCGAACCGCACCTCGCGGATCGCGCTGCTGCACTACGCCGACGGCGAGAAGCGCTACATCATCGCGCCGGCCCGGCTCAAGCAGGGCGACGTCGTCGAGTGCGGCCCCTCGGCCGACATCAAGCCGGGCAACAACCTGCCGCTGCGGAACATCCCCGTCGGCACCGTTGTTCATGCCATCGAGCTGCGACCGGGCGGCGGGGCGAAGATCGCCCGCTCGGCCGGGACCAGCGTCCAGCTCGTCGCCCGTGAGGGCCGGCTGGCGCAGCTGCGCATGCCGTCGGGGGAGATCCGCAACGTCGACGTGCGCTGCCGCGCGACCGTCGGCGAGGTCGGCAACGCCGAGCAGTCCAACATCAACTGGGGCAAGGCCGGCCGGATGCGGTGGAAGGGCAAGCGCCCGACCGTCCGCGGTGTGGCCATGAACCCGGTGGACCACCCGCACGGTGGTGGTGAGGGCAAGACCTCCGGTGGTCGCCACCCGGTGAACCCCTGGGGCAAGCCGGAGGGCCGGACGCGCAAGCGGAAGGCCAGTGACGCCATGATCGTGCGCCGCCGGCGCACCGGCAAGAAGCGCTGAGCGGGTAGAGGAGTCCGACAGACATGCCACGCAGCCTGAAGAAGGGCCCGTTCGTCGACGACCACCTGCTCGCCAAGGTGGACGCCCAGAACGCCAAGGGCACCAAGACCGTCATCCGCACCTGGTCGCGGCGCTCGACGATCATCCCCGACATGCTCGGGCACACGATCGCCGTGCACGACGGCCGCAAGCACGTCCCGGTCTTCGTGACCGAGGCCATGGTCGGGCACAAGCTCGGCGAGTTCGCGCCCACCCGCACCTTCCGTGGGCACGTCAAGGACGACCGCCGGTCGCGTCGCGGCTGAGGTAGAGAGAGATCACCATGACTTCCCAGTTGGGACAGGAGGCGCCGGTCGCCCGGGCTACGGCCCGGTTCGTCCGCGTGACCCCGATGAAGGCCCGCCGGGTGGTGGACCTGATCCGCTACCTGCCCGCCGACGAGGCCCTGGCCCTGCTGCGCTTCGCGCCGCAGGCGGCCAGCGAGCCGGTCGCCAAGGTCGTCGCCAGCGCGGTGGCCAACGCCGAGCACAACCTCCGGCTCGACCCGGCGGCGCTCGTGGTGAGCGCCGCGTACGTCGACGAGGGCCCCACGATGAAGCGGATCCGCCCGCGCGCCCAGGGCCGCGCGTTCCGCATCAACAAGCGGACCAGCCACATCACCGTCGAGGTGAGCGAGGTGGCGGTCAGCGCCGAGCTGGCGGCCAAGTCGCGCAAGGCGCGGCGGGAGACCGGCCAGTCCGGTCCGGCATCCCAGCAGCAGGGCACGCAGACCGGTCGTAAGGGCAACACGAGGGGAGGGACCCGCTAGTGGGTCAGAAGGTCAACCCGCACGGGTTCCGGCTCGGCATCACCACCGACTACAAGTCCCGGTGGTACGCCGACAAGCTGTACAAGGACTACGTCAAGGAAGACGTGGCCATCCGCAAGCTCATGAGCAAGGGCATGGAGCGGGCCGGCATCTCCAAGGTGGAGATCGAGCGCACCCGTGACCGCGTCCGCGTCGACATCCACACCGCCCGGCCGGGCATCGTCATCGGCCGCCGCGGCGCGGAGGCCGACCGCATCCGCGGCGAGCTGGAGAAGCTGACCGGCAAGCAGGTGCAGCTGAACATCCTCGAGGTGAAGAACCCCGAGGCCGACGCCCAGCTGGTCGCCCAGGCCGTGGCCGAGCAGCTGTCCAGCCGCGTGAGCTTCCGTCGCGCCATGCGCAAGGCGATGCAGTCCGCGCAGCGCAGCCCGCAGGTCAAGGGCATCCGCGTGCAGTGCTCCGGCCGCCTCGGCGGCACGGAGATGAGCCGGTCGGAGTTCTACCGCGAGGGTCGTGTGCCGCTGCACACGCTGCGCGCGAACATCGACTACGGCCTGTACGAGGCCCGGACCACCTTCGGCCGCATCGGCGTCAAGGTCTGGATCTACAAGGGCGACGTGAGCGGCTCCCGGGCCGAGCGCGAGGCCCTCGAGGCCCTTGCCGCCCGCCAGCAGCGCCGTGAGCGCCAGCAGCGCCCGCGCCGCTCGGGCTCCTCCGGCACCACCGCCGGCGGTACCGAGGCCGGCCGCGCGGCCGCCGAGGCCCCCGAGGCCACGGTCGCGACCGACGTCGACACCACCACCAGCGCCCTCGCCGCCACCTCCGGCGACGTCCCGCCCGCGCAGAGCGTCGGCGAGGCCGCCGGCGCCGAGGGCACCGCCGCGGCCGAGACCGCTGGTGCCGAGAACACCACGACTCCGGAACAGGGGGCCTGATCCGCCATGCTGATCCCTCGGCGGGTCAAGCACCGCAAGCAGCACCACCCGGACCGCTCCGGCCGGGCCAAGGGCGGCACCTCGATCAACTTCGGTGACTACGCCATCCAGGCCCTCGAGCCGGCGTACGTGACCAACCGGCAGATCGAGTCCGCCCGTATCGCCATGACCCGGCACATCCGCCGTGGCGGCAAGGTGTGGATCACGATCTACCCGGACCGTCCGCTGACGAAGAAGCCGGCCGAGACCCGCATGGGTTCCGGCAAGGGTTCGCCGGAGTGGTGGGTCGCCAACGTCAAGCCCGGCCGCGTGATGTTCGAGCTGTCGGGTGTCGCCGAGCCGGTGGCCCGCGAGGCCATGCGCCGCGCGATCCACAAGCTCCCCATGAAGTGCCGCTTCATCACGCGTGAAGGAGAGGTGTGATGGCCGCCGGCCTGACCGCCCCGGAGCTGCGCGAGCTCTCCGCTGAGGAGCTCGCCGCGCGGCTGCGCGAGCACAAGGAAGAACTGTTCAACCTGCGTTTCCAGGTGGCCACCGGCCAGCTGGACAACAACCGGCGACTGCAGACGGTCCGCCGCGACATCGCCCGGATCTACACGATCATGCGCGAGCGCGAGCTGGGTCTGTCGGTCGCCCCGAACGAGGGTGTGGCATGAGCAGCCCCAACGAGACGACCGCCAACGAGTCCGTCGCCACGGGCCCCGGCCTGGCCGGCCGCGGTTACCGCAAGGTCCGTGAGGGCCTCGTGGTCAGCGACAAGATGGACAAGACCATCGTCGTCGAGGTCGAGGACCGCGTGAAGCACGGCCTCTACGGCAAGGTCATCCGCCGCACGAGCAAGCTGAAGGCCCACGACGAGCAGAACGTCGCGGGCACCGGCGACCGCGTGCAGATCATGGAGACCCGGCCGCTGTCGGCCACCAAGCGGTGGCGGCTGGTCGAGGTCCTCGAGAAGGCCAAGTAAGCAGCGGGTACCGTGGTCGGTCGGCCCACATCGGGCCGACCGCTTCCACGGACCGGACGGCCGCAGGGCCTGCACCTCGTGTGCTCGCCCCGGCCGTCTCCGCATGAAGGTGACGGCGTGAGCCGGGTGCCGAACCCGCGACCGGGCCGGCGCCACAGCAGAAGTTCGAAGACATAGGAGTAGGGACGTGATCCAGCAGGAGTCGCGACTGCGAGTCGCCGACAACACCGGGGCAAAGGAGATCCTCTGCATCCGGGTGCTCGGCGGTTCCGGGCGACGCTACGCGGGCATCGGCGACGTCATCGTCGCCACCGTGAAGGACGCGCTGCCCGGTGCCGGGGTCAAGCGGGGTGACGTGGTCAAGGCCGTCGTCGTCCGCACGGTGAAGGAGCGCCGTCGTCCGGACGGTTCCTACATCCGCTTCGACGAGAACGCCGCGGTCATCATCCGCGACAGCGGCGACCCGCGCGGGACCCGCATCTTCGGCCCGGTCGGCCGCGAGCTGCGCGACAAGCGGTTCATGCGGATCATCTCGCTCGCCCCGGAGGTGTTGTGACCATGGCCGCCCACAAGGTGAAGAACAGCAGGGCCAAGGCGCCGTCGATGAAGGTCAAGAAGGGCGACACCGTGCTGGTGCTGTCCGGCAAGGACCGCGGCGCCAAGGGGCGCGTCATCGCCGCCTACCCGCAGACGCAGAAGGTGCTCGTCGAGGGTGTCGGCCGGGTGAAGAAGCACACCCGGATCAGCACCAGCCAGCGCGGCGCCCAGCAGGGCGGGATCGTCACGCAGGAGGCGCCCATCCACGTGAGCAACGTGATGGTGATCGACTCCGAGGACAAGCCGACCCGGGTCGGCTACCGCAAGGACGAGGAAGGCCGCACGATCCGGGTCTCGCGGCGCACCGGTAAGGACCTCTGAGAACGATGAGCGCACCCACCCGTGAGCTGCCCCGGCTGCTCGCCCACTACCGCGAGGAGATCGCGCCGGGGCTGCAGTCGGAGTTCGGCTACAGCAACGTGATGCAGATCCCGCGGCTGACCAAGATCGTGGTCAACATGGGCGTCGGCGAGGCCACCCGTGACGCGAAGCTGATGGACGGCGCGGTCCGCGACCTCACCGCCATCACCGGGCAGAAGCCGGCCGTCGTCCGGGCCCGCAAGTCCATCGCGCAGTTCAAGCTGCGCGAGGGCATGCCGATCGGCGCCAAGGTCACCCTGCGCGGCGACCGCATGTGGGAGTTCCTCGACCGGCTGCTGTCGCTGGCGCTGCCCCGCATCCGTGACTTCCGCGGCCTGAACGCCAAGCAGTTCGACGGCCACGGCAACTACACGTTCGGGCTGACCGAGCAGTCGATGTTCCGCGAGATCGACGTCGACAAGATCGACCGGCCGCGCGGCATGGACATCACGCTGGTCACCACGGCCACCAACGACGACGAGGGTCGCGAGCTGCTCCGCCGGCTCGGCTTCCCCTTCGCCGGCCAGCCCGTCGTCGTGACGATCACCCGCTGACGGGTCGAGGAGAAGACCGATGGCCAAGAAGGCTCTGATCAACAAGGCGGCCCGCAAGCCCAAGTTCGCGGTCCGCGGCTACACCCGCTGCCAGCGGTGCGGCCGGCCGCATGCGGTCTTCCGCAAGTTCGGCCTCTGCCGGATCTGCCTGCGGGAGATGGCGCACGCCGGGGAGCTCCCCGGCGTGAGCAAGTCGTCCTGGTAAGGGACCACCCACCGTTCGAGCACCACTGATCGCCGAGAGGCCCGGCGCCAAGTCATCGCGACCCAGCGCACGAGGAACCGCGGCGAGAGAGGCACCACACGCCATGACGATGACCGACCCGATCGCGGACATGTTGACGCGGCTGCGCAACGCCAACGCCGCCTACCACGACTCCGCGACGATGCCGTCGTCGAAGTTGAAGACGCACATCGCCGAGATCCTCCAGCAGGAGGGCTACATCGCCGGCTGGCGGGTCGACGAGGTCGAGGTGGACGGGACCGTCCGCAAGGAGCTCGTCGTCGACCTGAAGTACGGCCCCAACCGCGAGCGGAGCATCGCCGGTGTCCGGCGCGTCTCCAAGCCCGGTCTGCGGGTGTACGCCAAGTCGAACTCCCTGCCCAAGGTGCTCGGCGGCCTCGGGGTGGCGATCATCTCCACCTCCACCGGGCTGCTCACCGACAAGCAGGCGACCAAGAAGGGCGTGGGCGGGGAAGTCCTCGCCTACGTCTGGTAAGAGGAGCGAGCGAAGATGTCACGGATCGGACGACTCCCGATTCCGGTGCCCGGCGGTGTGGACGTCACCATCGACGGCCGGACGGTCAACGTGAAGGGCCCCAAGGGCACCCTCTCGCACACCGTCGCCGCGCCGATCACCGTGGAGCGCGACGAGGACGGCACGCTGCGCGTGGTGCGTCCGGACGACGAGCGGCAGAACCGCGCCCTGCACGGGCTCTCGCGGACGCTCATCGCCAACATGATCACCGGCGTCACCCAGGGGTACACCAAGACCCTGGAGATCGTCGGCGTCGGTTACCGCGTCCAGGCCCGCGGCTCGGACCTGGAGTTCGCGCTGGGCTACAGCCACCCGGTGCCGGTCAAGGCGCCGGACGGCATCACGTTCGCCGTCGAGACCCCGACCCGCTTCCGGGTCGAGGGCATCGACAAGCAGCGGGTCGGTGAGGTCGCGGCCAACATCCGCAAGCTGCGCAAGCCCGACCCGTACAAGGGCAAGGGCGTGCGGTACCAGGGCGAGGTCGTGAAGCGCAAGGTCGGGAAGACGGGTAAGTGATGGCTCAGGCAGACAAGACCGCGCGGACGCACAAGCCCGTCGGCACCGACATCAGCAGCGCGCGGCGCGTCTCGCGGCTGCGGCGGCACACCCGGCTGCGCAAGCGTGTCTCGGGCACGCCGGAGCGCCCCCGCCTGGTGGTCAACCGCAGCACGCGGCACATCCACGTGCAGGTCGTGGACGACACCGTCGGCCGCACCGTGGTCAGCGCCTCGACGCTGGACGCCGGCATCCGCGGCACCGAGGGGAACAAGTCCGACCTCGCCCGCAAGGTGGGTGCCCTGGTGGCCGAGCGCGCCAAGGCCGCCGGCATCACCGCCGTCGTCTTCGACCGCGGCGGCAACCGGTACGCCGGGCGGATCGCCGCCCTGGCGGACGGTGCCCGCGAGGGCGGGCTGGACTTCTGATGCACATTTCTGAGCGAATCGAGAGGGACGTCTGATGCCAGGACCACAGCGACGCGGCGGCGGCGCCGGCGGCGGCAACGACCGCCGCGACCGTCGTGACGGCGGGCGGGGCCAGGGAGGCGCTCCCGCCGAGAAGAGCAATTTCATCGAGCGCGTGGTCGCCATCAACCGCGTGTCCAAGGTCGTCAAGGGCGGTCGGCGCTTCAGCTTCACCGCGCTGGTGGTCGTGGGCGACGGCGACGGCACCGTGGGTGTCGGCTACGGCAAGGCCAAGGAGGTGCCCGCGGCGATCGCCAAGGGCGTCGAGGAGGCCAAGAAGCACTTCTACCGGGTGCCCCGGATCGCCAGCACCATCCCGCACCCCGTGCAGGGTGAGGCGGCGGCCGGTGTCGTGCTGCTCAAGCCGGCCAGCCCCGGTACCGGTGTCATCGCCGGTGGCCCGGTGCGCGCCGTCCTGGAGTGCGCCGGCATCCACGACGTGCTCTCCAAGAGCCTGGGTTCGTCGAACCCGATCAACATCGTGCACGCGACCATGCAGGCGCTGAAGGACCTCGTGCGTCCCGAGGAGATCGCGGCCCGCCGCGGTCTGCCCCTCGAGGACGTCGCTCCCGCGGCGATGCTGCGGGCGCGGGCGGGTCAGGGGGTCTGAGATGGCGCAGATCAAGGTCACCCAGATCCGGTCGGCGATCGGCACCAAGCCCAACCAGCGGCAGACGCTGCGGTCCCTGGGCCTGAAGCGGATCAACGACTCGGTCGTGCAGGAGGACCGTCCCGAGATCCGCGGGATGGTCGCGACGGTGCCGCACCTGGTCACCATCGAAGAAATTGACTGAGCACGAGATCTGAGCAGGGATTCCACATGACTCTCAAGGTCCACCACCTGCGTCCTGCCAAGGGCGCCCACACCCCGAAGACCCGCGTGGGTCGCGGTGAGGGCTCCAAGGGCAAGACCGCCGGTCGCGGCACCAAGGGCACCGGCGCCCGCGGCAACGTCTCCGCCCGCTTCGAGGGTGGCCAGACGCCGCTGCACATGCGGCTGCCCAAGCTGTCCGGGTTCAAGAACCCGAACAAGGTCGTCTTCCAGGTCGTCAACCTCGACCGGATCGCCTCGCTGTTCCCGCAGGGCGGTTCGATCAACCCCGACAGCCTGGCCGACGCCGGCGCGGTCCGCCGCGGCCAGCCGGTCAAGGTGCTCGGGACCGGCGACCTGGGCGGCATCGAGGTGCACGTGCACGCGCACGCCTTCTCGGCGTCCGCGGCCGAGAAGATCAGTGCCGCCGGGGGCAGCACCACCCGCATCTGAAGTCCGAAGGACCCCTCCCCCTCACCTCGGCCCCGTCCAGAGGCGCGCCGCGAGCTCGCGAGCGGTGAGGGGGACGGGGTCCTTCGATTGCTAACCTCAGTCGACCGATCAGGGGAGGGCACGTGCTGCAGGCGTTCGCCGCGGCGTTCCGGACGCCAGACCTCCGGCGCAAGCTGCTGTTCTCCCTGGCGATGATCGCCGTGTACCGGCTGGGCGCCAGCGTGCCCGGTCCCGGGGTCTCGGTCGCCGCGATCAACAGCTGTCTCGACGCCGCCAGCCAGGGTGCCCAGCGGGACGTCTACTCGCTGGTGAACCTGTTCTCCGGCGGTGCGCTGCTGCGCCTGTCGGTGTTCGCGCTCGGGATCATGCCGTACATCACGGCGAGCATCATCATCCAGCTGCTGGTCGTGGTGATCCCGCGCTTCGAGCAGCTGAAGAAGGAAGGGCAGTCGGGCCAGCAGAAGCTGACCCAGTACACCCGCTACCTGACGATCGCCCTGGCGATCCTGCAGAGCACCGGCATCATCGCGCTGGCCCGCAGCGGTCAGCTCTTCCCGAACTGCAACCAGGACATCATCCCGTCCGACTCCGTGTGGACGACGGTCGTCCTGGTCGTGGCCCTGACCGCCGGCACCGCGGTGATCATGTGGCTCGGCGAGCTGCTCACCGAGAAGGGGATCGGCAACGGCATGTCCGTGCTGATCTTCACCTCGATCGCGGCGCGCATCCCCGCCGAGGGCGGCGCCATCCTGCAGACCCGCGGCGTCCTGGTCTTCACGCTCATCTGCCTGCTGGCCCTGCTGGTCATCGGCTCCGTGGTCTACGTGGAGCAGGCGCAGCGCCGCATCCCGGTGCAGTACGCCAAGCGGATGGTCGGCCGCCGCATGTACGGCGGGACGTCGACCTACCTGCCGCTGAAGGTGAACCAGGCCGGCGTCATCCCGGTCATCTTCGCCTCCTCGCTGCTCTACCTGCCGCAGCTGATCACCCAGCTGCAGGGGAACGAGACCGGCCCGGTCCGGCAGTTCTTCGAGACCTACGTCATCGACCAGAGCAGCCCGGTCCACATCGCCCTGTACTTCGGGCTGATCGTGTTCTTCACGTACTTCTACGTGTCGATCACCTTCAACCCGGAGGAGCGGGCCGACGACATGAAGCGCTACGGCGGCTTCATCCCCGGCATCCGCCCTGGCCGCCCCACCGCCGAGTACCTGCAGTACGTGCTCTCCCGGATCACCCTTCCCGGGTCGATCTACCTGGGGCTCGTGGCAGTCTTGCCGAACCTGTTCCTGTCGATCACCCAGCAGGGGCAGAACCAGAACTTCCCGTTCGGCGGGACGGCGGTGCTGATCATGGTGGGAGTGGGGTTGGAGACGGTGAAGCAGATCGAGACGCAGCTCAACCAGCGCAACTACGAAGGGTTCCTGAAGTAGTGCGCGTCGTGCTGCTCGGCCCCCCGGGGGCGGGCAAGGGGACCCAGGCGCAGATCATCGCCGGGAAGCTCGGCGTCCCGGCCATCTCGACCGGCGACATCTTCCGCGCGAACGTCAGCGGCCAGACCGAGCTCGGCAAGAAGGCCAAGGTCTACATGGACGCCGGCGACCTGGTGCCTGACGAGATCACCGTGGCCATGGTGAGCGACCGGCTGGCCGAGCCCGACGCCAAGGCGGGGTTCCTGCTCGACGGCTTCCCGCGGACGATCCCGCAGGCCGAGCAGCTGCGCTCCTCCCTCGCCGACCTCGGCACCGCCCTCGACCGCGTGCTCGAGATGGTCGTGGACGAGGAGGAGCTGGTCCGGCGGCTGTCCGGCCGCCGCATGCTCGTCAACGGCGAGTGGGTGCAACGCGACGACGACAAGCCCGAGACCGTGCGCCACCGGCTGCAGGTCTACCGGGAACAGACCTCGCCGCTGTCGGGGTTCTACGAGTCGGAAGGGCTGCTCTCGCGGATCGACGCGATCGGCGAGATCGACGAGGTCACCGCGCGCGCCATGGCCGCGCTGGGACGACCGGACGGCACGCAGCCGCACGCGGACTGAGGAGCAGCGCCGGAACATGAGGGCCGGGGGAGGGATCCTTCCGCGCATCCCGCTGCTGGCGAAGTGGAGTGGACGCATGATCCAGATCAAGACCCCGCAGGAGATCGAGCTCATGCGGGCCGCGGGGCTCGTGGTCGCCGGCGCGATCAAGGCCGTGCGCGCGGCCGTCCGGCCCGGCGTCAGCACCGGTGAGCTGGACGCCATCGCGGAGGACCACATCCGGTCGGCCGGCGCCGTCCCCTCCTTCCTGGGCTACCACGGCTTCACCGGCAGCATCTGCGCCTCGATCAACGACGAGATCGTCCACGGCATCCCCAACCGCGACCGCAAGCTCGCCGAGGGCGACAACATCTCCATCGACTGCGGCGCGATCCTCTCCGGCTGGCACGGGGACTCCGCCGTCACCGTCACCGTCGGCCCGCCCTCGGCGGAGGACGCCGCGCTCATCGACGTGACCGAGCGCTCGATGTGGGCCGGGCTGGCCAGGGCGATCGCCGGCGGCCGGCTCACCGACATCAGCGCCGCTGTCGAGCAGGTCATCACCGCCGAGGCGCACCCGTACGGCATCGTCGACCACTACGGCGGGCACGGCATCGGCACCGAGATGCACCAGGACCCGCACGTGCTCAACTACGGCCGGCCCGGCCGGGGCCCGCGGCTGGTACCCGGGCTGGCGCTCGCGATCGAGCCGATGGTCACCGTGGGGGACCCGGCCACCGCCGAGCTCGAAGACGGCTGGACGGTGGTCACCAAGGACGGCTCGCGCGCGGCGCACTTCGAGCACACGGTGGCCATCACCCCCGAGGGCCCGTGGGTCCTCACCGCCGAGGACGGCGGAGTCGAGGGGCTGGCGCCCTTCGGCATCACCGTCCGTCACTGAAGAAGGACGCCGAACCCGGTTCGCTGCGGTCTCCGTCACCGCCCCCTGGGTTGGTGACGGAAGGGGCAGCGGGGTACAGTGGCCGGTGGCGCTCGCGCCGCCCTGTTGTCGTGCTGTGGCCGCGCGACGCGGGGCGCCCTCGCGAGAGCGTCTGCACCACCAGTTCTGCAATCAGCGAGCGTCCAGCCGGGTTCCGGCGTGGGCGCGGATCGAGTCAGGGAGGCCGTGTCGGGCATGGCGAAGAAGGACGGGGCCATCGAGGTCGAGGGTCGCGTCGTCGAGCCGCTGCCCAACGCGATGTTCCGGGTCGAGCTGCAGAACGGGCACCGGGTGCTCGCCCACATCAGCGGCAAGATGCGCCAGCACTACATCCGCATCCTGCCCGAGGACCGCGTGGTCGTGGAGCTCTCGCCCTACGACCTGACCCGCGGTCGCATCGTCTACCGCTACAAGTAACCCGCCGGCCCGGGGACGCCCCGGGCAGACACCTGTCAACGGCACACGATCTGAGGAATGAGGGGCGGCACCGGTGAAGGTCCAGCCGTCGGTGAAGAAGATCTGCGACAAGTGCAAGGTGATCCGCCGGCACGGCCGGGTCATGGTCATCTGCGACAACGCCCGGCACAAGCAGCGCCAGGGCTGAGGGAGTACCTGAACATGGCACGACTGGCCGGCGTCGACCTGCCCCGCGAGAAGCGGATGGAGATCGCGCTCACCTACATCTACGGCATCGGCAAGGCCCACGCCAAGGAGACCCTGGCCGCGACGGGCGTCAGCCCGGACCTGCGCGTCAAGGACCTCGGCGACGAGGACCTGCTGAGGCTGCGTGACTACATCGACGAGCACTTCCGCGTCGAGGGTGACCTGCGCCGCGAGGTGGCCGCCGACATCCGCCGCAAGGTGGAGATCGGCTGCTACCAGGGGCTGCGCCACCGCCGCGGGCTGCCCGTCCACGGTCAGCGCACCCGCACCAACGCGCGCTCGAGCAAGGGCCCGCGCAAGACCATCGCCGGCAAGAAGAAGGCCGGCAAGAAGTAAGCCGCGAAGCGCGCCGTCGCAGCGACCCGGGAGGGCGGGAGCGACGGCGCGCCGCGTGCTGTTCCCAGGCCATCACACGTAAGGGATCAGAAGAGAGACATGCCTCCCAGGGCTCGCACCGCGGCCGGTGCCAAGAAGGTCCGCCGCAAGGAGAAGAAGAACGTCGCCCACGGCGCCGCGCACATCAAGAGCACGTTCAACAACACGATCGTGTCGATCACCGACCCCAACGGGAACGTGATCAGCTGGGCCTCCGCCGGCCACGTCGGCTTCAAGGGCTCGCGCAAGTCGACGCCGTTCGCCGCGCAGATGGCGGCCGAGAACGCCGCGCGCAAGGCGCAGGAGCACGGCATGCGCAAGGTCGACGTCTTCGTCAAGGGCCCCGGCTCGGGCCGGGAGACCGCGATCCGCTCGCTGCAGGCCACCGGCCTCGAGGTCGGGCAGATCCAGGACGTCACCCCGCAGCCGCACAACGGCTGCCGCCCCAAGAAGCGCCGCCGGGTCTGACCGGCCACTGACGAGACGAACGAGGAGAACCGAAAGTGGCCCGTTACACCGGAGCCGACTGCCGCATGTGCCGGCGCGAGAAGATGAAGCTGTTCCTCAAGGGCAGCAAGTGCGAGTCCCCGAAGTGCCCGATCGAGATCCGGCCCTACCCGCCGGGCGAGCACGGCCGGGGCCGCAGCAAGGACAGCGAGTACCTGCTGCAGCTGCGTGAGAAGCAGAAGGCCCGCCGCATCTACGGCGTGCTGGAGAAGCAGTTCCGCGGCTACTACGAAGAGGCGAACAAGAAGTCGGGCAAGACCGGTGAGGTCCTGCTGCAGATCCTGGAGTCGCGGCTGGACAACGTCGTGTACCGGGCCGGCTTCGCCGAGTCCCGCGACATGGCCCGCCAGCTGGTCCGCCACGGTCACATCCGGGTGAACGGCCGCAAGGTCGACATCCCGTCGTACCGGGTGAGCGAGAACGACATCCTCGAGGTCGCCGAGAAGTCGCGGCAGATGCTGCCCTTCGAGGTGGCCCAGGCCCGCGCCGGCGAGCGTCCGGTGCCGCCGTGGCTGGAGGTCATCAGCAGCCAGCTCCGCGTCCTGGTGCACAGCATCCCGGCGCGCCAGGTCATCGACACCCCGGTGCAGGAGCAGCTGATCGTCGAGCTCTACTCCAAGTAAAAGGACCCCGTCCTCCTCACCCCTCGCACGCTCGGGGTGAGCCTCGGGACGGGGCCGACGGCTCCGGCGGGCGGACAGATGCCCGCCGGAGCCCGCACCACCCCCTCACGGCGTCATATGGCGGGCGCCGGAGGACCTGAAGGAGAAGCACCATGCTCATCGCACAGCGCCCCACGCTGACCGAGGAGACCATCTCGGAGCAGCGCTCGCGGTTCGTCGTCGAGCCGCTCGAGCCCGGTTTCGGCTACACCCTCGGCAACTCCCTGCGGCGCACGCTCCTGTCCTCGATCCCCGGCGCGGCTGTCACCAGCATCCGGATCGAGGGGACCCTGCACGAGTTCACGACCGTGCCGGGCGTCAAGGAGGACGTCACCGAGATCATCCTCAACCTCAAGGGCCTCGTGGTCAGCTCCGACTCGGACGAGCCGGTGACCATGTACCTGCGCAAGCAGGGCCCGGGCGAGGTGACCGCCGCGGACATCGCGCCGCCGGCCGGTGTCGAGGTGCACAACCCCGAGCTGCACATCGCCACGCTCAACGGCAAGGGCCGGCTGGAGATCGAGCTGGTCGTCGAGCGGGGCCGCGGCTACGTGCCCGCGCCGCAGAACAAGCAGCCGGGCCAGGAGATCGGCCGGATCCCCGTCGATTCCATCTACTCGCCGGTGCTCAAGGTGACCTACGCCGTCGAGGCCACCCGTGTCGAGCAGCGCACCGACTTCGACCGCCTGGTCGTCGACGTCGAGACCAAGCCGTCGATCGCTCCGCGGGACGCGATCGCCAGCGCCGGTTCGACCCTGGTCGAGCTGTTCGGCCTGCTGCGCGAGCTGAACGTCGACGCCGAGGGCATCGAGGTCGGCCCGAGCCCGGCCGAGGCCGCCGACATCGCGAACTTCTCGATGCCGATCGAGGACATGGACCTCACCGTCCGGTCCTACAACTGCCTCAAGCGCGAGGGCGTGCACACCGTCGGTGAGCTCGTCACCCGCTCCGAGGCCGACCTGCTCGACATCCGCAACTTCGGGGCCAAGTCCATCGACGAGGTCAAGATGAAGCTGGCGGCCATGGGCCTGGCGCTCAAGGACAGCCCGCCCGGGTTCATCCCCACCTCGGTGGAGAGCTACGACGAGGGCTACGAGACCGACGCCTACCACGGCACCGCCGAGTACGGCACGGACTACGGCCAGGTCCAGTACGACGACGGCGCCTACCAGGAGACCGAGCAGCTCTGACGCTGCACCGGCCGGGCGGCGTCACCCCGCCGCCCGGCCGGTTCTCCCGGCCCGCCACACTGAACAGCGACTTCGCACCACGGAACTGCAGCCCGGCGCCGCTCCGCCCGGCCGCCTGAGGAAGGACCGACATGCCCACCCCCACCAAGGGCCCCCGTCTCGGCGGGTCCCCCTCGCACGAGCGGCTGATGCTGGCCAACCTGGCCACGTCGCTGTTCGAGCACGGGCGGATCACCACCACCGAGGCCAAGGCCAAGCGGCTGCGCCCGTTCGCCGAGAAGCTGGTGACCTTCGCCAAGCGCGGTGACCTGCACGCGCGTCGTCAGGTCATGACGGTCATCCGGGACAAGGACGTCGTCCACGCGCTGTTCGCCGAGATCGGTCCCCGCTACGAGAGCCGGACCGGCGGCTACACCCGCATCACCAAGGTGGGCAACCGCAAGGGCGACAACGCCCCCATGGCGGTCATCGAGCTGGTCGAGGCCCTGACCGTGGCGCAGCAGGCGGTCGGCGAGGCCGAGCGTGCCCGCGGCACCCGGTTCGCCTCGGGTGCCGGTGCGGCTTCCGCCGCGGGTGAGGTCACCGCCGACGCGGTCGAGGCCGCCGACGCCGGCGCCGAGACCGACGAGGTCACCGTCGACGCCGAGTCGCCCGACGCGGACGCCGCCGAGGACACCGTCCCCGCCGACGCCGAGGACGCCGCCGACGAGGAGGCCACCGACGCGGACGCCGGCACCGAGACGGTCGCCGTCGACGCGGAGTCGCCCGGTGACACGCCGGAGACGGACGGCACCCGGTGACCGAGCGGGAGCACCCCGCCGAGCGCGCCGACGCCGGCGCCGCCGGGGTCTCCGCCGGCGGCGGGGACCAGGGTTCGACCGTCGCGGGCGAGACCACCGGCCCCGGTGGCGACACCTCCCCGGCCGTGATCGGCGGCGAGGTCGACCCGGAGGCGCAGCAGGTCGTCACCGACGTGTTCAACCCCGACGGCGAGCGGCAGGACGACGGCGACGTCACCCCGGAGCCGTCGGCGCAGAACCTGGCCGTCGTCGACAGCGACAACCTCTCCCCGGAGGTGGCCGCCGCGGCCGCCGCCGAGGTGGAGGCCGCCGAGCTCGGCGACGCCGCCACCGCCGGCACGCACGCCCCGGGTGGCGAGTCCGCGCCCGACCCCAAGTGAGCGTCTGCTGACGTTCCCGCAGCACCCCGACGAGCCCGCCACCGGTACCGGTGGCGGGCTCGTCCGCGTTCGGCTCGACGTGCAGTACGACGGCACGGCGCTGCACGGCTGGGCCCGCCAGCCCGGCCGGCGCACCGTGCAGGGCGAGCTCGAGGCGGCGCTGGCCACCGTGCTGCGCTGCCCGGTCGCGCTGACCGTCGCCGGGCGCACCGACGCCGGTGTGCACGCCACCGGCCAGGTGGCCTCCGCCGACGTGCCGCGGGAGGCCTGGGCGCAACATCGGGAGAAGCTCGTGCGGCGGCTGAGGGGCGTCCTGCCGGCCGACATCGCCGTCCCCGCGGTGCGGGAGGCGGCCCCGGAGTTCGACGCCCGCTTCGGCGCTCTCGCCCGGCACTACGTGTACCGGCTCACCGACGCCCCCGGCGGCCCGCCGCCGCTGCGCCGCGCCGACACCGTCGGGTGGCCGCGCACCCTCGACGAGCGAGCCATGGCCGCCGCCGCCGTCCTCCTGCTGGGCGAGCACGACTTCGCCGCCTATTGCCGCCGCCGCGAGGGGGCCACCACCACGCGCACGCTGCTCGGGCTCGACGTCGCCCGCGACGGCGACCTGGTCACCGTGGCCGCGTCGGCGGACGCCTTCTGCCACTCGATGGTCCGCAGCCTCGTCGGCGCCCTCCTGCAGGTCGGCGAGGGCCGCCGTCCCCGGGAGTGGCCGGCCGGGCTGCTGGCCCGCACCCGGCGGGCCGACGAGGTGCCGGTGGCGCCGGCCGGCGGGCTGACGCTGGTCCGGGTGGACTACCCGCCGGACGACATGCTCGCCGCCCGGGCGGCGGTGACCCGCGCCCGCCGCGGCAGCTAGGGCAGCGCCGCGACCGCCTGCTCGATCGGTGTCTCCCCGCCGACCAGCTCCACCACGTCGTTGGTCTTCCCGGTGCGGAGGAACTCGGCGAGCACGGCGGCGACGTCGTCCCGGGTGACCTCACCGAACTCCAGGCCGTGGCCGAGGGTGACCCGCCCTGTGGCCGGATCGTCGGTGAGCCGGCCCGGCCGCACGATGGTCGTGTCGAGGCCGGGGCGGGGAAGGATCTCGTCCTCGGCGCGCAGCTTGGCCTGCAGGTAGACGGCGAAGACCGGGTCCATCCCGCGCGGCGTGCCCTGCCGGGCCTGCTCCACGCCCATGGAGGAGACCAGCAGGTAGGAGCGGACGCCGGCCCGCTCGGCGGCGTCGGCGAGCAGCACGGCGGCGGCGTGGTCGACGGTGTGCTTGCGGGCGGCGCCGCTGCCGGGCCCGGCGCCGGCCGCGAAGACGACCGCGTCGGCGCCCGAGACCACCCCGGCGACGTCGTCCACCGACGCCTGCTCGAGGTCGAGGACCGCCGGTTCCACGCCGTCGGACTCCAGGTCGGCGCGGTGGCCGGGGTCGCGGACCAGGCCGACGACGGTGTCGCCGCGGGCGGACAGCAGCCGGCCGAGCCGGCGGGCGACCTGACCGTGGGCTCCGGCGACGACAATGCGCATGGCGCCGTCCTACCCCCGGGGGCGCCGGGTGATCCGCGCCGCCGCCTCCCGCGCGCGGGCGAGGTCGGTGGGCGTGTCGCAGTCGGTCCAGGGCGGCGGCATGCCGGGCTCGACGACAGGGCGGTACCGGCGCACGGCCAGCGGGGCGAGCACCTTGCGCATGGACGTCGGCCCGGAGACGTCGGCCACCGCCGCGCGTAGCACCGCCGTCCGCCAGACGCCCAGCAGGAGCTGGTCCTGGCCGGTGTCGTCGACGACGAGGACGCCGTCCCCGGTCAGCCGCTCGCGCAGCGACCGGATCAGCCCGGCCGTGAGGAACGGCAGGTCGCCGGCGAGGACGGCGACGACGTCGGTCGGCACCTCGGCCAGCCCCGCCCGCAGCGCCGCCACCGGCCCGCCGCGGGGTGGCTCCTCGCGGACGACGACGACCCCGGGAGGCACCGGCTGCGGCGGGCCCACGACCACGCGCGGGTCCGCGTCCGCGACGGCGGCGAGGACCGCGGCCAGCATCGTCCGGCCGCCGACCGCCAGCTGCGGCTTGGCCTGGCCGCCCAGCCGCGCCGCCCGGCCGCCGGCCAGCACCACCGCGGCGTACGGCGGAAGCGGAACGACCGGGTCCATGACCTGCACGGTAGAGGCCTACTCGTGGGTACCGTTCCTCACGTGGGACGAGTCACCAGCCGCACGCCCGTGCTGCGGATCCGCGGGGCCGCGCACAGCACCCGGCCGGACACCGTCGCGGCCGAGGAGCCGCTGGAGATCCGGCTGGGCGGCGCGCCGCTGGCGGTCACCATGCGCACCCCGGGCGACGACTTCGACCTGGTGCACGGCTTCCTCGTGACCGAGGGGGTGATCGGCTCGGCGGACGACGTCGCCGGGCTGCGCTACTGCAACTCCGTCGACCCCGACGGCCGCAACACCTACAACGTCGTCGACGTCGACCTCGCCCCGGGCGTCGCGGCCCCGGACACCGCGCTGGACCGCAACTTCTACACCTCGAGCTCCTGCGGCGTGTGCGGCAAGGCCAGCATCGACGCGATCCGCACGCGGACCCGCTACGACGTGGCCGCCGATCCGGTCCGGCTGCCGCTGGAGGTCCTGCTCGCTCTGCCCGACCGGCTGCGCGCGGCCCAGTCGGTGTTCGACAAGACCGGCGGGCTGCACGCGGCCGGGCTGTTCACCCCCGACGGCGAGCTGGTGGCGCTGCGGGAGGACGTCGGCCGGCACAACGCCGTCGACAAGGTCGTGGGCGACGCCGTCCGCACCGGCCGGCTGCCGCTGGCGGGGCACGTGCTGATGGTCAGCGGCCGGTCGAGCTTCGAGCTCACGCAGAAGGCGGCGATGGCCGGCATCCCGGTGCTGGCCGCGGTCTCGGCGCCGTCGTCCCTGGCCGTGGAGCTCGCCCGCGAGGTGGGGATCACCCTGATCGGCTTCCTGCGCGGCGACGGCTGCAACGTCTACACCTGCCCGGAGCGGCTGGTCCTGCCGGCGAGCTGAGGTCGCGGCGGCCTGGCCGGAACCTCTGCCGGCAGGGTGAGCGCCGGCCGGCCGGACAACTCGACCTGACGCCGTCCTCGGGCCCGCGCGTCGCGCGGGCGTCACAGCGGCTACGAGCCGTACACGAGGCAGAAGGGGTGCCCGGCCGGGTCGGCGAACACCCGGAAGCCGCTCTCGCGTTCCGCGGGGAGCTTGGTGGCGCCCAGGGCCAGGACCGCTCGCTCGGCGGCCTCGACGTCGTCCACCCGGATGTCCAGGTGCTCCTGCTGCGGGCGGTGCGGGTCGGGCCACTCGGGCGGCACGTAGGTCTCCGCGCGCTGGAAGGCGAGCTCCCGCAGGCCGGGCTCGCGGCCGATGACGACCCAGTCGTCGCTCTCCTCGTTCATGCGCATGCCGAGGACCTCGGCGTAGAACGCCGCGAGCGCCCGCGGGTCCGGGCAGTCCAGGACCGTCTTCTCCAGCCGTCCGATCACCCGCGCAGCATGTGCCGCGGCCGGTCGGCGCGCAGCCCGGGGGCTACTCGGGGGACTGCAGGCCGACGAGGACGCCGCTCTCCCGACGCAGGACCTCGGGCAGCGGGTCCTCCGGCCCGGAGAAGCCGCCGGTGAACCACTGGGGGCTGCGGACCACCGGGCGCAGCACGTAGCCGCCATCGATGGGGATGTAGCTCCCCGTCGCGTCCTGCCGGTAGGCCTGCTCCACGACCCGAACGCTCGCGACCGTCGCCGTCGTCGGTGGCAGCACCTCGTCGGGGAGGCCGCCGTGCAGATCGGCGCTGAGGCTGCCCCGGCGCGGAACGGCGTCCGCCGAGAGACCGATCCACCAGGCGTACAGCGTCCCGTGCCGCAGCAGGAGTCCGCCGGGCATGGGCCCTACGCCCGCGAAGACCTCCTCCACCGTCCACGGAAGGTCCACGGCGCCGGGGCCGGCGGGGTCGTCGCCCCAGAGCAGGGGCCAGGTGACGCGGTCGCCCTCCCCCGGCGGCGGCTCGCAGCACTCGATCTCCCAGCCGGCCAGGAAGACGTCGACCTCCACGTCAGTGATCGCCGCCGCGCAGCTGGCTGACCACGTGGGGGAGCAGCGGGCCGAGGACGGCGAGGCCGTCCTTCACGCCGCCGGTCGAGCCGGGCAGGTTCACGATCAGCGTGCGGCCGGCGGTGCCCGCGATCCCCCGGGAGAGCACCGACGTGGCCACCTTGGGCTCGCCGTAGCGGCGCACGGCCTCCGCCAGCCCCGGCGCCTCGCGCTCGAGCACCACCCGGGTCGCCTCCGGCGTCACGTCGGTGGGGGACAGCCCGGTGCCGCCGGTGGTGAGGACGACGTCGGCGCCGCCGGTGACCGCCTCGCGCAGCACCTGGGCGAGCTGCTCGACGTCGTCCGGGCGGACGTGCGGGCCGTCAACCGCGAAGCCGAGCTCCCGGAGCCCCTCGGCCAGCGCCTGCCCGCTCCGGTCGGGGTAGACCCCCGCCGCGGCGCGGTTCGAGGCGGTGACGACGACGGCGCGGGCGCCGGGCGGCAGCTCCGGGCTCACCGGACCCAGTCCCCGCTCTTGCCCCCGGACTTGGCCAGCAGCCGCACGTCGGTGATCGCCGCCCGGGGGTCGACCGCCTTCACCATGTCGATCATGGTCAGCCCGGCGACGGCGACCGACGTGAGCGCCTCCATCTCCACGCCGGTGCGGTCGGCGGTGCGCGCGGTGGCGGTGATCTCCACCGCCTCGTCGGTGACCTCGACGTCGACGGTGACGCCGTGCAGCGCGATCGGGTGGCACAGCGGCACGAGGTCCGGCGTCCGCTTGGCACCGGCGATGCCGGCGATGCGGGCCACCGCGACCGCGTCGCCCTTCGGCACGCCGCCGCCGCGCAGCAGCGCGATCACCTCGGGGCTGACCAGCACCCGCCCGGCCGCCGTGGCCACCCGCGTGGTGACCGCCTTCTCCGACACGTCGACCATCCGGGCGGCGCCCGTCTCGTCGACGTGCGTGAGCCTCGGCTCAGAGGTCACTGCAGCGCTCCTTCGATCAGGACGACGTCCACCTCGGCGCCCTCGGGCAGTTCGGTGACGTCCTCGGGGACCACGACCAGGCAGTTGGCCCGGGCCAGGTGGGCGACCAGGTGCGAGCCCGGGCCGCCGACCTGGGAGACCAGCCCGCCGTCGTAGCGGCCGCGCAGGAACTGCCGCTTGCCGGCGGGGGAGCGCAGCGGCGATGTCAGCCGGGCCGGCGCCCGCAGCCGGCCGGGGGCGGCGTGCCCCAGCGCCCGGCGCAGCGCCGGCCGCACGAACACCTCGAACGACACGAACGAGCTCACCGGGTTGCCGGGCAGCGTGACGATCGGGACGCCGTCGACCGTGCCCGCGCCCTGCGGGCCGCCGGGCTGCATCGCCACCTTCACGAACTCCACCGTGCCCAGCCCCGAGAGCGCGTCCTTGACGACCTCGTAGGCGCCGGCGCTGACCCCGCCGCTGGTGATCAGCAGGTCGGCCGAGTCCAGCTCGGCGCGCAGCGTGGCCAGGAACTGGTCGACGTCGTCGGGGACGAAGTGCAGCCGCCGCGCCTGGCCGCCGGCGTCCTCGACGGCGGCGACCAGCAGCCGCGAGTTGGACTCGTAGATCTGCCCCGGCAGCAGCGGCCTGCCCGGCTCGACCAGCTCGCTGCCGGTGGACAGCACCAGCACGCGGGGGCGCCGGCGCACCGGCAGCGTCGTCACCCCGACCGCCGCGGCCAGGCCGAGCTGGGCGGCGCCGAGGGGCGTACCGGCCGCCAGGGCGACGGCGCCGGCCGCGATGTCCTCGCCGGCGGCGCGCAGGTGGGTCCCCTTCGCGGGGGCCTCGCGGATCTCCACGACGTCGGTGCCGCGGTCGGTGAGCTCCACGGGGACGACGACGTCGGCCCCGGCCGGCAGCGGCGCGCCGGTCATGATCCGTTGCACGGTGCCCGGCTCGAGCGGGCGGACGTCGGTGCGGCCGGCCGGGATGTCGTCGGCGACCGGCAGGCGGACGGGCAGCTCGGCGAGCTCCGCCGAGCGGGCCGCGTAGCCGTCCATCGCGGAGTTGTCGAAACCGGGCAGCGCGACCGCCGCCGCGACGTCCCGCGCCAGCACGCGGCCGTGCGCGTCGGCCAGGTCGACCTCCTCCTCGGCCAGCTCCGCCAGCAGGGCGGCGACCACCGCCTGGTGTTCCTCGACCGTCCGCACGGGCTCATCCTGCGCGAACGGCCCGCCGCCGGGTAAGGCGGGAGGCATGGCGGACGTCGTCGTGGTCGGGCAGGTGGGGCGGGACCTCGTGCTGCGGGTGGATGAGCTGCCGGACGCGGGAGGGGCGGTGCCGGCGGCCGAGCGGCGCGAGCTGCTGGGCGGGAAGGGCGCCAACCAGGCGGTCGCGCTCGCCCAGCTCGGCGTCCCGGTGGCGCTGGTCGGCGTCCTCGGCACCGACCACGCCGGCGACGAGGCCCGGGCGCAGGCGGCCGCGGACGGCGTCGACGTCTCCGCCGTGGTCGGCCGTCCGGGCGCGGCCACGGCGCTGCTGCTGGACCTGGTCGAGGACGGCGGCCGGCGCCGGCTGGTGGAGGCCGTCCCGGACCAGGTGCGGCTGACCGCCGACGACGTGTGCGCCGCCGCCGGCCAGCTCGCGGCCTGCGCGGCGGTGAGCCTGCAGCTGCAGACGCCGGGCCCGGCCGTGCGGGCCGCGCTGGACGCCGTCCGGCCGGACACAGTGGTGGTCTGCGACGGGGCGCCCGCCGACGACGCCACCCGGACGGCGGTGCTGGCCCGCGCCGACGTGGTCCGCGCCGACGCCGCGGAAGCCGCCCGGCTGGTGGGGCGCGACCTGGCCGGGCCGGACGACGTCCGCGACGCCGCCGCCGAGCTGCTGACCGCCGGTCCCCGGCTCGTCGCCCTCGGCGCGGGGGAGGACGGCGACCTCGTCGCCTGGCGGGCCGGCCCGCGCCTGGGCATCGCCGCCGAGGAGCTCGAGGTGGACCCGAGCTGGGCCGACGGCGAGCTGCTCCTCCCGCTGCTCGGCGGCCCGCCGGTCGACCCGACCGGCGCCGGCGACTCCTACGTCGCGGCGCTCACCGCCGCGCTGCTGGGCGGCGCGGCACCAGAGGACGCCGCCTGGGCCGCCGCCGCGGCGGCCGCGCTCTGCGTCGTCCGGGCGGGAGGCCGGCCGGAGCTCACGCCCGAGGCCCTGGGGGCGGCGGTCCGCCGGTTCCGGGTCCCGTGAGCCGTCCGGTTAGGGTCGGCCGGACGCAGGGGGCACGACGGAGGTGGCGATGTCGGAGATCGACCGGATGCTGGCGGCCAACGAGGACTGGGCGCGCCGGTTCCCCGGCTCGAAGGACGTCCGCCCGGCGCGCAAGGTCGCCGTCGTGGCCTGCATGGACTCCCGGATGCCGCTGTTCCAGATGCTGGGCCTCGAGGTCGGCGACGCGCACGTGATCCGCAACGCGGGCGGGGTGATCACCGAGGACGTCGTCCGCTCGCTCACCGTCTCCCAGCACGTGCTGGGCACCCGCGAGATCCTGCTAGTGCACCACACCCAGTGCGGCCTGCAGGCGACCGACGACAACTCCTTCGCCGACCTCGTCGAGGAGGCGACCGGCCGGCGTCCCGCGTGGGCGCTGCGCGCCTTCAAGGACGCCGAGGCCGACGTCCGCGAGTCGATCCGGCTGATCCAGGAGAGCCCCTACCTGCTCTCCCGCGAGGTCCGGGGCACCGTCTACGACGTCGAGACGGGCCGGCTGCACGAGGTTCGCTGACGTCGGCTTTCGGCCCCGTCCAGAGGCTCGCCCCGAGCTCGCGAGGGGTGAGGAGGACGGGGTCCTTCGACTGGTATCGTGGTCGGCTGGCGCGCGGGCCGGCTGGTGTCCGCGCGCGCTGCACCGTCTCCCGTGCTCGGTGAGGCGATCCCACCAGCCGTCCCGACGACGACGGAGGACACGAGCGCCGTGCGCACGTACACCCCGAAGCCCGGCGAGGTCAGCCGGGCCTGGCACGTCATCGACGCCACCGACGTGGTGCTCGGTCGACTGGCCAGCCAGACCGCGCAGCTGCTGCGCGGCAAGCACAAGCCCCAGTACGCCCCGCACGTGGACGTCGGCGACTTCGTCGTCATCGTCAACGCCGGCAAGGTCGCCCTGACCGGCACCAAGCGGGAGACCAAGAACGCCTACCGGCACTCCGGCTACCCGGGCGGCCTGAAGACCATCAACGTGGGCGACCAGCTGCGCACCCACCCCGACCGCGTGATCGAGCGCGCCGTCAAGGGGATGCTGCCGCACAACAGCCTCGGCCGGCAGATGCTGAAGAAGCTGAAGGTGTACGCCGGGCCGGAGCACCCGCACACCGCGCAGCAGCCCCAGACCTTCGAGATCAAGCAGGTGGCCCAGTGACCAGCGCCCTGACCGTGACCGACGCCGAGGGACGTCCCGTCCAGACCGTCGGCCGGCGCAAGGAGGCCGTCGTCCGCGTGCGGCTGCTGCCCGGCACCGGCCAGTTCAAGCTCAACGGCCGGACCCTCGAGGAGTACTTCCCGAACAAGGTCCACCAGCAGCTCATCCGTGAGCCGTTCGTGACCCTCGAGAAGGCCGAGCAGTACGACGTCGTCGGCATCCTCAAGGGCGGCGGCGTCACCGGCCAGGCCGGCGCGCTGCGCCTGGCGATCGCCCGCGCCCTCATCGAGGTCGAGGCCGAGGACCGCCCGGCCCTGAAGAAGGCCGGCTTCCTGACCCGCGACGCGCGGGTCAAGGAGCGCAAGAAGTACGGCCTGAAGAAGGCCCGCAAGGCGCCGCAGTACTCGAAGCGCTGACCCTTCGTGGGTCGCCTCTTCGGGACCGACGGGGTCCGGGGTCTGGCCAACGCCGACCTCTCCCCGGAGCTGGCGCTCTCGGTGGCGCGTGCCGCCGCCGGCGTGCTCGCCGACCGCGACGGGACCTCGCGTCCCGTCGCGGTCGTCGGCCGTGACCCCCGGGCCAGCGGGGAGATGATCGAGGCCGCCGTCGTCGCCGGGCTGACCAGCGCCGGCGCCGACGTGCGGCGGGCGGGTGTGCTGCCGACCCCGGCCCTGGCGTTCCTCACCGCCTCGACCGGCGCCGACCTCGGCGTCATGATCTCGGCCAGCCACAACCCGATGCCCGACAACGGCATCAAGCTGTTCAGCCGCGGCGGGCACAAGCTGCCGGACGCCGACGAGGCGGTCATCGAGCGCCTCGTCACCGGCCACGTCGACGGCGGCCACCGGCCGACCGGCCGCGGCATCGGTCGGGTCGGCGACCTGCCCGGCGGCGTCGAGGACTACGTCGAGCACCTGCTGTCGACGCTGGACCGGCCGCTCGCCGGCCTGGACCTGGTCGTCGACTGCGCGCACGGGGCCGCGGCGGCCATCGCCCCCGAGGTCTACCGCCGGGCGGGCGCCACCGTGCACACGATCGGCGCCGCCCCCGACGGCTGGAACATCAACGACGGCGTCGGCTCCACCCACCTCGGGCCGCTGACCGAAGCCGTCCGGAAGCGCGGCGCCGACCTCGGCATCGCCCACGACGGGGACGCCGACCGGTGCCTCGCCGTCACCGCCGGCGGCGAGGTGGTGGACGGCGACGCGATCCTCGCCGTCTGCGCGCTGGCGCTGCACGAGCGCGGCACCCTCAAGCAGGACACCGTCGTCGCCACGGTGATGAGCAACCTGGGCTTCCACCACACGATGCGCGACGCCGGCATCGCCGTGCAGACCACCGCCGTCGGCGACCGGTACGTGCTCGAGGCGCTGCGCGCGAACGACCTGTCGCTCGGCGGTGAGCAGAGCGGTCACCTGGTCTTCCTGGACCACGCCACCACCGGAGACGGGCTGCTGACCGCGCTGTCCCTGATGTCGCGGATGGCGGCCACCGGTGCCTCGCTGGCCGACCTCGCCTCGGTGGTGGTCAAGCTGCCGCAGGTGCTGATCAACGTGCCCGTGACCGACCGCCTCGCCGTCGTCGAGAGCGACGCGGTCGCCGACGCGGTCAACGCCTGCGAGGAGCAGCTCGGCGACTCCGGCCGGGTGCTGCTGCGCCCGTCGGGCACCGAGCAGCTGGTGCGGGTGATGGTCGAGGCGCCCACCCAGGAGCAGGCCGACGCCGTCGCCGCCCGCCTCGCCGACGTGGTCGCCGCCGTCAGCTGAGGTCCGGTACGTCGCTGCCGTCGTGATCTCGCCCACGGGGCGTGACCCGAGTGGCGGGTGCGGCCCCCGAGCGGGTGTAAGTGGACGGAGCGGTCCCCCTCCACCGGTACCCTCGGTGAAATGTGCGGGATCGTGGGTTACGTCGGCCCGCAGGACGCCCTGGACGTCGTCCTGGAGGGCCTGCGGCGGCTGGAGTACCGAGGTTACGACTCAGCGGGCGTCGCCGTCCGGACCGAGGACGGTGAGCTGGCGTCGGCCAAGAAGGCCGGCAAGCTGGCCAATCTCGAGAAGGTCCTGAGCGAGCACCCGCTGCCCGCCTCGACGCTGGGCATCGGGCACACCCGCTGGGCCACGCACGGCGGCCCCACGGACCGGAACGCCCATCCCCATCTGTCCTCCGACCGCAAGGTCGCGGTGATCCACAACGGGATCATCGAGAACTTCGCGCCGCTGCGGGCCGAGTGCGAGGCCGACGGCGTCGAGTTCACGTCGGAGACCGACACCGAGGTCACCGCCCACCTGCTCGCCGCCGCCTACGCCGACGCCCCGGAGGGCCCGGGCCGGCTCGCGGAGGCGATGCGCGTCGTCTGCCGCCGGCTCCAGGGCGCGTTCACCCTCGTCGCCGCGCACGCCGACGAGCCGGACACCCTGGTCGCCGCCCGGCGCAACAGCCCGCTGGTCGTCGGCGTGGGGGACGGCGAGTACTTCCTCGGCTCCGACGTCGCCGCCTTCATCGCGCACACCCGCGAGGCGCGCGAGCTCGGGCAGGACCAGGTCGTCGAGATCGACCGCGAGCGGGGCGTGACGGTCACCGACTTCTCCGGCACCGTCGTCGAGCCCACCGCCTACACCGTCGACTGGGACGCCGCCGCCGCCGAGAAGGGCGGCTACCCCTGGTTCATGCTCAAGGAGATCGCCGAGCAGCCCCAAGCGGTCGCCGACACCCTGCTCGGCCGGCTCGGCAGCAAGGGCGAGCTGGTCCTCGACGAGGTGCGGCTGTCCGACCAGGAGCTGCGCGACATCGACAAGGTCTTCGTCGTCGCCTGCGGCACCGCCTACCACGCGGGCCTGATCGCCAAGTACGCCATCGAGCACTGGACCCGGATCCCGGTCGAGGTGGAGCTCGCCAGCGAGTTCCGCTACCGCGACCCGGTGCTGGACCGCTCCACGCTGGTCGTCGTCATCAGCCAGTCCGGCGAGACCATGGACACCCTCATGGCGCTGCGCCACGCCAAGGACCAGAAGGCCCGCGTGCTGGCCATCTGCAACGCCAACGGCTCGACCATCCCGCGTGAGTCCGACGCGGTCCTCTACACCCACGCCGGGCCTGAGGTGGCGGTCGCCTCGACCAAGGGTTTCCTCACCCAGCTGGTCGCCTGCTACCTGGTCGGTCTGTTCCTCGCGCAGGTGCGCGGCATCAAGTACGAGGACGAGGTCGCCGCGATCGTCGCCGACCTGCGCACGCTGCCCGACAAGGTGGCCACGGTGCTGGCCGGCATGGAGCCGGTGCGTGAGCTCGCCCGGTCGCTGGCCGACCGCAACACGATCCTGTTCCTCGGCCGGCACGTGGGCTTCCCGGTGGCGCTGGAGGGCGCGCTCAAGCTCAAGGAGCTGGCCTACATCCACGCGGAGGGCTTCGCGGCCGGCGAGCTCAAGCACGGCTCGATCGCCGTCATCGACCAGGGGACGCCGGTGGTCGTCGTCGTCCCGTCGCCGCGCAGCCGGGAGTCGCTGCACGGCAAGGTCGTGAGCAACATCCAGGAGGTCCGGGCCCGCGGGGCGCGCACCATCGTGATCGCCGAGGAGGGCGACGAGGACGTCGTCCCGTACGCCGACCACCTGGTCCGCGTGCCCCGGACGCCGACCCTGCTCGCCCCCGTGGTGACGACGGTGCCGCTGCAGGTGTTCGCCTGCGAGATCGCCGACACCCGCGGTCTGGACGTCGACCAGCCGCGCAACCTGGCCAAGTCCGTCACCGTCGAATAGGCCACCCTTCAGGGGCCCGCGCCGAGCCTGCGAGGCGTGGGGGGAAGGGTGGTCCTTTGACAGACTGAGCGGGTGATCATCGGGGTGGGCATCGACGTCGTGCCCGTGCAGCGCTTCGCGGAGTCCCTGACGCGCACGCCGGGGTTGCGGGACCGCCTGTTCACCCCGGCCGAGCAGCAGACGCCGTCCGGCACGCCGCGCACCGGCGAGTCGCTCGCGGCACGGTTCGCGGCCAAGGAGGCGGTCGCCAAGGCCCTCGGCGCCCCCGGCGACCTGCAGTGGCACGACGCCGAGGTGACCGTCGGCGAGTACGGCCGGCCGCACCTGGAGATCCGCGGCACGGTGGCCGGCCGCGCCGCGCAGCTCGGCGTCACCTCCTGGCACCTCTCGCTCAGCCACGACGGCGGCATCGCCTCGGCGGTCGTCGTGGCCGAGGGGCTCGGGCACGGCGGACCCGCGTGATCGGCCTCTACACGGCCGCCGAGGTGCGGGCGGCCGAGGCGCCGGTGCTGGCCGCCACCCCCGAGGGCGCGCTCATGCAGCGCGCGGCCACCGCCCTGGCCACCGTCGGCCTGCGGCTGCTCGGCCGCGCCTACGGCGTCCGGATCACCGCGCTGGTCGGCGCCGGCAACAACGGCGGCGACGCGCTGTTCGCCGGCGCCGCGCTGGCCGGCCGCGGCGCGCAGGTGACCGCCGTCCTGCTCGCTCCCGACAAGGCGCACCCGGCCGGGCTGGCCGCGCTGCGCCGGGCGGGCGGCCGGGTGGTCGTGGACGGCGACGACGGTCTCGACCGCGCCGACCTCGTCCTCGACGGCATCGTCGGGATCGGCGGCTCCGGGGGGCTGCGGCCCCCGGCCGCGGCGATCGTCGAGCGGGCGGCGACCGGCCCGGGCCTGATGGTGGCCGTCGACGTCCCCAGCGGGGTGGACGCCGACACCGGAGCGGTGCCCGGCGCGGCGTTCCCCGCCCAGCACACCGTGACCTTCGGCGCGGTGAAGCCTGGGCTCGTGGTGGGTGCCGGCCGGGGCTACGCCGGCACGGTGCACCTCGTCGACATCGGCCTGGACCTGCCGCGGGCGTCGGCCCACCAGATCACCGACGCCGACGTCGCCGCCCGCCTGCACCCGCCGGCGCCGGACGACGACAAGTACTCGCAGGGCGTCGTCGGCATCGTGGCCGGGTCGAGCACCTACCCCGGCGCCGGCGTCCTCTGCACCGGCGCAGCCCTGCGGACGCGTCCGGGCCTGGTCCGCTACGCAGGGACGGCGGCCGAGGGCGTGCGGGCCGCCTGGCCGGAGGCGATCGTCACCTCCGGCCGCCCGTCGGACGCCGGTCGGGTGCAGGCCTGGGTGGTCGGCCCCGGCATGGGCACCGACGACGACGCGCGCAGCGTGCTGACCGAGGTGCTCGCCACCGATCTGCCGGTGCTCGTCGACGCCGACGGGCTGACCATGGCGGCGCGGGAGCCGGAGCTGGTCCGGCGGCGCGGCGCCCCGACCGTGCTCACCCCGCACGACCGCGAGTTCGCCCGCTTCGGGTTCGAGGTCGGCGCCGACCGGATCGGCGCGGCCCGCCGGCTGGCCGCGGAGCTGGGCGCCGTCGTCCTGCTCAAGGGCGACGCGACCGTCGTGGCCGGTCCGGACGGCGCGGCGTTCGTCAACGCCACCGGGACGTCGTGGCTGGCCACCGCCGGCACCGGCGACGTCCTCTCCGGGATCATCGGCGCCCTGCTCGCCACCGGGCTGCCCGCGGCCGAGGCCGCCGCCGCGGGCGCGCACCTGCACGGGCGCACCGGCCAGCTCGCGGCCGAGCGCGGGCCGCTGGTCTCGGGGGACCTGATCCGCCGGCTGCCCGACGCGGTCGGCCTGGTGCGCGGGGTTCCGGCGCGCCGCCTGGGAGACTGGACGGCGTGAACGACGCTCGGGCCGAGGTGGTCGTCGACCTCGACGCCATCGCCGCCAACACCGCGGTGCTGCGCGAGAAGGTCGGCCGGCCGCTCATGGCCGTCGTCAAGGCCGACGGCTACGGCCACGGCATGCTCCCCGCGGCCCGTGCCGCGCTGGCCGGCGGCGCCGACATGCTGGGCGTCGCCGTCATCGAGGAGGCGCTCGGGCTGCGCGCCGGCGGTGTCACCGCGCCGCTGCTGGCCTGGATCCACGCGCCGGGGGAGGACTTCGCCGCCGCGCTGACCGCGGACGTGGAGGTCTCGGTCAACGCCGAGTGGGGCCTGGCCGAGGTCCTCGCCGCCGCCCGCCAGGTCGGCCGGACCGCCCGCGTGCACCTGTTCGTCGACACCGGGCTCTCCCGGGAGGGCGCGACGATGGAGGAGTGGCCCGGGCTGGTGGCCGCGGCCGCCCGTGCCCAGGCCGACGGCGAGATCGAGGTCGCCGGGCTGTGGAGCCACATGGCCTACGCCGACGCGCCCCGCCACCCGACGATCGGCCGGCAGGTCGCCGTCTTCGAGGAGGCCGTGGCCCTGGCCCGCGGTGCGGGGCTGACCGAGGCCCGGCGGCACCTGGCCAACTCCGCGGCGACCGTGGCCCTGCCGGAGACCTGGTACGACATGGTCCGCCCCGGCGTCGCCGTGTACGGGCTCGACCCGCTCGGCGGCGACCCTGCCGACCACGGGCTGCGGCCGGCGATGACCGCCCAGGCCCGGGTCGCGCTGACCAAGCGGGTGCCGGCCGGCGTCGGCGTCTCCTACGGCCACACCTACTCGCCGGCCACCGAGACCACGCTGGCGCTCGTGCCGGTCGGCTACGCCGACGGCGTGCCGCGCGCCGCGGGCAACCGGGCACCGGTCCTGGCCGCGGGGGAGCACCGCCGGATCGCCGGGCGGGTGTGCATGGACCAGTTCGTGCTGGACGTCGGCGACTCCCCGATCCGGCCCGGCGACCGGGTCGTGCTGTGGGGGCCGGGCAAGGACGGCGAGCCGACGGCGCAGGACTGGGCGGACGCCGTCGACACCATCCACTACGAGCTCGTCACCCGGATCGGCGGCCGGTTCAGCCGCCGCTACGTGGGCTCGGCGGGCGCCGTCTGATGGCGCAGAAGCCGAGGAAGACCGCGCACCACGTCTCCAAGGGGCAGGCCGCCGGGATCGCCGGCGCCGTCCTCGGCCTCGCCGCCGCCGGCACCGCGGTGGGCGTCGCCGTCACGAGGGCCGTCGCCCGGCGGCGGCTCGGCCCGCCGCTGCCCGAGGCGTCGGAGCCCGACGCGGAGCTGCGCGAGGACGACCCGCTCGGCCCCGCCGCCCGCCGCGCCGACCGCACGGCACTGGTCCAGGCCGACGACGGCGTGCTGCTGTCGGTGGAGGAGGTCGGCCCGACCGACGCCCCGCTGACCGTGGTCTTCGTGCACGGCTACACGCTCTCCATGGCGTCGTGGACCTTCCAGCGGCTGGCGCTCGGCGCGGAGCTGGCCACCGCCAACGGCTCCCGGCCGACCGCCCGGCTGGTTTTCTACGACCAGCGGGGGCACGGCTCCTCCGGCCGCGGTTCGGCCGAGCACGCCACCATCGAGCAGCTGGCCCGCGACCTGGCCGCGGTGCTCGACCGGCGGGCGCCCCGCGGTCCCGTCGTCCTGGTGGGCCACTCCATGGGCGGCATGACGATCATGGGTCTGGCGGCGCTGCACCCGGAGCTGTTCGGGGACCGGATCGTCGCCGCGGCGCTCCTCTCGACGTCGAGCGGCAACCTCGCCGACCTCAGCTTCGGCCTGCCGGAGCTGCTGACCCGGGTCCGGGCGGCGGTGTTCCCGGTCGCGGCCTGGACGATGCGCCGCCGCCCCGCCTTCGCCGAGCGCACCCGCCGCTGGGCCGCGGACCTCGTCTCGGCCATCACCTGGTCGCTGTCGTTCTCCTCGGCCGACGTCGACCCGCGGCTCGGGCACTACGTGGACTCGATGATCGCCGGCACGCCCGTCGACGTGATCGCGGAGTTCTACCCGGCACTGGCCGGCATGGACGAGACCGGGTCGCTCGAGCCCCTGCGCCGGGTGCCGACGCTGGTGCTCACCGGCGACAAGGACCGGATGATCCCGATGGAGCACAGCGAGCTCATCGTGGATCGGCTCACGGACGCGGACTTCGTGGTCATCCCGGACGCCGGCCACCTCGTGCTGCTGGAGAAGCACGAGGAGGTGACCGCGGCGCTGTCCCGGCTGCTACGGCAGGCCGCCGCCGAGGCCGGCGTCCCGGTCGCCCGTCACTGACTGCTCAGCAGGAACCGCCGCCGCCGTCCGCGCCGCCGCAGCCGCCGTCCCCACCGAAGCCGCCCCAGCCGCCGGCGTCCCCGCCGGCCCAGTACGCCGGCATGTACGAGTGGGCGCCGCCGTGGTCGCGGACCCGGGCCCGGCGGGGCGGCGTGGGCGGCTCGAAGAGCGAGGCCCACAGGGCCGCGTCCGGCATCGCCCGGACGCCGGTGAGAGCGACCAGCATCGCGCTGGTCCCCGGCGCCACGTGGTCGGCCGGCGGGTCCGCCTTCAGCCGGCGCAGCGCCGCCCGGCCCGCACGGGTCAGCGCCGGGCGCGGGCGGTCGCCGGAGAACCAGCGCTGCCGGCCGGAGAGCAGGCCGTCGGCGGCGAGCCGGTCGCCGATGGCGGCGATGCGGGGGTCGCGGTCGAGCAGCCAGCGCAGCGTGCCCGCCGACCGGCGCGGGCGCGAACCCAACGCGTCCAGGACGGCGGCCTCGACGGGGAACCGCCGGCGGACGTCGGTCGCGGACAGCTCGCCCGTCGCCCGTGCCTTCACGCGGCCGCTCTCCGCGAGAGCCACCAGCGCGGTGTCGACCACGTGGTGGGGTCCGCCGGCCAGATAGGCGATGTCGTAGACGTCGTACCGGTCGAGGGAGGGTGCCGTGGTCGTCATCGCCGTCCGTCCTTCGGTCGGAGAAGTGGGAGGGTGTGCGGCCGCGAGGACACGGTGGCATGCGTGCATCCATGCGCGAAAGCTGGCTTGCAAGATTGCACGGGTGAGAGCACGATCATTGCCGTGATCGACACCCCGTCCGTGCGCGAGCGGAGGCTGGCCCAGGAGCTCCGGCTGCTGCGCGAGGTGGGTCAGCTCCACGGCAAGGACGTCGCCGAGCGGCTGGGCTGGTCGCCGTCGAAGGTGTCCCGCATCGAGAACGGGCGCATCGGCATCAGCCCGGAGGACCTCGAGCTGCTCATCGGCCTCTACGAGGTCCCCGAGCAGCAGGCCGGCTTCCTGCGCCGCCTGGCGCCGTCGGCCCGCCCGAAGGGCTGGTGGGACGCCTACGCCGACACCCTCTCGGCCGGCTACGCCAACCTCATCCGCCTGGAGGCCGGCTCGCGGGCGCTGCGCTGCTACGCGGCGGTGATCCCGCACGCGCTGCTCCTCGCTCCGGACTACCTGCGCGAGGTCATCCTGGCGACCTGGGAGCGCCCCGCGCAGACGGAGATCGACCGCCGGGTGGCCGTGTGCCGCCGCCGCCAGGACGTGCTGGCGGCGGACCGGCCCGGCGGGCCGCTGCAGCTCTCCGCGGTCGTCGACGAGTCGGTCCTGCACCGGCGCGTGCACCCCGATCCCGCGGTGCTGCGCGGCCAGCTCCAGCGGCTGCTCGAGGTCGCCGAGCTGCCGAACGTGACCATCCAGCTGCTGCCGTTCACGGCCGGCCTGCCGCCGGTGACCGCCGGGTCCTTCTCCGTCCTGGAGTCCCGGGCGACCGGCACCGAGGACGTCGTCTACCTGGAGAACAAGACGCGGATCTTCTTCATCGACGCCGAGGCCGAGGTGCACCGCTACTCGCGGGCGGTCGATCTGCTCGGCGAGATGGCGCTTGACCCGGACGAGTCGGCGGCCCGGATCGGCCGGGCGCTGGCCGCCCTCTGACCTGCTCGGCCTAGGGTGCTGGCGTGCCCGCCCCCCGTCCGCCGCGTCTCGACGCGGCCGCCGAGGAGGTGGCGCGCACCGCCGCCGCGGCCCCGGACTGGGGCAGCCTGGCCGCCGCCGCCCGCCCCTGCGTGGCCTGTCCCGAGCTGGCGGCGTCCCGCCGGCACGTCGTCGTCGGCGACGTCCCCGCCGCGGGCCGTCCGCGGTTCGCGCTGGTCGGCGAGGCGCCCGGGGCGCAGGAGGACGAGACCGGCCGGCCGTTCGTCGGGAGGTCGGGGGCGCTGCTGGACCTGCTGCTCGCCGAGGCGGGGCTGGACCGCGGGCAGGCCGCCGTCCTCAACGTGGTCAAGTGCCGGCCGCCCGGCAACCGGACGCCGAAGACGCCGGAGGTGGCCCGCTGCAGCGGGTGGCTGCGCCGCCAGCTCGAGCTGCTCGACCCGCCGGTCGTGGTCGCGCTGGGGCTCTCGGCCGCGAAGTGGTTCCTCGGCCCGCGGACGGTGCTGGCCGCCGTCCGCGGCGCCCCGCACGACGTCGGCGGCCGGGCGGTGTGGGCGACCTACCACCCCTCGGCGGCCATCCGGTTCGGCCCGAACGGCGCGCCCCGCGCGGGGCTGGCCGCCGACCTCGCGGCGGTGGCGGCGAGCCTGCGGGAGGTGCGCGCGTGAACCTCGAGCACACCCTGCCGACGCCCGCGGACACCCGCGCGCTCGGCGCCGAGCTGGCGAAGGTGCTGCGCCCCGGCGACCTCGTCGTCCTGGTCGGTCCGCTGGGGGCCGGCAAGACCGCGCTGACGCAGGGCATCGGCGACGGCCTCGGCGTGCGGGAGCCGGTGACCTCCCCGACGTTCGTCATCGCCCGCGTGCACACCGGCGGGCGGCTGCCGCTGGTGCACGTGGACGCCTACCGGCTCGGCAGCGTCGCCGACGTCGACGACCTGGACCTCGACGCCTCGGCGGAGGAATCGGTGACGGTCGTGGAGTGGGGGCAGGGGCTGGTCGAGCAGCTGGCCGACGAGCACCTCGAGGTGCGCCTGGACCGTCGGGACGACGACGTCCGGACGGCGGCGCTGGTGCCGCACGGCGCCGGCTGGGCGAGCCGGCTGGCCTGAGGACTACCTGCGGAAGACGACCAGCCGCAGCATGACGAAGTTCCACGCCGTCCCGAGTCCCTGGGAGATCGCCCAGGCCACCGTCACCTTCCACCAGGTGTCCGGCAGGACGAGCAGCGCCAGGGCGTTCACGCCGAGGATCAGGAAGAACGTGGTGCCGTAGAGCAGCGCGAAGCCGGTCGCGCGGCGGGCGCCGCCCTCGACCTTGAACGCCCAGCGCCGGTTGAGGGCGTAGGCGGTCGCGGTGCCGACGACGAAGCTGATCGCGCGCGCGACGTAGGTGGGCGCGCCCAGGTGCAGGGCGAGCGTGTAGACCGACAGGTCCACGATCGCGCTGAACCCGCCGACGAGGACGAACCGGATCAGCTGGCCGAGGACCTCGCTGCGGGTCCCCTCGGTGGTCTTCTCGTCGATCACGAACAGGTCCTCCAGGAAGCGGGAGCGCCCCACCCTAGGCACGTGCCCCCGCCCGCCGCCGCACCGACGCCGGGACGGGGGAGCGCGCGGGACCCGTGTGACGGGAGGGTCCGTTCTGTCGGTGCACGGTCCTACGGTGCGGGGCCATGACGCTTTCCGGCAGGGTGGCGCTCGTCGCCGGGGCGACCCGCGGCGCGGGCCGGGGGACGGCGGTGGCGCTGGGGGAGGCCGGCGCGACGGTCTACTGCACGGGCCGCACCACGCGGGAGCAGCGCTCGGAGTACGGCCGCGCCGAGACGATCGAGGAGACCGCCGAGCTGGTCACGGCGGCCGGGGGCACCGGGATCGCGGTGCAGGTCGACCACCTCGACCAGGCGCAGGTGGCGGCCCTGGTCGCGCGGATCGACCGGGAGCAGGGCCGGCTCGACGTGCTCGTCAACGACGTCTGGGGTGGCGACCCGTTCATCGAGTGGAACACCCCGGTCTGGGAGCACGACCTCGCGGCCGGGCTGCAGCTGCTCCACCGGGCCGTCGACACCCACCTGATCACCGCCCACCACGCCCTGCCGCTGCTGATCCGCCGGCCGGGCGGACTGGTCGTCGAGATGACGGACGGGACGGCCGCGTACAACGCCGGGCACTACCGGGTGAACGCGTTCTACGACCTGGCCAAGGCCGCCGTGCTGCGCCTGGCCTTCGCCTGGTCCCACGACCTGGCGCCGTACGAGGCGACCGCGGTCGCGCTGACGCCCGGGTGGCTGCGCTCGGAGGCGATGCTCGACGCCTTCGGCGTCGCCGAGGAGAACTGGCGGGACGCGCTGGAGCGGGTGCCGCACTTCGTGATCTCCGAGTCGCCGCGGTTCGTCGGGCGGGCGGTCGCCGCGCTGGCCGCGGATCCCGACCGCCGCCGGTTCGACGGGAAGTCCCTGTCGAGCGGCGAGCTCGCCGGCGTGTACGGCTTCACCGACCTCGACGGGTCCCGGCCCGACGCCTGGCGGTACGTGGTCGAGGTGCAGGACGCCGGCAAGCCCGCCGACGCCACCGGATACCGGTAGTCGCCGTCCGGTCGTCAGCGGCGGATCCCGCGCACCGACCGGTAGGTGTTCCGTGACGCCCGCATGGCCGCCCGGACCTGACCGACGAAGTAGCCGACGACGAGGCCTCCGGTGCCGCCGAGCAGCAGCCCGCTCATGAAGTCCTGCGACACGAAGCGCCTCCTGTCGAGCGAGCGTGGTCGCGCGTCAGTGAAGGGAATCGCACGGGCTCGGCCGATGCGACGCGCCGTCCCCGTGGGGTCGGCGTCCCGCTCCGGGCGAGCCCCCACCGTCGGTGGACGCCGAATCGCTCCGCGTTCACGACACGAGGGGGCTCCGGGCGCTCAGTAGTCTTGCCGTCCGTGCTCGTCCTCGCCCTCGACACCGCCACCCCGACGCTCGTCGCCGGGGTGGCCCGCTGGTCGGCCGGCGCGGCCGTCGAGGTGCTCGCCGAGCGAGCCGTGCCCTCCGGCAACCGGCACGCCGAGCTGCTGACGCCGGCCATCCAGGCGGCGCTGGCCGGGGCCGGCGTCGCCCTCGGCGACCTCGGCGCGATCGTCGCCGGCCTCGGCCCGGGCCCGTTCACCGGCCTGCGCGTCGGCGTCGTCACCGCGACGACCCTCGCCGACGCCCGCGGCCTGCCCGCCGTCGGCGTCTGCTCGCTGGACGCGATCGGCACGGGCGCGCGCACGGTGGTCACCGACGCCCGTCGCAGGGAGGTCTACTGGGCCGCCTACGACGACGCCGGCGCACGCGTCGCCGGGCCCGGCGTCGACCGGCCCGAGGAGCTGGCCGCGGCCGGGCCGTTCGTCGGCGACAACCGCTTCGCCGAGCGGCTGGGCGCGCCGGTCGCGCCGGCCGACGTGACGACGGCGGGACTGGTGGCGGCCGCGGCGGCGCAACTGTCCGACCCCTCGGCGGCCGGACCGCTGCTCCCGCTCTACCTGCGCCGTCCCGACGCCACCCCGCCGGCCTCGATCAAGGCGGTCACGCGGTGACGTTCTTGCGGGCCATGCGGCTGAGTGACCTGCCCGCCGTCCTGGCGCTGGAGGAGGAGCTCTTCGCGCCCGACACCTGGACCGCGGCGATGTACCGCGACGAGCTGGCCCGTACCGACACCCGCTGGTACCTGGTGGCCGAGGACGACGAGGCCGTCGTCGGCTACGGCGGCCTGATCGCCTATCCCGACGAGGCGCACGTGGCGACGATCGGCGTGACGAGGTCCCGGCAGGGCGAGGGGATCGGCGCGCGGCTGCTCGACGCGCTGCTGGCCGAGGCCGACCGCCGGGGCAGCCCGGTGGTGCTGCTCGAGGTGCGCGCCGACAACGAGGTCGCGCAGGGGCTCTACCGGCGGCGCGGGTTCGCCGAGATCGGCCGGCGGCGCGGCTACTACCAACCCAGCGGCGCGGACGCCGTGGTGATGAAGAGGGAGCGGCTGTGAGCGAGCCCCTGGTGCTCGGGTTCGAGACGTCGTGCGACGAGACGGGGGTCGGCCTGGTGCGCGGGCAGACGCTGCTCGCCGACGCGCTGGCCACCTCGATGGCCGAGCACGAGCGCTTCGGCGGCGTCGTCCCCGAGATCGCCTCGCGGGCGCACCTGGAGGCCATGGTCCCGACCGTGCACCGCGCGCTCGCCGACGCCGGCGTCCGGGCCGACGACGTCGACGCGGTCGCGGTGACCTCCGGACCGGGCCTGACCGGCGCGCTGCTGGTCGGCGTCGCCGCCGCCAAGGCCTACGCGCTGGCGCTGGACAAGCCGCTCTACGGCGTCAACCACCTGGCGGCGCACGTGGCGGTCGACGAGCTGCAGCACGGCCGGCTGGCCGAGCCGTCGATCGCGTTGCTGGTCTCCGGCGGGCACAGCTCGCTGCTGCTCGTGCCCGACCTCGCCCGGGAGGTACAGTCGCTGGGCCGCACGATCGACGACGCGGCGGGGGAGGCCTTCGACAAGGTCGCCCGGGTGCTCGGCCTGCCCTTCCCCGGCGGCCCGCCGATCGACAAGGCCGCCCGCGAGGGCGACGCCGCCGCGATCGACTTCCCGCGCGGGCTGACCGGCCCGCGCGACGCCCCCTACGACTTCTCGTTCTCCGGCCTGAAGACGGCGGTGGCCCGCTGGATCGAGGCGCGGCAGAAGGCCGGCGAGCCGGTGCCGGTGGCCGACGTCGCCGCCTCGTTCCAGGAGGCGGTGGCCGACGTCCTGACCGCGAAGGCGGTGCGCGCCTGCCGCGACACCGGCGTCGACCACCTGGTGCTCGGCGGTGGGGTGGCGGCCAACTCGCGGCTGCGCGCGCTGGCCGAGGAGCGCTGCGCGGCGGCCGGCATCGTGCTGCGGGTGCCGAGTCCCCGGCTGTGCACGGACAACGGTGCGATGGTCGCCGCGCTCGGGTCGCGGCTGGTCGAGGCCGGTGTGGCGCCGTCGGCGCCGGACCTCGGCGCGGACAGCTCCCTGCCGATCGACGTCGTCTCTCGTTAGCGGAGGTCGACAGCGCAGGTTTCCTGCGCTCTCAGCCTCCGGTGAGGTCGCAGACGAGGGCGGTCGGCACGCCGGCGACCCTCGTGACGACGACGACGGCGGACGCCGGCCCTGGCCCGCGCAGCCGGCGGGCCAGGGTCTCGGGCTCGATCGCCGAACCGCGCTTCTTGACCGTCACCCGTCCGACGCCGCGGGTCCGCAGCAGCGCGCGCAGCTTCTTGAGGTTGAACGGCAGCACCTCGGCCACGCGGTACGAGCGGACCCAGGGGGAGCCGGCCGCCGCGTCCGAGGTCAGGTAGGCGATCGTCGGGTCGACCAGAGTGGCGTCGAACCGGGCCGCGACCAGCGAGACCAGGCCCGAGCGGATGACCGCCGGGTCCGGCTCGTGCAGCCAGCCGCCGACCGGGCCCACCGGCGCCGGCCCGGGGTCCTCGTCGGCGGTGAGCTCCAGGAACGCCCCGTCGTGGACGAGCGTCGCCCGGCGCCACGTCGCCGCCAGGCCGGTGCCCCACAGCAGCGCCTCGGCGATCGAGCCGCCGGCGGAGACCCACTCGGCCTCCACGCCGGCGGGCACGCGCTCGTGGTCCAGCCCGGGCGCCACCTTCACCACCGTCCGCGGCACCCGGTCGAGCAGCGCGGCCACCGTGGACCACGGCGGGGACCACCGGTCGGGGTCCAGCTGCCGCCTGCCGCCCGCCCGCCGCGCCGGGTCCAGCACCGCGGCCGGGCAGCCGGCCACCCGGGCGTGCTCGGCCCGGTCGACCAGGTCGACGACGTCGCCGGCCGTGACCTGGACGCGGGAGGCCAGGCCGAGTGCGTCGGCGTTGGCCGCGGTCAGCTCCCGCGCGACCGGGTCCCGGTCGACGGCCAGCACCGAGGCGCCCCGCCGCGCCAGGGCTATCGAATCCGTTCCCGCGCCGCAGCCGAGGTCGGCGACCGGACCGCCCCCGTCGGCCAGCAGCCGCCCCGCCCGCCGGTCGGCCAGCTCCGGGCGACCGGCCTGCTCGAGGGTGTCGGCGGTGAGGAACAGCCGGTCGGCGTCGGCGCCGAACACCGGCCGGGCGCGGGCGCGCAGGCCGGCCAGCTCCCACGCCGGCCCCGCCAGCTCGGGGCTCAGCTCCTCGCGCAGCCGGGAGAGCCCGGGCAGCAGGTCGACCCCGTCGGCGAGCAGGCCGGCGGCCCGCTGCACCGCCGCGGCCCCCTCCGCCGTCCGCAGCCGGCGCAGCACGCCCAGCGCGGTATCGGCGGAGGCCGGGTCGGGTACTGCGGGCACGCGGAGAGCCTCGCGCACGCCGCCGTCGCCGGGGCGGGGGACCCGGTTGAGCGGCTGGCACTCTCATGGGTAGAGTGCCAAATCGACACGGGCGCAGTGGTCTGACCCCCGCGACGGCAGGCCCGGTTCCCGTGCCACAGCTCAGTTCCACTTATCAGCCGTCCGATCCCGAAGGGGGCGTCACGACGTGACGACCGCTACCAAGGTCAGCATCAAGCCGCTGGAGGACCGCGTCGTGGTCCAGGCCAACGAGGCCGAGACCACCACGGCCTCCGGCCTGGTCATCCCGGACACCGCCAAGGAGAAGCCCCAGGAGGGCACCGTCGTGGCGGTCGGCCCCGGCCGCATCGACGACAACGGCAACCGCGTTCCGCTCGACGTCTCCGTCGGCGACGTGGTGATCTACTCGAAGTACGGCGGCACCGAGGTCAAGTACGGCGGCGAGGAGTACCTGGTCCTCTCCGCCCGCGACCTGCTCGCCGTCGTGGAGAAGTGACCTCTCCTCTCCACCGGAGCTGACCAGCTCTTCCGACCGCCCCGGCGGCCCGCACTCCCGGGTCCCCGGGGCGGTCGTCGTCTCACCCTGCGAACCCCGAGAGGTCAGGCATGGCCAAGATCATCAAGTTCAACGAGGACGCGCGGCGCTCGCTCGAGCGCGGCGTCGACAAGCTGGCCAACGCGGTCAAGGTGACCCTCGGCCCGCGCGGGCGCAACGTCGTCCTCGACAAGAAGTTCGGCGTCCCCACCATCACCAACGACGGCGTGACGATCGCCCGTGAGGTCGAGCTCGAGGACCCGTACGAGAACCTCGGCGCCCAGCTGGCGAAGAACGTCGCCACCAAGACCAACGACGTCGCCGGCGACGGCACCACCACGGCCACCGTGCTGGCGCAGGCGCTGGTGCGCGAGGGTCTGCGCAACGTGGCCGCCGGCGCCAACCCCATCGCGCTGGGCCGCGGCATGCGCGCCGCGGTCGAGGCCGTCCACCAGGAGCTCGACAAGATCGCGATCCCGGTCGACGACCGCAGCGCCATCGCCGGCGTCGCCACGGTCTCCGCGCAGGACGCCACCGTCGGCGAGCTGATCGCCGAGGCGATGGACAAGGTCGGCCGGGACGGTGTCATCACCGTCGAGGAGAGCAACACCATGTCGACCGAGCTGGACGTCACCGAGGGCGTCCAGTTCGACAAGGGCTACCTCTCGCCGTACTTCGTCACCGACGCCGACGCGCAGGAGGCCGTCCTCGAGGACGCCCTCGTCCTGCTGGTCACCGGCAAGATCAGCGCGCTCGCCGACCTCCTCCCGCTGCTGGAGAAGATCCTGAACAGCGGGGGTTCGCCGCTGCTCATCGTCGCCGAGGACGTCGAGGGCGAGGCGCTGTCCACGCTCGTCGTCAACTCGATCCGCAAGACCATCAAGGTGGTCGCCGTGAAGTCGCCGTACTTCGGCGACCGGCGCAAGCAGTTCATGACCGACCTCGCCGTCGTCACCGGCGGCCAGGTGGTCAGCGAGGACGTCGGCCTCAAGCTCGACGCCGTCGGCCTGGAGGTGCTCGGCACCGCGCGGCGGGTCACCGTCACCAAGGACGCCACCACGGTCGTGGACGGCGGCGGCTCGGCGGAGGCGGTCTCCGACCGGATCGCGCAGATCCGACGCGAGATCGAGGCGACCGAGTCCGACTGGGACCGCGAGAAGCTGCAGGAGCGGCTGGCCAAGCTCGCCGGCGGCATCGGCGTCATCCGGGTCGGCGCGGCCACCGAGGTCGAGATGAAGGAGAAGAAGCACCGGATCGAGGACGCCATCTCGGCCACCAGGGCCGCGGTGGAGGAGGGCGTCGTCCCCGGCGGCGGCTCCGCGCTCGTGCACGCGGCCGCGGTGATCGACGGGCTCGACCTCACCGGTGACGAGGCGACCGGCGCCCGCGCCGTCCGCCGCGCCCTGGACGCCCCGCTGGCCCGGATCGCGGCCAACGCCGGCCTCGAGGGCCAGGTCGTGGTCAGCCGGGTCCGGGACCTCGGGCAGGGGCAGGGCTACAACGCCGCCACCGGCGAGTACGGCGACCTGGCCGCCCAGGGCGTCGTCGACCCGGTCAAGGTCACGAAGGCCGCCCTGGAGAACGCCGCCTCGATCGCGGCCATGGTGCTCACCACCGACTCCGCCGTCGTGGAGGCACCGGAGGAGCACCACGACCACGGGGCCGGGCACCACACCCACGGCCACTCGCACGGCCACGGGCACAGCCACAGCCACTAGGCCCTGATCGATCACCGCCTGAACGCGACAGAGGGCCGGGTCCGGACATCGTCCGGACCCGGCCCTCTCGTACGTCTGTAGGAACTACACCCCGGCGGCGACGGCGGCAGGCTCCGCGGCGATCAGCCGGGCCCGCTCCTCCTCGCTCATGCCGCCCCAGACCCCGTACGGCTCGCGGACGGACAGCGCGTGCTTCAGGCACGCCTGCACCACCGGGCACTTCGCGCAGACGGCCTTCGCCGCGGCCTGGCGCCGCGCCCGTGCCGGCCCGCGTTCCCCGTCGGGGTGGAAGAAGAGGGACGTGCTCTCGCCACGGCAGGCGCCGTGCAGCTGCCAGTCCCACACCTCGGCAACGGGGGTCGGGAGTCGGCGGATGTCGGCCATGTCGTCCTCCTGGGCTCGGGTCGCGAGCCGGAGGGGGGCTGGTCCGGCTGCAAGGGGGCCGATGCCCGAGGTCCTTCGGGGTCAAACACACCCAGGTCGCGCATTTTCGCGCGGATTCCCCGAACGCGCGACCTCACCCCCGGGAGTGAGGGTGCCTGTTGCTCCCACCAACGGTCGATCAAGGTGATTTCGGGTCGTGCCGACGACCGGGTGGGGGAACCCGGCCGCGGCACGGCTCACGTGTCGGACGGCGACTCCCTGGACGGGAGTCCCCGTCCGAGCGACACCCGGCCGGGCGCTCCCCGGCAGGGAGGGACCGGCCGGCAACGCGTCCGGGGGAACGAGGAGCAGGCGTGATCGACGATCGGATGCGCGGTCCGGGCCACGGTGCCACGACCGTCTGGGTGTACGACGAGCGGCGTCGCGTGCGCGACGACGTCGCGTCCCGACTGGTGGCCCTGCCCTTCGTGGGCCGGGTGGAGGTGGTCGGGGACGCGCAGTCGCTGCTGTCGCGGCTGGCCACCCGCACGCCCGACGTGCTGCTGGTCGGCACGCAGCGGGCCGTGGACTCCGGCCTCACCGTGGCCACCCAGGCGCTGCGCGCCCACCCGGGACTGCCGGTGCTGGTGCTCGGCGCGCCCGACGACGCCGAGACCGTCCGCGCGGCCGTCGCCTTCGGTGCCCGCGGGTACCTGCGCTGGGACGCCACCCCGATCGAGATGGGCCTCGGCCTCTCGCGGGTCGGTCTGCGCGCCGACGGCCGCATCCCGGCCCCGGCCGCCCCGCCGCAGCAGCTGGCCTCGGTCGGCGCCGGCTCGTCGTCCTGGAACACCGCCCCGCTGGCCGGCTCGCAGCCGACCACGGTGCGCTCGACCGTCCGCGAGCTGGCCCCGGTCAGCCTGTCGATGCGCGAGATGCAGGTGCTCACCGGCATGAGCCAGGGCAAGAGCAACGCCCAGATCGGCCGCGAGCTCTACCTGTCCGAGGACACGATCAAGACCCACGCCCGGCGGCTGTTCCGCAAGCTCGGCGCCAAGGACCGTGCCGAGGCCGTCGCGACGGGCTTCCGCCGCGGCATGATGCAGTAGGAGCGGGACCTACCCGACCGAGCCCCGGTGCCTCGTGCACCGGGGCTCGGGTCGTTCCAGGGTCCTCTGTCAGTCGTCCCGCGCGTGGCGGCCGCGGCTCTCGGTCCCCGACTCCCGCTCGGCGGCCGCGGCGATGCCGTCGGCGTAGCCGCTGGCGTAGTCCCAGCTGACGTAGTCGTCGGGGTTCGGGTCGAACGGCGGCTCGTGCCGGCCGGTCTGCCCCTCCTCGAGCAGCTGCCGCAGGTTGGCCTGCATGAGCGCCCAGTCGACGTGGTGCTCCTCCTCGCAGTCCGGGCAGTCGACGACGATGCCCTTGACCCCGGTCGGCTCCAGCAGGGTGCGGAAGACCTCGAGTTCCGCGAGATCGTCGAGGACGCCGGCCCGCTCCTCCATGGTCAGCGGCGGCGGACCCGGTCGGTCGGCGGGCCCGAAGTCCGGCCCCGTTGCGTCGTCCCAGCTGTTCACGGGTCCCACGGTAGTGCGACGGCAGGGGAAAGACCGCCCCCGCGACGCCGCCGCCTACGATCGGGGACGGTCCCCGCCTGCGCCCGGCCAGGGGCGCCTGCCGCCGCGGGACCCGAGAACCGAAGGGGTGGCCGCCGACGATGCAGCCCGACGACGACGTTTTCCGCAGTCTCGCGACGGAGCTGCCGGCGAAGTTCGCTCCGCTCGGCCTGACCTACGACGACGTCCTGCTCATCCCTGGCGCGTCGGACGTCGTCCCGGCCGAGGTGGACACCAGCAGCCGGCTGACCCGGCGGATCCGGCTGGCGGTGCCGCTGGTCTCCAGCGCGATGGACACCGTGACCGAGGCCCGCATGGCGATCGCGATGGCCCGCGTCGGCGGCGTCGGCATCCTGCACCGCAACCTCGCCGCGGAGGAGCAGGCCGGTCAGGTGGACCTGGTCAAGCGGTCCGAGGCCGGCATGGTCACCAACCCGGTCACCGCCTCCCCGGACAACACCCTGGCCGAGCTCGACGCCCTCTCCGCGCGCTACCGGATCTCCGGCGCGCCCGTGGTCGACGCCGACGGCGTGCTGGTCGGCATCTGCACGAACCGGGACATGCGGTTCGAGACGGACAAGAACCGGCTCGTCCGCGACGTCATGACGCCGATGCCGCTGGTCACCGCCCCCGTCGGCGTGGACCCCGACACCGCGCTGCAGCTGCTGTCCAAGCACAAGGTCGAGAAGCTGCCGCTGGTCGACGAGGCCGGCCGGCTGCGCGGCCTGATCACGGTCAAGGACTTCGTCAAGCGCGACCAGTACCCGAACGCCACCAAGGACGCCGACGGCCGGCTGGTCGTCGGCGCCGCGCTCGGCGTCGGCGACGACGCGTACAAGCGGGCCGGCCTGCTGGTCGACGCCGGGGTCGACGTGCTCGTCGTCGACACCGCGCACGGCCACCAGCGGGCGGTGCTGGACATGGTCGCCCGGGTCAAGACCGACTTCGGCGGCGAGGGCGGCCTCGAGGTCGTCGGCGGCAACGTCGCCACCCGTGCCGGGGCGCAGGCCCTGATCGACGCCGGCGTGGACGCGGTCAAGGTCGGCGTCGGCCCGGGCTCGATCTGCACCACCCGGGTGGTGGCCGGCGTCGGCGTGCCGCAGGTGACCGCCGTCTACGAGGCGGCGCTGGCGGCCAGGCCCGCCGGCGTCCCGGTGATCGCCGACGGCGGCCTGCAGTACTCCGGGGACATCGCCAAGGCCCTGGTCGCCGGGGCGTCGACGGTGATGATCGGCGGGCTGTTCGCCGGCGTCGAGGAGGCGCCCGGCGAGCTGGTCTTCGTCAACGGCAAGCAGTTCAAGACCTACCGCGGCATGGGCTCGCTCGGCGCCATGCAGAAGCGCGGCAACCAGTCCTACAGCCGCGACCGCTACTTCGCCGACGACGTCCTCTCCGACGACAAGCTGGTGCCCGAGGGCATCGAGGGCCAGGTGCCCTACCGCGGCCCGCTCGCGGGGGTCGCCCACCAGCTGGTCGGCGGCCTGCGCGCCTCGATGGGCTACGCGGGGGCGCCCACCATCGAGTACCTGCAGGAGCACGGCCAGCTGACCCGCATCACCTCCGCCGGGCTGGTCGAGTCGCACCCCCACGACATCCAGATGACCGTCGAAGCGCCCAACTACCGGGGGCGATGAGCATGCCCGTGCGCGAGACCGTCGAGATCGGCCTCAACCGCTTCGCCCGCCGCGGCTACGACCTCGACGAGGTGTCGATCGTGCCGTCGCGGCGCACCCGGGACGTCGACGACGTCTCCACCGCCTGGCAGATCGACGCCTTCCGGTTCGACATCCCGCTGGTCACCAGCCCGTCGGACGCCGTGATCAGCCCCGAGACGGCGATCGCGGTCGGCCGGGTCGGGGGCTTGAGCGTCCTCAACGCCGAGGGGCTGTGGGCCCGCTACGAGGACCCCCTGCCGGTCTACCGGAAGCTGCGCGAGGCGGCCGGCCCGGCCGGCCCGCCGGTCGCGCTGCTCCAGGAGGTCTACTGCGAGCCGGTCAAGCCGGATCTGATCACCGCCCGCATCAAGGAGATGCGCGACGCCGGGACGACGACGGCGGTGCGCGTCTCCCCGCAGCACACCGAGCAGCTGGCGCCCACGGTCCTGGCCGCGGGGGTCGACCTGCTGGTCATCCAGGGCACCGTGGTCTCCGCCGAGCACGTCACGACGCAGGGCGACGCGCTGAACCTCAAGGAGTTCATCGCCGACCTCGACGTCCCGGTGATCGTCGGCGGCGCCGCCGACTACCGCACCGCGCTGCACCTGATGCGCACCGGCGCGGCCGGGGTCATCGTCGGCGTGGGCGCCGACAGCTTCTCCACGACCGACCTGATCATGGGCATCCGGGTGCCGCTGGCCAGCGCGATCGCCGACGCCGCGGCCGCCCGTCGCGACTACCTCGACGAGACCGGCGGCCGGTACGTGCACGTCATCGCCAACGGCCGGATCGAGACCAGCGGCTCGATCGCCCGGGCGCTGGCCTGCGGTGCGGACGCCGTCCAGCTCGGCGAGCCGCTGCGGATCGCCCGCGAGGTCCCCGGCGGCGGCGTGTGGTGGGACTCCGTGGCCGCGCACCCGCGGCTGCCGCGCGGCGGCGCCTCGGCGCCGCTGCCGCCGGCCGGCTCGCTGGAGCAGGTGCTGCTCGGCCCGGCCGAGGAGGCCGACGGCCGGACCAACCTGTTCGGGGCGCTGCGCCGCACCATGGCGAAGACCGGCTACCGCGACCTCAAGGAGTTCCAGCGGGTCGACCTGGTGCTCGGGGGCTGACGCGTGGACTTCCCGACCGTCCTGGTCGTCGACTTCGGCGCGCAGTACGCCCAATTGATCGCCCGGCGGATCCGTGAGGCCGGCGTCTACTCCGAGATCGTCCCGTCGACGACGCCGGCGGAGGAGGTCCTGGCCCGCAAGCCGGCAGCGATCGTCCTCTCCGGCGGCCCCTCCAGCGTGTACGAGCCCGGCGCCCCGCAGGTGGACCCGGCGCTGTTCGAGTCCGGCGTCCCGGCCTTCGGCATCTGCTACGGCTTCCAGGCCATGGCGCAGTCGCTCGGCGGCACCGTCGCGCACACGGGCGACCGCGAGTACGGCGGCACCCCGCTGACCCTCACCACCGAGGGCCGGCTGTTCGGCGCGCTGCCGGTGCAGCAGTCGGTGTGGATGAGCCACGGGGACGCCGTCGCCGAGGCCCCGCCCGGGTTCACCGTCACCGCCACCTCCACCGGCGCGCCGGTGGCGGCGTTCGAGGACGTCGACCGCAAGCTCGCCGGCGTCCAGTTCCACCCCGAGGTGCGGCACACCGCGCACGGGCAGACGGTGCTGCAGCACTTCCTGTTCGACATCGCCGGCCTCGAGCCGACCTGGACGATGGCCAACGTCGTCGAGGAGCAGGTCGAGCGGATCCGCGCGCAGATCGGCGGCGGCCGCGCGCTGTGCGCGCTCTCCGGGGGCGTGGACTCGGCGGTCGCGGCCGCGCTGGTGCAGCGCGCCATCGGCGACCGGCTCACCTGCGTCTACGTCGACCACGGGCTGATGCGCGAGGGCGAGACCGAGCAGATCGAGCGCGACTTCGTCGCCGTCACCGGGGTCGACCTTCGGGTGGTCGACGCGCGCGAGCAGTTCCTCGGCGCGCTGGCCGGCGTCTCCGATCCGGAGGAGAAACGCAAGATCATCGGCCGGGAGTTCATCCGGGTCTTCGAGCAGGCGGCGCTCGACGTCGTCGGCGACGCCAAGGCGCACGGCGAGACGATCGACTTCCTCGTCCAGGGCACGCTCTACCCCGACGTCGTCGAGTCCGGCGGCGGCACCGGGACGGCGAACATCAAGAGCCACCACAACGTCGGCGGCCTGCCCGAGGACCTCACCTTCACCCTCGTCGAGCCGCTGCGCACGCTGTTCAAGGACGAGGTGCGCGAGGTCGGCATCCAGCTCGGGCTGCCGGAGACGATGGTGTGGCGCCAGCCGTTCCCCGGCCCCGGCCTCGGCATCCGCATCGTCGGCGAGGTGACCCAGGAGCGGCTCGACGTGCTGCGCAAGGCCGACGCGATCGTGCGCGCGGAGCTCACCTCGGCGGGTCTGGACCGCGAGATCTGGCAGTGCCCGGTGGTGCTGCTCGCCGACGTCCGGTCGGTGGGTGTGCAGGGCGACGGGCGCACCTACGGGCACCCGATCGTGCTGCGCCCGGTGTCCAGCGAGGACGCGATGACCGCCGACTGGACCCGCCTGCCCTACGACCTGCTGGCGAAGATCTCCACGCGGATCACCAACGAGGTGCGCGACGTCAACCGCGTCGTCCTCGACGTGACCAGCAAGCCGCCCGGCACGATCGAGTGGGAGTAGAAGGACCCCGCTGCCCCCACCGCTCGCAAGCTCGCGGCGGGCCCTGCGGCGGGGCCGTAACAGCGCGTCAGCCGGCGCGGTAGATCAGGCCGTTGCCGTCGGCGGCGGTCAGCGTCAGCCGGTCGCCGTCGATCGCGACGCGCGGCCCGTTGTCGAGGACGGCGAGCACGTGCTCGTCCTGACGCCCGACGTCGCCCGGGCAGCCGATGTCGTCGCGCGTGACGTCCAGCGTCAGTACGGCGCCGGCGATCTGCCACGTCCCGAGGACGCCGCGGCAGCCGGTCGAGCCGGTCGCCGTGCCGTCCTCCGCCAGGCGCAACGTCGCCTCCCCGAGCACGGACGACGCCACCTCGCCCTCCACCAGGGTGTCGAGGGTCCAGCTCGTGCCCACGAGCTCTCGGTCGGGGACCGGTGCCTGCCGGGTGAACCGCAGCGCGAGGTCGGCGCCGGTCAGCACCAGCTCGTCGCCCTCCCGGGCGGCCCGGTCGGCCGCCCCCAGCGCGGTCAAGAAGGCGGTCTCGGCGGCCATGACGTGGGGATCGCAGCCCATCTCGGTGCCGCCCAGCCCGTCGATCGTCAAGGCATCGCCGTCGAGGGTGTAGCCGCCCGCGTAGTGGTTGCAGAAGGAGATCCCGCGCAGCCGGGTGTCCTCGAACACCAGCGTCGCAGACGCGCCGGTCGGTTGCGGCAGGGCGGCGCCGCCGGAGCTGCCCGCCACGAACTGCCAGCTGCCGAGGACGTCGGGGCTGCTGCCGGCCGAGGTCCTCGCGCAGCCGGCGACCGCGAGCAGCGCCACCAGCACCAGCACCCGGACCACGGCGGCAGCGTGGAGGCCGGTGGACCCCCCGCGCAAGGACGAGGGCCCGGGGAGCGGTTGCTCCCCGGGCCCTCGTCCAGCCCCCTCTCCGTCAACGCCGGTGGCGCGCCCGCCGCGTCTCGCGCAGCAGCAGGGCGATCCCCGCGACGATCAGCACGGCCCAGAGGACGCCGCCGTCGTGGAACAGGGTGAGCGGGACGTCCACCCCGCCGAGCACCACGATCGCCAGGACGACGAAGGCGAGGCCCGGGACCAGCGCGACCAGGTCGACCCGCGGGCGGGGCGGGACCGGCGGCTCCTCCGTGGTGAGCGGCTGGACCTCCTGCCAGGCCCGCTCCTGCCACGCGGTCGGGGTGGTCGGGAACTCGCTGTAGTCGGGTTCAGGCACGGGACACCTCCACGTCGCCGGCGCCGGAGTCGATGGTGATGACGAACTCGGGCTCGCCGTCGCCGGTCCAGGCGGCCGAACCGGTGCCGGCGAAGTAGCCGTCGGTCGCCCCCTCGTCGAACACGTCGAGGTCGCCGATGCCCTGGTCGACGTCGATCTGGACGTCGGCCGAATCCGGCAGGACCACCTCGAGGTCGCCGACGCCGTGGTCGATGCGCGTCCGGATCGGCGCGTCGAGGCCGGAGACGTTCACGTCGCTGAGGTCGACGGTCAGGTCGCCGGCGCCGAGCTCGTAGAGCGGGCGGACCTGGTCGGCGGCGACCGGCCGGTACGTGCGGTCACCGACGCCGCCCTCGAAGTGCCACGGCCCGCTCGAGGCCCCGATCGCCGCCAGCGACAGGACGGCGCCGATGGCGATCAGCCCGCCGCGGGCGCGCCGGCCGCCGGAGAAGGCGGCGGCGACCAGGCCGAGGCCGACGACGAGCAGCGCGGAGCCGAGGAAGCCGCGGGCGGAGATCTCCCAGGCGCTGAACCGGTCGATCAGCACGAGGACGCCGACCACGATCAGCACCCCGGCGACGGTGATGCCCGGGACCGGCGAGCGCGGCCCGGCCGCGGCGCGGCGGTCGGCGATCCGGTCGAGCGGCGCCTGGCGGTCGCGCGGGACGGCGTCGCCGGACGGCATGAGCAGCCACAGCAGCAGGTAGACGAGGACGCCGGAGCCGCCGGCGAACGTGAGGGCGACGAAGCCGACCCGCCAGAGCAGCGGGTCGATGCCGCTGTACTCGGCGAGGCCGCCGGCGACGCCGCCGATCATCCTGTCGCTGTCGCTGCGGCGGAGCCGGGGGCGTGCGGGTGGTCCGGGCGGTGGGCTCGGCGGCTCCCAGCCCGGGTCCACCGACGGTGCGGGGGGCGGTGCGGATGTCATGGCAGAAGCGTCCTCAGCACGGCAGGAGAAGACCATCGGGGAACGCCCCCATCCGACCCTGGTCCTCGCCGCGCCCCCGACCCGGGTGATCACCGGTGTCCTCGCGGGCGGGGACGGTGCGACGATCGGAAACGTGAACACCCCTGTCGCCGGGCCGCCGGCCGTCGGAGCGGCGCCCCGGCCGCCCCTGGCGCGCCCGCGCTCGGGCCGCGTGCTGGCCGGCGTCGCCGTGGGCACGGCCGCCCACCTGCGGCAGGACCCGCTCATGGTCCGGGTCGTCTTCGTCGTCCTCGCCGCCCTGGGCGTCGGCGTCGTCCTCTACGGGCTGCTGTGGCTGACCATGCCGGTCGCCGAGGAGGGCGCGGAGCCGGTCTTCGCGCTGTCGTCGGCCACCCCGCGCAGCACCCGCCAGCTCCTGGGGCTGGGGATCGCCGGCCTGCTCGCGGTCATCCTGTTCGGCCAGGTGCTGTCGCTGGGCAGCGGCAACGTCATCCTCCCGCTGGTGCTGGTGGCGGTCGGCCTGGCGGTGATCTGGCGGCAGCTGGACACCGACCGCACGCTCGCCCTCCCCGGGGTCCGCTGGGTGCTCGCCGGCGGGGTCGCCCTGGCCGGGGGCGGCGTCGTCCTGCTGCTGGCGACGACCGGCCAGCTGGCCAACGCGCGCAACGGCTTCGCCGCGACCCTGGTCATCCTGGTCGGCATCGTCCTGGCGACCGCGCCGCTGTGGCGGCGGCTGCTGGTCTCGCGCGAGGCCGAGCGCGCCGCCCGGATCCGCTCGGAGGAGCGGGCTGCGGTCGCTGCGCACCTGCACGACTCGGTGCTGCAGACGCTGGCGCTGATCCAGCGCAACGCCGACGACGCGGAGGCGGTCAGCCGCCTCGCCCGTGGCCAGGAGCGCGAGCTGCGCACCTGGCTCTACGAGCCCGCGGTCGCGGCCGGCGGCACGTGGGCCGGGCTGGTGGCCGGGATCGTCGCCGAGGTGGAGGCCGACCACGCGCTGACCATCGACCCGGTCGTCGTCGGGGACGCCCCGGTCGACGACGCGCTCGCCGCGCTCGGCGCCGCGACCCGGGAGGCGCTGGTCAACGTGGCCAAGCACTCGGGGGTGACCTCCGCGGACCTCTACACCGAGGTCACGCCGGACCGGGTCTCGGTGTTCGTGCGCGATCGCGGCAAGGGGTTCGACCCGGAGACGGTGTCCGACGACCGGCGCGGGCTGCGGGACTCGGTGCGCGGCCGGATGGCCCGGCTGGGCGGGACGGCGGAGATCCGGTCGGCGCCGGGGGAGGGGACCGAGGTGGAGCTGGCACTGCCGCGCGAGGTGGCCCCGTGACCGACGAGGTGCGGGTGTTCGTGGTGGACGACCACGCGATGGTGCGCGCCGGGGTGCGGGCCGAGCTGGGCGACGACGTCACGTTCGTCGGGGAGGCGGCGGACGTCGCCGGCGCGGTCGAGGGCATCCGGGCGACCGTCCCGGACGTCGTCCTGCTCGACGTGCACCTGCCGGGCGGCGGCGGACGGGCGGTGCTGGAGAGCCTGCGGGCCGAGCTGCCCTCGGTGCGCTGGCTGGCGCTGTCGGTGTCCGACGCGGCCGAGGACGTCATCGCGGTCATCCGTGCCGGGGCCCGCGGCTACGTGACCAAGACGATCTCCGGGCCGGATCTGCTCGCCGCCGTCCGCCGGGTCGCCGACGGCGACGTCGTGTTCAGCCCGCGGCTGGCCGGGTTCGTGCTCGACGCCTTCGCCGCGACCGGCCCCGCCCCTGCGCCGGCGGAGGACCCGGCCACCGACCCCGGGCTGGACCTGCTGTCCGCCCGCGAGCGCGAGGTCATGCAGCTGCTGGCCCGCGGCTACACCTACCGGGAGATCGGCTCGCGGCTGTTCATCTCGGTGAAGACGGTGGAGTCGCACGCGTCGAACGTGCTGCGCAAGCTGCAGCTGTCCAACCGCAACGAGCTCACCCGCTGGGCAGCGACGAACAGGTTGCTGTGAGGCGTGCGCTGCTCGTCGTCCTCCTGGTGGTCGTGGTCGTGACCGGACTCCTGTGGACCGTCCAGCGGCGGCTGATCTACCTGCCGCAGGGGTCCCCGGGACCGGTGCCGGCGGGAGCGCGGGACGTCGAGCTGCGGACCTCCGACGGCCTGCGGCTGGACGGCTGGTTCTTCGCTGCCGACGACGGGGCGCCGGCCGTCCTGGTCGCCAACGGCAACGGCGGCCACCGGGGTCTGCGGGTGCCGCTCGCGCAGGCGCTGCACGACGCCGGCCTGTCGGTGCTGCTCTTCGACTACCGCGGCTACGCCGGCAACCCCGGCAGCCCGAGCGAGGAGGGGCTGGCGCGTGACGTCCGCGCCGCGCGGGAGTACATGCTCGAGGACGCCGGGGTGCCGCCGGAGAGGCTGCTCTACCTCGGCGAGAGCCTCGGCGCCGCCGTGGTGACCGAGCTGGCCGCCGAGCACCCGCCGGCCGGGCTGGTGCTGCGCTCCCCGTTCGTCGACCTCGCGGCGGTGGGCAGCGTGCACTACCCGTTCCTGCCGGTCCGGGCGCTGCTGCGCGACCGCTACCCGGTGGCCGAGCGCATCGCGGACGTGCGGGTGCCGACCGTCGTCGTCCTCGGCGCTGCCGACTCGATCGTGCCGCCGGAGCAGAGCCGCGCCGTGGCGGATGCGGCGGCCGGCCTGGTCCGGCTGGTCGAGGTGCCCGGCGCCGACCACAACGACCTCGTCCTGCTCGACGGACCGCAGCTGGTCGGTGCCGTCGTCGAGCTGGCCGGTCAGCTCGACTGAGCGGCCACGAAGGCGCGTGCCTCCTCGACGAGCGACGGCCACTGGTCCGACGGGGCGACGACGACCCAGCCGTTCATCGGCCGGCCGTCCATGGGCTCGAACGGCTCGGCCTGCCCCGCGGCCACCAGCGCCTGCTGCCGCTCGGCCGGCAGCTTGAGCACGAGCTGCTCGTGCCACCAGATCGCGAAGAACTTCCGGCCGGTCCGCAGCCCGTGCGAGCCGAACATCCTGCCGCGGGTCACCTCGCCACCGACCGCGCGGTCGGCGAGCTCGTCCCAGCGTGTTCCCGCGCTCATGCCGTGAACACCACGTGGAAGGCCTCGGCCAGCCGGCCTTCCGGCAGGCCGAACCGCTGCGCGGTCTGGCCCATCCAGCCGCGCACGAAGCCGTCCAGGTCGTCCAGGTGGCTCACCTGGCTCTTGTGGCAGGACAGCGCCTCGATCTTGCGCGCGGCCACGTCGGTGACGTCGACGGCGTGGTCGGCCCGCGGGCTGGCGCTCAGCCAGACCTCCGACACCGTCCACGGCTCGAGGCCCTCGTCGGCCAGCAGCTCCGGGAACGCGAACGGGTTGCGGGCGTCGGGGTACACCGCGCGCAGCGTGGACTCGCCGACCGTCAGGTGGTCGGGGTGGCTGGCCCCGATCCGCTCGTAGAACCGCTCCGGCGAGCTGGTCAGCACCCGCTGGGGCCGCACCTGCCGGATCACCCGGCTGATGTCGCGGCGCAGGTCCAGCGTGAGCTCCAGCCGCCCGTCCGGGTAACCGAGGAAGCGGACGTCCTCGACGCCGCACGCAGCGGCCGCCGCCCGCTGCTCGGCCTGCCGGAGCGGGCCCATCTCGTGCCGCGGCGTCTCGTCGAAGCCGCCGGCGTCCCCGTCGGTCACGATGCAGTAGCTGACCTCGGTGCCCGCCGCCGTCCAGGTCGCCACGGTGCCCGCGCTGCCGAAGTCGACGTCGTCGGGGTGGGCGAGCACGCAGAGCGCGCGCTCCACGTGCTCCGCGGGCGTCGTCGGACGGGCGAACGGACTGGTCACCCGCGGCAGCCTAAGTTCCGCCGGGCGCCCCGGCGATCCCGGCCAGCTTGTCCGGGTTGCCCATGAAGAACACCCGGTCGACCAGCCCGTCGACGAGGACCAGCTGCAGGGCCATGTACGGCCCGGCGTCGGTCCAGGCGACGACCGCCGGCGCGCCGTTGATGTCCGCGAACCCGATCCGCAGCCCCAGGTCCGCGGCCTGCGGGCCGACCCCGGCCAGGAAGCGGGCCACCTTGTCCGCGCCGACGATGGGCCGCCGCGCCGCCGAGACCTTGCCGCCGCCGTCGGAGACGAGGACGACACCCGGCGACATCGCGGCGAGCAGGCTCTCGACGTCCCCGCCGACGGCGGCGGCCAGGAGCCGTTCGGTGACCTCCCGCGTCTTCCGGCGGTCGGTGTCGAACCGCGGACGCCGGGCCTGGACGTGCTCCCGCGCCCGGTGCCCGAGCTGGCGGACCGCGGCCTCGGACCGGTCGAGGACGCCGGCGACCTCGGCCCACGACATGCCGAACACCTCGCGCAGCACGAACACCGCCCGCTCGACCGGTGAGAGCGTCTCCAGGACGACGAGCACCGCCAGGGAGACTTCCTCGCCGAGCTCCGCGGCCTCGGCCGGGTCGGGATCGGTCCCGGTGAGCAGCGGTTCGGGCAGCCACGGCCCGACGTAGGTCTCCCGCTGGGCCCGGGCCGACCGCAGCCGGTCCAGCGCCAGGCGGGTGACGATGCGGACCAGGTAGGCGCGCTCGTCGGCGACGTCGCCGCGGTCGGCCGCCGACCAGCGCAGCCACGCGTCCTGCACGGTGTCCTCGGCGTCGGCGACGCTGCCCAGCATCTCGTAGGCGACGGTGAACAGCAGCCGCCGGTGCCGGTCGAACGCGGCGAGCAGCTCGTCGCCGGCGCCGACCGTCACGACGCCGCGCTCCGCACCCCGGCGGTCCGCGCGGGGGCCTCCGGGATCTCGCAGCGGTCCTTGAAGCCCTGGCTGGTCAGCCCGAGCGCGCTGTTGAACCGGGAGCGTTCGTTCTCCACGGCGATCATCATGGTCAGCTCGACGAGCGCCGCGTCGTCGAGCTCCCGCCGCAGGTCGGCGACCATGTCGTCGGTCACGGTGGGCGGAGTCGCCGTCGCCGCCTCCGCGTAGGCGAGAACCTTGCGCTCGAGGTCCGTGTAGACGTCGCTGTCCCGCCAGCGGGGGACGTCGCGCAGCTTGACCGGATCGACGCCCCGGTTCGTGCTGATCCAGTAACCGAAGTCCACGCACCACGAGCAGCCGATGGCGGCGGCCGACGCCATCTCCGCCAGCGCCTTGAGGGTGGGGTCGAGCCGGTGCCACTTCTCCACCGACATCTCGAACCGGGCGTTGCTGATCAGCACCCGGGGGTGGTGCCCCATCGCCGCGGCGGGGTCGGCGACCACCCCGAATCGGCGGCGCGAGTACCAGGCGACCAGCCGGTTGACCAGCGTGCGGGGCGGGTCGAGCGAGATGCGTGCCATGACGAACTCCTCTTCATCGGGTGAACACCCATGAAGACGGGACGGGCCCGGCGGATGTGACACCGGCGCGCCCGACGGGGTTGGCGTCGGCGGGCGGCCGCGGGAGGCTTGGGGATCGGGACAGTGCCGGAACCGGGAGGACGGCCGTGGAGACGGACCTCGCGCGCACGCTGGAAGGGGTGGCCGACGGACTCGGCGGGATCGCGGCCGGCGATCCCAGCGGCTACGCCGCCTGCTGGGCCCGCACCGACGACGCGACGCTGTTCGGCGCGTGGGGGCCGATCGAGAAGGGCCACGACGCCGTCGTCCGGACCTTCGACTGGGTGGCCTCCCGGTTCAGCGACGGGGAGCTGAAGCCCGAGTACGAGGTCGTGGCGGCCAGCGGGGACCTCGCGTACACGGTGGGCTTCGAGCGCGGCACGGTGCGGGTCGACCGCGGGGAGCGCCGTCCGATGACCATCCGGGTCACGCACGTCTACCGCCGCGTGGACGGCGACTGGCGGCTGGTCCACCGGCACGCCGACTTCCCGCCGGCCGACGAGCGCCGGTCGTAGCTCCGTCAGAGCCGGCCGCGGCCCTGGCGGAGCAGCATCATCCCGAGCGTCGCGCCGTCGGCACCGAGCGCGCCCTGGAACTTGGCGAGGATCTGCTGCTCGCGGGCCAGCGACAGACGGGTGCCGCCCGCGGCGGCGCGCAGCCGGCCGATCTCCCGGGAGATGGCCAGCCGGCGCTGCACGAGCTCGATGATGGCGGCGTCGCAGGCGTCGATCTCGGTGCGCAGCTCGCCGATCCGGGCCGTGGGGTCGACGGCGGCGTCAGCGGTGAGGTCGGCGGTGGTGGTGCTCATCGGAGGGCTCCTCAGGGGCGGTCCGGGCCGTCGACCCCGGGAACGAGAAACGCCCCGGGCTCTCGGGCCCGGGGCGTCGGTTGCGGCGGTGTGCTCAGCCAGCGGTGACGGACACCGGATCCCGGTGACCGTAGAAAAAGCTGACCGTGGCGAGCACGGCGGGAAGTGTGCCACACCGGCCGCGGACGGCGCCAGCAGCTCATCCGGGACGGGTGGGACGGGCGGTCCTGCGCCGGAAGGGAGCGTCACCCGACCGGCTTACAGTGATGTGGTCATGAATCCACCCCACGAAAACGCTCCGCTGGCGCTCCCCGTTTCCGCGGGGACCCCGGAATGAGCGCCCAGTCAGCCCTTCCCGGTACCGCTACCCTGCAGCGCACCGCGCCGGGCTCGGCGGGTCGCGACCTCGACCGCATGCTCGCCGGGCTCAACGGCCCGCAGCGCGACGCCGTCGTCCACGAGGGCGGCCCGCTGCTCATCGTGGCCGGCGCCGGATCGGGCAAGACCCGCGTGCTCACCCACCGCATCGCCTACCTCCTCGGCGCGCGCCACGTGCAGCCCGGCGAGATCCTGGCGATCACCTTCACCAACAAGGCCGCCGGCGAGATGAAGGAGCGGGTCGCGCAGCTCGTCGGCCCCCGCGCCCGGGCCATGTGGGTGTCGACGTTCCACTCGATGTGCGTGCGGATCCTGCGCGCCGAGGCGGCCAAGCTGGGCCTGAAGTCGTCGTTCACCATCTACGACCAGGGCGACTCCGTCCGGCTCATGACGATGGTCGCCCGCGATCTCGACCTCGACGCCAAGCGCTACCCCGGCCGCAGCCTCGCCGCCCAGGTGTCGAACCTGAAGAACGAGCTGATCGACGAGGAGAGCTACGTCCCACAGGCGGCGCCCGAGAAGGTGCTGGCCGAGGCGTACCGGCTCTACCAGCAGCGGCTGCGCCAGGCGCACGCGCTGGACTTCGACGACCTGATCATGACCACGGTCCACCTGCTGCAGGCGTTCCCGGACGTCGCCGAGCACTACCGCCGCCGCTTCCGGCACGTGCTGGTCGACGAGTACCAGGACACCAACCACGCGCAGTACGTGCTGGTCCGCGAGCTGGTGGGGCCGCCCGGCGGGCCGGTGCCCCCGGCGGAGCTCTGCGTCGTCGGCGACGCCGACCAGTCGATCTACGCCTTCCGCGGCGCCACGATCCGCAACATCGACGAGTTCGAGCGCGACTACCCCGAGGCCACGACCATCCTGCTGGAGCAGAACTACCGCTCCACCCAGCGGATCCTGCGGGCGGCCAACACGGTCATCGCCAAGAACACCGGGCGCCGTCCGAAGAACCTGTGGACCGACGCCGGCGACGGCGAGCTGATCGAGGGCTACGTCGCCGACAACGAGCACGACGAGGCCGCGTGGGTCGCCGAGCAGATCGACGCGCTGGTCGACGAGGGCAAGGCGGCCCCCAAGGAGATCGCCGTCTTCTACCGGACCAACAACGCCTCGCGCGTGTTCGAAGAGGTCTTCATCCGCGTCGGCATGCCCTACAAGGTCGTCGGCGGGGTGCGCTTCTACGAGCGCAAGGAGGTCCGCGACGCGCTGGCCTACCTCAAGGTGGTCGCCAACCCGGCGGACGTCGTCAGCCTCCGGCGGGTGATCAACACCCCGAAGCGCGGCATCGGTGAGCGGGCCGAGGCGTGCATCGAGCAGTTCGCCGACCGCGAGCGGATCGCCTTCGCCACGGCGCTGCGCCGCTGCTCCGAGGTCACCACGCTGGCGCCGCGGTCGCTGAAGAACATCCAGGAGTTCGTGGCGCTGCTCGAGGAGTTCGAGCAGCTGGTGGCGACGGGCTCGGGCCCGGCCGCGCTGCTGGAGAGCATCCTCGACCGCACCGGCTACCTCGCCGAGCTGTCGGCGTCGACCGACCCCCAGGACGAGGGCCGGGTCGACAACCTCAACGAGCTCATCTCGGTGGCCGCCGAGTTCGAGGCCGCCAGCCCCGGGGGGTCGGTCACCGACTTCCTCGAGCAGGTCTCGCTGGTGGCCGACGCCGACCAGGTGCCCGTCGCCGGCGACGACGCCGGCGTGGTCACGCTCATGACCCTGCACACCGCGAAGGGTCTGGAGTTCCCGGTCGTCTTCCTGACCGGCCTGGAGGACGGCGTCTTCCCGCACCTGCGCGCGCTCGGTGACCCGCGCGAGCTGGAGGAGGAGCGCCGGCTGGCCTACGTCGGCATCACCCGGGCGCAGCAGCGGCTGTTCCTCTCCCGCGCCCAGGTGCGCACCAGCTGGGGGCAGCCGGCGTACAACCCGCCGTCCCGGTTCCTCGACGAGCTGCCGGCCGACACCGTGCACTGGGCGCGCACCGAGCCGGCGCCGGCGTCGACGTCCTTCTCCTCGGCCCAGCAGCGGGTGGCCGCCACCGGGCTGTCGACCGGCGGACTGCGCGGGGGCCGCGGCAACCGCGAGGTCATCTCCGTCGACGTCGGCGACCGGGTCAGCCACGACGCGTTCGGCATGGGCACCGTGGTCGAGGTCAACGGCGTGGGCGACAAGGCCCAGGCGACGGTCGACTTCGGCTCCGGCGGCACGAAGCGCCTCGTCCTCCGCTACGCCCCGCTCGTCAAGCTGTAGCCGGGCGCCGCCCACCGTCACTGGTGCGGTGTTGCTGCCGCGTCTGCGGTGCTGCACGACCGCAAGAGCGCGCGGAACACCGCAAGTGCGGGCGGGCGGCGGAAGGCTCAGCCGACGGTGATGCCACGCTCGGCGAGCCACTCCTGCGGGTCGAACGGCCGGCCGGTCATGCCGCCGCGGTGCAGCTCGAAGTGCAGGTGCGGGCCGGTCGACTGGCCCTGGTTGCCGACCTTGGCGATCTGGTCGCCGGCGTGCACGACGTCGCCGGCCGCCACGTCGTAGTAGCGCATGTGGCCGTAGATCTGCACGTTGCCGTCGGCGTCCTGGATGTAGACGGCGTTGCCGTACCCGGAGGCCGGGCCCGCGCGGAGCACGACCCCGTCGGTCGCGGCGTAGATCGGCGTGCCCAGGGGAGCGGCCAGGTCGATCCCCCAGTGCATGGTGCCCCAGCGCGTGCAGAAGCAGGTGGTCAGCCGGCCCTCGGTGGGCAGCACCGTCTTCGGCTCGCGGGCCGCGCGGGACGCCGCCAGCTCCCCGAGGCGGGCCTGCGCCTCGGCCTCGGTGATGCTCTGCCGCGCCGCGGCGTCCTCCAGACCCCCGGTCATGCCGACGTCGGACCCGGTGCCGAGCCCGTAGTCGGCGGCGGTGGCGGAGATGTCGGTGGCCCCGCCGCCGGTGAAGGCCGGGATGCCGGCGATCACGGCGCCGGCGATGAGGGCGGCCAGCCACAGGTGCGCCCGCTTGCCGGGCGGCTGGGGCAGCCGTCGTCCGGAGAGGCGGCGCGTCGGCTCGCTCCGCTCGCCCTCGACCGCCTTCTCGACCGCGGGCGCGGCAGCTGACACGGCAGCGGGGAGGGTCCCGGGCCGGGGAAGGACCAGGGAGCTGGACACGGGTGCACCTTCCGGTGGATCGACGACCACCGGCTCGTACCGGGACCGTGACCGGACCGTAACGATGCGTCAGGAGTCGACAAAGCACCGCGCGGAACGTGTCGTGCCGACTGCGTTCCGTATGGGACGAGTGGGACTCAGGCGACGGCGGCGGGTGCGTCCAGGGCCGTCACGGCGGGCCGGCGGACGCCGGCCAGCGTGGCCGCCACCTCGTCGAGGACGCCCCGGTGGATCGGCAGCGACAGGTGCCCGACACCGCGGACGAGGACGTTGCGCGCACCGAGATCGGGGTGGTCGCACCTGCCCGAACTCGTGGGCACGACCATCTGGTCGATGTCGCTGTAGATCGCGGTGATCCGCGTGGTGAACCCGGGAGCCGGCTCGGCCAGCTGCTGCAGCAGCTCCGAGCCCGGGCGCAGCTGCCGGATCAGCGGGGTGGGGACGACGTGCGCCCACACCGAGCCCTCGTGCGGTGTCCCCAGCGTGACCAGGGACTCGACCCGGCGGTCGCCGCCGAGGCGCTGGACGAGGTAGCGGGACATCAGCCCGCCGAGGCTGTGCCCGACCACGTGCACCCGCTCGTGGCCGGTCTCCTCGCAGATCTTCTCGATGTGGTCGCCGAGGTGGCGGGCGCCCGCGGCCACGTCGCCCAGCAGCGGGCTGTAGTTCCACGAGCAGACGGAGGCGAACCCGCGGCGGCGCAGGCTGCGGCGCATGACCGCGAAGACCGAGCGGTTGTCGACCAGCCCGTGCACGAGCAGCACGGGGATGCGTGCGGCGAGCGGGTCGCCGGCGAACAGCGCCCGTACGGCCGGCGGCTGGACGCCGGGCCGGAAGCGCCCGTCGGGCCGCAGCGGCTCGGTGCGCGTGCCGAGCGGGTAGAGCAGCGCGTGGCCGGCCACCCAGGCCAGCTCGGTCAGCCCCCCGGTGAGCGTCGCGGCGGTGCAGAGGGAACGCAGGCCACCTCGTGGCGGAACGGAGACATCGGCGCCGGTGTGCGACTCTGGACCAGAGCCCGGATCGCTCGTTGGGCGCATGGACAGCTACCTCCGTCTGTTCCCACCGGTGAGGTCCGGGACCACCTGCCCGCCGGTGGCGGAGCACTGTCGGTGTGCTCCGTTCACGCGACGGTAATGCCCGTGTGTGGTTGTCGTCACACAAGCGTTGCTGCTCATCGGCGGATCGAGGCCCGTTCGTGACCGTCCCTGCCGAAGGGGGAGCCGTGCCCGCCCGCGACGCCCGAAGCGGACCCGCCCGCGACCGCGCCGCCAGCCGGAAGGACGGCGCCCGGTCCCGCCCCGGCCGGGTGCCCGGCAAGCCGTCCGCCCGCCGCAGCGGGGCCGGGCGGGACGGCGCGGCGCCGGCGGACGCGCTCGTCGTCGGCCCGGTTCCCGCGGCCGCCCGGCTCACCGGCGTGCTCCTCGTGCTGGCCGGGCTGACCGCCATCGCCGGGCTGGTGCCCACCTACCTCGTCGTCGGCGGCACCGAGGTGTCGCTGGCGACCGGTGTCGGCAGCGCGCTCGTCGCACTCCTCGTCCCGGTCGCCCACCTCGCCGTCGGAGGCACCCTCGTCCGCGGACTGGTGCCGAAGTTCGGGCTGGCCTACGCAGGGGTGTCCGCCGCGCTCGCCATCGGCGAGCTGCTCATCGAGCTCTACCGCGGCAGCAGCTCCACGACCCGGCCGGGGGTCGAGGTCCTCGCCGGCCAGCGCGTCCTGACCAGCACGGTCGAGGTCGGCGCCGGCTGGGTCCTCGGCGTGGTCTCCCTCGCGCTCACCGTCCTCGCCGGCATCTGCGCGGCCGTCGCGTGGGGCCGCACGGTCATGGAGGACGGCGGGACGCTCGACCCCGCTCGGTCGTCGCTGGCCGGCGGCGCGGTCCTGGTCGGCGTCGCGACCGTGCTCTGCCTGAGCCTGCCCGCCGCCGACGTCCCCGCCCGGATCGTCACCGACCCCTCCACCGGACTGCAGACCGTCGTCACCCAGGAGGGGCCGCAGGCCCTGCTGGAGCGGCCCGGCCTGGCGCTGCTGGGCGGGCTGCTGCTCGCCGGCGCCGTCGTGCTCTGCTCGGTCATCGCGCCGTCGCTGCGCCCGCGGCTGGCCACGGTGGGCGCGCTGCTCGCGCTGGCGGTCGCGGTGCTGGCCGCCGGGCTGACCGGCGTCCGGGACGCGGTCGCCTCGAGCGAGCTGCAGTGGACCGTCCCCGGGGCGGGCCTCGTGGTGGCCGGCCTGGCCTACGCGCTGCTCACCGTCCTGGCCTGGCGACTGCGGCGCGCACCGGCCTCCCGGCGGGTGTGATCGCCGCCACTACGCTGCCTGCCGTGGCGGACGAACGCATTCGGGTGGTCATCGCCAAGCCCGGCCTCGACGGGCACGACCGGGGCGCCAAGGTGGTGGCCCGGGCGCTGCGCGACGCCGGCATGGAGGTCGTCTACACCGGCCTGCACCAGACGCCGGAGCAGATCGTCGAGACCGTCGTGCAGGAGGACGCCGACGCGGTCGGCCTGTCAGTCCTCTCCGGGGCGCACATGACGCTGTTCCAGCGGCTGGCCGAGCTCATGCGCGAGCGCGGCATCGACGACGTCGTGGTGTTCGGCGGCGGGATCATCCCGGACGAGGACATCCCCGAGCTCGAGCGCATGGGGGTTGCCCGCATCTTCACGCCGGGCGCCACCACGACGGAGATCGTCGACTGGGTCCGCGAGCACGTCGGGGCGCCCGCCGGCGCCTGAGGCAGGGAAGACGAGCCGCGCGGTCACGAGGTCACCGGCAGGGTGAGCTGCTGGACAGCGCCGGGGCCGGTCGTGAGCGTCACCGGCTGCGGCGCCGTCGACCCGCGGTAGGCCAGGTCCCCACCGGCGAGGACGACGGCGAGCCGGTGCCCGGGCTCGAAGCGGTGCACGATGCCCGGCAGCTCGATGGTCACCGGCCGCGTCACGTCCCCGATGCGGGCCGGTGAGATCAGGCGGTGCGGCAGCTCGACCGCGCCGTCCGGGCCGATGTCGTAGAGCTTGGCGAAGACGACCAGCTGCCCGGCCGGCCCGGCGCCCTGGGTGAGCGCGGCGGGGGAGTCCAGCCGCACGGTCAGCCGCGGCGAGCCGACGACGTCGAGCGGCCGGGTCAGCGGCGCGGTGGCGAACCGGATCGCCGTCCCCGGTGGGTCGGTCACCGGCCCGCTCTGGTCGAGGAACGACGTCTCGGTGTAGTTGGGACCGACCGGCGCCACGCTGCTGTAGCCGCTCGTGCCCGGCACCACCGCGGCGCGGCTGTCGACCAGCGCCCCGTCGCCGGAGAGGTGGAGGGTCCGCTCGCGGCCGACCGGGAACGCGGGGGCCGACGCGTAGGCCCGGCCGGCGTCCCCCGTCGCCGCGAAGACCCAGTCGCGGAAGTACGTGAAGTCCAGCTTCGGCGCCGGGCCGCGGCCGAGCAGGTAGTGGTCGAACCAGGCGATCGCCCGCCGGCCCTGGTAGGACGACGCCGGGTGCCGCTCGTCGAGCTCCCCGGCCACCGGCGTCAGGTTGCTGTGGCCCCACGACTGCCACTGCAGGGCCACCGGCGTGCCCTGCTGCCTCAGCGCGGTGTAGGTCGCCACCGACTCCTGCAGGTTGAACAGCGTGTCGGCCTGGCCCTGGGCGATCAGCGTCGGGACCCGGACGTCGGAGACGTAGCTCGCCACCGAGTTCGACCGCAGGAAGTCGATCGAGGCCTGGCTCGCGTAGCCCTGGGCGGCCACCTCCAGCAGCGCCTGGCACACCGGCGGGTCGAAGTTGCCGCAGTTCCGGTTCACGAATGCCTTGAAGCTCGCCGCATCGGCCAGCGCCTGCAGGTCCTCGACGCCGTTGACCACGCCGAGCGTGGTGAACAGCGCCGACCACTGGTACTTGAAGACGCCGCTGCCGGTGTAGCCGGTCGAGCCGCTGCGGGCGGTGCCGCTGGGCAGCGAGCTGTTGTCCGGGTCCAGCGCGTAGGCCAGGTCGTTCCAGGTGATCATCGGGACGATCGCGTCGAGCCGGTCGGTGCCGGCGGCGTGCTCGACGGCGGCGGTCGCGAACTGGATCTGGCCGCCGTAGGAGCCGCCGATCATGCCGACCGCGGGGTCGTGCGGCGTGCCGGTCCGGGCGTCCTGCCGGATCACTTGGTCGACGCGCACCGGCTCCCCGGTCGCGTCGTCGACGGCGGTGATCGACGGGTCGCCGCCGAGGAAGCGCAGCAGTTGGCTCGCCGCGGCGCCGTCGTGCTCGCGGTCGTCGAGGGTGATCGGGCAGGGGTCGCCGTCGACGAAGCCCAGGCCGGTGTAGGACAGCGTCATGTAGCCGCGCTCGCCGAAGCCCTGGGCGAGGTCGGCCTGGTCGGCCTTGGTGCCGCCGAAGCCGTTCGTGGCCAGCAGCGCCGGGCCGGGCGTCGCCGCCGTCACGCCCGGGGGCACGTACAGATCGGCGTCGATCCGGCAGGTCCGGTCCTCCGGGCCGACGTGGGTCACCGTGATGGTGAGGTCGCGCGGCGCGATGCCGGCCGCGGACGCCGGTGGGGCGAGCACGGCCGACCCGGCCGCGGTCAGCGCGCTGGTGGTCAGGACGATGGCGGCTCGGCGCACCTCGGCGGCCTCCTCGGCGTCGGGAGCGGGTCGTGGTGACCCGGCCCACTCCTCAACGCGCCACCCGGCCTGGGGTTACGCGCCGGTAGCGAACGCCCGCCGCTGTGATGCCCCGCACCTCACCCTTGCCGGTGGAGCGGCCGTGTTACGCGCGGGCTACGGTGCCTGTTCGTGGATCTCTTCGAGTACCAGGCCCGTGACCTGTTGGCGTCGCACGGCGTGCCCGTGCTCCCCGGTGGTGTCGCCGAGACCCCGGAGCAGGCAGAGGCGATCGCGCGCGACATCGGCCAGACCGTCGTCGTCAAGGCGCAGGTGAAGGTCGGCGGCCGAGGCAAGGCCGGCGGCGTCAAGCTGGCCGACAACCCCGACGACGCGAGGGCGCGCGCGCAGGACATCCTCGGCCTGGACATCAAGGGCCACATCACCCACCGCGTGATGGTCGCCCAGGCCAGCGACATCGCCGAGGAGTACTACTTCTCCTACCTGCTCGACCGCGCCAACCGCACCTTCCTGGCCATGGCCTCGCGCGAGGGCGGCATGGAGATCGAGCAGCTCGCCGTCGAGCGCCCGGAGGCGCTGGCCCGCATCCCGGTCGACGCCACCCAGGGTGTCGACGAGGCCAAGGCCGCCGAGATCGTGGACGCCGCGAACTTCCCGGCCGAGGTCCGCGACCAGGTCATCGCCGTCGCCCAGCGGCTGTGGGAGGTCTTCACCAAGGAGGACGCCACCCTCGTCGAGGTCAACCCGCTGGCCAAGGCGCCCGACGGCACCGTCCTCGCGCTCGACGCGAAGGTGACCCTCGACGACAACGCCGCCTTCCGGCACGACAACCGGACCGGCCTCGAGGACACCGCCTCGGCCGACCCGCTCGAGGCCGCCGCCAAGGAGAAGGACCTCAACTACGTCAAGCTCGACGGCGAGGTCGGCATCATCGGCAACGGCGCCGGCCTGGTCATGAGCACCCTGGACGTCGTCGCCTACGCCGGCGAGGAGTTCGGCGGGGTGAAGCCGGCCAACTTCCTCGACATCGGCGGTGGCGCCTCGGCGGAGGTCATGGCCAACGGGCTGCACATCATCCTGTCCGACCCGGCCGTGAAGAGCGTGTTCGTCAACGTCTTCGGCGGGATCACCGCCTGCGACGCCGTCGCCAACGGCATCGTCCACGCGCTGCAGCTGCTCGGCGACGAGGCGACCAAGCCGCTCGTCGTCCGCCTCGACGGCAACAACGTGGAGGAGGGCCGGCGGATCCTCGCCGAGGCCAACCACCCGCTGGTCACCGTCGTGGACACCATGGACGGCGCCGCCCGTCGCGCCGCCGAGCTCGCCGCCGCCTGACCGCCTCTTCCGAACAGGAATCCAACAGAGATGTCGATCTTCCTCAACGAGAACAGCAAGGTCATCGTCCAGGGCATGACCGGCTCGGAGGGGCGCAAGCACACCCAGCGCATGCTGGCCTCCGGGACGGCGATCGTCGGCGGCGTGAATCCGAAGAAGGCCGGCGAGAGCGTCGAGTTCGACGGCTCCACCGTGCCGGTGTTCGGCAGCGTCGCCGAGGCGATGAAGGAGACCGGCGCCGACGTCAGCGTCATCTTCGTGCCGCCGGCCGGCGCGAAGGGCGCCGTCCTCGAGGCCGTCGACGCCCAGATCGGGCTCGCCGTCGTCATCACCGAGGGCATCCCGGTGCACGACTCGACCTACTTCTGGGCGCACGCCCAGGGCGGCTCGACCCGGATCGTCGGCCCGAACTGCCCCGGCCTGATCAGCCCCGGACGGTCCAACGCCGGCATCATCCCGGCCAACATCACCAAGCAGGGCAAGATCGGCCTGGTCAGCAAGTCGGGCACGCTGACCTACCAGATGATGTACGAGCTCCGGGACATCGGTTTCTCCACCTGCGTCGGCATCGGCGGCGACCCGGTCATCGGGACGACGCACATCGACTGCCTCCAGGCGTTCCAGGACGACCCGGAGACCGAGGCCATCGTGATGATCGGTGAGATCGGCGGCGACGCCGAGGAGCGCGCGGCCGACTTCATCAAGGCCAACGTGACCAAGCCGGTCGTCGGCTACGTCGCCGGCTTCACCGCGCCCGAGGGCAAGACGATGGGCCACGCCGGCGCGATCGTCTCCGGCTCCTCCGGCACCGCGCAGGCCAAGAAGGAGGCCCTCGAGGCCGCCGGCGTGCGGGTCGGCAAGACGCCGTCGGAGACCGCTCGGCTCATGCGGGAACTGGTGGGCTGAGAGGCCGCCCTTCAGGGGCCCGCGCCGAGCCTGCGAGGCGTGGGGGGAAGGGCGGTCCTTCTACTGCCGCTGCCCGGCGACCTCATGGGGTCGCCGGGCAGCGCCGTGTCCGGGCCCGCGAGGACGCGGATCACGGACAGGGGACACCGGGCGTGCCAGTGTTGCCTGGAGCGACCTGGGCGGACACCATGCGCTCCGCACGCCTGTCACTACTGAGGAGAACCCCGTCATGACCTCCAGTCAGCCCCCGCAGCCGCCGGGCGGGTACGGGCCGCCGCCGCAGGGCGGGCAGCCCGGTTACGGGCAGCAGCCGGGCTTCCCGCCGCCCGCGCCGGGGCAGCCGTCCTACGGTCAGCAACCGGGGCAGCCGCCCTACCCGCCGCCGGGGCAGCCCTCCTACGGTCAGCCGCCGCAGCCCGGCCAGCCGCCCTACGGGCCGCCCCCCGGCTACGGCCAGCAGCCTCCCTACGGTCAGCACCCTCCCTACGGCCACCAGCCGTACGGCCAGCCCACCTACGGGCAGCAGCCGGGCTACAACCCCTACGGGCAGCACGCGGGCACCGGCGCCGGCGTCTCGTTCGACGCCGCCAAGCTGAAGATGGCGCACTACGTCATCGCCGGCGGCACGCTGGTCTACCTGGTCCTGTCGTTCTTCCCCTGGTTCGACTTCAGCGACTACGTCTTGGGATTCCCGAGCGACGCCACGTTCATCGACGAGTCGATCAGCGGCTGGACCAGTTTGCTGGTCAAGTTGGCCTTCTTCCTGTTCCTGTTCGCCGCGGTGTGGGCGGTGCTGCCGGCGTTCTACGAGGTCACGCTCGGCTTCCCGCGCGGCTGGATCACCGTCGGCCTGGCCGGTCTCGGGTTCCTGCTGACGCTGATCGCCTGGATCCGGTCCCTCGGCGGCGGCTTCTTCGTCTTCGCGCTGCTCGGCCTGCTCGTGGCCGCGGCGATCGCGTTGTTCGCGTTCCTGTCCCTGCTGCCCGAGCTGCGCAACCGGCCGGCGCTGCCGGGCGGCCTGGCCAACGCGGCGCAGTGGGCCAACCAGCAGGCGCCGGACGTCACCGGCCAGTTGGGTGGCCAGCCCGGCCGTCCGGGCAGCGCCCCGGGTCAGCCGTACGGGCAGCAGCCCGGCGCACCCGCCGGCCCGCCGCCCCAGCAGCAGTACGCCCCGCCGCCGCCTCCTCCGGGGCCGGCGCAGGGCGGTCCGGCGGCCCCGGCGAGCCAGGGCGGCCCGGCCCCGGCGGGGGAGGGCACGCCGCCCCCGCCGTACGGGCAGCCGGGCCCGACCGGCTCGACCGCGTCCGGTGAGCAGCCGAGCGGGCCCAGCGCCCCGTCGACCAGCGCCTGACCCCTGCACACCCACGACCGCCGGCGCCTCCGGGCCGCCGGCGGTCGTGGCGTTCCGGGCTCTCCGGCGCGTGCGCCGACGATCCGCGGGACGGCCTTGGGACAGTGGACCCATGGCGGTTTCCTCCCCACGGGCCCTGCTCGCCCGGCTGCCCGGATCCGGGCGGGACGGCGGACCGCCCCTGGGCTGGGCGGCGGCCGCGGTCGCGGCGGTCTCACTGGCCGGGCTGGCCGGCCTCGGCGTCGCGGTCGTCGTCGTCTCGACGCTCGACCCGACCGGCGGGCTCTCCGTCGGCGGCTCCGCCGCGCTGGCCGGCCGGCTGTGGCTGCTGGCCAACGGAGCGGAGCTCGAGCTGCCGTCCGGTCCGCTGCGGCTGGCGCCGCTGCTGCTGACCCTCGGCATCGCCTGGGGGCTCGCCCGCGCGGGCCGGTTCGCCGTCCACGTCTCCGGCGAGGTCGGCCCGCGTGCCGCGGGATGGACGACGGCGGCGATGGTGGGCCTCCACACGGCGCTGACCGTGCTGCTCGGCCTGGTCCTCGACGACCCCGACGCCGGCGTGGACCTGCTGCGCACCGCGCCCGGCGCCGCCGTCCTCGCGCTCGTCGCCTGCGGCTGGGGGGTGCTCCGCGAGTCGGGCGGGCTCGACGCGCTGCTCGACCGCGCCCCCGGGGCGGTGCGCCCGTTGCTGCGCGCCGTCGTCGCGGGGGTGCTGACGCTGCTGGCCCTGTGCCTGGCTGTCGTGGCCGTGGCCGTGGCCGACGACGCGAGCGGGTACGCCGCGCTCTCCGGCGGCCTCGGCGGGGCGGGCGCCGGCGCGCTCGGGCTGCTCGGCCTCGGGCTGCTGCTCCTGCCCAACGCCGCCGCCGCCGTGCTCGGGCTGGCCGCCGGCCCCGGCTTCGTGGTCGGCACCGGCACGCTGGTCTCGGTGCACGGCGTGACGCTCGCCGCCGTCCCGGCCCTGCCGCTGCTGGCCGCGCTGCCCGACACCCAGGCCGTGCCGCTGCTCGCCTTCGTCTCGCAGGCGGTGCCGGCGCTGGCCGGGCTGGTCACCGGCGCGGTGCTCGGCCGCCGGATGGGCCCGGACGACGGCGGCCCGGTCGTCGCCGGGCTGTGGGGCGTGGCGGCCGGCGTCCTGCTGGGACTGCTGAGCGCCGCCGGGGTGTGGGTGGCCGCCGGTTCGCTGGGCGACGGCGCCCTGGCCGAGGTGGGCGCGCCGGCGCTGGCGACCGGCATCGCGGTCGCGGCGCAGGCCGGGATCGCCGCCGCCGTCGCCGCGACGGTGAGCCGGTGGCGGTCCCGGGCTGACGGCGGCGGGTCCGGGCGGTCGCACTAGGGTCGGGTCGTGCCCGCACCCGAGCCCACCCCGCGGGCGCGCGTCGTCGTCCTGCTGTCGGGGACGGGGTCGCTGTGCGCCGCGCTGCTCGACGCCGCCGACGACCCCGGCTACCCGGCCGAGGTGGTCGCCGTCGGTGCCGACCGGCAGGCGCCGGGGCTCGAGCACGCCCGCAGGCGCGGCCTGCCGGCCTTCGTGTGCGCGCTGGGGGAGCACCCCGACCGCGCCGCCTGGGACCGCGCGCTGGCCGCCGCGATCGCCGGCTTCGAGCCGGACCTCGTGGTCTCCGCCGGTTTCATGAAGATCGTCGGCCCGGCCGTGCTGGACGCGTTCGGCGGCCGGCTGATCAACACCCACCCCGCCCTGCTGCCGGCCTTCCCCGGCGCGCACGCCGTCCGGGACGCCCTGGCCGCCGGGGTGCCGGTGACCGGATCGACCGTGCACCTGGTCGACGCCGGGGTGGACACCGGCCCGGTGCTCGCCCAGCGCGAGGTCCCCGTCGAGCCCGGGGACGACGAGGCGAGGCTGCACGAACGCATCAAGACGGTGGAGCGCGAGCTCCTGGTGGAGACGGTGGCGCAGCTCGTCACCGCGAACGTGACGAGGGAGAACTCGCGATGACCGACCGCACGCCGATCCGTCGTGCGCTGCTGGGCGTCTACGACAAGAGCGGGATCGAGGAGCTCGCCCGCGGCCTCGCCGCCGCCGGGGTGGAGCTGGTGAGCACCGGCGCCACCGCCCGGAGGATCGCCGAGGCCGGCGTCCCGGTCACGCCGGTGGAGAAGGTGACCGGCTTCCCCGAGTGCCTCGACGGGCGGGTGAAGACGCTGCACCCCGCCGTCCACGCCGGGATCCTGGCCGACCGGCGCCGGGCCGAGCACAGCGCGCAGCTCGACGAGCTCGGCATCGCGCCGTTCGACCTCGTGGTGGTCAACCTCTACCCGTTCACCGAGACGGTGGCCTCCGGCGCGTCCTCCGACGAGTGCGTCGAGCAGATCGACATCGGCGGTCCGGCCATGGTCCGGGCCGCGGCGAAGAACCACCCGTCGGTCGCCGTCGTCGTCGACCCGGCCCGCTACGGCGACGTCCTGGCGGCGGTGGCCGAGGGCGGGTTCACCCTCGCCCAGCGGCAGCAGCTGGCCGCGGCGGCGTTCCGGCACACGGCCACCTACGACATCGCCGTCGCGTCGTGGATGGGCAACGTGCTCGCGCCGGACGACGACGGCTCCGGCTTCCCCGGCTGGGTCGGGGCCACCTGGCAGCGGGCCGACGTGCTGCGCTACGGCGAGAACCCGCACCAGCGGGCGGCCCTCTACCGCGGTGAGCGGCCGGGGCTCGCGCACGCCGAGCAGCTGCACGGCAAGGCGATGTCCTACAACAACTACGTCGACACCGACGCCGCCTGGCGGGCCGCGCACGACCACAACGACCCCTGCGTGGCGATCATCAAGCACGCCAACCCGTGCGGGATCGCGGTGGGCGCCGACATCGCGTCGGCGCACCGCAAGGCGCACGCCTGCGACCCCGTCTCGGCGTTCGGCGGCGTCATCGCGGCAAACCGCGAGGTCGACCTGACGATGGCCGAGCAGGTCGCCGAGGTGTTCACCGAGGTGGTCGTCGCGCCGTCGTTCACGGCCGACGCCCTGCAGGTGCTGACCACGAAGAAGAACATCCGCATCCTGCGGCTGCCGCACGTGCCCGGAGCCGGTGCGGAGCTGCGCCCGGTCGGCGGCGGGCTGCTGCTGCAGACCATCGACCGCATCGACGCCTCCGGCGACGACCCGACGACGTGGACGCTCGTCGCCGGCCAGCCGGTGGACGCCGCGGAGCTGGACAACCTGGTGTTCGCCTGGCGCAGCGTCCGCGCCGTGAAGAGCAACGCGATCCTGCTGGCGCACGACAAGGCCACCGTCGGCGTCGGCATGGGCCAGGTCAACCGGGTGGACGCCGCCCGGCTGGCCGTGGCGCGGGCGGGGGACCGGGCCGCGGGGGCGGTGGCGGCCTCCGATGCGTTCTTCCCGTTCGCCGACGGGCTGCAGGTGCTGCTCGACGCGGGGGTCCGGGCCGTCGTCCAGCCCGGCGGGTCGGTGCGCGACGAGGAGGTCATCGCGGCGGCCACCGCGGCCGGCGTCCCGATGTACCTGACCGGCACCCGCCACTTCGCCCATTGAGGGGCGCGCGACCCCACGTCCGCCCGCCGGAGGACGGGACCGTCGTCGAGGGGGCGGACTTCGCCCGGGTGGAGTGGGACTGGGTGGAGCTGTCGAACGTCACGTTCACCCGCTGCCGGTTCGACGACGCCTCGCTGTCGGAGCTGGTCACCCGCCGCTGCGTCTTCGAGTCGTGCGTGCTCACCGGCGTGCTGCTCGGTGGGTCGCGGCACTCCGGTTCGGCGTTCCTGTCCTGCCGGTTCGACCGGGCCAAGCTCTTCGACGCCGTGTGGGACGGCTGCAAGCTGACCGGCTCGCAGTTCCCCGGGGCCGAGCTGCGGCCGATGACGTCGACCGACAGCGACTGGAGCTGGACGTCGTTGCGCGGCGCGGACCTCTCGGGCCTGGACCTCTCCGGTCAGCGGCTGCGCGAGGCCGACCTCACCGACGCCGACCTGCGCGAGTGCAACCTGGTCGGTGCCGACCTGGACAACGTCCGCGTGCATGGGCTGAAGCTGCGCGGGGCCGACCTGCGGGGCGCCTCCACCGAGGGCGTCAACTGGCGGGCGCTGAACCTGCTCGGCGTCCGCCTGGACCTCGTGCAGGCGGTCGCGTTCGCCCGCGCCCACGGCGCCCTGGTCGCCGAGTAGCGGCCGGAGCGCCGGGAGGTCAGGCCGGTGGAGCCGTCGTCGTCCCCTTCTTGGGGCCGGTGAGCAGGGCCTTGAGCGAGCCGAGCAGGCCGAGGACGGCGACGGCGATCGCGAACCAGAAGCCGATGCCGAAGTCGCCGAGGTCCCAGCCGTTGTCGGCCAGCGGCACGAGCACCCCCGCGGCGACAGCGATGCTGACCAGCAGCGCGAGCAGGCCGAGGAAGCGGTGGGCGCGGGCGGGGACGAGCATCAGCAGCCCGAGGACGAACAGCACCCCGCCGCCGAGGATCACCGCCAGCGGCTGCCAGAACCCGGAGGTGAACAGCCCACCGATGCCGTCCTCGGCGATCGTGTCGAACCCGAGCCGCAGGATGTCCCAGCCGCGGGTGTTGTCGCGCGGCAGCCAGGACAGCAGCAGGCTCACCCCGGCCGCGATGCCGGCGAGGATCAGCAGCAGCGCCGCGAACGCGTCCGCGCGGCGCACCTTGACCGGCTGGGTCGAGTACTGCGGGGCCGTGTAGTAGTTCTCGCCCGTCCCGGCGTAGCCCTGCGCCGCCGGCCCCACCGCGGTCGAGCCGCCGACGACGGGCGTGATCCCCGGCGTGGTCTGCTCCCGCCACGTGTCGTCGACGGGGCGGGACTGCTGCTCGTCCTGCGCGGACCGGCTCCCGGTCGGGTAGGGGGTCTGTTCGCGCTCGCTCATCTGGCTCCTCCGACGGGTCGGCGGGCGCGGGAAGTCGCCCACGCAGCCGAGCCTAGGGCCGCGGGCGCTCCCCGTGAGTCGTCTCGGGCACACTGTCGGTCGTGCCCGCGACGATCCTGGACGGCAAGGCCACGGCGGCGGCGATCCGCACCGAGCTCACCGAGCGCGTCGCGGCACTGACCGCGGCCGGTCACCAGCCGGGGCTCGGCACGCTGCTGGTCGGCGACGACCCGGGCAGCCGCTGGTACGTCGACGCCAAGCACAAGGACTGCGCCCAGGTCGGCATCGCCAGCATCCAGCGCGAGCTGCCGGCGACGGCGACGCAGGCCGACGTCCTCGGCGTCGTGGCCGAGCTCAACGCCGACCCGGCCTGCACCGGCTACATCGTCCAGCTGCCGCTGCCCGAGCAGGTCGACGAGTACGCCGTCCTCGAGGCGATGGCCCCGGCCAAGGACGCCGACGGCCTGCACCCCGTCAACCTCGGTCGGCTGGTGCTCAACGTCCCCGGGGCGCTGCCCTGCACCCCGGTCGGCATCGTCGAGCTGCTGCGCCGGTACGACGTGCCGATCGCCGGCGCGGAGGTCGTGGTCATCGGCCGCGGCATCACGGTGGGCCGCCCCCTCGGGCTGCTGCTCACCCGCCGCAGCGAGAACGCCACCGTCACCCTGTGCCACACCGGCACCCGTGACCTGACCGCGCACGTCCGCAACGCGGACATCGTGGTCGCCGCCGCCGGCGTGCCCGGGCTGATCACCAAGGACATGGTCAAGCCGGGCGCCGCCGTCCTGGACGTCGGTGTCAGCCGGGTCGACGGCAAGATCGCCGGGGACGTCGCCCTCGACGTCGTGGACGTCGCCGGCCACGTGGCCCCCAACCCCGGCGGCGTCGGGCCGATGACCCGCGCGATGCTGCTGGCCAACGTCGTGGCCGCCGCGGAGCAGGCCGCGGCCGTCGAGGTCCTCTCGGCCTGATGTCCCGGCCGCCGCTCTACACCCGCCGGCCGTTCCTCGCCGGCCTGATCCGCCAGCTGCCGCTGCTCGCGGTGCTGATCGCGGTCGGCGTGGGGCTGCTGATGGTCACCTTCGAGCACTGGCGCAAGGGCCTGGTCGTCGCCGGCCTGGCACTGGTCGGGGGAGCGGTGCTGCGGCTGCTGCTGCCGGTGCGGCGGGTCGGGTTCCTCGCCGTCCGGAGCCGGCCGGTCGACGTCCTGCTGCTGGCGGGGACCGGGCTGGCGCTGGCGATCATCGCGCTGGCCATCCCGTCCTCCTGACCCGCTCAGGCGCGCACCGCGCCCCGGCGCTAGGTTGAGGGCCATGGCAGAGAAGTCCCGGTCGGGCAAGGTCACCGTCGTCGGCGCCGGTTTCTACGGGTCCACCACGGCTCTGCGGCTCGCCGAGTACGACATCTTCGAGACCGTCGTCCTCACCGACATCGTGGAGGGCAAGCCGGAGGGCCTGGCCCTCGACATGAACCAGTCGCGGCCGATCGAGGGCTTCGAGACCAAGATCGTCGGTGTCGGCGGCGGTTCCTACGAGGGCACCGAGAACTCCGACGTCGTCGTCGTCACCGCGGGTCTCCCGCGCAAGCCCGGCATGAGCCGGATGGATCTCATCGAGACCAACGCGAAGATCGTCCGCCAGGTCGCGGAGAACATCGCGCGGACCTCGCCCGACGCGGTGATCATCGTCGTCTCCAACCCGCTCGACGAGATGACCGCGCTGGCGCAGCTGGCCACCGGTTTCCCGAAGAACCGGGTCATGGGCCAGGCCGGCATGCTCGACACCGCGCGATTCACCAACAACGTGGCCGAGGAGCTCGGCGTCCCGGTGGGCTCGGTGCAGACCCTCACCCTCGGCTCGCACGGCGACACGATGGTGCCGGTCCCGTCGCGGTGCACCGTCGACGGCAAGCCGCTGGCCGACGTGCTGCCCCAGGACCGCATCGACCACCTGGTCGACCGCACCCGCAACGGCGGTGCCGAGGTGGTCGCGCTGCTCAAGACCGGGTCGGCGTACTACGCCCCCTCGGCCGCCGCGGCCCGCATGGCCCGCGCGGTCATGGAGGACTCCGGCGCGGTCATGCCGGTCTGCGCGTGGGTGGACGGTGAGTACGGCATCTCCGGGGTGTACCTCGGCGTCGAGGCCGAGATCGGCCGCGAGGGCGTGCGCCGCGTGGTCGAGGGCGATCTGACCGAGAGCGAGCTGGCCGGGCTGCGCGAAGCCGCCGAGGCCGTCCGGGCCAAGCAGGCCGACGTAGCCGACCTCTGAAGAAGGACCCCACTGCCCCCCACCGCTCGCGAGCTCGCGGCGGGACCCTGCAGCGGGGCCACATGAGCACGAGGAGAAACTCTGTGAGCAAGATCAAGGTCGAGGGCACCGTCGTCGAACTCGACGGCGACGAGATGACCCGGATCATCTGGCAGTTCATCAAGGACCAGCTGATCCTCCCGTACCTCGACGTGAACCTCGAGTACTACGACCTCGGCATCGAGAAGCGCGACGAGACCGACGACCAGATCACCATCGACGCGGCCAACGCGATCAAGCAGCACGGCGTCGGCGTCAAGTGCGCGACCATCACCCCCGACGAGGCCCGCGTCGAGGAGTTCGGCCTGAAGAAAATGTGGCGGTCCCCGAACGGGACGATCCGCAACATCCTCGGCGGCGTGATCTTCCGCGAGCCGATCATCATGTCCAACGTGCCGCGGCTGGTGCCGGGCTGGACCAAGCCGATCGTCGTCGGCCGTCACGCGTTCGGTGACCAGTACCGCGCGACCGACTTCAGGTTCCCCGGCGAGGGGACGCTGACGATCTCCTTCCAGCCCAAGGACGGCGGCGAGCCGATCCAGCACGAGGTGTTCCAGTCGCCCGGCGGCGGTGTCGCGATGGCGATGTACAACCTCGACGACTCGATCCGCGACTTCGCGCGGGCCTCGATGAACTACGGCCTGCAGCGCGGCTACCCGGTCTACCTCTCGACCAAGAACACGATCCTCAAGGCCTACGACGGCCGCTTCAAGGACCTGTTCCAGGAGACCTTCGAGACCGAGTTCAAAGACAAGTTCGAGTCCGCCGGCATCACCTACGAGCACCGGCTGATCGACGACATGGTCGCCGCGTCCCTCAAGTGGGAGGGCGGCTACGTCTGGGCCTGCAAGAACTACGACGGCGACGTGCAGTCCGACACCGTCGCGCAGGGCTTCGGCTCGCTGGGCTTGATGACCTCGGTGCTGATGAGCCCCGACGGCCGCACCGTCGAGGCCGAGGCCGCGCACGGCACGGTCACCCGGCACTACCGGCAGCACCAGCGCGGCGAGCAGACGTCGACCAACCCGATCGCGTCGATCTTCGCCTGGACCCGGGGCCTGGCCCACCGGGGCAAGCTCGACAACACCCCCGAGGTCACCCACTTCGCGGAGACGCTCGAGAAGGTCTGCATCGACACCGTCGAGAGCGGTCAGATGACCAAGGACCTCGCCCTGCTGATCAGCCGCGACCAGGCCTGGCTCAACACCCAGGACTTCCTCGCGGCGATCGACAACAACCTGCAGAAGGCCATGGCCTGACGCAAACCGCACGCCGACGACGGCCCCTCGCCCGACCGGGCGGGGGGCCGCTGTCGTTGATCATCTCGGGTCCACCGTTGCCTCAGGAGCGTTGAGGCACCGGTGGACCCGAGGTGATCACAGGGCCAGGGCTCGTGCGACGTCCGCGAGCAGTTCCCGCGGGTGCCGCATGTCCTCCTTCGTCACGAACCGCACCCGCCAGTCGGCCGCGGTCAGCCGGTTGAGCCGCCTGCGGTCCTTCGGGAACTGATCCGGGTCCCCGTGCCACACCCCGTCGTACTCGAGGGCCAGCCGATGCTCCGGCCAGGCGAAGTCGACCTTGGCGACGAACCTCCCGGCCACGCGCACCGTGTACTGGGCGATCGGGAGGGGCAGAGCGGATCGGTGCAGCAGCAGCCGCAGCCGTGTCTCCGGCGGTGACTCCGCCAGGCCGTCGGCGAGCATCGCCGTGCGGCGGGCGACCGCGCTGCCCCGGCACGCCGGCAGTCCCTGTACCGCAGCCCGCACGTCCGCGAGATCCACGACGCGAGCGTTGACCAGGCGGTCGAGAAGCACGACCGACTCGTCACCTTCGTCCCGGCGGATCAGGTCCACAGCAGTGCGCACCCGGTCCGTCCAGCGCAGCCCACGGCCGTCGTGGACGACGTCGCCGTCGAGGCGGGCACTGCGCACGACGACGCCGGGCCCCGGCGTCCAACGTGTGCCCGGCGGGACGACGACCTCCACGGGATCCTCGGCGGTGACGAGATCGGCGAGGCCCCAGAGCACCGCCGCCGTCCGCCCACCCAGCGCGGCACGGCGCGGCATCACCAGACTCACGCCGCGGGCCATCAGCCGGTGGTCGACCGGCAGGACGGCGTCCGCGTAGACGTCACGTCGCAGGCGACGCCAGGCACGGCTGCGCAACTGCGGCTCGGTGAGTACTCCTGCGCCTACTGCCCAGGAGCCGCGGAAGACGCGACCGTGCAGCACCGGGGGACGCAGCGGCGGCACGGGCACCGCCGCAGCGTCCCTGGTGGTCGCGCTCCCGCGCTGTCCTCATCCACAGGCGCTTGATCACCTCGGGCCGGTGGCCCCGTCCGGAGGCTCGCCCCGAGCTTGCGAGGGGTGAGGGGACGGGGTCCTTCCTCAGGCGAAGTCCTGGGTCCACCAGGGGCCGCCGGCGCCGTGGGCGACGCCGACGCCGATCCGCGAGAAGGAGCAGTTGAGGATGTTCGCCCGGTGCCCGGGGCTGTTCATCCAGTCGCTCATCACCGCCGCGGCGTCGGCCTGGCCGTAGGCGATGTTCTCGCCCATCACGGTCACACCGGCGCGGTCACCGCGGTCGAACGGCGAGAGGCCGTCGGGGTCGTCGTGCGAGAAGAAGCCGCGGTCGCGCATGTCGGCGCTGAACGCCCGGGCGAGGGCGGCCAGGCCGTCGTCGGCCACGAGGGGGCCGCAGCCGGCCGCCGCGCGCTCCTGGTTCACCAGCGCGAGCACCTGCCCCTCGGCGCTCGGGTCGGCGGGCGCGGCCGCGGGAGCCGGCGCGGCGGCAGCCGCGGGCGCGGGGGCCGGAGCGGGGGCCGACTCGCTGGTCTCCGGGGCCGCCTCGACCGGGGACGACGAGGAGGTGGTCTCCTCCGTCGTCTCCGGGGCCGCCCCGGACGAGGAGTCGGACGCCGCCGGGACGTCGCTCGCGGGCACCTCGGTCGTGCTCTCCGGCGCGGCGGCCGTTGTCTCGGGCGAGGTCTCCGCGGCGGGGGCGCCGTCCACGCCCAGCTGCACGACACCCGAGCGCTCCTCGCGGCTGGTCCGCGGATCACCGGACGACGAGGCGGACGAGGCGTCGAGGTCGACGGTCGTGTCCTCGGCGCTCGAGATGGCCGGGGCGAACACCGGGATCGACAGGGCGATGCCGGCCACGACGCCGCAGACGAGCACGACCGGCGCGATCCGCCCGCGCAGCCGCAGCGAACGCGGCAGGTGGAAGGCCCAACGGGAGAATGCCGCGGAGAGCCGCGCGGAGAGCGAGGGGCCGCTGGGCGAGTGGTGCACGGGAAGATCCTCACGAGGTGCTAGATCACGAATCGTTACTTTGTCGAGACTAGCCGTATCGGAGGCATTACGGGGAGTCAGGGGTGAGGCAAATCACATCTCGCCCCGGTGAGTTGCGTCATCGCCTCCCCTGGTGGGCAGGGCCACCGACTGCGGGCAGCATGGACGGGGTCCGCACCACCTGAACCCGAGGAGCACGCCGCCGGTGAGCGACGTCTGGCTCAACATCATCATGGTCGTCGTCTTCGTCCTGATCGGCGGCGCCTTCTCCGGGGCGGAGATCGCCCTGGTCTCGCTCCGGGAGTCGCAGGTCCGCTCCCTGTCGGAACGGGGGCGCCGCGGGCACGCGGTGCAGCGGCTCCTGAGCGACCCGAACCGCTTCCTCGCCGCCGTCCAGGTCGGCGTGACCGTCGCCGGCTTCTTCTCCGCGGCCTTCGGCGCCAGCACTCTGTCGCGGCCGGTCGCCGACTGGCTGGTCGGCCTCGGCGTGAGTGACGGCCTCGCCGGCACGCTCGGCCTGGTCCTCGTCACGATCGCGATCAGCTACCTGTCCCTGGTGGTCGGCGAGCTGACGCCGAAGCGGCTGGCCCTGCAGCGGGCCGAGGGCTTCTCGCTGGTCGTGGCCGCGCCGCTCAACACGATCGCCAAGCTGTTCCGGCCGATCGTCTGGCTGCTGTCGAAGTCCACCGACCTCCTGGTCCGGGCGCTCGGCGGTGACCCGAAGCAGAGCGGCGAGTCGATCAGCCAGGAGGAGCTGCGCGACCTGGTGGCCGCGCACGAGTCGCTCAGCAGCGACGAGCGACGGCTCATCGACGAGGTCTTCCGGGCCGGCGACCGCGAGGTCCGCGAGGTCATGACCCCACGCACCGAGGTCGAGTTCCTCGAGTCCTCGATGACGGCAAGCCGCGCGGCCAAGCTGGTCGTCGACTCGAACTGGTCGCGCTACCCCGTGGTGGGCCGGGACCAGGACGACGTCGTCGGCTTCGTGCACGTGCGCGACCTGATCCTGCCGACGCACCCGGCCGGGCGGGCGGCGACGGTCGGCGACCTGGCCCGTGAGGTCAAGCGGCTGCCCGGCACGGCCGGCGTCCTCACCGCCCTCTCCGAGATGCGCCGGGAGAACCAGCACCTGGCCATCGTCGTCGACGAGTACGGCGGCACCGACGGGATCGTCACCCTCGAGGACCTGATCGAGGAGGTGATCGGGGAGATCTACGACGAGTACGACGAGGAGGTCACGCCGGAGGACGACGGCCGCGCCGACGGTCCGCGGGAGGTCGACGGGCTGCTCAACCTCGACGACTTCACGGAGGCCACCGGGCTGGCGCTGCCCGAGGGCCCGTACGAGACGGTCGCCGGCTACGTGCTCGCCGAGCTCGGCCGGCTGCCCCAGGTCGGCGACAGCGTCGAGGTCGAGGGCCGCACGCTCACCGTCCTGGAGCTCGACGGACGGCGGATCGCCCGGCTCGCGGTCAGCCGCCCGGCGACCGGCAGCGGGGACGGCGCCGAGGTGGAGAGCGGCGCCGCGGCGGGTTAACGCGCCCGCGCGACGTCCCAGGCGTCGCGGACGATCCCGGTCAGGTCCGCGTGCTGCGGCGTCCAGCCCAGGTCGGCGCGGATCCGCTCGCTCGACGCGACCAGCTGGGCCGGGTCACCGGACCGCCGGGCGCCGACCTCGACCGGCACGGGGTGCCCGGTGACCCGGCGGACGGCGTCGATCACCTCCTGCACCGAGAAGCCGGTGCCGTTGCCGAGGTTGTAGATCCGGTGCTCGCCCTCGGCCGGCGCGGGCAGCGCGAGCAGGTGCGCGTCGGCGAGGTCGGCGACGTGGATGTAGTCGCGGATGCAGGTGCCGTCGGGGGTCGGGTAGTCCTCGCCGTAGATGGTCAGGTGCTGCCGCTGCCCGGCCGCGACCTGCAGCGCGATCGGGATGAGGTGGGTCTCGGTGGCGTGCCGCTCGCCGAGTCCGTAGGCGGCGCCGGCCACGTTGAAGTAGCGCAGGCTCACCGCGGCGAACCCGTGCGCCACCGCGTACGACGTGAGCATGGCGTCGACGGCGAGCTTCGTCGCCCCGTAGGTGTTGGTCGGTCGCGTCGGCGCGTCCTCCCGGATCGGCACCTGCTCCGGCTCCCCGTAGGTCGCCGCGGTGGAGGAGAAGACGATCCGGCGGCAGCCGGCGGCGCGCATCGCCTCGAGCAGCGCCAGCGATCCGCCGACGTTGACGTGCCAGTACTCCTCGGGCGCCTGCTGCGAGGCCCCGACGAGGCTCTTCGCCGCGAAGTGCAGCACAGCCTCGGGCCGGACCTCGGCGAGCACGGGCGCCGAGTCGTGCAGCGTGGCCTCGACGAACCGCGCCCCGGACGGGACGGCGTCGGCGTGCCCGGTCGAGAGGTCGTCGAGGACGGTCACCTCGTGGCCGCCGGCCAGCAGTGCTGCCGTGACTACGCTGCCGATGTAGCCGGCTCCGCCGGCGACGAGTACGCGCATGGGGCAACCCTAGGGAGGAACGCCGCCGTGGTCTCCGCACGCCCCGCCGTGCAGGCGCTGCCTGCCTACAAGCCGGGACGCAACCCCGCCGACGTCGCCCGGGAGATCGGGGTCGAGCGCGCGGTCAAGCTGGCCAGCAACGAGACCCCCTTCCCGCCGCTTCCGGCCGTCCTCGAGGCGGTGGCCGCTGCCATGGCCGAGACCAACCGCTACCCCGACAACGGCGCGCTCGTCCTGACCCAGGCGCTCGCCGAGCACTACGGCGTCGACCCGGCGCAGGTCGTCGCCGGCTGCGGCGGGGTGTCGCTCTGCCAGCAGCTGGCGCAGTCGTTCAACGACCCCGGCACGAGCATGGCCTTCGCCTGGCGGTCGTTCGAGATGTACCCGCTCATGGCCCAGGTCGTCGGCGCGCGCAGCATCCCCGTGCCGCTCAAGGCCGGCCGGCCCGGCGGCCCGGCCGACACCCACGACCTCGAGGCGCTCGCCGCGGCGCTCGACGACACCACCCGGCTGGTCTGGGTCTGCAACCCGAACAACCCCACGGGGACGGCGGTCCGCCGGGCGGAGCTGGAGCGGTTCCTCGACGCGGTGCCCGGGGAGACCCTCGTCGTCCTCGACGAGGCCTACCGCGAGTTCGTCACCGACCCCGACGTCCCCGACGGCCTGGAACTCATGCGCGGCCGGCCCAACGTGGCGGTGCTGCGGACCTTCTCCAAGGCCTACTCGCTGGCCGGGCTGCGGGTCGGCTACGTGATCGCGGAGGACTCCGCCGTCGCGGCGGCCCTGCGCAAGACGCACGTGCCGTTCAGCGTCTCCATCCCCGCCCAGGCCGCCGGGGTGGCGGCGCTGGGCTGCCAGGACGAGGTCCGCCGCCGCTGCGCCGCCGTCGTCGCCGAGCGCGACCGGCTCACCGCCGCGCTGCGCGAGCGCGGCTTCGACGTCCCCGACAGCCAGGCCAACTTCGTCTGGCTGCCGGTGGGGGAGCGCACCGCCGAGCTCGCCGCGGCCCTGGAGGGCCGAGCGGTGATCACCCGCCCGTACGGCGAGGACGGCATCCGCGTCACGGTCGGCACGCCCGAGGAGGACGACGTCTTCCTCGCGGCCCTCGACGAGGTGCGCGCGGGCGCACGCGTGGCCTGAGGCCTCGGCGTGGCCGGTCGACGCCCCGAAACGGGGGAGTCGGGGCAGCCGGCCGCGGAGCGGCTGGTTTGATGGCCTCCGTGCCTCTTCCCCGTGTCCTCTCCGGCATCCAGCCGACGGCGGGTTCCTTCCACCTCGGCAACTACCTGGGTGCGCTGCGCCAGTGGGTGAGCCTGCAGGACACGACCGAGGCGTTCTACTGCGTCGTCGACCTGCACGCGATCACGCTGCCGCAGGACCCGGCGGAGCTGCGCCGCAACACCCTCGTCTCCGCCGCCCAGCTGCTCGCGCTCGGGGTCGACCCCGACCGCTCCGTGCTGTTCGTCCAGAGCCACGTGCCGGAGCACGTGCGGTTGTCGTGGGTCCTCGAGTGCCTCACCGGGTTCGGCGAGGCCAGCCGGATGACGCAGTTCAAGGACAAGAGCCAGCGGGAGGGCACCGGGGCGGCCTCGGTCGGGCTGTTCACCTATCCGGTGCTGCAGGCCGCCGACATCCTCGTGTACCAGGCCGACGAGGTGCCGGTCGGCGAGGACCAGCGGCAGCACCTGGAGCTGACCCGCGACCTCGCGACCCGGTTCAACAGCCGCTTCGGGCAGACGTTCACGCTGCCGCAGCCGCGCATCCCCGAGGGCGCGGCGAAGATCGTCGACCTGCAGGCGCCGGACAAGAAGATGAGCAAGAGCCTGCCGCCGGCCGGCTGCGTGTTCCTGCTCGACGACGCCGCGGTCACCGCGAAGAAGATCCGGTCCGCGGTCACCGACACCGGCCGCGAGGTCGTCTTCGACCCCGAGGCCAAGGCCGGCGTCAGCAACCTGCTGACGATCCACAGCGCGCTGTCCGGGCGCAGCGTCGCCGAGCTCGAGGTGCAGTTCGAGGGCCGCGGCTACGGCGATCTCAAGAAGGAGGTCGCGGAGGTGGTCACGGGGGCGCTGGAGCCGATCCGCGCGCGCACGCAGGAGCTGCTCGACGATCCCGCCGAGCTCGAGCGGGTCCTGGTCGCCGGCGCCGCCCGGGCCCGGGAGGTCGCCGCGCCGACCGTCGCGGCGGCCTACGAGCGGGTCGGCTTCCTGCCCCCCGCGCCGGAGAGCCGCCCGTGAACGACGACACCTTCGTCCCGCGCAGCCGCAAGCCCGCCCCGCAGACCACCGTGCTCGGGGTCGTCGTCCCCATCCCGGAGCCGTGGGCACAGCTGTTCGTCGACTGGCGGGCCAAGGTCGGTGACCCGCAGGCCAGCCTGGTGCCCCCGCACGTCACGCTGCTGCCGCCGACCGAGGTGCCGGCCGGGGAGCGGCTGTCCATCAGCGCGCACCTCGCCGCGGTCGCCCGGGCCCACCCGCCGTTCGACATGCACCTGTCGGGCACCGGCACGTTCAGCCCCGTGTCCGACGTCGTCTTCGTCGCGGTGGCCCGCGGGATCGGCAACTGCGAGCTGCTGGCCAACGACGTCCGCAGCGGCCCGCTGGCCCGCTCCCTGTCCTTCCCGTACCACCCGCACGTCACCGTCGCCCACGACGTGCCGCCCGACATGCTCGAGCTGGCCTACTCCGGCCTCTCCGACGTCTCCGCCGAGTTCCGGGTGCAGCACTTCACCGAGTTCGAGCAGACCGCCGACGGAGCGTGGGCGATCGCCCGCGAGTACCCCCTCACCGGCCCGCCGCGCTGAACCCCCGGGGCGCGCGGCCGCGGGGGAGGCCCCAGACTCGGCCGGGTGACCACCGCCCCGCCCGACCGCGCGCCGCGGACACTGGGCCGGCGGGTGGCGGCCGTCCCGGCGGCGCTCGACCGGACCGTCACCAGGCTGCGGCGGCGCTGGCCCTGGCTCGATCACCTGGCCCGCGCCGGCGGCCGCTACCAGCGCCGGCAGGGCGAGATCATGGCCGCCGGCGTCACCTACTACGCCTTCCTCGGCCTGTTCCCGGTCCTGCTGCTGGTCGCCTCGGTCGTCGGGCTGGTCCTCTCCGGTGACCAGCTGCTGCAGCAGCAGCTGTTCGACGCGATCCGCGAGGCCGTGCCCGGCTCCACGGGGGAGTGGCTGGTCGACCAGGTCACCGACGCGATCGACGCCGCGGGCGTCGTCGGCGTCATCGGCCTGATCGGCTTCCTGTACGCCGGCCTGCGCACGATGGACAAGCTGCGGATCGGCATGGAGAACATCTGGAAGGGCTCGGTCGACGAGCCCGAGTTCCTCCGCGACAACCTGCAGGACCTGCTGGCCCTGCTCGCCCTCGGCGCCGCCGGCGCGCTCAGCCTGGGCCTGACCGGCGGGGTCACCCAGGCCACCGGCGCGGTGCTCGAATTCCTCGGCCTCGACGACGCCCCCGGCTACGGCCTGCTCACCTGGTTCCTCGGCCTGGCGCTGGCGATCGCGGGCGACACCGTCGTCTTCCTGTGGCTGCTCCGGGTGGTCCCGTCGGTGTCGCACCCGCTGCGCCTGTTGCTGCCCGGGGCGCTGTTCGGCGCGCTCGGCTTCGAGGTGCTCAAGGTGATCGGCGGCTTCTACCTGTCGCTGATCGGCACCAGCGTCACCGCGTCGGCCTTCGGCGGCGCCGTCGGCATCCTCGTCTGGATCAACGTGGTGGCCCGGTACGCGTTCTTCACCGCCGCGTGGACGGCGTCGCTGCCCGCCGTCGAGGCCGCGCACGCCGACGCAGGGTGACCGTCAGGCCGAGCGAGGCGACGAGCAGCACCGCGGCACCGGCCGCGACCCAGCCCAGCGAGACCGAGGACGACGCCGCCGCGGGCGCGGCCACGGTCGGCCCGGCGGGCACGGTCGGCGGGACCGGGGTCGCCGTCGCCGTGGCCGTGGCCGGGACCTCGCCGGGCTCCACCAGCCGGCCGACGCCCTCCGTGCCGGCCGGGACGCTGAACCCCCAGTCCAGCAGCCGGGCAGCCTGCTCGGCCTCGTGCACCGGCCGGCGCTCGGTCTGCATGACGCTGACCACGATCCGCCGCCCGCCGCGCTCGGCCGCGGCGACGAAGGTGTGCCGGGCGGCGTCGGTGAACCCGCTCTTCCCGCCCAGGCTGCCCGGGTAGCTGGTCAGCAGCGGGTTCTGGCTCTGGATCTGGAAGCCGGGACGGCCGGCCACCGGCGGCATGTCCGCGAGCGGGGTCAGCAGGATCTCCGCCGTCGTCGGGTCGGCGACGAGCTGCCGGAAGATCAGCGCCAGGTCGTACGGGGACGACGACTGTCCCGCCACGTCCAGCCCGGACGGCGTCCCCGCGACCGTGTCGTAGGCGCCGATCCGCTCCGCCATCTCGTTCATCGCCGCCACGGTCTCCGGCACGCCCCCCGCGGCCCGGGCCAGCGCGTTCGCCGCGTCGTTGCCCGACTGCATCATCATCGCCCGGAACAGCAGCGACACCGGGTAGCGGCCGCCCTGGACGATGCCCACCCGGCTGCCCTCGATGTTCTCGTCCTCCGTCGTCCCGTCGACCACGAGGTCCGGCGGCAGCACCGGCGCGAGGGTGAGCAGCGTCAGCGTCTTCAGCGTGCTCGCCGGGTAGTAGCGGCCGTGCGGATCCCGCGCCGCGAGCACCTCACCGGAGCCGGCGTCGGCCACCAGCCAGCCGGCCGCGCCGATGCCGTCGGGCAGCGGCGGGGTGCCGTCGGCGACCACGAGCCCGCGGGTGTCGAGCTCCTCGCCGCCCACCGTGCTGCCGTCGGGGGCGCTGCCCTGCGGCGGCGGGCCGGCCGGTGGCGCGGTGGGCGTGGGCGCCGCGAGGTCGACGGTCGGGCGCGCGGGGGACGTCGAGGGCGCGGCGGCGGCGCCCGGCGTTCCCGTGACCACCAGCGCCGCCAGGACGGCCAAGACGGCGATCAGCCGCATCGCCACCGGCAGGGGTCGGGCGGCCGGGCCTGGACTGGGCACGGCTCGCACGCTAGCCCCGGCGTCCCGACGCGCGGTTCCTGAACGGCTGCGTCGCAGGTCGGCGGCCGACCGTGGGACCGCTTAACGATCGGGTCTCGGTCCTCGTCCGGGGCTCCGGGGCGGCGCCGGGCGAGGCTAGCGTCGCCCCCGACGTGCCGCCTCCGCGGCCGGCCGCGGGCCGGGCGTGCGGTGGCGCGGACCCCGATGTTCCGGGGCGCGGCCCCCGCCGGACGGCGGGGGCCGCGCCCTCCCAGAGAGGAGATCGTCTTGCGCCGAGCGCGGATGATGAAGGCCGCGGCGCTGCTGCTGGCCGGCAGCATGGCCCTCGCGGCCTGTGCCAGCGACGAGGACACCAGCGGCGGCAGCGGCGGCGACGGCGGTGCCAGCAGTGGTGACCTGAAGATCGGCCTCGCCTACGACGCCATCGGCCGCGGCGACCGTTCGTTCAACGACTCGGCCTACGCCGGCGTCCAGGCCGCCATCGACGACCTCGGCGGCGACTTCACCGAGGTCACGCCGAACGAGGACGGCTCCGACCGGGCCGAGCTGCTCGCGCAGCTCGCCGAGCAGGGCTACAACCCGGTGATCGCCGTCGGCTTCGCCTACGACGAGGTCATCGCCGACGTCGCGGCCGACTTCCCGGACACCACGTTCGCGCAGGTCGACGGCTCGAACACCCTGCCCGACGGCAGCAGCAAGGGCGACAACGTCACCGGCCTGCTCTTCGCGGAGGAGCAGGGCTCCTTCCTGGCCGGTGTCGCCGCGGCGCTGAAGACCACGACGAACCACATCGGCTTCGTCGGCGGTGTCGAGACCACCCTGATCCAGAAGTTCCAGGCGGGCTACGAGGCCGGCGCCCGGGCGGTCAAGCCGGACATCGTCATCGACAGCGAGTACATCTCGCCGGCCGGTGACTTCTCCGGGTTCAACGACCCCGCGCGGGCCAACCTCCTGGCCTCGGCGATGTACCAGAGCGGCGCCGACATCGTCTACCACGCGGCCGGTGGCTCCGGGACGGGCGTCTTCGACGCCGCCGTCGCCAACAACGGCCGAGCGATCGGTGTCGACTCCGACCAGTACAACACCGTCGACGACCCCGCCCAGCAGGCGGTGATCATGACCTCGATGCTCAAGCGGGTCGACAACGCCGTCCAGGCGTTCATCAGCGACTTCGCCGAGGGCAACGTCGAGGGCGGCACCGACATCGTCAACGACCTGTCCACCGAGGGCATCGACCTGGCCACCAGCGGTGGCTTCATCGACGACATCCAGACCCAGATCGACGACTACAAGCAGCAGATCATCGACGGCACCATCACGGTTCCGACGACTCCGTGACGACGGTCCGGCGGGCCCGCGCCCGCTGACCACACCCGACGGCGGGTCCGGGGGCGCGAGCTCCCGGGCCCGCCGTCGGGTCTGCGCAGCCTGTTCCGGGGGCGGCGGACCGGGGTGGGCAGGCTCGATCCCGGGACGCCGGTGCAGCAGAGTGGACGCCGACGCCGCACACCGCGGCCGGCGAGAACGAGGGAGAGGGCCGATGGCCACGACAGACGCCCAGGCCGGTGGGGGGACCGGGCCGGACGGCGTCCCGTACGCAGTGGAGCTGCGGGGCATCACCAAGCGCTTCCCCGGCGTGGTGGCCAACCGGGACATCGAGCTGCGGGTCCGCCGCGGCGAGGTGCACGCGATCGTCGGGGAGAACGGCGCCGGCAAGTCGACGCTGATGAAGACCCTCTACGGCATGCACCGCCCCGACGAGGGCACCATCCTCCTCGACGGGCGCGAGGTGCACTTCCGCAGCCCGGCCGACGCCATCGCCGCCGGGATCGGCATGGTGCACCAGCACTTCATGCTGGCCGACAACTTCACCGTCCTCGAGAACATCGTCCTGGGCAGCGAGCCCACCCGCGGCGGCCGGCTCGACCGGGCCGAGGCACGCCGGCGCATCGCGGAGATCTCCGACCGCTACGACCTCGGTCTGCGGCCCGAGGTGCTGGTCGAGGACCTCGGCGTCGGCGACCGCCAGCGGGTCGAGATCGCCAAGGTGCTCTACCGCGGCGCCCGGACGCTGATCCTCGACGAGCCCACCGCCGTCCTGGTGCCGCAGGAGGTCGACCAGCTGTTCGGCAACCTCGCCGAGCTCAAGCGGGAGGGCCTGACGGTCATCTTCATCTCGCACAAGCTCGACGAGGTCCGCAAGGTCGCCGACGCGATCACCGTCATCCGGCGCGGGACGACGGTCGGCGAGGCCGACCCGCGGACGACGACCACCCGGCAGCTGGCCGAGATGATGGTCGGCACCGAGCTGCCCTCCCCGGAGACCCGCACCTCCACCGTGCGCGACACCCCCGTCCTGCAGCTGCGCGACATCACCGTGCACAGCGTCGACGGGCGGGCGCTCATCGACGACGTGAGCCTGACCGTCCGCGAGGGCGAGGTGGTCGGGATCGCCGGCGTCGAGGGCAACGGGCAGGCCGAGCTGGTGGACGCGATCATGGGGCTGCGCCCGCTGGCCGCCGGGTCGGTGCTCCTCGGCGACGAGGACATCACCGACTGGAGCACCCGCGCCCGCCGCGAGGCCGGGCTGGGCTTCATCCCCGAGGACCGGCACCGCCAGGGCATGCTGCTCGACGCCCCGCTCTGGGAGAACCGGATCCTCGGCCACCAGACCCGCCCGCCCGCGGTCAAGGGCTTCTTCATCGACCGCCGCGCGTCTCGGGCCGACACCGAGCGGATCATGCGTGAGTACGACGTCCGGGCCCCGGGGCCGGACACGATGGCGGTTGCGCTCTCCGGCGGCAACCAGCAGAAGCTGATCATCGGGCGGGAGATGAGCTCTACGCCGCGGCTGCTCGTCGCCGCGCACCCCACCCGCGGCGTCGACGTGGGCGCCCAGGCGGCGATCTGGGAGCTGCTCAAGGACGCCCGCGCCGGCGGCATGGGCATCCTGCTGATCTCCGCCGACCTCGACGAGCTGATCGGCCTGTCCGACACGCTGCAGGTCATGCTCCGCGGCCGGCTGGTGGCCACCCTCGACCCGGCCAGCGTCACCCCCGAGCAGCTCGGCGGGTACATGACCGGCGCGGTCACCACGGCAGGTGCGGCGTGACCGTTCTCCGGCGTATCGGCCTGGCGCTGCTGGGCCCGGTGCTGGCGATCGCCGCCGCCCTGGTCATCTCGAGCATCGTGATCGCCCTGATCGGCGAGTCCCCGCTCACGGCGTTCCAGGTCATGCTCGACCTCGGCGACACGCCCTCGCAGCAGACGCAGTCGATCGTGGTGATCCTCAACCGGGCGGTCCCGCTGTTCCTCGCGGGTCTCGCGGTGTCCATCGCGTTCCGGATGGGCCTGTTCAACATCGGGGTCGAGGGCCAGTACCGGCTCGCGACGATCCTGGCGGCGGCGGTCGGCGCGGCCGTGGCGCTGCCCGCACCCCTGCACGTCGCGCTGATCGTCGTCGTGGCGGTGGTGGTCGGCGCCCTGTGGGCGGGCATCGTCGCCGTCCTCAAGGTCACCCGCGGGGTGAGCGAGGTCATCAGCTCGATCATGCTGAACTTCGTCGCCCTCGGGCTGGCGTCCTACCTGCTGACGGGGCCGCTGCGCGGCAGCGCGGAGGGCGCCTCCATCGTGACGACCCGGCCCATCCCCGAGTCCGGCTGGTTCCCGGGCCTCAACGGCCTGCTCACCGGCCTGGGCCTCGCCGAGCCGCGCACCGAGCTGTACGGCTTCCTGCTCGTGGCGGTCGTCGTCGGCGTGCTCGTCGCCGTGCTGATCAACCGCACCCGGTTCGGCTTCGACCTGCGCGCCACCGGCCTGTCGCCGTCGGCGGCGACGGCCAGCGGGGTGAGCGCCCGCGGCATGGTGGTCAAGACGATGCTGCTCTCGGGCGCGGTCGCCGGCCTGATCGGCCTGCCCGACCTGCTCGGCGACCAGCACGAGTTCGGCACCCAGTTCAGCGGCGGGCTGGGCTTCCTCGGCATCGCGGTGGCGCTGCTCGGGCGCAACACCCCGGTCGGCATCGTGCTGGCGGCGCTGCTGTTCGCCTTCCTCGACCGCGCGGCCCTGCCGCTGCAGTTCGCCGACATCCCGTCGTCGGTGGTCACGATCATCCAGGGCACGATCGTGCTCGCCGTGGTCATCGCGAACGAGATCGCCCGCCGGCTGGCGCTGCGCTCCGCGGAGCGCGGAGGTGCCTCGGCCGCCGCGCCGGCGCCCGTGGGCGGGCCCTCCGGCGGCGACCGCACCGACGAGCGAGAGGGGGCGCAGGCGTGAGCGCCGTCGTGACCACACCGCCGGCCCCCGGGACCCGCCGCGGGCCGCTGACCGACCTGCTGTCCGGCGGCGGCCGCGGCCGGCGGCTGCTCCTGCTGCTGGCCGCGCTGCTGCTGCTGTTCTCCGTGGTCCGCGCCATCTCCGGCGAGCGGGCGCTGACGTCGTCCTCGACGTTCTCGGCGGCGCTGCTGCTGGCCGTGCCCATCGGGCTGGCCGCGCTCGGCGGGCTGTTCTCCGAGCGCGCGGGCGTGGTCAACATCGGCCTCGAGGGCATGATGATCCTCGGCACCTGGGGGGCCGGCTGGGCCGGCTACCAGTGGGGCTGGGGGGCGGCGCTGCTCGGCGGAGTGGTCTTCGGCGCGGTCGGCGGGCTGCTGCACGCGCTGGCCACCGTGACCTTCGGCGTGGACCACGTGGTCTCCGGCGTGGCGATCAACATCCTCGCCGCGGGCATCGTGCGGTTCCTCTCCGAGCTGCTCTACGTCGACAACCCGGCCGGCGGTGGCGCCGCGCAGTCGCCGCCGTTGTCCGGCCGGCCGCCGTCCTTCTCCCTGCCGCTGCTGTCCTCCGGCCCGGACCTGCTCGGGTCGCTGGAGGAGCGCGGCTGGTTCCTGATCAGCGACCTCGCCGGGCTGATCCGCGGGCTGACCAGCGGCGTCGGCGTGCTGACGCTCATCGCGGTGCTGCTGATCCCGGTGTCCTACCTGATCCTGTGGCGGACGTCGTTCGGGCTGCGCCTGCGCTCGTGCGGGGAGAACCCGGCCGCCGCCGACAGCCTCGGCGTCCCCGTCTACCGGCTCAAGTACATCGCCGTGGTCATCTCCGGCGCGCTGGCCGGGCTGGGCGGGGTCTTCCTGGTGTTCATCGCGAACATCTACCGGGAGGGGCAGACCGGCGGGCGCGGGTTCATCGGACTGGCCGCGCTGATCTTCGGCAACTGGCGGCCCGGAGGCCTGGCGGCCGGCGCCGGCCTGTTCGGCTTCTCCGACGCGCTGCAGCTGCGCAGCCGGTCGGCCGTCGTGGCCCTGCTGCTGCTGGCGGCCCTCGTGCTCGTGGGCGTGGCGATCTGGCAGGCCATGCGCGGGCGGATCCTGCAGGCGGTGCTCGCGGGCGTCTTCGCCGTCGCCGGGCTGGTCGGCTTCCTGCTCATCGACCAGTTCCCGCCGGGGATCGTCTTCTTCACGCCGCACGTCACGACGCTGCTGGTGCTGTCGCTGGCGTCCCAACGGCTGCGCATGCCCAAGGCCGACGGCGTGGTCTACCGACGAGGAGAGCACTAGTGGTGTCACCCAACTGGGACGAGCTCCGCAGCGCGGCCCGCGAGGCGATGACGCACGCCTACGCGCCGTACTCCAAGTTCCCCGTGGGCGTGGCCGGGCTGGTCGACGACGGCCGGATCGTCACCGGCTGCAACGTGGAGAACGCCTCGTACGGGCTGGGCCTGTGCGCCGAGTGCGGCATGGTCAGCGACCTGGCCCGCACCGGTGGCGGCCGGCTGGTCGCCGTCGCCTGCGTGGGTGGCGACGGGCAGCCGCTGATGCCGTGCGGGCGCTGCCGACAGCTGCTGTGGGAGCACGGCGGCGCCGACATGCTCATCGAGACGGTGTCGCTCGGCATCGTGCCGATGCGCGAGGTGCTGCCCGACGCGTTCGGTCCCGACGACCTGGTCGCGGCCGGGGTGATCGAGCCCCGATGAGCACGTTCGACGCCATCGACGTCATCCGGGCCAAGCGGGACGGCGCCGCGCTCTCACCGGAGCAGATCCGCTGGGTGATCGACGCCTACACGCGCGGCGCCGTCCCCGACGAGCAGATGAGCGCCCTGCTCATGGCGGTCTTCTTCCGCGGGATGGCGCCGGACGAGCTCGCCGTCTGGACGCAGGCGATGATCGACTCCGGCGAGCGCAAGGACCTCTCGCCGCTGGGCCGGCCGACCGCGGACAAGCACTCCACCGGCGGGGTCGGCGACAAGATCACCCTGCCCCTGGCGCCGCTGGTGGCCGCCTGCGGGGTGGCCGTGCCGCAGCTGTCCGGCCGCGGCCTCGGGCACACCGGCGGCACCCTGGACAAGCTCGAGGCGATCCCCGGCTGGCGGGCCGACGTGCACGAGGAGGCCTACCTGGCGCAGCTGCGCGAGGTGGGCGCGGTCATCTGCGCGGCCGGCAACGACCTCGCGCCGGCGGACAAGAAGCTCTACGCGCTGCGCGACGTGACCGGCACGGTCGAGTCGATCCCGCTGATCGCCAGCTCGATCATGAGCAAGAAGATCGCCGAGGGCGCCGACGCGCTGGTGCTCGACGTGAAGACCGGCTCGGGCGCCTTCATGAAGGAGCCGGACCTCTCCCGCGAGCTGGCCCGCACGATGGTCGGCCTCGGAGAGGCAGCCGGGGTCCGCACGGTCGCCCTCGTGACGGCGATGGACCGGCCGCTGGGCCGCGCCGCCGGCAACGCCGTCGAGGTGGCCGAGTCGGTCGAGGTGCTGGCCGGCGGCGGCCCGGCGGACGTCGTCGAGCTGACCCTGGCCCTGGCCCGGGAGATGCTGGCCGGTGCCGGACGCTCCGACGTCGACCCCGCGGACGCGCTGCGCGACGGGCGGGCGATGGACGTCTGGCGGCGGATGATCCGCGCGCAGGGCGGCGACCCCGACGCCCCGCTGCCGCAGCCGGCGGAGAAGCACGTCGTCCCCGCCCCGGCCACCGGCACCCTGACCCGGCTGGACGCCTACGCCGTCGGCGTGGCCGCGTGGCGGCTGGGCGCCGGCCGGGCCCGCAAGGAGGACCCGGTGTCGGCGGCGGCGGGTGTGACCTGGACGGCGGCCGTGGGCGAGCGGGTGAGCGCCGGCCAGCCGCTGCTGGAGCTGCACACCGACGACCCGGCCCGCATCGACCGCGCGCTCGAGGCGCTGGAGGGCGCGATCGGCGTCGACACCGACGACGCCGTCCTGCCCCTGCTCATCGACCGCATCACCGCCTGACCGGAGGGGATCGGCGCGCGTAACGCGCACGAATCCCCTCCGCTCACGGGGACGCAGGTCATAGGGGCACACTGACCTCCCGTGACGCGTTCCTCCTCGGCCCCGGTGCTGGGCGCCGACGCCGGCCCGGTGGACCCCGCCGCGGCCATCTCCATCCGCGGGCTGGTGAAGCGCTACGGCGAGTTCACCGCCGTCGACGGGCTGGACCTCGACATCCGCCGCGGCGAGATCTTCGCCCTCCTCGGACCCAACGGCGCCGGCAAGACGACGACGGTGGAGATCTGCGAGGGCTACCGCGACCGGGACGCCGGCGAGGTCCTGGTGCTGGGGGAGGACCCCGCGGACGGCGACCGGGCCTGGAAGGCGCAGCTGGGCATCGTGCTGCAGTCGGGCGCCGGCGACAGCCAGCTCACCTGCCGCGAGCTGCTGCGCGCCCAGGCCTCGTACTACGCCGATCCGCGCGACCCCGACGAGGTGCTCGAGCTGGTCGGGCTGACCGAGAAGGCGCGCGCCCGCGGGCGCTCGCTGTCGGGCGGCCAGCGGCGCCGGCTGGACGTCGCCCTCGGCATCGTCGGGCGGCCGACCCTGCTGTTCCTCGACGAGCCGACCACCGGGTTCGACCCGGAGGCGCGGCGGCAGTTCTGGTCGCTGATCCGCTCGCTGCGCGACCTGGGCACCACGATGCTGCTCACCACCCACTACCTCGACGAGGCCGAGGCGCTCGCCGACCGGGTCGGGGTGATCGCGCGGGGCCGCCTGGTGGAGGTCGCGGTCCCGTCCGCGCTGGGCGGCCGCGAGACGGCGCCGGCGGTGGTCAGCTGGACCGAGGGCGGCGCGCGCCGCACCGAGGCCACGGCGACGCCGACGGCGTTCGTGCGCGAGCTGGCCGCGCGGTTCCCGGGGGAGATCCCCGACCTGGCGGTGGCCCGGCCGACCCTCGAGGACGTGTACCTGCGGATGATCGGAGACGCCTCGTGACCGCGCTTGAGCGGCCGCTGCCCTCTGTGGCGAGCGTGTGGCGGACCCGGGCCGGGGTGGAGCTCAAGGAGTTCTTCCGGCAGCGCGAGTCCGTCGTCTTCACCCTCGCCTTCCCGGTGATCCTGCTGCTGGTATTCGGCGCCGTGCTGGACTACGACATCGGTTCCGGCGTGAGCTTCACGCAGTACTTCATGGCCGGGGTGATCGCGGCCGGCATCCTGGGCGCGGGCCTGCAGAACATGGCGATCAGCATCGCCACCGAGCGCTCCGACGGCACCCTCAAGGGCCTCGCCGGCACGCCGATGCCCAAGAGCGCCTACTTCGTCGGCAAGGTCGTGCAGGTGCTCGCCGTCACGGCGGCGATCATCGTGATCCTGCTGTTCGTCGGGACCGTCTTCTACGACGTGCCGCTGCCCTCGGGCGGCGACTGGGTCACCTTCGCGTGGGTCGCCGTGCTCGGCTCGGCGGCCTGCACGCTGCTGGGCATCGCCGTGTCCAGCCTGGCGAAGAACGGCCGGTCGGCCTCGGCGACGATCACACCGATCGCGCTGGTCCTGCAGTTCATCTCGGGCGTCTTCTTCCAATTCAGCCAGGTGCCGACGTGGCTGCAGACCATCGCGTCGTTCTTCCCGCTCAAGTGGATGGCACAGGGGCTGCGGTCGGTGTTCCTGCCCGACGCGCTGGCCGCGCAGGAGCCGGCCGGGTCGTGGGAGCTGGGCCGGGTCGCGCTGGTGCTCGCCGTCTGGTGCGTCGCCGGGCTGGTCCTCTGCGTCCTGACCTTCCGCTGGCAGGACAAGCGCTGACCACGGACGCCCCATGTTCTCGCTACGTGACCCAAGTCGCAGCGCATCCGAATTGAAGCGGAACCCGAACGACCCGAACGAGGAGGCGTGCCTACGTCCGTCGTTGCCCTCGCCATCCTGGCCCTCGTCGGTGTGCCCGGCTACGTGTACAAGCGTCTCCGACCCGGTCCTGAGGAGGGGACGTCCAACAACGAGTCAAATCTGAGCGAAGTGCTCCAACTCGTCTTCTTCGGTCTCACCTGCGCATTCGGCGGCGTTCTGGTCACGCTGTATGCGCTGCCGGGCGTGTGGTCTGGTGTTGTTGCTGACGTGGATGAAGGGGCTTCACTGAGCCGAGAGGACATGTTCAATCTTGGATTCCTGGCACTCGTCGCGTTCGTCGGATCCCTGCTGAGCGCATTGCTCTTCGCAGGTGTCGTGCGGCTGGCCGGGACTCGGGACCGCAATGTCCGCTTGGAGGCATGGGATCGGAAGCATCCCGTTAAGGCGGGACTCGTACTCGCGGGAACTGCGCTAGCCCTTGTTGCCGCCATCGTTACGTTCGGCCGCGTCTGGATCGAGTAGCGATCTTGTTGCCCGTAGGCCCATCGAGACGTTGAAGTACCGTCCGGAGGTGCCTAGCCCGCTGAACGCCGACTCGCTGCGCCGCGCCCCCAAGGTCCTGCTGCACGACCACCTGGACGGCGGGCTGCGGCCGCAGACGGTGCTCGAGCTGGCCGACGAGGCGGGCTACCGCGACCTGCCCGCCGACGACGCCGCATCCCTCGGGCTGTGGTTCCGGCGGGCCGCCGACTCCGGCTCGCTGGTGCGCTACCTGGAGACGTTCGCGCACACCGTGGCCGTGATGCAGCGGCCCGAGGCGGTACAGCGGGTGGCCCGCGAGTGCGCCCTCGACCTCGCCGCGGACGGCGTCGTGTACGCCGAGGTCCGCATGGCCCCGGAGCTGCTCACCGGGGGCATGGCGATCGAGGCTGCGGTCGAGGCCATGCTCGACGGCTACGCGACCGGCATGAAGGAGGCGGCGACCCCGATCACCGTGGGCACCCTGCTGTGCGCCATGCGGCAGAACGACCGGTGGGACGACGTGGCCGGTCTCGTCGTCCGCTACCGCGACGCCGGTGTGGCCGGCTTCGACCTCGCCGGCCCGGAGGACGGCTTCCCGCCCGACCGCATCCCCTCGGCGATCGCCCTGCTCGACCGGGCCGGCGCCCACCGCACCATCCACGCCGGCGAGGCGGCCGGTGTGGAGTCGATCCGGGCGGCGCTCGACGGTGCGCGCGCCGAGCGGCTCGGCCACGGCGTCCGCATCGCCGACGAGGTGGGGGAGGACGGTTCGCTGGGCCCGGTGGCGCGACGGGTGCGCGACGAGCAGGTGCCGCTCGAGGTGGCGCCGTCGTCCAACGTGCAGACCGGCGTCTGCGGCACGCTCGCGGAGCACCCGGTCGACCGGCTGCGCCGGCTCGGCTTCGCCGTCACCCTCAACACCGACAACCGGCTGATGAGCGGAGTGTCGGTCACCAGCGAGCTCACCGACGTCGCGACGACGTTCGGCTGGACCTGGGACGACGTCCAGACCGTCACCGAACGGGCGCTGGCCGCGGCCTTCGCCGACGACGCCGAGAAGGCGCGGCTGCTCGCCGACGTCGTCCGCCCGGGGTACGCGGCGCTGCGAGCCTGATCACGCCCGGAATCTCCGGGTGATCGTCGCTGCTAACGTAGGCGTACCGGCACAAGGCCGGTCATCCTCCCGGACGGTTTGTCCGGGGACGAGCGCATCCGTGCAGATCCCGCGTTCCACACCTGGGCGCAGACGATCGCCAAGTGAGGACGCCGGTAGTTGCGGCGGCCCTCCTCTTTCACGGGACGCGTTCCGAGCAGTATCGGAGCCCCACCCCGCATGACTTTGTTCCACCCTGTGTCGTTCGAGTCGGACGACGCCGAGAACACCACCGAGAACACCACCCAGGACACCGTCGAGGCCCCTACCGGCCCGACCTTCGGCCAGCTGGGCCTGCCCCAGCAGCTGGTGACCGCACTCGAGCGGCGCGGCATCCGCCACCCGTTCGCGATCCAGGCCTCCGCCCTCCCCGACGCCCTCGCGGGCCGCGACGTGCTGGGCAAGGCCGCCACCGGCTCGGGCAAGACCCTGGCCTTCGGCCTGCCGCTGCTGGCCCGCATCGGCCAGGACGTCCGGCACGGCCGCCGCGCCCCGCGTGGACTGGCCCTCGTGCCGACCCGCGAGCTGGCCCAGCAGGTGCACGACAACCTGGCCCCGCTCGGTCAGTCGATCGGCGTCCAGCTCGCCACCGTCTACGGCGGCGCACCCATGTACCGCCAGATCCAGCAGCTGCGCCGCGGGGTCGACGTCGTCATCGCCACCCCCGGGCGCCTGCAGGACCTGATCAACCAGGGTGAGGCCACGCTCGCCGAGGTCGTCGTGACGGTCCTGGACGAAGCCGACTTCATGGCCGACCTGGGCTTCCTGCCCGTGGTCAAGGAGCTGCTCGACCAGACCACCCGGGACGCCCAGCGGCTGCTGTTCTCGGCCACGCTGGACGGCGAGGTGGACACGCTGGTCCGCCGTTACCTCAAGGACCCGGCCCGGCACGAGGTCAAGCGTGCCGGGGACGACGCCCCGCCGGCCGAGCACCTCGCCTTCAGCCTGGCGTTCCGCGACAAGCTGCAGGTGGCCACCGAGCTGGCCGGGCGCCCCGGCCGGACGATCGTGTTCGCCCGCACCCAGCTCGGCGTCGACCGGCTGGCGGAGAACCTCAAGGCCGCGGGGATCCGCGCCGAGGCCATCCACGGCGGACTTCCGCAGTCGGCGCGCAAGCGCGCCCTGCAGGAGTTCACCGACGCCCGGTCGCCGGTGCTCGTCGCGACCGACGTCGCCGCCCGCGGCATCCACGTGGACGACGTCTCGCTGGTCCTGCACTACGACCCGCCGGCGGACTCGAAGACCTACCTGCACCGCTCGGGCCGCACGGCCCGCGCCGGTGCCGGCGGTGTCGTCGTCTCGCTGCTCCTGCCCGACCAGGTGGGCCAGGCCAAGCGCCGGTTCCGCCAGGCCAAGGTCGACCCGGCCGTGAGCCGGATCCGCCCGGGCGACGCCCCGATCACCGAGCTCGTCGCCAGCGGCGTGCCGGTCGAGCCGGTGGAGCGCCCGGCGCGGGAGCACCGGCCGCGCACCGGCGGCCCGCGGCGTCCGCGCCGCGAGGGCGACCGGCCGCGCCGGGACGGCGAGCGCCGTCCGGGCGGCTACCGCGGCCAGGGCCGCCGGCCGAACGACCGCACCGCTCGCTCCGCCTGATCAGTCCGCGCTTTGTCGCGATCAGGTATGCGTACCTGATCGCGACAAAGCGCGTTCTCAGTCACGCCAGACGAGGGCGCCGGTGACGGCGCCGACCACCTCGTCCCAGTCGCGCTTGATCGCGGCCGCCTCGTCGGCGGGCAGCGTCGCGCCGGGGTCGCGCTCCGAGCGGGCCACCGCCCGGCCCAGCGGCGTCGAAGGCGCCAGCAGCTCGTCGACCCGCTTGAGTCCGGCGTACTCGGCGATGTCCCGGACGCCCTCGATCGGCTGCACGAACGCCCGGTGGTCGACCAGCCCGGCCGCGCCGTCGGCCACCTCGGTGAGCACCTCGGTCAGCTCGGTGAGGTCGTAGCGGTCCTGCTCGGCGGGCAGCGGCAGGGTGTCGGTGTCGGCGACCTCCGGCCACGAGGCGATCTCGGTGAGGTCGTGCTCCTCGGAGCCGGAGAGGAACCGCGCAAGGTCGGTGGGGGTGTCGAAGACGAAGATCTCGCCGTCGCGGCCGAGGAAGCGGGCGACGTCCTCGACGTAGCAGCGCAGCGTGACCCCGGCGGCCCCGGGGACGACGACCTCCACCGGCAGGATGCCGACGGCCTCCCAGAACTCCTGCGCGGCGGCGACCGCGGCCGGTGACGCGGTGATCCGGCTGCCGCCGCGGATCGTGCTCACGCCAGTGGTGGGCGCGGCCGGAGCGGCCGCGACCTCCTCGGCCTCCTCGGCCTGCTCCTGGAGCTCCTCGGGCTCGGCCTCGTCGACGGCCTCGGCCTCGGATGCGGCCGGGTAGTCCTCCAGGCGCACCGTGCCGCCGCCGGTCCAGTCCAGGTGCTCGGAGAGCTCCTCGACGACGTCCTCCCACAGCTCGTCGAGCGCGCCGCCGACGCCCACCCAGGCGTCCTCCCCGGACCGGCCGACGAAGGCCTCCACGCCCAGGCCCAGCGAGCCGACCTCGGGCCGGCCGACCAGCTCGGCGACCGCCTCGAACTGGCCCTCGGCCTCCTCGTCGTCGTCCTCGTCGCCGGTGTCCAGGCACTCGGCCAGCCGGCCGACGATGTCGATCGTCGCGGCGAGCTCCTCCACCGCCCAGCGGTCGGGATTCTCCGCGGCGATGTCGTAGACGCCGTCGAGGTCGTAGCGGTGGTCGTCGTCCGGGGTCAGGTCGGCCGCGCCCAGCCCGACGACGACCGGCCAGACCGGGTGGTCGGCCAGGTCGTGGTCGCTGCGGGTGCGGCAGAACGCGGCCAGCGCGCCCGGGGTCGGGAAGAGGTGGACCTTGGCGGTGTCGTCCTCGGTGGTGCCGAGGAACGCCTGCCACTCCTCGCCGTCCTCCTCCCAGGGCGGCGCCCACAGGGTGTAGCCGGTGCGGTCGTCGAGGGTGAGGGCGATGGGGACGATGCTGGGCCTGGCCACGGGCCCATCCTGCCGAACGGGCCTGGGACCGTGCGTTCAGACCCCCATGGGATGCCAGACGGTTTTCGTCTCCAGGAACGGCGTCATGCGCGACAGCCCGGGGTCGGCGGTCCAGTCCTCGGGGGCCGCCCGCAGCACCCGCTTGATGGTGCCCGCCGCCTCGCGCTCGAACTCCATCGCCCGCCCGGCGGGGGCACCGGTCAGGTCGATGCCGTCGACGTCGGCGTGCTCGGCCAGCCAGGGCCCCAGCTCGGGGGCGTCCCCGGTGAGGATGTTGACCACGCCGGCCGGGACGTCGCTGGTGGCCAGCACCTCGCCGAGGGTGACGGCCGGCAGCGGCCGCTCCTTCGAGCTGACGACGACGGCGGTGTTGCCGCCGGCCAGCACCGGCGCGAGCACGCTGACCAGCCCCAGCAGCGAGGACTCCTGCGGCGCCAGGACGGCGACGACGCCGGTCGGCTCGGGCAGGCTGAAGTCGAAGTACGGGCCCGCGACCGGGTTGGCCCCGCCGAGCACCGACGCCAGCTTGTCGGTCCAGCCGGCGTACCAGACCCAGCGGTCGATGGCGGCGTCGACGGCGGCCCGCGCCTTCGGCGCCGACAGCCCCTCGCCGGCCGCGACCTCCGCGCAGAACTGCTCGTGCCGGCCCTCCATCACCTCGGCCACCCGGTAGAGCACCTGGCCGCGGTTGTAGGCGGTCGCGCCCGACCACTTGGCGAAGGCGGCGCGGGCGGCGACGACGGCGTCCCGGGCGTCCTTGCGCGAGGCGAGTGCGGCGTTGGCGAGGAAGCTGCCCTTGGCGTCGGTCACCTCGTAGGTGCGGCCGGACTCCGAGCGCGGGAAGGCTCCGTTGACGTAGAGCTTGTAGGTCTTGCGGACGGCGAGCCGCTCGGTCACTTGGTCCCCTTCAGGTACGCCGCCAGCCCGTGCCGGCCGCCCTCCCGGCCGTAGCCGGACTGCTTGTAGCCGCCGAAGGGCGACGTCGGGTCGAACTTGTTGAACGTGTTGGCCCACACCACGCCGGCCCGCAGCTGGTCGGCGATCTTGAGGATCCGCGACCCCTTCTCCGTCCAGATGCCGGCCGAGAGCCCGTAGGTGGTGTTGTTCGCCTTGGCCACCGCCTCGTCGGGCGTGCGGAAGGTGAGCACGGACAGCACCGGGCCGAAGATCTCGTCGCGGGCGATCCGGTGGGCGGGGGAGACGTCGGTGAAGACGGTCGGCGGGAACCAGAAGCCCCGCTCGGGCAGCTCGCAGGCCGGCTGCCACTTCGACGCGCCCTCGGCCTCGCCGATCTCCGACAGCTCCCGGATCCGCGCCAGCTGCTCGGCGGAGTTGATGGCGCCGATGTCGGTGTTCTTGTCCAGCGGGTCGCCCACGCGCAGCGTGCCGATCCGCCGCTGCAGGCTCGCGATGACCTCGTCGTGGATCGACTCCTGCACCAGCAGCCGGGAGCCCGCGCAGCAGACGTGGCCCTGGTTGAAGAAGATCCCCTGGACGATCCCCTCGACCGCCTGGTCGATCGGGGCGTCGTCGAAGACGATGTTCGCCGCCTTGCCGCCGAGCTCGAGGGTCAGCTTCTTGCGGGTGCCGGCGACCGCGCGGGCGATCCGGCGGCCCACCTCGGTCGAGCCGGTGAAGGCGACCTTGTCGACGTCCCCGTGCTCGACGACGGCGCGGCCGGTGTCGCCGGCGCCGGTCACGATGTTGACCACGCCGGGCGGCAGGTCGGCCTGCCGGCAGATCTCGGCGAACAGCAGGGCGGAGAGCGGCGTGGTCTCGGCCGGCTTGAGGACGACGGTGTTGCCGGTGGCGAGCGCCGGGGCGATCTTCCACGCCAGCATGAGCAGCGGGAAGTTCCACGGGATGACCTGGCCGGCCACGCCGAGCGGCTGCGGGTTCGGGCCGAGGCCGGCGTAGCCGAGCTTGTCGGCCCACCCCGCGTGGTAGAAGAAGTGCGCCGCCGCCAGGGGCACGTCGACGTCCCGGGACTCGCGGATCGGCTTGCCGTTGTCCAGCGACTCCAGGACGGCGAACTCGCGGGCCCGCTCCTGCAGCAGCCGGGCGATGCGGAACAGGTACTTGCCGCGGTCGGCCGGGCGCATGGGACCCCAGACCTTGGTGAACGCGCGCCGGGCGGCGCGGACCGCGCGGTCGACGTCGGCCTCGGTGCCGGTCGCGATCTCGGAGAGGACCTCCTCGGTCGCGGGGTTGACGGTCTTGAACGACTCACCATTGCCGTCGACGAACTCGCCGTCGATGAACAGGCCGTAGGACGGCGCGATGTCGACGATCGACCGCGACTCGGGGGCGGGGGCGTACTCGAACACGGTCATCAATCCACGCTCACGTGGTCGGGGCCGGAGTAGTGGCCGGTGCGGAGCTTCTGCCGCTGCAGGAGCAGGTCGTTGAGGAGGCTGGAGGCGCCGAAGCGGAAACAGTCGGGGGTCAGCCAGTCGGCGCCGGCCGTCTCGTTGACCAGGACGAGGTGCTTGACGGCGTCCTTCGTCGTCCGGATGCCGCCGGCGGGCTTGACCCCGATCTGCCGCCCGGTGGCGGCGCGGAAGTCGCGGACCGCCTCGAGCATCACCAGGCAGACCGGCAGGGTCGCGGCGGGGGAGACCTTGCCGGTCGAGGTCTTGATGAAGTCGGCGCCGGCGAGCATCGCCAGCCAGCTCGCCCGCCGCACGTTGTCGTACGTGACCAGCTCGCCGGTCTCGAGGATGACCTTGAGGTGCGCGTCCCCGCACGCCTCCTTCACCGCGACGATCTCGTCGTAGACGTCGAGGTAGCGGCCGGCGAGGAACGCGCCGCGGTCGATGACCATGTCGATCTCATCGGCGCCGTTGGCCACGGCGTCCTTGACGTCGGCGAGCTTGACCGCGCGGCCGGCCCGGCCGCTGGGGAACGCGGTGGCGACCGCGGCGACGTGGATGCCGGTTCCCTCTAGTGCCTTCTTGGCGACGCCGGCGAGGTCGCCGTAGACGCAGACGGCGGCGACCTGCGGCGTGGTGAGGTCGGTCGGGTCGGGACGGCGGGCCTTGGCGGCGAGGCTGCGCACCTTGCCCGGGGTGTCCGCACCCTCGAGCGTGGTCAGGTCGACCATCGAGATCGCGGTGTCGATGGCCCACGCCTTGGCCGTGGTCTTGATCGAGCGGGTGCCGAGGACCGCCGTCCGCGCCTCCGCGCCCACCTGGTCGACGCCCGGCAGGCCGTGGAGGAAGGCGCGGAACGCCGAGTCGGACCGGGTGACGTCGTCGTACGGCGGCATGGGCCCGGCGATGGGCCGCGCGTACGCCGACGGCGCGTCGGGCTCGAGCACGTGGGTCATGCCGATCATTGTCCCCTGGCCGCTGTCCAGCTTTCGATGCTGCTCACCCCGCGGTGTCAAGACCGACCGGCGATCTGTGGACAGGCTTCTGAGCTGGGCATTCAGCTCGCGGAATGGCTTCTCGGAAAGTAGTATTCGCACATGTGTTCGAGTGATGCCGAGGACGGCGACCTGCACGGGTTGACCGCGTCGGAGCTGCTCGACCGCACGCGGGCACTGGTCGCCGAGCGGAACCGGATCGACGCCGAGCTGGCGCGCACGGTCCGCGTCGCGGACAACCGGCAGGCCTTCGCCGGGGACGGGATGGCCACGGCGCAGTCGTGGCTGCGCGGGCACTGCCGGCTCTCGGGTGCCGCCGCGCAGGTGGTGCGCAACGGGCGGGTGCTGGAGCAGCTGCCCGCGGTGGCCGCGGCGCACGCGGCCGGGGAGCTCACCGCCGATCAGGTGGCCGTGATCGCCAGGATCACCGGGCGGCGGCCGGCCGCGCTGATCGCGCAACGGGACGGCGACCTGGCCGGCATCGCCGGCGTGCTCGCCCGCTTCGCCGCCGGGCACAAGCACGAGGAGCTGGTGCGGCTGGTGCACACCCTGCTCGAGCGGCTCGACGAGGACGGCCCCGAGCCCGATCCGACCGAGGAGCGGTTCCTGTCCTTTGCCGAGCACGCCGACGGGTCGGGCACCGGCCGCTTCCACCTCGACGCCCTCGGCATGGAGAAGCTGCAGGCGGCGATCGAGTCGATCCTGCAGGCCCACCGGCCCGCCGGCGATGCGCGGACCCAGCCGCAGCGGAACGCCGACGCCCTGGTGCAGCTGGCCGACATCCACCTCGGCTGTGGCACGCTGCCGCTGCTGCGCACCGTCAAGCCGCACGTCGCGGTCAAGATCGGTTCCGCCGACCTGGCCGATCCCGCCGTGGGCCGGGGCGCCGCGGAGGCGATGTTCGGCGGGGTGGTCTCCGCCGCCCGGGCCCGGCAGGTGGCCTGCGACGCCGAGCTGCGCCGCTACCTGTGCACCGCCGACGGTGAGCTGCTCGACCTGGGCCGCGGCCCCGCTGCAGGGGCCCGCGCCGAGCATGCGAGGCGTGGGGGGCAGCGGGGTCCTTTCATTCGCCGGCTGCGGGGCCCCGCACTACTGGTGCGAGGTTCATCACGTGATCCATTGGCTGTTCGGCGGCGAGACCGACCTGGAGAACTCCGGGCTGCTGTGCGAGCGGCACCACACCCAGGTGCACCACGGCTTCCGCATCGAGCGAGATACCGCCGGCCGATGGCACACCTACCGCCCCGACGGCACCGAGATCCTGGTGATCCGGCCAACCGCCGACGACCCGAGGCTCGCCCGCGCCGGCTGATCGAGACGGTGCCGCAACGGGCGTGTGTCAGCGTGGAGTCATGGCGACCGCGACCCGGCACCCTCTGCTGACCTGGACCACGGCCGTACCCCTGCTCTCCCTGATCGTGCTCGCCGCCACGTGGGGCCGGTCGTTGCCCCTCGTCGTCGAGCTCCTCGTCGCGGTCGTGCTGATGGCCGCGGTGCTGGCCGCCGTCCACCACGCCGAAGTGGTCGCGCACCGGGTCGGGGAGCCGTTCGGATCGCTGGTCCTCGCCGTCGCGGTGACGGTCATCGAGGTGGCGCTGATCGTGACGCTGATGATCTCCGGCGGGGAGGAGGCGGCGTCGCTGCCGCGGGACACCGTCTTCGCCGCCGCGATGATCACCTGCAACGGCATCGTCGGCATCTCGGTGCTGCTCGGCGCGCTGCGGCACAACGTGGTCGTGTTCAACGCCGAGGGCACCGGCGCCGCGCTGGCCACGGTGACGACGCTGGCCGTCCTCAGCCTCGTGCTGCCGACCTTCACCATCGGTCGGCAGGGGCCGCAGTTCTCGCCGGCCCAGCTCGCGTTCGCCGCGGTCGCCTCCCTGGTGCTCTACGGCGCTTTCGTGCTCACCCAGACGGTGCGGCACCGTGACTTCTTCCTTCCCGTGGCGACGGGCGGTGCCCCGGTGGAGGACGAGCACGCCGAGCCGCCGACCGCGCGCGCGGCGCTGACCAGCCTGGGGCTGCTGATCGTCGCGCTCGTGGCCGTCGTAGGGCTGGCGAAGGTGGAGTCGCCGGCGATCGAGGACGCCGTGGCCGGGGTGGGGTTCCCGCAGTCGTTCGTCGGCGTGGTCATCGCGCTGCTCGTGCTGGCCCCGGAGACGCTGGCCGCCGCGCGCGCCGCCTGCCGCGACCGGCTGCAGATCAGCCTGAACCTGGCCTTCGGGTCGGCCATGGCCAGCATCGGTCTCACCATCCCCGCGATCGCCATCGCCTCGATCTGGCTGGAGGGGCCGCTGCTGCTCGGGCTGGGGGCCACGCAGACGGTCCTGCTCGCCGTCACCGTCGTCGTCGGGATGCTGACCGTCGTCCCCGGGCGCGCGACCCGCCTGCAGGGCGTCGTCCACCTGGTGCTGCTGGCGGCCTTCCTCTTCCTCGCCGTCAACCCGTGAGCCGCAGCATGCTGCGGGCGCCGCGCTGGAACTCGTGGTCGACCTCGACCACGTCGGCGCGCAGTCCGGCCGCCGCCAGTCCGTCGGCGAGCGTGCTCAGCAGGTCCGGCAGGGGCCGGCCGGCCTGGTCGACCAGCGGGTAGACGCGCACCTCGTGGCCGACCCGCGCCAGCTCCCGCAGCGCGGCGAGGTGGAAGGCGGCGTCCAGCCGGTCGGCGTAGGTGAACAGCAGGTGCGAGGAGAGCGCCAGGTCGAACGCGCCGTCCCGGAAGGGCAGGTGCGGCAGGACCGCCGCGACGTGCCGTCCGGGTCGGGCGGTCAGGTCCTCGGCGAACAGGCGGGCGGACTCCGTGCGAGTCCGGGCGAGCCCGTCCACCGACCCGTGGAAGTCACAGACGTAGCGCTCGGCGTTGGCCGCCGCCCACGCGCGGCCGCGGGCGAGCTCGGCGGTCAGCCGTGCGGTGAGCTCGCCGGCGGGAGCCGCGTACACCGGGTCGACCGCGACCACGTCGGCGCCGAGGCAACGGGCGGCGGCGCCGAAGGACGCGCCGCCGCCGGGGCAGTCCAGGACCCGCCCCCGCAGGTCGGCGTCGCTCAGCGCGAACATCGCCCGGTACTCGGCGAAGGAGCGGGCGCTGATCAGGTAGTCGCCGATGTCGGTGGCGCCCCGGAGGCCGGTCACCGACCGGCGGGCCCCCTCGTCATGCCGGGATCGTGCCAGCGCCGATAGCCCCGGCGCACCCGGCCGATACGGTGTCGCGCGTGCAGCTGACCGTCGTCGACCACCCGCTGGCCCGTGCCCGGCTCTCCCGCATGCGGGACGAGCGGACCGACAACGCGAACTTCCGGGCCTCGCTGCGGGACCTCACGCAGATGCTGATGTACGAGGCGACCCGCGACCTGCAGCTGGCCGAGGAGCCGATCACCACGCCGGTCACCGACACGACCGGCTACCGGCTGGCCGCGCCGCCGCTGATCGTGCCGGTGCTCCGGGCGGGGCTCGGCATGGCCGACACCGCGCACCGGATGCTGCCCGAGTCGCAGATGGGCTTCGTCGGCCTGGCCCGCAACGAGGAGACCTTCCAGCCGGAGGCCTACATGGCCTCGCTGCCGGAGTCGCTGGTCGGCCGCGAGGTGTTCGTCCTCGACCCGATGCTGGCCACCGGGGGCTCGCTGGTGCACTGCTGCGGCCTGCTCACCGGCCGGGGTGCCACGTCGATCTCCGTGCTCTGCGCGCTCGCCGCCCCGGAGGGGCTCAAGCGGCTGGAGGAGAGCGGCCTGCCGCTGCGGGTGTTCACCGCCAGCGTCGACCACGGCCTGAACGACAAGGCCTACATCGTTCCCGGCCTCGGCGACGCGGGCGACCGCCAGTTCGGCGCGGTCTGATGCGCTTCGGCGTCCTCGGCACCGGCTTCTGGGCCGAGCAGATCCACGCCGCGAGCCTGGCCGAGCACGCGGACGCCGAGCTGGTCGGCGTGTGGGGCCGCGACCTCGCCAAGGCCAAGGCGGTCGGCGCGCAGTTCGACGTCCCCGGCTACGCGGACGTCGACGCGCTGCTCGCCGACGTGGACGCCGTCTCCTTCTCCGTGCCGCCCGCCGTCCAGGTGCCGCTGGCGATCCGCGCCGCCGAGGCGGGCAAGCACCTGCTGCTGGAGAAGCCGATCGCGCTCACCCTCGAGGACGCCGACCGCCTCGTCGCCGCCGTCCGGGACAACGGGGTGGCCTCCGTCGTCTTCTTCACCTTCCGGTTCCAGCCGGGGACGGCGACTTGGCTGGCCCAGGCGGCGCGGACCAAGCTGATGGGCGGCGCCGGCAGCTGGCTCGGGAACCTCTACGAGCCGGGCAGCCCGTTCGCCGACTCGCCGTGGCGCAAGGAGCAGGGCGCGCTGTGGGACATCGGCCCGCACGCGCTGTCGCTGTTCATCCCGGCGCTGGGCCCGGTGACAGCGGTGCAGGCCGGCGCCGGGCTCGGCGACACCGTCCACCTTGTGCTGCACCACGAGTCCGGCGCGGCCTGCACCGTGACGCTCTCGCACACGGTCGCGACCATGTCGAGCGGCATGGAGTTCTTCGTGCACGGCGACGCCGGCCGGATCACCCTGCTGCCCGAGGAGCGCGCGGCCAAGGCCGCGCACTCGGTCGCGGTCGAGGAGCTCACAGCGGCGGCGGTCACCGGCGGCACCCACCCGTGCGACGTCGGCTTCGGCCGCGAGGTGGTCGCCGTCCTCGCCGCCGCGCAGCGGGCGCTGGACTCCGGCTGCCGCGAGCCCGTCGCGCGCTGAGGCGCGGTCGCGGTCGAGCACCGGGCGGGCCGGAACGGGCGAGTCGTGGGCTTCGGGCAGTGGTACGTGCGCCGCGGGAGCATCGACTCCTTCCTCCGGTCAACGTGCTCGTCGCGCACGTCGTCCTCGTGCCGGGGATGAGCGCGACCGTCACCCGGCTGCACGACCGCGGCCACTCCGCCTGGTGGCTGTGCTGGGGACTGGTGCCCGTTCTCGCGCCCGCGGTCAGAGGCCGAGGGCGGCGGCCATCTCGGCGCGCAGCTGCTCCAGCTCCTCCTCGCCCCGGCCGCGGGCGGCGATGACGCCGGCGTCGTCGTGCACGGGGACGACGGTCTCCAGGTAGGCCTTGAGCTTCGGCTCGGTGCCGCTGGGGCGCACGATCACCCGGACGCCGTCCCCGAGCAGCCGGACGGCGTCCACCGCCGGCTCCTCGGTCAGCAGGTCGGCGAACTCCACCGGGCGGCCGAGCAGCGTGGCCGGCGGCCGCGCCCGCAGCCGCGCCATCGCGCCGGCGATCAGGGAGAGGTCCTCGACGCGCACCGACAGCTGCCCGGTCGCGAACAGCCCGTGCTCCCGGGCCAGCTCGTCGAGCCGGTCGAGCAGCGTGCGGCCGTCCGCCTTGAGCTCGGCGGCCAGCAGCGCTACCGCCAGCGCCGCGGAGATGCCGTCCTTGTCGCGGGCCACGGACGGCGTCACCGCGTAGCCCAGCGCCTCCTCGTAGCCGAACACCAGCGGCGCCTCGTCGGATCCGGCCCGCATGATCCATTTGAAGCCGGTGGGCGTCTCGGCGGACGGGACGTCGTGCGCCTCCGCCAGCGCGTGCAGCAGCGAGCCGCTGACCAGCGAGGACGCGTACGTCCCGCGCAGGCCGCGGCGCAGCAGCCAGTCGGCCAGCAGCCCGCCGACCTCGTCGCCGGTCAGCTGCCGCCCGTCGCACACCACGGCGCAGCGGTCGGCGTCCGGGTCCTCGGCGATCGCCACGTCGGCGTGTATGCGCTCCGCCAGCGCCCGCAGCAGGTCGGTCGCGCCCGGCTCCTCGGGGTTCGGGAAGGCGACCGTCGGGAAGGCCGGGTCGGGTCGGTCCTGCTCCGGCACGCTCACCGGCTCGGGCAGCCCGGCCGCGGCGAAGACCGCGCGCGTGGTGTCCGCGCCGACGCCGTGCATCGCGGTGTAGGCCATGGTCAGCGATCCGCGCCCGGGCACCCGGTCCGGTTCGAGCGCGGCCACCACCGCGGCGACGTAGTCGGCCTCGACTTCGTCCCCGAGGGTGTGCCAGTCGTCGCTGCGGGGGACGTCCTTGGCGGCGCCGACGGCGGCGATCGCCGCCTCGATCCGCGCGTCGGCCGTCGGCACGAGCTGGCGGCCGTCGCCGAGGTAGACCTTGTAGCCGTTGTCGTCGGGCGGGTTGTGGCTCGCGGTCACCATCACGCCCGCGACGCAGCCGAGGTGCCGGACGGCGAAGGACAGCACCGGCGTCGGCAGCGCCTTCGGCAGCACCTGGACGGCGAAGCCGGCGCCGGCGAGCACCTCGGCGGTGATCCGCGCGAACTCGTCGGAGCGGCGCCGCCCGTCGTAGCCCACGACCACCCCGCCGCCGGCGGAGCCCTCCTGCGCCAGGTACGCGCCGAGCCCGGCCGCCGCGCGGGTCACCACCGCGGCGTTCATGCCCGCCGGCCCGGCCCGAAGCGGTCCGCGGAGCCCCGCCGTCCCGAAGGTCAGCGGGCCGGCGAACCGTCGCGCCAGCTCCTCGACGTTCTCGGCCTGGATGAGCGCGGCGATCTCGGCGCGGTCGCCCTCGTGCGGGTCGTCGTCGGCCCAGTCCCGGGCGAGGTCGAGCAGGTTCACGGCTCCTCCGGGGCGGCGACCTTCGCCTCGATGACGTCGGCGTCGAACGCCGGCAGCACGTACTCGCCACCGACGCGCGCGTGCACCGGGTCGGCGAGGTCCGGCTCGCCGTGCACCTCGACCAGCGCCGCGGCGTAGACCTCGGCGTCGTCGGCCGGTTCGTAGCCGAGCGCCCGGGCCGCCGAGAGGTCCCACCAGTTGCGCGTGTTGGCCGAGACGCCCCAGACGACGGCGAAGCCGGGGGCGGGCGCGGTCAGCGCGGCGTCGACCAGCGCGACCGTGTCGGCGGGGGAGAGCCAGGTCGACAGGTGGCGGGTGTTGGTCGGCTCGGGGAAGGCGCTGCCGATCCGAAGGCAGACGACGTCCATGCCGTAGCGGTCGGCGTAGAGCGAGCCGAGCGCCTCGAGGGCCACCTTGGCCGCGCCGTAGTAGGTGTCCGGCCGGGGCGGCGCGTCGGCCTCGCGCAGCAGCCCGGCGCCGGGCCGCGGGGTGAAGCCGGTGGCGTGGTTGCTGCTGGCCAGCACCGCCCGCCGGACGCCGGCCCGGCGGGCGGCCTCCAGGGCGCAGTAGGTGGTCTCGATGTGCCCGCGGCTGATCGCCGGCCAGGTCGACTCGCCGGAGTTGCCGGCCAGGTGCACCACCGCCGAGGCGCCCTCGGTGGCGTCGACCATCGCCTCCAGGTCGGCGGCGTCGGCGACGACGTGCTCCTCACCGGGGCGGGTGTCCACGATCGGCACCACGTCGAGGCAGCGCACCGCCCAGCCCCGCTCCGGCAGCCCCCCGCGCAGCACCGTGCCGATGCGCCCGGCCGCGCCGGTCACCAGCACGGTCCCGCTCACGGCAGACGCCCGATGAACTCCACGAGGAACCGCCCCAGCCGCCCCGCGGCCGCGCGGCCGGCCGCCAGCACCTCCTGGTGGTCCAGCGGCTCACCGGTGATCCCGGCGGCGGCGTTGGTCACCATCGACAGGCCCAGCACGTCCATCCCGGCCGCCTTGGCCGCGATCGCCTCCAGCGCCGTGGACATGCCGACCAGGTCGGCGCCGAGGCTGCGCAGCATCCGGATCTCGGCCGGCGTCTCGTAGTGCGGGCCGGGCAGCGCGGCGTACACGCCCTCGGTCAGCGACGGGTCGATCTCGCGGGCCAGCGCGCGCAGCCGGGTGGAGTAGAGGTCGGTGCAGTCGACGAAGTGCGCGCCCACCAGCGGGGACGACGCGGTGAGGTTGATGTGGTCGCTGATGAGCACGGCCTGGCCGACCTGGTGCTCGGGCGCCAGCCCGCCGGCCGCGTTGGTGAGGATCACCGTCCGCGCGCCGGCCGCCGCGGCGGTCCGCACGCCGTGCGCCACCGCCTGCACGCCGCGGCCCTCGTACAGGTGGGTGCGGCCGAGGAAGAGCAGCACGCGCTGGTTGCCGACGCGCACCGACCGCACCTCCCCGCCGTGGCCGATCGCCGTGGGCGCGGCGAAGCCGGGCAGCTCGGCGATGGCGACGGAGGCGCGCGCGGGGCCGAAGGCGTCCGCGGCCGGCGCCCAGCCCGAGCCCATGACGACGGCGACGTCGTGCTCCGACTCGAGGGCTGCGGTCAGGTCCGCGGCCGCGACGGTGGCCAGCTTGGCGGGATCGAATCCGGGCAGGGGCTCCACGGACGGCACGCTAACGCAGCGCCCGCCGCCGGTCCCCGGCACTCGCACCTCAGCTGCCCCACGTGGGCGTGTGCGCGCGGGACGGGTAACCCGCACCCGCACCATTCCGCCGTGCAGCGCATGGACATCGACGGGGTCCCGGTCCTCACCGCGCCCGGGCCGGACCGCATCACCGCCGTCCTCACCTTCGGGGTCGGCCTCCGCGACGAGACGTTCGCGACGATCGGCGTCACCCACCTCATCGAGCATCTGGTGATGGGCGCGCTGCCCAAGTCGCACCTGGACTGCAACGCGATGGTCGACCTCGACCTCACCGCCTTCTACGCCACCGGCCGGCCGGACGCCGTGCGGACGTTCCTCGAGACCGTCTGCCGGGCGATCACCGACCTGCCCACCGAGCGGATGGCGCTCGAGGTCGGCGTCCTGCAGGCTGAGAACTGCGCGGGCGCGCACCCCACCGTCGCCGCGCTGCTCGGCGCCCGGTACGGGCTGCGCGGCCCCGGGCTCGCGGTCGCCTCGGGACCGGGTCCCGAGTTCCTCACCGAGGACGTCGTCCGCGGGCATGCCCGCCGCTGGTTCGTGCGGGAGAACGCCGCGCTGTGGTGCCACGGCGGGCTGCCCGCGGACCTGACCTTGCCGCTCCCGTCGGGCCCGCGCCCGCAGCGGCCGATGCCGGCGCCGCGCCCCCAGTCCGGTCCGGCCTGGACCCAGGCGCCCATGGGGGACGGCGCCGGCCTCCTGCTCGCCGGCCCGCCCCGCGACCCGGCGCTGTCCCTCGGGCTCGAGGTGCTGCAGGAGCGGCTGACCGACGTCGCCCGCACCGCCCGCGGCCTGAGCTACTCGACCGGGCTGGAGGTCGTGGACGCCGGCCCCGGCCGCCGCGAGACGGCGCTCTACGTCGACGCCCGCGAGGGCCAGGCCGGCGAGGTCGGCCGGATCCTCTGGGAGCAGTTCGCCGCACTCTGGCGCACCGGCCCGACGCCCGAGGAGCTGGCGCACGCCGTCGCGGGCTTCGAGGAGGAGCTCGACGGCGACGCCGACGCGTTCGTCTGCGGCGAGCTGGCCGCCGCCGCGTACAGCGAGCTGGGCGGCCTGCCGTTCCTGCCCGGGCGCGACGCGCTCGCCGCCTGGCGGGCGGTCACCCCGGAGCAGGTGGCGGCGGCGCTGGGCGCCGCGGCGGCCACCGCGCTGCTCGTGGTGCCGCAGGACGCCACGCTGCGCAGCGCCCTGGGCGGCATCGACCGGCGCTCCTTCTGCGGCGTGGTGCCCGTCGCGCCGGTCGGCCGGGAGTTCCGCCCCTCGGCGCTCAAGCGGGCCTTCGACCGGAGCGCCCGGATGCGCTACGTCGTCTCGGACGCCGGCCTCGCCGAGGTGGACGTGGACGGCGACGTCCACTTCTCCCCGTGGTCGGAGATCGAGGCGGTGCTGCCGGACGACGCCGGCGAGGGCTTCCTGGTCGTCACCCGGGACGTCTGCCTGTTCCCGGTGGATCCCGCCGTCCACGGCCGCGCGGCCTGCGCGGCGATCCGGGCGCACCTGCCCGAGCACCTGTGGGTGCGCCGGCCCGCGGTGCCGGTGGACGGCCGGCAGGTCGAACCGGTCGGTTGACCAGGCCGAGGGAGGCCGATCGTCCCTAGACTTCCGGAGGTGCAGATCCCCTTCGTCTCCTCCGAGCGGGCCAGCCTGGGCGTCGAGTGGGAGCTGCAGCTCGTCGACCGGCAGACGCGGGAGCTGACCTCCGGTGCCGTGGAGATCCTCGAGGAGATCCGGCCCGACGGCGCCGACGAGCACCCCAAGGCCAAGCACGAGCTGCTGCAGTCGACCGTCGAGATCATCACCGGCATCTGCGGCACGGTCGCCGAGGCCAAGACCGACCTCGCCGGCACGCTGGCCGAGGTGGCCGCCGCGGCCGACCGCCGCGGGCTGGGCCTCATGTGCGCCGGGACGCATCCGTTCACCGACTGGCAGACGCAGCAGATCTCGCCCAAGGAGCGCTACCTCGAGCTGGTCGAGCGCATGCAGTGGCTGGCCCGCCGGCTGCAGATCTTCGGCGTGCACGTGCACGTCGGCGTCCGGGCGCCGGAAAAGGCGATCCCGATGGTCAACGCGCTGACCCAGTACGTGCCGCACTTCCTGGCGCTGTCGGCGTCCTCCCCGTTCTGGAAGGGGGCGGACACCGGCCTGGCCTCGGCGCGCAGCAAGGTGTTCGAGAGCATGCCCACCGCCGGGCTGCCGTACCAGCTCTCCGGCTGGGACCAGTTCGAGAGCTACATGGAGACGCTGATCTCCACGCACGCCATCGAGAGCGTGCGCGAGGTGTGGTGGGACATCCGCCCGCACCCGAACTTCGGCACCGTCGAGCTGCGCATCTGCGACGGCCTGCCCACGCTCGACGAGATCGGCGCGGTCACGGCGCTGTCCCAGTGCCTGGTGGAGCAGTTCGACTCCCAGCTCGACCGCGGCTACACGCTGCCGACGCCGGCGAACTGGGTGCTGCGCGAGAACAAGTGGCGCGCGGCCCGCTACGGCCTGGACGCCGACATCGTCGTGGACGAGAAGGGCACCGTGCGGCCGGTGCGCCAGGCGATCCTCGACCTGGTGGAGGACCTGGAGCCGACCGCCCGCCGGCTCGGCTGCTCCGCCGAGCTGGCCGACGTCGAGCGGATCCTCGCCGTCGGGGCGTCCTACCAGCGCCAGCGCGCGGTCGCCGCCGCGCACGACGGGGACCTCACCGCCGTCGTCGACAGCCTCGTGGCCGAGCTGAAGAACGGGCTGCCCACGCCGCAGCCCAGCGGGATGGTCTGATGACGGCGGTCGTCGAGAAGCTCGGCGCGGCCGTCGACGACTGGGTCGGCTCCCACGGCGCGCAGCTGGTGTCCACCCGCCGCCACCTGCACGCGCACCCCGAGCTGGCCTTCGCCGAATTCGAGACGACGTCCTTCCTCGAGCAGCGGCTGCGCCCGGCCGGCCTCACGCCCCGGCGGCTGCCCACCGGCACCGGCCTGGTGGTCGAGGTCGGCTCCGGGGACCCCGTCGTCGTCCTGCGGGCGGACATCGACGCGCTGCCGATCAACGACCTCAAGGACGTCCCGTACGCCTCCACCAAGGACGGCCTGGCCCACGCCTGCGGGCACGACGTGCACACGACCGCCGTCCTCGGGGTCGCGCTCGCGCTGGCCGATACCGACGGGCTGCCGGGCACGGTGCGCTGCGTCTTCCAGCCGGCCGAGGAGACCGTCCCCGGCGGCGCGACGGAGGTCGTCGCCGCCGGCGTGCTCGACGGCGCCTCCCGCGCGTTCGCCCTCCACTGCGACCCGTCGGTGCCGGCCGGCAAGGTGGGGCTGCGCACCGGGCCCATCACCGCCGCCTGCGACCGGATGGACGTCGCCCTGATGGGTCCCGGCGGGCACACCGCCCGCCCGCAGCTCACCGTCGACCTGGTCGACGCCCTCGGCCGGCTGATCACCGAGGTCCCGTCGCTGCTGTCGCGGCAGGTCGACCCGCGGGCGGGCATGTCGCTGGTCTGGGGCGCGGTCAACGCCGGGATCGCGGCCAACGCGATCCCGCAGCGCGGGCACCTGCGCGGCACCGTGCGGGTCCTCGACCGCGAGGCGTGGAAGGACGCCGAGGACCTGATCCGCTCCCTGGTCGAGCGGGTGGCCGCGACCACCGGCGCCCAGGTCGACGTCGACTACGTGCGCGGGGTGCCGCCGGTGGTCAACGACCCGCGCGCGGTCGCGCTGCTGCGGTCGGCCGCGCTGGAGACGGTCGGCAGCGAGAACGTGGTGCTCTCGCCGCAGAGCATGGGCGGGGAGGACTTCGGCTGGTTCGCCGACGTCATGCCCATCGCGCTGGCCCGCCTGGGCACGCACGGCGGCGGCCCGCCGCTGGACCTGCACCGCGGGACCTTCGACGTGGACGAGCGGGCGATCGGGGTCGGTGTGCGGCTGCTCGCGCGGGCCGCGCTGCACGCTCTGGTGGCCGATGCGGCACCCGCGCGCACGGGCCCGAGAGCCCCTGGCGACACTTCTGTCCGACGTGCCGTCGACGAGAGGCGGGAACCCGACGATGAGTTCTCCGGACCAGCAGACCGCGCACCCGGCTGACGCCGATGTGCCGGCCGAGCACGAGATCCCCGAGGAGCTCGTGCTGGCCGGCGAGTTCCCGGCCGCGACCCGCGACGAGTGGCGCGACCTGGTGGCCGGCGTGCTGCGCAAGGCCGGGCGGGACCAGCTGCCCGACCCGGTGGAGGACGCGCTGCGCCGCACGGTCGCCACCGGCGTGAGCGTCGCCCCGCTCTACACCGCCGAGGACGCCGGTGACCTGCCGTCGGCGGTCGGCGTCCCGGGGCTGGCGCCGTTCGTGCGCGGCGCCCGGGCGGGGGCGCACCCGGAGAGCGGCGTGCCCGCCGGCTGGGACATCCGGCAGCGGCACGCCCACCCCGACGTCGCCGTCACCAAGGAGGCCGTGCTCGCCGACCTGGAGAACGGCGGCACCTCGCTCTGGCTGGTGCTCGGCGACGGTGCGATCCCGGTGGAGTCGCTGGGCGACGCGCTGGACGGCGTCCTGCTCGACCTGGCGCCGGTGAGCGTCTCCGGTGGTCTCCCGGCGGCGGAGGCGTTCCTCTCCCTCGTCGAGGGCCGCAGCGACCTGGCGCCCGGGGGCTCGCTGGGCCTGGACCCGCTCGGCGTGCAGGCCGCGTCGGGGCAGGAGCAGGACCTCGCCGGGCTGGCCGACGTCGCCCGACGCGCGGCCGCGCACCGCGACCTGCGTACCGTGACCGTCGACGCCACCGTCTTCCACGACGCCGGCGCCTCCGCGGTCGAGGAGCTGGGCTGCTCCCTGGCCGCGGGAGTGGCGTACCTGCGGGCGCTGACCGACGGCGGGCTGTCGGTCGACGACGCGTTCGGCGCCCTGGAGTTCCGCTACGCGGCGACCGCCGACCAGTTCACGACGATCGCCGCGCTGCGCGCCGCCCGCCGGCTGTGGGACCGGGTGGGGGAGGCGTCCGGCGCCTCGCCCGACGTGCGCGCGCAGCGCCAGCACGCGGTCACCTCGTCGGTGATGACCACCCGGCACGACCCCTGGGTCAACATGCTGCGGACGACGGTCGCCTGCTTCGCCGCCGGTGTGGGCGGCGCCGACGTCGTCACCGTCCAGCCGTTCGACGCCGCGCTCGGGCTGCCCGACAGCTTCTCCCGCCGGATCGCCCGCAACACGCAGAACCTGCTGATCGAGGAGGGGTCGCTGGCCCGCGTCCTCGACCCGGCCGGGGGCTCCTGGTACGTCGAGTCGCTGACCGAGGACCTCGCCCAGGCGACCTGGGCCTGGTTCACCGAGATCGAGCGGGCCGGCGGTCTGCCGGCGGCGCTGGCCTCCGGGCTGGTGCGCGACCGGATCGGGCAGGCGTGGGAGGCGCGGGCGAAGCGGCTGGCCCGCCGCGCCGACCCGATCACCGGCGTCAGCGAGTTCCCGAACCTGGCCGAGAAGCTGCCGGAGCGCCAGCCCGCGGCCGAGATCCTGCCGACGGGCGGCCTGCCCCGCCTGCGCGCGGCGCAGGCGTACGAGGAGCTGCGCGACCGCGCCGCGGGCACGGGCGCGCGGGTCCACCTGGCCACGATCGGCCCGGTGGCCCGGCACACCGCCCGGGCCACGTTCGCCGCCAACCTGTTCCAGGCCGGCGGCATCGAGACCGTCGCCGGGGACGGCCTCTCCGGCTTCGCGGAGGCCGGGACGACGGTGGCCTGCATCTGCGGCACCGACAAGGACTACGCGGAATCCGCGGCCGGGGTGGCGAGGCGGCTGCGGGACGCCGGCGCGACCAGCGTCTGGCTGGCCGGCAAGCCGGATCTCGCGGTGGACGGCGTCGACGGCTACGTGTACGCCGGGTGCGACGCCCTCGACGTGCTGAGGACCGTGCACGAGCAGCTGGGAGTGAAGGCATGAGCGGCATCCCCGACTTCGGCGACCTCGAGCTGGGCCGGCCAGCGGCGCAGGCGAGCTCGGACGACTGGGCCAAGCGGTTCGAGGAGGCGACCGGCCGCAGCGTGGCCGAGGCGACCTGGGAGACGCCGGAGGGCATCGCCGTCCCCCCGCTGTTCACCCCGGCGGACCTCGGCGGGCTGGACTTCCTCGGCACCTACCCGGGCATCGCGCCGTACCTGCGCGGGCCCTACCCGACGATGTACACGACCCAGCCGTGGACGATCCGCCAGTACGCGGGCTTCTCCACCGCCACGGAGTCCAACGCGTTCTACCGGCGCAACCTCGCCGCCGGGCAGAAGGGCCTGTCGATCGCCTTCGACCTGCCCACCCACCGCGGCTACGACTCCGACCACCCGCGGGTCGTCGGCGACGTGGGCATGGCGGGGGTGGCGATCGACTCGATCCTCGACATGCGGCAGCTCTTCGACGGCATCCCGCTGGACCGGATGACGGTCTCGATGACCATGAACGGCGCCGTCCTGCCGGTGATGGCGCTCTACATCCTCGCGGCCGAGGAGCAGGGCGTCGCGCCCGAGCAGCTGGCCGGCACCATCCAGAACGACATCCTCAAGGAGTTCATGGTCCGCAACACCTACATCTACCCGCCGAAGCCGTCGATGCAGATCATCAGCGACATCTTCGCGTTCACCTCGCAGAAGATGCCGCGGTTCAACTCGATCTCCATCTCCGGCTACCACATCCAGGAGGCCGGGGCGACCGCCGACCTGGAGCTGGCGTACACGCTGGCCGACGGGGTGGAGTACGTGACGGCGGGCAAGGACGCCGGGCTGGACGTCGACGCGTTCGCCCCGCGCCTCTCCTTCTTCTGGGCCATCGGCATGAACTTCTTCATGGAGGTCGCCAAGCTCCGGGCCGCCCGGCTGCTGTGGGCGAAGCTCATGAAGGAGGCCGGCGCGCAGAACCCGAAGTCGATGTCGCTGCGCACCCACTCGCAGACCTCGGGGTGGTCGCTGACCGCGCAGGACGTCTACAACAACGTCGTCCGCACCTGCCTGGAGGCGATGGCCGCCACCCAGGGGCACACCCAGTCGCTGCACACCAACGCCCTGGATGAGGCGCTGGCCCTGCCCAGCGACTTCTCCGCCCGGATCGCCCGCAACACCCAGCTGCTGCTGCAGCAGGAGTCGGGCACCACCCGGGTCATCGACCCGTGGGGCGGCTCGGCCTACGTCGAGAAGCTCACCTACGACCTGGCCCGCCGGGCATGGGCGCACATCCAGGAGGTGGGCGAGCACGGGGGCATGGCGCAGGCCATCGACGACGGCATCCCGAAGCTGCGCATCGAGGAGGCCGCCGCCCGCACCCAGGCCCGCATCGACTCCGGCCGGCAGCCGGTCATCGGCGTCAACAAGTACCGGGTGGCCGCCGACGAGGCGATCGAGGTGCTGCGCGTCGACAACCGCGAGGTGCTCGCGCAGCAGAAGGCGAAGCTCGAGCAGCTGCGCGCCGAACGCGACGAGGCGGCCACCCGCGAGGCGCTGGCCCGGCTCACCGACGCCGCCCGCGCCGCGGCGGAGGGACGACGGGATCGCGGGAACCTGCTCGAGCTGGCCGTCGACGCCGCCCGCGCGCACGCCTCCGTGGGCGAGATCTCCGACGCGCTGGAGGAGGTCTATGGCCGGCACGCCGCGCAGGTGCGCACCATCTCCGGTGTGTACCGCGACGAGGCAGGGACCAACGAGCCGGTCGAGCAGGCCCGCCGGCTGGCCGCCGAGTTCGAGGAGGCGGAGGGCCGCCGGCCGCGCATCCTCGTCGCCAAGATGGGCCAGGACGGCCACGACCGCGGGCAGAAGGTCATCGCCACCGCGTTCGCCGACCTCGGGTTCGACGTCGACGTGGGCCCGCTGTTCCAGACGCCGGAGGAGGTCGCCCGTCAGGCGGTGGAGGCCGACGTGCACGTGGTCGGGGTCAACTCGCTGGCCGCCGGCCACCTGACGCTGGTCCCGGCGCTGCGCGACGCGCTGGCCGAGCTCGGTGCCGACGACGTGCTGATCGTCGTCGGCGGCGTGATCCCGCCCGACGACGTCCCGACGCTGAAGGAGATGGGCGCGGCCGCGGTCTACCAGCCCGGCACGGTCATCGCCGAGGCGGCGCAGGACCTGCTGCGGACGCTGTCGTCGAACCTCGGCCACTGATGGGCAGACCCGTCGACGTCCCCGCGCTCGCCGAGGGGGTGCTGGCCGGGAACCGGCGGGCGATGTCGCGCGCCATCACGCTGGTCGAGTCCAGCCGGGCCGACCACCGGGAGAAGGCGCAGGAGCTGCTGGTCGAGCTGCTGCCGCACGCCGGGGGAGCGCGGCGGGTCGGCATCAGCGGCGTCCCCGGGGTGGGCAAGTCCACGTTCATCGACCAGCTGGGCGTGACCCTGACCGGCGCCGGGTCGAAGGTGGCGGTGCTCGCCGTCGACCCGTCGTCGGCCCGCTCCGGCGGGTCGATCCTCGGCGACAAGACCCGGATGTCCCGGCTGTCGGTGGACCCGGCCGCGTTCATCCGGCCGTCCCCGACCTCGGGCACCCTCGGCGGCGTCGCGCAGGCCACCCGTGAGTCGATGGTCGTCGTCGAGGCGGCCGGCTACGACGTCGTCCTGGTCGAGACCGTGGGCGTCGGGCAGTCGGAGATCGCCGTCGCCGAGATGGTCGACTCCTTCCTGTTCCTGACGCTGGCCCGCACCGGCGACCAGCTGCAGGGCATCAAGCGCGGCATCCTCGAGATCGCCGACGTGATCGCGGTGAACAAGGCCGACGGTCCCGGGGAGGTCGACGCGCGCTCGGCCGCGCGCGAGCTGTCGCAGGCGATCCGGCTGCTGCGCGGTCGCGGTGGCGCGTGGGACGTGCCGGTGCTGACCTGCTCCGGGCTGACCGGCGCCGGCCTCGACGCCGTCTGGGCCAAGCTGGTCGAGCACCAGGACCGGGCGAAGGCCTCGAGGGCCCTCGACGAGAAGCGCCGGACCCAGCAGGTGCGCTGGACCTGGCAGCTGGTGCGCTCCGCCCTGGAGCACCGGCTGCGCGCCCATCCGGGGGTCAGAGCGCTCGCGCCGGATCTGGAGAAGGCGGTGCTCGCCGGCGAGGTCACCCCCGCGCTGGCCGCCCAGCAGCTGCTCGACGAGTTCCTCGCCAGCCCCGACGCCGGCCCCGGGGGCGTCCCCGGGCCGTGACGGGGGAGCCGGTCAGCCCGTGCGCGGCAGCGGGCTGTCGGTGCTGCGCCGCCGGCGGTTGCGGGCACCCTCGACCCGCGCGCCCAGCGTGGTCAGCAGCTCCCGGTAGTCGGCCTTCGTCCAGGTGCGGTCGGTGAGCACCGTCCACCGGCCCGGCCGGGTCTCCGGCGCCTCCTGCAGCGCGCGGCGCAGCTGGGTGTCGGTCAGCCCCAGGTGCTCGGGCGAGGTGGGCAGGCCGGCGCGCAGGTAGGCGGCGATCAGGTCGTCGTCGAGGTCCTCGTGCAGCAGCGAGGTCAGCAGCGTCGCCAGGCCCACCTGCAGCCCGTGCGCATTCTTGGGGACGTCGAGACGCGCGTCGAGCGCGTGGCTGATCAGGTGCTCCGAGCCCGAGCACGGACGCGACGAGCCGGCGATCGCCATCGCCAGACCGCTCATGATCAGCCCGCGCGCCAGCGCGGCGAGGGCCCGCTGGCCCTCCAGCTCGCCGACGGTCAGCACCGACTCCGCGGCCTGCTCGGCGATCAGGGCGCTGAACTCGTCGCAGCGGTCCTCGCCCCGGGCCTCGGCCAGCCGCCAGTCGCGCACCGCGGACAGGTTGGACAGCAGGTCGCCGAGCCCGGCACGCCCGGTGAGCGCCGGGGCGGCCGAGATCAGGCCGACGTCGACCAGGACGCCGACGGGCATCTTCGCCGCCAGCGACTGCCGGACGCCGTCGCGGTCGATCAGCGAGGCAACCGGCGAGGTGATGCCGTCGTTGGCCAGCGCGGTCGGGACCGCGATCCAGTCGATGCCGACCCGGCAGGCGGCGTACTTGGCGGTGTCGAGGACCCGGCCGCCGCCGATGGCGATGACCAGTTCGTCGTCCTCGGAGATGTGCCGCTGCGCCAGGACGGCGCACTCCTCGACCGTGCCCTGGGTGACCGGGACGACGTCGGGGTCGACACCCATCGCGCGGAGGCCGGCCAGCGCCGTCTCGGCGATCCGCGCCGACGGGCCGCCGCCGGTGACGATGACCAGGCGCCGGTCCAGCCAGCCCATGTCGGCCATCTCCCGGGCGAGCTCGGGCAGGCACCCGGAGGTGATCCGCATCAGGGCGGGGAAGACCGTGGTGCGGCTGGCGGCGGTCACGGCGCCACCGAGCCCGCGGTCTCGAGGTCGGCGGGGTCGTCGATCTCCACCCACAGGGACCCGCCGACCTCGACCGCGCGGCAGTCGACCCGGTCGAGCAGCCGCTCGTGGATCACCGTCTCGTACCAGCCGTTCGGGTTGCCGCCCGAGGTCAGCCAGTCCTCCATCGCCTCGCGCAGGAGGCCCGCGGCCTCCGGCCCGAGCATGAGCATGCCGACGTACTCGCCGGCCGGGTCCGGCACGCCCACCTTGCCGATGTCGGTGATCCGGCCCCCGTTGACGGCGACCTTCATCGCCTCGGCGGTGAGCGGGCGGACGCCGTCCACCGCCAGGGTGGCCGACGCCGCGGCGGACCGGCTGTGCGTGACGAAGCCGTGGTAGAGCGACGAGGGCGCGTACAGGTCGCTGTTGAGCAGGAACACCCGGCCGGTGCTGTCCGCGCACTTCCGCAGCGCGAGCAGCACCGAGTACCAGTTGTTGAGCGTCGCGAACTCGTCGTTGTAGAGCGTGCAGTCCTGGGGCAGGCCCTGCCGGTCGAGGTAGCCGGCCACCTCCTGCGCGCCGTGGCCGGTCACGACGAGCAGCTGCCGCCGCAGGTCGAACAGGTCGCCGAGCGCGCCGAGCTGGCGGTCGGCGATCGTGCCGCCGCCCACGGGAAGCAGCCACTTGGGCGCGGTGGCGGTCATCGAGCCGAGTCGGCTCCCGACGCCGGCCGCGAGGACGACGAGGACGTCGGAGTTCGGCACGGCAGATCCTTCCGGTTGCGGGTCGATCATGGCCCCGTCGAGCGGCACTCGCGCGAGCGCAGCGCGACGACGTAGTCGTTCGGGGCACCGGCGGCCTCGGCGGCGTCGGCGATCGCGCCGAGGTGGCGCGCGGAGGGCAGGCCGCCCTCGAAGGCGTCGAGAGCGTAGACGTAGGCGACGGTGTCGCCGTCCAGGGTGTGCACCCGCAGGTGCAGCTTCCGGTAGAGCCCGTGGTCGGCGCCCTCCCAGGCGTCCAGGCGGCGCTCGTCGGCCTCGGTGAGGTCGTAGAGCGCGACGAACACGCCGGGCGAGTCGTCCTCGGCGGGTACCAGCGTCGCCAGCGCGCCCTCCCAGCCGAACTCCTCGGCCCCGAAGGTCAGCCGCCAGCCGCGGATCCACCCCGTGCCGGTGTGCGGGGAGGACGGACAGCGCCGCAGCATCTGCTCCGGGTCCATGTTGGATCCGTAGGCGGCGTAGAGGGCCATCGCCTGCCGAGCCTACGGCGCGCCCGCCGGTGGCCCGACCCGCACGCCGCACGAGCGCGCCGCCGTCCCACGGCTCCCAGGGGCCACCCCCGCCGGACCGGTGCCCACGGCGCCGCGGGGACAATGGCCGGGCGACATCCGCTCCACATCCCCGGGAAGGGACCCATGACCCGCATCGTCATCATCGGCGGCGGACCGGCGGGCTACGAGGCCGCGCTGGTCGCCGCGCAGCTCGGTGCGCAGGTCACCGTCATCGAGAAGGACGGCGTCGGTGGCGCCAGCGTGCTCACCGACTGCGTGCCCTCCAAGACGCTCATCGCCTCGGCCGGCGCGATGACCTCCGTGCGCGACTCCGCGGGCCTGGGACTCGAGGGCGCCGAGCTGGCCACCGTCGGGCTGGACCTGGCGCGGGTCAACGCCCGGGTCAAGGCGCTCGCCCTCGCCCAGTCCACCGACATCCGCGAGCGGTTGACAGCCGAGGGCGTCACGATCGTCTCCGGCCGGGGCCGGCTCGCCGACGACGCCCCCGGTCTCGCGGCGCACGAGGTGGAGATCCTCGACGAGACCGGCGCCGTCGTCGACGAGATCGAGGGCGACGTCGTCCTCATCGCGACCGGCGCCGACCCGCGGGTGCTGAAGGGCGCCGAGCCGGACGGCGAGCGGATCCTCGACTGGCGGCAGGTCTACGAGCTCGAGGAGATGCCCGAGCACCTGATCGTCGTCGGCTCCGGGGTGACCGGCGCCGAGTTCGCCTCCGGCTACCTGGAGGCCGGCGTCCCGGTCACCCTGGTGTCCTCGCGCGACCGGGTCCTGCCCGGCGAGGACGCCGACGCCGCCGAGGTCGTCGAGCAGGTCTTCCAGGGCCGCGGCGGGCGGATCACCGAGCGCGGGCGCGCCGCGTCGGTGCAGCGCACCGAGAAGGGCGTGCTGGTCGAGCTGACCGACGGGCGGACGGTCGAGGGGTCGCACGCGCTCATGACGGTGGGCACCGTGCCCAACACCGCGGGCCTGAACCTCGAGCAGCACGGCGTGCAGGTCACCGAGTCCGGCCACGTCGTCGTCGACCGCGTCTCGCGGACGTCGGTGCCTGGCATCTACGCCGCCGGCGACGTCACGGGCATCTTCCAGCTGGCCTCGGTGGCGGCGATGCAGGGCCGGATCGCGATGTGGCACGCGCTCGGCGAGGCGGTCACCCCGATCAAGCTGAAGACGGTCGCCGCCAACGTCTTCACCCACCCCGAGATCGCGACCGTCGGCGTGCAGGAGAGGGCGCTGCCCGACCACCCGGACGTCGAGGCCGTGCGCCTGCCGCTGGCCACCAACGCGCGGGCCAAGATGGCCGACCTGCACGACGGGTTCGTCAAGCTCTACGCCCGCCGGTCGACCGGGGTGGTCGTCGGCGGTGTCGTGGTCGCGCCGGGCGCCTCGGAGCTGATCCTGCCGGTCGCGCTGGCCGTCACGAAGGGGCTCACGGTCGACGACCTGGCGCACACGTTCGCGATCTACCCGTCGCTGTCGGGCTCGATCACCGAGGCCGGACGGCGGCTCATGGGCACCGACGACCTGCTGTAGCGCGGGGGCGGTGCACTTCCGCCGGGAGAGCGCCGATGAGGAGAGCACCGTCTCTCCTGGGAGTTCCCTGTGCGTCTCGCCCGACGGCCGCGGCTGCGGTCGCTCACCGGGGTTGCCGCGGTCGCCGTCCCGCTCCTCGCCGTGCCGCTGCTCGCCGTCCCGGCGGCCTCCGCCGACGACAGCCCGTCCGCCGGTGAGACCGTCGTCGGCACGTTGGTCCAGGCCTGGCCGGATCCGGCCGGACCGGAGGAGGCGGCCCCCGGCGAGCCGCTGACGTGGGTCGAGCCGGAACGCGGCGAACCCGTACGGGTGGTGACCGACGACCTGCCCGACGTCGCGGACCTCGACGTCGGGGCCACGGTCCGGGTACGGGTCGGCGAGCCCGTCGCCGACGAGGCGGCGCGGGAGGACGGCCTGGAGGAGGCCCACGAGGTGCTGGCCGCCTCCGTGGTCACGCCGGCGCCCGAGACGGCCCCGGCGGGGCTGCCGACGGCGCCGTCCCTCCCGGCCGGCACCACCGAGGCGGTGACGGTCGTGCTCGTCCGCCCCGGCGGCGTCCCCGCGGACACGACGACCGCGCAGCAGGTCGTCGACCTGGTCAACGGGCCGGTGCACGACTTCTGGGCCGAGCAGAGCGGCGGCGCGGTCCAGGTCGGCGCCACCGCCGCCTCGACCTCGTGGATCAGCACGACCGCGGACTGCACGGAGCCGGCGCAGATGTGGACCCAGGCGGCAACGGCGGCCCAGTGGTCGGGCGCCTGGCACACGCACCTGATGCTGTACCTCTCGAGCGCGGCCCAGGACTGCTCGGTCGGCCTCGGGGAGGTCGGGTTCGCCATCGGCCTGCCCACCCGGTTCTATGTTCAGGACGTCCTCCCGTCGGTCACGGCGCACGAGCTCGGGCACAACTTCGGGCTGGGCCACTCCTCGCTGGTGCACTGCGACGGCACCGTCGACGCCGACCCGTGCGGGGTGTCCGCGTACGGCGACCTCTACGACGTCATGGGGGCGTCGTGGGAGCAGTTCGGCACGCTCAGCGCCCCGCAGGCGGATCTCGTCGGCCTCCTTCCCGGCGACCAGGTGTCGACCGTGGAGACGTTCACCCCCTCCGCGTCCTACCGGCTGGCCCCGACGAGCGACCGCGCCGGCGTGCGCGCGCTGCAACTCGTGGGCCGGGACGACTCCGAGTACTGGCTCGAGTACCGGACGGCGACCGGGCGCGATGCCTACCTGGGGACGGCGGACAACCGCTACGGCCTCGAGCAGGGCGTCCTCCTCCGACTGGCCACCTACGACGACGACACCTCGCTCCTGTTCGACGGCAGCCCCTCGGCGCAGGCGTCCTGGAACGGCGACCTGCAGGAGGCACTGCCGGTGGGCAGCCCGGTTCCGATCGCCGGGGGCGAGTTCACCGTGACCGTCACCGGCGCGTCCGGGACGGGTGCCGACGTCGTCGTGACGCCGTCGGGCTACGCGGAGCCGATGCACGTCCTCTACCGCTCGTCCGGCGGGCCCGATGGGTCGCTGGGCTACGAGACGCGCGCCCCCGCGTGCGGCCTGCGCAACGGCGGCTGCCGTCGCGAGTTCGAGAACGGCTGGATCTACTGGTCGCCGGCCACCGGCGCGCACACCGTCGAACGAGGTCCTCTCGCGGCGTGGTGGCTGGACGGCGGGGCGCAGAACGGCCCCCTCGGGTACCCGACGGCCGACTTCGCCTGCTGGTTGCAGGGAGGCGGCTGCTCCCAGGACTTCCAAGGGGGCGTGGTCTTCCAGAGCCCGGGCGGTCGTGTGGCGGCCGTCTCGGGCTCGTTCCAGAGCCGGTACTTCGCCCTGGGCTCCGACAACAGTGCGCTCGGCTTCCCGACCCGGGGCCAGCGCTGCGGCTTGAGGAACGGCGGCTGTTACCAGGCCTTCGAGAACGGCAACCTGTACTCCCTGCCCGGTGCACCGGTGCGGGCCGTCGTGGCCTCGCCGGTCATGTCGCGGTGGGGAGCGCTGGGCTGGGAGAACGGGTGGCTCGGCTACCCGGTCGGCGACACCCGGTGCGGCCTGGTGAACGGCGGCTGCTTCCAGGCCTTCCAGGGCGGCTCGATCTACTGGTCGCCGGCCACGGGCGCCCGGACGGTGAAAGGCGCGATCCGCAGCCACTGGGGCACCAAGAACTACGAGAAGGGGCTGCTGGGCTACCCCACGTCCGACGAGCGGTGCGGCTTGGTGAACGGCGGCTGTTTCCAGACGTTCCAGGGCGGGTCGATCTACTGGTCGCCGGCCACCGGCCCGCACGCGGTCGGGGGTGCCATCCGGGACGCGTGGGGGAGCCTGGGCTGGGAAACGGGGCGGCTCGGCTACCCGACGTCGGAGGAGCGGTGCGGGCTGCGCGTCGGCGGCTGCTTCCAGCGGTTCCAGGGCGGCTCCGTCTACTGGTCCCCGGCCAGCGGGGCGCACGCCGTCTCGGCGACCAGTCCGATCACGGCCACGTGGGCGAAGCACGGCTACGAGAGGGGCTTCCTGGGCTATCCGGTGACCGAGCTCTACCCGGTCCCGGGCGGACAGGCGCAGCGGTTCGAGGGCGGGATGCTCTACACCGACCGGTTCGGGCGCGTGTATCTGACCGCCTGATCCGTCGGGGGCGGTAGCGGCTGCTGGGGCGGGCGTGACGGATCGTTCCCCGATTCGGCTTGATCCGGTGCCGGCGGCTGCCGAGGCCGCCGATGGGGAAGGAGATGCCTTCCTCCCCATGCCGTCTCGCCGGCCGCCTGGTGACCGCCCTCGCGGTGTGCGCCGGCGTGCTGCTGCCCGCGGCGAGCGCCGCCGCGGACGAGCCGAGCGGTACCACCGTCGTCGGCGAGCTGGTGCAGGCCTATCCGGAGCAGGCCCATCCCGGGCAGGCGGAGCCCGACCACGGCAGTGACGCCCCGCTGAGCTGGGTCCGGACGGCGGAGGGCGAGTCGGTCCGCGTGCCGACCGAGGCGCTGGCCGACGTGCCCGCCGGCGCCACGGTGTCGGTGGACGTCGGCGGCCGGCTCCCGGACGACGCCGCGCAGGAGGGGTACGAGCCGGCGCTCGAGGTCCGCGACGCCGACGTCCTCGACGCCCCCGCCGCCGCGGCCGCCCCGGCTGCCCCGGCTGCCGCCGCGATCACCAACCAGGTCACCGTGGCCATGGTCGTGCCGGCCGGCGGCGAGCGGGACGCCACCACGCTCGGCCAGGTCGTGGCCACGGTGGACGGGCCGGTCGCGCGGTTCTGGTCGGAGCAGACCGGCGGCGCCGTCCGGCTCGGCGTCACCGCGACGCACGACTGGCTGACCACAAGCGCCGGTTGCACCGACCCCAACGCGCTGTGGGACGAGGTCGCCCGGCGGGTCGGGTTCGTCGCCGGCCCGGGCCGCCACCTCGTCGTCTACCTGAGCAGCCGCCCCGCCGACCTGCCCGGCTGCTCCTACGCCCTCGGCCAGGTCGGCGCCGGCGTGTCCTCCGGCGGGCGGCTCTACGTCCGCGACGCGCTGCCCTCGGTCATCGCCCACGAGCTCGGCCACAACTTCGGCCTCGGGCACTCCTCGGGGCTGCAGTGCGACCGCGCGCTGGAGGCCGGCACCTGCCGCACCCAGGGCTACCGCGACTACTACGACGTCATGGGCGCCTCCTGGAGCGCGCTCGGCGCGCTGTCCGCCGTCCAGGCCGACCGCCTCGGCGTCCTGCCGGCCGCCGCGCGGCTCGACCTCGCGCCCGGCGCGCCGGCCGGCTCCCACGACCTCGCGCCCCTGGCCGGCCCGGCCGGGACGCGGGCGATCCGGCTGACCGCGGCCGACGGCGCCGTCTACTGGCTGGAGTACCGCGCCCCCGTCGGCCAGGACGCGTGGCTCGGCACGGGCGACAACCGCTTCCGGCTCGACACCGGCGTGCTGCTGCACCGTGCCGGCGCCTTCCCCGACACCTCGCTCCTCCTGGACGGCACCCCCGCGCCGGCCGCCGGGTGGGACGGCGACCTGCAGGCCGCCCTCCCCGTCGGCGTCCCGGTCGCCGTCGGCGGCGGCGCGTTCACCGTGACCGTGCAGGCCGTGGCCGCCGGGGGCGCGACCGTCGGCGTGGTGGCGGCGCCGGGCGTCGCCGCCGGGGCCGTCCCCGTCGCGCCCGCACCGGCCGGCACCGTCCTCCCCGGCGAGGCCGCGGACGGCGGCGCCGAGGGGACGCCGACCGCACCCGACGCCACCGGCGCGCCGGCGACCGCCGAGAGCGCCGCCCCGGGCACCGGAACCCCCACCGGCGGTGCGGCGAGCCCCGCGCCGCAGACCACGGCGGCCTCGACCGTCGACGGCGGGCTGGCCGAGGCGGCCGACACCAGCGCCGTTGGCACGACCCCGGTGCCCCTGGGCCTCTGCGCCGCCGGCGCGGCCGGTGTGCTGCTCGTGGCGGCGGCCGCGCTGGGGCTGCGTCGCCGCGCCGCCCTGTCCCGCCGTCCTCGCTGACGTCGTCCGACCGGGTGGTGGCGGTGCGCCGGCGCTCCGGTCGTGCCGATGACTACGACGACCCCCGTTCCCGAGGAGCTGCCGTGCATCTCGTGCGCCCCGCGCGTGCCGTCATCGTCCTGACCGCCGCGGCTGTCGTGGCCGGGATCGCCGTCGCCGCTCCCGGCACCGCGCGCGCGGAGGGGCCGGCGACGGAGGAGACCGTGACCGGTGTCCTCGTGCAGGCCTGGCCGGAGTACGAGCACCCCGCCGAGGCCGCCTCCCGCGGCGACGAGGGACCGCTGAGCTGGATCGAGACCGAGGACGGCGAGTCGATCCGCGTCCCGACCGATGATCTCGCCGAGGCGGCGGACGTCCCGGTCGGCGCGACCGTCGAGGTCACGCTCGGCCGGACGGTCGTCGACGAGGCGGCCACCGAGGACGGGCTGGAGCCGGCCCAGGCGGTGCTGGACGCGACCGTGGTCGAGGTCCCCGCGGAACCGCCGACGGCGGAGGCGGACGGGGCGGCGACGAACGAGGTCACCGTGGTGGCGGTCGCCCCGGAGGGAACGACCCCCGACCGCACCGCCGTCTCCACGGTCGTGAACAAGGTCAACGGCGACGTGGCGGCGTTCTGGTCGTCGCAGACCGACGGCGCGGTGCGGATCCACGCGACGGCCGGCCGGGCCGGGTGGCTGACCACGGACAAGGACTGCAGCCGGCCGGCGGAGCTGTGGAAGGAGATCGCCTTCCGTGTCGGTTGGAGCCCCCTCCCGGGCAAGCACCTGCTGCTCTACCTGCCCCGCACCGCCGGGTCGTGCGCCTACGGGCTCGCGGAGGTCGGCAGCACGCTCAGCAGCGGCGGCCGGCTCTACGTGCGGGACGTGGCCACGTCGGTGATCGCGCACGAGCTGGGGCACAATCTGGGCCTCGGGCACTCCTCCGAGATCCAGTGCGACGGCGCGGTCGACACGGGCACGTGCCGGCTGGCCGAGTACAACGACCTGTACGACGTCATGGGCTTCTCCTGGGAGCTGCTCGGCTCGCTGAACGTCGCCCAGGCCGATCGGCTGGGCCTGCTGCCCGACGCGGAGAAGGTCAGCGCGAACACCTGGGACCCGGAGGCCGGCTACACCCTCGCTCCGGTGTCCGCGCCGAGCGGGGTCCGGGCCCTCGAGCTCGTCGACCCGTTCGGGGACAGCTACTGGCTGGAGTACCGGCAGGCCTCCGGGCAGGACGCCTGGCTCAGCGCGACCACCGGCTGGCTGGACAGCGGCGTGACGCTCCGGCTGGGCGATCCCACGACGTTCGCCCAGAACTCCTCGCTGCTCCTGGACGGGACCCCGTCGCGGTCCGCCGGGTGGGCGGACGACGTGCAGGTCGTCTTCCCCGTCGGGCGCTCGGTGCCGGTGCCGGACGCGGACTTCACCGTGACCGTGGAGAGCGTCGACCCGGTCGGCAACGCGGTCGTCCGGATCAGCCCCGGGGGCAGCCCAGGAGGCCTGAAGTACCACACCACGGGCGGCCCGACCGGTCCGCTGGGCTGGCCGACCAGGTCGCTGGCGTGCGGGTTCCGCGACGGCGGCTGCTTCCGGGCCTACCAGAACGGATCGATCTACTGGTCGGCGAGGACGACCCCCTCGGTCGTGGGCGGCACCCTGCGCAGCCGCTGGGGGGCGCTGGGCTGGGAGCGGGGCGTGCTGGGCTACCCGGTCGCCGACGCCTCCTGCGGGCTGACCGACAACGGCTGCTCGCAGCCCTTCCAGGGCGGGACGCTCTACGACAGCGACTCCACGGCGGCGCAGGTCGTGCGCGGTGCCATCCGCACCAAGTGGCTCGCCGCCGGCGGCCCGGACAGCGCCCTGGGCTACCCGACCGGCGACGAGCGCTGCGGATTGACCGGCGGGGGGTGCTTCCAGTCGTTCCAGCACGGCTGGGTCTACTGGTCGTCCGCCACGGGTGCGTCCACGGTCGAGGCCGGTGCCGTCCGCAGTCGGTGGGGGGCGCTGGGCTGGGAGCGCGGCAGGCTGGGCTATCCCACCGGTGACCTCGTCTGCGGACTGCCCGGCAACGGGTGCTCGCAGACCTTCCAGGGTGGTTCGCTCTACGGCAGCGACTCGACCGCGGCGCAGATCGTGCGTGGCGCCATCCGTACGAAGTGGCTCGCCGGGGGAGGGCCGGGCGGCTCCCTGGGCTACCCGACGTCGGACGAGCGCTGCGGTCTGCGCGACCGAGGCTGCTTCCAGGCGTTCCAGGGCGGGTGGGCCTACTGGTCGCCGGCGACCGGCGCCCGGGTCGTCGCTCCGGGCGCGGTCCGCGACCGCTGGGGGGCGCTGGGCTGGGAGCGCGGCCGGCTGGGCTACCCGACCGGTGATCCCGTGTGCGGGCTGCCCGACAACGGCTGTGCCCAGACCTTCCAGGGCGGGACCCTGATCGGCAGCGACTCGGGGACCGTGCGGATCCTCAAGGGCGCGATCCGCACCCGGTGGACGGCCGCCGGCGGGGTGGCCGGCGCTCTGGGCTACCCGGACATGGACGAGTACTGCGGTCTGCCCGACGGCGGCTGCTTCCAGCACTTCCAGGGCGGCGCCGTGTACTGGACGCGGACCACCGGCGCGCACACCGTCTCCGGGGAGCTCCTGGCGGAGTGGGAGCGCAGCGGCGGGGAGTACGGCCGGCTCGGCTACCCCCTCGACGAGCCCCAGGTCATCGGCGGCGACACCGTGCAGCGGTTCGAAGGCGGCACGCTGACCTACATCGCCGCCGAGGCCAGGGTCGCGGTCGGCTGACCGGAGGTCACCCCGCCGCGTCGGCGATGGTGCAGAGGACGGCGCCGCTGGTCACGGTCGCGCCCACCTCGGCGGACAGCCCGGTCACCGTGCCGTCCTTGTGCGCCGTGATCGGCTGCTCCATCTTCATCGCCTCGAGGACGACGACCAGGTCGCCGGCCTTCACCGTGGCGCCGTCGGCGACCGCGACCTTCACGATCGTGCCCTGCATGGGCGAGGTGAGGGAGTCGCCGGAGGTGCCGGAGCCGCCGTGCCCGGAGCCGCGCTTGCGGGGCTTGGCCGGCGCGCCCACGCCGCCGCCACCGCCGCCCCCGCCGAGCGCCAGGCCCGCGGGCAGCGAGACCTCGAGCCGGCGCCCGCCGACCTCGACGACGACGGTCTGCCGGGGCGCCGCCTCCTCCTGCTCGGCCGGGGCCGCGCCGTAGGGCTCGACCTGGTTGTCCCACTCGGTCTCGATCCAGCGGGTGTGCACGGTGAACGGCTCGCTGGTGAACGCCTCGTCGCGGACCACGGCCCGGTGGAACGGGATCACCGTGGGCATGCCCTCGACGACCAGCTCGTCCAGGGCCCGGCGGGAGCGCTCGAGCGCCTCCTCGCGGCTGGCGCCGTGGACGATGAGCTTGGCCAGCATGGAGTCGAACGCCCCGGCGACCTCGCCGCCCTGCTCGACGCCGGAGTCCCAGCGCACGCCGGGGCCCTGCGGGATCTCCAGGCGGGTGACGGGGCCGGGGGCGGGCAGGAAGTTGCGGCCGGCGTCCTCGGCGTTGATCCGGAACTCGATCGCGTGCCCTCGGGGTGTCGGGTCCTCGGTGATCTCCAGCGGCAGGCCGTCGGCGATGCGGAACTGCTGGCGGACCAGGTCGACGCCGGCGGTCTCCTCGCTGACCGGGTGCTCGACCTGCAGCCGGGTGTTGACCTCGAGGAAGGAGATCGAGCCGTCGGTGCCGACCAGGTACTCGACGGTGCCGGCGCCGTGGTAGCCGGCCTCCTTGCAGATGGCCTTGGCGGACTCGTGGATGCGCGCCCGCTGCTCGTCGGTGAGGAACGGCGCGGGGGCCTCCTCGACCAGCTTCTGGTTGCGCCGCTGCAGCGAGCAGTCGCGGGTGCCGACGACGATCACGTTGCCGTGCGTGTCGGCCAGGACCTGCGCCTCGACGTGCCGCGGCTTGTCGAGGAAGCGCTCGACGAAGCACTCCCCGCGGCCGAAGGCGGAGACCGCCTCGCGGACCGCGGAGTCGAACAGCTCCGGGATCTCCTCCGTGGTGCGGGCCACCTTCAGCCCGCGGCCGCCGCCGCCGAACGCGGCCTTGATCGCCACCGGCAGACCGTGCTCCTCGGCGAAGGCGATCACCTCGTCGGCGTCCTTGACCGGGTCCTTGGTGCCGGGCACGAGCGGCGCACCCGCCTTGGTGGCGATGTGCCGGGCCTGCACCTTGTCGCCCAGGGCGATGATCGCCTCGGGGGAGGGCCCGATCCAGGTCAGCCCCGCGTCGAGGACGGCCTGGGCGAAGCCGGCGTTCTCGGACAGGAAGCCGTAGCCCGGGTGGACGGCGTCCGCGCCGGACTGCTTGGCGACGTCGATGAGCTTGTCGATGACCAGGTAGGAGTCGCCGGGCGTCATCCCGCCGAGGGCGAACGCCTCGTCGGCCGCGCGCACGTGCAGCGCGTCCCGGTCGGGCTCGGCGTACACCGCCACGCTGGTCAGGCCGGCGTCCTTGCACGCACGGGCCACGCGCACCGCGATCTCGCCGCGGTTGGCGATCAGGACCTTCTGCACCGGTGTTCTCCCTCGGAAAGTCGACCGTTCCGGACTGTAACCAGCCGGGCTGCCGCCCCGGACGGCGGGCGGGGTGTCAGCGCCGCCAGAGGTCGGTGAGCGCCAGCCCCCGCTTGGCCAGTTGCGTGCGCAGCGTCGCCAGCGACAGCCCGACCACCGCCGCGGGGTCGCCGTCCACCCGCCGGACGAACGGCGCGCCCAGCCCGTCGAGGGTGAAGGCGCCCGCGACGGCGAGCGGCTCGCCGGTCGCCAGGTAGGCCTCGAGCTCCTCCGGCGTGATCGAGGCGAAGTGCACCACCGTCGAGACGACGGCGACGTCGCGGCTGACCACCGCGCCGTCCCGCACGTCGAGCAGCGCCTGGCCGGTGTGCAGGACGCCGCTGTGCCCGCCCATCCGCTGCCAGCGGTCGCGCGCCTCGTGCAGGTCGGCGGGCTTGCCGTACGCCTCCCCGCGGAACTCCAGCAGCGAGTCGGCGCCGATCACCAGCGCGTCGGTCTCCTGCTCGGCGACGGCCTTGGCCTTGGCCGCCGCCAGCAGGGCCACCCGCTCGGCCACCCGCGGCGCCTGCACCGAGGACTCGTCGAGCTGGCTGATCACGACCTCGGGGGAGAGCCCGGCCTGCCGGAGCAGGTTGAGCCGGGCGGGGGAGGCGCTGCCCAGCACCAGCCGCCGATCGACACTCACGCGAACCTCCCGGAAGCGCGCCAGCCCCCGGGGCCGGCCTGCAGCGGACGGCGGTGGCCGTCGGCGAAGGACCCCCAGACGCCGACCGGGGTCACCCGCCGGCGCTCGCGCCGCTGCGAGAGCGCCGCGACGACGACGGTGAGCGCGGCCAGCTCCTCGGCGGTGGGGTCCCCCGACACGATCCGCAGGAGGGGGGTGTCGCTCACGAGACGCTCCCGAGGGTGTCGCCCGGAGCGGGGGCCCGGGGGGCACCCCGAGGGGCGACGGGAGAGGGCTCCACGCAACAGGGGGACGGCACCTGGACGCGGTGCCGCCCGGAGGGCGGCCATGTCATAGCGGGATGTTCCCGTGCTTCTTCGGCGGCAGTGACTGGCGCTTGTTGGCCAGCACCCGCAGCGCCTTGGTGATCTGCACGCGGGTGTGCGACGGCGGGATCACCGCGTCGACGTACCCGCGGTCGGCGGCGATGTACGGCGAGAGCAGCGCGTCCTCGTACTCGGTGATCAGCTCGGCCCGGCGGGTCTCCGGGTCGTCGGCCGCGGCGAGCTCCTTGCGGTAGAGGATCCCGACCGCGCCCTGCGCGCCCATGACCGCGATCTGCGCCGTCGGCCAGGCGAGGTTGAGGTCGGCCCCGAGGTGCTTGGAGCCCATGACGTCGTAGGCGCCGCCGTAGGCCTTGCGGGTGATCACCGTGATCTTCGGGACCGTCGCCTCCGCGTAGGCGTAGATCAGCTTGGCCCCGCGGCGGATGATCCCCTCCCACTCCTGCGAGGTGCCCGGGAGGAAACCGGGGACGTCGACGAACGTCAGCACCGGGATGTTGAAGGCGTCGCAGGTGCGCACGAAGCGCGCGGCCTTCTCGCTGGCGTCGATGTCCAGCGTGCCGGCGAACTGGGTCGGCTGGTTGGCCACCACCCCGACCGGGCGGCCCTCGACCCGGCCGAAGCCGACCACGATGTTCGGCGCCCACAGCTGCTGCACCTCGAGGAACTCGCCGTCGTCGAGCACGTGCCCGATGACGGTGTGCATGTCGTAGGGGCTGTTGGCCGAGTCCGGCACGAAGGTGTCGAGCTCGAGGTCCTCGTCGGTCAGCGCGTCGGGCAGCACAGTGTCGACCGGGCCCACCTCGACGGCGGGCAGCGGGTCGAGGTTGTTGCTCGGCAGGTACGACAGCAGCGCCTTGACGTAGTCGAGGGCGTCGTTCTCGTCCTCGGCCAGGTAGTGGGCGACCCCGGACTTGGTGTTGTGGGTGCGGGCGCCGCCGAGCTCCTCGAGCGTGACCTCCTCGCCGGTCACCGTCTTCACCACGTCGGGGCCGGTGATGAACATCTGGCTGGTCTTGTCGACCATGACCGTGAAGTCGGTGAGCGCGGGGGAGTAGACGTGGCCGCCGGCGGCGGCGCCCATGATCAGCGAGATCTGCGGGATGACGCCGGAGGCGTGCACGTTGCGCCGGAAGATCTCGCCGTAGAGGCCGAGGGAGACCACGCCCTCCTGGATCCGCGCCCCGCCGCCCTCGTTGATGCCGATCACCGGGCAGCCGTTGCGCATGGCGAAGTCGAGGACCTTGACGATCTTCTCGCCGTAGACCTCGCCGAGGCTGCCGCCGAAGACGGTGACGTCCTGGGAGAAGATCGCCACCGGCCGCCCGTCCACGGTGCCGTAGCCGCTGACGACGCCGTCGCCGAAGGGTCGGCGGTCCTCCATGCCGAAGTTGGTGGAGCGGTGGCGGGCGAACTCGTCGAACTCGGTGAACGAGCCCGGGTCCAGCAGCGCCTCGATCCGCTCGCGGGCGGTCATCTTGCCGGCGGCGTGCTGCTTCTCCACGGCCCGCTCGGAGCCCGCGTGGGTGGCCTCCTGCACGCGCCGCTCGAAGTCGGCGAGCTTGCCGGCTGTGGTGTGGATGTCGATGTCGTCGGGGACGTGCTCCCCGGCGCCCTGCAGTTCGGCCGCACTCACGCTTACCTGCCTCGCTCCGCTGGGACGTTGCGGCCCCGCTCGCCTTGTCACGGATCACGCGAGGCTCTCGGGGCCGTAGCGTAGGTGACGTGCCGGACGCCCCTTCCTCCCGCTGGTCGGACCTGGACCGGCCGGGGCTCGACGGCCCGGCCCTGGCGGCGGCGCTGACCCGCGACACCGGCCTGTGGCGCTCCCTCGAGGTGGTCGACACGATCGGTTCGACCAACGCCGCGCTGCTGGCCCGCGCCGCGGACGACGCCCCCGAGGGCACCGTCCTCGTCGCCGAGTACCAGGAGGCCGGCCGCGGCCGGCTCGACCGCACCTGGACCTCCCCGCCGCGGGCCGGGCTCACCGTCTCGGTGCTCGTCCGGCCCGACGTCCCGGCCGCCCGCCGGGCCTGGCTGCCGCTGCTCACCGGCGTGGCGCTGGCGGAGTCGGTCGGCGACGTCACCGGCGTCCGTGCCTCGCTGAAGTGGCCCAACGACCTGCTCGCGCTCGACGGCCGCAAGCTGGCCGGCATCCTCGCCGAGGCCGCCGAGAACGCCGTCGTCGTCGGCACCGGCCTGAACGTCAACACCAACGCGGGCGAGCTGCCCGACACCGGCACCTCGCTGTCGGTGGTCACCGGGGCGGCCGTGGACCGGGGCCCGCTGCTGCTGGCGTTCCTGCGTGCCTTCGAGCGGCGCTACCGCGCCTGGACCGGCGCCCTCGGCGATCCCGTCGGCAGCGGCCTCGCGCGGGACTACCTCGCCTGGTCGTCGACGGTCGGGACGACGGTCAGCGTGACGATGCCCGACGGCTCGGAGCTCGAGGGCGTCGCGCAGGCCGTCGACTGGGACGGCCGGCTGGTGGTCGCCACCGGCGGCGGCACCGTGGAGCTCGCCTCCGGAGACGTGCGGCACGTGCGCGAGCGCGCCGTCCCCGGGGATGGGTGACGGCTGCGCTCGGCTGGGTCATCCTGTCGCCGTGCCGTACCCCGACAAGGTCCTCGCCGACGACGAAGAGGTCGTCCGCCACCTGCACCCGCACTGGCTGACGATCTTCTGGCCGGTCGTCTGGTTCCTCGTCCTGGTGGGCGCCGCCTCGTTCGGGGCGGCGGTCATCCCGGAGGGCCGGAACCAGGGCGTGTTCCGCCTCGTCGTGGCCGCGGCGGCCGTCGTCCTGGCCCTGTTCCTGGTCGTCGTGCCGCTGCTGCGGTGGCGCACCACGCACTACGTGGTCACGACGCACCGGCTGCTGTTCCGGGAGGGCATCCTGACCCGGCACGGCCGCGACATCGGCCTGTCGCGGATCACCGACGTCTCCTACCGGCAGAGCCTCTGGGACCGGGTGATCAACTCCGGGACGCTCACCATCGAGTCCGCCGGCGACAGCGGGGCCACCGTGCTCAAGGCGATCCCCGACAGCGACGGCGTGCAGCAGCTGCTGAACCACATGATCGAGGAGGACGCCGACCGCCGGGCCCGGGAGAACGCCGGGTACATCCGCGGCGAGGACGACGGGACCTCGCCGGTCCGGTGGTGAGCCGCCCGGGTGCGGCTGGGGCGGCTGCGCCCCCTGTTCCGGCCGAGGCGAGCCGGACCGATCCGTCACGGCGCGGCTCGGAACGACTGTCGGTGGGCTGACCTAGCTTCCGATCCATGCGCCTCCTGCACACCTCCGACTGGCACATCGGCCGGTCGCTGCACGGCACCGACCTGCTCGCCGAGCAGGAGCGGGTGCTGGGCGGGCTCGCCGAGGTGGTGCGGGCCGAGGGCGTCGACGCGGTCGTCGTGGCCGGCGACGTCTACGACCGGGCGGTGCCGTCGGCCGACGCGACCGCCGTCCTCGACAGGGTGCTGACCCGGCTCCGGGCGGCGGGCGCGCGCGTGGTGCTCACCCCCGGCAACCACGACTCGGCCCGGCGGCTGGCCTTCGGCGCCGGGCTGATGGCCGTCTCCGGCGTGCATCTGCGGACGGCGGTGGCCGCGCTCGACGAGCCCGTGCTGCTCGCCGACGAGCACGGCGAGGTCGCGGTCTACGGCCTGCCGTACCTCGAGCCCGAGGTGGCCCGCGCCGAGCTCGGCGTCCCGGACGCGCGGGGGTCGGCGGCGGTGCTCGCCGCGGCCATGGAGCGTGTGCGGGCCGATCTGTTCCTGCGGCCGGGGGCCCGCTCCGTGGTCCTCGCGCACGCCTTCGTCGGGGGCGGGGTGCCCAGCGACAGCGAGCGCGACATCTGCGTCGGCGGCGTCGACCTGGTGCCGGCGGAGGTCTTCGACGGCGTCGACTACGTCGCCCTCGGCCACCTGCACCGCCCGCAGACGCTCACCCCGCGGCTGCGCTACAGCGGCTCGCCGCTGGCCTACTCCTTCGGCGAGGCCGGCCAGGCCAAGCAGGCCTGGCTGGTCGACCTCGACGCCGGCGGGCTGACCGACGTGCGCGCGGTGCCGCTGCCGGCGCCCCGTGAGCTGACCGTGCTGACCGGGGAGCTGGCCGAGCTGCTCGCCGATCCCGCCCTCGCCGCGGTCGAGGACCACTTCGTCTCCGCCCGGCTGACCGACGCCGAGCGGCCGGTCGACCCGATGCGCCGGCTGCAGGCCCGTTTCCCGCACTGCGTGCACCTGGAGTGGACCGGCTCCGGGGCGGGCGCCGACGGCCGCAGCTACCAGGAGCGGCTGCGCGGGCGAAGCGACCTGGAGGTGACCCGCGAGTTCGTCGCGCACGTGCGCGGCACCGAGGCGGCACCCGTGGAGCTGGACCTGCTGGGCCGGGCGCTGAGCGCCGCGGGCGCCGCGGAGGCCGCCCGGTGAGGGTGCACCGCCTGAGCCTCTCGGCCTTCGGCCCGTTCGCCGGCCGGGTCAGCGTCGACCTCGACGACGTGGGCCGCGACGGGCTGTTCCTGCTCTGGGGCCCGACCGGCGCCGGCAAGACCACGCTGCTCGACGCGGTCGTCTTCGCCCTCTACGGCACCGTGCCCGGTGCCCGGGGCGAGGAGAAGCGGCTGCGCAGCGACCACGCCGACGAGGAGACCCGGACCGAGGTCGAGCTGGAGCTGACCCTCGGCGGGGAGCGGCTGCGGGTGGTCCGGCGGCCGGAGCAGCAGCGTCCGAAGCGCCGCGGCACCGGGACGACGACCGAGCAGGCGCGGCTGACCGTGCAGCGGGCCGTCGACGGCGGCTGGGAGGCGGTCAGCACCCGCATCGACGAGGGCTCGGAGCACCTGCGGACCCGCCTGGGGCTGTCCGCGGAGCAGTTCTGCCAGGTGGTGCTGCTGCCGCAGGGCGATTTCGCCCGCTTCCTGCGCGCGGAGCCGGAGGACCGCGGCCGGCTGCTGCGCACGCTGTTCGACGTCGGCCGGTTCGCCCGCGCCGAGGAGTGGCTGGCCGACGAGCGCGCCGCCGCCCGGGAGCGGCTGGAGCGGGTCCGGAACCGGGCGGCGACCCTGGTCTCGCTGGTGGCCCAGGCCGCCGACGTCCCGGTGCCCGAGGAGCTGGCGCCCGAGGCGGTCGGCGCCGCGCCGCGGTCGGCGGTGGGCGCCTGGGTGCACCGGGTGCGCGGGGAGGCCGCGGCCCGCCTGGCCGAGGCCGAGGCCCTCGCGGCCGCGGCCGGGGCGGAGGCGGGCCGGCACGAGGCGGCCCTCGCCGCCGCCCGGGCGGAGGAGGAGCGCCACCTCCGGCGCGACCGCGCCCGCGCGGAGCTGGCCCGGCTGGCCGCGGAGGAGGACGCGCTGGCGCCGCTGCGGGCCGAGCTCGAGGCCGGACGGCGGGCGGAGCCGGCGCGCGACGTGCTCGAGGCCGCCGCCCGGGCCGGGCAGGCCGCCGGGGCCGCGGGCGCGGCGCTGGCCGCGGCACGCCGCGCGTGGGCGGCGGTCTCGGGCGGCCGTGCCGCCGACGGGCTGCTGGCCCGCGCCCTGTGGGTCGAGGCCGCCGAGGTCCGGGCCCTGCTGCCCCGGGTGGCCGAGGCCGACCGGCTGGCCCGGGACGTCGCCGCGACCGCCCGGCTGGTCGAGCGGCTGACCGCCCGGTGCGCCGAGGGCGAGGCCGCCGCCGGTGCCTGGCCGGGCCGGATCGCCGAGCAGGAGGCGCGGGTGGCCGCGGCGGCGGAGGCCGCCGCGCGGCTGCCCGGCCGCACCGACGCCGTCGAGCGCCGCCGGGCCGCCGTGGCCGCGGCCCGGGCCGCCGGCTCGCTCGCGACCGCCGTCGAGGCCGACCGCCGCGCGGCCGACACCGCCCGCGCCGCCTGGCTGGACGCCCGCGAGCACTGGAACGACGTCCGCGCCCGGCGGCTCGACGGCATGGCCGCCGAGCTGGCCGCCGGGCTCCGCGACGGCGAGAGCTGCCCGGTGTGCGGCGCCGTCGAGCACCCGTCCCCGGCCACCGCGGGCGGCCCGCTGGTCACCCGCGAGGACGAGGACGCCGCGCGCGCCGCGGCCGAGGACGCCGAGGCCCGGCACACCGCCGCGCGGGCCGCCCTGGCCGAGCGCGAGGCGCAGCTCGCCGGGCTGCGGGGGCAGGCCGGCGACGACCCGCTCGACGCCCAGGAGCGGGCGCTCGCCGAGGCCGAGGCGCACCTGCGGGAGGACGCCCGGCTCGCGGCCGGTCTCGACCGTGCCCGCACCGAGCTCGCCGACCGCACGTCCCGCCGCGAGGCGGCCGCCGCCGCGCTGGTCGCCGACCGCGAGGAGCTCGGCCGCCGCCGCGCCGAGCTGGCGGCGGCGGAGGAGGCGCTGGCCGCGCTGCGCGACCGGCTGGAGGCCGCCCGCGGGGACGACCCCGACCTGCCCGCCCGCGCCCGCCGGCTCACCGCCGAGGCGGAGCGGTGCGAGGCGCTCCTCGAGGCGGAGGCGGCCGAGCTGCGGGCCCGCGTGGCCGCGGAGGAGACCCGGGCCGCCGCCGAGACCCGGGTGGCCGAGGCGGGGTTCGCCGGCACCGACGCCGCAGCGGCGGCCCTGCTCGACCCGGCCCGCGCGGCGCGGACCGGGCGGCTGGTCGAGGAGCACGACCGCGCCCGCGTCGTCGTCACCGCGACGCTGGCCGAGCCCGAGCTCGCCGACCTCGGCCCGCGCCCGGACCTCGCCGCCCTGACCGGGTGCTGCCGCGAGGCGACGGAGGCCCGCGAGGCCGCGGTCGCCGACCTGGAGGCCGCCCGGCGCCGGACCGCCCGCCTCGACGAGCTCGCCGGAGACCTCATGGAGGTCGAGGTGCAGCTCGACGACCAGCGGACCGCGGCCCACCGGGTCACCGCCCTGGCCGACCTCGTCGGCGGCCGCGGCTCCAACCGGCTGAAGATGCGGTTGCAGTCCTTCGTGCTCGCCGCCCGGCTCGAGCAGGTCTCCGAGGTGGCCAGCCGCCGGCTGCAGGACATGTCCGGCGGCCGCTACACCTTCCTGCACAGCGACGCCCAGGGCCGGCACGGCGCCCGCGGCGGCCTCGGCCTCGACGTCCTCGACGAGTACACCGGGACCCGGCGGCCCACCAAGACGCTCTCGGGCGGCGAGAGCTTCATGGCCTCCCTGGCGCTGGCCCTCGGCCTGGCCGACGTGGTCACCGCCGAGAGCGGCGGCGTGCGCATCGACACCCTCTTCGTCGACGAGGGGTTCGGCACGCTCGACCCGCAGGCCCTCGACGCGGTCATGAACGTGCTCGACGACCTGCGTCGCGGCGGGCGGACGGTCGGCGTCATCAGCCACGTCGAGGAGCTGCGGACCCGCATCACCACCCGGCTGGAGGTGATCCCCGGCCGGCACGGCTCGCGCCTCGCCGGCTGAGCCGAGGCGGCTGACGCGGGCGCTCAACCGGGGAGGGGGGAACGGCGGCGGAACCAGCCGCGCGCCCGCATCCGCAGCACCGGGGTGCCCTCGCGGGTCAGCTCGAACAGCAGGGCCGCCGTCCCCAGCTCCGGCGACCGGGACGACGGCCCCGCACCCTCGATGGTGAGCCGCCCGTGCAGCACGTCGCCGGCCCGCACCGCGGCCAGCCAGCGCACCTCGTCCAGGCCGGGGGAGGCATCGGCGGCGGCCCGGTGCAGGACGGCGTCGACGTAGAGCCGCATGCACAGGCTGGCGGTGAGGAAGCCGCTGGCGATCAGCCCGCCCCAGCTGGAGTCGGCGGCCCGCTCGGCGTCCAGGTGGTACCACTGCGGGTCGTAGCGCCGGGCGAACTCGACCATCTCGTCGGCGTCGACGCGCACCTCGCCGAGGTCGAACACCCGGCCGGGGGTGAGGTCCTCGAAGAACAGCTCCGGCTCGCCGCTCACGCGACCACGCGTGCGCCGTCCGTGGCGTCCTCGGTGCCGGGCGCGGTGAACACCCACCGCCGGTAGCCGAGGAACCGGATGACGCTGCCGAGCGCGATGGACGTGATGTTGGCGATCTGTACCACCAGCACGCTCTCCTGGCCCAGCGGATAGCGCACCAGCGCGACGATGCCCGCGCCCAGCAGCAGGGTGGCGCAGTTGATGAGGACGAACACCAGGCTCTGCCGGCCCGGCCGCTCGTGCTCGCGGTGCGCGAACGACCAGAACCGGTGCCCGAGGTAGGCCACGGACATCCCGGCCAGCGTCGAGGCGACCTTCGCGGTGACCGCGCCGACGCCGGCCTCCGCGTAGAGGATCTGGAACAGGCCGACGTCCACGACGAAGGCGACCGCCCCCACCACCCCGAAGGCGCCGATCTCCTTCAGCAGCAGCCGCCCGGTCGACCGGAGACGGCCGCTCAGGCGGGGGAAGGGCACCCGGCCAGTGTAGGGAGATCGGGGCCCCGGCTACCCTGTCCGCGCCATGGCCGACGCGCTCGATCCCCGCACCGGGCTGCCCGTGGTCGCCATGGTCGGTGGCGGCCAGCTCGCCCGCATGACCCACCAGGCCGCGATCGCGCTCGGCCAGTCGCTGCGCGTGCTCTCGACCGGGCCCGAGGAGTCCGCGGCGCTCGTCGCCGCCGACGTGCAGCTCGGCGACCACCGCGACCTCGCGGCGCTGACGCGGGTCGCCGAGGGCGCCACCGTGCTCACCTTCGACCACGAGCACGTCCCCACCGAGCACCTGCACGCCCTCGAGGCGGCCGGGCACCGGGTCGCGCCCGGCCCGGGCGCGCTCGTGCACGCGCAGGACAAGCTGGTCCTGCGCCGCGCGCTCGCCGCCGCGGGGGAGCCGCAGCCGGCCTGGGCGGAGGTCACGAGCGCCGACGACGTCGCCGCGTTCGCCGCGGCGCACGGCTGGCCCGTGGTGCTCAAGACCCCCCGGGGCGGCTACGACGGCAAGGGCGTCTTCGTCATCGGGGACCGGGCCGAGGCCGCCGCGCTGCTGGACCGGCACGGCGTGCTGCTCGCCGAGGAGCGGGTCCCGCTGGTCCGCGAGCTGGCCGCGGTGGTGGCGCGTTCGCCGTTCGGGCAGGTCGCCGCGTGGCCGGTGGTCGAGAGCGTGCAGCGCGACGGCGTCTGCCACGAGGTGCTCGCCCCCGCGCCGGGTCTGGACGACGCCCGCGCGACCGGCGCGCAGGAGCTCGCGATCCGGATCGCCGAACGGCTCGGCGTCGTCGGGCTGCTCGCCGTCGAGCTGTTCGAGACCGCCGACGGCGTGCTGGTCAACGAGCTGGCCATGCGCCCGCACAACACCGGCCACTGGACCATCGAGGGCGCGCGGACCAGCCAGTTCGAGCAGCACCTGCGGGCCGTCCTCGACTACCCGCTCGGCTCGACGGCGATGACGGCGCCGGTGGCCGTGATGGCCAACGTGCTCGGCGGCGCGGCCGCCGCGCCGGACTGGACCGGCCCCGCCCTCGACGAGCGGGTGCACCACCTGATGGCGCACTGGCCCGACGTGAAGCTGCACTGGTACGGCAAGGGCCAGCGCCCGGGCCGCAAGCTCGGCCACGTCACGGCCCTCGGCGACGACCTCGAGGAGGTCCGCGCCCGCGCCGTCGCCGCGGCCCGCTACCTGGCCGACGGCGTCGTCGACCCAGCCTTCGCGTTCGCCGACGAGCACTGAGGAGACCTGTGACCGGACCCGTGGTCGGCATCGTCATGGGCAGCGACTCGGACTGGCCGACGATGCAGCCGGCCGCGACCGCGCTGGACGAGTTCGCCGTCCCGTGGGAGGCGCACGTCGTCTCGGCGCACCGGACGCCGCGGCGGATGCTCGAGTACGCCGAGTCCGCCGCCGGCCGCGGCCTGCGGGTGATCATCGCCGGGGCCGGGGGAGCGGCGCACCTGCCGGGGATGGTCGCCGCGGCCACCCCGCTGCCGGTCGTCGGCGTCCCGCGCCCGCTGGACCGCCTCGACGGGCTGGACAGCCTGCTGTCGATCGTGCAGATGCCGGCCGGCGTGCCGGTGGCGACGGTCAGCATCGGCGGCGGCCGCAACGCCGGGTTGCTCGCCGTCCGCATCCTGGCCGCGTCCGACGACCGGCTGCGCGCCGAGGTCAGCCGCTTCCAGGCCGACCTCGCCGACCAGGTGGTCGCCCGGGACGCGGCCCTCCGGCAGACGCTGGGAACGCGCCCGCAGGCCGGGGATTAGGCTCGAACCCGTGGGTAGCAACGCGGGGCTGTACGCACTGACCGAGGAGCACGAGGCGATCCGGGAGGCGGTCCGCGAGATCGCCGAGCGGGAGATCGCGCCGCACGCCGCCGATGTGGACGCGCAGTCGCGGTATCCGGTCGAGGCGCAGAAGGCGCTGACCGCCGCGGGGTTCCACGCCACGCACATCCCCGAGCAGTACGGGGGAGAGGGCGCCGACGCGATCGCGACCTGCATCGTGATCGAGGAGGTCGCCCGGGTCGACGCGTCGGCCTCGCTGATCCCGGCGGTGAACAAGCTCGGCTCGATGCCGATCATCCTGTCCGCCGACGAGGACCTCAAGCAGCGGGTGCTGGCGCCCATCGCCGCCGGCGAGGCGATGATCAGCTACGGCCTGTCCGAGCGGGAGGCCGGCTCCGACGCGGCGGCGATGAAGACCCGCGCGCGCCAGGACGGCGACTCCTGGGTGCTCAACGGCACCAAGGCCTGGATCACGAACTCCGGCGTCTCCACCTGGTACACGGTCATGGCGGTGACCGACCCCGAGAAGGGCGCCAACGGCATCTCCGCCTTCGCCGTCCACAAGGACGACCCGGGCTTCGCGGTCGGGCCGAAGGAACGCAAGATGGGCATCAAGGGCTCGCCCACCTGCGAGCTCTACTTCACCGACTGCACGATCCCGGCCGACCGGATCGTCGGCGCGCCCGGCACCGGCTTCAAGACCGCGCTGCGCACGCTGGACTTCACCCGCCCGACGATCGGCGCGCAGGCCGTCGGCATCGCGCAGGGCGCGCTGGACGCGGCGGTCGCCTACGTCAAGGACCGCAAGCAGTTCGGCACGAGCATCAGCCACTTCCAGGGCGTGCAGTTCATGCTCGCCGACATGGAGATGAAGATCGAGGCCGCCCGGCACCTGGTCTACGTCGCGGCTGCCGCGGGGGAGCAGGGCCGCCGCGACGTCAGCCGCGTCTCGGCCTCGGCCAAGGCGTTCGCCTCCGACGTCGCCATGCAGGTGACCACGGACGCCGTCCAGCTCTTCGGCGGCGCCGGCTACACCCAGGACTTCCCGGTCGAGCGCATGATGCGCGACGCCAAGATCACCCAGATCTACGAGGGCACCAACCAGATCCAGCGGATGGTCATCGCCCGGTCGCTGCTGCGCTGAGCGACCGGCCGGGGCCCGTGCGGGCCCCGGCCGGTGTGCGTCAGCGGCGGGTCACCTGGCCGGTGGTGGTGTTCAGGACGAGGGTGCCGCCCTCGAACTGCTGGGTGGTCTGGTTGCCCGAGGGCACGGCCTCGGTGACCGGGTAGCCCAGCGTTCCGCGTTCCCAGCCGGTGCCCTTCCAGTACGTGCGGATCGCGCCGGTCACCGCGTAGGCGACGTGCGCCGGGGTCCAGTAGACCGAGCCGTTCTGGAAGTGCTGGTAGCAGCCACCGCGGGTGAGCCCGCAGCCGGGGTTGCCGGTCGGGTAGCCCAGGCTGCCGTCCTGCGCGCCCGCCCCCACCCAGTAGCCGCCGATGGCGCCGACGATCGGGTGCGCGCCGGTGGTCGGCGACCAGTAGATCGACCCGCCCTGGAACGACTGGGAACACCCGCCGCCGGCCAGGCCGCAGACCTGGTTCGCGGTGGGGTAGCCGAGGTCGCCACGCTCCCAGCGCTGCCCGCCCCAGGCGTCCCGGATCGGCCCGATGACGGAGAACGGACCGGCCGACCCGTACGAGTAGATCGAGCCGCCCTCGAACTTCTGGTAGCACCCGCTGTCGGCCAGACCGCAGGTCCGCTCGCCGACCGGGTAGCCGAGGGCGCCGCGCTCCCACCGCTGCGCCTGCCACTCGTCCCGGAACGCGCCCGAGACGACGCGGGCACCCGTGGTGGGCGTCGCGTAGATCGAGCCGTTCTGGAACTTCTGGAAGCAGCCGCTGCGGACGAGCCCGCACGTCTGCTCGGTGATCGGGTAGCCGAGCGCCCCGGCCTCGTTGCCCTGCGCCGTCCAGCGGGTGAGGACGGCGCCGGAGACGACGTGCGGCCCGGTGGACGTGGAGGAGTAGACGGCGCCGCCCTGGAAGTGCTGGACGCAGCCGGTGTCGGCCAGACCGCAGGCGGTGTCGTCGGTGGGGTAACCGAGTGCCCCGCGCTCCCACTTCTGCGCCGCCCAGGTGTCCCGGACCGGCCCGGGGCTCACGAGGTGCGCGCCGGTGGAGGCCGACGAGTAGATCGCGCCGCCCGCGAAGTTCTGGAAACAGCCGGCGTCGCGCAGCCCGCAGGTGGTGTCGCCGGTGGGGTAGCCCAGGTCTCCCCGTTCCCACGTCCTGGTCGCCCACTTGTCCAGCACGGGCCCGCGGACGATCTGGGCCCCGTAGGTGGCCGAGAGGTAGACCGAGCCGCCCTGGAACTTCTGGTAGCAGCCGCTGTCGCGCAGCCCGCAGGTGGTGTCGCCGGTGGGGTAGCCGAGGACCCCGGCCTCCCACTTCTGCCGCCCCCAGGCCTGCAGCACGTCGGCGCGGCTGACGATGTGCGCCGACGTCGCCTTGGACCAGTAGATGCTGCCGCCCTGGAACTTCTGGTAGCAGCCGCCGGCGGCGAGTCCGCAGGCCTCGTCGGTGGTCGGGTAGCCGAGGGGCCCCCGCTCCCAGACCTGCTGCGCCCACTTGGTGCGGATGGCGCCCAGCACGGCGTGCGGGCCGACCGCCGGGGCGTAGTAGACCGCGCCGCGCTGGAACTCCTGGAAGCAGCCGCCGTCGCGCAGGCCGCACTGCTCCTCACGGGTGGGGTAGCCCAGTCGGCCGCCTTCCCAGCCCAGTTGGCCCCAGTGGCCACCGATCGCGCCGCGGACGATCTGGGCGCCGGTCGCCGGCGACCAGTAGATCGTGCCCTTCTGGTGGTTGCGGAAGCAGCCGCCGTCGCGCAGCCCGCAGATCACCGCGGACGTCGCGTCGCCCAGCGACGTTCCGGCGGCCTTGGCCCGCGCCAGGATGGCCGTGCCGCCCGGCGACTGGGTCGAGCCGAACCAGTCGGTGTAGTAGAGCCAGAAGTTCCGGTTGCCGTAGGCGCCGCAGGGTGGGGCGGCTCCGTACCCGGCGGCGAGGGCGGCGGCGTTCGGCAGGTAGGGCGTGTAGATGTACAGCCCCGCGGTCGCCTGGTTCTCGATGAAGACCTGCGCGGTCCCGCACCGGGCGTTGTTGATGTTGTCGTACGACTCCGTGGCCGGCGCATAGCCGATCGTGTTCCAGCGGCCGGCCGCGTAGTTGTAGTTGCCCGGGTTGGCCGCGTAGACCTTGTACTGCCGTGCCGCGTAGTACACCTGCCGTTGGAAGCCCGCGTAGGTCGGGTTGCAGCGCGCGGTGTCCGGGCAGCCGAAGCCCATCGCGGCGGTGTACCGGAAGGGGTAGAGGCCCGCGCCGCTGCCCCGGATCAGCCCCTGCTCCTTCTGCAGGATGACCATCAGCACCCGCTGGCTGATCCCGCAGGACCTGCCCGCCTTGGCGATGATCGACGCCGCCGTCTCGTTCCCCACGCCCGCGTACCCGGCGCAGTAGGAGTCGGCCGGCAGGTTGACGGTGTTCATCCGGAAGCTCTTCAGGCACGGCGTGCCGTCCGAGGCCGGGACGCAGGCGGCGCCCTTCTCGTCCAGGAAGCCCTGGACGTCGGTCGCCGACATCGCCAGTCCGTCGAAGAACAGGCCGTCGGAGATGATGTTGCCGGCGACGAACTGGCTGGTGTCCGCGGTCAGCTGCAGCTGCGGCGTGGCGACGGCGGGAGCCGATGCGTCGTCGGAGACGCCGCCGAGGCCGGTGACCGCGAGCAGTCCGGCGAGGAGCGCGAGGAGGACGCCGGCCCGGAGGCGGCCGGCCGGCGGGGTGGCGGTCACGGGACGGTCACCCGGACCGGCGCGGAGGTACCCCGCGCCGTGGCCGACGAGTAGGCCACCACCGCCTGCCAGGTGCCGGAGGTCAGCTGGGCGTCGGAGACCCGCAGGGGCGCGCAGATCGTGGTGCTCGCATCCGCGGTCGCTGCCGAGGAGGCGGTCCGGTTGTCGGTGCCCCGGGTCAGGGTGAGGGTGCACGAGCCGCCGTCCTCGATGAGGCTGCCGACGAAGGCGTCCACCTCGACCGAGGACGTCGCGTCGTCCCAGCCGGCGAAGGTGACCGTCACGTCGGCCTGGCCGTCCGGCACGGTGCGCGGCTCGTCGGTCGCGACGTCGGCCGGCGGCTCGGTGCTGACCGGAGTGGTGCCCGGGGCCCGCGGGTCGGAGTAGACCTCCGTGGTGGGGGCGGCGACGGCCGTCGTCCCGGCGGACGTCTGGGTCGCCGATCCGCTCGCGGCGGTGGCCGTGTCGTCGTCCGGAGCGCGCAGGAGCACCCCGGCGACTCCGGCGGCCACGACGACCGCGACGGCGGCGGCGAGCCACCATCGGCGCTTGGGGGAGGTCCGCTTTCCAGCGGGCAAGGGTCACCTCGAGACGGGCGGGCGGCGCGGGGCGCCGGCGATCGAACGGCGGTCGGCGCCCGTCGGCGGGCGCGAGCGGACACCTATCTCGACGCGGGTTGGCGCTACGTGTTCAATGGTTGACCATGCGTCATCGATATCCGTGACGCGAGAGTACCGGTCCGTTACAGAATGTTCGGGGACCTCGACCGCAACTAGTCGAGAAGCTGCTGCACCCCGGCCAGTCGTGCGTCCCCGGCCATCGCGGCCAGCCACGCCGACCAGCCGGGGCGGGCGCGCATCGCCTCCAGCGCGCTGCGGGCAGCGGTGCGGTCGCCGCGGCGGGACGCGGCCAGCGCCGCGTAGAGGTCCCGAGCGCCCTCGGGGGCGAACAGGGCGAGCGTCTCGTAGTCGCGCTCGTCGTAGGCGCGCTGCAGGTTGCGCAGCATGCGCAGCTGGGCGACCGGGTCGCCGGAGTCGTCGACCCGCAGGTCCATCCGCACTCCGTCGTCCTCGTCGGTCACCGGCGAGCCGCCGACGACGAGCAGCGCGGCGGACTGCCGGCCGCGCAGGTCGCCGCCGGCGTCCTGGCCCGCGGTCAGCGCGGCGAGCAGCCGGTCGGGCAGGTCGCCGCCGGCGGCGGTGAGCGCCCGCGCCATCGCCGGCAGGACGTCGGTCGAGGCGAGCATGTTGCCCTGCACGCTCCACCCGTCGCCGACGAGGTGGCCGCTGACGGGCAACGACGTCCGGCCGGTGTCGGCGGCCACCCGCCCGTCGGCGGCGAGGACGGCGATCTGGCGGTCGGCGTCCTCGGCGGAGTGCGCCGCCCGCTTCACCAGCTCGTCGGGGGCGGCGCCCTCGGCGAGCCCGTTCAGCAGGGACTGACCCAGCCCCCGCCGGCTGCGGGCCTGCACGGCCACCACGCCGACCCCGGGCCGGGCGCTGGGCACGGCGCGGCCGACGGCGAGGATGCACGAGGAGACCGCGATGCCCAGGTCACCGGTCTCGGCGTCCCGGGCGAGGACCGAAAAAGTCACACAGCAGCCGGCAGCGACATGGTGGGGACGTCGCCGGGGACCTCGAGCGGCGCGCCGGTGGCCGTGACGACCTCGTCGGCGCTCACGCCCGGCGCGACCTCGCGGAGCACGAGGCCGCGGTCGGTGACGTCGATGACGGCGAGGTCGGTGACGATGCGGTCGACGCAGGCCTTGCCGGTGAGCGGCAGGGTGCACTCCTCGACGATCTTGGCCGAGCCGTCGCGGGCGACGTGCTCCATCATCACGATCACCCGCTTGGCGCCCTGGACGAGGTCCATCGCGCCCCCCATGCCGTTGACCATCTTGCCCGGGATCAGCCAGTTGGCCAGGTCGCCGCGGGGGTTGACCTGCATGGCGCCGAGGATGGCCAGGTCGAGGTGGTGACCGCGGATCATGCCGAAGGACATCGAGGAGTCGAAGAAGCTCGCACCCGGAAGGATCGTGACCGTCTCCTTGCCGGCGTTGATCAGGTCCGGGTCCTCCTCGCCCTCGACGGGGTAGGGGCCGACGCCGAGGATGCCGTTCTCGCTGTGCAGCACCACGTGCACGTCGTCCGGCACGTAGTTGGGCACCAGGGTGGGCATCCCGATGCCGAGGTTGACGTACTGGCCGTCGGTGAGCTCGAGGGCCACGCGGGCAGCGAGTTCGTCGCGGGTGAGTGCCATCAGGCGGACGCCCCGTTCTCGGTGGAGATGGTTGCTTCCTCGCCGGCGGCGGCCGGAGCGGACCCGTTCTCGCGCGGCCGGGTGGTGCGCTTCTCGATCTTCTTGCCCTCGGGCCCGACCACGACCACGCGCTGCACGAACACCCCGGGCAGGTGCACGTCCTCGGGGCGGATCTCGCCGGGCTCGACCAGCTCCTCGATCTCGGCGATCGTGACCCGCCCGGCCATACCGGCCAGCGGGTTGAAGTTCATCGCGGACTCGTGGAAGACCAGGTTGCCGTGCCGGTCGCCCACCGCGGCGCGCACCAGCCCGAAGTCCGCGGTCAGCGCCGTCTCCAGCACGAACTGCCGGCCGCCGAACTCGCGCACCTCCTTGGGCGTGCTGGTGACGACGACGTTGCCGTCGGAGTCGTAGCGGATCGGGATGCCGCCGTCGGCGACCATCGTGCCGACGCCGGTCGGGGTGTAGAAAGCGGGGATGCCGGTGCCGCCGGCGCGCAGCCGCTCGGCCAGCGTGCCCTGGGGGGTGAGCTCGACCTCCAGCTCGCCGGAGAGGTAGAGCCGGGCGAGCTCCTTGTTGCCCCCGACGAACGAGCTGATCGTGCGGGTGATCCGGCCGGCGTAGAGCAGCACGCCCAGCGCCTGGTCGTCGACGCCGCAGTTGTTGGAGATCGTCGTCAGGTTCTTCGCGCCCTGCTCGAGGATCGCGTCGATGAGCTTGATCGGGACCCCGCAGAGCCCGAAACCGCCGACGGCGAGCGTCGCGCCGTCCCCGATGTCGGCCACGGCCTCGCGGGCGCTGGCGACCACCTTGTCCATGCACTGACCACCGTTCTCGTGCGGCGGGGAGCCCTCAGGCAGGTCGTCCCAGCGCGCGGATGCCGTCGATCTCGGGTCCGAGCGTAGCCGTGACCCGTTCGGCGGCCGCGCGGGCGGCGAGCGCGGCCGGATCGGGATGCCGGCACAGGACCAGCGACGCCCCGGCCGCGAGCGGCGCGAGCAGCCAGGCCACCGGACCCGCCTCGGCGGCGGTCGCCTCGTCGACGAGGACGCGGTCGCCCGCGGCCAGCCCCAGCCGGCCGGCCAGCTCGGCCGCGGCCGCGGCCAGCCCGCCCAGCGTCAGCTCGAGTCCCCCCGCCCGCAGCCCGGGGGAGGAGGCGTCCGGCGGGGTCCACGGGGCGAAGAGGTCGCCGGCGGCGCGCACCTCGAGTGCGAAGTCGCGCGCCTGCCCCGCGTAGCCGTTCATCCCCAGGCCGAGCGGGTGCAGGGACAGGCCGAGCAGTTCCGCACCGGCCAGCTCCTCCTCCACGGCGACCAGCCGTTCCTGCGAGACCAGGACGACGTCCGCGCCGGCCAGCCCGCCCTCGTCCTCCGCGGGCGCGTCCAGCACGGTCGCCCCGCAGCTCCACGCCGCCAGCAGCACGGCGGCGGTCTGCCAGTGCACCGGCAGCGCGAGCGCGACCGTGCTGCCCGGGCCGACGTCGAACTCCTCCTGCAGCAGGTTCGCCGTCTTGGCGACCCAGTTGGCCAGCGTGGTGGCCGACAGCTCCACGCGCTCGCCGGCCGCGTCGTCGTAGTAGGTGAGCAGCGGAGCCGCGGGATCGCGGCGGACCGCGGACTCGAGCAGCTGCGCCGGAAGGGTGGGTCTCGTGATGGACACGGGACAAGAGTGGCAGCGTGACGGAGCGTTCCCCCGCGTGTCCCCGGACGGCCGGATCCCCGCGGCTACAGTCGGTTCCCGATGAGCGCAACCTCCGGTACCACCCTGACCCGGATCGACCACGCCCTGCTCCGCTCGACGCGGCGCACCCTCGGTGGCACTCCGGCCGTCCCCGTCGCCCAGGGCCTCTCCCACTTCGGTGAGCACGCCCTGGGCTGGCTCGCCCTCGGTGCCGCCGGCTGGCTGTCCGGCCGGCGGCGGACCGACTGGGCGGCCGGCACGGCCGGCGTCATCGCCGCGCACGCCGCCGGTGTGGTGGTCAAGCGCGTCGTCCGCCGCGTGCGGCCGACGCTGGACGACGTCCCGGCGCTGGTGAAGACGCCGAGCCGGCTGTCCTTCCCGAGCGCGCACAGCTGCTCCACCGCCGCCGCGGCGGTCGGCTTCGGTCCCATGCTGGGCCGGCCGACGATGGCCGCGGTCACCGGCTTGATGCTGGTGTCGCGGGTACTGCTGGGCGTGCACTACCCGTCCGACGTCGTCTCGGGAGCGGCGCTCGGGGCCGGAGTCGCCACCGTCGTCCGGCGCCGCATCACCCGAACCGCAGGTAGGAAGGCATGACCGTGACCGCCCAACCGCACTCGAGCCCGCCTGCGGCCGCACCCGCGGCCGCCGCGCCGGCGCACCTGAGCCCGGTGGACACCGGCACGCCGGGGACCCCGCCGGTCACCCTGCCCCCGAATCCGCCGCTCGCGCCGCGGCTGCCGGGCTGGCGGGGCACCTTCGCCTGGGGCCTCGTGCGCGCCGTGCGCCCGCGCCAGTGGGTGAAGAACGTCCTCGTCCTGGCCGCGCCGCTGGCCGCCGGCCGCATCTTCGAGCTCGACGTCCTCATCCCGACGGCTGTCGCGTTCGTGCTGTTCTGCTTCGCCGCGTCCGCGGTCTACCTCGTCAACGACACGATCGACGTCGAGGAGGACCGCCGGCACCCGCGCAAGCGCTTCCGGCCGATCGCCGCCGGCGTCGTGCCGAAGTCGCTGGCCGTCGCGATGGCCGTGGTCTTCTTCGCGGTCGCGCTGACCGCGGGCGTGCTGCTGACCCGCCCGGCGCTGGCCTGGGTGCTCGGCGCCTACGTGGTCATCCAGCTGGCGTACTGCCTGTTCCTGAAGAACCAGCCGGTCATCGACCTCGCCGTCGTCGCGTCGGGCTTCCTGCTCCGCGGCATCGCCGGCGGTGTCGCCGCGGGGCTGACCCTGTCGCAGTGGTTCCTGCTCGTCGCGGCCTTCGGCTCGCTGTTCATGGTCGCCGGCAAGCGCTACTCGGAGCTGATCGTCGTCGGGGACGCCGCCGCGACCCGCAAGACGCTCAAGGAGTACTCCGCGAGCTACCTGCGGTTCGTCTGGAGCCTCTCGGCCGGTGTCGCCGTCACGGCCTACAGCCTCTGGGCCTTCGACATGGCCGGCGCGCACGACAACGCCGTCCCGTGGGCCACCATCTCGATCGCCCCGTTCGTCATGGCGATCCTGCGCTACGCCGTGGACGTCGACAAGGGCGCCGCCGGCGCCCCGGAGGAGATCGTCCTGGGCGACCGCGTCCTGCTCGGCCTGGGCGTCGTGTGGGTCGCCACGCTGGCGCTGGGGGTCTTCAATGTCTGAGGCCACGCTCGAGGCGCCGATGGTGCCGCTGACCGGGTGGGGCCGCACCGCCCCGACCCCGGCCGTGCTCACCTCCGTGCACGAGGACGACGACGCGCGCAGCGTGCTCAAGGCGGCCGGCGACCGCGGCGTCGTGGCCCGCGGCCTGGCCCGCAGCTACGGCGACGCCGCGCAGAACGCCGGCGGGCACGTGCTGGACATGACCACGGCCAACCGGGTGCTCGCCGCCGACCTGGAGACCGGCCTGATCGAGGTCGAGGCCGGCATCTCGCTCGACGAGCTGATGAACCGGTTCGTGCCGCAGGGCTGGTTCGTCCCGGTGACCCCGGGCACCCGGCTGGTGACCGTGGGCGGGGCCATCGGCGCCGACATCCACGGCAAGAACCACCACGTCGCCGGCAGCTTCGCCCAGCACGTCCGCTGGATCGACCTGCTGACCGCCGACGGCCAGGTCCGCCGGGTCAGCCCGGAGACCGACGCCGACCTGTTCTGGGCGACCGCGGGCGGCATGGGCCTGACCGGCGTGATCCTGCGCGCGCAGGTGCAGATGAAGAAGATCGAGTCGTCCCGGATCTCGGTCGACACCGACCGGACGCCGGACCTCGACAGCCTCATGACGCTGCTGGCCGAGACCGACCACCTCTACGACTACTCGGTGGCCTGGATCGACTGCGTGGCCAAGGGCAGGCGCATGGGCCGCTCGGTGCTCACCCGCGGCCGGTTCGCCCGCTTCGACGAGCTGCCCGCCAAGCGGCAGGCCGACCCGCTGAAGTACCACGGCTCGGTCAAGCTGTCGGTGCCGAACGTCTTCCCGCCCGGGCTGCTCAACCTGGCCACGGTCTCGGCGTTCAACGAGGTCTGGTACCGCAAGTCGCCGAAGCGCAAGCGCAACCAGCTGCAGAGCATCCCGACGTTCTTCCACCCGCTCGACGGCGTCGGCGCCTGGAACCGCATCTACGGCCCCCGCGGCTTCGTGCAGTACCAGTTCACCGTGCCCTTCGGGCAGGAGGAGGCCATGCGGGAGGCGCTGGAGCGGATCTCGCACTCCGGGACGGCGTCCTTCCTCGCCGTCCTCAAGCGCTTCGGCCCGGGCAACCCCGGCATGCTGTCCTACCCGTCCCCGGGCTGGACGCTGGCGCTGGACATCCCCGTGGTGAAGGGCCTGGCCACCCTGCTCGACCAGCTCGACGAGCTGGTCGTCGCGGCCCAGGGCCGGATCTACCTGGCCAAGGACTCGCGGGTGCGCCCGGAGACCTTCGAGAAGATGTACGACCGGCTCGACCAGTTCCGGGCCGTGCGCAAGCAGGTGGACCCGGACGGCGTCTTCACCTCGGACCTGGCCAGGAGGCTCGCGCTGTGATCGACGCCCTCGGTTCCCCCGGGTCGCTGCTGCTCGTCGGCGGCACCTCGGACATCGCCGTGGCCACCGCCCACCGCTACCTGCGGGAGCGGCCGCTGCGGGTGATCGTCGCCGCGCGTGACACCCCCCGCCGCGCCGCCGTGGCCGAGGAGCTGCGCGGCGCGGGCGGGCTCGTCGAGGTCGTCGACTTCGACGCCGACGACCCGTCCTCGCCCAAGCGGATGGTCGCCGAGGCGGCCGCCGGCGGTGACATCGACGTCGCGGTGATCGCGTTCGGCCAGCTCGGCGACCAGCAGCAGCTGGCCGGCGACGCCGACGCGGTCGCCGCGCTCGGCAGGGTCAACTACGTGGCGCCGGTCGTCGTCGGCACCGTGCTGGCCAACCACCTGCGCCACCAGGGGCACGGCGTGATCGTCGCCCTCTCGTCGGTGGCGGGGGAGCGGGCCCGGGCGTCGAACTTCGTCTACGGCTCCACCAAGGCGGGTCTGGACGCGTTCTTCAGCGGCCTGGCCGACTCCCTCGCCGGCACCGGCGTCTCGGTCCTCGTCGTCCGCCCGGGCTTCGTGAAGTCGAAGATGACCGAGGGGCTCGAGGACGCGCCGCTGGCCACGACGCCCGAGGCGGTCGCCGACGCGATCGTCGCCGGCGTCCGCAAGGGCAAGCACACCGTGTGGGTGCCGGGCGCCATGCGCTGGGTCATGAGCGGGCTGCGGCACACGCCGCGCGCGGTCTTCCGCAAGCTGCCCATCTGAGGCACTGTCCGGCCGTGCGGGGCGGTCGCCGGGGGCGGTCGGGGGGTGACCCCCGTGACGCGTGGGGTCAGGGACGGCCGTGCGGTGCAGGAGGTGCGCTCGGGACCGTTCCGTCACGTGTCCTCCCGCCATCGGCCGGGCGCGCATGCGAGCATGGTGTCATCGCCCAGCCACTGTGTGTGGCGGGCGCCCGAGCACCGCAGCGCGGCCCGGTCTGCGCCTTCCGCCGGTGCCCGGCCGACCGCCCAGCGCACCGTCCCGACGGCGCGCCAGCGCTTCCAGGAGCCTCATGACCACCCTCGAGCGGCCGCTGCCCGTCGCCGATCCCGTCGACCGGCCGGTCCGGCGGCGCCCGACGTCCGGCACCCTGGTCCTCGCGGCCTCCGCCGTCCTGTACCTGTGGCTGTGCTGGCGGCTGCGCGCGTTCGTGACCGACGACTCGTGGATCTCCGTCCGGTACGCCGAGAACCTCGCCTCCGGGGGCGGCTTCGGGTGGAACCCGGACAGCGCGCCCGTGGAGGGGTACAGCAACCCCCTGCTCGTCATCGTCGAGGCGCTGGCCGACCTCGTCGGCATCCCGGCGATCCGTGCCGCCCGAGGGCTGGGCGTGCTCAGCGGCCTGGCCTGCCTCGTGCTCGTCCACCTGCGTGGCCGTGCCGTCATCGGTCGTTTCGGGGCCTCGGCGGCGACGGTGCTCCTCGCCTGCTCGGCGCCCTTCGCCGTGTGGGCCGTGGGCGGGCTGGAGACCCTGCCGATGGCGCTGGTCCTCACCGTGGCGGTCCTGGAACTCGCCCGCGCGGACGGTGGCCGGGTCTGGATCGCGGCCGGCGCGATGGCGCTGCTGCCGTGGCTGCGGCCGGAGGGCCTGGCCGCGGCGGGGGTCCTCGTGGCGCTCAGCGAGGGTCCGGCGCTGCTCCGCCGGCTGCAGCGGCGCGCCGCGCTGCGTCGTCTGCTCGTGCTGGGCGGGCTCCCGGTGGCCTCCCAGATCCTGCTGGAGCTCGAGCGGCTCCTTGTGTACGGGCACCTGCTGCCCAACTCGGTGATCTACAAGGCCGGCCACGGCGAGCTGTTCCTGGTCGCGGAGAAGTTCCTCACCCAGGGTGTGCTGGTGCTGCTCCTGGCGGTGATCGGGGTGGTTCTCGCCACCGGCCGGCAGCGCCTGCTCCTCGTCCCGCCGGCGGTCTACCTGCTCGGCTCGCTCGGCATGGCCGACAGCGTGAACGCCTTCAGCCGCTTCTTCATGCCGGTCTGGCCGCAGCTCGTGCTGCTGGCTGGCCTGGGGGTCGCGGGTCTCCTGACCGGTGCCGAGGACCGCCGGCGGCGGATCGCCGCAGGCGCCGTCGTGGCCGCCACCGGGGCGGCCATGCTCGCCTTCCCCCCGGGCGGGCTGCGGACCGCGGAGGCCTTCGCGCAGGACTACCTCGACTGCCGGACGACCACCCGCATGGCCATGGCCGACTGGCTGCGGACCACGCCGCGGGACACGGTGTACTCCATCTCCGACGCCGGGCTCGTCCCCGCCCGCGCCGGCCGCACGGCGATCGACAGCTTCTTCCTCAACGAGGCCGCGCTCCAGGAGACCGGCCGGATGTCCGGCGAGCAGATCGCGGACGAGGTCTTCCGCCGGCGGCCGGACGTCGTCATCGTGGCCAGCCCCAACCCGACCGCGTTCGTCGGGAGCTACCAGAGCGACCAGCTGATCCACGACCGACTCGATGCCGAGGGCTACCGCCTGGCGTTCGTCGCCAGCGGGCGCGTGCCCACCTGCGCCTACAGCCTGTGGGCCTTCCAGCGCTGACCCGCTGACGTCGGTCCGTTCTCTCCAGCGCCTCCCTCCGCAGGTCGCGCTGCCTTCCCAGGAGCTCCATGATCACCGTCGAGGACCCGTCCGTCCTGCGCGCCCCGGCCCGGCCCGCCGCCCCCCACCGCCCCCGCCGGACATGGCCGTGGGTGGACAGCGCCGTGCTGATCGCCTCGATCGGCGTCTTCCTGGGGCTGTGCTGGCGGCTGCGCGTGTTCGTGACCGACGACTCGTGGATCTCCGTCCGGTACGCCGAGAACCTCGCCCAGGGCCACGGCTTCGTGTGGAACCCCGGCGGTCCGCGGGTGGAGGGCTTCAGCAACCCGCTGCTGGTCATCGCCGAGGCGCTCGCGGACCTGATCGGGGTCCCGGCAATGCTCGCGGCCCGGGGCGTCGGCGTGCTCAGCGGCGTGGCCCTCCTGGCGCTGATCCACCTCCGCGGGCGGACCGTCGTGGGTCGCACCGGTGCGTCCGCGGCCACGCTGTTCGTCGCGTGCTCGGGACCGATCGCGTTCTGGGCGGTGGGCGGACTGGAGACCCTTCCGGTGGCCCTGGTGCTCACCGCCGCGACGCTCGAACTGGCCGCCCGGGACGGCGGCCGGGTGTGGCCGGCGGCCGGCGCCATGGCGCTGCTGCCGTGGCTGCGGCCGGAAGGCCTGCTCGCGGCCGGGGTGCTCGTGGCGCTCAGTGAGGGCCGCCGGTTGGTGCGGACGGCGCAGCGGCGCACCGCGTTCCGCCGGCTCCTCGTGCTGGCCGGTGTGCCGGTGGCCTCGCAGCTGCTGCTGGAGGGGATCCGGCTGGCCGTCTACGGGCACCTGCTGCCGAACTCGGTGCTGTTCAAGGCCGGCCAGGGAACCCCGTTCGGTGTTGCCGACAAGTTCCTCGCGCAGGGCGTGGTCGTCCTGGTCCTCGCCGTCGTGGGGCTGGCCCTCGCCCGAGGCCGGCAGCGGTTGCTCGCCGTCCCGCCGGCGGTGTACCTGGCCGGCTCGATCGGCATGCTGGACAACGTCAACGGCTTCAGCCGCTTCTTCCTGCCGGTCTGGCCCCAGCTGGCGCTGCTGGCCGGCCTCGGGGTGGCCGGTTTCCTGAGCGGTGTCGACGGGCGTCGCCGGGGACGCGCCGCGGTCGCCGTCCTGGCCGCGGGCTGCCTTGCCCTGGTGGCCGCGCCGCCGGGGGACGTGCGGTCGGTGGTGGCCGCCGCTCGCACGTACGCGGACTGCAAGACGGCGGCCCGCACGAGCATGGCCGCGTGGCTGACCACGACACCGCAGGACACGACCTTCGCGATCGTCGATGCCGGCCTCGTCCCGGCCCGCGCCGGCGGCCGGACGGCCATCGAGAGCCTGTTCCTCAACGAAGCGTTGATCCAGGAGACGGGTGCGCTGTCGACGGCCGAGCAGGTGGACGAGATCCTGCAGCGCCGCCCGGACGTCCTCGTGCTGGCCAGCGCCCGGAGCGACACCTTCGCCAGCGTCTACCCCGTCGACCAGGGACTGCACGACGACCCCCGTGCCCGGGACTACCGCCTGGCGTTCGTCGCGACCGGCAGCCTGCCGACCTGCACGTACAGTCTCATGGCGTTCACGCGGTAGCGGCTCCCGGAGCCCGCGGAGACGGCACCGGCCGGCGTCCCCGAGGGGGATGCCGGCCGGTGCCGTCGGCGGGTCAGAGCGTGTCCGGCGCCAGGGCCTTGAGCTTCTCGGGGTTGATGTCCCGGTCGTGGAGCGGCAGCACGAGCTCGGTGACCACGTCGGTCAGCTCGGCGATCCGGAGGTTGAGCCGGCGCTCCTCCAGCACGGCCTGCTGCAGGTCGTTGAGCCGTGCTTCCACGTCGTTGAGCCTGCCCTCCATGGCGTCGCCCCGCTCGCGCTGGATGCGCTCCTGCTCCTGCAGGTGCGCGATCGCGCCGTGCGCGGCCTCGAGCGACTCGAAGGCGAGCCGGTTGTCCTTGAGCAGCACCTCGTACTCCGGCAACAGGTACTTGCGCAGTGCCTTGGCCGGTGCCCGCAGCACCCGCTTCACGCGCGCCGCTGCCATGTGACCACCATCCTCGTCGTGGGGAGGGGCTTGCCCTCCGTGTTCCAGGGCAGGTTCTCGAGGGTCTCCTCGGTGTCGAGGGTCTCCTCTGTCCGCAGGCCGTAGGGGGCCATCTCCTCGGCGAGCCGCTCCAGCGGGGTGGCCCGGTGCAGCGGCACGCCGGTGCCCGGCACGGGCATCAGGTCGGCGCGCGGCACGTCGAGGTGGGCCTGCCCGCCCGAGCGCAGCACCATCGACAGCAGGCGCAGCAGCTGCGGCCGGGTCACGTCCCATACCGTGGCGAGCAGGTCGCGGGCGTAGACGACGACGGGCTCCCGGCGGGCCGCCACCTCCGCCCCGAGGACCAGCATCCGGCGCAGGTCGTTGATGTTCATCGTCCGGAACCGGGCCGGCAGCTGCCGCTCGTCGGCGGTCTGCTGGGCGCGCGCGGTGGGCCAGCGGACGTAGTCGATCGCCTCCACCCGGTGCCCCTGCTCGGCGAGCCACAGCGCGTCGTGGCCCCGCCCGGCCCCGAGCTCCAGGATCGGCGCGTCCGCCGGGATCCGGTCGTGCAGCCACCGCGCGTAGTCCGACGGTGCGCTGCCCAGCGGCACCCGCTCGCCCTCGATGTCGTAGCGGTACCAGTCCTCCCAGACCGTGCGGTCCATGCCGTAGTCGGAGAACCAGCCCCAGAACCGGTCCTGCATCGACTGCGGGATGTTGAAGCGGAAGGCGGGGTCGGGGGTCCGCCAGCCCGGGCCGTAGTTGGCCTCGAGCATGATCTCCGGCGTCCGCGGTGCCGGCTCCGGGCGCCCCTCGACGTCGATGGTGATCGGCGGGACGATCTGGTCGCGGGTCGCCCGCGCGCGCACGGCGAAGGTGTGCTGGAACCAGCCGTCGTCGTCGATGAACCCGGTGAACAGGTCGACGTAGGCGTCGGGCTTGCCGTCGTGGGCGAAGTGGATCTGCAGGTGACCGCCGGAGGCCCGGACCGGGTTCAGCCCGGCGCCGCGCAGCGCACGGCCGATGACGAAGTTCTCGCGGACCACGTCGACCGGGTGGGTGTGCCTGCTCAGGTACCCGAGGTCGGCGTCGTCGTCGTGCCGCATGATCTTGCCGTCGCGGTACGGGCCCAGCAGCGTGCCGCCCATGACGTACACGTCGAGGTCGGGGAAGTGCTTGGCGAGGACCTCGCGGACCTCGTCGACGTGGTCGAGCATCCGCGGGATGGTCTGCGGGTCGTAGTCGGCCAGGGCGTGCCCGATGTTGCTGAACTTGTTGATGATCAGGCCGATGCCGAACCGGTCCTCGAAGCGCACCGGGTCGGGGCTGTCGCCGAAGCGCGCCCCCGTCTCGACGACGTCCGGCCCGCCGTCGACCGGTCGCAGGCTGATCACCGACGTGCCGTTCAGGTAGGGCTTGAGCTTGACCGGCCAGGGCATCCGGCGGCCGGGGGCAGGCGAGACGTCGACGAGCTCGGGGTCGAGGACCACCGGGACGGCGTCGGCGATGCGGAAGGACCAGATCCGGCGGCCGTCGAGCAGGACGTCGACGACCCGTCCCTCGTCCTCGGCGTCAGCGGAGAAGCCCAGGCCCTCGGCGTCCAGGGTCAGATTCGCGAGCAGGATGCAGCTCCTCGATCGAGCGGTGCAGCCGCGCGGCCGGTGAACGGCAGATGAGCGTGGCGGTACCGCGAGGCTAACAGTCGGCTACCCCGCGCTCGGTCGGCGGTAACCGGTCGATCAGTTGATGCAGCTCTCGTCGGCGGCGGTGCGCGGGTCCTCGCCCTCGGTCGGCACGGTGGGCGTCGGCGTGACCGCCTGCCCGACCCCGTTGAAGTCCGAGCCGAGGACCAGCTGCACCGTGCCGGTGGTCGCGTCGTCGACCTGGGTGAGGACCGCCCCGGGGACGGCGGCAGCGAGGGTGTTCGCCCGCGCCTCGTCGCCCGCGGCGTAGCGGATCTCGGTCGTCGTGTAGTCGCTGGAGTCGGCGTTGCCGCCGTTCGTCGCCACGAAGCCGGCCGTGCCGAGCGCGGTGGCCGTCTCGGCCGCCAGCCCGGGGGTGCCCGAACCGTTGTAGACGGCGACCTGCACCTGCGACGGCGCCACGGTCTGCGGCGCGGCCGGGGTGGTGCTCTCGTCCGCCGCGGGGGCGGGGTCGGCGGAGAGGTCGGCGAAGAACCGGTGCAGCGTGTCCTCGTCCTCGAGCCGGAGGATGTAGCGGTTCTGGTCGTCCCGGTCGTCGCCGACGTACGGGATCGTCTGGAACTCGATGGCGCCGGCGGTGACCGACTGCATCTGCTGCGCGAGCTGGAAGAGGTCCAGCGACTGGTCCACGGTGAGCGACTCGGCGGCCGCCTGCACGAGCTCGCGCTGCCGGCCGAGGTCGAGCAGGGTGTCCTCGGAGAGCATCTTGCGCAGCACGCCGGCGATGAACACCTGCTGGCGGATGATCCGGTCGAAGTCGCCGCGCGGCAGGCCGTGCCGCTGGCGGACGAACTTGAGGGCGTCCGCGCCGCTGATGACCTGCTTGCCGGCGGGGAAGACGGCGCCCGAGTAGGCGGAGTCGTCGACCGGCTCGCACAGGTTCACCTCGACGCCGCCGACGACCGAGGCGAGGTTGAAGAAGCCGAGCAGGTCGACCTCGGCGTAGTGGTCGATCTGCAGCCCGGTGAGTCCGCTGATCGTCTGCACGAGCAGCTGGGCGCCGGCGGCCTGCTTCGCGGCGTCGGGCTGGCTCTCGTCGGCCGACTGGTAGCCGTAGGCGTAGGCCGCGTTGAGCTTGTCCCAGCCGTATCCGGGGATCTGGACGTAGGAGTCGCGCGGGAAGGAGACGAACGAGGCGCGGGACCCGTCGGCCGGGATGTGCACCAGGATCATCGTGTCGGTGTTGATGCCCGAGTCCGCGCCGGCGTTGAGCTCGGCGAGCTGCTGATCGGTGAGATCGGCGCGGCTGTCGTTGCCGACCAGCAGCAGGTTCATCGCCGCGCCCGCGTGGGACGTGTCCTCGTTGCCCGACGTCGGGATCGCGTCGGTGCGGTTGACGGTCGCCTCGGCGACCTGACCGAGGTACCAGCCCCAGCCGCTGGTCGCGAGCAGGGCGGCGGAGAGCACGGCGCCGACGACGCGCAGGAGCAGGACGCCGCGGCGGGTCTGCGGCGCGCCGGTCCGGCCGGCGCGGGGAGCCGTGGACTCGGCCGCGCGCGAGCGGGCGGGGCGGCCGGCGCGCGGGTCGAGCCGCGGGGGGAGCGGGCGACCCGGGTGGTCGTCCGGCTCGGAGCGGTCTCGGCTCACGGTGTCCTTCCTCGGATCGTCCCGGAAAAAACGCCGGGCGACGGGCGCATGTTCCGACCGCCGGGAGGCGGTGCGGGGAGGCGGCCGGCGGGAGGGGAGCCGGCGCGAGCGATGGTAGGCACGGCAGCTGGGCGCCTCCGGGGTCCGACACGGGGAACCGTCCGTCACCTCGGCGGACCGCGTCCGACAGGCAACTAGCGTGCTCACAGTTCGCAGGAGTCACACCTCGGGGGGATGCCCCGCGGTGCCGGCCACGGGAGGATCGGGAACATGCGGGTGCTGGTCACGGGAGGAGCGGGCTTCATCGGCTCCCACTACGTCCGCACCCTCCTCTCCGGGGGCTATCCGGCCTTCGAGGACGCCGACGTCACGGTCTTCGACAAGCTGACGTACGCGGGCAACCTGGCGAACCTGGCGCCGGTCGCCGACTCGCCGCGCTACCGCTTCGTCCGGGGCGACATCTGCAGCGCCGCCGATCTCGACGCCGCCCTGCCCGGGCACGACGTCGTGGTGAACTTCGCCGCGGAGTCGCACGTGGACCGGTCGATCTCCGGCGCGTCGGAGTTCGTGCTGACCAACGTGCTCGGCGCCCAGCAGGTGTTCGAGGCCGCGCTGCGGCACGGGGTGGGCCGGGTGGTGCACGTCTCCACCGACGAGGTCTACGGCTCGATCGACGAGGGCTCCTGGACCGAGGACCACCTCCTCGAGCCGAACTCGCCGTACTCGGCGGCCAAGGCCGGCGGGGACCTGATCGCGCGCGCCTACGCGCGCACCTACGGGCTGAACATCTCGATCACCCGGTGCAGCAACAACTACGGGCCCTACCACTTCCCGGAGAAGGTCATCCCGCTGTTCGTCACCAACCTGCTCGACGGGCAGAAGGTGCCGCTGTACGGCGAGGGAGCCAACGTCCGCGACTGGCTGTTCGTCGACGACCACTGCCGCGGCATCCAGCTGGTGCTGGAGAAGGGCGCGCCGGGCGAGTTCTACAACATCGGCGGCGGCCGCGAGCTGTCCAACAAGGAGCTCACCGAGAAGCTGCTCGCGGCCACCGGCCGCGACTGGAGCTACGTGGAGAACATCGTCGACCCGCGCGGCGGCGGCCACGACCTGCGCTACTCGGTCGACTACTCCAAGACCGCCGCGCTGGGCTACGCCCCGCGGATGGGCTTCGAGGACGGCCTCGCCCTGACCGTGCAGTGGTACCGGGACAACCGGGCCTGGTGGGAGCCGCTCAAGGCCGCCGCCGCCACCGCCCGCGGCTGAGGGCGCCGATGCCGATCTCCTGGCTGGTCACCGGCGCCCGCGGCCAGCTCGGCCGGGACCTGCTGGACCTGCTGGCCGGGCGCGGCGACGACGAGGTCACCGCCGTCGGCCGCGCCGAGCTGGAGCTGACCGACGAGCGCGCCGTGCGCGGCGCCGTCCGCGACTGGCTGGCGGGCACAGCGGCCGCCGGGCACCGGGCGGTGCTGGTCAACACCGCCGCCTACACCGCGGTCGACGCCGCCGAGACCGACGAGGCCACCGCTCAGGTGGTCAACGGTGCCGCCCCCGGCTGGCTGGCCGAGGAGCTGGCCGGGCATGCGGCAGGCACCGCCCGGCTGCTGCACGTCTCCACCGACTACGTCTTCGACGGGACGGCCACCGAGCCTTACCCCGTGGCCGCGCCGACCGCGCCGCGCACCGCCTACGGCCGGACCAAGGCCGCCGGGGAACGGGCGGTCGCGGCCGCCGGGGGTGACGCCACCGTCGTCCGCACGTCCTGGGTCTACGCCCGCCACGGCGCCAACTTCGTCCGGACGATGGCCCGGCTGGCCGCCGCCGGCGACCCGGTGCGCGTGGTCGACGACCAGGTCGGCTCGCCCACCTGGGCCGCCGACCTGGCCGCCGGGCTGATCGCCGCCGGCGAGCGCGGGGACCCGCTGCCGCCGGTCCTGCACTACAGCAACGCCGGCGCGGTCAGCTGGTTCGGGTTCGCCCGCGCGGTGTTCGAGGAGATCGGCGCCGATCCCGAGCGGGTCCGCCCCACCACCACCGCGGACTTCCCCCGCCCGGCCCCGCGGCCGGCCTACTCCGTGCTCGACCTCGGCGCGTGGCGCGCCGCGGGACTGCCCGCACCGCGCCCCTGGCGGGCGGCACTCCACGAGGCCCTGAGCGAGCCGCTCGAGCCCTAGGCGCGGCGCCCGTGGGACGGGCGGGGCGGCAGCGACCGCTGGGGCGGCCCGGAGTGCACCGCGCCGGAACGCGGTGTTACCTGTTCGTGACCTCGTCCGCCGTGTGCTCCCGGCGGCTCCCGGCGTCGCCGACGCCGTCCCCCTGCTCGAAGGGCTTCCCCCGTGCGCCGACTCCTCGCCGGCTTCCTCGGCACTGCCGTCCTGACCGGGACGTTCCTGGTCCTCCCGGTCTACGCCGCGCCGGCCCCCGAGCCCGAGCCCGTGGCGGCCCGCACCGACGAGGTGCCCATGGGGTCGGTCGCCGACCCCGCGCCGGCCGCGGACGTGCAGGCCGGCACCACCGATCCCGTCGCCGGCGTCCCGTCCGGCGCGCCGGCGCTGACGGTCGAGCAGACCGACGTCGACGAGTTCTCACTGGTCGGGGTGACCTGGGCCGACGACCCGGCGGTGACCGACACGGTCGTGCAGGTACGCGTCCAGGACGCGGCCGGGCGGTGGGGCGCCTGGACCGAGGTCGGGCGGGAGGACGCCGAGCAGAACCCGAACGCCCCCTCCGGCGGCACCCTGCGCGGCGGGACGGCGCCGCTGTGGACGGGGCCGAGCACCGGCGTACAGGCCGAACTGGTCACCCGCTCCGGCGCGCAGCCCACCGACGTGCGGCTGGACCTCGTCGACCCCGGTTCGAGCCCGGCCGACGCGATGCCCGGCACCCCGGAGATCCAGGACACCGCGGACGCGGCGATGGCCATGCCGGACGTCTACTCGCGCGCGCAGTGGGGCGCCGACGAGGACGTCCGCGACTGGGACCCCGAGTTCGCACCCACGATCAAGGCGGCGGCGCTGCACCACACCGCCGGCTCGAACGACTACACCGCCGACCAGGTCCCGGACATCCTGCGCTCGATCTACCAGTACCACGCGGTGAGCCTGGAATGGGGCGACATCGGCTACAACGTCCTGGTCGACAAGTTCGGCCGGCTGTGGGAGGGCCGTTACGGCGGCCTGGCGAGCACGGTCATCGGCGCGCACGCCGGCGGGTTCAACACCTACACCTTCGGCGTCTCGATGCTCGGCGACTACGAGAAGGTCCCCGCGCCGCAGCCCATGGTCGACGCCGTCTCGGCGATCATCGCGTGGAAGTTCGAGCTCTACGGCGTGAAGCCGACCGGCACGACATCCCTGACGTCGGCCGGCGGCGGAACGGCACGGTACGCCAAGGGGACGGCGGTGACCCTGCCGACGATCTTCGGCCACCGCGACGTCGGCGCAACCGTCTGCCCAGGGCAGTACGGCTACGCCCGGCTGCCGGAGATCCGCACCGCCGTCGCCACCCGGCTGGCCGGGTCCATCACGGCGCGGTACGCCTCGGACGCGGGCGTGCGGGCCGCCCTCGGGACGCCGGTCGGGACGGAGCAGTCCGCTGCCGGCGTGACCTGGCAGGAGTACACGAAGGGCCGGATGTACTCGTCCCCGTCCACCGGCGTCCATGCGATCACCGGCGCGATCCTGGCCAAGTACCTCGCCGTCGGCGGGCACTCCGCCCTGGGTGCGCCGACGACGGACCAGGGCGTGACACCGGACGGTGTCGGCCGTTACAACCACTTCGGCCGGACGGCCATCTACTGGACCCCTGTCACGGGGGCGCACGTCGTCCAGGGCGCCATCCGCAACGTCTGGGCCGCCGGCGGCTGGGAGCGGGGGCCGCTGGGCTATCCGGTCTCCGACGAGGTGATCGCGTCCGACGGCCGGACGCGGTACTCCACGTTCCAGCGCGGCACGGTGCTCTGGACGGCGGAGACCGGCGCGCACCCGCTGCTCGGCGCCATCGAGGACCGCTGGTTGGCCCTCGGCGGTCTCGACTGGGGCCAGGGCGTGCCGACCTCCGACGAGACGCGCACCCCGGACGGCGTCGGGCGGTACACGTTCTTCTCCGGCGGCGCGGCCATCTACTGGAGCCCGCGGTCCGGGGCGCACGGCGTCGTCCCCTCGGTGCGGACCGTCTGGAGGGCGCTCGGCTACGAGCGCGGGAGGCTCGGCTACCCGACCGCCGACGAGGCGCTCACCGCGGACGGGGCGGGCCGGGTGACCGGGTTCGAACGCGGCCAGGTCTACCGCAGCGCGGCGACCGGCGCGCACTCGGTCTACGGGTCGATCGCCACGACCTATCTCCGGCTCGGCGGGGCGACCTCGCGGCTGGGCCTGCCGACGCGGGACGAGTACGCGGTTCCCGGCGGACGGCGCACCGACTTCCAGCACGGCGCCCTGACCTGGAACGCCCGGACCGGACAGGTCACTGCCACCTACCGCTAGGCCTTCCGGCGGGTCGGCTTGAGGGTCGGCCCGCCGATGACGAAGGACGTAGCGGAAACACGTCTGCTCGCCGCGGGCCGACCGGACACCGCGTTCCCCCGGAGGACATCTTCGTGCGCCGCCTACTCATCGGACTTCTCGCCTTCCTGGGCATGTCCGGGACGATCCTGACCCTCCCGGTCTGGGCTGCCCCGACCCCCGATCCGGAGCCGGTGGCGCCCTCCACCGAGGAGGTGTCGATGGGCTCGGTGGCCGACCCGGCCCCGGCCGCGGACGTGCAGGAGGGGACGACCGAGCCGGTCGCCGGCGTCGCCGACAGCGCGCCGACGCTGACCGTGTCGAGGACGGGCGTCGACGAGTTCTCGCTGGTCGGCGTCACCTGGGCGTACGACCCGGCCGTGTCGGACACCGTCGTGCAGGTGCGCGTGCAGGACGCCGCGGGGGCCTGGGGCGAATGGACGCCGGTCGGCGTCGAGGACGCCGACCAGAACAGCGACGCCGACTCCGGTCAGGAGGCTCGCGGCGGGACGGCGCCGCTGTGGACCGGGCCCAGTCACGGCGTCGAGGTCGAACTGGTGACCCGCGCGGGCGCGCAGCCGACCGACGTGCAGCTCGACCTGGTCGACCCGGGCCGGAGCGAGGCGGACGTCGCACTCGAGACGCCGGAGATCCAGGACACGGCGCACGCCGCCGCGGCCATGCCGCCGGTGTACTCGCGGGCGCAGTGGGGCGCCGACGAGCGCCTGCGCACCTGGGCGCCCGAGTTCGCGCCCACCATCAAGGCCGCGACCCTGCACCACACGGCCGAGATCAACAACTACACGACCGACCAGGTCCCGGCGATGATCCGGGCGATGTACAGCTACCACGCGGTCAGCCGCGGCTGGGGCGACATCGGATACAACGTCCTGGTCGACAAGTTCGGCCGGCTGTGGGAGGGCCGCTACGGCGGCCTGGCCAGCACGGTCATCGGCGCGCACGCCGGCGGTTTCAACACCGGCACCTTCGGCGTCTCGATGATGGGCAACTACGACGTCGTCGACACGCCGCTGCCGATGATCGACGCCGTGGAGGCGATCATCGCCTGGAAGTTCGCCCTGTACGGCGTCGACCCGCGCGGCACCACGGTGCTCACCTCCGGAGGCGGCAGCACCGTGCGGTACGCGGCCGGCGCCCGGGTGACCCTGCCGACGATCTTCGGACACCGCGACACCGGGCTCACCGCCTGTCCGGGCCGGTACGGCTACGCCCGGCTGCCGGAGATCCGCGACCGGGTCACGGCCCTCGTGAACGACATCCGGGAACCCACGATCAGCGAGCGGTACGCGGCCGATGCGGCGCTGCGGACGCTGCTCGGGCCGCCGGTCGGCACCGAGCAGAGCACGGCCGGGGTCCGGTGGCAGCAGTACCAGAACGCCTACATGTACTGGACCCCCCTGACCGGCGCGCACGTCGTCGGCGGGCAGATCTGGGGCGTCTACATGGCCGGTGGCGGCCCCGCGGTCATGGGCGCGCCGACCACCGACGAACGCGGCACCCCGGACGGCGTCGGCCGGTACAACCACTTCGCCAACGGCTCGTCGATCTACTGGACGCCGTCGACGATGGCGCAGCCGGTGCACGGCTTCATCCGGCAGCTGTGGGCGACCACCGGGTGGGAGCGGGGCCCGCTGGGCTATCCGACCTCCGGTGAGCGGGCCGGCGCCGGCGGCCGGTTCAACACGTTCCAGCACGGCACCGTCTACTGGACGGCCGCCGGCGGCGCCACCGAGGTGCACGGCGACATCGCCGACGCCTGGGACGCGCTCGGCGGCCTCGACTGGGCCGTGCCCACCGGGGTCACCCGCACGGCGGCCCTGGGCGGTCAGTACAACACCTTCGCCGGCAACCGGGCGATCTACTGGTCGCCGGGCACCGGGGCGTACCCGGTGGTGGGGCAGATCCTCAACGCCTACCTGGCCAAGGGCGGTCCGCGCGGCGCGCTCGGCTATCCGACCTCGGACGAACGCGGCGCCTCCGGCGGAGTCCGGTTCAGCATGTTCCAGGACGGCATCATCTACTGGACCTCGGCCACCGGCGCGCACGTGGTGCAGGGCTCGATCGCCCGGAAGTGGATGGCCCTCGGTGCGCTGAGCAGCGGGTTCGGGGTGCCGACCACGGACGAGCGCGCCACGCCGGACGGCGTCGGCCGGTACAACCACTTCGCCAACGGCTCGTCGATCTACTGGACGCCGGCGACCGGCGCCCAGTCGGTGAGCGGGCAGATCCGCAACCTGTGGGGCGCGCTGGGCTGGGAGCGCGGTCTGCTTCGCTACCCGACGAGCGACGAGAAGCCGACCGCCGACGGCCGGGGCCGGATGAACACCTTCCAGACCGGCGCCATCTTCTGGTCTCCGACGGTGGGCGCCCATGCCGTCTACGGCTCGATCTACCAGCGGTACGCCGCTCTCGGCGGGGTCACCTCCTCGCTGGGCTACCCCACCAGCGAGGAGTACGCCGTCCCCGGCGGCCGGGCCAGCGACTTCGAGCACGGCCGGATCACCTGGACGGCCGCCACCGGGGCGGTCACGGTGACCACGCGCTGAGCTCTCACGGTCCGCGGCAGCGGGGGCGGGCAGGCATCTGCCCGCCCCCGCTGTCGTTCGCGCCCGGTCAGCCGGCGGCCGCCCACCCCGGCACCGTCGTCGGCCGCACGTCCTGGCGCGGCGCGGTGGTCGTCACCCGCGGTTCCCAGGCGTAGAGCGCCATCGGACGCTCGAGCGGCCGGTCCTCCAGGTACACGGGCACACGGACCTCGTCGACGAGGGTCCGGGCCGGTGCGTACGGACCGCCGACGAACTCGGCGACGATGATGTCGCCGGCATCGCTGGCCGAGGCGATCCGCCACTCCGGCACGTCGGTGAGGCCGTCGCGCTGGACCGACAGGGTCTGGCAGGGGAACACGAAGGCCACCGGCCAGTCGACGATCGCCGGCCGGTCCGGGTCCACCACCTCGGAGAACGGCTCCGTGACCGGGACCCGCGGCGCCGACACGGCCAGCGGCAGGTCGGTGTCGGCGGCGCCGTCCATAGCCGTGAGCCGTACGACCTGGGCGTCGGCGGGGACGTCGGCCGGCGCCAGCCGGGCATCGGTGGCGGCCGGCTCGTCGCCCGACGGCGGCAGGCCGCGGGCGCCGACAGGGGTGATCGTGTCGCCAGAGACGACGCCGAACTCGGCGACGAGGTTCGTGCCCCGGCCGCGCTCACCGGCGGTCGCCACCACGAGGGGCAGATCGCCGCCGGCGAAGTCGGCCGGCAGGTCGTACCAGCCGGTGACCAGCCGGGCCGGGCCCGTACCGTCGGCGGAGGTGTGGCCCGTCGCCGACCAGCCGGGCAACCGGTCACCGCCGATATCCAGGGCCGGGCCCTCGAGCGTGGTGTGGTCGGTGATCTCCTCGAAGCCGTCGACCAGGGCTGTCTCGCGGTCGGGGCTCGCGGCCCGCGACGGCTCGAGCAGGCCCGCCCTGGGGGACCGCTCCACCCGGAGCGCCTCCGCCAGGCCGCAGCCGGAACCGTGGACGGTGTCCATCGCATCTCCGGCCAGGGAGTACGTCTCCCGACGCTCCCAACCGGCCTTGGCCAGGCCGCCGAACTGCAGCAGCACCGTGGCGGCCATCAGCCCCACCGCCACCAGTGCCGGGGAGGGGATCCAGCGCGCCAGGGGCAGGGCGACGCCGTCGCCGTCCCGGGAGCGTGACCAGACCACCAGTGCGGCTCCGGCAGCGGCCACGAGCAGGCCGGCAGCGAGGAAGAGCGTGGAGAAGGACTTGCCCAGGACCACCGGGGGGATGTTGTTCCACGGCACGCCGGCGTTGGACAGGTAGGCGTACTGGTTCCAGCCGGCGTACGACCAGGCCGCCACGAACAGGACGACGGTCAGGCCGGCGGCGCCCACGGCCAGCGGCCCGACGCCGATCCGGCTGCGGACCGGGGTGCGGCCGCGCTCCGCGCCGGCCCACGTGACCCGGCGGTCGAACAGGTGCAGGCCGAGGACGATCAGCGCGGTGCCGACGGGGACGAGCGCACCGAAGTGCATCGTCCACTTCGTGGGCGTGAACAGCAGGACCACCAGCGACAGCCCGGCGGTGATGACCAGCCGGTCGGCGACATCCCGAGCCGCGGAGTCCGGCCAGCGCGCCGACAGCCGGCGCCACAGGATGCCGACGACCGCGGCCAGCGTCAGCAGCACGGGAACGCGCCGGACCAGCGAGCCCTGCAGCTCGCCGGCCTTGAGCAGGAGATACCAGCGCTCGGCCTCGGCCGACCAGGGGACCGCGCCCGGCAGCTCGTTGCGGATCCGGTTGGCCTGCAGGATCGCGGCCAGGCTCTGGTCGGCGAACATCAGGAGCAGCGCGGAGGCGGCGGCCGCGGCCGCCGCCACGGCGAGCGCCGGCAGGCCGGGACCCTCTGGTCGGCGGATCAGCCGCAGGATCGGCACGGCGGCCGCGGCGAAGGGCAGGAAGGCCACCGCACCGGTCGGTGTGACGCCGAGCGTGGCGCCCGCGACGACGAGGCCGACGAGCAGCGGCAGCACCCGCCGACGGGCGAGCGCGTCCTCCACCAGCAGCAGCACCGCGGCGAACCCGGCCGCCACCCAGGCCTCCGGGCGCAGGCCCAGGTTGCTCGGCAGCCACCACACGCCGAAGGCGACCGCCGCTGCGGCGTAGCTGCCCGCGGCGCGGGCGAACCCGCCCAGCCGCGGCAGCAGCCCCCGGGCGATGAGGAACCAGGTGGCCACCCCGAGCAGCGTGGACGGGATCCGCATCCACACCGTCGCGGTGCTCACGTGCGCCCAGCCGTCCATGACCTCGTAGAACCAGCCGAACGGCGCCTCCGGGGCGTTGAACCATCGGTAGACGTTGCCGACGTAGCCGTTGGCATCGGCGCTCCGGATGATGCCGGCGATGTAGCCGTCGTCGACGGTCAGCGGCCCGATGACGTTCCACACCGCCAACGCGCCCACGACGACCGCGTCGACCGCCCATCGCACCCCCCGGCCGCGACGCGCGGTGCCGGGCTCCCGCTCCGCGCCGGCGTCCGCGCGCCCCCGGGCCCGCTCGGCGCGTGCGACCAGGACCAGCACGGCGGCCAGCGAGACCACGGCCAGTACCGCGAGCGCCGTCTTCAGCGGCGACGGGGTGGTCTGGTACAGCGTGTCCGCGGTGACGTCGACCGACAGGTCGTCGGCGTTCGCGCTCTCGGTGAACACGCCGGCGACGACGGGTCGGAGGTCCTCCGGCCGTTCCTCCACGACCCGCCCGTCGAGGCTCAGCCTCGTCGTCGTGGCGGTGGTCTCGAGCGTCCACGTGCAGTCCCGGGAAGCCGGGAGCGCCTGCTCCGAGAGATCGACACCGCCGGTGCGGAACCGCACCCCGTCCTCGGGCGTCGCCGTCACCCGCAGTCCGTTCAGCACCTCCTCGCCCGGGATGTCGCGCAGCGGCAGCGTGGACAGCAGGACGCCGTCCGGGCCGGCCGCGCGGACGGCGGCGCAGCCGACCGAGGCGGTCAGCGTCGCCGGCGTCGAGGTCATCAGCGGGATGGCGGCGGCCGCGGGATCGCCGGGCGCCGAGGGCCAGCTGTAGACGGCGTCGGGGCGTTCGACCGGCGCCAGCACGAAGGCCAGCGCGGAGACCAGGGAGAGAGCGGCCAGCGCGAGCACCGCCACGCGCGGCCGAGTGATCCGCCGCAGGGCAGGGGTGTCCGAGGGCATGCGGCCGAGGGTAGGCGGGCTCCCGCGCGCCCCCTGGCTTTCGGGGCGACCGCGGCGCCCCGGAAGGACTACTCCGTCCCACTCGCACCCGGCGTCCCGCGGGCCCCCTCGGCGCGCGGCCGCCCGGCGGCGCGAAGGTAGCCTCAGCGGACGTGGCTGTGACCGAGTCCTCGAACGCTGCGTGGACGGCGACGAGACGGGACCTCGTCAACGGCTGGCGGCAGCGCGAGCTGTGGGCGCACCTGGGCTGGCAGGACATCAAGCAGCGCTACCGGCGCTCGGTGCTGGGCCCGATCTGGATCACGATCAGCATGGCCGTCACCGGCGTCGGGCTGGGGATCCTCTACGCCGGCCTGTTCGACAACCCGCTCGAGGTGATGCTGCCGCACATCGTCGTCGGCTTCATCATCTGGGGCTTCATCTCCGGGTCGATCCTCGACGGCGCGAACGTCTTCATCGCCAACGAGGGGCTGATCAAGTTCCTGCCGGCGCCGATCTCCGTGCACGTGTACCGGCTGGTGTGGCGGCAGACGCTGCTGTTCGCGCACAACCTGATCGTCTACGTGATCATGCTGATCATCTTCCCCAAGCCGCTGGGCTGGTCGAGCCTGATGGCGTTCCCGGCGTTCGGCCTGCTCGTGCTGAACGCGCTCTGGGTGGCGTTCTTCCTCGGCATGGCCAGCGCCCGCTTCCGGGACCTCAACCCGATCGTCGGCAGCATCGTGCAGCTGGTGTTCTTCATCACGCCGATCGTGTGGATCTACGAGGACTTCCTCAACAGCCCGAACCAGGCGATCGCCGAGCGCGCCCGCCTGGCCGAGCTCAACCCGTTCCTGCACTTCGTCGAGATCCTCCGGCGACCAATGCTGGGCCAGGAGAACCTCTGGCACAGCTGGGTCGTCGTCCTGGCCATCACCGTCGTCGGCTGGGCCGTGACCCTCATGGCGATGCGCCGCTACCGCGCGCGCGTGGCCTACTGGGTCTGACTGCCGCGAGAGGGGTTCATCCGCATGGTCCGCATCGAGACCCGGGAGGCGTGCGTCGACTTCCCGATCTTCGACGCGAAGTCGCGTTCCCTGAAGAAGGCCGTGCTCGGCGTGGTCGGGGGCACCATCAACTCCGACGACCACAAGGTGCCCGTCATCCAGGCGCTGCACGACATCACGCTGACCCTCGAGGAGGGTGACCGGGTCGCCCTGGTGGGGCACAACGGCGCCGGCAAGTCCACCCTGCTGCGGCTGCTCTCGGGCATCTACGAGCCCACGGCGGGCACGGCGACCGTGCGAGGCCGCGTCGCGCCGATCTTCGACCTCGGCGTCGGGATGGACCCGGAGATCACCGGCTACGAGAACATCATGATCCGGGGCCTGTTCCTGGGCATGAACCGCAAGCAGATGGAGGCCCGGGTCGACGAGATCGCCGACTTCTCCGAGCTCGGCGACTTCCTGAACATGCCCCTGCGCACGTACTCGACCGGCATGCGGGTCCGCCTCGCCCTCGGCGTGGTGACCAGCATCGACCCCGAGATCCTCCTGTTCGACGAGGGCATCGGGGCCGTCGACGGGGCGTTCCTCGCGAAGGCCAAGGGCAAGCTGACCGAGCTCGTCGAGCGGGCGGGGATGCTGGTCTTCGCCTCGCACTCCGACGAGCTGCTCGGCCAGCTGTGCAACAAGGCGCTCTGGATGGAGCACGGCCGGATCAAGCAGATGGGCGGGCTGCGCGAGGTGCTCACCGCCTACAAGGGCAAGGACCCGTTCCTCGACAAGACCTCCGCGCCGGCATGACCCTCGCGCCGCCCACGGTGGTGGCCGTCGTGGTCACCAGGCAGCGACCCGCCCTGCTCGCGGAGAGCCTGGCCGCGCTCGCCGCGCAGACCCGGCCGGTCGACGGCGTCGTCGTCGTCGACAACGGCCCGGACGAGGACACCGCGCGGGTCGTGGCCGCCTCCGGGCTGCCGAGCACCTACCTCCCCTCGCGCCGCAACCTCGGCGGCGCGGGCGGGTTCGCCCTCGGCATGCTCACCGCGCTGGCGCAGGGCGCGGACTGGGTCTGGTGCGCCGACGACGACGGCCGCCCGGGCGGGGACACGGTCCTCGAGCAGCTGCTGGCCTGCGCGGCCGAGCACGACCTCGCCGAGGTCTCGCCGGCCGTCGTCGACAAGGCCGATCCCGGGCGGCTGGCGTTCCCGCTGCGTCGGGGGCTGGCCTGGCGGCGCACCCTGGCCGAGTTCGCCGACGTCGACTTCCTGCCGCGGTACGCCTCGCTGTTCAACGGCGCGCTGTTCCGGGCCGACGCGCTCGAGGCGGTCGGCGTCCCCGACCTGCGGCTGTTCCTGCGCGGCGACGAGACCGAGATCCACCGCCGGCTGGTCCGCTCCGGGCTGGCCTTCGGCACGTGCCTGCGGGCCACCTACCTGCACCCGCAGGGGACCGACGAGTTCCTGCCGATCCTCGGCGGCCGGCTCTCCGCCCAGTACCCGGGGGACGACGCCAAGCGGTTCTTCACCTACCGGAACCGCGGCTACCTGATGGCCCAGCCCGGCATGCGCTGGCTGTTCCCGCTGGAGCTGGTCCGGTTCTCGTGGTTCTTCCTGTCCCGCAGGGACGTGCGGGGGCTGCGCACCTGGCTGGCCCTGCTGCGCCAGGGCCGCCGCGAGCGGTTCACCCGCCCCTGAGCTCGGGGCGGGCGAACCGCCGGGTCACTGCGTGAAGGCCTTCTGCCAGTTCTCCGCGGAGGTCAGGTCGCCGTAGGCGGCCCGGTACTGCTCCATCAGCTGCGGGAACTGCTTGCGGATCTCCCGGTTCAGCCGCGCCGACCGGGTCATCAGCTCGCGGAACTTGGCTGGGTCGCGGTGCCGGAAGGTCACGCCGCGGCCGTCGGCCGTCCCGACGGTGGCGCGGTCGAGCTGGGCGAGCACGAACCACTGCGCATCCGGGGCCGGCACCTGGACCTGGGGCCGCTCACCGGGGGCGCGCACCGGGCGCAGGCTGCGGCGCAGCGCGCGCAGCGCCGCCCTGCCGATCGCCACCTTGCCCGCCGGCGGGGTGGCCATGCCCTCGACGACGACCGAGTCCAGCTCCGGCTCCGGGATCGCGGCCCGGTCGGTGATGACCTGGCTGTCGGCGAAGGTCTTCTGCAGCGCCCGCACGTCGCCCAGCGCCGTGGGCAGCGCCGGGAAGACCGCGTCCGGCCCGGCGAGGAAGTCCTCGTAGGCCTTCAGGTGCAGGGCGACCGCCGAGTACTCCAGCTTCAGCAGGTGCTTGAGGTCGGCCTTGAGCTGGCTGCGGACGATGCCGCCGGTGTCGGCGTGCGGGCTGTGCAGCGCGGCGACGATCAGCCGGTTGCGGGCGAAGAAGTAGGCCTGCCAGTCGCTGACGTCGTCCTTGTCGGTCCAGGCCAGGTGCCAGATCGCCGCGCCGGGCAGGGTGCAGGTGCGGTGCCCGGCAGCCTTGGCGCGCAGTCCGTACTCGGCGTCGTCCCACTTGATGAACAGCGGCAGCGGCAGGCCGATCTCCTCGGCGACCTCCCGCGGGATCAGGCACATCCACCAGGCGTTGTAGTCGACGTCGACCCGCCGGTGCAGCTCTTCGGTCTCGCGCAGCGACTCCTCGGCGAAGTCGTGCTGCATCACCCCGTAGGCGGCCGGCCGGTACAGGAAGCTGAAGCGGTCGACCGACTCGCCCATGGTGTGCAGCACCGAGCGGTCCTGCAGGGCGAGCATCTGGCCGCCGACCAGCATGAGCTCGTCGGTGAACCGGCTGAAGGTCAGCGCCCGGTGCAGGCTGTCGGCCTCCAGCTGCACGTCGTCGTCGAGGAACAGCACGTGCGTGGCGTCGGTGTGCTCGAGCGCCTCGTGCATGGTCCGGGCGAAGCCGCCGCTGCCGCCGAGGTTGCCCTGCTCGACCAGGCGCAGCCGGTCGCCCAGCTGCGCGGCGACCTCGGGGAAGCCCGCGTCGTCGCGGACCTTGCGGTTGCCCTGGTCGGCGACCACGACCGCGGTCAGCTCCGCGGCGACCACCGGGTCGGAGGCGATCGTGGAGACGGCGGCGACGCAGTCGTCCGGCCGGTTGAACGTGCAGATGCCCACGGCCAGGCGGCCCGGCCGCAGCGGCTCCCGGTCGGCGTACCAGCCGGCCTCCACGACCGTGAGGTCCTCGTCGGCGGTGAGGTCGAACCAGTACCAGCCGCCGTCGACGAACGGCGTCAGGTCCAGCTCGAGCTCCAGCTCCGAGTTCCCGCCGGAGACCGCGGCGCCGGCGGCGTGCACGATCGTGCCGTCGGCCTTCGAGCGGTACACGTCGATGCGGCCCGTGCCCGACAGGCGCAGCCGCAGCACGACCGCGGGCAGCGACGTCCAGCGCCGCCAGTAGGCGGCCGGGAAGGCGTTGAAGTAGGTCGCGAACGAGACCTCGTCGCCGGCCGCGAGGTGGCCGGTGGCGCGGTCGTCGACCCGCACCCGCCCGGAGCGCTCCTCGTCGACGTAGAGCGTGCGGACCTTGCGCGGGTCGGCCGGGCGCGGCATCAGCACCCGCTGCAGGAGCGTCACGGCCTTGCCGGGGGCGAGCTCCCGGGGGGACAGGTCGGCGACGAGCTCGGGGGACGTCGGCGCGGTCATGGGAAGGGATCAGTCCTCAGGTCGGTCGTTCGCGTGGAGTCGTCGCAGGTTCAGTCGTCGAGGCGTCCGTCGAGCGACGCGCCCTGGTCGAAGAACGGCCGGATGCGGTTGTCGAACATCGAGAGCGCCGAGCCGATCGCCATGTGCATGTCCAGGTACTTGTAGGTACCCAGCCGGCCGCCGAAGAGCACCCGCCGCTCCTCGGCCTCCTTCGTGGCCAGCTCGCGGTAGCGCTCCAGCTTGGCCCGGTCCTCGGGGGTGTTGATCGGGTAGTACGGCTCGTCACCGGTCTCGGCGAAGCGCGAGTACTCGCGGACGACGACCGTCTTGTCCTCGGGGTACTTCCGCTCGGGGTGGAAGTGCCGGAACTCGTGGATGCGGGTCCACGGCACGTCCTCGTCGGCGTAGTTCATGACCGACGTCCCCTGGAAGTCGCCGATGGGCAGCACCTCGGTCTCGAAGTCCAGCGTGCGCCAGCCGAGCTCCCCGGCCTCGTAGCCGAAGTACTTGTCGATCGGCCCGGTGAACACCGTGGGCACGTCCGCGGGCAGCTGGTCGCGGACGTCGAAGTAGTCGGTGGACAGCCGCACCTCGATGTTCGGGTGGGCCGCCATCCGCTCGAGCCACGCGGTGTAGCCGTCGACCGGCAGACCCTCGTAGGTGTCGTTGAAGTACCGGTTGTCGAAGGTGTAGCGCACCGGCAGCCGCGCGATGACCGCCGCGGGCAGGTCGGTCGGCTCGGTCTGCCACTGCTTCTTCGTGTAGCCGCGGATGAACGCCTCGTAGAGGGGGCGGCCGATCAGCGAGATCGCCTTCTCCTCGAGGTTGGTCGCCTCCGCGGTGTCGAGCTCGCCGGCCTGCTCGTGCACCAGCGCCCGCGCCTCGTCGGGGGAGAAGCTGCGCTCGAAGTACTGGCAGATCGTCCCGAGGTTGATCGGCAGCGAGTACGTCTTGTTCTTGAAGATCGTGAAGACGCGGTGCTGGTAGTTCGTGAACTCGGTGAACTGGTTGACGTACTGCCAGACCCGCTCGTTCGAGGTGTGGAACAGGTGCGCGCCGTAGACGTGCACCTCGATGCCGGTCTCGGGTTCGGGCGCGGAGTAGGCGTTGCCGCCGATGTGGTCGCGCCGGTCGAGGACGAGGACCTTCTTGTCGAGCTGGCTGGCCACCCGTTCGGCGACCGTCAGGCCGAAGAACCCGGAGCCGACGACGACGAGATCGGGCCGAACATCAGTCACGCCCACCGACGATACCGTCGCCCGCTCTCCACCCGCCCGCGGTCGGTGGGTGCGAGCGGCGGGTGAGGTCCCTGTGGTCAACGGGGACGGAGTGCCGGACGAACCGGTCCGACTCGGAAGGGATCGGCCGGCTGGTGCGCCTCCGCGAGGGGCGGAGGCGGTCGGCGCCGCGGGCGTGCGCGGGGAGTGCGGCCACCACGTCCCGGCGGTCCGCCGGAGGAGCGCCGCCGTCCGCCGGATACGTTGGCGAGCGTGGACGCAGCGAACCAGAGCCGTCCGTTGCGGGTGGTCGCGGTGACGTACTCGCCGGGTCCGGCCCTCGAGGGCTTCGTCCGGTCGCTGGCCTCCGCGACCACCCGGCCGGTCGAGGTCGTCCTCGCCGACAACGGCTCGACCGACGGCGCCCCCGAGCGGGCCGCGGCGGAGCACCCGCACGTCCGGCTGCTGCGCACCGGCGGCAACATCGGCTACGGCGCGGCGGTGAACGCGGGGCTGGCCGGGCTCACCGACGGCTACGCCCTCGTGGCCAACCCCGACGTCCAGTTCGAGCCCGGCTCGGTCGACGAGCTGCTCGCCGTCGCCGCCCGGTGGCCGCGTGCCGCGACGGTCGGCCCCGCCATCCGCACCCCGGAGGGCGAGCTCTACCCCTCGGCGCGCGACCTGCCGCGGCTGTCCACCGGCGCGGGCCACGCACTGCTCGGCTGGGCCTGGCCGGCCAACCCCTGGACGGCGCGCTACCGGCGGGAGCGGGAGGCGCCGCGCGAGCGCCCGGCGGGCTGGCTGTCGGGCTCGTGCTTCCTGGTCGACGTCGCCGCGTTCTGGTCGGTCGGCGGCTTCGACCCGGGCTACTTCATGTACTTCGAGGACGTCGACCTCGCCGAGCGGCTGGGCCGTGCGGGCTATCTGCACGTCTACGCCCCCTCCGCGCTGGTCGTGCACGAGGGCGGGCACTCCACCCGCCGGGAGCCGCACCGGATGCAGCGGGTGCACCACACCAGCGCCCTGCGCTACCTGTCCCGGCAGTACCCGGGCCGGCGGCACGCGCCGCTGCGGGTGGCGCTGCGTGCCGGGCTGGGCGCCCGGATGCTGGTCTCCTACGTCAGCGGCCGGGTGGCCGCCGGCGCCCGGTTCCAGCGCCGGGCCACCGAGCTGACCGCCGCCCGGCTCGGCGGGCGGCGCCGGATGCGGGCGAAGGGCTGACATGCGGCATGCGGTGATCATGGCCGGTGGGTCCGGGACGCGGCTGTGGCCGCTGTCCCGGGCCGGGCGGCCCAAGCAGCTGCTCGACGTGGTCGCCGAGCCCGGCGGGGGAGCGCACAGCCTGCTCGCCGAGGCGTTCGCCCGGCTGCAGGCGGTGCTGCCGGCGGAGAACATCTGGGTCTGCACCGCCGCCCGCTACGGCGCGCAGATCCGCGCGGCGCTGCCGGAGCTCGGCGCCGACCGCCTGGTGCTCGAGCCGGTGGCCCGCGACACCGCCAACGCCGTCGGGCTGACCGCCGCGCTCGTCGCCGACGTCGACCCCGACGCGGAGCTGGCCGTGGTCAGCGCCGACCACGTGATCCGCCCGGTCGAGCGGTTCGCCGCCGCGCTGCGCACCGCCTACGACGCGCTCGCCGTCCGGCCCGACGCGCTGGTCACCCTCGGCATCCGGCCCACCGCGCCGGCAACCGGGTTCGGCTACGTCCGGCGCGGCCCGGCCACCGAGGTGGCGGGTGTGGCGGAGGCGGCGTCGTTCCGCGAGAAGCCCGACCTCCCGACGGCGCAGCGGTACCTGGCGTCCGGTGAGTACCTGTGGAACTCGGGCATGTTCGTCTGGCGGGCCGCCACGGTGCTCGACGCGCTCGCCGACCACCTGCCCGAGACGGCCAAGGGCCTGGGCCGGGTGGTCGCCGAGGCGCCCGGGCCCGCGCGCGACGCCGTCCTCGCCGAGGTGTTCCCGACGCTGCCGAGGATCAGCGTCGACTACGCCGTCCTCGAGCCCGCCGCCGCGCAGCCAGGCCGGGTGCTGGTCGCCGACCTCGACGTCGACTGGCTCGACGTCGGCTCGTGGCCCGCGCTGGCGCACACGCTGGACCAGGTCGACGGCAACGCCGTCCGCGGTCTCGCGGTGACGCTCGACGCGGCCGGCAACATCGTCTTCAGCGAGGACCCGGAGCACCTGGTCGCGCTGGTCGGCGTGCGGGACAGCGTCGTCGTCCACACCGCCGACGTGACCATGGTCTGCCCGGTCGGTGAGGCCGAGCGGGTCAAGGCGCTGCTGGCGGCGGTGGAGGAGGGACACGGCTCGCGCTTCAGCTGACGGACGGCCTCCCCACCCCCGTTGCTCGCAGGCTCGCAGCGGGCCCCTGCGGGGAGGCCGTTCCACCGCGCTACGTTGCCGGGCATGAAGACCTACGACGTCGCCGCGGTCGTCTCCGGTGGAGCCTCCGGGCTCGGCGAGGCCACCGTCCGCGAACTGGCCCGCCGCGGGGCGGCCGTGACCATCCTCGACCTGCAGGAGGAGCGGGGGAAGGCGCTCGCCGACGAGCTGGGCGGGCACACCACCTTCGTCCGCACGGACGTGACCGACCCCGCCTCGGTGCAGGCGGCGGTCGAGGACGCGACGGGCAAGGACCGGCCGCTGCGGATCGCGGTCAGCTGCGCCGGCATCGGCTGGGCCCAGCGCACCGTCGGCCGGGGCGGCGAGCCGCACGACTTCGACGCCTTCGTGAAGGTCCTGACGGTCAACACGGTCGGCACCTTCAACGTGCTGCGGCTGGCCGCCTCGGCGATGTCGCAGACCGAGCCCCTCGAGGACGGCGAGCGCGGCGTCGTCGTCAACACGGCCTCGATCGCGGCCTTCGACGGCCAGATCGGTCAGCTGGCCTACTCGGCGTCCAAGGGCGGTGTGGTGGGCATGACGCTGCCCGCCGCGCGCGACCTGGCCACCGTCGGGGTCCGCGTCTGCACCATCGCCCCCGGGCTGGTCGACACCCCGCTGCTCGGCTCGCTGCCCGAGGACGCCCGCCAGGCCCTCTCGGCCGGCATCCCGTTCCCCAAGCGGCTCGGCCGGCCGGACGATTTCGCCGAGCTGGCCCTCGACATCGTCGAGCACGGCTACCTCAACGGCGAGGTCATCCGGATGGACGGCGCCCTGCGCATGGCGCCCAAGTAAAGGACCCCGCTGCCCCCCACGCCTCGCGGGCGCAGGCGGAGGGCCCCTGCAGCGGGGCCGCTCCAGCCCGTCACCTCCCCGACGGAGTCTTCCCTGAGCACCCCTCCGTACGAATCGGTCTGGCGTCCGGACTGGCCACTGGACGTGCGCCGCGCCCTCTTCCGCGACCTGCGGGGGACCGGCGACCCGACGCTGCGGCACGTCTCCGCAGGCACCGCCGAGGACGGCACCTGGCGGACGACGTCCACCCCCGACGGGCCGGCGACCGTGCATGTGCGCACGGTTGCCGGCCCGGACGGGCCGGAGGTGCGGGTGCGCGCGTGGGGGCCCGGCGCGGTGTGGGCCGGCACCCGCGTCCCCGGCTGGCTCGGCGCCTCCGACCGCCCCCAGGACTTCGACCCGTCGGGGCACCCGCTGCTGCGGGAGCTGCACCGGCGCGCCCCGTGGCTGCGGCTCGGCCGCACCGGCCGCACCTGGGACGCCGTGGTGCCCGCCGTCCTCGAGCAGAAGGTGACCACCCTCGAGGCGCACCGGGTCTACCGGGAGCTGCTCCGGCTGGCCGGCGAGGCCGCTCCGGGGCCGGCGCCGGCGGGCATGCGGGTGGTGCCGACGCCGGAACGGGTGCTGGCCGTGACCGACTGGCAGTGGCACCGGTGCGGCCTGGACGGCGCCCGGCGGCGCGCCCTGCGGGCGGTGGCGTCGGTCGCCTCCCGGCTCGAGCCCGGCGACGCCGACTCACCCGCCCTGCAGAAGAAGCTGCGGTCGGTGCCCGGCATCGGGGTCTGGACGGCGGCCGAGGTGGTGCAGCGCACCTTCGGCGACCCGGACACGGTCAGCTACGGCGACTTCCACCTGAAGAACCTGGTGGGCTGGTCGCTGGCCGGCCGGAAGACCGACGACGACGGGATGATGGAGCTGCTCGAGCCCTGGCGCGGGCACCGCCAGCGGGTGGTGCGGCTGCTGGAGATCGGCGGCCGCATGCCGCCCCGGCGGGGCCCGCGGGTGGCGCCGACCGACTACCGGCGCCGCTGAGGAACTCTCAGCAGAACTTCTCCTCCGCGGCGAACGGGTCGACGGGGATGCGCAGGGAGGTCCGCTCGGGTGCGCCGAGGAGGTTGTCCCAGAAGCGGTCCCACGACATGGGCTCGTTGGTGGCCGCGATGAGCTCGGCGGCGTCGCCGCAGGACAGCGCGTGCCGGGAGGCGGCGATCATGTCCGGCGCCGGCAGGTCGTCGAACTGCCGCTCGGCCATCTCGGGGGAGCCGTAGCGGGCCAGCATGTACCACGCCGGGAAGACCTTCTCGTGGCCGGGCCGGCCGGGTGGGCCGGGCTCGATGTGGCTGTTGACCGGGTCGCTGAGGCCGAGGCCGTCGAGCACGAACACGTCCAGGTCCGCCGCGACCCCGTAGAAGCCGGCGTTGCCCACGGAGAAGACGGTGCCGCCGGCCGAGGGGCCGATGACCGAGACGGGGGTGTCCGGGGTGACCGGGACGACCTGGACGGCGATGACGTCCTGCCCGTCGTCCTGGAGCCGGTTCACCTGGGCCGCGTAGTTGCTCACCCCGGCGCCGCCGTGGTCCTCGAGCGTCACGGGGTTCTCCACTCCGGCCAGCCCCGCGTAGAAACCGCGTTCGTCGGCGATGCCGCTGGGGCCGACCCGGCCCTCGTAGTCGGTGCGCAGCGCGGCGGCGGAGATCACCGCCCAGGCGGCCGTGGCGGTGAGCAAGGCCGCGCTGATCCACACCCGGACCCGGATGAGCGGGACGGCCGCGATCGGGCAGAGCGCGAGGAAGAGGCTGGGCATCAGCAGGCGGGCGTGCATGAAGTCCCCGCCGACCCGGACGACGTAGAGCGCGTGCACGGCGGCGGCGAGGAACACCACGGCGACGAGGGACCACTCGCGCTTGCGCCAGGTCAGCGAGGGCAGCAGCAGGGCGAGCAGTGCCACGGCGAGCACCGCCGGCAGGTAGAGCATGTGCGGCGCGAGGAGGTCGGCGAGGTAGACCGCGCCCCGGCCCCACAGCGGGCGGCTGGACTCCTTGGCGACCCCGGTGTTGGGGACCAGCAGGCCGTAGTAGCCCATCCGGAAGACCTGGTAGGCGACCGGCAGCACGCCGGCGGAGACCAGGCCGAGCAGCCGCTTCCACCACGCGCCGGTGGCGAGGACGGTCATCCACAGCAACAGCAGACCGGCGATGATCGCGAAGTCGGGGCGCACCAGCGCGCCGAAGCCGACCAGCACGAACAGCCACACCGGGCGGCCGGCGCGGGCCGGCTCGTCCTGCAGCCAGCGGACCAGCCCCCAGAAGGAGACGCCGATCCAGGCGAAGGACAGCCCGGTCTCCAGGCCGGAGGTGGTGAAGTCCCAGGTCGGCGGCAGCGCCAGGAAGATCGCGGTCCCGAAGGGCACCATCAGCCGCGCCGGGGTGCCGGCGAACAGCCGCCGGGCACCCAGCATCGCGAACAGCACGCCGGTCGCCGTGCCGATCAGGCCCAGGACGACCGAGGCCCAGGCCACCGTGTCGCCCGGCACGATCCACTCGGCCACGGTCAGCACCGCCAGCCACGCCGGGCTGGTGGCCACCTCGGCCCGCTCCGGGGCGGAGAACACCGGGCCGTTGCCCGCGAGGATGTTCTCGACGACGCGGAAGTTGATGAAGGCGTCGTCGGAGGTCCACCGGCGCAGCCAGCCGGCCACCAGGACCCCGAGGACCACCGCGCCGAACAGGAGGCGCTCGGGCGTGCTCATCCGGCCCGGCCCGCGACGCGTCGTCGTGGGCTCCTCGGCCGCGGGGTCGTCCAGCACCTCGGTGGTGGAGGTGTCCTGGGTGATGCTCGACAAGGGTTCGTCCGTCCTCGTGGGGGCACGGTCTGTGCGCTGTCCTGCACGGCGGACCGGTGCCGAGTGCGGTGCAGGAGATCTCCGGTCGGGTGCCGGCCGAGGGTCGGCCACCGGGCGTCCGAGAAGAGCTTAGGAGCACTCGGTGCCGCGCGGGTGCCACGACCGCGACCCGCCGGAGGCGAGCGCCACCGTCGTCACACTGACCTCAGATGTCGACAAATCGACGGGCCCCAGGGTTCGGTCGGGCCCTCGGGCGTCAGCGGCGGCCGTCGTCCAGCAGGCCGAGCAGGTAGGCGCCGTAGCCGCTCTTGGCGAGGGGCTCGGCGATGGCGCGCAGGTCGCCGTCGGAGAGCCAGCCCTGCCGCCAGGCCACCTCCTCGATGCAGCCGATCTTGAGACCCTGGCGCTCCTCGACCACGGAGACGAACTCGGTGGCCTGGCGCAGCGAGGCGAACGTGCCGGTGTCCAGCCACGCCGTCCCGCGGTCGAGGACGGTGACGGTCAGCCGGCCCCGATCGAGGTAGTGCTCGTTGATCGCGGTGATCTCGAGTTCGCCGCGCGCGCTCGGGGTGATGCCGCGGGCGATCTCGACGACCTCCCGGTCGTAGAAGTACAGCCCCGGGACGGCGTAGGAGCTCTTCGGCTTCGCCGGCTTCTCCTCGATGGAGAGCACCCGGCCGGCGTCGTCGAACTCCACGACGCCGTAGTCCTGCGGGTTGGCCACGTGGTAGGCGAACACGTGGCCGCCGTCGGGCTCGGGCAGCCGGCCCAGGGCGGTGCCCAGACCGGCCCCGTAGAAGATGTTGTCGCCGAGGACCAGCGCCGCGGCCTCGCCGCCGAGGAAGTCCGCGCCGATGAGGAAGGCCTGCGCCAGCCCCTCCGGCCGCGGCTGGACCGCGTACTCGATGCGCATGCCCAGCCGGCTGCCGTCGCCGAGCAGGGCGCGGAACGCCGCGCTGTCGTCCGGGGTCGTGATGACCAGCACCTCGCGGACGCCGGCCATCATCAGCGTGGAGAGCGGGTAGTAGATCATCGGCTTGTCGTAGACCGGCATTAGCTGCTTGCTGACCGCCTGCGTGATGGGGAACAGGCGGCTGCCCGTGCCCCCGGCCAGGATGATCCCGCGCATGATCGACAACGGTAGGCGATCCGGGCGGCTCAGGGCCGTGGCGTCCCGAGCCACAACCTCCCGACGAGTGAGCTGCCGCCCGGCGTGCCCACCGGCTCCCAGCGGGTCGTCCAACCCTCGGCGTGCAGCTGGACGATCGCCGCGCCGAGCAGCGCGCCCAGGTTGAGCTCGGCGGTCAGCGTGGCGCGCTCGGGCAGGTGGACGTCGACGACGCCGTCCTCCTCGCCGCCGAAGCGCAGCACGACCGGGAACTCCGGCAGCGCCTCGCTGGCGACCCGGAACGCCTCCGCCACGGCCGCCAGCTCGCCGTCCCGGGGGACGAGGTCCGCGCCGGGCCTGCGCGAGGCCACCAGGTCACGGCTGCCGTAGGGGAACAGGTCACCCGGGCCCAGGCGCACCAGCGGGCGGGTGCCGGCGTCCTCGCCCTCCGGGCGGGCGACCGGCAGCCCGCGGACGACGGCCACCGGCACCCCGGCGAGCTTGCCCTTGACGAGGTCGGCGGCGGCGGCCAGCTCGTCGACGACGGCCACCTGGGTGGTCTCCAGCGTGTTGCCGTGCCGGTCGACCGCGCCGCGGTGGTCCTCGAGGGCGGCGATCCCGGCCGCGCCGACCGCGACGTCGGTGAGGCCCTCGCGCCAGGTGCGCCCGAAGGTGTCGCTCACCACCACCGCGACGTCCACCCCCAGCAGCTCGCGCAGCCGCCCGCGCAGGGCCCGCGCGGAGGCGTCGGCGTCCTCGGGCAGGAGGACCAGGGCGTCCCCGGCCACGTTGGAGGCGTCGATGCCGGCGGCCGCGACCACCCAGCCCTGCCGGGTCTCCACGATCTTCAGCGGTCCACGGCGGGCGACGACCCGCACCGCCTCCTCGTCGATCGCCCGCTGGCGCGCCGCCTCGCGGTCCGCCCCGGGCGGCACGGAGACCAGCCGGCCCTCGACCTTGGACACGACCTTCGAGGTGACGACGACGACGTCGCCCTCGGCCAGCCAGGGGGCGGCGCCGGCGATCGCGGCGGCCAGGTCGTCGCCGGGGCCGAACTCGGGCAGCCCCGGCACGGGGTGGACCGAATAACCGGCGGGCGGTCTAGGCACCGGCGGCGTCCAGGGCCGCTCGCGCGAGGGCGGCGGTCGCCGGCGGGTCGGACATGAGCAGCGGCACCTGGCGGACGTCGACGCCGGGCACGTCGGCCTCGTCCCCGGGCGCCACCAGCCAGGCGTCGAGCAGCCCGCCGTCGCTGCGCGCGCCGTAGTGCCGGCCCACGCCCTCGGCGCTGACCTCGATGCCCAGGACCGGCAGGCACCGGTCGGCCATGCCGCGGACGACGGCCCCGCCGACGATGGGGGAGACCCCGACGACGCGGCCGCGGGCGGCCCGGATGGCCTCGCGCAGGCCCGGAACGCCGAGGATCGTGCCGATCGAGACGACCGGGTTCGACGGCGCCAGCAGCACCGCGTCGGCGGTCGCGAGCGCCTCGGCCACGCCCGGGGCGGGGCGCGCCGAGTCGACGCCCACCTGGACGAACGCCGACGGCTCCAGCGCCGCCCGGTAGCGGACCCACCACTCCTGGAAGTGGATCGCCCGCTGCCGGGAGCTGGGCGGGTCGTCGTCCTCGGGGTCGGCGACGACGACGTGGGTCTCCACCCGCTGATCGCTCATCGGCAGCACGGTGACCCCGGGCTGCCAGCGCTCGGCGATCGCCGCGGTCACCTGGGAGAGCGGATAGCCGGCGTCGAGCATGCGGGTGCGGATCAGGTGGGTGGCGAGGTCGCGGTCGCCGAGGCCGAACCACGTCGGCTCGGCGCCGTACGCGGCCAGCTCCTCCTTGACCGTCCAGCTCTCGCCGGCCCGCCCCCAGCCGCGCTCCTCGTCGATGCCGCCGCCGAGGGTGTAGACCACGGTGTCGAGGTCGGGGCAGATCCGCAGGCCGTGCATCGTCACGTCGTCGCCGGTGTTCACGATCGCCGTGATCCGGCTCTCCGGGGCCGTCGATCTCAGTCCCCGGAGAAACCGGGCCCCTCCCACGCCTCCGGCGAGCACGACGATCTCCACGAAACGCATCGTGCCGCATGGCAGTTGTCGACTGTTTGACCGGCGTGTCGGGTGGGCCGGCGAGAAATTGACGAACGACCGTGACACCTGGGGTTTCTGTGGCGATTCGCTTACAACGCGCGAAGTTGACGGCCTCGGAGCGACACGCGTGTAATTCCCGCGGTGTCATCCAGTGCAGAGCGGCCCGGGAACGTCTCGGAGAACGCGCACCGGGACGAGAGCGAGAGGGGACGCATCGTCATGGCGGAGGTGTCGTGGTTGAGCGACTACATGGGCGCGTCAGAGCGGTCCGCTGACCGGTTCGGCCTGGGCTCCGACCACGGCGTCGCGGGGCCGCTCGGCGGCCAGGGCATCGCCGGCATGCTGGGCATCGGCCTCGAGGCCGACGCGCAGTCGTGGCAGGAGCGGGCGCTGTGCGCGGAGACGGACCCGGAGGCGTTCTTCCCCGAGAAGGGCGGCTCCACCCGCGAGGCGAAGAAGATCTGCACCGGCTGCGAGGTCAAGGCCGAGTGCCTCGAGTACGCGCTGGCCAACGACGAGCGCTTCGGCATCTGGGGCGGTCTGTCCGAGCGCGAGCGGCGCCGCCTGCGCCGCCGCGCGGTGTAAGGACCCCCCTGCCCCCCACCGCTCGCAAGCTCGCGGCGGGACCCTGCAGGGGGGCCACGCACAGCCGCTGGCACCTCGGTGTCGGCGGCTGTGGTCGTATGGGGCGTGCTCACCCGGGTCGCTGTCGGCCGCGCCCGGGTGGTGCGGGAGATCCGCGCCGCCGCGCCGCTCATGGCCCGGCTGCGGGCGCCGATCCCGGCGCAGGGCCCCTGGCTGACCGCCGTCCTCACGACGTCCGCCGCCTCCCGGCCGGTCGCCGTCGTCGTGGAGCCCCATCCGCAGGGCCGTCCGACGGCCCTGGGTCTGCTGGACCTGCGCCCCCGCGGGGTGGCCGTGGAGGCGACGCTGCTCGGCAGCTCCCCGGCCAGCCCCGCCCCGACCGGCCGGCCGCCGGCCCGGCTGCTCGCCGCCGACGCAAGGGTGGCCGATCTGCTCGCCGCCGGCGTCCTCGACCTGCTGGGCTCGCTGCGCCGGCCCTGGACGCTGCGCCTGGCGGGACTGCCCCTCGGCTGCCCGACCACGGCCGCGCTCGCCGCCCGGCTGCCGACCGCCGCGTTCGGCAGCGGGCGCACCGAGCGGCTGGTCGACGCGCTCGGGCCGGTGTCCCGCACGACCGATCCGCGGGCGCTGGACCGGGCCCTGCCGGCGCTGCTCGCCCGCGAGCCGCACCGCCGGGCGCGGACCTTCCTGCGGACCGCCGCACGGGTGCACGCCGCGATCGGCCAGCTGGAGCTCGCGGTGGTGGGGGAGCGGGCGGCGCTGCTCACGCTGGTCGACGGCGCCGACCGCTGGCCCTGGTGGGGGTTCGCCGACGGCGGCGGGCTGGGCCGCGAGATGGGCGCGCCGCTGGTGTCGCTGACCGCGACCGGCGGCCCTCCGCTCAGGCGCCGGCGCGCACCGCGCTGACGGCGGGATCGTCGACCGACTCCGCCCGGCCCTCGCCGAGGACGAACTCGCCCGACGCCGCCGTCCAGCGGTCGGTGAGCTCCCGCTCCGGCCGCACGGTCACCGTCAGGGCGTAGACCCGTCCGGTGTAGACCGGCCCGGTGCCGTTCGGGCGCGTGTAGGTCGGGAAGCGCCCCGACAGCCGCAGCCCCTCGCCGGACCGCGTCACCGCCAGCGCGGGCGCCGGGAGGTCGGCGTACTCCGTCAGCGACCGCCGGCAGCCCGCGGCGGCCGGGTCGGCGGGCGGGCGATCGGTCATGCAGTTCCACGTCGGCAGGCGCACGTGCGCCAGCGCGGTCGTCTCGTCGGCCAGGGTCACCTGCACGCTCGGATACGTCACGGTGACGCCCACGGCGCGCGGCTCGAGGACCACCCCGCCGAAGGCCAGCCGCGCCGTGACGCCGTCCGGTCCGAGGGGCACGGAGCGGGCGGCGAGCGTCCCGGCGCCGGCCTGCCCGGGGGACGGCGCCGCGGGGACCGGCATCGCGGTGGCGGACGGCGCCGCCGTCCCGGTCCGGCGGACCGGCTCGGGCGCCTGCCGGCGCTCGCCGACGGCGGCGGCCACCCCGGCGGCGGCGATCAGGGCGAGCGCGGCCGCCGTCATCGCCGTCAGCACGCGGACGGGGTCGCGGCCCGGGGCGGCCGGGGGCGCTCCGGCGCGGACCGGCGCAATGGACCGGGCCGCACCGGCACCGGGGGAGCCGGGCGGGTGCTCCCGGAAGGCCGGCAGGTCGTCGTCAGGGAAGACGCCGGGGGGCGCCGGCTCGGGCTCGCCCGGGAGCGGACCGGCCGGCCGCCGGGTGAGGACCAGCACGGTGAGCAGGACCAGCGCCAGGACGCCCACCGCGACGGCGATCCCGAGCCCGAGGGCCGGCCCGGGTGCCGCCGTCTGGACGTCCATCGCGCCCAGCATCGCAGGGCCCCCGCCGGCCGCCGACGGCACGGCGCAGCCGGTTCCCCGCACCGCGTCGTCCCCCCGTGCTTGGATGCGCGGCGATGAGCGATGCCCGCCGACCGGCCGACGAGGGCGCCCGCGCGCGGGTCGAGGCACTCCTCGCCGAGCTGGGCATCGACCAGCAGTTGCTGTCCGTCGTCGACCTCTCCCCGGCGCTCGGCGTCGTCCAGGGCGTCCTCGCCGACCGCGTCGTCGACCTCGCGGTCACCGAGAACGGGCGGCTGCGCCTGCGCGCCGAGCTGCGCGGCCGCCGGTGGGCCGAGGAGCGGGAGGTCGCCGTCCCCGAGGTGCTCGCGGCCAACGACGACGGGCGCTGGCTGGTGTCCGGCCGGGTGCACGGCGTGCCGGCCGGCGGCCCGAGGTGGACCCAGGCCGCGGTGGAGTCGGCCGTCCGCATCGCGCCCCTGCCCGCGCCGCCGGGGGAGCCGTGGCAGCCGCCGCGCGGTCCCGCGCTGGGCCGGGCGCGCGCCTCGGTCGAGGACGCCGGCCGGCTGGTCCGCGGCGGGGTGCGGCTGGCCGAGCTGCGGGCGGTCCGGGCCGCGGCGCGTCAGCTGCCCCTCTCCGAGGTCACGCACGGCGACTTCCGCGCCGCCAACGCCGTCCTCGACGAGGAGCAGGGTCGGCTGGTCGTGCTGGAGTGGACGGCCGTGTGCCCGGGGCCGCGGCACCGGGACCTGCTCACCCTGTGGGCCACGACCGCCGGCGACGAGGACCGCGAGCTGATCGCCGAGGTCGTCCTGGACCGGACCGCCGGCTGGGAGCGGCCCGACGTCGGTCTGCTCTGGCACGCGGTCGCCCTGGAGCAGCTGGTCGCCCGCCTCACCCGGCCCGACCGCGGCGACGGCCTGGACGTCGCGTTCGCCCGCGCCCGGCTCGCCGAGGCCCGCCGGATCGCCCGGGACCTGAACAGCCCCACCGCGAGCTGAACTAGACGAGTAAGTCCTATCGGCGGCCAGGGCCGAAGGGCGCTGTAGGCGCGGGCGGAGGGTGCTCAGGCTCGGGGTGTGAGAACCGACCTAAACACCCTCCTGACCGCACTGTATGTCTGGATTGATGATCATCTCGCCGGTCGCGTGCGCGCCGGACGCCGCCCGCGGCTGACCGACTCCGAACTGCTCACCCTGGCCGTGGCGCAGGTGCTGCTCGCCGTGCACTCCGAGGCCCGCTGGCTGCGCCTGGTGCCCGAGGCCCTGCCCGGCGCGTTTCCCTACCTGCCCGGCCAGTCCGGCTACAACAAGCGGCTGCGCGCTGCCCTGCCGCTGCTCAACCGGGTCATCCGCGACCTGGCCAGTGACACCGACCTGTGGGCCGATCCGGTCTGGCTGGTCGACTCCACCCCGGTGGAGTGCGCCCGCTCCCGCCCGGCCGCGCTGCGCTCGCAGCTGGCCGGCATCGCCGGTTACGGCTGGTGTCGCTCGCACTCGCGCTACTTCTGGGGGCTGCGGCTGCACCTGGTCTGCACACCGGCCGGGCTACCGATCACCTGGGCGCTGAGCCCGCCCACGCTCGACGAGCGCCAGGTACTCATGGCCATGCTCGATCACGACCAGCCGCTGCTGGCCGCCCGACCGGGGCTGCTGCTCATCGCCGACAAGGGCTACATCTCCGCTGAACTCGACGACTACCTCCACCGGCGCGGCGCCGACCTACTGCGCCCCTCCTTGCGCAGCCAACGGCCTCGCCCGGGCCAGATCCTGCTCCCGCCGATCCGGCAGCTCATCGAGTCGGTCTACGACACCCTCAAAGGCCAACTCGACCTGGAACTCCACGGCGGCCGCACGCTCACCGGAGTCAGCGCCCGTGTCGCGCAGCGGATCCTGGCTCTGACCGCCGCGATCTGGCACAACCGCGCCACCGGCCAGCCGATCACCCGATCCCTGATCGCCTACGACCACTGACGGACTTCGGACTTACTCGTCTAGCCGGTCGGGTCGATCTCCTCGGGGTCCCGGCCCAGCAGGACGGCGACCTGGTCGACGACGACGTCGCGGACGAGGTCGGCGAGATCGTCCCGGTCGTGCGCGCGGATCTCCAGCGGCCGGCGGTAGACGATGATCCGCGGCGGCACCTCACGCCCGTTCTCCCGGTGCGCCGGCAGCACCCGCGCCAGCGGCACGCTGCCGTCGTCCAGGACGTCGGCGTCGAGCACCACTTCGTCGGGGCTGGTGTGCTCGACCCAGGGGACGTCCTCGACGGCGAACTCCACCCCGGCCAGCTCGCGCTCCCACCGGCGCTCGAGGTCCTCGACGGCGTCGAGCACCAGGTCGTCGAACTGCTCCGCGCGGCTGCGCGCCAGCGGGACCTCGTCGGGCACGAGCCGGCCCCGCAGCCCGCGGCCGTGGCGGTCGCGGCGGGAACGGGTCGGTCGGCTGGGCGGTCGCGTCATGTCGGGTGCGAGCCTACGGCGACGGGGGGACGGCGTCCCTGCTCAGCGCGGCAGGCGGCGCCACACGGCGCGCGGCAGCAGCCGCATCCCGAAGAACACCGGCCGCAGCACCGGCGGTACCCACACGGTGCCGCGCCCCCGGGCCAGCGCGCCGACCACGGCGTCGGCGACCTGCTCCGGCGTGCTGGAGAACGGCGCCGGCGCCATCCCCTCGGTCATCCGGCCGACCACGAACCCGGGCCGCACGAGCAGCAGCGAGACCCCCGACCCGGCCAGCGCGTCGGCCAGCCCGCTGGCGAACCCGTCCAGGCCGGCCTTCGCCGAGCCGTACACGTAGTTGGCCCGCCGCACACGCACGCCGGCCACCGAGGAGAAGACCACGAGCGTGCCGCGGCCGGCGCGGCGCAGCCGGTCGGCCAGCAGGGTGAGCACGTGCACGTGCGCCACGTAGTCGGTGTGCACGACGGCGACTGCGGCCGCGGGGTCGCGCTCGGCCGCCGCCTGGTCGCCGAGCACGCCGAAGGCGACGACGACGGTCGCGGGGACGCCGACACGCGCGACGACCTCGTCGAGGACGGCGGCGTGCCGGCCCAGGTCGTCGGCGTCGAACTCGACCCGCTCCACCGCGGTGGCACCGGCGCGCCGGAGCGCGGACTCCTGCTCGTCCAGCTCGGCCGGGCGACGCGCGGCCAGCACGAACGTCCTGCACCCGCGCGCGGCGAGCCGTTCGGCGACGGCGACACCGATCTCGCTGCGACCGCCCAGGACGAGCACCGGACCGGTGTCGATACCCACGGGGTCATCGTGCAGGATGGGAACCGGCCCCGGATTCCCGGTGTGCCTGCTGCCATCCACCCGGGTACGGCATTACTGTGCCCAGCGTGAGGATCCGGTGGTGAGGCAGTCACGTCGCTGCTCGCGCAGCGGCTGCGCGCAACCGGCAGCGGCGACCCTGACCTACGTCTACGCGGAGTCGACCGCTGTCGTAGGGCCGTTGGCGACGTTCTCCGAGCCGCACAGCTACGACCTGTGCGAGTTCCACGCCGAGCGGCTGACCGTGCCGCGCGGCTGGGAGGTCGTGCGCCACGAGATCGACGTCGAGGACTCCGGCCCGACCGGCGACGACCTGCTCGCCCTCGCCGACGCCGTGCGCGAGGCCGCCCGGCCCGAGCCGCCGCGGAACCCGGCCGACGACGGCAGCGGCACCCGCCGCGGCCACCTGCGGGTCCTGCCCGACCTCAGCTGAAGAACGGCCCCGCAGCAGGGCCCCGCCGCGAGCCCGCGAGCGGTGGGGGGCAGCGGGGTCCTTATAGGGTTCGGCACGTGCGGGATCTCTCTGCGGTCGTCAAGGCCTACGACGTGCGCGGGGTCGTCCCCGGGGAATGGGACGAGGACGTCGCCCGCGCGCTCGGCGCCGCGTTCGCGGAGTTCGTGACGGCCGACAGCGGCGCCACGGCCGTGGTCACCGCGCACGACATGCGCGAGTCCTCCGTCCCGCTCTCGCGCGCCTTCGCCGAGGGCGTCATCAGCCGCGGCGTCGACGTCATCGAGGCCGGGCTCGGCTCGACCGACCTGCTCTACTTCGCGGCCGGCTCGCTGGACGTGCCCGGCGCGATGTTCACCGCGAGCCACAACCCGGCGAAGTACAACGGCATCAAGCTGTGCCGGGCCGGGGCCGCCCCGATCGGCCAGGAGTCCGGGCTGGCGCGGATCCGCGAGCTGGCCGAGCGGGACGCCTACGACCGGGATCCGGAGCGGGTCGGCACGGTGAGCGCGCGGGACGTGCTGCACGAGTACGCGGCGTATCTGCGATCGCTGGTCGACCTCTCGTCGATCCGGCCGCTGCGGGTGGTCGTCGACGCCGGCAACGGCATGGGCGGGCACACGGTCCCTGTGGTCCTCGAGGGGCTGCCGCTCACCGTCGTCCCGCTCTACTTCGAGCTCGACGGCTCCTTCCCGAACCACGAGGCCAACCCGCTCGACCCGGCCAACCTGGTCGACCTGCAGGCCGCCGTCCGCGAGCACGGCGCCGACCTCGGCCTGGCCTTCGACGGCGACGCCGACCGCGTCTTCGTCGTCGACGAGCGGGGCGAGGCGGTGAGTCCCTCGGCGATCACGGCGCTGGTCGCCGTCCGGGAGCTGGCCAAGGGCCACGGGACGACGATCATCCACAACCTGATCACCTCGCGGGCGGTGCCGGAGATCGTGCGCGAGCACGGCGGCGACCCGGTGCGCACGCGCGTCGGGCACTCCTTCATCAAGGCCGAGATGGCCCGGACCGACGCCGTCTTCGGCGGGGAGCACTCGGCGCACTACTACTTCCGCGACTTCTGGCGCGCCGACACCGGGATGCTGGCCGCGATGCACGTGCTGGCCGCGCTGGGGGAGCAGAGCCGGCCGCTGTCGGAGCTGGCCGCGGCCTACTCGCGCTACGCCGCCTCCGGCGAGATCAACTCCACCGTGGCCGATGCCGCCGACCGGACCGCCGCCGTCCGCAAGGCGTTCGAGGAGCAGGACGGCGTCACCGTGGACGAGCTCGACGGGCTGACCGTGTCGCTGCCGGACGGCGCGTGGTTCAACCTGAGAGCGAGCAACACCGAGCCGCTGCTGCGGCTCAACGTCGAAGCGCCCGACGAGGCCCGGATGGCCGAGCTGCGGGACCGAGTGCTGGAGCTGGTGCACGCATGAGCGGTCCGCTGGGCCTCGATCCCGTCCTCCTGGAGATCCTCGCCTGCCCCGACACCCACCACAGCCCGCTGACGGTGGACGAGGAGGCCGGGGAGCTGCTCTGCACCACCTGCGACCGCGCGTTCCCCGTGCGGGACGGGATCCCGGTGCTGCTGCTCGACGAGGCCCGCCACCGCGGGGGGCAGGGGACATGACCTCGCCCGAGCTCGCCGAGGAGGTCCTCGACGACCTCGAGCTGCTGCGCGCCCGCGACCCCCGGGGCCTGCTGCCGGCGGTCGCCGGCGCCGGCGCGCAGGTCCGCGAGACCGCGCGGCTGACCGAGGAGGCCGGGCTGGAGCGGATCACCGCCGGCGGCCGCCCCCGTGGGCTGATCATCGTCGCCCGGCGCGAGGGCGCGGTCGCGGCCTCGGTGCTGCGGGCACTGCTCGGCCCCGCCAGCCCGGTCACGGTGGACGTCGTCCCGGGGCCGGTGCTGCCGGTCTGGGCCGGGCCCACGGACATCGCGGTGGTGGCCACCCGCACCGGGGCGGGCCGATACGCGGTGACTCCGGCCTACGACGCGGCCCGCCGCGGCGTCTCGCTCCTCGGCATCGGCGCGGAGGACGCACCGCTGCAGGCCGCGTGCTCGACCGCCCGCGCGCCGTACGTCTCCCTGCCGCGCAGCCGGGTCCGCCACACGACCCTGTGGTCGCTGCTCACCCCGCTGCTGCGCCTGGGCGTCGACCTCGGCCTGCTCGCCGAGCCGGTGGCCGACCCCGAGGCGGTCGCCACGGCCCTCGACGACATCGCCACCGAGTGCGGCCCGGCGCAGGAGTCGTTCGTCAACCCCGCCAAGACCCTCGCCCTCGAGCTGCTCGACGCGATGCCGGTCATCGCGGCCGAGGGTTCGCTCGCCGGCGCGGCGGCCGAGCGGGTCGCCGACCAGCTCGCCACCCTCGCCGGGCTGCCGGCCCCGAGCTTCCGGCTGCCCGACCAGCGGGTTGCCGCCTGCGCCGTGCTGGGCGGGCCGCTGGCGCCCTCGGACGGCGAGGACGACTTCTTCCGCGACCGCGCGGACGACGCCGGCCGCCGGCTGCGGCTGCTGACCATCCGCGACCCCGACGCCGGCGGACTCGACGGCGGCGGGGAACGCGAGCCCCGGTCGGCCGCGGAGGCCATGAGCGAGACGCTGCGCACGGCCGCGGCGCACAACGTGCCGGTCAGCGGGCTCGCCGAGCACGGCGAGCCCGAGCGGTTCCCCCGGCTGCCCCGCCTCGCGCGGCAGCTGGCCGTCGCCGACTTCAGCGCTGTGTACCTGGCGCTGGCACTCGACTCCGAGAGGGCCCACCACGGATGACCACCGACACTCCCTCCACGACCGGGCAGCACGCTGCTGCCGAGGCCGGGCACGCCGAGGCCGGCGGCCACGGCGGCGGGCACGGCACCAAGGCGATCATCGCCGCGCTGCTGGCCAACCTCGGCATCGCGGTCTCCAAGTTCGTCGCGTTCCTGGTCACCGGGGCGTCCTCCATGCTCGCCGAGGCGATCCACTCGGTCGCCGACTCGGGCAACCAGGTGCTGTTGCTGGTCGGCGGCAAGCGCGCGGCGCGCGCGGCGACCCCGCAGCACCCGTTCGGCTACGGCCGCGACCGCTACATCTACGCGTTCATCGTGGCCATCGTGCTGTTCAGCGTCGGTGGTCTGTTCGCCATCTACGAGGGCGTGCACAAGCTCCAGCACCCTGAGGAGCTGACCTCGCCGGGGTGGGCGATCGGCGTCCTCCTGGTCGCCATCGTCCTGGAGAGCTTCTCCCTGCGGACGGCGATCAAGGAGACCGCGGCGGTCAAGCCCCCGACGCAGAGCTACTGGAAGTTCATCCGGACGGCGCGGCAGCCAGAGCTGCCGGTGATCCTGCTCGAGGACATCGGCGCGCTCACCGGCCTGGTGCTCGCCCTCCTGGGCGTCGGGCTGGCGGCGCTCACCGGCAACGGCGTCTTCGACGGCATCGGCACCGTCTGCATCGGCCTGCTCCTAGTGATCATCGCGGTCATCCTGGCGGTCGAGACGAAGAGCCTGCTGCTCGGGGAGTCGGCCACACCGGAGGACCAGCGCAAGATCGTCTCTGCCCTGGAGCACGGCGGCTCCGGGCTGTCGATCATCCACATGAAGACGCTGCACCTGGGCCCGGACGAGCTCCTCGTGGCAGCCAAGATCGCCGTTGCGCCGGGCGCAGACGCCGCCGCGATCGCGGAGTGCATCGACGCCGCCGAGAGCCGGATCCGCGCCGCGGTCCCTTCGGCCCGGGTCATCTACCTGGAGCCCGACATCCGCCGGCCGGCCGACCCGGCCCGCTCGGGGGCGAGCGCGGCCCGGGGGGTGTGACCCGCTGCCGGACCCGGTGGCGCACGCGGGGGGAATCGTGAGCAGGACGACCCTGTCACCTGCCCGGCGCCGGGCCGATCGGGCGCGGCTGCCCGAGGAGGTCGTGGACGTCGTCGTGATCGGCGGCGGGGTGACCGGCGCCGGCGCCGCGCTCGACGCGGCCAGCCGCGGGCTGTCCGTCGCGGTGCTGGAGGCGCGCGACTGGGCCGCCGGGACCTCGAGCCGGTCCAGCAAGCTCATCCACGGCGGGCTGCGCTACCTCGAGCAGTTCGCCTTCCCCCTGGTGCACGAGGCGCTGCATGAGCGCGCCCGGCTGGTGCAGACGATCGCGCCGCACCTGGTCACGCCGCTGCCGTTCCTCCTGCCGCTGACCGCGCCGGTCTGGCAGCGGGCCTACTACGGCGCCGGGGTGGCCCTCTACGACGTCCTCGGGGCCGCGCTGGCCGCCGACCGGGGCATCCCGGCCCACCGGCACCTGTCCCGGCGGGCCACCCTCGAGGCGTTCCCCGGCCTGCGCGGCGACGTCGTCCGCGGCGCGATCCGCTACTGGGACGCACAGGTGGACGACGCCCGGCACACGCTGGCCGTCGTCCGGACGGCGGCCGCCTACGGCGCGCGGGCGCTGTCCAGCGCCCGGGTCACCGGGCTGCTGCGCGACGGCGACCAGGGGCCCGTCGTCGGCGTGCGCGTCGCCGACCTGACCGACGGGTCCACGTTCTCGGTGCGCGCGCGCAGCGTGATCGCCGCCACCGGCGTCTGGAGCGACGACGTCGGCGCGATGTTGGGCGTCGAGGCGCCGAGCCTGCGGGTCCGGGCCTCCAAGGGCGTCCACCTGGTCGTGCCCCGGGCCGCGATCGAGGGCCATCCGGTCTCGCCGGCCGGCCTGATCCTGCGGACGCCGACCAGCGTGCTGTTCGTCATCCCGTGGGGCGAGCACTGGATCGTCGGCACCACCGACACCCCGTGGCGGCTGGACCGCGCGCACCCCGCGGCCAGCAGCGCCGACATCGCCTACCTGCTCGACCAGGTCAACCGGGTGCTGACCCGGCCGCTGACCACGGCCGACATCGTCGGTGTCTACGCCGGGCTGCGGCCGCTGCTGGCCGGGGAGGCCGACCAGACCAGCCGGCTGTCCCGGGAGCACGCCGTCGTGACGCCGGTGCCCGGCCTGGTGCTGGTCGCCGGCGGCAAGTACACGACGTACCGGGTGATGGCCGAGGACGCCGTGGACGCGGCCCTCGCCGGGCTGCCCGGGGTGCCGCCCTCCCGCACCGCGCACCTGCCGGTCGTCGGGGCACGCCGGTGGGACGCCGTCCGGGGGAGCGGGCCGCGGCTGGCGGCGGCGTCCGGGCTGACCGAGGCGGCCGTCGACCGGCTGCTGCACCGCCACGGCGACCGGGTGGACGACGTCCTGGCCCTGATCCGGGAGGACCCGGAGCTCGGTCGCCCGCTGGCCGGCGCGCCGGGCTATCTCCGGGCCGAGGTCGTCCACGCGGTGATCGCTGAGGGGGCGCTGCACCTCGACGACGTGCTGACCCGCCGCACCCGGGTCTCCATCGAGACGGCGCACCGCGGCGTGGAGTCCGCAGCCGACGTGGCCGGGCTGATGGCCGGGCCGCTCGGCTGGGACGACGAGCGGCGCGACCGCGAGGTCGAGCACTACCTGGCCCGGGTGGCGGCGGAGCGGGAGTCCCAGCGGATGCCCGACGACCGGACGGCGGACGCGGCGCGGCACGGCGCCCCGGACGTGCGGGCCCCCGCCGTCTGACCCGATGGGGGGTTGCGCGGCGCCCAGGAGACCGACGACATAGGGAGAGTGACCGTCGCGGAAGTAGTCTCGGCACCGATGTGGCCCCTGACCAGTGCGGTCCGCTGCTACCCGTGGGGTAGCCGCACCGTGATCCCGGAGCTCCTCGGCCAGCCGGTGCCGTCCGAGCGCCCGCAGGCCGAGCTCTGGATGGGGGCCCACCCCGACGACCCGAGCCGGCTGCCCGACGGCCGCGGCCTCGACGCCGCGATCGCCGCGGACCCCCAGCGGCTGCTCGGTGACGCCGTCGTCGCCCGCTTCGGCGCGCGGCTGCCGTTCCTCATGAAGGTGCTCGCCGCCGAGACGCCGCTGTCGCTGCAGGCGCACCCGACGCCCGAGCAGGCCGAGGCCGGCTACGCCGCCGAGGAGGCCGCCGGCGTCGCGCAGGACGACCCGACCCGCACCTTCAAGGACCCGTACCACAAGCCCGAGCTGCTGCTGGCGCTGTCGACCTTCGAGGCCCTCTGCGGCTTCCGGCCGGTCGAGGAATCGCTGCACTGCCTGGCCAAGCTGCAGCTCCCCGAGCTCAAGCCGACGATCGCGGCGCTGGCCCGCGGCGGCCTGCGGGCGGCGATCCCGCAGCTGCTGGCGCTGTCGGAGAAGCGGCGGGAGTCGCTGGTCGACGCCGTGGCCGCGAAGGCCGCGTCGTTCGTGGCCGCCCACGACCCGGAGTTCATCAACACCTACCGCTGGGCCGCGGCGCTCGCCCAGTCCTACCCCGGCGACCCGGGCGTGGTCATCTCGCTGATGTGCAACCACCTCAAGCTCGCCCCCGGCGAGGCGGTGTTCCTGCCGGCGGGCAACCTGCACGCCTACCTCTCCGGCGCGGGCGTCGAGGTGATGGCCAGCTCCGACAACGTGCTGCGCGGCGGGCTGACCACCAAGCACGTCGACCTGGCGGCGCTGATCGAGGTGCTCGACTTCACCGACGGCCGCGTGCCGGTCATCCACCCGGTGCTGGGGCCCGGCGGCCTGCGCTACCCGGTGCCGGTCGAGGACTTCGACCTCACCCGCGTCCAGCTCGGCAGCGAGAGCGGCATCCTCACCACCCGCGGCCCGCAGGTCCTGCTGTGCACGGAGGGGACGGCGGTGCTGGCCTCGGCCGACGGGGAGCTGGTCCTGGCCAAGGGGGAGTCGGCGTTCGTGCCGGCCGGGGCACCTGTGAGCGCCCGCGGCCCCGCCGTCCTCTACCGGACGACGACCGCCGTCTCCTGAGCCGCCCGCGGGCCGCCGCGGGTTACCCTGGTCGACGGCACGAGCCCCGCCGAAGCCTCGGCATGCTCGCTCTTCCGTTCAGCGACCGACGAGAGCCCGGTCCGCGGTGGGCCGGGTGCGTTCCCTGGAGCGACATGACCGCCAGCACTGGCACGCGTGTACTGACCGACGGCGACTTCAAGGTCGCCGACCTCTCCCTTGCCGGCTTCGGCCGCAAGGAGATCCGCCTCGCCGAGCACGAGATGCCCGGCCTCATGGCCCTGCGCGAGGAGTACGGCGCCGAGCAGCCGCTGGCCGGCGCCCGCATCGCCGGCTCGCTGCACATGACCGTGCAGACCGCCGTCCTCATCGAGACGCTGAAGGCGCTCGGCGCCGACGTCCGCTGGGTGAGCTGCAACATCTTCTCCACCCAGGACCACGCCGCCGCGGCGATCGTCGTCGGCGACGGCAGCCCCGAGCAGCCCACCGGCGTCCCGGTGTTCGCCTGGAAGGGCGAGACGCTGGAGGAGTACTGGTGGTGCACCCAGCGGCTCTTCGAGTTCCGCGACGAGGACGGCGCGGTCGTCGGCCCGAACATGCTCCTGGACGACGGCGGCGACGCGACGCTGCTGGTGCACCTGGGCACCCGCTTCGAGGCCGAGGGCGCCGTCCCGGACGCCACCGAGGCCGACTCCGAGGAGTACGGGGTCATCCTCGCCGCGCTGCGGCAGGGCCTGACCGAGGACCGGCAGCGCTGGACCCGCATCGGGCAGGGCATCGCGGGCGTCACCGAGGAGACCACGACCGGCGTCATGCGCCTATACGAGCTCGCCCGCGACGGCCGGCTGCTGTTCCCGGCGATCAACGTCAACGACTCGGTGACCAAGAGCAAGTTCGACAACCTCTACGGCTGCCGGCACTCGCTCATCGACGGCATCAACCGGGCGACCGACGTGATGATCGGCGGCAAGGTGGCCGTCGTCTGCGGCTACGGGGACGTCGGCAAGGGCTGCGCGGAGTCGCTGCGCGGCCAGGGCGCCCGAGTCATCGTCACCGAGATCGACCCGATCTGCGCGCTGCAGGCCGCCATGCACGGCTACGAGGTGACCACCCTCGACGAGGTGATCGGCAAGGCCGACATCATCGTCACGGCCACCGGCAACAAGGACATCATCACCGCCGAGCAGCTCGCCCGGACCAAGCACCAGGCGATCGTGGGCAACATCGGGCACTTCGACAACGAGATCGACATGGCCGGCCTGGCGCGGACGCCGGGCGTCACGAGGACGAACATCAAGCCGCAGGTCGACGAGTGGCGGTTCCCCGACGGCCACACGATCATCGTGCTCTCCGAGGGCCGGCTGCTGAACCTCGGCAACGCCACCGGCCACCCGAGCTTCGTGATGAGCGCCTCGTTCGCCAACCAGGTGCTCGCCCAGATCGAGCTGTGGACCAAGCGCGCCGAGTACGCGGGCAAGGCGGCCACCGTCACGGTGCTGCCGAAGAAGCTCGACGAGCACGTCGCGCGGCTGCACCTCGACGCCCTCGGCGTGAAGCTGACCGAGCTGACCAAGGTGCAGGCCGACTACATCGGCGTGCCCGTGGAGGGCCCGTTCAAGAGCGACCACTACCGCTACTGAGGCCCCCTTCAGGGGCCCGCGCCGAGCTTGCGAGGCGTGGGGAGAAGGGGGTCCTTCCACCACCCGGCCGTGTGTCTTGCGGCCGGGTGGCACCGCCTGCGGCTCCTGACAGCGCAGAATGGGCGCCGTGCCACCCACCGCGCCGCAGAACGGGCATAGCCGGGGCCGGGTCCTGGTCGTCGACGACGACGCCGCCCTCGCCGAGATGCTCGGCATCGTCCTCCGCCGCGAGGGCTACGAGCCCGCGTTCGTCTCCGACGGCAACCGGGCGGTCGGCGTCTTCCAGCAGACCCGGCCCGACATCGTCCTGCTGGACCTGATGCTGCCCGGTCGCAACGGGCTGCAGATCTGCCAGGACATCCGCCAGCAGTCGACGGTGCCGATCGTGATGCTGACCGCCAAGGGCGACACGATTGACGTCGTCCAGGGGCTCGAGGCCGGCGCCGACGACTACGTGACCAAGCCGTTCAAGCCGGTGGAGCTGGTCGCCCGCGTGCGCGCCCAGCTGCGCCGCGGCGAGACCGGGCAGGCGGAGAACCTCGCGATCGGCGACGTGCAGATCGACGTCCCGGCCCACCAGGTGACCCGGGACGGCGTGCCGATCCAGCTCACGCCGCTGGAGTTCGACCTGCTCGTGGCCCTCGCGCGCAAGCCCCGGCAGGTGTTCACCCGCGAGCTGCTGCTCGAGCAGGTGTGGGGCTACCGGCACGCGGCCGACACCCGGCTGGTCAACGTCCACGTGCAGCGGCTGCGGGCGAAGATCGAGCGCGACCCCGAGAAGCCCGAGGTGGTGCTGACGGTGCGCGGCGTCGGCTACAAGGCCGGCCCGCCGTGACCGGCTGGCCGTGACCTCGGAGATCGACGGCCGGACGACGGCGCCGGCCTCCCGCTCCACCGGCACGCTCGACTCCGCGCCGCCCGCCCCCCCCGGAGCGCCCCCGGATCCCGCCGCCGCCTCCCGCCGCGCCTGCGGAGGAGCGGGAGCCGGTCCTGCCGCGGCTGGGCACGGCGCTCGCCGGCCGCGCCGGCGCCACCGGCCGCTGGATCTCCGAGACCTCCCGCCGGCTCGCCGCCCGCGCGGTGTACGCGTGGCGGTCGTCCCTGCAGGTCCGGATCGGCGCGATCACCATGGCCGTCGCCGGCACGGTCGTGATCATCGTCAGCGTCGTCCTGTTCAGCCAGATCCGCGACCAGCTGCTGTCGGTGAAGAAGCAGGCGGCGATCGATCAGGCGCAGCTCGGCGTGTTCTACGCGCAGAGCCAGGTGACCGGCATCGCCACGGGCGACGCGGCCAGCGTGCGCGCGACCCTGGACCGCACCGTGCAGCAGCTCAAGGCCCGCGCCGGCTCGGCCGGTGACTTCGACGTCGTCATGGTCTACCGCAGTGGCGACACCGAGCGGACGGCGACCAGCCGGCGGTTCGTGTGGCCGGCCATCCCGGCCGACCTGCGCGCCGACGTCGAGTCCGGCGGGCAGTCCTACCGCTACGCGCTCGTGCCCGACGGGGACCCCGGCACCCTGCAGCCGACGCTGCTGATCGGCGCCTCGGTGCCCGGGGACGCCGGCGGCACCGAGCGGATCGGGCTGTACTACGCCTTCCCGCTGGACCAGGAGGCGGAGAGCCTCGCCCTGATCCGCAGCACCGTCATCATCAGCGGGATCGCGCTGACCCTGTTCGTCGTCGGCATCGGCGTCCTGGTCACCCGGCTGGTGGTCGACCCGGTGCGGCGCGCGGCCGGGACGGCGCAGCGGCTCGCCGAGGGCCAGCTCGAGGAGCGCATGCTCGTCCGCGGCGAGGACGACCTCGCCCGGCTGGCCACCAGCTTCAACGCGATGGCCGACAGCCTGCAGCGCCAGATCACCCAGCTTGAGGGGCTCTCCCACCTGCAGCAGCGGTTCACCTCCGACGTCTCCCACGAGCTGCGCACACCGCTGACCACGGTGCAGATGGCCGCCGACGTGCTCTACGAGTCGCGCGTGGACTTCCCGTCGCACGTGGCGCGCTCCGCCGAGCTGCTGCGGGCCGAGCTGGACCGGTTCGAGGGGCTGCTCACGGATCTGCTCGAGATCAGCCGGTACGACGCCGGCGCCGCCGTCCTCGACCCGGAGCCGACCGGGCTGGGTGCCCTCGTCGAGCGCGTCGTCGAGGCGATGGGCTCGCTGGCCGAGATGCACGCGACCCCGCTGGTCGTCCACAAGCCCGCCGACGAGGTGATCGCCGAGATCGACGCCCGCCGGGTGGAGCGGATCCTGCGCAACCTCATCGGCAACGCCATCGAGCACGGCGCGGGCAAGCCGGTGGAGATCACGCTGGCGTCGAACCCGACGGCCGCCGCGGTCACCGTGCGGGACTTCGGGGTGGGCCTGAGCCCGGCCGAGGCGCAGCACGTGTTCGACCGGTTCTGGCGAGCCGACCCCGCGCGGGTGCGCACCGTCGGCGGCAGCGGGCTGGGGTTGTCGATCAGCCTCGAGGACGCCCGGCTGCACAACGGCTGGCTGCAGGTGTGGGGTCAGCAGGGCGCCGGCGCGCAGTTCCGGCTCACCCTGCCGCTGGTCGCCGGAGGTGACCTGACCAGCTCACCTCTGCCGCTGCGCCCGACGATCGTCCGGCGTCCGACGGGGCGTCCGGCGGTGCAGCCGTGAGGCGGTGGCCGGCCGTGCTGACGGCGGTGGTCGCGCTCGCCGGCTGCTCGACGGTGCCGACCAGCTCGCCGACCGTGCAGATCACCCAGGCGCCGAGCCGGCCCGACGACACCGTCGGCATCGAGCCGCTGTCCCCGGAGGCGGGGGCGACCCCCGAGGACGTCGTCCGCGGCTTCCTCGACGCCGCGGCCAGCGCGACGCGCGGGCACCCGGTCGCGCGCGAGCACCTGACGCCCGAGGCGGCGCGGTCGTGGTCGGACGAGTCCGGCATCACGATCCTCAGCCAGGACTACTCCGCGGTGACCACCGACAACGGGACCATCCGGGTCACCGCGGACCTGGTGGGCACCGTCGACCCGCGGGGCATCTTCACCGTCGGCGACCAGGAGGCCTACACCCGCGAGTTCACCCTCGAGCAGGTCGGCGGCGAGTGGCGGATCAGTGATCCGCCCGACGGCCTGCTCATGCTGCAGCCGGACTTCGCCCGGCTCTACGACGAGCTGACCGCGTACTTCCTGGATCCCACCGGCCAGCGGCTGGTGCCGGACCCGCGGTACCTGATCGCCGGCGAGTCGCAGCCGACCGCCCTGGTCGACCGGGAGCTGGCCGGGCCGGCCGCCTCCCTGGCCGCGGGGGTGCGCAACCCGCTGGCCGGTGCGGAGCTGCGCCGGGCCATCACCGTCTCGGGGCAGACGGTCACCGTCGACCTGACCAACGTGTCCCCGGAGCCGTCGCCGGCGCTGGGCGAGCTGTGCGCGCAGCTCGTGTGGACCCTCGAACCGTTCTCCGCGCGCAGCGTGCAGATCCTGATCGACGGCGATCCGGTGTCGATCGAGGGCGTGCCGCTGCTGCAGACGGTCGACGACTGGGCCTCCTTCGACCCGGAGGGCTCGGCCGTCGACGCCGTCGGGCACTACCTGACCGGCGGCGCGCTGCACGCGGTGCCCGGCACACCGGCCCCCGGGCCGGCCGGCGCCGGGGTCTACGGCCTGACCGGCGCCGCCGTCTCGGCCGACCAGCGCACCGGCAAGCTGACGACCATGGCCGGGACGGCGAACATGCCCGGCGGGGCCACCCTGTTGACCGGTCCCTACGGCGGCGACCTGGCCCCCGCGCTCACCGCGGGCACCCTGACGATGCCGACCGTGGCGGCGACCCGCGCCGAGATCTGGGTGGTCCGCGACGGGGACGCCGTCGTCCGGGTGCCCGGCGCCGGCGGCCCGCCGCAGGCGGTCAGCACGCCGACGCTCCCGGGCCTGGGCCGCGCCCAGGAGCTGCAGCTCTCGCCGGACGGCGTCCGCGCGGCCGTGGTGGTCGACGGGCCGGAGGGGCCGCGCCTGTACGTGGGCACCGTGGTCCGCTCCGAGGACGGCGGCGTGTCCCTGCCCGACCTGCGCCAGGTCGCCCCGTCGCTGACGCAGGTGGTGGACGTCGCCTGGCGCACGAGCAGCAGCCTGCTCGTGCTCGCGGGGGACGCCGGTGAGGACCGGATCGTGCCCTACGAGGTCGGCGTCGACGGCTGGGGTCTGGACGACGTGCCGACCGCGGGCCTGCCCAGCCAGCCGACCGCGGTGGGCGCCGCGCCCGGCCGGCTGCCCCTGGTGAGCGCCGGCGGGACGATGTGGGAGTTCTCCGGGGGCACGTGGGTGACGCTGGTCCGCGGCCAGGAGCCGCTGCCGGGCACCGAGCCGTTCTTCCCGTTGTAGATCCACAGATCGCGCCGGGGCCGGCCCTCGGGGCAGGCGCGCCGACAGGGTGGGGGAGTGCAGCTCGCCTGGGCTCGTGCCCACGCCACGGCCCTCGCCGACCTGGTGCTGCCGCGCACCTGCGCCGGCTGCGGGCTGCCCGGTGCCGTCGTGTGCCGCCGCTGCGGGCGGCTGCTGGCGCGCCCGCACCTGGCCACGCCGCGGCGCTTCCCGGCCGGCTTCCCGCCGACCGTGGCGGCGGGCGCCTACGAGGGACCGGTGCGTGCCGCCGTCCTGGCGTTCAAGGAGCGCGGCCGGGCCGAGCTGGGGCGGGTGCTCGGGACGGCGCTGGCGCTGGCCGTCGCCGGCGTCCTGCGCGGCGTCCCCGGCCCGGCGGGGCCGGTGCTGCTGGTGCCGGTGCCGCCGTCGGCGGCCGCGCTGCGGAACCGTGGCCGCGACCCCGTCCGAGAGCTGACCCGCCGGGCCGAGGCAGAGCTGCGGGCCGCCGGGGTCGCGGCCGCCGAGGCGCGGCTGCTGCGCCGCCGCGGCCGGGTCCGCGACTCCGCGGGGCTGTCGGCGGCGCAGCGGCGGGCGAACCTGGCCGGGAGCTTCGTGCTCGCCGGCACGCCGCCTGCCGGCGCGGTGCTCGTGCTGGTCGACGACGTCGTGACCAGCGGGGCGACCCTGACCGAGGCTGCCTCCGTCCTCGCGTCGGGACGCAGTGTCACGGGCACGCCGGTGCTCGCGGCGGTGGTGGCGGCGACGCCGCGCCGTGACCCCACGGCCGCAGGCGGCAGCGTGGCGATCCGGTGAACGAAGGAGGTCCCCCGGCCGACTGTCGGGACCCCTGTTGAGCGACTAGCGTCGAACCGATCACAGCCCGCTCCGAACGGGAGGTCTCATGGAGATCGTGGTCCGTGGCCGCAATGTCGAAGTCCCCGACCATTTCCGGCAGCACGTCTGGGACAAACTCACCCCGCTGGACCGTTTCGACGGCAAGCTGAAGATCCTGCGCATCGACGCCGAGCTCTTCCACGAGAAGAACCCGCGCCAGTCGGGCAACTGCCAGCGCGTGGAGATCACCCTGCGCGGCAAGGGTCCCGTGGTCCGCGCCGAGGCCAGCGCGCCGGACTTCTACTCCGCGCTCGACCTGGCCGCCGGCAAGCTCGACGCCCGTCTGCGCCGCGCGGCCGACCGCCGCCGGGTGCACCACGGCCGCCGGACCCCCGAGAGTGTCCGGATCAACGGCAACACCGCCGCCGACCTCGGTGTCAGCGAGACTCTCGACCTCGACCGGCAGCTCGCGGAAGGTCCGCACGTGACCGACCTCGACGAGCACCTGCCCGGCCGGATCGTGCGGGAGAAGCAGCATCCCGCGACCCCCATGACCGTCGACCAGGCCCTCCACGAGATGGAACTGGTCGGCCACGACTTCTTCCTCTTCCAGTGCGCCGACACCGGCCGACCCACGGTCGTCTACCGGCGGCACGCCTACGACTACGGCCTCATCCGGCTGGTCGAGGTGCCGCTCAACGGTGACCCGGCCGCCGCGCCCGCCCCCAGCGCCGCGCAGGCTCCCGCTGCGCCGGCGACCGTCTGATCCGAACGGAGGCCGAGCGCGCAGGAAACCTGCGCGCTCGGCCTCCGCTCAGTCTCCGGGCAGCCGCGAGAACAGCGCCGCGTCGCCCCGGCTGCCGTCCCGGTACTCCAGGCAGGACCGGAGCACGCCCTCCTGCGTGAACCCGGCCCGCCGCGCGACCACCTGCGAGGCGGTGTTGCGGACGTCGGCGACCAGGTGCACGCGCGGCGCGCCCAGCCCGAGCGCCCACTCGGCCAGCGCGTGCGCGGCCTCGGCGGCGTACCCCCGGCCGCGGGCCTCGCGGGCGATCCAGTAGCCGATCTCCGGGCCGAGCTTGCCGGGCGTCAGGTGCACGCCGCTGGACCCGACGAGGACGCCGTCCGCCTCGATCGCGACCACGAGCGCACTGCGGTCGGCCCGGGCCCGGGCGGCCTGGGCGAGGAACTCGCGCGCCCGCTCGCGGGTGTAGGGCACCGGGATCGCGAAGATCCAGCGCTGGACGTCGGGGTCCTGGCAGGCGGCGAACACCGCGTCCTCGTCGTCCGGGCGGTAGGGGCGCAGCACCAGCCGCTCGGTGCGCACCACCTCGGTGGTCAGGTCGATCCCGCTCAGGTCCACGCGGCCATCGTCAGGCGTTGCCCAGCATCCGGTCGACCGAGATCTCCAGCACGACGCGGCGCGGGTTCTCCCGCGGGGTGCGGTAGCGGCGCGCGTAGCGCTCCTCGGCGTCCCGCACGGCCGCCGGGTCGTCGCGCACGACCGCCGTCCCTTCGAGGGTGAGCCAGCGACGGCCCTCGACCTGGCAGAGCGCGACCCGCGCTCCTGCCCGGACGTGCCGCGCCTTGGCGGAGGTGTCAGTGGTGATCACCCGCGCGGTGCGGGTGCCGGCGTCGAAGGTGAACCCGACCGGGACCACGTGCGGGCTGCCGTCGGGGCGCAGCGTGGTCAGCGTGGCCAGGTGCCGCTCGGTGAGGAAGGTGAGCAGGTCGGGGCTGAGGTGCTGGAGGTCGACGGCCACCGGGGGAGAGTACGGAGACTCCGGTGGGGCGGGTGGGGAGGGTTCGTGCGTCGCGGGGACGGCGCCGCTGGTCGCGCCGCCTACCCTGTGGTTGTGGTGTTCTCGAAGATCCTGCGTGCCGGTGAGGGCAAGATCCTCCGGCGACTGTCCAAGATCGCGGATGCGGTGGAGTCGCTGGCGGACGAGACGGCCGAGCTGACCGACGCGGAGCTGCGGGCCAAGACCGACGAGTTCAAGGAGCGCTACGCCGACGGCGAGTCCCTGGACGCGCTGCTGCCGGAGGCGTTCGCCGTCGTCCGCGAGGCGGCCACCCGAACGCTGGGCCAGCGGCACTACCGGGTGCAGATCATGGGCGGTGCCGCCCTGCACCTGGGCAACGTCGCCGAGATGAAGACCGGTGAGGGCAAGACCCTGACCGGCGTGCTGCCGGCCTATCTCAACGCGCTGGCCGGCGAGGGCGTGCACGTGGTCACCACCAACGACTACCTCGCCCAGCGCGACGCCGAGTGGATGGGCCGGGTGCACCACTTCCTCGGCCTCAAGGTCGGCACGATCCTGTCCGGCCAGACGCCCGCGGTGCGCCGCGAGATGTACGCCTGCGACATCACGCACGGCACGAACAACGAGTTCGGCTTCGACTACCTGCGCGACAACATGGCGTGGAGCAAGGCCGACCTGGTCCAGCGCGGGCACTTCTACGCGATCGTCGACGAGGTCGACTCGATCCTCATCGACGAGGCCCGCACCCCGCTGATCATCAGCGGCCCGGCCGAGCAGAGCGCGAAGTGGTACCAGGAGTTCGCGCGGATCGCGCCGCTGCTGAAGAGGGACGTCCACTACGAGGTGGAGGAGTCCAAGCGCACGGTCGCGATCACCGAGGAGGGCGTCGAGTTCGTCGAGGACCAGCTCGGCATCGACAACCTCTACGAGGCGGTCAACACCCCGCTGATCGGCTACCTGAACAACGCCCTCAAGGCCAAGGAGCTCTTCCACCGCGACCAGCAGTACATCGTCAGCAACGGCGAGGTGCTCATCGTCGACGAGTTCACCGGCCGCGTGCTGGCCGGCCGCCGCTACAACGAGGGCATGCACCAGGCCATCGAGGCCAAGGAGAAGGTGGCGATCAAGGACGAGAACCAGACCCTCGCCACGATCACCCTGCAGAACTACTTCCGGCTCTACGAGAAGCTGGCCGGGATGACCGGTACGGCCTCCACCGAGGCCGCCGAACTGCACCAGACCTACAAGCTGGGCGTCGTCCCGATCCCGACGAACAGGCCGATGATCCGCGACGACCGCTCCGACGTCATCTACAAGACGGAGAAGGCGAAGTTCGACGCGGTGGTCGACGACATCGCCGACCGGCACGAGGCGGGGCAGCCGGTCCTCGTCGGGACGGCGAGCGTCGAGAAGTCCGAGATCCTCTCGAAGTTCCTGCTGCGGCGGGGGATCCCGCACGAGGTGCTGAACGCGAAGAACCACGCGCGGGAGGCGCACATCGTCGCCCAGGCCGGGCGGCTGGGCGCGGTCACCGTGTCGACCAACATGGCCGGCCGCGGCACCGACATCCAGCTCGGCGGCAACCCCGACTTCATCGCCGACGAGACGCTGCGCGCCCGCGGCCTGTCGCCGGCCGAGACGCCCGAGGAGTACGAGGCCGCCTGGGACGACGCGCTCGAGGAGGCCAAGGCGCAGGTCAAGGCCGAGCATGAGCAGGTCGTCGAGGCCGGCGGGCTCTACGTGCTGGGCACCGAGCGGCACGAGAGCCGGCGGATCGACAACCAGCTGCGCGGCCGCTCCGGCCGGCAGGGCGACCCGGGGGAGTCGCGGTTCTACCTCTCCCTCGGCGACGACCTGATGCGCCGGTTCAACGGCCCGATGCTCGAGTCGATGATGAACACGCTGCGGGTCCCCGAGGACCAGCCGATCGAGTCGAAGATGGTCACCCGGGCGATCCGCTCGGCGCAGACGCAGGTCGAGCAGCAGAACTTCGAGGTCCGCAAGGACGTCCTCAAGTACGACGAGGTGCTCAACCGCCAGCGCACCGTCATCTACGACGAGCGGCGGAAGATCCTCGAGGGTTTGGACCTGCAGGACCAGATCCAGTCGATGATCGACGACGTCGTCACCGCCTACGTCACCGGCGCGACCGAGACCGGCTACGCCGAGGACTGGGACCTCGAGCAGCTGTGGACCGGCCTCAAGGCGCTCTACCCGGTCGGGCTCGACCGGCAGGCGCTGCTCGACGAGGTGGCCGACGGCGACCAGGCGGCGCTGTCGTCCGAGGACCTGAAGAAGGCCCTCCTCGAGGACGTGCACCGCGCCTACGACGAGCGCGAGGCGAAGCTGGGCGCCGAGGTCATGCGCGAGCTCGAGCGGCGGGTGCTGCTGTCGGTGCTCGACCGCAAGTGGCGCGAGCACCTGTACGAGATGGACTACCTGCGGGCCGGCATCCACCTGCGCGCCATGGCCAACCGCGACCCGGTCGTGGAGTACCAGCGCGAGGGCTTCGACATGTTCAACGCGATGCTCGACGGCATCAAGGAGGAGTCGGTCGGCTTCCTGTTCAACCTCGAGGTCAAGACCAAGGAGGAGCAGGAGGCGGAGGCGAAGGCCAAGCAGGAGGAGGCCGAGGCCCGCGCGCTGGCCGCCGCCCAGGAGGGGACGGCGCGGGTGCTGGCCCGCCAGGCCGCCCAGGCGGAGGCGGCGAAGAAGGCGACCGCCGGCGACGGGGCGACGGGCACCGCGACCGCGCGGCGGGCCGGCCGGCCCGCCGCCACGACCGCCTCGGAGGCGCCCGCCGCGCCGGCGCCGTCCGGCACCGGGCCGCAGCTGGCGGTCAAGGGCCTCGATGCTCCCAAGCCGCCAGGGAACCTCAGCTACTCCGCGCCGAGCCTCGACGCCTCCCCGAAGGAGAGCGGCGCGGCCAAGGCGGCCAAGACGGCGACCGTCTCGGGCACCAAGGAGCCCTCGCGCAACGCGCCCTGCCCCTGCGGGTCGGGCAAGAAGTACAAGTTCTGCCACGGGGCTTCGCACTAGCCGGCCACATTCACGCAGGTGGTCAGCGGCGTACGGCCGGACGTCAGGACAGCAGCCGCAGGACGCCCTGCGATGTCTGGTTGGCCTGGGCGAGCATCGCGCTTCCGGCCCGTACGAGCGTCAGGTTCCGGGTCAGGGCGGTCATCTCCCTCGCCATGTCGGTGTCCCGGATCCGCGAGAACGCCGTCGTGGTGTTCTCGAAGGCCGCGCCCAGCCGGGTGACGGTGTACTCGAGCCGGTTCTCGATGGCGCCCAGACCCGCCCGGGTCGCGCTGACCCGCGCGATGGCCTCGTCGATGGTGTGCAGCGGGTCGTCGGCGACGACCACCGGCGGCGTCGGGGTGGTGGGCGGCGCCGGGATGGGGGGCGGTGCCGTGTACGTCGGGGTGAGCTGCTGCGCGTCCGCGGCGGTCGAGGCGTTGCCCGGCTCGTCGCCGGTGATCACCAGTTGACCCGGTCCGACGATCACGTCCTTCTTCTTGATGCCGAAGGCGTCGTCGATCGCCTTCTCGAGCTCCCTGAGGTGTTGGTCCGCCGTCACAGCGCCCTGGTAGTCCACGGTCGCCAGGTCGAGGGTCCGCCCGCCGTAGGCGATGGTCCCGGCCAGCCCCGTGAAGGTCGCCGCGGTTGCGAAGTCGCCCGCCAGCGCGATCGAGCCGGCCGCCGGGCCGCCCTCGGCGGCGGACCGGGCCGGTGTCACCCGGACCGTGACCCCGCCACCGGCGGCCATCACGCCGGCGGCCAGCACACCGGCACCGACCGCCGGGCGGACGTCGAGCACGTCCACGCCCAGACTCGCGGCGTCCACGCCGCGGCCGAGATCTCCGATGGCCACGATGATCGTCTCGCCGGCCTCGGCGCCCACCTGGAGCGTGCCGCGGTAGGACCCGTCCAGCAACGGCGTGCCGTTGTAGGTGGTCGTCCTCGCGATCCGGGTCAGCTCGCGGGACAACTGGTCGAGCTCGCGCCGGATGGCGCCCTGTGCGGCGTCGTCGAGCCCGCCGTCGTTGGCCGCCTGCACGGACAGGTCACGCATGCGCTGCAGCACCGACGTCGTCGTCGCAAGAGCGCTCTCGGCGGTTCGGACGAGGTCGATGCCGTCCCGGATGTTGCGCACCGCCTGGCGCATCCCGGTGGACCGTGACCGCAGTCCCTCGCTGACGGACAACCCGCCCGCGTCATCCGCGGCGTGGTTGATCCGCGCCCCGGAGGACAGCCGCTGGAGCGACTCGGATACCGCGCGATCGCTGCGCTCGAGCACCCGGTGGGTGGTCAGCGCGGCGACGTTGGTCCCGATCCGCACATGCTCACCCGCCTCACCCGCCCCTGCCGCAACATCAGTGTCACGGTGCATCTGGCAACGGCCGCCAACGGCCGATGTTGACTCGAAACCGGCGGCCGGTCCCTCGGGCGGGGGGTCTGCGAGCGAGCACGGCTGCATCCAGCCCCGGCTCAACGCGTGGCGGCCTCCCGGACGGCCTGCTCGTGCACGGCCAGCCAGCGCCGGGAGGCCTCGGCCCGGGCCCTCGCCTCGGTCTCCCAGTAGTCCCGGAAGGGGCCGTGGCCGGCGGCGACGTGCGCCTCGATCAGCCGGCAGAACCAGTCCAGGTTCTCCCGGACGGCGGGCACCAGCCGCAACCGGTCGGCGCGGTCGACGCCGTAGGCGTCCACGAAGCGGCGGAAGCGCTGCAGGCCCCGGCCGCGGCGCGCGTCATGGATGTAGTCGTCGGGACGCAGCGGCGCCCACAGCCGGGCCGCGCACGCGACGTCCCACAGCCGCGACCCGGGCGCGGCCAGGTCGAAGTCGATGAGCGCGACCGCCCGCCCGTCGCGGAAGACGACGTTGTCCAGGTTCGGGTCGTTGTGGCTGACCAGCTCGCCGGCGAAGGCGTCCGGCGGTGACGACGGCCAGCGGTAGGGCGTCGGGTCGAACCCGGCGACGGCGGAGTGGTAGGTCCGCAGCAGCTCGGCCACGCTGACCAGCGCCTCGTCGGTGAGCGCCCAGTCCGGGTACGGCCGCAGCACCGTCGTCCCCGGGACGTAGCTCAGGACCTCGCGCCCCTGCTCGTCGATGCCGAGGAAGCGCGGCGCCCCGTCGAACCCCACGGCCTCCAGGTGGCGGAGCAGGGCATGGGTGGCCGGGCTGGTGGCGCGCTGGGGACGACGCACCGTGTCGCCGATCCGGACCACCCCGCCCCGGTTGGCGATCCCGCCGAGGAGGACCACCTCGCCGCCGCGCCCCTCGCCCGGATCGGCCGCGGGCGGCGGGCGCTGGCCGATCACGCCGGTTCGAGCAGCGCCCGGGCGACGGTCGCATGGGTCACGAGACCGTCGATCAGGCCGCTGCGCAGCGCGGCCCGCGCCGCGGCGACCTTGGGCGCCCCGTACGCGATGGCGATGACCTCCGGGATGGCGCGCATCTGCTCTGCGTCGATGCCGATGAGCCGGTCGCTGAGCCCGCACCGCACCGGCTCGCCGTCCGACGAGAGGAAGACGCCGGAGACCTCGGCGCAGACGCCGAGCCGCCGGAGCGTCCGTCGGTCGTTCTCCTGCACCGTGTCGTAGAGCGTCGACTGACCCGGCGACCAGAGCCCGACACCCACGACGGCCTTGGTGACCCGCGGCAGCTGGCCGAACGCCAGGGCGACCTCCCGCTGCTGCCGCAGGGCCTGCGCGGTGGCGGAGTCCGGCAGCGTGAACGGCGCGTAGAAGACGTACGCCGGCCCGCCGGCCGCGCGGGCGACGTCGCGCACGATGTCGATCGCGCTGTCGTCGCCGTCCGGCATGGCGACCGCGCCGGTGAGCTGCACGACGGGGACCGGGGCCAGCCGGGGGAGCGCCCGGGCCATCGCACCGACCGAGCGCGACCACGCGACGCCGAGCACGTCCTCCGGGCGGACGAGCTCGGCGAGCAGTTCGGCGGCGACCTGCCCCAGGTGCTGCCGCACCGCTGCGGCGTCGCCGTCCCCGGGGTCGACGACGACCGCGTGCTGGAGCCCGTACCGGTCCTTGAGCCGGGCGGACAGGTCGACGTCGATGAGGCCGGGCCGGCCGATCTCGATGCGCACCAGGCCGCTGTCCCGCGCGGCGTCGAGCAGCCGCGCCACCTTGAAGCGGCTCAGCCCGAACTCGTCGGCGATCTCCATCTTCGACCGGCCGTCGAGGTAGTACCGCCGCGCCACCGAGGCCGACAGCACCGTTGCCGCGGGCCCCGCGAGTCGACTCGTCATGGCACCACTCCGCTCATCTGAGCGCCTAGCGCCCATATTGGCACTCCAGCATTGCCACCGGAAGGTGTGAGTCACAACACTGGGCCCCGCACGGGCCGAGGGACGGCGTCCGGATCAGCTGCGCGAGCCGCGCGGTGCGGCGCGTCCCTTCCTGACTCTCGTCTCGGGAGGCATCGACGTGACCGCACAGGCAGAGGCGCCGGCCAAGGCCTCGGGCGCCAGGATTGCGGTGCAGAAGTTCGGCACGTTCCTGTCCGGGATGATCATGCCGAACATCGCCGCGTTCATCGCGTGGGGCTTCATCACCGCGTTCTTCATCGAGACCGGGTGGACGCCGGTCGCGGGCCTCGGCGGCTTCGGGGAGGACTCCGCCGGCAACCCGAACATCGGCCTGGTCGGCCCGATGATCCGCTTCATGCTGCCCCTGCTCATCGCCATGCAGGGCGGCCGGATGGTCTACGGCATCCGCGGCGGCGTCGTCGGCGTCGTCGCCACGATGGGCGTCATCATCAGCACCGAGCAGCCGATGTTCCTCGGGGCGCTGATCATGGGGCCGCTCGCGGCCTGGGTGATGAAGCAGCTCGACAAGCTCTGGGACGGCAAGATCAAGCCCGGGTTCGAGATGCTGGTGAACAACTTCTCCGCCGGCATCGTGGCCGCCGCGCTCGCCGTCCTCGGCTACTTCTCGTTCGGGCCGGTCATCGAGAACGTCTCATCGGCGCTGGGCAACGGGGTCGACTGGCTCGTCGACCACAGCCTGCTGCCGCTGGCCAGCCTGATCATCGAGCCGGCGAAGGTGCTGTTCCTGAACAACGCCATCAACCACGGCGTGCTGACCCCCCTAGGCATCACCCAGTCGGCGCAGGACGGCTTCTCGATCCTCTTCCTGCTGGAGGCGAACCCGGGCCCGGGCCTCGGCGTCCTGCTGGCCTACATGTTCTTCGGGACGGGCCTCGCGCGCAGCACCGCCCCGGCCGCCGCCGTGATCCACTTCTTCGGCGGAATCCACGAGATCTACTTCCCGTACGTGCTGATGAAGCCGATCCTGCTGCTCGGCACCATCGCCGGCGGCATGGTGGGCATCGGCACGCTGGCGATCTTCGACGCCGGCCTGCGCGCGCCCGCCGCTCCCGGCTCGATCATCGCGGTGCTGGCGCAGACGCCGGGCGGCAAGTTCTTCCCGGTCATCCTCTCGGTGCTACTGGCCTGCCTCACGTCGTTCGTCATCTGCTCGCTGCTGCTGCGGCTGAGCCGCAAGAAGGCCGGCGACCTGGCCGAGGCGACCGCCGAGATGGAGTCGATGAAGGGCAAGAAGAGCTCGGTCGCCGGCGTCCTGGCACCGGAGGAGGCCGCGGCGCAGCGGTTCGAGGAGCAGGGCGAGCTCGACGAGGAGGCGCACGAGGCCAAGTCGCACCGCACGCCGATCCACACCATCGTCTTCGCCTGCGACGCCGGCATGGGGTCGAGCGCGATGGGCGCCTCGGTGCTGCGCAACAAGATCAAGAAGGCGGGGTTCGGTGACGTCACCGTGTCCAACCTGGCGATCGCCAACCTGACCGACGACATCGACCTGATCGTCACGCACAAGGACCTGACGCCGCGGGCGCAGAGCATGTCGCCGTCGGCCCAGCACGTGTCCGTCGACAACTTCATGAACAGCCCCAAGTACGACGCGATCGTCGACGAGCTGAAGGCGACCAACGCGCACAGCGCTCCGTCGGCCAACTGAGGGGTCCGGTGCGATGAGCGACATCCTGAGCCGGGACCAGATCAAGGTCCCCGGCCTGGCCACCAGCAAGGACGACGCGATCCGGGAGGCCGGCCAGCTCCTGGTCGACGCCGGCGCGGTCAGCCCCGCGTACGTGGACGCGATGTTCGAGCGGGAGAAGTCGGTCTCCACCTACATGGGCAACTACCTCGCCATCCCGCACGGCACGAACGAGGCCAAGGACAGCATCGCCCGCTCGGCGCTTTCGGTGGTCCGCTACGACCAGCCGATCGACTGGGACGGCAACGAGGTCCGGTTCGCCGTCGGGATCGCCGGCGTCGAGAACGGCCACCTGGAGATCCTCGGCAAGGTCGCGATCCTGTTCTCGGACACCGACGAGGTCGAGAAGCTCATCGCGGCCGGGTCGGCGGAGGAGCTCTACGACCTGCTCCACGCGGTCAACGACGAGGGGGACGACGCATGAAGGCCCTGCGGTTCTACGCGCCGGAGGACGTGCGCCTCGAGGACGTGCCCGAGCCCGAGTGCGGGCCGGACGAGGTTCTGCTGCGGGTCCGCAACTGCTCGACGTGCGGCACCGACGTCAAGATCCTGCACAACGGCCACCAGAACCTCAGCCCGCCGCGGATCATGGGCCACGAGATCGCCGGCGAGGTCGTGGAGGTCGGCAGCAACGTCAGCGGGTGGTCCGAGGGCGACCGCGCGCAGGTGATCGCCGCCGTCCCCTGCGGGGAGTGCTACGAGTGCCGCCGGGGGTGGATGGCGGTCTGCTCGAACCAGACCTCCGTGGGCTACCAGTACGACGGCGGCTTCGCCGAGTACCTGGTGGTGCCGCGCGAGGTGCTGAAGGTTGACGGGCTCAACCGGATCCCCGACGCGATCGGCTTCGACGAGGCGTCGGTTGCCGAGCCCTTCGCCTGCGCGATCAACGCCCAGGAACTCGTGGACGTCGGGGACGGCGACACGGTCGTGGTCTTCGGCGCCGGCCCGATCGGCTGCCTGCACACCCGGCTGGCGCGGGCGAACGGGGCTAGCCGGGTGTTCCTCATCGACGTGCTGGCCGACCGGCTGGCGATGTCCGCCGACGCGGTCAAGCCCGACGAGGTCATCAACGGCCGGGAGGTCGACGTCGTCGCGCACGTCAAGGAGCTCACCGACGGGCGCGGCCCCGACGTGGTCATCACGGCGACCGCGGCCAACGTCGCGCAGGAGCAGGCGATCCAGATGGCCGCGCGGCGGGGTCGGATCTCCTTCTTCGGCGGGCTGCCGAAGACCAACCCCTACATCCAGTGCGACTCGAACCTGGTGCACTACCGGGAGCTCATGATCATGGGCGCCAACGGTTCGGCGCCGTCGCACAACAAGCGGGCGCTGGAGTACATCGCCAGCGGCCAGGTCCCGGTCAAGGACCTGATCACGGTGCGGCTGCCGCTGGAGAAGGCGCTCGACGCCTTCGACATCGTCGCGAAGGGCGAGGCGATCAAGGTCACCATCGAGCCCTGACGGCTCTCGACCGGGGCCGGGGTCAGCCGATCTGCAGGGCGGTGCAGCGCCAGCGGCCGTCGATGCCCTCGAGCCGGGCGGCCACGGCGTGCGCCCGGCCGGCTCGCCGAGCGACGGCGCTGATCTCGGCGACGCCATCCACCGGTTCGCAGACGTGCACCGGGCCGACGATCAGCGGCGCGGTCCCGTCCGCGCACCAGCGCGGGCGGCCGCCGCGGGACAGGGCGGTGTAGACGCCCAGCGAGGTCAGCGGCTGGAGCTGGGTCATCGGCCGCCGGCCGGCCAGCGCCTCGAGCGTCGTGGTGATCAGTCGCCGGCCCGACTGTCGCAGGTCCGGCAGGTCGGCGCGCGCGGACCAGGCCGGGCCGAATTCCGCATCCGCCACCCCCGCGGCGGGCGCCGACCGCGGTCGCGGACCGGGCCGGTGCGGGGGGCGGGGCGGGCGGACGCCGGGGACCACCAGCCGCACCGGCCCGTCCTCCAGCGGCGGCTGCGGGGTCGGGACCACCACCAGCCGGAGGGCGGGGATGGCGGCGGGCGCGGTGGGGGCGGGCTCGGTCATGGCGACTCCCTGATCGGAACGGGTGAGGGCGCCGGGGGAGCGGCGGAGGAACGGTCAGGCGACGGGTGGGCGGAGGACCTGGCCGGGGAGGAGCAGGTCGGGGTCGGGGCCGATGACCGCGGCGTTGGCCTGCCACCAGGACCGGACGGCGACGGCGATCTCCGGATCGGACGGAGCCCGGCCGGTGTCGTGGCTCAGCCGCGCCGCGGCGATGTCCCACAGGCAGTCCCCGCGGACGACGACGTGCTCCCCCGCGGCTGGTGCCGGTGTCGGCCAGTCCGGCACCGCCCGGGCGGGGTTGCCGGTGGCGGACGGCCAGTCCGGCGCCGTCGCCGCGGGCTGGTGCGGCGTCGCGGCCGTGGCGACCACCGGCGCCCCGACGCCCACCCCGAGGCCGACACCCAGCGCGACCGCCGCCGCCCTGCGGGCCGCGTGGGGCAGCACCGCCCGCAGCAGCGCTCGAGCCGTTGCGCCGAGGAGGCCGGGCAGGGCCGACGCGGCGGTCAGGGCCAGTCCGAGGGTGCCCCAGGCCCAGATCGCCCAGGCCAGCAGCGTGGCCCAGGCCAGGACGACGGCGTCCGGCCCGGCGGCGTCGGACGCCCGCTGGGGATGCGTCACAGCTTCCTGCAGGGCGGCGACGTCCGGGCTCAGCGCCCACAGCGCCAGCCCGACCAGCCCCATCGCCAGCGTGGTGGCGGCCCAGCGCCGTCCGGACATGCGACCTCCTCGGTGTAACGAAGCGAGACTAAATCAAGCAAACGCAAGCAAATGCAAGAGTCCACATGCATCTAGGCTCGCGACAGGAGGTGGCCGATGCGGTGGCAGCAGTTGTTCGCCGACCTGCGGGCGCAGTTCGACGAGGCGGAGGCGGCGGCCGATCGCGCCGAGTCGGCGTCCCGTGCGCGGGCGGAGGTCGGCGCGATCCGGCTGGCCGACCGGCTCCGCGGCGCGCTCGGCCGGCCGGTGACCGTGCGCTGCCGGGGGGCCGGGCGGCTCTCCGGTGTGCTCGCCGACGTGGGTGCGGACTGGCTGCTGCTCGAGGAGGAGGCGGGCCGTGAGGCGCTGGTCGCGACCGTGGCCGTGCTGGCCGTCGGTGGGCTGGGGCGGGAGACCGCCGTCCCGCCGGAGGGCGGCGTGGTGCGGGCGTCACTGGACCTGCGCCGGACCGTGCGGGCGCTGGCCCGCGACCGCAGTGCCGTGCAGGTCGTCCTCGAGGACGGCGGCGTGCTCACCGGGACCGTCGACCGGGTCGGGGCGGACTTCCTGGAGCTCGCCGGGCACGCGATCGACCAGCCGCGGCGGGCCGGCGCGGTGCGCGGCGTGCAGGCCGTCGTGCTGGCGGCGGTGGCGGTGATCCGGACGGCCCCGCCCGGGCTGGACTGAAGCCGGCGGCTCAGCCGCGCCGGCGGCGCCCCGCGCCGGCCACGGGCGGGTCCGCGTCGGCCGCGTCGCCCTGCTCGGCCGGTGGCTCCTCGGGCACCGTGCCCGCGCGCGCCTCGGCGTACTTCTGCTGGATGAAGCGCTCGAGCTCGTCGACCTCGACCCGCCACTGACCCCGGCCACCGATCTGGATGGCGATCAGTTCCTTGCGCCGGACCAGCGCATAGGCCTGCGACCACGACACGTTGAGGATCTCCGCGACGTCGTCGAGGGTCAGGAAGCGGGGTGTGGGCATCGGTGCGTCTCCGTCCGTCGCGGCCAGTCTGTCAGCCGCACCGGTGGCTTGTGGCCACCGTCCACACCCGAACGTGTGGACGGCGAATGCGCCCATCGTCGCCCATGACGCATCATCTGCATCCGATCACGCCCATCCGAGAGCGTCGATCACCATTCGAGCTCCCGTGCGCGGGACGGATCGGAGGACCGCAGCCGTGACCGCCGTGCGCCCCGCGCCCGCACCTGCCGCGCCGGCCGAGGGCCCCACCCCGCGGCGGGTGCGCCCACCCCGGTGGCTGGATCTGCGCCTGGTGCTCGGCCTGCTGCTCGTGCTGGGCTCGGTGCTGCTGGGCGCCCGCGTGGTCTCCGCCGCCGACGCGACCGTCCCGGTGTGGGCGGCCGCCGGGAACCTGGCGCCGGGCACCGTCCTGACCGCCGAGGACCTGGTGTCGGTGGACGTGCGCCTGGACGACACCGGGGAGTCCTACCTGTCGTCGTCGACGAGCCCGGAGGGGCGGACGCTGTCCCGCGCCGTCAGCGACGGCGAGCTGCTCCCGCGCTCGGCGCTGACCGAGCCCGACGAGCTGGTGCAGCTGGCACTGCCCGTGCAGGCCGGCTTCGTCCCGCCCAGCCTGCAGCGCGGGCAGCTCGTGGACGTCTACGCGGTGGCCGACCCGGTGGCCGGCGCGACCGCCGTCGCCGACGGTTCGGTCACCGCGGTCGTCACCTCCGCGCCGGTCCAGGCCATCTCCGGCCGCTCGGAGGGCGTGCTGTCGACGCCCACCACGACGGTGCAGGTGGTGGTCTCGGTGGCGGCCGACGAGGCGTCCGACGTCCTGGCGGCGATCGGCGGGCGGCCGCTGGTGGTCGTCGTCCACGGCTCGATCGACTCCGGGGACCCGACCGCCGCGGCCGGCGACGCGGTGGCGGAGCCCACGGACTGATGGCGCTGCAGGTCTTCACCGCCGTCACCGGAGCGGCCTGGGAGTCCGAGCTCGTCGGCGCCCTCGACCGCGCCGACCACGGGGTCGCCGTCGTCCGCCGGTGCGTCGACGTCGCGGAGCTGCTGGCCGCCGCCGCGACCGGGACCGGCCAGGCCGCGCTGCTCTCGGCGGACCTGCGCCGGCTGGACATGGACGCCGTGGCGGGCCTGGAGGCGGCCGGGGTGGCGGTGGTCGGGCTGGTGGAGCCCGGCGACGAGCGGGCGGCGGAGCGGCTGCGGCAGCTGGGCGTGGCCCGGGTGCTGCCCGCCGACGCCCAGCCCGACGCCATCGCCCAGGCCCTGCGGGAGGCCGTCGCGGGTGCGCCCACGGGCGGGCGGGACGTCGGCGACCCGCGCGCCGCCCTCCCCGTCCTCGGCGCGCCCGAGGTGCCGGAGGACCGCCCGGCCGGACGGGGCCGGGTCGTCGCGGTCTGGGGGCCGCTCGGGGCGCCGGGGCGCACGACCGTGGCGGTGGGCGTGGCCGACGAGGCGTCCCGCCTGGGCGTCCCGACGCTGCTGGTGGACGCGGACGTCTACGGCGGTGTGGTGGCACAGGTGCTGGGCCTGCTGGACGAGTCACCCGGGCTGGCCGGCGCGGCGCGGCAGGCCGGCCAGGGTGCGCTCGACACCGGCGTGCTGGCCCGGCTGGCGTGGACCGTGCGGCCGCACCTGCGCGTGCTCACCGGTCTGGCGCGGGCCGACCGGTGGCCCGAGCTGCGCCCTCGCGCGGTGACCGCCGTGCTGGACGAGGCGCGGCGGCTCGCCGAGCTGACCGTCGTCGACTGCTCGTTCTGCCTGGAGGAGGACGAGGAGCTCTCCTTCGACACGGCCGCGCCGCGGCGCAACGGCGCGACCCTCGCCGTCCTGGAGGCGGCCGACACCGTGCTGTGCGTCAGCGGTGCGGACCCGGTCTCGCTGCAGCGGACGGTGCGCGCCCTCGGCGAACTGCGCGAGGTGCTGCCCGACGCGGAACCGGTCGTCGTGGTCAACCAGGTGCGACGGGGGCCGGTGCCGGGCGACGCCCGTGCGGAGATCGCCGGGGCGCTCGAGCGCTTCGCCGGCCGGGAGGTCGGGTTCTTCCTGCCCGCGGACCGGCGCGCGACCGACGCGGCACTGGCGGCCGGGCGCACGCTCGCCGAGATCGCCCCCGGCTCGCCGCTGAGGACCGCGGTGCGCGCGCTGGCCGCGGCCATGGCCGGGGTTCCGGAGCCGGCGCCGTCCGGCCGCCGGCTGCCCGGTCGCCGCCGCGCCGGCTGACGGCCGGGTCACCGACGCCGCCGCGGGCTGTCCGGCCCCCGCGGCGGGCCGTAGCGTGAGCACCCGATCCCGAGGAGAACGATGGTCGAGCGGCTGACGGCACTGGAGGCCTCGTTCCTCTACCTGGAGGAGCGCGACACCCCGATGCACGTCGGCGGTGTGCTCATCCTCGAGACCCCGCAGGACGGACTGGCCGCCATCGAGTCGCTGGTCGAGGCCCGGCTGCCGCTGGTGCCCCGCTACCGGCAGCGGGTGCTCGAGGTGCCCGGTCACCTGGCCAACCCGGTGTGGGCGGACGATCCCGACTTCGCCCTGGCCTACCACGTCCGGCGGTCCGCGCTGCCGCGGCCGGGGACCGAGGCGCAGCTGCTCGACCTGGTGTCCCGCCTGATGTCGCGGCCGCTGGACCGCAACCGCCCGCTCTGGGAGCTCTACGTCGTCGAGGGACTCCCGGGCGACCGGATCGCGGTCGTGACGAAGACCCATCCGGCGCTGGTCGACGGGCTCAGCGCCATCGACATCGGCCAGGTGCTGCTCGACGTGGACCCCGAGGCGCCCGAGCCGGGGCCCGACGAGTGGGCGCCACGCCGCCCCCCGGGGTCCGCCGAGCTCGTCCGGCAGGCGCTGGAGGAGTACGTGCGCCGTCCCTCGGCGGTCGCGGAGACCGCCCGGCACGCGGCCACCGATCTGCGGGCCAGCGCCGCGCGCCTCGCGGGCGTGGGCCACGCAGTGCTCCGGGCCGCGCGGTCGGCGGTCTTCCCGGCTCCGCCGACGCCGCTCAACGCCAGGACGGGTCAGCAGCGCCGCGTCGCGGTGGCGCGGGCCGCCCTCGACGACATCAAGCAGGTCCGCGCGACGCACGGCGGAACGGTCAACGACGTGCTGCTCACCGTCATCACTGGTGCGCTCCGGGAGTGGCTGCTCTCCCGGGGAGAGCCGGTCGTCGGGTCGACGTCCGTGCGGGCGCTGGTGCCGGTCTCGCTGCAGGACGCCGACGCCTCGCCGGGCGGCCGGGTGGCCTCCTTCCTCGTCGACCTGCCGGTGGGCGAGCCCAACCCCTACGTCCGGCTCGCCCAGCTGGGCTACGCCATGCGCGGGGTCGCGCAGGAGAGCCAGTCCGTCGGCGCCGACCGGCTGATCGCGCTGACCGGCTTCGCACCCCCGACGATGCACGCGCTCGGGGTGCGTGCCGCCCGCGGCCTGCCCCGGCGGCTGTTCAACCTGGTGATCACCAACGTGCCGGGGCCGCAGGTGCCGCTGTACGCGGCCGGCAGCCGCATGCGGGAGGTGTTCCCCGTCGTCCCGCTGGCCCGGGGCCAGGGCGTGTCGATCGGCATGACCAGCTACGACGGGTGCGTGTTCGTCGGGCTCAACGCCGACCGGGACAGCGTCGGGGACGTCGACGTGCTCGCCGACCTGATCGAGCAGGAGGTCGCGGAGCTGGCGCGGACGGCCGGCTGATCGCGGTCCGGCACCGGTGACCACGAGTGGAGCCGTCCGCGCTACGGTCGCCGTCCATCGTGGAAGGGAGCGAGCCGGGTGCGGATCTACCTGCCGGCGACCACGACCGTGCTGCGGACGCTGGTGGACGAGGGACGGTTGCCCGGTCCGCACACCGCCTTCGCGGTCACGCCGGGATTGCGGGAGTTCTACGCGGTGAGCGAGGCGGAGGCCGACACCGAGGAGCTCGAGTACGCCGCCCTGCTGACCGCGGCCCGCGGCAGCCTGCGGCTGATCGACATCGACCCCACCGCCGCACGGCGGCGCGTGGTGCTCGCCGCCGACGTGCCGGATGCGTCCGTCGAGATCAAGGACGACCCGGCCGCGGACCCCGACGCCGACCGCGGCACGGTCCGCATCGACGGCGACATCTCGCTGCGCGACGTCGCCAGCGCCCACATCGACGGTGCCGAGGCCGAGAACGACGTGCGCGCCGCCGTGAACGTGGTGCTCGAGGCCGACCTCGGCAGCGACGACGCCCAGTTCGTCGTCGACCAGGCGGAGGGTCACGAGCTGGCCTGGTACGCCACCCAGGAGATCGGCCCCGCGCTCGATCTGCTCTGACATCTCAGCACGGCTACGCGGGCACCCGCCGGCGGGCGACCTGCACCCGCTCCGCGGTCCCGCCGACGACCAGCCAGCCCGAGCCCGGCCGCACCGGTACCGGAGTGCGGGGCAGCCGGATGCCGAGGACGTCGGCGTCACCGGGCCCAGGGTTGAGCAGCAGCCCGGACCGGCTGCGGCGCAGGGCCGCCAGCGGGCCCTGGTAGTACCGGGCCACGTCGGCGGCCTGCCCCGCGGTGAGCAGGACGACGGGCTCGCCGGGTCCGGGTGCCGGCAGACCGGTCAGCACGGGGGAGTCCGCGAGCAGCGCGAGGTCGTCGACGATCACCACACGGGGTCGCCCGGCGGTGGCGGCCAGCCAGTCGGCCAGCTCGTCCGCGGTGCGCGCCGGCTCGCGCACGTCGAGCCGCCGGATGCCGGTAGCGTCGTCGTCCCCCGCACCGGACTGCACGCCGATGCCGACCACGGCCGCGCCCGCATGCGCCAGATGCGCACCGAACGCGCGCAGGGCGCTGCTGCGTCCGCTGCCCGGTGGACCGAGGACGAGCAGCCCGCCGGTGCGGTGGAGGTCGACGGTCAGAGGCGCGCCCTCGTCGCCGCCCGGGCCGATCGCCACGGAGAGCACCGACCGGGCGGCGGCGTCCGGAGCGGCGTGTTGCGGCAGGGGCAGTTCGGGGTCGGGGAGCAGCTCGACGATCCGCAGCGCATGCGCCGGCTCCCCCCGCACACCGGTCATCGGCCGGGGCATCGCGAGCTGGCACTCGACGGCGGCCTCGCCGAGCAGCGCCCGCCCGGGTGGCCGGGCGTCCGGGACGGCGCGGGTCGGAATGCCGGCCACCGCGTAGTCGGCGCGGTCCGGGAGGGGCAGCACCAGCCGGCGGTCGACGGCCGCGGCCAGGCGACCGCCCGGCACGGCGCGGTCGGCGGTGAGCACGCTGGTGAGGCCGACCGCGGCGCCGTCGCGCACCAGCCGGAGCAGCGCGGCCGAGCCACGGGCGGGATCGGCCTCGTCGAGCTGGGTGCTCAGCGACTCCACCCCGTCGACGAGCAGCAGAAGCGCGGGCGTGGCAGGCCAGCCCGAGCCGGCGCGCCGCGCGGCGACCTCCTCGGCGAGCCGGTCGAGCAGCCGCACGGTGCGCAGCGGGTCCTCGGCCCCGATCGTCGTCCCCGCGTGCGGCAGCCTCGCCGCCTCGGCCGCCAGCGCACCGCCGCCGTGGTCGAGCACGTGGACGTGCAGGTCCTCCGGGCTGCGCCGGCAGACGGCCTCGGCGAGCACCGTCCGCAGCAACGTCGTCCGCCCGCTGCGCGCACCGCCGACGGCGAGCCAGCCACCGGCCGCACCGAGGTCGAGCTCGAGGGGCTCCTGGGTCTGCACGTCGGGCCGGTCGACCAGCCCGATGCGCAGCCGGGTGTCGTCCGGCAGCGGGGTGGTCCGGACGAGGTCGAGGTCGGCTGCGTCGAGCTGTGTCGGCAGTGGCGGCTGCCAGGGCCGGTGCGGGCTTCCGCTCCCGCTCTCGCTCGCGTGCCGTTGCAGCGCCCCGGCCAACCGGGCGAGATCGCTCTCCGCAGAGGATGACGCCGGCGGCCGAGGGGATCGGCCGTCGTACGGCCACGACCAGCGGCGGGCGAGCGGCTCGGCCCCACTCGCCGGCGCGGCCACCGAGACGCGGGCGATCTGCACCTCGGCCGGAGCCGCGCTGCCGGTCCGGAGGAACGCGCGCCCCGGCAGGTCGACCGGGAGGAAGGCGGCCTGGCTCGTGCCCAGGACGTCGCGGGAGTCGGCCTCGTCCGTGGTCCGCAGGCAGATCCGCAGGCTGCAGTTGGCCCGGATCTCGGGCGACACCACTCCGCCCGGGCGCTGGGTGGCCAGCACCAGGTGCACGCCGAGGGAGCGGCCCCGCTGCGCGATGCCGACGAGTCCACCGACGAACGACGGGTGCTCCTCGGCCAACGTGGCGAACTCGTCGACGACGATGACCAGCCGGGCGAGGTCCACGGCGTCCGGCAGGGCCGACACGTCGGCCACGCCGTGCTCTGCGAGCAGCGATTCGCGTCTGGTCAGCTCGGCGCCGAGGGAGCGCAGCGCCCGCTCGGTCGACTGCTGGTCGAGGTCGGTGACCAGCCCGACGGTGTGCGGCAGTGCCACGGCCTCCGCGAACGCCGCACCGCCCTTGTAGTCGACCAGGAGGAACGTGCAGCGGTCGGGCGGGTGGTGCATCGCCAGCCCGGCGATCCACGCCTGCAGCAGTTCCGACTTGCCGGAGCCGGTGGTGCCGGCCACAAGCGCGTGGGGACCGTGACGGCAGAGGTCGATCCGCACCGGCCCGTCGGCCGTGCGGCCGATCGTGGCCACGAGCGAGTCCCGGGAGCGCGACCACCGCCCGGTGAGCCGCCTGCCGTCGTCCAGCCCCGGCCCTTCGCCGGACAGGTCGAGGAGGCGTACCTCGCGGGGCAGGGCCGCCGCGGCGCTGGAGGGCGCCAGGCCGGCGAGATCCCGGGCCAGCGCGGCGGCCGCCGGACGCGGCAACCGGTCGACGACCACGGAGGAGTTCCCGGGCGATCCCGCGCGGCACAGCGTCGCGCGATCGCCGGTCTCGCCCGAGAGGCGGACCTCGGCGTCGGCCGCGACCGGCAGCTGCTCCGCCGTCGGGGCCGAGGTGAGGACCGCGACGCCGACGTCGCGTGCGGCGCGCAGGGCGGCCGCCACCCGCGGATCCACGGGCCGATCGACGACGACCACCAGCCAGGGCAGCCGCCCGGGAGCGCCGGAACCGGGGGCGTGCTCGGCCAGGACGGCTCGGCGGGCGGCGACCGCTGCGGCCACCCATCCCAGCAGGCGCTCGTCGGGCGCATCCGCGCCGCCGATCGGCCGGCGGGGGGCCACGTCGGTGCTGCCCAGGTGCGGCAGCCACCGCAGCCACAGCCAGTCCTGGAGGGCGTCCGCGTCGGTGACCAGGGCCAGTTGCAGCTCGTCGGGGCCGTGGAGCACCGCGAGTTGGCCCACCGCCGCCGCCAGCACGCCCGTCGTCCGGGCTCGGGGACCGGTGACGGCGAGTCCCCCACAGGTGCGGAGGTCGACCACGGCGGGGAGGTCGTCGGCGAGCTCGCGCACCCGCTCACCGTCGGGCTGTACCCGTGTCACGCCGGTGGGTCCGCGACCCGTACCGACCCGGATCTGCAGCGCGTCCGGATCGGCCCGCCGTCGCTCCCACAGCCGGCTCGACCGGCGGCGGGCCGCCGTCGTCAGGGTCGCCAGGTCCGGCCAGGCCGTCTCGGCCGCTCGACGGTCGGCCCGGACGGCGTCGGCCAGGCGGGTCTGCGCTTCCGAGAGCGCGAGCACGTGGGCGGTGGTGGCGCGCCGTCCGTCCCGGCGACCCCACCACCGCTCGGACAACCAGGTGCCGAGGGCGACCACCGGACTGAGCAGGGCGAAGAAGAGGAACTGGGGCGTGTGCAGCAGCCACGCCATCGCGATCCCGCCCAGCGCGGGCAGCGCGATGGCGATCCACGCCAGGCGGCGTCGGGGCGGCGCCGTGGGAGGGCGCGGGAACTCCACCGCCACCTCGTCCCGCGCCCCGAGCAGCCGCGGTGAGGGGCGCAGCCGGGCCCGCCCACCGGGCCCCTGCTCGACCGACGCGGCCGCGCCCTCCGGGCCGCGGACGGTGACCGCGCTGGCGCCCACGCGGAGAACCGCTCCGCTCGGCCAGACCTCCGGCTCCCCGCCCAGCTCCCGGCCCTCGAGGCGGGTGCCGTTGGTCGAGCCCAGATCGGTCACGGTGATCCGGCCGGCGCCGACCGAGATCTGTGCATGGCGGCGGGACACGTCGGGGTCGTCCAGGCGGAGGGTCGCGTCCGCGCCACGCCCGAGGAGGTGCCGCCCCTGGTCGAGCGGCACGGTGCGCCCCGCCTCCGGCCCGCCGACGACGTGCAGCTCGAGTGCGCTCGAACGCTCACCGGAGCGGGATCGCGGGCCGGGCCGCCCGAGCCCCAGCACGGCCCCGTGCGCCAGCTCCGGTGAGCTCAGCGGGAGCTCGTCGGGCAGCCGGCTCGACCCCGACCAGAGCGCCGGCACGGACACCCCCAGTTCCCGCGCGAGGACCGGCAGGACACTGCTGAGCCGCTCGCCGTCCTCCGCGACCACCTCCACGTCGAGGGCGCCGTCGGACGAGCACAGGGTCCAGGAGCGCGGGATGCGCTGCGGGCGGGACGCGGGCGGCTCGATCACCCGGGGATGGTGACCTGCGTGCCCGGCCCCGCGGGCGCCCGACCGACCGCCTGTGGACGACCGGGCCGCCTGTGGACGACGCGGGGGAGGGCCGGCGCCGCCGACCTAGCGTTCCGGCCGGACCGGGAAAGACCCGGGATCGGAGGAGGAGCCGTGAAGGTCGACATCGCCACCCTGCAGTCGATGGCCGGGCAGTGCCGCGCGGAGGCGGCCGACGCCACCGGCCGGCAGGCCACGCTGTCCAGCAGCATCAACGCGTCGGTGCTCGACGGCTGGACCGACAGTCAGGCCGCGGCGAGGTTCAGCGAGCTGTACGAGCAGTGGCGGCTCTCCGCCCAGGGCGTGGCCGACGCCCTCAACGGCATGGGCGGCCTGCTGGACAACGTCGCTGCTTCCTACCAGCAGCACGAGGCCGACATGGCGGCCCGCATCGGTGCGCTGATCTGAGTCCGGCCGCGGTGGACGTGGAGCGGTGCCGGCCGCCCTGTCGCTCACGCCCGGGCGGGGTGGCCGGGAGGTGCACCGTAGGATCTCCGCCAGTCCAGACGGGTCACCGGTGCTTCGTGGTGGGCAGGCGGCTCGCCGATCTCCCGGTGGGTTCGTGCTCCCGGGCGGCCGTGTGACCGCACGCGCGTCGACAGCGGGAGGCAGCAGATGCAGTTCGGCCGGTACTACGAGGAGTTCGAGGTCGGGGCCGTCTACAAGCACTGGCCCGGCAAGACCGTCACGGAGTACGACGACCACCTGTTCTGCCTGATCACGATGAACCACCACCCGCTGCACATGGACGTGCACTACGCGGAGGAGACCACCGACTTCGGCAAGAACGTCGTCGTGGGCAACTACATCTACTCCCTGCTGCTCGGCATGAGCGTTCCTGATGTGTCGGGCAAGGCCATCGCCAACCTGGAGATCGAGTCGTTGCGGCACGTCGCGCCGACGTTCCACGGCGACACGATCTACGGCGAGACGACCGTGCTGGACAAGACCGAGTCGAAGTCCAAGGACGACCGCGGGATCGTCCACGTCGAGACCATCGGCTACAAGCAGGACGGCACGGTCGTCTGCATCTTCCGGCGGAAGGTGATGGTGCCCAAGCGCTCCTACGGCGAGAGCCGCGGCGGCGAGCAGCCGGGTCGTCCCGAGCCTGCCCGCACGCAGTAGCTCAGGCCGGCAGCACGCCCCAGTCGCGGAGGGTCTCCACCAGGCGGGGCGTGCAGGCCAGCCCGCCGAGGGCGTCCGGGGCGGCCCACGTCACGGCGTCGGCGTCGTCGCCCGCCACGGGCACCGCGGCGGGATCGACCGGCGTGCACGCGAAGTCGACGACGTCGTAGACGACCGCGCCGGCCGGGATGCGCACCCGCCCGACCGGCGCGCCGGCCCGTACCTGCAGGCCGGTCTCCTCGCGCACCTCGCGTACGACGGCCTGCTCGGGTGTCTCACCGGCCTCGACCCGGCCGCCCGGCAGCGACCAGAGCCCCCGGCTCGGCTCCTGTCCCCGCCGGATGAGCAGCAGCCGGCCCGCCGCGTCGCGGACGACCGCCCCGACGCAGGGGACCACCGGGGCAGAGCCCAGGTGGCCGGCGGGTCCGGCGGCGTCCATGCGCGGCAGGCTACGCACCCCGCACCGGCGGCCAGCGCCCCGCCGTCCGCTGCGCTTGACGGAACCTCTCGCTCCCAGGACCGTGATGCGCGATGAGCGTCTCCCCGGTCTGCCCTCGGTGCGGAGAGCAACTGGTCGTGCGCCCCGGCCACACCGCGCAGGCCTGGTGCCACGTGCACGGTGCGGTCACCCCGCTGCACCACACGGCCCTCATCGCGCACGACGCGATCGCGGCGGTGACCGCCGACGCCCGCGTGCCCGCCTGGGTGCCCGACCCGATGCCGACCGGCTGGACGGTCACCGGCCTGGCCTGGGGCGGTGAGCCGGGCGCCCGCGCGATCGTCGTCGACACCGCCGGACCCGCACCGCTCGGCGGATCGGCCGAGCTCGTGCTCGTCGCCGAGGAGCCCGGCACCGGCGTCGGCTGCGGCTACGCCGGCCTGCCGGGTCTCGATCCGGGCGACGTCATCACCGGACCCAACTCGGTCGACGTCAAGGCCGCCGGTCAGCGGGCGCCGCTGTGGGCGGTGCCGACGACCGACGACCGGGCCGCGTTCGTAGGGGAGGCCTACGGCGTCTGGCTGTGGCTGGTCATGTGGCCGATGAACGCCGCCTGGCTGCTCGCCGAGCAGCTGGAGCTGCTCGACCTGCGCGACCGCCTGTACCCCGATCTGCCGCTCGGGCCCCCGAGCGAGCACCTGCTGCCGGGCAAGTGACGGGAGCGGTCCGCACCCGGGTCGGCGCGTCGTGGCTGCGCCAGGTGGGTCCTGTGTTACCCATGGGACGAAGCGGTTCGCCACCCCCGGTGGGCCTCGTCCACGCGGGTTCCAGGTGCTGGAGCCTGTCCTCGTCCGCGCGTCCCGGGAGGTGACGGTGAGCCTGAAGAAGGTCATCGCCTGGTTGGTCGTCGCCTTCGTCGTCTTCTACGTGATCAAGTTCCCGGAGACCTCGGCGCAGATGGTCCGCAGCGCCGGCACCGCGCTCGGGAACGCCGCGTCCTCCCTCGCGGACTTCGTCGGCTCCCTGGTCTGACATGACCCGCCCGGCCGCGCGGCGCCCGCCGGAGAGCGAGCCTCCCCGGACGATGTACGAGGGCCGCCGGGCCCGCAAGGACGTCGCCAAGTACCTCCTCGAGGGCGAGGAGGTGGTCATCGCCACCCGCCGGCACTGGGCCTCGCTCGTCGAGCCGGTCGCCAAGTCGCTGCCCGTGCTGGTCCTCGGCGGCTGGGTGCTCACCCTCGACCCCGACAACCGGTTCACCAGCATCACCGGGCTCCTGCTGCTGGTGGCGGGGCTGGGCTACCTGGGTCTGCGCGGAGCCGAGTGGTACATGCGGCACTTCATCGTGACGCCGCGCCGGATGCTGCTGACCTCCGGTGTCATCGTCCGCACGGTCACGCTGCTGCCGCGCCGCCGGATCACCGACCTGACCTGGCAGGAGACACTGTTCGGGCAGCTGCTGGGCTACGGCACGTTCCGCATCGAGTCGGCCGGCCAGGCCCAGGCGCTGTCCCGCGTGACGTTCCTGCCGCACGCCGACGTCCTCTACCGGAAGTTCAGCGAGCTGCTCTTCCCCGGCGACAACGGCGACGGCGGCGACGACCTGGGCGACGCGGAACCACCGCCGCCGCCCCGCCGGACGCCCTCGCCTCCACCCGACGTCGAACGGCGGGACACCGAGCCGATCCCGCGGCCGGAGGGCTGACCGGCAGGAAGGGCGCGATTGCCCGCCGACCCGGTGGGGCAGGGTGGACGCGATGCGGATCGACCTGCACACCCACTCCTCGGTGTCCGACGGCACCGACACCCCGGCCGCCCTGATGGCCACCGCGCGCGCGGCGGGCCTCGACGTGCTCGCACTCACCGACCACGACACCACCGATGGGTGGGTCCTGGCCGAGGCGGCCCGCCCGCCGGGGCTGACCGTCGTCCCCGGCATGGAGCTGTCCTGCCGCTGGTTCCCCGACGGCGACCGGCCGATCAGCGTGCACCTGCTCGCCTACCTCTTCGACCCGGAGCACCCCGGGCTGATGAGCGAGCGCACCCGGCTGCGGGAGGAGCGGCTCGGCCGCGGCGAGAAGATCGCCGCGGCGCTGGTCGCCGCCGGCTACCCGATCAGCTGGGAGCGGATCGTCGAGGCCAGCGAGGGCGGCGTCGTCGGGCGCCCGCACATCGCGCGCGCCCTGGTGCAGGCCGGCGTCGTCGACTCGGTCGATGCCGCCTTCGCGACGCTGCTGCACCCGCGCAGCCCGCACTACGTCGCCAAGCGGGACACCGACGTCCGGGAGGGCATCGCCCTGGTCCGCGCCGCCGGCGGCGTCCCCGTCTTCGCGCACGGCCTGGCCACCAAGCGCGGCCGGGTCGTCGGGGACGACGCGATCCGCGCGATGGCCGACGCCGGCCTGCTCGGTCTGGAGGTCGACCACCCCGACCACAGCGAGGAGGAGCGCGAGCACCTGCGCGGCCTGGCGAAGGAGCTGGGTCTGATCATGACCGGCTCCAGCGACTACCACGGCACCAACAAGACGACGCCGATCGGCGCGTGCACCACCGATCCCGAGCAGCTGGAGGCCCTCCTGGCCGCGGGCACGGGCAGCGCGCCGTTCCGCGACTGACCGGGAATCGTCGCCGATCCGGTTAGCGTGGGAGCGTGAGTGCCGCCCAGCTGGAGATGCCGGGCATGCCCCAGCGACTGTTCCCGGCCACGCCGAGCAAGCTGGCCTGCTTCAGCGACTGCCCGCGGCGCTACCGGTACACCTACGTCGACCGGCCCACCCCGGCGAAGGGCCCGGCCTGGGCGCACAACAGCGTCGGGGCGGCCGTGCACGCGGCGCTGCGGTCCTGGTACGAGCTGCCGGTCGGGAAGCGGACGACGGCGGCGGCCCGCCAGCTGCTCTACAGCGTGTGGTCCCCGGTCGGGTTCCGGGACGACGAGCAGGCCGCGCGCTGGCGTGCCCGCGCCGCCGGCTGGCTGACCGACTACGTCGCCGGACTCGACCCCACCGACGACCCGGTCGGCACCGAGCGCACGGTCGGCTGCACCACCGGGCGGCTGGCGCTGTCCGGCCGGGTGGACCGCATCGACCAGCGCGGTGACGAGCTGGTGATCGTCGACTACAAGACCGGCCGCTCGCCGAGCACCGACGACGAGGCCCGCGGGTCACCCGCGCTGGCCGCGTACGTGCTCGGTGTGCGCCGGACCCTGCGCCGGCCGTGCTCGCGGGTGGAGCTGCACCACCTGCCCAGCGGCACCGTCGCCGCCTTCGAGCACACCGAGCGATCCCTCGCCAACCACGTCCGCCGCGCCGAGGACGTCGCCGCCGACATCGGCGCGGCCACCGCGGCCATGGACGCCGGGCAGAACCCCGACGAGGCGTTCCCCGCCGTCCCCGGGCGGCAGTGCGGCTGGTGCGACTTCCGGCCCAGCTGCCCGGCCGGCCAGGCGGCGACCCCGCCGCGCGAGACGTGGAGCTTCCTCGCCGAGGACGAGCAGATCTGAGCGGTCAGGCTCCGGTGACCCCGCGGACGGCCAGCGAGACGCCCAGCACGGTCATGACGACGGCGATCGCGCCGTCGAGCACCCGCCACGCGGCCGGCCGCGCGAAGACCGGCCGCAGCAGGCGGGCGCCGTAGCCGAGCCCCGTGAACCACGCGAGGCTGCCCAGCCCGGCACCGGCCGCGAACTGCCAGCGGTGCTCGCCGTAGGTCGACGACATCGAGCCGAGCAGCACGACGGTGTCCAGGTAGACGTGCGGGTTCAGCCAGGTCAGCGCCAGGCAGGTGCCGACGGTGACCGCCAGCCCGGTGCGGGCGCCCGCGGCGGAGGGCAGCAGCGCCCCCGGCCGCAGCGCCCGCCGGGCCGCCAACAGCCCGTAGGCGAGCAGGAAGGCCGCCCCGGCGAAGCACACCACCGGGATCAACCACGGCATCTGTGACAGCGCCGCCCCCGCGCCCAGCACCCCGGCTCCGATCAGCGTGATGTCGGAGACCGTGCACACCGCGACCACGGCGGTCACGTGCTCGAGCCGCAGTCCCTGCCGGAGCACGAACGCGTTCTGGGCGCCGATCGCCACGATCAGCCCGAGACCCAGCGCGAGTCCGGAGGCGAGGGCGAGCAGGGCCGGAGTGTCGAGCACGAGAACGACGGTAGGAAGAGCGACGTCGAGCGTCCAGTTCATGATTCGCAAGCATCATTAGAGTCGCTTCATGGACTTCGACCTCTCCCAGCTGCGAGCGTTGGACGCGACCGTGCGCGAGGGCACGCTGGAGGCGGCCGCCCGCGCGCTGCACGTCACGCCGTCTGCGATCAGCCAGCGGCTGCGTGCACTGGAGATCGCCGCCGGGCGGGTGCTGCTGGTGCGCACCAAGCCGGTGCAGGTCACCGAGTCCGGCCAGGCGGTGCTGCGCCTGGCCCGGCAGGTCGCCCTGCTCACCGCGGACGCCGTCCGCGAGCTCGGCGGGGCCGGTGACGGCGACCGGCCGCCGAGCCTGCCGATCGCGGTCAACGCCGACTCGATGGCCACCTGGGTGCTGCCGGCGCTCGCGCCGCTGGCCGCCGAGTTCACCTTCGACCTGCACCGCGAGGACCAGGAGCACACCAGCGCCCTGCTGCGCGCCGGGGCCGTCATGGCCGCGGTCACCAGCGAGGCCGATCCGGTGCCCGGCTGCACGGTCACCCGGCTGGGCGGGATGCGCTACCGCCCGATGGCGTCGGGGGCCTTCGCCGGCCGGTGGTTCCGCGACGGGCCGACGGCGGAGGCGTTGCGGCGGGCGCCGGTCGTCGTCTTCGACCGGCACGACGACCTGGAGCACCGCTACCTTCGGTCCCGTGGCGTGTCCGACGTCCCGCCGGCGCACTACGTCCCCGCCTCGGCGGACTACCTCGCGGCGGTCGCCCAGGGCCTGGGCTGGGGCATGCTCCCGGACCAGCAGCTGCGCAGCGGCGACGGCCTGGTCGACCTCGACCCCGACGGCGGCATCGACGTCATCCTGCACTGGCAGCAGTGGAAGCTGCGGTCGGCGAGCCTCGACCGCGTCCGTGAGGCCGTCCTGGCCGCAGCCCGCAGCCGGCTGGATCAGGCGGACAGCGGTCCCGCCACCCGCTCGTAGCCGGCCCACACGATCGGTGAGCGGCGCGCCCGCTGCGGCAGCGCCAGCGTCGCCTGCCGGAAGGCCCGCAGCGCCGCGGTCGTCGCCGCGTCGGTGAGCCCGAGACCGGGCATGGAGTACATCCGCCGCGCCCAGCGCGGCAGCGTCGCGAAGGAGAGCGCGGCCAGGGTGCCCCACGCCGGGCGGGCAGGGGTCAGGAACCGCACCCACGCGGGCATCGGGGGCAGCAGCACGAGCCGCGCGGCCTCGCGGGCGGCGGGGGTCACGGCCAGCGACGGGCGGAGCCGCTCGAAGTAGGTCGCGAGCTCGGCGACCGAGCGGGGCACGTCGTCCTCCACCGCGCCGATCAGCACCGCCGCGGTCACCTGCTCGGCGACGTACCGGTCGGCGTCCTCGTCGGTGAGCGGCACGCCGGCCCGGCGGGCGACCGACAGCAGCGAGTCGACCTCGCAGCAGTGGACCCAGAGCAGCAGGTCGGGATCGTCGACGCGGTAGGTGCGGCCGGTGGTCTCCTCCGTGCCGCCCAGCCGGCGGTGCAGGCCGCGCACCCGGCGCACCGCCCGCAGGGCCTCCCGGCGGGTGCCGTAGGTCAGGGTGTCGACGTAGGCGGCGGTGCGGGCCAGCCGCGGCCACGGGTCGCGGCGGGCGTCGGAGTTGCGCGCGACGCCGTCCATGGCGACCGGGTGCAGGGCCTGCAGCAGCAGCGCGCGCAGCCCGGCGACGGAGAACGAGGGGTCGCTGTGCACCCGCCAGGTGATGCTCTCGGGTCCGAAGAACCCGAGGCGGTCCTCCTCGTCGGTGAAGTCGCGTGCCGATGTCATCAGGCCACCGAGGAGTCCGACACCGCGAGGCCGGCCCAGAAGTCGAGGAGGACCCCCAGGGTGCGCTGGGGGTTCTCGATGGAGGGGGAGTGGATCGATCCGGGGATCACCTCGTGCCGGGCGCCCAGCCGGGCCGCCATGTCGGCCTGTGCCTCCGGGGTCCACGCGTCGTCGGCGACGCCGTGCGCGACGAGCACCGGCACGCCGGTCGCGGCGAGCTCGGCGACCCGGTCCGGTTCGGTGGTCATCGTGTCGGCCATGCCGCGCAGCCCGGCGGCGCTGTTGGCGAGGAACCGGCGGGTGAGGAACGCCCGGGTGGGCGCGGGCACCGCCTGCGCCTTGGGATCGGTCATCGCCAGCTGCTCCATCGCCTCGTGCACCGCCGGCACGCCGCCGGCGTCCAGCAGCGGGCCGAGGTGCTCGAGCAGGTCGGCGCGCGGGCCGGTCAGCTTCGCCGGCCCCGACCCGAGCAGGGTCAGCGAGGTGAACAGCGCCGGCTCGGCGAGGACGGCGGCGCGGGTGACCAGCCCGCCGAAGCTGTGGCCGAGCAGGTGCAGCGGGCCGGGGTTCTCCGCGCGCAGGACGCGGGCCACGGCGATGAGGTCGGCGGCCAGCTCGGCCATGGTGTAGGCGCCCGGGTCGTCGGGGCCCGGCGACTCGTACTGGCCGCGCTGGTCGAGCGCGACGGCGCGGTACCCGGAGGCGCACAGCGGGCGGAGCAGGGGAGCGAAGTCCTCCTTGCTGCCGGTGTAGCCGGCGACGAGCAGCACGGTGCCGCCGTCGGCGGGACCGGTGTCCAGCGCGACCAGCGGACCGGCGCCCCCCGCGAACCTGCGGTGCGCCGCGTCGTGGTCGGCGAGCTGGCGCAGGTCGGTGGGGGCGATGGACAGCGGGACGGCGTCGGAGGTGCCACCGGGCAGGACCATGGCCCCAGTGAACCTCGCCGCGGCCGCGGATGCCGCCTATCGGTAGGCGATCACCCGGTCGGGCAGCCGGTAGACGACCACGTCACCGACCGGCGTGCTCGTGCCGCCCGCCGGCAGCCCGTCGACCGCCGCCCGGGCGACCTCCTCCCCGGACAGGGGCTCGCGGACGACGAAGCCGCTCTCCTCGGGGACGTACAGCGGCGCCGTGCCGACGCCGACCTTGAGCCCGCCGTCGACCACCGCGGGCAGCCCCAGCGCCGGCCGCTGCCAGAGGATGTCGCCGAGGTCGGTGGCCCGCGCGACGAGGGTGCCGTGCGCCCACGCCAGGACGACGGGGCCGGCGACGGCGGACACCGGTGGCTCGTCGGCGCCGGACTCGGGCAGCGGCTCGGTGGCCGCGACCGCGCCGTCCCCGGCGGCGAGGACCTGCAGCTCGTCGCCGACGACGAGGCTCACGCCCCAGTCGGCGCCGGCGAGCGCGATCTCCTGGCCATCCTCGACCGGGACGTCCCGGGTCCACTGGGCCTTGCCGGCGGCGGCGTCGACGAGCCGCACGCGGGGCGTGGGATTGCCGGAGCAGCGCTGCAGGACGGCGACGCCCGAGGTACCGGCGGTCGCGCCGATGATGCGGCAGTCCTCCGGGCTGTAGCGCCAGCGGATGTTGTCGCCTACCGGGTCGATGACGACGACGCTGCCGCGGCTGACCGCCAGCACCACGTTGCGGGTGCTGGTCAGGGTGACGTCGGAGTCGAAGTCGACGCTCCGCGTCCAGGCGTAGACGCCGGTGTCCGCGCGCAGCCCGACGACCTCGTCGCAGCGGACCTCCGTGCGGTAGACGGCGACCACGATGCCGTCGGTGGCGGCCAGCCCGCACAGCCGGGCGTTGCTGCGCGTGTAGTGCCAGGCCTGCTCGCCGGTGACCGGGTCGAGGGCCGCGACGCCGTGCCGGTCACCGATCATCACCCGGCCGCTCTCGACCACCTGGCGGGGCAGCCCGTCGGCGGGCGCGGACCACGCCTGCGCCAGCTCGCCGGCCGGCGACCCGGTGGGGTCGGCGGCCGGCGAGGTGGTCGAGCGGGACGTGGCGGCCGCGTCGGAGCCGCGCCACAGCAGGACGGCGACCACGGCCAGCGCGAGGGTGGCCGCCGTCCAGACCCACACCCGCACCGGCGGGCGGCGCAGCGCGGGCACCGGAGGTCAGGCGGCGGACTCGGAACCGCCGCCGCGGTTGGCCCCGCCCCGGTGACGACGACGGCGGCGCGGCTTGGGCGCGGCGCCGTCCTCACCGGTGGCGGCGACCGGCGCGGCCGGCTCGCTGTCGGCGGCGGCCGCAGCCGCAGCCGCACCGCCGCCCCGGGTGCGCCGCCGCGGACGGCTCTTGCGCGGCCGGTCGGCGTCCTCGCCCTCGGCGGGACGGGCCGGGCCGCGCCCGCCCGCGCGGTGCTTCTTGCCGGTCTCGCCGAGGTCCTCGAGAACCTCGGCATCGAGCCCCTCGCGGGTGCGCTGGGCTCGCGGCAGGCGGCCGGTCGCCTTCTCGGGGACGTCGAGGTCGCTGTACACCCACGCCGAGGTGGAGTAGGTCTCCGGCGGGTTCTCGAAGTCCAGCTCCAGCGCCTTGTTGATCAGCTGCCAGCGAGGGATGTCGTCCCAGTCCACCAGCGTGACCGCGACACCCTCGGCGCCGGCGCGGCCGGTGCGGCCGATCCGGTGCACGTAGGTCTTCTCGTCCTCGGGGCACTGGTAGTTCACGACGTGGCTGACGCCGGTGACGTCGATGCCGCGCGCGGCGACGTCGGTGGCGACCAGGACGTCGACCTTGCCGCTGCGGAACGCGCGCAGCGCCTGCTCGCGGGCGCCCTGGCCGAGGTCGCCGTGCACGGCGGCGGCGGCGAAGCCGCGCTCGACCAGCTCGTCGGCGACCTTCTGCGCGGTCCGCTTGGTGCGGCAGAAGACCATGACCAGGCCGCGGCCGCGGGCCTGCAGCACGCGGGCGAGCAGTTCGGGCTTGTCCAGGTTGTGCGCCCGGTAGATGAACTGCGTCGTCTGCGGGACGGTCGAGCCCTCGTCGTTGCCGTGGGCGCGGATGTGCGTCGGCTGGGTCATGAACGACCGGGACAGGGTCACGATCGGCCCGGGCATGGTGGCCGAGAACAGCATCGTCTGGCGCTGCGCCGGGACCATGCCGAGGATCCGCTCGATGTCGGGCAGGAAGCCCAGGTCGAGCATCTCGTCGGCCTCGTCGAGGACCAGGACGCGGACCTTGCCGAGGATCAGGTGGCCCTGCTCGGCCAGGTCCAGCAGCCGGCCCGGCGTGCCGACGACGATCTCGACGCCGGACTGGAGCGCCGAGACCTGCGGCTCGAACGCGCGGCCGCCGTAGATGGCCTGCACGCGGATGCCGCGCTTGGCGCCGGCGGCGGTCAGGTCGCGGGCGACCTGCACGCACAGCTCACGGGTGGGGACGACGACCAGCGCCTGCGGCACGCCGTCGCCGCCCTCGGCCGGCGGCACGACCCGCTGCAGCATCGGGACGCCGAAGCCGAGGGTCTTGCCGGTGCCGGTGCGGGCCTGGCCGATCAGGTCGTGCCCGGCCAGCGCCAGCGGGAGCGTCAGCTCCTGGATGGCGAAGGTGCGGGTGATGCCGACCTCGGCCAGCGCGGCGACGACGTCGGGGTGGATGTCGAAGTCGCTGAACAGCGGCGCGGTCTCCTCGACCGGCGCGCCGCCGAGCTGCTCGACGTCCTGCTCGAGCTGCTCGGGGGCCGGGGCCCCGGTCTCGGCGTGCTCGAGGTCGGTGGGGGAATCGGTGGGGGAGTTCTCGATGGTCAGTGCTCTCGCCTCGGGTTCACTGGGGGACAGGCGGTCCCGCGGCGGATTCCGCCGGACCTGCGCTGTCCCGGATTCGGTGTCGCGCGATCAGTTCCAGCGCCGACACCGCCAGCGGACCGGGCATCGGGGAATGGGCCCAGGTGGCTCGCCCGGGAAGGGCGTCGCTCGGCGTTCGTCAGCGCGCAGATACATACCGAAGCGAACCAGACGGCTCGCCGATTCCCATGCTAACCGAGGCACCCGTTAGCCTCGGCGCGCCGCGACGGAACTGTGGCCCGTCCCACTCGAAAGGGGAGCGCGTGTCCGAGGTCGACACCCGCGCCGTCGTCGACCTGCTGGGGGCGCTGGCCTACGCGGAGCTGATCGCCTTCGACCGGCTGGCCGAGGACGCCCGGCTGGCGCCCTCCCTGGAGGGGCGGGCGGCGCTGGCCCGCATGGCGGCGGCCGAGATCGGCCACCACGGGCGGCTCACCGACCGGCTGCGCGAGCTCGGCGCCGATCCGACCGAGGCGATGACCCCGTTCGCCCGCGCGCTGGACACCTTCCACGAGAGCACCCGGCCCAGCACGTGGCTGGAGGGCCTGGTCAAGGCCTACGTCGGCGACGGGCTGGCCTCGGACTTCTACCGGGAGATCGCCTCCTTCCTGCCCGAGCAGGACCGCGAGCTCGTGCTGGAGGTGCTCGCCGACACCGGGCACGCCGACTTCGCCGTCCGGGAGGTGCGGGCGGCGATCAAGGCCGACCGCAGGGTCGCCGGCCGCCTCGCCCTGTGGGGACGGCGGCTCGTGGGGGAGGCCATGTCCCAGTCGCAGGCGGTCATCGCCGAGCACGACCAGCTGGCCGAACTGATCATCCAGGGAACCGGGGACCTCGCCGGAGTCGGCCGGCTCATCGAGCGGATCACCGCCGCGCACACCGAGCGCATGAAGACCCTCGGCCTCAACCCCTAGGAGCGCGAACGGGGCGCCTCCGCTGTGCGGAGACGCCCCGTCCGGGAACCGGTCACGCGCCGGCGATGAACCCCACGCGGCGCTGGTCGGCCTGGGCGATCTCGACGTAGGCGATGCGGTCGACCGGGACGACGACGCGGCGACCGCGCTCGTCCTCGAGCGTCAGCAGGCCGTTCTTGGTCGAGCCGGCCATGGCCGCCGACACCTGGGCCTCGATCTCGTCGGGGGTCTTCGGGCTGTCGATGACCAGCTCCCGGGGGGAGTGCTGAACACCGATCTTGACTTCCACGGGGCGGATGCCTCCTCGAGTTGCGCGGCTGTCCTCACGCTAGCCCAGCCGACCTGCCCGGCACCCGGCGGAACGGTGCGCCGTCAGCGAACTAGACGAGTAAGTCCGAAGTCCGTCAGTGGTCGTAGGCGATCAGGGATCGGGTGATCGGCTGGCCGGTGGCGCGGTTGTGCCAGATCGCGGCGGTCAGAGCCAGGATCCGCTGCGCGACACGGGCGCTGACTCCGGTGAGCGTGCGGCCGCCGTGGAGTTCCAGGTCGAGTTGGCCTTTGAGGGTGTCGTAGACCGACTCGATGAGCTGCCGGATCGGCGCGAGCAGGATCTGGCCCGGGCGAGGCCGTTGGCTGCGCAAGGAGGGGCGCAGTAGGTCGGCGCCGCGCCGGTGGAGGTAGTCGTCGAGTTCAGCGGAGATGTAGCCCTTGTCGGCGATGAGCAGCAGCCCCGGTCGGGCGGCCAGCAGCGGCTGGTCGTGATCGAGCATGGCCATGAGTACCTGGCGCTCGTCGAGCGTGGGCGGGCTCAGCGCCCAGGTGATCGGTAGCCCGGCCGGTGTGCAGACCAGGTGCAGCCGCAGCCCCCAGAAGTAGCGCGAGTGCGAGCGACACCAGCCGTAACCGGCGATGCCGGCCAGCTGCGAGCGCAGCGCGGCCGGGCGGGAGCGGGCGCACTCCACCGGGGTGGAGTCGACCAGCCAGACCGGATCGGCCCACAGGTCGGTGTCACTGGCCAGGTCGCGGATGACCCGGTTGAGCAGCGGCAGGGCAGCGCGCAGCCGCTTGTTGTAGCCGGACTGGCCGGGCAGGTAAGGAAACGCGCCGGGCAGGGCCTCGGGCACCAGGCGCAGCCAGCGGGCCTCGGAGTGCACGGCGAGCAGCACCTGCGCCACGGCCAGGGTGAGCAGTTCGGAGTCGGTCAGCCGCGGGCGGCGTCCGGCGCGCACGCGACCGGCGAGATGATCATCAATCCAGACATACAGTGCGGTCAGGAGGGTGTTTAGGTCGGTTCTCACACCCCGAGCCTGAGCACCCTCCGCCCGCGCCTACAGCGCCCTTCGGCCCTGGCCGCCGATAGGACTTACTCGTCTAGTGGTCGTCCACCCGAGGGAAGCCCGAGATACCGCGCCAGGCCAGCGACGACATCAGCGCCACCGCCTCGTCGCGAGACACGGTGCCCTTGCGCGGCAGCCACCAGCGGGCGCTGGTCTCGGCCAGCCCGGTCAGCCCGGAGGCGAGCAGCAGCGCCTGCTCGGGGTCGGACCCGGTGTCGCCGGCGATCACCACGGCGATCGCCTCGACGCAGGCGCGGGTGCCGCGGTCGACCACGGCGCGGACGTCGTCGTCGTTGCGCAGGTCGGACTCGAAGACCAGCCGGAAGGCCTGGCCCTCGGCGTCGATGAAGTCGAAGTAGGCGCCCACCGCCGCGTCGACCCGGGCCCGGTTGTCCTCGGTGTCGGCCATCGCCTGCGCGACCCGCTCGGTGAGCTCGTCGACGTGCTGCTCCAGCAGCGCCAGGTACAGCTCCCGCTTGCCCGGGAAGTGCTGGTAGAGCACCGGCTTGCTGACCCCGGCCCGGTCCGCGATGTCGTCCATCGCCGCGGCGTGGAAGCCCTGGGCGACGAAGACGTCCTGCGCCGCCTGCAGCAGCTGCATGCGCCGGGCCCCTCGGGGCAGGCGCGACGTGCGACGGCCCGGAGCTGAGGCCTGGCGGGGGTTCTGCATGGCGGCGCAGATGTTACCGGTGAGTCACCGGCGGCGCGCCGCGTAGCGCCCGGAGCTACCGTCGGCCGGGTGCGCCACCCCGTCGTCCCCTCGTCCCCCTCCACGACGACGTTGCCGGCTCTCGACACCGTTCCGCCGCCGTGGCCGGGGGAGATGGTGCCGGTCCGCGGGGGTGAGGTGTTCGTCCGCTGCACCCCCTGGGGCGGACCGGTCGGGGGCTCCGGCGCCCTCCGGGAGCGGGCGCTCTACGTGCACGGCCTCGGTGGCGCCTCCACCAACTGGACCGACCTCGCCGCCCTGCTGCGGGTGCGCTTCGACGGCTGGGCGCTCGACCTGCCCGGGTTCGGCCGGTCCCAGCCCCCGCCGCGGCACCGGTACACGATCCGCGGGCACGCCCGGGCGGTGGTCGACCTCCTCGAGCACGTCGCCGCGCAGCCGGGCGAGGCGCAGGGCCGGCCCGTCCACCTGCTGGGCAACTCGCTCGGCGGCCTGGTCAGCGTGCTGGTCGCGGCACGGCGGCCGGACCTGGTGGCCTCGCTGACCCTGATCTCCCCGGCGATGCCGGTCTACCGCGTGCCGCCCGCGTTCAGCCGCATGCTCCTGCTCCTGCTGCTGCCGGGCGTCCCGGCCCTGGCGGAGAAACGGCTGGCCGGCGTCGCGCCCGAGGACTCCGTCCGGGCGATGGTGCGGATGTGCTTCGGCGACCCCTCCCGGGTGCCGCGGGAGCGGATCGACGAGGCGATCGAGGAGATGCGCGAGCGCAGCGGACAGCCGTGGGCCGACCGGGCCCTCGCGCGCAGCATGCGCGGCCTGATCGCCTCCTATCTCCGGGTCAACGGCGCCTGGCGGATGGCCGCCCGCCTGCGCCCGCCGACGCTGATCGTCTGGGGCGACCGGGACCGCCTGGTCGATCCGCGGCTGGCCCCCCGGCTGGCCGCGACGGTGCCGGACGCGCGGCTGCTGGTCCTCGAGGGCATCGGCCACCTGGCGATGCTGGAGGCGCCGGAACCCACCGCCCGCGCGGTGCTCGGCATGGTGGAGCGCCTGACCCCCGCGTCGCAGTGAGCCGGTCCGGCGGGGGGCCGCCGACACCGTCCGCCTGCCGCCGGAGGGCTTCGGAGCGTGAGACGCTGGCCGGGTGAGCTCGGCGGACGCCCCCCGTGGCCGCCCCGCCGTCCCCCGCAGCCGGCCGCTCCCACCGCCGCCGCTGCCCCCGCGCGCCGGCAGCGGCCCCCCGTCGCGCGCCGTCCCGCCGCCCCACAGCACCGGCCCCCGGACCGGCGCCGGGCCCCGGACCGCTCCCGGCCGGGCCGCTCCGCCGCCGCGGTCCCGCGGCCCCGTCCGGGAACCCGGACCGCCGCCGCGCCCCGTCGCCGCCCGCCGCCCCGCCGGGCGGGTGCGCCGCTTCGTGCAGCGCTACGGCTGGCGGGCCTACGCCATCCCGCTGCTGACCATCGCCACGCTGGCCACGCTGGCCGACCTCGCGCGGCCGGACACGACGTCCGTCTCCTCCCCGGCCGCCGCGACCTCCCCGTCCGTCGCGGCGCCGTCCTCGCCGACGCCGACGGCGACGGCGACGCCGTCCCACGTGGACGCGCCGCCCGCCGGCGACGCCGGGCCGGCCGCGCAGCCGACGGTTCCGGCCGAGGCGACCTTCGTGCAGCAGGGGGCGGGCACCGTCACGGTCGTCGACGGCACCTCGGCGGTCTACGGCACCGGCCCGCTCGAGCGGTTCGTCGTGGAGATCGAGGACGGCATCGAGGTGGACGGCGCGGCGTTCGCCCACGCCGTCGAGACGACGCTGGGCGATCCGCGGTCGTGGGGCAACGGCGGGCGGATGTCGTTCCAGCGGGTCGGCGTGGCCGAGGCGCAGGCCGGTCAGTACGACTTCAAGGTCAGCCTGGTCAGCCCGGGCAGCATGGAGCGGTACTGCCCCGGCGTGGGCACGGGCGGCTACACCTCCTGCCGCTACGGGGAGCGCGCCGTCATCAACCTCGCCCGGTGGGAGACCGCCGTCCCGGACTACGCCGGGGACATCGCGACCTACCGGCTCTACGTGGTCAACCACGAGGTCGGGCACGCGCTCGGGCACGGCCACGAGGCGTGCCCCGGCCCCGGCCAGGTGGCCCCGGTCATGCAGCAGCAGACCCTCGGTCTCGACGGCTGCGTGAAGAACGCCTGGCCCTACCCGTAGCGCCGCGGCTGCAGGGGGCTGCTCAGATCTGCGCGGTCAGCTCCACCGCGATGCCGTCGGGATCGAACGCCGCGAGGAAGGCCATGCCCATCGCGGGCACCTCGCGGATCGGGCCGTGCTCGACCCCTCGCTCGTCGAACAGCTGCACGGCCGCGTCCAGCTCGGCCCGGCTGCCGACGGCGAAGCTCAGGTGGTCCAGGCCCACGCGGAAGGGGTCGAAGCGATCGCCCGCGTGCGCCCCGTCGACCGGGCGCAGCCCGATCAGGACGCCGGCGTTGACCAGCACCACCCCGCCCTGCAACGCATCGGAGACCAGACCGCCCGGGTCGTCGTCCGGCGGCCCCGGCATGGCGACCTGGAAGCCGAACACCTCGGTGTAGAACGCCTGGGAGCGGGCGACGTCGGTCACGGTGAGCCGCACATGGTGCGGTGCCCCGACCCGGAGTGGGCTGCTCATGGGCGGACGCTAGGCCCGATCCCCGGCGGCGGGAAGAAGCCCGCGTGCCACCCTGTTATGCGCACGAAGACGCGGCCACCCGAAGCGAAGGCCGCTGTCCGCGAACCTGAGGAGCGACCGTGTCCCTGCCACCCCTGGTGGAGCCCGCCGCCGACCTGTCGATCGACGAGGTCCGCCGGTACAGCCGGCACCTGATCATCCCGGACGTCGGGATGGACGGGCAGAAGCGGCTGAAGAACGCCAAGGTGCTCGCCGTCGGTGCGGGCGGTCTGGGCTCGCCGGTCCTGATGTACCTGGCGGCGGCCGGCGTGGGCACGCTCGGCATCGTCGAGTTCGACGTCGTCGACGAGTCCAACCTGCAGCGCCAGATCATCCACGGCGCCTCCGACGTCGGCCGGTCCAAGGCCGAGAGCGCGCGGGACTCCATCAAGGAGATCAACCCGCTCATCGACGTCCGCCTGCACGAGACCCGTCTCGACAGCGACAACGTGCTGGAGATCTTCGGCCAGTACGACCTGATCGTCGACGGCACCGACAACTTCGCCACCCGCTACCTGGTCAACGACGCCTGCGTGCTGCTGAACAAGCCGTACGTGTGGGGCTCGATCTACCGCTTCGACGGCCAGGTCTCGGTCTTCTGGAACGAGCACGGCCCGAACTACCGCGACCTCTACCCGGTGCCCCCGCCGCCCGGGATGGTGCCCAGCTGCGCCGAGGGCGGCGTGCTCGGCGTCCTGTGCGCCACGATCGGCGCGATCCAGGCCACCGAGGCGGTCAAGCTCATCACCGGCATCGGCGAGACGCTGCTCGGCCGGCTGATGGTCTACGACGCCCTGGAGATGACCTTCCGCACGATCAAGGTGCGCAAGGACCCCGAGGCCGAGCCGATCACCGGTCTGATCGACTACGAGTCGTTCTGCGGCGTGGTCTCGGTGGAGGCCCAGGAGGCCGCGGCCGGCTCGACGATCACCGTCGACGAGCTCAAGGACATGATGGACGCCGGCAAGGACTTCGAGCTGATCGACGTCCGGGAGCCGAACGAGTACGAGATCGTGTCCATCCCGGGGGCGAAGCTGATCCCCAAGGACGAGATCCTCTCCGGCCGGGCGCTGGCGCAGCTGCCGAACGACAAGCCGATCGTGCTGCACTGCAAGACCGGTGTCCGCTCCGCCGAGGCGCTGGCCGCCATCAAGAACGCCGGCTTCAAGGACGCCGTCCACGTGCAGGGCGGCGTGACCGCCTGGGCCACGCGGATCGACAAGACGCTACCGACCTACTGAGCCGGCACCGAGGGCCCGGCCGGCTTCCCCCAGGGAGGCAGGCCGGGCCCTCGCCGTGTCTACTGAGCGCCATGGCCGAGATCGCACCCATCGAGCTCCTCGAACTCTTCCAGCGTGCCCAGGCGCAGTTCACCGATCGGGTGGACGCCATCGAGCCCGAGCAGTGGGAGGACGAGGCGCTGCCGGAGTGGACGGTCGCCGACCTGGTGGCGCACATGGTCAGCGAGATGCTGTGGGTGCCGCCGCTGGTGGCCGGCGAGCCCTACGCCGAGGGGCGGTTCCCCGACGCGACGACCGACCTGCTCGGCGACGACCCGATGGCCGGCTGGGAGTCGGCGGCCGACGGTGCGCTGTCGGCCTTCGCCGAGGACGACGCGCTGATCCGGACCGTCCACCTCGAGCGTGGCCCGACGCCGGCGACGGACTACATCCTCGAGCTGATCGCCGACCTCACCGTGCACGCGTGGGACCTCGCCCGCGCGATCGACGGCGACACCGAGCTGGACGGCCAGCTGATCACCGCGGCGCTGCTGGTCGGCGAGCGGATCCCGGAGGACGGCGTCCCGGGCCTGTTCGACCCGCCGCTGGACACCTCGCTCGCCGCGTCGCCCCAGCAGCGGCTGCTGGCCCGGTTCGGCCGCCGGCCGCTGTAGCCCGATGGATGCCGCCGCCCTCGACGTCGACGAGGCGGTGTTCGACGTCGTCGAGCGCATCCCGGCCGGCCGGGTGAGCACCTACGGTGCGATCGGCCGGCTGGTCGGCGTGGGCCCGCGCCGGGTGGCCCGGGCGCTCTCGTCCGGCGGCGGCGCGGTGCCCTGGTGGCGGGTGCTGCGCGCCGACGGGACCGTGGCCGAGCCCGTCCGGGTCCGCCAGCTCGAGCTGCTGGCCGGCGAAGGCGTCCCGATGCGCGACGGCCGGGTCGACCTGCGGGCCGTGGGCTGGCCGGACTGAGGGCGCGTGTTGCCGGCCGGTGACGTCTCGGCGCGCTCGTCACAGGTCCTTCAGTTCCGCCGCCGGCCTGCCGACATCCCAGGCATGAACACCATGGCGTGCAGGGCGGTGGCCCAGGCGGGCCTGTCCGCCGGGACGGCGTCGCTGGACGTCGAGGCGGCGTTCCCGCTGCTGCTGGTCGCCGGCTGGCTGACCACCGCGGCGGACCTGATGCTCGAGGCCGGGTTGCTCGAGTCCGTCCTCGCCTGAGGGCTCCTCAGGGGAGGACGAGCGGCGCCAGGGGCCGGATCGGCTGTGCCCGCATCCGGCGCCGGATCCGCCGCGCCGTCACGACCGCGGCCTCCTCGGCGAGCTGACGGGCGGCGACCACCGACGCGGGCTCGGGGATCATCATGCGGGCCTCCGTTCCTGGGCGCGGGCCGTCCCGGCCGGGCGGATCTCGGGGGATCGGCCGTCGTCCTGCCGCACGCTGCTCCTCCGGTCTGCCGGGACCCTGAACACGCCCTGAAGACGAGCTGAGAGACGAGCAGATACGGCGGGTGTGACCTTTTTCGGCGCCGCGGTCGACCGGCGCCCCACCCGCCACACGCGCCCCACGCTGCGCGGAAGTGTCGGGTCGCCGTGTTTCCATCGGGACGTGGCAGCCCGCGCGACCGCATCCGAGGGCGCGGGTCCCGTCTACCGGCTGGTGGCGGGAGAGCCGCCCCGTGCCCCGCGTCCGCGGCTGGACCCGACGCAGCAGGCCGTCGTCGACCACCCGTCCGGGCCGCTGCTGGTCCTCGCCGGGCCCGGCACGGGCAAGACCACCACGATCGTCGAGGCGGTCGCCCGCCGGATCGAGGACGGCGTCGACCCCGAGCAGATCCTCGTCCTGACCTTCAGCCGCAAGGCCGCCGCCGAGCTGCGCACCCGCGTCACGGCCCGGGTCGCGCAGACGATCCGGGAGCCGCTGGCCCGCACCTTCCACTCCTACGCCTTCGGCGTGCTGCGCCGGGCCGCGATGCTGCGTGGTGAGCCGCCGCCGCGGCTGCTCACCGCCGCTGAGCAGGACGCCGTCGTCGCCGAGCTGCTGCGCGGTGACGTCGAGGAGGAGGGCGTGGTCCGCTGGCCGCCGTCCCTCGCCCCGGCGCTGGGCACCGCCGGCTTCCGCACCGAGCTGCGCGAGTTCCTGCTGCGCGCCACCGAGCGAGGGGTGGGCCCGGAGCAGCTGGTCGCCTGGGGCCGAGAGCGGGGCCACGAGCACTGGGTGCACGCCGCAGCCTTCCAGGAGCAGTACGAGCGGGTCACCGCGTTCGCGACCGCCGCCCGCGGTGACGCCTCGGGCTACGACCCCGCCGAGCTGGTGCGCGCGGCGATCGACGAGCTGGACGGCGACCCGGAGCTGCTCCGCCAGGAGCGCGAGCGGGCCGGCTGGCTGTTCGTCGACGAGTACCAGGACACCGACCCCGCGCAGGTGGAGCTGCTGGAGCTGCTCGCCGGCGGCGGGGGCAACCTGGTCGCCGTCGGTGATCCCGACCAGGCGATCTACGCCTTCCGCGGCGCGGAACCCCGGGGCATCGTCGAGTTCCCGTCGCGCTTCCGGCACACCGACGGCCGCGACGCGCAGCGGGTCTCCCTCGGCGTGTGCCGCCGGTCGGGCGAGGAGCTGCTGCGGATCAGCCGCACGGTGGCCGAGGGACTGCCCGGCCCGTGGGAGCACCGGCTGCTGGCCGCGGGCGAGGGCACCGACCCCGGTTCCGCCGAGGTGCACGTCTTCGGGTCCGCGGCGGTGGAGGCGGCTTACCTCGCCGACCTGCTGCGACGGGCGCACCTGCTCGACGGCGTGCCGTGGTCGGAGATGGCCGTCGTCGTGCGGAGCGCCGTGGGGCTGGGCTCGCTGCGCCGGGCGCTGGCCCAGGCCGGGGTGCCGGTCGCGGTCTCGGCCGACGACCTGCCGCTGGCCGCACAGCCCGCCGTGGCGCCGTTCCTGTCCGCGGTGTCCGCGCTGCTGCCGGCCACGCCGCGCGGCACGGAGCCCGCGGGTCTCGACGAGCCGGCCGCCGAGGCACTGCTCGCCTCGCCGCTCGGGGGCGCGACCGTGCTCGACCTGCGGCGGCTGCGCCGCGCCGTCCGCATCGTGCTGAACGGCCGCGGGATGGACCCGGCCGAGAAGAACGCACCCTTGGCCACCGCACTGGCCGACGACACCCTGCTCGACGCGCTGCCCGAGCACGTCGCCCGCCCCGCGCTGCGGGTGGCCGGCGTCCTCGCCGCGGGCCGGGTCGCGCTCGCCGCCGGCGGCACCGTCGAGGACGTGCTGTGGGCGATGTGGCAGCGCAGCGGCCTGGCCGGCAAGTGGGCCAAGGCAAGCGCGGCCGGCGGTCAGGCGGGCGCCGTCGCCGACCGCGACCTCGACGCCGTCGTCGCGCTGTTCGACGCCGCCGCCGGGTTCGTCGACCGGCTGCCCTCGGCGGACGCGCGCGCCTTCCTCGACCACCTCTCCGCCCAGGAACTGCCCGGCGACACCGGCGCCGCGCGCGCCCTGCAGGCCGACACCGTCCGGCTGCTCACCGCGCACGCCTCGAAGGGCCTCGAGTGGGATCTCGTCTGCGTCGCCGGGGTGCAGGAGGGCGTCTGGCCGGACCTGCGCGACCGGACGACGCTGCTCGGGGCCGAGGAGCTGATCGAGCGCGCCGCCGGCGTCGACGGCGGACAGGTCGACCGGCGCGCCCTGGCCCTGGCCGAGGAGCGGCGGCTGTTCTACGTCGCCTGCACCCGCGCCCGGAAGCGGCTCGTGGTCAGCGCGGTCGAGGGCGCCGTCGACGGTCCCGACGCCGGGGCCACCGCCTCGCGCTTCCTGGACCTGGTGGCCCCGCCGCCCGAGGGGGGCCGCACGCCCACCGAGCTGCCGCGCTCGCTGACCCTGCCGGCGCTGGTCGCGGCGCTGCGCCGCGCCCTCGTCGATCCGCACACCCCGGCGCCGCGGCGCTCCACCGCGGCCTCGGTGCTGCGGCGGCTCGCCGACGAGGGCGTTCCGGGCGCCGCCCCGGCGAACTGGTGGGGCCTGGCGCCGCTGTCCGACGACGCCCCGCTGGTCGACGCCGACGAGCCGGTGCGGGTGCGCCCGTCGGCCATCGAGGGCTTCCGCCGCTGCCCGCTGCGCTGGGTGCTCGGTGCGGTCGGCGCCGAGGCCGCGCCCGACACCACCCGCACCGTCGGCTCGGCGGTGCACGCCGTGGCGCAGCAGGTGGCCGAGGGGCTGCCGCCGGCGGAGGCCGGCAAGGCGCTCGACGCCGAGCTCGACACCCTCGACCTCGGCCCCGGCTGGGCCGACCAGCGCCAGCGCGCGACCGCGCACGACATGCTCGACCGGTTCGTCGCCTGGCACGTCCGCAACCCCCGGCAGCTGATCGCCGCCGAGGCCGACTTCCAGGTGCAGGTCGGCCGCGCCCGGATCAGCGGGCAGGTCGACCGGCTGGAGCGCGACGCCGAGGGCCGGCTGGTCGTCGTCGACCTCAAGACGGGGAAGAGCACGCCGTCCGCCGACGAGCTGGCCGAGCACGGGCAGCTGGCGGCCTACCAGGTCGCCGTCGCGTCGGGCGCGTTCGCCGAGTACGGCACCGAGCCCGGCGGCGCGGCGCTGCTGCAGATCGGATCGGCGGCCAAGGCGGCCAAGGAGCAGGCCCAGGAGCCCCTGCCGGCCGACGTCCCGGTGACCGACACGTGGGCCGGCGAGCTGCTGGCGACGGTCGGCGAGGGCATGGGCGCCGGCAGCTTCGAGGTGCGCACCGGCAGCTACTGCGACCGCTGTCCCTCGAAGCGCAGCTGCCCGCTGCACGAGCGCGGCGGGCAGGTCACCAGGTGACTGACGGGTGGCCCCGTTCCGGGTTCCCTCGCGAGCTTGCGAGCGGAGGGGAGAACGGGGTCCTTGAACAGCTCACGTTGGACGACCTCTTCGGGTCCGAGACCGAGGAGTCCGAGCGTCCGCCGGCGCTGTTGACCCCGGCCGAGGTCGCCGCGCGCTGCGGGCTGTCGTACGCGCCGTCGGACGAGCAGGCCCGCGTCGTCTCCGCGGCGGTCGACCGGCCGCTGGTCGTGGTCGCCGGCGCGGGATCCGGCAAGACCGAGACGATGGCGGCCCGCGTCTCCTGGCTGGTGGCCAACCGCGTCGTCGCGCCGGAGGCGATCCTCGGGCTGACCTTCACGCGCAAGGCCGCCAGCGAGCTCAACGAGCGGGTGCGGCTGCGGCTCGGCGCGCTGGCCCGCCATCCCGAGACCGACCCGGAGCTCCGCGAGCGGCTCGCCGTCGCCCAGCCGACCGTCTCCACCTACCACGGCTACGCCGCCTCGCTGGTTGCCGAGCACGGGCTGCGGATCGGGATCGAGCCCGGCGCTGGCGTGCTCGGCCCGGCCATGTGCTGGGGCCAGGCCGCCGCGGTGGTCGGCGCCTACACCGGCGACATGGCCGACGTCCCCCTCACCCTGCTGACCACCGTCGAGGACGTGCTGGCCCTGTCCGCCGAGCTGGGGGAGCACGACGTCACCCCGGCCCAGCTGGGGTCCTGGACGGAGCACTTCGAGCGGCGGATCCGCGGCTACGCCGACGCCCCCCGCAAGCGGGGCGTCTACGCCGAGGTGGAGAAGGTGATCGCCCGGCAGCGGGCCCGCGCGGCGCTGCTGCCCCTGGTGGAGGGCTTCCAGGCGCGCAAGCGGGCCGCCGGGGCGATCGACTACGCCGACCAGGTGGCCTACGCGGCGCGGGTGGCCGTCGCCGCCCCCGAGGTAGGCCGCCGCGAGCGCGCCCGCTGGCAGGTTGTGCTGCTCGACGAGTACCAGGACACCAGCGTCGGCCAGCTGCGGATGCTCGAGGCGCTCTTCGGCGGCGACACCGGCCATCCGGTGCTCGCGGTCGGCGACCCCCGGCAGTCGATCTACGGCTGGCGCGGGGCGTCGGCGGGCACCATCGAGCGCTTCCCCCGGACCTTCCCCGGCCGCGCCGGACGCGAAGCGGAGCGGCTGACCCTCGCGACGAGCTGGCGCAACGACTCCGCCGTCCTCGCCGTCGCCAACGCGGTCGCCGGCATGCTGCCCGAGCCGGCCGAGCCGCTGCCCGACCTCACCGCCGCGCCCACCGCCGGCGCCGGCACGGTCGAGGTCGGCCTGTACGACACGATCGCGGAGGAGACGCAGGCGCTGGCCGACCGGCTGGCCGGCCTCTGGCACGCCGACGCGGGGAAGCGCCCGACGATCGCCGTGCTGGCCCGGGCCCGCAAGCAGTTCCACGGCATCGCGACCGCGCTGCGCGAGCGCGAGGTGCCGGTCGAGGTCGTCGGGCTGGGCGGGCTGCTCGCCGTCCCGGAGGTCTCCGACGTCGTCGCGACGCTGACCGTGCTCGTCGACCCCACCGCCGGCGACGCCCTCGGCCGGCTGCTCACCGGCGCCCGCTGGCGGATCGGCCCGCGCGACCTGGCCGCGCTGAACGACCGGGCGCGGGCCCTGGTCCGCGCCCGCCACCAGGACGACGACGGCCCGCAGGAGCGCGGCAGCATCGTCGAGGCGCTCGACGACCTGGGCCCGGCGGAGGCGTACTCGCTGGCCGGGTACCGCCGGCTGCGCCGGCTGGGTGCGGAGCTCGCCCACCTGCGGCAGCGGATCGGGGAGTCGCTGCCCGACCTGGTCGACGAGGTCGCCCGCACGCTGGGCCTGGAGACCGAGCTGGCCAGCGCCCCGGACGTCAGCCCGGCCGGCGCCCGCACGCACCTGGACGCGCTGCACGCCGTCGCGGCCGAGTTCGTCGAGCTGGCCGAGCTGCCCTCGCTGCCGGCCTTCCTCGGCTACCTGCGCGACGCCGAGGAGCGCGAGCGCGGCCTCGAGCCGGGCGAGGTGGCGGTCAACCCGGAGGCGGTGCAGCTGCTCACCGGGCACTCGGCGAAGGGGCTGGAGTGGGACGTCGTCGCCGTCCCCGGGCTGACCGTGGACCAGTTCCCGGCGAAGACCGACACCAGCGACTCGTGGATCAAGGACCCCGGCGCGCTGCCCGCGGAGCTGCGGCTCACCGACCGCGCCGAGCTGCCCGCGCTGAAGCTGCCGCCGCCCAGCACCGGCGACCAGGCGGCGGTGAAGGCCGCCCTCGAGGACTACGTGCAGGACTGGCGCGACTTCGGCACCGACGAGGAGGTCCGGCTCGGCTACGTCGCGGTCACCCGCGCCCGGCACCTGCTGATCTGCTCGGGCAGCTGGTGGCGCGACGGCAAGAACGTGTGCGGGCCGTCGTCACTGCTGGGGACGATCAAGGACGCCTGCGAGGCCGGTGCGGGGGACGTCGTCCACTGGGCGCCGCAGCCGGACGACGGCGCGACCAACCCGGCGCTGGCGGAGTGGCCGGTCGGCAGCTGGCCGGCCGACCCGCTCTCCGCCGGACGGCGACGCGCCCTGACCGCCGCCGCCGAGCTGGTCCGGGCCGCCGTGCCGCACCCGCTGGACCCGGCGCGCTCCGTCGGGGACGGCGACCCCGAGGTCGAGCAGTGGGTGCGCGACGCCGACCTGCTGCTGCGCGAGCGGGCGCGGCACGCCAGCCCGACCGTCGACGTCCCGCTGCCCTCTCACCTGTCGGTGTCGGCGCTGGTGACCCTGCGCCGCGATCCGGCCGAGCTCGCCCGCCGGCTGCGCCGGCCGATGCCGGCCGCGCCCGCGCCGCAGGCCCGCCGGGGCACCGCGTTCCACGCCTGGCTCGAGGAGCGGTTCGGCTCGGCGCGGCTGCTCGACCTCGACGAGCTGCCCGGCTCCGGCGACGAGCTCGCCGCGCCGGACGGCGCCCTGGCCGAGCTGCAGGCGGCCTTCCTCGCCGGCGAGTGGGCCGACCGGCAGCCGATCGAGGTCGAGGTGCCGTTCGAGACGCCGCTGGGCCCGCTCACCCTGCGCGGCCGGATCGACGCCGTCTTCGCCGACGGCGACGGCGGCTTCGAGGTCATCGACTGGAAGACCGGCCCGCCGCCGACCGGCGCCGAGCTCGCCGCCGTCGGCGTCCAGCTGGCCGCGTACCGGCTCGGCTGGTCGCGGCTGACCGGGGTGCCGGTGGAGCGGGTCAGCGCCGGCTTCCACCACGTCGCGGCGAACCTGACCCTGCGCCCGGTCGACCTGCTCGACGAGTCCGGCCTGCTCGCGCTCGTGACCGGCACCGCCGACGAGGAGCCCGAGGAGTACTGACCTCAGCTGGAGGCGATGCGGTCCAGGATCGCGGCCGCCAGCTGCTCGGGTGCCTGTTCCGGGATCCAGTGCGTGACCCCGGGCAGCTCGACGAACCGGTAGTCGCCGGTGACGTGCTGCGCGCACCCGTCCGCGGCGGTGCGGGCGATCGCGACGTCGCCGTCGCTCCACACGTACGTCGTGGGCACCGCGACGGGGTCCACCGGGGTGGCCGAGCTCATGGCCCGGTACCAGTTGAGCGCGGCGGTCAGCGCCCCCGGCGCGGAGAGGACGGCGACGTATTCGTCGACCGCCTCGGCGGGGATGCCGGTCTCGGCCTCGGTGCCGAGCATCCGGCGCAGCCGCCGCATGCCGTCCTCGAGCAGCACTTCCTCGGCCTTGCCCTCCTGCCAGAACAGCCGGATGTAGGCCGAGCGCTCCTTCTGCTCCGGGTCCTCGCGGAAGGCCGCCGTGTAGGCGACGGGGTGCGGCACGGAGACGGCCGTCAGGGAGCGCACGCGGTCCGGGTGCCAGGCAGCCAGCGCCCAGGCGACGGCGGCGCCCCAGTCGTGCCCGACGACGTCGGCGCGCGGGATCGCCAGCGCCGTCATCAGGTCGGCGGTGACCTGCGCGAGGTTGGCCGTCGCGTAGGCGCCGACCTCCGCGGGCCGGGCGCCGGGGGAGTAACCGAGCTGGTCGGGCGCGTACGTGCGCAGCCCCGCCTGGGTGAGCAGCGGCGTCACCTTGGCCCAGGACAGCGACGTCTCGGGGAAGCCGTGCAGCAGCAGCACCGGCCGCCCGTCGTCGGGGCCGTCCACCCGCACGTCGAAGGTCAGGTCGCCGACGTCGACCTTCAGCAGCTCACCGGGCATGCCCGGACGTTAGCCGGGATCGGGGCCGGCGCTACGGTCGGAGCCCGTGACGAGCCCCGAGCGCGAGTACGTCCGGTCCCACCTCGACGACCTGCACGCCGACCTGGACGCGTGGTTGCGCATCCCGTCGATCTCGGCCGATCCGGTGCACGCCGCCGAGGTCGCCCGCAGCGCCGAGTGGCTGGCCGAGGCGCTGCGCCGCACCGGGTTCCCCACCGTCGAGGTCTGGCCGACCCCCGGCGCGCCCGCGGTGTTCGCCGAGTGGCCGTCGGCCGACCCCGGCGCGCCGGTCGCCCTCGTCTACGGCCACCACGACGTGCAGCCGGTGGACCCGGTGGAGCTCTGGGAGCACCCGCCGTTCGAGCCGACCCTCGTCGAGGGCCCGGACGGCCCGGAGCTGCACGCCCGCGGCGCCATCGACGACAAGGGCAACGTCGCCTTCCACCTGCTCGGCATGCGGGCGCACCTCGCCGCCACCGGCCGCGACACCCCCGCGGTCACCGTCAAGCTGTTGATCGAGGGCGAGGAGGAGTCGGGGTCGCCGCACTTCGCCGAGCTGCTCCGTGAGCGGCGCGACCGGCTCGACTGCGACGTCGTCGTGGTCAGCGACACCGGCATGGCCGCGCCCGACCTGCCCAGCGCGGTCACCTCCATGCGCGGGCTCGCCGACGCCGAGATCACCCTGCGCGGGCCCGCCGTCGACCTGCACTCCGGCTCCTTCGGCGGCGGCGTCCCCAACCCGCTGCACGCAATGGCCCGGCTGCTGGCGAGCCTGCACGACGAGCAGGGCCGGGTCACCCTGCCCGGGTTCTACGACAAGGTCCGCCCCCTGTCCGACCGTGAGCGCGAGCTCATGGGCCGGGTGCCGTTCGACGAGCGGGAGTGGCTGGCCGGCCCGGCCGCCTCCCGCGTCGCCACCGGGGAGGCGGGGTTCAGCACCCAGGAGCGCATCGGCGCCCGGCCGACCGCCGAGGTCAACGGCATGTGGGGCGGCTACACCGGCCCCGGGCACAAGACGATCATCCCGGCCGAGGCGCACGCGAAGCTCACCTTCCGGCTGGTCGCCGATCAGCGGCCCGAGGAGATCGGGCCGATGGTACGGGCGTGGGTCGAGGCCAACCTGCCCGAGGGCATCGCGGCCGAGGTACACACCCCGCCCGGCGGAGTCGCGCCGTGCGCCAGCGACCTGGACTCCCCGTGGATGAACGCGCTGCTGACCGCGATCGCGCAGGCGTGGGACAGCGAGCCGGACCAGGTGCTGTTCATGAAGGAGGGCGGCAGCGGTCCGGAGGCCGACCTGGTCGAGCAGCTCGGCGCGCCGCTGGTGTTCCTCGGCGCCGGCCTGCCCACCGACCGCATCCACTCGCCCAACGAGCGGGTGCTGCTGCCGATGCTCCACCGGGGCGCGGAGGCCGCCGCCCACCTGTGGCGTGAGCTGGCCGTCGTCCGCCGGGACTGACCCCCGCGAGGCCTCCTGCCCGGCGGTCGCACGACCTACAGTGCACGCGTGAGCGAGCCTGGGGACGCGGCGCCGGCGCCGGGCTGGTATCCCGACCCCGACGGCGCGCCGGGCATGGTGCGCTGGTGGAGCGGCGCGGCGTGGTCGGACGTGACGACGCCCGTCGGGCCCGGTGTCGCCGTCCAGCGCTCGCCGGTCCTGGCGCCCCCGCCGCCCCCGCCGCCGTCCCGGCCCCCGGACGCACCGACGCCGCCCCGCTCGTTCCCGGCCGGGCTGGTGGTCGGGCTCTCCGTGCTCGCGCTGGTCGTCGTCCTGGTGGTCGGCGTCCTCGTCGGGCGGTCGAACGACGCGACGACGGCGGACGCGCCCGTGCCGGACGACCCGGTGCCCTCCGGGCCCACGTTCCCGCCGGGCACCGTGCGGATCTTCGACGAGGCCTCGGGGCTGTCCTACCCGTGGCTGGGTGAGCACTGGCTGGAGTGGAACCTCGGGCTGCAGAACGAGACGACCGCCATCGCGGGGCAGTACTTCGTCACGCAGGAGGACCTGCCCGACGGGTACGACGTCTTCATCGCCCAGTGCACCTCCGGCCCGGTCGGCCAGGGCTACGGCTGGGCCGGCCCCTCGACGCTGCAGAGCACCGTGCGCACGCTGGCCGACAGCGTCCGCCGGAACTACTACCCCGCGCCGAACGAGCGGCGGGTGCTGCGCGACGAGGCCCGCACCGTCGACGGCCACGCGGCGCACCTCTACGAGTTCGACCTGTCCTGGGACGTGCCCGGCTACGACTCCACCGGTGAGCGGGCCGCGCTCCTGCTCGTCGACGTCGGCCGCCCCGCGCCCGCGCTGCTCTACCTCTCGATCCCGAACACCCACGCCGAGCTCTACGGCGTCATCGACGAGGTCCTCGACGACGTCGAGGTGCTGTGACACCGCGACCCTCCGGGCCCCACTCGTCGGTCGCACGACAGTTACTGTCGGAACCGTGACAGCAGCTGGGGCCGAACTCACCCTGCGGCACCCGGTGGAGCGCTTCTCGCTCGACAACGGGTTGCGCGTCGTCCTCGCGCCCGACCGCAGCGTGCCGGTCGTGGCGGTCAGCGTCTTCTATGACGTGGGCATGCGCAACGAGCCCGAGGGCCGCACCGGGTTCGCCCACCTCTTCGAGCACCTGATGTTCCAGGGCTCGGCGCACGTGCCGAAGATGGAGCACGCCCGCCTGGTCCAGGCGGCCGGCGGCACGTTCAACGGCTCGACGCACCAGGACTACACCAACTACTTCGAGGCGCTGCCGGCCGAGGCGCTCGAGCGCGCGCTGTTCCTCGAGGCCGACCGCATGGCCGCCCCGGCGATCACCGAGGAGAACCTCCGCAACCAGATCGACGTGGTCAAGGAGGAGATCCGGGTCAACGTGCTCAACCGGCCCTACGGCGCCTTCCCCTGGCTGCAGCTGCCGCAGATCGCGTTCGAGAGCTTCGCCAACACCCACGACGGCTACGGCTCGTTCGTCGACCTGGAGTCCTCGACCGTCGAGGACGCCGCCGACTTCTTCGACAAGTACTACGCGCCGGGCAACGCGGTGCTGTGCATCGGCGGCGACCTCGACGTCGCCGAGACCGAGAAGCTGGTCCGCCGCTGGTTCGGCCCGGTGCCGGCCCGCGACGTGCCGCCCCTGCCCCCGACCGGAGAGGCCTCGCCCACGGGGCCGCGCCGCGGCACCGTCGAGGACCCGCTGGCCCCCGCGCCGGCCCTGGCGCTCGGCTGGCGGGTGCCCGACCCGGTGGGCGACCTCGACACCTACCTCGGCACGGTGCTGCTCGCCGAGCTGCTCAGCGAGGGCGACGCCTCGCGGCTCGAACGGCGGCTGATCCACGACGACCGGATCGCCATCGCGCAGAGCAGCTACCTCGGCCTGTTCGGGGACCCGTTCGACGTCCGCGACGCCACGCTGCTGACAACGCAGGTGCACCACCCGGCCGCGGTGCCGGCGGAGCGGGTGCTCACCGCGATCCACGAGGAGGTCGCCCGGGTGGCGGAGGACGGCGTGGCCGCGGACGAGCTGGCCCGGGTCCAGGCCCGCACCGAGGCGCAGCTGCTCCGCCAGGCCGACTCGGTGCTCGGCCGCACGCTGGGGTTCGCCGCCGCCGAGCTGGTGCACGGCCGCGCCGAGCTGGCCGGGGAGCTCGCCGCCCGGCTGGCCGCGGTCACCCCCGAGCAGGTGCAGATCGCCGCGCGGGGGCTGGGGCCCGACACCGCAGCGGTCCTCGAGCTGCGCGCCACCGGTGGTGTCAAGTGAGTGCGCCGACGCTGGACCTGTCCCTGATCCCGCCGCTGGGCGAGCCACGGCCGCAGCCCGCGCCCGCGGTCACCGAGACCGTGCTGCCCACGGGGCTGCGCGTCGTCGTCGTCCCGCGGCCGGGCGTGCCCCTGGTGGAGCTGCGGCTGCGGGTCCCGTTCGCGGCCTCCAGCGCGCGCAGCGCGGCCACGCACACCGCGCGGTCCGCCGTCCTCTCCGGTGCCGTGCTGCTCGGCACGGCCGCACACGATCAGACCGAGATCGCCCAGCTGCTCCAGGGCCACGGCGCCGAGCTGTCGGTCTCCGCCGACCCCGACCGGCTGCTGTTCTCCACCACCCTGCTGCCCGACGGGCTCGCCCCGGTGCTCGGCGTGCTGGCCGAGCTGCTCACCAGCGCCTCCTACCCGGCCGACCGGGTCGAGGGGGAGCGGGAGCGGGTGGCCGAGCGGATCTCGATCGCGCTGTCCCAGCCGGGCGTGATCGCCCGCACCGCGCTGGCCGCCCGCCGCTACGGCTCGCACCCGTACGCGCTGCAGCTGCCTGCACCGGAACTGGTGACCCAGGTCAGCAGCAGCGCACTGCGCACGCTGCACCGCGACCGCGTCCTGCCCGCCGGCAGCACCCTCGTGCTCGTCGGCGACCTCGACCCGCAGGCGGCCACGGACGCCGCCGGGGAGGCGTTGGCGGGCTGGTCCCGCGAGGGCCAGGCGGTCGCCGCACCGCCCACGCCGGCCGTCGCGCCGGGCGCCCTGGAGATCGTGGATCGCCCCGGCGCGGTGCAGTCCAACCTGCGCCTCGGTGGCCCGGCGCCCAACCGCACCGATCCCGACCTGCCCGCGGTCCGGCTGGCCAACATGGTCTACGGCGGCTACTTCTCCTCGCGGCTGGTGGAGAACATCCGCGAGCGGCGCGGCTACACCTACAGCCCGCGCAGCTCGGTCGACCACCTCGCGGCCGCGTCGTCCTTCCTCGTCGAGGCCGACGTCGCCACGGAGGTCACCGGCCCGGCGCTGCTCGAGACGTGGTACGAGCTCGGGCGCATGGCGCTCACGCCGGTGACCGAGGCGGAACTCGACGGCGCCCGCCGCTACGTCCTCGGCAGCATGGCCCTGTCGACGGCGACGCACGCCGGGCTGGCCAGCACGCTGTCGGCGCTGCTGGGTGCCGGGCTGTCCACCGACTGGCTCGCCGAGCACCAGCGGGCACTGGCCGAGGTCACCGTCGAGCAGGTGCAGGAGGCCGCGCGGCGCTACCTGTCACCGTCGGCGCTGACCGCGGTCGTCGTCGGGGACGCCGGCGAGGTGACCGAGCCGCTGCGGGCCCTCGGTCCGGTGGAGGTCGCCGCGGGGGAGGCCGAGGCATGACCACGCCGGGCAGCACTCCCGCCGACAACCCGCCACCGCCCACCACGCCGGTGACCGAGTCCGCCTGGCCGCTGGCCACCCGGGCGACGACCGGCCGTCTGCCGGTCCTGTCCCGCAGCGCGCACGACCGCGGCCACCGGATGCGCGACCTCGCCGATCCTGCCCGCGGCCGGTCGGTGCGGGTGCTCACCGTCGACGAGCGGCGCAACGTCCCCGTGCACGAGGGCCCGAAGGGGCCACAGCTCGTCTGGGACGAGCAGCCCGAGCTGCCGGTGGGCGCGGTCTACCTCGGGGAGGCCGACGGCGTGCCCTACGCCGCCGTCCGCGGCGAGCGCGCGCTGACCGTCAACGGCCGCCCGGTCGACTCCTGGACCGGGCTGCGCGAGGTCGGCGCGGACCTCGACGACCTCGATGCCGGTCTGCTCGCCCAGGCGGTCGGCATCCTCGAGTGGCACGAGCGCAACCGCTTCAGCCCGCTGTCCGGCGCCGCGACGACCATCGAGCGGGCCGGCTGGGTGCAGCGCGACCCCGAGACCGGCGCCGAGCTCTTCCCGCGGACCGACCCCGCCGTGATCATGCTCGTGCACGACGGCGGCGACCGGTGCGTGCTCGGCCGCCAGGCGGTCTGGCCGCCCGGCCGGTTCTCCATCCTCGCCGGGTTCGTCGAGCCGGGGGAGTCGGCCGAGGGCGCCGTCGCCCGGGAGGTGGCCGAGGAGGTCGGCCTGCGGGTGACCGACATCCGCTACGTGGGCAGCCAGCCGTGGCCGTTCCCGCAGTCGCTGATGCTGGGCTTCACCGCCCGTGCCGACGGCGACACCACGCTGCGGCTCGACGAGGACGAGATCGAGGAGGCCCGCTGGTTCACCCGCGACGAGCTGCGCTCGGGCAGCGGGCCGCGGGCGTTGCCCCCGCCGGTCTCGATCGCCCGGCACATCATCGACCGCTGGCTCGAGGGAGACCTCTAGCCGAACCGGCCGGCCAGCACCAGCGCCGGCCGGTCCGGGTGGTCGGCCAGCACCACCGCGTCGGCCAGCGCCGTGGGGTCCACCTCGGCGTCGTAGCGGTCGAACGCGGGCAGCTCCCACGCCTGCTCGTCGGGGGTCCGCCGCCGCCGGGCCGCCGGGCTCATGCGCAGGTGGACGACGACGTCGAAGGCCAGCCCCAGCCCCTGCAGCAACGCCCCCGGGACGAGCAGGACGCCGCCCTCCGGCAACGGCCGGCGCTCGGCCCGCGCCGCGCGATCGCGCGCCAGGTCCCACAGGACCGGCAGGAACTCGCCGCTGCCGCCGGGGCCGAGCGGGTCGAGGACCTCACGGGTCAGCGCCCCGGCGTCCAGCCAGTCGGTGTAGCGGGCGTCGGGGTCGGTCCTGCCGTGCTCCAGGCGCAGCGACGCCGGCCGGTAGAACCCCGAGGCGGGGACGACGACGGCGGCACGTCCCCGTGCCGGCAGGTGCGCGGCGACGGCGGAGGCGAGCTCGTCCGGAGCGGCCGCCGGCGGGCCGTCGACGGCCACGCGCAGCGCGGTGGCGCCCGGCTCGGCCGGCAGGCCCGCCAGGAGCGCGGCGAGGCGCTCGGCGAGCGCGGCGGGGGTGAGCGGTTGCGGGCGGGTCAGGAGCGGCCGTCCCCGGAGGCGCCGGGAGCGGCGCCTTGCCGGGTGCGGGTGTGCTCCACGCGCCGGGAGAAGGACGACCGCGGCCGCGGGCCGGGCGTCACGGGGACGCCGGCCACCACCACGCCCGGTGCGGCGGTCGCCCGCTCCGACACGCGGGTCTCGGCAGCGGCCGGACCGTCGGTGAGGGTGTCGAGGACCTCACGCGCCAGCTCGTGCACCGGGCGGCCCGAGGACCGGGCCGACGTCCGGAGCGACTCGAAGGCCGCGCGCGGGCTGATGCCCTGGCGCTCGGCCAGCACCCCGATCGCCCGCTCGGTGGAGACGCGGGCGGCCAGCGCGTGCTCCAGCTGGGCGACGGTGCGCTCCAGGGCGGCGATCCGCGCGTCCCGCGGGTCCTCGGCGTCGGTCTCGGCAGCGGCCGGGCCGCGCGCGGAGCGGCGCGCCGTCCGGTCGGGCTCCGGCTGGTTGCCGAGCGCCTCGGCGACCAGGTCCGCCAGGGACAGGCCCTCGAGCAGCGAGGCCACGGGATCGGACCCGCCGGGGGAGACCACCGACCAGCCGCGGGAGGTGCGGACGACCGCCACGGCCGGCGCGCCGTCCCCGGTGAGCCCGGCGAGGTCCGGGCACGCCGCAGCGGCGCTCGTGCGCTCGCTGCGCGTGCTCATCCCGGGGACCTCCACCGGTTGTCCCGGCCGCAGGGACCGGACCGACGCGCGACCGCGGTCACGGCCCGCAACGATGCGATCTTGCCCCTTCGGGGGCCGGGGACCGGGGATCACGCGCCGTTCAACCTCGATGACTCTGCGAGCTGCTTCTTGACCTGGTCGATGCTGGGGTTGGTCAGGGCCGTGCCGTCGGCGAAGACCAGGGTAGGGACGGTGCGGTTGCCGCCGTTGGCGGCCATCACGACGTCCGCCGCCGACTCGTCGACCTCGATGTCGACCTCGGCGTACTCGATCCCTTCCCGCTGCATGAGCTTCTTGAGCCGGACGCAGTATCCGCACCAGGTGGTGGTGTACATCGTCACGGCGGACGCAGCGGCAGACATCGGTGGGGATCCTCCCTAATGGTTCGGCGTGGGTCCACCCCGGGGTGCGCCCGGGATACCCGAAAGGGCAACACGACTCCCCTGGGGATGCTTCCCGGCGATGTCACCGGAGGCTGGGAGGATCGCAGTCGGCAGGGTGAGCAGAGGGGAGCCGGGATGCCGCAGATCGGCGCGGACACGGGCACCGTCTCCGGTGCGGAGGCGGTGCTGGCCGGGCTGGACGACGAGCAGCGCGCCGCGGCGCAGGCGGTCTCCGGTCCGGTGTGCATCCTCGCCGGCGCCGGCACCGGCAAGACCCGCACCATCACCCACCGCATCGCCTACGGGGTCCACCTCGGCGCGTTCGTGCCCGAGCAGGTCCTCGCCGTGACCTTCACCGCACGGGCCGCGGGCGAGCTGCGCGGCCGGCTGGCGAGCCTCGGGGTCGGCGGCGTCCAGGCGCGCACCTTCCACGCCGCGGCGATGCGCCAGCTGCGCTACTTCGCGCCGCGCGTGCTGGGCGGCCCGATGCCCGGCCTGGTCGAGAACAAGCTGCGGCTCGTGGCCTCGGCGGCCTCGCGGTCGCGGCTGTCGACCGACCGCACCAGCCTGCGCGACCTGGCCAGCGAGATCGAGTGGGCCAAGACCACCCTCGCCACGGCGGAGGACTACCCGGCCCGCGCGCAGGCCGCCGGCCGCGAGCCGCCCTTCGAGGCGGCCGCCGTCGCCGCGGTCTACGCCGGCTACGAGTCGGCCAAGCAGCGCGAGGGTGTGCTCGACTTCGAGGATCTGCTGCTGGTCACCGCCTACGCGCTCGAGGAGCACCAGGACGTCGCCCGGCAGGTGCGCGCGCAGTACCGGCACTTCGTCGTCGACGAGTACCAGGACGTCAACCCGCTGCAGCAGCGGCTGCTCGACGCGTGGCTCGGCGGCCGCGCGGAGGTGTGCGTCGTCGGGGACCCGAACCAGACGATCTACTCCTTCACCGGCGCCGACCCCGACTACCTGCTCGGCTTCGCCGACCGCTATCCCGACGCCGAGGTGGTCAAGCTCGAGCGCGACTACCGCTCCACGCCGCAGGTGGTGGGGCTGGCCAACAAGCTGATCGGCCAGGCGCCGCGCCGCCGGGGCCTGCCCGGGCTGCGGCTGCTCGGCCAGCGCGCCGAGGGCCCCGAGCCGGTGTTCCGCGAGCACCCCGACGAGCCGGCCGAGGCCGCCGCGGTGGCCGCCCGCTGCCGGGCGCTGATCGACGCCGGCATGCCGGCCGCCGAGATCGCCGTCCTGTTCCGGATCAACGCCCAGTCGGAGGTCTACGAGAACGCGCTGACCGACGCCGGGGTCCCCTACGTGCTCAAGGGCGGCGAGCGGTTCTTCGAGCGGCCCGAGGTCCGCGAGGCGATCGTCCTGCTGCGCGGAGCGGCGGCCGGCGGCAACGACCCCGGCATGCTCGTGCCAGCCGTGCGCGACGTGCTCGCCTCCACCGGCTGGGTGGAGCACCGCCCGCCCCCCGGCGGCGCGGCCCGCGACCGCTGGCAGTCGCTGGCGGCCCTCGTCGACCTCGCCGTCGACCTGGTCGCCGAGAACCCGTCGCTGGACCTCGCCGGCTTCGTCGCGCACCTGGCCGAGCGCGCCGACGCCCAGCACGCGCCGACGGTGCAGGGCGTCACCCTCGCGTCGATGCACGCCGCCAAGGGACTGGAGTGGGACGTCGTCTTCGTCGTCGGCCTGGTCGACGGCGTGGTGCCGATCGCGCAGTCGCTGTCCCGGCCCGAGGCGGTGGAGGAGGAGCGGCGGCTGCTCTACGTCGCCGTCACGCGCGCCCGGGAGCAGCTCACCCTCTCCTGGTCGCTCTCCCGCAACCCCGGCGGGCGGCGGGCCCGTCCGCGCAGCCGGTTCCTCACCGGGCTCGCGCCGGAGTCCGCACCCACCGCGCCACCGGTGCGCCGGACGGCGAAGAAACCGAAGGTCGTGCTCGAGGGCGAGGCGGGGGAGCTGTTCGAGCGGCTGCGGGCCTGGCGCAGCCAGGCCGCCCAGTCGGCCTCGGTGCCCGCCTACGTCGTGTTCACCGACGCCACCCTGCAGGCGATCGCGGAGAGCAGGCCGGCCAGCCTGCGCGAGCTCTCCGGCCTGCCCGGGATCGGCGCCCGCAAGCTCGAGCTCTACGGCGAGGACGTGCTCGCCACGGTGAGCGGCTGACCGCGCAGGGCGACGACGAGACGGCGCAGGACCGATTCCTCGTCCTCTTCGGGGAACACCCCGTTAATTGCGTTGACCGTCACAACGCCCGGCCCCTACTGTGCTGTCTGCGCTCGGGGAGACCTCCGCGAGCGTCCAGACCCCAGACGGCCGCCAGGCCGCGCACGGATCCCGGAGAGGAGGGGGCACCGATGCTGAGCACACCGTTCGCGTTCGCCCCCGCCGGGGTCCTCGGCTCGGGGAGCGCTGTCGCGCGTCCGTACGCCTGCGCCGCCGTCCGCCCGTCCCTGCTCGCGCCCGTCGCCGTCGCCCAGGGGACCGGTGTGCCCTTCGCCGGCATGGCGCGGCGCCGCTGGGCGGCCATCGAGGGCATCGGCTTCCAGGCCGCCCTGCCGACCACCCACCAGCACGACCCGATCACCCCGAACGACGGCACCACCCCCCTCGGGATCCACTCCCCGGGGAGACCGAAGAGCTAGCACCGCTCGCCGGTCCTCCTCGAGGCCGCGGAACCCGAACCCGGGATCCGCGGCCTTTCTCATGTCCGCGGCACCCCGGCCCCGACCACCGGTCGGCGGGCCCCCGCCGGCCGTCGCAGGCGAGTACGAGGAGGAGAGCGGCAGTGCAGCAGACGATGTCCCACCGCCGTACCGGGCTCCCCCGGACCGGCGGCCCCACCCCGAGACGCACGAGGGCGGCCCTGTCACCGGCTCCGACGCGGCGCCCGCTGCCGTGCCGGGTCGAGGACCCGGAGCTGTGGTTCGCCGAGAGCCCGGCACAGCTGGAGCAGGCCAAGAGCTTCTGCGCCGACTGCCCGGTGCGCGCGGCCTGCCTGGCCGGCGCCCTGGACCGTGGCGAGCCCTGGGGCGTCTGGGGCGGCGAGATCTTCGAACGCGGCGTCGTGATCGCCCGCAAGCGACCGCGAGGCCGTCCCCGCAAGGAGGTGGCCGCATGAGACCGGCCCGACCGACCGAACCCGTCCGCAAGACCTTCCCCGCGCCCCGAGGGGGCCGGGACTCCCGACCGAAGGAACGATCATGAGCTTCCTCGAGCAGGACCTGGTCCGCAGTCACATCCGTGACCTGCAGGCCGACGCCGTCGCCGCGGCCCGCGCGCGCCGGCTTCGTGCGGCCCGACGGTGGGCCCGCCGCGCGGAATCCGCGTCGCGGCGTGCCGCCCGGGCCAGCGCCGCCGTCCGCTGACGGCGTGCGCGACGGCGGGGAACCGGACGGGCCGGTTCCCCGCGACCGCCGGGCCGGGTCCGGACGCTCCCGGTGCGTCCGGACCCGGCCCCTCTGCTTTCCCGGCGCGGCCGGTCTTGGCAGGGTGGACGGCGTGCTCCCCGACGAGCTGCGCTGCTCCGGCTGCGGCCGCACCGGGGCCGCGGCCGACGTCGTGGCCGGCTGGTCGCTGACCCGGCCGCCACGGGCCACCGGCCGCACCGGCCCGCGCACCGCCGCCGAGGAGCGGCTCACCATGCTCTGCCCCGACTGCGCCCGCCGGCACGTCCGCGCTCTGGAGGCCCGGCTCGACCCCTAGCGGGTTCCCGGTCCGGCCACCTCGCCGTCGGATGCGGGGCGAGCCGCGCAGGCGCTCGACGGGCGGAGGCGAGCAGCCCGTGCCTGGCTAGTTGCCGTCGACGAAGCCTGGCAGCCACTCCTCGAGCACGCCGCGGAAGTTCCCGGCGGCGTCGAGCTGGCAGAGGACACCGATCGACCCGATGGTCACCCGGTGGATGAGCAGATAGGCCGGCGGCAGGTTCAGCTGGCGGCCGAGCCGGCTGGCCTCGTTGCGGGGGTCGGCGATCCGCGCCGCCTGCTCCTGCATCCAGGCGCGGGTGAAGTGGAACGAGCTGCTCTCGATCGGCTCGAGCAGCGGCCGCAGGTAGTCGAGGACCGCCTGGGCGTCGACCGCCACCCCGTGGCGCACGAAGCCCTCGACCCGCAGGTCGGCGAGCACCTCCTCGGCCCGGCCCTCCAGCGCCCAGCGCAGCAGCCGGCCGATCGGCTCGGGATGCCCGTCGGGCAGCCGGGCGGTGGCGCCGAAGTCGATGACGCCGAGCCGGCCGTCGCCGAGCAGCCGGAAGTTGCCCGGGTGCGGGTCGGCGTGCAGCAGACCGGCCCGCTCGGGCCCGGAGAAGTGCAGCACGGCCAGCAGGCGACCGGCGTGGTCGCGCTCCTCCCGGGTGCCCGAGGCGATCACCCGCGACAGCGGGGTGCCGTCGATCCACTCCGAGACGATCACCTTCGGCGCGCTGGCCACCACCCGGGGGACGGCGATCTCCGCGTCACCGGCGTAGGCGGCGGCGAACGCGCGCTGGGCGTCGGCCTCCAGGCCGTAGTCGAGCTCCTCGACCACCCGGGCCTTGAGCTCGGCGATCAGCGGCTTGACGTCCATGCCGGGGAACAGCGCGGCGAACACCCGCGCGAAGCGGGCGAGCTGGTTCAGGTCCGCCATCAGCGCGGTGGCCGCGCCCGGGTACTGGATCTTGACCGCGACGTCGCGCCCGTCGCGCCAGGTGGCGCGGTGCACCTGTCCGATGCTCGCCGCGGCCGCGGGGGCGTCGTCGAAGTCCTTGAACCGCTCCCGCCAGCGGCCGCCGAGCTGTTGGGCCAGCACCGCGTGCACGGTGCGCACCGGCATCGGCGGCGCTTCCTCCTGCAGCTTGACCAGCGCCTCGCGGTAGGGCGCGGCGACCTCGTCGGGCACCGCCGCCTCGAACACCGACAGCGTCTGGCCGAGCTTCATCGCCCCGCCCTTGAGCTGGCCGAGCACGGCGAAGAGCTGTTCGGCCGTGCGCTGCTGCAGCTCGGCGGTCACCGCCTCGGCCGGCCGGCCGGACAGGCGCTTGCCGATGCCCAGGGTCGCCCGCCCGGCTGCGCCCAGCGGGAGTGACGCCAGGCGGGCGGTCCGCGTGACCGATCCCCTCGGGATCCCCCGTCCGTCATCGCTCACGCGGCGCTCCTCGCTGACGCTCGTCGGCCGCCTTCGCGGCGCTGCTGTGCCCTCGGTGAGCTCGCAGGCTCGCTCACGGGGCGCTCCTCGCTGACGTTGATCGGCCGCGTTCGCGGCACTGCTGTCCCCTGCGGTGAGCTCGCATGCCTCGCTCACCGGATCATTGTCCCTGCCCACCCCCGCGGGCGCCGACGCACGTCCCCGGAGCGTCATCCGAAAGGGTCCGGAGTCCGCCCGGAGCGGCCCCGTCCAGGCAACCGCACCCGGGGTGGGGCGGCCAGCGGCGGACGCCGGGGAGGAGGTCCGGCGGTGTCAGCTCCACCGTCCCCTCCAGCGCGGCCGGTGACCCGGTGCCGTCCAGGAAGGCGAGCACCTGCATCGCCGCGGTCGCCGCGGTGAGCAGACAGGTGACCGCCGCGCCGCCGGCGGGAGGATCGCCGGCCGTCAGCTGCGCGGCCAGCTGCGGCCACCGCGGGTCGGCGTCCCGCCGGTGCAGGTCGGCGCACCGCAGGCAGCTGGTCACGCCCGGCACGACCAGCGGCCCGACGACGCCGGTCCGGCCGCGGACCGTGGCCACTAGGTGCGGGATGCCGGCGCGGTGCACCGCGGTCGCGAGCGGGTCCGACGCCGCCCACGGCCGCGCCAGGACCACGAGGTCGGCGGCGCCGCCCGCGGGCAGCGGCCGCAGGTCGGTGAGCGGGCTGACCCGCCGCACCGCGTCGGCCGCGGCGAGCGACCGGGGCCGTCCCTCGTCGGCGGCGGTCAGGCCGCCCACGACGGCGTCCCCCGCCGCGACCAGCCCGGAGTCGCGCACGCTGACCCGCCCGACGCCGCTGGCCGCGAGCAGCGCCGCGAGCGGGGCGCCGACGCGGGTGGCCCCCTCCACCACCACCGCGGCCGCGCGCCGGGCCCGCCAGCCGGCGCCGTCGCCGGCCAACGCGTCCGGCAGCTCCGCGGCGGTGCGCGCCTGCGCCGCCGGACCGGCGTCGGCGGCGAGCAGGTCCGCCGGGTCGACGTCGAGCAGCAGCCCGGCCGACCGCAGCCCGCCGAGCAGCGAGCGCACCGCGCCGGGATCGAGGCCCTCGCGGTCGGCGTCGGCGAGGACCGCTCGCTGCGCGCGCCGTCCGTCGAGGCCGCGCAGCAGCGCTCGGACCCAGTCGCCCCCCGCCGTGACGAGGAGTCCGTCGCGGGAGTCGACCCCGCCGACCTGGACGCCGTCGGGACTGCTGCGCAGCACCGGGACCGACGCGGGGAGGAGGGGATGTGCGGTGTCGCTCACGGACGGCAGGGTGTCAGCGGCCGGGCCGTGATCGTTGCCGCCGTCCACAGGAACGCCGACGGCGGCGCCCCGCGTCGCGGGACGCCGCCGTCAGGACGACCGGGCCGGTCAGGCCTTGCCGAGGATCCGGTTCATCTTGGTGCCGCACACGGGGCAGGTGCCCTGCGCCATGCGGCGGCCGGACTCGCTGACCTTGACCTCACCCTCGAAGTCGCGCTTCTCCTTGCACTTCACGCAGTAGCCGTTGTAGCTGTCCGCCACGGTGTCTCCTCGATCTCGAAGGCGTCCCACTGGCGCGCCGGGGCGCCATTGCGGGGGACGCTACCCCCGCGGCCAGGGGCCTTCCCTGCCGTGGGGGTACCGGAAACGGCGGTCTCCGACGTCCGGAGCTGTCCCCAGCCTGTGGACAACGGTGTGGACGGCGTGGGGACGGATCGGCGTGTCCCTGTGCGGAACCTCGGGACGGCGACCCGCCGAAAGACCCCCGGATCCTCGCCCCATCGGCGCCTCCACCTGCGCGGACGCGGCAACGGACGGTTGTGGAACGGTCCCGTGTCCAGCCCATCGGGGGAGTGCGGCGCCGGGGATGTCCACCGACCGGACGAACCGCACCCGACAGGGTGCCGTCGTGCGCGCGGAACCGGCCGCCGGTGGATACGGTGCCTCCGTGCCCGGCTCGACTCCCGACGCTCCCGACAGCCCCGCTCCGGCGGACCGCCTGCCGGCCGCCCGCGCGGTCGGCCGTGCCGTCCCCGCGGCCCGGGGTGCCCGCACCCCGGCGGGGGAGCTGCCGGCCGACGTCGAGGTCCGGCGCAGCGCCCGCCGCCGTCGAACCGTCACCGCCTACCGGGAGCTCGGCCGGACCGTCGTCCTCATCCCCGCGGCGTTCAGCCCCGCCGAGGAGCGGCGCTGGGTCGCGCAGATGGTGGCCAAGCTGCAGACCCGCGAGGAGCGCCGCCGCCGCTCCCTCGGCGGCGACGCGGAGCTGATGGCCCGGGCCCGTGCGCTCTCGGCCGCGCACCTCGACGGGATCCCGCAGCCGGTCAGCGTCCGGTGGGTGGACAACCAGCACCGCCGCTGGGGGTCGTGCACGCCCGCCGACGGCAGCATCCGGTTGTCGAGCCGGCTGCGCACCATGCCCGAGTACGTCGTCGACTACGTGCTCGTGCACGAGCTAACGCACCTGCTCGAGCCCGGCCACGACGAGCGCTTCTGGGCGTTGGTGGCCCGCTATCCGAAGGCCGAGCGCGCCCGCGGCTTCCTCGAGGGCGTGGAGCTGGCCAACGCCGCCGGCCACATGGGCGACGGCGTCGACCCCGTCGACTGAACGAGGACCCCGCAGCAGGGGCCGACCGTCAGGTGTGCGAGGGGCCGTTCTCGTCGTCCTCGTCGCGGGGTTCCTCGGCCGGCTTGTTCGCGTCGTCGGCGGTGAGCGCGGCCAGCTCGTCGTCCATGCCCTGCCGCGCGACGAAGTCCAGCGGCTCGTCGAGGTCGTCCGACGTCGGCAGCAGGTCCGGGTGCGACCACAGCCGGTCGCGCTCCTCGATGCCGCGCTGCTGACCCAGCGCCGCCCAGACCGTCGCCGCGTCGCGCAGCCGGCGCGGCCGCAGTTGCAGCCCGACCAGCGTGGCGAAGGTCTGCTCGGCCGGGCCGCCGGAGGCGCGGCGGCGGCGCATCGTCTCGGCCAGCGCGGAGTAGCCGGGCAGCCGCTCGCCGGCGGCCGCCGCGACCACCGTGTCCACCCAGCCCTCCACCAGCGCCAGCAGGGTCTCCAGCCGGCGCAGCGCCATCTGCTGCTCGGGGGTCTCCTCGGGCTCGAGCAGGCCGCTGCCGAGCAGCCGCTGGATGGCCTCGGGGTCGCTCGGGTCCAGGCCGCCGCCCATGCCGCCCATGGCCTCGGCGATGCCCCGCTCGATCGCCTCGCGGTCGACGTTGATGCCCCGCGCGTAGGCGTGGACGGCGTCGGTCACCTGCTGGCGCAGCCACGGCACGTGCGCGAACAGCCGCTGGGAGGCCGCCTCGCGCAGCGCGAGGAACAGCCGCACCTCCTCGGCCGGGCGGTCGAGGCCGGCGGCGAAGTCGGCGACGTTCTGCGGCACGAGCACGCCGCTGCCGGCAGGGGCCAGCGGCAGGCCGACGTCGGTGCTGGTGACCACCTCGTCGGCGAGCTTGCCGAGCGCCTGGCCCACCTGGGCGCCGAACATCAGCCCGCCCATCCGCCCCATGATCCCGGCGATCGGGCCGACCATGCTCGCCGCCTCCTGGGGCAGCGCGCTGGTCATCGCGGCCACCACGCGCTCGGCCAGCGGGTCGATGAGTGCGCTCCAGGCCGGCAGGGTCTGCTCCACCCACTCCACCCGCGACCAGGCCAGCGCGCGGTCGATGCCCGACGGGAGGTCCGTGGCCTGGTCGAGCCACAGGTCGGCCAGCCGCAGCGCCTCGGCGACGGCGGCGCGCTCGGCCTCCGACGTGGGCTGGTGACCGGCCGCGAGCTGGCTGATCGCCCCCTGGCGGGCGAGGTCCCAGTTCACCGGGCCGCCGGACCAGTTCATCAGCTTCTGCAGCTCGGCGAACAGCGGCATCTTGCCGAGGAGGTCCTCGGGCGAGCCCGCGCCGGCGCCGCCGCCGAACAGGGCACCGAAGCCGAAGGGGTCGGCGGGGGAGGGCTGGCGCGCGGGGTCCCTGCGCTCTGGATCGTTGCCCTCGGGGTCGCGGTCGGCGGGCCCGAAGCCGAACGGCAGGTCGCTCATGCCCCCACGGTAGACGCGTGATCTTCCCGTGGCGGCGGCCCGCGTCCGCCCTGAGCGGACACCCGGAGGACGGCCTCCTGCAGGGTCGCGCCGCGAGCCTGCGAGTGGCGGGGGGCAGGAGGTCCTTCGCATAGGCTCGCACGACGTGACCCGTCGGAGCGCCGTGGCGATGATCGGTGCCGTCCTGCTGGTGGTCTTCGGACTGCTCGGCGCGGCGGTGCCGGTGCCGTACGTGGCGGAGGTCCCCGGCCCCACGTACAACACGCTCGGCGACATCGACGGCACGCCGATCATCTCGGTCGAGGGCCGTGACCGGAACGACGTCAGCGGCAACCTCAACCTGACCACCGTCGGCGTCAGCCGCGCCGGCCTGAGCCTGGTCGAGGCGGTCCGCGGCTGGTTCGACCCGGAGGTCAGCGTCGTCCCCGAGGAGTCGGTCTACCCGCCCGACCAGACCGAGGAGGAGACCCAGCAGCAGAACCGCGAGGCCTTCCTCACCTCGGAGGAGGCGGCGGAGACGGCGGCGCTGCAGCACCTCGGCTACCCGGAGAAGGTCGTCGTCCAGGGCCTGTCGGACGACTCGCCGTCCCGGGGCCGGCTGGAGGAGGGCGACGCGATCGAGGGGGTCGACGGCCGCCCGACCCCCGACACCGACACCCTCGACGACGTGCTGCGCTCGATCCCGGGCGGGACGTCGATCCAGGTCGCCTACACCCGCCTCGGCGAGCCCGGGAGGGCGACGCTCACCACCAAGCAGGCCGAGGACCGCGAGGGCTCGCTGCTGGGCGTGCTGGTGCGCGAGCAGCCCTCGGCGCCGTTCGACGTCGACATCGAGGTGCAGGAGGTCGGCGGGCCGTCGGCCGGGCTGATGCTGACGCTCGGCATCCTCGACCTGGTGGGGGACGACGACCTGACCGGCGGCGACGTCATCGCCGGCACCGGGACGATCGACGTCGACGGCAACGTCGGCCCGATCGGCGGGATCGGCCTGAAGATGGTCTCCGCGCGCGAGATCGGCGCGACGCTGTTCCTCGTCCCCGCGGACAACTGCGCCGAGGCGCTCCAGGCCCCGCAGCCCGGGCTCCCCATGGCGAAGGTGGTGACCCTCGACGACGCGCTCGACGCCCTCGCCGACGTCCAGGCCGGCCGGACACCGCCCTCGTGCTGAGCCCCGTGCGCCGGCCCCATCCCGCGTGGGAGAGGCTGTCCGCCATCGCCGGACGGCGAGGGAACCACGGGCGGTCCGGTGCGTTGTCCTGAGATGACTCTGTCCTGAGACACAGGGGCCGGACAGGCCCCGCCCGTGGCCCCGGCCACCCTGCAACTGAAGGAGACCGCTCGTGGCCATGCGGCCCCCCGTGTCGGTGCCCACGCTCTCGCGGCGCGCGAAGCTGGTCATCGGGGCCATCGCCGTGCTGCTGGTGCTGTTCACGGCCATCGGGACGTTGACCAGCGTCTACGTCGACTACCTCTGGTTCGACGAGACCAGTTACACCGAAGTCTTCTGGACCGAACTGCAGACCCGTGCGCTGCTCTTCGCGGTCGCGGGCGTGGCCACCGGCGGGCTGGTCGCGCTGGCGATCTACCTCGCCTACCGGTTCCGCCCGACGTTCCGGCCGATGTCGCTGGAGCAGCAGAACCTCGAGCGCTACCGGCAGTCGCTGGAGCCCCGGCGCACGCTGGTCCTCTCGATCGTCGGCGTGGTGCTCGGCCTGTTCGCCGGCTTCACCGCGCAGGGCAGCTGGGACACCTGGCTGACCTTCCGCAACTCCACGGACTTCGGCCAGGTCGATCCCGAGTTCGGCATCGACCTGTCCTTCTTCGTCTTCGACTACCCGTTCTGGCGGCTGGTGCTGGGCTTCGGCTTCGCGATCGTGTTGCTGGCGCTGATCGGGTCGCTGCTCACCCACTACCTCTTCGGCGGCCTGCGGCTGCAGACGCCGGGCCAGAAGCTCACGGGCGCCGCCCGGGTGCAGCTGTCGGTGCTGCTCGGCCTGTTCGTCGCGCTCAAGGCGGTGGCCTACTGGCTCGACCGCTACGGGCTGGTCTACTCCGACCGCGGCGAGGTCTTCACCGGCGCCAGCTACACCGACGTCAACGCGCTGCTGGTCCCGAAGAACATCCTCGTGTTCGTCGCGGTCGTCTGCGCCGTGGCGTTCTTCGCCAACATCGTCGTCCGCAACTTCCTGCTGCCGGCGGCGGCGCTGGTGCTGCTGCTGATCTCCAGCCTGGTGATCGGCGTCGCCTACCCGGCGATCGTGCAGCAGTTCGTGGTCAAGCCCAGCGCCGACCAGAAGGAGGGTCCGTACATCCAGCGGGCGATCCAGTCGACGCTGGCCGCCTACGACCTGTCCGACATCGAGTACGTGGACTACGCCGAGGACACGACCGGCGACTCGGTGGACACCGAGGCGGCCCAGGCCGAGCTGCGCAACGACACGCAGACCATCCCGAACGCCCGGCTGCTGGACCCGAACGTCCTCTCCGACACGTTCACCGCGCGCCAGCAGATCCGCAACGTCTACGGCTTCCCGGAGAAGCTCGACATCGACCGGTACACGATCGACGGCGAGACCCGCGACTACGTGGTCGCCGTCCGCGAGCTCGACGTCGACAACCTCTCGGAGAACCAGTCCAGCTGGATCAACCAGCACACCGTCTACACGCACGGCAACGGCTTCGTCGCCGCGCCGGCCAACCAGGTCGTGGCGGGCCAGGAGGGCGGCGAGCCGAACTTCACCACTCGCGACCTGCCCACCACCGGAAACATCGACGTCGAGCAGCCGCGGATCTACTACGGCGAGCTGATGAACAACAACTACTCGGTGGTCGGCGCACCCGAGGGTGCCGACCCGCGGGAGTTCGACCGCCCGGAGAGCGGCTCCGACGAGGGGCAGATCAACAACACCTACGACGGCGAGGGCGGCGTCGCGATCGGCAGCTTCTTCCGGCGGCTGACCTTCGCGATCTACTACCGGGAGCGCAACTTCCTGCTCTCCGGCGCCGTCAACGACCAGTCGCGCGTGCTCTACGTCCGTGACCCGCGCGAGCGGGTGGAGAAGGCCGCTCCCTTCCTCCAGGTGGACGGCGACCCGTACCCGGCCGTGATCGGCGGACGCGTGGTCTGGCTCCTCGACGGCTACACGACGTCGGACTCCTACCCCTACGCGGAGCGGATGGAGCTGGGCCAGGCCGCCCAGGACTCGCTCACCGGGGCCGGCACCGCCGCGCTGCCGGACGAGCAGTTCAACTACATCCGCAACTCGGTCAAGGCGACCGTCGACGCCTACGACGGCACGGTGACGCTGTACGCGTGGGACCCGGACGACCCGGTCCTGCGGACCTACGAGAAGGCCTTCCCGGGGGTGATCCAGCCGCGCGAGGAGATGAGCCCCGAGCTGGTCAGCCACGTCCGCTACCCGGAGGACCTGTTCAAGCTGCAGCGGGACATCCTCACCCGCTACCACGTCTCCGACCCGACCGACTTCTACAACCAGAGCGACCGGTGGCAGGTGCCGGACGACCCGACCCAGGACACGCAGGACGCCCAGCCGCCGTACTACATCCTCGCCCAGCGGCCGGGTGACCGGCAGGCGAGCTTCCAGCTCACGAGCGCGCTCAACGCCTTCCGGCGGGACAACCTGTCGTCGTTCATCTCCGCGTCCAGCGATCCGCAGAGCTACGGCGAGATCCAGGTGCTGCGGCTGCCGGGCAACACGCCGTTCCGCGGCCCGCGGCAGGTGCAGCAGTCGTTCATCACCAACAACCAGGTCAGACCGGACCTGACCCTGTTCAACAGCCAGGAGTCCCGGGCCGTCTTCGGCAACCTCCTCACGCTGCCGATCGGGGAGAACGGCCTGCTCTACGTCGAACCGCTCTACGTCCAGGGCCGCGGGGAGAACTCCTTCCCGCTGCTGCAGAAGGTGCTGGTCAACTACGGCGACCGGGTGGGCTACGCCGACACCCTCGGCGAGGCGCTGGACCAGGTCTTCGGAGCCGGAGCGGGCTCGTCGGCGGTCGACAGCGGCGGCGAGACGCCGCAGGACGACGGGACCGACGGCGGGACGGCGACGCCCACACCCACGCCGACACCGACGCCCGCCCCGGCGCCGGACGCCGGCAACGGCGGGGGCAGCAACCCGGACCTCGACCAGGCCGTCGCGGACATGAACAGCGCGCTGGAGGCCTACCAGGAGGCGCTGCGCAGCGGCGACTTCGCCGCCACCGGCGAGGCGCTCGACCGGCTGCAGCAGGCGGTCGAGGCCTACCAGGCGGCCCAGGCGGCCGCCTCGCCGACCGGGTGAGCCCGGGGCGGGCGCGGCAGGGTGACGAAGCCCTCGCCGCGCCCGCCCGGAACCCTGGTACCGTGAAGACACCGACGCGGGGTGGAGCAGCTCGGTAGCTCGCTGGGCTCATAACCCAGAGGTCGCAGGTTCGAATCCTGCCCCCGCTACCACCACGAAGGACCCCGGCCCGATGGGCCGGGGTCCTTCGTCGTTCCGGCCCCGCTCAACTGCGCAGGAACGTGAGGACGGCCAGCGCGCGACGGTGGGCGTCCGGCGACTCCGGCAGCCGGAGCTTGGTGAAGATCTGGCCCACGTGCGCCTCCACCGTCCGCTCCGTCACGAACAGGCGGGCGGCGATCGCCCGGTTGGACAGCCCCTCGGCCACCTGGGCGAGCACCTCCCGCTCCCGGGCGCTGAGCACGGCGAGCGGGTCCTCCCGGCGTCGCCGGCCGAAGAGCATCGACACGATCGTGGGGTCGACCACGGTCTCGCCGTCCCGGATCCGCTGCAGCGCAAGGACGAGCACGTCCCCGCTGAACACCCGTTCCTTGAGCAGGTAGCCGACCTTCTCGGGGTGCTCGGCGACCAGCCGCGTCGCGTACGTCGGCTCGAGGTACTGCGAGAGCACGAGGACGCCGACGTCCGGCTGCTCCTGGCGGATGCGCTGCGCCGCGACGAGTCCCTCGTCGGTGTGGGTCGGTGGCATCTTGATGTCGACGACCGCGACGTCCGGCCGGTGCTCCCGGACGTCGCGCTGCAGGTGCTCGGCGTTGCCGGACTGGGCGACGACCTCGACCCCGGAGGACCGCAGCAGCGACGCGATCCCCTCGCGGACGAGCACCGCGTCGTCGGCGACGACTACCCGCACGGGATCTCCGCCCGCACCCCGCCCGGTCCGACGGACAGCCGTCCGCCGAGCGCCTCGACCCGGTCGGCGACGAGCACCAGCCGCTCCGGATCGGGCGCGGTCCCGTCGTCGGTCACGCTGACGACCAGCGGCCCGCCGGGCCGGCGGACCCGCACGGTCGCGTAGGTGGCCGACCGGCGGGCGGCGTCGGCGACGGCTTCCGCCACGACGACGTAGGCGGCCGTCTCGGCCTCCCGGCCGCACCGCTCCGGAAACGGCGGCAACGGGCGACGCGGGACGAGCGGCCGCAGCCGCTCGGGTCAGGCGCGGCCGAGGGGGTCCCGGGCCGGTCGGGACGCGGGGGCCGGCCGGGGGACCGGCGGGCGGCGGGGCAGGTCACGGTCGACGAGCAGCGCGTGCGGCCGGGTGTCGTCATCCTCGAAGGGGTGCTGCCGGGCGCGGTCCGGGGTCCAGGACGGCCGGGCGGTCTCGTGCCGGCCGATCGCCGCCCAGTGCACCACCGGCGGCGGAGGCGTCCGCCCGGGGGCGGCCGCGGGAGCCGCCGCCGTCGTCCTCGTGCTCTCCGGCTCGGGCAGCCGGAGGTCGGCCAGTTCCTTCCACGCCGAGTGCCGCAGCCCGTCGACGACGCACCGCACGCGCGCCAGGGCGCGGCCGGAGTCGTCGAACCGCCAGCCCAGCAGCTCGCCGGAGTACCAGATGCCGCGGTGGTGGACCTCCACGGGTTGGGGCTCTCCGGCGAACGAGCTCGTCGCCTTGTCCCCCTTCACGTTCGCGACTGTAGGTCGCCGGACGGACACGCTCCAGCAGGCGCGCGTCGGACCAGAACCGCTCCGTCACGGCAGCCCCCAGCCGTCACACGGTGCTCGCGGCGGCGGCCTGCGCGCAGAGGTGCCCGCCGCCCACTCGCGCAGACGCGTGTACGGTGGAGGCACGACGCGGGGTGGAGCAGCTCGGTAGCTCGCTGGGCTCATAACCCAGAGGTCGCAGGTTCGAATCCTGCCCCCGCTACCAGGTACAGGGGCTCTCACAGTGACTGTGAGGGCCCCTGTCGTCTGTGCATGGATCTCCGGGCAGTGTCATGGAGACGTCGGTCACTCCGGTCCGCCACCGTCGCGGTTCCCGAGCCGAGCAGTCTCATCACGGACACGCGCGCCGACGCGGCGAGTGACGTGCTGCTGCGTGCTGTCGCGCCCTTTCCCTTTGGTGTGGGGACTCCAGTGGCAGCGCGACACAGGACCGGGAGAGCTTGGTGGTGACCGGGGCGGCGCCGCTACGGGCGGCTCGCCGCGCGTGCTGCCCCTGACTCCCGGTTGCCCGGCGGCTGCGGTGCTACCTCCAGGTCGTGGACCGGCCGGCGGGGATTGATCGTGGCTCCGCCGTCCGGCGCGGCCTGGTCGATGGGCGCCGTCCGGGCGGTGCTCGCGGACGTACGACGGCGGGGCCGGTTGCGGATCGCTCGCTCGGCGACCGTCAGGTTGATCCCCCAGGCCGCGGCCAGCAGGAGCGCAGTGGTCAGCTCGCCGATGCCGAAGACCGCTTCACCGATGCCGAGGGTGAAGATCTGGGTGCCGGCGACGAGGCCGATGGCGTAGCTGCGGATCATCCACGCCCGGTGATGGGCGAAGTCGCGGCGCCGCGCCGCGAAGAACCCGAGGACGAGGGTGGCCACCATCGCCACGCCGAACACCAGTCGCAACGGGTACAGCAGCTCGCGGGTGGCACCCGCGCGCGGGAAGTACTGGTTCAGCCACAGCGCCGACAGCGCCACCCCGAGCCCGGCGACGACCAGCACTCGGCCGGCTCGGCGGTGCCAGCCGGGCCGGTGACGGCGCAGCCGCGGGGCGAACTGGAAGGCGCCGGCGATGGCGAACACCGCGGCGCAAACGATGTGCAGCACCACCGGCAGCGGCGTTGCGTCGTACCGGGCATCGGACACCATCGCGGTCGTCCCGCCGGACAGCTCGACGAGGCGCAGGGCGCCGGCGATCACCGGAACGGCGCCGAGCGCCACCAGGGCGATCGGCACACGCCACGTCGAGCGCCAGAACGTCATCGAACTGCGGTCCGCTCAGGGTGACCCACAACGGCGAACACCGTCGGGTCGTCGGCCTGCCGCTGGGATCGCCACAGCGAGTACCCGAGGGCGATCAGCGCGATGCCGTTCGGGACCGCCAGCAGCCGGTACAAGGCGTCCGGCATCAGCGAGAGGACGGCGGTGACCAGGCCACCGACCGCGAGAAGTGCGCTCGCCCAGCGGGCGAGGACGTGGGCCCGGTACAAGGCGACACCGAAGACCAGGCCGCCCGCTAGGAAGCACACGCTCTGGACCAGGAACAACGTGCCCAGGACGCCGATGTCGCCGGTGGCCGTGCCGCCGGTGACCGTCGTGAGGACGTCACTGACGTAGGACGGATCGGTCTCGGCGAGCGAGGGCAGGACGTACGCCAAGCCGAAGGTGGAGCTCATGATGAGCAGGTAGCCCGCTGCCAGGATCAGGTAGCCCACGAGTCCGAGGACTCCGTTGCGGCGGATCTGGCTCAGGTACATGCCGGTGATACCGGCCAGCGCCAGCACGGCCATCAGGACCTTCGAGCTGTTGCGGACCGCCACTTCGGTTGTGGCGATGGTGGTGAGGTCGAGCGGGGGATGGCCGATCTGGATTCCGATGAAGAGCGCGCCTGCGGCGACCGCCGCGACGGCGGCTGCCCGGATGAGGAGGGAGAGGCTGACAGTCGGGTCGCGTTCCGGGTACATCTGGGGCTCCTGTGTTCGGGAGGCGAGCCCGCGGCGACCGAGCGCTTCTGTGTTGCCGCCGCGTGGTGCGCGATGGCGGCTTGGGTGGCGTCGGCTTCGCCGGAGCACCGCCGCGGCCCTACGTCCGGTGCGTTTGACGACTGGTACGGGGCCTCAGCTCATGGGGGCGACAGGGGCCGGCGGCGGCGTGGTCGGCACGGGAGGCGGCGGTGTGACGGGCCGTGTGGGAACGGAGCCGGGGTCGGTGCCGCCGGTGTCGAGCCGGAAGGGTGGGTAGCGGTCGGTCATCAGCGCCGCGTAGGCCCCGACCCGCAGCGCCCACCGGTCCATGCCGAGGACGAAGTCGTAGAGCGGCTTGGGGTAGTGGCCGGTGAACAGCAGCACGACCGCGGCGATCAGGACGAGCAGGCCGACCAGGCTCCAGCCGGCGTTCGCGCCGTTGTCCCAGCTGTCGTTGGCGTCGCCGGCGCGGGTCCCCAGCCACAGCCCGCCGCCGACGAAGATGGCGAGGACGAGGAAGTGCGGAATGGCCAGCAGCCACTTCACGAAGATGAGCCCCCGGGACAGCCGTTCGGGATAGGCGACGTCGAGGTGCGCCGGGTAGTCCGGCACCTCGGCCAGGGTGAACGGCGGATAGCGGTCGGTGCCCAGCGCCCAGTAGCCGTAGTGGTGCACCCGCCAGGACCAGCGCATGACCCCGACGTTGAAGTCGAACAGCGACCGTGGATAGCTGCCGGTGAACAGGATCGCGAAGAAGGCGATCACCGTGACGACGGCGAACGCCACCCACAGGAAGAACAGCACGACGACGTGCGGGATGAGCAGCAGCCACTTGATCAGCCACAGCCCGCGGGACAGCGACGGGTCCAGCGACGCGTCGACGCGGACGGGGTAGGGCGTTCGGTTCTCGGTCATGCCGTGCTCCCGGCGTCCGGAGTGAGGGGGGTGGTGGGGGCGACGGAGACGACGAGCTTTCCGCGGGCCTGCCCGTCGAGCAGGTGACGGATCGCCGCGGCGACGCCGGTGAGCGGGTAGGTCCGGTCGACGGCGGGGGTGACCGTGCCGGCCTCGATGAGTTCGCGCAGAGCGCTGAGGTCTCCGGCGTTCTCCGACGCGACGAAGGTGCCGAGCTCTTGGCCGATGAACGCCGACAGCAGCGTGGCCCGGATCTGGCGGTCGCTGCCGCCGAGCCACCGTCCGTCGGTCTCGCCGCCGACGATGACCAGCCGTCCTCGCGGGGTGAGCGCGCGGCGGAGCTGGGACAGTCGGCGGTTGCCGCCGGTGTCGAGGACGACGTCGTAGCGGTGCCGGCCGTCGGTGGCGTCCTGGCGGGTGTAGTCGATGACGTGGTCGGCGCCCAGCGCCCGGACCGCGTCGGCCTTCGCCGTGCTGCACACGCCGGTGACCTCGGCCCCGAACGACTTGGCGATCTGCACGGCGAAGCTGCCGACCCCGCCGGAGGCGCCGAGCACCAGCACATGTTCGCCCGCCTGAACCCGTCCGTGGTCGCGGACGGCCTGCAGCGCGGTGAGCCCGGAGACAGGAACGGCTGCCGCCTGGTCGAAGGTGACGTTCGCCGGCTTGGCGGCGAGCTTGTCCGGTCGGGCGCGGGCGTACTCGGCGAAGGTGGCGTCGCCGACGCCGAAAACCTCCTCGCCCACTGCGAAGCCGGTCACGGCGGCCCCGACGGCCTCGATCGTGCCCGCCAGACTCCGTCCTGGGTTGGCGTACTTGGGACGGCGGAGGCCGAAGCCGGCGAGGCGGATGGGGTAGGGCAGTCCGGCCATGATGTGCCAGGTGCCGCGGTCGACGCTGGCGGCGTGCACCCGCACCAGGACCGTCTCTTCCCCGATGGTCGGCAGGTCGACCTCCCGCAGATCGAGGACGTCTTCCGGTGCAGGGCCGTAGCGGTCCTGGATGACCGACGTCATGGTCCTCGGGCCGCCGGCCGAGCCAGGCGAGTCTCTGAGCGCGTTGGACTGCGTGATCTCCATCGGGACTGTCTTCTCTCGTCGGTGACCGGGTCGTTCAGGAGGTGGGGCGCTGCAGGACGAAGTCGCTCTGCCGGCGGCGGCCGTAGTGGCGGATGTGCAGCGTGCGGCAGCCGGAGAGGCCGCGGATGGCGCGGTTGGCCTCGTCGTCGTCGGTGACGTGGACCCACAGCGCTGCGCGGCCGTCGCGGGCGTGCCCGTGGTAGAGGTCGAGGGTCTCCTGGTCGTCGGTGACCGCCGCGGCGACGCGGCGGGTCGGACCCATCCGCGCGAGGTAGCGGCGGTAGTCGGCGAGGATCTGCTCGCCGGTGAAGATGCGGAGGTCCTGGTCGGCGAACCCGGCGGTGCGCAGCGCCGCCTCAGCCTGGTCGGCCTCATCGGGGCCGGGGAGGATGGCGACCAGGAAGCCCTTCGGATGGAAGACGAGCGGGCGGTCGGCGAGGTCCGGGTCCTGGTCGGTGGTGCCGACCGGCCAGACGATGTCGGTGTCAGCCATCGCGGTAGCTCTGCAGTGTGTCGGCGAGGGCCTGCTCGACCGGGGTGGCCTCGATGCCGAGCTTGTTGGTGATCTTGCTGCTGTCGACGATGAACGGCTCGGCGAACTGGTACTGCATCTCGACCAGCTCCCGCATGATCGGGTTGATCAGGCCCAGTGCCCGCAGCACGAGCGAGGGCATCGCGCGGAGCCTGCCGCCCGGGTGGCCGGCCAGCCCGTAGACGATGTCGACCAGCTGACGGGTGGTGCGGGTGTCCGGATCGTTGGGCAGGTGCCACACCTGTCCGGGGGCGTCGGGGTGCTCGCCGAGGACGGCCAGGCCTTCGCCGATGTCGGGGATGAAGGTGTAGGTGTGCGGCTGGTCGGGGTCGCCGAGCACCGAGGCGGTCTTGCCGGCCAGCGCGGCGGGGAAGACGCGGTCGCCCAGGTTGGACTGGGCGCCGCCGCGAGGCCCGAAGTAGTCCGAGGCGCGGCCGATCGCCACCTCGACGCGTCCGGCGGCGTGGGCGGCAAGCAGGTCGCGGGCCATCCTGCCGCGCAGCTGTCCCTTCCTGGTGTGTGCACCGTCGGGCAGGTCCTCGGTGAGCACGCGGCCGGCGGGGCGGCCGTAGGTGTAGACGTTCTCCATGCTGACCAGGCGGGCACCGGTGGCCTCGGCCGCGGCCAGCACGCCGGCCTGCAACCGTGGGAACTGCGTGGTCCACTCCGAGTAGGGCGGGTTGAGCGTCTGGTAGACGACGCCGGCTCCCCCCGCGACCTCGGTGCTGAAGGCCGGGTCGCCGGCGTCCCCGCCGATGACCTCGACGTCGTCGGGGACGCGGGCGGACCCGGAGCGGTTGACCAGGCGGGCCGTCTCCCCGCGGCGGCGCAGCGCGTCGAGAGTGGCCAGGCCGATCGCGCCGGTACCGAACACGACGTGCCGTGGGGCGGCGGTCATGCCCGTGCCTCGCTCGGTGCCGGCGCCGGTGCGGCTGTCGCAGGGAAGCCGGCTGCCGGGCGGTCGGGCAGGAGCAGCAGCAGGAGCAGCCCGGACAGGGCGGAGAAGGTGATCGCTCCGTAGGCGCCGAAGACGGTGAACTGCTTGTCCACGGCGATCCCGCCCAGGGTGGTGGTCGTCCAGCCCAGCGCCCACAGCGCGGGCAGCGCGGCGGCCCACAGCCAGCGCAGCCGGGTGCCGCGGGGCAGTGCGAGGGCCTGCGTGGGCCCGAGGATCAGGCCGGTGAGGGCGCCCATCAGCGCCAGGTCGGCCAGGGAGGTGTCGTAGCCGACTGTGACGGCGCCCAGCAGCAGACCCAGGCCCATGCCGATGCCGGTGGCCGGCACCCACCTGCGGATGTCGAGCCGCCCCAGGCTGGCCAGCGTCTGCCCGACGCCGATGACGAGGCCGGCGACCGCCCCACCGAGAAGTGCCGCGAGCGGGCTGTCGGCACGGCCGGCGACCCCCGTCCCGGCCAGCCCCGCGATCGGGAAGGCGAGGAATCCTGCGGTCCAGATGAGCCATCGACGCAGGCGAGACGTTCGAGATCGAGCGAGAACGGTCACGGCAGTCAGCTCCTGACACCGGTCGCCGCCGGCGATCGCGGGGGTGGGACGTTCGCAGCGCCGCTCGACTCGTCGTCGTCGATCGCGGCGCGGGCAGAGCGCGGAGGCCGCAGCAGGACCATCACGCCGAGGGCGGCGACCCACAGGCCCCAGGTCGTGCTGCCGATCAGGCCACCCAGGTCCCAGACCGGGAAGCCGGGGACGGCGGTGGCCAGGATGTCGCCCTGGTTCGTGAGGTAGAGCGCGCTGACCACCAGCCCGGTGACGCCGAGCCAGCGCGGGAGGACCCGGGTGCGCACGATGATCACGCTCAGGGTGACCGACCAGACGAGGGCCAGCAGCTGGCCCAGGTGCTCGCCGAGCAGTGCGCCGCCGAACTGGTGCTGGGCGGTCCAGGCCGCGTCGACCGCGGCTTGGGTGGGGCCATCTCCGGTGACGTAGGAATCCGCCAGTGCCGGGACGACGAACACCCAGCGCAGGAAGCCGATCAGGGCGAGCACCACCGAGGTGGCGCCCACGTAGGTGGCGGCCCGCAGCACCGGGTCGCTCCGTCGCCCCAGTACGGCGGGGAGCAGCAGGATCGGGACGAGCAGGATCGCGTATGTCCATGCGGTGGCGAACCAGGTCCACACCAGGCTCGAGCCACCGGCGACGAACGCCGGCAGCACCACGTCGGCCGGTTCCCGCAGGATGTCCGGCCACTCGAAGGTCGACGACAGCGCCGTCGCCGACGCGGCGAACGCCAGGGCGCCGCCGAGGAAGAGCGCACCGGTCGTCCGGCGCAGGCCGTTGCTTGCGCTCGCAGCAGTCATCTGAGGGGCCTCGTCTCACCGGGGGGCATGAAGGGGACAGGAGGAGGTCACCGCCCGCCGCTGGATCTGCGATGAGCGGACGACGTAGCCCCCCGTGTGGTCGACCCCGATGCTCAGGAAAAAGACAGATCGGCGGTCAGGCCGGCACAGGGACGGGGACAGGTCAGTGGATGCCCCGCCTGGTCAGATGGGGCCGAAAGGCCGTCCCCAGCCGACCGACTGGGTGCGGCGCCGATGCTCGCCCGTCGCTGGGGCCGCAGGAATGGCGGCCGTCGGGGCGCTGGACCGGCGGACGAGACCTGTGTGCTCGGAGACGGCGCAACCTCGGGGAACGCGAGGTTCGATACTGAGCGGCTGCGCCGATGACAGGACGCTAGACCTGCGCCTGAGATGAACGCAACCGCCAGTAGCGAAATACGTGCCGACATTTCCTGGAGGCTGGCCACGCCAGGTAAATTCCTGATGACCATTCCGAAACGGGAGGTTGCGGGGAAGATGGGTGCGATCCAGGAGGGGTCGTCGGGCCGCGGACGGCGACGCGACCGCGCCCTCGATGACCGCATTCTCGAGCAGCTCCTCACTCTGCTCGGCTCCCACGGCTACGCCGGCCTGACGCTCGACGAGCTCGCCGCCCGCAGCGGCGTCGCCAAGACCACGATCCTGCGCCGGTGGCCGTCGAAGGCCGCGGTCGCCGCCGCAGGAGTGGAGCGGCTTGCGCTGCAGAGCGTCGAGGTGCCGGACTCCGGCACCCTGCGGGCTGACCTGCTCGCGCTGCTGCACGGCGCGGAGGAGACCTTCGTCCGCGGCCGAGGGCAGTTCGTCGCTCGGCTCATCCGCGAGGCGGGCCACCACCCCGAGATCACCGATCTCCTCTACACCGTCATCCACACCCGCCGGCAGGCCTACCGGCGGGTCTTGGCGCTGGCCATCGCTCGCGGCGAACTGGCCCCCTCAGTCGACCAGGACCTGATGATCGACCTGCTGATCGGCCCCATCTGGACCCGGCTGCTGATCACCCGAGATCCCATCACCGGCGAGTACGTCGACTCCATCGTGGACGCCGTGCTCATGGCCTTCGATGTGAAACCGGTGACAACAGGCTGACGTGGTTGCCTCCACGGCCACGGATCTCCTGGGACTGGCAGTGGGGAATCGTTCGCCCCCGGCGGCGGAAATGCCGAGAGCAGTTTCGTGGGAACCGCACGCCCGGGGCTGCTACTGCTCGGCGTCGGCGATTTGCGCTGATGCCCCTTGACGCTGTCCTCGTCCCGGGTGGACGGTCTGCGCACGGCGCACACATCGTCCGCCGTCCCGGGACGGTTCGGCCCGTCCGCACAATCGCGCAACCGCCACCGGCCTGAGCGCGTCCGAGCACGGCGACTGCATCCCAGAACGCGAACCACATCCTCGGTTCGAGCGAGCAGCGTCGCTCGAAGCCCTCACGCATACCGACAGGCATGGAGTGCGCTCATGATCACCGTCTCTGGCCTCACGAGGCAGTACGGCCAGCGGGTCGCCGTCGACGACATGACCTTCGACGTGGCCGGCGGCCGCGTCACCGGGTTCGTCGGCCCGAACGGCGCCGGGAAGTCGACCACCATGCGGATGATGCTCGGACTGACCCGACCCGACAGCGGTGAAGTCCGCTACCACGGCGTGCACTACCAGGACCTCAAGTGGCCCACCCGTACGGTCGGCTGCGTTCTGGATGCCCGCGTGCACCCGGGCCGCACCGCGCGGAACCACCTCCGGGCGACCGCCGCCATCAGTCGGGTGCCCGCCGGCCGAGCCGATGTGGTCCTGACCGAGGTCGGACTGGAGTCAGCAGCGGACCAGAAGGCGGGCAAGTTCTCGCTCGGCATGCGGCAGCGCCTGGCGCTGGCCGCTGCTCTCCTGGGGAATCCGCAGATCCTGCTGCTCGACGAACCGTCCAACGGCCTGGACCCCGATGGCATCCGCTGGCTGCGGAACTACCTCAGCGACTTCGCCGCGCGAGGAGGCACGGTGTTCGTGTCCAGCCACCTGATCAGCGAGCTCAGCATGTTCGCGCACAACCTGGTCGTGATCGGGGGCGGACGGCTGCTCGCCGCCGAATCGGTCAGGGAGATCACCGCGCGCAACGAGATCGCCGTCGTCGTCGAGACCCCCCAGCCCAGGGAGCTCACCGCACTCCTCGCCGCGCAGGGCTTCGTCGTCGAGGGTGCGGCCGACCGACTCATCGTCCGGGGAACCACCCGCGCCGTCGTTTCGCAGACCGCGTTCGACAGCGGCATCCGCGTGCTCGAACTCAGCGAGACGTCCCGCTCGCTGGAGGACAGCCTGCTCGACATGACCCGGTCCTCCGCCGAGTTCGCCGCCACCGACCACTGACCCGGAGGACACCATGACCATCACAGGTGCGGACGCCGACCAGCCGGCGGCCACCACGTTTCCCGAGTACCGCCCGGCCACGCGATCTGCGGGCGGTGACGCCCGCGCCGTCCTCGCGGCGCTGAGGAGCGACTGGATCAAGGCCTCGACGGTCCGGGCCAACCGGGCGATCCTCCTGTTCGCGCTCGTCGGCGGTCTGGTCGTCTCGTGGGCGGTCGCGACGTTCGTGACCGACGAGGTGCTGTTCGTCGTCGAGGTCGGCTTCTACTGGACCAGCGTGACGTCGATGCTCGCCGGGATCGCCGGGATCCTGCTCTTCGGCTCCGAGGTGCAACACGGCACCCTGGCCGCCTCCGTGGCGGCGCGACCGGCGCGCTGGGTCCTGGCGCTGTCGAAGACGCTCACCGCCGCGGCGACGGGCCTGGTCATCGGTGTCGTCGGCCTCGTCGCCGGATTCGGCGGCGCCGCCCTGGCCGGCCTCGACATGGGGGACACGTCGGCGCTGCCGGCCACGATCGCGTGGGCCTTGCTGTTCACCACGCTGTCGGCGGTGCTCGGCCTGGGGATCGGCATGATCGTCCGGCACAGTACGGCGGCCATCGCGGGTCTCCTGGTGTGGGGGTTCGTCATCGAGAACCTGTTCAACCTCTTCCTGCCCGTGGAGGTCTCCCGGTTCCTCCCCTTCTTCGCCGGCAACAAGCTGCTCGCCTACGCGAACGACTTCGACACCCCCGAGGCGATCGCCGCCGCGCTCACCCGACCCGAGAGCGCTCTGGTCTTCGCCGGGTACACCGCCGTCGCGCTGGTCGTGGGCACCGTGCTGCTGTACCGGCGGGACCCGGACTGATCCTCGGTGACGACTCGAGGTCGGTCAGGCTCCGCGGGTCTCCTGCCGACACCGCACCACCCAACACGGCAACCCCGCCACCGAGAGGTCCGACGCCATGAGGACGATCGAACACGCCGTCGACATCGAAGCGAGCCCTGCCGCGGTCTGGCAGCTCCTGACCGACACCGAGCGGTACGAGGACTGGAACCCGTTCATGCCCCGGCTGTCCGGCCGGCTCGCCCCCGGCGAGCGCCTGACGCTCACCGTCCGCCCCGGGACGCGCACGATGACCTTCCGGCCCACCGTGCTCGCCGTCGAGATCGGCACACTCATCCGCTGGCGCGGACGGCTCGGGCTGCCCGGCCTCTTCGACGGAGAGCACGAGCTTCGCCTCGAGCACCTCCCCGACGGTGGCACCCGCTTCGTTCAGCGCGAGACCTTCACCGGCCTGCTCGTCCCGCTGATGCCCCGGATTCTCGACGACACCGCCACCGGCTTCACCGCGATGAATGCAGCCCTCCGAGACCGAGCCGCCGCATCCCGCAACGGCGACGAGGAGCAGCTGCAGCTGTAGCTCCGGCCCGCGTGGCTTGCCGCTCTTGAACGGCTGCTTGGTCACCTCCACGACGACCTGCTCGCGAAGGACGCTGCCACGTGCGCGGGCGCGGGGGACGCACCGGCGGCAGCTCGACGCCGGGCACGACTGGGTGGCGAATGGTGCCGATGCCCTCGACCGTCATCTCCACGACGTCCCCGGCTTGCGGCGGGGGAGGAGTGACTTCGCCCCGTCGTTCCACAATCCACTCCTCGAACGGCCAACCCATGTTGCTCAGCAGGTCCTGGCCGACCCCGCCGCCGTTGACCAACACCCGCATGTCCAGCGCCAGGAAGCCCCTCGGCGTCGCGGCAGGGCTCGAGCTCGTCCGCGGTCACCAGCCCGGGTCCGAGCGCGGTCGCCGAGTCCTTGACCTTCGCCGGGCCCGGGTTGACCCGCATCTCCCGGGCCTGCAGATCACGCGCCGACCAGTCGTTGAGCGCCGTGCAGCCGAACACGTGCTCGGGGGCGGCCTCCGGGTGAGCGAGGCGCCGTCCCGGCCGACCACGACGGCGACCTCGAGCCCGAAGCCGAGGCGCTGGGATCCCGGCGGCACCGGCACGTCGTCGTGCGCGCCGATGAGCGCATGCGGGTTGGTGAGGTAGAACGTCGGCGCCTGGTGGTTCAGCGTCCCCAGCGCCCACACGCGGAATGCGATGGGAGTGGACGGGACCGCGGACGGGCGAGGACGATTCGCCTGGCGACCGGACGACCCATGCCGGGGCGAGCCCGGATCCGGCTCCGCCCGTCGCACCTGTTCGAACCCGTGGAGGCGCGGCGGTGCGGAGCGAGCTGGTCGGGCGACGGCACGAGTTGCGCGTGCTCGCCGACTGTCTGTGTTCCGCGCAGGCCGGCCGGCCGCGGCTTGTGCTCTGCCGTGGCGAGCCGGGTATCGGCAAGACCCGGCTGGCCGAGGAGCTGGTGGCGACGGCGGGGGCGCGCGGCTTCGCCACCGCGTGGAGCCAGTCTGCGGAGTCAGCGGGGGCTCCGCCATTTTGGCCGTGGCGCCAGGTCTTGCGCACGGTCGACGAGGAGGTCGGCCTGGTTGCCATCGCCGAGCGGCGTCGGCTGGTGGCGGATCTCGCCCGCCTGGCACCCGACGTGTTCCCCGGTCCGGTGGCCTCCGTGGACGACCAGCTGTCCGGCGAGACCCGGTTCCGGTCGTTCGACGCCGTTGCACGGCTCCTGCGCGAGGTGAGCCAGGCCCGGCCCCTGCTGATCGTCCTCGACGACGCCCATGACGCCGGGCGGTCGTCACTGTCGCTTCTGCAGCACGTGGCGCGGTCGATGAGGGATCAACGGCTCCTCGTCCTGGTCAACCACCGCGACACCGAGCCGGTCCCTGGTGTCGTCAACGAGTTGCGGCGCGAACCGGTGACCAGGGAGATCCAGCTCCGCGGCCTCAGCGTCCCGGCCGTCGGCGCGCAGCTGACGGATCTTCTCGGGAGGAGCCCGACCGACGCGGAGCTGGCGGGGGTGCACGGCCGGACCGGTGGGAATCCGTTCTACGTCGGCGAGATCGCCCGTGTGCTGGGAGACGCCCGCGCGGGGAGCGATGACGTACCTGTCCCGAGTAGCGTGCGGGCGGCGATCTCGGCGCGCTTGGCGCGGCTGACCTCCGCGCCGGAGCAGGTGCTGCAGGCGGCGTCCGTCGTGGGGAGGAGCTTCCACGCCGCCCTGGTGGCCCGGATGCTGGACGTGCCGGTGCTCGGCTGTCTCGCCGGGCTGGACCGGGGCGCGGAGGCAGGACTCGTCGAGGCGACCCCGGTGCCGGGGGAGTACCGGTTCGTGCACGACCTGGTCCGTGAGGCGGTCGAGGCCGGTCTGAGCATGCCCGATCGCGTGCGCCTGCACCGGAGTGCCGCGGAGGCCATCGAGAACTCGGGCACCGCGAGGTCCGGTCAGCTCCCCGACCTGGCCCGGCACTGGGCGGTCGCAGCCGTCGCCGGGGAACGGACCCGGGCCGCCGCGTGGATCCGGCGGGCCGCGGAGGAGGCCATGCACCGGCTGGCCCATGAGGAGGCGGCCCGGCTCTTCCGCCTGGCAACGGCCGTCGGACTGCACGAACTCGACGACGAGGTGCGCTGCCAACTGCTCATCGCCGCCGGAACTGCGCTCAAGTGGGCCGGGAACCTGTCGGAGCGGCTGGTGGCCAGCCGAGAGGCTGCCGAGCTGGCACGGCGGTTGGGACGCCCGGACCTGCTGGCCCAGGCGGCTCTTGCCCTCGAAGGGGGTGGCGGAGGTCTGGAGACCGAGCTGACGCTGCGCCTCTGGTGCGAGGAGGCGCTGGCCACGATGGACCCGCGACCCTCCGCCCTTCGCGCGCGGGTGCTGGCCACGCACTCCGACGTCTGCATGTACCTGGCCGACCTTGATGCTGCACGCACCTCCAGCGGACGCGCGATCGCCGAGGCAGAGCAGTCCGGTGACCTCGCTGCGGTGGTAGCGGCAGTGCGCGCTCGGCAGTTGGTGGCCTCGGGTCCGGACGGGGTCGGTGAGCGGGCGCGCCTCGCCGACCGGATGGAGGCGATCGGGCGGGAGACCCGTGATCCCGTCACCCGCATGTGGGCGCACCTGTGGCGGATCGACGTCGCCTTCCAGCGCGGGGACCTCGGAGCCGTCGGCCGGGAACTGGACCCCCTGGCCCAGTGCGTCGAGGAAGGGCGTAGCCCCGTGGCGCGGTGGCATCTGCTGCAGTGCCGCGCTGTGCTGGCTCAGGCCCAGGGCCGCTTCGCCGATGCGGTCCGGCTGGCCGACCAGGCGCTGGCCGCGCTGCCACCGGCTGCGACCGGCTACGGCTCGGCGGTCATCAACCGGACCGCGGTGCTGTCCGCTGTCGCGATGCACACCGGCGAGGACGCGGACCTCGCCGGCCTGCGAGCGCGGGACCGCCCGACCGATGTCGGCGGAGACGAGCTCGACTACCCGACCTATGAGGTGATCTTCGCGGTGGCGGCGGCCTTCTTCCTCGCCTCCGCGGGGCGGCTGGCGGAAGCCGGTGCGATCTACCGCAGGCTCGGACCTCCGAGCGGGTGGCGGCCCATCCCGCACGCGACGACGGTGTGCTTCGCCTTCGGCATCGCTGTGGCGATCGCGCTGGACGAGGTCGACGACGTGGCGGCACTGAGGAAGCGCCTCACCCCGTTCCGCGGCCAGCACGTGGTCAGCGGCGCCGGTGCCATCGCCTACGACGGTCCGGTCGAGCTGTACCTCGGGATTTCGTCCGGCCACCTCGGGCAGCTGGACGACGCTGTCGTCGATTTGCAGGCGGCCGCGGACCTGTGCGCGGCCAACGGCGCCCGCGGGTTCTCGGTGCAGGTTCGGACCGAGCTCGCCGCCGTCCTGGCGCGCCGCGCCCGGTCGGGGGACGTCGCACGGGCGCGACAGCTCGCGGCCGAGGCCGGAAAGCTGGCCGCGGCGCTCGGCATGCGCCCGTGGGCGAACCGGGCACGGGGCCTCCTAGAACGCCTGGACGTGCAGCGTGACCCGCTCACACCCCGAGAACGGGAGGTGGCCGCGTTGGTCGCGCGGGGGCTGACGAACCGGCAGATCGCCGCTCAGCTCTGCCTGTCGGAGCGGACCGCGCAGAACCACGTGCAGCACATCCTGACCAAGCTCGACCTGGCGAACCGCAGCCAGATCGCCGTCCGGACCGTCCGGGAGGCGAGCAGAGCGGTGAAGTAGCGGGAGCGCCGCGAACCCGGGAGTACCCGAGCCGTGGCCGGACGCCGGTCCCCCTATGCCGGGGTCGGGACCCCGAGCGCTGCCTCGACGGCGTCCTCCAGGCTACTGGCCGGCCGGCCGAGTACCCGCTCCAGGTCTGGGGTCTGCACCTCGAAGCCGCCGGACCGGATGACCGGGCCCAGACCGAGCATGCCGATGATGCCGTCGTCCTCGGGCACCTCCCGGTAGGTCACGGCCCGGCCGCTGATCCGGGCGAGCGCGTCGGCCAGCTGCGGGTACGTCCAGAGACGGCCCGTGAAGTCGTAGGCCCGTCCGATGTGACCCTCGCTTGCCATCACGACCGCGGCCGCCTCGGCCAGGTCCGCGCGGGTAGCGGTGTTGAGGCCCCATGTCCCTGTGCTGCTTGTCAGTTCCCCGGCCTCGATCGCGGTCCGGAGGTCGGCGTTGATGAAGAAGTCCGAGTAGATGGGATGCCGGAGCAGCGTGTAGGGGACGCCGCTTTCCAGGACGGCTCGCTCGGTGGCGTGGTGTTCGCCGAGGATCCCGTCGTCCACCACGTCAGCCCCGAGCCCGCTCGTGTAGGCGATCCGCCCGACACCGACGTCCCGTGCGGCCGCGATGACGCCGCGGTGCTGCGCCGCCCGTCCCTCCGCCAGCGTCCCCGAGATGAACAGCAGCCCGTCTGCGCCGTCGAACGCAGCATGCAGGGTGTCGGGTCGGTCGTAGTCGCCGTGACGTACGGCCACGCCGCGCTCGGCGAGATCCGCGGCCCTTTCCGGATTGCGGACGGCGACGGCGACGTCCGTGGCGGGCACGCGCTCCAGCAGGTGCCGGACGACCAGTCGGCCGAGTTGGCCCGTGGCTGCTGAGACGACGATCATGACTACTCCCCAGAGTGGCAGGAACGAGTGGGTCGCCCGGTCGACGCGATGGGCTGTCGTCATCGGAAGGGTCAGGCGACGTTCGGATGCGTCCACCCTGGATCCCGGCAACGCACGGGGCATCCGCCGAAATGCTCACATCGGGCGGCTACGACGGGACGCCGTTCGTCGCGTCTGCGAGCGTGGGCGTTCCGTCTGGAAGCGCGGTGGCGAAGGGCACTGTTCAACAGCGGGCCACCGGCCGCCTCTCCCGCGTACCGGCCGACGGGACGGCGACGGGCGGCGACGGGGCGGCCGGGCGCCTACCCCTGAGTGCGATGGGCGAGACCGCCACGACGGTCAGGCGCCCTCGCGCCGCCCGGGGCCCGCCCTGGGGGGAACGTGGCACGGGGAGTCCCCCGGGTTGCGGTAAGGGGCCAGACTGGGGAAGCGGAGTTCCCACAGAGCTTCGTTGAGGGTTTGGGCGAGGACGTTGTGAGCCGCGGCCGGCCAGGCGGCGCCGGCGCTCAGGTAATCGGCGAGCGCTGTCCCTGAACTCATCCCGCCCAACGCGAGGTGGCGCCACCACACTTCACGCAGGGTCAGGCCGCTCAGGCGCCAGGCGATCACAGTCAGCAGACAGGGCGGAGCCGGGGCGTCGTGCACTGAGGTCCTTCCCGCGGGGTACCGGGCTCGTCCGCGCAGCTCGCCGGCAGCCGCCATCCGCATTGTGCCCCTGGTCGGGCTCCGGCGAGTCGACCGGGGCCCGAGGCGACGTGCTTGGACGTCGGCCGCACCCACGGGCACCCGGTGGCACCCGACGTCGGCGCGGCGCCTTCGAGGTGGCATCGCGGTAGGGTCAGGCGGTCAGCTGGTTTCCTGCTCGCGGCGAGGTGGCGCCGTCGATGACCGGCTTCCGGTGGCTGCGGCACTGTAGCCCCGGCTCTCGTCCCTGCTCTCCACTCGCGGACAGCCGGCGACGCCACCTCCTGGGCTGTCGCGAGGTCAGATCCCGCAGCTCGTCTTAGAAGCAGGAACAGCCGTGTCCACGCCCGATTCCGGCGGCGCCGAGCCGCCGCGCGACCCCCGATCCGCCTTCGCCGAACTGAGCAAGATCATGCTGGGCGAGCAGCCGCTGTCCGCGACCCTGCAGCTTGTGGCCGAGCTGGCCAAGCAGACCATTCCCGGCGCGGCGGAGGTGTCGGTGACCCTCATGCAGGAGGGGCAGGTCGCCAGCGTCGCCTTCACCGGGGGGCTGGCCGCCCAGCTCGACGAGCGCCAGTACGAAGCCGGCTTCGGCCCCTGCATGGACGCCGCCCTGTCCGGCGCGACCATCGCCATCCCCGACACCGCCGACAGCGCCGCCTATCCCGACTTCGGCCGGGCCGCCGCCCGCCAGGGCATCACGCACACCATGTCCATCGGACTGCCGGTGGCGCGCCAGACGATCGGCGGGCTGAACATCTACGCGGTCGACAAGACCCCCTTCGACGAGAACGCGCAGGAGCTGGCCACCGCGTTCGCCTCCTACGCGGCGGTGGCCGTGGCCAACGCAGGCGTCTACGCCAGCACCGCGACGCTGGCGGCCAACCTGCAGCGCGCCCTGGAGTCCCGGGGGGTCATCGACCAGGCAAAGGGCATCCTCATGGGCCGCCACGGCATCACCGCCGAGGCCGCCTTCGACATGCTGTCCAAGCAGTCCCAGCTGACCAACCGCAAGCTGCGGGACATCGCCGCCGACCTCGTCAACGAGATCAGCGAGCCGAACTGACCGTCGGGCCTGGTAGCGGATTCACCCGGCCATCCGCCGTGGGGATACGGAACGGCGTCTACCGTGGACGAGGCGTGCGGGGCCAGGACGGGTGCCTCAGCGACGGCCATCCCGATCCGCGTTGCGAGGAGCGGCACCCCCCCGCCGGCCAGGCGCTGGATCGGCCTCGCCGGGCGGTCCCGAGGCCGGGGCCGGCAGGGGAACGCGGTGGCGTCACCAGCCACCTCAGAGGGGTTGCCCGTCGGGCATCTCCCCGGTCTCCACCAGCCGCCGGGCCACCTCCCGCAGCTTCACGTTGCTCTCCATCGACAGCCGGCTGAGCACGCCCAACGCCTGGGGTGGCGTGATCTTCAGCCGCTCGATCAGGATCCCATGGGCCATCCCGATGATGTTGCGCGTGACCATCCCCGAGCGCAGATGCTTCTCGGTCTGGCGCTGCGGGGCGCGACAGCGGCCTGCGCGGCGAACGCCAGCCCCTCGACGGGACAGGCGCGCGCCGCCGGGGTGGACCTGCAGCTGTCCGGGCACACCCACGGCGGTCAGCTGTGGCCCTTCCACTACGCCATCCGGCTCGACCAGCCCGACGTCGAAGGCTTGTCCCGGCACGGCGACACCCGGCTCTACGTCACCGCCGGCGCCGGCTACTGGGGCCCGCCGATGCGGATCGGCGCCCGCCCGGAAGTCACCGTCATCGAGCTCAGCCGTGTGCCTGACGGCGTTTCGGGCCGCGCGGGAGCCATTGTGCCGGGCGTCACTCCCTGTCTAGCCTCGGAACGGTCACCGCTGACCGTTCCGATCGGAGACCCGCCCGTGTCCCTGGACTTCGCCGCCGGCGCCATCGACCTCGACAGCGTCGACCTCTCCGACCGCGAGTTCTGGGGGCGTCCGCCGGCCGAGCGGCACGCGGTGTTCGACGCGCTGCGCCGCGAGCGCCCGTTCGCCTTCTTCGCCGAGCCCGAGGTCCCGCTCTTCCCGGCCGGCCCCGGCTACTACGCGGTGACCCGCTACGCCGACCTGGACGCGATCAGCTCCCAGCCGGCGCTGTTCTGCTCGGGTCGCGGCGCCGTGTCGATCGCCGACATGCCTCCGGAGATCAACGAGTTCTACGGGTCGATGATCAGCATGGACGACCCCCGGCACGCCAAGATCCGCCGGATCGTCTCCAAGGCGTTCACCCCGCGGATGCTGGAGAACCTGGTCGGCTCCGTGCAGCAGGTCGCCGAGCGGGTCGCCTCCGAGGCCCGCCGGAAAGCCGAGGACGGCGACGGCACGATCGACGTCGTCACCGACTACGCCGCGGTCATCCCGCTGGAGATCATCTGCGACATGATGGGCATCCCGCACGAGGACCGCGCCATGGTCCTGCGGGCGACGAACGTCATCCTCTCCGGCGGGGACCCCGACCTGTACCCGGACATGAACGACTTCGTCACGGAGAACCTGCAGGCCGGGGCCAACCTCTCCGACCTGATGAACCGGCTGGCCGCCGAGCGGCTCGAGCACCCCACCGCCGACCTCACCTCGGCGCTGGTCACCACCGAGGTCGAGGGCGACCAGCTCACCCACCAGGAGATCGCCTCGTTCTTCATCCTCCTGTGCGTGGCCGGCAACGAGACCACCCGGACGGCGATCAGCCAGGGCGTGCTGGCCCTCTCCGAGCACCCCGACCAGCGCGCCCGCTGGATGGCCGACCCGTCGCTGACCCCGACCGCGGTCGAGGAGATCGTGCGCTGGGCCAGCCCGGTCGGCTGGATGCGCCGCACCGCGACCCGGGACGGCGAGCTCCACGGCCACCGCTTCCGGGAGGGCGACAAGTTCCTGCTCTTCTACGGCGCGGCCAACCGCGACCCCGAGGTGTTCCGGGACCCGCACGTGTTCGACCTGGGCCGCCACCCCAACCCCCACGTCGGCTTCGGCGGGCACGGTCCGCACTTCTGCCTGGGCGCCCACCTGGCCCGCCGCGAGATCGGGGTGGCCTTCCGGACGCTGTTCGACAAGCTGCCCGACCTGGAGGTCTCCGGCGAGCCGGACCGGCTGAAGTCCTCGTTCATCAACGGCCTCAAGCGGCTGCCCGCCACGCTGACGGGGGCGCGATGAGGGTCGAGGTCGACCGGGACCTGTGCGCCAGCACCGGCGGGTGCGAGGCGCTGGCACCCGACGTCTTCGAGATCGGGGACGACGGCGTGCTCGTCGTCCTGCGGCCCGAGCCCGGCCCGGCCGACGTGCCGGACGTGCGGAACGCGGTCGCCGGCTGCCCGACCCGAGCCCTCCGCCTGGTCGACTGACGGAATCGCGGCCGCCCGGCGCCGGTTGGAGGAGCCATGGAACCCACCGTGAGCGACGCCCCGGAGGCCGACCGGTACGAGATCCGGGAGGGCGAGCGGCTGCTCGGGATCGCCGCCTACCGCCGGCGCGGCGACGTGCTGGTGTTCACCCACACCGAGGTGAACCCGGACGAGGGCCGGTCGGGGCTGGGCAGCACCCTGGTGCGCGCCGCGCTGGACGACGTCCGGGCGAAGGGCGAGAAGGTGATCGCGCAGTGCCCGTTCGTCCGGGGCTGGATCGAGCGGCACCCGGACTACGCCGACCTGGTCCTGCACGAGCACTGATGGAGGGTGGGAGCGCAGGTTTCCTGCGCTCCCACCCTCCGTTCAGAGGACCTTGTTGCCGTACATCTCGCCGAGCGGGTCGGCGATCAGCTCGATGCGGGCGCCGTCGGGGTCGCGGAAGTAGACCGAGACGCCGCTGTGCACGACGTGTTCCACTCCGGCGTCGCTGAGCCGCTGCACCAGCTCCTCCCACCGCTCGGGGTCGACGCTGATCGCCATGTGGTGCAGCCCGCCGAGCACCTCGGCGTACGGGCCGACGTCGAGGCCGGGGAAGTCGAAGAAGGCCAGCAGGTTGCCGTTGCCGATGTCGAAGAAGAAGTGCGACGAGCCCGGGTAGTCGCGGTTCTCGATCAGCTCGGTCAGCGGGAAGCCGAGGACGTCCTGGTAGAAGCGCACGGTCCGCTCGACGTCGCTGCTGATCAGCGCGGTGTGGTGCAGGCCGCGGGCGGTCGACGTGGGCCGGTCGCCCGCGGGCCTGAGGTGGTCCTGCCGGATGCGCGCCCGCTCGGCCTCGAGGGCGTCGAGGTCGCGGCCGTCGGCGGTCGTCGTCATGGCCGCATTCTGCTCCGCACCCGGCCGCGGGGTCGTGCCCAGATGCGCGATCTCGTGGCCATGAGCGGCCGGAAGCCACGAGGTCACGCATCTCGACCGCGAGGACCCCGGGCTCGAGCCGCTCCGCCGACTACCCGAGGGCCTGCTCCAGGTCGGCGAGCAGGTCGTCGACGTCCTCGATGCCGACCGACAGCCGGACGAGGTCGCCCGGTACCTCCAGCGGCGAACCGGCCGCCGACGCGTGGGTCATCCGCCCGGGGTGCTCGATCAGCGACTCCACCCCGCCCAGGGACTCGGCCAGCGTGAACAGCCGCGCGCGCTCGCACACCCGCAGCGCGGCCTCCTCCCCGCCGGCCAGCCGGAAGGAGAGCATCCCGCCGAATCCTGACATCTGCTTGAGGGCGATGTCGTGGCCCGGGTGGTCGGGCAGCCCCGGGTAGAGGACGGCGGTCACCGCGTCGTGCCGCAGCAGGAAGTCCGCGGCCGCCGCGGCGTTGGCCGAGTGGCGGTCCATGCGCACGCCGAGGGTCTTGATGCCGCGCAGCACCAGCCACGCGTCGAACGGGCCGTTGACCGCGCCCATCGCGTTCTGGTTGAAGGCGATCTCCTCACCGAGCCCCGCGTCGGCGACCACCAGCGCCCCGCCGACGACGTCGGAGTGCCCGCCCAGGTACTTGGTCGTGGAGTGCACGACGACGTCGGCGCCGAGGGTCAGCGGCTGCTGCAGGTACGGCGAGGCGAAGGTGTTGTCGACGACGAGCAGCGCGCCGGCGTCGTGCGCCACGGACGCGAGGCCGGCGATGTCGGCGACGTTCAGCAGGGGATTGGTCGGCGTCTCGCACCACAGCACCCGTGTCTCCGGCCGGACGGCGGCGCGCACGGCGTCCAGGTCACCGAGGTCGACCGGCGTGTGCACCACGCCCCACCGCGCCAGCACCGTGGACAGCAGCCGGAAGGTGCCGCCGTAGGCGTCACCGGCCAGGACGACGTGCGAGCCCGGCAGGCAGACCGTCCGCAGCAGGGTGTCCTCGGCGGCGAGCCCGGAGGCGAAGGTGAGCCCGGTCGAGCCCTGCTCCAGGGAGGCCAGCGCCTCCTGCAGCGCGGTGCGGGTGGGGTTGCCGCTGCGGCTGTACTCGTAGCCGCCGCGCAGCCCGCCGACGCCGTCCTGCTTGAACGTCGTCGACAGATGGACCGGCACGTTCACCGCGCCGGTGGCCGGGTCGGGCTCCTGTCCCGCGTGGATGGCGCGGGTGTTGAAACCGGTCATGAGCCGACGGTAGGCGCGACGCCGGCCAGGTGGCCGAGCACGTCCTGGCGGGTGACCACGCCGGCCGGCTTGCCGTCGACGTGCACGACCAGGGCGTCGGCCTGCCCGAGCGCGGCGACCGCGGCGCTGACCGGCTCACCCGAGCCGATGATCGGCAGCGGTCCGGACATGTGCCGCTCCACCCGGTCGTACAGGCTGGCCCGCCCGGCGAACAGGGCGTCGAGCAGCACCTTCTCGTCGACCGCGCCCACCACCTCGCCGGCGGTCACCGGCGGCTCGGCCCGTACGACGGGCAGCTGGCTGACCCCGTACTCGCGGAGGATGTCGATGGCCTCGCGGACGGTCTCGTTCGGGTGGGTGTGCACCAGGGTCGGGGTCGCGCCCGATTTGGCCGCCAGCAGCTCGCCCACGGTCTCGCCGCCGGCGGCGTCGAGGAAGCCGTAGTCGGCCATCCACTGGTCGTTGAAGATCTTGCCGAGGTAGCCGCGGCCACCGTCCGGGAGCAGCACCACGAGGACGTCGTCCTTGGTCAGCCGCTCGGCCGCCCGGAGCGCCGCGACCACGGCCATCCCGCAGGAGCCGCCGACCAGCAGGCCCTCCTCGCGGGCCAGCCGCCGGGTCATCGCGAACGAGTCGGCGTCGGAGACCGCGATGATCTCGTCGGGGACCGACTTGTCGTAGGTGGCCGGCCAGAAGTCCTCGCCGACCCCTTCGACCAGGTACGGCCGGCCGGTGCCGCCGGAGTAGACCGAGCCCTCGGGGTCCGCGCCGACGACGCGCACCCGGCCGCCGGAGACCTCCTTGAGGTACCGGCCGACCCCGCTGATCGTGCCGCCGGTGCCGGCACCGGTCACGAACACGGTGATCCGACCGTCGGTCTGCGCCCAGATCTCCGGACCGGTGGTCTCGTAGTGCGACTGCGGGTTGGCCGGGTTCGAGTACTGGTCGGGCTTCCAGCCGCCCGGGGTCTCGCGGGCCAGCCGGTCGGAGACCGAGTAGTAGGAGCGCGGGTCCTCGGGGTCGACGGCGGTGGGGCAGACGACGACCTCGGCGCCGTAGGCCCGGAGCACGTTGATCTTGTCCTGGCCGACCTTGTCGGGGCAGACGAAGATGCAGCGGTAGCCGCGCTGCTGGGCGACCAGGGCCAGGCCGATGCCGGTGTTGCCGCTGGTCGGCTCGACGATCGTGCCGCCGGGCTCCAGCAGGCCGGCCTCCTCCGCGGCGTCGACCATGCGGACGGCGATGCGGTCCTTCACCGACCCGCCCGGGTTGACGAACTCGACCTTGGCCAGCACGAGGGGCGCGTCGGGGCCGAGGTCGCGGGTCACGCTCCTCAGCCGGACCAGCGGGGTGCCGCCGATCAGGTCCAGGACGGACTCGGCGTACTGCACGGGGCGGCCTCCTCTGGGCGCGTGGTCGGTCGGGACCATCCCACCAGACCGGACCGATGAGTCGACGGCCCCGGCGCAGTTCTACGTGCAGGAGCGAGACGATTGGGGAGTCCGATGACGTCGGTCGAGGTCACCGAGGGGTACGCGCCGGTCAACGGTGTGCGGATGTACTGGCGCAGCACCGGGGAGGGCGGCACGCCGCTGGTCGTCGTCCACGGGGGCTTCGGCCTGTTCGACATGTTCGGCGGGCTGCTCGACCGGCTGGCCGAGAACCGCCGCGTGATCGGGGTGGAGCTGCAGGGGCACGGGCACACCGGCGACATCGACCGGCCGTTCCGCTACGAGTCCTTCGGCGACGACCTGGCCGCGCTGATCGGGCACCTGGAGCTGGGGCAGGCCGATCTGCTGGGCTACTCGCTGGGCGCCGGGTCGTGCCTGCGGGCGGCGATCCAGCACCCGGACCGCGTCCGCCGGCTGGCGATCGTCTCGACGGCGTTCCGCCGCGACGGCTGGTTCCCCGAGGTCCTCGAGGGGATGGCGCAGGTCGGGCGCGGCGGCTTCGAGATGATGCGGCAGTCACCGATGTACGCCGCCTACGCGGCGGTCGCGCCGGACGTCGACGCCTTCCCGGTGCTCATGGACCGCACCGGCGACCTGCTGCGGCAGCCCTACGACTGGACCGAGGACGTGCGCGACATGCGGACGCCGACCCTGCTCGTCTACGCCGACGCCGACAGCATCCCGCCGTCGCACGCCGCGGAGTTCTTCGCACTGCTGGGGGGCGGTCTGCGGGACGCGAACTGGGACGGGTCGCTGCGACCGGACTCGCGGCTGGCGATCCTGCCCGGCTACACGCACTACGACGTCTTCACGGCGCCGGAGCTGGCGACGGTGGTGGACCGCTTCCTGCGCTGACCCGGGCGGCGGTGACCAGCCAGCCCTTGACCAGGTGCAGCTCGGACGCCGACAGGCCGGCCTCGATCTCCCGCTCCAGCCGCCGCACACCGGGCGTCGCGGCGTCCAGCCGCCGGCGCCCCTCGTCGGTGAGGGCGGCCTGGAGGATCCGGCCGTGGGTGGGATGCGGCTGCCGCCGGACCAGCCCCTCCCGCTCCAGGGTGACCAGCACGCCGTTCATCGCCTGCGGGGTCGTGTTGCACGCGCGGGCGAGATCGGCGCCCGACAGCCGCGGCTGGCGGGCCAGCACGGACAGGACGGCGTACTGGGCGCCCCCGAGGCCGTGCTCGCGCAGCACGGTGTCCATCGCGCCGCGGAACGCGTGCCAGGCCTGGCGCAGCAGGTAGCCGCTGTGCCCCTCGACGCCGCGGTAGCTCTCACCGATCGCCGGGATCTCCACGCAGGCCAACGTATCAAGGCCTTGACACTTCGCGGTGCCGGCGAGAGGGTATCAGGGTCTTGACAACCCTCTCCGTGAGGAGGTCGGCATGAACACCACCCAGTACGCCCCCGGATCGCAGCTGACCCGCGAGCGCATGGACGAGCTGGTCGACGGCCACTACCGGGCCGAGGAGACGGGGGACCTGGCCGCGATCGTCGCGGGGTTCCAGCCCGACGCCGAGCACGACGTGGTGGGCCGCCCCGGCGCGGCCCTGCACGGGGGGCAGCAGATCGAGGCCTTCTACCGCGCCCTGCTGGCCGATCTGCGGATCGACCGCTTCGAGCCCGTCCGCCGTCGGTACGGCGACGACCACGTCGTCGATGAGTCGGTCCTGCACGCCACCGCGACGGGGCACCCGTTCGGCATGGACGGCCGTGGCCGTCCGGTCCGGGCGCGGTTCCTGCACATCTTCGACTTCCGGGACGGGCTGATCAGCCGGGAGAGCGCCTGGATCGACCTGGCCGCGATCCAGCAGCAGCTGGGCGCCTGACCGCACCCGCGGCTCCTCTCAGGAACCGTCCAGCTTCGGCCCCTAGCGTGACGACGTGCTTTCGGGGGCGCTGGGGCGTGCGCGCGCCTACCACCCGCCCGGCCGGGCGACCGCCTTCCGGTCGATCCGTCCGGGCGTCGTCCTGCTCGGCTCCGTGCTGCTGGTCTACGCCGTCCTGTGCGCCGGGGTGCTCGAGGGCTCGCCGCTGGTGGATCTCGACTCGGCCGTGCTGCGCTGGTCGCCGTCGGCCCACTGGCCGCTGCTCCGGCCGTTCCTCTCCGTCTGGGTCCTCCTCGGCCAGCGGGCCGTCTGCCTCGCGATGGCGACCGCCTGGCTGACCCTGCGTGCGGTGCGCAGCCGGGACCTGCGGCCGTTGATGACCCTGGGCCTGGCCACCCTGCTGCTCAACGTCTCGGTCGGGCTGGTGAAGACGGTCATCGGGCGGCTGGGGCCGCTGCAGCTGGGGGCGGCCGCGACGCACCCCGGGGCCAGCACGATCTTCGCCGACGGCACGATCTTCCCGTCAGGACACACCGCGAACGCCGTCGTCACCTGGGGGCTGCTGGCGTGGCTGGCCCGGCGGCACCGCCGGCTGTGGGGCGCGGCGGCGGGTGTCCTCGCCGGCTCGGTCGGGCTGACGACCGTCTACCTGGGCACCCACTGGGTCTCCGACGTGCTGGCCGGCTGGGCCGCCGGGGGACTGGTGCTGCTCGCCGTCCCGGCCCTGGCCGCGGTCGCCGACCGCCTGGCGCGGGTGCGGGCGGGCCCGCGGCCTGGCGCGAGCCCGGCAACCCCGGCGAAGATGCGGCCATGACCTCGCCCGAGACCGATCCCAGCTGCGGCGTGGCCCACGGTGCGGCCGCCGAGGGCCCCGCCGACCGGGTGCTGGTGGCGGTGTTCGCCTCCCCGGTCTCGGCCTACCTGATCCGCTACGGCGCCGACCTCGGGTTCCGCACCGTGCTGGTGGAGCCGGACGCCGGCCGCCGCGCCGACGCCGTCGCCGACGTCGTCGTCGCCGGGTTCGACGAGCTGGACGACGACCTGGCCGGGACGACCGCGGACGTCGTCGTCACCGACCACCACCGCGACGAGCTCGGCGTCCTGCTCCGGGATGCGCTGGCCCGGCCGGTGCGCTGGGTGGGCGTCATGGGCAACCCGCGGCACGAGGGTCCGCACGTCGCCGCGCTGGCCGCCCTCGGGGTCCCGCCCGAGGAGGTGGCGCGGGTGCACCGGCCGATCGGCCTGGACATCGGCTCGCGGACGCCGCCGGAGATCGCCGTCTCGACGCTGGCCGGGCTGCTCGCCGACCGCACCGGCCGAACCGGCGGCTTCGCGCACGCCCGCTGAGGTGCCCCGCGACCTGCTGCTCGGCGCGGACGTCGGCACCAGCGGGCTGAAGCTGGTCGCGCTCGGCGCGGACGGCGCGGTGGTCGCCGAGGCGGAGGCCGCCTACGAGCCGGAGCGCCCGCGGCCCGGCTGGGCGCAGAACGAGGTCGGCACCTGGCGGGCCGCCCTCGAGGAGGCGCTGGCCCGCCTCGCGCCGGCGCCGGCCGGCGGGCGGGTGCGGGGGCTGGGGTTCTCCGGCCAGATGCACGGCGCCGTCCTGGTCGACGACGCCGGCGCGGCGCTGGGCCCCGCCTTGCTGTGGGCCGACGGCCGGGCGGGCGCGCAGCTGGCCCGGTGGCGCGCCCTGCCGCCGGCCGAGCGGGCCGCCCTGGCCAATCCGCTCGTGGCCGGCATGACCGGGCCGCTGCTGGCCTGGCTGGCGGCGCACGAGCCCGCGACCGTCGGCCGGGCCGCCGCCGTCCTGCTGCCCAAGGACGCGCTGCGGACCTCGCTCGTCCCCTCGCCGGTCACCGACCGCAGCGACGCCTCCGCCACGCTCCTCTGGGACGTCGTCGCCGACGGCTGGTCGGCCGCGGCCGTGGCCGCCGCCGGCGTGTCCCCGGAGCTGCTGCCGCTGGTGCGGCCGTCGACCGAGGTCGTGGGGACGGCGCGGCTGCCGGCCGGCGAGGTGCCGGTCGTCGTCGGCGGCGCCGACACCCCGCTGGCGCTGCTCGCGTCGGGGGTCCGCTCCGGCCTGCTGGTCAACGTCGGCACCGGCATCCAGCTGCTGCGGCCGGCCGCGGTACCCGAGCCCGCGGACGACCCGCCGGTGCACCGCTACGCCGACGTCGAGGGCGGCTGGTACGCGATGGCCGCGCTGCAGAACGGCGGCTCGGCGTGGGCGTGGGTGCGCGGCGTGCTCGGGTTCTCGTGGCCGGAGTTCTTCGCCGCGGCCGAGGCCGTGCCGACCGGGGCGGGAGGCGTACGGTTCGCGCCGTTCCTCACCGGCGAGCGCGGCGGTGTGGCCGGGCCGGACGACCGCGGCGGCTGGACCGGCCTGAGCCCGGCCACGACGCGGGCCGACCTCGCCCGCGCCGCGGTGGAGGGCGTGGTGCGCGCGGTCGGCGCCGCGGCCGCGCTGCTCGGCCCGCCCGACGGCCCCGTCGTCCTCACCGGGGGCGGGGCCCGGACGCCACTGGTGCGGCAGCTGCTGGCCGACGAACTCGGCCGGCCGGTCACCTACCTCCCGCTGCGCAGCGCCTCGGCGATCGGCGCCGCGGTGCTGGCCGCCCGCGGCGCGGGCCTCGACGTCGAACCGCGCCGCGAGCCCGGAGCCGGCGCGGAGCCCGGGAACCGGAACTGATCCGGCGCATGGAACGGCGCCGGCGCGGGCACCGTTGACCTCGATGACGGGCCGCACCCGGCCCTCCGGGACCGAAGGAGAGCGCGAATGAAGTCCTCGATGTTCGACCGGATCAGCCAGTTCGCGAAGAGCCCCAAGGGTCAGCAGATGATCCGCGACGTGGCCGGCCGGGCCCAGCAGTTCGCGAAGGACCCGAAGAACCGGGCGAAGATCGAGGACATGCGCCGCCGGTTCGGCGGCGGCCGCGGGCCCACCCGGCCGCACTGACGGCCTCTGGACGGGGTCCTTCCTCAGGGGAGCCGCAGCTTGCCCAGCGCCGCGTCGTGCAGCAGCCCGTTCGTGGCCAGCGCGCTGCCGCCGGCCGGACCGGGCCTGCCGATGACGTCGGTGAACCGGCCGCCGGCCTCGCGGACGATCACGTCGAGGGCCGCCAGGTCCCACAGCGAGACCTCGGGCTCGCAGGCGATGTCGACCGCGCCCTCGGCGAGCAGGACGTAGCTCCAGAAGTCGCCGTAGGCCCGCGTGCGCCAGGCCGCGCGGGCCAGGTCGAGGAAGCCGCCGAGCAGGCCGCGCTCCTCCCAGCCGGACAGGCTGGAGTAGCTCAGGCTGGCGTCGTCGAGCGTGCGCACGCCCGACACCCGGCAGCGGGTGGCCGACTCCAGGCGCCGGCCGGTCCACGCGCCGACGTCCTTGGCCGCCCACCAGCGCCGGTTCAGCGCCGGGGCGGACACGCACCCGACCACGGGCTCGTCGCCGTCCAGCAGCGCGATGAGCGTCGCCCACACCGGCACGCCGCGGACGAAGTTCTTCGTGCCGTCGATGGGGTCGAGCACCCAGCGGCGGGAGCCGTGCCCGGTCGTGCCGAACTCCTCGCCCTGGACGGCGTCGCGGGTGCGGGCCCGGCTCAGCGTGATCCGCAGCTGCTCCTCGACCGCCCGGTCGGCGTCCGTGACCGGCGTCAGGTCCGGCTTGGTCTCGACCTTCAGATCCAGGGCGCGGAACCGCTCCATGCTGATCGAGTCGGCCTGGTCGGCCAGCACGTGGGCCAGCCGCATGTCCTCGTTGAACCCACGGGCCGACGTCATGGACACCGAACCTACTGGGACGACGCCGGATCCGAGCGCATACGGTCGGAGGGTGGACCCCGCGACCGTCGTCGGGCTGCTCGCCGACCCCACCCGCCTCAAGGTCGTCGCCGCCCTCGCGCTGGGCGCGAGCACCCTGCAGGACGTCGCGGAGGCGGCCCACCTCCCGCTCAAGGACGTCGCCTTCGCCGCGCGGCGGCTCGCGCGCGGCGGCCTGGTCCGCCGCGACGGGGCGGCGCTGGAGCTGCGCACGGAGCAGTTCGGGGTGATCGCCCGCGCGGCGGCCCAGGCGGCACCACCCCCGGAGCGGCTCTCCGACGACGCGGCCGAGGACGCCGTCCTCCGAGCGTTCGTGCGCCGCGGGCGGCTGGTGTCGATCCCGGCGCAGCAGTCGAAGCGCCGCGTCGTCCTGGAGCACATCGTGCGCGTCTTCGAGCCCGGCGTCCGCTATCCGGAGCGCGAGGTCAACGCCCTGCTGGCGGTCTGGCACGCCGACCACGCCGCGCTGCGCCGCTACCTGATCGACGAGGGGCTGCTCTCCCGGGAGGCCGGCGTCTACTGGCGCACCGGCGGATACGTCGACGTGTGACCGCCGGGTCGATGGACGTGTCCATTCCGACTGGCGCCGAGGGGGACTAGACCAGTACGAGTGGAAGTAGTGCGCAACGTCAGGCGCCGCCGCGTCGAATCCCGCGGCGTGCGGCAGGGCCCATCAAGCCGCCCTCCCCCGCGGCGAGCGCTAGTGCCGCACTACGGGTAGCGGTATCGCTGCCGTTGCCCACTGTTGACGAGCCTGTCGCGGAGGCAGCAAGAGAAGTGCTATCCCTGTCCGCCGTGCGCGCCTAGAGTGTCTCGACCTCGTTTCGCGCGTGGGGGAACGGCGATGGCGTGGAAGTGGTGGACGTGGTCGAAGGAGCGTGTCCGGGCCTGGAGCAAGCGCTTTCGAGACCTGTTTCGCCGAACAGAGAGCGATCTCACGGCTGCTGCTGCCCATTCGAGGGGAACGCGGCTTGCCATTGTGGGACCTCCTGCCTCAGGGAAAACGTTCATATGGACCTTCCTTAAGAGCGGCGGGACCAAGTTCGTCACCGAGCACACCCCTACCCTGGCCGGAGTCCGTGTGGTGGGTGGCCCCACGACGATTCGCACCGATGAGTCGTCTGATGTCTCGGACGACCTAGACCTGATGCTGGCCGACAGCATGGACGTGTCAGGAGACCTGGATACTTATCCAGATTTCTGGGACCAGGTGTTGAGTGACGCATTCCTCGTGGTCTTTTTGTTCGACGTGAGCCTTTTCGCTGGCATTCGTGAACCCGATCAGGCCGAAGAGTATAGAGCCCGCGTCGTCATGGCTAGCAAGTTCGCAGGTAAGCGAATCAGGCAAGAGGATGCCATCGTGGTCCTCGCGATCGGATGGTGCGACAAGCTGGACGACTGGAGTCCGATGAACAGCGGACCACTGTCCGACTGTTTGGCGCCGCACATGGATACCCTCAAGCAGATAAGGGCCAACTTGGCAGTTAACACTACAGCTCCGACTCGCCAGGTCGAAGGGTCTCTGGCAAGCGAGGAATGGGCGCACACGTTCATCTATCGGATCTTCAAAGAGGGAACTCGGGGAAAGGTGTGACAAATGCCCCCTCCTCGCGATTCTCACGAGCGCCCCTGTGATGACTTGAGCCTAGTCTTCCAGCGCCTGGACAATCGTGGGACGGTCATCGACGTCGATCCATGGCTACGCGGTCTCTTTCCTGATGAAAGTGACGACGTGTTGCTCAGACGGGTCAAGATGGAATCCGCCTACGTGAAGTTGTATGGACGGCGCTTGGAACTCTCAAGGTCTCTGGCCGCCTGGGTCTTCGGGGAAGCCGCACCCAAGGCGATGGTCATGATCGACGGAGACGCCTTTATTACGGAGTTTGTCATCAACTCCCGAGATGTCTCGGGCCGGCGGTCCAGCATGCTCTTCTTTGGCTACATGCCAAGAGATGCAAGCCCCCAGACTTTCCAGCACGCCCGCAGCAGGTTGATGACGCTCGTCCGCAGAAACGGATTGGATGCGCGATCGTACGAGTCAGCGTGGACGCCGCTAGAGGCCTCGTTGCACCGGGTGAGCCGTGAACGGCTCGGATCGCCACGCCGGCCGATCTTTGTGCCAGAACTCGAGCCTTCCTCCGGGAGGTTCGAGCCGCCGGACGCGGTCACCATCGAAGAGCGAAAGGCCACCACAGCAGACGACCTGGGCGGAGTGACTCAGGATCCCGCGACCCAAGTCGGCTCCGAGGCGACAGCGGTCAGTCGAGAATCGGGTCGGGACGATCCTTCCCGGCGCGACGAGGACGCACCGGCGGGGCAGGACGATTTGGCGGGTGGCGCGGCACCTGAGCATCGCAGCGACGGCGGAGGCAGATCCGAGCCACCCGCCGCTTCGCGGTGCGTCGACAGTGACGTCGATGTCGGGGGAGAAGTTGACGTCGACGAGCAAGGCCAACGCCCCGACCAGGCCAGATCGGATGAGACAGCCTTGCCACGTTCTCCCAAGTCTCCGCCTTGGTCGCACCGCGAAGGGGTGTAGCTCGCCGTGTTGCCTTCCCGAATGCCGCCACACGCGCGGCGAGCGCTCCTGCTGGGAACGTCAGCGACACACGCAGAGTTGGAATTGACGCAGGAGGGTCGACGACTGCTCGCCAATCAGTCCATAGCCATTGTCGACATCAATGATGTGCGCCAGGCAGCTGACCCCATCGTTGCAGTCCTCGAGCGGAGGGGACTCGTCGAGGATGGTGCGTTCCTAGTTCAGTCGCCTACTAATCAAGACCGTTACGAGCGCCTTCAGCAGACCGTCAGGAGCGCCATCCTCGACCGAATCGAGGCAACGATCCGTGTGTGCCAGGAACTCGGGGCACGCCAGGTGACGATCACGCATGTTGAGCGGGAAGCAGTATCTCGCGGCAGTTCTGTGAGCGCGGAAATGCAAGCCGATGTGTTCGGCTCACCTGTCCCTGCAGTGGGAAGTCGTGTGACCAGCTCTTCGTCGGATGTGGCGATCGATGGGCTAGCAGTCAAGAGCTCATGGTCCTTCAGCGGCGCCGCCGCCGATGTCGAAGCCGCGGAACGCGCCCTGGAGGAGTCCGGATTCTATGATGAAGGACTTGAGCGGATGATCGGCCTGTTCAGGAGTGTAAATCGACCGCTCGAGCATTCCTTTGAAATCTCCTCTGAGAGTGATATGCGGCGCATCTCGGACTTGTTAGCGGAAGTGAGTGTGCCATTCGCTAAAGCGCGGACCGAGATCGAAAATTTCAAACACTCTAGTTCGGTGGTGCGGCTGCGCCTGATGGTTCGGTTCGTCGATGATCCAACTCGGTGACTGCCCCCTCACGGCTCGGTCGATCCGGTGGCCGGCCGCCTGGGTCGCCGTCAGGCGTCGGTTCATCTATGCGCGCTACCCGCCTACCTGGTCGGTAGCCGGGACCAAGCTGTCCCACCGCCTCTATCAACTGGCGGAAGCTGGCCAGCCGCTCTGCCCGCGCCCGGCGGCCCATCGACCGCCCGACGCCGACCACGCCGCGCTGCGCCGCGACCTGATCGACGAGGGGCTGCTCTCCCGGGAGGCCGGCGTCTACTGGCGCACCGGCGGATACGTCGACGTGTGAGCCCGGACCTCAGCTCGCGGGTTCGGTCGCCTCGCTGTCCGAGCGCGGGGTCGGGACCCGCTTGCCCTCGACCGGCTCGGCGTCGGCGGCAGGCGGGGTGGCCGCGTGCTCGGCGGCCAGGGCGGGCTCGGGCTCGGGCGCCGGCTCGGCCCCGCGGGACCGGCGCAGCAACCCGTAGCCGAGGCAGACGGCGCCGAGGAGCACGTAGCCGAGGGCGACCTGCGGGTTGGCCGCCCAGTCGACCTGCGCGGCGTGGATCAGCCCGACGAAGCTGAGCAGGGCGCCCGCCCCGGCCGCGATCGCCGCCGCCCAGAAGCGCCTGTCGATCATGAACGTCACGATCGCCCCGAGCACCAGGCCGACCAGGATCGCGCCCTGCCCGAGGGTGGTCAGCCCCTCGTAGACGACGCCGGCGTTGCCGAGGGCGTCGTTGCCGACCTCCGCGGCGGAGGTGCCGGCGGCCACCAGGGAGTTGTCGATCAGCCCGGCGCCCCAGGCCGCCATGTTGGGCAGGATCGCGATGACCACCGCCGCGGCGTGGATCCGCGGCACGGCCTGGAACGCCTGCGCGCCGATCAGCAGGCCGATGTAGAGCAGGATCGGCACGATCGCCGGGATCGGCAGCAGTGCCGAGAGCAGTCCGAACAGGCCGAGGAAGCACAGGATCGCGACGAACACGCCGCTGGCCATCGAGTAGCCGGCGCGGCCTCCGGCGTCCTTCCACCCGGGGTGGCCGATGTAGACCGCCGGCGGGAACGGGGAGCCGAACGCGGAGCCCACGATCGCGCCGGTCCCGTCGGCGAGCAGCACGCTGCGCAGGTTGTAGCTGTCGCCGGCGGCCGCGGCGCTCTCCACGTTGCTCATCGCCTCGGTGAAGTTGTAGACGCCGAGCGGGATGGCGGTCGCGAGCAGCGGTGCGAGGTTGCCGAGCCCGTCGAGGAGCATGTCGATCCGCAGGTCCGGGACGGCGAAGGCGATGTCCTCGGCCGCCGCCGAGACGTCCGGCACGGACATGTAGCCGCCGATCCAGCCGATCGCGGTGCCGACCAGAAGCGCGGCCAGGCCGACCGGGAAGTTGCCCGGCAGCCGGACGTCGGTGAAGAACCCGATCAGGATGATCGCCAGCACCGGCAGGCCGATCCAGGCGGCCTCCCAGATCTGCGCGGCCGGGCGCATGGAGATGAACGTGACCGAGATGCCGGCGAGGGTGCCGAGCAGCGCCGCCCGTGGGGTGTAGCGCCGGATGATCGGGCCGATGAAAGCGCCGATGAGCACGATCACGCCGATGATGAACGCCCACGCCAGGCCGGCCTCCCAGGCTTGCCGGTAGTCGCCGGTCGCCAGGTAGATCGGCAGCATGATCACGAACACGACGATGAACATGTGCGGCACGCTGGGCCCGTACGGCAGCGCCGTGACGTCGCTGCGCCCCTCCCGCCGGGACAGCCGCCGGGCCAGGTACGTGTAGTAGACGTTGCCCAGCACGAGGGCGACGCCGAGGGCCGGCAGGACGGTGCCCAGGACGGCCCCGGCGGGGACGTTGACCACCGCGATCATCAGCGCGGTCAGGGTCAGGACGTTCACCAGGATGTTGAACCCGAGGCCGAAGAAGGCGTTGGTGTCGCCCCGGGTCCACAGGGAGACGACAGCGCGCGCGGGCGGTGCGGACGTGCTCATTCCGGGTCTCCTGATCTCACGGTGGACGCGGCCGGGGTGAGGACGGCGAGCAGGTCGGCCGAGTCGGCGACCCAGCCGAAGATCCCGCCCTGCGCGCTGACCATCTGCAGGCCGACGCGCTGGAACTCGGGGAAGTAGGAGCCGACGCAGTCGGCCAGGACCAGGCACTCGTAGCCGCGGTCGTTGGCCTCCCGGACGGTCGTGTGCACGCACACCTCGGTGGTCACGCCGGTGACGACCAGCGACGTGATGCCGTGGGACCGCAGCAGCTCGTCCAGGTCGGTCGCGTAGAACGCGCCCTTGCCGGGCTTGTCGATCACCGCTTCACCCGGCAGCGGGGCGAGCTCGTCGACGATGTCGTGTCCGTACTCGCCGCGGATGAGGATCCGGCCGTACGGGCCGGGGTCGCCGATCCGCTGGCTCGGGTTGCCGCGCCGCAGCTTCGCCGGCGGGCAGTCGGACAGGTCGGGCAGGTGCCCCTCCCGCGTGTGGACGACGAGCATCCCGGCGTCCCGGGCGGCCTGCAGCACGCGGGCCAGGGGCGGGACGACGCGCTGCAACTGGGACACGTCGTTGCCGAGGCTCTCGCCGAACCCGCCCGGCAGCAGGAAGTCGCGCTGCATGTCGATGACCAGGAGGGCGACCCGGCCGTCCGGGAGCGGGAACGGGGCGGGTACGGCGGCGACGGAAGAGGCCATGGCGCGCTCCGGAGTCGGCGGGCTGCTCGGGCCGGCGGTGAGGGCCGCTGGGGGACAGAGGTGATCGTCGAGGATCCGTCGTTACGGTCTCGCTCCCCGGCGCATTACGGAAGGATTTCCGACCTCCGGGCCGCTCAGTAGCCGGGACCGAGCTGCCCCACGGCGTCGATCAGCCGGCGGAAGCTGGCCAGCCGCTCCGCCCGCGCGGGCGGCCCCGCGGCGGCCCACGCGTCGAGCGCGCAGTCGGGGTCCTCGGCGGTGTGCCCGCACCCCGGCGGGCAGTCGACCGAGGCCTCCTCGAGGTCGTCGAACGCGGCCAGCACGTCCTCGGCAGTGACGTGCGCCAGCCCGAACGACCGGATGCCCGGGGTGTCGATCACCGTCCCGCCGGCGGGCAGGTCCAGCAGCACCGCCGAGGACGACGTGTGCCGGCCCTTGCCGACCTTGGTCACCTCGCCGGTGGCCCGGAAGGCGTCCGGCACCAGCCGGTTGACCAGCGTCGACTTGCCGACCCCGGACTGCCCGACCAGGACGCTCATCCGCAGCTCCAGCCGCTCGACCAGCGGGTCCAGCGGCTGGTCGCGGGAGACGGCGACCGCGTCGAGGTCGAGGCCGGCGTAGCGGTCGAGCAGCGGCTGCGGGCTGCCCAGGTCGGTCTTGGTGAAGCACAGCAGCGGCTCCAGGCCGCCGGCGTACGCGGCCACCAGGCAGCGGTCCAGGAAGCCGAGCGCGGGCTCCGGGTCGGTCACCGCGGTCACGATCACCAGCTGGTCGGCGTTGGCGACGACGACCCGCTCGGTGGGGTCGGCGTCGTCGGCGGTGCGCCGCAGCACCGTCGTCCGGTCCTCGATGACGACGATCCGGGCGAGGGTGTCCGGCCGGCCGCTGGTGTCGCCGACGACGCGCACCCGGTCGCCGACGACGACGCCGTGCCGGCCCAGCTCGCGGGCCCGCATCGCGGTGACGTCGACCTGGCCGTCCGGGGTGTCGACGCGCACGGTCATCCGGCCGCGGTCGACGGCGATCACCAGCCCCGGGACGGCGTCCTCGTGGGCGGGGCGGGTGCGCGTGCGCGGGCGCGAGCCGCGGCGGTTGGGCCGGACCCGGACGTCGTCCTCGTCCGAGCGGCTGTCCAGCCTGCGGGGGCTCAGCGGTCGGCTCCGACCGGGTCCCCGAGCAGCGCCGCCCAGCGGTCGACGAAGTCGGGCAGCGTCTTGCTCACCGCACCGGGGTCGGCCACCTCGATGCCGTCGATCGCCAGCCCGAGCACCGCCCCGGCGTGCACCATGCGGTGGTCGGCGTAGGAGTCCAGCCGGGCCGGCCGGCCGGGGCCGGGCTCGACGACCAGCCCGTCGGGCAGCTGCTCGACCCGGGCGCCGACGGCGGTGAGCACCTCGTCGAGGGCCTGCAGCCGGTCGGTCTCGTGCCCTCGCAGGTGGCCGATGCCGGTCAGCTGCGAGGTGCCGTCGGCCAGCGCGCACAGCGCCGCGAGGACCGGGGTCAGCTCGCCCACCTCGCCGAGGTCGGCGACCAGCGGCCGGATCCGGTGGCCGCCGGTGACCGTCAGGCCGTCGTCCGTGCGGACGACGTCGGCGCCCATCGCGGTCAGCAGCCGGTCGAGCTGCGCGCCGGGCTGGGTGGTGACCTCCGGCCAGTCGCGGACCGTGACCCGCCCGCCGGTGACCAGCGCTGCGGCGAGGAACGGGGCCGCGTTGGACAGGTCCGGCTCGATGACCCGGTCGAGCGCGGCGATCCGGCCGGGCTGCACCCGCCAGCCGCGCGGCGTCGCGGTGACGTCCACGCCGTGCTCGCGCAGCGCCGTCACGGTCATCTCGACGTGCGGCATCGACGGCACCCCGCCGGCCAGCGCGAGGTCGACGCCCTCGTCGAACCGGGCAGCCGCCAGCAGCAGCCCGGAGACGATCTGCGAGGACTCGCTGGCGTCGACCGACACCGCCCCGCCGGTCACCCGGCCGGTGCCGTGCACGGTGAACGGCGCCCGGCCGCGGCCGCCGTCGTCGATCTCGACGCCGAGCGCGCGCAGCGCGGCGAGCAGGCCGGCGTTGGGGCGCTCGCGCAGCCGGGGGTCGCCGTCCACCCGGACCGGTCCGTCGGCCAGCGCCGCGACCGGCGGGAGGAAGCGCAGCACCGTGCCGGCCAGGCCGGCGTCCACCTCGGCCGGGCCGCGCAGCCGATCGGGCGTGACGACCCAGTCGGCGCCGTCCTCGTCGATGCCGACGCCGAGCGCGCGCAGCCCGGCGGCCATGAGGTCGGTGTCGCGGGCGCGCAGCGGCCGCACGATCCGGCCCGGCCCGTCGGCGAGCGCGGCGAGCACCAGCGCGCGGGCGGTGATCGACTTCGACCCGGGCAGCCGGACGACCGCGTCGACCGGCGTCGAGCGGTGCGGCGTCGTCCAGATCTCCGTCACGGGCACATTCTGCCCGCCACGCAGGTCGGCTCCGGCCGGGCACCGCCCGACACCGGGTTCACCCCGCCTGCGGCTTGTCCGCCTTCTTGGCCGGCAGCACGCGGGTCAGCTTCCGGTTGGCGAACTCGAACATGCCCAGCTCCGACAGCTCGCGGCCGTAGCCGGAGCGCTTCACGCCGCCGAACGGCAGCTCGGGGGAGGAGCCGGAGGGCTGGTTGACCCACACCATGCCGGCCTCGATCCGGTCGGCCACCGAGCGTGCCTTGTCGAGGTCGTCGGAGAAGACGGCGGCACCGAGACCGAACCGGCTGTTGTTCGCCAGCTCGACCGCCTCCTCCTCGTTCGCCACCTTGTAGACGACGGCGGCGGGCCCGAAGAGCTCCTCGGAGTAGGCCCGCATCTCCGGCGTGACGTCGGTGAGGATCGTCGGCTCGACGAAGGCGCCCGGGTGGTCGGGGCGGCTGCCGCCGGTGACCACGGTCGCGCCCTTGTCGATCGCGTCCTGGATCTGCGCGTGCAGGTCCTTGGCCGCCTGCTCGGAGGACAGCGGCGCCAGCGAGGTCGACGGGTCGCTGGGGTCGCCGGGGGAGAAGGTCGAGAACGCCTGCTTCAGGCCCTCGACGAACGGCTCGTAGATGTCCTCGGGGACGATCAGCCGCTTGGCGGCGATGCAGGCCTGGCCGCTGTTCTGCATCCGCCCCATGGTGGCGGCCTTGACGGTCCGGCCGAGGTCCTCGGTGTCGAGGACGATGAACGGGTCGCTGCCGCCGAGCTCGAGCACCGACTTCTTCAGGTACTTGCCGGCGAGCGAGGCGACGCTGCTGCCGGCCCGCTCGCTGCCGGTCAGCGTCACGCCCTCGACGTGCGGGTGGGCGATGACCTGCTCGACGTCCGCGATGCGCAGGAACACGTTGGTGTAGACGCCCTCGGGGACGCCGGCGTCGAGGAACAGCCGCTCGATCGCCAGGGCCGTCTGCGGGTTCAGCTCGGCGTGCTTGAGCAGGATCGCGTTGCCGAGCACGAGGTTCGGCCCGGCGACCCGGACGACCTGGTAGAGCGGGTAGTTCCACGGCTCGATGGCGAGGATGACGCCGATCGGCTCGTTCTCGACGATCGCCTCGCCCTTCATCACGTCGATGCGCTTGGGCTCCAGGAAACGCGGCCCGTTCTCGGCGTAGTAGGTGAGGATGCTGGCCGCGAGCTGCACCTCGCCCGCTGCCTCCTGGATGCGCTTGCCCATCTCGCGGGTGACCAGCGCGGCGAACTCGTCGGTGCGCTCGAGCATCAGCTCGCCGGCGCGGCCGACGATGCGTGCCCGCTCCTCGACCGGGCGGCGGCGCCACTCGAGGAACGCGGCATGGGCCTTCTCGATCACGCCGTCGACGGCGTCGGTGGGGAGGAAATCGAACTCCTGCTCGACCTCGCCGGTGTACGGGTTGACCGTCCGGTAGGGGCGGGCACCCGCGTCGCTCGCGGTCTTCGGCTGCTCGGTGGCTGGGTTCTGGGTGGCGGTCACGGCTCGATCCTCGTCCCTCGGTGCGTCTGTCCGTCACCGGCCCCTACCCGGGCCTCGCGGGGTCAGTCGTCGCGGCGTGCTGTCGGTGCCGCGACCTAGAGTTCGGGGCAACCGCCTCCCGAGGAGTGCCCGATGTGTGGTCGCTACGCCGCCAGCCGCAGCCCCGACGACCTCGTGGTCGAGTTCGAGGCGGTCAGGGCCGAGGGCCAGTCCCCGCTGCCCCCCGACTACAACGTCGCCCCCACCAAGGACGTCTACGTGGTGCGCCAGAAGAAGGAGCGCGACACGGAGGGTGCGCCCACCGGGACCACCCACCGCGAGCTGCGCACGGTCCGCTGGGGGCTGGTGCCGGGCTGGGCGAAGGACCCGTCGGTCGGCAACCGGCTGCTCAACGCCCGGGTCGAGTCGCTCACGGAGAAGCCGGCGTTCAAGAAGGCGGCCCGGTCGCGGCGCTGCCTGGTGCCGGCCGACGGCTGGTACGAGTGGGCGAAGCGGCTGGACTCACCGGCCAAGCAGCCCTACTTCGTCACCCCGCAGGACGGCTCGGTGCTCGCCTTCGCGGGGCTGTGGGAGGTGTGGGGCCGCGGTGAGGACCGGCTCTACACCTGCACCGTCGTCACCGCCCCGGCGGTGGGCGTGCTGACCGAGATCCATCCCCGCATGCCGCTGGTGCTGCCGCGCGAGCGCTGGGCGGCCTGGCTGGACCCGGTCCGGGAGGACGTCGACGCGCTGGTCGAGCCCACGCCGCCCGAGCTGGTCGAGACCCTGGAGCTGCGGCCGGTGAGCACCGCGGTGAACAACGTGAAGAACAACGGCCCGGAACTCGAGGCACGGGTGGAGTCGGTGAGCGAGCCGGCGGACCAGCCGGCGCTGTTCTGACCGTGGCGTCGGACCGGGGAGACGACGCCGGGAAGGCGCTGCCCGGCTGGATCGCCGCCGGGGTCACGTTCCTGTGCTCGGGCGCGGTGCTGGTGCTCGAGATCGTCGGGCTGCGGCTGATCGCCCCGTACGTCGGCGTCACGCTGCAGACCAGCACGGCGGTGATCGGCTTCGCCCTGCTGGCCATCGCGGTCGGCGCGTGGTCGGGCGGGGCGTCGGCGGACCGCACGGATCCGCGCCGGCTGATCCCGCCGCTGATGGTGGGCGGCGGCGCTCTCGTGGTCGCCGTCCTGCCCCTGGTCCGGTTCACCGGGGCGCTGCTCACGGGCCCCGACGCCGGCAGCGTGCTGCTGCTGGCGTTCGTCGCCGTCGGCGTGCCCGCGGCGCTGCTGTCCGCCGTGCCGCCGATGGTGGTGAAGCTGCAGCTGGCCAGCCTCGAGCAGACCGGCTCGGTGGTGGGTCGCCTGTCGAGCATCGGCACGCTGGGCGCGATCGCGGCCACGTTCGTCACCGGGTTCGTGCTCGTGGCGCTGCTGCCCAGCAGCGTGATCCTCGTCGGCACCGGGGTCGTGACCGTGCTCGCCGGCCTCGCCATGGCCGTGCTGCTGCGCCGGGCGGGACGGGTGCCGCCGGTGCTGATGGTGCTCGCGGTCGCCGGCACGGTGCTGGCCGCGCTCGCCCCGACGCCGTGCCAGGAGGAGACCGCGTACCACTGCGCGAGGGTGGTGGCGGACGCCGACCGTGAGTCGGGCCGGGTGCTCCTGCTCGACAGCCTCCGGCACTCCTACGTCGACCTCGCGGACCCCACCTACCTGCAGTTCGACTACGTGCGGGTGGTGGCGGCGGTCAGCGACGCGGTGCCGCCCCCGGGGCCGATCTCGGCGCTGCACCTCGGGGGCGGCGGCGTCACCGTGCCGCGCTACCTGGCGGCGGTCCGGCCCGGGACCGACAGCCTGGTGCTCGAGGTGGACCCGCAGGTGGTGGCGATCGACCGCGAGCAGCTGGAGCTGAGGACGTCGGACCTGCTCCGGGTGCGTGTCACCGACGCCCGCGTGGGCCTGGCCGACGAGCCGGCGGGGCAGCGCGACCTCGTGGTCGGGGACGCCTTCGGCGGGCTGTCGGTGCCGTGGCAGCTGACCACGGTCGAGGCGCTCGAGCTGGTCGACGCGGCGCTCACCGACGACGGCGTCTACGTCGCCAACCTCATCGACCACCCGCCGATGGACTTCGTCCGCGCCGAGCTGGCCACGCTGCGGGAGGTGTTCCCCCACGTGGCCCTCCTCGCCCGGGCGCCGGTCCTGGCCGGCGAGGACGGCGGCAACGTCGTCGTCGTGGCGTCGCGGTCACCGATCCCGGTCGGGGCGATCGCGGACGCGATGGCCGCGCACGACGTCGCCTGGCAGGTGGCCAGGGCAGCGCAGCTCGACGCCTTCGTCGGGGACGCCCCGGTGCTGACCGACGACCACGCGCCGGTCGACCAGCTGCTCACCCCCTACGCCGGACCGTGATCATCGGCCGATCGGCGCCGTCCTCGCGCGGGTCAGCCGCACCAGCTCGGACGGCGGCAGCTCGACCTGCAGGCCGCGCTTGCCCGCGCTGACCATGACCGTCTCGAACGACAGGGCCGAGTCGTCCACCACCGTCGGGAGCGCCTTGCGCTGGCCCAGCGGGCTGATCCCGCCGACGACGTAGCCGCTGCTGCGCTCGGCGTCGGCCGGGTCGGCCATGACCGCCTTGCGGCCACCCACGGCGGCGGCCAGCGCCTTGAGGTCCAGCGTGCCGGCCACGGGGACGACGGCCACGGTCAGCGCGCCGTCCACACGGGCGACGAGGGTCTTGAACACCTGCCGCGGGTCCGCGCCGAGTGCGGCGACGGCTGCCTCGCCGTGGCCCCGGTCGGCGGGGTGCTCCGGGTCGTAGGGGTGCAGGGTGTGCGGCACCCCTGCCTTCTCCAGAACCTTCACCGCGGGGGTCCCTGCCACGGCGGAGGAGCGTAGCGATCACGCGAACGGGGAATCGGTCCCGTGCCGGCGCGGTTGCACGACCCGTGAGCAGCGCCCTCTCCACCGCCCGGCAGCGGTCGGTACGCACTCGGCCCCCGGGCCGCCCCGATGCCCCGCGACTAGGATCGACCGACGTGGTCTCCCGCATGCGGGGCCCGCAGAGAGGACGGTCGGTGCCCGAGGAGCCCACCAGCAGCAGCCCCGTCGACGAGCCGGCTGCCGGCGCTGTTCCGGGCGCGCCGGTGGAGGTCCCCGAGGCGCGCGAGGGCGGCAGCCGCACCCAGGTCGCCGAGACCCGTGCCGAGCGGGACGCCCGCTTCGAGCGCGACGCCCTGCCCTACCTCGACCAGCTGTATCCGGCGGCGCTGCGGATGACCCGCAACCCGGCCGACGCCGAGGACCTGGTCCAGGAGACGTTCGTCAAGGCCTACTCCGCGTTCCACCAGTTCGCCGAGGGAACGAACCTCAAGGCGTGGCTGTACCGGATCCTGACGAACACCTACATCAACAGCTACCGCAAGAAGCAGCGGCAGCCGCAGCAGTACCCGACCGACCAGGTGCAGGACTGGCAGCTCTACGCCGCCGAGGAGCACAGCTCCAGCGGCCTGCGCTCGGCCGAGATCGAGGCGCTGGACCACCTGCCGGACTCCGACATCAAGGAGGCCCTGCAGCAGCTGCCCGAGGACTTCCGGCTGGCGGTCTACCTCGCCGACGTCGAGGGCTTCGCCTACAAGGAGATCGCCGAGATCATGGGCACGCCCATCGGCACGGTGATGTCCCGGCTGCACCGCGGCCGGCGGGGGCTGCAGAAGCTGCTGGCCGACTACGCCCGTGAGCGCGGCTTCGTCCGCGCCGGAGCCGGGGAGGAGACGGCGTGATGAGCGACGACCGCCGTCCGGACGCCGGTGAGCCGCTCGAGATCTCCTCGTGCGACGACGTCCTGTCGCACGTCTTCGAGTTCCTGGACCACGAGACCGACGACGCGCGGCGGGCGGTCATCGCCGAGCACCTCGAGGACTGCTCGGGCTGCCTGCGCCAGTTCGGCATCGAGCAGGAGTTCAAGGCGCTGGTCCGCCGCCGCTGCGGCGGGGACGTCCCGCCGCCCGGCCTGCGGGACCGGATCAAGCTGCAGCTGACCACCGTCGCCTTCGAGGAGGACGGCACGCAGGTCAGCGTCGAGAAGCTGACCAGCGAGGTGATCCGGACCGAGACGTCCGGGGAGCGTCCCACCCCCGCCTGAAGCCGGCGCGGGACACTCCCCGAGGTCGTTCAGGCGTTGGGGCGCTTGCCGTGGTTCGCGCCGTTCTTTTTGCGAGAGCGACGCTTGCGTCCGCGCTTGGACATCACTGCCTCCTTCACCGGGCTGAACGTGGTACCTCGCGGGCGTGATGGCTCGGCGCAGGGACGTGCACCCGGCCGGCGGACCCGCCAAGCTGACTGTGCAAGCCTCTCACGGCCGGGCCGGCGACGTTGCCGGCCGGGTCGAGGTCGAACGGGGAGCACGACATGGACCTGGGCATCGAGAGCGTGCTGGTCGCCGGCCGCGGGCCGGCGGCCTGCGGGGTGATCGCCGCCTGCGGCCGGATCGGGATCAAGTCGATCGCCGTGCACTCCGAGGCCGAGCGCAACGCCCGGCACGTGCGCATGGCCGACGACGCGGTGCTGCTGGGCCCGGCGCCCGCGGCCGAGTCCTACCTGGCCGTCGACCGCATCGTGGAGGCCGCGCAGCGCAGCGGGGCCGCCGCCGTCCTGCCCGTGCCGCCGGCGCTGGCCGGCAACGCCCGCCTGGCGGCGGCCGTCGCGAGGGCCGGGCTGGTCTGGGTCGGTCCCGACGCCGACGTGCTCGAGCGGCTCGGCGGCGACGGCGTCGAGCCGGCCAGCGAGCGCGGCTTCCTCGCCTGGGTCACCGACGACGGCCTGCGTCACCTGACGCCCGTCTCCCGCGACCGCGCCGCGGGCATCGCGCGCATCTCCTGGACCCCCGAGCCGACCGACCTGCCCGCGGCCGCCCGGCGGCTCAAGGACGTCGGCTGGCGCGGACTGGTCACCGTCGGCATCTCCCCGGACGGCGAGCTCGCCGAGGTCGCCGCGGGCTTCTCCCTGGACATGTCGGTGCTCGAGCGCGCGCACGCCGTCGACGCCGTCGAGCTCGCGCTGCGCAGCGCCGCGGGCCGCCGCGCGGTCGCGGCCGAGCCGCAGCCCGGGACACCGCGGGCCGCCGTCGCCGTCCAGCTGCGGTCGACCCTGCCCCCGGGGACGGCGGGCCGGGTCACCGGCCGCCTGCCCGCCACCGAGCGGGTCCCCCTCGACGGCGCGGCCGTCGAGGTCGTGGCGGTGCGCGGCTACGACCCCCGCGACCGGCTCGACGGCTGGTACGACGCGCTGCTCGCCACGCTCAGCGCCGGCGCGGCGGACACCGCCACCGCCGCGCGGGCGCTCGGCCGGGTGCTCGCCGAGCTGCCGGATGCGGGGGTGCCGCACGACGGGGCGGAGATCTGCGCCGTCCTCGACCGGCTGGCCGCCGGCTCGGAGACGCCCGGGCGCTGACCGGATCGGCCCTCTGACGTGCCAGGATGAGGTCCGACGTCAACCGCGAGCGCGAGGGGGCCCGGCGTGCCGGTCGAGGAGATCCACGCGGAGATGGTCTCCAGCGTGTGGAAGGTCCTCGTCCAGCCCGGCGCGCAGGTCGCGGCCGGCGACACGCTGGTGATCCTCGAGTCCATGAAGATGGAGATCCCGGTGCTGACCGAGCGCGCCGGCACGGTGACCGAGCTGCACGTCGTCGAGGGCGAGGTGCTCCAGGAGGGCGACCTGATCGCCACCGTCGACGACTACAGCCCGCGCACGTAGACCATCAGGTGCACGTCGGGCAGCGGTGACCAGTCCCGCTCCCGGAGACGGGTGAACCCGAGCCGCTCGTAGAGGCGGTGCGCGGCGGTCATGCTGGGATCGGTGGAGATCACCATGCGCCGCTTCCCGGCCGCCCGTGCCCGCTCCACGCAGGTCTGCACGAGCAGCTCGCCGACGCCGCGGCCCCGCGCCGCCGGGTCGACGACCAGCATGCGGAAGGCCGCCTCGTCGTCGGACTCGGTGATCTCCCCGAACTCGCCGGTGAGGACGAGCGCGACGCTGCCGACGATCCCGTCGCCGTCGCGGGCGACCAGCAGGTCGGTGTGCCCGGCGCGCCCCGCCACGTCGCGCAGCTGCCGTTGGTACGCCTCGGGGGCGAGCCCCTCGTCGCGGTAGACGCCGCCGGTGAGCTCGGCGATCCGGGGGTAGTCCTCGGGTGTGGCGGGCTCGACGCGCACGGGCTCGACGGGGGAGGCCTCGACCACGTCCGGCAGCGTAGGCGGTGGCGCCACATACCCTCGGAACACCATGAGCAGCCTCTCCGAGCGCCTCCACCGAGGATCGGCGTCCAGCCCCTCCCAGGTCGACCACGCCCGGCGGCTGGTCGCCGACTGGCAGCTGCTGGCCGACCTCGCCTTCGCCGACCTGACCCTCTGGGTGCCCCTGCAGTCCGGGAACTGGTGGTGCGTGGCGCAGGTGCGGCCGCTGACCGCCCCGACCAGCCAGCCCGACGACCTCGTCGGTGCCGAGGCCTCCGGGGTGGCGGCCGAGCCGTTCGTCGTCGCGTACCGCGAGGGCAGGCCGGTCACCGAGGGGGAGCCGGACTGGTCCGGGGTCAGCCCGCGGCGCCGCGAGGTGATCCCGGTGCGGCACGACGGCGTCGTCGTCGCCGTCCTGGCCAAGGACACCAACCTGGCCGTCACCCGGTCGCCGTCCACCCTCGAGCTGACCTACCTCGACATCGCCGCCGACCTCTGCCTGATGGTGTCGGCCGGCACCTTCCCGCCGCAGAAGCTGCAGGACGCCGAGATGAGCCCGCGCGTCGGCGACGGCCTGGTGCGCCTGGACGGCGAGGGGCGGGCCACCTACGCCAGCCCCAACGCGCTGTCGGCCTACCGGCGGATCGGCCTCACCGGCGACCTGGTCGGTGCCGACCTGGCCGAGGTCACGCGCGCGGCGGCCGCGGACCGCGTCGTGGGCGAGGCGGTGGCCGCCGGCATCACCGCGGCGGTGGCCGGTAGCTTCCCCGACCCGATGGACGTCGAGGGCCCGGCCGCCACGATGCTCGTCCGCGCGCTGCCGCTGCAGGCGCCGGGTGCCGAGGCGGGGGCGCTGGTGCTGGTCCGCGACGTCACCGACGTCCGCCGCCGCGACCGCGCGCTGCTCACCAAGGACGCCACGATCCGCGAGATCCACCACCGCGTGAAGAACAACCTGCAGACCGTCGCGGCCCTGCTGCGGCTGCAGGCGCGGCGCATGACCGAGCCGGCCGCGCGGGCGGCGCTGGAGGAGTCGGTGCGCCGGGTGGCGTCGATCGCCGTCGTCCACGACACCCTGGCCGGCAGCCGGGAGGACGTCGTCGACGTGGACGACGTGCTCGACCGGGTGCTGCCGATGCTCGGCGACCTCACCGTGGTGGGTCCGGCCGCCCGGGCCCGCCGCGTCGGTCAGTTCGGGGAGCTGCCCGCGGCCACCGCGACGCCGCTGGTCATGGCCGTCACCGAGCTGCTGCAGAACGCGGCCGAGCACGCCTTCCCCGACGGGGAGCCGGGCACGATCGAGCTGGTCGCCGAGCGCGACGGCGACGACCTCGTCGTCCGCGTGCGGGACGACGGGCTGGGGCTGCCCGCGGAGTTCGACCCGGCCGCGAGCGACGGGCTCGGCCTGCAGATCGTGCGCACGCTGGTCACCGGCGAGCTGGGCGGCGGGCTCGCGATGGGCCCGCCCGGGGGCCGCGGGCCGGGGACCGAGGTGGTGCTGACGGTGCCGGGCGCGGGCCGGCCCCGCCGCTGACCAGGCCGCCACACGCCGCGAGGCCGGTCCGGGAACCCGGACCGGCCTCGCGGCGTGTGGCGGCAGCGGCACCCGCGGGTGCCGTACCGGTGGTGCTCAGGTCAGGCTGCCTCATGGGCCTGACTACGCGCGCCGGTCCGCTCCTCGCTCGTTCCTCGCTGCGATGCTCCCGGCGCTGTCGTCAGGCGGTGTACGCCCGGGTGCGGGCCTGACGGCGCTTGAGCGCGCGGCGCTCGTCCTCCGACAGACCGCCCCAGACCCCGGAGTCCTGACCCGCCCGCAGCGCCCAGTCCAGGCACGACTGCACCACCGGGCAGCGCCGGCACACCGTCTTGGCCTGCTCGATCTGCACCAGCGCGGGGCCCGTCGTCCCGATGGGGAAGAACAGCTCCGGGTCCTCGTCGCGGCACAGGGCGCGGTGGCGCCAGTCCATGGTCGTGTACTCCTCGGTGTCAGTTGCGGGTGCGACTAGTCGCCGGCCTCGGTCCGCACGCGGGCCGACACCGGTTGCCCAGCGCCGTGGCTCAGCGACTCCTACCGCCTTGTTACCGGCAGGTTGCGTTCCTCTCGCGATGTTTTCACGAGCCGGACGCCTGTCAAGCGAAACGAGGTCGCCGTCGACCCCCTCGTGAGCAACCTCACCATGCGCGTGATAGGTGCGCCACTCGACGTGTCCACCACACCGATGAATGCCTTGACGGCAACCAGCGGTGTCGTGCTAACAGCGCAGTCCAGGCGCCTGTGCGCCGCCTGAGCGGGCCGTGCGAAAAGTCTTGGCGGGGACTCAGCCGACGACGCGCAGGGCCCCGGGAACGCTGCGCACGCGGAGTCCCGTCGCGGTGCCGAGGTGGTCGCCGTCGAGCTGCCACCCCTGCGGCCGGGACGCCGTCAGGGTCACCTCCGGCAGGTCGTGCAAGCGGTGCACGCCCTTGCCGCGGGCGTCGGGACGGCGGGCCATCACCTGCCGCAGCGTGTGCAGCATCCGCAGGGGACCCATGCGGCCCATCGCGAAGACGTCGAGACCGGTCTCGAACGACGCCTCGGGGCTCGGGTTGACCGGGCGGGCGCCCAGGTAGGTCCACGGGCTGACGTTGGACACCAGGCACAGGAACAGCCCGTCCAGCGGCGCCCCGCCGTCCGTGCACAGCGTCATCGCGGGCTGCCGCCGATCCCTGCCGAGCAGGAAGGCGCTGGTCGCCTCGCGCACGTACAGGGCGCCGGTGGAGCGCCGGCCACGGGCGCGCTGCGCCTCGACCCGCGCGATCACGTCGGCGTCGAAGCCGAGGCCGGCCGCGAAGACGAACCAGCGCGGGTCGGTCCACTCGGGGGAGGCGGCCGCGTCGGCGGCGGCGACGGCCGGTGCGCTGCCCTCGTCGTGCACGGCCACCGGCGCGGTGCTCGTGCCGGTGGCGCTCGCGGTACCGAGCGACACCCGGCGGGTGCGACCGGTGCGCAGCGCGTCGAGGATCTCCGCGGTCGCCTCGACCGGGTCCCGGGAACGGCCCAGCGCGCGCGAGAAGACGTTGGTCGACCCGCCGGGGACGACGGCCAGAGTGGGCAGGTGCGGCGCGGGACCGTGCTCGAGCAGGCCGTTGACGACCTCGTTCACCGTGCCGTCACCGCCGAGGGTCACCACGACGTCGACGCCGTCGGCGACCGCGCGGGCGCCGAGCTCACGGCCGTGCCCCCGGTGCCCGGTCTCGGCGACGTCGACCTTGAGCTCGCTGGCGAGCGCCCTGACGAGGACGTCGCGGCCCTTCGGGGTGGTGGCGGTCGCCGCCGGGTTGACCACCACGAGCGCGCGCATAGCCCCAGGCTAGCCAGGGGATCGCGCGCCGACCGGGAGGTCGGGGGTCCAGGGAGGCGTGTGGGGCGCGCGTAATCTCGCGGCGTGAGCGACGACCAGCCGCCGCAGCGCCGCGGCATCGCCGACCGCCTCCTGGGTGCGGCGGCCGAGCCGCCGGCCACCGAGCCGCGGCGCGAGCCGGCCGAGGAGGCACCGCGCAGCCTGCGCTGGGCCGCGGTCGTCGTCGGCGTGGAGGCCCTGGCGGTTGCCGCCGTGGCGGGCTGGCTGCTGTTCCTCACCGTCACCAGCAACCCGGCCGACACCGGACGGGCGCTGGCGGAGGTCGTCTTCACCGCCCTGGGTGCGGCCGCGCTGGGCTTCGCCGCGCGCGGGCTGTGGCGGGTGGCCTCGTGGGCGCGCGGCCCGGTGGTGGCCCTGCAGATCTTCCTGGCCCTGTTCGGCTACACGTCGGCGTTCACCTACGAGCGGCCGCTGATCGGGCTGCCGGTGCTCGGGCTGGTCGCCGTGGAGCTGTACCTGCTGGCCACCCCCGAGTCGCGGCTGGCCTTCTTCCGTCGCGCCGGCTGAACCCGTGCCCTGCTTCAGACCAGGCAGATGACGTCGGCGATCGAGTCGCAGATGCGACTGGGCCGGAACGGGAAGCGCGTCACGTCCGCCGGCCGGGTCGAGCCGGTGAGCACGAGGATCGTCTCCAGCCCCGCCTCGATGCCGGCGACGACGTCGGTGTCCATGCGGTCGCCGATCATCACGGTCGACTCCGAGTGGGCCTCGATCCGGTTCATGGCGCTGCGGAACATCATCGGGTTCGGCTTGCCGACGAAGTAGGGCTCGGCGCCGGTCGCCTTGGTGATCATCGCGGCGACCGAGCCGGTCGCGGGCAGCGGGCCCTCCGGCGAGGGACCGGTGACGTCGGGGTTGGTCGCGATGAACCGCGCGCCGTCGCCGACGAGCCGGATCGCTCGCGTGATCGCCTCGAACGAGTAGGTCCGCGTCTCACCGAGGACGACGTAGTCCGGGTCGGTGTCGGTGAGCGTGTAGCCCGCCTCGTAGAGGGCCGTGGTGAGCCCCGCCTCGCCGATCACGTACGCCGAGCCGCCCGGCAGCTGCGAGGACAGGAAGTCCGCCGTGGCCAGCGCCGAGGTCCAGATCGACTCCTCCGGCACGTGCAGCCCGGAGCGCGACAGCCGGGCGGCGAGGTCGCGCGGGGTGAAGATCGAATTGTTGGTCAGCACCAGGAAGCGGCGCTCGCACTCGACGAGGCGCTCGAGGAAGTCCGCGGCGCCGGGCAGGGCGTTGCCCTCGTGCACCAGGACGCCGTCCATGTCGGTGAGCCAGCACTCGGCCCGTCCGCGGTCGTGACCCACGGTTGCCGACCCTATCGGGAGCGGTCCCCGCCCTTGATCACCCGCAGGTGCGGGCCGGTCTCGATGCTCTCGCGCGGGTCGGGCGTCTCCGGCAGGCCGGCCGCCCGGCGGACCCGGTTCTCCGGCACCCCGAGCGCCACCGCGAGCGCCCGCGCGAGCCGCTCGCTCACCAGCCCGGAGCGGCGCCCCTCGGCGAGGTGCTCGATCGTCTCCGGCGCGATGGCCCAGTCGGCCAGCCGGGAGGCCTGCACGGGCGTGATGCCCAGTTCGGCGAGGCGGCGCCGCACCAGCGCCGGCAGGTCCATGTCCGCCATTCGCGCGACCTTAGGTCCGACCGGCGCCGCCGGCATCCCGGCGCCGCGCGGCGAACGTGGCAGGGCGTCGTCGGTGAGCCGGAAGACGGTCCACTCGTCCATCGGGACCGCGCCCTGCGCCTTGTAGAAGTCGATGGACGGCGTGTTCCAGTCCAGCACCGCCCACTCGAGCCGGTCGTAGCCGGCCTGCACGCAGGTCTCGGCCAGCGTGCGCAGCAGCTCCTTGCCGAGGCCGCTGCCGCGGTGCTGCGGCTGCACGTAGAGGTCCTCGAGGTAGATGCCGTGCGTGCCGCGCCAGGTGGAGAAGTTGAGGAACCACAGGGCCATGCCGACGACCGAGCCGCCCACCTCCGCGACGTGGCCGAAGAGGGCCGGGCGCTCGCCGAACAGGGACACCGTCAGCTGCTCCTCGGTCAGCCGCACCTCGTGCGCGGCCTTCTCGTACTCGGCCAGCTCGCGGACCAGCCCCACGACCGCGGGGACGTCGTCCGGGCGGATCGGCCGGACACTCACGATGCCCTCGATTCGCTACCGCCCGGCGGAGCCGGCTCGATCACGGAGCCGCTCATGTCAGGACCTCCTTGATCCGGGCGGGCACCAGCCGGCCCAGCGGCGAGACGATCGGGACGAGGATCGGCGCGAGCAGGTAGCCGTAGGCCAGCACGACACCGGTGATCACCGGGATGAACACGAAGCCGACGACCAGCAGGACCGCGGCGGCGATCAGCCCGTAGGGCCGGCCGCTCTTGGGGCTGACCAGGGACCGGAACGAGCGGAACCGGATCCGGCTGATCATCAGCAGCGCAGGGACGGCGACGATCAGCAGCACCCACAGCCGGTCGCGGCCCTGCATCTGGTCCCCGAACGCGAACACCGAGGCCAGGACGACGCCCGCGGCGCCGGGGCTCGGCATGCCGATGAAGTACCGCTTGTCGGCGGTCGGGTCGATGGTGGTGTTGAAGCGGGCGAGCCGGATCGCGGCGCAGGCGACCCAGAGGCCGCAGGCGATCCAGCCCAGCGGGTCGAAGGCGTCGTCCCCCTCCGAGAACAGGGTGAACGCGAGCAGCGCCGGAGCCATGCCGAACGAAACCAGGTCGGCCAGGGAGTCGAACTGCAGGCCGAACGGCGTCACCGCGCCGACCAGCCGGGCGACCGCGCCGTCGGTGATGTCGAAGACGACCGAGAGCCCGACCAGGATGGCGGCGAAGGTGTACTGGCCGCGGATCGACACCAGGATGGCGAGGAAGCCGCACATCATGTTGGCCAGCGTGAACAGGCTGGGCAGCGTGGCCAGGGCGCGGCGCCGGGCGCGCCGGCCGGAGCCGCGGACGAACTCGACGGTGGCCGTGCGCCGGGTCGGAGGCATCGGCGGGCGTCCCCTCAGCGGGTTCCGGGCCAGCGGGCGATGACGGTCTCGCCGCCGCGCACGCGCTGCCCCTTCCGCACGGTGACCGTGCACTCCGGGGGCACGAAGACGTCCATGCGGGACCCGAACTTCATCAGGCCCATGCGCTCACCGGTCGCCAGTTTCTGCCCGACGCCGGTGCGGGTGACGATGCGGCGGGCGAGCACGCCGACGATCTGGCGGAACACCACGGTGCGGTCGCCGTCGCGCAGCCAGATCTCGCTGCGCTCGTTGCGGTGCGCGGACTCCTTGCGGTAGGCGGCCAGGAAGCTGCCCCTGCGGTAGGAGCTCTCCACGACCTCGCCGTGGTACGGCGAGCGGTTCACGTGCACGTCGACCACCGAGAGGAAGACGCTGATCTGCTGCCAGTCGCCCTCGGGCGCCACGCCCTCCTGCGGCTCGCCCGCGACCATGACCATGCCGTCGGCGGGGGAGAGGACGTCGTCCGGCGGCGGCGGCGCGGCGTCGCAGGGGCGGTCCGGATCGCGGAAGAACAGCGCCATGTAGGCCGACAGCAGCACGAAAGGCCAGGCCAGCAGCCGGAACCGGCGCCGGCCCGCGACCGCCAGGACGGCGGCGGGGGCGAGGGGCCCGGTGATGAAGGGCCACCCGGCCCGGTCGATGCGCATCGTGAGCAAACGGTACCGTCAGGGCCCAGGACCGCACCGCCGGACGACCGGGTCGGGCGCTGGCCGGCGTCGGGCTCGAACGCGTGCTCAGGCGCCGCCGGGCCGCCGGGCGGCGGAGGCGAGGTCGCGGTCCGCGCCGTACTCGCTGTCCCGCCGCCGGGGCGGGCCGCCGTACCAGTCCAGGCAGACCATGGTCGCGTCGTCGCGCAGGTCGCCGCCGGTCGCGTGCAGGACGGCGTCGCCCAACGCGTGGACCACCTCCCGCGGATGCAGATCGGCGGTGTCGGCCAGCGCCCGGGCGACATCCAACGAGGCGGCATTGCGCTCCTGCATGCCGTCGGTGAGGAAGACGATCCGGTCGCCCGGCTCGAGGGCGAGCCGCTGCAGGGCGTACCCCCGGCCGGACACCACCCCGAACGGCGGCTCGACGTCCAGACGGATCTCCTCCACCCCGCCGGCGCGGAGCCGGAGCGGAGCGGGGTGGCCGGCGTTGAGGATGACGGCCGTGCCGGTGCGCAGGTCGATCCGGGCCAGCTGGCCCGTGACGAACTGCTCGGCCGAGGCGTGCTGGAGCAGGGCGTCGTTGGCGTACCGGGCCTGCTCGTCGAGGTCCAGGCCCCTGCGCCGAGCGTTGCGCAGGGCACCCACGAACAGTGTGGCCAGCAGGGCGGCGGGAACCTGGTGGCCGACCGCGTCGGTGATCGACACCTGCAGCGAATGGCGGTCCAGCGCGTAGTCGAAGGTGTCACCCCCGACCGCGGCGGCCGGTTCCAGCCATCCGGCGAGGGTGAACTGCCCGGCCTCGCAGGTGTAGGAGCTGGGCAGCAGCCGGCGCTGGATCTCCGCGGCGAGCGAGAAGGGCGTCGTCCGCTGGCCCCACTCGAACACGTCCGTGTGGCGGCGCGCCGCGATCACCACGTAGGCCAGCGCATGAGCGGCGGCGGAGACGTCGGCCACCACCTCCGGTCCGGCGGGGCGCGGCAGGTCCAGCTCGATGAGCCCGATCGCGTCCCCGCGGTCGGTGACCGGCACGATCAGCCGAGCCCCGTCGCCGAGGGACTGCACGTCCATCTGCTGCGTCCGGAGCACCCGCTCGTAGCGGCTGCCCGCGAGCGAGACGGTCTCGGCGTGCTCCTCGGACCGGCTGCGGGAACCCTCGAGGGCCGGGCCGGTGGAGGTCAGCCGGACCACGGAGCGGCCGCTGAAGTCGGCGATCAGGAACGTGACGCGACGAGCCTCGACCCAGTCGGCCAGGGCGTCCGCGACCTGCTCGACGGCTTCGATCGGTGCGGCCGCCTCGACCCGCTCGAGGAACTGGCCGACGTCGAACGACGGAGCGCCGGAGGCATGCATGGCGCGACCCTAGGCGGACGGACCGTGCCCGAACGGGTCCCTGGCCCTGGCTGGAGCGGCCTCGCCGGAGACGGCGCTGCCGGGCGGCCCCGTGCGGGCGGCCCGGCAGCGGTCGCGGAGCAACTCGGTCAGGCCGCGGCCTTGGTCTCCCAGAAGATCTTGTCGATCTCGGCGATGTAGTCGAGCAGCTTCTGGCCCTCGGCGGGGTCCATGCTGCCCTTGCCACCGGCGGCGCCCGCCTGCTTGGTGGCCTTGTTGAACAGCTCGTGCAGCTGCGGGTACTTCTCGAAGTGCGGCGGCTTGAAGTAGTCGGTCCACAGCACCCACAGGTGGTGCTTCACGAGGTCGGCGCGCTGCTCCTTGATGAGCACGGCCCGCTGCCGGAAGACCGGGTCCTCGTTGTCCTGGTACTTCTGCTGGATCGCCTTGACGGACTCCGCCTCGATGCGGGCCTGGGCCGGGTCGTACACGCCGCAGGGGAGGTCGCAGTGCGCGGTGGCCTCGACGGCGGAGAACATGCGGGTGAAACGCATGGATGTGCCTCCGGATGTCGTGTTTTCGGGTCGTCTGCGACCCTACTCGCGGTGATCGGGAGCGACAGCGGGAGCGGAGTGACCCCGCTCGCCACGACATGGGTGCTGGCCCGGGTCACCGGCCCGTCGATGTCCCCGACCGTCCGCCACGGCGACCGGCTGCTGGTCCGCCGGCTCCGTCCGGGCACGCGGGTGGCCCCGGGCGCCGTGGTCCTGGCCCGTTTCCCCTCCCGGCCGGAGCTGCTCGTCGTCAAGCGGGTGCAGCGGGTGGAGCCCGGCGGCAGCTGGGTGGTGGGGGACAACCCGCTGGTCACCGACGACAGCCGGGCGTTCGGCGTCGCCGTGCCGGTCGGCCGGGTGGTCGGCCGGCTCTGGCCGCGCCCGGGCCGGCTGGGCGGTCCGCCGTCCGTCGGCTAGCGGGCCAGCACCCGCCGCAGGACGCCGTCGAGCACTGCGGCCGGCTCCTCGACCGCGCGCCGGGACCGCCAGGCCACGGTCCCGTCCGGGCGGACGACGACGGCGCCGTCCTCGTCCACCCCGAAGGCCTCGGCGAAGCGGCCGTCGGCGTCCACCACCGACCCGGCCGCCGCGACCGTGTGCGCCGTCAGCGGCACCCCGGATGCGGCCGCGGCCTGCTCCGCGGCCGCGCACCACCGGTCGCCCTTCGCCCCCGCGAGCAGGACGAGGTCGCGCCCGAACAGGTCCAGCACCGATCCCGTTCCGCCGTCCCGGACGACGGGGACGTGCGGCGCGCGGGTGCCCGGGCGCCCACCCGGCTCTCGCGGATCGACCAGCGGGGCGCCGTCGTCGGGCTCCTCGGCGACGATCGCCTCCGAGCGGTGCACCGGGCCCAGCTCGATCGAGGCGTCGTCCATGGGCGCCGCCAGGTCGTCGCGGGGCAGCGAGGGGTCCACCCGGAGCACGTAGCGCGTGTAGGCCTGTTCGACGATGAGGTCGCAGACCGGGCGGCGTTCGGCGTCGTAGGTGTCCAGAAGGCCGCGGCCCGCGACGCCCCGCGTGACCATGGCCAGCTTCCAGGCCAGGTTGTGCGCGTCCGCCACGCCCGTGTTGCCCCCGAAGCCACCGGTGGGCGGCATGACGTGCGCGGCGTCGCCGGCGAGGAACATCCGCCCGGCGCCGAACTGCGCGGCGTGCGCCGCGGCCGCCGTCCACCGCTGCACGTTGTCGACCTCGACGGGGACGTCGGTGCGGCCGAGGGCCTTGCGGACCAGGTCGGCGCAGCGCGCCGCGTCCAGCCCCTCGGCGACATGGGTGTCCCGGGTGCCGTCGGGCTCGACGGTCGAGAACACGGCGAGGAAGCCGGAGTCGCCGGCGAGGGAGAACCGGAAGAACCCCAGCAGTTCGGGGTGGTTCACGTAGACGACGCTGAGGTTCCGGTCGCCGATCAGGTCGCGCAGGTCGGCGCGGAAGTAGATCGTCACGCACTCGGCGAAGGACCCCCGGCCGACCAGGTCGATGCCCAGCCGGTCGCGCACGACGCTGTGCGCCCCGTCCGCCGCGACGAGGTACTCCGAGCGCACCACCTGCTCCGGCCCGCCGTCCCGGGGACGGAGAACGGACGTGACGCCGTCGTCGTCCTGCTCGACGTCGACCAGTTCGGTCGCGTAGCGCAGATCCGCGCCGAGTTCGCGGGCGCGGTCGCGCAGCAGCGGCTCCAGCCCGATCTGCGTGATGAACAGCCGCGACGTCGGGCTGAGGTGCTCGACACCCTCGTTGAAGTGCCGGAAGAAGAAGGTCATGTCCGGGCTGGCCAGGCTCGGCACCGACACGATGGCGCCGTTCTGCACGAACTCCCGGGTGGCGGCCTCCTCGACGGCCTCCTGGAGGCCGACGCTGCGGAAGATCTCCATCGTCCGCTGGTGGAACGACGCGGCGCGCGGGTGCACCGCGGTGCCGCGGTGTCGCTCCACCACGACGTGCGGCACGCCCTGGGCGGCGAGCAGCAGCGAGGTGGTCAGGCCCACGAGGCTGCCACCGACGATGGTCACGGGTACCTCGAGGGGGTTCACCACGCGTCTCCTCGGCGGAGAGGGCCCGGGCCGCCATGAGGACGGTTGTCCGCATGGCGACCGACGAGCGCGACGAGGCCACCCTGGTGCGACCGTTGCAGTGTGTCAAGAGTCACATCGGCCGAGGACGATGGCGCGGGCCACCGGGTGCGGACGGCCGTCCGCGCTCAGCTCGTGGTGCGCTGCTCGGCGTACCGGGCGAGGCACTGCTCCATGGTCGGCAGCAGGCCCTGGGCGCGCGCCTCCTCGAGGGTGGGCGCGGCGCGGTCCTTGGCTGACAGTTCCAGCTCGACGTCGTCCGGCCAGGGGAGGTCCAGCGCCGGGTCGAGCGGGGAGACGCCGAACTCCCGGTCGGGGGCGTAGCCGCTGGAGACCAGGTAGGTCACCGAGGTGCGGTCCTCCAGGGCGAGGAACGCGTGCCCCAGGCCCTCGGCGAGGTACACCGCTCGTGGCTGCTCGCTGTCGAGCACGACGGCGTCGTGGACCCCGAACGTCGGCGAGCCCACCCGCACGTCGACGACGACGTCGAGGACCCGGCCGGCCGGGCAGTACACGTACTTGGCCTGGCCGGGCGGGACGAGCGCGAAGTGCACGCCGCGCAGCACGCCGCGGGCCGAGACGCTGTGGTTGGCCTGGGCGAGGGGCAGCGCGAACCCGAGGGCGCCGGTGAGCACGTCGGCGCGGTACCACTCGGTGAACCGGCCGCGGGCGTCCCCGTGGGGCACCAGGTCGACCACATAGCTGTCGCGCACGGCGAGCTGGCGGATCTCCACGCGGGAGACCGTAGGCGAACCGCGGGGGTGGGCCCGTCGGCGGGCGGCTGACCCCGCGATTACGCTCCCCGTTCCATGGGTGACCAGCACCAGGGCGGCAACGATCCCGAGCGCTTCGCCGGCGACCCGGCGTTCGCGGTGCACGAGGGCGGCAAGCTGGCGGTACGCCCGACGCGGTCCATCGACTCGATCGCCGACCTGGCGCTGACCTACACCCCGGGGGTCGCCCGCGTCTCCAGCGCGATCGCCGCCGAGCCGGAGCTGGCGCGCCGGTTCACCTGGGCGCCGCGCGTGGTGGCGGTCGTCTCCGACGGCACCGCCGTCCTCGGTCTGGGCGACATCGGCCCGGCCGCGGCGCTGCCGGTCATGGAGGGCAAGGCCTGCCTGTTCAGCGAGTTCGGCGGGCTGTCCGCGGTGCCGGTCGTGCTCTCGACCACCGACGTCGACGGGATCGTGGCCGCGGTGGAGGCGATCGCGCCGTCCTTCGGCGGGATCAACCTCGAGGACATCAGCGCGCCGCGCTGCTTCGAGATCGAGGACCGGCTGCGGGAGTCGCTGTCCATCCCCGTCATGCACGACGACCAGCACGGGACGGCGATCGTCGTCCTGGCGGCGCTGCGCAACGCCGCGCGGGTGGTGGGCCGGGAGATCTCCGACCTGCGGGTGGTCGTCGCCGGAGCGGGGGCCGCCGGGGTGGCCTGCACGAAGATCCTGCTCGAGGCGGGGGTCGGGGACATCTCCGTGGCCGACTCCCGGGGCATCCTGCACCCCGGCCGCGAGGACCTGACGTCGATCAAGCGGTGGCTGGTCGACAACACCAACGAGGCGCGGCACGCGGGCACCATGGTCGACGCGCTGGCCGGGGCCGACGTCTACCTGGGCCTGTCGGGCGGCTCGGTGCCGGAGTCGGCGATCGCAACCATGGCGAAGGACTGCATCGTGTTCTCGCTGGCCAACCCGATCCCCGAGGTCGACCCGGACATGGCGGCCAAGTACGCGGCCGTCGTCGCCACCGGCCGCAGCGACCTGCCGAACCAGATCAACAACGTGCTGGCGTTCCCCGGGGTCTTCCGCGGGGCGATCGACGCCGGCGCCACCGCCATCACCGAGGAGATGAAGCTGGCCGCGGCCACCGCGATCGCCGACGTCGTGGGGGACGAGCTGCGGCCGGACCACATCGTGCCCAGCCCGCTCGACCGCCGGGTGGCCAGCGCCGTCGCCGAGGCGGTCGCCGCGTGCGCCCGCGCGGAGGGCGTCACCCCCTGATGCGGAGTGTGAGGGCGCAGGTTTCCTGCGCTCTCACACTCCGACGGGCGTGAGGGGCGGGCGGCCGGCGAGGACCTCGGCGACGTTGCGCACCGCCAGCCCGCACATCGCGCTGCGGGTGGCCGACGCGGCGCTGCCCAGGTGCGGGGTGAGCACCACCCGCTCCAGCGCGAGCAGCCGTGGGTCGACCTGCGGCTCGTCCTCGAAGACGTCGAGTGCCGCGCCGCCGATCCGCCCCTCCTGCAGCGCCCGGACCAGGGCGTCGGTGTCGACGATCGGGCCGCGGGCGGTGTTCACCAGCAGCGCGGTCGGCCGCATCCGCGCGAGCGCGGCGTCGTCGATCAGGTGCCGGGTCGCCTCGGTCAGCGGCACGTGCAGGGTGACGACGTCGGCCTCGGCGAGCAGCCCGTCGAGCTCCACGAACGACACCCCGGCGGCGTCCTCGTCGGACAGCGGCGTGCGGGTCGGGGTGGCCAGCAGCCGCAGGCCGAAGCCACGGGCCCGCCGGGCGACCGCCCGGCCGATCCGGCCGTAGCCGACGATGCCGAGCGTGGCGCCGGCGGAGAGGTCGAGGCCGACCATCATCCGCGGCCCCCAGACCCAGGGCTCGGCGCGGCGCAGGAAGCGGTCGCCCTCGGCGATGCGGCGGGCGGCCGCGAGCATCAGCCCGAGGGCGAGGTCGGCGGTCGCGTCGTCCAGGACGCCCGGGGTGTTGGTGACGACGACGCCGCGGTCGGCCGCCGCCGGGACGTCGATGTTGTCGTAGCCGACCGCGACATTGGCGACCACCTGCAGCTGCGGGCCGGCCGCGTCGAGGACGTCGGCGTCGATCCGCTCGGTGAGCGTGCAGACGACCGCGGTCGCGCCCGCGACGCCGCGCAGCAGCTCCTCGCGGGTCGGCGGACGCTCCTCGCCGATGACCAGCGGCAGGCCGAGCTCGGCCAGGACCGCCATCGCGTCGTCGGTCAGCAGCCGGGGGATGTAGACGGGCCCGCTCACGGCGGAGAACCGTAGCCGCTCACGGAGCGCTCCTCGGGTCGAACTCGTGCTCCGGGGGTCCTGCAGCACCCCGGGAGCACGACTTCGACCCCGGGACAGCGCGCCATGGATCCCCGAGCGGGCAGCCCATCCCCGGGGTCCTTTCTCAGTCGCCCTTGACGTTCACCAGCTGCCGCAGGGTGTGCCGGATCTCGACCAGGTCCTTCGCGTCGTCCATGACGACGTCGACCGGCTTGTACGCGGAAGGGATCTCGTCGAGGAAGACGTCGCTGTGCCGCCACTCGATGCCGGCCATGGCCGCCTCGAGCTGCTCGCGGGTGAACGTGCGCCGCGCCGCCCCGCGCGAGTAGGCCCGCCCGGCGCCGTGGGGTGCGGATTCCAGCGCCAGCGGGTTGCCCAGGCCGGTGGTCACGTAGCTCGCCGTCCCCATGGAGCCGGGGATGAGCCCGTCCTGGCCCTGTTTCGCCTGGATCGCGCCCTTGCGGGACACCCACAGGTCGACGCCGTCGTGCCGCTCCCGCTGGGTGAAGTTGTGGTGGGCGTTGATCCGCTCCAGCTCCGGCGTCGCGTCCTCCCGCATGTGCCGGGCCAGGCAGTCGGCGACCCGGTCCATCATCTCCTCGCGGTTGAGCAGCGCGAACCGCTGCGCCCACTGCAGCTCCGCGATGTAGCGGTCGAACTCCCGCGTCCCCTCGTCCAGCCAGGCCAGGTCGCGGTCGGGCAGGTCCAGCCGCTCGCGGTGCGCCCGCTCCCGCGCGATCGCGATGTGCCGCGAGGCGATCCTGTTGCCGACCCCTCGGCTGCCCGAGTGCAGGAACAGCCAGACCCGCTGCTGCTCGTCGGCGGTGACCTCGATGAAGTGGTTGCCCGACCCGAGGCTGCCCAGCTGCATCGGCCAGTTCGGGGCGACGGAGTTCACCGACTGGAGGACGCCGAGCTCCTCGCCGTACTCCTCCAGCGCGGCGACACGGGTCTTCGCCGTGTCGGTGAGCCGCTTGTTGTACCTGCCCGCCGACAGCGGCACCGCCCGCTCGATGTCACCGCGCAGCGGCGCCAGCGGGCCCCGGGCGCGCACCTCGTCGACCGACCACGGCGTGCGGACGGCGATCATGCCGCAGCCGATGTCCACCCCGACCGCCGCCGGGATGATCGCCTCCCTGGTCGGCAGCACCGAGCCGACCGTCGCGCCCTTGCCGAGGTGGGCGTCGGGCATGAGGGCGACGTGCGGGTGCACGAACGGGAGCGAGGCGGTGCGCTCGGCCTGCATCCGGGTCTGCTCGTCGAGGATGCTCGCCCAGTTCAGCAGCTTGTCGGAGAGCTGTTCCACGACTCCCGAGTCTGCGCGGACCCGCTCCGCTCCGCGACCGAGTTCCCGTAGAGCCGCTGCAGGGCCCGCTCGACGGCCGCCGTCCCCGAGGCCGCCAGGTAGCCGTCGGGCCGGATCAGGTGCACCCCACCTCCGGCTCGGTACCACCGGGCGAGCCGCCCGTCAGGGTCGGACAGCACGCCGGCGCCCGGTGGCGTGCCGGGCGGCGCCAGGCGCAGCAACCGGACGGCGCCCGGTGCCCGGTCGAGCCAGGCCCGCAGCCGGCGCTCGTCGTCCGGCCCTCCGGCCACGACAAGGGTGCACGCCGGGCCCGGAGCCGGCAGGACGCCGGGCGCGCGCAACCCCGCGCGGCCACCCGGCTCGGTCAGCGGGCCGCCCCGGTAGCCGACCGACAGCTGGGCGATCCGCCCGGCCGCCCTCGCCCGCACGCCGGGCAGGTGGGTGACCGCCGGCACCGCGGCGGACCGTGCCGCCCGCCGCCAGGACCCCGTCACCGCGCTGAGCCGCAGCAGGCGGTCGCTGAGCGCGAGCACCTGCGTGCCCACCGGCGCCCGCTCGGCCTCGTAGGAGTCCAGCAGCTGCTCGCTCGCTCCCGCGGTGAGGACGGCGGCCAGCTTCCAGCCGAGGTTGGCCGCATCGAGCAGGCCGGTGTTGAGCCCCTGACCACCGGCCGGACTGAGCAGGTGGGCGGCGTCCCCGGCGAGGAACACCCGGCCCCGCCGGTAGCTCGCGGCCGAGCGCCGGTGGGTGGCGAAGCGGGCGGTCCAGCTGGGATCCCGCAGCGCGATCGGTCCCGGGACCCGCCGCGCGACCAGCTCGGCGATCTCGGCCGGCGACGGTGGGCCGGCCGGGGCACCCGGGGCGGAGTAGACGATCACCCGCCAGCGGTCCGCCGGCAGCGGCATGAAGACGACCGCCCGGCCACCGGGGTTGAAGACGACGTGGACGTCGTCGGGCGGGCGGTCCCAGTCGACGGCGACATCGGCGAGCAGCCAGTCGTCGGCGTACCGCGACCCGGGGAACGGGATGCCGAGCAGGCGGCGCACGGTGCTGTGCGCGCCGTCGCAGCCCACCACGTACGAGGCGTCGGCCGCCTCCGGCCCGTGCGGTCCTCGGAGCGTGGCGGTCACCCCGTCCCCGAGGTCGACGAGGCCGACCAGCTCTGTCGCCCGCTCCACCACGACGCCGCGTGCGGCGAGCCGGTCGTGCAGCACCCGCTCGGTGTGGGTCTGCGGCACGTCCAGCAGGAAGGGGAAGGGCGAGTCGAGCCGGCCGAAGTCGATGCGGGTCAGCCGGCGGCGGCCGTCCCAGAGGGCGAAGCCGCTCACCCGGCGGCCCCGGGCGAGCAGCTCGTCGGCCACGCCGAGGCCGGCCAGGGTCTCCAGCGCACGGGCGTGGACGGCGACGGCGCGGCTCTCCGTCACGGCGTCCGGCCGGCGGTCGACGACACGGACCGGCACCTGCGCCTCGGCCAGCTGCGCGGCGAGCAGCAACCCGGTCGGGCCGGCGCCCACGACGAGGACGGATCGGGAATCGGTGCGCTCCATGGCGGGCGACCGTAGGAGCGGTCGGCCTCGCCCCGGGACCGTGGAACCACGGCCGGCCGACTACGGAGACCGCGGGGCGAGCCCGGTCTCGTGCGCCCAGGCCGCCAGATCGGTGCGCCGGTGCAGGCCGAGGCTCTCCAGGACGTGGCCCACGTGCGTCTCGGCCGTGCGCACCGAGACGCTCAGACGCTCGGCGATCTCGCGGTTGCTCGCCCCGGCGGCGACCAGCAGCGCGACCTCCTGCTGCCGCGGGGTGAGCCGGCCGGCGTCCCCGTCGTCGCACGGAGCGAGCGCGAAGGAGATCGCCTCCTCCGTCGTCATCGCCCTGGCCCGCGCCCGGCAGCGCTCGGCCACCGGGCCGGCCAGCCGGCGCCGCGCCGTCGTCCGGGCGCGCTCGAGCTGCCGGCCCACCGGCACCGGGAAAGCGGCGACGCCGGTGCGCTCACGGACCGCGGAGGCCGCCTCCAGCAGGACGAGGCCGCGGCGGGCGTCGGTGCGCAGGGTCAGCTCGCCGAACCCGCCGACCGCAGCGGCCGTGACGCCGGCCTGCAGCGCACCGCCCAGGGCGTCGCGCAGGTGCCGGTGGGCCGCATCGGGGTCCCCGGCCCGGAGGTCGGCCAGGCCGAGCATGGTCAGCGCCATGCCGCGCCCCCAGCCGTCCCCGATGGCCGCGGCACGGGCCCGCCCTTCCTCGAGCCGGCGCCGCCCCTCGCCGAGCCCGCCGGGGGAGAAGGCGAGCACCGTGGCCCGGTAGATGCGCGCGCGGGCGTCCAGCAGCGGCGGCAGCGGTCCCGTGGCGAGCGCGTCGTCGATGCTGCGCAGGGCGGCGTCCAGCTCGCCGGCGAAGAAGGTGGCGAGGGCCAGCACCAGCCGGGCGGCCGCGACGCCGGTCCGGTCGCCCGCGGACTCCCGGATCGCGATGGCCTCCGACACGAGCCGTCGGGCCTCCGGCCAGGGCAGCCCACCCGCCACGACCAGGGGGGCGACCGTGAGCGCGCGCGCCCGCGCAGCCGTCGGCTCCGGGGCACGCTCCAGCGCCTGCTGCAGCCGGCTGCGGCCCTCGGCGACCGACCGGACCATCCAGAAGCTCTCGAGCGCCGCGGCCAGCCGCAGCCCGCGGTCCGGGTCGTGCTCCAGGGCCCACGCCAGGGCGGCGCGGTGGTCGTCGGCCGCCCGGAGCAACTCGGCGACCCCGGCGTCGCTGCCCGTGGCCTGCCGGCGGGTGTCGACCCGTTCGGCCTCGGTGAGGTGGTGCTCGAGGTGCCGACGGCGCAGCTCGTCCGTCTCGCCGGACTCCGCCAGTCGTTCGAGCGCCAGCTCGCGCACCACCTCGAGCAACCGGTACCGCCGTCCGGTGCCCTCGGCCCGCTCGACGACCAGCAGGGAGCGGTCGTGCAAGGCGGCCAGGACCGGCGCGACGAGCTCCTCCCGCAGGGGAGGACCCCCGCAGATCCGCTGCGCCGCGGGCAGCCCGAACGGCCCGGCGAACACTCCCAGCCGCCGGAACAGCACCCGCTGCGGGACGGCAAGCAGCTCGTGGCTCCACTCGACGGTTGCCCGCATGGTGCGCTGACGGGGCGGCCGGTCGCGGACGTCGGGCGGGGGCAGCGCGAGGTGGTCGGTGAGGAGGGGCAGCAGGTCGGAGGGGGCGAACGTGCGCACCCACGGCGCCGCGAGCTCGATGGCCAGCGGCAGGGCGTCCAACCGGCGGCAGATCGCGGCCACGGCACGGACGTCGGCCGGACCGGGGTCGAAGCCCGGATCCGCGGCGCGGGCGCGATCCAGAAACAGCCGGACGGCGTCCGCCTCGGCCAGCGGGGGGACGGGGAAGAGCCGCTCGCCGCGGACGGCCAGCGGCTCGCGGCTGGTGGCGAGCACCGTCAGGCCGGGACAGTCCCGGGCCAGGGCGGCGACCAGGGTCGCGACGGGCTGGACGAGATGCTCGCAGTTGTCGAGCAGGAGCAGGACGCGCCGCTGCCCGAGCCGCTCGGCGAGCAGCGGGACGGCGTCGGCCGCGCCAGGGGTGATCGCGAGGGCGACCGCGACCGCGCCCGCGACGTCGTCGGGCGACCGCGCCCCGGACAGGTCGACCAACCACACGCCGTCGGGGAAGCGGACCGCGGCGCGGGACGAGGCCTCCAGCGCCAGCCGCGTCTTGCCCACGCCGCCCGGCCCGACGACGGTGGCGATCGTGGCCTCGTCGAGCAGCCGGCCGAGGCCCCGGACCGCATCGTCGCGGCCCACGAAGCTGTCGACCTGCCGGGGCAGTGACGCCATGGCGGTCCTCCCGTGCGGCGGCCTGGAGGCTACGCCGCGGGAGCCGCCGCGGACCGAGTTCAGCCGCTGCCGGTGATCCGCTCCACGACCGGGTCGACCGCTCCGGAGATGCCGGTGTTCAGGTACAGGAACACCAGGGTCGCGAGGGAGAACGCCGGGACGAGCACGACCTTCTCGACGGTCGCGCCGGTGCGCAGGTGGATGAGCGCGAACCGGCAGCGGTGCAGGATCCAGATCACCGGGACCGGGATCCCCTCGCGGGTCAGGAAGTCGCCCAGGATGTGCGCCAGCACGCCGACGGCGACCGCCCACGGCAGCCACAGCGGCGGCGGGCTGTGGTCGAGGAACAGCCAGGCCCCGCCCCAGGAGAGCACCAGGTTGCCGATGACGGTGTTCTCGGCCCGTCCCGGGATGACGAAGTTCAGCGCCCGCAGCGCCAGCCCGATCGCGAGGGCGAGGACGAGCAGGCTGGTCGGGAAGGTCTGCGTCGCGGCCATCGCCAGGAAGCCGAGGACGACCGGGGCGAGCAACGCGTCGTGAGTGCCCCACCGGTGCCCGCCGGACAGCTTGTTGATCAGCGCCGCGGGCAGGTCGGTGACCGGCCCCCACATGCGCGAGATCGTCGTCCGCTGCTGGTCGAGGTCGGGCAGCATCGCGAACCCGCCCGCCGCGGCGACCCAGGCGCCCTGGGCGACGGCGCCGTGGACCGGCGCCCACGGCAAGGTCGCGGCGCCGGCGGCGAGGCCGGAGAGGGCGTGGGAGTGACCGAGCACGCACTCAGGGTGCCGCTGTCGCGTCGTTCCGTGGCGAAGGCGCACCGCGGTGGCCCGTGCCGGGACCGGCCGGCGGTAGGTTCCGCTGGCATGACGGAGCCCACGGTGCGGACGACGAGCGGACAGGTGCGGGGGACGACCCGGGACGGCGTGCACGCCTTCCGCGGCATCCCGTACGCGGCACCTCCGTTCGGGCTTCGGCGGTTCGCCGCACCGGCGCCGCCGGAGCCGTGGGACGGCGTCCGGCCGGCCACGGAGTACGGCCCCACCGCGCCCAAGCCGCCGTACGCGCCGCCGTACGACGTGCTGCTGCCCGAGCCGCAGATCCCCGGCGAGGACTGCCTCAACCTCAACGTCTGGACCCCGGACCCGACCGCCGCGGGACTGCCGGTCTTCTTGTGGATCCACGGCGGCGCGTTCGTCAACGGCTCCGGCGCCGTCCCGGTGTACGACGGCGCCACGTTCGCCCGCGACGGCGTGGTCTGCGTGACGATCAACTACCGGCTCGGCGTCGACGGCTTCCTGCACTTCGCCGACGACTCCCCGCCCAACCGCGGGCTGCTCGACCAGGTGGCCGCGTTGCGCTGGGTGCAGGAGAACATCGCCGCGTTCGGCGGCGACCCCGCCCGGGTCACCATCGGGGGCGAGTCGGCGGGCGGGATGAGCGTCGGCTGCCTGCTGGCGATGCCGTCGGCGGAGGGGCTGTTCGCCCAGGCGGTGCTGCAGAGCGGAGCCGCCCACCACGCGCTGAGCGCGGCCACCGCGACGAAGATCGGGGGCTACCTCGCCGAGCGGCTCAACCTGCCCCCGCAGCGGGAGGCGCTGGCCGGCGTTCCGCTCGACGAGCTGATCGCCGCCCAGGTGGGCATCACCCAGGAGGCGCAGCTCGTGCCCGACCCCGAGCGCTGGGGGGAGGTGACGGCCAACCTGATGGCCTTCGAGCCGGTGATCGACGGCGAGGTGCTCCCCGACCTGCCGATCCGGCGCATCGCCGCGGGGTCGGCCCGCGACGTCGCCGTCCTGGTCGGCGCCAACCGGGACGAGCACCGCCTCTTCCTCGTCCCGAACGGGCTCATCGACATGGCGACCGAGCCGCTGGTGCGGATGGCGGTGGCGGGCTACGGGCTGCAGGTCGACAAGGGCCTGGAGGTGTACGGCGCGGGGAGGCCGGGGGCGTCGGCCGGTGAGCTGCTCGCCGACGTCGCGACCGACTGGTTCTTCCGCATGCCGGCGATCCGGCTCGCCGAGGCCACGGCCGGGCGCAGCTGGATGTACGAGTTCTCCTGGCCGTCGCCGCAGTTCGGCGGCCGGCTCGGCGCCTGCCACGCACTCGAGCTCGGTTTCACGTTCGACACCCTGGCGCTCGAGGCCCACGGTGCCCTGATGGGCTCCGCGGCGCCGCAGCACCTCGCCGACGCCATGCACGACGCCTGGGTGCGGTTCGTGCGCGACGGCGACCCCGGCTGGGCGCCCTACGACCTGGACCGGCGGCCGGTGCAGGACTTCGGCGAGCAGGTGCAGCTGGTCGAGGACCCGCGCGGCGAGCAGCGGGCCCTCTGGGACGGCATCCGCTAGACCGGGGGCCCTGTCTCAGTCGTCGCCGTCGTCGTCGGTGCCGCCGCGCGCCAGCCAGGTGGCGAAGCGCTCGACCGGCACCTCGAAGTCCGGATACCGGTCGACGAAGGCCTGGAGCTGGTCGGCCAGCCAGGCGAGGGTGACCTCCTCCTCGCCCCGCCGGTCGGCCAGCTCCTCCAGGCCTCTGTCGGTGAAGTACACGGTCGGTGACGTGGACGATCAGCCGGTGAAGGCCGAGGCGACCAGCTCCCGCTGCTCGACCTCGTGCACCTTGGCCGACCCGACCGCCGGGCTGGCCGACGCCTTGCGGCTGATCCGGCGCAGCGTCCGGCCGCCGAGGTGCTCGGGCAGGTTGATCGCCATGAACTGCCAGGCGCCCATGTTGGCCGGCTCCTCCTGAACCCAGACCAGGTCCTGGGCGTTCGGGTAGCGGTCGAGCTCGGCGCGGATCTGCTCGGCGGGCAGCGGGTAGAGCTGCTCGACCCGCAGGATCGCGGTGTCGGCGAGGCCCTCGGCCTCGCGGTGGGCGCCCAGGTCGTAGGCGACCTTGCCGCTGCAGAGCAGCACCCGGCGCACGGACGACGGGTCCAGCGGCTCGCCGCCCACCCCCGGGTCGCCCAGCACCGGCCGGAAGTTCTCCTCGGTGAAGTCGGCGACCTGGCTGACCGCCGCCTTCGCGCGCAGCAGCGACTTCGGCGTGAACACGACCAGCGGCCGGTGCACGTCGGAGAGCGCCTGCCGGCGCAGCAGGTGGAAGTAGTTACCCGGGGTCGTGCAGTTGGCGACGGTCATGTTGTTCTCCGCCGACAGCTGCAGGAACCGCTCGATCCGGCCGCTGGAGTGGTCCGGGCCCTGCCCCTCGAGGCCGTGCGGCAGGAGCATGACGACGCCGGAGCGCTGCCCCCACTTGGCCTCGCCGGAGCTGATGAACTCGTCGATGACCATCTGGGCGCCGTCGACGAAGTCTCCGAACTGCGCCTCCCAGAGCACCAGCGCCTTCGGGCGGGCCACCGAGTAGCCGTACTCGAAGCCGAGGGCCGCGTACTCGGAGAGCAGCGAGTCGTAGACGAAGAACTTCGCCTGGTCCTCGGTCAGGTGTGCCAGCGGCGTGTACTCGGCCGCGGTCTCCCGGTCGATGAGCACCGAGTGCCGCTGCACGAAGGTGCCGCGCCGGGAGTCCTGACCGGCCAGCCGGACCGGGACACCCTCCATGAGCAGCGAGCCGAAGGCCAGCAGCTCGCCCATCGCCCAGTCGATGTCGCCCTCGCTGGCCATCGCCGCGCGCCGCTCGAGCATCCGCTTGAGCTTGGGGTGGACGTTGAACTCCTCCGGCAGGGAGACGTGCGCGTCGCCGATGATCTTGAGGATCTCGGGCGTGATCGCCGTCCGCACCGTGGACTCCTGCGGGGTGCGCGGGTCCATGACGGGCTCCGGCTTGGAGGAGTCCTGGACGTCGTGGGTCTCCGCGAAGGCCCGCTCCAGCTGGCCGCGGTAGTCCTTGAGCGCCTCCTCGGCCTCCTGCAGCGTGATGTCGCCGCGGCCGACGAGGGCCTCGGTGTACAGCTTCCGGACCGAGCGCTTGCGGTCGATGATGTCGTACATCAGCGGCTGGGTCATCGACGGGTCGTCGCCCTCGTTGTGCCCGCGGCGGCGGTAGCAGATGAGGTCGATGACGACGTCCTTCTTGAACGCCTGCCGGTAGTCGACCGCCAGCCGGGCCACCCGCACGCACGCCTCGGGGTCGTCGCCGTTCACGTGGAAGATCGGCGCGCCGATCATCCGCGCGACGTCGGTCGAGTACAGGCTCGACCGGGCCGCGGCCGGGCTCGTGGTGAAGCCGACCTGGTTGTTGATGACGACGTGCACGGTGCCGCCGGTGCGGTAGCCGCGCAGCTGCGAGAGGTTCAGCGTCTCGGCGACGACGCCCTGGCCGGCGAAGGCCGAGTCGCCGTGCAGCAGGACGGGCAGCACGGTGAAGCCGCCCTCGCCCTTGTCGAGGATGTCCTGCTTGGCGCGGGCGATGCCCTCGAGCACCGGGTTGACCGTCTCGAGGTGGCTGGGGTTGCTCGCCAGCGAGACGGCGATCTCGTCGTCGCGGAACGGGTTCTTGAAGGTGCCCTCGGCGCCGAGGTGGTACTTCACGTCGCCGGAGCCCTGGACGGTCGAGGGGTCGATGTTGCCCTCGAACTCGCCGAAGATCTTCGAGTAGCTCTTGCCGAGCACGTTCGCGAGCACGTTCAGCCGGCCGCGGTGGGCCATGCCGATGGTGACCTCGTCGAGGTCGTAGTCGGTGCCGGCGATCAGCACCTCGTCGAGGATCGGGATGACCGACTCGCCGCCCTCGAGGCTGAACCGCTTCTGGCCGACGTACTTGGTCTGCAGGAACGTCTCGAACGCCTCGGCGGCGTTGAGCCGGCCGAGGATGTGCTTCTGCTTCTCACGGTCGGGCTGCTCGTGCTTGACCTCGATGCGCTTCTGCAGCCACTCGCGCTCCTCGGGGTCGGTGATGTGCATGTACTCGATGCCGACCGTGCGGCAGTACGAGTTGCGCAGCACGCCGAGGATGTCCCGCAGAGCCATCGTGCGTTCGCCGGCGAAGCCGCCGACGGGGAACTGCCGGTCGAGGTCCCACAGGGTGAGCCCGTGCTGGACGATGTCGAGGTCGGGGTGGGTCCGGACCTTGAACTCCAGCGGGTCGGTGTCGGCCATGAGGTGGCCGTTGCGCCGGTAGGACTCGATGACCTCGATGACCCGGGCTTCCTTGTCGATCTGCCCCTCGTGGCTGATCCGCACGTCCGGCACCCAGCGGACCGGCTCGTAGGGGATCCGCAGCGAGCGGAAGACCTGGTCGTAGAAGCCGTCCTCGCCTAGGAGCAGGCCGTGCAGCCGGCGCAGGAAGTCGCCGGACTCGGCGCCCTGGATGATCCGGTGGTCGTAGGTCGAGGTCAGCGTGATGATCTTCGAGACGGCCAGCTCGGCGAGCGTCTCCGGGTTCATCCCCTGGAACTCGGCCGGGTACTCCATCGCGCCGACGCCGATGATCGCGCCCTGCCCGGCGGTCAGCCGCGGCACCGAGTGGTTGGTGCCGATCGTGCCCGGGTTGGTCAGGCTGATCGTGGTGCCCTGGAAGTCCTCGATGGTCAGCTTGTTGCTGCGGGCCCGCCGGATGATGTCCTCGTAGGCGCCCCAGAACTGGGCGAAGTCCATCGTCTCGGCGCCCTTGATCGAGGCGACGACCAGTGAGCGCGAGCCGTCGGCCTTCGGCAGGTCGATGGCCAGGCCGAAGTTGACGTGCTCGGGCTGCACCAGGGTCGGCTTGCCGTCGACCTCGGCGTAGGCGTTGTTCATGTTCGGGAAGTCGTCCAGCGCCCGGACCAGCGCGTAGCCGATCAGGTGGGTGAACGAGACCTTCCCGCCGCGCGCGCGGGCGAGGTGGTTGTTGATGACGATGCGGTTGTCCGCCAGCAGCTTGGAGGGCACCGCGCGCACGCTGGTCGCCGTCGGGACGGTCAGCGAGGCGTTCATGTTCTTGACCACGCTGGCGGCGGCGCCGCGCAGCGGCGTGCGCTTGCCGCCGTCGGCCTCTGGGCGGGCGGGGGAGGACGCAGCCGGCTGCGCCTTGGCGGGCGCCGGCTTGGCGGCGGGGGCGGCCGGCTGCTGCTGCTCGGTGCGCTCCGCGGCCCGGTGGACGACGGTGGCCTCGGTGCGCTCCTCGACGGTGGTGGCGCGCGAGCTCGGCGGCGGCGTGGCCGGCGCGGCGGCCGGGCCGGCCTGGGTGGCCGAGCCCTGCGCGCCGGTGGCCTCGGCCGCGTCGTCCTCCGCCGGCGCCGGAGCCGCGGGGCTCTGCGCGGCGGCGTCGTCCTGGGTGGTCTGCGCCGGCTGCGCACGGTCCAGGCCGGAGGCGACCGGGCTGCCCGGCCGGTAGTCGGCGAAGAACTCGTGCCAGGCCTGGTCCACGCTGGACGGGTCGGCGAGGTACTGCTGGTACATCTCCTCGACCAGCCACTCGTTGGTGCCGAAGCCTGCCACCGAGGAGGAGGACGTGGAGGACGGCCGGGATGAGCTCACGCTTGACACGGGGGCGAGTGCCTTCTTCGTCTGTGGACGTTTTCGGACCGGGTGGCGAGTCTACGCCCGGGGCCTGGCCGCTTACCGGTCGAACCGGCCGAGCGGACCCGCTCCGGGCCCTGCAGGGAGCCTTCGTCAGTCAGTGGCGCCGTGCGCGGTGAGCAGCTCCGCGAGGGCGTCGTGGGCCGTCGCCTGGCGCGCGTCCGACCGGCGGGAACGGGCGGCCGCGACGCGGCTGATGTCGAGGGCGCTGGCGCCGTCGTTCGTGGTGGCGTTGACGTCCGCCCCGGCCTCCAAGAGGGCGCGCACGACCTCGGGCGCGTCGCCGCCGGGGCCGGCCGCGACGGCCGCGTGCAGCGGCGCCCGGCCGGACTCCGGGTCGCGCCGGTCGACGTCGGCCCCGGCGTCCAGCAGCATCCGGACGAGCTCGAGGTGCGCCCGGCCGGCCGCGGCGTGCAGCGCGCCGCCGTCGGCGTCGGCACCGCGGTCGAGCAGCAGCCGCGCGGTCCGGAGGGCGCCGCCGTGGGCGGCGAGGGCCAGCAGGTCCACGCGGGTGACCGGATCGACCAGATGGGCGCCCAGGTCCAGCTCGCGCTCCAGCTGCTCGACGTCGTCGAGGAACGCCGCGCTCGCCGCGTCGACCGGCGCGCCCAGCTCCTGCAGGACGGCGACGAGCTCGGGCGCGGACTCCAGGGCGACGTGCAGCGGGGTGTGGTCGTGCTCGGTCCGCGCGGACGGATCGGCGCCGGCCTCGACCAGCACCCGGACGATCTTGTCCTGCTGCTCGGCCACCGCCATGTGCAGCGGCGTCCAGCCGCTGTGCCCGTCGCGCTCGACCGTGCGTGCGAGCAGCCGCGGGTTGTCGGTGACCGCGGTGCGGACCGCGTCGACGTCGCCGTCGGCGATCAGCCTGCCCAGGCGCTGGGCGGTCATGCGGGTGGTCATGCGGAAGTGCTCCCCGGGTTCTCGGGTGTCGGTGGACGGGGCTCGCCCGTGCAGACGTCCGGACCGTCAGACGATGCCATCCGTCTGATTCCGCGCCCCGGTCCGCTCCTCGCTCGTTCCTCGCTGCGATGCTCCCGGGGCTGTCATCAGACGATGTCTCGCCGGACGGCGAGGAACGTACCCAGGACGGCGGCGACCAGACCGTAGCCGAGCAGTAACACGGCGCCCTGCCACGGGGCGAGCAGATCCGGTGCCTGGAAGTCCGAGGTGATCGCCTGCACCGCGCCTCCGGGCAGCCACTTGTACGCGCCCTGGATCGCGCTGATCGAGGAGACGATCGGCTCCACGACGTACAGGTAGACGAGCGAGCCGACGATGGCGCCGACCTGGTTGCGCAGCAGCGCCCCGATGCCGACGCCGATCACCGCGAAGACGACCAGCACGAGTCCGGCCGCGGCCAGCGTCTGCAGGTTGTCGGCGTCGAGCGACGGCGCGTCCCCGCGTGCGCCGGCGTAGACGGCCACGACCAGGACGTCGACGGCCAGGACGAGCAGCGCGATCGGCACCGCGGCCAGCGCGTAGGCCAGCAGCTTCGCCAGGACCACCCGGCCGCGACGGGGCGTGGTGAGGAAGGTCGGCGTCGCCGTCCGGTGCCGGTACTCCTGGGTCATCCCGATGATGCCGAGGATCAGCAGCAGCACGCTGGCGTTGGCGCCGACCGAGAAGACGAGCTCCTCGTACTGGTCCGTGCCGACCGCGGGCAGGCCCGGCTGGCCGTTCTGCTCGACCCCGGCGAGCCCGGTGAACAGGGCGGCGAACCCGCCGGCCATGACGCAGGCGCCCAGCACCAGGCCGATCCAGACGCGGGTGGTGAGCAGCTTGGTCCACTCCGCGCGGACGAGGCGGGTCATCGGGCAACCTCCTGCGGCACCGTCGCGGCGAACTGCTCCTGACCGGCGGTGAGCCGGAAGTAGATCTCCTCGAGGCCGGTGCTGTGCGAACGCAGCTCGTGCAGCTCGATGCCGGCCGTGAAGGCCGCGTGCCCGACGTCCGCAGTCGGCACCCCGGTGACGGTGAGCGTGTCGCCGTCCTCGGTGGTGATCGGGTGCCCGGCCGCGCGCAGCACGTCGGCCAGCCGGTGTGCCTCGGGGCTGCGCACGCGCACCGTCCCGGCCCCGTCGGCGCCCGAGCGCAGCTCGGCGATCGACCCCTCGCGGACCAGCTTGCCCGCGCCGATGATCACGATCCGGTCGGCGGTCTGCTCCATCTCGGCCAGGAGGTGGCTGGAGACCAGGATCGTGCGGCCCTCGGTGTGCGCCAGGTGCTGCAGGAAGCCGCGCAGCCACTGGATGCCCTCGGGGTCCAGGCCGTTGGCCGGCTCGTCGAGCACGAGGACGGCGGGGTCGCCGAGCAGCGCGGTCGCCAGGGCCAGCCGCTGGCGCATGCCGAGCGAGTAGCCGCCCGCGCGGCGGTTGGCCGCGTCGGTGAGGCCGACCTGCTGCAGCGTCTCGTCGGCGCGCGACACCGGCAGGCCGGCGGCCCGGCAGTACACCCGCAGGTGGTTGCGCCCGGAGCGGGCGGGGTGGAAGGCGGTCTCGAGGACGGCGCCGACGGTCCGCACGGGTTCGGCCAGCCTGGCGTAGGGGACGCCGTCGAACGTGGCCTGGCCGGTGTCGGGCGTCTCCAGCCCCAGGACCATGCGCAGCGTGGTGGTCTTGCCGGCGCCGTTGGGGCCGAGGAAGCCGGTGACCGAGCCGGGCTCCACCGTGAAGGAGAGCCCGTCGACGGCCCGGACGGTGCCGAAGGTCTTGGTGAGCCCACTGACCTCGACCCGTACGGGGTCGAACCGCGGGGCGATGCCGCTGCTGATGGCGCACTCCTCGTCATGGGTCCGGCGGACGTGTCCATCCAAGCGCACGGGGGTGTCGCTCCGGCAGCACTGAGGGCAGCCTGTCCTCACTTCCGGGTGTGAGCTGGGGCAAAGGATCCTTCACCTTTGGATTCGGCCGCGATCCGGGGGCAATGGATCCTCTGCCTGACGCCTGACCGGGGGAAACGGTGCCGGCTCGACAAGCAGGTGGTACCGCAGGTCACATACAGTGCGGCCGTGACCGACACCGCCTACCGGACCGTCGTCGTCGGCACCGACGGGTCCGAGTCCTCCCTGCGCGCGGTCGCACGTGCCGGCGCGATCGCCGGCGCCTGCGGGGCGACCCTGGTGGTGGCCTGCGCCTACCTGCCGACCGACGCCGACGAGCGGGAGCTCTCCCGCGCGCAGGACGTGCTGGGGGACGAGGCGTACCAGGTCGTGGGCTCGCACCCGGCCGAGGAGACCGTGCGCAGCGCCGGCGAGCGGGCGGCCAAGGCGGGCGCGACCGACGTCCGCACGGTCGCGGTCATGGGCTCGCCGGTCGAGGCGCTGCTCGACGTCGTCCGCCGGGAGGACGCCGACCTGCTGGTGGTCGGCAACAAGGGCCTCAACGGCATCAAGGGCCGGCTGCTCGGCTCGGTGCCGGCCGATGCGACGCGGCGCTCGGGGGTCGACGTCCTCGTCGTGCACACCACCTGAGGCACGATTCCCCCATGGACGACCCCGGGCAGGACCCGGGCCCGGACGCCCGCGAGGCGCTCGAGCGGCTGCTGCTGGACGGCCCGCGCCGCTACACCCGCCTGCAGGTGGCCGAGCTCTCCGGCGTGCCGCTGGAACGGACCCAGCGGCTGTGGCGGGCGCTGGGTTTCGCCGACACCCCCGACGCCGATCCGGCGTACAGCGACGCCGACATCGCGGCGCTGCGCGCGCTCGAGTCACTGATCGAGTCGGGGTTCATCGGGCCCGAGACCGAGGCCACCATCGCGCGGGCCATGGGGCAGGCGCTGTCGCGGCTGGCCGACTGGCAGACCGACATGCTGGCCGACGTCCTGGCCGGGTCGGCGCGGGAGACCGGACGCGAGGCCACGCCGGAGGAGGCGGTCGAGGCCGCCCGCAGGCTGCTGCCGCACCTGCGGGACATCCAGCACTACGTCTGGAAGCGCCACCTGGCCGCCAACGCCGACCGGCTGCTGGCCGCGGCCGGCGGGGGTGACCGGCGCGAGCTGGCCGTGGGCTTCGCCGACCTGGTCGGCTACACCTCGCGCAGCCGCGGGATGGGCGGGCGTGAGCTCGGCGCGATGGTCGAGGACTTCGAGAGCATCGCCGCCGAGGTGATCGCGCGGCACTCCGGCCGGGTGGTCAAGACCGTCGGGGACGGCGTGCTGTTCACCGCCGGCACCGCGGAGGACGCCGCCGAGATCGCCCTGGGCCTGCCGGACGAGTGGGCCGCCGAGGACCGTCCGCCGCTGCGGGTCGGCGTCGCCTACGGGACGGTGCTGACCCGCCTCGGCGACGTCTACTCGCCGGTGGTGAACCTGGCCAGCCGGCTCACCTCGGTCGCGAACCCGTCGACGGTGCTGGTCGACCGCGAGCTGGCCCGCCGGCTGCGCGGCCGGCAGGCCTACCGGGTGCGCCCGCTGCGGCGGGTCTCGGTGCGCGGCTACGACCACCTGCAGCCGTGGCTCGTGCGCCGGCGCAGCGCCGACGAGGACAACCTGCTCGAGCGCATGCTCGACGAGATGGCCGACGAGGTCCTCGCCCAGGAGGACGACGACCCCGGGTCGTGAGCACCGCCGCGCGTGCGCCGGATCGATGATCACGGCGCCTGGGACCATGGGCCGGTGAGTGCCACCCTCGTCGCGCGCGGCCTGGCCGCCGGTCACGGCGCCCGCGTCCTGTTCGCCGACCTCGACCTCGTCGTCGCCCCGGGTGACGTCGTGGGCCTGGTCGGGGTGAACGGGGCGGGCAAGTCCACCCTGCTGCGCACCCTGGCCGGCGAGCTGCCGGCGGAGTCGGGCAGCGTCGTCCTCTCCCCGCCGTCGGGGACGATCGGCTACCTGCCGCAGGAGGCCGAGCGGTGGGCGGGGGAGACGGTGCTCGGTGCGCTGGGCCGCCGGACCGGCGTCGCCGCGGCCCACGCCGCGATGGACGCCGCCACCGAGGCGCTCGCCGCGGGCACGGACGGCGCCGACGACGACTACGCCCACGCGCTGGAGCGCTGGCTGGCGCTCGGCGGGCCCGACCTCGAGGAGCGCGCCGCCGCCGTCCTCGCCGAGGTGGCGCCGGGCATCGCCCTGGACGCGCCCACGACCGGTCTCTCCGGCGGGCAGGCCGCCCGGGTGGGGCTGGCCGCGCTGCTGCTGTCCCGCTACGACGTCCTGCTGCTCGACGAGCCCACCAACGACCTCGACCTGACCGGGCTGGCGCAGCTGGAGCGCTTCGTCGCCCGGACCCGCAGCGGGATCGTGGTGGTCAGCCACGACCGCGAATTCCTCGCCCGCACGGTGACCCGCGTGGTGGAGCTCGACCTGGCCCAGCAGGTGGTCCGCGGGCACGACGGCGGCTACGAGGCCTACCTGGTCGAGCGCGAGGTCGCCCGGCGGCACGCCCGCGAGGAGTACGAGGAGTACGCCGAGACGAGGTCCGGGCTGGAGGCCCGGGCGCGCATGCAGCGCAACTGGATGACCAAGGGGATCCGCAACGCGGTGCGCAGCGCCAAGAGCGAGCCGGACAAGAACATCCGGGCGCACATGCGCGCGACCTCGGAGAAGCAGGCCGCCAAGGCCCGCCAGACCGAGCGGCGGATCGAGCGGCTCGACGTGGTGGAGGAGCCCCGCAAGGAGTGGGAGCTGCGGATGACGATCGCCGCCGCCCCGCGGGCCGGTGCCGTCGTCGCCACGCTGCGCGGGGCGGTGGTCCGGCGCGGGTCCTTCACCCTCGGCCCGGTCGACCTGCAGGTGGACTGGGGCGATCGGCTGGCGATCACCGGGGCGAACGGCGCCGGCAAGTCCACCCTCCTCGCCGCGCTGCTCGGCCGGGTGCCGCTCGACGAGGGGACGGCGTCGCTCGGGCCGTCGGTGCGGATCGGCGAGATCGACCAGGCCCGCGGCCGGTTCCTCGGCGGCGAGCAGTTGCTGGACGCGTTCTCCGCCGAGGTGCCGGACTGGCCGACGTCGGAGGTGCGCACCCTGCTGGCCAAGTTCGCGCTGACCGCCGAGCACGTGCTGCGGCCCGCCGTCACCCTCTCGCCGGGGGAGCGCACCCGGGCCGCCCTCGCGCTGCTGCAGGCGCGCGGCATCAACGTGCTGGTGCTCGACGAGCCGACCAACCACCTCGACCTGCCCGCGATCGAGCAGCTCGAGCAGGCGCTGGCGAGCTACGAGGGCACGCTGCTGCTGGTCACCCACGACCGGCGGATGCTCGAGGCCGTGCACACCACCCGGCGGCTGGTCGTCGACGGCGGCCGGGTCACGGAGGCGTGAACCCGGCGGTCCCGCCGCGGATCGCCTGGGCCATGGAGCTCCTCGACCCCCGCCCGGACGACGTCGTCCTGGAGGTCGGCTGTGGTCCGGGGGTGGCCGCGGTGCTGGTCTGCGCGCGGCTGACCACCGGTCGGCTCGTCGCCGTCGACCGGTCGGCGGTGGCCGTCGAGCGGACGACGCGGCGCAACGCCGGCGCGGTGGCGGACGGGCGGCTGACCGTGCTCCGGGCCGAGCTCGCGGAGCTGGACCTGCCGGCGGGCAGCGTCGACGCGGCCGTCACGGTGAACGTGAACCTGTTCTGGACGGCGGATCCGGCACGGGAGCTCGCCGTCCTCCGGGACGTGCTGCGCCCGGGCGGGCGGCTGCTCGTGCTCTACGACCGCGGCCCCGCCGGGGCCGACCGCCGGATCGGCGCGGTCGCCGAGGCCCTGCGTGCGCACGGGTTCGCCGACGTGGAGGTCGTCCGCGCCGCCGCGGGGGCGGGCGTGCGCGCCGTCCGCCGCTGAGAACCCGCGCGGTCGGAGACGATCCGGTATCGCCGCTGGACGACGCCGCGGCCAGGCCGCCACGATCCGGGCCGTGAGGGCCGCACGGAACCGCCTGCCGGCAGCGTTGCTGCTGGTCGCCGTCGGAGTGCTGGCCGGCTGCGCTGGGCCGAGGCCGGGCGCCTGGTGCGCGAGCACCATCCGGTCGTCCAGGGCGCCGGCCGGGGACGGGCTGACGGTGACCGTGTCGACCGAGGCGGTCCGCGTCGCCGGCGGCGTCGAGGAGGCACTCGCGGACAGCGGCGTCGTCAGCGACTTCCCGCTCTTCCCCGAAGCCGGCGACGTCGTGCCCGCGTGAGTGGCGGGATCAGCCGGAGGACGTCTCGCACCACCGCAGCACCCGCAGCGCGCGGAGGGTGTTCCAGCGGCTGGGCCGGCCGTCGCCGTCCTCGAGCGGGAAGTGCACGGCGCCGGGGTGGGTGTTCTCCAGCAGCCACGTGCCGTCGGGCTGCCGCTTGCCGCGCACCAGCTCGATCGCCTCGCCCACCCGCGCGTCCGGTGTGCCCCCGGCGTCGCGGAAGTGGTCGAGCGCCCGGAGCACGTCGTAGTGCCACTGGGGCGGGAACGAGAACTGCAGGTAGCCGGGCTGGACCACCTCGCCGGTGCTCCGGCGCCGGAACAGGGCGCGCTCGAGCAGGTACTCCTCGCCGCGGCGCCGCGCCGCGGCCGTCTGCGGCGTGCCGCCGGTCGCCCGCTCGTGCGCGAGCAGGCCCTCGAGCACGTCGAGCGTCGAGTCGAACGACGAGTGGGTCGACCCCTCCTCCGTCCAGCAGTTCCACCCGCCGTCGTCGAGCTGGTCGTCGAGCAGCCGCGCGACGATCCCGTCGACGTCCTCGCCGAAGTAGGCGCCCAGGGCGACGGTCCGGCCGTTGATGCAGGGCTCGACCTCGCCGTCGAAGAACCGCGAGCCGTCGTACTCCCAGCGGCAGTTCTCGCGCACCAGCGCGACCGTCTCGCGCGCCTCGGGTGATCGCGGGTCGAGGCCGAGGAGGCGGAGCAGGTCCAGCGTGGGCAGCGTCGCCGTCCACGGCTGGCCGTCGACGTCGGACGGCTTGCCGGGGAAGCAGGCGCCGCCGGCCCACTGGCCGTCCGGGTCCCGCAGCGCGAGCAGCCGGGCGCCCCACCCCTCGGTGGCCACCCGGGCCCGCTCGGCGGCCACGACGTCCGCCGGGGCGTCGGCGAGGTCGCGCAGCGCCTGCCAGCGGATCGCCGGGTCGGAGTCGAGCAGCCAGTCGAGCACGGTCATGGCCGCAGAACCTAGAGGCCGGGTCAGGGGATGACCAGCGGCGACGAGCTGCCCACCTGCACCAGCCGGGTCACCGACGTCTGCGGGTCGACGACGGCCTCCTCCAGCCAGAACACGTAGACGCCGCCGCGGGTCAGGCCGGTCAGCGTCACGGTGACCGCCTCGCACCCGGCCGGCTGGCCGACGCTCTGCTGCAGCGGCACCGGCTGGGTGCCCGAGACGATGTCCTGGGAGACCGCCTGCACGCGGTAGCCGACCACCTCGGCGCGCCCGTCGGCCTGCCAGCTGATCGTGGCCGTGCCGGGGCCCGGGACGGCGCCCGGGTTGATCCGGACCGGGCTGGCGTACCCGCCGCAGACCGCCGGCGGCGGCTCGGTCTCCACCGGGACGCCGTAGGGCGCCGGCAGGGGCACGGAGAACTCACCCGGCCGCGGGATGACCGGGGAGAGGCCCACCGTGGTCGGGACGGTCGGCAGCGCCGGGACGACGCCGCCCGACTCGAGGAACCAGGTCGGCGGGGCGGCCGACCGGGTGGCGGCCGCGACCTGCACGTCGCCCGACGCCGTCGCGCAGCCGGCGACCGAGGCGGCGGCCGCGGCGAGCACGAGCAGCCCGCGCACGCGTCGTCGTCCCTCGGTCATCGCCGTCCCCTCCGGTGTCCCCTGCACCAGGAAAGGTCGGCACGTGCCCGGCCCGACTCAACCCGAGGCCGGGCGCGGGCTCAGCCGGGCTCCTGGCCGAGCGCCTCGGGCAGGCCGACGGTGTCCATGCCCGACCAGGTCTCGTTGACGTGGTGGGCCAGCACCATCAGGTCGCGCAGCCGCCCCTCGCGGTCGCGGATCTGGTCGCGCAGCAGGGCCTCCCCGCTGAAGCCCAGGGCGGTGAACAGGGCCAGCGCGGCGCCCTGCTCGGCCACCACCTCCACGACGAGTTTGGTCATGCCCGCCTCGACCGCGGAGACCAGCGCGTGGCGGGCCAGGTCGCGGCCCAGCCCGGTGCCGCGCGCCGACGGCGCCACCACGAGGCGGACCTCGCCCACGTGGTCGGACCACCCGGAGAGCCGCAGCACCGAGACGTAGCCGCGGATGTCCGCGCCGTCGACGGCGACCCAGCGCCGGGCCCGGTCGTCCCCGGCGGTCCAGGCCCGCACGGTCGCCGGGTCGGTGACGTCCTCCTTGATGAAGGTCAGGTCACCCTCGGGCAGCCCCTGGAAGAACCGCAGCAGGGCGTCGCAGTGCTCGGACGTCAGTGGCACCACGGTGCTCACGAGGCGGCTCCGGCCGGGGCGTCGACCGGCTCGCTGCGCCGGCGGAGGAAGTCGAGGATCGTCGGGACCGTCGTCTTGGCCGCCGTCCGGCCGACGACCAGGCCCATGTGGCCGGCGTCGAGGCACAGCTCGTGCTTGTCCTCGGAGCCGACCAGGTCGATCAGGGGCGCGGTCGCGGCCGGCGGCACGATGTGGTCGCGGTTGGCCCGGACGGTCAGGAACGGCACGGTGATGTCGGACAGGCGCACCGGGTCGCCGCCGACGGTGAGCCGGTCGGTGACCATCCCGTTGTCGCGGACGAGCATGCTCACCGTCTCGCGGGCGGCCGCGCCGGGGAACGGCACGTGGTCGTCCGACCAGCCGGTCATGGCCTGGTAGGCGGCGACGTACTCGTCGTTCCAAAGCCGTTCCCACAGCGTCACGTAGCGGGTCACCTCGGCGGTGGGGGTCAGCGTCTTGAAGCCCTGGACAACGACCGACGGCGGCACGTTGCCGTCGTCTCCGATCACCTGGTCGACCTCGAGCCCGCCGACCCGGAACAGGTCGCCCATCGGCCCCATGTGCTCGAAGTCGACCGGCGTGGCCAGCACGGTGAGGCTGCGCAGCGGCGCGTCGGGGTGGTGCGCGGCGTAGAGCAGGGTGAGGTCGCCGCCGAAGCAGTAGCCGAACAGGTTGATCTCGTGGGCGCCGGAGAGCTCGAGCACCCGGTCGACCGCTGCCGGGATGTAGTCGTCGACGTAGTCCTCGAGCCGGTTCTGCGCGTCCCGCTCGTCGGGCTCGCCCCAGTCGATCATGTAGACGTCGAAGCCGGCGCCGAGCAGCTGCTCGATGAAGCTGTTGCCCGGCGTGAGGTCGAGGATGTAGCTGCGGCTGACCAGGCTGAACACGACCAGCAGCGGCGGCGAGTACCGCACGTCGTCGTTGCGGTAGTGCCACAGCTGGGAGCGGCCGCGCTGCCAGACCACGTCCTTCGGGGTGAGCCCGACGCCGGGCCGGTCGAGCCCGGCGGCGAGCTTGATGCCGTTACGAGCCCGCAGGGCGTTGCGTTCGACGTCGCGCCGGACGCGGTCGAGGATCGTCTGCGGGCTGGGCACCGTCGGCACGGGGCTCCTCCTCGGTCGTCGTGGTGGTTCGGCCGGTCCGCCGCCGCTCGGTCTCCAGCTGCAGGTTGAGCCGCCGGACCTCGCGGTCCAGCGCCCCGATCTGCGCCCGGAGCCGGCTGACGTCGGAGCCGGCGGGCAGGTTGAGCAGGTGCCAGGCGCGGGCGGTCAGGCCGCGCGCCGAGCTGCGGGCCAGCGTCTGCGCCCGCTGCAGCAGCGCCGCGCCCTGGGCGAAGGTCGGCGTGCGCACGAACGCCTCCGCCCGCGGGGTCACCGCCTTGTCGACGGCGTCGTAGGCCTGCCGCCAGCGGGGTGCCGACGGCGCCGGCGGCTTCGCCGGGCGCTGCTCCGTCATCGCTGCGCCACCCCCTCGGGCACCTCGACCGCGCGGCGCAGGATCTTGCCGGTCGGCCCCTTGGGCAGCGCGTCGACCAGCCAGACGTGCCGCGGGTACTTGTAGGCGGCCACCCGGGCCTTGGCCCACTCGCGCAGCTCCGCGGGGTCGGCGCTGGCCCCCGGCTTGAGCGCGACCGCGGCGGCGACCTCCTCGCCGAGCTCGGGGTGGGCGATGCCGATGCAGGCGACCTCGGCCACCGCCGGGTGCTCGTAGAGCGCCTCCTCGATCTCCCGCGGGTAGACGTTGTAGCCGCCGCGGATGATCATCTCCTTCTTGCGGTCGACGATGAAGAAGTAGCCGTCGTCGTCGGTCCGGGCCAGGTCGCCGGTGCGGAACCAGCCGTCGGGGATGGCCTTCGCCGTCTCCTCGGGCTTGCCCCAGTAGCCCTTCATGACGTTCTCGCCGCGGATGGCGATCTCGCCGACCTCGCCGCCGGTGACGTCCCGGCCCTCGTCGTCCACCAGGCGCATCTCCACGCCGCGGATCGGCGTGCCGATCGACCCCGGCTTCCGCTCGGCGTGCGGGTGGTTGAACGAGGCGACCGGGGAGGTCTCCGACAGCCCGTAGCCCTCCAGCACGATGCAGCCGAAGGTCTCCTCGAACGAGCGCATGACCTCGACCGGCATCGCCGAGCCGCCGGAGACGCACACCCGCAGGCTGGAGACGTCCGCCTGGTCGCGGTCGGGGGCGTGCAGCATCGCCGAGAACATCGTCGGCACGCCCTCGAAGACCGTGACCCGGTCGCGGCCGATCACCGACAGCGCCTTGCCGCCGTCGAACCGGGGGATGAGGGTCAGCAGCGACCCCGCGATCACCCCCGCGTTGAGCGCGCAGGTGAGCCCGAAGACGTGGAACAGCGGCAGGCACCCCATGATCACGTCGTCCGGGCCGGCTTCCAGCAGCGTCTCCTGCGTGGTCAGCGCGTTGCTGTGCAGCCCGGCGTGGGTGAGCTCGGCGCCCTTGGGCGGCCCGGTCGTGCCAGACGTGTAGAGGATGACGGCGGGGTCGTCGTCCGCGCGGTCGACCGGCGTGGCCAGCCCCTCGGCGGCCATCGCCTGCTCCGGCAGCGCGGGGTCGACGGCGACCGCCTCGATCCCGACCGTGCCGGCCGCCTCGGTGGCGGGGCCGGCCACCTGGTCGGCGGCCAGCACGATCCGCGCGCCGGAGTCGCGCAGGTAGTACTCGACCTCCCGCGCCTTGAGCAGCGGGTTCATCGGGACGACGGCGGCGCCGGCGAGCTGGGCCCCGTAGAACAGCACCGGGAAGGACAGCACGTTCGGCAGCACCATGCCCACGCGGTCGCCGGGCTCGACGCCCCGCTGCTGCAGGAAGGCGGCGACGCGCAGGGCGGCGTCCCGGAACTGCGCGTAGGTGAGGACGGCGTCGTCCATCCGCAGCGCCGGCCGGCCGGCCTCGCGTTCGGCGGTGTCGAGCAGGTTCTGTGCCAGGTTGCCCATCTCTCCCCCTCGAGAGCCCGGGTGCAGCGGTCTACCCGCCGGGTGACCTACGCAACATCTGACTACGGTGCGAGGAACGGCGCAGGACGAGAGGGGCAGTGGCGTGAGGGACCGCACGATCCTGGACATGTTCCGGCTCGACGGCCGGGTGGCGATCGTGACGGGAGCGTCGTCCGGCCTCGGCCGCGACTTCGCCCGCGCGCTGGCCGAGGCCGGCGCCGACGTCGCACTGGCCGCCCGGCGGGAGGACCGCCTGACCGAGACCAAGGCGCTGGTGGAGGAGGCCGGCCGGCGGGCGATCACCGTGCGCACGGACGTCGCCAACCCCGAGGACTGCCAGGCGCTGGTCGACGCGACCATGGCCGAGTTCGGCCGGGTCGACGTCCTGGTGAACAACGCCGGGGTCGGGACGGCGGTCCCGGCCACGCGCGAGACCCCGGAGCAGTTCCGCCAGGTCATCGACGTGAACCTCAACGGCTGTTACTGGATGGCGCAGGCCTGCGGGCGGGTGATGCAGCCGGGCAGCTCGATCGTCAACATCTCGAGCATCCTGGGGCTGACCACCGCGGGGCTGCCGCAGGCGGCGTACGCGGCCAGCAAGGCCGGCCTGATCGGGCTGACCCGCGACCTGGCCCAGCAGTGGACCGGCCGCAGGGGCATCCGGGTCAACGCCCTGGCCCCCGGCTTCTTCGCCTCCGAGATGACCGACCAGTACGCCGACGGCTATCTCGAGTCGCAGATGCCGCGGGTGCTGGTGGGCCGTCCCGGCGACCCCGACGAGCTCGCCGCCGCCCTGGTCTTCCTGGCCAGCGACGCCGGTGGCTACGTGACCGGCACGACGCTGCCCGTCGAGGGCGGGCTGCTCACCAGCTGAGTGGGCGGCGGGGAACCCCCGGCCGGGGGCCGGGGAGGTCCGCCGCGGGCTCGCGCTGCTCGTCGCCGGCGCGACCGGGCTGGGGACGGCGCCGACGAGCCGTTCCGCGTGGCGTTCGTCCTCCTCGCGGTGCTCCCTGCTCGTGCCGCTGGTCGAGGCGGTGCGGCTGCCCCGCTCGGCGGGCAGCGTCGTCACCGGGCGGCGCTGAGCCCCTGCTCGGCCCGCTGCACCAGGGCGGCGATCCGGTCGGTCAGCTCGGGCCAGACCTCGCGCGGCAGGTCGTGGCCCATGCCGTCGACGACCAGGAGCTCGGACCCGGGGATCGCGGCCGCGGTGGCCCGGCCGCCGCTCACGTCCACCAGCGGGTCCTGGGCGCCGTGCACCACCAGCGTGGGCACGGCGACCGCGCCGAGGTCGGCGGTGCGGTCGGGCGTGGTGAGGATCGCGGCGAGCTGGCGGGCCACGCCCGCGGGGTTGTAGCGGCGGTCGTAGGACAGCGCGGCCCGCTCGCGCAGCGCCTGCTCGTCGAACTCGAAGCCGGGTGAGCCGATGACCCGGTAGGTGTCGACCGCCCGCTCGATCGCGCTCGCCCGGTCGGTGGCCGGCGGCGCCAGCAGCACGCCCATCGCCGCCTCGGCCGGGGCGCCCACCGCCGGGTCGCCGGTCGTGGACATGATCGAGGTCAGGCTGCGGACCCGGGCCGGGTGCCGGACGGCCACGAGCTGGGCGATCATGCCGCCCATCGAGGCGCCCACCACGTGCGCGCTGTCGAGGCCGAGCGCATCGAGCAGGCCCGCGGTGTCGTCGGCGAGGTCGGCCAGCGCGTAGGGCACCCCGGACCGGTCGCCGCTGAGGAGGCGCAGGATGTCCGGCGCCCCGCGGTCGTCGAGGTGCGTGGACAGCCCGATGTCGCGGTTGTCGAAGCGGACGACGAACAGCCCGCGCGCGGCCAGGCCCCGGCAGAACTCGTCCGGCCAGCCGATCATCTGCGTGGCCAGGCCCATCACGAGCACCAGCGGGGGGTTGGCCCGCTCGCCGAAGGTCTCGTAGGCGAGTTCGATCTCGCCGACCCGTGCCCGCTGGATGCCGGTGTCGGTCGTCATGCCCGGAACGTAACCCAGGCGGTTCCGGTCAGTGCCCGCGGCCGAGGAAGCCGAGCGCGCGCTCGAGGATCTTCCCGGTGGCGGCCTCGTCGTAGTCGGGGAGGCTGTCGTCGCAGATCAGGTGCCCCGAGCCCGGGTAGACGAACAGCTCGGCGCCCTCGACGGTCCGGGCCAGCTCACGGGCGGCCGGGAGGTCCTCCTCGGCGCTCCAGGGGTCGTCCTCGGCGAAGTGCATCTGCAGCGCGACGCCGTCGGGCCAGGCGCCGAACACCGCGGCGGGGACGGCCGAGAAAAGCAGCAGCGCACCCCGGGCCCCGGGCCGGTTCTGCGCGAGCTTCTGCGCCGGCAGCACCCCCAGCGACAGACCGGCGTAGACCGTCTCCGCCGGCAGGCCGTCCGCGGCGGCGACGCCGCGCTCGATGACCCGGTCGAAGCCGATCTTCTCCGCGTGCGCGACTCCGTCGGCGATCGAACCGAACGTGGCGCCGTCGAAGAGGTCGGGCAGCGTGACCCGGTGGCCGGCCGCCGACAGCCGGCCGGCGAACCGGCGGACGCCGTCGGTCAGGCCCTGGGCGTGGTGGAACAGGACGACGTCGGCCACGGCGCGGCTCCCTCGGCGGCGTGCGGACGGTCCGCGCGCCGCCCGGCATCCTGCGGCATCCCGCCGGCGGACGGAACCGGGACGCCGAGGTCAGGCCCGGTCGTCGTCCCCGGACGCCCCTGCGCGGTCGGCCTCGGCGTCGGCGCTGCCGACGGGGACGCCCTCGTCGGTGGGCGCCGGGTCGTCGGCGTCGAGCGCGCCCTCCTGGACGGTGTCGCGCAACGGGGTGTCGCGGTCGGCGCCCGCCCGGCGGGCGTCCTCCGCCGCGTCGGCGGCGCCGACGGTGTGGCCCTGGTCCGTGGCGCGGTCGGCCGCGCTGCCGGTGTCCAGGGCTCCGGTCGCGCCGGACGTGGCTGCGGGCGGTACACCCTCGGAGCTGGACTGCGTCATCGGTTCCTCCCCGGTGCCGTTGCCTGAGCGGCTGCGCCATACCCAGGGAGAACGCGAAATCCACCGCATCCTGGGCGAACGGGTCGACGCCGATCGCGCCCGCCCCGCTGCGGGTGCTGGCGGCGTAGCGTCAGCCGATAGCGTTTCGCGAATCCCCAGGCGAGCGCCCGGGCCGGGTCCGCGGGTGGAGGCGAACAGCAGTGGCGACGACGATCCGGCGGGACGTGGTGGTGGTCGGCGCCTCCGCGGGCGGCGTCGAGGCGCTCCGCGCGCTGTTCGCCGACCTGCCGGCGGACTTCCCGGCCGCCGTCCTCGTCGTCCTGCACATGCCGTCGACGTCGCGGAGCGCGCTGCCGACCATCCTGGCGCGGCGGTCGCAGCTCCCGGTCCGGTTCGCGGAGGACGGCGCGCCCCTGGAGCCCGGCACGGTGACCGTCGCCGTCCCCGATCGGCACCTGATCGTGGTCGACGGGAAGGTGACGCTGTCTCGGGGACCGCGGGAGAACGGTCACCGCCCCGCCGTCGACGTGCTCTTCCGCTCGGCGGCCCGCGCGGTCGGGCCGCGGCTCGTCTCCGTCGTCCTCTCCGGGGCGCTGGACGACGGGACGGCGGGCACCATCGCCGTCCGGGCCCGCGGCGGCGTGGGCGTCTCGCAGGATCCCGAGGACGCGCTGTACCCGAGCATGCCCCAGCACGCGGCGGAGATCGGCGGCGCCGACCACGTGGTGGCGCTGGAACGGATGGGGGAGCTGCTGACCCAGCTGGTCACGGAGGACGTCCTGGTCGCCGGCGTGCCGCCGCCCAGCGAGCTGATGAGAACGGAGACGGCGATGGCCGAGTTCGACGTCGACGCGTTGAACCGGGACGAGCGACCGGGCACGCCCTCCGGCTTCGGCTGTCCCGCCTGCCACGGTTCGCTGTTCGCGATCACCGAGGGCGGGATGGAGCGCTACCGCTGCCGTGTCGGCCACGCCTGGTCGCCCGAGGCGCTGGCCGAGGAGCAGGCGCAGGCACTGGAGGGGGCGCTGTGGATGGCGCTGCGCGGACTCGAGGAGCGGGCCGCGCTGAGCCAGCGCATGGGCGAGCGTGCGGCCGAACAGGGCCACGGGCACAGCGCGGCAGCATTCCGCCGGCGGCACGACGAGGCGCAGGGCGCCGCGATCCTGCTGCGCTCCCTCCTCGAACGCGGCGAGCTCTCCGGCGACGCGCTGACCGCCGAGGCGGGGGAGGCGTGAGCCGATGAGCGAGCGCGACGAGCAGCGCTCGGCCGCGGAACCCGTGGCCGACGACGTCCTGGCCGACGACGGCGACGGGCAGGCCGACGCCACGGCACTCCGGGACGACGCGGCGGCACTGCACGGGCAGGATCCCGATTTCGAGTACCTGCTGCACTACCTGCGGGAAGCGCGTGGCTTCGACTTCACCGGGTACAAGCGCCCCAGTCTGGTGCGCCGGGTCCGGCGGCGGATGAGCGAGGTCGGCGTCGCGTCGTTCGCGGACTACCAGGACTACCTGGAGGTCCACCCCGACGAGTTCACCCCGCTGTTCAACACCATCCTGATCAACGTCACCAGCTTCTTCCGCGACCGGTCCTCCTGGGACCACCTCCGCGACCACCTGCTGCCGCAGGTGCTCGCGAACGCCGGCCCCGTCATCCGGGTGTGGAGCGCCGGCTGCGCCTCCGGCCAGGAGGCCTACAGCCTCGCGATCCTGCTGGCGGACGCGCTCGGCCCCGACGAGTTCCGCAAGCACGTCAAGATCTACGCCACGGACGTGGACGAGGACGCCCTCGCCCAGGCGCGCCAGGCGGTCTTCACCGAACGGCAGCTCGGCGGCCTGACGGCCGAGCAGATCGAGCGCTACTTCACCCCGGAGAACGGTCGGTGGGGCTTCCGCAAGGACCTGCGCCGCGCGGTCATCTTCGGCCGCAACGACCTCGTGCAGGACGCGCCGATCAGCCACGTCGACCTGCTGCTGTGCCGCAACACGCTCATGTACTTCACCGCCGAGACGCAAGGGCGAATCCTCGCCCGGCTGCACTACGCCCTCAACGCGGGCGGGCTGCTGTTCCTCGGCAAGGCCGAGATGCTGCTCTCGCACGGGGAGATGTTCATCCCCGCCGACCTGACCCGCCGCTTCTTCCGCAAGCGTGACGGCCGCCCGGGGCCGGAGCGGCGGCCCGTGGCCGCGCCGGTCCGCGAGCTGCCCACCGCGGCGGGCGAGCAGCTCAGCCGGCTGCGACAGGAGGCGATGCTGTCCTCGCCGGCCGCCCAGCTGGTCATCGACACGACCGGCCAGCTCGCCCTCGTCAACCACCGGGCGGAGCGGCTGTTCGGGGTCAGCCGGCGTGACGAGGGCCGACCGTTCCAGGACCTCGAGATCTCCTACCGGCCCGTGGAGCTGCGCTCCTCGATCGCCGAGGCCACCGAGACCCGGCAGCCGGTCTGGTTGCGCGGCATCGAGCGGCGGTTGCCCGGCCACGAGCCCTCCGTCTTCGACATCCTCGTGCTCCCGGTCACCGGCGAGGACGGGGCGATCCTCGGCACCACGGTCATCATCGACGACGTCACCCAGTTCCGGCGGTTGCAGCGGGAGCTCGAGTACGCCAACCGGCAGCTGGAGAGCGCCTACGAGGAGCTCCAGTCGACCAACGAGGAGCTCGAGACGACCAACGAGGAGCTCCAGTCGACGGTCGAGGAGCTGGAGACGACCAACGAGGAGCTCCAGTCGACCAACGAGGAGCTCGAGACGATGAACGAGGAGCTGCAGTCGATGAACGACGAGCTCCACTCGGCCAACGAGGAGCTGCGGAACTCCACCGAGGAGATCGGCTCCCTCAACCAGTTCATGACCGGTGTGCTGTCCAGCTTCCGCGCAGGGGTGGCCGTGGTCGATCCGGACCTGCGGGTGCTGGTCTGGAACGCCGCCGCCGAGGACCTCTGGGGGCTGCGGCAGGACGAGGTGGTCGGGCAGCACCTGCTCAACCTCGACATCGGCCTGCCCATGTCCGAGGTGCACCCCCTACTGCGCCGGCAGATCGCCGCCGACGGGGCCGGCCACGAGACCGTCACGCTGGACGCCACCAACCGCCGTGGGCGACCGATGCAGGCCCGGGTCACGGTGAGCGCGTTCTCCCACGGGCTGGACCGCCGCGGGGGCGCCGTCATCCTCATGGACCCGACCGACGACTGACGTCCCCCTGGCGGGGGTTCAGGTGTCCTCGCCCTGCACCGCCGCTGCGATGCGTCCCGTTGCAGCAACGTCAGGGGCGTGCGCTGTTGCGCGGCGTCCTCGGCCTCGGCCGCCCCGGCTCCCGGCCGCGTCGCGGCGCGGACGTCCGTCGGCCTCCGACCGGTGCGCCGCGGCGGCGCGGCGGTGCTCGGCGGCGTCCCCGATGCCGTTCGCCGCAGCCCGCTCGTGCGCCTGAGCGGCTCGCTCGTGCCCGACCGCGGCACGCTGCTGCGCAAGCTGGGCATGCTGGGAGGCGACCCGAGCGTGCGCCGCGGCGGCTCGGACGTCGTCGGCATCCGGCGGTTGGCCGGCGCCGAGTCGGAGAAGACGGTCGGCGAGCTCCTCGCCGCGCCGCTCGGCCGCACGGGCACGGTCGCCGGCCGGGCCGTCGGCGGGCTCGTCCCTCGGCATGGGGGGCAGTCTCCTCCCGCCGTCCGCCGGAGGCAGCGGTATCCGCGTCGCCTGCCCGCGGCGTCCGCGGTCGGTCAGCGGTGCGACTCGTCGTCGGCGAGGACGGTCGCCGACCGTCGTCCGGTCACCAGGTCGTGCGCCAGTTCCCAGACCGTGCACCCCAGCACGAAGGCGTGGCCCTTCAGCCGCGCGTAGGCGTCGTCCCTGTCCACGCCGAAGGCCGCCATGGCCATGCCGAGTGCGACGTTCAGCGTGTCGTCCCCCAGCTCGACCGCGGACGTCGGTGTCGTGTCCAGGAGTTCCGGGTCGGTCAGCCGCTTCACCAGCATCTGGTAGATCACGGCCGCGAGGTGGATCAGCATCTTCACCTCGTTGCCGGAGAAGGGGTCCGGCCGGAAGCGGGCCACGGCGAGGAAGCCGAGAACGGCGCCCGGATCCGGTTCGGCCACCGCCTGCAGCGGCAGCAGGACGAGGCTGCGCAGGCCGGAGCACGTGGGGTCCAGGCTCGCCAGCAGCGGCCATCGACGGCGTTCGGACAGCACGTCGGCGAGCACGACGGGTGCCCCGGTGCGGTACAGCTCGACGGCCGGCCCCTCGCTGACCGACTGCTGCCAGTCGCCGAACTGGCGGAGTCGGGCGTCGGAGCCGGGCAAGGTCGCGTGGTGCTCCATGTCGAGGGCCACGGCGACCGCGGCGGCGTCCATGGGGACGATGCGCGACATCGCCGAGCACAGCTCCAGCTCCGGTGCACCGGCCCCCGACCCCGGCGTCCACGTCCGGTGCGGTCGAGGCGCGGACGGAGCCGGCTGCCGGTTCGTCACGCCGACGCGACGCCCCGCCTGCACCGCCTCGAGCGCCTGACGTGTCTCCGACCTGGTCAGCCCGACCTGACGGCGCGTGTCCTGGGCACGGCGGCGTGCCTCGAACGCCGCATGCCGGGCCTCGCGCGCGGCGGCTCTCGCGGCGTCTTCCCTACAGGTCATCGTTTCCCCCGGCCCGTCGTGGATCCCGCCGAGCGGCGGGCCGACGGGCACTTCCATGGTGGAACGGCCACGTCGGGTGCACCACCCCAGGGCTCGCCGCACGAGGAAACGGGCGCGGGCGTCGGCGCCGGAGGTCGTGTGCTGTCGTACCGTTGGATCCGGTGGACCCCGCTGGGGCGTCCGGCAGCCGAAGGGTCGGTGAGCCATGGCGCCAGCCGTCGCCGGCCGCACCCCGCCCGCCGTCCCGGGGCAGGCGTACCGGCATCGTGGCCTGTTCTTCGCTTCCCCGGAGGAACTGCTCGCCGCCGCCGTGCCCTTCCTGGCCGAGGGCCTGGAGGCCGGCCAGCCGGCCCTCCTCGCCTGCCGGGCGGAGCTGAACGCTGCCCTCTTCGAGGCACTCGGCGACGACGAGCGGATCTTCCTGCTCTCCGAGGACGATGTCGGCACCGGTGACGTGCGGGCGCTGGCGGCCCGCCACCGGCTCGTGGGCCGGCGGACGACGGGCGGTGCCTCCGGGGTCCGGCTGCTCGTCGAGGTGGCCCACGACGACCGGCGGAGCCGGCGGGAGTGGCTGCGCTTCGAGGCGGCCTGCAACGTGGCCCTGGGCCAGCTCCCGCTCTCGAGCGTGTGCGCCTACGACGTCCGGGGACTTCCCGAGGCGGTGCGTCGCGGCGTCGAGGCGACGCACCCGGTGCTGCTCACCGCCTCCGGCGCGGTTCCCAACGACCGCTACGTCGATCCCGTGCTCGTCCTGCTGCGCGCGATGGCACCGCCGGATCCGGTGGAGGCCACACCGCCGACCCTGCACCTGGCCCGCCTCACGGACGGCGACCGGTCGCCGCAGCTGCGGCAGCGGCTGCGGGCCGTCCTCGTCCCGCCCGGGGGCCACCGGCAGGTGAATGCGGACTTCGCCACGGCGGTCGGCGAGGTTCTCGACAACGCGTTCCGGCACGGTCGGCCACCCGTGGAGCTCCGCCTGTGGGTCACGCCGACCCGGCTGGTGTGCACGGTCACCGACCAGGGGCGCGGCTTCGACGACCCGTGGGCCGGGTACCGCCCACCGTCCGGCGTCGCCCCGCGCGTGGGTGCGGGCCTGTGGCTGGCCCGGCAGACGTGCGGCAGTCTCCAGGCCACGCACGAGGGGCCGTTCACGGTGCGCCTGACGACGACCCTGCCGGAGGGCGACACGGCGCTGACGAGAGCGGCCGGGCGGGCCGCCTATGCCGAGGTGGCGACCAACCGTGCCGAGCGGGCGCGCGTCCGGTCCGAGGGGTTGCGGAGCTGGTCCCGCGGCCACGCCAGCTCGGCCCTCGGCCTGCGCCAGGACGGGCGCTGGGCCGCGAGGCGGCTCGCGGAGGTCAGCGACCAGGTGCGGCACCGGGGTCGGTGAGCCCGGGGAGCGGCGGCACGGGGTCCGGATGCCCGGCCGCTCGGCGACGTTCGGTCGTCGCCACCTGCCGTGCCTGCTCCGAGTGCGACCGCAGTCGCTCGGCGAGCGCCGGACGTCCCCGGCGGGCGGCGTCGGCGGCCATGTCGTCGTACGTGGCGGCCAGCGCAGCCTCGGTGCGGGCGATGTCCGCCTCGGTCGCCGTGATGGCCGCGTTGACCCGGACCAGGGCGGCGCGGGTGCGACGGACCCGCGCCGCGGTCGACTCGACGTCCTTGACCAGCCGGTCCCGGGCGGAGCCGGCGTCCGGCGACCCGCTAGACCTCGTCATGGGAGGAGTCTCGCGCGTCGGCATGCCGGGCCGCTACGCGTCGGAAGGTGCCCCCGGCAGGATTCGAACCTGCGCACCCGCCTCCGGAGGGCGGTGCTCTATCCCCTGAGCTACGGGGGCTCGTGTGTGTGGGGCAGGGGAGAAGTTACCAGCCGCGCCCGGCCGTCCCGACGGCGACCGTCACGGGGGCGGCAGCGGCGTGCCGCCCCGCGCCGTGAGCATGTCGACCATCGTCCCCACCTCGGCGCCCTGCGTCTGGGCGATCGACCGGGCCAGGGTCCGGACGGCGGCCAGCTCGGCGTGCGCCGCGGCGTACTCGGCCATGCCCGCGCCCCCCTGGTGGTGCCGGATCATCAGCCGCAGGAACTGGACGTCGAACTCGGTGCCGGACAGCGACCGCAGCTCGGCCAGCTCCTCCTCGGTGGCCATACCCGGCATGAGGCCACTGCCCGAGTGGTCGTGGCCGGAGGCGCCCATCCACGCCATCTGCGTGCCGCCCGTCGGCGTCAGCCCCCACAGGCTCAGCCAGCCCTGCATCCGGCCCACCTGGTTGGTCTGCGTGGTCGCGATGTCGAAGGCGAGCTGCCGTACCTCGGGGTCCGTGCTGCGGTCGGCGACGAGGTTGGCCATCTCCACGCCCTGGAGGTGGTGGGCGGCCATGTCCCGCGAGAAGCCGGCGTCGACGGAGTCCGCCGTCGGGGCGTCCTGGCGGCCGATGCCCACGGCCACCGCGCCGGCGCCGCCCAGGGCGACCAGCGCGACCGCGATGATCCCGAGCAGGACGGTCCGCAGCGGACCGCGAGGCGCAGCGGTCGGCTCGGCCGCGACGTCCTCGGGGCTGACCACGGCCATGGTCAGGGCGCGTCGGTCCCGCCGGCCTCGGGCGACGGCGTGGTGGGCATGTCGCTCGGGCCGACCGGCGCGCTCGCCTCGCCGTTGGTCAGCGGAGTGGCGGCGAAGTCGGGGTTCTCGCACGACGCCCCGGGCTCGGGCGTGTTGTCCGCGTTGTAGGTCAGGAAGTCGACGAACTGCTCGATCCGCTCGTCCGTGGCCGAGTCCACCTTCAGCTGGTGGTTCCAGGCCTGCAGGCTGATCGCGGCGTCGAGGCCCGGCCGGGGGGAGAGCATGGTCCCCGACGTGCCGTCGACGATCTCGCTGAGGGCCTCGACGCCGTCCTGGTCGACCTGGTCGGGGTTGTAGACGATCCACACCGCGCCGTGCTCGAGGGAGTGGACGGCGTTCTCGTTGCGGATGTCGACGGAGTACACGGTGCCCGTGCAGTCGGCCCAGACCGCGTCGTGCGGCCCGCCGACGGGGGGCGACTCCGTGTACTCGACCGGGGTGGTGACGTGCTCCTGGCCCTTGGCGTAGTCGAAGGTCTGGATCCCCGCGATCTGGTCGACCGAGGTGATCCTGTCCTCGTTGGCCTTGCGCACCTGGATGGTCGCGTAGGTGATGACCGCCACCGCGAAGACCACGACGGCGACCGCGCCGGCGATCAGCCCCCAGGGCTTGCGCTGCTGGGTGACCACCTGCGTCGGCGGGCGGGTGCGCCCGCCCTTGCCGCCGCCCGGACGCGTCGTGCCCGTGGCGCCGGAACGGGACGCCGAGCCGCCACCGGCTGACCGGCCGGACCCGCCGCGGGTCTCGCTGCGCACGGCGCGCGCGTCGTCGGTCTTGCGGTCCTTGGCCAAGGCCACTCCTCGATGCTGGGCGCGGGCGTGCGCCGTCGGGGCGAGCACGCCCTCCTCCGCGCCGCAGTCTAGGTCGGCGAGCTGTGGGAGCCGGGGAACCGACGGTCCACGGGCGGCGGGGCCCGACGACGGGCGCGCGGGGGCCGGAGGGCGCCTCAGTACGCTCGAGCAGTGACACCCGAGCAGCTGCGCGACGTCGTCCGGACCGCCGTGGCCGCGGCCGTCGACCGAGGCGCGCTGTCGGTCGAGGTGCCCGCCGACGTCCTCGTCGAACGGCCGAAGAACCCCGAGCACGGCGACTACGCCACCAACACCGCCCTCCGGCTGGCCAAGGCCGCCGGCCGCCCGCCGCGCGAGGTGGCCGAGGTGCTGGCCGGCGAGCTGCGCGCGCACCCGGGCATCGCGTCGGTCGACATCGCCGGCCCCGGCTTCCTCAACCTGGTCCTCGCCAAGGACGCGCTCGGGCAGATCGCCGTCCGGGCGGTGACGGCGGGGGCGGAGTACGGGCGCACCGAGGTGCTGGCCGGGCAGCGGCTGAACCTGGAGTTCGTCTCGGCCAACCCCACCGGCCCGGTGCACATCGGCGGCACCCGGTGGGCGGCCGTCGGCGACGCGCTCGCCCGGCTGCTCGAGTCCTCCGGCGCCGACGTCACCCGCGAGTACTACTTCAACGACGCCGGCGCGCAGATCGACCGGTTCGCGCGCAGCCTGCAGGCCGCGGCGAAGCAGCAGCCGGTCCCCGAGGACGGCTACGCCGGCGCCTACATCGACGACATCGCCGCGCAGGTCGTCGAGGAGGAGCCCGGCCTGCTCGACAAGGAGGACGACGACGAGCAGCTGCGCGTCTTCCGCTCGCGCGGCGTCGACCTCATGTGGGACGAGATCAAGGGCTCCCTCGCGCAGTTCGGCGTCGTCTTCGACGTCTACTTCTCCGAGCGCACGCTGCACGAGACCGGCGCGCTGGAGAAGGCGATCGCCCGGCTGCGGGAGAAGGGTCACGTCTACGAGGCCGACGGCGCCGTCTGGCTGCGGACGACGGACTTCGCCGACGACAAGGACCGCGTGCTGGTCAAGAGCGACGGCGAGCCGACCTACTTCGCCGCCGACTGCGCCTACTACCTCAACAAGCGCGAGCGCGGCTTCGACAAGGTCGTGATCATGCTCGGCGCCGACCACACCGGCTACGTCGGCCGGTACAAGGCGCTGGTCGCGGCGATGGGCGACGACCCCGACGGCCACCTCGAGATCCTCATCGGCCAGCTGGTCAACCTGCTCAAGGGCGGCGAGCCGGTGCGGATGAGCAAGCGGGCCGGCACCGTCGTCAACCTCGAGGACCTGGTCGAGGCGATCGGCGCCGACGCCGCCCGGTACGCGCTGGCCCGGACGTCGATCGACCAGACCATCGACCTGGACCTGGACCTGTGGAGCCGGCAGACCAACGACAACCCGGTCTTCTACGTCCAGTACGCCCACGCGCGCATCTCCTCGGTGCTGCGCAACGCCGCCGACCTGGGGCTGGCGCTCGGGGACGCCGCGGACGTCGATCCCGCCCAGCTCTCCCACCCCCGCGAGGGCGACCTGCTGCGCGCGATCGGCGAGTTCCCGCGGGTCCTGACGACGGCGGCCGAGCTGCGGGCGCCGCACCGGGTGGCCCGCTACCTCGAGGAGCTGGCCGGCACCTACCACCGGTTCTACGACAACTGCCGGGTGCTCCCGCGCGGCGACGAGGAGGCGAGCGACCTGAACACCGCCCGGCTGTGGCTGTGCGCCGCGACCGCGGTCGTCCTGCGCAACGGCCTCGGTGTGCTCGGCGTGCACGCCCCGGAGCGGATGTGACCGCCCACCGGGGGCCGAAGTGGCCACTTCGGCCCCAGGGGGAGGACGCGTGAGGGCGCACCCCGCCGGCCCGCTGCACGGCGGCCTGGCCCCGCCGACGCCGGCCGGTCCGCCGCCCGCGGACCTCGGCGTCGTCGACCCGCACGTCTGGCCGCGCACGGCGGAGCGGGTCGACGGCGAGCTGCACCTCGGCGGGCGGCCGGTGACCGAGCTGGCCCGCGCGCACGGCACGCCGCTGTTCGTGCTCGACGAGACCGACTTCCGCGGCCGGGCCGGCGACTTCGCCGCCGCCTTCGCCGGCGCCGACGTGCACTACGCGTCGAAGGCGTTCCTCTGCGGCCAGGTGGCCCGCTGGATCGCCGAGGACGGCCTGCACCTCGACGCCTGCTCCGGCAACGAGCTCGCGCTGGCACTGGCCGCCGGGTTCCCGGCCGGGCGCATCGCGCTGCACGGCAACAACAAGTCGCCGGTCGAGCTGCGGATGGCCGTCGACGCCGGCATCGGCCGGATCGTGCTGGACTCGTTCGATGAGATCGACCGGCTGGTGCCGCTGGCCGCCGCGCGGGTCGCCGCCGGCGGCTCCCCGGTCGCGGTCCTCGTCCGCTCGACGGTCGGCATCGAGGCCCACACCCACGAGTTCATCGCCACCGCGCACGAGGACCAGAAGTTCGGCTTCTCGCTGGCGACCGGTGACGCGCTGGCCGCGGCGGTCCGGGTCATCCGGGAGCCGGCGCTGCACCTGGCCGGCCTGCACAGCCACATCGGCTCGCAGATCTTCGACACCGCCGGGTTCGAGGCCGCCGCGCACCGCGTGGTGGGCCTGCTCGGCCAGATCCGCCAGGCCACGGGGGAGGTGCTGGGCGAGCTGAACCTCGGCGGCGGCTTCGGCATCGCCTACCTCTCCGACGACGACCCGGTGAGCCCGCACGACGTTGCCGGCCGGCTGCGCGCGGTCGTGGCCGCCGAGTGCGCGGCCCTCGAGCTGCCGGTGCCCCGGCTGGCCGTGGAGCCGGGCCGGGCGATCGCCGGCCCGGGCACGGTGACCCTCTACGAGATCGGCACGATCAAGCCGGTGCGGCTCGGCGCGAGCGGCACGCCGGGTGCGCCGCTGGTGCGCAACTACGTCTCGGTGGACGGCGGCATGAGCGACAACATCCGCACGGCCCTCTACGACGCGGCCTACACCTGCGTGCTCGCCAACCGAACCTCCGACGCCCCGCCGGCGCTGTGCCGGGTGGTCGGCAAGCACTGCGAGAGCGGCGACGTGCTGGTCCGCGACCTGTGGCTGCCCTCCGACGTGCAGGCCGGCGACCTGCTGGCGGTCGCCGCCACCGGCGCCTACTGCTGGTCGATGGCGAGCAACTACAACTACCTGCTCAAGCCTCCGGTGGTCGCCGTGCGGGACGGCGCCGCCACGGAGATCGTCCGGCGTCAGACACTGTCCGACGTGTTCGCTCTCGACGCGGTCCTCGCGGACGTGCCCGCGCCCGCGCCCGCCCCCTCCCAGCCGGCCCCCGAGCACCCCGTCGGAGCCCGATCATGAACGCCCCCCTGCGCGTCGCCCTGCTCGGCTGCGGCACCGTCGGCGGCTCGGTGCTGCGGCTCATCGGGGAGCAGGCCGAGGACCTCGCCGCGCGGATCGGCCGCCGCGTCGAGGTCGCCGGCGTCGCCGTCCGCCGTCCGGACCACCACCGGGACGTCCCGGCGGAGCTGCTGACGACGGACGCCGAGGCGCTGGTCAGCCGCGACGACGTCGACCTCGTCGTCGAGGTGATCGGGGGGATCGAGCCGGCCCGCACGCTGCTGATGGCCGCGTTCGAGGCGGGCAAGTCCGTCGTCAGCGCGAACAAGGCACTGCTCGCCGAGGACGGCGTCGCGCTGCACGCCGCGGCCGCCAAGGCCGGCGTCGACCTCTACTACGAGGCCGCGGTCGCCGGCGCCATCCCGCTGCTGCGCCCGCTGCGCGAGTCGCTGGCCGGCGACCAGCTGCGCCGGGTCGTCGGCATCGTCAACGGGACGACGAACTACATCCTCTCCCGCATGGCCGAGACCGGCGCCGGGTTCACCGAGGCGCTGGCCGAGGCGACCGAGCTGGGCTACGCCGAGGCCGACCCCACCGCCGACGTCGACGGCTTCGACGCCGCCGCCAAGGCCGCGATCCTCGCCGGCCTGGCGTTCCACACCCCGGTCACCGCGGCCGACGTCTACCGCGAGGGCATCGCGGCGGTCACCGCGACCGACGTGGCCCGCGCGGCCGAGATCGGCTGCGTGGTCAAGCTGCTGGCGATCTGCGAGCGGGTGCCCGGCCCGGACGGCGACTCGGTGGCCGTCCGCGTGCACCCGGCGATGATCCCGACGTCGCACCCGCTCGCCGCGGTGGGCGGGGCGTTCAACGCGGTGTTCGTGGAGGCCGAGGCCGCGGGACAGCTGATGTTCTACGGGCAGGGCGCCGGCGGCGAGCCCACCGCCAGCGCCGTCCTCGGCGACCTGGTCGCGGTGGCGCGCAACCGGCTGGCCGGTGCCGCCGGCCCGGCCGTCACCTCGTACGCCGGCCTGCCCACGCGGCCGATCGCGGAGACCCCGACGCGCTACCACGTGAGCCTCGACGTGGCCGACAAGCCCGGTGTGCTGGCGGCCGTCGCGCACGAGTTCGCCGAGCACGGCGTGAGCATCGCCACCGTCCGCCAGGACGGGCACGGCGACGCCGCGACGCTGGTGATCGTCACCCACAGCGCTCCCGACGCCGCCCTGTCGGCGACGGTCGAGGCGCTGCAGGAGATGTCCGCCGTCCGCGGGGTGACCAGCGTGCTGCGCGTGGAAGGACTCTCCTCATGACGGCCTCGCGGACCGTTTCCCCGTACTGGCCGGGGCTGATCGAGGCCTACCGCTCCCGCCTGCCGGTCAGCGCCGACACCCCCGTCGTCACGCTGCAGGAGGGTGCGACGCCGCTGGTGCCGGCGAAGGAGATCTCCCGCCGCACCGGCTGCGAGGTCTGGCTCAAGGTCGAGGGCGCCAACCCGACCGGGTCGTTCAAGGACCGCGGCATGACCATGGCCATCACCAAGGCCGTCGAGGAGGGCTCGCAGGCGGTCATCTGCGCCTCCACCGGCAACACCAGCGCGAGCGCGGCCGCCTATGCCGCCCGCGCCGGCCTCGTCTGCGCCGTCCTGGTGCCGCAGGGCAAGATCGCCACCGGCAAGCTCGCCCAGGCGCTGGTGCACGGGGCGAAGCTGCTGCAGGTCCAGGGCAACTTCGACGACTGCCTCGCGCTGGCCAGCAAGCTCGCGATCGACTACCCGGTCAGCCTGGTCAACAGCGTCAACCAGTACCGGATCGAGGGGCAGAAGACCGCCTCGTTCGAGGTCGTCGACGTGCTCGGCGACTCCCCCGACGTCCACTGCCTGCCGGTGGGCAACGCCGGCAACATCACCGCGTACTGGCAGGGCTACCGCGAGTACGCCACCGACGGGATAGCGACGAGGACGCCGCGGATGTGGGGCTTCCAGGCCGCCGGCGCCGCACCGATCGTCACCGGCGCGGTCGTCGAGCAGCCGACGACCATCGCCACCGCCATCCGGATCGGCAACCCGGCCTCGTGGACCAAGGCGCTGGCCGCCCGCGACGAGTCCGGCGGCCGGATCGACGCCGTCACCGACCGGGCGATCCTGGCCGCCTACCGCCTGCTGGCCCGCACCGAGGCGGTGTTCGTCGAGCCCGCCTCGGCGGCGTCCGTCGCGGGGCTGCTGCAGGTCGCGGAGGCCGGCGGGCTGCCGGCCGGCTCGCGGGTGGTCTGCACGGTCACCGGAAACGGCCTCAAGGACCCGGAGTGGGCCATCTCCGGCGCCCCGGCCCCGGTGACCATCCCCGTCGACGCCGCCGCGGCCGCCGCCCAGCTCGGCCTGTGACGTCGACGGTGCGGGTCCGGGTTCCCGCGACGAGCGCGAACCTCGGCCCCGCGTTCGACTGCGCCGGGCTGGCCCTGACCTGCCGCGACGTCCTGCACTTCTCGGTCGCCGACGGCGGGCTGTCGGTCGAGGTGAGCGGCGTCGGCGCGGGGGAGTTGCCGACCGACGAGTCGCACCTGGTCGTGCGTGCCTTCCGGGCCGCCTGCGAGGAGCTCGGCTGGGCCCCGCCGGGTCTGCGGCTGGTGGCGGCCAACGAGATCCCGCAGGGCCGGGGGATGGGCTCGTCGGCGGCCGCCGTCGTCGCCGGCGTCGTCGGTGCGTGGGCGCTGTGCCCGGACGTCGAGACGGTCGACACCGACGCCGTCCTGCGGCTGACCACCGAGCTGGAGGGGCACCCCGACAACGTCGCGCCCTGCCTGCTCGGCGGGGCCACGCTGTCGTGGACGACGGATCGGGGTGCCCGTGCCGAGCGGATCGAGGTGCACCCGGAGATCCGCCCGGTGGTGCTCGTCCCGGAGCGCACGCTCTCCACGCACGTCGCCCGCGGGCTGCTGCCGGACACGGTTCCGCACGCCGACGCGAGCTTCAACGCCGGCCGCTCCGCGCTGCTGGTGCACGCCCTGACCAGCGCGCCCCGGTTGCTGCTCGAGGCGACCGAGGACCGGCTGCACCAGCGCCAGCGGGCGGCCGCGATGCCCGAGTCGGCCGCGCTGATCGAGCGGCTGCGCGCGGCGGGGCACGCCGCCGTCGTCTCGGGCGCCGGGCCGAGCGTGCTCGTGCTGACCGGCGCGGCCGCGACGGACGAGGTGAGGTCTCTCACCCCTCCGGGGTGGGACGTGCGGCCGCTCGACGTCGACCCGACCGGGGCGCAGGTAGTCTCGGAAGGGGTCGAGGTAAAGTCCTGATAACGAGGAACACGCCGGGAACGACCGGTGTTGTCGTGTCCGTGGGTCGCGTCTAGGCTCACGACGTAGCCGCTCTTTCGGGCGAGCCTCGCGCGGGGCGTTGCAGACGATCTTTCCGTCGCCGCTGATCCGCCTCGCACCCATTCGATCCGTTCCTTTTCACGGGTCCCGCCACCGGCCGGACCGAGGGGGAACGGGTCACCCCCTGCGCTGGTCAGCGCAGGTACCGCAGGGAAGGACCTGTACGTGAGCGAAAGCACCGACCTCGTCGCGACCGGCGCGCAGACCCCGGCCGGCGCGGGCGAGGCACCTGCCGCTTCTGGGACGGCGGGTCGTTCCCGTCGCCGCGGCAGCGGGCTGTCCGGGATGCTGCTGCCCGAGTTGCAGCAACTGGCGGCCGAACTGGGCATCTCCGGCACCGGCCGGATGCGCAAGAGCGACCTCGTCGCCGCCATCTCCGAGCGTCAGTCCGGCGGATCGGCCGACGGCGCCGTGCCCGCGCCGGCGACCTCGACGGAGAGCACGGGCAGCGGGCGGCGCAGGGGCGGCGCGCCCGCCACCGCCGAGCCGCTGGAGGCCCCGGTCAGCGGCGGCGCCAACACCGGCCCGGTCGTGAGCGCCCCCGAGGCCGAGGCCACCACGGGTCGCCGGCGTCGCGGCGCCAGCCGGCCCGCCGGGTCCCCGGCCGCGGCCGACGCCGCCCCGGCCGAGACCGCCGCGCCCGCCGAGCCGGCGCCGGCGCAGACCGAGGCGAGCGCTTCCGCCGAGGAGCGCACCGACGGTGAGCGCCCGCAGCGCAACCGCGACCGCCAGCGCAGCCGTGACGGCCGCGACGGCGGCGAGCGCACCGAGCGCACCGACGGCGACCGCCAGCAGCGCACCCGCGACCGGGACGGCGCCGACCGCCCGGGCAACCGCGACGGCAACCGCGGTCCCGACCGCGGCGAGCGCACCGACCGCGGCGGGCGGCCGGACAACCGCACCGACAACCGGGGCGCGGACAACCGGGGCGGCAACGACCGGGACGAGGACGACGACGACTTCGAGGGCGGCCGCGGCCGCCGCGGGCGCCGCTACCGCGACCGCAACCGGCGCGGTGGCCGGGACCGCTTCGACCAGGGCGAGCCGACCGTCACCGAGGACGACGTCCTCCTGCCGGTGGCCGGCATCCTCGACGTGCTGGAGAACTACGCGTTCGTCCGCACCTCGGGCTACCTGACCGGGCCGAACGACGTCTACGTGTCGCTGTCGCAGGTCCGCCGCTACGGCCTGCGCCGCGGCGACGCCATCACCGGCGCCGTCCGCCAGCCGCGCGAGGGCGAGCGCAAGGACAAGTACAACGCGCTCGTCCGGCTCGACACGGTCAACGGCCTGGAGCCCGAGCAGGCGCGCCAGCGCCCCGAGTTCCACAAGCTGACCCCGCTCTACCCGCAGGAGCGCCTGCGGCTGGAGACCGAGTCGCACCAGCTGACCACCCGGGTCATCGACCTGGTCATGCCGATCGGCAAGGGGCAGCGCGCGCTGATCGTCAGCCCGCCGAAGGCCGGCAAGACGATGGTGCTGCAGGCGATCGCCAACGCGATCACCACGAACAACCCCGAGTGCCACCTCATGGTCGTCCTCGTCGACGAGCGGCCCGAGGAGGTCACCGACATGCAGCGCTCGGTGAAGGGCGAGGTCATCGCCTCGACCTTCGACCGGCCGCCGTCGGACCACACCACGGTCGCCGAGCTGTCGATCGAGCGGGCCAAGCGCCTGGTCGAGATGGGCCACGACGTCGTCGTCCTGCTCGACTCGATCACCCGGCTGGGCCGCGCCTACAACCTGGCGGCCCCCGCCAGCGGGCGCATCCTCTCCGGTGGTGTCGACTCGACGGCGCTGTACCCGCCGAAGCGCTTCCTCGGCGCCGCCCGCAACATCGAGAACGGCGGCTCGCTGACCATCCTCGCCTCGGCGCTGGTGGAGACCGGGTCCACCATGGACACGGTCATCTTTGAGGAGTTCAAGGGCACCGGTAACGCGGAGATCAAGCTCGACCGCCGGCTGGCGGACAAGCGGGTCTTCCCGGCCGTGGACGTCAACGCGTCGGGAACGCGCAAGGAGGAGATCCTCATGTCGCCCGACGAGCTGGCCATCCTCATCAAGCTGCGCCGGGTGCTCTCCGCCCTCGAGCCGCAGCAGGCCCTCGAACTGCTGCTCGACAAGCTGCGCAAGACGCGCACCAACGTCGAGTTCCTCATGCAGATCCAGAAGACCACCCTGGGGCCGGGCAACGACTGACCAAGGACCCCGTCCTCCCCAGCCCTCGCACGCTCGGGCCGGGACCCGGGACGGGGCCGCCCGCCTGCGGGTGGTGGAATTACCCACCGACCGCGGGCGTTCGACCACCCGCAAGCTTTCGCAACGAAGAGGCAGAGGCGCATGAAGCCCGACATCCACCCGGCCTACAACGTCACCACCGTGACCTGCGGCTGCGGCAACACCTTCACGACACGCAGCACGTCCCCGAACGGTCAGCTGACCGTCGAGGTGTGCTCGGCGTGCCACCCCTTCTACACCGGCAAGCAGAAGATCCTGGACACCGGTGGCCGCGTCGCCCGCTTCGAGAAGCGGTTCGGCAAGCGCACCGCCGGCTCCGGCGCCGACAAGTAGCGACACCGACGGCGCCCGTGCCCACCCCGGAAGGGGAGGGGACGGGCGCCGTCGCCGTGTCCGCACCCGTCCCGAGCTTTCTGTACCGAAAGCCCGCTGAGAGGCGAACGTCATGAGCACCGAGGCCGGCACCGACCGGTTGGCGGGGCTGCTCGCCGAGCACGCCTCGCTGGAGGCCGAGCTCGCCGACCCGGCGGTGCACGCCGACCAGTCGCGTGCCCGCCGGCTCGGCCGCCGCTACGCGCAGCTCGCGCCGGTCGTGGAGACCGCCCGCGCGCTCGACACCGCCCGCGACGACCTCGCCGCCGCTCGCGAGCTGGCCGCCGAGGACGCCTCCTTCGCCGCCGAGGCGACCTCGCTCGAGGTCCGCATCGACGAGCTCTCGGACCGGCTGCGCGAGCAGCTGCTGCCCAAGGACCCCGACGACGACAAGGACGTCATCCTCGAGATCAAGGCGGGGGAGGGCGGCGCGGAGTCGGCGCTGTTCGCCGGCGACCTGCTGCGCATGTACCTGCGCTACGCCGAGCGGCGCGGCTGGTCGGCCGAGGTGATCGACGCCGTCGACGCGGAGCTCGGCGGGTACAAGGACGTCTCGGTCGCGGTGAAGTCGCGCGGCGACGAGGGCATCTGGTCGCGGCTGAAGTTCGAGGGCGGCGTCCACCGCGTGCAGCGGGTGCCGGTCACCGAGAGCCAGGGCCGCATCCACACCTCGGCCGCCGGCGTGCTCGTGCTGCCCGAGGCCGAGGAGGTCGACGTCACCGTCGACCCGAACGACCTGCGCATCGACGTCTTCCGCTCCTCCGGCCCCGGCGGGCAGAGCGTGAACACCACCGACTCCGCCGTCCGGATCACCCACCTGCCCACCGGCATCGTGGTCAGCTGCCAGAACGAGAAGAGCCAGCTGCAGAACCGCGAGTCGGCGCTGCGGATCCTGCGCTCGCGGCTGCTGGCCGCCGCCCGCGAGGAGGCCGCCGCCGCGGCCAGCGACCAGCGGCGCAGCCAGGTGCGCACGGTCGACCGCAGCGAGCGGGTGCGCACCTACAACTTCCCGGAGAACCGGATCTCCGACCACCGCGTCGGCTACAAGGCCTACAACCTCGACCAGGTGCTCGACGGCGACCTCGACGCGGTCATCGACGCGCTGACCCGGGCGCACACCGCCGAGCTCCTGGCGGCCGGCTCCTGAAGCCGCGCGCGCTGCTCGCCGACGCCGCCCGGCGGCTGGCCGAGGCGGGGGTCGAGTCGCCCCGGGTGGACGCCGAGCTGCTGCTCGCGGGCGTGCTCGGCACGTCCCGGACGGCGCTGCTCACCCTCGACGACGTCCCGGACGACGCCGCCGCCCGCTTCGCCGAGCTGCTCGACCAGCGCGCCGATCGGGTGCCCCTGCAGCACCTCACCGGCCGGGCGCCGTTCCGCCACCTCGAGCTGGCCGTCGGCCCGGGGGTCTTCGTGCCCCGGCCCGAGACCGAGGCGCTGGTCGGCTGGGCGCTGGAGCAGCTCGCCGGAGTGGCCGAACCGCTGGTGGTCGACCTGGGCGCCGGCTCCGGGGCCATCGCGCTGTCGATCGCGCACGAGCACCCCGGCGCCCGGGTGATCGCCGTCGAGCGCGACCCGGTCGCCATCGAGTGGACGCGCACCAACGCCGCCGGCTCGACCGTCGAGGTGCTCGCCGGCGACATGACCGACCCCGCGCTGCTTCGCGACCTCGACGGCGCCGTCGACCTCGTCGTCTCCAACCCGCCCTACGTGCCCGACGGCGCCGGCCTGCCGCGCGAGGTCGCCGACCACGACCCGCCGCTGGCGCTGTGGGGCGGCCCCGACGGGCTCGACGTCGTCCGCGGGCTGCTCGACACCGCCGCCCGGCTGCTGCGCGCCGGCGGTGGCCTGGGCATCGAGCACGCCGACCAGCAGGGGACCGCGCTGCCCGCGCTCGTCCGGGCGCACGGCGCGTTCACCTCCGTGGCCGACCATCCCGACCTCGCCGGCCGGCCCCGGTACACGACCGCTCAGCGGTCGCACAGCGAGAACACGTAGCCCGCCGTGCCGGGCGTCGTGAGGCCGAGGTCGCGGCGCAGCACCATCACCTGCTCGGGAGCGGGCGCGCACGGCCCGTACTCGACGTCGAGGACGACGTCGTAGGCGGCCGCGTACGCCGCGCACTCGCCGAGTGCCGCGCAGTCCTCGGTGATCGCGAAGTCGAACCCGAGGTCCTCCCCGAGCAGCTCGACGGCGTTCTTCTGCGCGATCGCGAGGCCGTCGGCGTGCGCCCGCGCGACCAGCAGCCGGGCCATGGCGACGGCGTCGGCCCGGTCGAGGGCACCGCCGGAGCGGGTCCAGCTGTCCAGGTTGTCCGGCTCGACGGCGTCGAACCGGTCCTCCGCGCAGCCGTCGATCCACCCGCCGACGATCTCCATCAGCGCCTCGCGGCGGGCCGCCGTCGCGATGTCGAAGAGGTACTCGCCGGGCCAGTCGGGGTCCGCGACGCGGTCGCCGTCGGCGTCGTGCAGCAGCAGCGACTCGGGGACGGCGTCCTCGCCCGGCTGGGTCTGGAACGCGTTGACGTAGCAGACGGAGTAGTGGCCGCGATTCGGGGCGTCGTCCCGGTCGCGGACGAGGATGCCCACGCCCTCCGGGGCCGGGTAGGCGCCGCCGATCTGGTAGTCGAAGGCGGTGCCGCGCGGCGGGGCGGTGATGTGCTGCGCGCCGGAGCAGCCGGCCAGCACCAGCAGCCCGGCGACCGCGACGGCATCCCACCGCACGGCATCCGAGCGTAGGTGCGGCAGGATCGCACGACGTGGCCGACGTCTACGACTGCTCCGACCCCGACGCCCGCGAAGCCGGCCTCCAGGCCGCCGTGACCGCGATCAGCGCGGGCCACCTGGTCCTGATGCCGACCGACACCGTGTACGGGGTGGCAGCCGACGCGTTCTCGCCCACGGCCGTGACCGGGCTGCTCGCGGCGAAGAACCGCGGCCGGGCGATGCCGGTACCGGTGCTGATCGGCGAGTCCTCGACGATGGGCGGCCTCGTGCTGCGGGTGCCTCCGATGGCCAACCAGCTGGCCGACGAGTTCTGGCCCGGCGGTCTGACCCTCGTCGTCGAGCACGCGCCCTCGCTGGCGTGGGACCTCGGGGATGCCCAGGGCACCGTGGCGATCCGCCTCCCCGACGACGACGTGGCCCGTGATCTGCTGCGCCGGACCGGCCCGCTGGCCGTCTCCAGCGCGAACCGTTCGGGCCGCCCGGCCGCGACCACCGCGGAGCAGGCGGTGAAGCAACTGGGCATCCACGCGGCCGTCGTCCTCGACGGCGGCCCGCGCGCCAACTCGGAGCCGAGCACGATCGTCGACTGCACCGGACCGACGCCCCGCGTCCTGCGGGTGGGCGCCATCCCCGTCGACCGCCTCCGCGAGGTCGTGCCCGACATCACGGACTGACGTAGGACCCCCTGCCTCCCACCGCTCGCAGGCTCGCGGCGGGCCCCTGCAGGGGGCCACCGGTCGCGCCATGGCCCTCCGTCGCAGGGCTGGGCGATACCGTGGGACGACAGCCCCCGCCTCGACGCCTCTGGAGCGCGCCGCGATGAGCACCCCCTACTGGGGCCCGGACTTCGACGCCCTGGCCGCCTTCGATCCCGACATCGCCGGCGTCGTCACCGACGAGCTGGACCGCCTGCGCGGCGGCCTCCAGCTGATCGCCAGCGAGAACTTCACCAGCCCGGCGGTGCTCGCCGCGCTGGGCAGCACGCTGTCGAACAAGTACGCCGAGGGTTACCCCGGACGGCGGTACTACGGCGGCTGCGAGGTGGTCGACCGGGCTGAGGAGATCGGCATCGCCCGGGCCAAGGAGCTCTTCGGCGCCGAGCACGCCAACCTGCAGCCGCACTCGGGCGCCAACGCGAACCTCGCCGCGTACGGCGCCTTCCTGCAGCCCGGCGACACCTTCCTCGCCATGGCGCTGCCGCACGGCGGGCACCTGACCCACGGCGCGAAGGTCTCGTTCTCCGGCAAGTGGTTCAACGCCGTCCAGTACGGCGTCAACCCGGAGACCGAGCACATCGACTACGACCAGGTCCGCGACCTGGCCCGCGAGCACCGGCCGAAGATGATCATCTGCGGCGGCTCGGCGATCCCGCGGCTGATCGACTTCGCGGCGTTCCGCGAGATCTGCGACGAGGTCGGCGCGATCATGATGGTCGACGCCGCGCACTTCATCGGCCTGGTCGCGGGCAAGGCGATCCCGAGCCCGGTGCCCTACGCCGACGTCGTCACCTTCACCACGCACAAGGTGCTGCGCGGGCCCCGCGGGGGCGCGTTCGTCTGCAAGGCCGAGCACGCCAAGGCGCTGGACAAGGCGGCCTTCCCGATGATGCAGGGCGGCCCGCTCATGCACGCGGTCGCGGCCAAGGCCGTGAACCTCAAGGAGTGCCTGCAGCCGGAGTACCAGGCCTACGCCCGGCAGGTCATCGCCAACGCCCAGGCCCTCACCGACGGTCTCGCGGCGGAGGGGCTGCGGCCGGTCGCCGGCGGCACCGACACCCACCTCGCGCTGCTCGACCTGCGCGAGACCGGCGTGACCGGCGCCGACGCCGAGGCCCGCTGCGACGCGGCCGGCATCGTGCTCAACAAGAACGCGATCCCGTTCGACCCGCAGCCGGCGTCGATCGCCTCCGGCATCCGCGTCGGCAGCCCGGCGGTCACCACGCAGGGCATGACGGAGACGGACATGAAGGAGATCGCCTCGCTCATCGGGACGGCGATCCGCGACTCCGACGGCGGCCGCACCGCGGAGGTCAACACCGCCGTCCGCGAGCTGGTCAGCGCCCACCCGGCGTATCCCCACGCCATGCAGGCCGACTGACGCCACCATGCGCGAGTACGCCGTCGTCCTGCTCACCGCCGGTCTGGTCACCTTCCTGGCCACACCGGTGGTGCGGATGGTGGCGATCCGCTGGCGCATGATGGCCGCGCCCCGCGAGCGGGACGTGCACGTCATCCCGACCCCGCGGGGCGGCGGCGTGGCCATGTACCTGGGGGTGGCCGCGGCGGTCCTGGTCGCCACGCGGCTGCCCGCGCTGCAGCGCACCTTCGACGACTCGCAGACCGCGGCCGTCCTCGTCGCCGGCGGGCTGATCTGCCTGCTCGGGGTGCTGGACGACAAGTTCGGCCTGGACGCGCTGACCAAGCTGACCGGGCAGATCGCCGCGGCCGGCGTGATGGTGCTGCTCGGCGTCCAGCTGGCGTTCGTCTTCCTGCCGGTCGCCGACATCGGCACGCTCTCGCTCGGCCCCAGCATCGGCGTGCCGCTGACCGTCCTGCTCACCGTCCTCACGGTGAACGCGCTGAACTTCATCGACGGCCTCGACGGCCTCGCCGCCGGTGTGTCGGCGATCGCGGCGCTGGCCTTCTTCGCCTACAGCTACAACCTCGGCCTGGTCGGCTACGACGACGTCGCCAGCGCGCCCGCGCTCATCACCGCCGTCCTGGCCGGCGCCTGCCTGGGCTTCCTGCCGCACAACTTCAGCCCCGCCCGGATCTTCATGGGCGACTCGGGCTCGATGCTGGTCGGCCTGATGCTGTCGGCGGCCGCGGTGACGGCGACCGGGGGAGTGGACCCGCAGTCGTTCGGCTCGGCGGCCAGCCTGCTGCCGCTCGCGCTGCCGCTGCTGGTGCCGATCGCGGTGCTCTTCATCCCGTTCGTCGACCTGGTCATGGCCGTCGTGCGCCGCAGCCTGCGCGGCAAGTCGCCGTTCTCGCCGGACAAGATGCACCTGCACCACCGGCTGCTCTCGATCGGCCACTCGCACCGCCGCGCGGTGCTGGTCATGTACTTCTGGGCGGCGCTGCTCTCCTTCGGCGCGGTCACCCTGTCGATCACCGGCGGCCGCGCCGAGCTGCTGGTCGCCATCGGCGTGCTGCTCGTCGTCGGCGTCGTCGTCGTCCTCAGCCCGCGCGCCCGCCGGGCGGCGCGGGAGGCGCGGGCCGCCGAGCTGGCGGCGCAGAAGGAGCGCAGCCGCGCCGACCACCCGACGGCCCGCGCGCTGCGGGCGGCGGCGGTGTCGAGCGCGGCGGCCGAGCAGGCGCCGGCGCGACCCGGCGTGCGGCAGGTGGTCCCGTGACGACGCCGGCGACCCGGTCCGACGCCCCGTGGGACCTGTCCTTCCTCAAGGTCGGCGCGCTCGTGACGGCGGCCGTCGCGGGCACGGCGGCTCTGGTCGTCGGGCTGCTCGTCGGGTGGGACGACGCCGTCGGTGTGCTGGTCGGCGCCGCGATCGTGACCGCGTTCTTCTGCCTCTCGGGCGTGGTCATCGCCTGGGCCGGCCGGATCGCGGACTCCTTCACGCTGCCCGCGGCGCTCGGCACGTTCTTCGTCAAGGCCGTGGCGCTCTACGCCGTCCTCTCCGCGCTGCCGGAGGACGGCTGGCTGGACCGCCTGACCCTCGCGTGGGCGGTCGTCGTCGGGGCGCTGCTGTGGAGCTGCGTCCAGCTGCGGTGGGTGTGGACCCGCAAGCTCTACTACGTCCCCCCGCCCGCGCCGCCCCGCACGGGTGACCGAGGCCCCTGACCAGCGGCCTCGAAAAGAGGCCCCGACAGGCGGCTGATAGTGTCGCCGCGATGGCCGAGGATCTTCCCCCGCGCGGGGAGTCCCGGCCTCGACCTGCGGGCCCGACCAGGCAGGGCAGTGGTGCCGAGACCGGCTATGCGGTCATCGGAACCCTGATCTCCGGGATGGCCGTGTGGGGCGGGGTCGGCTGGTTGCTCGACCGGTGGCTGGACACGAAGGTGTTCCTCCCGGTCGGGGTCCTCCTCGGCATATCGGTCGCCATCTACCTGGTGGTGGCCCGGTACGGCAAGGTCCCCCCGCCTCCAGGGGGGCAGCAGGGCAGCACCACCCCGGGCGGACGACGGAGCCGGCCCAGGACGCAGAAGGGACAACGGTGACCTCCAGCGCCCTCGCGCTAGGAAGCGCGCTCGCCGCCGAGGGTGGCGGCGCCGGTGACGGCTTCGAGGCCCCCAGCATCACCGAGTTCTACCCGGAGCCGCTGGTCTCGTTCTCCCTCTTCGGTGTCCCGTTCGAGATCACCCGGATCACGATCTGGCTGTGGATCGCGACGGTGGCGATGCTGCTGTTCCTGATCGCCACCGTGCGCAAGCCGTCGATCGTCCCCGGCAAGCTGCAGTTCATCGGGGAGAGCGGCTACTCGCTGGTCCGTGACGGCATCGCCCGCGACGTGGTCGGGCCCCGGGGTCTGCCGTTCGCGCCGTTCCTCGCGTCGCTGTTCTTCTTCATCCTCGCGAACAACATGCTCTCGATCATCCCGTTCGCGCAGATCTCGCCGATGTCGAAGTTCGCGTTCCCGCTGGTCCTGGCCCTGATCTGCTGGGTGCTCTACATCTGGATCGGCATCCGCGAGCAGGGCGCCGGCCGCTACTTCAAGGACATCCTCTTCCTGCCGGGCGTCCCCGGGTACATGTACATCCTGGTGACGCCGATCGAGGTCCTGCAGAACTTCGTCGTCCGGCCGTTCACCCTCGCGGTCCGGCTCTTCGCGAACATGTTCGCCGGCCACATGCTGCTGGTGGTGTTCTCCCTCGGCGCGGTCTACCTCTTCGGCCGCTTCGGCGAGAACTACTCATTCGTCTTCGGCCCGGTCTCGGCGCTGATGGCCATCGTGATGACCTTCTTCGAGCTGCTGGTCATCTTCCTGCAGGCCTACGTCTTCACGGTGCTGATGGGCACCTATCTGAACGGGTCCATCGAAGCCGAGCACTAGAGGCAGCACCACCCGGATCTGCACCACCAGTACGACCCCCCAGCCGCCCGGCGGACACCGGGCGACGACACAGGAGGAACACCCGCATGTTGGACCTACTGGCAGAGCTGAACGGCAACGTCGGCACGATGGGCTACGGCCTCGCGGCCATCGGCCCCGGCATCGGCGTGGGCATCGTCTGGGCGGCCTACATCCAGGCGACCGCCCGTCAGCCCGAGTCCGCCGGCCTCACCCGCACCTACGCGTTCCTCGGCTTCGCGCTCTCCGAAGCCCTGGCGCTGATCGGCTTCGTCGTCCCCTTCATCTTCACCTGATCCGTACTCCCTGAGTACGGGCGCCGATAGCAGACAGGGACACTGACGCCATGAGCATCCTCGCTGCGGAGGAACACAACCCGCTGATCCCGCCCGTGGGCGAGATCATCATCGGGCTGATCGCCTTCGGGCTGGTCCTGCTGGTGCTGTTCAAGTTCGTCGCGCCGCGCTTCGAGCAGGTCTTCCGGGCCCGCCGGGAGGCGATCGAGGGCGGGATCGAGCGCGCCGAGGCCATGCAGGCCGAGGCCAAGGCCGCGCTGGAGCAGTACCGGGCGCAGCTGGCCGAGGCACGCACCGAGGCCGCGCAGATCCGCGACGCCGCCCGGGCCGAGGGACAGCAGATCCTCGAGGAGCTGCGCGTCCAGGCCCAGGAGGAGTCCGCGCGGATCCTCGCCCGCGGTGAGGAGCAGCTGGCCGCGAACCGGCAGTCGGTGGTCAACGAGCTGCGCGGTCAGCTCGGCGCGCTGGCCGTCGAGCTCGCCGGCAAGGTGGTGGGCGAGTCGCTCGCCGACGAGGCGCGCCGGCGGGGCACCGTCGACCGCTTCCTCGACCAGCTCGACCTGATGACCGCCGCTTCCGACGGCCGCGGCGGCAGCACCGTCGCCGCCCAGGACGGCGGGCGCTGATGGACGCCTCCAGCCGGGCCGCGCTCGCCGAGGCGCGCGAGCGTCTCGAGGCGCTCACCACCCCGGCGTCGGGGCTGCTGGAGCGGGCGAAGGACCGCCTGACCGGGCAGCCCTCGCGCGCCGTCTCCGCGGATGAGCTGTCCGGGCTGGCCGACGAGCTGTTCGCCGTCGCGCGGCTGCTCGAGGGGCAGCCGACGCTGCGCCGCGCGCTCTCCGATCCGGCGGCCAAGCCCGACGACCGCGCGGGCCTGGCCCGCCGGCTGCTCGGCGGCAAGCTGTCGGAGGCGGCCCTCGACCTGGTCGAGACCGTCGCGCGGCAGCGCTGGTCGCGGCCGCTGGACCTGGTCGAGGCCGCCGAGGCCCTGGCCACCGACGCCGCGTTCGACGCCGCCGACGCCGGCGGCCAGCTCGACGGCGTCGAGGACGAGCTGTTCCGGTTCGGCCGCATCGTCGCCGGCGACCCCGCCCTGTCGCGGGTGCTGAGCGACCGCACGGGCCCCGCCCAGGGCAGGGCAGAACTGCTCGACCGGCTGCTCGGGCGCAAGGTGAACCCGGTCACCGCGCTGCTGCTGCGCAACGTCCTCACCGGCCGGAACGTCGGGCAGGCGGAGAACGCCATCGAGCGGCTGTCCGAGGCAGCCGCCGCCCGGCGCGGCCGGTCGGTGGCCTTCGTGACGTCGGCGGTCGCGCTGAGCCCCGCCCAGGAGGAACGGCTCGGGCAGCTGCTCGGCCGGCTCTACGGGCGGACGATCGGCCTGCAGGTGACCGTCGATCCCGACGTCCTGGGTGGCCTGGTCATCCGCGTCGGCGACGAGGTCATCGACGGCAGCATCGCCCACCGGCTCGAGGCCGCCGGCCGACGGCTCGTCGGCTGACCGCCCCCAGACTCCAGAACACATCCAGCAGGGAAGAGGACGCGCGCCATGGCCGAGTTGACGATCTCCGCGGACGAGATCCGCAGCGCCATCCAGAGTTACGTCACCGAGTACGCCCCCGACGTCTCCCGTGAAGAGGTCGGGATCGTCACCGAGGCCGGCGACGGCATCGCCCGGGTCGAGGGCCTGCCCTCGGTCATGACCAACGAGCTGCTCGAGTTCGAGAGCGGCGTCCGCGGCCTGGCGCTCAACCTCGACGTCCGCGAGGTCGGTGTCGTCGTCCTGGGTGACTTCGCCGGCATCGAGGAGGGCCAGCAGGTCCGCCGCACCGGGGAGGTGCTCTCCGTCCCCGTCGGCGAGGGCTACCTCGGCCGGGTCGTCGACCCCCTGGGCAACCCGATCGACGGGGGCGGCCCGATCGAGACCTCCGGCCGCCGCGCCCTGGAGCTGCAGGCCCCGACCGTGGTGCAGCGCCAGTCGGTGCACGAGCCGATGCAGACCGGCATCAAGGCCATCGACGCCATGACCCCGATCGGCCGCGGCCAGCGCCAGCTGGTCATCGGCGACCGGCAGACCGGCAAGACCGCGGTCGTCGTCGACACGATCATCAACCAGAAGGAGAACTGGGCCACCGGCGACCCGAAGCAGCAGGTCCGCTGCATCTACGTCGCCGTCGGCCAGAAGGGCTCCACGATCGCCGGGATCCGCGCCGCCCTCGAGGAGGCCGGCGCGATGGAGTACACGACCATCGTCGCCGCGCCCGCCTCCGAGGCCGCCGGCTTCAAGTACATCGCCCCCTACACCGGCTCGGCCATCGGCCAGCACTGGATGTACGAGGGCAAGCACGTCCTCATCGTCTTCGACGACCTGACGAAGCAGGCCGAGGCCTACCGCGCGGTCTCGCTGCTGCTGCGCCGTCCGCCGGGCCGCGAGGCCTATCCCGGCGACGTCTTCTACCTCCACTCCCGGCTGCTGGAGCGCTGCGCCAAGCTCTCCGACGACCTGGGCGCGGGCTCGATGACCGGGCTGCCGTTGATCGAGACCAAGGGCAACGACGTGTCGGCCTACATCCCGACCAACGTCATCTCGATCACCGACGGGCAGATCTTCCTCGAGACCGGTCTGTTCAACTCCGGCGTCCGCCCGGCCATCAACGTCGGCATCTCGGTGTCCCGCGTCGGCGGCTCGGCGCAGATCAAGGCCATGAAGTCGGTCGCCGGCCGGCTCCGGCTGGACCTGGCCCAGTACCGGGAGCTGGAGGCGTTCGCCTCGTTCTCCTCCGACCTCGACGCCGCCAGCCGCGCCACCCTGGACCGCGGCCAGCGCCTGGTCGAGCTGCTCAAGCAGGGTCAGTACTCGCCGTACTCGGTCGAGCGGGAGGTCGTCTCCATCTGGCTGGGCACCACCGGCAAGCTGGACAAGGTGCCGGTGCCCGAGGTGCGCCGCTTCGAGCGCGAGTTCCTCGACTACGTCGCCCGCAACCACGCGGGCGTCTTCGACGAGATCCGCACCTCGAAGGCGCTCGGCGACGACGCCGTCTCCTCCCTGGAGAAGGCCGTCGACGCGTTCTACGGCCAGTACCAGACCGCCGAGGGTGAGACGCTGCGCATCAACGAGCCCGAGGCCGAGGCCATGGACGCCTCGGAGCGCGGCCAGGAGCGCGTCCAGGTCAAGCGGGGCTGAGGTGGCCGGTTCCCTCCGCGCGTTGCGGCGCCGCATCCGCTCCACGCAGTCGACGAAGAAGATCTTCTCGGCGCAGGAGCTGATCGCCGGTGCCCGCATCGTGCGCGCCCAGGCCCGGGTGGAGGCGTCCAAGCCCTACGCCCGGGAGATCACGCGGGTGCTCTCGGCGCTGGCCTCCTCGGCCTCGCTGGACCACCCGCTGCTGACCGAGCGGCAGAACCCGCGCCGGGCCGCGGTCCTGGTGATCACCTCCGACCGTGGGTTCGCCGGCTCGTACAACGTCAACGTCCTGCGCCGCACCGAGGAGCTGTTGGCCCTCCTCCGGCAGGAGGGCAAGGACCCGGTGCTCTACGTGGTGGGCCGGAAGGGGGAGACCTACTACTCCTTCCGCAACCGGCCGTTCGAGGAGTCGTTCACCGGCTTCTCCGAGCAGCCGCACTACGTCAACGCGCAGGAGGTCGGGCGGGTCCTCATCGACGCCTTCACCGCCGGTGAGGACGACGAGGACGGCGGCCCCGGCGCCGACAACGTGCTCGGCGTCGACGAGCTGCACATCGTCTACACCGAGTTCCGCTCGCTGCTCTCGCAGGTCCCGGTCGCCAAGCGGATGGCTCCGCTGGAGGTCGAGGAGGTCGAGGAGTTCGACTACGAGCGGGAGGACCGCGCGGCCGGTGGCACCGGCGACAGCGGGGTCCCGACGTCGTACGAGTTCGAGCCCTCCGCCGAGGCGCTGCTCGACGCGCTGCTGCCGAAGTACATCACCACCCGGATCTACGCGGCGATGCTCGAGGCGGCCGCCTCGGAGTCCGCATCGCGGCGCCGGGCGATGAAGTCGGCCTCCGACAACGCCGAGGAGCTGGCCAAGAACCTCTCTCGGCAGGCCAACCAGGCCCGCCAGGCCGAGATCACGCAGGAGATCAGCGAGATCGTCGGCGGCGCCGATGCCCTCGTGTCGGCCGGCGCCGACGACTGACCCGAAACCCTTGACCGACCCGATGCACCGCAGGGCAGGAGAGCAGCACACATGACCGTCACCGAGGACCGTCCGTCCACCTCGCCGACCGGGACCGCCACCGGCCGGGTCGTGCGGGTCACCGGGCCCGTCGTCGACGTCGAGTTCCCGCGCGACGCGATGCCCGACCTGTACAACGCCCTGCACGTCGAGGTCACCCTGGCCGACCTGGGCAAGACGCTGACCCTCGAGGTCGCCCAGCACCTGGGTGACAACGTGGTCCGCACCATCTCGATGCAGCCGACCGACGGCCTGGTCCGCGGCGCCGAGGTGACCGACACCGGGTCGGCCATCTCGGTCCCCGTCGGCGACGTCACCAAGGGCCACGTCTTCAACGCCCTCGGGGAGTGCCTGGACCAGCCGGGCTACGCCGCGGACGCCCCGCGCTGGGAGATCCACCGGCACGCGCCGCGGTTCGACCAGCTCGAGGGCCGCACCGAGATGCTGGAGACCGGCATCAAGGTCATCGACCTGCTGACGCCCTACGTGGCCGGCGGGAAGATCGGCCTGTTCGGCGGCGCCGGTGTGGGCAAGACCGTGCTCATCCAGGAGATGATCCGCCGCGTCGCCCAGGAGTTCGGTGGTGTGTCGGTGTTCGCCGGGGTGGGGGAGCGCACCCGCGAGGGCAACGACCTCATCACGGAGATGACCGAGTCCGGCGTCATCGAGGCCACCGCGCTGGTGTTCGGCCAGATGGACGAGCCGCCGGGCACCCGGCTGCGGGTGGCCCTGTCGGCGCTGACGATGGCCGAGTACTTCCGCGACGAGCAGAACCAGGACGTGCTGCTCTTCATCGACAACATCTTCCGGTTCACCCAGGCCGGCTCCGAGGTCTCGACGCTGCTCGGCCGCATGCCGTCGGCCGTCGGTTACCAGCCCACGCTGGCCGACGAGATGGGCGAGCTGCAGGAGCGGATCACTTCGACCCGCGGCCACTCGATCACCTCCCTCCAGGCGATCTACGTGCCCGCCGACGACATCACCGACCCGGCGCCGCACACCACGTTCGCCCACCTCGACGCGACGACCGTGCTCTCGCGGCCGATCTCGGAGAAGGGCATCTACCCGGCCGTGGACCCGCTGGACTCCTCCAGCCGGATCCTGGACCCGCAGTACATCGGGCAGGAGCACTACGACGTCGCCCGCGAGGTGCAGCGCATCCTGCAGCGCTACGTCGAGCTGCAGGACATCATCGCCATCCTCGGCATCGACGAGCTCGGTGAGGAGGACAAGGTCACCGTCCAGCGGGCACGGCGCATCGAGCGCTTCCTCTCCCAGAACATGTTCGTGGCCGAGGCCTTCACCGGGCAGCCCGGCTCCTTCGTGCCGCTGTCGGAGACCCTCGAGGCCTTCAAGGCGCTCACCGAGGGCAACTACGACCACGTGCCGGAGCAGGCCTTCTTCATGTGCGGTGGCCTCGAGGACCTCGAGCGCAACGCCGAGAAGCTCAAGCGCGCCTGACGCCTGCGCATCGGCGCCGACGGCCGGGTTCCTCTCGCGAGGGGCCCGGCCGTCGACGTCTGCGGCGATGTCCCCCGACCGGGTGATCTCTCGGTGAGACGAGTGCTTCCCCCGCCACGCGGTGCCGAGCATGCTGATGGCGCCCAGACCTGGGGCGCTGTGGGAGACGAAGGTGGAACCGGACAACACGAGGACCGACGACGGTGGGGCCGGCTGGAGCTGGCCGCCCTACGCGCCGTGGGAGTCGCACAGCCAGCCGCGCTACGTCGTCGAGGAGTGGGCCCCGCCCTCCACCGTCCGCCACCCGTGGGTCCGCGTCGGGCGCTGGACGCTGCTCTACCGCCGCGCCGCCTGAGAAAGGACCCCGTCCTTCCCGCCCTTCGCAAGCTCAGGGCGGTGCCCTGAACGGGGCCGCCGGTGGCCGCGACGCTAAAGTGGCGGTGACCCGTCGTCGTGTCCTCCGGGGGCGGCGACCCGTACCGCCATCGTCGGTGGACCTTCGAGGAGTGTCGTGGCGACCCTGCAGGTCGAGTTGGTGGCCGTCGAGCGCAGGCTCTGGTCGGGCGAGGCCCGCATGGTCATCGCCCGCACGACCGAGGGCGAGCTCGGCGTCCTGCCCGGTCACGCCCCGCTGCTGGGGCAGCTCGCCGAGGGCGGTGTGGTCACCATCCGCACCGAGTCCGGTGAGGACGTCGTCGTCGCCGCCCACGGCGGTTTCCTCTCGGTGACCGAGCGCGGCGTGTCCATCCTCGCCGAGACCGCGGAGTTCTCCGGCGACATCGACGTCGAGCGGGCGCGCGAGGCGCTGCGCCGGGCCGAGTCAGACGACGACCCCGAGTCGGTGGCCGCCGCCCGCCGCGCGATCGGGCGCCTGCGCGCCGCCGGTCAGGACGTCTGACCCGCCTCCCGATCCGCTTTCCCCGGATGCCCACGGACGCGCCATGACGGTGGTCCTGCTGGTGCTGGCCGGGGTCCTGCTGGTGGCGCTGGTGGTCGCCTTCCTGCTCCGCCGCCGCTTCCTGCTCTCGGGCCTGGGGGCGGTCACCATGTGGCTGCGCCCGGCGCACTCGTCGCGGTGGTCGGTGGGGGTCGCCTGGTTCGGCGACGACAGCCTGCTCTGGTACCGCGCCCTCTCGCTGGCGGTCCGGCCGCAGCGCCGGCTGCACCGGGCCGACCTGCGGGTCGAGGGACGGCGGCGGGCGGGGCCGGACGACCTGGCGCTGCCCGCGGACGTCGTCGTCCTCACCTGCGAGACCAGCGACGGCCGGCAGGAGCTCGCGATGGAGCCGTCCACGCTGACCGGCTTCCTCTCCTGGGTGGAGTCGGCGCCGCCGGTCCGCTGAACGGCCCTTCTTCAGTCCCTCTTCGCCGCGCGCTGGGCGTGCGCGCCGCTGTGCGCGCCCGGCTCCCAGAGGATGTCGCCGTCCGGGTTGGCGACCCGGGCGAGGATGAACAGCAGGTCCGAGAGCCGGTTGAGGTAGCGCGCGGTCTCCGGGTTGGTGCGCTCGCCGTCGGCCGCGAGCAGCGCCCACACGCTGCGCTCCGCCCGCCGCACCACCACCCGGGCCTGGTGCAGCAGTGCCGCTGCGGGGGTACCTCCGGGGAGGATGAAGCTGGCCAGCTTCGGCAGGTCGGCGTTCCAGGTGTCGCAGGCGGCCTCCAGCCGCTCCGTGTAGGCGGCGGTCACCCGCAGCGGCGGGAACTGCGGGTCCGGCGTGATCGGCGTCGACAGGTCCGCGCCGACGTCGAACAGGTCGTTCTGGATGCTGCGCAGCAGTTCGGTGACCGGCTCGGGCGGCGAGCCCAGCGCGAGCGCGACGCCGAGGACGCTGTTGGCCTCGTCCACGTCGGCGTAGGCGACCAGGCGAGGATCGGTCTTGGGCACCCGGCTCATGTCGCCCAGGTGCGTCTGGCCGGCGTCGCCGGTCTTCGTGTAGATGCGCGTCAGCCGGACCGTCATGGGCCGACTCTAGGAGAAGGACCCCGCTGCCCCCGGCCCCGTCCCGAGTCTGCGAGGGATGAGGAGGACGGGGTCCTTCAACTCGCGGCGGGACCCTGCAGCGGGCCACCGTAGGGTGGACCGGTGGAGTGCTTCCAGGTGTCCGGCGGCACCGCCCTGCGCGGGCGGGTGCGCGTCACGGGTGCCAAGAACAGCGCCCTGAAGCTCATGGCCGCCGCGCTGCTGGCCCCGGGGCGCACGGCCCTGGACGAGGTCCCCGACATCCTCGATGTCGAGATCATGAGCGAGGTGCTGCGCCGGCTCGGGTGCGGCGTCGCCTACGAGCGCACGCCCGGCAGCGGCGGGGGCGGCCGGGTGACCATCGACGTCCCCGAGGACCCGTCGACCGAGACCGACTACGACCTGGTGCGGCGCATGCGCGCCTCGATCAGCGTGCTCGGCCCGCTGGTCGCCCGCTGCGGCAGCGCCCGGGTGGCGCTGCCCGGCGGCGACGCCATCGGCTCGCGCGGGCTGGACATGCACATCTCCGGCCTGGAGAAGCTCGGCGCGACGATCACCAGCGAGCACGGCTTCCTCGTCGCGAGCGCGCCGACGCTCAAGGGCACCTCGATCTGGCTGGACTTCCCGTCCGTCGGCGCGACGGAGAACCTGGTCATGGCCGCCGTCCTGGCCGAGGGGACGACGGTCATCGACAACGCCGCCCGCGAGCCCGAGATCGTCGACCTGTGCGCGATGCTGGCGCTGATGGGGGCCAAGGTCGACGGCGCCGGCACCTCCACGATCACGGTGGAGGGCGTCTCGGCGCTGACCCCGGTCACGTACACGACCGTCCCCGACCGGATCGTGGCCGGCACGTGGGCGATCGGCGCGGTGATGACCCGGGGCGACGTCGTCATCGAGCGCGCGGTGGCCGACCACCTCACGGTCGCGCTGGACAAGCTGCACACCGCCGGCGCGCACGTGGAGCCGCTGCCGGACGGCATCCGGGTGGCGATGGACGAGCGGCCCCGCGGGGTGGACGTCGTCACGCTGCCCTACCCGGGCTTCCCGACCGACCTGCAGCCGATGGCCGTGGCGCTGGCCGCCGTCTCGACGGGCACCGCCCTGATCACGGAGAACGTGTTCGAGGGCCGGTTCATGTTCGTCAACGAACTGGTCCGGCTCGGGGCGTCGGTGCGCATCGACGGGCACCACGCCGTCGTCCGCGGCCGGGAGCGGCTCTCCAGCGCCCCGGTCGTGGCCACCGACATCCGGGCCGGCGCGGGGCTGGTGCTGGCCGGCCTTGTCTCCGACGGGGTGACCGAGGTGCAGGAGGTGCACCACGTCGACCGCGGCTATCCGGCCTTCGTCGAGCAGCTGCGCGGCCTGGGGGCGCAGGTCGAGCGGGTGCAGCGGGAGTTCTGACTAGTCCGGCGCGGCGAACGACGCGGCCAGCGCCCGGGCCCGGTCGGCGTCCTCGGGGAAGACCAGCACGTCGGCGCGATGGGCCGTGGGGAAGCGGATCGTCGAGCGGATGCCGGCGTCGGAGAGCACGGCCCGCAGCGCCAGCGCCGACTCGCGGCGGGAGAGCGTCGCGATCCGGGTGAGCAGCCCGTCGTCGGTGTCGCTGGGCGGGGCCGCCGACGAGCCGGTGCCGAAGGCCCAGCGCATGAACAGCCCGATGAGCAGCAGGACGACGATCGCGATCACCGGACCGACCGCGTAGTGCAGGCTGCCCGCCTGGATCGGCACCGGACACCTCCTACGTCGGCGTTCCTCCTGCCGAGTGTGCCACCCGTCACGATGCCGGGGCCCAGCAGGCTACCGGTGGGTAACCGCCTTAGACTCCGGCGGCATGCCGTTCCCTTCAACGCCGAAGGACCGTGACCGGCCCTGGGTGATGCGCACCTACGCCGGCCACTCCTCGCCCGCGGAGTCCAACGCGCTGTACCGGCGCAACCTGGCCAAGGGCCAGACCGGGCTGTCGGTGGCCTTCGACCTGCCGACGCAGACCGGCTACGACCCCGACGACGAGCTCGCGGCCGGTGAGGTCGGCAAGGTCGGCGTGCCGATCACCTCCCTCGCCGACATGCGGGCGCTGTTCGACGGCATCCCGCTGGCCGAGATGAACACGTCGATGACCATCAACGCCACGGCGATGTGGCTGCTGGCGCTCTACCAGGTGGTCGCCGAGGAGCAGGGGTGCGACGTGGCGGCGCTGGCCGGGACGACGCAGAACGACATCATCAAGGAGTACCTGTCGCGCGGGACCTACGTCTTCCCGCCCGGGCCGTCGATGCGGCTGATCACCGACATGGTCGCCTACACGGTCACGGCGCTGCCGAAGTGGAACCCGATCAACATCTGCAGCTACCACCTGCAGGAGGCCGGGGCGACGCCGGTGCAGGAGATCGCCTACGCGCTCTCCACCGCGATCGCCGTCCTGGACTCGGTGCGCGACTCCGGCCAGGTGCCCCAGGAGCGCTTCGGCGACGTCGTCGCCCGCATCTCCTTCTTCGTCAACGCGGGCGTCCGCTTCGTCGAGGAGATGTGCAAGATGCGGGCGTTCACCCAGCTCTGGGACGAGCTGACGAAGGAGCGCTACGGCGTCGAGGACCCCAGGCACCGGCGGTTCCGCTACGGCGTGCAGGTCAACTCGCTGGGGCTGACGGAGGCCCAGCCGGAGAACAACGTCCAGCGGATCGTGCTGGAGATGCTCGCGGTCACGCTGTCGAAGGACGCCCGCGCCCGCGCCGTGCAGCTGCCCGCGTGGAACGAGGCGCTCGGCCTGCCCCGGCCGTGGGACCAGCAGTGGTCGCTGCGGCTGCAGCAGGTGCTGGCCTACGAGACCGACCTGCTCGAGTACGACGACCTGTTCACCGGCTCGGTGGTGGTCGAGAAGAAGGTGGCCGAGCTGGTCGAGGGCGCCCGCGCGGAGATCGCCCGGGTGCAGGAGCTGGGCGGCGCGGTCGCCGCGGTCGAGAACGGCTACATGAAGGGCCGGCTGGTCGCGTCGCTGGCCGAGCGCCGGCGGCGCATGGAGAGCGGCGAGGACGTCGTCGTCGGCGTCAACAAGTTCGAGACGACCGAGCCCAACCCGCTGCTGGCCGACCTGGACACCGCGATCCAGACCGTCGACCCCGCGGTGGAGGCCGCGGCCTGCGAGTCGGTGAAGCGCTGGCGCGACGAGCGTGACCCGGAGCCGGTGCGGCGGGCGCTGGACCGGCTGCGGGAGGTCGCCGGCACGTCCGAGAACCTCATGGAGGCGACCCTGGAGTGCGCCCGCGCGGGCGTGACGACGGGGGAGTGGGCCGGCGTGCTGCGCGAGGTGTTCGGCGAGTACCGGGCGCCCACCGGGGTGAGCGCGGCGACCGGCGGCGGCGAGGCCGACGAGTCGCTCGCGCACGTCCGGGAGCGGGTGCGGGCGACCGCGGAGGAGCTCGGCGGCCGGCTGCGCTTCCTGGTCGGCAAGCCGGGCCTGGACGGGCACTCCAACGGTGCCGAGCAGATCGCCGTCCGCGCGCGCGACGCGGGGTTCGAGGTGATCTACCAGGGCATCCGGCTCACCCCGGCGCAGATCGTCTCGGCCGCGGTCGAGGAGGACGTGCACGTCGTCGGGCTGTCGGTGCTGTCCGGCTCGCACCTGCAGGTGGTCCCGGCCGTGCTGCGCGGGCTCAAGGAGGCCGGCCTGGACGACGTCCCGGTGGTGGTCGGCGGGATCGTGCCGGAGAGCGACGCGCGCCGGCTGCGGGAACAAGGGGTCGCACGGGTGTTCACGCCGAAGGACTTCGGGCTCACCCAGATCATGGGCGAGGTCCTCGACGTGATCCGCGGGGCGCAGTCCCTCGCAGTGTGACCCTGCGCTGTCAGCCTCCACCCGGCGGGCCGAGGCGGACGTCGTCCACTCCGGGCGAGTAGAGCACGCCGACCGGGTCGCCGCCCGCGGGCAGCAGTCCCGCGAGCGGGTCGCCGGCCGACTCGGTGAGCTCGGCGGCGTGCAGCCGCCAGGGCGGGTGCGCCAGCGGCACCCGGACGGTCCGGCCGGCCACGCGCGTGTGCAGGGCCCACCGGGCGGTGAGGAAGTGCTCGAGCGGCCCGGGCGTCAAAGGGTCGCCGATGCGCAGGCCGAGCCGCCGCGGCCCGGCGGCCACGGTGTACCGGTCGCCGTCGCGGCGCACGCGGGTCGCCGACCACACGTAGGGCAGGCGGGGCAGCGCCCGGGCCGCCAGCACGGGGAGCAGCCGGCCGGCGTCCATGCGCAGGAAGACGACGCCGCGGCGGCCGCGGCTGTCCACCGAGTAGAGCCGCACGTTGACCTCGTCGAACGACCCCAGGTACGGCACGGCCGGCCCGCGTGCCGGTGCGGTGCGGACGATGCGCAGCGCCACCAGGCCGGCGTAGGTGACCCCGTCGAGCACGTCGGGCTCGGTGCCCGGCGGCAGCAGCGGGGCGGCCCGCGCCGGGTCCAGCGGCCAGTGGAGGAACGCCACGTCCCGCCAGGTCTGCCGCAGCAGCACCGGCCGGACGTCGTCCGGCGGCTCGGCCCGCACCGGCTCGGCCATCAGGTCAGCCGGACGACGCCGCCCTCGGCGGCGCTGCGGCGCGCGGCGTCGAGCACCGTGGCGGTGGCGACGGCGTCGCGGCCGGTCACCGGCAGGTCGCCGTCCCCCCGGACGGCGGCGGCGAACGCCGGGTAGAAGGTGTTCCAGGCGCCCGGCACGGTCGGGACCGTCTCACCCCCGTCGCCGCGCGAGAACCGCCCCCAGCGTGCCTCCGGCTCCGCGCCCCAGTCCCTGCCCTCGGTGGCCGGCGTGCGGCCGGCGATCAGCGCCGCCTCCTGGGAGTCCATCGGGCCGCCGACGACGTAGGCCCCCTCGGTGCCGGTGACCCGGAAGCGGTCGCCCGGCGCCCCCTGGCTCCAGCTGCCCCACAGGTGCGAGCGCGCACCGTTCTCGTGGGTGAGCGCGACGAAGACGTCGTCGTCCTGTCCGTGCGCGTTCACCCGCCACTCGGCGTAGACCGCGGCGACCGGACCGAGCAGCACCAGCGCCTGGTCGACCAGGTGGCTGCCGAAGTCGCGCAGCGTGCCGCCACCGGACGGCGGCGGGCCGGGCTCGGGGTCGAACCGCTCGAACCGGGACTCGAAGCGGGTGATCGTGCCCAGCCGGCCGCCGTCGGCCAGCATGCGGACGGTGAGGAAGTCGGAGTCCCAGCGCCGGTTCTGGTACGGCGCCAGCGGCAGCCCGAGCCGCTCGGCCCGCTCGACCGAGCCGCGGGCGGCCTCGGCGTCGAGGGCGAACGGCTTGTCGCACACCACCGCGAGGCCCAGGTCGAGCGCGGCGTCGGTGAGCGCGGTGTGAGTGTCGGCGGGCGTGGAGATGGCCACCGCCTCCGCACCCGCCGCCTTCAGCTCCTCGAGCGAGCCGAACACCGCGGTGTCCGGGTGCTCGGTGTGCACCTGCTCCCGCCGCTCCGGGGACGTCGTCACGACCCCGAGGAACGCGCACTCGGGGGCGGCCGCCAGCAGCGGGGCGTGGAAGTACCGGCCGCCGAAGCCGTACCCCACCAGGCCGAACCGGACGGGTTCCATGGCGCTCCTCCCTCGGGCAGTCGAGCGATCATGGCCTGTGGACGTTGCCCGTGTCGCCGCCGGGTGGTGGAGTCGCTCCATGAGCGAGGACGGCGCACCGCGGATCGAGCGCGACGGCGACACGGTCTGCATCACGATGACCCGGGGGGCGCGGCGCAACGCGCTGGCCCGGGACCACCTGCAGCAGCTGCTGGCCGCCTTCACCGAGGCCGGCGGCTCGGACGCGACGGGCATCGTGCTGGCCGGCGAGGGGCCGGTGTTCAGCGCGGGCCACGACTTCCGCGACGTCAAGGACAAGCCGGTGACCGAGGTGCGCAGCCTCCTGGCGCTGTGCACCGAACTGATGCAGACCATCCAGGACGTGCCCCAGGTGGTCGTCGCGCGGGTGCACGCCCTCGCGACGGCGGCCGGGTGCCAGCTGGTGGCCTCCTGCGACCTCGCGGTCGCCGCCGAGTCGGCGGGGTTCGCCGCGCCCGGCGGCAAGGGCGGCTGGTTCTGCCACACCCCGATGGTCGCCATCGCCCGCAACGTCGGCCGCAAGCGCGCGATGGAGCTGGCGCTGACCGGCGACGTCATCGACGCCCGGACGGCGCTGGACTGGGGGCTGGTCAACCGGGTGGTGCCCGACGACGAGCTGGACAAGGCGGTCCGCGACCTGCTGGACCGGGCCACCCGCGGCTCGCGGGCGAGCAAGGCCTGGGGCAAGCAGACGATGTACGCCCAGCTCGACCGGACGGAGCGGGACGCCTACGCCATCGCCGTCGAGGTCATGGCCGCGGCCAGCCAGCTCCCGGGCGCCCGGGAGGGCATGGCGTCGTTCCTGGAGAAGCGCGCGCCGGTCTGGCCGGACTAGCGTGGCCGGGCCGGCAGCCGACCGGCCGTTCATGCCGGGCTACGGCATCCTGCCCGCCGACCAGGGGAGCGGCCTGCTGCCCTGGTCGGAGGCCGAGCGGCGGCTGACCGCGTCGCACGACTACTGGTGCGCCACCGTGTGCCCGGACGGCCGCCCGCACGTCATGCCGGTCTGGGGCGTGTGGCACGGCGCGCGGCTGTGGTTCTCCAGCGGGCTGCGCTCCCGCAAGGCCCGCAACCTCGCCGCAGACCCGCGCTGCACCCTCACCACCGACGACGCCCGCGACCCGGTGGTGCTCGAGGGTGAGGCGGAGCGGGTGATCGACGCGGCGCTGATCGCCCGGTTCGTCGCCGCGGTCAACGCCAAGTACGACGCGGGCATCACGGTCGAGTTCCAGGACCCCGCGGTGAACGGCACGTTCGCCGTCCGCCCGGTGCGGGCCTTCGCCCTCTCCGGCGCCGACTTCCCCGGCAGCCCGACCCGCTGGACGTTCGCTGCCGAGTGAGCCTCCGCACACCGGGGATGGTTGCGCGCCGGGACGGCATTGAGCCTTCCGTGCAGAACCTGTGGGGGCTCACCCGCCGGCGTGCGCTCGACTTCGGCCGGGTGACGACCGCCGGCTGTTGACGCCGCGCGTCGTCCCTCCTCCTCCCGAAGCATCTCCTGCGAAAGGCTCCACCTCTCGTGCTCGCACGTCTCCGCCGCGTCCCGTTCGCGGCGCAGGTCCTCCTCGCCCTCGTCGTCGGCGTCGCCCTCGGGCTGGTCGCCCGCGGCATCGGCCCCGTCGCCGACGGCTCGCCCAACTGGCTGACCAGCACCCTGGACACCGTCGGCCACATCTTCGTCGCGCTGCTGCGCGTCGTGGTGGTGCCGCTGATCGTCACCGCGGTGATCGTCAGCATCGCCAACCTCAAGCAGGTGTCCAACGCGGCGCGGCTCGCGGTGCGCACGCTGCTGTGGTTCGCCGTCACCGCGCTGATCGCCGTGTCCATCGGCATCGGCCTCGGCCTGCTGACCCAGCCGGGCCACAACAGCTCCGTCGACGCGTCCTCGGCCCAGGCGGTCGACACGACCGGCTCGTGGTGGGACTTCCTCACCGGTCTGGTGCCCGGCAACATCCTCGGTCTGCAGGCCGCCGCGAACGACGACGGCTCGATCGGGCTGTCCTTCAACGTGCTGCAGCTGATCGTTCTCGCCGTGGCGATCGGCGTCGCCGCGCTCAAGGTCGGCGAGGCCGCCGAGCCGTTCCTGCGGCTCACCCGCTCGGTGCTCGCGATCGTGCAGAAGGTGCTGTGGTGGGTCATCCTGCTCGCGCCGATCGGCACGGTCGGCCTGATCGGCAACGCCGTCGCCAGCTACGGCTGGGAGTCCCTCGGCTCGCTCGGCGTCTTCGCGGGCTCCGTCTACGCGGGTCTGGCCCTCGTCCTCTTCGTCGTCTACCCGGTGCTGCTCCGTGCGCACGGCCTCTCGCCGCGGCGGTTCTTCGCCGGTGCGTGGCCGGCCATCCAGCTGGCCTTCGTCTCGCGCTCGTCGATCGGCACCCTGCCGGTAACCGAGCGGGTCACCGAGCAGAACCTGGGCGTGCCCCGCTCGTACGCGTCCTTCGCCGTGCCGCTGGGCGCGACGACCAAGATGGACGGCTGCGCGGCGATCTACCCCGCCCTGGCGGCGATCTTCGTGGCCCAGTTCTTCGGTGTGGACCTCTCGATCACCGACTACCTGCTGATCGTCTTGGTCTCGGTCGTGGGGTCCGCGGCCACGGCCGGCGTCACGGGCGCGGTGGTCATGCTGACCCTCACCCTGTCCACGCTGGGGCTGCCGCTCGCGGGTGTCGGCCTGCTGCTGGCCATCGACCCGATCCTGGACATGGGCCGGACCGCGGTGAACGTCGCCGGTCAGGCGCTGGTGCCGACGATCGTGGCCAAGCGCGAGGGCATCCTCGACCTCGAGCGCTACGAGTCGACGTCCACGATCGACACGCTCGCACCGGTCGAGGAGCGCGGTGGCGTCGACGCCGGCCTGCGCTCCCCGGAGCCGGCGGCCGCGTGATTGATTGCAGCCGACGGGCCCGGCCTCCCCGCACGGGGGGCCGGGCCCGTCGTCGTCCTCAGCCCTGCTGCAGGTCGGCGCAGCCGGTCTCGTGGGGCAGGAGCGGCCGGAACAGCACCGACCAGCGGGCGCCGTCGGCCGTGACCCACGGGGTGAGCGCGTTCGCCTGCGCCGCCGCGTCCAGCACCGCGGCGGCCTGCTCGCCGGTCGCGACAACGCAGGAGAGGCCGAGAGGTCCCGCGAGCGGCTCGCCGGGCAGCGCCGGGCCGGGCCAGGCGGTGTCCGGCTGGGGCAGCTCCGGCTCCGCCGCGTACGGGGTGGCCAGCGCGGCCACGGCCTCGGGCGCGTAGGACTCGGACGCGCCGGCGGTCAGGCCGGTGAGCTCGTCGAGGAACCCCCGCAGCTCGGCGCGCGCGGCGGTCTGCTCCGCCGTGAGGCCGGTGCCGTCGTCCGCGGCCTCCGCCAGCGCGTAGACCTCCCGGACGATCGTCTCCAGGCCGGTCGAGACGGTGAAGCGGGTGGACGGCGCGTCCGCCAGCGGGGGCGTGCCCAGGTCGCCGGTGTCGCCCACGCCGGCGTCGAGCGAACGGTCGACGAGGCCCTGCACCGCGGCGCGGTCGATGCGCGCCACCTGCAGGTTGGGCAGCGCCGGGCCGGGATGGATGGCGGGCACGGGACCCTCGCTGATCACCCGGCCGTCGCCGTACACGGAGACCAGCGGCAGCCGGCCGGTCAGCAGCTGCGGGGTGACGAAGCCGCCGGTCCAGGCCACCTGCAGGACCAGGTCGTCGGGCGCGTAGGGGTAGGGGCCGGCCGGGGTGCCGCCGTCGTCGTCCCCGCTGCCGCGCCCGCAGGCGGCCAGCACGAGCAGCAGGACCAGGGCAGCGGCGGACCGGGCCACGCGGAGCGTCACGGCCCTTCGACGATCGCGTGCCCGTCGCGGTTCCGGACCGGCGGCGAGGTAGCGTCGGGCCCCGTGCGCCTGGTCATCGCCCGCTGCTCCGTCGACTACATCGGCCGGCTCACCGCCCATCTGCCGATGGCCACCCGGCTGCTGCTGGTGAAGGCCGACGGCTCGGTGTCGATCCACGCCGACGACCGCGCCTACAAGCCGCTGAACTGGATGAGCCCGCCCTGCAGGCTCGAGGACGAGCTGGTCGACGGCGCGGGCACCTGGACGGTCACCAACAAGGCCGGCGAGCAGCTGATCATCACGGTCGAGTCGGTCGAGCACGACTCCTCCCACGAGCTCGGCGTCGACCCCGGCCTGCAAAAGGACGGCGTCGAGGCCGAGCTGCAGCGGCTGCTGGCCCTGCACGTGGAGACCTTCGGGCCGGGGTGGTCGCTGGTCCGCCGCGAATACCCGACCGCGATCGGCCCGGTCGACCTGCTCTGCCGCGACGCCAGCGGGACCACGGTCGCCGTCGAGGTGAAGCGCCGCGGCGAGATCGACGGCGTCGAGCAGCTGACCCGCTACCTGGAGCTGCTCAACCGCGACCCCCTGCTCGCGCCGGTAAAGGGTGTCTTCGCCGCGCAGGAGATCAAGCCGCAGGCGCGGGTGCTGGCCACCGACCGCGGGATCGACTGCCTGACCGTCGACTACGCCGTCCTCAAGGGCACCGACGACCCCTCCGCGCGCTTGTTCTGATCGCTGCCGACCGCCTGCCCCGCCGCGCGGGGCACCGCGGTCGCCGGCTCCAGCCACCCCACGAGGGCGGCCAGGTCCATCCGCAGGATCTGCACGGCGAACTCCGGCGTCACGGTGGCCACGACGTCGCGGTCGCTGTGGATGTCGCCGTTCGCGCTGTCGGCCCCCTCGATGGTGAGGACGGCGGGGATCCCGGCGTCGAGGAACGGCACGTGGTCGCTGGCGAACGGGTTCAGCGAGGTCTCCACGGCCAGCGACGTGACGCTCGCCGCCGCCGTCGCCAGCTGGTTGATCAGCACCGACGAGCGGGGGGCGCCCTCGAGCAGCACGGTCGGCGCCTCGGTGTTCAGCCGGCCGACCATGTCCAGGTTCAGCACCGCGCGGATCCGGGCCCGCTCGTCGTCCGCCAGCGAGTCGACGTACTGCTGGCTGCCGAACAGCCCCTCCTCCTCGCCACCGAACAGGATGACGCGCAGGTCGTGCCGCCAGGCCTCCCCGGCCAGTGCCGCCGCCATCTGGAGCACCCCGGCCGAGCCGCTGCCGTTGTCGTCGGCGCCCGGCGCGGGGGCCGACGGCCCGCCGGCGATGTTGATGGAGTCCAGGTGTGCGGTGAGCAGGACGACCCCGCGGTCGCCCACGCCCTCACCCGGCCGGTCGCCGATCACGTTGCGGCTCGTGCCGGAGCCCACCGTGATGGCGGGCTGGGTCACGTCGAAGCCGAGCCCGGCCAGGCGGTCGGCCACCCAGGAGGCGGCGGCCCGGAAGCCCTCGCTGAGCGAGTGCCGCGTGCCGAACCCGACCAGGTGCGTCAGGTCGGCCAGGAACTCGTCCGCGGAGAGCGTCACCAGCAGCCCCGCGGTCAGCGGATCCACCACGCGGGCGCTCGGGCGGGCCCGCTGGAGCACCAGGCCGTCCGCCGGCAGGACGTCCATCCGCCAGTCCCGCATCGCCAGCGTCTCCCCGGGGGGACCCGGCTGCCAGGTGTCCGCGGACGGCGCCTCGACCACGATGTGCCGGCCGTGGTCGAACAGGACCGGCACGTCCGGGTGCTCGGCCTGGAACGACCGGCCCACCTGGGTCACCAGCACCGGGCGGGCGGCCCGGCCGGAGGCGGCCGGCCGCCACTCGAAGACCCGGTCACCGAAGCGCCAGGACTCCGTCTCGCTCATGTCGCGCTCTCCTTGCGCAGCTCGAGGCGGTCGGCGTCGACGTGGACGACCTCGAGCACCTCGGAGCCCTCGTCGGTGGAGACCTCCAGCCGCCCGGACGGCGCCGGCCGCCACTGCCCCGGCACCGGCCGACGCGCGTCGCCACGGCCCACCGCCCAGCGGGTGAAGCTGCCGTCCTCGGCGAACTCGATCCCGTCCCTGCCGCGGGCGCGGGGGAACTGGTAGCCGGCGGGTCGGTAGACGGCCACGTCCCCGTGGTCCTCCTCGAAGGAGTGCATCCAGCGGCCGGAGACGGCGGCCGGGGCCGGTGGTTGGGACATCTGCCCTCCTCGGCGTTCAGGGACACAGAACGTTCAGGGACACAGCATGCGGTGGCGGGAGCTGTGCGCCCCCGCCACCGCGGAGGTGATCAGGTCCGCGCCGGGACCGGGGTGTCGTCGGACGCGGCGGCCGGGACGTCCTCCGCCGCGCCCGCCGGGACGGCTGCACGGAACGAGGAGATGATCCCGCCCAGGCTCTCGTAGCCGGTGAGCGACGGTCCCCAGGCGCGGCCGTCCCACCATTTGTGGTACAGCGCGCTGTCGGTGCCGGTGACGAAGACGTCGAGCCGGTTGGGGCCCCAGGCGGTCACCCGCGGCTCACCGATGATGACCCCGCCCTGGTACTCGTAGTCCGTGAGCGACGGTCCCCAGGCGCGGCCGTCCCACCACTTGTGGTACAGCGCGCTGTCGGTGCCGGTGACGAAGACGTCGAGCCGGTTGGGGGCCCACGAGGCGACGGCCGGCGCGCTGGTGCAGATGCCGCCCATGTACTCGTAGCCGGTGACCGACGGTCCCCAGGCACGGCCGTCCCACCACTTGTGGTACAGCGCGCTGTCGGTGCCGGTGACGAACAGGTCCAGCCGGTTCGGGCCCCAGGAGACCACCGTCGGCGGGCTGGTGCAGACGCCGCCCAGCGATTCCCAGCCGGTGATCGACGGTCCCCAGCGGCCGTCGTACCACTTGTGCCAGACGGCGCCGTCGGTGCCGAGGACGAACAGGTCGAGCCGCCCGTTGCCCCACGACACGACCGTCGGTGGGCTCAGGCAGACGCCGCCCAGGCTCTCGTAGCCGGTGATCGACGGTCCCCAGGACCGGCCGTCCCACCACTTGTGGTAGACCGCCCGGTCGGTGCCGAGCACGAAGAGGTCGAGCCGGTTCGGAGCCCAGCTCGCCACCCGGGGCGGGCTCATGCACACCCCGCCCATGTACTCGTAGTCGGTGAGCGACGGCCGCCACGCCCGGCCGTCCCACCACTTGTGGTAGACCGCCCGGTCGGTTCCGAGGACGAAGGCGTCCAGCCGCCGCGGCCCCCAGGTCGCGACCTCGGGTGAGCTCTGGCAGACGCCGCCCATGCGCTCGTAGCCGGTGAGCGACGGTCCCCAGCCGCGGTCGAACCACTTGTGGTACATCGCGCGGTCGGTCCCGAGGACGAAGACGTCCAGCCGCCCGCTGGCCCACGAGGCGACCGGCCCGGCGGGGCTCGGTCGTCCTCCGGCCCGGGACACGTCCTGCCCCAGCGAGGACCGGATGCCGTCGAGGCAGGCCTCCATGCGGGCCGCCTGGCCGTGGGTGAACATCACCATGCCGCGGTCGTCGGTGTAGTCCATGTAGTCGTAGAAGAGGTCGCCGTTCGGCCCGTTGTCGCAGGTGATGTGCGGGAACGTCGGCACGCCCATGTTGGCGCCGGCCTGGTTCGGCGTGTCGTCGACCTCGTCGGTGCCACCGCAGCCGGTGCCGTCGTCACCCCAGATGTGGAACAGGTTGAAGTAGTGGCCGATCTCGTGCGTCGTGGTGCGGCCGAGGTCGAACGGGGGCGCGGCCGTGCCCGTCGTCCCGAACCCGGTGTGGGTGATGACCACGCCGTCGGTCTCGGCCGGGCCGCCCGGGAACTGCGCGTAGCCGAGCAGCCCGTCGCTGTCGAGCTGGCAGACCCAGATGTTGAGGTAGCGGTCCGCGGGCCAGGCGTCCTCGCCGCCGGTGGAGCTGCGCTTGACCGCGTCGTCGTCGGTGAACGCCGTCACCGAGGTCTGGGTGCGGGTGATGCCCGTCGTCGGGTTGCCGTCAGGGTCGGTCGTCGCGAGGAAGAACTCCATGCGGCTGTCGGCGATCAGGCTCGAGAACGCCGGCGGGACGATCGACACGTCGGGGTTCGTGGCCCGGAAGTCCCGGTTGAGGACGTCGATCTGGCTGGTGATCTGCTCGTCGGAGATGTTCTGCTCGTCGGTGTTCCAGACCACGTGGACGACGACCGGGATGTGCACGACACCCGGGAACCGTTCCTCGCCCCGGGCCCGAGCGGCGAGGAGCGCGCGGGTCCGGTTCTCGATCCGGGACCGCGCTGTGCGGTACTCCTCCGAGCTGTTGAGCAGCCGCCGGTGGACCTCCGACGTGCCGCAGCGGCGGCGGCGCGGCGTCTCCTCCTGGCCGCCCATCCGGCCGCCCATGGCGCTGCCTCCGGACGTCGCACCCCGGTCCATCGCGTTGCCCGGCATGCCGCTGCTCGATGCGGAACCCATGCTGCTCTCGGCCATCTCGATGTTCCCCCTCCGGTCGGTCACGGACGTCCAGGGTCCGCCGCGGGCGGGGGCGAGGGCATCGGGCAAACTACCTAGACCGTCCAGTTCCCCGGACCGATAGCGGCTCAGCCCAGGACGCCCAGCCGGTGCGCCGTGGCCGCCGCCGCGGTGCGGCTCCGCGCGCCGAGCTTGCTGAGGATGCTCGAGACGTGGACGCTCGCGGTCTTCTCGCTGATCATCAACCCGGCCGCGATCTGACGGTTGCTCGCCCCGGAGGCCACCAGCGACAGCACCTCGCGCTCCCGGGGGGTGAGCCTCGAGGTGGCCGGGTGCCGGAGGCGCTCGGCGAGGTCCAGCCGGGTGCGGGGCGGCGCGGCGCCGTCCTCGGCCGTGCCGAGCGCGACGACGGCGGCGCCCAGGGTTCGCAGCGCCAGGTCCTCCTGCTCCGCCGCCCCGGTGCGTCGGGCGGTGGCGACCGCCGTCAGGGCCTGCAGGCGCGCCTCCCGGTAGCGGCCGGCGGCCGCGAGCACGCGCGCGCGGCCGGCCTGCACCGCCGCCGTGAGCTCGGCCTCCGGCAGCTCCGGCAGCAGGAGCTGGGCGGTCTCGTACGTCGCGAGCGCCTCCTCGACCCGGCCGGCGTCGGCGAGGTGGCGGGCGAGCTGCTCCACCAGCCGGCACCGGGTCTCGACGTCCGGCGTCCCGGCCGCGGCCTCCCGCAGCAGTGCCGCCGCGCGGTGCGGACGGCCGGCGCGGGCGCACGCCAGCGCGGCATCGCGCACCAGCGCCGGCCGGTCGAGGCCCGGGAGCGGGACGGCGGTGCCGAGCCGTTCCCAGAGCGCCAGGGCCCACTCGAGGTGCGCGCTGCTCTCCCAGGGGCTGGACCGGCGGAGCGCCTCCCGTCCGGCCGACGCGGAGGCGGCGATCGCCGCGGCCGCGGGCGATCGGCGCGCCGGCGAGGCCGCGAGGAGGGCCAGGGCCGCGGCGGGATTCCCCTCGGAGCGCCGGCGCACCACCTCCGCCGAGTCCGGGTCGACCGGCCCGCCGGCCGCGCCGGCGAGCAGGGCCCCGAGGTCGGCCCGGCCCAGCGGCGGCAGCTCGACCTCGACCACCCGTCCGGACCGCGCGAGCCGGACGAGCCAGGGGCCGAGGCCCGCCGCGTCGTCGGTGCCGCAGCGCCGCCGGGTGACCACCAGCAGCGTGCTCGTCGCCCGCAGGTGGCAGGCCAGGAAGCCGAGCAGGTCGAGCGTGCACCGGTCGGCCAGGTGCACGTCGTCCAGTGCCAGGACGACGGGGCGGGAGCGGCCGAGGTCGGTCAGGGCCGCGGTGACCAGCGAGAACAGCCGGCGCGGGGACCCGGGCGCCGGCGGTGTGCACAGCTGCGCCACCGGGGAACCGGCCAGGGCCCGCCGCACCGGCGCGAGGGGGGACCGGGGCCCGGCCTCCGGCGGGCAGGCCCCCGAGAGGACGAGCGTGTCCCCCGGCAGGCCGGCGAGGAACTCGCGGAGGAGCCGGCTGCGGCCGCTCCCCGGCTCGCCGCTGACGGCCACGGTCCCGGGGACGGCGGCCCGTGCCGCCGCGTAGCGGGCCCGCAGCACGGCGAGCTCCCGGTCGCGGCCGACGAGGGGCGGGTTCAGGGCGTCCTCGGCCACGCGCAGAGGCTAGGGGCGGTGCCTGACCCCCGGGACCGGGCCGATCACGGGCACCGGGCTCGCGGCGGGCCGGTCGCGGTGGGTGATCACGAGCCGACCCAGCGGACCGGGTCGCCCGCCCGGTTACCGGCGGGTAGCCCGCGCGGGACGACGATGGCGGCGGGTGAGACACTTCCCGCGATCCGGACCGCAGGAGGGTTGGCAGCGTGGCCAGAGAACTGACCGAGGTCGGCGTCGTCGGGCTGGGCACCATGGGTGCCGGCATCACCGAGGTGCTCGCCCGCGCGGGCCTGTCGGTGACCGCCGTCGAGGTGAACGACGAGGCGCTGGCCCGCGGCCGCGCGCACCTCGAGCACTCCACCGACCGGGCGCTCAAGCGGGGCAAGCTCGACCAGGCCGAGCGCGACGCGATGTTCGACCGGATCCGGTTCACCACCGCGCTCGAGGATCTCGCCCAGGCCGAGCTGGTCATCGAGGCCGTGCCGGAGCGCATGGAGCTCAAGACCGAGATCTTCTCGGCGCTGGACAAGATCTGCCCGCCGGACACCATCCTCGCGACCAACACCTCGAGCCTGTCGGTCACCGAGCTGTCGGTGGCCACCGGCCGGCCGAGCAAGGTCATCGGGATGCACTTCTTCAACCCGGCGCCGGTCATGAAGCTGGTCGAGGTCGTGCGGACGGTCGTCACCGATCCGGCGGTCATCGAGGACGTCGAGGCGCTGGCCGAGCGGCTGGGCAAGGTCGACGTGACCATCGGCGACAAGGCCGGCTTCATCGCCAACGCGCTGCTGTTCGGCTATCTCAACCACGCCGTCTCGATGTACGAGAACCGCTACGCCAGCCGCGAGGACATCGACGCGGCCATGCGGCTGGGCTGCGGGCTGCCCATGGGCCCGCTGGCGCTGATGGACCTCATCGGCATCGACACCGCCTACGAGATCCTCGACACGATGTACAAGCAGTCGCGCAACCGGCTGCACGCGCCCAGCCCGATCATCAAGCAGATGATGACCGCGGGGCTGCTGGGCCGGAAGTCCGGCCGCGGCTTCTACACCTACGCCGAGCGGGACTCCGCCCAGGTGGTGCCCGACGCGCTCACCCCCGCCGAGGGCGGCGCCGTGGAGGGCGCCCGGCCCGTGTCGACGGTCGGCGTCGTCGGCTCCGGGACCATGGCCACCGGGATCCTTGAGGTCGTCGCCAAGGGCGGCTACGACGTCACCTTCGTGGCGCGCAGTGCCGACAAGGTCGAGGCGGTGCAGACGGTGCTGGCCAGGTCGCTCGACAAGCAGGTCGTGCGCGGCCGGCTGGAGGAGTCGGCCCGCGACGAGGTCCTCGGCCGGATCACCGGGACGACGTCCCTCGACGACCTGGCCGACGTCGACCTGGTGATCGAGGCGGTCGTCGAGAACCTCGCGGTCAAGCAGGCGCTGTTCGCCAACCTGGGCGAGATCTGCAAGCCCGGCGCGGTCCTGGCGACCACCACGTCGAGCCTGCCGGTCATCGAGTGCGCCAAGGCCAGCGAGCGGCCGGCCGACGTCGTCGGCCTGCACTTCTTCAACCCGGCGCCGGTCATGAAGCTGGTCGAGGTGGTCTCCACCATCGCCACCGCGCCGGACGTCGCCGCCACCGCGCACGCGGTCTGCCGGCAGCTGGGCAAGCACGCGGTGTCCTGCACCGACCGGGCCGGGTTCATCGTCAACGCGCTGCTGTTCCCGTACCTCAACGACGCCGTGAAGATGCTCGAGGCGCACTATGCGACCGCCGACGACATCGACGCGGCGATGAAGGTCGGCTGCGGCTACCCGATGGGCCCCTTCGAACTGCTGGACGTCGTCGGGCTCGACGTCTCCCTGGCCATCGAACGGGAGCTCTACACCGAGTTCCGCGAGCCCGGCTTCGCCCCGGCACCGCTGCTGGAGCACCTGGTCACCGCCGGCTACCTCGGCCGCAAGACCGGCCGCGGCTTCCGGGACTACGCGAGCCGCTGAGCTCGGTGCCGCGGCGCAGGAGGAGCGGCCCGCCGGCGCGCCGCCCGGCGGCGCCGCGGTCCGAGACGGTCGAGGAAGGGCCGGACGGCGACTGGGTTGTCCGGTCGCTGACCGGCTCGGCGTCCACCAAGCCCTACCGCTGCCCGGGCTGCGACCAGGAGATCCGGCCGGCGACCCCGCACGTCGTCGCGTGGCCGGCCTACGCCCGCGACTCCGACCTCGATCCGTGGGACACCGACTCGGCGTCCGACCAGCGCCGGCACTGGCACACCGCCTGCTGGCGCGCCCGGAGTCGGCGCCGCTAACCGAGGCGGGCCCAGACCACGACGTTGTCGAGGTAGCTGCGACGCACCCGGTCGAAGGCGCCGCCGCAGGTGATCAGCCGGAGCTCGGCGTCCGGCGTCGGGCCGTAGACCTCGGCGGTCGGGAACGCCGTCTTGGGATAGCGCGCGACCCGGGTGACGGTGAACCGCGCCGTCGTCCCGTCGGCCCGTTGCACCCGCACCTCGTCGCCGGGCGCCAGCTCCGCCAGCCGGAAGAAGACCCCCGGGCCGCGGGAGGAGTCGACGTGCCCCGCCAGCACCGCCGGGCCGGCGTCGCCGGGGACCGGGCCGGCCGCGAACCAGCCGGCCTGCGCGGGATCGCCGGGAGGCACGAGCGCGCCCGCGGCGTCGACCCCGAGCGGCGGCAGCGGGCTGTCGACGCCGAGCGCCGGTACCTGCACGCGCAGCGGCGCCTCCGAGGAAGGGGCCGGCAGGAGGGAGGCCAGGAGGGACCGCAGGAACCCCGGGACCGCGCCGCCGGCCGGCACGCCGCCCACGGGGACGACGTCGGCCACGCCCGCCGCGTCCCGCACCGGCCGCACCTCGAGCCCGCCGCCGTCGCGGTCCAGCACCAGCAGGCTGTAGACCGAGCCCGCGTCCAGCGTCACGGGGACCGTCGCCGTGGGGCCGCCGTCCGGGGCGATGTGCAGCGTGGTCCGTCCGGCCGGGACGTCGACGTAGCCGCCGGCGGCCCCGAACGCCAGATCCGGGGCGAGCGGTGCCCCGGGTGCGTCGACGTCCACGCGGGGGGCGCCGGCCGCCGCGGCGATCACCCGGACGCGCGCCGATCCGGGCGCCGGCGCGGCGAGGTCGTCGTCGAGGACGGCCAGGGCCAGGTCGGCGAAGGAGCCCACCGCGGCGACGGTCCGCGCGGAGCCCGGGCGGACGTCGACGGTGGTGGAGAGCACCGGCGGGCCGGCCGGGTCGGCACCGGCGGCGCGCAGGCTGACCGCGTACGTGCCTACCGGGACCTCCCGGTAGCCGGAGACCGCGCCGTAGCCGAGCCCGGGCTCGGTCGTGCTCCCGCCCGGACCGGCGACAGCGGTGACGGCGACGTCGACGGCGGGGGAGTCGGGCGACAGGTGCGCCACCCGCAGCCGCCCGGTCTCCGCTGCCCCGGCCGGCGCGATCGGCAGCAGCAGCGCGACGGCCCCGGTGGTCAGCAGCAGGAGAAGGCCCCGCTGCAGGGGCCCGCCGCGAGCCTGCGAGCGGCGGGGGGCAGCGGGGTCCTTTCTCAGCGGCGGCTCTGGGCGGGCGGGGAGTCGATGACCTGGGTGGGCGGGCCCTGCACGGGGCTGCCGCCGCCGGAGCCGCCACCGGACGGGGCGGGCGACGGCGACGGGCGCGGCGGCACGGGCATCCGGGCGCCGCTGGTCGCCGGCTCGGGCCGCCGCTCGGCCGGGCCGGTGGGCTGGTCCGCGGTGACGGCCGGCTGGACGGCGGTGGGCGGCCCGGACGGGCGTGCCGCCGGGCTCTCCTGCCGGACCGGCTGCCGGGCGGCCGCGGACTCGCCCTCCGCCGTGCGGACGGTGAGCTGGTTGGTCTGCGGGCCGGCGGTCTGCGGGCGACGTTCCTCGGCCGCGGGCCGCTCGGTGCTGCCCTGAGGGCGGTCGCCGAGGTCGGGCAGCGAGCTGAGCAGCTGGCGGGCCTGCAGCAGCCGGGAGGTGAGCTCGTCGCGGACCTCGCGGATCGCCGCCGCCTTGGCCTCGGCCTCGGCGACGATCTGGGCGGCGTGCTGCTCGGCGGTGGCGACGCGCTGGCGGGCGGCCTGGGTCGAGACGCGCTCGCGCTCCTCGTCCTGGCGGGCGGCCTCCGCCCGCTTGGCGCGGATCGCGATCTCGAAGTCCTCCTCGGCCTTGGCGCGGCGGGCCTGGGACTCGGCGTCGAGCCGGGCCACCCGCTCCTGGGCCTTCTGCACCAGCTCGTCGGCGCGGATCTGCGCCTTGCTGGCGATCTGCTCGGCGTTCTGGCGGGCCTCGGCGATCATCCGCTCGACCTCCGCCTGGCCGGCCGCGTGCCGCTCGTGCATGGCACGCTCCTCGGCCGCGGTCTGCTCGCGGACGGCCTGGGCCTCCTGCTCGGCGATCCGCCGGATGTCGGCGGCCTCCTCCTCGGCCAGCCGGAGCATGTGCGAGATGCGCTCGCTCATGTTCTCGAAGGTCGGCGCCGCGGCGGTCGCGGCCTTGCGGCGCAGCGCCTCGATCTCGCCGTGCATCGCCTGGAGCTGGCCGGCCAGGTCGGCGGAGCGGGCGACCGCGGCGTCCCGGTCGGCCAGCGCGATCCGGAAGTCCGCCTCGAGGCGCTCGATGGTCTCGGCGACCTGGTTGCGGTCGTAACCCCGCAGCACCACGTCGAACGAGTGCTGAGCCTCGTGCATCGGCATCATGTCGCGGTGCGGGTCGCTCATGCCGGCCATCCTCTCAGACGATCCGCTCACGCACGGCGTGTCGGGTGGCGTGGCGGCGCGGTTCCCGGCTCATTGCCAGGAACCGCGCCGCGGCCCCGAGCTACACCCCGCGGAAGCGGTTGATCTCGGTCTCGAAGCGCGCCCGCTTCTCGCGGTCGCGGACGCCCAGACCGTCGGTGGGGGCGAGGGTGAGGACGCCGACCTTGCCCTGGTGGGCGTTGTTCTTCACGTCGCAGGCGGCCTGGCCGACGTCGTCCATGGCGTAGGTCTTCGACAGCGTGGGGTGGATGAGGCCGCGGTCGATGAGCCGGTTGGCCTCCCACGCCTCGCGGTAGTTGGCGAAGTGCGAGCCGATGATCCGCTTGAGGTTCATCCAGAGGTAGCGGTTGTCGTACTGGTGCAGGTACCCGCTGGTCGAGGCGCAGGTGACGATGGTGCCGCCCTTCTTGGCGACGTAGACGCTCGCGCCGAAGGTCTCCCGGCCGGGGTGCTCGAAGACGATGTCGACGTCGTCGCCGCCGGTCAGCTCGCGGATCCGCTTGCCCAGGCGCTGCCACTCCTTGGGGTCCTGGGTGTCCTCGTCCTTCCAGAACTTGTAGCCCTCGGCGTTGCGGTCGATGACCAGCTCGGCGCCCATCGCGTGGCAGATCTCGGCCTTCTCCGGGCTGGACACGACGCAGACCGGGATCGCGCCGCCGTTGAGCGCCATCTGGGTCGCGTACGACCCCAGTCCGCCGGACGCGCCCCAGATCAGGACGACGTCGCCCTGCTTCATGTTCGCGCCGTTGTGGGAGACCAGCTGCCGGTAGGCGGTGGAGTTGACCAGCCCGGGGGCGGCCGCCTCCTCCCAGGTCAGGTGGGCCGGCTTGGGCATCAGCTGGTTGGTCTTGACCAGCGCCAGCTCGGCCAGGCCGCCGAAGTTGGTCTCGAAGCCCCAGATCCGCTGCTGCGGGTCGAGCATCGTGTCGTCGTGCCCGGCGGCGTCCTCCAGCTCCACCGACAGGCAGTGCGCCACCACCTCGTCGCCCGGCTTCCACTTGCTCACGCCGGGACCGGTGCGCAGCACCACGCCGGCCAGGTCCGAGCCGACCACGTGGTAGGGCAGGTCGTGCCGCTTGGACAGGTCGTTGAGCCGGCCGTAGCGCTCGAGGAACCCGAACGTCGACACCGGCTCGAAGATCGACGTCCAGACGGTGTTGTAGTTCACCGACGACGCCATGACCGCGACGATCGCCTCACCCGGCCCCAGCTCCGGGGTCGGCACCTCCTCGACGTGCAGCGACTTGCGCGGGTCCTTGTCCTTGGTGGCCAGGCCCTCGAACATGTCCTGCTCGTCCTTGCGGACCAGCACCGCGCGGTAGGACTCGGGCACGGCCAGCCCGGCCACGGCGTCCAGCTGGTCGGCGAGGATCGCGTCCCTGATCTCGTTCACTGCGTCTCCCGGGTCTTCGTCGGCTCGGAGGCGGTGGGATGTCGACGGATGTTACCGGTCGGTAACCGGTACCGCGAGTCCGCGGTTCAGTGCGCGGTCGCGGCCGGCTGGACGAGCTCGACGAGCACCCCGCCGGCGTCCTTGGGGTGCACGAAGTTGACCCGGCTGTCGGCGGTGCCGCGCTTGGGGGCGTCGTAGAGCAGCCGCAGCCCGCGCTCCCGCAGCGTCGCGCTGACCGCCTCGACGTCGTCCACCCGGAAGGCGAGCTGCTGCAGGCCGGGACCGGAGCGGCCGATGAACTTGGCGATCGTCGACTCCGGCGTCAGCGGGGCCAGCAGCTGGATGCGGGTCTGGCCGTCACCGACGGCGAGCATCGCCTCGCGGACGCCCTGCTCCTCGTTCGTCTCCTCGTGGACCGAGCGCACGCCGAAGGTCTGCGCGTAGAAGGCGATCGCCTCGTCCAGGTCGGGGACGGCGATGCCGACGTGGTCGATCGTCGTGAACAGCTCACGGGGAAAGCTCTGCGCGTCGTCGGGCATGGCGCAGAGCATGCCGGTGCGGCTCCCCGGGCGGCGCGCCGGGGTGGCGTATATCACGTCAGCGGTCGCGGCGGGGGTCGCGGCCGGTCCGCCGTCCTATCCTGGGCGACAGCCCGACGCACCGCACGGTGCGCCCCCGAAACACAGGCCGCCAACGGCGGCGGCCCGGCACTGGAGGCCTCGCATGCCCCGATCGGTCATCGTCAGCGGCGCCCGCACCCCGATGGGGCGGCTCCTCGGCTCGCTCAAGGACTTCTCCGCCGCCGACCTCGGCGGCGTCGCGATCAAGGCCGCGCTGGAGCGCGCCGGCATCTCCGGCGACCAGGTCGACTACGTGATCATGGGCCAGGTCGTCCAGGCCGGCGCCGGCCAGAACCCGGCCCGCCCGGCCGCGGTGGCCGGCGGCATCCCCATGTCGGTGCCCTCGTTCACCCTGAACAAGGTCTGCCTGTCCGGCCTGGACGCCATCGCGCTGGCCGACCAGCTCATCCGCGCCGGCGAGTTCGAGGTCGTCGTTGCGGGCGGCATGGAGTCGATGACCAACGCCCCGCACCTGCTGCCCAACTCCCGCACCGGCACCAAGTACGGCGACACCACGCTGGTCGACTCGATGGCCCACGACGGCCTGTCGGACACCTTCGACCAGATCGCCATGGGCGCGCTGACCGAGCGGGCCAACGATCGGTACGACCTGACCCGCGAGGAGCAGGACGCCTTCGCCGCGGAGAGCCACCAGAAGGCCGCCCGCGCCCAGAAGAACGGGATCTTCGACGAGGAGATCACCCCGGTCCTGATCCCGCAGCGCAAGGGTGACCCGATCGAGTTCCGCGAGGACGAGGGCATCCGCGCCGACACGACCGTCGAGACGCTGGCCAAGCTCAAGCCCGCCTTCGCCAAGGACGGCACGATCACCGCCGGCACCGCCTCGCAGATCTCCGACGGCGCCTGCGCGGTCGTCGTCATGAGCGCGGAGAAGGCCGCCGAGCTCGGCTGCACGGTGCTCGCCGAGATCGGCGCCCACGGCGTGGTCGCCGGCCCCGACGCCACGCTGCAGAGCCAGCCGTCGCGGGCCATCGAGAAGGCCTGCGCGCGCGAGGGCATCGACCCCAAGGACCTCGACGTCGTCGAGCTCAACGAGGCGTTCGCCGCGGTCGCCATCGTCTCCACCCGCGAGCTCGGCATCGACCCGGAGAAGGTCAACCCGAACGGCGGGGCGATCGCCCTCGGCCACCCCATCGGCATGAGCGGCGCGCGGATCGTGCTGGACACCGCGCTGGAGCTGCGCCGCCGCGGCGGCGGGGTCGGCGCCGCGGCGCTGTGCGGCGGCGGTGGACAGGGCGACGCGCTGATCCTCCACGTTCCCGCCCCTCGTTGACCGAGGGGACCGCGGTCCAGACGCCGGCCCCCGGCGCCCCTGCCGGGCGTCGGAGCCGGCGGAAGGCCGACGTCCCGGATCTCGTCTCGCGCGCCCGCGAGGGCGACGCGCGGGCGGTGGCGCGGCTGATCTCCCTGGTGGAGGACGCCAGTCCCGCGCTGCGCGAGGTCGCCGCCGCGCTCGGCCCGCACACCGGGACGGCGCAGGTCCTCGGCCTGACCGGCTCTCCGGGTGTCGGCAAGTCGACGACGACGACGGCGCTGGTGCGGGCCTTCCGGCAGCAGGGCAAGCGGGTCGGCGTGCTGGCGGTCGACCCGTCGTCCCCGTTCTCGGGCGGGGCGCTGCTCGGCGACCGCGTCCGCATGCAGGACCACGCCGGGGACAGCGGGGTCTACATCCGGTCGATGGCCTCGCGCGGGCACCTCGGCGGGCTGGCGTGGGCGACCCCGCAGGCCCTGCGCGTGCTCGACGCCGCGGGCTGCGACGTGGTGCTGATCGAGACGGTCGGCGTCGGCCAGTCGGAGCTGGAGATCGCCTCGCTGGCCGACACAACGCTGGTGCTGCTGGCTCCCGGCATGGGGGACGGCATCCAGGCGGCGAAGGCCGGGATCCTCGAGGTCGCCGACATCTTCGTGGTGAACAAGGCCGACCGGGACGGCGCCGACCAGACGGTGCGCGACCTGCGCTACATGCTCTCGCTCGGGGGCCGGCACTCCGAGGCCGGTCACTGGCGCCCGCCGATCGTCAAGACCGTCGCCAGCCGGGAGACCGACAACGGCGTCGACGAGGTGCTGGCCAAGGTGGAGGCGCACCGCGAGTGGCTGGAGTCCTCCGGCGAGGCGCACCGGCGGCGCAGCGAGCGGGCCGCCCGCGAGATCGAGGCGATCGCGCTGGCCGGCCTGCGCGAGCGCATGGGCGACGTGCACGGCTCGGCGGCGCTCGGCTCGCTGGCGGACAAGGTGGTGGCGGGGCAGACCGACCCGTACTCGGCGGCCGACGAACTGCTCGCGCAGCTCTGACGGGCGGCCGCGGCTCCGCGCGGCCACGATGGATCGGTGAACGGTAAGCCGGACGCCGTCGTCGTCGGAGCGGGACCCAACGGACTGGCCGCCGCGTTGCGGCTGGCCGCGGCGGGCCTGCGGGTGCAGGTGGTGGAGGCCGGTGCCCGCCCGGGCGGCGGGATGCGCACCGAGGAGCTGATGCGCCCGGGCTACCACCACGACGTCTGCTCGATCGTGCAGCCGATGGCCGCGGCGGCGCCGTTCTTCCGCGAGTTCGACCCGGAGAGCCGCGGCGTCCGGCTGGTGCTCCCGGAGATCAACTTCGCGCACCCGCTCGACGGCGGGCGGGCGTCGCTGTCCCTGCGCTCGCTGGAGGAGACGGCGGCGGGCCTCGGTCCGGACGCGGCGGCCTACCGCAGGCTGTTCGGGCCACTGGTGGAGCGCGGCACCGACGTCGTCGACTTCTTCCTCACCAGCCGGTTGCGGGCGCTGCCCACCCGGTCCCCGCTGCAGATCGCGCAGTTCGGGCTCAACGGGTTGCCCAACGTGCGCTGGCTGGCGCACCGGTACTTCGAGACCGAGGGCGCGCAGGCGCTGCTCGCCGGCGCCGCGGCGCACGGCATGCTCGACCTGACCCAGCCGCTCACCTCGGCGCTGGGGATGCTGCTCACGATGCTGTCCCACCACGTCGGCTGGCCGCTGATCGAGGGCGGCTCGCAGAAGCTGGCCGACGCGATGGTCACCGCGCTCGAGGAGCAGGGCGGCGAGGTGGTGACCGGCCACGAGGTCACCGATCTGCGGGAGTTCGAGGGCGTCCCCGCCGTGCTGCTGGACACCACGCCGGAGGCCTTCGTGGCGATGGCCGCGGACCGGGTGAACGAGGGCTACCGCCGCTGGGTGTCGCGGTACCACCACGGCGCCGGCGTCTTCAAGATCGACTGGATCCTGTCGGACCCCGTGCCGTGGACCAACCCGGAGGTCCGGCGGGCCGGGACCATCCACCTGGCCGGCAACCTCGACGAGACGATCGCCGGGGAGCGGGCACCGAACGAGGGGCGGCTCACCGACCGGCCCTACGTGCTGGCCGTGCAGCCGACCGTGCCCGACCCCACGCGGGCGCCCGCGGGCGGGCACATCTTCTGGGCCTACGTGCACGTGCCGCACGGCTCGGACGTCGACATGACGGAGGCGATCGAGAACCAGGTGGAGCGGTTCGCGCCGGGGTTCAGGGACACCGTCGTCGAGCGGTACACCAAGACCGCCGTCGAGATGGAGAAGTGGAACCCCAGCTACCTCGGCGGGGACATCTCCAACGGGCAGGCGACGCTGCGCCAGATGCTCGCCCGCCCGGTGCCGCGGTGGAACACCTACAAGACCCCGGTGGACGGCGTGTACCTCGCGTCGGCCGCGACCCCGCCCGGCCCCGCCGTGCACGGCGCCTGCGGCGACAACGCCGCCCGGGTCGCGCTGCGCGAGGTGTTCGGCGTCCGGAAGGTCCCGCCGCTGCGCCCCGCGCTGCGCTGAAACTCGACGTGGGCAGCGCCGCCCGGATGCGCGCGAGGAGGCGCTCGGGACGACGGAGGTCGTGCTTGGTCACGAAGATCACCCGCCAGCCGGCGCCGAACAGCCGGTTCAGGCGCTCGCGGTCCTCGGGCACCTGCTGCGGTGTGCCGTGCCACGTGCCCTCGTACTCCAGCGCCAGCCGGTGCTCGGGCCACGCGAAGTCCACCCGCGCCAGGAAGAGCCCGTCCGCCCGGACCTCGTGCTGGGCGACGGGCATCGGCACGCCGCTCCGGCCGAGCAGCAAGCGCAGCCTCGTCTCCTGCGGCGACCCGGCCAGGCCGTCCGCGAGGGCGAGGACGCGGCGGACGTAGCGGCAGTCGCGCCCGGTCGCCGTCGCCGCGGCTGCGCGGACGTCCTCCAGGGGCGTCCTCGACGTGACCAGGAAGGCGTCGACCGCGATGACCGCGTCGTCGAGCGGGCGGATCGTGGCCAGATCCAGCGCCGTGCGCACCCGACCGGTCACGCGGGTGCCCCGACGGCGGACGACGTCGGAATCGGCGAGGCGCCGACGGCGCAGGCGTACGCCGGGCACCGTGCCGCCGCGGAATCCAGGCGGCAGCGTGACGTGGACGTCGTCGCCGGGCTCCGCGAGCGGGACGTCCCACAGCACGGCGGCGCTGCGCCCGCTCGCGACCGCGCCGGGGAAGAGCAGCCCGGTGGCTGCGACGACGCGCACGGCGTGCGTGAGCGGGAGGGACGTGCACGCGTAGACGTCCGGGAACACCCGCCGCCACGCCGTGCTGCGCAACTGCGTGCGGGTGAGCCGGCCGGACCGCATCGCCCACGACCCCCGGAACAGCTTTCCCTGCAAATCGGGCGGTCGGGCCGGACGCGGGGGCACCGCCGGAGACTGCCGCGAGCGCGGGTCCTCGCGCGGTCGTCGTCCACAGGAGGCCGTCGAGATGCGCGCGACGGCGGGGTTCCGATCGGGTGAGACAGCGCTGAGGCGTATCTCGCCGGCCCTTACCGCCCGGTAGCGTTCCGGGCATGGTCCGTGCGCTGGGGCTGCCCTTCGACCCGATCGAGCGCGCCGGCGAGTCCTGGGAGCAGCGCTTCGGCCCGGCGTCGGCGATGCGGGCGGCGACGTCGGTGTTCCGCGTGCAGCAGATCCTGCTCGCCCGCTTCGACGAGGTGCTCAAGCCGCACGAGCTGACCTTCGCCCGCTACGAGGTCCTCGTCCTGCTCACCTTCAGCCGCACCGGCCGGCTGCCGCTCAAGGTCATCGGCAGCCGGCTGATGGTCCACCCGACCAGCGTCACGAACGCGATCGACCGGCTGGTCGCCGCCGGTTACGTGGAGCGCCTGCCCAACCCCGCCGACGGCCGCGGCGTGCTCGCCGGCATCACCGACGCCGGCCGCGCGGTCGTGGAGGTGGCCACGGAGGCGCTGACCGGCCTGGACTTCGGCCTGGGCGACCTGCCGGACGCCGAGCTGGACACGCTGTTCGACATCCTCCGCCGCGTCCGCCTGGGCGCCGGCGACGTGGCCGAGGTCGAGCCGGCGGACACCCGGACGCCATAGCGGCATTTGTTCGGACGTCCTAGCATCTGTCCATGAGCGACGACGCCCGTCAGCGGTGGCAGCAGCGGTACGACGCAGCGCTCGCCGCGGGGAAGGTCCGCGACGCCGACTTCACCACCCTGTCGGGCGTCGAGGTGGACCCGGTCTACGGCCCGGCCGACGAGTCCGCCGTCCCCGGGTTCGAGCGGATCGGCTACCCGGGCGAGTTCCCGTTCACCCGTGGCCTGCACGCCACCGGGTACCGCGGGCGGGCGTGGACGATCCGGCAGTTCGCCGGCTTCGGCAACGCCAGGCAGACCAACGAGCGCTACCGGATGATCCTCCAGGAGGGCGGGGGCGGCCTCTCCGTCGCCTTCGACATGCCGACCCTCATGGGCCGCGACTCCGACGACCCGCGCTCGCTCGGCGAGGTCGGGCACTGCGGCGTCGCGATCGACTCGGCCGCCGACATGGACGTGCTCTTCGACAGCATCGACCTGGGCGGCACCACGACGTCCATGACGATCAGCGGCCCCGCCGTCCCCGTGTTCTGCATGTACCTCGTCGCCGCCGAGCGGCAGGGCGTCCCGCTCGAGAAGCTCAACGGCACGCTGCAGACCGACATCTTCAAGGAGTACATCGCGCAGAAGGAGTGGCTCTTCCCGCCGAACCCACACCTGCGCCTCATCGGCGACCTCATGGAGTACTGCGCCGAGAACATCCCGGCGTACAAGCCGATCTCGGTGTCGGGCTACCACATCCGCGAGGCGGGCTCGACCGCCGCGCAGGAGCTGGCGTACACGCTGGCCGACGGCTTCGCCTACGTGGAGCTCGGCCTCTCCCGCGGACTGGACATCGAGCAGTTCGCGCCCGGGCTGTCGTTCTTCTTCGACGCGCACGTCGACTTCTTCGAAGAGATCGCCAAGTTCCGCGCCGCCCGCCGCATCTGGGCCCGCTGGCTGCGCGACGTCTACGGCGCCAGGACCGAGAAGGCGCAGCAGCTGCGGTTCCACACCCAGACCGCCGGCGTCTCGCTCACCGCCCAGCAGCCGGACAACAACATCGTCCGGACGGCGCTCGAGGCGCTCTCCGCCGTCCTCGGCGGCACCCAGTCGCTGCACACCAACGCCCTCGACGAGGTGCTCGCGCTGCCCAGCGCCAAGGCCGCCCAGATCGCCCTGCGCACCCAGCAGGTGATCATGGAGGAGACCGGCGTGATGAACGTCGCCGACCCGCTCGGCGGCTCCTGGTACGTCGAGGCCCTCACCGACGAGCTGGAGCGCCAGGCGGAGGAGATCTTCGCCCGCATCAAGGACATGGGCACCGACGGCACCATGACCTCCGGCATCCTGCGCGGCATCGAGGAGGGCTGGTTCACCGGCGAGATCGCCGAGGCCGCCTTCGTCTACCAGCGCGCGCTGGAGAAGGGCGACAAGAAGGTCGTCGGCGTCAACACGCTGACCGGGTCGGTCGAGGCGCACGACCAGCTCGACATCCTCCGGGTCAGCCACGAGGTCGAGCGCGACCAGAAGGCCGAGCTCGCCGCCCGCCGGAGGTCCCGGGACGACGAGGCCGCCCGCAAGGCGGTGGAGCGGATGGTCGAGGTCGGCCGCACCGAGGAGAACATGGTCCCGGCGATGCTCGACGCCGTCCGCGCGGAGGCCACCCTCGGCGAGATCTGCGACGCCCTGCGCGCGGAGTGGGGCGGCTACACCGAACCCGCGCGCTTCTGACGCGGGGCCGGGGCCCGACACGCCGGGCCGCGCGATGGGATGATCGAGGCCATGCAGCCCACTCGTCCCGGCCGTCCCGACCCGCGGGCGCAGGCCCAGCAGGCCCAGATGGCCGCCTCGCTGGCCGGCGCCGTCGACCTCGCCGCCGTGAAGGCCCGCTCCGAGGCCGCCGCCCGGGCCCAGGCCGCTCCGCCGCCCAGCGCGGACGGCCCGGCCGGGGCGCCGGGGAGCGCGGTCGTCGACGTCACCGAGGCGACCTTCCAGGCCGAGGTGCTCGACCGGTCCTTCCAGGTGCCCGTGGTCCTCGACCTGTGGGCCGAGTGGTGCGGCCCCTGCAAGCAGCTCTCGCCGGTGCTCGAGCGGCTGGCCGCCGAGGGCGGCGGCTCCTGGGTGCTGGCCAAGATCGACGTCGACGCCAACCCGGCGCTCGCCCAGGGGCTGCGGGTGCAGGGCATCCCGGCGGTCAAGGCGGTCTGGCAGGGCCAGCTGGTCGCGGAGTTCTCCGGTGCCATCCCGGAGGAGCAGGCCCGCGAGTTCGTCACCGAGCTCGTGCGGGCCACCGGCGGCATGGTCCCGGGGGGTGCGGACGGCGGCGCACCGCTGGACGACCCGCGGCTGGACGCGGCCGAGGCCGCGCTCGAGCGCGGCGACCTGGCCGCGGCCGAGGAGGCCTACCGGGCGATCCTGGCCGAGGACCCCGACCACCCGGACGCCGGCCTGGCGCTGCGGCAGGTCCAGCTGTTCCGGCGCGCGGAGGAGGCCGGGCCGAACGCGCTCGCCGAGGCCGACGCCGCCCCGGACGACGTCACCGCCCAGACCCGCGCCGCCGACTTCCTGCTGGGCACGGGGAACGTGGAGGCGGCGTTCGACAGGCTGCTCGACGTCGTCCGCCGCACCGCCGGCGAGGACCGCGACCAGGCGCGCAAGCACCTGGTCGGGCTCTTCGAGATCGTCGGTGACCAGGACCCGCGGGTCATCGCTGCCCGGCGGCAGCTCTCCCTCGCTCTCTTCTGAGGGCCCGCGATTCTCAGACGCCGACGTCGCAGGCGGCCGGGCCCTGGATGAACCCCTGGCGGAACAGGTCGACCAGCTCGAACCCGGACCGGTCGACACCCGGCAGCACCCGCTCGTTGCTGCCGTACTCCAGCAGGAACTGCACGCTCTCGTCGAGGTCGCCCGGTGAGATGAGCACGCGGGGGACCTGCCGGGCGGTCACCGCCGCGCCGAACCATCCGGACAGGCACACCGCGGACTCGTAGGCGGCCCGGTCGTCGTCCGACAGCCCCAGGACGTCGCGGGCGGCCAGCCCGTAGGGGATCGAGACGGCGGTGACGACGGCGAAGTCACCCAGCTCGTAGGCCGGTCGGGCGAGATCCGGCTCGTCGTACCCGATCAGCTCCTCGTCGGCGCAGTAGACGAGCAGCAGGTCCGCGTCGGCGCAGCGCGGCGTCCGGTTGAACGGCTCCAGGCTCACCTCGGGGAACTGCTCGCCGAAGACGTCGGGCAGCGCGCTGGTCCAGAACCCGGTCAACCCCCGCTCCATGAGCCCCTGCAGCTCGGCGAAGCGCGCGTTGCCCTGGGTCGCGAAGTCCAGGTCGCTCTGGAACCGGCCCTGGGTGAACACGCGGTCGGGCCCGAAGTGGTCGCGGCACGCGGTCGGACCGTCGTCGAAGCCCTCCTGGAAGGCGGAGACGCGGTCGAAGCCCGAACCGTGCGCGGACTGTGCCGCGGTGCTGGTGCCGACCGGGTCCCGGAGAAGCAGGTAGCCGCGGAGCAGGTCGTCGAGCTGCGCGGTCCGCAGGTTCACGTGCGCGGCGGATCCGTCGGCCACCCAGGCCGTCCAGGCACCGGCGAAGCAGTCCGCCTGGGTCTCCGTGGCGATCGACGGCCCGGGCGAGCCGACCCGGGCCTGCACCGCGTGCCCGAACTCGTGCGCGACCACCAGGTCCGGGAGAAACCGGCCGTACTGGTCGGCCAGCTCGCCGAGGAAGGCCCGGTCGTAGCTGATCGAGTCCGAGTGTGCGGTCCCCGGGTCCGCGCAGTAGAAGGCGTTGCCCTCGACCGCCGCAGGGTCCTGGCCGCAGCCGATCCCCTGGGGGTACGCGGTGGGGTCGATCGCGTCGGGATCGACGCTGAAGTAGCCGCCCTGCAGCGGGGGGAACGACGTGCCGAAGACGTCGGGGAACTGCTGGGTCCAGTAGCCCTGCAGGTCGGCCAGGGCGTTGCGCACCTCGCGGTCGACCGGGGAGTCGACGGCACCGACGACGGTGACCTCCCCGCTACCGACGTCCGGTGCGGTGGACCGGAGCCCGCCGGGCCGGCCGATCACCACCGTGGCGCAGCCGGTCAGCACCACCCACGTCAGCACGGCCGCCGCCACCCGGGCCGCCCGGAATCGCTTCATCGTCTCTGTGATGCCCAGGGGCGGTCGGATTACCGCCTCGGCCCCCGAAAGCAGCGGGGTCCTTCCTCAGCCCTGGATCCCGACGTCGCAGGCGCTGCCGCCCTGCAGGAAGCCGGACCGGAAGGCCCGTAGCAGTTCGAACCCGGACAGGTCGGTGTTGGGGAAGACCTTGTCGTCGGTGCCGTAGGTCAGCAGGAACGACACCGCCTCGTCGATGTCCCCGGGCTGCAGCCGCACGGTCGCGTCCCGGCCGCTGAAGATGTGCGCCTCCCACCAGCCGGTGAGGCAGACCGCCGAGCGGGTGGCGTCGGCGTCGTCCGTGGAGAACCCGGCCTGGTCGCGCACCGCCAGGGCGTAGGGCAGCGAGATCGCCGTGGCCACGGAGAAGTCGCCCAGGTCCTGGTAGGCGGGCTGGGTCAGGTCGGTCTCGTCGAAGTAGACCGTCTGCTCGTCGGCGCAGTAGCCGAGGTCGCGGTCGCCGTCGACGCAGCCCGGCGCGGTGCCGTCGAACGCCTCGATCGCCGGCTCCTGGAACTCCGCGCCGAAGGCCTCCGGGAAGACCGTGGCCCAGAACGGCGGGAGGCTGTCGCCGATCAGACCCAGCGTCACGTCGTAGGGAGAGTTCCCCTGGTTGGCCTGGTCGTCCTGGCTGAACTCCTGCGCGGTGAAGAGGCGGTCCGCGCCGAAGTTGTCGCGGCAGGCGGCCACGCCGTTGTCGTAACCCTCGGCGATGGCCGAGACCCGGTCGAAGTACGAGCCGTGCGCGCCCTCGCGGGTCGGGTCGCTGCCGACGGCGTCCGCGGTGATCAGGTACCCGCGGATGATCTTGTCCAGCTCCGGTAGGCGGATGACCACGTGGTCGGCGTTGCCGGCGACCACCCAGGCGGTCCAGGCGCCGGCGAGGCAGTCGGCCTGGGTCTCCACGTTGATCGACTCGCCCTCGAGACCGTTGAACCGGTACTGGATCGCGTGGCCGAACTCGTGCGCCATGACGAACGGCACGAGCGAGCGGCCGTAGTCGTCGGCCAGCTCGGTCAGGAAGTTCTTGTCGTAGCTGATGGAGTCGGAGTTGGCCGTGCCGGGCGCCGCGCAGAAGAAGGCGCCGGTGCCCTGGACCTCCAGCGGGTCCTGGCCGCAGCCGATGCCGTCGGGGAACTGCGACTCGTCCAGGCCCGCGAGGTCGACGCTGTAGATGCCGCCCTGCAGGGTCTGGAAGTCCTCGCCGAACGCCTCCGGGTAGGCCTGCCCCCAGAAGGTGTAGAGGTCCACGAGGGCGTTGCGGGACGCCTGGTCGACCGGGTCGTCCTCCTCGGCCGCGGTGATCGGGAACTCGTCCTGCGTCACGTCGACCGGGACGCCCTCACCAGGGGACGCCGAACCGGTGACGACGCTGGAGCAACCGGTGAGCAGCGTGCTGCCCACCGCAGCGGCGATGAGCACGCGACGCAGGCCTTGCCTCATGGAGCGCTGTTCCCTCGTCCGTTCGGGGCCGGCACGCACCGGCGGTGATCTCGCCAAGCCGGCACATGATGCCTGCTCGCGACCCCGCACGGAGCACACGGGCGCACGGCGGTGTCGGCTCGACACCGTCCGTGACCGGCCTGCGACCAGCCGCCCCGTGACGCGCTCAGCCCTCGTGCACGAACCAGACGGTGCCCAGCGGCGGCGCCTCGACGACGGCGGAGAACGGCTGCCCGTGCCACGGTTCCTCGACCGCCTCGATCGCGCCCATGTTGCCGACGCCGGAGCCGCCGTAGCCCTCGTAGTCGGTGTTGAGCACCTCCCGCCAGCGGCCGCCCCGCGGCAGCCCGATCCGGTACCCGGAGTGCGGCTTGCCGGCGAAGTTCGCGACGCAGGCCAGCGCCTGGCCCTCCGCCGTCCGCTCCTCGCCGTCCCCGGTCTGCCCCGCGTCGGCGGGCGCGCCGTAGCGGAGGAAGGACAGCACGTTGCCCGACGAGTCGTTGGCGTCGATCCACTGGAAGCCGGACGGCTCCACGTCGAGCGACCAGAGCGCCGGCAGCTCCTTGTAGCGCGCGTTGAGGTCGGTGACCAGCTGCAGGATCCCGCGGTGCGCCGGGTCGTCGAGGTGCCACCAGTCCAGCGACCGGCTCTCGGCCCACTCGGAGTCCTGGGCGAACTCCGAGCCCATGAACAGCAGTTGCTTGCCGGGGTGCGACCACATGTAGGCGAGGTAGGCCCGCAGGTTCGCCAGCTGCTGCCAGCGGTCGCCGGGCATCTTCCGCAGCAGCGAGCCCTTGCCGTAGACGACCTCGTCGTGGCTGATCGGCAGCACGTAGTTCTCGGAGTAGGCGTAGATCATCGAGAACGTCAGCTGCCCGTGGTGGTAGCTGCGGTGCACCGGCTGCTTCTCGATGTAGGCCAGCGAGTCGTGCATCCAGCCCATGTTCCACTTGAAGCCGAAGCCCAGGCCGCCGAGGTGCGTGGGCCGGGTGACGCCGGGCCAGGCGGTCGACTCCTCGGCGATCGTGACCACGCCCGGGACCTCGCGGTACACGGTGGCGTTCATCTCCTGCAGGAACGCCACGGCCTCGAGGTTCTCCCGGCCGCCGTGGACGTTGGGCACCCAGTCGGTGCGCGAGTAGTCCAGGTAGAGCATCGAGGCGACGGCGTCGACCCGCAGGCCGTCGACGTGGAACTCCTTGCACCAGTAGAGGGCGTTGGCTACCAGGAAGTTGCGCACCTCGGTGCGGCCGAAGTCGAAGACGAACGTTCCCCAGTCCAGCTGCTCCCCGCGGCGCGGGTCGCCGTGCTCGTACAGCGGCGTCCCGTCGAAGCGGCCCAGCGCCCACTCGTCCTTGGGGAAGTGCGCGGGCACCCAGTCGACGATGACGCCGATGCCGGCCTGGTGCGCCTTGTCGATGAGGTAGCGCAGGTCGTCGGGGTCGCCCAGGCGGGACGTCGGCGCGTAGTACGAGGTGACCTGGTAGCCCCAGGAGCCGCCGAACGGGTGCTCGGCCAGCGGCATGAACTCGATGTGCGTGAACCCGGCCGAGACCACGTAGTCGACGAGCTCGTCGGCCAGCTCGCGGTAGTCGAGCCCCTGCCGCCAGGAGCCGGCGTGCACCTCGTAGACGCTCATCGGCCGGGCGTGCCAGCCGGCGGTGGCCCGCTCGGCCAGCCACTCGTCGTCCTGCCATTCGTAGGTCGACTGGGTGACCACCGAGGCGTTCGCCGGCGGGACCTCGGTGGCGAAGGCGAGCGGGTCGGACTTCTCCCGCCACTGCCCGTCGGCCCCGAGCACGTGGTACCGGTAGCGGCTGCCCACTCCGACGCCGGGGATGAAGATCTCCCAGACGCCGGAGGCGCCCAGCGAGCGCATCGGGTAGGCGCGCGCCTGCCAGTAGTCGAAGTCGCCGGTGACCTTGACGCCGCGGGCGTTCGGCGCCCAGACGGCGAACGAGACGCCCTCGACGGTGCCGCGCGGGGTGTCGAAGCGCCGGACGTGCGCGCCCAGGACCTCCCACAGCCGCTCGTGCCGGCCCTCGCCGATCAGATACTGGTCGAGCTCCCCGACCGTCGGCATCCACCGGTACGGGTCGTCGACCTCGTAGGTGTTGGTGCCGCCCTGGCCGTCGCCGTAGGTCACCGCGATCCGGTAGTCGCCCGGCTGCTGGGGAAGGGTGGCCTCGTAGATGCCCCCGGCGTGCAGTTGGTGCGTCTCGTAGCGGGAGCCGTCCTGGTCGAGGACGGCGACCCCGACCGCATCCGGCCGCAGCGTGCGCACCACCCAGCTGCCGTCGCCCACCGGGTGCGTGCCGAGCACCCGGTACGGGTCGTGCGACCAGCCCTCGACGATGGCGCGCAGGTCGTCGTCGGTGACCTCGGCGCCGACCGGGGCGGACGCCGCGCTCGGGGCGGCGGGCTCGGCGGCGCCCGGGGCGGTGGTCACGGCCTCCGTCGTCCCGGGTGCCGTGGTCTCGGGCGAGGGCGGGGTGGCGGGCGCGCCGGTGCCGTCGCCGGGCTCGGCCACCGGTGCCGGCGGCACGGCCGGGGGCGTGGTGCCCGCGGCCTTCTTCGCCGTGGTCTTGCGGGCGGCCGTCTTCTTGGCCGGGGCGGCCTTCTTCGCGGCCGCCTTCGCCGGTGCCGCCTTCTTGGCCGCGGTCGTCCTCGTCGCGGCGGTGCCCTTCGCGGCGGTGGCCTTCTCGGTGGTGGCCTTCTCGGTGGTGGCCGCCTGCTTCGTGGCCTTGCGGACCGGGCGGGCCCGGCTCACGTTCTCGTCGGCGTCGGCCTGCGCCTGGACCCGGGCAGTCGCCTCCTCCACGGCGGCCTGCAGCTCCTCCTTGCCCGCCACGTGGTCGCGTCCCTCGTCCGTCGTCATCGTGCCCTCGCCGTCTTCTCTGGTGCCTTCGTCTGGGTCGGATCCATCCGCTGCATCAGTCGCCGGACGAGATCCGGGACAGCGAGTGCAGCGGGATCATCAGCCAGTGCGGCCGGTTGCGCGCCTCGTAGACGCACTCGTACACCGCCTTGTCCGCCTCGAACGCGCGCAGGAGAGGGGAGTCCCCGCACCGGTCCAGCCCGCTGGCCGCTGAGTAGCCCGAGCAGTAGGCGTTCCGGTTGCGCTCTGCCCACTCCTGCGCGCGGTATGCACGCTGGGGGTCGTCCGGCTGCTCGACGAGCATGTGACGTGCGGCGTAGTCGAAGCTGCGCAGCATCCCCGCGACGTCGCGCAGCGGGCTGTCCAGCTGCCGGCGCTCCTCCAGCGCCCGGGCCGGCTCACCCTCGAAGTCGAGCACGATCCAGCCGGTCGCCGTCCGCAGCACCTGGCCCAGGTGCAGGTCGCCGTGCACCCGCTGGCGCACCACGGGCTCGGAGCTGGCGGCCACCTTGGCGTACAGCGCCCGCAGCCCGTCGGCGTGGTCGGCCAGCTGCGGCACGACCCCGATCGCGGCGTCCAGCCGCGCGTTCATCTGCTCGGCCAGGGCGGTGAACCAGCCTGGGTCGGCCGGCTCGGTGGGCAGCACCTTGGCCATGTCGGCGTGCACCGACGCGGTCGCGGCGCCGAGCCGCTCGCTCTCGCCGGCGAAGTCGCCGCCGACCTCGTCGGCGTGCAGGTCGCCCTCGGCGTAGAGGTCGCGGACGCTGGCCGTGGCCAGCCGCCACCCGTCGCTGGCGTTGGGCACGAACGTCTGCAGCATGGCGGCCGTGGCCGCCGGCTTCGCGGGATCGGGGTCGTCGATCTCGACGTACCCGAGCAGCGGCGCGATGTGCTGGTTCTCGGTGCGCCGCAGGGCGTCGTGCACCTCGACGTCCGGGTTGAGGCCCGGCTCCAGCCGCCGGAAGAGCTTCAGGATCGCCTGGTCGCCGTAGATGAGCGAGGTGTTGCTCTGCTCGCCGGACACCATGTCGCCCGGCAGCCCCTCCGGGATGTAGGCGATCCCGGCCGGGTGGAAGTGCATCGGCCCGACGGTCGAGGCGTTCACCAGGTGGGCCAGCCACGGCACCGTCGCGTCGCGGTCGCGCATGGCGTCGTAGCCGTAGAGCTCCCGGCCCTCGAAGGTGACCGCGCCGATGAAGGCGGAGGTCAGGTCCTCGTTCGGGTGGTCGTGCCAGGACACCGGGACGAGATAGGTCTCCCGGTGGCCGTCGGTGTAGGTCACGCCGACGCGGTGGACCGAGAGCACGGGGTGGTTCCGCTCGAGGAAGAACCCGCTCTCCTCGACGTCGGCCCACTCCCGGCCCTTGCCGCCGAACCAGCGCTGGTGCGGCATCCACTCCCGGAGCAGGTCGCTCGCGACGGTCATCGGGGTCCTCCCTGGTCGCCCTCGTCCCCGTTGCCGACCACGCCCGCCGACAGCAGGTCGGCGACGATCGCGCTGCCCGCCTCCTCCGGCTCGGGCCCGGGTTCGGGTTCGACCGGGCGGGCCAGCTCGAACCAATAGAAGCCGTGCCCGGCCAGGGTGAGCATGTACGGGAGGACGCCGATCTGCGGGAACTCCACCCGGCCGGTCAGCTCGATCGGGGTGAAGCCCTCGAACGGGCGCAGGTCGAGCTCCACCGGCTGCGGGAACCGCGAGAGGTTGTTGACGCACAGCACGATGTCGTCGCCGAACCGGCGGACGAACGAGAGCACCGTGGGGTTGCGCGACCCGACCTCCTCGAACGTGCCGAGGCCGAAGGTGGGGTGCTCCTTGCGGACGGCGATCATCCGGCGGATCCACTGCAGCATCGAGTTGGTGTTGCGCAGCTGCGCCTCGACGTTGGTGGTCTGGTAGCCGTAGACCGGGTCCATGTTCAGCGGCAGGTACATCCGCTGCGGGTCGGCGGTGGAGAAGCCGCCGTTGCGGTCCGGCGTCCACTGCATGGGCGTCCGGACGCCGTCGCGGTCACCGAGCCAGATGTTGTCGCCCATGCCGATCTCGTCGCCGTAGTAGAGGACCGGCGAGCCGGGCAGGCTGAACAGCAGGGCGTTGAACAGCTCGAGGGTGTTGGTGTCGTTCTCCAGCAGCGGGGCCAGCCGCCGGCGGATGCCGATGTTGGCCTTCATGCGGGGGTCCTTGGCGTACTCACCCCACATGTAGTCGCGCTCCTCGTCGGTGACCATCTCGAGGGTCAGCTCGTCGTGGTTGCGCAGGAAGACGCCCCACTGGCAGTTCCTCGGGATGTCCGGCGTCTGGGCCATGATCTCCGAGATCGGGAACCGCTGCTCCCGGCGCACGGCCATGAACAGGCGCGGCATGACCGGGAAGTGGAAGGCCATCTGGCACTCGTCGCCGTCCTGGCCGAAGTACTCGACGACGTCGGCCGGCCACTGGTTGGCCTCGCACAGCAGCACCCGGTCCGGGTAGTCGGCGTCGACCACCTTGCGCACCCGCTTGAGGAACTCGTGCGTGCGCGGGAGGTTCTCGCAGTTGGTCCCCTCCTCCTCGAACAGGTAGGGGACGGCGTCCAGCCGGAACCCGTCGATGCCCAGGTCCAGCCAGAACCGCAGGGCGTCGAGGATCGCCTCCTGCACCCGCGGGTTCTCGAAGTTGAGGTCCGGCTGGTGGGAGAAGAAGCGGTGCCAGAAGTACTGCTTGCGCACCGGGTCGAACGTCCAGTTGGAGCTCTCGGTGTCGACGAAGATGATCCGGGCGTCGGAGTAGCCGGTGTCGTCGTCGGCCCACACGTAGAAATCGCCGTAGGGCCCCTCGGGATCGCTGCGGCTGGCCTGGAACCAGGGGTGCTGGTCCGAGGTGTGGTTCATGACGAAGTCGATGATCACGCGCATCCCGCGGGCGTGGGCAGCGGCGAGGAAGTCCTTGAAGTCCTCGATGTCACCGAACTCGGGCAGCACCGCCGTGTAGTCGCTGACGTCGTAGCCGCCGTCGCGCAGCGGGGAGGCGAAGAACGGTGGCAGCCACAGGCAGTCGACGCCGAGCCACTGCAGGTAGTCGAGCTTGTCCATCATGCCGCGCAGGTCGCCGACGCCGTCGGCGTTGCTGTCGGCGAAGCCGCGCACGAGGACCTCGTAGAAGACCGCGCGCTTGTACCACTCGGGGTCGCTGCCGGGGGCCGGCAGCATCGAGCGCTCGTCGTCGCGGTCGGAGAGGGCGCCGTCGGGGACGGAGAGGGTCATCGGGAGAAGTCGTCCTCGATCTTCTGGTGGAACGGGGGATGCCCGGCTGTCAGGCGACGGACGGCGGGAACTGCACCGGCCGCGGGAAGGCGACCGAGAAGACGTGCGCCGGCTCCTGGTAGGGGTCGAGTTCCACGTAGTTGAACTGCCCCCAGTCCCACGAGGAGCCGGTGAGCTCGTCGGTGACCGTGAACCGCTCGTGCCAGTCCAGGCCGAGGGTGGGCAGGTCGAGCGCCGTCGTCCCGATCTGGGTGTGGTGGCTGGACAGGTTGACCACCACGAGGACGGCGTCGGTCGAGCCGGGATCGGTCTTGGAGAAGCAGATCAGGTCCGGGTTGTCGACCGGGTGGAAGCGCAGCGTGCGCAGCTGCTGCAGGGCGGGATGCGCCCGACGGATCTCGTTGAGCCGCCGGAGGTAGGGCGCGAGGCTGCGGCCGGACGCCTCGGCGCCGGCCCAGTCGCGGGGGCGCAGCTGGTACTTCTCGCTGTCCAGGTACTCCTCGCTGCCCGGCCGGACGGCGACGTGCTCGAACAGCTCGAACCCGGAGTAGACGCCCCAGGTGGGGCTCATCATCGAGGCCAGCACCGCGCGGATCTTGAACATCGGCGGGCCGCCGTACTGCAGCGACTCGTGGAGGATGTCCGGGGTGTTCACGAAGAAGTTCGGCCGCATGTAGTGGCAGTTGGTGGCCAGCTCGCGGCCGTACTCCTCCAGCTCCCAGCGCTCGGTGCGCCAGGTGAAGTAGGTGTAGGACTGCGTGAACCCGAGCTTGGCCAGCTGGTGCATCATCGCCGGCCGGGTGAACGCCTCGGCCAGGAAGAGGACGTCCGGGTCGGTCTTCTTGACCTCCCAGATCAGCCAGTGCCAGAAGTTCAGCGGCTTGGTGTGCGGGTTGTCGACGCGGAAGATCCGCACCCCGGCCGAGATCCAGTGCCGCACCACCCGCAGCACCTCGGCGTAGATGCCCTCGGGGTCGTTGTCGAAGTTGACCGGGTAGATGTCCTGGTACTTCTTCGGCGGGTTCTCCGCGTAGGCGATGGTGCCGTCGGGCTTGGTCGTGAACCACTCCGGGTGCTCCTTCACCCAGGGGTGGTCCGGCGCCGCCTGCAGGGCCAGGTCGAGCGCCACCTCCATGCCGAGCTCGGCGGCCCGCCAGACGAAGGCCTTGAAGTCGTCGAGCGTGCCCAGCTGCGGGTGGACGGCGTCGTGCCCGCCCTCGTCGCTGCCGATCGCCCACGGCGAGCCGACGTCGTCGGGCCCGATGTCGTACGGGTTGCCGCCCGGGAAGTGCGCGGTGTTCGGGCCCTTGCGGTTGACCTTGCCGATCGGGTGGATCGGCGGGAGATAGACGACGTCGAAGCCCATGTCGGCGATCGCGGGCAGCCGGTTCTGCGCGTCGGCGAACGTGCCGTGCACCGGCCGGCCGTCCACCACCGCCCCCTCCGAGCGGGGGAAGAACTCGTACCAGGAGCCGTACAACGCCCGCGGCCGGTCGACCCACACCTCGTAGGCCGGGGTGGCGGTGACCAGCTCGCGGACCGGGTGGTCGTGCAGCACCTGCTGCAGCGCCGGGGCGAAGGCCGGCGCGACCCGGGCGGTCAGCTCCCGCGACTCGTCGCGCAGCGCGGCCGCGGCGGCGCGGACGGCGGCCCGGTGCTCCTGGGGGCAGTCAGTGGCGACCCGGTCGAGCAGCCGCGCGCCCTCCTCGAGGTCGTTGGCGAGCTCGGCCGGGCCCTGGCCGGCGGCGATCTTCACCTCGACCGCGTGGTGCCAGGTGGCCAGCGGATCGCTCCACGCCTCGACGGTGAAGGTCCACCGGCCCTCGCGGTCGGGCACGACCGTGGTCAGCCAGCGGTCGGGCTGCTCCCCGTAGCGGGCCATCCGGTTCAGCGGCGGCGTGCCGGTCCCGCCCGGGGGCTGCCAGACGACGTTCGCGGCGACGGCGTCGTGCCCCTCGCGGAACACGGTGGCGGTGATCGGCACGTGCTCACCGACCACGGCGCGGGCGGAGAAGGACCCGCAGGACACGACGGGGGCGACATCGGTGATGCCGAGGCGGAGGTCAGGGCGGCCAGTCATCGGGCCAAACGCTATCGAGGTCGCGGAGAGCGAGCACCTCGGCGGTCACCCGTACGAGCTGGGGCGAAAGGGAACCGTGGGGTCCGCCGTCCCGGGGAGTGCCGACCGGTCGCCGCGACCGCGCCGTCGCCCTGGTTAGGCTCGGCCGGTGCGAGCCCTCCGACGCTTCACCGTCCGCGCCTCCCTGCCCGAGCCGCTGACCCCGCTGGCCCAGCTGGTCATGAACCTGCGCTGGTCGTGGCACCCGGAGACCCGGGACCTCTTCGAGGCCCTCGACCCGGAGCTGTGGCAGGCCTGCGGCGGCGACCCGGTCAAGATGATGGGCGAGATCTCGGCCGAGCGGCTCGCCACGCTGGCCAAGGACCGCCGCTTCCTGCGGCGCCTGCAGGACGTCGTCGACGACCTGCACGAGTACATGACCGCCGAGCTCTGGTACCAGTCGCTGGGGGCGGAGGCGCCGGAGTCCATCGCCTACTTCTCCGCCGAGTTCGGCATCACCGAGGTGCTGCCGCAGTACTCCGGCGGCCTCGGGATCCTCGCCGGCGACCACCTCAAGGCCGCCTCCGACCTCGGCGTCCCGCTGATCGGCGTGGGGCTGCTCTACCGGGCCGGCTACTTCGACCAGGGCCTGTCCGCAGACGGCTGGCAGCTCGAGCACTACCCATCGCTGGACCCGCACGGGCTCCCGGTCAAGCTGCTGCGCCGTCCCGACGGCTCGGCCGTCGTCATCTCCGTGCCGCTGCCGGAGGGGCGCACCCTGCACGCGCACGTGTGGCGGGCCCAGGTCGGCCGGGTCTCGCTGCTGCTGCTCGACAGCGACATCGAGGAGAACGCCCCGGCCGAGCGGCACGTGACCGACCGGCTCTACGGCGGCGACGAGGACCACCGGCTGCGCCAGGAGATGCTGCTCGGCATCGGCGGCGTCCGGGCCCTGCGCGCCTACTGCTCGCTCACCGACACCCCGCAGCCCGAGGTGTTCCACGCCAACGAGGGCCACGCCGGCTTCCAGGGCGTCGAGCGGATCCGCGAGCTCACCGAGTCGCACGGGCTGACCTTTCCCGAGGCGCTGCAGGCGGTCCGCGGCGGCACGGTCTTCACCACGCACACCCCCGTGCCGGCCGGCATCGACCGCTTCCCCCGCGCGCTGATCGAGCGGTACTTCGCCGGCTTCGGCGTCCCCCTCGACCAGCTGCTCGCGCTGGGCGCCGAGGACGACCCGACGAAGTTCAACATGGCGCACATGGGCCTGCGGCTGGGCCAGCGGGCCAACGGCGTCAGCCGGCTGCACGGCCGGGTCAGCCGGCACATGTTCAACGCCCTGTGGCCGGGCTTCGACGAGGACGACGTCCCGATCAGCTCGATCACCAACGGGGTGCACGCCTCGACCTGGACCGCCCGCGAGCTGGTCGAGCTGGGCACCCAGACGTCCAGCCAGGGCGACCCGGTCGCCGTCGACGGCCCGGTCCACTTCGACGGCGTCGACCGGATCCCGGCCTCCGACCTGTGGAGCACGCGCCGGTTGCTGCGCGGCCGGCTGGTCGACGAGGTCCGCCGCCGGCTGCGCGACACCGCGCTCGCCCGCGGCCAGGTCGAGGCCGAGGTCGGCTGGATCGACAGCGCGTTCGACCCCGACGTCCTCACCATCGGCTTCGCCCGGCGGGTGCCGTCCTACAAGCGGCTGACCCTCATGCTCAGGGATCCGGACAGGCTGCGGGCCCTGCTCCTCGACCCCGAGCGGCCGGTGCAGCTGATCATCGCCGGCAAGAGCCACCCGGCCGACGACGGCGGCAAGCAGCTCATCCAGCAGATGGTGCGCTTCGCCGACGACCCCGAGATCCGGCACCGGATCGCGTTCCTGCCCGGCTACGACATCGGCATGGCCCGCTACCTGTACTGGGGCTGCGACGTCTGGTTGAACAACCCGCTGCGGCCTCTGGAGGCGTGCGGCACGTCGGGGATGAAGGCCGCGCTCAACGGCGGGCTGAACCTCTCCATCCGCGACGGCTGGTGGGACGAGTGGTACGACGGCCAGAACGGCTGGGCGATCCCCACCGCCGACGGCGTGGCCGACCCCGACCGCCGGGACGAGGTCGAGGCCCGGGCGATCTACGACCTGCTGTCCACGCAGGTCGCGCCGCGCTTCTACGAGCGCGACCGCGACGGCATCCCCGGCCGGTGGGTCGAGATGGTGCGGCACACGCTGCGCGAGACCGGCCCGAAGGTGCTGGCCGCCCGCATGGTCCGCGACTACGTGTGCGAGCTGTACGTGCCGGCCGCGGTCTCGGCGCGCGCGATGGCCGACGTGGCGTACGGGCCGGCGCGGGAGGAGGCCGCGCGGCGGGCGCACCTGCTGGAGAACTGGGGCACCGTCCGGGTCGCGCACGTCGAGGCCACCGGCGCCGGCGACACCCCGGAGATCGGGTCCACGCTGGCGCTGCGCGCCGAGGTCGAGCTGCCCGGCCTGACGCCGGCCGACGTCCAGGTGCAGGCCGCCTACGGCCGGGTGGACGACGCCGACGGGCTGCACGACGTCGAGTGCACCCCGATGCAGCACGAGCAGGTCGACGGTTCCCGGCACTGGTTCACCGCGACCGTGCCGCTGGAGCGCACCGGCGCCTTCGGGTACACGGTGCGGGTGCTGCCGCGCTCGGAGCACCTCGCCGACCCGGCCGAGCTGGGGGTCGTGACCACGGCCTGAACCCCGAGGATCGAGGCCTGGTTCATCGCTTGAGACCCTCAGGTCACGGGTACCACATGCACCCCGGGTGAGACCACCCTCGCCCGGCGTGGCGGTGGCGCGCGACCGCCCACACCGTCCGCGCATCACTAGGCTGGAGCCCATGCCCGACCGCTGTGAAGTCCTCCCCGGAGACTCGGTCGTCGCCCGTCGCGGCGGCGGTCTGCTGTGGGTCGACGCGCCCGGCTCGCCCGCCCTCGTGGCGGCCCTGCACGCCTGCCTGGGGGTCACCGGCCCCGGCGCCGACCGCGTCCTGGCCGCCATCGCCGGCCAGGTCATGACGCTCGGCAACGGCGGCGCCTCGTTCGCCCTCGTGCTCACCGACACCGCGCACGGCGCCGGCACCGGTGTCGCGCTGTGGTCCGGCAAGGGCCAGCCCGCGGTAGACGGCGTCCCGGTCTCCGGGTCCTCGGTCGACGGCGGCTGCACGCTCGCCACCGGGTTCTCCCTGGGCCAGACCCTGTACGTCGGCCCGGGCCAGGCGGCGCCGCAGATGCCGCCGGGCGTGGCCTTCGACCTGGTCGAGGGCACCGTCCCCGGTTCCGGGGCGATGCTGCAGCTCGCCGCCTCCGCGCCGCCGGCCTCCGCGCCGCAGCCGGCCGCCGCGCCGGCGCAGTCCTTCACCGCGTCGTCCGACGCCGGCTTCGGGGCTGCTCCGGCCGCCGCGCCGGTCGCGCAGGCGCCGGAGGCCGAGTCCGGTGAGCAGACCGCCTTCTGGCGGCCCGAGGAGCCCGCGGCGCCCGTGCTGCGCTTCGACGACGGCATGGTGGTGACCGTCGACGAGGACCTCGTGCTGGGTCGCCGTCCGGACAACCACGAGCTGGTGACCAACGGATCGGCGCGACCCGTGCCGATCGCGGACACCCAGAACGTGCTGTCCTCCGCGCACGCCGCCGTCCAGCGGGCCGGTCGCGAGGTGTCCCTCGTCGACCTCGGCTCGCTCAACGGCACCCACGTCGCCGGCCCCGAGGCCACCGAGTGGACCCAGCTCGAGCCCGGCGTCGCCCACCCGCTCTCCGACGGCGACCGGCTGCTGCTCGGCTGGACCGTCATCACCTTCGAACAGCCCCAGGACTGAGAAAGGACCCCGCTGCCCCCCACCGCTCGCGAGCTCGCGGCGGGGCCCTGCAGCGGGGCCACGGGGCGTCGTCCTCCCCGTCGTCCTCCCTCACCCCAGCGGGTCCTGGCTCAGCTCCCACCACGAGCCAGGACCCCTCACGCCCAGGTCAGCCGATCGTGGGCGGGGACCCCGGACGGCGGAGGACGCGCATCAGCCAGACGCTGCGGCCGGGGAGCGGCACCGGGCCGGGGCCGACGACGGCCGGCCGCGGCGGGGTGCCGGTCGGGTACTCCGTGGAGAGCACCAGCTCGTAGCCGTCGCCCCAGGGCGGGCCGGGCAGCGTGACCTCGGTCGTCTCGGCCCCGGCGTGCAGCCAGACGAACCAGGACTCGTCGACCACCCGGCGGCCGAACTCGTCGCGGTGGCGGATGGCCCGCCCGTCGAGGTACATGCCGACCGTCTTCAGGCCGGTGTCGAACCAGTCCGACGTGGTCAGCTGCCTGCCCTCGGGGTTGAACCAGGCGAGGTCGCGGGTGCCGCCGGTGGCGGGGAGCTCGTGGCCCTCGAAGAACGCCTCCTGCCGCAGCGCCGGGGCGGAGCGGCGCAGCCGCACCAGCCGGGTGACGAAGGCGAGCAGGTCCTCGTCGACGTCCTTCCAGTCGATCCAGGAGACCTCGTTGTCCTGGCAGTAGGCGTTGTTGTTGCCCTGCTGGGTGCGGCCGAGCTCGTCGCCGGCGGTCAGCATCGGGACGCCGGTCGACAGCAGCAGCGTGGCCAGGTGGTTGCGCACCTGCCGGGCGCGCAGCGCGTTGACCGCCGGGTCGTCGGTGGGTCCCTCGACCCCGCAGTTCCAGTTGCGGTTGTGGCTCTCGCCGTCCCGGTTGTCCTCGCCGTTGGCCTCGTTGCGCTTGCGCTCGTAGGTGACCAGGTCGTGCATCGTGAAGCCGTCGTGCGCGGTGACGAAGTTGATGCTGGCGAACGGGCGCCGGCCGTCGGAGCGGTAGAGGTCCGACGAGCCGGTCAGCCGGTAGGCGAGATCCCGGACGCCGACCTGCGCCCCCGACCAGACGTCGCGGACGGTGTCGCGGTACTTGCCGTTCCACTCCGTCCACGGCGGCGGGAAGTTGCCGACCTGGTAGCCGCCCTCGCCGACGTCCCACGGTTCCGCGATCAGCTTGACCTGGCTGACCACCGGGTCCTGGTGGACGACGTCGAAGAACGCCGACAGCCGGTCGACGTCGTGCATGGAGCGGGCCAGCGCCGAGGCGAGGTCGAACCGGAAGCCGTCGACGTGCATCTCGGTCACCCAGTACCGCAGCGAGTCCATCAGCAGCGCCAGGACGGCGGGACGGCGGACGTCGAGGGTGTTCCCGCAGCCGGTGTAGTCGGTGTACCGCGAGCCGTCCCCGCCGCGCAGCCGGTAGTAGGCGCGGTTGTCGATGCCCTTGAACGACAGCGTCGGCCCGCGGTGGTCGCCCTCGGCGGTGTGGTTGTAGACGACGTCGAGGATCACCTCGATGCCCGCGGCGTGCAGCGCCTTGACCATCGCCTTGAACTCGGTGACCTGCCCGCCACCGCTGCCGGCCGAGCTGTACTCGGCGTGCGGGGCGAAGTAGCCCAGCGTGTTGTAGCCCCAGTAGTTGGTCAGGCCGCGGCTCAGCAGGTGCGGCTCGCTGACGAAGTGGTGCACCGGCAGCAGCTCGACCGCGGTCACGCCCAGGCCGGTCAGGTGCTCGATGAACGCCGGGTGCGCCAGGCCCGCGTAGGTGCCGCGCAGCGCCGGGGGGACGCCGGGGTGGCGCATGGTCGCGCCCTTGACGTGCACCTCGTAGATGACGGTGTCCGACCACGAGGTGGCCGGCGGCCGGTCGCCCTCCCACGGGAAGGAGTCGTAGGTGACCACGCCGCGCGGGACGAACGGCGCGGAGTCGCGGTCGTCAGGGGTGTGCGTGTCCGGGTTCTGGTCGCGGAAGGCGAACAGCGACCCGTCGAGCTCGAGCCGCCCGTCGACGGCGCGGGCGTAGGGGTCGAGCAGCAGCTTGGCCGGGTTGTAGCGCAGGCCCTGCGGCGGGTCGTAGGCGCCGTGCACCCGGTAGCCGTAGCGCTGGCCCGGGCCGACCCCCGGCAGCCGCGCGTGCCACACCTGGTGGGTGCTCTCCCGGAGGCGGTGCCGGTGCTCGGTGCCGTCGGGGTCGAACAGGCAGAGGTCCACCGCGGAGGCGCCGGCCGACCAGAGCGCGAAGTTCGTGCCGGTGCCGTCCCAGTGCGCCCCGAGCGGGCTGGGCCACCCGGGCCACGTCTCGACCGCGGGGAGTGAGTCCACTCCGTGATCCTGCCCCCTCCCGGGCCGAGCCGCGTCGCGGGTGGCGGTACGCGGGTTGGTTGGATGGACGGGTGTCGAGCAGTGTGTCTGGTGGGGGCCGCTCCGAGCCGGTCGTCCGCATGCGAGGGGTCGACGTCGTCCGGGGGGACAACCACCTCCTCCGGGGCGTCGACTGGACCGTCGAGTCCGACCACCGCTGGGTGGTGCTCGGCCCGAACGGCGCCGGAAAGACGACGCTGCTGCAGCTGGCCGCCGCGCAGATGCACCCGACCCGCGGCGAGGTGCAGCTGCTGGGGGAGACCCTCGGCGCGGTCGACGTCTTCGAGCTGCGCCCGCGCATCGGCCTGACCAGCGCGGCGCTGGCCCAGCGCATCGGCCCGGCCGAGAAGACGGGGGACGTCGTCGTCTCCGCCGGGTACGCCGTCGTGGGCCGGTGGCGGGAGCGCTACGACGTCCACGACCTGACCCGCGCGGCGATGCTGATGAACCAGTGGGGCGTGGCCCAGTTCGCGCACCGGCCGTTCGGGACGCTGTCCGAGGGCGAGCGCAAGCGGACGCAGATCGCCCGCGCGCTGATGCCCGACCCGGAGCTGCTGCTGCTCGACGAGCCGGGCGCGGGGCTGGACCTCGCCGGCCGGGAGGACCTCGTCGGGCGGCTCGCCGACCTCGCCCGCTACCACTACGCGCCGGCGCAGGTGCTGGTCACGCACCACGTCGAGGAGATCCCGCCCGGCTACTCGCACGCGCTGCTGCTGCGCGGGGGCGAGGTGGTGGCGGCGGGGCCGGCCGACGACGTCCTCACCGCGGCGGCGCTGTCGGACACCTTCGGCCTGCCGCTGTCGCTGTCGCGCAGCGACGGCCGCTTCACCGCCCGCCGCATGGCCTGAGGACGGCCCCCTTCCGGGCCCCGCCGCGAGCCTGCGAGGGGCGGGGAGAAGGGGGTCCTTCTAATGTGCCGGGGACGACGACGTCCCCGAGAACACGTGGAGGCCCCGTGACCGAGCCGGAGTTCGTGACCCTGCAGGTCGAGGACGGGGTGGGCACGATCCGCCTCGACCGGCCGAAGATGAACGCGATCAACGAGCAGCTCCACTGGGAGGTCCGGCGCGCCGCCCAGGAGGCGGCCTCGCGCGAGGACGTCCGCGCCGTGGTCCTCTACGGCGGCGAGCGGGTCTTCGCCGCGGGCGCCGACATCAAGGCGATGTCGCAGCTCGACGGCGCGGCGATGGTGGCCTGGGGCCGCGAGCTGCAGAACTCGTTCATCGAGGTGCAGCGCATCCCCAAGCCGGTCATCGCGGCGGTCACCGGCTACGCGCTGGGCGGCGGCTACGAGCTGGCCCTGTGCGCCGACTTCCGGGTGCTCGGCGCCGGCGCGAAGGTCGGCCAGCCCGAGATCCTGCTCGGCGTCATCCCGGGTGCCGGCGGCACGCAGCGGCTGGCCCGGCTCGTCGGCCCGGCCAAGGCCAAGGACCTCGTCTTCACCGGCCGGCACGTCGGCAGCGAGGAGGCGCTCGAGCTGGGCCTCGCCGACGCCGTCGTCCCGGACGACGAGGTGTACTCGACCGCGGTCGCGATGGCGAAGAAGTTCGCCGCGGGTCCGCCGCTGGCCCTGGCCGCGGCGAAGCGGGCGATCGAGGAGGGGCTGGACCTGCCGCTGGCGCGGGGCCTCGAGCTCGAGAGCCGGCTGTTCGCCGAGCTGTTCGACACCGAGGACCAGAAGACCGGGATGCGCTCCTTCCTGGAGAGCGGCCCCGGGAAGGCGACCTTCGCCGGTCGCTGAGCCCTCGCGCGGCGTTCCTCGCACGTTGGTGTTCGCCGACGTCCCGGAACCGGCGCTGATCAGCCAGAATTCGCAGCGCCCGTCTGCCTGCCGGGTCAAGCAGTGGTCCGGCGGGCGCGGCGCTCCCACTGGAGGAAATCCGTGCGACGACGCACTCCGCTGACCGCTGCGGCCGTCCTGACGACCGCACTCACCCTGGCCGCCTGCGGCTCGGACGACGGGGGCTCGGGGGGAGGAGGCGGCGGCAGCGACACCGACGCCGCGACCGCGACCTCCGTCGACGACTTCGGCGGGATGGACGCCCTGGTCGAGGCCGCCCAGGCGGAGGGGACCCTCAACGTCATCGCGCTGCCGCCGGACTGGGCGAACTACGGCGAGATGCTCGACACCTTCAGCGAGAAGTACGGCATCGAGATCAACAGCGCGACGCCGGACGGCTCCAGCCAGGACGAGCTGAACGCGGTCACGAGCCAGCGCGGCCAGGACCGCGCCCCCGACGTCCTCGACCTCGGGACGACGTTCGCCCGGCAGGCCGCCGCGCAGGACCTCCTCGCGCCGTACCAGGTGGCCACCTGGGACGAGATCCCCGAGGGCCAGAAGGACCCCCAGGGCCTCTGGTACAACGACTACGGCGGCTACATCTCCATCGGCTGCAACCAGACGGTGATCGGCGACTGCCCGACCAGCTTCGCCGACCTGCTCGACCCGCAGTACGCCGGCCGGGTCGCCCTCAACGGCAACCCGACGCAGGCCGCGGCGGCCTTCGGCGGCGTCTGGGCGGCCGCGCTGGCCAACGGCGGCAGCCTCGACGACATCGGCCCGGGGATCGACTTCTTCGTCCAGGTCAAGGACGTCGGCAACTTCAACCCCGTGGAGATCACCCCGGCCACGATCCAGAGCGGGGAGACGCCGCTGGCGATCGATTGGGACTACCTCAACGTCGGCCTCACCGAGACCCTCGCCGAGCAGGGCGTGACCTGGCAGGTCAACGTCCCGAGCGACGGGCTCTTCGGCGGCTACTACAGCCAGGCGATCAGCAAGTTCGCCCCGCACCCGGCGGCGGCCCGGCTGTGGGAGGAGTTCCTCTACAGCGACGAGGGCCAGAACATCTGGCTGAAGGGCGGCGCCCGCCCGGTGCGGCTGCCGTCGATGCAGGAGGCCGCGACCGCCGACGAGACGGCGCTCGCCGCGCTGCCGGCCGTCGAGGGCACCGCGGACTTCCCGACCCAGGAGCAGGAGACGGCCGCCCAGCAGGTCGTGGCGACCCGGTGGAACGAGGAGATGTCGGGCTGAGCACCGTCCAGGGCGCTCCGGTCCGCGACGGCGACGCGGGGACGGTCGCCGTCGCGGACCGGCCGAGCACCCGGCGCCGGCACCGCTGGGTGCGGGTGCTGCCGGTCCTCGGCGCGCTGCCCTTCTTCCTCTACGTCGCCGTCTTCCTGCTGCTGCCCGTCGGCGTGCTGGCGGTGGAGGCCTTCCGCGCGACCGACCCGGTGACCTTCCAGGAGACCTGGTCGACCGCCTCGATCGGGACGATCACCGAGGGCGCCTACCGCCGGGCCTACCTCGGCAGCCTGCGGCTGTCGGCGATCACCGCGGTGCTCGGCGCGGCCCTCGGCCTCGCGCTGGCCGTGGCGGTCCTGCGGACGCGGCGCGGCACGCTGCTGCGGCGGCTGGTGCTCACCGCCTCGGGCGTCGCGGCCAACTTCGGCGGGGTCCCGCTGGCCTTCGCCTTCCTGGCCACCATCGGCAACGCCGGCGTGCTCACCGCCCTGCTCCAGGACACGCTCGGCCTGGGCCTCGGCGGGTTCTCCCTGTACTCGATGGCCGGGCTGGCGCTGGTCTACCTGTACTTCCTCATCCCGCTGATGGTCCTGACCATCACCCCGGCGCTGGAGGCGCTGCGCCCGCAGTGGCGGGAGGCCGCCGACAACCTCGGGGCCAGCGGCTGGCAGTACTGGCGCTACGTCGGCGGCCCGGTGCTCGCGCCCCCGGTCATCGGCGCCACCATGCTGCTGTTCGCCACCGCCTTCGCCGCCTACGCCACCGCCCGCGCGCTGGTCGGCAGCAGCGTGCCGCTGGTGACCCTGCAGATCGCCGACGCGCTCTCGAGCAACGTGGTCGTCGGCTCGGAGAACCTCGGGAAGGCGCTCGCGCTGGGCATGGTCGTGCTCATCGGGATCGTCATGGCCTTCTACGCCTGGGTGCAGCGGCGCACCCAGCGGTGGCTGTCGTGACCGCCTCGGCCGGGCTCGGCACCGTCACCGGGGCGGGCAGCGTCGCGCCGGCCCACCCCGTCCGGACCGCCGGGCGCGGCGCGCGGGGGTGGCGCTGGGCCGTCCTCGTCGTCCTGGGGCTGTACTTCGTCGTCCCGATCGCGGCCAGCGTGTGGTTCACGATCCGGGACCGCGGCCGGGGCGGGCTGACCGCGCGCTACTACACCGGCATCCCGGGCGCCGAGGGCTTCGCCGACGCCTTCACCCGCTCGCTGCTGCTCGCCGTCCTCACGGTGCTGCTCGCGCTGCTGCTCATGGTGCCGACCGTCGTCCTGGTGAACCTGCGCCTGCCGCGGCTGCGGACGGCGGTGGAGCTGCTCACCCTGCTGCCGCTGGTGCTGCCGCCGATCGCCCTGGTCGTGGGCGTGCGCAGCGTGCTCGCCTGGGCGCCGGACTACTTCCTCAACACGCCCCTGGCCGACGCCTTCTTCGCGCTCCAGGAGCCGTCGCTGCCGTGGATCCTCGTCCTGGTCTATGTCGTGCTGGCGCTGCCGTTCGTCTACCGGGCGCTCGACGCCGGGCTGCGGGGGGTCGACCTGCGGACGCTGACCGAGGCCGCGCGCAACCTCGGCGCCTCCTGGCCGCGGGTGCTGGTGTCGGTGGTGCTGCCGGTGCTGCGCACCTCCGTGCTCAACGCCGCGTTCCTGACCTTCGCCCTGGTGATGGGGGAGTACACGATCGCCGTCATCCTCGGGTTCGTCACGTTCCCGACCTGGATCGTGCAGATCGCCGGCTCCCAGCCGCAGCTGTCGGTGTCGGTCTCCGTGCTGTCCCTCGCCGTCACCTGGGCGCTGCTCCTGCTGATCTCCGCGCTGGACCGCCGGCGCCCCGGGAAGGACCCCGCATGACCACGGCTCCCGTGTCCACCGACGTCGGCGCTGCCGCCGAGCTGCGCGAGCGCCCCGGGGTCGCCGTCCGCCTCGAGGGGCTGACCCGGCGCTACGGGTCGGTGCTCGCCCTCGACGGTCTCGACCTCGAGATCGCCGGTGGCGAGCTGGTCGCGCTGCTGGGTCCCTCGGGCTGCGGCAAGACGACGGCGCTGCGGGCGATCGCCGGCTTCGAGCGGCCCGACGCCGGCCGGGTGCTGCTCGACGGCCGCGACTACACCGACGTCCCGGCCAGCAAGCGCGACATGGGCATGGTCTTCCAGGCCTACAGCCTGTTCCCCAACCTCACCGTGGCCGACAACGTCGCCTTCGGGCTGCGGGTGCGCGGCCGCAGCCGGGCCGAGCAGCGGCGGCGGGCGGCCGAGCTGCTGGAGCTGGTCGGCCTGGGCGACCGCGGCGGGCGCTACCCGCACCAGCTCTCCGGCGGCCAGCAGCAGCGCGTGGCGCTGGCCCGGGCGCTGGCCGTCGCGCCCCAGGTGCTGCTGCTCGACGAGCCGCTGTCCGCCCTGGACGCGCAGGTCCGGGTGCAGCTGCGCGACGAGATCCGCCGGCTGCAGCTCGAGGTCGGCATCACCACGGTCTTCGTCACGCACGACCAGGCCGAGGCGCTGTCGGTGGCCGACCGCGTCGGCGTGCTGCGCGCGGGCCGCCTCGAGCAGATGGCCGGGCCCGACGAGCTCTACGAGCGGCCGGCGACCGCCTTCGTCGCGCAGTTCGTCGGCACGATGAACCGGCTGCCCGCGACCCTGGTCGAAGGCGGCGTGCAGGTGCTCGGCACCCGGCGCCCGGTCGCCGGAGCGGTCCCGGCCGGCGGGCCGGTGGTCGCCCTCGTCCGGCCCGAGGCGCTGGGCGTGGCGGCCGACCCCGACGGTGCCGGCCGGGTCGTGACCCGCGTCTTCTCCGGAGCGGTCACCCGGCTGACCGTCGCGCTGCCGGACGGCACGGAGGTGCAGGCCGACGTCGCCAGCGCCGAGAGCCAGCACCTGGTGCCGGGGACGGCGGTCGCGGTCACCCTCGCCGACCGGCCGCTGCTGGTGGCGCCCGCCGAGCCGGCCGGGGACGAACCGGCGTAGCCGCGGTGCGGAATCATCGGGGGGTGACGGCCCAGCCCGACCCCGCGTCCGACGTCGACCGCTCCGATCCCTCCGGCCGGGCGTGGGTGGACCGCGCGGTCGCCGCCGTGGAGGCCGACGCGCTGCGCAGCGCGGACACCCACCTGCTGGTCTACCCGCTGCCGCCGGAGTGGGGCGTCGACCTCTACCTCAAGGACGAGTCGACCCACCCCACCGGCAGCCTCAAGCACCGGCTGGCCCGCTCGCTGTTCCTCTACGCCCTCTGCTCCGGGCAGATCACCGAGGGCAGCACCGTGGTCGAGGCGTCCAGCGGCTCGACGGCGGTGAGCGAGGCCTACTTCGCGCGCATGCTGGGCCTGCCGTTCGTGGCGGTCATGCCGGCGGGCACCAGCCCGGAGAAGATCGCGCTCATCGAGTTCCACGGCGGGCGCTGCCACCTGGTGGCCGACCCGCCGTCGGTCTACGACGAGGCCCGGCGGATCGCCGCCGAGACCGGTGGGCACTACCTCGACCAGTTCACCAACGCCGAGCGGGCCACCGACTGGCGCGGCAACAACAACATCGCCGAGTCGGTGTTCTCGCAGATGGGTCGCGAGCGGCACCCGGTGCCCGAGTGGGTCGTCGTCGGCGCGGGCACCGGCGGCACCAGCGCCACGATCGGCCGCTACGTGCGCTACCGGCGGCTGCCCACCCGGCTGGCCGTCGTCGACCCGGAGGGGTCGTCGTTCTTCCCCGGCTGGCGGGACGGCGACCCGACGGTGGCGACCGGCCGGCCGTCGCGGATCGAGGGCATCGGGCGGCCGCGGGTGGAGCCGTCGTTCGTGCCGACGATCGTCGACCGGATGATCTGCGTCCCGGACGCCGCGTCGCTGGCCGCTGTCCGGCACCTGGAGCGGGTGACCGGCCGCCGGGCGGGCGGCTCGACCGGCACGAACCTCTGGGGCGCCTTCGCGCTCGTGGCGGAGATGCTGGCCGCGGGCCGGACCGGCAGCGTCGTCACCCTGCTGTGCGACGGCGGGGAGCGGTACGCGCACACGTACTACTCCGACGAGTGGGTGGCCGCCCGCGGGCTGGACCTCGAGCCGTACGCCGCCACGCTGGAGCACTTCGCCCGCAGCGGGGAATGGCGGCCGCCCGCGTGATGCGGGTCACCCGGGCCCCGGGGCGCGGGTCCGTTACCGGCCAGTAACCTCCATGATCGGAGCTAGGCGGGCGGCAGGCCCGCGCCCTGACCCCATCGCGGAGGTAGGTCTGGCGATGAACATCGTCGTTCTGGTCAAGCAGGTCCCCGACTCGGGCAGCGCACGGGCGCTGGACCCGGCGGACAACACCGTCGCCCGGGCGACGGCGGACAACGTCATCAACGAGATGGACGAGTACGCGATCGAGGAGGCGTTGCTGGTCCGCGACCGCGAGGGCGGCGAGGTGACCGTGCTGACCGTCGGCCCGGACTCGGCCACCGACGCGATCCGCAAGGCGCTGTCGATGGGCGCCGACAAGGCGGTGCACGTCTCCGACGAGGCCATCCACGGCTCGGACGCGCTGCAGACCTCCGCGGTGCTCGCCGCGGCGCTGCAGCAGCTGGAGTACGACCTCGTCCTGTGCGGCGCCGAGGCCACCGACTCGCAGATGAGCGTCATGCCGGCGCTGCTCTCGGAGCGGCTGGGCATCCCGCAGCTGTCCGGCGCCCGCAAGCTGACCATCGAGGGCGCGACCGCGAAGGTGGAGCGGCAGACCGACACCGGCTACTGGGCGCTGGAGGCCCCGCTGCCGGCGATCGTGTCCACCTGGGACTCGATCAACGAGCCGCGCTACCCGTCCTTCAAGGGCATCATGGCCGCCAAGAAGAAGCCGGTGGAGACCAAGTCCCTGGCCGACCTGGGCCTGGACGCCGGCTCGGTGGGTCTGGCCAGCGCCACCAGCCAGGTCCTCGACTTCGCCCCCCGCCCGCCGAAGGGCGCCGGCGTCAAGGTGACCGACGAGGGCGACGGCGCCGAGAAGCTCGTCGGCTTCCTCGCCGAGCAGAAGATCGTCTGACCGCGGACCCGAGCGAAGAGCGAAGAGAAGGAGATCGAGCAGTCATGGCAGAGGTCCTGGTCCTCGTCGAGCTCAACCCCGATGGCGGCGGCGTCCGCAAGACCACGCTGGAGGCGCTGACCGCCGCGCGTGCTCTGGGTGAGCCCTCCGCCGTCGTGGCCGGCGCTCCCGGTTCGGCCGCCGGCGTCAAGGACGCGCTGGCCGAGTACGGCGCGCAGAAGGTGTACGTCGCCGAGTCGCCCGAGATCGACGACTACCTCGTCGCCCCGAAGGCCGAGGTGCTCGCGCAGCTGGTCGAGCGCGTCTCGCCGGCCGCGGTCGTCATCCCCTCCTCGCCGGAGGGCAAGGAGGTCGCCGCACGGCTGGCGGTGAAGACCGGCAGCGGCTTCCTCACCGACGTCACGGAGATCACCGGCGACGGCACCGCCACCCAGGTGGCCTTCGCCGGGCAGGTCATCGTCCACTCGAAGGTCGCCACCGGCACCCCGATCTACACGCTGCGCGGCAACTCGGTCGCCCCCGAGCCGGCCCCCGGCGCCGCAGCCGAGGAGACCGTCGAGGTCAGCCTGTCCGACGCCGCCAAGGCCGTGCGCGTGGTCGACCGGGTCGTGGAGCAGAAGAGCAGCCGGCCGGAGCTGACCGAGGCCGCGATCGTCGTCTCCGGCGGCCGGGGCGTCGCCAGCGCCGAGAACTTCTCCATCATCGAGAACCTGGCCGACTCCCTCGGCGCCGCCGTCGGTGCCTCGCGCGCCGCGGTCGACTCCGGCTTCTACCCGCACACCTTCCAGGTCGGGCAGACCGGCAAGACCGTCTCGCCGCAGCTCTACATCGCCGTCGGCATCTCCGGTGCGATCCAGCACCGCGCCGGCATGCAGACCTCGAAGACCATCGTCGCGGTCAACAAGGACCCCGAGGCGCCGATCTTCGAGCTGGCCGACTTCGGCGTCGTCGGCGACCTGTTTCAGGTGGCCCCGCAGGCCACCGAGCTGATCAAGGCCCGCAAGGGCTGAACAAGGACCCCGGTCCGGCCGTCGGGCGCCGATCCCCTCGCGGGGTCGGCGCCCGACGTCCGTCCGGGGAAGCTGCGGCGGGCTGCGGCGGTTGGCCGGGAGGTGAGCGCGGCGGTGCAGGGGACGGCGAAGGTGTTCGACCGCGCGCACCGGCTGACCACCGCCGGCCTGCTCATGCTGGTCACCTTCATCGCCTTCGAGGCGATGGCCGTGGGGACGGCGATGCCGACCGCGGTGGCCGAGCTCGACGGGCTGGCCTGGTACGCGTGGCCGTTCTCCGCCTTCCTCGTCGCCTCGGTCGTCGGGATGGTCGTCGGCGGCAACCTGGGCGACCGGCGAGGACCGCGGGTGGCCCTGCCCTGGGGCGTCGGCGCGTTCGCCGCCGGCCTGCTCACCGCCGGCGCGGCCGGGCACATGGCCGTCTTCGTGGCCGGGCGCGCCGTGCAGGGCTTCGGCGCCGGGGTCATCGCCGTCCTGCTGTACGTGATCGCCGGCCAGGCCTACGAGCCGGCCCTGCGCCCGCGGCTGTTCGGCGCGATCAGCGCCGCCTGGGTGCTGCCCGCGCTGGTCGGCCCGCTCGTGGCCGGGCTGCTCACCACGCACGCGAGCTGGCGGCTGGTCTTCCTCGGTCTGCTGCCGCTCATCGTGCTGGGCCTGGCGCTGGTGCTGCCCGCCGTCCGGGCGCTCCCGGCGCCCGCGGCCGCCGCCGGGCACGGGGCCGCCCGCCGGTGGTGGGCGCTGCTGGCCGGGCTCGGCATCGCCGCGCTGCAGTACGCCGGCCAGCGCCGGGACGCCGTCGCCCTGCTCGTCGCCGTCGCGGGGCTGGTCGCGCTGGTCGCGGGTCTGCGGCCGCTGCTGCCGGCGGGTACCGGCCGGGCCGCGCGGGGACTGCCCGCCGTCGTCGCCTCGCGCGGGCTGCTGGCCGGCGCCTTCTTCGGCATGGACGCGCTGCTGCCGCTCACCCTCACCGCGGTGCACGGGTTCGGCGCGACCGCCGCCGGCATCCCGCTGACCGCGGGCGCGGTCGGCTGGGCCGCGGCCTCGCAGCTGCAGGGCCGGTTCCCGGACGCGCCGCGGGCGCGGCTGCTGCGGCTCGGGTTCGCGCTGCTCGCCCTCGGCCTCGGCGGCACGGCACTGGCCGCCGTCCCGGCCCTGGGCGGCTGGCCGGCCTACCTGACCTGGGCCGTGGCCGGGCTGGGCATGGGGTTCGGGATGCCGAGCGTGGGGGTGCTGCTGCTCGACCAGTCGCCCGAGCGCCGGCGGGGCGCGGACTCCGCCGCGCTGCAGATCTCCGACGTCACCGCGTCCGCCCTGTGCATCGGCCTGGCCGGTGTCCTCGTCTCCGCCGCGGCGGCCGGGGCCCTGACCCTCCCTGTCGCAATCCTCTGCTCGGTCGGCGCCTTCACGCTGCTGGCGCTGGTCGGCGTCCGGGTCGCCGGCCGCGCCGCGGCCCCGGTTCCCGGACGGGGGGCTCCGGCGGACGCGACTACCCTGGCGGCGCCATGACTTATCTGGACCACGCGGCCACGACCCCGGTGCTGCCCGAGGTGCTGACCGCGATGACCGAGCAGCTCGGCCGCGTGGGCAACGCCTCCTCGCTGCACGCCAGCGGCCGGGCCGCCCGCCGTGTGGCCGAGCAGTCGCGCGAGCGGCTCGCCGAGGCGCTGGGCGCCCGCCCGTCGGAGGTGCTGTTCACCAGCGGCGGCACCGAGAGCGACAACCTCGCCGTCAAGGGCCTGTTCTGGGCCCGGCGCAGCGCCGACTCGCGGCGGCGGCGCATCGTGGTCAGCCCGGCCGAGCACCACGCCGTCCTCGACAGCGTCGAGTGGCTGGCCAAGCACGACGGCGCCGAGATCACCTGGCTGTCCCTCGAACCCAGCGGGCGCGTCCTGCCGGACGCCCTGCACGACGCGCTCGGCGACGGGACCGACGTCGCGGTGGCCAGCGTCATGTGGGCCAACAACGAGATCGGCACGGTCAGCGACGTGGCCGCGCTGGCCGACGTCGCGCACGCCGTCGAGGTGCCGCTGCACACCGACGCCGTGCAGGCGGTCGGCCAGGTGCCGGTCGCCTTCGCGGCCAGCGGCGCGGACGCGCTCACCATGACCGGGCACAAGCTCGGCGGGCCGATGGGCGCCGGCGTGCTGCTGCTGCGCCGCGACGCCGAGTGCACCCCGCTGCTGCACGGCGGCGGCCAGGAGCGCGACGTCCGGTCGGGCACGCTGGACGTCGCCGCGATCGTCGGCCTGCAGGTGGCGACGACGACCGCCGTCGCCGCGCGCGAGGAGCGCGCCGGCCGGCTCGCGCAGCTGCGCGACCGGCTGGTCGCCGGCGTGGTCGAGCGGGTCCCGGACGTCCAGCTCAACGGCGCGCCGCTGGATGACGAGATCGCCGGCGGGCCCGGCCGGCTGCCGGGCAACGCGCACCTGTCGTTCGCCGGCGCGGAGGGCGACGCGCTGCTCATGCTGCTCGACGCCCGCGGCGTCGAGTGCTCGACCGGCTCGGCGTGCAGCGCCGGGGTCGCCCGGCCCAGCCACGTGCTGCTCGCAGTCGGCGCCGACTCCGACCGCGCCCGCAGCTCGCTGCGGTTCAGCCTCGGCCACACGAGCGTCGACGCCGACGTCGACGCCCTGCTCGAGGTCATCGCGCCGGTGGTGGAGCGGGCTCGCCGGGCGGGCATGGGCGCTCGATGAGGGTGCTCGCCGCGATGAGCGGGGGAGTGGACTCCGCGGTCGCGGCCGCGCTCGCCGTCGACGCCGGCCACGACGTCACCGGGGTGCACCTGGCGCTCTCCCAGCACCGGCAGACCCTGCGCAGCGGCTCGCGCGGCTGCTGCAGCGTCGAGGACGCGCACGACGCGCGCCGGGTCGCCGACGAGCTCGGCATCCCGTTCTACGTCTGGGACCTCGCCGAGCGGTTCGCCGAGGACGTCGTCGAGGACTTCGTCGCCGAGTACGCCGCGGGGCGGACGCCGAACCCGTGCCTGCGCTGCAACGAGAAGATCAAGTTCGCCGCGGTGCTGGACCGCGCACGGGCGCTCGGGTTCGACGCCGTGGTCACCGGCCACCACGCCCGGCTCGCCGGCGGGGAGCTGCGCCGCTCGGTCGACCCGGCCAAGGACCAGTCCTACGTGCTCGGCGTGCTCACGCCGGAGCAGCTGGCCGGCGCCGTGTTCCCCCTCGGCGGCATGACCAAGGACCGGGTCCGCGAGATCGCCGCCGAGCGCGGGTTCGCCGTCGCCGCCAAGCCCGACTCGCACGACATCTGCTTCATCCCCGACGGCGACACCCGCGGCTTCCTGGCGCGGCGGCTGGGCAGCCGCCCCGGCCCGCTGGTCGACGCCGCCACCGGCGCCACCGTGGGCGAGCACGGCGGCACCTACAACTTCACCGTGGGGCAGCGCCGCGGCCTCGGCGTGGACGTGGGCGACGCGCGGCCCCGCTACGTGCTCGGCATCGAGCCGGTCAGCCGCACGGTCACCATCGGGACGGCGGAGCTCGCCGGCGTCCGCGAGGTGCGGACCGCCCCGCCGACGTGGACCGGCCCGGCTCCCGCGCTGCCGCTGCGCGCCGAGGTGCAGCTGCGCGCGCACGGGACGCCGGTCGCGTGCGAGGTGACCGCCGCCGACGACGGCGGGCTGTGCCTGCGGCTCGCGGAGGAGCAGCGCGGGGTCGCTCCCGGACAGTCCGCGGTGCTCTACGAGCCGGACTCCGCGCGCGGCGACCGCGTGCTCGGGCAGGGGACCGTGCTGCGGGCTGCACGGCCTGCGCGGACGACGCCGGGCTGCTGAGCGGACCGGCTACCGTCGCCCCCGTGGTGCTGCCGACCGAACCCCAGCCCCAGGAGAACGACCCGCGGCCGGTTCCCGCACCGTGGGGGCCGGCCTCCGGCGTCGGGTCCCTGCCCGGCGCCGACCCCGCCGAGGCGATCCGCCTCGTGCTCGGCGAGCTGCCCGAGTTCCCGCACCTGCCGGAGCTCCCGGACCGCGGTCCCGGCGCCGACCTGATCGGCCGCACCGCGGCGCTGCTCGTCGACGTCGCCGTCGACCTCACCCCGGCCGGCTGGCGGCTGGTGCCCCGCCCGGGAATCGACCTGCGCCGCGCCCACGATTTCCTCGAGCGCGACCTCGACGCCCTGACCGACGTCGCCGACCGCTACACCGGCCCGTTCAAGGTCCAGGCGGCCGGGCCGTGGACCCTGGCCGCCGGGCTGGAGCGCAGCCGCGGCGACCGCGCCGTCGTCGACCCGGGCGCCCGGCGCGACCTCGCGCAGTCCCTGGCCGAGGGGCTGGCGGCGCACGCCGCGGCGGTCGCGGCCCGCGTGCCCGGCGCCCGGGTGGTCGTCCAGCTGGACGAGCCGTCCGTGCCCGCCGTGATCGACGGCGCCCTGCCGACGGCGAGTGGCTTCGGCACGCTCCCGGCGGTCGAGGCCGACGTCGTCGAGCAGGAGCTGGCCGCCGTGGTCGCCGTCCTGCCGGGCCGGGTGGTCGTGCACTGCTGCGCGCCTCGCGCCCCGCTCGGCCTGTTCCGCGCGGCGGGCGCCGACGGCGTCTCGTTCGACTCCGGTCTCGTGCAGGACCTCGACGCGATCGGCACCGCGGTCGAGGCTGGCACCCACCTGCTGGTCGGCGTCGTCCCCGGGACCGATGCCCCGCTGGGCACGCCCAACTCGACCGCCTCCCGGCTGCAGGGCCTCTGGCGGGAGCTCGGCTTCCCCGCCGAGCGGCTGCACGAGGCCGTGACCCTCACCCCGGCGTGCGGCCTGGCCGGCGCGACGCCCGCCTACGCGCGCGCCGCGATGACCCACGTCCGCGAGGCGGCCAAGTACCTGCAGCCGGAGTGATCGCCACGGCAGGGTGAATGCCGGTTCGCCGTCGTACCCGGCGGTTACGGTTCGGTCGTGAGCACGGAAGCGGAGATCGATGCACCGCAGGTCGCGGCGGTAGGTGACCGGGAGGACCTCACCGAGGTCCCCGACGACGCGCGCACGCGCCACCGGGACCTGTCCGAGCTGCTGGACAAGTACGCGTTCGCCTACTACGTCCGCGACGAGCCGCTGGTCAGCGACGGTCAGTACGACGAGCTCATGGGCGAGCTCAAGACGATCGAGTCCGCCCACCCCGCGCTGGTCACGCCGGACTCGCCGAGCCAGAAGGTCAACGGCGGGTTCACCGCCACCTTCGCCCCGGTGCAGCACCTGGAGCGGATGCAGAGCCTGGACAACGCGTTCAGCAGCGACGAGCTCTCGGCCTGGGCCGCGCGCGTCGAGCGCGAGGTCGGCACCGGCGCCCGCTACCTGTGCGAGCTGAAGATCGACGGCCTGGCCGTGGCGCTGCTCTACGAGCGCGGCCGGCTGGTGCGGGCGGCCACCCGCGGCGACGGCGTCACCGGTGAGGACGTCACCGCCAACGTGCGCACGATGCAGGACGTCCCGCAGCAGCTGAGCGGGGACGACGTGCCCGAGCGGCTCGAGGTGCGCGGCGAGATCTACTTCCCGGTGGAGGCGTTCGCCGACCTGAACGCGTCGATGGTGGAGCAGGGCAAGGCGCCGTTCGCCAACCCGCGCAACGCCGCCGCCGGCTCGCTGCGGCAGAAGGACCCGCGGGTCACCGCCTCGCGGCGGCTGCGGCTGATCGTGCACGGCCTCGGCGTCCACGACGGATGGCAGCCCGAGCGGCAGTCCGAGGCCTACGCCCGGCTGCGCGAGCTCGGCCTGCCGACCAGCGACCGGTTCCAGGTGGTCGACGACCTCGAGGGCGTCTGGGCCTACATCGAGAACTACCGCGAGAACCGGCACTCCGTCGAGCACGAGATCGACGGCGTCGTCGTCAAGGTCGACCAGGTGGCGCTGCAGCGCCGGCTCGGGTCGACCTCCCGCGCGCCGCGCTGGGCGATCGCGTTCAAGTACCCGCCCGAGGAGGCGACCACGAAGCTCCTCGACGTCCGGGTCAACGTCGGCCGCACCGGCCGGGTCACCCCGTTCGCGTTCATGGAGCCGGTCAAGGTCGCCGGCTCCACCGTCCAGCTGGCGACGCTGCACAACGCCAGCGAGGTCAAGCGCAAGGGCGTGCTCATCGGCGACACCGTCGTCATCCGCAAGGCGGGCGACGTCATCCCCGAGGTCCTCGGCCCAGTCGTCGCGGCGCGGACCGGCGACGAGCGCGAGTTCGTCATGCCGACGCACTGCCCCGAGTGCGGCTCGGAGCTGCGGCCGGAGAAGGAGGGCGACGCCGACATCCGCTGCCCCAACGCCCGGTCCTGCCCCGCGCAACTCCGCGAGCGCGTCTTCCACGTCGCCGGCCGCGGTGCGTTCGACATCGAGAACCTCGGCTACGAGGCCGCGGTGGCGCTGCTGCAGAGCTCCCTGCTGCAGGACGAGGGCGACCTCTTCTTCCTCGACGCCGCGAAGCTCGAGCAGACCGACTTCTTCACCAAGAAGGACGGCACGCTGTCGGCCAACGGGCAGAAGCTGCTGGTCAACCTCGAGACCCGCAAGGACGTCCCGCTCTGGCGGGTGCTGGTGGCCCTGTCGATCCGGCACGTCGGCCCGACCGCCGCCCAGGCGCTGGCCCGTGACTTCCGCTCGCTGGACCGGATCGCCGAGGCGAGCGAGGAGGAGCTGGCCGCGGCCGACGGCGTCGGTCCGACGATCGCGAAGTCCATCCGCGACTGGTTCGCCGTCGACTGGCACCGCGAGGTCGTCGAGAAGTGGAAGGCCGCCGGCGTGCGCATGGCCGACGAGGGGGAGGACGCCGGGCCCGGTCCGCTGACCGGCGTCACCGTCGTCGTCACCGGGTCGCTGCGCGACTACAGCCGCGACCAGGCCACCGCCGCGATCCAGGAGCGCGGCGGCAAGGTCACCGGCTCGGTCAGCAAGAAGACCGGCTTCGTCGTGGTCGGCGCCGACCCGGGCAGCAAGTACGACAAGGCCGTGCAGGTCAAGGTGCCGATCCTGGACGACGACGGCTTCCGCGTGCTGCTCGAGCAGGGGCCGGACGCGGCCCGGGAGGTGGCCACCATCGGCGACGGGAGCGAGCCGGCATGAGCCTGGACCTGGTCGAGCTGGAGGAGAGCGGCTGGCGGGCGCTCGCCGAGAGCGCCGAGGCGGCAGCGGACTTCTACGAGCGGACGCTGGACGCCTCGGTGGTCATGCTCTTCCCCGGCGGCGCGCGCATCGACGACCGCGCCGCGATCATCGCCTCGATGGGTGGCCCGCCCTGGTCCTCCTACGCGCTCGAGGACCCGCGGGTCCTCGAGCTCACGCCGGACACCGGCCTGGTGACCTACGGCGTGGTGGCGCAGCGCGAGGGCAGCCCGGCCTACTCGGCGCTGATCAGCAGCCTCTACGTGCGGCGCCCGGACGGCTGGAAGCTGGCCTTCCACCAGCAGACGCCCCGCTGAGCCCGATCAGCCGGCGACGGCGTCGAGCACCTCGGCCCGGCTCGGTCCGGGCAGCGGATAGCGCGGCGCGCCCGCACCCAGCGCGCGGATCCGGGCGGCCACCGCCGGGTCCGTGAGCACCGAGGCCGCAGGCTCCAGGAGCACGGCCACTCGCAGCTGCATGCGCAGGGCGTCCGGATCGGCCAGCGAGGCGGCCGCCAGCGCCTTCGTCGTCCCCCAGCCCGGGTCGTCGGTCTCGTACGGTCGGCCGGCGATCTCGCCCGCGAGTTCCGCGAGGCGGTGCCGGTCGAAGGCGAGCGTGGCCCGGTACATCGGCTCCACGAAGGCGGCGGTCGCGTCGTCGAAGCTCCGGACCACCTTCTCCGCGTCGGCCAGGTCGACCTCGCGCAGCACCTGCCGCAGTGCCCGAGCATGGGCGGCGCCGATCGACGTGCCGCGCCCCAGCGCGGGGTTGGTGCGGGCCCACACGTCCCCCAGCAGAACGACCCCGGTGACCACCGGGTCGCCGTCGACGAACAGTCGGCGCTGCCGATCGCCGAGGCCGGGCATCACGTCGACCCCGGTGAACGCCTCGACCCGGGGGCCGGTCTCTGCCCAGTGCGCGACCAGCGGGCACCGGGCGAGGGCGGCGTGCCAGGCGGCGGGGTCCCGCAGCCCGCGCAGAGCGTGGTCGGTGGAGCTGGTCACGATCCCCACGGACCAGGTGCCGTTGTCGGCGGGGAGCGTGACGACGGAGAACGGCGCGTAGTGCTGGAGGACCGGCCCCATCGACGGCGGGATGCCGCCGTCGACCGACCGGAAGTGCCGGCTGTAGTAGACGAAGCCGCAGTCGTCCCGCTCCTCCACCGGCGGCCGGGCGCCGATCGCGGTCAGCCAGTCCGTCACCTTGGCGCGGCGGCCGCGGCAGTCGACGACGAGGTCCCCGGTGATCCGCTCGCCGTCACCCGTCCGGACGCCGGCCACGTGCGGCACGCCCGGCGCGGTCGGTGCCCCCGGCAGGAAGCCGCTGACCGCGACGCCCCGGCGGATCTCCAGGCCCGGGGTGCGCGCCGCTCCCGCTGCCAGCACTGCCTCGAGCACCGGCCGGCGGGCCGTGATGGTCCCGAAGCGGTCATCGCCCGGGCGCATCGGGCCACGGCGCGCCTCGGGCACCTCGGCGAGCAGGTTCAGCCGCGCCGCACCGGCCGCGACAAGCTCCGCCAGCACCTCGGGAAGCGTCTCCTGCAGCTCCGCCCGCCAGCGCGGCAGCATGAAGTGCAGCTGGCGGAACTGGCCGACGCCCGGCCGCTCCCACCGGGTCCACGCCTGCGCGGGCGGCGGTGGCGTGGCCGGGTCGCGCTCCAGCACGGTCACCTCGTGGCCGTCGCGCGCCAGCAGCATCGCCGTGACCAGTCCGTTCATGCCGGCGCCGAGCACCGTGATCCTCGCCATCGCTGGTCCCTCCTCCGGATCGGTGTGCCGGAGGATGGGTCCGGGCGGTGCCCGGTCTCCAGGTCAGACGGTGCTCAGTCGCTGCTCACCCGGGGCCGGTCGGGGACGGGGGAGCACGGTCTCGCCGATCTCCACGGCCCAGAGCAGCTCGATCAGCTCCTCGACCGCGGCCGCCAGGTGCCTGCGGTACGTGCTGAAGGGCAGTCCGAGCACCTCCGCCGCGGCCTCCTGGGTCGGTGCGGGCCGGACGAACGTCCGGTCGAGCACCCGGCGGAGCCGGTCGCCCCGCGGCCGATGCCCGAGCGCATCCACCGCATGCAGGATCGCCGCGCGCAGCGCCGCGCCCGGCCCTTCGGTCGTGCCCCGGACCAGCCGGGACCCCAGCAGCGGGCTCTGCGCGAGGCGGTCGTCGCGATGCAGGTCGCGCAGGGCAGCCCGTACCGCGGCGGCGAAGTCCTCGCGCCCCAGCGGAACCGGCCGGAGCAGCTGCGCAGGCGGCGGACCGGTGGCGCCGGTCCGCTCCCGGTCGTGCATGAGGTCCATCCAGCTGTCCGGCGGCAGCCGGCGGAAGTCGATGCCGTGGAGCACGTGCCGCCGTCCGTTGGTCTCCACCTCGGTGATCCGCTGCATCGCGATGTAGTCGAAGAACGGTCCCCAGAACTCCTCGTCGGTGGGTGCGGTGAACCCCCAGGCCAGCGGCCGGGTCAGCCAGGTCATCAGCGCCGCGACGGGTCCGGCCAGCACGGCGTACGGGTCCCGCTCCGATTCGCGCGCGCCGCCCAGGAACCGGGTGAGGTGGATCAGCTCGCCGGGCCGGGCGGGCGCCGTCCGCTCGACGTGCTGCAGCACGGCGCGCACGACCGGATCCTGCCGCTCCAGCGCCGAGCCGGTCGGGTGCAGCAGGCCGATGGCGTAGCCGGCCACGTCGCCGTCCTGCCGCACCACCTGCAGGCAGTCGGGCACCTCGGCCAGCCACCGGCGGGCCAGGTCGGCGTTGTCCCGGCCGAGGAACCGCTCGACGAGCGCGATCACCTGCGGGTGGTCCTCGGGCGTGCCCGGGGCGACGGCCGCCGAGCCGCGGCTGCGCAGCGTCCAGAGGACGCCGGTCAGCGGGCTGTGCCGGTGGAGGAAGAGCAACTGCTGCGCGGCGTGCTGCCGCTCCGGACCGCTGGCCGCGCGGATCTCACCGACGACGCGGTCGTGGACGATCCGGTGCAGCCGCCGCTGCCGTTCGGGGGAGCGCCGGTCCAGCTCGGCGGTCAGCACGTCCCGCGCCAGGTCGTGCAGGATCAGGCCGCGCGGCCCGCGCGACACGTACGGCTGGCGGGCCAGCCAGTCCCACACCTCCGGCGCCGCGTCGCCCACCGTCTGCGCCAGCAGGTCCTCGGTCGTCGACCACGCCACCGTGCAGGTGGCCAGCCCCATCGCGTGCGCCTCACCGGGCACCTGGCTGACCACGCCCTCGAGCAGCGCCGAGACCAGATCCGGCGCGGCGGCCAGCTCGCTGGGCAGCGGCCCCTCGGCGACGGCGTCGGCGAGCATGGCCAGCGCCAGAGGATGCCCGCGGCTGAGCGACACGAGCGCGCCGTGCCGGTCGGCGGGCACGCCGGAGCGGACCAGGAACTCCACGCTCTCCCGCTCGCTCAGGCAGTCCAGCCCCAGCACCGCCCCGAGCTCGCACCATCCGGGCAGCCGCCGCCACGCGGGGTCGGGTGCGTCCCGGCCGGCGAGCACCGCGAGGCCGTCACCGGGGAGGTCCGGCAGCAGCTCCCGGCGGATCCACCGGTCGGCCGGGGTCAGCTGCTCGTAGTGGTCGACGAACAGCGCGAGCCCGGAGAGCTCGTCGAGCCGCGGCGGACCGCTGGGCAGCGCCCGGGCCAGCGCGGCGCGCACGCCCTCGGGGGAGGGGTCCACCTCCCGGCCGTCGATGAGCACCGCCGGACGGCCCGCGGCGAGAGCGCGGCACCGGAACTCGTCGAGCAGGGTCGACTTGCCGATCCCGCCCTCACCGTGCACCAGGAAGATCCGCTGCGGCGTCCGGCCGCGCAGCGCGTCGGTGAAGCGTGCGAGCTCCGCCTCGCGGCCCACGAACGTGCGCCGGCCGGCCGCGTCGAGCACCTCTCCGAGCCGCATCGCTGGCATCCATCCGGTCGAGTCGGTGGACGCCTCGATGACACCGCATCAGGGCCGCGATGGCTACGGCCCACGGCCCGATCAGGCGGGCGGGAGGTGCGCCACGGTCCCGGCGATGCCGGTGAGGTGGGCCAGCCGGAGCAGCTCCGAGCGGCGGTACGCGGGACCGCCGGAGCGGCCGAGCACCACCGCCGCCCGCCGGCCGAACGGCGCGGCCATCATCTCGATGGCCATCTCCCGCCACCGCTCGGGCAGCCAGTCCTCGTCGCTCGGCAGCAGCCGCGGCGCGGTCAGCGGCATCCACGGCACGGTCATCCCCTCGAACGCCGGCGCCGCCTCCGAGGCCGCCAGCACCTCGCACGCCTCCGGGGCGCCGCCGGTCAGCAGGACCGCCCACCCGCTGTGGAAGACCCGCGGCAGCTCGGCCGCCAGGAGCTTCTCCGCCGTCCCGTCGGCCGCGCGGGCCAGCTCGTCGAGCAGGTCCAGCTCACGGTGGGTGTCCAGCGTGCCGGAGAACGGCCGCAGCGACTCCACCTCGACGCCCGGCACGGTCCGGGCGGTGGTGATCAGGCTGTCGGGCAACCGGCCCGCCGGCAGCTCCACGACGACGTCGTCGACGGCCAGGCCGCCCGCGCGCTCGAGGACGTCGAGGGAGACGATGTCGATGCCGGCGTCGCCGAGCGCCGTGGCGACGGCGCCCAGGATGCCCGGGCGGTCGGGGACCACGAGGCGCAGGAGATAGGACACGGTTCCTCCGGGACGTCCATGCTGTCAGCCACTGCCGGTGCTGGCCATCTCCGTCGATCGCCGGTCCTCGTCAGCTTCCCGCATGCACCCGCCCCGGGTCGAGCACACCCCCCTCCCACGTACAGTGACGGGGTTGCATTCCTGGATCCGGCGCGGTGCGCACCAGCGCCGCCGAAGTGGAGTTCGCGCCGCAGTGAACAAGCTCTCCCGGGACGAGGTCGCCCACCTGGCGCGCCTGGCCCGCCTCGCCGTGACCGACGAGGAGCTCGACGTCTTCGCCGGCCAGCTCGACGTCATCCTGGACGCCGTCGCGCGGGTGGGTGAGGCGGCGGCCGAGGACGTCGCCCCGACCACGCACGCCGTTCCGATGACCAACGTCTTCCGGCCCGACGTCGTCACCCCGTGCCTGCCGCGGGACGTCGTCCTCGCCCAGGCCCCCGCCGCGGAGGACGACCGCTTCCGCGTGCCGCGGATCCTCGGGGAGGAAGCGTGATGACAGCCGAGGGAGCATCGCAGGGAGCGCCAGCGACCGAGGAGCGGACCGAGGCGCGGAATCACGCGGGAGGTGTGGCGTGACCACCGACCTGACCCGTGCCGACGTCGCCGAGCTGACCCGGCTGCTCTCCTCCGGCGAGGCCAGCGCCGTCGAGGTCACCCAGGCCCACCTCGACCGGATCGCTGCCGAGGACGGCCGCATCGCCGCCTACCTGCACGTCGACGCCGACGCGGCACTCAAGCAGGCCGGCGACATCGACGCCGCCCGCGCCGCCGGCGCCGAGCTCGGCCCGCTGGCCGGGGTGCCGCTGGCGCTCAAGGACGTGTTCGTCACCGAGGGCGTCCCCTCGACCAGCGGCTCGAAGATCCTCGAGGGCTGGCGGCCGCCGTACGACGCCACGGTCGCCGCGCGGCTCAAGGCCGCCGGCACTGTGCTGCTCGGCAAGACCAACATGGACGAGTTCGCGATGGGCTCCTCCACCGAGAACTCCGCCTACGGCCCCACCCGCAACCCGTGGGACCTCGACCGGGTCCCCGGCGGCTCCTCGGGCGGGTCCTCCGCGGCGGTCGCCGGCTTCCTCGCCCCGTGGGCGCTGGGCACCGACACCGGTGGCTCGATCCGCCAGCCCGCCGCGGTCACCGGCCTGGTCGGGCACAAGCCCACCTACGGCTCGGTGTCCCGGTACGGGCTGATCGCGTTCTCCTCCAGCCTGGACCAGGCCGGGCCGATGGCGCGCACCGTCCTCGACGCCGCCGTCCTGCACGAGGCGATCGGCGGGCACGACCCGTGCGACTCCACGAGCATCGACGCCCCGCTGCCGCCGCTGGCCGAGTGCGCCCGCCGCGGCGCCGACGGCGACCTCTCCGGGCTGCGCGTCGGGGTCGTCCGGGAGCTCGGCGGCGAGGGGCACACCGACGGCTACGAGCCCGGCGTCCTCGCCCGGTTCGCCGAGGGCGTCGAGCAGCTGCGGCGCATGGGGGCCGAGGTCACCGAGGTCTCCTGCCCGGCCTTCGACCTGGGCCTGGCCGCTTACTACCTGATCGCGCCGAGCGAGGCGTCGTCCAACCTGGCCCGCTTCGACGGCGTCCGTTACGGGCTGCGGGTCGGCGACGACGGCGTCAACGACCTCGACACGGTCATGGCGCTGACCCGCGAGCAGGGCTTCGGCCCCGAGGTGAAGCGCCGCATCATCCTCGGTACCTACGCGCTCTCCAGCGGCTACTACGAGGCCTACTACGGCCAGGCGCAGAAGGTGCGCACGCTGATCAGCCGCGACTTCTCCGGCGCGTTCGACGGCTGCGACGTCCTGGTCAGCCCGACCACGCCCACCGTCGCGTTCCCGCTCGGCGCCCGCGTCGACGACCCGCTGGCGATGTACGCGGCCGACCTGTGCACCCTGCCGGCGAGCCTGGCCGGGCTGCCGGCCATCTCGGTTCCCTGCGGGCTGTCCGAGGGGCTGCCGGTCGGCTTCCAGATCATGGCGCCGGCGCTGGCCGATGACCGCTGCTACCGGGTGGCCGCGGCCCTCGAGGCCGCCCAGGACGCCGCCCGCGGGCACCGGCTGCTCGACGAGCTGGCCGCCCGCGAGGCCGCGGCGTGAGCGGCCCGATGAAGGCCGCCTGGGCCCTGACGGCGTTCGTCGTGATCGCCGGGCTGGTGCTCTGGCTGACCACCGGGCGGGTCGTCTTCGTGGTCTTCGTCGTCCTCGGTCTCCTCACCGGCGTGGGCGCGTGGATCACCGGCCGCGCGGAGAAGAACAGCAAGAGGGAGACGCCGTGACGACGACGACCGGGGAGCGGCTGGTCGACTACGACGACCTGCTGACCCGCTACGAGCCGGTGATCGGGCTGGAGACGCACGTCGAGCTCGGCACCGCCTCGAAGATGTTCTGCGGGTGCTCGACCACCTTCGGCGCCGAGCCCAACACCCAGACCTGCCCGGTCTGCCTGGGCCTGCCGGGCTCGCTGCCGGTGGCCAACGCGGCCGCGATCGAGGCGACGATCCGCATCGGCCTGGCCCTGGGCTGCCGCATCGCCACGTGGTGCCGGTTCGCGCGGAAGAACTACTTCTACCCGGACATCCCCAAGGGGTTCCAGACCAGCCAGTACGACGAGCCGCTGTGCACCGCCGGGCACCTGGACGTCGAGGTGGACGGCGAGACCTACCGGGTCGAGATCGAGCGGGTGCACCTCGAGGAGGACACCGGCAAGAACCTGCACGTCGGTGGCTCGACGGGGCGGATCCACGGAGCCGACCACTCGCTGATCGACTACAACCGGGCCGGCATCCCGCTGGTCGAGATCGTCACCCGGCCGATCCCCGGCGCCGGCGCCAAGGCGCCAGAGGTGGCCCGCGCCTACGTCACCGAGCTGCGCGACATCCTGCTGGCCCTCGGCGTCTCCGAGGTGCGCATGGAGCAGGGCAACCTGCGCTCCGACGTCAACACCTCGCTGGCCCCGATCGGCAGCCTGGAGTGGGGCACCCGCACCGAGACGAAGAACGTGAACTCGCTGCGGTCGGTGGAGCGCGCCGTCCGCTTCGAGATGCGCCGGCAGGCCGCCGTCCTCGACTCCGGTGAGCGGGTGCTCCAGGAGACCCGCCACTTCCACGAGGACACCGGGACGACGTCGCCCGGCCGCAGCAAGGAGGAGGCGACCGACTACCGGTACTTCCCCGAGCCCGACCTGGTGCCGATCGCCCCGGATCCCGAGTGGGTGGAGAAGCTGACCGCAGCCCTGCCCGAGCTGCCGGCCGCCCGCCGGGCCCGGCTGCGCGAGGAGTGGGGGCTGTCGGACACCGAGATGGCCTGGCTGGTCAACGCCGGCGCGCTGGGCCTGGTCGCCGACACCGTGGCGGCCGGCGCCTCGCCCGCCGACGCGCGCAAGTGGTGGCTGGGCGAGCTGGCCCGCCGCGCCAACGACGCCGGGGTCGACCTCGCCGAGCTGCCGGTCACCCCGCGCCAGGTCGCCGAGCTCACCCGGCTGGTGGCCGAGGGCACGGTCAACGACCAGCTGGCGCGGCAGGCGCTCGACGGCGTCCTGGCCGGCGAGGGCGATCCGGCCGCGGTCGTGGCGTCCCGCGGGCTGGCGGTCATGGGGGAGTCAGACGAGCTGGTCGCCGCGGTCGAGGCGGCCATCGCGGGCGCGCCCGACGTGGTCGAGAAGGTCCGCGGCGGCAAGGTGGCCGCCCTGGGCGCGCTCGTCGGCCAGGTCATGAAGGCCACGAAGGGCAAGGCCGACGCCCCGACCGTGAAGCGCATGCTCGAGGAGCGCGTGCTGGGCTAGCCGGGGGTTTCGCGCGCTCGAGCACGCGTACTCGATCGCGCGAAACCGCGGTCTACAACGGGCTGTCCCCGCCGCTCGTGGGCGGGATGATCCGCAGCACCTTGTCGTCGCCGTCCCGCGGGATGCCGATGCCGTCGCGGTTGGACGTGGTCACCCACAGCCCGCCCTGCGGGTCGAGGACGGCGGTGCGCAGCCGGCCGTAGGTGCCCGACAGGAAGTCCTCCGGCTCGTCGACGACGGCGCCCTGGTCGTCCATGGTCGCGATGGAGATCCGCTCGCCCTCGAGCATGCCGAGGAACACCGTCTGCCCGGACACCGCGCAGCCGCCCGGCCCGCCCGCGGCGGACGGGAAGGTGACCAGGGGGTCGACCCTGCCCGTGTTCAGGGTCGGCCAGCCGTAGTCGCCGTCGGGGACGATCGCGTTCAGCTCGTCGGTGCCGGTCACCGAGTCGTCGGTGGCGAACAGGGTCTCGTCCCCGCCCAGGCAGAGCACGGTCACGTTCGCCAGCCCCCGGGCGTGCACAAGGCCGGCGCCCACCGGCTGGCCGAACACGTCGACGTGCAGCACCTTGCCGGCTAGGGACTGCGGGTCCTGGGCCAGGACGGCGTTGCCGGTGTCGCCGGTGCCCACGTAGAGGGTGCCGTCGAGGCCGAACAGCAGCCCCCCGCCGTTGTGCGTCTCGCCCCGCGGGATCCCGGTCAGCACCGGGTTCGGCGTGCCGCCGATCGGGAAGCGCACCACGCGGTTGTCCGTGGCCGTGGAGATGTAGGCGTAGAGCAGGCCGTCCTCGGCGAACGTGGGGGAGAGGGCCAGGCCGAGCAGGCCGCCGTCGCCGGCGGTGTCGACGCCGGCCACCGTCATGAGCTCTCGCGCCGGCGCTCGGTCGGGGAAGACCTGCAGCAGCCGGCCGGTCTCGCGCTCGCCGACGATCGCCGTCCCGTCGGGGAGCACGACCAGGCCGGTCGGCACGTTCAGGTCGGTGGCCACCACGTTGGGGTCGCCGGCCTGCTCGCCTGACCCGGGATCGGCCGGCTGGCCGGGGGCCGGCGCCGGCACGGAGTCCGACGGCGGCCCGACCTCGGGCGGCGCGCCCTCGGGGAGGGGCCGCCAGGGGCCGTCCTGCTGGTAGCCGTCGGTGCCGCAGGCGGCCAGCGCCGTGGCCAGGGCGAGGGCGGCGAGCAGCCGGGACGCGCGGCCCGCCGTCCGTCTCCTCACCCGGTTCACAGTACGTGCGGCGGGCGCCCAGGGGAGGCTGACGGCCCCGGTCGGCGGGCGCGCGGACCGCGCGGGCTAGCTTCGGGCGCGTGCCCCACGCCCCCACCGGCACCGACGTCGTCGGCCCCGACGAGACCCTGTCCGTGCTCGTCCCCTCGACCGCGCTCGCCCGCGCGGTCGAGGCGCTCTCCCCGCGGGTGCGGGCGCACCGGTTCGACCCGGCCGACGGGCTGCCCACCGGGGAGGCGGCGGACTCGCAGGTCCTCGTCCCGCGGGGCGGCGGCTTCCTGCCCGACGAGCTGTTCGCTGCGCTTCCGCGGCTGCGCCTGGTGCAGCTGATGAGCGCCGGTGCGGAGAAGTTCGTCGGCCGGATGCCCGAGGGCGTCGTGCTGTGCAACGCCCGAGGGGCGCACACCCCGTCGACCGCCGAGTGGGCGGTGACGGCGACCCTCGCCGCGCTGCGCGGCATCCCGGAGTTCGTCCGCGCGCAGGACGCCGGCCGGTGGTCGCCGAGCACCCAGCGGTCGCTGGTCGGGGCGCGGGTGCTGATCGTCGGCGCCGGCGACATCGGGCAGGCGATCGGCCGGATGATGGCCGGCTTCGACGTCGAGCTCACCTACGTGGCGCGCACGGCGCGGGACGGCGTCCACCCGACCGCGGAGCTGCCGCGGCTGCTCCCGGATGCCGACGTCGTCGTCCTGATCGTCCCGGTGACGCCGGAGACCACGGGCATGGTCGACGCCCGGTTCCTCGCCGCGATGAAGGACGGCGCGCTGCTGGTCAACGCCGCGCGGGGCGTGGTCGTCGACACCGACGCGCTGGTGGCCGAGCTGACCGGCGGGCGGCTGCGCGCGGCCCTGGACGTCACCGACCCCGAGCCGCTGCCCGAGGGGCATCCGCTGTGGTCGGCGCCCGGCCTGCTGCTCACCCCGCACGTCGCCGGCGCGGTGCCGGAGACCAACGCCCGCGCCGCCGCGGCGGTCACCGACCAGCTCACCCGCGTGCTCGAGGGCCGACCGCTGGTCAACGTCGTCCGCGCCTACTGAGGCTGCCTACTGAGGCTGGGGGATCCGCCCGCCGGAGAGCTCGGACAGCCGGGGGAGGTCCCGGGCGCGCAGCACGGGCAGCGCCACCTCGGTGCCGCCGGTGGTGACCAGCCACAGGTCGCCGCGCTCGCCCACCCGGATGCCGGCCAGCTCCTGCCACCGCACCGTCCGTGCGCCGGCGATCTGGCGGGCGGTGATGCCGTCGTCGTCGATGTCCACGCCCACGCGCAGGACCCAGGCGCCGGCCAGCAGCGGCAGCAGCAGGACGACGAGTGCCCACGGGGTCGCCGCGGCGAACGGGATGACGCAGATGAGGAGGATGACGACCGGCAGCAGCGCCGTCCGGCTCATCCGCAAGCGTGCTGGAACGGCCACGAGCACCCATGGTCCCAGACGTCGCCCGCCGCACCGCTCGCCGACGGGCCTACCCTGTCGGCGCGTGAGCGAGCTTGCGAGCTCACCAAGGGCACAGCACGAGCTCGTCACGAGGCGACGAGCGCCAGCGAGGAGTTCGAGTGACGAGCGTCGAGGACCGACCCACCAGCACCCAGACCGCCGACCTCAAGCCGCGCAGCCGCGAGGTGACCGACGGCATCACCCGGGCGCCACAGCGGGCGATGCTCCGTGCCGTCGGGATGGGCGACGACGACTGGGACAAGCCGCAGATCGGTGTCGCGTCGTCCTGGAACGAGATCACCCCGTGCAACCTCTCGCTGGACCGGCTGGCCAAGCGCGCCAAGGAGGGCGTGCACGCCGCCGGCGGCTACCCGCTGGAGTTCGGCACGATCTCGGTCTCCGACGGCATCTCGATGGGGCACGAGGGCATGCGGGCCTCGCTGGTCAGCCGCGAGGTCATCGCCGACTCGGTCGAGACGGTCATGTTCGCCGAGCGGCTCGACGGCTCGGTGCTGCTGGCCGGCTGCGACAAGTCGCTGCCCGGCATGCTCATGGCCGCCGCCCGCCTCGACCTGGCCAGCGTCTTCCTCTACTCGGGCTCGACCCTGCCCGGCCGGCTCGGCGACCGGGACAACCTGACGATCATCGACGTCTTCGAGGGCGTCGGTGCCTGCGCGCGGGGTCTGATCACCCCTGACGAGCTGGCCGAGATCGAGAAGGCCGCCTGCCCGGGCCAGGGCTCCTGCGGCGGCATGTACACCGCCAACACGATGGCCAGCGTCGCCGAGGCGCTCGGCATGGCCCTGCCCGGGTCGGCCGCCCCGCCGGCCCCCGACAGCCGCCGCGACGCGTTCGCCGTCGCCTCCGGCGAGGCCGTGGTCAACCTGCTGCGCAAGGGCATCACCGCGCGCCAGATCATGACCAGGCAGGCGTTCGAGAACGCGATCACCGTCGTCATGGCGCTCGGCGGCTCGACCAACGCCGTCCTGCACCTGTTGGCGATCGCGCACGAGGCGCAGGTCGACCTGACCCTCGAGGACTTCAACCGGATCGGCGACCGCACGCCGCACCTGGCCGACGTGAAGCCCTTCGGCCGCTTCGTCATGACCGACATCGACCGCGTCGGCGGCGTGCCGGTCGTGCTGCGGGCGCTGCTCGACGCGGGCCTGCTGCACGGCGACACGCTCACCGTCACCGGCAAGACCATGGCCGAGAACCTCGCCGAGATCGCCCCGCCGGACCTCGACGGCACGATCGTCCACGCGATGAGCAACCCGATCCACAAGACCGGCGGCCTGACCATCCTGCGCGGCTCGCTGGCACCGGAGGGGGCCGTCGTGAAGTCGGCCGGGTTCGACGCCGATGTCTTCGAGGGCACCGCGCGGGTGTTCGACGGCGAGCAGGGTGCGATGGACGCCGTCACCGAGGGCACCCTGAAGTCCGGGGACGTCGTCGTCATCCGCTACGAGGGCCCCCGGGGCGGCCCGGGCATGCGGGAGATGCTCGCCGTGACCGGCGCGATCAAGGGCGCCGGCCTCGGCAAGGACGTGCTGCTGCTCACCGACGGCCGCTTCTCCGGCGGGACGACGGGCCTGTGCATCGGCCACGTCGCACCCGAGGCCACCGACGGCGGCCCGATCGCGTTCGTGCAGGACGGCGACCGGATCCGGCTCGACCTCACCACCCGCACGCTCGACCTGCTGGTGGACGACGACGAACTGGCGCGCCGCCAGCAGGGCTGGGCGCCGCCGGCGCCGCGTTACACCACCGGCGTGCTCGCCAAGTACGCCAAGCTGGTGGGCTCCGCGGCCCAGGGCGCCATCTGCGGCTGACGCCGTTCGCGCCGGCGCGCCGAGAAGGCACTCCGTGCACGCCTGCCCGGTGTGTCCGCACGTGTCTCCTGCACGGAATGCCTTCTCGGCGGTCACGGGCGCCAGCCGCGGCTGAACAGCGCCCGCCGCGTGCGGTCGACGACCGTCGTGGGACGGGCGAGGTGGCGGCCGGCGTAGCGCAGGACGAGCCACCCGTCGGCCGCCATCAGGGAGTAGCGGTCGATGTCCTGACCGAACTGCCTGGCGTCGGCGTGATGGCGCCCCTCGTACTCGAGCGCCACCTTCCACTCCTCGTAGCCGAGGTCGGCATGGACGACGGCGCAGCCCCAGCGGTCGGTCAGAGGGATCTGCGGCCGCGGAACCGGCAGGCCGGCGTCGTGGAGCCAGTACCGGACCAGGCTCTCCGGGCGTGACTGCGCCTTGTCGGTGAGCAGCGGAGCGCACGCCCGGGACCGCACCACCCCCCGGGCGCCGTGGGCCCGGCCCAGGCGTGCCGCGAGGGCCGGAGCGGTCAGCTGCTTCGCGCGCATCAGCCCGTCGCCGACCGCCACCAGCTCGGCAGGCGGCAGCCGCGCCGCCAGGTCTACGAAGGTCTGCGCGCCACTGGTCACCCGCAGGCCGGAGACGTCGGTGACGTCCTCGCTGCGCAGATCCCGCACGTGACCCTCAAGCCCACGCCGGCGGGGGAGCACCGGCCGGGGGCGCAACGCGATCTGCACGGCGGAGGGCGGGTCGACGTCCGCCATCAGCAGCGCGGCCGCCGTCTCCAGGCCGAACGCGGCGTCGGGAGGCAGCAGCCGGGTCCAGGCGCGGCAGCGGACGAGCAGGGTGGGGGACACCGCGCGGCTCACGTAGGGCCCGCGGGCGATCGGCTCCCCGTCGAGCGCGATCTGGCCGCGGGTGGCGCCCCGCGCCCGCGCCTCTCGCCAGGTGTACTCGGTGCCGAGGGGGACGTCGTCCATGCGCCGACGGTGGGGACGGCGCGGGGCCCGTGGTGCCCATGCGGCCGTCTTGGGGACTTCCCGCCCGGCTGTGGAGAGCCGAGAAGGCGATCCGTGCACGCCCCCGCGGCGTGTCCGCGCGTGTCCCGTGCACGGATCACGTTCTCGTCGTGAACGCCCCCCTGAGCCGTTCGGGGGACACCCCCCGAACGGGTGACGGCCGGTCGGTGCGGCCTCCACACGCTGCGTGACCGTGCCGACAGACGCCGTGTGGAGAGGTTGAGGTGGGCGCTGGGCGCGGTCGCCGTGCTGGCGGGTGGTGCCTGCGCGGCCGCGGTGGTCGACGACTCGCTCGCCGGCGCCGCCGACCTCGCGGTCGTCGTCCTGGGCTCGGTCGTCAGCGCCGTCGTCTGGACGGTGGGCTGGTCGAAGAGCTCCGGCGTCCGTGGCTGGCGGCTGCTGGCCGCGGCGCCGCTGTTCCCCGTGCTCGGTGCCGGCCTGGCCGTGTTCGCACAGGCGACGGACCCGCTGCAGGTCGCGGTCCTCCGCTGGGTGCCCACGGTGCCCGGCTACGCGCTCGCCGTCCTCGGCATCCTCACGCTGGTCGACCGCTCACGGCTGCGCACCGGCCGCCGCGTGCTGGTCGAGCTGGTCCTGTTCGTCCTCGCCTGCCTCGTCGTCGTCGAACTGCTGCTGATCGGCCCCGAGGAGCACTGGTCCGCGCTCGGTGTGGGCGGGCGGCTGGTCCTCGGCGCCGCCGTCGTCGTCACCTCCCTGACCATGGCCGCGGCCCTCACCCTGCTCGGCGTCGTCGAGTCGAACCGCCAGCGCATGGCGGCCGTGCTGCTCGTCGGGGCGGTCTTGCTGACCGCGGGCCGAGGGCTGTCCACGGCGGCGCAGCTGGTCGGCGCCCCGGGCGCGGGCGTGGTCAGCCGGTTCCTCGTCGTCGCCGGCCTGGCCCTGCTGGGTCTCGCCGTCCTGGTCGACCCCGGCCCGCGCTGCGGGACGCCGTCCCGGCCGGTGAGCGGCCGGTCCACCGCGCTCGGCCAGGTCCTCCCGCACATCGCCATGGTCGTGGCGGTGGTCACCGTCGGCACGGCGGCCGTGCTCGGGACCCTGCCGAACCCGTTCAGCTACGCCGGGGGATCCGCGTGCATCGTGCTCGCCGCGGTGCACCGGTGGGTCACCGCCCGCGACGAGCAGCGGATGGGCGCCCGGCTGCGCCGCAGCGAGGCCTACTTCCGGTCGCTGGTGGCCTCCTCCGCCGACGCCGTGCTCATCCTGGACGCCGACCTGCGGGTCACGTGGGCGTCCCCGTCCCTGGGCTGCATCCTCGGCGGGGCCGCCGGGGAGCTGCCCGGCCGGCTGCTGCCCGACGTCGTCCACCCCGACGATGTCGAGAGGCTGGCCGCGCTGCTGCCCACCGCGGCGGAGGACGACGCCCCCTCCGGCGAGCTGCCCGTGCTGCGGCTGACCGATGCCGGCGGCGCGTGGCGCTCCCTGGAGGCCAGCGTCTCCGACCTGCGCCGGGACCCCGAGGTCGGCGCGGTCGTGCTGCACTGCCGCGACGTCACCGAGCGGCAGGCCCGCGAGGAGGCGCTGCGCAGCGTCGCCTACACCGACCCGATGACCGGGCTGCCCAACCAGGCCGGCTTCCTGCGCGCTGTGCAGCGCACGCTCGACGACGCCGTCGAACCCGACGGCCGGGTCGGCACCAGCCTGCTGCTGGTCGAGCTCCAGGGCCTCGCGGAGGCACGCGAGCACACCGGCCGCGACGTGGTCACCAGCGTGGTGGCCGAGATCGGCGGGCGGCTGCGGAGCACCGTCCGCGGCGGCGACGTCGTCGCCCGGATGGGCGGCGGGGCGTTCGCGATCCTCGCCCGCAGCACCGCCCCGGAGGCCGACCAGCTCGCCGACCGGTGCCTCGCCGTCGTCGAGCGGCCCATCACCACCGCGGCCGGCATCGTGGACCTGACCGCCCGTGCTGGCCTGGTCACCCTCGAGCCGGGGTTGCCCGTCGAGGAGCACCTGGGCCGCGCCGCGCTCGCCGTCCGCGCCGCCCACGCCGCCGGCCTGGGGACGGCGACCCGGTACACCCCGGCGCTCGGTGAGGCCGCGGCGCGGCGCGAGCGGCTGCGGATCGACCTGCAGGGTGCCCTCGCCCGCGGCGAGCTGGACCTGGTCTTCTCGCCCATCGTCTCCCTGGAGGAGCAGCGGGTCGCCGGCGTCGAGGCGCACCTGCGCTGGCGGCACCCGGAGTTCGGCGAGGTGCCCGCCGCGGAGTTCCTGCCCATCGCCGAGCGGTCCGGCCTCATCGGCGACCTGCAGCGCTGGGCCCTCGAGGCGGCCGCGACCGCGGTGCGCGAGCTGCCCTCGTCCGGTGCCCCGCTGCGGCTCGGGGTCGACGTGTCGGCGGCCTACGTCGCCGGGGGCACCCTGGTCGCCGACGTGGAGAACGCCCTGGAGGCCTCCGGGCTCACGCCGGAGCGGCTCGTGCTGGAGATCTCCGAGGCGACCGTGCTCGCCGACGACGAGCGCATCGGCATGGACATCGCGACCGTGCGGCTCATGGGCGTGCACGTCGCGCTCGACCACTTCGGCACCGGCTACTCGTCGCTGGCCAACCTCACCCGCCTGCCCGTCGACATCCTCAAGCTCGACCGCACCTTCCTGTCCCGCATGGACCGGGACGCGCAGGCCCGGGCGCTGTGCGAGTCGGTCGTGGGCATCGGCCGGGCGCTGGGCGTCGACGTCGTCGCCGAGGGCGTGGAGACGCCGGCCCAGCTGGCCACCCTCTGCGGCTTCTCCTGCGGGTTCGCGCAGGGGTTCCTGATCTCGCGGCCGCTGCCGCCCGGTGAGCTCACGGCGCTGCTCGAAGCCCGCGCCGGCGTCCTGTGGCCGGGCCTGGTCGGCCAGCGCTGAGCGGGGGGCCGACGCCGGCCTGGCCCCGGGCCGCCGTCGCCGGCCCGCTCGCCGCGCTCGCCGTCGTCCTCGCGGCGCAGGAGCTGCTCCTGCCCGCGTGGACCCCGCGCACCGCCCCGGCGGCGCTGGCGGTCGCGACCGCGGTCGTCAGCCTGCTCGTGCTGCGGCACTGCCGGCGGCTGGACGGGCTCGCCGCGACGACGTGGCGCGGCTTCGCGGTCATCGCCGGCCTGCTGGCGCTGGGCCAGCTCATCCGTGCCGTCACCGCCGTCGGGGTCAACCCGACCGCCGCGGGGCCCTCGGACCTCGTCCTGGCGGCGACCGGCCCGGCCTCGGTCCTCCTCTGCGCCCGGCTGGTCCGGTCCACCCGCGGCCGCATCCGCGCACAGGTGGGGCTGGACGCCGCGGTCGCCTCCGCCGCGCTCGCCGTCGCGCTGGAGATGCTGATCCCGCTCGCGGTCGGCGCCGCCGACCGCGGCGGCGACGCCGTCCTGATCGTGGGCTACCCGGCCGTCAGCGCGGTCCTCTGCACGGTCGGGCTGGTCACCCTGGGCGGCGTCTCCGCGCCCCGCCGCGTCGCGGCCGGCTGGCTGCTGCTCGCGTTCGCCGACCTCGCCGTGGCGATGGCCTCCGGCGCGCTGGCCGTCGCCCGGCCCGCGCCCGTGCTGGACGTCGTCACCAGCACCGCCTACCTCGCCATGCTGGTCGCGGCCACGCTCGCGCTGGCGGCCGATCCCGGACCGCAGGCGCCGAACCGGGAGCCGACCGCGGCGGTGCCCCTGGCCGGCGTCGTCGTGAGCTACTGCCTCAGCTTCGCCGTCGTCCTGTTCCTGCTCGGCGGCTGGGCGCTGGGCCGCCCGCCGACGACGGTCGAACTGGTCACCGTCGCGGTGCTGCTCCTGCTGACCTTCGTCCGCACCCTGGTCTGGGCCCGCGACGGCGCGCGGCTGACCCGGCAGGTGCTGCGGACCGAGGGCTTCTTCCGGTCCCTGGTGCACCGGGCCGCCGACATCACGATCGTGCTGGACGCGGCGGGCGCCATCACCTGGGCCTCGGGCGCGGCCCAGACCCCCACCGCGTGGCCCGCCCGCGACCTCGAGGGCCGGCCGCTGACGAGCTTCGTGCACCCCGACGACCGGCACGAGCTGCTGCGGGCCCTCGGCCGGACCGCGGACCTGGACGACGGCCCCGCGCCGGTCTTCCGGCTGCGCACCCGGGACGGCGGCTGGCGGCGCCTGGAGACGGTCCGGACGGCGTCGTCGGCGGGCCTGCCCGGCCGCGGCGGCGACTCCGACGGCACCGTGCTGCACCTGCGCGACGTCGTGGAGCGGCGCAGCGCCGAGCTGGACCTCGAGCGCATGGCCTACACCGACTTCCTCACCGGGCTGGCCAACCGCGCTCGGCTGATGGCCGCGCTCGAGACCGCCCGCGCCCGCGCGTCCCGGCGGGGCGAGTTCTGCGTGCTCATGCTCGACCTCGACGGCTTCAAGCCGGTCAACGACCTCGCCGGTCACGACGCGGGCGACGACCTGCTCGTCCAGGTCGGCGCACGGCTGCGCCGCACCGTCCGGGACCGGGACCTGATCAGCCGGCTCGGCGGGGACGAGTTCGCCGTCCTGGTCCGGGCGGGGCTGGACGAAGCGACCGTGCTGGCCGAGCGGATCGTCGCCGAGCTGCGCGACCTGCACCCGAGCGCAGCGGCCGACGGGCTCGTCCTCGAGGTCTCTGGCAGCGTCGGCGTGGCCGAGTTCGACCCGGCCGACGACGTCGCGACGACGATGCGCCGCGCCGACCTCGCGCTGCGCGCCGCCAAGACCGCCGGCAAGAACTGCGTGCGGCTGCACGCCGCGGACGACGCCCACGGACGGCGGACCCGCCTCGCCCGGGACCTCCCGCGGGCCATCGAGGACGGGCAGCTGCGCCTGGTGTTCCAGCCGGTCGTCGGCGTCGCGGAGCGGCGGGTGCTCGGCCTGGAGGCTCTGGTCCGCTGGCAGCACCCGCAGCTCGGCACCGTCCCGCCGGACGAGTTCATCTCCCTGGCCGAGGCCGACGGGCTGATCGTGCCGCTGGAGCGCTGGGTGCTGGGCGCCGCGACCGCCACCCTCGCGCCGTTGCTCGCCGAGGGCCGCGACCTCCGGCTCGGCGTCAACGTCTCGGTGCGCCACCTGCAGGCCGGCTGCCTGGCGCCCGACGTGGCCCGCGCGCTGGCCGGCAGCGGCGTGCCGCCGCACCGGTTGATGCTGGAGATCACCGAGTCGGTGCTCATGGCCGCCCAGGACCAGATGGCGGGGGAGCTCTCGACGCTGCGCGAGATGGGCTGCGTGCTCTCCCTCGACGACTTCGGCAAGGGCTACTCCTCGCTGGCGCGGCTGGCCCGCCTGCCGGTCGACATCCTCAAGATGGACCGCGAGTTCGTCGGGAACATCGACGGGGACCCGCGCAGCGCGGCCATCGTCGGCAGCGTCGTGGAGCTCGGCCGCACCCTCGGGATGGACGTCGTCGCCGAGGGCGTCGAGACAGCCGGTCAGCTCGCGGCCCTGCACCGGCTCGGCTGCCGCTACCTCCAGGGCTATCTGCTCGGCCGCCCGGTGCCGGCCGAGGACCTGCCCGCCGTGCTGGACGGGTTCGACCCCGGGCTGCTCGACGAAGCGGCCGATCTCACGGAATCGGTGCTCGCCGTTCACTGAGTGGGACGCGTCAGTTGACGGAGGTGCCCGCCAGGGCGCAGAGTGTGCGGGTGCGTCCTGCCCGCCAGCTCCTCGTAGTCGCCTAGCGCGCCGGTCCCCCGACCGACGCGCTGACCCTTCGTGCCTGCGGCACGAGGGGTTTTTTGTTGCCCGCATCGCACACCGCCCGCCCCCGCACGGCCCCCGCCCCAGGAGAACGCCGCGATGAGCACCACCACCCCCCGTGAGTCCGCCAGCCGCGAGGCCGCCGCCTCGCTGGCCGGCGTCGAGACCACGGCCGGCCCCGAGACGGCTGCGGCTGCCCGGGCGCCCGAGCCGGCCACCGGCATCACCGGGGCCCAGAGCCTCGTCCGCTCGCTCGAGGCGGTCGGCGTCGAGGTGATCTTCGGCATCCCCGGTGGCGCGATCCTGCCCGCGTACGACCCGCTGTTCGACTCCACGGTCCGCCACGTGCTGGTCCGGCACGAACAGGGCGCCGGGCACGCGGCGACCGGCTACGCGCAGGCCACCGGCAAGGTCGGCGTCTGCATGGCGACCTCCGGGCCGGGCGCCACCAACCTGGTCACCCCGCTGGCCGACGCGCACATGGACTCGGTGCCGATCGTCGCGATCACCGGCCAGGTGCCCAGCGCCGCGATCGGCACGGACGCCTTCCAGGAGGCCGACATCCGCGGCATCACGATGCCGGTGACCAAGCACAACTACCTGATCACCCACGCCGACGAGATCCCGCAGCGGATCGCCGAGGCCTTCCACCTCGCCGCCACCGGCCGGCCCGGCCCCGTCCTCGTCGACATCTCCAAGGACGCCCTCCAGGCGCGGACGGACTTCTCCTGGCCGCCCCGGCTGGACCTGCCCGGCTACAAGCCGACCACCCGGCCGCACGGCAAGCAGGTCCGCGAGGCCGCGCAGCTCATCGCCGCCGCCCGCCGCCCGGTGCTCTACGTCGGCGGCGGGGTGCTCAAGGCGCACGCCACCGAGGAGCTCAAGGCGCTGGCCGAGCTCACCGGCGCCCCTGTCGTCACGACGCTCATGGCTCGCGGGGCCTTCCCCGACAGCAACCGCCAGCACCTGGGCATGCCCGGCATGCACGGCACGGTCGCCGCGGTGACGGCGCTGCAGAAGGCCGACGTCATCGTGGCGCTGGGTGCGCGTTTCGACGACCGGGTGACCGGCAAGCTGTCGACCTTCGCGCCCGGCGCGCTGATCGTGCACGCCGACATCGACCCGGCCGAGATCGGCAAGAACCGCAAGGCCGACGTCCCGATCGTGGGCGACGCCAAGGAGACGATCGCCCAGCTGGTCGACGCGCTGCGGCACGAGCACGACGCCGGACGGACGGCGGACCTCTCGGCCTGGTGGTCACAGCTGGACAGCTGGCGGGAGAAGTACCCGCTCGGCTACGAGTGGCCCGAGGACGGGACGCTGTCGCCGCAGTACGTGATCGAGCGGCTCGGCGCGATCGCCGGACCGGACGCGATCTACGCCGCCGGCGTCGGCCAGCACCAGATGTGGGCCGCGCAGTTCATCTCCTACGAGAAGCCCGGCACCTGGCTCAACAGCGGCGGCCTCGGGACGATGGGCTACGCCGTCCCGGCCGCGATGGGGGCCAAGTACGGCCGGCCGGAGACCACCGTCTGGGCGATCGACGGCGACGGCTGCTTCCAGATGACCAACCAGGAGCTGGCCACCTGCGCCATCGAGGGCATCCCGGTCAAGATCGCGATCATCAACAACGGCAACCTCGGCATGGTCCGGCAGTGGCAGACGCTCTTCTACGAGAGCCGCTACTCGAACACCAAGCTGCACGCCCAGAACGAGGACGGGACGCCCAAGCAGGTGCGCATCCCCGACTTCGTGCTCCTGGCCGAGGCCATGGGCTGCGTCGGGCTGCGCTGTGAGAACAAGGACGACGTCGACGCCGTGATCGAGAAGGCCATGGCGATCAACGACGCCCCCGTGGTCATCGACTTCGTCGTCGGCCACGACGCCCAGGTCTGGCCGATGGTCGCGGCGGGGGCGAGCAACGACGACATCATGGCCGCGCGCGACGTGCGCCCGGTCTTCGGCGACGACCAGGTGTAAGCGGAAGGACCCTCGTTCTCCCCATCGCTCGCAGGCTCGCGACGGGGCCCTGAACGGGGGCCCGACCCCGTCACCGTAGATCTTGAAAGGAACCCTGGGTATGCCGCGCCACACCCTGTCCGTCCTGGTCGAGAACAAGTCCGGTGTCCTCGCCCGCGTCTCGGCGCTGTTCAGCCGCCGCGGGTTCAACATCGAGTCCCTCGCCGTCGGGCCGACGGAGAACCCCGACCTGTCCCGCATGACGATCGTCGCGGACGCGGAGTCCGCGCCGCTCGAGCAGATCACCAAGCAGCTGAACAAGCTGATCGAGGTGATCAAGATCGTCGAGCTCGAGGAGGGTGCCGCCGTCGCGCGCGAGCTGCTGCTGGTCAAGGTCCGCGCGCCGATGGCCGACCGGACGCAGGTGCTGCAGACCGCCGAGCTCTTCCGCGCCCGCGTCGTCGACGTCAACACCGACACGGTGACCCTCGAGGCCACCGGCACCCCCGACAAGCTGCAGGCGCTGCTCGCCGTCCTCGCCCCCCTGGGGATCAAGGAGATGGCCCAGTCCGGCACCGTGGCCCTGGGCCGCGGTCCGAGGTCGATGTCGGGCGCGGGTACCTTGCGCCCCGTCGAGCGCACCGCCTGAACCGCTCCACCCCCCACCGCGCTTTATCGCGATAAAGCACCATCTGAAAGGGACATGCATGGCCGCCGAGATCTTCTACGACGACGACGCCGACCTCTCGATCATCCAGGGGCGCACCGTCGCCGTCCTGGGCTACGGCAGCCAGGGGCACGCGCACGCCCTCTCGCTGCGCGACTCCGGGGTCGACGTCCGTGTCGGCCTGCCCGAGGGCAGCAAGAGCCGGCCGAAGGCCGAGGCCGAGGGGCTGCGGGTCGTCACCCCGGCCGAGGCGGCCGCGGAGGCCGACCTGATCATGATCCTCGCGCCGGACCACGTGCAGCGGCACCTGTACGCCGAGTCCGTCGAGCCCAACCTGCAGGACGGCGACGCGCTGTTCTTCGGCCACGGGTTCAACATCCGCTTCGGCTACATCAAGCCCCCGGCCGGCGTCGACGTCGCCATGGTCGCCCCCAAGGGCCCCGGCCACCTGGTGCGCCGCGAGTTCGAGAACGGCAAGGGCGTGCCCTGCCTGGTTGCCGTCGAGCAGGACGCAAGCGGGCAGGCGCTGCCGCTGGCGCTCTCCTACGCCAAGGCGATCGGCGGCGCCCGCGCCGGCGTCATCAAGACGACCTTCGCCGAGGAGACCGAGACCGACCTGTTCGGCGAGCAGGCCGTGCTCTGCGGTGGCATGTCCGCCCTGGTCACCGCGGGCTTCGAGACCCTCACCGAGGCCGGCTACCAGCCGGAGATCGCCTACTTCGAGTGCCTGCACGAGCTGAAGCTGATCGTCGACCTCATGTACGAGGGCGGCATCGCCAAGCAGCGCTGGTCGGTGTCCGACACCGCCGAGTACGGCGACTACACCTCCGGCCCGAAGGTGATCGACGAGCGGGTCAAGGCGACCATGGGCGAGATCCTGGCCGCGATCAAGGACGGCTCGTGGGCCGCCTCGTTCATCGCCGACCAGGACGCCGGCGCGCCCGACTTCAAGCGCCGCCGGGCCGAGGCCGAGGCGCACCCGATCGAGGAGACCGGCCGCAGGCTGCGCGGCCTGATGAGCTGGGTGTCGGCATCCGACGACTACACCGGTACCGCCGCCCGCAACTGACGGGACCCCCTTCTCCCACCCCTCGCTCTCCTCGGGGCGGGACCCGGAAGGGGCCGTTCCATCACGTCACGGAGCCCCCGCTGCCGGCAGGCAGCGGGGGCCCTTCTCGTTCGGCCGCGGAACTCAGTAGCTGAGGCCGCGGGCGGCGAAGTACTGCTTGGACTGCGGGTTCAGCAGCAGAGCCACGATGACCCCGGGGATGACGATCCCGAGCACGCCGTTGAACGCGTTCCCACCGGTCGTGGCCAGAGAGACGATGAGCGAGATCAGCCCGAGAGCGATGGCCGCGTAGCTGACGTACAGCAGCAGCTTGGGCGACTTGCCCTGCAGCACCTGGATGCCGCCGACCAGCAGTGCCACGGAGAGGGCGAGGGAGACCAGGAAGATCAGTCCGGCGAAGCCGGCGCCCAGGCCGAACGCGGCCAGCATGACCAGGAGTGCGAAGAGGGCGCCGATGCCGCCCCAGACGATGCCGACGATCGCGGCACCGGTGACGGTGCCCGGGCGCTGACCACCGGGAGCTCCGTACCCGGCGGGACCGCCGGTGTAGGACGGCGCCGGCTGGTAGCCCTGCGGCTGGTAGCCCTGCGGCTGAGGAGCGCCCCAGTCCGGCTGGCCCTGAGGAGCACCCCCCTGCGGGTCGTTCGGGTCGGAACCGGGGGTGGGGGTGGACATGGGGCAGCTTCCTCCTGGTACGTGCGTCCGCCCGTCTGGCGGTCGGCGGCGGAGTGTAGGGGCATGCGCACCGCCGAGGGGCGGTCCGCCACGTGCTCGTGACGTGCGCGTGATCCGTGCAGGGTCACCCGGCCGTCACCGACGGTCACCGACCGCGCAGCGCCCGATGGGTCGCGAAGAACTGGGAGGCGGCGCGGACGGACAGCAGGATCACGATGGCCAGGGCGGCGAGGAAGAACAGCAGGCTCGTGACGACCGAGCCGCCGCCGGCCTCGTCGGCGTTGGCCAGGTTGCCGAAGAACCCGAAGGCCGTGAAGGCCAGCGCGATGGAGCCGCCGACGAGCAGCAGGACCCGGCTCCGGCCGGTGAGGGCCCACACCGAGCCCCAGATCATGAGCACCGTCCAGACCAGCGCCAGGATGCCGACGACGATCAGCGCGCCGCCGAGGAAGCCGAAGGCCTCGCCGAAGCCGGGCAGGTCGTCCTCGATGTCGCTGGAGCCGCCGGTGGCCACTGCGCCGACGAAGAGGAAGAGGATCGTCACCAGGGCGCCGAGCGCGCCGAAGATGAAGCCGAGGACCGCCGCGGTCACCACGCCGCCGGGCTTGGCCGGGCGGCTCCCGGGCGCCGGCTGCCCATAGCCCCCGGGCATCGAGTACTGGCCATAGGGCATGGGCTGCTGCTGGCCGTGCGGCGACGCCGGGTACTGCGGGTGCGCGCCGTACTGCGGCTGCTGCCCGTACGGTTGCGACTGGCCGTACGGGTTGTTCGGCTGCTCGGTCATGATCTCCTCCGTCGGCGCCGGCGATGCCGACTTCTCCGGCGCCAGGATGTCCGTCCGGTGATCCCGAGGGCAAGCAACGTCCCCGGGATGGGTGGTGTCGCTCCAGAGACCGGCTGATGGCCGCCCGGCTCCCGCTCCTAGGCTGTCCTCCCGTGACCACGACCCCGCCCGTCGTCCTGATCGCCGAGGAACTCGCCCCGAGCGTCCTGGAGGTGCTCGGCGAGGACGTCGAGATCCGGCACGTCGACGGCGCCGACCGCGCCGCCCTGCTGCCGGCCCTGGCCGACGCCGCGGCCGTGATGATCCGCAGCGCGACGCAGATCGACGCGGAGGCCCTGGCCTCCGCGCCCAACCTCAAGGTCGTCGCCCGCGCCGGCATCGGGCTGGACAACGTCGACGTCGCGGCCGCCACGGCGCGCGGCGTCATGGTGGTCAACGCCCCGACGTCGAACATCGTCAGCGCCGCCGAGCACGCCGTCGCGCTGCTGCTGGCCGCGGCGCGGCACATCCCGGCCGCCGACGCGTCGCTGCGCGAGGGGCAGTGGAAGCGGTCGAAGTTCACCGGCGTCGAGGTCACCGAGAAGACCGTCGGCGTCGTCGGGCTGGGGCGCATCGGCGTCCTCGTCGCCCAGCGCCTGGCCGCGTTCGGCGTCGAGCTGATCGCCTACGACCCCTACATCCAGCCCGGCCGGGCCGCGCAGCTCGGCGTGCGGCTGGTCTCCCTGGAGGAGCTGCTCCGCGAGTCCGACTTCATCACCATCCACCTGCCCAAGACGCCGGAAACCCTCGGCCTGATCGGCGCCGACGAGCTGGCGCTCACCAAGCGCGGCGTGATCATCGTCAACGCCGCCCGCGGCGGGCTGGTCGACGAGGCGGCCCTGGCCGACGCGCTGAAGTCGGGCCAGGTCGGCGCGGCCGGCATCGACGTCTACGCCAAGGAGCCGTGCACCGACAGCCCGCTGTTCGAGCTGCCCAACACGGTGGTGACCCCGCACCTCGGGGCCTCCACCACCGAGGCGCAGGACAAGGCGGGCACGGCGGTGGCCCGCTCGGTGCGCCTGGCGCTGCAGGGTGAGTTCGTCCCCGACGCGGTCAACGTGCAGGCCGGGGGCGTGGTGGCCGAGGACGTGCGCCCAGGGCTACCGCTGGCGGAGAAGCTGGGCCGGCTCTTCACGGCGGTGGCCGGCGGGCTCGCCCAGTCGCTCACCGTGGAGGTGCGCGGCAAGCTGGCCGAGTTCGACGACTCGGTCATGCAGCTCGCCGTCCTCAAGGGCGTCTTCTCCGACGTCATCGAGGAGCAGGTCACCTACGTCAACGCACCGCTGCTGGCCCAGCAGCGCGGGCTGGAGGTGGCGCTGTCGAGCGACCTCGAGAGCCCGACCTACCGCAACCTGGTCACCGTCCGCGGGGCGATGGCCGACGGCACGCAGCTGGCCGTCTCGGGCACGCTCTACGGGAAGAACCAGGTGCCGCGGCTGACCGAGGTCGCCGGGTTCGAGATCGACCTCGAGGCCTCGGGCTACCTGTTGTTCTTCACCTACACCGACCGGCCCGGCGTGGTCGGCACCGTGGGCGCCGCGCTGGGCGAGGCGGGCGTGAACATCGCCGGTGCGCAGGTCAGCCGCACCACGCGCGGCGGCGAGGCGCTGATGGCGGTCACCGTCGACAGCCCGGTCAGCACCGAGCTGCTCGAGGACATCGCCGGGCGGATCGGGGCGCGTGAGGCACGTGCCGCAGATCTCAACAACGCCTGACCTAGGGTTCCCTCTCATGCGCCTGGCAGTGATCCCTGGAGACGGCATCGGGCCCGAGGTGGTGGCCGAGGGCCTCAAGGTCCTCACGGAGGTCGCCCCCGACGTCGAGACGACGCACTACGACCTCGGCGCGGCCCGGTGGCAGCGCACCGGCGAGCTGCTGCCGGACACCGTGCTCGACGAGCTGCGCCAGCACGACGCGATCCTGCTCGGCGCGGTCGGCGATCCCGGCGTGCCCAGCGGCATCCTCGAGCGGGGTCTGCTGCTGCGGCTGCGCTTCGAGCTCGACCACCACGTCAACCTCCGCCCCGCGAAGCTGTTCGACGGCGTGCAGAGCCCGCTGGCCGACCCCGGGCCGATCGACATCCTCTGCATCCGCGAGGGCACCGAGGGGCCGTACGTCGGCAACGGCGGCGTGCTGCGCAAGGACACGCCGCACGAGATCGCCACCGAGGTCAGCGTCAACACCGCCTACGGGGTGGAGCGGGTGGCGCGCTACGCCTTCGAGCGGGCGATGCTCCGGCCGCGTCGGCACCTCACGCTGATCCACAAGACCAACGTGCTCACCCACGCCGGCGGGCTGTGGTCGCGCACGGTCGAGGAGCTGGCCGCGGAGTTCCCGGACGTCACCGTCGCCTACCAGCACGTGGACGCCGCGTCGATGTTCTTCCTGACCGACCCCGGGCGCTTCGACGTCATCGTCACCGACAACCTCTTCGGGGACATCATCACCGACATCGCCGCCGCGGCGACCGGTGGCATCGGGCTCGCGGCCAGCGGCAACCTCGACGTCTCCGGCAGCAACCCGAGCATGTTCGAGCCGGTGCACGGCTCCGCGCCCGACATCGCCGGGCAGGGGCTCGCCGACCCGACCGCCACGGTCCTCTCGATCGGCCTGCTGCTCGACCACCTCGGCCGTGCCGACCAGGCGAAGAAGGTCAACGCGGCGGTCGCCTTCGACCTGTCCACCCGCGACCCGCACGGGCCGGTCCGGACGGCGGAGGTCGGCGACCGGCTGGCCGCGCTCGCCGGCGGCTGAGCCGCGCCGGGGGTGCCCGTGGACTTCCCCTGGGACGAGTCCCGGCGGGCGTTCGCCGACGCCGCCGGCTGGTTCGTGGGCACCGCCGGCCTCGTCGGCGACCGCTGGGCCGAGCCGGGCCTGGGGGAGTGGGACGTCCGCGCCCTGGTCGGCCACACCAGCCGCTCCCTGCTGACCGTCGAGGCCTACCTGGACAAGCCCGCGGCGCGTGTGGACGTCGGTTCCGCCCCGGACTACTTCCGCGCCACCCGGCAGATGGCCGCCGGACCCGCCGTCGCCGAGCGGGGGCGAGAGGCCGGGCGGGCCCTGGGCGACGAGCCCGCGGGGGCCGTCGCGGACATCGCCGCCCGCGTCGTCCCCCTCGTGGCGACGAAGGACGGCGGCGAGCTGCTCACGACCGTCGCGGGCGGCATGCGGCTGGTTGACTACCTGCCGACGCGCACCTTCGAGCTGGTCGTGCACACGTGCGATCTCGCCCGGGCGCTCGATCTGCCGATGGAGGTGCCGGCCACGGCGGCGCGGCAGGCACTGCGGCTGGTGGCCGAGCTCGCGATCGCCGCCGGTGTCGCCGGACAGCTGTTGCTCGGAGCCACCGGCCGACCGGCACCAGCGGGCGGCTTCTCCGTGCTCTGACCGCGCCGCGCGCCACGATCAGCTCAGCTCACCGCACCGCGTCCTGGCTCACGTCCCACCGTGAGCCAGGACGACGGGGGATCAGCTCACCTGATCATGGCGGGGCCTCCCTCAGCAGGTCGCCCACCGGAACGGGCAGGGCGGCCCGCGCCGTCAGCTCCTCCGGAGCCGGCCACTCCGGTCGGACGGTGCAGCCCTCCGGCGACGCCTCGATGACCACCACCAGCCGCCACTCCCAGCCGCGCTCCGGCTCCCGAGCCGCGAGCACGCCCGCCGGCAGGGGCGTGGGCAGGCGGCACCACCACCGCCGGTCCAGGCCGGCCAGCCCGCGCTCGACCAGCAGGGCCACCGCCGCCCCGCGGTCCCGGGCCGGCCCCAGCGCGGACCCGACCAGCGAGGTCGGGACGACGCGGCCGTCGCCGTCCGGCACGAGGTAGCCCACGTGCTCGGTGTCGGACGGGCGGGTCACCGGGGTCCAGGAGGTCGGGATCACCGCAGAGGAGTAGCAGGCCTGCCGCCGGTCGCTCACCCGGTTTTCCGGACCGGGTGCAGCCACGGCGGTCCGGGCCGTGCTTTACTCGTCGGCGATGACCGCCGTCCGCTCGATCATTATCGCCTAGCGCGCAGTCCGTTCCCGACTGCGCGCAGACCTCCCGTACCCGGGGGGTCTTTTTGTTTGCCGGGAACATCCTCCCCGCCCCCAGGAGCTCCTCGTGGCCACCGATCTCGACTTCCACGTCTTCGACACCACCCTGCGCGACGGCGCCCAGCGCGAGGGGGTCAGCTACTCGGTAGCCGACAAGCTCGCCGTCGCCCGGTTGCTGGACGAGATCGGCGTCGGTTTCATCGAGGGCGGCTGGCCCGGCGCCCTGCCGAAGGACACGGAGTTCTTCGCCCGTGCCCGCACCGAGCTCAAGCTGCGGCACGCCCAGCTGGTCGCCTTCGGGTCCACCCGCAAGGCCGGCGTCCGCGTCGAGGACGACCCCCAGGTGAAGGCGCTGCTGGATGCCGAGACGCCGGTCGTGTGCCTGGTCGCCAAGTCCGACGTCCGGCACGTGCGCGAGGCCCTGCGGACGACGCTCGAGGAGAACCTCGCGATGGTCGCCGACACCGTCGCGTTCTTCGTCGGCCACGGCCGGCGGGTGTTCCTCGACTGCGAGCACTTCTTCGACGGCTACAAGGCCGACCGCGAGTACGGCGTGCGCGTCCTGGAGGCCGCGTTCGGGGCCGGTGCCGAGGTCGGCGTCATGTGCGACACCAACGGCGGCATGCTGCCGATGGAGGTCGGCCGCATCGTCGCCGACGTCCGCTCCCGGGTCAGCGGCAAGCTCGGCATCCACTGCCAGGACGACACCGGCTGCGCCGTGGCCAACAGCCTGGCCGCCGTCGAGGCCGGCGTGACCCACGTCCAGGGGACGGCGAACGGCTACGGCGAGCGCGCCGGCAACGCCGACACGTTCTCCCTCATCGGCAACCTGGTGACCAAGATGGGACTGCCGGTGGTGCCCGCCGAGTGCCTGCCCGAGCTGCAGCGGGTCAGCCACGCGATCGCCGAGCTGGCCAACATCGCCCCCAACGACCACCAGCCCTTCGTCGGCGCCTCCGCGTTCGCACACAAGGCCGGCCTGCACGCCAGCGCCATCAAGGTGCGCCCGGAGCTCTACAACCACCTCGACCCGGCCGTCGTCGGCAACGACATGCGCATCCTGGTCACCGAGATGGCCGGCCGCGCCTCGGTCGAGCTCAAGGGCCGCGAGCTCGGCGTCGACCTCGACGGGCACGCCGACGTCATCGGGAAGGTCGTCGACCAGGTCAAGGTCCTCGAGGCCGACGGCTGGTCGTTCGAGGCGGCCGACGCCTCCTTCGAGCTGCTCCTGCGCGCCGCCCTGCCGGACGCCCCCGAGCCGCTGTTCGAGCTGGAGAGCTACAAGACCTCGGTGGAGCACTGGGGCAACGGCGTCGTCGTCAGCGAGGCGACGGTGAAGGTGCACGTCGACGGCGAGCGGATCATCAGCACGGCCGAGGGCAACGGCCCGGTCAACGCCCTCGACAACGCGCTGCGTCAGGCCCTGGTCAACCGCTACCCGCAGCTGGCCGGCGTTTCCCTGGCCGACTACAAGGTGCGCATCCTCGGCTGGAAGAGTGGCACCGGCGCGACCACGCGGGTGCTCATCGACACCACGGACGGCGTGGGGGAGTGGACCACCGTCGGCGTCCACTCGAACATCGTCGAGGCCTCCTGGCACGCCCTCGTCGACGCGCTGACCTACGCCGTCCGCCACCGCTCGCCAGTGGTCAGCCCGGCGAGCTGACACCTAGGCCGTCCCGCGGCGGAGGTCCTCCTCGATCTCCCGCACCGTCGCCAGCAGCGGCGGCAGGAGATCGGCCCGGATGGCCTCCGGGGTGCTCCGCCGCGCGGACGCCGAGACGTTCATCGCCGCGACCACCTGCCCGTCGCCGTCGTGGACCGGAACGGCGATCGAGCGCAGCCCTTCCTCAAGCTCCTGGTCGACCAGGGCCCAGCCGGCGGCGGCCACCTCGGCGAGGACCGCGCGCAGCCGTGCCGGGTCGGTCACCGTGAACGGGGTCAGCGGCTCCAGCCGGACGGCGTCCAGATAGGCCTCCCGCGCGTCCTCGGGGAGCGCGGCCAGCAGCACGCGCCCCATCGACGTGGCGTAGGCCGGGAACCGGGTCCCCACGCTGATCGCCACGGTCATGATCCGCACGGTCGGCACGCGTGCGATGTAGACGATGTCCTCGCCGTCGAGCACCGAGATGGAACAGGACTCGTGCACCGTCGCGGTCAGCGCCTCCATGTGCGGCTGGGCGACGTCCGGCAGCGTCATGCTCGAGAGGTAGGCGTAGCCCAGCTCGAGGACCCGCGGCCGCAGCGAGAACAGCCGCCCGTCGGTGCGCACGTACCCCAGCTCGACCAGGGTGAGCAGGAAGCGGCGGGCCGCCGCGCGGGGCAGCCCGGTCTGCCGCGCGACGTCGCTCAGCGTCAGCCGCGGATGGCTGCGGTCGAACGCGCGGATCACCGCGAGCCCGCGCTCCAGGGACTGCACGTACGCCGCCCGCCGCTCCCCGACGTCGTCAGGTGACGGTTGGATATCGGGCGTTGACGTGACGATGGTCACACTCTTACGTTCCCATACGTTCTCTTGGTGAACGGCCGTGCGCGATGCGCACATGGATTGTCGCGACAAGATCCGCCTCCGTCCAGGGACAACTCCGCCATGCAGAGAGACCTCAGCCAGTTCCGTCGCTGCCGTGCGCCCGGCCGCCGTCGCGTCCCCGAGGGGGGACGGCGATGACGGCCACCGACGCCGCCACGGCCCGCGCGGGGGTCATGCCCGCCCGTCGCCGCCGTGACCTGTCCGGCTCGCTGCTGGGGCTGCTCGGTCTGGTGCTGTTCGCGCTGGTGCTGGAGCTGGTGCCGCGCAGCGGGCTGGTGTCGGAGGAGTTCTTCCCGCCGTTCTCCCGGATGGTCTCGACCCTCGTGGGCCAGTTCGGGGAGGCGTCGTTCTGGCAGGCGACCTGGGACACGGTGCGCACCTGGGCGGTGGGGTTCGCGATCGCGCTTGTCGCCGGCATCGGGTTGGGGCTGCTGCTGGGGTCGGTCGAGGTGCTGCGCCGGCTGACCGCCTCGACGATCGAGTTCCTGCGGCCGGTGCCGTCGGTGGCGCTGATCCCGCTGGCGGTGCTGATCTTCGGGATCCGGGACATCTCCTCCACGGTGATGCTGGTGGTCTACGCCTCGTTCTGGCAGGTGCTGATCCAGGTGATCTACGGCGTGCACGACGTGGATCCGGTGGCCCGGGAGACCGCGCGGTCCTACCGGCTGGGGCCGGTGGCGCGGCTGCGCTGGCTGGTCTGGCCGACCGCGCTGCCGTATGTGATGACCGGGGTGCGGCTGGGGGCGGCGGTGGCGCTGATCCTGGCGGTGACGGGGGAGCTGATCATCGGCGGCGGCGTGGGGCTGGGCGCGGCGATCGCGAACGCGCAGTCCTCCGGCGCCGTCCCGCTGGTGTACGCGCTGGTGATCTTCACGGGACTCCTGGGCGTGGTGGTCAACCTGGGCGCCCGGTTCCTGGAACGCCGGGTGCTGGCCTGGCACACCTCGGTGCGCGCGGACCTGGCGGGCTGAGCGATGGGAGCGCGCTGGGCGAAGTCGGCGGGGTACGCCCTGGCCCTGCCCGTGCTGCTGCTGGTGGGCTGGTGGGTGCTCTCCGCGGACAGCCAGACCTACTACTGGCCGCCGCTGTCGACCATCCTCGAGCGGTTTCCCGACGTGTGGTTCGGTGCGCGGGTCGGCGATGACATCCTGCCCAGCGTCGGGCGGCTGCTGCTCGGCTACGCCGGCGCCGTGGTCCTCGGCGTCGGGCTGGGCGTGCTGCTGGGGGCGAACCGGACGCTGCGGCGGATCACCGAGCCGGTGCTGGAGTTCTTCCGGGCGATCCCGCCGCCGGTGCTGATCCCGATCCTGTTCCTCTTCGCCGGCATCGGCACCACCGCCAAGATCATCGTGATCATCTCCGGGGCGGTGTGGCCGGTGCTGCTCAACACCGTCGAGGGCGTCCGCGCGGTGGACGAGGTGCTCGCCGACACGAGCAGGTCCTACGGGATCACCGGGGTGGCCCGGTTGCGGTACCTGGTGCTGCCGGCCGCGTCGCCGCAGATCATCGCCGGGATGCGGCAGGCGTTGAGCATCTCGATCATCCTGATGGTGATCTCGGAGATGTTCGCCAGCTCCAACGGGCTGGGCTTCGCGATCGTGCAGTTCCAGCGCAGCTTCGCCATTCCGGAGATGTGGACCGGGATCCTGCTGCTCGGCCTGCTCGGCGTGGCGCTGTCGCTGTTGTTCGCCCTGTTCGAGCGGCGCACCCTGCGCTGGTATCGCGGCCTGCGCGCCGCCCAACGAGGAGAGAGATGAGTCAACCGGCCGGCGCGCTGCTCGACGTGGCGGGCGTGCAGAAGATCTACACCGGCGCCGGGCGCACGGTGGAGGCGGTCCGCGATCTGACCTTCGCCGTCGGCGAGGGGGAGCTGGTGTGCATCGTCGGCCCGTCCGGCGCGGGCAAGACCACGCTGCTGAAGATCATCGCCGGGCTGCTCGCGCCGACGAAGGGGCGCGTGACGCTGGCCGGGCAGCCGGTGAGCAGGCCGCCGGAGGCGATGGCCGTCGTGTTCCAGGAGTACGGCCGCTCGCTCTTTCCGTGGCTGACCGTGGCGGGCAACGTCGAGCTGCCGTTGAAGCAGAAGAAGCTGCCCAGGGCGCGGCGCCGGGAGCTGGTGGCCGAGGCGCTGGAGGCGGTGGGGCTGGCCGAGGCGCACGGTGCCTACCCGTGGCAGCTCTCCGGCGGCATGCAGCAGCGGGTGGCGATCGCCCGCGCGGTGGCCTACCAGCCACGGGTGCTGCTGATGGACGAGCCGTTCGCCGCCGTCGACGCGCAGACCCGCGCCGATCTGGAGGACCTGATCCGCAACCTGTGGCACCGCCTGGGCGTGACGATCTTGTTCGTCACCCACGACATCGACGAATCGGTCTACCTCGGCCAGCGCGTCCTCGTGCTGTCGAGTTCGCCGACGGTGGTGATGGAGGACCTCACCATCGACCTGCCCGACGAGCGCAACCAGCTCGAGACCCGCTCCTCCCGGCACTTCGCCGAGCTCCGCGCCCACGTCTACGAGCAGATCCAGCTGGCCAAGCACCGCCGCGGCGGCGACCCCGCCGACGCCGGGGCCTACGACGCCTCGGAGACCGCGGCCGGCCAGGGGAGGTGAGCGCCGCGCAGCCGACCGACCCGTCCCGCACACCCGACACCGGCAAGGGAGCCACCATGCGTCGTCGTCTGCTGACCTCGGTCGCCGTCCTGGCGGTCCTGACCACCGCCGCCTGCGGTTCGGACGACGGCGGCGGCTCGTCCTCGGGCGAGGACGGCGGCACCACGGCGCTCACGGTCGGTGTCATCCCGATCGTCGACGTCGCGCCCATCTACCTCGGCCAGGAGCAGGGCTTCTTCGAGGACCACGACATCGACCTCACACTGGTGCAGGAGTCCGGCGGCGCGGCCGCGGTGCCCGGTGTGGTGGCCGGCGACTTCGAGTTCAGCTTCGGCAACGTCACCTCGATCCTGCTGGCCGGCTCGCAGAACCTCCCGCTGCGCATCGTCGCCGAGGGGAACTCGTCGACCGGGGACCCGGAGAACGACTTCTCCTACGTCGTCGTCGCGCCGGACAGCCCCATCCAGACGGCGGCCGACCTGGCCGGCAAGACGGTGTCGGTGAACAACCTCAAGAACATCGGCGAGGTGACCATCCGCAAGGTGGTGGAGGACGCCGGCGGCGACCCCGACAGCATCAACTTCGTCGAACTGGCCTTCCCCGACATGCCCGCCGCCGTCCTGAACGGCGACGTCGACGCCGCCTGGGTGGTCGAGCCGTTCGTCACCGCGGCGACCTCGCAGGGCGCCCGCAAGGTCGTGGCCAACTTCGCCGAGGCGGTCGACGACCTCACGGTGGCCACGTACTTCACCACCGAGCAGTACATCCAGCAGAACCCGGACGTCGTGGACGACTTCCAGGCCGCGATCCAGGAGTCGCTGCAGTACGCGAACGACAACCCCGACGAGGTCCGCCGCATCGTCACGACCTACACGCAGATCGCCCCCGAGGTCGCCGAGCAGATGGCGCTGCCGGCGTTCCCGCAGGACGTGAACGTGGACTCGCTGGAGTCGGTGGCCGACCTGATGCAGCAGTACGGCGTCACCGAGGACGCCGTCGACGTCTCGTCCCTGCTCGCGACGGACTGACGGGGCCGCCCCATGACCGACCCCTCGCCGGGGACGGCGCCGACCGTCCGGGACGCCACGCTGGAGGAGTTCCGGCGGCTGGGCCTGACGACGATCTTCGCCAACCCCGGCTCGACCGAGGTGCCCCTCCTGGCCGGGCTCCCGGAGGACATCGGGTTCGTGCTGGCCCTGCACGAGGGGTCGGTCGTGGGCATCGCGACCGGCTGGGCGATCGCGAACGAGCGCCCGGCCCTGGTCAACCTGCACACCACCGCGGGGCTGGGCAATGCGGTCGGGGCCCTGGCCACCGCCCGGGTCAACCGCGCGCCGCTGGTCGTGCTGGTCGGCCAGCAGGACCGTCGGCACCTGGCCCTCGAGCCGTTCCTCACCGGACGGCTCGAGGGGCTGGCCGGCGACTACCCGGTCCGGGTCGACCAGCCGCTGACCGCCCAGGACGTGCCCGGTGCGGTCGGGCGCGCCTACCAGGAGGCGCTCACGCACCGCGGCCCGGCGCTCGTGCTCGTCCCGATGGACGACTGGGCGCAGCCCATGACCGGCGGCCCGCCGGCCGCGCCCCGCGCGGTCCGGCGTCCGGCCGGCGTGGACGAGGCGACCGTCGCCGAGGTCGCCGACGTGCTCGACGGCGCGCGGGCGCCGCTGCTGGTCGTGGGTGCGGGCGCCGACACGGCCGGCACCCGCGCCGCGCTGGTCGCACTCGCCGAGAAGCTCGACGCGCCGGTGCGGCAGGAGGCCTTCGGGGCCCGCGCCGGCTTCCCGCAGGACCACCCGAACTACGCCGGCCTGCTGCCTGCCGGCCGCGGCCGGCTGCGCGGGGTGCTGGCGCCGCACGACGTCGTCCTCGTCGTCGGCGCGCCGGTCTTCCGGCAGTACCCGTTCGAGCCCGGGCCGTTCGCCGAGGACGGCGTCCGGATCGTCGAGGTCAGCCAGGACCCCGCCGAGGTGCACCGCAGCCCCGCCGACCTCGCCGTGCTCACCGATCCGCGGGTGTTCTGCGCCGCCCTCGCCGAGCGGGTGACGCCGCGGGCGCCCTCCGGCCGGCCCCCGCGGGTGGTGCCGAGGATCCCGCCGCCCGGTCCGGGGGAGCCGCTGCGCGCGCCGCACGTGTACGCGCTGCTCGCCGAGCGCACCGACCGCGACACGGTGATCGTCGAGGAGACGCCGTCCACCCGGCAGGTGCTGGAGGAGACGGTGCCGGCCCGCGAGCCGCTGGGCTTCCTGTCCGCCGCGATGGGTGGGCTCGGCTTCGGCCTGCCGGCCGCGATCGGCGTGCGGATGGCGCAGCCGAACCGGCCGGTCGTCGCGGTCCTCGGCGACGGCTCGTCGCTGTACGCCGTCCAGGCGCTGTGGACGGCGGCGAACTACGGCGTCGGCACGCTGTTCGTCGTCCTGGCCAACGGCGGCTACGCGATCATGGACAAGCTCGCCGAGCGCACCGGGAAGAAGGCGCCGTGGCCCGGCTTCCCCGAGGTGCGGCTCTCCGCGCTCGCCACCGCGCTGGGCTGCCCGGCCCGCCGCATCCGCACCCACGACGAGCTGCTCGAGGCGCTGGACGACGTCCTGCCCCGGCTGCGCACGATGGACGCCCCGCTGCTGCTCGACATCGACGTGACGCCGGAGCCCGAGTTCAACCCGTGACCGGCTCCACCCGGCTCCGCAGCAGGCAGAAGGCGTTGCCCTCCGGGTCGGCGAGCACGTGCCAGGACTCCGCGCCGGTCTGGCCCACGTCGGCCGGGGTCGCCCCCAGCTCCAGCAGCCGGGCCAGCTCGGCCTCCTGATCGCGGTCGGTGGCGGAGAGGTCGATGTGCAGCCGCGCCTTGCCCGGCGTCGGGTCGGGCACCGGCGCGAACACGAGCGTGGGCGCCGCCCCGCCGAAGCCGGCCTCCGGCCCGATCTCGACGGCGCCGTCCTCGTCGCGGGACAGGACGCGGTAGCCGAGCACCGCGGCCCACCAGGCGGCCAGCGCCTCCGCGTCGCGGCAGTCGATCACCAGCTCGGTGAACCGGCAGGCCACGCGCGGCCCTCAGCCGCGCGGCTGGATCTCGCCCATGGGCCCCCAGCCGCTGACGTCGGGGGCGTCCACGTAGATGATCTGCGGCTGCGCGGCCACCAGGTCGGGAGCCTCGTCGACGAACCGCTTGAAGTGGTCGGTCCCGGTGTGCGCGGCCCCGGCGGCCGCGTCCCGGAAGCCCTCCACGCACACGAACGTGTCGGGCTCGTCCAGGCTGCGCGACCACTCGAAGAAGAGGCTGCCCTCCTCGGCGTTCACCGCGCCGGCGTAGTCGCCGGCCAGCGCCGTCCACTCGCCGGCCCGCTCCGGCCGGACGGGGAACTTGACCACGATGAGGATCATGGGCCGACCGTAGCCCGGAGCGGGCCGGGGCATCCACCGCCGGCCGACTAGCCTCGACGCCGTGCGCATCGTCCGCTTCGCGAGCCCTCAAGGCATGTCCTTCGGCGTCCTCGACGGGGACGGTCACGTCGCCCAGATCGAGGGTCACCCGTTCGGCCAGATCTCCTTCACCGGCGCCCGCTACGCCCAGGCCGACGTCCGGCTGCTCTCGCCGATCCTGCCGAGCAAGGTCGTCTGCGTCGGCAAGAACTACGCCGAGCACGTGAAGGAGATGAACACCGGCGACGCGCCCAAGGAGCCGCTGCTGTTCCTCAAGCCCTCGACCTCGGTGATCGGCCCGGGCGACGCCATCCGCATCCCGCCGGGCAGCACCAACGTCCACCACGAGGCCGAGCTCGCCGTCGTCATCGGCGCCCGCGGCGCCCGCCACGTCCGCCCGGACCAGGTGGCGGCCAGCATCTTCGGCTACACGATCGGCAACGACGTCACCGAGCGGGACATGCAGAAGAGCGACGGGCAGTGGACCCGCGCCAAGGGCTTCGACTCGTTCTGCCCGATCGGCCCGTGGATCGAGACCGACCTGGCCGGCCTGGGCAAGGACCCGGCGGACCTCGAGGTCACCTGCACCGTGGACGGCGAGTTGCGCCAGTCCGGGCGCACCAGCCAGCTGCTCTTCGACGTCCCGACGCTGATCTCCTACATCTCCGACGTCATGACCCTGCTGCCCGGCGACGTCGTCCTCACCGGCACCCCGAGCGGCGTCGGGCCGATGCGGGCCGGCCAGCGCGTCGACGTCACGATCGAGGGCCTGGGCACCCTCTCCAACCCGGTCGCGGACGCCGACCGCACCTCCACCGCCGGCGGCGCGCGGTGAGCGTCACCCGCTTCTGCCCCTCGCCCACGGGCCTGGTGCACGTGGGCGCCATGCGGACGGCGCTGTTCAACTGGGCGCACGCGCGGCACACCGGCGGCACGTTCGTCTTCCGCATCGAGGACACCGACGCCGCCCGCGACACCGAGGAGTCCTACCGGCACCTGCTCGAGTGCATGCACTGGCTGGGGCTGGAGTGGGACGAGGGCCCCGAGATCGGCGGCCCGCACGGGCCCTACCGGCAGTCCGAGCGGCACGAGATCTACCGCGAGGTGGCCGCCAAGCTGCTCGAGGCCGGCCACGCCTACGAGTCGTTCTCCACCAACGAGGAGGTCGAGGCCCGCCGGCTGGCCGCGGGCCAGGACCCGAAGCTCGGCTACGACAACGCCGACCGGTTCACCACCGACGCGCAGAAGCAGGCGTTCCGGGAAGAGGGCCGGCTGCCCGTGCTGCGGCTGGCGATGCCGGACACCGACCTCGCCTGGGACGACCTGGTGCGCGGCGAGGTCCGCTTCGCTGCCGGATCGGTGCCGGACTTCGTGCTGCTGCGCGGCAACGGCGTGCCGCTCTACCCGTTCACCAACCCGGTGGACGACGCGCTGATGGGCATCACCGACGTGCTGCGCGGCGAGGACCTGCTGCCCTCCACCCCGCGGCAGATCGCGCTGTACCAGGCCCTCACCGACGTCGGCGTCGCCAAGGGGACGCCGCGGTTCGCGCACCTGCCCCTCGTGTTCGGCGAGGGCAACAAGAAGCTGTCCAAGCGCGACCCCCAGTCGAACTTCGACGTCTACCGCGAGCGTGGCTTCCTGCCCGAGGGGCTGATCAACTACCTGGCGCTGCTCGGCTGGGCCATCGCCGACGACCGCGACGTCTTCTCTCCCGAGGAGATGATCGAGGCGTTCGACGTGACCCGGGTCAGCGCCAACCCGGCGCGGTTCGACCTGAAGAAGGCCGAGGCCATCAACGCCACGCACCTGCGCGCGCTGCCGCTGGTGGGGTTCGTGGAGCGGGTGATCCCGTTCCTGGCCGCGGCCGGGCTGGTCGCCGAGCCGCCGACGGACGAGCAGCGCCGGGTGCTCGAGACGATCGCCCCGCTCGCCCAGGAGCGCATGGTCGTGCTCTCCGACGCCGTCGGGCTGCTCTCCTTCCTCTTCACCGAGGACGTCGAGATCGACCCCGCGGCCGCCGACAAGCAGCTGGCCGGCGACGGCGCGGGGGAGGTCCTGGACGCGGCGTCGGCGGCGCTGGCCGGCCTGGACACCTGGGCCACCGGGGCGATCGAGGAGGCCCTCAAGACCGCGCTGGTCGACGGCCTCGGGCGCAAGCCCCGCCAGGCCTTCGGGCCGGTGCGGGTCGCGGTCAGCGGCCGGACGGTCTCCCCGCCGCTGTACGAGTCGATCGAGCTGCTCGGCCGCGAGCGCACCCTCGCCCGCCTGGACCGGGCCCGCCGGCTGGCCGGCTGAGCGGGGCCCGATGACCGCCCCTGAGCACGAGCCCTACACCGGGCCGCCGCCGACTGGGCCGTACGGCGCACCGCCGGTCGTCCCCGGCGCGGCCCCGGCGCCCTGGACGGGCGGCTATCCGGCGCCGCCGGGACCGTGGGCCCAGCCGCCCTGGGGCACGGCGCCGTGGCCGACCGCGCCGTGGCCCGGGCCGCCGGCGCCGTGGATGCAGGCACCCGCGCCGTGGCCGTCCGGGCCGCCGGCGCCGTGGATGCAGGCACCCGCGCCGTGGCCGTCCGGGCCGCCGATCCGCTGGCAGCCACCCCCGGGGACGCCGCCGCACGACGTCCCCCGGCCGTTCCTGCAGGTCATGCGCTCGCGGGACTGGCGCTGGTGGCGCCCGCTGCTCGGGCTGGTGCTGTTCGGCGTCGTCTTCTCGGTGGCCGACGTCATCGTCGTCCTGGTGGCCCTGCTGACCGCCGTGGGGCCCGACCTGGCGCTGCAGAACCTGACCGACCCGGTCACCCTGCTGGTCACCAACCTGACGCTGATCGTGGCCATCCCGACCGTCTGGCTGGCCTGGGCGGTGGCGCACGGGATGCGGATCGGCTGGTCATCGTCCGTGCTGGCCCGGCTGCGACGGCGGCTGTTCCTGCCGCTGACCCTGCGGGCGCTGGCGACCCTGGGCGTGGGGCTCGCGCTCAGCGTGGGCGTCGCCGTGGCCCTCGACCCGGGAGCGGTCACCGGGCCGATCCCCGGCTACGGCTGGCTGCTCCTGGTCGTGTTTCTCACCACACCGCTGCAGTCGGCCGCGGAGGAGTACCTCTTCCGCGGCTACCTCAGCCAGGCGATCGCCGGCTGGATCCGCGCGCCCCGTGCGGGGGCGGTCGTGGCCGCCGTGGTCACCGCCGCGCTGTTCTCCCTGGCCCACATCCCCCCGGATCTCCTGACCTTCCTCGACCGGTTCGGATTCGGCCTCGCCGCGTCGGCGGTGGTGTGGCTGACCGGCGGCCTGGAGGCGGCCATCGTGCTGCACGCGGTCAACAACGTGCTGGTCTTCGTGCTGGCGGGCGCCCTCGGCGAGGCGGTCGCGACCGAGGACGTCTCGGGTCCCGGCGTGCTCGCGGTGCTCGTCGACATGCTCGCCATGGCCGCCTACGTGGCCGCCGTCGCCCTCCTCCGGCGGCGGCTGCGGCCCGAGACGGTCACGGCCGCTCTGGACCTGCGCCCGCCCACTCCGCCTGTCGCTGGTCCTGGTCCGGCGGGGCCCGCGGGCCCGGTGCCGGGACAGCCGCAGCCCGCCGCGCCCTGGGGGCGGTGACCGCCGGTCCGGAACCGTCAGGTATGGTCTGTTCCTGGCGCCGCGAGGTGCCGCGCCACCCTTGGGGTATGGGGTAATTGGCAGCCCGACGGATTCTGGCTCCGTTAGTCTAGGTTCGAGTCCTGGTACCCCAGCGAGGAAGCCTGGTTCCTCTTGCAGTACCGCACGGCCCCGTCGTCTAGCGGCCCAGGACGCCGCCCTCTCACGGCGGTAGCGAGGGTTCGAATCCCTTCGGGGCTACGCACCGCGAGCGCCCCCGGCCGATCCGGCCGGGGGCGCTCGTGCGTTCGCCGGCCGGGCCCGGTGGCACGGGCCGGCCGCTGGCGTGGCAGGATCGGTGCCGCCGCACGGCCCCGTCGTCTAGCGGCCCAGGACGCCGCCCTCTCAAGGCGGTAGCGGGGGTTCGAATCCCCTCGGGGCTACTCATGGTGAACGGCTCCCGGCCACCGGCCGGGAGCTCTTCCCTTTCGGGTGCACTCCCCGCCCCGAGTGGCCCATGATCCGAAACCGGGGATAGCGTTCCGTGGGCCGAGACCCGGCCCCTCGTGGACGCGGAGGTCGGTCAGCGGTGATCCGGACGAGTCGTCGGCTGGCCGACGGCCGGGAGATTCTCTACTACGACGAGGACGGTTCGCCCGGGCCCCGGGACGCCGTCGACACCCGCGACCTCCCGCCGGTCAGCACCCGCTCCCAGCTGCGCTACGACGCCCTGCTCGGCGAGTGGGTCGCGATCGCCTCGCACCGGCAGTCGCGCACGTTCCTGCCGCCGGCCGACGAGTGCCCGCTCGACCCGTCGCGGCCGGGGCGGCCCACCGAGATCCCCGAGAGCGGCTACCAGGTCGTCGTCTTCGAGAACCGCTTCCCCTCGCTGGCGACCGCGGTCGAGCGCGACGTGCCGCCGTCCGCGCCCGGTGCGCCGCTGGCCGAGCTGCGCCCCGGCTTCGGCCGCTGCGAGGTCGTCTGCTTCACCGACGACCACGACCGCGTCTTCGCCGAGCTCGGCCCCCGGCGGGCCCGTCTCGTGGTCGACGTCTGGGCCGACCGCACCGAGGCGATGAGCGCCGTCGACGGCATCGAGTACGTCTTCCCGTTCGAGAACCACGGCGAGGAGATCGGCGTCACGCTCTCGCACCCGCACGGGCAGATCTACGGCTACCCGTACCTGCCGCCCCGGGCCGCGAAGATCCTCGAGTCGGTCCGGCGGTGCGAGGGCGACCTGTTCGCCCAGGTGGTGGAGAGCGAGCGGACCGGTCCGCGGGTGGTCTGCGCCAACGAGCACTGGACGGCGTTCGTCCCCGCCGCCGCCCGCTGGCCGTACGAGGTGCAGTTCTTCCCGACCCGGCGGGTGCCCGACCTGCCGGCGCTCGACGACGCCCAGCGGGATGCCTTCGTCGAGGTCTACCTCGACGTCCTTGGCCGCTTCGCACGCCGCTTCGACACCCCGATGCCCTACATCGCCGCTTGGAATCAGGCCCCGGTGCGCGAGGGCCGCGACGCGTGGTGGCTGCACCTGCAGCTGTTCTCGATCCGGCGGGCGCCGGGGAAGCTGAAGTACCTGGCCGGTTCCGAGTCGGGGATGGGCGCGTTCATCACCGACACCAACCCGGAGGACGTCGCCGAGCAGCTGCGCGCCGTAGTGGTGGGCGCGTGAGCGACGAGCAGGCGGCGGTTGCCCGGAACGCGTTCTCCGAGCGGTTCGGCACCGAGCCGGCGGGCGTGTGGGCGGCGCCGGGCCGGGTGAACGTGATCGGCGAGCACACCGACTACAACGGCGGCTTCGTGCTGCCCATGGCGCTGCCGCACACGACCCGCGCGGCGGTCGGGCCGCGCACCGACGGCGCGGTCGCCTTCGCCTCGCTGCAGCAGCCCGAGGACGTCGTCGTCCTGCCGCTCGCCGAGCTGACCCCCGGGCACCCGCGCGGGTGGGCCGGCTATCCCGCCGGGGTCGTGCACGAGCTGCGCGAGGCGGTGGCCGCGGCCGGCGGGCTCTCGGTGCTGGTCGACAGCGACGTCCCCGCCGGCGCGGGGCTCTCGTCGTCGGCCGCCCTGGAGTGCGCCGTCGCCCTCGCCGTGCGCGACCTCTGCGCGCCCGGGCTGACCGCGGCCGACCTGGTCGACGTCGCCCGGCGGGCCGAGAACGACTTCGTCGGGGCGCCGACCGGCATCCTCGACCAGTCGGCGTCGATGCTCTGCACGGCCGGGCATGCGCTGTTCCTCGACACCCGCGACCGCAGCAGCGAGCAGGTGCCCTTCGACCTGGCCGCCGCCGGGCTGGCGCTGCTGGTCGTGGACACCGGCCAGACCCACGAGCACGCCGGCGGCGGGTACGGCGACCGCCGCCGGGAGTGCGAGGAGGCGGCGGCCCGGCTCGGGGTCGGGCTGCTGCGCGAGGTGCCTGACGTCGCCGCGCTCGCCGTCCTGGCCGACGGCACGCCCGACGGCGCGGTGCTGCAGCGGCGGGCCCGGCACATCGTCACGGAGAACGCGCGCGTGCTCGAGGTGGTCGCGGCGCTGCAGGGTTCGGGCGACGTGCGGGTGATCGGGCCGGTCCTCACCGCCGGCCACGAGTCCCTGCGCGACGACTTCGAGATCTCGACCGCGCTGCTCGACGCCGTCGTCGAGGCCTCGCTGGCAGCCGGCGCGTACGGCGCCCGGATGGTCGGCGGCGGGTTCGGCGGCAGCGCCATCGTCCTGCTCGACGCCGACCGCGTGGAGGCTGTGGCCGCTGCCGTCACCGACCGGTTCGACCGCGAGGGGGCGCCGCCGCCCCGCACGTTCGTCGCCGTCCCCTCCGCGGGTGCCCGGCGGATCGCATGACGCCCGAGTGGGCTTTCGGTACCGAAAGCCCGCTCAGGTCTCGAGGACGGTGACGGGGACCCGCTGGACGAGGTTGTTCGCCATGCCCTGGCGGTTCCACTCCTGCTCGACCGGCTGGGTGTCCCCGGCCTCGTCGGTGGCCCGGGCGAGCAGCTCGGCGCGGCCAGGGGTCGCCGTCCACTCGTAGCTCCACGCCCGCCAGGTGTAGGGGTGCTCGGGGTCGGCGGGCGCCAGGACGGCGTCGTCCCACGTGGCGCCGCCGTCGGTGCTCACCTCGACCCGGGTGACCGGCGCGTGCCCGGACCACGCACGCCCCGACAGCTCGACGGTGCCGGGGTGCACGAAGCGCTCCCGTGTCATGAAGTCCGGCCAGCCCGGCGGGGTGACCAGCGCGCGGGGCCGGATGCGGGTGACCGGCTCGCCGTCCTCGTGCGCGTCGACCTTCAGGCGGTAGGCGGTGGCGTTCTGGAAACCGTCGAAGGGCCGCTCGAGGACGTCGATCCGCCGCAGCCACTTGACGTGGGCCATGCCGTACCAGCCGGGGATGATCAGCCGCAGCGGGGCGCCGTGCTGCGGCGGCAGGGCGGCGCCGTTCATGCCCCACACCAGCAGGGCGTCGGGGCGCAGCGCCTCGGCCACCGGCAGGCCGCGGGCGTAGTCCTGCTCGACACCCCGCTCGACGCCGTGGTCGGCGCCGGTGAAGACGACGTCGACCGCGTCGGGGGAGAGGCCCGCCTCCTGCAGCAGCGGGGCCAGCGGCGTGCCGGTCCACTCGGCGGCGCCGACTGCCTCGAGCAGCCACGGCTGGCTGACCGGCCGCGGCTCGTAGCGCGCGCGGCCGTTGCCGGCGCACTCCAGCAGCACGTGCGCGGTGACCTGGGGGCGCCGCCGCAGCTCCGCGAGACCGAGGCTGACCGGCCGCTCGACCGCGCCGCCGATCTCCAGCCGCCAGGTGCCGGGGTCGACCGCCGGGATGTCGTAGTGGGTCAGCACGTAGTGCAGGCCCGGCGGGGTGACGTCGTAGCGGAGGGCCTCCAGGGGCATCCCGTGGTTGCGGGTGGCCAGGGCCAGCTCGTCGAGGCCGATGCCCTCACCCGGTTCGGCGATGCGCGCGCGGCCGGCGTGGGTCTCCGTGGCGGTCATGCCAGCAGTCTTCGCTGCCATCGCCGCCCCGTCACCCTCGGGCGAGGCGGGCACCGAGATTCGCCTGGCGGGTGTCATCGTCGTCGGGATCGGCTCGTCTCGCGCATCTCGGCGCGCAGCATGCGCGAGACTGCGACCGATGACCCACCGCCCCGGGATGGCCCGCTACCGGGCGGCGCGGGAGATGGCTGCGGCGGCATCCAGGACGGCGCCGATGACCTCGGGCGACGGACGGCGGCCCAGCCGCTCGACCGGGCCGGAGATGGAGACCGCGCCCAGCACGCCGCCGGACCCGTCGCGCACCGGCGCCGACAGCGACGCGACGCCGGCCTCGCGCTCGGCGATGCTGTGCGCCCAGCCGCGCCGGCGGACGTCGAGCAGCGTGCGCGCCGTGAAACTGGCCGAGGGCAGCAGCGGGGTGACCTCGTCGGCGGGGGCGAAGGCGAGCAGGGCGTGCGCCGCGGAGCCCGCGGTCAGCGGCAGCCGGGCGCCCACCGGCACGGTGTCGCGCAGCCCGTGCGCCCGCTCGGCGGCGGCGACGCAGACCCGCGAGGCGCCGTCCCGGACGTAGAACTGCGCGCTCTCGCCGCTCACGTCGCGGAGCGTCGCCAGGTGCCGCTCGGCCAGCTCGGCGAGGTCCGGGCCGCTGCGGGCGAGCTCGCGCAGCCCCGGCCCGGTCGCCCAGGCGCCGCTCTCGGTGCGCTCCACCAGCCGGTGGCCCTCGAGCGCGACGGCCAGCCGGTGCGCCGTCGCCCGCGGCAAGCCGGTGCGCGCGACCAGGTCGGCGAGCGATGCCGGCTCGTCGGCGACGGCGCGGAGGATGGCCACCGCTTTGTCCAGAACCGCGACGGGGTTAGGCTGTCCCACACAGCAATACTTGCATCCCACACAATGGGATCGCCAGTGAGATCCCCCGAGAGGACCAGTGCCGTGCCGAAGACCCTGGCGGAGAAGGTCTACGACGCCCACGTCGTGCGCAGTGCGGCCGGCGAGCCGGACCTGCTCTACATCGACCTGCACCTCGTGCACGAGGTGACCAGCCCGCAGGCGTTCGACGGCCTGCGCGCCGCCGGCCGCAAGGTCCGCCGTCCCGAGCTGACGATGGCGACCGAGGACCACAACGTCCCGACCCTGGACATCCTCAAGCCGATCGCCGACCCGATCAGCCGGGCCCAGGTGGAGGCGCTGCGCCAGAACGCCGCCGAGTTCGGCATCCGGCTCGCGCCCATGGGCGACCGCGACCAGGGCATCGTGCACGTGATCGGCCCGCAGCTCGGCCTCACCCAGCCGGGCACGACCATCGTCTGCGGCGACAGCCACACCTCGACCCACGGCGCGTTCGGCGCGCTGGCGTTCGGCATCGGGACCAGCGAGGTCGAGCACGTGCTGGCCACCCAGACCCTGCCCCAGTACCGGCCCAAGCAGATGGCGGTCACCGTCGACGGTGAGCTGCCCCCGGGCGTCTCGGCGAAGGACATCATCCTGGCCGTGATCGCCCAGATCGGCACCGGCGGCGGCCAGGGCCACGTCATCGAGTACCGCGGCAGCGCCATCGAGAAGCTCTCGATGGAGGCCCGGATGACCATCTGCAACATGTCGATCGAGGCCGGTGCCCGCGCCGGGCTGATCGCGCCCGACGAGACGACCTTCGAGTTCCTCCGGGGCCGCCCGCACGCTCCGCAGGGGGCGGACTGGGACGCCGCCGTCGAGTACTGGACGACCCTGCGCACCGACGAGGACGCCGTCTTCGACCGCGAGGTGCACCTCGACGCCGCCGCGCTGACGCCGTACGTCACCTGGGGCACCAACCCCGGCCAGGGCCTGCCGATCTCCGAGCGGGTGCCCGACCCGGCCGACTTCGCCGACGAGCACGACCGCCACGCTGCCGAGCAGGCGCTGGCCTACATGGGCCTGACCGCGGGCACCCCGCTGCGCGAGATCAAGGTCGACACCGTCTTCCTCGGCTCGTGCACCAACGGCCGGATCGAGGACCTGCGGGTCGCCGCCGAGCTGCTGCGCGGCAAGCGGATCGACGCGAACACCCGGATGCTCGTCGTCCCCGGCTCGGTCGGGGTCAAGGCGCAGGCCGAGGCCGAGGGCCTGGACCAGGTGTTCCTCGAGGCCGGCGCCGAGTGGCGCGGCGCGGGCTGCTCGATGTGCCTGGGCATGAACCCCGACCAGCTGCAGCCGGGGGAGCGCTCGGCGTCCACGAGCAACCGCAACTTCCAGGGCCGGCAGGGCAAGGGCGGGCGGACCCACCTGGTGTCCCCGGCCGTCGCCGCCGCCACGGCGCTGACCGGCCACCTGACCGCCCCCGCCGACCTCGAGACCGCTGGAGTTCCCGCCTGATGGACGCCTTCACCACCCACACCGGCACCGCGGCCCCGCTGCGGCGGACCAACGTCGACACCGACCAGATCATCCCGGCCGAGTACCTCAAGCGGATCACCCGCACGGGCTTCGAGGACGGCCTGTTCGTCGCGTGGCGGAAGAACGAGCCCGACTTCGTGCTCAACCAGCCGCAGTACGCGAACGCGTCGATCCTGGTCGCCGGGCCGGACTTCGGCACCGGCTCCTCCCGCGAGCACGCCGTCTGGGCGCTGCTCGACGGCGGGTTCCGCGCGGTGATCAGCTCGCGGTTCGCCGACATCTTCCGCAACAACTCGACCAAGTCGGGGTTGCTCACCGTGCTGCTGCCGCAGCCCGAGGTCGAGGCGCTGTGGACGGCGATCGAGGCGGACCCGGCCACCGAGGTGACCGTCGACCTGGTCGCCAAGGAGGTCCGCTACGCCGACCGGGTCGTCGGATTCGAGATCGACGACTACACCCGCTGGCGGCTGCTCGAGGGGCTGGACGACGTCGGCCTCACCGAGCGCCACGTCGCCGACATCGAGGCCTTCGAGGCGCAGCGCCCGTCCTGGATGCCGCAGGCGCTGCCCGCCCGCTGAGAAAAGGACCCCTCTGCCCCCCACCACTCGCAAGCTCGCGGCGGGACCCTGCAGAGGGGCCGTTCAGGCGCCGTTGAAGTCGCGGTAGTAGTCGGCGGTCAGCGCGCCGGGGCGCCCGCCGAGCGCCCAGGTGCTGCCCTTGGCGGACGGCGGGTACAGCCGGCCGGCGACACCTTCCCAGCGCACGCCGAGGGCCAGCAGCACCGACGGGATCGCCCCGCCCTGGCTGCAGAGCACCGTGACGCCCGGGCGGTTGCGCGGTGCGAGCAGCCGCTCGACGATCGCCAGCCCGGCCTGCGGGTCGTCGGAGAACTCCTCCTCGCCGAGCTCACGGCAGGGCAGGACGTCGAGGCCCAGCGCGTCGGCCAGCGGCGCCACCGTGTCCCGGCACCGGGTCCGTTCCGCCGACAGGACGGCGGTGGGCGCGAACAGCGGCAGCACCTCGGCGAGCCGCCGCGCCTGGCGGCGGCCCTTGGCGTCCAGCGGCCGCAGCTCGTCGGGGCCGTCCCACTCGGACTTGTCGCCGGCACTGCCGTGGCGGACCAGCAGCAGGGTCGGCGCCCGCGGGACGTCGTCCCGGCCCAGGTCGGCGACCACCGCGCGGTCGTGCTCGTGGGTGAGCAGCTGGTCGGCCTCGCCGGGCGGCAGCCAGCGCAGCTCGTCGACCTCGGAGTTGGGCTCGAACTCCCCGCCGACGGCCTGCATCAGCCAGTAGTCGACCTGCTTGTCGCCCTCGGGGACGGCGTACCGGGTGCGGAGGCTGCGCCGGCCGACGACGACGGCCAGGCCGGTCTCCTCACCGACCTCGCGCACGGCGGCGACCAGCGCGTGCTCGCCGGCGTCGAGCTTGCCCTTGGGCAGCGACCAGTCGTCGTACTTGGGCCGGTGCACGATCGCCGTCTCGACGACGCCGTCCGGGCTCGCCCGCCAGACCACGCCGCCCGCGGCGAGCACCGGCGTCTCAGCCGGCATGCTCACCGGCCCGCTCCATGAGCTCCGCCTGGTAGTCCCGCTCGCCGCCGCGCGTCCACGCCCCGTCGGCGCCCAGCTCCCAGCACCGCACACCGGGCGCCATCGCCTCGTCGAACATCGTCTGCAGCTGGGCCCGCGCCGGCTCCTCGCACACCTTGAGCAGCACTTCCACCCGCCGGTCGAGGTTGCGGTGCATGAGGTCGGCGCTGCCGATCCAGAACTCCGGCTCGCCGCCGTTGGCGAACGCCATCACGCGCGAGTGCTCGAGGAAGCGGCCGACGATCGAGCGCACCCGGACGCTCTCCGACAGCCCCGGCACCCCCGGGCGCAGCGCGCAGATCCCGCGGATGAGCAGCTCCACCGGGACGCCGGCGTTCGACGCCTCGTACAGCGCGTCGATGATCCGCTCGTCGACCAACGCGTTCATCTTGAACCGGATGCCCGCCGGCCGGCCCTCCTCCGCGTGCCGGATCTCGCGCCGGATCTTGTCGATCAGCCCGGCGCGGATGCCGCGCGGCGCCACCATGAGCGTCCGGTAGGCGGTCTGCCGGGAGTAGCCGGTCAGGGTGTTGAACAGGTCGGTGAGGTCGGCGCCCACGCGCGGGTCGGCGGTGAGGATGCCGAGGTCCTCGTAGATGCGCGCCGTCTTCGGGTTGTAGTTGCCGGTGCCGATGTGGCAGTACCGGCGCAGCACCCCGTGCTCGCGGCGCACCACCAGAGCGGTCTTGCAGTGCGTCTTCAGGCCCACCAGGCCGTAGACGACGTGGCAGCCGGCCCTCTCCAGCTCACGGGCCCAGCTGATGTTGGCCTCCTCGTCGAAGCGCGCCTTGATCTCGACGAGGACGACGACCTGCTTGCCCGCCTCGGCGGCGTCGACCAGCGCGTTGACGATCGGGGAGTCGCCGGAGGTGCGGTAGAGCGTCTGCTTGATCGCCAGCACGTTCGGGTCGGCGGCCGCCTGCTCGATGAAGCGCTGCACGCTGGTCGCGAACGAGTGGTACGGGTGGTGGACCAGCACGTCGCCCTCGCGCAGGGTGGCGAACACGCTCTTGGGCGTCTCGCCCTCCGACAGGCGCGGATGGGTGGCGGGGACGAACGGCTCGTCCTTGAGCTCCGGGCGGTCGAGGTCGTACAGGGCCCAGAGCGCGGCCAGGTCCAGCAGCCCGGGCACCTCGACGACGTCCTCCCGGCCGATCTCGAGCTCGGAGAGCAGCAGGTCGAGGATCTGCGGGTCCATCGTGTCGGTGACCTCGAGCCGCACCGCCGGGCCGAACCGGCGCCGGGCCAGCTCGCGCTCGAGGGCCTGCAGCAGGTCCTCGTCGCGGTCCTCCTCGACCTCGAGGTCGGCGTTGCGGGTGACCCGGAACAGGTGGTGGGCAAGCACCTCCAGACCGGGGAACAGCTGCGGCAGGTGCGCGGCGATGAGGTCCTCGAGGGGCAGGAACGTCGACCCGCCGCCCGTCGACCCGACCGGCACGAACCGTGGCACGTTGTTGGGCACCTTCACCCGCGCGAAGTGCGCCGACCCGCTCTCGGCGTCGCGCACCGAGACGGCGAGGTTGAGCGAGAGCCCGCTGATGTACGGGAAAGGGTGGGCCGGGTCGACCGCCAGTGGCGTGAGCACCGGGAACACCTGGTCGCGGAAGTACTCGCGCAGCCGCTTGGCCTCGGTGTCGGCGAGGTCCTCCCAGTGCACGATCCGGATGCCGGTCTCCTCGAGCCGGGGCGCCACGTCCTTGAGGAAGACGTTCGCGTGCCGGTGCACGAGGTCCTGGGTCCGCTCGGTCACGCGGGACAGCTGCTCGCGGATGGTCAGCCCGTCGGGGGAGCGGACGGTGAGCCCGGTGCTCTGCCGGCGCTTGAGCCCGGCGATGCGGACCATGAAGAACTCGTCGAGGTTGCTGGCGAAGATCGCGAGGAACTTCACCCGCTCCAGCAGGGGCAGGGTGTCGTCCTCGGCCAGCTCCAGGACACGAGCGTTGAAGTCCAGCCAGGACAGCTCGCGGTTGAGGAAGCGGTCGGCGGGCAGCGGCTGCTGCGCTGGTGCCGACCGGGCGGACGCCGTCTCGAGGGCCACGCCGTCATCGTGCCGTACCGAGGTGAACGGCGGTGGGTCCGCTCAGGAGCGGGCGCCGGCCACGCCCAGCCGGCCGGCGATCGCCGCCGTGCTCGGGCCGACGCCCAGACGCAGCGCCGCGCGGAGGGCGGCTTCCGTGTCGACGTCCTGCGCCAGCCCGGGCCAGTCGCCGTCGAGCGGCAGCGCACCGGCGGCCCGGTGCGCGGCGGCCGAGCCGGCCCCGAACCGCGGGTCCAGCGGAGCGCCGAGGGCGGTCAGCAGCGTCGTCCCGGTGCCGTCGGCGTCGGCCACGAAGCAGCGCGGCGCGGCCTCCGCCGCGGTCAGCGCGGCCGCCAGCTCGTCGGGCCGCAACGCCGGCAGGTCGGAGGAGAGCGCGGCCACGGCCGGCCCGCCGGCGCTGCGGGCCCCGTGCTCCAGGGCGGGGTTGAGCCCGCGGTCGGGCTCGTCGCCGACCGTCGCGGCGCCGATCGCGCGGACGGTCTCGCGGGCGGCGGGGTCGTCGGTGACCACCAGCACCCGGCCCACTCGCGGGCAGTCGACGGCGGCGGCCACCGTGTCGGCCAGCAGGGCGAGCACCAGCTCGGCGTGCGCGGTGCCGCCGAGCCCTGCCGTGACGGGACGCAGGCGGGTCTTGGCCAGCGCCAGGCGCTTCGCCGGGATCACCACCGACCAGGTCGTCACGGCTCCCATGTCAGCACACCCCGACCGGCCTGCGGGGACCCCGCATGCGGTGCTGCGGCCCCGCAGGGTCGATCATGGGCGGGATCACATCCCCAGGAGGTGCCGGTGGCGAAGCAGGCGCGACCGTCGAAGTGGCGAACCCGCAGGCCGATCCCGATCGGCATGTGGCTGTGCATCGCCACCGTGTACCCGGTCGCCTCGCTGCTGTTCCGGCTGCGCTACCGGCACGAGGAGCGCATCCCGCCGTACGGGCCGGTGCTGGTGGTGGCCAACCACGTCTCGATCCTCGACCCGATCGCCTGCGCCCGGCTGGTGTTCGACAGCGGCCGGATCCCGCACTTCCTCGCCAAGGAGTCGCTGTTCAAGGGCGTCGTCGGCTGGGTGCTCCGGCACGCCGGGCAGATCCCGGTGGCCCGGTTCACCGCCGACGCCCGGGGCTCGGTGTCGGCCGCGCAGGCGGACCTGGCGGAGGGCAACGCGATCATCATCTACCCGGAGGGCTCGGTGACCCGCGACCCCGACTGGTGGCCGATGGAGTCGCGCACGGGGGTGGCGCGGCTGGCCCTGACCACCGACGCCGTCGTCGTCCCGGTCGCGCAGTGGGGGCCGCAGCGGCTGCACGACTACCACACGAAGGAATGGCACCTTCGGCTGCGGACACCGGCCGACTACCTGGTCGGCGAGCCGATCGACCTCACCGCGCTGCGCGCCGAGGTCCGCGCCGGCCGGCCGCTGTCCGCGGACCTGCTGCGGGAGACGACCGAGCTGATCATGTCGCGGGTGCGCGACCAGCTCGCCGACCTGCGCGGCGAACCGGCGCCGGCCGCCTTCCACCCGCGGCCGGGGCGGGAGCTGCCCGGGGACGTCTCAGGGAGCGCCGCGTGACGCGGGCGGCGGTGCTGGGGGCCGGCTCCTGGGGGACGACGTTCGCCAAGGTGCTGGCCGACGCCGGCTGCGACGTCGCCCTGTTCGCCCGCCGGCCCGAGCTGGCCAAGGCGATCACCGAGGACGGCGAGAACCGCGACTACCTCCCCGGCGTCCGGCTGCCCTCCGCCGTCCGCGCCACCGCCGACGCGGGGGAGGCGCTGGTCGACGCCGACGTCGTCGTCCTCGCCGTCCCGTCGCAGTCGCTGCGCGCGAACCTGACCGAGTGGACGCCGCTGCTGCCGGCGGACGCCAGCCTGCTGTCGCTGATGAAGGGCATCGAGCTCGGCACGACCAAGCGGATGAGCGAGGTCATCTGCGAGGTCACCGGCGCCGGCACCGACCGGGTGGCCGCGCTGTCGGGACCGAACCTCGCCCGCGAGATCGCCGAGGAGCAGCCGGCGGCCACGGTCATCGGCTGCCCGGACACCGGCCGGGCCGAGGCGCTGCAGGCGGCCTGCAAGACGCCGTACCTGCGGCCGTACACCAACACCGACCTGGTCGGCTGCGAGCTCGGCGGCGCGGTCAAGAACGTGATCGCGCTGGCCGTCGGGATGATGGAGGGCCTGGGCTTCGGCGACAACACCCGGGCCTCGCTGATCACCCGCGGTCTGGCCGAGACCGCCCGGCTCGGGATCGCGCTGGGTGCGGAGCTGACCACGTTCGCCGGGCTGGCCGGTCTCGGGGACCTGGTCGCCACCTGCAGCTCGCCCCTGTCGCGCAACCGGACCTTCGGCGAGAAGCTGGGCCGCGGGATGACCGTCGAGGAGGTGCAGCAGAGCACCCGCCAGACCGCCGAGGGGGTCAAGAGCTGCCGGTCGGTGCTCGACCTGGCCCGCGCCCACGGCGTCGACGTCCCGATCACCGAGGCCGTCGTCCGCGTCTGCCACGAGGGGGAGGCCCCGGCGAAGATGGTGCGCGAGATCATGTCCCGCGAGGCGAAGGCCGAGTGACCGAGCTCGCGAGGTCGCCGAAGGGCACGGCCAGCCGGCTCGCTCGGCCGACGAGCGCCAGCGAGGAGGCCGAGTGAGGCCGGAGTACGGCGACGGGACGAAGGCCGTCCGGGCGGGGGAGGACGCCGCCGTCCCCGGGGCGCCGCTGCGGCCCTCGCCGGTCTTCGCCGCGCCCTTCCACCTCGGCGACGTCCCGCCGCGCACCGGCGGTGCCGACGCCTACGCCCGCACCGAGCACCCGACGCTGCGCACCCTGGAGGCCGCGATCGGCGAGCTGGACGGCGGCCGGTGCCTGTCGTTCGCCACGGGCATGGCGGCGATCGGCGCCGCGCTGCTGGCCTGCGCGGGCGCCGGCGACCGGGTGGTGCTGCCGGCGGACGGCTACTACGCGACCCGCCTGCTGGCGGCCGACGAGCTCACCCGCTTCGGGATGCGGGTGGAGTACGTCTCGACGCCGGACATCGGCGAGGTGGCGGCTCGCGGGGACCTCGAGGGCGCCCGGTTCGTGCTGCTGGAGACGCCGAGCAACCCGCAGCTCGACGTCTGCGACATCGCCGCGGTGGCCGCGGCCACCCGCGCGGCCGGGGCGGTGCTGGCCGTGGACAACACCACGGCCACCCCGCTCGGTCAGCGGCCGCTCGACCTCGGCGCCGACCTCACGATCGGCAGCGACACCAAGGCCCTGACCGGGCACAGCGACCTGTTGCTCGGCCACGTGAGCACGACCGACGACGAGCTGCACGCCCGCATGAAGGGCTGGCGCGACCACACCGGTGCCACCCCGGGGCCGTTCGAGGCGTGGCTCGGCCACCGGTCGATGAGCACCCTGGACCTCCGCCTGGCCCGGCAGGCCGCCACCGCCGCGGCGGTCGCCGACCTGCTCGCCGCCCACCCGGCGGTCAGCGGCGTGCGCTGGCCGTGGCTGCCCGGCGACCCGTCGGCCGCCGTGGCCGCCCGCCAGATGCTGCGGCCGAACGGCGTGGTCTCGGCGACACTGGCCTCGGCGGACGCGGTCGCGCGGATGCTCGGCGCCAGCCGGCTGTGGACCGCCGCCACCAGCTTCGGCGGGGTGCACAGCACGGTCGACCGGCGGGCGCAGTGGGGCGGGGACGCGGTGGACGCCGGCTTCGTGCGGTTCTCCTGCGGGATCGAGGACACCGCCGACCTGGTTGCGGACCTCTCGGCGGCGCTCGACAGCGTGTGACAGCGCCTCGGTTAGGGTCGGCCGCGATGAGCGGCAAGGGTGGCAAGGTGCGCGTCGCGGTCGTCTTCGGGGGGCGCAGCGCGGAGCACGCGATCTCCTGCGTGTCCGCGGGCAGCGTGATCGCCGCCCTGGACCCGGAGCGCTACGAGGTGGTGCGCGTCGGCATCGCCACCGACGGCCGCTGGGTCCTGGCCGACCCGGAGCAGCGGCTGGCGATCACCGACGGCCGGCTGCCCGAGGTCTCCGGGGGGACGGCGGTGTCGCTGGTCGGTGACCCCGCCGGCCGCGGGCTCGCCGTCCTCGAGCCGGGCGCGGCGATCGGACCGGCGCTGACCGAGGTCGACGTCGTCTTCCCGGTCCTGCACGGGACCTACGGCGAGGACGGCACGATCCAGGGGCTGCTGGAGATGGCGGGCCTCCCGTACGTGGGCTCCGGCGTCTTCGCCAGCGCCGCGTCGATGGACAAGGAGTTCACCAAGAAGCTGCTCGCGGCCGCGGGCCTGCCGCAGGGCGATCACGTCGTGCTGCGCGACGCCTCCGGCGCGATCTGCGCCGACCCGTCGGTGCTCGACGACGCCGCGCGCGAGCGGCTGGGGCTGCCGGTCTTCGTCAAGCCGTCGCGCGCCGGCTCCAGCATCGGCATCACCAAGGTGACCGACTGGGCCGACTTCCCGGCCGCGGTCGCGACCGCCGCCGCCGTCGACCCCAAGGTGATCGTCGAGGCGGCCGTGCCCGGGCGGGAGGTCGAGTGCGGCGTGCTGGCCGGGCCGGAGGGCGGCCCGCCGGAGGCGAGCCTGCCCGCGGAGATCCGGCTGCGCCCGGGCACCGACTGGTACGACTTCGACGCCAAGTACCTCGACGACGCCGTCGACTTCGACGTCCCGGCCAACCTCACCGCCGAGCAGACGCAGGCGGTGCAGGAGGCCGCCCGCCGGGCCTACCTCGCACTGGACTGCCGCGGGCTGGCACGGGTCGACTTCTTCCTGGGTACGCACCCCGACGGCAGCGACCACCTGGTCATCAACGAGGTGAACACCATGCCCGGGTTCACGCCGATCTCGATGTTCCCCCGCATGTGGGCGGCCTCGGGCGTCAGCTATCCCGAGCTCGTCGATCGGCTGGTCGCCACGGCGCTGCGCGCCGGCGGCCGGGACGGCGGCCGGACCCCCCGGTGACCCGTCGCCGGCTGTCCTCGCGACCGGGCACGGCCGGCCGGCTCCTGGCGGGTGCGCTGCTGTGCGCCGTCCCGCTGCTGACGGGCTGCTCCCGTTCCGTGGCGGGGGAGGCGACGGCCGCGCCGGGGGCGCCGGTGCCGACCTCGCCGCAGGAGTTGGCGGAGCTGGTCGTGACCGACGTGCCCTCCGGCCTGCCCCGGCTCCCCGACGACGCGCTCACCCCGCCGGCCGGGGCGAAGTGGGTGTCCGACGTCGCCGCCTACGCCCGCGACCCGCACCGCGAGCGCGACGTCCTCGCCGACTACGGCTTCCGGTTCGGCTGGGAGCGGTTCTGGGGCACCGGCGCGGAGTCCGGGCCGGTGACCGGCGTGTTCGTCTACCAGTTCCGGGACCGGGCCGGCGCCGGGGCCTACGCGCGCGAGGTCGCCGGCAACGAGGCCGAGTTCTACCGCGGCATGCTGCGCGACGACCCGCCCGGCCTGCCCGGCGGCTGCCGGCTGCTCACCGTCGACCGGCCGGCGGAGGGTCTCCCGGGCCCGGCGGCGATGGCCTGGTGCGGCTCCGGCGTCTTCGGCGTCTCGGTGACCTCGGTCGCGGATTCGCCGTCGGCGGCCGCCGACGAGGTCGCCGCGGTCCTGCGCGCGCAGCTGGAGCGGCTGCCGCCGTCGTGAGGGGTCAGGCCCCCGGCTGCGGGTCCTGGGCGGGCAACGTGGTGGCGATCAGCGTGCTCAGCGCGGTGGCCGGGCCGCTGTCGACCGAGCTGGGGATCGTGAGCTGCACGTAGACCGGGCGGTCGACCGTCGTCCACACGACCGTGTCCGGGTCGGAGTCGTCGACGAACCACTGGACGGCGTTGATCTGGATCAGGCTGGCGGTGGCGACGAAGCCGGCCGGGCGGTCCACGCCGCAAACCAGCACGACCGCGGGGTCGCCCCAGGCGTAGGCGAACGGCGAGTCCGACTGCACCGGCCGGGACGGCTCACCGGCGAGCTCGAGGGGGAGGGCGCCCATCAGCGCCGGGCAGTTCGCGTCCGCTTCCGGCGTCACGGGTGGGACGTCGACGGGCAGCGGGGGGAGGTCCGCGCGCTGGGGCGTCGGGGTGCCCCCGACCTGCGCCACGGGGCCGCCGTCCGCACCGCCGTCGTCGCCGCCGCCGAGGACCTGCACCAGGACGAGGGCGGCGACCACCACCGGCACGAGCACGGCCGTGGCGATCAGCGCGATCCGGCGGAGGGGGTCCTCCCGGCGGGCCGGCTCGCGGGCGGTGTCCTGGCTCAGGGCGACGTCAGAGGTTGACGACGGGGCAGGTCAGCGTGCGCGTGATCCCGTCCACCGACTGGACCCGGGCGACGACGAGCCGGCCGAGCTCGTCGACGGTCTCGGCCTCGGCACGGACGATCACGTCGTAGGGCCCGGTCACGTCCTCGGCCTTGGTGACGCCGTCGATCTCGCTGATCGTCGAGGCGACCTGCGCGGCCTTGCCGACTTCGGTCTGGATGAGGATGTAGGCGTGGACCACGGAAGACCCTTCCTGGGGCAGCGCTGCCGTTGTGCTGATCCGGCCGGGTGGCGGACGACTGGAGACCTTACGGCAGCAGTGGAGGTCGGCCGGTGAGTCGGCCTCGCCCGCTGATCCCGCGGAACGACCCCGCCGACAGCGTGCGGGTGGTCGGCGAGTTCGGCGTGATCGCCCGCGTCGTCGCGCGGGCGGGCGACGCCGCGGCCGCCGAGGTCGGGCCCGGCGACGACGCGGCGGTGGTGCGCACCCCGGACGGGCGGGTCGTCGCGACCACCGACGTCCTGGTCGAGGGCCGGCACTTCCGCCGCGACTGGTCCTCGGCCGAGGACATCGGGCACAAGGCGGCCGCGGCCAACCTGGCCGACGTCGCCGCGATGGGCGGGGTGGCGACGGCCCTGCTGGTCGGGCTGGCCTGCCCGCCGGACACCCCGACGAGCTGGCTGGAGGGCGTGGCCGCCGGGCTCGCGGCCGAGTGCGCGCCGCTCGGGGCGGCCGTCGTCGGCGGCGACACGGTGGCCAGCGCGCCGGACAGCGCCGGCGTCGTCCTGTCGGTGACCGCGCTGGGCGACCTGGGCGGCCGGGCGCCGGTGCTGCGGTCGGGCGCCCGCCCGGGGGACGTCGTCGCGCTGGCCGGCCGGCTGGGCTGGTCGGCCTGCGGGCTGGCGGTGCTGCGCCGCGGGTTCACCAGCCCCGTCGTGGCGGTCGCCGCGCACCGCCGTCCCCAGCCGCCCTACGGCGCCGGTCCCGCGGCGGCCGCGGCGGGAGCCACCGCCATGTGCGACGTCAGCGACGGGCTGCTCGCCGACGCCGGCCACCTCGCCGTGGCGAGCGGCGCCGTCCTGGACCTCGACCGGGCCGCGCTGGTGCGCGCCTGCCTGGAGCCGCCCGGTCCGCTGCAGCAGGTCGCCGCCGCGCTCGGCGCCGACCCGATGGCGTGGGTGCTCACCGGGGGCGAGGACCACGCGCTGCTGGCCACCTTCCCGCCGTCGGTCGCGCTGCCCGAGGGGTGGGCCGCGATCGGCGCCGTGCGCGAGGCCGGGCAGGATGCGGCCGTGCTGGTGAGCGGGCAGCCTGCGGCCGAGGCCGCGCGGGCGGTCGGAGCGGAGGGGCCGGGTCATGTCCACTTCGGCTGACGCGCTGCTGCGCGACGGCCGTGCCGTGCGGCTGCGGGCGGTGCCGTACGAGGACCCGGTCGCCCGGGAACTGGTGGCGCGGGTCCAGCAGGAGTACACGGTGCGCTACGGCGGGCCGGACGGCGCCGTCGTCGACCCCGCGGAGTTCCGCCCGCCGGCCGGGCTGTTCCTCGTCGTCGAGGTGGACGGCGTGCCGGCCGGCTGCGGCGCGTGGCGGGTGCACGAGCCGGGGGTCGTGGAGGTGAAGCGGGTCTACGTCGAGCCGGCCTTCCGCCGGCTGGGCCTGGCCCGGCTGGTCATGCGGGCGCTCCAGGTGAGCGCGGCGGAGGCCGGGCACCGGGCCGTGGTGCTGAACACGGGGCACCGGCAGCCCGAGGCCCTGGCGCTCTACGCCGGCGCCGGTTACGGCCCGGTGCCGGGGTTCGGCGTCTACGCGGACGCGCCCGGTGCCGTGTTCCTCGGCAAGGAGCTGCCATCGGTCGACCCGGGAGAGGAGTCGTCGTGGGCATCGTGACCATCTCCGCGCCCTACGGGGCCGGCGGCGCGGAGGTCGCGCCGGCGGTCGCCGAGCGGCTGGGCCTGCCCTTCCACGACCGGGCCATCCCCGCGCAGGTGGCGGGGCGGCTCGGCGTTCCGGTGGCGGAGGCCGAGGCCAACGACGAGACCGTGGTGCGCGGCCTCTGGCGGCTGGTGGCCTCGCTGGGCACCATGCCCGACCCGGTGGGCGGGGTGCTGCCGTCGTCGTCCCTGCCCGACGAGCGGGCCTACCGGCAGCAGACCGAGAAGGTGCTCACCGAGGTGGCCGACGGCGTCGGGGGAGTGGTGCTCGGGCGGGCGGGTGCCATGGTGCTCCGCGAGCGGCCGGACGCGCTGCACGTGCGGCTGGACGGGCCGTCCGAGCGCCGGCTGGCCGCCGCGGTGGCCCGCTCGGGGCGGCCGGTGGAGGAGGTCCGCCGCGACCTCGAGGCCAACGACCGCACGCGGGAGGCCTACGTGCGGCACTTCTACCGCTGCGACCCCGGCTCGGCGCGGCACTACCACCTGGTGATCGACAGCACCGCCCTGCCACTGGAGACCGTGGTCGAGATCGTCGTCACCGCCGCCCGCGCCCGCGGCATCGGCCGGCACTGACCGCTGTCGGGTGCCGCCGCGTTCGCTCGCCGTGGCGGCGGTGTGCGGATGTGGCGCACTACTCGCGGGCGGATGCGCCATCGACGCACGTTGTTCGTGAGCGTTCCCGTCGCTCGCGGCGTCCGGCGGCCGACGCGAAGAACCCCGGAGGCCGGTGACCTCCGGGGTTCTGGAAGGACCCCCTGCCCCCCGCCACTCGCAAGCTCGCGTCGGGACCCTGCAGGGGGCCTGTCAGGCGCGCACGACCTTGCCCGCGCGGATGCACGAGGTGCAGGCGTTGATGCGCTTGCGGTTGCCCGGGGCGACGAGCGCCCGGACGGACTGGATGTTCGGGTTCCAGCGGCGCGGCGTGCGGCGGTGCGAGTGCGACACCGACATACCGAAACCGGGCCCCTTGCCACAGACATCGCACACGGCAGCCACGGTGGATCACTCCCAGAGAAATCGTTGCAGATCGGCGGTGCGCGACAGCGCCCGGACGGAAGACCGCCGATCAGTCTAACCGGTCTCGGCGGACGGCGTCGCCGCGGGCGGCGGACCGGCGCAATCCCCGGCGATGTCTTCGCGCGTGGGTACCCTCCGCCCGTGCTGCAGGCTCTGGACGAGGCCGCGGCCGGCCGGTGGTGGCGGGCCGCGTGCGCCGTCCTGTCCGAGTCCCGCGGCCGGCTCGACGACCTCAACGTCTTCCCGGTGCCCGACGGCGACACCGGCACCAACCTGCTGCTCACCGCCGAGGCGGCGCTGGCCGCGCTCGACGAGGCCGGCGACGACCCGGCCGAGTCGGTGTGGACGGTCATGGCCCGCGGCGCCGTGCTCGGCGCCCGGGGCAACTCCGGCACGATCCTCGCGCAGCTGTTCCGCGGCCTGGCCGACCAGCTCGCCGGCCAGGGCCCGGCCGACGGCCCGACGATCGCCCTCGCGATGCAGAAGGCGGCCGACACCGCCTACACCGCCGTCGCCGATCCGGAGGAGGGCACCTTCCTCACCGTGGCCCGCGGCGGGGCCCGGGCGGCGGTCGCCGCCGTCGACGAGGGGCGCATCGAGCTCGCCGACGTGGTGCGCGCCGCGGCCGACGGCGCCCGGGCGGCCCTGGAGGGCACCATCGACCAGCTCCCCGCCCTGCGCGACGCCGGGGTGGTGGACGCCGGCGGCGCGGGTCTGTGCCTGCTGCTCGACGCGCTCGTCACCACGGTCACCGGCGTGGAGCCCGCCCGGCCCCCGCTGGCCCGCCGCGCGCCCGGCCCCGCGCACGCGCACGACGACGCCCCCCACCAGCCCCCGGCCGGCCCCGGCAGCGAGGTGCAGTACCTGCTCGCCGACGCCGACGAGGAGGCGGTGGCCCGCCTGCACGACCGGCTGGCCGCCCTCGGCGACAGCCTCGTGGTCGTCGGCGTCGACACCCCCGAGGGCCGGGCGTGGAACGTCCACGTCCACGTCAGCGACGTCGGCGCCGCGATCGAGGCCGGCATCGAGGCGGGGCGGCCCTACCGGATCTCGGTCACCCCGCTGGCGCCGATCCGCCCGCCGGCGCCGGTGCCCGGCACGCGCGCGATCGTGGCCATCCTGCCCGGCACCGGCCTCGCCGAGCTGTTCACGGGTGAGGGCGTGCGGGTGGTCACCTGCGGTCCCGACGGCGTTGCCGAGGACGTGGTGCTCGCCGAGATCCTCGCCTGCACCGCGGCCGACGTCGTCGTCCTGCCCAACGACGCGGAGCTGACCGCCCTGGCCTCGCGGGCCGCCGAGCGCGCCCGCGAGGAGGGCCGGGACGTGGCCGTCGTCCCCACCCGCTCCCCGGTGCAGGGCCTGGCGGCGATCGCCGTCGCCGACCCCGGCCGGCGCTTCGGCGACGACGTGATCGCGATGGCCGAGGCCGCGGCGGCGACCCGCTGGGCCGAGGTGACGGTCGCCGACCAGGAGGCGCTCACCTCCGCCGGCCGCTGCCGGCCCGGCGACGCGCTCGGGTCGGCCGAGGGCGACGTCGTGATCCTCGGCCCGGACCTGACCGCCGTCGCCTGCGAGCTGCTCGACCGGCTGCTGTCGGCCGGCGGCGAGCTGGCCACCCTCGTCGTGGGCCCCGACCCCGCGCTGGGCGACGCGGTCGCCGCCCACCTCGCGGCCACCCACCCGACCGTCGAGGTGACCCGCTACGACGGCGGCCCGGCCGGGGTGCTCCTGCTGGTGGGGGTCGAGTGAAGGTCGGCATCACGCTGGACACGCCGCTGGGCAAGGTCCTGGGGGACAAGACCGCCTTCGCGGTGGAGATGTCGCTGGGGCTGCGCACGGTGCGCGACCTGCTCCGGCACTACCCCCGCCGGTACGCGCGGCGCGGCGAGATGGCCAAGCTGGGCGAGTTGCAGGTCGGCGACCGGGTCACGGTGCTGGCCCAGGTCAAGACCGTGAACACCCGGAAGATGCGCAACCGCCCCGGCACGATGACCGAGGTGACCGTCACCGACGGCGCCAACTCGATGCAGCTCGTCTTCTTCAACCGCCGGCACAGCAAGCTGGAACCCGGCGACTGGGGGCTGTTCGCCGGCACGGTCGGCCAGTACAAGAACGCCAAGCAGTTCGCCCACCCCGACTTCCACCTGCTCACCGGCGACGACGACGAGGACTGGGCGCGGGCGCTCATCCCCATCTACCCGGCGACCAAGGAGGTCTCCAGCTGGGTCCTGCAGCGCTCGATCAAGCTGCTGATCCACGGGCCGGCCGCCCCGTCGGGGCTGGTCGTCGACCCGATGCCGGAGGAGCTGCGGGCCCGCCACGGGCTGATGCCGCTGGACGAGGCGATCCGCCTCATCCACCGGCCCTCGTCGACGGACGACGTCGAGCTCGCCTCGCACCGGCTGAAGTGGGACGAGGCGCTGGTCCTGCAGCTCACGCTGGCCGCCCGCCGGCGCGCGGCCGCGCTGGAGCCGGGCGTCGCCCGCCCACCCCGGGCCGGCGGCCTGCTCGACGCCGTCGACGCCGCGCTGCCCTTCACGCTCACCGAGGGGCAGCGGGCCGTCGGGGAGGAGCTGGCGGCGGAGTTGTCCGAGGAACAGCCGATGCACCGGCTGCTGCAGGGCGAGGTCGGCGCCGGCAAGACCGTCGTCGCGCTGCGCGCGATGGCGCAGGTCGTCGACGCCGGTGGGCAGGCGGCGCTGCTGGCGCCCACCGAGGTGCTCGCCGCGCAGCACTTCCGCGGCATCTCGGCGCTGCTCGGGCCGCTCGGCCGCGCCGGGGAGCTCGACGGCGACCCCGACGGCACCCGCGTCGTCCTCATGACCGGCTCGCAGAAGGCCGCCGCCCGGCGGGAGGCCCGCGCCGCGGCGGCCGACGGCAGCGCGGGCATCGTCATCGGCACCCATGCCCTGCTCCAGGAGGGCGTCGAGTTCGCCGACCTCGGCCTGGTGGTCATCGACGAGCAGCACCGCTTCGGCGTCGAGCAGCGCGACGCGCTGCGCGCCAAGGGCAACCGGCCGCCGCACGTGCTCGTCATGACGGCCACGCCGATCCCGCGCACGGTGGCCATGACCGTCTACGGCGACCTGGAGACCTCGGTCCTGCGGCAGCTGCCCGGCGGCCGCGGCGGCGTCGCGTCGTCCGTGGTGCCGGCCGCGGAGAAGCCGAACTGGCTGGACCGCGCGTGGGAGCGGGTCCGCGAGGAGGTCGCCGCCGGCCGGCAGGCCTACGTCGTCTGCCCGCGGATCGGTGAGGACGGCGCCGACGCCGACGAGCCCGACGCCGACGACGGCGCCCCGGCCGGGGACGAGGGCGGCAGCGACCGGCGGCCCCCGCTGGCCGTGCTCGACGTCGCGGAGGGGCTCCGCGAGGGCCCGCTGGCCGGGCTGCGGCTCGACGTGCTGCACGGCCGGCTGACCCCGGAGGAGAAGGACGCCCGCATGCGCGCCTTCGCCGCGGGTGAGATCGACGTGCTGGTCGCGACGACGGTGGTCGAGGTCGGCGTCGACGTGCCCAACGCCACGGTGACGGTGGTCATGGACGCCGACCGCTTCGGCGTCAGCCAGTTGCACCAGCTGCGCGGCCGGGTGGCCCGCGGCAAGCACCAGGGCCTGTGCCTGCTGGTCACCGAGGCGTCGACGGCGTCGTCGACCGGGGCGCGGCTGGCCGCGGTGGCGAGCACCTCCGACGGCTTCGAGCTGGCCCGCCTCGACCTCGAGACCCGCCGCGAGGGCGACATCCTCGGCGCGGCGCAGTCCGGCAGCCGGTCGGGGGTCAAGCTGCTCTCCCTGCTCGAGGACGAGGAGCTCATCGCCGCCGCCCGCGCCGAGGCCCAGGCGCTGCTGGAGACCGACCGCGGCCTCGCCGACCACCCCGGCCTGGCCGCCGAGGTCGCCGCGCTGGCCACCGACGAGCGCGCGGAGTGGCTGGAGAAGGCGTGACGCGGCTCATCGCCGGTGAGGCCGGCGGGCGGCGGCTGAAGGTCCCGCCGTCGGGCGTCCGGCCCACCGGCGACCGCGCCCGCGAGGGGCTGTTCAACTCCCTCGGCTCGCTGCTCGACCTCGACAGCGCCCGCGTGCTCGACCTCTACGCCGGCTCGGGCGCGCTGGGGCTGGAGGCGCTCTCCCGTGGGGCGGCCGAGGTGGTGCTCGTCGAGTCCGGCGCACGGGTGCTGCCGGTGCTGCGCGCCAACGTCGCAGCGGTCGGGCTGCCCGGGGCGCGGGTGGTCGCCGGCTCGGTGCCCACCGTGGTGGCCGGGCCCGCCCCCGCGCGGTTCGACCTCGTGCTCGCCGATCCGCCCTACGCCACGCCGGCCGACGAGGTGCTCGGCGTGCTGCGTGCGCTGGTCGAGGGCGGGTGGCTCGCCGACGGGGCCGTGGTGGTCGTCGAGCGCTCGTCCCGGGAGCAGCCGTGGGAGTGGCCGACACCCCTGACCGGAGTGCGGGACCGCCGCTACGGCGAGGCCGTGCTCCGGTACGGTCGCTTTCCGTGAGGCGCGCCGTCTGCCCCGGATCCTTCGACCCGGTCACCAACGGCCACGTCGACGTCATCAACCGCGCGGCCGGCCTCTACGACGAGCTCGTCGTCGCCGTCCTGGTCAACCCCGGCAAGGCCGGCCTGTTCTCCGTCGAGGAGCGCATGGACCTGCTCCGCGACGCCGTCGCCGGGCTGCCCAACGTCACCGTCGACAGCTTCCAGGGCCTGCTGGTCGACTACTGCCGCGGCCACGACATCCCGGTGATCGTCAAGGGCCTGCGCGCGGTCAGCGACTTCGAGTACGAGCTGCAGATGGCGCAGATGAACCGCGAGCTCGCCGGCGTGGAGACGCTGTTCGTGCCGACGGCGCCGCAGGTCGGCCACCTGTCCTCCAGCCTGGTCAAGCAGATCGCGCAGTTCGGCGGCGACGTCTCGAGCCTGGTGCCCAAGGCGGTCCTGGACCGGCTGCTGGTGCACCGCGAGCAGGACCGGCAGGGCGGGGGGACGGCGTGACGCGTGGAGCGGGCCACCAGACGGAGGTCGTCTACCGGCTGTACGAGACCGTCGACGAGCTCACCACCGTCATCGAGAACGCCCGCAGCGTGCCGATGTCGGGCTCCTGCATGGTCCCCCGCGACCACCTGCTCGACCTGCTCGACGACCTGCGCGAGTCGCTGCCGGCCGAGGTGCAGCGGGCCGGGCGGATCGTCGAGCAGCGCACCGAGATCCTCGAGCAGGCGCAGGCCGAGGCCGAGCGGCTGACCGAGCAGACCCGCGCCGAGAGCGAGGAACTGGTCGCCTCGGCCCGCCGCACCCGCGACGAGGTGCTGGGCATGGCTCGCCGGTCGCGCGACGAGCTGATCGCGCAGGCGCAGGCCGAGGCCGAGGAGCTGCTCTCCCAGGCCGACGCCGAGGCCGAGCGGATCGTCGAGGAGGCCCGCCGATCCGCCGAGGCGCTGCTCGCCGAGGCCGCGGAGCAGCAGGCCCAGGCGCTGGCCGCCGCGCAGGCCGAGCACGAGCGGCTGGTCACCGAGGCCGAGGTCTACCAGACCGCCGTCGCCCGCGCCGACGAGCTGGGCGCGCAGACCGTCGCCGACGTGACCCGCATGCGCAGCGAGGTCGACGAGTACGTCGACACCCGCCTGGCCGACTTCGGCGGCACGCTGGAGCGGATGCTGCGCTCCGTCGAGGCCGCTCGGGGCAACCTGCGTTCCTCCTGACGTCGGACGGCGCCTTCCCGCGTCAGGTAGTCTTCTAGACCGGTCCGAGCGCCGGCGGCACCCCGCCCAGCCGGCCGACCCCCCGATCCCGACCGCGAGTACCGACATGCCTGCCGCAGTTCCGCACCGCACCGGCGCCGCGTCCTCCGACGCGCGGCGTCCCACGGGCAACCCCTGGGTCGTCGAGCTCCGGGAACTCGGGCGTCGCGCGGGTTCGATGCAGCAGCTCGAGCGCACGCTGCCCGCGCCCGAGGGCTGGCGGGTCGAGCTGATCGGCGTCCCCGAGGGAGCCGAGGTCGCGCTGCGGCTGCGGCTTGAGTCGGTCATGGAGGGCGTGCTGGTCTCCGGGGAGATCGACGTGCCGCTGGTCGGCTCGTGCGCCCGGTGCCTGGAGCCGGTCGAGGACACCCTGGAGCTCGACGTCCAGGAGCTGTTCGCCTACGAGGGCAGCACGACCGAGGCGACCAGCGAGGAGGACGAGGTCCGCCTCGTCGAGAACGACCGCATCGACCTCGAGCCGATGGTCCGCGACCTCGTCGTCCTGAGCCTGCCGCTCTCGCCGGTCTGCTCGGAGGACTGCTCCGGCCTGTGCGCCGACTGCGGCCAGCGGCTCGACGACCTGCCGGCCGACCACTCCCACGAACTGCTCGACCCCCGCTGGGCCGGACTCGCCGGCCGATTCGCTTCGTCGCCCGACGGCGGCGACAAGACAGCAGACAACTCAGAGGAGAACTGACGTGGCCGTTCCGAAGCGGAAGATGTCCCGCGCCAACACCCGCTCCCGGCGGTCGCAGTGGAAGGCGACGGCCCCGTCGCTCACCCCGTGCCCGAACCGCGCCTGCGGCGAGCTCAAGCCGCCGCACCAGGCCTGCCCGAACTGCGGCCAGTACGCCGGCCGCCAGGTCCTCTCGGTCTGATCCCGCCGGCCGCCGTGGGGAGCCCCGTCGCCGAACCGTCCGCGCCCGCGGGTGCGGACGGCGGCACCTCCCCGGCGGGGCAGGCGCACGCCGACCGTGCGGCCGCCTGGCTGCACGACGCCCTCGGGGTCGTGCTGCCCGGCGGCCTCCTGGCGTTGGCGCTGACCCACCGCTCCTACGCCTACGAGAACGGCGGGCTGCCCACCAACGAGCGGCTGGAGTTCCTCGGGGACTCCGTGCTCGGGCTCGTCGTCACCGACGAGCTGTACCGCAGCCAGCCGGACCTGCCCGAGGGGCAGCTGGCCAAGCTGCGCGCCTCGGTGGTCAACATGACGTCGCTGGCCGGGGTCTCCCGGAGCCTCGGGGACGGCGGCATCGGGCCGCACCTGCTGCTCGGCCGCGGTGAGGAGACCACCGGCGGGCGCGAGAAGGACTCGATCCTCGCCGACGCCCTCGAGGCGCTGATCGGCGCGATCCACCTGGGCCGCGGCCTGGACGTCGCCGCCGCGATCGTGCACCGGCTGTTCGACCCGCTGCTGGTCGAGGCCGCCACCCGCGGCGCCGGTCTGGACTGGAAGACCAGCCTGCAGGAGCTCGGCGCGGCCCGCGGCCTCGGCCCGCCCAGCTACGTGGTCGAGGACGACGGTCCCGACCACGCCAAGACGTTCACCGCCGCCGTCCTCCTCGCCGGGACGGTGCACGGCACCGGCAAGGGCCGCACGAAGAAGGCCGCCGAGCAGGAGGCCGCCGAGGCCGCCTGGCGGACCCTGTCCGCGGAGGGCTGAGCCGTGCCCGAACTGCCCGAGGTCGAGGTGGTGCGCCGCGGGCTGGAGCAGTGGGTCGCCGGGCGCACCGTCGCCTCGGTCGAGGTGCACCACCCGCGCGCGGTGCGGCGGCACCTCGAGGGCACGGAGCACTTCGTCGCCGCGCTCACCGGCCGCACGCTGACCGCGGCGCACCGCCGCGGCAAGTACCTGTGGCTGCCGCTGGCCGAGCCGAACGGCACACCGGGGGATCGCGCGCTCGTCGCCCACCTGGGCATGAGCGGTCAGCTGCTGGTCGAGAAGCCGTCGCAGCCCGACGAGACGCACCTGCGCGCGCGGTTCACCTTCGCCGATGGCGGCCGGGAGCTGCGCTTCGTCGACCAGCGGACCTTCGGCGGGCTGGCGGTGGAGGAGTCGACCGGCGACGGCATCCCGCCGCGGCTGGCGCACATCGCGATCGACCCGCTCGACCCCTCCTTCGACGAGGCGGCCTTCAGCGCCGCGCTGCGCCGCCGGCGCACCGAGGTCAAGCGCGCCCTGCTCGACCAGACGCTGATCGGCGGCGTCGGCAACATCTACGCCGACGAGGCGCTCTGGCGGGCCCAGCTGCACGGCGCCCGCCCCACGGACAAGCTGACCCGCCCTCAGGTGGCCGCGCTGCTCGAGGGCGTCCGTGACGTGCTGGGGGAGGCGCTCGCGCAGGGCGGCACCTCGTTCGACTCCCTCTACGTCGACGTCAACGGCCAGAGCGGGTACTTCTCCCGGTTCCTGGCCGTGTACGGGCAGGCCGACCGCCCGTGCCCCCGCTGCGGGACGCCGATCCGCCGCGAGTCGTTCATGAACCGCTCCAGCTACAGCTGCCCGCGCTGCCAGCCGCGGCCGCGTTCGTCCCCCGCCCGCACCGCCCCCAGCCCCCGCCGGTCATGAGCGACGTCCGGACCGTCGCGGTCGTCTCGGGCCACGTGCAGGGCGTCGGCTACCGCTACTTCGTCCGCGGGCTGGCCGACGCGGCCGGTCTGACCGGCTCGGCGCGCAACCTGCCCGACGGCCGGGTCGAGGTCGTGCTCGAGGGGCCGTCCGCGGCGGTGAGCGCCGTCGTGGCCCAGCTGGACGGTCCGCGCGCGCCCGGCAGCGTGACCCGCGTCGACGTGCGCAACGAGAGCCTGCAGGGGAGTCGCGGCTTCACCGTCGGGTGACGAAGATGACACACTTTCGACACGGTGAGTAGGCATGCTTGGCGTTGACCTGCGTGTCCGGTCCTGTCACCCTGGTAACACCACTCCCGCGCCGACCGTCTTCCCGGGGCGCCGGGTCACCTTCACGCTCGTCGGAAAGGCCGCCACAATCATGGCAAAGGCCCTGTTCGGTCACCTCGTCGCACCTGTAGAGCTCCGAGTAGCCGAGGAGAACGCTGTTCTCCGATCCAAGGTGCGCCGACTGGAGCAGGAAGTCGCTCAGCTCCGTGCCGAGCGCGACGCACACATCGCCTCCGAGCTGCTGTCACTGGCCGGCGAGAGCGCCGAACCCGCGCTGGCCTGAACGCGTCCGTCACAGCGACACCACCGCACCCTCCGGCACCTGAAATGCCGGGGGAGCAGCACTTTCGCGGCTAAGATCCACTTTCTGTGCACCTGTCGAGCCTGACGCTCAAGGGCTTCAAGTCCTTCGCGTCCGCGACGACCCTGCGCCTGGAGCCGGGGATCACCGCCGTCGTGGGCCCCAACGGCTCGGGCAAGTCCAACGTCGTCGACGCCATCTCCTGGGTTCTCGGGGAGCAGGGCGCCAAGAGCTTGCGCGGCGGCAAGATGGAGGACGTCATCTTCGCCGGCACCGCCGGCCGCCCGCCCCTGGGCCGGGCCGAGGTGACGCTGACCATCGACAACGCCGACGGTGCCCTGCCGATCGCCTACACCGAGGTGTCGATCACCCGCCGCATGTACCGCTCCGGCGAGAGCGAGTACGAGATCAACGGCGACAAGGTCCGGCTGCTCGACGTCCAGGAGCTGCTGAGCGACTCCGGCATCGGCCGCGAGATGCACGTCATCGTCGGCCAGGGCCAGCTCGACGCCGTCCTCTCCGGGCGGCCGGAGGACCGCCGCGCGTTCATCGAGGAGGCCGCCGGCGTCCTCAAGCACCGCAAACGCAAGGAGAAGGCGCTCCGCAAGCTCGACGGGATGCAGGCCAACCTCGACCGCCTCGCCGACCTCACCGCGGAGCTGCGCCGGCAGCTCAAGCCGCTCGGCAAGCAGGCCGAGGTGGCCCGCCGCGCGGCGAGCGTGCAGGCGAACCTGCGCGACGCCCGCCTGCGACTGCTCGCCGACGACCTCGCGCAGCTGCGCGAGTCGCTGGAGAAGGACGTCGCCGACGAGGCCGCCGCCCGCGCCCGGCGCAGCGCGGTCGAGGCGCAGCTGGCCGAGGCGTCCCGCCGCGAGTCGGCGCTGGAGTCGGCGCTGGCCGCCGACGCGCCGCGGCTGCAGAGCGCGCAGGACACCTGGTACCGGCTCTCGGCGCTGGGTGAGCGCTTCCGCGGTGTCGCGCAGCTGGCCGCCGAGCGGCACCGGCACCTCTCCGCCGCCGCGCCGGCCGCCGGCACCGGCCGCGACCCCGACCAGCTCGACGCCGAGGCCGCCCGCGTCGCCGCCACCGAGACCGAGCTCGCCGCCGGGCTGGAGGCCGAGCGCGGCCGGCTGGCCGCCGTGGTGAAGGAGCGCGCCGAGCTCGAGGCAGCCCTGGCCGACGCCGAGCGGGCGGTCGTCGCCGCCGCCCGGGCGATCGCCGACCGGCGCGAGAAGCTCGCCCGGCTCTCCGGCGAGGTGGCCGCGGCCCGCTCCCGGGTCACCGCGGGCGAGGCCGAGATCGAGCGGCTCGCGCTCGCCGCCGGCGAGGCCGCCGACCGCGCCGAGGTCGCCGCCGACCGGCTGGCCGACCGGCGCGGGCAGGTCGCCGAGCAGGAGGACACCGACGTCGCCCTCGTCGCGGCGCACGAGGACGCCGTCGCCGCGCACACCGCCGCCGCGAGAGCGGTCGCGGAGCTGGCCGAGGCCGAGCGCGCCGCCGAGCGGGACCGCGCCTCCTGGCAGGCCCGCCGGGACGCCCTCGCGCTGGGCCTCGCCCCGGCCGACGGCGCCGCCGCCGTGCTGGGCGCCGGCCTGGCCGGCGTGCTCGGCCCGGTGGCCGAGCAGCTGACGGTGAGCCCCGGCTGGGAGGTGGCGCTGGCCGCCGCGCTGGGCGGGATGGCCGACGCCGTCGTCGTCTCCGGCGTCGCCGAGGCCGCGGCCGCGCTGACCCACCTGAAGGAGACCGAGGGTGGCCGCGCCGGCCTGTTGGTGACCGCGGGCCTGCCGCCGGTGCCGCGCGACGGCTGGCCGCAGCTGCCCGAGGGCGTCCGCTGGGCGCTGGACCTGGTGACGGCGCCCGGGGACCTGCACCCGGCGCTGGCGCGCGCCCTGGAGCGGGTGGCCGTCGTCCCGTCGCTGGACGCCGCGGTCACCCTCGTCCGCACGCACCCCCGCGTCCGCGCCGTCACGGCCGGCGGCGACCTGGTCGGCGCCGACTGGGCGGTGGGCGGCCAGGCCAACGCGCCGTCGGGGCTGGAGGTGCGCGCCCGCGTCGACGAGGCCGAGGCCGAGCTGCGCCGCGCCGAGCAGCGGGCCGCCGAGCTGGCCGAGCGGCTGGCCGCCGCCCGCGAGGTGGCCGCCGCCCGCTCCGCCGACGTCGACACCGCCCTCGCCGCCCGCCAGGCCGCGGACAGGAGCCGCTCGGCCGAGGCCGCCGCGCTGGCCGAGCTCGGCGCCGCCGCGCGGTCGGCGGCCGCCGAGGCGGAGCGCTCCGCGGCCGCCCGCGTGCGCGCCGAGCAGGCGCTGGAGCAGGCGGCCGCGAGGCTGACCGAGCTGGAGGCCCGGCTCGCCGCGGCCGAGGCGGAACCGGTCGAGGAAGAGCCCTCCACCGAGGAGCGCGACCGGCTGCGGCTCGAGGTCGCCGCCGCCCGGCAGGCCGAGACCGAGGCGCGGCTGGCCGTCCGCACCGCGGAGGAGCGGGCCCGGGCGCTGTCCGGCCGCGCCGAGTCGCTGCGCCGGCAGGCCCGGCAGGAGCGGGCCGCCCGCGAGCGGGCCGCCGCCGCCCGCGCGGCCCGGGAGCGGGGCGCGCGGGTCGCCGCCGTCGTCCGGACCGACGCCGAAGCCGCCCTCGCCGCGCTGGGGACGTCGCTGTCCCGGGCGGCCACCGAGCGCGACGAGCTGGCCGTCGCCCGCACCGGCCGGGAGGCCGAGCTGCTGGAGGTGCGGGCGCGGGTGCGCGCCGCCACCGCGGAGCTCGACCGGCTCACCGACGAGGTGCACCGCGACGAGGTGGCCCGCGCCGAGCAGCGCTACCGGATCGAGGCGCTGGAGACCCGCGCCGCGGAGGAGTTCGGTGTCGACCTGCCGACGCTGCTCGCCGAGTACGGGCCGGCCGCGCCGGTGCCGCCGTCGCGGGAGGAGCTGGCGGCCGCCGAGGCGGCGGGGGAGCCCGAGCCGGAACCCACGCCCTACGGCCGCGCCGTCCAGGAGCGGCGGGCGGCCAAGGCCGAGCGGGACCTCGCCACCCTCGGCAAGGTGAACCCGCTCGCGCTGGAGGAGTTCGCGGCCCTGGAGGAGCGGCACGGCTTCCTCGCCACCCAGCTCGAGGACCTCAAGAGCACGCGCCGCGACCTGATGACCGTCGTCCGCGAGGTCGACGAGCGCATCCACGACGTCTTCGCGAACGCCTTCGCCGACGTGGCGCGCGAGTTCGAGCAGGTCTTCGCCACCCTCTTCCCGGGCGGCCAGGGCCGGCTGGTGCTCACCGATCCCGAGGACATGCTGACCACCGGCGTCGAGGTGGAGGCCCGGCCACCGGGCAAGAAGGTCAAGCGGCTCTCGCTGCTCTCCGGCGGCGAGCGCTCGCTCACCGCGGTGGCGCTGCTGGTGGCGATCTTCCGGGCCCGGCCGTCGCCGTTCTACGTGCTGGACGAGGTCGAGGCCGCGCTGGACGACGTCAACCTCGGCCGGCTGCTCACCCTCGTCGAGCAGCTGCGGGCGACGTCGCAGCTGATCATCATCACCCACCAGAAGCGGACGATGGAGATCGCCGACGCCCTCTACGGCGTGAGCATGCGCGGCGACGGCATCACCGGCGTCATCAGCCAGCGCCTGCGCGAACCCGAGCTCGAGAGCGCCTGACCCCGGCGCGGGGCTGCCCTAGACCCCGGAGGGGATCTCCAGGTCGACCAGGAGCGGCAGGTGGTCCGACGCGCCCTGGCCGTCGAGGACGCGGGCCGAGGCCACGGCGATGCCCTCGGTCACCCACACCTGGTCGATCCGCCGGTGCGGTGAGCCCGCCGGGTGGGTGAAGCCCGCGTCGTGCCGCCAGAACCGCCAGCCCCCGCGGCCCTCGCGGTCGCGGGCGATGCTCCAGGCGTCGGTGAACAGCGGGCGCAGCTCCGCCAGCTCCGGGGCGTCGGGGGTGGTGTTGAAGTCGCCCACGACCACCCCGGCCTCCATGGCGCCGGTGTGCAGGGCGGCGACGGTGGCCAGCTGCGCGGCCCGCTCCCCGCCGCTGCGGGTCAGGTGGGTGTTCGTGACCCACAGCGTCCCGCCGTCGAGCTCGATGAGGGTCCGCAGCGCGGTGCGCGGCTCGCCGCCGCCCGGCAGCCGGTGGACGTCGCTGATCAGGATCGGCAGCCGGGAGAACAGCGCGTTGCCGTACTCCTTGTCGGGGCGGTCGCCGCCGCGCTCCTCGTCGATCGCCGGGCCCCAGGCCAGCTGCATGTCCAGCGCGCGGGAGAGCAGCAGCGGCTGGTCGACGTCCTCGCTGCGCGGGCCGTAGTGCCGGTCCACCTCCTGCAGGCAGATGATGTCGGCGTCCGCCGCCTGGAGCACCTTCGCCAGCCGCGGCAGGTCGAACCGGTCGTCGGCGCCGACGCCGTGGCGGATGTTGAAGGTGACCAGCCGCACCGGGATCGGGGGCTGGTCCGGGCCGGGGGCCGGCTTCGTCATACCCCCCAGCGTGTCAGGCCGCCGTGAGCGGCAGGTCGAGAACCTGTCGCAGTCCCTCCTCGCGGCCGCCGTCGTGGTCGGTCAGCCACAGCACGAAGCGCGCCTGCCGGCCCTCGAGCACGAGCTCCCCGAGCTGGTTGCCGAAGAAGGGGCCGGCCTGCTTCTGCCACGTGAGTTCGCTCGGTCGCACCCGGGCGAGGCGGGCGAGGCCCGCGGTGAAGTTGCGGGCCCAGCGGCTCCAGCCGATCCGGAAGCCCACCTGGATCGGGTGCGGCGCCTGGTTGTGCAGCGGCGACACGGTCAGCTGGTGGACCCGCGTGGTCAACCCCTCCGGCCGGACCAGCTCGGCGGCGTAGGCGTGGTGGACGTCGCCGGAGAGGACCAGGGCGCTGGCCGGCGGCCGGCCGTGCTCGCCCCGGGCCAGCGCGACCAGCGCGGCGCCGAGCCGTTCGAAGGAGGCGCCGAACGCCGCCCAGTGCTCGAGGTCGGCGGCCTGCCGCAGCTTCTCCGCCAGCCGCCCCAGCGGTTTGCCCTCGTGCCGGACGTTGAGGGTCTCGTTCCACCGCTCGAGCTGGTGGATCGCCGGGGGCAGCAGCCACGGCAGCGAGGTGCCGATGACCAGGTGCTCGACGCCCTCGTCGGCGGCGCGGCGCATCGCGGCCTCGACCCAGTCGAACTCGGCGTCGTCGAGCATCCGCCGGTCCTGCTCGTCGAGAACCCGGCCGGCCCGGCTGTCCACCATGATCATCCGGGCGTCGCCCCAGTGCCGGACGAAGCTCCAGCGGATGCCCGCCGGCTCGGCGTCGGCCCGCTCGGCCATCTCGCACAGCAGCGGCTCGGCGTCGTCGTCGTCCTCCGGCAGGGCGAGGACGGCCTGCCACGTCTTGTTCTCCGCCAGCTCCTGCGGGCTGAGGTTGCCCAGGTGCTGGTAGACCCAGTAGCTGACCAGGCCGCCGCTGATGCGCGGCCCCCACCAGTCCTGGGCGGTGACCTCCCGCCGCCAGGCGGCGGAGGTGTTCCAGTCGTCGATCATCTCGTGGTCGTCGAAGATCATGGACGACGGGAGGGTCGAGAGCAGCCAGCGGACCTGCGGGTCCGTCCAGGACTCCGCGTAGAGCCGGGTGTACTCCTCGAAGTTCGAGACCTGGGCGTCCTGCGGCACCTCCTTGCCGCGGCGCAGGCCCAGCCAGCGACGGGTGTGCGGGGTGAGCTCGTCGGCGTAGACCTGGTCCCCCAGCAGGACCAGCGCGTCGGGCCACTCGTCCTCCGGCGTCTCCGCCATGCGGATCGCGTAGGCGTCGAGGGCGTCCGGCGGGATGCCGCGGCGGACGTCGACCGTGGTGGGGGAGGCGTAGCGGCAGGAGCCGAACACGATCCGGAAGGTCCCCGGCCGCCCCGGGGTGCGGATCCGGCTGGGCGGGAAGGGTGACTGCTGCGACGGCCACACCCGCGCGCCGTCGAGGTGCACCTCGTACGGGGTGGTGCTGCCGGGCTCGAGGTCCTCGACGACGACCAGCGCGTAGTGGTGACCGCCCACGCAGAAGGTCCGCGCCCGCCGGCCCAGCACCGAGACCTCGCAGGGCCGGTCGGTCTCCACCCAGACCGTCGCCGAGACCGGGTCCACGTGCCGCAGCAGCGGACCGAGCAGGAGCGCGGGGGCGTCGTCGTCGGCGGGTGAGGTCATGCCCGCCACCCTTCCGCACGGACCCGTGTTCCGCCCAGGCTCGCCTGAGCGCGGGCTGCGAGGATCAGGGCATGGAGTACGTGCTCATCGCGATCGCGATCCTGGTGGTCGCCCTGCTCGCCGGGGTCGGCCTGCTCGTCAGCCGGGGACGGCGCACCACCCGGCTGGACGACGACGCCGCGGCGGGCACGACGCTGACCCGGCCGCGCCCGCCCCGGCCCTCCGCCCCGCCGCAGCCGACCGCGCCGACCGCCCCCTCCCCGGGCGAGCAGGAGCAGCCGGACACCGTGCAGCCGGAGGCGCCGCCGGAGGTCGAGCTGCCGCCGGCCGAGCCCGAGCAGGGGCTGGTCTTCGAGACGCCGCTGCCCTCGGCCGGCCGGCTGGTGCGGCTGCGCTCCCGGCTGGCCCGCTCGCAGTCCTCGCTGGGCCGCGGCCTGCTCACCGTCCTGGCCCGCGAGAAGCTGACCGAGGACGACTGGGAGGAGCTCGAGGAGACCCTGCTCGCCGCCGACGTCGGCGTGGCCGCCACGACGCAGATCGTCGAGCGGCTGCGCACCCAGTCGATGGTGCTGGCCACCGCCTCCGGCGCCGAACTGCGCGAGCTGCTGGTGCGCGAGCTGACCGCCGTCCTCGGGCCGGACCTCGACCGCTCGCTCGGTGCCGACCGGCACGACGGGAAGCCCGGGGTCGTCCTCGTCGTCGGGGTCAACGGCGCGGGCAAGACGACCACGGTCGGCAAGATCGCCCGCGTGCTCGTCGGCGACGGCAAGAGCGTCGTCCTGGGCGCCGCGGACACCTTCCGGGCCGCCGCCGCCGACCAGCTGGAGACCTGGGGCGAGCGGGTCGGCGTGCTCACCGTGCGGGGGCGCGAGGGCGCCGACCCCGCGTCGGTCGCCTTCGAGGCGGTCCGCACCGGCATGGAGGGCGAGGTCGACACCGTCGTCGTCGACACCGCCGGGCGGCTGCACACCAAGGCGGGGCTGATGGACGAGCTCGGCAAGATCAAGCGGGTCGTCGAGAAGCAGTCGCCGGTCACCGAGACCCTCCTGGTGCTCGACGCCACGACCGGCCAGAACGGCGTCGTCCAGGCGCGGGTGTTCACCGAGGCCGTCGACGTCACCGGCGTCGTCCTCACCAAGCTCGACGGCACCGCCAAGGGCGGGATCGTGGTCTCGGTGCAGCGCGAGCTCGGCATCCCGGTCAAGCTGATCGGGCTGGGGGAGGGACCGGACGACCTCGCCCCGTTCGAGCCGCAGGCCTTCGCCGAGGCGCTGGTCGGCGGCGCCGACTAGCCGCGCCGCGCGGCCCGGGACCGCCAGAACCAGAGCCCGGCGCCGACGACGGCCAGCGCGAGCACCACGACCGTGAGGACGACCGCGGTGTTCGAGCCGCCGTCGTCCGCGGCGGCGGCCGCGGTGTCGCTCGGCGCGGCGGTGGTCGCCGGCGCCGCCGACGCGGACGTGGTGGACGCCGGCGCCGACGTCGCGGCGGCCGCCGCCACCGTCACCACGGGGGCGGGAAAGCCGGGATTCGGGTTGGCCGCCGTCGTCGGTTCGATCCACGCGTCCTCGCTGCCGTCGCCGTAGCTCACGATGGTGGGGAGGACCAGCTCGGTCAGGTCCGGCGGCAGCGTCGCGATCGTGACGGCGTACTCGGCGTCGGTACCCGTGGGCAGGGCCGGCCCGGTGATCTCGAAGCCGTCGTCCGTCCCCGTCAGGGCCCACCCGGGCGGTCCGGAGGCCAGCGACACCCACTCCGGCAGCACGCCCTCCGGGAGCTGCGTCGCGACGCGGGCGATGCCGGCGGCATCCGACTCGGCCTCGGCCGAGAAGGTGATGGTCACCGGGCCGTCTCCGGCCTGCGCGCCGTCGCCGGCCGTGGCCTCGACGTGCGCGAGCGCCGGCCCGGCGCCGAGGAGCAGGAGGGCGAGACCGAGGAGGACGGTCGGAACCGCGCGGCGGGGTCGCATGCCGCATTGGTCGTCGCGCGGCGCCCGGGAGTTCCCGCCGGTCAGCCGTCCGCGGGTCCGGGCGTCCAGCGCTGCTCGATGCGGCCGAACCGCCAGATCGCCACGGCCCCGGCCCAGGCGACGACGAACAGGCCCACGATCGCGAAGCCGACGTACTCCAGGTCGAGCGACGCGGCCCAGACCAGCGGACCGGAACCGATGTCGAGCCGGTCGACGAGCAGCCCCGCGAGCACCAGGGCGCCGATGACGAGGGCGACGGTCACCGAGAGCAGCGTGACGGTCAGGTTGTAGAAGACCTTCCGGACCGGCTTGAGGAACGCCCAGCCGTAGGCCCGCGACATGAGGACGCCGTCGGCGGTGTCGAACAGGCTCATGCCGGCGGCGAAGAGGACCGGCAGCACGAGGATCGCGTACCAGGGCAGGGCGAACGCGGCCGAGCCCGCGGCGAGCACCAGCAGCGCGACCTGGGTGGCGGTGTCGAAGCCCAGCCCCATCAGCAGGCCCACCGGGTAGAGGTGCCAGGGCTTGCTCACGCGCCGGGTCATGCGCCCCAGCAGCCGGGCGAGGAAGCCGCGGTTGTGCAGGTGGCGCTCGAGCTCCGCCTCGTCGAACCGGCCCGAGCGCATCTGCCGGAAGACCTTGGCGATGCCCACCGCCGCCACGAGGTTCATCAGCCCGATGAGCAGGAGGAACACGCCGGCGACCAGGGTCCCGATCAGCCCGAGGGCCTGGCCCACCCCGGAGTCGCCGTCCTGCACCACGCCGGCCACGGAACGGACGCCGAGCACCAGCAGCAGGGCGGCTCCGAAGACCACGGAGGAGTGCCCCAGCGAGAACCAGAACCCGGTGCTCACCGAGGACCGGCCCTCGCCGACGAGCTTGCGGGTGGTGTTGTCGATCGAGGCGATGTGGTCGGCGTCGAAGGCGTGCCGCACGCCGAGCATGTAGGCCGTCAGCCCCACGCCGACGCCCAGGACGCCGGTGCTGCCCAGGTGGTAGCCCTGCGGGGCGACGGCCAGCACGAGCACGCCCCAGCCGACGACGTGCAGCAGCAGGACGAACGCCGTCATCCCGGCGATCGACCGGCGGTCGCGCGTCGAGAACCGCCCCGGCGGGACGGCGGAGGGCGAGGGGGCCTGGACGGCCGGGCTGGGCAGCACGGTCCGACCTTACTGCGAACCTTTTGCAACAACACCCGAACGCAGGTCCGGCTGTGGCCGGGGCCACCGTCGGCAGCCCACGCAACACGGCTGGAACACCGCGGCCGGACACGCGGCACGGAGTTCACCGCGCCGAAACAGTGGCGCGCGATCGGACGAAACAGGCCGACGGCACGGTGAACCCCACGTCGCCTCCATGGCCGGGGGCGCCGGACTCCCGCCCGTCCCCGGTGCGCCCAGGCGCCCCGGGTCCGTCCTCTCGTGGCGGTCCCCGCGACCGCCACACCGATCCGTCAGGAGGTTGCCGTGGACACCGGCGACACCGCCTGGGTCCTGGCCAGCGCCGCTCTGGTGCTGCTGATGACCCCCGGTCTGGCGCTCTTCTACGGCGGCATGGTCCGCGCGAAGAGCGTCCTCAACATGATGATGATGAGCTTCGGGGCGCTCGCGCTGATCGGCGTCCTCTGGGTGCTCTACGGCTACTCCATGGCCTTCGGCAACGACATCGGCGCCGGCCTGCTGGGCAACCCGTTCGAGTTCTTCGGGCTCAACGGCCTCATCGGCGCCGGCACGTTCGACGCCGCGTTCACCGACACCACCGACACGGTGTTCACCATCCCGTCGCTGGCCTTCGTCGCCTTCCAGGCGATGTTCGCGATCATCACCGTGGCGCTGATCTCCGGCGCGATCGCCGACCGGGCCCGCTTCGGCCCGTGGATGCTCTTCGCCGGCATCTGGGCCACGATCGTCTACTTCCCGGTCGCCCACTGGGTCTTCGCGTTCAACGGCGCGGAGTCCGCGGTCGGTGGCTGGATCGCCAACAACCTGCTGGCCATCGACTTCGCCGGCGGCACCGCGGTGCACATCAACGCCGGTGCCGCGGGCCTGGCGCTCGCCCTCGTGCTCGGCAAGCGCCGGGGCTTCGGCCGCGACCCGATGCGGCCGCACAACCTGCCCCTGGTCATGGCCGGCGCCGGCCTGCTGTGGTTCGGCTGGTTCGGCTTCAACGCGGGCTCGGCGCTGTCGGCCAACGGCCAGGCGGCCGAGGCGTTCGTCAACACCCTCGTCGCCACCTCCGCCGCGGCCCTCGGCTGGCTGGCCACGGAGAGGATCCGGGACGGCCACGCCACCTCGCTGGGTGGTGCCTCGGGTGTCGTCGCCGGCCTGGTGGCGATCACGCCGTCCTGCACCTCGGTCACCCCGATCGGCGCGATCCTCGTCGGCGCGATCGCCGGCATCCTCTGCGCCCTCGCCGTCGGCCTGAAGTACAAGCTGGGCTACGACGACTCGCTCGACGTCGTCGGCGTCCACCTCGTCGGCGGTCTGTGGGGCACGGTCGCGGTCGGCCTGTTCCTGTCGTCGGCCTCCTCGGCCGGCGCCGTGTACGGCACCGAGGGCCTGTTCTACGGCGGCGGCGTCGAGCAGCTCTGGCGGCAGGTCGTCGGCGCCCTCGTGGTGCTCGTGTTCTCCTTCGTCGTCACCTACGTCATCGGTCTGGCGATCCAGAAGACCGTGGGCTTCCGCATCAAGGAGGAGCAGGAGGTCGCCGGCATCGACACCGTCGAGCACGCCGAGACGGCGTACGACTTCGCCTCCCTCGGCAGCGGTGGGGGAACATCTCTCGTCGGCCAGGCGCACGCCACCCCCGGTGAAGGCATGGCCCGTAGCACGGAAGGGGTCCGCGCATGAAGCTGGTCACCGCCATCGTCAAGCCGTTCAAGCTCGACGACGTCAAGAACGCCCTCGAGCTGATCGGGATCACCGGTCTCACGGTCAGCGAGGTCCAGGGCTTCGGCCGCCAGCGCGGCCACACCGAGGTCTACCGCGGTGCGGAGTACCAGGTCGACTTCGTGCCCAAGGTCCGGATCGAGGTCGTCGTCAGCGAGCTCGACGCCGCCCGCGTCGTCGACGCGATCGTGGAGTCCGCCTCCACGGGGCAGATCGGCGACGGGAAGGTGTGGGTCACCACGATCGACGAGATCGTGCGGGTCCGCACCGGCGAGCGCGGGGACGACGCGCTCTGACCCGGCCGCGCTGAGCACCTGAGCACGCCCGTCGGCCGGGGTAGCCGGGGAGACCCGCTGCCCCGGCCGACGCATCCCGCGCCGGACGCACAGAGGGGACGCCGTGCTGGACATCGAGGCGCTGCCGGGGCTGACCCGCGCCGAGCGGGTGCAGGTGCTGGACTCCTGGCTGGCCGGTCTGCTGGCGGAGGCGGTGCGGGGCACCCCTCCGCCGAAGCAGCGGCGCGGAGCGCCGCCGCCCCGCACCGGCACCGACGGGCTCGCGCTTGTCGCGGTGGGCAGCCTCGGCCGGCGGGAGCCGGCGCCGCACGGCGATCTCGACCTGGTGCTCGTGCACGACGGCCGCCCGGAGATCGCCGCGCTCGCCGACGCCCTCTGGTACCCGATCTGGGACACCGGCCTGCGGCTGGACCACTCGGTGCGGACCGTCCCCGAGGCCGTCTCGGTCGCCTCGGCCGACGTCAAGGCCGGGCTCGGCCTGCTCGACGTCCGCCTCGTCGCCGGGGACGCCGCCCTGGCCGCGACCCTGCGCTCGGCCACCCTCGCCAGCTGGCGCGCCTCGGCGGGCAAGCTCCTCCCGCAGCTGCGCGACCTGCGGCGCGGCCGCGCCCGCCAGCTCGGCGAGCTGGCCTTCCTGCTCGAGCCGGACCTCAAGGAGGCCTACGGCGGCCTGCGCGAGGGCCAGGTGCTGCGCGCCCTCGCGGCCGCCCAGCTGGCCGACGGCCCGGGGCCCGAGGCCGAGCAGGCCTACGCGCTCCTCCTCGACGTGCGCGACGAGCTGCGCCGGCGCAGCAGCCGCCCGACCGACGTGCTGGTCCGCCAGGAGCAGCGGCCGGTCGCCGACGCGCTCGGGCTGGCCGACGAGGACGCGCTGCTGCGCGAGGTGAGCCTGGCTGGGCGCCGGCTGGCGTTCGTCGCCGACGAGACGTGGCGGCGGGTCGAGGCGGCGCTGGTCCGGCGGCCCCGCGGCCGCTACCGGCGGGTCCGCCGCGAGCCCCTCGCCGAGGGCGTGGTCCGCCAGGGCGACGAGGTGGTGCTGGCCCGCGACGCCCGCCCCGCCGCCGACCCCGGGCTGCTGCTGCGCGCCGCGGCGGCGGCCGCCCGCGCCGACGTCCCGCTCTCGCCCTACACGCTCAAGGTGCTGGCGGTGCACACGCCGGCGCTGCTCGAGCCGTGGCCCGCGGAGGTCCGGTGGTCCTTCCTCCGGCTGCTGGCCAGCGGCCGGCCCGCGGTCGCCGTCCTCGAGCAGCTGGACCAGGAGGGGCTCCTGGCGCGGCTGCTGCCCGAGTGGGACCGCGTGCGCTGCCTGCCGCAGCGGCACCCCTGGCACCGCTTCACCGTCGACCGGCACCTGGTGGAGGCCGCCGCGGCGGCCGCCGAGCTCACCCACGACGTCGACCGCCCGGACCTGCTGCTGGTGGGGGCGCTGCTGCACGACATCGGCAAGGGCCATCCGGGCGACCACAGCGTCGTGGGGGAGCCGATCGCCGCGGGCATCGCCGCCCGCATGGGGTTCACCTCCGCCGACGTCGCGACCATCGGCGCGCTGGTCCGCCACCACCTGCTGCTGCCCGATACCGCCACCCGGCGGGACATCGACGACCCCGCGACCGTCACCCGCGTCGCGGACACCATCGGCCGGGACCCGGCGGTCCTGCAGCTGCTGCACGCCCTCGCCCAGGCCGACGGCGCCGCCACCAGCGCCTCCGCGTGGTCGCCGTGGAAGGCGCACCTGGTCGCCGCCCTCGTCGCCCGGGTGCAGGCCAGCCTGGGGTCCGCGCCGGCGCCCGAGCCCGAGCCGGTGCTGCACCCCGCCAAGGCGCAGGTCAGCGCGCTGGCCCCCGGCGCGGCCGGCGAGCTGACGGTCGGCGTCGAGGACGTCGCCGACGGCCAGCAGGTGACGTTCGGGGCGCCGGACCGGCGCGGGCTGTTCAGCGTCCTGTCCGGCGTCCTGGCCCTCAACCAGCTCGACGTCCGGGCGGCGAAGATGTCCATCGAGGAGGGCTACGCCACCGCGGTGTTCGCCGTCCGGCCCCGGTTCGGCCGGGCACCGGTGCCGGAGATCCTGGCCGACGGCGTGCGGGCGGCGCTGGAGGGGACGCTGTCGCTGCCGGCCCGCCTGCGCCAGCGGGAGGCGGACTACCGGCAGAACGGTGGCCGCACCGCCGCCCCCCGCATCTCCTGGCACGACTCGGAGGTCAGCGGGGTCGCCACGGGCATCGTCGAGGTGCGGGCCGCCGACCGCGCCGGGCTGCTGTACCGGCTCACCGCCGCCCTGGCCGACGAGGGGCTCGACGTCACCTCGGCGCGGATCGAGACGCTCGGAGCGGATGCCGCCGACAGCTTCTACGTGGTGAACCCGTCGGGGGTGCCGATCGAGGCCGAGCAGCGCCGGCGGGTGGAGGCGGCCCTGGTCGTCGCCGCCGGGGGTGCACCGGCCGACGCCGTGTAGCGCACTCCCGGTGCGGAGCGTGCGCGACACGCCACGCGAGGTCCCCGGATCTGTCGGCACCGCGTGCGACGGTCTCCCGGACGTCGCGGGACGGAACGGTCCCGCCTCGAAGGGGGGAGCTCTTCGTGGAGAGCCGGATCTGGCCCTGCCGCAGCTGCGGGGACGACCGCGTGTTCCTGCAGCCGCCGTGCGTCGACGGGCACAGCGCGGACGGCGGGGAGTGCCCGGAGTGGGCGTGTGCCGACTGCGGGGACGCCGTGCTCGTCGACGTGCCGGTCCTGGTCGTCGACGCGCCCCTGGCCCGCGCGGCCTGAGCCGGCCCCGTCCCGGGGCCCGCCCTGAGCCTGCGAAGGGTGGGGAGGACGGGGTCCTTTATCTCGATACCCTGGGGGGCAGGAGGCGCGGCCCGGCCGCGCCCGTGACTTCGACGAGGACGTGCTGTGTTCGAGACCCTCTCCGACCGCCTGGACAAGGTCTTCACCGGCCTTCGGGGCAAGGGCCGGCTGACCGAGGCCGACATCGACGCGACGGCGCGGGAGATCCGCATCGCGCTGCTCGAGGCCGACGTCGCGCTGCCCGCCGTCCGGGCGTTCATCTCCGCGGTCAAGGAGCGGGCCCGCGGCGCCGACGTCTCGCAGGCGCTGAACCCCGCGCAGCAGTTCATCAAGATCGTCAACGAGGAGCTCATCGGGATCCTCGGCGGCGAGACCCGCCGGCTGCGGTTCGCCAAGACCTCGCCGACGGTGATCATGCTCGCCGGTCTGCAGGGCTCCGGTAAGACCACGCTCGCCGGGAAGCTCGGCCGCTGGCTGAAGTCGCAGGGTCACACCCCGCTGCTCGTCGCCGCCGACCTGCAGCGCCCGAACGCGGTCAACCAGCTCTCGATCGTCGCGGGCCAGGCCGGCGTCGACGTCTTCGCGCCCGAGCCGGGCAACGGCGTCGGCGACCCCGTCCGGGTCGCCGCCGACTCGATCGAACACGCCCGCCGCACCATGCACGACGTCGTCGTCGTCGACACGGCCGGCCGGCTGGGCATCGACGCCGAGCTGATGCAGCAGGCCGCCGACATCCGCGACGCCGTCCACCCGGACGAGACGCTGTTCGTCGTCGACGCGATGATCGGTCAGGACGCCGTCACCACCGCCGAGGCCTTCCGCGACGGCGTCGGCTTCAGCGGCGTCGTCCTCACCAAGCTCGACGGCGACGCCCGCGGTGGTGCCGCGCTCTCGGTCCGCTACGTGACCGGGCAGCCGATCATGTTCGCCTCCACCGGTGAGAAGCTCACCGACTTCGACGTCTTCCACCCCGAGCGGATGGCCTCGCGCATCCTCGGCATGGGCGACGTCCTCACCCTCATCGAGCAGGCCGAGCAGGCCTTCGACGCCGAGCAGGCCGAGAAGATGGCCGGCAAGCTCGTCAGCCGCGAGGGCTTCACGCTCGAGGACTTCCTCGAGCAGATGATGGCGATCCGCAAGATGGGCCCGATCGCCAACCTGCTCGGCATGCTGCCCGGCGCGGGGCAGATGAAGGAGCAGCTCAAGCAGATCGACGACCGCGACCTGGACCGGACGGCGGCGATCATCCGGTCGATGACGCCGGAGGAGCGGGTCAACTCCAAGATCATCAATGCGTCGCGGCGGGTGCGCATCGCCAACGGCTCGGGCGTGAGCGTCACCGACGTCAACCAGTTGCTGGAGCGCTTCGCCCAGGCCCAGAAGATGATGGGTCAGATGGCCGGCAGCATGGGCCTGCCGGGCATGGGCCCGATGTCGAAGAAGGCACGCGGCCGGCAGATGCAGGCGCAGTCGAAGAAGGGCAAGAAGGGCAAGGGCAAGGCCAAGGGTGGACCCGCCCGGCGGCCGATCGGCGCGCCCGGCGGCTTCCCGGCCGCCGGCGGGAACCCCTTCGGCGCAGGGCTGCCCGGCGGCATGCAGGGCGGCATGCCCGGACTGCCGCCCGGCCAGGGCCTGCCCGATCTCTCGAAGCTGAACTTCGACCAGTTCAAGGACGACGGCGGCCGGTGAGCCCGGCCGTTCACCTCTCCGGCGTGGTGCTCCCCGAGGGGGAGCACCGCGAGGTGTGGGTGCGCGACGGGCGGATCACCTTCGATCCGGTGCCCGGCGCGGAGACGGTCAGCCGCGGCGGGTGGCTGCTGCCCGGCCTGGTCGACGCGCACTGCCACGTCGGCATCGCGCCCGGCGGGACGCCGCTGGAGGACCCCGCCGCGCTGCGCGAGCAGGCGTTGACGGACCGGGCCGCCGGCGTCCTGGCCCTGCGCGACTGCGGGTCCCCGGTCGACACCCGCGCCCTCGACGACGACCCCGAGCTTCCGCGGATCATCCGCGCCGGCCGGCACATCGCCGCCCCGCGCCGCTACATCCCCGGCCTGGCGGCCGAGGTGGAGCCCGGCGACCTGGCGGCAGAGGTCCGCACCCAGGCGCGGCGGGGCGACGGGTGGGTGAAGCTGGTCGGCGACTGGATCGACCGCGGCGTGGGCGACCTGGCCCCCGAGTGGCCGCGCGAGGCGGTCGAGGCCGCGATCGCCGCCGCGCACGCCGAGGGCGCCCGGGTCACCGCGCACACGTTCGGCACCGATGCGCTGCCCGACCTCATCGACGCCGGCATCGACTGCATCGAGCACGGGACCGGGCTGACCGAGGAGCTCATCGGCCGCATGGCCGCCCGCGGCACCGCCGTCGTCCCGACATTGGTCAACGTCGCCAACTTCCCGGGCTTCGCCGCGTCGGGGGAGAAGAAGTTCCCGTCGTACGCCTCGACCATGCGACGGCTGCACGCGTCGGCCGGGGCGGTCGTCCGGGCCGCGTTCGACGCCGGCGTGCCGGTGTTCGCGGGCACCGACGCCGGCGGCGGGATCGCGCACGGGGTCATCGCCGACGAGGTGCGCGCGCTCGCCGACGCGGGACTGCCGGCCGAGGCGGCGCTCGCGGCGGCGTCGTGGGGGGCCCGCGACTGGCTGGGGCTGCCGTGCGTCGAGGAGGGCGCGCCGGCCGACCTGGTGGTCTACGACGCCGATCCGCGCAAGGACCTCGACGCCCTGGCCCGCCCGCAGCGCATGGTGCTGCGCGGCCGCCTCGTCGCCTGACGGGGTCCTCCTAGACGGTCACGCCGGCGGCGGTGCAGGCGTTGCCGAAGGCGGTGACCGGCTCCTCCAGCCCGCCGATCGCGGTGTACAGGTCGCCGCCGGACTCCACGTCGGTGATCACCTGGCCGGTCGCGGCGGAGACGTCGTCGGCGGCGTCGAGCAGGGCGGCGTCGGCGTCCCGGTGGTCCCGCGGTGCGTCGCGCAGCTGCTCGAGCAGCGGGACGACGTCGGACGGGTTCACCTCGCCGTTCTCGTCGACGGCGAGCAGCGAGAGCCCGACGTAGCCGAACCAGCCGACGACCGCCTGGCAGAGCCCGTCGTTGCCGGGCACGCCGCCGCCGGGGATCGGCAGGTCGTCGGAGCCGGTGGCCTCGGTGCCCGGGTCCTCGGTGCCCGGGTCCGCCGCGCCCGTGTCGCCGGCCTCCTCGATCGGGGGAGCGGCGGCCTCGCTGGTCTCCTCCTGCGCCGTGGGAGCGGGGGAGGCGGTGGCGTGGACGGTCGAGGAGCAGGCGGCGAGGGACAGGCCGGCGGAGGCGGCGAGGACCAGGGTGACCAGCCGTCGGGGCGTGCGCATCGGTTCTCCGTTCCGAGGGAGCCGCGGTGTGCGGCTCGGTCGGGACGAGACGGTCACCGAGGCCTCTTGGACGGTGCTTGCGCTCGGCTAGGCCGGCGGCCCCAGGTCCAGCGCAACCGTCGTCCCGGTCGGGGACGACGCCAGCCGCAGGCCGCCCCCGGAGTTCTCCGCGGTCCGGCGGGCGATGTCCAGGCCGAGCCCGGTCGACCCGCCGCCGCTGCGGCCGCGCTCGACCGCGGCCTCGGTCAGCCCCGGACCGGTGTCGGCCACGGACACCTCGGCCCCGCCCCCGACGCGCGGACGCACCGCCACCCGGAAGCCGGTGCCCTCCGCGGTGTGCGCGAAGACGTTGCCGAGCAGCGCGTCCACGGCGGCGCCGAGGTCGGCCGCGGCCACGCGGACCGGGAGCGGCCCGTCGGGCAGGTCCAGGCCGACGTCGCGCCGCTCCTCCTCGGCGAGCAGCGACCAGAACGCCACGCGGTCGGCGACGACGGCCGTGGCGTCGCAGGCCGCCCCCAGCCCCTCGCGCACCGGCCGGCGTGCCTCGCTGATCACCTCGTCCACCGTGCGGCCGAGCGCGTCGACGTCGTCGAGCAGCCGCTCCCGGTCCGGGGAGGGCAGCGACTCGGCGTCCAGGCGCAGCGCGGTGAGCGGGGTGCGCAGCCGGTGCGCCAGATCCGCCGCGGACTCGCGCTCGGCAGCGAGCAGCTCGCCGATCCGGCCGGCCAGCCGGTTCACCGCCGTCCCCACCTCGTGGACCTCCGGCGGACCGCCCGGCTCCACCCGCGCGGACAGGTCGCCGCTGCCCAGCCGGTGCGCGGTGTCGGCGAGCTCGGTGACCGGGCGGGTGAGCGAGCGGGCCAGGCGGTCGGCGACCAGCAGGGCGAGGACGAAGAGCAGCACGCCGAGGCCGGCCAGCACCAGCCAGGTGCGGGTCACCCCGGCCCGCAGCGCGTCCGCGGGCACGAAGACCTCGACGACGGCGGTCCCGTCGTCGCGCTGCACCGGCTGCACCAGCCGGGTGCCGTCGGCCGTGTCGATCTCGGTCGCGGTGGCCGGGGTGTCGGCGGTGCTCACCCCTTCGGCGCCGAGCCAGCGGCCGTCGGTCCAGCGCACGCCGGCGCGGTCCCCGTCGTCCCCGAGGCCGGAGAGGGCGACCTGCACGTCCTCCGGCTCGCGCAGGGCGACCGAGGGAATGAGGAACTGCAGCTGCGACCGGGCCGAGTCCAGCGCCCGCGCCTCGGCCACCCGCGAGACCAGGGATGCCGCCGGCAGGAGGAAGGCCAGCAGCACGACCGAGGTCGTCGCCGCGACGAGCAGGGTGATCCGCCGTCTCACGGCTCGGGCTCGGGGACGGGCTCGGCGTCGGGTTCGGCGAGGCGCACCCCGACGCCGCGCACCGTCTGGATCAGCCGCGGCTCGGCCGCGGACTCGCCCAGCTTGCGGCGCAGCCACGACAGGTGGACGTCGACGGTCTTGTCCGAGCCGCCGTAGGGCAGCTGCCACACCTCGCGCAGCAGTTCCCGCTTGGGCACCACCGTGCCGACCCGGGCGGCGAGATAGGCGAGCACGTCGAACTCCTTGGGCGCGAGCTCGACGGGGCGGCCGGCCAGGGTCACCCGCCGGCTGCGCGGGTCGACGGTCAGGTCGCCGACGGTCACCGGCGCCGGCCCGGTCTCGCCCCCGCCGGAGCGGCGCAGCACCGCGCGGATGCGGGCCTCGAGCTGGCCGGCCTGGAAGGGCTTGAGCACGTAGTCGTCGGCGCCGGCGTCGAGCGCGGAGACGATGCTGCCGTCGTCGTCGCGGGCGGTCGCCACGATGACCGGCACGGAGGAGACGGCCCGCAGCATGCGCAGCAGCTCCGCGCCGTCGAGGTCGGGCAGCCCCAGGTCGAGGACCACGAGATCCGGCCGGCCCTCCACCGCCTGCTGCAGCCCGCTCATCGCGGTGCCCGCGGAGCTGACGGCGTGGCCGCGCTCCCGCAGCGCCCGGATCAGGGCGGTGCGGATGCGTTCGTCGTCCTCCACGACCAGCACCTGTGCCACGAGCGGACGCTAACCCCGCACCGGGCGCTCGCAGGGCGCCCGCGCCGCACCTTGACCCGTCCTTGGGACTCCCTTAACCCTTCTGCGTGCAGGCTGACCGCCATGAAGCGCACTCTCCTGCTGGCCGCCGTGTGGGTCGTGGCCGCCGCCGCGGCCGTCGGCGTCGGTTTCCTCGCCGTGTCGCTGGTCGATGCCTCGGCCTCCCCGGCCACCCAGCCGGCCGCGGAGACGACGGCCGCCACGAGCACCGGCACGCCGGTCCCGCCGCCCCCCGTCGTCGCCCCGGGGGAGCAGTCCACCGCCGGCGGCACCGTGTTCGCCTCGTGCGTGGACGGCGGTGTGCAGCTGGCCGCGGCACCCGCGGCCGGCTGGGAGGTGGAGACGTACACCGACCACGTGGAGTTCGAGAGCGCGTCGCAGAAGGTCGAGGTCTACGCGGACTGCACGAGCGGCTCCCCGCAGTTCTTCGTCGAGGGACCGCGGTCCGACGGCAGCGGTGGGAGCGACGACTCGGTGTCGTCCTCGGCGTCCTCCTCGGTCCCCCCGCCCCCGCCGGTCACCGAGGACAACGGTGGTGACCGGGGCGGCCACGGCTCCGACGACCCGCCCGGCGACGACAACGGCGGCGACCGCGGGGGCCACGGCTCGGACGACTGACGGGACTGCGCGGAACCGCCTCGAGCGGTGCTGGGAGACTCGTCCCGTGCTGCTGCGGATGTCCACGCTGTTCCTGCGCACCCTGCGCGACGACCCGGCCGATGCCGAGGTGCCGAGCCACCGGCTGCTCGTGCGCGCCGGCTACATCCGCCGCGCCGCGCCCGGCGGCTTCACCTGGCTGCCGCTGGGCTATCGCGTGTTCCGCAACGTGGAGCGGGTGGTCCGCGAGGAGATGGACGCGATGGGCGCCCAGGAGGTGCACTTCCCGTCCCTGCTGCCGCGCGAGCCCTACGAGGCGACCGGCCGGTGGACCGAGTACGGCGACAACCTGTTCCGGCTGCAGGACCGGCGTGGGGCCGACCACCTGCTCGGCCCCACGCACGAGGAGATGTTCACGCTCCTGGTGAAGGACCTGTACTCGTCGTACAAGGACCTGCCGCTGTCGCTGTACCAGATCCAGACCAAGTTCCGGGACGAGGCGCGGCCCCGGGCCGGACTGCTGCGCGGCCGCGAGTTCACGATGAAGGACAGCTACTCCTTCGACGTCGACGACGCCGGCCTCGAGGCCTCCTACGCGCGGCACCGCGAGGCCTACATCAAGATCTTCGACCGGCTCGGCCTGGAGTACGTCATCGTCTCGGCGATGTCCGGCGCCATGGGCGGCTCGAAGAGCGAGGAGTTCCTGCACCCGACCGAGATCGGCGAGGACACCTTCGTCCGCTCGCCCGGCGGGTACGCGGCCAACGTCGAGGCGGTGAGCACCGTCGTCCCCGAGCCGATCCCGCTCGACGGGCTGCCGGCCGCGCACGTCGAGGACACCCCCGACACCCCGACCATCGAGACGCTCGTGGCCGTCGCCCGGCAGCTGTTCCCGGACGAGGGCTACACCGCGGCGTCGACGCTGAAGAACGTCGTGGTCACCCTCGTGCACCCGGACGGCGCGCGGGAGCCGCTGGTCATCGGCATCCCGGGTGACCGGGAGGTCGACGCCAAGCGGCTCGAGGCGCAGGTCGCACCGGCCGAGGTGGAGCCGTTCACCGACTTCGAGAAGCACCCGGGGCTGGTCAAGGGCTACATCGGCCCGGAGGTGCTGGGCAAGGACAGCGAGACCGGCATCCGCTTCCTGGTCGACCCGCGCGTCGTTCCGGGCACCCGGTGGATCACCGGCGCCAACGCCGAGGGCAAGCACGTCTTCGACCTGGTCGCCGGACGGGACTTCACCTGGGACGGCGTCGTCGAGGCCGCCGAGGTGCTCCCCGGTGACCCGGCGCCGGACGGCTCCGGCCCCCTGGAGCTGGCCCGCGGCGTGGAGATCGGCCACATCTTCCAGCTCGGCCGCAAGTATGCCGACGCCCTCGGCCTGCAGGTGCTCGACGAGAACGGCAAGCTCGTCACGGTCACGATGGGCTCCTACGGGATCGGCGTCTCGCGCGCGGTCGCCGCGATCGCCGAGTCCACGCGCGACGAGCTGGGCCTGTGCTGGCCGCGGGGGATCGCGCCGGCCGACGTGCACGTGGTGGCCACCGGCAAGGACGCCGCCGTGTTCGAGGCGGCCGACGCCCTGGCGCGGGAGCTGGTCGCCGCCGGGCTGACCGTCCTCTACGACGACCGGCCCAAGGTCAGCCCCGGCGTGAAGTTCAAGGACGCCGAGCTGCTCGGGATGCCGACGATCGTGACCGTCGGCCGCGGCCTGGCCGAGGGCGTCGTCGAGCTGCGCGACCGGGCGAGCGACCAGCGCGAGGAGGTGCCGGTCGGCGAGGCCACGGCGCGGATCCTGGCTGCTGTTCGGCCCTAGCCGTCGTCGGCCCCCGCCCGGGTCCCGCCCCGAGCTCGCGAGGGGTGGGGAGGCGGGGGTCCTTCATCTGGCACAATGGTCGGTCGAACACGGCGGTGGACGGCCCTCTCACCGTCGCCGGCCGTGTCCTATGGCTCCGCCCCGGCGTACCCCCACGCGTCCGTCCGGCGGGCAACCGACCGAAAGCGTTCGAGGAGTACACCACCCACCGTGGCCACCAAGATCAAGCTCATGCGCCTGGGCAAGATGCGCGCCCCGTACTACCGCATCGTCGTCGCCGACGCCCGCACCAAGCGCGACGGCCGGTCGATCGAGACGATCGGCAAGTACCACCCGAAGGAGGACCCGTCCTTCATCGAGGTCAACAGCGAGCGCGCGCAGTACTGGCTGGGCGTCGGCGCGCAGCCGACCGAGGCCGTCGCGGCCATCCTCCGGGTGACCGGTGACTGGCAGAAGTTCAAGGGCGAGCCGGCCCCGGCGCCGATGAAGGTCGCCGAGCCCAAGCCCGACAAGAAGGCCCTCTACGAGGCGGCCGTGCGCGCCTCCGGTGGCGAGGAGCCCGCCGCCGGCGCCACGACGCCGAAGAAGAAGGCCGCCCCGAAGAAGGCGACCGAGTCGCCGGCCGAGACCGTCGCCGAGGCCGCCGGTGCCGCCGGTGAGGGCCCGGCCTCCGGCGCGCCGGCCGAGACGCCCGCCGAGTAAGACGTGCTCGAAGAAGCGCTCGAGCACCTGGTCAAGGGCATCGTCGACCACCCCGACGACGTCACCGTCGACCTGCTGAACAGCCGTCGCGGCAAGACCCTCGAGGTGCGGGTGCACCCCGACGACCTCGGCAAGGTCATCGGCCGCGGCGGGCGCACCGCCAAGGCGCTGCGCCAGGTCATGACCGGGGTCGGCGGGCGCGGCCTGCGGGTCGACGTCGTCGACACCGACGGACGCTGAACACCGACCCGACGGACACCGTGGTGGTCGGCCGCATCGGCCGGCCCCACGGTGTCCGCGGTGAGGTGACGGTCGAGGTCCGGACCGACGACCCCGACCTGCGCTTCACCCACGGGGCGGAGCTCCTCACCGACCCCGCCGTGCGCGGCCCGCTGACCGTCGCGGGCGCCCGCTGGCACCGCGAGGTGCTGCTCCTCACCCTCGACGGCGTCGAGAGCCGTGAGGCGGCCGAGGAGCTGCGCGACACCCTCCTGCTCGTGGAGGTCGCCGCTCTGCCCGAGCTCGCGGACCCCGACGCCTACTACGACCACCAGCTGGTCGGCCTGAGCGCCCGCCTGCCCGACGGGTCGGTGCTCGGGGAGGTCACCGCCGTCCGCCACGAGGGCACCGAGCTGCTCGTCGTCCGCCGGAGCGAGGGCGGCGAGGTGCTGATCCCGTTCGTGCGCGCCATCGTGCCCACCGTCGACCTCGCCGCCGGGCACGTCGTCGTGGACCCGCCCGAGGGTCTCCTGGAGCTCTAGATGGGCTACCGGATCGACGTCGTCACGATCTTCCCCGAGTACCTGGCGCCGCTGCGCCAGTCCCTGCTCGGCAAGGCCGCCGAGCGCGGCCTGGTCACCATCGCCGTGCACGACCTGCGCGCCTGGACCGACGACGTCCACCGCACCGTCGACGACGCCCCGTACGGCGGCGGCCCGGGCATGGTCATGCGGCCGGAGCCCTGGGGGCGGGCGCTCGACGAGGTCCGCCCGCCCGGTACCCGTCTGGTCGTGCCCACGCCGGCCGGGCGCCCGTTCACCCAGGCCATGGCCGCGGAGTGGGCCGGCGAGCCCGGCCTGGTCTTCGCCTGCGGCCGCTACGAGGGCATCGACCAGCGCGTCGCCGACTGGGCCGCGGAGGCGGGCCCGGTGTCCGAGGTCTCCCTCGGCGACTACGTCCTCGCCGGCGGGGAGTCCGCGGTCCTGGTGATGGTGGAGGCGGTCACCCGGCTGCTGCCCGGCGTCGTCGGCAACCGCGAGTCGGTCGCGTTCGACTCGCACGCCGACGGTCTGCTCGAGGGCCCCTCCTACACCCGGCCGGCGTCCTGGCGCGGCCACGACGTCCCACCGGTGCTGCTCTCCGGCGACCACGCGGCGATCGCCCGCTGGCGGCGGGCGGAGTCGCTGCGGCGCACCGCGGCCCGCCGTCCCGACCTGCTCGCCGCGCTGCCGCCGGACGCGCTCTCCGACGCCGACCGGGCGCTCCTCGAGCGTGAGTGACCGCGCCTGGGTGCGGCCCACGGCGCGGGTCGTCGTGCTGGACCCCGCGGGCCGCGTGCTGCTGCTCGGGGCGCGGCTGACCGATCCGGCCGTGCCGCCCGGCGAGGTGCTGTTCTGGTACACCCCCGGCGGTGGCGTCGAGGACGGCGAGAGCGTCCGCGCCGCCGCCGCCCGCGAGCTGGCCGAGGAGATCGGGCTGGTCGTCGAACCGGCCGCGCTGGAGGGCCCGGTGTGGTTGCGCCGGCACGTCGGCCCGTTCGCCGGCGTGGACATCGACTCCCGCGAGACCTTCTTCGTGCTGCGCGACGTCGTCCACGAGGTCGACCCGAGCGGCCGCACCGAGCTCGAGGTGCTGGGGGAGGAGCCGCACCGCTGGTGGAGTGTGGCGGAGATCGCGGACAGCGCCGAGGAGTTCGCTCCACGCGAGCTGGCGCGGGTGCTCCCGGAGCTGCTGGCCGGCCCCTGGACGGGGCCGCCGCGCATCGTCGACTGAAGTTGTGGCACAGTAGAGAGCTGCTGCAGACGTCAGCGCCCGCTGACGCGTGCTCTCCGATGGAGCCGCAGCCCCCCGGGACGGACAGCCGGTGAGCATCGCTGTCCGGGCCGAGAACGAGCCACCGCTAGGACGACAGGACTGCTGAGATGAACACCCTGGACGCACTCGACGCCGACTCGCTGCGCGCCGACATCCCCGAGTTCCGTCCCGGCGACACCGTGAAGGTGCACGTCCGCGTCGTCGAGGGCAACCGTTCCCGCATCCAGGTCTTCCAGGGTGTCGTCATCCGCCGTCAGGGTGGCGGCATCCGCGAGACATTCACCGTCCGCAAGGTCAGCTTCGGCGTCGGCGTCGAGCGCACCTTCCCGGTGCACACCCCGGTCGTCGAGAGGATCGAGGTCGTGACCCGCGGTGACGTCCGCCGGGCGAAGCTGTACTACCTCCGCGAGCTGCGCGGCAAGGCCGCCAAGATCAAGGAGAAGCGCGAGCCCGTCGCGCGCTGACGCGGCGGTACCGCATCCGGGTCGGACGACCCGGCCTGACCCCGGCGGGTCCCACCCGGCCGTACGCTGGTCCTCGATGAGCAGCGACCGGCCCGTGGGGCCCGCCGACGTCGTCCCGGAGGACGACGGACAGCCCGGAACCCAGGCGTCCACGGAGCCGGAGACGACGGAGGGCGAGCGCCCGTCCCGCCGACGGCACCGGCGCGAGAAGCCGAAGAAGAAGGGCTCGCTGCTGCGCGAGCTCCCGGTGCTGCTGCTGATCGCCTTCGTGTTGGCGCTGCTGGTCAAGACCTTCCTCGTGCAGGCGTTCTTCATCCCCTCGGGGTCGATGGAGAAGACGCTGCACGGCTGCACGGGCTGCACCGGCGACCGGGTGCTGGTCAACAAGGTGCCGTACTGGTTCGGCGAGCCGGAGGCCGGCGACATCGTCGTCTTCAAGGGGCCCGAGACCTGGGCGCCGGAGGTCGAGGTCGCCGAGCCGAGCAACTGGTTCTCCGGCGCGCTGCTGTGGCTGGGCCGCTCGATCGGCGTCGCTCCGCCCAGCGAGGACGACTACGTCAAGCGGGTCATCGCCACCGGCGGGCAGACCGTGCAGTGCTGCGACACCGAGGGCCGGGTGACCGTCGACGGGAAGCCCCTCGACGAGCCCTACATCTTCGAGAACAACCCCATCGAATCGCGTTCTTTCGGGCCGGTGACCGTTCCCGACAACCGGCTGTGGGTCATGGGCGACCACCGTTCGGCGTCGGCCGATTCGCGCATGCACGTCGGCGACAAGTACGCCGGGACCATTGCCGTGGACGACGTGATCGGCAAGGCCGCGGTCATCGTGTGGCCGCTCGACCGATTCGGGCTGCTCGATTCCCCGGACATCCAGGCGGCCGGCACAGCCGGCCCGCTGCCCGCCCCGGAGGCCGCGGTCCCCGCGGCGATGGTGCCGTTCGCGCTGTGGCGGCGCCGGCGTCGCCGACGCACGCGCTGACGGCCGAAATCATTCCGGGGAATTGCGGCGCTGTTGTCCGTGTGACTCGCGGCGCATCGAACACCGATCAGGGGAATTGAAAAAATCCCCACAAAGTGTTCAAGCAACCGTTTCACCCTTCCGATGGAGGTGTTGGAACTTCCCGGAGTTGAAACGGAGTCAGTTGTGTCTGCACCCATGGCGAGCACCGCCCGCGGCGTGACCCGCGTGCTCCTTCTCGCCGACAGCCCCGTGCTGCGTCGCGGCCTCGTCAGCATGGTCAACGAGACCGCCGGCATGCAGTCCGTGGGCACGCCCGGCGAGCTGCGCCGGGCCCTCACCCTGGTCGAGACCGCCCGCCCCGACGCCGTCGTCGTGGAGCTGGGCTCCGGCCGGGCGGCCACCCTCAACGCCTGCCGCGACCTGCGCCGCCGGTTCCCCCGCGTCACCATCGTCGCGCTGGCCACCTCCGAGGACCCGGCCGTGGTCAACGAGGCCGTCGCCGCCGGCGTCCGGGGCTACCTGCTGCTCAACACCTCGCCGACCCTGCTGGGCTGGGCGATCCTGGCCGCCCGCGCCGGCCGGACCGTCGTCGACCCGCAGATCCGCCGGGTCGAGCCGTCGGCCGTGCCCACCGGCAAGCCGTTCGTCCCCGAGGTGCCCCTGACCCGCCGCGAGCAGGACGTGCTCGACGAGCTCATCCAGGGCCAGTCCAACCGGCAGATCGGCCGCAACCTGTTCATCAGCGAGGACACCGTCAAGTCCCACGTCAAGGCCATCCTGCGCAAGCTGGGTGCTCGCGACCGGGCCCACGCGGTCTCCCTCGTGCTCTCCTCCCGCAACGGCGGCGGCGTGTGCACCTGCGGCGCGCACGCCCTGACCGCCACGCCGGAGCCGGCCGACGCCGACGCCTGACCCCCTCCTTGGGATCCGGACCGTCCGCCTCCTCGGCGGTCCGGCAGCACGGGCCGGTCCTCTTCCCGGGGACCGGCCCGTGCCGTGTTCGCGGCAGGGTGTCCCGCATCCTGTCGCCGGGGCGTCGTAGGGTCGGACGGCGATGGCTCTGCGTTCCGCTCCCGCCCGCTCCGCTTCCCCCGAGCCGGCCGCCGACGAGCGTGCCGACGCGCTGTGGGACATGGAGCGCCGCCTCCGCCGCCGCGGGTTCTCCGCGATCGCCGGTGCCGACGAGGCCGGCCGCGGCGCGTGCGCCGGCCCGCTGGTCGCCGCCGCCTGCGTCCTGCCGGCCGGCCGCCGCGGCCGGGTGCCGGGGCTGGCCGACTCCAAGCTGCTCACCGCGGCGGCACGCGAGCGGGTGTACGCCGAGATCGTCGACCGCGCGGTGTCGTGGTCGGTCGTCGTGATCCCGGTCGAGGACCTCGACGCGCGCGGGATGCACGTGACCAACCTGGAGGCGCTGCGCCGCGCCGTCTGCGCCCTCGACCCGGGTCCCGACTACGTGCTGACCGACGGCTTCCCGGTGCCCGGGCTGGCCCGGCCGACCCTCGCCGTGTGGAAGGGCGACCGGGTGGCGGCCTGCGTGGCCGCCGCGTCCGTGCTGGCCAAGGTCACCCGGGACCGGATGATGCTCGAGCTGCACGAGAAGTTCCCCGAGTACGACTTCGCCGGTCACAAGGGCTACATCACCGACGTCCACAGCGCCGCCCTGGAGCGGCACGGGCCGTGCCCCGAGCACCGGATGCGGTTCGTCAACGTCGCCCGCGCCCGGGACGCGCACGCCGGGCGCACGCTCCAGCTGACCGGCCCGGCCGGGATGGTCGATGATGAACCCATGAGTCCCGCGCCCGGAGATCTGCGATGAGCACCGAGGATCTCGAGAAGTACGAGACCGAGATGGAGCTGCAGCTCTATCGCGAGTACCGGGACATCGTCCGCCAGTTCACCTACGTGGTGGAGACCGAGCGGCGGTTCTACCTGGCCAACTCCGTCGACCTGCAGGTCCGCGAGGCCGGCGGTGAGGTGTTCTTCGAGCTGAAGCTCTCCGACGCCTGGGTGTGGGACATGTACCGGCCGGCCCGCTTCGTGCGCAACGTGCGCGTGCTGACGTTCAAGGACGTCAACGTCGAGGAGCTCGACAAGCCCGACCTCGAGTTGCCCTCGTCCTAGCGCGCCGGCTGCAGCGCCGCCTTCTCGCGCAGCACCTCCTCGACCGTGCGCAGCGGTCCGAGGCCCAGCCGGTCGACCACGTCGGACGTCGTCCAGGCGCTGCCGGAAGTGGCGAGGAGCCGGTTGAGCCCCATGATCCCGGCCAGGGACGGCGCGATCCGCCCGAACAGCCGCTGGGGGACGGCGAAGGCCGCCGCTGGCACGCCGAGGACCCGGACGGGCCGGGCGGCATCCGCAGGGAGACCCAGGAGAGCGTGGATGCGGCGAGCAGGCGCTCGATCGGCCGCTTGGACGCCGCGATGGGCACACGGTCGTCGAGCGCCGTTTCCGGCACGCTGGCGAGCGCGAACCGGGAGACGCCGGCGCGCTGGGCCCTCGTGACGGGCTCGCGGTAACCGGCGTCCAGCGCGGCCGCGGTGTCGCCGGCCCTCGTGGGTGCGGCGACGTTCGCCGTCGCCACCACCGCCGTGACGCCGTCGAGCGCGGCGTCCAGGGTCTCCGGCCGGGTCAGGTCCTCCGTCGCCAGCTCCGAGCCGGTCGCCGCGAGGTCCCGCGCGGCCGCCGGGTCGCGCACCATGGCGCGCACCGGCCGTCCCCCGTCGCGCAGCGCATGCACGACGAGGCTGCCCAGCTGTCCGGTCGCACCCACGACGAGGATCATCGCCACCTCCCGGGCCTGCCTCCGCACACTCGTCCACAGCCGCAGCCGTCGTCCACAGCCGCGGGGAAGGGCTGTCGGCGGCGGCGCGCCGCGACGGTCGGGACGTGTCCACGACCTCTGACCTCGGCGTCCACGGCGAGCGGATCGCCGCCGCCTACCTGACCGACGCCGGCCTGCGCGTCCTCGACCGCAACTGGCGCTGCCGGGAGGGGGAGCTCGACATCGTGGCGCGCGAGGGCGACGCCCTGGTGTTCTGCGAGGTGAAGACCCGGCGCGGCACGGGCTTCGGCCACCCGGTCGAGGCGGTGACAGCGCTCAAGCAACGCCGGCTGCGCACCCTCGCGCAGCGCTGGCTGGCCGCGCACGACGAGCACGCACCCGATCTGCGCTTCGACGTCGTCGGTGTGCTGGTCCGCCCCGACCGGCCGGCGCTGGTCACCCACCTGCGCGGAGCGTTCTCGTGACGCTCGCCCGGACCTGGTCGGTCGGCCTGGTCGGTGTGCAGGGCGCCATGGTCGAGATCGAGGTGGACCTGTCCTCGGCCGTGCCGCAGGTGGTTCTCGTCGGGCTCCCCGACGCCGTGGTGCGGCAGTCCGTCGACCGGGTCCGGGCGGCGATCACCAACGTCGGGGCGACGTGGCCGCAGCGGCGGATCACCATCGGCCTCTCCCCGGCGTCGATGCCCAAGCAGGGGAGCGGGTTCGATCTGGCCCTGGCCGCGGCCGTGCTCGCCGCGGCGGGGGCGGTGCCGGCCGCCGCGGTCGAGCATCTCGTGCTGCTCGGCGAACTGGGGCTCGACGGCTCGGTGCGCGGGATCCGCGGCGTCCTGCCCGCCGTGCTCGCCGCCGCGCGGGCCGGTCACGCACAGGTCGTCGTCCCTCCGGCGAACGCGGATGAGGGCGCCCTGGTCGCCGGCATCGAGGTGCTGGCCCCGCCCACGCTCGCCGCCCTCGTGGACCACCTGACCGGGGGCGAGCGGCTGGAGCCGCACGTCCGCGGGCCGGTTCCGTCGCCGAAGCCAGGTCCTGACCTCAGCGACGTCGTCGGCCAGACGGCGGGCCGACGAGCGGTCGAAGTCGCGGCGGCCGGCGGCCACCACCTCTACCTGACCGGACCGCCCGGGGCCGGCAAGACGATGCTCGCCGAGCGGCTGCCCGGGCTGCTGCCGTCCCTGGACGACGAGGCCGCGCTCGAGGTGACCGCGATCCACTCCATCGCGGGCACGCTGCCGCCCGGCGCGCCGCTGATCACCCGGCCGACCTTCGAGTCACCGCACCACTCCGCCAGCCTCGCCTCCCTCGTCGGCGGCGGCTCCGGGCACATCCGGCCGGGAGCGGTCTGCCGGGCGCACCGGGGAGTGCTCTTCCTGGACGAGGCGCCGGAGTTCCCTCGGGCCGTCCTCGACACGCTGCGCCAGCCGCTGGAGAAGGGGCAGGTGACCATCCAGCGGGTGTCGGGCGCCGCGACGTTCCCGTGCCGGGCGCAGCTCGTGCTGGCCGCCAATCCGTGTCCCTGCGCCAGCGCGGCCGGTGACGCCGCATGCACCTGCAGCGCCCTGGAGCGGCGGCGCTACCAGTCCCGGCTGTCCGGTCCGCTGCTGGACCGCATCGACCTGCGGGTCGACCTGCCGCCGGTCACCAGGGCGGCCTGGCTGGACGGGCTGGGCACCCCGGAGCCGACAGCGACCGTCGCGGCCCGGGTCGCCGCGGCGCGCGCCGTCGCCGCGGAGCGGCTGCAGGGGAGTGGCCTCACGCTCAACGCACACGTCCCCGGCCGCCTCCTGCGCGAGCGCTGGCCGATCCCGCGAGCGTCGCTGGCGCTGGTCGAGCGGGCGCTGGAGCGGGGCGCGATCTCCGTGCGCGGGTTCGACCGCGTGCTCCGCGTGGCGTGGAGTGTCGCCGACTTGGCCGGGCACACCGTCCCGACCGCCGACGACGTCGCCGAGGCGTTGGGGATGCGGCTGCAGCGGGCGGCGGCATGAGCCTCGACGAGGACCTGGCGTCCGGCGACGTGCTGCCGGTCGTGCGCCGCGCGCGGGCGTGGCTGAGCCGGGCGGTGGAGCCGGGCACGATCGACTTCTGGCGGTTCGTCGACCGGCTCGGGCCGATCGAGGCGGTCCGGCAGATCCGCGCGGGCGTGGCGCCCGCCCGGGTCCTCGGTCTGGTCGGCGCGCGGGCCGGGCAGGACCAGAGCCTGGAGGACCTGCGCCGCGCCGAGCGCTGCGGGGCGCGGCTGGTCGTGCCCGAGGACGACGAGTGGCCGGCCTTCCCGCTGCACTCGCTCACCCTGGCCACCGCCGAGGAGCCCGACGACCCGCGGCAGCAGTCCCCGCGCACGGTCGCCCCGGTGCCGCCGCTGGCGCTGTGGGTGCGCGGGCCGGCCCGCCTCGACGAGCTGGCCGACCGGTCGGTGGCGATCGTGGGGTCGCGCGCGTCGACCGCGTACGGCGAGCACGTGGCCGGCGAGTTCGGCTACCAGCTGGCCGAGCGCGGGTGGACGGTTGTCTCCGGTGGCGCGTTCGGCATCGACGCCGCCGCGCACCGCGGTGCCCTGGCCGCGGACGGACCGACGATCGCCGTCCTGGCCTGCGGGGTCGACCGGCCCTACCCGGCCGGCAACGGCGCCCTGCTCAACCGGATCGCCGACAGCGGGCTGCTGGTCAGCGAGTGGCCGCCGGGGGCCGCGCCGCACCAGCACCGCTTCCTGGTGCGCAACCGGCTCATCGCCGCCCTCACCCGCGGCACTGTGGTGGTCGAGGCCGCCGCCCGCTCGGGCGCGGTGGCCACGGCCAACCGGGCGAAGAAGCTCGGCAAGCTGGTCATGGCCGTGCCCGGGCCGGTGACGAGCGCGATGTCGGTCGGCTGCCACGAGCTGCTGCGGGGAACCGCCGAGGAGTCCGGCGCGCAGCTGGTCGCCTCGGCGGGGCACGTCCTGGACACGGTCGGCGGGCTGGGCGTCGACCTGGCCGAGCCGGCGGAGCGGCCCACGAGCGCGCGGGACGGGCTCTCCGACGTCGCGGTACGGGTGCTGGACGCCTGCCCGGTGCGGACCGGTGTCCCGCCCGAGCGGCTGGCCGCGATCGCGGGGTGCGACGTCCTCGACGTCCTGCGCGTGCTGCCGGCCCTGGAGCTCGCCGAGCTCGTGCAGTGGACCGGCGCCGGCTGGCGGCTCACCCCACCGCCGGAGAAACCGGCGGCCGGATGACGCAGCGAGGCGGGGCCGCGCTCTCAGGGGCCGCCCGGTCGCCCAATGTAGGGGCGCGCTGCGCGCGATCCACCCGAGTCGTGCGGGCGGGGTTCCGGACGTCCGTGCCGGATCCTCGGTCATACGGTCGCCGCACGCGGGAGTCGCGGAGGAGTCGTGCCCGATCAAGAACTGATGAGAGCGTCCCGGTTCGAGGGCGCAGGCAGGCCTCTGGCGCTGCAGGAGATCCCCGTTCCTCGGCCGGCAGCCGACGAGGTGCTGGTGCGGGTCGCCACGACCGGACTGTGCGGCTCGGACGTTCACATCGCTGTCGAGGGCATCACTCCCACGCCCTATGTCCCGATCACGCTCGGCCACGAGATCGCGGGCACGGTGGCAGTTGTCGGTGCCGCCGTGACCGACTGGGCCGTGGACGAGCGGGTGTGCGTCTTTCCGCTGACGTTCGACGGAACCTGCGCATCCTGCGTGGCCGGCCACAGCGAGATCTGCCTCAACCGCCGGGCCATCGGCATCCACCGTGACGGGGGACTGGCGGAGTACGTCGCCGTCCCCGCGAGGAACCTCTGCGCCATTCCGGAAGACGTGCCCTTCGGGCAGGCGGCGATCTGCACGGATGCGGTCATCACTCCGTTCCACGCCCTGGCCGATGTCGCCCGGCTCAGCCCCGGCGAATCGGTCGCGGTCATCGGGGTCGGCGGCCTGGGGCTCCATGCCGTGCAGATCGCCAAGATCGCCGGCGCCTCGCCGGTGATCGCCGTCGACACCCGCCGCTCCCAGCTCGAGCGGGCTTCGCGCAACGGCGCCGACGTGGTGGTGGATGCTTCGAGGGATTCCGTGGTCGACGATGTACTGGCCGCCACCGCCGGCATCGGCGTCGACGTGGCAGCCGAGTTCATCGGCACCCAAGCCACCATCGCCCAGGCCGTCGAGTGCCTGCGGATCGGCGGCCGGACGGTCGTCGCCGGCCTGGGAGCTGATCCGATCACCGTGCTGCCACCCACCGTCTTCGTCCGCAAGCAGCTCCAGCTATTGGGCTCCTACGGGGCCAGCATCGCGACGCTGCGCCGCGTGCTTCAGCTCGTCGCCACGGGCCGGCTCGACCTGAGCAGCTCGATCACGCACACCTTCGCGCTGGAGGAGGCCGACACCGCGCTGCGGACGCTGCACGAGAAGATCGGCGACCCGCAGCGGGTGGTCGTCACCTCTGGCGGGTGAGGTGGTGCGGGCGAGTCGATTGCGGGCAACCGGTCGGCGCGGCGGCTTGACGGTGCACGCGGCTCGTCGGACGGTTCCCCCGTGGCCGGGTCGACTGCGGAGGCACGGGCGGGACTGCCTCCGGCGCTCGCCGATGCCCTGGACGGGTTCGAGGAGCACCTGCGCTCCTCGCGCGACCTGTCCGCGCACACCGTCCGCGGCTACGTCAGCGACGTCGTCCGGCTGCTGGACCACTTGACCCGCCGCGGCGGCTCCACGGTCGCCGACCTCGACCTCGCCGCGCTGCGCAGCTGGCTGGCCAAGGGCCGCACCACCGGGCACAGCCGGGCCACCACCGCCCGCTCGGCCGCCGCCGCGCGCTCGTTCACCGCGTGGCTGCGGCGCTCCGGCCGCACGACCGAGGACGTCGGCCTGCGGCTGGTGAGCCCGAAGGCGCACCGGACCTTGCCCGACGTCCTCGCCCCCGACCAGGCGCGGGCGGTCCTGGAGACCACCTCCGGCGCGGAGGAGCCGGTCGCCCTGCGCGACGCCGTCGTCCTGGAGCTGCTCTACGCCAGTGGCATCCGGGTGAGCGAGCTGGTCGGCCTGGACGTCGACGACGTCGACCGCGGCCGCCGGCTGCTGCGGGTGCTCGGCAAGGGGCGCAAGGAGCGCAGCGTCCCCTACGGCGTCCCGGCGGAGGCGGCGATCGACGCCTGGCTCACCCGCGGCCGCCCCGCGCTGGTCACGGCCGACTCCGGGCCGGCCCTGCTGCTCGGCGTCCGCGGCCGCCGGCTCGACCCGCGGGAGGCGCGGCGCGTCGTGCACAGCGCCGTCCGGGCGGCTCCCGGCGCCCCGGACATCGGCCCCCACGGGTTGCGGCACTCCGCCGCGACGCATGTGCTGGAGGGCGGCGCCGACCTTCGCTCGGTCCAGGAGCTGCTGGGCCACGCTAGCCTCGCGACCACCCAGATGTACACGCACGTGACGGTCGAGCGGCTCCGCGCGGTCCACGCCCAAGCGCATCCGAGAGCCTGAGGACGGTCGAGTGCGAGATCCACGGGGAACACCCCCGACCGACGCAGTAGCAGCGAGCACCACGAGGAGCGCCGACCGTGCCTGAGGCGACCATCGAGCTGGACGAGCACAGCGAGGACGCCGACGCCGCGCTGGCCGATCTGTGGGAGCGCTACGTCGCCGACCGCGCTCCCGAGCTGCGCGACCGGCTGATCCTGCACTACGCGCCGCTGGTGAAGTACGTCGCCGGCCGGGTCGGCAGCGGCCTGCCCGCGCACGTCGAGCAGGCCGACCTGGTCTCGTACGGCACCTTCGGGCTCATCGACGCGATCACCCGCTACGAGCCCACCCGCGAGGTCAAGTTCGAGAGCTACGCGATGTCGCGCATCCGCGGCGCGATCATCGACGAGCTGCGCAGCACCGACTGGATCCCGCGCTCGGTGCGGATGAAGGCGCGGCAGTTCGAGCGCGCCGTCGCGGCCCTCGAGAGCCGGCTGCAGCGCACGCCGACCGACGAAGAGGTCGCCGAGGAGATGGACATGGACGTCGAGGAGGTCCGCAAGTTCCTCGGCCAGCTGTCCCTGGTCAACGTCGTCGCCCTCGACGAGCTCATGACCGACGACGACGGCGGCGGCTCGCCGCGGCTGGTGGACACCCTGCGGGACTCGAACGCCCTGGACCCGCAGGCCATGGCCGAGCACGGGGAGGCCCGGCAGCTGCTCGCCCGCGCCGTCGAGCAGCTGCCCGAGCGGGAGAAGGTCGTCGTGAGCCTCTATTACTTCGAGGGTCTGACCCTGGCCGACATCGGCCGGGTTCTCGGCGTCACCGAGAGCCGGATCTGCCAGCTGCACACCAAGGCCGTGCTGCACCTGCGGACCAAGCTCGCCGACATCGCCTGACGATGGGCCTCAAGGACGTCTTCGGCGGCGGCGCGCAGGCCGTGCCGGTGGCGCTGGAGGACGGCGAGACCGAGCTCGACCGCGCGGTCGCCGCGGTGCACCCGGGCACCCTGTCCTCGATCCCCGGCGACCTCGTGCTGACCACCTCCCGGCTCGTGTTCGCGCCGCTGCAGGGCAGCAAGCAGCCGCAGCTCGTCGCCTGGCGCATCACGAAGGGCCGCAGCCGGACGAAGGCGCCCGACGGCCTGGCCGCTGTCCGCGCCGGTGACCCCCCGGGCCTGATGCGGCCGCCGACGCTGGTGCTCACGACCGGCGACGGCACCACATGGGAGCTCGGCGTCCTCGCCGGCCGCCGGAAGGCCAACCGCTCCCCGGACAACGCCGCGGTCCGGGACCGCCTGGTCGAGGCGATCCAGGGCCGGCTGGCCGGCTGACGCGGCTCATCCATCGGCCACGAGCTCCCGGAGCGTCCGCCGGGACTGCGCGGCGGGCGCCGGGGTTCGTGTCGCGGTAGTACGGGCAGGGCGATCACCGCGACCGACAGCGCCCAGCCGCGGCCGCGTACCCACGTCGCGTCGTCGACGCCGAGCGTCCTCTGGTAGCGGTCGCGGGGCAGGTTGCCGGGGGCGAGGTCGCCGTGCACCCACACGGGAAGCCGGCGTCCGGCGCACCCGCGGCCACCGGCACCGGGATCGGCAGCGGCAGCCGCGGCGCGAACCGGCGCATCCGGCGCTGCTCTCCTCGACGTCGACCACCGCCCAGCCGATCCGCGGCAGCCGCGCGACCAGGTCGTCGCCGAGCCGGTAGACCCTCATCCCACCTCCGCGGTCTGCGAGCAGAACCCGTGCGCAGGTCCGTTGTCCACCGGATGAGGGCGGCGGGAGAGTGGCGCATGGCCGAACCGCCTCGCACGGACGACGTCGAGCGCTGCGACGTGCTCGTGGTCGGCGCCGGTCCGACCGGCCTCACGCTGGCCGCCCAGCTCTCCGCGTTCGACGTCTCCTTCGCGCTCGTCGACGCCGCGGCCGACCGGGTCCACGAGTCGCGTGCGCTGGCGGTGCAGCCGCGCACCCTCGAGGTGCTCCGGCCGTTCGGGATCGGCGACGAGCTCGTCGCCCGCGGCAACCGCGGCGTCCGCCTGCGCATCACCGCCGGCGGCCGCGCGACGCACGCGCCACTGTTCGACATCGGTGCCGAGGACACCGCCTATCCCTTCCTGCTCTTCGTCTCCCAGGCCGAGACCGAAGCGGTGCTCGCCGAGCACCTGGCCGGGCGCGGCGTCGCGATCCGGCGGCGCGTCGCCCTCGAGGACGTCCGCGAGGACGGCGACCGGCTGACCTGCACGCTCCGCGGACACGACGGCACCCAGCGCCTGCTCGCCGTCCGCTACCTCGTCGGCTGCGACGGCGCGCGCAGCACGGTCCGCGGGCGGGCGGGCATCCCGTTCACCGGCGGCCGCTACCCGCAGACGTTCGTCCTCGCCGACCTCGCGGCCGACGGCCTCGAGGCCGGCGCCGTCAACACCTACGTCGCGGCCGAGGGGCCGTTCCTGTTCTTCCCGCTCGGGTCGCCGGCCCCGTGGCGGCTGATCACCCTCCTGCCGCCGGGGCAGGGACGGGACGGCATCGAGCTCCCCGAGATCCAGCGGCTCGCCGACCTCGCGACCGGCGGCCGGGTGCGGCTGCACGACCCGGTCTGGGTCAGCGTCTTCCACGTCTCCCACCGCGGTGCCGCCCGCTACCGCGCGGGCCGGTTCTTCCTCGCCGGCGACGCCGCCCATGTGCACAGCCCCGCCGGCGGCCAGGGCATGAACACCGGCATCCAGGACGCGGTGAACCTTGGCTGGAAGCTCGGGCTGGTCTGCCGCGGCGCCGCACCGGACGCGCTGCTGGACTCCTACGACGCCGAGCGCCGGCCGGTCGGCGAGTACGTACTCCGCTTCACCGACCGGGCGTTCACCGCGGCCACGTCGGGCAACGCCGCGGCCCGTGTCGTCCGGGCTCGGGTCGTGCCCCGCCTGCTGCCCGCAGTCCTCCGGCTGCGGCCGGTCCGCCGGCTGGCCTTCCGCACGGTGTCGCAGCTCGGCATCCGCTACCGCCGCAGCCCGGCCGTCGTCGCGGCGCCGGCGGGGCTGCGCGGTCCGCGGCCCGGTGACCGGCTGCCCGACGTCCGGGTCGCCCGTGCCGGGCAGGAGCTCTGGCTGTCCGAGGCGCTGGCCCTGCCCGCCTTCTCCCTGCTCCTCCACGGCCCGCACGACGAGCCGGCCGACGAGGCCGCCGCCGAGTTGCGCGCCGGCATGGCGCCGTGGCTGGTCGTGCACCGGCTCGTGCCCGGCGGCGACCGGTCACCGGGCGACGCGGACCTCGTCGACGTCACCGGCGCGGCCACCCGGCGCCTCGGCCTGCGGGGGAGCGGCTGGCTGCTCGTGCGACCGGACGGGCACATCGCCGCCCGCGCCCAGGGAGCCGACCTCACCGGCGTCCGTGCCTATTTCGACCGCTGGTCGAGCGACGGGTCCCGCCGGCTCAGCCTGGACTCCACCGGTCCGCTCAGGAAGAGCAGGAGCATGCCCCAGTAGTTCACCCAGGGGACCAGCGTGCCGAGCAACAGCGCGACGACGAGGAGCCCGGTGGTCACGAGCGCGGGCCACGGTGGACCCGCCGGCTCGTCGGCTCCCCGGCGCAGCCCCGGTCGCCGCCACACGAGCACGCTGATCGCGGACAGGCAGACCGAGTTCAGCGTGATCGTGCCGATATAGATCAGCACCGCCAGCCGCTCGCTGCCGTACGGGCTGCTGACCACCTGGGTGGCGAACGGCAGCACGACGATCGTGAGGATCCACAGCAGGTTCAGCAGGACGAACGGCCGGTCGTACGAGCCCACGCCCTCAACGATCCGGTGGTGCGCGAGCCAGAGCCGGGCGATCACCGCGAAGCTGAGGAAGAACGCGCCGAACTCCGCAGCCTCCTCGCTCAGCAGGTCGCCCAGCCCGGAGGCGCCGCCTGCCGTGTCGAGGGCCTCCGCCAGCGGGAGGACCAGCAGCGTGATGGCGATGGCGACGACCGCGTCCAGGAAGGTCACCAGCCGGTCGAGCCCGCGTTCGGTGCGCACCCGGGCAGGCTAGGGACAGCGCCCCCCGCGCGGTGCTCACCGCCCGCGGCCGGCTCAGCCCAGGCCGAGCTGGCGCAGCCGGTCGGCGGTGTCCTCCAGGCCCCACATGTCCGCGATCCGGCCGTCGCGCAGGCGGAAGAAGTAGACCTCGTCGACGTCCTCGAACCGCCGTCCGGACGGCGGATGCCCGAGCCAGTCGCCGAGGTGCGTCGCCGAGCAGGTGAACCGGCCCGCCACCTCGTCGCCGTCCGCGAGCAGGGTGACCACCCGCATCCGGACGTCGGGGAAGGAGCGCCGGAACGGCGCGATCCAGGCGGCGGCCTCGGCCGCGAGCTCGGGCGCGACCAGCTCGCCGACGGCGTCCAGCCGCCCCCCGTTGATCACCTCGTCGATGAGCCGGCGGACGACGGTCTTGTTCTCCCCGGGATCGGCCACGGCCGGCAGCATGCCGCACGCTCAGCCCCACGGGAGCAGCCGCACGCGGGCCGGGCGCAGCAGCGTGAGGGGATCCACGTACGTCTCGCCGCGGCGCACGCCCCAGTGCAGGCAGGCCGCGGCGGGGCAGCCGGCGTGCCCGGCCAGCAGCGTGCCGAGCGGGGATCCCCGGGCCACCGCCTGGCCGGCGGCGACCGACGGGTCCACCGGCTCGTACGTCGTCCGCAGCCCGCCGGCGTGGTCGACGCTCACGACCGGCCGCCCGGCGACCATCCCGGCGAAGGCCACCACCCCGTCGCCCGCCGCGAGCACCGGCGCCCCCGGGGCGGCCGCGAGGTCCACGCCGCGGTGACCGGGTCCGAACGGGCCGGCGGGCGCCTCGAACGGCCGGGACACCTCCGGCGTCCCGGCCAGCGGCCATGACCAGGACGCGGCCGGCGCGGGGACCGCCGCCTCCGGCGCGGCCCCCGCGGGCACGGGCGCCAGCAGGGCGAGGCAGGCGACGACGGTCAGCAGCAGGCGGAAGAGCACGGCGTCCACGGTGTCCCCTGGGAGCGCGCGGGGCGGCCGTGGCCGGTCATCTGTGGACGGTCCCCTCGCCGGCGAGGGCCCGATCCCGGCAGCGGGTATGCTCGTCGGTGCGATCCGTCTCGGACGGGTCGACTTCGCGCGTTCTCCTCCCGCCGCACGGTGGGGCAAGCGCCATCTCGGTCCCGTCGGGCAACCGCCGGGCTGTGGTGCTGCCGGACGCCAGGGCGGGCGCCACCCGGTGCCCGCGTCAACCGAACAGCGCCGCCCCCCGGGCCGCGCGCAGACAGAAAGGCTGCACGGCATGGCAGTCGTCAGCATGAAGCAGCTGCTCGACAGCGGCGTCCACTTCGGGCACCAGACCCGCCGCTGGAACCCGAAGATGAAGCGGTTCATCTTCACCGAGCGCAACGGCATCTACATCATCGATCTGCAGCAGACGCTCGGGTACATCGACCAGGCCTACGAGTTCGTCAAGCAGACCGTGGCCCACGGCGGCTCGATCATGTTCGTCGGGACCAAGCGCCAGGCGCAGGAGGTCATCGCCGAGCAGGCGCAGCGGGTCGGCATGCCCTACGTCAACCAGCGCTGGCTGGGCGGCATGCTCACCAACTTCCAGACCGTCCACAAGCGGCTCCAGCGGCTCAAGGAGCTCGAGGACATGGAGCAGACCGGCGTGATGGCCGGCCTGTCGAAGAAGGAGCAGCTGGGCCTGACCCGCGAGAAGGCCAAGCTGGAGCGCTCGCTCGGCGGCATCCGCGACATGCAGAAGGTGCCCAGCGCCATCTGGGTCGTGGACACCAAGAAGGAGCACATCGCCGTCGGCGAGGCCCGCAAGCTGGGCATCCCGGTCGTGGCGATCCTGGACACCAACTGCGACCCGGACGAGGTCGACTACAAGATCCCGGGCAACGACGACGCCATCCGCAGCGCCGCCCTGCTCACCCGCGTGATCGCCGACGCCGTCGCCGACGGCCTCATGGCCCGCTCGGCCGCGCAGGCCAACGCCGGCCGTGAGGACTCCGGCGAGCAGGCCATCGGCGGCGACGAGCCGCTGGCCGACTGGGAGCGCGAGCTGCTGACCGGCCAGCAGGGCGCCGAGGCGACCCCGCTGCCCGAGACCCCGGCCGAGCCGCCGGCCGTCACCGCCGAGCAGGTCGCCCCGGTCGAGGGCGTGCCCGCCACCGGTGACACCGCGACCGGCACCCAGGGCGCTCAGAACGGCTGAGCCGTCGACGCCGCTCCCGTCCGCCGGGGGCGGCGTCGCGGCACGTCCGCATCCCCTCGCACTCGCACCACCACACCCCAGAGGAAGTGACATGCCCGCCTTCACCGCAGCCGACGTCAAGCGCCTCCGCGACGCCACCGGCGCCGGCATGATGGACGCCAAGAAGGCCCTGACCGAGGCCGACGGCGAGTACGACAAGGCCGTCGAGCTGCTGCGCATCAAGGGCGCCAAGGACGTCGGCAAGCGCCTCGAGCGCTCCACGACCAACGGCGTCGTCGTCAGCAAGGGCGGCGCGCTGCTCGAGCTCGACTGCGAGACCGACTTCGTCGCCAAGAACGCCGACTTCGTCAAGCTGGCCGAGCGCCTGCTGGACATCGCCGTCGCCCAGAAGCCGGCCGACGTCGCGGGCCTGCTGGCCACCGAGGTCGACGGCCAGACCGTCGAGAAGCTGATCGAGGCCGAGTCGGCCCGCATCGGCGAGAAGCTGGTCCTCTCGCGGTTCGCCGTGTTCGAGGGCCCGACCGCGGTTTACCTGCACAAGCGCGCCACCGACCTGCCCCCGGCCATCGGTGTCGCCGTGCAGTACAGCGGCGGCAGCGAGGAGGCCGCGCGCAGCCTGGCGATGCACATCGCCGCCGCGCGCCCGCGCTACCTCACCCGTGACGAGGTCCCGGCCGAGGCGGTCGAGACCGAGCGCCGCGTCGCCGAGCAGACGGCCAAGGAGGAGGGCAAGCCCGAGCAGGCGATCGTCAAGATCGTCGAGGGTCGGGTCAACGCCTACTACAAGGACTTCGTCCTGCTCGAGCAGCCGTCGATCACCGAGCCCAAGCGCACCGTGAAGCAGATCCTGGACGAGGCCGGCCTGACGGTCGACCGCTTCGCCCGCTTCGAGGTCGGCCAGGCCTGAAACCGACCCGCGCCCGTGCAACCGGCCCCGTTCCTCCGTCGAGGGACGGGGCCGGTGTCACGTGCGGACGCCGCTCCGGAAACGGTGCGGCAGGATCATCGAGAACAGACAACGAGCGAGGGATGAACCGTTGACCGACATCGCGAGCCGGGAAGCCCCGCTGTCCGCCCCCAGCGCCTTCGCCCCCGCCGACGGGCGGGGCTACAAGCGGGTGCTGCTCAAGCTCTCCGGCGAGGCGTTCGGCGGCGGCAAGGTGGGCGTCGACTCCGCGATCGTGCAGAGCATCGCCCACCAGCTCGCCGACGTGGTCCACGGCGGCACCCAGGTGGCCGTCGTCGTCGGCGGGGGCAACTTCTTCCGCGGCGCGGAGCTGGAGCAGGCCGGCATGGACCGCCGGCACGCGGACTACATGGGCATGCTCGGCACGGTCATGAACTGCCTGGCGCTGCAGGCCTTCTGCGAGCAGGTCGGCCTGCAGACCCGGGTCCAGACCGCGATCACGATGGGCCAGGTCGCCGAGCCCTACATCCCGCGCAAGGCGGTGCGGCACCTGGAGAAGGACCGGCTGGTGATCTTCGGCGCGGGCGCCGGCATGCCGTACTTCTCGACCGACACGGTGGCCGCGCAGCGGGCGCTGGAGATCGGCTGCCAGGTGCTGCTCATGGCCAAGAACGGCGTCGACGGCGTCTACGACGACGACCCGCGCACCAACCCCGACGCCCGCATGTACCACGACCTGGAGTACGGGACCGTGCTGGCCAAGCAGCTGAAGGTGGCCGACGCGACGGCCATCAGCCTCTGCATGGACAACAGCATGCCGATCGTCGTGTTCAACCTGCTGCAGGACGGCAACATCGCCCGCGCCGTCGCAGGTGAGAAGATCGGCACGCTGATCAGCCAGCCGACCTGAGCGGCGGGCCGGCCGGCACCCGAGAGACGAGACCGGCGGAACGAGCCGCCGCAGGAGGAGAGACCCGTGATCGACGACACCCTGCTCGACGCCGAGGAGCGGATGGACAAGGCCCTGTCGGTCGCGCGCGAGGACCTCGGTTCGGTGCGCACGGGCCGCGCCGCGCCGTCGATGTTCAACAAGATCCTGGTCGACTACTACGGCGCCCCGACCCCGGTGCCGCAGATGTCCTCGATCACCGTTCCCGAGGCGCGCATGGCGGTCATCAAGCCCTATGACAACAGCCAGCTCTCAGCGATCGAGAAGGCCATCCGCGACAGCGACCTCGGCGTGAACCCGACCAACGACGGCCAGATCATCCGCGTGGTCTTCCCGCAGCTCACCGAGGAGCGCCGTCGAGACCTGGTCAAGATGGCCCGGGCCAAGGGCGAGGACGCCAAGGTCGCGATCCGCAACGTGCGCCGCCGCTCCAAGGAGGAGCTCGACCGCATCGCCAAGGACGGCGAGGCCGGTGAGGACGAGGTGCGCCGCGCGGAGAAGGAGCTCGACGACCTCACCGCCCAGCACGTCCACCAGATCGACGAGGCGGTCAAGCACAAGGAGAGCGAGCTGCTCGAGGTCTGAGCCCTCCCGGACCTCCTCCCATGAGCACTCCCTCCGCCGGCGGCCCGCGCCCGCGCGACCCGGGGACCGTCGAGCTGCCCGCGGCGCAGCCGGCCCGCGCGCCGCAGCGCGACACGGGGCCGATCCCGATCGTCGGGGCGCGGCCGGCCCCGCCGCCCCCGCCGCCGCGCCCACCCGTCGCCGTCCCGGACGGGGAAGCGAACGAGCCCGCGCCGCCGCCCCGGAAGAGCCGGGCCGGGCGGGACCTCGGTGCGGCGATCGGCGTCGGCCTGGGCCTCGGCGCGGTCATCGTGGTCTCCCTGCTGGTCTACCGGCCGGCGTTCCTGCTCGTCCTGCTCGCGGCGGTGCTGGTCGGTGTCGTGGAGCTCACCCGCGCCCTGCAGGCCGGGGACTTCCGGCCGCCGCTGGTGCCGGTCGTCGTCGGCGCGGTGGCGATGACGGCGCTGGCCTGGACCCGCGGGCCCAGCGGCCTGGTCGTCGGCTTCCTCCTCACCGTGCTCGCCGTCGTCCTGTGGCGGCTGGGCGACGGGCCGGGGGACTACCTGCGCGACACCGCCGCCGGCGTGCTGGTCGCGCTCTACGTGCCGTTCCTCGCCGGCTTCGCCGTCCTGCTGCTCGTCCCGGACGACGGCGTCGCACGGGTGCTGATCTTCATCGCCACCGTCGTCTGCAGCGACGTCGGCGGGTACGCGGCCGGCGTCCTGCTCGGCAAGCACCCCATGGCGCCGTCGATCAGCCCCAAGAAGTCCTGGGAGGGCATGGCCGGCTCGATCCTCGCCTGCGTCGTCCTGGCCACCCTGGTCCTCACCTTCGCCTTCCACGCCCCGTGGTGGACCGGGCTGGTCTTCGGCACGGCGCTCGCGGCGTCGGCGACCATCGGTGACCTGGGGGAGTCGCTGATCAAGCGGGACCTCGGGATCAAGGACATGGGCCACTTGCTGCCCGGGCACGGCGGGATCATGGACCGGCTGGACTCGCTGCTGCCGTCGGCGGCGCTGGCCTACCTGCTCCTGTCGGTGTTCGCGCCCGTCTGAGATGACCGCACCCACCTCCGCGACCGACGACCGGGCGCACCTCGCCGCCGGCTACCGCAGGTTCGCCGAGGTGGAGGCGGCGCCGGTCTCCCCGCTGTACGCGCGGCTGGCCGCCGCCGTCGCCGAGGACGACGAGATCCTCGGATTCCTCACCGGCCTGCCGACCGGCAAGCGCCAGCCGAACCTGATCTTCGCGGCCGTGCGGTACCTGCACGGCACGCCCGCCGGCCCCGAGGACCTGCGCCGGGCCGTGCTCGAGGACGGCGACCGGTTGCGCGCCACCGTGCTCGCCCGCGCGACGCAGACCAACGAGGCCGCCCGCTGCGCCGCCCTGCTGCCGCTGCTCGCGCGGCTCGACGGCCCGCTGGCGCTGATCGAGGTCGGCGCCTCGGCCGGACTGTGCCTCTACCCCGACCGGTACAGCTACGACTACGACGGCGTCCCGGTCGGCCCGCGCAGCACGGTGCACCTGTCCTGCACGACCACCGGCGCCGTCCCGGTTCCCACGCGCCTGCCCCAGGTCGTCGCGCGCATCGGCATCGACCTCAACCCGCTCGACCCGGCCGACGAGGACACCCGCGCGTGGCTGCGCGCCCTGGTCTGGCCGGGGCCGGCGGCGGCCGACCGGCTGGCCCGCCTGGACGCCGCGACCGCGATCGCCGCCCGCGAGCCCGCTCGGATGCTCACCGGGCACCTGCTCGACCGGCTGCCCGAGGCGGTGGCCTCGGCGCCGGCGGGCTGCACCGCCGTCGTGTTCCACACCGCCGTCCTGGCCTACGTGCCGCGGGCCGAGCGGGCGGCGTTCGTCGCGCTGGCCCGGAGCCTGCCGGTGCGCTGGATCGCCCAGGAGGCGCCCGGCGCCCTGGCCGAGGTCGACGCCCAGCTGAACGATCCCGACGAGGCGCGCGGCCGCTTCGTCCTGTCGATGGACGGCCGGGCGCTGGCCTGGACCGCCCCGCACGGTGGCCGGATCGACTGGTTCGCCGACGGCGGGAGCGACCGGTGAGCGGCGAACCCGGCCCGATCGAGTGGGGGTCGTCGGTCGGCGTCGGCCCCTGGCCCGGGCCCTGGCCGGAGGACCCGTGCTACGACGCGGAGCTGCTGGCGCACGGCGACCGGCGCAACGTCGCCGACCGCTACCGCTACTGGACGGTCGAGGCGATCGTCGCCGACCTCGACGCCCGCCGGCACCCCTTCCACGTCGCGATCGAGAACTTCGGCCACGACCTCAACATCGGGACCGTCGTCCGGACGGCGAACGCCTTCCTGGCCGCCGAGGTGCACATCGTCGGGCGCCGGCGCTGGAACCGCCGGGGGGCGATGGTGACCGACCGCTACCAGCACCTGCGCCACCACGCGGACGTCGCGGGCCTCGCCGCGTACGCCGTCCACGAGGGGCTGACCCTGGTGGCGGTCGACAACGGGCCCGGAGCCGTGCCGCTCGAGACGGCGGATCTGCCGGAGCGGTGCGTGCTGCTCTTCGGCCAGGAGGGGCCCGGGCTGACGCCGGAGGCGCGGGCGGCGGCCGCGACGACCGTCTCGATCGCCCAGTTCGGATCGACCCGGTCGATCAACGCCGGCGTCGCCGCCGGGATCGCCATGCACGCCTGGATCCGGCAGCACGCCGACCTCGGTGCCGATCGGCGCCCGTAGCCGACCATTGATCAGATCTCGCTGATAGCTGTCGAACAGTCGCTCTCCGCGAATTGAACACCCACTCCGTAGCGATGGGAATTCTGTTCATCGACGGTGAGTGACCATTCCGGAAATGATCTCCTCCCCGAAATGCGCCATTACCGATCTGCGTGGCATGCTCTGCGGGCTCGTCCAGTTCATGCACGAGCACCGACCGACATTGGAGAGCGCAACCGAATATCGGGAGAAGTGCCATGCGACGAAGCCTCGCGGTAGGCGCCCTGTCCGCAGTTCTCGTCGGTGCGAGCGCCGGCCCGGCCCTCGCGCATTCGGGTGACGACGACGGTGGCGGGTTCGTCCCGGTCGAGACGGTCATCCCCGAGTACTACGACCCGGTGGAGTTCGAGGCCTGCGGAACGACCGTCAGGTTGGAGTCCGGTGACGTGCGCGAGGTCGAGGTGCGCCGGATCACCCGGCCGGACGGCACGCAGGTGACCACGTTCCGCGGCGCCGCGACGGTGGACCTCATCCGGGCGGACGGCGCGCGGATCGACGAGCTCGACATCTCCGGCCCCGGCAAGGAGATCGTGTCGCCGGACGGCTCGCACGTCGTCACCCTGCTGTTCGGCGCGTCGCTCATCTTCCCCAGTCCCGACCCGGTCGACCAGGCCGCCTTCGACGAGGCGGACCTGCCGGACATCGGCTACTTCGAGCACGGCGCCGTGACCTTCGACGCGACGGTCAACCCCGACACCGGCGAGCTCCTCGCGCTGGACATCGACGTGGACGCCCGCGTCGTCGACCTCTGCCGACGGTTCGACCGCGACGACCACGGTCACGGTGACGGCCACGGGGACGGCCACGACCCCGGGCACGGGGACGGCGACGGCCGCCACGGGGACTGAGGAACCCCGGCAGTTCCCGGCGGGGCGCCCTGACTCCCTGACCCCGAGTGCGGGCCCCCGCCGGGGCGAATTCATGCCACGAATGCACTGTTTCACGCCGGTAGTTCGGAATCCTCGCCGTTTCGAAGCGCCCACGAGTCGTTGCGCCGATCAACGGAAATGGCCTGTTCCCATTTCGGGGCGTGTTCCTGTCAACGCGGAATGAGCTGTCCCGCCGTTTCCGCCACCGTGCCGGACGTCAGGACAACGGCGGATCGGGGTCGATTCCGCGGGCCTTCAGCGCCGATTCCACCGCGTCGCACACGGTGCGGACGACGGCCACCCGCGCCCACCGCTTGTCCTCCGCGGCGACCACGTGCCATGGCGCAACCGGGGTGTCGGTGCGCTCCAGCATCTCCTCGACGGCGGCCTCGTACTCCTCCCGCTTCGCCCGGTTCCGCCAGTCCTCGTCGGTCAGCTTCCAGGCCCGGTACGGGTCGTCGCGGCGGGACTCGAAGCGGCGCAGCTGCTCCTCCGGTGACAGGTGCAGCCAGAACTTGACGATCACCGTGCCCTCGGCCGCCAGGCTGTCCTCGACGTCGACGATCTCGCTGTACGCCCGGCGCCAGTCGTCCTCGGGCGCGAAGCCCTCCACCCGCTCGACCAGCACGCGGCCGTACCAGGTGCGGTCGAACACGGCCATGCCGCCCCAACCGGGCAGCGCCGGCCAGAACCGCCACAGGAAGTGGTGCCGCTTCTCGTCGTAGGTGGGCGCGGAGAACTGGCGCACCCGGACGTGCCGGGGGTCGAGGCGCTCGGTCAGCCGCTTGATCGCCCCGCCCTTGCCGGAGGCGTCCCACCCCTCGAAGAGCACGAGCAGCGGCGGGCCGAGCTCGCCCGGGCCGATCTGCCCGCCCAGGAGCAGCCGCAGGTGCACCAGGCGTTTCTGCGCGACCTTGAGCTGCTTGGCCTCCTGGTCCTTCGACAGCCGCAGCGACAGGTCCACGTCGGTGAGCCGGCTCATGCGCCGAGCTTGGCGGCTGGCTCCCGGTCGCGCCTCCGGGAGTCGGCGCCGGTCGTCCGGCACCATGTTCCGGCTGCGTTCTGTTAGCGGGGGATGACGTTGAGTGGCTGACAGGGAGTGAGCAGCGGTGACACGTGAGGACGACGGGGCTCCGGACCTGGCGGGGACGCCGGCGGCCGGTGCTGCGGTGCCGGAGACCGCGGCCGCGGAGGACGACGCGCGGCCGGACTCGGACCTGTGGGACGAGGCCTGGGTGCCGCGCTGGGTGAGTGACGACCGCGCGGACGACGGGCCGGCGGACGACGAGCCGGCGGCTGAGGAGCCGGCGGACCAGGCCCCGGCGGACCAGGCCCCGGCCGCGGAACCGACCGACGAGGCGCCCGCCACGGACCCGACCGACGAGGCGCCCGCCGAGCTGCCCGCCGCCGAGCCGGATCCCGAGCCGGCCGCCGGATCGATGCCCGAGCCTTCCGTCGCCGTGGAGCACCTGCCCGAGCCCGAGCCGCCCGTCGTCCCGGCGCCGGTGCTGCCGCGGGTCGTGGTGAGCGCCCGCGTGCGGCCCCGTCGCCGGGCGGGGCTCGCGCTCGTGGCCGGCCTGCTCGCCGCCGGCGGCATCGCCGGCGCCGCGCTGCTGGCGAGCTCCTCGGGCTCGGTGCCCGCCGCGGACGTGCGGTCGTCGCCGGCCGAGGTCACCACGCCGGTTCGCCCGACCACTCCCGCCGCACCGTCGACCGTCGGCACCGACGCGTGGACGGCGCCGACGGAGACCGCCGTCCCGACGACCCCCGCCGAGACCCCGGCGCCGGCCGCGCCGGTGCGCGAGCGGGTCCGCACGACCGCGGCCCCGGCGGCGCCGACGACCCAGGCCCCCCTGCCGCCGCCGGCCCCGCCGGTGCTGCCGCTGCCGCTGCCGCCCGTCGTCGTCCCGCCGGTGTCGCCGCCGGCGGCGGTCGTCGTCCCTCCGGCGGACGAGATCCCGGTCACGCCGGAGCCCTCCGGTGACCCAGAGGAGCCGACCGACCCGAGCGACGAGCCCCCCTCCAGCCCGACGCCGACCGACCCGACCGACGAGCCGGTCCCGATCGAGGACGACGGCACGCAGCCCCCGCCGGAGGGCACCGAGACGGCGACGACGACGGCGTCGGAGCCGACCCAGCCGGACATCGGGGGTGTGGCGGGCGCGCGGAGGCAGTGATCTCGCCCGCACGCGGACCCGGGCCGGAGCGGGCGGTGGGACCATGGGGCACGCCATGACTGCCCTGCCCCTCGTCTTCGACGCCCCGCGCCGCGGCAAGCCGCCGCGGCACCTCGCCGACCTCACCCGCGAGGAGGCGCGCGCGGCCGTCACCGAACTCGGGCAGCCGGCCTTCCGCGCCGACCAGCTCGCGCGGCACTTCTACCGGGGCGTCACCGACCCGGCGCAGATGACCGACCTGCCCGCTGCCGCCCGCGACGACCTCGCGCAGGCGCTGCTGCCGGGCCTGCTGACGCCGGTCCGCCACCTGTCGGCCGACGGCGGCCGCACCCGCAAGACGCTGTGGCGGCTGCACGACGGGGCGCTGGTCGAGAGCGTGCTGATGCGCTACCCGGACCGTGCGACGGTCTGCATCTCCAGCCAGGCCGGGTGCGGCATGGCCTGCCCCTTCTGCGCCACCGGCCAGCAGGGCCTGACCCGCAACCTGTCGGCCGCCGAGATCATCGGCCAGGCGGTCGCGGCCGCCGCGGCCATGGCGAACGGCGAGATCCCGGGCGGCCCGGGCCGGCTGTCGAACGTCGTCTTCATGGGCATGGGCGAGCCGCTGGCCAACTACCCGCGGGTGCGCAAGACGCTGGACGCGCTGCTCACCCCGGCGCCGCACGGCCTCGGGCTCTCGCAGCGCTCGGTCACCGTGTCCACGGTCGGCCTCGTGCCGGGCATCCGCCGGCTCACGGAGGAGGGCCTGCACGTCACCCTCGCGGTCAGCCTGCACGCCCCGGACGACGAGCTGCGCGACACCCTCGTGCCGATCAACACCCGGTACAAGGTGGCCGAGGTGATCGAGGCAGCCGACGCCTACGCCGAGCGCACCGGCCGCCGCTACTCGGTCGAGTACGCGCTGATCCGCGACGTCAACGACCAGCCCGAGCGCGCCGACCTGCTCGGCCGGCTGCTGAAGAACCGCCTGGCGCACGTCAACCTCATCCCGCTCAACCCCACGCCGGGCAGTCCGTGGGACGCCAGCCCGCTGCCCGCCCAGCGCGAGTTCGTGGCCCGGCTGCGGGCCGCCGGGGTGGCGACGACGGTGCGCGACACCCGCGGCCAGGACATCGACGGCGCCTGCGGCCAGCTCGCCGCGGCCGACCGGGTGGACGGCGTCCCCGCCGTCGCCCTGCCGGCGCCGTCCCTGGAGCCGCCGGTCGAACTGGGCGCGGAAGCCGATCAGTGAGCGAGGGGACGCTTCCCGCCGAGGCGCACGGGCACACCCACTCCGACGTCTCGGGCGGGTGGTTGCGGGCCGCCGTGTTCGGCGCGATGGACGGCCTGGTCAGCAACACGGCGCTGGTCGCCGGCGTCGGCGGCGGCCGGGTCTCGGCGCACGCGATCGTGCTCACCGGGGTCGCCGGCCTGATCGCGGGCGCCATCTCGATGGCGCTCGGCGAGTACACCTCGGTCAAGACGCAGAACGAGCAGCTCGACCTCGAGGTGGAGCGGGAGCGCGCGGAGATGGAGCGCAACCCCACGGGCGAGGTCGCCGAACTGGCTCAGATGATCATCGACCGCGGCGTCGAGCCCCGGCTCGCGGAGGAGGTCGCCGAGCAGCTGCACCGGGACCGCGAGGCCGCACTGCGGCTGCACATCGTCGCGGAGGTCGGGCTCAACCCCGGGGAGAAGCCCTCGCCCCGGACGGCGGCGCTCTCCTCGCTGTTGACCTTCTCGGCCGGCGCGGTCTTCCCGCTGCTGCCCTACCTGTTCGGCCTGTCGCTGCTGTGGGTCGCGCTGCTCTCCGGCGGGATCGGCCTGTTCATCGCCGGCAGCCTGTCCGCGCGCTTCACCCCGCGGCCGTGGTGGTACGCGGGGCTGCGCCAGCTGCTGTTCGGCGCCGTGGCGGCGGGCGCCACCTACCTCATCGGGACGGCGATCGGGACGACCGTCGGCTGACGGCCTCGCTGCAGGGGCCCACGGCGAGCGTGCGAGTCGTGGGGGGCAGCGAGGTCCTTTATCTGGCGCGCCACGCGTTCTTGCGGCGGATGCGGTCGAACAGGAAGACGACCACCATCAGCGCGGCGAGCGAGATCAGCCAGATGTTCTCGACGTTGCCCTCGTGGTTGCCGATCAGGTAGGCGAGCAGCACCAGCGGGGCGATCCACCAGGTGCGCCGTCCCCACTTGCCCATCTCGCCGTGCCAGCCCCAGTCCTCGGGGCGCTCGTGCTCGACGGGGTGCTCCCCGTGCCGGACGAGGGCCTCCTCGCGGCCGGGCTGGTTCACGCGCTCGGTCGCCGGGTTGTGCTGACGCGATTCCTGGACCACGGCCGTCATCTTGCCAGCCAGGGCGGGCGCGAAACCGCCCGGGCGGGCGCGCCGTGCCGTCAGGGAGGATCGGTGCCGTGGTTGCTCGTGAGGTGACGGTCCTGGGCTCGACCGGCTCGATCGGCCGGCAGGCGATCCAGGTGGCCCAGCAGAACCCGGACCGGCTGCGGATCACCGCGCTGGCCGCCGGCGGCGGGGACGTCGCGCTCCTCGCCGAGCAGGCGCTGAGCCTTGGCGTCCGCACGGTCGCGGTCGCCCGCGCCACCGCCGCGCAGGACCTCCAGCTGGCGTTCTACGCCGCCGCCCAGCAGCGCGGCTGGGCGAAGGGCCGGTACGCGCTGCCCGAGATCCTCGCCGGGCCGCGCGCGGCCGAGGAGCTGGCGGCGCGGCCGGCGGACGTCGTCCTCAACGGGATCACCGGCTCGATCGGGCTCGGCCCCACCCTGGCGGCGCTCGGCGCCGGGAACACCGTCGCGCTGGCGAACAAGGAGTCGCTGGTCGCCGGGGGAGACCTGGTCACGGCGGCGGCCAAACCCGGCCAGCTGGTGCCGGTCGACTCCGAGCACTCGGCGCTGGCCCAGTGCCTGCGCGGCGGCGCCCGCGGCGAGGTGGCGCGGCTGGTGCTCACCGCCAGCGGCGGGCCGTTCCGCGGCCGAAGCGCCGCCGAGCTGGAGGGGGTCACCGTCGAGGACGCGCTGGCCCACCCCACCTGGGACATGGGGCCGGTGGTCACGATCAACTCGGCCACGCTGGTGAACAAGGGCCTGGAGCTGATCGAGGCGCACCTGCTCTTCGGCGTCCCGTACGCCGACATCGACGTCGTCGTGCACCCGCAGTCGATCGTGCACTCGATGGTCACCTTCTCCGACGGCGCGACCATCGCGCAGGCCAGCCCGCCCGACATGCGGCTGCCGATCGCGCTGGCGCTGGCCTGGCCCGACCGGCTGCCCGACGTCCAGCCGGCGCTGGACTGGTCGACGGCGAGCAGCTGGGAGTTCTTCCCCCTCGACACCGACGCCTTCCCCGCCGTGGCGCTGGCCCGGCGGGCGGGCGAGGCCGGCGGCGTGGTGCCCGCGATGTTCAACGCGGCCAACGAGGAAGCGGTCGCCGCATTCTTGGCCGGGAAGCTCGCGTTCTCAGCCATCGTGCAGGTCGTCACGCGTACCCTCGACGCCGCGCCGGAGCTCGGCGCACCCACGTGCGTGGAGGACGTGCTGGCCGCGGAGAAGTGGGCCCGGGAGCACGCCCGCGCCGCCATCGCCGGAGGCTGATCTGTCCGCTCTGCTGACCGTCCTGGGGATCGTCGCCTTCGCGCTCGGCCTGCTGTTCTCCATCGGCTTCCACGAGTACGGCCACTTCTTCTGGGCGCGGAAGTTCGGCATGCGGGTGCCGCAGTTCATGGTCGGCTTCGGGCCGACGGTGTTCTCGCGGCGCAAGGGCGAGACCGAGTACGGCGTCAAGGCGGTGCCGCTCGGCGGCTACATCCGCATCGTCGGCATGATCCCGCCGGCCGAGGAGGGCGAGAGCAAGCGCGCCACCCGGATGCGCAAGTTCATCGCCGAGGTCCGCGGCCAGGCGCTCAACGACATCCGCCCCGGGGACGAGGGCCGGGTCTTCTACGCCAAGCCCTGGTGGCAGCGGGTCATCGTCATGTTCGCCGGCCCGTTCCACAACCTCGTGCTCGCGGTCGTGTTCTTCACCGTCGTCCTCACCGCGGTGGGCACGAACGTCTTCACGACGACGCTCTCCAGCGTCCCGGCCTGCGTGCTGCCCGCCGGCGCGGAGACGGCGACCGACGACAACGCCTGCGACGAGCCGATCCTCACCGCGGGGGCGGACCTCGGGCAGAAGTGCACCCTGGGGACGGCGAACTGCGCGCTGCCCGCGGAGAGCCCCGCGGCCGCGGCCGGCCTGCGCCCCGGCGACACGATCGTCGCCATCGGCGGCCGCCCGCTGGAGACCGACGCCTTCGACAGCTGGACGACGGTCCAGGAGGAGATCCGCAGCTCCCCGGGCCAGGCCGTCGTCCTGACCGTCGAGCGGGACGGCGACCGGCGCGACGTGACCGTCACGCCCATCGAGAACACCGTCTACGTCGAGGCCGGCAGCGCCGAGACCACGACGGCCGGCTTCCTCGGCGTGAGCCCCACGCCGGGGTTCGCCCGCCAGTCGATCGGCGACGTGCCGGGCTACTTCGGCATGGTGATCTCGCAGTCGGTGCAGAAGCTGGTGCAGATCCCCGAGCGCATCCCGCAGGTGTTCCGGGCGGCGTTCCTCGGCGAGGAGCGGGACCCGAACGGCCCGATCGGCGTCGTCGGGGTCGGCCGGATCTCCGGCGAGGTGTTCGCCGAGCAGAACTTCAGCGGCATCCAGAAGGTCAGCCTGTTCCTCAGCCTGCTGGCCTCGATCAACCTGGTGCTGTTCCTGTTCAACCTGCTGCCGATCTACCCGCTCGACGGCGGGCACATCGCCGGGGCGCTCTACGAGAAGGCGCGGGCCACCGTGGCCCGCCTGCGCGGCCGGCCCGACCCCGGCCCGTTCGACATCGCGCGGCTCATGCCGGTGGCCTACCTGGTGGCCGGCGTGTTCCTCGTGCTGTCGGCGCTGCTGCTCGTCGCCGACGTCGTCAACCCGATCACCCTCGGCTGAGGCCCCCTCCAGGGCACCGCCCCGAGCGTGCGAGGGGTGGGGAGGAGGGGGTCCTTGATCACACGGCTGCTCCCGGCGTGAGCCGGAACGCCGGGCGATACTGGGAGCCATGGCGATCCCCGTCAGCCTCGGCATGCCCGAGGCGCCCCCGCCCGTGCTCGCTCCCCGCCGCAAGACCCGGCAGCTGAACGTCGGCGGGGTGGGGGTCGGCAGCGACTTCCCGATCAGCGTGCAGTCGATGACGACGACGAAGACCGCCGACGTCAACGCGACGCTGCAGCAGATCGCCGAGCTCACCGCCTCGGGCTGCCAGATCGTGCGGGTCGCCGTCCCGGACACCGACGACGCCGAGGCGCTGCCGCAGATCGCGAAGCACTCGCAGATCCCGGTGATCGCCGACATCCACTTCCAGCCGCGGTACGTGTTCGCGGCCATCGACGCCGGGTGTGCCGCCGTCCGGGTCAACCCGGGCAACATCAAGAAGTTCGATGACCGGGTCGGCGAGATCGCCAAGGCGGCCAAGGACGCCGGCATCCCGATCCGGATCGGCGTCAACGCCGGCTCGCTGGACAAGCGGCTGCTGGCCAAGTACGGCAAGGCCACGCCCGAGGCGCTCGTCGAGTCGGCGCTGTGGGAGTGCTCGCTGTTCGAGGAGCACGACTTCCGCGACATCAAGATCTCGGTGAAGCACAACGACCCGGTCGTCATGGTGCGCGCCTACGAGCTGCTCGCCGCGCAGTGCGACTACCCGCTGCACCTCGGCGTCACCGAGGCCGGCCCGGCGTTCCAGGGCACGATCAAGTCCGCCGTCGCCTTCGGCGCGCTGCTCTCCCAGGGCATCGGCGACACGATCCGCGTCTCCCTCTCCGCCCCGCCGGTGGAGGAGGTCAAGGTCGGCACCCAGATCCTGGAGTCGCTGAACCTGCGCCAGCGCGGGCTGGAGATCGTCAGCTGCCCGTCGTGCGGCCGCGCGCAGGTCGACGTCTACCGGCTGGCCAACGAGGTCACCGCGGGGCTCTCGGGCATGGAGGTCCCGCTGCGGGTCGCGGTCATGGGCTGCGTCGTCAACGGCCCCGGCGAGGCCCGCGAGGCCGACCTCGGCGTCGCCTCCGGCAACGGCAAGGGGCAGATCTTCGTGAAGGGCGAGGTCATCAAGACCGTCCCCGAGTCGCAGATCGTCGAGACGCTGATCGAGGAGGCCCTGCGGCTCGCCGGGGAGTCCGCCGAGGACGGCGCCCCCGCCGGGTCGCCGGTCGTCACCGTCTCCTGACCGGCGCCCGGCTCGCCTCGATGCTCCGCACGCAGCCCGCCCGGGTGCTCGGCGAGGCCGACGAGCCGGCCGTGCTCCGGCTGCTGGCCTCCGACCCCGTGGCCGCCTGCGTGCTCGCCGGGCGGGTCGAGGCCGCCGGGACCTCGCCGACCACCCTGGGCGCCCCGCTCTGGGGCGTGGGCAGCGGCGAGACGCTCGACGCCGTCTGCCTCGCCGGGGCCAACCTCATCCCGTTCGCCGCGCCCGGCGCCGAGCGCGCCGCCGCCGCGGCCTTCGCCGAGCGCGCCCGGCGGGCCGGCCGCCGCTGCTCGACCATCGTCGGTCCCGCGACGTCGGTCGCGCCGCTGTGGGACCTGCTCGCCCCGTACTGGGGCCCGTGCCGAGACCACCGGCCGCGCCAGCCGCTCATGGCCATCGAGGGCCCGCCCGCCGTCCCGCCGGAGCCGCGGGTGCGCCCGGTGCGCCCCTCCGAGCTCGAGGTGCTGATGCCGGCCGCGATCGCCATGTTCACCGAGGAGGTCGGCGTCAGCCCGCTGCGCGCCGACGGCGGCGTCGGGTACCGCGCCCGGGTCTCCGAGCTGGTCCGGGCCGGGCAGTCGCTGGCCTGGATCGAGGGCGGCGAGGTGCTGTTCAAGGCCGAGATCGGCGCGGTGTCCCGGGCGGCCTGTCAGATCCAGGGCGTCTGGGTCGCGCCGGCCTACCGCGGCCGCGGCGTCGGCACGGTCGGGACGGCGGCCGTCGTCGAGTACGCCCGCACCGCCATCGCGCCGGTCGTGAGCCTCTACGTCAACGACTTCAACGCCCCCGCCCGCGCGGCCTACCGCCGGGTGGGCTTCCGCGAGGTCGGCCGCTACGCCAGCGTGCTGTTCTGACCCGTCCCGCCGGGCCGGAGAGGGGTGCGCACGGCGCGTCGAGAGGCCACCATGGGCGCTGCCCGAGCCGGGGTAGCCGACCCCGGCCGCGGGTCACCTCCCCGGGAGCCGCGATGGCCACAGGGCTCATCGAACTGGTCGAGCACGAGCCGCAGCGGGTGGCGGTGGTCCACGGGAACGTGGGCAACTCCGAGTTCGACGACTTCCTCGCGCGCGCGTTCAGCGAGGTCCGGGCGCTGCTGGCCGACCAGCACCGGACCGCGGCCGGACCACCCTTCGCCCGCTACCGGGCGACCCGGCGAGGGATGGACGTCGAGGCCGGCCTGCCCGTCGAGGACGGCGTCCGGCCGTCGGGCCGGGTGACCGTGGAGACCCTGCCCGGCGGCGCGATGGTGACGGCGCCGCACCACGGCGACCACGACACCGTCGGCTTCACCTACGAGACCCTCTGGGAGTGGCTCGCCGGCAACGGCTGGGTCGCCACGGGCGACCCGTGGGAGTCCTACGTGGACCTGCCCGGGGCCTCTCCCGTGACCGTGGTGACCGTGCCCTGCCGACGGGTCCCCCCGGCGCCGCCACACCACTTCCACAACTGACCGGCGGAGGTCACTCGCAGGCCACGCCGTCGCCGTCGCCGTCGAGCTCGGGGCGGTAGCCCGGCTGCCCCTCGCGCAGCGGCGCGGCGCCAGCGGCCCGGGCGGCGTCGCAGCTCGCGTAGCCGTCCTCCGGAGGGGAGGACGGCGCCGGGACGTCGGCGCGCACTCCGCCGGGCAGCGGCTCGCCCGGGCAGGTGCTGAGCACCGTCGCGGCTGCGTTCTTCTCCGCGCCGGTCATCCAGAGGCCGTAGGAGATCTTGACGGCCACCTGCCGGGCCACGTACGCGCAGCGGTAGGACCGGTTCGGCGGCAGCCAGGTGGCCGCGTCGCCGTCCCCCTTCTGCGTGTTGAGCGAGCCGTCGACCGCCAGCAGGTTCAGCGGGTCGTTGGCGAAGGCGACGCGGCGCTCGGCGGTCCAGCCCTGCGCGCCCTTCTGCCACGCGTCGGAGAGCGCGACGACGTGGTCGATCTGCACGTCGTCGCTGGTGCCCTCGCCCCGCACGAACGCGATGGTGGTGCCGGAGTACGGGTCGTCGAGCGTGCCGGTCCGGACCACGCAGTCGTGCGTGCCCGGCGCGAACGTCTCGTCCACGAGGTCGCGGGCGAGGACGTCGTTGCGGGTGTCGCAGCCGTTGCGGTCGGTGTCGACCCAGCCGGAGCCGAACTCGTCCCGCGCGTACCCCGTGCGCGGCGCGCGGCCCTTGACGTCGACGGCGGCCAGCGCCGCGAGGGCCGAGGACGGCGGGGCGGCCTCGACCGCGGACGTCGCCGCCGGGTCGTCCAGGACGTCCGTCGGCGCGCCCGGTCCGGCCGACGGCAGCGGCGTGCACCCGGCGAGACCGGCCAGCAGGACGACGCCGGCGACCGCCGACCGCACGGATCGGCCCGACTGCTGCCTCACGAGGTTCCCCCTTCCACCGCGACGGTAGGTGAGCGCCCGGCCCCACCCGGAAGCGACCCTCCGCGCGTGCGCCTCGGCGCCGGCCGGCCGATCTGAGAGGCTGGCCGTCGTGCGTAGACGGCGGGGGAGAGCCCTGGTCCTGACCGCGGCGCTGCTGGCCGCGCCGGTGCTGACGGCGTGCTCGGGATCGGCGGAGGACGACGTGCGGGCGGCCGCGCAGGACTTCCTCGACGAGTGGACCGGCGGCTCCCCGGACGCCGCGGCGAAGCTGACCAGTGACCCCGCGGCCACCACCACCCTGCTGCAGCAGACCGCCGAGGACCTGCCCGACGCGACGCTGTCCGCCGAGCTCAGCCGGGTGCGCGTCGACGGCGAGCAGGCGACCGTCGCCTGGACGGCGACCTGGGACCTCGCCGCCGCGCCCGACTGGAGCTACGACGCGACGCTGGACCTGCGGGAGGGCGACGACGGCTGGCAGGTGGTCAGCGCGCCGACGATCGTCAGCCCGGAGCTGGGGGAGGGGCAGCACCTCGCGCTGACCCGCAGCCTGCCCGAGCGGGCCGCGATCACCGACGCCACGGGAGCGCCGCTGTTCACCCCGACCGAGGTGGTCAACGTCGGCGTCGACCCCGGTCAGGTCACCGACCTGCCCGCGCTCGCCGCCGCGCTGTCCGCGGCCACCGGCATCGACGCGCAGCAGATCGTCACCGACGTCCAGAAGGCGCAACCGGGGCAGTTCGTCCCCGTCATCACGCTGCGCCGTCCCGACTTCGAGGCGATCCGCGCCCAGGTGTTCGACCTGCCCGGCGCCGTCTTCCCGACCGACACCCGGCTGCTGGCGCCGAGCTCCCGCTTCGCCGTGGGCCTGCTGGGCCGGGTCGGCGCGGCAACCGCGGAGGTGCTCGACGAGACCCGGGGCGACGACGACGGGCCGCTGTACGCCGCCGGGGACCAGCTCGGGCTGTCCGGCCTGCAGCGGGCCTTCCAGGAGGAGCTGACCGGCACCCCCGGCTTCACCGTGTCGGTGGTCAGCACCGACGAGAGCACCGGCGACGAGGGGCGCGAGATCGCCTCGGTCGCCCCGGAGCCCGGCACGCCGGTCCAGACGCCGCTCGTGCCGGCGATCCAGAACGCGGCCGACGCCGCCGTGGCCACGCAGCAGCTGCCGGCGCACATCGTGGTCGTCCGACCCGGCACCGGCGAGATCCTGGCCGTCTCGTCGAACGAGGCCGCCGACCCGGGCAACGCGCTGCGCGGCCAGTTCCCGCCCGGCTCGAGCATGAAGACGATGACGGCAACCGCGCTGCTCACCGCCGGCGCCGTCACGCCCGACACCCCCGTGGCCTGCCCCGGCACCACCGTGGTCGAGGGCCGCGAGTTCGAGAACGAGGACCAGTTCGACCTGGGCACCGTGCCGTTCACCGAGGCGTTCGCGCAGTCCTGCAACACCACGTTCATCCAGCTCGGCCTGGAGCTGCCCGACGACGCCCTGGCGCAGGCGGCAGCCTCGTACGGCGTCGGCTCCGAGTGGGACCTCCCCATCGGGATCTTCAGCGGCGAGGTGCCCTCCGACGCGACGGGCACCACCAAGGCCGCCGACGCGATCGGGCAGGGCCAGGTGCTGATGAGCCCGGCGCAGATGGCGCTGGTCGCCGCCGGCATCGCCAGCGGCACCCCGGCGCCACCGGTCGAGGTGGTGGGCGCCGATCCGGCCGGCGACGCGCCGTCCGGGCCGTCGCAGCAGGTCCTCGACGCCCTCCGGCCGCTGATGCGGCAGGTGGTGCTCAGCGGGACGGCGACGGCACTGGGCGACCGCGGCGAGGTCTACGGCAAGACCGGGACGGCGGAGTTCGGCGACAAGACGCCGCCGGACGCGCACGGCTGGTTCGTCGGCTACCGGCTCGGCGGGACGCAGGGTGACATCGCCTTCGCCGTCCTCGTGGAGGGCGGGCAGTCCAGCAGCGCCGCCGTCGCGATCACCGACGCCTTCCTCGGCAACCTGGGCTGATCCGGAGGGGATTCGTCTGCGTGACGCGCACGAATCCCCTCCACTTACTGCTCCGGGAGCCCGGGGAAGGCGGTGGTCACCGGGGTCTGCCCCGCCGCGGTCCGCCAGCCGACGGCGCGCACCTCGGTGGCGCCGAGCGTCTCGACGGCTAGCACCCGCACGTCGCGGTCGGCCGCGCCGCCGAGCACCCGCACCCAGGCCCCGGCAACGCCGTTCTCGAGGACGACGGCCAGCGCGGCGGCGTCGACCGCGGACAGCACCGGGAAGGGGAGGTCGTACGCGGCCTGCGCCGGCACGGGGTCGGCCTCGCGCTCGTCCAGCATCGCGACGAGCTGGTCGCGGACGTCGCGGTGGGCGCCCTCGGACACCCCTGCCGCCGCACGGGCGTCGGGCGCGAGCGCCGCACCCACGACGCCGTAGCCCCACACGGCGGCGTGCTCGGCGGCCAGCGCCTCGCGCAGGGCCGAGGTCTCGGTGCGCGCGTCGACCTCGGTGCCGGTGTCGTCAGCCATTCGCCGTCCCCCTCACGCGAGCTGTGCGTCCTGGCCGCGCAGCCCCGCGGCGATCGAGCCGAGCAGCGCGGCCCGCGCCCCCGTCTGGTCGAGGCAGGCGGCGGCGTGCGAGTCGGCCGTCGCGGCGACCTGGCTGCGCAGCCAGGCCCGGGCGTCCGGGGCGGCCGGCGCAACGGCGTTCGACGACGAGGCGCTGGCGGAGGAGCCGGGCGCCGCCGCCTTCAGCCGGTCCAGCTGCTCCTGCGCCTGCGCCGCGAGGTCGGCCACCTGCAGCGCCGGGTCCGCCGTCGTCGCGGCCGTGAAGGCCGCCACGAGGGCCTCCTGCACGGTCACCTGCCCGGCGAGCTCGTCGGCCTGCTGCGGGGTCACCGAGGCCTCGTCGTCGGACGGCGTGCACCCGACCAGCAGCGCGCCGAGCCCCGCCGCGGAGGCGGCGAGCAGCGTGCGGCGGGAGAAGGCCGTGCGCGCGCCGGGTGGGGAGGACACCGCGGCGAGGGGGGTCGTGGGGGCCATCACCGCAATCCTGACAGCCGGGACCGCGGAGGGCCGCAACGCCCACCGGCGACCCTCCGGGCGCGTCACACCCGTCCCGTCCGGCACGGTCGCGCCTGCGATGGCCCGCGTCCGGGCCGAACGTGCGCGACCGCCGGGCGGTAGCCTGACCACTTCCCGCCGTTCCCGGCCCGACCAGCATCTGGACCGTCCCGGACGGCGGGTCTGCCGTGCGCTAGAGAGCCGATCGAGGACTGCGATCGAGCCAGGAGGAGGAGCCCGTGTCCGCGTCTCGCGGCAGCCGACGGCCCGATCCGGCGACCGAGCGGCTGGCCGGCTGGATCGAGCCCGTCGTCGGCGCCGCCGGCTACGACCTCGAGGAGCTCGTGGTCACCCCGGCCGGCCGGCGCAGCGTCGTCCGGGTGGTGGTCGACCGCGACCACGGCGTCACCCTCGACGACATCGCGGAGGTCAGCCGGGCGGTCTCCGCGGTCCTCGACGACAACGACGGCGACCTGGGCCGCGCGCCCTACGTCCTCGAGGTGACCAGCCCCGGGGTCGACCGGCCGCTCACCGAGCCGCGGCACTGGCGGCGCAACGTCGGCCGGCTGGTCTCGGTCGCGGTCGGGCCGGCCGGCTCGGCCGAGCAGGTCACCGCCCGGATCACGGCCGTGGACGACGCCGGCGTCACGCTGGCCGTCGAGGCGAAGGGCAAGCCGGGAGCGAAGAAGCGGGCGCCGGTGCCCCGGCAGGTCCCGTGGGCCGCGCTGGGCACCGGCCGGGTGCAGGTCGAGTTCGGCCGCACCGCGGCAGGGGAGGACGACGAACCCGAGAACGACCTCCCGGACGACGAGGACGTGCGCGCGGGGAGCGACGGAGGAGAACGGTGAACATCGACGTGACCGCGCTCAAGGCGGTCGAGCGCGAGAAGGGCATCCCCGCGGACACGGTCATCGAGGCGATCGAGTCGGCACTGGTGACGGCCTACCGGCACGCCGACGGCGCGGCCAAGCACGTGCGCGTGCACGTCGACCGCAAGACCGGCGAGGTCGCCGTCCTGGCCCAGGAGCTCGGGCCCGACGGCGAGGTGGTGCGCGAGTGGGACGACACCCCGTCCGACTTCGGCCGGATCGCGGCCAGCACGGCCAAGCAGGTCATCGTGCAGCGGCTGCGCGACGCCGAGCACGAGCAGACCTTCGGCGAGTACGCCGGCAAGGAGGGCGACATCGTCAGCGGCATCGTGCAGGCGCACGACCGCCGCAACGTCCAGGGCACGGTGCTCATCGACATCGGCAAGGTCGAGGCCGTCCTGCCCCCCGCCGAGCAGGTGCCGGGGGAGACCTACGCGCACGGCACCCGGCTCAAGGCCTACGTGGTCTCGGTCTCCCGCACCTTCCGCGGTCCGCAGGTCACCGTCTCGCGCACCCACCCGAACCTGGTGCGCAAGCTGTTCGCCCTCGAGGTGCCCGAGATCGCCGACGGCAGCGTGGAGATCGTCGCCGTGGCCCGCGAGGCCGGGCACCGGTCCAAGATCGCCGTCCGCACCAAGGTGGCCGGGCTCAACGCCAAGGGCGCGTGCATCGGCCCGATGGGGCAGCGGGTGCGCAACGTCATGAGCGAGCTGCACGGCGAGAAGATCGACATCGTCGACTGGTCGGAGGATCCCGCCACGTTCGTCGCCTCCGCGCTCAGCCCGGCCCGGGTGAGCAGCGCCCGGGTGGTCGACCCGCAGGCCAGGGCGGTGCGGGTGGTCGTCCCCGACTACCAGCTCTCCCTGGCCATCGGGAAGGAAGGGCAGAACGCCCGGCTCGCCGCGCGGCTGACCGGCTGCCGGATCGACATCCGCAGCGACGCCCAGCCCGACGACGACGCGGCCACCCCGTCCCCGGGCATCGGCCGGCCCCCCCTGCGCTCCGGTGTGCCCGCCGGCGGTCCCGGTGGACGCGGCCAGGCCCCGGGAGGGGGAGGTCACCGTCCCCCGCCACGCCGGGCGGAACATCCCGGTCCCGCCGCGCGCTAGACTCCGAGGTGGCCGAAACGTCGATCCCGGTGCGCACGTGTGTGGGCTGCCGGAAGCGCGCTCCGGTCACCGAGCTGCTGCGTGTCGTCGCGCGGAACGGGGAACTCGTCCCTGATCCGCGGCGCCGGCTCCCCGGCCGGGGTGCGTCCCTGCACCCCACGCCGGAGTGCCTGCACGCAGCGGAGCGACGCCGGGCCTTCGTCCGGGCGCTGCGCTGCAGCGCCCCGCTGGAGGTCGGTCCGGTCCGGTCCCACGTCCTCGGCGTCTCCCCGGAGGCGCACGCGGGCGCGGAGCCGGAACGGGCACAGACAGCACGACAGACCCGCAGTTCCACAGTCGGGCCGGCACCAGGCCGGCCCACGCGTCGAGAGCAGGACGTCGTCGGATGAGTCAGCCGTGAAGTTCCCACGATGACCATGCACCACTAGCGACAAGGTCGAGCGGGCAAGCCGCCGGCCTCGAAGAGGAGATCCGTGCCAGGCAAAGCCCGTGTACACGAACTCGCCAAGGAGTTCGGTGTCGACAGCAAGACCGTGCTCGCGAAGCTCAAGGAGCAGGGCGAGTTCGTGAAGTCCGCCTCGTCCACCGTCGAGGCCCCGGTGGCCCGTCGGCTGCGTGAGGCGTTCGTCGCCGGTGGTTCCGGCGGCTCCGGCAACGGTGGTGGGGCGCCCGCTCCGGCGCCGGCCGCCCGCCCCGCCGCTCCGGCAGCCCCCGCTCCGCGTCCCGCCGCTCCGGCGGCGGCCGCACCCGCCGCGCCGGCCGCACCCGCGGCGCCGGCCCAGCCGGCCGTGCGCCCGTCCGGTCCGACCCCGGGCCCGCGCCCGGCGCCCCGTCCCGCCGCGCCCCAGGCTCCGGCGGCCAGCGCTCCGGCGGCCAGCGCTCCGGCGGCCAGTGCTCCGGCGGCCGGCGCTCCGGCTCCGTCCGCTCCGTCCGCCCCGGCACCGGGCGCCCCTGCGCCCGGCCCGCGTCCGGCCGCGCCGGGTCCGCGCCCGGCTCCCGCCGGTGGCGCGGCGCCCGGTTCGGCGCGTCCCGGCGCGCCCGGCCCGCGGCCCGGTCCCCGTCCGGCCCCGCGGCCGGGCAACAACCCCTTCAGCAGCGCGCCGCGTCCCGCCCCCGCGGGCGGCGGCCCGCGTCCCGGCCCGGCCGCTCCCGGCGCCCGGCCGGCCCCCGGTGGCCCGCGTCCGGGTCCCGGTGCCGGCGGTCCGCGTCCCGCGGCCGGTCCCGGCGGCCCGCGTCCCGGCCCGGGTGCCGGCGGTCCGCGTCCCGCGGCCGGTCCCGGTGGTCCCCGGCCGAACCCGGGCATGATGCCGCAGCGCCCGTCGCCCGGCATGATGCCGCCGCGGCCGGCCGGCGGTGGCCGTCCCGGTGGCCCGGGTGGCCCCGGTGGCGGTCGTGGCCGTCCGGGCGGTGGCCCGGGTGGCGGCGGCGGTGGCTTCCGTCCCGGCGGCGGTGGCGGCGCCCCCGGTGGCGGCGGCGCTCCGGCCGGCGGTGGCTTCCGCGGCGGCGGCGGCGGCCGTGGCCGTGGGCGCGGCGGTTCCGGTGCGGGTACCGCGGGGGCCTTCGGGCGTCCCGGTGGTCGCGGACCGGTCCGCGGGCGCAAGAGCAAGAAGCAGCGGCGTCAGGAGTTCGACTCGATGGCGGCGCCCAGCATGGGCGGCGTCAGCCTGCCCCGCGGCAACGGCCAGACGGTCCGCCTGCCGCGCGGTGCCTCGCTGACCGACCTGGCCGAGCGCATCGGCGCCCAGCCGGCCGCCCTGGTGACCGCCCTGTTCCACCTGGGCGAGATGGTCACCGCCACGCAGTCGGTGAACGAGGACACGCTGCAGCTGCTCGGCGCCGAGATCGGCTGGGACATCCAGGTGGTCAGCCCCGAGGACGAGGACCGCGAGCTCCTCGAGACCTTCGACCTCACCTTCGGCGACGAGGGTGACGAGGAGGACTGGGAGGCCCGCCCGCCGGTCGTCACGGTCATGGGTCACGTCGACCACGGCAAGACCAAGCTGCTCGACGCCATCCGCAACACCAACGTGGTGGCGCGGGAGGCCGGCGGCATCACCCAGCACATCGGCGCCTACCAGATCGTCACCGAGCTGGAGGGCGAGGAGCGGCCGATCACCTTCATCGACACCCCGGGTCACGAGTCGTTCACCGCGATGCGTGCCCGCGGCGCGAAGGTGACCGACATCGTCGTCCTGGTGGTCGCCGCCGACGACGGCGTCATGCCGCAGACGGTCGAGGCGCTCAACCACGCCCAGGCCGCCGACGTGCCGATCGTGGTAGCGGTGAACAAGATCGACAAGGAGGGGGCCAACCCCGCCAAGATCCGCCAGCAGCTCACCGAGTACGGCCTGGTGGCCGAGGAGTACGGCGGCGAGACGATGTTCGTCGACGTCTCGGCGACCACCCGCCAGGGCATCGAGGACCTGCTCGCGGCGATCCTGCTCACCGCGGACGCCTCGCTGGACCTGCGGGCGAACGCCCAGCAGGACCCGCAGGGTGTGGTCATCGAGGGCAAGCTGGACAAGGGACGCGGCCCCGTGGCCACCGTCCTGGTCCAGCGCGGCACGCTGCGGGTCGGCGACTCGATCGTGGCCGGCGACGCCTACGGGCGCGTCCGGTCGCTGCTCGACGAGCACGGCACCAAGCTCAAGGAGGCCCTGCCGGCCCGCCCGGTGCAGGTCGTCGGCCTCACGTCGGTGCCGCGCGCCGGTGACACGTTCCTCGTCGTCGACGAGGACCGCGTGGCCCGGCAGATCGCCGACCGCCGGCAGGCCCGCATCCGCAACGCGCAGAACGCCTCGATGCGCAAGCGGATCAGCCTCGAGGACCTCGACGCAGCGCTCAAGGAGACCCGCCAGCTCAACCTGATCATCAAGGGCGACAACTCGGGCACCGTGGAGGCGCTCGAGGAGGCCCTGATGAAGATCGAGGTGAGCGACGACCTGTCGCTGCGGGTCATCCACCGCGGCGTCGGCGGCATCACCAAGAGCGACATCGACCTGGCGCTGGCCGACGACGTCATCGTCCTGGGCTTCAACGTCCGGGCCGAGGGTCAGGCCACCGAGCTGGCCAACCGCGAGGGCGTCGACGTCCGGTACTACTCGGTCATCTACCAGGCGATCGAGGAGATCGAGGCGGCCCTCAAGGGCATGCTCAAGCCGGAGTTCGAGGAGGTCGCGCTCGGGACGGCGGAGGTCCGCGAGGTCTTCCGGGTGCCGAGGATCGGCAACGTCGCCGGTTCGATCGTCCGCAGCGGGACGATCAACCGGAACTCGAAGGCCCGGCTGGTCCGCGACGGCGTCGTGGTCGCCGACAACCTCACCGTCGAGTCGCTGCGCCGCTTCAAGGACGACGTCACCGAGGTCCGCGAGGGCTACGAGTGCGGTATCGGCCTGGGGTCGTTCAACGACATCAAGGTCGAGGACGTCATCGAGACGTTCGAGGTGCGCGAGAAGCCGCGCGCCTGAACAAGGACCCCCGTGCCCCCCGGCGTCCGAGCAAGCTCGGACGCCGGGGCCCTGCACGGGGGCCGTTCCAACACCTCAGCAGGGGGTAGTCCGGTGTTCACGGGGGCGCTGACCGCCGACCTGCTGCTGGGCGACGTCCACTCGCTCAAGGGCAAGCGCGCCGTGGTCCGGCCGATCGTGGCCGAGCTGCGGCGACGCTTCGCGGTGGCCGCCGCCGAGGTGGGCGACACCGACCTGCACCGCCGCGTGCAGGTCGGTGTCGCCACCGTCGCCGGGGACGCCGGTCAGGTGACCGACGTGCTCGACGCGTGCGAGCGGTTGCTGGCCGAGCGGCCGGAGGTGACGCTGCTGTCGACGCACCGACAGCTGTTCTCCGATACCGACGACTGAGCACCGGTCGAGCAGCCCCTCGTCCCTGTCCGCCCGGCGCACTGCTGCGCCCCGACACCCAGGAGGGTCCGATGGCCGATCCGGCCCGCGCCCGCAAGCTGGCCGTCCGCATCCGGCAGATCGTCTCCGCCGCGATCGAGATGCAGATCAAGGACCCCCGCCTGGGCATGGTCACGGTGACCGATGCCCGCGTGACCAACGACCTGCGCGAGGCCACGGTCTTCTACACGGTCTTCGGCGACGACACCCAGGTCGCCGACTCGGCCAAGGCCCTGGCCAGCGCCACCGGAGTGCTCCGCTCCACCGTCGGCCGGCAGACCGGGGTGAAGTTCGTCCCCACGCTGACCTTCGTCGCCGACCACGTGCCCGACACCGCCCGTGAGCTGGACGAGGCGCTCGAACGGGTCCGGCACGCCGACGCCGAGCTGGCCCGTGCCCGGGAGGGCGCCCGCTACGCCGGGGACGCCGACCCGTACCGGCGTCCGGCTGAGCGTCTGGACGACGACGAGACTGCCGATGAGAGTGCTGACGACGTCGACGCCCTCGGGCAAGCCGTGCCCGCCGATCCCTGGAGCCGTTCGTGAGCGAAGTGGACCCGGATCCCCAGCTCCCCGACGAGGGGCAGGACCGCGCCACCCTCGGCGGCCGGCAGGAGCCGGCCACGGGTGATCCCACCGAGGGCGGCAAGCGCGGGGAGATCGGCGAGGCGCCGAGCATCGCCGCCGACGAGCCCGGCGACGGGACCAGTTTCCCGGTCGGCGGCGGGCACGTGAGTGAGGAGTCCGACGCCGCGCCTGTCGCCGACCCGGGCCCGGGCGCCTGAGCCCATGAGCTTTCCCCTGCGCGAGGTCGCGCAGCCGAGCGTCGCCGCCGTGCTCGCCGAGGCGGCGGCCGCCCGCGCCACCGTCGTCCTCTCCGGGCACGTCCAGCCCGACGCCGATGCCGTCGGCAGCACCCTCGCCCTCGCCGAGGGGCTGCGTCGGCGCGGCGCCCGCGTGCTGCCGACGTTCCCGGATCCCTTCGTGCTGCCCGCGTCGCTGGGCTGGTTGCCCGGCGCGGACGCCTTCGTCCCCTCGAGTGAGGTGCCGGCCTCCCCGGACGTGTTCGTCAGCCTGGACGCCGCCTCCCCGGGCCGGCTCGGCGAGCTGGCCGGGCTGCTGGAGTCCGCGGCCACCGCCGTGGTCATCGACCACCACGCCAGCAACCCGGGCTTCGGCGACGTGTCCCTCGTCGACCCCTCCGCCCCGGCCACGGTGACGCTGGTCGCCGCGGTGCTCGACGACCTCGGGGTGCTGGTCGACCGGCGGATCGCCACGTGCCTCTACGCCGGGCTGGCCGCCGACACCGGGTCCTTCCGCTTCGGCAGCACCCGGCCGGAGACCCACGCGTTCGCCGCCCGCCTGCTGGCCACCGGCATCGACCACGCCGACATCAGCCGGCGGCTGTTCGACACCGCGCCGTTCGGCTGGCTCGGGCTGCTGTCGGTGGTCACCGGCCGCGCCGTCCTCGAGGCCGGCATCGGCGCGGGCCTGGTCTGGACCTGGTCGAGCACCGCCGAGGCGGCCGAGCACGGCCTGCCCGGTGAGCAGCTGGAGGCGCTCGTCGACGTCGTCCGCTCCACGCAGGAGGCCGACGTCGCCTGCGTGCTCAAGGGCCAGGACGACGGCTCGTGGTCGGTGTCGCTGCGCTCGCGCGGCGCCACGGACGTCGCGCGGGTCGCGATGGCGCTGGGCGGCGGCGGGCACCGCGCGGCCGCCGGCTACACGTCGTGGCAGGACCGCGAGACCACCGTGGCGGCGCTGCGGAAGCAGCTCACCGCGGAGTGACCCGCCCTCCGCAGCGCGGCGTCCTCGCCCTCGCCGCGCCGGCTCTCGTGGTCCTGGCCGCGGAGCCGCTGTACCTGCTGGTCGACACCGCCGTCGTCGGGCACCTCGGGACCGTGGCGCTGGGCGGGCTCGCCGTCGGCGGCGGCCTGCTGGCCTGGGCCGGGGCCCTGCTGAACTTCCTCGCCTACGGGACGACGGCCCGCGCCGCCCGCCGCGCCGGGGCCGGGGACCGCGCCGGCGCCGTCGCCGAGGGCGTGCAGGCCTCGTGGCTCGCCCTGGGACTGGGCATCGGCGTCCTGCTGCTCTTCCAGCTGCTGGCCGGGCCGCTGACCCGGCTGCTCGCCGGCTCCACCGGGCCGGTCGCCGAGGCGGGGGAGACGTGGCTGCGGATCGCCTCCGTCGGCCTGCCCCTGCTGCTGCTCTCGCTGGCCGGGAACGGGTGGCTGCGCGGCGTGCAGGACCTGCACAGGCCGGTGCGCTACGTGCTCGCCGGCAGCCTGCTCAGCCTGGTCCTCTGCCCGCTGCTGGTGCACCCGGCCGGCGTGGGGCTGCCCGGCTCGGCGATCGCCAACGTCGTCGGCCAGGCGGTCGCCGCCGCGCTGTTCGTCCGCGCGCTGCGGCGGGAGGGCGTGCCGCTGCGCCCGCGTCCGGCCGCGATCCGTGCCCAGCTGGGCATCGGCCGCGACCTGCTGCTGCGCGCGGCGGTGCTCCAGCTGTCCTTCCTCGTCGCCGCCGGCGTGGTCGCCCGCGAGGGAGCGGCGCAGCTCGGCGCCCACCAGATCGCGCTGCAGCTGTTCTTCTTCCTCGCCCTGGTCCTCGACGCCTACGCCATCGCCGCGCAGACGCTGGTCGGCTCCGCCCTCGGTGCCGAGCGGCCCGACGAGGCGCGCACGACCGCCCGCCGGGTGACCCTCTGGGGCCTGGGGACCGGGGTGCTCGTGGCCGCGGTGCTCCTCGCGCTGCGCGACGTCCTGCCGCCGTTGTTCACCAGCGACCCCGCCGTCCTCGAGCAGGCGGCGCTCGTCTGGTGGTTCCTCGCGCTGATGCAGCCGCTGGCCGGCGTCGTCTTCGCGCTCGACGGCGTGCTCATGGGCGCCGGCGACGTCGGCTACCTGCGCACCATCACGATCGGCTCCGCGCTGCTCGGGTTCCTCCCGCTCTCGCTGCTGGCGCATCCGCTCGGCTGGGGCGTGGCCGGCGTCTGGACCGGGCTGGACCTGTTCATCGGGCTGCGGCTGGTCGCCGTCCTGGCCCGCGTGGCCGGACGGCGGTGGCTGTCTGCTGGGGTGGTCGCATGAGTCCGAGACGGCCCGACGCCGACGTCCCGCCCGGTCTGCTGCTGGTCGACAAGGCCGGCGGCATGACCTCGCACGACGTGGTGGCCCGGGCGCGGCGGGCCCTGTCGGTGCGCCGGATCGGGCACGCGGGCACCCTCGACCCGATGGCCACCGGCCTGCTGGTCCTCGGTGTCGGCGCGGCCACCCGGCTGCTCGGGTACGTCGGCGGGCACGACAAGACCTACGAGGCGACGATCCGCCTCGGTGAGACGACGGTCACCGACGACCGGGAGGGCGAGGTCCTGACGACGACGTCGGCGGCCTCCCTCACCGACGACGACGTCCGGACGGCGCTGGCCGCGCAGACCGGCGCCCTCCAGCAGGTGCCCTCGTCGGTGAGCGCGGTCAAGGTGGGCGGCCGGCGCTCCTACGACCGGGTGCGCGCCGGGGAACAGGTCGAGCTGGCGCCGCGCGCGGTCACGGTGCACGACCTCGTGGTCCACCGCATCACCCGCCCCACCCCCGACCTGGTCGACGTCGAGGTGACCGTGCGCTGCTCCGCCGGCACCTACATCCGCGCCATCGCCCGCGACACCGGGGCGGCCCTCGGGGTCGGCGGGCACCTCACCGCCCTGCGCCGCACCGCCTCCGGCCCGTTCACCGTCGCGCAGGCCGCGCCGGTGGAGGAGGCCGCCGCGGCGCTCGCGGCCGGCGGCGGGACCGGCACGCTGGCACTCACCGAGGCGGCGACGACGACCTTCCCCGCCCGCGCGGTCACCGAGGACGAGGCCCGGGCGCTGGTGTTCGGGCAGCGGATCCCGGCCACCGGCGCACCCGGACTGCACGCCGCGGTCGACCCGACCGGCCGGCTGGTCGCGCTGGTGGAGGACGCCGGCCCGACCGCGCGCGTGGCGGTCGGCTTCCCGCCGGGTGGCTAACCTCGCCTCCGTGACCCTCGACGCCCGCCTCGCCGCGCTGCACGAGCAGCTGGCCGCGCTGCCCGGCGTGCTGGTCGCCTTCTCCGGCGGCGTCGACTCGGGGATGCTGCTCGCCGCCGCCGTCCGCGCCCTCGGCGCCGACCGGGTGGTCGCGGCCACCGCCGTCTCGGCCGGCCTGCCCGCGGCCGAGCGGGCCGGCGCGGTCGCGTTCGCGGCGGGGCTCGGGGTGCGGCACGAGCTGCCCCGCACCTTCGAGCTCTCCCGCGCCGGCTACGTGGCCAACGCCGGCGACCGCTGCGCCTTCTGCAAGACCGAGCTCGTCGACGTCCTGCTGCCGCTGGCGGCCCGGTTCGGCATCGCCGACGTCGTCACCGGCACCAACGCCGACGACCTGCAGGCCGGCTTCCGTCCCGGCATCCGCGCCGCCGCCGAGCGTGGGGCATGGGCGCCCCTGGCGAAGGCCGGGCTCACCAAGGACGACGTCCGCGCGGCCGCCCGCCGGTGGGGGCTGTCCCTGGCGGACAAGCCGGCCGCCGCCTGCCTGGCCAGCCGGATCGCCTACGGCGTGCCGGTCTCCGCCGAGGGCCTGGCCCGTGTGGAGGCCGCGGAGGGAGCGCTGCGCGCGGCCCTGACCGACGCCGACCTGCCGGTGCGCGACCTGCGGGTCCGCGACCTGGGGGACGACGTCGCCCGGGTCGAGGTGGACGCCGCGCTGGTCGCCGACCTGCGGACGCGGCCGGAGCTGCTCGCCGGCGTCCGCGGGTTCGCCCGCGTGGAGGTCGACCCGCGGGGCTTCCGGTCCGGCTCGATGAACGAGCTGCTGCCGGACCCGGCGCGCTACCGCTGAGCCGAGCGGGCGATCCGCGCGGCGGCGACCCCCGCGCCGAAGCCGTTGTCGATGTTGACCACGAGCACGCCGGGGGCGCAGGCGGTGAGCATGGTCAGCAGCGCCGCGAGCCCCTCGAACGCCGCGCCGTAGCCCACCGACGTCGGGACGGCGACCACCAGCCGGTCGGTCAGCCCCGCCACCACGCTGGGCAGGGCGCCGTCCATCCCGGCGACGACGACCACGGCGTCGGCCGCGGCGATGTCCGGTGCGACCTCCAGCACGCGGTGCACGCCGGCGACGCCGACGTCATCGACCCGCCGGGCGCGGACCCCGCAGGCGGCCAGCGTTGCCGCGGCCTCGGCCGCCACCGGGCCGTCGGAGGTGCCGGCGGTCAGCACGAGCACGTCCCCGACCGGGGCCAGCAGCTCACCCACGAACACGCAGCGGGCCTCGGCGTCGACCCGCGCCTGCGGCCACCGGGCCAGAACGGCGTCGGCGGTGGCGTCGTCCACCCTCGTGGCCCAGGCGAGCGGGGTCCCGGCGTCCAGCAGCCCGGCCAGGCAGGCCACCGTCTGCTCCGGTGTCTTCCCGGCGGCGTAGACGACCTCCGGTGTCCCGGTGCGGGCGGCCCGGTCGACGTCGAGCCGGGCGAAGCCGAGGTGGGCGGTGCGCTGCGGGTTCACGCCGTCCAGCATGCGGGATTGATCTCCGGCCGTGCCGGGAAGGGGAGGCCCATGAGCATCGTCAAGATCAATGCGATCACCGTGCCCAAGGACAAGCAGGACCGCTTCGAGGAGCGGTTCCGCGGGCGGGCCGGGGCGGTCGAGGAGACCGAGGGCTTCGAGTGGTTCGAGCTGCTGCGGCCGCTCGAGGGCACCGACCAGTACCTCGTCTACACGCGGTGGAGCAGCGAGGAGGCCTACCGCACCTGGGAGAGCGGCCAGGACTTCGCCCGCGCGCACGAGGGCGGCGGCAGCGATCTCGCGCCCGCGGCCAGCGATTCCCACCACCTGTGGAGCTACGAGGTGATCGAGAGTGCGGGGCCGAAGGCCGGTCAGGCGTAGTCGCGGGGCTACTGTGACGAGGCGGGGCGGCGATCCGCCGCGCCCGCCACGTCCCTCGCCCGCAGGTAGGAGCCATGACCGACACGCTCTCCGACAGCCGCAACACCTCCCGGTTCTTCACCGAGGGTGTGCCGGTGGTCGTGGAGGACGTGCGGCGCCGGCCGGCGGCCGAGCGGGCCGAGCTGCTGGCCGACCCCGGGTTCGGCCGCTACTTCACCGACTCGATGTTCGTGGCCCGCTACCGCACCGGGGAGGGCTGGTACGACGCCCGGCTGACCGCCTACGCCCCGCTGCAGATGGACCCGAGCACGGCCGCGCTGCACTACGCCCAGTCGATCTTCGAGGGGCTGAAGGCCTACGCCCAGCCCGACGGCAGCGTGGCCACCTTCCGCCCCGAGGCCAACGCCGCCCGCTTCGTCCGCGGTGCCAAGCGGCTGGCGATGCCGCCGGTGCCGGAGGAGGCCTTCATCGCCGCCGTCGACGCGCTGGTCGACGCCGACCGCGACTGGGTTCCCACCGGCCCCGACCAGACGCTGTACCTGCGGCCCTACCAGCTGGCCACGGAGCCGTTCCTCGGCGTCCGGCCGGCCAACGAGTACCTCTTCCTGGTCATCGCCAGCCCGGCCGGCGCCTACTTCGCCCGCGGCGTGCACCCGGTGTCGGTGTACCTCTCGGAGGACTACATCCGCGCGGCGCCGGGCGGCACCGGTGACGTCAAGTGCGCCGGCAACTACGCCGCCAGCCTGCTCGCGCAGGAGCAGGCGATCGCGGCCGGCTGCGACCAGGTCGTCTGGCTCGACGCGGTGGAGAAGCGCTACGTCGAGGAGATGGGCGGGATGAACCTGTTCTTCGTCCTCGGCTCCGGCGCCGACGCCGAGCTGGTCACCCCAGAGCTCACCGGCACGCTGCTGCCCGGCATCACCCGCGACTCGCTGATCACGCTGGCCCGGGAGATGGGCCACCGGGTGACCGAGCGGCGGTTCAGCGTGGAGGAGTGGCGCAAGGGCGTCGCCGACGGCACGGTCACCGAGACCTTCGCCTGCGGCACCGCCGCCGTCATCACGCCGGTCGGCGAGGTGCGCGCCCGCACCGGCGACTTCGTCATCGGCGACGGCAGCCCCGGCCCGCTGTCGATGACGCTGCGCGAGTCCCTCCTGGACATCCAGCACGGCCGGGTGGCCGACACCCACGGCTGGCTGCACCGGGTCTCCTGAGCGTGCGCCGCTGGCGGGGGCTGGAGGCGACCCCGGGGGATCTCGGCCGCACCGTCGTCACCATCGGGATGTACGACGGCGTCCACCGGGGGCACCAGGCGCTGATCGGGGAGGCGGTCGCGCGCGCCCGGGCCCTGAACCGGCCCTGCCTGCTGCTCACCTTCGACCCGCACCCGGCCGAGGTCATCCGCCCCGGCTCCCACCCGGCGATCCTCACGTCGCTGGACCGCAAGGCCGAGCTGGTGGCCGAACTCGGCGTCGACGCCATGTGCGTGCTGCCGTTCACGCAGGACTTCATGCGGCTGTCGCCGGAGAGCTTCACGCACACGGTGCTCGTCGAGCACCTGCACGCGGCGCTGGTCGTCGTCGGCCAGAACTTCACCTACGGCCACAAGGCCGCGGGCAACGTGCAGACGCTGGCCGACGAGGGCCGCCGGTTCGGCTTCGCGGTGGAGGGCGTGCCGCTGGCGAGCGTCGAGGAGGACGACGGGGTCACCATCTCCTCGACCTACATCCGCGCCTGCGTCGCGGCCGGCGACATGGAGCCCGCCGCCCACGCCCTCGGGCGGTCGCACCGGGTGGACGGCGTCGTCGTCCGCGGTGACCGCCGCGGCCGGGCGCTGGGGTACCCGACGGCGAACGTGGAGACCCCGGCGTTCACCGCCGTCCCGGCCGACGGCGTGTACGCCGGGCACCTGGTCCTGCGCGACCCTCGCAGCGGAGCCAGCAAGCAGCGGTACCCCGCCGCGATCTCCGTCGGTACCAACCCGACCTTCGAGGGCAGCCGGCGCACCGTGGAGGCCTTCGTCCTCGACTTCGACGGCGACCTGTACGGCGAGCACGTGGGGGTCGAGTTCGTCTCCCGGCTGCGGGGCATGGTCGCCTTCCCGGACGTCGCCGCGCTGGTCGCCGCCATGGACGACGACGTGCGCCGGACCCGGGTGCTGCTGGACGTGCCGTCGCCGGACTGAGTGCTGCCCGGCGAGCTCCAGATCTGCCGCTGGTAACGTTGGTCCGTCGTCGGTGAACCCGACGCGTGTGCAGGCTGCCCCCGTGACCGAGACCGGGGGCCACACGTGACCTGGTCCAGGAGGCCGTCCATGGCGCTCGAGAGCGCAGTCAAGAAGCAGATCATGACCGAGTACGCGACGGTCGAGAACGACACCGGTTCGCCGGAGGTCCAGGTCGCGATGCTGACCCGCCGGATCAGCGACCTGACCGAGCACCTCAAGCAGCACAAGCACGACCACCACAGCCGGCGGGGCCTGCTCCTGCTGGTCGGCCGTCGTCGCCGCCTGCTGAACTACCTGGCCAAGACCGACATCAACCGCTACCGCTCGCTCATCGAGCGGCTCGGTCTGCGCCGGTAAGCACGACGAGGGGACCGTCTCCGGACGGTCCCCTCTCTCGTGCGGCACCCGCCGCACGGGACCGACGGCCCCGCCGCACCCGTCAGCGGGCCGGTCCTCGGTAGTGGCTCCCGGGCATATCCGGTCCCCGTTCGGGGGATCAGTTCCCGGGGGCTTCGATCGAAGACCGGTCACCCCGGAGCAGCAGGCGCAGGGTCGCCACAAGAGGAGAAGCGCACCGGTTCTCGGGGGCATGGGCCCCCAGGGCCGGGTGCGACGAAGAGAGAAGGACACGTGTCCGCACCCACAACCCAGGGCAGCATCGCTGCCGAGTTCGACCCCGAGGACGGGGTCACCACGGCCACCGCCGTCATCGACAACGGCAGCTACGGCAGCCGCAGCATCACCTTCGAGACCGGCCGCCTCGCGCGTCAGGCCGCCGGCTCCGTCACGGTCACCATGGGCGACACCATGCTGCTCTCGGCCACCACGGCCGGCCGCCAGCCCAAGGACCAGTTCGACTTCTTCCCGCTGACCGTGGACGTCGAGGAGCGGATGTACGCCGCCGGGCGCATCCCCGGCTCGTTCTTCCGCCGCGAGGGCCGCCCGTCCGAGGACGCGATCCTCACCTGCCGGCTGATCGACCGCCCGCTGCGGCCGACGTTCGCCAAGGGCCTGCGCAACGAGGTCCAGGTGGTCATCACCGTCCTGTCCCTCGACCCCGACCACCTCTACGACGTCCTCGCCATCAACGGCGCCTCGGCGTCCACCCAGCTGTCCGGCCTGCCGTTCTCCGGCCCGGTCGGCGGCACCCGTGTCGCGCTGATCGGCGGCCAGTGGGTCGCCTTCCCGACGCACAAGGAGCTCGAGGAGGCCGTCTTCGACATGGTCGTGGCCGGCCGGGTCCTGCCCGACGGCGACGTCGCGATCATGATGGTCGAGGCCGAGGCCACCGAGAAGACCATCGAACTGGTGGCCGGCGGCGCGACCGCGCCCACCGAGGAGGTCGTGGCGCAGGGCCTCGAGGCCGCCAAACCGTTCATCAAGGTGCTCTGCGAGGCGCAGAGCGCGCTGGCGGCCAAGGCCGCCAAGCCGATCGCCGACTTCCCGCGCTTCCTCGACTACCAGGACGACGTCTACGCCGCCGTCGAGGCCGAGGCCGCCGCCGAGCTGGCCACCGTCCAGGCCATCGCGGGCAAGCACGACCGCGAGCTCGCCACCGACGAGCTCAAGGAGACGGTGAAGGCCAAGCTGGCCGAGCAGTTCGCCGGCCGCGAGAAGGAGGTCTCCGCGGCGTTCCGCGCGGTGACCAAGAAGGTCGTCCGGCAGCGGATCCTCCGCGACAAGGTGCGCATCGACGGCCGCGGCGTCACCGACATCCGGCCGCTGTCGGCCGAGGTCGAGGTCGTCCCGCGGGTGCACGGCTCGGCGCTGTTCGAGCGCGGCGAGACCCAGATCCTGGGCATCACCACGCTGAACATGCTGCGCATGGAGCAGCAGCTCGACACGCTCTCGCCCGAGACGCGCAAGCGCTACATGCACAACTACAACTTCCCGCCGTACTCCACCGGTGAGACCGGCCGCGTGGGCTCGCCGAAGCGCCGCGAGATCGGCCACGGCGCGCTCGCCGAGCGGGCGCTGCTGCCGGTGCTGCCCGACCGCGAGGAGTTCCCCTACGCGATCCGGCAGGTGTCCGAGGCGCTGGGCTCCAACGGCTCGACGTCCATGGGCTCGGTGTGCGCCTCCACCCTGGCGCTGCTCAACGCGGGTGTGCCGCTGAAGGCCCCGGTCGCCGGCATCGCCATGGGCCTGGTGTCCGACGAGGTCGACGGCAAGACCGAGTACGTCGCGCTGACCGACATCCTCGGCGCCGAGGACGCCTTCGGTGACATGGACTTCAAGGTCGCCGGCACCAAGGACTTCGTCACGGCGTTGCAGCTCGACACCAAGCTCGACGGCATCCCGTCCGACGTCCTGGCGCAGGCGCTGACCCAGGCCCGTGCGGCCCGGCTGCACATCCTCGACGTCATGAGCGAGGCCATCGACGGCCCCGACGAGATGAGCCCGTACGCGCCCCGCGTGACGACGGTGCGCATCCCGGTCGACAAGATCGGCGCGGTCATCGGCCCCAAGGGCCAGATGATCAACGCGATCCAGGACGAGACCGGCGCCGACATCACCATCGAGGACGACGGCACGATCTACGTCGGCGCCTCCGACGGCCCCTCGGCGCAGGCCGCGGTCGACCGCATCAACGCGATCGCCAACCCGCAGATGCCGAAGGTCGGCGAGCGGTTCCTCGGCACCGTGGTGAAGACGACGCCGTTCGGCGCCTTCGTCTCGCTGCTGCCGGGCAAGGACGGCCTGGTGCACATCAGCAAGCTCGGTGGCGGCAAGCGCATCGGCAAGGTCGAGGACGTGGTCAACGTCGGCGACAAGCTGCAGGTCGAGATCACCGACATCGACGCCCGCGGCAAGATCAGCCTCGTCCCCGTGCAGGCCGAGGCCGCCGCTGAGGGCGGCGACTCCGCCGAGGTGGCTGCCGCCGAGGACGTGGCCGAGGCCGCGCACGCGGGTGAGTGACCACGCCTGAGGTTCTGGGGAACGGGGTGGGTGCTACGGCACCCACCCCGTTCCCTGTCGGGAAGACCGTGCTGCTCGACCAGGACGAGGTCGGCGGGCGGGTGGAGCGGACCGAGCTGCCCGGGGGGCTGCGGGTCCTGACCGAGACGATGCCGGGGGTGCTCTCGGCGACCCTCGGGATCTGGGTGGGCGTCGGCTCGCGGGACGAGTCCCCCGCGCTGGCCGGCTCGTCGCACTTCCTCGAGCACCTGCTGTTCAAGGGGACGACGAGCCGCACCGCGCTGGAGATCGCGACGGCGATGGACGCCGTCGGCGGGGAGATGAACGCCTTCACCGCCAAGGAGCACACCTGCTACTACGCGAACGTGCTCGCCAGCGACCTCCCGCTGGCCGTGACCCTGCTCTCCGATCTGGTCACCGAGGCGTGCAACACCGCCGAGGACCTCGAGGCGGAGCGCACGGTGGTGCTCGAGGAGATCGCCATGCGCGACGACGAGCCCTCCGACGCGGTGCACGACCTGTTCGCCGAGACGCTGTTCGGTGCCACGCCCCTCGGGCGGTCCGTGCTCGGCTCGGTCGAGTCGATCGAGAACCTCACCCGGGACGACGTCGACGGCTGGTACCGCCGGCGGTACACGATGCCCTCGATCGTCGTCACCGCGGCCGGCCGGGTGGACCACCAGCAGGTGCTCGACCTGGTCACCGCGGCGTTCGCCGACCGGCTCGGCGGCGAGTCCGGCCCCGCGCCGCTGCGCCGGGGCGACGACATCTCCCTGGAGCGCCCGGCCCGGGCCACCGGGCTGATCAACCGGCGCACCGAGCAGACGCACCTGCTCTACGGCGGCCTCGGCCTCGGCCGGCTCGACGAGCGGCGCTACGCCGCGGCCGTGCTCGAGGCCGCGGTCGGCGGCGGGATGAGCTCGCGGCTGTTCCAGGAGATCCGCGAGAAGCGCGGGCTGGTCTACAGCGTCGGCTCGGCGCTGACCCACTACGCGGGCACGGGCTCCTTCTCGGTGTACGCGGGCTGCTCGCCCAAGCGGGTTCCGGAGGTGCTGCGGCTGGTCCGCGAGGAGCTGGCGCGGGTGGCCTCGGAAGGTCTCACCGCCGAGGAGGTGGCGCGCGGCCGCGGCCAGCTCAAGGGCGGCCTGGTGCTCGGCCTCGAGGACACCGGCTCCCGGATGAGCCGGCTGGGCAAGAGCGAGCTGTCCTACGGGGAGTACCTGCCGGTGCGCGAGGTGCTGGGCCGCCTGGACGCCGTCGACGAGGACCAGGTGCGCGCCGTCGGCGCCGACCTGCTCACCCGGGAGACCTGCCTGGCGGTCGTCGGCCCGTACCGCGAGTCGGACCTCGACCGCCTGTAGCGATGACCGGCCCGCTGCAGGTCCACAGCCCGCTGTCCCGCGGCGTCTTCGCCGTCACGGTGCTCGTCTCGCTGGCGGTGCTGTTCGCGCCCGCGGCCGACGTGCCGACCGCGCCGCCGGGGGTGGACAAGCTGGTCCACGTCGTCCTCTTCGGCGCGCTGGCGTTCACCGGGCGCTGGGCCGGGCTGCCGCGTGCACCGCTGGCCGGGCTGCTCGTGCTCTACGCAGCCGTGAGCGAGGTGCTGCAGGGCCTCCCGCTCCTCGACCGCTCACCGTCGGTCGGCGACTGGGTGGCCGATGTCGCCGGCGTCCTGCTCGGGTTGCTGCTGTGGGGCGTGCTGGAGCAGCGGCGGGCTGCGCGCTGACCCGGTGTGTTGCACCGGGCCTGCCGGTTGGTAAGCCTGACGCCGTGACCACGAGCGCCTCCGTGCCCGGCCGGAAGTCCGATTCCTCCGAAGGGGCATCGGTCATCACCGTCGGCGTCCTCGGGGCGCGTGGCCGCATGGGCACCGAGGTGGTGAAGGCCGTCAACGCCGCCGACGACCTCGAGCTCGTGGCGATGGTCGACGCAGGGGACTGGCTGTTCAACGTCGCCGACGCCGGCGCCCAGGTCGTCGTGGACTTCACGCGCCCGGACGTCGTCATGGACAACATCCGCTTCTGCATCGACAACAACATCCACTGCGTCGTGGGGACGACGGGCTTCGACGAGCAGAAGCTGGCGACGGTCGCCGAGTGGCTCGAGCCCAAGCCTGACCTCGGCGTGGTCATCGCCCCCAACTTCGGCATCGGTGCGGTGCTGCTGATGCGCTTCGCGCAGGAGGCGGCGCGGTTCTTCCCGTCGGTCGAGGTGGTCGAGCTGCACCACCCGAACAAGGTGGACGCCCCCTCGGGGACCGCCGTCCGCACCGCTCGTCTCGTGGCCGCCGCCCGCCGGGCCGCCGGGCTGCCGGCCGCGCCCGACGCGACGACGGACTCGCTGCCGGGCGCGCGGGGGGCCGACGTGGAGGGGATCCCGGTGCACGCCGTGCGGCTCACCGGGCTGGTCGCCCACCAGGAGGTGCTCATGGGCGCCGCGGGGGAGACGCTGACCCTCCGCCACGACTCCTACGACCGCGCCTCCTTCATGCCCGGCGTGCTGCTCGCCGTCCGGGAGATCGGCCGGCGTCCCGGCCTGACCGTGGGGATCGAGGGCCTCCTGGGCCTGTGACCGGGACCCCGGGGACCCCTGTGCACCGGCCTCCCGAGTCGTGTATGGTCGTCGATGCGCCGCGCGGGCCGAGAGGCCAACCGGACGATCCCCTGCGGGAATGTCCGGTCGCGGTGTAGGGTTGGACATTAAGCCGCCATCGACGAAGCCCGTGAGGGTCTGTTCGGTGCGCGTCCGCTCCTTGAGAACTCAACAGCGTGCCGAAAGTCAGTGCCAAGTAACAACCCCTTTGTGGGTTTCTTTGGGTTGATTGACATCAAGAGTGCTAGCTCTTGGTTCTCGGCCTGGTTTCGAATTCATCTACGGAGAGTTTGATCCTGGCTCAGGACGAACGCTGGCGGCGTGCTTAACACATGCAAGTCGAACGGTGAACCCGCTTCGGTGGGGGATCAGTGGCGAACGGGTGAGTAACACGTGGGCAACCTGCCCTCAGCTCTGGGATAACTCCAAGAAATTGGGGCTAATACCGGATATGTCCGCTGACCGCATGGTCGGGTGGTGGAAAGGGTTTCCGGCTGGGGATGGGCCCGCGGCCTATCAGCTTGTTGGTGGGGTAGTGGCCTACCAAGGCGACGACGGGTAGCCGGCCTGAGAGGGTGACCGGCCACACTGGGACTGAGACACGGCCCAGACTCCTACGGGAGGCAGCAGTGGGGAATATTGCGCAATGGGCGAAAGCCTGACGCAGCGACGCCGCGTGGGGGATGACGGCCTTCGGGTTGTAAACCTCTTTCAGCAGGGACGAAGCCGTGAGGTGACGGTACCTGCAGAAGAAGCACCGGCCAACTACGTGCCAGCAGCCGCGGTAATACGTAGGGTGCAAGCGTTGTCCGGAATTATTGGGCGTAAAGAGCTCGTAGGCGGTTCGTCGCGTCGGCTGTGAAATCCCGGAGCTCAACTCCGGGTCTGCAGTCGATACGGGCGGACTGGAGTTCGGCAGGGGAGACTGGAATTCCTGGTGTAGCGGTGAAATGCGCAGATATCAGGAGGAACACCGGTGGCGAAGGCGGGTCTCTGGGCCGATACTGACGCTGAGGAGCGAAAGCGTGGGGAGCGAACAGGATTAGATACCCTGGTAGTCCACGCCGTAAACGTTGGGCGCTAGGTGTGGGGGCCATTCCACGGTCTCCGTGCCGCAGCTAACGCATTAAGCGCCCCGCCTGGGGAGTACGGCCGCAAGGCTAAAACTCAAAGGAATTGACGGGGGCCCGCACAAGCGGCGGAGCATGTTGCTTAATTCGATGCAACGCGAAGAACCTTACCTAGGCTTGACATGCACGGAAATCTCCCAGAGATGGGGGGTCCGTAAGGGCCGTGCACAGGTGGTGCATGGTTGTCGTCAGCTCGTGTCGTGAGATGTTGGGTTAAGTCCCGCAACGAGCGCAACCCTCGTTCCATGTTGCCAGCACGTAATGGTGGGGACTCATGGGAGACTGCCGGGGTCAACTCGGAGGAAGGTGGGGATGACGTCAAATCATCATGCCCCTTATGTCTAGGGCTGCAAACATGCTACAATGGCCGGTACAAAGGGCTGCGATACCGTGAGGTGGAGCGAATCCCAAAAAGCCGGTCTCAGTTCGGATTGGGGTCTGCAACTCGACCCCATGAAGTTGGAGTCGCTAGTAATCGCAGATCAGCAACGCTGCGGTGAATACGTTCCCGGGCCTTGTACACACCGCCCGTCACGTCACGAAAGTCGGTAACGCCCGAAGCCGGTGGCCCAACCCCCTGGGAGGGAGCCGTCGAAGGCGGGATCGGCGATTGGGACGAAGTCGTAACAAGGTAGCCGTACCGGAAGGTGCGGCTGGATCACCTCCTTTCTAAGGAGCACTCACCGCCCGGGAGCCCCGGGTGGTGCAGGGCCACGCCAGAACAGGAGCGGCGCCCGTGGTGGGTGCTGCCGGGTCGTCTGGGTGGTGCTCGAGGGTGGAACGCTGACCAGTTCGGCCGGTGCGTCCGGTGGGCGCCGCTAGTACTGCACTCCCGTCCGCGGGGTGCGTGGAGCGCGGTGTGCTCGGGGGGGTCGGTCGTAGGCACGCTGTTGGGTCCTGAGGGAGCGGGCATGCTTCCTTGCCGACAGGGCCGGTTGTCTGTCGTACCGCCCGGGGCCGTGGGTTCCCGGGGCCGGCGGCGGAGGCTCAACCGGTGGCTGTTTGTTCGTTGAGAACTGCACAGTGGACGCGAGCATCTTCTGACTCTGTTTTGCAGGGTGTGTAGGCCCGCCCGGATCGCCGGACCCTCTTCGGGGGTGTGGTGGTGTGGGTGGGGTTTTGTTGTGTCAAGTTGGTAAGGGCACACGGTGGATGCCTGGGCACCAGGAGCCGATGAAGGACGTGGGAGGCTGCGATAAGCCTCGGGGAGCTGCCAACCGAGCGTTGATCCGAGGGTGTCCGAATGGGGGAACCCCGCACCAGTCATGTGGTGTGACCCGCGCCTGAACACATAGGGCGTGTGGAGGGAACGTGGGGAAGTGAAACATCTCAGTACCCACAGGAAGAGAAAACAACCGTGATTCCGTGAGTAGTGGCGAGCGAAAGCGGAGGAGGCTAAACCGGTCGCATGTGAGACCCGGCAGGGGTTGTGCGGTCGGGGTTGTGGGACGATCCAGCCATTTCTGCCGGAGTGGCGGGGAGTGAGAAAGCGGCGTCGTTAGTGGAAGGCCTCTGGAAGGGGTCGCCGTAGAGGGTGAGAGCCCCGTACACGAAAGCGTGTCGCCTCCCGGATCTGTTTCCCAAGTAGCACCGAGCCCGTGGAATTCGGTGTGAATCCGGCGGGACCACCCGCTAAGCCTGAATACTCCCTGGTGACCGATAGCGGACAAGTACCGTGAGGGAAAGGTGAAAAGTACCCCGGGAGGGGAGTGAAATAGTACCTGAAACCGTGTGCCTACAAGCCGTGAGAGCCTTAGCCGCATCCGTGTGGCGGGGTGATTGCGTGCCTTTTGAAGAATGAGCCTGCGAGTTAGTGGTACGTGGCGAGGTTAACCCGTGGGGGGTAGCCGTAGCGAAAGCGAGTCCGAACAGGGCGCCTTTGAGTCGCGTGCTCTAGACCCGAAGCCGAGTGATCTACCCATGGCCAGGTTGAAGCGCGGGTAAGACCGCGTGGAGGACCGAACCCACCAGGGTTGAAAACCTGGGGGATGAGCTGTGGGTAGGGGTGAAAGGCCAATCAAACTCGGTGATAGCTGGTTCTCCCCGAAATGCATTTAGGTGCAGCGTCGCGTGTTTCTTGCCGGAGGTAGAGCACTGGATGGCCTAGGGGGCCCACAAGCTTACTGAAGTCAACCAAACTCCGAATGCCGGTAAGTGAGAGCGCGGCAGTGAGACTGCGGGCGATAAGGTTCGTAGTCGAGAGGGAAACAGCCCAGATCATCGGCTAAGGCCCCGAAGCGTGTGCTAAGTGGAAAAGGATGTGGGATCGCAGAGACAACCAGGAGGTTGGCTTAGAAGCAGCCATCCTTGAAAGAGTGCGTAATAGCTCACTGGTCAAGTGGTTCCGCGCCGACAATGTAGCGGGGCTCAAGCACACCGCCGAAGCCGTGACACTTCAGCACGTCCCCGCCGCCGGCCTCGAGTCGGCGGCCAGGGGCTGGGGTGGGTAGGGGAGCGTCGCGTGGTGGGTGAAGCGGCGGAGGGATCCAGCCGTGGACGCCACGCGAGTGAGAATGCAGGCATGAGTAGCGAGAGGGGAGTGAGAAACTCCCCCGCCGGAAGACCAAGGGTTCCTGGGCCAGGCTAATCCGCCCAGGGTGAGTCGGGACCTAAGGCGAGGCCGACAGGCGTAGTCGATGGACAACGGGTTGATATTCCCGTACCCGCGAAGGAGCGCCCATGCCGAACCCGGCGATGCTAACCACCCGAAACCGCGCCGAGCTTTCGAGCGAGGCGCGGCGGAGCGTGGGACCCGGACTGGTAGTAGGCAAGCGATGGGGTGACGCAGGAAGGTAGTCGGGCCGGTGAGTGGTAGGACCGGTGCAAGGGTGTGGCCCGTGGGGTAGGCAAATCCGCTCCACATCAGGGTGAGGCCTGACGCATAGCCGAATGAGGCGAATTCGATGATCCTATGCTGCCGAGAAAAGCCTCTAGCGAGTTCCGAGCGGCCCGTACCCCAAACCAACTCAGGTGGTCAGGTAGAGAATACCGAGGCGATCGAGCGAACTGTGGTTAAGGAACTCGGCAAAATGCCCCCGTAACTTCGGGAGAAGGGGGACCCCAGCCCGTCAACACCCTCGCGGTGGGCGGCGGGAGGGGGTCGCAGAGACCAGTGAGAAGCGACTGTTTACTAAAAACACAGGTCCGTGCGAAGTCGTAAGACGAGGTATACGGACTGACGCCTGCCCGGTGCTGGAACGTTAAGGGGACGGGTTAGCTCTTCGGGGCGAAGCTCAGAACTCAAGCGCCAGTAAACGGCGGTGGTAACTATAACCATCCTAAGGTAGCGAAATTCCTTGTCGGGTAAGTTCCGACCTGCACGAATGGCGTAACGACTTCTCAGCTGTCTCAACCACAGGCTCGGCGAAATTGCACTACGAGTAAAGATGCTCGTTACGCGCGGCAGGACGGAAAGACCCCGGGACCTTCACTACAGCTTGATATTGGTGTTCGGTTCGGCTTGTGTAGGATAGGTGGGAGACTGGGAAGCGGGCACGCCAGTGTTCGTGGAGTCGCCGTTGAAATACCACTCTGGTCGAATTGGATGTCTAACCTCGGTCCGTGATCCGGATCAGGAACAGTGTCAGGTGGGTAGTTTAACTGGGGCGGTTGCCTCCCAAAATGTAACGGAGGCGCCCAAAGGTTCCCTCAGCCTGGTTGGCAATCAGGTGTCGAGTGCAAGTGCACAAGGGAGCTTGACTGCGAGACCGACGGGTCGAGCAGGAGCGAAAGCTGGGACTAGTGACCCGGCACCGGCAGGTGGAAGCGGTGTCGCTCAACGGATAAAAGGTACCCCGGGGATAACAGGCTGATCTTCCCCAAGAGTCCATATCGACGGGATGGTTTGGCACCTCGATGTCGGCTCGTCGCATCCTGGGGCTGGAGTAGGTCCCAAGGGTTGGGCTGTTCGCCCATTAAAGCGGTACGCGAGCTGGGTTTAGAACGTCGTGAGACAGTTCGGTCCCTATCCGCCGTGCGCGTAAGAGACTTGCGAAGAGCTGTCCCTAGTACGAGAGGACCGGGACGGACGAACCTCTGGTGTGCCAGTTGTACCGCCAGGTGCACTGCTGGTTGGCTACGTTCGGCAGGGATAACCGCTGAAAGCATCTAAGCGGGAAGCTCGCTTCAAGATGAGGTCTCTCACCTCCACGAGAGGGTAAGGCCCCCGCCCAGACCAGCGGGTTGATAGGCCGGAAGTGGAAGCACCGCAAGGTGTGCAGCTGACCGGTACTAACAGGCCGAGGACTTGACACACTCATCTACTTGTTCTCCTGCCGGCAGCGGCAGGGAGATCTCGCGTCCACTGTGCGGTTCTGAACGCACAAACCAGCCCACCCCCACCCGGGGTGCCCGGTTTGACATGTTCACAGCGTTACGGCGGCCATGGCGAGAGGGAAACGCCCGGACCCATTCCGAACCCGGAAGCTAAGCCTCTCAGCGCCGATGGTACTGCCCCGGGGACGGGGTGGGAGAGTAGGACGCCGCCGGACACCACCTCCCGAACGGGGCCCCAGCCACCAGGCAGCGGGCCCCGTTCGCCATGCCCGCACCCCCTGCGCTTCATCGGGATAAAGCGCACGCGCTTTGCCGCGACAAGACGGGCCGGCGGTGCCGTCAGCGGCGGGGTTCCTTGGTCGTGGCTCCGACATTGTCGGCGAGCCACAGGTTCAGCGGGTGCAATTCGCGCCAGGCCGCGCGCACCTCGTCGAGCGCCTGCCGCTGGTGCAGCCAGTCGGCCGGCTCCCAGCGGCGGCTGGCGTGCAGCGACTTGTGCTTCAGCAGTTCCACCCGGGGCGCGTCGGCGGCGTGCCCCGAGGGCACCCGGGTCAGGCGCTCGCCGTCGATGCTGAAGCCGGCGGCGGCCAGTCGCTCCACCTCCTGCTGGAGGCGCGGTCCCTGCACGTCGTCGGCCACAGCCCGGCGGAACCGGTCGACCTGGTCGGACTCCAGCCGCCAGGAGCCGCCGGACACCATCAGCCCGTCCGCGGAGATCTGCACGTACCAGGCGCCGGCTCCCCGCCCGTCGGGGGCCACGACCGCGCCGGCGTGCGTCTTGTACGGCGTCTTGTCGTGGCTGAACCGCACGTCGCGGTACGGGCGGAACATCTTCGCCGTCCCGAACTCCGGCGCCAGCTCCTCGAGCAGCGCCAGCATCGGCTTGTGCACGTGGGCCTCGTAGTCGGCCTTGTGCCGGGTCCAGTAGGTCTTGCTGTTGTCCGCCTCGAGGCCCTCGTAGAAGACCAGCCCCTCGTCCGGGAACCCCTCGAACGTCACCGGGTCTCCTCCCCGTCGTCGACGACGTCGTCGAGCATCGTGTGCCAGCGGAGCTCGCGCAGCGGCTCGCCGCCGGTGTCCAGGGTTCGCGCCCAGCCCTGCTGCGCCCAGCCCGCGGACTCGAAGAACCGGGCGGAGACGCTGTCGGCCTCCGGCAACCACACCTGCAGCCGGGCGGCGCCGGTCGCGCGGGCCAGGTCGGCCACCGCGGCGAGCAGCCGGCTGCCGTGGCCGCGCCGGCCCCAGCGCGGCTCCACCAGCAGGGTGGCGATCTCCGTCGTCGGCCCGGACGGGTCCGGCTCCTCCCCGCGGGCGAGCTCGGCAGGGCCGTAGGCCGCGAAGCCCACCACGTCGTCGCGCTCGACGGCCACGAGGACGCCGTGGCCGGGCGTCGGCGGCGTCGTCACCGCGGCGCGCCAGGACTCCGTCGCGGCCGCGTCGTCCCAGTCGTCGAGGACGGCGGGGGGCAGGACGTCGCGGTAGGCGGTCCGCCAGGTCACCAGCTGGACGCGCGCGACCGCGGCGGCGTCGTCGGCCCGGGCCGGCCGGACCGAGACCTCCGCCGTCCCCGAGAAGCGGGGGAAGGGGCTGGCGGCGTCCACCCCGGCAGCGTAGGACGCGCACCGGACCGGCTCGGACGGGCGGCGGCGCGGGTGCTGGAATCGGGGAGTGACGACGACGCGCGAGAACAGCGCACCCCGCCCGTCGGCGGGCACCCGGCCGGTGACCGCAGGCGTCGTCGGCGCCCTGGCGATCGTCTACGTGGTCTGGGGCTCGACCTACCTGGCCATCAAGTACACCGTCGCCGATCTGCCGCCGTTCCTGGCGATGGGTTGCCGCTTCCTGCTCGCCGGCACGCTGCTGCTGCTCGTCGTCCTCGCCACCCGCGGCCGGACGGCGCTGCGCGCGACGCGCGGCCAGCTGGCCACTGCCGCGGCCTGCGGGCTGCTCCTGCTCGTGGGCGGCAACGGGCTCGTCGCCGTCGCCGAGCAGTACGTCGACTCGGGGCTGGCCGCACTGCTCATCGCCGCGACGCCGCTGTGGGTCGTCGTCCTCCGGGCGCTGTTCGGGGACCGGCCCGCGGCGGCGACCGTCGGTGGCCTCGTCCTGGGCATCGCCGGGGTCGGCGTGCTGCTGCGGCCGGGCTTCGGCGGCGAGCACGGGATCGGCCCGCTCCTGCTGGTCTGCCTCAGCTCGCTGCTCTGGTCGGTCGGCACGGTGCTCGCGACCCGGCGCCCGCTGCCGGCGGACCCGTTCGCCACCACGGTCGTCGAGATGGCGGCCGGTGGCACGGTCATGGTCGCCCTCGGTTCGGTGGGCGGTGAGTGGGCGCGGGTCGACCTCGGCGCCGTCGACGGGGCGTCCTGGCTCGCCTTCGGCTACCTCGTCGTCGTCGGCAGCCTCGTCGCCTACAGCGCGTACGTGTGGCTGCTCGCCCACGCGCGGGTCTCGCTGGTGACCACCTACGCCTACGTGAACCCGGCCGTGGCCGTCGGCCTCGGCGCGCTGTTCCTCCACGAGCCGCTCAGCGCCCCGGTGCTGATCGGCGGCGCGGTGATCATCGTCGCCGTCGCACTGGTGATCACGGCCGAATCGCGCAGCGCCCGGCGAGCGCTGCCCGTGGAGCCGACCTAGCCCCGACCTGAACCTGTCGGACCGGAACGGCACCATCCATCGGGTGAGCACCCGAGCCGAGCGCCTGCCGGCGGCCCTGGCCCGGCGCATCGCCCTCGCCGCCCAGGGCTTCGCCGAGCCGCGGCCGACCGGCCTCGTCGACACCCGGCAGTTGCGCCGGCTCACCGCGCGGCTCGGCGTCGTCCAGATCGACTCGGTCAACGTGCTGTCCCGCTCGCACTACCTGCCCGCGTTCAGCCGGCTCGGGCCCTACCCCCGCGCGGCTCTCGACGACCTCGCCGGGCCTCGGCGCGAGCTCTTCGAGTACTGGGCGCACGAGGCCTCGTACCTGCCCGTGCGGCTGCAGCCGTACCTGCGCTGGCGCATGGCCGCCGCCGAGCAGCACGCCTGGGGGTCGATGGTCCGTCTCCAGCGCGAGCGGCCCGGCTACGTCGCGGAGATGCTCGACCGGGTGCGCGAGCAGGGCCCGCTCAAGGCGAGCGACCTGCTCGAGGCCAGGCCCGAGCGGCCGGGGACGATGTGGAACTGGCACGCCGGCAAGGTCGCGCTCGAGTGGCTCTTCTACACCGGTGTGCTCACCGCACGGCACCGGACCGCGGGCTTCGAGCGCGTCTACGACCTCACCGAGCGGGTCCTCCCGGCCGAGGTCCTGGCCGTCCCGACCCCCGAGCCCGGGGCGGCGTTCCGCGAGCTGATCCGCACGGCGGCCCGGGCGCTCGGGGTGGCGACCGAGCGGGACCTGCGGGACTACTTCCGGCTCAAGCCCGCGCCGGCGCGGCAGGCGATCGCCGAGCTGGCCGAGGCCGGCGAGCTGCACCCGGTCGAGGTCGACGGCTGGGGTGCGCCCGCCTGGCTGGACCCGGCGGCGCGCCGGCCGCGCTGGATCCGCGCCCGCGCCCTGCTCAGCCCGTTCGACTCGCTGGTGTGGGAACGGCCGCGGGTCGAGCGCATCTTCGGCTTCCGCTACCGCCTGGAGATCTACACGCCCGCGGCCAAGCGGGTGCACGGCTACTACGTACTGCCCTTCCTGCTGGGCGACCGCCTGGTCGGCCGGGTCGACCTCAAGGCCGACCGGCAGGCCGGCGTCCTGCGCGTGCAGTCGGCCTTCGCCGAGGACGGCGTCGACCGTGCGCTGGTCGCCGCGGAGCTGGCCGACGAGCTGGCGCTCATGGCCGGGTGGCTGGAGCTGGACGCCGTCGCCGTCACCGACCGGGGAGATCTGGCGCCCGACCTGCAGGCAGTGCTGGGACCGGCCGCCGCGGCGGGCTGACCCCGTGGCTCATGCCCGGGTCGCCGGCCGGATGCGCAGGTCGCCGGAGACGGTCCGTACCGCGACCCGCAGCTGGGCCGGCCCGTCGCCGTCCGGTCCCTCCTCGTCGAGCAGGGACTCCATCCGGCCGGACACGCTGGCGAGGTCCAGCCAGACCCGCAGGCCCGGGACGACGCCCAGTGAGACGTCTCCGGACACGGTCTTGACGCCCACCTTGCCCCCGGCGACCCGGTCGATGCCGACGTCCCCGGACGCGGTGTTGATCGAGACGTCGCCCCCGGCGGAGCCGACCTCGACGTCCCCGGACGCCGTCTTCACCTCCAGGCCGGCGCCCACCTCTTCCACCCGCAGGTCCGCCGACGCAGAGCCGACGGTCGCCCGGCCGGACACCGTGCCGATCCGGGCGTTCCCGCTGGCGGTGCGCAGCTGCAGGTCGGTGCAGGACTCCACGGCGGAGTCGCCGCTGGCCCCGGTCAGCTCGACCCGGCCGAGCTCACCCCGGAGCTCGACGTCGGCCGAGGCGACGGCGACGCGGGCGGCGGTGCCCGTGGGGACGGTGACCCGCAGTGCGAAGGCGGGAGTGCGCAGCTGCAGCCGCCGCTCGGGAACGGCGACCCGCAGCCGCGAGCCGGCGAGGTACAGGTCGACGCGGTCGACGAGCTCTTCGGCGGCGCTGTCGAGGGGCGCGATCTCGACCACGTACTCGGTCGTGCCCTCGACCGCGTCGACGTCGACCGAGCCGGCGGGGTTGCGGATCTCGACGGCGAACGGGCCGGCGCCGACGGGGAAGCGGTGCGTGCGCGTGTCCAACGATTCCTCCAGAAGACGGCTAGCTGCGGGCGAAGCCGGAGTAGCGGCGGGGGCCACGGCCGGGCGGGGGACCGGGGCGGGGCTCGCGCAGCGCACCCGAGACCGCTCGCACGAGCCAGGCGTTGAGCGAGACGCCGGAAGCGGCCGCGGCCGCCTCCGCGCGGGACTTGAGCTGCTCGGGGAGGCGCAGGCTGATGCGGGCGACCGACCCGTCGTCGTCCCCGGCGTCCTCGTCGGGAGCCTCGGGCTCCTCGGCCGGCTCGTGGTGCACGGGCGGGACGACGACGACCTCGGGGTCGCGTCCGCGCACGCGGATGTCGACGAGGCCTCCCTCGAGCGCCGCGGTGACCTCGGCCGCCATGTCCGACAGCGCGTTGGTCACCGTCAGCCGGACGGCGGGCTCCATCGTGTCGGCCAGCAGGCGGGCGGTCTCCCGCGCCTGCTCGCCGCCGGCGGCCGCTGCCGCGGTCAGGGAGGTGCGCAGAGCCTCGACGTAGTCGCTGAGATCCATGGACGCCATGGTGGCGTCAGTCCCCCCGCACGACGGTCTCGGGGCCGCCGCGGTGCCTCCGCCAAGGGGACAGCAGGCGCGCCACGTCGCGGTCGTGGTCGCGTCCGGCGTGCCGGCTCCGGGGCTGGCGCAGCCGGGCCCGGAGCTCCTCGGTGTAGGTCCAGTTGTCCATGGCGTCATCATGGCACCACGGTGACGCCATAGCAATGCCATACTGCAGTCGTCGTGATGTCGGGACCCGGCGCGCCGTAGGCTCCGCGCCGTGCCCTCGATCGTGCGGCTCAAGGTCCAGGTGATCGCCCAGACCCACTTCGATCCCCCGGCCGACGTGCCCTGGGAGACCGACGCGGACGGTGGTCAGGCGCTCGCCGAGTTCGCCGGCCGGGCCTGCTACCAGTCCTGGAGCAAGCCGAATCCGGCGACGGCGACCAACGAGGGCTACCTGCGGCACATCCTCGAGGTGGGCCACCTCTCGGTGCTCGAGCACGGGACGGTGAGCCTGTACCTGTCCGGGGTGTCCCGCTCGCTGACCCACGAGCTGATCCGGCACCGGCACTTCTCCTACAGCCAGCTCTCCCAGCGGTACGTGCCCGAGGGCGACGCCGCCGTCGTCGAGCCGGCCGTGATCGCCGACGACCCGGAGCTGCACGAGAAGTTCCTCGCCGCCACCGACGCCGCGCTGGCGGCCTACGGCGAGCTGCTCGAGGCCCTGGAGAAGCGGTTCGCCGACGTCCCGAACGGCACGCTGCGGCGCAAGCAGGCCCGTCAGGCCGCCCGCGCGGTGCTGCCCAACGCCATCGAGACCCGCATCGTCGTCACCGGCAACTACCGCGCCTGGCGGCACTTCATCGCGATGCGGGCCAGCGAGCACGCCGACGTCGAGATCCGCGAGCTGGCGATCGCGTGCCTGCGGGAGCTGCAGGCGGTCGCCGGCCACGTCTTCAGCGACTTCCGGATCAGCCGGCTGGCCGACGGCACCGAGGTGGCCGCGAGCCCTTACGTGGCCGAAGGCTGATCCGCGCCTAGAGTCGACGGCCGTGGCGGACCGGACGATTGACACCCAGTACGAAGACCTGCTGCGCCGGGTGCTGGAGAGCGGGACCCCGAAGTCCGACCGCACCGGCACCGGCACGACCAGCGCCTTCGGGGAGCGGCTGCGCTACGACCTGTCCCGCGGCTTCCCGCTGGTGACGACGAAGAAGGTGCACTTCAAGTCGGTCGCCTACGAGCTGCTGTGGTTCCTGCGCGGCGAGGGCAACGTCCGGTGGCTGCAGGAGCACGGCGTCTCCATCTGGGACGAGTGGGCGGCCGAGGACGGCGGCCTCGGCCCGGTCTACGGCGTGCAGTGGCGGTCCTGGCCGGCACCCGACGGCGGCGCGATCGACCAGATCTCGCAGGTGCTCGAGACCCTCCGCTCCGACCCGGACTCGCGGCGCATGATCGTCTCCGCGTGGAACGTCGGGGCGCTGCCGGAGATGGCGCTGGCGCCGTGCCACGCGATGTTCCAGTTCTACGTGGCCGACGGCCGGCTGTCCTGCCAGCTCTACCAGCGCAGCGCGGACCTGTTCCTGGGCGTGCCGTTCAACATCGCCAGCTACGCGCTGCTCACCCAGATGGTCGCCCAGCAGGTCGGCCTGGAGCCCGGCGACCTCATCTGGGTCGGCGGGGACTGCCACGTGTACGCCAACCACGTCGACCAGGTGCGTGAGCAGCTCTCCCGCGAGGTCCGGCCGTTCCCGCGGCTGACGATCGACCGGGCGCCGTCGCTGTTCGAGTACGACTACGCCGACTTCCACGTGCACGACTACGACCCCCACCCGGCGATCCGCGCCGCGGTCGCGGTCTGACGGAGCTCGCGAGGTCAGGGGTGCAGAGCACGGTCCGCCTCGTCTGGGCGCAGGACGCCGCCGGCATCATCGGGGCCGACGGCGCACTGCCCTGGCACCTGCCCGAGGACCTGCGGCTGTTCCGCGCGCTCACCCTCGGCTCGACGGTGGTCATGGGCCGCCGGACCTGGCTGTCGCTGCCGCCGCGGGTGCGGCCCCTGCCGGGCCGGCGCAACGTCGTGCTCAGCACGACGCTCACCGACGCCGATGCCGGGGTGCCGGTGGCGACCTCGGTCGGGGAGGTCCTCGCGGCGCACGACGAGCTGTGGGTGATCGGCGGCGGCGGGGTCTACACGGCCTTCCTGCCGCACGCCGCCGAGGTCGTGGTCACCGAGGTCGACGGCCGGTTTCCCGGCGACACCTGGGCGCCGCGGCTCGACGGCGACTGGGAGCCGGCGATGCGGGTGCCGGCGGAGGGGTGGCTGCCCTCCTCGGGCGGTCTCCGGTTCGCCGTCACCTGGTGGCGCCGGGAGGCGGGTGCCGGCTCGGCCGGCAGCCCGGTTCCCGGGGCCCTGACACGCTGGCGCGCGGACGTCGTCGGGAGGGCTGAGTCCGCTGCTCGGGGTCGGTAGATTCCTCCCATGAGCATCGATCCCGCGCGGCCCTTCGGGCGCGTGCTGACGGCGATGGTGACGCCCCTCGCCGAGGACGGGACGATCGACCTCGCCGGTGCGCAGGAGCTCGCCGCCCACCTGGTGGACCGGTGCGCGCACGACGGGCTGGTCATCTCCGGGACGACGGGGGAGTCGCCCACCATCTCCGACGCCGAGCAGCGGGCGGTGCTGGAGGCGGTGCTGGACGCCGTGGGCGACCGGGCCGTCGTCGTCGCCGGCGTCGGCACCAACGACACCGCGCACTCGATCGAGAAGGCCCGCGACGCCGAGCGGATCGGCGCGCACGGCCTGCTCGTCGTCACCCCGTACTACAACAAGCCGCCGCAGGCCGGGCTGCTCAAGCACTTCACCGCGGTCGCCGACGCGACCGACCTGCCGGTGATGCTCTACGACATCCCGCCGCGGACCGTCGTCCCCATCGAGGTGGAGACCCTGGTCCGGGCCGCGGAGCACCCGCGGATCGTCGCGGTGAAGGACGCCAAGGGCGACCTCGGTTCCGTCGCCTGGACCCTCGCCCGCACCGACCTGGCCTACTACAGCGGCGAGGACATGCTCAACCTGCCGCTGCTGGCCCTGGGCGCGGTCGGGGTCGTCAGCGTCGTCGGCCACATCGCCGGTCCGCGCATGGCCGAGCTGATCGCCGCGGTCGAGTCCGGCGACCTGGTCAAGGCGCGCGCGGTCAACGAGACCTTGCTGCCCCTCTACACCGGCATCTTCCGCACCCAGGGGGTCATCCTGATCAAGGCGGCGCTGCGCGAGCTCGGCCTGCCCGGCGGCCCGGTCCGTCCGCCGCTGGTGGACGCCACCCCCGAACAGGTCGCGCAGCTGCGCGCCGATCTCGCGGCCGGGGGAATCACCCCGTGACCGGTGCGGGCAGAATCGTTCCGTGACCGGTCAGCTGGCCCAGCCCCATCTCGATCTGCAAGCGCCGCCGCCGCTCCCGGACGGCGGCCTGCGCGTCATGGCCCTCGGCGGGCTCGGCGAGATCGGCCGCAACATGGCCGTCCTCGAGTACGACGGCGCGCTGCTGGTCATCGACTGCGGCGTCCTGTTCCCCGAGGCCGAGCAGCCGGGCGTCGACCTGATCCTGCCCGACTTCGGGGTCATCGAGCACCGCCTCGGCGATATCGCCGCCGTCGTCCTCACCCACGGGCACGAGGACCACATCGGCGCGGTGCCCTACCTGCTGCGGCTGCGCGGCGACATCCCGCTGGTGGGATCGCGGTTCACGCTCGCGCTGGTCAGCGCCAAGCTGCGCGAGCACCGGATCGACCCGACGCTGGTCGAGGTCGCCGCCGGCGACGACCACGTCGCCGGGCCGTTCCACTGCGAGTTCATCAACGTCAACCACTCGATCCCCGACGCGCTGGCCGTCGCCGTCCACACGCCGGCCGGGACGGTCGTGCACACCGGCGACTTCAAGATGGACCAGTTGCCGCTCGACGGCGTCCTCACCGACCTCGGCGCGTTCGCGCGGCTCGGCGTGCGGGGCGGCATCGACCTGCTGCTGGCCGACTCCACCAACGCCGAGGTGCCGGGCTTCGTCACCTCCGAGCGGGCCATCGGCCCCGTGCTCGAGGACGTCTTCCGCCGGGCCACCCAGCGGCTGATCGTCTCCAGCTTCGCCAGCCACGTGCACCGCATCCAGCAGGTCCTCGACGCCGCGGAGATGCACGGTCGCAAGGTCGCGTTCGTCGGCCGCTCGATGGTCCGCAACATGGGCGTCGCGCGCGATCTCGGGCTGCTGCGGGTGGCGCCCGGGCTGATGGTGTCGCTGGACGAAGCGACGTCGATGCCGCCGGAGCAGGTGGTCCTGGTCAGCACCGGGTCGCAGGGCGAGCCGCTGTCGGCGCTCGGGCGGATGGCCCGCGGGGAGCACCACCAGGTCACCATCGAGGCCGGCGACACGATCGTGCTGGCCTCCTCGCTCGTGCCCGGCAACGAGACCGCCGTCTACAAGGTGATCAACGGGCTGGCCCGGCTCGGCGCGACCGTCGTGCACAAGGAGACGGCGATGGTGCACGTCTCCGGGCACGCCCCGGCCGGGGAGCTGCGGACGCTGCTCAACGTGGCCAAGCCGCACTACCTGATGCCCGTGCACGGCGAGTGGCGGCACCTGCGGGCGCACGCGGCGCTGGCCGAGCAGACCGGGATGAGCAGCGACCGGGTGCTGCTGGCCGAGAACGGCGTGGTGGTGGACCTGGTCGACGGCAAGGCCTCGATCACCGGGTCGGTGCCGATCGGGGACGTCTACGTCGACGGGCTCAACGTGGGTGACGTGGGGGAGGAATCGCTGCAGGCCCGCCGGATCCTCGGCGACGAGGGCTTCGTGGCGCTGACCGTCGTCGTCGAACCCTCGACGCGGACCATCGTCCGGCCGGTGCACCTGTCCACCCGCGGCTTCTCCGACGACCCGTCGGCCTTCGACGAGGTGCTGACCCTCGTCGAGGACAACCTGAAGCGCGCGCTGGAGGACGACGAGATCGACCCGCACCGGCTCTCGCAGCTGATCCGCCGGACGGTGGGCAAGTGGGTGTCCGACAAGCACCGCCGCCGCCCGATGATCATCCCCACCGTTCTCGAGGTGTGATGCGGAGGAGATTCGTGCGCGTCACGCGCGCGGATCTCCTCCGCTCACCTCGATGGGCGTGATGCCCTCCTCCGCGGGCAGGGCGAAGCCCCAGACTTGGGCGTAGAAGGACAGCTCGCCGTCCAGGGCGGTGCGGATGTTCTCCGCGCGCCGGAACCCGTGCTGCTCGCCGGGGAAGAGCAGGTAGGCGTGCGGGACGCCCTTCTCCCGCAGCGCGGCGACGATCGCCTCCGCCTGCTCCGGCGGCACGATCTCGTCCTCCTCGCCCTGGAAGACGGCGAGCGGGGTGTCCAGCGCGTCCACGTGGGTGAGCGGTGAGCGCTCGGTGTACACGTCGGCGCCCTCGGGATACGGCGCGACCAGGCCGTCGAGGTACCGCGACTCGAACTTGTGCGTGTCGGCGGCCAGCGCGGCGAGGTCGGCGACGCCGTAGTGGCTCGCGCCGGCGGTGAACACGCCGGGCCGCATGGTCACCGCGGCGAGGGTCGTGTAGCCCCCGGCCGAGCCGCCGCGGATCGCCATCCGGGCCGGGTCCACCCGCCCGGCGTCGGCGAGGAACCGCGCGCAGGCGATGACGTCGTCGAGGTCCACGACGCCCCAGCGGCCCTTGAGGGCCTCCCGGTACCGGCGGCCGTAGCCGGTCGAGCCGCGGTAGTCGACGTCGGCGACGCAGAACCCGCGGGAGGTCCAGTACTGCACCGACAGGTCGAGGACGGACGACGCCGCGGCGGTCGGCCCGCCGTGCACGACCACGAGCAGCGGCGGCCGCTGGCCCGCGGGGGCGGTCACCTCGGGGTTCGCCGGCGGGTAGACCAGCGCGTGCGCCTCCGCGATGCCCGTCCCGCCGTCCTCGGTCGCGAACGTGGTGTGCTCGGGCATAGAGAACCACGCCGGGTCGAGGCCCAGGTCGCGGGCCGGCTGCAGCACCTCGGCGGCGCCGGTGTCCACCCCGACCCGCAGCACGACCGGCTCGCTCGTCGGCCCGCCCGCAACGCACACGACCGCGGCACCCTGCGCGGCCAGCGAGCCGAACGCGGCGTACGGCAGGTCGAGCTCGCGCAGGTCGCCGTCCGGGGTGAGGACGCCGAGCCGGTCGGCGCCCTCCCGTGCGAAGGCGAGCACGACGCGGCCGTCGTCGAGGAGAGCGAAGCGGCGCTGCCCGAACTGCCACTGCGGGCCGGCGATGTCGCAGCCCACGTCGAGCACCAGCTCCACCTGCCCGTCCGGGCGCCGGCGATGCAGGGACCACACGTCGGTGGCATCGCACAGGAACCACAGCGTCCCGTCGGCGGCCCAGGTCGGCGACACCACGGACTCGCCCCCGCCGCCCGCGACCACCGTCTCGGTGCCGTCGGGCGCCCGGACGACCAGCTGCGCGGCGTCCCAGGGCATGTCGGGGTGGTTCCACTGCAGCCACGACAGGGTGGCGCCGTCGGGAGCCTGGCGCGGGTCGGAGACGAAGTCCGGCCCGGTGACGAGGACGGTCTGCGAGCCGTCGGGGGCGATCCGGACGATCTCGTTGACGACGTCGGCCGCGGCGCCCCTGTCGGTGTGCGTCTCCCGGACGGCGAGCACGCCCGCCCCGTCGGGGAGCACGGCGAGGTCGGCGAAGCGGACGCCCGCGGGGATCGGCGGCTCGGGCGTCACCGCGACCGGCTCGCCCGCGCCCGGGCCGAGCCGGTACAGGCGCTGGTCGGCGAACTCGGTGAACCACAGCGTGCCGCCGGCGACCGTCCACGACCCGCCGCCGTACTCGTGCACCCGGGTCCGGGCGTTCCACGGCGAGGCCAGGAGCTCGGCGCCGTTCCGGACGACCGCCGTCCGGCCGCCCTCGCCGGGGCGGAACTCGCCCCACCAGACGTCGTCGCCGTCGACGGCGACCCCGCTCGGCCGGGCGGCGGCGAGCACGACGAGCTCCGAGGTGATCGGGGTGGGCCAGCTGCCGTAGGGGAGCTCCATGCCGCAAACCGTAGGTGGGGGACACGACGTCGTGCCTGCCCGATCAGGGGTGCACCCAGGATTACCGTCTGACGCATGCCTGCCCGCACCACGCCGACCCGCCGGCCGGCGGCGTCCTCCCGGAGCCGCTCCGGGTCGACGGCGTCCCGCAAGCGGGCACCCGCCAAGCGGCCCGCCGCCGGCGGCCGCAAGCCGGCCGCCCGGAAGAAGTCCAGCGGCGGCCTGCTGCGCATCGTCGGCGGCGGCTGGTCGCTGCTGGCCAAGGGTGTCGGCGGGCTGGCCCGCTCGATCGCCCGCCCCGAGGAGGCCGAGCCGCTCGGCCCGGAGCACCGCCGCGACGGCGTCGGCCTGGCCGTGCTCGGGCTGGCGGTCGTGCTCGGCGCCGCGGTGTGGACCAACGGCATCGGCCCGGTCGGCGCGGCGATCGCCGACGGCAGCCGCTGGATCGTCGGCTCGGTGGTCGTCGTCCTGCCGGTGTTCTTCTTCTTCATCTCGCTGCGCCTGCTGCGCCACCCGCCGAACCCTGAGGCGCGCGGCCGGCTCGTGGTCGGCTGGTTCTGCCTGACCGCGTCCGTGCTCGGCATCGCCTCCGTCGTCGGCGGTGGCGCGCAGAACGGCCCCTCGCAGGGCCGCCCCGGCTCCGGCGGGCTGGCCGGCTGGGCGGTCGGCACCCCGCTGTCCGCGGGCGTGGGCGCCGTCGTCGCCGTCGTCCTGCTCGTGCTGGTCGCCTTCTTCGGCCTGCTGGTCGTCACCGCGACGCCGGTGCACCAGATCCCCGAGCGGCTGCGCGAGCTCGCCGACCGCATGGTCGGCCGAGACGACGACGAGTACGACGAGGACGAGTACGAGGACGAGGACGAGGACGTCGAGGAGGACCTCGAGGAGCAGCCCGCGCGCGGCCGCCGCAAGACGGCCGTGTCCGAGGACATGCTCACCACCGGCCCGATCGACACCGGAGCCCTCGACGCGGCGGCCGATGCGGTGGTGCTGGAGGCGGAGCTGCCCCCCGTCCCGGTCGCACGCCCCAAGCCCGTCGACCGGACGGCGCCGCCGGAGGAGCTCGAGCCGGTCACCGAGCCCGAGCAGCTGTCCATCCAGCCGGTCGAGGGCGACTACACCCTGCCCTCGGTGACCATGCTGCGGCCGGGCACGCCGCCGCGGGCTCGGTCGAAGTCCAACGACGTCGCCATCGAGGCGATCACCGGCGTGCTGGAGCAGTTCAACATCGACGCCGCCGTCACTGGCTTCACCCGCGGCCCGACGGTCACCCGCTACGAGGTCGAGCTGGGCCCCGCGGTCAAGGTCGAGAAGATCACCCAGCTGACCAAGAACATCGCCTACGCGGTGGCCAACGACAACATCCGGATCCTCGCGCCGATCCCGGGGAAGTCGGCGGTCGGCATCGAGGTGCCCAACACCGACCGCGAGACGGTGAGCCTCGGCGACGTGCTGCGCTCCGGCGCGGCCAAGCAGGACCCGCACCCGATGCTGGTCGGCCTCGGCAAGGACATCGAGGGCGGCTTCGTCTGCGCCAACCTGGCGAAGATGCCGCACCTGCTCGTCGCCGGCGCCACCGGTGCCGGTAAGTCCAGCTGCGTCAACTCGATCCTGACCTCGCTGCTGATCCGCGCCACCCCGGAGCAGCTGCGGCTGATCCTGGTCGACCCGAAGATGGTCGAGCTCACGCCGTACGACGGCATCCCGCACCTGATCACGCCGATCATCACCGACCCCAAGAAGGCCGCCACCGCGCTGGCCTGGCTGGTCGAGGAGATGGAGCAGCGCTACCAGGACATGCGGGCCACTGGGGTCCGGCACATCGACGACTTCAACCGCAAGGTGACCAAGGGCGAGATCGTCGCCCCGCCCGGCAGCGAGCGGGTGTACCGGGAGTACCCGTACATCCTCGCGGTGGTCGACGAGCTCGCCGACCTGATGATGGTCGCCCCGCGCGACGTCGAGGACTACATCGTCCGGATCACCCAGAAGGCGCGTGCCGCGGGGATCCACCTGATCCTCGCCACGCAGCGGCCGTCGGTCGACGTCGTCACCGGCCTGATCAAGGCCAACGTGCCGTCGCGGCTGGCGTTCTCCACCTCGAGCCTCACCGACAGCCGGGTCATCCTCGACCAGCCGGGCGCAGAGAAGCTCATCGGCATGGGCGACGCGCTGTTCCTGCCCATCGGGGCGGGCAAGCCGATGCGCGTCCAGGGCGCCTACGTGTCCGACACCGAGATCGAGGCGGTCGTCGAGTTCACCAAGCGCCAGGCCGAGCCGGAGTACCGCGAGGAGGTCTTCTCCGCCGGTGCCGCCGGGGAGAAGAAGGAGATCGACGAGGACATCGGCGGCGACCTCGACCTGCTGCTGCAGGCCGTGGAGCTCATCGTCACCAGCCAGTTCGGCTCCACGTCGATGCTGCAGCGCAAGCTGCGGGTCGGCTTCGCCAAGGCCGGGCGGCTCATGGACCTCATGGAGAGCCGCGGCATCGTCGGCCCGTCCGAGGGGTCCAAGGCCCGCGACGTGCTGATCAAGCCCGACGAGCTCGAGGCCACGCTGTTCACCATCCGCGGCGGCGGGGCCGAGTGATGAAGGACCCCCTGCCCCCCGCCACTCGCGAGCTCGCGGCGGGACCCTGCAGAGGGCCACTACGATGGACCGGTGACAGCTCTGCCCCGCCATGCCCGCACCGTGGCGGTGGTCACCCTCGGGTGCGCCCGCAACGAGGTCGACTCCGAGGAGCTCGCCGGCCGGCTCGCCGCCGACGGCTACGAGCTGGTGGACGACGCCGACGCGGCCGACGCGGTCCTGGTCAACACCTGCGGCTTCATCGAGAGCGCCAAGAAGGACTCCGTCGACGCGCTGCTCGCGGCGGGTGACTCCGGCGCTCCGGTGGTGGCCGTGGGATGCATGGCCGAGCGCTACGGCTCGGAGCTGGCCGGTGCGCTGCCCGAGGCGACGGTCCTGGGCTTCGACGACTACGCGCAGATCGGCGACCGGCTGGACGACGTCCTGGCGGGGCGACCGCTGGTGCCGCACACGCCGCGGGACCGGCGCACGCTGCTGCCGATCAGCCCGGTGGAGCGCACCGGGGCCGCCGTCGAGGCCGCCATCCCGGGGCACGACTGGCTGCGCCGGCGGCGGCTGACCGGCGGTCCGTCCGCCGCGCTCAAGCTCGCCTCGGGCTGCGACCGCCGCTGTGCCTTCTGTGCGATCCCGGCCTTCCGCGGGGCGTTCGTCTCCCGGCCGCCGGCCGAGGTGCTCTCCGAGGCGCAGTGGCTGGCCGCGCAGGGCGTGACCGAGCTCGTGCTGGTCAGCGAGAACTCCACCTCCTACGGCAAGGACCTCGGCGACCTGCGCTCGCTGGAGAAACTGCTGCCGCAGCTGGCCGCGGTCGAGGGCATCGCCCGGGTGCGCGTCGCCTACCTGCAGCCGGCCGAGCTGCGGCCCGGGCTGCTCGAGGTGATCGCCGGGACCGACGGCGTCGCGCCGTACTTCGACCTGTCCTTCCAGCACTCCGCGCCGGCGCTGCTGCGCCGGATGCGCCGGTTCGGCGGCACCGACGACTTCCTCGGGCTGATCGAGCGCGCCCGCGCGCTGGCGCCGACCGCCGGGTTCCGCACCAACGTGATCCTCGGCTTCCCCGGCGAGACCGAGGACGACGTCGCCGAGCTCGAGCGCTTCCTCACCGAGGGCCGCCTCGACGCGGTGGGTGTCTTCGGCTACTCCGACGAGGAGGGCACCGAGGCGATCGGCCTGTCCGGCAAGCTGGACCAGGCCGAGATCGACGCCCGCGTCCGCAGGATCACCGACCTGGTCGAGGAGCTCACCGCGCAGCGCGCCGAGGACCGCCTCGGCGAGCGGGTCGACGTCCTGCTGCTCGAGAACCTCGGGGACGGCGAGTGGACCGGTTCGGCCGCCCACCAGGATCCCGACAGCGACGGCACCACGACCGTGACCGGGGTGCCCGACGGCGTCGTCCCGGGCTCGATCGTGACCGCCGAGGTCGTCGGCACCGACGGCGTCGACCTGGTCGCCGCTGCGCTGCAGCCCGCCGCCGTACCGGCCGGGCGGTGACAGCGGTGAGTGACGTCGCTCCTGACCCGGCCGCGACGCCGCCCCAGACCGCGCGCCTGCTCAACCTGCCCAACACGCTGACCGTGCTGCGGCTGGCCGTCGTCCCGCTGTTCGCCGTCCTGCTGCTCTCCGACCACGGCGCCTCCACCGCCGGCCGCTACTGGGCGACGCTGTTCTTCGCGCTGGCGATCATCACCGACCGCTACGACGGGATGATCGCCCGCCGCCGCGGCCAGGTCACCGAGTTCGGCAAGCTGGCCGACCCCATCGCGGACAAGGCGCTCACCGGCACCGCGCTGATCGGGCTGTCGGTGCTCGGGCTGCTGCCGTGGTGGGTGACCCTGGCGATCCTGGTCCGCGAGGTGGGCGTCACCCTGCTGCGGTTCTGGGTGATCCGGCACGGTGTGATCGCCGCCAGCCGCGGCGGCAAGGCCAAGACGGTGCTGCAGGCGCTGGCGATCGGGCTCTACATCCTGCCGCTGTCGGGGGTCCTGGCCAGCGCCCGCTGGTGGGTCATGGGCGTCGCGCTCGTGCTCACCGTCATCACCGGGCTGGACTACGTCTACCGGGCGCTGATGCTGCGCCGCACCAGTGCCCGCGCCATGGCCCGCGCGGCGGCCCGCCGCGAGGCCGGGACGACGGGCGGCTCGGGCTCGGTCACCGACACGGCGGCGTGACCGCCGACCCCGCCGCCGTGGCGCCGTCGTCCACGCCACCGACCTCAAGGCGGTCCTGGCCGGCGGGCCCGAGGACCTGCTCGCCGCGCACGGCCCGGTCAGACAAAGGACCCTCCTGCCCCCCGCCACTCGCAAGCTCGCGCCGGGCGCCTGCAGGAGGGCCGCGGGGGCGTCGCCGACGGACGGCGCACCGACATCACCCGGCTGGGACCTACCGGGGGACCGGCAGGCGGTGCGCGAGGGCGCGGTCGCGGCCGCCTACGAGCGGCTCCTCGCGATGCTGGCCGGGGGCGGGAACGCCGTCCCTGACCACGGCGTTACGCCATGAGCGGACGCGGGCCGGTCGGGTGGGTTCCCGTCGGTGGCGCCGCGTACCGTGAGCGCACGGCGCCCCTCGGGGCGCCGCCGCTTCCCACTGCAGGACAGGAGACGGCCATGACGCTGCTGCGCACCCAGCTGGGGAACTCGCTGCGCGGCCACCGGTTGCGTCAGCGCCGCACCCTGCGCGACGTCTCGGGCAAGGCCCGGGTGAGCCTCGGGTACCTGTCCGAGGTCGAGCGCGGGCAGAAGGAGGCCTCCTCCGAGCTGCTCGCCTCCATCTGCGACGCCCTCGACGTGGAGCTCGCCGACCTGCTGGCGGAGGTCAGCGACTCGCTGCGGGCCGGCTCGCCGGCGCCCGTCACCGTCCGCCCGCTCACGCCGTCCGGGGACAAGGCCGCCGAGACCGCGGCGGAGCAGCCGGCGGCGAGCGCCGAGCCCGCGCTGGCTCTCGTCGGCGCCGGGCAGTCCGCACGGGCCGCCGCGCGTCGCGCTGGGGCGGTCTCGCTGGCCGCCTGACGCGGCCCTTGTCGTCCCGCCCGCCCGCGCACGTCCCGGGAGCGCACACCCGCGGCGGCAACGCGATGAACCGCACCCGCCGCGGGCTGCTCGACGGCGCCGCCCGGGCGTTCGCGGCCTCCGGGCTGCGCCGGGCCACCATGCAGTCGATCGCGAGCGCCGCCGGGGTGGCCAAGGCCACGCTCTACAACCACTTCCGGACCAAGGACGAGGTCGCCCGCGCGCTGCTGGCCACCGAGCTGGACCGGCTGACCTCCCTGGCCGCCGGGCTCCCGCCGGACCAGGCGCTTGCGGCTCTCGCCGACGAGTGCGCCGGGCACCCGGTGCTGCGCCGGCTGGCCGAGACCGAACCGGAGCTGCTCGCCGGGCTGCTCGGCACCGACCGCTGGCCCGAGGTGAGCGGCCGGCTGGCGAGCGCCCTGGCGGTGGACGACGAGGCCGCCGAGCTGGCCGCCCGCTGGCTGCTCGGCGTCGTCCTGCAGCCCGGCCGGTCGGGGCCGCGGCACCGGGCCGCCGCCCGCCTGGCCGCCGTCCTCGCGCAGCCGCTGCCGTCCGGCTACTGAATCGCGGTGAGCACGGTCCGGTCCGCGCCCGGGCCGGCGTGGCCGGGGGAGACCGCGGCGTGCGCCCCGAGCCGCGCGGCCAGTGCGGTCACCGCCGGGTCGCCGGGCACCACCACCGCCTGCACCGCCCGCGCGCCCAGCCCCCTGGCCAGTGCCGTGAACCGGTCGAGCAGCGCGCCGGCCACGCCGGTGCGCCGGAAGGCCGGGTGGACCGCCAGGGCGTGGACGACCGCCAGCCGGTCGGCGGTCACCACCCCGAGCAGATAACCGGCGTCCCGGTCGTCGGGCGTCAGCGCGACCGCGCCGAAGCCGCCGAACTGGGCGAAGAACACCGGGTCGTGCCGGGCACGGACCTCGTCCTCCTCGAGCCGCGTGCCGGCCCAGAACTCGCCGGCGGCCGCCAGCAGGCGCGTGCGCAGCGCCGCAGCGGAGAGCTCCTCGATGCCGACCAGCCGCAGGCCGGCGCTCACCGCCCGGCCAGGGAGGCGCGCGCCGCCGCGAGTTCGGCGCGGGTCGGCGGGTCGGCGCCGACCCGGGTGCAGTTGAGGGCGGCGACCAGCGCCGCGTCGTCCAGGATCGCGGTCAGCCGCTCGTCGTCGAGGTCGTCGAGCGCGGCTCGGGTCGTCACCCCTGCCTCCAGCAGGCCGCTGAGCAGGCCGGCGGCGAGCGAGTCGCCGGCGCCCACGGTGTCGGCGACGGTCACCCGCGGCGGGCTCCGGTGCAGCAGCGGGCGGCCGGGCCGCGCGACCCGCAGCGGCGCCCCGCCGTCGGTCAGCAGCACCAGGCCGGGGCCGCGCTGCGCCCACCGCTGGGCGGCGGCGTCCAGGTCGGCCGTGCCCGGCTCCAGCCAGCCGAGGTCCTCGGCGCTGACCTTGACCACGTCGGCCCGGGCGACGAGCCGGTCGAGCCGGTCGCGCACCGCGGCGGCGCTGTTGCCGAGGCTCGCGCCGACCGGACCGTCGGCGAGCATCGGCCGGATGTTGGGGTCGACGCTGATCAGCGTGCGGCCCTCGTCGTCCAGCCGCGCCACCAGGGCCGCGATGGCGTCGCACCCCGGCGGCGTCCAGCTGGAGATCGAGCCGACGTGCAGGATCCCGGGCAGCTCACCGAACACCGCCGCGAGCTCGGCGTCGGTCCACTGCCAGTCGGCGGCGCCGAGGACGTGGAAGCCGTAGTCGGGGGAGCCGTCGGGGCCCAGGCCGACGACGGCGAGGCTCACCGGCTCCTGCGCCGTCACCAGGCCCTCCAGGCCCACCCCGGAGAGCTCGGCGTGCCGGCGCAGCGCGGGCGCCAGGGGCCCGGTGCCCAGCCGGGCGAGCAGCCGCACCGGTGCGCCCAGCCGGCCCGCGGCCACCGCGACGTTGAGCGCGTTGCCGCCCGGGCGGGCGATGTAGTGCGGCGCCGTCCCCTCCGGTCCGGCGCCCGCGGACGGGTTCGGGATCAGGTCGACGACGAACTCACCGAGGACGCTGAGCACCGCGTTTCCTGGGGACACGGCGGAACACTAGCGACGGGAACCCGGCGGGGAGCCGAGCAGTTGCCCGCGGTAGCGGGTCACCTGGGACGATGAGGTGACGACGTCACACGCTCGCGGTCCGGCCGGACCCCGCGCCGGACAGGAGGAACGATGCCCAACCCGTTCGTGAAGCTGTGGAAGTACCTCACGGCCTCGGCCAACGCCAAGATCGACGAGAAGGCGGACCCGAAGATCCAGATCGCCCAGGCGATCGAGGCGGAGCAGCAGCGGCACCAGGCGCTGGCCAACCAGGCCGCCGCGGTGCTGGGGAACCAGCGCCAGCTGGAGATGCGGCTCAACCGCCAGCTCGGCGAGGTGGAGAAGCTGCAGGCCTCGGCCCGGCAGGCGCTGGTGCTCGCCGACCAGACCCGCGCCAAGGGCGACGCGGCCAAGGCGTCGGAGTACGAGAACGCCGCGCAGGCCTTCGCCACCCAGCTGGTCGCCGCCGAGCAGGCGATGGAGGACCTCAAGCGCAGCCACGACGAGGCGCTGCAGGCGGCCGAGCAGGCGCGCGGCGCCGTCGAGCAGAGCCGCATGCGGCTGCAGACGACGCTGGCCGAGCGCACCAAGCTGATGAGCCAGCTCGAGCAGGCGAAGATGCAGGAGCACGTCGCGAGCTCGCTCAAGCAGGTCAACGAGCTCTCCGCGCCCGGCAACACCCCCAGCCTGCAGGAGGTACGGGACAAGATCGAGGCGCGCTACGCCAACGCGCTCGGCCAGGCCGAGCTGGCGCAGACCTCGGTCGAGGGCCGGATGCTCGAGGTGCAGAAGGCCACCCTCGACGTGGCCGGCGCCTCCCGGCTGGACCAGATCCGCGCCTCGATGAACGCCGGCCCGGCCGCGGTCGAGGGCAGCTCGGCCGCCGCGGCGATCGAGCAGGGCACGCCGCCGGTCGAGCAGCCGACCGCCGAGACGCCGGTGGCCGAGCCGGTCGAGCGCCAGGAACCGACCGCCTGAGCCCGGTCGTGTCGGGCTTCGCCTACCCACCCGACGTCTACGCCGGCGACGGCGGGGAGGTCAGCGCCGTCCTGCGGCGCGCCGACCAGCCGCCGGAGCTGGCGCACGCGTCGGGTGGGGGCGCGGCCTACCTCGCCACGGGGGCGAGCACAGGCGGGGCCTTCGGGCTCTACCGGTGGGACATGGGGCCGCGGCCCAGCGGGCCGTCGCCGCACTTCCACCGCAGCATCACCGAGTCGTTCTACGTGCTGTCCGGCGCCGTCCGGCTCTTCGACGGCGCCCGGTGGGTCGACGCGGCCGCCGGGGACTTCCTGTTCGTGCCGGAGGGCGGCGTCCACGGCTTCCGCAACGAGTCGGGCGAGCCGGCGTCCCTGCTGATCCTGTTCACGCCGGGTGCGCCGCGGGAGGACTACTTCGAGACGCTGGCCGACGCGGTGCGCCGGGAGGCGATGACGGAGGAGGACTGGACGGCGTTCTACCTCCGGCACGACACCTTCTGGGTGGATCGCTCCTAGCCCGTCACGAGGGGGCGCGGGCGGCCGGGCTCGCCGGTCCGGGCCGCCGGGTCGATCGGGGAGCTCGCCGCCTGACACCGGGGGCACCACCAGGTGACCCGCTCCTGGGTGGCCGGGCCCTGGTCGCCGAGCAGGATCGTCGTGCCGCAGCGGCGGCAGGGCTTGCCGCGCCGACCGGCCACCCAGTGGTCCTCCCCGCGCCGCAGGCTGCCCGTGGTGTTCTGGGCGGGGTGGTCCCGATTGGCCCGCATGAGGGTGCGGGCCCGCTCGACCAGCGCGCGCAGGTCCGCCACGTCGGCGACCCTCGCCCAGGGGTGCACGCCGCAGAGGAACAGCGACTCGACCTTGTAGAGGTTGCCGATCCCGGCCAGGTTGCGCTGGTCGAGCAGGGCGACGCCGATCTGCTCGTCGGGCCGCGCGCGCAGCCGGCGCAGCGCCTCCTCGAGGTCCCAGTCCGGGCCGAGGACGTCGGGGCCGAGGTGCCCGACCAGCGAGCCCTCCTTCGCCGTCGGGACCAGCGCCAGGTCGTGCAGCCGGTAGCCGACGCAGTCGTGCGCGCCCGTGGTGAGCACCGCTCGGATGTCGTACGCCGGCCCGCCCCGCCACTTCCCGCCGGAGCGGTAGATGTGCCAGCTGCCGTCCATGCGGAAGTGGCTGTGCAGCGTCCGGTCGTCGGCCAGCCGGATCAGCAGGTGCTTGCCGCGGGGGACGACCTCGCGCACCCCGACGCCGGCCAGGTCGACCGCGGCCAGCTGGGGCACCCGCAGCTCGCCGCGGCGCAGCGTCGCGCCGGCCAGCGCGCGGTGCATGCGCTGGGCGGCCAGCCAGACGGTGTCTCCCTCGGGCACGCGGACCAGTCTGCACCGCGGGGGCGGCGGTCGTCGGTCCAGCTCACGGCGGTGTGAGAACGGCGGACCAGGGTGAGGGATCGGTCCAGCTCTTCGGGTGATCCGACCTGCTCCGCCTGGTCGAACCACGGCTGGTGCACCGCCGCGCCCGCAGCAGCGACGGGGCCTGGGCCTGGCTCACCGCCTACCGCGGTGCCCTCGTCGCCGTCAGGCCGCCGTCGAGCTGGTGCGTGGCTGCGAGCCTTTGCCGTGGTGCGGCAGATCGGTCCCGCTGCTGTCGCGGTTCTCGGCGGGCAAGCGCTGTGCGGACACGGCGCAGTCCTGATGTGCCGCGACGTCGGCTCGCCGTCACTCCCATGGACGGAGTGGATCGGATACCCACCAAGAGGCGGATCGTGGTGGTCTACCGAACTCGGGATACCGCCGTAAGGCGACACTCGGCGGTATCGCGGCCGGCCCGTCCCCCCGCCAGGTCAAAGGTTGCCTGACGCGGCACTAGCTGACGCGGCGATAGCGGATGTGGGTGGTGAGCGGTGAGTGAAGCACCTCGACGGGTTCGAAGTCGAAGGATTCGACCCCGTCGAAGATGCGCTCGCCCGCACCGAGCAGGACCGGTGCGATGTCGAGGGTGAGCTCGTCGATCACGCCTGCGATCAGTGCCTGTCGGACGGTCGAGGCCCCACCGGCGATGTCCACGCCGTCGTCCCCGGCGGCCTGGCACGCTGCGGAGTAGGCCGCGTCGAAGCCCTCGGTGACGAAGTGGAACGTCGTCCCGCCGTCCATCTGGATCGGGTCATGTCCGTGATGGGTCAGCACGAACACCGGCGCGTGGTACGGCGGTTCCGGGCCCCACCACCCGGTCCATTCCTCATCCCACTCCCCGCGGATCGGGCCGAACATGTTGCGACCCATCACATACGCGCCCCGCGGGCGCATGAGCCACTCGTTCGCGACCTTGTCGGCATCGTTGGCTCGCGGGTCGCCGATGTGCCAGCCGTGCAGCTCCCGCCCACGCTTGCCCAGGGGGTTCTCGCGGCTCTGGTCCGGCCCGGCGACGAAGCCGTCCAGCGAGATCGACATGTGGCAGGTGGTGTCCGGCACCGCGAACCTCCTGGGTGACTGCGACGTGCAGGCGGTCGTGCGGACGGTAGCGGGTGACGGCACCCCGCAGGTGCTCCTCGATGCGCTCGGAGACGGCGCCATCGCGTCACCCTCGTGTGCGGTGCTCACGGCGGTGTGAGGCCGCCGACACCCGGGATGGAACGGGGCGCCGCGCGCGCTGGGGACCGGCGTGGAGGGAACCACGCGACTGCGCACCCTGCTGGCCGGCCCGACTCCGGCGCCGGTGGCCGAGCCGGTGACGGTGACCGTGGCCCGCGTCGTCCGGCCCGATCGCCGGCAGGCGTTCGAGCGGTGGGCGGCGCACGCCCTCGCCATGGCGTCGTCCTTCCCCGGCAACCTCGGCGCGACGCTGCTGCACCCCGGTGCGGCCAGCTCCGAGTACCACCTGGTCTACCGGTTCGCCGACGACGAGTCCTTGGCCGGCTGGGAGCGTTCGCCCCAGCGGGCGGCGCTGCTGGCCGAGCTCGCGGAGATGGTCGACGAGGAGCGCTACGCCCGCGTCCAGGGCCTCGACAGCTTCTTCACCCGCCCGGCCGCGCCCGGCCCGCGCTGGCGCTCCACGCTGCTCACCATCGCGGCGGTCTTCGCGATCACCTCGCTGTTCCAGCAGCTGGTGACCCCGCACTTGGCGAGCTGGCCCGTGGAGGCCCGGCTGGCCCTGTCGGCGGTCGTGGTCGTCGTGCTGCTCGGGTACGTGGTCATGCCGGCGCTGACCCGGCTGTTCCGCCGGTGGCTCCAGCCGCGCCGGCTCCAGCCCCAGGCCTCGCCGGCCGTCCTACGGTGAGGCATGGGCGTTCCCGCTGACTGCGGTCCGGTCGGGCGGGGACGCCTGTGGCAGGTGGCGGTCTGCGGCACGCGCAAGCGGCTGCACGGGGACGACGCCGTCGCCGAGTTCGTCCGCTTCGTCAGCGTGGGGGTGTCGAGCAGCGTCGTCTACTTCGCGCTGTTCCTGACCCTGCGCGGGATCGGGCCGCTGCGGGCCAACGTGGTCGCCTTCGTGCTCTCCTCCGTCCTGGCCAACGAGCTGCACCGGCGGGTGACCTTCCACGCCGGCGGCCGGGTCGGCTGGCTCGCCGCCCAGTGGGAGGGCTCTGCCCTGGCGGTCGCGGGGCTGCTGGCCACGAGCGCCGCCCTGGCCGCCCTCGACGGGGTGCTCGGCACCGCCTGGTGGGCGCAGCTGGTGCTCATCTCGGCGGTCACCGGGGCGATCGGTCTCATCCGCTTCGCCGCGCTGCGGCTCTGGGTCTTCTCGGGGCACCCGCATCGCGCCGCGGTCTCGCCGTCCTGACGCTGGTCCTGGCTACGGTCGCCCCGTGCTGCAGAGGATCGCGGTGGACGGCTACCGCTCCCTGCGCAGCCTCGTCGTCCCCCTCGGCCGGCTGACCGTCGTCACCGGCGCGAACGGCGCGGGCAAGTCCAGCCTCTACCGCGTGCTGCGGCTGCTGTCGGCGACCGCGCACGGCGGCGCGGTGCGGGCGCTGGCCGCCGAGGGCGGCCTGGAGTCGGTGCTCTGGGCCGGGCCGGAGGTGTTCGGCGAGGGCGTCCGCAGCGGCCGGCATCCGATCACCGGGACGGTGCGGACCCGTCCGGTGGCGCTGCGGATCGGCCTGGGCGGCGACGACCTCGGCTACGCCATCGACTTCGGACTGCCGCGGCCGGACGAGACGACGATGTTCGACCGCGACCCGGAGATCAAGCTGGAGGTGGTCTGGGCCGGACCGGTGCTGCGCCCGTCGGCCGTGCTCAGCCGGCGTGCGGGGCCGGCCGTCATGACCCGGGACGGGCGCCGGTGGGCCGACACGGGGCGCCGGCTGGAGCGGCAGGACAGCCTGCTCGCCGAGGTGTCCGACGCCGTGACCGCGCCCGAGGTGCTCGCCGTGCGCAACCGGGTGCGCAGCTGGCGCTTCTACGACTCGTTCCGCACCGACCCGCAGGCCCCGGCTCGCGGTGCCCGGATGGGCACCTTCACGCCGGTGATGGCCGACGACGGCGGTGACCTCGCCTCGGCGCTGCAGACGCTGCGCGAGCTGGGACCGGACGACGAGCTGGACGAGGCGATCGCGCAGGCCTTCCCCGGTAGCCGGCTGGAGATCGTCGACTCCGGCGGCCTGTTCCGGCTGGGGCTGCGGCAGACCGGGCTGCTGCGCACCCTGGACGCCGCCGAGCTCTCCGACGGCACGCTGCGCTTCCTGCTGTGGGCGGCCGCCCTGCTCACCCCGCGTCCGCCGGAGCTGTTCGTCCTCAACGAGCCGGAGACCAGCCTGCACCCGGACCTGCTGCGGCCGCTGGCGGGCATGGTGGCGCGGGCGGCGTCGCGCACCCAGGTCGTCGTGGTCACCCACTCGGCGCCGCTGCGCGCGCTGCTGGCCGACGCCGTCGACGAGGACGACCGCCGCGACGTGCACCTGGTCAAGGTGAACGGCGAGACGGTGATCGACGGCCTGGGACCGCTGGACCGGCCGCCCTGGCACTGGCCGGAGCGGTGAGGCCCCGGTTCAGTCGAGCGGCCGGACCCCGGTCGCGTTGATCCCGCGGTCGCCGCGGGCGCGGGAGAACTCGACCCGCTGGCCCTCGGCGAGCTCCCGGTAGCCGCCGTCGTCCTCGATCTCGGAGAAGTGGACGAACACGTCCTCGCCGCCGTCGTCCGGGGAGATGAAACCGAAACCCTTGTCGGGGTTGAACCACTGGACGGTGCCCTGGGTCGCGCCGCCGGTGTCGCGCCGTCCCCGGCCGCCCCGGTCGCGGTCCGCCGGCCGGGACTCGCGGCGCCCGGGATCGCGCCGTGCGGGGGCACCGCGGCCGGCGGAGAGCAGGCGGACGCCGTCGGCCTGCAGGCCCCGCGGGCCCTCGACCAGCTCGAACTCGACGCGGTCGCCCTCCTCCGGCTCGTCCCGTCCGCTGCGCATCGCGGAGACGTGGACGAACACGTCGTCGGGGACGATGAAGCCGAAGCCCTTGTCGTCGTCGAACCGGGCGATCGTGCCGGTCATCACCGGCCCGCGCGGGCCGGCGTTCCGGCTCGTGTCGCGCCGCGGCTCCCGCCGGTCGTCGCGGCGGTCGTCCCGGCCGCGCGACACCGGGGCGCCGCCGAGCGGCTGGACGTTCTCCGCCTGCGGGCCGCGCGGACCGGGCGACGCCGAGTACTCGACCCGCTGACCCTCGTCGAGGGTGCGGAATCCGCCCGTGTCGGAGATCGCGGAGAAGTGCACGAAGACGTCATCCCCGCCGTCCTCGGGCTCGATGAACCCGAAGCCCTTCTCCGGGTTGAACCACCGCACTGTGCCGACTGCCATCTGCTGCTCAACTTCCCGCGGGCACCTGCCCGCGTTCTCCGACGCCCGCCTCCGGGCCTCACGTTCCTCCGTACCAGCGTCCCAGCGCCGGGTCGCTCGTGCGCGGCCGGGTCAGGCTCGCACCCGCAGGCCGCGCGGGGTAGCGGCGAACCCGGCCGCCTGCAGCGCCGCCGACAGCGGCGTCGACTCGTGCACCGAGGCGCCGTCGGCCTTCTGCACTACCATGCGGCCGAGCGCGCCCGCGGCCACCGCGCCCGACAGCGCCGTCGCCGCCTCCTTGAGAACGTGCTCGTCCTCGGTCCACGACAGCAGCGTCTTGCCGCCGCGCTCGACGTAGAGGACCAGCTCGCCGTCGACGAGCACGACCAGCGCGCCGGCCTTGCGCCCCGCCCGGTGACCGCTGCCCTTGCGCGCGGTGCCCTCGCCGATGTCGACGGCCTCGTCGCCGTCGGTGCCCGGCCGTTCGGGCCAGGGCAGCGCGGCGCCGTACACGTTGGCCGGGTCGGTCGCCGCGAGCACGACCGCGCCGGCGGGTTGCCGGTCGGGCGCGGCGAAGCTGCGCAGCCGATCCACTGAGCCGGGGGTGCCGAACTGGGCCGCGCCGAGCGTCTCGACGAAGTAGCCGCGCCGGGCCCGGCCGTTCTCCTCGAACGCCCGCAGCACCGGGTACACCGCGGAGAAGCCGCCGCTCACCTGCTCCGCCTGGACCGCGCCGCGGGTGAGGACGCCGTGCCGCTCCAGCAGCGCCTCGGCGCGGGCGGTCGTGCGCCTGGTCGGGTTGGTCTCCCGGTCGGGGAGCCGCGACCAGCGGCCGGCGACCGTCGGCGGGCCGGTGCGCGAGGGCATCGCCGGCCGGCCGAGCCGGGGGCGCCCGTAGCGGGAGCGGGTCACCCGCGGCTGTGGCGCGGCCGCCCGCTTGTGCGTGCCGCCACCGGCCAGCCGGGTGCGCAGCGGAGCCAGGGTGTCGTTGGTCAGCTGCCCGGACCAGACCAGGTCCCACACCACGTCGGCCAGCGCGGTGTCGTCGGTCGAGCTCACGAGGTCGGACAGGCCGCGGAAGAACAGCGCCTGCCCGCCGGCCAGCTGCGCGAGCACCGCCGCGCCGACCGACTCCGGCTCGGGGCTCTCCAGCGGCTCGGGCAGGAGGACGTCGGCGAGGTCGGCCGGGACGAGGCTGATCCAGCCGTCGCCCCCGGGGAGGCCGCCGGCGCCGGCCCACAGCACCTCGCCGGCGCTGGTCAGCTCGTCGAGCATCGCGGGGGAGTAGTCGCGCACCCGCGCGGGCAGCACCAGCGACTCCAGCGCGCTGGCCGGCACGAGCGCCCCGGCCAGCTGCTCGACGACGGCGAGCACGCCGTCGGGCCCGCGCAGCCGGCTGCCGACCGACTGCCAGGACGGCGTGAAGCGCGCCAGCGTGCCCACCGGCACGGGCTCGACCTCCTGGCGCAGCCTGGCCAGGCTGCGGCGGCGGATGCCCCGCAGCACCTCGGCGTCGCACCACTCCTGCCCCGTGCCGCCGGGCCGGAACTCCCCGCTGACCAGCCGACCGGTGCCGACCAGCCGCTGCAGGGTCGCGGTCACCACCGCGACGCCCAGCCCGAGGCGGGCGGCCACCTCGGCCGGCTGGAACGGGCCGTGGGTGCGGGCGTAGCGGCCGATCAGGTCGCCCAGCGGGTCCGCGACCGGCTCGGTGAACACCTCCGGCACTCCGACCGGCAACGCCGTCCCCAGCGCGTCGCGCAGCCGGCCGGCGTCCTCGATGGCGACGTAGCGCTCCTGCCCGGCGATGCGCACCTGCAGGGCCCGGCGGGAGGCGACCAGCTCCTCCAGCCACGCCGGGGTCACCCCGCGGGCCATCGCCTCGGCCGCCGTGAGGTCGCCGACGTACCGGAGCAGGTCGGCGGCGCCGTCGAGGTCGCGGGGGTGCCGCTCGGCGGGAAGTTTCTGCAGCTCGCGCTCGAGCTCGGTGATGGCCTCGGCGTCGAGCAGCTCGCGCAGCTCGGAGCGGCCGAGCAGCTCGGCCAGCAGCCCGGTGTCGAGCGCCAGCGCCTGCGCGCGCTGCTCGGCCAGCGGGGCGTCGCCCTCGTAGAGGAACTGGCCGACGTAGCCGAACAACAGCGACTGCGCGAACGGCGACGCCGTCTGCGTCTGCACGTCGACCACCCGCACCCGGCGGGCGCGCACGTCGCGCATGAGCTCGACCAGCCCGGGCACGTCGTAGACGTCCTGCAGCACCTCGCGGGCGGCCTCGAGGGTGATCGGGAACGAGGAGAACTCGCCGGCCACGGAGAGCAGCTGGGCGGAGCGCTGGCGCTGCTGCCACAGCGGGGTGCGCTTGCGCGGGTCGCGGCGGGGGAGCAGCAGCGCGCGGGCGGCGCACTCGCGGAACCGGCTGGCGAACAGCGCGGAGCTGCCGACCTCGGCGGTCACCTCCCGCTCGACGTCGTCCGGGTCGAGGACGGCGAGGTCGGCCTCCGGCGGCTCGCCGGTGGTGTCGGGCAGCCGCAGCACGATCCCGTCGTCGGAGTGCATGGCGGCGACGTCCATGCCGTAGCGCTCCCGCAGCCGGGCGGCGAGGACCAGCGCCCACGGGGCATTGACCTGCGCACCGAACGGCGAGTGGACGACCAGCCGCCAGTCGCCGAGCTCGTCGCGGAACCGCTCGACCAGCAGGGTGCGGTCGTCGGGCAGGTGGCCGGTCGCCGCCTTCTGCTCGGCCAGGTAGGCGGCGAGGTTCGCCGCACCCCACTCGTCCAGACCCGCCGCGCGGGCCCGCTCCAGCCCCGCCTCCGGGGTCGCGGAGCCCACCTCGCGCAGGAACGCGCCCAGCGCCCGGCCGAGCTCCAGCGGCCGGCCCGGTGCGTCGCCCTTCCAGAACGGCATCTTCCCGGGCTGCCCCGGCGCCGGGCTGACCAGCACCCGGTCGTGCGTGATGTCCTCGATCCGCCAGGACGACGAGCCGAGCAGGAAGACGTCGCCGGCCCGCGACTCGTAGACCATCTCCTCGTCGAGCTCGCCGACCCGCCGGCCGCCGGACCCCTCGGAACCGACGAGGAAGACGCCGAACAGGCCGCGGTCGGGGATGGTGCCGCCGCTGGTCACGGCCAGCCGCTGGGCACCGGCGCGGGCGGTGAGCGTGTCGGTGACGCGGTCCCAGGTCAGCCGCGGCCGTAGCTCGGCGAACGCGTCCGACGGGTAGCGCCCGGCGAGCATGTCGAGGACGGCCTGCAGCGCCGACTCGGGCAGCGAGGCGAACGGCGCCGACCGCCGCACCAGCGCGCCGACCTCGTCGACGGTGCGCGGTCGCTCGGAGACGATCGCGACGATCTGCTGGGCGAGCACGTCCAGCGGATTGCGCAGGTAGCGGATCGACTCGATCGCGCCGGCCTTCATCCGCTCGGCCACCAGCGCGCACTGCACCAGGTCGCCCCGGTACTTCGGGAACAGCACCCCGCGGCTGACCGCGCCCACCTGGTGCCCCGCGCGGCCCACCCGCTGCAGTCCGGAGGCCACCGTGGGCGGTGCCTCGACCTGCACCACGAGGTCGACCGCGCCCATGTCGATGCCCAGCTCGAGGCTGGAGGTGGCGACGACGGCGGGCAGCCGGCCGGACTTCAGCGCCTCCTCGACGACCGCCCGCTGCTCGCGGGAGACCGAGCCGTGGTGGGCGGCGGCCACCGGCTGGAAGGCCTCGGGCAGCCCGCCGCCGGACCCGGCCTGCGCCATGAGCGCGGCGGCGTTGGTGCCCGGCGGCACCGCCTCGCCGGTGGTCCGCTCGTAGGACAGCTCGTTGAGCCGGCTGGTCAGCCGCTCGGCCAGCCGGCGGGAGTTGGCGAACACGATCGTGCTGCGGTGCGCCTCGACCAGGTCCAGCACCCGTTCCTCGACCGCCGGCCAGATCGACGTCCGCGGTTCCGCGCCCGCGGCCGAGCCGTCGAGCTCCCCGGTGGGCCGGCCGAGCTCGCTCATGTCCTCGACCGGGACGACGACCGCGAGGTCCCACTGCTTCCTCGCCTCCGGCGCGACCACCTGCACGGGCCGGCCGCCGGCGAGGAAGGTGGCGACCTCCTCGATCGGCCGCACCGTCGCCGACAGGCCGATCCGCTGCGCGGGGCGGTCGAGCAGCTCGTCGAGCCGGTCGAGGGAGACCGCGAGGTGCGCGCCACGCTTGGTGTCGGCGACCGCGTGCACCTCGTCGACGATCACCGTCTCCACGCCGCGCAGCGCCTCCCGCGCCGAGCTGGTCAGCAGCAGGAACAGCGACTCCGGCGTGGTGATGAGGATGTCGGTGGGCCGGCGGGCGAAGGCGCGGCGCTCGTCGGCGGGGGTGTCACCGGACCGGATCGCGACCTTCACCTCCGGCCGCGGCAGTCCGAGCCGCAGCGCGGCCTGACCGATGCCGGTCAGCGGCGCCCGCAGGTTGCGCTCGACGTCGACGGCGAGGGCCTTGAGCGGGGAGACGTAGAGGACCCGGCAGCGCGCCTGCTCGTCGGCCGGCAGCGGCGTGCTCGCCAGCCGGTCGAGCGACCAGAGGAAGGCGGCGAGGGTCTTGCCGGAGCCCGTCGGGGCGACGACGAGGGCGTGCTCCCCGCTGCTGATCGCCGACCAGGCGCCCTCCTGCGCCGGCGTGGGCGCCTCGAACGCACCGGAGAACCAGGCCCGGGTGGCCTCGGAGAACCGGTCGAGGGTCGACATGTCGGCAAGTGTCCCTGCTCGGTACGACACTTCGCCGGTGCAGACGACGACGCGACCCGGCTACGTGCTCGAGGTCGAGGACACCTTCGGCGGCGAGCAGCTCGACCGGGGCCTCTGGCTGCCGCACTTCCTCCCGCACTGGAGCTCGCGAGCGGCGTCGGCGGCCCGCTACCGGCTCGGCGACGGCGTCCTGCGGCTCGTCGTCGAGGAGGACCAGCCGCCCTGGTGCCCGGAGTTCGACGACGGCGTGCGGGTCTCCTCCCTGCAGACCGGGGAGTTCTGCGGACCGCTCGGCAGCGCGGTCGGGCAGCACCGCTTCAACCCGGCGGTCGTGGTGCGCGAGGAGCAGGACGACGTCCGGCTCTACACGCCGCAGTACGGGTTCTTCGAGGTCCGCGCGCGCATGCGCGTCGACGCCACCGGCATGGCCGCGCTGTGGATGATCGGCTACGAGGACGCCCCCGAGCGGTCCGCGGAGATCTGCGTCTTCGAGGTCTTCGGCCGCGACATCGGTCCGGACGGCCCGCGGATCGGCATGGGCGTGCACCCCTTCGGCGACCCGTCGATCGCCGACGAGTTCGAGCAGGTGGCCCTGCCGATCGACGTCCGCGAGTTCCACGTCTACGCCGCGGAGTGGACGCCGGAGCAGGTGTCGTTCCTGGTCGACGACGAGGTGGTCAAGGTCGTCCGGCAGTCCCCGGCCTACCCGATGCAGTTCATGCTCGACGTCTACGCCTTCCCGGGGGACGACGACCCGCCCGTGCCGCAGGAACTGGTCGTGGACCGGTTCCGCGGCTGGCGGCCCGGATCGGGCGCTCGGGAGAGGTAGGGCACACTCCCGGGCATGCGCCACTCCCTGTACGAGACCGAGCACGACGAGTTCCGCGACATGGTCCGCGGCTGGGCGGAGAAGAACGTCGCGCCGTTCCACGCGGACTGGGAGAAGGCGGGCATCGTCCCGCGGGAGGTGTGGCTCTCCGGCGGCGCGCAGGGCCTGCTCGGCATGGACATCGACGAGCAGTACGGCGGCGGGGGAGTCCGCGACTTCCGCTACAACGCCGTCCTCGACGAGGAGATGACCCGGATCGGCGCCAGCGGCGTCGGCTTCGGCCTGCACAACGACGTCGTCGCCCCGTACCTGCGCGACCTGGCCACCGACGAGCAGAAGCAGCGCTGGCTGCCCAGGTTCTGCAGCGGCGAGCTCATCACCGCGATCGCCATGACCGAGCCGGGTGCCGGCAGCGACCTGCAGGGCATCGCGACGACCGCCCGCAAGGACGGCGACGGCTGGCTCCTCAGCGGGGCGAAGACGTTCATCACCAACGGCATCAACGCCGACCTGGTCATCGTGGTCGCGCGCACCGACCCCGACGCCCCGGCGGCCAAAGGCATCAGCCTGCTGGTCGTCGAGCGGGACATGCCCGGCTTCAGCCGCGGCCGCAACCTGGACAAGGTGGGCCTCAAGGCCCAGGACACCGCGGAGCTGTTCTTCGACGACGTGCGGGTGCCGGCCGAGAACCTGCTCGGCAGCGAGAACCGCGGCTTCTACCACCTCATGGAGAACCTGCCGCAGGAGCGGCTGTCGATCGCCGTCGGCGCGGTCGCCTCGGCCGAGACGGTGCTGGCCCAGACGCGCGAGTACGTGGCCGGGCGGACGGCGTTCGGCAAGCCGGTGGGCTCGTTCCAGAACACCCGCTTCGTGCTCGCCGAGCTGCACACCGAGACGACGATCGCTCGCACCTTCGTCGACGAGTGCGTGCGTCAGCTCAACAGCGGCGACCTCACCGCCGTCGACGCCGCCATGGCCAAGTGGTGGACGACGGAGCTGCAGAACAAGGTCGCCGACCGCTGCCTGCAGCTGCACGGCGGCTACGGCTACATGGACGAGTACCCGGTCTCGAAGGCGTGGCGGGATGCCCGCGTGCAGTCGATCTACGGCGGCACCAACGAGATCATGAAGGAGATCATCGGCCGCTCGATGGGGTTGTAGGGGCTGCCAGACTGGCGGTCGTGACGCTGACGACCGCCGACGCCCAGCACGTGCAGCGGCGGACGGTCGGCGTCCTCTCGGGCGCGGTGGCGCTCGCCGGCCTCGGGGTGACCGTCGGCATCACCGTCGGCGGGCTGCTCGCCCGCGACGTGGCCGGTACCGACACCGCCGCGGGCCTCGGGCAGACCGCCGGGGTCCTGGGTTCGGCGGTGATCGCGGTGCCGCTCGCCCGGCTCAGCGACCGGGCGGGTCGCCGCGCCGGCCTCGTCGCCGGCTACGGGGTCGCCGTCCTCGGGTCGGTGCTGACCGTCGTCGCCGCCGCGGTGTCCTCGCTGGCGCTGCTGCTGGTCGGGCTGTTCGCCTTCGGCGCGGCCACGGCCTGCGGCCTGCAGGCCCGCTACGCCGCCGCCGACCTGGCCGCCCCGGAGCGGCGCGGGCGGGCGCTGGCGATGGTCGTGTGGGCCACGACGGTCGGGTCGGTCCTCGGCCCCAACCTGGCCGAACCGGGGAACGTGCTCGGGCGGGCGCTCGGGCTGCCCGAGCTCGGGGGCGCCTTCGTCGTCTCGATCGCGGTCTTCGGTGTCGTGGCCGGCGCGCTGCTGGTGCTCCTGCGCCCGGACCCGCTGGTGCTCGCCCGCCGGCTGGGCGGGACGGGCGCGCCGGTCGGCCGCCCGCGCGGCGCCACCGCCGCGGCGCTGCGCGCGGTCTGGGCCACCCCGGGCGGCCGGCTGGGGGTCACCGCCGTCATCGTGGCCCACTCGGTCATGGTCGGCGTCATGGTCATGACCCCGGTGCACATGGGCCACGCCGGCGGCCCGGCCGGGACGACGCTGCGGATCATCGGCCTGGTCATCAGCGTGCACGTCGCCGGCATGTACCTCTTCTCACCCCTCGTCGGCCTGCTCGCCGACCGCGCCGGGCGGACGGCGACCGTCGCGGCCGGCGGGCTGCTGCTCCTGGCCGCGGCCGCGCTGGCGGGGACGGCGCCGCCGGGGGCCGCTCTGCAGCTGGGCATCGGGCTGTTCCTGCTCGGGCTCGGCTGGTCGTGCGCGCTGATCGCCGGCTCGACCCTGGTGACCGAGTCGGTGGCCGCGGACCTGCGGCCGACGGCGCAGGGCGGCACCGACCTGCTCATGGGTCTCGGCGCGGCGCTGGCCGGGGCCGCGGGCGGACCGCTGCTGGCGGCCGGCGGCTTCGGGCTCGTGTCGGGCGTCTCCGCCGCGCTGGTGCTGCCGCTGGCGCTCGTGTGGGCGCGCACGGCCCGTGCCGCGGCTCTTCAGCGCCCCCGGTAGTGCCGGATCAGCAGGACGATCCAGGCGACCAGGCAGGCCGCGATGCCGATCTGCAGGATCACGTCCCAGGTGGGCGAGCCCGTGCTGAGCCCCATGCGCAGAGCATAGGTCCGGCGTATCGTGAAGTGTCTTCACGATGAAGGGGCTTCACCATGGCCGACGACCGGACGGCGGTGCTGGACCGCATCCTCGAACTGGTGGCCGTCCTCGACACCGACACCCGCGAGAGCCTCGCCCGTGACGGGCTGACGCCGGCCCGCGCGCACCTGCTGTGGGTGCTGCAGCACCGGGGGCCGCTCCCGCAGCGGGCGCTCGCCGAGGCGCTGCGCGTGAGCGCCCGCAACGTCACCGGCCTGGTCGACGGCCTGGTCGACGGCGGATTCGTGACCCGCCAGCCGCATCCCACGGACCGCCGGGCGACCCTGGTGTCGTTCACCCGGCACGGCGCCGCCACGGCGGCACGGCTCGAGCGGGAGCACGCCGAGTTCGCGCGCATCCTGTTCGCCGACCTCCCCGAGGACCGGTTCCGGGCCTTCGCCGACGGGCTCGACCACGTGCTGGAGCGCCTGCGCGAGCACGGCGTCTCCCTCGACGACCAGGCCGATCGGTGAGCGCCGCGGTGGCACCGGTGCGGCGCCTGCTCGCCTACGAGCTGGGCATGTGGCGGAGCCTGTACCGCTGGGTGCTCCGCCGCCCGGTGGCGCCGGACGGCGAGGCGTTCGGCTACGCGGGCGTGGTCACACCGGTGATCTGGGCGTTCATCGGGGTCTCGGCGATCGAGGTCCCGGCGGTGCACCTGCTGCTGCCGTGGGACGCGGTGCGCCGCGTCGCGCTCGTCCTCGGCGTCTACGGCCTGCTCTGGATGGTCGGCATGCTGGCCGCGCTCAAGGTGCACCCGCACGTCCTCGACGCCGGCGGCCTGCGGGTGCGCAACGGCCTCTCGCTCGACGTCACCGTCCCGTGGGAGCAGATCGCGTCGGTGCGGTACCGGATGCGCTCGCTGGAGGGCATGCGCAACGTGCAGGTCCACGACGACGGACCGGGCCGCGCGCTCTCGGTGGGGGTCGGCAGCCAGACCAACGTCGACGTCGTCCTCCGGGAGCCGGTGGTCCTCCCGGTCCGGCGGACGGCGGGGCAGCCGGTCGGCGAACTGCGGATCTACGCCGACGACGCCCGCGGGCTGGTGGCGCGGCTGCGCCAGGGCCCCGGGCACCCCCGGCCGGCGGACGCGGGGGAGCGGGCGCGCTAGCGTCGGAGGGGTGCGCCTGCAGGAGTTCTGGTCCCGCCTGACCGACCACTTCGGCTCGATGCGGGCCGAGAGCGTGGCGCGCGACCACGTCTTCGCCTCCCTAGGCGGGCGCAGCGCGGTCGATGCGATCGAGGCGGGCGTGCCCGTCCGCCGGGTCTGGCTGGCGATCTGCGAGGAGTACGAGGTCCCGCCGAAACTGCGGTGAGCGGGGTGCGCGTGGCGCGTGGGACAGGAGGCGTGTCGGCGTAGCAGTCGAACGCTTGTTCGGTCTACAGTCGTCCACAGGTCGGCCCCTTCTCCACAGCCGGGCCGGTCGACCGAGAACTGTCGGACCCCCGATCTAGCGTCGATCCCGACCGCTCCACGCGACTTCCCGAAGGTGAGCACCATGGCAACGCTCGACCGCGACAAGGCCCTCGACATGGCCCTCGCCCAGATCGACAAGCAGTTCGGCAAGGGCTCGGTCATGCGCCTGGGCGACAGCACGTCCCAGGCCATCAAGGTCATCCCGACCGGCTCCATCGCCCTGGACATCGCCCTGGGCATCGGGGGCCTGCCCCGCGGCCGGGTCATCGAGGTCTACGGCCCGGAGGCCTCCGGCAAGACCACGGTCGCCCTGCACGCGGTGGCCAACGCCCAGGCCGCCGGCGGCATCGCCGCGTTCATCGACGCCGAGCACGCGCTCGACCCCGAGTACGCGCGGGCCATCGGCGTCGACACCGACGCCCTGCTGGTCAGCCAGCCCGACACCGGTGAGCAGGCGCTCGAGATCGCCGACATGCTCATCCGCTCCGGCGCGCTCGACATCATCGTCATCGACTCGGTCGCCGCGCTCGTGCCGCGGGCCGAGATCGAGGGCGAGATGGGCGACAGCCACGTCGGTCTGCAGGCCCGCCTGATGAGCCAGGCGCTGCGCAAGATCACCGGCGCGCTCAACAACTCGGGCACCACCGCGATCTTCATCAACCAGCTGCGCGAGAAGGTCGGCGTCGTCTACGGCTCCCCCGAGGTCACCACCGGTGGCCGCGCGCTGAAGTTCTACGCCTCGGTCCGCCTCGACGTCCGCCGCATCGAGACCCTCAAGCAGGGCACCGACGCGGTCGGCAGCCGGGTGCGCGTCAAGGTCGTCAAGAACAAGGTGGCCGCGCCGTTCAAGCAGGCCGAGCTCGACCTGCTCTGGGGTCAGGGCTTCAGCCGCGAGGGCGGTCTCATCGACGCCGGCGTCGAACAGGGCTTCATCCGCAAGTCCGGCGCCTGGTACACGTACGAGGGCGACCAGCTCGGGCAGGGCAAGGAGAACGTCCGCAACTTCCTCCGCGACAACCCCGACCTCGCCGACGAGATCGAGAAGAAGGTCAAGGAGAAGCTCGGCATCGGCGCCACCCTCGACGCCCCGGCCGAGGCGTCGGCCGGGCCGGCCGCTCCGGCCGCTCCGGCCGACTTCTGAGGCCTGCGGTGACCACCCGCGCGACCCGCCGGCCTCGTGCCGGTGGGTCGCGTCGGTCCGCGCGTGACGCGGCGGAGGGCCCGTCCAGGGCGGGCCTGGACAGCGGGGACGACGCTGCCGCCCCGGGGGCGGCCGAGGACGATCCCGGCGATCCGGAATCCGTCGCCCGCGCCATCTGCCTGCGCGCACTGACCGGCGCCGCCAAGACCCGCAAGCAGCTCGCCGACCTGCTGGCCAAGCGGGGCGTGCCCGAGGAGGCGGCGACCGCCGTCCTCGACCGGTTCACCGAGGTCGGGCTTATCGACGACGCCGCCTTCGCGCGCGCCTGGGTCAGTTCGCGGCAGGCCGGCCGCGGCCTCGCCCGCCGCGCGCTGCGGGCGGAGCTGCAGGCCAAGGGAGTCGACCGGGAGGTGGCCGCCGCCGCGGTGGAGGAGGTCGACCCGCAGGAGGAGTGGGACGCGGCCCGGCGCCTGGTCGCCCGGCGGCTGCCCTCGATGCACCGGCTGGACCGGCAGACCGCCGAGCGGCGCCTGATCGGCATGCTCGCCCGCAAGGGCTACGGCGGCGGCCTGGCCGCCTACGTCGTCCGTGAGGCGCTCGACGAGCGCGGCGACGAGGACGACGGCGGCCGGTACCACCCGGACCTCGGCGAGGACGCCTTCCTGCCCTGACGCCGCCGGCTTTCAGGACGGGTCGGGGTCCTTCGGGCCCTGCCGCTGCCCCTCCGTCCCGCCGAGCTCGCTGACCCCCGCGTACGGCTCGTGGCGCCGGCCCAGGTGAGCCTCGTCCTGCAGCCGCTGCAGCAGGTGCGGGTAGTGCGCCTCGAACGCCGGCCGGTTGGAGCGGATCTTCGGGATCTCCAGGAAGTTGTGTCGCGGCGGCGGGGACGACGTCGCCCACTCCAGCGAGTTGCCGTGGCCCCAGGGGTCGTCGCGCACCGCCAGCGCCCCGTACCGCCACGAGTGCACGACGTTGTAGAGGAACGGCAGGATCGAGGCGCCCAGCACGAAGCTGAAGATCGTCGAGATCGTGTTCAGCGTGGTGAACCCGTCGGTCTCCAGATAGTCGGCGTAGCGCCGCGGCATGCCCTCGTTGCCCAGCCAGTGCTGGATGAGGAACGTCCCGTGGAACCCGATGAAGGTCATCCAGAACTGCAGCTTGCCGAGCCGCTCGTCGAGCATCCGGCCGCACATCTTCGGGAACCAGAACGCGATCCCGGCGTTCGCCGCGAACACCACGGTGCCGAACACCACGTAGTGGAAGTGCGCCACGACGAAGTACGTGTCGGAGATGTGCCAGTCCAGCGGCGGCGACGCGAGCAGCACACCGGTCAGCCCGCCGAGCAGGAAGGTCACCAGGAAGCCGATGCACCAGAGCATCGGCGTCTCGAAGCTGATCTTCCCCTTCCACATCGTGCCGATCCAGTTGACGAACTTGATCCCGGTCGGCACGGCGATGAGGTAGGTCAGGAAGCTGAAGAAGGGCAGCAGCACCGCGCCGGTGGCGAACATGTGGTGCGCCCACACCGCGAGGGAGAGGAAGCCGATCGAGAGCGTGGCGAAGACCATGCCCTTGTAGCCGAACAGCGGTTTCCGGCTGAACACCGGGATGACCTCGGTGATGATCCCGAAGAACGGCAGCGCGATGATGTAGACCTCGGGGTGCCCGAAGTACCAGAACAGGTGCTGCCACAGCATCGGGCCGCCGTTCTCATCCGAGTAGACGAGCGCCCCGACGTTGCGGTCGGCGAGCAGGGCCATCAGCGCCGCGGTGAGGATCGGGAACGCCAGCAGCACGAGGAGGCTGGTGACCAGGGTGTTCCAGGTGAAGATCGGCATCCGGAACATGGTCATGCCGGGCGCGCGCAGGCAGACGATCGTCGTGGCGAAGTTGACGCCGCCCAGGATCGTCCCGAGGCCGCTGACCGCCAGCCCCGCGATCCACAGGCTCGGGCCGGCGCCCGGTGAGTTGGTGACATCGGACAGCGGGGTGTAGGCGGTCCACCCGAAGTCGGCGGCGCCGCCGGGGGTGAGGAACCCGGCCACCGCCAGCGAGCTCCCGAACAGGAAGAGCCAGTACGAGAAGGAGTTCAGCCGCGGGAACGCGACATCGGGGGAGCCGATCTGCAGCGGCATGATCAGGTTGCCGAAGGCGAAGAACAGCGGCGTCGCGAAGAACAGCAGCATGATCGTGCCGTGCATGGTGAACAGCTGGTTGTACTGCTCGGGTGAGAGGAACTGCAGGTCCGGCCGGGCCAGTTCGGCGCGCATGAGCATCGCCATGAGCCCGCCGACGACGAACCAGGCGAAGGAGGTCGCCAGGTACATCAGGCCGATGACCTTGTGGTCCGTCGTCCGCAGGAGACTCAGGAACCGGGAGCCCTTCTCCGGATGCGCGACCGGGCTCGGCCGGCTGACGATCGGGCTCGGGGCGATCGCGGTCATACCGCACCTCCATGCGGCCGCGGGCGCGCGTCCGCGGCAAGCCGCGCGACCGCCGTCGCGCGGCAGCCCCATCGTGACGCAATCGGGCGCCGGGCGAAACTCGTCCGCCCACCCGATCTCAGGTCGCGGCGACCCAGGCGGGGATGTCCACCGCCGCACCGCCCGGCGCGTCCGCGTCCGCGACCAGCCAGGCAGCGTCCCGGGGCGCCCCCTCGCCCAGCCACCGCTGGATCTGCACGTCGAACCCGAGCCGGAAGGCCGCGCCGGGACGACCGGCGGGGCCGAGGAAGACGACGTCGGTCTCGCCTCCGTCGGCGGCGCGCAGCACCACGCGGCACCGGCTGCGGCGGTGCCGGGCGGGCGGAACCGCCTCGACCACCACGGCGGTCGGCGCCCCCGCGGCCGCGGCGAACAGCGGGGCGGCCGCGCGCAGCCGGGCGACGAACTCCTGGGCGGCGTCCTGCTGCACCTGCTCGGGGTCCCCGGAGCGGGGCACCGGTGGCAGGTAGCGCGGGCTGCGGGCGAGGATCGTCTCCATGACGGCGGTCAGTGTCGCCGTCCTGACCGGACGTGGCCGCGCGGCGCGCCGGTCGGCGCCGGGCGCTGTCAGCGGACCGGCACCACACCTCCGCCGCCCCCGTCCATCTGCACGTCCGCGGCCAGCTCGACGTCGGCGGTCGCCGCCCTGGTGCTGCGGCGGGTACGCCGCTCGACGAAGCGGGCCAGCCAGGACAGCAGCACGTTGACGACGATGTAGATCAGTGCGGCACCGACGTAGAGCTGGAAGGTGTAGGTGTCGCCGAAGCGGAAGTTGAAGAACTCCACCAGGCTGCGGGCCTGCCGGAGCAGTTCCAGGTATCCGACGATGAAGCCCAGCGAGGAGTCCTTGAGCAGCACGACGAGCTGCGCCACGAGGACCGGCAGCATCCGGCGAACCGCCTGCGGGAGCAGGACCGACGTCATGACCTGCGTCTTGCGCATTCCCAGGGCGAACGCCGCCTCGCGCTGGCCGCGGTCGATGGACAGGATCCCCGCCCGGAAGATCTCGGCCAGGACGGCCATGTTGTAGAGCGTCAGCCCGAGGACCAGGGCCCGGAACGCGGTCATCGGCACGCCAACCGCGGGCAGGTAGAGCAGGCAGAACAGGATCAGGATCAGCAGCGGCACGGCCCGGAAGAACTCGATCACCACGGTGACCGGGGCGCGCACCCAGGCGTGGTCGGAGAGCCGGCCGACCGCGAGCAGCGCGCCCAGGACGGTGGCGAGCACCATGCCGACCGCGGCGGCCGCGAGCGTGTTGAGCAGCGCGTCCCACAGCGCCTGCGGCACGCCCGACGACGGGTCGAAAAGGATCGCCCAGCGGTCGGCGTCCAGCTGCTCGTTCTTGCCCAGCTGCCAGAGCGCCAGGCCGACGAGCACGGCCACGAGCAGGCCGCCGACGACCGTGCCGATGCGCTGGCGGCGCCGCGCCCGGGGTCCCGGCAGGTCGAAGAGGACGGGGGAGCTCATCGGACGATCGCCACCCGCTTCTCGACCGCGCGGATCACCCAGGCCGAGGGCAGGGTGATCAGCAGGTACGCCGCGATGATCGCGACGAACACGGCCACCAGCTGGTCGGCGTTGGCATTGGCCAACCGCTGCAGAGCGGCGGTGAGGTCGGTGACGGCGAACCCGGCCGCGATCGAGGTGTTCTTGGCCAGCGCGATCCACACGTTGCCCAGCGGCGGCACGACGGTGCGGAAGGCCTGCGGGAGGACGACGGTCCCCAGGGTCTGCCGGAAGTCCAGGCCGAGGGCGCGGGCGGCCTCGGCCTGCCCGGGCGGGACGGCGTTGATGCCCGACCGCAGCGCCTCACAGACGAACGCGGCCGTGTAGAGGGACAGGGCGGCCACAGCGGTGAGGAACCGAGACGGGAACTGCAGGTTGATCTGGACGATCCCGAAGAAGAGGAAGAAGAAGACCACCGTCAGCGGGGTGTTCCGGAAGACCTCCACGTAGAAGGTCGCCAGGCCGCGCAGCGGGGGGATCGGGCTGACCCGCATCCCGGCCAGGACCGTGCCGAGCACCAGAGCGAGGATGCCGCTGAGGACGGCGAGCGAGAGCGTCGTCAGGAAGGCGCTGCGCAGCAGCGGGAAGTTGTCCACGACGAGTGACACGTCTCCTCCTCTCCTCGGGACCTCGCGGATGAGCGGTGCAGCGGCGTGGCGTGGGGACCGGGGGGCGCCCGGTCCCCACGCCCGCGCCGATCAGTAGCGGTCGACCGACGGCGGCTCGGGGGCCTCCTCGCCGGTGATCTGACCGACGGTCGCGTCCCAGGCGTCGGCCCAGCGGCCGTCCTCGTAGGACGCCTCGAGGACGTCGTTGATGAACGAGCGGAACTCGTCGTCGCCCTTGGTCAGGCCGATGCCGTACGGCTCCTCGGTGAACGGGTTGCCCACCAGCTCGAAGTCGTCCGGGCTGCCCGCGACCAGGCCGGTGAGGATGACGTTGTCCGTGGTGACCGCCGCGACGTTGCCGTTGCGCAGGTCGTCGGCGCACTTGGAGTAGACGTCGTAGGTGATCAGGTTGGCCTCGGGGTAGTTGTCCCGGATGTTCTGCGCCGGGGTCGAGCCCTCGACCGAGCAGACAGCCTTCCCGGCCAGGTCCTCCGGCCCCTTGATGCCCTCCGGGTTGCCCTTGGCCACCATGATGTCCTGGCCGGCGACGTAGTAGGGGCCGGCGAAGTCCACCCGCTGCTTGCGCTCGTCGTTGATCGTGTAGGTGGCGACCACGAAGTCGACCTGGCCGTTCTCGATGAACGGTTCTCGGTTGGCCGACACCGTCTCCACGAACTCGACGTTCTCGGGATCGATGCCCAGCTCCGCGGCGATGATCTCGGCGATCTCGACGTCGAAGCCCTCCGGCCGGTCGGTCTGCGGGTTCAGCAGGCCGAACCCCGGCTGGTCGAACTTGGTGCCGACGGTGACCGTGCCGGCCTCGTTCAACTCGGCCATCGTGGTGCCGGCCTCGAACGAGACGTCCTCGGCGACCTCCCGGGTGTTCTCGGCCTGCTGCTCGGCGTTCTGGCCGGCCTCGCTCGAACAGCCGGCGAGCACGATGCCGGCTGCGGCCGCCGCGGCCGCGTACCTGGTGATGCGCATGTGCGTCCCTCTTCCGGATCAGTGGTGGAGGATCTTGGACAGGAAGTCCTGGGCCCGCCCGGAGGTGGGCCGGGTGAAGAAGGTCTCCGGGTCGCTGGACTCGACGATGCGGCCGCCGTCCATGAAGACGACCCGGTTGGCGGCCCGACGGGCGAAGCCCATCTCGTGGGTGACGACGACCATGGTCATGCCGTCCCGGGCGAGCGACGTCATGACGTCGAGGACCTCGTTGATCATCTCCGGGTCCAGGGCCGACGTCGGCTCGTCGAAGAGCATGATCTTGGGATCCATGGCGAGCGCGCGGGCGATCGCGACCCGCTGCTGCTGGCCGCCGGAGAGCTGCGCCGGGTACTTGTCGGCCTGCGCGGCGACGCCCACCCGCTCCAGGAGCTGACGGGCACGCTGCTCGGCGTCGGCTCTGCGTTGCCGCCGCACCTTGACCGGCCCCAGGGTGACGTTCTGCAGGACCGTCTTGTGGGCGAAGAGGTTGAAGCTCTGGAACACCATCCCGACGTCGCTGCGCAGCTTCGCCAGCTCCTTGCCCTCCTGGGGCAGCGGCCGGCCGTCGATGGCGATCTCACCCTGCTGCACCGACTCCAGCCGGTTGATGGCCCGGCACAAGGTCGACTTCCCCGACCCGGAGGGGCCGATGACGACGACCACCTCGCCCCGCTCGATCGTCAGATCGATGTCCTGCAGGACGTGCAGGTCGCCGAACCACTTGTTGACGCCGGTGAGCCGCAGCAGGGGCTCGGCGTTCGTCGGGCTGGCCACGGCTCCGACCCTAGGGGCGGCGGGTGGTGGCCAACGGACCCGGCCGTCACGAAGCAGTAACGAAACCCGCAGCGGCGCGCCGGGCGGTCCCTGCCCGCGCTCGTGACCCGGCCCCTGGCGTGCGCCGTACCCTCGCTCCTGACATGGAGACCGCGAACCCGCAGCCCGAGACCCGCACCTACCGCGTGCGGACCTTCGGCTGCCAGATGAACGTGCACGACTCCGAGCGGCTCCAGGCCTACGGATTCATGTCCCTCGGTCCCCAACGGACCCTAGCGATCGCGAAGGCGTAACGAACGCGCCCGTCAGGGCCCGGTTCACATGCGGCTCTGGCCCCCGGCCGCGCTGCTCAGCGCGCTCAGGATGGAGGGCCGGGCCAGGACGAGGAGTCCCAGGAGGACCACGGTGACGCCGACGACTCGCGTCAGGGCGACGCCGTGCCGCCAGGTCTTCTCCGCCAGGAACACGGCGGCGATCCCGGCCATCCAGCTCAGGTTCATCAGGCCGACGGTGAACAACACCGCCATGAGGGCCCAGCAGCAGCCGGCGCAGTAGAGGCCGTGGGCGACGCCGGTGCGGAAGGTCCTACGCAGTCCCGTGCCGAAGTCGTGCGAGACCAGGAACGTCATCGGGCTGCGGCAAGCCCGGAGGCAGGTGTCCTTCCATCGGGAGAACTGATAGGCGCCGGCGAGGACCAGGACCGCACCGGCCATCCGGGTGACCCAGCCCGACGGCTCGGTGACCTGCCGAAAGGCGTACAGCACGAGCAACGGGACGATGCCGAGCGCCGTCCACACGGTGAGGTAGCCCAGCGCGAAGACCGCGCTCGGCAGCGGTCCGTCCCCCCGACGGCGCATGACCAGCCGGTGCAGCAGCACGATCGGTGCAACGGTGGGGAACATCATCGCGACCATCATGGTGAGCCACACAGCCATGAACAGGGCCGCACTCATGTCGAAGGGCATCGCCCTGCCGACATCGGCCAGGCCGCTCACCATGGGGGACATCTCCCCGGCGGTGTCGACGGTGACCCACCACGCCACCCCGGCGAGGCCGAGGAGGAGGACCAGCGTGGCGGCCAGCGTGCGGCCTTCCAGCTCGCGGTAGGACCAGCGGACGTGCCTCGCCCCGGCCGGGTGGCCTGGCAGCGGGGAGGTCATGTGGGCCCCTCGTGTGCCGGCCGGTGGTCGCTCTTCTCCCACGCCCGCCGTCATGCCGACGCCCGTGGCGTGATGACCGGTGCCATGCGGTTCTCGCTGGACCACTCCACCTCGGAGTAGAAGGCGTTGTTGCCGGCGTGGTCGAACGCGACGCCGTCCGCCGACACGCGGTTCTCCGAGCTCGTGCCGATGTGTCCGTCCGTGAAGATGAAGCCGGTCGGCAGCACCATGTGCGCCTCGTGCTTCTCCCCGCTCACCGGGTCCGTGAAGCTCTGCAGGGTCATCGCGAACCTGTCGCCGACCCGGACGCGCGAGTCGATGCCGGCGTCCTCGATCTCGATCGGCTCGAAGAACGGGCCGTGCAGCTCCGTGAGCGTCGCGGCGAGGATTTCCCACGGCAGTCCGGGGTCCTCCGCGGTCAGGATCGGCACGAGGGCCTGCCGCTGCTCCTCGGTCGCGTCGATGAACACCGCCGCCTTGCCGTTGCCCTCGTGGATCGCGCCGGGCCACGCGACACCGACCGCGACCTTGGCACCTCTGAGGTCGACGCCGTCCCGTTCACCCTCGGTGACCTGGAAGGCGACGTTGCCCTCGCAGAAGCCGTGGGTGGGGAAGCCGCTCATGTTGCAGGGACACCCGTACGCGCAGTTGCAGGCCTCGTAGTACTTGGCCGGGATGTGCCACGGCATGGAAACCCCCAGCAGATCCCTCGGGGTCGGCTGCCCGACCGCAGCCGGCCGGAGTCCTCACGGTCCCGGCTCGGTGGCCCGACGGGCCGACCGATCGTCGCTGGCGGACAGGGTCCTCCCGTCCCGCAGGTGGAGACAAGGGCACTCGGTCCGAAACTCGGGCGGTGGAGCGGAGACACCCGATCGGCTCGCCGTACCCTCGGTCCGTCATGGGAACCGAGCTGGGGGCAGCCGCGCGCACCTACCGGGTGCGCACCTACGGGTGCCAGATGAACGTGCACGACTCGGAGCGGCTGTCCGGCCTGCTCGAGGCCGCCGGCTACCGGCCCGCCGCCGAGGGCAGCGACGCCGACGTCGTCGTCCTCAACACCTGCGCGGTCCGGGAGAACGCCGACAACCGGCTCTACGGCAACCTCGGCCACCTGCGGCCGGTCAAGGATGCCCACCCCGGGATGCAGATCGCCGTCGGGGGCTGCCTGGCGCAGAAGGACCGCGGGGAGATCGTCCGCCGGGCGCCCTGGGTCGACGTCGTCTTCGGCACCCACAACGTCGGCTCCCTGCCGGCCCTGCTGGAGCGCGCCCGGCACAACGCCGAGGCCCAGGTCGAGATCGCCGAGGCGCTGGAGGTCTTCCCGTCGACCCTGCCCGCCAAGCGCGACTCCGCCTACTCCGGCTGGGTGTCGATCAGCGTCGGCTGCAACAACACCTGCACGTTCTGCATCGTCCCGGCGCTGCGCGGCAGGGAGAAGGACCGCCGGCCGGGGGAGATCCTCGCCGAGGTACAGGCGCTGGTCGACCAGGGCGTGCTCGAGGTGACGCTGCTCGGTCAGAACGTGAACGCCTACGGCGTCGAGTTCCGCGACCGCGGCGCCTTCGCCGACCTGCTCCGGGCGACCGGCGGGATCGACGGGCTGGAGCGGGTGCGGTTCACCAGCCCGCACCCGCGGGAGTTCACCGACGACGTCATCGCCGCGATGGCCGAGACGCCGGCGGTCTGCCACCAGCTGCACATGCCGCTGCAGTCGGGGTCGGACGACGTGCTGCGCCGGATGCGCCGCGGCTACCGGCAGGACCGGTACCTGGGGATCATCGACCGGGTGCGGGCCGCGATGCCCGACGCCGCGATCACCACCGACATCATCGTCGGCTTCCCCGGCGAGACCGACGCCGACTTCGAGCAGACCCTCGACGTCGTCCGCCGGGCCCGCTTCGCCAGCGCCTTCACCTTCCAGTACTCCAAGCGCCCGGGGACGCCGGCCGCCGAGATGGCGGACCAGCTGCCGAAGGCCGTCGTCCAGGAGCGCTACGAGCGGCTGATCGCGCTGCAGGAGGAGATCAGCTGGGCGGAGAACCGCGCGCTGATCGGCTCCACCGTGGAGCTGCTGGTCGCGGCGGGGGAGGGCAGCAAGGACGCCGTCCGTGGCCGGATGACCGGCCGCGCCCGCGACGGCCGGTTGGTGCACTTCACGGCGACGGACGGCGTCCGGCCCGGCGACGTCGTCGAGACCGTCCTGACCCAGGCCGCGCCGCACCACCTGGTCGCCGACGGCCCGCTGCTCTCGCACCGGCGCACCCGGGCCGGCGACGCGAGCGAGGCCGGCACCCGCCCCACCACCCCCGGCATCCTGCTGGGCATGCCGAGGATCGGCGCGCCGGCCTGAGCCCCTGCTCAGCCCGCCGGCGCGGGAGCGCGCGCAGCCTCCTGGGACAGCGACTCCAGGACCTCGACGACCCGGTCGGGCATCGACCACTGCGGGACGTGCGCCGAGGGCAGCCGGACGACGTGGTCGGCCTGCTGCGCGAACGCCTCCTGCAATTCCGCGGGGATGGCGCGGTCCTGTTCGCAGATGACGTAGGTGACCGGATGCGTCCGATCCGGCGCCGTGCTCGTCGCCGTGAACGCCGTGCCCGACTGGAGGACGAGCCGGTCCCGCAACTCCTGGGCCTGCTCCCGGGTCAGGTCGGCGCAGAGCCCCTCGCGGACGGCGTCGACGTCGTCGCTGACCTCGAAGTTGCCGTCCGGCCGGGGCACGATCCAGGCAGGCATGGGCCCCTCGCTCAGGAAGGACTGCACGGCCTGACCGCGCTGCGGCCAGAACGCCGTCAGGTACACCGTGTGCGCGACGCCGGGATCGTCGGCGAGCTCGGTGATCACCATGCCGCCGTAGGAGTGGCCGACCAGCACGACCGGCTCGCCGGCGTCCCGGATCGCGGCGCGGACCACCTCGGCGTCGGCCTGCAGGTCGCCCAGCGCGGCGGGGTCGGCCCCGGCGCTGACCAGCTGGACCGTGGTGGCCCGGTGACCGTCACGCTCCAGACGCGAGACGACCTCGTCCCACGCCCAGCCCCCGCCCCACGCCCCGTGCACGAGAAGGAAGTGCGTCATGGCCGGCAGTGTGATCCGGCCCTGCCCGCCCGCGGAGCCGGGCGGCGCAAGGGGAGAGAACGGCGGCGTGGGGTGACCGAGCGGAGTCGTCCGGCTCAGCGGCGGCCGGCGGACTTCTCGGCCTCGGCGAGCCACTCCCGGCGGGTGGCGAGATTGGCCCGCGCCTCCTCGATCCGGCGCTCGTCCCCGGCCGCCTCGGCCTTGGCCAGCTGCTCCTCGGCCTTGGTCACCGCCGCGCGCATCGAGGTCACCATCGGGTTCTCCGGGGCACTGCGGGCGCGCCCCGCGTCGGCGGCGCCGCGGATCCGCTGCTCGACCGCCTGCATCCGGTCCTCCAGGGACCGCATCGCGCCGCGCGGCACGTGGCCGATCGCGTCGTAGCGCTCCTGGATCTTGCGCAGTGCGTTCTGCGCGCCGCGCAGGTCGGTGGTCGGGTCGAGCTTCTCGGCCTCGGCGAGCAGCTCCTCCTTCTTCTGCTGGTTGGCCAGCTGCTCGGCGTTGCGCGCCTTGTCCTGCTCGCCGCGCGCGGTGAAGAAGACGTCCTGGGCGGCGCGGAACTGCTTCCACAGGTCGTCGTCACCGTCGCGACCGGTGCGCGGGACGGCCTTCCAGCGGTCCATGAGGGTGCGCATGGCGGCCGAGGTCGCGCCCCAGTCGGTGGACGACGAGAGCCGCTGCGCCTCGGCGATGAGCTCCTGCTTGGCCGCGCGGGCCTCGTTGCGCTGCGCGTCCAGGGAGGCGAAGTGCGCCCCGCGGCGGCGGCCGAAGGCGTCACGGGCCGCGGCGAAGCGCGACCAGAGCGCCTCGTCGGTCTTGCGGTCGATGCCGCGGATGGTCTTCCACTCCTCGACGATCGCCTTGAGCCGGTCACCCGCGGCCTTCCAGGACGTCGACTCGGCGGCGATCTGCTCCGCCTCCGCGGCCAGCGCCTCCTTGCGGGCGATCTGCGCGGCGCGGGCGGCGGCCTTCTCGGCGCGGGACTCGGCCGCGGCCTCATCGGCGGTGCCGACCATCGCGCGGGCGCGGGCCGCCAGTCCCTCGAGGTCGCCGACCGCTGTGGCCGTGGGGATCGAATCGGCCAGGGCCTGCGCCTTGGCCTTCAGCTCGCTCGGGTTGCCGGTGTGCGCCTTGAGCCGGGCCTCCAGTAGCGACACCTCGGTGGCGAGGTCGTCGTAGCGGCGCGCGTAGTGGGCCAGCCCCGCGGCGGGGTCGCCGGCCTGCCAGGAGCCGACCGCACGCTCGCCCTCGGCGGTGCGGACGTAGACCGTGCCGTCCTCGTCGACGCGGCCCCACTGGCCAGGGTCGCTCGCCGCGGCGGCGGGCACGGGGTCGGGCGCCGGCATCTCGACGGCGGGGTTCGGTGCGTGGGTCGGGACGGCGGCCGGGGTGGGTGCGGGCGGCTCGGGCAGCTCCGGCGCGACGGCGACCTCGGGCGTCACCTCGGCGGCCGGCTCCTCGCTGGCTCCGGTGGACGCGGCCGGGGACTCCGCAGCCTCCGTCGTCGGGTCGGCCGGCGCCGCGTCGCCGGGCGCCGGCGCCTCCGGCGTACCGGCCTCCGGCGTCACGGCGTCGGACGTCGCCGTCTCCGGCGGTAGAACCTGCTGCGTCCCGTCTCCGGGGTTCTCCGTGCTCGACACGGACCGCAGTGTCCCACGCCGCATCGGAGAGACTGCTCGCCGTGAGTGCTGTCCCGCCCGCGTCCCCCGCCGTCGCGGGGTCGACGGTCGCCGTGGCGTTCTGCCCGTCGCCGCCGCTGCTGCCGCCCGTCGTCGCCGGTCGGGCCGCCGCGGAGACCGCCGGCCTGCGCGCGGCCTGCGCCGACGCGGTCGCCGCGCTGCTGGCCGGCAGGCCGGAGGTCGTCGTCGTGGTCGGGGACGGCGCCGGGGCCGGCCTGCGGTTCGGCCCCGGGGACGCCGGCGACCTGCGCGGCTTCGGCGTCGACCTCGAGGTGGAATTCTCCGGCCCGGCGCGTCCCGGCGGCCGGCGCCTTCCGCTGGCACACACGCTCGGCGCCTGGCTGCTCGGCGAGGCCGGCCACGCCGGGACCCGCCTCGGCGTCGGGCCGCGGGATCTCGCCGCGGTGCTCGCCGGGCTGCCGGGGCACGTGGGCGTGCTCGCGATGGGCGACGGGTCGGCGCGGCGCACCCTCAAGGCGCCCGGCTACCTGGACGAGGCGGCCGCTCCGTTCGACGCCGCCGTCTCGGCCGCGCTCGCCGCCGGGGACGCCGCGGCGCTGGCCGCCCTCGACGCCGACGAGGGGCGGCGGCTGCTCGCCTCCGGAGTGCCCACGTGGCGCGTGGTCGGGGCGGCCTGCGTCGCGCGGAACGTCACCGCGACCCTGCGCTTCGACGACGCGCCCTTCGGCGTCGGCTACCTCGTCGCCGACTGGCACGTGACGTGACGGGGCTGCCGCCGGTGGTCGCCGTCGTCGGGCCCACCGCCACCGGCAAGACCGCGCTCGCGGTCGAGCTGGCCACCCGGCTGGGCGGCGAGGTGGTCAACGCCGACTCCATGCAGCTCTACCGCGGCATGGACATCGGCACCGCCAAGCCGACCGCCGCCGAGCGCGGCGGCGTGCCGCACCACGTGCTCGATCTGTGGCACGTCCGCGAGCCGGCGTCGGTGGCGGAGTACCGGCGGCACGCGCGGGCGGTGATCGACCGGCTGCGCGCGGACGGCGTCGTCCCCCTGCTGGTCGGCGGCTCGGGGCTCTACGTCCGCGCCGTCCTCGACCGGCTCGACATCCCGGCGACCGATCCCGCGGTCCGGGCCCGGCTGGCGGGCGAGCTCGCCGCGGCCGGTCCGGCGGCGCTGCACGCCCGGCTGGCCGCCCTCGACCCGGAGGCGGCCGCCGCGATCCTGCCGAGCAACGGGCGGCGGATCGTCCGCGCCCTCGAGGTCGTCGAGCTGACCGGCGAGCCGTTCCGGGCGACCCTGCCGGAGCCGGCCCCGCACTACCCGGTGGTCGGCATCGGCCTGGACCGAGAGCCGGCCGCCCTCGACGAGCGGATCGCCGTCCGGGTGGACCGCATGTGGGCCGCCGGGTTCGTCGCCGAGGTCGAGGCGCTGGCCGCCGAGGGCCTGCGCGAGGGCCCGACGGCGTCGCGCGCGCTCGGCTACGCGCAGGTGCTCGCCCAGTTCGACGGCGTGCTCACCGCCGCCGAGGCGCGCGAGCGGACGGTCAGCACCACGCGCCGGTTCGTGCGCCGGCAGCGCTCGTGGTTCCGCCGCGACGCCACCCTCACCTGGTTCGACGCGGCCCGGCCCGACCTGGCCGACGCGGTCGCCGCGCACGTGGGCGAACGTACGATCGGCTCATGAGCGAGCGGGTGCTGAAGGGGCACGGCACCGAGAACGACTTCGTCGTCCTGCCCGACCCCGACGGCACCGCCTGGCCGGACGACCGGCTCACCCCCGAGCTCGTCCGCCGGCTGTGCGAGCGGCGGGCGGGGCTCGGCGGCGACGGCGTGCTGCGCCTCGTCCGCAGCATCCACGTCGCCGACGCGCGCGAGGTCCTCGGCGCGGACCTCGACCGCTGCGAGTGGTTCATGGACCACCGCAACGCCGACGGCTCGTACGCGGAGATGTGCGGCAACGGGATCCGGCTGTTCCTGCACGCGCTGATCAGCGAGGGCCTGCTCGACCGCGGCGCCTGCGAGGCCGGGGTGCTGGTCGGCACCCGCGGCGGGCCGCGTCGGGTCGGGGCGGTGCCCGGCGGCGGCTACTGGGTGGACATGGGGCCGGCCCGCCCGTTCGGTCGCGGCGACGCCAAGGTGCCCGGCGGCTCGCTGCCCGGGCTCGCGGTGTCGATGGGCAATCCCCATCTGGCCTGCCTCACCGACGTGCCGGTCGACACGGTCGACCTCGCAGCAGCTCCCGTCGTCGACCCCGCCCTGTTCCCCGAGGGCGTCAACGTCGAGGTGGTCAACGTGCTCGACCCGGGCCGGCACATCCGCCTGCGGGTGCACGAGCGCGGCGTCGGGGAGACCCGCTCCTGCGGCACCGGGGCCGTGGCGGCCGCCTACACCGCCGTGACCGCGAGCGGTACCGACAGCGGCACCGTCGTCGTCGACGTGCCGGGCGGGCGGCTCACCGTCCGCATCGGCGACGGGACGACGGTGCTCACCGGTCCCGCCGTCCTCGTCGCCGCCGGGGAGCTCTCCGGGGAGTGGCTCGCGGGCTAAGGGTTGTCCGGGCTGTCGGCGCGGGTCTCCGGCTCCTCGGTCGGCGGCTCCGGCTTGTCCGCCGGTCCGACGTTGCCCTCGCCCGCCGGCTGTCCCTGGCCGGTGTCCTGGCTGCCCCCGAAGATCACGTTGCGGGGCGGGTCGAGCCCCTTGGGGTCGCGGCCGGGGTCGTCGATCTCGCCACTGGTGCTGCTGCTCATGCGCGGCCCCTACCCGGCGACCGGCTCCTCATGCGGGGCCGCCAGCTCGCGCGGCAGCTCCCGCATGCCCATGAGCGGGCTGGCCACCACCCACAGCGCGGCCAGGCCGCCGACGGCGACCGAGACCCACAGCGTCGGCACGACGCCGATCCAGCCGCCGAGCGCGCCGCCGATCAGGGCGCCGAGCGGCTGGGTGCCGTACACGATGAACCGCACCGAGGCGTTCATCCGCCCGAGCAGGTGCGGCGGGCACAGCCGCTGCCGGAAGCTGACCTGGGTGATGTTGTAGGCGACGACCGCCCAGCTGAACCCGAACCAGCCGAGGACCAGCAGCACCGCCGGCGCGCCGACGACGGCCAGCGGGATCAGCGCGGTGAACGGCATGATCACCAGCGACGACAGCGGGATGGCGCGCCCCTCGCCGACCCAGCGGGCGAACCGGGCGCCGGTGACCGCGCCGACCAGCCCGCCGACGGAGCCGGCGGCGAAGACGATGCCGACGGTGCTCTCCGAGAGCCCGAGCTCGCGCAGCGCGTAGAGCACCAGCAGGGCCCCGCTCATCGCCGAGGCGAAGTTGGCGGTGCCGGTGCAGGCGACGATCCGGCGCAGCAGGGGGTGCCGGACGACGAACCCGAGCCCCTCGGCGATCTCGGCCCGCAGCGACCGGCGGGTGGCCCGGTCGGGCACCGTGTCGACGTGCCGGATGCGGCCGATGAACAGCGCGGAGATCAGGAAGGACAGCGCGTCGAACGCGATGAGCACCGGGGCGCCGAGGACCCGCAGCAGGACGCCGGTGATCCCGGGCCCGGCCACCTGGGCGACGGCGCGGCTGCTCTCCAGCTTGCCGTTGCCGTCGACGATCTGGTCGGGGTCGACCAGCGTGGGCAGGTAGCTCTGGTAGGCGACGTCGAAGAAGACCGTGGCCGTGCCGGTGACCGCCGCGACGACGAACAGCTGCCACAGGGTGAGGACGTCGAGGACGTAGGCCAGCGGCAGCGTCGCGAGCGCCACCGCCCGCACGAGGTCGTTCGCGACGAGGACCCGCTTGCGCCGCCAGCGGTCCACCCAGGCTCCGGCGGGCAGGCCGATGACGAGGAAGGCCGCCGTCTCCAGCGCGGTCAGCACGCCCATCTCCAGCGGCGTGGCGTGGAGCAGGGTGACCGCCAGCACCGGCAGCGCCAGCAGGGTGATCTGCGTGCCCAGCTGGCTGACCGTCTCGGCCGCCCACAGCTGACGGAAGTCGCGGTGCGCCCAGAGGCCGGCCGGCGTGCTCACCGGGGCAGCATCCGTCGAGTGATTGGGAAAAGTCAATCAGTGGACGGCGTGTCGCCTAGGCTCGTCGGCGTGACGGAGGACGGCGCCCCGCACATCCGCGGGCCCAAGCGCAGGGCGAGCGATGCCGAGTACCGCGCCGTCGCCTCCGCCGTCCGCCTGCGGATCCTGCGGATGTGCTGGTCGGAGGCGCTGACCAACAAGGAGCTGGCCGAGCGGCTGGGACGCAACCCCGCGACGGTCCTGCACCACGTGCGCACCCTGGTCGACACCGGGTTCCTGGCCGCCCAGCCGGACCGGCGCGGCACCCGCGGATCGCGCGAGGTGCCCTACCGGGCGACCGGCAAGAGCTGGCTGATGGACGTCGACGACCGGCCGCCGCCCCGGCGCGACCCCATGCTCGCCGCCTTCCTGGAGGAGGTGGGCGAGGTGGGGGAGCAGCACCTGCAGAGCAGCCGCCTCGGTCTGCGGCTGTCCCCGGAGAACCTGGAGGAGTTCCGCCGGCGGCTGCACGGCCTCCTCGACGAGTACGCCCGCCGTCCCGAGGACCCGGACGCCGAGCACTGGTCGCTCTACCTCGGGATGCATCCGGAGCCCTGACGTGTTGCACCCGGTGATGACATCCAGTGCACAAACCCAGGTGACCGCGGCGGACCCCCGTGTCACGCTGGAGCCGATGACAACCGCTTCCGAATTCCCCCTCGTCGAGGAGCCGGACGACACCACCGGCTCCTACGCCCTCGAGGAGCGCGGTGCGCTCCGCCGCGTCGCGGGGCTGTCGACCGAGCTCGCCGACGTCACCGAGGTCGAGTACCGGCGGCTGCGCCTCGAGCGCGTCGTGCTCGTCGGGGTCTGGACCGAGGGGACGGCGGCCGACGCCGACCGCTCCCTCGCCGAGCTCGCCGCCCTCGCCGAGACGGCCGGATCGATGGTGCTCGAGGCCGTCAGCCAGCGGCGCTCCACGCCCGACGCCGGCACCTACGTCGGCTCCGGCAAGGCCGCCGAGATCCGCGACATCGTCGCCGCCACCGGCGCCGACACCGTGATCTGCGACGGTGAGCTGACCCCCGGCCAGCTCAACGCGCTGGAGAAGATCATCAAGGTCAAGGTGGTCGACCGGACCGCGCTGATCCTCGACATCTTCGCCCAGCACGCCAGCAGCCGGGAGGGCAAGGCCCAGGTCGAGCTGGCCCAGATGCAGTACATGCTGCCGCGGCTGCGCGGCTGGGGTGAGTCGCTGTCGCGGCAGGCCGGTGGCCGCGTGGCCGGCGGTGGCGGCATCGGGACCCGCGGTCCCGGTGAGACCAAGATCGAGACGGACCGTCGCCGGATCCGGTCGCGGATGAGCAAGCTGCGCCGCGAGATCGCCGGCATGTCGACCGCGCGGGCCACCCAGCGCGCGAACCGCGGCCGCAACGCCGTTCCGAGCGTGGCGATCGCCGGCTACACCAACGCCGGCAAGTCCAGCCTGCTCAACCGGCTGACCGGTGCCGGGGTGCTGGTCGAGAACGCGCTGTTCGCCACGCTGGACCCGACGGTCCGCCGGGCGGAGTCCCCGGACGGCCGCGAGTACACGTTGACCGACACCGTCGGCTTCGTGCGGCACCTGCCGCACCAGCTGGTCGACGCCTTCCGGTCGACGCTGGAGGAGGTCGCCGCGGCGGACCTTCTCGTGCACGTGGTCGACGGGTCCGACCCCGACCCGCTGGGGCAGATCCAGGCGGTGCACACGGTGCTCGGCGAGATCGACGCGTCGGCGGTGCCGGAGCTGGTCGTGGTGAACAAGGTCGACGCGATGACCGAGGACGACGTCCTGACCCTGCGCCAGGCGCTGCCCGGCGCGGTCTGGGTCTCCGCCCGCACCGGGCACGGGATCGACCAGCTGCGCGAGATCATCGCCGCGCGGCTGCCGCACCCGGACGTCGACGTCGAGGTCCTCGTGCCCTACGGGCGCGGCGATCTGGTCGCGCGCATGCACCGCGACGGCGAGGTGCTCTCGGAGCAGCACGAGACCGGTGGCACGCGCCTGACCGCGCGGGTGGACGGCGCCCTCGCCGCGACCCTGGAGGAGTTCGCCGCCCCATCGGTCTGAGCCGTTCGGGCAGGTCGAGATCACGAACGGGTCACGGGACCCGGTACCGTGACGCCGTGACGATCGGCGCGATGCGGCGGGGCCCCGGTGAGGCCTCCGTCGTCGCCGAAGCCGGCGACGCGCGGGCCCCGGCCGTCGTGTCGCCGGGCCGGCCGCCGTGGTGGCTGCTCGCGCTGGCGGGCGTGGTCACCGTGGCCGTCTCGGTCGACCTGTTCAGCCGTGGCTCGCTCGAACGCATGGACCTGCGCGTCTCCGAGGTGGTCAGCTCCTGGGGCATCAAGGAGTCGGGCGCCTACTGGCCGGTCTGGGCGGTCACCCAGCTCGGCGGGCGCGGGTTCATCCTCATCGTCCTGGCGGCGCTGGTCGGCTACCTCGGCTGGCGGCGCCGGACGCTGGTGCCGCTGCTGCGCGTCCTCGTCGCCCTCGCCCTGCTCACCGCGGTCGTGTACGGCTTCAAGTACGGCGCCGGGCGCACGGCGCCGTCCTACCCTGGGTCGTTCTTCCACCGGGACGGCGCCTCCTACCCCTCGGGGCACGTCGCGAACGCGGTGCTGATGTGGGGCGTGGCCCGCTGGCAGGCGGTCGAGTTCGGCCTGCCCGCGCCGGTGCAGCGGGCGTTCCGGTGGCTGTCGATCCTCGGCCCCGTGGCCGCGGGCGCGGCGATGGTGTCCCTGGACTTCCACTGGGTTACCGACGCGGTCGTCGGCGGCGCCGTGGGCATCCTGCTGTTGGGCGTGGTGCATGCACTCGACGCGTCCATTCTGTCACGCTGGGTACGTGCCCGAGCCGGCCGGCGGTCCGCCTAGTCGCGTGCGGGCGCGTCCGTTGCCGGCGGCGGTGGCCCTGGCCACGGCGTTCGTGGTCGCCGGCGCCGTCCCCGCGGCCGCGGAGGAGGCCGCCGCGGCCGACGCCACCGCGCCGCATCCCCTGTGCCAGGTGACCGATCCCCGGCTCGGGGAGCTGTCCGGCCTGGTGGTGCTGGGCGACCGCATGGTGGCCATCAACGACGGCGGCGTGGAGCTGGCCGTCTACGTGCTCGACCCGGCCTGCCAGATCGTCGAGGTCCACACCGCGCCGGTCGACCCCTACGACCCTGAGGACCTCGCGGTCGGTGCCGACGGCACCGTGTGGCTGGCCGACATCGGGGACAACCGGGCCGACCGGCCCACGGTCGCGCTCCTCGCCCTGCGGCCCGACGGGTCGACCGGGGTGTTCCGCATGACCTACCCCGACGGGCCGCACGACGCCGAGTCGCTGCTGCTGGCGCCGGACGGGACGCCGTACCTGGTCACCAAGGAGATCCTCGGGGCCAGCGGCGTCTACCGGCCCACCGCCGCCCTGGCCGACGGCGGCACGGTGGCGCTGGAGAGGGTGGCCTCGGTCAACTTCACGCTCACCGGCACCGACGGCGGTCCCGTCGGCCGCGCCGGCCAGCTGATGGCCACCGGGGGAGCGGTGTCGCGTGACGGCACGCTGCTCGCGCTGCGCACGTACACCGACGCCTACGTCTGGCCGCTGTCCGGCTCCGACGTGGCCGGCGCCCTGGGTGCGGCGCCCGTGCGGATCGCGCTGCCCTCGGCTCCACAGGGGGAGGCGATCAGCTTCAGCGCCGACGACCGGCAGCTGGTGGTCGCCGGTGAGGGCCTCCCCGGCGACGTGACCCTCGTGCCGGCCACGGCGCAGCTGGCGCCGGTCGCCGCCGCCGCGCAGGGCTCGGCCGAGGCCGACCCCGCGTCAGGTCCGCCCGCGTTCACCGCGGGCCTCATCGCCGCCGCCGTGGCCACCGTGGTGGTCTGGCTGGGCGGTCTGCTGATCCGACGGCGCGGGACCGTCTGAGCCCCGCGCCGTCGTCGGCTCAGACCCGGCGCAGGACGGTGACGACCCGGCCGAGGATCGTCGCGTCGTCCCCGGGGATCGGCTCGTACGCCGGGTTGTGCGGCAGCAGCCACACGTGCCCGTCGCGGCGCTTGTAGGTCTTCACCGTCGCCTCGCCGTCGATCATGGCGGCGACGATCTCACCGTTCTCCGCGGTGGGCTGCTGCCGGACCACGACCCAGTCGCCGTCGCAGATCGCCGCCTCGACCATGGAGTCGCCGGCGACCTTGAGCATGAACAGCGTCCCCTCACCGACCAGCTCGCGGGGCAGCGGGAACACGTCCTCCACCGCCTGCTCGGCGAGAACCGGGCCGCCGGCCGCGATCCGGCCGACGAGCGGCACGTAGGTCGGCGCGGCGGTGCCGGTCTCCTCCGCCGCCGGGAGCGCGGCCGGGCCGTGCTCGCCGGGCAGGCGCACGTCGAGGGCGCGCGGCCGGTTGGGGTCGCGGCGCAGCCAGCCCTTCTTCTGCAGCACCGAGAGCTGGTGCGCCACGGACGACGCCGAGGACAGTCCCACGGCCTCGCCGATCTCGCGCACCGACGGCGGGTAGCCCCGCCGCTCGATCGAGTCGCGGATGACCTCGAGCACCCGCCGCTGCCGCTGCGTCAGGCCGTCGCCGGCCTCGCCCCGGTCCGGGAAGGACCGCACGGCGGCCGGTGCGTCGTCCGTCGTCGTGCCGGCCGTCTCCGCCGCACGGCGCCGGCCGGTCGTGCCGGCGCCGTCACCGGCCGTCCGGCGACCGCCGGACGTCCCCCTCGTGCCCGCCACGTCTCCTCCTCGCCGCCGGCCCCGTCGCCGGATCGCGCCGTCCGTCCGTCCTTGGTGGCAGACCGTAGCGCTGTCGAACGGAATTTTCAAACACACGTTCGAAGTCCCGACGCGTCGGGTCGCTTCTGTCGGGCCCCTCCGGTAGACATTCGCACGGACGTTCGATTCGAACAGGCGTTCGACCGTGACGGGATGTCGGGATCGGCGGGAGGAGAGGGTCGTGGCAAGCGTGCAGCAGGCAGTCCTGGACTTCGACGAGGCGGTGCAGGCGCCCTGGCGGCCCTCGCTCCGGTCCGTCACGGGTGATCGCCCGATGGAGGCCGCGCGGCCCGTGCGGGCGGAACGGTCGGTCCGGCCCGGCGAGCGGGTGGGCCGTTCGCCGTCCCCGCTCGCCCCGCCGGCCCGGCCGGCGTCCTCCGCGCCGTCCGGGCGGCCCTCGGTGACCGGGCGCCCGGTCCGGGGCGGCTGCGCCACGCCCTCACGCCCGTCCGCGGCTCCGCTGCGCCTGACCCGGCGTGCCCGCCGGCTGCTGGTCGTCCTCGGGCTGGCGGCGGCGGTCGGCCTCGGCTCCTGGGTCGGTCCGCTGGTCACCGGCGGCGCGGGGGACGACCTGCGTCTCGCGGGCGTGAGCACGGTGGTGGTCGAGCCGGGTGACACGCTGTGGTCGATCGCGGCCGCAGTGGCCGACGAGGGCGACGACGTGCGCGCGGTGGTCTACGAGATCCAGCAGCTCAACCGGCTCGAGGGTGCGGGTGTCGTCCCGGGTCAGGTCCTCCAGCTGCCGTGAGCGCAGGGTGTGGTCCCGGGTTCCGACTCGTCCCGCGAAGACTCCGACAACATCCGGGCGCTGACTTCGTCAACCCTCAGTACCCGTGCCTTCACGCTCCGTACTGGTCTCACCGCTTACCGTCGTCGCGTGTCAGGCGCCATGGAGAGTCGTGCAGCGGTGTTCACCAGTCAGCCGCAGAACGTCGAGGTGTACGCGGCGGGGGAGTGGCTGCCCGGGTCGCTCCTCGGCTGGCGGCACGACGCCGGCGGCGCCTGCCAGGTCTGGGTGCGCCTGACCATGGGTGGCGTCGAGGAGTCCACCTGGACCGACCTCGAGAGCCTGCGGCTGCCCGAGCCGCACCTCGCCGTCGCGCCGGAGCCCGCGGAGGCCCCGGCGGAGGACCCGGCGGCCACGCGGAGCTTGCGCCTCTCCGGAGTCTCCGCCACCGGGCCGGTCCGCCGCGGCCGGCCCGCGGCGCCCGGCGCGCGCCCGGCCCGGGAGGTTCGGGAGCTGCCCGCCGTCCGCGAGGACGCCGCCAGCCGCGCGGTGCACCCGGCCGGCCGGCGGCGCGCCGACTCGCGGGTCGTCGGCGAGACCGCCGAGTTCCCGGCGGTGGGGGTCCGGGCGGGGCGGCACCGGGCCCCGGCGTCGCCGTCCGGATCGGGCCGGCACCGCGCCGCCGACACCGGCGTCTGGCCCGCGGTGACCGACTCGCCGGTCGACGTCCGCACGCCCGCCGCCCGCGCTGCCGGGGCCTGGGGCGCCCGGTCGGACGACACCTGGCCCGGGGTGTCCGGCGCTTCCTGGAGTGAGCCCGGCGCGCCGTCGCTCGAGCCGGACCTGCTCACCCGGCCGATGCGGCTCGGTGGCGTCGGGCGGGGCGAGTCGGTGCCGCAACCGCGCAGCGCGCGCTGGGACGACACGCTCACCGGCGTCTGAGGCCGGCGGTCCGCCGGCCGTCGGATCGAGCCCTTCCCGGCCCCGCCGGACCGGGCGCGGTGTCGCGCAGCATGCCCCTCTACCGCATCACCGGCCAGCCGGCGGGCGCGTCGCGCGGCGTGTCGTGTGACGGCTGCGGCGAGTTGTTGCGGCAGGTCACGGGCGGGTCTCGGTGGAACACAACGCGCGTGCGTCCTCTTGCACATGTAGTGGGGCCCTGCCTAGGGTTCCCCTACATCTAGTAGTTGCAGAGCTGTGAGTCCGTCCACACGGCGCCCTCAGGTTCTCCCCCGGACGTCCACCGGATGTCCCCAGGAGGGTCCACAGGCGCCGCCGGCGGACAGGCTCTGCTAGCGAGGCTCCGGAAGGAGGTGGATCGCCGTGCGGTGCCCGTTCTGCCACAACCCCGACAGCCGGGTCATCGACTCCCGGGAGGCCGACGAGGGGGCGACCACCCGTCGCCGCCGCTCCTGCCCCGCCTGCGGGCGCCGGTTCACCACCGTCGAGGAGGCGGTGCTGGCCGTCGTCAAGCGCAGCGGGGTGAGCGAGCCGTTCAACCGCGCCAAGGTCGTCGCGGGGGTCCGGCGGGCCTGCCAGGGCCGTCCGGTGGACGAGGACCAGCTGGCCCAGCTGGCCCAGCAGGTCGAGGACGCCATCCGGGCCAGCGGCGCGGCAGAGGTGCCGAGCCACGAGGTCGGGTTGGCGATCCTGCGGCCGCTGCGGGAGCTGGACGAGGTGGCCTACCTCCGCTTCGCCAGCGTCTACCGGGCGTTCGACTCCCTCGAGGACTTCGAGAAGGAGATCACCGAGCTGCGGGCCCGGCACCTGCCGGGCGGCACCCCGCCGCTGCCGGGGATGCAGCCCGACGTCCCGCCGTCCCGCCGCCGGGGCGGCGGCCGTCCGTCCACCGGCACCTGAGAACTGTCAGCACCACCCGCTACACACCAGTCAGGGCACCACCGATCGCGGCGCTTCCCCAGCCGCAGCCGCACCAAGGGAGAGCTCCAACTCATGACCGAGACCGACGACCGCCTGACCCCCACCCGAGCACGTCGCGGGGGCAAGGCGCCAGCCCGGGGGAAGGGCCTGAAGGTCAAGCGGGTCTTCACGACCGCGGGCGTGCACCCGTACGACGAGGTGACGTGGGAGCGCCGCGACGTCGTCATGACGAACTGGCGTGACGGCTCGATCAACTTCGAGCAGCGCGGCGTCGAGTTCCCCGCCGAGTGGAGCATCAACGCGACCAACATCGTCACGACCAAGTACTTCCGCGGCGCCGTCGGCAGCCCGCAGCGCGAGAACAGCCTGCGCCAGCTCATCGACCGCGTCGTCCTCACCTACGGGGCGGCCGGCCGCGAGTACGGCTACTTCGCCACCGAGGGCGACGCCGAGATCTTCGAGCACGAGCTGACCTGGATGCTGCTGCACCAGTACTTCAGCTTCAACTCGCCCGTCTGGTTCAACGTCGGCACGAGCGCGCCGCAGCAGGTCAGCGCCTGCTTCATCCTCGCCGTCGACGACACGATGGACTCGATCCTGAACTGGTACCGGGAGGAGGGGCTGATCTTCAAGGGCGGCTCCGGCGCCGGCCTGAACCTCTCCCGCATCCGCTCCTCGAAGGAGCTGCTCTCCTCCGGCGGCACCGCGTCCGGCCCGGTCAGCTTCATGCGCGGCGCCGACGCCTCCGCCGGGACGATCAAGTCCGGTGGCGCCACCCGGCGCGCGGCCAAGATGGTCGTCCTCGACATCGACCACCCCGACATCGAGGAGTTCATCGAGACCAAGGCGCGCGAGGAGGACAAGATCCGCGCGCTGCGCGACGCCGGGTACGACATGGACCTCGGCGGCAAGGACATCACCAGCGTCCAGTACCAGAACGCCAACAACTCCGTCCGGGTCTCCGACGAGTTCATGCGGGCGGTCGAGGACGGCACCGAGTTCGGTCTCCGGGCGCGGCTCGACGGCTCGGTCATCCAGACCACCGACGCCAAGGCGCTGTTCCGCAAGGTCACCCAGGCGGCCTGGGAGTGCGCCGACCCGGGCATCCAGTACGACGACACGATCAACGACTGGCACACCAACCCTGAGACCGGCCGGATCAACGCGTCCAACCCGTGCTCGGAGTACATGAGCCTGGACAACAGCTCGTGCAACCTGGCGTCGTTGAACCTGATGAAGTTCCTCAAGGACGACGGCACGTTCGACTCGAGGAACTTCGTCAAGGCCGTCGAGCTGGTCATCACGGCGATGGACATCTCCATCTGCTTCGCCGACTTCCCGACCGAGCCGATCGGTGAGACGACGCGCGCCTACCGGCAGCTGGGCATCGGCTACGCCAACCTGGGCGCTCTGCTCATGGCGACCGGCCACGCGTACGACTCGCGCGGCGGGCAGACCCTCGCGGCGGCCATCACCTCGCTGATGACCGGTACCGCCTACCGCCGCTCGGCCGAGCTGGCCGGCATCGTCGGCCCGTACGACGGCTTCGCCCGCAACGCCGACGCCCACGCCCGGGTCATGCGCAAGCACGCCGCGGCCAACGACGCGATCCGCCCGGTGGGCGCCGACGACGCCGACGTGCTCAAGGCGGCGACCGCGCAGTGGCAGGAGTGTCTCGAGATCGGCGCCGACAACGGCTGGCGCAACGCCCAGGCCTCGGTCCTGGCCCCCACCGGGACCATCGGCTTCATGATGGACTGCGACACGACCGGTATCGAGCCGGACTTCTCGCTGGTCAAGTTCAAGAAGCTGGTCGGCGGCGGCTCGATGCAGATCGTCAACCAGACGGTGCCGCGCGCGCTCAAGAGCCTGGGCTACCAGGAGGAGCAGATCGAGGCGATCGTCGAGTACATCGCCGAGCACGGCCACGTCGTCAACGCCCCGAGCCTGCGCCCGGAGCACTACGAGGTGTTCGACTGCGCGATGGGCGAGCGGGCCATCTCCCCGATGGGCCACGTGCGGATGATGGCGGCCGTCCAGCCGTTCATCTCCGGCGCCATCAGCAAGACGGTGAACATGCCGGAGTCGGCGACCGTCGAGGACGTCGAGCACATCTACTTCCAGGGCTGGAAGCTCGGCCTCAAGGCGCTGGCGATCTACCGCGACAACTGCAAGGTCGGCCAGCCGCTCTCCGACGCCAAGGCGAAGAAGGCCGAGACCAAGGCCGAGGTCGAGGCGCCGGCCGCGCTGTCGCACCCGGTGCGCAAGCGGCTGCCGAAGAAGCGGACCAGCGTCACCACCTCGTTCAGCGTCGCCGGCGCCGAGGGCTACATGACCGCCGGCATGTACGAGGACGGCAGCCTCGGTGAGGTGTTCCTCAAGCTCGGCAAGCAGGGCTCGACCCTGGCCGGTGTCATGGACGCCTTCTCCATCGCGCTGTCGATCGCGCTGCAGCACGGTGTGCCGCTGGAGACCTACATCCAAAAGTTCACCAACATGCGCTTCGAGCCGGCCGGCATGACCGACGACCCGGACATCCGGATCGCCCAGTCGGTGATGGACTACATCTTCCGTCGCCTGGCGCTGGACCACCTGCCGGTCGAGACCCGCGCGACCCTCGGCATCTTCACGGCCGAGGAGCGGGCCGCCCAGGTGTCCGGCTACGGCACCTCCGCGTCGGCCGGCACGGTCGTCGAGGAGGACGTCGACCTGGAGGCGCTGCGCAGCTCGGCTCCGACCGACGAGCGCAAGCCCGAGACCGCGACCGAGAAGCCGGTCAAGGAGGCGCACTCCTCGGCCGAGCTGCTCGAGCTGGTGACCGGCACCGCCACCGACGCGCCGCTGTGCATGACCTGCGGCACGAAGATGCGCCCCGCCGGCAGCTGCTACGTCTGCGAGGGCTGCGGCTCCACCAGCGGCTGCAGCTGATCACCGCCTGATCCGGCCGGCGCCCCGGTCCCGCCTTCGCGCGGGGCCGGGGCGCCGGCCGTTGTGGCCTCCAGCCCGGCCGCCGAGATCGGCGCGGTCAGAGCGCCAGCTCGCGCCCGGCCCCGGCGGCCCGGGCGGCCGCGAGCACGAGGGCCGCCGCCGTGGCGTCCTGCACCGCGACGCCCACGGACTTGTACAGCGTGATCTGGTCGGGCGAGGTGCGGCCCGGCCTGGTGCCGGCGACGAGCTCGCCGACCTCGACCATCCCGTCCTCGGTGATGAGGCCGCCGCGCAGCGGCTCGGTGAGGTCGGCACTGCCCGCAGCGGCGAGCGAAGCCAAGGCCACCCCGCGCGACTCGACGCACACCAGCGCCTCGGCAACGGTCGCGTCGTCGACCTCTCGGCCGCCGGGGGACCAGCCCACGGAGGTCACGTGCGTGCCCGGGGTCAACCATTCCCGCCGGACGACCGGCTCGGTGGGATGGGTCGTCGCGCAGACGATGTGGGCGCCGTCCGTCGCCTCGCGGTAGGAGCCGACCGCGCGGACCTCGATGTCGAGCTGCTTCTGCAGGTCCGTGGCCGCGGACTCAATCCGGGACGGGTCGCGGCCGGCGACCCGGACCTCACGGATCGGGCGGACCTTCGCCATGGCCCGGGCGTGCGAGCGGGCCTGCACGCCGGTCCCCAGGACCGCCAGGACCGACGCGTCCTCCCGCGCCAGCAGTCGCGCGGACAACGCCGAGCCGGCACCGGTGCGGACGGCGGTGATGACGGTGCCGTCCAGCAGGGCGGCCGGGGCGCCCGTCGCGGCGTCGAAGACGACGATCACCGCCTGGTGGGTGGGCAACGCGGACCCGGCGTTGCGCGGGAAGAGCGAGACCAGCTTGGTCACGAGCGCACCCTGGGAGGGCACGTATCCGGGCATCGCGAGCAGCCGCCCGTCCGCCTCCGGGACGACGGCGCCGGTCCGCTCGGGCACCGACGCGCGGCCGGCGCTGAGGTCCGCCATCGCCGGGGCGAGCGCGTCGATCAGCGCGTCCAGGTCGAGGAGCGCGGCGACCTCATCGCCGGTGAGCACCAGCACCCGGCAGATGCTCCGCGCGGGTCCGGGCCGGGGTCAACGCCCCGGCACGGCCGACACGCGTGCGGCGCGGACGCACGGTCCTGCGCCGGCGCTCACCTAGCCTTCGGCGCGTGCGTCAGCTGCTGCGGTTCGGATGGGTCGAGGCGCAGTGCTGCCTGTTCGCGGCCCTGTTCTTCCTCGGGCTGGCGCTCGTCCGGCTCGTGCCGCTCCCGATCGATCCCGCCGACGCGCTGCTGGTGTGGTGTCTCGGCGTCACCCTGGTGCTCTGGCTCGTCCGCTGGGAGACCGGCCGCGAGGTCGCCGTGATCTTCGGCTTCCACCTCGTCGGGCTCGCCCTGGAGCTGTTCAAGGTCCGGCAGGGCTCGTGGTCCTATCCCGACACCGGCCTCGCGACGGTCGGCGACGTCCCGCTCTACAGCGGCTTCATGTACGCGGCCGTCGGCAGCTACGTCTGCCAGGCGTGGCGCCGCCTCGACCTGCGGATCACCGCCTACCGGGCCCGCAGCACCGCCGCCGTGGCCGGCCTCGTCTACCTGAACTTCTTCACCTCCCACGTGATGTGGGACGCGAGACTCGTGCTGGCCGCCGCCCTGCTGCTCGTGACGAGGCGTACCTGGGTGCACTTCACCGTCGGCGCGCACCGCTACGCCATGCCGCTCGCGCTCTCCTTCGGCCTCATCGGCTTCTTCCTCTGGGCCGCGGAGAACGCCGCCACGTTCCTGCGGGCCTGGCAGTACCCGTCGCAGGAGTCGGTGTGGACGCTCGTCCACCCGGCCAAGCTCGGGTCGTGGTCCCTGCTCGTCGTCGTCAGCATCGTGCTGGTCGCGGCGGTCAAGGCCTACGAGGGGCGGCTGTACGGCAGCGTCCGCGACCGGACCGTCCTCCGGGCCGGCCCGGCACCGCGCCGGCTGCCGCGGCCGGTCGTCGCCACCGGCGCCGTCGAGCCCGTCGGGTCATCCGCGGCCGAGCCGGCCACCTGAGCGTCGAGCTCAGCGGACGGCGAGCCGCTCCCGCCGCGCCTGCACCGCGCGGACCACGCGGAGGACGGCCACCACCGCAGCGGGCACCGCGATCAGCAGCCAGCCGTGGTCGCCGACGAAGTAGGCGATCGCGCAGAGGGCCACCCCGATCGCCACGGCCTGGGCGATGGTCCACAGGCGCCGGCGGCGCTCCACCCCGCTGTGCCCCGAGACGACGCGCCGCGCGAGCAGCAGCGGCAGCACGACGAGGGCGATGCCCAGCGCCCAGCTGATCAGCACGACGGTGCCCTTGACGAACAGCAGCAGCAGCCAGCCGACGATGCCGACGGCGGCGACGACGGCCGCGCCGACGACCAGCGACGACAGCAGCGGGCGGGACGTGCGGACCGGCGTGGTCATGGCGGCACGGTAGTCCCGGCTCCTGGGAAAGGGCTGTGATCGACGCCGGGTCAGTGCGCGAACACGGCGGACAGCGCCCGCCCGACGTCGCGGTGGTCGCGCACCAGCCGGACCCGCCCGCGGCCGAGCCGGGCCAGGTCGCGGCCGAGCTCCACGTCGTCCTCACCCGACGTGTCGAGCAGGACGTCGAGCCGCGGCAGCCGCGCGGCGGTCGTGCGCGGGTCGGGGCCGGCGTTGTGCACGCAGTCGGACAGCAGCAGCACCCGCGCGTCCCGCGGGGACACGTTCGCCAGCTGCCTGCCGGCCACCTCCAGCGCGAACGCCACGTTGGTCAGCCCCCGGGCGGGCACCCGGAGCAGCAGGTCGAGCACCCGCAGCGGCGACACCGGCTCGCCGAGGCGCACCAGGACGGCGGCGTCGGACCAGAACGCCACCACGGCCAGCTGGTCGCGGTGCAGCTCGCCGGCGAGCGCGCCGACGGCCGCCGCCGCCGTCCGGACCCGCTCCCCCTTCATCGATCCGGACACGTCGACGACCAGGACCACCGACCGGCGGGTGCGCTCCCGCTCGCGCACGATGATGTCGTCGTCCTCCGGCACCGGGTTGCCGGCGAGGACGTCGAGGGTCCGGTCGAGGTCGATGTCGTCGGCGACTGCCCGGTAGGGCACGCTCTCCAGCTCGCCGATGCCGCGGCGGGCGTGGGTGTCGCGCCGGGGGCGGGGCATCGCGAGCCGGGCCGCGATCTCCCGCGCGCGCTGCCGGGCCACCCGCTCGTCGACGTCGGTGAGCTCCAGGTCGGCCAGCGCGATCGTCTGCGCCGGCTCGTCGGTCGTCCCCGGCGCGCTGCTCCCGCGCTGCCGGGCCGCGGGCCCGCGCCGCCCGGCGTCGCGGGCGGAGAGCACCAGCCCGCCCTGACCGCCGGTGGCCGGGGCGAACAGCGAGGGTTCCTCGGTGAGCTGCTTGGGCCTGCGCCGCAGCGGCCGCAGGGTGCGCGACCGGCTCGCGCGGGAGTCCCGCCGCCGGCGCACCGGGGAATCGGCCTCGATCGCCCTTCAACCGGGCTGGGCGGCCGCCGGGCTGAGCAGGAAATGGTCCTCCCAGATCTGGCGGAGCACGTCCTCCGGCGTCTCCTCGATCGTCTCGTCGAGGTGGATCCGGCCGGACAGCGCCACGAGCATCGCGTCGAGGACCAGGCCGGTGTACGCCTCGGGCAACCCCCGCGGCGGGTCGATCGAGGCGTCGTCCGGCAGCTCGACGCCGCGCATCGTGGCCAGCTGCGCGGCGATGAGCGCGACGTCGATCGCGCCCCGCACGCTGCTGCCCTGCTGCACGTCCTCGCGCTCCCGGGTGGCCCGGGTGAGGCCGACCGCGTCGGCGACCAGGCGCGGCGAGGAGATCCCCGTGCGCCGGTCGACGATGCCGCGCTCGGCCTCGGCGTCCTGGTAGTCGACCGACAGGCGGCACAGCCGGTCGTGCACGGACGTCGACAGCCGCGTCGTCCCGATGTTGTCGTACGGGTTCATCGAGGCGATGACGCGGAACGTCGGCAGCGCGTCCACGGTGCCCACCCGCGGGACGGCGATCCGCCGCTCCGCCATCGCGGTCAGCAGCGTGTTCAGCGTGTCCTCGGGTGCCCGGTTGAACTCCTCGACGTACAGGAAGCCGCCGGTGCGCATCGCCTCGACCAGCGGGCCCGCGACGAAGTTGTTCTCCGAGTAGTCCTCACGCAGCACCCGCGCCGGGTTGTGGTGCCCGACCAGCCGGGACGGCGTCAGGTCGGCGTTGCCCTCGACGAACAGCAGCGGGATGCCCCACTCGGCGGTGATGGCGCGCAGCAGCGTCGACTTGGAGGTCCCGGGCGGTCCCTCGAGCAGCACGTCGCGGCCGGCCGCGACGGCGGCGAGCAGCAGGTCGAGCTCGCGCCCGCGCCCGACCAGGTGGACGGCGATGCGCTCCCGTGCCTCCCGGACGGCGGCCGCCTCGTCGCGGGTCACCCGGGTGGCGGCGAGGGCCGGGTCGGACAGCGGGGCGTCGGTGCTCAGGACCGCCTCCCGGGGCGCAGCGGGGTGGACGTGACCGGTCGCGGTCTGTCTACCGCCCGCGCCCGCCGTCCGCCACCACAGGGGTGCGGGGCCGCCCTTGACCCGGAGTGTGACGCGCGCCACGGTCGGGGGACGGGCTCGGCGGAGAGCCCGCTGCCGAGGGGAGGCACGAAGTGGGACGAGTGCAGGGAAAGGTCGCTTTCATCACCGGGGCCGCACGCGGTCAGGGGCGTTCGCACGCGGTCCGCCTGGCCCAGGAGGGCGCCGACATCATCGCCGTGGACATCTGCGAGGACGTGCCCGGCGTGCCCTATCCGGGCGCCAGCCAGTCGGACCTGGACCAGACGGTGAAGGAGGTGGAGAGCCTCGACCGCCGGATAGTGGCCCGCAAGGCCGACGTGCGCGACCTCTCGGCGCTGCAGGCCGCCGTCGACGAGGGGATGTCCCAGTTCGGCCACATCGACATCGTCTGCGCGAACGCCGGCATCGGGACCTTCGGGCCCGCGCTGGACCTCAGCGAGGACGACTGGCAGACGATGATCGACATCAACCTGACCGGGGTCTGGAAGACGGTGAAGGCCGCCGCACGACCGATGGTGGACCGTGGCGAGGGCGGGTCGATCATCCTGACCAGCTCCACCGCGGGGCTGGTGGCGTTCCCCAACCTGGCGCACTACACCGCGGCCAAGCACGGCGTCGTCGGGCTCATGCGGACACTGGCCGTGGAGCTCGCGCCGGCGCGGATCCGGGTCAACTCCGTGCACCCCACCACCGTCGACACCCCGATGGTGCAGAACCCGGCCATGTACGAGCTGTTCGGGCTGCCGGGCGCCAGCCGGGAGGAGGCCGCCCAGGGCTTCCGGGCGATCAACGCGCTGCCGATCCCCTGGGTCGAGGCCGTCGACATCAGCAACGCCGTCCTGTTCCTCGCCTCGGACGAGGCGCGCTACGTCACCGGCATCACCCTGCAGGTCGACGCTGGAGGCACCGCGCCCTACCGGATCCCGCCCGAGGCCTGACCGCCGGCGCGCCGTGGTCGCCCGCAGCCGGGTGACCACGGCGTCCCGGACGGGGCGCCCCTGGTGGAGCGGGGCGACGAGCATCACAGAAAGATCACGCCGGAGCGCCTCCTGTCACGCAGGCATCGCGCCGATGACCTCAGTGGTCATCGATCCAGCATCTGCGGCACCGCTCAGCGACGAGGGTTCCGATCGGCGAACGCGAGTTCACCGGCCGGTGGCCATGCCCCTTTCGTCCACCTGAACGGAACACCGCTCCACCATGATCGCCGCCCTCGGTTTCCTCGCGGCCGCCCTCAGCATCACCGTCGTCTGGCCCCAGGTCTGGCTCTCCTGCCGGCACGGCCGCACCCTCGGGCTGTCCCCGACGAGCACCTGGCTCGCCGTCGGCCTCAACCTCTGCTGGCTGACCTTCGGCGTCCTCATCGGCGACCCGGCGCAGATCGTGACCAACGCGGTCGTCGGCGCCGGGAACGCGGCCGTGCTGGCCGCCCTGCTGAACGCCCAGCCGCGGCTGCGCTCGAGCGCGATGCTGCGGGGCACCGCGTCCGGCGCCGCCGGTCTCGCCACGCTGGCCGCGGGCAGCCTGGTCGCGGTGGACGTGCTCGGTGCCGACCCGGCGGCGGTCGCGGGCACGCTCGGCTCGGTGGTCACCCTGGTGGGCGCGGCCGCCGCGCTGCCGCAGCTGCTGGGCATCCTGTTCGACCGCACCCGGGACCTCTCCGGCATGTCGCCGGCGCGGTGGTACCTCGGCGCGGGGTCGTGCACCTCCTGGGTGGGCTACGGCGTGCTGGTCGACCAGCCGGCCATGTGGCTCTCGGCCGGCTTCAGCCTGTGCTGCGCCGTCGTCACCTGCGGCGTCCTCCGCGCCCGGCGGACGGCGCCGGCCGGCCCGCTCGTCGCGCTCCGGCCGGCCGTGGCCGTGCGGACCGGACGGCTGCCGCGCGCGTTCGCCTGCCCCGCCGACGCCCGGGCGGTGCTCGCCGCCGCGGTGTGACGGCCGGGACTCACTCGGTGGCCGGGCCCGCCGGCACACCGCCGCCGACGACGTAGGTCCGCGCGTTGGTGAACTCGAGCGCGCCGGCCTCGCCGAGCTCGCGGCCGTAGCCCGAGCGCTTGGTGCCGCCGAAGGGCAGCCGCGGGTCCGACGCGACGACGGCGTTGACGAACAGCGCGCCGGAGGTGATCCGCCGCCCCACGGCGAGCGCCCGCTGCTCGTCGGCGCTCCACACGCTGGCGCCGAGCCCGTACCGGGTCGTGTTCGCCACCCGGACCGCCTCGTCGTCGTCGGCCACCACCACGACGGCGGCGACCGGGCCGAACGTCTCCTCGCCCATCACCGGCATGTCCGGGGTCACGCCGGTGATCACCGTCGGCGCGAAGAACGCCCCCGGGCCGTCCAGCGCAGAGCCCCCGGTCAGCACGGTGGCACCGGCGGCGACGGACTCGCGCACCTGGCGCTCGAGCCCCTCGCGCAGGTCGGCCCGCGCCATCGGCCCGACCGCGGTCGTCTCGTCGCGCGGGTCGCCGACCCGCAGCTCTGCGACCGCCGCGGCGAAACGCCGGGTGAACTCCTCGGCCACGCCCGCCTGCACCACGAACCGCTTCGCGGCCAGGCAGCTCTGCCCGGAGTTGATGAACCGGCTCTTCACCGCGCCCGCGACGGCCAGCTCGAGATCGGCGTCGTCCAGGACGACGAAGGGATCGGACCCGCCGAGCTCGAGCAGGCTCTTCTTGACGGCCCGGCCGGCCGCCTCCGCGACCGCCGCCCCGGCCCGCTCGCTGCCGGTGAGGCTGACCGCCGTGATCCGGTCGTCCTCGATGAGCGCCCGGCTGACCTCCGGCACGTCGGCCTCGGCGACGACGACGCTGCGGAACACGTCGTCGGGCAGCCCGGCGTCCCGGAACACCTGCTCGATCGCCAGCGCGCACCCGGTGACGTTGGGGGAGTGCTTGAGGATCGCGGTGTTGCCGGCGAGGAGGGTCGGCGCGGCGAAACGCAGCACCTGCCAGAAGGGGAAGTTCCACGGCATCACCGCGAGGACGACGCCGAGCGGCTCGTGCGCCACCCAGCTGCGCTGGTTCCCGCCGGTGTCCACCGGCCGCGGGGCGAGGAAGCCCGGTCCGTGCTCGGCGTAGTAGTCGCACGCGGTCGCGGACTTCTCCACCTCGGCGCGGGCCTCGACGATCGGCTTGCCCATCTCGGCGGTCATCAGCCCGGCGAGCTCGTCGGCCTGCTTGCGCAGTCGTGCGCCGATCGCGCGGACGAGGTCGGCGCGCTCCTCGACCGGCCGCGCCGCCCAGGCGGGCCCTGCCGCGTGCACGGCGGTGAGCACCGCGCGGACCCCGTCGACGTCCGAGGCCGGGTAGGTGGCCAGTGGCTCCCCGGTCGACGGGTCGACCGTGGTGACCTCAGACATCGATCGTTTCGTAGGTCTTGACGCTGCGCTCGGCCAGGTACTCGATGATGTAGCCGAACACGTTCTCCTGGAAGTGCGGCGTGTTCTTGTGGTCCTCGTAGGCCTGCGCGTCGGTGTACTGCTCGTACAGGAAGAACGTCTCCGGGTCCTCCGGGTTGACCTGCGCCTGGTAGAAGACGTTGCCCGGCTCCGCGCGCGACAGCGGCGTCATCTTCCTGATCACCTCGGTGACCCGCTCGGCCTCCCCGGGCTTGGCCTTCCAGGTGGCCGCGACGACGAACGCCATGTCAGTTGTCCTTCCGGTTGGGTGTGCCGACGGTGTTGCGGAGGACGCCGATCGGGCCGGCTTCCATCTCGATGACGTCCCCGGGCTGGATCCAGCGGTCGAGCTCCAGGCCCGAGCCGCCGGTGGCGGTCCCCGAGCCGAGGACCTCGCCCGGCAGCAGGGTCTGGTCCTGCGCCGCGTAGGCGATCAGGTCGCCGAACGAGTGGTACATCGCCGAGACGCGGTCCCCGCCCCAGCGCTCCCCGTTGACCCGGACCTCGAGCTCCAACGTGGCGAGGTCGATCTCGTCCGGGGTGACGATGCAGGGGCCGAGGACGTTGGAGCCGTCCCACTCCTTGGCCTTGGCCGGGCCCATGCCCACCGGCAGCTCGCGGCGCTGGACGTCGCGGGCGGACATGTCGTTCCAGATCGTGAACCCGAAGACGCAGTCGAGCGCGTCCGCGGGCGCCACGTCGCGGCACGGCCGGCCGATCACCGCGGCGAGCTCCAGCTCGTGGTCGAGCTGCCGGCTGTAGGAGGGCCAGGGCAGCTCGGTGTCCGGCCCGATGACCGTCGTCCCCATGCTCCGGTAGTAGACCGGCACGTCGTACCACTCGGCCGGGACCTCCCGGCCGAGGTTCTTGTACGCGTTCTTCAGGTGCCCCTCGAAGGCGAGGAAGTCACGGAACGAGCGGGGCACCAGCGGCGCGAGCAGTCGTGCCCCCGGCACCGGCCGCTCGTCGCCGAGCGGCGCACCCGCCTCGATGAAGGCGACCATGTCGCCGTCGAAGCCGACGTCGAGCACCGTCGCGCCGTCCAGCCGGCCGACCCGGGAGGGGACGTCGGCCGACGCGTAGGTGACGAACCGCACGGGTGCTAGATCGTGGTGATCGGGCGGGACTGCAGCAGGTACAGGTCGCCGGCCGCGTCGAAGGCCCACTCGATGTCCTGCGGGCAGCCGTGCAGGCCGGCCAGCTTCTGGCCCATCCGCGCCAGCGCCGCGCACTCCTCGTCGGTCAGCACCCGCTCGGCGTCGACGACCTTGGACTTCTTCACGACCCCCTCGCGGTTGAGCGTGTAGTTGTCCGGGGTGGTCTCGCCGGAGACGACGGCCTCGCCGAGCCCGCGGGCGGCCTCCACGACCATGCGGTCCTTGCGGCCGTGCACCGGGTCGACGGTGAACAGGACCCCGGACTTCTGGCTGTCGACCATCTGCTGGACGACGACGGCCATCGCCACGTCCTCCAGCGACCCCTTCTCCTGCCGGTAGAACACGGCGCGGTCGGTGAAGAAGGACAGCCAGCACTCCACGACGTTGTGCAGCACCGCCTCGAGACCCTCGGTGTTGAGGAACGTCTCCTGCTGGCCGGCGTAGCTCGCTCCCTCCGAGTCCTCGGCGCAGGCCGAGGACCGGACGGCGACCGGGCCGGAGAGCGCGGCGAAGGCCGCGGCGATGAGCTCGCGCGGCGGCTGCGCGGCGGCGACCAGCGCACGGGCGGCCTCGACGTCCTTGCGGCGCATCGCCTCGCGCAGGGCGTCGGAGTCCACCGCGGCGGCGAAGGCCGCCGACGTGATGACGAAGCCCGGCGGGACCGGAAGCCCCTCGGCGGTCATGCTGGCCAGGCTCGCGCCCTTGCCGCCGGTCAGCTCGACCACCTGGCAGCGGGGGTCGGTGAACGGCAGGACGAGCGGCTCGTCGTGGGTCGCCTCGGACGCGGTGGGCAGGATCGCGGTCATCGGTGGCCTCTCAGAGCGCTGATCACAGGGCGGCGGCGGGCGCGGTCCGGACGTCGCTGACGATCTCGACGCGGCCAGTCGAGCCGTTGACGCGCACCCGGTCACCGGTCGTGATCCGGCGGGTCGCGTCGGACGTGCCGACGACGGCCGGGATGCCGAACTCGCGAGAGACGACGGCGGGGTGCGAGGCCATGCCGCCGGCGTCGGTGACCAGGCCGGAGATCTTGGTGAACAGCACGACCCAGGACGGGCTGGTCATCCGGCAGATTACGATGTCGCCCTCCTCCACCTCGCCGAACTGCTCGGCGGAGAGGACGACGCGGGCGGTGCCCTCGACCACGCCGGCCGAGGCGGGCAGGCCCGGGATCTCGCCTTCGTGGCTCGGTGCCGGCCGATTCAGCTTCTCCGGGAAGGCCCACAGCGACCAGTAGGGGAAGCCGACCTGCGACTCGGAGGCGGTGCCGATCCAGTCGCGCGGCCGGACCTCGTAGGCCTCCTCGCGGGCGTCGCGGCGGTCGCCGACGAGCTCCTTGGCGTCGAAGGAGTTGCTGCCGGCCATGAGGCGGCGCAGCTCGTTGTACTTGAGGTACATGACGTCCTCGTCGTCGTCGAGCTTGTCCTCCTCGACGAGCTTGCGGCCGATCGCGACGAGCACCAGCCGGACGCGGGCGTTGGTGCCCTGGTCGATGTAGAAGTGGTGGTCGGGGGTGAGCGGGTTCATCCGCAGGCTCAGCTCGAGCGCCCGCTCCAGCTCGTCGCGCGCCGGACCGGGCTCCACGCCCTCGAACACCTCCGCCTTGGCCTTCTCCAGGTCGTCGGCGACGGCCTGCAGCTCCGCGGGGTAGTCGTAGTCGCTCTCGAGGTAGCCGCGGACGGCCTCGACGATCGGCGCCGGGTCCTCCCGCCACGTCCGGAACGAGAACTCGTGGGCGTACATCGACTTGAAGCCGAAGGTCTTCTGGTACGGCTCGACGTGCTCGGCGAGGAAGGCGCGGCCGGCCTCGCTGCCGTGCAGCGCCCGCAGGACGTCACCGGCGGTGGCCTTCTCGAAGGCGCGGGCGACCTCGCCCTGCTCCTTCTTCACCCACTCCTTGATCTTCCAGAGCTCCTCGATGGAGTCCCAGTTCCGGTTCACCGTCGAGCTCTGCAGCCGGCCCATGAGCGCGGAGTGGTCGCCCTCGCCCTTCGCGGCGGCGATGGCGGCGTTGAGCGCCAGGGTCGAGGAGAACTGGGCGAAGTTGAGCACCCAGTGGATCTGCCAGTGCCGGTCGTGCATGTCGATCGCGTCCTCGAGCAGGATCGCGAGCTCGACCAGGCTGGCGCCCTCGTAGTCGTACTCGTCGAAGCGGACGAAGTTGTGCTCCATCTCGGGGCGCAGCCGGTCACGCCACCACACGAGGAAGTTCTCCGCGTAGTACGGCAGCGTCCAGCCCATGTACCCGCCCATCTCGGCGGGGTCCTGCGGGTCGAGCGGCACCCGGGGGGTGTACCGGCTGCCGTACTCCGATGCCTCGGCGGACAGACCCGGTGTCGCGGGGATCGCGGCGGTGTAGACGTAGCCGTTGACGATCTTGGAGATCCAGTCGGAGGCGAACGGCGTCCCGAAGCGGCGGAACATGTAGTCGCACTTCAGCCACCAGCCGCCGATGTCGGCGTACATCGGCGAGATGGGGTTGGGGATGTGCAGGTCGTCGTGCACCCAGAAGAGCTCCTTCTGGCCGTCCTCCCACTGCACCGGGAACTCGTCGTCCCCGTAGAAGGTCGCCAGGACGGTGTCGTTGGCGCTGTCGTCGCTCATGCCCACTCCGTCGTGAGTCGTGGTGGTGCGGGATCGGGGGATCTGCCGTGCCACCGGGGCGCGCCCCCGGCGGCGAACTATCGATAATCAAGCACGGCCGTGTGACGCACGTCAACCCTCTCGCGTGACCCCCGTCGCAGCGTGTGGAACGCTGGACGGTGGGAACGGGCGCCGTGGCCTGCTGCTTGACACGGCGGCGCCCCGCGGCGCTAACTATCGATAACCGGGCCGTTCTGCATCGGGCCATCGATAAGAGGAGGGCTCATGGAACGGGCGCCGCAGCGCACCGGTCTCCTCCGGGACGCGATCAAGGAACGGATCGTCGAGCGCATCCTCGACGGAACCTACGGACCGGGGGAGCGCATCGTCGAGAGCGCCGTCGCGGCGGAGTTCGGCGTGAGCCAGGCGCCCGTGCGCGAGGCCCTCCGCGACCTCGAGGCCATGCGCTTCGTCGAGTCCCAGCCGCACCGCGGCGCGCGGGTCCGCGAGGTCAGCCCCGAGGAGCTCATCCAGATCTACCCGGTGCGCGCCGCGCTCGAGGAGGTGGCCGGGCGCGAGGCGGCGACGCGGATCACCGAGGAGCAGCTGGCGGCTCTCGGCGAGGAGCTCGCCGGCATGCGGCGCGCCGCCGGGACCGGCGACCTGCACGCGCTGATGGTCCACGACACCCGCTTCCACGAGATCATCGTCGAGGCCTCGGGCAACCAGGTGCTGCTCGACGTGTGGCGGTCGCTGCGGGTGGAGGCGCGCAGCCTGGTCAGCGCGCTCAAGAGCCACTCCGACCTGCACGCCATCGCCGAGCTGCACCGGCCGGTGCTGCAGGCGGTGCAGTTCCGCGACCCCGAGCTCGCGGGCAAGGAGATGCGGGCGCACATCGAGTTCTTCGGCGCGTCGGTGATCAGCCATCTCGGTCGCGGTGCCTAGGTGGCCCCGTCCGGAGGCTCGCCCCCGAGCGTGCGAGGGGTGAGAGGGACGGGGTCCTCCTCCGCGCTGCGCCGGTGAGTCGCGCCGTCCGCACCGCAGCAGCCCTGGTCGTCGTCCTGCTGACCGCCACGGGCTGCGGCTTCCTGGACGCGATGACGCACCCCGAGGAGCAGCAGGAGGGGGCCGTGACGTCGTCGGCCGCGGCCCCGCCGCCGGCCACCCCACCCCCGATCCCGACGAGCCGGTCGTCGTCGCCTGGGCCGACATCCGGGTCGCGCCCAGCGACTCCGCCGGCACGCTGCGGGTCAGCGTCGGCCCCGTGGTGACCGGGCTGGTGCTCCCGTTCACCGAGTTCTTCGAGGGCTGCCCGGTGGAGGGTCCATCGCTGCAGTACGTGCGGGTCTCTTCGAGTACGCGGTGGAGGGGGAGACCCAGCCGGCCCTCGCCGGCCATCTCACGGTCACCCCGGGACCGGCCACGCCCGCTGACATCGGTGACGTCGGCGTCTTCTTCAACCCGAGCCCGGGCCACGACCAGTACTGCACCGACCATCCGCCGCTGCCGGTCACGGACACGTTCTGGTCCCGGGGCGGGCCGAACCGGGTGACCGGCTACGTGGTCCTCGACGAAGCGGTCACCCCGGCCACCCCCGAGGGGCGGGCCGACGTCTTCCCCACGCTGCAGGCGCGCATCGACACGCTGCGCCTCGAGGACGCGGCCACCGGCGCCGAGCGGGCGATCACGCCGGCCGCCGTCCACGTCGGCGCCCCGTGCCCGGACGACCCCGCAGCGCTCTGCGTCCCGCTCGGCTGAGCTGGCTAGGCGGCCGTCGGCTCCACGCCGAGGTAGCGGCGCTGCGCCTCCTCGTCGGCCAGGAGGTCCGCCGAGGTGGTCTCCAGGGCCACCTCGCCGTGCACCATCACCAGCAAGCGGTCGGCCACCGCCGTGGCCATGCCGAGGTTCTGCTCGACGATGAGCAGGGTGAGGCCCTCGGCGACCAGCGTCCGGCAGGTGTCGGTGAGCTGCTCGACGATGGTCGGCGCGAGGCCCTCGGACGGCTCGTCCATGACCAGCAGCTTCGGGTTGGTCAGCAGCGCCCGCCCGATCGCCAGCATCTGCTGCTCGCCGCCGGAGAGCATCGCGGCGCTGACCTTCCGCCGCTCGGCCAGCCGCGGGTAGAGGTCGTAGACGGCGTCGATCGTCCACTTCCCCCGCGTGGCCAGGGACCGGCCGAGCATGCGCAGGTGCTCGTCGGTGGACAGCGACGGGAAGATCCGGCGGCCCTGCGGCACGTAGGCGATCCCGCGGCGGCAGATGTCGTACGACGGCCGGCCCAGGATCTCCTCGCCGTCCAGCCGGATCGACCCGCGCGCCCGGGGCGGGGTGAGCCCCATGATCGCCTTGCACAGGGTCGACTTCCCCATGCCGTTGCGGCCGACGATGCCGGTGGACGTCCGCCCCACCGACAGCGACAGGGAGTGCAGCACGTGCGCGCTGCCGTAGTGGGCGTCGAGGCCGGAGATCTCCAGCACCTGCTCAGACATGGGCCCGTCCCAGGTAGAGGTCGTGGACGCGCTGGTTCCCGCGGATCTCGGCGGGCGTCCCTTCGACGATCACGACGCCGTCGTGCATCATCGTCACCCGCTCGGCCACGGTGAGGGCCACGTCCATGTCGTGCTCGATGAGCAGCAGCGTCACCGCCCGGTCGAGGGAGAGCAGCAGCGCCGTCAGCAGCTGCCGCTCGGCCCGGGACAGCCCCGCGGCCGGCTCGTCGAGCAGCAGCATCCGCGGCTCGGCCACTAGGGCCAGGCCGATCTCGAGCTGGCGCTGCTCGCCGTGGGAGAGGTCGCCGGCGAGGGTGTCCAGCCGGTCGGTCATGCCGACGGCCGCCGCCGTCCGCGCCGCCCGCTCGCGCGCGTCGCGGTCCCGGCCGGTGCGCAGCAGGCGGAACCGGCCACCGGCGACACCGATCGCGGCCAGGTAGAGGTTGTCGGCCACGGTCAGCCCGGTGAGCAGCCGCGAGGTCTGGAAGGTGCGGGAGAGCCCCATCCGGGTCCGCCGGCGTGCGCCGAGGCCGGTCACGTCCCGGCCGAACAGCTCGATGCCGCCGGCCGTGGGGATGTCCGCTCCCGCGATGAGGTTGAACAGCGTCGACTTGCCCGCGCCGTTCGGGCCGAGCACCGCCCGCCGCTCGCCGGGTGCGATGTCGAGGTCGACGTCGCTGACGGCGGTGACGCCGCCGAAGCGGCGGGTCAGCCCGCGCACCCGCAGCACGCTGTCTGTCACATCGACCCCTTCGTCGACGCCGGGACGGGAACGGCCGGCGGCGCAACCGGCGGGGCGGCCGGCGCGGCCGGCCCGCCCGGGAGGTGGCGCCTGAGCCAGGCTCCGGTGCTGCCCAGCACGCCGACGATCCCGCCGGGGGAGACCAGCACGATCACCAGGAAGACGACGCCCAGCCAGGTGGTGAAGCGGTCGCTCCAGCCCCGCAGGTAGGTGTCGCAGAGGGTGTAGAGGAACGCGCCGACCCAGGCGCCCTCCAGCCGGTTGAGCCCGCCGATGACCGCCGCGGTCAGGACGAGGATCGCGATGCCCAGCGAGATGGACCCGGCCGACATGCGGGTGTTCGACCAGGCCGACAGCACGCCGGCGGCCCCCGCGACGGGCGCGGCGAGGGCGAAGCCGAGCGTCCGGTGCAGCCGGACGTTGTAGCCGAGGGCGGCCATGCGCACCGGGTCGTCGCGCACGCCCTGCAGGGCCAGGCCGAAGGCGGTGCGGGACACCCACCGCAGCCCGAGGTAGACGACCACGGACACCAGGAGCAGGAACCAGTACATCCGGTCCGGCTCCTGCACCGGGTCGCCGAGCACCGCGGGCGGCCGGACGGCGTTGATGCCCTCGTGCGCGCCGAAGGTCGGCACGGCGGCGAAGTAGAAGTAGGTCACCTGCGCGAACGCCAGGGTGATGATCAGGAAGTAGATGCCCTGGCTGCCGCTGGCCACGGCCCCGAAGAGCAGCCCGACCGCGGTCGCGGCCGCGATCCCGACCAGCGCGGCCACCCACGGGTTCCAGCCCGCCTCCGCGGACAGCTTGGCCGCGATGAGCCCGGCCACGCCGAACAGCGCCGTCTGGGCCAGGGACACCATGCCCCCGTAGCCGGACAGGAAGGTCAGGCTCACCGCGACGATGCCGAGCCACAGCGAGGTGAGCCCGACCTGGCTGGTGAAGAAGGTGGTGGTCAGCACCGGCACGAGGGCGACGACGACCAGCACGGCCGCCAGGACGCCGCGGGTGCCGAGGGACCAGATGCGGTTCATCGGGCCTTCCCGAACAGTCCGGTCGGCCGCACCGCGAGGATCGCGGCGAGCAGCACGAAGGTGAGCAGGGCGGAGAGGTTCGAGTACTCGGCCGGCAGGTACGCGCTCGAGTACTGGTCGACCAGGCCGAGCAGCAGGGCGCCGAGTGCCGCGCCGCCGAGGCTGCCCATGCCGCCCACGATGACGACGACGAGCGCGCTGACCAGGAACGTCTGGTCCTGGCCGGGCGCCAGCGACAGCGCGGTGCCGGCGAACACGCCGCCGAGCCCGGCCAGCGCGGAGCCGACGAAGAAGGCGATCGCGAAGGCCCGCTGGACGTTCACGCCGAGGGCCGAGGTCATCTGGGTGTCGTCGACACCGGCCCGGACGACCATGCCGACCCGGGTCCGCTTGTACACGAGCCAGAAGATCAGCCCGACCAGCACCGCGGCGACCAGCATCGCGATGCGGAAGGTCGGGTAGGCGAGGTCGTAGACGCCCAGCGGCAACGGCTGGGCCAGCCACTCCGGCGGGAGGATCGCCGTCGGCGTCGCCCCGAAGTACCCGAGCATCTGGTCGGCGAGGATCAGGGAGAACGCGATGGTGATCAGCGCCTGCCGGAGGTCCTGGCCCTGGTTCCAGCGCAGGAACAGCTGGTGCATCACCACGCCGACCACGCCGCTGCCGAGCATGGCCAGCAGCGCGGCGAGGGCCCAGGACACGCCGTTCTGCACGAGGGTCAGCGCGAGGTAGCCGCCCAGCAGGAACAGCGCGCCGTGCGCCAGGTTCGTGACCCGCAGCAGGCCGAAGATGAGTGTCAGCCCGCTGGCGCTGATGAAGTAGAGGCCGGCCAGGGTCAGGCCGTTGAGCGTGATGAGGATGAACGTCGGCACGTTCCCCTCGCTGCCGAACCCGGCCTCGAACGCCTGCCAGAGCACCCCGAGCAGGCCGAGCGCCCCCACGAGGACGGCGATCGCCGGGGCGACCGGCACCCGGAAACGGGGAGCGGAGCGGCGGGCCGCTGCAGTCTGTGTGGCCATCCAACGCACCGAGCCCTTCGCACCCTTGCGGGGCAACCGATAATCGATTAGGGATACGACCATATGACCTGGGACACGTCAAGGAGCCGCCGGTGAGGAAGCCGACCGTCGTCCTCGTCGGCACCCTCGACACCAAGGGCGACGAGTACGCCTTCCTGCGGGACCGGCTCCGCGCCTCCGGGGTCGACACCGTCCTCGTCGACGTCGGCACCCAGGGTCCGCCGCGCACCCCGCCGGACATCGGGCGGGCGGAGGTGGCCGCGGCCGGCGGGCTCGACCTCGCCGCGCTCACCGACCGCGGCGCCGCCGTCCGGGCCATGTGCGCCGCCGCGCCGGTCGTCGTCCGCCGGCTGTTCGACGAGGGCCGCTGCCAGGGGGTGCTGGCCGCCGGGGGCTCGGGCGGCACGGCGATCGCCACGGCCGCGATGCGGGCGCTGCCGGTGGGCCTGCCGAAGGTGGTCGTGTCGACCATGGCCTCGGGGGACACCAGCCCCTACGTCGATGTCAGCGACGTGGTCCTCGTGCCGGCCGTCACCGACGTGGCCGGCCTGAACTCGGTGTCCGCCCGGATCCTCGCCAATGCTGCCGCCGCGGTCGCCGGCATGGTGACCGCGCCACCGGTCGACCCGGGGGAGCGGCGGCCGGTGGTGGCCGCCACGATGTTCGGTGTCACGACGCCTGCGGTGACCGCGGCCCGCGGGGAGCTGGAGCGGCGCGGCTACGAGGTGCTCGTGTTCCACGCGACCGGCACCGGCGGGCGGGCCATGGAGGCCCTCGTGGAGGCCGGCTTCGTCGCGGGCGTGCTCGACCTGACGACGACGGAACTGGCCGACGACCTGGTCGGCGGCGTGCTGTCGGCGGGTCCGCACCGGCTGGAGGTGGCAGGCCGGCTGGGCGTACCGCAGGTCGTCTCGCTCGGCGCCCTCGACATGGTGAACTTCGGCCCGCGGGAGACGGTCCCGGAGCGGTTCGCCGGCCGGACCTTCTACGTGCACAACCCCAGCGTCACGCTGATGCGGACCACGTCCGAGGAGTGCGCCGAGCTCGGCCGCCGGATCGGCGCGAAGCTCTCCGCGGCGCGCGGCCCGGTCGCGCTGTTCGTGCCGCTGCGGGGCGTCTCCGCGATCTCCGGGGCGGGCGGCCCGTTCGCCGACCCCGACGCCGACGCCGCGCTGCTGGCCGGGCTGCGGGCGACGCTGGCGCCGTCGGTCGAGGTGCACGAGGTGGACGCGCACATCAACGACGAGGCCTTCGCCGTCGCCATGGCGGCACGGCTCGACGAGTTCCTGATCGGTCAGCGAGAGGACGACGCGTGAACGGCGATCGGGCGCGGCAGCGGCTGCGCGAGACCCTGGCGGGCGGCGGCACGATCGTCGGCGCCGGAGCCGGCACCGGCCTGTCCGCGAAATGCGCGGAGGCCGGCGGCGCGGACCTGATCATCGTCTACAACTCCGGCCGCTACCGGATGGCCGGGCGCGGCTCGCTGGCCGGGCTGATGCCGTACGGCGACGCCAACGCGATCGTCCTGGAGATGGCCGGCGAGGTGCTGCCGGTCGTGCGGGAGACGCCGGTGCTCGCGGGCGTGTGCGGCACCGACCCCTTCCGGCTGATGGACCGCTTCCTCGGGCAGGTTGCGGACGCCGGCTTCGCGGGGGTGCAGAACTTCCCGACGGTCGGGCTCATCGACGGGGTCTTCCGCGCCAACCTCGAGGAGACCGGGATGAGCTACGCGCAGGAGGTGGAGATGATCGGGCTCGCCGCCGAGCGGGGCCTGCTCACCGCCCCCTACGTGTTCGACGTCGCCTCCGCCGAGGCGATGACGCGCGCCGGCGCGGACCTGCTCGTGCCGCACATGGGGCTGACCACCAAGGGCAGCATCGGCGCCCGCACCGCACGGACCCTCGACGACTGCGTCGCGCTGATCCAGGAGATGCGCGACGCGGCGGTCGCGATCAATCCCGACGTGATCGTCCTCTGCCACGGCGGGCCGATCGCCGAGCCCGACGACGCGCAGTACGTGCTGTCGCGGACGACGGGCGTGGTCGGCTTCTTCGGTGCCTCGAGCATGGAGCGGCTCCCGACCGAGGCCGCCCTCACCGAGAACATGGCGCGCTTCAAGGCCCTCACCGCCGGTCGGGACGCCGGGCGGCCCGCTCCTTGACGGTCCCCGGCGGCCCACGTAGCGTCATCATCGATTATCGAGGGCAGCATCCGAGGGGCCTCCATCGTGGGGTCCCCGGGTTCGCTGGGATTGTCGAGATCATGGGGCGCAGCGGAGCCGGCGCGATCGCGCTCCCCCTCGACGGAGAACTTGGAGGTGGCCATGTCTGGCCCCGACGCCCTCACGCGCAGCGTCCTCGCCGACCAGGTGAAGGAGCGGCTGCTCGAGTCCATCCTGGACGGCTCCTACCCGCCCGACTCCCGGATCGTCGAGACGGCGGTCGCCAAGGAGCTCGGCACCAGCCAGGCGCCGGTGCGGGAGGCGCTGCGCGGGCTGGAGGCGCTCGGCATCGTCGAGATCACCCCGTTCCGCGGGGCCCGCGTGCGCCGGCTCGACACCGCGGAGCTGCTCGAGGCCTACGTCGTCCGCTCGACCATCGAGGTGCTCGGCGCCCGGCTGGCGATGGCCCGGCTGACCGACGAGGACGTCGCCGGGCTGCTGGCGATCGGCGAGGAGATGCAGCGCGCCGCGGACGCCGGCGACGGCCGGGCGCTGGCCATCGTGGACGCCAGCCTGCACGAGCGGATCATGCAGCTGTCCGGCAACGGCACCCTGCTGCGCGTGTGGCGCTCGCTGGAGCCGATGTCGCGCACCTACATCACCCTCGTGGGCCCCGGCTCGGACCCGCAGTGGAGCGCGGCGCTGCACGACCCGATCCTCGACGCGATCCGCGCCCGCGACACCGACGGCGTCGTCCGCGCGATCGAGAGCCACTTCGACGAGGTCCGGGACCGGCTCGCCGGCCACCTGGCCGAGGTGGCCGAGCAGCAGGCCGCCGCGCCGTCGGCCGCCCGGACGTCATGAGACCGTTCGCCTACGCGCGGCCGGGCTCGCTCGCCGAGGCCTACGACGTCCTGGAGTCCGCGGCCCCCGAGGACGTCCGCATGATCGTCGGCGGCACCGATCTCATCGTCGGGCTGCAGAGCGGCCGGATCACGCCCCGCGTCGTCCTCGACCTCAAGCACCTGGCCGACCTGCCGGCGCGGATCGACGAGGCCGACGGGCGGATCTCGGTCTCCGCGGTCACCACGCTCTCGGAGCTGATCGCGGACGAGCGGATCCGCCGCTGGTTCCCCGCGCTGGTCGAGGCGGCGCAGACGGTCGGCTCGGTGCAGATCCGCAACCGCGCGTCGCTCACCGGCAACATCTGCAACGCCTCGCCGGCGTACGACACCGGCCCGGCGCTGCTGGCGTACGACGCCGTCGTCGTCCTCTCGGGCCGGGACGGCGAGCGACGGGTGCCGGTCGCGGACTTCGTGCTCGGCCCGCGCCGCACCGATCTGCGGCCCGGGGAGATCGCCACCGCCGTCGAGCTGCCGGTCCCCGAGCCGCCGCTGGGCGCGTCCTTCGCCCGGCTCACCCGCCGGCGCGGGGTGGACCTGGCCACGCTGAGCCTCTGCTGCGCCGTCAGTGCCCGGCGCACGCGATTCGCCTTCGGCGCGGTGGCCCCGCGGTCGTTCGTCGTCGACGACGACAGCGGCGTGCTCGCCGACCGCAGCTCGGCCGAGGCCGGCCGCGAGGAGGCGCTGCGGGCGATGACCGCGCACGCCTCGCCGATCACCGACGTCCGCGGCGGCGCCGACTACCGGCAGGCGATGCTGCTCGTCCTCGGCCGGCGGGCGCTGGCCGCCGCCCTCGACCGGCGCGACGCCCTCCCCGACAACCGCAAGGAAGCGTGACGCGATGGCCGCCGACAGCTATCCGGTCGACCTCACGGTCAACGGCGTCCCCCGGTCGGTCGCCGTCTCGAGCACCGAGACGCTGCTCGACGCGCTGCGCTGGGACCTCGACCTGACCGGCAGCAAGGAGTGCTGCGCCGAGGGCGAGTGCGGTGCCTGCACCGTGCTGATCGACGGGCGCGCCGTGAACTCCTGCCTCGTGCTGGCGGTGGAGGCCGGGGGCATGGACGTCACGACCATCGAGGGCCTCGAGGACGGCGGGCGGCTGAGTCCGCTGCAGGACGCCTTCCTGGCCACGGGCGCCGTCCAGTGCGGCTTCTGCATCCCGGGCATGGTCATGGCCGCGCAGGCGCTGCTCGACGAGAACCCGCGGCCGAGTGTCCCGGAGATCCGGGAGGGCCTGGCCGGCAACCTGTGCCGGTGCGCCGGCTACCAGCGCATCGTCGCGGCGGTCCAGCGCGTGGCGGGCACGGACGAGGAGCCGGCGGCGTGACCGGACCGCGCATCGGCGTCTCCGCGCGCCGCGTCGGCGGGTACGAGCGGGTCACCGGCCGTCAGCGGTTCGTCGGCGACGTCAAGCCCGACGACCTGCTGCACGTCAAGCTGGTCACGCTCGACTGCGCCCGCGCGCGCATCGTCGGCATCGACACCGCGGCCGCCGAGGCGGTGCCCGGCGTCCGGGCGGTGCTCACCGCGGCGGATCTCCCCGACCCGATGCCGCGGTTCGGTCCCGTCCACGCCGACCGGCCGGTGCTCGCGGTCGGGGAGACGAAGTTCCACGGCGAGGCGGTGGCGGCCGTCGCCGCGGAGACGGAGCAGGCCGCCGAGGAGGCGGCCGCGCTGGTGCGCGTGCAGGCCGAGGAGCTGCCCGCGGTGCTCACCGTCGAGGACGCCCTCGCCGAGGACGCGCCGCTGGTGCAGGACCCCGCGCTCCGCGACGGCCCGCTCGCCTCCACCAACACGGTGCGCGAGTGGCGGTTCGGGTGGGGGGACGTCGACGCCGCGGGCGCGCCCTGCGTCGTCGAGAACACCTACACCTTCCCGATGGTCACGCACTTCGCGATCGAGCCGCACGTGTTCCTCGCGGCGCCCGACGGCGACGGGCTCACCGTCTGGAGCGCCATCCAGCACCCCTACCTGCTGCAGTCGGGCATCGCGGCGATGCTCGGCCTGCCGATCGCCAAGGTCCGGGTGGTCGCCCCCGACCCCGGCGGCGCGTTCGGCGGCAAGCAGCACGCCAAGTTCGAGCCGCTGCTGGCCTTCCTCGCCCGGCGCACCGGGCGGCCGGTCCGGCTGGCGCTCACCCTGGCGCAGACGTTCCAGGCCGTGCGCCGCACCGCCTACCGGGTGCGCATGCGCACCGGCTTCGACACGGACGGCACCCTGCTGTTCCAGGACGCCGAGATCGACGGGCTGCTCGGCGCCTACGCCGACATCGCCGTCCGGGTGGTCTCGAAGTCCACCTATCTCTTCTGCGGTCCCTACCGGGTGCCCGACGCCCGCGCGCGCGTGCGGGCGCTGCTGTCGCACACGCCGCCGGCGACGGCGTTCCGCGGGTTCGGCACGCCGCAGGTGGCGTGGGCGGTGGAGTCGCAGATGGACGAGGCCGCCCGCCGCCTCGGCCTCGACCGGCTGGAGATCCGGATGCGCAACCTCGCCCGCCGCGGCGAGGAGGTGGTGGCCGGGGACAAGCCCGCCGACGGCGACTGGCCGCAGAGCCTGCGCACCGCCGCCGAGGCCATCGGCTGGGGCGCGCCGCTGGCGCCGAACCGCGGTCGCGGCATCGGCGTCGCGATCAAATCCTCGGCCACGACCGGCGCCTCGTACTCCATCGTGCGGCTGCACATGGACGGCAGCGCCACCGTGCTCGCCGGCACCTCCGACATGGGCCAGGGCGCCCGGACGGTGCTCGCCCAGATCGCCGCCGAGGAGCTCGGGGTCGACGTCGACGCCGTCTCGGTGGTCATGGGCGACACCGGCATGGCGCCGTTCGACCTGCAGACGTCGGCCAGCCGCTCCACCGTCTTCATGGGCACCGCGGTGGCCGAGGCCTGCCGCGACGTCAAGCGGCAGGTCGGCGAGCTGGCGGCCGGTGCGTTCGGCACCGAGGACGTCGAGGTCCTGAACGGAACCGTCGTCGTCGACGGCCGCAAGCTCGCCTTCCCCGAGGTGCTCGTCGCCGGCTTCGCGGGCGTGCGCGGCGAGGTGATCGGCGTGGGGTCCCGCCGCGGCGAGGCGGTGCCGACGCACCCGCTGGGCGGGTCGCCGTCCTTCTACGAGTTCAACGCGACCGCCGTCGAGGTCGAGGTCGACCGGGAGACCGGCGAGCTGCTGATCGTCAAGCACGTCTCCGTCGCCGACGTCGGGCGGGCGCTGAACCCGGCGCACGTCGAGGCGCAGGACGAGGGCGCGGCCATCATGGGCCTGGGCCACACGCTCATGGAGCACCTGATCTTCGACGAGCACGGCCGGATCGTGAACCTCGGCGCGCTCGACTACCGCATCCCGACCACCAAGGACGTGCCGCTCGAGCTGCACTCCCACCTGGTCGAGAACGAGGACGGCCCCGGTCCGTACGGCGCGAAGGGCGCGGGGGAGGGCGGCCTGTTCGCCGTCTCCCCGGCGGTCGCGGCCGCGGTCACCGAGGCGACCGGCGTGGTGGTGCGCGACCTGCCGCTCACCGCCGAGCGCGTGTGGCGCGCCCTTCAGGCAAGCACAGCCTTCGACGACGAGGGAGACCGACCGTGAGGACCATCCAGCACTGGATCGACGGCGCCGAGAACTCCGGTTCCGGCGGTCGCCGGGCGCCGGTGTTCAACCCGGCCACGGGCGAGCAGCAGGCCGAGGTCCTGCTCGCCGAGGCCGCCGACGTCGACCGGGCGGTCGCGGCCGCCGCGGCGGCCTTCGAGGAGTGGTCGGAGTCGTCGCTGTCGCGGCGCACGGGCATCCTCTTCGCGTTCCGCGAGATCGTCTCCCGCCGCAAGGCCGAGCTCGCCGCGGCCATCACCGACGAGCACGGCAAGGTGCTCTCCGACGCCGCGGGTGAGGTGCAGCGCGGGCTGGAGGTGGTCGAGTTCGCCTGCGGGATCCCCCAGCTGCTCAAGGGGGAGTACTCCGACCAGGTCTCCACCGGCGTCGACAGCTACAGCTTCCGCCAGCCGCTGGGCGTGGTCGCCGGCATCACGCCGTTCAACTTCCCGGCGATGGTGCCCATGTGGATGTTCCCGGTCGCGATCGCGTGCGGGAACACCTTCGTGCTCAAGCCCAGCGAGCGCGACCCGTCCGCGTCGCTCCTGCTCGCCGAGATGTGGGCCGAGGCCGGCCTGCCGCCGGGCGTCTTCAACGTCGTGCACGGCGACAAGGTCGCCGTCGACGCGCTGCTCGACCACCCGGCCGTCGCCGCGGTCTCCTTCGTCGGCTCCACGCCGATCGCGCAGTACGTGCACGACCGCGGCACGCGCAACGGCAAGCGGGTGCAGGCGCTCGGCGGCGCCAAGAACCACGCGATCGTGCTGCCCGACGCCGACCTCGACTTCGCCTCCGACCACCTCGCCGCCGCCGCCTACGGCTCGGCGGGGGAGCGGTGCATGGCGATCTCGGCGACCATCGCGGTCGGCTCGGTCGGCGACGAGCTCATCGACGTCCTCGACCGGCGCAGCCGCGCGGTGCGCGTCGGGCCGGGTCGCGAGCCGGGCAGCGAGATGGGGCCGATCGTCACCCAGGCATCGAAGGAGCGGATCGTCTCGCTGATCACCTCGGGGGAGGAGAGTGGCGCCAAGGTCGTGGTCGACGGCCGCGACCTCGTCGTCCCCGGGCACGAGAACGGCTTCTTCGTGGGCCCGACGCTGGTCGACCAGGTGCGGCCGGACATGGAGATCTACCGCGAGGAGATCTTCGGGCCGGTGCTGTCGGTGCTGCGCGCCGGCACGGTCGACGAGGCGATCGACCTGATCAACGCCAACCCCTACGGCAACGGGACGGCGATCTTCACCTCGCACGGCGGCGCCGCGCGGAAGTTCGTCCGCGGCGTGAAGGTCGGGATGATCGGCGTCAACGTGCCGGTCCCCGTGCCGATGGCCTACCACTCCTTCGGCGGCTGGAAGAACTCCCTCTTCGGCGAGCACCACGTGCACGGCCCCGACGGCGTCCGGTTCTACACCCGCGCCAAGGTGGTCACCCAGCGCTGGCCGGAACTGGAGCGGGACGCGTCGTTCGACATGCCCACGGCGCGTTGACGCGGCGGCGCTGAGCAGGGCGGCGGGCCGACCGGCCCGCCGCCCTCGTCGTCCTGCCGGGACGGCCGTCCGGCCTGCGGAGACGATTCGGGCACGGGCGTGCGGACGCCCTTGACGTGCGGAAAATGTGATCCCTATCATCCCCGGTGATCGTCAATCGATTATCGGTTGAGCGGATGGGAGCGGCTCCGGCCGCCCCTCAGCCAGGGAGCAGGAGAGTCAATGAGGAACTCCACGAGCCGGCTGCGCGCCCGGGGCGCGATCGCCGTGGTGGCCGGCGCCGCGCTGGCGCTGACCGCGTGCGGTGGCAACGACAACTCGTCGTCCGGGTCGGCGTCGGAGACGGCGGCCGCGCCGGCGGAGGCTCCCGAGGGAGCCATCCAGATCGGCGTGCTGACCACCTGCGGTGGTCCGTTCGCCACGTTCGAGGCGGAGTCGCTGTCCGGCGCCAAGTACGCGCTCATCAAGGACGCGGGCGGCAAGGCCGACGGCCAGGAGCCGCAGGACCAGGTGACCGGCGCGACGGTGGCCGACAAGCCGCTGGCGATCAGCTACGGCTGCTCCGACGCCACCCCGGACAAGGCTGTCGCCGAGGCCCGCCGCCTGGTGGAGAACGTCGGCGTGCAGATCCTGCTCGGCCCGCTCTCGGGCGACGAGGGTGTCGCGGTGGCCAACTACGCCAAGAGCCACCCCGAGGTCACCTTCGTCAACGGCACCTCCGGCGCGCAGTCCACGACCCTGCAGGTGAAGGCGCCCAACTTCTTCCGCTTCGGTGGGGACGGCGCGCAGTGGATGGCGGGCCTGGGCTCCTACGCCTACAACGAGAAGGGCTGGCGGAAGGTCGCCATCCTGGGCGAGGACTACTCCTACCCGTACACCCAGGCCGCGGGCTTCGTCAGCGAGTTCACCTCGCTGGGCGGCGAGGTCACCGCGCGCAGCTGGGTGCCGCTGACCCAGACCGACTGGTCGTCGCCGGTGGCGCAGCTGCCGCGTGACGTCGACGGCGTCCTGCTGCTCACCGGTGGCACCAACACCGTCGCGGCCGAGAAGGCGTTCATCCAGATCGGCAAGGACCCGGGCGACTTCCTGCTCGGTGGCTCGTCGGTGATGGACCCGACGTCCTTCACCGTCGGCGACCAGCTCGAGGGCCTGGTCGGCGGCTCCCCGGTCCCGCTCGGCGGCACCGAGGGCGACTGGACCGACTACGTCGACGGGTTCACCGGGGAGTTCCCCGACGTCCCCGGTGACAGCCTCTTCACCGTCCTGTACTACGACGGCATGCAGGCGATCCTCCAGGGTCTCGAGCAGGTGGACGGCGACCTGAGCGACGACTCCAAGGCCTTCCAGGAGGCGCTGGCCGGGCTGCAGCCCACCTTCCCGAACGGGCAGGTGACGCTGGACGAGAACCGCAACTCGATCCAGCCGGCCTACGTCGTGCAGATCGTCAAGGACGGCGACGAGCTTGGCTTCAAGGTGGTCAAGACGATCGACGAGGTCGACCAGACCTTCGGCGGTCTGTTCGGGCCCGACTCGCCGGACCCGAGCCGCGACGAGCCGGCGAAGGCGACCGGCAACCCGCCGCCGTGGGCCAACGACTGACCCGCTGAACACCGCCGTCGGCGCGGTGCGCGCACCGCGCACCGCGCCGACGCACTTGTGTGAGGAGTGAGATGACCGACCTGGCGACCACCGCCGTCCCGACGGCGCCGCCCCTCCTGCGCATGGCGCGGGAGACCCCGACCGTGCTCTGGAACGACTCGGCCACCCCGGCCGAGCTCTCGGCGGCCATCGGCTGGGGGGCGGTGGGCGCCACCTGCAACCCGGTCATCGCGCTGGCCGCGCTGCGCAGCGACCTGCCGCGGTGGCAGCGGCGGATCCGCGAGTACGCCGAGGCGCACCCGACGGCCACGGAGTCGCAGATCGGCTGGGCGATGGTCGAGGAGCTGTCGGTCGAGGCGGCGGCGCTGCTCACCGACGCCTTCGCCGAGCACGCCGGCCGCAACGGCCGGCTGTCGGTGCAGACCGACCCGCGGCTCTACCGCGACACCGACGCGCTCGTCGCGCAGGCGGTGGCCTTCGACGCGCTGGCGCCCAACATCATCGTGAAGATCCCGGCCACGCAGGCCGGCATCCGGGCGATGGAGGAGGCCACCTACCGCGGGGTCAGCATCAACGCCACGGTGTCGTTCACGGTGCCGCAGGCGGTCGCGGTCGCCGAGGCCATCGAGCGCGGGCTGGAGCGGCGGGAGGCCGAGGGGCTCGACGTCGCCTCGATGGGCCCGGTCTGCACGATCATGGTGGGCCGCCTCGACGACTGGCTGAAGGCGGTCGCCGCCCGCGACGTCGTCACCGTCGACCCGGGGATCCTCGAGTGGGCCGGCGTCGCGGTGTTCAAGCAGGCCTACCGGATCTTCCGCGAGCGGGGCTTCCGCACCCGGCTGCTGTCGGCGGCGTTCCGCAACCACATGCACTGGAGCCAGCTGGTCGGCGGCGACGTCGTGATCTCCCCGCCGTTCGAGTGGCAGGTCCGGCTCAACGCCAGCGGCATCGAGCCGCTGCCGCGGATCGACGACCCGGTGGACGACGCCGTCGTCTCGACCCTGTGCGAGAAGTTCCCGGAGTTCCGGCGGGCCTACGATCAGGACGGGATGACGATCGGCGAGTTCGAGGGCTACGGGGCCACGCGGCGCACGCTGCGCCAGTTCCTCGCCGCCTGCGCCGATCTGGAGGGCGTGGTGCGCGACGTGCTGCTGCCCGACCCGGCGAAGTGAGCCCGACCCGGCGGGGGCGCCGGCTGATCCTGCTGCGCCACGGCGAGGTGGTCTCGCACCGGGGCGACCAGCCGCTGACCGACACCGGCCGGGCTCAGGCCGAGGAGGCAGGCAAGCGGCTGGCCGGGCACGGCCTGGGCTCGGTGCGCCTCCTGTCGGGCGCCACCCGCCGGACCAAGGAGTCCGCGCAGGGGGTGCTCGAGGGTCTGACGGCGGCCGACCCGTCGGCCCGCGTCACCCCGCCCGTGGTGGCCTTCGCCCTGCGCAACCCCGACATCTACCTCGCCGGCGAGCGCGTCGACATGGTCAGCACGGCCGAGGCCTTCGCCGCCCAGGTGCCGGGCATGACGCCCGACGGCGTCCTCGCCGTCCCCTTCTTCCGTGGGTTCCTCACGGCGCCGGACCGCATCGAGCACTGGGTGCACTGCGCGGACCCGCCCGGGGACGACGCCGCCGGCGTGGCGGCGCGCATCGCGGCGTTCGCGGCCAGCCTGGGTGATCTGGGGCCGGCCGCCCCCGACACGGTCATCGGGGTGACGCACTCGCCGGTGCTGCGGGCGGTGGCCGTCCGGTTCACCGGGACCGACCCCGGCGAGCCGCCGTACCTCAACGGCTACGCCGTCGACGTGGCCGGGGACGGCACCGTGCGGGCGGCGGCGTTCGACCCCTTCGCCTGATCGGGGGCCGGGCAGACGACGCGCGACCGCCTCGGCGACCGCGCCGAGCTGCGCCGGCACGACCTCGAGCAGCGGCTCGGCTTCGCCGCCGACGCCTCCTTCGACGGTGTGCTGGCCGAGCTCGTGCTGCACCACGTCGACGCCCGCGCCCAGTTGCTCGCCGAGATCGCCCGCGTGCTGCGCCCGGGCGGCTGGCTGGTCGTCGCCACCCATCACCCGACGTCGGACCAGCGCCGGCTCGGCGGCTCCCACTTCGCGCGCGAGGGGGCGCCCCTGCCGCTGGCGGGCGGGCGCCGGCCGCTGTCCGAGCTGGCCGCGACCGACCCGGTGGGCTACGCGCGGCTGTGCACGGAGCCGGCGTTCCTCACGCTGCGGCTGCGCCGTCCATGAGCAGCACCGGCTTGACGACGTCGCCGGTCTCGGTGTCGGCGGCGGCCCGGTTGATCTCGTCGAGCCGGTAGTGGGTGAGCAGCCGGTCGAACGGCAGCAGCCCCCGCCGGTGCAGGTCGAGCAGCCGGGGGATCGTCCGGGCCGGCGTGCTGTCGCCCTGCAGGACCCCGCGCACGGTGAGGCCCTTCGTCATGGCCTCCAGCATCGGGATGCCGCCGGTCACGCCGGGCGGCGCGGTGCCGACGTAGGCGCAGGTGCCGAGCGAGTCCAGCGAGCGCACGGCCTGGGTGAGCACCTCGGGGACGCCGGTGGTCTCGAAGGCGAACTCCACCCCCCGGCCACCGGTCGCGTCCCGGATCGCCTCGACCGGGTCGGCGTCCTCGGGGGACACCACGTGGGTGGCGCCGAACTCGGCCGCCAGCGTGAGCCGGGACCGCCGGCGGTTGACGGCGACGATGGTCGTCGCGCCGCACAGCCGGGCCGCCATGATCCCGCACAGGCCCACCGAGCCGGCGCCGAAGACCGCCACCGACGAGCCGGGGGTCACCCGGAGCACGTCGAGCACCGTCCCCGCGCCGGTCTGCACCCCGCAGGCCAGCGGCCCGGCGATGCGCAGGTCGACGTCGTCCGGGACCTTCACGACGCTGCGCGCGTTCGCGACGGCGAGCGTGCCGAACGACGACTGGCCGAAGAAGTGGTCCCCGACCGGCCGGCCGGCGGCGTCGGTCGTGGCGACGGACCCGTCGGGGCGGCGGCAGCCGAACTTCAGCGCGGCGATCGTGTCGCAGTACGCCGAGCGGCCGGTGCGGCAGCGGCGGCACTCCCCGCACGACGGGAAGCTGAGGACCACCTTGTCGCCGGGGGCGACGCCGCGGACCGCGCTGCCGGTCTCCCGCACGATCCCGGCGCCCTCGTGGCCGAGGACCGCCGGCAGGGAGTCCGGGCGGGAGTCGCGCACCAGCAGGTCGGTGTGGCACATGCCGGAGGCGACGACGTCCACGAGGACCTCGTCCGGCCGCGGTCCCTCGAGCACGACCTCCTCGAGGAGGAAGCGGCCGCCCGGCTCGCGGACGACCGCACAGGTCGCCGGGGAGCTCACTGGGTGGCCGTGAGGCCGCCGTCGAGCGTGAGGACCTGGCCGGTGACGAACGCCGAGGCGTCGGAGCAGAAGAACAGCAGGGCGCCGACCAGGTCGTCGGTCTCGGCGATCCGGCGCAGCGGGATGCGGGCGACCAGGTTGTCGTAGAACCCGGGCTGGGCCAGCAGGGAGGCCGCCTGCTCGGTGCGCACGAACGTCGGCGAGATCGCGTTGACCCGGATGCCGTGCTTGGCCCACTCGGTGGCGTGCTGGCGGGTGAGGGCATCCATGGCGCCCTTGGCCGCGACGTAGGCGGAGTAGCCGGCGTCGATGCCGAGCTGGCCGCGGACGGAGCTGATGTTGAGGATCGAGCCGCCCCGGCCGCCGGCGATCATCGCGCGGGCGGCGGCCTGCGAGACCAGCAGCGCCGTCGTCAGGTTGAGGTCGAGGATCCGGTCCCACTCCGCCTGCGGGTACTCCTCGGCCGGGTACAGCGCGGTGCCGGCGCCGCCGCCGATGCCGTTGACCAGGACGTCGACCCGGCCGAAGGCGTCGAGGGTCTGCGCGATCGCGTCGTCCGCGGCCTCCTTGCCGGCCATGTCGCCGGCGACGACCAGTGCCTCACCGCCGGCCTGCTCGACCGCCTGGCGCGCCTCCTCCAGCCGCTCCTTCGAGCGCCCGATGATCGCGACCTTCGCGCCGACGCCGGCCAGCGCGCCGCACGTCCGGACGCCGACGCCCCCGGAGCCCCCGGCCACGACGGCGACGCGGTCGGTCAGGGTGAAGCGCTGCAGTTCATCCATGGTGTTCCGGTTCCTCCGAGCTCAGCGGACGGGAGCGCGCTTGGCGGTGAACTTGTCCCACAACGAGGCCGCGTTGAGCGTCTGGATGTGGTCCATCATGTAGCCCTGGCCGACGTCGACCGGGCCGAACTTGTCGCGGAAGTCGACGCGGGCGATCGTCTCCTCGCGCGACCAGCCCTTCGCGACCGCCTCGGCGACGGCGCTGGTCCACTCCAGCAGCACGGCGCGCTGGGTGGCCAGGTACGCCGGGGTGGTCACCGGCCCGTGCCCGGGGACGACGGTGTCGACGTCGAGGCTGCGGATCACGTCGAGGGCGCCGACCCACTGGTCGATGTCGGAGGTCATCAGCCAGGTCTGGCACTCGGAGAACACGGTGTCCCCGGTGAAGACGACCCGCTCGTCGGGGACGTAGACCGCGACCTGCCCGGGGGTGTGGCCGGGCGTGTGGATCAGGTGGAAGGTCTTCTCGCCGACCTTCATCTCCAGGTCGCCGGTGAAGACCAGGTCGCCGCGGTTGGGGTCCTCGTAGTAGGTGTCCCGGTCCGGCACGATCGGCGCGGCGTCCGGGTCGTCGGTGGGGATGGCCTCGAGGGCGTAGGCGAACGGGTCGAGGTCCGGCGTCGGGACCATGAAGTTGTCCGCGACGCCCTGGTGGTGGACGACCTCGCCGGCGCCCTTGAAGAAGTAGTTCCCGAAGATGTGGTCGACGTGGTGCTCGGTGTTGATCACGAACCGGATCGGGCCCTCCGCCTCGGCCTGCTTGCGCATCTCGAGGGCCTTGGTGGGCAGCTGCGGCGTGTCGATGACCACGACGCCCGCGTTGGTGACGACGTAGCTGGGGTTGCAGCCACGGATCTCGGTGGACGTGAAGACGGTGGGCGTCACGCGCTGCACGAGGGAACCTCCCTGGGGACTCGAGCCCGGGCGGTCCCCGGAGCCACGCGACCGGTGCGGCTGCTGCTCGCCCGGCCCGTGGTCACATAATCGATTCTCGATCCAACGGTGTCAACAGCGCCGGGCGGCCGGGCACGAGCCGCTCGGGGCCTCGTCGCGGCCGGCCGCGGTGGCCAGCAGGATGGCCGCATGGCCTACACCGCTGCCGAGGACCGATACGACTCGATGATCTACCGGCGCTGCGGCCGCAGCGGCCTCGATCTACCGGCGATCAGTCTCGGGCTCTGGCACAACTTCGGCGACGACGTCCCCCTGGACCGGCAGCGGTCGATCCTGCGGGGGGCCTTCGACCTCGGCATCACGCACTTCGACCTCGCGAACAACTACGGGCCGCCCTACGGGTCCGCCGAGACCAACTTCGGCCGGCACCTGCGCGAGGACTTCGCCGCCTACCGCGACGAGCTGGTCATCTCCACGAAGGCCGGCTGGGACATGTGGCCGGGGCCGTACGGGCAGGGCGGCGGCTCGCGCAAGTACGTGCTCGCCAGCCTCGACCAGTCGCTGACGCGGCTCGGCCTGGAGTACGTCGACATCTTCTACTCGCACCGGCCGGACCCGACGACGCCGCTCGAGGAGACGATGGGCGCCCTCGACACCGCCGTCCGCTCGGGCAAGGCGCTCTACGCCGGGATCTCCTCGTACTCGCCGGAGGACACCGCCCGGGCGGTGGAGATCCTCGCCGGCCTCGGCACGCCGCTGCTGATCCACCAGCCGTCCTACTCGATGCTCAACCGCTGGATCGAGACCGAGGGCCTGCTCGACGTGCTCGCGGACAAGGGCGTCGGCTGCATCGCCTTCTCGCCGCTGGCCCAGGGCATGCTCACCGACCGCTACCTGCACGGCATCCCCGAGGGCTCGCGCGCCAGCCAGGACAAGTCGCTGTCCACCGAGCTGCTCAGCGAGGAGGCGCTCGGCCGGGTGCGGGCGCTGAACGGGATCGCGGGGGACCGGGGCCAGTCACTGGCGCAGATGGCGCTGGCCTGGGCGCTGCGCGACCCGCGGGTGACGACGGTGCTGATCGGGGCCAGCAGCGTGACCCAGCTCGAGAACAACGTCGGCGCGCTGGCGCGCCTGGACTTCTCGGCCGACGAGCTGGCCGCGATCGACCGGCACGCCACGGACGCCGGCATCGACCTGTGGCAGGGCGCCCGCACCGGGAGCCTCCAGTGACCATGGGCCCTGGAAGGCGGTCATTTCTCTGACTACGGTCAGGGAATGGACGCGACCGCTGTCGCCCGGGTCCGCCGCTTCAACCGCACCGTCACCCAGCGGCTGGGGGTGCTGGGTGAGACCTACCTGTCCCGCGGCCGGCCGATCGGCCAGGCGCGGCTGCTGTGGGAGATCGGTCCGGACGGCGCAGAGGTCCGGTCACTGCGCGCCCGGCTCGACCTGGACTCGGGCTACCTGAGCCGGTTGCTGCGGGCGCTGGAGACCGACGGGCTGGTCGCGGTCGAGGCCGATCCGGCGGACCGGCGGGTGCGACGGGTGCGGCTGACTCCTGCCGGGCGGGCCGAGCGCGCCGAGCTGGACCGGCGGTCCGACGAGCTGGCCACCGGCATCCTCACGCCGCTCGACGACCGGCAGCGCGACCGGCTGGCCGCGGCTATGGCCGACGTCGAGCGGCTGCTCACCGCGTCGATGGTCCGGATCGCGGTCACCGACCCGCGTCGGCCGGAGGCGCGGGCCTGCCTGGCCGCGTACGCCGCCGAGCTGGACGAGCGCTTCGACGCCGGGTTCGACCCGGGCCGCAGCATCCCCGCGGAGGCGGCCGATCTGACGCCGCCGGCCGGGCTGCTGCTGGTGGCCACGCTGCACGGGGAGCCGGTCGGCTGCGGAGCGCTGAAGTTCCACTCCGGCGCGCCGGCCGAGGTGAAGCGGATGTGGGTGTCCCGGGCCGCGCGCGGCCTCGGCCTCGGCCGGCGGCTGCTCACCGAGCTGGAGGCCCAGGCACGCGGGCACGGCGTCCGGGTGCTGCACCTGGAGACCAACGGGTCGCTGGTCGAGGCGATCGCCCTGTACCGCTCGGCCGGCTACCGCGAGGTCCCCGCGTTCAACGACGAGCCCTACGCCCACCACTGGTTCGAGAAGACGCTCTGAATCACCGCGGGTACGCGCCAGCCGGGGGCGCGTCAGACCGTCCTCGCCCTTCGGCCTGCCGCGCCTCTGCGACGAACGCCGTTCTCTCCCGGTCGGGGACCCAGTCGATCGTTGGGCCGCGCCACCGCCCAAGCAGCGCGTCGCTGCGCTTCACCCAGCTCCGGGCTTCTCGGTAGGTCATCCGACGGCCGTGCGTCGTCTGCTCCCCCCGCCTGGTGCGCGGGGAGTGAGCTCGTCGCCGTCGAGACGTTCGGCCATGCACGGAAGCTGGCGCCGACGAGGGCGAGACGACGTACTTCACCGCGGGTACCGAGCACCCGAAGAGCCGTGGCACTCCGTGCTCGCGCTGCCGTTCTGGAGCTCGCGCTGGTGCCGTTCATCGTGATTGCGGTGACCTTGCTGTTCCACGAGGCGATCGTCTAGGGACGACGCCGCCGCTGACGGTGTCCTCGAGCGGCTCGCTCAGGGCCAGCTGCGTGAGGCCTCAGACGGTGCGGGGTCGCCATGGCTCGTGCGCGTGCGCGAGCCACACCAGCTCGGGGTCGAGCGCACGCACCAGCAACTGACCTTCGGTGCTCGGCTCGTCGAGCTCCCCGAACCAGACCGCCACGTCGCCGGCGACGACGACCGGACGCCCGCCGTTCTCGACGACGACCACCTGCGTTCCGCGTGTGTGGCCCGGTGCCGGGACGAGTCGGAGCCCGGGAAGCAGCTCGAGTTCACCGTCGACCGGCACGTAGCGCACGCCGGGCGCGTCGACCCACTCGCGGATGGTGTAGTCGTCCTGGCTGCGCGCGTCCTCGAGCTCCCGACGCTGGACATAGGTCGGCCTGCCGGCGAAGAGGTGGTTGCCGCCGCAGTGGTCGAAGTGCAGATGGGTGTTGACCACGATGTCGATGCCGGCCAGATCGAAGTCCTGCTCGCTCAGCGGCCGAAGCCGGGGATCCATGTCGGCCACCAGCGGGTGGAGCTCCGTCAGGCCGGTGTCGACCAACACCCGCCCCTCGGGATGGTCGATGACGTGCACGTAGACCGGCATCCGCTCGCCCTCGGCGAGCAGGTCGGCAACGCGGACCGGCGTGATGGTGGTGGCGGGGGCGTTCATCGTGCAGCGACCGCTGCGGTAGGGGTCGAGATGTGAGTCATGACGAGCTCCTTCACCGTTTCCTGGCTGGCGCGCGGCCTGCTCGACAGGTCGGTCGTCGACCAGCAGATGGCTGCTGGATGAGGTCACGCTCCTGCGTAGACGGTGCGAGCTGTCATGACTCATCGGTGCGCCCGATGAGGACTCTCGCGAAGTGTGGATCAGTTCCCGGGCCCGGCCGGGCCGGTCGCTGTTCCCGAGTCCTCACGGACGAACGCTGATGATCGTCTTCCCCGTGCGTCGCTCGGTCGGGTTGAGGGCGGCCACGGCATCGTCGAGGGTCGCGACGGTGCCGATGTTCGTCCGCAGTCGTCCATCCCGTACCCGCTGCACGACCTCACCCAGTTGGGCACGATCGGCCTCGACGACGAAATCGACGGCCAGGCCGTCGGCGGGCCGCGCCTCGGTCGGTCCGACGACGGACACCAGCGTTCCTCCAGCTCGAACGAGACCCGCGGACCGCTGCTGGATGTCGCCGCCGATGACATCGAAAACCAGGTCGACTCCGTGGACGTCTCCCAGCGCGTCGTTGTCGAGGTCGACGAACTCCTGCGCGCCGAAATCGAGCGCCTTCTGACGGTCCGCGGCGCGTCCGGTGCCGATGACGTACGCACCGAACTCACGCGCGAGTTGCGTCACCATCGTCCCGACTGCGCCGGCCGCGCCGTGCACGAGCACGCTCTGCCCCGCCTGAAGGCGGCCGTGCTCGAACAGTCCCTGCCACGCGGTCAGCCCCGAGATCGGCAGGCTCGCGCCCACCGTGAAGTCGACGTCTCCCGGCAGCGGCGCGAGGTTGCGTGCCTCGACGGCCGCATACTCCGCCAGGGTGCCGTCGCGATGCCAGTCCGTGAGGCCGAACACCCGCTGTCCCACCGACAGCCCCGTCGTGCCATAGCCGAGGGCGGTGACCACTCCGGCCAGCTCGTGCCCAGGGATCGACGGTGCGCGGTCGCGGTCGCGGCGATCGGTCCAGGTCGAGGGCCACGCCAACTCAGTCGGGACGAATCCCGACGCATGAACCTCGACGACGACGTCGTTGATCGCTGCCGACGGCTCGGGCCGCTCCACCAGCGTCATCCCGGCCGTTCCCGCAGCCTGGTCCGTCACGACGATCGCCTTCATCAGGGCACCTTCCTGCGTCGAGTCCTCGCCGCTGCACCATGTGGCCTGCCCGGCCTCCGCGAGCGTCGTCCGCGTGGCGAGGCGTGCATCAATACCCTGCCGCTTGGTTTCGTGCGGTCAATCGCTGTAACGAGACAACTGCTTGCCGGGCTCGCCGACTTGGCGACGAGCCGAGATGTTGACACGGCGGAGATCAGAAAGGCGGTGGATCGTCGGCCGGGTCGGGCGGTGGCGGCGGTGGTGGGGGTCGCCGGCGCATCGCCCACGGTCGGGTGGTGCGAGTGATGCCGGACGGGGTGGTGACGTGCAGGGTGCCGTCGGGCTCCATGGCGAACCGCCAGCCGCGGAACAGGGTTTTCAGCCGGTGATGCGTGCGGCACAGGCAGCACAGGTTGGTGCAGTCGGTCGGCCCGCCGCGGGAGTGGGCGACGCCGTGGTCGTGGTCGGCCCAGCCGGCCCGCTGCCCGCAGAACGGGTGCCGGCAGGTGCGGTCGCGGGTGCCGATGAACTCCCGCTGCGCGCCGGTCGGGGTGTAGCTCTCGGTGGCCGCCGGCGGGGTGAGCCCGTCGCCGCGGCGGACCAGCCTCTCCAACTCCTCCCGGCTCACCGTGGCGAGCAGCCGGCCGGTCTCATCGGTGATCGCGAAGGTCAGCGACCCGCCCTCGGGGGTGTGCAGGCCGAGCGCGCCGACCCGGCGCAGCAGCCCGGCCAGGTGCGCCGGCGTGATGGCGAAGCCGTTGACAGCGGCCGGCCGGCTGCTCGCTCCCTCCAGCGCCTCCAGCGCGGCGGTGATCGTCAGGCTGGCCCGCGCCCCGTCCGCGCCGATCGCGGCGCCGCGCACCAGCAGGGAGAACAGCTCGGCGCGGAGCTGCCCGATCGGCCGCTCATCGCCGTCGGCCTTGGCCTGCTGGGCCAGGGCATTGAGGAAGTCGACGCCCTCCGCGGCCTCCTCCGCCGGCAGCTCCGCGCCCAGCGTGGCCCGCCCGGCCGGGCCGGGCTCGACGAACACGTCCGCGTTGCGCTCCGCCAGCGCGCGGCTCTCGTCGGCCGCGGCGGACTCGAGGTCGAGCAGCACCTCGAGGATGCGCCGCTTGAGCGCGGCGAAATTCAGCCCGGCCGCCTCGGGCAGCACCACCGCCTCCACCCGCGCGGCCGGCGCCGGGCGGATGTGCTCCAGGGTGTCGGCGAGGATCTGCGCCCGCCGCTCATCCAGCGCACCGCGCGCCAGGGCGGCGCCGGTGGCCGGCAGGCGGTGCCGCCAGCTCCAGGCCCGGCGCAGCCTGTGCGCCGCGGTACCCCGCCCGACGCCGAGCACCAAGCCCAGCTCGTCGGGACAGGACTCGCTGATCCCGGGGAACTCCGGCTCGGTCTGCCGCCAGTCCCGGCTGCGCGCCCCCGGGTGGTCGTCGGCCGGGTCGTCCTCCTCCGGGCGGTCGGCGGCGAACACCAGCATCAGATCCGCCTCCCGGGCGGCCAGCCGCGCCCGCTCGCCCTGCAGGCGCTGCAGCTCGGCGGCCTTCTCCTCGGGGGTCAGCCACGAGACCGGCAGCCGCGGCTCGGGCGCCGGCCGGGTCCGCACCCAGTCGACCAGAAAGCCCTCCACCCTGGAGGTGCCCGCCGTCCGCTGCATGACCCCGACCTAGGGACGGGGTCCGACAGTTTCCGGCGCCCTGAACAGCGGTTTCGGCATCTCGCGTGCATCGGAGTTCCGAGATGGCGCAGGCCCGCGCCAGGGACTGTCGACGGCCTTAGCCTGTTCCGCCATGGCGGCCGGTGCCTCCCCGACGCGCGACGCCGTGCGGCTGTCGGAGCTGCTGGCCGCGTGGTCGGTGGCGATCGACGTCGCGATGGTCATGCCGATGGAGTCCGGACTGCGGATCTGCTCGCGGGCGGTGCGCCTTGCCGAGCGCATGGACCTCGACGTGCCGGCCCGGCGCCGCGTCCACTACCTCGCGCTGCTGCGGCACATCGGCTGCACCGCGGAGAACGCATCGCTGGCCGCCCTCCTCGGTGACGAGCGGGCCTTCCGCGCCGGCATCGGCACGCTCGACGTCTCGAACGGCCGGGCGCTGATGCCGTACCTCCTGCAGTTCACCGTCGGCTCGCGCCCGCTCGCCCAGCGGCCGGCGGCGCTGCTGCACCTGGTGACCGGCGCCCGCGTGATGAAGGACGCCGGCGTCGCCGTGTGCGAGGTCGCGCAGATGCTGATCGACCGGCTCGGCCTCGACGGCGACCTCCGCGCGCACCTCCGCGACGACGTCACCAAGGTCTTCGAGCGCCCCGACCGGAGGGGGTTTCCGAGAGGGCTCGGCACGAGCGAGCTCTCGCTGCCCGCCCAGGTCGTCCAGCTCGCCGAGGCGGTCACCGTCCACCTGCGGCTGGTGGGGGAGGAGGCCGCCGTCGCCATGCTGCGCGAGCGGCGGGGCCGCGCCTTCCTGCCCGAGATCGTGGACGCGTTCCTCGCCGACGCGCCCGAGCTGCTCACCGACCCGGACGACGCCTGGGCCGACGTGCTCGCCACCGAGCCCGGCGGCGCCCCCGTCTCGGGCCCGGAGCAGATCGACGACGTGCTGTGCGCCCTCGCCGACTTCACCGACCTGAAGTCGCCGTACACCGCAGGGCACTCGCGCGCGGTCGCCGACCTCGCCGGCGCCGCCGCGCGGCACTGCGGCCTCCCTGCCGCCGATGCCACCGCACTGCGGCGGGCGGGGTGGCTGCACGACGTCGGGCGGCTGACCGTCTCGGTCCCGGTGTGGGACAAGCCCGGGCCGCTGGACCGTGACGAGCAGGAGCAGGTGCGGCTGCACCCCTACGTCACCGAGCGGGTCTTCGCCCGGTCACCGTTCCTGCGGCCGCTCGCCGCGCTGGCCGGGCAGCACCACGAGCGGGTCGACGGCAGCGGCTACCACCGCAACCAGCGCGGCGCCGACCTGAGCGTGCCGGCCCGCGTCCTCGCCGCCGCCGACGTCTACGCCGCCCTGGTCGCCGACCGCGCGCACCGTCCCGCGCTCGGCGCCGCCGAGGCCGCCGCGGCGCTGCGGTCCGCGGGCCGCGGAGGCCGGCTGGACGCCGACGCGGTCGACGCGGTCCTGGCCGCGGCCGGCCACCCCGCCCGCCGCCGTCCGGCCGCGATCGCGGGGCTCACCGCCCGCGAGGTCGAGGTGCTGCGCCTGCTGGCGCGGGGCCGGTCGAACGCCGCCATCGCCGAGGCGCTCGTCGTCTCCCGCAAGACCGTCGAACACCACGTCGAGGCGGTCTACGCCAAGCTCGGCGTCCACTCCCGCTCGGCCGCGACGCTCGTGGCCGTCCAGCACGGCCTCGTGCCACCCGACGGCGGCGAAACATAGGGAGAAAACCCCATCCGTCGTCCTCGCGAACGCCGGAGGCTCCTCGCCGTCGGACCCGTGACCCGAGGAGGACCCAGATGACCACCGACGCGCGCACCCTCGCCGAGCGGCTCTTCGCCGTCATCGACGGCCAGCGCTGGGACGAGTACGAGACCGTCATGCACCCGGACGCCCGGATGAGCTCACCGTTCTCCGCGCTGCAGAGCGCGGCCGAGTGGGTGGAGTTCAGCCGCGGCTTCGCCGCCGCCATGCCCGACGGCCGGCACTCCGTCACGAACGTCGTCCAGGACGGCGACCGGTTCGCGATCGAGGGCACCTGGACCGGCACCCACACCGGGCCGCTCGCCACGCCGCAGGGCGAGGTGCCGCCGACCGGCCGCACGGTCACGATGCCCTTCTGCGCCGTGGCCACCCAGCGCGACGACCGCCTCGCGCAGGTGACCGTCTACCTCGACCAGCTGGGGATGCTCGCCCAGCTCGGGCTCGTCCCCGAACCGGCGTCCGCCGCGTAACCCGGAGCATCCCGATGACCCTCGAGCAGCTCGTCGACCGGCACTACGCCGAGATCAACGGCAACGACTTCTCCGACGCCGCGGACCTCTTCGCCGCCGACGTCGTGACGCAGGCTCCCGGTAGCGAGCCGATGTCCGGGATCGAGTCGTTCGTCGCCTACGGGCAGGCCTTCCTCCAGGCCTTCCCGGACGGCCGGATCACCCGGCACCGCTCGGTCGAGGACGGCGACCGGATCGTCGTGGAAGGCCGCTTCACCGGGACGCACACCGGCCCGCTGCAGACGCCCGCCGGGGAGTTCCCGCCCACCGGCCGGCCGATGGACCTGCCCTTCGCCGACGTCTTCCGCGTCGTCGACGGCAAGGTCACCGAGCACCGGATCTACTACGACCCCGCCGGCCTGCTGGCGCAGCTCGGGCTGCTGCCCGCCTGAGAACTAACGGCGCCCGGCGACCGTCGCCCCGATGAGGACGACGGCGCCGAGCGCGGCCAGCTGCAGCACCGGCGCCGCCAGCGGGACGAGCAGCAGCAGGCCCGCGCCCGCGGCCGCGCCGGCGATCAGCCCGAGCAGGATCTCGACGCTGTGCCACACCTCGCGCACGCCGCGCCCGGTGGCCAGGCGGATCACCACCGTGGTGAGCGTGCCGGTGAGGTACGTGGTGGACATGCCGCTGACGCCGAACCGCTGCACCGTGCTGCTCTGGATGCCGAGGCCGAGGGCGGTGCAGAGCAGCAGCACGACGGCGACCCCGGGCCCGGGCTCCCCGCCGGTGAGCCACCAGCCGACGGCGTAGGCGGCGAAGAACACCAGCTCGACGGCGAGCCCCACGGTGACCGGCCGCGGCCAGACGCGGTCGCCCGGTCCGGGGGAACCGGCCACCCGCGCGCCGAGCGCGGCGCCGGCGCAGAACGCCAGGATCGCCAGCCCCGAGGCGGCGGCCAGCGTGCCGTCGGCCGAGCTCGCGGCGACGCCGAGCAGGACCATGTTGCCGGTCATGACGCTGGTGAAGGCCCCGCCGAGGGCGAGCAGGCCGATGGCGTCCGTGGCGCCGCTGACCACGGCCAGCGTGACGACCAGCGTCTGCCGCAGCCGCACCGGCCCGGGGACGCGGACGGCGGGAGCGGGGGAGCGGGTCGCGGCAGTGGGCACCGTTGCAGGATCCGGATCCGCGCGTCCGCCTGCCTTGGTCCATGTGCACATCGATTCGGCGCAGCCATGTGCAGCATGACCGTCAAAGAGGAGGGGTGCGCGCCCCTAGCTTTTGGGTCACACAGCGACCGCTCGACCCCGAGAAGGCGATCCCATGACCCAGATGCTCGACCGCACCGAGCTGCTCAGCCCCGAGGACTTCCGCGCCGCCCTGCAGGAGGCGATCAAGGGCCGCGAGGCCAAGAACGCCTCCTTCAGCAAGGCGTGGGCCGACGGCCAGCTGGAGCGCCACCACTTCGCCCGCTGGGCCGAGAACCACTACCAGTACGTCGGCCCGTTCGCCGACTACCTCGGCTACATCTACGCGCAGACCCCGGACACCCTCACCGACGCCAAGGACTTCCTCCTCCAGAACATGTACGAGGAGGAGCTGGCCGACATCCGCCACACCGACCTGCTGATCCGCTTCGGCGAGGCCTGCGGCACCACGCGCGAGCGGATCGAGGACCCGAACAACGCCAACGCGGTGACGCGGGGTCTGCAGGCCTGGTGCTACGCGACCGCGATGCGCGAGCACTTCGTGGTCTCCACCGCCGCGCTGATCGTCGGCCTCGAGTCGCAGGTGCCCAGCATCTACAAGAAGCAGATCGTCCCGCTGCGCGAGGTCTACGGCTTCACCGAGGACGAGATCGAGTTCTTCGACCTGCACATCACCTCCGACGAGGTGCACGGCGAGCGCGGCTACCAGATCGTCCTGGAGAACGCCAACACTCCGGAGCTGCAGCAGCGCTGCCTGCAGTTCGTCCGCTGGGGCGCGGAGATGCGCTACTCCTACACCCGCGCGCTCTACGACACCTACGTCGCCCCGGACCTGCAGAAGACCGAGGCCTGACCGCACCCCCGACCGAGCGGAGTGCCAGAGCGCGGAAAGCGGCGTCCCTGGCACTCCGCTCGTGCCATCACCACCCGCACAACCCCCGGGAGCCCACCCGTGAGCCAGCCCGCCCCCGCCCCCTCCTCCACCCCGGCCGCCGGCGGCTCCTGGGTGCACGTCGCCGAGCTCAAGGACGTCGCCCGCCGCAAGCGCAAGCAGGTCCAGGTCGGCGGCTGCCCGATCGCGCTGTTCCTCGTGGACGACGAGGTCTTCGCCGTCGACGACACCTGCATCCACCAGGAGAAGTCCCTCACGAAGGGCACCCTGCTCAACGGGCAGGTGATCTGCCCCGGCCACCAGTGGCGGTTCGACCCGCGCACCGGTGAACCCCAGGACCAGGACGGCAAGCTGGCCACCTACGCCGTCCAGGTGACCGACGAGGGCGCGGTCCTCGTCGACCCGAACCCGGCCACCCCGCGCGTGCCCACCACGGCGGAGTCCGCGATCACCAGCGGGGGCGCGTCGTGACCGAGCCGACCCTGGTCGTCGTCGGCGCCGGCCACGTCGCCGCCTCCGCCGCCCGCACCCTGCGCCGCCGCGGCTTCGCCGGCCCCGTCGTCCTCGTCGGCGACGAGCCGGTGGGCCCCTACGACCGCCCGCACCTGTCCAAGGAGCGGCTCGCCTCCGGCGGGGACGCCGGCCTCTGGCTGCTCGACCCCGACTGGTGCGCGGCCAACGACGTCACCCTGCGCACCGGCAGCCCCGTCGACCGCATCGACGCCGGGACCGGCGAGGTCCTGCTCGAGGACGGCGGAGCGATCCGCGCCGACCTCGTCGTCCTGGCCACCGGCGGCCGCCCGCGCCGGCTGCCCGGCGTCGACGGCGACCGCGTGCACACCGTCCGCACGCTCGCCGACAGCGACCGGCTGCGCGAGCGGCTCGCCCCCGGACGGCGGATCGGCGTCCTCGGCGGCGGCTTCCTCGGCACCGAGATCGCCGCCGCGGCGATCACCCGCGGCGCCGAGGCCGTCGTCTTCGACCTCGACCCGGTGCTGCTGGCCCGCGTGCTCGGCGCCGGCATCGGGGCCGCGGTCACCGAGCTGCACCGCCGCCGCGGGGTCGACCTGCGGCTCGGCCGTCCGGTCAGCGCCGTCCGGCCGGGAGCCGGTGGCGTCGACGTGCACACCGACCACGGCATCGAGACCGTCGACGACCTCGTCGTCTGCATCGGCATCGAGCCGAACATCGACGTCGCCCTGCGCTCCGGGCTGGCCGTCGGCAACGGCGTCGAGGTCGACGCGCACGGCCGCACCTCGGTGCCCACCGTGTTCGCGGCCGGCGACGTCGCGGCGCACGACCACCCCCGCTACGGGCGGATCCGCGTCGAGCACGTCGACGTCGCCCAGCAGCAGGCGCAGGCGATCGCGTCGACCCTCGCCGGACGGGCCAGGACCTTCGCCGACCCGCACTGGTTCTGGACCGACCAGTACGACGTGAACGTCCAGGGTCTGGGCCTGGGCGGCATCCGGCCGGACGACGTCGCGGTGACCCGCGGCGACCTCGCCGAGCTGGACGGCTCGGTCTTCTGGCTGCGCGACGCCGTCGTCGTCGGCGCCGCGACCATCGAGCGCGGCGAAGACATCTCCGTCGCCCGCGAGCTGATCGACCTGGAGATCGGCGTCCGCCCGGAGCAGCTGGCCGACGAGTCCGTCGAGCTGGAGGAGCTCCTCGAGCAGGAGGAGGTGGGCGTCTGATGGCCGCCACCGTGCGCAACCTCGTCGACGGGGCCTGGGTCGAGTCGGTCACCGGCCGCACCCGCGAGCGGCGCAACCCGGCCGACGTCCGGGAGGTGGTCAGCACCTTCCCCGAGTCCGACGCCAAGGACGCCGACGCCGCGGTCTCCGCCGTGGCCGCAGGCTGGCAGCAGTGGGCCGACACCGCGCCCGAGCAGCGCGGCAAGGTGCTCGAGGCCGCCGCGGACGTGCTCGAGGGGCAGCGCGACACGCTCATCGAGGAGCTCGTCCGCGAGGAGGGCAAGACCCGCGCCGAGGCCACCATGGAGGTCTCGCGCACGCCGATGAACCTGCGCTTCTACGCGGGCGAGGCGCTGCGCACCGCCGGGGTCACGCTGCCCACCGGCGACGGCAGCCTGGTGTTCACGATGCGCGGTCCGGTCGGTGTGGTCGCCGCGATCACCCCGTGGAACTTCCCGCTCAACATCCCTTCCCGCAAGCTCGGCCCGGCGCTCGCCGCCGGCAACGGCGTCGTCTTCAAGCCCAGCGACGTCACCCCGCTGCTCGGCCAGCGGCTGGTCGACGCGCTGCTCGAGGGCGGGCTGCCGGCCGGCGCCATCGCGGTGCTGCACGGCGGCGCGGAGGTCGCGCAGGCGCTGGTCGCCGACGAGCGGGTCGACGCGGTCACGTTCACCGGGTCGACGGCGGTGGGGGAGGCGATCCACCGCGCGGTGCCCGCGAGCCGGCGCACCCAGCTGGAGATGGGGGGCAAGAACCCGGTCGTCGTCCTGGAGGACGCCGACCTGGACCGCGCCGCGGCGCTCATCGCCAAGGGCGCGTTCGGGCTCTCGGGTCAGGCGTGCACCGGCACCAGCCGGGTCATCGTGCACGACGCCGTCCACGACGCCCTGGTCGACCGGCTCGCCGCGAAGGCGCGGGCGCTGCGGGTCGGCCCCGGGCTGGCGCCCGGTGTCGACCTCGGCCCGCAGGCGACCGAGCGGCAGAAGGAGACGGTGCTCGGCTACGTCTCGCGCGCGCTCGACGACGGCGCCACCCTGGTGGCCGGCGGGCCGGACGACGACGTGCAGGACCTCGCCGCGAGCGAGCTGGCCCACGGCCACTTCGTGCGGCCGGCGGTGTTCACCGACGTCGACCCGGCCTCCGAGCTGGCCACCGAGGAGGTCTTCGGCCCGGTGCTGGCGGTGCTGCGGGCCGGCGACCTCGACGACGCGCTCCGGCTGGCCGACGCCACCCGCTTCGGCCTCTCGGCGGGCATCGTCACCGCCGACGTCGGCCGCGCGCTCACCTTCGCCCGCCGGGTCACCGCCGGCCTGGTGAAGGTCAACCAGCCGACCACCGGACAGGCCATGAACGCGCCGTTCGGCGGCCTGAAGCACAGCAGCACCCAGACCTCGAAGGAACAGGCAGGGGAATCGATGATGGCCTTCTACACGGTCGACAAGACCGTCTACCTGAGCGCATGACCGCCCCCGAGACGCCGGTCAGCGACGCCGAGCTCGCCGCCGCCGGCACCGAGTGCGAGTTCATCCGCATCTGCCGCAAGGGGCAGGTGCCCGAGGGGTACGTCCGGCGGTTCTACGCCGAGACGTCGCACGGCCAGGTGGAGCTGGCGGTGGCCCGGCTCGACGGCCGCGCGTACGCCACCTCCAACTACTGCACGCACCTGGACTGCCTGCTCTCCTCGGGCAAGCTCCAGGACGACGGCATCCGCTGCTCGTGCCACAACAGCGTGTTCGACCTGGAGACCGGCGCGCCCATCCAGCCGCCCGCGACCGAGCCGATCCGCACCTACCCGGTGCGCGAGGAGGACGGCCAGGTGCTGGTCGGTCTCTCCCAGCGCGACGTGCTCGAGGGCGGCCCGCGCCGCCGCAAGCCTCCGTCGGCATGAGCTGGCCGGCCTCCTGGGGTCCGGTCCGCACACCGACGCTGGCCACGGGGGGCATGGTCAGCAGCAGCTCCCCGGCGGTCAGCGCCGTCGGTGCGCGGGTGCTCGCCGACGGCGGGACCGCCGTGGACGCCGTCCTCGCGATGACCGCGCTGTCCTGGCTGGCGTTGCCCGGCCAGTGCGGGATCGGCGGGGACGCGTTCGCCGTCGTCCGCGAGCCGGACGGCCGCGTGTGGACGGTCAACGGCAGCGGCTTCGGCCCGGACGGCGCCTCCGCGGAGAGCTACCTCGACCGCGGCCTGACCGCGCTGCCGACGACGGGGCCGCTGGCCGTGGCCACGCCCGGGGCGATCGGCGCGCTCGCGACGCTGCACGCGGCCGGCGGCACCCGGTCGCTGGCCGAGCTGTGGGCACCGGCGGCGGCCGCGGCGCGCACCGGGCTGCCGTGCACCGCGAAGAACCGGCGCGACATCGACGAGCACGCCGGCGCGCTGGCCGCCGACGACGGGCTGGCGCGGTGGCTGCTGCCCGGCGGGCGGGTGCCGTCGGTCGGCGACCGGCTGCCCGCGCCGGAGCTCGCCGACAGCATCGAGCGGCTCGCCCGGCGCCCCCGGTCGCTGTACCGCGGCGGGTTCGCCGAGCGGGCGGTGGCCGTGCTGCGGGACGGCGGCGCGGGGTTCTCCGGCGACGAGTGGGCGTGCGGCGGCGACGTCCCGGTCGAGGACGCGATCAGCGCCCCCTACGGCGACGTCGTCGTCCACCAGACCCCGCCGCCGACCCCGGGCTGGATGGTGCTGCAGCAGGCCGGCCTCCTCGACGGCCGGCTGGCCGGGCGCCCTGCCGCCGAGCAGGTCCACCTCCTGGCGCTGGCCGCCCGCCGGGCGTTCCGGGACCGGTACGAGCGGTGCGCCGCCGACACCGACGCCTGGCGCCTCCTGCTCGCCGAGGAGACGCTGCGGCAGGCCCGCGCGGAGCTGGCCGGGGAGCCGGCGGTCGTCGGCGGCCTCGGCGTGGCGGGCGACACCACCAGCTGCGTCGCCGTGGACGGCGACGGCCGCGCGGTCAGCGCGATCTCGTCGCTGGCGTTCACCTTCGGCGCCCGCATCTCGATCCCCGGCACCGGGATCGCGCTGAACAACCGGCTGGGCCGCGGCACGTACCTGCTGCCGGGCCACCCGAACGCGCTCGCGCCGCGGCGCAAGCCGCTGCACACCCTCAACGCCTGGCTGGCCACCGACGCGCGGGGGTTGCGGCACGTCGGCAACACCCCCGGCGGCGACGGGCAGGTGCAGTGGAACATGCAGCTGCTCGCGCACCTGGTCGACGGCGGGCTGGACCCGGCCGAGGCGGTCGCCGCCCCGCGGACCACCGTGCACCCCGGCAGCGACGCCGACGCGCTCGGCAGCCCCGAGACGCTGCAGTGCGAGACCCGGCTCGGCGCCGACGTGCTCGCCGGGCTGGCCGCGCGCGGGCACGACGTGCGTGAGGTGGGGGAGTGGGGCGCCGGCGGCAGCGCGCTGGTGATCTCGGTCGACCTCGACCGCGGCGTGCTCGCCGGGGCGGCCGACCCGCGCCAGGACGGGGTGGCGCTGGGTGTCTGAGGTGCGATGTGTCTGAGGTGCGATGTGTCCGAGGTGCGTTGTGTCTGAGGTGCGTTGTGTCTGAGGTGCGTTGTGTCTGAGCTGACCGCCGTCCCGCCGCAGGGCGCCTACGTGCCGGCCGTGGTGCACGGCGGGCTGGCGTTCACCGCGGGCATGACCCCCCGCCGGCACGGCGAGCTCGTGGTGAGCGGCGTGGTCGGCCGCGACCTCGACGTCGCCGCGGCGCGGGAGGCGGCCGGCCTGGCGGCGGGCAACGCGGTGACCGCGCTGGTCGAGGCGGTCGGGCTGGCCGGCATCACCCGCGCGCTGAAGATGACCGTCTTCATCGCCGCGGTCGACGGGTTCACCGCGCACTCGGCGGTCGCCGACGGCGCCTCGGTGGTGCTGCAGGAGCGGCTGGGCGAGCGCGGCGCGGTGGCGCGCAGCGCGGTCGGCGTCCGGACCCTGCCGTCGGGCGCGCCGGTCGAGGTGGAGCTCGTCGCCGCCGTCGTCGCGCCGTCCTGACCGTGCGCCGTCGCGACCGGACCCCGATCGCGACAGCGCACGGGACGCGTCAGGCGGAGGTGCCGACCGCCGCGACGTGCTGGGCGAAGGCCTCCAGCGCGGCGGCGCCCACGGCCTTGTCCTGCTCGCCGTTGCCGCCGCTGACGCCGACGGCGCCGACGATCTGGCCCTCGTGGACGATCGGGAAGCCGCCGACGAAGATGGCGAACTTGCCCGGCAGCATGTGGGAGATGCCGAAGGCCTCGTTGCCCGGCAGGGCCGGCCCGTTCGGCGGCTCGTTGAACAGGTGCGTGGCGCGCTCGTGGCCGGCCGCGGTGAACGCCTTGGCCATCGAGATCTCCACGCCGGTCAGCCGGGCGCCGGGCAGCCGGTGCAGCGCGAGCACGTTGCCGCCGTCGTCGCAGATGCAGATCGTCTGCTTGACGCCGATCTCCTCGGCCTTGGCCCGCGCTGCCTGCAGCATCGGCAGGGCGTCGTCGAGATCGATCCGGTAGATCTGGCGCACGGCGTACTCCTCCTCCGGCCGGGGCCGGGTCGACTGCCACCCGCGAGGGATGACACGAAAGCGTGGGACCACCATCGGGGCTGGACGACCGGCGCGGCAATGGTGAGACTGCCGTCTCGCAGCCGCTGGTGGTTGTGCACTGTGACCCAGGGAGTGCCATGCCGCACAGCTACTCGGACGACGCGCTGACCCTCGCGCGACTGCTCCAGGAGCCCGTCCTGCGGCGGGCCCGGATCCACGCCGGGCGGGCCGGCGCGGTGACCCGGCTCGAGTGGGTCGCCCCCTGGTCCGTCGCGGCGAAGCAGGACGACCCCCTCTCCGGCGTGCTCGTCCACGCCCACTCCGCCGAGCTGGCCGACGACGGCGTCTCGCTCGCCGCCGCAGCGAAGACACTGACCGCGCGCGGTGCCGCGGCGCTGCTCGTCGACGGGCACGCGCCCGGCCCGGAGGACGCCGAGGCCGCGTGCCTGCTGCCGCTGGTCACCACGGCCGACACCGTGCCGTTCGCCGCGATCAACCGGCTGGTCGCCGACCTCACCCTCGCGCGCGAGACGCACGTCCTGCGTTACGGGCTGACCGTGCACCGCGCGCTGGCGGAGCTGCTCTACCGGGGCGCGGAGCTCACCGCCCTGTGCAGCCAGATGTCCCGGATGAGCCAGCGGCCGGTCGCCGTCTTCGACAGCCACGGCACGCTGGCGGCGCTGGAGCAGCGGCAGCCGCGCTCGGTGGAGCCCGCCGACCTCGCCCGCGCGTTCGCGGAGCAGACCGCGGCGCTCGGCACCCAGGGACCGCCCGAGGAGCTGCACCCGCGGGTCGAGGAGCTCCGCCTCGGCGAGCGGGAGCTGGCCTGCGTGCTCACCCCCATCGTGCTCGGCGGCCGCCACGACGGCTGGATCCTGCTGCTCGAGGACAGCGACGACCCGCATCCGCACGACCTCGCGGAGCACCGGGTGCTCGTCGAGCAGGCCGCGCCGATCATCGGCACCGAGATGCTGCGGCTGCGCAGCGTGCAGCGGGCCAAGGAGCAGGCCCGCGGCGACTTCGTGCACGGCCTGCTGCACGGCCGCTTCGCGACCGTCGAGGACATCGCCGCCCGCGCGGCGCACTACGAGTTCCCGGTCCGGTCGTGGTTCGGCGTCCTCGTCGCCTCCGGGATCACGCTGCCCGGGGACGCCGACTCACCGGCCCGGCTGCAGAACGTGGCGATCCAGGCCGCCCGGCTGCTGCCGGAGCAGGAGCGGCACACCCAGGCGGCGATGGTGGGTGACGTGCTGGTCGTCGTCCGGGAGGTCGCCCGCCGCGGGACGATGGGGACGCCGGACGCCGCGACCGCCGGCGTGGCGGAGTACGCCGCCGCGCTGCACAAGTACCTGTCCCGCCGCAAGGACCAGGCCGGCCGGCCGGTGCGCGTCACCTACGGGCGCCCGGTCGTCGGCGCGCTGGCGATCCCCGACAGCTACCGCGAGGCACGGATGGCCCACGGCCTGCAGCAGCGGCTCGGCCTGCCGCCGGTCGCCGGCTACCAGGAGCTGCGCGTGCACGCCGTGCTGGAGGACGTCGCGTCGAGCCGGACCGGGCAGAGCTTCGCCGCCGACATCCTGGCCCCGCTGCGCGACCCGGGTGCCGGCGACCTGGAGTCCGCCGTGCTCGCCTACGTGGCCAGCGGCGGCAACGTCAACGCCGCCTCCCGGGACCTGCACATCCACCGCAACACGATGCTCTACAAGCTCGACCGCGCCTCCCGGCTCCTCGGCATGGACCTGCGCCAGGCCGAGAACCAGTTCGCCGTCTGGCTGGCGCACACCCTCGACCTGCTGGCGAGCACCACGGCCGAGGTCGACCGCGTGGTCAGCCCGGTCTAGGCAGCGTCGGGCATCTCGCGGCCGAGGAAGCTGAGCACCAGGCCGGCGGCGGCCACCGCGGCGGCGCCGCCGAACAGCCAGGCCAGCCCGTCCGGCCAGGCGGCCGCGACCCCGGCCGTGCCGATCGCGGCCCCGACGAACCGCATCATGTTGAACAGCCCCAGCCCGGTGCCGCGCTGCCCGGCGGGCGATCGGGTGGCTCCGGTCAGCGCCGGCGTCTGCACCAGCGCGATCCCCACGCCCGCGGCGACGAGCAGGGCCACCACCGGCAGCAGCCGCGTCGTCCCCGCCCCGAGGACCACGGCCAGCCCGGCATCGACCAGCACCAGGAGCGCCAGCCCGGTGCGCAGCACCGGCCGGGGGCCCACCCGGTCGGCCAGCACACCGACGACCGGCGCCAGGACGGCCCAGACCAGCGGCAGCGCGAACACGAGCAGCCCCGTCACGGTCGCGGACAGCCCGGTCACGCCGGTCAGGTACAGCGGCACCGCCACCAGGACGGCGGCGAGACTGCTCTGCTGCACGAACACCCCGGCGGCGCTGCGCAGCCAGCGCAGTTCCACCAGGAGCCGCGGGTCGATGAACGGCGCCGCGCTGCGCAGCCCGGTCCGCACGAACACGACCAGCGCGAGCAGCCCGGCGACGGCACCGGCCACGGGCAGCCACGGCGGCACACCCGGCTGCGGCGCCGCGGTCACCGCGGTCATCAGCAGCGCGACGCCGACGGTGAGCGACCCGGCGCCGAGGCCGTCGATCGGCGCCCGCTGCCCGCTGTCGCGGGGCAGCACCCGCCAGGCCAGCGCGAGCACGGCCAGCGTCACCGGGACGAGCGCACCGAAGATCGCCCGCCAGCCGAACGCGTCGGCGACCAGGCCGCCGATCGGCGGGCCGATCGCCTGGCCGATCCCGTTGGCCGCGCCCCACGCCCCCATCACCCGGCTGCGCTGGTGCGCCGGCCAGCGGCGGGCCAGCGTCCCCATCACCGCCGTCGGGACGGCGGCGCAGCCCAGCCCCTGCAGCGCGCGGCTGGCCACCATGAGGCCCAGCGTCGGGGCCAGCGCGGCGCCGACGGTGCCGACCAGCAGCACGGTGAGCGCGAGCAGCAGCGTGCGCCGGCGGCCGAGCCGGTCGCTGATCCAGCCGGTCAGCGGCATGGCGACGGCGAGCACGAGGACCGAGGCCGAGGCGACGAGGACGCCCTGCGTGACCGGTGCGGCGAAGTCGGCCGTGATCTGCCGCAGCGGTACGTTCACGATGTTGTTGCTGATCGTGCCGAGCACCGTCGCGCCCAGCAGCGCGGTGAGCAGCAGCCCCCGGTGGATCGCGGGCGGGGCTGTGGGGACCGCCGTCGTCCGCTCGACCTGCTGGGTCGTCGTCTCCGGCACCGCCGTCCTCCGTCCTCCGAACGGTGGCCAGCGTTACAAACCGTCTCGGAACGCGCCTACGGCAGGCTGCACATCAGGAGCCCTGCGGAGTGTGCACATCGCTCATGGTGCAGCGGCTGCGCATCGACGACCTTGATGCACCATCACATTGGCTCTCCCGTATTGGGGCAACCATGCAACTGACAGCAGCGCACTGGGTCTTCCTGGCCGGGGTGGTCGTCATCCTGGCCACGATGATCCTGCGCAAGAACATCGTGGTGCCCGCCGTGGTCGCCACGTTCCTCACCGCGCTGGTGTACACGGGAAGTCTGGCTACCGGGCTCTCCTCGGTGTTCAACGCGAGCCTCGTCGCGGCGACGAGCCTGTTCAGCATCTTCCTGATCATCGCCATGGTCACCGCGATGCTGCGGTCGCTCGAGGGGCTCGGCGCCGACCGGCGGATGGTTGCGCCGTTCCGCAAGGTCATGCGCAACGGGCACCTGGCGTTCTGGACGCTGGTGATCGTCACGTACTTCATCTCGCTGTTCTTCTGGCCGACCCCGGCGGTGCCGCTGATCGGCGCGGTGCTCGTGCCGGTGGCGATCCGCGCCGGCCTGCGGCCGCTGGCCGTCGGCTTCACCGTCGCGGTCGCCGGCCAGGGCATGGCGCTCTCGTCGGACTACGTCATCCGCGTCGCCCCCGGCCTGTCCGCGACCGCGGCCAGCACCGATGCCACCGTGGTCGCCGACCGCGCCTTCGTGCTCTCGCTGATCGTCGGCGGCGTCGCCCTGGCCATCGGCTACGCGATGGAGTTCCGCAAGATGCGCCGGCCGTCGGACGAGTGGCTGGAGGACTGGGAGACCGCGGCCGACCGCGGCACGCCGGTCGCCGACGCCGAGGAGATCATCGACGAGGACCCGCTCGCGGGCGGCACGGGTGTCGCGGCGAGCTCCGGCGGGGGCGCCGGCGGATCGGGGACCGGTCCGGTCACCGGCCCGGCGGGCGGTGGCGGCGGCACGGTCGCGACCGAGGAACGCGAGCTGGTCGGCGTCGGTTCCGCGGCGCGCATCTCCGCCCCGGTGGAGCCGGCCGAGCAGCACATCGTCGGTCACGGCGTCGCGCTGCGCGGCACCCCGGCCGGTGAGCCGGTGCCCGCGGAGCAGCACAGCATCACCCCGGCCGACAAGCCTGCGGCGTCGAAGTTCTTCGCGCTGTTCGTGCCGGTGGCCTACCTGGCGCTGATCGTCTACCTGATCGTCGCCAGCGTGTCCGACTCGGTGCCGGACCTTCAGGGTGGCGACGCGGCGGCGCTGGTCGGCGGCATCGCGCTGATCACGATGTTCGGCGCCGCGTTCGCCCGGAACCGCTCGACGTTCCTGGAGTCGTCGGCCGAGCACATCGTCGACGGCCTGGTGTTCGCCTTCAAGGCCATGGGCGTCGTCCTGCCGATCGCCGGGTTCTTCTTCCTCGGCAACGGTGACTTCTCCGCTCAGATCATGAGCCTCGGCGAGGACGCGACCGGCCCGGCGTTCCTGTACGACCTGGTCGTCGCCGGCCAGAACCAGCTGCCGGCCAACGGGCTGATCACCGCCTTCGGCATCCTGATCGTCGGCATGATCGCCGGCCTCGAGGGTTCCGGTTTCTCGGGTCTGCCCCTGACCGGCTCGCTGGCCGGCTCGCTGGCCGACGGCGCCGGCGTCAGCAGCCCGACGCTGGCCGCGATCGGCCAGATGGGCAACATCTGGTCCGGCGGCGGCACGCTGGTCGCCTGGTCCTCGCTGCTCGCGGTCGCGGGCTTCGTCCGGGTCCCGGCGGTCGAACTGGCCCGTCGCTGCTTCCTCCCCGTGGTCGCCGGGCTGGTGATCTGCACCGTCTTCGCGGTGGTGGTCTTCGGCTAGCCCCGGCACGCAGCAGCCCCGGACCGCGGAGGCGGTCCGGGGCTGCTGCGCGTCTGCCCGGCGGTCAGCCGGCCGGGGTCAGGTGCCGCGGATCGGTGCTGAACGCGGTTTGCCAGACCAGGACGGCGGCGCGCCCGGCCAGCGCCGCCGCGACGACCGGGCCGAGCACCTGCCAGATCAGCGGGGCGTCCCAGGCGACGGGAAGCACGCCGAGGACGACGACCACGAGCGCCGTCCGGAGGAGGAAGGACCGCATCGAGCCGGGCACCGATGCGGAACGAGCGGGTTCGTGCATGCCTCCAGTGTGGCCGCGTGATTGAGCGCACAACGACCCGGGTCCGGGGTGCTCACTCGCGCTCGAGCATGACCTCCTCCAGGTCCAGCTCGCGCTGGATCCGGCGGAACACCTCGTCGTCGATGCGGCGCGCGTCGCGGTAGCTGAGGAAGACCTCGCGCTCGGCCAGGAGCAGCTCCCGGCGCAGCCGCCGGTAGACCTCGCTCGGGGTCGCGCCGGAGTCGGGGCCGCCGAGCCGCTCCCACGCCGCGTTGGTCCGCGCCTCGAGGCTGGCCCGCAGCTTGGCGACCGCGCGCTCGGCCAGCGGGTCGCCGTCGTCCAGCTCGTCGAGCCGGGCGGAGGCGGCCCGGGCGGCGTCGTGCTGCGCCTGCGCCTCGGCCAGCGCGTCGGTGTAGTCCTCCCGGCCGCGCACCGCGAGCCGGCGGATCACGGCCGGCAGCGTCATCCCCTGCAGCAGCAGGGTGCCGACCGTGACGAGGAACGCCAGGTAGACGATCTCGTCGCGGCCGGGGAAGGGGGCGCCCGCGTCGGTGGCGAGCGGGATGGCGGCGGCCGCGGCCAGCGACACGACGCCGCGCATCCCGGCCCAGGAGATGACCGCCGGCACCTGCCACGCCGGCGACGGGTCGCGCGCCCGCAACCGGGCGGAGAGCCGGCGCGGCAGATAGGTGGTCGGGAAGACCCAGACGATCCGCACCACCACCGCCACCAGCAGCAGCACCAGCCCGACGAGCGTCAGCCGGCCCAGCCCGCTGTCGATCGCCGCGGTCACCTCCCGCAGCTGCAGCCCGATGAGGGCGAAGACGAACGACTCGAGCAGGGTGTCGACCGCGCGCCAGACCGCCTGGTCCTGCAGCCGGGCCACCGGGTCGGCCTGGTGCCCGCGGTGGCCGAGGTAGAGGCCGGCCATCACCACGGCGAGCACGCCCGAGGCGTGCGCCTCCTCGGCGACCCAGTAGCCGATGAACGGCACGAGCAGCCCGAGCGCGCTCTCCAGGACGCCGTCGCCCAGCAGCAGCCGCACCCGGTGCACCAGCCAGCCCAGCGCCCAGCCGATCAGCGCCCCGCCGCCGGCCGCGAGCGCGAAGACGCCGAGGCCCTGCAGGATCGAGTAGCTCGCGCCCATGACCAGCGCCACCGCGACCTTGTACGCGGTCAGCGCGGTGGCGTCGTTGACCAGGCTCTCCCCGCCGAGGATGGTCATGATCCGCCGCGGCAGCCCCAGCCGGCGGCCGACCGCGGTGGCGGCCACCGCGTCCGGCGGCGCCACCACCGCGCCCAGCACAAGGGCCGAGGTCAGCGGCAGGCCCGGCACCAGCCACCAGGCGGCCAGCCCCACGACCGCGGTCGTGACCAGGACCAGGCCCACGGCGAGCAGGCCGATCGTGCGCACGTTGTCGCGGATGCGGAGGTAGGAGCTGTCCAGCGCCGCCGAGTAGAGCAGCGGCGGCAGCACCAGCAGCAGGATCAGGTCGGGGTCGATCGCGTAGTCCGGTATGCCGGGGACGAAGGACGCCGCGAGGCCGACGACGACGAGCAGCAACGGCGCCGAGACGTTCACCCGCCGCGCCACGGCGGTGACGGCGAACGCCCCGACCAGCAGGCCGATGAGCGGCAGCCCCTCCATCGCGGGCCTCCTTCAGACGATCGCTTCGTCGACGTAGCACCAGCGCCAGTCCTCGCCCGGCTGGAACGAGCGGATGACCGGGTGCGCGCTGTCCCGGAAGTGCGCCGTCGCGTGCCGGCGCGGCGAGGAGTCGCAGCAGGCCACGTGGCCGCAGGTGAGGCACTCCCGCAGGTGCACCCAGTTGCGCTCGCCGATCGCCAGGCAGTCGGTGCAGCCCTCCGTCGTGCTGGGGGTGACGTCGGGGCGGATCGCGTCGAGGTGGCCGCAGGGCCTCACGTGTACTCCTCTCGGGGGATGCCGGAAGCAAACCCTCGCGCGGGCCAACGCTGCAACGTCCGAGGATCTGCCCGGGCATGACAGGGTCGGCGGCAGCGCCGGACGGGAGGGACGCCGTGGACTTCGACGAGGTGGCCGACGAGCTCTACGGCGTCCCGCCGGAGGAGTTCACCGCCACCCGCCGCACGCGGGAGGAGGAGGCGCGCGCCGAGGGCGACCGCGTGCTGGCCAAGTCGATCTCCACGCTGCCCAAGCCGTCCCTGGCCGCGTGGGCGGTCAACGTGCTCGTCCGCGCCCACCGGGACGAGATCGAGGGGCTGGTCGAGCTCGGCGGGTTGCTCCGCGAGGCGCAGGAGAACCTGGCCGGCGACCAGCTGCGCGCGCTGTCCGTGCAGCGCAACCAGCTGCTGGCCGCGCTCAGCCGGCAGGTCGTGGCGCTGACCCGCCAGCGCGGGCACCCGGTGAGCAGCGGGGTCACCGGGCAGGTCGAGGAGACGCTGCGCGCGGCGATGGCCGACCCCGACGCGGGGGAGGCGGTGCTCTCCGGCCGGCTCACCGCGCCGCTGTCCTACAGCGGGCTGGGCACGGGGCAGCGACCGGACCTCCGGGTGGTCCGCCCGCCCGAGCGGGGGACGGCGGCACCCGCGCCCGAGGCGCCGACGCCGAAGCAGCGGACGACGGCGGAGGACCGCCGGCGCGCCGCGGAGGAGAGGCGCCGGCGCGAGGAGGAGGCCGCCCGCCGGGAGGCCGAGGAGCGCCGCCGGCGGGAGCTCGCGGAGGCGCAGGAGGCCGCCGACGACGCGGCCGAGGTGGCGGAGGAGGCCGCGGCCGCCCTCGAGCGGGAGCAGGCGCGGGTCGACGAGCTCGACGCCCGGCACAAGGAGCTGCAGAACCGGATCGAGGAGCTGATGGACGAGCTCGCCCGCACCCGGCAGGAGACCACGTCGGTGGAGGGCCAGCTCTCGCGCGCCCAGCGGCGGCGGCAGTCGGCCGGACGGCGGGCCGCGGAGGCGGCCGGCGCCCGCGACCGGGCGCTGGCCCGGCTCGAGGAGCTGCGGGGGGAGGGCTGACCGCCGTCGCCTTGCCCCGGGAAAGGCGCAGGTCCAGACTCTGGCGCACCCCGGCCCATCGACGCGCGGAGGACCGCATGAGCACTCCTCGGGACGACGACCCCGTCGCCGACACGAACCCGGACGACTCGCGCAGCGGCGCCGACATCGCCGAGGCCATCGAGGTGGCCGAGGAGGGCAGCCGGGTCGAGGCGGTGCACGACCGCGGGCAGTACGACACGACCGGCGAGGCGCCGGTGGAGCAGGTGCGCGACGACCCGGAGATGACCCAGGGCCAGGTGGTCTACGGCTCCGGGTCCGAGGGCGGGACCACCGGGACCGGCGCCGAGGGCGTCAGCTCCGGTGCCGCCCAGTCGGTCCGCGGCGCCCGGCCGGTCGACCAGGCGTCCGCGGACTCATCCGACCGCTGACCCGGAGTCAGGGGCGGCGCGCGGCCGCGACGGCTCCGGTGTCGGCCGTCTGCGAGGCGGCGGCGCGCGCGTCCAGGTCGTGCAGCGTGAGCGGGTGCGCGGGCGCCCGGTCGATGACGGTGCTCGACGTGCAGCACAGGTCCATCGGTACGTGCAGCAGCTCGCCCGGCTCGAGCAGCCGCCAGCCGGGGTCGCCGTCCATCGGCTCCGTCGCCAGGACGACCGACCGGGAGTCGGTCAGCTGGGGTGCCCGGACGTGGATGGTGCCGCCAGCGCTCTGGCCGTCCCCGCCGCCGGCCTCGCGCTCGCAGACGAACAGGTTGTGCGTCTCGGGATACCGCAGCGCCCACAGGTCGGTGGGCGTGGCCAGGACGAAGTTCAGCGCGAAGACGGGCAGGTGGTCGGCCACCCACCCGATCGCCGCGCGGATGCCGGCCTCGACGTCCCCGCCGCGCAGCTCCGTCTCCCGCGTGATCAGCGCGAACAGGCGCTCGGAGTCGGTGTCGCCGCGCACCAGGGAGCGGTGCTCGCCCAGCCGTTCCTCCAGTTCGGGAAGCCCCCACAGGACGCCGTTGTGGGCGAACAGCCGGCCGTGCTGCTCGAAGGGATGGGTGTTCTCCAGCGCCGGCACCCCCGTCGAGGCGAACCGGAGGTGCGCCACGAAGGTGCGCGACCGCTCCTGCCGCGCCTCGCACGCGAACAACTCGTCCTCGACGGCGCGGACCGGCCCCTTGTCGACGTCGGGGCTGCCGTCCTCCTCGAAGGTCCCGATGCCGTACCCGTCGGGCTGGGTGGAGCTCTGCGCCGCGAGGCTGAACGGCGCGTCGAGCAGCCAGAAGGTGGCGCTGACCATGCGCTGCCCGCCGTGCATCCCGAACAACCGGCACATCGCCGTCCTCCTGCCTCGGCAGCACCGCCGGCCCACCCCTCGCCGGCGCCCGTGCTCAAGCGTCGCCCGGGGTCCGCCGGAAGCGGTAGCGGGTCTGCGCGAACCGGCCCTTGGCGAACGCGAGCACCTTGGTCGCAGCGACCTCGTACACGGCCGCGGACCCGCCGTCCCCGTGGTGGAACATCCCGTCCTCGACGGCGAAGTCCCAGTCGCCGTGGTACTTGCTGCGCCAGAGGTCGGCGAGGCGGTGCAGCCGTTCGTCGTCCGTGACCTGCACCGCGGTGCCCTCGACCACGAGGTCGAGCCCCTCCTTCCACCGGTTGGTGCCGGTGGTGAGCGCGACGTGCGGGTTGCGGGCGAGGTTCACCGCCTTCTGCTCCTCCGGACCCGTGCAGAAGTGCAGCCGGTCCTCGGACCAGACGGCCGGCAGCGGTGTGACGTGCGGCCGGCCGTCGCTGCGCACGGTCGAGATCCAGAAGAGCTCGGCGGTCTCGAGGGCGTCCCGGACCTCCGCCCAGGGCGTGGGCGGCGAATCCGGATCCCCGAAGCGGAGGTCCTGCTCGGGAACGGGTTCCATGCCCTGTGTGACGCCGGACGTCGTCCGGACTCATCGTCGCAACCGAACCCGCCGTTAGCGTGGATGGGTGAGCATCACGATCGAGCCGGCGACGAGCGCGCGGTTCGACGACGTCGCGACGATGCTCGGGCCGAAGAACCCTGCCTCGAACGTCTGCTGGTGTCTCAGCCACCGGCTCGACTCGAAGACCAACCGGGAGCTCGTCGGGCCGGCCCGCCGCGAGTACGTCCGCGAGCTGACCGGCCGCCCGGTCGCGCCGGGCGTGCTCGCGTACGACGACGGCGAGGTGGTCGGCTGGGCCGCGGTCGCGCCGCGGTCCGAGCTGCCCTTCGCGCGCTCGACGAAGATCCCGCACGTCGACGACCTGCCCGTGTGGTCCCTGTGGTGCATCCGCGTGCGTCCGGGGCATCGCGGTAGGGGCATCGCGCACGCGCTCGTGCGTGGGGCGGTGGACTACGCCGCGTCCCAGGGCGCCCCGGCCGTCGAGGGCTACCCGGTCGACAACCAGGGCCGGAAGGTCGACCTGACCATGGCCTTCGTCGGCACGCGGAGCCTGTTCGAGCAGGCCGGCTTCACCAAGGCTGCGGACACCGATGCCGTCGCGGGCGGGTTCCCCCGGGTCCTGATGCGCCGCGTTCTCGCGTAGGTCGGAGCCGGTCGGATCAGCTCCACAGCTCGACGCGCACCGTGGGACGGGTGCGGCCGGCCCGCCGCGGCCGGGCCAGCAGCGCGCTCGTCGCGTCGGGCGTGGTGAGGAAGCGCTGCAGCGCCCGGGCCGGGCCGCCGGCCCGCCCCGAGCCGGGCACGGTCGACCACCACAGCCCCTCGACCGGGGTGCCCTCGACCGGCAGGAGCACCAGGCTGCCCCGCCGCAGGTCGGCGGCGACCATGTGCACCAGCGCGAGGACGACGCCCTGGCCGGAGCGGGCCGCGTCCAGCGCCTCCGCCTCGCTGCCCAGGCGGTCGGGCACCGGCTCCTCGCCGAGCCCGCGCGCCCACCGCGCCTCCGCGCCGCCCGGGTCGAAGCCGCCGGGGCCGGCCAGCCAGCGGTGCCGGAGCAGGTCGGCGGGCGCGACCGGCCCGCCCGCGGCGAGCGGGTGGCCGGGTGCGGCCACCACGACCCGGCGGTAGCGGAGGAACGGCACCGACTCCAGGGACTGGCCCGGCAGCGGCTGCGGCCACGGGCCGAGCGCGATGTCGTACAGGTCCTCGGCCAGCCCCGCCGCGACGTCGTCGCCGCCGACGCGGACCTCGACCGCGCAGTCGGGCACGCGGTCGGTGAACGCGGCCAGCAGCTGCTCCAGGTGCTCGGCGCACGCCCCCGAGGCCAGGATCCGCAGCGCTCCCGTGGTGGAGCCGGCGCGGGCCACGTCGCGGCGGGTGCGGTCGGCGAGCCGGACCAGCTCCCGTGCCCGGCCGGCCAGGGCGCGCCCGCCGGCGGTCAGGGAGATGCCGCCGCCCGAGCGCACGAACAGCGGGTCGCCCAGGTCGCTGCGCAGTGCGGCGAGCGCGGCGGAGACGGCCGGCTCGCTCACCCCGAGGGCGGCGGCGGCCGCCCGGAGGGAGCCGAGCTCGGCCACGAGTGCAAACGTTCTGAGCTGGCTGAACGTCACTGTCCCACCGTCATAAGGGATCGCTTATCGGGATGTTGACACGCCCGACAACGGGGGACAAGGTCCCGCCACCAGGGCTCCGGCGTCGGGGCCCGACGGTCAGGAGGTGCCCGTGCAGACTCCGGCTCCGTTCGACTACGTCCGTGCCGGCAGCGTCGGCGAGGCGCTCGACCTGCTCGAGCGCCACGGCCCGGAGGCGCGGGTCATCGCGGGCGGGCACAGCCTGCTGCCGATGATGAAGCTGCGGCTGGCCCGACCCGAGTGGCTCATCGACATCAACGGCGTGGCCGAGCTCGACCACATCACTGAGACCCCCGACCACCTGCTGGTCGGCGCGCTCACCCGGCACGCGACCCTGCTCGCGTCGCCGCTGGTCGGGCGGCTGTTCCCGATCGTGCACGACGCCGAACGGGTGATCGCCGACCCCGTCGTCCGCAACCGCGGCACGATCGGCGGCTCGCTGGGCCAGGCCGACCCCGCGGAGGACCTCACCACGGTCTGCGACGTGCTCGACGCCGAGATCGTCATCGCGAGCCACGGGGGCCAGCGGGTGCTCAGCATCGAGGAGCTGCACCGCGGCCCGTACGAGACGGCCTGCGAGCAGTCGGAGCTGATCACCGAGATCCGCTTCCCGATCCGGCACGGGCAGGGCAGCGCCTACGAGAAGGTCGAGCGCCGCGTCGGCGACTGGGCGGTCGCCGCGGCCGGTGCCTCCGTCGTCCTCGAGGACGACGGCCGGATCTGCGACGTGACCGTCGGGCTGACCGCCCTCGGGGTCGAGGGCTGCGTGCCGGGGATGCTCGAGGCGCTGTGCGAACAGCAGCCCTCCGAGGAGCTGTTCGCCGAGGCCGGCCGGATCGCCGCCGAGGCCAGCGCGCCGGTCGAGGACCAGCGCGGGCCGGTCGACTACAAGCGGCACCTCGCCGACGAGCTCACCCGCCGCGTGCTGCGCCGCTCCGTGGCCCGCGCCCGCTCCTTCGCCGCGGCCTGAGAACACCGCCTAGCAGAGAGGCATCCCATGCAGATCACCACCACGGTGAACGGCACCGAGGTCACCAGGGACGTCGAGCCGCGGCTGCTGCTCGTGCACTTCCTGCGCGACACCCTCGGCCTCACCGGCACCCACTGGGGGTGCGACACCAGCAACTGCGGCACCTGCGTCGTCCTGATGGACGGCGAGCCGGTGAAGTCCTGCACCGTGCTCGCGGCGATGACCGAGGGGCACGAGATCCGCACCGTCGAGGGGCTGGCCCAGAACGGCACCCTCGACCCCGTCCAGCAGGGCTTCATGGAGGAGCACGGCCTGCAGTGCGGGTTCTGCACCCCCGGGATGATGCTCACCGCCCGGGCCCTGCTCGACTCCAACCCGGATCCCGACGAGGGCGAGATCCGCGAGGCCATCTCCGGGCAGATCTGCCGCTGCACCGGCTACGCGACGATCGTGCGCTCGATCCGCTGGGCCGCCGAGCACCCCGCCGCCGCGACCACCGACCAGGAGGTGTCGGCATGACCACCGTGCAGGAGCGGTCGGCGATGCCGCAGGAGCGCGAGCCCAACCCCGCGCTCTCGTCCCCCGAGCGGCCCATCGGCTTCGGCCGGGTGCAGCGCAAGGAGGACCCGCGGTTCATCCGCGGCAAGGGCCGCTACCTCGACGACGTCGTCCTGCCCGGCATGCTGCACGGCGCCGTCCTGCGCTCGCCGCTGGCGCACGCCCGGATCGTCTCGATCGACACCACCGAGGCCCTCGCCCACCCGAAGGTGCACGCCGTCATCACCGGCAAGGACCTCGAGGGGCTCAACCTCGCCTGGGCGCCGACGCTGTCGGCCGACGTCATGGCGATCCTGGCCACCGACAAGGTCCGCTTCCAGGGCCAGGAGGTCGCCTTCGTCGTCGCGGAGGACCGCTACTCCGCCCGCGACGCCCTCGAGCTCATCGACGTCGAGTACGAGGACCTGCCGCCGGTCGTCGACGCCCGCCGGGCGCTGGACCCGGGTGCGCCGGTGATCCGGGACGACCTCGAGGGCCGCACCGACAACCACATCTTCGACTGGGAGGCCGGCGACGCCGCCGCGACCGCCGCCGTCTTCGCGCGCGCGGACGTCGTCGTCAGCCAGGAGGTCGTCTACCCGCGGGTGCACCCGGCGCCGATGGAGACCTGCGGCGCGATCGCCGACTACGACCCGATCGACGGCAAGCTGACCCTCTACGAGACCACCCAGGCGCCGCACGCCCACCGCACCCTCTACGCGATGGTGGCCGGCATCCCCGAGCACAAGATCCGCATCATCGCCGGGGACATCGGCGGCGGGTTCGGCAACAAGGTCGGCATCTACCCCGGCTACGTCTGCGCCGTCGTCGGCTCGATCGTCACGGGCAAGCCGGTGAAGTGGGTGGAGGACCGCTCCGAGAACCTGATGAGCACCTCGTTCGCCCGCGACTACATCATGCAGGGCGAGGTGGCGGCGACCCGCGAGGGCAAGATCCTCGCCGTCCGGACGAAGGTGCTCGCCGACCACGGGGCCTTCAACGCGACCGCGCAGCCGACCAAGTACCCGGCCGGCTTCTTCTCCATCTTCACCGGCAGCTACGACCTCGAGGCCGCGCACTGCTCGGTCACCGGCGTCTACACCAACAAGGCGCCCGGCGGCGTCGCCTACGCCTGCTCGTTCCGCGTGACCGAGGCGGTGTACCTGGTCGAGCGGATGGTCGACGTCCTGGCCCAGGAACTGAAGATGGACCCGGCCGAGCTGCGGCTGAAGAACTTCATCCGCCCCGAGCAGTTCCCGTACAAGAACAAGACCGGCTGGGAGTACGACTCCGGCGACTACGAGCCGGCGCTGCGCATGTGCATGGAGCAGATCGGCTACGACGAGCTGCGCCGCGAGCAGGCCGAGAAGCGCGCCCGCGGCGAGCTGATGGGCATCGGGGTCTCGTTCTTCACCGAGACCGTCGGCGCCGGCCCGCGCAAGCACATGGACATCGTCGGGCTCGGCATGGCCGACGGCGCCGAGGTGCGGGTGCACCCCACCGGCAAGGCCGTCGTCCGCCTGTCGGTGCAGACCCAGGGGCAGGGCCACGAGACGACGTTCGCGCAGATCGTCGCGGAGGAGCTCGGCATCCCGCCCGAGGACATCGAGGTCGTGCACGGCGACACCGACCAGACGCCGTTCGGCCTGGGCACCTACGGCAGCCGCTCGACCCCGGTCAGCGGCGGCGCGGTGGCGCTGGCCGCGCGCAAGGTGCGGGACAAGGCGAAGGCGATCGCCGCGGCGATGCTGGAGACCCGGCCGGAGGACCTCGAGTGGGAGAAGGGCCGCTTCCACGTCGCGGGCGACCCGTCGGCGGCCAAGACGATCCAGGAGATCGCGCTGGGCGCGCACGGCACGGTGGCGCTGCCCGACGGGATCGACGGCAACCTCGACGCCGAGGTCACCTACGACCCGCCGAACCTCACGTTCCCGTTCGGTGCCTACATCTGCGTCGTGGACGTCGACCCGGGCACCGGCAAGGTGCACGTGCGGCGGTTCGTGGCCGTCGACGACTGCGGCACGCGGATCAACCCGATGATCGTGGAGGGGCAGATCCACGGCGGGCTGGCCGACGGCGTGGGCATGGCGCTCATGGAGTTCATCGGCTTCGACGAGCAGGGCAACTGCCTCGGCGGGTCGTTCATGGACTACCTGATCCCGACCGCCATGGAGGTGCCGGACTGGGAGACCGGCTACACGGTCACCCCGTCGCCGCACCACCCGATCGGCGCGAAGGGCATCGGGGAGTCGGCCACGGTCGGGTCGCCACCCGCGGTGGTCAACGCGGTCGTCGACGCGCTCGCCCCGTTCGGCGTCACCCACGTCGACATGCCGTGCACCCCGGCCCGCGTGTGGGCGGCCATGCAGGGCCGGCCGACCCCGCCGATCTGATGAAGGACCCCACTGCCCCCCACCACTCGCAAGCTCGTGGCGGGCCCCTGCAGCGGGGCCGGCGCTGAACCGGAAAGGATCCGCATGTCCGTGCTCGACACCGCGGAGGCCCTGACCCGGGCCCGCGTGCCGTTCGTGCAGGCGACGGTGGTGCGGGCCCAGCGGCCGACCAGCGCGCACGCCGGCGACACCGCGCTGGTCCGGGCCGACGGCGTCATCGACGGCTTCGTCGGCGGCCAGTGCGCCGAGGCCTCCGTGCGCGAGTACGGGCTGAGGGTGCTCTCGGCCGGCGAGCCGCTGCTGCTGCGGATCGTGCCGGACGGCGTCGGGGTCTCCGCCGACGAGGAGGGCGCGGTCACCGTCGCCAACCCCTGCCTGTCCGGCGGCTCGGTGGAGATCTTCCTCGAGCCGCGGGTGCCCGCGCCGCTGGTCGTGGTGGTGGGGGACTCGCCGATCGCCGAGGCGCTCGGCGAGCTGGGCCGCCCGCTCGGGTTCGCCGTCCGGCGGGGCTCCGTGGACGACGTGGCGCTGGACGGCGCGGAGGCCCTCGTCGTGGCCTCGCACGGGCGCGGGGAGGAGCCGGCGCTGACCGCCGCGCTGCGGCAGGGCGTGCCCTACGTCGGGCTGATCGCCAGCCGGAGGCGCGGGGCCGCGGTGCTCGCCTCGCTGGACCTGCCGGCGGAGCTCACCGGGCGGGTGCACACCCCGGCCGGGCTGGACATCGGCGCCCGCACGGCCGCGGAGATCGCGCTGTCGGTGCTGGCCGAGATCGTCGCCGAGCGGCGGTCGCGGACGGCTCCTGAGGTGCCCGTCGCGCAGCCGGTGACCGCGGTCGACCCGGTGTGCGGCATGACCGTCGCCGCGGTCGACTCCTCGCTGCACGCCGACGTCGACGACGTCCGGACCTGGTTCTGCGGCGAGGGCTGCCGCCGTGCCTTCCTCGCCGACCCGGCCGCCTATGCCTCCGCCTGAGGGGCTTTCTGTACCGAAAGCCCCCGGGACCCCCGGGGCGTTCGGTACAGAAAGCTCACGCGCCGCCCGGGCGGGGGCGGAGGCGGAGGTCCGCGACCGGGTGCCGGACGTCGCCACCCTGGCCGCCGCCCTCGACGGCGTGGACTACCTGGCCGACCCCGGCCTGGCGACGGCGCTGTTCCTCGCGGTGCGGCTGCCGCAGCCGCTGCTGCTGGAGGGCGAGCCCGGGGTCGGCAAGACGGAGGCGGCCAAGGCGCTGGCCCGGGTGCTGGACACCCCGCTGTTCCGGCTGCAGTGCTACGAGGGCATCGACGCGGCCGAGGCGCTCTACGAGTGGAACCACCCGCGCCAGCTGCTCGGCATCCGGCTGGCCGAGGCGCGGGGCGCGCCGCTGGCAGAGGAGGACCTCTTCGGCGCCGACTACCTGCTGCGCCGGCCGCTGCTGCAGGCGATCGAGCACCCGGGACCTCGCCCCGCGGTGCTGCTGCTCGACGAGATCGACCGCGCCGACGCCGAGTTCGAGGCGTTCACCTTCGAGGTGCTGGCCGAGGCCGCGGTCACCGTGCCCGAGCTCGGCACCGTGCGGGCGACGCACCCGCCGGTCGTCGTCCTCACCTCCAACCGCACCCGCGACCTGCACGACGCGCTGACCCGCCGCTGCCTCTACCACTGGATCGACTACCCGGCGCCCGAGCGGGTCGCCGAGATCGTGCGCCGGCGGGTGCCCGGCAGCGCCGAGCCGCTCGCCCTCGACGCCGCCGGCGCGGTGACCCGGCTGCGCGGTCTGGACATGGTCAAGCCGCCGGGCATCGCCGAGGCCATCGACTGGGTGGCGGCGCTGAGCGTGCTCGGCGTCGACCGGCTGGACCCCGCGTCGGTCGCGGCGACCTGGGGGTCGGTGCTGAAGAACCGCGACGACCTGGAGCTGGCGCAGGCCCGGGGCGCCGGGTGGCTGGTCGGGAGTGGCTGAGCGGGTCGCTCCCGGTCCGCTCGCCGTCGGCCTGACGACGGCGCTGCACCGGGCCGGCCTGCCCGCGCCGCCGGAGCGCTCGGTGGGGCTGGCGCGGGCGCTGCAGCTGGTTCCGCCGACCGACCGCGAGGCCCTCTACTGGACCTGCCGGGTCGCGCTGGTGACCGACCGCGCGCAGCTGCCGGTCTTCGACGCGGTCTTCTCCGCGGTCTTCGACGGACTGCTCGACCCGGCCGACTCCCGGGGCGATCCGAACGCGCCGCCGGCGATCGGGTCGGAGCCGCGGCCCGGTCCGCCGGACTCCCGTCCGGGTGGCGCCCCGGGGGAGGGCGGGCTGTCCCTGCCGGGGTCCGGTGAGGGTGCGGAGTCCGAGCGCGAGGTGGTGCTCGCCGCCGTCTCGACCGAGGAGCGGCTGCGGCACACCTCGTTCGCCGAGCTGAGCCCCGAGGAGCTGCTCGGCCTGCGCCGGGTGGTGCGCACGCTCGTGCTGGCGACGCCGCACCGGCGCAGCCGTCGCGTGCGCCCGACCCGCCGCGGCGGCGAGCGGCTGGACCTGCGGCGCACGGTCCGGTCGGCGCAGCGCACCGGTGGTGACCCCGCCCGGCTGGTCGCGGGCCGCCGCCGGACGACGCCGCGGCGGCTGGTGCTGCTCTGCGACGTCTCCGGCTCGATGGAGCCCTACACGCGGGTCTACCTGTCGCTGCTGCAGGGCGCGGTGGCCGGCGCGCGGGCCGAGGCGTTCGTCTTCTCCACCGGCCTGACCCGGCTGACCCGGCAGCTGTCGCTGCGCGATCCCGACACCGCGCTGGCACGAGCGGGCGCGGCGTCGTCCGAGTGGGCCGGCGGCACCCGGCTGGCCGCGGGCATCGGCCGGTTCGTCGCCGACCACGGCCGCCGGGGGCTGGCCCGCGGCGCCGTCGTCGTCGTCCTCTCCGACGGGTGGGCGCTGGACGAGCCGGCCGACGTCGCCGCCGCCATGGCCCGGCTGCGGCGGCTGGCGCACCGGATCGTGTGGGTGAACCCGCGCAAGGCGGCCGAGGGCTACACGCCGCTGGTCGGCGGGATGGCCGCGGCGCTGCCCTACGTCGACGCGTTCGTCAGCGGGCACAGCCTCGCCGCGCTGGAGCAGGTGGTCGCCGCGGTCGCCGAGGACTGAGCACGACGAAAAGGGTGTCGCGGGTGACGGCTGGGAGATGAAGCAGTCCAACGGTGACTTCGGCGTCGCAGATCCGTCATAACCAGTGCCTAGCGTGCATCGCACCGACGGAGGACCAGGAGGTCGCCATGAGCGCCATCGTCACGAGCACCGACGAGCTCGACCTCGAGATCTCCGTCGCGTTCATCGCTCTCGGCAGTGCCCGCGGCCGGTTCGACCGGTGCCCGAGCGGCGAGAACCAGCGGCGCGTCGACGAGGCCACCGCCGAGATGGACCGCCTGCTCGACCAGCGGCTGGTCCTGCGGCAGCTGGCCGAGGCGGCCTGAGCTCGCACCTCTTGCGCAAACTGCTTTACGATGCAAACCTGACGCTCTCGTCGTCGTGACCCCGAGAGGCGTCCGCCATGACCGCTCCGGAGCCGGACCGCACCCCCCGCGAGATCGTCGCCGACCTCGACCGGCTGCGCGCCCGCGCCCGGGAGCACAGCCGGCTGTGGTGGTTCCCGCTGGCCCTCTTCGGCGCCCTGGTGCTGCTGGCACTGCCGTTCCACGTGGACTGGTCGCCCGGGTCCGCCGGCGACACGTCGCCGTCGTCCTGGGCGAGCGTGGTGCTGCTGACCTGGGGCGGCATCGACAGCCCGGCGCCGGTGCTCACCGGCCTGTACTGGTTCGCCGCCCTGGTCGCCGGCTACGTCGGCACCGGCCTCTACTACCGGCGGCACGCGCTGGCCACCGGCCTGCGCCGTCCGGTCCGCTGGTTCGTGACGCTGGGCCTGCTGCTGACCGTGTTCTTCCTGCCGGTGCGGGTGCTGCTCCTGCTTCCGCTCTGGCGGACGACCTCGGCCGTCACGGTCATCCTGGCGACCGTCGTCGTGCTGGCGGTCCGGGAGCGGGACCGTCGGCTGTGGACGGTGACCGCGGTCCTCGCGGTGGTCACCGTGCTGGTCAACGCCTACAACACCGAGAACCTGCTGTTCCGGCTCGGCGTGCCGCCGCCCGAGACGTGGACCGTGCTGCCGAACGTCGCCCTGCCCGGCCTCGTCCTGCTGGCCGGCGGCCTGCTCGCCCGCCCGCGCGGGTCCCGGTCCCGCGCGGTGCCGCCGGCGGTCGTGGCGGCGTGACCCACCCGACGCGGGCGCTGTCCGAGGTGGTGCACCAGCGGCACCGGCTCGGCGTGCTCACCATCGCCCTGGAGGTCGACCAGGTCGAGTTCGGCTACCTGCGCGAGGCGCTCGACCTCACCGCCGGCAACCTGTCCCGCCACCTCACCGTGCTCGCGGAGGCCGGCCTGATCGAGATCGAGAAGGGCTACGCCGGCCGGCGGCCGCGCACCTGGGTACGCATCACGCCGGAGGGCCGGACCGCGGTGGCCGCCGAGCTGCGGGCGCTGCGGTCGCTCATCGCGCTGGAGGCGGCGGCCCAGGCGGGCGGTGACCCGCCCCCGTAAGCCCATCCCCCAAGGCCCCGTCCAGAGGCTCGCCCCGAGCTTGCGAGGCGTGAGGAGGACGGGGTCCTTATCCCATCGTCTTCTGGCCGTCGAGGGACTCCCGCAGGATGTCGGCGTGCCCGGCGTGCTGGGCCGTCTCGGCGATGAGGTGCAGCATCGTGCGGCGCACCGACCACGACGCGCCCGGCTCGAACCACGGCGCCTGCGGCAGCGCGTAGGACGTGTCCAGGTCCAGCGTCGCGACGAGCTCGTCGGTGCGGCGGGCGATCTCCTCGTACTCGGCCAGCACGCTCGCCAGCGTCTCGCCCGGCTGCAGGCTCCACTCGGCCTTCCAGGCCTCCACGCTCCAGTTGCCGAAGTCGAACGCCTCGGCGCCGCGCTGCGCGAAGTTCGCCCAGCTCCGCTCGGTGTGCGCCACGTGCTTGATCAGGCCGGCGAGGGTGAGCTCGCTGGCGGTGGTCCGCTGGGTGGCCTGCTCGTCGGTGAGCCCGCGGACCGTGAAGCGCAGGAAGCCGCGGTGCCGGTCGAGGGTCTGCACCAGGTCGGCCCGCTCGCCGGTGAGGGTGTTCTGGCTCGTCGTCATGGCTGCCGCCTCTCGTCGTCCCTGCTGGTGAGAACCACGTTAGGGGCCGCAGGTGCCACTTCCTGTCCTCAATTCCGAGATACTGGGAACATGGCCGCCACCAGTTCGCGCACCCTCCGGCTGCTGTCGCTGCTGCAGTCGCGGCGGCACTGGGCCGGGGCCGATCTCGCCGACCGGCTCGGCGTGTCGGTGCGAACGCTGCGCCGCGACGTCGACCGCCTCCGCGAGCTCGGCTACCCGGTGGAGGCCCAGCGCGGGGTGGACGGCGGCTACGCGCTCGCGCCCGGCGCCGCGCTGCCGCCGCTGGTCCTCGACGACGACGAGGCGGTCGCGCTGGCCGTGGGGCTGCAGGCCGCGGCCGCGGTGGAGGTCGCCGGCATGGCCGAGACGTCGGTGCGGGCGCTGGCCAAGGTGGTCCAGGTGATGCCCGCCCGGCTGCGGCGGCGGGTGGACGCGCTGAGGGCGATGACCGTGCCCGGCGCATGGGGGAATCCCGCCAGCGGCGGTGCGGTCGACCCCGCCGTCCTCACGACCGTGGCGCTGGCCTGCCGGGACGCCGAGCGGATCGCCTTCGCCTACACGGCCGCGCGAGGCGAGCGCACCGACCGCTCGGTCGAGCCCTTCCGGCTGGTCTCCCTGGGCCGGCGCTGGTACCTGGTCGGCTACGACCTCGACCGGGGCGACTGGCGCAGCTTCCGGCTGGACCGTCTCTCCGCCCCGCGCGGCACCGGGATCCGGTTCGGCCCCCGGCGGTTCCCGGCCGCTGACGCCGCGGCGTTCGTGCGCGACCGGATCGTGGACCTGCCCGGCCGCTATCCGGTGGAGGCGGTGGTCGAGGCGCCGGCGGCGCAGGTCCGGCGGCGGATCGGCCGGTGGGCGACGGTCGAGGACGACGGCGACCGCTGCCGGGTCCGCATCGACGCCGACGACCTGGACTGGGCGGCGACCGCGCTGGGCGTGGCCGGTGCGGACTTCACCGTGGTCGCCCCGCCCGCGCTGCGCGACCACCTCCGCGCCCTCGCCCGGCGCTTCACCGAGGCGGCCGAAACCGTCGTACCCCCGGCCTAACGTCCTGGTCGTCCCCACAACTGGGGAGCGGGCTCCGACCACTTCGCGGCTGCTGAGCCGGCCGGCGGAAGCGGAGTCTGGGACCGCTCCGCCAGCGCGCCGGGCTCGTCGTACGGGAGGTCGTCATGAGCCCCACGATCACCACCATCGACCAGCTGGACTACGACATCTCGCTGGCCTACATCGCGCTCGGCGTCGCCCGTACCGCCTGGGACCACTGCCCGTCGGCGGAGAACACCCGCCGGGTCGCCGAGGCCGAGCAGGACGTGGACGCGCTCCTCGACGAGCGCCTGTCCCGCCGCTAGACCGCCCCGCCGTGCATCGGGCGGGGTCGACCCGGCCGGCCGTCGTGGCACGGCGACCCGTCGGTGTTCCCGACTCGACCGCAGGGCCCAGCGAGGAGGCAGCCATGGGGACCGCGAGCGCCGACCTCGGGCTCATCGACGCAGAACTGAAGATCGCCGCGTTGCTCCTCGACGGGGCGCGCACGAGGTACCGCGAGGACCCGTGTCAGGAGACCCGGGCGAAGGTCGAACGCGCGCAGGACGACGTCGACCGGCTGCTCGACCGCCGGCTGGCCGTCTCGGGCGGCTGACCGCGACCTGCGGGTGCGGCCGGCGACACCTAGCGTCGTCGGCATGGCCGGGACTGCCCCGCGGGTCGCGATCGTCACCGGCTCGGAGTCGGGCATCGGGCGGGCGACCGCCGTGGCGCTCGCCGAGCAGGGCTGCGACGTCGGCATCACCTGGTACCGCGAGCGCGAGGCGGCGGAGGCGACCGCCGCCGAGGTGCGCGCCCTCAGCCGGCGCGCGGAGGTGCGCCCCCTCGACCTCACCCGGCTGCCGGATTCCGCCGGCGTCGTCGACGAGCTCGCCGACGCGCTCGGCGGGGTCGACGTCCTGGTCAACGACGCCGGCACCGGGCACATGACCCCCGTGCTCGACCTGGACTACGCCACCTGGCGCGAGGTCCTGGCCACCGATCTCGACGGCGCCTTCCTGTGCCTGCAGCGCGCCGCCCGGCGGATGATCGCGGCCGGCCGCGGCGGGCGGATCGTCAACATCACCAGCGTCCACGAGCACCAGCCGCGGGTGGGCGCCGCCGCCTACTGCGCGGCCAAGGGCGGGCTCGGCCTGCTCACCCGCGTCGCCGCCATCGAGCTCGCCGGGCACGGCATCACGGTCAACGCCGTCGCCCCCGGCGAGATCGCCACCCCGATGACCGGGCAGGACGACGAGGACCCCACCGCCCCGGGGCACGAGCGGCCCGGTGTGCCGCTGCGCCGTCCCGGCGACGCGCGGGAGGTGGCGGCGGTGGTGGCGTTCCTCGCCTCGCCGGCGGCCGGCTACGTCACCGGCGCCTCATGGTCGGTCGACGGCGGCATGCTGCAGATGGGCCCGATGGCCGGCTCGCACCTGAGGTCCGACGACTGGCGTCGCGGCTGAAGGGGTCAGACGCGGCGGTTGCTGCGCTTCTGCCGGTAGAGGTCGGCGTCGGCGCGGGCCAGCACCGTGGTGAGGGTGTCGCCCGCCTCGGCGGTCGCGAGCCCCCCGGACCAGGCGAACTCGTGCGAGGCGGCGAGCCGCTCGAGGATCTCCCCGGCGCCCTTGCGGTCGGTGCCCGGCAGGCACAGCACGAACTCGTCGCCGCCGTAGCGGCCCAGCAGGTCGGCGGTGCGCAGCCGGCGCATCCAGCCGTGGGTGAGGTCGCGCAGCAGGTCGTCGCCGGCGCCGTGGCCCAGCCGGTCGTTGACCTCCTTGAAGTCGTCGAGGTCGAGGATCGCGAAGCTCAGCGGCTCACCGGTGCGGGCGGCGTGCGCCAGGGTGCGCGCCGCCTCCGCCTCCCACGCCCGGCGGTTGGCCACGCCGGTGAGCGGGTCGGTCGCCGCGGCGGTGCGCAGGTGCAGGGCCAGCCGCGCCTGCAGGTCGGTGAGGGCGATGGTCGAGATGACCAGCACCACCCACTGCACGAGGAATCCGCTCGGCTGCGCGGCGTAGGCGCCCACGCTGGCCGCGGCCACCAGGCCCAGCACGTGCAGGCGGGCGGCGCGCAGCGAGAAGAAGTGGGCGGCGTAGAGGCCGACGGCGATGAGCACCGGGCCGAGCCCGACGACGCCGACAGGAGTCGCCGACTGCCAGGCCAGGAGCCCGATGAGCACGCTCATGGCCGCGACGGCGCCGTGCACGGCGGCGGCCGGCAGTCGCGAGCCGAGCAGCCAGATGCCGGCGCCGCCGAGCAGCCCGGCGGCGCCCAGGACCCACAGCAGGGTCACCGGCGTCCGGTCGTGCATCGGCCAGATCGCGCCGACGCAGCACAGCGCGCCGCTGACGGCGTACAGCGCGGCCAGCAACGCCGCCGGTGTCGGTCGTCCCGCAGGCATGACGGATCCCTCCCCTATGGGTCAAGGATCGTCACGCATACGACACTCGCGCACACCTGAACACGCGGGACACCACTCGCCCGAGGGGAGGAAGCCCACGGACGAGCGTCAACCGCCGGTGAGCTCCGTGGGCACCGTGATGACGTCGACCATGGCCCCGCGCCGGTACACGGTCACCGGCAGCGGCTGCCCGATCGCGTCGGCGAACAGCAGCCGCTGCAGGCTCTGCGCCTCGGCCACCGGCCGCCGTCCGGCCTCCAGCACCAGGTCACCGGCCTTGAGCCCGGCGCGGTCGGCCGGGGAGCCCGCGACGACGTCGACGATGCGCAGCCCGTGCCGCCGTCCCGTCCGCTCGGCCAGCTGGGCGGGCAGCGGCGCCGGCGTGCTGACCAGGCCGAGGTAGGCCCGCCGCACGCGGCCGTCGCTGATCAGCGAGCCGATGATCCGGCGGGTGGTGTCGTTGATCGGCACCGCCAGCCCGAGCCCCCAGCCCGCGACGGCGGTGTTGATGCCCACCACCCGGCTGGCCGAGTCGGCCAGCGCGCCGCCGGAGTTGCCGGGGTTGAGCGCCGCGTCGGTCTGTATGACGTCCTCGACCACCCGCGCCGTCCGCCCGTCCCGAGTGGGCAGCGACCGGCCCAGGCCGCTGACCACGCCGGCGGTCACCGAGCCGGCCAGCCCCAGGGGGTTGCCGACGGCGACGACGAGCTGGCCGACCCGCAGCGAGCCGGCGTCGCCCAGTTCGGCCGGCGGCGGGGTCGTAGTCCGGGCCCGGACGACGGCCAGGTCCGACAGCGGGTCGGCGCCGATCACGTCGATGTCGGCCTCGGTGCCGTCGCTGAACACCGCCCGGCCGCGCCGCGAGCGGGCCACGACGTGCGCGTTGGTGAGCAGCAGGCCGTCGGGCGTGAAGACGACGGCGGAGCCCGCACCGCCGCGCCCGTCGGCGGCGGTCACCTGCAGGGCGGCGACGTGCGGGGTCAGGTCCGCGGCGACCGCGGTGACGATGCGGGAGTAGGCGTCCAGGGCACCCTCGGCGGCCGCCTCGGTCCCCGGCTCGGGCAGGACGCTCATGGCGCGCCCCCTTCGACGATTACGTGATTACAACTCCAGTGAACGCCGTCGGTCGCGGCTGCGGCACCCGCCGCGTTCCGCCGTCGGTGAACACCTCAGCCCAGTGCGGTTCGGAGGAACCGCTCGATCGCCTCGAGCGTCGGCCGGGTCTCCTTCTCCGTGCCGCGGGTGGACGTGGAGCGGACCACGGCCTCGGGGACGGCGGGGGAGACGATCCCCTTGTCGTGGCCGACCTCGGGCACCGAGAAGAACGTCGCCTCGGCGCCGGCCGCCTCAAGCGCCGCGTACAGCAGCTCGCTCTGGCCGTGGGGGACCAGCGCGTCGAGCTGCCCGTGCGCGATGAGGAACGGCGGCGCGTCGGCGGTCGCGTAGCTGCAGGGGTTCGCCGCCCGGACGTCGTCCGGACGGCTCTGGATCGGGAAGCCCATCAGCCGCGACTCCGGCGACGCGGGGTCGTCGTGGCAGTCGGTGAGCCCCATGAGCTCGTTGAACGACGCGCAGGCGCCCGGCAGCATCTGCGCGTCCATCTGCAGGAAGTCGGTCGGGCCGTAGAGGTCCACGACGGCCTGCACCCGGCTGGACCCGCCGGTCTCGCCGACCGAGCCCTCCAGCTCTGGCTGATCGCCGGTGAGCCCGGCCATCGCGGCGGTCCACCCGCCGGAGGAGTCGCCCATCACCGCGAACCGGTCGGCGTCCAGGCGGTGCTCGGCGGCGTGCGCCCGCAGCCACCGGATCCCGGCCTTGACGTCGTGCACCTGCGCCGGGAAGCGCGCCTGGCCGCTGGAGCGGGTGCACACCCCGGCGACGGCGAACCCCGCCTCGGTGAACCAGGGGGCGAGCTCGGCGGCGTAGTAGGAGCCGCCGTCGTCCAGGAACGCGCTGCCGCCGCAGGCGACCAGCACCGGCCACGGGCCGGTGCCCTCGGGCAGGTACAGGTCGAGCGTGTGGCCGCGGCTGCCCGGCGGGTCGGCCGGGGCGTACTCGATGCCGGTCAGCACTCGGGGCGCCATGCCAGCACTATGGCAGCCATGACCGCCTCCGACGCCGCCCGCCGGGCGGCGGCCGAGCAGGCGTGGCGCGCACTCCGGCCGCGGCTGGCCGCCGACGCCGAGGCGGCCCTGGGGGAGGAGGCCGACGCCTTCCTCGTCCGCGCCGAGCTGGCGCTGTTCGACGTCCACGAGCCGCTCGCCGTCCTCTACGGGGACGAGCGTGCCGACGACCTGTTCGCCCGGGCGCTGCGCGTCGTGCTGGCCGCGGCGGCCGAGCGCCCGGCGGCGCTGAGACGGCTGGACCGCCGCCGGGAGGTCGACCCCGCCTGGTTCCAGCGGGCCCGGATGCAGGGGTACGTCTGCTACGTCGACCACTTCTGCGGCACGCTGGACCGGCTGCCCGAGCACCTGGACTACCTGGCCGAGCTCGGCACCACGTACCTGCACCTGATGCCGCTGCTGCGACCGCGAGAAGGGGAGAACGACGGCGGCTACGCCGTCGCGGACTACCGCGCCGTCGACCCGCGACTGGGCACGATGGCCGACCTCGAGCGGGTCGCGGCGGCGCTGCACGAGCGGGACATGAGCCTGTGCATCGACATGGTGCTCAACCACACGGCGCGCGAGCACGCCTGGGCGCAGGGCTGGCTGGCCGGCGACCCCGCCTACGCCGGCTTCTACACCGCATTCCCCGACCGGCGGATGCCCGACGCCTACGACGCGACGATCCCCGAGGTCTTCCCCGACCGGGCGCCCGGCTCGTTCAGCTGGGTGCCGGAGGCGTGCGGCGGCGCGGGCGGCTGGGTCTGGACGACGTTCTGGCCCTACCAGTGGGATCTCGACTACACGAACCCCGCGGTCACCCTGGCGATGCTCGGCGAGATCGTCTGGCTGGCCAACCGCGGGGTCGACGTCTTCCGGATGGACGCCGTCCCTTTCATGTGGAAGCGGCTCGGCACGACCTGCCAGAACCAGCCGGAGGTGCACACCCTCCTGCAGCTGCTGCACGCGCTCACCCGGCTGGCCGCGCCCGGCGTGATCTTCAAGGCGGAGGCGATCGTCGCCCCCGACGACCTGGTGCCCTACCTCGGCGGGCACGAGCGCTACCGCCCCGAGTGCGAGCTGGCCTACCACAACTCGCTCATGGTGCTGCTCTGGAGCAGCCTGGCCACCCAGGACGCCCGGCTGGCCCGGCACGCGCTGGGCCGCATGCGGCCGATCCCGGCGACGACGTCGTGGGTCACCTACGTCCGCGGGCACGACGACATCGGGTGGGCGGTCACCGACGAGGACGCCGCGGCGATCGGGGTGGGCGGGCACTCGCACCGCCGCTTCCTCAACGATTTCTTCGCCGGCCACTACCCGGCCTCGTCGGCGCGCGGCGCGCTGTTCCAGGAGAACGCGCTCACCGGTGACGCCCGGGTCTCCGGCTCGGCCGCGTCCCTGTGCGGCATCGAGGAGGCGCTCGAGCGGGGGGACGACGCCGCGCTGGAGGCCGGCATCCGGCGGCTGGTGCTGCTGTACTCGGTTGCCTTCGCCTGGGGCGGGATCCCGCTGCTGTACATGGGCGACGAGATCGCGCTGCTCAACGACGACCGCTACCTCGAGGACCCGTCGCGGGCGCCGGACAACCGCTGGATGCACCGGCCGCTCATGGACTGGGCCGCGGCGGAGCGCCGCCGGGACCCCAGTACGCCGGAGGGCCGGGTGTTCGGCCGCATCCGGCAGCTCGGGGAGGCCCGCCGGTCGCTGCTCGCGCTGCGCGGGGGCAGCGAGTCCGTCGTGCTGGACGCCGGCAGCGACGCGGTGCTGGCCTGGCGGCGGCGGCACCCGCGCAGCGGCGTCTTCGTCGGCCTGGCGAACTTCTCGCCCGACCCGCGGGACGTCAACGCCGACACGGTCACCGGCTTCGGCAGCTTCCGCCCGGTGCTGACCAGCGACGGGCCGCCGGAGGTGACGGGCGGCCGGCTGGTCCTGCCCGGTCTCGGGTTCGCCTGGCTCGCCGAGCCCTGAGGTTCCGAGCCGGAACCGTCTCGTGGCCGGAGATGCGCGGCACGCGGCTGCGGCCGTACCGTTCCCGCACGGGGCATCGCCGCTCGCGGCGCCCCGCTCGTCGCACCTGCCCCTCAGCGCAGAGGAGCGCGCGCGTGGAACCACCCCCTGTCCTGCCGTGCCCCGGACCTCCGGCGCCGATCAGTCCCGGTATCGCGCTCGAGCCTCCCGTCGCCGCCGGGGCCACGCTCGGTGTCGAGGAGGAGTTCCACCTCGTCGATCCGGAGACGTTCGCGCTGGCCCCGAGCCCGGAGCTGTCCACCGCGGCGATGCTCGGCGAGGCCGGCGGGCACCTGCACGCGGAGATCACCAGCACCCAGCTCGAGGCCGCGACCGGCGTCTGCACGTCGCTGGCCGACCTGCGCGCCGAGCTGGCCGCCACGCGCGCGGAGGCGGGCGCGGCGGCGGCCGCCGCCGGACGGGCCCTGCTCCCGGCCTCGACGCACCCGTTCGCGTCGTGGCGGGATCAGGAGCTCACCGAGGCCCCCCGGTACCGGGACATGGTGCGGCGGTGGGGGGCGCTCGCCCTGCAGCAGGACATCTGCGGCTGCCACGTGCACGTGGGCGTGCCCGACCTGGAGACGGCGGTGGCGGTCATGGACCGGGCCCGGCCGTACCTCCCGTTGCTGCTGGCGATGACCGGCAGCTCGCCGTTCCACGACGGCGCGGACACCGGCTACGACAGCTACCGCACCCAGTGGTGGGGCCGGTGGCCGAACGCCGGCCCGCCGGAACTGGTCGGCAGCGCCGAGCGGTTCACCGAGGTGGTGGCGGGGCTCGTCGGCTCCGGGGTGATCGGCGACGCCTCCCACCTGTACTGGGACGTGCGGCCGTCGTCCCACCTGCCCACGCTGGAGTTCCGCATCGGCGACCTGTGCACCCGCGTCGAGGACGCCGTCCTGCACGCCGCGCTGGTCCGCTCGCTGGTGCGCGTCCTCGCCGCCCGGGCGCGGCGCGGGTGGCCCTGCCCGGACCCGCGACCGGAGCTGCTCCGGGCGGCGCGCTGGCGCGCGGCCCGGTACGGCCTGTCCGGCGAGCTGTTCGACCCCCTGCTGGGCACGCTGGTCGACGCCCGGCTGGCGGTCCGCCGGCTGCTGACCGAGCTGGAGGAGGACCTGCGCGCGCACGGGGAGTGGGCGGAGGTCGCCGAGCTGGTGCGCGGGCTGCTCGCGCGGGGTACGTCGGCTGCGCGGCAGCGGAGGACCTGGCTGCGCACCGGGGATCTCCGGGCGGTCGCCGCGGCGCTCGTCCGGGAGGGTGGCACCGGGGGAGTCTGATGGACGACGTCCGCTCGCCGGCCCGGCCGCTGACCGGGCCGGCCGACCTCGATCCGCTGCTGGAGCGGATCGGGCACGCCCGGATCGTGGCGATCGGCGAGGCGAGCCACGGCACGCACGAGTACTACGCGTGGCGGGCGGCGCTGACCCGCCGGCTGATCGAGGAGTGCGGGTTCGGCCTGGTCGCCGTCGAGGGCGACTGGCCGGACTGCTTCCGGGTCAACCGCAGCGTGCGGCTGCGGGCGGGCGCCGACGAGGACCCGCGCGACGCGCTCGACGCCTTCGCGCGGTGGCCGACCTGGATGTGGGCCAACGACGAGGTCGTCGAGTTCTGCCGCTGGCTGCGCGGGTTCAACGCCGGCCGGGACGACGCCGACCGGGTCGGCTTCTACGGCCTGGACGTCTACAGCCTGTGGGACTCGATGCACGAGCTGGTCGGCTGGCTGCGCGAGCACGAGCCCGACCAGGTGCAGACCGCCGTGCGCGCCCTGCAGTGCTTCGAGCCCTTCGGTGAGGACGGCGCGGAGTACGCCTTCGCCAGCCGGTTCGCCCCGACGTCGTGCGAGCAGGCCGTCGTGGACCTGCTCCAGCACCTGTGCGAGGAGCGCGGCCGCGCCGAGGCGACGACCGACGAGGAGGGCCGGTTCTCGGCAGAGCAGAACGCCGCGGTGGTCGTCGGTGCGGAGCGCTACTACCGGGCGATGGTCGGCGGCTCGGCCGAGTCGTGGAACGTCCGGGACGTGCACATGGCCGACACCCTCGACCGGCTGCTCGAGCACACCGCCGGGCGGGCCGTGGTGTGGGAGCACAACACGCACATCGGCGACGCCCGCGCGACCGACATGGCCGCGGCCGGGATGGTCAACGTCGGGCAGCTCGTGCGGGAGCGCCACGGCGCGGACGCCGTCGTCCTCGTGGGCTTCGGCGGCCACCGCGGCGGGGTCGTCGCGGGGGCGGAGTGGGGCGCCCAGATGGAGCGGATGACCGTGCCGCCGGCCCGTCCGGGCAGCCTCGAGGCGATGCTGCACGAGGAGGTCGGCCGCGACGCGCTGTTCGTCGTCCCCCGGGGCGAGCGGCCCGGCTGGCTGGACCGGCGGCTGGACCACCGGGCGATCGGGGTCGTCTACCGGCCCTCGCGCGAGCGGTGGGGCAACTACGTGCCGACCGTGCTGGGCGAGCGCTACGACGCGTTCCTGTGGATCGAGGAGACCCGTCCGCTGCAGCCGCTGCACCTCGAGCGGGCCGACGAGCACGTGCCGCCGGCAGCGCACGTCGCGTGACGGGAGCCGTTCCGCGGCGGCCAGGAGAGGGGCGCCTCGACAGCCGTCCCGGCCCGGACGGCCCCCGGCGCTGCCTGGACGCCGGGCTGCACCCGCTCGACCTCGGACCGGGCGTCGAGGTGCTGCTCGCCGTCCCGCCGGGCGAGCCCCGGCCGCGCCCGCTGCTGGTGTGGTTCCACGGCGCCGGCGGGACGGCGGCCCAGGGCGTCGCGGCCGTCGGCGCACTGGCCGGGGAGCTCGGGGTGCTGCTGCTGGCGCCGAGCTCGGCGGCGACGACGTGGGACCTGCTCGCCGGCGGGTGGGGCCGGGACGTCGCCGTCCTCGACGCGGCGCTGGAGGAGGTGGCCCGCGGCTGCGCCGTCTCCCGGACCGGGTTCGCCGGCTTCTCCGACGGCGCCTCCTACGCGCTGTCGCTGGGGCTGGCCAACGGCGACCTCGCCGACGCGGTGCTGGCCTTCTCGCCCGGCTTCGCCGCACCACCGGCGGTCCACGGGCATCCCCGGATCTGGATCTCCCACGGCACCGGCGACCGGGTGCTGCCGGTCGACGGCTGCGGTCGCCGGGTCGCCCGGAGGCTGGCCGAGGAGGGCTACGCCGTCACCTACGAGGAGTTCGACGGCGGGCACGTCGTCCCGCCCGAGCTGGCCCGGCAGGCGTTCACCTGGTGGGTCGGGGACGCCGGCCGGTAGTCAGCGGATCCGGATCAGCACCCGGCCGAGCGCCCGCCGCTCGTCGAGCTCGCGGATCGCCGCGGCGACGTCGTCCAGCGCGAACACCGGCCCGATCGGCGGGTCGAGGTCGCCCGACTCCAGGAGCGGCACGAGCTCGCGCCACTGCCGGGCGGGGTAGTCCGGGTCGTCGGCCCAGAACTCGGCCGACGCCGCGCCGAGCACCGCCGTGTTGGTCAGCAGCAGCCGGTTCACCTTGACCGTGGGGATCTCCCGGCCGGTGAAGCCGAGAACGAGCAGCCGGCCCTCCCGCGCCAGGGAGCGCAGCGAGTCGGTGAACCGGTCCCCGCCCACCGGGTCGACGACGACGTCCACACCGCGGCCGCCGGTGAGCCGGCGCACCTCGTCGCGGAATCCGTCGACCGGGACGACGTCGTGCGCCCCGGCGGCCCGGGCCACGGCGCCCTTCTCGGGCGTGGACACGACCGCGATCACGCGGGCGCCGGAGGCCGCCGCGAGCTGGCAGGCGGCGGTGCCCACGCCCCCCGCGGCGCCGTGCACGAGCACGGTCTCGCCCGTCTCCAGCCGTGCGCGCCGGTGCAGCGCGAAGTGCATCGTCAGGTAGTTCAGCGGCACCGCCGCGGCCCTGTCGAACGGCACGCGGTCGGGCAGCGGGAAGACCAGGTGCGCGGCGACCGCGACGGTCTCGGCGAAGCCGCCGGTCATCGGCAGGGCGGCGACCCGCTGGCCGGCCAGGAAGCCCGCGGCATCGGCGCGCACCACCCCGGACACCTCGCACCCCGGGGTGAAGGGCAGCTCCGGGCGCCGCTGGTACTCCCCACGGGTCTGCAGCACGTCGGGGAACGTGACGCCGGCGTACTCGACGTCCAGGAGGACCTCGTCCGGCCGCGGCGCCGGCTCCGGCCGCTCCTGGACCTCGACGGCGTCGGGGCCGGTGAGCTCGGTGATCACGGCGGCACGCACCGGGCCACGCTAGTGCGACAGGGCGCGGGCCGGCGAGCCGGCGTGGTAGGCAGGCACGACGCCCGAGCGAGGGAGGCGAACGTGCAGGCGGTGGTCTACGAGCGCACCGGCGGCCCCGAGGTGCTGGAGGTCCGGGACGTCCCCGACCCCGAGCCCGGCGACGGCCGGGTGCTGGTCGACGTCGCGGCCGTGGGGGTCAACTTCCGCGACGTCTACGAGCGCGAGGGCCGTCCGCCCTACGGCGGGGGCGCCCTGCCCGCGGTGGTCGGCGTGGAGGGCGCGGGGACCGTCCGCGGTACCGGGGAGCGGGTCGCGTGGCTCGACGTCGACGGCAGCTACGCCGCGCGGCTGGCCGCGCCGCGCGACCGGCTCGTGCCGGTGCCCGACGGGGTGGACCTGGACGTCGCGGCCGCCGTCCTGCTGCAGGGCTGCACCGCCCAGTACCTTGCCGCCGACTCCTACCCGATCGCCGAGGGGGAGTGGGCGGTCGTGCACAGCGCGGCGGGCGGCGTCGGTCTGCTGCTCACGCAGCTGGTCCGTGCGCGCGGCGGGCACGTGCTGGCGACCACCTCCAGCGAGGAGAAGGCCGAGCTCGCGCGGGCCGCCGGCGCCGACGACGTCGTCGTCGGCTACGAGGGCTTCGCCGAGCGGGTGCGCGAGCTCTCCGGCGGGGAGGGGGCCGCGGTCGTCTACGACGGAGTCGGCCGGACGACGTTCGCCGCGGGGCTGACCGCGCTGCGGCCCACCGGCCGGATGATCGTGTACGGCGCGGCGAGCGGGCAGCCCGACCCGCTGCCGGTGCAGCAGCTGGCGGCGCACGGCTCGCTGTACGTCCAGCGGCCGACGCTGGGCACCTACACCCGCACGCCGCAGATGCTGCGGGAGCGGGCGGGCGCCGTCCTGGACCTGATCGCCGCCGGGCGGCTCGACGTGCGCATCGGCGGCCGTTACCCGCTCGCCGACGCGCGGCGCGCGCACGAGGACCTCGAGGCCCGGCGGAGCACCGGCAAACTGCTGCTGCGCCCGTAGCCGAGCCGGTGAATTCCGGCGGGAATCGGCGTACGGGCGACGCGTCACGCGGCTCAGGCGGATCTGCGGCCGGTGAGGTCCTCGTGGGCCGGCGTCTCGTCGGTCATGCCTCCGGTCTTGGAGGCCTTGAACTCCTCGCCGAGCTGCTCGAGCGCCAGGCGGCCGTAGACCTGCTGCTGGGTGGCGACCCGCTGCGAGCGGCCACGGCCGAGGAAGCTGACCGCCCAGTGCAGCACGGTCGTGATCCGGCTCTTGAAGCCCACGATGTAGAAGAGGTGGACGACCAGCCACAGCACCCAGGCGATGAAGCCCTGGAACTTGAGGTTGCCGATGTCGGCGACCGCGGAGAACCGCGAGATCGTCGCCATCGACCCCTTGTCGAAGTAGTGGAAGGGCTTGGCCGGGGGCTTGCCGGCCAGCCGTCGCTTGATCGCGTCCGCGGCGTACTTGCCGCCCTGGATCGCGACCTGGGCGACGCCGGGGAGCTTGTCCAGGCTCATCATGTCGCCGACGACGTGCACCTCGGGGTGGCCGGGCAGCGTCAGGTCGGGCAGCACCGAGACGCGGCCGGCACGGTCGACCTCGGCGCCGGACTGCTCGGCCAGCTGCTTGCCCAGCGAGGAGGCCTGCACGCCCGCGGCCCAGATCTTGGTGGCCGCGTTGATCCGGCGGACGGTGCCGTCGGCCTCCTTGATGTCGATGCCGTTCTGGTCGACGTTGGTCACCATCGCGCCGAGCTGGACCTCGACGCCGATGTCGTTGAGCTGCCGCCGGGCCCGGCCGCCGAGCCGCTCGCCGAACGACGGCAGCACCATCGGTGCGGCGTCGAGCAGGATGATCCGCGCGGTCGTCGGGTCGATGTTGCGGAAGTCCTTGCGCAGCGTGCGGTGCGCGAGCTCGGCGATCTGGCCGGCCATCTCCACGCCGGTGGGCCCGGCGCCGACGACGACGAAGGTCATCAGCCGGTCGATCTCGGCCTGGTCGGTGGCCAGCTCCGCCAGCTCGAACGCGCCGAAGATGCGGCCGCGCAGCTCGAGGGCGTCGTCGATGCTCTTCATGCCCGGCGCGAACTCGGCGAACTGGTCGTTGCCGAAGTAGGACTGCCCGGCGCCGGCGGCCACGATCAGCTCGTCGTACGGGTGCACCGTGGTGCGGCCCAGCACGGTGGAGGTCACCGTGCGGTTGGTCAGGTCGATGTCCGTGACCTCGCCGAGGACGACGCGGGCGTTCCGCTGCCGGCGCAGGATCTCGCGGGTCGCGGGGGCGATCTCGCCCTCCGAGAGGATCCCGGTGGCCACCTGGTAGAGCAGCGGCTGGAACAGGTGGTGGCTGGTCTTGCCGATGATCGTGACGTCGACCGGTGCGCGCTTGAGCGCCTGGGCGGCGAACAGCCCGCCGAACCCGGTGCCGACGATCACCACCCGCGGCCGACCGGTCGCGGACTCGCTGCCTGCCTGCGCTGGTGATGTCGTCATGATGAATCCAGTCTCCCACTCCGGGGGTTCCCGCACCGCGCAGGGTCGGGAGCGATCCGGGACACATCCTCCCTGCCCATCCGGTCGGAGAGCCAATCGTGACCTCCACCGGGGGAAACAGCGGGTAAGGGCCCCGCATGCCCCGCATCGTGCTCGTCCCCGGGCTCGGCCTGGACGCGCGGTCGTCGGCCCGGCTGCGCCGCCGGGTGCCGGCCGACGTCGTCCTGCTGCCGGGGATGGGGCGCTCCGGACCGGTGCCGTCGGTGGACGAGCTGGCCGGGCAGTTGCGCGCACGCCTGGGGGAGGGGCCGGTCGTGCTGGTCGGTCACTCGCAGAGCTGCCAGGTCGTCGTCGCCGCCGCCGACGACGACCGGGTCGCCGCCGTCGTCCTGCTCGGGCCGACGACCGATCCCCGGCTGCGAACCGGCTGGGTGCTGGCGCGGTGGTGGCTGCGCAACGTGCTGCGGGAGCCGCCCTGGCAGTTCCCACTGGTGCTGGCCCAGTGGCTGCGCACCGGGCCGCGGGCGATGGCGGCGCTGTGGCGCTCGGCCTCACCGGACCGGATCGACGGGCGGCTGCGGTCGGTCGGCGTGCCGGTCACCGTCCTGCGCGGCGCCCGGGACGGGCTCTGCCCGGCGGACTGGGCGCGGCGCGTGGCCGGCGCCGCGCCCTGCGGCCGGCTGGTCGAGGTGCCCGGTGCGGCCCACATGGCCGTGCAGACCCACCCCGTCGCGGTCGCCGCGGTGCTCCGGCCGCTGCTCGGAATGCCACCCAGCGGGGTCGATCCGCACCGCTGAGCGACCGGGATGCGGGCCCGCGCGTGTCAATATGGCGCCGTGGGCTCCTCCTCCGCTTCGGTCGGCGCGTTGCTGCGCCACGTGCGCACCGGACGTGCGCGCAGCCGGGCCGACCTCGTGGCGCTGACCGGCGCCTCGCGGAACACGGTCAGCGCGCGGGTCGACCAGCTCATCACGGCCAACCTGCTGGAGGAGGGCGGCCGGGGCTGGAGCACCGGCGGGAGGCCGCCCACCCTCTTGCGGTTCAACAGCCGGGCCGGCTGCGTCCTGGCCGTGGACCTCGGCGTGACCAGCGTCGACGTCGCCGTCACCGACCTGTCCGCGCAGATCCTGGCCACCGTCGGCCATCCGATCGACATCGCGGAGGGGCCCGGTCCGGTGCTGGCCGAGGTCGATCGCCTGGCCCAGAAGGTGCTCGACGAGGCGGGGCTCACGCCCGCCGAGGTGTGCGCGGTCGGGGTGGGGGTGCCCGGACCGGTGGAGTTCTCGACCGGTCGGCCGTCCCACCCGCCGATCATGCCGGGCTGGCACGACCACCCGATCCCGAGTGCGTTCGGCCGGTACGAGTGCCCCGTCTACGTCGACAACGACGTGAACGTGATGGCGCTCGGTGAGATGGGTGTCGCCGGCTCGCTGCAGGACGTGCTCGTGGTGAAGGTCGGCACCGGCATCGGCTGCGGGGTCATCGTCGAGGGGCGCGTGTACCGCGGGGCGCAGGGCAGTGCCGGCGACATCGGGCACATCTACGTCGCGCAGCCGGACGGCCGGGTCGTCGTCTGCCGCTGCGGCAACGAGAACTGCCTCGAGGCGCTGGCGGGTGGCGGTGCGCTGCTGCGCGACGCCGTGGCGGCGGGTCTGCCGGTCACCACGACCCGGGAGGTCGTCGAGCTGGCCGCCCAGGGGGACGGTCCGGCACTGGAGCTCGTCCGGAACGCCGGCCGGACGATCGGCACGGTCCTCGCCTCGCTGGTCAACTTCTTCAACCCGCACCGCATCGTCATGACCGGTGGGGTCGCGCAGGCCGGCCTCCCGCTGCTGGCCGGCATCCGCGAGGCGGTCTACCGCCGTGCCCTGCCGCTGGCCGCGCGGTCGCTGGAGATCACCGTCAGCGATGCCCCGGACCTCTCCGGCCGCGTGGGCGCCGCCCTGATGGCGATCGAGGGCTTCCTCGGCGAGGAGTCGCTGCAGCAGGCGCTCGCCCGCTAGGCCCCCCGTCTCGGCCCCGAGTGACGGGGGTCACACTCATTGCGGTTCGGTAACTCCCCCGTGGGCAGCTTGACCAATGCTGTGAGCACGCTTACGGTCTCGGTTCAACCGACTAATGGTCAACGCTGAGCAAAAGTCCGGGGGTGAGGTGGCGTGGCCGATCCGTCCTTCGGGACGACGCCGTTGCTGGAGATGCACGGCATCGTGAAGACGTTCCCGGGGGTTCGCGCCCTCGACGGGGTGGACCTCGACGTCCGGCCCGGTGAGGTGCACTGCCTGCTCGGCCAGAACGGTGCCGGCAAGTCGACGCTGATCAAGGTGCTGGCCGGTGCCCACCAGCCGGACGAGGGCCGGATCACCTGGGCCGGCGAGCCGGTGCGGCTCGGCGATCCGCAGGCGGCGATGAGCCTCGGGATCGCCACGATCTACCAGGAGCTCGACCTCGTCGCCGGCCTGACCGTCGCCGACAACATCTTCCTGGGCCGCGAGCACGCGCGCTTCGGCATCTCCCGGCCGGCGCAGGCCAACCGGGCGGCCGCCGAGCTGCTCAGCCGGCTCGGCCACGCCGAGATCCGGCCTACCGCGGAGGTGGGCTCGCTGCCCGCGGCCGCCCAGCAGGTGGTCAGCATGGCGCGGGCCCTGTCGCAGGACGCCCGGCTGATCGTCATGGACGAGCCGTCGGCCGTGCTGGACAACGAGGAGGTCCAGCGGCTGTTCCGCGTCATCCGCGACGTGACCGCGCACGGCGTCGCCGTCGTCTACATCTCCCACCGGCTGGAGGAGATCCGCGAGATCGGCGACCGGATCACCGTTCTCAAGGACGGCCGCACGGTCGCCACCGGCCTGCCGGTGCGGGAGACGCCGACCCGACAGGTCATCACGCTGATGACCGGCCGCGACATCGAGTACGTCTTCCCCGAGCGGCGCACCGGGGTCGCCGCCGACCAGGCGCCGCTGCTGGAGGTCGAGGGCCTGTCGCTGGCCGGGCACTTCGCCGACGTCTCGTTCACCGTGCGCCCCGGCGAGATCGTCGGCCTGGCCGGCCTGGTCGGCTCGGGCCGTTCCGAGATCCTCGAGACCATCTACGGCGCCCGCCGGGCGAGCAGCGGCTCGGTCCGCGTCGCCGGCAAGCGGGTGCGGCCGGGTGACGTCGGCTCGGCGGTCGCCGCCGGCGTCGGACTGGCGCCGGAGGAGCGCAAGAGCCAGGCGCTGCTGCTCGGCGAGGCCGTCTACCGCAACATCAGCATCTCCAGCATGGCGCGCTTCGCCCGGGCCGGCTTCCTGGCCCGCGGCGCCGAGCGGACGGCGGCGCGCGAGCAGGTGACCGCGCTGGAGGTGCGGCCGGCCGACGTCGAGCGCGAGGTGCGCACGCTGTCGGGCGGCAACCAGCAGAAGGTCGTCCTGGCCCGGTGGCTGGTGCGCGACTGCAAGGTCCTGCTGCTCGACGAGCCCACCCGGGGCGTCGACGTGGGCGCCCGGTCGGAGATCTACGCCCTCATCCGCGACCTCGCCGACCGCGGGGTGGCGGTGGTCGTGGTCTCCAGCGAGATCCCCGAGGTGCTCGGTCTGGCCGACCGGGTTCTCGTCGTCTCGGACGGCGCGGTCGTGGCGGAGCGCCCGGCCGGCGATCTCGACGAGCACGCGGTGCTCGACATGGTCATGGAGGGGACGGTCGCCGTCCCCGCAGGTACGCGGCACGGAGGGGACGCAGCATGAGCACGACGACCAACACCGACACCGAGAGGTCGTCCACCGCGACGGCCGCCGGCCGGGGCCCGGGGCTGATGGCCGGCCCGTTCGGCCGGTTGCTCGGTCTCGTGGTCGCGCTCGTGATCCTGTGCATCGTCGGCGTGATCACCGCGGGGGACCGCTTCGCCGACGTCGACAACGTCCTCACCATCCTGCGGCTGGCCGCGGTGATCGGCGTGGTCAGCATCGGCATGACGTTCGTGATCATCGGCGGCGGCATCGACCTGTCGGTGGGCGCCATCGTGGCGCTGGCGTCGGTGTGGGCCACCACCCTGGCCACCCAGCAGATGGCCGAGGACGTCCACTGGATCGTCATGGTGTTCACCGCCCTCGCGGTGGGTGCCGGCTGCGGGTTGATCAACGGCGTGGTCATCGCCTACGGCAAGCTCGCCGCCTTCATCGCGACGCTCGCCATGCTCGCCGCCGCCCGCGGCCTGGCCGAGATCCTGTCCAACCGGCGGACGCAGATCGTCCGCGACCAGGACTTCCTCGACTTCTTCTCGGGCAGCGTCCTCGGCATCCCGACGCTGGTGATCATCTTCGCGCTCGTGGCGGCGATCGGCTGGGTCGTGCTCAACCGGACGACGTTCGGCCGGCGCACCTTCGCCGTCGGCGGCAACGCCGAGGCCGCCCGCCTGGCCGGCATCCGGGTGCAGCGGCACACCGTGTGGCTGTACGTGCTGTCCGGCGTCACCTGCGGCATCGCGGCGGTCATGCTGATGGCCCGGACGACGACCGGCAGCTCCACCCACGGGACGCTCTACGAGCTCGACGCGATCGCCGCCGTCGTCATCGGCGGGACGCTGCTCATCGGCGGCCGGGGCACGATCGTCGGCACCGTCCTCGGTGTCCTGATCTTCACCACGCTGGGCAACGTCTTCACGCTCAACAACCTGTCCAGCTCGGCGCAGGCCGTCGCCCGCGGCGTGATCATCGTGCTCGCCGTCCTGCTGCAGCAGCGGCTGGCCAGCCGCGAGGGCCGGGCCCGGAGCGCCCGCGCCCCCGGCGGACCCGGCGGCGTCGTCTCCGGCAGTTCGGCGGCCCCCCCGAGCGGACCCGCCCCCACGACCTGACCCGGCGCGGCCCTCGCGCCCCGGTCGGCACCACCCGGAGGACCACCCGGTCCGCCGGCGCACTCCCGGCTCCTCGAGCCGCTCATCACAGGAGAGATCGATGTCTGCAGCGCGCCAGCGCCGGTTCCGGCGCCTGATGCCCACGGCCGTGGGCCTGATCGCAGCCGGTGCCCTCGTGGCCGGCTGCACGAGCAACACCCCGGAGGAGTCCGGCAACGGCGGCAGTGCCAACGCCGCCAGCTCGAACGACGAGGAGGGCGAGACCGTCACCATCGGCTTCTCCGCCCCCGCGGCCGACCACGGCTGGATGGCCGGCATCACCGAGGCCGCCCGGGCCGCCGCCGAGCAGTACGGCGACGTCGACCTGCAGGTCGCCGAGGGCACCAACGACGTCAGCACGCAGATCAGCCAGGTCGAGACGTTCATCAACGACGGCGTGGACGCGATCGTGCTGCTGCCCTTCGACGGCGATGCGCTGACCCCGGTCGCGCTGCAGGCGATGCAGGCCGGCATCCCGGTCATCAACGTCGACCGCGAGTTCAACAGCCCGTTCGCCGCCCGGGCCACGATCCTCGGCGACAACTACGGCATGGGGGTCTCGGCCGGCACGTACATCTGCGAGCAGGTCGGCGACAACCCCGACGCCATCGTCGCCGAGATCGCCGGCATCGACTCGCTGCCGCTGACCCAGGACCGCAGCCAGGGCTTCGCCGACGCGCTGGCCGACTGCGGTCTCAAGGTGAGCAACCGGGTCGCGGCCGACTTCACCGTCGAGGGCGGCGAGGAGGCCGCGGCGAACCTGCTGCAGGCCGCGCCGCAGATCGACGCCCTCTGGAACCACGACGACGACCAGGGCGTCGGCGTCCTGGCCGCCATCGAGGCCGCCGGCCGCGACGAGTTCCTCATGGTCGGCGGGGCCGGCTCGGCCAACGCGATGCGGGAGATCCAGTCCGGTGACTCCGTGCTGAAGGCCACCGTCATCTACCCGCACACCCAGGCCGCCGACGGCATCCGCCTGGCCCGCCTGGTCGTCCAGGACAAGTCGCTGTCCGACCTCATCTCGCAGGAGGTGCCGCGCACGATCGTGCTGAACGCGCCCGTCGTCACCGCGGACAACGTCGACCAGTACATCGACCGCGCCTTCGAGTCCTGATCCGCCCGTGGAGTCGCTGGGGAGCGCAGGCCGCTCCCCAGCGACTCCGCACATCCCGGGAGAACGCATGCCCCCCACCCTCGGCGTGGGCCTGATCGGCTACGCCTTCATGGGCGCCGCGCACTCGCAGGCCTGGCGCACCGCGCCCCACTTCTTCGACCTCCCGCTGCACCCGGAGCTGCGGGTCCTCGTCGGCCGTGACCGGGTCCGGCTCGAGGAAGCCGCCGGCCGCCTGGGCTGGCAGCAGACCGAGACCGACTGGCGCCGGCTGCTCGAGCGCGACGACGTCGACCTCGTCGACGTCTGCACCCCCGGCGACACCCACGCCGAGATCGCCATCGCCGCGCTCGAGGCCGGCAAGCACGTGCTCTGCGAGAAGCCGCTGGCCAACACCGTGGCCGAGGCCGAGGCGATGGCCGAGGCCGCCGCCCGCGCGGCTGCGCGCGGTGTCCGCTCGATGGTCGGCTTCACCTACCGCCGCGTGCCGGCGATCGGCCTGGCCCGGCAGCTGATCGCCGAGGGCCGCCTCGGCGAGATCCGGCACGTGCGGGCGCAGTACCTGCAGGACTGGATCGCCGACCCCGCCGCGCCGATGTCGTGGCGGCTGGAGAAGGACAAGGCCGGCTCGGGCGCGCTCGGCGACATCGGCGCGCACATCATCGACCTCACGCAGTACATCACCGGCCAGGCGATCACCGGTGTCAGCGGGATGCTCGAGACCTTCGTCAAGGAGCGGCCGCTGGCCGCCGCCGGCGGCGCGCTCTCCGGCGTCGGTGGCGAGGGCGTCGGCCAGGTCACCGTGGACGACGCCGCTGCGTTCCTCGCCCGCTTCGACGGCGGCGCGTTCGGCGTCTTCGAGGCGACCCGGTTCGCCACCGGCCGCAAGAACGCCATCCGCATCGAGATCAACGGCTCGGCCGGCAGCCTTGCGTTCGACTTCGAGGACATGAACGTCCTGCACTTCCTCGACGCGACCGACCCCGCGGCCACCGCAGGGTTCCGGCGCATCGTCGTCACCGAGCCCGACCACCCCTACGTGGCCGCGTGGTGGCCGGCCGGCCACGGCCTCGGCTACGAGCACGGCTTCACCCACCAGGTCGTCGACCTGCTGACCGCCATCGCCAAGGGCGAGGACCCGACGCCGTCGTTCGCCGACGGGCTGCAGGTGCAGCGGGTGCTCGCCGCGGTCGAGCGCAGCGCCGCCGACCACTCGACCTTCACCGCGATCTGAAGGAGTACCGAGATGCCCCGTCCCGTCACCCTGTTCACCGGCCAGTGGGCCGACCTGCCGTTCGAGGAGGTGGCGCGGCTGGCCTCCGAGTGGGGCTACGACGGCCTGGAGATCGCCTGCTGGGGCGACCACCTCGACGTCGAGCGCGCCGCGAACGACGACTCCTACGTGCAGGAGCGCCTCGCGCTGCTGGACAAGTACGGCCTGCAGGTCTTCGCCATCTCCAACCACCTCAACGGCCAGGCCGTCTGCGACGACCCGATCGACGAGCGGCACCGCGGCATGGTCAACGCCCGCGTCTGGGGCGACGGCGAGCCCGAGGGCGTGCGGCAGCGCGCCGCCGAGGAGATGAAGCTGACCGCCCGCGCCGCGGCCAAGCTGGGCGTGAAGACCGTCGTCGGGTTCACCGGGTCGAAGATCTGGAAGACCGTGGCGATGTTCCCGCCGGTGCCGGAGTCCATGATCGAGGACGGCTACGCCGACTTCGCCGCGCGGTGGAACCCGATCCTCGACGTCTTCGACGAGGTCGGCGTCCGCTTCGCGCACGAGGTGCACCCGTCCGAGATCGCCTACGACTACTGGACGACGGTGCGCACCCTGGAGGCGATCGGCCACCGGGAGGCCTTCGGGCTCAACTGGGATCCGTCGCACTTCGTCTGGCAGGACCTCGACCCGGTCTCGTTCATCTGGGACTTCAAGGACCGGATCTACCACGTCGACTGCAAGGACGCGAAGAAGCAGGTGGGCAACGGCCGCAACGGCCGGATGGGCTCGCACCTGCCGTGGGCCGACCCGCGGCGCGGCTGGGACTTCGTCTCCACCGGGCACGGCGACGTCCCGTGGGAGGCCTGCTTCCGGATGCTCAACACCATCGGCTACGACGGCCCGATCTCCGTGGAGTGGGAGGACGCCGGCATGGACCGGCTGGTGGGCGCGCCCGAGGCCCTGGCGTTCGTGCGCCGGCTGGCCTTCGACCCGCCGGCCGCGGCGTTCGACGCCGCCTTCGCCAGCGGCAATTGAAAGAGTGCGGAGGCCGGGGAGCGAGGAAACCTCGCTCCCCGGCCTCCGGTCACGTCAGGCCCGGACCTCGCGCCGCCGGCGGGCGGCGACGACGACGAGGGCGGCCAGGACGACGAACCCGGCGGCCTCCACCACCGCCGACCCCCACCAGAGGTCCGCCGACGTGACCTCCTTGAAGCCGAACAGCCCGACGGTCGTGGAGACGATCAGCCCGCCGAGGGTGCCGATGCACAGCAGGGCTCCGAGCGCCGCGGCGATCGGCAGCCAGCGCAGCGGCGAGACGAGCACGAGCACCGCTCCGCCGACCCCGCAGATGGTGTCGAGCAGGAACGCGGGACCGATCGTGGGGATGGTGTCGTACCCCTGCTGCCACAGGTAGAAGTGGATGCCCGCCAGTGCGAGCAGCAGCAGGGCGCCGACGATCCGCAGGATCCCGAGGAGGGTTCCCGACGTGCGACCGCGGGGCGCGGTCATCAGCTCACCGTCACCTCGACCTCCATGCCCATCGCCCGGTGGTTGCCGATGCCGCAGTAGAAGACGTACGTGCCGGGCTCGAGCGTGACCTCGACGGTGCCCGCCGAGCCGGGCTGCAGCGTGTCGCTCTTGGCGACCTCGCTGCCGTCCTGCTCGACGACCAGGTTGTGCGTGGCCTGGCCGGTGTTGGTGACGTTGATCGTGTAGTCGCCGGCGGTCAGGTCCGTGCCGCTGTCGAGGGCGATGGAGAAGTCGGCCTCGGTCGCGGTGATCTCGGAGGCTGCCGCGCTGGTGCTCGATCCGCCGGCGGAGCTCTCCGCGGCCGAGCTGCTCGTGGTGCCGGCTGCCGTCGTCGTGTCGGCGCTGCCGGCGTCGTCGTCACTGCCTCCGCAGGCGGTGAGCAATCCGAGAGCCAGGCCCAGGATGAGGGTGGCGCTGCGTCGGCGGACCTGGGCAGGGGACATGCTGCCTCCTCGCGGCCGCGGCCGGCGCCCCAGCGGCGTCCGGACCCGCTCTCGGGATACTGCAAGCTTGGAGGACCTGCGGGAAGGCCCTCCGGCCTGTGCAGACGCTATGAGCTGAGGTCGGACGGCGTGTCCGCGGTGAGTCCGGAGTGTTCCCGGCACCACGAGACAACGAGCCGCAGCAGCTCGGCGTCCACCGGCTCGCGCAGCTCCCGGCGGTAGGCGCGCAGGGACGGCGCCCCGGTCTGGCGGCGCAGCGTGTGGGTGAGATCCGGGATCGTGCGGGTCGTGACCTCGCCCGGCACCAGCGCGGCCATCGTCGCGAGGTCCGCCGGGTCGACCTGCAGGTCCTTGCCGCCGGTGACCGCCAGGACGGGGACGGCGAGGCGGCGCAGGTCCTCGCGCGGATCGTGGTCGAGGAACTCGCGCAGCCACTTCGCGTTCACCCGGGCACCGCCCATGCGTGCCACGTCGGTGGTCGTGGCGCGGATCTTCGCGTGGTTGGCCGCGACCTTGCGCTCGAGGTCGACGCGCACGAGCCGGAGCAGCCCGCGGACCGGTGCCGGGAGCGTGGGCGCGATCCGCCGCGCCTGCCAGCGCAGCAGCTCGTCACCGGGCGTCGCGGACATCGACAGCAGGACGGCGCCGGTGACCGGGGCACCGCGGGCGGCGAGCGCCGCCGCCAGGACGGCGCCCTCGCTGTGCCCGGCGACCAGCAGCCGCGCCGGGTCGACCCCCGGCCGGGCGGCGAGCGTGCCCAGGGCCGCGCCGAGGTCGTCGACGTTGTCGTGCAGGCCCGCGCGCCGCCAGTCGCCCGGGCTCTCGCCGACGCCGCGCTTGTCGTAGCGGAGCGAGGCGAGGGCGCCGTCGGCGAGGGCGTGCGCGAGCTGCCGGGCGACGTCGAAGCGGGCGCGGCGGTGGTTGGAGTCCCGGTCGAGCGGGCCGGAGCCGGACGCGATGACCACGACCGGCACCGGGGCCGACGCGTCCGGCACGGTCAGCGTGCCGGCCAGTGGGACGTCGCCGTCGATCCGCACGGGCAGCTCCCGCACGTCAGCGCTCCCCGGTCAGCTCGGCGGCCAGGCGCGCGGCGTCGTCGTCCCCGACGATCAGGGCGGGGTAGCGCTGGCCGGTCAGCTCCACCCGCACGGCCGGCTGGCCGCGGCGGACGGAGACCAGGGTGCGGGTGCCGTGGCCGCGCCAGGTGCCGATCCTGCGGACGCCCGGCAGGCCGAGCCCCGGCGCGCGCAGCCCGCGGACCGCCGTGAGCGGCTCGGTCTCGACGGAGACCGCCGCGACGGCGCTGCGCGGGATCTCGACGTCGCGGACCAGGCCGGCGATCTTCTCCCCGCGGGTGAAGGTGAGGCGGAGGGCGGAGTCGGTCCGTTGCAGCGTGGCCATGCCGACACTATTCTCAAAAGTGGGATCGATGTCAACTCTGAGAACGGTGAGGTGGGATGGCGTCCGCCGGCCTGCTGCTGCACCCCGTCCGGCTGCGCGTCGTGCAGGCCTTTCTCGGCGACCGTGTGCTCACCACCGCCGACCTGCGCGCCGAGCTGCCCGACGTCCCCGCCGCGACGCTCTACCGGCACGTGGGCGTGCTCGCCGAGGCCGGCGTCCTCGCCGTCGTGGGGGAGCGCAAGGTCCGCGGCGCGGCGGAGCGCAGCTACCGGCTGGTTCCGTCGGCCGCGTCGGTGGGCCCGGACGAGGCCGCGGCGCTCTCACCCGAGGAGCACCGCCGGGCGTTCGCGACGTTCGTGGCCGGCCTGCTCGCCGACTTCGACCGCTACCTCGACCGTTCCGGCGGCGAGCCGGACCCGGCGCGCGACGGTGTCGGCTACCGGCACGTGGCGCTGTGGCAGACGGACGAGGAGTTCGCGGCCTTCCTCGACGAGTTCCGGACGCTGCTGCGCGCGCGGATGACCGCCGGTCCGGGGGAGGGGCGGCGCCGCCGGATCGTCAGCACGGTGCTGCTGCCCGGCGACTGAGGCCCGCGCTCAGGACCTGGCGGCCTTGCGGGCCTCGCGCCGGCCGGCCTTGGCGGCCCTGCGCGCCCGCTTCTCCGCCTTGCGCACCGAGACGCTCGGCCCGCTGAGCCCGCGCAGCATGATGGACAGGCCGATGCCGGCCAGCCAGGCGTCCTTGGCCAGCGCGAGGCCCTCCTGGGTGGGCGCCAGGCTGCCTTCTTTCCGCATGCCCGGGGTGTTCAGGTACAGCCCCAGCAGCCCGCCCGAGAACGCGGTGAGCGCCGCGCCGGCGACCACCGTGGGCACGAACGGCGTGAGCAGCGCCGCGCCGAGCGCGATCTCGGCGGTCGAGAGGTACTTGACGAACTGCTCGGGCGGCACCGACTTCAGGAACGGGTAGGTCCCGGCGGCGAAGCCGTGCACACCGGCGGCCGTGCCCGGGTCCGCGTTCCGCTTGCCGAGCCCGCTGTTGAGGATGAAGGCGCCGGCCGAGACGCGGGCCGGGATCTCCGAGAGTGTGATGGGCAGTCCCATGGCGCCCCAGTGCCCGCCACGACGGTGCGTCAACCGTCGTGGCGGGCCACGGCGTCAGCGGCCGCGGCGGGAGCGGGCGCTGAAGGACGCCGCCGTCGTCGTCCCCGCACGGGCCGCGAGCTCCGCCCGCGTCCGGGCCGGGCCGGTGGGCCGGGCGGTGGTGCTCTTCGCGGTGCTCTTCGTGGTGCTCTTCGCGGTCGCGCCCGAGCCGCCGCGGCGGCGCCGTCCGCCGCCCTGCCCCTGGGACTGGCCCTGGGACTGCGGCGCCGGGGCCGGCGCGGGCTCGACGTGGGGCGCGGCCGGGCCGGTGAGCGCAGTGATCTCCGCGGCGCCGGGGCGCACGGCGGTGACCGTGGGCGTGATCCCGGCCTGGCGGGCGAGCATGCGCACCTCGCCGGCCTGGTCGGGGGTGCTGACGGTGACCACGGTGCCGCCGGCGCCGGCGCGCGCGGTGCGGCCGGACCGGTGCAGGTAGGCCTTGTGCTCGGCCGGCGGGTCGACGTGCACCACGAGCGCGACGTCGTCCACGTGGATGCCGCGCGCGGCGATGTCCGTCGCGCACAGCACGCGGGTGTCCCCGGTGCTGAACGCCTCGAGGTTGCGCTCGCGCGCGTTCTGGCTCAGGTTGCCGTGCAGGTCGACGGCGGGCACCCCGGCGGCGGTGAGCTGCTTGGCCAGCTTCTTCGCCTGGTGTTTGGTGCGGGTGAACAGGACGCTGCGGCCCATGCCGGAGGCCAGTTGCCGCACCACGTCGGCCTTGTCGGCGGCCGACACCTGGAAGACGTGGTGGGTCATCGTCGCGACCGGCGCGACGGCCGGGTCGACCGAGTGCGTGGTGGGGGCGGTCAGGTAGCGCTTGACCAGGACGTCGACGCCGTTGTCCAGCGTCGCCGAGAACAGCAGCCGCTGGCCGACCTTCGGCGTCCGGTCGAGCAGCCGCTTGACGCCGGGCAGGAAGCCGAGGTCGGCCATGTGGTCGGCCTCGTCGAGCACGGTGATCTCGACCGCGGAGAGGTCGGCGTGGCCCTGGCCGATGAGGTCCTCGAGCCGGCCGGGGCAGGCGATGAGGACGTCGATGCCGCCGGCCAGCGCCTGCACCTGCGGGTTCTGGCCGACGCCGCCGAAGACGGTGGTGGCCTTCATACCCAGCGCGCGGGCCAGCGGGTCGACGGTGGCGAGCACCTGGTTGGCCAGCTCACGCGTCGGCACCAGCACCAGGGCGCGGGGCCGCTTCGGGGTGCGCTTCGTGTCAGAGGCGGCGAGCCGGGCGACCAGCGGCAGGCCGAAGGCCAGTGTCTTGCCGGAGCCGGTGCGGCCGCGGCCGAGCACGTCCCGCCCGGCGAGGGTGTCGGGCAGCGTCGCGACCTGGATCGGGAACGGCGCGGTGATGCCGCTGGCGGCGAGCACCTCGACGAGCGGTGCGGGAACGCCGAGGGCCGCGAAGGTGGTGGCGGTGGGCAGCACGGTGGCGACGTCCCCGGCGGGGACGACGACCGGGGCAGGCACCGACTCGGTGCGCGGCTGGGTCTCGGCGGGGCGGGTGCCGCGACCGCGGCCGCCCCGTCGGCGGCGCGGACGGTCGGACTGCGGAGCAGGGTGGGTCAAGGAACTTCCTCGGCGTCTCAGGTGGCCGTCGCGCACGGCGCACCGGCGCGCAGCAGCGCGCGTCGCCATGGACGTCGATCGGCCTGGCGCGCCTCGGTGGCGCAGCCTGGGCCCGACGTCGAGTCCTGCTCTGGATGAGCGAGGGCGGCGCCGGTACCCCCACTCAACCAGACGCGGAGCTCACGCGGGTCGCGAGACCGGGGAGTGTCGGGTCACATTTCCCCCTTGGTAGGTACGCCGGTAGGCCAGCGGCGAGACCCCCAGGGCCGCGCGCAGCTGCTGGCGCAGGGAGGCGGCCGTGCCGAAACCGGCGTCGGCGGCGATCCGGTGCACCGACCGGTCGGTGGACTCCAGCAGCTCGCGGGCCAGGGCGAGCCGCTGCCCGGCCAGCCAGCGCTGGGGCGAGAGCCCGGTCTCCTCGCGGAAGCGCCGGGTGAACGTGCGCACGCTCATCCGCGCGTGCGCCGCGAGGTCGGCCAGGGTGAGCGGCTCGCCGAGCCGGGCGGCGGCCCAGGCTCGCGTGGCCGCCGTCCCTGAGCCGTCGCCGTCGGGCACCGGGCGCTCGACGAACTGGGACTGGCCGCCCTCGCGCCACGGCGCGACGACGCTGCGCCGGGCCACCCGGTTGGCCACCTCGCTGCCGTGGTCGCGGCGGACGACGTGCAGCAGCAGGTCGATGCCGGCGGCGTTGCCGGCCGAGGTGAGCACGTCGCCGTCGTCGACGAAGAGGACGTCGGGGTCGAGCCGGACCCGGGGGAACAACGCCGCGAACCGCTCGGCGTAGAGCCAGTGGGTGGTCGCCGGCCGCCCGTCGAGCAGCCCGGCCCCGGCCAGGGCGAACGAGCCGGTGCAGATGGAGACCAGGCGCGCCCGCCCGGCGACCGAGCGCAGCGCGTCGGCGGCGTCGTCCCGCAGCCGGCCGCGGGGCAGTGCGCTCGGCAGGTGGATCCCGGGGACGACGACGGTGTCGGCGCCCGCCAGCACCGACGCGTCGTGCTCCGGCAGGACCGAGTAGCCGCCGGAGGTGCGCACCGGGCCGCCGTCCAGCGTGGCCACCCGCACCCGGTAGAGCGGGCGCCCGTCGGCGTCGACGGCGCTGCCGAGGAACTTGCTGGCCAACCCGAGCTCGAAGGCCATCGGGTTCGGCAGCGCGAGCACCACGACCTCGTGCGGCGTCATGGCCGGATCCTTGCACATGTTGGCCATCGGGCCACTGTCCTCGTCGCGCATCCGTCCGGCATGCTGTCTCGTCGTGACGAGCACGGCGCCGACCCGCACCCGCCGCATCCACCCCGCCTGGTGGGTGGCCGCGGTGACCTTCCTGGCGCTGGTCGGGGCGGCCGCGTTCCGGGCGGTCCCGGGCGTGCTCATCGACCCGCTGCACGCGGAGTTCGGCTGGTCGGTGTCGACCATCTCCGCCGCCGTCGCGGTCAACATGGCCCTGTACGGGCTGACCGCGCCGTTCGCGGCCGCGCTGATGGAGCGCTTCGGCATCCGCCGCGTGGTCACGGCCGCGCTGCTGGTCACCGCCGCGGGCAGCGGTCTGACGGTGTTCATGACCGCGAGCTGGCAGCTGGTCCTGCTGTGGGGCTTCCTCGTCGGCCTGGGCACCGGCTCGATGGCGCTGTCGCTGGTGGCGACGGTGACCGGCCGGTGGTTCGTCGCCCGGCGCGGCCTGGTCTCGGGGATCCTCACCGCCGGCGGCGCCACCGGGCAGCTGGTCTTCCTGCCGCTGGTCGCCTGGGCCGACGGCCGCTGGGGGTGGCGGACGGCGGCGCTCGGCACCACCGCCGCCGCCCTGGCCGTCGTCCCGCTGGTGGCCTGGCTGCTGCGCGACCGGCCGCGTGACCGCGGCGTCGCGCCCTACGGAGGCACCCCGGCCGACGACCTCGAGCCCGTGCGGACCGGCGCCGCCCGCACCGCGGTCCGTGGACTGCTCGAGGGCGCCCGCAGCCGGGTGTTCTGGATCCTCGCGGTCAGCTTCATGGTCTGCGGCGCCTCGACCAACGGGCTGGTGCAGCCGCACTTCATCCCGGCGGCGCACGACCACGGGATGCCGGTGACGACCGCGGCCGGCCTGCTGGCGGTGGTCGGCATCTTCGACATCGCCGGCACGATCTTCTCCGGCTGGCTGACCGACCGGTTCGACCCGCGGCTGCTGCTGCTGACCTACTACCTGTTCCGCGGGCTGTCGCTGTTCCTGCTGCCGTCGCTGTTCGCCCCCGGCGTGGGCCTGCCGATGGTGGCGTTCATCGTCTTCTACGGCCTGGACTGGGTGGCCACGGTGCCGCCGACGCTGGCGCTGTGCCGGGAGCACTTCGGCGTCCGCGCGCCGGTGGTGTTCGGCTGGGTGTTCGCCTCGCACCAGGTGGGCTCGGCGATCGCGGCGTTCGGCGGGGGCGTCGTCCGCGACCTCACCGGCTCCTACACGCCGGCCTGGTACGCGGCCGGGGCGCTGTGCCTGCTGGCTTCGGCGCTGTCGATCTCGATCCGCCGTCCGGGCTCGGGGGGCGGCGGGCTGGTCGGCCTGCCGCCGTCCCCGGTGCAGGCCGCCGCCGCGCAGAGCCACGGCTGAGGCTGCTCACCCGCGTCCTCGGGGGATCACGCGCCTGCGGAGCAGGATCCAGGCGAAGTCGTCCCGGCGGCGCTCCGCCGTCCGGCGCCGCTCGTCGGCGAGGCCCTCGGCGAAGCCGCGGGCGTACCAGAGCGGCGCGTTGACCAGGAGGCCGCTCGGGGGTTGGCCGGGCTGGTCGGCCCAGAGCCAGCGGGCGAACTCCTCGGGGTCGCGGCCCTGGCACACGGGGCAGTCCGACCTGGGCGACTCCTCCGGCTCGAAGCGCGCGGCGAACAGCCCGTCGGCGCGGCCGAGCGAGTAGGCGGCCTGGAGGAGGTCGCCGTAACACGGGTTCAAGTTCCCGGTCTCCATGCCCCATCAGAGCGCCGCCGCCGGCCCCGGATACCGGCCCCACTGCAGGGGCCCGCCGCGAGCTTGCGAGCGGTGGGGGGCAGTGGGGTCCTTCTTCAGGCGGCGCCGGCCAGGTCGGGGTCGACGCTGCGGCCGGTGATCAGGTCGGCCGCCCGCTCGGCGATCATGATGGTCGGCGCGTTCGTGTTGCCGCGCACCAGCGTCGGCATGACCGAGGCGTCGACCACGCGCAGTCCCTCGAGCCCGTGCACCTGCAGCCGCGGGTCGACGACGGCCAGGTCGTCGGTGCCCATCCGGCAGGAGCCGACCGGGTGGTACAGCGACTCGAGCGTCTGCCGGACAGCGCGCCGGAGGTCCTCGCGGCGGTGCGCGGTGCCGCCCGGCGACCACTCCTCGGCCAGCACGGAGGCCAGCGGCGCGACGCCGGCGATCTCGCGGGCCTTCGCCACGCCGGCCACCAGCGCGTCGAGGTCGCGCTCGTCGGTGAGGTAGCCGGCGTCGATCGCCGGTGCCCACGTCGGATCGGCCGAGCGCAGCCGCACCGAACCGCGCGAGTGCACGTGCACGAGCACGGTGGCGGCGGTGAACGCGTCGACGTCCGGGTCGACCTCCGCCTGCCGCCAGAACTTCACCGGGAGGAAGTGGAACTGCAGATCGGGCTCGGCGAGGTCGTCGCGGGAGCGGGTGAACAGGCCCGCCTCGGCGAGGTTGGAGGTCAGCGGGCCGCGCCGGGCGCCGAACCACTGCGCGTACCCCGACGGCGACTCGGCCCGGAACAGCGACCTGCCGGAGCGGACGTGCCAGATGACCGGGACGAGCGGGTGGTCCTGCAGGCCCAGGCCCACGCCCGGCAGCTCGTGGACGACGTCGACGCCGACCTCGCGCAGGTGGCCGGCCGGGCCGATGCCGGAGAGCAGCAGCAGCTGCGGGGAGTTGATCGCGCCGCCGGCGAGGACGACCTCGGCCGCGGCCCGCGCGGTGTGCAGCGTGCCGCCGCGGCGGTACTCGACGCCGGTGGCCCGGCCACCCTCCACGAGGACCCGGGTGGCCTGCGCGCCGGTGAGCACGGTGAGGTTGGGCCGGCCCAGCGCCGGCCTGAGGTAGGCGTCGGCGGCCGACCAGCGCCGTCCGCGCCGCTGGGTGACCTGGTAGAAGCCGACGCCCTCCTGGGTGGCGCCGTTGAAGTCGTCGTTGCGCGGGTAGCCCGCGGCCACCGCCGACTGGACGACGGCGCGGCTCCACCGGTGCGGCGAGCGCAGGTCCTCCACGCGCAGCGGGCCGCCGACGCCGTGGTACTCGTCGGCGCCGCGGGCGTTGTCCTCCATGCGCCGGAACACCGGCAACACGTGGTCGTAGGACCAGGCGTCGTCGCCGGTGAGCTTGGCCCACTCGTCGTAGTCGGCGGCCGCGCCGCGGATGTAGATCATCGCGTTGAGCGACGACGAGCCGCCGAGCATCTTGCCGCGCGGCCAGAACAGCCGGCGGCCGTCGAGGCCGGACTGCGGCTCGGTCGTGTAGTTCCAGTCGCGGCGGGTGCGCCACAGCTTGTACAGCGCGGCCGGGACCTTGACCTCGAGGACGTCGTCCGAGCCGCCGGCCTCGAGGAGCAGGACCTTCAGCGACGGGTCCTCCGACAGCCGTCCGGCCAGCGCGCTCCCGGCCGAGCCCGCGCCGACGACGACGACGTCGTACTCCTGCTGAGGGCCGAAGTGGCCACTTCGGCCGGTCACCGGTGCCGCCCGTGCACGAGGCCCATCACGCGGGCGAGCGCGTCGGCGGCCTGTGCCGGGCGGCCGAAGCTCATCAGGTTGACCGGCAGGGCCAGCCACTGGCGGGTGATCGCCTTGGCGCGGGTGAACTCCTTGAGCCCGTCCTCACCGTGGATGCGGCCGAAGCCGCTCTCGCCGACGCCGCCGAACGGCAGCGCCGGGATCGAGGCGAAGGTGAGCACCGAGTTCACCGACGTCATGCCGGTGCGCATCCGGCGGGCGAGGTCCATCGCGCGCTCCCTGGACCGGGAGAAGACGGCGCCGGCCAGGCCGTAGGAGGTGGCGTTGGTGCGTTCGAGCGCCTCCTCGGCGTCGCGCACCCTGGCGATGGTGAGCGTCGGGCCGAAGGTCTCCTCGCGGACGGCGGCCGAGGTCTCCGGCACGTCGAGCAGGACGGTCGGCGCGACGAACCCGCCGTCCACGCTGCCGCCGACGACCGCGCGGCCACCCTGCGCGGTGGCGTCGTCCAGGTGACGCTGCACGACGCCGGTCTGCGACGCCATCGTCATCGGGCCGTAGGCGGCCTCGTCGTCCGACCCCGGGCGCAGGTTCCTCACCTTCTCGGTGACCTCGGCGACGAACGCGTCGTAGACGCGCTCGGTGGCGTAGACGCGCTCGATGCCGATGCAGGTCTGCCCGGCGTTGCTCATCGCGCCCCACACCGCGGCGTCGGCGGCCGCGGCCACGTCGGCGTCGTCGTCGACGATCATGGCGTCCTTGCCGCCGAGCTCCATGAGCACCGGCACCAGGTTCTCCGCGCACGCGGCCATGACCTTGCGGCCGGTCGGGGCCGAGCCGGTGAAGGCCAGCTTGTCGACGCCCGCGCGGCACAGCGCGGCGCCCGTCTCGCCGAACCCGGTGACCACCTGGAAGGTGTCCGCGGCGTCGGGGACGGCGGCCCGCCAGGCGGCGGCCAGCCAGGCGCCGATCGCGGGCGTGTGCTCCGACGGCTTGAAGACGACGGCGTTGCCGGCGGCCAGCGCGTAGGCGATCGAGCCCATCGGCGTGAACACCGGGTAGTTCCACGGGCCGATCACGCCGATCACGCCGAGCGGCTGGTACTCGAGGTAGGCGGTGTGGTTGGCGGCGAGCATCCCGGAGCTGACCCAGCGCGGGCCGAGGGTCTTGCGCGCGTGGTTGCCGGCCCAGGCCAGGTGGTCGATGGCCAGGGTGATCTCGAGGATCGCGTCGGCGTGCGGCTTGCCGTTCTCCCGGTGCACCAGGTCGGCCAGCTCGTGCATGCGCCGGGCGAGGTAGCCGCGATAGGCGGCCAGCCGCTGCTTGCGGCCGTCGTAGGCCAGGGCGCGCCACGCCTCCGCGGCGGGCCGGGCGCGCTCGACGGTCGCGCGGACGGCGTCGGAGTCGTGCACGGGGAAGACGCCGACGACCGCGCCCGTGGCCGGGTCGGTGGACTCGAACGTCTCCGTGGTGTCGTGCCGGTCGACCGTCCCGGCGGAGCCTGCGGTGACCGTGTCCATCTCTTCGGCGAGCGACATGTGGCGGAGGTTACCTCGCAAGTTACCGACGCGTAGGTCGGGGCTTTCGGTACCGAAAGCCCGGGGACGGCGGCGCTGGGATGCTGTCGCTCGTGGCCGACCCCTTCGACACCGCGGCGATCCGGCGGCGGGTGCTGGCCGCGTGGACCGACTCGCCGGCCCGCTTCCGGGAGGACGCCAACGCCGAGGAGGACCTCGTCCGTGGCGGCTACCGGGACCGGCTGCTCGTCGAGCTCGCGCAGAACGCCGCCGATGCGGCGACCCGCGCCGGCGTTCCCGGCCGGCTCCGGCTGGAGCTGGCCGGCGACGAGCTCCGGGCCGCCAACACCGGCGCCCCGCTCGACGCCGCGGGAGTGCAGGCCCTGGCCACGCTGCGGGCCTCCGCCAAGCGCGACGGCCCGGCCACGGTCGGCCGCTTCGGGGTCGGCTTCGCCGCGGTGCTCGCGGTCAGCGACGAGCCGGCGGTCGTGTCGACGAGCGGCGGGGTGGCGTTCAGCGCCGCGCGCACCCGCGACGAGGTGGCCGCGATAGCCGCCCTCACCGGCGAGTTCGCCCGGCGCGACGGCGCCGTGCCGGTGCTGCGCCTGCCCTGGCCGACCGAGGGCGCGCCGCCGGAGGGCTTCGCCACCGAGGTCGTGCTGCCGCTGCGGCCCGGCGCGCACAGCACGGTCGCCGCCGCGCTCGAGGCGCTCGAGCCCGAGCTGCTGCTCGCCCTGCCCGGCCTGGCCCGCATCGACGTCCTCGCCGACGGTGTGACCCGCACCCTGACGTGCGAGCTTTCTGTACCGAAAGCCCGGATCTCGGACGGCACGACGACGACCTGGCAGGTGGCGCAGCGGACGGGGGAGCTGCCCGCGGCCCTGCTCGCCGACCGGCCGATCGAGGAGCGGGAGCGGCGCGGCTACGCGGTCACCTGGGCGGTCCCGCTGGACGGCGAGCTGCCGGGGCGGCAGGTGGTGCACGCGCCGACGCCGAGCGACGAGCCGCTGTCCCTCCCCGCGCGGCTGATCGCGCCGTTCCCGCTCGGCCCCGACCGGCGGCACGTGCTGCCCGGCCCGGTCACCGACGCGCTCGTCGACGTCGCCGCCGACGCCTACGCCGACCTGCTCGCCGCCCTGCCGAAGGACGCCGCCGTGCTCCGGCTGGTGCCGCGGGTCGGGCTGGCCGCCGCCGAGCTGGACGCCGCCCTGGGCACCGCGGTCCTCGACCGGCTGCGGGCCACGGCCTGGCTGCCGGTCGCGGGGGAGGCCGACGACGTGCAGCGACCCGACCGTGCGGTCGCTCTGGACGACCCGACCGACGAGCGGGTCGCCGTCCTGACCGGCGTGGTCCCCGGCCTGCTGCCCGCCACCTGGTCGCGGCGCACCGACGCCCCGGCGCTGACCGCGCTCGGCGTGCGGCGGATCGGCCTGTCCGACGTCGTGGAGGCGGTCCGGGGCGTGCAGCGGCCGCCGAGCTGGTGGGCCGCCCTCTACGCCGCGCTCGCCGACGCCGACCGGGAGGAGCTGGGCGCACTGCCCGTCCCGCTGGCCGACGGGCGGACGGCGCACGGCGCGGCCGGCGTGCTGCTGCCCGAGGCCGGGCTGCCCGCCGACCGCCTCGGGCCGCTCGGGCTGCGGCTGGCGGATCCCGGAGCGGTCGAGGGCCCGGCCGCCCGGCGGCTCCTGGAGCGCCTCGGCGCCCGTCCGGCGACCGCCGCCGCGGTGCTCGCCGACCCCGTCGTGCAGGCCGCGGTCGAGTCGTCGGTCGACGCGGTCGACGAGGGGGAGATCGACGACCCCGGCGCGTTCGCCGAGGCGGTGCTGGCGCTGGTCGCCGCGGCCCGGCCGCGCCCCGGCGAGCTGCCGTGGCTGGCCGAGCTCGCGCTGCCCGACGCCGACGGCGGCTGGGCGCCGGCCGGGGAGCTGCTGCTGCCGGGGTCGCCGTTGGCCGCCGTCCTCGAAGAGGGCGCGCTCGGTGTCCTGGACGCTCGGATCGGCGGCGACCACGAGGCGCTCCGGGCGGTCGGCGTCCTGGACACCTTCGCCCTGGTGAGCGCTGCCGACCCGGACGAGCTCGACGTCGACGGGGCGGAGGAGTGGGCCGACGCCGTCCTCGACCGGCTGCCGCCCGGCACGCCGCCGCCGGAGTGGCCGCCGGTGACCGCCGTCCGCGACCTGGAGCTGGTCACCGACTGGCCCGGCGCGCTGCGGCTGCTGGCCGCGCTGCCCGCCGCGGCCTGGGCCGACGTGCGGCTCGGCGACGTCGCCGTCCCCGGCTACCTGCGCTGGTGGCTGTCCACCCACCCGGTGCTGGCCGGACGGCGACCCGACCGGCTGCGTGACCCGCGCGGCACCTCGTTACAGGGGCTGTACGACGAGGCCGAGGCCGACGACGGGCTGCTCGACCTGCTGCGCCCGCCGGCCTCCCTGGACGACGTCCTCGCCGACGTCGACGGCGCGCTGGACCTGCTCGCCCGGCTCGGCGAGCCAGCGCGCACGGTCCGCCCCGAGCTGCTGCGCGGCGTGTACGCGCGCCTCGCCGCGGCGCTGGACGGCGTCGACGTCGACCCGCCGGCCCGCGTCCGCGTGGCGCCGGACCGGGTGGCCGAGAACGCCGTCGTCCTGGACGCCCCGTGGTTGCAGCCACTGGTCGACGCGCCGCTGGTGCCCGCCGGCGGGGCCCCCGACGCCGTCGCCGACCTGCTCGACCTGCCGCTGGCATCCGAACTGGTCTCCGGTGCCCCGGAGGGCGCGCCCGACCGCCGCGTCCCGTGGCGGGAGGTGCCCGGCGCCGGTCTGGCCGCGGTCCGGCTCGGCGTCGGCGAGCTCGACGGCGAGGTCGCCGTCCACCACCGGCTCACCGTGGCCGGACGACACGTCGCCTGGTGGCCGGGCGCGGACGTCGACGCCGTGGACGGGACGCCGGACGCGCTCGGCCGGGCGCTGGCCTGGCGGGCCGGCGCCTGGCCGCTGCGCCAGGCGCTGGCCGAGGCGTTCGCGCACCCCGAGCGGGCCGACGAGCTGGCCGCCGAGGACGCGGTCGACGGAGGAGAGGGGAGAAGCCGGTGCGGGTGACCACGGAGGTGCACGAGCGGGTGCTGGTCGTCCGGATGGACCGGGTGGACAAGCGCAACGCCGTCGACGCGGCCATGACCGCGGAGCTCTCCGCCGCCCTCGACCGCCTCGAGGACGACGACGAGCTGTGGGTCGGCGTCCTCACCGGCGGCCCCCGCGTCTTCTCGGCCGGCACCGACCTGATCGCCGGCGCGGGGGAACCGACCGAGCGCGGCGGTCCGTACGGCGTGGTCCGGCGGCGGCGCGGCAAGCCGCTGATCGCCGCGGTCGAGGGCCTGGCCCTCGGCGGCGGGATGGAGATGGTGCTCGCCTCCGACCTGGTCGTCGCCGGTCGCGGCGCCGAGTTCGGGCTGCCCGAGGTCGCCCGCGGCGTCGTCGCCACCTGCGCCGGGCTGTTCCGGGGACCTCGCGCCCTGCCGCTCAACGTCGCCCGCGAGCTGCTGCTCACCGGCGACCGGCTCTCCGCCGAGCGGGCCGAGCGGCTCGGCTTCGTCAACGTTCTCACCGAGGACGGCGGCGCCGTCGCGGCCGCGGTCGAGCTGGCCCGGCGGATCTGCCGCAACGCGCCGGTGTCCGTGCGCGCGACCCTCGTCGCGGTGGAGGAGACGGTCGCCGCCGACGACGAGCTGGGCTGGGCAGCCACGGCGCGGGCGATCGACACCGTCTGGGCGTCGGAGGACCGCGACGAGGGGCTGGCCGCGTTCGCCGAGAAGCGTGAACCGGTCTGGCGGGGTCGGTGAGGAGCTAGACCGGCAGAGGGGTGAGCACGAACAGCGCCTCCGCCTCGGCGCAGACCCGGTCGCCGTCGCGCAGCCGGCCCTCGACGAACCGCTTGCGGCCGTCCTCGAGGACCACTGCGCCCTCGACGACCAGCTCGGTGCCGGGCGGCGTCAGGCTGCGGTAGGCCACGTTCAGGTAGGCCGTCCGCGGCAGCCGGCCGTCCCGGGCGCCCGCCAGCTGGCCCAGCAGCTCGTCGAACACCAGGGAGACCGCACCGCCGTGCACCGCGCCGACGCCGACGTGGAAGCGGCCGAAGGTGACCCGTGCGCGGATGCCGGTGCCCGTCCAGTCGTCCACGGTCGTGACCGGCGCGAGCGTCTGGCCGCGGCCGGGCGCGCGGTCCAGCTTCCCGGCCAGCTGGGCGAGGGCGTCCACGGCCCACGGCTCGAGCAGCGCGGCCGCGGCGCGCAGGTGCTCCAGTGCCTGCGCCGACACCTCGGGCGGGGGCACGGCGGCGGCCGCGGAGTCCTGCAGCTCCCGGAGGGCATCGGCGACGGCGAGGTACCCGCGGACGGTGCCGGGGGCCCGCGCGCTCCGCCGGGTCGGCTGCTGCGTGGTCGTCGACTCCTCCGGCACGCCGCGACGATACGGTCGCGCCCGATGCCCCTCGTCCTCGACGGCGCCGACGGCCTCGACCTCTCGCGCTGGATCCGGCCCGGCGACGGCCTGGTGTGGGGGCAGGCCTGCGCCGAGCCGGTGGCGCTGACCGCCGCGCTCACCCGGCAGGCGCCGGCGCTCGGTCCGCTGACCGCGTTCGTCGGCACGACCTACGCCGACGCCTTCGATCCCGCGGCGGCGCCCGGGATCAGGCTGCGCTCCTACGGGGCCAGCGGCCGCAACCGCGCCTGGCACGCGGCCGGCCTGCTCGAGGTGCTGCCGGTGCACTACTCGGCGCTGGCCGACCTGCTGCGCCGGCGGGTGATCCCCGCCGACGTCGTCCTGCTGACCCTGGTCCCGCCCGGTCCGGACGGCCGGTACCCGCTGGCCCTGGCCGACGAGTACCTCTCCACCGCGGTCGACTGCGCGCGGGTGGTGATCGCCGAGGTCAGCCCCGCGTTCCCCAGCATCCTCGGCGCCCGCACCCTCGGCCCGGACGAGATCGACGTCGTCGTCCGCACCGACCGTGCCCCGGTGACGTGGACACCGCCCGAGCCGGACGGCACCGACCGGGCGCTGGCCCGGCAGGTCGCGGCACTGGTGCCCGACGGTGCCGTGCTGCAGATCGGCATCGGCTCGTTCCCCGGCGCGGTGCTGGCCGCCCTCGGCGAGCACAACGACCTGGGCATCCACTCCGGTCTGTTCGCCGACGGCATGGTCGACCTCGTCGAGCGCGGCGTCGTCACCAATCGGACCAAGCCGATCGACCGCGGGGTCAGCGTCGGCGGGGTGGTGATGGGCGGGGCGCGGCTGATCGAGTGGCTCGACGGCAACCCCCACGTCGCGCTGCGCGACACCGCCCACACCCACGACGTCGCGGTGCTCGGCTCGTTGCCGCGGTTCACCGCCGTCAACACCGCGCTGGAGGTGGACCTGACCGGCCAGGTCGGCGCGGAGGCGGTCGGCGGGCGCCACGTCGGCGGCATCGGGGGAGCGCTCGACTTCACGCGGGGTGCGCACCGGTCGGACGGCGGGCTGCCGATCGTGGCCCTGCCGGCGTCGGGCCGGGGGCGCAGCCGGATCGTCGAACGGCTCTCCGGCCCGGTCACGATCGGGCAGGCCGACGTCGGCGTCGTCGTCACCCAGTTCGGTGACGCCGACCTGCGGGGGCTCGGGCCGGCCGCGCGCCGGGAGGCACTCCTGGCGATCAGCGACCCGGACTGCCCGCCCGTCGAGGGCTGATCCGGCAGGCTGCGGGCATGACCTCTCCGACCCAGCAGCGCCGCGGCCGGCGGATCGCCATGACCCCCGACGAGCTCGACGCGTTCCTCCGCGCCGAGCACACCTGCCGGGTCGCCACGGCCGGCGCGGACGGGCAGCCGCACGTCGTCCCCCTGTGGTTCGTGTGGGACGGCGCGAGCCTGTGGCTGCACTCCCTCGTGCGCAGCCGGCGGTGGGCCGACCTGGTCCGGGACCCGCGGATCGCCGTCGTCGTCGACGCCGGCACCGAGTACTGGGAGCTGCGCGGGGTGGAGCTCACCGGGCGGGCCGAGGTGGTCGGCGACGTGCCCCGGGGCGCGGACCCGGCGCCCGAGCTCGCCGAGCCGGAGCGGCTGTTCGCGCGGAAGTACACCGGCAGCGACGAGTTCGTCTCCGACGGCCGGCACGGCTGGCTGCGGGTCCGGCCGGAGAAGATCGTCAGCTGGGACTTCCGCAAGAACCCGTCACTCAAGGGCTAACGCCAGGCGAACACCGGCTGCTCGTAGTGCGCCACCCGCTGCACCTCGCCGCGGCAGGCGATCCGGCAGAACTGGTGCACGATCGCCGCGGTCGGCGCGTGCACCAGCCGGTCGAACAGCGGCAGCTGGATCACCGGCGCGTCGGACTCCGGGATGCGGACGAACCGCGGCTCGACGTCGAGGTCGGCGAGCGGCACCTGGTGGACGGCGGCGACCTCCGCCTCCGCGCCGACCAGGTCGCCGGCCGGGCCGGCCCAGCACACGACCGGCGTCATGACGTAGCCGGAGCGGGTCACGTAGTCGTCCAGCACCCCGAGGACGGCGTCCGCGTCGAGGGCGAGCCCGACCTCCTCGCGGGTCTCGCGCAGCGCCCCCTCGACCGCTGTCTCGCCGCGCTCGCGGCGGCCGCCGGGCAGCGCCCACTGGCCGGCGTGCCCCCGCAGCCGCGCCGCCCGGCGGGTGATCAGCAGGCACGGCACGCCGTCGTGCTCGGTGACGCAGACGGCGACCGCGGCCTGCTTGAGCTCCGGCCGGTCGACGGCGACCCGGGGGAAGCCGGCCAGCCGCGCGGCGAGCGTCTCGCGGGTGAGGGGCACCGCCCGAGATTACGGAACGCCGCCCTCAGAACCAGCGGGGCGCGGCCATCGCGCCGGGCGCGTGGCCGTGCCCGTTCGACGGTCTCCCGCGGGCGCCGCGCCCGGCCGGCGCCCCGGCCGAGGGCGCCCGGCCCGACCTGGTCCACGCCCCGAACAGCGACAGCCACTGCTCGGCGGTGAGCGCGGCCGGCCGGGCGGTGGGCGCCAGCCCCTCCCGGTGCAGCCAGCGGAACCCGGCCGGGCCGGGAAGGAGGGCGCGCAGCCCGGGGCCGAGCGCGGACGAGGCGAGGACGGCGGCGGTCAGCCGGTCGAAGCGCGCGGCGTCGTCGTCGGACAGCGCGGCGCGGGCGGCGGCGGCCGCGCCGTCGGCGGGGGAGTGGGCGGGGCGGGACATGCGGACCTCCTGCGGGCAGGCGAGAACCCCGGCCGCGGACGTGCGGCGACAGGGCGGGAGGAAGGGAGGGAGCGCCGTCAGGGCGCGAGGAGGAGCGGCTCAGCACGCCGCTCGGCGCGCGGGGCGTTCAGCGGTTCCGCATGGCCGCACGGTAGGCAGCCGCCGCGGCGGCTGTCGACGCAATTACTCCCCGGCCGCCTTGCGCGCCTGCCGGGCCTCCCACCGGGCGCGGTCGCGCGCACGGGCGTCCTTGGTCCGCTCTCGCTTCTCGGCCCGCTTCCGGGCGCGGGCCAGTTCCCGCTGCTCGAAGGTCGGGTGCCGCTCCCAGTCGGCGGCCAGGCCGGCGACCGTGACCAGCGTGGCGCCGAGGATCGCGACGAACGCGGCGACGATCGGGTCGAGGAGCAGGAAGGCCAGCACGGCGACGACCGCCCAGACGAGCCCGCCGACCAGCCACCGCTTCGCCACGTCACCAGTATCCGCACCCTGCGCCGACCCTTGCGTGGGCGCCGGGCGCTCCGTACGGTTCGGGGTGCGGTTCAACAGCTAGCCGTGAACTGCCAGTGTCGGGTTGTGCGTCGTCCACGACGCCGTATCGCTCTCATTGGTCCGGTCCTCCTAGCTGAGGGGTACTTGTGACCGCAACTCTCGACCAGCCCAGCGGCGAACTGATCACCGTCTCCGTCGCCGTGTCCGGTTCCGCCGCACGGCTCACCGCCGCCGGCGAGATCGACTGCTCCTCGGCCCCGCACCTCATGGCCGAGCTCGACCGCGTCCTCGACGCGGGTGTCCGCGAGCTCACCATCGACCTCGGCGGGGTCACCTTCCTCGACTCCGCGGGCCTGTGCGCGCTGGCCGCCGCGCACCGGCGGGCCACCGCCGAGGACGTCGCGCTGCGGGTGCTCGCCGCCAACCGGGCGGTGATCCGCCCGCTGCAGATCACCGGCCTGTACGACCTGCTGCGCGTCGAGACGACCTAGGCCCCCTGCAGGGGCCCGCCGCGAGCTCGCGAGCGGTGGGGGGCAGGGGGTCCTTCTAGGTAGCGGCGCCGGAGCACGTGCTTGAGCAGCTTGCCGGTCGGCGTCCGGGGCAGCTCGTCGGCCACATCGATGCTCCTCGGCCACTTGAACTTCGCCAGCCGCGACCGGCAGAGGTCCAGCAGCTCGGTCTCGAGCTCCGGCGTCCAGTCGACGCCGGCGAGCTGGACGACGGCCTGCACCCGCTCGCCCATCTCCTCGTCGGGCACCCCGATCACCGCGACGTCGTAGACCGCGGGGTGCTCGATGAGCACGTCCTCGATCTCCCGCGGGTAGATGTTCACGCCACCCGAGATGATCATGTGCGACTGGCGGTCGGTGAGGTACAGGAAGTGGTCCTCGTCGAGGTAGCCCATGTCGCCGACGGTGGCCCAGTTCGGGTGGTCGGGGTGCTGGGCGGCGGCGGTCTTGCCCGGGTCGTTGAGGTACTGGAACGACATCTCCTCGCGCTCGAAGTAGATGACGCCGGTCTCCCCGGCCGGCAGGTCGCGGCCGTCGTCGCCGACGACGTGCGCGACGCCGAGGACGCCGTCCTTACCGACCGAGCCGGGCTTGGCCAGCCACTGCTCGCTGTCGATGAAGGTGATCCCGATGCCCTCGGTGGCGCTGTAGTACTCGTAGAGCACCGGGCCCCACCAGTCGATCATCGCCCGCTTGACCTCGACCGGGCAGGGCGCCGCCGCGTGGATCGCCACCCGCAGGCTGGACACGTCGTAGCGGCTCCGGACCTCCTCCGGCAGCTTGAGCATCCGCACGAACATCGTCGGCACCCACTGGCTGTGCGTGACCCGGTACCGCTCGATCGCGGCGAGGGCCTTCTCGGCGTCGAAGGACTCCAGCATCACGACGGTGCCGCCGGTCGAGTGCACGACGCCGACGAAGCGCAGCGGAGCGGCGTGGTAGATCGGCGCGGGGGACAGGTACACGGTGTCGGCGCCGAACCCGTACATCGGCTGGAAGACCGCGACGTAGGTGTCGCCGGGCTCGGTCACGTCGCGGCCCGGCAGTTGCGGCTTGATGCCCTTGGGCCGGCCGGTGGTGCCAGAGCTGTAGAGCATGTCCGCGCCGCGGGGCTGCTCGGCCGGCGGCGTCGGGTCGGCGGCCGCCAGGGCGGCCTCGTAGTCGCCGAAGCCCTCGATGGCGCCGGCGAAGGCCAACGTCTCGGTGATCGCCGGGGCGGCCGCGCGGACCTCGCGCGCCAGGTCGGCCAGCGCGGCCGAGGCGATGAGCACTCGCGCGCCGCAGTCGCCGACGATGTAGGCCGCTTCGGCGGCGGTCAGGTGCCAGTTCACCGCGGTCACGTAGAGGCCCGCGCGCTGGCAGGCCCAGTAGACCTCGCAGGCCTGGGGGCGGTTGTCGGTGAGCAGCGCGACGACGTCCCCGGTGCGCAACCCGAGCCCGCGCAGGTGGTCGGCCAGCCGCGCCGACCGGTCCTCCAGCTGCCCGTAGGTGAGGGTCTCGCCGGAACCGGCCATGATCACCGCCGGCTTGTCGGGCGTAGTCGCGGCGAACGCACCGGGATAGGGCACAGGTCCTCCTCGCGTGAGACGACCGACACCCTCGCAGACCCGGGTCGGGCGGGGGGAGGCGGGCCGGGGCAGACTGCGATCTGCAGGCAGAGAGGGACCGACGAAGGAGGAGCGCCGTGCGCGATGCGGTGATCTGCGAACCGCTGCGGACCCCGGTCGGGGGCTTCGGCGGATCGCTTCGGGACGTGCCGGTGCAGGACCTCGCGTCCACGGTGATCAAGGCGCTGATGGAGCGCACCGGGCTGCCGCCGGAGTCGGTGGACGACGTCGTCCTCGGCCACTGCTACCCGACGATGGAGGCTCCGGCGCTGGGCCGGGTCGCCGCCCTGGACGCCGGCCTGCCGGTGACCGCGACCGGCCTGCAGATCGACCGCCGGTGCGGCTCGGGCCTGCAGGCGGTGCTCTACGCGGCGATGCAGGTGCAGAACGGCGTCTCCGACGTCGTCCTCGCCGGGGGCGCGGAGTCGATGAGCAACGCGCCGTTCTACTCGGTCGCCATGCGGTGGGGCGTCAAGGCCGGCCCGGGAGTGCTGCTCAACGACGGGCTGGCCCGCGGCCGGGTGACCGCCGGCGGCGTGAACCACCCGGTGCCGGGCGGGATGATCGAGACGGCGGAGAACCTGCGCCGCGACTACAGGATCCCCCGCGAGGAGCAGGACGAGTACGCCGTCCGCTCCCACCAGCGGGCGGCCGCCGCCACCGAGGAGGGCCGGTTCGCCGACGAGATCGTCCCGGTGACGATCACGGGCCGGAAGGGCGACACCGTCGTCGAGCGCGACGAGCACATCCGCCCCGACTCGACCGTCGAGACCCTCGCCAAGCTGCGCCCGATCATGGGCAGGGACGACCCCGAGGCCACGGTCACCGCCGGCAACGCCAGCGGGCAGAACGACGGCGCCGCGATCTGCGTGGTCACCTCGCCGGAGAAGGCCGAGGAGCTCGGCCTCACACCCCTGGCCCGGCTGGTCTCGTGGGGCGTGGGCGGCGTGCCACCGAAGACGATGGGCATCGGCCCGGTGCCGGCCACGGCCAAGGCGCTGGAGCTGGCTGGGCTGAAGCTGTCGGACATCGACCTGATCGAGCTCAATGAGGCCTTCGCGTCGCAGGTCCTCGCGGTGACGCGGGAGTGGGGGTTCACCGAGTCCGACTTCGAGCGGACGAACGTCAACGGTTCCGGCATCTCCCTCGGCCACCCGGTGGGGGCGACCGGCGGGCGGATCCTCGCCACGCTGACCCGCGAGATGGCCCGGCGCGACGCCCGGTACGGCCTGGAGACGATGTGCATCGGCGGCGGCCAGGGGCTGGCCGCGATCTTCGAGAAGGTGGGCGCATGAGCGAGTCCGCCCAGCGGGTGGCGATCGTCACGGGCGGCGCCCGGGGGATCGGGGCGGCGACCGCCCGCCGCCTCGCCGCCGACGGGTTCGCCGTCGCCGTCGTCGACCTCAAGGAGGACGACGCCCGCGACACCGTGCAGGCCATCGAGGGCGCGGGCGGCCGGGCCCTGGCCGTGGGCGCCGACGTCGGGGACGCGGAGCAGGTGCAGTCCGCGGTCGACCGGATCGCCGCCGAGCTCGGCCCGCCGGTGGTGCTGATCAACAACGCCGGCGTCACCAAGGACAACCTGCTGTTCAAGATGACCGACGACGACTGGGACCTGGTCATGCACGTGCACCTGCGCGGCTCGTTCCTGATGACGCGGGCGGCGCAGAAGTACATGACCGAGGCCAAGTGGGGCCGGATCGTGAACCTGTCGAGCACCTCGGCGCTCGGCAACCGCGGCCAGGCCAACTACTCGACCGCCAAGGCGGGGCTGCAGGGCTTCACCAAGACCCTGGCGATCGAGCTGGGCAAGTTCGGCGTCACGGCGAACGCGATCGCGCCCGGGTTCATCGCCACGGACATGACCAAGGCGACGGCGGCGCGGATCGGCCGGGACTGGGACGAGTACGTGGCCGAGCGGGCCGCCGCCATCCCCGTGGCCCGGGCCGGTCAGCCGGAGGACATCGCGCACACGGTGTCCTTCCTCGTCAGCGAGGGCGCCGGCTTCGTCTCCGGCCAGGTCATCTACGTCGCGGGCGGCCCCAAGGCCTGAGGCCCCGCTGCAGGGTCCCGCCGCGAGCTTGCGAGCGGTGCGGGCAGCGGGGTCCTTCCGGGCGCCGCCCTGCAACCTCCCGGTTCGTCCGTCATGATCACGACGGACGGATGCGGCGGGAGGCGCGGATGAACCTGGAGAAGGTCGTCTTCGGGTTCTTCGTCGTGCTCGCGGCGACCCTGAACTTCGGCTTCTTCATCGGCGACATCTCCGACCCCGACCTGCACAACCCGTACGAGCTGTTCGCGGCCGTCGTGGTCAACCTGATCGCGACCGTGCTCAAGTTCGGGGACCGGACGCAGATCGGCGCCGTCCACCTGGCCACCAGCCTGGTCGCCGACCTGCAGCTGATCGGCGCGTCGCTGATGTACGGCTACGCGGTCTACGTCTCCTCCGCCGGGCTCAACGAGGACTGGACCGCGAGCGTCGTCTCGCTGTCCGGGGGCGCGCTGCTGGCCAACGTCGTCTCCGTCGTGCTGCTCGTCGTGGAGACCGTGTCCTTCCACCGCAGCTGATCGGAGGCCGGCATGGGCAATCCCCTGCTCACCTTCTGGAGCCGGCTGTTCGAGCCGGACGAGCACGAGCGGCGGGTCCGCCGGGCGCCGGTGCGGGCCGCGGCCGCATCGGCGGCGCGGGCCTCCGAGGCGATCTTCTTGATCCTGCGGCGGATGCGCGCGCCGCTGATCGTGCTGATCGTCATCTTCGCGGTGAGCGTCCTCGGGCTGACGCTGATCCCCGGCCTCGACGACCAGGGCCGGCCGCGGCGGATGGGCTTCTTCGACGCCTTCTACGTCATGAGCTACACCGCGACGACCATCGGCTTCGGCGAGATCCCGTACCCGTTCACCTACAACCAGCGCATGTGGGTGACCATCTCGATCTACCTGACGGTGATCGGCTGGGCCTACGCCATCGGGTCGCTGCTCGCGCTGCTGCAGGACCGCGCGTTCCGGCAGGCGCTGGCCCTGCAGCGGTTCCGCCGCACGGTGTCCCGGCTGGGCGAGCCGTTCGTCCTCGTCGCCGGCTACGGCCGCGCCGGTGAGCTGCTCGGGCACGCGCTCGACGGGCTCGGCCGGCGGTTCGTCGTCCTCGACGTGTCGGCGGAGCGGATCGACGGCATCGAGCTCGACTCCTTCCACGCCGACGTGCCGGGCCTGGCCGCCGACGCGCGCGATCCCGGCCACCTCGCCGTCGCCGGGCTCGGCTCACCGCGGTGCGAGGCGGTCGTCGCGCTCACCGACGACGAGGAGGTCAACCTCTCCGTGGTCATGGCCGCCGCGCTGCTGCGCCCGGACCTGCCCGTGGTCGCCCGCGCCACGTCACGGGTCATGGCGGAGCGGATGCGGGCGTTCGGCTCGCCCAGCGTGGTGAACCCGTTCGACCGGTTCGGTGACCACTTGCGCCTCGCCCTCAAGGCGCCGGCGAGCTACCAGCTGCTCACCTGGCTGGAGAGCGGGCCGGGCGCCGAGCTGCCGAGGCGCGGCCGGCCGCCCCGCGACGGCCGCTGGGTGGTCTGCGGCTACGGGCGCCTGGGCCGGGAGATCACCGCCGACCTGCGCAGCGAGGGCATCGAGGTCACCGTCGTCGAGCCGCACCCGTCCGGGGAGCCGGACGAGGGGATGGTCGTCGGGGACGGCGTCGAGCCGGAGGTGCTCGCCCGGGCCCGCCTGGAGGACGCCGTCGGCTTCGTGGCGGGCACCGACAACGACACGACCAACCTCTCGCTGGTCGCCGCCGCCCGCCGCATCAACCGGTCGCTGTTCGTCGCCGCCCGGCAGAACCGGCCGGCCAGCGCGCCGCTGTTCGCCGCGATGCGGATCGACGCGCTGCTGGTGCCCACCGAGGTCATCGCGCACGAGGTCTACGCGCAGCTGTCCACGCCGCTGCTGTGGCGGTTCGTCCGCGAGCTGCCCGCGATGGACGAGGAGTGGGCGGCCGGCATCGTCGACCGGATGCGGGAGCTGTGCGGGCTGCGGCTGCAGGCGCTGTGGAAGGTGCGGCTGACGGCGCAGGAGGCGCCCGCCCTCTGCGAGCGGCTCGAGGCCGGCGAGGTCCGCCTGGGTGACCTGCTGCGCGACCCGGAGACCCGCGAGGACCCGCTGCACGCGGTGGCGCTCCTCGTGCTGCGCGACGGCGAGGCCGTGCTCGCCCCGGACGGGGACTTCGCCCTGGCCGTGGGCGACGAGCTCCTGCTCGCCGGCCGGCCGAGCGCCCGGCGGGCGCTGTCGACGATCCTGGTCGTCGACAGCGCCCTGGAGTACGTCGTCTCCGGCCGGCGCGTGCCCTCGGGCTGGGTCTGGCGGAAGCTGACCCGCTCGGTCGAGGCGGAGCGGGAGCCGGCGGCTCAGGTCCGCTCGGGGTAGCGGGCCCGGGCGAAGCAGAAGGCGCCGAAGGCGGCGATCCCCAGCGCCACCAGCGTCAGCAGCACCTCGCCGAACGGGGCGTCGAGGATCGTGCGCATCGCGCCGTCCAGGCCGGTGGCCTTGGCCGGGTCGAAGGTGATCGCCGCATAGCCGAGCAGGCAGCCGACCAGCGCCAGCGCGACGCCCTTCGCCGGGAAGCCGACCTGGCCGAGCCGGGTGATCAGCCGGGTGGCCTTGGGCGGTGCCTCGCCGAGGTCGATCTGCTTGAGGAAGGTCTTCTTGATCCCGCGCACGATGTGGTGGATGCCGACGCCGATGAGGATCAGGCCCGCGATCGCCACCAGCCACCGGCCGCCGGGCCAGGAGAAGACGCCCGCGGTGCGCTGTTGCTGCTGCTGCGCGCTGGACTGCCCGCTGCCCACGGCGAACCGGATCGCCATGATGGCCAGCGCGGCGTAGACGACGGCCTTGGCGATCGACTTGACGATCTTCTTGACCGCCTTCTTCTTCTGGTCCCCGGAGGCCGACAGGCCGCTGCGCCAGCGCAGGATCTCGGCGGCCTGCCACGCGGCGAGCGCGATCAGGCCGACGGCGATGATCCACAGCAGCGGCTTGCCGACCGGTGAATCGGCGACGGTGGCCATGGCGCCGGACTGGTCGGCCTCCTGCCCGCCGCCGCCCCAGGCCAGCTGCAGTGCCAGCCAGGCCACGAGCACGTGCACGATCCCGTAGGCGATCAGCCCGATGCGGGCGAGGTTCTCGAGGCCGTCGCTCTGGCCGGCGCGGTCCGCGGCGTGCACCGCGCCGCCGGCCGTTCCCTGTGCGCTCATTTCCGGGCTCCTTCGGAAGGGTCGTACCCCCGCCTGACACGCCGGCGACGCCGTCGCTGCCGGGCGTGTACCCGCAGGTGAGCCGCCTTACCCCACCGGGTGGCGGGCCCTCGCCAGGCAGTAGACGGTGAAGGCGGCGAGGCCGGCCGCGACGACGGTCAGCACCCACTGCCCGTACGGCTCGGCGGCGACCGCCCGCAGGGCGCCGTCCAGGCCGGTGGCCCGTGCGGGGTCGAAGGTGAGGGCGGCCCAGGCGACGACCAGGCCGACGAGGACGGCGGCGACCCCCTTGAGCACGAAGCCGACCTGGCTGAACCGATGGGTGAGCGCGCACAGCCCGGGGGCGACCGAGGCGAGGTCGATCTCGTCGAGGAAGTCCGAGCGCAGGCCCTTGCGGATCAGGTAGCCGCCGATGGCCACGACGACCAGACCGACACCGATGACGAGCACCTGGCCGCCGGGCCAGCCGAGGACGCCGCGGACGGCCTGCTCCTCGTCGCCGCGCCGCTGCCCGTCCCCGAGCGCCGCCCGGGCGGCGGAGACGGCGAGGAAGCCGTAGAGCAGCGCGCTGCCGACCGTCTTCGCCGCCTGGACGAGGGCGGCCCGTCGCTTCGGGCCGCGCGGGGGTAGATGGCGGTGGTGGCGGACGACCTCGACCGCCTGCCAGACGCCGAGGCCGGCCAGTCCGACGGCCAGCACCCAGAGCAGGACGCCGCCACCGGGGGAGCGGTGCAGCACGGCCAGCGCGCCCGCCTGGTCGGCGGTGCGGCCGCCGGGCCCCCAGGCCAGCTCCAGCGCCAGCCAGGCGACGAGCAGGTGCAGCAGCCCGTACCCGGCGAAGCCGAGCTGCGCGAGCCGACGCAGCGCGGTGCTGCGTGCCGCGCGCTGCACCGACTCCGTCACGCCGCTCCGTCCTGCTCCGTCCGGTGGCCCGCGCTGCCCGGGCCGGTCCGCCGACGAGACTGGCACGACGGACCGGCTTCCGCCGGGCGGTTCCGGGGACGGCGCGGCCGGTGAGGGACACTGGGGCCGTGGCGAGCGCAGCACCCGGCATCCTGACCGCGCAGACGGCCCCCGACGTCGCCAAGCGCGCGTGGCCCCGCTGGCTCGCCCTGGGCCTGGCCATGCTGGCCGTCGCCGCGGCCGCGCTGCTCTGGCCGTCCGGCGGCGGGCGGCTGCTGCTCGGCGCCACCGGCGCGTTCCTCGCCGCCCGCGGTGCGCTGCTGATCCGGGGTGCGGGCACCGGCGTCCTCGACCGCCGGGCACGGGGGCTGGGCGCCGGCGCCGTCGTCGCCGGGCTGGCCGCGGTCGCGGCGGCCGCGGTCTCCGCGGCCGTGGCCGGCTGGGTGCTGCTGGTCGCGATCCCGCTGCTGCTGGTCGCCGGCGCGGGTGCGCTGCTGGCCCGTGGCGGGACCGCCCGCCGGGGCGGCGCCGCCCTGCTGGTGTGGTCGCTGCTGGTCACCGGCCTGCTGGTGGCGGCCGGCCTCGCCCAGGGCTGGGGCCGGGCCGCCGACGTCGCCACCGTGGTCGCGGGCCTCGCCGTCGCCGTCCTCGCCGTGCCGGTGCTGGTGGGTGCGGGCTCGCTGCGCCGCGCGGCCACCCGCCCGGCGCCGGCCGTTCCGGCCGGCTGCGCGGGCTGCGCCTGCGGCGCCGGCGGCTGCGGCGCCCTGGGCTGACCCTCTCGTCCCGTTCCCCGGGGTAGTTCTACCCCGCCGTAAAGGGGCAGTTCGTGCGCTGCCCCGGGGGCTGGGACGGCGCGACGCTTTCCGCCACGGATGCCATCGAGGCACCGACGCGGAGAGGGGGATCGTCGTGGCCGATGAACTGAGCGCACGCCTGCAGGCGCTGGCCGATCTGCACGTCGCCGGGACCCTCACGGCCGAGGAGTTCGCGGCCGCCAAGACCCGGGTGCTGGAGGAGGCGGCCGGCGCCGGACCCGTCGCGCACCCGGCCGGTGGTCCGTCCGCCGGGAGGCTGGTGGGGCACGGCGGAGCGGTGACCGCCGGGGCGGGCGGGGTGCTGACCCTGCTGGCCTTCCTCGCCTTCCCCCTGGGGACGGTCCCGTTCTTCGGATCGATCACCGCGGCCTCCCTCGCCGGGATGTCCTCCGAGGTCGGGGAGCTGGGGCTGCTGTGGCTGATCCCGCTGATCGCCGTGGCGGTAGCCGGCACCGGAGCGTGGCTGGCCTTCGCCGCGCCGCCGGGTGAGCAGGTGCGGCGGGCGTCCACCGTCGTCGCCGTCCTCGCGGGTGTGGTGGTGCTGGTCTACGTCGTCGCGCTGGTGGCCGTGCAGTCCGAGCTCTCCGACTCGGGTGCGACGGCGACCGGGATGTCTGCGGCGGGTCTGGCGGGGGCGGGCTTCTGGTTCGCCCTGCTCGGGATGGCGGCGGCCGCGATCGGCGCCGTCGTGGAGAAGCGGACCCGGGGCTGACCGGAGGGAGGGGGCCACCATGGGTACCGACCAGCTGGCGCGCGACCTGCGCACACTGTCCGACCTGCACGCGCGGGGCCTGCTGACCGACGAGGAGTTCGCCGCCGCGAAGGCGCACGAGCTCGGCCGCGCCCTGCCGCTGCCCGTCGTCCCGCCGCCCGCCCCGCTGCCGTACACCGACCCGGTCGGCGTCGTCCCGCCGCCGGTGCCCGGACCGCCGCCGGACTCGGGTCCGGCCGGGAGTCGCCGCCGGACCCGCCGGCAGATGCGCGGCGGGCTGCTCGCCGGAGCCGGTGTGCTGGCCGCGCTGGTCATGGCCGCGATCCTCGCGATCGCGCACGACACGGACGTGCGGCCCACCGCCGTCCCGGAGTCCGCCGCCGTGCCGCAGCAGAGCGACGTCCCCGCGGCGGACGGCGGCGGGAGCGGATACCAGGGCTCGAGCTCCTGGGGGTTCGACCACTACCAGGGCGGGCAGCCGATCCGGCCGCCGTCCTCGGACGCGGATCTCTACGCATCCCAGTTCTCCGACCTGGCCTGGCGGTGCTCGGACGGGGTCATGGAGGCCTGCGACGTGCTCTACCGGATCACCCCCGGCGGGGACTTCCACGAGTGGTTCGGCTCGTCCTGCGCCGGCCGGCTCGCCTACGAGTCGAACGGCGGGTGCGTCGCCGCCTTCGGGGCGTCGGTCTGGGACGGCACCGCCTCCTCCTGGGGCGGCGGCGGTGACTGGGGCTTCGCCTTCTACCGGTCCGGGGCGGTCCTCGACCCGCCGGCCGCGGACAGCGTCCTGTACGACGCCGGCTACGCCTCGCTCGCCGACTACTGCGCCGCCGGGTACCTCGACTACTGCGACGAGCTCTACTCCGTCACGCCGTCCGACGGCTTCTACGAGTGGTTCGGCTCCTCGTGCGCCGGCCGCCTCTACTACGAGTCCGACGGCGGCTGCGTCGCGGCCCTCGGTTCCGGTGGGGACTGATCGGCGATGAGATCGAGCGCGCTCCGCTGGGTCCGGGCACTCGCCGGACTGCTCGCCGGCTGCCTCGTGCTGTCGGCCGCGGGCTGCGGCAGCTTCGCCGACACCACCGCGGAGGACCGGGCGGCACCGGCCTCGGCGGACGGCTCGTCGTCCGCCCCGCCCCCGCCCGCCGTCTCGCCGACGACGACCGCGCCCACGACCGCCTCGCCGACGACCGCCTCGTCCCCGGCGTCGGCGGCGTCGTGGACGGCGGACTGGAGCACCGGGCTGGCCGGCTGGGCCGGGCCGGGCGACTGGAAGCCGCTGGACGGGCTGCTCGTCAACGACGGGACCGGTGAGTACAGCGTGTTCCGGCCGATCCTCGCCCCCTACCGGCCGGCCGCCCGCGACTACGCGGTCGAGGCCGAGATCAGGGTCACCAGCGCCACCCAGGCGAGCAGCTTCGGACTCGTCGTCCGGGCCGGCGCGGACGGGACCGGGTACGCCGCCGGCGTTGGCGCCGGCTGGGACCAGACCACCGGCATCTCGGACCTGACCGGCTGGTGGGGCTCGGCCGACCTGAGCGGCCGGCTGGTGGACGGCGCGGTGTTCGACCCGGGCGCCGACTGGCACACCTACCGCGTCGAGGTGCGGGCCAACGTCGTGCGCCTGCTCGTCGACGGCACCGAGTTCGCCGCCGTGACGGACAACAAGTACCTCGAGGCCGGGCGGGTCGGGCTGTGGTGCAACCGGTACCAGGTGGAGGTCCGCCGCTTCGCCGTCCTGCCGGTCTGACGCGATGGACGCCCAGCGCACCGTGGTGACCCTGCGGGTCACCACGGGCGCGCCGCTGCAGCGGCGGGGGCTGGTCCGTGCGGCGACGGCGGCCGGGTTCACCGTCGTGCCGCCGGGCGCGGCCGCCGCCGTCACCCTGAGCATGCGTGAGGACGGCGGCGCCGACGGGCTCGCCGCGGGGGAGCCCGGGCTGGACATCTCGGTCGGGGAGAAGGCCGTCGTCCTCACCGTCCGGCGGCCGCCCGACCTCGCCACCGTCCTGCTCGTCCGGTCGCTGCTGACGGAGCTCCTGGGGAGCGGTTAGCCCGGGCCCGGCGGTACTTGTCACGGGGTCGCGGCGGGGTGGACAGTTCCCGTGGCCCGCTGACGTGCCGAACACGGGCCGGGGGGCACGTCGTGCTGTCGGAGTCGGTCGCTCGTCCCGCGGACCCGCCGCGCGCCGCCGACCAGCCGCCCTCCGCGGGACGGGGTCCGCCGGCCCGGGGCGAGCAGGAGCAGGTCGAGGCGCTCACCCGCACCTCGCTGCGCTGGCTGCTCTACGTCGCGGTGATCAGCCGCGTGGTGCTCACCGTCCCCGCCGTGGTCCTGACCCGCGGCCTGCTCGGCGACCGGGGCGACGGCGTGCTCGTCCTGGCCCTCGGCGTCGTCCTCGTCGACGGCTTCCTGGTCCTCCTCGCCCTCCGCCGGCCGGCCGTGCTGGTGCGCCCCTGGCTGTTCGGCGCCGACGTCGCGCTGGCCCTGGCGGCCACCCTCGGCGCCACCCTGCTGATCGCGCCGGGGACCTTCCTGCTGCCCGGCCGCGACGCGCTCACCGGATACGGGTGGGGCACGGTCGTGCTGTGGACGGCGATCCGCGGCTGGCGGACCGGCGCGGTCCTGGTCGCCGGCACCGCGGGCCTCCAGGTTGCCATGGCGGCGCTCAACGCAGCCCGCGTCGACGCCGCGGGCATCGCCAACCTGCTGCAGCGCTGCGGCCTGGCCCTCCTCGCCCTGCTGGTCACCGCCGGGATCGTGGCGTTCGCCGAGCGGAGCGCGCGGCTGACCGTCCGCGCCGGGCTCCGGGCGGGGCGGCTGGCCGAGCGCGCCGCCGCGCTGCGCGCGCTGCACGACACGGCGCTCGCCGAACTGGAGGCCGTGGTGCTGACCACCCGGCGGGCCGGCCGGCCGGCCGCGGAGCGGCTGGCCGCGGTCACCCGGCGCGCGGCCGAGCTGTCGTCGGCGGCCCACGGTCCGCGCGACGCCGACCTGGTGCCCGCGCTGGGGCTGCTCGCCGGGGAGTTCTCCGCCCGCGGGATCGACGTGCAGGTCGTCGGCCGGGCCCCGGCCGACGCGGTTGCGCCGCCCGCGGTCGACGCACTCGTCGGCGCCGTCCGCGAGGCCCTCAACAACGTCGTCAAGCACGCCGGTGTCCGGTCCGCGGTCGTGCGCGTGGCCTGGTCGTCGCGGGGGGTCGAGGTGGAGGTCGCCGACGAGGGGCGCGGGTTCGTGCCGGCGCGGGCCGACGCCGGCTTCGGGATCCGGAACTCCATCCGTGCACGCCTGCACGACGCCGGGGGCGACGCCGAGGTCACCTCCGCACCGGGCCGGGGCACCCGGGTGCGGCTCGTCGTGCCGACCGGCGACGCCGGGGACCTGCCGGAGGCGCCCACCCTCGGCTGGTTCCCGCTGGTCCCGCTCGCGGCCCGGCTGCTGAGCCTGGGCTACATCGCCTCCGCGGTGGGCAGGGTCGTGCCCGGCCTCGCCGTCGTCCTCGGGGTGCTGGCCGTGGGGCACGTGCTGCTCCTCGTCCGGCTCCGGAGCGGCCGGGGGCTGGGCTCCCCGGTGCTGTTCTCCGCCGACCTGGCCGTCACGGCGGTCTGCTACCTCTGGGTCGCCGCCGTGGAGCCGGCCGGCGCGATCGTGCGGCCGGACGGCGACGGGATCTGGCTGTACGTCCTGGCCACCGTGGTGCTCTGGGTGTCCGCGCGCGGCCCGCTGGTGGGTGCCGCCGTCGTGCTCGGCGCCTGCGCGCTGCAGGTGGCGGGTCTCGTCGTCAACGGTGTGGCCGCCGACGCGGTCAACTGGACGCTGGTCGGTCTGCACGTCGGTCAGCTGGCGGTGTCCGCCGGGCTGACCTGGCTGGTCCTGGGCTCGATGCGCAAGGGGCTCGCGCTGGCCCGGGCGGAGTCGCTGCGCGCCGGCCGGGAGCTCGAGCGCGTCCAGGAGCTGGCCCGGCTGCACCGGGAGGTGGTGGAGACGTGGCGGGCGATCGCCCGGCCGCCGCGCGACCTGGACGTGGACGGTCGCCTGGAGTGGATCCGGTGGACGGCGTCGGCGACGGCCGGTGAGCTGCGCGCCGCCCTCCGGCAGGACGGCGCGGGCCCCCCGCCGACGTTCGCCGGCCGGCTGGACGCGGCGGCCAGGAGCGTCGGGCCGCTCGGGCTGAGCGTCGAGCTGGTCGTCACCGAGCTGTCCGCCGACCCGCCGCGGGAGGTCGCCGACGCGCTGGTCACCGCGACCCGGCTCAGCCTCGCCGACGTGGTCGCACGGGGCGGCGAGGGAGCGGTCGTCGTCCGGGCCAGCGGATCGGCGGGCCGGGCCGAGGTGTGCCTGCGCGATCCCGTCCCGCGGCCGGAGTGCTGCGCCGAGGCCGCCGCGGTCCTGCGCTCGGTGGGTGGCCGCGCGGGGGTCCGGCAGCTCGGCGCACGCGGCACCCGCACGGAGCTGTCGTGGAGCGCGCCGTGAGCGACGACGACCGCATCGCGGTGGGGATCGTCGAGGACCACCCCGTCTTCCGCCAGGGCCTCGCCGGCCTGGTCGAGGACGCCCCGGACCTGACCCTCGACTTCGCCGTCCGCTCGGTCCCGGAGCTGGACACCGGCCTGCGGGCTGCCGGCCGGGATCCCGACGTGCTGCTGCTGGACCTGAGCCTGGGCGGCGGCGGCCCCCAGGGGGCGGACGCCGTCCGCTGTGTCTGCGAGCGGGGGCTGCGGGTGCTGGTCGTGTCGGCGAGCGCCGACCGGGCCACCGTCGTGGGCGCGATCGCGGCCGGCGCGAACGGCTACGTCAGCAAGGCCGCCGAGCCGCAGGAGATCGTCCGCGCGATGCGCACGGTCGCCGCCGGAGGGTCGTACCTGTCGCCGACCCTGGCCGGCTACCTGCTCGACGACGCGCGCGCGATCAAGCTCACCGAGCGCGAGGTGGACGTCCTGCGCCTGGTGGCGGCCGGGGACACCGACCTCGACATCGCCGAGGAGCTGGTGATCAGCGTGCACACCGTGCACAGCCACCTGGACCGCATCCGCACCAAGACCGGCATGCACCGGCGGGTCGACCTCACCCGGTACGCCATCGACCGGGGGCTGCTGCCGCCGCCCGGGGCGTAGGGACGGCCGGACCGGTTCCGGTTCCGGGGGCAGGGACGGGGTACGGCAGGGGCCGTGCACGGCCACGTCTTCGTCGTCGGGGCGGACCTCACCCGGCTGTCCTGCGACGACGTCCTCGTCCCCACCGACCGGGGGCTGCGGGTGGCGCCGGGCTTCCGGCCGCTGATCCCCGACGAGCTGATCACCGAGGAGGGGGCGGACGGCGCGTGCGTCGGGCTGTCGTGGTCGGGGGAGGAGCGGGTGCTCCCGGTGCCGGGGGACGCCGCGCGCCGGGTCTGGCTGGTCGACACCGTGGACGACGGCGGGCACGGCCTGCCGTGGCTGCTCGAGGGCGCCCGCACCGCGCTGGCCGCGGTGGCCGGGCGGGAGGTGGCCGAGCCCGTGCACGGGCGGGCCCGCCGGCTGGTCGGCCTGCCGGCGCTCGGCACCGGCTGGGGCGGCGCCGCGGGGGAGCGGGGCACGCTGCTGCGGGAGCTGCTGCCGCTGCTGCGCGAGGCGGCCGCCGAGCACGGCTTCGACGTCGCCCTCGTGCTGCGCGGGCCGAGCGACCTGGCCGCCGCCCAGCGGGTGCGCCGCGCCGACGGCGCGGGCTGGGACCTGCCCCAGCACCTGCACGACCTCGCCGGGCGGCTCGGGGAGGCCGCGCGCCGCGGCCAGCTCGCGGTGTTCGTCGGCGCCGGCGTCAGCGCCGCCGCCGGCCTGCCCACCTGGGAGCAGCTGCTCGACGAGCTCGCCACCCGCTCGGGCCTGGACGACGACCTGCGCGAGGGGCTGTCCCGGCTGCCGGCGCAGGACTCGGCGGCGCTGCTGGCCCGCGAGCTCGGCCGCGACGCGCTGGAGGGCTTCGTCAAGGAGCGCTTCGGGCCCGGCTGCTACGCGCTGGCGCACGCGCTGGTCGCCGACCTGCCCGTGCAGGAGTTCGTCACGACGAACTACGACCCGCTGGTCGAGCTCGCCGCCGCCGGCATCGGCCGCGACCTCACCGTGCTGCCGTTCCAGGAGGCGGTGCCCGGGGCGCCGTGGCTGCTCAAGCTGCACGGCGACGCCGCCCATCCGGAGAGCGTCGTCCTGACCCGCGAGGAGTACCTGCAGCTCGGCGACTCCCGCGCGGCGCTGGCCGGCGTCCTGCACGCCCTGCTGCTCACCCGGCACGTGCTGTTCGTCGGCACCTCGATGCTCGACGACGACCTGATCCGGATCGCCCACCAGGTGCGCAGCGCGCTGCGCTTCGACGGCGGCGCGCGCCGCCGCGGCGGGACCGTCCTGGCGCTGCGGGAGGACCCGGCACGGGCCCGGCTGTGGGAGCGGGACGTCGAGACGGTGGCCATGTCACCGGCCGGGACGTCGGCGGCCGAGGCGGCGCGCCGGCTCGAGGTGCTGCTCGACCTGATCGGCTGCCTGGCCACCCCGCCGACCGGCTACCTGCTCGACCCGGCCTACCGCGGCCTGCTCACCGAGCACGAGCAGGCGCTGGCCGAGGCGCTGAACGAGGTGGCCGGGCGGTTGCCGGAGGACGACGAGTCGTCCTGGGCGGTGGCGGAGGTGGAGGCGCTGCTGCGCCGGCTCGGGCACGGCAGCACGGCCGGCACGGGCGACGACGTCCCGCCGGACGAGGCGACCGAGCCCCGCGACGAGCGGCGGCAGGAGCAGCGGCCCGGGTGAGGCGTCCCTGGACCGCCTGGCCTCGGCCGCCCTGGCCGGGCACGTGCTCTTCGAACTCGGCGCCGGGGTCGGCATGCCCGCTGCCTCGGTGCTGCGGCCGGCGCCCGCCGCGGCGCTGTGGGGTGTCGCCACCGCCGGGGTGCAGCGGGCCGCGGGCTCGCGGTCGGCCGGGGCCGGGCTCGCCCCCGTGAACGCGACGGGGCTGGCCGCGGCGCTGGCCCACCTCGCCGGCTGGCCACACCGGTGGACCCGCCGGCTGCAACCCGGACGATCATGGTTGCGCTCCCGGGAGCAGGGGAATCGCTCGTCCATGTGGCGACCACTCGTCGAGGAGAGCCCGCGGATGCTGGCGAAGGGCTACGCCTGGCTGCCCGACAAGCGCCGCGGGCTCGGTCGACGGACGGTGCCGACGCGGATGATGGGCATGCCGGCGTTGGGGCTCGAGGGCCCGGACGCCGCCCGCTTCTTCTACGACGAGGACCACGTGCGCCGGGCCGGGGCGCTGCCCGAGCCGGTGTCGGGCACGCTGTTCGGCAAGGGCGGCGTGCACCACCTCGACGGGCAGCCGCACCGGATGCGCAAGGCGATGTTCGTCGCGCTGCTCATGGGCGACGGGATCGGCTCCCTGGTCGAGCGGACGACTGCGGCCTGGGACGACGCGGCGAAGGCGTGGGCGCAGCGCCGCTCGATCGTGCTCCACGAGGAGGCCGCCAAGGTGCTCGCCGGCCCGGTCTCCCGCTGGGCCGGGATCCCGGTGGGCGACGACGAGGTGCCCGCCCTGGCCCGCGACCTGCTCGCGATGGTCGACGGCTTCGCCACGGGCGGCCCGCGGCACTGGCGGGCCCGCCGCGCCCGCGGCCGGCGGGAGGCCTGGCTGGCGCAGCTGGTGACCGACGTCCGGGAGGGGCGGACGACGGTGCCGGAGGGCTCCGCGGTGAACGTCGTCGCGCACCACCGGGACGCCGAGGGCGAGCTGCTCGAGCCCCGCGTGGCGGCCGTGGAGCTGATCAACATCATCCGGCCCACCACGGCGATCGCCTGGTTCGTCGTCTTCTCGGGGCACGCGCTGATCCGCTGGCCGCAGCACCGGGAGCGGCTGGCCTCCGGCGACCCTCCGTTCGCCGAGGCGTTCGCGCACGAGGTGCGCCGCTTCTACCCGTTCGCGCCCTTCATCGGCGGCAAGGCGCCGCGCGAGGTCGAGTGGGACGGCCGGCGCATCCCGAAGGGCGCGATGGTGCTGCTCGACCTGTTCGGGCAGAACCACGACCCGGACGTGTGGGAGGACCCGTACGCGTTCCGCCCCGAGCGCTTCCTCGGCCGCGACATCGGTGCCTTCGAGCTCGTCCCGCAGGGCGGCGGCGACCCGCGCAGCGGCCACCGCTGCCCCGGCGAGCAGATCACCGTCGCGCTGCTCTCGGCGCTGGCGGTGCGGCTGGCCCGGCTGGAGTTCGACGTCCCCGAGCAGGACCTCACCATCTCGCTGCGGCGCATCCCGGCGAAGCCGGCCAGCGGCGTCGTCCTCGCCGTCCACCGCTAGAGATCCTTGGCTCAAGCCCCCTGTCCGGCCGGACCCAGGCCGGCGTCGCGGGCCAGCGCGACCGCCTCGGCCCGGCTGGCCGCGTGCAGCTTGGTGAGCACGTCGGACACCCGGTTGCGGACGGTCTTCTCCGAGAGGAACAGCCGCTGCGCGATCGCGCCGTTGGACAGCCCGTGCGCGACCAGGTCGAGCACCTCGCGCTCGCGGTCGGTCAGCTGCGGGAACGGCACCGCGCTGGACCGGGCCCGCGACGAGGCGAAGAACGCCAGCACCCGGTCGGCGATCCGCGGCCCGAACACCGCCTCCGACCGCGCCGCGGCGCGCACCGCCCGCGCGATGTCGGCGCCCTCGGACTCCTTGAGCAGGTAGCCGCGCGCGCCGGCCCTCAGCGCCGCGAACACCGAGTCGTCGTCGTCGCTCATGGTGAGGACGACGACCGAGGTGTCCGGGTGCGTCGCGGAGATCCGCGCGGTCGCGGGCAGCCCGCCGGTGCCGGGCATGCGCAGGTCCATGAGGACGACGTCGGGCCGCTGCTCGTCGACCACGGCGACGGCGGTCTCGCCGTCCGCGGCGCGGCCCACGACCTCGATGTCGGCCTCGTCCTCGAGGGCGTCGGAGACGCCGTCGCGGTAGACGGGGTGGTCGTCGACGACGACCACCCTGATCCGGTGGTCCAGCTCGGTGTTCAGCGTGCCTCCAGGGGGAGCCGGGCCCGGACGGTCGTGCCGGACCCGGGAGCGGTGAGGACCTCGAGCGTCCCGCCGAGCTCGGCGGCACGCTCGCGCATGCTCGTGGTGCCGACGCCGGGCACCGCGTCGTCCGGGACGCCGCGGCCGTCGTCGGTGACCTCGACCAGCAGATCGCCGGCGTCGGCGGCGAGGGTGACCCGGCACGTCGAGGCCTCGGCGTGGCGGACGGCGTTGGTGACCGCCTCGGTGGCGATCCGGTAGGCGGCGACCTCGACCGCGGCGCGCAGCTCCGGCAGCTCGCCGGCCTCGACGGTGACCCGGTCGGCCTCGGTGCTCACGGCGCCGGCCACCACCGGCATCCGGTAGGCCGCGACGTGCTCGCGCAGCGCGCCGACCAGGCCGAGCTCGTCGAGGGCCGGCGGGCGCAGGTCGTCGACGGCGCGGCGGACGGCGGCCACGGTGCGCCGCATCTGGTCGCGCAGCCGCCCGGCCAGGCCGGCCAGCTGCTCGTCGCCGGCGAGCTTGCCGGCCAGCCGCTCCAGCTGCAGCGCCATGCCGGCCAGCTCGGGGCCGACGCCGTCGTGCAGGTCGTGCCGCAGCCGGCGGCGCTCCTCCTCGCGCCCGGCCACGATCCGCTCGCGGCTGGCCTGCAGGTCGGCGACCAGGCCGGCGGCCCACACCAGGGTGGCCGCGCGGCGGGCGACGTCGGCGAACGCGGCCCGCTCCGTGCGCCGCCAGCGCTCGCCCGGGTAGCGGTGGGTGACCCGCAGCTCGCCGACGTCGGTGCCGAGCGAGGTGAGCGGCAGGGCGGTGACGGGGCCGTCGTCCCGCCCGGGGCGGGCGGAGGTGGCGGTGGGCAGCCGTGGGTCGGCCGGCGCGATCTGCACCCGCGGCAGCCGCAGCGCGCGCCCGACCTCGTCGGCCAGCGACTGCAGCGCCTCGGCGGGGCCCCCGGCCAGGTCGAGCGTCGTCCCCAGCCGGTCGGCGACGGCGAGCGGATCACGCCGCTCGCCGTAGAGCAGCCGATCGACGGCGCGCTGCGCCCGCTCCCAGCCCGCGGCGGCGCCGAGCGCGGCCAGCGCGGCGACGGCGACCGCGATCCGCCGCTCGCCGGCCGACAGCTCACCGGCGACCGCGACCAGGACGGCGTAGCCGATCAGCAGCAGCGTGGAGAGCACGGTGAAGACGACGGCGCGGCTGACCACCGGCGCGACGTCGAACAGCCCGTGCCGCAGCACCGCGATGGCCACCGCCACCGGGACGGCGGCGAAGCCGACGGTGAACAGCGCCGTCGACAGCGTGTCGAGGGCGAGCGAGCCCACGGTGAGCACCACCAGCACCGAGGCGCCGAGCACCAGCCACTGCAGCTGGGTGCGCTCGACGCCGCGCGAGCGGCGCATGCGCACGACCAGCGCGGCGACCCCGGTCGGCCCGCCGAGGAAGAAGATCGTGAAGGCGCAGAAGCGCAGCACGTACTCGGGGACGAGCGACGTGGTGAACGACAGCGGGTTGTCCAGGTCCTCGGAGAAGTCCGAGAACTGCCGGAACATCGCGGCCAGCGTGCCGGCGACGACCAGCACGCCCAGCACCCAGGCCACCGGCCGCCAGCGCGGGGAGGGCAGCGCGCCGTTCGGGAAGTACAGCGGCACCAGCGCGATGATCACGTAGTAGACGGCGAAGCCCCACGCGGTGAGCCAGACCGCGAAGCCGCCGAGCGGGCCCTGCGCGCCGTTCACGAGCGCCGACCCGATCGCGTACTGGGCGGAGAGCAGGTACGGGCCGGTGATCGCCGTCGTCATCAGCAGCCAGCCGACCCGGTTGCCCGGCTCGCGGCGCAGCACCAGCGCGGCCACCGGCGGGTACAGCAGGCCGAGGACCGCGTCGCCCGGGTCGACGGCGAGCGCCCCGGGCAGCCAGATCGCCATCCCGATCGCGGCGAGCGTGCAGGCGACCCCGATCAGCGCGAGGGTCCCGGGCACCCAGCGGGGCACCCGGGATCGAGGAGGAGGCAGGGCCGGCACGGCCGACATCCTGCCTGAGCGCCGTGCCGTTTCCGGGCTCTCGGTACCGAGAGCCCCTGGCCGGTCACCCGCCGACGTGGATGCCGGGCCGCTTCGCGGGATCGGGCTCGGCCTCGCGGAGAATCTCGCGGACCACCGGCGGCGTGTCCCCGCGGCCGAGCAGCAGGTACCGGAACAGGTGGCCGAGCGGGTTGCCCTCCGACCACTCGAAGTGCGCGTGCGGCCGCACGCCGGTGGTGTCGCGCAGGGCCAGCAGGATCGCCGCGATCGCGTTCGGCACGGCGGGGCTCTCGGTCCGCAGCACCCGGTGCCCCTCGACCTCGACGCCGCGCACGCGCAGCACGTCGCTGAACGTGGAGGGGTCGACGACGTCGACCTCCAGGAAGAGGACGTCGGTGGCGCCGGGCACCGGGTTCATCCCGCGCTGCTCCTCCTCCTTGGCGTCGTACTCGGCCTTGTCCCCGGCCTGGCGCTTGTTGGCCACGACGTGCAGCCGGCCGTCGCGGCGCAGCGAGTCGGTGAGGAAGCGGCGGGCCGGCTCGTCGAACTCGATCCGGTCGGCGCGCAGTTCGGTGGTCCGGGTGATCCGCGAGACCAGCGAGATCACGATGATGCCGGCGATGAACATCGCCGAGATCGCGAGGCCGTCGGGCTTCTCGACCACGTTCGCGACCAGCGCGTAGAGCAGCACAGCGGTGAGGACGCCGAACCCGGTCGCGGACCGCCGCCTGCGGGCGCGGGCCGCGCTGATCGTGACCGCCAGCGCCCCGGAGACCATCATCGCGAGGATCCCGGTGGCGTAGGCGCCGGCCTGCGCGTTGACGTCGGCGCCGAAGGCCACGGTGATCACGATGCTGATGCCGGTGTAGACGAGCACCACCGGGCGGATCGCGCGGCCCCACTCCGGCGCCATGCCGTACCCGGGCAGGTAGCGCGGCACGATGTTGATGAGGCCGGCCATCGCCGAGGCGCCGGCGAACCACAGGATCAGCACGCTGCTGACGTCGTAGACGGTGCCGAAGACCCCGCCGATGTGCTCGTGGGCGAGGAACGCCAGCGCGCGGCCGTTGGCCGCGCCACCGGCCTGGAACTCCTCCGGCGGGATCAGCACCGTGGTGATCAGGCTGGTCGCGACCAGGTAGACGCTCATGATCAGCGCGGCGGTGGTCAGCAGCTTGCGGGTGTTGCGGATCCGTGCGGTGAGGCGCTGCTCGTCGGTCTCGCCCTCGGCCGCGACCAGCGGCATCATGCTGACCCCGGTCTCGAACCCGGACAGCCCGAGCACCAGCAGCGGGAACGCGGCCAGCGCGGGCAGCAGCACCCCGCCGAACCCGCCGCTGCCCTCGGTCAGCCGGTCCAGCCAGGCGGTAAGCGCGGCGGGCGTCTCGAGGACCTCGATCAGGCCCTCCGCCACGACGACGGCGTTGAGCAGCAGGAAGACGGCGACCAGCGGGATCGCCACCGACACCGCCTCGGTGAACCCGAGCAGGAAGACCCCGCCGAGGATCAGCAGCAGGACGACGGTGACCACGACCGCGTGCCCGTCGAGGAACGACGGGAAGAACGGGTTCTCGATCATGTGCACGCTGGCGTCGGCGGCCGACAGCGTGATCGTGATGATCCAGGACGTCGCCACGAACCCGAGCAGGACGAGCACGAAGATCTTGCCGCGCCAGAACGGCAGCAGGTCCTCCAGCATCGCCACCGAGCCCTGGCCGTAGGGACTCTCCTTCGCCACCCGGCGGTACATCGGCAGCATGCCGAGCAGGGTCAGCCCGACGATCAGCAGCGTGGCCAGCGGGGAGAGCGCGCCGGCGGCCAGCGCGGCGATGGCCGGCAGGTAGGACAGCGTGGAGAAGTAGTCCACGCCGGTGAGGCACATGACCTTCCACCAGGCGTGGCCCGCCGTGTGCTCCTCCGCGCCGGCCGGGCCCTCGGGCAGCACGCGGTGCTCGAGCAGCCACCGGGCCAGCCCGTGCTGCGGCGGCGCGGCGTCGTCCCCCAGTTCGATGCACGCCGGGACGGCGAGCTCCGTGGCGGCCACGCCCTGAGGGTCCTCCTGCGGCGGGGACACCGCCGCCCGGGACGTCGGGACGCCGAGCCCTGGGACCGGGGACGCCGGGCGGGAGAGGTTCCGGGTGCTCCCGACACGACAACCCTGGAAGGACACACACGATGACCGCGTCCACCGAGCCGACCGCCGTCGCGGCCGCGCCGAGCCCCGAGGTCACGCCCGGCAGCCGCTTCCGCCGGATCGGCGGTGGGCTCACGCTGCTCGCCTCCGGCACCCTCGTCTGGGCCAGCCTGGCGATGATCCCGTACGAGAACGACACGACCGCCGAGTACCTGCAGACCGGTGTCGACCACAAGGAGCTGATCCTGTGGGCGGCCGTCGTCCTGCACTACGGCTACCTGCTGCTCCTGCCGGCCGCGCTGACCCTGGTCCACCTGGCGCGGCGCCGGGCGAGGAGGACCGCGATCGCCGCGATGGTGCTCGCCGGCCTCGGCGCGGGCCTGTCCGGCATCGTCGTCGTCGACTTCTACGACGTCGCCCTGGCCAACTCGCTGCCCGCCGACCAGGCGGTGCAGATCTGGGAGACCGCCGCGGGCTACGGGCAGGGCGCGCTGCTGAACCTGCCGGCGATCCTCGGCCTGCTCGTCGGCACCAACCTGGCGGTGTTCGCCGCCTGGCGGGCCAAGGCCATCCCGTTCCCGCCGGTGGTCCTCAGCGTCGTCGGCTGGGTGGTGTTCTTCTTCTTCGCCAACGACGCCTGGCTGCCCACGCTCAGCATGGCGCTGCCCGCGATCGCCCTGGCCTGGTGCGGCGTGATCGTGCTGCGGATGGGCGACAGGGCCTGGGACCGCGCCTGACCGACCCGACCTCGGCCATTGTGGCCACTTCGGCCCCGCCAAGGGGGCCGAAGTGGCCACAATGGCCGTTCAGTCGTGCAGGCGGGAGAGCTCGGGCGGGAGCTCCCCGGGGTGGACGACGGCGAGGGTCCGCGTGGCGCGGGTCAGCGCCACGTACAGGTCGCTCCAGCCCCGCACGCCCTCGGCCACGATCCCGACCGGGTCGACCACCAGCACCGCGTCGAACTCCAGGCCCTTGGCGCCCTCCGGCGGGAGGACGACGGTGCCGGCCGTGAGGTCGGCGAGGGTGTCCGCCGAGGTGCCGGGCACGCGCGCCGCGACCGCCCCGGCCACCTCCGCCAGCCGGCTCGGCGGCACGAGGACGGCCAGCGTGCCCTCGCCCTCGGCCAGCCGGGCCGCGGTCTCGGCGACCCGCTCCGGCAGCTCGGCCTCCTCCACCCGCTCGGCCGTCGGCTGCTCCCCGGTGGAGCGGACCGACCGGGGGGCCGTGAGACCGCTGCCGGTCGCGGCCAGGACGTCGGCGGCGACGGCCATGATCTCGGCCGGCGTCCGGTAGTTGATCGTCAGCTCCTCGAGCCGCCAGCCGTCGCCCAGGTGCGGGCCCAGCGTCTGCGCCCACGACGTGGCCCCGGCCGCGGAGCCGGTCTGCGCCACGTCGCCGACCACGGTCATCGACCGGGTGGGCACGCGCCGCAGCACGGTCCGCCAGGCCATGGCGGAGAGCTCCTGCGCCTCGTCGACGACGACGTGCCCGAAGGTCCAGGTCCGGTCCGCGGCCGCCCGCTGCGCCGCCGTCCGGGTGTCCACCTCCTCCTGCCGCTCGGCGAGCAGCTCGGCGTCGAGCACGTCGGCGGCCGACAGGAACTCGGCCTCCTCACCCTCGTCGACGTCGGTCGACTGCGAGCCGGCGAGGATGTCGAGGGTCTCCTGGGCCTGCCGGACCAGCACCGAGCGCCGGCGGTCGGCCGCGGCGGCCGCGGCCGGGTCGACGCCGAGCAGCTCCTCGGCCTCCTCGAGCAGCGGGACGTCGGCCGGCGTCCACGCGGCGTCCGCGGGGCGGTGCAGCAGCGCCCGGTCGGCGTCGGACCAGCCGCGGGTGGCCGCCCTGATCCGCCGCGGCGAGGCGTAGAGCTCGCGGAGCAGCTGCTCGGCGGTCAGCCGCGGCCACAGCCGGTCGACCAGGTCGCGCACCGACGGCTCGGTCGCGATCTCCTCGCGGATCTCCTCGAGGTCACGCCGGCTGAACAGGTTCCCCCCGCCCAGCGGGTCGGACCCCAGCTGCTCGGCGTAGCGGCGGGCAATCGTGTCCACCACCTCGCGGGCGAACACGCGGCGGCCCTCGTTGTGCAGCCGCCGGCCGGCCCGGCCGCGGGTGCGGGCCTGCTTGGCGTCGGCCGGGCGGAACTCGACCTTGGTCCGGTCGACGACCACGGTCTCGACGCCGTCGGGCAGCGTCTCCCGGTCGCGGACGGCGGCCTTGAGGACGTCGACCATCGCCAGGCGGCCCTTCACCTCCGCGACCTCCGGCGGCTCCGTGCCGGTGGCGGTCAGACCGGGGCGGAGCGACGCGAGGTCGGACAGCAGCACGCCGGTCTCGCCGAGCGAGGGCAGGACGTCGGCGATGTAGCGCAGGAAGGTCGTCGACGGGCCGACGACGAGCAGGCCGCTGCGGGCCAGCCGCTCGCGGTGGGTGTAGAGCAGGTAGGCCGCGCGGTGCAGCGCCACCGCCGTCTTGCCCGTGCCCGGACCGCCCTGGACGACGAGCACGCCCTTGGCGTCGGCGCGGATGATGCGGTCCTGCTCGGCCTGGATGGTCCGCACGATGTCGGTCATCCGCCCGGTGCGGCTGGCGTTCAGGGCCGCCAGCAGCGCCGACTCGCCGGTCAGGCCGGAGGAGGTCGCGGCCGCGGGGTCGTCGGGGTCGAGCACCTCGTCGGACAGCGCCACCACCTCGCGCAGCCGGGTCCGGATGTGCCGGCGCCGGGCGATGCCCAGGTCGTTGAGCGCGGTCGCGGTGTAGAAGGGCTGGGCGGCGGGGGCGCGCCAGTCGACCAGCAGCGGCTCCTCGTCGCCGTCCTCGGCGGACAGGCCGATCCGGCCGACGTAGCGGAGGCCGGCGTCGTCGCGCAGGTCCAGCCGGCCGAAGACCAGCCCGCTCTCGGCGGCGTCCAGGGCGGTCAGCCGGGCGGTCTGGAAATTGGCCGCCGCCTCCCGCTCGCCGACCGACTGCGGCGTCGTCGGCCGGGTCGCCAGCGCCTCCCGCAGCCGGTGCACCGCCCGGGCCCGCACCTGGTCCAGCCGCCGGTAGCGCACGGTCACCGCGGTCTGCTCCGCGGCCAGCTCCGGGTCGGCGACGTCATCCCGTCGAGGACTCGACAATTCCTGCTCTCTCCGTTAAAATCCGTGCAATTCCGCAAATGGCACATTTCCTGCTGTTGCAGCAATTCGCCATTGTGCCCAGATGTTCCCGGCGCTGTCACCCGTTCCGCGCGGCATGTCGCGCTACGGTTCCGCCCATGGGCCCCGGGCTGCTCGTCGCGCTGACCCTGCCGGGTCTGGTGCTGCTGCTCGTCGGCGTGGCGGTGGCCGAGCAGCTCGCCGCCCGGTTCGGCCGCCGCGGGCCGGTGTCCCGCCGCCGGCGGCACGCGCTGTCCGCGGGCGGGCTGGACGTCTTCTCCGCGGCCCTGGCGCCCGGCCGGGCGGTGGACCTCGAGCAGCAGCGCGCCCGCGAGTTGCGGTGCGACGACACCGAGGACGGCGCCCCGCCCCGCAACCGGATCGACCTCGACGGGGGCGTCGCCTACCTGTGAGGAAAACGGCACGGGACCGCACGGAACCGCAACCTCGAGGTCACCGTCGCGTCACACGGCCTTCCTAGCGTGGGTGGCGATCATCACCGAGCAGCGTGGTGGTGAGTCGTCACTTCGAGGGGAACGAGCGCCATGAGCACCACCACGACCGTGCGGCCGGTCACCTGGACCTGCCCGAACTGCCACGAGGAGACGCGCGCGCCGCGCAAGCGCTGCACCGAGTGCGGCACGTCCCGCTTCTGACACGACACGGCCGGCAGCGAGGGGCACTCGCTGCCGGCCGCGTCGGTTCCGCGGGTCAGAGGGCGGGCGGCGCCCCCCGCAGGCGCACCACGGCCGCGCGGTAGCGGCCGGAGCCGACCGCCCGCCACGCCCACCGGCGGAGCGCCGGCAGCCCGGAGAGCAGCCGCGCGCGGTCGCCCGCGCAGGCGTCCTCCAGCGCGAGTCCGAGCACCAGCGTCTGCTCGCGGGGGGAGAGGTCGGAGCGCACCGAGCGGGCGATCGCCGTCCATGTGCAGGTCTCCAGGTGGGCGGCCAGCAGTGGGTGCAGCTGCTCCTCCTCGCGGGCGGTCTGCGCGTCGACGGCGTCGGCGAGGTCGAGGCAGGCCATCGCGAAGCTGTCCCGGGCGGCGCAGGTCTCGGCGACGGCCCACTGCCGGGCGGCGGTGGCGAGGTCGCGCAGCTTGTGGTCGATCCGGGCGCAGCTGGCGGTCCAGTCGGCCAGGCGGGTGGCCAGCTCCTCGTCGCCGGGCAGCGCGCGCTGCAGGGCCGGCCAGAGCAGGTCCCGCTCGACGCGGTGGTGCTGGAGCAGCACGCGCCCGATCAGCTCGGCGTGCCGGGTGAGGGCGGCGGTGCGGGCGGGCTCGGCGGCCGGCGCCCAGGTCGAGAGCTCCGCCAGCAGGCGCAGTTCGCGGCGCACCAGCGTGTGCAGGATGCGCTGGTAGGCCACGGCGCGCGTGGGCGCGGGGCGGACGGCGGCCGCCGGACGGCCGGCGCCGGAGCGGGGGAGGACCGCGGTGGCGGTCATGGGAGCACCTCTGTTCACATCGCGGTTGCTGACGTCTCGTACTCGACGACGCTGGGCACACTAGGGAGCCCGATGTCCCGGATGACAGGGAATTCCGTCCTGATACGTCCCGGGACCGAGAAAATCTCGCCGGACACCCGACTCCCGTGCGGCGCCGGTCCGCCGAGCGGATGACTCCTGGGTCGGTCGGACGCGGAGTGCCGTCGTCCCGGGCTTGTCCGGTGCGCCGTCGCGAACAACGATGAGCCGATGACCGTCGCCACGCGCAACCGCGTTCGCGTGTGCGGTCCTCCGGGTGCGCGGCCGATCGTGTTCGCCCACGGCTTCGGGTGCGACCAGGCCATGTGGCGGTTCATCGCCCCCGACTTCGCGGTCGACCACCGCGTCGTCCTCTTCGACCACGTCGGCGCGGGGAACTCCGACCTGTCGGCCTACGACCCGGACAAGTACGGCTCGCTGCGCGGCTACGCCACCGACGTCGTCGAGATCTGCCGCGAGCTCGAGCTCTCCGACGTCGTGTTCGTCGGGCACTCGGTGAGCGCGATGATCGGCGTCCTGGCGCTGCGGGAGGCGCCCGAGCTGTTCGGCGCGCTGGTGATGGTCGGCCCGAACCCCCGCTACGTGGACGACGACCCCTACGTGGGCGGCTTCAGCCGCGCCGACATCACCGGGCTGCTCGATACCCTGGACAGCAACCACCTCGGCTGGTCCCGGCAGATGGCGCCGGTGATCATGGGCAACCCCGACAAGCCGGAGCTCACCGAGGAGCTGACCAACAGCTTCTGCCGCACCGACCCGGGCATCGCCCGCCAGTTCGCCCGGGTGACCTTCCTGTCCGACAACCGGGCCGACCTGCCCGACGTCTGCGTCCCCACGCTCGTGCTGCAGTGCAGCCAGGACGTCATCGCGCCCGACGTCGTCGGCCGGTACGTGCACGAGCAGATCCCCGGCAGCACGCTGACCCGGCTGGCGGCCACCGGCCACTGCCCCCACCTCTCGGCCCCGGAGGAGACCACGGCGGCGATCCGTGCGTTCCTCGCGACGTGAGCGGGACGGACGCCGACGTGGGCACGCCCGATCCGCGGGGGGACCTGTCCCGGCTGCTGGAGGACGACCCCGCGGACCTGTACGAGAACGCGCCCTGCGGCTACCTGTCCACGCTGCCCGACGGCACGATCGTCAAGGTGAACCGCACCTTCTGCGCGTGGACGGGGCGGCCGGCCGAGGAGGTCCTGGGCACCCGCTTCCAGGACCTGCTCGCCGTCGGCGGCCGGGTGTTCCACGAGACCCACCTGGCCCCGCTGCTGCGCATGCAGGGAGCGGTGCGCGAGATCGCGCTCGACGTCCTGCGGGTGGACGGCACCGTGCTGCCCTGCCTGCTCAACGCGGTCGAGGTCCGCAACGACGCCGGTGCGCCGCTGCTGGTCCGCACCACCCTGTTCGAGGCGACCGCGCGGCGGCGCTACGAGCGTGAGCTGCTGGCCGCCCAGCGCAGCGCGGAGGAGTCCGAGGCCCGGTCGCGGACACTGCGGCAGGTGGTCTGGGACCTGGCCGCGGCCACCACGGTCGCCGACGTGGCCACCGTGATCGTGCAGCACAGCCGGCGGGCGCTGCAGGCGGCGGCTGCTGCGCTGCTGCTCATCGACGCGCCCGACGACCGCCCGGGCGCCGAGGAGCCCGCGCTGCGGCTGATCCTCGCCGAGGGCCTGCCCGAGGAGCTGCTGCACGAGCTGCAGCTCGCCGCCGGCGAGCGCCTCGCCCTCGAGCTCGCGCAGGGCGTGCGGTCCATCCCGCTGGACGACCGGATGCGAGAGGTCCAGCCCGCGGTGGCCGCGGCGCTGGCGGCCGCGCGGCTGACCGAGCTCGTCGTCGTCCCGGTCGCCGCCGACGGCCGGCGCCTCGGGGTGCTGGTCCTCGGCCTCGGCAGCGGCGGGACCGGGCTGATCAGCCTGGAGGAGCCCGTCGCCGGACTGCACCGGCCCCTGCCTCCCGCCGAGGTCGACCTGCTCTGGACGCTCGGCCGCCAGGCCGGGCAGGCGCTCGAGCGGGCGCAGCTGCACGAGGAGACCGCCCGGCAGGCGGAGCGATCGGCCTTCCTGCTCGACGCCGCCCGGCTGATGGCCGGCGCCGCCGACGTCCACGACATGCTGGCCGGGCTCTCGGAGCTCGCGGTCCCCCGGCTGGCCGACGTCGTCTTCATCGACCTGGCCGGCGACCAGGGGCTCTCCCGCGTCGTGGCCCGCCACGGCGATCCCGCGCGCCAGCCCGTGGTCGACCGGCTGCGGCTGCACCACACGGCCCAGCGGACCGGCTCGCCGCCGAGCTCCCGCGCGCACGCGCTGGGCCGCACCCAGTGGCTGGCCGAGTTCGGCGACGACCTGCTGGCGCGGGTCGCCCGCGACGAGGAGGAGCTGCAGGCCGGCCGGGAGCTGGAACTGCGCAGCCTGATCAGCGTGCCGCTCGTCGTGGACGGGCGGTCGCTCGGCGTGATCACCCTGCTCGGCGACCGGTCGCGGCCGCGGTTCACCGCGGCCGACGTCGACGTGGCCGAGCAGCTCGCCCTCCAGGTGGCGCTGGTGGTGGACAAGGCGCAGCGCTACGAGCTCGACGTCCGGACCTCGCACACGCTGCAGGCGAACCTGCTGCCGCCACCCCCGCCGTCGGTCGAGGGGCTGGCGCTGGCCGTGCGGTACCTCCCGGCCACGCGCGGGGTCGACGTGGGCGGGGACTTCTACGACGTGGTGCCCCTGCCGGACGGCGCCGTCGCCCTGGCCGTCGGCGACGTGGTCGGCCACGACATCACCGCGGCGGCCACGATGGGCCAGCTGCACAGCGTGTACCGGGCGCTGCTGGTCGACCAGCCCACGCCCAGCGCGGTGATCGACCGGCTGCAGGCCAGCTGGTCGCTGCTCGGGCTGCAGCGGATGGCCACGGCGCTGTTCGCCACGCTCGAGCCGGCCACGGGGCAGCTGCGGATCGCCTCGGCCGGGCACCTCTCGCCGGTGCTGATCGCCGGCGGAGCCGCGGAGCTGCTGCCGGTCGCGCCCAGCCGGATGCTGGGTGCGCCGCCGGCGCCCGCGCCGGCGGCGGAGTGGGCGGGGGTCCTGCCGCCGGGCGCGACGCTGCTGCTGTTCACCGACGGGCTGGTGGAGAGCCGGTCGGCCGACCTGGACGACGGCCTCGACCGGCTGCTCGCCGCGGCCGCGCGGGCCGGCACCGCCGACCCGGACGAGCTGGTCGACCGGCTCCTGGGCGACCTCACCGGCCTGCACCGCGCCGACGACATCGCCCTGCTCGCGCTGACCCGGCTGGGGTGCGCCGCGGCGGGACCGTGACCGGCGTGCGCGCCGAACGCAGAAGGTAGGTGCGCGAGCGCCGCCGGACGAGGATCGTGGAGCGCAGCACGGCTCCGGGGAGGGCGCCATGGACATCCGTGACGACGCGATAGCTCAGGCCCTCGACGGCGCGACCGGTGACTACGCCGTCTCCGGCGACGCGATGCGCTGGTCACCGGAGCTCGCCGACCAGCCGGCCCGGTCGCCGGGCGGGGCAGGCCTGCCCGGCGTCGACGTGGCGGCCGGGCTGGGCGCGGTGCTCGGCCTCGACGCCGCAGGCGTGCGGCGGCTGGTCTCCGGCGCCCTGTTCTCGCTCACCTCGGCGGCCAGCGACGTCGTGAGCGAGCTGCGCCAGCTCACCCGCGGGTCGGCGGCGGAGGAGGACGAGCCGCAGAGCTGACCTGCCCGGGCCGCCGACGCCCCGCTCTGGCAGGGTGCGGTCATGGGGAGCAACTCGCTGACGCTGGCGCCCGCGCCGCGGTCGGAGGCGGCCGAGCAGGTGCGCGAGGAGGTCCGGGCGTTCCTCGCCGATGAGCTGGCGGCCGGCTCGTTCACCACGCACGTCGACACCTGGCTGTCCGGGGTCGACCCCGCCTTCTCCAGGAAGCTCGGCGACCGCGGCTGGCTGGGCATGACGTGGCCCAAGCGGTACGGCGGCCACGAGCGCTCGGCCATGGAGCGCTACGCGGTCACCGAGGAGCTGCTGGCCGCCGGTGCCCCGGTGGCGGCGCACTGGATCGCCGACCGGCAGTCCGGGCCCAACCTGCTGCGCTACGGCACGGAGGCGCAGAAGGCCGAGATCCTTCCGCGGATCGCGGCGGGGGAGTGCTTCTTCGTGATCGGCATGTCCGAGCCGGACTCCGGCTCCGACCTGGCCTCGATCCGCACCCGCGCGACCCGCAACGCCGACGGCGACTGGGTGGTCAACGGCGCGAAGATCTGGACGTCGAACGCGCACGCCTCGCACTACGCGATCACGCTGGTGCGGACCTCGCCGGCGGACCCGGCCAACCGGCACGCGGGCCTCTCCCAGCTGCTGGTGGACCTGTCGACCCCCGGGATCACGGTGAACCCGATCCGGATCCTCGACGGCGGCCACCACTTCAACGAGGTCGTCTTCGAGGACGCCGTCGTCCCCGCCGACATGCTGCTCGGCGAGGAGGGCAACGGCTGGCACCAGGTGACCGCGGAGCTGGCCTTCGAGCGCAGCGGCCCGGAGCGGTTCCTGTCCACCTATCCGCTGATCGCCGAGTTCGCCCGCCGGGTGGCCGACTCGGGTGATCCGGCCGGGGTGGCGGTCCTCGGCCGGTTGTCGGCGCGGCTGCTGGCCCTGCGGCAGATGTCGCTGCGGATCGCCGCGGCGCTGGACCGCGGCGAGCTGCCCAACATCGCGGCGGCGCTGGTCAAGGACGTCGGGACGACGTTCGAGGCGGACGTGATCGACGAGGTCCGCCGGGTGGTGGACGTGCCGGCGTCCCTGGACTCGCCGGACCCGCTGGCCCGGGCGCTGGCCGAGGCACAGCTGCACGCCCCGGGCTACACGCTGCGGGGCGGGACGAACGAGATCCTCCGGGGGATCGTGGCTCGTGGATTGGGGCTCCGCTGATGGCGTCCGACCAGGACCTCGTGGTCGAGACCGTCCGGGACATCCTCGGCGCGCACGAGCCGTTCGTGCTCACCGCCGAGCGGCCGTGGGACGCCGCTCTGTGGGCCTCGCTCGCGGAGGCCGGGCTGACCGGCGTCGGCATCCCCGAGGAGGCCGGCGGCTCCGGCGGCGAGCTCGCCGACGCGGTGGCCATCGTGGCCACATTGGCCGCCGGCGCCGCCGCCGTCCCCGTGGCCGAGCAGCTGCTGGCCGCCGGACCGGCGCTGGCCGCCGCGGGCGTGGAGCACACCGCCTTCGACCAGCCGCTGACGATCGCCGTCGCCGACGCGGTCACCGTCGAGGCGTCCGACGACGGCGACGGGCCGGGCCGGTTCTTCCTCACCGGGACGGCGACCGACGTCCCGTGGGCCGGCGTGGCGCAGCGGCTCGCCGTCCTGACGCAGCCGCCCGCCGGGCTGGACGGGGCGCTGCTCGCGCTGGTCGACGTCTCCGGCCTCGAGGCGACGGCGGCGGCGAACCTGGCCGGCGAGCCACGGGGCTCGCTGGTGTTCCAGAGCACGCCGGCGACCGGCGCGGTGCTGACCGCGGCGCAGGCCGAGCTGGTGCGCGCCCGGTACGCGCTGGCGCGGGCGGTGCAGCTGTCGGCGGCGCTGCAGCAGGTGCTCGCCTGGACCGTGCAGTACGCCGGCGAGCGGCAGCAGTTCGGCCGGCCGCTGGCGAAGTTCCAGGCGATCCAGATGGAGCTGGCGGAGATGGCCGGCGAGGTCACCGCGGTCGCCGCGCTGACCGACGCCGCCGTCCAGGCGCTCGACCGGGGCGACGGCGCCGTCCTCGCCGCGGCGGCGGCGAAGGTGCGGGCCGGTGCCGCCGTCGAGGTGGTGGCCCGGCTGGCCCACCAGGTGCACGGCGCGATCGGGTTCACCCAGGAGCACAAGCTGCACCACCTCACGCGGCGGCTGTGGTCCTGGCGCGACGAGGCCGGCAGCGAGCTGCACTGGTCGCGCGTGCTCGGCGCGGGCCTGCTCACCGGCGGCGCCGACGAGCTCTGGCCCGCGCTGACCCGCGTCGTCTGACGGCCCCCCTGCAAGGTCCCGCCGCGAGTGGCGGGGGCAGGGGGTCCTTTCTCAGACCATCTCGGGGACCCGCAGGTGGTGCAGGACGAGGTCCATCTCGGCCATGTCGGTGAGCTCCATGCTCACCGCTCGCGCGAACTCCTCCCGCATGGCCTCGGCCATCTCGGTGGCGTGCCGCATCTTCTCCCGGCTGGCGTAGGTGACCGAGGTGACCGTCCGCCCGCTGGCCCGGTTGACCATGAGGCTGACGCTGCAGAAACCGGGCAGCTCCTCCATCCGCGGCAGCATCGACATGCGGAAGTCCTCGAGGTTGCTGTCCATCTGCTCGGGGCTGCGCCGGCCCCAGATCACCCGGGTGCAGGCACCCTCGGGCGCCTCGTGCAGCCGGTGCATGACCGCGATCTCCCATGGTTCTGTCTCGTACTCGCCGTCCATGATCTCGGCGCACCGCCGGCGGTAGTCGACGACGCTCTGCTCGGTGGCGTGCATCGCGGTCTCGTCGGCCCACGCGGAGGTGATGATGCAGCGGCCGGCGTCGCGGTCGCAGAGCATCGACACGCCCACGCAGCCGCTCATGCCTTGCAGGGCCGGCATGACCTCGTCGCGGACGTAGGCGATCTCGTCGTCCATCCGCTGAGGGTTGCCTCGCACGATGGTGGATCGGGCGTACATGCGCACAGCTCCTCTCCCGGACCCGGCGACGCCCCTGCGGCATCGCCGCGGGGCACACGATCCTCGCCGGGGCGGGAGGGTGGCAATGCTCCGTCATACCAGCTCGGGCACCCGCAGGTGGGCGAGCACGATGTCGAACTCGGCGACGTCGGTGATGTCGAAGCCGTGGCTGGCGGCGAACCGGTCGCGCAGGGCCAGGCCCCGCTCGGCCGAGCGGTCCATGGCCGCGCGGCTCTCGTAGCTGACCGCGGCCACCGCGCGGGCGGAGTCGCGGTCGACCAGCACGCTGACCGCGCAGAAGCCGTCCATCTGCTCGAGCTGCGGCGGGATCGTCGTCCGCCAGGCCTCGAGGATCCGGTCCAGCGCCCCGTGCTGGGCCTGGCACCAGATCACGCGGGCGCACGCGCCGTCCCCGGTCTCCCGGACCCGGTGCATCGCGGCGATCTCCCACTGCTCCACCTGGGGCTTCGGGGCGCCGATGATCTCCGCGCCGCGCGTCCGCGTGTCGCGCAGCGCCTCGCCGCTGGCGCGCATGGCTTCCTCCGTCGCCCAGGCCGTGGTGACGATGCAGCGGCCGGCCTCCCGGTCGCACAGCATCGACATCCCGACGAAGCCGTCCGCGGCCTCGGCCCGCGGCATCACCTCGTCGCGCACGTAGGCGATGAGATCGTCGACCGCGCCGGCGTTCCCCTGCAGAGTGGTGGATCGGGCGTACATGCCGCGGCTCCTCCCCGGGATCGGCGACGCCCCTGCGGCACCGCCGCGGAGGTCACTGTCCTCGTCCCGCCCCGCGGCGGGCAACATGCACCGCATGCCCGGAGAGACCCACACCCATCGGCTGGACCTCGTCGACGCGACGGTGCGCGAGTGGGACGCGACGGTGCTCGCGGTCGACCCCGAGCAGGGCATCGTGCTCGACCGGTCGGCCTTCTACCCGGGCGGCGGCGGCCAGCCGCCGGACGAGGGCGTGCTGCTGTGGGGCGGGGTCCGCACGCGGATCGCCGGCACCCGCAAGGGCGACGAGCTCTACCTGATCCCGGTCGAGGGCGATCCGGTGCCGCCGCCCGGCACTCCGGTGCGCGGCGCACTCGACGACGAGCGGCGCACCGCGCTCATGCGCACCCACTCGGGGCTGCACGTGCTCACCGGTGTCGTCTTCCGCGACTTCGGCGCGCTGGTCACCGGCGGCAACATGGAGCCGCTCACCGCCCGGATGGACTTCGACCTCGCCGAGGTGCCGCCGGACTTCAAGGAGCGGGTCGCCGAGGCGGTCAACGCCGAGATCGCCGCCGACCGGCCGATCGAGGTGAAGACCCTGCCGCGCGAGGAGGCGTTCGCGATCCCGGACATCATCCGCACCGCGACCAACCTGCTGCCGCCGGACATCGAGGTGGTCCGCATCGTCGACATCGTCGGCCTGGACACCCAGGCCGACGGCGGCACCCACGTGGCGTCGACGGCGATGGTCGGCCGGGTCGAGGTCACCAAGATGGAGAACAAGGGCCGCGGTTTCCGCCGCCTCCGCATCCGGGTGCTTTAGCCCGATAAAGCACCGGTGCTTTATCGGGCTAAAGCGCGCTGGTCACCGATGGGGGAGGCCGCCGGGGCCGTGGTCGGCGGGCACGGTCTCGTCCTCGGACGGCGGTCCCGGCGGGGTCCCGTCGCCGAACGGGCGGCCGCCGAGCTCCTCCCGCCCGTGCGGAGTCAGCCAGACCGACGTGTCCGGCCCCTTCGGGATGATCTGCGTCGGGTTGATGTCGGCGTGGACGACGTAGTAGTGCTCCTTGATCTGCGGGAAGTCGATCGTGTCGCCGAACCCGGGGGTCTGGAACAGGTCGCGGGCGTAGCCCCACAGCGCGGGGAACTCGCTGAGCTTCTGCCGGTTGCACTTGAAGTGGCCGTGGTAGACGGCGTCGAAGCGGGCCAGCGTGGTGAACAGCCGGACGTCGGCCTCGGTGATCGAGCCGCCCATCAGGTAGCGCTGCCCGGTCAGCCGCTCCTCGAGCCGGTCCAGCGCGGTGAACAGCCGGTCGAACGCCTCGTCGTAGGCCCGCTGGGAGCCGGCGAACCCGCAGCGGTACACCCCGTTGTTGACCTCGGCGTAGATCCGCTGCATCACCTCGTCCATCTCGGCGCGCAGCGGCTCGGGGTAGAGGTCGGGGGCGCCGTCGCGGTGGTAGGCCCGCCACTCCGTCGAGAAGTCCAGCGTGATCTGCGCGAAGTCGTTGGTGACCGCCTGCCCCGTCGGGACGTCGACGATCGTCGGCACGGTGATGCCGCGGTCGTAGCCGGGATCGCGGGCGAGGAAGGCCTCCTCCAGCCGCTCGTAGCCGAGCACCGGGTCGCGGCCGCCGGGGTCGAGGTCGAAGGTCCAGCTGCGCTCGTCGTGCGTCGGCCCGCACATGCCCATCGAGAGCACCTTCTCCAGGCCGAGCAGCCGGCGGACGATCACCGCCCGGTTCGCCCACGGGCAGGCGCGCGCGGCCACCAGCCGGTAGCGCCCGGGTTCGACCGGCCAGCCGCTCGACCCGTCCGCGGTGATGCGGTCGGTGAGGTAGTTCGAGTCGCGCGTGAAGTCCCCGCCGTCGCTGACGTAGCCCGATCCGGTGTCGTCCTCGCTCACGACGGGAGGCGTTCCCGGTACGGGATCGAGCCAACCCCCGGGCTTTCGGTACAGAAAGCCCGGGGATCAGGCCGGGACGTCGCGGCCCCGGAAGCCGGCCAGCGCGACGGCGACCAGCGCGGCGGCCGCCACGAGCAGCCCGGCCAGCGGGACGACGTCGAGCTCCTCGGCCGGCACCCTCGGCACCCAGGCCAGCGGCGAGAGCTTCTGCGCCCAGTCCGGCAGGTCCAGCAGCGGCGCGAACAACCCCACGACCAGCGCCCAGACGACGACCAGCCAGGACAGCGACGCCCACCGCGGCGCGGCGCCGAAGAGCGCGGCGGCCAGCCCGATGATCACCAGCACGGCCGGCAGCTGCACCAGCGCCGCGGTCAGCTGGGCGCCGATCCGCCCGGCGTCGTCCAGTGCCGCCGCGGCGGCGAGCCCGTCGGCCAGGCCGGCGACCACGAGCAGCAGCGCCGCCGCGCCGGACGTGACGGCGAGCCCGGCGCCGAGCAGCCGCCGCCGGTGCACCGCCGTCCCGAGCAGCAGCTCGGCGCGGCCGGCGGACTCCTCACCGCGCAGCCGCAGGACGGAGGCGACGGCGAAGCCGGCCGCGCAGAGCGCGAAGTACGTGCTGGCCGCCGCGGCGAAGCCGTCGGTCAGGTTGGCCGCGTCGGCGCCCACGGCCTCGAGCAGCCGCGGGTTGTCGGCGACCATGCCGACCACCGACTTCGACAGCGAGCCGAAGGTCAGCCCGAGCAGCGCCAGCCCGACCGCCCAGCCGACGACGGTGCCGCGCTGCAGCCGGACCAGCAGCCCGAGCGGGCCCGACAGCGAGGCGGCCGCCGCGGCCGGCCCCCGGCTGGGCGCGATCAGCCCCGCGCCGACGTCCCGCCGGTCGCCGAGGGCGTACGCGGCCGCGCCGAGCGCCGCGATCAGCACCACCGACAGCAGCAGCGGCGCCCACCGCAGGTCCACGAAAGCGCGGGTCTGCTGCGCCCACGCGATGGGCGAGAGCCAGGACAGGGCGCTGCCGTGCTCCTGCACGATGTCCCCCACGCCGCGCACCACCGCGGCCGCCCCGAGGACGGCGAGCGCGGAGCCCGACGCCGCGCGCGCTTGCGTCATCGCCTGTGCGGTCACGCCGGCGACGCAGCCGAACACGATGCCGGTCAGCGCCCAGCCGACCGCCAGGGCGAGGGAGTCGACGACGGCGAGCCCCGAGCCGGCCAGCCCCGCGAACACCACGACGCCCACCGCCAGGTTGGCCAGGGCCATGAGCAGCAGCGCGGCGGTCAGCGGAGCCCGCCGTCCCACCGCACCCGACAGGAGCAGCTCGGCGCTGCCGCCGTCCTCCTCGGCCCGGGTGTGCCGGACGACGAGCAGCAGCGACATCACCGCCATCGCGACCATCACCGACAGGCCGAGCTCGTTGGCGATCATCGCGCCGAGCGTGTAGTTCTCCGTGCCGTAGCCGGGGCCGCCGAGGATGATCCCGGCCGGCGTCTGCATGACCGCGGCCCGGCTCTGCCGGGCGGCCGCGGTGTCGTAGAGCCGGCCGAGGCCGACGACGGCGTAGACGGTCAGCGCGCCCAGCGACAGCACCCAGATCAGCAGCCGGCGCCGGTCGCGGCGCAGGGCCGCGCGCAGCAGCGTGCCGGTGCCCGCGTACGCCACCGACCCGGGGACGGCGGCGACGGTCGCGGCGCTCATTCCGCACCGACCAGGGCGAGCTCGTCGCCGTAGTGCTGCAGGAACAGCTGCTCCAGGGACGGCGGCGCGCAGACCAGGCTCTCCAGGCCCAGCGCGGCCAGCTCGCGGGTGACCGCGTCCAGGTGCTCGTTGTCCACCAGGAACGTGGCCCGGCGGCCGTCGGCGGCGAAGTCGTGGACGCCGGTCAGCCCGGCCAGCGGCGCCGGGTCGCCCCGGGTGACGGCGGTGACCGTGTTGCGGGTCAGGTGCCGCAACTGGGCGAGCGTGCCGCTCTCGACCGTCCGCCCGTTGCGGATGATCGTCACGGTGTCGCACAGCTTCTCGACCTCGGCGAGGATGTGGCTCGACAGCAGCACCGAGCGGCCGGCGTCGCGTGCCTCGGCGATGCACTCGGTGAACACCGCCTCCATCAGCGGGTCGAGCCCGGAGGTCGGCTCGTCGAGCACCAGCAGCTCGACGTCGGCGGCCAGCGCCGCGACCAGCGCGACCTTCTGCCGGTTGCCCTTGGAGTAGGTCCGCGTCTTCTTGGTCGGGTCGAGCTCGAACCGCTCGAGCAACTCGGCCTTGCGCTTGCCGTCGGGGCACCCGCGCAGCCGGATCAGCAGGTCGATCACCTCGCCGCCGGTCAGGTTCGGCCACAGGGTCACCTCGCCGGGCACGTACGCCAGGCGGCGGTGCAGCGCGACGGCGTCGGCCCACGGGTCGCCGCCGAGCAGCCGCGCGCTGCCGCCGTCCGCCCGGAGCAGGCCCAGCAGGATCCGCAGCGTCGTCGACTTCCCGGCCCCGTTGGGCCCCAGGAACCCCGCGACCTGCCCCGGCTCGACCGTGAGGTCGAGCCCGTCGAGCGCGCGGACGTCGCCGAAGCACTTGGTCAGGCCGGTGATCTCGACGGCAGGGTTGTCGACCTCGTTCATCTCTTCTCCCGGTACTGCGCGTAGGCGTCGAGCAGCGAGGAATCGGTGAGCAGGCCCTCGGTGTAGAGCTCGAGGGCGGGCAGCGAGTTGGCCTCGGCGTAGGCGCGCAGGGTGGTGCGGTAGTCGCCGTCCACCGGGGGGTGCCGGCGGACGAAGGACAGGACCGCGCCGATCCCGACGTCGACCAGGAACGACGCCCGGGCCGCCGGATCGCGGCTCGGCTTCATGCGGCCGGCGGCGACGGCGTCGGCCAGGTACTGCTCGGCGTCCTCGGTCATGCGCCGCAGCAGCGTGGCGGCCAGGTCGCCGCCGGAGAGCAGGGTCTGCACGAGGTAGCCGACGAGCGGGGCGAACTCGTCGAGGGCGGCGAGCTGGTGCAGCCAGTCGGCGGGGGCCTGCTGCGTGAAGGCGTCGGTCTCCGCCTCGCGGATCACCCGCAGGACGTGCTCGTCGCAGACCGCGCGCAGGCCGTCCTTGGAGCCGAAGTGGTGGATGACGAGGCCGGGGCTGACGCCGGCGTCGGCGGCGATGGCGCGCACCGAGGCGCCGAAGCCGTCGGCGCCGAACCGGCGGATCGCGGCGTCGCGGATGCGGGCGCGGCCGGTGAGGTCGTCGTCAGCCGGGGCTGAACGCATGTTCAGTAGGCTAGCCACGCGTTCAGCCCCGGGTCAACGGGCTGTGCTTTTTCGGGCTAACGCGCCTGTCGGTACGCCCGCCAGCCGCCGTGGGCGGTGATGTCGGCGGCCGCGTCGACGCCGCCCGGGTCGGTGAGGAAGCCGGGGACGACGCTGCCGTCGTCCAGCTCGACCGGCCCGAGCGCCAATGGCGCGGCGACCGTGGGCAGCAGCTCGCCGAGCCCCGCGGCCGGCAGGTCCCACACCTCGACCTCCAGCCCCTCGGCCGGCCCGCCCGCGTCCCGCACGAGACCGGGGCGGGGGAGCGGGCCGGGCACCCGGTACATCCGGTAGCCGCCGGCGGTGCGGGCGCGGGCGTGCAACCGGCCGCCGAGCGCGACCAGCTGCGGGTTGAGCGGCTCCCCGGTGAGGTGGGCACCGGCGACGGCAACCAGGCTCCTGACCGGCGGTGGCTCGACCGGCTCGCCGCACGACCGCGCGGCCAGGTCCAGCAGCGGCCGGTCGGCGAAGGCCGGGGCCAGCAACTGGACGCCGAACGGCAGCCCGTCGTCCCGCAGCCCGGCCGGCACCGCGACCGCGCAGAGGTCGAGCAGGTTGACCATGTTGGTGTAGGTGCCGAGCCGGGCGTTGACGCCGACCGGATCGGCCGCCACCTCCGCCAGCGTGGGGTGCCCCGGGGTGACCGGCAGCAGCAGCGCGTCGGCGCCGACGAAGGCGCGCAGGGCGACCGCCCGCAGCTCGGCCAGCCGCTGCTCGCCCCGGTAGACGTCGGCCCCGGTGATCGACCGCGCCGCGAGCACGATCGCCCGCACCGTCGGGTCCAGGTGGGGGCCGTCGGGCTCGAGCTCGTCGCCGAACGCGGCCAGCCGCTCGGCGAGGAACGGCCCGCCGTAGAGCAGCCGCGCCGCCTCGAGGAACGCCGACACGTCGACCGGCACCAGCCGGGCCACGGTCGCCGCGTGCGCCAGGGCCGCCTCCCAGGCCGCCGCGTGCGGCGGGTCGAGGTCCAGCGGCCCGTCCGGGACGGCGACCACCCGCATGGTGGCCGCCACGCCGGGGGGCTGCTGCGGCTGCCGCGACCACGGGTCCTCCGGGTCGGGGCCGGCGAGCACCTCGAACGCGGTGCGGGCCAGCGCCACGGTGCGGGTGAAGGTGGTGACGCAGTCCAGCGACGGGGCCGCCGGCAGCACGCCGCGGGTCGGGACGACGCCGCGGGTGGGCTTGAGGCCGACCAGGCCGTTGAACGCCGCAGGCACCCGGCCGCTGCCCGCGGTGTCGGTGCCCAGCGCCAGCGGGACGACGCCGGCCGCCACCGCGACCGCGCTGCCCGAGCTGCTGCCGCCGCTGACGTGCGCGGCGGAGAAGACGCTGGTGCAGGCGCCGTACGGGGAGCGGGTGCCGACCAGGCCGGTGGCGAACTGGTCCATGTTGGTCTTGCCGACCGGCACCGCGCCGGCGTCGAGCAGCCGGCGCACCGCGGTCGCCGACCGGGCCGCCGGGGCGGTGCGGGCCGGGCAGGCGGCGGTGGTCGGGACGCCGGCGACGTCGATGTTGTCCTTGACCGCGAACGGCAGGCCGGCCAGCGGCCCGTCGTCCGCGGGCTCGAGGGCGGTGACCTCGTCGGGGGAGAGGAGCCGGATGAACGCCGGCTGGTCGAGGTCCGGGACTCGCGACTCAGGGTGGGTGGTGGTGGTCGCCGGGGTGGTGGGGTGGGTGGACGTCACTGTCTGCTCCAGCGGGCGCGCTCGGCGTCGAACGCGGCGCGCCGCCGCGCCCGGACGTCGCCGATCTCGGCAGCGGAAGCCTCCTCCAGCGCCCACACCTCGGCCAGGGAGAACGTCGCCGATGGAACTGCTTCTCCGCCGAGCAGGCTGGCCAATTCCGCGGTCTCGTGGCTTCCCGGGCCCGGGAAGGCCACGAGAGCGCGCATCTCGCGTGCGGCGGCGTCAGAGGAGGCGGCCGAGGGTGAGCTCGTCGGGGGTGCCGCCGAAGTACTTGTCGAGCACCTGCGCGAACACCGGGTCGCCGTCGGCGGCGGCGAACAGCGTCATCGACGAGCGCAGCTTCTGCGCGTCCACCGACCCCAGGACGGCGACCGCGTCGGAGCCGGGCAGGTCCAGCAGCGCCCGCGCGCACTCCACCAGCCGTGGGCCCAGCACCGGGTGGGCGAGGTAAGCCCGCGCCTCGTCCAGGCCGGAGATCGCGTAGTACTGCGAAGCCGTGCTCCGGCCCAGCCCGGCGACCTGCGGGAAGACGAACCAGATCCAGTGGCCGTGCTTGCGCCCGGCGCGCAGCTCGGCCAGCGCCTGCTCGTAGGTGCCGCCGCGGTCCTGCGCGTCGAGGAATCTTTCGAGATCTGCGCTCATGTGTCGATCCGGCCGTCGTCCGTTCGTGTAGGAGGTGAGCCGGCAGGCTGCCGGCACCGAGGAGGAGAGCAGAGATGGCCCTGTACGTGATCGGCATGTACCAGCCCGACGGCATCGTGCCCCCGCCCGAGTTCCTCGCACCGATCATGGCCCAGCTCGGTGAGCTGCAGCAGGAGATGCAGACGGCCGGCGCCTGGGTCTTCTCCGGCGGGCTGCACGACGCGAGCACCGCCACCGTCCTGCGGGCGAACGACCGCGGCGACGTCGTCGTCACCGACGGCCCGTACACCGAGGGCAAGGAGCACCTCGGCGGGTTCACCGTCATCGACGTGCCGGACCTCGACGCGGCGCTGCACTGGGGCCGGCGGCAGGCGGAGATCACCGGTCTGCCGATCGAGGTGCGGCCGTTCCGGGAACGCTTCGAGTGACCGACGCCGCCGGCGTCGCGCGGGTCTTCCGCGAGGAGCACGGCCGCGCGGTCGCCGTCCTGACCCGTGTCCTCGGCGACCTCGACCTCGCCGAGGACGCGGTGCAGGACGCCTTCGAGGCGGCGCTGCAGCACTGGCCCGAGCACGGCCTCCCGCCGAGCCCGGCCGGCTGGATCATCACCACCGCCCGCAACCGGGCGATCGACCGCCTCCGCCGCGAGGCCAAGCGGGACGACCGGCACGCCCAGGCGGCGCTGCTGCACGCGCAGGAGGAGCGCGAGGAGGACGCCGTGCCCGACGACCGGCTGCGGCTGATGTTCACCTGCTGCCACCCGGCGCTGGCGCCGGCTGCGCAGGTCGCGCTCACCCTGCGGCTGCTCGGCGGGCTCACCACCGCGGAGATCGCCCGCGCCTTCCTGGTGCCCGAGCCGACGATGGCGCAGCGGCTGGTGCGGGCGAAGGGCAAGATCCGCGACGCGCGCATCCCGTACCGGGTGCCGGACGAGGCGGAGCTGCCCGACCGGCTGCGCGCCGTCCTCGCCGTCGTCTACCTGGTCTTCACCGAGGGGCACTCGGCGACCTCCGGGCCCGGGCTCGTGCGCGAGGACCTGTGCGCCGAGGCGATCCGGCTCGGTCGGCTGCTCGCGCAGCTGATGCCGGACGAGCCCGAGGTCACCGGGCTGCTGGCGCTGATGCTGCTCGTCGAGTCCCGCCGCCCGGCGCGGGTCGGTCCGGACGGCGAGCTGGTGCTGCTGGCCGACCAGGACCGCACCCGGTGGGACGCCGGCCTGATCGCGGAGGGGCAGGCGCTGGTGCGGCGGTGCCTGCGCCGCAACCGCCCCGGGCCGTACCAGGTGCAGGCCGCGATCAACGCCGTCCACAGCGACGCCGCGACCGCCGCCGACACCGACTGGCGGCAGATCGTCGCCCTCTACGACCAGCTGCTGGCGCTGACCCCCACGCCCGTCGTAGCGCTGCACCGGGCGGTCGCGGTGGCCGAGGTGGAGGGTCCGGCCGCCGGGCTCGCCCTCGTCGACGCCCTCGACCTGCCCGGCTACCACCTCGTCCCCGCCGTCCGCGCGGACCTGCTGCGCCGCCTCGGCCGGGACGCCGAGGCTGCGCAGGCCTACGAGACCGCGCTCGAGCAGACCACCAACGAGGCCGAGCGGGCCTTCCTCGCCCGCCGGCTCGCCGCGGTCCGCGGCTGAGTCAGCGCAGCGCGGCCTCCACCTCGCCGGCGACGGCGAGCAGGGCGGGATCGTCGCCGGGCAGCGCCTCCAGCGAGATCCCGATGGGCAGGCCGGCCTCCGTCGTCCCCGCCGGCAGCGAGATCGCCGGCATCCCGGCCGTCGAGCCCGGCCCGGTGTTGCGGATCGTGGTGAGGAAGACCGGAACCTGCCGCCCGTTGAGCTCGGTCGTGTCGTCGTCCCCGAGCGGCGGGGCGGGCAGCGGCACCGTGGGGTAGACCAGCGCGTCGAGCCACTCGGTGTCGATCGGGCGGAGCGCGGCCGAGTAGGCGCTGCGCAGGCGTTCCCGGGTGGCCAGGGCCTGCCGGTAGACCTCGTCGGTGAAGCTGCCGCCGGCGGCCAGCTCCATCGCGCCGCGCACGTCGGGGGAGGCCACCCGGACCAGGACGTCGGCGAAGGTCAGCTCCCGCTCCGGCCCGGGCAGGGTGGCGAGGTAGGCCGGGAGGTCCTCGGCGATCTCGAAGAAGACGATGGGGAACCCGCACTCCGCGTCGAGGTCGTGGGCGCCGGCGACGTCCACCTCGACCAGGTCGATCCCGGCGTCGGCGAGCCGGTCGAGCGACCGTTCGGCGCAGTCGGCGACCTCGGGGTGCAGGTCGTCGAAGTAGCCGCGGCGGGGGACGCCCAGCCTGATCCGGCGGCCAGGCGGCGCGGCGGCCGGGTCGCCGGTCACCAGCTCGTCGACGACGGCGACGTCCGCGACCGTGGTGGCGAAGACGCCGGCGGTGTCGCGGGTGCGGGAGATCGGCACCACGCGGTCATTGCCCCACCGGCCGACCGTCGGCCGCCAGCCGACGACCCCGCAGTGCGCGGCCGGCACCCGCATCGACCCGCCGGTGTCCGTGCCGAGGGCGATGGGGACGACGCCGGTCGCCACCGCCACCGCGGAGCCGCCCGACGAGCCGCCGGGGGAGCGGCTCGGGTCGTGGGGGTTGCGGACCGGGCCGAAGGCGGCGTTGTTGCTGGTGATCCCGAGGGCCAGCTCGTGCAGGTTGGTCTTGCCGACGATCCCGGCGCCGGCGGCGCGCAGCCGCTCGACGGCGCGGTGGTCCCGGCCCGGGCGGGAGTCCGCCAGGGCCGGGGTGCCGCCGGTCGTGGGGAAGTCGCGGGTGTCGAGGTTGTCCTTCACCGCGAGCGGGACGCCGGCGAGCGGGCCCGCGCCGCCGTCCACCCGCTCGGCCAGCGCGAGGAAGGCGCCCAGGTCGGCGATCCCCCGCGCCCGGTCGAGGGCCGCGGCGAGCACCTCCTCCGCGCTCGACGCGGCGATGCGCTCCCGAAACCGGTCGAGACCAGATGAGGGGACGGAGGTCATGCCGTGAGGTGGGTGCGGAACCAGCGCAGCTGCGCGGCGGCGTTCTCCTCGAACGCGGGCGGAACGTAGGCCTCGAAGTGCCCGCCGGGCAGGACGACGAGCTCCTTGGGGTGCCGCGCCCGCTCGAAGTAGTCCAGGGCCAGGTCGGCCACCGTGAGGTGGTCCCGGGCCGCGACCACCATCATCAGCGGCGTCGGGGAGATGTCCTGGATGTAGGCGCCCGGCTCGTACTCGATGAACATCTCCACCGAGCGCAGGGTCACCTCGTTGCGCCAGCTCGGCGCCCGCTCCTGGCTCGTGTCGAGGAAGAAGTCGTGCGAGTCCTCGGTGGGCAGCGCGCAGGCCTCGTCCGGCGCCTTCTCCCAGGCCACCTGGATCATCCCCGGCTCCTTGCCGGCGTAGCGGGCCACGCGGTCGGCGTCGAACATCTCGCGCAGCGCGGCGAAGGTGTCCGACCGGATCAGCCGGCGGGCGTTGGCCAGCCCGCTGACCAGCGGGACCTGGGAGACCACGCAGCGCACCCGGCGGTCCAGGGCGCCGACGACGAGCACGTGCGCGCCGCTGTAGCTCGAGCCCCAGATGCCGATCCGCTGCGGGTCGGTCCACGGCTGGCCGAGGGCCCAGGTGATCGCCGTCCGGTAGTCGCGGATCTGCTGCCATGGGTCGATCTCGCCGCGGGGCTCGCCGTCCGAGGCGCCCAGGTTGCGGTTGTCGTAGACCAGCACGCCCAGCCCGCCGGCGGCGAAGTACTCGGCGAAGGAGTCCAGGTACATCTCCTTGACCGCCGAGTACCCGTGCGCCATCACGATCAGCGGCGCGGGCCCGTCCACGCCCTCGGGGGCGTAGTGCCAGCCGCGCAGGGTGACGCCGTCCTCGGTGGGGAATTCCACGTCCTGGCGCATGTCTCCTCCTGGTGCGCTCGCAGGTGGGTCGCACTCTGCGCCGTCCGAAGGAGGACGGCGGGTGGATTGCCGCCTTCGAGACGCCGCTGCGCGGGTCGTCACCCCGCGTCGTCCCGCCGACGGGATCTGCGCAGGTCGCCCAGCGTGGTCCAGATCACGGTGCGGTCTTGTGGCGTTCCGAAACGCGCGGCTAGCGTCCGGCCGTTCGACCGGGCCGCGAGCCGTCGGTCCCGGGCGCCTTGATGGAGGCTCCTCATGGCAGTGCTGCCGGACGTCCGCACGACCACGAACAATCCGCTCGAGCCGCTCGGTGCCGACGAGATCCGCCGCGTCGCGGACATCGTCCGCGAGGAACGCCGGATCGGACCCAGGGTCCGGTTCGTGACCGTCGCGCTGCACGAGCCGGCCAAGGCCGACGTGCTCGAGCACGACCGCAACGGTGGCCCGATGCCCGACCGGGCCGGGTTCGCCGTCCTCTACGACCGCGAGGCGCAGCAGACGATCGAGGCGATCGTCTCGCTCTCGAGCGGCACGGTCACCTCGTGGCGGGTGCTCGAGGACGTGCAGCCCAGCGTGATGCTGGAGGAGTTCTTCCAGACCGAGGAGATCACCCGCGCCGACCCGCGCTGGCAGGAGGCGATGCGCAAGCGCGGGGTCACCGACTTCTCGCTGGCGATGATCGACCCGTGGGCCGCCGGCTACGACATCGAGGACCCGAAGGGACGCCGGCTGATCCGGCCGCTGACCTTCGTGCGCTCCCGTGAGGACGACAACGGCTACGCCCGCCCGGTCGAGGGGCTGATCGTCCTGGTCGACCTGGACCTCATGGAGGTCATCGACGTCCGCGACCACGGCGTCGTCCCGCTGCCCCCGAAGGCCGGCAACTACATGCCGGAGCTGATGTTCGACGACGACAACCGTCCCGCCCACACCCGCCTGCGCGACGACGTCCGGCCGATCGAGATCACCCAGCCCGAGGGGCCCAGCTTCACCGTCGACGGGCACGCCGTCAGCTGGCAGAAGTGGCGGCTGCGGGTCGGCTACAGCCCGCGCGAGGGTCTGGTGCTGCACCAGATCGGTTACGAGGACCGCGGCCGGCTGCGTCCGGTGATCTACCGGGCCTCGCTGTCGGAGATGTACATCCCCTACGGCGACCCGGCGCCGACGCACCGGATCAAGAACGTCTTCGACGAGGGCGAGTACGGGGTCGGGCTGCTGCTCAACCCGCTGGAGCTCGGCTGCGACTGCCTCGGCGAGATCCACTACTTCGACGCGGTCGCCAACGACCAGGAGGGCCAGCCGGTCACCATCCCCAACGCGATCTGCATGCACGAGGAGGACTACGGGGTCGGCTGGAAGCACACCGACTTCCGCACCGAGAAGATGGAGGTCCGCCGCGCCCGGCGGCTGGTGATCTCCTGCTTCGCCACCGTCGGCAACTACGAGTACGGCTTCTTCTGGTACCTCTACACCGACGGCAGCATCCAGTACGAGGTCAAGCTGACCGGCGTCATCTCGACCGGTGCCGTGGCCGACGGCCAGCAGCCACGGCACGGCGTCGTCGTCGCCCCCGGCCTGTACGGGCCGCACCACCAGCACTTCTTCAACGTCCGGCTGGACATGCAGGTCGACGGGGAACGCAACTCCGTCTACGAGGTGGACGCCGCAGCGCTGCCCCCCGGCCCGGACAACCCGTACGGCAACGCGTGGGAGGCGAAGAAGACCCTGCTCGCCCGGGAGACCGAGGCCCGCCGGCTGATCGACCCGCTGGTCGCCCGGGTCTGGTACATCGTCAACCCGAACGAGACCAACGAGCTCGGCCAGCCCACCGGCTACAAGCTCATGCCCGGCGACAACGTGCTGCCCCTGCAGCAGGAGGGCTCGCAGGCCTTCGCCCGCGCCCAGTTCGCCTACAAGCACCTGTGGGTCACGCAGTTCGACCCGCAGCAGCGGTACGCCGCCGGCGACTACCCGAACCAGCACGGCTCGCCGGGTGGGCTGCTGGAGTACCAGCAGGCGGACCGCCCGCTGGAGAACGAGGACCTCGTCGTCTGGTACTCCTTCGGGGCCCACCACGTGGTCCGGCCGGAGGACTGGCCGGTCATGCCGGTGAGCTACATCGGCTTCATGCTCAAGCCGGTCGGCTTCTTCGACGGCAACCCCGCGCTGGACCTGCCGCGCTCGACCCCGGCCTGCCACACCGGCAACGGCCACGGCGACGGGCACCACGCCGCCGGGGCCACTGGACAGGCCGCCCGGTGAGCGCGGACCAGGCGGCGCCGCACGCCGTCCACTCCGACGCCGGGCTCGCGCACGGCTCCATGAGCCAGATCGACGTGCTGGCGCAGTCGGTGGCCGGCATGGCGCCCAGCGCTGCGATGGCCACCACGCCCGCGCTGATCGCGCTGTACGCCGGGCACGGGGCGTGGCTGTCCTACGTGGCCGCGACCGTGGTCGTCATCCTGGTCGGGCTGGTCGCCACCCAGTTCGGCCGCCGGTTCGCCTCCTCGGGCTCGCTGTACAGCTACGTGGCCCGCGGGCTCGGTCCGGCCGGCGCGTTCGCCGCCGGGTGGGGGCTGGTCATCGGCTACGCGTGCATCGCGATGCTCGGCGTTCTGGGCACCGGCATCTACTTCGGCAGCTTCCTCGGCCAGCTGGGGCTGCCGACGTCCAGCACGCTCGCCGTCTGCATCATCCTGGCGATCGCCGCGATCGGTGCGGCCGCGTTCGCGATCATCGGGATCAAGATCTCCACGCGCGTGGGGCTCGTGCTGGAGATCATCTCGGTGGCCGCGGTGCTCCTCGTGCTGATCGGCGTGCTGGTCGGGGACCCGGCCGGCGGCGCGACCTCGCAGCTGACCCTCGACGGCCTGTCGTTCGACGGCGTGACCTTCGGCATCGTGCTGGGGGTGCTCGGCTTCGTCGGCTTCGAGAGCGCGGCCAGCCTGGGCGCGGAGGCCCGCAACCCGCACCGGGCGATCCCCCGTGCCGTGCTGGGCAGCGCGGTGCTGGTCGGCGTGCTGTACGTCTTCGCCGCCTACACGATGGTGCTCGGCTTCGGCCAGCCGGAGGCGCTCAGCGCGAGCACGGCGCCGATCAGCGACCTGGCCGACCAGTACGGGCTGGGCAGCGTCTCGTGGCTCGTCGACCTGGGCGTCACCGCCTCCTTCTTCGCGGTCACGATCGCCTGCATCAACGCCGCGTCGCGCATCCTCTACACGATGGGCGAGGAGGACGTCCTGCCGCGGGCGCTGGGCCGCGCGCACCCGACGCACAAGACCCCGCACGTGGCCATCGGCGTCATCGCCCCCGTCGTGATCGTGGTGCCGACGGTCTGGGTCGCCACGGGCGTGAGCTCGCTGGAGGTGTTCACCTACATCGGCACCATCGGCACGTTCGGCTACATGCTCGGCTACCTGCTGATGGGCGTCGCGCTGCCGTTCTTCCTGCGCAAGCGCGACGAGTTCAACCCGCTCTCCGCGGTGCTGTCGGTCGTCGTCGTCGCGGCTCTGCTGTACGTGTTCTACAAGAACGTGATCCCGATCCCGCCCTACCCGCTGAACCTGATGCCGTGGATCTTCGTGGGGCTCGTCGTCCTCGGCCTGGCCTGGTTCGCGGTCGAGCGCGCCCGCAAGCCCGAGCTGGTCGAGGAGGTCGGCAGCTTCGAGGAGGAACCGATCGCGCCCGGCACGGTGCACGAGGGCCGTCCGGTCGCGGACGGCGAGCAGGCGTGAGGGCAACCCGCTGACCGTCGGGACGACGTCGCCGCAGGTGCACGCGAACACCCGCGCGTTCCGCGGCGCCTCCTTCCACTACGCCGACCTCTGCGGCGCGACCTTCCGCGACTGCGACATGCGGGAGGTGCGGATCGTCAGCTCGATGGTGGACGGCCTGGTGGTCTCCGGGTTCGACGGGCGGGCCGGCCGCGTCGTCGTGGACGACGTCGACGTCAGCGGCTACGTCGCCGCCGAGCTCGACCGGCGCCACCCGGAGCGCGTGCGCCTGCGCGCGGCCCGGACCGCCGACGACCTGCGCGCCGTCTGGCGGGAGCTCGAGGGCCTGTGGGACGACACGCTCACCCGTGCCGGGCGGCAGCCCGAGGCGGCGCTGCACGAGCGGGTCGGCGGCGAGTGGTCGTTCGTCGAGACGCGGCGCCACCTCGTCTTCGCCGTCGACACGTGGGTGAACGGGTGGCTGCACGGCGAGCCGGCCCCGTTCTCCCCGCTGGGCGTGCCGCCCACCGACCTCGCCCCGGAGGAGTGGCCGTCGATCGGCCTCGACCCCGCGGCCCGCCCCTCGTCCGCCGAGGCGGCGGCGCTCTTCGCCGACCGGCGGGCGCGGGTGCGCCGGGCCCTCGCCGAGGTGACCGACGCGCAGCTCGACGAGCCGCGCACCGCCACGCCCGTGCCGGCCTGGGGCGAGGAGACGCACACGGTCGGGGAGTGCTTCCGCGTGGTGCTCGAGGAGCACTGCGAGCACCGCCGCTTCGCCGAGCGCGACCTCGCCGCACTCACCGCCTCCTGAACCGGCCCCCCGCCCGTGCTCTTGCGGTGTTCCGCACGCTTCGGCGGCGATGCACGACCGCACGAGGATGCGGAAGACCGCAGAACTCGCTCTACGCGCGCCGACGCCGGACGAGGGCGGCGCCGGCCAGCACCAGCTGACTGGCGACGAGCGCGGTGCCGGCCCACATCGGCCCACCGGCGCCGTGGTGCCCCGGGTGCTGCGCCATCAGGGTGGCGTGCAGCAGCAGCATCCCGGCGTCGACCGCGGCGGTCAGCCCCCACACCGCCGCCGTCGGGGCGCGCCACAGGTGCCAGGCGCAGGGCAGGCAGGCCAGCGCCATCACCGCCATGAGCAGCGCACCCAGCGATCCGGCACTCATCTGCAGCAGGTGAACCGCGGCGGAGGCCAGGGCGAGCAGGGCGGCCGCCCGGCCGAGGGGGAGGACCCCCGGCCGGGCGGCCGCGACCGCGCTCGTCATCCCTCGTGCGCGCAGTGGGACGACGTCGACCGCGGCACGCCGAGGGCCGGGTTGCGGTCGAAGAAGCCGACCGGCTTGAGGGTGAACCCGGTGTAGTCGGTCGGCATGACCGGCCAGTCCTCGGGCCGCGGGAAGTGGGTCAGCCCGAAGGTGTGCCACAGGACGACGTCGGCGTCCTCCAGAGAGGCGTCGTCCGACACGAACGACGGCAGGCCGCCGGCGCCGGGGTGCTGGTTGACGAAGTCACCCGCCGGATACCGCTCGGCCGGGTCGTACTCGGTCACCCAGAGGCTCTTGGTCGAGAACGTCGCCCGCTGGTGGATCGAGGACTGCTCGTCGGCCAGCAGCACCGGCGAGTTCTGCGGGTGCAGCGCGTACCCGACGGGCTGGCCGAGCCGGTTGGTCTTCGACGTGTTGAGCACGTGCCAGGTGCGGCCGACCGTCGCGTCGGTGACCCGCTGCGCCTCCGACTCGCGGGTCAGCGGGGTGAGCCGGCGCCGGAAGGCGTTGCCGTACGGGTTGTCGTCGCCCATCGGCATCCGGACGGCGTCCACCTCGTGCACCGTGTTGCGCTGCCCGTCCACCGCCATGTCCAGCCGCGCGGAGAACAGGTGCTGGTGGAACGGCGCACCCAGACCGGGCGCGATCTCCGTGGCGTAGGGGTGCTCGTCGCCGCGGTAGGAGGAGGTGAACACGATCCCGGTGGCCTTGCTCTCCAGCTGGATCGTGCCGTCGGTGTAGAGGTACCAGTAGAAGCCGTAGTCATAGTTGCCGATCGTGGTGAAGAAGCTGATCACCAGCCGGCGGGAGCGGCGCGTCTCGACCATGCCGTTGAACAGGTCGGTGTGCTTCCAGCCGACGCCGTAGTCCTCCTCGTGCAGGCAGATGGCGTTGGTGATGGTGCGCGGGTTGCCCTCCTCGTCGGCGAGCAGCGCGTCGAAGTAGTGGATCTCGCCGAGGCAGTCGCAGCCGAGCTCGAGCGAGTTGGTGTACCGGGCGAAGAGGTACTCGCCGGTGTCGAAGTAGTTCTGCCAGAACCGGACCGGCGAGGGGTCGGCGTAGGGCACGACCATCTCCGCGATGGAGGCGCGGTAGACCACCGAGCGCCCGTCGATGGAGAGCTGGTTGAGGATGAGGCCCTCACGGGGGTCGAAGCCGACCCGGAACTCCCAGCCGGCCCAGCGGACGACGTCGTCCTCCACCGTGAAGCTCGGCCCCTCGGGCTGCGTGATCTCGAGCGGCTTGAGGTCGCGGACCGCGTGGGGATGCGTGGCCTGGTCGAGGTCGCCGCGCTCGGCCGGCACCGGCAGGTCGAAGTGGTCGTGCACCGCCGTCGCGACCCCGCGGGTGATGTCGACGTAGGCGACGACGCCGTCCACCGGGTGCGCCCACGGCAGGTCGGCCTCGTCGGCCTGGTGGAAGCCGAGCACCCGGACGGTGCGGTGGCCGTACTCCTCGGGGAAGTACGACCCGGCCGACAGCGGGACGGCGCGCACCTTGGCGACGTCGAGGCCGCGCTTGGCCATCGCGGCGATCCAGCGCTCGTCCTGGGCGAGGATCGGCTCGATCGCCTCGAACTCGGCGTCGAGGATCGGCACCTGGCCGTCGGCGACGGCGTCGATCTCGATGTTCCGGACGACGGTGCCCTGCGTGACCGAGACCGACAGGTCGCGGCCGCCGCCGGTGGCGCGGTCGAGCAGCAGCACGCGCAGCCGCCGCTCGATCGGGTCGCCGGGGGACCAGTCGAGGACGTCGCGCTTGTGCGGCTCGTCGAGGCCGACGTAGACGAACTTGGTGCTCTCGTTGAGCAACCCGGCGGATTCGACTATCCCGCGCGCGGCGGTGATCTCCTCGGGCGTCATCCGCGACAACGGGTGGGTGGCGGTGGACCGCGGAGCGGTGATGGTCATGGGGTTCTCTCCTCTAGATCTGCGGTGCGTTGTCGACGAGGGACGCCGTGGTGAGGTTGCGGGCGGCGTTCGGACGGGCCTTGGCGAGCGCCCAGCCGGCGGCCAGGGCGACGGCGAGCAGCACGCCGGCGCCGACCCCGAGGGCGGTGTTGCCGCCCATGAGCAGCGGCAGGTTCTTGACCAGCAGCACGAGGATCAGGCCCAGGCCGACCAGGCCGAGGGTGGGCGAGATCAGCGAGTGCCACGGCCGGCGGTCCAGACCGGTGCGCCGGAAGAAGACGAGCACGGCCAGGCAGGCCAGCAGCATCAGGAGGACGATGCCGACGCTGGCGATCCCGGCCAGCCAGGTGAAGATCTCCAGCACCGGGTCCAGACCGGCGATCGCGCAGACCGCCATGAGCAGCGCGCCGACCGCGGTCGTGATCACCGAGGCGACGTGCGGCGAGGCGTGCCGGTCGTGGCTGCGGCCGCAGATCACGGGCAGCACGCCGGTGTTGCCCAGCGAGAAGATGTAGCGGGACAGCACGTTGTGGAACGACAGGATCGCCGCGAACAAGCTGGTGACGAAGAGCACCTGCATGATCTCGGCGGCCGCCGTGCCGACGAACTGCGCGGCCGTGTTCACCACGATGCCGCCCGGGTCGGCCGCGGACTGCCCGACGATCGAGCTGTCGCCCCACGCAGTCACGATGGCCCACGACGAGACGGTGTAGAAGACCCCGATGAGAGCCAGGGCGAGATAGGTGGCGCGCGGGATGGTGCGGTTCGGGTCGCGGGCCTCGTCGCGGAAGATCGCCGTCGCCTCGAAACCGATGAACCCGGCGATGGCGAACATCAGCCCGATGCCCGGCGAGCCGGAGAGGATCTGCGAGGGCTGGAACATCGCCGTCGAGAAGCCCTCGGGACCGCCGCCGTGGCCGATGATCCCGGCGTTCATGACCAGCACGATCGCGATCTCGGCGACCAGCAGGACGCCGAGCACCTTGCTCGACAGCTCGATGTGCCGGTAGCCGAGCAGCCCGGTGATCGCCAGGACGACGAACGTCCAGACCCACCAGGGCAGCGACGGCCCGCCGTACCCGCTGATCAGGTCGCCGAGCAGGAAGCCGATGTACCCGTAGACGGCGCCCTGCACGGTGATGTAGCTGATCAGCGCGACCAGCGCGCTGCCGAGCCCGGCGCCGCGGCCGAGGCCGGTGCCGATGTAGGAGTAGAACGCCCCGGCGTTCGGCACGTGCCGGGTCATCGCGGTGAAGCCGACGGCGAAGAAGAACAGCACGATCGCGGCGACGACGTACATCGCCGGGTAGCCGGCGCCGTTGCCGACCGCGATGCCGATCGGCACCGAGCCGGCGATGACGGTCAGCGGCGCGGCGGCGGCGACCACCATGAACACGATGGCGCCCGGGCCGAGCCGGCCGGTGAGGCGATGGTGCTCGGCCGAGTCGGCGGACGAGGTGGAGAGGGTGGCCATGGGCGACCTCCGGGGCGGCGGCAGCGGAACTGCCGGGCGGACGGCGATGGCACGACAGCCTGGTCCTCCGGAGGGCCGCGTCGGTTACACAACCGTCATAAACCGGAAACATCGGCGTGACATCGAACGGGAGACCGCGGTCACACTTTTCTCATTCGAGACCTCCGCTGGTGACACGCGCGGTGGCTACGCTCGCCCACCACCACCCGAGGGGAGCGGCATGGCGCAGCGCAGCCCGGACGTCCAGCTGCCGGCCCGGTCGCCGGTCGCGGGACTGCGGCGCCGGCGGCTGAGCTTCGCCGAGGTCCTCGCGCAGTCGGTGTCGGCGCTCGCGCCGTCGGCGGCCATGGTCGTCGTCCCCTCGATCGTGCTCGTGGAGTCCGGGGCTGCCACGCTGCCGGCGTTCGTCGCGGCCACCGCGCTGGTGCTGCTGGTCGGCTGGTGCCTGACCCAGTTCGGCCGGCGGATGGCGGCGGTCGGCGGCACCTACAGCTACACCGCCAAGGGGCTGGGCCCGGTCGGGGCCCTCGTCGGCGGGTGGGCGCTGCTCATCGGCTACGCCGCGGTGGCCATGTCGGCGCTGGTGGGGTCGGCGGTGTACCTCGCCGGGCTGCTGGGCCTGGACCCGTCGCCGCCGGTGGTCGCCGGACTGGGCGCGGGGCTCGGCGTGCTCGCCACGCTGTTCCCGGTCCGCGGCATCCAGCTCTCCGCCCGCGTCGCCCTCGTGCTCGAGGTGCTCTCGATCGCGCTGGTGCTGCTCGTGCTCGGGGTGCTGCTGCTGGCCCCGCGGGGCGCCCCGGGCAGCGCGGCGCCGGTGGTCGACGGCGCGGTGCACTGGGGATCGGTCGCGGTCGGCGTTGTCCTCGGCGTGACCGCGTTCATGGGGTTCGAGAGCGCGGCCGTGCTCGGCGTCGAGGCCCGCCGTCCGCTGGTCGCCGTCCCGCGGGCGGTGCTGTGGACCCCGGCCGTGGCGGGCGTGCTGTTCGTCGCCGCGGCGGTCGCCCAGGTGGTGCTGCTGCGCGCGGCGCCGCTGGACGTGCTCACCAGCCCGGTACCGGTGGCCGAGCTGGCCGACCGCGACGGGCTGGGCGTCCTGCGCCGGCTGCTCGACCTCGGCATCGCCGCGTCGTTCTTCGCCTGCATCACCGGCTCGACGAACGCGCTGGGCCGGGTGCTGTTCTCCATGGCCCGCGAGGGCGTGCTCCCGGCGGCGCTGGGCCGCACGCACCCGCGGTTCGAGACGCCGCACCGCGCGCTGGCGCTCGTGCTGCCGGCGGTGGTCGGCGTCCCGGTGGTCGCGCTCGCCGCGGGCGCCAGTCCGCGCGCGGTGCTGACCGGCTCGCTCACCGTCTCCGCCTTCGGCTACGTGCTCGCCTACGTGCTGGCCTGTCTGGCGATGCCGCTGTTCCTGCGCCGGATCGGCGAGCTGACGCCTGTGGCGGCCGTCGCCGGGCTGCTCGCCGGCGGGGCGGGGGTGCTCGGACTCGGGGCGGCGATGGCGGGCGCGTCCCTGTGGGGCGGGCAGGCGATGACCGTCGTCTTCCTGGCCGCGCTGCTGCCGGGGGTGCTCTGGGCGCTGTGGCTGCGGTGGCGGGCGCCGGGCCGGCTGCGGGCGGTCGGCGTCTACGACCAGGCGACGGCGAGCAGCGTGCTCCCCGGCACCGTGCCGGCCGAGCCGGTGCGATGACGCCGGCCGTCGACCGGGGGCTCACCGGCCGCCAGCCGAAGGCGGTGCAGAGCGCGCTGTCCATCCTCGAGACCGTCGCCCGCACCGGCGCCGGCGTCACCGCCAAGGAGGTGGCCGAGGAGCTGGGGCTGCCGCCCGCGACCACCTACCGGCTGCTCAACCTGCTGGTCGGCGAGGAGTACCTGGTGCGGCTGCCCGATCTGCACGGCTTCGCGCTGGGCCGCAAGGTCGCCGGGCTGACCGGCGGCAACGGCCCGGTGCCGCTGTCGACGGCGGCCCGCGACGTCGTCGCCGAGCTGCGCGGCCGGGTGCGCGCGGGGGTCCACCTCGTGCTCTACACGCCGACCGCGCTGCGCTGCGCCGACATCGACCCCGACCACCCGCTGCAGGCACCCGAGCTCGTCGAGCGGTACCTGCACGCCTCGGCGGCCGGCAAGCTGCTGCTGGCCGAGCAGCCGGACTGGCAGGAGGTCCTGCACCCGTCCCGGCTGCACCGGGTGACCGCGCAGACCGTCGTCCGTGCCTCGGACCTCGATGCCGAGCTGCGCGAGATCCACCGGCGGGGCTGCGCGGTGCAGGCCGGCCAGCTGCACGACGACGTGGCATGCGCCGCCGTCCCGGTGCGCTCGCCGGCCGGGGTCCTGGTGGCCGCCGTCCTGATCACCGTGCGCGGCGCGGACCCCGCCGCGCCCGCCGCGTACGTCGAGGTGGTGGGGGAGTTCGCCCGCCGGCTGGGCCCGCTGCTGGGGTGACTACGTGCCGGCCAGCGCCCGGTCGACCGCGGGCGACCGGCGGATCGTCACCGGGCGGCCGGCCCGCTCGGCGGCCTCGAGGTGCTCACGGAGCAGCTCCCGCGCCGGCGGCGACAGCGAGATGACGGAGCCGGCGTCGATGCAGTCGATCCGCGCCGGCTCGCGGCCGTAGCGGCGCACGAAGGCGTCCACGGCCGCGGCGTCGACCACGCCGGCCAGGCACAGCGCCCGACCGCCCGAGGTGTTGAGCAGGCGGACGACGCCCCGGCTGGTGCTCATACCCGGACGGGACGGCGTGCCCATTCCACGGTGTCCTTCCCCAGCGCCACGGCGTGGGTGAGCCGCAGGCCGCCGGACAGCCACAGCAGGATGTCGTGCAGCCGCAGCCGGGTCAGCCAGGTGCCCAGGAGGTCGGCGACGGTCTCCTCGAGCAGGGCGAACGCCCGCGCGCCGGCCCGCAGCTCGCGGTGCACCACCGCCTCGACGCCGCTGTCGCCCTCCTGCACGTGCGGCCACAGCTGCCGCCGGGTGGTCGGGCTCAGGTGCGGCACGAGCGCGGGGGAGCGGTGGTGCAGCGCCGCCGAGACGACGTGCGCCAGCTGGCGGGCGGCGAGCTCGCGCAGCAGCGCCCCGGCCGTGCCGGGCTCCTCGAGCACGTCGAACTCGGCGGGCGGCAGCTCCCAGAACGCCCGCCCGGCGGCGCGCTCGTGCAGCGCGGCGACCAGCGGGCCGACGTCGTCCAGCGCCGTGCGCACCGTCGTCCAGGAGGCCGGGTCCAGCCGGCCGTGCAGCCCCTCGGCCACGAGGACGTCGTCGTCGCCGGGCGGGCCCTCGACCCGGGGACGGCGGTCGAAGCGCTCGTAGCCGAAGGCGAGCACCTGCACCCAGCGGCCCTCGGGGTGCGACGGGGACCGGAACCGCAGCGGCCGCCGTCCGCGGGCGTAGCCGAGGACCGCCGCCAGCGCCGTGTCCAGGGGGATCGGGTCGGGTCCGGCGCTCGGCAGGTCGAGTGCGTCGTCCACTCCCATCACCCCCCGACGCGACCCGTGGGGAAGGCGGGCCGTGACCGGAGGGTAGTCGTGCCCAAGCCGGCCCCGAGCGGCGGACCGCACCCTCCCGCCTGGTGCTCAGCGACGTAGGGCGGCGGCCCCGGCGAGCGCGAGTTGGCCGGACACGAGCGCGAGGCCGGTCCACATGAGGGCGGGCGCGTGCATCGCGGCGGAGTGCGTGCCGGCCGCCAGGGTCTGCGCGTGCAGCAGGAGCATCGCGCCGTCGACCGCGGCGGTCGCGCCCCAGACCGCGGCGGACGGATGCCGCCACAGGTGCCACGCGCAGGGCAGGCAGGCCAGCGCCATGGCGACCATGACGAGGCTGCCGAGGGAGGCGGCGTCGAGCAGGGCGACGTGGACGGCAGCACTGGCGAGGGCAAGACCGGCGGCGAACCTGCCGAGGAGTGCGGCCCGGACCGGCGCGACGAGCCCGGGCAGCGCGTCGGCGTCCCCGGGTGGATCGTCCAGTGCGGTCATGAGGCCCGACCTTCGTGGCGCGGCGTGCCCCCGCGTCTCGGCCGGGGGGACGCCCATGCTGCCGGTCCTCCGGCGGCCGGGCCAGGGCTCGTCGAACCGGCGCGGCGATGAGTTCCGGCGGTTGCGCCGGTCGGAACCGGCATGCAGACGACGACGCTGGACCTCGGCCCGCAGACCGCCGAGGTCGCCCGGATCGTGGCGGGTGTGCGCGACGAGCAGCTGTCCAGGCCGACGCCGAACGAGGGGACCCCGGTCGCCGGGCTGCTCGACCACCTGGTCGGGCTGACGCTGGCCTTCCGGATGGGTGCCGAGAAGAAGCCGCTGTCCGGGGGCCCGCAGGCGTCCGCGGACCACCTGGTGCCCGACTGGCGCACCGTGCTGCCGGCGCAGCTCGAGGCGCTGGCCGCGGCGTGGCGGGATCCCGCGGCGTGGGAGGGCTTCACGGAGGTCGGCGGTGCCCGGATGCCGGCGCAGGCCATGGGCGGCGTGGCGCTCAACGAGGTGCTGGTGCACGGCTGGGACCTCGCCGTCGCGACCGGCCAGGAGTACCGCGTCGACCCGGCGTCCGCCCAGGCGTGCCTGGAGCTGGTCACCGTGTGGAACCAGCCGGGCAACGAGGAGATCCGCAACGGGCAGTTCGGACCCGTGGTGCCGGTCCCCGACGACGCCCCGGTGCTCGACCGCCTGCTCGGCCTCACCGGCCGCGACCCGCACTGGTCCGCGCCCTGAGCCGTGCCCGCCGAGCCACCCTTGCGGTGTTCCTGCCGGTTTCGCGGTGCTGCATCACCGCAGGAGCGGGTGCAACACCGCAAGAACGGCCGCTAGCGGGCCAGGAACCCGGACAACGACACCGACGAGTGTTCAAATAGTCACCGTCAGCGGCTACGGTGCCCGCCGTGCTGAGCCCCCGAGCCGCCGTCGCCGATCCCGCCCGCCTCGCCGCCATCGACAGCTACCGGCTCACCGGCCACGCCGGGGACTCCGATCTCGACGCCGTCGTCTCCTACATGGCCCGCGCCCTCGACGCGCCGATCGCGATCATCAACTTGGTCGGCCCGGACCTGCAGTGCTTCCCCGCCGAGATCGGCGTCGGTGTCGCGTACTCGCACGTTCCCGACGAGCTCTCGTTCTGCGCCTACGTCGTCGCCACGGGGGCGCCGCTGGAGGTGCCCGACGCCCAGGAGCACCCGGTCTTCGCCGAGAACCCGGCGGTGGCGGCCGGTGCGATCCGCGCCTACCTCGGCGTGCCGCTCATCGACGAGGACGGCTTCGTCCTCGGCTCCCTCGGCGTGTTCGACGACGAGCCGCGCAGCTTCTCCGGCGCCGAGCTCGACGTCCTGCAGATCCAGGTCCGCCTGGTGCGGACCGTGCTCTCGCTGCGCCGCCAGGTCGCCGCCCACCAGTGGGACGCCGGCCTCCTCTCCCTGCAGGGCCGCGCGCTGGAGGCGGTGGCCACGGGCAGCCCGCTCGACGACGTCCTCGACCTGCTGGCCGCGGCGGTCCGCGAGCTCTCCCCGGACGCCGACGCGCAGCAGCGGCTCGGCCTGCACGAGACCGTCGAGCGGCTGACCACCGTGGCCACCGAGGCCGACGCCTGGCGCAAGGCCATGACCCGCATCGCCCGCCAGGACCCGCTCACCGGCCTGGCCAACCGCGGCCACCTGCTCGACGCCGGGCGGGAGGCGCTCACCGGCGGCGGCGCCGTCCTCTTCATCGACGTCGACCGGTTCAAGGAGGTCAACGACCGCGCCGGCCACGCCGTCGGCGACGCGCTCCTTGTGCGGCTGGCCGACCGGCTGCGCGAGCACCTCGAGGACGTCCCGGACGCCGTCGTCGGACGGCTCGGCGGCGACGAGTTCGCCGCCGTCCTGCCCGGCCTGGACCGGGCGACGGCGGCGACGGTCGGGCAACGGCTCGTCGCCGCCCTGGTCGACGAGATCGAGGTCGGACGGCGCAGCGTGCACGTCTCGGCCAGCATCGGGCTGGCCATGGCCGAGCCGGGGACGACGTTCGAGCAGGTCCTCCAGGAGGCCGACCTGGCCATGTACGGCGCCAAGGAGCGCGGCCGCGGGGTGCTGCACGCCCCGGCCTGAGCCCCGCCGGGGTGGCGCCGGGCCCCGGCGCAGAATGGCCAGACGTGCACCAGGACACCCCCTTCGACACCAGCGGGACCGAGGTCGGGAGCGACGGGATCCGCCGCTACACCGGACTGCACCGCAACCTCGTCGCGATGCTGCGGGACACCGTGCAGCGCCATCCCGACCGCACCGCCGTCGTCGAGCCGGGCGGCCCGTCGGCGACCTACGCCGAGCTGTGGGACCGCGCGCGCCGGGTGGCCGGCGGCCTGCGGGACCTCGGGGTGGCGCCCGGCGACCGCGTCGCCGTCCGGCTGGGCAACGGCCTCGACTGGGTGCTCGCCTTCTGGGGCACCCACCTGGCCGGCGGCGTCGTCGTCCCGCTGAACACCCGGCTGGCCGAGGCGGAGGCGCGGTTCGTCCTCGACGACTGCGGCGCGGCCGCCGTGATCGCGGGGGAGCTGCCCGACGGCGAACCCCGGGAGCTGCCCGACCCGGCACACGGCGACCTGGCCGCGCTGTTCTACACGAGCGGCACCACCGGGCGGCCCAAGGGCGCCATGACCACCCACGAGAACTTCCTGACGACGGCGGAGAGCGTGATCCGCTGCCGGGAGCTGCCGCGCGAGAGCGAGGAACCGCTCAGCTCGCTGATCAGCGTGCCGCTGTTCCACGTCACCGGCTGCAACTCGCAGATGGTGACCCAGGTCCGCGTCGGCGGGACGTCGGTGATCCTGCCGCGGTTCGAGGCGGGCGCCTTCCTGCGCGCCATCGAGAGGTACCGGATCTCCCTGGTCACGAGCGTGCCGACCATCTACGAGCTGGTCCTGCGGCACCCGGACTTCGCGGCGACCGACGTGTCGAGCATTCGCACGCTCAGCTACGGCGGCGCGCCCATGGCGCCGGAGCTGGTGCACCGGCTGCTCGCCGCGTTCCCGAACGCACGGCTCGGCAACGGCTTCGGGCTGTCGGAGACCTCGGCGCTGGCCACCTTCCTGCCGCACGAGTACGCCGAGACGCACGCCGACGCGGTCGGCTTCCCGACGCCCGTGAACGACGTGCGCCTCGACCGGCCCTCGGCCGAGGGCGTGGGAGAGCTGCTGATCCGCGGGCCGAACGTGGTCGCCGGCTACTGGGGCGACCCGGTGCGGACGGCGGAGACCTTCGTCGACGGCTGGCTGCACACCGGCGACATGGCCACCCTCACCGACGGCATCGTGCGGATCGTCGACCGCGCCAAGGACATGATCAACCGCGGCGGCGAGAACGTGTACAGCGTCGAGGTGGAGAACGTGCTCTGCGCGCACCCCGACGTGGTCGAGGTCGCGGTGGTCGGCGTGCCGGACCCGGTGATGGGGGAGAAGGTGGGCGCCGTCGTCCTGCCCCGGCCGGGGGTGCCGGCCGCCGAGCTGATCCCCTCGCTGGCCGCGTTCGCCCGGGAGCAGCTGGCCGACTTCAAGGTGCCGCAGTTCGTCCGGGTGCTCGAGGGGCCGCTGCCGCGCAACGCCGGCGGCAAGGTGCTCAAGGCGCCGCTGCGGCAGAGCGAGGAGTGGACGCCGGTCCCGCGCTAATCTCCGATGTGACGCCCACGTCAACCAGGAGGACCCGTGCCGCGCTTCGTCGTCCCGATGCACCACCGGCCGGGCCGGGACGGGACGACGTCGGCCTCCCGGCACGTGCCGTTCTACCTGGCCATGGAGACGGCCTCGGACGCCTGGCAGCTGGCCCTGCAGCAGTACTGCGCGCCCGCGATCGCGCCGATGGACCTCGCGATGAGGCACACCGCCTGCGACTTCCGGCGGGAGCTGTTCACCGGCGAGCTCACCGTCGACGTGACCGTCCGGCGCATCGGGACGACGTCGTTCGTCGTCGGCCTGGCGCTCGAGCAGGACGGCGCCGACGCCGGGGACGTCGAGTTCACCTTCGTGCTGGTCGACGGCACGCGGACCGCCGCTGTCCCGATCAGCGGCGAGCAGCGGGCCGTGCTGGAGAAGATGTCGTCGTGACCTCCGACGTGATCGTCCTCGGCCTCGGCGGCATGGGCAGCGCGGCCGCCGCGCACCTGGCTGCCCGCGGACAGCGGGTGCTCGGCCTCGAGCGGTTCCGCCCGGCGCACGCGCTCGGCTCGAGCCACGGCGGGTCGCGGATCATCCGGCAGTCCTACTTCGAGGACCCGGCGTACGTGCCGCTGGTCCTGCGCGCCTACGAGCTGTGGGAGCGGGTGGAGCGGGACTCCGGCGCGGACCTGCTCACGATCACCGGCGGGCTCTACGTCGGCCGCCCGGAGGTGCCCACCGTGGCCGGGGCGCTGGCCTCGGCGCGGGAGCACGGCCTGCCGCACGAGGTGCTCGACGCCGCTGAGATCCGGCGCCGGTTCCCGACGATGACCCCGGCCGACGACGAGGTGGCCCTCTACGAGGACGTCGCCGGGTTCGTCCGGCCCGAGGCGGCCGTGCACGCCCACCTGGAGCTGGCCGCGCGTGCCGGCGCCGAGCTGCGGTTCGAGGAGCCCGCCCTCGGGTGGACCGCGACGCCCGGCGGCGGCGTGCGGGTGACCACGGCCGCCGGGAGCTACGAGGCGGCAAAGCTGGTCGTCTGCCCGGGCGCCTGGGCGCCGCGGCTGCTCGCCGACCTCGGCGTCCCGTTCACCGTCGAGCGGCAGGTCATGTACTGGTTCGAGCCGGACGGCGGCATCGGGCCGTTCGAGCGGCACCCGATCTGGATCCACGGCGCCGCCGACGACCTGCAGCTCTACGGTTTCCCCGCGATCGACGGCCCCGACGGCGGCGTGAAGACGGCGATCTTCCGCCGTGGGACGCCGTGCACACCGGAGAGCATCGACCGCGTCGTCCACCCCGAGGAGGTGGCGTTCATCGCCGGCCGGCTGCGCGCGGTGATCCCAACCCTGCCCGGCCGGTTCCTCACCGGGGTGGCGTGCATGTACACGAACACGCCCGACGAGCACTTCGTCGTCGCCCGCCACCCGGAGCACGAGCAGGTGACGGTGGCCTGCGGGTTCTCCGGCCACGGCTTCAAGTTCGTGCCGGTGGTCGGGGAGGTGCTCGCGGACCTCGTCACCGAGGGGACGACGCGCCATCCGATCGGCCTGTTCGACCCGCGGCGGCCGGCGCTGCGCTGAGCCGCCCACGATCAGGTGACCTGATCCGAGGGGCTCCTCCCTCACGTCCCACCGTGAGCCAGGACGCGCTGCGGTGAGCTCAGCTGATCGGGGCCAGGGGCGCCGTCGCAATCGATTGTGCCCAACCGACCGAGCCTGCCCGGACGCTGCTCTCCGGATCAGGCGAGCGCACTCAGGTCACAGCCGCACACCGGCGCCGCTCAGGTGATTGACCTCACAGGCGATTCCGACCTAGCATCCCGGCAATCGTTTGCAGTGGCGCATCGAGGCAGGAGCGAAAACGCATGGTGCAGACCGCGGCCGGGGACCGGCTCGGCGCCGCCCCCTCCTCCGGCATCCAGGGCGGGGCAGGAGGGCCAGCGCGGACCGTCCCGCAGTCCGGGTCGGACACCGTCATCGTCGCCCGTGACGTGACCGCGGGCTACGAGAACCGCCGCAAGAAGACGCGGCTCATCGCGCTGCGCGACGTCTCCCTCGAGATCCGGCGGGGTGAGTTCCTCGCGATCGTCGGTCCGTCGGGGTGTGGCAAGAGCACGTTCATCAACATGATCGCCGGCTTCCTGAAGCCGCTCGAGGGCACGATCGAGGTCAACGGGCAGCCGGTCCGCGGCACGGGCGCCGACCGCGCGATGGTGTTCCAGGACTACGCCCTGCTGCCGTGGCGCACGGTCGAGCGCAACGTGTACTTCGCGATGGAGAACCGCCGCGACAAGCCGGCGAAGAGCGAGCAGGCGGCGCGGGTCGCCGAGGCGCTGGCGCTGGTCGGGCTCACCGGCTTCGAGAAGTCTTACCCGCACGAGCTCTCCGGTGGCATGCGCCAGCGCGTGGGCATCGCCCGGGCGCTGGTGACCAAGCCGGACATCCTGCTCATGGACGAGCCGTTCGGCGCGGTCGACGCGATGACCCGGGAGGCCATGCAGGCCGAGTTCGAGAAGATCATCGCGCAGACCCGGCAGACGGTCGTCTTCATCACGCACTCGATCGACGAGGCCGTCATGCTCGGCGATCGCGTCGCCGTGATCTCGAACCGGCCCGGCCGGATCAAGGAGATCGTCGACGTCGACCTCCCGCGGCCCCGGCTCACCGGCGACGCGAAGAGCGACCCGCGCTTCGCCGAGCTGCGCGAGCACATCTGGTCCCTGCTGCAGGACGAGGCGCTGGGCGCCAAGGAGGCGAAGTAGTCCCGATGGCCACGACCCACACCGCCGCCACCGCCCCGGCGGCCACCGGCGGGCAGCCCGGCAGCGCGATCGTCGAGGAGCTGAAGGTCTCCCGCTTCGCGCCGTTCCGTACCGCCGCGATCACGGTGCTCAACCTCGGCATCTTCTTCACGCTCTGGGAGATCCTTGCCCGGACCGAGGTGATCAACCCGCTGTTCTTCCCGAAGATCAGCGACACCTTCTCCGCCATGTTCGAGGGCTTCGCCGACGGAACGATCCCCCCGGAGCTGTGGCACAGCATCTCGAACCTGCTGATCGGCCTGGCCATCTCGGCGGCCATCGGCATCCCGGTGGGCCTGTTCATGGGGGCCAGCCGGACGGCGGACCTGATCCTGTCCCCCTACGTCTGGGCGATGACGTCGCTGCCGCGCGTGGCGCTGATCCCGCTGCTGATCCTCATCCTCGGCTTCGGCAACGAGATGCAGCTGACGATCATCGTTCTGTCGGCGGTGTTCCCGATCATGGTCAACTGCATGGCCGGCGTGAAGACCGTCGACCCGTCGCTGGTGCGCGCCGGCCGGGTGTTCGGCACCAGCCGCGCGCAGATGTACTCCAAGATCATCCTGCCGTTCACGCTGCCGTTCGTGGTCTCCGGGATCAACCAGGGCATCGCCCGCGGCCTGGTCGGCATGCTGATCGGTGAGCTGCTCGGCGGCGGCGGCAACGGCCTGGGCTTCCTGCTCGACCGGGCCGGCGACCAGTTCGACGCCCCGATGCTCTACGCCACGCTGATCATCCTCGCGGTGATGTCGGTGTCGCTGGTCCAGCTCATGAACTGGCTGGAGCGGCGCGTCGCGCCCTGGCGGGACCGCTCCGCCTGACCCCCCTCCCACTCTCCCGAAGCCGGTCCGGCAGAGGGAACGTCCGGATCCGGTTCGACACGAGGAAGAGGTACGCAATGCTGCGCAATCGATTGCTGTCGGGCGGGGCCACGCTGGCCCTGCTCGCCACCCTGGTCGCCTGCGGCTCGGACGACGGCGGCTCGGGTGGCGGCGGGAACGCCGCGCCCGCGACGCCGGCCAGCGAGTCGGAGATCAGTGGCGACATCGACACCTCGAAGGTCCAGAAGGACCTCGTCGTCGGCGTCGACAACCCGTACTACCTCTTCCACGAGGACATCCTGGTGGCCGAGGAGCTGGGCTACTTCGACGACGTCGGCATCGACAACGTCGAGATCAAGACCATCGAGGACCCGCTGCCCGCGCTGATCGGCGGCTCGCTGGACCTCGCGCTCTACGACACCGACACCGCGATCGCCGCGGCCGCCAAGGGCGCCGGTGACATCACCTTCCTGTCCACCTACCTCGGCGGCGAGGCGAACATCCTGGGCGTCCGTGAGGGCATCGAGACCGTCGACGACCTCCGCGGCAAGACCATCACCGGCGGTCAGTTCGGCTCGCGGAACGACTTCCTGATCCGCAAGCTGCTGACCGACAACGGCCTCGACCCCGACAAGGACGTCAACCTGGTCAGCACCGGCGGCCAGTCCAACGAGCGGCTGCAGGCTGTCATCTCCGGCACCGTCGACGGCGCCTCGCTGCAGCTGCGCCACCGCAGCCTGCTGGAGGCCGAGGGCGGCAAGTTCCTCTTCGAGGAGGTCGACCAGGTCCCGCAGAACGGCTGGTCGGTCGGCAGCCTGCTGCAGGAGAGCCCGGAGACGGTGGCCGCGTTCCTGACCGCCACGCTCAAGGCCCGGCAGTACATCAACGACTTCGCCAACAAGGACGCCGTCCTGAAGCTGGCCGAGGACCAGGGCTTCGAGCTGCCGCAGGAGTACAAGGACGCCTACGAGCACGAGAACGCGGCCGACTACCACACCGGTGACGGCGGCTTCGAGGTCGCGGACATGGACGACTTCATCCAGACCCAGACCGAGCTCGAGGTCATCCCGCCGAACACCGACTGGCGCGAGTACACCAACCTGGTGCCGCTGTGGCGGGCCCAGAAGGCCCTCGGTCTGCCGCTGCGTCCGGCGCTCGCGGACGTGCAGTGACCGTAGGCACTGCCTCCGCCGACGGGCTGCGGCTGCTGTCGCAGCACGACCTCGGCGGCCGCGGGGACGGGATGCAGGTGCTCCGCGAGGGCGACGTCCTCTACGTCGCCCACAACGGCACCACGGGGGCGGGCACGTCGATCCTCGACGTGTCCGACCCCGCCCGTCCCCGCCTGGTCCGCCAATGGGATGCGCCGGCGAACACGCACAGCCACAAGGTGCAGATCGCCGACGGCCTGCTCCTCGTCAACAACGAGGGGTTCCCGCTGCGGCCACCGGGTCCCCGCGGCCCGTCGTCGGCGGGGCTGGCGGTCTACTCCCTCGAGGACCCGTTCGACCCGGAGCAGATCGGGTTCTGGGAGTGCGGCGGCCGCGGCGTGCACCGGATCGTCTGGGAGGGCGGCCGGTACGCGCACATGTCGGCCACCCCGCCCGGGTTCAACGACCGGATCTGGGTGGTCGTCGACATGGCCGACCCGACCAACCCGACGCCGGTGGCGGAGTGGTGGTGGCCGGGGCAGTGGGTCGAGGGCGGCGAGCAGCCCACCTGGCCCGAGGGCAAGCGGTACGCCGCGCACCACGCCCTCGTCGCCGGTGACCGCGCCTACCTGGGCTACGACGACGCCAACCTCGTCGTCCTCGACGTCTCGGACATGACCAACCCCAAGCAGGTCGACTCCCTGACCTGGGGCGGGGACGCCACGCACACCTGCCTGCCCCTGCCGGGGCGCGGCCTGGTGGTGGCGACGGACGAGCAGCAGAAGGACGGGCCGGGTGCCCGGGAGCTGTTCATCCACATGCTCGACGTCTCGGGTGACCAGGCGCGGTACGTGTCCCGCTTCCCGGCGCCGCGGGAGGCCGACTACGGCGCGCAGCGGCTGCGGTTCGGTCCGCACAACCTGCACGAGAACCGGGCCGGCTCCTACCGCAGCGAGCGGCTGCTGTTCGCCACGTACTTCAACGCCGGCCTGCGGGTGTACGACACCGCGGACCCCGAGCACGTCGTCGAGGCCGGCCACTGGGTGTCGACGCCGCCCGAGGGGCAGGCGGCGCCGCAGGCGAACGACCTGTTCGTCGACGGCGACCGGCTGGTATGGGTGACCGACCGGGTCTCCGGGGGTGTGGCGTGCCTGGCGCCCGACGAGCGCCTCGAGGCGCTGATGGCCGAGGCGGCGCTGTGAGCGGCACCGGGGACGGTCTCGTCCCCGGTGCCCGCGCGCGCGGGTTTGAGCTGGTCAGCTACACCGACGTCGCCGGCAGCCCGGTGTTCAAGCTGGCGCTGCAGGTGGTGGGCGACCGGTGGTACCTCTACGCGACCCACTTCTGGGAGCCGCGGATCTCGGTCCTCGACGTGACCGACCCGGCCCGGCCGACCCTGGCGGCCGCCATCGAGGGACCGGAGCACACCGCCACCTGGCAGGTGCAGGTCGCCGACGGCCTGCTGGTGCAGGGGATCGAGCACATCCCGGTGCCCTGGGGCGGGGATCCGTCGCGGCCCGGCGACGAGGGCGTGCGCATCTTCGACGTCCGCAACCCGTGCCAGCCGGTGCTGCTGAGCCACTGGCGCACCGGCGACAACGGCGTCCACCGCAACCACTGGACCGGTGGCCGGTACGTGCACTGCGCCGCCCACCAGCCGGGGTTCGACGGCAACATCTACGTGATCCTCGACATCGCCGACCCGCGCGAGCCGAAGGTCGCCGGGCGGTGGTTCGTGCCGGAGCAGTTCACCTCCGGCGGCGCGGCTCCGGCGCAGCGGATCTCGCTGCACGGCCCGGCGTACGTCGAGGGCGACCGCGCCTACCTGCCGTACGGGGCGGCGGGCCTGGTCATCCTGGACATCTCCGACGTCACCCGGCCGCGGCAGGTGTCGCGGCTGGAGATCGGGTCGGCGTTCAGCAGCATGATCGCGATGCACACGGCGGTCCCGCGCCCGGAGCGCGGCCTGCTGCTGGTCAACACCGAGGCGATCGCCGAGCGCAGCCAGGAGCCGTACAACTTCGCCGGCATCGTGGACATCAACGACGAGACGAAGCCGCGGCTGGTGTCGCTGCTCCCGATCCCGGTGCCGGACGACGACGCCGGCTATCCGAACTTCTCGCTGCGCGGGGGCCGGTTCGGGCCGCACAACCAGCACCACCCGCAGAACGGCGACCCGAACCTGTTCGACTCCGACGAGCTGATGTTCCTGACCTGGTTCAACGCGGGCCTGCGGGTCTACGACATCTCCGACGAGTACCTGCCGCGCGAGATCGCCTCCTACCTGCCCGACGACCCCGTGGAGCGGCGCGGGCTGCTGCCGAAGGACCTGGTCACGCAGTCGGAGGACGTGCTCGTCGACGCCCGCGGCTACGTCTACGTCTCTGACAAGAACCACGGCCTGCACGTCCTGACGATGCCGGGCCTGGTGCGCTGACCGGTCCTCAGCGACTGCCGAAGACGCGGGCGGTGACCAGCGCCGTGGCGCACAGCCGCTCGTCGCCGTCCGCGACGGCGAAGACGTCGACGGCGGACACGGTGAGCGCGCCCGCGCGGAGGACGTGGGCGCGCGCCGTCAGCGACTCGCCTCGCGCCTCGGCGAGGAACTTGGCGGTGTAGTCGGCGGTCGCCGCCGGGGTGCCGGGCGGGAAGAGGGTCAGCCCCGCGCTCACGCCGGTGAAGTCGGCGAGGGCGGCGATCGGGTTGGCCTGGAAGGCGCCGGGGGCGTGGGAGAGCTCGGGTCGCCACGCCAGCCGGCTGACCGCCCGGCCCTTCTCGAGCTCCTCGAAGGTCAGCCCGAGCGCCGCCGCGACCGGCAGGCCGAGGACGAAGTCGGCGACGTCCTGCCGGAGTGCCGTCACGGTCCCTCCCGGGTGGTCAGCGCGCGCCAGGCGCCCTCCGCCAATTCCGCCGCCGCCTCGGTGGGTCGCTGGCGGGAGCGGCCGCGCAGCCAGTGCCGCGCGAACTCCGTCGCGGGGCCCAGCCACAGCGCGTGCCGGACGCCGAAAGACCCCGCGATCAGCGTCCCGGCCGCGCTCTGCCGCTCCAGCCAGTCGCCGACGGCCACGGCGTAGCGGCGGGCGTCCGCGCTGAGGTCGGGCTCGGCGGCGAGCAGCACCTCGTCCGGGAGGTCGCTGAAGATCCACCGGGCCACGTCGGGGTTCTCCTCGACCCAGCGCAGCTGCTCGGTGACGACGGAGCGGACGACGTCCTCCGCGGCGCGGTCCCCGGAGACCACGTCGAGGACCGCCTGCTGGCAGCGCCGCATGCCGTCGTTCAGCAGGCGGGCGGCCAGGTCGGCCCGGCGCGGGAAGTGGTGGTACAGGCTGCCGTTGGACACCCCGGCGTCCCGGCGCACCTGCTCCAGCGAGGCGCCGGCGTACCCGTGGGCGACGAACAGGGGCAGCGCGGCGGCGAGCAACCGGTCCGCCGTCCCCTGCATGGAGAGTCACTCTAGAGAACTACTCCACCGGGCGGAAGGGAGAGGACCGCGCCCCGCCGGAGGCGGGGGTCTCCGTCGGGGCGCGGCCCTCTCACCCCTGTCATCGCCGCGGACGGCGACAGGGGTGCGCGGTCTCGTGGATTTCTTGCGGCGGCGTGCAGTTGATCTCGCGCATCGGCCGTCAGAGTTCTCGGTGCGGGGGCGATGAGCCCCCCTGGGGGAAGCCAGCGGGCCCCGCTCGTCCTGCACGGGGGAAGACGAGCGGGGCCCGAGGCTTGTCCCCTGCGTGGGGGAAAGGACCGCCCGGACGGGGTAATCGAAGACGCCGTCGTCACGGAATGTCACTCCGGCCGGTCAGGCTGGCCGCGTGGGCAGCATCGTCAGGAGAGCCGCCGCGACCCTGCTGACGGTCGCGGCCGCCGCCGCGCTGTCCGCCTCTGCGACCGCGGGCGGCTCCCGATGAGCGCCTGCCCCGCGCGGGTCGTCGTCTCGCCGGGCCGCGAGGTGCACTGCACCCACCCCGCCGGTCACAGCCCGGCCGAGGACATCCACCAGGGGCTGCTGCGGGTCACCCTGCCCGACGGACGCGAGGTGGCCGCCTCGCTGGTGTGGAGCACGTCGCCGACGGAGTGGGACGAGCGCAACCTCGAGCGCTCGACCTGACGCCGCCGCCGGCTAGCGCGTGACCTCTTCCAGGGCCGGCGGCAGGGGCAGGCCGAGCAGCTGGATCAGGCGGGCGACGGTGTCCTCGACGAAGTCGTCGTCCGGAGCCGTGGTGCCGTCCTCGGCGACCAGCTCACGGACGTCGTCCGGCCGCGGCGCGTGGCCGAGGGCCTGCTCGGCCCAGCCGACGAACCCGTCGACCTCGGCCGGGACGTCGAGCGGGCGGCTCGCGTCCGGGTCCTCGAAGTAGTCGCGCGGCTGGACGCCGAGGTAGAAGCGGCCGCGGCCCGGGGGAGCGGGGCGGTAGTCCACGGTCGCGATGTCGCTGTCGTGGATGTCGACGACCAGTTCGGTCGTGCCGCCGCCGTGGTCCTGCCACTCGCCGTCGCGGTAGATGAACGTCCCGAAGTAACCCACGCGGAAATGGTGCGGGAAGAACCTGTGGAGGCACAGGGACCGGGGACCGCGTGTCGGCTATGCCCGGGCGCCGACGTCGGCCATCAGCTCGGTGATCACCTCGGCGGCCGGGCGGATGCCGGTGACCGCGCCCACGCCGGTCCCGGCGTAGAGGGCCATCGCCTCCACCCGCCCGTGGACGGCGTCGGACGGCGGCACGCCGGCACCGCGGGGGAGCGGGATGGGGCCGCGGCCGCTGTCCAGAGTGCCGACGGGGTCGTCCGCGGAGCCCACCGCCTCGACGGCGCTGTTCAGCACCCGGGCCCGCGGACTCGTCGCGCACAGCGGGCAGAGGTTGAACGCGGCGGTGATCTGCGTGGCGTCGTCCTGGGTGTCGACGAGCGCCTGCTTGTACGCGGGGTGCGCGCCGGACTCGGTGGTCGCGATGAACCGCGTGCCGATGCGCGCCCCGGCCGCGCCGGCCGCGAGCACCGCGGCGAGCGAGGCGAAGTCGGCGATGCCGCCGGCCGCCAGGACCGGCACGTCGACGGCGTCGAGCACCTCGCGGAGCAGCTGCAGCAACGGCTGGCGGCCGCGGACGTGCCCGCCGGCCTCCGTTCCCTGCACCGTGAGCAGGTCGCAGCCGGCGTCCACCGCGTCGCACGCCTCGTGCAGCGACCCGACCTGCCAGCTCGCCAGCGCGCCCGCCTGGTGCACGAGCTCGACCAGCTGCGGCCTCGGGTCCAGCCAGAAGAAGTCGACCAGGCGCACCCGCTCGGCGGCGGCCGCCACCGCGCGTTCGTCGACGTCCTCGGTGAGGAAGTTGGCGGCGAGGACGCCGTCGGTGCGGGCTCTGAGCGCGTCGAGGCGCCGGGCCACGGCCTCGGGCGACATACCCATCATCGTCATGCTGCCGACGGCGCCGGCGTCGGCAACCGCCACGACGAGATCCGGTGACGACACCGGCCCCATGGGCGCTTGCTGGATCGGGACCGAGCAGCCGACGAGCTGCGTGAACGGGGTCTGCATGGCTGGCCTCCCCTTCCGGACGGAACGGTCCCGCCAGGAGCGGCGGCGGTCAACCGGACTGTGCGCGTCACATGCGCCGCCGTCCCTTTCGCCGTCCCGACTGCCGATGAGGGGGGCAGGTGGCGGTGCTCTCGATCGCGTCGCCTGGGGAGGGTGCTTCGCAGATGGCGCGTCGACGTGGGCGGATCGGTAGGGGGATCGGCGACGGTCTGGCGGTGCTCGCGGGTGCCCGTCAGGACATCCTCGAGGTGGCGCCCGGCGCCCGCGCGCGGTTCGTCGCGCTGGGCGGGGTGCTGCTGAGCACGGGCGGCCTCGCCGTGCTGTCCGCGGCGTTCGCGGTGCACATGGCGCTCGGCGCATGGTGGCCGGTCGCGTTCCTGGTCGGCATCGGCTGGGGCACGGTGATCGTCAACCTCGACCGGATGCTGCTGGTCGGGATGGGGCACGACACGTCGCTCAAGCGCAACCTCGCCCTCGCCGTCCCCCGGGTCGGGCTGGCACTGGTGCTCGGTGTGGTCATCTCGACGCCGCTGACGCTGCAGATCTTCCACAAGGAGATCGACACGCAGGTCGTGGCGCTGCAGGCCGAGGCGTCGGACGCCTACAACGAGAGCCTCGACTCCGACGCGCGGTTCGCCGGGCTGCCGGCGCTGCGCGAGCGCGTCGCGGCCGAGCAGGCGATCGTCGCCAGCGGCGGGCAGTCGGGCCCGGACGTCGCCCCGGTGCAGGCGGCGGCCGCGGCAGCGCAGGCGGCGTACGACGAGGCGCTCGCCAGGCAGCAGCAGCTGTCGGCCAAGGCGCAGTGCGAGCTCGACGGCACCTGCGGCACCGGGGACGCCGGCACCGGTGAGGCCTACGTGCAGGCACGCGCCGCGGCCGACGCGCAGAACGGTGTCGTTGCGAGCGCCAAGGCCGACCTGGACGCCGCGCTCGCCGCCGTCTCGGCCGCGCAGGCGACCAGCGCACAGCAGGCCGCCGCGAACCTGGCCACCGACCAGGCCGAGCTGGCGCGCCTGACCGACGACCAGACCCGCCTGCAGGAGGCGTTCGACGCGACCAACGCCGACAACGGCGGCATCCTCATCCGGCTGCAGGCGCTCTCCCGGCTCAGCGACACCAACGCGACGCTCGGCGCCGCGCACTGGATGCTCTCGCTGCTGTTCATCTGCATCGAGCTGCTGCCGGTGCTCATGAAGATGCTGCTGAACTTCGCCCCGAAGAGCACCTACGACAAGCTGGCCGAGCTGCGCGACGACGGCGACCTCGAGGTCGAGACCCTGCAGCAGGCGTCGCGCCGCGAGGTCGAGCAGGCGCAGCAGGAGTTGCTCGTCATGGCCGAGAAGGAGCGGGTCGACCGGCAGAAGGAGGCGGTGCTGGCCCGCCGCCGGGCACGGCTGGAGGCCGCGCGGCAGGAGGCCGTCGCCGTCCCGCCGTCCCCGGAGGTCCGGCAGGCGGCCGGCGACCCGACGGACGACGAGGCGGGACGCCGGCCCTGGGACACCGGACCGATCCTCGAGCTGGCCCGCAACGCCGCCGTGCGGACCGTGCGGTCGGTGCGCCGCCGGCCGGAGCGGGTGCCCGAGACGGTCTGACGGCTACCCCTGATTCTTGGCGCCGACCTCCTGCTGGTAGCGCTCGGTCATCGTGGCGACGGCCTGCATCTGCTGGGCGGCGTAGTCCTCGCGCTTGCCGCCGGCGTACTCCTTGGCGTTCAGGGTCTGCTGCGCGTGGCTGACCTGCCCGCCCTGGAAGTGCGGCATCACGTGCTGGGCGACCAGCTCCCAGGAGCGCCGGGTGGCCTCCGGGTTGGCCCACTCGTGGCCGAGCAGCAGCATGCAGCCGAAGCCGCCGGACTGGTCCCAGAGCCGCTGCACCTGCGCGCGGGCGTCCTCGACGGTGCCGATCGCCCCGATGCCGGCCTCGTTGATGAAGTCGATCATCTCCTTGAGATCGCCGCCCTCGACCGCCATCTGCGGGAACGCGGCCGTCTTCTGGAAGTACCGGAACCAGGTCTCGATGCCGTACTCGACGTCCCGGTAGGCCTGCTCGCGGGTCTCGGCGACGTGCATGACGCCGACCAGCCGCCAGTCCCGGCGGTTGGCGGTCTGCCCGTAGTGCGCGGCACGCTCCTCGATCACGTTCCAGTGGTGGGCGAGCGCGTCGAAGCCCTCCTTGGTGAGGGTGGCGCCGATCGACAGCAGGCCCAGGCCGTAGCGGCCGGCCAGGCGGGGGCCGGTGGGGGAGGCGACGGCGGCGACGGCCACCTCGAAGCACGGCTCGGTGTAGGGCCGCAGGTGCAGCCGGGCGTTGACCAGGTTGTGCGTGCGGGTCTGCTCGGTGACGGTCTCGCCGCGCAGCAGCCGCATGATGATGTCGAGGTCGACCTCCATCAGCTCGCGGGTGTCGGTCGGGTTGAGGCCCAGCATCATCGAGTCGGTGGGCAGCGAGCCGGGGCCGCAGCCGAGCATGGCGCGCCCGCGGGTCAGGTGGTCGAGCAGCACCATGCGCTCGGCCACCCAGAGCGGGTTGTGGTAGGCGATCGAGGTGACGCCGGTGCCGAGCTTGATCCGCTTCGTGCGCTCGGCCGCGGCCGCGATGAAGATCTCCGGCGACGCGATCAGCTCGGTGCCGGCCGAGTGGTGCTCACCGATCCACGCCTCGTCGTAGCCGAGCCGGTCGAGGTGCTCGACCAGCTCGAGGTCGCGCTGGAGTGCCAGCGTCGGGTTCTCCCCAGCGGGGTGGAACGGTGCCAGGAAGGTCCCGAAGCGCAGCCGGTCCATGACGTCCTCCTCGTCTCGGTGGTCGTCCGAACGTAATGGGCGTCACATTCCTGCCGGTAGTCCTCAGGGCGTCTCGGGGGTGCGGAGGTGGGCCAGCGCCAGGTCCATCTCGGCGACGTCGACGATGCGGGCGCCCATGGCCTGGGCGAACTGCTCGCGCAGGTGCCGGGCCTGCTTGCGGGCCAGGCTCGCCGCGTCCCGGTCCTCGAAGGCCGTGACGCTGACCGTGCGCCCGTTGCGCCGGTCGACGAGCAGGCTGACGCTGCAGAACCCGGGCAGCTCCTGCAGCCGGGGCATCAGGTTGGCGCGGTAGGCCTCGAGCAGGTCGTCCACGTGGTTGGGCTGCACGCGGGCCCAGGCGACCTGGGCGCCGGCGCCGTCCCCGGCCGGGCGGTCCCGGTGGACGACGCCGACCTCCCACTCCCGGACGTCGGCGTCCGAGCCGCCGAGGGCGAGCGCGAACCGGTTGCGGACCGGGCGGAGGCGCTCCGCGGTGGCGCGCATCGCCTCCTCGGTCTCCCAGGCGGTGGCGGCGATGCAGCGGCCGCTCTCGCGGTCGGCCAGCATGGACAGGCCGACGCAGCCCGGGGTCTTCTCCAGCGTCGGCATCACGTTCTGGCGGAGGAACGCGACGCCGGCGTCGATGGCCCGCGGGTCGGCCAGGACGGTGGTGGACCGGACGTGCACGCGGTCACGGTCCCGCCCCGCCGGGCCGGTGTCCAGTGGGTGAGAGGGGCTCACCCGCGGTAGCGCACCTCGAAGGTCAGGCAGCCGTCCTCGCTGCGCCACGGGCCGTGCACCATGCCCGGCGGACGGCAGGCGTACATGCCGGCGGTGAACGTCTCGTTCAGCCGCAGGTCGGTGAGGGAGCCCTCGAGGACGTAGACCTCCTCCCAGAAGTCGTGCACCTGCTCCCCGTTGGGAGAGGTGTCCGTCCCCGGCTCGAACCGCAGCATGCGCGTGGCCACCCCGGTGGCCGGATCCGCGGCGAGGACCCGCTCGGTCAGCTCGGGGACCACGCCCGCGCACGGCGTGAACGGGACGTCGGCGGTCGGGAAGAACTCGTGCTCGGCTTTCGACACGACAGCAGCTCCAGGGTCTTGTGCCATATGTGCACGGCATGTATACATCATGTTCATGTCTGGTGCATCACAGTCTGCGGGGCCTCGGGAGAGCGCCCAGAACGTGGCCTACCGCTGGCTGAAACAGCAGGTCGCGACCATGCCGAGGCACGAGGGCGTCTTCCTCACCGAGGGCGCCGCGGCCGAGGCGACCGGCATCTCCCGCACCCCGGTCCGCGAGGCCCTCCTGCGCCTGCAGGCCGAGGGCTTCCTGCAGATCGTCCCCAAGAAGGGCGCCTACGTGCCGCCCATCTCCGACGCCGAGGTCGAGGCCGTCATGCAGGCGCGCGCCCTCGTCGAGGACTGGTGCATCCGCCGGATCGCCCCGATCGCCGAGATCGTCACCGAGGAGCTGCGCCGGCTCATCGAGCAGCAGGAGCAGCTCCTGGGCGACCCGATCGGCTTCATCGAGTGCGACCGCGCCTTCCACCGGGTGATCGTGGGCTCCGCGGGCAACCCGGTGCTGGCCGATTTCTACGAGACCCTGCGCGACCGCCAGGTCCGGATGGGCTTGCAGGCCGTCACCTCCTCCCCGGACCGCGCCCGGGGCGTCCTGACCGAGCACGGCGCCATCGTCGACGCTCTGCTCACCGGTGAGCCGGAGGCCGCCGGGCAGGCGCTGGCCGCGCACCTGGTCAGCACCGCGTCGGCGCTGCGGCTGCCGAGTCCGCTGCCCTGGGGCGAGGGGCGGTCGGCCCGATGAGGATCGCGCTCGTCCAGGTGGCGAGCCCGCCGACCGAGACGGTGGCCGCCCGGCGAGACCGGGTCGGCGGCATGGTCGCCGATGCCGCCGGCGCCGACCTGGTCGTGCTGCCCGAGCTGTGGGCGCCCGGCTACTTCGCCTTCGGGGAGTACCCGGCGCGGGCCGAGACCCTGACCGGGGACACGGTCGCCGCCGGCGCCGAGTGGGCCCGCCGGCTCGGCTGCTACCTGCACCTGGGCAGCGTCCTCGAGCGGTCGGCCGACGGCGCCCTGCACAACACCGCCGTGCTGCTCGACCCCGCCGGCGAGGTGGTGCACACCTACCGCAAGATCCACGTCTTCGGGTACCGCTCCCGCGAGGCCGAGCTGCTCACCCCCGGCCGGGACGTCAGCGTGGCGACGACGAAGTTCGGCGCCACGTCCGCCACCACCTGCTACGACCTGCGCTTCCCCGAGCTGTGGCGGGAGCTGGTCGACCGCGGCGCCGAGACCGTCGTCGTCCCGGCCGCCTGGCCCGCCGCCCGGCGCGCGCACTGGCAGCTGTTCACCTCCTGCCGGGCCGTCGAGGAGCAGGTGCTCCTGATCGCCTGCAACGCGGTCGGGGAGCAGGACGGCGGCGTCGTCCTCGGCGGGCACAGCCGGGTCGTCGACCCCTGGGGCGAGGTCCTCGCCGAGGCGGGGGACGACGAGGGTCTCACGGTCGTCGACGTCGATCCGGACGTCGTCTCGCGGGTCCGCGCCGAGTTCCCGGTGCTCGCCGACCGTCGCCTGGGAGGTGCTCGTGTCTGACGCGCTCGCCACCGCCCTGCGGCTGACCGTCGCCGGCTCGGACGCGACGTTCGAGCTGTGCCCCGCCCGGCTCGTCGTCGCCGGCTACACCGGCCGCGACGAGGCGGCCGTCCGGCACCACATCGACGAGCTGGCCGCGATCGGCATCGCGCCGCCGCCGGCCGTGCCGATGCTCTACGACCTCGACCCGGCGCTGCTCACCGCCGAGGCCACCGCGCCCGCGGCCGAGACCAGCTCCGGAGAGGTCGAGCCGGTCTTCGTCCGGCACGACGGCCACTGGTACCTCGGCGTCGGCTCCGACCACACCGACCGCGAGCTGGAGCGGGCCGACATCAAGGCCTCCAAGGCCGCGTGCCCGAAGCCGCTCGGTCCGCAGGTCCTCGCGCTCCCGGACGGCGTGGCCGACGGCGACTGCGACGACGCCTGGGACGCCGGCGCGCTGGCCTCCTTCGTCGACGGAGAGCGCTACCAGGCGGGGCCCCTGGCCGCGCTGCGGACTCCCGGTGACCTGCTGCCGCGGGTCCTCCGGGCCTTCGAGGACGACGACCCCGCCGGGGACCTCGTCGTCTTCGCCGGAACCGTGCCGTTGCTCGACGGCGCCTTCCGCTTCGGCCGCGACTGGCACCTCGAGCTGACGCTCGCCGGCCGGACCCTCAGCCACACCTACCGGGCCCGCTGACCGCGCCCGGTTCGCACTTCCCCGTACTGCCCCACCCACCTCACAGAAGGCATGACGATGGACACTGCCGTCCTTCCCGGGAACACCACCTACACGACCAAGGAACGGCGCTCCGTTCTCGCGTCGGTGCTCGGTGGCTACTGGCTCGACTTCTACAACCTGCTGATCATCTCCTTCACGATGCCGGCGCTGATCGCCACGTTCGACATCTCGCTGGGCCAGGCCGGGCTGCTCACCTCGGTCATGCTCGTGACCTCGCTGATCGGCGGCGTCTCCTTCGGCTGGCTGGCCGACCGGTACGGCCGCAAGCGGGCGCTGCTGTGGGCCCTGGCGCTGTTCTCGGTCGGCGCCGTCGTCTCGGCCTTCTCCTGGGACTACTCGTCCCTGGTGGTCACCCGGGCGATCGCCGGCATCGGCATCGGCGGTGAGTGGGGGATCGGCATGGTCCTCTTCAGCGAGGTGTTCTCCTCCAAGCGCCGCGGCCTGGGCGTCGCGGCGATCCAGGGGATGTCGTCGGCCGGCCTGGCGCTCGCCGTCTTCGTGTCGACCTACTTCACGTCCACGCTGAGCACCGACTGGAGCTGGCGGGCCTCGTTCATCGTCGGCGCCGCGCCGATCCTGCTGATGCTCTACGTCCGCATCACCATGCCGGAGTCCAAGCTCTGGGAGCAGTACGACGAGATGCGCCGCGCCGGCACCCTGCCGGAGACCAAGAAGCGGCAGCGCTCCTCGATCCTGGAGATCTTCAAGGGCACCTCGCTGCGCTACACGCTGCTCGGCACCCTGATGGTCGGCGGCTACATGTTCGGCTACTGGACCGTCGCACAGTTCATGCCCACCTACATGCGCGAGGGCCTGGGCGCCTCGCCGGAGGCCGTCCGCAACGCCACGCTGATCATCGCCGCCGTCCAGTTCCTGATGTTCCCGCTGGTCGGCTGGGCCAGCGACCTGTTCGGCCGCCGCAAGGTCGTCGTCGCCGCCGGGCTCGTCTCGGTGATCGCCGTGGCCGGCATCTACTTCGGCGCGGGCTCGGCGCAGTACGCCGGCAACATCTTCACCTGGAACGTCTTCTGGTGGTACCTGCTCTGGACGGCCATCGGGGCCGCCGCGATCGCGATCTTCGGCTCCTGGCTGTCCGAGCTCTACCCGGTGGAGCTGCGCTCGACCGCGGCCTCGACCGTCTACGTCGTCGGTCGCATGGCGTCGGCCGCCGCCATCCCGATCGCCGCGGGCGTCATCGCGTCCACGTCGAACACGCCGCTGGGCATGTCGGTCGGCGTCATCGGCACCCTGCTGATGATCGTCTTCGCCGTCCTGCTGCCCGAGACCGTGGGCCGCGAGTTCAAGGTCCTCGAGACCAAGGACATCGCGCTGGAGCCCGAGGCCGACGGGCCCCGTCCGGCGACCGCCCCCGCTGACCTGCAGCGGGCGACCGCGAACGACTGACGCGACCGGTCCAGGAGGTCATCCGCATGCCACTCATCCGCATCAACCACGCCGAGCCCCTCGACCCGCCGGTGGTCGAGAACCTGCTCCGGTCGGTCACCGACGCCTACGTGGACGCCACCGGGGCCGACCCGGCCAAGGTGCACGTCCTCGTCGAGCAGGTGCCCACGAGCCACTGGGGCGTCGGCGGCACGAGCCTCGCCGCGCGCCGCGCCGGGCAGGCCCAGGAAGGAAAGTCCGCATGAGCACCCTCAAGACCGTCGTCGCCGGAGGCTTCCGGACGGCGTACCTCGAGGCCGGCGACCCGGCCGGGGAGACCGTCGTCCTGCTCCACGACGGCGCGTTCGGCACGACGGCCGAGCTGTGCTGGGGCCCGGTCGCCGAGTCGCTGGCGGCCGACGGCTTCCACGTAGTCGTCCCCGAGCTGCTCGGCTGGGGCGGCACGGACAAGGTCGTGTTCTTCGACCGGTCGCCGTACCCCCCGCGGGTCGCGCACGTCGCCGCGTTCGTCCGCGAGCTCGGCATCGAGCGGGCGCACTTCGCCGGCGTCTCGTTCGGCGGCTCCCTGCTGTTGCGCGCCCTCGTCGACCCGGCCCGCCCCTGGCCGGTCGAGCGGGCCGTGACCTTCTCCGGCACGGGCGGCCCGTTCCGCCTGCCGGAGGGGACGGCGGCGCTGGCCGACTACGAGCCGAGCCTCGAGGCGGCCGAGCGGCTGACCGGGCTGCTGGTCCGGAGCACCGACGGGCTGGCCGACCACATCCGGCAGCGCTACGAGAACAGCCTCGTCCCCGGCCACTGGGAGGCGATGACCGCGCCGCGGCTGAGCAACCCGGCCACGACGCGGCAGCTGCCGCCGGACACCTTCCTCGACGACCTGCAGGGGGTGCGGACGCCGCTGCTGCTGGTCGAGGGCCGGCACGACACCCTGCTGGAGACCGGGTGGTCGAAGAAGCTCGCCGACCTGGCGCCGGGTGGCACCGCGGTCGAGACCGACTTCGGCCACGAGCCCAACATCGAGGCGCCGGAGGAGACGGCCGCGCTGCTCGCCGGCTTCTTCCGCACCGGGGAGGTCTGAGCCGGTGACCATCACCGAGGAGATCCGCGAGGCCGTGCTCGCGGCCGGCGCGGTCGACTACGACCGGGTGGAGCCGATCACCGAGGACGACGCGTTCCTGGCCGAGGCTGTCCAGGAGGCCGACCTGCCCTCCCTGCTCGCCGCCCTGGCCCTGGCGACCGGTGACGAGAGCCTGCTGGCCGACGAGCTCAAGCCGCCGCTGCCGCCGATGGCCGCGGTGATCCAGCCGCAGGGCGGGATGAGCGCGGAGGCCCAGGCGAAGGCGCGGGCGGTCGCGCTGGAGGCGCTCAAGCGGTTCCGGGACAACGGCTCGGTGATCGCGCGGCAGCCGACCGCCGAGGACCTCGAGCGGATCATGTTCTTCCTGACCAAGGACGCCGGTCCCGAGTACGTGCCGCTGCTGCAGCACGAGCTGGGACTGCCCCGGGACTACGGGGCGCCGACGTGGACCAAGGACGAGGTGGCGCCGGACACCGACTTCACCGTGGCGGTGATCGGGGCCGGCTTCTCCGGGCTGGCCGCGGCTCACCGGCTCAAGCAGGCCGGGGTGCCGTTCGTGGTCTTCGAGAAGAACACCGAGGTCGGCGGGACGTGGTGGGAGAACTCCTACCCGGGCTGCCGGCTGGACACCCCGAACTTCGCCTACAGCCTCTCCTTCGCGCAGAAGGGGGACTGGCCGCAGCAGTTCTCGGGGCAGCCGGAGATCCACAAGTACCTCAGCGGGGTGGCCACCGGGTTCGGGCTGCGCGAGCACATCCGGCTCGGCACCGAGGTCCTCGAGGCGACGTTCGACGAGGACGCCGTCCGGTGGACCCTCGTCACCCGCGACGCCGACGGCACGGAGGAGACGCACACCTTCTCCGCCGTCATGACCGCGATGGGGCAGCTGAACCGGCCGAACTACCCGGACATCCCAGGCCGGGACTCGTTCGCGGGCCCGGCGTTCCACTCGGCGCGCTGGGACCACTCGGTCGACCTGACCGGCCGGCGGGTGGCGGTGATCGGCACCGGGGCGAGCGCGTACCAGATCGTGCCGACGATCGTGGACTCCGTGGGCGAGCTGACGGTGTTCCAGCGCAACGCGCCGTGGATGCTGCCGACGCCGAACTACCACCACGACATCAAGCCCGGGATGCTCTGGCTGCTGGGGCACGTGCCCTACTACGGGCGGTGGGAGCGGTTCTGGCAGTTCTGGATCGCCGCCGAGGGCCGGCTGCCGTACGTGCAGGTCGACCCGGAGTGGACCGAGCCCGGCTCGCTGTCGGCCATGAACGCCGAGCTGCGCCGGCAGCTGCTGGAGCGGCTCGACGAGCAGTTCGCCGACCGGCCGGACCTGCGGGCCAAGGTCGAGCCGACCTACCCGCCGGGCGCGAAGCGGATGACCCGCGACAACGGGGTGTGGGCTGACGCGCTCAAGCGGTCCCACGTCTCGCTGGTGACCGAGGGGATCACCGAGATCACCGAGAAGGGCGTGCGCACCGCGGACGGCGTCCTGCACGAGGTCGACGTCATCGTCTACGCCACCGGCTTCCAGGCCTCGGACTACCTGGTGCCGATGAAGGTGACCGGCCGCGGCGGTGCGGACCTGCACGAGACATGGGGCGGGGACGCGCGGGCCCACCTCGGGGTGAGCGTGCCCGGGTTCCCGAACCTGTTCATCGTGTTCGGGCCGAACAGCGGGGTCGTTGTCAACGGCAGCTCGGTGTTCATGGGCGAGTGCGCGGTGGAGTACTCGGTGGCGGCGATCGGTGCGCTGCTGCGCAGCGGACACCGGGCGCTCGACGTCCGCCCCTCGGTGGTCGAGTCGTTCTGCGAGCGGGTCGACGCGGCCAACCGGCTGCGGGCCTGGGGCGCCTCGCAGGTGAGCAGCTGGTACAAGAACGCGTTCGGGCGGGCCTCGCAGGTCTGGCCGTTCTCGCTGCTCGAGTACTTCACGCTCACCCGGGAGTGCGAGCTGGCGGACTTCGAGCTGCTCTGATCCCCTTCCAGCCCCCCTCGACCCCGCGCCGGCTCGACGGAGAGCCGGCACGGGGCCGAGGGGTTTCTCAGCTGGTGCTGACCAGGCGGGCGAAGACGATGACGTTGTCGGCGTAGTCGCCGGTGCGGGAGTTGAACCGGCCGCCGCAGGTGATCAGCCGCAGGGCCGACCAGCCGACGTCCCCGTAGACCTCACCGGTGGGGAAGCTGTTCTTGGCGTGCCGCTCGACCCGGCCGACGCGGAAGGTAGCTGTGCTGCCGTCGGCGCGGTCCACCACGATCCGGTCGCCCGGGCGCATGGCGCGCAGGTCGTGGAAGGCCCCCTTCCGGTCGTTCCAGTCGACGTGCCCGACGATGACGGAGGGGCCCAGCTCGCCCGGCGTCGGGCTGCCGTCGTACCAGCCGACCGGGTAGGCGCCCGGCGGCAGCTCCATGGTGCCGTCGGCCTCCAGACCCAGCTCCATGACCGAGGACGTCATGCCGAGGACCGGGATCCTGATCTTCACCGGCTTGCTGGCCGACATCGGCGGGACGTCGCCGAACGTGACGGGAGCGGCCTCCGCACTGGACGAGCTCGTTGTCGAGGGCGGTGGGGGCGGTGCGATCTCCGACATCGTCGGGGGCAGCTCGGGCTCTGCCACGGCGGCGTCGGGGACGGCGCGCCTCACCGGCTCGTTGCTCTGCCCGGGAGCCACCAGCGCGAGGACGAGGACCGCCACTCCGGCGAGTGCCAGCAGCACGGACGCCGCCGCCCACCCGCGCGCCGTGCGGCGCCGGGCCGGACGAGGCCCGGAGTACCGGCGGACTTCGAAGGGACCGATCCTCATGGGCCGCCGTCAGTGGGTCGCGCGGGCGCTGCGCCGGGCGGCCCAGGCGGCGCCACCGGAGCCGGCGAGGAGGGCCACGCCACCGGCGAGGTAGAGGAACACGGGGCTGCCGCTGCCGGCCGTGCTGCCGTCACCGGTACCGACGGCGCCCGAGGGGCGGGTCGCCACCTGGCTGGCCTGCGTGGTGCTGGTCGCCGCGATCACGGCGGTCGTGGGCGTGCGCACCGTCGTGGTCGTGGTTGCAGCTGCCCCGCCGCTCGTGGTGCATGTGGTGGTCGTCGGCGTCGTGGTGGTGGTGCTCGGGCTCGTCGTCGGCGTCGTGGTCGCGGTGGTGGTCGTCGTGGTCGTGGTCGTCGTCGGCGCCGTGGTCGTGGCGCATGTGGTCGTCGGCGTCGTGGTCGTCCTCGACGTCGTCGCGGCCGCGGCGTTGTTCGCGGACGACGAGCTGGACGACGACGGGTTTCTCGAGGACGACGAGATGGAGGACGACGAGCTGCTCGACGATGAGCTGGACGACGATGAGCTGCTCGAGGAGGAGCTGCTCGAGGAGGAGCTGCTCGAGGAGGAGCTGGACGAGGAGGAGCTGCTCGAGGAGGAGCTGCTCGAGGAGGAGCTGCCCGAAGAGGAGCTGCCCGACGAGGAGTTACTCGTAGAGATCACCCGGGCCGCGAGAACGGTGCCGTCCTCGGTCGTCGTCCGGCCGTCGCCGGCGGGCTCACACGCGATGCCGTTGCCGTTGCCCTGCCGGTCGTTGTTGTTGCCGTTGCGGTCGAGGTCGTCGGGGTCCCGCGGGTCCTCCGTCAGGAATGTCTGGGCCGCCGCCTGCGTCGCGAAGTCCTCGCAGTCCTTGTCCCCATAGGCGTTGGCCGTGCCCGCGAGGCCGAAGCACAGGATGGCCCCGGAGAGGAGCCCAGCTGCTGCGTACCTGCGACGACGCATGTCGATCCCCTCGGGCGCGTTGGTTCGGCCGTGCCCCCAGAGGTACTCAACTGATCGACCTGCGGCAATAGGCATCCCTTCCGAGACCCATGAATTCTTTCGGATCGTCAGAATGACTGCGTGCGGAAAGGGATGGAGCCGCCACCCTCGGTGGACGGCGCGCATAGCATTCGACCAATTGGGGCTTGCGCAATTCTCGATCGATACTCCTTCAAACGGCCGTCTCGGCCTGTGTCCGGCGGACGTTGCGGTTCCGGCACGTCTGCTACCTGGACGGACGCTGTGAGGCGCCGCTAGCGTCGGCGGCCCTGCCGGGCAGAAAGCCGCATCTGGGACGGTGCGGCGCCACCCGGCAGTGGGAGGAGGAAACGTGCGCAGAACCGTCCTCGTTGCCACCGTTTCGGTGCTGTCATTCGGGCTTGCTGGAGTCGTCGCGGCCTCGGCCATCGCCGACGATCACGGCGGCCGGGACGGAGCGAAGACGCTCGTTTTCGACGTCCGGTTCAGCCCCCAGACGATCGTTGCCACGAACAACGAGCGGGACCCGAACAGCCCGTTCTCGGTCGGCGACGAGATCCTCTTCCGCGACCAGCTCTTCCAGAACGGCGCGCGGGTCGGCGAGGAGGTCGGCTCCTGCGTCCTCGTGACCGTCACTCCCGACGTCGTGGCCGACTGCAGCGCCGTGATCCGGCTGCCCGACGGAGACATCACCGCCCAGTTCGCCAACAGCCCCGGTCCCGACCCGAAGCCCCTGGCGCTGACCGGCGGCACGGGCGCCTACCGCAACGTCGGCGGCGAGGGAACCCTGGTCGAGTTCGGGGACGAGACCGGCACGCTGACTCTGCGGGTGCTCGGATTCGACAGCCGGCGCGGGAACGGCTGACCTCACGCCCGGTCGGCGGTCGATCAATACAACTTGTATTGATCGAGGGGTAGGCTGCCGGCGTGGGTTCTCTGCTGCAGATCCGCGACGTCCCTGACGAGGTGCGACGAGCGCTCAAAGCGCGTGCGGCGGCGCAGGGCGAGTCGCTGAACAGCTATCTCCTGCGGCTGCTGGCTCGGGATGCCGCCCGGCCGACGGCCCGCGAGGTCTTCGAGCGTGCGGCTCAGCGGGGTGAGCGCGTCGAGGTCTCGGCGGTGGAGGCGCTGGACGCCGCCCGACGGGAGCGGGAAGCCGAGCTGGCCGGTCCGCCGGCGTGATCGTCGTCGACTGCTCGGCCGTCGTGGACGCGCTGACGGGGGCGCCGGGGGTCGACCTCTTGGTCGAGCGGCTGGCCGCCGAGGACCTCCACGCACCTGAGTTGCTCAGCTACGAAATGGTGGCCGCGGTCCGCAGCCTCGTGCTGGGCCACCGTTTGTCCCTGGGCCGCGCCGACGACGTCCTCACCGATTTCGCCGACCTGCCGATCGAGCGGTGGCCGGCCGATGCCGCCTTACGGCGCCGGGCGTTCCAGCTGCGCGACAACCTGTCCGCGTACGACGCGGCCTATGTGGCGCTGGCCGAGGCCCTGGAGTGCCCGTTGGTCACGCGCGACCGCCGACTGGCACGGTCCGTGGGCCACGGGGCCCGGGTCGTCGTGGCGTGATGGCCGCCCGCCGCTCGGCCTATCGGGAGGTGGCGGGTCGGTTGGTCGGGGCGAGGTCCTCGAGGGTGCGGGCCAGCGCCTCGGACAGGGGCCACTGCCGTCCCTCGGTGCTGGCCGCTTCGTACGCCTCGTCGCCGAGCTGCTCGCGGGCGCGGGCGGTCAGGTCGTCCAGGAGCAGGGGGAGGGCTGCGGACAGCGGCGTCCCCACGTATGCCCGGACCGCACCCGAGGCACCCAGTGCCCGGGCCGCGACCTCCGGGCGGCCGTCGGCCAGGGCCAGTGCGGCCAGGCCCTCGAGCGCGTGCGCCGTGCTCGCGATCTGACCGGCGCGCCGGCAGGCCGCCACCCCGTCGAGGATGGAGCCGCGCGCGGCCTCGATGTCCCCGTGGGCGGCGAGGGCGAGACCGCGGAGGCTGCGGGCCTGGCCGACCATGGCGTCGTCCCCGATCCCGGCCGCCAGGTCGGCCGCCGCGGCGTAGTGCCGCTGCGCCCCCTCGAGGTCGTGGTGCAGCAGCGCCACGTCGCCGCTGGCGATCTGCATGTGCGCCTGCCCGACCTCGTGGTGCAGCGTGGTGAAGCGGGCCAGCGCGTCCTCGATCGAGCGTTCGGCGTCGTCGAGCTTGTTCTCGGCGATCGCGTAGTAGATGCCAGCGACGGCGGCGAGCGCGAGGTCGTTGGCGTGCGCGGCGTCGTCCGGGAGCAGCGCCCGCCCCTCCGGGAGCATCGAGCGGACGGCGTCGACGTCGCCGAAGATGCCGCCGATGAGGGCGCGGAGCACGAGCAGCCTGCCGCGAACCTCCGGGGCGGCGCCGTCGGCGCGGCGGAGCGCCCGGTCCAGCCAGTCCCTCAGCTCCAGCTCGTCGTCGCGGCGGGTGCGGTAGGCCACGGTGTCCCGCAGGATCAGCGCCGCGGTGGCGAGGTCGCCGGTCTCGATCGCCCGCTGCAGCGCGGCCCGGAGGTTGGGCAGCTCGGCGTCGAGGCGGTCGGCCCAGGCCCGGTGCTCATGCCCGGTCGCCGCGAGCAGGCCCTCGACCATGTCGACCATCCACCGGGTGTGGCGGCGCTCGGTCTCTTCCCGGTCGGGGGAGTCGGCGAGCTTCTCGACCGCGTAGGCCCGCACCGTCTCGAGCATGTCCAGCCGTGTGTCGCCGGAGCGGGTCAGCAGGCTGGCGTCGAGGAGCGCGGAGAGGCAGTCGAGGACGTCGGGCTCGCCGGGCCGGCCGCAGACGGCCTCCGCGACGTCGAGCGTCCACCCGCCGGAGAAGACCGCGAGCCGGGCGAAGACCCCCTGCTCCGGCGGGCCGAGCAGGCCGTAGCTCCAGTCCATGGTGGCGCGCAGCGTGCGCTGCCGGTCGGGGGCGTCCACCGGCCCACCCGCGAGGACGTCGAGCCGCTCGGTGAGCCGGGTGAGCAGCGCGGTCGGCGGCATCAGGCGCACCCGGGCCGCGGCCAGCTCGATGGCCAGCGGCAGGCCGTCGAGGCGGTGGCAGATCTCGGTCACCGCGGCCGCGCTCGCGGCGTCCAGGGTGAAGCCGGGGCGGACGGCCCCGGCGCGCTCGGCGAAGAGCCTGATCGCCGACGCCTGTTCGAGCGTCGCCAGCGGGTACTGCTGCTCGGCGCGCAGCCGGAGGACCTGCCGGCTGGTCACCAGGGCGACGACGGCGGGGACCGCGTCGAGGAGCGCCGCCAGGTCCGTCGCGGCGGCGGCGACCTGCTCGAAGTTGTCGAGGACCAGCAGCGTGCGGTCGTCGCCGAGCGCGGCCCTGATGGCGTCTGCCGACTGCATGCCCCGCTCGCGCCGGGCGCCGACCGCGTCGACGACCGTCGGGAGCACGAGGGCGGGATCTCTGATGGCGGAGAGCGGCACGAAGACGACGCCGCCGGGGAAGTCAGCGGCGACTGTGCGAGATGCCTCGAGGGCGAGGCGGGTCTTGCCGACGCCGCCGGCTCCGGTGACGGTGACCAGCCGCGTCCGCGGGTCGCGGAGCAGAGCGGTGAGGGCGGCGAGGTCGTCGTCCCTCCCCAGCAGTTGTCCGGGCGGGGCGGGGAGGCGGTGCTCGGGGGCGAGGGTCTTCGGCGGCGGGAAGTCGGTGGGCAGGCCGTCGACGTCCAGCTGGTAGAGGGCGGCCGGCTGCGGGAAGTCCTTCAGCCGGTGTTCGCCGAGGGAGCGCAGGCCGGTGCCGGCCGGCATTTGCTCGGCGGCCAGCGCCGCGGTGGTGCCGGAGAGGAGGATCTGCCCGCCGGAGGCGGCCGCCGCGATGCGGGCCGCCCGGTGCACGTCCAGGCCGACGTAGCCGCCGCCGGAGACGGTGGCCTCACCGGTGTGCAGGCCCATCCGCACGGAGATCGGCCCGGTCAGGGATCGCTGTGCGTCGGCCGCGGCGGCCACCGCCTGGGCTGCGGTCGGGAAGGCCACGAAGAACGCGTCGCCCTGGGTGTCGACCTCCCGCCCGCCGTGCGTGGCGAAGGCGGCGCGGAGCAGGCGCCGGTGATCCTCGAGCGCTGCCGCGTACGCCTCCCGGTCCTCCCGCACCAGCCGAGTCGAGCCGGCGATGTCGGTGAACAGGAAGGTCACCGTGCCGGTGGGGAGGCCGCCGTCCTGCCGCCGGTCAGGTTGTAGCGCGATGAGCTCCTCGGCCACGGCTGCCCCCAGGAGGTCCTGGCCTCTTGCCGGCCAACGAGGAGGGTAGGGACCTGGTCGGCCGTCTGCCAGAGGCCGGCGGCCGTCCTCGACAGCCGGTGTCATCGGCGAAGTGAGGATTCCCGGCGGACAGTCAGCCATCGCCGTCCGTGCTCGCGGTAGGAAGCCGCCATGGCTCAGGCCGTCGTCGGAGGGATGCCCAGGCAGGCACTGGCTGCCGGAGAGCGGCGTTCGGACTGGTGAGCGTCGTCGCGTCATATGCGGTCGTCGCCGCCCATGGCGTCCCGGATTCCGCAGCGAACCTCCGGCTGCAGCGGCTCTTGCCCTCGGGGCAGCCGTCCTGGCGGTTCATTGCCGTGGCGATCCACGGCTCCCTGTCCGCAAGCTCCCCTTAGCGGACGTGTGCGCCTGAACCGTAGGCGGCAGGGCCAGTTGTGGCCTCTGGGGCTCCGGTTCTGGACACGCACCGACGGACGGGCCCGGTTCACCGGTGGCTGCCGTGCTGTCCCGCAACCTCATCCCTGCCGTCGGCCACGGAGGCCGGGGGCAGCCGGGTGGAAATGCACGAGCGCCACGCGGCGAGGGAGTCGGTCACCGCGGCCGCCTCCGGAAGGGCTTGAACTCCATGCGTCGCACGTTCGCCGTGGCAGCAGCCGCCGTTGCTTCCCTGCTCGCTCTCGCCGGTACCGCGCAGGCCGCCGAGACCTACGTGTCGTCCGATGCCCTGGGCACCGTGAAGACCGGTACGGACACGAAGGTCTGCAGCACGACCGTGTCCGGCTGGTGCACGTTCACCCGTGCGTCCGGGACGGTGCGCGTGGTCGATGGGGCCGCCGACACGCCGGCCGGCCAGCACCTGGAGCTCTCCACGCCGACCGCCGGTACGTCCGATGACAAGGCCTTCGCCTTCGAGTACGACAACCGCGGGGCAGACCTGGACGGCATCACGACGCTGTCCTACTCGTACCTCGTGACACAGTTGACCGCGGACCTCACGGCCACACCGGCAGCAGTGGACTGGGCGCCCGCCATGAACGTGGAGATCGACCCGAACGGTCCGGGCGTCGACGGCGGCTATGCGGTCCTCGTGTTCGAGCCTGTCTACGTGGACCTCTACAAGACGCCGACGACGCGGACGTGGACCACGCAGACGCCGACCGCTTCGGCCGGCGGCTGGTGGGTCTCGGGCGGCGGCTTCCAGGACGCGCTGCAGCAGAAGCAGGCCCGGGCGGGCTATGGCCACGCGACCTGGGCCGAGGTCCGGGCGTTCTTCCCCGATGCCACGGTGCTCGGCATCGGTGTCAACCAGGGCGGCGGCAACGGCGGGCTGACGTCGCAGGTCGACCTGCTGACGGTCAACGACACCACCTACGACTTCGGTACGGCTCCGGTGGTGTCCGAGCCGGAGCCAGAGCCCGAGCCGGCGAAGCCGCTCACGGCCGACGACTGCAAGAACGGTGGCTGGAAGACCTACACGGATCCGGACTTCCCCAACCAGGGGCAGTGCATCCAGTTCGTGAACACTGGCAAGACCGGACAGGGCAGCGTCAGCGTGACGCCGAAGCCCAGCGTCGCCACGGTCGGCAAGATCCGCGCCGCCTAGCGATTCACATCCGGCACAGGGGGTCCCGACACCGGCGTCGGGGCCCCCTGTCGTCGTCCTCACAGGACGGCGCGGTCCCGGCCCTCCCAGTAGGGCTTGCGCAGCTCCCGCTTGAGCACCTTGCCGGCAGGCGACAGCGGTAGCGCGTCGACGAGCTCCATCGACCGCGGTGTCTTGTAGCCCGCGATCCGCTCGGCGCAGAACTCGCGCAGCTCCTCGAGCGTGACCGTGGCACCCGCGGCCGGGACCACGACGGCGTGCACCCGCTCGCCCCAGGTGTCGTCGGGGACGCCGATGACCGCGCAGGTGGCGACGGCGGGGTGCATCCCGAGGACGTTCTCGACCTCGACGGAGTACACGTTCTCCCCGCCGGTGATGATCATGTCCTTGAGCCGGTCGGTGAGGTACACGTAGCCCTCGTCGTCCATGTAGCCGCCGTCGCCGGTGTGCATCCACGCGCCGCGCAGGGCCTGTTCGGTCTCGGCGGGCCGGTTCCAGTAGCCGAGCATCACGTTGCCGCCGCGGACGACGATCTCGCCCGCCTCGCCGCGGGGGAGCTCGACGTCGTCCGGACCGACGATGCGCACCTCGGTGTGCGGTGCGGCCCGGCCGACCGACCGCCGATGACGGGGGTCCTCGTGGTCCTCGGCGGTGAGCACGGTGGCGGCGGGGGCGAGCTCGGTCATCCCGTAGGCCTGGAAGAAGCGCGCGTTGGGCCAGACCTTCATGGCGCGGCCGAGCAGGGCGTCGGACATGGGGGAGGCGCCGTAGAGGATCCGCCGGACGCTGGTGAGGTCGAAGTCGTCGATCCGCGGGTGGTCGACGACCATCTGCATCATCGTGGGCACCAGCAGCATGTCGGTGACCTGGTGCTCCTGGACGGCGGTCATGACGGCGACCGGCTCGAAGAAGGGGATCATGACGTGCGTGCCGCCCATGATCACCCCGCCCACCCCCATGCTGAAGGCGGCGATGTGGAACATCGGCGCGGCGTGCAGGCCGATGCCGTCCCGGTCGAAGTGCTCGCTGGCCAGCCCGCCGAAGTTGGACGTGAGCAGGTTGGCGTGGCTGAGCATGACGCCCTTGGACCGGCCGGTGGTGCCGCCGGTGTAGAAGACGCCGGCGAGGTCGGACCCGCCGCGGCGGACGTCCTCCATAGGCTCGTTCTCGGCGATGAGAGCCTCGAAGGACAGCGCGCCGTCCGGCGTCGGTGCGTCGCCGGCGTGGACGACGGTCTCGAGCCGGGGATGCAGCTCTCTGATGCCATCGACGTAGCCCGCGAAGACGTCGTCGACCACGAGCACGCGGGCGTCGACCTCGACGAGCGACTCCGCGATCTCGGGCACGGCCCAGCGGATGTTGACCGGGACGACGACGCCGCCCGCCCACAGCGTGGCGCCGAGGAACTCGTGGAAGCGGTCGGAGTTCAGCGACAAGATGGCCGCGCGGTCGCCGCTCTGGATGCCGAGCCCGCGCAGGCCGGCCGCCAGCCGGGCGATCCGGTCGACCGACTCGGCGTGCGTCCGGGTGCGACCGGCGCAGAGGGTGGCGATCTCGTGCGGACGCTGCTGCACCGCGCGGTGCAGGCCCTGGGTGACGTACATGGCCGCGACCTCCCGGTTCGGTGGTCGGCCCAGCGTCCTGCCCGACGATGTACCGGAACAGGGGCCTCCGGCCCGTCGGCGCGGGGCCTGCGCCGCGTCAACCGAGGTGCCGGCTGAGTTCCTCGATGGGCTCGGACCAGGCGTCCGGCGTTGTCCACACGAAGCTGTGCGCGCCGGGCACAGCGCGGAACCGGCCGTCGGGCGCCAGCTCGCTGAGCTCCCGGGCCCACGCCTCGGTGCAGATCAGGTCCTGCTCGCCGTGGAGCACGAGCACGGGGACGGCGATCCGCGGGACGACGTCCTCGAGCCGGTCGGCCAGGTGCGCCCTCAGCGCGTGCCGCACCCGGCGCAGCCCGGCCCGCTGCCGCTCGGGCGTGTGCTCGACGTCGAGGGTGGGCGGTTCGAGTGCATGGTTGCGCCGCCAGGCGAGCAGGATCCGCCGCGTGCTGCGGAACTGCGGGTCCATCGTGGGGCTGGCGAGGACGACGGCCCGTACGGACGGCGCCCCGCCGGCGGCGACCTGCGCCACCACCTGGGTGCCGGACGAGTGTCCGACCAGCACGACCCGGTCGAGCCCGCTGCCGGTCAGCCACTGGTCGAGGGCATCGGCGAACTGGGGGACGTCCATCGGGTGCGGCGGCTCGCCGCTGCCGGAGAAGCCGGGCAGCTCCACCAGGTGCGCCCGGGTCCATCCGGCGAGTGCGGTGACGGCCGGCATCAGGTAGTTGGCCACGGCCAGTCCGGGGACGGCGACCACCTCGGGGACACCGGCCCGCGGCTCGCCCACCGTCCGGCTGCGCATGACACCCCACCTGGTGGGGCGGTGCGCGACCTCCGCGTCGGGTGGCACGGTCGGCCTACCAGGCGGTGGTGGGCTGCAGCACCGCCTCGGTCAGTGCCTGGGTGCGCAGGTGAGTGACCTGCTGGTATTCGGGGTCTGCGACCATGCGGCTGAACGCTTCCCGGGAGGGGTAGCGGACGAGCAGGACGGCGTCCCAGTCCTGGCCCTGCTCGGCGACGAGCGGGGTGCCGCCATCCCCGGCGTAGAGGACCTCCCCGCCGTACCGCGGGAGGAATGTCTCGGAGAGAGCGGCCGCGTACCGGTCGTAGGACTCGCGGCCGCCGTCGGCGAAGCGCAGCAGGTTGAGCATGACGACGGGACCGCCGGGGTCCTCCTGGAGGAAGCGTTTGAGGTCTGCACCGCGGGGGTCGATCGCCATGGCGGGGACGCTATGCCCGCGCTCGCTTCGTCGGGATGCGGGGTGGTTGACTCGCGCGCGACGGTCAGGCCCGCTGTCCGCCGCCGGTACCCGGGAGTTGTCATGGCCAATGCCGCCGCAGGGATGTCGAAGCAGTCGATGGCGAGGGCACTCGGCGCCGCAGGCGCGGCGTTCGGGTTGCTGAGCGTGGTGGCGCCGAAGGCGGTGGCCGGTGCGTACGGAGTGCCGGTCACGCCGGCCGGGCTGCAGCTGCAGCGGCTCTTCGGCAGCCGGGCGCTGGTCATCTCCGCCCTGACGCTGACCGCGAAGACCGACGAGGAGGCCGACCGCGGCCTAGCCGCGGTGGCCGCGATGAACCTGGTGGACTCGGTGACCGCGCTCGCGACGGCCCGCAGCGCGGGCGGCAGGACCACGATGCGGGCGGTCTTGAGCTCGCTGGCCTACGGGGCGGCCGCGCTGGCGGTCCGGGCGAAGAAGGCCTGAAGCGCGCAGATCCGCGTCACGGGAGGTCCGTCCTCCCCTGCGGACATTCGGCCGAGGTCGTCGTCCTCCGACTACCAGCGGCCCCAGTGGACGACGTCGTCGAACGGACGGCGGTCGGGCATCTGCACCGGGCGAAGTGGCCGGTCCGCCGGGTAGCCGAAGCCGATGAGGTAGGCGCAGAAGTAGCCGTCGGGGAAACCGAGCACCCGCCGCGCCTGCTCCTGGTCGGCGACCGCCGAGTGGCCGGAGCCGATGCCGAGGTCGGTCGCGGTGATCATCATGAAGGCGGTCGCCTGGCCGAAGTCGTAGGCGATCCGCTGGCGGGTCCGGTCGTCCTCCGGCTGCTGCGCGACGAGCGCGACCGTCGCGGCCGAGCCGGGGATGTGCCCGGCGCCCTGCCACACCTTGGCCAGGTCGGCGAGCTGGTCCCGGTCGGTGACGACGACGAAGTGCCACGGCTGCCAGTTCGACGACGACGGTGACCGCCGGCCGGCCTCGAGGATGCGCTCGAGGTCGTCGCCGGGGATCGGCTGGTCGGTGTACTGGCGCACGTTGCGGCGTGCCCGGACGGCGTCCCACGTCTCCATGCCGCCGTCCTACTCCGATGGCGGACGCCGCGCTGCCCGTCCGCGCCGGAGCTCCCGCGTCAAGTTCGTGTGTTGACCACCTGCAGCCCCTCGGTCCGCCAGGCGGCGAGCAGCTGCTGATCGCCGGCCAGCGCCACGGTGGTCGGATCGGCGAGTCGCAGAGCCGCTGCACAGTGCACCGCGTCGTAACCCCGGAAGGAGTGCGTCCGCGCGAGCGAACCGGCGGTGCGGACGAGGGAGTCGTCGATCTCGACGATGTCCAGCTGGGACCAGACGGAATCGAGTCCGGCGAGGGCGAGGTCGAGCGCCTCCGGTTCCAGGCGTCCCAGTCGCGCCGCCCGCGCGAGGGCGGCGGCCGCCTCGGCGAACAGGATCCGGGCAGAGACGACGGACTCCGCGCTCAGCCAGACGGCGAGGACCGCCTCGGCCCCCGGCTCGTCGTCGACGAGCAGCGGGATGATCGCGGACGTGTCGAAGTAGGCGATCACCTGCGCTGATCGTCGACCAGCTCCGTCACGGGGCCGGAGGCCTTGACGGGCGTCGGTGCGGAGCCGGTCCGTTCCCGCGCCGGCTGCACGAGTCCCTCGGCGATGAGCCGCTCCAACGCGGTCGGCCCCTCCGCGGGGACGATCCGCGCCACAGGGCGGCCGTGATCGGTGACCGTGATGGTGTGCCCCGCGCGGACCTGGGCGAGGTACCGGCTGAGGCCGTCGCGCAGCTCCTTGATGCCGACCCAGTTCATCTCAGCCTCCGGTAGCCACATTCTCGGCGTCCATGGTAGCCACCTCGATGCCCGTCGAGCCGCTGGTCACCGGCGCGAACGAACCGGCGCTCCTCAAACAGAGACTGACCTCAGTGTCGAAGGTGGCGACCCTTGCAGATATCGGGAGCTGGCGCTGCAAATTGCCGACTCCGGCTGGCCAACCGACCTCGACGATCTCCATGGGCTGCGGCGTCTTGGAGCCGGCGATCCCGCCAGCTGGTGCGTGCTGACCCCTCCGTGGCGGGAGCGGTGCAGGCATCGAGTTGAGATAAGGGGAGAGTCCTGATGCCGGAGCGGAGCCGTGTCGGCAGTGAGGCGCAAGCAGCGCGACGCGCGGCGCTCTCACAGCAAGCTCCAAGCAACCTCGTATTGGCGTGCTTACCGTCCGTGCAGACGGAAGTTCCAAGACACAGGGGGATCCCACAATGACTACGACGCAGCAGCCGCCCGTCGTGCCCGAGGGCTACGAGCTCAAGAAGAAGAAGTCGATTTTCGCGCGGTGGTGGTTCTGGCTCGCCGTCATCGTCGTCGTGGCGATCATCGCCACGACCGCCGGTGGGGGCGGTGGCAGCAGCTCCTCGGGCAGTAGCTCCTCGAGCAACGGTGCTGCGGCCGGCAAGGTGAAGGTCGTCTACACGCTGGAGTCCGACGCTCCGTCCGTGTCGGCCACCTACGCGACGCTGACGAACGGCAACATCGGCCAGTCCCAGGCCAACAGCGTGACGGCGCCGTGGAGCCAGGAGCTGGAGGTCGAGGACACTTGGGTGAAGTCGTTCACGCTGACCGGCCAGATGAACCCGGTGCTCGACGGCAGCGCCGCCGACGGCACGACGATCACCTGCCGCATCACCGTTGACGGTGAGGTCGTCGCCGAGCAGACGTCGACCGGTCAGTACGCGGTCGTCAGCTGCAACGCCAGCTGAGCTCGCGAACTGGTAGCGGCCCGTCCTCCTTCCGGGGAGGACGGGCCGTTGCTGCTTCTAGTGGACAGCACGCTCCTGTCCCTCCCAGTACGGCTTGCGCAGCTCGCGCTTGAGCACCTTCCCGGCGGCCGACAGCGGTAGGCCGTCGACGATCTCCAAGGACCGCGGGGTCTTGTAGCCGGCGATGCGCTCGGCGCAGAACGCGCGCAGGTCCTCGAGGGTGACGGTGGCACCGGTGGCTGGGACGACGACGGCGTGCACCCGCTCGCCCCAGGTCTCGTCGGGCACGCCGATGACCGCGCAGGTGGCAACGGCCGGATGCTGGGCGAGCACGTTCTCCACCTCGACGGAGTACACGTTCTCCCCGCCGGTGATGATCATGTCCTTGATGCGGTCGGAGATGTAGACGTAGCCGTCGTCGTCCATGTAGCCACCGTCGCCGGTGTGCATCCAGCCGCCGCGCAGCGCCTCCGCGGTCTCCGCAGGCCGGTTCCAGTAGCCGAGCATCACGTTCCCGCCGCGGACGACGATCTCGCCGACCTGGCCGCGGGGGAGCTCGACGTCGTCCGGACCGACGATGCGCACCTCGTTGTGCGGCAGGGCGCGGCCGGCGGCGCGGCGGCGCCGGGGGTCCTCGTGGTCGGCGGGGAAGTTGCCGGTGGCGGCGGGGGAGAGCTCGGTCATGCCGTAGAGCTGGGTGAACTGCGCGTTGGGCAGCGCCTTGAGCGCGCGGCCGAGCACGCCCTCGGACATGGGCGAGGCACCGTAGCTGATCCGCCGGATGCTGGTCAGGTCGAACTCGTCGATCCGCGGGTGGTCGACCAGTAGCTGGATCATCGTCGGCACCAGCAGGGCGTCGGTGACCTGGTGCTCGCTGACCGCGGTCATGACGGCGACCGGCTCGAACATCGGGATCATGACGTGTGTGCCGCCGCGGAGCACCTGTGCCGTCCAGGCCGCGAGGTCGGCGAGGTGGAACATCGGGGCGGCGTGCAGGTAGACGCCGTCCGGGCTGAGGAAGTGCTCGGTGGCCAGCGTGCCGATGCTCGACGTCAGCAGGTTGGCGTGGCTGAGCATGACGCCCTTGGACCGGCCGGTGGTGCCGCCGGTGTAGAAGACGGCGGCCAGGTCGTCGCCTCCGCGGCGCTCGTCCTCGATGGGCTCGCTGGTCGCGATGAGCTCCTCGAAGGACTCCATGCCGTCGGGGGTGGGGCCGTCGCCGGCATGGACGACGTGCTCGATCCTGGCGTCGGCCGCCCGGATGCCGTCGACGTGACCGGCAAAGGCGTCGTCGACGACGAGGACGGGGGCGTCGACCTCGGCGAGGGACTCGGCGATCTCCGGGACGCTCCAGCGCAGATTGACCGGGACGACGACGCCGCCGGCCCACAGGGTGGCGCCGAGGAACTCGTGGTAACGGTCGGAGTTGAGGGACAGGATCGCGGCGCGCTCGCCGTCCTCGATGCCGAGGTCCTGCAGGGCGCCGGCCAGCCGGGCGATGCGGCCGACGGATTCCCTGTTCGTCCTGGTGCGGCCGCCGCAGATGGTGGCGATCCCGTTCGGCTTCTGCTGGACGGCGCGGTGGAGTCCCTGGGTGAGGTTCACTGCGGTCCCTCTGCTGGCTGGTGTGACGACGGCCACTCGATCAGGTGGACGGGAGGCGGCGCAAGGGTGTCCGGTGCGGGCTGTGTGCCCCGTGCGGAGGGCTCGGTGGGAGCGTGGTCTGATGCCGGGAGAGGCGTGGGCCGACAGGGGAGTCGGCCGCCTGGTCGAAGGGGTGACTCGTGGCTGCTGGCTCCGGTGAGGTGCTGCTTGACTACGACGGCGCGGTGGCCGTCGTGACGCTGAACGCGCCGGACCGGCGCAACGCGCTGACGCCGGCGATGGCGCGCGAGCTGATGGCGGCCTTCGACGAGGTCGACGGGCGGGAGGACGTCGGAGCGCTGGTCGTGCGCGCTGTCGGGAGGTCGTTCTGTGCCGGCGGGGACATCAAGACGCTGACCGACGCCGGCCGCGACCCGGCCGAGGCCTCGAACTACGAGGGCATGTCGGCGATCTACGACTCCTTCTACCGGCTGGGCCAGGTGAAGGTGCCGACGATCGCGGCGGTGCGGGGATCAGCAGTAGGCGCCGGGATGAACATGCTGCTGGCCACCGACCTGCGGATCATCGCGCGCGACGCCCGGCTGATCTGCGGCTTCCTCAAGCGAGGGCTGCATCCGGGCGGCGGGCACTTCCTGATCCTCTCGCGGTTGATCGGCCGCGAAGCGGCCGCGGCGATGGCCCTGTTCGGCGAGGAAATCAATGGCGACAAGGCCGTCGAGCTGGGGCTGGCGTGGGAGTCGGTGGACGACGCCGCGGTGGAGGATCGGGCGCTGGAGCTGGCTACTCGCGTGGCGGCCGACCCGGAGCTGGCGCGAGTAGCCGTCGGCAACTTCCGCAAGGAGACGGCGACGCCGGTCAGTTGGGAGATCGCCACCCAGTTCGAGCGCCCGGCGCAGATGTGGTCGATGCGCCGCCCCTCCAGCTGAGACCGGCCCGGAGGCCCCGCCTGGCGCCGCGGCCGTGCTCGCGATCCTGGGTCACAAGCCATAGCCTGCCGTTCACTGCTTCGTTGAAACGGGGGAACGGTGGCCTTCCAGACGCCAGTGACCGTGCAGGACATCCTTGCTGGGATTCACGAAAAGCGATACTTGCTCCCGGCGATCCAGCGAGAGTTCGTTTGGGATCAGGATCAGATCAGGCGTCTTGTCGACAGCCTCATGCGTGGCTATCCGATCGGTTCATTCCTGCTCTGGGACGTGCATGCAGACACCGCTAGTCAATACGTCTTCTACGACTTCCTGACTGACTACCACGAGCGCGATCATCCGTACGCAACCAAGGCGACGGTGCCGAGCGGATCTCCGACCACGGCGATCCTCGATGGGCAGCAGCGTCTGACGTCGCTGAATATCGCTATCTATGGGAGTCATGCGGAGAAGAAGAAGTACGCCTGGTGGAACAGCCCCGATGCGTTCCCCAAGAAGCGGCTGTACCTCAACCTCTTGGAGGATCCGAACCACGAAGAGCTGTCACTTCGCTTCGACTTGAGATTCTTGACCGAGGCGGATGCGCAGCCCCAGGCGGAACAGCCTGCCAAGTGGTTTCGTGTCGGCGATATCCTACACCTCAAGGACTCAGGGCCCGCGCTGGTCCAGGCCCTGGCTGACAGAGGTGTCGATCTCAACCAGACAGGCGCCTACCAGCGCTTGTACGCCCTGTATGAGGCCATTCGCGTGATGAAGCCGATCAACTACTACCTGGAGGGATCGCAGGACGCGGACAAGGTCCTGGACATCTTCGTCCGGGTCAACAGCGGTGGCACGGTCCTCTCTTACTCCGATCTGCTGTTGTCGATGGCCACGAACCAATGGCAGAACCTTGATGCGCGTGAAGAGGTGCGTGCTCTTGTCCAGGAACTCAACAGTGGCGGCTCTCGAGAGTTTGCCTTCTCGAAGGATGTCGTGCTGAAAACCGCGCTCATGGTAGCTGGCGTCAATCTGCAATTCCGAGTGACCAACTTTACCAGTGACAACATGAAGAAGGTGGAGTCTGCCTGGGAGACGACACGGAAGGCCCTGATCCGGGCGGCGACGTTGCTTAGCCGGTTCGGGCTCTCCACCCGGAGCTTGACCGCTCACAGTGTCGTCATCCCGATCGCGTACTTCCTGGCCTCCAAGGGGCTCGACGACTCGTACCTCGATTCGACCGCGAGTGCTGCGGACCGTATGCGGCTGCAGAAGTGGGTCAACCGGTCGCTCATGAAGCGAGGGATCTGGGGATCCGGGCTAGACACGACCTTGACGCGCATCCGTCAGGCCATCGATTCCCACGACGGCGCTGAATTCCCCGTCGAGCTCGTCCAATCCGAGATGGCAGCGATCGGGAAGTCGCTCGAGTTCGAAGCGACCGAGATCGATGAGCTCCTGGAGCTGAAGTATGGGGGTCAGCGCACATTCCCAGTCCTTGCGATACTGTATCCCGGCCTCGACCTGAGCAAGGTGTTCCACGAGGACCATGTCTTCCCGCGGTCTCTATTCACTCAAAAGAGGCTGTTGGCCGCTGGTGTCCCGGCTCAGGACCTCGACGGCTTCATCAACGCGGTGGATCGGCTCCCGAATCTGCAGCTCCTGCAAGGGCAGGCTAACGTTGAGAAGCAGGCCGTCTTGCCGACCGAGTGGCTGACCAAAGCCTTCGTGTCAGACGAGCAGCGAGCGGCATATATCGAGCAAAACGATCTCCAGGTGCTCCCAGATACGATTCCGGATTTCATGTCGTTCTACGAAGCTAGGAAGGCCCGTCTCCGGGAGCGGCTGCAGCAGCGTCTGGGCGTCAACGCTACGAGCGCGGAGGCGCAGGTCTGACGTCGCGAGAGCCCACAGGCCAAGCGGGGCACAGCGGCCCGCCTGGCCGCACCTGCTGGGCCCTGTCTCACGCAGCACGGAAGAGCTGGTACCGCTCCATGAGTCGATCGGTGTCGGGCCGATCCCTTCTTGCTGAGGGCAACTTCATCAATGGGTGGCCGTGGTGCCCCTGCAGGCCATGCTGCAACATCGGGCCATCGATCTCGTTCAAGAGGCGCTGGTGGATCTCGACCGTATAGTCGGGCCGGATCCCGAGAATGTTGCGGTCGTAAGCGGCATGGTGGAGCTTGCAGAGCGCGAGCCCGTTGGTGATGACAGAGTCACCGTTCGGCTGTGAATCCGGGATGATGTGCGCGGCGTCGAGTAGCTCGCGGTGGTTGAGCGAACAGACGGCGCAGCGCGTCTCGTAGGCGACCATGACCTGACTGGCGAACAGTGGCTGGTGGAGGCGACGTCGTGTCATGGTCATCAGGTACTGGCGCAGCGCTTCCTCGACCCGGCTGCCCGGCTTCACCTGTCGTTGTTCCTCAGTAAGGGCCATCACGAACTGCGACTGTTCCGGCTCCTCGCCGATAAGGTAGACGGGGAAGATGGCCTGGAAGATTCCCTGTCGGACGCCGTAGAACCACATCAACGGTGCTTGTCGAGCCATAGCTGCGCGAAGGCCTTCGTTCTCCGCCGCGCCGCGCTCGTCGCGTCTCAGCTTGTAGCGATGTAAACCGTCAGGCCCCTCGGAGTCGTCGTACGGACGCCAGGCGGCGCCCTCCGGCGCTGCGGTCAGGATGCTCAACGCGGCCGACCACCCCCGCGGTTTTCGGATCCCCCGACCGGCGTCCACCAAGGGAAAGCGGGTTCCGCCGACATGGAAGTCATCCCGCAGCTGGGCGCGGGTCACGGGCACGGTCCCGTCCAGAGTCACCTGACTCAGCCAGGCGAGTGCGGCCGCCCTCACGTGCTCCTCGGGGAGCGCATTGCTCACGCACTGAGCGTGCATCTGCGCGGGGCCGGCGGCAATCACGTCGCTCTTGTGGCGTGTCGACGCAGCGGGCGCAGGCGGCTCCTCGGGCGCACCTGCCCCGCCGCCGCACTCTCGACGTCTGCCATGCTCGGGCTCGTGCACGAGGGACCGATCCTGGGACTGTTCGCAGGGATCGGAGGTTTCGAGCTGGGTCTTCGCGAGGGTGGGCTCCTGGGTCCGGTCGAGTTGTACGAGCGTTGGGAGCCAGCACGGTCGGTGCTCGCGCATCAGCTGTCCGAGGCAAAGCTCCACGGGGATGTCATGGAGCTGCGCAATCTAGATGGCGCCGCGATCGTCACGGCAGGGTTCCCATGCACCGACCTCTCGCAAGCGGGACGGACGTCCGGGCTCGATGGCAGTGCATCCGGGCTGATCCGTCGCATCCTCTACCTGCTGGAGCGATCAAACCCGGACTGGGTGCTGATCGAGAACGTCCCAAACATGCTTCGGCTCGGTCGTGGCAGTGCGATCCAGGAGATCACCTGCAAACTTGACGCCGCGGGCTACAACTGGGCGTACCGCACCATCGACTCGCGAGCCTTCGGGCTGCCACAGCGACGCAAGCGTGTGTACCTGTTGGCCTCGGCCGTGCACGACCCTGCTGCTGTGCTCTTCCGGGAGGATGACCCCTCGGAGGAGGCGGATGGAGCGGCACGCGGCGCGTGGCGTGGCAGCGCCTACGGCTTCTATTCGACCGAGGGAAATCGCGGTGTGGGATGGGCCATCGACGCTCTGCCGACACTGAAGGGCTCGACCACTGTCAGCATTCCGAGCCCGCCGGCGGCTTGGGTGCCAGGACACGTGCCGGGACGGCGCATCGTCCGTCCTTCAATCGAGGCGGCCGAGGTGCTGCAGGGATTCCCAGCCGGCTGGACGTCCGCTGCGCCTGCGCGTGATCGTTGGAAGCTGGTCGGCAATGCAGTCAGCGTGCCCGTTGCTACCTGGATAGGCGAGGGACTACGGACGCTCGGCGGTACCGACAGTGTGGACGGCTGCGACAAGTCTCCACGCGCTCCGGGCGATTCATGGCCACGGGCCGCCTGTGGTGCCGGAGGGAAGGCGTGGAACGTCGATGCCTCCGAATGGCCCCGCCGGCCCAGTGGCGAGAACGCTCACCTGGTGACCGTTCTGGACCGATACGGGAGCGAGCCCCTCTCGCACAGGGCGACGAAGGGCTTTCGTGACCGGCTCCGGCGCAGCAGCCTGCGCTACTCGGCCGACTTCATGGCCGCCCTGGACGAGCACGTGGAGCTCACTGCGCCCTGAGCGGCTGTGCGGCCCCAAGGACAGCGACGATCCGCGTGACGACGTCGCTGGGGAGCTCGTGCTCCCAGAACCGCATCACGGTCCAGCCCATGGCGTCCAGCTGGGCCGTCACGTCGGCATCCCGTGCCTGGTTCGTGGCGATCTTGTCGACCCACCACGCCGCGTTCGCTGTGGGCGACGTCCCATGAACCGGACACCCGTGCCAGAAGCAACCGTCGATGAAGACGGCCACACGCGCACGCGTGAAGGCGATGTCGATCGTGCGGCGTCGCTGACCTGGGACCGGCCAAGCAACGCGGTAGCGAAGCCCTGCCGCATGCAGCAGACGGCGCACTGCCATCTCAGGCCCGTTGTCGCGCTTCCTCACGCTCCCCATGCGGCGGGACATCTCGGCACTGGATGACCCTGGGTGCGGACCGGGCTGGGGCGTCCTCGCCATCACGCTCCGAGCGTCGCACGAGCCGTGCTGCCCGACGCGTCGTCCACACGCTCGGTCAGCTGGCGTAGTCCACCAGGTACTCCGCCTCGCGGAGCCGATCGAGGTGCGACTTGATGGAGCCGGCGATCAGCGCATCCCGGAGGAGAACCCCGCACTCGAGATTGCTCTCGGCGGCTGCCGTCGAGAAGTTGGCGCTGGTCACCAAAGCAGCTAGGCCGTCGATCATGACGAGTTTGGCGTGCTGCACCGCCCACTCACCGTCCACGGGCTCGCGTAACGTCCAGATCCGGGCGCCGTCCAACTTCGCAGCGAGCGTTGCGGCGATCTGTCCTTGCTTCGTCCGGTCGACGACCAGGGTCACCTTCACGCCGCGTTCGAGCGCCGCCCGTAGTGCTGTCACATAGGCAGAGCCAAGCCCCGCGGAGTAGGTGGCGGCGTAGACGTACGTCTGCGCCTGGTTGATGAGGGCCGAGACGGCGAGTGTCGTGTGGCCCTCGCTGTTGGGCAGGCTCGGCGAGGTCCAGACCAATTGAGGCCGTGCCTCCTGGACGACTCCGCTGAGTGCATCCAGCACGACCGACAGAGCGTCGACGTTCCCGCCGAGCTCGGCGAGGACTGCTTCCAGACGCCCCTGGATCGACGGCCGCCGGGACGGGTGAATGCCGCCCATCGCCTGGTGCAGCATGCCGTGACCGAGTGCGAGGTTCGCCTTGAGTCGTCGAGCTTCGTCCTTGGTGACGAGAGCGCCGAGTTCCGCAGCAGCCGTCACCAGCTGCCTTCCGGGATCAGGCTGGACAAGAGTCCCGGCGTGGCAACACTGTCGTCGACCGTGAGATCGAGGACCATGCGCCGGTCCAGGAAGCGGTTGGTCCGCTCGCAGCTCGTCTCGCTCACGAAGAGGCAGAAGTGGCACGCCGCTCCGTGGAGGAAGTCCTCCTTTCCCCGCGGCGCCCGGTGCGAGCAGATCGGATCCGAAGAGCACCGCGTACCTCGGCGGAGCGCGTCCAGGACCACCTTCTCAAGTTTGTCCGGCTTGGCCAGCTCTACCAGTCCACCCAGCGTTCCTTCGCTGTCGGAGGACGTCGTGCTGATGAGTAGTCCAGCTGCCGGAGGGACGTCGCCGTTCCCCGGCCAGGCGAAGATGCGCTCGGTCAGGCTGGCCGAGCCGTAGCCGCTCGACATGGCCATCTCTCGGATCAGCAGGTGCGACAGCGTGTGGAGTGCCCAGTAACGAGGGCCCGGGAATCGCTCGTCCGGCTCGATCTCCGCCGCTGTCTTGCTTGTCCGGCGCAGGAAGTTCAGCCGGTGCGCGTCGCGGTAACGCTGCCAGACCGGCCGCGTCAGCACCTCGGCCTCCCACTGACCCACGCGGTCCTCGTCGAACTGGATGAAGACGCCTTCACCGCGGTCTTCCGTCGCGGGCACCCAGCTGGGCGAACCGTTGCGGGTCAGCGGCGCAACGCGATCCGACGCGTCGTCGATCCGGTCGAAGGCGTCGATGCGGGTGAACCCGATGAAGGCGTTGACCTTCTTGAGGCGCTCGACGGCGACGACGCCGGTCACCAAAGGCACCAGCGCCTCGGGCACCGGACGAGATTCCGCCTTGAAGTCCGGGCCACCGCTGTACTTGGTGAACTTCGCGCGGTTGCTCAGAACCGTCCACTCGGGTGCCAGCAGGGTTCTAGGGTCGCGACGAGTGGCCGCACGGTCCGCATCCTCGGCCTCGGCTGTCTGGCCCGTCGCGATCTGGAAGGCGTCCCAGAGGACGGCGTCGTCGACGTCGTCCAGCCCCGGCAGGCCGTTCAGCGCGGCCAACTGCTTGAACAGCCCCATGCTCTCGGGGCCCGGAACCGCAGCCAGGACTGGCTTCGGTAGTGACGCGATCGCCGGAGCGAGCTCGGACGCCGAGGTCTGGTCCTCCCGCGGCAGGGACAGTGCGCCCACCGTGTTGGAGAACCACTGGTTTGCAGCGCCGAGGAGCATGAGCCGCCCTTGCTCCTGGCACTTGAAGAACGCATCGAGGTGCGGGTGCCGCCCGCGACAGCGGGGGAGCTTCGTGTCGGCCCCGCGGGCGGTGGCCTCAAGCATGCCGCGCTTCTGCTTGCAGGCCTGGCAGATGATCTGGACGTCGGGACCGATGTTGCTCTTCCACTCCCGCATGCGGAGCTTCGGGCGTGGCTTCCCGGAGGGGCACTTCTCGCCGCGGTGCACCCAGGCGACGTAGGGGAACTCGTCGAGGTGCCCCTTCTGGCAGGCGATGAGGTAGCGAGCGGGGACCGCGGTACGGTTTGTGGGCTTCCGCTTCACGGCGCCGCTTTCGGACCATCCAGTGCACCCGGGGTGGAAGAACTCTGCTTGATCGGGTCGGTAAGGGTTGGTGTTCCGGTACTCGAAGCTGACGCCGTCCGATACCTGAGCGAGCAGCCCGCAGCCGGTGCACCGCAGCCATTGCGGGAAGATCCGCCCTGGGATGCCGAGGTCCGTCGCCGAGTCCTTCTGCCCGATCTCGGCGGATGCCCACGGCGGCTTGCGAAGCTCTTGCACCGTCTTGCCAAGGTGTGCCTGGACAACTTGCAGGAGACGCGGCTCGACGATCGTCTCGGGAGGCGTCGGTCGCCGACGGTAGATGCGTTCCCAGTCGTCTAGCCCGTGCGGCATCACGGACAGGTGCGGCAGATCGACCGTCGAGCCGATGCCTTGCGTGTAGAGCAACGCAGACGGACGGACGGCGCCGACCTTGGCCCGGTTCTTCGGCTTGTTGGTCTCGACGTCGGCGATCGGGTCGAGCTCCTGCTGGACGCTCGCCAGCATCGGCTCCGGGGAGCCCGGGGAGAGGTGGGGAATCTCCGTCGCGCCGTCCGACACGGCTGTCATGCGTCCTCCTCGGCGGGGGGTGTGAAGTCCCAGGACGGCGCGTCGACGGGCTCCTTCGCGGCCAGCCGGTCCGCGCTCGGGCTGACGAGCAGATTGATCTCCGGCTGCACTTCGCGCATCGAGTTGGCGACGACGAAGACCTTCTCGGCAGGGGTGGTGGTCCGTACTTCCGGACTGATCAAGAGGGGGCGAGTCACCTGCGTCTTGTCGGTGGAGCGCTCGTACACCAGCCCGCCGGACTCTTCCTTGGCTCGGCCGAACCAACGGTCCCTGCGCTGGATGAGCTTTGCCCGGACCCGCTCGTCGAAGTCGGGCTCCAGATAGGCGCGTGACGCGCGTTCGGTCAGACGATCAATGACCTCGTCGACGCGCTGCGCCTCGTCGAGGATCCGGCCGGCTCCGAGTTCCGGGGAGAGGGAGTTGGTCCGACCGACGTCCATCACCCGAGCTGCGCTGACCAGCACGCCCATCAGCCCACGCTCGAGCGCGGCCTCTGAGAACGGGGTGACGCTGAGTGCCTCTACCTGGGCGTAGAAGGTCTCGTGGTAGTGCCGGAACTGCTCGAAATGAGCCATGTCGCGCGGTCGCGCCCAATTGGCTAGCGATACCACCAGGCCAGGCTTGTCCTTGTCGCGTCCGACGCGGGAGGACGCCTGGATGTACTCCGCGGTGTTCTTCGGCTGACCTACAACCAACATCAGGCCGAGGCGCGGGACGTCGACACCGACCTGCAGCATTGAGGTGGCGAGCACGAAGTCGTATGGCCGCTGGTCGAAGGCGCCCTTCACCTTTCCGTCCTGCATCGCCTTCGTGAACGTCGCCTTACCCGTGGTGCTCCATCGGTCCGGGTCGAATTCAAGGGCGAGCTTGTCCAGCGTCGCGCCGATCTCGGATGACGAGATCCGGGAGGTCAGCTCGCCGATGGCAAGACGCGAGAAGTCCGTCGTCCGACGGGGGAACGGCTCCGTCTTCGCCGACACACGTGTGGTGACGTCGTCGTCGAGGTACCGGCGCATTCCGGCCAGCTCGCGCGTCGCGCTGAAGTAGGCGACCGAGGTCATGTACGGGTCGGCTGCCTTGCCATGCTCGTCGAGCAGCTTCTGCCCGGCAAGCAGAAGGACCTCGGCGATGCGGATCTCGGCCAGGGTGAGGCGGATGCCGTGTGCGCAGACCCCGAGGTACTTCCGCCCGGGCTGGCCCGGGGTCACCTTCAGCTCCTGCGAGAAGTAGGTGTGCCGGACATCGAGTACTTGGGGTGGGAAGACGTCGACGCCGCGTCCGTACAGGTTGCGGACTTGCTCCTCGGCCTTCCGGACCGTCGCCGTCGACGCGACGATCAGCGGGAGGACCGCCCCCCCGTCGCGGGACCAGGAGCAGAGGACGTCGATGACGTTCTCGAAGACGCCGACCGCCGTGCCGAGCGCTCCGGTGATCAGGTGCAGCTCGTCTTGGATGATCAGGTCCGGCGGCCGTAGACGCGACACCGGCCTGACGACCACGGCAGGGTAGGCGACGCCGCCCTTGGTGATGGCGTTGTGCTTCTGCCCCTTGCAGAAGTCGCCGCGGGCATCTGGGTGGCGGTAGCCGTGGCGCTCGCACCGTTCGTCGACGTAGCCGAAGAGGCTCGCCGCCTCGCCCTCGCGCGCCAGCCTTGCGAACTTGTCGACCGTAGCGAGGAGGAACGTCGGCGGGTGCCGGTAGATCTCCTCGTCGACGGTGAGAATGGGCAGCCCTTCGTCGCCCGGTCCTCGCTCCGAGAAGGGGCATCCTTCGTCCTCGCGGTCACCGCAGTAGACGTGGATGCGCTGAGTTGTGACCACCGCCTCGACGTCGAGCTTCGGGTCGATCAAGGTGCCGCACCACGGGCAGCGTTTGATCTGCAGAACCGTCAGGCCGTACGCGCGACCAGAGTCATCGTTCTTGACTGACTTGATTTGCTCCTGTGCCTCGGTGAAGCGTTTGGGACTGACGCTGCTACCGACCCAGAGGCCGATGCGGAAAGGCTCCGAGCCCCAGGTCGTCTCGTCCTCCTGGCGGATCAGCTCGGCGGCGCAGACGAGTGCTGCGGCGCGCTGGAACTGCTGAGACGTCAGCAGGCGAAGGGTGTAGCGCATGAGGACGGCGACGCCGTCACCGCTGTCGAGCTCTCCGTCACTGCCTTGGACGGTTCCCTGGAGCCGCCGGATCGCGAACGTGAAGGCCGCCAGACCGAGATAGGCCTCCGTCTTACCGCCACCGGTGGGGAAGAAGAGGAGTTCGACGCGGGCGTCGTCGCCGCTGCGGTAGGGATCGGTCGGGTCCACGAGCGCCGGCAGCTGCATCAAGATGAAGGCCAGCTGGAACGGTCGCCACGAGGCGGCCCTGTCGCCGTCTTCCTCCACCTCGGTGATCGCCTGCTCGACGGTGACACCAGCTTTGGCGGCTCTCTTGGCGGCGACCTGAGAGCGGACGCGCTGATCGCGCATGGCTCGGTTCATGAACCGAAATGCCGTCAGCGTGTTCGGGTCGCTCTCGAGGAGCGCGAGGCCGGCTCCCAGCCTGGATGCCGCGATGCGTGCGTCACCGATCGCCTCGGACGCCGTCTTCTTCAGGTGGTCGGGAAGACCAGCGGCCAAGCTCTGCTGATCATTGTCGAGCCACGCCTTGTAGCCCGCGACCATGGGCTGCAAAGCGTCACGGACGCCGCTGGCCTCGATCTCGGCTAGCAGGCGCATTGAAGTCACCGTCTCGCCGGCCTCGCCCGCGACCGTCTGCGGGACGTCGCCCGTCGGCAACCATGTCGTGCAGACCTTGGTCGACCGTCGCTGGGCGGCTTCGTCCCAGGTGACGGAGCAGGTTCGGCCGACCGCGTACTCCAGCTTGTGCTTGTACTGCAGATCGAGGCGGCGCCGTTCTGGATTGTCCTCCCGGTACCCCGGCTCGCAGACATCGCGACTCGGCAGGAAGCAGGCGGAACCATCCGTCGCCTCGACGCTGAGCTCCGTCTGGAACAGCCAGTCGCCGGGCGGTGCGTCGACTCCCGTCACCCGGTCATTACTCAAAGCCAGCTCGACAATGAGGCGGTCGCCCACCGGGAAGATCTCGACCCGGAGGCTGACGTCCTGATCGAGCTCGTAGACCTCGTTCCGCCGGGCGGTTGTGCCGGCGATGTGTAGCTCCTGCACGACCTCGACGGGCGTCCGCCGAAACCAGGTCCGCTTGCGTCCCGTTTCCTCATTCAGACGCTGGAAGCTCTCGTACCGGCCCCAGGACGCCGTCACGACGAGCGTGCCGAGATCGGACGGCACCTGCAACCGCAGCCCCATCGAGGACGGATGCGTCAGGGAACCCTTGGGACCGGTGTCCTCCTCATCATCCGACTCTGCGGTCGCGACGTCCTCGTCGGTCGGTACGGGGACACCTTGCTGACCTAGATGGTCGGGGTCGACTTCGCTGATCGCCTGAAATGGCGCCCCATCGGCTCCTTGAGCCTCGGCCTCATCGGCATTGAAATGAAGGCGGGCTAGCGCGGGATCGATGGTGACGGGTGCGAGTCCCCCGACGGCGTACATGGCCCGGGGGCTCGTCGGAATCTCCTCGTCAGGCTCACCCCTTGGCCCTAGGAGCTCATTCTCTATGATTTCGACTAACTCCGCACGAACGATTGTCGAAGACGAGTCGGACATCAGAAGAGCCCCCCCTGATTGTGGGCCGATTGGCCCTCAATTGCGGCACGCTTGTGATTTTCCTCAAGCAGCCGATCGAGAATTTCTACTCGAATCGCCGGACTGACGGTGAACCTTTCCATTTTCCGGTAGGTTTGAAAGTCATGAATGAGGTCGAGGTCATTCCAGCCGTAGGCCTCTATTGTCGCTTTATCCACTTCCACGTGCAGCTCGCGCAAAAGACTGATGTCCGCATCATTTGTCACCGCCGGCGAGTTTACTTTCGTATACGTAGCTGTGAGCCCCATGCCTCGCCGAAGCATAATCTCGCGCCGTACCTCGTCCAGACGCTGGCCCACCTCCTCGAGATGGTCGGTGTTGTGGGGGCGGGGGAACGTTTCGAAGACGTCCGAGGGGGTGTATCGAGGGTCATTTTTCATGCCTGAGCCGTACTTGATGACCCACGTCTGGTGCATGGCCGAGGAGAGGACGGCGAGATCTGCGAAGGACTCCGACGCAAAGACGACGACCATCATGCTGATCACGCCGTGGTTCCTGATCCGCACCGGCATCACCGTTCTGCTTACCTGGGCGATACCAAGGACGTATTGCTTGCCCTCAATTGCTCGGTAGAGGCCGGGCACGGTCTCGGCGAAAGTCCACCATCTATCACGGTAGATTTGTCGATTGCTCTTCTGTCGCTCGGGTAGAACGAGCTCCTTGACTCGCTGCATAGGTGCCCGGTAGGCCTCAGCCTGGTCCAGCGTGAGTCCGGAGAAGTCGATGACCCATCGGCTCCCGTCTGTCGTTGGTCGAGAGTTGAGATCCTCGCCGCTTAGGTATGGCTTGATGACTTCGGAATTCCTGAGGTCGGCAGTCAGCAGCTCTTGGCGAGCGGCGGTATCCAGCACGAAACCGGTGCCCAGCAAGACAGAACCGATGAACGCGAAGGATTGATTTTCCCGTAGTCGAACTGGGTCGCCGGCGACCCGCCCCTGCGGCTCGAGGTGAGTGGTTATGGTCGTAGCCATCTCGTCGTCCGCGCTGAGTAGCACGTCCTGCTCTACTCCTGCCCGCGTGAGCCAGACGGCTGCGAACTCAAGAGCGGCGGAGCGTGCCGGCCACGGGCGACTCCGAATCGATCGACGTATCGTCCATCCACCATTCGCCAGCTCTCTCAGGCCGACTCGACGGGTGTCTCCCTGCGCCACCGTGTTCGTTGCAATAATGCCCAACTGGCCGGAGTTCGGTCGGGCTAGTGAGGCGGCTCGTCGAAGGAAATATGCGACGAGATCCGCGTTTCCTCTGGCGCCATTGGACACTTGATTGACCATCAGGTCCCGGATGTTGTGACCGTACGCACCGGTGATTTTCTTGCCGCCGAGGAAAGGTGGGTTGCCGATGATTGCGTCGAAACCGCCGTGCTCCAGGAGGACGTCGGGGGCCTCGATAACCCAGTGGAGCGGCCGCCAACGCGTGTAGTCAGTGGCAACTGCGGGCGTAAGCCCTTGCTCGATGATGCGGTGGAGGGCGGTGGTGTCGCCGGCGGACCTATCGGCGGGGAAGGCCCTTATGAGGGCCCCTTCGAGGGCGGTGTAGGCGTCGTCCAGGGCAGCGCCTGGTTTGCCACCGACGCGCAACGCGGTGGCGACGATGCCGTCGGCGATTAGGTGAAGCTTTTCGGTCACGTGCTCCGACTGGTCGAGCAGGCGCCGCTTGCCGTTGCGCGTGCGCTGGGGGTCGTCTTCGTCGACGGTCGTAGCCAGTTGGTGACGGATGCGGATCACCTCGTCGAGCACGGCCTCCGCATCGACGAAGGCGTTGAGCTGCCTGGACGTCTTTGTCTCGGGTGCGATGTGCAGGTAGCGGAGCTGCTTCAGCGCGGTGACGCCGAGCAGTGAGTTGCCGTGAAAAATCTTGTCGTCGACGAATGAGAACGGCTTGCTCGGGTCGAGGGAGACCAGCCAGAGGGAGAGCTTGCACATCTCGACGGCCATGCCGTTGATGTCGGCGCCGTAGAGGCAATGCGCGATGACCTCTCGGATGGCTCGCGTGCGGAGGCTGCCGTCGACGTGGTCTCCGTCGACGATGCTTTCGGCGGTCCAGGCCTCGACGAGTCGGTCAGCGAGGTAGCGGGCGGCGGCGACGAGGAAGGCGCCGGAGCCGGCGGCGATGTCGGCGACCTTGAGGTCGAGGATGGCCGAGCTGGAATTCAGGCGCCAGGCGTCTTCGTCGTTGGTCTTCAGCGGGCCGGGTTCGTAGACCAACGGCTGCAGGGCGTGGAGCACGACCTCCTCGGCCAGGGACCGAGGGGTGTAGTGGGCGCCTGCGTTCTTGCGCGAATGGGTCTCGGAGACCACCAGGCCACCCCGGGGGATGACGTAGGGCAGGTTGCGTAGATCGCGGCGGATGTAGTTTGACCAGTCGACCAGCGCGGCCAGCAGGTCGGGATCGTCACCGGCGACCGGCTTGAGCAGCCGGTTCATCTCCGCCTCGTCGACCTCGGCGTCGTAGAGCTTGGCGAGCTTGGCTGCGGAGACCAGCTTCGCCGCGGGCTGGGTCTCCTTGACCCAGTCGGTCAGTCCGGCTGCGAAGTCCTTCGCATCGGTGGAGTCGTCGTAGATGTCGGCGAGGGTGTCAAGGTCGATCTCGGGCTCTTCGCCGTCCTTGCCGACCAGCCCCAGGAGGACGGCGGCATCAACTTCACGGCAGGTGTAGCCGAGCAGGCCTTCGTAGATGTAGCCGATCTGCTCGACGTCGACGTCCCGGAACGAGATCCGGCGTGCTTGGCCGCCGACCTTGGCCACCTGCACCGACTCGAGCACGTGCAGCATGACGCGGTCCGACACGCGGAGGTGGAGGCCGCCGTCGGGGCGCTCGGCCGCCAACCACGAGAACCGCTGGGGGTCGAACAGCGATCCGCCGTAGGCCGGCATCCGGACCTCGTCGAAATTGGCACCGCCGTAGAGGGCGGTGCTGACTGCGAGCAGCCGGTGCCAGACGTCGGAGGAGTGGTCGAGGTTCTCCTCACCCTCCCGCCTCGCACGAGCCTGCAGGTCGTCGAGCAGGTCGCTGATCCCGTAGGCGGCCTGGTACAGCTCCGGGGTCGGAAGCATCCCGCGCTCTTCGGCGAAGAGCAGGAAGACCACCCGCATCATCACCGTGACCGCGGCCTGGTAGATCTCGTCCGGGTCCTCGCACAGCGGGTCGACCGACCCCTTGGCTCGCGCGGCGAGCCTGGCCTCGGAGAAGGACTGGACGAGCAGCTCGACCGATTTGCGGACCTGGACGCCGAGCGCCTCGGTGATCTCCTCCGCCTCGAGCACGCTCCGCTCGAACAGGCGCGGCAGCCGGCGCTCGGGGTTCTTGTGGCGCAGCGTCGAGGCGTGGACCAGCGTCAGGAACGCATCGCGCAGCTGCGGCTCCTCGCGCCAGGTGAGCGCGTCTACCACGCCCGAGCCGGTGGTGGTGCCCTCACCGGTCCACACGAGCGCCCACCATCGGCCGTCGGTCACCACCCCGATGGCGACGTCGGCCTTGCGCAGCAGCGCGGCCATGCGGTCGACCTCGCTCGCCGACCAGCCGTCCAGACCCGCCGCGTGCAGGCTCTCGGTCGGCGGCACGACACGAAGCAGGCACACCAACTCGCCGTTCCGGCCACCGAGCCCACCGCCGGGACGCACCGCGATCATCTCACCGGGGGAGCGGACGACCAGATCACCCGGGAGGTCCGCGGTGGCAACCCGATGAGGGCCCCACAGGGCGAGCTCGTCGAGGACCACGTCGATCCAGGCAGCGACGGTGCGGCCGTACTCCTCCGTCGATCCGGACCGGGAACGGTCGAACCCCGCCTCCCAGGCGGCGTGGTTCTCCTTGAACGCGACCAGACGGTCATCGACGTCGCTCAGCCGGTCCATCCCATCGGGCCAGATGTCCTTGAGCACGGGGAGGGACAGGAACGGCCCGTCCGTCTCGACCTGGGCCAGCCAGTCCTGGTGCAGCTGCGACACTCTCGGCGGTCGACGTCTCATCGGACCGACACCCCCCGCTCTGCGTCAGCAGGGCTGATGGCGAAGAGAATCGCGGCGGGGAAGGGCCACGGCTTGACGTTCTCGTACCGGGTCTCGACCGCCTCCCGCTCGCGGCGGCGCTCGTCGTCGAGCTCGTCGAGCCGTGCCCGCATCTGCCTCAGGTCCCTCTCCGACTGGTGCTGCTCCACGTCGAACAACATCGCTTCTGCGTCCTCCTGCAGCTTCTCCGCTTCGGCGATGGATTCGCGCAACGTCTGGCCGAAGCGAGCGAAGATGGCGTCGACGCGGGCGAGGTCTTCCTCGCGCCGCTTCGTCAGGCGGCCCTCGACCTCCTGCGTCCGCTTCTCGACCCGCGTACGGATGGCCTCCTCCACGCGGGCTCGCAGACCCGCGGCGTCGTCGTCCCAAGCCGTGGCGAGTCCCTTCCGCACGTCCTCCGGCGCCTCGGTCAGCTCGTCGCCGTCCAGAGCTCGGGCCAGCAGGTCCTCAGCCCTCTCAACACCGACCTGCTGCCGTCGGGCCAGGCGTGTACCGGCCAGGAAGACCTCCTCGTGCAGACGGGTGCCACCACGTCCGACGAGGACCAGTCGGACCACTGCGGCGGCGAACGACTCGTCGAGCCCTGGCACCACGACGGCGCTGACCCTGCTCAGGTCGGACTCGCCGCCCCAAAGGGCCGACCGGAGCAACCGCGTTGACCGCTGGAGCAGCGGGTGACCGAGGTGCGCGTGGACGACGTCGTTGGTGCCCCGGGCGAGGTCCTGGTCGAACGTGATGGGCCGCAACCGGTCCGGCTCGAGTCGGCTGCCGAGGCCCCGCGTCACAGGCTCCCAGGAACGCGCGAGGTCGGGGAGCCCGAAGACGCCGTCGTCGTCCGCTTCGACCTGCGTGGGGATCAACGGGGGCTGCATGTCGAGCTCGAGCGCGGTCTCGACCACGCGACGGAGGTTCATCGGCCGCAGGTGCAGGCTCTCGCGGTCCTCTCGGAGCTGCGTCTCGAGGGCGGTCAGCTCTGCATTCACCTGTCGCTGCCCGAGGAGCATTTCGTTGATCGCGCGGTCGCCCTTAGGACCGTCCTTCTCCGAGCGAATGGCCATGACGGAGCCGGCGAGCCTGCGCTGGATGTCCGGGGCGATGATCTCGTTCGCCGAACCCAGGTCGAGCTCCACCCGGGCGATTTTCGTCGCCACGAGAGCCAGAAAGTGCACGTCGGATGCCAGCCCGGAGTGGCCGTCGACAGGCTGGAAGTGCCGGATTTCGGGCTGGTGATCCTGGCCGTAGCGGTCGACCCGGCCGATGCGCTGCTCCAGCCGGTTGGGGTTGAACGGGATGTCGTAGTTGAACAGCCGGTGGCAGTGCGCCTGCAGGTCGATGCCTTCTCCGGCGGCGTCGGTGGCGAGCAGGATGCGGACCCTCGTCTTGCTCGGTGGCTCGTTGAACTCGGCGCGGGTGATCTCGCGCTGTTCCGGGTCAGTGGATCCGTCGATGATCGCGATCCGCTCGGCGTCGTAGCCGTGCTGGAGGAGGTTGTCCCGAATCCAGGTCAGCGTGTCGACGTACTCAGTGAAGACGACGATTCGCTCGTCCAACCAGTGCTCGCCCGCGAGCAGGACGCCGTCGAGGTGCCGGACGAGCGCCGCGAGCCGGGAGTCGACGGTGCCGTCGAAGTCGTGCCCCCAGCTGCTCAGCCAGCGAAGGTCGTCGACGTCGTCGTCCGTGAGGGGCGGGAGCTTCCTCCGGGTGCCTGCGAGGGTGAGCAGCTCCGTCTGGTCGGACCTGCCTTCCTCGAGGTCGTCGGCGTCGACGCCCAGGACGTCGTCGTAGTCACCGGTCAGGTCGGTGTCGACTCCCCGCAGGCGTGTCTGGAGGTAGACGTCGACCGTCTTGGCGAAGGCGACGGGGGAGGAGAAGAAGCGCTTCTTCAGCAGCAGCGTCGCCATGTCCCGTGCCTGCTTGGCAGCGCCGTCGCCTTTCGCCAGGGCCTTGTCGCGCCGGTTCGTGAAGGCGAGGAGCCGCTCGTAGGCCTCTCCCTCGGAGGCGGTCGGCTCGAACGGCAGCGCGGTGACCTGCCGCTCCTGGAAGCCCTTTGCCTCCTTTAGGTCGCGCTTGAGGCGTCGAACCGCCACCTCGCGGAGCGCCGAGCGGTCGATGTGGGAACCGCGGACGAAGCGCTGCGGGTCGATCATCTCCAGCAGGGCCGTGAACGACTCGACGTAGCCGTTGTGCGGGGTGGCGCTGAGGAAGAGTCGGTGCTCGCACTTCTCGGCGAGTTCGCGGACGGCGTGGGTCCGCTGTGAGTCGACGGCGTAGCCGCGGCGGGTGATGTTGAGCTTGTCGACGCGCTGCGGGCTCGACGGGGCGACGTGGTGCGCCTCGTCGACGATGAGGATGTCGTAGGCGAAGCGGCGGGCTCCTTCGCGCCTCGCGGTCTGGGCGTAGACGGCGCGCAGGAGGCGCTGGGCGCGCTGGCCGGGGAGCCATGACATCGAGACGATGACCCGCGGGAAGAGCGTGAACGGGTTGGCGTGCAGCCCGTGGCTGCGCCGCACCTCGCGCATCGTCTCGGAGTTGATGACCGTGAAGTCGAGGCCGAACTTCTGGATCATCTCGTCCTGCCACTTCAGGGCTAGCCCGGCCGGGCAGACGATGATCGCCGTACGTGCCCGATGGCGAAGGAAGAGCTCCTGAGCGACGAGTCCGGCCTCGATCGTCTTGCCCAGGCCGACGTCGTCAGCGAGGAGCAGATTTGCGCGCGTCTCGCGAAGCGCGCGGCGCAGGGGCTCGAGCTGGTAGGCCTCGATGTTGGCGCCACTGCGGAACGGTGCCTGGACGACCTGCGAGTCGGCCGATGTGATCGCACCCCAGCGCAGGGCATCGATGAAGGCTGCCAGGCGCGTGGGTGCGTCGAAGAGGGTCGGGTCGATCGTGCCGGGCAGGCCGGTCTCGGCGCGGAGGGAGCGGCCCGGCTCCAACTCCCAGACGACGGTGAGCTCCTCGCCGAGTCGGTCCTCCTCCAATGACTGGAGGCTGACGGCGTGTTGAAGACCAGTCGCGGCGTCGTCCGCACCGCTGCGCGGCAGGCCCTGTACGCGGACGTCCGTCACCGCCCATGTGGAGCCGCGCACGACAGCGATCTGGCCAGTGTCGGGCAGAGACGTGCGCTCTGCTGGCGTGTATTCGCTTGCTGGCCGGCTCACAGCCAGAAGAGTAGATACGCGACATCCCTAGGACGTGGACCGTGGGCCGTCAGCCAGTCGCGCTCGCTGTTGACGGAGCCCGCCGTGGACAGGTGGGACCCAGGCACCGGCCCGAGTCATGGTGGCACCGCTTCAGCCGAGCTAGGTTTCATCACGTGACCGGCCCACGGCAGCCTCCGCGGCAAGGTCGCTTGACATTCCCGGGCTTCTTGGCTCGCTCTTATGTTGTTGGCGGGGCGCTTCTCGTCTTAGCGGCAATCCTTTTTGTGATCGGAGCGCACCAAAGCTACGTCCCCTATCAAACACTCTGGACAGGCGTGGCTTCGATGCTGGGCTCGGTGGGGCTGTTGAGCGTTATATACGAGGCCTTTGTCAAGCGGTCTTTTGTGCAGGACATCTTGCGCCATTTCGGTGTCGCTGACCGGGTTCAGGCGAGTGGACTGGTCGACGTCACGCACGATCGCCTCTCATTCCCATGGGCCGAATACCTGGCCGAGGCAAAGTGGGTAGACGTAGTGCCGATTTGGCTTCCGGAGTGGCTGAACTCGCCAGAATGGTCGTTCTTGCAGTCTGCTGCATGTCGTCGTTCGCTGGAGATTAGGCTCTATTCCGCAGACAGCGAGCTCGTCCACGGTCAGCTTTGCGATAGCGCGGAAGTGATCAAAGCTGCCACTTCAGCTGGAACATCTTGGAGATCCTGGGGGGCCCAGTTAAACGGGGAGTCTAGTCTACGAGTGTCGACGTATCGAGGCTTTCGTGCGTCCATGGGAATCATCCGCACGGATAGGCATGTCATTCTGCAAGTGGGATCGATGCTGAGAACCCTACCTGACGCGAGCACGGCCGTTTTCTGTTTCGCAAACGATCCACGCGGCGAATTTGCGAAGTGGGTAGCTTGGACTGTAGACAATCTTCCAGATGTGCACCTCGTCGAGTTGTGCGAACCAAAGAGTGCACGGGCTGCCACGCACAGCAGCTTGAGTGGGAACGAAGGCCGCAAGGCGGAAGCGTCTAGCGCAAATGCCGATGGTGCTGCGCCTGGGAGCCTCGGAGGCGCCAGCAATGGCTGACCTAGAAATCACTTCGTTCGATGTTGGTCGCCTCATGGATTATGTGCGAGATGGAATCCTTGTTCTGCCCGAGTTTCAGCGAGACTTCGTCTGGTCAGACGACAGAATCTCCAATCTCCTGGTTAGCGTGCTGAAAGGCTGGCCCGCGGGAACCCTCCTCCTGTCTGAGATGGGCGCCCAGAGCACCTATGCGCTGCGGTCGTTCGAAGGTGGGCCCCCTGTGGATCCGCTTATTGCGCGCTATCTTGTTCTGGACGGGCAGCAGCGACTAACGGCTTTGTATGAGGCGCTCAATCCGTTCGCTGAACGCGTTTGGGCGTTGAATCTGACAAACTTTGGGCCGGAGCTTGGGCCGGATGAACTGCAGGACAATATTAGGGTCTTTACGCCACGGCAGTGGACCCAGCGACTGTATGAAGCTCACCGGGGCGCATCAGCTTTGTGGATCCCGTTTCATGCTCTCGCGTCGGAATCGGCCTTCTTCAAGTGGCGTCAAGATGTGGCGACTCAAGCGGCGCTATACGGAGAAGTTGACTCAGACACGGCGCTTCGCACAACCCTTGCGCGTCACTACAAGAACGGGCTCGACCGACTGCATCGCTTTCTGTTCCCGGTCGTGTTGATCGACAAGTCGCTGGACTCAGAATCGGTGGCACGAATCTTCGAACGAATGAATACTTCAGGCCTGGCCTTGAGCACGTTCGATTTGGTTGTTGCGCACAGCTACGATGAAAAATGGAACTTGCGCGCAGAGTGGGATGAGGCTCTCGACTCCAATCCTATCCTTCGGGACTTCCTTGATGGAGACGGGCTAGCCCCGATTGAGATTATCTCCCTTGTGGGTACCCACTCCGTTCGCCGGGCCGACGTGCTGCGGTTGCCGCCGGAGGAAATTCGAGCGAACTTTTCGCATGCCGTGAAGGCCTTGCTTGGAGCTATCGACTTGTGCAACAAATGGGGGGTCGTTAGGCCTGCGTTCTTGCCGCATCGAGCCTTCCTCATTGTCATGGGTGCGGTGCTCTTTCGGGGGCGGATTCCAGATAGGCACATCTCGCTGTTGCGGTCGTGGTTCTACTCGCGCGCGTTTGTTCAACGCTTCAATGTAGCGGTCAACACAACAATCGCGTCCGAATATATGGACTTAGTAGAATGTCTAGACAAGAGTGCGTCCTTGCGGCGTCTAACTACAACATCTGCGCAGGTGCTCACCGGTAATGCCCGCACGTCCTCGGCTCTCCACAGATCATTCTTGGCGCTGATTGCGGCGGGAGGTGTTGTGGAGATCTCCTCCGCACTATTCGAGCTCCCCCTAGAGGCCTACTCTCTAAGGGCTGTGCCGCTATTGCGTCCGCCACTTAACAGGAGAGTCCTCGGGTTCGTCCTGCTTCCAGCGGGGAGGGTTAAGGAGCTGGAGGGGCGTGGCGCTGGTCAATTGTTGCGTTTGCTTGAGGGGCAGGATGAGGCGAGTGCTAAGTTCCTGTCGGGACAACTCCTGCCTCGTCGGGAGGGTGCCTACAGTGACGATGAATCGTTCCTTCGTGCTCGCCTTGACCTTCTACGAAGTCGCATGCAAGAGATCGTTGGATACGACGTGATCGAGGACACTTAAGGAGGCGCGACCTCTTAGGTGCCTACCTAACGCAGCTTGTGGTTGGACGGTCGCAGCTATGAAGGGATGCCATGGGTTCACCATCGTCTCGACACGTGGTCGGGTGATGCCCAGTCGAGGACCACGGACAGACGGGCTATGCCACCCTGCGCCTGGATGAGATTGTCGTGTCCTGACCGGCAGCCCGCCCCAAGCGTTGTCCAGGGCAGGCATCGAGCGTGGCCCCCTCGCTGATTGCGGCTCCCCTCTTCTCCGAGCTGCACGACAAGCGCTCGTCGTCTTCACATGGCAAGGAGAGACCGTGGCTTCGATTCCTCTGACCTGGAACCCTGAGAGCTGGGGCGCCGACGAGTACGACGACTGGGTGACCAGCACGCAGGCTGGCGAGCGTGTGGGCGAGCGATGGAGCGTCGCGCACAGGCGACACGGCATCGGCTACGAGGACCGCGGGTTCCTCTTTCGTCAAGGCTCCGCGGGTCGCGGGTTGGACGGCGTCGGGGCGATTCAGACACCGCCATACGAGGACGAGCACTGGGACGACCCGAACAGGGTCGCTTCGTACGTGAAGCCTGCTGTGGTCCGAGTTTCTCCCACTCGACCAGATGGTCACGGTGGACGAGCTGGAGGCTGCCGCTCCTGACTTTGGTTGGCGGACCGTTTATTGGTCTGGCAGAACGATTCCTGAGCCGACAGCAACGCAGCTAGAGTCGCTCTGGCAGGTGCGTACTCAGTTGGAGCACGTGCCTACACCGCAGGAGGTGTTGCAAGATGTCGTGCTGCTCGAGGGGTCGCGGTACTGGGCTTGGGGGTCGCGATATGAACGCAACCCCGTGGCCCGACGGCGTTGCCTCGACTACTGCGGCTACACCTGCACAGTCTGTGGCTTCGACTTTGAGCAGTTCTATGGCGAACTCGGCGTCGAGTACGCGCAGGCTCACCACGTCACACCCCTGCATGTGATCGGGGGCGAGTACGAGGTCGACCCGGTCGAGGATCTGCGCCCTTTTTGCGCGAATTGCCATTTCATGCTGCAAAGCGGCGACCCGATCATGACGCCCGAAGAGCTTCGCGGGTATCTGACCAGAGTGTGAGCAGACGAAGTCGGGGCTGCGCAACTCTGGGCATTCGGCTTGGGACTGCCAAGACTTCAGTAAGCTCTGGTCGGTGGGGCGGTCAGGCCGCGTGAGCGGCCTGGGTCAGTGTCTCGAACTCGACGGGAGTCATGCCGCCGAGGGCGTCTTGGCGCCGGCGGCGGTGGTAGGTCTTCTCGATGCAGACGACGATCGCCAGCCGTAGCTGCTCGCGGCTGGTCCAGCGCTGGCGGTCCAGGACGTTCTTCTGCAGCAGGCTGAAGAAGGACTCCATGGCGGCGTTGTCCGCGCAGGGGCCGATCCGGCCCATTGAGCCGCGCAGTTGCGCGTCTCGCAGGGCTCCGGACGTAGGCGTGGGAGCGGAACTGCTAGGACTCAACCGGTCGTCGCAACGCCAGCCTGTGCTGCCGAGAGTAGGTGTTCATCAAGCGTCTCGGCCCGGGCCAGCGCGGTGATGTGACCAACGCGATCAATCCGCCGATCAGGCGTGTCAGACCTCGGTCAACCGCCGTGCCTGCTCGACGGCTGCCCGGCGCCACAGATCTTCGACCCGGGCAACCGCAAGGGTGTTTGACGACATCCGCGGAGTCCCCTGGACGAGCGTCTCTACGACGTCCAGCAACTCCTTCCTCTGGGTGCACTTGAGGAGCTCACCAATCACCGCCTCGCTGCATGTCCGCAGCCAGCGGCTCGCGGGATCCCTGGCGAGGATGTGCGTGGCTCGCGCACGGCGGCAGTGGAGGTTCGCTGCCAGAACGACACGCGCCTCGCGGTCAGGGTGCTTGTTGCTCAGCTGTTGCCACCCGGCGTCCCACGCCATGTCGTCATCGAACGCCCGCAGGGGAAACGCGACCCCGGGCAGTGCTCTCACGTCTACCCGGAGCAGCGTCTCGGCGAGGTCCACCCATTGCTCCGTGTCCGGTCCCCAAAGGTCAACGTCACGTGGCAGCTTCTCGAGGTGGCCGCTTGTCGTCAGCAGCAGTTCGCGGGGGTTCGCGCTGGCGCCACCGTGTCGCAGAGCGTCAACTCTCAGCGCGCCCGAAGGGACGGGGAGGCCGCCCAGCCCACGAGTCGTCTCCGGGGTCAAAGTCGAATCCGGCAATTCACGACTCCTGTCCAGCGCCGAGTGCACGACATCCATGATGGGGTCCCGCACCGGCGTGGCCGTCACCGGCTCCTTGCTCGCGCGTAGGTGGGGGGTCAAGGGTGTGATCCGCGGTACTGGCACCAGCGGCTTTCCCGCGGCGACGCCGGCCTCAGACTTCAGATGCCGGTGCTGGGACTTCGCCGCGGTGACGGGCTTCGTCGCGTCCAGGGGCGGTGGGTACGACGCAGGCCGAGCGACCACACGCCGGACGTGGTAGGGCCGCAGTTTCTGTTCCGTCATCGGGCCGAAGGCGAGCGTCGCCGGGTAGTGCTCTCTGACGATCTCCTCCGCGGCCTCTTTGAGATTCTCGAGGGAAAGCTCCTTCTCCAGCAGGAGCACGGCCGCACCCAGCGCCCAGAGCGGTTGCTCAAGCGGGTGCTCATCGCACTGGGTGGACAGGTCCTCGATTTGCTCGGCCATCGAGTCGAAATCGGGGGACGAGATGACCTTCTCGGCGAGCTTTGCCCAGGGGCCGGCCTCCAGCTCGGTGCCGTCCTGCAGCCTCCAGCGACCGGTCGCCGTCTGGATGGGGCCCGTGTCATCGTCGAGCACCGCGAACGACTGGCCGTCGAGCCGGCGGGCAATGGCCGCGTCGGCCGCGGGAACCCCCACGACGGCGAAGGGCCAGCTGTGTGGAGTCGTTGTGTCCCGGAGTCGTTCGTAGGTGCTGAAGGGCAGCGCCCACGCGTCCGAAGGAAAGAGCAGTTGCTCGAGCAACCACACCCAGGACGCCGCCGCGTCGACAGCGTCGCTGACGACCACGAGAGCGCCCTTCCCCGTGGTCAGGTACCGCTCGAACGCGGCGAACACGAACGCCGCGTGCTCGGGCCGTTCCTCGAGAAAGGCGGCCACGGCGTCACCGTCAAGCGACCCCCAGGGGAGCCGATCAAGACCCTCGTCCAGCGAGGCCGCATCTACCGCAGGGGCCCCTAATGGTCGCAGCCATTGTTCGGCGCCCCAGAGGTCCGCCGGGCGGAGGATGCCGTGCTCGTCTGCCTGGTAGTTCGACCGCTCGACGACGAGCCCATGGGCGTAGAAGTTGGGGCGCCCTGAGTAGTCCGGTCCCGCAGCCACGACGTGGCTGACGCAGACCAGCGGGTCATCCAGCTTGTCCAGCCGTAGGCAACGGGGCAGCGCGTCGGCGTCGGCCTGCGAGGGCAGCTCCGGGAGCGGCGGCGGGACGAACCCGCCAACATTGCTCACTGCCTGGCGCAATTGGTCGTCCGGAACTTCGTCCTTGGGAGTGGCGTACGCGAGCGACTGGATCTTCCACCCGGCTCCTGCTTCCCAGCGGCTGGGCTTCGAGGTCGCCGTGTAGGTGAACTGCGCCCGCAGCATCAGCGCCCCGTCGGCCAGCGGCGGGCGACCAGCCAGCGCAGCGGGTCAGCCACCCGGAACGAGGACAAGCCCGCCTCCGAGAGGGTGGTCCCGCCTGCCGGGGCGTGCCCGAGGGCGGACAGACCGAAGTACTCCACCCGGCTGAAGGCGCTCTCCACCTGGTGCACGAACTGCGTCGCGTTGAGGCTGAGCAGCAGGCTCCGCGTCTCCTCGTGCGTCTGGCGCTGGTCCTCGGGGAACAGCTCGAGGGCGTGGGCCGGAGTCCGGTCGTACCGCAGGGCAGAGCCGCCGTTGAGCCGCCCGGACAGCTCCGTCCCCGGCGTCGCGACGGCGCGGTGCATGCCGTCTAGCTTGCTCACGGCCACCATGACCGGGATGTCGATCCGTGCGGTGCTGCCCCGCCGGCGGCGGATCTCGTTGATGACGTTCTCCATCACCAGCAGCGGGTCGCCGGCCACCGGCGGCAGCGGGATCTGGCCGTCGAGCCACGTGCGGACGCCGCGGATCTGCAGCGGGTCCAGCAGGAAGAGCAGCGCGTCCGCCCGGGCCATCGTGGGGCCGTACGGCCGCACGGCCGCCGGGTTCTCGACGTCCTCACCGGCGACGTCGTAGAAGGCGAGGGTGCGCAGCCGCCCGTTGCGCTGGTCGAGCCGGAGCACCAGGGGCGAGAGGACGTCGGCGTTCTGCTCGGCCCGCACAGTCGAGCCGACCGTGCGGCCCTGGTCGAACGATTCGCGCATCTGGCGGATCCGGCCGTCGGTGTGCGCATCCAGCGGCGCGGCCGCCGCACCCGTAGCCGGCCCCCACACGTGCTGCAGCCAGTCGAACAGCCGCACCAGGTATGTGGTCTTCCCGGTACCGCGGGCACCGATGACGCTCACGGTCACGGGGTCGGTAGCCACGCCGGCGGCGGGTAGCCCCGCGTGGCACTCCTTGCACACCAGCTCGGAGGTGGGGGTGTTGCAGTGGGGACAGGCGACCGTGTCGAAGGGCACGTTGCCGCTGACGAACAACGGACGGGCCTGCACGGCCTCGCCCAGGAAGGCCGACAGCCGTTCGTCGAACTGCGGGGAACACCGCCCCACGCACCGGAAGACTTGAGGCGCCTCGGGCTGGACGGTCATGCACCGCAGGCAGCGGACCTGCCCCTGCCCCAGAGGCGGCGGAGGCGGATCCATGCGGCGCGGTGCTATCGGCGGGTCGATGACGATCGGCGACGCCTCCGGCCGGCTGAACGGGAAGGAAGGGTGCGCGGCGAACAGGCGGGCGAACTCGCCCGGCTCACCCGGGAGCTCGTCCACGGTGAACCACTCGTTGGGGACGACGGCGGCGCCCTGGACAGCGAAGCTCTGCGGCGCCTGCGGGCCGTCGTACGGCGTCAGCGGGATCCGCTCGGGGTTCGTGACCAGCCCGACGTGGAAATCGGGCCAGCGCCGGTCGACCATGACCTGCAGGTTTCGGCGTCGACCCATGAACCCGGTCTTCTCGAGCCGGTAACGGAGCACCCAGCGGCCGGGGTAGGTCGTCGTGGTGACCGGCCCGTGTGTGAAGGTGCCGGCGTAGAACACGGCACCGCGGATGTGGAGGTCGCACCCGCCCATGTGCAGGTTCAACCGCATCCCGCCCTGTCGTTCGTATTCCTCCTGCGTGATGCTGATCGGCTGTGCCCCGTCGGGGGCGCCACCGATCGCGCCCCGCGCCACCTGGACGGTGGAGGCCCCGACGGGCCAGGCGAAGCGCAGCAGCTGCCAGTCGACGCGCTCGGTGATCTCGACATCGGTCACGGCGCCGAGCAAGTTCACCACCGCGACCTCACCGACCGCCGCCTGGTCGCCGATGATCGTCACCGGCGTGAAGGCCCGACGGGGTCCGCTCGTGTGGCTGAACGGGATGTTCGGGACCACCGACGTGCTGCCGTCCGAGATCACCGGCTCGCCGAGCTGCTCGCCGAGCGACAGCGCGGCCAGCTGTGCGGTGCTGATCACGCGGCCGGCGGCGGCGTGCTCAGGGACGGCGTCCGCCTGGTAGACGACGACAGTGCCGAGCGCGGGCGTGGGCCAGCGGAGCTCGACCCGCGCCATCGTGGCGTCCCCCGTCACTTGCGCGGTCAGCTCGGTCACCGGCTCCGGAGTTGCCGGGATGAAGGCAGAGGCCTCGACGCCCGTGGAAAGGGTCGTCCGGCCATTCGTGCTGTCGACGAACTGCGTGACGACCCGGTACGCGTACTGGTGGCCCGGCAGCACCCCGGTGTCACGGGCGAACCGGGGCTCGGCGTCGATCTCAAGGTCGGCGTGGAACCCGGGCAGCAGCGACTGGTCGGGCCTGCTGCGGACCACGCGGACCCTGTCGACGCCCTCAGGGGCAGTCCAGCTGAGCATCACGGCGTCCGGGTGCGCGTTGACACGCAGGTTGGTGACCTCGGGGACCATCCGTCCGGCCGCGTGGTGCTCGGGGCAGGCCGAGAGGAGCGATGCCCGGTCGTCGGCCGCGTAGCTGAACACCGAGAAGTACGGCCCGGTGCCGCCGAGGACCAGCGCCCGGGGCTCCTCGGTCACCAGGATCCGGGTGCCCGCGCTGGGCCGCACGGGGATCGAGGTCGGGGACGACACCACCAGGAACGCCAGCTGCTGCGAGCCGCGGTCGAGAGCCGGCCACCGCAGCTCGACCTGGTCACCGGGCAGCGGCGTGAAGCCGATCTGGTTCTCGCGGCCGGCGAAGACATCCAGATCGTCGGACCAGTCCGACAGCGAAGCCTCGGTCGCCCCCGACTGCGTGGGCTGCGCCTCGAGGCCCTCCGGGGCCTCCGCACCCGGTGGTACCGGCTGCTCGGTCGGCGGCGCGATCGGGTCCTGCTCGGCCGCGTTCGTCCCCGGCCCGGGCTCGTAGCCGGCCGTCTCGCCGTCCTTGGGGACGGTGATCCGCTCCTCTCGGGTGGCCGACAGGCCCCGCCGGTTCTTGCGACGGGACTTCAGGTGTGGCCCGGCAGAGGCGGCGGTGGCGGCCGACCCGTTGCCCACGACGTAGGACTGCGGCGGTGGCGGTACAGGGCGGTGCTGCTGCTCCTGCCCCCCGCGGTCCGCATCCTGTGGGAACAGCTGCGCGTCCCCGTCCGGGCGGGGCCCGGGCACCTCGGGCGCCGCGGGGCCGGTGCCGGCCCTGCTGCTGCGCACCACCGCGGCGAGCGCCCCGACGGTCGCGGGGGCCAGCTTGATGCCCTTGTTGCGAAGGAGGCGGGACAGCTCCTCGGGGTCGCCGGTGCGGGCCCGGGCGATCATCAGCAGCACGCCGTCGGTGGCGTCGAGTGCGACGCCGTGCTCGTCACGGGCGACGCGGAGGTCGTTGTAGAGCGACGACGAGGTCACGAAGAACTCCTAGGTCAGCGAGAGTGGGTCAGCGAAAACTCGACGACGGCGATCGGTGGGCGGGCACGAGCCCGAGCTCGACCCCGGAGGGTCGCCGCTCTGCCACACTGCGTCAGCGTCCGGCCCCTCGGCCGGAGAACCGCGTAACCGGAGGGGAAAGTTACCGGATGTCTGTTCTGATGACGGTGAACGACGAGCACGGGCTCGCCGGGAACCAATGCCGTGTCGAATGGCAGGGCGTGAGCGCGGGCGACGCCGTGATCGGGCGCCTGGTCACGGGTGACGGGACGACGCTCGACTTCCCGGCGCAGCCGGTGCAGGGACTGCGGCCCCAGCCGTACGCGGACAACGCGTGGCTGCTCGACCTGGCGCAGCTGCCCGCGGGCTGGCGGCAGCTGGACCTGGTGGTCAAGGCACCGACGTCCCACCAGGTATCGCTGGCCCTGGAGGTTCGACGGCCGGAGGGGGGTGTGGAGGTCCTCCACCACGCCGGGTTCGCCACCGTGCCGGGCGCCGCCATGGTCGCTCTGCGGATGACCCCCGCGGCCGACGGGTGGAGCGTCACCCCCTACGACTCCCGCTTCGCCGACGAGGACAGCGGCCCTCCGCCTCCGTCGAGCGTCCCGGAGGCGCTCAGGGAGCCGGCGGTCCTGGCCCTGCGCGAGCACGTCGTCCGGCCCGGTGACCCGGTGACTGCGGTGGTCGACCTGTCGGCCTCCATGCGCCCGCACCTGACGGCGGGGACCGTCGCCCGCGTGCTCTCCGGCGTCCAGGCCCTCGCCGGCGCGGCGGGTCAGCAGGGGGTGTCCGTCGTCGGGGTCAGCGACACGGTCCACGGTCCGCGGACCCTCGACCTGACGGCCGATCCCGAGGAGTTCCTCCGTCGCTGGACCCACGAGATCGGCTTCCGCACCGGGCACCGGAACGCCGGCGACGAGTGGATCGCGCGGACGGTTACCGCGGGAGTGGTCGTCTCCGTCACGGACCAGGAGACGGCCGCCGTGCCGCGGAGCGCGGCGCGCAGCTACCGGGTCGTGCTGCGGACGCCCACGCAGGACCGGCCCGCTCCGGAGCGGGCCGGCACCGTCGTTATCGTCGAGCGGCGGCCCGACGTGAGCACGGTGGTGGAGGCTCTGGCGCACGCCTCACCAGCCGCCTGAGAACGGGTCGCCGGTCCGCAGGGGGAGGGTGCCCGCGTTGGCGGGTACTCCTCCCCGGCCGGAGCCGCAGTTCTCCGAGACCGGGCCCACCGGGGTGTGCATCGCGCGGGGGGCGATCCAGGGCACTGCCGCGTACACGTCGCCCGTCGTCGCCGGGCTGTGCTCGACCAGGAGGAGCCCCGACGCGCTCCAAGCCAGCAGCACGCCGGCGAGCGCGAGCAGCATCGTCCAGGACGCGCCCACATGCACCACCGCGGACACCGCGGCGGCCAGACCGGCTGAGTCGACCAGGACGCGGAGCGTGTCGCCCACCATCAGCGCCCCCGCGGCCCAGACGAACCACCAGGCCCCGCACCAGGCGACCAGCACGGCTGGCCAGCGGCGCGGCCGTTGCCAGCTCCCGGCGGCCGCGACCACGAGCGCCACGACGGTCGCGATGGTGACAGTCGTGAGACCGACGTCGCGTGCGGACAACCACAGGTGGTTGCTCGCGGGGCCGACGTCCACCCCGAACTCCGTGTCCCGCAGCCCGGTCGCGACGGCCGTCGCGATCGCCGCCGCCGAGGCGACGGCCACGAAGACCGCGCGGCTCCATGACCGCCCCCACGCCGTCGGGAGGCGCCGGGCGCCCAGCGGCCCGCTGTCCCCCGTCCGGGCGCGCCGCACGCCCTTCAGGCCCAGCAGGGCCACTGCCCCGAGCACGGGCAGGGCGGCGCCCAGCAGGGCTCCCTGCCAGCCCGGTCGGCCGAGCCAGGACGCCAGCGCGGCTGTCGCCGCGGCCCAGAAGAGGGCCGCGGCGAGCCACAGGAGTACCCCCAGCTCACCGCTCAGCTGGACGAGATCCCAGAACACCGCGCTAGGCCTCGACCGTGATGCCGCGCTGCGGACGCGGGCTCGGCACCACGACTGGCTCGTCGGGAGTGAAGTGGGAGACGTGGTCCAGGGTCAGCTGTCGGGTGGTGTCCAGGCGGGCGACGAATCGGTCCATGCTCTGCTGCCCGTCGCGCGGGAGGACGGCTGTTCGCACGGCTGAGCCGGGCGGGACGGGCACCCCCAGGGCGGCGAGGTCCGTCCTGTCCACCTGGTTGGACAGCTGTGCCGACCCGATGGCGCTGAAACCGTGGGGGTCGAGCTGCTCCACGTGGTCGAGGACGGGGGAGAGGAAGGACTGTCCACTGATCGTCCCGATCGAGGCGCCGGCGCTGACCGTCACCTCCGGGTGGACGGCCGCCAGGGACCAGTCCAGACCGCGGACGTCGCCGAGCTCGGTGAGCCACCGGACGAGGCCCGCGTCGGCCCCCGCGGCCGCTCGGCGACGTTCCTCGACGGTCCCCAGCGTCGCGACGAGCTCCCGTAGGGGTCCCTGCGAGGAGTAGCCGCTGTCGCGCCAGACGGCCTGGTGCTCCTGCCGCCCGTACCGCTGCGAGCGTGCCGCGAGAGCTGCCTCGATGCGGGAGCCGAGCTGGGCGTTCAGCCAGCCGATGCCCAACCGGGCCCGCCGGGCCTCGTGGACGAGGTCGCTTTGCCCCTCCGGCGTGAAGCCGGCCGCACCGACCGCGGTCGAGAGTGGCAGCGACCCGCTCAGACCCGCCGGGTACGCCGACACCTCGTCCGAGGACCCGGCGACGCCGAACGGATCGTGCACCACCGCGCTCAGCACGCGGGTCCACAGCCGGCTCTGCCGGTAGAGCACTCCGAGCCGCTGCACCTCGCCCGCCACGTGCACGGCGGTGGACCGTGCCCATTCGCGGTGCCGGTGGTTCTCGTCGCGGACGTGCAGCCAGGCGAACAGCGCCTTCTGGTGACGGAGAAAGACCAGCGTCGAGCTCACCAGCCACACGACCGCCACGCCGAGGGCGACACAGGAGCCGACCAGCAGGCTCAGGACGTCGCCGACGACCAGCCCGACGACGACCGCGATCGCGAGGACGGCCACCGCGAGCGCGCCGAGGACGAACCCGCGGGACCGGCGCTGCGCGTCGAGGACGTCGCGCGGCGGCGTGCTTGCCGCCGCGGTCGCCTCGGCCCGGACAGCATCGGCCAGCACCCGCCGGGCCTTGTCGAGCTCCTGGGCGATCGTGATCCCGACTGTCCAGGTGAAGCTGCGCTGCTGTCCCGCCCAGCTCTGCAGGCCGTTGCGCGCGGTGTCGAGCACCTGGGACCGCGAGACGTCCTCCGGTCCCACCCCCACCCGCTGCCGCTCCTCCTGGAGCAGCCGGTCCGCCTGCAGCGCCAGGTACGGGTCGTCGAAATCCACCCGGAGGCCACCGATCTCCGGGAGGACTCCCACGGGGAGCCCGTGCGACTCGGCGTTCGACGGCGGGACGATGCTCTCCGGGCGGTCGACGATCTGCCGGGTGTCGCCGAGCATCGGCATGCGCACCTGCGCCGGGACGTCCGAACCGTCCGCCAGGCTGCTCGCCACGGTCGCGACGTCGGTCCAGAAGGCGTTGGTGTCGGTGGTGGTGAACTCGGTGCCCGGGGACACCTCGCGGGCCAGCCGGTGAGCCGAGTCGATCAGCGCCGAGACGTCGTCCTCCTCGTCGTCGCCGGCCGTGCTCGACGGGCGCACGCCGAGCACGACCACCTCGTACGAAGCGTTGCGGCCGAAAAGGGCGGACGTCGTGGTTGTCGACAGGACCCGGGCCGTGCGGCGCACCACCCCGTCCACCCACGCGCGAGGGGCGTTACGTACGGCGGCCCCGAAGAAGGACAGGAACATCCGGATGGCCGTGAGGAGACCCACCGCGGTGGGACGGCGCGGGACGTACGGAGGCGGTGCCTGGAAATGCGTGAGTTTGTCGTGGACCGCGAGGAGGCTCTGCGCAGCGGTCTCCGCCGTGGGCAGTGTCTGTCCGTCCGGCACGTCGGTGAGCCGGTCCCCGCGCTGGGTCCGCGGCCGGGGCAGTGTGCCCTCGGCCCGGTACACCTGCTCGGAGAGCCCGCTCAGCACCTGCCGCGAGTCCAGGGTCCGGGCGTAGGCGCGGGCGACGACCACCTGGGTCCCGGGCCAGGCCGGGTTCTCGTCGAAGGGAGCCTCGGCCATGGGTGCCCAGAGCCCCGCGACGACCGCCAGCCCGGCGGCGGCGTGCTCGGCGAGCTCGTCCGGCCGCACCGGCCGGCTCAGCGCGCCGGGGCTCTGCCCGTCCCGCGCCTGGAGCAGCACGTTCGGGCGTGACTCCACGGCGGCCGTCGACGGGATCCGGGTCGTCGCGCTCGCCGGCACGAGGAGATTGACGAGCGGTCGGCCGCCGAGACCGATCTCTTCGAGCAGCGCCCGCGCCCGGTCGGCCACGGGCATCGGGCTGTGAGCCGCGCCGTCGGGGAAGACCTGCAGGAGGACGACCCGCGTGCGCACGATCCCGGACATCGCGAGCCACTCCTCGGCGGGATGCCGCTGTGTCCCTTCGCGGTCGACCACCTGGAGCACGGTCTCGCCCCCGGACTGGTCGACGTCGAGCCAGACCGACCGGTCGAGGAGGTCGGTCGCCGTCCAGTCGCGGACGACCTCGAGGACGTCCGCGACCGGCTGGTCCGCCAGGTTGCCCACCACGATCGTGGTGATCGGCTGCTGCGTGGTCATGCCAGCACCGCGATCCCGACCGACACCGGCGGCGGGGTTGTGCCGGTGTACATGGGCAGCGCCAGGTTGGTGAGCAGCTGCCGCGCTCCTTCCACCAGTTGCGGGGCGAGCTCCCAGTCGCGGGGGACCTGCCAGAAGTTGTGCGGGGTGATCTCGCTGAACTCACCACGCTCACCTGGGAAGCCGTGGTCGCGCGGCAGCATCGCCGTCGCCGCGGCCTCGAGGGCTTCGCACCAGCCGCGGGCGGCGTCGAGGCGCTCGGCGGGACCGGCCTGCGGGGCGCCGGCAGCACCGCGGGGAAGCACACCGCTGCGCCCGCGACCGTGGCGGACCCACTGCAGCAGTGCGTCGTTGGCCTGGCGCTCCTGGGGATTCTGCAGGTGGCGTCCGAGGTCGAAGAGCGCCTGGTAGGGCTGCAGGGCGATGAACTGCGTGTCGCCGTCGCACTGCGCCAGGGCGAGCGGCATGGATTCGACCACGGCGGCGAGCAGCTCCCAGCCCGGCGCGTCCCGGGCCGGGTCCTCGACTCCGAGAAGCGGATGCGGCAGGCGCGTCCAGTCCTGCTGGGCCGGCGACCAGACGGCCACCCCGCCGTCGTGGATCGGCCCCTCTCCCTGCCACAGCACTTCGCCGGTGAGGCGACCGATCATCCACCCGGTGACCAGCGACTGCAGCCAGCTGCGCGAGACGGGGACGAAATCGACCAGCGACCTCCCGCGGCGCATCGTCCAGAACGCCCCGCGCAACTGCGGCGACGCGGACTCCGTCCACTGCTTCTTGATCGGCCGCTGCAGCGACGAGAAGACGATCGGGTTGTAGAGGTCCGAGTAGTTGCCCAGGATCGTGATGCTCCTGGTTCGGGTGCCCTGGTTGACCGCCCGGTGCATGCGCCCGACCGTCTCGGGGTCCACCGAACCCTTCCGGCCCAGCTCATCGGCGATCATCGCCACCACGTTCGGGCTCTTGCCGAGGGGCATCTCGCTGAACTGGTAGCCAATCCGCACATCCTTGCCGTGGGTGGCGGAGACCATGCCGGCATCGACGGCGACGAGCGGAGCAGCGAGCTGCACGGCGGTCATGAACTTGTCCACGAACCTCCGGGCGGTCTCCTCCAGCTCGTAGGGGCCGGCGCCTGGACGGCTCAGGTACGCATCGAGCCCCTGGGTGATGAACGCGCCCATGACCTCGTTGGCCCGACCGACCCACACCCGAGCGCCCGCGAGGAGGGCGTCGTGGTCGAGGTCCACCTGGTAGACGGCCTGCCGCGACGGACCGGCAGCGGACAGCGCCTGCGGCCACCACTCCGAACGGCGTCCGATCCGGGCCGGGTAGCCGTTGCCGACCAGGCCCTTCAACCGGTTGGCCGTGCGTAGCTCGCTGCGGGAATCGGCGTGCAGCCAGGTCAGCACCTCGAAGACGGCGAGATCCTCGGACTGGTCCGCCGAGGGCGTCCCTCCTCCGGCGGCGAAGCCGCTGAAGGTCTGCACGAGATGGTCCGTGTAGGCGCGGGGGTAGCTGTTGATGTCCTCCAGCAGCACCTCGTTCTGGGCGGTGGCGAAGCGGCTCGGCACGTCCTCGCCGACCGGCCACTGGTGAACCAGCGACGTCGCCACCGTCGCGACCGGGGCGGAGCCGGCGGAGGCCGTCTCGGCATTCTCGAGCTCCTCGCGGCACTGGGCCAGCCCGGTGCGCAGCGGGCCGAGCAGGTCGCTGATCAGCTGGCTGAGCAGTTCCCCGACCTGAACACCGCCCTGCCGGAGGAACTGACCGCTCAACTGCTCCCGGAGGCGGTTCCCCGCCTGCCCGAGGGCGCCGTGACGGGCGTCGATGTTCGACGTGATCGCCTGCAGCTCGGCGGTGACCTCCTGGGCGATCTCCTGCGGGTGGCGCACCCCAGCGGAGCTGCGCATCAATGCTTCCGCCCCAGCCTGCAGGTCGGTGGCGAAGGTCTGCAGGACCCGCTCGGCGACCGGGAGGCCCCGCTCGCCGGCCACGCGCAGCGCCGCCGTCTCCAGCCGGGCCTGGATGCGGGGCACCCAGTTCACTGCGGCGTTCCGGAGCTCGAGCTCGGCCTGGTTCCGCACGCTGCCGAAGGTGGAGGTGATCTGCCCGGCCAGCTGCTGGGCGAAATAGGAGCCCTTGCCGCTCGGGCCGGACATGATCGGCCCCAGCATGTCCTGCACCGTCGAGGCGGTCAGCGCTTCCCGGCTCTGCGTGGACCAGACGTCGTCCACGAGTGCCGTGATCGTCTCGATGTTCCTGACCCGGAGGTCGGGGAGCCCGGTCCACGCGAGGAACTGCGGGTAGTACTCCGCCGCGGTGGTGCCGATGGCCTGCTGTGGGCTGCGCTGCCCCTGCTGGACCGACAGGTCCTCGTGCCCACGCAGCAGCCGGTCCAGGCCCTTGCGGGCGAGGCGCTGGGCGGCGTACTCGGCGTAGCGCTCGCGTCCGAGCCCGATCGAGGCGAACCCGATGGACCCGAAGACCATCGGCTCGGTCGTCTCGCCCTCGACTCCGCCGCGGGAGGGTTGGACGCCCAGCAGCGTGCGGTCCTCGAGGGAGGTGGCGGCCGACTCGAGGTTGCCGATCGCGTAGGCCTGCAGGTCGTTCTGCTGCGAGTTGGAGAGGAAGAGCGCGGTGAGCGACCGCGCGAAGCCGCGGTAGATCGTGTGCGACTCGCCGTCGCCGAAGCGGGCGCCGCTCGTGCCGTTGTAGGAGCCGACCGGGAAGGCCAGCATCGGACCGCGGCCCGGCGCCTGTGGGCGCGGTACGCCGCCGTAGACGGACCACTCCGCCGCGGTCCAGGGCTGCTGGCGGGCCGCCATGGCCGACATCAGCTCGGCGACCGTGCCGAGCGCGTTGGCGTTCACCCCGGCGCGGCGGTTCTTCTGCAGTTGGTCGAAGACGTCCGGCGTGTACAGAAACGCCAGCGACTCGGCGCGGAAGTTGGGCACCTGCGCCGCGACGGCGCGCAGGAGGTTGCAGACGTCCAGGGTCATCGAGGCGCCGGTCCCGCCTGCCAGCGAGGACACGACGAGGACGAGGGTCCCCTGCGCGGGCTCCGGCTTGAGCCCGAGCAGGGAGGAGAGCTCCCGCAGATCGCTGTCGGCGGCGCTCTGGTTGAGCCGTTCGGCGACCGGGACGAGCCGCTCGTACACGACCCGGGCACGGGCCAGGGTCAGCAGCCTGCCCACGGCCCGGAACTGGCCGGCGCCCAGGGTGATCGGCGTGTTGACCCGGGCGGCGTTGGGCCGCCAGCGCACCAGCTGGCTGAGCTGGCTCCCGGTGGGCTGGTTCCCGAGAGTGGCCTGCAGCGCCGAGTCGAGCACGGCGTAGTTGTCGGTGGGGGTACTCACCGGGATGTAGCTGCCGCCCTGCATCGGCACCGTGGGGGGCAGGCCGGCGTCCACGCCGTCGGGCGTCGGGGGGACGTCGACGTGCACGAACTCCCAGCAGCGGGGGAGGTGGTCCGCCGTCCAGCCGATCGCGCCGAGCTCGGACCGCAGCTGGTCCATCTGGTACTGCAGGGTCTTGCCGCCGGAGCCGCCGAGCCCGACGACGCAGATCTTGTACATGGTGGTTCTCCTGGTCTCGGTGTCGTCAGGTCAGCTGCGGAACGGGTCGTCGCCCGGGGAGGCCTAGAGATCGGCGCCTGCGCCGCCCCAGCCGGAGGTGAAGGGATCGCCCGGCTGCGTGCGGGTCGTCGAGCCGCCCTGCGCGGCGGGGGTTCCCCAGCCGCCCGAGGCGAACGGGTCGCCGCTCGAGGCCGCGGGCGTCCCGACGCCCAGCGGCGAGGGAGCGGGTGCCGGGACACCGCCATCCCATCCCGTGCTGAACGGGTCGTCCGGCAGCGGGGTCGGCTGGACAGGTCCGGCGGAGCTCGTACCGCCCGTGCCCTCACCCCTGCCCACGGCGGTCCGCAGAGACTCCACGGCGGCCGGCGCCTCGGCTCGGGCGCGCACGAGGATCTCCTCCCGCTGCGTCGGGGCAGCCGCGGAGTCGCTCACGAGGAGGAGCTGAGCCGCCACGTCCGGCTCGTCGGATGCGGCGGCCGAGCGCTCGACGAGCACGGTCCAGCTCCCGGCCAGGGCCAGAGGCAGCCGCGCACGCAGCGTCCTCGGCGCGCGCCCCCCCGGTGCGCCCGAGACGCCGACCCGGCCGTCCCCCTCGACCTCGGCGAACCCGGCCGCCGTGAGCTTCGCGCCGGCCCGGGCGCGCACGCCCACGCCTGACAGGCGCGCGCGGCGGCGTCCGCCCTCGATCGGCGGGACGAGGTCCCACTGCTCGGGCAGGACGGGTGTCCCGCCGTCGGCGCCCTGCAGACCGTTCGGGCCGATGCGGACCGGGAGCAGCACCGACCGGAGCGCGGTGTCAGGAAGCCGGGCGGCCAGCTTGCGGCCGAGCAGGAAGACCAGCACGGGGACGCCGATCCCGACGACCAGAGCCGCGAGGAGCACGAGCAGCCGGACGGAGCCGTTCGCGGGGCGGACCAGGTCGGCCAGGAACGGCACCTGGACCTCCGTCACCCGCTCCGGGTGGTCGGCGGGCGCGAGGGCCAGCGTGACGTCGCCCTGCAGGTCACCGGCGCCGATGTCCCTGGAGGCCAGCTCGAGGTCGATCGTCCTGTTCTCCCCGTCGGCGAGGCACAGCTCGTCGCCGTCCTTCAGCGCGGCCGTCACGTTCTCGACTTCCGAGGGGCGGACAGTGAGAGCTGCGCCCACGACCGAGACGCAACCCGGACCGCTGACCTCGAGTCCCCCGGTACCGGCCGCGGTGCCCTCGAGGCGCCCGAAGTCGATGCGATCGCTCTTCACCGTGGGAAAGCCCAGCGGAGGGAGGACGGCGATCTGCTGGGTGCGCACCTGCGGTTGGAGCACCAGGCCGCTGACGGTCGTCACCGAGAGCTCGGTGCGTAGCTCCGCCTGACCGGAGGGAAAGTCCTCGGGCACGGAGAGCGGGACGCCGGCGATCAACTGGGCGCCGGGAACGTTCTCCGCGAGGACTTCCTCCCGACTCGACGCGCCGAGCAGCACGACCTTCAGCGCCAGCGTCGGCGCGGGAACACCCAGCACGGCAGGAGTGCCGTCGGTGCGGACGAGCGCCATCGGCACCGCCCCCAGGTCATCACCCACGCGCCATTCGACGTCGGTTCCCGGGGCGACGACCGCGCCGAGGTCCGCCTGGATGGTCAGCTGGGTCCGCGACACCGCGTCCGGGTGCTGCCCGGTGGGATCGACGAAGACGACCTGCCACTCGCCCGTCCAGTTCCCCCCGCCGGCCGGAATCTGCGCGTCCACGGAAAAGGCTCCGTCGGAGAACCATGTGTACTCCAGGGCCAGGTCGCCAGCCGCGGCCGTGCCGGCCGGCGCCGCCGCGTCGTAGGCCAGCCGCACCGGGGTGGCGACGTCCGGCGGCTGCACGTAGACCTCGACCCCTGCCGCGTCGCTGGTCCCGACGAGGTGAAGGGACTGGATGGACGCGTCGAGGACGAAGCTGTGCGCCTCCTGGGGGCAGGTGCTGAACTCGCACACGCCCTGCTCGTCGACCGGCTGCGGGGGGTTCGCGGGATCGCCGATCGCATCGAACGCGAGGACCAGGTCCTCGACGTCGGACGCGGCGAGGAAGAAGCCGTAGGGGGCGATGGTCCCGCAGGGATCAGGAGCGCTCTCCGCGATGCTGCTGAGCAGCCCGAGGTCGATGCTGCCCCCGCCGGAGAGGCCGATCGCGATCGTCAACACCTTGTCGCGGCGCAGGCCGTCGGTCACACCACCGGCGCGGCAGATGTCCTCCCGCCCGGCGGCCTCCACCCGGTCCGCCGCCTCCTCGGAGGTGATCGGGACGCCCTCGACCCCGGGAATCGGGATGGTCTGCCCGTGCTCCGCCACCTCCGACGGCGTGGTGCGGGGAGTCAGGTCGTACTCGCCATCGGTGAAGAGCACGAGCGCCTGGCACGGTTGGGCGGCGTCGGGCTCGCGGCGGTCCAGCAACTGTTGGTGAGCCGTGCTGAGCGCCGTCCAGTAGTCGGTCTCGAAGCCGTCGTCGCGGATGGCGAAGTCTGCGACGGCCGCGATAGCACCCGCCTTCGTCTGGGTGTTCAGCGGCTGCCAGTCCAGCGCGGGGCGGACACCGGACGAGAACCCGTTCACCGCCAGGTCGATCGTGCTGTCGGTGCGCGCCGCTGTGTCTGCCAGCCGGTCCAGCAGCAGCTGGGCGGCCGTGACGCGGGCGTCGGCCGGATCGGAGGCGGTCAGGCTGTGGCTCTCGTCGACGAGCAGCAGGACATCGGCGTGCTTTGTCCCGGTCAGGCAGGCGCCCAGGCTCTGCAGCGACTGGCTGCCCGTGGGGCTAGGAACCGCGCCTGCGGGAGAGGGGTGAGTCAGCGCTACGCCGAGGAGGCCGACGCTGAGGGCCCAGAGGACGAGCGCCCGGCGTACCCAGTTCGGGGAGGTGGGGCGGGTCATGACGTGAACTCCTCGAGACGAGAGACCCAGTCGGCGAAGCGCCAGGCGTGTGCGGCGGCCATCCCGAGGGCGAGCAGCACGGCGCCCAACCGGAGCAGCTGGACCAGCGCCTCGTTGCCGAGGTACCAGGCGCTCGCTCGCCGACGGGTGTCCTGCACGGTCGCGACGATGAGCAGGCTCGTCGCGCCGAAAGTCGCCACCGCCCAACCGAGCACGTGCCACAGCCAGCCGTCGAGGAACAGCAGGGGGACGGTGATCAACGGCACCATCACGACAGCGGCTAGCAGCGCGATCGGCGGGCCCGTCCTGTGTCCCGAAGTCGGGGACGACAACCCCTGGGCGGGCGTGCCGAGACCCCAGGGATCGGATGCAGAGATCTGCGCGCCCAGCCCGGGGAACCCGGAGGGGGCTGCGCCGAACTCGCCAGGGGTCCCGCCGAGTCCGGGGAACGATGGCGTGCTCATGCGGACAGTGCGGCCATGGCGCGCGTGCAGGCGCGGGTGACCGTTGAGCGGTGCAGCAAGTGTTCCCCCGTTTGATCGGTGTCCGTCACGTGCGCGATCGACATGCAGTGGGCCGGCTCAGCTCGCGAGAAGCATGAGCTGAGGCTTCGGGTTGTGTCCGGTGCCCGACGAAGCCGTTCGTGGCCCCCTCTGCAGCGGGGGCACGGGAGCGTGCCGATCCCCACGCTCGAGCGGCAATGCCACGGTCCCCTCCTCGGCGGCGTTCCAGCCGCCAGGACCATAGGTGCGATATCGGGCGGTGTCGTTCACCAATGACGGCCCGTCGGGAAGGCTGGGGCGAGCGGTGCGGATTGGGTCCAGTGGGACTCGGGCGGATGAGCGGCATAACACGAGGCGGTGATCGAAGTCCTCATCCATACCTGACCAGAAGCCAGTCCTGTCGGCCGCTTTGACTGTGGAATCTTGATGCGATCCCTGAGCGCGGATTCGGGTTGATAGGTGGTGTTGTGTTGCTTCCCCAAGTCCTCGAGGAGCCCACCACCGACCGGATTTACGAGATGGCCCGACGAGCCAACACCTGGACCGTAGGGCGCCAAGTTGCGCCGGTCGGCCACCACGTTGGCGTCCGAAAGGCAAAGATCGTGCTGACCAGCGGCTCCCGGCCGACTCCCGCTGGAGCTGTCCGTGCCCTGCCGATAGAGGAAGGGTGCCTCGTTCCACCGTGCCCCGGCGCCGACCTGCCGTGAAGGGCCCCGCGGCCAGGAAGAGGAAGCCGGCGAAGGGCCGGCGCCGCTCCAGGCCGAAGCGCGCGTTCCGAACGGTCCTGCTAGTGATCCTCGTGACGGCCGGTGTGGTCGGGTGGCAGGCGGCCGGACAGCCCCTGCCCGGGCTGCCGTTCCTCGCCCCGGACGCCGCAGGGCGCGCCTGGCCGCTGACCGGCGTCCCCGTCGACGCCGTCGCCGCCCGGCCGGGGCTCGCGGTGAAGATCGAGAACTCGATTGACGCCCGCCCCCAGACCGGCCTGAACGCCGCCGACATCGTGTGGGAGCAGGTCGTCGAGGGCGGCATCACGCGGTTCGTCGCCGTCTACCACTCGAATCTCCCGCCCGAGGTCGGCCCGGTGCGGTCGATCCGGCCGATGGACCCCGCGATCGCGGCGCCACTGCACGGAATGCTGGCCTTCTCCGGCGGGCAGCAGCAGTACGTCGACGCCGTGGCAGCGGCCGGCTTGCAGGTGCTCAGCAACGACGCCGGCGCCGACGGCTTCTCTCGAACGACGACCCGCAGCGCGCCGCACAACGTCTACGCGGTCCCTCAGGCCCTCGTCGCCCAGGCCGACGTCGCGCACGGCGACCCGCCCGCCGCCCAGTTCGACTATGCCGCAGCCGATGAGCGACCCACGGCGGCTACCGCGGGGCAGCCGGCCACCACCCTGGCGCTCGAGCTGTCCGGCATCAGCCGCCCGGGCTGGACGTGGAGCGCCGCCGAAGACCGCTGGCTGCGCGCCGAGAGCAGCACCCTGTCCGTCGAGGCGGACGGCCGCCAGATCAGTGCCACCAACGTCGTCGTCCTGCGGGTCGACGTCGTCCAGACGGACGCCCTCGATCCGGCCGGCAACCCGGTCCCGGAGACCATCCTGACCGGCGGAGGCGACGCCCTCGTCGCCTCGAACGGCCACACGGTCGCGGCCACCTGGTCCAAACCCGGCACCGGCGACCGGGTGACGTTGACCGCAGCGGACGGCGCGCCAGTCACCCTGGCGCCCGGGACAACCTGGATCGAGCTGGTTCCCAACGGCACCGGTTCGGTGGCGACCGCCTGACAGGACACGGGCTGCGGAACACCCCGCCCGTTCGGCTGCGTTCCGTACGCTTGTCGATACCCAACGTGAAAGGATGGCGATCGTGGGCAAGCACCTGCGCGACGAGACGGCGGAGTTCAAGATGCCCCGGATCGGGCGGCACGCCGCCGACGACGAGGACGCGCTGGAGATGACCCACCGGTTCGATCCCGGCTTTCGCCGGCAGCCTCCCGTGCCAGGGGCGCAGGAGGATGCCGAGTCGCGGTAGCGGCCGTCTGCAGCCGTAGGACAATGGGGTCCGATCGCGGGTCGATGCCCTGTGCCGGCTCCTCGAGGCGCCGCCTGCAGTCGTCGGCGCCGATGCGGACGGGAGGCCCCACGCGGGCTCCGGGTGGTGGATCGGGACCCAGTTCAAATGGCCCCCAGCGGCTACGCGGGCTGCCGTAGTCATGTCGCCAGGCGGCGAGGCCTGAAGTCGGATTCCCGGCTGAGCCGCCGGGCTGAGCGGCGGCCTCCTGGAGCATCAGTGCTGCTGGTCACGTGCATCCAGCTCCGAGACCTCCGGCGAGAGGTTCATGCGACGCCGCGTGCGCTGCCGGTCGGCGCGGACCCATGGTGGCTCGGGCGTCGCTGCCCGACAACGGCGTGATGACGCCCGGAGAATGTGGTCTGCCGATCCCGGTCTCGCCCGTGAACTGGGTACTGGACGCCCAGACCTGGGGCGGGGCTTTGACGATGGTGGGTTTGTCGACCTCAACAGCGCACCCGCAACGCTGATTGCACGTGTGTGTGGGATCGCCACCGCGGAGGCAGAGACGGTTGACGAGGCGCGCAACGCTCGAGGCGGCAGGACTTCAACCTCGGCGAGCTGTTCGTCGACGTCTCGTTGTCCGCGGACGTGCAGGCGGTGCTCGACGAGCGCGCTCCTGTGAGTCACCTGTGACAGCCGTGACGGTGCACTCGCTTTGATGGCACAGCGACTGGTGATGGTCGGCGCGTTCGTGTAGGGCCCGAAGTTGCCGATAGTGGCTACGGACTCACTACGTGTCCTCGATCACCGCCGGACGAGCCGGCGACCAAGTACGGGGGGAACCCATGTCCACGCTTGAAGAGCCGACCGGCCAGGTGTACGCGCCGGGGCCGCAGCAGTACGCCCAGTCGCCCTACGCCCAAAATGCACCGGTGGGCTACAGCCAGCCGATGCCCCCGGTTCTGCACGGCCGCCCGCTGGGGCCGATTGGCAAGATCCGTAGCACCTGGGCGGTCATCGGGCTGAGCATCATCACCTTCGGCATCTACGGGCTGTACTACTACTTCGCTGCGCACGAAGAGATGAAGCAGCACTCCGGGGACGGCCTCGGTGGCGCGATCGGTCTGGTGCTCGCCATCTTCACCGGCGGTCTGGTCACCGTGTTCGCCCTGCCCAATGAGGTCGGCAACCTCTATGCCCGGCAGGGGCGCACCCGTCCGGTCTTTGCCACGACCGGTCTGTGGGTGGTGCTCGGCTGCCTCATCCTGGTCGGTCCCCTCGTGTGGCTCATCAAGACCAACGGCGCTCTGAATGCCTACTGGCGGAGCGTCGGCGCTCGCTGACTCTGCACGGCACCACGGAGCCCGCTTCCTCCTGATGGAGGGGCGGGCTCCGTGCGTTCATCAGGCCGGTCACAGCCAGGCCTCGATCTCGTCCAGCTGTTCGTGGGTGAGCCCCGCGAGGAGGTCCGGCGCCACCACCAGTACGTGCGGATGGGCGGCCAGCCATTCCCCGGTCTCGGCGGCCTGCTCGGCCAGGTCGTCGTCGATCCAGATGATCCGCCGGTCCGGCTCGGCCTCGGCGACCTCACGGGCGGCCGCCAGCTTCCACCAGCCCGTGATGCCGGCCAGTCGTCCGAGAAAGCCCTCCGGCGCGGAGTCGTCCCGGTCGTGGGTCTTCAGCCCGCGTGGCAGGCCCATCGGCTCGGCGAGCAGCCGGTCGGCGTCCGTCGTCCAGGTGGTGAGCCACTGGATCTCGACCCGGCCCGACTCGTGCAGTCGCCGCAGGCGGGCGGTGACGGTCGGGTCCCACGACAGCACGTATCCGTTGAAGGTGCCCCGCTGCCAGCCCTCCGGCAGGTCCACGCACACGGCGTTGAGCACGCCGTCGACGTCCAGCAGCAGAATGGGGACGTCGTCGGGCATGCGGAACACCTCCGGGTAGCAAGCCTTCAACCCCCGGGCCGCACCTTCAAGCGGAGGCGGACTTGCGCGCCATGGCCGTGATGCGGTCGGACGTCGCCCGCGGCTCGATGCCCAGCCCGCGCAGCGGCTCGGCCGCGACCTGCTCGCCCTGCAGATCGCGGGCCAGAGCCATGCCGAGCAGCGAGGCCAGCTCAGGCTTGCGACGGCGCAGCGCCCGTGCGCCGAGCCGCAGCACCGGCCGCGGCACCGAAAGCCGCCGGAACCGGACGCCGTAGGCGCGCTCGAACGCGTCCACCACCTGCTGCCGAGTCAGCGCCTCCGGGCCGCCGAGCTCGATCTCCTCCGGCGGATCGGCCATCGTCGCCAGCCGCACGCACGCCTCGGCGACGTCGTCCGCCGCGACCTCGTTGGACAGCGACCGCCCGCGGCCGAAGACGACCGCCAGCCGCTTGTCCGGCCGGATCCCCGTCTCCGGTGACAGCCACAGGTCCTGGAACGGCGCCGGCCGCACGATGACCGAGCGCATCGGCGAGGCCCGCAGCAGCTGTTCCGTCCGCAGCTTCGCAGCCATGAACGGCGCCAGGCGCACCATCAGGTCGGTCAGCCCCGCAACCGATACGAACACGAACCGCTCGACGCCGGCCGCCTCGGCGGCGCGGATGAGGTTCTCGTTCCCGCGGACGTCGACCTTCTCGATCGAAGTGTTCCGGTCGCCGGCCAGGGAACGGCCGATCCCGTTGGCGGTCGTGATCACGGTCCGGATGCCGGTCAGCGCGTGGTCGAGGCTCGCCCGGTCGGCCAGGTCCCCGACGGCCAGCTCGGCACCCAGCGACCGCAGGGCCTCGACATCGCTCGTCGCGCGGACCAGCGCCCGGAAGGGGATGCCGCGTTCGGCCAGGCGCGCGGCGATCCGGCCGCCCAGGTCCCCGGTGCCGCCGCAGAGCAGAACCTCGGTCATCGCGGTCCCTCCCGTCGCGACTCGCCATCCTCGCGCACCGGAGGCTGGGCGCCGACCACGCCGGCGACCACCGCGGCCGCGGCGTGGCCCGCCCTTACGGCCTCCAGGACCGGTGCCCCGGCGCGCCAGCCGGCCAGCACGCCGGCGGCGAAGGCGTCACCGCAGCCGGTCGTGTCACGCAGCCGCCCGTACGGCAGGGGCTCCACCGGCACCTGCCACGCGCCCGCCCGCGTCACGACGCGGGTCGGCCGCGCACCGGCGTGCACGAGCACCAGCTCCGGCGCCCACCCCGGCAGGTCGCCGACCAGCCCCAGTTCCTCCGCCTCGGCCGCATTGCAGAACAGCACGCCCGCCCGCAGCGAGGCGAGCAGGTCCACGTATCCGTCGACACCGTGGCGCCGGATCCGCGTGGCAGCCGCGACGTCCGCGCTGACCGGCACACCGTCCTCGCGCGCCAGCGACGCCGCCGTCCGCAAGGCCTCGGGAAAGCGCAGCAGGTCGTAGCTGTCCAGGTGCACGACCGCGGCACCGGCCAGCCACCCGGCACTGACGTCGTCCGGCTCGAGCGCACCCCCCCCCGCGGTCGGTGAGAAGCGTCCGCTCGCCGTCCGGATGGACCAGCACGGTGGACAGCGGCGTCCGGCCGCGGCGCACCAGCGCCGTCTCGACGCCGCGCCCGACGAGCTCCGCGAGCAGCCCGTCGGCCAGCGGGTCCGCGCCGGCCCAGCCGGCCAGCCGCGCCGGGACACCCAGTCGCGCCAGGTTCGCCGTCACGTTGGCCGGCGCCCCGCCCGCCGTGGTCGTCCGTACGACGCGCTGCTGGCCGCCGATGGTCAGGGGCTCGGACAGCTCCAGCACCTGGTCGGCCACGAGTTTGCCCAGTGCCACGACGGGGCCTGAGCCGGCCGGTCGCGGCCAGCCGGGAGCGTCCACGGCGTGCCCGGATCAGCCGGCCGGCTCACAGTCGGGCGCCGGGAGGCCCGCGAACTGCTCGAGCGAGACCAGGAGCGACTCGAGGCCATCGGGGCCGAGGACGACGGTGACGTGCGGGACGTCGGCGGCCTGCAGGAGGTCCGCGGCACCCAGCGCCTCCGCGAGCAGCGAGGCCTGCTCCTGCTCGGCGGCGGGGTAGGCGATCGCGCTGGCTGTGGCGTCGCCGGTCGTCGTGACCGTGCCGACCACCACGCCGGGGACCGCGAGGAGGTCGGCGGCCTCGTCGGCCACCGCCGGATCACCGGTCGTGTTCAGGATGTCGACGACGACCGACGCCTCGGGGGGGACCGGGCAGGACTCTCCGGTGGGCGTTGGCGTAGGCGTCGGGGACGCCTCCGGCGTGGTGGTGTCCGCGGCGGCCGGTGTCGACGTGGGAGCCGGAGACGTGGAGGTCGGGGTCGGCTCCGGTGTCGTGGGCTCCGGGGAAGTGGGCTCTGGCGAAGTCGACTCGGGGGAAGTCGGCTCGGGGGAAGTCGGCTCGGGGGAGGTCGGCTCCGGAGAAGTTGGCTCGGGTGTCGTGGGTTCCGGTGTCGTCGTCTCCGGGGGAGTGGTCGGCGGTGTCGTCGGGGTGACTGCCGGCTCGGGAGGGGGCGGCGGGGTCGTCTCGGGTGCCGGGGCCTGCGCCGGGGGAGCGGCGGCCGACTGCTCGATCGCCGGCGGCTCCGGGGGAGCGGCCGGCGGCACCGGCGCCGGCGCCGATTCGATGACCGTCGGCGGGAGAACCGGCGGCTCGATCCCGGCGTACGTCGCGGCCAGGCGCAGCACGAGGGCCACGTAGCTGCTCGAGTGGTTGTACGCGAACACCGCACGGGCCATGCCTGCCGTCGAGGACAGGTCCCCGCCGGCCCGGCAGAGGTACGCGGTGGCCGCGGCGGCCGCGTCGTAGATGTTGAACGGGTCCTCGCGGCCGTCGCCGTTACCGTCGCGGGCGAACGTCCGCCACGTCGACGGGATGAACTGCATCGGTCCCACGGCGCGGTCGTGCACCGTGTCGCCGTCCAGCCGGCCGCCGTCGGTGTCCGTGATCAGCGCGGTGCCGACGCCGTCGAGCGCGATGCCCACGATCGGCGGCGCGGACAGCCCGTCGGTGTGCAGGACCGCCCCGGCGAAGCGGCCGTGGTTGGACTCCACCCGGCCGATCGCCGCGAGCAGCGGCCAGCCGATACCGCAGCCGCTCGGGGCGCCCTCGGCCGCGCGCGTGTAGGCGTCGAGCGCGGTGGCGGGGATGCCGCTGGCGGTCAGCGCCGACGCGAGGGCGGTGTCCACCGCGACGGACCGGGTCTCCGGTTCGGGGGCGGGTGCGGGCTCCGGCGCCGGTGGAGGAGGCGGCTGCGCCGGAGGGACGGGAGCGTCGCCGGGCGCACCCTCCGGAGGAGCCAGAGTGGGTGGCATCGGCACCGAGGAGGGCGCGCTGCTCGCCGCTTCGGCGTGGGACCACGACACGTCGGCCCACGACGCAGAGGGCGTGCCGACGGCGGGGGCGAGCTGCTGCGGGAACACCAGCAGGGCGGCAGCCGTGAGGCCTGCGGTCGCGGCGGCCGACGTGAACCTGGCGTGCCGAACGGCCATCGGGCGCTCCCCATGCTGGAGGCTGGCGGGCGCGCCGCCGTCCGCGCGCCTTCCACTGCCCTCCATACCAGTGCGAGCAGGGCGGACGTTCAGACCGCCCACGCCATCCAGCGACACCCCGGCGTGCCGCTGACCCTCCGCATCGGGTCGAGCATCGCTGCTGGAGGCCGGCACGCGGTAACCGAGGCACGCACGGACGTCTGGTGCTCCAGCGGTCGGAGGTCTTCGATGGCCCGAAGCGCGGAAGACATCGTGCCGGCCGGGGGGAACCATGGCTGTCCGGCGAGGTCTGTGGGCGGGGAAGCGCGGTGTCCTGATCGGCGTCCTGGCCGTGCTGCTGATCATCGCCGGAGCGTCCGCGTGGTGGTTCTGGAGTAATTCCGGTGACAGCGGCAGCGCCGGGCCGACGCCGGCCGCGGCCCCGCGCCTGACCCAGCCGCAGGCGGATGAGCTGGCCGCACAGCTGGGCGACCCGGAACCCGCACGGGTCGCGGAGGCGTTGACGGAGGACGCCGCCGCGGCCTTCCTGGAGTCACCCGCGCCGCTGGTGCCTCCCGGCGCCACATTGACCATCGACGCGGCGTCCTTCACACAGACCGGCGACGTCGACGCAGTGGTGGCCGCCACCGTGAGCGGCGCGCAGTCCGCCGAGCTCGTCCTCTACCTGGGCCTGGAGGCGGGGGAATGGCACGTGATCAGCAGTTCGACCGTGTGAGCCACGCGCTCGCCGCCGTGCTGGGCCTCCTCCTGGTCGCCGCCGTGCTGGCCGGTACCCGCCCGGCGGTCGCGGCGTCCTGCGACACCGGCGGTCTGGGCCGTCAGGTCCCGGTGCTCCTCGTGCACGGCTTCCGCTCGAAGGGCGAGCACTGGAACAAGGAGCTGTATCCCCGCGGCAAGGAGCTGCCGGGCGCCCCGAACACGTTCGTCGTCCCGCCTTTCGACTACCACGGGCAGAGCACCCAGTGGATCCAGAACAACCCGGACAGCATGGCCGCGCTCGAGCTGGCCGAGCACATCGAGTGCCTGGCGAAGGCCTCCACGGACGCCGGCGGGCCGGGGAAGGTCGCTCTGGTCGGCCATTCCATGGGCGGCCTGCTGATCCGGTGCGCACTGACGCCCAGTTGCTCACACGGTCCCGACGTGGCGGCCGCCGCCGGACAGGTCGTCACCATCGGGACGCCGAACCTCGGCAGCATCCTGCGTCCCGGCCCCGAGGCCTCCGAGGCCGAGAACCTGTTCGGCCGGACCGTTCAGGCCGTGTGCGCGGCGAAGCGAGCCGGTGTTCACCTGTCCCTCAAGCTGGAGGTCTTGATCCGGGTCAGTGCCTGGGCCGGCCGGCCGCTGTGCCAACTCGTCGACGAGCTCTTCAACAGCTCTGCCGGTCAGGCGTTCGTCGAGTCGAAGGGCGAACCGGCGGGCAAGCTCGCGGACCTCCCGCAGTGGCCGGCCGGCGTGCACGTCCGCACCCTGGCCGCGGACATCCGGTTCACCTACCAGGTGGTCCTCTGGCAGCTGCCCGTGTACAGCGTCGGCGATGCCGTCGTCGGCCTCGATTCGGCTCGCTACGGCGCATCGAACGAGCAGCAGGACCCGCTCGGCGGCTCGCGCGTGGTGGACTGCGGTGCGATCGTCCTCAACGCCGTGTCGCTGCCCCCCACGTGCACGCACGTCACCGAGACGAGCGACGCGCGGTTCGCCGCGATGGTCGCCGAGGCCATCCGCGCTTGGATCCCGACCGTGGTCGACCCCTGTTCCGGGAACGAGGCCTTTGCCGCCGTCGCGGAGTTCACAGCTCCGGACCTGAACGCCGACGGCACCTTCGGGGGGTACGAGCTGCGCGGTTGCGCCGACGACTACGTGGTCGGCGTCGGGCTGCCGGTGGCGCGAACGGACTGGACCTACCTCGTCCTCAAGCGGCTGGCATCGGGCTGGGGCGAGCTCCAGCGGTTCCCGGTGGGATTGACGTGCGGCGAGTCCGGCCTGCCCGACGCGGTGGACGAGCTGATCGGGTGCGTGCCCACCGCGCCGACGGCACCCCCGCTCCCGGACGGCGCGATCGCGCTGCACGAACTGCTCCTCGGCTCCGGGGGTGACGGCCCCTCTGGAGAACCCGTGGACGCACTGGTGGCCGGTGCCGAGGCTGCCGACTCCACCACGCAGTGGGTGGGCTGCTCCGGCAGCACGGCCTGGGCCGAGTACCCCCTCGGCGGTCGGACGCGGCTGACCGCGCTCCTGGGTCCGCGGGACTTCGCCCCGGCCGACCTCGTCACGACCGTGCGAGTCCTCGTGGACGGCGACACGGTCGACCGGCTCACCGTGGACCGGAACGGCGTCGACGTCGACCTGACGCTGCCGGCCGGGGACGTCCTGAGGTTCGAGGCGCAGCTGGAGTCCGGTACCTGTGTCGACGTCCCCGAGGGCTTTCTGGCCTGGGGGAACGGGGCGCTGTCCGGTGGTGCTTCCGAACCGGAGTCGGAGCCGGTGACGGTCGAGGTCGACTCCCGGGCCGGGTGGGTGCAGGCTCCCGTCGTCCTGGAAGCCGGCCGGCGGTACGCCGTCCGCGTCTCGGGCTCCTGGACGGTGGACTACCGGAACTTCGCGGAGGTGGGCCCGGCCGGGTACGACGCTGCCACGGACGCGACCATCTACCCGGGCTGTCGGGACTGGCCGTATCCGTACGGGACCTTGCTCGGCCGCGTGGGAACCGACGGGGGCGTCGTGCCGGTCGGCGACTCCATCTCCTCGGCCACCGGCGGACCGCTCTTCCTGCGCATCAACGACGCCGACAGCTGCCTGGTCGACAACCAGGGGGCGCTGACGGTCGTTCTCGAGTCATGACCGGCCACCGGGGAAGCGTGGCGGGGAAGTCGGCCGCCGTCCTCGCCGTCTGCCTCCTGCTCGCCGGCTGTGGCCCGACCGAAAGCGCTCCGAGCGCACCGACCCCGACCGACTGGCGCAACACCACGTACACGGTGACCTGCGACGGCGTCGACCCGGACGGCTTCCGGGCCACCCTGGAGGACGGCGTCGCGCGGGTACCCGCCGACACGAAGTCCGGCTACGACCACTACGACGTCGCCTACGAGTCCGAGGCCGGCGGGGACGTCGACGGCGACGGCACACCGGACACCGTCGTCCTGCTGCAGTGCTCGCCGCAGCCGTCGAACGGCGTCCTCCAGGAGGTGCACGTCTTCGCCGCCGACGGCGACGAGCTCGGCGTCCTGCCCAGCCCGCGCGCGCTGCGCAAGGACACGATCCTGGCCCCGCTGTACGACCCGGACGGGCTGTCGGTGGAGGACGGCGACGTCGTCGCCCGGATGCACGCCTATGGGCCGAACGACAGCCACGCGAGCGGACCCTCCGTACCCCTCACCGTGCGCTGGCGCTGGGACGGCGAGAAGTTCGTCCGGCTCCCCTGACCGGCATCTGGACATCGCTCCGCCCTCGGGTGTCTGCTGACCCCACCACCCCCGTTGGTCGCCGTGCTCCGAGCGGAGGAGAAGCGGATGAACGGTGTGCACGATCTCGGCGGCACGGACGGGCTGGGTCCCGTCGTCGTCGAGAAGGACGAACCGGTCTGGCACGCGGACTGGGAGAAGGTCTGCTTCGCCCTGTTCCCGACCAACGCCGTCAAGGGTTACTTCGGCGTCGACGAGTTCCGCTACGGCATCGAGCAGATGCACCCCGCGGAGTACCTGCTCTCGCCGTACTACGAGCACTGGCTGCACACGGCCACGCACTACACGGTGAAGGCCGGCGTCATCGACCCCGACGAGCTCGAGCGGCGCACGCAGTACTACCTCGACAACCCCGACGCCCCGGTGCCGGAGAAGCGGGACCCCGAGCTGGCCGCGTTCATGGAGACGCTGGTCCGCCAGGGCGTGCCGGCCCGCCGCGAGTCCGACAAGCCGGCGAAGTTCGCCGTCGGCGACCGGGTCCGCATCAAGGACGACAGCCCGTTCGGCCACACCCGCCGGGCGCGCTACATCCGCGGCCGAACCGGCACCATCGAGGCCGCGCACGGCACCTTCATCTACCCCGACAGCGCCGGCAACGGCCAGGGCGACGACCCCCAGCACGTCTACACCGTCGTCTTCCGCGCCACCGACCTGTGGGGCGAGCACGGCGACCCGAACTCGACGGTGACGTTCGACGTCTGGGAGCCCTACCTCGAGAAGGCCTGATCCACTCCACAACGCCTGAGGAGAAGCCGGATGACCACCGAGACCCCGCTGCCGATCCCCAAGGCCGCGCAGCGCTCCGAGGAGGAGATCGCGGCCCGCGTCAAGGCGCTCGAGTCGATGCTGATCGAGCAGGGCGTCATGACCACCGACGCGATCGACCGCCTCGCCGAGATCTACGAGAACGAGGTGGGCCCCCACCACGGGGCCCGCGTCGTCGCCAAGGCGTGGACCGACCCGGAGTACAAGGCGCGCCTGCTGGCCAACGCGACCGAGGCCTGCCAGGAGCTCGGCATCGGCGGGCTGCAGGGCGAGGACATGATCGCCGTGGAGAACACCGACACGGTGCACAACGTCATCGTCTGCACGCTGTGCTCCTGCTACCCGTGGCCGGTGCTCGGGCTGCCGCCGAACTGGTACAAGGCGCCGCCGTACCGCGCGCGGATGGTCCGCGAGCCCCGCCGGGTGCTGCGCGAGGACTTCGGGCTCGACGTCCCCGAGTCGGTGGAGATCCGGGTGTGGGACTCCAGCGCCGAGCTGCGCTACTTCGTCCTGCCGCAGCGGCCGGCCGGGACGGAGAACCTGAACGAGGAGCAGCTCGCCGAGCTGGTCACCCGTGACTCGCTGATCGGCGTCGGCCAGCCGCTGGCGCCTTCGCGCGCGTGACGTCGCGGGACGACCGCGAGGCCGCCCGGCGCCGGGTCGAGCACCTGCTCCTGGAGCTCCCGCACCAGGAGCAGATCCGGCCCGAGGACGGCGACGTCGCGTTCGAGACGGCGTGGGAGATCCGCGCGTTCGCCCTCGCGCTGGCCGCGCACCAGAGCGGTCAGTACGACTGGCCGGAGTTCCAGCAGGCGCTGATCGCGGCCATCCGAGCGTGGGAGGACGCCGGCACCGGTGAGGAGTGGCGCTACTACGACCGGTGGCTGGAGGCGCTGGAGACCCTGCTCGCCGAGCGGGGGCTGCTCGACCCGGCGGAGCTCGACGAGCGCACCCGGGTGGTGCTGACGACGCCGCGCGACATGCACCACCAGCGGGCGAAGCGGGAGCCGGTCGCCGTCGACGCCGCGCGCCGATAGCTCTCCACGCCGCCCGCCGGGGAGCCGCGAGTGACGACGGTGGTCGCGTGGTACACCGATCACCGCCGTCCACGCCGTTCGACTTGAGGCTCTCAAGTCGAACGTCGATACCGATGCATGGCCAGCGGCACGACCGAGGTCGTCCAGGGACGCGTTTCCGTCGAGCAGCGCGTCACGCCCGCGCGCTGCCCGCAGTGCGTCATCACCCTGTCGCTCGACGACGAGCGACCACGGATCGGGTGGCTCCTGTGGGACGTCCACGTGCGGACGCACGCCCGCATCGGGATCGCGATCCGCTTCGAGTGCCCGAACGGCCACTGCAGTGACGACGACCCGGCCCTGCTCAAGGTCTTCCCCTCCCGCCGGTTCTGAGGCCGGCCGGCTCGGCTTCAGGCCAGGCATGCGGTAGGACGGCGACGTGCATCGGATCGCCGTCCTCGACGACTACCAGTACGTGGCCGCGAGCTACGCCGACTGGTCGCGGCTGCGCGAGCCGGTCGAGGTGGTGGAGTTCGCCGACCACGTCGACGATGTCGACACCCTGGTCCGGCGGCTGCAGCCGTTCGACGTCATCGTGGCGATGCGCGAGCGGACGCCGTTCCCGCGCGCTCTGCTCGAGCGGCTGCCGAACCTGAAGCTGCTGGTCACCACCGGCGGGACCAACAAGTCGATCGACGTCGCGGCCGCTGCCGAGCGCGGCGTGGTCGTGTGCGGCACGGGTGCGCACCCGTCGGGGACGGCGGAGCTCACCTGGGCGCTGATCCTCGCCGTCGCCCGGCACGTGCCGCAGGAGGACGCTGCCGTGCGCGCCGGCGGCTGGCAGCAGACGGTCGGCCTCGACCTGGCCGGCGGGACGCTGGGTGTGATCGGGTTGGGCCGGCTCGGGTCACGTGTCGCCGGGATCGGCCAGGCCTTCGGCATGGACGTCGTCGCGTGGAGCCAGAACCTCACCGACGAGCGCGCCGCCGAGGTCGGGGTGCGCCGGGTGTCGAAGGAGGAACTGCTCTCGTCTGCGGACGTCGTCACGATCCATCTGCAGCTGTCGGACCGGACCCGCGGGCTGATCGGGCGCGCGGAGCTGTCGCTGATGAAGCCGACGGCGATCCTGGTCAACACCTCGCGCGGCCCGATCGTCGACGAGCAGGCGCTGGTCGAGGCGCTGCGTGGCGGCGCGATCCACGGCGCCGGGGTGGACGTGTTCGACCAGGAACCGCTGCCGAGGCACCACCCGCTGCGGGAGCTGCGCCGCGCCGTCCTCACCCCGCACCTCGGCTACGTCACCGAGAAGACCTACGAGGTCTTCTACCGCGACGCCGTCGACGACGTCGCCGCCTGGCTGGCGGGTGAGCCGATCCGCGTCGTGACCGCGTGAGAGTCAGGCCGACCAGGGATCGACGAGCTCGACGCCGGTCCCGGCGAAGTCTCTGGCGTTGCGGGTCGCGAGCCGCGCCCGACGAACGAGGCAGATGGCAGCGATCTGTGCATCGAGAGCGGCGATGGGATGACCGGCCCGTTCGCGTGCCTCGGCGATGTCGCCGTACGCGCGCGCCGCAGCAGTGTCGAACGGAAACACTTGGGCGGGAAACGCGTCCAGCACGTCTTCGGCGAGTTGCCGCAGCTCGGCAGCACGGCGCCCCTCGGGCAGGCGTGCGAGGCCGAACCCGATCTCCGCGAGGGTGATCGCGGTCGTCGCCAAGGATCCTGGGGCCTGACCTCGGAGCCAGGCCACCACCGGTGGCGCCGGCGACGGTCGCATCAGCTCGGACACCACGTTCGTGTCGACGACGATCATGCGGAGAAGTCGGCCGCTCGCGCAGGTGACGTGCGTGGCGGGACCGCCAGGTCGACCCCGCCGTACTCGGCGAAGCGATCGAGCAGGGTGACGAAGAGATCGGCGGTCGGCTCGTCCTCCCGAACCGCGGCCGTCAGGATCGCGCGGATCTCGGCCTCCATCGAGCGACCGTTGCGCGCGGCGCGCACCCGAAGCATCTCGCGCACGTCCTCGTCGAGCCCACGCACACTGATCGCCGCCACCGTCCCACCTCCTGCTAGCAATGCTAGCGTCCTGTTCGCGACGCGGCGTCCCTCCCGGTGCCCGCGGCGAGCGTAGGGGACAACCAGGCGGCTGGAGAGCGGACGCGGTGATCTGTGGGCGACGGGCGATCCGGCCGGCGACTTGGGGCAATGGAGGCGGTGCTCACCAACCCACGCTCGCGTCCGGATGATCACACTGGCCTGGCGTGCACTGCCGCGGTCATCGTGCGCAACCGGGTCGTCGCTCGACCGTCTCGTCTCGGCTCGGCGACAGCCGCTGACCCGTTCCCCCTGCTGAGCCGCTCGCCGCCCCGCCGCTGGAAGATCCACCGGATGGGTCATGACGTTGCGGCGCCGCCCTCGCTCACCCCGCCGCTGGGGTGAGCCGGAAGGGCGGGGGCTCGATCAGGCCTCGTCGTCCTCGGCCCATCGGACCGGCACGAGCGGGTCCAGGTCGTCCTCCGGGAAGCCGAGCTGCTGCCGGATGCGGCGTCGCGAGCGCAGCAGGAGGAGCGCGCGGTAGTCGTCGTCGGCAGGGGGCCGGGCTTCCGGTGGGAGCAGGCGGGACGTTCCCATGGCCAGCCAGCGATGGGTCTGCTTCAGGTCGCCCGTGATCTCGTAGTTCTCCGCCATGAACACGTAGACGTCGGCGCTCGTCGGAGCCGCACGCCGGACCTCGTCGGCGATGCGGTCGGCCTCGTCCCGTAGGCCCGCGCGCAGCAGTGCCAGGTGCAGGTAGCAGCGGGCGTCCGGCTCGACGTGCCCCGGAGCGGCGACCGCGCGGCGGTGCATCTGCAGTGCGGCGTCATCGTCGCCAGCAGCGGCGAGATGCCACGCGGCTGCGTTCAGGAACTCCGCAGGAGTGACGTCGTCGTCCTGCGGGTGCGGCTCCTCTGCCCAGGTGACCAGCGTCTGCGCCGCCGCGCGGTGCGCCTTTGGGGTCCGGGCGGAGAACTCCAGCCGCTCGATGTCGTCATAGCTGAGCGGACCGCGCACGGAAGCACCGTAGGGCCTCACTCGCAGGGTAACGCGTGCCGACCAGCCATCTGCCGATGAAGAGCGCTCAGCGTTTGAGGCCGCTCAGCTGGATCCGTAGCGGACCCGCGCTGACGAGCAGACCGGCTCCGCGCTCCGGCGCGGCCGCGACCTTCGGTCGGGCCCAGCGCAGCGGCGTCACCTGCATCTCGAACGTCGGATTGCGACGCTCCGCCGGCACTGTGGCCGGCTCCGATGGCGCCTCCGCCGGCTCTGCAGGCGTCACCGGGATCGGCGCGGCGGTCCGGAGATCGGCCAGGAGTTCGTCCTGCAGCGAGCTGCGGCGGGTCGTCATGCGGGGATCCTCTCGGCGGCGGCGAGCACCTCGTCGGCGAGCGCCGCGTACGCGGACCCCGCCGGGCTGGCCGGGCTGGACAGGGTGATCGGGCGCTTGGCCAGCGTGCTGGTGACCACACGGCGCGACATCGGCACCCGGGTCTCGAAGATCGGCAACCCGGTGCCCTCCAGCGCGCCGGCGACCTCGCGGGCCGCCCGCCCGCGCTGGTCCCACAGCACGCAGGCAGCACCGGTCAGGACGGCGGAGGTGTTCTCGTACGCCTGGTGCTGCTGGACGAAGGCGGCGACCCGCAGGACCCCGATCGCCGAGCCCGGGTCGTTCGTGAACACGGCCAGCACCGAGTCGGCGGCGGCGACCGCTGCGAGCGTCAGGCCACCGAGGTCCCCGCGGGTGTCGAGCACGACGTGGTCGTAGTCGGCGAGCAGTGGTCGCAGCGCCCGCCGGACGCTCGTGGTCAGCCCGCCTGCCGCGGCCAGTTGGGCGGCGACGGTCTCGAGCACCGGATGAGCCGGGATCACGTCGAGCCCTGGGGCGACGTCGTGCCGGACGACGGCGCGCGGGTCCGCGGTCGGATCCTCGAGCAGGCCGGCGAGGCTGTCGTCCGCCGTCTTCGCGACCACCCCGAAGGCCCGCCCGAGGCTGTCCTGCGGATCGACGTCCACGGCGAGGACGCGGCCGTGCCGGGTCAGGGCGACGGCGAGGTTGGCCGCCGTCGTCGTCTTCCCCACGCCGCCCTTCGAGGAGCACACCGCCAGGCGCATGGCGGGAAGTGTGACGGAATGCGGCCCTCGCCCCGGGTAGGCGTGCCGGGTCGGCGGTGACGGTGCTCACGCATCGCACCGAGCCCACCGGCCTCACCGGTTCGTCGCCGCAAGTCGTAGCGGAGCGCTCACTCGGTTGCGGGCTGGCAGGCTCGGCAGGCATGAGACCCGAGGTCGCCGACGTCGTCGCCCGGCTCCGCGGATCGCGCCGCGCGGAGCTGCTCCGGGTGGTGAAGGACGCTGGACTCGACGGCGAGCCGCCGGCTCCCGAGCCGGACGTCGTCACTCCGTACCTCTGGTTGCTCGGCCGGATCGGCACCGGCATTCGGCTCACCCCGGCCGGCTTCCTGCCGACGGCGGTCGTGGAGGAGGCGATGCGGGCCCTCGGCTGGATCGACGACTGGCCCGGTAAGCGGTACCGCGAGGACCTGACCGCCCCGGTCCTCGACCTCCGGGAGTCGGCCCGGCAGCTCGGGCTCGTGCGTGTGTACCGGCAGGAACTGCGCCGCACGACCGTGGGCACCCGGCTGCTCGACGACCCGGTGGGTCTGTGGCGGCACATCGCGACGCACCTGCCGATCGGGCGCGGCCAACCCGAGCGGGACGCCGGCCTGCTCTGGCTGCTCGCGGTCGCCGCCGGCCGGCGCCGTCCCGACGTCGCCGTCGCGCAGGGCATGGCGGTGCTCGGCTGGGTCGAGGGCCGCACCGGCCGGCCGCTCGACGACTTCGCGGCGAGCCTGGCAGCGCGCGACACCTGGGCGGTCTTCTCCCGACTGGGGTTGCTCGGCCGGCGGGCCCTCGACGAGGAGCCGACCGCTTCGGCGGTCGCGCTGGCCCGCGCCGCCCTGCTGCACGAGGAGCCGCCGCAGCGGGCGAAGTCCGTGCCGGCCGTCGAGCTGACAATCACGCTCAAGGGCGTCGAGCCGCCGGTCTGGCGGCGGGTCGCCGTCCCCGCGCGGACGACGTTGGAGCAGCTGCACGGCCTGCTCCAGGCAGCCCTGGGCTGGGAGGACCGCCACCTGTGGCAGTTCGAGGTGGACGGCGTCGCGTACGGCGACCTCGAGGACGCCGACGACGAGCTCGCCGACCCCCGGAAGCTCACCGTCGGGTCGCTCGCCGACGGCACGGTGTTCAGCTACGAATACGACTTCGGCGACGGCTGGGAGCACGACGTCCGGCTCGAGCGCCACGCCACCGCGGCCGCTCCCGCCTGCCTGGACGGGGCCCGCGCCTGCCCACCCGAGGACTGCGGCGGCCCGCACGGCTACCGGCGCCTGCTCGAGGTGCTCACCGATCCGAGGCATCCCGAGCACGCCGACCTCGCCGACTGGCTCGGCGGCCCGTTCGACGCCGAGGCCTTCTACCCGGCCGCCGCGACCAGCGCGATGCAGCGGGCGGCACGCCGCCGCCGCTGACCCTGGGGACTTGAGGAGGTCCAGCGCGGAGGGGGCGTCCCGTCGCGCGTCCTCCGGAGCAGCAGCCGGATCGTTGCCGTCGGGTTGGGGACGTGCGTGCGGAGCTGCAGCGGCCGCGAGCGGTCGCTGGCCGCCGACATAGGGCGGCCGACCAGAACCAGCTCAGCAGGGAGCGACGGCGTCGATGCGACGCAGGTCAGTTCACCGAGGAAGGGAAGGCAGCGGCTTTCCGCCTCGAGCACGCCCGGCAATTGCACCGCCAGACCAAGGCGCTCCAGTCCATCAAGAACTACGTTGCGATCTGGTTCTGGTACTCGGTGGCTGCAGCCGTCTTCTTCATCGTCTCGCCGATGATGGCTGCGAGTAGCGGCTACTGAATCCGGTGACGAAGCGCCGTACGGACTTCACCGCCGACGCGCCTCGGCGAGATGGCGGTAGTGAGCTTTCTGTGACCGCTGGGAGGCCTGCGCCGTCTCCGGGACGAATTCGTCCGGAAAGTCGCGGCTCTCGCCCTCCGTGTGTCACCTTGGCCGCGACGGGGGTTCGCCGATGCAGCGGTCGGCGCTTGTAAACCGCCTCCGCAGATCACCGACAGGACACGCACGTGACGCACCCGCCCTACGGCTCGCCGCCCCCCGGAGAGCCCATGCCCGGACAGCCCTACCCGCCCATGCAGAGCGGGCAACCGGCCTTCCCCCCTCCGCAGCCTCCGCAGAAGAAGTCGGGATGGAAGAACCCCTGGGTGTGGGTCGCCCTGCTGGCGATCGTGGTCATCGGTGGCACCCTCGCCGGCCGCGGGAAGGACTCCACGGACACCAACACGGCCGCCGCTCCGACGACTGCCTCCACGACGACCGCCGAACCTCCGGCGAGCGTAGCCCCGCAGCCTCTCGCGCCCACGCAGGCGACAACCCCGCCGCCGGCCGCGCCCACCTCGGCCGGTGTCGACTTCCCGATGCCGGACGTCGTCGGCATGGATCTGCAATCAGCGCAGGACCTCATCCAGACGTTCGGGGTCTTCTTCAGCGTCTCGCACGACCTGCGCGGGTCGCGTCTGCAGGCGATCGACTCCAACTGGATCGTCTGCACGCAGAACATTCCCGCGGGTCAACAGGTGACCGGGGACGCCGAGGGGAAGATCGACTTGGGCGTCGTCAAGCGCGACGAGACCTGCCCCTGAGCGGAAGATCGCCGAACGGGGCGACGGTGCCCCGGTCGACTTCGGCCGGGGCACCGTCCGTTCTGGGCGGAACTGGTTGCCTAGACCTGGGACTCCGGCATGCCGGGAGAGAAGGTCAGCGGCCGGAGGAGCCGAACCAGTCGACGTCTTCCAGCAGGGCGAGCGCGTCGTCCAGCCGGGTGCGGAACGAGTGCAGGTCGCCGAAGTCCGTGGCGCCCAGGGCCGCGCCGGCGATGACCCCCATGCAGGCCCCGACCAGCGCCATCACCGCGGGGTCGTCGGCGGGCCGGCCGGCCGACTCGGCCAGGGCGATCCGCGACTGGTCCGACACCGCCAGCAGGTTCTCCAGCGACCGCGCCCGCAGCGCCGGCTCGCGCCGCACCAGAGCGGCCCGCGCCGCGCTCAGCTCCCACGCGTCCTCCGGCACGACGGCCAGCGTCCCGGCGAGGATCTCCCGAAGCGTCCGGACGGGCTTCGGCGACCTGCCGGCCTGCCGGAACGCCTCGACGAAGAGGTCGTCGTACTCGTCCTGGACGACGACGTCCTCCTTGGTGGCGAAGTAGCGGAAGAAGGTGCTCGGCGAGATCTCCGCGGCGGCGGCGATCTGGTCGACCGTCGTCCCCGCGTAGCCCTGCTCGCCGAAGAGACGCATCGCGTGCTCCTGGATCGCCCAGCGCGTCTTCGCCTTCTTCCGCTCGCGCAGCCCCTCCGTCATGCCGCGATTGTCACCGACTCCCGATCGGCGGACGGCGACGAACCGCGGGCCGGCAGCCGCAGCGCCGCCACCAGCGCACCGGCCACCGCCACCGCCGCGGTCACCAGGAGGACGACGGTCATCGCGTGCACGTACGCCGCGGACACCGACGCCGCCAGCGCCGGGTTGCCCTGCGCGACCGCCATCCCCGCGGTCACCGACTCCTGCGCCGCCTCGGCCGCGGGCGCGGGCAGCCCCGTGAGGTCGAGCCGGCCGGTGTAGGCGGCGCTGGCCAGGCTGCCGAGCACGGCCACGCCCAGCGCGCCGCCGACCTGCCGCAGCGCCATGGTGAGCGCGGTCCCCGATCCGCTGTGCTCCTCCGGCACCTCGTCGAGGACCGCGTCCATCGCCGGGGTGATGGTCAGCCCGAGCCCGGCGCCGGTCAGCCCGAGCCAGCCGGCCATCAGCGCGTACGGCGTCCCGACCTCGAGCGTCGCGCCGGCCCAGACCAGCGCCGCGGCGATGACCAGCAGCCCGGCGGCCACCGGCACGCGCGCGCCCAGCCCCACGGTCAGCCGCTCGCCGGCCTTCGCGCCGACGACCAGGCCGAGGATCAGCGGCAGCAGCCGCAGCCCGGTGCCCAGCGGGTCGAACCCGCGCACCGACTGCAGGTACAGCGGCACCACGAACAGCAGGCCGAGCATCGCGAACATCGCCACCGTTGCGCTGACCGTGCCCCAGGTGAACCGCGGCCGGCTCAGCAGCGCCAGGTCGACCATCGGCGTCGCCGTCCGCCGCTCCCACGCGACGAACCCGGCGAGCAGCGCGATCCCCGCGAGCCCGGTGAGCACCACCGGCGCGCTCGTCCAGCCGCGCACGGGCGCTTCGACGACGGCATACACGAGCCCGACCAGCCCGGCGGTCGACAGCGCCGCACCCGGCAGGTCAAGGGCCGACGGCGAGGTCTCCCGGGACGCCGGCAGCAGGACGGCGACCCCAAGCGCGGCCACGACCCCGAGCGGCACGTTGATGAGGAAGACCGAGCCCCACCACACGTGCTGCAGCAGCCAGCCGCCGAGGATCGGCCCCAGCGGCAGACCGAGCCCGAGCGCCACGGTCACCGACGCGATCGCCTTCGGCCGCTCGTCCGCCTCGAAGATCGACGGCAGCACGGCCAGCGGCACGGTCATGATCACGGCGGCGCCGATGCCCATGACGGCGCGGGTGACGATCAGCCAGGTCGCCGTCCCGGAGTAGGCGGCGCCCAGCGAGCCGAGGGTGAAGATCGCGATCCCGGTGACCAGCACCGGTCGCCGGCCGAGCCGGTCGGCGACCGCGCCCGCCGGCAGCAGCAGGCCGGCCAGCACCAGGACGAAGGCGTCGACCGTCCACTGCAGCTGAGCGGTGGACGCGCCGAGGTCCGCGGCGAGGGTCGGCAGCGCGACGTTGAGGATCGTCGAGTCGAGCCCGACGAGGACGACGGCGAGCATCAGGGCGCCGAGCACCCACCACCGCCGCGGATCGGGGGAAGTCGTCATGGCGGACCCTCCTGACAGACGCTACGAATCGATAGCTTCTACAGAATGAGAGTCGCTGTCAGATTTGTCCAGAGGCGGTCGGATGGTCTTGCACGGCTCCGCGGTCCTCGACAGGGTGCCCTCGCTGAGCATCGGCCGAGGGGAGCAGACGATGAAGTACGTCGTGACCTGGCGGGAGCGTCCGACCGGTTCGGCCGCGGAGTACGAGGCCGCGCAGAAGCGCGTGCTGGAGGTCTTCGCGGGCTGGACGATGCCCGAGAGCCTCACCTTCCACCAGTTCCTGGTACGGGTCGGTGAGTTCGGCGGTTACGCGGTCATCGAGACCGACAGCCCGGGCGACCTCCACTACCTCTGCACGGTGTTCGCGGCGTTCGCCTTCACCGTCGAGCCGGTCCTGGACGTGATGGACGCCGTCGCCGCCGAGCAGCGCGCGATCGGGTACCGGGACGCGCTCGCCACGGGGTGAGGACGGCTACAGGCCGAGGTCGCTGAGCCCGGGGTGGTCGTCGGGGCGTCGGCCCTGCGGCCAGTGGTACAGCCGGTCGGCCTCGGTGATCGGCAGGTCGTTGATGCTGGCCAGCCGCCGGCGCATCAGGCCGTCCTCGTCGAACTCCCAGTTCTCGTTCCCGTACGAGCGGAACCAGTTGCCCGAGTCGTCGTGCCACTCGTAGGCGAACCGGACGGCGATGCGGTTGCCGGCGAACGCCCACAGCTCCTTGATCAGCCGGTACTCGAGCTCCTTGGCCCACTTGCGGGTGAGGAACTCGCGGATCGCCGCCCGCCCGGTGAAGAACTCGGAGCGGTTGCGCCACTGCGAGTGCTCCGAGTAGGCGAGCGCCACCTTCTCCGGGTCGCGGGAGTTCCAGCCGTCCTCGGCCAGGCGCACCTTCTGCACGGCGGAGTCGTGGTCGAACGGCGGGAGCGGCGGGCGGGTCATGACAGCCTCCTGTCCAGGCCGAGCAGTGCGGCGCGGAAACAGCCCAGCGGCGCCTCGGCGACCCCGGCGCCGATCTGCCCGCTGCCGTCGGAGTTGTGCAGGATCCCGGTGGTCACCTTCGGCGTGATCCCGTGCTCGACGACCCGGCGGACGTCGACCGCCACCGGCGTGCCGCGCCCGCCGGAGGCCGGCAGCAGGATCCGGCTCGACCGGCCCACGCACACCCGGTCCAGCTCCCGGGTCAGCGCCGCCGCCGCCTCCAGCCCGCCTACCAGCGAGCCCACGGACGGCGACCCCTCCGCCGCCGCGCCGCCGAGCCCCACCAGCTCGAGCACCGCGCTGTCGCCGATGTCCGGCGCCCCGTCGTCCGGACCCCGACCCGGGTGGAACAGCGCGCGGCCCACCGGAGGCGCCGGCGCGAGGAACCACGCCGAGCCTGGCAGCCGGACGCCGAACGTCGTCCCGTTGCGGGCCATCGTCGTCACCACCGATGAGCCGGGCACCCGACAGGCCCACTCGGTCAGCGCCCGCGCCGCGGCCATCGCCAGGGTCAGGAAGAGCAGGTGGTTGGCGGAGAGGAACCGCGCCACCTCGACCCGCCGGGGGTGATCCGCGGCCATCAGCCCCGGCAGCAGCACCTTCAGCAGCAGGTTGGTCGCGGCCTGGGTGCGCACGTGCACGTCGTCGCCCATCGCCACCCCCTGGGCGGCCAGCGACAGGACGTCGACCGGCTCCTCGGCCGCTGCCACCGCCGAGGCCAGCACCGGCGCCACCGCCTCCCGCAGCAGCACCAGCCGCGCGACGGCGCCATCCGTGTCCCTCCCGAACCACGGCACGTCGCCCGCGCCCTGGCCCAGCGGCGCCCAGGCGGTGACGTCGTCCAGCGCGACCACCCACACCGGCGTCGACGGACCCACCACCGCCGCCATCGGGACGACGCCGCCGGACTCGTTCGCCGGCCCCAGCCCGACCGACCCCGACGTGAGCAGTTCGTCGGCCTCGCCGACCGAGGACGCCCACCCCTCGGCGACCACCGCCGCCCGCATCGACCGCCGCAGCGGATCGCCCACCTGGTCGAACGGCAGGGCCGGGCCCGCGTGCCGCAGCGACCGCCCGGTCAGCCCCGGCACAACCTCGCCGGCCGGGCGGACGGCGGACAGCACCGGCACCCCGGTGTCCAGCCGGCGGAAGACCTCCGCGTTGGCCTCGTCGATCCGCTCGTTCAGCGGTCCGCAGAGCCGGCGCAGCGCGCGCAGCGCCTCGACGTCGCCCCCGGCCGGCACCCGCCAGTCGACCTGCACGGCAGGCCGGCCCTGCGCCCGCACCGCGTCGGCGAACAGCGGCAGCCCGACGTTGACCACGGCCACCTCGTCCGGCAGGACCACGTCGGTGCTCATGAGGATGCCCCCTCCGTTCCGGGCTTTCGGTACAGAAAGCCCGGAGGTTCTCCCGGGCTTTCTGTACCGAAAGCCCCGGTGGCCAGCGCGGTGGCCCGCTCGATGAGCGCCCGCTCCGCGCCGCGGAACCCCGCCCGCCGCTCCCGCGCCAGGGCCAGCCACCGCGCCGCCTCGGTGGCGCAGGCCGCTGCCATCGCCTCCACCACCGGCGGCGCCGCACCGCCGGCCGCCGTCCGCGTCTCGACGATCCGCCGCGGGTCGAGCACCTCGGTCAGGTCCCGCCCGGCCAGCCCGATCGGCGCGCCGGTGATCTCCGCGGCCGCGGCGTCGAGCATCGCCCCGGTCAGGTCGACGCCGCGCAGCCCCGCGGCCTGCGCCCTCCGGACCGCCCGGCCGACCACCTCGTAGGCGGTGCGGTAGTCGACGTCGCAGGTCTGCATCACGTACTCGGCGAGGTCGGTGGCCTGGCTGAAGCCCGACTCCAGCGCCGCGGCCATCCGGGCTGCGTTGACCGTCAGCGTCCGCACCACGCCCGCGGTCAGCCGGGTGGTGCGCAGCGCCAGGTCCAGCGCCCGCGGCACCTCGCCGTACGCGTAGATGAGGTTGTCGCTGCGCGCCGACGGGCTCTTCACCACCGCCAGGAAGCCGCTGACCCGGCCGATCAGCGTGCCCGACGCCCCGCGGACGATCGACAGCGCGTACGGGTTGCGCTTCTGCGGCATGAGCACGCTGGCCCGGCTGTACCCGTCGGCCAGCGTCACGTAGTCGAACTCCAGCGACGCCCAGATCTCCAGGTCCTCGGCGAGCTTGCTCTGCGTGCCCACCAGGCTGGCCACCACCGCGAGGACGTCGACCAGCCCGTCGGTCTGCCACATCGCGTCGCGGGTGTGCTCGATGACCCCGTCGAAGCCGAGCATCGTCGCGACCGGGCCGCGGTCGTCGAGCAGCCGGCTGCCGTTGACGCATCCCGCGCCGCCGGGGCTGGCGTTGATCCACGCCAGCGCCTCGACCAGCCGGCGCACGTCGCGCAGCACCGGATAGGCGAACGAGAGCAGGTAGTGCCCGAACGTCGAGGGCTGGGCGTGCTGCAGGTAGGTCTGGTCGGGCATCCAGGTGCGGCTGTGCCGCGCGCTCACCGCGGCGAGGACGTCGGCCAGCGCCGCGCCGGCCTCGATCAGGTCGACCACCTGGTCGCGCAGGTGCAGCCGCAGCGCGATCCGCACCGCCTCCCGCCGCGGGCGGCCGGCGTGCAGCCAGCCGGCGTCGGTGCCCAGCTGCGAGACGAAGTAGCGCTCCCGGCTGTTGTACGGCTCCCCGAACGCGGGGTCGTAAGGGAACTCGTCGGGCGCCGTGCGGTCGGCCTCGAGCAGCAGGCGCAGCAGCCGGCGGGCCGGCTCCTCGCGCACCACGCCGCGGGCGTGCAGGTCCAGCACGTGGGCCAGGTCGGCCCGGTTGAGCCCGGCGTGCAGCAGCGGCGCGTCGGCGTTCTCCAGGTGGAAGCCGGACTCGACCAGCTCCGGCGCCGGCCCGCCGAGACTCATCGCAGCCATCCCGCGACCGCGTCGAGCAGCCCGCCGGTGTGCCAGAACAGCGCCGGCCGGTCGCCGGCCACCGCGGGCAGCGCGGCCAGCGCCTTCGCCGTGTAGACCGGGTCGAGCACCAGCCCCTCGGTGCGCAGTGCGAGGTCCGCGGCGGCCGAACCCTCGGGGGAGGGCAGCGCGTGCCCCGGCCCGCGGACGTCGACGATCTCGACGTCCGCGGCGGACGGCGCCGGCTCCCCGTGCAGCGCCGCCACGTCCTGCGCGAGTCCCAGCACCCGGGCGGCGATCTCCTCCGGCGGCCGGCTCACCGACGCGCCGACCAGCCGCAGCGGCCGGCCGTGCGCCACGTTGCCCGCCACCAGCCCGGCCAGCGTGCCCCCGGACCCGGTCGGCACGACCACCACCAACGGGCCAAAGTGGCCACTTCGGCCATGAAGCTGGGGGAGCACCTCGTCGACGGCGTCCCGGTAGCCCGACGCCCCCACCGGGCTCGCCCCGCCCCGGGGGACGACGTAGGGACGGCGGCCCGCGGCGGCCAGCTCCGCGGCCACCGACGGCAGGCAGGCGTCGACGGACGCCCGGTCGGGGTCGCCGGTGAACCGCACCGTCGCGCCCCACGCCCGCGCCGCGGCCAGGTTCGGGTGCGCCGCCCCCGCCGACCCGGCGAGCACGAGCACGCACTCCATCCCGGCCCAGGCGGCCGCGGCCGTCGCCGCCTGCACGAAGTTGGAGCCGGGCACCCCACCGGTCACCAGGACGTCGGCGCCCGACCGCCGGGCCTCCTCCATCAGCGGCCCGAGCTGCCGGGCCTTGTTGCCGGCGACCGCGAACCCGGTGAGGTCGTCCCGCTTGACGAGCAGCGGCGCGGCCAGCCCCAGCGCCGCCCCGAGCCGGGGCGCCTCCACCAGCGGCGTGGGGAGCAGCGCCGGGGTCACGGAGCCTCCCGCGCCGCACGGCCACGGGCCACGACCAGGTCGACCATCTCGCCGACCGCGGCGACGTCGGGCTCCAGCGCCTTGACGTCCTCCTCGCCGAGCAGCCCGGCGTTGATCAGCGCCCGGCGCATCGGCCGCCCGGTGAGCCTGGCGTCGGCGAGCGCGGCCTGCAGCGCCTCCCGGGCGGCGTCCCGGCCCAGCCGCGGGGTGAGCAGGGTCAGCGCCTGCTCGCTGCCGGTGGAGTCGTCGAGGTTCCGGGCCATCGCCGCGGCGTCGACCTCCAGGCCGGCCAGCAGCTCGGCGCCCATCGCGCACGCGGTGGCCGTCAGCAGGCAGACCTCCGGCAGGGCCACCCACTCGGCCTTCCAGCTGCGCCCGTCGCGCTCGTGCACGCCCGACATCCCCTCGAGCAGCACCCCTGCCGACGCGCGGGTCAGCCGCGCCAGGGTGTCGAGGTGCTCGCTGCGCTCGGGGTTGCGCTTGTGCGGCATCGTGATGCTGCCGACCGTGCCCTCGGCCCGTGGCTCGCCCAGCTCACCGAGCTCCGGCCGCTGCAGCTCGAACACCTCGTTGCCGATCCGCGCCAGCGTCCCGGTCACCATCGCGAAGACCGCGCCGACCTCGGCGATCCGGTCGCGGGCGGTCAGCCACGAGATGCCGGGGTCGCCCAGCCCGAGCTCCGCGCAGAACCGGCGCCGCACCGCCAGCGCGCGCGGCCCCTGCCCGGCGAGGCTGCCGACCCCGCCGCCGAGCTGGCCGACCAGCCAGCGCGGCGAACCCTCACGCAGCCGGTCCAGGTGCCGCCGCAGCTCGTCGGCCCACGAGGCCGCCTTCCACCCGAAGGTGACCGGTGCGCCCGGCTGGCCGTGGGTGCGCCCGGCCATGAGCGTGTCCCGGTGCCGCTCGGCCAGCTCCAGGGCGGCGTCCTCGGCACGCAGCAGGTCGCGGCGCACCTCGCCGAGGACGGTGCGCAGCGCCGTCGCCGTCCACGTGTCGGTGAGGTCCTGCACCGTCGCGCCGACGTAGAGGTAGCGGTGCACGTCCTCGGGCAGCACCTCCCGCAGCGCGCGGATCAGCCCGAGCGTGCTGTGCCCGCTGGCCCGGGTCTCGGCGGCGACCAGCGGGAGGTCGAGCAGCTCGACCCGCGCCCGCATCGTGAGGACGTCGGCGGCCGGGCCGGGGACCAGCCCCTCCGCGGCCTGCGCCCGGGCGAGTGCGGCCAGCACGTCGAGCCAGCCCTGCAGCCGGCCGCGCTCCTCGAACACCGCGCGGACGGCGGGCGTGCCCCACAGGTGGGCGTACATCTCCGAGTCGGCGATCCGCGCCCCGCTCACCGTGCTCATGGTTCGCTCCCGCGGGGCGCTCCGCTCCTCGCTCGTTCCTCGCTGCGATGCTCACGCCCCTGTCCGCTCACGCCGTCACCGCCGCCGCCAGCGCCGCGCGCAGCTGCCCGAACGACGCGCCCCACGGGGTGACCACCGTGCGCCCGTCGACCTCGTTGCGGTCCTCGAACAGGCAGCACTTGGTCACCAGCGCCTCGCCGGCCGGCAGCTCGAGACCGCAGGCCAGCGTGCGCGGGCACATGTCGATCTGGCGCACCGTGCCGCCGTAGAGGAAGTCGTGGATCGCCCGCGACCGCGCGCAGCCGACCAGCGTCCAGTCCGCCCGCGGCGGCACCTCGTCGAGGTAGGCGACGTCCGCCCCGGGCACGTCCATTCCGCCGCCCCGGCAGGGCAGCAGGTAGGCCGGGTCACGCGGTTCGGGCAGCAGGTCGGCCAGCTCGACGACGTGCGGCACGAGCTGCACGCCGGGCAGGTCGTCGGCGGTCGCCAGCACCCGCTGCAGCTGGTCGACCAGCTTCGCCGGCCGCGGGGGGACGACGTCGAGCACGTGCACCCGCACCGGCGCCGGGTCCAGCACGAAGCTCACGTGCCCGTACGCGCCCTCGACCACGACGCACCGCGCGCCGGGCGCCTCCGCGGCGGCGGCCAGCAGCTCGGTGGGCACGCCGGTGTCGACCCCCGGCCGGTGCAGGAAAGCGGTCTCGTCGGGGCCGGCCAGCAGCTCGACGTCCTCGACGGCGGAGAACAGCCCGGTCGTGGCGCCGCGCACCAGCCGGACCAGCGCCGTCCGCTCGCCGTTGCGCACCACCATGTGGTCGCTGCGCCGGTAGACCGGCCGCGAGGTGAGCAGCGCGCGCAGCGGCCCGGCCTCCAGCGGCACGTCGACGTCGGTGACCGAGACCTCGCGGTAGCGGTCCGGGTAGAGGGTCATCGCGGCACCAGGCCGAACGTGTCGGCGCGCAGCCCGAGCCGCAGCGCCTCCACGCCGAGGGTCTCCGCGGGCGGGATGTTGCCCAGGTTCACGTCCGGGCCGAACCGCCGGATCAGCCAGGCCTGCTGCTCCTTGCGCGGCGCCTCGAACACCGCGCACTCGACGCCGACGGCGTCCACCACCGCGGCGGCGACGTCGGTGCGCACGGCGCCGTCCGAGGCGAACAGGCCGACCGTGCCGCTCTCCCGCCCCTCGGTGACCACCCAGGTCGCCCCGGCGGCCCGGTCGGCGGCGGCCGCGGCCGCCCACGCGGCGGGGGAGACCTCCGCGTCGGGGTCCTTGCTGCCGATCTCGGCGAGGACGACGAACCGCGCGGCCGCCGTCTCGATCAGCGCGCGTTTGTCGGATGGACCGAGGGGTGCCACCCCGTTCGACACCTCGACGCAGGGGAAGCCGAGGTCCGCGGCCCAGGCCAGGAACTCGCCGGCCGCCCCCTGGTGCCAGGCGACCTCCAGCAGCGTGCCGCCGGTGCAGCCCAGCACGCCGTGCTCGCGCAGCACGGCGAGCTTGGCCGCCAGCCCGGGGTCGAGGTAGGCGGTGCCCCAGCCGAACTTCCAGACGTCGACGTACTCCCCGCACACCTCCAGCAGCCGCGCGGCGTCGGCGACGGGCAGCCCCTTGTCCAGCACGTGGGTCAGGCCGCGCCGCCGCGGTTTGCGCGCACGCGGGGGCACCGCGAGGAAGCCCGGCGCGGTATTCACCTTCCGACACATCCGACCGTCAGGAGGCCGCCGTGGCCGATCTCGCCTCGCTCGCCGAGCACCTCCGGACGCTGCCCGGGGTGCGGGCCAAGGCCGACATCGCCCTGGTGGCCGACGTGCTCGGCGGCGGCGACTGGTACGCCGGCCCGGGGGACGACGGCGCGGTGCTGCCCGACGGCGCGGGCTCGGTCGTGGTCGGCGGGGAGGCGATCCTGCCGGCGTTCGTCGCCGCCGACCCGCACGGCGCCGGGATCGCGGCGGTGCTGGCCAACGTCAACGACCTGGCCGCGATGGGCGCCCGGCCGGTCGCGCTGCTCGACACGGTGGTCGGCCGGCCGGAGGTGGCGCGGGAGGTGCTGCGCGGCATGCGCTGGGCCGCCGAGCGCTACGACGTCCCGATCGTCGGCGGCCACCTGACCCGCACCGACGGGCCGCCGGCGTTGTCGGCGTTCGGCATCGGCCGCGCCGAGCGGGTGCTCTCCGCGACGGCGGCCGGGCCGGGCCAGGTGCTGGTGCTGGGCTGCTGCCTGGACGGCGCGATGCGGACCGACTTCCTGTTCTTCCCCTCGTTCGAGCAGCGCGGCGACCGGCTGGCCGGCGACGTCCGGCTGCTCGCCGAGCTGGCCGCGGCCGGCGCCGCGGTGGCCGCCAAGGACGTGAGCATGGCCGGCCTCGTCGGCTCGCTGGCGATGCTGCTCGAGCCCGGGCGGCTCGGGGTGACCCTCGATCTCGACGTCCTGCCGGTGCCGGCCGGCGTGCCGCTGGCCGACTGGCTCGCCTGCTTCCCGGCGTTCGCCTTCCTGCTCACCTGCCTGCCCGAGCGGGTCGAGGACTGCCTGGCCGGCTTCCGGGCCCGCGGCCTGACCGCCGCCGCGCTGGGCGAGCTGGACGGCACCGGCCGGATCCGGCTGGTCCGCGCCGGGGACGAGGCGACCGTCTTCGACCTGGCCCGCGAGGGGGTCACCAACCTGCGCCGCTGAGCCCCGGGGCTTTCGGTACAGAAAGCCCGAGGTGCTCATGGCTGTCCCAGCGGGATCGACATCCACTGGTGCGGCACGCCCAGGTGGTCGGCCGGCGGCGCGGTCGGCACCCAGCCGAGGTGCTCGAAGAAGCGCACGTTGGCCTGCTGCACGCGGGCCTGCATCCGGGTGCCGCCCCGCTCGCCGGCCAGCGCCACGGCCAGCCGCACCAGCTGCCCGCCGATCCGGTCGCGGCGGAACGGCGGCAGCACCGCCAGCCGGTCGCCGTGCCAGAGCCCGCCGGTCAGCGGGTAGAGGCGGACGGTGCCGGCCGGCTCCCCCCGCACGAAGCCCAGCACGTGCACGGTCGCGGGGTCGTCGTCGTGCTCGTCGGCGTCCGTGCCGTCGAACAGGCCCTGCTCGGCGACGAACACCGCGCGGCGGATCGCCAGGTGGACCGCCAGCTCGTCACCGCCGGCCACCGGCCGGCAGCCGTCGCCGACCTCAGAGAGCGACGACGGGAAGGGACGGACGTCCGTCACGGATCCCCCTGTCCGAGCGCTCGAACGCGCCCAGGCCCGAGCAGGCCTGGCAGCGCGCGCAGCCGGCGGTGACCCCCGCGGCGGACATCCCGCGCGCGGCCAGGTACGGGACGACGCGGCGGTAGACGGCCTCCACGGCATCCCGCGGCGGCGGGCGGAACTCCTCCATGAGACTGCCCGGCACCGGCCGCAGCGGGACGACGAACGGGTAGACGCCCAGGTCGATCGCCCGGCGGCAGCCCTCGACGGTGAGCTCGACGTCCTCGCCCATGCCGAGGATGACGTAGGTCGACACCTGGCCGGGCCCGAACGCGGCGACCGCCCGCTCCCACGCGGCGAAGTAGGCGTCCAGACCCCAGCGGGCCTTGCCCGGGGCCACCCGCGCCAGGACGGCGGGGTCGAAGCTCTCGACGTGGATGCCGACCGAGTCGACGCCGAGGTCGGCGACCCGGTCGATCACGTCGAGGTCGGACGGCGGCTCGAACTGGACCTGCACCGGCAGCCCGGCGGCCTCCTTGACCGCGGCCGCGCAGCGCGCGACGTACATGGCGCCGCGGTCCGGCGTGGCGGTGCTGCCGGTGGTCAGCGTCGCGTCGACGGCGCCGTCGAGGTCGCGGGCGGCGACGGCCACCTCGGCGAGCATCGCCGGCGTCTTCTTCGCGATCGTGCGGCCGGCGGCCAGGGTGACGCCGATGCCGCAGAACCGGCACTGGTCGGCGGTGCCCCAGTAGGCGCAGGTCTGCAGCACGGTGCTGGCCACCGAGTCCAGGTGCAGCAGGGCGATCTGCCAGTAGGGGATGCCCTCGGCGGTGGTCAGGTCGTAGTAGCGCGGGCGGGGCGCGGCGGACGCCGAGGCCAGCCGCACGCCGTCTCGGTAGACGCCCCACCCGCCGTCGTCCTCGCCGCGCAACGTGTACGGGGAGTCCGCGACGTACGCCGCGCTGGTCGGCACGGTCGTGCGGACGCCCTCGACGTAGAGCATGCCGGCGTCGGCCGGGCCGGCCCCGCCGGTGCGGGTGGCCACGGGCACCTCGACGCGCAGCCCCTCGCTCTGCAACGCCGTGATCAGCCGGGCGACGTCCTCCGCCGAGGGTGCGGGCGCTTCCGTGGTCACGGTCATGAGCCGCCTCTTCCTGGGCCGCCACCGGCGTTCACTATCGGAAACATTCGGTGTGGCCCAGGCCTCTGTCAAGGCCTGGCGCACTGGACGGGGTGCTCGGCCCGGCCCCGGCCCACCGCCCGCCCCGGGCACCGGCGGGCCACGCCGAGGCCTGGCAGCTTTCGACCCTCACGCCGGCGAGCAGGAGTGCGGTGACAACGCCGTAACGCCCGGATGACGCCGCCTTCCTACCGTGTGTGATGCGCGACGGCGCCTCGCCGATCCGGAGATCGCCGAACGGCAGGATCCCACGTGGAAGACATCGCCTCCCGCCGGTGATCCGGAGCGACACGGCGTCATCGCGACGTTCTCGCAGCCAGAGCTCCATCCAGCGAGTCCGCCACGAGCCGCAGCCACGCCGGCGGCGCTCTGGTCCAGCGGGATCGGGAGGAGCAGTGCCACGCATCTCGATCGCACCATCGGTTCTGCACATCGTGTCCCTCGACGCGCCGCGCGACCTGCCGCCTGGGACGCATGGTGGTCCGTCCGTGGCGCCCGGTCGGACGCTCCACGAAAACCCGGCACGTGCCCGTGTCGTCCTTCTTCCCCAGGGCTGGAGTTCTTCCCATGAGCGGTCTCTTCTCTCCCCACCTCGACTCGCTCGACCCCGAGTCGCTGCCGGTGACGTTCGGCCCGCACCTGTCACGGAATGAGGCGCAGGCCCGGGTCGCTGCCGGGCCGTCGAACCAGCAGGTGGTCGATGCCTGCAAGCGGGCCTATCACCAGCACACCGACGCCGTGGACCAGTTGACCGTGGGAAGCGTCCACACGGGCCAGTCACCGAGCGCCAAGCCGCAGTTGTCCGCGATGCGCGCGTACAACTGGAACAGCCGGGTGGCCGCCCCCGGACTGGCGACGCCGCTCTACGAGAGCTCGACCATGGAGGGGGCGCGCAAGTCGGCCAGCGCCGACGGGTCGTTCCTCACGTTCTTCATCGGGCTCGAGGAGTCCGTAGACGTCTTCGTAGGAGCGCTCGCAGGCGTGGGCGTCGGTCTCCCCTTCCCGTGGCAGGGCACCGGTCCGCTCTGGATGGCCTACAGCGGGCTGCGGATCTCGTTCAACATCGATGTGGCCGTGAACCTCAACGCCGGCATATTCCTCGAGCCGCCGTCCGAGGTCGCCGGTGACTACCTCGGCCTGGAACTGTCCGCCGAACCGGTCGAAGAAGGCCCCTCGGTCGGCTTCGGCATCCACATGAGCACCGATCTCGCCACCGTGCGCGGCTTCTCGATCGGCGTGGGCCTCGAGCTGGGCATTCTCCCCGTCAATGCCGCCGTCGTCTACGGCGCGATCGCCACCAACCGGTCCTGATCCCCGCGTCGCCACGACCGAGAAGGGATGATCATGTTCTCACTCGTCGAGCGAGCCGTACTCGACGCCACGCTTCCGGTGGAGAGCTCGGAGGCAGACTCCGCCGTAGCGGCAGGGGACGGCCCGTCGAACCAGCAGATCCTGGACGCCGCGAAGGCGGCCTACGCGTCCTACCAGCCGGCGGTCGACGCCACGACGCTCGCTCTCGTGGCCTCGTTGAAGGACGCCGCGCTGGCGCAACCGATCACCGTTCTCGACGGGACCAACTGGTCGAGCCCCGGGCTGAACGGGGCCCTGGCCGCGCCCTTCTTCACCAGCACCGACGTCGCGACCGCGCTCGGCGTGGTGCGAAAGACGGACCTCAAGACGTTCTCCGTCGGCGTCTTCACCGCGCAGGTGCCCGGCGGCGGCCCCGGCATGGTTGGGTTCTCCGAGGACGTGCTCGGGCTCAGCAGCTACGGGCTCACGCTGACCCTGAACGTCTTCTCGCACATCGTCAGCGTCGATCCGCGTCACAACCTGCAGTACGGCGTCTGGCTGCCCGCACCGGACCAGCTGCACGACCTGGTGCTGGGCTTCTACGCCAACGCATCCCTGCAGGACATCGGCGTCAACCTGAAGATCCTCCTGACGAAGGCCCTGCAGCCCTACGGCTTCGTCACCAGTGCCGGCGCCAGCCTCCCGGTGTCCTCCGGGGTCTTCGCCGGCGCGACCGCGCAGTGGATCCCGGCGGGGCGGGAGGTCACGCTCGGCGGCCGTCACTGATCCGGCATGTACCGGCCCACTCACGCCAAGAGAAGGGGTCATCGAATGACCACTGTCAGCTCACCCATCGGCGACGTCCTCGAGTCGCTGAACGCCAATGACCTGCGGATCTCCCCGGCACTGGCCTACCGCTCGGGATCGGGATCCCACGTCGCCGGCACGGCCCTGCAGAGCCCGCCCTCCAATCAGCAGATCCTCGACGCGACGAAGGGGTTCTACTCGGGACACCACGCGGTCGTGGACGCCACGACGCTGAACTGCCGCGACGTCGCACAGCAGCAGCACGGCTACGTCTCCACGCTCAACTCGTACAACTGGAAGTCGCAGCAACTCACCCAGGACGAGCAGAACACGTCGGGCAACAGCATCTTCGGGAACGGCGGCGGCGGGCTCTGGGACAACACGCTCAACAACGTCAAAGCGGACCGGCTGTTCACCACCATCGGCGTCGGCATCGCGGCGGACGTGCAGTTCTTCGTCGGGGGCAACGGCGGCCTGGGCTGCGTCTGGGACATCGCGAAGCGCGAAGGCCCCAGGGGATACGGCTACGCCGTCGGCGAGATCGGCCTCCGGATCGACCTCACGCTCAACGTGCAGTGCGTCATCTTCAACCAGTTGCCGTCGGCGCTGGACTCGGACGTCTTCGGCCTCACCGTGGGGATCACCTCGGGCATCGGGCTGAACTTCTCGACCTTCTGGCAGGGCGACGCCAGCAACCTCCAGATACTGGGATATGTCATCGGCGCGGGTGTCGGCGTCGGCGCAGGCGGGACGATCTTCGGCGGCCACGTCTGGAACTTCGGATGAGTGCCGCCGTCACCGACGGGACGGGAGGCCACTCGTGACCCCGACCGCAGCGTCCTACGACTTCTTCCGCAAGGCGGCGACGCCCCTGGAGGTCGGCACGTTCCAGTGGCCGTGGGACATCGCCTCGAAGGGAGGGCACTACTTCTCCGACCACGGCGGGGTGCTCGACACCCTCACGTCCTCGGGGCGGGCCGTCACGAACTCCCCCAGCGGCGCCAACGCGGCGAGCGCCGTCGCGGCCAACCCGACGAGCAGCGCGGCGACCGACCAGGTGTTGAACAACGAGCTGTTCGGTCCGGCGTTGGACTCGGTGAAGGCGGACCAGCTGCTGCGGACGGTCTACATCGGGTGGGCGGGCGGCGCCCAGGTCGCGCTGTTCGGCGGTGGTGGCGGTGCCGGGGTGGCATACGACGAGCTGGACCACGGCAACCGTCGGGCAGTGACCTACGGCGCGTTCGCCGTCGGGATCGGCGGCCAGGTCACCACCGGACTCCTGGTCGGGGCGATGAGCCGGGAGCCGGGTGACCTCAATTCCGGTATCTGTCTCTACCAGTTCGGGGCCGCCCTCGTCGGGATCGGCGTTCTCGTGTCCGTCGTCATGAACGACGCCGATCTCAGCCTCATCGGGTTCACGATCAACCTGGGAGTCGGCGGCGGATTCTCCAGCGGAACCGGATACGGCAAGATCTCGACATAGTGCCCTCGGCGGCGCGAGGCGGCGAGCGCCCGCGGGTCCGGCTCCGGCTGGAGCGCATCAGTCGGGGCCGAGCCGATCCCGCAGCCCGGCCACGGCGGCGTCCCGGGCCGCGGCATCGGGATGGACGGTGATCTCGCCCGCGTCCACGACCTCGCCGGTCGCCAGGTCGAGCCGCACCCGCCGGGTCTGGTGCACGACGCGGCGGTACTCCTCGTCCGGTGCCGCGGTGACCAGCAGACCCTCGCCCGTGGCGGTCGCCACCTCCAGCCGGGAGTACGGCAGGAACGGGTCGCCGTCGGCGGCGCCGCTCTCCTCCACGACGACCCAGCCCGCGCCTCTCGTGCGGGCCTCCTCCACGCGCCGCAGCCGGCGGCGGACGACCTGCTCACCGCGCAGCTCGCGGTAGCGGAGGGCCAGGGCGGCGCGGGACACCAGCTCCAGGTCCAGCTCGAACACCGACAGCCCGCCGTCGTCGGCGACGGCGGCGACCAGCTCCGGGCCGCGCTCGGCGGCGGCGACGAGGGCGCTGGTGCCCGGCCCCAGCAGGCGCAGGTGGTCGGCGGTGGCCCGCACCAGCCGGACGATGCGCTGGTAGAGGTCCGGCCGCTCGAGGACGGCGGGATAGAGCCGCGCCTCGGCCTGCTCCCAGGAGACCGCCAGCAGGGTCGGCACCGGGCTGTCGTCGGGGTCCGGTGCGTCCGGCGAGGGGCCGGCGAAGGGATCGGCGGCGTCGGGGTTCATTGCGCTCCTCGGCGGGACGGGTTCACCATCTTCAACATGCCGTCTCCTATCCGATGCGGGAGAGGTGGCCGGCGATGAACCAGCGGACGGCCGTCGTCGCGGTCGGCGGGAACGCCCTGACCCGCGCCGACCAGCCGGGCAGCGCGGAGGAGATCGCGGCCAACGCCGCGGGGATGGCGGCCGCACTGGCGGGGCTGGTGCGCGCCGGCCGCCGGGTCGCGGTCGTGCACGGCAACGGTCCGCAGGTCGGCAACCTGGCGCTGCAGCAGGACGCGCTCGCGGACACGGTGCCGCCGCAGCCCCTGCACCAGCTCTCGGCGATGACGCAGGGCCAGCTCGGCGGCGTCCTCGCCCGGGCGATCGACGTCGAGTGCGGGCACGGCGCGGCGGTGTGCGTCCTCACGCACGTCGCCGTCGACCCGGCCGACCCGGCGTTCGCGCAGCCGACCAAGCCGATCGGGCCGTTCCTCGACCGCGCGGAGGCCGAGCAGCTGGCGCGCGAGCGCGGCTGGCGGGTGGTCGAGGACGCCGGCCGGGGATGGCGCCGGGTGGTGCCCTCGCCACGGCCGGCGGGGATCGTCGAGCTGGCCGCCGTCCGCACGCTGCTCTCGGCCGGCTCGGTGGTGCTCGCCGCGGGTGGCGGCGGGATCGCCGTCGACGCGCGCGCGATGGCCCCGCTCGACGCCGTCATCGACAAGGACCTCGCCGCGGCCGCGCTGGCCACCGCGGTCGGCGCCGACGAGCTGTACCTGCTCACCGGCGTGGACTGCGTGCTGCTCGACTACGGCACGCCGCGGCAGCGGCCGGTGCACCGCCTCGACGCCGAGGAGGCCGCGCGCCACCTGGCGGCCGGGCAGTTCCCGCCCGGCAGCATGGGGCCGAAGGTCACCGCCGCGCTGCAGTTCCTCCGGGACGGGGGGCACCGCGCCATCATCACCTCCGCGCCGCTGCTTCGGGCCGCCGCCGTCGGCGGGTCGGGCGCGGGCACGGTGATCGAGGGTGCGCCCGTGCCGGCGGGTGCGCGGTGACGGTCCGCGGGCTGCGGGTGCACCGCGACACGTACCTGGACTCGCTGCTGGTCATGGCGACCACGGTCGCCATGGACTCCCGGCCCGGGGTGAGCTGGGCGGGGGCGGTGATGGCGACCCCGCGCGGCCTCGAGGACCTCGCCGCGGCCGGGTTCTCCGCCGACGACCTCGACGGGCTGACCGCCAACGACCTGGTGCTCGCCGCGGCGGCCGACGACGACGAGGTCCTGGCGGCGGCACTGGACGCCGGCCGGGAGGCGGCCTTCGCCGAGCGCTCGCCGGCCGCGCCGGGCGCGGCCGAGGCGCCGCCCGCCGACCTGCGCGAGGCGGTGCGCCGCGCGCCGGAGTCGTCGGTGGCCGTCGTCTCGGTGCCCGGCGAGTACGCCGCGCTGGAGGCGCACCACGCCCTCACCGCCGGCCTGCACGTGCTGCTGTTCAGCGACAACGTGCCGGTCGAGGAGGAGGTCGAGCTCAAGGAGCGGGCGCTGCGGCTCGGCCGGCTGGTCATGGGTCCCGGCGCGGGCACCGCCGTCCTGGCCGGGACCGGGCTGGGGTTCGCCAACGCCCTGACCGCCTCCGGGGGGTGCGGCGTCGGCGTCGTGGCCGCCGCTGGCACCGGCGCGCAGGAGGTCTCGACCCTGCTCGACCGCTGGGGGGTGCCGGTCACCTCGGTGATCGGCGTCGGCGGGCGCGATCTCGGGAAGCACGTCGGGGGCCGCATGGCGCGGGCGGCGGTGCGGGCGCTGGCCGCCGACCCGGCGACCGGGGTGGTCCTTCTCGTGTCGAAGCCGCCGGACCCCGAGGTGGCCCACGCCGTGCTCGCCGAGTGCGGCTCGACCCCTTCGGTCGCGGTGTTCCTCGGTCTGGAGGACGGCGGCGACGACCGGCTGGTGGCCACGCTCGAGGCGGGCGCACGGGCCGCCGCGGAACTCGCCGGGACGACGGTGCCGGCGCCAGGCACCGGCCTGCGCGAGCGGGTGGCCGCCGCGGTGCGCGACCTGCCGGGGGAGCGGCGCGCGGTCCGCGGGCTCTTCTCCGGCGGCACCCTCTGCTACGAGGCGCAGTACGTGCTGGAGCGGGCGCTCGGGCCGGTGTGGTCCAACGAGCCGCTGCGCGCCGGGCGCACCCCACCACCCCCGGACGGCGCGCCGCTGCTGCTCGACCTCGGCGCCGAGGAGTACACCCGCGGGCGGCCGCACCCCATGATCGACCCGTCGCGCCGGCTCGAGCTGCTGCGGGAGGCCGCGGCCGACCCGTCGGTGGCCGTCGTGCTGCTCGACGTCGTCCTCGGGCACGGCAGCGCCGAGGACCCCGCCGGCGCCCTCGCGGAGGTCTGCGCCGGCATCCGCGGCCCGCGGATCGTCGCCTACCTGCTCGGCACCGAGGCCGATCCGCAGCGGTACTCCGCGCAGCGGGCCCGGCTGGAGCAGGCCGGCTGCCTGGTGCCGGAGACCAACGCGCAGGCCGCCCGCGCCGCGGCGGCGATCGCCCTGCGCCGTCCGGAGCTCGTCGAGGAGGAGGCATGAGGCCGGTCGCGCTGCTGACCTACTCGACCAAGCCGCGCGGCGGCGTCGTGCACACCCTCGCGCTGGCCGAGGCGCTCACCGAGCTCGGTGTCGACGTGCGGGTGGTCGCGCTGGGCGACCCGGCGGCCGGCTTCTACCGGCCGGTGCGGGCGCCGGTGGTGCTCGTGCCCGGACCCGCCGACTCGCCCGACCTCGAGGCCAAGGTGGCCGGCTGCATCGACGTCCTCGAGCGGGTGCTGACCGACGTGGTGGCGACGACGCCGGACGTCGTGCTGCACGCCCAGGACTGCATCAGCGCCCGCGCCGCCGCCCGGGTGCGCGACGCGGGGAGCGCGGTGCCCGTCGTCCGCACCGTGCACCACGTCGACGACTTCACCAGCCGCGTGCTGATGGACTGCCAGCGCGCCGCGATCCTCGAGCCGGACGTCGTCCTGGCGGTGACCGACGTGTGGCGGGAGATCCTCGCGGCCGACTACGGGGTGCGCGCCGGCGTGGTGCCCAACGGGGTGGACGTCGACCGGTACGCCTCGGGGTCGGTCGCCCGGGCGGCGCAGTTGCGGGCGTCGGTCGGGGCGGCGGACCGGCCGCTGCTGCTCGCCGTCGGCGGGCTGGAGCCGCGCAAGGGCAGCGACAACCTGGTCCGCGCGCTGGCCGCCGTCCGCCGCACGGGTGTCGACCCGGTGCTCGCGGTGCTCGGCGGGCACTCCTTCCAGGACTACCGCGCCTACTCCGACGCGGTCCGCGCCTCGCTTCCCGCGCTCGGGCTGGAGCTGGGCCGGGACGTGGTGGAGGTGGGCACGGTGCCGGACGAGGACATGCCGTCCTGGTACCGCGCCGCCGACGCGCTGGCGTTCCCCTCGGTCAAGGAGGGCTTCGGGCTCGCGGTGCTGGAGGCGATGAGTGCGGGGCTGCCGGTGGTCACCAGCGACCTGCCGGTGTTCCGGGAGTACCTCGTCCCCGGCCGGGACGCGCTCCTCGCGCCGGTGGGGGACGTCGACGCGCTGGCCGGCGCGCTGCTCGCCGTCCTCACCGACGAGCCGCTGCGGGCCTCCCTGGCCGCGGCCGGGCACGAGCTGGTGCAGCGGTTCACCTGGGCCGCGAGCGCCCGCCGCCACCTCGAGGTCTACGCGTCGCTCGTCCGCGCCCCCGCCCCTGCCTGAGGGGCCAAAGTGGCCACTTTGGCCCTACTGGGGGCGCAGGGCCATCCAGAGGGCGACGGCGTCGGTGGTCCCGGGATTGCGCCAGAAGTGCGGCTGCACGGTGCGGAAGTGCAGCGAGTCGCCGGGCTCCAGGCAGTAGCGCTGTTCGTTGACGACGAACTCCAGCCGCCCCTCGAGCAGGTAGACCAGCTCCTCGCCGGGGTGCTCCATCGCCTTCTCGCCGCTGCTGGCCCCGGGGACGACGGTCGCGCGGGCGCCGGCGAGGAAGAACCGGCCGTAGGCGCCGCTGATGCCGGCCAGGTCGATGCCGGTGTGCGAGGTGAGGATCGGCCGCTGGTCGCCGTCCTTGATGAACACCGTCGGATCGGAGGCGACCTCCTCCTCGTCGACGAAGTACGCCACCGGGCGGCCGAGCGCGCCGGCCAGCTTGAGCAGCGTGGTGATGGTCGGCACCATGCCGCTCTGCTCGATCTTGTGGATGGCGGCCGCGGAGACGTCGGAGCGCGCGGCCAGCTGCTGCAGCGAGAGCCCGGCCTGCTTGCGCAGCGAGCGCAGCTTCGGGCCGATGCCGGAGACGATCTGGGTGAGGTCCTGGGTCATCGGTCGGCCCTTCGTGCCAGCGGCGGTGGCCGTACGCCGGAGTTGCGGAACCAGTGTGGCCCACGCCGCTGCCGTTCCGGACACCCTTGACGCCTCGGTTGCGGCTGCACAGGATAGTTGACGCCTCGTTCCCCATGTTGAACGACCATGCGGGGCTCACCCCGGCGAAGGAGGCCTTCGTGGCCAGACGCATCGTCATCATCGGCGGGGGCGCGGCGGGCATCGGGGCGGCAGGGGCGGCGCGGGGCACGGACCGGGACGCCGAGATCACCGTCTACACCGAGTACGAGGACGCGGCCTACAGCCCCTGCGGGATCCCCTACGTGCACGGCGGCGAGATCCCCGACTTCGAGCGGCTGTTCCTCGGCACCAAGCAGCAGTACGCCGACGCTGGCATCGACATCCGCTACTCGACCGCGGTCAGGGCGATCGACCCGCGCGGCAAGAACGTGCGCGTGGGCAACGGCCCGCCGGTGCCCTACGACGCGCTGGTCGTCGCCACCGGCTGGGACTACGGCAAGCCGGACGTCCCCGGCGCCGACCTGGCCGGCCTCTACTACATGAAGAACATCCGCGAGGCGATGCGGTGGCACGAGGTGCTCGACGGGGTCCGGCGCGCCGTCGTCCTGCACGCCGAGCCGCTGGGCATGGAGATGGTCACGGCCCTGTGCCACCGCGGCATCGAGACCCACCTGGTCGACCCCAACCCGTGGGCGCTGTCGATGGCCACCGACCCCGACATCGTCGCCCCGGTGCAGGAGTCGTGGCAGGAGATGGGCGGGCACCTGCACTTCAACACCAAGCTGGAGGCGATCCTCGGCGACGAGGCCGGCCGGGTCCGCGGGGTGGCCACGTCCGGCGGGGAGATCGCCTGCGACCTGGTCGTCGTCTGCACGCACAAGGTGCCGCGCACCGACCTGGGCACCGCGGCGGGGCTGGAGCTGGGCTCGGCCGGCGGGTTCGTCGTGGACGAGACCATGGCGACCTCCGTGCCGGGCATCTGGGCGGCTGGCGACTGCGCGGAGATCCCGCACGGGGTCAGCAACGTCCCGATCCAGGGGCTGTCCGGCAGCCACGCCTACGCGCAGGGCAAGGTCGCCGGCGTCAACGCCGCCGGCGGACGGCGGTCCTACCAGCCGGTCTACGTGCCGTGGGCGATGGTCGCCGGCAAGTGGATGATCGGCGGCGTCTCGTTCAGCGAGACCCTGGCGACGGCGCTCGGCATCCCGTACGTGATGGGGCAGGCCCAGGGCATCTCTCGCGCCCGGTACTTCCCGGACGTCAAGCCGGTGAAGATCAAGCTGCTCGCGCAGCCGGGCAGCCTCAAGCTCATCGGCGCGCAGATGGTCGGCGGCGAGGGCATCAAGGAGCGGGCCGACTTCCTCGCGATGGCGGTGCGCAAGGGGATCACCCTGCGCGACCTGGCGACGATGGAGAACGTCTACTCACCGCCGATCGGGGCGCTCAACGAGCCGATCGCGCTGGCCGCGCAGGACGCCCTCGTCCGGCTGGAGGGCTGAGGTGCGGTTCGCCCGGCGGCTGCGCGCGGTCTCCGAACGCCAACTCATGATCGCCGCCGAGCGCGACGTCGCCGCCCGCTACGGCACCACCCCGCCGCTGCCGCCGCGCGGCGTGGACCGCTTCTGGCAGCAGGTCTACGTCCCCGCCTACCACCGACTTCCCTGGAAGCTCCGCTCGACGGTGATGCGCGCGATGCCGGGCAGCCACCGCCGGACGTGGCATCAGCCCGAGCAGGGGAGCGGCCCGGCCGTCTGACGGCCCGACACCGAGAACACCACCGAGTCAAGGAGGACCGTCATGAGCAGCAAGACCGTGGACATCCCCAAGGCCCAGGACGGCGACGTCCTCTACGACCTCGAGGAGAAGGTGTTCCCGGACATCAAGGCCGAGCCGGGGCAGAAGGCGTTCGTCTTCATCCACACCGTGCCGTTCGAGGGGTCGGTGGCGCTGGTCAACCTGAAGACGGCGACCCGCCTGGTGCGCAAGGGCTTCGACGTGCACATCGTCCTCTACGGCCCCGGCGTGCTGCTCGGCTCGCGCACCCGCGGCTTCCCGCAGGTGGGCACCGAGGGCTTCCCCGGCAACCTCGCGGTCAACGAGCAGATCAAGACGCTGCTCAAGGAGGGCGCCTCCATCTACGCCTGCCGGTTCGCGATGGGCGCCCTGTACGGGTTCCGCGAGGACGACCTGATCGACGGGATCAAGGCGTTCAACCCGCTCGACGTCCTCGACTCCGCGCTCACGGCGTGGAAGGAAGGCGCCTTCCAGCTCAACACCTGGACCGTGTAAGGACCCCCTGCCCCCCACCGCTCGCGAGCTCGCGGCGGGCCCCTGCAGGGGGCCGCCGCGGCTCGCGCACGAGATGGAGCCGCGATGGAGCGCGTGCACGACATGGGCGGGCGGACCCGCGCGTTCGGGCCGCTGCCGCCGATCGACCCCGACGAGCCGGTGTTCCACGACGCGTGGGAGGCCAGGACCTTCGCGCTCGCGCTGCTGTGCAACCGGGTCGCGGGGGCGAACCTGCACGCCTTCCGCTACGCCATCGAGCGGGTGCCCGAGGAGGAGTACCTGTCGGGCTACTACGAGCGGTGGCTGGCCAGCGCGGAGATCCTGCTGCTGGACAGCGGCATCCTCGCCCCCGGCGCGGTCGAGGCCCGGGCCCGCCGGCTGCAGGGGGAGGACGTCGAGGAACCGGCCGCTCCCGAGCCGCACAAGCCGACCATGGCCAGCGGCGGCCCCGGCAACCTGCGCACCGTCGAGGCGCCGCCGGCGTTCTCCGTCGGCGACGAGGTGGTCACGCAGACCGAGGAACCCGCGCCGCACACCCGGCTGCCGTCCTACGTCCGCGGCAAGCGGGGCACCGTGACGGCGGTGCTGCCGGCACAGGTCTTCCCCGACACCGCCGCGCAGTTCACCGGCGAGAACCCGCAGCACGTCTACGAGGTCCGGTTCGACTCACGGGAGCTGTGGGGCCCGGACGCCGAGAACGCCACGCTCAGCGTCGACCTGTACGAGAGCTACCTGGAGAAGGCCCGATGACCGACGTGCGGGAGACCGCCGACCCGACCCTGAGCCCGGCGCTGCGCGCGGAGGCCCTGGAGTCGCTGCTGCTCGAGCGCGGCCTGATCGACACGGAGACGGTCGAGAAGTTCATCCGCACCTACGAGACCGCGGTCGGCCCGATGAACGGCGCCAAGGTCGTCGCGAAGGCCTGGACCGATCCCGAGTACAAGCGCCGGCTGCTCGAGGACGGCTCCGCCGCGATCGCCGAGCTCGGCTTCAGAGGCCCGCAGGGCGAGCACATGGTCGTGCTGGAGAACACCCCGACCGTGCACCACGTCGTCGTCTGCACGCTGTGCTCCTGCTACCCGTGGCCGGTGCTCGGGCTGCCGCCGTCCTGGTACAAGGACCCGGCCTACCGCTCGCGCGTGGTGCGCGAGCCCCGCGCGGTGCTCGCGGAGTGGGGCACCGAGCTCGGCCCGGACGTCGAGGTGCGGGTCTACGACTCCAGCTCCGAGGTGCGCTACCTGGTGCTGCCGGAACGCCCGCCGGGCACCGAGTCGATGTCGGAGGAGGAGCTGGCCGGGCTGGTCACCCGGGACGCGATGGTCGGCGTCCGCCGGGTGGCCGCACCGTGACCGTCGCGCTCGACATCGACGGCCCGGCCGCGCCGCCGCGGTCCAACGGCGAGCTGGTCTTCGCCGAGCCGTGGGAGGGCCGCGCGTTCGGCCTGACCATGGCCCTGGTGGACGCCGGCGCGATCGACTACGAGACCTTCCGGACGGCGCTGATCGACCGGATCGCCGCGGCGGATCCCGACGGCTTCAGCTACTACCGCTGCTGGCTGCAGGCCCTGGAGCAGGTGCTCGCCGGCGCCGGCCTGGTCTCACCGCAGGACGTCGGGGCGCGCTCGGCCGCGTTCGCCGCGCGCCCCGCCGGTCACGACCACCGCCACGAGCACGGGCACGACCACGACTGAGCGGGGCGGCACCAACACCGCCGTGGCGACGTGGCGCGGCGGCTGGCTGTGCTCGGTCGAGGCCGGCGGCTTCCGGCTGACCGTCGACGAGCCGGAGTCGGTCGGCGGCACCGGCCGCGGGCCCATGCCCACCGACCTGCTGCTCGCCTCGCTGTCGTCCTGCTACGCCCTCGCGCTCGTCTGGGCGGCGGGCAAGCGCGGGGTCGAGCTGCCGGACCTCACGGTCACCGCGACCGGCACCTACGCCGGCCCGCGGTTCTCCTCGCTCACCCTCACGGTGGGCACCAGCGCGCCGGTCGACCAGGTGACGCCGCTGCTGGAGCCCGCGAAACGGGTCTGCTACGTGTCCAACACCTTCGCCGCGGTGCCGGAGATCGACGTGCGCCTGGGCCAGCTCGCCGGCTCTTGAGGTGCGGCGCCGCCCGGAGGAGCCTTGCCCCGCATGAGCGTCCCGCCTCGAGACATGGGCGAGCGGCTGGCCGCGCTGGCCGGCATGCGCCCCTGGTGGCCCCTGGTCGAGCCGTCGCCGCGGTGGATCCGCGTCCGGCTCGGCGACGAGCTCGTCGCCGACTCCCGCCACGCCGTCCTGTTCGTGCAGTACGGACCCGAGGCGCTGCCGCGGACCTTCCTGCCGACCTACTTCCTCCCGCCCGACGACGTCCGGCCCGGCGTGCTGGTCGACCCGGCGGACGACGACGGCATGACCACCTGGACCGTGCAGGCCGGCGACCGCCGCGCGGCGCGCGCCGCCTGGACGCACCACGACCCGCCGGAGCACCTGGCCCCACTGGCGAACCTGGTCACCTTCTCCTGGGGCACGGCGCTCACCTGGTTCGAGGAGGACGAGCCGCTGGTCGCGCACGCCCGCGATCCGCACAAGCGGGTGGACGTCGTGCCCAGCTCCCGGGAGGTCCGCGTCGAGGTGGACGGCGAGCTGCTGGCCGAGAGCACCCGCCCGCTGCTGCTGTTCGAGACGTCGCTGCCGGTCCGCTACTACCTGCCGCCCGAGGACGTCCGCACCGAGCTGCGCCCCAGCCCGACGACCTCGACCTGCCCGTACAAGGGCGTGGCCAGCTGGTGGTCGGCGCGGGTCGGCGACCGGGTGCTCGAGGACGTCGCCTGGAGCTACGAGTCGCCGATCCCGGAGAACCCGCGGATCGCCGGCCGGATCTGCTTCCGCAACGAGCACGTCGACCTGATCGTCGACGGCGAGACCCAGGAGCGGCCGGTCACGCCCTGGTCATGAGGTGCCGGAGAGCTGGCGCACGGCCTGGTCGATCGGCGCGCTGTCCTGCTCGACCGGCTCCATGTACAGCCGCGCCCACGCGATCAGACCGTCGTCGCGCAGGCCCATGACGGTCGCGCCCTTCATGAGGAAGGGGCGGCCGTCGGCGTGGCTGCCGCGCCACACCCACTCCGACCAGGTCGTCGTCCCGTCGGTGGTCTCCTTGACGACGCCGACCTGCAGGTCGGGGACGCCGCGGAACATCTGCGCCCAGTTCTCGACGACCTGGTCGCGGCCGCCGAAGCCGCGGTTGGGGTGCACCGGCTGCTCGCTCCGGTAGTCCGGGGCGAACAGCGCGGCGATGGCCTCGAGGTCGTGGGCGTTCATCGCGTCGCGCAGACGCCTGATCGTGGCGTTCATGCCGGGCCTCCCGTGCGTGGGAACGCCCACCAGGCAGCCACCGCGGGCCGGCGCTGTCAATGCCTCCGGTGCCCCGGCCGCGCGATGCACGGCCGGGACACCGGAGCGCGGCTCAGACGAGCCGGCGGGCGCCGACGGCCCCCGGCATGTACGCCAGGTCCACGACCTTGACCGGCTGGCCCGCGGTCGACGCGTGCACGATCTGGCCGTTGCCGATGTACATCGCGACGTGGCTGACCGGGCTGTAGAAGAACACCAGGTCACCGGGCTGCAGCGCGTTCAGCGACACCGGCGTGCCGATGGTCGACTGCATCCGCGACGAGTGCGGCAGGGAGACCCCCGCCGCCTTGTAGGCGAACTGGGTCAGGCCCGAGCAGTCGAAGGAGTTCGGGCCGGCGCCGCCCCAGACGTAGGGGTCACCCCGCTGGGCGAGTGCGGTGTCGACCGCCTTCTGGGCGGCGGCGCTGGCAGCGACGGCCGGGGCTGCGACGGCGGTCCCGCCACCTCCCGGATCCCCGGTGTTGGCGGAGGCGACTCCCGGTGAGAGGACGATCCCGGCACCGGCCAGGAGGGCCAGGGCGGGAGCGGTGAGGCGACGGGCGAGGGACGTGTGTGCAGTCGTCATCGACGACGGTTCTCCTTGTTCTCCGAAGCCGCCTACCGAGTTAGCTGACGGGTTCGGGCTGGGGAACTCGCCCGGCGCGACCGGCCCCCATGACGGTCGCGCTTCACCCCAGTACTGCGGTGGGTCCCCGGCCCGGGCGCCGGCACGCGGCCGGCCGCCCGGTTCGGCGGCGTCCGGGGGGGTTCCCAGGTTCGGGAGTTGTGCGGCCCCGTCCGGACCGCGCAAACGCTAGGAGGGTCTTTGGACCCCGGCGAATCCAGTCAGCGTCGCGTTTCGCGGGTCCGACACGCCCGGCGCAGGGGTGACTCGCCGTCCTGACCAGCGGGAACGTCGAGCCTGGCCGCCGGCCTCCAGCCGGAGCCCGCCCGCCCGGGGGCCGCAACGGGCGGTGCGCGTAACTCCGGCGTACCGGCACGGCACCACGCGGGGTGCTCGGCCGAACCCGCGCCGGCACCGTTTCCCGGCCGCTGCGGCGGGCATCGAACCGGCGGAAGAGGAGGTCGACCATGACCCAGGGACCGACGGGCGGAACCCGCAGCGAGGACCAGGAGCAGGTCACGGCGAACCCGGCGCAGTCGCCGCGGGCCGCGCAGGGCCCGATGTCGGACGACGTCACGCGGGTGCCGGACAACGACGTCGAGGAGGGCGCCGACGCGAAGAAGCCCGGCATGCCCGACGCCACCGGCCCGACCGGTTAGCGCATCCGCTCCAGCGCCGCGGTGAAGCTGGCGTTCCACAGCCCGAGGTAGGGCCAGGTGGCGGCCACCCGCGCGGTCGCCTCGTCCGCCGAGAGCCCCTCCGTGCGGCGCAGCCACGCGCGCAGGACCAGCCCGGTCCGCGACGCGCCGCCGTGGCAGTGCACGAGCAGCCGCCGTCCCTCGGCGCGCAGGGCCGCCATGTCGGCGAGCACGTCCTCGAGGACGACGTCGAGCTCGGTGTTGTAGTCGTTGTCGGCCAGGTAGGCCATGCGCTGCACCTCGTGGCCGAACGGCTCGCCCAGCCGGCACAGCGAGATGACCGCGAAGTCCGCGTCGCTGTACCGGGCGCCGTCGAGGTTGCCCGCCCAGATGCCCGGCAGCACCTCGCGCGGGCCGATCCGCGGGATGACACCGGGGTCGTACGGCGGCGCGGCCCGCCCGTCGAGCGCCGCGGCGAGCTCCTGCAGGTCGTCGAGCCGCCAGGACCGGCCCGCGGCCTCACCGTGCACCACCGACGACCAGCGCATCGGGATGCCGGCCATGCCGAAGGTCGCCCCCGCCAGGGCACCCGCCACCGCGGCGTCACCCGTTGTCTCCCCGCCGGCGTCGATCGCCCGCCGCAGCACCTCCGCGAAGCTGCCGGCGTGCCGGAGTCCCGTGGGGTCCTCGCCGTCCAGCGCCCGGCGCATCGTCCCGGCGAGATGCGCGCTCTCGTGGCCGTCCGGGCCGCCACGGCCACGAGACGGCGCATCTCGCGCGGCCCGGATCGCCCAGGGCAGCGCCTGCACGCGGGACGCCGGCTCGACCGGCTCGCCGGCGACCAGCTTCGTCCCCACGACCAGCGCCGCGGCGAACTCCGCGGTGAACCGGCCGGGCGGGTCGCCGCACATCTCGGTGCGCACCCCGCGCGCCGGCACGGGGAACCGCCGCGAGAACTCGCCGGGCGGCGACCCGGCGAACGGCGCACCCAGCGCGTCGCCCACGGCCGCGCCGACCAGCGCGCCGGCCACCCGGTGCGACCGGTCCATCCGCGGGGCGCTCACCCCGCCGACGTTACGGGGCCGGGTCGGCTCAGCCGCGGCGGCGCCGCTTGGGCGGGTCCGCGGCATCCCCGGACAGCCGGGCCTCCGTCTTCGACGCCAGGGCCCGCGGCCAGCCGTCGTCCCGGGCCAGCAGGGCGAACTGGCGGGCGACGATCCCGGCCACCTCCTCGGCCGGCAGCCCGCACGGGAACAGCACCTCCCGCAGCGCCCACCCGCGGCCGGCCACCTCGGACGACGCCACTGTGACCGCCAGCCGCTCCACCTGCCGGGCGGTCATCTGCCGCGCCGCCCAGCGCAGCGCCGTCCGCAGCGACTTCTCCGGCGTGACCCCGGCCAGCGTCGAGGCCCACTCGGCGTCGTAGAGCACCAGCTGCCCCAGCAGCTCGTCGTGCGCCTTGGTCCACGACGCCGAGGCCCACTGCCGCAGCAGCGCCTCGCGCACCACGGGTCGCCGCGCCACCAGCCCGGCCAGCCCCGGGACGTCGTCGGTCAGCCCGACCAGGGGGACGTCGTGGCCCAGGCCCAGCGCCTGCTCGACCAGCAGCCCCGCCTCCGCGCTCATCCGCGCCACCCGGCGCCCGCGGGCGAGCTCCCGCACGAAGCCCGACGACAGGTCGCCCTGGGTCAGCCCGCCGTAGTCCGTCGTCCGCGCCCGACCGCCGTCGAACACCGCCCGCAGCACCGCGCCGATCTCCACCGCGCGCACCCCGGCCTGCGCCGCCGGGTCGCGGGCGACGGCCGTCAGCAGCGCGGCCTCGACGGCCGCGTCCTCCGCCGCGGCCGCCGTCGCCGCCGACGCCGCGCGCGGCGACTGCAGCCAGGATCCGACACCCGGCGAGGCCAGCACCGTGGTCAGCTGCGCGTCGGTCAGCGCCGCGGGGTCGAGCTCCATCCACTCGTCGGCGAACAGCCACGCGTCGAGCGCGTCGAAGCCGCCGACGTCGTCGGGGCAGAGGTCGCCCTTCGCCGCCGCCTCCAGCAGCGCCCGCGCCCGCGCGCCGTTCGCGGCGTCCGCGGGCGGCGGCCGGTACGAGCCGACGAGCACCCGCACGGCGGCGGCGTCGCCCATCGTCTCCGCCGTCCGCACGTGCAGGGAGACGCCGGCGGTCAGGGCACGCGGCAGCACGTCGAACACCATGGACACCGACGGCAGCTGCACGACCCCGCCGCCGGACTCCACAGCCGCGAGCACTGCGGCCACCGGTGCCACCAGGGCGTCGATCTCGTCGGGCGTCAGCGCCGGCACCGACCGGCGGGCGGCCGGCACCCGTATCGGCGCGGCGTCCCGGGACGGCTCGGCGCCGAGGGGCAGCGCGGTCACGAAGCCGCCGGCCCGCTGCAGGGCGAGCACGTCGCGCGCGGTCAGCGCGCGGGCGCCGTCCCACAGCAGGTGGACGACGTAATTGCCCTGCCGACCGAAGTCGTCGGAGACCACCGGCACCTTCGAGTAGGCCAGGCGGCCGCCCGAGCAGGAGAGCACACCGAACGCGTCGCCGTCCGTCGGCTGCCCGATCAGCGAGCCGAGCGACGACCGCGACGTCCCCAGGGCCTTGGGCCAGTCCCGCGACATCGCGAAGACGCCGAACCCCGGCCCCTCCAGCGTCCGGCTGGCGGAGGTGTAGACCAGCTGCGGGCAGGCGGTCATGCCCGCGGCCATTCGGCCAGCGCCTGCTCCAGCTCCAGGCCCTCGCGGGGGATGAACCGGTGCCGCGCCAGCAGCACCAGCAGCGGGTCGAGCACGCCGGTCGGGGAGATCGACGGGTAGTGCCCGGCCTGCGGCTCCGACCCGGTGGCCGACACCGCGTGCACGGTGGGGTCGGGCAGCCGGCCGAGCAGCGCCGTCAGCAGGTTGGAGCCGCCGTTGTTCTCGAGGAAGTCGACCAGCCGGCCGCTGTTGGCCCGCACCTCCTCGAACAGCCGCGGCAGCCCGGCGGGGGAGAGGTCGGCGTCGCGCAGGGCGTCGGCCGGGAAGTCCGGCCGCGAGCAGAGCTTGTCGGCCTTGGCCAGGATCACCGACGCGGAGACGTCGGCGAGGTAGGCGTCCTTCTTCAGCCCGCGGGCGCTGCGCAGGAGGTCGGCCAGGTTGACCAGCATCTGGGTGGGCCGGGCCAGCCCGATCGAGGACTCGCCGGGGTCCGCGGTCGAGGCCAGCCCGGGGAACATGCCCGGCGAGAGGACGACGATGACCGAGCTGGCGACGTAGAGGAACTTCCCGAACCGGCCGAGGTCCTCCTTGCGGTAGAGCTGCTCGCCGGAGGCGTCGAAGAAGACGACGTTCATCGACCGCTCCGGCGCCCCGCGGCTCGACCGCCGGAACACCACCGTCAGCGGCTCCGGGGACTGCCCCTCCTCGAGCAGCAGCGGGGTCAGCGGCAGCTGCCGCTTGTCGACCAGCAGCGGCTGGCGGTGGTTCAGCTCGAACCGGTCGGCGCTCTCCTCGTCCATCTCGACCGAGATGTCCAGCGGCGCCAGCGCCCCGGCGTAGAGCTGGTCGAGCAGCACGGTGAGGTAGGTGCTCTTCGACGCGCCGGTCAGCCCGACCAGCCCGACGACGACGGTCGGCCGCTCCAGGTAGTCCGGCGGCAGCCGGTGCCCGTTGGGGCAGACCGCCGCCAGCCGCCGCGCGTCGCCCAGCGCGGCCTCGAACTGCGTCGACCGCGCCGGGCCGGGCTGCTCCACCGCGCGGAACGGCTCGGTGAGCCGCTGCCAGCGGGTCTGCCGCGGCGGCGGGGCGACCCGCTGGCCGGCGGAGTTCTGCCACGCCGAGAGGTGGAACCGCTCGAGGCAGCGGGGGCAGACGAAGGCCTTCGCCGGCATCTCAGCGCACCGTCAGCACGAAGATCAGCAGCGTCGACAGCGCGAAGACCAGCAGCAGCACCTGCTGCCGCCGCAGGTAGCGGTGCCGCCGCGCCTCGAGCGCCTGCTGCGCGAGCGCCCGCTGGTACATGCCGGTCAATGACCCTCCTCGCTGGCGCTCGTCGGGCCCTTGCCCGGCGGCGGTGCTGTGTTCATGGGTGACCTCGCAAGCTCGGTCACTTGGGACTCCTATCCGAAGGCGACGTGGTAGAGGACGGCGAGGACCAGCCCGGCGAGCATCCCGAGCAGGACGGCGACCCCGATCGCCACCGCGTAACCGGTGGAGGTGTCGGCGATCGCCCGCTCCAGCCGGGACAGGTGGTAGCGGGCGACCTCGACGACCGCGTCCAGCGAGCGGAAGTCGCCGAGCACGGTCCGCGGTGAGGGGATCTCCGAGGCCTGGCCGAGCCAGCGGGTGCTCTGCTCGACGTCGCGGGCCAGTTCCGACAGGGACGGACGGCGCTCGGGCTGGAACCGCAGCGCGTGGGTGACGCTGTCGAGCAGGTTGTGCGGTACCGGCGCGAGGTCGATGCGCCCGGCGCGCAGCTCCAGCCAGTAGTCGGCGGGGGAGAGCTCGTCGTCGGGGTCCACGGGATGCCGCGCGCCGGCGGCGTAGGCGATCACCATGCCCCAGCTGTAGACGTCGCTGGCCTCGGTGAGCGGCAGCCCCTGCAGCTGCTCCGGGCTGGCGAACAGCTTCGAGCCGAAGCCGGCCATCGCCGAGGTGACGGTTCCCGCCTGCTCGGTGCCCAGGTAGCGGCTGATGCCGAAGTCGACGAGGAAGACGCCCTTGTCGCTGATGATGATGTTGCCGGGCTTCACGTCGCGGTGGACGACCTTGGCCGCGTGCGCGTCCCGCAGCGCCCGCAGCAGGCCGATCGCGATGCGCCGCAGCTCCTCGGCGTTGAGCCCGCCGCCCTCCCGCTGGGCGAGGAACTCGTCGAGCGGCAGGCCGGCGATGAACTCCTGCACGTAGTAGGGGCTCTTCGCCTCGAGGTCCTGGGCGACGATCCGCGCAACCCGCGGGCTCTTGATCCGCGCGGCGTTCTCCACCTCGCGGGCGAACCGGCGGCGGGTCAGCTCACCCGCGTCCGCGGGCAGGCACTTGATCACGACCAGGGGCGCCTCGTCGTCGGCGCGGGCGACGAAGACGTCGGCGCCCTGCCCGCCGCGGGGCAGCCGGCACAGGACCGTGTACGGGCCGATCGCGGCGGGGTCGCCCGGCTCGAGCGGGTGGACGCGGCGGGCGCCGATCAGCGGGGTCAGGGCCTCGGTCGGAGGAAGCTCCTCTGCCACCACACCCGCTCCCTCGTCCGTCCGGGGAGGCCGACGGTAAGCGGTCGCCCTCGCGACCAGAAGGCCTCCGTCCCCGCTCACGCGCGGGGCCCCGCGGCGGTTCCCGGGGCACCGGCCGCCCGCCCGGTGCCTGTTAGGTTGCCAGCCGTGCGGCGACGACCGGATCGAGGCCGGTCCCGGCTGCCCGTGGCCGCCGGGCGGGTCGCCGTCCTCGTCGTGCTCCTCCTGGGCGTGTTCGTCCTGCTCCGGCTCAACGACCAGCCCGGTCTCGCCGTGGCCCTCTACGGCCTCGTCCCGATCGTGCTGGCCACCTTCTGGTTCGCCCTGCCCGGCGGGCTGCTGGCGGCGGCCGCGACGCTCGCGGCCTTCTTCGTCGACGAGTCCCTCTCGCCGTCCCCCGGCTTCACGCAGAGCGACCTCGTGCTCGCGATCGTCAACCGGGCGGTGATCTTCCTCGGCGTCCCGATCCTGCTCACGGTGCTGTTGCGCCGGGAACGCCGGCTGACCCGCGAGCTCGCCGTGCAGCGGACGGAGCTCGCCGAGTTCGAGTCCCTCCGGGCCGCGCTCACGCCGGCCGCCGTCCCGCGGCGGCCGGGACTGGACGTGGCGACGGCGTTCGTGCCGGCCGAGGGTGAGGTCGCCGGTGACTTCTACTTCGTGGTCGAGGGCCCCGGCGGCAGCACCACGGTGGTCGTGGGCGACGTCGTCGGTCACGGCCTCGAGGCCGCGCGCAGCGCCGCGTTCGTGCGGGCCACGATGGCGACCTTCGCCCGCTACACCGACGACGCGGCCGAGCTGCTGCAGCTGGCCGACACGGCGCTGACCGAGCGCGGAGGCCCCGTGTCGCAGTTCGTCACCGCGGTGGTCGTCAACATCTCCCGCGACGGAGAGCTCCGCTGGGCCACGGCCGGCCACCCCGCGCCCTGGCGCCTGGCCACGGCCGTGTCGCTGGCGGAGGGCGGAGCCGGCATGCCGCTCGGACTGGGCCTCGGGCAGCGGCGCCTGCCGGTCCACCGGGCCGTGCTCGACGGCGGCGTCCTGCTGTTCACCGACGGCCTGACCGAGGGCCGCAGCGCGCGGCGGCGGCCGGGCGCCGGCGTCGAGCTCTTCGGTGAGGAGCGGGCGCGGGAGGTCGTCCGCGCGCACCCCGACGCCGCGCCGGAGGCCGTGGTGACCGCGGTGGTCGCCGCGGTCACCACGTTCGCCGGCGGAGAGCTCGCCGACGACCTCTGCGTCGTGGCCGTCCGCGGCCGCCCCTAGAGGTCAGCTCGGCACGCGGTCCAGGACGTAGGCGCCCGGCGCCGGCTCGATCGGCGGGTAGGAGGTGCTGCCGAGCTGGGCCGGCGCGTCGACCAGGTCGCCGGAGCGCTCGATCGTCCACTCCGCCCAGTGCTCCCACCAGCTGCCGCTGCGCTTGGTCGCCGACGCCTTCCAGTCCTCCGGGTCCGGCCCGGGCGCGCCGCCGACCCAGTACGAGGACTTCGGGTTGCCGGGCGGGTTGACCAGGCTCTGGATGTGCCCGCTGGAGCTCAGCACGAAGGTGCTCGGCCCGGACAGCAGCTGCGTCGTCCGGTAGGTGCCCTTCCACGGCGTGAGGTGGTCGGTCAGCGCGCCGGTGACGAACGTCGGCACGGTGATGTTGGCCAGGTCGACCGGCGTCCCGAGCACCGAGGTCGCGCCGGGGACGACGAGGGAGTTGTCCCGGAAGATCTGCAGGAACTGCTCGTGCAGCGCCGCGGGCAGGTTGGTGCCGTCGGCGTTCCAGGCGAGGATGTCGAAGGCCGGCGGGGCCTCGCCCATCAGCCACTGGTTGACCAGGTAGTTGAAGACCAGGTCGTCGGGGCGCATCCAGGTGAACGTCGAACCCATGGAGCGGGCGGTGATGACGCCGCCGGTCTTGGAGATCCGCTTCGCCAGCCCGAGGATCCGCTTGCCGGAGAACGCCCCGAGCGGCGCGCGGCTGTCGAAGTCGAGCAGGGTGACCGCGAAGCTGGCGCTGTGCACGGAGGTGTCGCCGAGCGCGGCGAGGTGGTTGAGCAGCGTCGTCTGCACGATGCCGCCGGCGCAGAAGCCGAGGGTGTTGACGTCGTCCGAGCCGGTGATCGACTTCGCCACCGCGACCGACCGGCGGACCCGCTCGGCGTAGGTGTCGAGGTCCCAGTGCGCGTGCTTGCGCGACGGGTTGCGCCAGCTGATCAGGAAGACCTGCAGACCCTGGGCGACGGCGTGCTCGACGAAGCTGCGCCCCGGCCGCAGGTCGAGGAAGTAGTAGCGGCCGATCGGCGGCGGCACGATCACCAGCGGCCGCTGCCGCACCTGCGGCGTCGACGGCCGGTACTGGATCAGCTCGATGACGTCGTCCCGGTAGACCACCGAGCCCTTCGTGCAGCCGAGGTCGCGGCCGACCTGGTAGGCCGAGCGGTCGGTCTGCTGCGGCATGCCGCCGTTGGTCCGGACGTCCTCCGCCAGGTTCTTCAGGCTCCGGACGACGCTGGCGCCACCGGTGTCGATCGCCCGCTTCACCGCCGCCGGGTTGCCCAGGAACGTGTTGGTCGGGGCCAGGGCGCTGGACAGCGCGTTCACCGTGAAGCGGGCGCGCTCCACCTTGCGCCACTCCGCGCCGTCGGCCTCGTACCGCTCGACCAGCCGGTCCAGGGACGACGCCAGCGCCAGGTAGGACTGGCCGAGGCGCCGGTAGGCCGGGTTCGACGTCCAGGCGGGGTCGGCGAACCGCTTGTCCCCGGCGGGGTCGATGGCGTCCGTGCCGCGGACGATGCCCGCCAGGTCCCGGCCCAGGCCCACGGCCTCGCGGGCCAGCCGCCGCGGGTGCAGCAGCGCGCCGGCCGCGTCCACGGCGGCGGCGCCGACGGGGGGCGGGGCGACGGCCTCGGCGGCGTCGGGTACGGGCGTCTTCGGAGCGGCGGTCACGCAACCTCCAGGAGAGCGAACTGGATGGTTTCGGACGCTAAAGGTCCGTTGCACAGGCCATCCAGGGACCTCCGGCCCTGCTCACCCGAGGGATCGCTCACAACCGGCCGGTAACTACTGGGGCCAAAGTGGCCACTTTGGCCGTCAGTGGGCCAGGGCCTCGCGCACGCGGACGACAACCGCGTCGAGATCTCGCAGATCCGCCGCGCTGAGCCGGATCACGCGCCACCCGGCGGCCAACAGCCGCTCGAACCGGGCATCGTCGCGGACGATCTGCGCGCCGTCGAAGTGGTACGCGCCCTCGTACTCCACCGCGAGCCGCGCTTCCGGCCAGGCGAGATCGACCCGGGCGACGAACAGGCCGCCGACCCTCACCTCGAACTGCGGCACCGGCTCCAGCCCGCCGAGCGCCAGTGCGACGCGGACGCGGGACTCCGGTGCCGACTCCGCCCGCCCGTCCACGAGCGAGAAGGCGCGGCGGACTCGGGTGACTCCCCATCTGCCCGCGCCCGTATCGACCATGGCGGTCAGGCTTGTGCCCTCCACCGTGCCGGCACGAACCATCGCGTCCAGGGCAGCCACCGCGGTACCCAGCGGCTCCAGGGCGGCGACGTCCCAGGCGGTGCGCAGAGCCGAGCTGACAGGCACGCCATCGAGCAATTCCACGTCGAGCAGGGACAACTCGGTCCGGTGGACCTTCACTCCCCGCGGGCCCTTCCACAGCACGTTCGCCGGGCGCAGGACGGTGACCGGGTCGTGGGTCCCGGCGAACGCGGCACCGTGCCAGGCAGCCGCCGAGTGGCCCCCGATGGCCGCGCCCTGGGGGAGGAGGAGCGCCACCGCCCGGCAGCGCAACTGGTGATCGAGAGGCAGAGACGGATCCGCGTAGACGCCCTGCACGAGCCGGCGGTAGCTGCGCTCGCGCAGTTGCCTGCGGGTGAGCAGACCGTCCGCGATCGCATGGCTACCGATGAACACTCCGGGCAGCAGGCGTCGAGTCACCGGGCGAGCGTGGCCGACCAGCGCGGTCGCCCGCCGCCGCCGTCCACAGGAGGGCCAAAGTGGCCACTTTGGCCGTACGGGGGGTGGGCGCTAGCCGAGCTGGAAGGGGTCGCGCGTGCCGCCGGTGAGCTCCACCCACACCGACTTGGTCTCGGTGTACTCGTCGATCGCCTCGATGCCGTTCTCCCGGCCCAGCCCCGAGGAGCCGAAGCCGCCGAAGGGCATGTTGGGCGCCACCACCCGGTAGGCGTTGACCCACACCGTGCCGGCCCGCAGTTTCGCCGCGACCCGGTGGGCGCGGTGCACGTCCTTGGTCCACACCGACCCCGCCAGCCCGTACGGGGTGTCGTTGGCCAGCTTCAGCGCCTCGTCCTCGTCGGTGAAGGTCACCGCCGCCAGCACCGGCCCGAAGACCTCCTCGCGCACGATCGTGTGCTGCGGCCCGACGCCGGTGACCACGGTCGGCTGCACGAACAGCCCGCCCTGCTCGGCCGGCGAGCCCCCGCAGGCGAACGTCGCGCCCTCCTCCCGCGCGCCCCGCAGATAGCCGAGCACCTTCTCGTACTGCGGCCGGTTGGCCACCGGGCCCATCTCGGTCTCGGGGTCGGTCGGGTCGCCGAGCCGGATCGTGCGGGCCCGCTCGGCCACCTTCGCCACCAGCGCGTCGTGGACGTCGGCGTGCACGATCAGCCGCGAGCCGGCCATGCAGGTCTGCCCGGTCGCCGCGAAGACGCCGGCCACCAGGCCGTTGGCGGCGGCGTCGAGGTCGGCGTCCGGGAAGACGATCTGCGGGCTCTTGCCACCGAGCTCCAGCGTCACCCGGTTGACGTTGGCCGCGGCCGCCTGCGCCACCCGCACGCCGGTCGCCGTCGAGCCGGTGAACGCCACCTTGTCCACGCCGCGGTGCCCGGCCAGCGCGGCGCCGGTCTCCCGGTCCCACGCGGTGACGACGTTGAGCACCCCCGCCGGCAACCCGGCCTCGTGCAGGATCTCCGCGAAGGCGACCGTCGAGGCGGGGGAGTGCTCCGAGGGCTTGACGACGACGGTGTTGCCCGCGGCCAGCGCCGGCGCCAGCTTCCAGGTGAGCAGCAGCAGCGGCGAGTTCCACGGGGTGATCGCCGCGACCACCCCGACCGGCTCCCGGCGGGTGTAGCCGAAGTAGTTCGCGTTGACCGGCGGGATGGTCCGGCCCTCGAGCTTGTCGGCCAGCCCGGCGAAGTAGTGGAACCACTGCGGCAGCACCTGCATCTGCCCGCGCATCTCGCGCAGCAGCTTGCCGGAGTCGCGGACCTCCAGCAGCGCCAGGCGCTCGGCCGCGGCGCCGACGGCGTCCGCGCAGGCCCGCAGCACCGCCGCCCGCTGGAAGCCGGTGAGCGCGCCCCACTCGCCGTCGAACGCCGCGCGGGCCGAGCCGACGGCGGCGTCGACGTCCTCGGGGCCGCCGTCGGCCAGCCGCGCCCACGGCCGGCCGGTGTAGGGGTTCATCGACTCGAACGTGCGCCCGCCCAGCGCGTCCACCGCCTTGCCGTCGATGAACAGGCGGAACTCCTCGAGCCGCTCCTCGGCCATCGCGATCCCCCTAGGTCGTCGTCTCCGTCCCGTGCGAGTGCCCGTGCGAGTGCGAGTGCGGATGCGCGTGCGAGTGATCCGGCACCGGGTCGCCCGCCCGCAGCGGGGCCCCGTGGTAGCGGCCCTCGTGCGCGAGGATCGGCCGCTGGTCCCCGCGCAGCTCCTCGTGCTTTTCCTCGAGCTTCTGCCGGGCACCCCACTCCCGGCGCAGCTGCCCGAGGTACTCGCGGTTGCCCTCGTAGGTGCCGCGCCAGGTCTGCGGCATCAGCTCCATCGGCCGGCCCGGGTCGGCCTGGCCGGCCAGCGCGACCCGCGAGGGCACCTTGACGGCGGAGGCGCCGCACGGGCAGGCGGCGGTGTCGCTCGCCGCGAGCGGGGCCATCGCCTCGAAGCGGTGCCCGGCGGTGCAGCGGTAGTCGTAGAGCGGCACCGCCGTCACCAGTTCTCGATGGACTTGCCGAAGATGTCGGCGATGTCGTCCTCGGTGACCGGCCGGGGGCAGGTGGCCAGCAGCCGCTGCTGCTTCATCGTGCCGGGCACCAGATCGGGGATGTCGGCCTCGGTGTAGCCGACCGCGCCGATGCCGTTGGGGATGCCGATGTCGCGCATCAGCTCGATGAGCACGGTCGGCAGCTGCTCCCGCGGGTCGTTGGCCTTGTCGGTGTCCGGTCCCAGCATCGAGGCGGCCTTGAGGTGCCGCTCGGGCGCGGACTCGAAGCTGAACCGGAAGGCCTCGGGCGCGGTCAGCGACACCGACATCCCGTGCGGGACCATCGGCTCGTCCTGCGGGTAGCCGGACGGCCGGAAGTCCTTGACCATGCCGGCGATCGGGTAGGCGTTGGCGTGCGGGATGTGCACGCCGGAGTTGCCGAACCCCATCCCGGCGAACGTGGCCGCGGCCATCATGTCGGTGCGCGCGCCGATGTCGTCCCCCTCGTGCACGGCCTTGCGGAACGACCGCGCCAGCAGGGTCATCGCCCGCTCGCACCACAGGTCCGAGATCGGGTTGGAGCCGCAGTAGGTGACCCGTGCCTCCGGCTGCTTCTTGTCGAAGGTCTGGTACCAGCGGGCGGTGTAGCTCTCCAGCGCGTGGCACACGATGTCCATGCCGGACGCGGCGCTGACCTCCGGCGGCAGGGACAGCGTCAGCAGCGGGTCGACCACCGCCAGGGTCGGGCGCAGCCGCCAGTGGCTGATCCCCGTCTTCACCTTCATCGAGAGGACGTCGAGCACGCACATGGCCGTGCTCTCCGACCCGGTCCCGGCCGTCGTCGGGACGGCGATCAGCGGCTTGAGCTGCCCCTTCGGTGCGCGCGCCTGCCCGATCGGCTTGTTGATGTAGTCCATCAGCTCACCGCCGTCGGTGGTGAGCAGGTTGACCGCCTTGGCCGTGTCGATCGCCGAGCCGCCGCCGACGGCGATGAACCCGTCCCACGGCCCCTGCGCCTTGGCGTAGCCGGCCGCCTTGTCCATGCTCTCGTCGGTCGGCTCCACGTGGACGCCGTCGAAGATCTCCGCGCGGATCTCGTACCGGGTCAGCGAGTCGGCGATCCGCTGCGGCAGGCCGGCGGCGTGCACGTTGGCGTCGGTGATGATCAGCACCCGCTCGACGCCGTACTGGGACAGGTCGAAGCCGATCTCGTCGACGGCGCCGGGGCCGAACTTCAGGGGCGGCGCGCCCCACGTGAAGATCGTCTCCTCGGTCTGCGGGGGGTCGTACGTCGCGGTCATCGGTCGCGCTCCTCGTCCGGGGTCAGCGGTAGCTGCCGGCGGGCGCCGTCCGCAGCTGGTGGATCTGGTCCGCGTCGTGGCCGAAGACCACGGTCGCGTTCGTCTCCTCGGCGATGCCGCGGATCTTCTCGACCGAGGCGTAGAACTGCTCGAGGTTGTTCACGATCGCCGCGGGCACGGTGGGCGGCCCGTAGCTGGCGCCCATGTAGACGGCGTCGGCGGTGAAGATCATCGTGCCGCTCTCGGCCAGGTCGACCCGCATCGACATGCTCCCCGGCGTGTGCCCCGGGGTCTGGATGAAGCTGACGCCCGGGAGGAAGTCGGTGACGTCACCGGAAACGGTCTCGAACTGCAGCCCCTCGTAGTCGGCCTTCAGGTGGGCGCCGTTGAACGGCCCGTCGAAGGCGTGGCACCACTCGTGCTCCTTGTCGCTGCACACGAGCCTCGCGTTCGTCCCCTCGAACAGCCGGGCGTTGCCGGCGTGGTCGAAGTGCAGGTGCGAGAAGACGACGTAGTCGATGTCGCCGGGCGCGATGTTGAGCTGCTTGAGCCGGGAGTCGAGGTACTCGTCCTCGGAGACCTTGTCGTAGGGGAAGAAGTCCTGCAGGCCGGTCGGCCCCCAGCGCTCCTCCCAGTCACGCGGGCAGCTGGTGTCCCACAGCAGCCGGCCGTCGGGGGTGTCGACCAGCACGCAGTGCGTGGGGACGTCGACCCACTCGGCCGGCTGATCCTTGTTCTGGCGCGAGCGCATGGCTCGCCCCGGAGCCAGCAGCAGCCAGGTGAGGTCTGCGGTCATGGCGCCGCAGGGCAGGATGCTGACGGTGGTCTCCGTGGCCATGGGGGTCTCCCTCGCGCTGAGAGATGGGTAGGTGCCTTGCGGCTGGTGACTGCACCTTTCGCCCGACCGAAGAGTTGTGTCAAGCGTCACATGGACGCGGTCAGCCGCTGACGCGTTTGTAGAGGTCGGGCGGGGCGACACCGGCGGCGACGACGGCGTCCGACCACTCCTCGAGCTGCCGGATCAGGCCGTCCAGCTCCGGGCCGACGGCGTCGAGCGCGGGCCGCAGGGCGGCGTCCGTCCGCTGCTCGATCCCGTCGCGCAGCCGCCGTCCCTCCTCGGTGAGCCGGCCGTCGGCGACCAGGCCGCGGGCGGCCAGCTCGGCGTCGGCCGCGGCCATGACCTCCGGCGCCCAGCCGCGGGTGCCGGCGTAGGCGGTCGGCGCCCAGCCGATCCAGTACTCGGTCAGCAGGTTCATCTGCACGCCGCTGATCCCCGCCGCGACGTTCGCGGCGATGTGCACGTCGCCGCGGTACTCGCGCAGCAGGGTGCACGCGTGCCAGAGCTGCCCCAGCGGATCGGCCGGCCAGGGCAGGGAGACCTGCCCGGCGAACAGCGGGCGCCCGGCGAGGTCCGCGGCGCAGACGTCGGTCGCGGCACGCAGCAGCCCCACGGCCTCGGTGACGTCGGCGTCGCCGAGGACGGCGCGCAGCGTCTCCACCACGCCCTCCTCGCGGGCGGCGAGGACGTCGGCCCGGGACGCCTTCGCCCGCCCCTCCTCGTACCAGGAGGTGAGGACGGCGGTCTCGAAGACGCCGAACGCGGCCACCACCACCTGCGGCACCGGCTCACCCATCGGCGCCGTCCGCCCCCAGACGTAGCCGGTGATGAAGTCCAGCCCCAGCGCCGCGAGCCGCTCGTTGACCGGCGGGCCCCACCAGCTGACCGTGGCGATCGCCTCGGCGGCGTCGCGCAGCCGGCGGGCCGGGGTGTCGGGCAGCGGGGGCGGCGTCCGCTCCTCCGCCGGCGGGACCAGGAAGATCGCCTTCGCCTCGGCGTAGTCCATGCCGCGCATCGTCGTCCCGGACGGCGGTGATCACCACGGCACGGATCACCACGGCAGGGATCACCACGGCACGCCGCATGGCCGAGACTGGACCCGCGCAGTGTCGCGTACCGAGGAGCCCGCCATGAGCCTGACCGCCGCCCGAGCCGAGAGCAGCACCGACTCCGCCCTGCGGCAGATCGAGCAGCGGCTGCTCTGGCTGGCCACGAACATCGTCCACCACGCCAACCGCGTGCGGCCCAACCCGACCGGGCTGAAGGTCGGCGGCCACCAGGCCTCCAGCGCGTCGATGGTCACGATCATGACCTCGCTGTGGCTGGAGCAGCTGCGGGCCGACGACCGGGTGTCGGTCAAGCCGCACGCCTCGCCGGTGCTGCACGCGATGGAGTACCTGCTCGGCCGGCTGGACCGGAAGTACCTGACCACACTGCGCGAGTTCGGCGGCCTGCAGTCCTACCCGTCGCGGCTCAAGGACCCGGTGCCGGCCGACTACTCGACCGGATCGGTCGGCATCGGGGCCACCGCGCCGATCTGGGGTGCGATCGCCCGCCGGTACGTCAACACCCAGCTCGGCGCCGGCGGCACCGGCCGGCAGTGGTCGCTGGTCGGGGACGCCGAGCTCGACGAGGGCGCCGTCTGGGAGGCGGTTCTCGACCCGATGGTCGCCGAGCTGGGCGAGGTCAACTGGATCGTCGACCTCAACCGCCAGTCCCTGGACCGCGTCGTCCCCACCTTCGGCGCGCCGCGGCTGTCGGGCATGTTCACCGCCGCCGGCTGGCAGGTGCTCACCGTCAAGTACGGCCGGCTGCTGGAGGAGCTGTTCGCCCGGCCGGGCGGTGCGGCGCTGCGCGAGCGCATCGACGACATGTCCAACGCCGAGTACCAGCGGATGCTCCGCCGGACGCCGGCCGAGCTGCGCGAACTCCTGCCCGGCGAGCGGCTGCGGTCGGGCGCGATCGCGCAGCTCATCGCCGACGTGCCGGACGACGAGCTGGTCGCCGCGGTGCGCAACCTCGGCGGGCACGACCTCTCCGCGCTGCGCGAGGCGTTCGACCGGATCGACGACACCCGGCCGACGGTGATCCTCGCGTACACGCTCAAGGGCTACGGGCTGGCGATCGAGGGGCATCCGCAGAACCACTCGGCGCTGCTCACCGACGCGCAACTGGCCGAGCTCGCCGACGACCTCGGCCTCGACGTCGCCGACCCGTGGGCGACGTTCCCGCCCGACAGCGACGCGGCCGCGCTGCTCGCCGAGGCGGCCGCCCGGCTGACCCGCGTCGAGCCGGTGGCCGAGCCGGCGCCGACCGTCCCCGCCGACCTCGGCCGCACCCCGCACGGGACGGCGACGACGCAGGCGGCGCTGGGCCGGACGCTGCTCGACCTCAACCGGGCCGCCCCCGAGGCCGGGCAGCGGATCGTGACCGTCAGCCCCGACGTGTCGAGCTCCACCAACCTCGGCGGCTGGGTGAACAAGGTCGGCGTCTGGTCGCACGAGGCGCGGCAGGACTGGTTCGCCGACGACGCCGAGACGATCCTGCACTGGCGCGAGCGCCCGTCGGGCCAGCACATCGAGCTGGGCATCGCGGAGACCAACCTGGTCGGCGCGATCGGCGAGCTGGGCGCCACCTGGAGCCGCTGGGGGCAGCCGCTGCTGCCGATCGGCGTCCTCTACGACCCGTTCGTGGAGCGGGCACTGGAGCCGTGGTCGTTCGGCATCTACGCCGGCGGGCAGTCGATCCTGGTCGGGACGCCGTCCGGGGTGACGCTGGCGCCCGAGGGCGGCGCCCACCAGTCGATCACCACGCCGTCGGTCGGGCTGGAGCAGCCGGGCTGCGTGTCCTACGAGCCGGCGTTCGCTCTGGACACCGAGTGGTGCCTGCTGGCGGCGCTGTCCCGGCTGGGCCGGCCCGGCGGCTCGTCGGCGTACCTGCGGCTGTCGACCCGGCCGGTGGACCAGACGCTGGCCCGGATCCCGCCGGATCCCGCCGCGCGGGAGCGGCGGCGCCGGCAGGTCGTCGCCGGGGCCTACCGGCTGCGGCACGACGTCTCCGATCCCGGCATCACCCTCGTCGCGATGGGCGCCGTCGTCCCCGAGGTGCTCGCCGCGGCCGAGCGGCTGGACGGGCTCGGGTTCCCCGCCGACGTCGTCGTCGTGACCAGTCCCGGGCTGCTGTTCCGCGCCCTGCAGGCCCGCCGCGGCCTGGACGACGGGCCGACCTGGATCCTCGAGTCCGCGTTCCCGGAGGACCGGGCCGCGCCGATGGTCACCGTGCTCGACGGGCACCCGCACACGCTGGCGTTCCTCGCCGGCGTCCGCGGCGTGCCGGGAACGCACCTCGGCGTGACCTCGTTCGGCCAGAGCGGTGACCTGGCCAGCGTGTACGAACTGCACGGACTGGACACCGAGACCGTGGTGGGCGCGGCGCTGGACCTCGTCGACTGACCGGACCGAGAAGGGGAGACACACACGTGAAGCTGATGCGCAGCGCGATCGCGGCCGCGATCGCCAAGAAGGTCTTCGACGAGGCACGCAAGCCGCAGAACCAGCAGAAGATCAAGGACCTGATCGCCCAGATGCAGAACAAGTCCGGCCCGAAGCGCCCGAGGGGCCGCTACTGATCGAGTCCCGCGTTGATCATCGGCAGGTGGTTGCCGCCATCGGCGTGTCCACCAGCCACCTGCCGATGATCGACCGCGAAAGCGCTCAGCTGACGCGCCAGCGGAGCTGACCGCTCCCGCCGAGGATGCAGACCAGCGGTCGGTCGGCGGCGGTCACGGCGACCGATCCCTCGGCCGGGCAGGGCTTGCCGGGGCTGTCGCCGCCGACCGCGTCGGCCGCGGGGACGGCGACCGGCTCGGGGGACGGCGCCGTCGTCGTCCCGGGCGGGGCCGGCTGGGGTGCCGACGGGACGACGGGCGCCTCCGGGACCGTCGACGTGGGCGCCGCCTCCCCGTGCGGCAAGCCGCCCCGGCCCGTGGGCTCCGTGGCCGGATCGGTCCTGAGCGAGGAGCCGTCGTCCGGCCGCTGGGACCCGGCCGGCGCCGTCACCGTCAGGCCGCCGACGAGCGCGAAACCCACCCCGGCGGCCGCCACGAGCGCCGCCGTCCAGCGGGCGGACAGCGGACGGGTGCTGCGGTCTTCGGACCAACGCACGGCGGTCGCCTCCAGGTGCCGAGAGTGCACCGACGGTAAGCAGGCGATATCGCAGCGTTCCGGCTGCCGCGCCCCAGCGGCGCCGAGGTCGTGACGCGTGTGACTGGTGGGGCGTTCTCCGCCGGCGGGGCAGGGCAGCCACCGTTCACTACCGGGATTTCTGTACCGAAAGCCCGGAGGGGCGGACGTCAGTCCGCGTTGATCAGACCCGACTCCTGCTCGGCGAGCCGGCCGTCGGCGAGCGCGGCGTCGAGGGCGGCCTCCAGCAGCGGGGCGATCGTCGGCGTCCGCCGCTTGTAGCCGAACACCGTCGCCGCCTGGGTGAGCAGCTCGTCGCGCGCCATCCCCGCGGCCGCGCGGCAGAGCGCCGCCATCGCGTTGACGATCTCCTCCGGCGGCACGTGCTCCAGCGGGCGCTCGCTGCTGGCCGCCTGCCGGCGGAAGACGGCGTACTCCGCGCGGTCGGCGCCGTCCGGCCACATCCAGGCGTCGGCCAGCGCCGAGGGCGGCAGCACCGCGAGGATCGCGTTCCTCCGCGCCTCCGTGACCCGGTTCAGGCCGAACGCCCCCGCGGTCAGCCGCACCAGCCGGTCGACGTGGATCGGCCCCTCGGCCTTGATGCCGGCGGTCAGCACCCGCCGCACCGCCCGCGCCGACTTCGCCGCCGGCAGCTCGTCGAGCACCGTCTTCTCGCCGGCGGTCCGCGGCGTCCACGGCACGAACGCCGTCTCACCCTCGAGGACCGCGGGACCGGCCGGCGTGGGCGCGGCGGGCTTCGGCCTGGGCGCCGGCGCCGGGGCCGGAGCCGGGGCGGCCGGCACCGCGACCGACGCGGTCACCGACGCCCGCAGCGCGGCGACGCCCTTGAACGACTCGACCGCCGCGGTGGGGAAGGGGATCGGCGCCGGGACCTCGACCGGGGCCGACTCGATCGCCGTCGCCAGCTTCTCGACGACCGCCGCGGGGTCGGCCAGCCACGACGGCAGCCACACCCGCTCGACCACCGGCCAGCGCAACAGCCCGCCGAGCACCTCGACCGGCAGCCCGTCCCGGTCCCCGACGGTTCCGCGGCGGGCCCAGGACGGCCCGTCCAGCAGCACCGCCATCACCGGGGTGTCGGGGTCGGCGGCGCGCGCCACCGACAGGTCGATGCGGAACTCCGACAGGCCGACGTCGGTGCGCACCACCAGGCCGCGGTCGCGCAGCGCGGCGGCGATCTGCTCGCGGTGCCGGTCCACGACCGCGGTCGAGCGGGCATCCCGCGGCAGCACGTCGGTGCCCATCGCGGCCAGGTCCAGGTAGGCCCGCAGGTGCTTGATGCCGACCGAGGAGGTCTCCTCGGCCCGCAGCTGCCCCGGGTCGAACGACGAGAAGACGACGACCTGCCGCCGCGCGCGGGTCACCGCCACGTTGAGCCGGCGCTCGCCGCCGACCCGGTTCAGCGGGCCGAAGTTCAGCGGCAGCTGCCCCTTCTCGTTCACCGAGAACGCGGTGGAGAAGAAGACGACGTCGCGCTCGTCGCCCTGCACGTTCTCCAGGTTCTTGACGAACAGGCCCTCGCCGTCGGAGCGGTCCAGCGCCTCGGTCAGCCGCTCGTCGTCGGCCCCGTTGTCAGCATCGCGCAGCAGCGACTCGATCAGCGCCCGCTGCTGGGCGTTGAAGGTCACCACGCCGATCGACGGCAGCGTGCCCGGCGACAGCGCGAAGCGGCGCCGGATCTCCGCGACGATCGCCTCGGCCTCGACCGGGTTGGTGCGCAGCAGCCGTCCCCCGCCCGAGCGGTGGAAGGTGCCGTTCACGCGCACCAGCGAGACGCCGCGGCCGTCCGGCTCGGCCGACGGCCGCCCGTGGGTGGGCGCCGGGAACGACGAGAGCCGGTTCTCGTAGTACTGGCCGTTGGAGAACGCGATCAGCGACTCGTCCTGGCTGCGGTAGTGCCACGACAGCCAGTGCCGCGGCACCCGCGCCTGCACGCACTCGGAGAGGATCGACTCCTCGTCCTCGACCGCGGTGCCGCCGAAGTCCGAGGTCTCGTCCTCCGCGCCGGTGGTCGGCTCGGCGAACGACGTCGGCGGCATCTGCCGGGAGTCGCCGACGACGACCGCCGTCCGTGCCCGGCCCAGCGCGCCCACCGCGTCGGCCACGCGGATCTGCGAGGCCTCGTCGAAGACGACGATGTCGAACAGCCGGGTGTCGGCGGGGAAGAACCGCGCCACCGAGTCGGGGCTGACCAGCACGATCGGCATGACCGTGGTGATCAGCTCGCCGTACTGCGCCAGCAGCGCCCGCACTCCCAGGCCGCGCCGCTGGCGGGCGAGCTCCCGCTGCAGCGCGCCGACCTGCCCGGCGCCCAGTGCCGCGTCGAACGGCCGCGCGTCGATGACCGCGGCCGGCAGCGCCGAGGTCAGGTGCCGGCGCACCGCCTGCGACGCCGCGGTGAACCGGCGGATCGCCTTCTCGTGGAACTCGGCGTCGAACAGGTCCAGGCCGGTCGCGTCCCGCCGCTCCGCCACCGACGCCTCGGCGACGCCCCGGTCGAACGCGCGGACGGCGTCGTCGGCGTGGACATGGCCGCCCACCAGCAGCGCGCGCGCCTCGATCAGCCCGGCGGTGCGCAGCGGCTCCAGGGTGTCGAGGAAGGACACCCACCGGCGCAGCGACATCAGCCCGGGGTGCTCGACGCCGCGCTCGGGGCGGGTCATCGTCCAGCGCAGCGCGAGGCCGTCGTCCCCGGTCCACTGCGACAGCGCGGGGGAGGTGGTGCGGCAGACGTCGAGCAGGCGGACGACGGCGTCGCGCAGCCGGGTCACCTTCGTCGCGCCGGCCGGGTCGCCGGTCTCGCCGGCGACGATGAGCTTGCGCAGCGCGACGTGGAACGGCCCGGAGCCGTCGACCGCCACCGCGGCCCGCCGCAGCCACGCGACCTGGTGGTCGATCAGCCCCGGGTCGGTGAACGGGTTCCAGCCCTCGCGGACGGCGATCCCGGGGATGGACGCCGCCCGCGCGGCGATCGCCGTCACCCCGTTCTGGACCCGCCACAGGCCCTCGACGAGGGCGGGCACGTCCTTGGGCTTGACCGTCGCGTCCGGCTTGAGGTGCGCCGTCAGCCGGTCGCGGACGGCGATCAGCCGGCGCCGCCGGCCGAACCAGCCCGACGCCGCGGCGCTGTGCGCGGCCACGTAGATCTCGGCCAGCGGCAGGGTCAGCGCCTCCGGTGTGGCGACGTCCATGCCCGGGTGGCGGAACGCGGTGAACGCCGCGACCTCGCCCTGCATCGCCGCCGTGGCCGCCGTCCAGTACTCGCCGAACGTCTCGTCGAGGACGTCGAGGCCGACCGGCGGGCCGGTGAGCAGGTGCGCGACGGCGTCGAGGTCCTCGGGGGTCCGGGCGTGCCGCAGCACCGAGGCCAGCGGGGTGCCGACCGGCAGGTCGCGCACCGCCTCGTCGACCTCGACGGCGGCGGCGTGCGCCGCGGGCAGGTCGATGGCCGGCGAGTCGACGAACGCCCACGGGTGCCGCGGGGAGGGGCGGGTCAGGTCGGCGATGTCGGGCAGGAGCACCAGCGCGCGGCGCACCGCGGTCAGGGTCTCCTCGGACGCGCCAGCCACGAACGGCAGCGGCACCGGCAGCGTCGGCACGTCGGTGCCGGCCGACAGCTCCGCCGTCCGCGCCGAGTAGAGCGACAGCCCGGCGGCGTTCGGCGCGTGCAGCCGGTCGGCGTAGCGGGCCAGCAGCCGGCGGGCGCTGCGCAGGTCCTCGTCGTCGGCGGCCAGGCCCTGGGTGTCGACGGCGACGGCGTGCTCGAGCGCCTCGCGGATCTGCGCCCGCACCACCGACGCGCGGCTGCCCTTGTCGTGCAGGTCCAGGGCGAACGGGCCCATGCCGACGGCGTCCAGCCGGCGGGCGACGACGTCGAGGGCGGCCCGCTTCTCGGCTACGAACAGCACCCGCTTGCCGTCGGCGACCGCCCGGGTGAGCAGGTTGGTGATCGTCTGCGACTTGCCGGTGCCGGGCGGGCCCTCCAGCACGAAGGTGCGCCCGGCGGCCGCCTCGGCGATCGCGCGCAGCTGCGACGCGTCGGCGGGCGCCGGCAGCGCCGCGGCGAGCTCGTCGAGGTCGGCGAACTCGGCACCGCCGCGGACGGGGTCGTCGAACGGCTCGTTCGGCTCGTAGACCAGGTGCTGCACCAGCGCGTTCTCGGTGAAGCGGGCCCAGTGCTCGTCGAGGTCCTTCCACAGCCGGTACTTGGCGAACTGCAGGATCGCCAGGTCCGCGGTCGGCTCGACGCGGTAGGGCAGCCGGTAGCCGACCAGCGCCGTCCGCATCGCCTCCAGCGCGGCGTCGAGGTCGACGCCGGCGCCGTCCGTCGTCGGCTCGGCGAGCTGGGGGACGGTGAGCCCGTGCAGCTGGCGCAGCTTCTCGAGCAGGCAGTAGTTGGGCGTGCTGGAGCCGGACTCGTCGAGGGCGATCCGGTAGCCGCCGGTCCGGCCGGTGGGCGTGAGCGTGACCGGCACCAGGATCAGCGGCGAGCGCAGCGGCCGGCCGTCGAGCTCCCACACCAGGCTGCCCAGGGCGAGGAAGAGGTTGTTGGCGCCGGTCTCCTCGACCACGGTCTTGGCCTTGTAGGCCAGGTTGCGCAGCTTGGGCAGGTAGCCGGCCTCGGTCACGTCGGCGTGCACCGAGCGCCGCTCGACCAGGGCCTCGGCGAGCTGCTCGTCGGGCAGGTCGCGGGCGGTGGCGGCGCCGCGCTCCCGGGCGACCGCGGCCAGCTGGTCGGCCGGCAGCAGGGTGATCGGCGTCCCGTCGTGGACGAAGTTCTCGAGGACGCCCAGCGACCCGCCGGGGACGACGAGCGGCAGCCCGGCACGCTCGGTGTAGTTGATCAGCCGGTTGCGCAGCGAGAGGTCGAGCAGCGCGTTCTTCCACTGCTGCACGCGCGGCGGCGCATCGGGGCGGACGGCGCCCTCCCGCGGCTCGGCCGGGGGAGCGGCGTGCCGGGATTCGGTGGGGCGGTACTCGACGATCTGCAGGACGCCGTCGGCGTCGCGGGCGCGGGCGGGCAGCGGCAGGATGCCGTCGCGCCGGGCGCGGTGCACGTCGGTGACGCCGAGGACCCGGTCGAGCTCGCCGGTCAGCCAGTCGGCGTAGGCGGGGCGGGGCGTGCCCTCGGCGGTGAGCTGCGTCGTCTCGACCAGGCCGATCAGCCCGAGGTCGACGAGGTTGACCAGCGGCGCGACGTCGGTGGTGGCGGCGCTCTCGGCGCTGCGCTCCTCCCGCCAGTAGCCCAGGAACGCGTGGCCCTCGGCCAGCCACAGCAGCGGCCGGACGCCGGCCTGCTCCAGCGCGGCGGCGAGCAGGACGACGGTGTCCAGCGGTGTACCCACCCGCCAGGTCAGGACGTCGCCGGGCGTGCGGACCTGCTGGCCGATCTCGGCCCAGCTGGCCGGCGGCTCGCTGAAGCGGATGCCGTGGCCGCGGATGGCCTCGCCGAGCGCCGCGACGATCGCGTCGACCCGCTCCGGGCCGCCGTCGTAGCCGTCGACGAGGTCGCTGCCGGTGTCCCGGTCGAGGATCGCCGCGGCCTCCTCGACCAGGCCGGTCACCGCGGGGTGGTTGGGCTGCACGTGCGCGGCGAGCATCTCCAGCGCCAGCGGCACGGGGGTGGCCAGCCACTGCTGGGCGGCGAGCACCCGCACCGGCGTGCTGGCGTGCCCCAGGACCTGCTCGCCGGCGGCCACCTCGACGTCGATGAGCCCGGGGCGCTGGCTGTCGACCTGCAGCATCGCGGCCGGGTCGAGGGTGAGCGCGACGTCCGGCAGCACCGTCGTCCGGCCCTCGTCGAGGTCGGCGGTCAGCTCGACGGCGGTGCCGATCGGGCCCTCGGGGTCGCGCACCGACAGGCGCACCGTGGCGCCGCGGACCTGCGCGGTCGAGGTCAGCGCCAGCCGGTTGACCACCGGGACGCGGTTGTGCGCGAGCGCGTAGCTCAGCACGGGGGTGCTGGTGATCTCGACGGAGACCGACGCCGCCGGGACGACGTCGGCCGTCCGGAGGTCAGCGGTGTCCATGCGACTTGTCTACCGGGTGTGGACGGACCAGTCCGCCCAGGGGTCTGGTGTCCGGGGCGGGTGTGACGGGTGTGACCGATGGATGCCCGAGATCACAGCGTGGACACGTGGCGTGAGGCGCCGTGTACGCCGATGGGGTCTTTCTGCCCGCGCGCGGGGTCGGCTCGGTCGTGACCGGGGTTACGGTCCGGCCGACCGCGCCTGACGACGCGCCGGGGGACGCCGCAGGCGCGTCGCGGCCGCTTCCGCGGGGCGGTTCCCGGCGCTACCTTGGCGCCGCTCCTTCGCTCTGGACAGGCCCGTCTCGGAACTCGCCGGAGGACGTCATGGCCGCGGATGCCTCGCTCGCGCCAACCGCAGGATCCCCCCGCCCGCCGGTGGTCGCGGACCCCGACCGCGAGGAACGCCCGGGGGTGGTGCCCGGCGGGACCGCAATTCGCCCCGCGACCGCCTCGGAGCCGGGGGAGGAGCGCCGGCCCGGCGAGCAGATCGTCGAGGTGGCGCCCGAGGACCCGGGGACGATCACCGAGGTGGGCCCCGAGGTGCAGCCCGAGATCGGGCCGGAGGTGCAGCCGGAGATCGGCCCCGAGGTGCAACCGTCGGAGCCGGAGCCGTACCGGCCCGAGCCCGCCGAGGTGCTGCCGGAGGTGATCCCCGAGGTCGCCCCGGAGGTGCAGCCGTCGGAGAGCGAGCCGTCGGGGCCGGACTATCCCTCCGAGGTCGTCACCGAGGTCGCGCCCGAGGTGGCCCCCGAGCGCTGACGCCGGACGGAGGTCCCGCGCATGGCCGCCGTGCCACTCCTCGCCCCGCCGTCCCCGGGGCCGGTGGTGGCCGGGCCGCCGGACGACGAGCGCGCCGAGCTGCTCGCGCTGCTGCGCCGCGACGGCATCCTGCACCGCACCGACGACCAGCCCGTGCTCTCGCGGGACGGCTCCTCGGCGCGGTGGATGCTCGACTCGCTGCCGGTCACCCTGACCCCGCGCGGCGCCGAGCTCGCCGCCCGCGCCCTGCTGCGCCTGCTGGAAGGGTTCGAGGGGCGCCAGCTGGCGACGTTCGGGCTGACCGGCGTCCCGCTGCTGCAGGGCTGCGTGCTGATGGGCGGCGGCCGGTACTCCGGCGTCCTGGTGCGCAAGGAGCGCAAGGCGCACGGCTCGCTGAAGCTGGTCGAGGGCCGGCTCGACCTCGACGAGCCGGTCGTCATGGTCGACGACTCGATCAGCTCCGGGCAGTCGATGCTGGCCTGCGCCGGGCGGCTGGTGGAGGCGGGCTTCGAGGTCGAGGGCGGCGTCGCGCTGGTCGGCTTCGGCTACGAGCGCGGGCCGGCCCGGATGGTCGCGGCCGGATACCGGACGGCGACGGTCTTCGACATCTGGGCCGACTTCATCCGCGGCATGGACGGCGAACCGGACTACCCGCTCAACCCGACGAAGCGGCCGGTGCCGCCCGCGACCGGTCCGCGGCTGCCCGAGGGGCGGCACCCGGCGGTGCTCGCCCGCGAGGTCATGGCCGGGTTCCTGCGCACCGGCGACGTGCCGCGGGCGCCGCGCACGCTCGACCGCGGCTACGACGGCGCCGGCGGCTGCTGGGTGAGCGTCCGGCGGCGGTCGCGGCTGCACGACCGCCCGGCGCGCAGCGGGTTCTGGCACTTCCCCGGCGAGGACGCCGGGCCGGTCCCCGAGGACCTGGTCCGCGCGGCCGTGCAGACCGCGGAGCAGTTGCGCACCCAGGACGACCCGCTGCGGCTGCTCGACGAGTGCGCCGTCGCCGTCACGTTCTTCGGCGCGCTGCAGGAGTGCACCGTCGGAGAGCTCGACAACGACCGCTACGGCATCGTCGTCCGCAGCCGGGAGCGGGCGCCGCGCATGGGCGGCGCCCTGCCGCGCATGCCCGGCATCGCCACGGAGTGGGAGCAGTACCTGCACGCGGCCCGGCGCAACGCCGGCCTGCTCCCGCACGAGCCGCACCTGCTCTACCGGCACACGGTCGAGAAGGTCGTCGAGCCGGGGCAGGCGTGGCAGCCGACCGGCGTGCCGGTCACGGGCCGCCCGTGGTCCGCCGACCCCGACCTGGCGCGGCCGGTCGCGGAGGCGGCCCGCGCGCACGTGCTGCGGGCGCTCGGCCGCGCGGCGCGCGTCCCGGCCGCGCCGGTGCTCCCGGACGCCGTCCAGGGGCTGTTCGTCACCGTCTACTCCGGCGGGCGGCTGGCCGGGTGCGTCGGCGTCCTCGCCGGGGACTGCGCGAGCCGGCTGGCCGAGTGCGCCGCGGCCGCCGTCCGGGACCGGCGCTTCCACCGGGCACAGCCGCACGAGGAGGTCGCGGTGGCGGTCTCGCTGCTGTCCGCCCGGCACGAGATCGGCACGGCCTCGCCCGAGTGGGTCGTGGGCCCGACCCGGTTCGCCGAGCAGGCCCTCGCGGTCCGCCAGGGCGAGCGCGCCGGCTTCGTGCTGCCGTCCGTCGCCGTCACCCACAACCTCTCGCCGCAGGGGTACGTGCTCGAGGTGATCGACAAGGCCGGCATCACGCGCCCGCCCTACACCTGGACGCGCTACGACTGCGCCACCTGGCTCGCCGATGCCGACGGCGTCCGGCGGATGCGCCACGCCCTGCCGGAGGCCGCGCCGGCGAGCAACCCCGCCGCGCAGCTGGACCGGCTCGAGCCGCTGCTGCGGCGCTACACGCTGCGGCACTCCACCTCGCCCGACGAGCCCTACCTCGCCCGCTACGCGGTCTTCGCCGACCGGCTGCACTCCGGCGCCCACCCCGCGCGGATCGCCTACGGCGCCTGGGTCGAGGCGCGCGCCGGAATGCGGCGGGAGGCGGAGGACGACCTGACCCGCCTCGCAGCGCCCGACTCGATCGCCGAGACGGCGTTCGCCGCGCTGGCCGCGCTCGCCCTGGGCCGGACCCCGGACGTCGCGCCGCTCGTCGACGCGATCGACCGGCACGGCCGCTTCGCCACCCACCGCGATCCGGCCCGCGCCGCCGAGGCGTTCCAGGACTACGCGCCCGGGCAGGCACTGCTCGCGCTGGCCGCGGCGGCGGGCGCCGGCGTCGACGTCCCGCTGGGCCCGGTCGAGCGGGCGCTGGGCCACTACCGGCGGCGGTTCCGGCAGAACAGCGCCTGGGGCGCGGTCGCCTGGCTGACCCAGGCGGGCGCGGCGTGGGGCCGGCTGCTGGGGGAGGAGCACACCCGGTTCGCGTTCGAGGTCGCCGACGGCGCCCTGCGCCACCAGTCGGCCAAGCACGGCGGTTTCCTGAACGACCACTCGACCGACCCGCCCGGCGCGACGACCGCGCTGTACCTGGAGGGCATCGCCGCCGTCCGCGCCGCCGCCGAGGAGACCGGCGACGTCGTCCGCGAGGAGCGCTACCGCACGGCCTGCGCCCGCGGGCTGGCGTTCCTCGACCAGCTCGTCTACCAGCCGCGCGACACCGCCGTCCTGCCCAACCCGGAGTGGGCGCTGGGCGGGGTGCGGACGTCGGCGACTGCCAGCGACGTCCGCATCGACTACGTGCACCACGCCCTCTCGGCGGTGCTCGGCCTGCAGGGGGTGTTCGCGCCGTGAAGCCGGTCGCGCTGGTGAGCATGCCGACGATGAGCACCCGCTTCCCGTCGTTCCAGCTCGCGCTGCTCACGCCCGTGCTGGAGCGGGCCGGGTACGAGGTGCGGCCGATGTCGCTGTTCCTCCGGTTCGCCGAGCGGCTGGGCCCCGAGCTGAACGAGGCGCTGGCCGACGTCTACCCGTGCATGGTCGGCGAGTGGATCTGGTCGACCGCCGCCTTCGGGCCGCGCGACGACGCCGACGAGTACGACGCCGACGAGTACATGGCGCACTACGGGTCGAACCTGGCGGCGATCTGCCAGCGGGCCGGGTGCACCGTCGCCGACCTGCGGCACGTGCGCGACGTCGTCGCCGTCGAGTGGCTCGAGGAGGTGGTCGAGAACGTCGACTGGTCGGCGTTCTCGATGGTGGGGCTCTCCGTCACCTTCCAGCAGATGGTCGCCTCGCTCGCGCTGGCCAGGGCACTGAAGCGGCGGCACCCGGAGCTGCCGGTCGTGCTCGGCGGCGCCACGTTCGAGGACGACATCGCCGGCGAGGTCATGGCCCGCAACCCGGCGGTGGATCTGGTGCACTGCGGTGACGCCGACGTCTCGCTGCCCGAGCTGGTCCGCCGGCTCACCGCCGGCGAGCCGATGACCGGCCTGCGCGGGGTGATGTGGCGCGACGAGGACGGCGCAGTCCGCTACGAGGGCCGGGCGCCGAACTTCGCCGACCTCGACTCCTCACCGGTGCCGGACTTCGACGAGTACTTCGCCACCCGCCCGCACGGCGACCGCCGCGAGGTCATGCTGCCGATCGAGACCGCCCGCGGCTGCTGGTACGGCATGAAGCACCACTGCGTGTTCTGCGGCCTCAACCGCGCCGGCATGGAGTTCCGCCGCAAGAGCCCCGAGCAGGTGCTGGACATGCTGCAGCGGCTCTCCGGCCGGTACGGCACCCGCTGGTTCAACGCGATCGACAACATCCTGGCGCCGGCCTACATGGCCCGGCTGTTCGGCCGGCTCGCCGAGGAGCACAGCGACCTGCGGCTGCACTACGAGATCCGGCCGAAGATCAACCGGACGCAGCTGCGCGAGCTGCGCCGCGGCGGGCTGGTGTCGGTGCAGCCGGGCATCGAGAGCTTCAGCACCCACGTGCTGACCCTGATGCGGAAGAACGTCACCGGGATGGGCAACCTCGAGCTGCTCAAGTGGACGACGTACTACGGCATCAACAACTCGTACAACATCCTCTACGGCTTTCCCGGCGAGACCGAGGCCGACTACCGGATGCAGGCGGAGATCATCCGGCGGATCCCGCACCTGCAGCCGCCGTACGCGATGGCGCAGGCCCGGCCCGACCGCGGCTCACCGATGCACGAGGAGCCGGGCGGGCACGCGATCTCGTTCCTGCGGCCCTCGGCGTGCTACCGCTTCATCTACCCGCCGGACTACGACCTGCGCCGCATCGCCTACTTCTTCGAGCACGGCTTCACCCGGGACCTGCCGGTCGACGGGCCGCGGGAGTGCCGGTCGCTGGTGTCGGCGTGGAAGTCGCGGTGGTCGTCGGGGCGCCGTCCGTACCTGCGGTACGTGAAGACCTGGCGGTCGGTGAGCATCCACGACGGCCGGGGCGCGGAGCCGCGGGGCCACCGGTACGACGGCGACGCGGCCGCCCTCTACGAGCTGTGTGCCGACGCGCGCACCCGGGAGGAGCTGCTCGCGGCGACCGAGTACGACGGCCCGTCCCTCGACCAGGCGCTCGCCGAGTTCACCGACCGCGACCTGGTGCTGTGCGTCGACGACCGCTACCTGGCGCTGGCGCTGCCGGAGAACCCGTACCACTGAGGGTCACGGCCGCCCGGCGTGCGGCACCTCCACCTCGGTGGTCACCAGCACCGCCTCGCGGGCGACCGACCGGGTGTGCTCGAAGAAGTCCGGCGCGGCGCAGACCAGCAGGGTGCGGCCGTCGTCGCCGCCGAGCATGCAGGCGAAGACGCCCATCCCGTCGGGACCGGCGACCTCGTCGACGATCCGCCCGCCTGGCGCGACCCGCACCACCCGGCCGTGGAAGCCGTCGGCCACCCAGACGTGCCCCTCGGCGTCGAGCGTGCAGCCGTCGGGGCCGACGACGATCTGCGGCGCCAGCTCCTCGATGCTCGAGCCGGTCGGGAGCGGGCCGAACTCCGCCCACACCCGTCGGTTGCCCAGCGAGCCGTCGGGCGCGACGTCGAACGCGCTGAACCGGTTGCCCCAGGTCTCGCCGACGATCAGCGTCCCGTCCGGGGTGATGACCGCCCCGTTCGGGAAGTGCAGGTCCTCGGCGACCACGGTGACCGTGCCGTCCGGGTCGACCCGCTTGAGCGTCGTCGGCACGATGGCGCCGCCGCCCATGAGGTCGAAGCCGAAGTCGCCGACGAAGACGTGACCGGCGTCGTCGACGACGCAGTCGTTGAGGTGGCCGCCGCAGTGCTCGGACAGGTCCGCCAGCGTCGACAGCTCGCCGTCCGCGAGGCGGAGCAGCCGCCGGTCCTTCATCGACACGATCACCATCGAGCCGTCGGGCAGCCAGCCGAGCCCGGAGGGCTGCTGCTCGACCTCGGTGACGACGGTGCTCTCGCCGTCCGGGGTGATCCGCGTGACCCGGTGCGTGTAGAAGTCCGACACCCACCAGGCACCCTCGTGCCAGCGCGGACCCTCGAAGTACGAGCCCCCGGTGAACAGCGTGCGCAGTGACCTCGTCGTCATGCCGACGGACGTTATTGCGCCAGCTCGGCGACCGCCTCGGTGAACACGGTGAGCGCCGGCTCGTAGAGCTCCGGCGCCGTGTACTCGTCCGGCGCGTGGCTGACGCCGTTGCGGCTGGGCACGAACAGCATCGCCGCCGGCACGCGCTCGGCCAGCACCATCGCGTCGTGGCCGGCGCCGCTGACCAGCTCGACCACCTCGGTGCCGGTGGCCGCGACCTGCCGGGCGAGCAGCGCCCGCAGCTCGGGGGCCAGCTCGGTGGCCGGGTGCAGGAACGTCGGTTCGACGTCGGCCGCCAGCCCCTCCGCCGACGCGGCGTCGTTCGCGTGCCGGTGCACCAGCTCGTCGGCCCCTTCCATCGCCGCCGCCGTCGCCCCGCGGATGTCGACGGTGAACCGCGCGACGCCGGGGATGACGTTGGCGCCGCCCGGCTCGACCTCGATCCGGCCGACGTTGACGGTCATGCCCTCCTCGGCGCGGACGGCGTCGCGCAGGCCCAGCAGGGCGCGGGCGGCCCCGGCCAGCGCGTCCTGCCGCGCGTCCATCGGCGTCGTCCCGGCGTGGTTGGCGGTGCCGCGCAGGGTGACCACGTAGCCGCGCATGCCGACGATCGCCGACACCACCGCCACCCGCTGCCCGGCCCGCTCCAGCCGCGGGCCCTGCTCGATGTGCAGCTCGAGGTAGTGCCCGACCCGGTCGACCACCGCGGCACCAGGGAGCGCGGCCGGGTCGCTGCCGGACTGCCGCATGGCGTCGCGCAGCACGACGCCGTCGGCGTCCACCCGGTCGAGGAACTGGGTGACGTCGTCGCCGCAGAAGGCGTGGCTGCCGAACATCGACGCGTCGTAGCGGGTGCCCTCCTCGTCGTTGAACGCCACCAGCCAGACGGGACGGCGGGGCGTGAACCCGCGCTCGCGCAGCCGGTGCAGCACCTCCAGGCCGGCCAGCACGCCGAACGCGCCGTCGTAGCGGCCGCCGTCGGGCACCGTGTCGAGGTGCGAGCCGACGACGACCGCGGGCGCGTCCGGCTCCGTGCCCGCCCACCGGCAGACGACGTTCCCCGCCGGGTCGACGTGCGCGTCCAACCCGAGCTCGGTGGCCTTGCCGACCAGCCACGCGTTCGCCTCGGCGAGCTCGGCCGACCACGCCACCCGCGTCACCCCGCCCGACGGCCGCCCGCCGATCGCACCCAGCTCGTCGACCCACGCCGCCAGCCGCTCGCTCATGCGGCGGCCCTACCCGTGCGGTGGTCGCAGGACGCTTGTGCTCTGAGTGCAGGGGCACTCAGAGCACAAGCCCCCTGGGTGCAGGGGTGCCGGCCGGTCGACGGCGTGCGCGGAACCGATGAGGGCGCCATCGCCGATCCGTCCTACTGGCGTGGCCCCACGACGGCGCTGGGGCCCCGTCCGCGCAGGAGGGCACCATGAGCACCGACACCGCCACCCTCGAGGGCACCGGCTCGGCTCCGGGAACCGACGCCCGCGCCGCGGCGCTGCGCACGCTCGACCCCCTCGTCGGCACCTGGACCGTCTCGGGCCCCGACGGCCTGACCGGCGAGGTCCGCTACGAGTGGATGGACGGCGGGAACTTCCTCGTCCAGCACGTGGAGCTGACGTCGGCCGACGGCGACACCCGCGGGGTGGAGTACATCGGCTACGACCAGGCCGACGGGGAGCTGCGCTCGCACTTCTTCGGCACCGGCGGCGAGATCCTCGAGTACACCTACCGGCTCGAGGGCGACCTGCTCAGCATCTGGTTCGGCGGGACGGACTCGCCGGCCCGTTTCGAGGGGCGATTCAGCGCCGACGGCACGACCAACGCCGGGGCGTGGCAGTGGCCCGGTGGCGGCTACGCGTCCACGATGACCCGCGCCGGCTGAGCCGCGCCGGCGGGGTCACGCGCCGGCGTAGCGCTGCTCCAGCTCCTGCACCTCGGGCAGGCCGATCAGGTCGGTGAACTCGCCGAACGTCGGCAGCCCGGACAGCGACGGGACGCCGTCGGCCTTGAGCGTCGCCAGCAGGGACCGGATCCCGGCCGTCGCGGCCAGCAGCGGGCCGATCGGGAAGATGACCAGCGAGAAACCCAGCTCGGCGATGCGCCCCAGGGAGAGCGGCGGGGTCTTGCCGCCCTCCGCCCAGTTGAAGACCAGCGGCGCGACGTCGCGCAGCTCGGCGGCGACCGTCGCGATGTCGTCCTCCGAGGTCGGCGCCTCGACGAAGAGCAGGTCGGCGCCGGCGTCGGCGAACGCCTTCGCCCGGCCGATCGCCTCGTCCAGGCCCGCGACGGCCACCGCGTCGGTGCGGGCGATGATCACCAGGTCGGGGTCGTGGCGCGCCTCGACCGCCGCGCGGATCTTGCCCACCATCTCGTCGGCGCCGATCAGCGCCTTGCCGCTCATGTGCCCGCACTTCTTGGGCATGACCTGGTCCTCGAGCTGGACGCCGGCCACCCCGGCCTGTTCGTAGAGCTGCACGGTCCGGAGCACGTTGAGCGCGTTGCCGTAGCCGGTGTCGGCGTCGGCGATCACCGGGACGTCGACGGCGGAGACGATCCGCCGCGCGTTGTCGGCCATCTCCGTGCCGGAGAGCAGCCCGACGTCGGGCCGGCCGATCAGCGAGGCCGTCGTCCCGAAGCCGGTCATGTAGACGACGTCGAAGCCGGCCTGCTCGATCAGCCGGGCCGACAGCGCGTCGTACGCGCCCGGCGCGACCAGCGGCGACGGGCCGCGGAGCAGCTCCCGCAGCCGGGCCCGGGGAGTGCGGTCCGTGCTCAGCAGATTTCCCACCGCGACCTCCGCTTGTATGCAGACACGGGCAAGTTACCGAGAGGCATTGCCTCCCGGAATCCGTCCGCCCTAGGTTTGCACACAATCTGCCGAGGGATGTGACGGGTGACACGTTCGCTGACGTCCGCCGAGCGGACGCTCGCCGCGCTCCGGGAGCTCATCCTGGACGGCGGCCTGCGTCCCGGCGCGCGGCTCGGCGAGGTGGAGCTCGCCGACCGGCTCGGGGTCAGCCGCACGCCGGTCCGCGAGGCGCTGTCCCGGCTCGCCGCCGAGGGACTGGTCGAGATCGCGCCCAACCGCGGCGCCCGCGTGGCCACCTGGACCGTCGCCGAGCTCGAGGGCGTCTTCGACCTGCGCGCCTCCCTCGAGCCGCAGCTCACCGGCTTCGCCGTCGCGCGCGCGACCCAGCGGGACGTCGACGACCTCGAGGAGCTCGCCCAGCGGATGTTCGTCGTCGGCAGCCCCGGGCCGGGCCAGGACCTCGACGCCCTCGTCCCGCTCAACCGCGCCTTCCACGACCGGCTGGTCGCGCTGGCCGACCACCCGGCGCTCGCCGCCGCGCTGGCCGCGGCGATCCACCCGCCGATCGTGCTGCGCAACTTCCACACCTACGACGAGGCGTCGCTGCGCCGCAGCCTCGCCCACCACGCGGAGATCGTGGCGGCCGTCCGCGCCGGCGACGCCGACTGGGCCCGGGCCGTCATGACCGCGCACATCTCCAACGCCCGCGCCGTGATGGTGCGCGCCGCACGGGAGCAAGCCCGAGAAGAGGAGGCCTCATGAGTTACCGGCTCGGTGTCGACGTCGGCGGCACCTTCACCGACGTGCTGCTCGTCGAGGAGGGCAGCGGCGCCACCTGGCGGGCGAAGACCGCCTCGACGCCGGCCGACCAGGCCGTCGGCGTGCTCACCGGCATCGGCAAGGTGTGCGCCGAGGCCGGCATCGAGCTCGCCGAGGTCGCCCAGGTGCTGCACGGCACCACGGTGGCGACCAACGCGATTCTCGAGGGCAAGGGCGCCACGGTCGGGCTGGTCACCACCAAGGGCTTCCGCCAGGTGCTGCAGATCGCCCGCTCCTTCGTCCCCGGCGGGCTGGCCGGCTGGATCATCTGGCCCAAGCCCGAGCCGCTGGCCGACCTGCAGAACACCGTCGAGGTCGACGAGCGGATCGCCAGCGACGGCAACGTCGTCCGCCCGCTCGACGAGGACGACGTCCGCCGGCAGCTGGCGAAGCTGCAGGGCCGCGGCGTGCAGGCCCTCGCCGTCAGCCTGATCAACTCCTTCGCCGACCCCGCCCATGAGCGGCGGATCGCCGAGCTGGCCGCCGAGCTCCTGCCCGGCGTCCCGGTCTCGCTGTCCTCCGACGTGCTGCCCGAGCTGCGCGAGTACGAGCGCACGCTCACCACCGTCGCCAACGGCTACGTGCAGCCGCAGGTCAAGAAGTACGTGCAGAACCTCTCCGACCGGCTGGGCGAGGGCGGCGTGGCCGGGGAGCTGGCCATCCTGCGGTCCGACGGCGGCCTGCAGTCCGCGGACGCCGCGATCGCCGCGCCGGTGACGATGCTGCTCTCCGGCCCGGCCGGCGGGGTCACCGGTGCGGTCTGGGTGGCCGAGCAGTGCGGCTACCGCGACCTGATCACCTTCGACATGGGCGGCACCTCCACCGACGTCGCCCTCGTGCAGGGGCTGACCCCGCGGATCGGCCGGGAGACCAAGGTCGGCGACCTCACCGTGCGCGCGTCCAGCGTCGACGTCCGCACGGTCGGCGCCGGCGGCGGGTCGATCGCGCACGTGCCCGAGCTGACCAGGGCGCTGCGGGTCGGGCCGCAGTCGGCGGGCGCCGACCCCGGCCCGGCCGCCTACGGCAAGGGCGGCGTGGACCCGACGGTGACCGACGCCAACGTCGTCCTCGGGTACCTGCCCTCGTCGCTGGCCGGCGGCGAGATCACCCTGGACGTCGACGCCGCCCGCGCCTCGGTCGGCAAGATCGCCGAGGCGATGGGGCTGGAGTCGGCCGAGGCCGCGGCCGCGGGGATCGTCGACATCGTGAACGAGAACATGCTCGGCGGCCTGCGGCTGGTCACCGTGCAGCGCGGCTTCGACCCGCGGGACTTCGCGCTGGTCGCCTTCGGCGGCGCCGGCCCGCTGCACGCCAACGCCCTGGGCAAGCTGACCGGCGCCTGGCCGGTGATCATCCCGCCCGGGCCGGGGCTGCTGTGCGCCCTCGGCGACGCCACCACCAGCCTGCGCGACGAGTCGGCGCGCACCGTGCTGCGCCGGTTCGCCGAGCTCTCCGGCCCCGACTTCGCCGGGGTGCTCCGGGAGCTGGCCGCCGACGCCGGGCAGCGGCTGACGGCGCAGGGCCTCGACCCGGCCGAGCAGACGGTCAGCTACCAGGTCGACGTCCGCTACCACGGGCAGGGCTTCGAGATCCCGATCGACGTCGACCCGGCCTGGCTGGACGACGACGACCCGCTGGCCCGCCTCGCGAGCACGTTCGACGCCGAGCACAGCCGGCTGTTCAGCTTCCTGCTCGAGGTCGACCACGAGATGGTCAACGCCCGCGCCACGGTCACCGGACCGAAACCCGACGTCGCGCCGGTGCACCTCGAGCAGGGGGACGGCGACCTCTCCGGCGCGCTGGTCGACACCCACCCCGTCTTCGTCTCCGGCGGTCAGGTGGCCGCGAACGTCTACGACCGGGCGAAGCTGCGGGCCGGCGACGTGATCCGCGGCCCGGCGATCGTCACCGAGATGGACTCGACCACCCTCGTCCTGCCCGAGCACGCGGCCACCGTGCACGCCTCGGGCTCGCTGCTGATCACCCCGGAGGCGTGACCATGGCCCGGATCATCGAGACCGCCACGGGCGCGGTCGACAGGGTCGACGTCGACCCGGTGACCCTCGACCTCATCGAGAACGGGCTGCGCAACGCCCGCTACGAGATGGACGAGGTGCTGTTCCGGACCGCACTGTCGCCCGGCATCCGCGAGCAGCACGACGAGTTCCCGCTGATCGGCGACCCCAGCGGCAAGATGGTCGTCGGCCAGTTCGGCCTGTCCATCCCCGACTTCCTCGACGGCTTCGACGACTCCATCGAGGAGGGCGACGTCCTGCTGACGTCGGACCCCTACTCCTGCGGGGCGGCGATCAGCCACGCCAACGACTGGCTGCTGGTGCTGCCGATCTTCCACGAGGGCCGGGTGGTCGGCTGGGCGTCGATGTTCGGGCACATGAGCGACGTCGGCGGCAAGACGCCGTCGTCCATGCCGACCGACGCGCAGACGATCTACGAGGAGGGCGTGGTCATCCCGCCGTTCAAGCTCTACCGCAAGGGCGAGCTCAATGGCGACGCGCTGCGGATCATCCTCAACCAGGTCCGCAAGCCCGACTGGAACCGCGCCGACCTCAACGGGCTGGTCGCCGCCTGCCGCACCGCCTCGCGGCGGGTGGTCGAGATGTGCGAGCGGTTCGGCACCGCCACCTACCTGTCGGCGCTGGACGCGCTGCTGCAGCGCAACTACGACGCCATGAAGGTCCTGCTGCAGATGGTGTTCGAGGAGGGCCGCACCCTCTCGTTCACCGACTACATCTGCGACGACGGCGTCGGCAACGGCCCGTACGAGCTGAAGCTGTCGCTGACGCGGACCGGCGACCAGGTGCACCTGGACTTCACCGGCTCCTCGCCGCAGGCGGTCGGGCCGGTGAACTACTACCTGAACGAGAACCTGGCCCGGATGTTCTTCGGCATCTACATGATCACCGTGGCCGATCCGCAGATCCTCTGGAACGACGGCTTCTACCCGCTGGTCGACGTCACGATCCCCGACGGGTCGTACTGGAAGCCGAAGTTCCCGGCCGCGCTCAACGGCCGCAACCACGGCATCGGCCGGGTGTTCGACCTGTTCGGCGGGCTGCTCGGGCAGACCAACCCGGCGCTGCTCAACGCGGCCGGCTTCTCCTCCTCGCCGCACTTCATGTACTCGGGCTTCTACTCGTCCGGCGAGCGGAAGGGGGAGTGGTTCCAGCTGTACTCGATCGGGTTCGGCGGCATCCCCGGCCGGCCGCTCGGCGACGGCCCGGACGGCCACTCGCTGTGGCCGAGCTTCGTCAACATCCCGTGCGAGTACCTCGAGTCGTACTACCCGCTGCGGATCGAGACGTGGGAGACCGTCGCCGACACCGGCGGGCCGGGCCTGCACCGCGGCGGCAACGGCGTCGACGTGGCCTATGTCTTCGAGGAGCCCGGCGAGATCGCGATCCACGACGACCGGTGGCTGACCTACCCCTGGGGCGTCAACGGCGGGCACCCCGGCGCCCGCGGCACCAAGTGGATCGTCCGCGCCGACGGCACCCGCGAGGTGCTGCCGAGCAAGATCCACGGCGTGCGGGTGTTCCCGGACGACGTCCTGCACTTCGTCACCTGGGGCGGCGGCGGGTGGGGCGACCCGCTGGAACGGGACCCCTCCCTGGTCGCCCTGGAGGTGCGGCGCGGGCTGGTCACGGCCGACGGCGCGCGGCGCTACGGCGTCGTCGTCACCGACGACGGCACGGTGGACGACGAGGCGACCCGGGCGCTGCGGGAGCGGCTGCGCGCCGACCGGCCCGCCGATCTGCCGGTGTTCGACATGGGCCCGCCGATCGAGGAGCTGCTGGCCCGCTGCGAGGAGGAGACCGGGCTGCCGGCGCCGAAGCGCCCGGTGTGGAGCGCGGCGTGACCGGTCACCCCGGCGAGATCGGCGATCTCGCCCGCTTCACGCCCTCGAAGGGGGCGACATCGCCGATGTCGTCGGGTAGGAACGCGGCGTGACCGGTCCGCACGGGGCGCCGTTCACCGGCCGGGTCGGCTGGGGGACGCGGCCGGCGGTGCTCGTCATCGACCTCGTGCGTGCCTACACCGAGCCGGGCGGGCCGTTCGAGCTGCCCGAACCCGGCCCGGCGGTGGCGGCCGCGGACGCCCTGGTGACGGCGGCCCGGGCCGGTGGGCACCCCGTCCTCTGGACGGCGGTGCGCTACGCGACCGGGCTGGCCGACGGCGGGCTGTTCGTGCGGAAGGTGCCGGCGCTGGCCTGCTTCGCCGAGGGCGCGCCCGGCGGCTGGGGCGAGCTGACGCTCAAGCCCGAGCCGGAGGAGCCGGTGGTGGTGAAGCAGTACGCATCGGCGTTCTTCGGCACGCCGCTGGCCGCGACGCTGCACACGCTGGGCGTTGACACGCTGGTGCTCGCCGGCGTCTCGACGTCCGGGTGCGTGCGGGCGTCGGCGATGGACGCGCTCAACTCCGGCTTCCGCCCGCAGGTGGTGCGCGAGGCCTGCGCCGACCGCTCCGACGCGCTGCACGAGAACAACCTCGCCGACCTCGACGCCAAGTACGCCGACGTCGTCGGCCTCGAGGAGGCGCTGGCCCACCTGTAGGGCCAAAGTGGCCACTTTGGCCCTACAGGGAGGTCGGGTGCCGAGGACGAGCGCGGGGGTGCTGCTGTACCGGCGCGCGGCGGACGGCGTCGAGGTGCTCATCGGTCACATGGGCGGGCCGTTCTGGGCGAAGAAGGACGCCGGCGGCTGGTCGATCCCCAAGGGCGAGTACGAGGACGGCGAGGACCCGTTCGTCGTCGCCCAGCGGGAGTTCGAGGAGGAACTCGGCTCGCCGGTGCCCGCGACGGAGTTCACGCCGCTCGGCGAGGTGAAGGCCGGCGGCAAGGTGCTCACGGTCTGGGCGGCCGAGGGCGACCTGGACGCCGACGCCTCGCACAGCAACACGTTCCTGCTCGAGTGGCCGCCGCGGTCGGGGCGCATGCAGGAGTTCCCGGAGATCGACCGCGCCGCCTGGGTCGGCGTCGACGAGGCACGGGAGAAGTTGGTCAAGGGACAGCTGCCGTTCCTCGACCGGCTCCTCGCCGCGCTCGATTAGGTGGCGATCGGCGGCAGGTGCAGGTTCACGCCGAAGAGCACCAGCGGCCAGAGGATGACCGCGATGATCAGCGACAGGATCTCCGACAGGCCGGCCACGCTGTTGTAGCCGTTGGTCAGCGCGACGACGACGCCGATGGCCAGGTACACGAGGCCGAACAGCGAGATGCGCACGGGTCCTCCTCGGGGCTCGGGCCTGCGAGTGTGCGCCGCCGTCCTGTGCCGCGCCTGTCAGTCCCGCGTCAGGGAGCCGCGAGCCAGAGCATCTGCACCCAGGTGCTCCGCACGTTGCACTGCCCGATCAGCACGGCCCCCTGCGGGCCCGGCACGATCGACCGGACGTCGGGGCCGGAGCCACAGCCCACGTCCAGCGGCCCGCGCACCTCCCCGGTCCGCAGGTCCACCGCCCGCGCCCCCTCCGCGGCCGGCAGCAGCGCCCACACCTGCGCCGCCTCCACCGACAGCGTGTAGTCGAAGACGCGGTCCTCGAGCTGCACGAGCACCGGCCCGGCGCCGCCGCCGTCGGGCACCGCGAGGATCCACGCCCCGTCGGGCACCGCGACGACCAGGAACACGGTGCCGTCCGGGGCGACCGTGACCGCCTGGGTCTCGGCCCGCTCGGCCAGGCTGGTCACCCGCACCGGGGCTCCGGCCGGCACCAGCCCGGCGTCGTAGGCCAGCAGCGTCGGGATCCGCCGCTCGGGCACGTCGGTGGGTGAGGCGTCGAAGACCAGCGTCACGCCGCCGCCCGGCCGGGCGACCAGGCCGGCGAGCTGCCGCGCGAGGGGGAACGCCGAGGCCGCCGCGACGTCCTCGGCGAGGTCCCGCTCGGCGAGCACCCGGCCCGTCGCGGCGTCGACCGCGGCGAGCGCCTCCCGGATCCCCGCGCCGGTCTCGACGGTGCTCACCAGGTACAGCGTCCGGCCGTCGGGGGACAGCGCCGACCGGGCGTCCGCGGAGACCGTGCCGCGCTCGGCGGGCACGACCGGCACGGTACGGACGTCGCCGTTCCCCGGGGCGACCACCTCGAAGCCCAGGGCGGACGACGGCAGCCGCCCGGCCACCGCCACCGTCCCGTCCGGCAGCAGGTGGGTGCCCACCACGTTGTCGACCCGCGGGATCGGCACGGAGGCGGTCACCGCGAAGCCGCCGCCGGCCGGGCTCACCGTCGCCAGCCGCTGCGGCCGGCCGTCCCCCTCCTTGTCCAGGACGACGTAGGCGCCGCCGTCCGCCGCGGCCACCGTCGAGCGGGCCCGCCAGAACGGGCCGGGCGTCGCCGGGCTCAGGTCCACTGCGGCGCGCAGCCTGGTCAGCGGGCCCGCGCTCGGCGGTGCGTCCGCCGGCGGGCCGGCGTACGCGGGCAGCCCGGTCGAGGCGTCGGTCGGCCGGCCGGGCAGCGCCTCCTGGGACGACGGCGGCGACGGGGTCGGCTCGGGCGTGCGGGTCCGCTCGGCGGTGCAGCCCGACGCCAGCAGGCAGCCGGCCAGCGCGGCCGCGACCAGCACCCGCCTCACGGTCCGGCCAGCCAGAGCATCGCCGTCCGCTGGGCCGGCGGGCCGCACTCACCGGCGAGCACCGCCCCGGTCGCTCCGGCCCTGAGGTCGCGGACGTGTAGCCCGCCGTCGCAGCCGAGGTCGAGCGGGCCGGCCTCATCCCCGGTGCGCAGGTTCACCGCGCGGGCGCCGGCCAGCGCGGGCAGCAGCGCCCACTGCTGCGCCGGCTCCACCGCCAGCGCGAAGTCGTGCGCGGGATCGGGCAGCACCGCGAGCACCGGCCCCGCGCCGCCGCCGTCGGGTACCGCGAGCACCCACACGTCCTCGCGCACCTCCACCACGACGAACACGGTGCCGTCGGCGCCGGCGGTCACCGCCTGGGTCTCCGCGCCCTCGGCCAGGTCGGTCAGCCGCACCGGCTCGCCCTCGGTGGTGAGGTCGGCGTCGAAGGCGAGCAGCGTCGGGATCCGCTCCAGCCGCGCGGCGACCGGCGAGGCGTCCAGCACCAGCGTGACTCCGCCGCCGGTCCGGGCGACCAGCCCGGCGGCCTCGAACCCGGCCGGGACCACCGACACGGCGGCGATCTCGTCGGTGAGCACCTGCCGGGCGACGACCCGCCCCGAGCCGACGTCGATGCCGACCAGCTGCTCCGGGAAGGCCGGCCGCTCCCCGATCGAGGTGGCGAACAGGTACAGCGTGCGCGCGTCGGCCGAGAGCGCCGACCGGCCGAAGGCGCGGACGTCCTCCGGGTCGAACGGGACGGCGACCGTCGTCCGTGCCGCTCTCGTGCCGGGGTCGACGACCGCGACCCCGTACCCGCCGGGCGAGCCGTCGTCCGACGGCAGCTCCCCGAGCACCGCCGCCCGGCCGTCGGGGAGCACCTGCAGCCCGGTGACGGACGCGAACGGCGGCAGGGCCACGGCCGAGGCGACCGCGAAGGAGTCCCCGGCCGGCGCAACCGTGGCCAGCCGCGGCGGGCTGGAGTCGACGGGGGAGAGCAGCACGAGCACCCGCCCGTCCGGGGTCGGGGCCGCGGCCACGGGCACGGAGAAGACGGTCGGCGTGGCCGGGGTCAGGTCGACCGCGGCGCGCAGCGTGGTCAGCGGCCCGGTGCTGGCCGGCGCCCCGGCCGGCGGGCCGCCGTAGCCGGGCAGGTCGGTGGTCGCCTCGGTGCCGAGCGCGGACCGCGGCGCCGGCACGGAGTCGTCGGCCGGCTCGGGCTCGGCCCGGTCGCGGGACGCAGGGCAGCCGGCCAGCGTCGCCAGGAGTGCCCCGGCCAGCGCGACCCCGGCCAGCCGGTGCCCTTTCATACCGTCAGGTGTAGCACCGCGGGGGCGGCCCGCGCCGGGTTCAGGCCCCGACCAGCCAGAGCATCGGGGTGCCCGGCGCGCGGACGTCGCACCGCCCGAGCAGCAGCGCGCGGGACGGACCCGCGCCGGGGAGGACGTCGAGCACCGGCTCGGCCGAGGGGCAGCCGACGTCGAGCCGGCCGACGGCGCCGGTGGCCAGGTCGACGGTCCGGGCGCCGCCGCGGGCCGGGAGGAGCGCCCAGCCTGCGGGGTCCACAACCACGGCGTCGTCGTAGCCGTGCCCGCCGATGTCGAGCACGTCGGTGACGACGCCGCCCCGGACGGCGGCGAGCAGGTCACCGTTCGGGGGCTGCACGGTCAGGTAGACGGTGCCGTCGGGGCCGAGGGCCGCGGCCTGCAGATCGGCCCGGGCGTTCCCGATCGGGAGCCGCACCGGGTCGCCCGCCGGTTCCAGGGCGGCGTCGTAGCTGAGCAGCCCCGGGTCCGGCCCGGCGAACGTGTCGGCCTCCCACGTGTCGAAGGCCAGGGTGACGCCGCCGTCGGGGCGCGCCAGGAGCCCGCCGGAGTAGGTGCCGACCGGGTAGCCGGAGACCTCGCGCACCTCCTCGAGCAGGTCCCGCCCGCCGAGGAAGGCGCCGGTGCGCGGATCGACCGCGACGAGCAGGTCGAGGTTGCGGTCGTCGACCGCGGTCGCCACGAACAGGTAGAGCGCCGCGCCGTCGGCGGACAGCGCCGAGCGGCCGAAGGTGAAGGCGGTGCCCTCCTCGTAGGGGACGACGACGGCGGTGCGGGCCGCGCCGGTGGCCGGGTCGACGGCGGCGAACCCGTAGTCCCGGCCCGGCCGCGGGAACTGCCCGGCGACGAGCACCTCCCCGGTGGGCAGCAGGTGGACGCCGAACACCTGCGCGAGCCGGGGCACGGGCACCGCGCGGACCAGGGCCCCGCCGCCCTCGACGGTGGCCAGCACCGGGTCGGTGCCGTCGGCCGGCTGCAGGACGACGTGCGCGCCGCCGTCGGGGGCGGCGACCGCGGAGACGACCTCGGCGGGCCGGCCGGGCAGCGCGGGGGAGAGGTCGACGGCGGCGCGGAGAACGAGCTGCGGACCGCCGTCCGCCGAGCGTGGCCGGGTGGTGGGCGGGGGCGCCGCGGTCGCCGGGGCGGGCTCTGCCGCGGGGGGATCGGGCGCGGTGCAGGCGGGCAGCGCGAGCAGGGCGACGGTGGCCGCCCGCGCCAGGCGCCGGTGCCCGGTCATGGCCGAAGGGTGGCACCGGCGGCAGCGCCTCGGCTGCGGGAAGCACGCGGGCGGAGGTCTCGCTCCGGTAACGGATCGCCCCATCCCCGCCGAGGAGCAGTGACGCGCGTCACCCGGACTGGCAGGGTCCCCGCACCCCGCTCCGGGGGATCGGACCCGAGGAGGCCCGGAAATGTCGTGCGCGCACTGCACCAACCAGGAAGCCCCTGTCGTCGCCGTCCGCAGTCGCTTCTGCGTCAGCTGCGGCCGCCGGCTCCCGCCGTCCCCCCTGCCGTCCCGCCGGGTCCGGCTGCCGCTGCAGCGGACGCTGCACGAGGAGCCCGCCCCCACCGCATGACGCGGAGTGGCTCGGGAGCGGAAACCGCTCGCGAGCCACTCCATCAACCGGCGGTCAGGGGACGAGCGCCGGTTCCCGCTGCGGGGGCGGCGCCGGGACCTCCTCCGACTCGCGGATGCCGTAGCGGGCGTAGAGCCGGCGCAGCGGGCCGGGGGCATACCAGTTCGCGTTGCCCAGCAGCCGCATCGTCGCGGGCACCAGCAGCGTCCGGACGATCGTCGCGTCGACCACGATCGCGATCAGCATCGCGACGCCGATCATCTTGATGAAGGTGATCCCCGAGAGGGAGAACGCCGCGATCACGATGATCAGCAGCAAGGCGGCGCTGGTGATGATGCCGCCGGTGCGCTGCAGCCCCGTGGCGACCGCCCGCGTGTTGTCGCCGGTCAGGTCGTACTGCTCGCGGATGCGCGACATCAGGAACACCTCGTAGTCCATCGAGAGCCCGAAGACGATCGCCAGCACGAGGATCGGCTGGGTCGCCTCGATGAACCCGGTCGGCTCGAAGTCGAGGAACCCGGACAGGTGTCCCTCCTGGAAGATCCAGACCAGCGCGCCGAAGGAGGCGCCGATCGACAGCACGTTCATCACCAGCGCCTTCAGCGGCAGCACCACCGAGCCGAAAGCCAGGAACAGCAGCACGAAGGTCGTCGCGACGACCATGAGCGCCATCCACGGCAGCAGCGAGCCGAGGCTGTCGAGCAGGTCGGTCAGCACCGCGCTCTGCCCGCCGACCAGCGCCCGGCCGCCGTCCGGCGCCGGCACCTGCCGGATCTCGCCGACCAGTTCCCGCGCGTCGGCGTCCACCGGGTCGCCGGCGTAGGCGACGGCCACCTTGGCCACGTGCTCGCCCGCTGCGGTCACCTGTGCACCATCCACCCCGGGGACGGCGGCGACGTCGTCGACGTAGGACTGCAGCGCCGCCTGGCCCGCCGCCGAGTCGACCGTCTCGGGCAGGGTGACGACGACCTCGATCGGCCCGTTCGCCGACGGCGGGAAGTCGCGCTCGATCGCCTCGGTGACGACGCGGCTCTCCGTCCCGGCCGGCAGCACGCGGACGTCGATGCCGCCGAACTGCACCTTGAGGAACGGCAGCGCCAGGCCGACCAGCACCGCGACGACGACGACGGTGTAGACGATCGGCCGGCGCATCACGCTGCGGGCTATGCGGTACCAGGCGCCGTGCTCGGAAGGGGCCGAAGTGGCCACTTTGGCCCTGAACAGGCGGCGGAAGAGGGGGCGCACCGACAGGGCGTCGACGCGCGGCCCCAGCATCCCGAGCAGCGCCGGCAGCAGGGTCAGCGCCGCCAGCATCGCGATGAGCACCGCGCTCATCCCGCCGAAGCCCATCGAGCGCAGGAACACCTGCGGGAAGATCAGCAGCCCGGCCAGCGCGATCGCGACGGTCAAGGCGGACACCGCCACGGTGCGGCCGGCGGTGGCCATCGTGCGCGCCAGCGCGTCCTCGACGCTCCCCTGGCGGCGGATCTCCTCGCGGAACCGGCTGACCACGAACAGCCCGTAGTCGATCGCCAGCCCCAGGCCCATGATCGTGACCACGTTGACCGCGAACACCGACACGTCGGTGACGCTCGTGAAGGCGCGCAGCGCGGCGAACGAGCCGAGGATCGCCGTCCCGCCGATCGCCAGGGGCAGGCTGGCGGCGGCCAGGCTGCCGAAGATGACCACCAGCAGCACCAGCAGGACCGGCATCGAGATCGACTCGGCGCGCGCGATGTCGGCGCTGACCCGGTCGTTGATGTCCTCGTTGATCACCGCGTTGCCGCCGACCTGCGTGGTGAGCCCGGGAGCCTGGACCTGGTCGCGGAGCTCCGCGGCGTCGCCGTCCGGCCCGAGGGTGAGGACGGCGTAGGTGGCGTGCCGGTCCTCGCTCACCAGCGGCGCGGCGCCGGTGGTCCAGAACGTCGTCGCGCGGGCGACCTCGTCGGCCGGGAGGGCGTCCAGGGTCCGCGTGACGGCGTCGGCGAAGGCGGGATCGTCGACGGTCAGGTCGTCGCTGGAGTAGAGGACGACGACGTCGGCGGCGTCGCGGCCGAGCTCGGCGGCGGCCACCTCGGCGGCCGCCGAGCTCTCGCTGTCGGGGTCCTCGAACCCGGCGCCGGTGAGCTTGCCGAAGACGCCGGTGCCCCACACGGCCGCCGCCGCGACGAGGACCAGGCCCAGCACGACCACCCAGCGGCGGCGCCGGTACATCACTCGCCCGAGGGCCTCGAACATGGCGTCTCCCGTGTTAGTGTCGGTCACCGAAGTGAACGGTGTTAGCGAACGGCGCTAACTCTGCATACGGTGTTCACCGAAGTCAAGCGAGGAAGCGCGGGTCATGACAGATGGCATGCCGGCTCAAGGCATCAGTCGCCGCGACCGCGTGCGTGCCGACACGGTCCGCGAGATCAAGGACACCGCCCGCCGCGTGTTGGTCGAGCAGGGCGGCGAGGGCTTCGCACTGCGGGCCATCGCCCGCGAGATGGGCATGACCGCGCCCGCGCTGTACCGCTACTTCGACAGCCGGGAGAACCTCGTCGAGCACGTCGTCGCCGATCTCTACGACGAGCTGTGCGCGCACCTCGAGGAGGCGCGGGACGCCGCCGACCCACCCGTGGCGGCGGTCCAGCTGCTCGCCTGCAGCCGCGCCTTCCGCCGGTGGGCGCTCGCCCACCACCAGGAGTTCGGGCTGCTGTTCGGCAGCGCCGGCGACGGCGTCGTCCCGTCCGGCGACCGGCTGCACGCCGACGCGACGAGCCCCGCGCACGCCGCCGCCGAGCGCTTCGGCGCCATCTTCGCCGCGCTGATCGCGCAGGTGTACGCCGAGCGGCCGTTCCCGGTGCCGGCCGACGAGGACATCGATCCGGCGCTGGCCGGCCAGCTGCGCGAGTGGTGCGCGCACCTGCCGATCGCGCAGCTGCCGCTGGGGGTGGTGCGGGTCTTCCTGAGCTGCTGGGTCCGGCTCTACGGGCTGGTCGCGATGGAGCTCTTCGGCCACCTGAAGTTCGCCCTGAGCGACGCCGAGCCGATGTTCGAGGCGGAGCTGCGCAGCCTCGCCGAGGTGCTCGGCATCGCCGACCAGTACGCCGTCGTCCGGCGGGCGTGACGCAGTTCACTGCTAGCAATTCGCTTGCTCTAGTTAGCACCAAGGAATCCGGGGCATGCTGCAGACGTCAGGTCGAGACGATGTCTGGAGAGTCCCAGTGACCGAGAACCCCGCCCTCAAGAACGACCGGGCCAAGATCATCAACCAGCTCCGCGCCCTCGTGCTGCTGACGCAGACCGAGGAGCAGATCGCGCGGACGCGCATCGCCCAGGCGCGGACCGACGCCGTTCGGCGTGAGCTGACCCAGAACGCCGACCACGCGGCGGAGCGGACCCAGGCGATCACCGAGCAGCTGCGCGCCCTCGGCGGCGTGCCCGACGTCGTGACCCCCGCGCTGGGCCGGCTGTCGGCCGGGCTGAAGGCCACCTTCGAGCAGGCCGAGCCGCTGGAGGAGGCGCTGCTGCAGGACCTGCAGCTCGAGCACCAGCTGCTCGACCGCGCCACCTACCTCAAGGTGCTCGCCGAGAAGGCGGAGCTGCCGCAGGTCCGCCAGCTCGCCGAGCGGCTGGTCACCGCGCACGAGGCCACCGTGGAGTGGCTGACCGTGGTGCTGGCCGAGGAGGCGCTCGGTGGTCCGGCCGCGCTGCAGCCGACGCCGCTGCAGAGGGTCGCCGGCACCGTGGCCCACGCCGCCGTCACGCCGTACCGCTTCTGGGCCAACCGGGTGAACGAGACCGTGGACAGCGTCGCGCAGCGGCGTGAGCAGGCCGGCGATCGCCTCGGTGACGTGGCCGGCAAGGCCGGCCAGCTGACCTCCGCTGTCCGGGAGACCCTCGCCGCCGGTCGCGCCGCCTCGCTGCGCCGCGCCGAGCGGATCGCCCGCCGGGAGGGGCGCCGCGACGAGGCCGACGCCGCCAAGGCCGCCCGCGAGCAGCTGGGCGACGTCTCCGCCGACGAGCTGCCGATCAAGGGCTACGACTCGCTGTCGCAGCCGGACGCGATCAAGGCGGTCAAGCAGCTCAGGACGCCGCACGACATCAACGTGATCATCCGGTACGAGGAGACGCACAAGAACCGGTCGAGCGTGGCCAGCGCCGCGCAGACCCAGCTGGCCGCCCTCGCCAAGGAGGCCGTGGGCGTCGACAGCTGACCCCGCACTGATCGCGAGGCCCGCGCCCCTGTCCGGGGGCGCGGGCCTCGCCGACTTTCCGGTCTCGAGCGTGGGAGATGCGGCGCGCCGCCGGCCTGCGGGAGGGTGGGTCCATGCACATCACGCCCGAGGCGCTCGAGCGGGAGTTCTCCCTGCCCACCGCCGCCACCCGCTTGGACTTCCTGGCCCGCCGCGACTCCGGCGGGACGACCCTCAACACGGTCGCGGAGGTCGCCGAGGACGACTGGAGCGCCCTCGTCGCGACGGCGACCTCGCTGGACGTGGAGGAGTCCCTCGAGCTGCTGGCGCTGGGCGAGGTGGTCAGCCGCAAGGCGTACGACAGCCGGCTCACCGGCATGCGGGCGGCGCTGCGCGGCGGCGCCGGATGGGACCAGATCGCCCGGGCCCTGGGCATGACCCCGCGCGAGGCGTGGGACGTCTACCACGAGCTGCTCGCCGCCGAGGACCCCGAGGACGCCGCCTCCGCCCGCGAGCTCGCCGGCGCCCGCCCTACGCGCTGAGCCCCAGTGCGTGGTTTTTCGGGCTTAACCCCGGTGGTTCAGCCCGAAAAACCACCGACTACTGGACCTGGACGCCCCGCCAGAACGCGACCCGGCCGGTGATCTCCTTCGCCGCGTCCTTGGGCTCGGGGTAGTACCAGACCGCGTCCTTGTTCACCTGGCCGTCGAGCTCGAGGCTGTAGTACGAGGCGGTGCCCTTCCACGGGCAGACGGTGTGCGTCTCGGACGGGCGGAGGACGTCGTCGCGCACCGCCTCGCGCGGGAAGTAGGCGTTGCCCTCGACGGTGACGATGTCGTCGGACTCCGCGATCACGGTGCCGTTCCAGGTCGCTGTGGCCATGCCGGCGACAAGTGTCGGTCGGGCGTCGTTTGTTCCCGTCGGTGCTGGACGAACTCGGAGGTCGAGGGGATCAGTCGGGAAGCACCTCCCCGAGGAGCCACCGGGCCAGGAGTCGCTCGGCGAACTCCGGGGTCTTGGGGATGTCGACGGAGTCGGCCGCGACTCGGGCCGCTCGCTGTTCCAGGCGCTTCAGCGTCTGTCGCCCGCTGTCGGTCGACCGCAGCTCCGCCAGGGGGTTGTAGGGCGGATCGTCGGTCACCAGTGCCTCGGTGTTCGCACGCAGCCGCACACCGTCGGGATCCCCACCGTCATGGGCGAGGACGGCTTCCTGCATCGCACGGACCCACTCGCGGCTCTGGCCGAGAACCCGGCCCAGATGGGCGATGGCGTCGAGCCGGCCCCAGAGCCAGTCGTGCACCCGCCACTCCGGCTTGCCGAAGCCGGCGAAGTGGCTGGCGCGGGAGCCGTACAGCTTGCGGTCTCCGAAGGCGGCCGCCGCGCCCGACTGATCGAGCGGCGATGTCCCGGGGGCATCCAGCACCGGTGCGTCCACGTCGGGGCCCAGGCGCAGGAACCGGAACAGAGGCGTGCGCCGATACGGCGCGCCTGCGTGCAGTGCGCGTGCGCAGATCTCCACGGCCAGCGCCAGGCGGAGGGCGTCGTCCGCCTGGACCTCAGGGACGTACTGCCGGAGTCCCTCGGCGAAGGCCGTCGCGGCGGTTTGCAGGCACTGCTGCAAGGTCACGGAGATCTTGAGGCGCTCGCACACCTCGTCGACCACCTCCGCCGCCTGCTCGTCGGTGCCGAACCGGCCGACGTCCTCGGCTCGCAGCGCGGCTTCCAGTGCGTCGCTGACCGCCTCGATCCGACGGAGGGCGTGGGAGACCTCGCGGGCGGCCTGGCTGACGTCCTGCCCGTCGTGGAGCCGCCGCATCAGGTCCCGGGCGAGGAGGCGGACGCAGCGCTCGGCCGCGGCGACGCCCCATTCCCACGGCGTGGCGAGGGGAGAGACGCCTGGTCCGAAGGCGGGCGGGGGCGGCCGCAGCGCCGTCGTCGCCGTCCCAGGGCTCGTGGCCGCGGGGCTCGCCGGGAACTGCGCCGTGGGACTCCTCAGGTCGTGGGCCCTGAGCCGATCGGCGCCTCCGGCAAGTGACCGGGCCTCGACGATCCGACCCGCCGAACGCCCCCGCCAGTACGTCGCCAGAAGTCCGCCTGCCGCTGCCTGGACGTCGGTGTAGCTGGTCGAGCCGGTCCCGTCGCTCAGCGCCGTGTCGAAGAGGTCGACCGCCTGGGCCTCCGTGTCGACGGCATGGATCAGATGATCGAGTTCGTCGATGTCCGTGCGGAAGTCCCCTTCGCGAGGCAGCAGGACCGCGTTGGCCAGCACGCTCGTCAGTTCGGGGGGACCCTCGGTGGTGCGAGCGTGCTCGCCCGACTCGGTGCCTCGCGACGGCACGACGTACACGAGCAGCCGCTCGACGTCGGTGTCGGGTGCCCGGCGGCTGATGCTGTCCAGGACGGGCCCGAAGGGGGCGTTGTCCAGGATCCCGCCGTCCGCCAGCCACGCCTGCTCCGTGTCGGCGGCGGCCAGCACTCGCAGCGGAGGTCCGGCCATCGTCGGCGTCTCCTGCACGGGTTCGAAGGCCACCGGATACGACGCCGACGCCCGCACGGCGGTCGCCAGCTCGTCCGCGTACTGGCTGAACTCCTGGAGGTCGCGGTCCTCGAACTCGCCGGAGTCCGGGACGTAGACCTCGTGCGACGGGTCGTGCCGGAAGCGGTACAACCGACGGTGGTCCTGCGTCTTGAAGGCCTGGTCGAAACCGTCGCGGAACTCCTGGTCCGCTCGTCCGAGTGCGGTGGCGGTGACGAACAGCGTGACGGGCGGCGGCTGCGGAGCCGACGGGACGCGGCGTGCTTGATCCAACCTGCTCCGCACCCCGAGCGCATCGAGCGTCTCGACCACCTGCTCGGTCAGGTACCTGCCGTTCAGGAGCGAGCGCTGCTCGTCCTGCTCGTCGGGCAGCAGCTTGCCGTGCTCCAGCCCTGCCTTCACCTCCCACAGTTCGCGGAGGAAGGGTGTCCTCCGCCGCGCTCCGGGGGCGTCCGCGGCATCCGGCCAGTCGAGGCGGCCGCCACCGGCGACGGCGGCGGCGAGGAGGGCGCCGTTGATCCCCCCGGCACTGGTGCCGGCCACGATGTCGACCACCACTCGCCGGCCCTCCGCCGCCGCCTTCCACTGCTGCCACGAGAAGCGGTCGTACACGGGGACGTCCGCATCGCCGTCCGCGCCGCTCTCGCTGGCCCGTCGCAGCAGATCGATCTCGTGCGTCACTCCGGCCATCCAGACGGCGAGGCTCACGCCTCCGTTCATGACCAGGGCAAGGCGCAACTCCGGGCGGGAAGGCGTCGACATGGCCGGTCAAGTTAGTGACGTCGATCACAGTGCGGAACGCCTCGGTGCGGCGCGAGCACCCCGTGGGGTGTCGCGCGCGGCCGGTGAACCGCTGCTCGCTGTCCGCCACCCGACGGCTCCACGCCCGGACTGCTCAGCTGCCGCGGACGCGGGCGACGCCGCGGCGGTACTGCGCCTCGCCGACCAGGTTCCACAGCACGCGCGCCCAGGCCGGGATCTTGGCGAGGGTGTGCGCCTTCTCCTCCGGCGTGCACGTCTCAAAGGCCAGGCCGAGCCAGAACAGGCCCTGGGTCTTGTCCATCTTCTTCGCGGCGTGCGCCCCGAAGGCCTGCCACTCCGCGACCGTCAGGTGGTCGGCCATGATCGGCAGCAGGAACGTCTCCTCGTCGTGCAGGTGCTCCACCAGCGCGGCGGCGAGCGCGGCCAGCTCCGCGGCCAGGCGCGCCCGGCTGTCGACGTCCGCCCGCGCCTCCCACTCCCGCCAGGCGTTCGGCAGCGAGTCCAGCAGCTCGGCGACCCGCTCGTGCTGGCGTTCCATGCGGGTGATCAGCTCGGCGTCCATCGGGCAGCGCTCGAGCAGCGCCGGCCAGAAGTGGGTGTCCTCGTACTCGTGGTGGTGGTGCAGCACCGTCGTCACGAAGCGATAGTGGCCGCCCAGCACGCGGGCTCGGCGGCGGTCGCCCTCGGCGGTGCCGCTCACCAGCGCGGGCAGCATGCCGAGCTCCTGGCGGAAGGTCCGGTGCACGACCACCATCTCGTGGACGTTCGGCTTCTCGGTCGTCGCGGTCATCGTCGTCGTCCTCTCGGGGATCCGGGTGTCGGTGACCCCGAGACTCCGGACGCCGCTTGACCGCGCCTTGACCGCCGCTGGACGGCGCCGGCACCTACGCTGCCAGGCGCCATGACCGACCGGACCGGCCTGCGGGTCCTCGTGCTGGGACCCACGGAGGTCCGGCGCGGGGGAGAGGTGCGCGAGCTGCGCGGCGGCGCGCCGCGCCGCCTGCTCACCGTGCTCGCCGCGGCCCGCGGCGAGCCGGTGACCGACGTCCGGCTGGCGGAGCTGCTGTGGGGCGGCGCGCCGCCCGACCGGTGGGCGGCAACGCTGCAGTCGCACGTCTCCCGCCTGCGGACGGCGCTCGGGGACGACGACCGCAGCGTGCTGCGCCGCGCCGGCGACGGCTACGCGCTCGTCCTGCCGGCCGGTGCGCTCGACGCCGACACCGCCGCGCAGCTCGTCGCCCGCGCCGCCGCCGAGGCCGATCCCCGCGCCGCCGTCGCCCACCTGACCGCCGCGCTGGAGCTGTGGCGGGGCACGCCGTTCGACGACGCGGGGGACGACGACCTCTCCGGCGTCGGCCCGGAGCGCGCCCGGCTGACCGAGCTGCGGGAGCAGGCGATCGAGCAGCGGCTGGCCCTCCGGCTCGGGCTCGGCGACGCGGTCGCCGTCCTCCCGGAACTCACCGCCCGCACCGCGGAGCGGCCGTTCCGCGAGCGCGGCTGGGAGCTGCTGGTACTGGCGCTGTACCGAACCGGCCGGCAGGGCGACGCGCTCGCCGCGCTGCGCCGCGTCCGGTCGCTGCTCGACGCGGAGCTGGGCATCTCACCCGGCGAGGAGTTACAGCGACTGGAATCAGCGGTGCTGAACCAGGATCCGCGGCTGCTGCTGGGCGCGCCGCCGGCCCCCGCGGCCGCTCCGCGCACCCCGATCCGCCGGCCGGCGACGCGGTTCGTCGGGCGCGGGACCGAGCTGGCCCGGCTGGCCGCCGCGGTGGCCGACGCGCCGCTGATCACCGTCACCGGGCCGGGCGGCGTCGGCAAGACCCGGCTGGTCGTCGAGCTGCTCGCCGACCGCGCCGACCCCGACGGGCCGTGGCTGGTGCGGCTGGCCGACGTCTCCGGCGCCGGGTTCGTCGCGCTGTCGGTGGCCGCGGCGCTCGGGCTCTCCGAGGTGCACGGGGACGGCGTCGCCGCCGTCACGACCGCGCTGGCCGGCCGGCGCGGGCTGCTGGTCCTCGACAACTGCGAGCACGTGCTCGACGAGACGGCGGAGCTGGTGGCGCGGCTCCTCGACGCCGCGCCGGGCCTCACCGTGCTGGCGACCAGCCGTGAGCCGCTCGGCGTCGAGGGCGAGGTGGTGCTGCCGCTCGCGCCGCTGGCCGGCGACGCGGTCGCGCTGCTCACCGACCGGGTCGCCGCCGTCCGGCCCGGGTGGACGCCGTCCGCCGAGGACGCCGAGGCACTGACCCGCATCGCCACCGCGCTCGACGGGCTGCCGCTGGCGCTGGAGCTGGCGGCCGCCCGCAGCCGGCTGCTGGCACTGCCCGAGCTGGCCGGCCACCTGCACGACGCGCTCACCTTCTCCGCCCGGACCGGCCGCGGCGGGCTGAACCCGCACGCCACCCTCGCGGCGGCCATCGACTGGAGCCTGGAGCTGCTCGCCCCGGCCGAGCGCGACCTCGTGCTCCGGCTGTGGCCGTTCGACGGCGGGCTGACCGTCGACGCCGCCGAGGCCGTGGCCGGCGCGGAGGTGCTCCCGCGGCTGGCCGCCCTGGTCAGCCGCTCGGTGCTCACCGCCGACACCGCCCGCACGCCGACCCGGTTCACGCTGCTGGAGACGGTCCGGGCCCGCTGCCGCGAGCTCGACCCGGCGCCGGAGCAGAGCCGGCGGGCGCACGCCGAGTGGGTGCGGGCGCTGGTCGCCGACGTCGACCGGGGCATGCAGGGACCGGCCGCCGGCGCGGTCACGCGGCGGATGGCCGCCGAGCTGCCGAACCTGCGCGCGGCCCTCGCGCACGACCTCGAGTCCGCGCCGGTCGAGGCGCTGCGCAGCGTCGCCCGCCTGGACTGGTGGTGGTACCGCCGCGGCGCGGCGACCGAGGGGCTGCGCTGGCTCGGCGCCGCCCTGGCCGCCGCTCCCGACGGCCCCGCGGTGTGGCGGGCGCGGGCGCAGACCGCGCTGGCCTCGCTGCGCGCCCTCGACGGCGACATGGCCGGCGCCCTCGCGGCGTTCGACGCGGCCGCCGCCGAGCTGGACGCGGCCCCGCCCGACGACCCGGAGCTGCCCGCGACGCGCGTGCTGGTCACCCACTACGCCGCGCTCGCCGCGCTGTACACCGGCGACCTGGCCACCGCCGAGCGGACCGCCCGGGCCAACCTGGCGCCGGCCCGCGCGCTCGGCCTCGGACCGCTGGTCGCCGCGCAGGAGATCATCGCCGGGGCCGCCGCGGGGGCGTCCGGGCGGCTGGCCGAGGGCACCGCGCTGCTGCGGACGGCGATCCGCACCGGCGAGGACGTCGGGCACGCCTGGGCGGTCGCACTGGCCGAGCGCATCCTCGCCGCGCTGGTGCTCGGCGACGGGCGGCCGGGGGAGGCGCTGGACCTCGTCGTCCGCGCCGGGCGGCGGTCGGTGGCGGAGGACGACCTCTCCGCCGTCCTGAGCGGGCTGATGGTCGCCGCCCCCGCGCTGGCGGCGCTCGGCCGGCCGCGGGACGCCGCCGCGGTCGCCGCCGCCGTCCTCGCGCGGGCCCGGCGGGTGGGGGTGCGGCTGGAGTTCCTCAGCATCGGGCTGAGCCCGGACCTGCTCGCGCCGCTGGCCGCCGCCGGCGCGGAGGCCGACCGCGGCCGGGGCACGCGGACCGGGGAGGAGGGCTCGCTGGCCGAGCTCGCCGCCCTCGCTGGCTGAGGCGCAGGCAAAGCCCCCGGGCTAGGGGCGGATGTTCTGGTTCAGGCGGAACAGGTTGTCCGGGTCGTAGCGGCGCTTCACCTCGCGCAGCCGGGCGTAGTTGGCGCCGTAGTTGTCGGCCACCTTGGCCTGGTCGTCCGAGGAGGCGAAGTTGACGTAGCCGCCCGGCTCCGAGTACGGCGCGATCGCGGCGTGGTAGTCCTTGACCCAGCGGATGTTGGCCTCGTTCTCGGCCGCGTCGGCCCACATGCCCGCGATCACGAAGGCGAACGACGCGTCCCGGTGCCCGAAGGCGGTGGCGTCCGAGGGCACGTCCTGGACGGCGCCGTCGATCGGGTAGAGGTGCACCGCCGTGTGCACCGAGGGAGTCCGCGACCCGTACTCCAGGTGCGCCGCGATCGCCTCGTCGGTGAGCTCCTTCGCATAGGCGGTCTTCCAGTAGTGCTGGAGGCCCTTCGGGTAGAGCGCGTCGAACGCGGCGTTGAGCGCGGGGTAGGGCATGGGGCCGACGTGCTCGGCCACCGGCCGCGCCACGTCGCGGAAGCCCTGCAGGACCCGCTCGCCCTCGTCCTGCGCGCCGGCCCAGCACGACACCACGGCCAGGTGGGGCCGCCCGTGCCGGTCCTCCGGGATGAACGGCAGCGGGGGCGCGATGTGGAAGCCGGGGAAGCCGCCGTAGTCGCGCGGCGCCGTCCGGATGAACTCGCGGAAGTACGCCAGCACGGCCGGTGCGTCGGCGAGGTCGAAGAACATCGGCCCGCCGAGGATCGTGCTCACCGGGTGCACCCGGTAGGTGAACCGCGTGACGACGCCGAAGTTGCCGCTGCCGCCGCGCAGCGCCCAGAACAGGTCGGCGTTCTCGTCCTCGCCGGCGGTCCGCACGCTGCCGTCGGCGGTGACGACCTCGGCGGAGAGCAGGTTGTCGCAGGAGAGGCCGTGCCCGCGGGCCAGGTAGCCGATCCCGCCGCCGAGGGTCAGCCCGCCGATGCCCGTGGTGGACACGACCCCGCCGGTCGTGGCCAGCCCGTGCTCGCCGGTGACGTCGTTGAACCGGCCCCACGTGGTGCCGCCGCCGGCGCTGGCGGTGCGCCGCTCGCCGTCCACCGCCACGGACTGCATGTCCGACAGGTCCGCGACGATCGCGTCGTCCGCCGTGCCGAAGCCGGGCACGCTGTGCCCGCCACCGCGGACGGCGAGCGGCGTTCCGGTGTCCCCGGCGAAACGGACCACGGCGGCGACGTCGTCCGTGTCCGCGCAGCGCACGACCGCGGCGGGCCGTGCGTCGATCATGCCGTTGTGGACCCGGCGCGCCTCCTCGTATCCGGCGTCGCCGGGGCGGATGAACTGGCCGTCCACCTGGCCGGCCAGCAGGTCCAGTGATGCAAGTGCCATGACGGATCCTTGTCGACGATGGGCTCCGGAGCGGGAGCCGCGTCGAGGCTAGGAGCGGGGGACCGGGCCGCACATGACCAGAACCGGCGAGATCCGCGCGGCGGCGGCCATGGTCAGATCTGGCCATCGACGCAGCTCCCGCGGCGGGGCTAGCCTGCCGCCGTGTCCGGCTGGGTACCGCCCCTCCCGGCGCGCTGGGCCGATCCGGCGCGTCCGACCTTCGTCGGCCGGCGGGCGGAGCTGGCCACCCTCGAGGAGATCTGGGCGGCGGTCGACGCCGGCCTGCGCCAGGTCGTCTTCCTCGGCGGAGAGCCCGGCGGTGGCAAGTCCCGGCTGCTCGCCGAGGTGTCGACGGCGCTGCACCGGTCCGGCGCAACCGTGCTGCTGGGCACCTGCGCGGCCGAGTTCGGCGCGCCCTACCAGCCGTTCGTCGAGCCGATCGAGGCCCTGCTGGCCCGGTCGCTGCCCGAGCGGGACGCCGACCGGCTGCGGACGCTGGCCGGCCAGCCGGCGGCCGCCGACCACGAGCACCGGCGGGAGCTGTTCGACTCGGTCGTCGACGCGGTCCGCACGGCCGCGGGCGAGGCGCCGCTGGTACTGGCGCTCGAGGACCTGCACTGGGCCGGCCCGGCCGCCCTCCAGCTGCTGACCTACCTCGTGGAGCGGACGGCGGAGTGCCGGCTGCTCGTGCTCGGGACGCACCGCACGACCGCCCCGGACCGCTCCGGCGCGCTCGTCGGCACGATCGCGCAGCTCTACCGGCTCGACGGCGTCCGCCGCCTGGACCTCGCCGGGCTGGACACCGAGGACATCGCCGAGTTCCTGCTGGCCGAGGGCCAGCTGTCGCTCAAGCGCGCGCGCAGCTCCGCGGCGCTGCTGCGGGACCAGACCGGGGGCAACCCGTTCTTCCTGCGCGAGCTCTGGCAGGACCTCTCCGCGCGGGGCGCGCAGCCCGACGACCTCAGGGCGCCGATCTCGGTCCGCGACACGGTCGCCAGCCGGCTCGAGCGGTTGCCGGAGGTCGAGCGCCGGACGCTGGAGCTGGCCGCCGTCATCGGCGAGGACGTGGACGTCGCGGCCCTGCTCGCCGCGGCCGACACCGAGCGCGCGGTGACGCTGACCGCCCTGGACGGCGCGGTGGCCTCCGGCCTGCTGGAGGCGCCCGTCGGGGGCGGCATCCGGTTCGTGCACGCCCTGGCGCGGCAGGCGGTGCTCGAGCTGATGCCGGCGTCGCGGCGGGCGCTGCGGCACGCGCACGTGGCCGGCGTCCTGGAGACGACGATGCCGCCGTCGGAGGCGCGCTCCCAGCGGCTGGCGTTCCACTACGCGCAGGCCGCGGCCCTGGGGTTCACCGAGCAGGCGGTGCGCTATCTGACCGAGGCCGCGCAGGCCGCCGACCGCAGCCTGGCGCACGAGGACGCCGGCGCCGCCTACGAGCAGGCGGCCGCGCTCGCCGCCGTCCCCGCTGAGCGCGACCGGCTGCTCCACTCCGCCGCCGCGAGCCACCTGATGGGCGGTGACTTCGGCCGGGCGCGGCTGCTCGCCGAACGCGTGGCGGGCACGGCCGGGCCGCGGGAGCGGCTGGAGGCCGCGATCCTCTACGAGGACGCCGCGTGGCGCCCCGGCCTGCACGGCGCCCGGGCGGTGGAGCTGCTCACCGACGGGTTGCACGCCGTCACCGGTGACCCGGCCGATCCGCTGCGCGTCCGCGGCATGGCCAGCCTCGGCCGCGCGCTGGCGTTCACCGGCGCCACGGAGGTCGCCGCCACGGTCGGCGACCACGCCATCGTCCTGGCCCGGTCGGCGGACGACGACCACCTGCTGGCGCACGCGCTGCAGGCGTCGCTGTGGAACGGGATGCGCCCCGCGGACATGCCGACCAAGCTCGAGCGGGCCGCGGAGCTCACGACGCTGGCCCGGCGCACCGAGGAGCCGCGGTACCTGGCCCAGTCCGCCTACTTCCGTGGCGCGATCGGCTACATGCGCGGTGATCCGGACGGCCTGGCCCAGGCCCAGGAGGACCTGCTGCGGGCCGGCCGGTTCAGCGGCGAGGACTTCTACGCGTACGTGGCCGGCTGCATGCGCTACGCACTGCAGTTCGTCGAGGGCGACCTGACCGGCGCCCAGCGCACCTGCGACGAGCTGCTGGAGTTCGGCGAGGCGTTCGGCAGCGACGACACCGAGGGCGTCTCGGCGGTGCAGAGCTTCATGGTCCGGCGCGAGTCCGGCGCGCTGGAGCGGATCCGCCCGCTGATCACCGGCGAGGAACGGCCGCAGGACCACTGGGCACCCGGGCTGCTCGCGCTCTACACCGAGCTGGGCCTCGACCGGCCGGCGGCCCGGGTGCTGCACTGGCTGCTCGACGGCCGGCTCGACCGCTTCCAGGAGTCGGCGCAGTGGCCCGCCGTGCTCGTGTTCGCCGTCGAGGCGGCGCTGCGGCTCGGCGACCAGCCGGCGGCCCGGACCCTGCGGCCGATGCTCGACGAGTACGCCGGGCTGAACCTCGTGGCCGGCCAGTTCGTCGCGGTGTTCGGCGCGGCCGACCGCTACCGCGGCGCCCTGGAGTCACTGCTCGGCACCGGCGGCGCCGAGGAGCTGTTCGCCGCGGCGCTGGACCTCGACGAGCGGATGGAGGCGCCGCTGCACCGGGCGTACACGCTCGTCGCGCTCGCCCGGCACCTGCGCCGGTCCGGGGTGCGCGGCGCCCGGCTGGACGCCGTCGTGGCGGAGGCGCGCGCCCTGGCCGAGCCGCTCGGCCTGCGCCGGGTGCTCGACCTGCTGCAGGCGGAGCCGGAGCCGCGGCCGGCCGGCCCGGCGGGGCTGACCGCCCGGGAGACCGAGGTGCTCCGGCTGCTGGCGGACGGGATGCTCAACCGCGAGATCGCCGAGCGGCTGTTCATCAGCGAGAACACCGCCGCCAACCACGTGCGCAGCATCCTGGCGAAGACCGGCTCGGGGAACCGCACCCAGGCGGCGCGGTTCGCCGTCCTCCATCGGCTGCTGGACTGACACCCGCCGCCGGGTCAGAGGGGGACGAGCGTCGAGTCGGGCTGCATCGTCCCGGTCATCTCGACGATGACGTCGGCGGGCAGTCCGGCGCGCTCCGCCGCGCGCCGGATCGCGTCCGCCGACGGTGCCTCGTACAGGCAGTACGTCTTCCGCTTGTCGGCCGAGAGGAACGAGTACAGCCAGCGCACGCCCTCGTCGTCGTTGATCCGGTTGATGCCCTCGGCGTCCTCCTTGCTGACGTCCAGCTCGTCGGCGAAGCGCCGCTCGATCATGAAGACAGGCATCGACACCCCTCTCGCGAAGGGGTCACCGTACTCCGGCCGCCTGGCAGCGGGGCCGGGTCGCGCGTTACTCGAAGTAGCGACGCGGCGTGTCCACCAGCATCTGCCGGATCTGCGCCTCGCTCACCCCGCGGTCGCGCAGCATCGGCAGCACGTCCTCGCTGATGTGCCGGAAGTTCCAGTTCGGCGCGACCTGCTGGAACGCCGCCCGGGCGGCCGGGTCGGGGAAGTAGTCGATGAAGCAGCTCGCGTCGTGCGCGAGCACCATCCGGTCGGCGTAGCCGCGCTCGGCCAGCGCGGCGATCGTGTCCACGCGGTTCTGCGTGGGGTTGTAGATGTCCAGACCGAAGCGGTCCATGCCGAGCAGGCAGCCGGCGTCGGCGAGCTCGGTGAGGTAGTCGAGGTCGTTGCTGTCACCGGCGTGACCGATGACCACCTTGGTCAGGTCGACGTCCTCCTCGCGGAAGACCTTCAGCACCAGCCGGCCTGCCTGCGTGGGGGACGACGTGTGCACGGTGATCGGCGCCCCGGTCGCGCGGTGCGTCGCGGCGCAGGCGCGCAGGGTGCGCTCGACGCCGGGCGTGAGGCCCTTGGCCTCGACGACGCACTTGAGGAACGCCGCCTTGACCCCGGTGTCGGCGATGCCGTCGCGGATGTCGCGGGTGAAGTCGTCGACCATGGGGTCGGTCGGCAGGTCCAGGGGCAGTCCGGGGCCGCGGTGCTCGTACTGGTGCGGGATCTCGTCGAACGTGTACAGCCCGGTGGCCACGATGATGTTGATGTCGGTCTGCTCGGCGACCCGCTGCACCCGCGGGATGTAGCGGCCAAGCCCCCACACCGTGGGGTCGACGATCGTGTCGATGCCCAGCGCCTTGAGCTCGTTCAGCTTCTCGACCGCATCGGCGACGCGTTCGTCCTCGTCCCACCACGAGCCGACGCCGTAGTTCTGCACGTGCTCGGTGGAAAGCACGAAGACGTGCTCGTGCATGAGGGTGGCGCCGAGCTCGGCAGTGTCGACCGGGCCGCGGACGGTCTCGACGGTGGGCACAGGGGAACCTCCCGAGGGATCAACGAACGGGTTGCCAGTCCGTCTGCTCGCGCAGCGGCGGCTTGAGCACCTTGCCACCCGGGTTGCGCGGCAGCGGCTCGCTGCGGACCGCCACGTACTGCGGCACCTTGAAGTCGGCCAGCCGCTCCTTGGCGAACACGAGCAGCTCGGACGGATCGAGTTGGCGCCCAGGCAGCGGGACGACGACGGCGCCGACCTTCTCGCCCATCATCTGGTCCGGGACGCCGACGACGGCGACCTCGCCGACCGCCGGGTGCGCGGCCAGCGCGTTCTCGACCTCGACGCAGTACACGTTCTCGCCGCCGCGGTTGATCATGTCCTTCTTGCGGTCGACGATGTAGACGAGGCCTTCGTCGTCGATGCGGGCGAGGTCGCCGCTGTGCAGCCAGCCGTCGACGAACGTCTCCTGCGTCTGCTCGGGCTTGCGCCAGTACCCGGCGACGACGTTCGGCCCCCGGATCAGCAGCTCCCCGACACCGGTCTCCGGGTCGGGGTGGTCGAGGTCGAGGTCCACGACCGGGGCCGGGAACCCCACGGAGTCGGCGTGCTCGGCGGCGTACTCGTCGGGCAGGTAGGTCGACACCGACGAGGTCTCGGTCAGCCCGAAGCCGTTGCCGACCCGCGCGGTCGGGAACGCCTGCTTGATCCGGTGCACCAGGTCGGGCGCGATGGGAGCGCCGCCGTAGCTGAGCGAGACCACCGACGAGGTGTCGATCTCGGCGAAGTTCGGCTGCTGCAGCGCCAGCCAGTAGATGGCCGGCACGGTGGTGAGGACGTCGATCCGCTCGTCCTGGATCGCCGAGAGGAAGGCCTGCACCTCGAACGCCGGCATGATCACCGACTTCCCGGCGACCGCCGTGACCACCAGCAGCTGGGAGTTGCAGCCGGTGACGTGGAACAGCGGCACCGAGATCAGCGTCGTCCGCGGCTCGCGCGGCAGGCTCAGGCAGCGCAGGCAGGTCTCGATGTTGGACAGGAAGTTCTCGTGGGTGGTCATCGCACCCTTGGGGAAGCCGGTCGTCCCGCTCGTGTAGAAGATGCCGGCCAGGTCGGTGAAGCCCTGGTCGGTCACCTCGAGCGGGTCGCCGTCCGGCAGGGTGCTCCCGGGCTCGACGACGTACGCGGCGCCGGAGTCCTCGACGACGTAGCGCACCTCGGGCTCGGCGAACCGGGTGTTCACCGGCACGACGACGGCGCCGGCCAGCAGCGTGCCCCAGAACGCGTAGACCCAGTCGTTGCCGTTGCCCAGCCGGTTGGCGACCCGGTCGCCGGGCTGCACGCCGGCCGCCCGCAGCCCGCCGGCGACCCGCGCGGCGCGGTCCCACAGCTGCCGGTAGGTCACCCGCTCGCCGCCGAGCTCGACCAGCGCCTCGGCGTCCGGGTTCGAGTCGACGGCGCTGCGCAGCAGCCGCACGAGGTTCTGCGGCAGTCCGGTGTACCGGCGCACGCCGTCGGGTCCGACCTCGGTGCCGCTGCGGTCGTAGGGGTAGGGCATGCCGGCCTCCTCGGGACGTCGTCGTCCGGAACCAGAGTCTCGCGGTGTCCCGGACGCCCTGTCCACCGGCTCAGCTGTGGAGCAGCGCGAAGGTCGCGACGGCGTGCACGAGCTCCTTCCCGTCCTGCTCGACGTCGGCGTCGCAGACGGTGAGGTGCTCGCCGCGGGTGCGCACCTGCGCGGTGACCGTGAGCGGTCCCGGCGTGCCCGGCCGCAGGTAGGTGACGGTCAGCTGGCTGGTGGCCGGCACCTCCTCGTCGCCGGTCGTGCTGCGCACCGCCAGCCCCATCGCGGTGTCGACCAGCGTCGCCAGCACGCCGCCGTGCAGGGTGCCGGCCGGGTTGAGGTGCTCGTCGGCCGCCTCGAACCGGAGCGTCGCGCGGCCGTCCTCGGCGTGCTCGGGCCGCGCCCCGAGCCGTTCGGCGAACCCACCGGTCGCCCCGTCGTCTGCCATGGCCTGCGCCCTACCCCGGGAACCGCACAATGACCGCATGGCGTCCAGCGGCACCGTCGTCGTCTGCCTCGACAAGTTCCGCGGCTCGCTGACGGCCGTCGAGGCCTGCGCGGCGCTGGTCCGGGGGCTGGAGGCGGCCGGAGCGCGGGCGCTCGCGCTGCCGGTCGCCGACGGCGGCGAGGGCACGGTGGCCGCCGCCGTCAGCGCGGGCATGGGCGCGATCTCGCGCCGGGTGAGCGGACCGGCGGGCGAGCCGGTCGAGGCGGTGCTCGCCGTCTCGCGGGAGCACGCCGTCGTGGAGTTGGCCGAGGCGTCCGGCCTGCACCTGCTCGGGGAGCGGCAGCCGCTCACCGCCACCACCCGGGGGACCGGGGAGCTGATCCGGGCCGCGCTCGACCTCGGCTGCCGGTCGGTCGTCCTCGGCGTCGGCGGGAGCGCCACCACCGACGGCGGCGCGGGACTGCTGGAGGCCCTCGGCGCCCGGCTGCGTGACGCCGACGGCCGGCCGCTGCCACCGGGCGGCGCCGCGCTGCGCGACCTCGCCGAGCTCGACCTGTCGGGCCTGGACCCGCGGCTGGCGGACACCGAGCTCACGCTGGCCAGCGACGTCGACAACCCGCTGCTGGGGCCGGCCGGCGCGACCGCGGTCTTCGGCCCCCAGAAGGGCGCGACCCCCGACGACGTCGCCGTCCTCGAGGCCGGGCTGACCCGCTGGGCCGAGCAGGTCGCCGCCGCGACCGGCCGCGACCTGGCCGATCAGCCCGGCGCCGGCGCGGCCGGGGGCACCGGGTTCGCCGCGCTCGCCGTCCTGGGGGCGCGGATGCGGCCGGGCATCGACGTCGTCCTCGACGCGGTCGGCGCGGACCGCGCCCTCGCCGGCGCCGCGCTGGTCGTCGTGGGGGAGGGGAAGCTGGACGAGCAGAGCCTGGCCGGCAAGGCGCCGGTGGGCGTGGCCCGCCGCACCCCGCCCGGTGTCCCGGTGGTCGCGGTGTGCGGCGACTGCACCGTGCCCGCGGAGCGGCTCCGCGAGGTGGGCATCGGCGGGGCGCACACCCTGCTCGACGAGGCCGGCGGCGACCGCGACCGGGCGATGGCCGACGCGGCGGAGCTGCTGGAGCGGATCGGCCGGCGGCTGGCCCCCGCCTGACCTGGCAGGCTCGCGCCCGTGCACCCGCTGGCCGGCTGGCTCGTCACCGCGGCCGGGGCCGCCGTCGTCCTGCTGGCGCTGCGGGACATCTTCCACACGCTCTGGCACCCGAGCGGGCGCAGCGGCTTCAGCCGTCGGGTCATGGCCGCCGTGTGGCGGGCCGGCCGGCCGCGGCGCGGGCGCCACCGGGTCAGCGTCCTCGCCGGGCCGCTCTCGATGGGCCTGGTCGTCATCGGCTGGGTCGCCCTGGTCGCGCTCGGCTGGACCCTGGTCTACTGGCCGCACCTGGCCGGGGGGTTCGTGCTGGGCAGCGATCTGGTCACCAGTGGACGCGGCGGCCTGCTCGACGCGCTGTACCTGTCGATGGTGACCGTGGCGACCCTCGGGTTCGGCGACATCGTGCCGACCGAGGAGTGGCTGCGGATCGCCGTCCCGGTGGAGGCGCTGCTCGGCTTCGCGCTGATCACCGCGGCCGTCACCTGGGTGCTGCAGGTCTACCCCGCGCTGACCCGCCGTCGGTCGCTCGCCGTCCGGCTGTCGCTGCTGGAGCGCGCCGACGCCGTCCGGGTCCTGGCCGAGGAGGACATCGCGATGACCGCGCCGCTGCTGGAGAGCCTCACCGGCGAGCTGGTGCAGGCCCGGGTCGACCTCAAGCAGTACGCCGAGACCTACTACTTCCGGGACGGCGAGGACGCCGAGTCCCTGGCCGCGAACATCGGGACGGCCGCCCGGCTGGCGCGCGCGGCGGCCGCGTCACCCCGGGCCGACGTCCGGTTCGCCGGGCGGCTGCTCGCCACGGCGCTCGACGACCTCGCCCGGCTGCTCGACCAGCAGTTCCTGCGCGTCGGCGGCTCCGTGGACGACGTCCTGGCCGGCTACGCCACCGACCACGGGCACCGCCCCTTCCGTTCCGTCTGACAGAACGTTCCCATCCGGATGTCGTGGCCTCGCGAACCGGCCGATAGCGTCGGCGGCGTCCCCGCACCGTGGAGGAGAACCCGTGACACCCGAGACCCTGCCCTGGTGGGAGGACGGCGAGCGGCACCTCGCCACCGCCCTCGGCCGGCTCGTCGACGACGAGTTCGGCCGGCCGTCGCTCTTGCCCGGCTGGACCCGCCAGACCCTGCTCGCCCACGTCGCCCGCAACGCCGACGCGCTGGTCAACCTGCTGACCTGGGCCCGCACCGGCGTGGAGACGCCGATGTACGCCTCCCCGGAAGCGCGCGAGGCCGGGATCGCCGAGGCGGCGCAGCTGCCCGCCGACGCGCTGCGCGGGGAGGTGCTGGCCGCGACCGAGCGGCTCGCCGCGGCGGTCGGGCAGATGCCGGACGAGGCGTGGCAGGCCGAGGTGCGCACCGCCCAGGGCCGTACGGTGCCGGCGCTGGAGGTGCCCTGGATGCGCTGCCGCGAGGTGTGGGTGCACGCCGTCGACCTCGACGCCGGGATCACCTTCGCCGACATCCCCGACGACGTGCAGGCCGCGCTGGTCGACGACGTCTTCCGCATGTGGGACCGGCGCGACCAGGTGCCCGACGTCGTCCTGTTCGCCGGCGACCGCGAGTGGGGCACCGGCTCCCTCGCCGTCGCGGGCCCGCTGCCGGCGGTCACCGCCTGGGTGACCGGCCGCAGCAAGGGTGAGGACCTCACCGCCGACGGTCCGCTGCCGGCCCTGGCGGCGTGGCTGTGAGCGCCCCCGCCGCGGCCTCGAAGGGCCAAAGTGGCCACTTTGGCCCTTCCCCGCAGACGACCGCCGACGTGGTCGTGGTCGGCGGCGGCATCGGCGGGCTGACCGCCGCGCTGGCCCTGGCCCGCTCGGGCCGCTCCGTGCGGGTGCTGGAGCGCTCGGCCGAGTTCGCCGAGGTCGGCGCGGGGCTGCAGCTGGCGCCGAACGCGACCCGGGAGCTGCGCCGGCTCGGCGTGCTCGACGAGATCGTCGCCCGCGGCGTGCTGCCGAAGCGGCTGGTGCTCCGCGACGCGCTCGACGGCTCGGAGCTCACCTCGCTGGACCTGGGTGAGCGGTTCCGCGCCCGCTACGGCGGCCCGTACGTCGTCGTCCACCGCTCGGACCTGCTCGACGTCCTCGTGGGGGCGTGCGCGGCGGCCGGGGTCGCGCTGGAGACCGGCCGCAGCACCGTCGACGTCCGGCAGGACGGCGACTCCGCCGAGGTGCACTGCGCCGACGGCTCGGTGCACCGCTGTGCCGCTGTGGTCGGCGCCGACGGGCTGCGCTCGGCGCTGCGGACCCGGCTCTCCGACGACCAGCCGGTGTCGTCCGGTTACGTCGCCTACCGCGGCACCGTGCCGTTCGCGCAGGCCGCCGCGCACGTCGACCCCGGTGACGTGACCGTCTTCATCGGCCCGCACCTGCACTGCGTGCAGTACGCGCTGCGGGCCGGCGAGATGGCCAACACCGTCGCCGTCTTCCGCTCACCCGGGCACCTGGCGAACCCCGCCGACCCCGACTGGGGCGGTCCGGAGGAGCTCGACGAGGTCTTCGCCGGCACCTGCGCCGCCGTGCAGGACGCGCTGCCGCTGCTCTGGCGGGACCGCCGCTGGCAGATGTACGACCGGGAGCCGATCCGGCAGTGGGTCGACGGCCGCCTGGCCCTGCTCGGCGACGCGGCGCACCCGATGCTGCAGTACCTCGCGCAGGGCGCCTGCCAGTCGATCGAGGACGGCGTCGCGCTGGCCGCCGCGCTGCAGGACGACGGCGACGTCCAGGCGGCGCTGGCCCGCTACGCCGACGTCCGCCGCGACCGCACCGCGCGCGTGCAGTCGACAGCCCGCACCTGGGGCGAGATCTGGCACGTCGACGGGGTGGCCCGGCTGCTGCGCAACGAGCTGCTCAGGACACTGCCCACCGACCACGCCCGCTGGATCGACTGGCTCTACGGCCCCGCCCGGTAGCGCGCAGCGTCCGCTCAGCCGGCCAGCGTGGTCAGCTCCGCGGCGCAGCGGTGCAGCGCCGCGGTGAGCTCCGGGATCCGGCGGCGGGTCAGCCGCATGGCCGGCACGGACACCGTGACGGCGGCGAACGGCACGCCGGCGTCGTCCCGGACGGCGACGCCGACCGCGCTGATGCCGGCCTCGGTGTCGCCGTCGTTGACGCCGAAGCCGGCCTTGCGGACGGCGGCCAGCTGCTCGTGCAGCGCGGCCAGCGCGGTCGGGTCGAGCTGCCCGCGGTAGCGGGCGTCGACCTCGGCCGGGTCGAGCGCGGCCAGCAGGACCTTGCCGCCGGAGGCCGACTTCGCCGGCAGCCGGGCGCCGGCGCGCGAGCCGATCCGCAGCGGCTGACGGCTCTCCTCGCTGTGCAGGAAGACCGCGTCGCGGCCGTCGAGCACGACCAGGTGCACCGTCTCGTCGATCTCGTCGCGCAGCCGGCGCAGGACGGGCACGGCCAGCTCCACCAGCGCCGGGGTGGTGCGGGTGCGTTGCACGCCGCGGCGCAGCGCGGGGCCCGCGCGGTAGCGGCGGTCGCCCGACTGGACGGCGAACTCCCGGTGCCGCAGCGTCGCGAGGAGCCGGTGCGCGGTGGACCGGGCCACGCCCAGGTGCGCGGCGGCCTCGCTGACGCTCACCGCCTCGGTGGACTGCAGGAGCAGGACGAGCTGCAGCGCCTTGTCCGCGGCGTCGACGAGGTACGCCGGGGGCGGGGACTGCTCGACCACGGCGTCACGCTACGGCCGCGGCGCCACGGCGGGGCCGGCGAGTCGACGCCACGCACCCGGGACGGGCGGCCTGCACTCGACGACCTGAGAAGATTCCGAAAAATCTTCCCGGCGTTGTCGATCGGGTCGGCGGCCGTTCGACGTCAGTGCAGAACGGAGCCGGGAGGGTCGGCCCGTCGACGACGAAGGAGAGACCGATGCGCTACATGGTGATCGTCAAGGCCAACGAGGACTCCGAGAGCGGCCGCATGCCGACCGAGCAGGAGCTCGCCGAGATGGGTGCCTACAACGAGGAGCTCGTCAAGGCAGGAGTCATGCTCGCCGGCGAGGGGCTGCTGCCCAGCTCCAACGGTGCGCGGGTCCGGTTCGACAAGGACGGCCGGTCGACCGTGATCGACGGCCCGTTCGCCGAGACCAAGGAGCTCGTGGCCGGCTTCTGGATCCTGCAGGTCTCCTCGCGCGAAGAGGTGCTCGAGTGGGTGAAGAAGGCGCCGTTCCGCGACGGTGAGGTCGAGGTCCGCAAGATCGCCGAGGCCGAGGACTTCGGCGAGGCGATGACGCCCGAGCTGCGGGAGCAGGAGGACCGGCTCCGGGCGCAGACCGCGGCGCAGCAGGAGGCGTGAGCGAGCCGGTTCCGACGGCGTCGGCGGCGACGGTGGACGTCCACCGCGTCGTCGACGCCGTCTGGCGCATGGAGTCGGCGAAGCTCATCGGTGCGCTGACCCGCGTCACCGGGGACGTCGGCCTCGCCGAGGAACTCGCCCAGGACGCCCTCGTGGCCGCGCTCGAGCAGTGGCCGGGCGCCGGCGTCCCCGACCGGCCGGGCGCGTGGCTCATGGCCGCCGCGAAGCACCGGGCGATCGACACCTTCCGCCGCGCCGAGACGCTGCGGCGCAAGACCGCGGAGCTGGGCCGGGACCTGCAGGAGGCCGACGAGCCGGACTGGGCGGCCGCGCTCGACGAGGTCGTCGAGGACGACGTCCTGCGGCTGGTGTTCATCGCCTGCCACCCGGTGCTCAACCGGGAGGCCCGCGTGGCGCTCACGCTGCGGCTGGTCGGGGGGCTGACCACCGACGAGATCGCCCGCGCCTTCCTCGTGCCCGAGGCGACGCTGGCGCAGCGGATCGTGCGGGCCAAGCGCACGCTCACCGCCGCGCGGGTGCCCTTCGAGGTGCCCGCGGGCACCGATTTCACCGCCCGGCTCGCCTCCGTGCTCGAGGTGATCTACCTGGTCTTCAACGAGGGCTACGCGGCGACCGCCGGCGAGGACTGGATCCGCCCGACGCTGTGCCAGGAGGCGCTTCGGCTCGGCCGCATCCTGGCCGAGCTCACCCCGGGGGAGTCGGAGGTGCACGGCCTGGTCGCGCTGCTGGAGCTGCAGGCCTCGCGGCTGCGGGCCCGGATCGGGCCGGACGGCGCCCCGGTGCTGCTCGGCGACCAGGACCGCACGCGGTGGGACCGGGTGCTCATCGGCCGCGGCCTCGCCGCGCTGGAGCGGGCGGAGCACGCCGGCGGGAGCCTCGGTCCCTACGCGCTGCAGGCGGCGATCGCGGCCTGCCACGCCCGCGCCCGGACGTTCGAGGAGACCGACTGGGTGCGGATCGCGGCGCTGTACGAGGCGCTGGCCGAGCTGACGCCGTCGCCGGTGGTCGAGCTCAACCGGGCGGTCGCGGTGTCCCGCGCCTACGGGGCGGCCGCCGGGCTGGACCTGGTCGACGCGCTCACCGACGTGGCGGCGCTGCGCGGCTACCACCTGCTGCCGAGCGTGCGCGGCGACCTGCTCGAGCAGCTGGGCCGGCTCGCCGAGGCGCGGGCCGAGTTCGAGCGCGCCGCCGCGCTGACCCGCAACGAGCCGGAGCGCGCGCTGCTGCTGGACCGCGCCGCGGCCTGCGGCGGCGCGCTCAGCTCCGAGCCAGCCGTGTCGCGTGCTCCCGCTCCTCCGGCCGCAGCTCGGACGCCGCGGCGCTGACCAGCCGCCACGTCGTCCGGCCGCCGTCCGGCCGGTCCCCGGCACCCCGGGCGAGCGCCTCCTCGATGCCGGCCCGCACCCGCTGCTCGTCGTCCGGATCGGCGGCGAACAGGATCCGCAGCCGCACCTCCTCACCCGAGCGGGAGGCGGCGGTGTGGTGGGGAGCCAGCGGGCAGGGCGGTGGGTGCTCCCAGCTGCCGCAGAGCGCGACGGTGATCGCGCCTCCCGGGGCCCGGTCGTCCTCGGCCGGGGCCATGGCGAGCAGCGCGTCGTGGGCGTAGGGCTGCCGGCTCACGAGGCCACCGGCTCCCGCTCGGCCGCCTCCCGCAGGCGCCGCAGCGTCGTCTCCATCCCGCGGCGCAGCTCCGCGCGCCGGTCCGTGCTTCCGCCGAGGCGCTCGATGATGAGCCAGCCGATCCGCGACACCGGGCGCGGCACCTCGTAAGACTCTGTGACGCGCGTGCCCGTGCCCTCGGGCTCGAAGCGGTAGCGCCAGGTGAGCGTGCCGCCGAAGGGCTCGGTGCGGGCGAAGGCGAACTCGCGGCCGCGGTCGGCCACGACCACCCGGGGGCGGTTGCGGAACCGGAAGCGGGCGTTGGGCGTGCGGTTGACGGCCTCGAAGCGGGCGCCGGTTGCCGGACCGGTGGCGCCGTCGAGCCACGTGCACCGGTCAATCTCCGGGCTGAACTCCGGCGTTCGCGTCACGTCGGCCACGAGGTCGTAGACGACCTCGGGTGCGGCGTCGACGACGATGCTGACCGAGTCGTGGTCCAGTGTCTGCATCGGGAGCTCCTCAGGGTCGGTAGGCGGCGAAGAACAGGTCGAGCGCGGCGGGCGTGAGGCGGCTGAAGTCGCCCTCGTCGAAGGGGACGCCGGGCTGGTTGGCCAGCTGCTGCGACACCAGCCCGCTCATGACCACGGTGAACAACCGGACGGCGTCGTCGCTGTCCGCGGCGGCGGAGAGCTGACCGAGCCGGACGGCCTCGGCGAACTCCGCCCGCACGTCGGCCATGTCCTGCCTGCTGGCGGCGAAGACGTCCGGGGACGGCTCGAAGCCGGGGACCGGGCGCCAGTGCAGCAGCTGGGCCAGGGCCGGGTTGGCCACCGCCCACCGCACCGCCGCCTCCCCGCCCGCGCGCAGCCGGGGCAGCCCCGGCGGCCGGCCGTCGGTGGCGGCCCGGATCGCCGCCAGCTCGCCGGTCAGCCCCCGGGCGAAGAGGGCGTCGTAAATCCCGTGCCGGGACGGGAAGTACTTGTACAGGGACGGGCCGCGGATGCCCATGCGCCGGGCCACCTCGGTAACCGACAGTGCCCCCACGCCCTCCTCGCCGATGAGCGCCAGCGCGTGCTCGAGCGCCTCCTCGACGACGGCGGCCCGCCGCTGCGCCACACGAGGCGTCCGGCTTGACGCTGTAGCCATGGCTAGATCGTGTAGCCATGGCGGGCGGCCGGTCAAGGGGTCAGTCGGGCTGCGAGTTCTCCACCAGTTGCGCGAGCAGGCGGCGCAGCTCCGCGACCTCGTCGTCCTCCAGGCCGGCCCTGAGACGCCCCTCGAAGGCGGCCGCGGCCCGGCGGAGCCGGAGGAAGAGCGCCTCGCCGGCGTCGGTGAGCGTCACCTGCTGGACGCGGCGGTTGCCGGGGTCCCGGTCGCGGGTCACCAGCCCGGCGCGGACCAGACCGTCGAGGTGGTGGGTGAGTGTCGGCTGCCGGACGCCGACCGCCTCGGCGAGCTCGCCCTGGGTGCGGTGCTCGCCGTTCTTCAGTGACGAAAGCACCAGCCAGGTGGCGGAGGAGCCGCCGACGGCGGCCAGGGCGTCGTCGAACGCCCTGCTCAACGTCTTGGCGACGCGGCCCACCAGAAGTCCGACGGGCAGCTCGGCGGGGCTCATGCTGACACTTTAGACGTCTAACAGTTAGCGATCTATCGGTCCAGGCCGGGGTACGTTCGCAGCCGTTACCGGGGACGTCGACCGGCGTTCGGCTCCGCGTCAGGTCGCCCGGCGAGCGTCAGGGCGTCGACCCCGACTCCTGAGGAGCACCCCGCCCCATGACCACGTCCGAACAGCTGCCGCAGACCGACTCCGCGGTCTCCCGCCGCTCCTTCCTCGCCTGTGGCGCGGCGACCGGCCTGGGCATCGTCCTGGTCGGCAGCGTCGACACCCTCTTCGGTGCGACGCCCGCCCCCGCGCGCTTCGGCGGTCCGCGCGGCGTCGGCTACGGCCCGCTGGTCCCTGATCCGAAGGGCGTCCTGTCCCTGCCCGAGGGTTTCCGCTACACCGTCGTCGCCCAGACCGGCGTGACGACACTCGACAGCGGCCACCCGACGCCGGCGGACCCCGACGGCGCGGCCAGCTTCCCGCGCCGGGGCGGTGGCAGCGTGCTCGTCTACAACCACGAGGTCGGCGGTGACGAGGCCAACCCCGTGCCGGCGATCCCGGGCCTGGTCTACGACGCGGGCGCCCGCGGCGGCTGCACCACCCTGGAGGTCGACCGCGACGGCCGGCGGATCCGGGAGTACGTCAGCATCGCGGGCACGGTCAACAACTGCGCCGGCGGTGTGACCCCGTGGGACACCTGGCTCACCTGCGAGGAGACCGAGGCGGTCCCGACCGCCACCAACGGGCTCCAGCAGCGGCACGGCTACGTCTTCGAGGTGGACCCCTACGACCAGTCGGCCAACCGCGAGCCGAAGCCGATCAAGGCCTTCGGCCGGTACGCCCACGAGGCCGTCGTCATCGACCCGCGGGAGAACCGCGCGCACCTCACCGAGGACGCCGGCAACCCCAACGGCCTGCTCTACCGGTGGACCGCGCCCCGGGGCGTGCGGTTGGGCGAGCGCGTGCTCCGGACGCTGGGGTCGGACGAGGGGACGCTGGAGGCGATGCGCGCCCTCGACCGCGGCACCCACGTCCCCGACCTGTCGGTCGCGACCGCGATCGGCACGACGTACCGGGTGGAGTGGGTGACCGTGCCGGACCGGGACGCGACCACGACGCCCACCCGCTCCCAGGACTACGCCAGGCCGATCACCCGCAGCCGCAAGCTCGAGGGCATGTGGAGGGCCGACGGCGGCGCGTACGTCGTCGCGTCGTTCGCCCGCACCTCCGACGGCAGCGCCGCCGAGCACGACGGGCAGGTCTGGTTCCTGGACCCCGAGAAGAACACCATCACGCTGAAGCTCCGGTTCGCCTACACCCCGGCCGACCAGGACGGCGACCCCGACGGCCCGGACAACATCACCGTCTCCCCGTTCGGCGGCGTGATCATCGCCGAGGACGGCGAGGGCGCGCAGCACCTGCTCGGCGCCACCGACCGTGGCGAGGCGTTCTTCTTCGCGCGCAACGACGTCAACGACGCCGAGTTCACCGGTCCCCACTTCTCGCCCGACAAGAAGATCCTCTTCACCAACATCCAGGGCGACGGCAGCCCCGGCAACCCCGGCTACGTCTTCGCCATCACCGGGCCGTTCCGGCACCAGGGCTGACCGGCCGCCGGAGGCGGCGGGCGCCCTCGGCCGCCTCCGGTAATCGGCACGACCCCGACCGGCCGCCCGGTTAGGTTCCGGGGGTGGAGCACGACCAACCCGCCATCCGGGTGCGCGACCTGCGCAAGACCTTCCGGGTGCCCGAACGCGAGGCGGGCCTGCGCGCGTCGCTGAAGAGCCTGGTCCGCCGGACCTACCGCGACGTGCACGCCGTCGCCGGCGTCTCGTTCGACATCGCCCCCGGCGAGGTGGTCGGCTTCCTCGGCCCCAACGGCGCCGGCAAGACGACGACGCTGAAGATGCTCTCGGGGCTGCTGTACCCGACCTCCGGCGAGGCCGTCGTCCTCGGGCACACGCCGTCGCGGCGGGAGAAGGACCACCTGCGGCAGATCACCCTGGTCATGGGCAACCGCAACCAGCTGCAGTGGGACATCCCCGCGGCGGACTCCTTCGAGATGAACCGGGCGATCTACCGGATCCCCGACGCCGACTTCCGCCGCACCCGCGACGAGCTGGTCGAGCTGCTCGAGCTCGGCGACCTGGTGAAGAAGCCCGTCCGCAACCTCTCCCTCGGCGAGCGGATGAAGGCCGAGATCGCGGCGGCCCTGCTGCACCGGCCGCGGGTGCTCTTCCTCGACGAGCCGACCATCGGGCTCGACGTGACCGCCCAGAAGCGCATCCGGGCGTTCCTCGCCGAGTACAACCGCCGGCACGGCGCGTCGGTGCTGCTGACCAGCCACTACATGGCCGACGTCCAGGCCCTGTGCCGGCGGGTGATCGTCATCGACGGCGGCGTCGTCCTGTACGACGGCGGCCTGCGCGAGCTGACCGCCCGGTTCTCGCCGCACCGCACGATCACCGTGACCCTGCCCGACCCGGCCCTCGACCTCTCCCGCTACGGGGAGGTGGTGCAGCCGCCGGACGCCGACGGGCGCGTCGTGCTGCGGGTGCCGACCGAGCGCAGCTCCGCCGTGGCCGCCGCGCTGCTGGCCGACACCGCGGTGAGCGGGCTGACCATCGAGGAGCCGCCGGTCGAGGACGTCATCGAGCAGGTCTTCGCCACCTCGCGGGAGCCGGCGTGACCGGCGGGCTGCTCGGCTTCTACCGCGTCGTCGCCGCGACGGCGGTGCAGGCGCAGTTCCAGTACCGGACGGCGAACTACCTCTACATGATCGGCATGGTCGCCGAGCCCGTCGTCTACCTCGTGGTGTGGCAGACGGTGGCCCGGGCGCAGGGCGGCGCGGTCGAGGGCATCACGGCCGGCTCGTTCGCCGCGTACTACATCGTCTGGACGCTGGTCCGGAACATGAACATCGTCTTCACGCCGTACGGGTGGGAGGAGCGCATCCAGCGCGGCGAGCTGTCCGGGGCGCTGGTCCGCCCGGTGCACCCCATCCACTACGACCTGGCCTACTTCGCCGGCTGGAAGGTCGTCGTGATCGTGCTCTGGCTGCCGATCGCGGCGGTGCTGGCCCTGCTGTTCCGGCCGACCTTCGACGTCTCGGTGCTCGAGGGCGCCGTCTTCTTCGCGGCGATCTGGGGCGCCTATCTGATCCGCTCGCTGCTGCTGTGGGTGCTCGGGATGGTCACCTTCTGGACGACGCGGGTCGGCGCGCTCTACCAGCTGTTCTTCACCGCGGAGCTGCTGCTCTCCGGCCGGCTGCTGCCGCTCGCGCTGCTGCCGGCCTGGGCCGAGGACGTGGCCGCCGCGTCGCCGTTCCCGTCGACGTTCGGCTATCCGATCGAGGTGCTGGCCGGCGACCTCACGACCCGGGAGCTGCTGCTCGGCCTCGCCCAGCAGGGGCTCTGGATTGCGGTGGGGACCGCGCTGGTCGCCGTGGTCTGGCGGTTCGGGATCCGGCGGTTCTCGGCGGTGGGCAACTGATGGCCCGCTCCGTCGTCGGCACCTTCCTGCGCGTGGGCGTGCAGAACGAGCTGCAGTACCGGGTGAACTTCGTGCTGAGCCTGGTGCAGTCCCTGGTCTCGGTCGGGACGTCGCTGGCCGTGCTGGCCCTGGTCTTCCTGCACACCGACTCGCTGCGCGGCTGGAGCGGCGACGAGCTGCTCGTCGTCATGGGCGTCTTCGTGCTCATGGGCGGGGTCATCCGCTCGGTGATCCAGCCGAACATGCAGCAGCTGATGGTCGACGTGCAGGAGGGCACCCTCGACGGGCCGCTCACCAAGCCGGCCGACAGCCAGCTGCTCGTCAGCGTGCGGAAGTTCGACATCTGGCAGGCCGTCGACGTGCTGGTCGGCGCGGCGCTCGTCGTCGTCGGCCTGGTCCGGATCGGCCGCCCGGTCGGGGTGCCCGCCGTCCTGGCCTTCGCCCTCGCGCTGGTGTGCGGCGCCGTCGCGCTCTACTGCGTGTGGCTGCTGCTCAGCGTGACCGCGTTCTGGATCGTGCGGATCGACATGCTGGTCGAGCTGTTCGAGGGTCTCTACCAGGCCGGGCGCTGGCCGGTGGGCATCTACCCGGGCTGGCTGCGGATCGGGCTGACCTTCCTGCTGCCGCTGGCCTTCGCGATCACCGTGCCCGCGTCGGCGCTGACCCGCGGCATCCCGGGCTGGGTGCTGCTCGGCACGGTGGCGTTCACCGGGGCGCTGTTCGCGCTGACCCGGGTGGTCTGGCGGGTGGGGCTGCGGCACTACACCGGGGCTTCCGCCTAGCCCAGGCGCGCCACCAGAACCCGCGCGAGGTGGACGGCGGCGTCGTCCGGGCGGTCCTGCCCCGCCGCGGCGCGCAGCCAGTCGGCCAGCGGGCCGGCGAGCGCGGGGGAGAGGGCGGCGATCCAGCGGGCGCTGCCGGCGCGGGCCTCGGCCACGTGCTCGGTGCCGCCGTCCGGCCGGTGTGCGACCACCTCTGGCCGGCTGGCCAGCAGCCCGCCGATCCGCCAGTCGCCGGCGGTCGTGCGCCCGGCCAGCTCGGTGAGCCGGTCGGCCGCCGTCCGGAGGAGCGCGGCGTCGTCCGAGGTCATCGGGACACCGTACGAGCGGGCACGTTCTACCCCCGACCGGGTGAAGCGGAACGGAACCGTGCCCGATATGGTGCACCCGGCGGCCACGGGTGGTGTCCCGGCGCGACGGGGGTGCGCCGGGCCGCCGGGGGACCCGTGTCCCGCTCTCAGCCGCGCCGCATCGGCACGTGCGGGATGCCGTCCTCCACGTAGCCCGGCCCGCTGCGCCGGAACCCGAACCGCTCGTACCAGCCCTCCAGGTACGCCTGCGCGCCCAGCACGATCGGGACGCCGTCGCCGCACAGGGCGATGCCCGCCTCGAGCAACCGCGCGGCCAGCCCCTGACCGCGCCAGCCCGCGGCGGTGGCCACCCGGCCGATGGCCCGCCCCGCCGGCTCCTCGAGCACCCGGATCGTCGACACCGGCTCGCCGTCGGCCTCGAACCACAGGTGCACGGTGCCCGGCTCGAGATCCCGGCCGTCGAGCTCGGGATAGGGGCACTGCTGCTCGACCACGAACACGTCGACCCGCAGCCGGCACAGCCCGTACACCTCGCGCCCGCTCAGCTCGGGGAAGCGGGCCTGGCGGAGGGACGGGGCGTCGGCGGTCACGCCGGAATTCTGGTCCGGCCCGGAGGACGCCCCCTCGGCAGGTGCGCGCGCATCTGATTAGGTGTGCCTTGCCTATGTTCTCGGGAGGACCGCACGTGACCTGGCACGGCCGGAGAGCCGCCTTCTCGCTCACCCTCCTCGGCGTCGCCGGCGCGCTCGTGGCCTGCGGCGACTCCGGGGGGTCGGACGCCGACACGCTCACCGTCTACAGCGCCCAGCACGAGAGCCTGGTCCGGGCGATGCTCGAGGACTTCACCGCCGACACCGGCATCGAGGTCGAGTTCCGCGAGGGCAACGACGCCGAGCTCGCCAACCAGATCGTGCAGGAGGGCGACGCCTCGCCGGCCGACGTCTTCCTGACCGAGAACAGCCCGTCGATCGACGTCGTCGACCAGGCGGGCCTGCTCGCCCCGCTCGACCAGGCGACGCTGGACCAGGTCGGCGCGCAGTACCGGCCGGCGTCCGGCACGTGGACCGGGTTCGCCGCGCGCGCCACGGTGCTGGGTTTCCAGCCGGACGCGGTCTCGGAGGAGGAGCTACCGGCCTCGATCCTCGACCTCGCCAACCCCGAGTGGCGGGGCCGGGTCGGCATCGCGTCGGGCGGCGCGGACTTCCAGGCGATCGTCAGCGCGGTGCTGGAGCTGCGCGGCGAGGAGGCCACCCGCGCCTGGCTGGAAGGGCTGCAGCGCAACGCCGAGATCTACGCCAGCAACACCGCGGTCATGAAGGCCGTCGACGAGGGCGAGGTCGACGTCGGCGTGATGTACCACTACTACTGGTACCGCGACCAGGCGGAGAACGGCCTCGTCGGGGACGACGTCGTCCTGCACTACTTCCGCAACCAGGACCCGGGCGCCTTCGTCAGCGTGTCCGGCGCGGGCGTGCTGGCCTCCTCCGACCAGCCCGAGGCGGCCCAGCAGCTGGTCGAGTACCTCACCAGCCGGGCCGCGCAGGAGCGGCTGGCGGACAGCGACGCGCTCGAGTACGCCGTGGGCGTCGACGTCGCGTCGGCCGAGGTGCTGCCCCCGCTGGCCGAGCTGCAGGCCCCCGAGATCGACCCCGGCTCGCTCAACGCGCCGCAGGTCACCGAGCTCATGCAGGAGGTGGGCCTGCTCTGACCGCCGCGACCGGGCTCCCCGAAGGCCCGGGGCGCACCCCGGCGCCCGCGGCCCCGGTGGCGGCTGCCCGGAGCCGGGCCGGCGGAGCCCTGCGGCGGCATCCACTGACCCTGCTGCTCGCCGCCGCGGTCGCCGTCCTGGCGCTGCTGCCGCTGGGCTACATCGCCTACTACACCGCCGACGTCGGCTGGAGCGGCGTGCGCGAGCTGGTGTTCCGGCCGCGGGTCGCCGAGCTGCTGTGGAACACCGCCCGGCTCGTCGGCGGCACGGTGGTCCTGTGCGGGCTGCTGGGCGTGGGGGCGGCCTGGCTGGTGGAGCGGTCGTCGCTGCCGGGGCGCCGGGTGTGGCACGTGCTGCTGGTCGCGCCGCTCGCCGTCCCGGCGTTCGTCAACGGCTACGCGTGGATCTCGCTGCTGCCCGGCCTGGACAGCTACGGCGGCGCCCTGCTGGTCGTGACGCTGTCCTACTTCCCGTTCGTCTACCTGCCCGCCGTCGCCGCCTTCCGCGGCCTGGACCCGGCGCTGGAGGAGACCGCCCGCGGGCTGGGCCTGTCCAGCTGGGCTGTCTTCCGGCGGGTGCAGCTGCCCCAGCTGCGGGTGGCGGTGCTCGGCGGCAGCCTGCTGGTCGCGCTGCACCTGCTGGCCGAGTTCGGCGCCTTCGCGATGCTGCGCTACCCGACCTTCACGACGGCGATCTACGACCAGTACCGCGCCACGTTCAACGGCCCCGGCGCGACGATGCTGGCCGGCGTCCTCGTGCTGCTCTGCCTGTTCCTGCTGCTGGCCGAGCTGCGGCTGCGCGGCCGGCGCGGCTACGCCCGCAGCGGCCGCGGGGCCGCCCGGCCGCCCCGCCCGGTGGCACTGAGGGCGCTCACGGGCCCCGCGCTCGCCGGTCTGGGCGCGCTGGTCGGCCTCGCCGTGGCGGTGCCGCTGGGCGCCCTGGTCGCCTGGCTGGTGCGCGGCAGCTCCACCGCGTTCGACGTCGACCGGCTGGTCACCACCACCGGCAGCACGCTGGCGCTCGCGGCGGCCGCGGCGGCGGTCACGACCGCGCTGGCGGTGCCCACCGGCTGGCTGGCCGTGCGGGTGCGCGGGCGGGTGGCCACCCTCCTCGAGCGCAGCACCTACCTCGGCAGCGCCGTCCCCGGGATCGTCATCGCGCTGGCCCTGGTGACCATCAGCATCCGGGCGACGCCGTGGCTCTACCAGACGGTGCCGGTCCTGCTGGCCGCCTACGCGATCCTGTTCCTGCCGCGGGCGATCGTGACGGTGCGGGCGGCGGTGGAGCAGTCGCCGCGGCTCTATGACGACGTCGCCGCCTCGCTCGGCTCCTCGCCCCTCGACCGGCTGCGGCGGGTGACCCTGCCGCTGCTGGCGCCGGGCATCGGCGCGGGCGCGGCGCTGGTGTTCCTCGCCGTCGTCACGGAGCTGACCGCGACCCTGCTGCTCGCACCCACCGGGACGACGACGCTGGCCACGGCCTTCTGGTCGGCCAGCAGCGCCCTGGAGTACGGCGCGGCGGCGCCCTACGCCGTGATCATGGTCTTGCTGTCCGCACCGGCTACCGTCCTGCTGTCCCGTGATGCCCGACGAGGTCTGACCACATGAGCTCCCTGACCGTCCAGGACGTGACGAAGTCCTTCGGCGCCACGCCCGTGCTCACCGGCGTGGACCTGCACGTGCCGTCGGGCAGCTTCACCGCCCTGCTCGGCCCGTCCGGGTGCGGGAAGACGACGCTGCTGCGGCTGATCGCCGGGTTCGACGACCCCGACTCCGGCTCGATCGCGGTGGGCGAGGCCGTCGTCGTCGGCGCCGGCCGCAGCGTGCCCGCCCGCCGGCGGGGGATCGGCTTCGTGCCCCAGGAGGGCGGGCTGTTCCCGCACCTGTCCGTGGCCGGCAACGTCACCTTCGGACTGCCCCGCCGCGAGCGCCGCGACGCCGCACGGGTGCGCGACCTGCTGACCCTCGTCGGCCTGGACGAAGGCCTGGCCGGCCGGCACCCGCACCAGCTCTCCGGCGGCCAGCAGCAGCGGGTGGCCCTCGCGCGGGCGCTCGCGCCGCGGCCCTCGCTCGTGCTGCTCGACGAGCCGTTCTCGTCCCTGGACGCGTCGCTGCGCGAGGAGACCCGCCAGGCCGTGGCGACGGCGCTGCGCGCGGCCGGCGCCACCGCCGTCCTGGTCACCCACGACCAGGCCGAGGCGCTGTCGCTGGCCGACCAGGTGGCCGTGCTGCGCGGCGGGCGGCTGGTGCAGCTCACCGATCCGCGCACGCTCTACCGCAGCCCGCGCGACCTCGACGTCGCCACGTTCGTCGGCGAGGCCGTCGTCCTCGACGCGGAGGTCCGCGACGGCCGGGCCCGGTGCGTCCTCGGCGAGCTCGAGGTCGCCGGGACGGCGGACGGCCCGGCGCGCGTGCTGCTCCGCCCCGAGCAGCTGCGGCTGGGCGAACCCGGGGGAGGACTGCCGGCCGCCCGCGTGCGCAGCGTCGACTTCTACGGGCACGACGCCCGGGTCTGGCTCGAGCTGCCCGGTGGCCCGACCGTCAGCGCGCGGCTCGAGGGCACGCGGCTGCCGGTGGAGGGGCAGGACGTGTCGATCTCGGTGGTGGGCCCGGCCCTTCCCTTTCCGAGCGGGGCCCGCCCGGCGGAGGACCCGCATCCCCTGGTGGCCGGGCAGCTCTGACCGCGGTTGTGCCCGGGCTGTGAGTTCGGGTTAGGAATGCCTAAGCTAACCGGCGTGGACCTCCTCCTCTTCACGGTCGACCCGCAGTGGGGCGCCGACGTGGTCGCGGCCGGTGCGGCCGGCATCGTCGTCGACTGGGAACGGCGCGGCAAGGCGCGCCGGCAGGCCGGTGAGGACACCCAGATCAGCACCGACACCCCGGCCGACCTCAGCCGCATGCGGGCCGGCTTCGACGGCCGGCTGCTGTGCCGCATCAACGGCTATGGCCCGTGGACCGCCGGTGAGGTCGAGGACGCGCTCGCGCGCGGGGCCGACGAGATCCTGCTGCCGATGGTGCGGACCCCCGAGGAGGTCGACCGCACCCTCGACCTGGTGGCCGGCCGCTGCGGGCTCGGCATCCTCATCGAGACGCAGGACGCGGTCGACCGTGCGGCCGAGCTGGCCCGCCGCCCGCTGTCGCGCGTCTACGTCGGCCTCAACGACCTGCGCATCGACCGCCGGTCGGACTCGCTGTTCCACCCGCTGGTCGACGGCACGGTCGACGCCGTCCGCGCGGAGGTGAGCCGGCCGTTCGGGGTCGCCGGCCTCACCCTGCCCGGGGGCGGCTTCCCGGTGCCGGGCGCGCTGCTGGCCGCCGAACTGGTCCGGATCGGCACCGACTTCACCTTCCTGCGCCGCTCGTTCACCGCCGACATGGCCGGCCGGGACCCGTTCGTCGAGGTGCCGCGGCTGCGCGACGCCCTGACGCGGCTGCGGGCGGCCGACCCGGCGCAGGCCGCGGAGCACCGCGCCCGCTTCGTGTCGGCCGTCGCCGGCCGGCACGAGGCGGCGCCGGTGGCCGCCCCGGCGTGAGGGCGCTCGTGACCGGTGCCGGCGGATTCGTCGGCCGGCACCTGGTCGACCGCCTCCGGCGCGACGGCTGGGACGTCGTCGGACTCACCCGGGCCGACGCCGACCTGACCGACCCGCGGGCCGGCGCCGCCGCGGTGCGGGCCGCCGATCCCGACGTCGTCTTCTCCCTCGCCGCCGCCCGGGCCAAGGCGACCGCGGCCGAGCGGGCGGCCACGGTGGCGGTCAACACCAGTCCCTGGCTGGTCGACGCGCTGCCCGACCGCTGCCGCGTCGTGGTGCGGCTCGGCTCGTCGACCGAGTACGCCGCCGGCAGCGGTCCGCTCGACGAGTCCGCGCCGGTGCGCCCGCGTGGCTTCTTCGGGGCGACCAAAGCCGCGGGCTCGCTGCTGCTGCAGGCCGCGGCCGCCGAGCGCGGCGTGCGCGCGGTCGTGCTGCGGGCCTTCCAGGTCTACGGTCCGGGCGACCACCCCACCCGGCTGGTGCCCGTCGTGCTGGCCGCGGCCCGCACCGGCCGCACCGTGCCCCTGCCCGCGCACGTCAGCCGCCGCGACTGGGTGTGGGTCGGCGACGTCGTCGACGCCTGCGTGCGCGCCGCGGGCGCCGACCACCTGCCGGCGGGCAGCGTGCTCAACGTCGGCACCGGCGTGCAGACGAGCACGGCGGAGCTGGTGGCCACGGCCGAGCGGGTGACCGGCCGGCCGATCGCCACGGCACCGGGCGCGCACCCGGGCCGGGAGTGGGACGCCGCGGACTGGGTCTGCGACCCCGCCGCGGCCCGGCGCCTGCTCGGCTGGGCGCCCACGGTGGACCTCGCCGAGGGCCTGGCCCGGACGTGGGCGGCGGCATGAGACCCGGGACCGCGCCGCGGGTGTGCGTCGTCGTCCCGGTGTACGGCAACGCGCGCACGCTGCGCCCGCTGTGCGAGCGGCTGGCCGCCGCGCTCGCCGCCTACGACTGGCGCCTGCAGCTGGTCATCGACGCGTCGCCCGACGACAGCGTCCGCGTGGCCCACGACCTCGCCGCGACCGACGAGCGGGTCGCCGTGACCGGCCTGACGGTCAACGTCGGCCAGCACGCCGCGCTCACCACCGGCCTGGCCGGAGCGGAGGACGCCGACGCCTGGGTCTGCATGGACGCCGACCTGCAGGACCCGCCAGAGGCGGTGCCGCTGCTGCTCGACCGGCTGGCCGTCGGGGACGTCGCGGCGGTCTTCGCCGGCCGCCGCGGCGCGTACGAGCCGCTGCTGCGGCGGGTCACCGGCGGGCTGCACCGGCGGGTCGCCGCCCGGCTCACCGGCCTGCCGCCGGACGCCGGGGCCTTCCTGGCGATGCGCAAGAGCGCCCGCGACGCCGTCGTCGCCGCGCAGGCGCCGAGCGTGGTGCTCGCGATCGGCCGGTCGGGGCTGCCGGTGGCCAGCGTGCCGGTGATCCGCGCCCCGCGCCCGGAGGGGGACTCCGCGTGGTCCGCCCGCGGCCGGCTCGTCCAGTCGGTGCGCTCGCTGCTGTGGGCGCTGCGCGCGCGGCGGCGGGGGTGAGCGTGGCGGATGCCGGCAAGAGGGGTTGCGCGGCCGCAGTCGGGGTATCCCCGGGATCCGCGGGGGCGGGTGGACGTCCAGGTCCAGGTCCAGGGAGGCGGCGAGTGAGCGGACGCACCAGCGCCCCCGAGCAGCTGCACGACCAGGACATCCGGGTGCTGGTCGTGGACGACCACGCGCTCGTGCGGGAGATGCTCGCCGAACTGCTCTCCCAGGAGGCGGGCCTCACCGTCGTCGGCGCCTGCGAGGACGGCTCGCAGGTCGTGGACGCCGCCGCCCGCCTGCGCCCCGACGTCATCGTCATGGACCTCAACATGCCGGTGATGGACGGCCTGGCCGCCACCGAGGCCCTCCGCGCGCTCGCACCCGAACCGCGGGTGGTCGTGCTGACCGCCGACGGCGACGGCGCCCGGCCGCGGGCGGCGGCCGCCGGCGCCGACGCCCTGGTGCCGAAGAGCGCCGACCCTGAGGAACTGCTCACCTGCGTGCGTTGCGTCGCACTGGGCCAGGAGCCCTGCCCGTACTGCCTCTGAGGGCTCCCTACGACGGTGGGGCCAGGGCCGCGGCGGTGGCCGCGTAGCCGGCCGCCCACCCGCCGCTGATCACGGCAGCCCGGCGGTACCGGGGCGACCCGAGCAGCGGGACCATGCTCGTCGCGTGCAGCGCCTCGACGGCGGCGGTCACGCGCACCGGCCTCCGATCGGGGACGGCGAGGACCACCGCGGACTGCGCCACCAGCCGGGCGCCCAGCACGCGCGCCACCCACAGCCTCGACCGCGGGAACTCCGGGCACAGCGCCGCGGCGACCTGCTCGGGCCGCACGAGCAGCGCGAGCCCCCACAGCCCGCCGAGGCCGGCGAGCGCTCGGATGAGACGACGGTTCACCACGTTCCTCCTCACCGCGTCCAGAGCTGGACGACGAGGTCGGTCTTCGAGCCGGGGAACTCGCGCTCGGCGGTCAGCCGCAGGCCGGCGGCGAGCAGGATCGCGTCGTCGTCCGTCGGCTCGGGTTCGCCGTCGATCAGCCGGCGGACCACCCACACGCGGTCCGCGCCGGCGGGGGCGTCGTCCGGCGGCAGGACCAGGTCGGGCCTCAGCTCCGGCGCCAGCAGCCGCACGTAGTGGTCCAGCCCCAGCGCCGAGCGCTGGTCGGCGGCGACGACCGGTTCGCCGGCCTGCCGACCCGCGGCCAGGAAGCGGACGACGTCGTCCGAGCGCTCCCGCGCCTCCCGGTCGAACAGCGGCGCGGACGCCAGCAGCGAGCAGGCGACCAGCAGCGCGCCGACGGGCAGCCGGGCGGCACGGGGAAGGGCCCAGGCGCCGGCCGCGGCCAGGACCCCCACGCCGAGCAGGCCGGCCAGCAGGTAGCGCGGCAGGTACACCGGCCGCACCAGCTCGGCGAGGGTGAGCAGCAGCAGCGGGACGACGGCCCACGCCGCCGCGACCACCCGCACGCCGGTCGCGCGCAGCGCCCCGACGACCCCCAGCACGACGGTGAGGAAGAGCAGCGCCCGCGCGTGCCCGGCCCACGCCGTCAGCGCCAGGTCGGCGAGCCGGCCGCCGGTGTCGCGCAGGTGCTCGGCGTTGTGGGCGCCGGTGCCGTTGAGCAGGTTGACCCCGACCAGGGCCGCCGTCGGCAGGGCGGCGAGGACGCCGACGGCGAGCAGCGGCAGGGCGCCCCGGCCGCGCAGCGCCAGGCCGGCGACGACGAACGCGGCGAGCACGGTGACCGCGTACCAGTGCGCCAGCCCCATAGCGGCGCCGGCCAGCCCGAACAGCAGCAGCCCGCGCGGGGCACCGGCCAGCCGGCGGGCCAGGCCGAGCGCGGCGCCGCCGGTGGCCAGGACGGCGAGGCCATAGCTGCGCGCCTCCACGGCCTGCTCGAGCACGAGAGGGGAGGCGGCGAGCACGGTGCCGGCGAGCACTCCGGCCGGCCGGCCGGCCAGCCGCGTGACGGCGCGGGTGATCAGCGCCAGGCCGCCGGCGGTCGCGAGCAGCGAGAAGATCCGCAGCGCCGTGTCGCTCCCCAGGCCCGGGAGGGAGACCCACAGGTGCGCCACCACGTAGTAGGGCGCGTTGTACGACGGCGGGACGCCGGCCAGGTAGCTCGTCGTCCCCTCGCCCGAGGCGACGGCGGCGAGGATGTCGGACAGCGGCAGCCGCGCCACCTCGGCGGTGAACAGCTCGTCGAACCACAGCCCGTGCCCCGGGCGCAGCAGCAGGCCGCCGAGCAGCAGCACCAGGAGCGGGGGCAGCAGTTCGAGCGCCCACCACGGGCGGGGACGGGCGGGTGCCGGATCCCTCGACGGCGGCGCGGAGGGGCGGGCGGCCGTCGAGGTCACGCCGTCAGGTTAGGACGCCCTTCCTAGCGGTCGTCGTCGTCCTCGTCGTCGGCCGTGCCCTGCGCCCGCTTCACCAGGGGGGTGGCGAACCACCACCAGCCCAGCAGGACGGCGACGATGCCCGCGGTGATCCAGGCCTGCAGGGGGCTGAAGAGCATGTCCACCACCAGGAGCACCGCCGAGCAGAGCGCGATCCCGAGGACGATCAGGCCGGCGAGCGCGGAGCGGCTGCTCCGGTGCAGCAGCTTCTCCTTGTCGTGCTGGCGGAACAGGATGCGGTGCTGGGCGGCGGGCGCGATGAGCAGGCCGGTGGCGACCACGGCGGCCACGAGGGTCACGTAGTAGACGTCCTTCTGGAAGTCCGTGATCTGCGTGACCCGCTGCTGGAACGGCACGACGAGGAGAAAGGCGAAGAGGAACTGCACCCCGGGCAGCGCCACGCGCAGCTCGTTGAGCAGCTCCATGAGCTCGCGGTTGATCCGCTCGGAGCGGGACTCGCCGTGCTGATCGGCCCCCTCCCGGGATCGCTCGCGGGCCTCACTGCCACTGCTCATGCCGCCTCCTCCGCTCGCCCCGCTCGCATGTCGTTCACCTGCCGTTCACTGTGCTCACCGGCAGGCGTGTCAAACCCGGGGTACCTGCCCGGGCATGTCGACGACGCAGCCTCAGCAACCGGGACCCGGCCGGCCGGACGACGGGCGGGAGGAGCCCGGCCGTCCACCCGCCGGCGACCACGCCGACCCGCCCGACGACCCGCCGGACGCGCCGCGCGACGACGTGCCGTTCCGGACGCCGGAGCCCGGCGGCTCCTGAGCGCGGGTCAGGCCGGCGTGCCGTACCGCGCCGCGGCCCGCTCGCGCGCCTTCGCCGCCTCGACCTCGCGGTCCTTGGGCGGCGCGGTCGTCACCAGGGACCCGAGCAGCCGGGCCGAGGCCGCGGCGACCTCGGCGACGGCGCGGTCGAACGCCTCGGCGTTGGCCCGGGACGGCCGCGTCGTGCCGCTGATCTTGCGGACGTACTGCAGGGCTGCCGCGTCGATCTCCGCGGGCGTCACCGGCGGCTCGAAGTTGGCCAGCGGTCGGATGTTCCGGCACATGCCGCGCAGCCTACGAGCGGCCACCGACGGCCAGGGCTCCTCAGAGCGTGAAGCCGGCCCGGTCGATCTTGCGGTGGTAGCGGTCGCCGAGCTTGCCGCCGACGATCGCGCCGAGGAGCGTCACCACGAGGATCGCCACCAGCGTGACGATCCCGGCGGTGGTCGCGGTGCCCTCGTCGACGGGGATGCGCGGCAGGTTGAGCTGCTGCAGCACGTTGTACTCGGCGCCGAGCGCGACGCCGGCGAGGGCCAGCAGGAGCACGACGACCAGCCCGATGAGCCAGACCGCGATGCCCTGGCGCGCACCGTCGAAGCGGGCCATGCGGCCGGCCACGTACCCGCCGGCGAGGTAGGCCAGGAACAGGACGACGAGGATCGCGATGCCGCCCGCGAGGCCGAGGCTGTCGGCCTGCGCGGCGGCCTCGTCGGCGGTGTCCACGCCGTTGGTCAGCCCGATCGCGACGCCGGCGGCCGAGAGCAGGGCGATGAGCACGACCGCCAGGCCGTTCGCCGACAGCCAGCCGAAGAAGGCCGCCCCCCACTTGATGCCGCCGAAGCGCGCGCGCTGCGCGGCGACCGCGTCGCGGGCCGCGCCGCGGGTCGCGTGCGCGCCCTCGCGCGTCGTCGTGGTGGACCCGTCCTGGTCCAGCGGTGCGCGGTCGTCCGTCGCCATGACAGGCCTCCTCGGTCGCGGGCGTACTGCTCACTTCCCTCGGTCCACCTGCGCAAACGGCCCCGGTGTCGCCCGATCGGGCGACGGCGGGTAGGCCGGTGCCCATGACCGTCGTGCTGGTGGACGCCGCCAACGTCGTCGGGTCGCGGCCGGACGGCTGGTGGCGCGACCGCGCCGGCGCGGCCGAGCGGCTGCTGCGCCGCCTGGCCGCGCTGCCGGGCCGGACGCTGCGCTCGCCGGACGGCGCCGAGTTCCCGTGCACGCGCGTCGTCGCGGTCGTGGAGGGGCAGGCCCGGGCCGCGGCGGCGCCGGACGGCGTCGACGTCGTGCGCGCCCCCGGCAGAGGGGACGACGCACTCGCCGCGTGCGCCGCCGAGCTGGCCGCCGCCGGCGAGCCGCTGCTGGTCGTGACCGCCGACCGCGGCCTGCGCGCGCGGCTGCCCGTGGGCACGCCGGTCGCCGGCCCCGGCTGGTTGCTCGACCGGCTGGAGCATGGAACGGCGGACCACGGGTAGATGGCGCACAACCCATTCCCGTGGAGCGGAGTCCGCCGCATGCCCCAGACCGTCCTCGTCACCGGTGCCAGCAGTGGCATCGGCCGGGCCACCGCCCACCGGTTCGCCCAGCGCGGCGCCGCCGTCGTCCTGGTCGCCCGGGGCCGGCCGGCGCTGGAGGAGGCGGCGGAGGAGGCGCGGGCCGCCGGCGCCGCCGCCGCGGTCGTGTGCCCGGCCGACGTCACCGACGAGGCCGCCGTCCGCTCCGTGGTCGAGTCGACCGTCGCCCGCTTCGGCCGGCTCGACGTCGTCGTGCACGCGGCGCAGGTCATGGCCTACGGCCGGGTCGAGGAGGTGCCCGCGAAGGTCTTCGACGCCGTCGTGGACACCGCCCTGCACGGCACCGCCAACGTGGCGCGCACGGTGCTGCCGGTCTTCCGCCGGCAGGAGGCCGGTCACCTGGTGGTGGTCGGCTCGCTGCTCGGCTCGATCGCCACGCCGCTCATGGGCAGCTACGTGGCGGCCAAGTGGGGGCAGCTCGGGCTGGTCCGGGTGCTGCAGCAGGAGACCCGGGACGCGAAGGGCGTCACGGTCTCCGCCGTCGCCCCCGGCGGCGTCGACACCCCGATCTACTACCAGGGCGCCTCGTACATGGGCAGCACCGGCCGCCCACCACCGCCGGTGTACTCGCCGGAGCGCGTGGCGAAGGCGGTGGTCGGCACGCTGGACCGGCCGCGGCGGATCGTGCAGGCGGGGGTGTTCAACCCGCTGATCACCGCCGGTTTCCGCTTCCTGCCCGGGATCTACGACCGGCTGGTCGAGCCGCTGATGCGGCTGCTCGCCGTCGCCCGCGACGAGGTCGGCCCGACCGAGGGCAACGTCCTCGCCTCCCGCCCGGCGGGCAACGCTGCCCGCGGCCGCTGGCGCAGCGTCTGAGCCGAGCGCGGCGTCGGCCGAGGTGGACGCCGGCCCGAGACCGCGACCACAGGAGCCGTTCCCCGTGGGAGAGGGAACGGCTCCTGTGACATGGCGGTGGTTCGTCTCACGGGAAGTTCACGGGGATTCGCGTGAACCGACACATGTCCTGGGGCACCGTGGAGGGGACGGGTGCCCGAGGTCGTGTGCTCTGCCCTGCCCCTCGACGTCCCGAGAGATCCCCTCATGACGACTCCCTTCCTGCTCTCGCGCGCCCGCGCCCCGGTCGCGGACGTCGTCCGTGCCACCGCCGCCCGCGCGCCTCAGCCCTCCCCGGACCGGCTGCGCGCCGCCGTCACCGTGCTGTTCGTGCTCGACGGCGCGGTGTTCGGCAGCTGGGCCGCCCGGGTGCCCGACGTCGCCGACCGGGTCGGTGCCGATCACCGCACCCTGGGCATCGCCCTGCTGTGCCTGTCGCTGGGCGCCCTGGTCTGCATGCGCGGCACCGGGGCGTGGTGCGCCCGGTTCGGCGCGGGGCGGGTGGCCGCCCTGGCCGCGGTCGCCGTCTCCGCCGGCGCCGTCCTCCCCGGCCTGGTCGCTTCCGTTCCCGCCCTGTGCGTCGCGCTGTTCGCGTTCGGCGCCGCGACCGGCATGGTCAACGTCGCCGCCAACGCGGTCGGCGTCGAGGTCGAGGCCCGGCTCGGCCGGCCTCTCCTGTCGGGCCTGCACGCCGGCTTCAGCCTCGGCGGGCTCGGCGGCGCGCTGCTCGGCGGCGCCGTTTCCGCCGTGCTCGGCGTGACCGCCCACCTCGCGCTCGTCGCCGCCGCCGGCCTGTTCGTCAGCGCCTGGGCGCTGCCCACCCTCGTGGGCGCCCGCCGGCGCCGCGCGCCGCACGGCGGGTCCCGGCACACCGACGGCGGGCGGCGGCGGCCGACCGCGGTCCTGGTGGTGCTGGGCGCCATCGCAGGGTGCACGGCCTTCGGCGAGGGGGCGCTCACCGACTGGGGCGCCCTCCTGCTGCGCGAGGAGCTCGCCGCACCGGCCACCGTGGCCGCCGCGGGATACGCCGGCTTCTCCCTCGCCATGGCCGCGGGCCGGCTGGCCGGCGGCCGGCTGCTGCAGGCGATGGGGGAGCGGCGGCTGCTGGTCGGCGGTGCCCTGCTGGCCGCCGGAGGGGCGCTCGCGGCGGTGACCACGTCGTCCCTGGCCGTGGCGCTGGCCGGGTTCGTGCTCGTGGGGCTGGGCCTGGCCAACGTGTTCCCGCTGGCGATCGCCCGCGCCGGGCTGCTCGGCGGCGCGAGCGGCATCGCCCTGGCCACGACGGTCGGCTACACGGGGCTGCTCGGTGGCCCGCCCGTGATCGGGCTGCTCGCGGACTCCGCCGGCCTGCCGGTCGCCGTCGGCTCGGTGGCGCTGCTGGCGCTGGTCGCCGCGGTCCTCGTGCTGACGGTCTCCGGCGAACGGGTCCGGGTGCCGAGGCTGCGCACCCTGCTCGACCGGGCCGTCGCCACCGTGGGTGACCGGTTGCAGCCGGTCGTCTCCGGCTTCGGCCACGGCACCGGCGTCTACGTGCGCGAGCTGACCACGCTGGTCCCGGACTGATCCACCGCGGCCGCCCCCGTCAGGCGAGGTCGTCGTCGGGGGGCGGCTGCTTCCACTCCACGAGCAGGAGTGAGGCGTCGTCGCTGGTGCGTCCTCGCCGGGCGGCCATGAGCGCGTGGGAGAGCCGGCGCACCGTCTCCAGGGCGGTGAGGTCCTCGGCGGTGGTGTGCTCGAGCACCTGCCGGAGCCGCGCCTCGCCGAACTGCTCGCCGTCCACCCGCTCCTCGACGACGCCGTCGGTGAAGAACAGGACGCGGTCGCCGGGCTCGAGCTGCGCCGTCTGCGCGCGGGCGGGGCCGTCGCCGAGGCCCAGTGGCCGGGTCACGGGACCGGTCAGCTCGCCGACGACCGTGGCGGCACGCACCAGCAGGGGAGGCGGGTGTCCGGCGTTGACCCAGCTGAGCCGGCCGCGTTCGGTGTCGAGCCGGCCGATCTGCGCGGTCGCGAAACGTCCGGGGGAGGTGAGGGCGACGGTGCGGTCCATCTCGGCGTACAGCTCGGCCAGCGAGGAGCCGGCCCACCGCCCGTGGCGGTAGGCCGCCACCACGACGGTGGCCATGGTGGCCGCCTCGAGGCCGTGCCCCATGGCGTCGAAGACGGCGACGTGCAGCACGTGCTCGTCCATCGCGTAGTCGAAGCAGTCGCCGCCGACCTCGTAGGCGGGCTCGAGGACGCCGGCCACGTCGACGTCCGGCGTCGTCATGGCCAGCGGCGGCAGGGTCGATCGCTGCAGCTGGGCGGCGAGCGAGAGGGGCCGGACGGCGCGGACCCGGGCGTACGCGTCGGTGTACGCGTTCTTCGTGACGACGAGATCGGCGACCAGCCCGGCCAGCTGCTGCGCCAGCGTGCGGTCACCTCCACCGACGCGGGGCAGGGTGAAGGACAGGACGCCGACGCGATCCGAGCCGTCGAGCATCGGCAGGTGCAGGCGGACGCCGCCGTCGGGCAGCTCCACCTCGACGGTCTCGTGGGTGCGGAAGGCCCGTCCCTCCGGGGTGGAGTCGATCGGTGCCTGCTCGCCGACCAGCCCTCGACCCTGCAGCGGCTGCAGGTGGACCTGGTCGTAGTCCTGCAGGTGGATGCTGACGTCCCAGCCGCCGACCCCGGCGACCTCCTGCGCCACGAGCGGTCCGACCAGCCACGGCGGCAGCAGGTGCGACCGGTCCAGGAGCGAGCCGAGCAGCGCCTCACCGAGGCTCTCCGCGACCGGCCTCTCGCCCCGGCGGTCGCGGAACCCCACCAGCAGCGGCCGGCCGTCGTCCCCGGATCCGGGCATGCCCGGAGCATGCACGCCGGTCCTGGCCGCTAAACCCCTGGGGCGCGGCTCGGGTACGACGGCCCGTGAACGACCGTGGGGGGAGAGAGCCGGCGGCTCTCTCCCCCCACTGGTCAGCGGTCGCGTTCCGGGTCCGGCGGTGGCTCCGCGCCGGTGTCGGTGCCAGGAGCGCCCCCGTGGTCGTGCTCGTGCCGCGCCGACACCGCGCTGGTCAGGCCGGTGTGGTGGTGCGCCTCGTCGATCTCGTGCACGGCCTCCTCGAAGACCCCCGGGACCGGCGCCTTGCGGGGCAGCAGCTTCCGGATCAGCGGCCAGAGCAGGATCACCGCGACGATCGAGTACACGACGATCGTCATCGGGCTGATCAGGCCGGTGACCCGGCCGTTGCTGATCTGCAGCGCCTGGCGCAGCTCCTCCTCGGCGAACGGGCCGAGGATCACGCCGATGATCGCGGGGAGCATCGGCAGCCCGTACCGCCGCATCATGAACCCGAGCGCCCCGATGACCAGGAGCAGGAACAGGTCGAACGGGTTGGCGTTGGCCGCGTAGGCGCCCAGGCTCGCGAAGAACAGGATCCCCGCGTAGAGGTAGGAACGGGGGATCCGCAGCAGCTTCGCCCAGAGCGGGGCCAGCGGCAGGTTCAGCACCAGCAGCGCGGTGTTGCCGATGAAGAGGCTGGCGATGAGGCCCCACACGAGTTCCGGCTCGGTGTCGAACAGCCGGGGACCCGGCTCGATGCCGTAGCTCTGGATCGCGAACAGCATGACCGCCGCGGTCGCCGTCGTCGGGATGCCGAGGGTGAGCATCGGCACCAGACCACCGGCGGCCGAGGCGTTGTTGGTGGCCTCGGGGCCGGCGACGCCCTCGATCGCGCCCTTGCCGAACTCCTCCGGGTGCTTGGAGAGCCGCTTCTCGGTGACGTAGGAGAGGAAGGTCGGGATCTCCGCGCCACCGGCGGGGATGGCGCCGAACGGGAAGCCGATCCCGGTGCCGCGCAGCCACGGCTTCCAGGAACGTCGCCAGTCGTCCCGGCTCATCCGCGGGTTGCCGACCGGGATGACCTCGACCGGGCGCCGGCGCAGGTGCGCCGCCGTCCAGAGCGCCTCGCCGACGGCGAAGAGCCCGACGGCCACCACGATGACGTCGACGCCGTCGGCCAGCTCCGGGATGCCGAAGGTCAGCCGCTGCTCGCCGGACGTGGCGTCGATGCCGATGAGCCCGATCGTCAGGCCGATGCCCAGGGAGGCGAGGCCGCGGATCCGGGAGCTGCCGAGCACCGAGGTGACCGCCAGGAAGGCGAGCACCATCAGGGAGAACGTGTCGGCGGGGGAGACCTCGACGGCGAGGTCGGCGACGGTCGGGGCCAGCAGGGCCAGCAGCAGCGTCGCGATGGTGCCCGCGACGAAGGAACCGATGGCGGCGGTCGCCAGCGCCTGGGCGGCGCGGCCGGCGCGGGCCATCTTGTTGCCCTCGATCGCGGTCACGACCGAGGAGGTCTCGCCGGGGGTGTTCAGCAGGATCGAGGTGGTGGAACCGCCGTACATGCCGCCGTAGTAGATGCCGGCGAACATGATCAGCGCGGTGGTGACGTCGAGGCCGCGGGTCAGCGGCAGCAGCAGCGCGACGGTCATGGCCGGGCCGATGCCGGGGAGCACGCCGATGGCCGTGCCGAGCAGGACGCCCAGCAGCGCGAACATGATGTTCGTCGGCGTCAGGGCGGTGCCGAAGCCCTCGACCAGCGAGGTCAGCGCGTCCATCAGAGGATCCCCCTCAGGATGCCCACGGGCAGTGAGATGCCGAGGCCGAGCACGAACAGGTACCAGCTGCCGATCGACAGCACGAACGCGATAACCGCGTCCCGGATGTAGTGCCGGCTGCCGAGGGCGAAGGCCGAACCCCAGAAGAGGATGGCTCCCGAGATCGGCCAGCCGAGGCTCTCGATGGTCAGGGCGTTGACGACGAAGGCCGCCGCCAGGATGGCGATGGTGCGCCAGTCGCTGCTGCCGGTGAGCTCGACGTCCTCGCCGCCCTCCGGCTCACCCCGGCCGCCGCGCCAGACGTCGACGGCGAGGAAGCCCGCGACGATCACGAGCAGACCACCGACCACCAGGGGCACCGTCGCGGGGCCGACCGGACCGCGGGCGATCCGGCTCTCGGGCAGCAGCAGCGCCTGCACGATGACGAGGACTCCGAGGGCCCCCAGGAACAGGGCCACTCCGAACTCGGAGCGGCCCTGCTCCTGGGTGCCGCCGGGGGCGGCCGAGGTCACGACAGCCCCAGCTCCGTGAGGACGGACTGGACGCGGTCGCTCTCCTCCTGCAGGAAGGCACTGAACTCGTCGCCGGTCTGGAAGGCGTCGGTCCAGCCCTGGTCCTCCAGGACCTTCTGCCAGGCGTCGCTGTCGTGCATCTCGGTGATGGCGTCGATGAAGCGCTGGGTCTCCTCCTCGGAGATGCCCGGGGCCGCCACGATGCCGCGCCAGTTGGTGAAGACCAGGTCGACGCCCTCGTCCTTCAGCGTCGGGGCGTCGACGCCCTCGACGGCGTCCTCCGTGGTCACGGCCAGGATGCGGACGTCACCCGCGGCGGCGGACTCGGCGACCTCGCCGATGCCGGTCGCGGCGAAGGCGACGTCGTCGCCGAGGATGCCGGCCAGCAGCTCGCCGCCGCCGTCGTAGGCGACGTAGTTGACGTCGGTCGGGGTGACGCCGACCTCCTGGGCCAGGAGCATCGGGGTCAGGTGGTCCGGGCCGCCCGGGTTGGAGGCGCCGCCCACCGGGGTGTCCCCGGGGTTGGCCTTCCACGCGGTCACCAGGTCGTCGAGCGTCTGGAAGGGGGAGTCACCCGGGACGACGATCGCCTCGGCCTCCTCGATCAGCTTCGCGATCGGGGTGGTCTGGTCCAGGGTGGCCTCGGACTGGTTGCTGTACTGGGCGCCGACGACACCGAGCCCCATCTGCATGAGCAGCTCGGCGTTGCCCTCCTCGTTGACCAGCCGCTGCAGGCCGACGGTGCCGCCGGCGCCCTCGAGGTTGAACACCTCGATGTTGTCCGCCAGGCCCTCGTCCTCCAGCACCTGCGCCCACGCGCGGCCGGTGGTGTCGTAGCCGCTGCCCGGGGAGTTGGGGACCATCACCCGCAGGCCGCTGATCGGGCCGTCGCCGGACCCGCCGTCGGCGGCCGAGCCGCCCTCGGCGGTGGTGCCGCAGCCGGTGAGCACGACCCCGGCCGCGACGGCGCCGACGGCGCCGATCGCGAGCTTCCTCAGGGAAGCAGTGCGCATCTCTCTCCTCCTGTCAGTCCGGCGGATCACCGCCGCTCCAGGCGAAGGTGGCAACCGGAGTGGTCCGTGTCACGGTTGCGTGCGCATTGAGCTTTGTGGTCGTTGTGTCCACGGCCGTGACGGGATCTGCGGCGTGCTGAACTGCGCGCGCATGCTTGTGCCCAGAAGTCCCGACCGACACTCAGGAGAGAACCGTGACCCGGCGGCTGTCGCTGACCGGCCAGCTGCTCGCGCTGCAGGTGGTCATCGTCTGCGTCGTGCTGCTCGGCGTGGCCGCGGTGTCCGTGGCGCAGGCGATCCAGCGGGCCGAGGGGGTCGAGGGGCGGCGCGCGCAGGCCGTCGCGGAGTCCGTGGCGAATGGGCGCGCGTTCCGGCAGGCGGTGCAGGACGGGGCGCTCTCCTTCGTCCGGGTGGCGGCCGAGAACGCGCGCAGCAGCTCGCTGTCCGAGGAGATCGTGGTCGCGCGCACCGACCGGACGGTCCTCGCCAGCTCGAACCCGTCGCAGCTGGACACCCGGCTCGACCTCGGCGAGAGCGACGTCCTCGAGGGGCGGTCCTGGCGCGGGGACGGCCGGACGCACGACGGCGGCCGGGCGGCCGTCGCCATGGCACCGGTCTACTCGACCGACGGCCGGCAGTTGCTCGGCCTGGTCGAGGTGCAGCGGGCCTACCCCGGGATCCGCGACGGGCTCGCCTCCGCCGTCCCGACCCTGCTCACCTACCTCGGGGTGGCCAGCCTCATCGGGATCGGCGGCTCCCTCCTGGTGGCCCGCCGGGTGAAGCGGCAGACCCTCGGCCTGGAACCGGTCGAGATCGCCGGGCTGGTCGAGCACCGGGACGCGATGCTGCACGGCATCCGCGAGGGCGTGATCGGTCTCGACCTGCGCGGCCGGGTCACGCTCGTCAACGACGAGGCGCTCCGGCTGCTGCGCATCCCGGGCGACGCGGTCGGCCGCGGCCTCGAGGAGCTCGGCGTGGGGGAGGAGATGCGCGAGGCGCTGCTCTCCGACGAGGTGGAGCGCGACCGCGCCGTGGGCAGCGCCGGGCGGGTGCTCGTGGTCAACCGGCTGCCCATCTCCAGCAAGGGCCGGCCGATCGGTTCGGTGACGACGCTGCGCGACCGCACGGAGCTGCTCGAGCTGCGCCGCGAGCTCGACCTCACCCGGCACGTGACCGACACGCTGCGCGCGCAGGCGCACGAGTTCAGCAACCGGCTGCACACCATCGCCGGTCTCATCGAGCTCGGCGAGCCGGACGAGGCCGTGCGGTTCGTCCACCGGGTCAGCGCCGGCCTGTCGGAGTTCAGCGGGGTGGTGACCGCGGCGGTGCGCGATCCCGCGATCGCCGCCCTGCTCATCGCGAAGGCCAGCCAGGCGGCGGAGCTCGCCGTGGACCTGCGGATCGCGCCGGACTCCTCCCTCCCGGTCCTCGACGACGAGCTGAGCACCGACGTCGCGACCGTCGTCGGCAACCTCGTCGACAACGCCATGGACGCGACCGCCTCGGTGGCAAGCCGCTGGGTGGAGGTGGGGCTCGGCCTGGTGGACGGCGAGGTCGACGTCGTCGTCCGCGACTCCGGGCCCGGCGTGCCGCCCGGCATGGAGCGCGAGGTGTTCCGCCGCGGGGTGTCGTCCAAGGACGGTCAGCGCGGCATCGGGCTGTCGCTCGTGCACCTGGTCTGCACCCGGCGCGGCGGCAGCGTCACCGCGACCTCGGCCGGCGGGTCCACGTTCACCGCCCGGCTGCCCGCCGACCCGGCGCTGGTGACGTCATGACCGGCGGCCGGCCGATCGGCGTGCTCATCGTCGACGACGACTTCATGGTGGCGAAGGTGCACGCCGGGTTCGTGCGCGCGCTCGACGGATTCGAGGTCGTGGGGACGGCGTCCACCGGTGCGCAGGCGCTGGAGGAGGTGGCCCGGCTGCGGCCGGACCTGGTGCTGCTCGACGTCTACCTGCCGGACATGACCGGACTGGAGGTGCTCCGCCAGCTGCGCAGCTCGCAGGTCTCCACCGACGTCATCGTGATCAGCGCCGCGCGGGACGTCGAGAGCATCCGCAGCGCGCTGCACGGCGGGGTGTTGCACTACCTGGTGAAGCCGTTCGACCGGCGGACGTTCGAGGAGCGGCTGCTCGACTACGCCGCGCTGCGCACCGACCTGGGGGTGCTCGAGGAGGCGGCGCAGGGCGACGTCGACCGGATGTTCGCCCTGTCCCGCGGCGGTCCGCGGCCGGCTCCCACCCCCAAGGGGATCGCGCCGGAGACCCTGGCGCTGGTCCGCGAGGCGCTGGCCGCGGCCGGCACCGACGGGCTGTCGGCGACCGAGGCCAGCGAGCGCACGGGCCTGGCGCGGGTCAGCGCCCGGCGCTACCTGGAGCAGCTGGTCGCCCAGCAGGAGGCCGACGTCCGCCAGCGGTACGGCACGGCCGGGCGGCCGGAACGCCGGTTCACCCTCCGCACCCCCCGCGCGCCGTCCTGAGCCGCGTGCACGCAACGACCGAAACGATCTCTACGGTCGCAATGCTGACGGTGCCCGCTCGGTCCGGGAGGCTGCCCGCATGACGATCGTCGTGGGCTACGTCCCCACCCCCGAGGGCGAGGCCGCCCTGGCCGCCGCGCTCACCGAGGCGCGGCGCCGCGAGGAGCCGCTGCACGTGGTGAACACCGCGCGCGGCGACTCGCTGATCGACAAGCGGTTCCTCTCCGAGGGGGCGCTGGAGGACCTGCGCACGAAGCTCGCCGCGAGCGGCGTCGTCTACGAGATCGACCAGAAGGTGCGCGGCCACGAGGCGGCCGAGGAGGTCGTCGAGGCCGCCGACCGGGTCAACGCCAGCCTGATCGTCATCGGTATCCGCCGGCGCACGCCGACGGGGAAGCTGATCACCGGCAGCCAGGCACAGCGGATCCTGCTCGACGCCAACTGCCCCGTGCTGGCGGTCAAGGCCCCCTGAGTCAGGCCAGCAGGTCCAGCGCGTCGGCGTCGCCCTGCCCGGCCAGCGCCGTGCGGAAGATGGTCCGCACGCCCTGCGCCAGGTGTTCGCGGCAGGCGGCCGCCGCTTCCTCCGCGTCGCCCGCGAGGAGCGCGTCGCACATCCGCAGGTGCTCCTGCACCGACGCCTCGATCCGCTGCGGGTCGCCGTGCGAGAGGTTGCGCAGCCGGGCCGTGTGCGGCCGCAGCTCGCCGATCGTGCGGCGCAGGTGCTCGTTGCGGGTGGCGCCGATGACCGTCCAGTCGAACCGGTCGGCGAGCTCGTAGAACCGCTCCGACCGGGCGGACGACGGGCTGCGCCGCTGGATCCGCGCGAACTCGCCGCGCAGCCGGGTGAGCTCCCGGCGCAGGGCGGGGTCGGCGGCCGCGGACGCCGCCGCCTGGCGCATCGCCTCGGGCTCGAGCAGCGACCGGAAGTCGAACAGGTCCCGCACCCGCTGCGGCGAGACCCGCGACACCCGGGCGCCCTGGCGGGGGGCGAGGTCGACCAGGCCCTCGGCGGCCAGCCGGCGCAGCGCCTCGCGCACCGGGGTGCGCGAGGCGCCGGTGCGCTCGACCAGCGTCAGCTCGGCCAGCGGCGTGCCCGGCGCCAGGGCACCGGACTCGATCTCGGCCTTGAGCTGCCGGTGGACCAGATCGGCCTTGCTCTGCTCCGCCGTCATGCCGCCTCCGCGGGCAGGGGGACGCCGGTCTCCTCCGCCAGCCGCCGCAGGTCCGCCACCGACTGCTCGGCCAGCACGACGCCGCCCGCCGCGAGGTTCGCGGCCTCGGCCCGGTCCTCGACCTCGCCGGGGTAGAAGACCTCGTCGAAGCCCTTCGCCAGCGGCACGCCCTTCACCTCGTCGATGAGCCGCTCCACCCGCGCCAGGTAGCCGCTCGGGTCGCCGAAGGCCGCCGGGTCGAGCGCGAGGAACAGGTGGCCGCAGCCACTGCGCGCCTCCGGCTCGTACGGCCCGTGCACCTGCGTGCCGACGCCGCTGCCGGTGAGCGCCCCGGAGAGGACGTCCATCAGGAAGGCGATGGCGTACCCCTTGTGGCCGGCCATCGGCAGGATCACGCCGAGCACCCCCTCGGCGGGGTCGGTGGTGGGCGCGCCCTCGCGGGTCAGCGCCCACGTCTCGGGGATCGGCTCGCCGCGGTTCTTCGCCAGGTAGATCTTCCCGCGGGCCACGGCGGTGTTCGCGATGTCGAGCGCGATCACCCGGCCGTCCGGCCCGGGTGCGGCGATCGACCACGGGTTGGTGCCGACCACCTTCTCGCGGCCGCCCCAGGGTGCCATCGCGGGGCTGGCGTTCGTGGTCAGGACCGCGACGCAGCCGTCCCGGGCGGCGCGGCGGGTGAACCACATCGCCGTCCCGAAGTGGTTGGAGTTCCGGACCCCGACGACGCCGACGCCGTGGGCGCGGGCCCGGTCGACGGCGAGCGCGCGCGCCCGGTCGGTGAGGACCTGGCCGATGCCGTCGCGGCCGTCGAGCAGCACCAGGGGCCCGGTGTCGGTGAGCACTCCGGGCTCCGTGCGCGCGGTCATCGCGCCGCTGCGCAGCCGGGCCACGTACCAGGGCAGCCGCAGCACGCCGTGCGACTGGTGTCCCCACAGATCGGCCTGCACCAGGCTGTCGGCGACGAGCGCGGCGTCGTCGTCCGGCACGCCGACCGCGCCGAGCACCCCGGCGGAAAAGGCGCGCAGCTGCTCGGGGGGGATCCGGCCGGTCATTCCGACACCGGCGCCGTCGCGGCGGGCTCGTCGAGGACCCACCACGTGCGGACGTTGACGAACTCGCGGATGCCGGCCGCCGCCAGCTCCCGGCCGTAGCCGCTGCGCCCGGTGCCGCCGAAGGGCATGCGGGCGTCGGAGGCGACGATCGCGTTCACGAAGGCGGCGCCGGAGCGGATGCGCCGGGCCACGGCCACGCCGCGGTCGGGGTCGGCCGTCCAGACGCTGGCGCCGAGGCCGAAGCGGGTGTCGTTGGCGATCCGCACCGCGTCGTCCTCGCCGTCGGCCACGATCACCGCGGCCACCGGGCCGAAGACCTCCTCGTCGTAGGCCGGCATGCCGGGGACGACGCCGGCGAGCACGGTCGGCGCGTAGAACCAGCCCGGCCGGTCCAGCCGCCGGCCGCCGGCGAGCAGCCGGGCGCCGGCGGCCACCGACTTCTCGACCTGGGCGTGCACGCCCTCGAGGAGGTCCTCCCGCGCCATCGGCCCGACGTCGGTGCCCGGCGCCTCCGGGTCGCCGACCGTCAGGGACTCGACCTCGGCGACCAGCAGGCGGGTGAACTCGTCGGCGACGGCGGCGTCGACCACGATCCGCTTCGGCGAGATGCAGCTCTGCCCGGCGTTGAGGAACCGTCCCCTGGCGGCCAGCGCGGCGACCCGGGGCAGGTCGGCGTCGGCCAGCACGACGAACGGGTCGGAGCCGCCCAGCTCGAGCACCGACTTCTTCACCGACCGCCCCGCCGCCGCGCCGACCGCGGCACCGGCCCGCTCGCTGCCGGTGATCGTGACCGCACCGATCCGCGGATCGTCGATCAGCCGCGCGGTCACCGCGGGCACGTCCGGCTCGGCGACGACGAGCGCGCCGAACAGGCCGGCCGGGGCACCGGCCTCCTCGAGCACCCGCTGCACGGCCAGCGCGCAGCCGGTGGTGTTGGGGGAGTGCTTGAGCAGCGCGCCGTTCCCGGCCATGAGGGCCGGCGCGGCGAAGCGGAGCACCTGCCACAGCGGGAAGTTCCACGGCATGACGGCCAGCACGACGCCCACCGGCTCGTAGCCGATCCAGCTGCGGTCGGCGGCGGTGGCGACCTCCTCGTCGGCCAGGAAGCCGGCGGCGTTCTCGGCGTAGTAGTCGCAGGCGGTCGCGCACTTCTCGACCTCGGCCCGGGCCTCGGCCAGCGGCTTGCCCATCTCCCGGGTGACCAGGAGGGCGAGGGCGTCGACGTCGCGGCGGAGCACCTCGGCGGCGCGGCGCAGCACGGCGGCCCGGGCGTCGAACCCGGCGGCCGCCCAGCCGACCTGCGCCTCGGCGGCGCGCTCGAGCGCCGCCTCGACCTCCGTGTCGGAGAAGGCGGGGTACTCGGCGAGCGGCGCGCCGGTCGCCGGGTTCACGGTGACGACGGCGTTCACGCGTCCTCCCGGGGGGCGGGGGTGGCCCCGCGGTCGGCCTCGGAGAGGTGCTCGAAGGTCTCCCCGGTGGCGGTGAGGGTGCGGGTGACGTCGCGGCCGCCGTAGACCCAGTAGATCGTCATCGGTCCGTCGCCGCGGTTGCGGAAGCAGTGCGGGACGCCGGCCGGCACCCACGTGGCCTGCCCGGCGACCAGGTCGAACTCCTCGTCGCCGATGACGGCGGTGGCCTCGCCCTGGTAGACGAGCACGCTCTCCTCGACGTTGTGCGAGTGCAGCGGGATGCCGGTGCCGGGCGTGAAGACGGTCATCCCGGTGGTCACCCGGTTCGTCTCGGCGTTCCACTTGCCGACGAACGGGATCGTGACGACGCCGTTGCCGCGGTCGAACCGGTCGATCTCCTCCGGCCGGAGCACCATGCACGGCTGGGTGCTGGGCTGGCCGGACGTGCGGGGGGCGCTCATGCCAGCGCCTCGGCGGTGTGCGAGACGAGCAGGTCGCCGCGGGTGTTGATCTGCTGGATCACGGTGCGGTCGGCCGCCTCGCGCCAGGCCTGGAAGTGCGGCGCCGCGCGGTGCTCCTCGAACGCGGCCGCGTCGCGGTAGAGCTCGTAGAAGAGGAACCGGTTCTCGTCGCCCTCCACGGAGCACACGTCGAACCGCAGGCACCCCGGCTCGTCGCGCACCGACGCCTCGGCGTTGTCGGTGACGGCGGCGAGGAACTCCGCCCGCCGCTCCGGATCGACCTGGACCTGCACCAGAAGGCTGAACACCCGAACTCCTCTCGTTGTATGCAGCATTGTATACATAGGCCCGGCACGCCAGGGCCCTTCGTCCCCGGCTCGCGGTCTATGCGCCCAGGTGCAGGGCGCTGCGCGTGAGCAGGCTCGTCTCGGCGTGCACCCGCACGAGGTCGGCGGCCCGGTCGGCGTCACCGTCCCGCACCGCCTCGAGCACGAGCCGGTGCTCGACCGCGCGGGCCTCCCGCTCCTCGGCGGTGCGGTCGATCTCGAGGGCGTGGCGGCGGTAGCGGTCGGTCTTGTCCCACACGCCCTCCAGTGCGTCCACCATCAGCGCGTTGTGCGAGGCGCGGTTGATCGCCCGGTGGAACAGCCGGTGCGTGGCCAGCTGGGCGGCCGTCGGGTTCCGGGGCAGCGACTCCAGGCGCTCGAGCGCGTCCGCGATCGCCGCCAGGTCCTCGTCCGTGCGTCGCTGCGCGGCCATCGACGCGGCGAACGGGTCGAGAGCCAGGCGCATCTCCAACAGGTCGCGCGCCTCCGCCTCGGTCAGCGGGGCGACCCGTGCGTTGTGGTGGGCGTCGTGCTCGACCAGGCCCTCCTGCTTGAGCCGGCGCAGCGCCTCGCGCAGGGGAGTGGTGCTCATCCCGACCCTGTGGGCGAGCGCGACCTGGCGCAGCACCGCGCCCGGCGGCAGCTCGCCGGAGAGGATCAGTCGGCGCACCCGCTCGTAGGCCAGGTCGCTCTTCGTCGCGAACGGCTCGTCGGCGGACGACGTCTCGGACACGTCGGCACTCCTCCCTTGCGACTCCATTGCCATCATCATACATTGCACTTTATAAAATCGGCCGAAGGAGATCAGATGCCGTACACCACCGCCCCCGATCGGACCTACCGGCTGGGCGTGCTCGTCGGCGACGGGATCGGCCCGGAGATCGCGCCGGCGGCGGTCCGGGTGATCGACGCGGCCCTCTCGGCCGTCGGGCACCCGGCCATCGAGTGGCAGGAGCTGCCCATGGGCCTCGCCGCGATCGAGTCGCACGGCACGGCGCTGCCGGAGGAGACCGTTGCGGCCCCCGAGAAGCTCGACGGGTGGGTGCTCGGGCCGATCGACCCGGTGGGTTACCCCGAGCCGTTCCGGTCCCAGCTGGCGCCGAGCGGTGCTCTCCGCAAGCACTTCGACCTGTACGCGAACGTGCGACCCGCCCGCGCGCTGAGCTCGGGCCGCGTGGTCGTCCCCGACCTCGACCTGGTGATCTTCCGGGAGAACACGGAGGGCTTCTACGCCGACCGCAACACCGTCGCCGGCACCGGCGAGTTCATGCCCTCGCCGGACGTCGCGATCACCATGGGCATCGTCACCCGGCCGCGGGTGGAGCGGATCGCCGTCGCCGCGTTCGAAGCGGCGCGACGGCGCCGCAAGCACCTGACGATCGTGCACAAGGCGAACGTGCTGCGGCTGTCGATGGGCCTGTTCCGCGACGTCTGCCGCGAGGTGGGTGCGCGGTATCCCGACGTCACGGTCGACGACTTCCACATCGACGCGATGACCGTGCACCTCGTCCGCCGGGGCGGTGACTTCGACGTGATCGTCGCCGAGAACATGTTCGGCGACATCCTCTCCGACCTGACCGGCGAGCTGGCCGGCTCGCTCGGCATCGCGCCGTCGATCAACGCGTCCGACGACCGCGCCATGGCGCAGGCCGCGCACGGTTCGGCGCCCGACATCGCCGGCCGCGGCGTGGCCAATCCCGTGGCGATGATCCTGTCCGGCGGCATGCTGCTGGACTGGCTGGCCACCCGGCACGGCGACGAGCGGCTGGCCGCCGCGGCGGCCGGGATCGACACCGCGGTGCGGTCCACCATCGACGGCGGCGTCCGGACGCGCGACCTCGGTGGCACGGCCACGACCGGTGGCTTCACCGACGCCGTCGTCGCCGCCCTGTCCTGACCGACCTCCGACCCGAGAGCGAGCCCACGCGATGTCCCTCTCCACCACCGACCTCTCCGACGCGCACCCCGAGGCGCAGGTCGGCGAGCCGCTCTTCCAGTCCTACGGCGGCCGGACGGCGTTCCACGGGCCGATCGCGACGCTCAAGGTCTTCGAGGACAACACGCTGGTCCGCGCGGCCGTCGAGCAGCCGGGGGAGGGCCGGGTGCTCGTCGTCGACGGCGGCGGCTCGCTGCGCTGCGCGCTGCTCGGCGGCAACCTCGCGGTGGCGGCCGCCGAGAACGGCTGGGCCGGCGTCGTCGTGAACGGCGCGGTGCGCGACGTCGACGAGATCGACGCGCAGCCGATCGGGGTGCGCGCGCTGGCCGCCCTGCCCCGCCGCAGCCAGAAGGGGCTGCACTCGGGGCAGGTCGGGCTGCCGGTGGCCTTCGCCGGTGTGGCGTTCCGCGAGGGGGAGTGGCTGTACGCCGACAGGGACGGGATCGTCGTCCTGCCGGAGAACCCGGCCTAGTTCCGCCGCAGGACGCGGGCCAGCCGGTGGGTGCGGCCGGCGGTGAGCTCGGCGACCGTCGGTGGCACGGGCTCCGGCTGCGCCTCCAGTGCGGCGTGCCGCTCCTGCAGCCGGGCGCGCACGTCGTCGGCGGTGTAGGCCCGGCGCTGCCGCTCGTTGCGGGCGAGGACGGCGCCGGTCGCCGCCACGCCGGCGAGGCCGGCCAGTCCGAGCACCTTCCAGAGACGCATGATCCGTAAGTTAGCGCCGTGCCTGCCAGCCGCGCGCTCCCGCTCGACGAGGCGGTCGAGCTCACCCGCACCGGCGACGTGTGGGTCTTCCGCGGCGCCTCGCTGGCCGACCGGGCGATCCGGACGGTCACCAACGCGCCGGTCAACCACGTCGGCATGGCCGTCGTCCTCGAGGACCTGCCGCCGCTGCTCTGGCACGCCGAGCTCGGCAAGTCCCTGCCCGACGCGTGGAGCGGCGAGCACCACCGCGGCGTGCAGCTGCACGACCTGCGCGACGCCGTCCTCACCTGGCGCCGCCGCTACGGGCAACGGGCGTGGCTGCGCCAGCTGGTCGGCCCGGCCGACGACGGCGGCGTGACCCGCGAGATGGAGGACGCCGTCCTGCGCACCATCGCCCGCCTCGACGGCAAGCCGTTCCCGACGACGCGCGGCCTGGCGAAGGGCTGGCTGAACGGGCGGCTGCGGCGGCAGACCTCGACCGAGGCGGTCTACTGCGCCGAGCTGGTCGCGGCCACCTACACCGCGATGGGGCTGCTGCCGCCCGAGCGGCCGCGCAACTGGTACGACCCGGGCCGCTTCTGGTCCGGCGACGACCTCGAGCTGCTGCAGGGCGCCACGCTGGGTGACGAGATCGCCGTCGACGTCCCGCTCACGGACGACGTCGCCGCCCGCTCCTGATACTTCCGGGGGATCTCGTCTCGTTCGGCTTCCCGCGCGGCGAGACGGGGTCGATCAGCACCACATGGCTTCTCCCGTCCTGCCCGACCCGGCCGTCCCCGTCCTCTCCGCCGAACCGTTCGGCGAGGACAGCCTGCTGCCCGGGCCGGCCGCCCTGCTCGCGCGGCTGGCCGACCACCTGGCCGACCCCAGCGCGCCGCCCGCGACGCTCGGCATCATCGGCCTGCTGCGTCGCGACGACGGCTGGCCGACCGCGCCGGAGACGCTCTCCGCCGTCACCAGCCTGCTGGCCCGCGGGGTGCGCGGGGACGACTGGCTGACCCGGGAGGGCACCACGGAGTTCGCCGTCCTCATCGGCGGCGGCCCGGACGCCGCCGAGGTGGCCATCGGCCGGCTGGTGCGCGTCGTGACCGGCGTGGTCACCGGCGTCGCCGCGTGCGCCGGCATCGCGGCCCTCGAGCCGGGGCTGCCGGCCGCCGAGGTGCGCCGCCGGGCGCTGCTCGCCCTCGCCGCGGCCCGCACCCAGGGCGGCGGGCAGCTGATCCGCTACAGCGGCAGCCGCTGACCGGCCGGCGCGGCGCTCACCGTCGAGCCGGCGTCGCGCCACGACCGCGGGAGGTCGGTCTCGACCACCCGCTTGCCCAGCGGGAACAGCCCGACCAGCGCGAGCTTGAACAGCGCGAGCCCGAACGGGATCCCGATGATCGTCACGCAGTACGCGATGCCGGCGAGCACGTGGAGCAGCGCCAGCCACCAGCCGGCGACGAGGAACCACAGCAGGTTGCCGAGCGCCGAGCCGACCCCCGCACCGGGTGCCGGGACCGTCGTGCGGCCGAACGGCAGCGCGGCGAAGCCGGCCAGCCGGAAGCAGGCGATGCCGAACGGGATCGTGACCACGAGCAGGCAGGCGAGCAGCCCGGCGAACAGGTAGGCCAGCGCCAGCAGCCAGCCGTGGATCACGAACCAGACGAGGTTGAGCAGGAGCCGCAGACCGTCCACGCCGGAGTCACGAGCGTGCGGCGCGCCCGGTTCCCGCGTACGCCGCCGCGGTGCCCAGGCGGACCTCCGTGTCGCCGGGCCGCGCGACGTCGTCGTCGTGGGTGACGCAGACGACCACCCGGCCGGCCAGCGCGGCGCGCAGGTCGCGGACCAGTGCCCGCGCCGTCGGCGGGTCCAGGTGCGCGGTCGGCTCGTCCAGGAGGACGACGTCGCGGTCGGCCAGCAGGGCGCGGGCGGCGGCCAGCCTTCTCCGCTCGCCGCCGGAGAGCGCGGTGCCGCCCGCGCCGACCGGCGTGTCCAGCCCGCCGGGCAGCGACGCGAGCAGGCCGCCGAGCCCCGCCGCGGTCAGCGCGGCCCGCATCCGCGCCTCGCCGTCCGGCCCGGCCAGTGCGCCCCGCGGGGCGGCCGCGGCCAGGTTGGCCCGGATGCTGGAGGCGAACACGTGTGACTCCTGCGGCAGCCACGCCATGCGGGCGCGCAGGTCGTCCCCGGCGATGCGGTCGGCGGGCACGTCCTCGACCGCGTAGTCGCCGGAGCGCGGCCGCAGCGCCGCCATCAGCACCGCCAGGAACGTCGACTTGCCCGCGCCGGAGGGGCCGCGCACGACCAGCCAGCCGTCGGTGCCGGCTTCCGCGTCGAGCCCCGCGAGCACGTCCGGACCGCCCGGCCAGCCGGCGGTCAGGTCCGCGACGGCCAGCCGCCGCACCGGCGACGGGGCCGGCACCGGGTCGGCCGGGTCGGCCGGCACCGGCGCGGTGAGGACGGCGTCGAGGCGGTCGCGCGCGTCGGCGAGGGGGCCACGCCGCTGCAGCGCCGCGACCAGCCCGGCCAGCGGTTCGGCCAGGGCCAGCGGCGCGAGGCCGAGGACCGCGACGGCCGGACCGCTCAGCGGGCCCGCGGCTCCGACCGCCGTGGCCACGACCGCGGCCACCCCGGTGCCGAGGACGACGAGACCGGTCCCCAGCGCGCCCGCGCCGGCGCCGGTGCGTTGAGCCGCGCCCTGGCGGTCGGCGAGCGCGGCGAGGTCGGCGGCCGTCCGGCCGGCGAGGCCGTGCGCCCGCAGGTCACCCGCGCCGTCGAGCACGGTCGCCGTCTCCCGCAGCGCCGCCACCCGCAGCGCGCCGTCCCGCCGTGCGGCGCCCGCGTCCACCCGCCGGTGCGCCAGCACGACCAGCGCGACGGTGAGCGCCAGCACGGCCGCGACCGCGGCGGCGGCGGCCGGATCGAGCAGCGCCTGGGCGGCGACGGTCGCGGACAGCACCGTGCCGGCGACGAGGATCGGCGGGCGGACCCGCACGGAGAGGTCCTGCACCAGCCCGACGTCGCCGACCACGCGGGCCAGCGCGGCACCCGGCGTCCGGTCGGCGGCGATGCCCTGGGCGGCCAGCGCCCGCCAGACCCGCACGCGGGTGTCGGCGGCCATCCGCAGCGCGGCGTCGTGCGCGGTCATCCGCTCCACCCAGCGCAGGCCGGCGCGGCCGATGCCGAACGCCCGTACACCGACGATCGCGACCATCAGCGTGAGGATCGGCGGCATCTCCGCGGCCCGGACGATCAGCCAGCCCGAGACGGCGGTCAGGGCGATCCCGGCCCCGCTCGACAGCGCCCCGGCGGCCACGGCCCGCAGCAACGCCGTCCGCGGCCGGCGCGGCGCGCCCTCCGCCGTGGTCGTCGTCGGAGGGTGGGAGCGCCGGTTTCCTGCGCTCCCACCCTCCGAGACCTGCGGCACGGGCGCCGGCTCGGGGAGGACGACGGTGCGGTCGGCGAGGGCGGCGAGCGCCGGGTCGTGGGTGACCAGCAGCGTCGTCACGGTGCCGCGCAGGTCGGCCAGCACCGGCCTGACCGTCGCCGCGGCCGCCTCGTCGAGGTGCGCGGTCGGCTCGTCGAGCAGCAGCAACCGGGCGCCGCGGCGGATGCGCACCAGCGCGCGGGCCAGCGCGACCCGCTGCAGCTCACCGGGGGACAGCGTCGAGCACCCGCGGCCGGCGAGCCGGGAAGCACCCACGCGGGCCAGGGCGTCGGCGACGTCCCCGTCGTCCTCCCCGCCGGCGTGCCGGCGCAGCTCGTCGGCGACCGTCGCGGCGGTGGTCCGCGGGTGCTGCGGCACGTAGGCCACCGATCCGACGCCGGTCACCGCGCCGGTGACGACGGCGGAGGACGGCACCAGCCCGGCGAGAACCGCCAGCAGGGTCGACTTGCCGGAGCCGCTGCGGCCGCGGACGGCCACCAGCTCGCCCGGCCGGACGGCGAGGTCGACCGGCGGCAGCGCGGGCAGCGACCGGCCGGGGTAGAGGACCGACAGCCCGGCGACCGCCACGTCGGCGCCGCGCGGGTCGTCGTCCGCCGGCGCGGGGGCCGCCGGGGCAACCGGCGCGGACAGCACCGCGCGCGCCTCGGCCGCGGCGAGCGTCGCGGCCTCGTTCGCGTGGTGCGCCGCCCCGACCGCGCGCAGCGGGGCGAAGGCTTCGGGCGCCAGCAGCAGCGCGAACAGCCCGGCGGCGAGCGGCATCGCGCCGTCCACCAGCCGCAGCCCGACGCCGACCGCGACCAGCGCGACCGACAGCGTGGCGATCAGCTCGAGCACGAGCGCGGAGAGGAACGCCAGCCGCAGCGTCGCCAGCGTCTTCCGGCGGGAGGCCTCGCCCAGCTCGGCGAGCGCCGCCGTCTGGTCGGCGGCCCGGCCCAGCCCGACCAGCACGGGCAGGCCGCGGACCAGCTCGGCGACGTGGCCGGCGATCCGGTCCAGCGCGCGGGCGGCGTCCGTGGTGCCGTCCCGGGTGTGCTTGCCGACCAGCACCATGAACAGCGGCACCAGGGGCAGGGTGAGCGCGACGATCCCCGCCGAGAGCAGGTCGGTCCAGGCCAGCACGCCGAGCAGCAGCGGCGGGACGACGAGCGTCTGCGCGAACGCGGGCAGGAAGCCGGCCAGTCCCGGGCCCAGGTCGGCCAGCCGGGTGGTCGCGAGGACGGCGGCCGGCCCCGATCCGCCCGCGGCGTCGACCGCGGCCGGGTTCTCAGCGAGCCGGGCGAGCAGGGCGCGGCGCAGCAGGTCCTCCGCGTGGCGGGCGTCACGGGCGGCCAGCGCCTCGCCGGCGGTCGAGGCCCCGGCCCGCAGCGCCACCCCGGCGACCGCCACCACCAGCGGCGCGGTCAGGGAGCCGTCGGCCAGGCCGGCGACCCGAGCGATCGCGGTCGCCAGTCCGCCGGCCAGCAGCACGAGACCGGCGGTCAAGAACGTCGCCGCCAGCGCCTGCCGGGCCAGCGCCCCGCGCAGCCCCGGCACGCCGGCCAGCGCACCGAGCGGCCCCCGCCCGGTCACGCGTGCACCGGCTCGGCGGTCAACCGCTTCCGGAACACCCAGTACGTCCAGGCCTGGTAGGCGAGCACCACCGGCAGGCCGACCGCGGCCACCCAGGTCATCACCGTCAGCGTGTAGTCGCTGACCGAGGCCGCGCCGACGGTCAGGTCGAACGCCGGGTCCACCGTCGACGGGATCACCACCGGGTAGGCGGCGCCGAACAGCGTCGCGGCCGAGGCGGCCAGCAGCACCGCCCAGCCGGTGAAGGCCTGCCCCTCGCGGTCGACCCGGATGCGGGTCCAGGTGACGACGGCGGCCAGCACCGCGACCACCCACAGCACCGCGGTGACCGCCGTCCCCTCGCGCAGCTGCACCAGACCGGCCCACGCCAGCAGCGGGAGCGCCGCGACCGGCGACCAGCGCAGCGCGAACGCCCGCGCGCGCAGCCGCACCGGCCCGTCGGTCTTCAGCGCCAGGAACAGCGCGCCGTGCACGACCGCGAACGCGGCCACCGCGACGGCGCCCAGCAGCGCCGGCCAGCCAATCCCGGCGAACGCGCCGCCCACCCGGTTGCCGTCGGCGTCGATCGGCAGGCCGAGCGTGGTGGCGCCCAGCGCGGCGCCGATGCCGAGCCCGGCGACCAGTGAGCCGGCCGTGATGACGTGGGTCCAGGCGGCGTCCCAGCTCGGGCCGGGGTGCGAGTGCCGCCACTCGAACGCGACCGCCCGGACGATCAGCCCGAGCAGCACGAGCACGAACGGCAGGTAGAGCGCCGGCAGCCACGAGGCGTACCAGCCGGGGAAGGCGGCGAAGATCGCGCCGGCGGCGGTGATCAGCCAGACCTCGTTGCCGTCCCACAGCGGGCCGATGGTGCGCAGCATCAGGTGCCGGTCGTGCCGCGAGCGGCCGATCACCGGCAGCAGCGCGGCGACCCCGATGTCGAAGCCCTCGAGCAGGAGGAAGCCGGTCCACAGCACAGCGACGGCGGCGAACCAGATCGTCTGGAGGTCCATGGTCGGGCTCCTCAGTACGCGAACGAGAGGACGTCGTCGGACTCCGGCGTGCCCTCGGGAGGCTCGCCGGGGGTGGGGGAGTCGCCCGGGGCGGCGCCCTTCCGCACGAACCGGGTGATGAGGAACAGCTCGATCACCGCCAGCACGCCGTAGACGGCGGTCAGCGCGATCAGCGACGTCCACACCTCGGCGGCGCTGATGCCGGGCGAGACGGCCTGGGCGGTGAAGAACCAGACCTGCTCGCCGACCGGCACGTCCGGGTTCGGGTGGACGACGAACGGCTGGCGGCCCATCTCGGTGAAGATCCAGCCGGTCGCGTTCGCCACGAACGGCGCGCCGACGGCGAGCAGCGCGCCGTGGACGCCGATCCGCGACGTCGGCACCCGCCCGCGCCGGGTGGCCCACAGCGCGTAGGCGGCCACCGCGGCTGAGACCGCGCCCATGCCGATCATCAGCCGGAAGCTCCAGTAGGTCACGGCGAGCACCGGGCTGTAGTCGATCGGCTCGCCGGCCTTGTCCCCGAACGACGGGTCGTCGGGATAGGTCGCGCCGTAGACCTCGGCGTAGCGCTCCTGCAGGTCGTTCACCCCGGGGACGGCGGTGGAGAAGTCGCTGTGCGCGAGGAAGGACAGCAGCCCCGGCACGGTGATCGAGTGGACGTCGTCGCACTCGTTGGAGCCGAGCTTCCCGAAGGCGAAGACCGAGAACGGCGCCGGCGCCTCGGTCTCGCACAGTGCCTCGGCCGAGCTCATCTTCAGCGGCTGCTGCTCGTACATGAGCTTGCCCTGCCAGTCGCCGGTCAGCGCCACCAGCAGGAACGCGGCCAGCGACACCCAGCCGCCGAGCCGCACCGACCGGCGCCACACCTGGTGGTCGACCTCGGTCGTGGATCGCCCGGCCAGCGCCCGGCGGCGCAGGTGCCACAGGCCGATGCCGACCAGCAGGGCGCCGGCGACCATCAGCGCCGCGACGACCGCGTGGCTGAACGCGGCCAGCGCGGTGTTGTTGGTCAGGACAGCGAGGAAGTCGACCTGGCGCGGCCGGCCGTCCTCGGTCAGCGTCACGCCGACCGGGTGCTGCATCCACGAGTTGGCCGCGATGATGAAGTACGCGCTGACCACCGAGCCGATCACCGCGGCCCACAGCGCGGCGAGGTGCAGCCTCTTGGGCAGCCGGTCCCAGCCGAAGATCCACAGGCCGAGGAACGTCGACTCGAGGAAGAAGGCGAGCAGCGCCTCCATCGCCAGCAGCGAGCCGAAGACGTCGCCGACGAACCGGGAGTACTCGCTCCAGGCCAGGCCGAACTGGAACTCCTGCACCAGGCCGGTGGCCACGCCGAGGGCGAAGTTGATCAGGTAGATGCGGCCCCAGAAGCGGGTCATCCGCAGCCACTCCGGCTTGCTCGTCCGCAGCCAGAGGGTGTGCATGACCGCGACCAGCAGCCCCAGGCCGATGGTCAGCGGGACCATCAGGAAGTGGTAGACGGTCGTGATGCCGAACTGCCAGCGGGCGATGTCGAGCACGTCCACCGCGGGGTCTCCCTCTGTCGTACGATCGACGTGTTCTTTCTACGCCGCGTAGAAGACAGTTTTTCTACATGACGTAGAAGATGCGTGGTGTGATCTGTCGGACAGGAGGGCCCGTGGCCTCGCTCGGTGACCTGGAGCGCGCGGTGATGGAGTGGCTGTGGGCCAAGGACGGCCCCGTGGCGGCCACCGAGCTGCGCGACGCCCTCGCCGACCGCGGGCTGGCGCTGACCACCGTGCACACGGTGCTGAGCCGGCTCGAGCACAAGGGCTTCGTCGTCCACGACGACGCCCGGCCGCGCCGGTTCTCCCCCCGGGCCAGCCGCGAGGACCACGCCGCCGAGCTGATGCACGAGGTGCTCGGCCAGGCCGCCGACCGGCAGGCGGTGCTCGCCCGCTTCGTCGGCAGCGTCAGCGAGGACGAGGCCCGGCTGCTGCGCGAGCTGCTCGCGGGCGGCTGACCGGCATGCTGCCCGCTACCGCGGCCGCGCTGGCAACCCTCGCGGCGCTGCTGGCCTGGCCGGTACCCGCCGTCCTGGCCCGCGCCGGGTGGCCGCGGCGCGACCCGCTGGTCGCACTGGTGTGCTGGCAGGCGATCGGCCTGGCCGGCGGCCTGTCGATCATCGGCGCGCTGCTGGTCCACAGCCTGGCGCCGTGGGGGCACTCGCTGCCCGAGGCGGCCTGGGCGGTGCTGCGCGGGCATCCCGCGACGGAACCGGTGCGCGGCGACCACTGGGTCACGCTGACCCTCGCCGGCGTGCTCGCCGCCGAGCTGCTCGGCGTCCTGCTGCTCTCGTGGGTGCGCACCGCCCGCACTCGCCGGCGGCACCGCGACCTGCTGGAGCTCATCGTGCGGCCAGCCGCGCTGCCGGACACCCGGCTGCTCGAGCACCCGGCCCCGGTGGCGTTCTGCATCCCCGGCGCCCGGCCCCTGCTGGTGCTGTCCTCCGGGATGGTCGCGGAGCTGGACGACGACCAGCTGGCCGCGGTCGTCGCGCACGAGCGGGCGCACCTGCGCGAGCGGCACCACCTGCTCCTGCTGCCGTTCGTCGCCTGGGAGGCGGCGCTGCCGGTGCTGCCGGCGGCGGCGCGGGCGCACGCCTCGGTGCGCCAGCTGGTCGAGATGCGCGCGGACGACGTCGCGCTGCGGCTGCTGCCCGACGGCTCCCGCCGCACCCTGGCCCGGGCGATCGTCGCGGCCGCCGGCGGCACCGGGGGAGGAGGTGTGCCCGCCGGGGCGCTGGCCGTCGGCGGCAGCGGGGCGGGGGCGCGCGTCGTCCGGCTGCTCGAGCCGCCGCGCCCGCTCGCCGCCGCCGCTCGCCTGACCGCGCTGGCCGCCGCGGCGCTGCTCCTGCTCGTCCCGACCGCCCTGCTGCTGCTCCCCGCCGCCCTGTAGCGGGTGCCACGATGCGGCTGTGCTGACCGTGGGTGTCGTCGCCGTGGGCGTCGAGGACGTCGAGCGGGCCGCGGCCTTCTGGACCCGGGCGCTCGGCTACGTGGTGCGCCGCGACGGCTTCGGGGGCTGGGCGACGGTGCTCGAGCCACCGGACGGCGCCCCCGGCCCCCGGATCGCGCTGCAGCGCAGCGAGACGCCCCCGCAGGAGCGGCCGCGGCTGCACCTGGACCTGCACGTGCCGAGCGCCGCGGAGCAGGCCGCCGAGGTCGAGCGGCTGGTCGCGCTCGGGGCGGTGCGGGTCGACTGGCGCGACTACCCCGAGGACCCGGACTTCGTCGTCCTGGCCGACCCGGAGGGCAACCGCTTCTGCGTCGTCGACTCAGGCCACGAGCACGGCTGAGGCAGTTCGGGGACCGCGCCGTCTCACAGCTCGCGGCTAGGTTCCGGCCAGGTCCGTGCCAGCCGGCGGTTGAACAGTCCGACCCTGCCCGCCGTCACTTCGCAGAAGGCAGAGGTCGGCTGATGACGACGCTGGACTTCCTCATCGCCGGGATCGTCGCGGTCCTGATCCTGGTGGTTGGTTTCGCGCTGTGGCTGGCCGGCCGGAGGGAGTGAGGTCGCCTCACACCCCGGTGGCCCCGTCGATGCGCTCGCGGAGCAGGTCGGCGTGGCCGGCATGGCGGGCGTACTCGGCGATCATGTGGGTGTAGATCCAGCGCAGGGTCACCTCGCCGCCCATGAACGGGCTGGTCTGGTCCAGGCCGCGGGCGGCGCAGTTGGCGCGGGCTCGGGCGACCTCGCCCTCCCAGGTCGCCCGGGCGTCGGCGAACGGGACGTCGTCGCCGAGCCCGAACCCGCCGTCCGGACCGTCCGGGTCGGCGGCCGGGTCGTGGATCGGCGGGACCTGCTCGCCGACCAGGACCCGGCGGAACCAGTTCCGCTCCACCTCGGCCATGTGCTGGACCAGCCCCTGGAGCGTGAGCGGCGACGGCGGCACCGATGTGGTCCGCACCTGGTCGTCGGCGAGCCCGTCGCACTTCATGACCAGCGTGGCCCGGTAGAAGTCCAGCCAGCTCTCCAGGGTCGCGCGCTCGTCGGCGGCCAGCGGGGGCATGCTGCGCTCGGTCGTCGTCATGACGGCGATGCTGTCAGCCGCTGCCGACCGTCCCGTCAGGAGGCGACCGGCCTGCGCACGCGACCGGACGGCAGGGGTGTGGTCGCGTCGCGGTTCTCCGGCAGCGGCGCGAACCCGCGCAGCCGCAGGCTGTTGGTCACCACGAACACCGAGCTGAACGCCATGGCCGCCCCGGCGATCATCGGGTTGAGCAGCCCGGCCGCGGCCAGGGGGAGCGCCGCCACGTTGTAGGCGAAGGCCCAGAACAGGTTGCCCTTGATCGTCGTCAGCGTGCGGCGGGAGAGCCGGATCGCGTCGGCGGCGGCCCGCAGGTCGCCGCGCACCAGGGTCAGGTCGGACGCCTCGATCGCGACATCGGTGCCGGTGCCCATCGCCAGCCCGAGGTCGGCTTGCGCTAGCGCGGCGGCGTCGTTCACGCCGTCACCGACCATCGCCACGGTGCGCCCCTCCGCCTGCAGCCGGCGGACGACGTCCACCTTGTCCTTCGGCAGCACCTCGGCGATCACCTCGTCGATGCCGACGGCCGCGGCCACCGACCGCGCGGCCGCCTGGTTGTCGCCGGTCAGCAGCACCGGCCGCAGGCCCAGGTCGCGCAGCTGCCGGACGGCGGTCGCCGAGGTCGGCTTGACCGCGTCGGCGACGACGAGCACGCCGCGGGCCGCGCCGTCCCAGGCCACCGCGATCGCCGTGCGGCCGGCCGCCTCGGCGTCCCGGCGGACGGCGTCGAGGACCTCCGGCAACGGCTCGGTCAGCAGCCGCGGCCGGCCGACGAGCACCGCCCGGCCCTCGACGCGGCCCTGCACGCCGAGGCCCTCGCGGTTGGCGAAGCCCTCCACGGCCGGCAGCAGTCCGCGCTCGGCGGCGGCACGGGCCACCGCCTGCGCGATCGGGTGCTCCGACGCCGCCTCCAGCGCGCCGGCCACGCGGAGCAGCTCGCCGGCGTCCTCCCCGGGGGCCGGGACGACGTCCTGCAGGGTCATCCGCCCGGTGGTGACCGTGCCGGTCTTGTCCAGGACGACGGTGTCCACCCGCCGCGTGGACTCCAGCACCTCCGGGCCCTTGATCAGGATGCCGAGCTGCGCGCCGCGCCCGGTGCCGACCATGAGGGCCGTCGGCGTGGCCAGCCCCAGCGCGCACGGGCAGGCGATGATCAGGACGGCGACGGCGGCGGTGAACGCGGCCGAGAGGCCCGCGCCGGCGCCGATCCAGAAGCCCAGCGTCGCGACCGCCAGCGCCAGCACGACCGGCACGAAGACGCCGGAGATGCGGTCGGCCAGGCGCTGCACCTCGGCCTTGCCGTTCTGCGCCTCCTCGACCAGCCTCGCCATCTGCGCCAGCTGCGTCTCCGAACCCACGCGCGTCGCCCGGACGACGAGCCGGCCGCTGGCGTTGACCGTCGCGCCGGCGACCGGATCGCCCGGCCCCACCTCGGCCGGCACCGACTCCCCGGTCAGCATCGAGGCGTCCACGGCGGAGGAGCCCTCGGTCACCTCGCCGTCCGCGGCGATCTTCTCGCCCGGCCGGACGACGAACTCCTCGCCCACCGCCAGCTGCTCGACCGGGATGCGCCGCTCGGTGCCCTCGCGGAGGACCGACACCTCCTTGGCGCCCATCTCCAGCAGCGCGCGCAGCGCGGCCCCGGCCCGCCGCTTGGAGCGCGCCTCGGCGTACCGCCCGGCCAGGAGGAACGCTGTCACCCCGGCGGCGGCCTCGAGGTAGATGGTCGCCCCGCCGTCGGTGCGCTCGACGGTCAGCTCGAACGGGTGCGTCATGCCGGGCGAGCCGGCGCTGCCCCAGAACAGCGCGTACAGCGACCACGCGAAGGCGGCCAGCGTGCCGAGCGAGACGAGGGTGTCCATGGTCGCCGCGCCGTGCCGCAGGTTGGTCCACGCGGCGCGGTGGAACGGCAGCCCGCCCCAGACGACGACCGGCGCGGCCAGCGTCAGCGACAGCCACTGCCAGTACTCGAACTGCAGTGCCGGCACCATCGCCATCGCGATCACCGGGACGCTCAGCACGGTCGAGACCAGCAGCCGGGTGCGAAGCGGCCGGACGGGGTCGTCCTCCGCCGGCGGCGCATCGGGCTCGGGCGGCGCGGGCAGTGCCGCGGTGTAGCCGGTCCTCTCGACGGTGGCGATGAGGTCGTCGGTCGTGACCCCGTCGGCGTAGCTGACCCTCGCCTTCTCGGTCGCGTAGTTGACCGTGGCGGTGACGCCGTCGAGCCGGTTGAGCTTCTTCTCGATGCGGGCGGCGCACGACGCGCAGGTCATCCCGCCGATCAGCAGCTCGGTGGTCTGCTCAGCCACGGGACGCCTCCACGGTGAACTCCGCCGTCCGGACGACGTCGCCGTGCCGGAAGTCCAGGAACAGCCGGTAGCTGCCCGCCGTGGGGGCGGTGGCGGCGAACGAGAGCGCGTCGTCGTCCGGGTGCACGTGCAGGTAGGCCAGGTCGCCGGCGCGCAGCACGACGAGGTGCCCGGCGGCGCCGAGGTAGGGCTGCAGGTCGGTCACCGGTGCGCCGTCGCGGGCGACGGTGAAGGTCAACCGGGACTCCTCGCCGGGATGCAGGTCGCCGGCCAGGGTCACCCTGTAGCCGTCGACCTCGGCGGTGCGCGACGGCGCCGGCAGGGCGGCGGGCGCGAGCTCACCGGGGACGGCGAGATCGGCGCCCAGCACCCGCTTCTCGCCGTCCGCGGTCGGCACGAAGTCGGCCAGGATCCGCCAGCTCCCGGGGGTCAGCGCCAGGGGAGTGGTCCAGGTGCCGTCGGCGGCCAGGGCCGGGTGCACGTGCTGGTAGCCGGTCAGATCGCGCCGGACGGCGATGAGGTGCAGTCGCTGCTCGTGGCTCTCGTCGAATGCGGTGACGGGGGCGCCGTCCGGTCCGAGGACCCGGAACGCCAGCGGCACGGCCGGACCGGTGGGCAGCCGGTCGCCGGCGAGGGCGAGGGTGTAGCCGCCGTCGGAGACCGCCAGGCCTGCCGGCACCGCGGCCGGTCCGGCGGACGCGTGGCCCCCGTCGTCGGCGTGCGCCCCGTCGTCCGCGTGCGCCGCGGCCGGCGGCGAGCCGACCGGGCCGACCGCCGCGCCGACGCCCAGGGCGGCGCCGAAGACGGTGACCAGCCCCACGGCGAACGCGGCGAACTTGACGACGGTGCTCATGGCAGGGGTCAGCGGCCGGCCAGCGCGTAGCCGGCCTCGTCGACGGCGGCGGCGACCGCGGCGTCGTCCACCGGCGCGTCGCTGGTGACGGTCAGCGCACCGGACTCCAGGTCGACCTCGACGGCGGTGACGCCGGGCAGGGCACCGACCTCCTCGGTGACCGCGGTGACGCAGTGCGCGCAGGTCATCCCGGTGACGGTGTAGCTGGTGGTGCTCATGCTGGGGTGCTTCCTCTCGAGGGGTGGTCAGGAGCGGACGAGCCGCGCGATGGCGTCGGCCGCCTCGCGGACCTTCTCGTCCGCCTCGGGGCCGCCGGCCGCGGCGGCCGACACGACGCAGTGGCTCAGGTGCTCCTCGAGCAGGCCGAGCGCGACCGACTGCAGGGCCTTCGTCATCGCCGAGACCTGGGTCAGGATGTCGATGCAGTACTTCTCGTCCTCGACCATGCGCTGCAGGCCGCGGGCCTGACCCTCGATCCGCCGGAGCCGGGTGAGGTAGTCGGCCTTCTTGGAGATGTAGCCGTGGTGGGCCGGTGCGGTGCCGGACTCGTCGATCGACACTCGGTCCTCCTGCCGCGCCGCGGGCGCCTCCCGCGGTCGTCGACAGAAACCATACCCCCCTAGGGTGTGCGCGTCGAACCGCGCTGGTCCCGGTCGTCGCGTTCGGCCTCGAGGCGGGCGACGTCGGCGCGGGCCTCGGCGAGCTGGTCCTGGAGGTTGACGATCGTCTCGGCCGAGGCGAGGGAGTGTCCGTCGTCGAGCAGGCCGCGCATGCGGGCGGCGACGGCCAGCTGCTGGCGGGAGTAGCGGCGGTGGCCGCCGGGGGAGCGGTGCGGCTGCAGGACGCCGGAGGCGTCCAGGCTGCGCAGGAACGCGGCCTGCACGCCCAGCAGCTCGGCGGCCTGGCTCATCGTGAGGGCCGGGAAGTCCGGGTCGTCCAGCCGGTCCAGCGGGTCCTCGGACATGGAAGCCCTCCTGTTCCTGGGGATAGGCCGAGGGGCCGGCCCCGGTGGGACCGACCCCTCGTGCGCCCGCCGTGGCTCAGGCCTCGACGGCCTTCTTGTCGGACTCGCCCTCGATGGTGCGGTGCTCCACCGACGACGACGAGTCGGCTCGGGTCACCTGGATCTTCCGGGCGCGCGCCTTCTCGGCCACGGGGATGCTCACGGTGAGCACGCCGTCGTGGTAGCTCGCCTCGAGCCGGTCGGTGTCGAGGCTGCGGCCGAGGACCAGCTGCCGGGTGTAGCTGCCGTAGGGCCGCTCGGCGATGGTCCACTCGGCGTTCTCGAGCTGGGGTACCGACCGCTCGGCGCTCACGGTGAGCGTGTTGCCCTCCACCGACAGGTCGATCGAGCCCGGGTCGACGCCCGGCAGGTCGAAGTGGGCGACGAAGTTGTCGCCGACCCGGTAGGCGTCCATCGGCATGCCGGAGAGCGGGCGGGCCGTGCCGCTGCCCATCCGCCCGAGCTGGTCCAGCAGCCGGAAGGCGCTGTTGGTGGCGGAGAACGGGTCGTAGGCGGTCAGCATGGCCATGGCTGTGCAACCTCCTTGTGAGAGTTCTTCAGTTCGCTGCCCGAGGGTTAACCTCTAGCGGCAACTAGAGATTACCTCCAACGGGCGTCCGTGTAAACATGCCGTCGTCGAAACTTGTTCCGCCGGCGTCGGTCGAGGTGGGAACGTCGTACCGTCGGCGGGGCGTTGGCCGGATCGACCGTGGACTTCACTTGCCGTCTCCCGCAGCCGATGTGTGGGAGGGCCCGAGCCGGCCGAGCACCGCGTGACCGGATGCCATGATCTTGGAGGACTGATGGACTACCTGCGCCGTTTGCAGATGGAGCGGCCCGTGCTGTTCTGGGTAGCCATCCTGGTGGCCTTCTGGCTCGCCTTCCAGCTCGTGTTGTTCCTGGCACAACTCCTGCTGGGGCCGTTCGGGCTGCCGTCGTGGGTGCCCCTGGCCGTCGTCCTGGGCGTCCTCGTCGTCATCGCCCGCCGACAGCAGCGATAGGTACGGATAGCCCTGGAGCCGCCCTACCGGCGAGGCAGCCGGTGTTCCTCTGCGGCCCATTCAGGGCGACTCGGTGGCCACCCCTCCGAGATGCGCGATGTCGTGGCTATCCGGCAACGGAAGCCACGAGAGCGCGCATCTCGGAGGGGGGATGGGCTGTCCCAGCGGCCTGGGGACGAGCCGACATGTCCTTCCGTCGCCAGAACGGTGGCGGGTCGTCGGCCGGGTCGGGCGGTGGCGGCGGTGGTGGTCGCCGGCGCATCGCCCACGGTCGGGTGGTGCGGGTGACGCCGGACGGGGTGGTGACGTGCAGCGTGCCGTCGGGGTCCATGGCGAACCGCCAGCCGCGGAAGAGGGTTTTCAGCCGGTGGTGGGTGCGGCACAGGCAGCACAGGTTGGTGCAGTCGGTCGGCCCGCCGCGGGAGTGGGCGACGACGTGGTCGTGGTCGGCCCGGCCGACCCGCTGCCCGCAGTAGGGCATCCGGCAGGTGCGGTCGCGGATGCGGAGGAACTCCCGCTGCGCGCCGGTCGGGGTGTAGGTCTCGGTGGCCGCCGGCGGGTTGAGCCCGTCGCCGCGGCGGACCAGCCTCTCCAGCTGCTCCCGGCTCACCGTGGCGAGCAGCCGGCCGGTCGCGTCGGTGGTCGCGAAGGTCAGCGACCCGCCCTCGGGGGTGTGCAGACCCAGCGCGCCGATCCGGCGCAGCAGGTCACGGAGGTGGGCGGGGGTGATGGCGTAGCCGTTGACCTCGGCCGGGGCGGTGCTGGCGCCCTCCAGCGTCTCCAGCGCGGCGGTGATGGTCAGGCTGGCCCGGGCGCCGGCGGCGCCGATGGCGGCGCCGCGGACGAGCAGGGAGAACAGCTCGGCGCGCAGCTGCCCGATCGGCCGCGGGTCGCCGTCGGCCTTGGCCTGCTGGGCCAGGGTGTTGAGGAAGTCGACGCCCTCGGCGGCCTCCTCGGCCGGCAGGTCGGCGCCGAGGGTGGCCCGCCCGTCCGGGCCGGGCTCGACGAACACATCGGCGTTGCGCTCCGCCAGCGCGCGGCCCTCGTCGGCCGTCGCGGGGTCGAGGTCGAGCAGCACCTCGAGGATGCGCCGCTTGACCGCGGCGAAGCCCAGCCCGGCGGCCTCGGGCAGCACCACGGCCTCCACCCGGGCGGCCGGCGCCGGGCGGGTGTGTTCCAGGGTGTCGGCGAGGATCTGCGCCCGCCGCTCATCCAGCACGCCGCGCGGCAGGGCGGCGCCGGTGGCCGGCAGGCGGTGCCGCCAGGTCCAGGCCCGGCGCAGCTTGGGCGCCGCGGTGCCCCGGCCCACGCCGAGCACCAGGCCCAGCTCGTCGGGACAGGACTCGCTGATCCCGGGGAACTCCGGCTCGGTCTGCCGCCAGTCCCGGCTCCGCGCCCCCGGATGGTCCTCCGAAGGGTCGTCGTCCTCCGGGCGGTCGGCGGCGAACCCCAGCATCACGTCCGCCTCCCGGGCGGCCAGCCGGGCCCGCTCGCCCTGCAGCCGCTGCAGCTCGGCGGCCTTCTGCTCCGCGGTCAGCCAGGAGACCGGCAGCCGCGGCTCGGGCGCCGGCCGGGTCCGCACCCAGTCGACCAGAAAGCCCTCCACCGTGGAGGTGCCCGCCGTCCGCTGCATGACCCCAACCTAGGGACGGGGTCCGACAGTTTCGGCCCGCTGAGCAGGAACTTCCTCAGTGGACCCAGCGCAGGGCGGCGGCCACCTCCTCCGGCGACCGGCCCTCCAGCGCTGCGATCTCCCCGCGCCGCACGTCGACGATCGTCGCCGCGAGCTCCTCGCCGAACACCCCGGTCAGCACGTCGTCCTGCTCGAAGGCGCGCACCGCCTCGTCGAGCGACGAGGGCAGCGGCCGGATCCCCGCCTCCCGCCGTCCCTCCTCGGTCAGGGTCGCGGGGTCGACCCCGACCGGGTCGGGCAGCGTCGCCCCGGCGGCCAGGCCGGCGCGGCCGGCGGCGAGCAGGCCGGCCATGAGCAGGTAGGGGTTGGCCGCGGCGTCGAAGCTCTTGACCTCCACGTTGGCCGCCGCCTGCCGGTGTCCGGAGGGCCCGGTGACGAAGCGGACGGCGGCCTCCCGGTTCTCCAGCCCCCAGACGGCGAACGCGCCGGCCCAGTGCGACGGGATCAGCCGCAGGTAGGACGCCACCGTCGGGGCGCCCACGGCGAGCAGGCCGGGCAGGTGGCCGAGCAGTCCAGCGATGAACGCCTCGCCGTCAGACGTGAGACCGAAGGTCCGGGAACCGCCGCTCATCAGGTTCACGCCGTCCCGCCACAGCGACAGGTGCACGTGCCCGCCGTTGCCGACGCCGTCGGCGAGCACCTTGGGGGAGAAGGACGCGCGCATCCCGTGCCGCGCGCTCACCGCCTTGATCGTGTGCCGGACCAGCACGGTCGTGTCGGCCGCGGCCACCGGGTCCTCCGCGGCGACCGACAGCTCCAGCTGGCCGGCGGCGTACTCGGGGTGGAACTGGTCGACCGCGACGCCCTGCGCGGCGAGCGCGGTCAGCAGGTCGCGCGCGTAGTCGGAGACCTCCACGTGCCGGGTCATCCCGTAGGCGGGACCGGAGAGCCCGGGGACGAAGTCGTCGTGGCCCGCGAGCCCCACTACCCACTCGGTCTCGAACGCGGCCTGCACGGTGAGCCCGTCGCCGTCCAGCTCGTCGACCACGCGGCGCAGCAGCAGCCGCGAGTCCTGCACGTGCGGCGCGCCGTCCTGGTCGTAGCGGTCGACCGGCGCCCATGCCCAGCCGGGCTGCCCGGCCAGCACGGTGAGCCGGTCGAGGTCAGGGTGCAGCCGCAGGTCGCCGACGGCGCTCCCGGCGAAGCGCCCGGCGACGATGGAGTCGTCGAAGAGGAACGCGTCGAACACCGGGCTCATCCCGACGCCCCATGCCGCGGCGCTCGGCAGCTTGGCCAGCGGCACCGACTTCACCCGGGTCACCCCGCTGGTGTCCACCCACGGCAGGACGACGCCGACCACGCCGGCGTCCCGCAGCCCGTCCAGCAGGTCCTCCGCCTGCGCCCGCCGCCGGTCCCGCTCGTCCTGCTGCAGCACTCGTGCCTCCTGAGATGAAGAGGTCGTAACGGATCTTCCCGTCCCGCTACCTGCGGGAGCACACTCCAGCCGCTTGACCTGCGCAACTGTCCTCGAGCTAGGAGTTCCGCATGGCCGTCTCGCCGTCCCGTCCGGACGCCCCTGTCGAGCCCACCGGCCCCGGTCTGCGTCGCAGCCTCTCCGTCTGGCAGGCCGTCGGCCTGTCCGTGGCGCTGATGGCACCCAGCATGGCCGCCAACATCAACCCGCAGGGCACGGCCGGCTTCGTCGGCCGCGCCGTGCCGCTGGCCTTCCTGCTCGCCGCGATCGGCGTGCTGCTGGTGGCCTACGGCTTCGTCCGGCTCTGCCAGTACTTCCACCACGCCGGCTCCGTGTACGCCTTCAACGGCGCCACACTGGGCGCGCGCACCGGCCTGATCAGCGGTTTCGCGCTGTTCGGCACGTACTGCTTCTACGGCGTGGTCACCTCGAGCGCGGCCGGCATCTTCGGCACCGACTTCCTCGTCGCGCTCGGCGTGTGGGACACCGCGCCGTCCTGGGCGCCGTTCGTCCTCGCCGCGCTGGCGCTCCTCGGCTGCCTCGCCCTGACGATCGCCCCGGCCCGGCGGGGCACCAGCGTGCTGCTGAGCGTGGAAGGGGTCACGGTCGCCCTCATCCTGGTGGTCAGCGCGATCGTGCTGGTGCGTCTGCTGGCCGGCAACGCCCCGGGCGGCCAGACCTTCACCTGGTCGGTCTTCTCCGTGCCGGAGGGCACCGGCACCTCGACCCTGTTCCTCGGCGTGGTCTTCGGCTTCCTCTCCTTCGCCGGCTTCGAGGCGGCGGCCACGCTGGGCGAGGAGGCGCGCCACCCGCGCAAGGACATCCCGCGCGCCATCCTGTGGACGGCGATCTTCGGCGGGGTCTACTTCACGGTCGTGACCGCGATCGAGGTGATGGGCTTCGGCGCGGACGACGCGGGGGTCCAGGCGCTGATCGGCTCGGGCTCGCTGGTCGGCGACCTGGGCAGCGACTACATCGCGGGCTGGATCGGCGAGCTCGTCACGATCGGCGCGGCGGTGAGCGCCTTCGGCTGCTGCCTGGCGTGCATGGTCGGCGCGTCGCGGCTGGCCTTCGCCTTCGCCCGCGACATGCGCCGCGAGGGCACGGCCCCGACCGGGTTGGCCGGCACCACGCGGGCCGGGACGCCGGGCGCCGCGGCCGTCCTCGTGCTGGTGGTGATGGGCGTGATCCTGCTGGTGATGGGGATCGCGGGCGGCGGCGACGCGTCCAACGCCTTCCTGTGGTCCGGCACGATCGGCACGCTGATCCTGCTGGTCGTCTATCTCCTGACGACGATCGGCGCGATCAAGCTGGTCTTCGTCGAGCGCCGGATGCCCGCCGTGCCGATGTGGCAGGTGGTCGTCCCCCTCCTGGCGCTGGTCGTCCTCGGCTACACGCTCTACCGCAACGTCATCCCGTTCCCCTCCCCGGACGACGGTGCGCTGTTCTGGAACCCGCTCGTGGCCGCCGCCTGGATCGTGCTCTGCATCGTCGCGGTGCTGGCGGCCGGTGGCGCGGCGCGGCGAGCAGGAGCGGCGCTGACCGAAGCGGAGCTGGGCGCCCGCGAGGAGGAGGCGGTCGCGGAGAGAGGGGTCGAGGCCCGGTGAGCCGCCCGGCGGAGTCGCGGGCCTTCACGCCGCGCACCCGGCCGGTGGTCCCGCCGATCCACCACTCCGTCACCTACTACCTCGACGACAAGGCCTACGCCGACGTCCAGGCCGGCGGCCTGGACGAGCACTGGTACGGCCGCTTCCGCAACCCGACGGCCGACGTCACCGCCACGGCGGTGGCCCGGCTGGAGGGCGGCGGCGCCGCGCTCATGACCTCGTCCGGCATGGGCGCGATCGCGACCACCCTGCTCACGCTCGTGCGGGCGGGGGACCGGGTGGTCGCGGCCCGGCAGGTCTACGGCGACACCCGCGACCTGCTGGTCCGCGACCTGCCCGGCTGGGGGGTGGACGTCGTCCAGGTCGACGCCGCCGACCTGGACGCCTGGCGGGCGGCGGTCGCCGGCGGTCCGACCACGGTCGTCTACGCCGAGACGCTGGCCAACCCGCAGCTCGAGCTCACCGACGTGGCCGGGGTGGCCGCCATCGCCCGGGACGCCGGCGCGCGGTTCGTCGTGGACAACACCTTCGCCACGCCGTACCTCGTGCGCCCGCTGGCGCTCGGCGCCGACGTCGTCGTGCACTCGGCGACCAAGTTCCTCAACGGGCACTCCGACGTCATCGCCGGCGCGGTGGTCGGGGACGTCGACCTCGTCCGCGAGGTGCAGCGCCGGGTGATCACGCTCGGCACGTGCCTGGACGCGCACGCGGCCTACCAGGTGTGGCGCGGCCTGCAGACCTTCGAGGTGCGCATGGCCCGGCAGTGCGCCACCGCAGCCCGGATCGCCCAGGAACTGGCCCGGCATCCCGACGTCGTCGCCGTCCGGTACCCGGACATCGGCGGCGCGATGGTCGCCTTCACCGTCGCCGGCGGCGACGCGCGGGCGGGCGCGGTGATCCGCCGGTTGCAGGTGGCCAGCGAGGCGACCAGCCTCGGCGGTGTGGAGACGCTGGTCAGCACGCCGTTCAACTCCTCGCACTTCTCGCTGACGCCGGAGGAGCGGCGGGCGGCGCGGATCGACGACGGGATGATCCGGCTGTCGGTCGGTCTGGAGGACCCGGCCGAGCTGATCGCCGACCTGGTCGCCGGCCTCGAGGCGACGCGGTGATGGACGGGCCGCTGGTCGACCACCACTGCCACGGGCTGGTCACGCGCGACCTCGACCGCCCCGAGGTCGAGGCGATGCTCACCGAGGCCGAGTCGCCCGGGCTGGCCGGCACGCTGTTCGACTCGCAGATCGGGCTGGCGCTGCGCCGCTGGTGCGCCCCCGTGCTGGACCTGGAGCCGCACGCGCCGATCGACACCTACCTCGCCCGCCGGGCCGAGCTCGGCGCCCCGGAGGTCAACCGGCGGATGGTGGCCGCGACCGGGATCGGCACGTTCCTCGTCGACACCGGCTACGTGCCCGAGCCGATCACCGCACCCGACGAGCTGGCCGCGCTGGCCGGGGGCTCGGCGCGCGAGGTGGTCCGGCTGGAGGCGGTCGCGGAGGAGGTGCTGGCCGGCGGCTGCTCGGCCGGGGCCTTCGCCGGTGCGTTCCGGCAGCGGCTGGCCGACCGGTGCGCCGGTGCCGTCGGCGTGAAGTCGGTCGCCGCCTACCGGGTCGGCCTGGCGCTCGACGGCGCCCGCCCGACCGACGCCGAGGTGGCCGGCGCGGCCGGCGCGCTGCTCCGGGCGGTCGACGGCGGTGCCCGGCCGCGGGTCGCCGACCCGGTCCTGCACCGCTTCCTCGTCTGGGCCGGGATCGACCTCGCGCTGCCGGTGCAGTTCCACGTCGGCTACGGCGACGCCGACGTCGATCTGCACCGCTGCGACCCGCTGCTGCTCACCGACCTGCTGCGGGCCACCGCGCCGACCGGCGTGCCGGTGCTGCTGCTGCACAACTACCCGTTCCACCGCAACGCCGGTTACCTCGCCCAGGTCTTCCCGCACGTGTTCGCCGACGTCGGGCTGGCCACGCACAACGTGGGACGGCGGGCCGACGCGCTGCTCGCCGAGCTGCTGGAGCTCGCGCCGTTCGGCAAGGTGCTGTTCTCCACCGACGCCTTCGGCCTCGGCGAGCTGTACCTGATCTCCACCGCCCTCTTCCGGCGGGCGCTGGGCCGGCTGCTCGACGCCGGCATCGCCGACGACGACTGGACGGCGGCCGACGCCGAGCGCATCGCGGCGGCGATCGGCGCGGGCAACGCGGTGCGCGCGTACGGGCTCGACGAGCGGTGAGCGACCCGGCCCTCGCCGCCTGGTACCGGCTGCTCGAGGACACCGTGGTCGAGGAGGTCCCGGCGGCCGTGCGGCTGCGCCGGGAGCTGCACGCCGATCCGCGGCGCTCGGGCGAGGAGGAGGACACCGCGGCCGCCGTCGTCGCCGCGCTCGACGTCGGCGAGGGCCGGCCGACGGGGGTCACCGGCCGGGTCCTGCGCGTGCTCGCCGGCAGCACGCCGACGGTGGCGCTGCGGGCGGAGCTCGACGGGCTGGCGGTGACCGAGGCGACCGGCGTCCCGTGGGCGGCGCGCGGCGGGGTCATGCACGCCTGCGGGCACGACGTGCACCTGGCCGCGCTGGTCGCGCTGTGCCGGGCGGTGCGCCGGGTGGGCGGCCCGGCGCCGGTGCTGGCCCTGCTGCAGCCGCGGGAGGAGGGGGAGCCCTCGGGCGGCCGGGACGTCGCGGAGTCCGGCGTCCTCGACGAGGAGGACGTCGGCGCGGTCATCGGGGTGCACGTGCAGCCGCAGCTGCCGGCGGGCGTCGTCGCGGCGACCGCCGGCCCGGTCAACGCCGCCGTCGACGAGGTCGTCGTCACCGTCCAGGGCCGCGGCGGGCACGGGGCCTACCCGCACACCACGCACGATCCCGTCCGCGCGCTGGCCGCCGTCGTGCTGGCGCTGCACACCCAGGTGGTCGCGCGGGTGGACCCCGTGGTCGGCGCGGTGCTCGCGATCACCCAGCTCGACGCCGGGTCGGCGTTCAACGTGGTGCCCGACACCGCCCGGGCGCGCGGCGGGCTGCGCACGATGCGGCCCGAGGACCGCGCCCTGCTGCACACCGCCATCGAGGAGGTCGCCCGGCACACCGCGGCGGCGCACGGCTGCACGGCCGTCGTCGACGTCCACCAGTCCGACCCGGTGCTGATCAACGACCCCGACCTGGCCGCCGCCGCGGTGCCCTGGCTGCGGCGGTCGGGCGCGGGGGTCGACGACACCTTCCGGTCGTTCGGCAGCGACGACTTCGCGCACTACTGCGCGGCGCGGCCGGGGCTGATGCTCTTCCTCGGCGTCGACGGGGGCGAGCCGGACGCGGCGGGCAAGCGGCCCGGGCTGCACTCGCCGCGCTTCCTGCCGGACGACGACACGGTCCGGCAGGCGGCCCTGGCGCTGCTCGCCGGGTACCTGGGGGCCGCCGGGCTGCAGGGCCCGGTACCGCACCCTCCCGCCGAGGGCGTGTGAAGGACACCCCTGGCGGCTACCCGAGGGGCGTGGACGAGCCGACGACCGCACCGAAGCACGCGCCGGACGAGCACCCGGCGCCGGGGGAACCGCAGGTGACCTCCGTCCTGGAGGGCGACACCGCGGTGGTGACCGTGGTGGGGGAGCTGACCGAGGTGGCACGGCGGCCACTGGTCCGCACGGTCACCGACCTGCTGCTCAGCCACGCGCCGCTGCACCGGATCGAGCTGCGGCTGGCCGAGGTGACGTTCATGAACTCGGGCGGGGTGGCGGTCCTGGTGCAGCTGCAGAAGCTGGGCCAGCCACGGGCCGTCGACGTCGTGCTGGTCCGGCCGCCGGACGCGGTCGCCCGGCCGCTGCAGCTCGCCGGGCTCTGGCACCGCTTCCCGGTGGTGGAGGAGGACAACTCCTAGCCTGGCCGGGTGCCGTCTTCCCCTTCGCACGCCCACAGCCACGGCCCCGACCCGCATGCGCCGCCGCCCGACGAGCAGACGCTGGCCCGCCGGCGCCGCGCCGTCCGGCTGATGCTCCTCCTGCTCGTCCCCGTCGGGCTGGCCACCGTGCTCGGCCTGGTCCTGCTGTGGCCGAGCGGCGACCCGGGCCGCGCCGAGCGGGCCGCCGCGTCGGCGGTGCCGGCCGGCGCCACGTTCCCCCACGGCACGGTCTCGGGCATCACGCCCTACGACTGCTCGGTGATCGACCAGACCGGGCGCAACCAGCACCTGACCTGCGCGACCGTGGTGGTCGAGGTCACCGAGGGGGCGAGCGAGGGGGAGTTCGTCCAGATCGACGTGCCGGCCGAGGTGGTCGCCTACGGGCTGGACGAGGGCGACGAGATCGTCCTGCAGCGCGATCCGGGCACCGAGGAGGGGCCGACCTACTCGTTCATCGACTACGCGCGCACGACGCCGGTCGTCGTGCTCGCCATCGCGTTCGCGGTGGTAGTCGGCGCGGTCGCCCGGCTGCGCGGGCTCGCCGCGCTGCTCGGCCTGGGCTTCGCGTTCGTCGTCCTCCTGCAGTTCGTGCTGCCGGCCCTGCTGGGGGGTGGCTCACCGACCTGGGTCACCCTGGTCGGGGCGTCGGCGATCATGTTCGTCGTCCTGTACCTGGCCCACGGGTTCTCCGCGCGGACGACGACGGCGCTGGTCGGCACGCTGTTCGGGCTGGTGCTGGTCGCCGGGCTGGGCGCGCTGGCCGTGTCGATCAGCCGGCTCACCGGCTTCTCCAGCGAGGAGACCCTCCAGCTGCAGGCGTTCGACCCGACGCTGGACTTCTCCGGCCTGGTCATCGCCGGCGTCGTGGTCGCCGGGCTCGGCGTGCTCAACGACGTGACGATCACCCAGGCGTCGGCGGTGTGGCAGCTCAACGACGCCGATCCGGCGATGACCTGGCGGCAGCTGTTCGCCCGCGGGATGGCGATCGGCCGCGACCACATCGCCTCGACCGTGTACACGATCGTGTTCGCCTACGCCGGCGCCGCCCTGCCGCTGCTGCTGCTCTTCGAGGTCTACACCCGGCCGGCCGGCACGGTGCTCACCAGCGACGTCGTGGCCGAGGAGGTGATCCGCACGCTGGTGGGCGGGATCGGCCTGGTGCTCGCGACCCCGGTCACGACGGCGGTCGGCGCGTTCTTCGCCCGGCTGTCCTCGACCGAAGCCGGCGCGGCGGCCGACCGCGGGTTCGCCGCGCTGCGTGCGAAGGTGGCCCGGTGAGTGATCTCCTCGCCGCCGCCGAAGCCGCGCCCGGGTTCATGCCCGCCGAGGAGGGGCAGGCCCTCTACGAGGCCGCCCGGACCGTCGCCGTCCCAGGGCCCCTGCTGGAGGTGGGCAGCTGGATGGGCAAGTCGGCGCTCTACCTCGCCGCGGCCGCCCGCGAGACCGGTCGCCAGGTGGTGACCGTCGACCACCACCGCGGCTCCGAGGAGCACCAGCCCGGCTGGGAGTACCACGACCCGTCACTGGTCGACCCCCTGGTGGGGCGGATCGACACCCTGCCGCGGTTCCGGCGGACCATCGCCGACGCCGGCGCCGAGGACGTCGTGATCGCCGTCGTCGCCCGCTCGGAGGTGCTGGCCCCGCTGTGGTCGACCCCGCTGGCGCTGCTGTTCCTCGACGGCAGCCACACCGAGGAGTCCGCCCGCCGCGACCAGGACGCGTGGGTGGCCAAGCTCGCGGTCGGCGGCACGCTGGCGATCCACGACGTCTTCCCCGACCCGGCCGACGGCGGCCAGGCGCCGTTCGGCGTCTACACCCGGGTGATCGCGACGGGGGACTTCGCGGAGCTGCCCGCCACCGGCTCGCTCCGGGTGCTGCGCCGTGTCCGCTGACCCCCTCGACACCGAGCGGGCCGCCGTCCTCGGCGACATCGAGTCGCTGACCCGCGAGTTCGAGCAGGTGGTCGCGGCGTCGGAGGCGTCCAACGCCGACGACGAGCACGACCCCGAGGGCGCGACGATCGCCTTCGAGCGGCAGCAGGTCGCGGCGCTGCTCGAGCAGGCGCGGCGGCGGCTCGCCGAGATCGACGCCGCGTTCGCCCGCCGGGAGGCCGGCACCTACGGCGTGTGCGAGACCTGCGGCCGGCCGATCGCCGCGGAGCGCCTGGCCGCCCGGCCCGCCGCGCGCACCTGCATCGACTGCGCGACCTAGCTGACGTACCGCCGCGCGGTGGACCGCCGCTGCGCCTCCTCCAGCGCGGCGAAGCGGGCCTCGGCGTGGGCAGGGAGCACCCGTCGCTCGCGCAGCACCCACGGCGCGCCGCGGACGGCGTCGAGCAGACCCAGCGCGCTGATCCGGTCGCGCGGCAGCGCCCGCAGCAGGTGCAGGGTGCGGCGCAGCGCCGGTCGCACCGGCCGGCGCAGCCACGTCGTCCAGAGGGTGTTGCGGATGCCGTCCCGGCGGCGCTTGTGCGGGTCGCGGGCCCGGCTCGCCTGGTGGTGCACGGTCAGCTGGGGCAGGTAGCACAGCTCCCAGCCGGCGGCGGCGAGGTCGCCGGCCATCAGCTCCTCCTCGCCGCCCAGCCACAGCCGCTCCGAGAAGCCGCCGATCTCGGTGAACGCCTCGCGGCGCAGCACCGACGCGCCGGCCAGGAACGAGCCGAGGGCGGGGCCGGGCAGCCAGTGGGCGCCGCGGACGGGGGAGTCGCGCAGCTCCGGCACGATCGGGTCCTCCCGCCCGCCGGGCTCGACCAGGATGCGCGCGGTCACCACGGCCAGCCGCGGATGGGCGTCCAGGACGTCGGCGGCGGCACGCAGCGAGCCCGGTTCCCACCAGGTGTCGTCGTCGCAGAAGGCGACGTAGGGGGTGGTCAGCCGGGCGACCCCCAGGTTGCGGCCGACGGCGCCGAGGTTCTCCGCGCTGGCGATCAGCTCGACCGCGGGGAAGTGCGCCCGGACGGCGTCGGCGGTGCCGTCGGTCGAGCCGTTGTCGACCACGACGACGTGCGGCCGTTCGGGCAGGGCGCGCAGCAGCCCGAGCGTGCGCAGCAGTTCGTCGCGGCGCTGGTGGGTGATGACGACGACGGCGACCCGAGGGTCCTCTGTCATGCTCGCGCCAGCCGCTGGACGTCGGCCCAGACGGCCGGAGGCACGGTCCGGCGGCGGCGCAGTGCGGCCGGGACGTCGGGGAGCGCGCCGCACAGGCCCCGCAGCCCGGGCCGGCCGGCGCGCACCGCCCGCAGCAGCAGGCCGGGCAGCGCGGCCGCGGGGTAGCGCATCAGCCCGGTGAGCACGCGGCTGCGCCAGATCGCCGCCTGCCGGCGGGCGGGTGCGTCCCGCCGCGGGGACGGGTGGTGGTGGATGGTGACCTCGTCGACGTAGGCCATGCCCCAGCCGGCCGCCACCAGGTCGAGGGCCACCCGCTCCTCCTCGCCGGGGAAGCGGACCACCGGGTCGAACCCGCCGACCGCCTCGAACGCCTCGGTGCGGACCAGCGCCGCGCAGGCGACGAAGCCGAGCAGGGCGGGGCCGGGCAGGTCCGGCGGCGTGCCGAGGGGGCTGTCGGCCATCTCGGCGCAGACCGGGTCCAGCCGCTCCTCCGGTCCGACGAGGATCCGGGCGTTGAGCAGCGCCAGCCGGGGGTGCGCCCGCATGATCTTCACCGCCCGGGCCAGGTCGCCGGGCGCCCACCACGAGTCGTCGTCGGCGAATGCGACGAACTCTGTGCCGGCGGCGGCCACGCCCCGCGTGCGCCCGCTAGCCCCCTCGTTGCGCCCCAGCGGCAGCACGGTCACCTCGGGGCGCGCCTCGCGGACCGCCTCGACGGTGCCGTCGGTCGAGCCGTTGTCGACCAGGATCACCGGCGCCTCGTGCCGGGGCAGGGTGGTCAGCAGGTCGTCCCGGCGGTTGCGGCTGGCGACGACGACGGTGACCTCGGGGGGAGCGCTCACGGCAGGACTCTGCCCGCCGTCCCCGGCAGCCAATCAGCGCGCTCCGTGATCTCGGCGGTACCGGGCGCGGGCAGCGCCCCGGGATCGGTGAACAGCCCCGCGGCGCCGCTCGCGCCGGCCAGGGCGTCGGCGGCCAGGACGACGGCCGCCGCCGTCCACGTCGTCCGCTCCACCGGCCACCGCGCGTCGTCGGCGTAGACGTACCCCGTCCAGTAGGAACCGTCGTCGTGCCGCAGGTGCTGCATGGCCGCGAGCTGCTCGAGCGCGGCGTCGCGCTGCCCGGCGGCGGCCAGGGCGAGGGCGAGCTCGCAGGTCTCCGCGCCGGTCACCCACGGGCGGTCGGCGACGCACCGGGCGCCCAGCCCGGGGACGACGAACCGGTCCCAGCCGGCGGCCAGCCGGTCGCGGGCGGCCTCGCCGGTGACCGCGCCGCCGAGCACGGGGTAGTACCAGTCCATCGAGTAGCGCGACCGGTCGGCGAAGGCCTCGGGGCGCTCGCGCAGGGCGGTGCCGAGCTCGGTGACCGCCAGCTCCCAGTCCGGCTGCGGCTCGTCCAGCAGCCCGGCCAGCGCGACACCGCAGCGCAGCGCCTGGAACAGGCTGGCGTTGCCGGTGAGCAGGGCCGTGCCGTCCGGGGTCCCGTCCGGGCGCAGCGCCCAGCCGACCGCGCCGCCGGGCAGCTGCATGCGGGTGACCAGATCGAGGCCGCGGCGGACCGCCGGCCACAGCTCGGTCACCCGCTCCTCGTCGCCGGTGACCAGCCAGCCGTGCCAGGCGCCGACGGCGAGGTAGCCGGCGTGGTTGCTCTCGGCGGCCGGGGCGCTGACCGCGCCGTCGCGGTACTCGGCGGCCCAGGAGCCGTCCGGGCGCTGGCGGCCGGCCAGCCAGCGGTAGGCCGCGCGGGCACGGGCGTGCTCGCCGCCGACGTCGAGCGCCATCGCCGCCTCGACCGAGTCCCAGGCGTCGAGCTGGCCGCCGCGGAACCACGGCAGAGCGCCGTCCCGGGCCTGCTCGGCGGCGATCGACGCGACGGTGCGGCGGACCTGCTCGCCGGTCAGGACGCCCGGCAGGACCGGCAGGTCGGCGTCAGCGGGCCGCAGCGGTCCGCTCCGCGTCCGTGCTGCCCGCCGCCGCGGCCGGCCGTCGCGCCGGGCGGGCGATGCCGGGCTTGTCCGCGTAGACCACCAGGCTCTTGCCGAGCACCGGGTCGAGAACCTTCTCGGCGGCGCGCGTCAGCCAGGGGCGATTCATCAGGTCCCACACGAGCAGCCGGTGATAGGCGCGGACGGCGGCGGTGTCGCGGTCGACGCCGACGGCGCACTTCAGCCACCAGAACGGCGCGTGCAGGGCGTGCGCGTGGTGGCTCCCGCCGGGGACGAGCCCGGCGGCGGCGAGGCGGGTCCGCAGCACGTCGCCGCGGTAGATGCGGACGTGGCCGCCCTCGTTGGCGTGGTAGGCGCCGGAGAGCGCCCAGCAGATCCGCTCGGGGCCGTAGCGCGGCACGCTCACCGCCACCCGGCCGCCGGGTGCGAGCACCCGGGCGATCTCGGCGAACGCGGTCACGTCGTCGGGGATGTGCTCGAGCACCTCCGAGGCGATCACCCGGTCGACGGTCGCGTCGGGGAACGGCAGCGCGGTCAGGTCGCCGCGGACCACCGCGAACCGGGCGCCGTCCGGAGCCTCCCCGGCCTCGGCGATCGCGCCCAGCCAGCGCTTCGTCGTCTCGACCTCGTCCCGCCCCCAGTCGACGGCGATCACGCGGGCGCCGCGGCGGTAGGCCTCGAAAGCGTGCCGGCCCTCGCCGCAGCCGAGGTCGAGCACGGTCATGCCCGGCCGGACGTCGAGCCGGTCGTAGTCGATCGTCAGCACGGGCGTCCCTTCGCGCGCAGCACCTCGGCGTACCAGTCGGCGGTGCGCTGCGCGGTGGCCCGCCACGTGTAGGACTCGAGCACCCGGCGGCGGCCGGCGCGGCCCAGCTGCTCGCCCAGCGAGGGCGAGTCGAGGACCAGGGCGAGCGCGGCGGTGAGCTCGCCGACGTCCCCGGCCTTGACCCGCAGGCCGGCCTTGCTGCCGACCACCTCGGGCAGGGCGCCGGCGTCGGTGGTCACCAGCGGGGTGGCGCACGCCATCGCCTCGATCGCGGGCAGGGAGAAGCCTTCGTAGAGGGACGGGATCGCCACGACGGCTGCGCGCTGCAGCAGCTCGACCAGCTGGGGCTCGGGGAGGAAGCCGGTGAAGCGGACGGCGTCGCGCAGCGCGAGCCGGTCCAGCGCCGCCTCCGCGGGGCCGCCCGGCCGCGCGCTGCCGACGACGGTGAGCCGGACCGGGCGCTCGGTGCGCAGCTTCGCGACCGCCTCGAGCAGGTGGACCAGACCCTTCAGCGGCACGTCGGCGCTGGTGATGACGACGATGGACTGCGGGTCGCGCGGCTGGCCGGGCGGCGGCGCGGTGAAGACGCCGGGGTCGATGCCGACCGGGATGACCTCGATGCCCGCGGCCGGCACGCGCATGTGCGTCTCGATGTCGCGGCGGGAGTTCTCCGACACGGTGGTCAGCCCGTCGAGGCGGGGTGCGACGCGCGCCTGCATGCGGGTGAAGGCGTACCAGCGGCGCAGCGTCAACCGCCGGCGCAGCGTGGGGGCGGCGGCGAGCTCGAGGTCGCGGTCGATGGCGATCGGGTGGTGGACGGTGGCCACGGTGGGCAGGCCCGCGCGCGTCAGCCGCAGCAGGCCGTAGCCGAGGGACTGGTTGTCGTGGACGACGTCGAACTCCGCGCGGCGACGCAGCAGCAGGCGGGCGGCGCGCAGGGTGAACGTGAGCGGCTCGGGAAAGCCGGCGGTGCACATGGTCGCCCACTCGGCGACGTCCACCCAGTCGCGGAACTCCGAGGGCCGCGGCGTCCGGAACGGGTCCGGCTCGCGGTAGAGGTCGAGGCTGGGGACCCGGGTGAGGGCGATCCCGTCGTCGAGCTCGGGGTAGGGCTGGCCGCTGAGCACCTCGACGCGGTGGCCGAGCTCGGCCAGCTCGCGCGACAGCGCGCGCACGTAGACGCCCTGGCCCCCGCTGTGCGGCTTGCTCCGGTAGGACAGCAGTGCGATGCGCAACGACCGTCCCATGCAGCGGACTCTAACGAGCCGTTGTTACCGACCGGTCGCAGGCGCGGCGGCCGGCGCCTGACACGCTCTGGCGCATGCTGCGCCACGTCGTGCTCTTCACCTGGTCCGACGCCGCCGACGCGGAGCGCCGGGCGGCCACGCTGGCCGCGCTCCGCCGGCTGCCCGAGGAGGTCGGCGGGATGACCGCCTTCGCCGTCGGCGACGACGCGGGGCTGCGCGAGGGCAACGCGCACACCGCGCTGGTCGCGGACTTCCCCGACGCCGACGCCTACCTCCGCTACGCCGAGGACCCGGCGCACCTCGCGGTGATCGAGGAGCACGTCAAGCCGTACGTCGCCGCGCGCAGCGCGGTCCAGTACGAGGTCTGATGCCCGCGCCCCGGGCCGGTGCGCGACGACGCCGGGCGGCCTACCGTCGCAGTCATGCGTCACACCGCGTCCCGTACCCGCCGCGCCGCCGGACTCCTCGGTGCCGGGCTGGTGACCGGCGCGGTCCTGACCGGCTGCGGCAGCGACGAGACGGCGACCGCCCCGGCCGCCGCCACCGGCCCGGCGACCGCCGCCGCACCGGCGGCCGACACCGCTACCCCGGACCTGGCTGACGGCCTGCTGCCCGCCACAGCGTTCGGACCGGATGCCACGGTCATCCCCGTGCCCGCCGACCGGCTGGACCGCGCGGGCGACCTGGCCGGCGCGCTGGCTTTCGTGCAGGTGACCCCCGATTCTTGCGCGACGGCCCTGCGCGAGGCGCTCCCGCAGGTGGCCGCCGTGTCGGAGGCGGCGGCGGAGGTCGCCCGGAGCGGGGACACGGTGACCGCCGAGCTGCTGGCCCGCCCGGCGGGGGCCGACGCCGTGGGGCAGTTCACCACGCTGAGCCAGGCCTGTGCGTCGGCGCAGGTGTCCGCGGGCGAGCACGGCGAGGGCACCGTGACGGTGACCCCCCTCGGCCTCCCCGCCCTGGCCGGTGGCGTGCCCGCCGCGGCCGTGTCCGTCGCCGTCGAGGCCACCGGCCCGGACGGGCAGGCGTGGTCCGGCACGGCGCTGGCTGCCGTCGTGCAGGACGGGGACCGCGTGCTCGCGCTCGCCCAGGCGGCGCCGTCCGGCGGCGCCGTCGACCCGGCCACGTTCACCGACCTCCTCCAGCAGGCCGTCGACGCGCAGAACGCGCTCGACTGACGGCCGACGCTAGGCGGCGGCCCGCCTGCCGCGCCGGTACGCATCCACAGGCGCCGGCCCCGTCCACAGATCTGCCGGAGCCGGCCCACGGCCGGCCGCCGGTGCCCAGGCTCCCTGGGCATGGACGAGTGCGAGTACGAGGTGCGGATCTCCGACCCCGGCGAGGTCGCGGCGGGCCTGCCGCACCTGCTGGGGTTCCGCCCTGAGGAGTCGGTGGTGATCGTCGGGCTGGGCGGACCGTCGGGCGGGCGTGTGGGCCTGACCGTGCGCGCCGACATCCCACCGCCCGAGCACGCCGTGCCGCTGGCGGCGGCCTTGGCCCGCGGCGTCGCGACCGACGATCCGGCCGCGGTGCTGGTCGCCGTCGTCACCGAGGCCGACGACGAACCGGGCGGGTGCGACGGGGTGGACCTGCCGCACCGCGACCTCGTCCACGCGCTGGTCATGACCCTCGCCGAGGCGGCCATCCCGGTGCGCGACGTCCTCCTCGTCCGCCGCGGGCGCTGGTGGTCCTACGACTGCCCGTACGAGTGCTGCGCTCCGGCCGCCGGGACACCGCTGCCCGAGGGCGTGTCCGCGCTGGCCGCCGCCTCCGTCGCCACCGGCCAGGTGCTCGCCCAGAGCCGGCAGGAGCTGGAGGCGCGGCTCACGCACCTGGACCGGATGGACCACGAGGAGGTCCGCGAGGCCTCCTTCCAGATGGTGCGCGCCCGCTCGGCCCGCGCGAACGAGGCCGGGTGGGCCGCCGTCGAGCAGGACGCCTGGGCCGCCGTCGAGACCGCCGTCCGCGAGCGCCGCGGCGACGGCGTCGTGCCCGCGCTCGGTGCCCAGGAGGTGGCCGAGATCGTCTGGGGGCTGCAGCACACCACGCTGCGGGACCGCGCGCTCGGCCTGGCGCTGGGGGACGACGCGGCCGCGGCCGAGGCGCTGTGGACCGAGTGCACCCGACGAGCACCGTGGATGCTCGCCGCGGCACCGGCCACCCTGCTCGCGGTCAGCGCCTGGCTGCGCGGGGACGGCGCCATGGCCGGTGTCGCGCTCGAGCGAGCGCTCGACAGCGACGAGGACTACCCGCTGGCCCGGCTGCTCCGCTCGGCGCTGGCGGCGTGCCTGCGCCCCGAGGAGCTGCGCGCCATGATCGTCGCCACGGTGAGCCGGCTCCATGACGCGCGCAGCGCGCGGTGACCGCGGGGGCCGCTCAGAGCAGCTCGGGGCGCCGCCACTCCTCGCCCAGCACGTGCTCGGCCAGGAAGGCGATGACCGTCTCGTACCAGACCGCCGCGTTCCCCGGCGTGAGCACCCAGTGGTTCTCGTCGGGGAAGTACAGGAACTTCGAGGGGACGCCGCGCTTCTGCAGGTCGTACCAGAGGCGCAGCCCCTCACCGATCGGCACCCGGTAGTCCTTGTCGCCGTGGATGACCAGCATCGGCGTGCGGATCGCGTCGGCGAAGCGGTGCGGCGAGTTCTGCTCGTAGCGCTTGGGCTCGCGCAGCGGGTCGCCCCACTCCTTCTCCCAGTAGTACGCCGCGTCGGTGGTGCCGGTGAACGCGTCGAGGTCCCACAGGCTGGCGTGGGTCACGATCGCCCGGAACCGGTCGGTCTGCGTGGCCACCCAGTTGGCCATGTAGCCGCCGAACGAGCCGCCCATCGCCGCGGTGCGGGTCTCGTCGATGTCGGGCCGCTGCTCCACGAGGTCCGCCGCCGCCATCAGGTCGGTGTAGGGAGCGCCGCCCCACTCGCCCCAGCCGCGCCGCACGAAATCCTGGCCGAAGCCCTGCGACAGCGCCGGGTTCGGCAGCAGGACGGCGTAGCCGCGGGCGGCCAGCACCCAGGGGCACCAGCGCCACGACCAGGAGTTCCAGCTCATCAGCGGCCCGCCGTGGATCCACAGCAGCAGCGGCGCCGGGGACTCGGCCGAGGCGCCCTCCGGGAGCACCAGCCAGCCCTGCACCCGGGCGCCGTCCGGCGCGGTGGCCTCGATCTCCTCCACGCGTCCCGGGAGGTGCTCGATCGTGCCGGGGTTGGGGAGGACGACGGGCTCCTGCCGCTCGGCGGCGGGGTCGAGCCGGACCGGCACGGCCGGGGAGTCGTAGGCCGAGCGCAGCGCGTACAGGGCGCTGCCGTCGCGGGCGACCTGCAGGTCGCTGTAGGCACCGTCGCCGGTGAGCCGCACCGGCGTCCCGCCGGTGACGTCGACGCGGAAGATCGCGTGCCGGCCGTCGTCGTCGGCGAGGAAGTAGACCGCCGACCCGTCGGCGCTGAACTGGGGCGCGCTGGGCCAGCGGTCGAAGCCGCCCGTCAGCTCGGTCGCGCGGCCGCTGTCGACCTCGACGAGCAGCAGGGTGTAGTCCGGCGGGTCGGCGTAGGTCGAGAGGGTCTCGCGCACGCAGACCAGGGCGCGGCCGTCGGGGGAGAACCGGGCGCTGTGGACGTCGGCCAGCGGGTCGTCCACCAGGACCCGCCCGTCCCCGGTGGCGGTCTCGACGAGCACCAGCCGGTTGCGCCGCCCGGCCGGTCCGTCGGGGACCTCCTCGCTGCGGGCCAGCAGCCCGCCGTCGGGGGAGAGGCTGATCTCCTCGCCGGCGCCGTTCGGCGGGCCGGCGTCCGGGGTGAGATCACGCAGCCGCGGCGGCTCGGGCGCCTGGCCGGCAGCCGCGTCGGCGGGCACCTGCCCCAGCCAGAAGGCGTGCGGCACCGCCGGCCCGAGGTCGTGGTCCCAGAAGCGCACCGGGTAGGCCTCGTGCAGGATCGCCGAGACGCCGGCGTCCTTGCGGTCCTTGCGCCGGGCCTCGTCGGCCTCGGCGTCCGCGGCACCGGGCATCGTCGAGGCGAGGACGGCGACGTCGCCGCTGTCGGCCGCGACGGCGAAAGCGCTGAGCCCCGCACCGCGGGAGAGCACGAGCCGCGCCTCGCCACCGGTCGAGGGCAGGCTCCACAGGGCGGCCTGCGGGTCGCCGTTCTTGTCGGAGCCCGCCTCCGGGTCGGGGCGCGCGGAGGTGAACAGCAGCGAGCCGTCGGGCGCGAAGGCCGGCGAGGACTCACCCGGCGCGCTGCGGGTGAGCCGGTGCGCGGGACGCCGGCCCTCCGGGTCGACCTCCCACAGCGCCGACTGCCACTTCTTCTTCTCCGCGTCCAGCGTCTGCACCGAGACGACCAGACGACGCCCGTCCCGGGAGAGGGCCAGGCCACCGAGGCGGGGCAGCGCGACGAAGTCGGCCAGCCGGTGGAACGGGCTGGGCGCGGGGTTCTCGGCGGCGGGAGCGGAAGTGTCGGGCTGGCTCACGGGGCGTCCTTCGCGGGCGGGGATCGTGTCCTCCACCGTAATGAGCGCCGCAGTCCCGTCCTGCCGGCGGTTGCCGCCCCGACGTCAGCCGAGCGGCACGAACCGGCGCAGCTTCCCGGTTCGCTCGTCCCGGGCCAGCACGGGAACCCCCTCGACGCTCACGTCGGCACCGCGAAGACCCGCGTCTGCGAGCGCGACGGCGAGCCGCCCGGACGACCAGGGGTGCACCGCCCGGTCGCCGAACCGGAGTACGTCGTCCGAGCGCCCGCGAACGACGGCCCGCAGGTGCGCCGGCCGGCCGGGGACCTGGGGCTGGACGACGAAGCTGTCCGGGATCCGGTAGCGGATGAGCGGCTGTACGTGGACCCCGAGCAACGCCCCGGAACGGCGAGAGCCGCGGTCCCCGGGCGGGACCGCGGCTCTCCGGGCGGCTCAGAGGACCGCGGCCGCCTCCGCGGGGGTGAGGTCCTCGTCGAGGGCCCGGACGAACAGGTGCTGCGCCACCCCGGGGGGCAGCGCGTAGTCGTCGAGGGTCACCGAGCCGTCGACGAGGCGGGCGGTCATCGTGGCGCCGGGCCGGACACCCCGCTCGTCCAGGGCGCGCAGCGTCTCCGGCTCCTGCAGCTGCTCGCTGATCCGCGTGATCACCACCTGGCGACCGTCCGGGGTCGCGGTCGTGGAGAGCAGGGTCAGCGAGTGCAGCACGGCGGAGGTCTCCCCGCCCAGCGGCTCGTCGCCGGCCAGCATGTCCAGGCCGGGGATCGGGTTGCCGAACGGCGATACCGTGGGGTTGCCCAGCAGGCGGAGCAGCTTGCGCTCCACCGCTTCGCTCATGACGTGCTCCCAGCGGCAGGCCTCCTCGTGCACGTCGGCGTAGTCGAGGCCGATCACGTCGACGAGCAGGCACTCGGCCAGCCGGTGCTTGCGCATGACCGCGGTGGCGAGCGCGCGGCCCTCCTCCGACAGTTGCAGGTGCCGGTCGCCCTCCACCCGGAGCAGTCCGTCGCGCTCCATGCGGGCGACGGTCTGGCTGACGGTCGGGCCGCTCTGGTGCAGCCGCTCGGCGATCCGGGCGCGGAGCGGGACGATGCCCTCTTCCTCCAGCTCGAAGATCGTCCGGAGGTACATCTCCGTGGTGTCGATGAGGTCGTTCACAGGTACTCCTCCGTGTCGAACACGCATTCTACGGACGATCACCCCGGAATCGGCGGCCCCGAGCGGGTGGTCGACAGCGGCGTCGGCCACTCACGTGACCGGGTAGCGTCGCCCGCGCCGGGCTGTGGTGCGAGGAGGGCCCCATGAGCGACGCCGTGACCGTGGTCTGGGACGAGAGCCTGCTCGGTTACACGATGGGTGGCGAGCACCCGCTGCACCCCGTCCGCCTCGACCTCACCATGCGCCTGGCCGACGCGCTGGGCGTGCTGGCCGGCGACCGCATCCAGGTGGTCAAGCCGACCCCCGCCGACGTCGACCTGCTCACCCTGGTGCACGACCCGGCCTACCTGGAGGCGGTCAAGCGCGCCCCGGCCGACCCCGACGTCGGCCACGGGCTCGGCACGCCCGACAACCCGATCTTCGACGGCATGTACGACGCCGCCGCGCTCATCGCCGGCGGCAGCGTGCTCGCCGCGCAGCTGGTCCACGAGGGCAAGGCTCAGCACGCGGTGAACATCTCCGGCGGCCTGCACCACGCGATGCGCGACGCCGCCTCGGGCTTCTGCGTCTTCAACGACGCCGCGATCGCCATCCGCTGGCTGCTGAACCAGGGCTACGAGCGGATCGCCTACGTCGACGTCGACGTGCACCACGGGGACGGCGTCCAGGCGGCCTTCTACGACGAGCCGCGGGTGCTCACCGTGAGCGTGCACCAGACCCCGCTGACCCTCTTCCCGGGCACCGGCTTCCCCGAGGAGACCGGTGATCCGCAGAAGGCGCTGGGCGGCGCGGTCAACCTCGCCCTGCCCAACGGCACCGACGACTCCGGGTGGCTGCGCGCGTTCAGCGCCGTCGTCCCGAGCGTGCTCAAGGCGTTCCGGCCGCAGATCATCGTCAGCCAGTGCGGCTGCGACGCCCACCACGAGGACCCCCTGGCCGACCTGGCGCTGACGGTCGACGGCCAGCGGGCCAGCTACCGGCTGATGCACGACCTGGCGCACGAGATCTGCGACGGCCGGTGGATCGCGCTGGGCGGCGGGGGTTACGGCCTGGTCCGCTGCGTGCCGCGGGCCTGGACGCACCTGCTGGCCACCGCCGGCGAGGTGCCGCTGGACCCGGCCACCGAGATCCCGGAGTCCTGGCGGCAGGACGTCGAGAGGCGCGGGCTGCGCGCCCGGCCGCCGACGCACATGACCGAGGGCGGCTGGACCGGCTTCGCGCGCTGGGACACGTTCACCGAGTCCCGCGTCGACCGGGCGATCCTGCGCACCCGCCGCGCCTGCTTCCCCTACTTCGGCCTGGACCCGGACGATCCCCGTGACTGACCAACAGATCACCCAGCCATCTCCCGAGCGGACGACGAGCGCGCCGCCGGCCGTCGAGCCCCCACCCCCGCCGGCGCACTGGGAGGCCGACGTCATCGCCGCCGACGGCGGCACGGTGCACCTGCGGCCGATCTGCCCGGAGGACGCCGAGGGCCTGGTCGGGCTCATGGAGCGCAGCTCCGACCAGACCCGCTACTACCGCTTCTTCGGTCCGATGAAGCGGCTCTCCGAGCGCGACCTGCACCGGTTCACCCACGTCGACCACGTCGACCGGGTGGCCTTCGTCCTGCTGCTCGGCGGCGACCTCATCGGCGTCGGCCGCTACGACCGGCTGCCCGGCACCGACGAGGCCGAGGTGGCCTTCCTCATCGAGGACGCCCACCAGGGCCGCGGCCTGGGGTCGGTGCTGCTCGAGCACCTGGCCGCCGCCGCCCGCGAGCGCGGGGTCGCGAAGTTCGTCGCCGAGGTGCTCAGCCAGAACGCCCGCATGGTCCGCGTCTTCCTCGACGCGGGCTACGAGCCCCGCCGGGAGTACGAGGACGGCGTCGTCCACCTGACCTTCCCGATCGCGCAGACCGAGACGGCGCTCGCCGTCGCCTACGAGCGCGAGCAGCGCAGCGAGTCCCGGTCGATCGCGCGGCTGCTCACCCCGTCGTCGGTCGCCGTCGTCGGGGCGAGCAACGACGACGGCAAGATCGGCAACGTCCTGCTGCGGCACCTGCTCGAGTACGGCTTCGACGGGCCGGTCTACCCGGTCAACCCCGGCGCCCGGCACGTCCGCGGGGTGCCCGCCTACGCCGACGTCGAAGCGATCCCCGACGACGTCGACCTCGCCGTCATCGCGGTCCCGGCCGACCGCGTCGCCGGCGTCGTGGAGGCCTGCCGCCGCAAGCGGGTCCGCGGCCTGGTCGTCGTCTCCGGCGGCTTCGGCGAGACCGGCGAGGAGGGACGGATCGCCCAGCGCGACCTGGTCACCGCCGCCCGCGCGTCGGGCATGCGCGTCGTCGGGCCCAACTGCCTGGGCATCGTCAACACCGACCCCGCGCTGCGGCTCAACGCCAGCCTCGCGCCCAAGGTCCCCGGCCGCGGCCGGGTCGGGTTCTTCGCCCAGTCCGGCGCGCTGGGTGTCGCCCTCCTCGAGCGTGCCCGCAGCCGCGGCATCGGCCTGTCCACCTTCGTGTCGGCCGGCAACCGCGCCGACGTCAGCGGCAACGACCTGCTGCAGTACTGGGCCACGGACCCGGCCACCGAGGTCGTGCTGCTCCATCTGGAGAGCTTCGGCAACCCGCGCAAGTTCGCCCGGCTGGCCCGCCGGGTCGGGCGCAACAAGCCGGTGGTGGCGGTCAAGAGCGGCCGGAACGTGGGCATGGCCCCCGGCCTGGCCGGGACGTCGGTGCAGGTCCCCGAGCAGTCGGTGGCCGCGCTGTTCGCCTCGGCCGGCGTCATCCGCGTCGAGACGGTCGCCCAGCTCTTCGACGTCGGCACGCTGCTGGCCCACCAGCCGCTGCCGGAGGGCAACCGCGTCGCCGTGGTCGGCAACTCCACCGCGCTGGGCGTGCTGGTCGCCGACTCCATCCTCGAGCAGGGGCTCGAGCTGGCCGACGACGCCCCGGTCGACATCGGGACGACAGCCGGGCCCGAGGCCTTCCGGGCCGCGCTGCAGGCGGCCGTGGACGACAAACGGGTCGACTCGATCGTCGCCGTCTACCTGCCGCCGATGGTCACCGGCTCCGCGGAGGTCGGCCGGGCGCTGCGCGAGGTGTCCCTGGGCTCGCCGAAGCCGATCGTGGCGACGTTCCTCTCCACCGAGGGGGTCCCGCCGGAGCTCGCCGTCCTCGACGAGTCGGGGATGCCGGCCCGCGGCTCGGTCCCGTCGTTCTCCACGCCCGAGCGCGCCGTCATCGCCCTCGCCATGGTCAGCCAGTACGCGCGCTGGCGGAGCCGGCCGGTCGGCCGGCTGCCCGAGCTGCCCGACGTCGACGAGGCCACCGCCCGGGCGGTCGTGCACAAGGTCCTCGCCGAGGTCCCCGGCGGCCGCGACCTCACCGACGACGAGGCCCTGACCGTGCTGGGCGCCTACGGCGTCCCGCTGCTGCGCAGTCACCGGGTGACCAGCGCCGACGAGGCCGTGGCCGCCGCCGAGAAGATCGGCTACCCCGTCGTCCTCAAGTCGACCGCTCCCTGGCTGCGCGACCGGACCGATCTCGGCGGCGTGCGCCTGGACCTCAAGGACGCCGACGACGTCCGCGCCGCTCACGCGGCCATCCCGGCCGGCGATCCGATGATCGTCCAGGAGATGGCCGCGCCGGGCGTGGCCACGGTGGTCGGGATCGTCGACGACCCGTCCTTCGGCGCCCTCGTGAGCTTCGGGCTCGGCGGCGTGGCGACCGACCTGCTCGGCGACCGCGCCTACCGCACGCTTCCGCTGACGGACCTCGACGCCGCGGAGCTGGTGCGGGCGCCGCGGGCCTGGCCGCTGCTCAACGGGTACCGCGGCTCGGAGCCGGTCGACATCGCCGCGATCGAGCAGCTGCTGCTGCGCGTCGCGCGGCTGGCCGACGACCTGCCCGAGGTGCTGGCGCTGGGCCTGGAGCCGGTCATCGTCGGCCCGCCCGACCCCTGGCACGGCGGCCGCTCGCTGGTGGTCGCCGGTGGCGGCCTCCGCGTCGGCCCGCCCACCGGCCGCGTCGAGCCCGGCCCGCGAAGGATGCGCAGCCCGGTCTGAGCGCTCACCCGGCCAGGAACGCCTCCACCTCGGCGAGGAACACCGCCCACGCCGGTTCGTCGGCGAGGAGGATGTGATTGCCGCCGTCCAGGGCGACGAACCGGCTGCCGCGGAGCGTGGACGCGGTTGGCCGGCCCTGCGCGAACGGGCACGCCCTGTCGTCGCGGGCGTGGAGGACCAGTGCCGGCGTCCGCACCCGGGCGGCGGTGGCGACGACGTCGATGGGGCCGCTGACGACACCGCGACCAGCCCTCGCCCCCGGGACGGCCCGGCCGGGAGACGACGAAGGGCCGCCTCCGGCAGGGGAGGCGGCCCTTCGACGAGGCGCTTACGCCAGGTAGTCGCGCAGGGCGTCGGCGCGCTCCGGGTCGCGGAGCTTGGCCATCGTCTCGCGCTCGATCTGCCGGACCCGCTCGCGGGACAGACCGAACTGCTTGCCGATCTGCTCGAGGGTGCGCGGCTGGTTGCCGTCCAGCCCGAACCGGAGGACGACGACGTCGCGCTCCCGGTCCTCGAGGGTCGACAGCACGTTGCGGACGTCGCCCTTCATCATCTGGAAGGCGACCGCGTCCTCGGCGACCGCGGCGTCGGCGTCCTCGATGAAGTCACCCAGGCGGGACTCCTCGTCGGCACCGACGGTCTGGTCGAGGCTGACCAGGTCGCGGCTGTACTCGAGCAGCTCGGTGATCCGCTCCGGCGTCATGTCCAGCTCGAGCCCGAGCTCCTCCGGAGTGGGCTCGCGCTCCAGCTCCTGGTGCACCCGGCGGCGGGTGCGCACGACCTTGTTGACCTGCTCGGCCAGGTGGACGGGCAGCCGGATCGTGCGGCCGGAGTCGGCCATCGCGCGGGTGATCGCCTGCCGGATCCACCACGTCGCGTACGTCGAGAACTTGAAGCCCTTGGTGTAGTCGAACTTCTCGACCGCGCGGATCAGGCCGACGTTGCCCTCCTGGATCAGGTCCAGGAACGTCATGCCGTGCCCGGTGTAGCGCTTGGCCACCGAGACGACCAGCCGCAGGTTGGCCTCGAGCAGGTGCGCCTTGGCGGCCTTCCCGTCGATCGCGAGGGCCTTGTAGTCCCGCTGCAGGGCAGGGGTCAGCTTCTTCTCGGCCAGCAGCCGGTCGGCGTAGAGCCCGGCCTCGATCCGCTTGGCCAGCTCCACCTCCTGCTCGGCGGTCAGCAGGGCGGTCTTGCCGATCGTGTTGAGGTACACGCGCACCAGGTCGGTCGACACCAGGCCCGTGGTGTCGGACTCCCGGCGCGGCGAACGCACCTCGAGGGTGTCAGTGGGGGAAGACTGCAACAGCGTCACGGTGTGTCTTCGTCCTTGCCTTCTGTTCGGATGCAACCGTCGCCACGTCGCGGGGCGGCACGATCCGGGCGTCGTGGTGCCGGTCTCCGGGATCGCCGGGGTGGCACCTGGCTCTTCTTCCGGTGTGGTACGCCCGGAACAACGGCGTCGACCGGGCTCCGTGTTCCACGGATGCCCGTATCACAGGGAACGCACAGGCCGTGCGTTCGGTCACGTACACGTACGTGAACACGTACCCGGGTCGAGGGACGTCTCAACGTGCGGGGCGCAATCTTTCTTCCGTCAGGTCTCCAGCAGCAGGGTCATCGGGCCCTCGTTCACCGAGCTGACCTGCATGGACGCCCGGAACACGCCGGTGGCGACCGGCGCGCCACGCCGGCGCAGCTCGGCCACCACCTCCTCGACGAGGGGCTCGGCGACCTCCGCCGGAGCCGCGGCGTCCCAGGACGGACGGCGCCCCTTGCGCGTGTCGGCGTAGAGCGTGAACTGACTCACCACGAGGACCGGCAGCCCGAGGTCGGCGGCGGAGCGCGCCCCCGTGTCACCGGGGAAGATCCGCAGCTCGTGGATCTTGCGGGCCAGCGCCCGCGCGCGGTCGGCGTCGTCCTCCCGGCCGGCGCCGACCAGCGACAGCAGCCCGCGGCCGATCTCGCCCACGACGGCGCCGTCCACCGTTACAGCCGCTGCACCAACCCGGCTCACCACGGCGCGCACCGGGGCATTCTCCCCGGCCGTCCATGCGGCAGGATCGCGCGGGTGCCGACCCTCACGCTGACCCAGGACGCCGCCGCCGACGAGCTGCTCGGCCGTGACCCGCTCGCGCTGCTGCTCGGCATGCTGTTCGACCAGCAGTTCCCGATGGAGCGCGCCTTCGCCGGCCCGCGGCTGCTCGCCGACCGGCTCGGCGTCGACACCCTCGACGCGGCCGCTCTCGCCGCAGAGGACCCGGAGAAGCTGGCGAAGGCCTTCCAGGGTCCCCCGGCCGTGCATCGGTACCCCGGCTCGATGGCGGCCCGCACCCAGGAGCTGTGCCGGCTGCTGGTCGAGCGCTACGCGGGCCGTGCCGACGCGCTCTGGGCCGACGCCCCCGACGGCGCCACGCTCCTGAAGCGGCTCGGGGAGCTGCCCGGTTTCGGCGCGCAGAAGTCGAAGATCTTCGTCGCCCTGCTGGGCAAGCAGTACGGCGTCACCCCGCCCGGCTGGCGGGAGGCGTCCGGCGCCTACGGCGAGGAGGGGTCACGGCGCTCGGTCGCGGACATCACCGGGCCGGAGTCGCTGGCCGAGGTCCGCGCCTTCAAGCAGGCGCAGAAGCAGGCGGCCAAGGCGGCCCGCGCCGGCGCCTGAGAGCGGGCGAGGAAGTACCTGCATCGGCCCGGATGCGGTGGCACGATGGGTGGCGGAGCCGGTCCGCCCGCGCGGTCTCTTCCTCAGCGCGATCGGCCGGCGGAGGGATGGGTGACGTGGTCTCGAGCCAGGAGTCCGCTCGTTCCCGCAGGATGGAGCCGGTGCTCATCACCGACGCCCAGCGCAGTCTCCTCGAGGAGCACGCGGCGCGGAAGAAGCGCTACGTGATCACCATGGGCATCCGTGCCCTGAGCGTGGTGCTGGCCACGGTCGTGTACGCGACGACGCACATCCTCTGGCTGGTCCTGGCCTTCGCGGCTCTGGGCACGGTGCTGCCGTGGATCGCCGTGATCATGGCCAACGACGGTCCGCCCAAGAGCAAGCAGCACGTGCACCGCTACGACGCCCGGCCCGACCGCACGCTCGAGAATCCGAACGCGCGGGTCATCGAGGGTTAGCGCGCCCCCGGCCGCGCCACCACGCGCGCGGCCAGGGCCAGTCCGGCCTGCAGCGCCGCCGGCGGCTTGCCACCGGCCAGCCAGACCGACAGCAGCCCCGCGGCGAAGGCGTCGCCCGCTCCGGTCGTGTCCACCACCGTCGCCGGGTGCGCCGGCCGGTGGACCAGCGTCGTCCCGGCGGCCCAGAGCCCGCCGTCCGCCCCGAGGCTGACCGCCACCGCCGGATGCCGCGCGGCCAGGGCCCGTGCCGCGTCGGCGACGTCGGAGCAGCCGGTCAGCAGCCGCGCCTCCTCGGCGTTGGGCAGGACCAGCGTCGCCGCGGCGGTGTCGGCCAGCCACCGGTCGACGCCGTACCGCCGCAGCGGCCCCGTCGAGGCGGGATCCACCGACACCGTCGCGCCGACGTCCGCCGCCGCGGTGAGCGCGGCCAGCCCCGCGGCGCGCGAGGGTTCGTCGAGCAGCGTGTAGCCCGACAGGTGCAGGTGCCCGCCCGGCGCGACCGGCGGGACGTCGTCGGGCCGCAGCGCGAGGTTCGCCCCCCGGTCGGCCAGCATGCTGCGCTGCCCGTCCGGCTCGACCAGGCTCACGATCGTGCCGGTCGGCGTCCCCGGCACCGTGCGCAGCGCGCTCCGCACGCCCGCCGCGTCCAGCTCGGCGGCGAGGACGGCGCCGGCCGGGTCGTCGCCGACGCACGCGGCCAGCTGCACCGGGACGCCCAGGCGAGCCAGGTGGACGGCGACGTTCGCTCCGGCGCCGCCGCCGCGGGTGCGGATCGCCGCCGGCCGGTCGGAGCCGGGCGCGGGCTCGCCGTCCAGGACGGCGACCACGTCCGTGGCGACGTCCCCGACCACCAGGACCGGGCGCACCTCAGCCCGCCTGCAGCGCGGCGGCGATCCGCCCGGCCAGCTCGGCGTTGCGCACCACCAGCCGCACGTTGACCGCCAGGGTCGCGGCCGCGCTGGCGCGGTGCAGGTGGTCGAGCACGAACGGGGTGACCGCCTTGCCGCGGATCCCGGCCGCGCCGGCGGCGGCCAGCGCGTCGGCGATGACCCGGTCGTGCAGCTCCGGGTCGAGCTGCTCGTCGGCCGGCAGCGGGTTGGCCACGACCACCGCGCCGGGCGCCAGGTCGCGACGGGCGGCGAAGACCGCGGCGGCCTGCGCCGGGTCGTCCACCGACCAGTCCAGCGGCGATCCGGAGTCGGCGACGTAGAAGCCAGGGAAGGCCGTCGTCCGGTAGCCGACGACGGTGACCGACAGCGACTCCAGCCGCTCCAGCGTCGCCGGGACGTCGAGAATCGACTTCACGCCCGCGCAGACCACGACGATCGACGTGCGGGCCAGGGCGCCCAGGTCGGCGGACTCGTCGAACGTCTCCGCCGATTGCCGGTGCACCCCGCCGAGCCCGCCCGTGGCGAACACCTCGATCCCGGCCCGTGCCGCCAGCAGCGCGGTGCCGGAGACGGTCGTCGCCCCGGACAGCCCCCGGGCGGCCGCCACCGGCAGGTCGCGGATGCCCAGCTTGGCCAGACCGGGGTCGCCGCAGACGCGGTCGACCTGCTCCGGCTCCAACCCGATGTGCGCCACCCCGTCGAGGACGGCGATCGTCGCGGGCACCGCACCCCCGCGGCGGACGGCGTCCTCGACCTCGTCGGCGGCCTTGCGGTTGTCGGGGCGGGGCAGGCCGTGGGCGAGGAGGGTGCTCTCGAGCGCGACGACCGGGCGGCCGGTGGCCAGCGCGTCGGCCACCTCGGGCGAGACGACGGTGCCGGCAACGGGGGAGGAGGGCTGCACGCTGCCATCATGGAGGGCGACGAGAGACGCCCCGCCCACAGGGAGACACCGTGAGCAGCACCGACATCCTCGAGAAGCCCGACGTCCGGGACGCCGACACCGATCAGCCGCCGGAGATGTTCCACTACGTGAAGAAGGACAAGATCGCGGAGAGCGCGGTCATGGGCACCCTGGTCCAGGCGCTGTGCGGCGAGGTCTTCCCGGTCACCAAGGCCCCGAAGCCGGGCAGCCCGGTGTGCCCGGCCTGCCAGGAGATCTACGAGTCGCTGCGCCCGGAGTGAGCCCGCGGGCGGTCAGCCGCCCAGCCCGAGCTTTCTCGCCTCGGACTGCAGCTTGGCCGCCCGCCGCTCCTGGCGGCGCCGCTCGTGCCGGCGCAGGGGTGCCGGCCAGCGCGCCTGGATGGTGGCGTTGAGCTCCGCGCCGAGCAGCACGGCCATCCCGAAGAAGAAGCAGAACAGCAGGGCCGCGATCGGGGCGGCCAGCGCCCCGTAGGGCAGCGCCGTGGTCAGGATGTCGGACACGTAGGTCCGCAGCACGGTCGAGGCGATCAGGAAGAACCCCATCGCCGCCAGCGCCCCCGGCAGGTGCCGCCGCCACGGCAGCCGGCGCGGCAGCATGACGTGGTAGAAGCTGGTCAGGACGACGACCAGGCCCATGACGACCAGCGGCCAGTACACCGCGTTGATCAGCACCGTGGCGACCGGCCGCCAGCCGGCGGGCAGCAGGTCCACCAGGACCTCGCGGCCGAGCACGAGCAGCGGCAGGGTGAGCACCGCGACCACGAGCCCGACGACGAACAGCCACAGCGCCATGAGCCGGGTGGCGATCGGCCCGCGGACGTCGCGCTGGTCGTAGGCGATGACCGCCGTGTTGATGAAGGTCGCCGTGGCGGAGGAGCCGGCCCACAGCGAGAGCAGGAAGCCGACGCTGACGACGTCCAGCCGCCCGGAGCTCAGGATGTCGTTGAGCGTGGGCGCGACCAGCGAGTCCACGACGTCGGGGGTGAGCACCTCGGCGGAGGCGTCGAGCAGCTTGTCCTCGATCTCGGCCACCGAGGCCGCGCCGATGACCTGGCCGACGTAGCCCAGCGTCCCGAGCAGCCCGATGAGCAGCGGCGGCACGGAGAGGATCTGCCAGAACGACGCCTCGGCCGACAGCCCGAGGATGCGGTCCTGCCACGCCTTGGCCACCGTCCGCCCGGCCACCTCCAGCGGCACGCGCGCCCAGCTCGGCCACCCGGCCAGGCGGCCGGAGCCCGCCTCGTCGGCCCGGCCGTCGCCCGTGGCGCCGGCGACGACCGGCTGCGTGTCCTCGGCGACCACCGCCGGCGCCGTCCCGTCCGCGGCCGGCTCGTCGCCGGCACGCGGCGGGGAGCCGCTCGGCAGGACCGCGCTCATGGGCCCAGTGTGCACGCGACGACCTGCGGGGAAGCGGATCGCCACCGGCCGGCCGTCCGGTTCCCCCGGTGGAGGGACCGGCCGGTCGCCGGCGTCAGCCGCCGGGCGTGGGGCCGGCTGGGGGCGCGGCCGGGTCGGCCGGCGGCGGCACGCAGCGGATGATGTCCTCGGCCGCGTAGTGGGTGTTGAACTGCTCGCGGCGGATCTCCGCGCCGGTGTTCGGGTCCTTGAACACCCGGGTCACGGTGATGTCGAAGCCGGTCGAGCCCGACTGCGCCGTGCAGTTGCCGTCGTCCACCTTCTCGATGACTTCGGGCTGGCGGATGTTGCGCCGGTCGCTGCTGAGCGACTCGATCTCGTAGTGCCGGGTGCCCCAGAACGTCACGGTGAGCGACCCGGGCGTCCACTCGGTCTGCACGTAGATGCCGGTGTCGGTGTCGTTCTTCCAGACCAGGTCGATCAGGCCCTCGTACACCGTCGCCTCGCGGCCGGCCGGGTAGCGGCTGATGTAGAAACTGTGCGGCTTGTGGTAGACGTCCTCGAGCCCGGCGAAGAAGACGGCGTTGAACATCGTCGTCGCGAACTGGCTCACGCCGCCACCGACGGCCTGGGAGATCTGGCCGCCGCTGATGACCCCGGCCGGCACGTACCCCTGCGCGGTGCCGCGCGGGCCGGTGTAGGTGTTCAGGCTGAAGGTCTCACCCGGCCGGACGATCGCGCCGTCGACCTCGGCGGCGACCACGCGGATGTTCGTGCCGCTGGCCTGGCTGGTGAAGTTGGTCGTGAAGGTGCTGACCTGCTCGGTGATGCCGAGCGCCTGCGCCTGCTCGGTGGTGAAGGACGCCGGCACCGGGCCCAGCTCGGCGGTGACGCTGCGCGGCGCCGGGGCGGTCAGCACCGGCAGGAGCTGCCCGGCGAGCGCGGCCGGGTCCACCCCGGTGCCGTCCACGGACGGGACGACGCTGATCGTGTCGCCGTCGACCGCGAAGTCGGCGTCCTTGGCGGGGGTGCCGAACTCGCCGAGCTCGTCGCCGAGCTCGCCCTGCAGCTTCGCCGGGTCGAGCGAGACGGCGAGCACGCCGTCGTCCTGGGGCGTGAAGGTCAGCGCGGCGGCGATCGCGGTCACCGGGATCTCGGCCGACGTGGCGCCGTCCTCGCTGACCAGGCTGACCGGTGCGGCCAGGCCCGGGGTGACCGTCTCGTCGAGCACCCGCTGCGCCTCGGCGGCGTCGACGTGCGGCGCGGCCACCTCGACGGGCAGCTCGATCGGGTCGGCCGGGTCGGCGCCCGCGGCCAGCGCGCCGGTGATCGCCGCGACGGCGCCGTCGCGGTCCAGGCTGCGGCCGTCGGCCGGCTGGACCAGCTCGGGCGTGGTGCCGTGCAGCGCGATGCCGGCCTCGACCGGGGCGACGTCGACCTGCCCGGCGATCGCGTCGAGCTGGGCGTCGAGCGCGACCCGGTCGATGGCGAGCACCGGCTCGACGTCCTGGTCGCCGAACAACGAGGTCAGCCGGGTCCAGGGGTTCAGCGGCTGGTCGTCCGCGGCATCGACGGTCGCGTCGACGTCCAGGGTGATGCCGGCGGCGGCCGGCGCCAGGGTGGTCGTGAAGTCGTCGGCGGCGACGGTGTGCTCGGCGGCGACCCGCTCGCCGACCTGGCGCTCGAGGGTCTGCGCGGCGTCGGCGGGGGACAGCCCGCCGATCTCGACGCCCGCGACCACGGTGTTGCGCGGGATGTCGCCGGAGGACAGCAGCAGGTCCACGCCGTAGGCGCCGGCCAGCGCCACCACGGCGGCGGCCGGCGCGAGGACGCCGGGACGGCGCCACCACGGACGACGGGGGCTGCCCGTGCCGCCGTCCTCACCACCGGGCACAGCGGGCGGCCCGGCCGGGGTGCCGGGGCCGGCGCCGTCGGCGGGCAGCACGGTCGTGTCATCGGCGGGGGGCGCCTCGGGCGCATCCGGGAGCGCGGCGTCGTCCAGGACCTGCGTGCTGTCCTGCGCCGCAGCCGCGTCGCCGGCCGTGGTGAGCTCGGCCGCGGGCGCGGCGGCCGCCGGGGCCGCGGCGGCCTCCGGCGGCACCTTCAGCCACTCACGGGAGACGGGGCGGGTGTCGTCCGGCTGCTCGACATAGGGAGGCTGGGCCGGAGGGGTCTGCGGGGCCGGCTGCTCCTGGGCGGGCGGGGGAGTGCCATGGACCGTGGACTGCCCGTGCGCGGCCGGGACGGCTCCGGTCGGCGGTGGGGCGACGACAGGACCGCCCAGGCGGGCGGTCTCGTCGGGCGCGGCACCGTGCTCGGCGCGGGTCTGCTGGGGCATGGGACTTTCCTCGGGTCGCCGTCGACCGGGCGACCCCGGAAACGACGGAGCCGCCGGCCCCTCGCCCGCACTCGGCGGGACGGAGGACGCGGCGGCATCGTCGGGAGAGAGCTCTTTCATTGCGGCGCGACGATAGCGCCTCTCTCACGTTGTGATGCGCTGCTCACCGTCAGTCTCGATGATGTCGACGGCGATGTCACGCAACTTGCTCTCGTACTCACGGGCGTGGTGACCGCAGAAGACGAGGTCACTCCCACTGGCGAGCACGACACGCACCTTGGCCAGGGCGCCACAACGGTCACAGTGGAAGGGCACGACCAGGTCGTCGGTGGGCGGGGTCGTCGTCAGCGTCTGGGTCATCTGGGTCTCACTCGCTCTCTACCGCACGGACCCGCGGCTGCGGATCGGCCTCTGCACAGCGCCAGGATGGCCCCTCCCATTCCCGTAACCCGTCCAATCGGTCCGTGACTCGCCGGGAGCGGGACCGGTGGGACGCGAGGTGCCGGGTAGCAGGGGACGTCACTGGAGCAGTGCGGTTCTCGGTCGTGCTGTGTTGCCGTGGTGCTGGTGTTCGTTCACCGGCCGCGGCCGGTTGTGGGTCCGCTGCTGCTTGCCTTGCCGTCCCCCACGGTACGCGGCTTACCCGTGGCCGAGCGGCTCACACCGGCCGCATAGCGCGGACGGGTGAGATCGTGACCAAGCCGCAACCCGGCCGTGTCCGGCGCGATGCCGCAGGTCGGGAAGCCCCAGGTGGCCGGCACGTGCCGGCGTTCCCGCCGCGGCCCGCGTGGTGCGCAGTGACGGTCCTCACAGCACCGGGGCCCGGCCCGCCAGTGGCGGACCGGGCCCCGGGACCGGGTCAGTGCTCAGTCGAGGTAGTCGCGCAGCACCTGCGAGCGGCTCGGGTGGCGCAGCTTCGACATCGTCTTCGACTCGATCTGCCGGATCCGCTCACGGGTGACCCCGTAGACCTGGCCGATCTCGTCGAGCGTGCGCGGCTGGCCGTCGGTGAGGCCGAAGCGCAGCCGGACGACGCCGGCCTCCCGCTCGGAGAGGGTCTGCAGCACGCTGGTGAGCTGGTCCTGCATGAGGGTGAAGCTCACCGCGTCGACCGCGACGACCGCCTCGGAGTCCTCGATGAAGTCGCCGAGCTGGCTGTCGCCCTCGTCGCCGATGGTCTGGTCGAGGCTGATCGGCTCCCGGGCGTACTGCTGGATCTCCAGCACCTTGTCCGGGGTGATGTCCATCTCCTTGGCCAGCTCCTCCGGCGTGGGCTCGCGCCCGAGGTCCTGGAGCAGCTCGCGCTGGATGCGGCCGAGCTTGTTGATGACCTCGACCATGTGCACCGGGATGCGGATGGTGCGGGCCTGGTCGGCCATGGCGCGGGTGATCGCCTGCCGGATCCACCAGGTGGCGTAGGTGGAGAACTTGTAGCCCTTGGTGTAGTCGAACTTCTCGACCGCGCGGATCAGGCCGAGGTTGCCCTCCTGGATCAGGTCCAGGAACGCCATGCCGCGGCCGGTGTAGCGCTTGGCGAGGGAGACCACGAGGCGGAGGTTGGCCTCGAGCAGGTGGTTCTTGGCGCGCTCGCCGTCGCGAACGATCCAGTTCAGGTCGCGGCGCATCTGCGGGGAGAGCTTCTGGTTCTCCTCCTCCACCTGGCGCAGCCGCTCGGCGGCGTACAGGCCGGCCTCGATCCGCTTGGCGAGGTCGACCTCCTCCTCCGCGTTGAGCAGCGCGACCTTGCCGATCTGCTTGAGGTAGGCGCGGACGGAGTCGGCCGACGCGGTGAGCTCGGCGTCCTTGCGGGCCTGCCGCAGCGCCTCGGACTCCTCCTCGTCGTCCCACTCGAAGTCGGCGGCGGCCTCCTCCTCGGCGGCGACCTCGCCGTCGGCGGGGCCCTCGGCGACGCCGTCGGGACCGGCGACGACTGTCTCGTCGAGGCTGAGACCCTCACCGGCCTCGTCGTTGGAGACTGCGGTCAGGACGGCGCCCTCACCCGTGCCGGGAGAGGGCGCGATGGTGGGCTTGGTGCGCCCGCCGGCGGTCTTCGCCGCCTTCGCGGGGGCCTTCTTCTTCGTGGCTGCCGCGGCCTTCGGAGCTGCCTCCTGGGGAACCGCAGCGGTGGCCCGAGGGGCCCGGGTACCGGCGGCGACCGTCGTGGTGCGAGAGCGGGTGCTCGCGGCGGCTGCTTCCGGTGCTGGCTGGTCGGCGGGCACTCAGGTTCCTTCCCGTGCTGGGGCGTTCCCCAGGGGTCCGAATGGCCCCCGGGCAGCGGCACCCCCCGCCGTTCGGACGGCCGACGGATCCCGGGCACACCGGCGCGGCGTTTGACCGGCGGTGGTGCGGGGGATCCCTCCCGGCTGGCGGACGACGGGGTGGGGCTCTCCTATTGTAACGACCGTCAACGGCGATTCCACCGTTCCGGACGGCTGCTGCTCGCTCCTAGGGGGCGACCCGGACCCGGTCGGGTGCGTGCTCACTCTCCGGAGCGACCCTCGTCACTGACCGACGTGCTCGTGCGCCGCCAGCGCGGCACCCACGATCCCGGCGTCGTTCTGCAGCTGCGCCGGGACCACCTCGGTGCGTGTGCTGAGCAGCGGCACCCACTTGTGCGCCTTCTTGCTCACCCCGCCACCGACGATGATCAGGTCCGGCCAGAGCCCGGCCTCGAGGACGTCGAGGTAGCGGTCGACCCGCTTGGCCCACTCCGGGTAGCTGAGGTCCTCCCGCTCGCGGGCGGCGGCGGAGGCGCGCCGCTCGCCGTCCTCCCCGTCGACCTGGATGTGCCCGAACTCGGTGTTGGGCACCAGCCGGCCGTCGACGAACAGCGCGCTGCCGATGCCGGTGCCGAAGGTCAGCATGAGGACGACGCCGTCGCGGTCGCGGCCGGCGCCGTAGCGGACCTCGGCCAGCCCGGCGGCGTCGGCGTCGTTGAGCGTCTGCACGTGCTTGCCCGGGATGCGCGCCGACACCCCTTCGGCGAGGTTCGTGCCGATCCAGCTCTTGTCCACGTTGGCCGCGGTGTAGGCGACCCCGTGCTTGAGGACTCCCGGGAACGTCACGCCGACCCGGTGCTGCCAGTCGAACGCGGCCACGACCTGGGCGACCACTTCGCAGACCGCGTCGGGCATCGACGGCTGCGGCGTCTCGATGCGCACCCGTTCACCGATGAGCTCGCCCTTGTCCAGGTCGACCGGGCAGCCCTTGATGCCACTGCCGCCGATGTCCACTCCGAAGCCGTGCACGGCCGACAGCGTAGTGATCAGCGCGACAGCGGGAACGGGCCGTCGTCCGGCTCGGGCAGGATCGGCGCGTGACTCCCTCTCCCGGCCCCGCCGACACCGAGCTGCTCGACCTCGCCGTGGCGACCGCGCAGGAGGCGGCGGCGCTGGTCGCGCGGGGCCGGGCGACGGCCGCCGAGCAGGTGGACGTGAAGTCCAGCCCGGTCGACATGGTCACCGCCGTCGACCGGGCCAGCGAGGAGCTCGTCGTCGGGCGCCTGCTGGGCGCGCGGCCGGGCGACGGGCTGCTGGGGGAGGAGGGCGGCGAGCGCACCGGCACGACCGGGGTGCGCTGGATCGTCGACCCGATCGACGGCACCACCAACTTCGTCTACGGCCTGCCCGCCTATGCCGTCTCCATCGCCGCCGAGGTGGACGGCGAGGTGCGGGCCGGCGCGGTCCTCAACGCCGCCACGGGCGAGCTGTTCACGGCGACCCGAGGCGGCGGTGCGCGGCTGTCGGTTCCCGGTCGCGAGCCGGTGCTGCTGCGCGCCGGTGAGCCGGGGTCGCTGGGTCAGGCGCTCGTGGCCACCGGCTTCGGCTACCGCGCGGAGCAGCGACGGGCCCAGGGTGCGGTCGTCGCCGAGCTGCTGCCGCTCGTCCGCGACATCCGCCGCAACGGCTCGGCCGCGCTGGACCTCTGCAGCGTGGCGGCGGGCCGGGTCGACGCCTACTACGAGCGGCACCTCAACCTGTGGGACGTCGCCGCGGGCGGGCTCATCGCCGCCGAGGCCGGGGCCGTGGTGACCGGCCTGCCGGGGCACCCGTTCGCCGACCCGCTCGGCATCGCGGCCGCGCCGTCCGTCGCCGAGGAGTTCGTGGCGCTGCTGGACCGCTTGCACGCGAACAGCCTGCCCGCCAGAGGTGACGGAGCGCGCTGACTGTCAGGGGACCGTCAGCAGGCCGACTGGGCGCTGGCGCCCGCAGACAGCGCCGCCGCGACGTCCTCGATGCTGGCCAGCCCCTGGTAGTCGGGACCCACCACGAGGTCGACCACTGCGGTCGCGCGGGTGTCCTCGAAGTCGCCGGCCCCGGGCAGGTACAGCGCGACGTACAGCGCGGCGTCGGCGCCACGCGGGCCGTGCCGCACCTCGCCGACACCGGTCACCTCGCGGCCGCTGGAGTCGTTCGCGACCTCGTCGACGACGAACCCCAACTGGCCCAGCGCGCCGGCCACCTCGCCGGCCAGGCCCTGCTGGTCGGTGGCGTTGAGCACCCGCACGTTGATCGTGGTCGGGTCCATCGACGGCGCCGCCGCGGCGGCGGTGCTGCACGCCGCCTGCTGCTCGGCCTCGCGCGCCTGGTCCTGGCGCAGCACGTTCCACCACACGCCCAGGGCGGCCAGGGCGAGCACCAGGAGGAAGATCAGCGGCGGGATCGGGCGCCGTCCGCTCCGGGCCCGCACCGCAGGCCGGTCCGTCCGTTCGCCGACGCCCGTCACGTGTCCTCCTCGCTGGCAGTCGGCGGGAGTCTAGGTCCGTGCGGAGCCCCTAGATCGCACCGTGGTCCAGCGCGGCGCGTCCCAACTCCACGCACGGATCGATGCGGTCCGCGTAACCGCTCGTGTCCTTGCCCGCCATGGCGCCGGCGGCCGAGCGGGCGACGATCCCGGCGACGATCGCGGCGAACTTGAAGTAGGCGAAGCCGACGTACCAGTTGAGGTTCGACAGGTCGAGGCCGGTGTGCTGCGCGTAGCGCTCGGCGACCTCGGTGCGCGCCGGGAAGCCGGGCAGCGCGGTCACCGAGCTCTGCGTCGCGGGGAGGTCCTCCCCGGCCTGCGGCCAGTAGACGAGCAGCATGGCGAGGTCGGCGAGCGGATCGCCGAGCGTCGACATCTCCCAGTCCAGGACGGCGAGGATCCGCCCGGGCTTCTCCGGGTCCAGCAGGCAGTTGTCGAGCCGGTAGTCGCCGTGGACGACGGCGTGGCGCTGGGTGTCCGGCACCGTCTCGGCCAGCCGGGCGGCGAGCGAGTCGAGGCCGGGCCGGTCGCGGTCGCGGGTGGCCTCCCACTGCTTGGTCCAGCGGCGCACCTGCCGGGCCATGAAACCCTCGGGCCGGCCGAACTCGCCCAGCCCGACCTCGTGGTAGTCGACGCCGTGCAGGTCGGCGAGCACGTCGACCAGCCCCTCGCCGATCGCCCGGCGCTGCTCCGGCGCGTCGGCGTACCCGGCGGGGATCTCGGTCACCACGTGCACCCCGGCGACCCGCTCCATCACGTAGAAGGGGGCGCCGAGCACCGAGGTGTCCGTGCACAGGTGCAGCGTGCGGGGCACGGGGACGGCCGTCGGGCCGAGCGCGGTGATGACCTTGTACTCGCGCTCCATGTCGTGCGCGGTGGCCAGGACCGCGCCGGTCGGTGGGCGCCGGAGGATCACCGCCTCGTCGATCGGAGCCCCGGCAGGGGTCACCGTGTAGGTGAGGTTGGACATGCCCGCGGCGATGAGGTCGATCGAGACCGATCGCCACTTCTCGTTCCCGAGCACGGAGGCCAGGTACGGCCCGACGACGGCTGGATCAGCACCCACGGGAGTCGACACGGCGGCAGGGTAACCTCTGGCGCTCCGCGCCCCGACCGAGCCTTCTCGGACGAGAGGTGTGGCCGATCCCGCACCGGGCACAAACGGGGGCCTCGCGGCGTTGGGGGGCTGCCGGTTTCGCAACCGAGCGCTCCCGGACGCCGGGGGGCACGGGGCGGATCCGGACAGCACGACCGATCGGTGACCCAGCAGCGGGCCACCGGCTGCAGACCTCCGGCCACCCACGGGTGACCGGCCAGGACGGCGGCGCACCACCGCCGCCGTCAGACGAGCGCGGGCCCGACGCCCGCGAGAGAACCCCGGAGGAGGGGCACACCCCATGGCCACCGACTACGACGCCCCACGCCGCAGCGAGGCGGACGAGCTCGGCGAGGACTCGCTCGAGGAGCTCAAGGCGAGGCGCGCGGAGGCGCAGTCCGCATCCGTCGACGTCGACGAGACCGACTTCAACGAGAACCTCGAGCTGCCCGGCGCAGACCTGTCCAACGAGGAGCTCACGGTTCGCGTGCTCCCCAAGCAAGAGGACGAGTTCACCTGCTCGCGCTGCTTCCTGGTGCAGCACCGCAGCCGCCTGGCCGCCACCCGGGGCGACCAGATGTACTGCCGGGACTGCGCGGCCTAGTTCCGCCGATGACCGAGGAGCACCCGCGCACGGGCGCGGCGAGGGACGTCCCCCCGCCGCGCCCGGTGCGCGCGCCCGCCGCCGCGCCGGAGCCCGACGACGGCACCCCCCTCGGCCGGGCGGCGCGTGCCGTGGCCGACGCGGTCGGCGGGCTGCTCGGAACCACCGGCGACGGGGCCGCGGCGACCCCGTCGGACGACGCCCCCTCGGCCGCCACCGGCCTCAAGGACGTGCTCGGCGCCGTCGCCGGGGCGGCCGCCGCGTGGCGCGAGCGGCGCGGCTCCGCGGCTCCCGCCGCGGCCCCGCCGAACGGGGACGGCGCCGGCGAGCGCTCGCCGGGCGCCTTCCTCGGTGACCTGCTGGCCGCGGCCGCGCCCCGGCTGCCGATCCGCGACGCCGCGCGCCTGCGGGCGGCCTACCCCGGCGCCACGGACGACCAGATCGCCGACGCGCTCGTGGCCCGTGCCGCCCGGCTGACCGCCGGCATCGGCGCGGCCACCGGCGGGCTCGCGGCGGCCCAGTGGCTGGCGACGCCGTCCCTGCTGGCCCTGCCGCTGGAGCTCGGCGCCGAGACCGTGCTGGTCGCCGGGGTCGAGGTCGTCCTGCTCGGCGAGCTGCACGAGCTCTACGGCCGGCCGGCGCCGGGCGACTCCCGGGGTCGGGCGGCCGCCTACCTGTCCAGCTGGTCGGACCAGCGCGCCGTCGACGGCCCCGGCGCCGCCTCGATGGTGTCGGTGCTCGGCAGCGCCGGTCTCCGTGCGCTCAGCCGCCGGATGACCCGGCGGCTGGCCCGCGGCATCCCGGCCGCGGCGCCGTTCCTCCTGGGCGCGGCGATCGCGGGGCGCGGCAACCGGAAGGCGACCGAGACGCTGGCCCGCCGGGTGCTGACCGACCTGCGCGCCCCGGGGGGACCGCGCGGCTAGGGTCGCGGGCGTGGCCGACTTCCCTGCACCCGAGGTGGACGTCCCGGTGCGGCTGAGCTCACCGGACGCGACCGCTCCCCGGTACGCGCTGCCCGGCGACGCGGGCGCGGACCTCACCCTCGCCGAGGACGTCGAGCTCGCCCCGTTCCAGCGGGCGCTGGTCGGCACGGGCGTGGCGGTCGCCATCCCCGAGGGCTACGCCGGGTTCGTGCACCCGCGGTCCGGCCTCGCCCACCGGCTGGGCCTGAGCCTGGTCAACGCGCCCGGCACGATCGACGCCGGCTACCGCGGCGAGATCAAGGTGAACCTGGTCAACCTCGACCCCACCACGCCCCTGACCCTGCGCCGCGGCGACCGCGTGGCCCAGCTGGTGGTCCAGCCGGTCGTGCGCGCCCGCTTCGTCCCGGTCGACGAGCTGCCGGACAGCCACCGCGGTGCCGGCGGGCACGGCTCGACCGGCGGGCACGGGGAGCTGGTGGCCGGGGCACCTCTCGAGGGGCGGGGCTGACATGCCGTTCGGACGACGGCGCAACCGGATCGACCGCAGCCTGCGCGAGCGGGGCGTGCCGCCGGAGCCGCAGGTGCGCGAGCGCGAGGCCATCGCGACCACCGGCCCGTGGGACGAGGCCGACGCGCCCGACGACGGTGTGGCCCGCGTGGACCTCGGTTGCCTGCGGCTGCCCGCGGTGGCCGGCATGGAGCTGCGGGTCGACGTCAACCCGCAGCAGAAGGTGATCGGCGCGACCCTGCGCTCCGGGGAGTCGACGCTGTCGGTGTCGGCCTTCGCCGCGCCCCGGGCCACCGGCATCTGGGACGACGTCCGCGCCGACCTGGCGAAGAGTGCCTCCGGCCAGGGCGCCTCCCTCAAGGAGACCGTCGGGCCGTTCGGGCCCGAGCTGGCCGGCACGGTGGTGGTGCCGGCGCCGCAGCAGCCGGGGCAGACCGCAGCACCCAAGCCGGTGCGCCGGCCGGCCCGCTTCCTCGGCGTCGACGGCCCGCGCTGGTTCCTGCGGGCGATGCTCAGCGGCCCGGCGGGGGAGGACCCGGCGGCCGCGGCGCCGCTGGAGGAGGCGTTCCGCCAGATCGTCGTCGTCCGCGGGAGCGAGCCGATGCCGGTGCGCGAGCAGCTGCCGATGACCCTGCCCCCGCAGGCCGCCGCCCAGGTCCAGGCGGCCCAGGCGGCCCAGGCGGCCCAGGCACAGGCCCAGCAGGCGGCCGCGGAGGCGGCCCGCCGTCCGGCGCGCGACGCCTGAGGTGGCCGCACAGGCCCACTCCTACGGGCCCGGACCGGACCAGTTCCTCGAGCTCACCCTGCCGGCCGGCGACGACCCGGCGCCCGTGGCCGTCGTCCTGCACGGCGGCTTCTGGCGGGCGGCCTACGGGGTCGAGCTCGCCCGGCCGCTGGCCGCCGACCTGGCCGCGGCGGGCTGGGCCGCGGTCGCCGTCGAGTACCGCCGGGTCGGCGCGGGCGGCGGATGGCCGGAGACGGTCCTCGACGTCGCCGCCGCGCTCGACGCGCTGCCGGACCTCGCGCCCGGCCGCCTGGACCTCGGCGAGCTCGTCGTCATCGGGCACTCGGCCGGCGGGCACCTCGCCGCGTGGGCGGCCGGCCGCGGCCACCTGCACGAGGGCGCCCCGGGGGCGGGGCCGCGGATCCCGGTGACCGCGGCGGTGCTGCAGGCCGGTGTGCTCGACCTCGGGCTCGCCGACGAGGACGGCCTCGGTGCCGGCGCGGTCCGGGACTTCCTGGGCGTGCCCGCCGGTGAGGCGCCGGAGCGGTGGGCGCAGGCCGACCCCGTGCGGCTGCTGCCGACCGACGCGGCGGTGCTCTGCGTGCACGGCCTCACCGATGACGTCGTCCCGCTGACCCAGACCGAGCGCTACGCGGCGCTGGCCCGGGCGGCGGGTGACCGGGTGGAGGTGCACGTCGCGCCTGGCGACCACATGGCCGTGATCGATCCCGGCGGCGTGTCGTGGCGGATCGTGCGCGACTGGCTGGACGCACGGCGGAGAGCTCGCGTCAACCGGATTACGCTGGAGGCGTGACAGAGACGAAGTCGCGCGGCTGGTTCTCGCGAACGCTCGAGCGCCTGACCGCGGACGACCACACGATCGACGCGGAGGAGCTCCGCGCCGAGGCGGCCAGCGCCGGCTGCGAGCCGGTGAGCATGTGCCGCAAGGGCGAGGTCGTCACCGTGACCGGCCGGCTCAAGTCGGTGGTCTACACGCCCCGTGAGACGGTGCCGACCCTCGAGGCCGAGCTGTTCGACGGCTCCGGCTCGGTCACCCTCGTCTGGCTCGGCCGGCGGCGCATCCCCGGTATCGAGCCGGGCCGCACCCTCTCCGCCCATGGCCGCTTCGCGTCCTTCGACGGCAAGCAGGTCATCTACAACCCCCGGTACGAGCTCGCCGCAGGGTGACGGCCGACCGCCGATGACCGGAGCGGGGGAAGCGACAGGCGGGAGGCGGCGGTGGCCACAGCGGACGGCGGACCGGGCGCGGCCGAGGGCCGGGACACCGATGGGGCGGCGGAGCCGCTGACCTTCGACCGCCACCTGGTGCTCCAGCAGCTCGGCGGCTGGCGCGGCATGCTCGACGCCACGCTGCCGACGGTCGCCTTCATCGTCGCCAACTCCCTCGCTGGGCTCCGCGTCGGCATCTGGACGGCGCTCGGCGCCGCGTTCCTGGTGTTCGTCCTCCGGCTCGTGCGCCGGGAGAGCATCCAGCAGGGCGTCAGCGGGCTGATCGGCGTCGCCGTGGCCGTGGCCATCGCCGCCGCCTCCGGCGAGGCCCGCGACTTCTTCGTCCTCGGCATCGTGCGCAACGCGGCGATCGGCGTGGGGCTGATCGGCTCGATCCTCGTCCGCCGGCCGCTGGTGGGGTACATCGCCGAGTTCCTCGCGCCCAGCCATCTCGGCGCGATGGCCTCGCACTCGCTGCCGGGGCTGCGCGCCAGGATCGGCCGGGTCAGCGACACGCTGCACCACCGGCCGCCGCGCGACCCCGAGACCGGGCTGCGGCCGGCCGACCCGGAACCCGAGCAGCACTGGCGCGAGGACCCCCGCATGCTGCGGGCCTACTCCTGGCTGACCGCGCTGTGGGGCGGCACGTTCCTGCTGCGCGTCGCCGTCCAGGGGCTGCTCTACCAGCGCAACGACGTGGAGCTCCTGGGCACCGCCTCGCTGGTGCTCGGCCTGCCGGTCACCGCGGCCGAGCTGATCATCACGCTGTGGGTGGTCGCCCGGCTGCACCGGCACCGCTGCCCGGAGACCGAGCAGCCCGAGTCGGCGCAGGAGCCGGCGGACCCCCGCGAGGGCGAGGCACCCGCGGCCTAGAGGGGGCCGGGGCCGGCCGGGGCCAGCACCGCCTGCAGCTGCTCCTCGACCTCGGCGTGGGCGACGAAGAGCAGCTCGTCGCCGGCCTCCAGGGGCTCGTCGGGCGTCGGGTTGATGACCCGCTCGCCGCGGAGGATCGCGGTCAGCACCGTCTCGCGGGGCAGCGGCACCTCGCGCAGCGGCTTGCCCACCCACGGGGTGTCCTCGGCGAGGGTGATCTCGACCAGGTTGGCGGCGCCCTTGCGGAAGCTCATCAGCCGGACGACGTCGCCGACCGTCACCGCCTCCTCGACCAGCGCGGCGAGCACCCGCGGGGTCGAGACCGCGACGTCGACGCCCCACGACTCCGTGTAGAGCCACTCGTTGCGCGGCTCCTTCACGCGGGCCACCACCCGGTTGACCGCGAACTCGGTCTTGGCCAGCAGCGCGAAGACCAGGTTCGCCTTGTCGTCGCCGGTGGCGGCGATCGCGACGTCGGAGGTGGCCAGCTGCGCCTCCTCCAGGGAGGACACCTCGCAGGCGTCGGCCTGCACCCACTCCGCGCCCGGCACGGCGCGGGTGCGCACCTTGCGGCCGTCCTTCTCGATCAGCATCACGCTGTGCCCGTTGGCCAGCAGCTCCCCGGCGATGGACCGGCCGACCGCGCCGGCCCCGGCGATCGTGACCCGCATCAGGCGTGCCCTCCCTCGGCGCCCCGCTCGACGATGTCGTGCACCCGCGGGGCGATCGCGTCGGTGACCGCGACGACCAGGTGGTCGCCGTCCTGGAGCACCGTGCCGGGCGTGGGCAGCTGGGCCTCGCCGAAGCGGACCAGCCAGGCCGCGCGGGCCCCGGAGGCGGCCTCGAGCTCGGCGAGCTTGCGGCCCACCCACACCTCGGTGACGGTGACCCGCATGAGCAGCACCTGGCCGGTGGGCTCGCGCCACATCTCGCTGACCTTGACCGAGAGCAGTTCGCGCATCAGCCGGTTCACCGTCCACGGGACGGTGGCCACGCTGGGGATGCCCATCCGCTCGTAGACCTCGGCCCGCTTCTCGTCGTAGATCCGGGCGACGACGTGCTGGACGCCGAAGGTCTCCCGCGCGACCCGGGCGCTGATGATGTTCGAGTTGTCGCCGCTGCTGACCGCGGCGAAGGCGCCCGCGGAGTCGATGCCCGCGTCGAGCAGCGTCTGCCGGTCGAAGCCCAGGCCGGTGACCTGGCGGCCGCCGAAGTCGGCGCCCAGCCGGCGGAACGCCCCGGGGTCCTGATCGATCACCGCGACGCTGTGGCCGATCTCCTCGAGCCGGCGGGCGATCGCCGAGCCGACGCGGCCGCAACCCATCACGACCACGTGCACGAACCACTCCTCGGATGATCGGCGCGGGCGCGGCTGCCCGCTGCTGCCGGGCGCGAAGCTACACCCGCGCAGCGGGGCCGAGCGGCCAGGACGCACGGATCTCCCTCCCGGGGAGGGACGCGCCGCCCGGGAGGGCGCACGCGGTGCCCCACGTACGTACGATCGCCGCCGTGCCGTCCCTGTCCGACCTCGGACAACTCCCGAAACGACTCGTCCTCGGGCGCCCCGTGCGCAGCGACCGGGTCGGGGAGTCGTTGCTGCCCAAGCGCCTGGCGCTGCCCATCTTCGCCAGCGACCCGCTCTCCTCGGTGGCCTACGCCACCCAGGAGATCCTCATCGTGCTGACGCTGGCGGGCACGGCCTTCCTGCACCTGGCGCCGTGGCTGGCGGTGTGCGTCGTCCTGCTGCTGGTGACGGTCGTGCTGTCGTATCGGCAGGTGGTGCGCGCCTACCCGTCCGGCGGCGGCGACTACGAGGTCGCGATGAAGAACCACGGGCAGTTCGCCGGACTGGTGGTCGCCAGCGCGCTGCTCACCGACTACGTGCTCACCGTGGCCGTGTCGGTGTCGGCCGGCACCGACAACATCATCTCGGCCTTCCCGTCCTGGAACCAGCACCGCGTCCTCATCGCCGTGGGCCTGGTCGCCCTGCTGGCGGCGATCAACCTGCGGGGCGTGCGGGAGTCGGGGCGCGCCTTCGCCGTCCCGACCTACCTGTTCATCGGCGGCATCATGGTCATGCTGGCCACGGGGCTGTTCCGGGACCTCTTCACGGACAACCCCGTGGTGGCCGAGAGCGCCGGGTACACGGTCGCCCCGGAGCCGGGCTACGGGCAGGTGGGCGGGCTGGCGCTGCTGTTCCTCGCGCTGCGCGCGTTCGCCTCCGGGTGCACCGCGCTGACCGGTGTGGAGGCGATCGCCAACGGGGTCCCGGCGTTCAAGCCGCCGAAGAGCCGGAACGCCGCGGCCACGCTCGCGATCATGGGCGGGCTGGCGGCCACCATGTTCGCGGGCGTGACCGCCCTCGCCCTGGTCGGCGACGTCAGGTACACCCAGAACACGTGCGACCTGATCGGGTTCGCCGGGGACTGCGAGTCCGATCCTCAGCGGACCGTCATCGCGCAGCTCGCCGCGGCCACCTTCGGCGGTGACAGCTCGCCCGGCTTCTTCTACATCCAGGCCGCGACCGCGCTGATCCTGATCCTGGCGGCGAACACCGCGTTCAACGGCTTCCCGCTGCTGGGCTCGGTGCTGGCCCAGGACCGCTTCCTGCCGCGGCAGCTGCACACCCGCGGCGACAAGCTCGTCTTCAGCAACGGCATCCTGCTGCTGGCCGGGTTCGCGGCATTGCTCATCGCGGTCTTCGACGCCGACGTCACCCGCCTGATCCAGCTCTACATCATCGGCGTCTTCACCAGCTTCACCATCGGCCAGTGGGGCATGGTGCGGCACTGGAACCGGGAGATGAGGAGCGCGCAGGACGCCGGCGTGCGTCGCCGGATGCGCCGCTCGCAGGTGATCAACTTCGTCGGCGGCACGCTGACCAGCGTCGTCCTGGTGATCATCGTCCTGACCAAGTTCACCCACGGCGCCTGGCTGGTCATCGTGGCGATGCCGATCCTGTTCGCCCTGATGAGGGCGATCAACCGGCACTACTCGCACGTCTCCGAGCAGCTCGTGCCCGACAGCGACGCGCGGCTGCTGCCCAGCAAGGTGCACGCCATCGTGCTGGTGTCCAAGGTGCACAAGCCGACGCTGCGTGCGCTGGCCTTTGCCCGGGCCACCCGCCCCGACGCGCTCACCGCCCTGACCGTGAACGTCGACGACAACGAGACGCGTGCGCTGCAGGCCGAGTGGGAGCGCTACGACATCCCGGTGCCCCTCACCGTGCTCGAGTCGCCCTACCGGGAGATCACCCGTCCGGTGCTCGACTACGTGCGGGCGATCCGCCGCGACAGCCCCCGCGAGCTGGTCGTCGTCTTCGTGCCGCAGTACGTGGTCGGGCACTGGTGGGAGAACGTGCTGCACAACCAGAGCGCGCTGCGGCTGCGCGCCCGGCTGCAGTTCATGCCCGGCGTCATGATCACCACGGTGCCGTGGCAGCTGGAGAGCTCGGTCGGCCGGGAGGCCAGCGGCTCCCGAGGGGAGGGCCCGATGCCCGGTGACCTGCGCCGCGGGATCGCCGAGGACGAGGTCCCGGCCACCCCGTATGGATGAGGACCCTGCTGGAGAAGGACCCCCTGCCCCCCACGGCTCGCAGGCTCGCCGCGGGGCCCTGCAGGGGGCCGATCCGGGGCGCGGCCATGGGTGGACCGGTCGCGTGCTCGAGGTCGAGGTGGGGCCGGTCGCGCACGGCGGGCACTGCGTGGCCCGGTCCGAGGGCCGGGTGGTGTTCGTCCGGCACGCGCTGCCGGGGGAGCGGGTCGTCGTCCGCGTGACCGAGGACCGGCATCCCGGCTACTGCCGCGCCGACGCGATCGAGGTCCTGCGGGCGCACCCGTCGCGCGTCGAGCGCCCCTGCCCGTACAGCGGCCCGGGGAAGTGCGGCGGGTGCGACTGGCAGCACGTGGCGCCGGAGGAGCAGCGCCGGCTCAAGGCCGACGTCGTCCGGGAGCAGCTGGCCCGCCTCGCCCGCCTCGAGGACGTCGACGTCGTGGTCGACGAGCTGCCCGGCGGGCCGCTGCGCTGGCGCTCGCGCACGCGGTTCGCCGTCGACCGCACCGGCACGCCCGGCCTGCGGCGGCACCGCTCGCACGACGTCGTCCCGCTCGGGGACTGCCCGATCACCGTCGAGCCCGCGGCGCGCGCCGTCCTCGACCGGCGCTGGCCGGGCGCCGGGGCGGTGGACGTGTCGATCGACGCGGCCGGCGTCGTCACCACCACCCGGCTGGACCGCCGGGGCAAGCCGCAGTCCACCCGCGTCCTGCGGCCGGGGTCGGACGTGCCCGAGCAGCCGTCCGGACGGGCGGAGCGGCACGCCGGCGGCCGCGACTGGGAGGTCGAGGGCACCGGCTTCTGGCAGGTCCACCCCGCCGCTGCCGACGCGCTGGTCGACGCGGTGGCCGGCTTCGCCCGGGTGCGGGAGGGCGAGACGGTCCTCGACCTCTACGCCGGCGCCGGGCTGTTCGGCGGCGCGCTCGCCCCGGCCGTGGGGCTCGGCGGCCGCGTGGTGTGCGTCGAGGCCGACCCCGGCGCCTGCGCGGCCGCCGACGCCAACCTCGCCGGCCTGCCGCAGGCCGAGATCTGGCAGGGCGAGGTGGACGCCGAGGGGCTGCGCGAGCTGCTCGTCGAGCTGGGCGGGGCGCCGGACGTCGTCGTCCTGGACCCGCCGCGGGCCGGCGCCGGGCCGGCGGTGAGCCGGCTGCTCGCCGGCACGGGGGCGCGCGCGGTCGTGTACGTGGCGTGCGACCCGGCGTCGCTGGCCCGGGACGTCGCCGCGTTCGCGGACGCGGGCTACCGCCTGGCGGCGGTCCGCGGGTTCGACGCCTTCCCGATGACCGCGCACGTGGAGTGCGTCGCTCTCCTGGAACCAGCGTTGCCGGAACCCACCAGTGGGGCGGGTGATCACTCGTGAGGAGGACCTCGAGCCCCATCGGGTGAGAACGGGGGTGCTGCGCGGGAATCGCCCCTTACCTTCCCGGTCGTGCCAGGTCAGCGCCGTACCGCCGGGACGCTCGTCGTCCTCCTGGCGCTCGCCGGGGTGCTGGCCGTCCTGCTGCCGCGGCTGGCCGGCGCGGGCCTCCCCGGCCCGGTGGCGCTCGACCTGCCGCCGGTCGCCGACGACGTCCCGACGGTGGTCTTCCTCGGCGACTCGTGGACGGTGGGGCGCGGGGCGACCGACCTGCAGGGCTACGCCGTCCGCACCGCCGCGGAGCTCGGCTGGCACGCGCGGGTGCTCGGCGTCGGCGGCAGCGGGTACAGCGTGCCGGGGCCGCACGGGAACGTCTTCGCCGAGCGGCTCGGGGCGGCGGTCGACCCCGCGCCCGCCGTGATCGTCGTCCAGGGCAGCCTCAACGAGCGGCACAGCACCCCGGAGGCGCTCACCGCGGCGGCCACGGCCACCCTCACCGCGCTCCGGGACTCGGCCGACCCGGCGACCCGGATCGTCGTGGTGGGCGCGGCCGACAACCCCGGGACGCCCGACGCCACGATCGACTGGATCAACCGCGCCATCGGGGCGGCCGCGGCGGAGGCCGGCCTGACCTTCGTCGACCCCGCGGCCGAGGGCTGGCTCGACCGGGACGACCCCTGGCTCTGGGCCGACACGATCCACCCGAGCGACCTGGGCCACCTGCTGTTCGCCGAGCGGCTGGCCCCGCAGGTCCGGGGGCCGAGGGGGGCCTGAGGCCCACCGGCTACCGTGCGGGGGTGACCACCTGGGAATACGCCTCGGTCATCACCGCCAACGATGCCGAGAGCCAGCGCGCGGGGGTGAGCGTGAAGCTCCCCGGCGGAGCGCTGGAGCGGCAGCAGGGCGACACCAGCTCGGTGCTCAACCGGCTCGGCGAGCAGGGCTGGGAGCTCGTGAGCTACCACTCCAGCGGCGCCGGCACGTGGGGCTTCGAGCAGTTCTGGCTCAAGCGGCCCACGTCGTCCTGAGCGCGCCCGCCCGTCGGTGGGCGGGTGCATGGTGAGCTCCGTGGACGCGACGGTGCCCCCCGGCTGGCCCGAGGAGGTCCGGCCGCCCGGCGCTCCCGACTGGGAGCGGACGGCGGTCGCCTGGCTGTTCGACCTGGTGCCGCCGGACTACCGCGCTCACGAGGTGCTGCGCCGCTACCCGGTGCTGCTCGCCCGCTTCGCCGGCGACCACGTCGCCGCGGGGCTCGAGGCGGCCCGCAAGGGCTGGCGGACGGTGCGCGTGGAGCTCGCCGACCAGCTGCCCGCCGACGCCATGGAGGCGGCCATGACCGCCTACGAGCGCGAGGGCACCCGGCTGGCCGCCGCCGCCCGGGGGATCGAGGTGGTCGCGAGCGCGCTGCGGGGGGAGCGCTGGGTCCCGCGGCTGTGAGCGGGCCGCCGGGGGGACCGCGCTCACCCTGAGGGCCCCGGCGGGCGCGGCTACAGTGGGTCGGCGGCCGTCTTCTGCGAGCCGTGCTCAGCCGCCGACGGAGAGAGGACACCGCCGAGCCGTGCCGCTCCTGCGATCGCTCCGGGGTCCCGCCGACCTCCGGGCGCTGCCCGCCGACCAGCTCCCCCTCCTCGCGGCCGAGATCCGCGACGCGCTGGTGACCAGCGTGGCCAAGACCGGCGGCCACCTCGGCCCCAACCTGGGCGCGGTCGAGCTGACCATCGCCCTGCACCGCGTGTTCGACTCCCCGCGCGAGCCGATCGTCTTCGACACCGGCCACCAGGCCTACGTGCACAAGATGCTCACCGGCCGGGTCGACGCCTTCGACCGGCTGCGCCAGCGCGACGGGCTGTCGGGCTACCCCAGCCGCGCCGAGAGCGAGCACGACTGGGTGGAGAACAGCCACGCCTCGACGGCGCTGTCCTACGCCGACGGCCTGGCCAAGGCCTTCGCCATCCGCGGCGACCAGCGGCCGGTCGTGGCGGTCGTCGGCGACGGCGCGCTGACCGGCGGCATGTCCTGGGAGGCGCTGAACAACATCGCCGCCGCCCAGGAGCGCCCGGTCGTCATCGTCGTCAACGACAACGGTCGCTCCTACTCGCCGACGATCGGCGGCGTCGCCGACGCGCTGGCCACCCTGCGGCTGCGCCCCGGCTACGAGCAGGCGCTGCTCGCCGTCCGCCAGGCGCTGCACAAGGCCCCGGTGGTCGGCCCGGCGCTCTACGACGCGCTGCACGCGATCAAGAAGGGCCTCAAGGACGTCCTGTCGCCGCAGGGCATGTTCGAGGACCTCGGGATGAAGTACGTCGGTCCGGTCGACGGGCACGACATCGAGGCCATGGAGTCGGCGCTGCGCCGGGCCCGCTCCTTCGGCGGGCCGGTGATCGTGCACGCCGTCACCACGAAGGGCTTCGGCTACCCGCCGGCCGAGACCGACCAGATCGACGCCTGGCACGCCACCGGCGTCTTCGACCCCGACAGCGGCACCAGCGCCCGCAAGGCGGGGCTCGCCTGGACCGACGCCTTCGCCGACGAGCTGGTCCGCATCGGTGCCGAGCGGCCGGACGTCGTCGCGATCACCGCGGCGATGCTGCACCCGACCGGGCTCGCGCCGTTCGCCGAGCGGTTCCCCGAGCGCGCCTTCGACGTCGGCATCGCCGAGCAGCACGCGCTGACCTCGGCCGCGGGGCTGGCGATGGGCGGGCTGCACCCGGTCGTCGCCGTGTACTCGACGTTCCTGAACCGGGCGTTCGACCAGTTGCTCATGGACGTCGCGCTGCACCGGCAGCCGGTCACCGTCGTCCTCGACCGGGCCGGGGTCACCGGGGACGACGGCGCCTCGCACAACGGCATGTGGGACATGTCGATCCTCTCCGTCGTCCCGGGGCTGCGGTTGGCCGCGCCGCGCGACGAGGCGACCCTGCGCGAGGAGCTGCGCGAGGCGGTCGAGGTGACCGACGGCCCCACCGTCGTCCGCTTCCCGAAGGGCTCGCTGCCGCCGGACATCCCGGCGCTGGAGCGGCGCGGTCCGGTCGACGTCCTCCGCCGGGGCGCGCGCAACGACGTCCTGCTGGTCGCCGTCGGCTCGATGGCGCCGGTCTGCCTGGCCGCCGCCGAGCGGGCCGCCGACCACGGCATCGAGGTCACCGTCGTCGACCCGCGCTGGGTGCTGCCGGTGTCGCCGAAGCTGGTCGACCAGGCCGCCGGCTACCGGCTCGTGGTCACCGTCGAGGACGGCGGCCGCGCCGGCGGGGTCGGGACGACGCTGAGCCAGGCGCTGCAGGACCGGCAGATCGACGTCCCGGTGCGGGCCCTCGGCCTGCCGCAGCGGTTCTTCACGCACGGCAGCCGGGGCCAGGTGCTCGCCGACGCCGGGCTCACCGAGCAGGACGTCGCCCGGCGCATCGCCGAGTGGACGGCGGTGCTCACCGAGCGGGCCGAGGGCGCGCCGCGCGCCGTCCAGGGCGAGCCGGTGGAGGGTCAGCAGTGAGCGACACGTCGGGGGAGTGGGTGATCGCGGAGATCCAGGTGGCGCCCTCGCCGCCGGGGACACGGGACAACCCGCACGCCCACGTGGAGGCCGCGATCGAGGTGATCGCGGGCTCCGGGCTGCGCTACGAGGTCGGGGCGCTCGGCACGACGCTCGAGGGCGAGGCCGACGCGGTGTGGGACACCCTGCGCGCCGCCCACGAGGCGATGCTGCTGGCCGGCGCCAACGGCGGGCTGTCGCACGTCAAGATCGCGTCCGTCCAGCGCACGATGAGCCAGCTCACGCAGAAGTTCCGCTGAACCGCGCCCGCTCGATCGCCAGGTGCCGCTCGCGCCAGCGTTCGGCGATGACCTCCTCGGGCGTCCCGTCGTCGTAGGCGGGCGAGATCAGCTCCTCCGCGCGCTCCACGTCGATCACTACCACGGCCTGAGCCGGGGGAGCGGTCGGTGGGCGGTCGTACCAGGCGACGATCTCCTCGAACACCGGCCCGCTCGTGTGCACCGTGCCCCGGCCGGAGAACCGCCACCCCCTGCGCCGGATCGGGTCGACCACGTTCACCTCGACCGCCGGGTTGACCGCCAGGTTGGCCACCGTGCCGGGGGAGTGGATGTGCAGGAACACGAGCCGGCCGTCGTCCCACACCCGCGTCGTCCCCTTCGGTGACAGCGCGGGCGTCCCGTCCGGCCGCACCGTGGCCACGAAGCCGAGGCTCTGCTCGGTGACCACCCGCTTCATCTGCTCGGTCAGCCGCATGCCGCCGAGCCTGGCACTCGGTCGCCATTGACATGTGACCTTTTGGTCACCTATCCTCTGCGCGTGGCGGACGACGACCGCGTGTTCAAGGCGCTGGCCGATCCGACGCGCCGGTTCCTGCTCGACCTGCTGTTCGCCCGCGACGGGCGGACGCTGACCGAGCTCGAGTCGCAGCTGGACATGACGCGCTACGGCGTCATGAAGCACCTGCGGGTCCTCGAGGAGGCCGACCTCGTGGTGACCCGGCGGCAGGGGCGGGAGAAGCTCCACTTCCTCAACCCGGTGCCGATCCGCGAGATCCACGACCGGTGGATCGACAAGTACACGGAGCGCCACGTCGGGGCGCTCATCGACCTCAAGCGCGAGTTGGAGAGCGACCATGACGAGTACTGAGACGGTGCCGGCCGAGCGGGCCACGACGACCCGGGTGCACCGCGTCTTCATCAAGGCGACGCCCGAGCGGATCTGGCAGGCGATCACCGACCCGGAGTGGAACGGCCGGTACGGCTACGGGGCCGCGGCCGAGTACGACCTCCGCCCCGGCGGGGCGTACCGCTCGTACCCGTCGGAGGCGATGAAGCGGGCGTCGGCCGAGCTGGGCTACCCGCAGCCGCCGGAGGTGATCGTGGACGGCGAGGTGATCCTTGCCGAGCCGCCGCACAAGCTGGTGCAGACGTGGCGGATGCTCATGGACCCGACGACGGCCGCCGAGGGCTTCAGCCGGCTGACCTACGACATCGCCGGGCCCGGTCCGGATGGCGTCTGCCGGCTCACCGTCACCCACGAGCTGGGCGGCATGCCGGCGCTGGCCGCGATGGTCGCCGGCACCGAGGAGCTCGGCGCCCCCGGCGGCGGCGGGTGGGACTGGGTGCTCAGCGACCTCAAGACCCTGCTGGAGACCGGCGCGGCCTTCTCCCAGCCCGCCGCCTGACCCGCGCCGGTCCCGGGGCTCGGTACGGAAGGCCCCCGGGACGCCTCGCCCATCGGGTGGCCGCTCATGCAGTCCACGCCGCGGGCGATCGCGACGTCGTAGGCGCCGAAAGGCGCTACGATGGTCAGCCGCTGGTCGCACTCACGTTGCGGCGCAGCACCTCGCGGATGCAGCGCACGACCAGGTCGTCGGCGAGAGGCGTAGAGCCCTCTGCTGAAGTGCCATGTCCCGCTCCCTGCGCGGGGTCGTCTTCGTCGACGGCGGTACCGGCCCAGGAGCACCGCAGATCACTGGCTACCCACGGGTGAACCCGAGGCCCAGCTCGGCCCGGAATGTCCGGGACCTCTGCGCAGACCCGACACCCTTCTGTCAAGATCCACCGCCCCGACCCCCCCAATGGGGGGACGCCGAATCGGTGGTTTGGGGGTCGATATCCCCCTCTGCACCACGGATCGTCGCTCTGGGCGATGGCATCGCGTCGTCGCCGGACCCGAGAGCACATGCCGGTGCGGGCGCTCCGGCAAGGGGGGAATCCACGTGCAGAGTCCATTCAACCCCGGGCGAGGCGCAGCCGCGTCACCGGTGAAGACACCCGGTGGCCGGCACCTCACACCAGCCACGGGCAGCAGCGCCTGGCGGCGCCTTCTCGCCGGCGCGCTGGCCCTGATCACAGCCGTGGGCGTGAGCGTGCTGTTCGCGCCGTCGGCCTCCGCGGCCCTCTCCTCGTTCGGACCGATCGACCCCGTCTCGAAGTTCCCGACCTACTACACGGACGCCAACGGGCTGAGCCTGCAGATGTGCCAGGACGGGCCGCCGCTCTGCTTGTCCGGTCCGGAGCTGATCCAGGACGTCAACGCTGCCGGCGGCGATGCCGAGGCGTTCTACTGGGCGGCCGACGCCGACGTGGGTCCGATCACCGTGCACAATGCCCTGGAGGCGGCGTACGCGGGAGCCGGTCCTGACCAGGAAGCGGTGTTCATGCGCACCCAGATCGCCGCGCAGGACGGCGGCCTGACGCCGGGTGTCACCTACAAGGTCACCGACCCGTACGGCCCCCTGACCTGCACCGCGGACGCCAACGGCGAGATGCGCAACAACTCCTGCCGGACTGAGACTGACGTGGTCGGGGGGGAGTTCCAGCGCCCGCTGAGTGGCCGGATCGGCCCCTTCCTGACCTGGGACACGATGGGCACGACCGGTGCCGGCGCTCCGCCCGCCGGTTACATCGGTGACGGCGACACGACCCTCCACAAGGTGAAGGGCTCTCCGACCGGCTTCAACAAGGTCCGCATCGAAGGACCGGGCATCAACAGTGGCACCACGGATGCCTGCCCGGACGTCCCCGGTCCGATCGCGGACTGCGCCGAGACGGACCTCTTCAACGTCTGGGGCAAGGTCCAGGACACGTCCGCGCTGGCGTCGATCGTGCAGACCCCGGCGGGCAACTCGACGAACGTGACGACGGCGACGAACGTCACCGCCACCTACCGCACGGACGTGCAGGGCGTCTCCGGTTCGACGTTCACCCTGAAGGACCCGGCGGGCGCGACGATCCCCGCGACCGTTACCTACGACGCCGCTACCCACGTGGCGACGCTCGACCCGACGGCGAACCTGGCGGCCAGCACGAAGTACACGGCCGCGCTCACGGGGATCCGGGACGCAGCGGGCCCGGTGGCCGACGTCTCCTGGAGCTTCACCACGGCCGCTGCGTTCAACGGCGCGGGCTTGAAGTCGTTCGGTCCGATCGACCCGACCACGCTGTTCCCGGCGTACTACACGGACGCCAAGGCGCTGAGCCTGCAGTTGTGCCAGGACGGTCCGGATCTCTGCCTGGCCGGCCCTGAGTCGATCGAGGCCGTCAACGCGTCCGGTGCCGACGCCGAGGCGTTCTACTACGCCGCGGACGCCGACGTGGGTGCGGTCACCGTGCACAACGCTCTCGAGGCGGCGTACGCGGGAGCCGGTCCTGGCCAGGAAGCGGTGTTCATGCGCACCCAGATCGCCGCGCAGGACGGCGGCCTGACGCCCGGTGCCGAGTACAAGGTCACCGACCCGTACGGCCCCCTGAGCTGCACCGCCGACGCCAACGGCGAGATGCGCAACAACTCCTGCCGGACCGAGACGACCGTGGTCGGCGGCGACTTCCAGCGCGCGCTGCCGGGCCGGATCGCCCCCTTCCTGACCTGGGACACCTACGGCAGCGCGACGGGCGCCCCCCCGGTGGGCTACATCGGTGACAACGTCACCCCTCACAAGGTGACGGGTTCGCCGACCGGCTTCAACAAGGTCCGCATTGAGGGTCCGGGCATCAACAGTGGCACCACGGATGCCTGCCCGGACGTCCCCGGTGACATCGCGAACTGCGCCGAGACGGATCTCTTCGTCGTCCAGGGCAAGGTGGCGCAGGACACGACGGCACCGACGGTGACCGCGAAGACCCCGGCGGACACCGCCACGAACGTGGCAGTGGCCACCGACGTCACCGCGACCTTCAGTGAGGGCGTGGACGGCGTGTCCGCTACGACGTTCACCCTGAAGGACGCCGCGGGGGCGACGATCCCCGGGACCGTGACGCGGACCGGGACCAGCAACCAGTGGGTCCTCAAGCCGAACGCCAACCTGGCGTTCAGCACCTCCTACACGGCCACGCTGACCGGTGGCGCGCAGGCGATCCGGGACGCGGCGAACAACCCGCTGACCACCGTCACCTGGAACTTCACGACGGTCGCGGCTCCGGACACCACGGCTCCGACCGTGACCGGCCAGGCGCCGTCTGCGAACGCGACGGGGGTCGGGTCGACGTCGAACGTGACCGCGACCTTCAGCGAGGACGTGCAGGGCGTGGACGGGACCACCTACACGCTGCGGGCGGCCGGCAGCACGACCGACGTTCCGGCGACGGTGAGCTACAACGCCGCCACCAAGGTGGCCATGCTGGACCCGACCGCCGACCTGGCGTTCAGCACCTCCTACACGGCCACGCTGACCGGTGGCGCGCAGGCGATCCGGGACGCGGCGAACAACCCGCTGACCACCGTCACCTGGAGCTTCACCACGGCCCCACCGCCCGCGACGGCCCCGGCCGCCCCGGCGGCGCCGACGGCGACGGCGGGCAACGCGTCGGCGACGGTGAACTGGACGGCTCCGGCCAACGGCGGCGCGGCGATCACCGGGTACACGGTGCGGACGTACAACGCGGCGACCGGCGCTCTGGTCGGTACTCCGCTGACCGTCGGCAACGTGACCACGGCGAACGTGACCGGGCTGACCAACGGCACCGGCTACCAGTTCACGGTGGCGGCGATCAACTCCGTGGGCACCAGCGCGGAGTCGGTCAAGAGCACCGCGGTCACCCCGGCCGCTCCGGCCACGGCTCCGGCCGCCCCGGCGGCGCCGACGGCGACGGCGGGCAACGCGTCGGCGACGGTGAACTGGACGGCTCCGGCCAACGGCGGCGCGGCGATCACCGGGTACACGGTGCGGACGTACAACGCGGCGACCGGCGCTCTGGTCGGTACTCCGCTGACCGTCGGCAACGTGACCACGGCGAACGTGACCGGGCTGACCAACGGCACCGGCTACCAGTTCACGGTGGCGGCGATCAACTCCGTGGGCACCAGCGCGGAGTCGGTCAAGAGCACCGCGGTCACCCCGGCCGCTCCGGCCACGGCTCCGGCCGCCCCGGCGGCGCCGACGGCGACGGCGGGCAACGCGTCGGCGACGGTGGCGTGGGCGGCTCCCGCCAACAACGGTTCGCCGATCACCGGCTACACCGTGCGTGCCTACGCCGGCGCCGCGACCACCGCGGCGATCACCGCACCGGCTGCCGCGACGGCGACGAGCCTGAATCTGACCGGGCTGACCAACGGCACGTCGTACACCTTCACGGTGACGGCGACCAACAGCGTGGGCACCAGCCCGGAGTCGCCGAAGAGCAACGCGGTGACGCCGGCGGCAGCGACGACGTCCACGGCCCCGGCCACCCCGGCGGCGCCGACGGCGACGGCGGGCAACACCACGGCGACGGTGAACTGGACGGCTCCGGCGAACGGCGGCTCGGCGATCACCGGCTACACGCTGCGGGTGTTCACCGGCACGACTCAGGTCGGCGCCGACCGCGTCCTGGGCAACGTCACCACGACCACGGTGACGGGGCTGACCAACGGCACCGCGTACACCTTCCGGGTGGCGGCGACCAACGCGATCGGGACCAGCGCGTTCTCCGCCGCGAGCACCGCGGTGACCCCGACCGCGCCGCCGCCGACGTCCACGGCCCCGGCCACCCCGGCGGCGCCGACGGCGACGGCGGGCAACACCGCGGCGACGGTGAGCTGGACGGCTCCGGCGAACGGCGGCTCGGCGATCACCGGCTACACACTGCGGGTGTTCACCGGCACGACCCAGGTCGGCGCCGACCGCGTCCTGGGCAACGTCACCACGACCACGGTGACGGGGCTGACCAACGGCACCGCGTACACCTTCCGGGTGGCGGCGACCAACGCGATCGGGACCAGCGCGTTCTCCGCCGCGAGCACCGCGGTGACCCCGACCGCCGACACCACGGCGCCCACGGTCACCGCCCGGACGCCGCTGGCCAACGCCACGGGGGTCAGCCGCACGGCCAATGTCACCGTGACGTTCAGCGAGGCGGTCCAGGGGGTCAGCACGACCACGTTCCTCCTGAGGACCCCGACCGGCACCAACGTCGCTGCCACCGTGACCAGGAACGGGACCACCAACGAGTGGATCCTTGACCCCTCGGTGACGCTCACGGCGAACACCCGGTACACCGTGGCCCTGGCGGGCGGACCCAATGCCATCCGGGACCTCGCGAACAACCCGTTGACCACGGTGGGGTACGTCTTCACCACCGGCGCCGTCTGATGGCCGGCCCTGACCCCAGGGGAGTGACGATGTGACCTGACAGATCACGTCCGACGAGAACCTCCGGGGCGTGGAGTGCTACTGCCGAAGGCAGCCACTCCGCGCCCCGGAGGTTTTCGCACGGGGACCGGTCGTCTTGCCTGCGCCCTCACGGCAAGGCGCCGGACGGGCTGCCGAGCCCGAGGCCGCGCTGCGCCGCGGAGGAGCCGAGCACCGATACGTGCCCACGCTGATGACCACCCCCGCTTCGGCTGGGTGCTCGGCTACACCATCGCCGCTGAGATCGGCGACATCACTCGGTTCTCCACGGAGCTGTTCGGCTGCACCGGCCTGTGCCCCTCGATCGAGGGAGCACTCACGCAGATCGCCGGCAGCAGATCGCGGCGGGACAGCTCGCCCAGTACCCAGGCGTCGACCTTGTCGGTCTCGCAGGCGAGCGCAAGCGAAGCCCCTTGGCCTTGACCGCGTCGGCGTTCTCGACGGTCCAGCCGCTGCGCTCCAGCCGAGCTGGTGGTGGACGAACCGCGCACCGTTCATCGACTCGATCACGGCTGTGATCGGTTGCCCGAGCGGCTCCGGCCGGTAGGCCGGCGAGGCCAGGCCGCCGACGTCTGGGGCCGCCGTCGTCACCGCGAGCGACGTGCCTTGTCTGCGCAACATGAGGACCGGGCCTCCTTCCGTCACGCATTCCGGCTCTCACCGCAAGCGTCATCCGGGGCGAGGCCCCCGTCTCCATGGCATTCAGATGAGCCGGGACGGGGACCATCGACAGGCCCCCCGTCGGCGGCGCCGGCCTCGACAGCCGCTGCACCGCACACCCGCCGAGGCGGTCCGGCCGGACCGGACTCAGGAGTCGTCGACGGAGTCTCCGACCGGGAGGACGGCCTCGAGTGCCGCGCCGCCCTCCTCCCGGTTCGTGAGGCTGAACGTGCCGCCCGCCTCGGTGATCCGCTCGCGCACCAGCCGCAGCCCGAAGTGCCCGTTGGACTCGGCCCGCTCCACGATCTCGGGGGCCTCCTCGTCGGGTTCGCCGGGCAGGCCCACGCCGTCGTCCTCGACCGTGAGCCGCACAGCCGGGGACCCGTCGAGCTCCGCCTCCCGCAGCCGGATCAGCACCGTGTTCGCCTCGGCGTGCTTGGCGACGTTGGTCAGCGCCTCCTTGGCGGTGCGGTAGACGATGGCCGCCGAGGCCGACGACATGGCGGGCAGGGGCTCGGCATCGACCTGCACGATGAGGTCCTTCTCCTCGCCCAGCTCGCTGGCGAGGCCCTTGATCGCATCGGGCAGGCCCGGGCCGCTGAGGTCCGGCGGGTAGATGTCGACCATGAGGCGGCGCAGCGAGGCGACGGCCCTGCGGGTGGCGGTCACCATGCGGTCCACCGTGGCCTGCTGCCGTTCGGGCAGGCCCGGCTTCAGGGCGGACAGCCCGTAGCTCACCCCCGCGAGGTCCTGCACCGGGCCGTCGTGCAGGTCGGCGGCGATCATCCGCCGCTCGCGGTCGGAAGCGGCCAGGTTCCGCTGGACGAGCTCGGTCCGCTCGGCCTGCTGCCGGCTGAGCCGGCGGGCCATGGACGCGGCGATGGGGAACTGCAGGACCTGGAGCACGACGAGGGTCCCGAGGGCCAGCGGCAGGGTTCGCTGCCGCAGGAGCGCCGCGTCCTGCTCGATCATCGCCGTGCTGAAGTAGGCCTCGAAGGCCAGGTCCCGCCCGCCCGCCGAGATGGGGGCGTAGACCTCGAGCTGCGGCTCGGCGTGCAGGTCAACATCGTCGACCTCGGAGTCGTCGTCGATGTCCGAGGTGACGTCGCCGTCGATGGCGGCCAGCAGCTCGGGCGTGGGCTGAACCTTCGTGCCGATCCGGTCCCTGTCGGGGGAGTAGAGCATCACGCCTTCTTCGTTCCAGACGAAGACCTCGGTGATGCTGCCGTCGCGCATCCGGATCCTCAAGATCTGGTCGAGGTCGTTCTGGTCCTCGGTCTCGCCGTTGAGCACGTTGCCCAGGAGCGGTTCCACGAGGAGCTCGGCCATGCGGCTCGTGGTCAGCTCCGCCTCGCGGCGCGCGCTGTCGCGCGCGAGCTTCTCGGTGATGAGGATCGTGATGGCCGCGACGGCGAAGAGCACGACCAGCGCGACGGCGACGAAGGCGACGAGCTCCCGGCGCAGGGCACCACCGCGGCGGAGGGTCGGCAGACCCAGTCGCCTTGGTGGCATGCGTTTCCTCACACGGCTCCGCCCCCGCCGCAGCCTGCGGCCTCGCGCAGTATCTGTGCCACTGCCTCGCGGCGCCGCCCCTCCCGGGGAGATCACCCGATCAGGGCGCCGCCGTCCGGTCGCGTCGTCACCGGGGGCAGCCTACCGGTAGTGGCGGGTGACGGGTCCGGCGCGGGCGTCAGTCCTGCGGCAGGTAGGCGCGGGCCGGCGGGCTCCAGGCGCTGCCGCCCTGGGCCACCATGCGGATCGCCTCGGACAGCTCGCCCGGGTCACCGTCCTTGAGCAGGAAACCGGCCGCGCCGAGGGCATGGGCCTGCCGCACGTGGTCGACGGTGAGGCTGCCGGTCAACACCACGATCCGTGATCCGGGCTTCTCGGTGAGCAGCGCGCGGGCGGCCTCCAGGCCGTCCATCTTCGGCATGACGATGTCCATGACGACGACGTCGGGCTGGGTCTGCCGCGCCTTGTCGAGCACCCCGGTGCCGTCACAGCACTCGGCGACGACCGTGACCTCTGGCGTGCCGTTGAGCAGATCGACCAGGGCATCCCGGACCAGGTCGTTGTCCTCGACAACCATGACCTTGATCACTCGTCCTCGCTCTCGTGCCCCGTGTGCCGGTGCAGCGAACGGCCCGCCCTTGGACCACGCAGCACCTTGAGAGTGCGCTCCCACCATGCTCCGCCGGACCGCCCGGACAGGCCATGGGCGCCCCCCCAAAAGGGGGCGGATCAAGCTACCGCGCGGTACCCGCGGGTACCAACCCGGCGATCCCGGGCCTCACGCGGAGGTGGCCGCCTCGGTCAGCAGGTCGCGGGTCAGCTCGACCTGCCATTCGCGGGCGCCGCCGCTGCGCAGCGCCTCGGCCACCGCCTCGGGGCAGCGCGGCTCGGGCGGGGCCCACATCAGCCGCCGGACCAGGTCGGGGGAGAGCAGGTTCTCGACCGGCACGTGCCAGTGCTCCGACAGCTTCGCCAGCCCCGCACGGGCCTGTTGCAGCCGGGCCGCCGCGGCCGGGTCGCGGTCGGCCCAGCGGTTGACCGGCGGCGGCCCGTCACCGGGGCGGCTCTGCACGGGCAGCTCCGACTCCGGCAGCGCCCGGCCGCGGGCCAGGGCGCCGAACCAGGTGCCGACCAGCCGGCGGTTGGCGCGCCCCCGGAAGACCGGCAGCTCCAGCAGCGCGGACTCGGTCCTGGGGTCGGCCTGGACGGCGGAGACCATCGCCGAGTCGGGCAGGACCCGGCCGGGGGCGATGTCGCGCCGCCGGGCGAGGTCGTCGCGGGCCTGCCACAGCGCCCGCAGCATCCCCAGCTGCCGGCGGTTGCGCAGCCCGTGGACGCCGGAGGTCCGCCGCCACGGGTCGGGCTTGGGCGCGGGCGGCCCGGCGGCGAGGATCGCCTCGAACTCCTGCCGCGCCCACTCGGTCTTGCCCTGCTCCTCGAGGATCGCGGCGAGCGCGTCGCGCAGGTCGACCAGCACCTCGACGTCCAGCGCGGCGTAGATCAGCCACTCCTCCGGCAGGGGGCGCGTGCTCCAGTCGGCCGCGGAGTGCCCCTTCTGCAGCGAGTACCCGAGCAGGGACTCGACGACGGCGCCGAGCCCGACCCGGGGCAGGCCGGCCAGCCGGGCCGCGAGCTCGGTGTCGAAGATCTGCTTCGGGACCAGGCCGATCTCGGCCAGGCAGGGCAGGTCCTGGTTGGCCGCGTGCAGCACCCACTCGGCGTCGGCGATCGCGGCCTGGACGACGGAGAGGTCCGGCAGCGGCACGGGGTCGATCAGGCCGGTGCCGGAGCCGGTGCGGCGCAGCTGCACGAGGTACGCCCGCTGGCCGTAGCGGTAGCCGGACGCGCGCTCGGCGTCGACGGCGACCGGCCCGGACCCCGCCGCCAGTGCCTCGGCGTACTCCACCAGCTGCGTGGACGTCTCGATGACCGGCGGCAACCCCTCGCGGGGGGCGAGCAGGGGGGTCGCGGGAGGCGCGTCCTCCTCCGGCGCCGGAGTGGGCTCGGTGCTCAGAGCTCGTCCACCTTCTCGCGGATCTCGCGGTCGACCAGGGCCGGCGGAGCGGCCCGCACCCGTGCGGCCGCACCGCAACGGACAGGGGAAGAGGGCTCACCGGCTCAGCGGAGGGACTCCGCTGGCTGGTACCGATGTTAGAGAGTCTCGCTCCCGTCGCGGCCGGAGGGATCCAGCAGCCGCACTCCCGGGGGTGGCAGCCCGGCCGCGGTGCCCAGCACCTCCAGGAAGGCGGACAGGTGCCGGTCGAGCGCGCTGTTGTCCTCCGCCGTCCAGGAGGCGCGGATCTCGACCTCCACGGAGTGCTCCGGTCCGGCCAGGTCGCCGAAGCGGGTGGACGCCGTCCGGGTGACCGTTCCGCCCACCGCGTGGTGCCCCGCGCCGGCCTCGCGCAGGGCGTCGGTCAGCCAGCTCCAGGCCACCTCGGAGAACATCGTGTCGTCGACCATGGTCTCGTCGGTGACCGCCGAGACGTACCCGACGCAGCGCGTCGTGCCGTCCCACGCCTGGTGGCCGTCCGGGTCGAACAGCACGATGAACCGGCCGCTGGCGACCTCGACCTCGTCGTCGCCGTCCGGCTCGTAGACCTGAGCGCCGAGCGCGTGCGCCCACGGCGCCAGCCGCTGCGGCGCGGGGATGTGCTCGACCACGATCTCGGGGCGCGGGCGCACGGTCGCCATGGCGTCGAGGGCGGCCCGGAACGCCGCGGGCGGCTCCCCGCCGGCCGCGTCCCCGCTGCCGGCCACGCTGTGCGGCTCCACGCACGCAGGGTAGGGCGCGAACGGCGTCCGTGCGCCCGCCACGCCGCATGCGGCCAGCCCGCTTCCGTCCGTAATTGCCTGGTGGCGGACGGTGTGGCATGCGCCGTCTGGGAGACTCGGCGGTCGTGAACGCCGTGCCCGACAGCGCCGCCGCTGCCGACTCCGACCTCGTCCGCGCCGCCCGGGGGCTGCCGGTGGACCGCACCCCCGTGTGGTTCATGCGCCAGGCCGGGCGGTCGCTGCCCGAGTACCGCGCGCTGCGCGCCGGGACGGCGATGCTCGAGTCCTGCCAGGACCCGGACCTGGTCACCGAGATCACCCTGCAGCCGGTGCGCCGGCACGGGGTGGACGCCGCGATCCTGTTCTCCGACATCGTGCTGCCGCTGGTCGTGGCCGGGGTCGACATCGAGATCAAGCCGGGCGTCGGCCCGGTGGTGGCCGAGCCGGTCCGGTCGGTGTCCGACGTCGACGCGCTGCCGGCGCTGGAGCCGGAGCGGCTGGGCTTCCTCGAGACCGCCGTCCGCCGGCTGGTCGCCGAGCTCGGCCCCACGCCGCTGATCGGCTTCGCCGGCGCGCCGTTCACCCTGGCCACCTACCTGATCGAGGGCGGGCCGTCCAAGGAGCACGCCCGCACCAAGGCCTTCATGTACGCCGAGCCGGAGGCGTGGTCGCGGCTGCTGGACCGGCTGGCCGTCTCCGCGGCCACCTTCCTGCGCGCCCAGGTCGACGCCGGCGCCGCGGCGGTGCAGCTGTTCGACAGCTGGGCCGGCGTGCTGTCGGCCGCGGACTACGCCGAGCGGGTGCTGCCGCACTCCCGCGCGGTGTTCGACGGCCTCGGCGACCGCGACGTCCCGCGGATCCACTTCGGCGTGGGCACCGGGGAGCTGCTCGCGCTGATCGGCGACGCCGGAGCGGACGTCGTCGGCGTCGACTGGCGGGTGCCGCTGGACGAGGCGGCCCGCCGCGTCGGCCCCGGCCGGTCCCTGCAGGGCAACCTCGACCCCGCCGTGCTGCTCGCCGATCGGGCGACGGTCGACCGCGAGGTGCGCCGGGTCGTCGAGCAGGGCCGCGCCGCCCGCGGGCACATCTTCAACCTGGGCCACGGCGTCCTGCCCGAGACCGACCCCGGCGTGCTCACCCACGTCGTCGAGCTGGTGCACGAGCTCACCACGCGATGAGACTCGCCATCGTCGGGGCCGGCATCACCGGCCTGGCCGCCGCGTTCGAGTGGCGTCGCCGTCGTCCGGACGACGAGATCGTCGTCCTGGAGGCCGGCGACCGGATCGGCGGGAAGCTGCACCGGGTCGAGCTGGCCGGGCACTGGTACGACACCGGCCCGGAGGCGGTGCTCGCCCGCGTCCCCGAGGCTGTCGAGCTGGTCGAGGCGCTCGGCCTGGGCGACCGGCTGGTGGCGCCGACCACCACGCAGGCCTCCGTCGTCCTGCCCGACGGGCGGCACCCGCTGCCGGCCGGCACCGTCCTCGGTGTCCCGGCCTCGACCGAGGGGCTGGCCGGCTTCCTCTCCCCGGGCGGCGTCGCGCGGGTGGCCGCCGAGGCCGGGCTGCCGCCGGTGCGGCTGGACGGCGACGTGGCCGTGGGCGGGCTGCTGCGCGAGCGGCTCGGCGACGAGGTCGTCGACCGCCTGGTCGAGCCGCTGCTCGGCGGCGTCTACGCCGGGCGGGCCGACGAGCTCTCGCTGGTCGCGACGATGCCGGCCCTGGCGGCGCAACTGGCGGAGACCGGGTCGGTGCTCGCCGCGGCGGCCGCGGCCCGCGACGCCGGCGCCCGCAGCCGCGGGGACGACGACGGGCCGGTGTTCGCCACCGTCCGCGACGGCATCGGCGCGCTGCCGGCCGCCCTGGTCGCGGCGGCCCGCGCGACGGTGCGGCTGGGCACGCCGGCGCACGCGCTCCGGAGGTCGACGACCGGCTGGGAGCTCGCGGTCGGCCCCGCCGCTCGGCCTGCGACCCTGACCGCCGACGCCGTCCTCGTCACCGCGCCCGCCCCTAAGGCCGCCCGGCTGCTGGCCGGCGCCGTACCGGACGCCGAGGAGCCGCTGCGCGGCATCCCGTACGCGTCGATGGCCGTGGTGGCGATGGCGTTCCCCGCGCAGGAGGTCGCCGCCGGGTCCGGCCTGCTCGTGCCGCCGGTCACCGGCCGGCTGGTCAAGGGGGTCACCGTCTCGTCGGCGAAGTGGCCGCACCTGGCCGGCGACGTGCTGCTCGTGCGGGCCTCGGTCGGCCGGTTCCGCGACGAGTCCGAACTCCGGCGCGGGGACGACGACCTCACCGCCGCGGTCGTCGCGGACGTCGCCGACCTGCTGCAGCTCGCGCGGCCGGAGCCGGTCGAGACGCGGCTGGTCCGCTGGGGCGGCGGCCTCCCGCAGTACCTGGTCGGCCACCAGGCGCGGGTGGACGCGGTGCGCGCCGCGGTGAGCGAGCAGCCCGGGCTGGCGATCGCCGGAGCGGCGTTCCGCGGCGTGGGCGTCCCCGCCTGCATCCGGGACGCCCTGCACGCGGTCGACGCGCTGCTCTGAGCGTGGCGCGGACACCACCGCCGGCGGGGATCCGCAGGGGCTGTCGCGCCGCGCGTTCCGATGTCGTCAGCGGCGCCCGGGAGACCACCGCGCCGGCCCGCTGACGGTCGTCGCGATCTCCGTGCGGTTGGCCAGCCCCAGCTTGCCCAGGATGTTCCGCACGTGGCTCTCCACAGTGCGCTCGGAGAGCACCAGCCGACCGGCGATCTGCCGGTTGGTCAGGGCCTCGGCGACGAGCTCGGCGATCTCCCGCTCCCGTTCGGTGAGCGGGTCCGCCGCGCGCGCCGCCCGGCCTGCTCGCTCTCCCAGCTCGGCGGCCCGCCGCTCGGGCCCGGGCATGCCGAGCAGCCGGGCCTCGGCCTGCGCCGTCCGCGCCAGCTCCCGGGCCCGCGGCAGGTCGGCGGACCGGCCCCGCTCCAGCAGCGCACCCGCCAGCCCGACCCGGTCGTTGACGGCGGCCGGGCGAGCACCGGTGCGGGTGTCCACTGCCAGCGACTCCTCGAAGTGCGCCACTGCCTCGTCCCACTCGCCCCGTACCGCGGCCAGCCGGCCCAGCAGCACCTCCAGCGACCCGCAGCAGTAGACCCCGGCGCCTCTCGCGGCCATCGGGGCGAGTTCGGCGATGATGCCGGCCACGGCCCCCGCTGCGTCGACGTCGCCGAACTCCTCGACCAGCGGCACCAGGGTCTCGGCGACCCCCGTCGACCGGACGAAGTCGCGCTCGGTCATGCGCCCCCGCAGCTGCGCGTAGCGGGCCGCGGCCTCGTCGTGCAGACCGCCCACCAGCGCGGTCACCGCCCGGCTGGCCTGCACGATCGGCACGTCGTCGGCCAGCGCCAGCAGCCGCACCGGATTGGCGTCCAGCTCCATCGGCACACCCGTGACCAGGGCGTGCTGGTACACGAACGCCCCGGACATGCCGGCGGCCGAGATGTCCTGCGCCAGGTCATCCTCCCCGACGACCCTCGCCTCCTCGTTGAGGGCGAGGGCTTCGTCGAAGCGGCCGAACAGCGCGGCGACGGATGCCCGCAGCCGCAGGTCGTGCCATCGCACCAGCGGCAGGCGGGTGCGTCGCGCGAGCGCCGTGATCCGGGCCAGCTCGTCGTCCACGGTCGTGGTGTCGCCTGCCTCGAGCGCCGCGTCGATGCGCCACTTCGCGCCCCACAGCTCGACCAGCGGCTGGCCCGTCGTCGCGGCGTGCTCGATCGCGAGCAGCCCCAGGCGCATCCGCTCCTCTCGCGGCAGGGCGTCCGGGCTGGCCTTCATCCGTGCCCGGACGGCGTCCAGCACCGCTTCCGGGTCACCGCTCTCCTCGGCGAGCCCCAGCGCCCCGGCCGAGGACTCCGCCGCGGCGCCCAGCCTTCCGGCATCCGTCAGCACCGACGCCTCCTGGGCGAGCAGCCGGGCGCGGAGTGCCGGGGGCAGCGACGGGTCGGCCAGCGCGCGCTCGCACATGCGCAGGACGGCGGGGGGAAAGCCGGGCGCCGCGATGTCGTGGACGGTCAGCGCGGCGGGCGCAAGCAGTTCCGGCCGCCCGCACGCGGCCGCGAGATCGGAGGCGGCGACGGCGTGCTCCAGCGCCTCGCCGAACCGGCCGGCGCGGAACTCCGCGGTGGCCAGCTCCAGCAGGAGCTCGGCCCGGTCCCAGGCCTCGGTGCCGGCGCGGTCGGCGGCGTCCAGCGCCGTCACGAGGAACCGCGCGGCCTCCTCGAAGGCCAGCGAGCGGGTCGCGGCGACTGCCGCCCGGCGCGCCCACGACGCCGCCCGGCGCAGCGTCGCCGGCTCGGCGGCCGCTCGCAGCCAGTGCCCGGCGACGACACCGGCGCCGGTGTCGTCGTCCCCGGCGAACTGCTCCAGCGCCTCGGCCGCCCGGCGGTGCAGCTCCTCGCGGGTGCTGGGGGAGAGGTCGCCGTGGATGGCGTCGCGCACGATCGCGTGCGCGAAGCGCCGCCGGCCCGGGACGTCCGGCACAGCGGTGAGGACGCCGGCCCGCACCGCGACGTCCAGCGCGGCGCGCACCTCGTCCGGAGGGCGGCCGGTCACGGCGGCCAGCCGGCCCGCGTCGACCTCCTCGCCGAGCACGGCCGCGGTGTCGAGCAGGTCGAGCACCGTGGGCGGCAGGGCGGTCAGCGTCGTCCGGACGAGGTGCCGCAGCTCGGCGCCGCCGTCCCCGTTGCCCGTCACCGGTGCCCGCGCGACTGCCCGCAGGTAGAGCGGGTTGCCACCGCTGCGGCGGTGCGCCGCCCCGACCACGTCCGCGGGGGCTCCCGGGAGGTATGCGCGGACGTCGTCCTCGGTGAGCGGGGCCAGGGGGAGCGCTCGGGTGGCCGGCCAGCGCAGCAGGTCGGGCAGCGCGCCGTCCAGCCGGTCGCCGGCCGGTCCGGCCGGGTCCCGGTAGGTGCCGACGACGAGCAGCCGCGAGCCGTGCAGCTCGCCGGCGAGGTGGCGCAGCAGCCGCAGCGACGTCTCGTCGGCCCAGTGCAGGTCCTCCAGGACGACGACGAGGCCGTCCGGCTCGGCCGCGTCCAGCAGCGCCTCGGTCGTCGTGGCCACGAGCGCGAAGCGGGCGACGTCCAGGTCGGCGGCCTCGTCCACGCCCGACAGCGCCCCGGCCATCACGGCCCGGACACCGGGCAGCGTGCGCGTCACGCGCCGCCATGGCCACAGCGGCGGAGCGCCTGGGTCGTCCACGCACCGGCCCCACGCGACGGCGGGCGCGGCGGCCACCGCCTCCTCCACGGTCCGGGTCTTGCCGATGCCCGCGGGGCCCGAGAGCAGCAGCAGCCCGCCCCGGCCGTCCGCGGCCGCGGCGATGCGCCCCGTGAGCTCCGCGAGCTCGGCGGTGCGTCCGACGAACACGGCGCGCAGTATCCCGGCGGTCGGGTGCTCTGCGTACCCGGTTTCAGTGGCGGGGTCGCGTGCTTCCACGGATGGCACGGGCGGCCCGCCGCCGGATCGTTCTCCGCGCCGGGACCGGAACCGCCGGTCCCCGTACCGGAGGGAGCACCCCGTGTTCGTCACCGTCTCCGCCACCCCGCCCGCCGGCGCCGACCCGATCGGCTCGGTCGAGGTCGCGCACCTCGAGGGCGGGGGGAGCACCACCATCGCGTTCTGGGCCGCCGAGGACGCCGCCCCGGCCGGCGAGCGGGTCTACCGCGTCGTCGACGGTCTCGACGGCGTCGCCGCCGGCCGGACGCCGCTGTTCGCGCAGATCACCTGGATCAACGGCACCGGCGACCCGGCGATGGCACAGGCCGCCGAGCGCGGCGGCCGCGAGCGGATCGTCCCGGCGGTCCGCGACGTCGAGGGCCTCGTGGGCGTCCTGGTGCTCCGGTCGGCCGACGACCGCATCGTCGTCCTCGGCACCGCCACCTCGCTGGAGACGCACACCGAGGTGCAGGAGCGGATCATGCACACCCCGCTGCTGCCCGGCGAGGACCCGGCGCTGCTCCCTGGCTACGACCGCCTCGAGCTGGGTCGCGTCGTGCGCGCCGACATCCCGCAGGCGGTGCGGTCGTGACCGCGCAGCTGCAGGGTCCGCGGGTCATGGCCGGGACCTGGACCGTCTCCGACAGCCGCACCCGGGTGACCTTCACCGTCTCCGCCTCCTTCGGCCGGCCGGCCCACGGGTCGGTGGCCTGCCAAGGGGGTCAGGTCCGGATCGACGCGGCCGGCACACCGGTCCGGGTCCGCGCGGAGTGCGACCTGGAGAGCCTGGACACCGGCATCGCCCGACGGGACGCCGACCTGCGCAAGCCGCGATTCCTCGACATCGACCGGAACCCGGCCATGACCTGGTCGGCCGACCGGTTCACCCGCACCGACGACGGGCGCTGGGAGGCGCACGGCGAGCTGCACGTGCGGGGCACCTCGGCGCCGCTGACCCTGGTCGGCGGCCCCGAGGCGGCCGCCCCGGACGGCGCGTGGCTCCGGGTGCGCGCCACCGGCACGCTCGACCGGCGGGCGGTCGGCATCCGGGCGCCGGCCTTCCTGATCGGCACCACCGTGCGGATCGACGTCGAGGCCTGGCTCACGCCGGCGCTGCCGTGATCCCCGTCCCGCCGGCGACAGCACCGTCGAGGGCGGTCGCCGGCGCGAGGGAGAATGCAGGCATGAGCGAGCAGCAGACGGACGGACTGACCGAGGCACGCAGCATCGGCAAGCGGGCGAACGAGCTCAACGCCACCATCCGCTACACGATGTGGTCGGTCTTCCGGGTGGCGCGCCCGTTCGGGGAGGAGCCGCGCTCGGCCGCCGCCGAGGAGGCGCAGGCCCTGCTCGACGAGCTGGCCGGCAAGGACGTCGTCGTCCGCGGGACCTACGACGTGTCGGGGCTGCGGGCCGACGCGGATCTGCTGGTCTGGTGGCACGCGTCGTCGGCGGAGGCCCTGCAGGAGGCATACGGCCGGCTGCGCCGCACCGCGCTGGGCCGCCGGCTGGAGCCGGTGTGGTCGCAGATGGCGCTGCACCGGCCGGCGGAGTTCAACAAGAGCCACATCCCGGCGTTCCTCGCCGAGGAGGAGCCGCGCCGCTACGTCTCCGTGTACCCGTTCGTGCGCTCCTACGAGTGGTATCTGCTGCCCGACGAGGAGCGCCGCTTCATGCTCGCCGAGCACGGGAAGATGGCCCGCGACTACCCCGACGTCCGGGCCAACACGGTCGCCGCGTTCGCGCTCGGCGACTACGAGTGGATGCTCGCCTTCGAGGCCGACGAGCTGCACCGCATCGTCGACCTCATGCGCGAGCTGCGCGCCGCGACCGCGCGGCGGCACGTCCGCGAGGAGGTGCCGTTCTACACCGGCGTCCGCAAGCCGGTCGCGGAACTGGTCGCCGACCTGCCGTAGGACGCAGTTCGGGAGCGCAGGTTTCCTGCGCTCCCGAGCTCCGCTCACCCGGCGGGCTCGAGCCTGATGCTCAGCGAGTTGATGCAGTAGCGGTCGCCGGTCGGCGTCTGCGGTGCGTCGTCGAAGACGTGGCCGAGGTGGCTGTGGCAGGTGCCGCACAGCACCTCGGTCGGACCATCCCGTGGCTGCGGTCCTCGCGGAGGATCACGTTGTCGCCCGCCGACGGCTCCCAGAACGACGGCCAGCCGCAGTGCGAGTCGAACTTGGTCTCCGACCGGAACAGCTCGGCGCCGCAGGCCCGGCAGCTGTAGACGCCGACGGTCTTGGTGTCGACGTACTCGCCGGTCCACGGCCGCTCGGTGCCGGCCTGCCGGAGGACGGCGTACTCCTCCGGCGAGAGCTGCGCCCGCCACTCCTCGTCGGACTTGCTGACCCTGGGCTGCTGCTCTGCGGATGCGGTCATGACCTCACCGTACGGCGGCCGCGCCACCTACCGGGAGGTGCCCGGGACCGGCACCGGGAGACTGGTCCGGTGAGCGCGCAGCAACCCCTGGACGACGTCTGGTTCACCCGCGACCTGCCGGTGCTGCGCGCGATCGCGCGGCTCGTCGACGCGCCGGCGCACGGCGGCGCCCCCTACCTGGGCCAGGTGGTGCCGGCCAGCGGCCTGGCGAAGGCCGACGTCGTCGCCGCGGCGCGCGCCCTGGTATCGGCGGGCTACGTCGAGGCGCTGACGAACTACGCCGGCGAGATCGTCCGCTTCACCGGCATCTCGGCCGAGGCGCGGCGGCTGGCGGGGCTCTGGCCGACGCCGCAGGGGGAGTGGGACCGGCTGCTGGAGCAGCTCGCCGCCCGGGCCGAGAACGCACCGACCGACGTCGAGCGGCAGCGGTGGCGGGCCCTGGCCGACGCCGCCGGGGCGCTCGGCCCGGACGACGGGGCGCTGCTCATGGCCGCGCTCATCGGCGGGTACGTGCCCCGGCGCCGCTGAGCCCGCACACGACAGCGCCCCCGCCCGGCGAGCCGGACGGGGGCGCTGTACGTGATCGGAGAAGATCAGAGAGGCTGGACGTTCGCCGCCTGCGGGCCCTTCTGGCCCTGCTCGATGTCGAACGAGATGCGCTGGCCCTCGTCGAGCGAGCGGTACCCGCTGGTCTGGATGGACGAGTAGTGGACGAAGACGTCCGGTCCACCACCGTCAGGGGTGGCGAAGCCGAACCCCTTCTCCGCGTTGAACCACTTCACTGTTCCTTCGGGCATTCCCTGCTCCTAGCTGAGGTACTGCATCGGGGTCCTGCCATTGCGCAGAGCCTTCCCGACGGACACGACCCTAGCCGTACCGAGCGGCGAATGCGGCCACCGGACTCCGGGAAATCCGCAGAACACCGCCGAGACACCTCCGGGGCACGCTCAGGCGTCGGGTCCCAGCACCTCGTTCCACGGCCGGATCGACCACTCGGCCACGACGCCGTTGACCACGAACGGGTCGCCCGCGATGAACTCCTCCGCGGCCTCGCGGGTGGTGAAGACGCCGATGGCGTCGCCGTTGCCCGGCTCGCTCAGCGGGCCGGCCAGGAGGAGCACGCCCCGCTCGTGGAACTCGTCCAGCCGCGCCCGGTGGCCCGGGTAGTTGGCCTGCGCCAGCGGCAGGAAGTCGTCCACGGCGCGGTAGCTCATCAGGTACTTCATGGCGCCATCCTGGCCGAACCGGGCCGGCCGGCGGCCGGTTCGCCGCGGGGGGCCTACAGGAGCCGGCCGTCCCGGTCGAGGATCTCGGAGGGGACGTAGAGGGGCAGCGTGCCGTCGCCGGCCCGGGCGGCGTAGTCGGGTCCGGCGAAGGACGCCGGTGACGCGGGCAGCGCCCGGGGCGCCCGGGGCTCCGGGCGCCACGCCTGGACGCTGATCGGCTCCTGCGCCGCCTCCGCGGCCAGGCGGACGCGCTCCTGCTGCCAGGCCAGCATCGAGCGGCGCCAGCGCCGGCCGAGCAGGTCGAGGGTGACCAGGACGGCGACGCCGATGGCCACCGTCAGGATCCCGTGGGCGACGGCGGAGGCGATGTCGAGGGCGGTCAGCCGGGGCCAGCCGATCTCCTCGAGGCGCGCGACGACGAGCTCGGCGAGGACGTAGAGCAGCCCGTACACCACGAACGAGATCCGCACGTCGCCCACCTCCTCACCTGTGCTCGTCCACGGCATCAACGGCGGGAACGGTGCCCGGCACGAGCGCAACCGGCAGGGAAGGGCGTCGCGGTCACCCGTGCGGGTGAGCCGCCGGTCTTGCGGTGATCGTGCGGTTTCCTCGCGGGGTCCCTGCGGGTGGTCCCGCAGAGTCGTCGGTGACCGGGACGGACCCGGCCAGCCGACTTCCAGGAGCACCCGTCATGGAGACCACCGCCACCCTCGCCCCCGTCGCCCGCCCGCGCTTCGCCGCGGCGAACTTCCTGCCCGCCGGGCCGGGTGGCCGTGCGGTGGTCGCCCAGGCGGTGTCGGTGGCCTTCGCCGTCCGCACCGACCCGGCCGCGGCCGTGGCCGCGCACGCGCTGGATGCCGACGTCGTCGCCGCTCTCCTGGCCCGCTGATCAGCCGCACCTCGTGGTCACGGGTGGTCCCGCACCCGCCGATAGGGAGGCCGTGACGACTTCCGGAGACACGCAGGCGCTCCCTCGCATCCCGGTCCCCGGCACGGGCGCCGGTTCCGCCCACCACCCCACCGTGGCGCTCACCCTCGCCGCGGCACCCGAGCCGCAGCCCTCCCGTGCCGAGGTCCCGGCTGAGTCCGCGGACGCCGCCACCACCGAGCCCGCCGCCGAGGCGCCGGCCGAGTCGCACGAGCGCATCTACGAAGAGGCCATGGCGACGATCGCCGCGCTGGCCAGCGGCTGGTCCACCTCGGTCCAGCGGACCGGCCGCCACCGCGCTGCCGCCTGACGATCCGCGCGCCGCAGCGCGCCCGTCAGCCGGCCTGACCGGAGATGTTCACGAGCCAGCTGACGCCGAACCGGTCGACGCACATGCCGAACCGGTCGCCCCACGGCGCCTTCTCCAGCGGCATGGTGACCGTGCCGCCCTCGGCGAGCCGGTCGAACCAGCCGGACAGCAGCGCGTCGTCGTCCCCGCTCAGCGACATGCTGAAGCCGCTCGCCGGCCGGTACTCCATGGAACTCGGGGTGTCCGAGCCCATGAACGTGACGCCGTGGTCGCCCTCGAGCTGGGCGTGCATCACCAGGTCGTCCTCCGCCGGGTCCTGCGACGCCTGGAACTCCTTGAAGGTCGAGATCTGCAGGGTGCCGCCGAAGACCGAGCGGTAGAACTCCATCGCCGCGCGGGCGTTGTCGCGGAAGTTCAGGTACGGGTTCAGCTGGACGGACATCGCGGGCTCCTCGAGCGATCGGTGGGTCGGTCGGTCGCCGCGGGGGAAGCGGGCGGAGGCCATCATCGCCGTCCCGTCGGCTGCAGGTGAAGACGGCGGAGTGCGACGCAACTCATCTCTCGGCCGGGGAAGCTGCGCACACCGGTCGGGGTTGAGCGAGGGTCGCTCGACGATCAGGAAGAAGAAGCACCGCCATGTCCGACCGCGCCACCTGCTACCGGCACAGCCGCTCCGTCTGGGTGGCCAGCTGCCCCGTCTGCACCGACTGGCACCTCGCCCGGCTCGCCGCCCGGCGCGCCGAGCGGTCTGCCGAACAGAACCCCGCCGACACGCAGGCGAACCGGGTCGACGCCATCGCCTGACCCGCCGTATCACCGGCCCCGCCGGCGGCCTCCGAACCGGCGTGGGGCAGCTGTGGGGCTTCGCGCTGCTGGCGCTGGTCATGTCGATCACGCCGGGCCCGGACGACGTCCTCGTGGTCGGCAGCGCGGTGCGCGGCGGCCCCCGCCTGGCCGCGGCGACGGCGGCCGGCATCGCCGTGGGCTCCCTCGCCTGGGGCGCGGCCACCGGGTTCGGCCTGGCCGGCGTCATGTCCCGGTCGCCGGCGGTGTACGACGGCATCCGTTTCGCGGGCGCGGCGTACCTCGTCGTCCTGGGCGCGTTGCCGCTGCTCGCGCCGCTGTCGCGGAGGGCGCGGCCGCCCGTCGCCGAGGTGCGCGCAACCGGGCGCGGCGGGCTCGGCCCCGCCTTCGCCACCGGGCTGCTCAGCGACCTGCTCAATCCCAAGATCGGGATGTTCTACCTCGCCGGCGTGCCCCAGTTCGTGCCCCCGGGGCAGGACGTCCTGGCGTGGACGCTGCTCCTGTCCGGCATCGACGTGGCCCTGGCCATGGCCTGGTTCGCCGTCCTCGCCTGGGCGGCCTGCGCGGCGGTGGCCGGGCTGCGCCGTCCCGCCGTCGGGGTGTGGTCCCAGCGGGTCGCGGGCGCCTCGCTCGTGGGCGTCGGCGTGGCCGCCGCGTTCAGCGGCTGACCGCCGGCCGTGAGGGGCGCTGAACCGTCGTGTACTGACAGCCGTGATTGGCAGTAGAACGCGCGTACCCGACCGGCGGGAGGTCCGATGCCTCGTCCACTCGCGCAGCAGGTCGTCGTCATCACCGGCGCCGGATCCGGGATCGGCCGCGAGACGGCGCTGGCCTTCGCTCGGCGGGGGGCGACCGTGGTCGTGGCCGCTCGCGGTGAGCAGGCGCTGAAGTCCTGTGTCGACGAGATCGGGAGGCTCGGCGGACGCGGGCTGGCGGTTCCCACCGACGTCAGCGATTTCGCGCAGGTGGAGGCCCTGGCCGGTCGCGCGGTCGCCGAGTTCGGCCGGATCGACACGTGGGTGAACGACGCCGCGGTGAGCACCTACGGCACGGTCGAGCAGATGACGGCCGAGGAGATGCGCCGGGTCGTCGAGGTCGACCTGCTCGGCCAGATGTACGGCATGAAGGCCGCGTTGCCGCACCTGCAGGCGGTCGGGGACGGCGTCCTGATCAACGTGTCGTCGGCGCTGGCGCGGCGCGGCGTCGCACTGCAGGCGGCCTACTGCGCGGCCAAGCACGGCGTCGTCGGCTTCGCCGAGGCGTTGCGGCTCGAACTGGCGCACTCCGGCAGCCGCGTGGCCGTCGTGGACGTGCTCCCCTCGTCGATCAACACACCGCTGTTCCAGCGGGCACGCAGCAAGCTCGGCGTGCTCCCGATGCCGATCCCGCCGGTGTACGAGCCGGTGGTGGTGGCGGACACGATCGTGGCCGTGGCGGAGCGGCCGGTGCGCACGGTGTTCGCCGGCGGCATGGGCAAACTGCTGGAGCTGGGGCAGCGGATCAGCCCGGCGCTGGTGGACCGCTACCTCCTCGGCCCCGGCAAGATCGTGGAGAACCAGCGGACCGACGAGCCGGACGACGGGGCGGACAACCTCGATGCGCCGCTGGACGACGACCCCGGGACCACCGGCCGGTTCGGGCAGCGGTCCCGGTCACGCAGCCTCTACACCGAGTGGTTCGGGCTGCATCCCGACCGCGTCCGGGCCGCCGTCGCCGCCGGCGCGGCGACAGGGGCGGCAGCGCTCGTCCGCTCCGCCCGGCGGTGAGCTGTGGCGGGGTCTGGCACGGGGGCGCGTGACGCGCGGGTCCGCGCCGACCTCCTGCACGTCGCCAGCGGGTGGAGCCTGCTGGTCACCGACGCACTGGGCCGGATGAGCGGCGGACGCACCTGCGGGTTCTACGCCGACAACACCCGGGTGCTGTCGCACGAGCGGATCACCGTCCGGGGCGTCGAGATCGCCCCGTTCGCGTGCGCCCGGATCGGCGGCCACGCCCTCGTCACGCACGTCGAGCTCGGCGACGGGGAGGTGCTGCCGCCGAGGGCGCTGTACCTGACCGTCGAGCGGTTCGTCGGTCCGGGCCTGCGCACGGTCCTGCGGTTCGACAGCTTCAGCGACGAGCCGGTGACCCTCCCGGTGTGCGTGGAGCTCGACGCCGACTTCGCCGATTTCGACGAGGCCGAGTTCGACCGGCGCCGGCAGTCGGCTCCGGTGCTGCGGACCTGGGACGCCGCGACCGGGCGGCTGCGGCTGGACTACGAGCACCCCGAGCTGGACCGGGCGGTGGCCGTCGGGGTGGAGGTGGCCGCGGCGGCGGATCAGGTGACGTGGACGGGGGGAGCGCTGCGCTGGGAGCTCACGCTGCCCCCGCGCGGCCGGGCGACGGCAACGCTCGTCGTCGAGCCGCTGTTCGGCGGCCGGCGTTCCGCCGCGCCGCCGCCGTCGTTCTCGGCCGCCGACCACCCGGCCGCTCGGGCCCAGGACGGCGTCCGCGCCGAGGCGACCGAGCTGATCACGTCCAACCCCGACGTGGCGATCGCCTGGCGCACCGCTGTCGACGACCTGGCAGCGCTCGCGCTCGGCGAGCCGGCCGGCCCCGCCGCACCGACCGCCGGCCTGCCGCTGTACCAGCAGGTCTTCGGCCGCGACGTGCTCACGGCCTCCTGGCAGGCGCTGCTGGGCGCCCGTGTGCCGATGCGCGACAGCCTGCGGCTGAACGCCGCCTGGGTCGGCCGGCGCATCGACGACTGGCGCGACGAGGAACCCGGCAAGATGCTGCACCAGGCGCGGCGCGGGCCGATCGCCGCACTCGGCCACGACCCCCTGTCGGCGTACTACGGCGACTGGGCCACCGTCCCGGACTTCCTCGTCTTCCTCGGCCAGTACTACGGCTGGACCGGCGACCTCGACACCGTCCGCGACCTGCTGCCGACCGCACGGCAGGCGCTGCGCTGGCTGGAGGACTACGCCGACCCTGACCGCGACGGCTTCCTGGAGTACGACACCCGGTCACCGCAGGGCGTGAAGAACCAGGGGTGGAAGGACTCCGACGACGCCATCGTCGACGAGCACGGGGTTCCGGTGCCGAACCCGGTCGCGACCAGCGAGCTGCAGGCCTACCACTACGCCGCCCTCCGGCACGCCGCCGTCGTGCTGGGCGCGTGCGGTGACCGGGCCCGTGCCGCCGAGCTGTGGCAGCGGTCCCGCCGGCTGAGGCGCCGGTTCGACGACGCCTTCTGGATGCCCGAGCGCGGGTGCTACGCCATGGCGCTGGGCCCCGACAAGCGGCAGGTCCGCAGCATCGGCTCCAACGACGCCCACCTGCTCGTCGCCGGCATCGTCCCGCCGGCCAAGGCGGGGCGGGTGGCCCGTCGCCTGATGGCGCCGGACATGTTCAGCGGCTGGGGCATCCGCACCCTGTCGGCCGACCACCCGGTGTTCAACCCGTTCAGCTACCACCGCGGCAGCGTGTGGCCGGTCGAGCAGGGCACCGCCGCGCTCGGCCTCGCCCGGTACGGCAGGTGGGCCGAGCTGCACGCCCTCGCCGAGGGCCTGTTCGCCGCGACCGCGTGCTTCGCCGAGCACCGCCTGCCCGAGACGCTCGCCGGACTACCCCGCGATCCCGCGCACCCGTTCCCGGGGTTCTACCCCCGGTCGTGCTCTCCGCAGGCGTGGTCGGCGAGCGCTGTGATCGCCATGGTGCAGGCGCTGCTCGTGCTGCGGCCCGTCGCTCCGGCCCGCTGCGTGCTGGTCGATCCACACCTGCCCGCCTGGTTGCCCGATCTCACCCTCACCGGGCTGCGGATCGGCGGTAGCACCGCGACGCTGCAGGTGCGCCGTCGCCGCGACGGCACCGCCGCCGTCCACGTCACCGATGCCAGCGGACCGCTCACCGTGCTGCGCCAGCCGACCCGGCAGGCCCGCCCGTCACCGATGCACCGCGTGGCTTCCGCCGCGCACCTCTCGCTCACCCGCGGCGCCGGCCGCCCGATCCGCACCGGAGGCAGAAGATGGACGAGCTCCTCGCCGTGATCACCGGCCGGCCGGGCGGCGAGCCCGTCGGGCGGCTCAGCGGCGACAGCGCTGGGCGGACCGTCGCCCGCCGCACGTGACCGCGCCCCGCACCGCCCGGGCGCTGAACCGGCTCGCCACGCTCGTCAACCCGGTTCGCCGCCGTCTCTACGACCACGTCACCGCGCAACCCGACCCGGTCGGGCGGGACGCCGCCGCGGCCGCGGTCGGCATCAGCCGTCGGTTGGCCGCCTTCCATCTGGACAAGCTCGCCGACGAGGGACTGCTCACCACCTCCTACCGGCGGCTCACCGGACGCAGCGGCCCCGGCGCGGGGCGGCCGGCGAAGCTGTACGCGCGCGCCGAGCACGAGCTCAGCGTGACCATCCCCCCGCGCGACTACGAACTGGCGGCACGGCTGTTCGCGGCCGCGCTCACCGACCTCGGCCACGAGGGGCTCCGGGCGGCAACGGAAGCCGCACGGCGGCTGGGCCGTCAGCTCGCCGCGGCCTCCGGTCCGAACTCGCCGGGGAACGGCCTCGATCGGGTGCGTGCGGCGCTCACCGGCATCGGCTACCAGCCCTACGACGCCGTCGACAGCGACGACGGGCACGTGGTGCGACTGCGCAACTGCCCGTTCCACCGCATCGCCGACGAGGACCGGCAGCTCACCTGCACCACCAACCTCGCGATGCTGAGCGGCATGCTGGACGAGATCGCGCCACACACGACGGCGCGGCTCGAACCGACGCCGGGACAGTGCTGCGTGACGCTGCGCGGGTAGAACGCCGGCGGACCCGGACGACCTCGCGCGCGGGGACCGTGACTGTTGCGTGCGCGACATGCCGGCGTTCTGACTCAAGCTCCGCAGCTGACGTGCCGAAGGTGCTCCCGGTGCGTCGGCGGCCGGAGGGCCCCGTGCCGACGCGGCCCCTCGGACCGGCACCGACCCGCCGTCCCTGAAGCACAGGAGCGCCTGACCCACGATGCACGTTCTTCCGAAGCACCATCAGCGCACCGCCGACCTCGCGTCGCGCCGTCGCGGGACGGCGGCGCGCGCCACGGCGCTCGCGGTCGCCGCCGCAGCGGGGATCACGGTGCTGTCCGGCTGTGCCGGCGCCGCGCAGGCGCCCGCGGCCGGCGGCTCCGCCACGTACGGCGTCGCCGACGCCTGGCCGGAGAACCTCTTCCCCTACATCGCCGCCGGGAACACGACGACGGTGCAGGACCTGCTCGGCCGCGTGCTGCCGTCGGTGTACATCGTCCAGCCCGACTACACCGTCGAGTACGACCGCGAACTGCTCGCGGACGAGCCGCAGAACACCCTGGTGGACGAGCTGCAGACCACGGTCTACCGGCTGAACCCTGACGCGGTCTGGAGCGACGGCACCCCGATCACCGCCGACGACTTCGCCTACACCTGGCACGTCAGCACCAGCACCGACCAGGGCGGCTGCGCCGGCAACATGAGCACGACCGGCGTGGAGAACATCAGCAGCGTCACCGGCTCGGACAACGGCAGGACGGTCACCGTCACCTACGCCACGCCGTTCTCGGACTGGCAGAGCCTCTTCTCCGGCGCCCAGCCGCTGCTGCCCGCCCACCTGATGGCGGACGACGACCCGGTGAAGCAGTGCGCCACGTTCGACGCCGGGTGGGCCACCGCCGACGGCCTGCCCGAGGACATCTCCGGCGGCCCGTGGCAGCTGAAGCGCGGCAGCATCGACGCCTCCGGCCAGACCGCCGTCCTCACGCCGAACCCGGAGTACTGGGGCGCCGCGCCGGGGCTGAGCCGGCTGATCGTCCGCGTCGTCGGCGCCGACCCGGACGTGCAGGCCCTGGGGCTGGAGAACGGCGAGCTGGACGTCATCCGCCCGCAGCCGCAGCTCGACCTGATCGAGCGGATCGACGCCCAGGCGCCCGACGTCACCAGCGAGAGCACCTTCGGGCTGTCGTTCGAGCACCTGGACTTCAACACGCAGGACCCGCAGCTGGCCGACGTGAACGTCCGCCGGGCCTTCGCCATGGCGCTCGACCGGCAGGAGATCGTCGACCAGACCGTGGGCCAGATCGCCCCGGACGCGAAGGTGCTCGACAACCACCTGTACGTCAACAACCAGCCGGAGTACCGCGACAACGCGCCGGCGGAGTACAGGACCCAGGACATCGCCGGGGCCAAGGCCCTGCTGGAGCAGTCCGGCTACGAGCTCGGGGACGACGGCGTGTACGCCAAGGGCGACCAGCGGCTGTCGTTCCGCATCGACACCACCCCGGGCAACGCGCTGCGGGAGACCACCATCACGGTCATGGCGCAGCAGCTCGCGCAGGCCGGCATCGAGGTGACCTTCAACCCGAACCCCGACCTGTTCAGCGGTCCCGACGTGCCCACGTCGGTGGTGGCCGGCGGGTTCCAGATCGCGCTGTTCGCCTCGACCGGCTCCCCGTTCGCGACCAGCCTGCTCCCGTCCTACCAGTCGCCGGCGCGCGGCTTCGGCCAGAACGTCTCCCGGGCGGGCACGGCCGAGATCGATGCGCTGCTGGACGAGGTGGCCGCGGACCAGGACCGCACCGAGCAGGCGGCCGACGCCAACGCGGTGGACGCGTTGCTGTGGGAGCAGATGGCGACCGTCCCGCTCTACCAGAAGCCGACCCTGCTGGCGTACGACAGCGCGCTGCGCGACGTCCGGAACAACGCCAGCCAGAGCGGGCCCTTGTGGAACGCGGAGGCCTGGACGCTCGAGCAGTGATCCCTGGGCGGTAGGGGGACGCAGAGCCCGCCTGGTCGACGTGACCAGGCGGGCTCTGTCGTGCCGTCGACCGGCGCGCAGGCGCCGTGACCGGCGATCGGCGAGACTGAACCACCTCGCCGCGCGAGCCGTGGCCACCTGCACAGGCAGTTACGGAGGCGCGATGCACGCAGTTCCGCCCGCGGCCCTGGCCCGGATCCACGTCGGGGCCGGTAGCAGGACCCAGGGGTGAGACAGGATGAACGCGCTCCGTTCCAGTCGGCGCTGCAGCGGGCGAGGCAGGCCGCCTACCCACCCGGGGAGTTCGTGGGGCAGGAGAGCTTCATGCGCGCCGGCGAGATCCGGCGGCTGGCCCGCCGCGCCCGCATCGGCCCCGGCGTCCCGGTCCTCGACCTGTGCTGCGGGGTGGCCGGGCCGGGCCGGTTGATCGTGGCAGAGCTGGGCTGCCGCTATCTGGGCCTGGACTACTCCGCCGGCGCTGTGGAGATCGCCCGGGAACTGGCCGGCGATCTGCCGTGCCGATTCGAGCAGGCACACGTCCCGCCGCTGCCCGACGGCCGCTTCGAGGTCGTGCTCCTCCTGGAGGCGATGCTGGCCTTCCCCGACAAGAGGGACCTCGTGGGCGAGGTGGGCCGGGTGCTCGAGCCGGGCGGGCGCTTCGCCTTCACCGTCGAGGAGGGCCGGCCGCTCTCGCGCGAGGAGCGGGACCGGATGCCCGACGCGGACACCGTCTGGCCCATCGACCTGGCGGAGTTGACGGCCCTGCTGGACGAGGCCGGGTTGACCGTGACCTCGCAGGAGCAGTGCACCGCCGCGCATCGCGCGGTGGCGGCGGCGATGCTGCAGTCGTTCCGAGAGGACGCGGCCGGGATCGCCGGCCAGGTCGGGGCTCAGGCCCTGACCGATCTGATCACCGCCCATCAGCTGTGGACCGACTGGCTGGGCAGCGGGCGGGTGCGCAAGTTCGCGCTGGTGGCCGAGAAGCGATGAGCTACACCCGCTACCTGGCCGCGAAGAAGACCGTGGACGACCGGGCCCTGAACCGCCATGTGCTGGCCGAACTCCGCCGCCTGATGCCGGCGGGCGCGCCCCGGATCCTGGAGGTCGGGGCCGGCCTGGGGACGATGGTGGCCCGCCTGCTGGAGTGGCAGGTGATCAGCGGCGGGGAGTACACCCTGCTCGACGTCGATCGGCAGCTGTTGGGCGATTCGCGCGCGTGGCTCGGCGAGTGGGCGGCCGCCCGGGGTGTGCCCACCGAACCGCTGCCGGACGGGGTGCGGCTGGGCGATCTGCGGGTCCGCCTGGTCGAGGCCGAGCTCGGCGCCTACCTGCAGGCCGGGCACGGGGAACCGGCCGAGGTGCTGATCGCCAACGCGTTCCTGGACCTCGTGGACGTGCCGGCCGTCCTGCCCGGGCTCTTCCGGCTCCTGGTGCCCGGTGGCGTCTACTGGTTCACGATCAACTTCGACGGCGAGAGCGTCTTCCAGCCCGACCACCCCCGCGACGACGACATCCTGGGGGCCTATCACCGCAGCATGGACGAGCGTGTCCGGCACGGCGGGCCCGCCGGGGAGAGCCGGGCGGGGCGCCATCTCTTCGGCCACCTGCGCGCCGCCGGAGCGCCACCGCTGACGTCGGGGGCGTCGGACTGGGTGGTGCACGCGCGCCCGGACGGCACCTATCCGGACGGTGAGGCCCACTTCCTGGAGTGCATCCTGCAGACGATCGAGGACGAGCTGGCACACCGCGCGGGATCCGACGGCCTGGCCGACTGGATGGCGGTCCGCCGCCGCCAGCTGGCCCGCGGTGAGCTGCTCTACATCGCTCATCAGCTCGATTTCGCCGGCCGGTGGCCCGGGGTGGCTGAACCGCCGCGACCGCAGATCCGTGCTCCTCGTCAAGAGGTCTGACGGGAGAGGCTTTGTGCGCACGGTCCGACTCGCCGCGATCCTCGGCGCACTGATCACCCCCGCTCTGCTCGGCGCTCTTGTCCTGACCACTGGTCTCGGCGTGGCCGGCTGGGTCGTCGGACTGGCCGCCGGCTGGACGGCGACGGCGCTCCTGGTCGTCGGCCGGGTCCGGAGCGGAGCACCGGGCCCCAGGCACGGTGCTCGACGTCGACCCGCGCCGGTCGCCGGAGGGGCGATCCTCCCGGCCGACTGGGTCACCCTGGCCCGGGCGGTGCTGAGCGCCGGGGTCGCGGGACTGGTCGCCGACTCGTTCGACCGGCCGCCGGCGGTCGCCGCGCTGGTGACCCTCGCCTCCGTCGCACTCGTCCTCGACAGCGTCGACGGGCGGGTGGCGCGACGCACCGGAACCGTCACGGCGTTCGGTGCGCGCTTCGACTGCGAGGTCGACGCCTTCCTCATCCTGCTGCTGAGCGTGGCCGTGTCCCGGGACTACGGCGGCTGGGTGCTGGCCATCGGCGTCGCCCGCTACGCGCTGCTGGTCGCCGGGTGGGCGATCCCCTGGCTCGCCGCGCCGCTGCCGCCGCGGTACTGGGGCAAGGTCGTCGCGGCCGTGCAGGGCGTCGTCCTCACCGCCGCGGTCTCCGGGCTGCTGCCGCGCCTGGTCGGCATGATCGCGGTGGGCGCGGCGCTGGTGCTGCTGGCCGAGTCGTTCGGCAGGAGCATCGTCTGGCTCTACCGCACCGGCGCCGGCCCGCGCACCCGCCGGGCGCTGCGGTTCGCCACCGCGCTGGTCGCGGTCGGCGTCGTCTGGGCCGTTCTCGTCGCTCCACCCCGGCTCGACCAGCTGACGCCGGCCGCCTTCGCCCGCATCCCGGTGGAGGGCCTGGCGCTGGTCGCGATCGGCCTGCTGCTGCCGCCCCGGCCGAGACGGGTTCTGGCGGCGGCGGCCGGAGTGGCGCTGAGCCTGCTCACCGTCCTCAAGCTCCTCGACCTGGGCTTCTACGAGAACCTGGGTCGCCCGTTCAATCCGCTGCTCGACTGGGGCTTCCTCCTGCCGGCGGTCGGCGTCCTGCGCGACTCGATCGGGTCCGCGGCCACCAACGTCGTCCTCGTCCTGGCCGGGCTCGCCGTCGTGCTGCTGGTCGCGGTGATCGTCGCCTCGACGATCCGGGTCAGCAGCCTGACCGGCCGGCACCGGCGGCGCTCGTTCGGTGGGGTCGCCGTCCTGGGCACCGTGTGGGCGGTGTGCGCCGCGCTGTCGCTGCAACTCGTCCCCGGCACTCCGATCGCCTCGGCGAGCAGCGCCCGGCTGGCCGTCGCGCACCAGCGTGCCATCGAGGGCGCTGTGCAGGACGAGCAGCGCTTCGAGGCGGCCAGCTCCTCCGCCGACCCGTACGCCGACATGCCCGCCTCGGACCTGCTCACCGGTCTGCGCGGCAAGGACGTCGTCGTCGCCTTCGTCGAGAGCTATGGCAGGTCGGCCGTGGCGGGCAGCACGTACTCACCCGGCGTCGACGCGGTCCTGCGGAGCAGCAGCACCAGCCTGACCCGGTCCGGGTACTCGGCGCGCAGCGCCTTCCTGGACTCGCCGACCTTCGGCGGCGGCAGCTGGCTGGCCCACGCGACCCTGCAGTCCGGACTGTGGATCAACAGCAACCCGCTCTACGACGAGCTGATGACCGGCGACCGGTTCACCCTCAGCGCCGCCTTTGCCAAGGCCGGCTGGCGGACCGTCGCCGTCACCCCGGCCAACGAGCAGCCGTGGCCGGAGGGCAGGACCTTCTACCACTACGACCAGATCTACGACGCGGGCAATCTCGGCTACCGGGGGCCGAAGTTCGGCTGGGCCGAGATGCCTGACCAGTACACGCTGGCCGCGTTCCAGCGGTTCGAGCTCGCCTCCGCCCACCGCCCCCTCATGGCGGAGATCCATCTCGTGTCCTCGCACCACCCGTGGACCCCGCTGCCGAGCCTGGTGCCCTGGGACCAGCTCGGCGACGGCTCGGTCTTCGACCCGATGCCCGCCCAGGGCGTGCCTGCGGACGTGGCCTGGCGCGACATGGACACCGTCCGCCGGCTCTACGGGCAGTCCATCGAGTACTCCCTGGAGGCGTTGCTCTCCTGGTTCACCAACCTCCACGACGACGACGTCGTCCTCGTCCTGCTCGGCGACCATCAACCGGTCGCGACGGTGAGCGGCCAGGACGCCGGCCACCAGGTGCCCATCTCCTTCGTGGCCTCCGACCCCGCCGTGCTCGACGGCATCGCCTCCTGGCACTGGCAGCCAGGGCTGCTGCCGAGCCCGGCCGCCCCGGTGTGGCCCATGGACGCCTTCCGCGACCGGTTCCTGGGCGCATTCAGCAGCTCCGCGCCCCCGCGCTGAGCACGTGGCGTCGATGCCTGCGTACGACAGGAGCTCCCGCGCGGTCGTCCCCCTGGTGGAGGAGGAACCGCCCGCTCACGCCGCACCGGGGGCACGTCGCCGCGGCGACCCGCGGTCCACGGGCCACGGCGTCCACGTCGTCGTCCCGGCCGGGATCGACGATCCCGCCCGGGTCAGCGGCGGCAACCGCTACGACAGGAAGGTCTGCGACGGCCTCCGGGACGCCGGGTGGACCGTGGCCGAGATCGCCGTCCCGGGCTCCTGGCCGCGACCCGATGCCGCATCACTGGGCGCCCTGGGGCGGGCGCTCGACGTCCTGCCGGCCGGCGCACTGGTCCTCGTCGACGGGCTGATCGCCTCCGCGGCCCGCGCCCTGCTCGTGCCGCGGTCGAACCGGCTGCGCCTCGTGGTCCTGGTGCACATGATCTTCGGCGGCGACGCCGTCGCCGCGCGCGACGAGCGGGCCGTTCTCGCCGCCGCGCGGGCCGTCGTCACCACCAGCGCCTGGACGCGTCGCCAGTTGCTCGACCGGTACTCGCTCCCACCTGCCCGCGTGCACGTCGCCCGCCCGGGCACCGAGGCGGCGCCGGCGAGCCCCCGGCCCACCGACGGCGGACGGCTGTTGTGCGTCGGGGCGCTCGCGCCGCACAAGGGCCAGGACCTGCTGCTGGAGGCGTTGGCCGGAACGGCTCGCCTGCGCTGGCGCTGCACGCTCGTCGGCCCGCTGGACCGCGATCCGCTCTTCGTCTCGTCCCTGCGGCGACGAGCCGCGTCCGCGGGGATCACCGATCGTCTGCGGCTCCCCGGTCCCCGCACCGGAGCCGCCCTGCAGCACGAGTTTCGCAGCGCGGACGTGCTCGTCGTGCCCTCGCGGACGGAGACCTACGGCATGGCGGTCACCGAGGCGCTGGCCGCCGGCCTGCCGGTGATCGCGAGCGGGGTCGGTGGACTCCCCGAGGCCCTGGGACGGACGGTGTACGGCGTGCCCGGTCTCCTGGTGCCGCCCGAGGACAGTTCCGCCCTCGCCGTGGCGCTCGCCCGCTGGCTCACCGACGCCGATCTGCGCCGGCGTCTCCGGCGGGCGGCCCTGCGCCGGCGGGAGACCCTGCCGGGCTGGCAGGCGACCGGCCTCCGCATCCGGGCCGTGCTGTCCGCCGTCCATGCTGAACTGGATCGGCCGCCTGGTCCGTGTTGACCAGTGGGGGCGGACGGAGGGCGGGGTTGAGGCGACGTGCGTGGACGGCGGCACGCCTGCTCTGTGCTGCCCTGATCCTGGTCGCCCTCGTCCGGCAGGTCGGTGCCGGCCCGTTCCTGGACGGCCTTCGCGGGCTCGGCCCGGGCACGCTGCTCGCCGCGACCGCGATCGGCGCCGTGATCACCATCTGCTCGGCGTGGCGCTGGCGGGTCGTGGCCGGGGCGCTGGGGGTGGGTCTCGCGCTGCCCGCCGCCACGGCCGCGTACTACCGCTCGCAGTTCCTCAACAGCGTGCTGCCCGGAGGCGTGGTCGGTGACGTCCAGCGGGGGGTGCAGCACGGCGTCGGCGCCGGCGACCTCGGCCGCGGCCTGCGGGCCGTCGTCTGGGAGCGTGCAGCCGGACAGGCGGTCCAGGTGGCGCTGGCCGTCGTCGTCCTCCTGGCCGTCCCCTCGCCGGTGCAGGCGGTGATCCCGCTGGTCGCTGCAGCGAGCGCCGCCGCCGTGGTCGCCGTCCTGATCGCCGGTCGCGGGGTGATGCGGCGCGCCCCCGCCGGCCCGGGGCGCGTCCTCGGCAGGACCGTCGCCGAGATCCGCCAGGCGCTGTTGCAGCCGACCACGTGGCCCGCCGTCCTGCTCACCTCGCTGCTCGTCGTCGGTGGGCTGCTGGGCATGTTCCTGATCGCCGCGCGAGCCGCCGGGGTGCACGGCCCGCCGCAGCAGTTGGTCCCGCTGGCGCTGATCGTCCTGCTGGCCGCCGCGGTTCCCCTCAACATCGGGGGATGGGGGCCGCGCGAGAGCGTCGCGGCCTGGGCCTTCGCGTCCGCGGGCTGGGGCGCCGGTCCGGGAACCGCCGTCGCCACCGCCTTCGGCGTGATGACCCTGGTGGCGACGCTCCCCGGCGCCGTCGTCCTGCTCGTCGGCTGGCCGCACCCCCGGTGGCGGAGAGCCCGGTCGGCGGAGGAGACGCCGGGCCCGGCGACCGGAGAGGTGCTCAGCGCAGCCCGGCAGGACGGTGTGACGCAGGGCTGACGGCGGACGGGCGACGTCCCGCTGAGCGGTGGAGGTGGACCGCACCGTAGTGGTTCGATGGCCGGATCAGCCGTCCTCGCCGGCCGGCTTGCGCGCGCGGCTGGGCGGACCCGCATCGGCTCGCCCGGCATCTTCGGGAAGCGAACCACCACAGCGCTGTTCAGAGGGCTGAAACCGCAGGTCGCGAATGAGCGGGGCCGGTGGGTTATCGGGCGAGTTCCGCCGTCCTCAGGAGCGACGACAGGTGGGGGAGCACCACTTCGGCAGCCGGCCACGAGCCTTGGGCTCCAGAGGCTCGCCGCACCACGCGCAGGTGGTGATCGCTCGGCGCCGGTCCGCCGCGGCCGGTACTGCGGTCACGGCCAGCGAGCCAATCAGCCCGAGGAGCTTGATCACGAGCGGGTGAGGCCAGCGGTTCCGTTTCAGTGGAAGCCAGGACTGCCCATACGGCCCGGTACCTGTCGTACCCACCAACGGTGAGCGTGCACCCACGTCCACGTCGCCATGCGCGAATCTCCACGTCACAGCCCCAGCCGTCGGCACACCATGCCGCAACGGCGAACGTCGGCACCGGCGACTTCTTCGCCGACCACGACCGTCGTCGTCCCCAGGGATCGAGCGCCTCGCGGGGAACGGGAAAGGCCTGATGCAGGATGCCGCTCGCTTCCGCTCCCACCGCGCGTCAGGGCGAGTTGCGCACGAAGGCGCGGCGCTTCGCCGAGGACGTGCTGCGCGACGTCAAGGCGAGTGCGGAACAGCTGCCCACTCCTGCTGAGCGGTTCGCTGCGACGAAGCCGGCGTACGAGCAGCTGGTCTCCGGCGGCTTCCTCCGAGCGTGCATCCGGGAGACCGCCGGCGGCGACAGCTCGTGCCTCACCGACGTCGCCCTCCTCACCGAGGAACTGTTCTGCGGCAGTCCCGGCGTTGCTCTCACGCTGGTCGGGACCGTGCTCGGCCTGCAGCCGGTGGTCGTCGGGGGAACCCGAGAGCAGCAGTCGCGCCTGCTGGCACCGTTCCTCACCGGGCACGGAGCACCGCTCGCGGGGTTCTGCTCCTCCGAGCCTGGCGGCAGCGCGAACGCCGGGTCGCCAGCTCCTGGGGAGGGTGTGCGCACCGCCGCCCGCGTCGACGGCGACGACTGGATCATCAACGGGCGCAAGAGATGGGTCTCGTCGGCCACCGGTTGGGACGGCAGCGGTGCGGATCTGTTGTGCGTCGTCGTGCGGACCGACCCTGCGGTTGCGCCAGTAGAAGGGGTGTCGGTCCTCGCCGTCGAGGGACCAGTCGACGGTCTGGTCCTCGAGGGCGTCATCGACTCACCCGGGTTCCGCGCGCACTTCCTGCCTGACTTCTCCTTCCGGGCCGTGCGGACCTCCCGCCGGAACCTGATCGGCCGGGAGGGGGCAGGCCTCCGGCTGGTGTCCGAGTCCTTCGCCGATGCGTCCGCACTCGTCGGTGTCATGGGGGTGGCCCTGATGCGGGCGGCCTTCGACCACGTCCTGCAGTTCGCGAAGTCGGAGCGGCGTGGCGGCGCGGTGCCGATCATCGACCATCAAGCGGTCGGGTACGAGCTGGTGAACGCCAAGGTGCGGATGGAGGCCTGTCGGTCCCTCACCTGGCGTGCCTGCCGGGCCATCGACGCGGGGAGCGTCGCGGCAGCCGAGCTCGCGAACTGCGCGAAGGTCTTCGGTTCCGAGACCGCCGTCAGCGTCATCACCGACCTCACACGAGTCGTCGGCGTCGAGAGCTACGACCTTTCCAACCCGCTCAACGGGTTGCTGCAGGACGCCCTCGCCCTCCCTGTCTTCGGCGGGGGAAACCTCGGCGTGCGCCGACGTGCGCTGCACGCCGTGATCCAGAGCGCGGAGTACGACCCGCTCACCTCGTCCGACGTCCCCTGAACCTCGGGCGCTCCACACGGCGGCCCGGAGGCCGGCCACACCAACTCCTCGAGATGGGAACCGCGATGACATCCACCAAGACAGCGATCGTGACGGGAGCCTCGAGCGGCCTGGGCTTCGCCGTCGCCGAGGCGTACCTGAAGCTCGGCTACAACGTTGTCGGTAACGCCCGCACCCTGGCCAGGCTGGAGGACGCCGCGGCCGCGCTCGGCAACCCCGCCAACTTCCTCCTCGTCGAAGGCGACATCAGCAGGCCGGAGACGGCCGCCACGTTGTTCGCGCGGGCTGTCGAGCAGTTCGGCAGGGTCGACATCCTGATCGCCAACGCGGGCATCTTCATGGCGAAGCCGGTCGTCGACTTCTCCGTGGACGACGTCGAGGCCATGCTCGACACCAACGTCAAGGGCTTCGTCTACCCAGCCCAGGAGGCCGCCCGCCACATGACGGCGAACGGGTCCGGCCACATCCTCGCTGTCACCGCGTGCATCGCGCTGCAGCCGAACGTGAAGCTGCCCTGCTTCATGACCGCCGTCACCAAGGGTGGGCTGGACCACGCGGTCAGGGCTCTGGCGTTGGAGCTCGCCGGGTCGGGGGTCCACGTGAACGCGGTCGCTCCGGGCGTCATCGACACCCCGCTCCTGCCGCGCGGTGAGGAGAACTGGGCGTTCTTCCGGACGCTCGCCCCGAACGGGAAGACCGGTGTGCCACAGGACGTCGTCGACGCCGTCCTGTACCTCACCGGCTCGGAGTATGTGACCGGTGCCGTGCTGACCGTCGATGGAGGCTCCACCGCCGGCGTCTGGTGACGGACTACCGCGTGCGCGGGATAGTACGTCGGCATCGAGCGCGGTTGGGGTGAGCGATGGAACTGACCTGGTCGACCGAGGGCCTGGCGCCCAAGGACCAGTTCGCCTACTGGGCTGACGTCGTCTGCGAGGCGTGTGCTCCGCTGGCGCCGGTGCGCACCCGGCAGCACCTCAGCCGGAGCCGTTGGGGTGAGGGCCTGACCGGCTGGGTCCGGGCCGAACGGCTGGCGGACTCAACCCCGACCGAGGTCGTCTCGTGCACCCAGCGGCTGACCCACGGGCCAGCCGAGGTCCGGCGCGGCCGCGACGAGCAGATCTTCGTGAACCTGCAGCTGGACGGAACGGGTCGCGGCGAGCAGGACGGACGCAGGTGCGTCGTGCCGCCGGGGTCGTTCGCGGTGTTCGACACGACGCGGCCCTACGTGCTCGAGTTCGACGAGTCGCCCGACGGCTCCCCGTGGCGGGTCCTGTCCTTCAAGATCCCCCGGGAGCAGATGCTGCCGTTCATCCCGCAGCCGGCCCTGCGGACTGCACGCACCGTCGATGCCCGATCCGGGGCCGGCGCGGTCGCCGCCGACATGATGACGAGCCTTTGGCGCTCGCGGGCGCAGCTGAGCCCCGCGTCACGTCTCGCCCTCGACCACGCCTGCACTGAGGTCATCGCCAATGCGCTCGGGGCGTTCGAGAAGGACGGTGACGACCGCAGCTCTGTCGACGACGCGTTGCGGGCGTCCATCGCCCGCTTCGTGCACGAACGGCTGCCGCACGGGCAGGTGCTCGCCGTGGAAGCGGCCCGGCACGTCGGCATCTCCGTCCGCAAGCTCCACCAGTTGTACAACGGACGCGAGACCACGTTCGGCGCCACCGTCCGCGATCTACGCCTCCAGCGGGCGGCCCGTCAGCTGGAGATGCGGGGTCCGCACGTCACCGTGACGGACGTGGCGAATCGCTGGGGCTTCTGCGATGCCTCGCACCTCAACCGGGCGTTCAGGGCCAGGTACGGGATGAGCCCGACGGCCTACCGCGAGTCTTCCAGCGCCACTGTCACCTGACCAGCAGCGCGCCGGGCGTCCGGCGGGCCACCGGAACAACATTGGGCGCCACCGGCCGGGCGCCGGCGTTGACCGGACGTCGCGAGATGCAGGCCCTGTCGACCAGCAGCGGTTACGAACCGCTCGCGGCGTCCGGGATGAGCTGAGTGCCGTCGGAAAGACGCCAGCAGGCGTCCTCGAGCCGGATCGCCGTTCGCGGAAGATGATCGGGCGAGTCAGCGCTGTGCTATCCCTCCGAGCGGCCCTGGATCACTCGTCTTCGCTGGTAGAACGCTTGGCGCGGCTGGGCTGGACGCGCATCGGCTCGCCCGGCATCTTCGGGTAGTCCGGGGGATAGGGCAGGTCGCCCAGGCCCTGGTCCGCGGCCTGCCGCTCGGCGAGCTCGAGCAGCGGCTCGATGGAGAAGGAGTGCTCGGCCAGGCCGGCGTGCTTGTCACCGACCTCGGCGAAGCGCTTGGGCATGGTGAGGACGTCGAAGTCGGTCGGGTGGACGTCGGGCAGCTCGTCCCAGTCGACCGGGGCGGACACCGGCGCGTGGGGCTTGGGCCGGATGGAGTACGCCGAGGCGATCGTGCGGTCCCGGGCCATCTGGTTGTAGTCGATGAAGATCTTCGCGCCGCGCTCCTCCTTCCACCACGACATCGTCACGCGGTCGGGCAGCCGGCGCTCCAGCTCGCGGCCGAACGCGATCACCGCGCGGCGCACCTCCGGGAAGGTCCACCGGGGCTGGATCGGCACGTAGATGTGCACGCCGCGCCCGCCGGAGGTCTTCGGCCAGCCCTGCATGCCGAACTCGCCGAGCAGTTCGCGCACGTGCGGCGCGACCCACACCGCGTCGGAGAAGTCCGTGCCGGGCTGCGGGTCGAGGTCGATGCGGATCTGGTCGGGCTGCTCGACGTCGGTCTTCGACACCGGCCACGGGTGGAAGGTCAGCGTGCCCAGGTTGGCGCACCAGGCGACCACCGCCACGGAGTCGGGCGCGACCTCGTCCGCCGTCCGCCCGCTCGGGAAGGTGATGTGCGCCGTCGGCACCCACTCGGGCGCGTTCTTGGGCACCCGCTTCTGGTAGAAGGCGTCACCGGTGTTGTCGACCCGCGTCGAGATCCGGGCGCCCTCGAACACCCCGCCGGGCCAGCGCTCCAGCGTCGTCGGGCGGTCCCGGAGCGCGAACAGGATGCCGGGCCCCACCGACACGAAGTACTCGACGACGTCGATCTTGCGGATCCCGCGCTCGGCGAAGTACGGCTTCTCCGGGTTGGAGACACGCACCTCGTGTCCGTCGATCTGCAGGACGGCGGCGTCCTTGCTCGCGGCCATGGCGCTGCTCCTCTCGCTCAGCAGCGCGGGGAAGGCGCTGGCGCCGTGCTAGGCGGCCGGGCAGGTCAGCCCGTCCTGTGGCGCGGTCAGGTCGATCAGGTACCGGTTCACCGCGTCGGTGACGCACGGGGTCTTGGGATAGCTCGTGTGCCCCTGACCCTGCCACGTCAGCAGGACGCCGGACTCGAGATCGTCCGCCATGTCCACCGCACCGGGCAACGGCGTCACCGGATCGCCGGAATTGCCGACGACGAGGATCGGCGCCGAGCCCTCCGCGTCCCGCTCGGGCAGCGGCGTGCGATCGGCGTCCCAGGCCGAGCAGGTGTACAGGCTGACCGCCGACCCCGCCCCGAACAGCGGGTACTTCTCGTTCCACTCCGCGGCCAGCCGGCGCACCTGGCTCTCCGGCACGTCCTCGTCGGTGCTGGTGTCCGCGCAGTTGATCGTGATGTTCGCGTCGAACAGGTTCGAGTAGCTGCCGTCGTCCATCCGGCCGGAGTAGCTGTCGGCCAGGGAGAACACGCCCGCCGAGTCGCCCTTCTGGGCCGCGGCCAGCGCCTGGGCCAGCTGCGGCCAGGACTCCTGGTCGTAGAGCGCGGCCTGGATCGCGGTCATGACCACGCCCGCGGTCGCCGTCCGGGTCTCGCCCTCGGCCGTGCTCGGGATCGGTGTCGCGCCGGCCTGGGTGAGCAGGTCGGAGACGGCCTTGCGCGGGTCCGGGCCGATCGGGCAGCCGGCGATCAGGCCCGTGCAGTTCTGCGCGAACGCGTCGAAGCCGGCCTCGAAGCCGGCCGCGCTGGCCTCGGCGTCCTCCACCGGGTCGGCCTCCGGGTCGACCGCCGCGTCGAGCACCAGCGCCCGCACCTTGTCGGGGAACAGCTCGGCGTAGGTGGACCCCAGCGTGGTGCCGTACGAGTAGCCGAGGTAGGTCAGCTGCTCGTCGCCCAGGGCCTCGCGGATGCGGTCCATGTCCCGCGCGGTGTCGACCGTGTTGAAGCTGCCCAGCGCGTCGCCGTACTTGTCCTCGCAGGCCGACGCCACCTCGTCGGCGAGGGCGAACGCGTCGTCGAGCTGCTTCTCGGTGACCGGCCGCGGCTCCGCGGCCACGAGCCGGTCCTTCAGCTCGGCGGGGATGCACTCCACCGGCGTGGACAGGCCCACCCCCCGCGGGTCGAAGCCGACCAGGTCGAACCGGCGCAGCACGTCCTCGGGCAGGGACAGGGCCAGCCCGATCGCGGCGTCCGCGCCCGAGCCGCCGGGCCCGCCCGGGTTGACCACCAGGGAGCCGATCCGGTCGGTCTGCCCGGCCAGCTTCACCCGCACCAGGAACAGCGGGAGCGTGGCCCCCTGCGGCTCGTCGTAGCTGATCGGCACCTCGGTGCGGCCGCACTCGAAGCCGAGGTTGCGGTCCGCGCCCGGCTGCCCGGCGATCAGCGGCACGATCTGCTCGCTGCAGTCGCTCCACTCGATCGGCGGCACCTCCGCCGCGGCCGCCGAGCCGCTCTCCTCGGCCGTCTCCGAGGCCGCCATCGTGCTGGTGAACGAGGTGCAACCGGTCAGCAGGAGCAGCAGCCCCGCGACCGCGGCGAGCAGGGGAGGACGACGACGCATGATCACGAGCGTATGGGCCTCCCGCCGCCCGTGCAGCGGGCCGCCGGCCGGGGGAGGCCGGTTCAGCCGTCCAGGACCTCGGCGAGGTCGTACTTCACCGGGATGTCGAGCTGGTCGTACGTGCAGCTCAGCGGGTCCCTGTCGGTCCGCCAGCGGAGGAACTGGCCGGTGTGACGAAGCCGACGCCCCTCGAGCTGGTCGTACTTGATCTCCACCACCAGTTCCGGGCGCAGCGGCACCCAGGAGAGGTCCTTCTTGGCGTTCCACCGGCTGATCGCCCCGGGCATGCGCCGCTCGGGACCGTCCTCCTCCCCCTCCCCGTTCGCGGCGGCTGCCGCCGCGGCCGCCTGGAACTCGGCCCAGTCCCGCCACGGGTGGTTCTCCAGCGCGTTCTCCCGGTACGGCGCCAGCTCCTCGACCAGCTCCGCCCGGCGGGCCATCGGGAACGACGCCGCGACCCCGATGTGCTGCAGGTCGCCGGCGTCGTTGTACAGCCCGAGCAGCAGCGAGCCGACGATCGGCCCGCTCTTGTGCCACCGGAACCCGGCGACCACGCAGTCGGCTGTGCGCACGTGCTTGACCTTGGTCATCAGCCGCTGATCAGGCCCGTAGGGCAGGTCGGCCGGCTTGGCGACCACGCCGTCCAGCCCGGCGCCCTCGAACTCCTGGAACCACCGCTGCGCCGTCCCGGCGTCCTGGGTGATCGAGGTGACGTGCACCGACCCGGTCGTCGTCACCACCTCGCGCAGCCGCGCCTGCCGCTCGCCGAACGGCGTCTCCAGGAAGGTCTCGTCGCCGAGGGCGAGCAGGTCGAAGGCGACGAACGTGCCGGGGGTGTTCTCGGCCAGCAGGTTGACCCGCGAGGCGGCGGGATGGATGCGCTGCAGCAGGGCCTCGAAGTCGAGCCGGTCGCCGGTCTGGATGACGATCTCGCCGTCGACCACGCAGCGCTCGGGCAGCGCGGCCTTGACCGCCTCGACCACCTCGGGGAAGTAGCGGGTGAGCGGCCGCTCGTTGCGGCTGCCGAGCTCCACCTCGTCGCCGTCGCGGAAGACGATGCAGCGGAAGCCGTCCCACTTGGGCTCGTAGTAGAGCCCGTCGCCGGTCGGCAGCTTGGTCGAGGCCTTGGCCAGCATCGGCTTCACCGGCGGGAGCAGCGGCAGGTCCATGACCTGCAGTCAAGCAGCAGGGGACGAGGTCCGGCGAGCACGGCGCGTCCCCGGCACCACGGCGGGCACCCGTTCGGCGTAGTCGCCGTAGGTCGCGCCCAGCGTGCCGCGCAGGTCGCGCTCCTCCAACCGGACCCCGACGGCGACGTAGCCGGTCGCCGCGGCGGCGAACACCAGGTGCCCGACCGTCATCCTCGGCGTCGCCCAGAACGTGATGAGCAGGCCGAGCATCAGCGGGTGGCGCACCCAGGCGTACAGCCAGCGCTCCGTGAAGCCGGGGCCGGCGTAGGGGCCGCGGCGGGCGTCCCACCAGGCCTGCCGCAGCCCGAGGAAGTCCCAGTGGTCGATCATGAACGTGGCGGCGATCGCGATCGCCCAGCCCAGGCCGTAGAGAGTCCAGACCAGGGCCGCCCCGCGGCATCGACGTGACGGTCCAGATCTCCGCCGGCAGCGGGCGCCACTGCCAGGACAGCAGTCCGAGGACGAGCCCGGCGGCCAGGACGTAGGTGCTGCGTTCCGCGGCGGCCGGCAGCAGCCGGGTGAGCCGGCGCTTGAACCACGGCCGGGCCATCACCGAGTGCTGCACCGCGAAGGCGAGCAGGAGGGCGGCGTCGACGAGCAGCGCCTGCCACCACGGCCCGCGCTGCGGACCGTCGACCGTGGTCGGTACGGCGTCGAGGTCGGCGAGGAACCCGAACGCCCATCAGGTGGCCAGGACGAAGGAGGCGTAGCTCAGCACGGCGTACGCGGGGAGCAGGGAGCGGCGCATGCACCCGAGCGTGGGCCGCCCGAGCGCTCGGGTCAGCCGTGGAAATACCTCACTCCGCGCCGCCGCCGGCCACCCAGGCGGCCAGCTGCGCCCGCGAGCGGAAGCCCAGCCGCGTCCGGATCCGCTCGACGTGCGACTCCGCCGAGCGCTCGGAGATGACCAGCCGGGCGGCGATCTCCCGGTTGGTCAGCCCCTCCGCGACCAGCGCGGCGACCTCGCGCTGGCGGGGGGTGAGGGTCGGCGTCGCGGGCCGCCGGGTCGGCGGCAGGCCGAGGAAGCCGCGGATCGTGCGGCTGAGCGCGTCGGCGTCACCGACGAAGGGGAGATGGCTGCGGCCGGGCAGGATCCGCAGCGTGGCCCCGGGGATGCCCTCGGCGAGGGCCCGGCCCTGCTCCACGGGCGCGGCGCGGTCGCGGTCACGGTGGACCACCAGCGTCCGTGCGCGGACCCGGGGGAGGACGTCGGTGAGCTCCACCTCGTAGCAGGTGGCGAGCATGTCGCGGGCCCGCGCCGCCGACGCGGCAGCTCGCTGGTAGCGGGCGAAGGCCCGGCGGGTCGGGCGATCGGCGTCCGGGGCGAAGATGTCGGTGAGGACGTCGGAGCCGAGGCCCCACTGCGCGCCCACCAGCCCCAGCACGCGTTCCCGGACGGCCGGGGGAGCGATCTGCACCTCCCGGACCCAGCCGCCGTAGAGCACCAGCCGGCGCACCCGGGTGGGGTGCTCGGCTGCCCAGCGGGCCGCCACCGCCGCGCCGAGCGAGACGCCGACCAGGTCGAGGGGGTCGGGTCCCGCCTCTGCGGCGACCGCCGAGAGGGTCTGGTCCTCCAGGTCCAGGGACGGCGGGCGATCCGTCGGGCCGGAGAGCCCGCACCCGGCCTTGTCGTAGCGGACCAGCGTCCGGCCGTGCGCCAGCGCCTGGTAGAAGGCGCGTTCCGGCGGCAGCGCCCAGCTCAGCTCGAGGTGGGTCAGCCAGCCGGACACGTGGACCAGGGCGGGGCCGGAACCCACGCGGGCGTAGGCGATCGGGCTGCCGTCCGGGAGCCGCACCCGCGCGATGCGCTGGTCCACCCCCCGGATTCTGCCTCCGCGAGGCCGGAGCGATCAGTCCCGTCGGACCCCGTACCGGGTGAAGAGCATGCCGTCCTCCTCGAGCACCTGGGTGAGGCGGAGCCGGACGACGTCGTGCAGGGGCTCGTCCCCGACCAGCCGCACCTCGCCGCCCACCAGGGCGGGGGAGATCGACAGGTCGAGCTCGTCGACCACCCCCGCGGCCAGCGCACTGCGCAGCAGCTGGGGACCGCCCTCGCAGGTGATCTCCGCGAGGCCGCGCTCGACCAGCCGGTCGACGGCCGTCGGCAGGTCGACGTCGTCCTCCCCGCAGACCAGCACCTGCATGCCGGCGGCGGCCAGCGCGGCGCGGCGGTCGGCGTCCGCGGCCTCGCAGGTGAGGACCAGGGTGGGGGAGGAGCCGCCGGCCAGCGGGCTCTGCGGGCTCAGGGACGCCCGGCGGGTGACCACCGCGATCGGCGCGGTGCCCTTCCGGCCGAGCCCGAGCCGCAGCCGCCCCACCGCGGAGTCGTCGGACATCGGGCCGTAGCCCTCGGCGATCGCGGTGCCGGCGCCGACCAGGACGACGTCGGCCAGCGCGCGCAGCATCCGGAACACCCGCAGGTCGCCCGGCGACTGCAGGCCCCGGCTGCGCCCGGAGACGGTGGTCGCGCCGTCGAGCGAGGCGATGAAGTTGACCCGCAGGAACCGCCCCGCCGGGGCCTGGTAGGCCGCCGCCAGGCTCGCGTCGTCGTCGAGGTCCCGGACGTCGGGGAACAGGGCCCGCATGTCAGCGGGTGGTCAGGACGGCGGCGGTCTCCGCGGGCAGGGTCACCGTCTCCCGGTCCAGCCGGGGCTGCTCGCCGGTGCTGAACAGCACGCCGGTGGCCGGGCGGTCGAGGTCCAGCTCGCGGGGTGCGTCGGCGAAGTTGGCGACGACGCGCAGCGACCCGCGGGTGACGGCGATCCAGCGGTCGTCGTCGTCCCAGCTGACCGCCATCGCGGCGAGGTCGGGGTCGACGAGCTCCGGGTGGGCTTTTCTCAGAGCCAGTAGCGCACGATGCGTCTCCAGCACCCGCGCGTGCGGCTCCTTGGCCGGCTCGGCCCAGTCGAGCTTGGAGCGGGTGAACGTCTCGGGGTCCTGCGGGTCGGGGACGACGGCGGCGTCCCAGCCGTGCTCGGCGAACTCCCCGATGCGGCCCTCGGCCGTCGCCTTGCCCAGCTCGGGCTCCGGATGGCTGGTGAAGAACTGCCAGGGCGTCGTCGCCCCCCACTCCTCGCCCATGAAGAGCATCGGCGTGAACGGGCTGGTCAGCACGATCGTGGCGCCGACGGCGAGCAGGTCGGGGGAGAGGGAGGCCGAGATCCGGTCGCCGACCGCCCGGTTGCCGATCTGGTCGTGGTCCTGCAGGTAGCCGAGGAACTTCCAGCCGGGCAGCAGGGCGGTGTCGACCGGGCGGCCGTGGTGCCGCCGCCGGAAGCTCGACCACGCGCCGTCGTGGAAGAAGGCGCCGGTCAGCGTCTTGGCCAGGCCGGACAGGCCCGCCTCGGCGAAGTCGGCGTAGTAGCCCTGCCCCTCGCCGGTCAGCGACGCGTGCAGCGCGTGGTGGAAGTCGTCGCTCCACTGCGCGGTCAGCCCCAGCCCGCCGGCCACCCGCGGGGTGACCATCCGCGGGTCGTTGAGGTCGCTCTCGGCGATCAGCGTCAGCGGCCGGCCGACGGCGACCGACAGCTTGTCGACCTCCTGCGCCATCTCCTCGAGCACGTGCGTGGCCCGCTCGTCGACCAGCGCGTGGACGGCGTCGAGCCGCAGTCCGTCGACGTGCATGTCGCGCAGCCACATGAGCGCGTTGTCGATGACGTAGCGGCGGACCTCGTCGGAGTCCGGGCCGGACAGGTTGATCGAGCTGCCCCACGTGTTGGCGCCGCCCGAGGCGTTGATGGGGAAGAACTCCGGCAGGTAGTTCCCCGACGGGCCCAGGTGGTTGTAGACGACGTCCTGGATCACGCCGAGGCCGCGCTGGTGGCAGGCGTCGACGAACCGCTGGTAGGCCGCCGGGCCGCCGTAGGTCTCCTGCACGGCGTACCAGAGCACGCCGTCGTAGCCCCAGTTGTGCGGACCGTTGAACGCGTTGACCGGCAGCAGTTCGATGAAGTCGACGCCGAGGTCGACCAGGTGGCCGAGCTTGTCGATCGCGGCGTCCAGGGTGCCCTCGGGGGTGAACGTGCCGACGTGCAGCTCGTAGACCACGCCGCCGGCCAGCGGCCGCCCCGTCCACGCGGTGTCGCCCCACGAGTGGGCGGCCGGGTCGAAGCGGCGGGACAGGCCGTGCACGCTGTCGGGCTGGCGACGCGAGCGCGGGTCCGGGCGGGGGCTGTCGTTGTCGTCCAGCAGGAAACCGTAGTCCGCCTCCGGGGAGGCCTCGACCTCCGCGCGCCACCAGCCGTCGTCGTCCCGGCTCATGTCGTGGACGGCGCCGTCGACCTGGAGCCGCACGCGTTCCGGCAGCGGTGCCCAGACGGCGAACTCGACGGGGTCGGGCATGGAGGAGCCTTCCTTCCGGCAGGGGGAGCGCAGCCACTATGCCCGGGCGCCGTCGGCTCAACCGTCGAAGGACCCGGATGGCGACGCTGCCCGAGCCCGCCCCCGACGTGCGGGAGCCGGGCCGGGGAACGCCACCCCGGCCCGGCTCCGTCGCCCGGTCCTCCCGTCAGACGTGCAGGCGCTGGCCCACGTAGATCATGTTCGGGTTGCCGACGGTGCTCCGGTTCTGCGCCCAGAGCGCGCGCCAGCTGATCCCGTGCGCCCGGGCGATCTTCGCGAGGGTGTCACCGCTCTTCACCACGTAGCTGCCACCCGACGCGTGGGACGACCCCGACGACGCCTGCGGGGCCGGCGCAGGTGCGGCGGCCGCCGGTGTGGAGCCGCCCCGCAGGTGCCGCCCGCAGACCGGCCACGCGCCGATGCCCTGCCCCGCGAGGGTCCGTTCGGCGACGGCGATCTGCTGCGCCGGTGTGGCCAGGTCGGCCCGGGCGGCGTAGGCGCCACCGCCGTAGGCCAGCCAGGTGGAGCGGCTGAACTGCAGCCCGCCGTAGTAGCCGTTGCCGGTGTTGATGTGCCAGTTCCCCCCGGACTCGCACTGCGCGACGCCGCTCCAGTCGTGCTCTGCGGCGGACGCCGGCGCGGCGAGGGCGACGCCCCCGACCGCGGTGCCCAGGGCGAGCGCAGCGCCGCACAGCAGGCGGCGGACATGGCGGTACCCGGGCAGGACGTGCTGGGACATGGATCCTCCGATCCCCGCCGGCGAGGTGAGCTGTCGGGTTCGGGCGATCGGTGTGCCCGGCCGCCGGGAGGCGGCTTCACCCCGAGACGCAGCGCGTGCGTCAGATGTGGTTCCCCCGCCCCCGTCCGTGGGCTGATCCGAGGGACAGGCGGCCGGTGGACGGGGTTGGGCGGGCCGGCGCCTGGAGCCCGGCCGAGGGAGGCCCGGGCACGCGCCGAACCGTATGGAGGGCCCTCCCGTGCGGCTCTCCGGACCATGCAGTTCCCGGGCGTGGCGTCGGTGTTTCGCCGACGCGCCGTCGCCGGTCCTGCGCACCGCACTCGCGCCGCGACGCACCGTTGCGGTGCGGGTGCTTCCCGCCTCCGGGTGACCGGTCCGCGCGTCGCGGTGGAACGGGCCCCGCGAGCGGCTGCCGCCCGCTACCGTCCCGCCGACTCGGTACCACCGAGTACGGCCTTCTTCGGCCCGCCGACGCTCGAGCTGTGGATGCCCTCGCAGCAGGCCGACGAGGTGATCGCCACCGTCCAGAACGACCTCGGCCTGGCGCTGCCCGGCGTGGAGGTGCAGGCGTTCCGTCAGGACGCCGGCGTGCGCCGCAGCTTCGGGGCCACGTCCGCGCGGATCTTCTCCGCGGTGATGCTGGAGAGCGTCTGCGCCACCTTCGTCGCCGGCCTGGTGGCCGTCGGCGCCTCCGTCGTCCTCGTGCGCCAGCTCCCGCTGGAGCAGTGGCTCGGCAACGGCATCCCGCTCGCCGACACCCCCGGGTTCCCGGTGGCGGCGGCGATCGAGGGCCTGGTCGCCGCCACCGCGGTCGGCGCGCTCGCCGGCCTGCTGCCCGCGATCATCGCCGTCCGCGCGAAGGTGATCGACGCGATCCGCTTCTAGTCCCGTACGAGGAGCGCAACCGGCAGGCGGGCGAGGACGTCGGCCAGCGGGGCGCCGGCGGCGTCGGAGACCGCCCGCGCCCCGGTGAACAGGTCCCGCCAGGCCCCGTTCGGCAGTTGCAGCGCCGTGTCGCCCCAGCCGCCGAGCGCCGCGAGCCCGACCGGCAGCCGGGTCGCCACGGACACCGCCCCGCCCCGGTCGAACGCGACGACGTGCCCCGAGGCGGACCCGGCGGCCTCGACCGGCCCGTAGCCGTCGAACCACTCCGGATGGTCGCGGCGGGCCCGCAGCGTGCGGGAGACCACCTGCAGCTTGGCCGCGCCGGTGTCGTCCACCTCGGGGACCTCGCCGCCGTCGAGGGCCGCCAGCAGCCGCCGGCGCAGGTCGTAGTCGACCGGCCGCCGGTTGTCCGGGTCCACGAGCGAGAGGTCCCACAGCTCGGTGCCCTGGTAGACGTCCGGGACGCCGGGCATGGTCAGCTGCAGCAGCTTCTGGGACAGCGAGTTCGACCGGCCGAAGCCGGTGATCCGCTCGACGAACTTGTGGATCCGCGCCGCCGTCGCCTCGTCGTCGTAGGCGGCGTCGACGAGCGCGTGCAGCTGCTCCTCGAACTCCTGCACCGGGTTCGTCCACGTGGTCGACGTCCCGGCCTCGCGGGCGGCCTTCTCCACATAGCCGTGCGCCCGCTCGCGCGAGAGCGGCCACGCGCCGACCAGGTTCTGCCACACCAGGTGCGCCAGCGGCCGGTCGCCCAGCGGGTGCCGCGACAGCAGGTACCGGACCAGGCTGGCCCACTCGGTCGGGAGCTCGGCGAGCACGGCCAGCCGGGCGCGGACGTCCTCGCTGCGCTTGGTGTCGTGCGTCGACAGCGTCGTCATCGACGCCGGCTTGCGCTCCAGCCGGCGCCGCTGCGCCTCGTGGAACTCCTCGACGGTGCTGCCGAACCGTGCCGGGTCGCCGCCGACCTCGTTGAGCGCCACGAACCGCGCCCACCGGTAGTAGGCGGAGTCCTCCACGCCCTTGGCCATGACCGGGCCGCTGGTCTGCTCGAACCGGGTGGCGGCCTCGGTGCCGGCCTGCGCGAGCACCGGGTGCAGCGCGTCGACGGCGGCGACCAGGTCGGGACGGCGGTCGCGGACCGCGGCCACCGCCACGTCGAGGTGCTCACGGCCGTCGGGCAGGTAGCTGCGGTAGACGCCGAACGTGGCGAGCAGCTCGGCCAGCGCCTCCCGGACCTGCTCGGCGTCCACGCCCGGCAGCTCGCCGATCACCCGCACCAGGCGCGCGACCTCCGAGCCGAGCATGCCGTCGGTGACCTCGCGCTTGCAGTCGTGCACCAGCTGCGCGTAGTCGACGGTCCGGCCCGCGAGCTCGGTGTCCAGCGCGGTCAGCGCCGCCTCGCCGGCCGGGTCGACCAGGACGTCGTCCACCTCGGCGAGCGCGTCGTAGCCGGTCGTCCCCGCGGTGGCCCAGCTCTCCGGCAGCTCCTCGCCGGGCTCGAGGATCTTCTCGACGACCGTCCACCGGTCGTCGGAGAGCCGGGCAAGTCGTTCCAGGTAGCCCTTGGGGTCGGCCAGGCCGTCCGGGTGGTCGATCCGCAGCCCGTCGACCGCGCCCTCCCGCACCAGCCGCAGCACCAGGTCGTGGGTGGCGTCGAAGATCGCCGGGTCCTCCACGCGCAGCCCGGCGAGGGTGTTGATCGCGAAGAACCGCCGGTAGTTCAGGTCGGTGTCGGCGCGCCGCCAGTCGACGAGCTCGTAGTGCTGGCGGTCGTGCACCTCCTGGGGAGTCCCGCCGTCCGTGCCGGGCGCGAGCGGGAAGCGGTTGTCGTAGTACCGCAGCTCGCCGTCGACGACCTCCAGCTTCTCGACGTCGTCCGCGGAGCCCAGAACGGGCAGGCGGACCCTGCCGCCGCCGAACTCCCAGTCGATGTCGAAGGCATCCGCATGGGCACTGGTGCGCCCGTTCTTCAGCACGTCCCACCACCAGGGCGCGGCGGCGGGATCGGCGACGCCCATGTGGTTGGGCACCAGATCGAGCACCAGCCCGAGGCCGCGCTCGTGCAGCGCGGCGACGAACCGGTCGAAACCCTCCCGCCCGCCGCGCGCCTCGTCGATGTGCGCGTGGTCGACGGTGTCGTAGCCGTGGTTGCTGCCCTCGGCCGAGCGCAGCAGGGGAGAGGCGTAGCCGTGCGTCACCCCGAGGTCGGCGAGGTAGCCGGCCACGGACGCGGCGTCGTCCAGCGTGAAACCGGCGTGGATCTGCAGCCGGTAGGTCGCCGTCGGCACGCTCCGGCGGCGCTCGACGTCGTCGGTCCCCTCGGTCACGGTGCCGCGCGCAGGACGACGGTGGCGCGGGCGGCGACGGTCACCGACTCACCGGGCTTGAGCTCGTCGGGCTCGAGCTCGCCGTGCTCGGCGGTGTCCAGCACGACCGTCCAGGCGGTGGCGTACTCGCTCGTCGGCAGGGAGAACTCCATCGGCTCGTGGTGCGCGTTGAAGGCCAGGTAGAAGCAGTCGTCGAGGATCGCCTCGCCGCGCTCGTCGGTCTCCCGGATGCCGTGGCCGTTGAGGTACATGGCCAGCGACTTGGCGAAGCCGGCATCCCAGTCCTCGTCGCTCATCAGGTCGCCCGCCGGCGTCAGCCAGGCGACGTCCGGCACGGGATCGCCCTCCGCGCGCCGCACCGGCCGGCCGGAGAGGAAGCGGCGCCGGCGGAACACCGGGTGGTCGGTGCGCAGCTTGATCACCTGCTTGGTGAACTCCAGCAGCTGCTCGTCGACGTCGTCCCAGTGGATCCAGGTGAGCTCGGAGTCCTGGGCGTAGCCGTTGTTGTTGCCCTGCTGGGTGCGGCCCATCTCGTCGCCGTGCAGCAGCATCGGCACGCCCTGGGACAGCATCAGCGAGGTCAGGAAGTTGCGCTGCTGCCGGGCGCGCAGGGCGAGCACCTTCGGGTCGTCGGTCTCGCCCTCGACGCCGCAGTTCCAGCTGCGGTTGTGGCTCTCGCCGTCGTTGTTGCCCTCGCCGTTGGCCTCGTTGTGCTTCTCGTTGTAGGAGACGAGGTCGCGCAGGGTGAAGCCGTCGTGCGCGGTGACGAAGTTGATGCTCGCCACGGGGCTGCGACCGGAGTGCTGGTAGAGGTCCGACGACCCGGTGATCCGGCTGGCGAACTCCCCGATGATCGCGTCCTCGCCGCGCCAGAAGTCGCGGACGGTGTCGCGGTACTTGCCGTTCCACTCGGTCCACAGGGCCGGGAAGTTGCCGACCTGGTAGCCGCCCTCGCCGACGTCCCAGGGCTCGGCGATCAGCTTGACCTGGCTGACCACCGGGTCCTGGTGCACCAGGTCGAAGAACGCCGACAGCCGGTCGACGTCGTGCAGCTCGCGGGCCAGCGTGGAGGCGAGGTCGAAGCGGAACCCGTCGACGTGCATCTCGGTGATCCAGTAGCGCAGCGAGTCCATGATCAGCTGCAGCGCCTGCGGCGTGCGCGCGTTCAGCGAGTTCCCGGTGCCGGTGTAGTCCATGTAGTACTGCGGGTCGTCCTCGACCAGCCGGTAGTAGGCCCGGTTGTCGATGCCCTTGAACGACAGCGTCGGGCCCAGGTGGTTGCCCTCCGCCGTGTGGTTGTAGACGACGTCGAGGATCACCTCGATGCCGGCCTCGTGCAGGGTCCGGACCATGCCCTTGAACTCCTGCACCTGCTGCCCGGCGTCGGTGCTGCTGGCGTACTCGTTGTGCGGGGCGAAGAAGCCGATCGTGTTGTAGCCCCAGTAGTTGCGCAGGCCCTTCTGCTGGAGAGTGTCGTCCTGCACGAACTGGTGCACCGGCATCAGCTCGATGGCGGTCACCCCCAGCTCCTGCAGGTACTCCACGATCGCCGGGTGCGCGATGCCGGCGTAGGTGCCGCGCAGCTCCTCCGGGATCCGGGGGTGGGTCATGGTCAGGCCCTTGACGTGGGCCTCGTAGATGACCGACTGGTGGTACGGGGTCTTCGGCGGGCGGTCCACCCCCCAGTCGAAGTACGGGTTGACGACGACGGACTTCGGCATGTGCGGCGCGGAGTCCTCGTCGTTGCGCTCCTTGGTCTCGAAGTCGTAGCCGAAGACCGACGGGTTCCAGTCGACGCCGCCCTCGATCGCCTTCGCGTAGGGGTCGAGCAGGAGCTTGCTCGGGTTGCAGCGCAGCCCCTGCTCCGGGTCGTACGGCCCGTGCACCCGGTAGCCGTACTTCTGCCCGGGCTGGATGCCGGGGAGGAACGCGTGCCAGACGAAGCCGTCCATCTCCGGCAGCTCGATCCGCTGCTCGTTGCCCTCGTCGTCGAACAGGCACAGCTCGACCTTCTCGGCCACCTCGCTGAAGATCGCGAAGTTGGTGCCGGTGCCGTCGTACGTGGCACCGAGCGGGTAGGCGGCCCCGGGCCAGACCTGCGTCATGCGGTGTTCCTCCTGCGGTGGCCCTCTGCGGGCAGAGGGCAGTGGCCCCCTCTCCCGGACGGGGACAGGGGGTCGGACGGGCGTTGCTCGCGGCTGTGCCCGCGTCCACTGTTCCGCACACCTGGATCACGCGCCGGGAGACGTGTCTCACCTGCGGAGCACGCGGGAGGACGACGACGCCCCCCGCGGCGGGCCGCGAGGGGCCCGGCCGCGAGGGACGGCGTGCGCAGGTCCGGCCCGGCGGGAGGCGCCGGGGCGGGGAGAGCGGCACCCGCCGGGGTCCGACCTCGCCCGGGGACGCCGGGTGGCGCTGGTCCCCGGCGGGTACCGCTGCTGCGACGGCGAACGCTAGGGGGACACGCCGACGAGGACAAGTATCCGGGCACCGTCCGCCGTCCCGCGGGCACCAGCCCCCGCTCGGACCCGTTCTGTCACACCCGCGTCGTACCGTCGTCGGCGTGCGCGCGACCACCGACATCCGGCCCACCCAGGGGCGCTTCCGCGTCGTCAGCGAGTTCGAGCCCTCGGGTGACCAGCCGGCCGCCATCAAGGCCCTGGCGGAGCGGGTCAACGCCGGCGAGAAGGACGTCGTCCTGCTCGGTGCCACCGGCACCGGCAAGTCGGCGACCACCGCCTGGCTGATCGAGCAGGTGCAGCGCCCGACGCTGGTCATGGCGCCGAACAAGACGCTGGCCGCGCAGCTGGCCAACGAGTTCCGCGAGCTGCTGCCGAACAACGCCGTCGAGTACTTCGTCTCGTACTACGACTACTACCAGCCCGAGGCCTACGTCCCGCAGACCGACACCTACATCGAGAAGGACTCCTCGATCAACGAGGAGGTCGAGCGGCTGCGGCACTCCGCGACGATGAGCCTGCTCACCCGCCGCGACGTCGTGGTGGTGGCGACCGTCTCCTGCATCTACGGCCTGGGGACGCCGCAGGAGTACGTGGACCGGGCGCTGCGGCTGCGGGTGGGGGAGGAGCGCGACCGGGAGGACCTGCTGCGCACGCTGGTCACCGAGCAGTACACGCGCAACGACCTGTCCTTCAGCCGCGGCACCTTCCGCGTGCGGGGCGACACGATCGAGATCTTCCCGGTGTACGAGGAGCTCGCCCTCCGGGTCGAGATGTTCGGCGACGAGGTGGAGCGGCTCTACTACCTGCACCCGCTGACCGGCGAGGTGGTGCGCGAGGTCCAGGAGATCTTCGTCTTCCCGGCCACCCACTACGTCGCCGGGCCGGACCGGATGGAGCGGGCGATCCGCGGCATCGAGGCCGAGCTGGAGCAGCGGCTGGCCGAGCTGGAGCGGCAGGGCAAGCTGCTGGAGGCCCAGCGGCTGCGCATGCGGACCACCTACGACATCGAGATGATGCGCCAGGTCGGGTTCTGCTCCGGCATCGAGAACTACTCGCGGCACATCGACGGCCGCGCCCCCGGCAGCGCCGGCTCCTGCCTGCTCGACTACTTCCCTGACGACTTCCTGCTGGTCATCGACGAGTCACACGTGACCGTGCCGCAGATCGGCGGCATGTACGAGGGCGACATGAGCCGCAAGCGGACCCTGGTCGAGCACGGCTTCCGGCTGCCCTCGGCGATGGACAACCGGCCGCTGAAGTGGGAGGAGTTCACCGACCGGATCGGCCAGACGGTCTACCTGTCGGCGACCCCCGGCCCGTACGAGCTGGGCCGGACCGGTGGCGAGTTCGTCGAGCAGGTCATCCGCCCGACCGGCCTGGTCGACCCCGAGGTCGTGGTCAAGCCGACCAAGGGCCAGATCGACGACCTGGTGCACGAGATCCGGCTGCGCACCGAGAAGGACGAGCGGGTCCTGGTCACCACGCTGACCAAGAAGATGGCCGAGGACCTCACCGACTACCTGCTCGAGCTCGGCATCAAGGTCCGGTACCTGCACTCCGAGGTCGACACCCTGCGCCGGGTCGAGCTGCTCCGCGAGCTGCGCCAGGGCGAGTACGACGTGCTGGTCGGCATCAACCTGCTGCGCGAGGGCCTGGACCTGCCCGAGGTGTCGCTGGTCGCGATCCTCGACGCCGACAAGGAGGGCTTCCTGCGGTCGGGCACCTCGCTGATCCAGACGATCGGCCGCGCGGCCCGCAACGTCTCCGGCCAGGTGCACATGTACGCCGACACGGTCACCCCGTCGATGGCGACCGCGATCGAGGAGACCAACCGGCGCCGCGAGAAGCAGATCGCCTACAACACCGAGCGGGGCATCGACCCGCAGCCGCTGCGCAAGAAGATCGTCGACATCCTCGACGGCATCTACCGCGAGGCCGAGGACGCTGAGTCCGAGCTGATCGGCGGCTCGGGCCGGCAGCAGTCGCGGGGCAAGTCGCCGGTCCCCGGGCTGTCGTCGAAGAAGGCGGGCAAGGCCGGGGCGATCGACGTCCAGGGCCTGCCGCGCAACGAGCTCGCCGACCTGATCGCGCAGATGAACGAGCAGATGCTGGCCGCCGCCCGCGAGCTGCAGTTCGAGGTGGCCGCCCGGCTGCGCGACGAGCTGGCCGAGCTGAAGAAGGAGCTCCGCCAGCTCGACGCCGCCCACGCCTAGGGGGGAGCCGACGGCCCGCGTTCCTGGACGCGGCCCGAGAGGCAGTTGATCATGGGCAGCTGGCTGCGTCCGACGGCGTGTCGGTGAGCCACCTGCCGATGGTCGACTGTGCGAGAGGAGCGCCGTGGAGCGCGACGAGCTGGTCGACTACTGCCTGGGCAAGCCGGGCGCCGAGGAGACCTACCCCTGGGGCGACGCCGAGCTGGTGGCCAAGGTCGGCGGCAAGGCGTTCGCCTTCATCGGCCTGGACGGCGGCAGCGTCGGCCTCAAGTGCGGCCGCAACGCCGAGGAGGCGGCCGAGTGGCGCGAGCGGTACCCGGGCGCCATCGAGACCAGCCACTACATCGGGCGCTACGGCTGGAACTCCGTCGACTGGACCGGCAAGGTCCCCGACGACGAGGTCCGCGAGCTCATCGACGACTCCTACGAGGCGATCGTCGCCGCGCTGCCGAGGAGCAAGCGCCCGCCTGCGGGCTGATCGCCCCCGGCCAGCCCCCTGCGCGCGGCGCACGTCCCGCCGCTGCTTGCCCAGGCTCGCCCCCACCCTGATCAGCAGAAACGGCGTCGATGTGCGAGACCCAGACCGTCGCCTGCCGCATCGTCACGCGTTGTCGCGACGGGCGATGACGATCAGGTCGAGGACGACGATCGCGAGGAAGCCGACGGCCGTCACGAACCAGACGCCGAGCGACACGGACGTGAGCACGCAGATCCTCCGGGCGCCGCTTACGTGACGTCGATCGGGGAACGAGAGCACTGCTGCCAGGGAGGCATCGCCTGGAGCATCCGTAGATCAACCGACCGGAGAGCCCGAGACGGCGGCTCCCCGGGTGTGCTCAGGAACACGTGGGGAACGCGCCCGGCCCTGTCGTGCGTTGCACCGATCGGACCCCTAGGGTGTCCCGTGGATGTCCGGTGCGCTGCACCGGGTGTCCGGTCGTGGAGGGGAGTATCCCGCCCGCGGCGGAGTCGTCATCACGAGGTCTGCGACCTCCGGCCCCGCCGGTCGCCGGTGTTCCGGCGACGGGAGAGACCTCCGGTTGCTGACGCACGCCAGTCACCGGAGGTAATTGTCGTATGGATGTCCCCTTCTGGGTATGGGCGATCACCGTCGCGGTGATCGTCGCCATGCTCGTCTTCGATCTCGTCGGCCACGTGCGGACCCCGCACGCGCCGACGCTGCGCGAGGCGGCGCTCTGGTCCGCGGGCTACGTCGGCATCGCCGTCGTCTTCGGCCTGCTGATCCTGTGGTTCTACGGGGCCGAGTACGGCGGGGAGTACTTCGCCGGCTACGTCACGGAGAAGAGCCTGTCGGTCGACAACCTCTTCGTCTTCGTCCTGATCATGTCGAGCTTCGCGGTGCCGCGGGAGCTGCAGCAGAAGGTGCTGCTCTACGGCATCACCTTCGCCCTGGCGCTGCGGACGGTCTTCATCTTCGTCGGCGCCGCGGCCATCGAGCAGTTCAGCTGGGTGTTCTACCTCTTCGGCGCGTTCCTCATCTGGACGGCGGTCGCGCAGGCACGCGGCGGCCACCAGGGGGACGACGACTACAAGGAGAACGGCGTCCTCCGGCTGACCCGCCGGATCCTGCCGACGACCGAGGAGTACCACGCCGACAAGCTGACGACGAAGGTCGACGGGAAGCGCTTCATCACCCCGCTGGCGATCGCCCTCGTCGCCATCGGCAGCGCCGACGTCCTGTTCGCAGTCGACTCGATCCCGGCGATCTTCGGGCTCACCCAGGAGACGTTCCTGGTCTTCGCCGCGAACGCGTTCTCGCTGCTGGGGCTGCGGCAGCTGTTCTTCCTCATCGACGGCCTGCTCGACCGCCTGGTCTACCTGCACTACGGCCTGGCCGTGATCCTCGGCTTCATCGGCGTCAAGCTGCTGATCCACGCGCTGCACACCAACGACCTGCCGTTCCTCAACGGCGGCGAGCACGTGACGCTGCTGCCCGAGATCCCGACCTGGCTGTCCCTGGCGGTGATCCTGGGAACGCTGCTGGTGACGACGGTGGCGAGCCTGGCCAAGGACCGCCGGCACCGCGCGGAGAAGGCCGCACACGACCGGCCGGCGCACGAGACGAGTCGGGTGCCGACGGCCCCCTGACCCCCCGGCGCGGCGGGCACCACGACCCGGTGCCCGCCGTCGCCGAGACCACCCACCACCCGCCCTGCGGCCTCCGGATGCCGCAGAGCCCGGCCCCTAAGGTGTGAACCCGTGGAGCTCCCCGTCTGGTTCGAGATCTCGACGTTCGTGGGGCTCACGGTCCTGCTGTTAGCCGACCTCGCGATCGTCGCCCGCCGCCCGCACGAGCCCTCCATGAAGGAGGCCGGCCTCTGGGTCGGCTTCTACGTGGGCCTGGCGGTGATCTTCGGCGGCGTCCTGCTAGCAGTCACCAACGGCACGTTCGCCACCGAGTTCTACGCGGGGTGGCTGACCGAGTACAGCCTGTCGGTCGACAACCTCTTCGTCTTCGTGATCATCATGGCCCGCTTCCGGGTGCCGCGGCACCTGCAGCAGGAGGCCCTGATGGTCGGCATCATCATCGCGCTGGTCCTGCGCGGCCTGTTCATCCTCGCCGGCGCCGCGCTGATCAATCAGTTCACCTGGGTCTTCTACATCTTCGGCGCGTTCCTGGTGTACACGGCGATCAACCTCGTCCGGCACCGCGACGAGGAGGACGACTACGAGGAGAACGCGCTCATCCGGCGGATGCGCAAGGTGCTGCCGATGACCAACGAGTTCCGGGGCAGCAAGATCCGCATCCAGGAGGCCGGCAAGAAGCTCTGGACGCCGATGATCGTGGTCTTCCTGGCCCTCGGCACCACCGACCTGATCTTCGCGCTGGACAGCATCCCGGCGATCTTCGGCCTGACCCGCGAGCCGTTCATCGTCTTCACCGCGAACGTCTTCGCGCTCATGGGACTGCGCCAGCTCTACTTCCTGCTCGGCGGCCTGCTCAAGCGGCTGGTCTACCTGTCCCTGGGCCTGGCGGTGATCCTCGCCTTCATCGGGGTCAAGCTGGTGCTGGAGGCGCTGCACGAGAACTCGCTGCCGTTCATCAACGGCGGCGAGCACATCGACGCCGTGCCGACCATCCCGATCTGGCTGTCGCTGACGATCATCCTCGGGGTGCTCATCGTGGCCACCGTGGCCAGCCTGATGAAGACCCGGGGCCAGCTCAGCCCGGCACCGGCCCCCGAGGCCGTTTCTCCCCAGGAGGCCGACGCGGTGGGCGCCCGCGGCCCGGAGGCGCTGGCCGAGGCCAAGCCGCGGCTCGCCGCCACCGAGGACGACGAGGCCGTCCAGCGGCGCCGCGGCTGAGCTACCGGGGCCGGACGCCCGCCTCGACCGCGGCGCCGGCGGCGGCGACCAGCTCGCCGTCCCGGTAGACCTCCCGCACCCGGCCCGCCAGCTCGGTGAGGTCCTGCGGGTCGCCGTCCAGGACGACGAGGTCGGCGACCTTGCCGGGCTCGAGGCTGCCGAAGCCGTTGTCGACCCCGAGCAGCCGGGCTGCCTCGAGGGTGGTCGACCGCCACACCTGCTCCGGCGCCATCCCGACGCCGGCCATGAGGGGCAGCTCGCCGAGGTTGGTGCCGTGCGGGCCGACGCCGGTGTCGGTGCCCATCGCGATCCGCACGCCGGCCTCGGCCGCCCGCGCCACCGAGGCGTCGTGGACCTTCTGCACCGCGACCGCCTTGGCCAGCACCGCCTCGGGCAGCGAGGCGCCGGCGGCGACGGCGTCGAGGACCGCGCGCGGCGCGGAGAGCGTCGGCACCAGCCAGGTGCCGCGCTCGAGCATGAGGTCGATCGCCTCGTCGTCGAGGAAGATGCCGTGCTCGATCGAGCGGATCCCGGCGCGGACGGCGGCCTTGATGCCGGCCGTGCTCTGCGCGTGCGCCATCACCGCCACGCCCGCGGCCCGGGCCTCCTCGACCAGGACGTCGAGCTCGGCGGGGCGGAAGTGCGGGTGCTGGGGGTCGTCCCGCGCGGAGAGGACGCCGCCGCTGGTGGCCACCTTGATCACGTCGGCCCCGGCCCGCAGCAGCTCGCGGACCTTGCGGCGCATCTCGTCGGGCCCGTCGACGATCGTGTTCGGCCGGCCCGGGTGCGGCGGCATGTGCGGGACGTCGGCGCCGCAGACGTGCCAGCCGTCGCCGTGCCCGCCGGTCTGGCTGAGCATGCTGATCGCGATCTGCATCCGCGGGCCGGCGACCAGCCCGTTCCGCACCGCCTCCGCGACCCCGAGGTCCGCCCCGCCGGCGTCGCGCACGTGCGTGATGCCCTGGACCAGGGTGCGGCGCAGGTTGTGCACCGCCTCGAAGAACGGGTAGCTGAACGGCGTCTGCAGGTGCCGCAGGACGTCGACGCCGCTCATCATCACGTGCACGTGGCAGTCGAAGAACCCGGGGAAGACGGCCGCGCCGGAGCAGTCGACCGCCTCGTCGCCGTCCAGGCCGAGGCCGACCTCGACCACCCGGCCGTCCTCGACGACGACGTCCGCCTTGGTCGCGGGACCGCCCGTCCCGTCGAAGACCTGCCCACCGGTGAAGAGAACGCGGCTCACGGCCGCACTGTAGGCCTCACCCGTTAGCGGTGCTCAGGATCCACCCCGCGGCGCGCCTGGGCTAGCGTCGATCGTCATGCGGCCCACCGACCTCGCCCTGCTGCGGATCCCGGGGGTCCCCACCGTCTCCCCGGACGGCCGGATCGCGGTCGTGGCGGTGACCCGGCTGGACCTCGACGCCGACGAGTACCGCGGCCAGCTGTGGGCCGTGCCCACCGACGGCTCCGCGCCCGCCCGGCCGCTCACCACCGGCGCCCGCGACAGCGCGCCGGCGTTCTCGCCGGACGGCCGGTGGCTGGCCTACCTGTCCGCCGCGCCCGGCGGGCGGCCGCAGGTGCACGTGCTGCCCACCTCCGGCGGTGCCGCGCGGACGCTGACCGACTGCCCGCTCGGCGCCGCCGCGCCGGTGTGGTCGCCGGACTCCCGGCGAGTGGCCTTCGTCGCCCGCGTCCCCGAGCAGGGCCGCTACGGCACCGTCGACGGGGTCGGGCCGGCGGCCGAGCCGCCGCGGCTGATCACCACGCTGCAGTACCGGCGCGACGACGTCGGGTTCGTCACCGACCGGCGCAGCCAGGTCTTCGTCGTGGCACTGCCCGAGGACGGCGGGGACGACGCCACCGCGCCGCCGCGGCCGGTGCAGGTCACCTCCGGCGACGCCGACTGCACCGACGTCACGTGGCGCCCCGACGGCGCCGAGCTGGCCTTCGTGTCCTCGCGGCACGAGCGCGCCGACCGCGACCTGGTCACCGACGTGTTCGCCGTCCGCCCCGACGGCTCGCAGTTGCGGCGGGTGACGCGGTCCCGCGGCGACTGCTCCCGGCCGGCGTACGACCCGACCGGGCGGACGATCTACCTCACCGCCGTCCCCGACCTCGGACCCGACGGGCTGGGTTTCGTCGGCAGCCAGGCGACGCTGTGCCGGGTGGACGCCGCCGGCGGGCCGCTGGAGCCGCTGCTCGACCCGGAGGGGCACCACCGCGGCGACGAGTCCCCGGCGACGGTGCTCACCGAGGACGCGGCGCTGTTCGGCGTCGAGCGGCGCGGAGCGGTGGAGCTGCTCAGCGTGCCGCTGGACGGCGGCGCGCCGACGGCGCTGGTGGACGGGCCGTTCACCGTCCGCGGGGTCGGCGTCGGCGGGGGCGTCGTCGTCGCCACGGTGGCGCACGACCGGTCGGCAGGCGAGCTGATCGCGATCACCCCTGGGACGCGGCGGCTGCTCACCTCCTTCGGCTCCGGCCTCGGCGCCACCGGCCGGGTGCGCCGGATGGAGGAGCGGACGGCGACCGCGCCCGACGGCCATCCCGTGCACGGCTGGATCACGGTGCCGGACGGGCCGGGGCCGCACCCGGTGCTGCTCACTATCCACGGCGGGCCGTTCTCCCAGTACGGCTGGACGCTGTTCGACGAGACGCAGACCTACGTGTCGGCCGGCTACGCGGTCGTGCAGTGCAACCCGCGCGGCTCGTCCGGCTACGGGCAGGCGCACGGCCGCGCGATCCAGGGCCGCTGGGGCACGCTGGACGCCGACGACGTCCTGGCCTTCCTGGACGCCGCGCTCGAGGACCCGCGGCTGGACGCCGGCCGGGTCGGCGTCATGGGCGGCTCCTACGGCGGCTACCTGACCACGATGCTGCTCGGCCGGACGACGCGGTTCGTCGCCGGCATCAGCGAGCGGGCGTTCACCGACCCGGTGAGCTTCGTCGGCTCCTCCGACATCGGGTGGTTCTTCCCCGACCAGTACCTCGGCACCGACCCCGACCGGATCGCCGCGCAGAGCCCGATGACCACCGTCGAGAAGATCACGACGCCGACGATGGTGATCCACTCGGAGGAGGACTGGCGCTGCCCGGTCGAGCAGGGGCTGCGCCTCTACGTCGCCCTCAAGCGGCGCGACGTCCCCACCGAGCTGCTGCTGTTCCCCGGCGAGGGGCACGAGCTGTCCCGGTCCGGCCGGCCGCGGCACCGCCTGGCCCGGCTCGAGCACGTGCTGCGCTGGTGGGCCCGCTGGCTCCCGACCGACCGGAACCCGGGCGAGGTGGAGCTGCCGGCGGCGGTCGCGACCCCGGAGGTCGATGACGGCGAGGCGGTGGACCCGGCGCCGCTGACCGTGCGCTCGACCCGGGTCCCGTGAGCGACCTCCGCGCGGCGGCCGCCGAGCTCGCCGCCACCGCCCTGCGCACCGTGCAGGCCGAGTTCCCGTACGACCTGCGGGTGGTCTACACCGCGCCGGGCGCCGCGCCCGAGCGGCCGCGGGATCGCCACCCCGCCTTCTACGGCAGCTTCGACTGGCACTCCGCGGTCGAGATGCACTGGGTGCTGCTGCGCCTGCTCCGCCGCTTCCCCGACGAGGTCGACGCCGCCGCCGTCCGCGCCCTCCTCGACGCGCACCTGACCCCGGAGGCGATCGTCGTCGAGACGGCCTACTACGCGGCGAACCCCGGCGCGCAGCGGCCGTACGGCTGGGGCTGGGTGCTGACGCTGCACGAGGAGGCCGCGTCCTGGCCGGACGCGGCGCACTGGGCGGCGGCGCTGCGGCCGCTCGCCGACCACTTCCTCGACGCGCTGGCCGCCTGGCTGCCGGACGCGCCGTACCCGGTGCGGCACGGCGTCCACCCGAACAGCGCGTTCGGGCTGATCCGCTCCCTGCCGGCCGCCCGCCGCCGGGCGTGGACCGGGGACGACCGGGTGCTGCGGGCGATCGAGGACGCCGCGCGGCGGTGGTTCGCCGCCGACCGGGACGCCCCGGTGCGCTGGGAGCCGTCGGGGGCCGACTTCCTCTCGCCGGTGCTCACCGAGGCGGTGCTCATGGCCGACGTGCTGCCGGCGGCGGAGTTCGGGGACTGGGTCACGACGTACCTCCCTGGCATGGACAGGCAGCCGCTGTTCGAGCCCGCCGTCGTCGCCGACTCCAGCGACGGGCAGACCGCGCACCTGCACGGGCTGAACCTGAGCCGGGCGTGGGCGCTGCGCCGGCTGGCGGCACACGCGCCGGGGGCTCGCGACCTGCTGCTCGACACCGCCCGCCGGCATGCGGAGCCGGAGCTGGCCGAGGTCAGCGGCAGCGACTACATGGTTGAGCACTGGCTGGCCGCCTACGCGCTGCTCTACCTGGACGAGGACTACTGACCGGAGGCAGGGTGGGACCGTGGTCCAGCGGCGGGTCCCACGGTGGTCGGAGTTCTCCGAGCTGATCCGGCCGCGCCGATTGCCCGGCGACGCCACCGACCGGCGGCTGGCGCGGGCGGCGACGGTCGGCGACCTGCGCGAGATCGCCCGGCGGCGGGTGCCGCAGGCGGTCTTCGACTACACCGACGGGGCCGCCGGGGCGGAGGTCTCGCTGCGCCGCTCGCGGGAGGCCTTCGAGCGGGTCGAGTTCTGCCCGCGGGTGCTGCGCGACGTCAGCGTCGTCGACACCTCCACCACGCTGCTCGGCGCGCCGTCGGCCCTGCCGATGGTCTTCGCGCCGACGGGCTTCACCCGGCTCATGCACACCGAGGGCGAGACGGCCGTCGGCCGCGTCGCCGAGCGGGTCGGGATCCCGTACGCGCTGTCCACCATGGGGACGACGTCGGTCGAGGCGCTGGCCGAGGCCGCGCCCGGCGCCCGCCGGTGGTTCCAGCTCTACCTGTGGCGCGACCGCGAGGCGAGCAAGGCACTCGTCGAGCGGGCGCGGGCGGCCGGCTACGACGCGCTGGTGCTGACCGTCGACACCCCGGTCGCCGGGCCGCGGCTGCGCGACGTCCGCAACGGCTTCTCCATCCCGCCGGCGCTCACCCTGCGCACGTTCGCCAACGCCGCGGTGCACCCCCGCTGGTGGATCGACCTGCTCACCACCCCGCCGCTGGAGTTCGCGTCGCTGCGCTCGTGGGGCGGCACCGTGGCCGAGCTGGTCGACCGGGTCTTCGAACCGGCCGCCACGCTCGCCGACGTCGGCGCGCTCAAGGCGTCGTGGGGCGGCCCGCTGGTCGTCAAGGGCGTGATGGGGGCCGACGACGCCCGCGCCGTGGTGGACGCCGGGGCCGACGCCGTCGTCGTCAGCAACCACGGCGGCCGCCAGCTCGACCGCGCCCCGACCCCGCTGGAGCAGCTGCCCGCGGTCGTGCAGGCGGTCGGCGACCGCGCCGAGGTCTTCGTCGACGGCGGGGTCGTGGACGGCGCCGACGTCGTCGCCGCGGTCGCGCTCGGCGCCCGCGCCTGCCTGATCGGCCGGGCGTACCTGTACGGGCTCATGGCCGGCGGCGAGCGCGGCGTGCAGCGGGCGGCGGACATCCTCGCGCGGGAGATCGCGCGCACCATGCAGCTGCTCGGGGTGTCGACCGTGGCCGAGCTGACCCCGGAGCGGGCCCGCCTGCGGCGCTGAGGCATTGCCCCGGTGACCTGGGGCTTCCTAGGGTGGCGCATGGACGTCGTCGAGATCGTGCCCACGTTCGAGCAGTACGCGTTCACCTTCGGCGGCGTGGCCCCGCTGCGGCGCATCGCACCCGGCACGGCGCTGCGGCTGTGGTCCGACGACGCGTTCTGCGGCGTCATCCGCAAGGTCGAGGACCTCTCCAGCGAGAAGGTCGACCTGCGCTACGTCAACCCGCAGACCGGCCCCTTCTTCGTCGAGGGCGCCGAGCCCGGCGACACCCTGGCGCTGCACTTCGTCGCCATGGAGCCCGCGCGCGACTGGGGCGCCTCGGCCGCGATCCCGTTCTTCGGGGGCCTGACCAGCACCGACCGCGTCGCCATGCTGCAGGATCCGCTGCCCGACACCACCTGGATCTACGAGCTCGACCGCGCGCGGAACACGGTCACCTTCGCCGCCGGGCGCAGCGACTTCTCCGTCGAGCTGCCGGTCGCGCCGATGCTCGGCACCGTCGGCGTCGCGCCGCCCGGGGGAGAGGTGCGCAGCTCGCTGGTGCCCGAGCGCTTCGGCGGCAACATGGACACCCCGCAGATGCGGCCGGGCACCACCTGCTTCCTCGGCGTCAACGTCGAGGGCGCGCTGTTCTCGGTCGGCGACGGCCACTACCGGCAGGGCGAGGGCGAGGCCTGCGGCACCGCCGTCGAGGGCGCGATGACGACGACGCTGATCGTCGAGCTGATCAAGGGCGGGGCGCCGGCCTGGCCACGGCTCGAGGACGACGCGCACTGGATGACCGTCGGCTCCAGCCGCCCGCTGGAGGACGCCTGGCGGATCGGCCAGGTCGAGCTCGTGCGCTGGTTCGAGGAGCTGTACGGACTGCACCCGATGGACTCCTACCAGCTCCTGTCGCAGATCGCCGAGGCCCCGATCGCCAACGTCGTCGACGCCAACTACAGCGCCGTCCTCAAGGCACCCAAGGCGCTGCTGCCCTCGGCCACCGCCTACGGCGGCCTGCACGCCGACCTGCGGCAGCGCGCCGCGACCCTCTGAGAACAGGAGATCCCCATGGACCTGCAGCTCGCCGGCTCCCGCGTGCTCGTCACGGGAGGCACCAAGGGCATCGGCCGGGCGATCGTCGAGGCGTTCGCCGACGAGGGCGCCGCCGTCGAGTTCTGCGCCCGGGACTCCGCCGAGATCGAGATGACGGAGAAGGCGCTGGCCGGCCGCGGCGCCGGGGTGCGCGGCGCGCAGCTCGACGTCCGAAACGGCCCGGCGCTGGCCGCGTGGGTCGAGGACGCCGCGGAGCGGCTCGGCGGCCTCGATGCCGTCGTCGCCAACGTCAGCGCGCTGGCCGTCCCCGACACCGAGGAGAACTGGTACGCGTCCTTCGAGATCGACCTGATGCACACCGTCCGGCTGGCGCAGGCGGCGCTGCCGCACCTGGAGGCCAGCAGCAACGGGTCCATCGTCGCCATCTCCAGCGTCACCGGCCGCGAGGCCGACTTCGCGTCCGGGCCATACGGGACGATGAAGACCGCGATCGTGGGCTACATCGCCGGGCTGGCGTTCCACCTCGCCGGCCGCGGCGTCCGGGCGAACGTCGTCTCGCCGGGCAACACCTTCTTCACCGGCGGCATCTGGGACGGCATCAAGCACGGCAACCCGGACCTGTACGCCGACTCCCTCGCCCTCAACCCCACCGGCCGGATGGGCCTGCCCGAGGAGATGGCGAAGGCGGTCGTCTTCCTCTCCAGCCCCGTCTCCAGCTTCACGACCGGGACGAACCTCGTGGTGGACGGCGCGCTGACGCGGGGCATCCAGCTCTGACGCCGGTTCTCTCCACCCGGGCCCTGGGCCGGGCGATGCTCGCGCGCCAGCTGCTGCTGGAGCGGGTCGACCGGCCGGTGCCCGGCGTGCTCGAGCACCTGGTCGGGCTGCAGGCGCAGGTGCCGCGGGTGCCGCACCTGGCGCTCTGGGACCGGTTGGCCCCCTACGACCCGGCGGAGCTGGACGGGCTGCTCGTGGCCCGCCGGGCCGTGCGCACCCAGCTGATGCGGACGACGATCCACCTGGTCACCGCCGCCGACGCGCTCGCGCTGCGCCCGCTGCTGCAGCCGGTGCTCGACCGGACCGTCGCGAGCACCGCGTGGGGGCAGCGGCTGCGCGGCCAGGACGTCGCCGCGCTGGTCGAGGAGGCCGAGCGCCTGCTCGCGGAGCGCCCTATGGGCCGGGCCGGGCTGACCCGGGCCATCGCCGCCCGGCACCCGGACGCCGACGCTGAGGCCGTCGCCTTCTGCGTCAGCTACTGGGTGCCCTGGGTGCAGCCGCCTCCCCGCGGCACCTGGTCCGGCACCGGCGCGGCGGTCATGGCGCCGACGTCGGCCTGGCTGGGGGCCGGCGACGGGGCCGCGCCGGTCGAGGACGTCGTCCTGCGCTACCTGACCGCGTTCGGCCCGGCGAGCGCCCGCGACGCGCAGGTCTGGTGCGGCCTGACCCGGCTGGGCGAGGTTGTCGAGCGGCTGGGCCACCGGCTGCGGCGGTTCCGCGGCGAGGACGGCGCCGAGCTGGTCGACGTCCTCGACGCCCCGCTGCCCGACCCGGACACGCCCGCCCCCGTGCGCTTCCTCGCCGAGTACGACAACGTCACGCTCTCCCACGCCGACCGGTCGCGGGTCGTCGCGGACGCCGACCACGTGCCGGTTCCCGGCGGGCCGGGGGGCTGGACCGGCAGCCTGCTGGTCGACGGCCGGGTCTCCGCGACGTGGGGCGCGCGGCGGGACGGCGACGCGCTGGTGCTGCACGTGCGGCCGTCCCTGCCGGTGACCGCCGCGCAGCGTGACGAGATCGCCGCCGAGGGCGCCCGCCTGCTCGCCTTCCTGGCCCCGGGCCGCGACGCCGACGTCCGCTGGGCGGGCTGAGGGCGGGGGACGGACGGGCTGCGGAACGCGTTGATCACGATAGGTTCGCACCGTCCGCCCCCTGCCGCAGGAGCCGCTCGTTGACCGAAGTGCTGATCGCCCTCCTCGTCCTCGCGGTGCTCGCCGGCGTGGTGCTGCTGGTCCTGCGGGCCCGCCGGGCGCGCCCGGCTCCCCGGCGACCGCGGGTGGATCCGCTGGCGAACCAGCCGGAGCTCTACGACCCGCACAAGATCGGCGTGGGTGACGTGATCACCTACGCCGGGATCGACCACGTCGTCCGCGGCACGATCGTCCTCGAGGAGGGCGGCTTCACCTGGCGCGAGCACCTGCTCGACGGCTCGACCGGGCGGCGCTGGCTCACCGTCGAGGACGACGAGGGCGATCTGGAGATGACCCTCTGGATGCGCCGCGAGGGCACGAACCTCACGCCGGACGGCGACGTGATCCTCGACGACCGGGTGCACCGCCAGGTCGAGCGCGGCCGTGCCCGGTACACCGCCGAGGGGACCACCGGCACCGCCCCGAGCGGCGTCATGGACTACGCCGACTACAAGACCGCCGACGGCACGGGGCTGCTCGCGTTCGAGCGCTGGGCGGACACCCAGTCGTGGGAGGTCTCCACCGGCCGGGCGGTGTCGCTCGGCGAGCTGATCGTGTACCACCGGACGTCGGACGAATGACCGTTCTGCTCCTCGACGTCGTCCCCCGCGATGTGCGCGCCGAGGCGCTCGGGCTGGTCCTCGACGCCCCCGCGCCGGCCGCGCTGGCCGAGCTGACGGTGCACGACGGCCGCGGCGGGTCGCTCACCCTCGGGGTGCTCGGCGCCTCCCACGTGGTGACGGCGACGGTGCCCGGTCACGCGCTGACCGAGCAGGTGTCGTGCGACGCGGTGGCCGCCGGCGGCACGCGGCTGCCCCGCTCCGCGCGCTCGGGCGCGCACCGGCTGTCCTCCGAGGTCCGCGAGGTCGTACCGGCCGAGCTGACGGCGGTCGCCGGACGGCTGCACCGGCTGGCCGAGGGCAGCCCGGACTGGCTGTACGGGACCTTCCCCGGGGGGCCGGGGGCGGGCACGGCGCTGAGCGCGGTGGCGCTGCCCGAGGGCGGCTGGGCGTGGGAGAGCTGGCACCTGTACCCGGGGGAGGAGCGGGGCGTGATCGTGACGACGCGCAGCCGGTGGACGCCGTGAGGGCCCGCCGTTGGGTGGGCGCCCTGGCGGTCGCCCTGCTGCTCCTGGCCGGCTGCGGCAGCGGGTCGCGGGTGCGCAGCTTCCTCGACGACACGTACGGCAACGCGACCGGCTCGGGGGACACCCGGACCTACCGCTCGACCGACCCGGTCGGCACGGTGACCGCCCGCATCGCCGACGGGGTCCGCCCGGCGGCGCGCGCCGCCGACGGCGGGAACGAGTACCTGCGCTACGACGACGACATCGTGACCGTCAGCCCGGCGGCGAACGGGAGCACCATCCGGGTGGAGGACCTGGACCGGCGCTACCGCAGCGGCTTCTTCGCCTTCCTCGGTCCCGGTTTCCGCCCGGGCTCGCCGGCCGGTGGGGCGTCCGACGGCGGGCCGGGGGACGCCAAGTGACCGACCACCTGTGGAGGAACGAGTGACCGTGACCGTGCACGCCGTCGACTTCGGGACCGTGAGCGGCGGTGCCCTGGGCGACGGGGTCGTGGCCACGCTGCTCTACTTCGTCGTCGGTCTGGCCGTCCTCGTGGTGGGCTTCGCCGCCCTGGACCTGCTGACGCCCGGCAACCTGCGGGCGCAGGTCTACACCGACCGCAACCCCAACGCGGCGGTGCTGCTGGGCGGCAACCACCTGGCGCTGGCGGTCATCGTGGTGACGGCGATCCTGACCAGCGAGGACGAGCAGGGGCTGGCGCAGGGCCTGGTCGACTCGCTGGTCTACGGCTTGATCGGGGTCGTGCTGCAGGCCGTGGCGCTGCGGCTGCTCGACGCGTTCGTCCCCGGCCACCTGCGCAACCTGGTGAACGAGCCGAAGCTGGTCGGCGCGAGCTGGGCGGTCGCGGCCAGCCTGCTGGCGATCGGCGCGGTCAACGCCGCCGCGCTGTCGTGAGCCCGTGAGCACCGCCCTCGCCCCGCCGGCCCGCATCCGGCTGCTGCGGCCGCTGCTGCTGGCCGCGGTCGCCGTCTGCGCGGCCTGCGGGCTGATCTACGAGCTGGTCCTGCTCACCCTCTCCGCCAGCCTGGCCGGCGGGGGGATCACCCAGACCTCGCTCATCGTGGCCGGCTACGTCGCGGCGCTCGGCGTCGGGGCGCTGCTGGTCAAGCCGCTGCTGGGCCGTGCGGCGGCCACCTTCGTGGCGGTCGAGATCCTGCTCGGGGTCGCCGGCGGCCTCTCCGCCGTCGTCCTCTACGTCGCCTTCTCCTTCTACGGGACGAGCGGGAGCGTCCTCGTGGCCGCCACCGCCGTCCTGGGGATCCTGGTCGGCGCCGAGGTGCCGCTGCTGATGACGCTGCTGCAGTCGGGCCGCAGCGGCCTGGACGCCCGGACCTCCGGTTCGCTGCTCGCCGACCTCAACGCCGCCGACTACGCCGGCGCCCTGCTCGGCGGTCTGGCCTGGCCGTTCCTGCTGCTGCCGCTGACCGGGCAGGTGCGCGGCGCCGCGGTCACCGGCATGGTCAACCTGGGCGCGGCGGCGGTCGTCGCCGTCTTCCTGCTGCGCCCCCAGCTGGGCCCGTGGGCCCGCCGGGGCGCGGCGACCGCGCTGGTGGCGGCCGCCGCGGTGCTCGGGGTGCTGCTCGTCCAGGCCGAGGACATCGAGGTGACCGCCCGGCAACGGCTCTACGACGACCCGATCGTGGCCGCCGAGCACTCCGCCTACCAGGAGGTCGTGCTCACCGAGCGCGGCGGCGACCTGCGCCTGTACCTGGACGGCGACCTGCAGTTCTCCAGCGTCGACGAGTACCGCTACACCGAGGCGCTGGTCACCCCGGTGCTCACCCGCGACCCCCGCCGGGTGCTGGTGCTCGGTGGGGGCGACGGGCTGGCCGCGCGGGAGATCCTCCGCCACCCCTCCGTGGCGGAGGTGGTGCAGGTCGAGCTGGACCCCGCCGTCCTGCAGCTCGCCCGGACCCGGCTGGCCGAGCTGAACGCGCACGCCCTCGACGACCCGCGGGTCGAGGTGGTGGTCGAGGACGCGTTCCGCTGGCTGCGGGACCCGCCGGGGGAGCGGTTCGACGCCGTCGTCGTCGACATGCCCGACCCCGACACCCCGGCCCTGGGCCGGCTGTACTCGACCGAGTTCTACGGGCTGGTGTCCGCCGTGCTCGCGCCGGGCGGGCTGGTCGTGGTGCAAGCCGGCAGCCCGTACTCCACGCCGACCGCGTACTGGCGCACGGTCAGCACCCTGGGCTCGGCCGGGCTGGCGGTGACGCCGTACCACGTGCACGTGCCGAGCTTCGGCGACTGGGGCTTCGCGCTGGCGCATGCCGGTTCCTCGCCGCCGGAGCTCGCGCTGTCGCCCTCGGCGCCGCCGCTGCGCTCCCTGGACGAGGCCACCGTGCGGGCGGCCGGGGTCTTCCCGCCCGACCGGGCGCCGGAGACCCTGCCGCCGTCGACGCTGGACCGGCCGCGGATCGTCGACGACATGCGGCAGGGCTACGTCGGCTGACCACCCGGTCGCCGGGGACCTGCCGCGGGCCCTAGCGTGCACGGATGGCGCTCATCTACCCCGTGCAGGCCGACGCTCCAGAGCCGGAGGACGGGACCGAACCCGACTTCGCCGAGCTGGCCGCCGATCTCTCCGACACCTGGCTGGTCGAGATCGCCGTCGGCGAAGACGGGGACGACGCGTGCTTCGGCCCGCTGTCCGCGCGGGCGGCCTGGGACCTGGCCGTCGACCTCGACCAGCGGCGGCCGGCGTGGACGTTCTCGGTCGTGCCGCTGCACGTCGCGGGGACGCCGGACGAGCTGATCGACCTCTTCGAGGAGGACGACGAGGAGGAGTAGCCGCCGGCCTCAGCCGGTCACCGCCGACGTGCTGATGCTCGCCGACCGGTGCAGCCCGGCCGCCTCCAGCGCATCCCGGACGACCAGGTACGCCGCCGCCTCGGGGGTCCAGTTCTCGATGTGCCAGCTCGCGTCCAGGCGGTCCACCATCTGTCGCGCCACCTCCGCGGGCACGAAGACCTCCAGCGTGACCGCGTAGCCGGTGAGCTGCGGTGGGACGGCGGGCATGGCGTCTCCTGTCGTCGCTACGACGTACCAGAGCGGTCCCGCCCCCCCTCGCGGGGCTGCGGGCGCTGGGCCCCAGAGTGGTGGACGGCCCGTGCCCGGGATAGCCCTCCGCGTCCTCCGGGAGCGCGCCGAACAGCCGCTCCGGTCGTTCAGCCGGGTCGGCGACCGCTGGCGAGGGTGCCCCCCAGAAAGCCGGCGCCCGTCAAGAGAGCGCCGCCGAGTCGCCCAAGCCCGACCCCCAGACCGTGCCGGCCGCGCACGCGGGCAGCCCAGGAGCCGAGGAAGACGAGCGTTGCGACGCCGTTGAGACCGGCGTGCACCATGCCCACCCGCCGGGCGCCGCGGTCGGCCAGCGCCCACTCGGCCCAGCCGGCGAGCGCGGTGGGTAGTGACGCGAGGAGGCCGGCGCTCACGAGGCGGGTGGCGGCCTGCCGTGACCCGGCGTCCGGGAACAGGTCGAGGTACTGCGCGCAGAACCAGGCGCCCAACGGCACGTCGGTGAGTATCACGTGGAGGGGGATGCCGGTCGCGTCCCCGTGCAGGACCCGGCGGATGGCCTGCTTGGCCACGAGTCGCCCGGCCAGGGGTTCGACGGCGCCGATCGCCTCGTCCCACGCCTCGCTGAGTTCCAGGCGGCGCAGCAGGCGGCCGTACGGGCCGGCCGCTCGCTCCCGCCCCGCGGCGGCGGCGTCCCGGATCCCCATCGTGGACCGCTGCACGGAACTCACTTCCCTTCGCCCTGGGGCGCTACGAGAGGAGTGCGCAGCAGCGAAGTTACTACGACTGTAGTGCTCTGTCACTGCGACTATAGTGGTTCGAGTGGCGCAGACCCGGGAGCGCGCGATCGACGCCGCGATCGAACTGCTCGGAGACCAAGGTCTGCGCGCGCTCACGCATGCTCGTGTCGACGAGCGGGCCGGCCTCCCGAAGGGCTCCACGTCGAACCACTTCCGCACGCGGCAGGCGCTCCTGTCCGGCGTCGTCGAGCGGTTCGTGGAGATCCAGATGCCGCAGGCCGACGCCGCGTCCTCCGCCCGCTCGGCCGACGAGCTCGTCGATGCCCTGTGCGACCTGGTCGGGCGTGCGCTCGGTGCGGACCGCACGCGGACCGCCGCGCGGCTGGCCCTCTTCGTCGAGGCCGGGCACAACCCCGCCGTCCAGGAGGCGCTGGCGCGCGGACGCGCCGCTCTGGTGGCGCCGCTCCTCATCACGCTGGCCCGGCTCGGCGCGCGGGATCCGCACGCCGCCACGCGTGCAGTCGTGGCGTGCCTCCAGGGACTCCTCCTGGGGCACATCGCACGGCTGGATGACGTTGATCCGCGGCCGGCCCTGGACCTCGTGGTGCGGGCTGCCCTCTCCTGAACGACCTACCAGCCGCGCTCGCGCCACTCCCCGAGATGCGGCCGCTCGGTGCCCAGCGTGGTGTCCTTGCCGTGCCCGGGGTAGACCCACGTGTCGTCGGGCAGGGCGCCGAACAGCCGTTCCTCGACGTCGTCGATCAGGCTGGCGAACCGCTGCGGGTCCTGCTGGGTGTTGCCGACGCCGCCGGGGAAGAGGCTGTCCCCGGTGAAGACGTGCGTGCCGGCACCTTCGGGACCGCGCCAGACCAGCGCGATGCTGCCGGGGGTGTGGCCGCGCAGGTGCACGACCTCGAGGGTCTGCCCGCCGACGGTGACAGTGTCGCCGTGCCGCACCGGGCGCTGCACGGGCACCGGCAGGTCGCCGGCGTCGTCGGGGTGGGCGACGGTCACCGCGCCGGTCGCCTCCACCACCTGGGGCAGCGCGCGGTGGTGGTCCCAGTGCCCGTGGGTGGTGACGACGGTGCGCACGCCGGCGTCGCCGATCAGCGCCAGCACCTTGTCGGGCTCGGCCGCCGCGTCGACCAGCAGCCCCTCGCCGCTGTCGGGATCGCGCAGCAGGTAGACGTTGTTGGCCATCTCGCTGACCGCGAGCTTGCTGATGGTGAGCCCGGGCAGCTCCCGCACGTCGGCCGGTCCGCCGACCTCGACGTCCCCGGTGTAGGTCATCTGGACTCCGATCGGAAAGTGTCGTCGGCCGCGGTTAGGTTCCTTGGTCATGGACGCTAGCGGAGCCGTGGACCCCGCTCACCCGGTCGCCCGGGTCGTCGGCCTGCCGGCCACCGAGATCGCGGCCCGCGTGCGGTCGGGGGCGCTGACGGCGGTCGACGTCGTCCGGGCGCACCTCGACCACATCGCCGAGGTGGACGCGCGCGTGGGCGCGTTCCGGGTGATCCGTGCTGACGCGGCCCTGGCCGAGGCCGCCGCCGTCGACGCGGCGCCCGGCCGCGCCGACCTGCCGCTGGCGGGCGTGCCCGTGGCGGTCAAGGACAACGTCGCCGTCGCCGGTGAGGTCTGCACCGACGGGTCCCTCGCCTGCCCGCAGGAGCCGGCCGCGGCCGATCACCCGGTGGTCGCCCGGCTGCGGGCGGCGGGCGCCGTCGTCGTCGGGATCACGCGGGTGCCGGAGCTGTGCCTCTACGGCGCGACCGACGGGCCGCACGCGGTCAGCCGCAACCCGTGGGACACCGCCCTCACCCCGGGTGGCAGCTCCGGCGGCAGCGCCGCCGCGGTCGCCTCGGCGTGCGTGCCGATCGCCCACGGCAACGACGGCATGGGCTCGCTGCGCATCCCCGCCGCCGCCTGCGGGCTGGTGACCCTCAAGCCCGGGCGCGGGGTGATCCCCGCGGACCTGGGCTTCGACAGCTGGTCGGGCATGGCCGAGAACGGTGCGCTGGCCACCACGGTGGCCGACCTGGCGCTGGCGAGCTCGGTGCTGGCCGGGCGCGAGCTGGGCCCGGACGATCCCGGGCGTCCGCTGCGGATCGCGGTCTCGCTGCGCTCGCCGGTGCCCGGCGTCCGTCCGGACGCGGTCACCCGCGCGGCGGTCGAGGAGACGGCCGCCCGGCTGCGGGACGCCGGCCACGTCGTCGTCCGCAAGAACCCGGTGATCACGCCGGCCGCGGCGGCGGGCGCGCTCGCCCGGTGGATGGCCGGGGCGCACGACGACGCCGAGGACTTCGGGCTGGACCGGGAGGGGTTGCAGCCGCGCAGCCGCACCCACGCCCGGATCGGCGGGCTGGTGCGGCGGTCCGGCCTCGTCCGGGCGGCGACGGCGGAGCGCTTCCGCGAGCGGACGGCGGCCTTCTTCGACGACGTCGACGTCCTGCTGACCCCGGTCACCAACGGGCCGCCGCTGGCCGCGCGGCCGTGGCACGAGCGGTCCTTCGTGGCCAACATCACGGCCAACACCCGGTGGGCGCCGTGGGCCTCACCGTGGAACCTGGCCGGCGTCCCGGCGCTGGTCCTCCCGGTCGCGGAGCGGTCCGAGGGGCTCCCGGTGGCGGTCCAGTTCGCCGGCCCCCCTGGCGCCGAAGGGCGACTACTCTGGCTAGCCGCGGAGCTGGAACGTCGCCGGCCCTGGCGTCGTCACGCGCCGGTCTTCGACCCCGCCGTGTCATCGATGGCGTCGACCGCCTGAGCTGCACTTCCCCGAGCGGCACCGCCGCCGCACGTCGGGCGTGCCCGCGCCCGGCACCCGCACACGCTCCACCCGAACCATCCGCCCAGCGACCGACAGGGAACACATGGACCGCCTCGTCGTCCGCGGCGCCCGCGAGCACAACCTCAAGGACGTCCACCTCGACCTGCCCCGCGACGCCCTGATCGTGTTCACGGGCCTCTCCGGCTCGGGCAAGTCCAGCCTCGCCTTCGACACGATCTTCGCCGAGGGCCAGCGCCGGTACGTGGAGTCGCTGTCGGCCTATGCCCGCCAGTTCCTCGGCCAGATGGACAAGCCGGACGTCGACTTCATCGAGGGACTGTCGCCGGCGGTCTCCATCGACCAGAAGTCGACCAACCGCAACCCGCGGTCGACGGTCGGCACGATCACCGAGGTCTACGACTACCTGCGGCTGCTGTACGCGCGCGCCGGGCAGCCGCACTGCCCGAACTGCGGCAAGCCGATCTCGCGGCAGACGCCGCAGCAGATCGTCGATCAGGTCCTCGCGATGGAGGAGGGCACCCGCTTCCAGGTGCTCGCCCCGGTCGTGCGGGCCCGGAAGGGCGAGTACGTCGACCTGTTCAGCTCCCTGCAGACGCAGGGCTTCTCCCGCGTCCGGGTGGACGGCGTCGTGCACCCGCTCACCGAGCCACCGAAGCTCAAGAAGCAGGAGAAGCACACTATCGAGGTGATCGTCGACCGGCTCACCGTCAAGGAGAGTGCGAAGCGGCGGCTGACCGACTCGGTCGAGACCGCGCTCGGGCTCGCCGGCGGCCTCGTCGTCCTCGACTTCGTCGACCTGCCGGAGGACGACCCGCACCGCGAGCGGACCTACTCCGAGCACCTGGCCTGCGTGGACGACGGCCTGTCGTTCGAGGCGCTCGAGCCGCGGTCGTTCTCGTTCAACTCGCCGTTCGGCGCCTGCCCCGAGTGCACCGGCATCGGCACCCGCAAGGAGGTCGACCCGGAGCTCGTCGTCCCCGACCCCGAGAAGTCGCTGGGCCAGGGCGCGGTGGCGCCGTGGGCCGGCTCGATGAGCAACGAGTACTTCACCCGGCTGCTGACCGGCCTGGCCGACCAGCTCGGGTTCTCGATGGACACCCCCTGGGAGCGGCTGCCGGCCCGCGTGCAGAAGGCCGTGCTGCACGGCTCGCCCGACCAGGTGCACGTGCGCTACCGCAACCGGTACGGCCGCGAGCGCAGCTACTACGCGGCGTTCGAGGGCGTGCTGCCCTTCCTCGAGCGGCGGCACGAGGACACCGACAGCGACTACATGCGGGACAAGTACGAGGGCTACATGCGCGACGTGCCCTGTCCCGTCTGCCACGGCACGCGGCTCAAGCCGGAGATCCTCGCCGTCAAGCTCACCGGCCGCTCGATCGCCGACGTCACCAGCCTGTCGATCGGTGAGGCGTCGCAGTGGCTGGGGTCGCTGGAGCTGGGGGAGCGCGAGAAGGCGATCGCCGACCGGGTGCTGCGGGAGATCCAGGCCCGGCTGTCCTTCCTCGTCGACGTCGGTCTCGACTACCTGTCGCTCGACCGCCCGGCGGCGACGCTCGCCGGTGGGGAGGCGCAGCGGATCCGGCTGGCGACGCAGATCGGCTCCGGCCTGGTCGGCGTCCTCTACGTGCTGGACGAGCCGTCGATCGGCCTGCACCAGCGCGACAACACCCGGCTGATCGAGACGCTGGTCCGGTTGCGGAACATGGGCAACACGCTGATCGTCGTGGAGCACGACGAGGACACGATCAAGGTCGCCGACTGGGTCGTCGACATCGGCCCGGGCGCCGGCGAGCACGGCGGCGAGATCGTGGTCAGCGGCACCGTCGAGGACCTGCTGGCCTCGGACTCGTCGCTGACCGGCGCCTACCTGTCGGGGCGCAGGGAGATCGCCGTCCCGAAGAAGCGGCGCGAGCCGGAGCCGGGCCGCGAACTGGTCGTCAGGGGTGCCCGCGAGCACAACCTCAAGGGGGTCGACGTCACCTTCCCGCTCGGTGTCTTCACCGCCGTCACCGGCGTCTCGGGCTCGGGCAAGTCGACGCTGGTCAACGACATCCTCTACACGACGCTGGCCAACCAGCTGAACCGCGCGCGGCTCGTGGCGGGGCGGCACCGCACGATCACCGGGCTCGAGCAGCTCGACAAGGTGGTGCACGTAGACCAGTCGCCGATCGGCCGCACCCCGCGGTCCAACCCGGCCACCTACACCGGTGTGTACGACCACATCCGCAAGCTCTTCGCCCAGACCTCCGAGGCGAAGATGCGCGGCTACCTGCCCGGCCGGTTCTCGTTCAACGTCAAGGGCGGCCGCTGCGAGGCCTGCTCCGGCGACGGCACCATCAAGATCGAGATGAACTTCCTGCCGGACGTCTACGTCCCCTGCGAGGTGTGCAAGGGCGCCCGGTACAACCGGGAGACGCTCGAGGTGCACTACAAGGGCAGGACGATCGCCGAGGTCCTCGACATGCCGATCGAGGAGGCGGCGGAGTTCTTCGCGGCCATCCCGCCGATCGCGCGGCACCTGAAGACGCTCACCGACGTCGGCCTCGGCTACGTCCGGCTCGGCCAGCCGGCGCCGACCCTCTCCGGCGGTGAGGCGCAGCGGGTGAAGCTGGCGAGCGAGCTGCAGAAGCGGTCCACCGGCCGGACCATCTACGTGCTCGACGAGCCGACCACCGGCCTGCACTTCGAGGACATCCGCAAGCTCCTGCTGGTGCTCCAGGGCCTGGTCGACAAGGGCAACTCGGTCGTCGTCATCGAGCACAACCTCGACGTCATCAAGAGCGCCGACTGGATCATCGACATGGGGCCGGAGGGTGGGTTCCGCGGCGGCACGGTCGTCGCCGAGGGGCCGCCCGAGTTCGTCGCCACCGTGCCGGAGAGCCACACCGGCCGGTACCTCGCCCTGCACCTCGACCCGGACGCCGTCGCCGCCGCGGCGGCCCCGAAGAAGCGGGCCCGCAAGAAGGCCAGCTGACGCGTCGTCGTGGCCGGCCGCGACGACGCCTCAGCGCCTAGGGTCCGCGTCGGGACCCGCGGCTCCTCCGCAGGGCCTCGACGGCCCGTACGAGGGTCCAGACGCTGAAGTCTTGCGCGGCGACGCGCAGCTCCAGTTCCTGCCGGACCGCGTGCAGATCTTCGACGGTGCCGTCGTGCGCGAGGACGGCGCGCCCTTCCTCGGTGTGCCAACGGGCGGAGCGCCCCATCACCCAGCTGGCCGGCGGCCGGCCGTTCGGCGACCGTTCCTGATCGGGTCGGGCTGTCGGGTCCCCGTGCATCCGCCCAGCCTGGCACGCGGCTCCGACGGGACGACGACGTTGTCCACAGGCGTGGTGGCCTGCGGTTTTCCGCGGCGCGGACTTGCTGGTGGGTGCCTTCGAACGTATGATCGAGTGCATGAACGCCTCCGCTCCTCCCGCCGAGCCCGACGCGGCTGCGTCGGGGTCGGTATCGCCGGAGTGGCCGGTGTTCGGGCCGCCGGTGGCGCTGGCCGAGGGTCCTCTGGGGGTGGTGCAGGCGGCGGATCGGGAGATCGCCCGGCTGACCGCGGTGCGGGCGCGGGCGGTGGCGGGGTTCGCCGCCGGGCGGCCGGCGTCGGCGGATCGGGCGCAGGGGGAGCCCGGGGCGATGAGCGCGGCGCGGTGGGCGGCCCGCCCGGAGGTGCTGCGGCCGGTCAGTGAGTGGGCCACCGCGGAGTTGCAGGTGGCGCTGGCCTGCACCGAGGGGGCGGCGGCGCGGCTGCTGGAGCAGTCGCTGACCCTGGCGCAGCGGCTGCCCGGGGTGCTGGCCGCGCTGGAGTCCGGCGGGTTGCACGCCGGGCATCTGTGGCCGTGGCTGGATCTGGTCGCGCCGATCGCCGCGGACCGGGTGCGCGCGGAGGTGCAGGCGGAGCTGCTGGGCTGGGTGGCGGCCCGGGCCGCGGCGGGGGTGATCACCACGCCGCCGCAGCTGCGGGATCGGGCGCGGCGGGTGGTGGCCCGCCGCGACGCCCGGGCCGCCGCCGACCGCGCCGCCCGCGCGCTCAGGGAGCGCGGGGTGTTCCGGCAGACCGTGCGCAAGGACGACCTCGCCGCCCTGGGGGTGTACGGCTCGGAGCCGGAGATCGCCGCGCTGTCCGCGGCGCTGGGCGCCTACGCCGACGCGGTGGACGACGAGCCCGGCGCCGAGCCGCGCTCCAGGCCGCGGAAGATGCTGGACTGCCTGCTGGATCTGGTGCTGCGCCCCGGTGAGGGCGGGCGGCCGCCGGTGCAGGTGACGCTGACCCTGGTCGCCGCGGTGCAGACGCTGCTGGGCGGGGACGCCCCGGGCGAGCTGAACGGGCAGGTGGTGTCGGCGGACACGGCGCGGCAGCTGCTGCGCGCGCTGACCGGCGCCGAGCTCGGCGAGGAGGCGCTGGCCGGCTACCTCGCCGCCACCGACGGGGCCGACCCCGCCGACCGCGAATCCGCCGACACCGACGGGGCCGAAGCCGAGTCCGCCGACACCGACACCGCCGAGGCCGCGTCGGCCGGCGACGAGTGGCTGCTGGATCCGTGCCCGGACATGTCCGGTTGGACAACGCGGATGCGCGCCGCGCACGCCGCCTGGGAGGCCGAGTGGGAGCGGCGGCTGGCGGCCGGGGAGTTCGACGACCCCGACCCGCTGACCGAGGCCGAGATCATCGCCGCGGCCGAGCGGGCGATCGCCGACGGCGAGATCGACCTGGAGCTGCAGCGGGCGCTGATCGAGGCCGACGAGCGCTGGTGGGCCGACTTCGAGGCCGGCCGGATCACCGACCCCGACCTCCCGGTCGCCCGGCCGGCGGACCCGCCCCCGGCCGATCCGCCGCCCACCGCGGGCTGGTGGGCCGCGGCCGACCGGGCGGTCGAGGACGCCTCCCAGGCCCGGTATCGGGCGCAGCTGGCGCTCGGGCACGCCCGCCGGATGGTGGACACCGCCGAACGGGCCGATGCCGCCGACGAACGCGCCCGCCGGGCGAGCACGGCCGCCCGGGTCGACGCCGCCCGCGACGCCCTCACCGCGCTCGCCGCGGCGGCCGGCGCCGACCGGGCCGCGCTGGCCGAGCTGCTGGCCCGCGGCGGCGGCGGCGGGCTGGCCGACCGGCCCCGGCTCGCCCTGGTCGACGTCCTGTCCGGGGCGCTGGTCTCGCTGACCGACCTGCCCGGGCTGCGCCGGGCGGCGCATTGCGGCGCCGACGCCTGCCGCCGCGCCCCCCACACCTGCGGCCACGGCCTGACCGGCCGGCCCGGCCTGGGCGCCCCCGGCCCGACCGCTGGCTACCGCCCCTCGGCCGCGCTGGACCGGTTCGTGCGCGCCCGCGACCGCCGCTGCCGGTTTCCCGGCTGCCGCCGCCCGGTGGCCACCGGCGAGCTGGACCACCGCATCCGCTACCCCGACGGCCCGACCGCCGCAAGCAACCTGGCCGGCTTCTGCGTGGGCAACCACCGCGGCAAGCACCAGGCCCCGGGCTGGCGTTACGAGGGCACCAGCGACGGCACGCTGACCGTCACCACCCCCACCGGGCTGACCGCCGTCACCACACCGCCGCCCTACTGACACGCCCGGACCGACGCTCCGGTTGACCAGCCGGACCGCGACCGGTAGGTCCTGACCCGGCAACGGCGCCGACGGAACGAGGGGATTCGGGATGAGGACGTCCGCGGACGTGAAGCTCCTGCAGGCGGTCGACCACGTGCGGGTGGTCTACCGGCGATGGCAGCCGGACGGCGACGTCCGGGCGACGGTGCAGATCGTCCACGGGGCCTCCGAGCACTCGGCTCGCTACGGCCGCCTCGCCGACGCTCTCGTCGAGCGGGGCCTCGCGGTGTACGCGATGGACCTGCGCGGCCACGGCCGGACGGCGGAGGGCACCGGCGTCGGCCGGTTCGGCGGCCTCGGCGTGGAGCGGGTGCTGGACGACGTCTGCGGGCTGCACCGGGTGATGTCCGACGAGCACCCCGGCGTGCCGCGGATCCTCGTCGGCCACTCGATGGGCTCGATCATCGCGCTGGCCGCGGCCGAGCGGGACGGCGACGACCTCGCCGGGCTGGTGCTCTCCGGGCCGATCGGCGTCGCGCCGGAACTGGTCGACACGGTCACCGCGCTGGACGCGGCCGTGGCCTCGGGCATGGGAGACCAGGTGCTCGACGCGCTCGGCGCCTTCAACCAGCCGTTCGAGCCGGCGCGCACGCCCTTCGACTGGCTCTCCCGCGACCCCGCCGAGGTGGACGCCTACATCAGCGACCCGCTGTGCGGCGAGCAGATGCCCCTGACCCACGCCTACGCCGCCGGCGTCTTCGGCATGGCCGTCCGCGGGGCGTCCCCCGAGGCCGTCAAGGACCTGCCGGACGGCCTGCCCGTCCTGCTGCTCTCCGGCCAGCAGGACCCCGTGGGCGGCACCGACGGCAGCCGGGTCACCGCGCTCGCCGAGATGCTGCGCGACCGCGGCCTCCCCGTCGAGCAGCACGTGTACCCGGACGCCCGGCACGAGGTCTTCAACGAGACCAACCGCGACGAGGTGACCCGGGACCTGCTCGGCTGGCTCGACGCCCGGCTCGCCGGGGGCTGAGGCCGCGGGCTGGACCTTCCCGCGCGGCAAGGTCCTAGCGTCCGCAGGCGTGGACGAGGGAGACGCGCAGCTCACCATCGGCCAGCTGGCTGCCGCGACCGGCATGACCGCCAAGGCGCTGCGCCACTACGACCGGATCGGGCTGTTCACGCCCGACGACGTCGACGGCGCCACCGGCTACCGCTGGTACGCCGCCGACCGCCTCCCGCAGGCCCGGCTGATCGCCCGCCTGCGCTCGGTCGGCGTGCCGTTGGAGGGCATCGCCGAGTGCCTCGCCGCGGCCGGCGACCCGGACGTCGTCGACCGCGTGCTGAGCCAGCACCGGCGCCGGCTGGAGAGCCGGCTGGCCCGCGTCCGCGGCGACCTGCACCGCCTGTCCCACCTCGCCGACGACGAGGACGACGACCCCGAGGACGGCGGGACGGCGCCGGACCTCCCGCAGCCGCCCCCGGCCGCGAGCGCCCCGGAGGCCGCCGACGAGCGCCGGCTCGCCGTCGACCTGTTCAACGGCGTCTGGGTGCTCATGGAGACCGAGGACCGCACCCCGGCCCAGGACGACCGCATGGTGCACATGGCGCACGCCTCCCGCTACCACTGGGAGCAGGCCGGGACGGCGGTGAACCTGGCCCGCGGGGAGTGGCAGTGCTCGCGCGTCTACGCCGTCCTCGGCCGCGCCGAGCCCGCCCGGCACCACGCCCGCCGCGTCCTCGAGATCTGCCAGGAGAACGGCATCGGCGACTGGGACCTCGCCTTCGCCCACGAGGCGCTGGCCCGCGCCGCCGCGGTGGCGGGGGACCCCGAGGCGGTCGCGCGCCATCTGGCCGACGCGCGCGAGGCGGCCGAGCACATCAGCGACCCCGAGGACCGCGCCCTGCTCGAGAGCGACCTGGCGTCGATCGCCTGACCCGCTCAACCCGCGGGCGCGGCCTCCCGCCCAACCGATGTGCGCGCCTCGACCTCCTGCCAGAAGGCGTCGACCCGGGCGTTCCACCGCTCGGGCACCTCCTGGAAGGGCTGGTGCGACTCGCCGTCCCAGACCTCGAAGACCGCACCCGGGACCGCCGCGGCCACCGCCCGCCCCAGCGCAGGGCGTGCCCCCGGGTCGGCGCCGCCGGCCACCACCAGGGTGGGCACGCCGATCCGTGGCAGCCGGGCCGAGGTGTCGTGCACGAGGAGCGCGTCCAGGAACGCCTGCATGTCCTCGACCGCCTGCTTGTGCGGGAAGGCGAGCACGTCCTCGATGAGGCGCGCGACGGTGCCGTCGGCGTAGGCCCGGGGCGTGTAGATGTCGAGGTAGAAGCCTTCGAGGAAGTCCCGTTCGTCGGGTGCGACCTCGGGCAGCCACCGGACGAACCGCATCCACGCGCGGTAGTAGGGGTCCGGGACCGCCCACGTGCTCTGGAGGACGAGGCTGCGCACCAGGTCCGGTGAGCGCAGCGCGAGCTCCTGCGCCACGACGCTGCCGCCCGAGAACCCGGCCACGTGTGCCGACCGCACGCCGAGGGCGAGGAGCACGGCAGCCGCGTCGTCCGCCATCGCCTCGATGGTGAGCCGCTCGGCGGGCATCCTCGTCCGCCCCGCCCCGCGGTTGTCGAACGCGGTGACCCGATACCGGTCGCGCAGCCCGTCCAGCTGGAACTGCCACGATTCGACGGTGTCGCCCAGTCCGCCGATGAGCAGCACGTCCGGTCCCTCGCCGACCTGCTCGACCCAGACGTCCAGTCCGCCGGCCCGCACGTGTGCGCCCATCGCCGCTCCCGAGGAGTGCCCGGCCCCCGCGCGGCGCCCAGGCTGGCCCGGCGGCCGCTGCGGTGTCAACGACGTCGGCCCCGCGGGGGAACGGCCGTCCACTCGACGACGGTCCACCGCTCGCCCGGCGCGAGTGCGGTCCACCGCCGCGCGGACGACGCCAGTGCGGCGGCGGCGCCGTCCAGGAGCTCGCGCGAGTACCCGACACCAGGTCGTGCGGCAGGTCGACCCCGCCGCCGGCGCCGCGCATCCGGAACACCACGCCGTCGTCCCGCTCGACGAGCGTCTCGACCGGGCGGCGGTCGGCCATGCGCTCGAACGTGATCCGCACGCGCCCAGCATCCCGGGGGGCTCCACCGAATTACCGGCGTGTCAGACCACCGACCTAATCTGGACCCCGTGCCCGACCCGTCCACGTACCGACCGGCGGTCGGCAGCATCCCGGAGTCGCCGGGGGTCTACAAGTTCCGCGACCCGAGCGGCCGGGTCATCTACGTCGGCAAGGCCAAGAGCCTGCGCCAGCGGCTGAACAGCTACTTCGCCGACGTCGCCGGCCTGCACCCGCGCACCCGCCAGATGGTGACGACGGCGGCGAGCGTCGAGTGGACCGTCGTCGGCACCGAGGTCGAGGCCCTCCAGCTCGAGTACAACTGGATCAAGGAGTTCGACCCCCGCTTCAACGTCCGCTACCGCGACGACAAGAGCTACCCGTCGCTGGCCGTGACGCTGAACGAGGAGTTCCCGCGCCTGCAGGTCATGCGCGGTCCCAAGCGGAAGGGCGTCCGCTACTTCGGCCCGTACGCGCACGCCTGGGCGATCCGCGAGACCCTCGACACGCTCACCCGCGTCTTCCCCGCCCGCACCTGCTCCAACGGCGTCTTCAAGCGCGCCGGCCAGATCGGCCGCCCGTGCCTGCTCGGCTACATCGGCAAGTGCTCGGCTCCCTGCGTCGGCCGGGTCAGCGCCGAGGAGCACCGCGAGATCGTCGACGACTTCGTCGACTTCATGGCCGGCCGCACCGACCTCATGGTCAAGCGGCTCGAACGCGAGATGGCCGCGGCGTCGGAGGCCCTGGAGTTCGAGAAGGCCGCCCGGCTGCGCGACGACCTCGGCGCCCTGCGCCGCGCCATGGAGAAGCAGGCCGTCGTCCTCGGCGACGGCACGGACGCCGACGTCGTCGCCTTCGCCCAGGACGAGCTGGAAGCCGCCGTCCAGGTCTTCCACGTCCGCGGCGGGCGGGTGCGCGGCCAGCGCGGCTGGATCATCGACAAGGTCGAGGAGGTCACCACCGGCGAGCTGGTCGAGCAGTTCCTGCTGCAGGTCTACGGCGGGGTCGACGAGGAGACGGGGGTCGGCGAGGCGGGGGAGATGGTCCCCAAGGAGGTCCTCGTCCCGGAGCTGCCGGACGACGCCGACGTCTACGAGGAGCTGCTCAGCGAGCTGCGCGGCAGCCGGGTGAGCCTGCGGGTGCCGCAGCGCGGCGACAAGCGCAGCCTGCTGGAGACCGTCGAACGCAACGCCAAGGAGGCCTTCGCCCGCCACCGGGTGAAGCGCGCCAGCGACCTCACCGCCCGCAGCCTCGCGCTGCAGGAGCTCCAGGAGGCCCTCGACCTCCCCGACGCGCCGCTGCGGATCGAATGCATGGACGTCTCGCACGTCCAGCAGACCAACGTGGTGGCCAGCATGGTGGTCTTCGAGGACGGCCTGCCGAAGAAGTCCGACTACCGCCGCTTCTCCGTCACACACGGAACCGACGACACCGCGGCGATGGCCGAGGTGGTCCGCCGCCGCTTCGCCCGCCACCTCAAGGAGGAGGCCGACCGGCGCGACGAGCAGGGCATCGCCGCCGAGGAGGGCCGGCCGCGCAAGTTCGCCTATCCGCCGAACCTCCTCGTCGTCGACGGCGGCGCGCCGCAGGTGGCCGCGGCGGCCCGGTCGCTCGACGAACTCGGCATCGTCGACGTCGCCGTCTGCGGCCTGGCCAAGCGCATGGAGGAGGTCTGGCTCCCCGGCGAGCCCGATCCGGTGATCCTGCCGCGCACCTCGGAGGGGCTCTACCTGCTGCAGCGGGTCCGGGACGAGGCCCACCGGTTCGCGATCACCTACCACCGGCAGAAGCGGTCGACCAGCATGCTGGTGTCGCTCCTGGACGACGTCCCCGGCCTCGGGGACACCCGGCGGAAGGCGCTGATGAAGAAGTTCGGCTCGCTCAAGCGGCTGCGTGCCGCGACGGTCGAGGAGCTCATGACCGTCCCCGGCATCGGCCGGCGGACGGCGGAGGCGGTGCAGGCGGCCATCGCTGAGCCGTCGGTGGAGCCCGCCGAATCGACGCTGGCCCCCGACGGGCCGGCCGAGCGCGGCGCGCCGACCCCGGACGCCGGCGACACCGCCGAGGTGGGCCGCGTGGGAGCGGCCCGGTGACGCCGGCCGGGCAGCAGGGTCCGCAGAACGACGTCCGCCCCTCGCTCGACCCCACGTCGACCGAGACGCCGCCGCTCGAGGTCGTCGTCGTCACGGGGCTGTCGGGGGCGGGCAAGAACAGCGCCGGCCGGGTGCTCGAGGACCTCGGCTGGTTCGTCGTCGACAACCTGCCGCCGGCGCTGCTGCTGCCGATGGTCGAGCTCGGTGCCCGCGGCGACATCCGCCGCTTCGCCGCCGTCGTCGACGTGCGCAGCCGGGCGTTCACCAGCGACCTGCAGGAGGCGATCCGGGTCCTCGCGGAGGCCGGCCACCGGCCGCGGGTACTCTACGTGCACGCCCGCGACGAGGTGCTGATCCGCCGGTACGAGTCCAACCGCCGGGAGCACCCGCTGCAGGGCAGCGGTCGGCTCAGCGACGGCATCTCGGCCGAGCGGGCGCTGCTCGCCGGCATCGCGGGCGAGGCCGACCTCTGGGTGGACACCAGCGACCTCAACGTCCACCAGCTGCGCGCCACGCTGGAGAACGCCTTCGCCCGCGAGGGGCAGACCCCGCCGCTGACCGCGACCGTGCTCAGCTTCGGCTTCAAGTACGGGCTGCCGCTGGACGCCGACCTGGTGGTCGACGCCCGCTTCCTGCCCAACCCGCACTGGATCCCCGAGCTGCGGCCGAAGACCGGTCGCGACGCGGAGGTCCGCGACTACGTCCTGGGTCAGGACGACGCCACCGAGTTCCTCGACCGCTACACCGACGTGCTGCGCGTGCTCGTCCCCGGCTACCGCCGCGAGGGCAAGCGGTACCTGACGCTCGCCGTGGGCTGCACGGGCGGCAAGCACCGCAGCGTCGCCATCGCCGAGGAGTTCGCCCGCCGGCTCTCCGACGAGGGGGTCGCCGCCGTCGCCCGGCACCGCGACCTGGGCCGCGAGTGACGGGGCCGCACCCGCGGGTGGTCGCCTTCGGGGGCGGGCACGGGCTGGCCGCGGCGCTGGCCGCGTGGCGGCGGATCACGCCCGAGCTCACCGCGGTGGTCACCGTCGCCGACGACGGCGGCTCCTCCGGCCGGATCCGGCGGGAGCTGCCCGTCCTGCCGCCGGGCGACCTGCGGATGGCGCTGGCCGCGCTCGCCGGCGAGGGGGAGCGGCCCTCCTCGATCGCCGCGCTGCTGCAGCACCGGTTCGGCGGCACCGGCGTCCTGGCCGGGCACCCGGTCGGCAACCTGGTCCTCACCGGGCTGGCCGACATGTACGGCGGCGACACGGTGCGCGCTCTCGACGAGCTGTGCGCGCTCCTGGCCGCCCACGGCCGCGTCCTGCCGATGGCCGACGTCCCGCTCGACCTGGTGGCCCGGGTGGAGAGCGTCGACCCCGACGACCCCGCCCGCACGCGGACCATCCGCGGGCAGGTCGCGGTCGCGACCACGCCCGGCCGGGTCCGCGACATCCTCGTCTCGCCGCCCGACCCGCCGGTCAACGGGGCCGTCCTCGACGCGATCGCCGCGGCCGACGTCGTCTCGCTCGGCCCCGGCTCCTGGTACACCTCCGTGCTGCCGCACCTGCTCGTGCCCCGGCTGCGCGCGGCGCTGGAGCGCAGCACCGCCCGGAAGGTGGTCGTCCTGAACCTGGAGCCGCAGCCCGGTGAGACCGACGGATTCAGCCCTGAGGAGCACCTCCGCGTGCTGCAGGCACACCTCGGCGGAGTGGCGTTGCACACGGTGATCGCCGATGAGGAATCGGTGGTTGACCGCCATGGTCTCCTAACTGCAGTGCGCGAGTGCGGCGCCGAGCTCGTCCTGGCTCCGGTGGCCGAGCTCGACGGCACACCACGGCACGATCCCGAGCGGCTTGCCGGTGCCCTGGCCTCCGTGGTCGGGGCACGCTGAAGGAGTAGGTGTGCTCGGCCGGGTATCGGAACGGGCGGTGCCCGGCAGGGGTACGAGGGGGAAAGGAACTCCGCACATGGCGATGACCGCAATGGTCAAGGACGAGCTCTCACGGGTGGAGTGCACGAAGACCTCGGAGCGCAAGGCCGAGGTCACCGCGCTGCTGCGCTTCTCCGGCGGGCTGCACATCGTCGGCGGCCGGGTCGTCATCGAGGCCGAGCTGGACACCGGCTCGGTCGCCCGCCGGCTGCGCCGCGACATCAGCGAGGTGTACGGCTACACGAGCGGGGTGAGCGTGCTGGCCGGCGGCAACATCCGCCGCGGCGTGCGCTACCTGGTGCGGATCGCCAAGCACGGCGAGGGCCTGGCCCGGCAGACCGGCCTGGTCGACCAGCGCGGCCGCCCCGTCCGCGGCCTGCCGCCCGCGGTGGTCTCCGGCAGCATCAACGACGCCGAGGCCGCCTGGCGCGGCGCCTTCCTGGCCCACGGCTCGCTCACCGAGCCGGGCCGCTCCTCCTCCCTCGAGGTCACCTGCCCGGGCCCCGAGGCGGCCATGGCCCTCGTCGGCGCCGCCCGCCGGCTGGGCATCGCCGCCAAGGCCCGCGAGGTCCGCGGCGCCGACCGGGTCGTCGTCCGGGACGGCGACGCGATCAGCGCGCTGCTGACCCGCATGGGCGCCCACGACGCCGTCCTGGCCTGGGAGGAGCGGCGGATGCGCCGCGAGGTCCGGGCCACCGCCAACCGGCTGGCCAACTTCGACGACGCCAACCTGCGCCGCTCGGCCCGGGCCGCGGTCGCGGCCAGCGCCCGCGTGGAGCGCGCGCTGGAGATCCTGGCCAACGACGCGCCCGAGCACCTGCTGGTCGCCGGCCGGCTGCGCCTCGAGCACGGCCAGGCCTCCCTGGAGGAGCTCGGCCAGCGCGCCGACCCGCCGATGACCAAGGACGCCGTCGCGGGCCGGATCCGCCGGCTGCTGGCGATGGCCGACAAGCGCGCCAAGGACCTCGGCATCCCGGACACGGAGTCCGCCGTCACCGACGACATGCTGGCCCAGTAGTAGAAGGACCACCCTGCCCCCCACGCCTCGCGCGCTCGGCGCGGGTCCCTGCAGGGTGGCCGTTCCAGTTCGTCACCGGCTCGCGGCGGGACCCCGCAGGAGGGCCGCTCCAGCACGTCGCCCGGGACCGATAGGGTTTCCCGCGGAGCGAGGCCGCGCGCCATGCGCGGCCCCCTGAGGCGACGACCGCTTCCGACAGAGGCATGGAGGTTCCTCGTGACGGTCCGGGTAGGCATCAACGGGTTCGGGCGCATCGGCCGCAACTTCTATCGGGCGGCTGCCGCCAGCGGCGCCGACGTCGAGATCGTGGCGGTCAACGACCTGACCACCCCCGAGACGCTGGCGCACCTGCTGAAGTACGACAGCATCCTGGGCAAGTTCCCCGAGGAGGTCACCGCCGTCGGCGACGGGATCAAGGTCGGCGGCGCCACCCTCAAGGTGCTCGCCGAGCGCGACCCGGCCGGCCTCCCCTGGGGTGAGCTGGGCGTGGACGTCGTCGTCGAGTCCACCGGCTTCTTCACCAAGGCCGAGGACGCGCGCAAGCACGTGGACGCCGGCGGAGCCAAGAAGGTCGTGATCTCCGCGCCGGCCACCGGCGACGACCTCACGATCGTCATGGGCGTCAACGACCACCTGTACGACGGCTCGCAGACGATCATCAGCAACGCGTCCTGCACCACGAACTGCCTGGCCCCGCTGGCCAAGGTGCTCAACGACGCCTTCGGCATCGAGCGCGGCCTGATGACCACGATCCACGCCTACACCGCGGACCAGAACCTGCAGGACGGCCCGCACAAGGACCTCCGCCGGGCCCGCGCCGCCGCGCTCAACATGGTGCCGACCTCCACCGGCGCCGCGAAGGCCATCGGGCTCGTCCTGCCCGAGCTGAAGGGCAAGCTCGACGGCTACGCCATCCGCGTCCCGGTGCCCACCGGCTCGGCGACCGACCTCACCGTCCAGCTGACCCGCGAGGCCTCGGCCGAGGACATCGACGCCGCGTACCGCGAGGCCGCGGCCGGTCCGCTGGGCAAGTACCTCACCTACACGGACGCCCCGATCGTCTCCTCCGACATCGTCACCGACCCGTCGTCCTGCATCTACGACGCGAAGCTGACCAAGGTCTTCGGTCCGATGGCCAAGGTGCTCGGCTGGTACGACAACGAGTGGGGCTACTCCAACCGCCTCGTCGACTCCGTCGAGCTGGTCGGCAACTCGCTCTGATGCGTTCCCTCGACGACCTGCTCGCCGACGGGGTCTCGGGTCGGCGCGTGTTCCTGCGCGCCGACCTGAACGTCCCGCTGGACAAGAGCACGCGGGCGATCACCGACGACGGCCGGATCCGGGCCAGCCTGCCCACGCTGCGGGCGCTGCGCGACGCCGGCGCACGGGTGGTCGTCGCCGCGCACCTCGGCCGGCCGAAGGGCGCGCCGGACCCGCAGTACTCGCTGGCCCCGGTCGCCGGCCGCCTGGGCGAGCTGCTGGGTGCCGAGGTGCCGCTCGCCGGCGACGTCGCGGGGGACGACGCGCGGGCCAGGGCCGAGGGGCTGAAGGACGGCGACGTCCTGCTCCTGGAGAACGTCCGCTTCGAGGCGGCCGAGACGGCCAAGGACGACGCCGAGCGCGGCGCGCTGGCCGACCGGCTGGCCGGGCTCGCCGACGTGTACGTGGACGACGCGTTCGGCGCCGTGCACCGCAAGCACGCGTCGGTCTACGACATCGCCGAGCGGCTGCCGCACTACGCCGGGCGGCTGGTCGCCCGCGAGCTCGAGGTGCTGCAGAAGCTCACCACCGATCCCGACCGGCCCTACGTCGTGGTGCTCGGCGGCTCCAAGGTCAGCGACAAGCTCGCCGTCATCGAGGCGCTGCTGCCCAAGGTCGACCGGCTGCTGGTCGGCGGCGGCATGTGCTTCACCTTTCTCCGGGCGCAGGGCCACGAGGTCGGCAAGTCGCTGCTGGAAGCCGACCAGGTCGACACCTGCAAGCGGCTGCTCGCCGAGGCGGGCGACCGGATCGTGCTGCCGGTCGACGTGGTCTGCGCGCCGGAGTTCAGCGCCGACGCCCCGACCACCACGGTCGGCGCGGACGCGATCCCCGGCGACCAGCTGGGCTTGGACGTCGGGCCCCGCACGGTCGAGCTGTTCGGCCGCGAGCTGGCCGGGGCGCGCACCGTCTTCTGGAACGGCCCGATGGGCGTGTTCGAGCTGGCGCCGTTCGCCGCCGGGACCGAGGGCGTCGCGCGCGCCGTCGCCGCCGTCGACGGGCTCTCCGTGGTCGGGGGTGGCGACTCCGCCGCCGCGGTCCGGCAGCTCGGCCTCGACGAGTCCGCGTTCGGGCACATCAGCACCGGCGGCGGCGCCTCGCTGGAGTTCCTCGAGGGCCGCGAGCTGCCCGGCCTCGCGGTGCTGGCCGGCTGATGGCGCGCACCGCACCGGCGCCGAAGCGGGAGGGCCGCCGTCCGCTCATCGCCGGCAACTGGAAGATGCACCTGTCCCACCTCGAGGCCATCGGGCTGGTGCAGAAGCTGGTCTTCAGCCTGCCCGAGCAGGTGCTCGACACCACCGAGATGGTCGTGCTGCCGCCGTTCACCGCGCTGCGCAGCGTGCAGACGCTGGTCACCGGCGACAGGCTGCCCGTCGGCTTCGGCGCGCAGGACCTCTCGGTGCACGACTCCGGTGCCTACACCGGCGAGATCAGCGGGGCGATGCTCGCCGCGCTGGCCTGCAGCTACGTCGTCGTCGGGCACTCCGAGCGGCGGGCGCTGCACGGTGAGGACGACGCGCTGGTCGGCCGCAAGGTGCAGGCCGCCCTGCGGCACGAGCTGACGCCGATCCTCTGCGTGGGCGAGGGCCTGGACATCCGCCGCGCGCAGGAGCACGTCGGGCACTGCACCGCCCAGCTCGACGCCGCCCTCGACGGGCTGACCGCCGAGCAGGTGCGGCGCGTGGTGATCGCCTACGAGCCGGTCTGGGCGATCGGGACCGGCGAGGTGGCCACCCCGGACGATGCGCAGGAGGTCTGCGGGGCACTGCGTGCGCGGCTCGCCGAGCGCTTCGGCCCGGAGACGGGCTCGAGCGTCCGTATCCTCTACGGGGGATCGGTCAAGGCCGGGAACACGGCCGGGATCCTGGCCGGGCCGGACGTCGACGGAGCCCTCGTCGGCGGCGCCAGCCTGGACGCCGACGAGTTCGCACAGATCTGCCGGATCGCGGCCGACGGCGGCTGACCGCCGCCCCGCCGCTCCGGCGGCAGGGGGAGTGGCAGTGGGGGGCGTCCTCGAGCGCGTGCCGTCGTGGGCGCGGGGCCGGTCGCGCACCCTGGGTGTCCTCGGCGCCCTCGTGCTGGTCGTCGTGCTGGCGGTCAGCTGCAGCGGCGGGTCCAGCGGCACCGTCGACGTCCCGGTGCAGGGCGGCGGCACGAACGCCGGGATCGACGGCGTCCGCGCGCCCTCGGACGAGACCGGCGGCACGCTCCGGGTGGTCGCCGCGCAGGTCGACAGCCTCGACCCCCAGCGCTCCTACTCGCCGGGCGTGTGGAACCTCATGCGGCTCTACGTCCGCACGCTCGTCACCTACGACCCCGAGCCCGGCGCGACCGGCCGGCTCGTCCCCGACCTGGCCACCGACCTCGGCACCACCCCGGACGGCGGCTCGACCTGGACGTTCACCCTCCGCGAGGGCGTGGCGTTCGAGAACGACCGGCCGATCACCGCGCGGGACGTGAAGTACGGCATCGAGCGCTCCTTCGCCTCCGACGTCGTGGTGGGCGGCCCGACCTACGTCGTCGACCTGCTCGACGACCCGGCCAACCCCTACGCCGGCCCGTACCAGGACGAGGCCCCCGACAGGCTCGGCCTCGGGGCGATCGAGACCCCCAACGACCGGACGATCGTGTTCCACCTGCGCACACCGCAGCCGGACTTCCCGTTCGTCATGGCGCTGCCGTCGAGCAGCCCGGTGCCGATCGAGGCGGACAAGGGCGGGGACTACGGCGCCGACCCGGCCTCCTCCGGGCCGTACGTGATCACCTCGGTCGATCCGCAGACCGGGATCCTGCTCGAGCGCAACCCCAGCTGGGACCCGGCGACCGACGACGTCCGCACGGCGCTGCCCGAGTCGGTCGTCGTCCGGACCGGGCTGACCGGCGTCGAGCGCGACCAGGCGCTGCTCGCCGGCTCGGCCGACGTCGACCTCTCCGGTGCCGGCGTGCAGCCGGCGACCACCGCCCGGCTCGCCGAGGACGGCGACCCGCCGCTGGCCGACCGCGCGGACGACGTCACCACCGGGGCGATGCGGCTGCTCGCGCTGCCCACCAACGTCGCGCCGTTCGACAACCCCGACTGCCGGGCCGCGGTCGCCGCCGCCGTCGACCGCCGCGACCTGCAGAAGGTGCTGGGCGGGGCGGGCAACGCCGTCCGCAGCTCCGTCCTGTGGCCGCGCGGCCTGCCCGGCGGGCCCGAGGACCCCGACCCGCGGCCCGACCTCGACGCGGCGCGGGCCTCGCTCGAGGCGTGCGGGCAGCCCGACGGGTTCCCGACGGTCCTGGCCGTCGCCGACGCGCCGAGCAGCGTGGACCTGGCGAACGCGGTCGCCGGCCAGCTCGGCGAGATCGGCATCGAGGTCGAGGTCCGGCCGCTGGACCCGGCCACCTTCTACGCCAAGGACGTCGGCAACCCGGACAACGTGGCCGCCAACGGCTTCGGCATCGTGCTGGCCACCTGGACGGCGGACTTCCCGACCCCGGGCTCCTTCCTCGCGCCGCTGGTCGACGGGCGCAGCGTGCGGCCGGTCGGCAACACCAACTACGCGCGGCTGACCGACCCGGCCGTCGACGGCCTCGTCGACACCGCCCGGAAGGCGCCCGACGCGGAGGCGGCCCTGACGGCGTGGGCCGACGTCGCGACCGCCGCGGGGGAGACCGCCGCCTACGTGCCGCTGGCCGAGACCCGCATCCAGCTGATCGCCGGACAACGGTTGCGCAACGGGCTGGTGATGCAGCCGTACGGCGGCTACGACCTCGCCACCGCCGGGGTCCGCTGAGCGTCGGATACCCTCGTCGCCATGGTCGAGCTGATCCTGAACGTGCTGCTGGTGCTCAGCAGCCTGCTGCTGGTGGTGCTGATCCTGCTGCACCGCGGCAAGGGCGGCGGCCTGTCCTCGATGTTCGGCGGCGCGGTCTCCTCGTCGCTGGCCGGCTCCTCGGTGGTCGAGAAGAACCTCAACCGGCTCACCGTGTTCTGCGGCGTGATCTGGGCGGTGTGCATCGTCGCGCTGGGCATCCTGCTCAAGGTCTGACCGCCCGGCGCGCGCGAAACTGCGAGGGAGATCGCACGCCGAGGCCCTAGACTGCGCGCGCGGCCCCTCGTCGGCCGCCCCGTTCCAGAGATCAGGGAGCGCTCGTGGCTGGTGGCAACGCGATCCGGGGCACCCGGGTCGGAGCAGGTCCGATGGGTGAAGCCGAGCGCGGCGAGGCTGCGCCGCGGCACCGCGTCGCCTTCTGGTGCGCCAACGGGCACGAGACCCGGGTGGCCTTCGCCACGGACGCCGACATCCCCGAGCTGTGGGACTGCCCCCGCTGCGGCCTGCCCGCCGGCCAGGACCGGGAGGACCCGCCGCCGGCGCCGCGCACCGAGCCGTACAAGACCCACCTCGCCTACGTGCGCGAGCGGCGCAGCGACGCCGACGGCGACGCGCTGCTCGAGGAGGCCCTCAGCCGGCTGCAGGCCCGCCGCGGCGGCTGAGTCCTAGCGGCCGGCCCGCGCCCAGCGGGCCTCGAGGACGTCCCAGTACTCGTCGCGCGGGTGCTCGCGGCGGGGCCGCCGCACGGGCTCGCTCGCCGGTCGCGGGGCGGGGATGACAGCGGCGGCGGTCAGGGCTGCGGTCATGGCGGGATCTCCTTCGACAGTCGGGAAGTGTGGCCCGGCAACAGCGTGCGGTCGACCTCTTGTGCGGCACGTGCGGCTTTCTCGGATCACCGCCGCGCGGCGCGCGCACGCTGTCAGCGGACGCGCACCAGGTGGTCGGTGGTCAGGAACGCCCGGCGCAGGTCGTCGCTGAGGCCGTCGAACGGCGTCGCCTGCGACCGGTGCTCGGCGATCGCCGCCTCGCGGACGTCGAGGACGTCGGCCACGTCGAGGACGTCGGTCACGTCGGCGTCCGGCCGGCCGAGGACGGCGGGGTCGATCGCGTGGTAGGCGTCGTCGGCGCGGGCGGTCTGCGTCTCGGCCAGCCACCGCCGCATCAGCGAGTTGGGCAGGCAGTGCTCGTACAGCGCCGGCCCGGGAGCGCCTTCCAGGGCGCGGTGCACCGCGTCCCGCACGTGCCGGTGGTCGCGGTGCCCGTCGCTGCCGTCGAGGGTGACGACGACGGTGGGCCGCAGGTCGGCGAGCAGGCGGGCGAGGACGCCGGCGACCTCGGCCACCGGCACGGCGCACAGCGAGCCGGCCGGGGCCTCGCCGTCGAAGCCGGAGTCCCGGTAGCCGAGCAGCTCCACGCGATCGGCGCCGAGCCGGGCGGCCGCCCGGTGCAGCTCGGCCTCCCGCACCGCGCCGAGGTCGCCGCACTCCGGGGCACCGGGTCGCAGCTCCCCGGCCTCGCCGCGGGTGGCGCACGCGACGGTCACCCGGGCGCCGAGCCGGGCGGCGCGGGCGATCACCGAGCCGCAGCCGAAGGCCTCGTCGTCGGGGTGGGCCACGACGACCAGCCAGCGGTCGCCGGGCGCGATGGTGGAGAGGGGGTCCGCCTCGGTCATGGCGCCATCGTCGGCGGCGCCTCTGACGCGGCGCTTGCGGTCGGCTGATCCGCTCCGTCCGTCGCCTCCACCGCCCGAGCCCGGATCCGCTCGAGCGCCGGGACCCAGTAGCTCTCGGCGAGCTGGGCGACGGCCAGGCCCGCCTCGCAGAAGGCCAGTGCCTGCGCGGGGTCCCCGGCGCGCAGGACCACGTCGGCGAGCAGGCCGAGCAGCACGGAGCGGCCCCCGGCCAGGCCGTGCCCGACCAGCTCGGCGTGCGCCGCGCGCATCCCGGCCAGCCCGGCCGCCGGATCCTGCGCGGCCGTCAGCCAGTGCTCCGCGAAACGGACGACGGCCGACGGGTAGCGGAGGCGTTCCCACGACCCGCCCAGCGGCAGGTCGACGAGCGCCCGCACCCGGGCGCGGTCGCCGTCCATGAGGGCCAGGACGAGCGCCCAGCGGCGGGCGAACCCGGCCGCGCCCAGCCCGGCGGCCCGGCCCTCGACCAGCGCCCGGTCGGACAGCGCGAACGCCTCATCCCGGCGGCCCACGTGCCAGGAGCACAGGGCCCGCACCACCGCGATCCGGGTGGGCGGCGAGAACGCCAGCGAGCGGCTCAGGTCCACCCGGCCGCGGTCGACCAGCGCCTGGGCGCGGTCGAGGTGGGCCATCGCCTCGGCATAGCGGGCCTGTCGCCAGCGGACGACGGCGGACATGTCCTCGGTGAGGTAGCCGGCGGTGTCGTCGTCCACGGCCGCGGCCAGCCGGGCCATGCGGCCCACGCTGACGTCGGCGTCGTCCATCCGGCCGACCTGGCCCTCGAGCATGGTGGCCACCCAGAGCAGCTCCAGGTCGTCGGGCTCGGGGCCGTCCGGCTCCCAGGCGCGGACCAGCCGGCAGTACTCCCGGATGGACGGGGTGTCGTAGCCGCTGGACCACACGTCGGCGTAGGCGATCCGGCTGCGGGCGCGCAGCTCCCGGCGCCGGTCGCCCGGGCCGGCCACGGTGAGGATCTGCTCGTTCGCCTCCCGCAGCGCGTCCAGCGCGGACATGCGGACGGCCGCGTCCGAGGCCCGCTCGAGCCAGGGAAGCGCCGCGGCGCCGCCGTCCAGCGCGCGAGCGGCCAGGTGGTGGTGGGCGATCCGGGAGGCGGCCTGCGGATCGGCGCCCGCCCGCAGCTCGAGCCGCTCGGCCACGGCCCGGTGCAGCCGGGCCAGCCGGGCGCTGGACAGCGACGCCCGGAGCGCCTCCCCCACGAGGGCGTGCGCCACGGCGTAGCTGCCCTCCCCGGTGTCGGCCAGCAGCCGCGCGGCGAGGGCGGTGTCCAGCAGGTCCAGCGCCTGGTCGGCCGGGACGCCCGCCACCGCGGCCAGGTCGTCGGCGGGCAGCGGCGCGCCGGCGACCGCCGCGGCGGTCAGCAGCTCCGGCCCGCCGGGAGGCAGCCGCAGGAACCGCTGGCGCAGCACGTCGAACACCGGCGCCGGGACGCCGCCCACCGGCCGGCCCCGGCCCGCGCCCGGCGTGCCGCCGCCCGCCGCGACCCGCGCCAGCTCCAGCGCGAAGAACGGGTTGCCGTCGGCGCGGGCGACCAGGCCGGCGACCTCGTCGTCCGCGGCTCCGCGCAGCTGGCCGCGGACCAGCCGGGTGACCGCCTCGGGGGGCAGCGGCTCCAGGTCGAGGCGCAGCACCCGCGGCGGCCGGCCGAGCGCGGCCAGGGCGTCGGCGAGCGCCCGTGAGTCGCCCTCCTCGCCGGTGCGCAGCGCGAGGGCGAGGACGGTCGGCGCGGCGGCGACGTCCGCGGCCAGCGCGGTGACCAGCTGCAGGGTCGCGGGGTCGGCCGCGTGCAGGTCGTCGAAGGCGACGAGTGCGGGCGCGGCGGGGCCCACCGCCAGGGCGAGGGCGTCGGCCAGGTGGAGCAGCACCATGGCCGGGTCCACACCGCCCGCCGCGCCGGCCGGGCGCCCGCCGCGGTCGGGGAGCAGCTCCGCGAGCGGGCCGAGCGCGTCGGCCAGGCGCTGGCGTTCCTCCGGGGGCGCGCCGGCGGCCGCGGCGCGGACCATCTGCAGCACCGGCCAGAACGGGGGCGCGGCCAGCCCGTCGCGGCAGGTGGCCGAGCGGACCGTCCCGCCCGCGGCCGCCACCGCCGCGGCCAGGTGGGCGAGCAGCGCCGACTTGCCCATCCCGGCGTCGCCGGTGATCAGCACGACGCAGCCCGCGCCGCGGGCGGCCCCGGCCACCGCGTCGTCGAGCAGCGCCACCTCGGCCTCCCGGCCGACCAGCGGACCGCCCGCGACCGGGCGGGAGGGCACCGGCTCCGGCCGCGGCTGTGCCGGCGCCAGCGCGGGGTCGTGGTCGAGGATCTGTCGTTCCAGTCGCTGCAGCTCCGGCCCCGGGTCCAGGCCGAGCTCGTCGCGCAGCAGCCGGCGCCCCTCCTGCAGGACGGCGAGCGCGTCGGCCTGCCGGCCGGCGAGGTAGAGCGCCCGGGCCAGCTGGGCGCGGGCCTGCTCGCGCAGCGGCTGGGCGGCCACGTGCGGTCGCAGCTCGTCGACGGCGCGCGCGGTGTCGCCGGCGGCCAGCCGCGCGGCGGCCCGCAGCTCGACCGCGGTCAGCCGCAGGCTCTCCAGCCGCTGCACCGTGGCCTGCGCGAACTCCTCGTCGGCGAACTCGGCCAGCGCCGGGCCGCGCCAGAGCCCCAGCGCGTCGTCGAGCAGCGCCGCCGCCCGGCGCGCGTCGGTCGCGAGCAGGCCGCGGGCCCGCTCGACCAGCCCCTCGAAGCGGTCGGCGTCGGAGTCGACGTCGTCCCGGGCGATCCAGTAGCCGGCCGGGGACGTGCGGATGACCGAGTCCTCGCTGCGCGGGGCCCGCTCCGGCTGCAGCGCCCGGCGCAGGTGGGCGACCTTGGTGTGCAGCGCGGCGGTGGCCTTCGGCGGGGGCGTGCCACCCCACAGCAGGTCGACGATCCGGTCGGTGGGGACCACCTCGCCGCGGGCCACCACGAGGATGGCCAGCAGGGCCCGGTTCATCCGGGCGTTGATGTGCACGGGCACGCCGTCCCGGAGGGCCTCCAGCGGCCCGAGGACGCGCACCTCCATGTCAGGCCGCGGTGTCCAGCCGGCTCGCCGCGGCGGCGTCGAGCAGCCATCTCGTCGCGCGCCGCCCGCGGACGGCGCCGGCGGGCAGCTCCTCGCCCGGCGCCCCCCGGACGCCGCGCGCGACCGCTTCGGCCTTGCCCTCGCCGGTCACGAGCAGCCAGACCTCCTCGGCGGAGTTGATCGCCGTGAAGCCGAGGCTCACCCGCGTCGGAGGCGGCTTCGGGCAGTCGTGGACGGCGAACACCGGCCGCTCGTCCCGGGACGCGGGGGAGCCGGGGAAGATCGAGGCCACGTGGCCCTCGGGGCCCATGCCCAGCAGCAGGACGTCGAAGCGGGGGAGCGGACCGCCGTCGGCCGCCGCGGCGAGCTGCTCGGCGTACCAGGCGGCGGCCTCCTCGGGGGTGCCGAAACCGGCGTCGGAGGCGGGCATGGCGTGCACCCGCTCGGCCGGGACGCCGACCGGGTCCAGCAGCGCCCGCCGCGCACCGAGCTCGTTGCGGTCGTCGCTGCCGGCGGGCACGAAGCGCTCGTCGCCCCACCACACGTCGACCGCCGTCCAGTCGACGCGCTCGCGGGCCGGCTCGGCGGCCAGCCCGGCGACGTGCTCGAGCAGCGCGGTGCCGATCCCGCCGCCGGTGAGCACCACCGACGCGGTGCCGTGCACCGCCTGGGCGGCGGCGAGCCGTGCGACCAGCGCCGCCGCGGCCGCCCGGGCCAGCCGGTCGGCGTCGGGCTCGATGACGATGTCGGGCACCTCGACCCCGGCCTCGGCCAGCTCGGCCGCCACCCGCTCCCCCGGTGAGAGCGACATCAGCGCACCGCCTCCTCGTCGGCCGGGGCGGCGGCCGTCGCGGAGCCGGAGCCCTCGGCCCGCTTGCCGGTGGCCCGCTTGCCCGACGGGCGGCTGCCCGCCGGCCGCGTGCTCGCCGGGCGGGCGGTGCCCGGCCGGGCGCTCGCGTCCGGATCGGCCGGGTCGAACCAGACGTGCTCCCGCACGGGGGAGCGGTCGGCCAGGCCGGAGACCCCGGTCGCGGCCTCCAGCGCCTCGCTGTACGGCTCGTCGGGGTCCAGCCGGCGCAGCTCCTCGCCGATCAGGTCGCCCAGCGGCCGGTCGGGCAGCGCGACGTTGGTGTCCGGGCGGAACGGCTGGGTGATCGTCGCGCCGCCCCGCCGGTCGGCCTGCACACGGATCTCCTCGTCCTCGTCGAGCTCCAGGACGACGGCGTCGACGCCGCTCGGTCCCGGCGTGCGCTGGCCCTTGACCACGCCGACCGAGCAGCCGCAGCGCGAGGAGAGCCACCCGGCGAGCAGTTCGGCGGTGGGGTTGCCGGGGTTGCCCTCGACCCGGCCGCCGCGGACCCGCACCGGCTCGCCGCGCCGGCCGGCCACCGAGTCGACGGTGGAGGTGAGCGTGGCCCGCCATGGCGTGCTGCGGGTCCAGGCCAGGTCCGTGTCGCCGGGGGCGTAGTCGTCCGCGCGCGTCTTCAGAGCCGTGATCGGGTCGGCCGCGATCGAGCTGTCGGTGATCCGCCGGTCGGCGATGACCGCCAGCGGATCGGTGGCCATGCGCTCCGGCGGGTCGGCGTGCCACCACGTCACCACGGGGGCGTCGGCGGCCAGCAGCGGCAGCACCACGGACTCGGCGTGCAGCGCGAGCCGGCCGTACATCCGCATGACGACGGCCTCGCCGGGGCCCAGCCGGCCGCCGATGAGCACCTCGGCGTCCAGCCGCGGCTGCGGGGCGTCGATCTGCCGGCGGACGACGACGAGCAGCCGGCAGGGGTGCTGCTCGGCGGCGGCGGTGGCCGCCTCCTCGGCCTCGGCCACCCGGGACTCGTCGGCGACGACGACCAGGGTCAGCGCGACCCCGGACAGCACGGCACCGCCGGTCCGCCGCTGGGCGGCCAGCTCCTTCACGACAGCGGAACCGGTGGTGTCCCAGAGGGTCGTCATGGCCGGCGCCACCTCCTCTTCTCGGCGGCCAGCATCTCCTCGGCGGCCCGGGGACCCCACTCGCCCGCCCGGTAGAAGTGCGGGGTGGTGCCGGCCCAGAACTCCTCCAGCGGGTCGATCACCCGCCACGACGCCTCCACCTCCGCGTTGCGGGGGAAGAGCGTCGCGTCGCCGAGCAGGATGTCGAGCAGCAGCCGCTCGTAGGCCTCGGGGCTGGATTCGGTGAACTGCTCGCCGTAGAGGAAGTCCATCGCCACGTCGCGGACCTCCATGACGCTGCCGGGCACCTTCGACCCGAACTTGAGGGTGACCCCCTCGTCCGGCTGCACGCGCACGACCAGCTGGTTGTTGCCCAGCTCCTCGGTGTCGGTGGGCGCGAAGGGCAGGTGCGGCGCGCGCTGGAACATCAGCGCGATCTCGGTGACCCGGCGGGGGAGCCGCTTGCCGGTGCGCAGGTAGAAGGGCACGCCCGCCCAGCGGCGGGTCTCCACGCCGAGCCGGACGGCGGCGAACGTCTCGATGTTCGACTTCGGGTCGACGCCGTCCTCCTGCCGGTAGCCCTTGGCCCGCTGGCCGGCCAGCCAGCCCTGCTCGTACTGGCCGCGGACGGCGAAGGTCTGCAGGTCCTCGGGCAGCGAGATCGCCCGCAGCACCTTGAGCTTCTCGGTGCGGATCTCCTCGGCGGAGAACTCGACCGGCTCCTCCATGGCGGTGAGCGCGAGCAGCTGCAGCAGGTGGTTCTGCAGCACGTCGCGGGCGGCGCCGGTCTTCTCGTAGAACCCGGCCCGCCCGCCGATGCCGACGTCCTCGGCCATGGTGATCTGCACCGAGTCGACGTGGTGGCCGTTCCAGATCGGCTCGAACAGCTCGTTGGCGAACCGCAGCGCCAGCAGGTTCTGGACCGTCTCCTTGCCCAGGTAGTGGTCGATCCGGAACACGTCCTCGGGGCTGAACACCGAGTCCACCAGCGCGTTGAGCTCGCGGCTGGAGGGCAGGTCGTGGCCGAACGGCTTCTCGACGACGACCCGCCGCCAGCGCTCCGGCGTGCTCTCGGCCATCCGGGTCCGCTGCATCTGCTTGAGGACGACGGGGAACATCGCCGGCGGGATCGACAGGTAGAACGCCGCGTTGCCGCCGATGCCGTGGCTGCCCTCGAGCTCGTTGAGCGTGCCGGCGAGCTCGTCGAAGGCGTTGTCGTCGTCGAACGAGCCCATCACGAAGTGGACGCTGCTGGCCAGCTGGTCCCACACCTCCTCGCGCCACGGCGTCCGGGCGGCGTTGCGGGCGGCGTCCCGGGCCAGGTCGGCGAAGTCGGAGTCCCCCCAGTCGCGGCGGGCGAAGCCGAGCAGCGCGAAGTTGGTCGGCAGCAGGCCCCGGTTGGCCAGGTCGTAGATCGCGGGGAGCAGCTTCTTGCGGGCGAGGTCGCCGGTGATCCCGAAGACCACGAGCGCGCAGGGCTCGGGGACGCGGGGCAGCCGCCGGTCCCGCGGATCGCGCAGCGGGTTGGTGATCATGTGGTTCCTCGGGGTCGGCAGGCGGGTCCGCCGTCCGGCCCGACGGCGGGCCGGACGGCGGAACGATCAGCGGCAGGTCGGTGCGCGACGCTACTTCTGCTTCTCCAGCTCGCTCCGCACCGACTCGGTGAGCTCGTCCCAGGAGTCCACGAACTTCTGGACGCCCTCGTCCTCCAGGACCTTGAAGACGTCGTCGAGGTCCACCCCGGCGTCGGCGACCGACTTCATGACCGCGGCGGCATCGTCGTAGGCCTTCTGCACCGGGGTGCCGGGCTCGCCGTGGTCGGCGTAGGCCTTCATCGTCTTCTCCGGCATCGTGTTGACCGTGCCGGGCGCGATCAGCTCGGAGATGTAGAGGGTGTCCGAGTAGTCCGGGTTCTTCACGCCGGTCGAGGCCCACAGCGGCCGCTGCGGTACCGCGCCCTTCGCCTCCAGCGCGCGCCAGCGGTCGGAGGAGAAGACCTCCTCGTAGGCCTGGTAGGCCAGCTGCGCGTTGGCGACGCCGGCCCTGCCCTTCAGCGAGGGGTCGGCGCCGGCCTTGTCGAGCCGCTTGTCGATCTCGGTGTCGACCCGGGAGACGAAGAACGACGCCACCGAGGCGATGCCCTCGAGCGACCCGCCGTTCTCGATCCGCTTCTCCAGCCCGGCCAGGTAGGCGTCCATGACCGCCCGGTAGCGGTCGAGACTGAAGATCAGGGTGACGTTGACGCTGATACCGTTGGCGATCGTCTCGGTGATCGCCGGCAGGCCGGCCTCGGTCGCCGGGATCTTGATGAACAGGTTGGGCCGGTCGACCAGCCACCACAGGTGGGCGGCCTCCGCTGACGTCGCGTCGGTGTCGTGGGCCAGGCCCGGGGCCACCTCGAGCGACACCCGGCCGTCGCCGGGCTGACGGTCGGCGACCGGCCGGAGCAGGTCGCAGGCGTCGCGCACGTCGGCGGCGGTGATGGTGCGCAGCGCCTCCTCGCCGCTCACGCTCCGGACGGCCAGCGCGTGCACCTGGTCGTCGTAGGAGTCCGAGCCGCTGATCGCCGCGGCGAAGATCGTCGGGTTCGTGGTCACGCCGACGACGCTGTACTCGTCGACCAGCGACTGCAGGTTCCCGCTCCGGATCCGGTCACGGGAGAGGTCGTCGAGCCAGATCGAGACCCCGGCCGCCGAGAGCTCGGCGAGCCGCTTGTTCTGTGCCATGTCACTGCCTTTCTACGGTCGAGCGGCCCCGCTGCAGGGGCCCGCCGCGAGCTTGCGAGTGGTGGGGGACAGCGGGGTCCTTCTTTCAGCGGTCGCCGGTGGCGTGCGAGAGGCCGCCGGTGGCGGGCACCGGGCCGGCCGGGACGGCGGCGCCGGATCGCGCGGCCTCGATGCTCTCCCGGGCGGCGGCGACGACCGCCTCGTGCGTCAGCCCGAACTCCTCGTACAGAACGCTGTAGGCGGCGCTGGCCCCGTAGTGGGTGAGGCCCACGATCCGCCCGGCGTCGCCGACGAACTCGCGCCAGCCCATGGGCACGCCGGCCTCGACGCTCACGCGGGCCCGCACCGACGGCGGCAGCACCTCGTCCTTGTAGGCCTGGTCCTGGTCGGCGAACCACTCGACGCAGGGCACCGAGACCACGCGGGTCGGGACGCCGTCGGCCTCCAGCTGCTCGCGGGCGGCCACGGCGATCTGCACCTCGGAGCCGGTGCTCAGCAGGATCACCTCGGGCTCGCCGTTCGAGGCGTCGGCCAACACATAGGCACCACGTGCCACGCCCTTGGCGGAGTTCATCACCGTGCGGTCGAACACCGGCAGGTTCTGGCGGGACAGCAGCAGCCCGGCCGGGCGGTCGTTGTGCTCGAGGATCGTCCGCCAGGCCACCGCGGTCTCGTTGGCGTCGGCCGGGCGGACGACGTCCAGTCCCGGCATCGCGCGCAGCGCGGCGTAGTGCTCGATCGGCTGGTGGGTCGGGCCGTCCTCGCCGAGACCGATCGAGTCGTGGGTCCAGACGTAGATCACCGGCAGCTGCATGAGCGCGGCCAGCCGGACCGCGCCGCGCATGTAGTCGGAGAAGGTGAGGAACGTGCCGCCGTAGACGCGGGTGCCGCCGTGCAGCGCGATCCCGTTCATGATCGCGCCCATCGCGTGCTCGCGGACGCCGAAGTGCAGCGTGCGGCCGTACGGACCGCCCGACCACATCTTCGTCTGCCGGTTGGCGGGCAGGAACGACGGTTCGCCCTTGACGGCGGTGTTGTTGCTCTCCGCGAGATCGGCCGACCCGCCCCACAGCTCGGGCAGCGCTGGGTAGAGCGCGGCCAGGACCTCGCCGGAGGCCTTGCGGGTGGCCACGCCCTTCGGGTCGGCGTCCCAGCTGGGCAGCTTCTCCGCGAAGCCCTCGGGCAGGGAGCGGGTGGTCATGCGCTCGAGCAGCGCGGCGCCGTCGGCGTTGTCCGCGGCCCAGGCGTCGAAGCGTTCCTGCCAGGCGGCGTGCTCCTTCCGGCCGCGGTCGACGACCTGGCGGGCGTGCTCGAGGACCTCCGGGGCGACCTCGAAGGTCTGCTCCGGGTCGAAGCCCAGGATCTGCTTGGTGGCCTTGACCTCGTCCTCGCCGAGCGCCGAGCCGTGCGCGGCGCCGGTGTTCTGCTTGTTCGGTGCGGGCCAGGCGATGATCGTCCGCAGCACGATGATCGACGGCCGGCCGGTCTCGGCCTTGGCGGCGGCGAACGCGGCGTCGATCGCGGCGAGGTCCTCGCCGTCGTGGACGTGCTGGACGTGCCAGCCGTAGGCCTCGTAGCGCTTGCCGACGTCCTCGGTGAAGGCGACGTTCGTGTCGTCCTCGATCGAGATCCGGTTGTCGTCGTAGACGAGGACCAGATTGCCCAGCTGCTGCGTGCCGGCCAGGGACGACGCCTCGCCGCTGACGCCCTCCTCCAGGTCGCCGTCGGAGGCGAAGACCCAGATGGTGTGGTCGAAGAGGCTCTCGCCCTCGGGGGTGTCGGGATCGAACAGGCCGCGCTCGCGGCGGGCGGCCATGGCCATGCCCACCGCGTTGCCCACGCCCTGGCCCAGCGGGCCGGTGGTGGTCTCGACGCCGGGGGTGTGGTTGACCTCGGGGTGGCCCGGCGTCTTCGACCCCCACGTACGCAGAGCGCGCAGATCGTCCAGCTCGAGGCCGTAGCCGGAGAGGAAGAGCTGGATGTAGAGGGTCAGGCTGGAGTGGCCCATCGACAGCACGAACCGGTCGCGGCCGACCCAGTTCGGGTCGCTGGGGTCGTGCCGCAGCCACTTCTGGAAGAGCAGGTAGGAGGTGGGCGCCATGCTCATCGCCGTGCCGGGGTGGCCGTTGCCGACCTTCTGGACGGCGTCCATGGCCAGCACGCGGACCGTGTCGATGGCGCGGCGGTCGAGCTCGCCGAAGCCCTCGGGCAGCGTGGGGTTCGGCTGACGGGGCGCGCCGGTCGGGGCGTCGGTGGCGGCCTCGGCCGGGGCCTCGGACTCGGTGCTCTGCGTTCCCATGTCGGTTCGGTGCTCCCTCGGGTCGGGCCTGCGGGCCGCCCGGACGGCCGGTCGGGCCGGGCACCCGGGCGGACGACGGTGCGCGGGGCGGCGGCGGCCTGCGGCACCGTCGTCGTCGACGTCGGCCCTACCCGCTGCACGCGCAGCATCAACGTGACCGAACCCTAGTCATCCCGGCCGGTCCGGCGATGGGCCGAGGGCTACAGTTGGCCCGTTCTCATCCCCGCCTCGAAGGGACCCCCGTGCTGTTTCCCCGCCCGGTGGGGCCCTGCGTCGCTGCGGGGGAGGGTCCCAGGTGACGGCGGTCTCGGAGCGGCCGGCGGTCGCGACCCGCCGGGCCTCCGCGGTGCTGCGCGCCTACGTGGCGCTGACGAAGCCGCGGATCATCGAGCTGCTGCTGGTCACGACGGTGCCCGCGATGATGCTGGCCGCCCGCGGCTGGCCGTCGTGGGGACTGCTGGTGCCCACGCTGGTGGGCGGCACGCTCGCGGCCGGCGCGGCCAACGTTTTCAACTGCTGGTACGACCGCGACATCGACCGGCTGATGCACCGCACCGAGCGGCGGCCGCTGCCGATGGGCGAGATCAGCGCGCGCGGCGCCCTGGTCTTCGGCCTGGTGCTCACCGTCGTGTCGACGGCGCTGCTCGCCGCCACCACGACGCTGCTGGCGGCGGGCCTGGCACTGGGGGCGATCGCCTACTACGCCGTGATCTACACGATGGTGCTCAAGCGGCACACCCGGCACTCGACGCTGTTCGGCGGCGTCCCCGGGGCGGCGCCGGTGCTCATCGGCTGGGCGGCGGTGACCGGCTCGCTGGCCTGGCCGGCCGTCGTCTTCTTCGGGGTCGTCTTCTGCTGGCAGCTGCCGCACTTCTGGGCGCTGGCGATGCGGTTCCGCGCCGACTACGCGCGCGCCGAGGTGCCGATGCTGCCGGTGGTGGCGACCCCGCTGTCGGTGGGCCGGCAGACCGTCGCCTGGACCTGGGCCACCGTCGCCGTCTCATTGCTGCTGTGGCCCGTGGCGGGCGGCTACGGGATCGGCTGGCTCTACACCGCGGCGGCCGCGGGCCTCGGGCTGTGGTTCGCGATCGAGGCGCACCGGCTGCTCTCGCGGATCCGCCGCGACGCCGAGACCCGCCCGATGCAGCTGTTCCACATCTCGATCTCCTACATGGCGCTGCTCAGCGTCGCGATCATCGTCGACGTCCTGCTCTGAGCTCCGCCCCGGGGACGCCGGATTGACGGCGCGGTGACGGGTGCGCACCTACAGTGCGGCGTTCCCGTCCGCAAGGAGCCGGCGATGCGTACTCGGCGATGGGCGACCCTGCTCTTCTCGGCGGCCCTGGTGCTCACCGCCCCGGCGGTGGCCCAGGCCCATGAGCGTCATGGCGGGCCGGCCGAGCCGCATCTGCTCGTGAAGTTCTCCGACGCCGGCTCGGGGAGCACGATCGGTCCCGACGGCGCCCTGTACGTCACGGAGCCCACCGCGGGCGAGGTGTCCCGCATCGACCGCCGGACCGGCAGGGTGACCGTCGTCGCGACCTGTCTGCCGGTCCGGGGCGCGACGGCCTCCAACGGCGGCGCGATGGACGTGGCGTTCCTGAACGGCCGGATGTACGTCCTGGTCGGGCTGCTGCCCCCCGGGGCCACCGAGGCCACCGGGATCTACCGGGTCGACGACGTGAACAGCTGCCGGGTCGTCGCGGACACCGGCGCCTTCTCCATGGCAAACAAGCCCCCGGTGGGCGGCGAGGCAGCCCGTGGCGTGCCGTACGCGATGGAGCCGTTCCGCGACGGCTTTCTGGTCACCGACGGCAACCACAACCGGGTGCTGCGCGCCGAGATCGGCGGGCGCGTGCGCTCGGTCCTGCAGCTGGGCAACGTGGTGCCGACGGGTCTGGACGGCGACGGCCACCGGGTCCACCTCGCGCTGGCCGGGCCCGCGCCGCACCGACCGCAGGACGGGCGCATCGTCTCCTTCCGCGTCGGTTCGGACCGCGTGCGCGACGTCGCGTCGGGCGCCCCGCTCCTGGTCGACGTGGAGTTCGGGCGGCACGACGAGTACGCGCTGTCGCAGGGCGTCTTCCCCGCGGGCGGGACGCCGGCCACGCCCGCCACGCCGGACACCGGGCAGCTGCTGCGCGTCGACGACGGCGGCTTCGACGTCGTCGCCGAGCGGCTGGACCGGCCCACCTCCCTGGAGCTGACCCGCGGCAAGGCCTACGTGGTGACCTACGACGGCGAGGTCTGGCGGGTGGACCTGTCGTAGCCGGGCGCCGGGGCCTCGAGCGGCAGCTCGGACGCCGGGCCGCGCACCGACCACACCAGCCGCGCCGTGTACGCGGCGATCAGCGCCGCGCCGAGCATGTGCAGCAGGACGACGGCGATCGGCAGGGACAGGAAGAACTGCACGTAGCCGATGACGCCCTGCGCCAGCTGGACGATCAGCAGGTCGCGGGCCGCGCGACGCACGCGGCCGGGGGAGTCGGTGGCGTAGAGGGCGACCATCAGCGCGACGGTCAGCCCGATCAGCAGGAAGACGACGTCGGCGTGCAGCTGGCTGACCAGCTCGGGGTCGAAGCCGGTGCGCCCGGCCTTCGGGTCGCCGCTGTGCGGCCCGCTGCCGGTGACGACGGTGCCGATGACCAGGACGAGCGCCGTGACGACGGCGATGCCCGTCACCAGCAGCGGCAGCGGACGGCGGACGAGCAGCTGGCCCACGCCGGGCTCGCGCGAGCGCAGCCACAGGGTCGTGGCCAGCGCGACGAGCACCATCGACAGCAGGAAGTGGACGGCCACGGTCCACGGGTTGAGCCCGGTGAGCACCGTGATGCCGCCGAGCAGCGCCTGCACCGGGATGCCGAGGAAGCTCAGGACGGCGAGCGGGCGCAGGTCGCGCCGGGCGGAGCGCCACACGACCACCAGGACGGCGACCGCGGTGATCGTCAGCAGGAACGTGAGCGTGCGGTTGCCGAACTCGATCACGCCGTGCCCCGCGAGCTCCGGCGTCGGCACGAAGCTCTCGTCGGTGCACCGCGGCCACGTCGGGCAGCCCAGCCCGGACCCGGTCAGCCGCACCGCGCCGCCGGTGACCACGATCAGCACGTTGGCGATCGCATTGGCGAGGGCCACGCGCGAGACGACGGCGGGGGAGAAGGACCGAGGGAGAACCGGCACGGCCCGATGCTAGACAAAGGACCCTCCTGCCCCCCGCCACTCGCAGGCTCGCGGCGGGACCCTGCCGGAGGGCCGGCCGGGGCGGACCCCGCTGGTTGCACGTTGCCGGAAATAGGTCACACTTGTGTTGTGGAAACCAGCTCGGCCGCTCCGGTCCGCTCGTCGGCGGGTGCCGACGACGGCCGCACGCGCCGGCGGGTGACCGCGCTGCTGCTCGAGCGCGGGCCGCAGACCGCCGCCGAGCTCGCCGCCGACCTCGGCATCTCGTCGGCCGCCGTCCGCCGGCACCTCGACGCCCTCGTGGCCGCCGGCCGGGTGGAGGAGCGGGCCACCCACGACCCGCACCGGGGGCGCGGCCGCCCGGCGCGGCACTTCCGGCTGACCGAGGCCGGTCGCGCGACCTTCCCGCACGCCTACGACGACCTGGCCCTGACCGCCCTGCGTCACGTGGCCGCGGTCGGTGGACCGGACGCCGTCCGCGCCGTCGCCGAGGCGCAGATGGCCGGGCTGGAGGCGCGCGCCTCCAGTGCGGTCGCCACCGCCACGAGCGGCGGGACGGCAGGCGACGAGGCGCCCGTCGACCGGGCCCAGGCCCTGGCCGCGGCCCTCACGGCCGAGGGCTACGCTGCGACGGCCTCGGCGATCCGCAGCGGCGGCCAGCTCTGCCAGCACCACTGCCCGGTCGCGCACGTGGCGGCGGAGTTCCCCCAGCTGTGCGAGGCCGAGACGGCGGTGATCGGCCGGCTGGTGGGTACGCACGTGCAGCGCCTGGCCACGATCGCGCACGGCGACGGGATCTGCACCACACACATCCCCGGCACGCCGCCGGCCGGGAACAGAACGACCCTCGCAGGCCCTGTACCGAGGGAGCGGCGGGCGCACGCACGCCTCGCCCCGTCCCCCAGCTCGACCCCCCAGACGCACCGGGAGATGACGCACGCATGACCAGCACCCAGCAGCCGGTGGGCACGCCGCTGACGCAGGACGAGCAGATCGACCAGCTCGGCCGCTACAAGTTCGGCTGGGCCGACACCGACGTCGCCGGGGCCTCTGCGCGCCGCGGCCTCTCGGAGGAGGTCGTCGCCGACATCTCCGCTCGCAAGAACGAGCCGGAGTGGATGCTCGAGCGACGGCTCAAGGCGCTGAAGCTGTTCGAGCGCAAGCCGATGCCCGACTGGGGTTCGGACCTCTCCGGCATCGACTTCGGCAACATCAAGTACTTCGTGCGCTCCACCGAGGCCCAGGCGGCCTCGTGGGAGGAGCTGCCCGACGACATCAAGAACACCTACGACAAGCTGGGCATCCCGGAGGCGGAGAAGCAGCGGCTGGTCTCGGGTGTCGCGGCGCAGTACGAGTCCGAGGTCGTCTACCACCAGATCCAGAAGGAGCTGGAGGACCAGGGCGTCATCTTCCTCGACACCGACACCGCGCTCCGCGAGCACGAGGACATCTTCAAGGAGTACTTCGGCTCGGTGATCCCGTCCGGGGACAACAAGTTCGCCGCGCTGAACACCGCGGTGTGGTCCGGGGGCTCGTTCATCTACGTGCCGAAGGGCGTGCACGTCGAGATCCCGCTGCAGGCCTACTTCCGGATCAACACCGAGAACATGGGCCAGTTCGAGCGGACGCTGATCATCGTCGACGAGGGCGCCTACGTGCACTACGTCGAGGGCTGCACCGCGCCGATCTACAAGTCGGACTCGCTGCACTCCGCCGTCGTCGAGATCATCGTGAAGAAGAACGCCCGCTGCCGGTACACGACCATCCAGAACTGGTCGAACAACGTCTACAACCTCGTCACCAAGCGCGCGCTGGCGCACGAGGGCGCGACGATGGAGTGGGTCGACGGCAACATCGGCTCCAAGGTCACGATGAAGTACCCGGCGGTCTGGATGGTCGGCGAGCACGCCAAGGGCGAGGTGCTCTCCATCGCCTTCGCCGGCGAGGGCCAGCACCAGGACGCCGGCGCCAAGATGGTGCACGCGGCCCCGAACACCTCCTCGACGATCGTGTCGAAGTCGGTGGCGCGCGGCGGCGGCCGCACCTCCTACCGCGGTCTGGTGCAGATCGACGAGGGCGCGCACGGCTCGAAGTCGACGGTGAAGTGCGATGCGCTGCTCGTGGACACGATCAGCCGGTCGGACACCTACCCGTACGTCGACGTCCGCGAGGACGACGTCGCCATGGGCCACGAGGCGACCGTCTCCCGGGTCAGCGAGGACCAGCTGTTCTACCTGATGAGCCGCGGCCTGTCCGAGGACGAGGCGATGGCCATGGTGGTGCGCGGGTTCGTCGAGCCGATCGCCCGTGAGCTGCCGATGGAGTACGCCCTCGAGCTCAACCGCCTCATCGAGCTGCAGATGGAAGGTGCCGTCGGCTGATGCCGAACCCCGACAACACGACCGGCCTCACCACGGAGTCGGCCACCCTGGCCGGCGAGCTCTTCGCCGAGGGGGTCGGTGCCCAGGCCGGGCCCCCGACCACCCCGGCGGCGGGCACCGGCACCGCCGGCCAGGCCGCCCCGGGCGCGCACTCGCACGGCGGGCCGGCGCCGACCGGCTCGCCGGCCGAGCGGTTCACCTCGACCGACCCCGAGGCGTTCGGCAAGCCGTCCGGCCGCGAGGAGGACTGGCGCTTCACCCCGATGCGCCGGGTCCGTCCCCTGCTGAACGGCGAGCCGTCCGACGCGCACCTGACCTGGGACACCGACCTGCCGGAGGGCGTCGAGCTCTCCCGCGTCGAGGCCGACGACCCGCTGCTCAAGGGCCTGCCCGAGCCGGCCGACTACCTCGCCGCGCTCACCCGGCAGCGCAGCGGCGGCGCCGCCGTGGTCCGCGTGCCCGCCGAGGCGCAGCTGGACCGGCCGGTCACCCTGCGGCTGTCCGGCACCGGTGCCGACGACGTCGTGTGGGGCCAGCTGGTGATCGAGGTCGGCGCCTTCGCCAAGGCGACGATCGTGCTCGACCACGCCGGCCTGGCGAGGTACTCCGGCGGTGTCGCCGTCCTCGTCGGTGACGGCGCGCAGGTCACGCTCGTGTCCGTGCAGGACTGGGCGCCGGGTGCGCTGCACGGCGGCCAGTACGACGCCGTCGTCGGCCGCGACGCCACCTTCAAGCAGATCGTGGTGACCCTCGGCGGCGACCTCGTCCGGCTGGTCAGCAACGTGCAGTACGCCGGCCCCGGCGCCGAGGCCGAGCTGTTCGGCGTCTACTTCGCCGACGAGACCCAGCACCAGGAGCACCGGCTCTGGGTCGACCACGCCGTGCCGCACTGCCGCAGCAACGTCCTCTACAAGGGCGCGCTGCAGGGCGAGGACGCGCACTCGGTCTGGATCGGCGACGTCCGCATCCGGCCCGCCGCGATCGGCACCGACACCTACGAGCTCAACCGAAACCTGGTGCTCACCGACGGCGCCCGCGCCGACTCGGTGCCGAACCTGGAGATCGAGACCGGCGAGATCGTCGGCGCCGGCCACGCCAGCGCCACCGGCCGGTTCGACGACGAGCAGCTGTTCTACCTCTGCTCGCGCGGCATCGACGCCGAGACCGCGCGTCGCCTCGTCGTCCGCGGCTTCTTCGCCGACGTCGTCCAGCACATCGGCGTCCCGGAGCTGCAGGACCGCCTGATGGGCACCGTCGAGGCCCGCCTCGGTGCGCTGCCCGGCCTCGACGACCAGCCGGTCGAGGTGGCCTGACATGGCCTTCGAGCGGGTGTGCGCGCTGAGCGACGTCCCCGAGCCCGGCGCGCTGCGCGTGGAGCTCGCGGACGTCGACGTCGCCGTCGTCCGCTTCGATGGCGAGGTCTACGCCCTCGAGGACCTGTGCTCGCACGCCGAGGTGCCGCTCTCCGAGGGCGACGTCGAGGAGTTCAGGGGCGCCCCGACCATCGAGTGCTGGCTGCACGGGTCGTGCTTCGACCTGCGCACCGGCGAGCCCACCAACCTGCCGGCCACCGAGCCGGTCTCCGTCTACCCGGTCCGCGTGGAGGGGGAGGACGTGTACGTCGACACCGAGAGCGACGGCAGCCTCCCGCTCGCGGCCAACAACTGAGGAGCACGACGAGTTGTCCGTCCTGGAGATCCGCGACCTGCACGTCACCGTGGGTGAAGGAGGGCCTGGTTCCGACAATGGGGCCAAGGAGATCCTCCGCGGCGTCGACCTGACCGTCCGCTCCGGTGAGACCCACGCGATCATGGGGCCGAACGGGTCGGGCAAGTCGACCCTGGCCTACTCGATCGCCGGCCACCCCAAGTACACGATCACCGGCGGCACGGTGACCCTCGACGGCGAGGACGTCCTCGCGATGAGCGTCGACGAGCGGGCCCGCGCCGGCCTGTTCCTCGCCATGCAGTACCCGGTCGAGGTCCCCGGCGTCTCGGTGTCTAACTTCCTGCGCACCGCCGCCACCGCGATCCAGGGCGAGGCGCCGAAGCTGCGCACCTGGGTCAAGGACGTCAAGAGCGAGATGTCCGCGCTGGACATGGACCCGGCGTTCGCCGAGCGCAACGTCAACGAAGGGTTCTCCGGCGGTGAGAAGAAGCGCCACGAGATCCTGCAGATGCGGCTGCTCAAGCCGAAGATCGCGATCCTCGACGAGACCGACTCCGGCCTCGACGTCGACGCGCTGCGCGTGGTCTCCGAGGGCGTCAACCGCAGCCGCGAGGACAGCGACGTCGGCGTCCTACTGATCACGCACTACACGCGGATCCTGCGTTACATCAAGCCCGACTTCGTGCACGTCTTCATCGCCGGAAAGATCGTCGACGAGGGCGGCCGGGAGCTCGCCGACAAGCTCGAGGAGCAGGGCTACGCCGCGTACGTGGCCGGCTCGAAGGAGACCGCGAAGGCATGACCGCGACCGTCTCGCGTCCCGCTCCCGGGGCGCAGAAGCCGCCCCTGCCCCTGGACGTCGAGGCGATCCGCAAGGACTTCCCGATCCTGTCCCGGACGGTCCGGAACGGGAAGAAGCTGGTCTACCTCGACTCCGGCGCGACCGCGCAGAAGCCGCGCGCCGTCCTCGACGCCGAGCGGGACTTCTACGAGAACCACAACGCCGCCGTGCACCGCGGCGCGCACCAGCTGGCCGAGGAGGCGACCGACCTCTACGAGGAGGCCCGCCGAAAGGTCGCGCGCTTCATCGGCACCGCCGACGAGCGCGAGGTCGTGTTCACCCGCAACACGACCGAGTCCATCAACCTCGTCGCCTACGCCCTCTCCAACGCCGCCACGGCGAAGGAGGAGGAGTTTCGCACGTACGCTGTCGGCCAGGGCGACGAGATCGTGGTGACCGAGATGGAACACCACGGCAACCTCGTGCCCTGGCAGCAGCTGTGCGAGCGGACCGGGGCCACCCTGCGCTGGCTGGGCCTCACCGACGACGGCCGGCTGGACCTCTCCGACCTGGAGACGGTGGTCAACGAGCGGACCAGGCTGGTCGCGGTCACCCACCAGTCCAACATCCTCGGCACGATCAACCCGCTCGCGCCGATCGTGGCGCGGGCGCGGGAGGTCGGCGCCCTGGTCCTGGTCGACGGCGCGCAGTCGGTGCCGCACCAGCCGGTCGACGTCACCGAGCTCGGCGTGGACTTCCTCGCCTTCTCCGGCCACAAGATGCTCGGCCCCTCGGGCATCGGCGTCCTGTGGGGCCGGTACGAGGTGCTGGACAAGCTGCCGCCGTTCCTGACCGGCGGGTCGATGATCGAGGTCGTGCGGATGGAGGGCAGCACCTTCGCCGCCCCGCCGCAGCGCTTCGAGGCCGGCGTCCCCATGACCGCGCAGGTCATCGGCCTGGGCGCCGCCGTCGACTACCTCGACGCGCTCGGCATGGACAAGGTCGAGGAGCACGAGAAGGCGCTCACCGGCTACGCGCTGGAGAAGCTCGCCGAGATCCCCGGCGTCACCGTGATCGGCCCGCCCGACACCGTGGCCCGCGGGGGAGCGGTTTCCTTCACCGTCGAGGGCATCCACCCGCACGACGTCGGCCAGGTCCTCGACGACCTCGGCATCGCCGTCCGGGTGGGCCACCACTGCGCCTGGCCGGTGGTCCGCCGCTACGGCGTCCCGGCGACGACCCGTGCCACGTTCTACGTGCACACCGGCTACGACGACATCGACGCGCTCGCCGACGGCGTGCGGGAAGCTCAGCGCTTCTTCGGCGTTGTTCCGACGCAGGAGGGCTGAGCATGCAGCTGGAGTCGATGTACCAGGAGATCATCCTGGACCACTACCGGAACCCGCACGGCCGCGGTCTGCGCGAGCCGTACGAGGCCGAGGTGCACCACGTCAACCCGACCTGCGGGGACGAGGTGACCCTGCGGGTGCACCTGGAGGGCGACACGATCGCCGACGTCTCCTACGAGGGCATGGGCTGCTCGATCAGCCAGGCCTCGGTGTCGGCGATGTACGACCTGGTGATCGGCAAGACGGTGCCGCAGGCGCTGGAGACCGGCGAGCACTTCATGACGTTGATGCAGAGCAAGGGCGACGCGTCGGTGGCCGAGAAGCTCGAGGACGAGCTGGAGGACGCCGTCGCGTTCGCCGGCGTGTCGAAGTACCCGGCGCGGATCAAGTGCGCGCTGATGAGCTGGATGGCGCTCAAGGACGCCAGCGCTCGAGCCTGGGGAGGAGCCAAGTGAGCGAGACGACCGAAGAGACCCCCGCCGAGCTGCCGCCGTACAAGTCGGCACTCATCGAGGACGTCGAGGAGGCCATGCGCGACGTCGTCGACCCCGAGCTGGGTGTCAACGTCGTCGACCTCGGCCTGGTCTACGGCATCGACGTCGACGAGAACAACGTCGCCGTCCTGGACATGACCCTGACGTCGGCGGCCTGCCCGCTGACCGACGTCATCGAGGACCAGGCGCGCCAGGCGCTGACCGGCGGCCCCGGCCCCGGGCTGGTCGACGACATCCGGATCAACTGGGTCTGGATGCCGCCGTGGGGACCGGACAAGATCACCGAGGACGGCCGCGAGCAGCTGCGCGCCCTGGGCTTCCGCGTCTGAACCGGCTCCTGGCCCGGCTCGCCGCGGGCGATGCCCCTCCGGCGGATGCCAGCGTGACAGTGCTGCTCGCGCCCCTCGGGGCGCGGGCAGTCGTCGTCGGGGGGACGGCGTGGCACGTCGTCGCCGCGGACGTCGACCCCGCGTGGGTGGCCGCCGAGGTCGCGCACGACCCGATCGCGGCACCGCTGGGCGCCCGCTTCCTCGCCGCGCTGGCCGACCGCGTGGGCGCCGAACCCGGCGTCCTCGACGCCGTGCTGGTCGCGCCGTCCGCCCCCGTCTCGCCGGGGCTCGACCTCGTCCCGGCCGAGGTGGACCACCCCCGGGTGGAGCGGGCGCTGCTGCACCGCCGCGACGTCCGGGTCTGGCGCACGCCCGACTGCGCCGGTCTGGTCACCGTCGGCCGCGGCGTCGCCGGGCGGTGGGAGACGTCGATGGAGGTCGACCCCGCCGCCCGCGGCCGCGGCCTGGGGACGGCGCTGGCCGCCGCCGCGCCCGCCCTCGTGCCGGACGGTGCGCCGCTGTGGGCGCAGGTCGCCCCCGCCAACACCGCCTCGCTGCGCGCCTTCCTCGCCGCCGGCTACCGCCCCGTCTGCGCCGAGGTCCTCTTCGGCCCCTGAGGCCGCCGCCGGACCAGGGAGACTCAGCTCTCCGTTGGCGGCTTCTGACTGGGATCGGTGGGCAAAAAGTCTGCCACATTGTTGAGGAAGCTCACGACGGCTGTGATCAAGGCGGCTAGGCAAGAGTATCCGAAGGTCTCCCAATATCCTGCGCCGAGTATGGCCTGCCCCGGCCCCGCGGCGGGAAATGCCGCGGCTATTCCTTGGATGAGGGTACGGAGGGCGCGCAACGCCGCCAGTCGGACCTTGAGAGGCCAGCCACCTGGTTCGCCACTCCCCCCAGGAGAACTACCGAAGACCACAGCAAGTGTGCTGGCCATTGCGTTCCTCCCCGTTCGCCGCAGATGCCGAGCAGGATGGCGCAATTGAGAAAATCTCGGTAGTCGGATGCGCTTCCTCTTTCGAGCTGTGTTCGCGGCGTTACGGGAGGCGAACTCGTGACAACACTCCAACGTCGTGATGCCTCAGCGGGGCTCCTATCGTGATTGCCCTCCGCGCGGAACGGGATTGTTCGCCTCGCGTTCGGCGGTCAGGCTTCAGCGCAGCTCGGCCAGGCGGGAGGCGAAGAAGGGCGTCGGCGACTGTTCGCGGCGGGCGCCGACGCCGACCAGGACCGCGCCGATCACCAGGGCAGCGGCGACCGGCCAGAGCAGCGTCGCCAGCGCCAGGGCGAGGGCCGTGCCCACGGCGGTCGCCGCGCCGATGACCAGCGGCGCCCGCACACCAGCCGCCCCGGCGGCCACCATCGCGACCGCGCACGCCGTCAGGACGACGACGGGGCGGGTGCTGCCCGGCAGCACCACGGCCATGGCGGCCGACGGCACCGCCGCCACCAGCAGGGCGGGACCCCACGCCGGCCAGGACGGTCCCTCGGCCAGCCGCGGCCCCTGGGCGAGCAGCAGCCCCGTCGCGAGCGGCAGGGTGTACCCCTCGAGCACCTGCACGTCCCGGGTGGCGACGGCCAGCCACGTGGCCACGGTCAGCTGTGCGGCGCTCACCCACCAGGCGGCCGACGGCAGGAACTCGCCGGCCGGCCGGGTGGTCCACACGGCGAACTCCCCGGTCAGCACGCCCTGCGCGCCGAGCGCCACCGCCAGCGACGGCAGCCCCGCCGACGCGGCCAGCCCCAGCGCGGCGACGGCCGCGGCGGCGGACACCACCAGCGTCGGCGGCCGGTCGGCGACCGCGAGCGGCGCACTCGCGACGAGCCCGGCGCCGTACAGGCCGGTGAGCACGGCGGCGGCCGGCAGCGGGTCCAGGATCCCGGCCGGCACCGCGAGCAGCGCGGCCGCGGCCAGGCAGCCGACGGCCCACGGCACGGACGTCGGCCGCTCGCCCGGGCGCCGTGCGGCGATGAACACGCTCGGCACCGCGGTGAGCAGGAACAGCAGCGACAGCGCCGCCCAGTCCGCGCGGGTCGACAGCTGGATCAGCGCCGCCAGCGCCATGGCCGAGCCCGCGGCGGTCGCGGCCGGCCCCAGCAGCCCACGCCGCCACCCGCTCAGGTGGTGCGGCACCGTCGTTGCCAGCAGCACGCCGGCGTAGCCGGCCGCGGTGATCCCGGGGGAGCCCAGCGCGGCCAGCGACCCGGCGACCCCGGCCCCGGCCACGGCCCCCGCCAGCAGCGGAACCGCGACCGGCGGGCCCAGCAACGCATCGAGGTCCGCCCGCAGCCGCGCCGGCAGCAGCCCGGCCGCCGCCGCGACGAGCAGCAGCGCGGCCAGGTGCCGCGACAGCCCGGGCCCGGTCCAGGCGGTCACCGTCCCGCCGACGACGCCGGCGACCCACCACGGCGCCGTCGTGACCAGGGCGACCCGCGCGACGACCCGGCGGCCCCACAGCGCGATGCCCAGGCCGACCAGCGCGACGGCGAGGAACAGGGACGCGGGCAGCGGATCCGGGACGTCGTCCACCGCGCGCAGGACCGCGACCTGCAGCGCGAACCAAGAGGCCAGCGGCCACGCGGCCGTCGACCGCGCGCGGACGTGCAGCCCGAGGCAGACCACCGCGACCGCGGCCGGCGCGGCGGGGTTGCTCTCCCCGAGCGCGCTCGCGGTCAGGCCGACGCCGGCGGCGCAGGCGGCCAGGGTCTCCTCGGTGCTGCGCAGCCCCTCGAGCGCCGCCAGCAGCGAGAACGCGGCGGCGACGACGGCCAGCAGCAGCAGCGCGAGCCGGGCGGCCACGCCGCCGAACGCGCCCACGACCGCCGCGGCCGCGCTGACCACCAGCACCGCACCCACGCCGAGCAGGACCTGCAGCGGCCGGGCGCGGTAGGGCAGGGGAGGAGTGCCCATGCGCTCACCGTAGGGGTGCGCCGGGCCCGGGGCAGCGGGTCAGCGCATCTGCGCGACCCAGGCCACCGCCTCCCGCGCCTGCTGCCGCCGCCGCTCGTACGTGGCGCCGACGAGGAGCAGCAGCAGTCCCGCGGCGGTGAGCGTGATCCAGCGCGGCAGCAGCGGCGCGTAGGGCCCCAGCCGGCCGATCACGACGAACGCCAGCGAGGCGGCGCCGACCACGAACGGCGACTGCCGGTGGGTCAGCACCCCGGCAACGGTGAGCACCGCCGCTGCCGCGACGACCAGCACCAGCCGGAGGGTGGTCGGCTGGGTGACCACCAGGAACGCCGACGGCGCCAGGCCGACCGCGACGGCCGGTCCCTCGGCCGCCCACGACGCGCCCCGCGCGAGCAGCCGGGGCAGCCCGACGAGCAGCAGGCCGGCGGCCGCCGGGAGGGTGTACGCCTCGGCGGTGTCGACGCGGGCCCCGGCCAGGGCGATCCAGGCCGCGATCACCAGGTCCGCCACGGCGACCAGGCCGATCCAGCTGCGCCTGGCCACCAGCGCGTAGCAGGCGGCGGCGGCGCCGGCCACGGCCAGCTGCAGCCCGACCTGCCCCCACGCGTCGACCGTCGCGCTCGTCCCGGCGGCCAGCAGCCCCGCCAGGCCGGCGCCCGCGGCCAGCGGCGTCTCCTCCGGCCGGGCCGCCCGCAGCGCGGCCAGCCCGAACGCCGTCGCGGCGACGAGGACCAGCAGCAGGCCCGCGACCGTCGCCGGCAGCAGGTCCCCGCCGCGCGCGACCAGGACGGCGACCACCGGGGCCAGCACCGCCGCGGCGGCGGCGGGGACCCGCAGCCGGGGCAGCAGGACGGCGGCCAGCGCGGCCGGGACGGTGGCGGCCAGGACGACCAACGACAGCGGCAGCGCGCGACCGTCGGTGGCCAGCAGCCCGACGCCGACGACCCCGGTGGCGGTGCCGCCGGCGACCAGACCCGCGGCCGCCACCCGGGATCCGGCGAGCGGCACGGCGGCGGTGAGCAGGGCGACGCCGGCCGCGGCGGCGACCACCGGGCCGGACTCGCCCGCAATGTCCAGGGAGAAGCCGAGCGCCAGCCCGGTGACGCCCGCGCCCGCCGCCGCCACGAGCGGGGCGCCCGGTAGGAGCGACGCCACCGGCGGCACGCGGAGCAGCAGCAGTGCCGCGGCGGCGGCGACCGCCAGGACGGCCGTCGCCGTCCAGGAACCGGCCGGCGGATCCACGGCCGCGACCGCGACGCCGCCGCCCGCGCCCACGACCAGCCACAGCGGCGCCAGGGCGGCAGGAACCGGCCGCAAGGGGCCCCGCAGCGCCAGCAGCACGGCCACGTCCAGGCCCGCCGCCCCGAGCGCGGCGGCCACCCCGGCCGGGCCGAGCATCGCGTCCTGGGTCAGCAGCAGGAACGGCACCGGCTGGACGGCGAGCAGCGCGACCAGCGGCCAGGTCGCCGTCGTCCGGGTCAGCCGGCCCAGCCCGGCGGCGAGGAGGACGACGATCCCGCAGGCGATCGCCGACCACAGCCGCAGCGGCAGCTCGTCCACGCCGAGCAGGCCCTTGCCGTAGGCGGCGCCGAGGTCGACGGCGAGCAACGCGGCCCCGGCGGCCGCGAGGGCCTCCTCGGTGGCGCGCAGCCCGCGGCGTGCGGTCCAGGCCGACGTGGCGCAGGCCGCCGCCGTCACCAGCACCATGACCGTCGCCTGGAAGGCCAGGCCGAGGCGGGTCCACGCCAGCGCGACGAAGGCCACGGCGCCGGCGACGAGCAGCAGCGCACCGAGGCCGAGCAACACCTGCTGGGGGCTCAGCCGGGGGCGGGGCGGAGCGGGCGGCTCCGGTGCCACCCACTGCGGTGGCGCGTAGTGAGGGGCTGGAGCCGGGGGCGGTGTGGTCGGCGGCGGCGGCGCGTAGACGGGGGGCGGGGGTGCGTGGACGGGTGCCGGCGCCGGCTCGGCGGCACCGGGCGCCGCGGCGCGCAGCGAGGCGAGCAGCGCGTCCCGGTCGCGGGTGAGCTCGGCCAGCGTCGCGCCGATGCGGGCGACGACCAGCGCGGCGTGGCCGACGGCCGGCAGGCCGCAGGTGGTGCACGGGATGCCGGCCGGTCCGGTCGCGAGGGTGCCGCAGACCGGACAGGGCAGCGCAGGAGGCCCGGGCGGTTGCATGGGCGCATCGTGACGCGTCCGCAGCCGCCGCAGAAGCGTTGTCCACATCCCGGGTGACACCGCGCACGAACCGCGAAATGCGGTCGGTGGATCGCCGGCGAGCGCCTACCCTGGGGTCAGTGATCACGACGACCGGCCTCGAGCTGCGCGCCGGCGCCCGCATCCTCATCAGCGACGCCACCCTGCGCGTGCAGCCCGGCGACCGCATCGGGCTGGTCGGGCGCAACGGCGCGGGCAAGACGACGACGCTCACCACGCTCGCCGGCGAGCGGCTGGCGCACGCCGGCAAGGTCGAGGTCAGCGGGGAGATCGGCTATCTCCCGCAGGACCCGCGCAGCGGCGACCTCGACATCACCGCCAGCGACCGCGTGCTCTCCGGCCGCGGCCTCGACGTCCTCCGGGCCCAGATGGTCAAGGCGCAGATCGCGATGGCCGAGCCCGCCGACGACGCGGAGCGCGACCGCGCCGTCCGCCGCTACGGCCGGCTGGAGGACCAGTTCGCCGCCCTCGGCGGCTACGCGGCCGAGAGCGAGGCCGCCCGCATCTGCACCGCTCTCGGCCTGCCCGACCGGGTGCTGGTCCAGCCGCTGCGGACCCTCTCCGGCGGCCAGCGGCGGCGGGTGGAGCTCGCGCGGATCCTGTTCTCCGACGCCGAGACGCTGCTGCTCGACGAGCCGACCAACCACCTCGACGCGGACTCGATCACCTGGCTGAAGAGCTTCCTCGCCGCGCACAAGGGCGGGCTGATCGTCATCAGCCACGACGTCGAGCTGCTCGACGCCGTCGTCAACAAGGTGTGGCACCTCGACGCCAACCGCGCCACCGTCGACGTCTACAACCTCCGCTGGAAGCCCTACCTCGCGCAGCGCGAGACCGACGAACGCCGCCGCCGGCAGGAGCGGGCCAACGCCGAGCGCAAGATCGAGGCGCTCACCGCGCAGGCCGACAAGATGCGCGCCAAGGCGACCAAGGCGCGGGCGGCGCAGAGCATGGACAAGCGGGCCGCGCGGCTGGCCGCCGGCCTGGAGGAGGTCCGGGTCCACGACCGGGTGGCCAAGCTCCGCTTCCCGACGCCGGCCGCCTGCGGTCGCACGCCGCTCATGGCCGAGGGCCTGTCGAAGAACTACGGCTCGCTCGAGGTGTTCACCGACGTCGACCTGGCCGTGGACCGCGGCGCGCGGGTCGTCGTCCTCGGGCTCAACGGCGCGGGGAAGACGACGCTGCTGCGGATCCTCGCCGGCGCGGAGGCCCCCGACACCGGCGAGGTCAAGCCCGGGCACGGGCTGCGGATCGGCTACTACGCGCAGGAGCACGAGACGCTCGACCTGGACCGCACGCTCCTCGAGGTGATGCGCTCGGCCGCCCCCGAGAGCACCGACACCGAGCTGCGCCGCATCCTGGGCGCGTTCCTGTTCTCCGGCGAGGCGGTCGACCAGCGGGCCGGCACGCTCTCCGGCGGCGAGAAGACCCGGCTCGCGATGGCCACGCTGGTGGTCTCCGGCGCGAACGTGCTGCTGCTCGACGAGCCCACCAACAACCTCGACCCGGCCAGCCGCGAGCAGGTGCTGCAGGCGCTGCGCACCTACACCGGCGCCATCGTGCTGGTCACCCACGACGAGGGCGCCGTCCGGGCACTCCACCCCGACAAGGTCATCCTGCTGCCCGACGGCACCGAGGACGCCTGGAGCGAGGACCTCGCCGATCTGGTCGAGCTCGCCTGAGGTGACACGGTCGGCCCAGCGGCCGACACCGGGTTTCGCGTGGCCGTGTCGCAGCTCGTGGGTGATCATGGCTCCGGGATGCCGGTGCCAGCAGGGGCCCCGGCGCCCAGGGGACGAGCTGCCACCACCGGGCCGGCGCGTGCGCCGGGAACGGTCGGCGCCGACACGGAGGGGAGTCATGGCCGACTCGAACACGGCGGACCTCGGCAAGGGCAAGCGCATCACGGGTGGAGACCGGACGTCGCTCGCCGACGAGTTGCGCAAGCGCTACGACGGCGGCGAGAGCATCCGGTCCCTGGCGACCTCGACGAACCGCTCGTACGGCTTCGTGCACCGGCTGCTGTCGGAGTCCGGGGCGTCGCTGCGCAGCCGCGGTGGGGCCAACAGGAGCGCCAAGAAGGCCGGGTAGATATACAGGGCCGTGTGACAGACACGAGTCCTGACGGCTGGGTCCGCACCGACCGGGACGGCGCCGTCCTCACGGTCACCCTGGACCGGCCCGAGCAGCTGAACGCGCAGACGCCGGCGACCTGGGCGGCCCTGCGCCGCGTCGCCGAGACCCTGGACGACGACGTCCGCGTGGTCGTCGTCCGGGGCGCGGGCCGCGCGTTCTCGGCCGGGCTGGACCGCAGCCTGTTCAGCACCGAGGCGGGCGCGGGCACCCTCGGCGAGCTGGCGGCCATGCCCGTCGGCCTGGCCCAGCAGCGGATCCGCGGCTACCAGAGCGCGTTCCGCTGGCTGCGCTCGCCGGGCGTGGTGTCCGTCGCCGCGGTGCAGGGCCACGCGATCGGCGCCGGCGCCCAGTTGGCGCTCGCCTGCGACCTGCGGATCCTCGCCGAGGACGCCCAGCTGCGGCTGCCGGAGGCCACCCTGGGCCTGGTGCCCGACCTCACCGGCACCAGCAACCTGGTCGACCTCGTCGGCTACGCCCGCGCCATGGAGATCTGCCTCACCGGGCGGGCCGTCGGCGCGACGGAGGCGCGGGCGATCGGCGCCGCCAATCTCGTCGTCCCGCTCGCCGAGCTCGACGCCGCGGTGGCCGACCTCGTCGCCGCGCTGCTGGCGCCGCCGGCCGGGGCCCTCCGCGAGACGGCGGAGCTCATCCGGTCGGCCGTGCACAACGACCACGAGACCCAGGACGCCGCCGAGCGGGAGGCCCAGGTGCGCCGCATCGCCGATCTCGTCAGCGGTCGCTGAGACACTGCGTCCCGGGCTTTCTGTACCGAAAGCCCGCGGAACAGACCCGGCCACCGCCGTGTTGGCCGGGCGGAGAGGAGGCGGTGTGGACATGAGCAGTCCCATGACCTCCATGGCGGCGATGCGGTCCTTCCGGCGCGATCCGTCGGTGACCGCCCGCGAGCTGCCCAAGGGCACGGTCCGGCGGATCCTCGGGGTCGCCCGGCCCTACCGGCGGGAGCTGACGTTCTTCCTGCTGCTGGTGGTCGGCTCCTCGGTGATCGGCGTGCTGACCCCGCTGCTGGCCGGCGACATCGTCAACCGCATCGCCCGGCTCGACGGCACCGCGGGGGCGATCGTGCGGATCGCGCTGGTCATCGCGGGCCTGGCCGTCCTCGACGCCGGCATCTCGCTGGCCACCCGCTGGTACTCCGCGCGCATCGGCGAGGGCGTCATCTACGACCTGCGCAGCAAGGTGTTCGAGCACGTGCAGCGGATGCCGGTCGCGTTCTTCACCCGCACGCAGACCGGTGCGCTGGTCAGCCGGCTCAACAACGACGTCATCGGCGCGCAGCAGGCGTTCACGTCCACGCTGTCCGGCGTCGTCTCCAACGCGATCGGCCTCGTGCTCACCGCCGGCGTCATGTTCTCGCTGTCCTGGCAGATCACCCTGCTCTCGCTGGTGATGGTGCCGCTGTTCGTGCTGCCGGCCCGCCGGATCGGCAAGCGGCTGCAGGAGATCACCCGGGAGTCCTACGGGCTCAACGCCTCGATGAACGCGACGATGACCGAGCGGTTCAACGTCGCCGGCGCGTTGCTGGTCAAGCTGTTCGGCCGGCCGCAGGCCGAGGCGGAGTCCTTCCGCGGCCGCGCGGCCCGGGTGCGCGACATCGGCGTGCTGTCGGCCATGTACGGCCGGACCTTCTTCACCGCGCTGACCCTGGTCGCGGCGCTGGCCACCGCGCTGGTCTACGGCCTCGGCGGATGGCTGGCGTTCAACGGCACCCTGAGCCCCGGCGACGTCGTCGCGCTGGCGCTGCTGCTGTCCCGGCTCTACGGCCCGCTGACCGCGCTGTCCAACGTCCGCGTCGACGTGATGAGCGCGATGGTCAGCTTCGACCGCGTCTTCGAGGTCCTCGACCTGCCGCCGATGATCAAGGAGGCGCCGGACGCCGTCCCGGTGCCGGCCGACGACCGGTCGATCGAGTTCGACTCCGTGTCGTTCAGCTATCCGTCGGGCGCCGACGTCTCGCTCGCGTCGCTGGAGGAGGTGTCGCTGCCCGAGCACGGCGGGCCGACGGCGGTGCTGCACGACGTGTCGTTCCGGGTGGAGCCGGGGCAGCTGGTCGCCCTCGTCGGGCACTCCGGCGCCGGCAAGTCGACCATCGCCCACCTGGTGCCGCGGCTCTACGACGTCACCGGCGGGACCGTGCGGGTGGGCGGCATCGACGTCCGGCGGGCGACGCTGGCCTCGCTGCGCGACAGCATCGGCGTCGTCAGCCAGGACGCGCACCTGTTCCACGACACGATCCGCGCCAACCTGCTCTACGCGCGGCCCGAGGCGACCGAGGACGAGCTCTGGGCTGCCCTCACCGGCGCCCGGATCGCCGCCCTCGTGCGCTCGCTGCCCGACGGGCTGGACACGGTGGTCGGCGACCGCGGCTACCGGCTCTCCGGTGGTGAGAAGCAGCGGCTGGCGATCGCCCGCGTGCTGCTCAAGGGCCCGGGCATCGTGATCCTCGACGAGGCGACCGCGCACCTGGACAGCGAGAGCGAGCTGGCCGTGCAGCACGCCCTGGACACCGCCCTGACCGGCCGGACGTCGCTGGTCATCGCGCACCGGCTGTCCACGATCCGGGATGCCGACCGCATCCTCGTGGTGGACGACGGTCGCATCGTGGAGTCGGGCACGCACGAGGAGTTGCTGGCGCTCGGGGGCAGGTACGCCGACCTCTACCGCACCCAGTTCACCGGCGGAGAGCCGCAGACGGTCGACGCCGCCTGACCACTAGCGTCACTCCTGTCCCAGCACGATGAGGAGTTCCGAGTGACTGCCGCCCACCCGCACGACGCCCAGATCCGCACGCTGTACGTCCAGCTGCTCGACGGCTGGAACCGGCGCAGCGGCGCGGGGGTCGCGGCGGCGTTCGCCGACGACGGCGACATCATCGGGTTCGACGGCAGCCACCACAGCGGCCGGCTGTCGATCGCCTCGGACCTGCGGCGCATCTTCGGCAGCCACCAGACGCCGGCCTACGTGGGGCTGATCCGGGCGGTCCGGCCGATCGCCGAGCGGGTCGCCGTCCTGCACGCCCACGCGGGCATGATCCCGCCCGGCGGCAACGACCTGGACCCGGCGCTGCTGACGGTGCACACGCTGGTGGCGGTCGAGGAGTCGCCGGGCCGCTGGAAGATCTCGCTGTTCCAGAGCACGCCCGCGGCCTGGGACGGCCGGGAGGACGCCCGGCAGGCGCTGCTGGCCGAGCTGCGGGGCCTGCTGGCGCCGCAGTGAGCGTGCTGGTCGGCGCCGCTGAGCTGGCGGCCGCGTCCGATCGGCCGGTGCTGCTCGACGTCCGCTGGGCGCTGGGCGACGACCGCGGCCACGACCGCTACCTGGAGGGCCACCTGCCCGGTGCGGTGTTCGTCGACCTCGACGCCGAGCTGGCCGATCCGCCGTCCCCCGAGCGCGGCCGCCACCCGCTGCCGTCGCTGCAGCGACTGCAGTCGGCGGCCCGGCGCTGGGGCATCCGGGCCGGCGACCGGGTCGTCGCCTACGACGACTCCGGCGGCGCCGCGGCCGCCCGGGCGTGGTGGCTGCTGCGCTGGGGCGGCCTGGCCGACGTGCGGCTGCTCGACGGCGGGCTGGCCGCCTGGCGGCGCGCCGGTGGCCCGGTGGAGACCGGCGAGGTCGTGCCCGAGCCGGGGGACGTCGTCCTGAGCGAGGGCGGCATGCCGGTGCTGGAGCTCGAGGAGGCGGCGGCCCTGCCGCGGGACGGCGGCCTGCTCCTCGACGCCCGCGCCGGGGAGCGCTACCGGGGCGAGCTCGAGCCGGTCGACCCCCGCGCCGGGCACGTGCCGGGGGCGGTCAGCGCGCCGACGACCGCCAACCTCGCCGACGACGGGACCTTCCTTCCAGTCACTGCACTGCGGGCGCGGTTCGCCGATCTCGGCGCGGATCCCGGCCGGCGCGTCGGGGTCTACTGCGGCTCGGGGGTCACCGCGGCGCACGAGGTCGCCGCCCTGGCCGAGGCCGGCATCGAGGCCGCGCTGTGGCCGGGCTCGTGGTCGCAGTGGTCGGCGGACCCGGCGCGTCCTGCGGCGACCGGTCCCGAGCCGGGATGACCAGCCCGTCCACCGGCACCTGGGTCGTGGCCGGGGTCTCCGGGGCGGCGCACGGCCTGGTCGGCGTGTTGTACCTGGCCTCCGGGCTGGTGGCCCCGCTCTGGGCGATCGTGCTGCTCGTCGCCTGCTGGGTGCTGCTTGCCGTCCTCCTGATCCGGCTGGCGCGGCGCGGCTCGTGGTGGACGCCGGTCGTCCCCGCCGCCGCGCTGGCCACCTGGTACGCCGTCCTCACGCTGGGGGAGCGGCTGCTGGGCTGGACCGCCTGAGCGCCCTCCTCTCCGGGATCTCCAGCCGGCCGCCGCGCAGCGCCAGCACCCAGCCCACGATGACGACGTTGAGCCCCAGGTCCGTCGCCGTGGCGTAGCGCGCGGCGCGCTCGTCAGCTGCCCGGGTCTGCTCCAACGACGCGCAGAGCCCCGTGCACGTGCCGGCATCCGGCGCCCGCACCTGGTTCCCCGCCGCGTGCGTCGCGTGGATCCGCGCCACCAACTCGGACTGCAGGCGGTAGTCGTAGACCGCGCTGGTCACCACCGCGCCGAAGCCGACCAGGGTGCCGGCCGCGGCGACGAGGAGTGCTGCCGCCACGATCCGCCGTCCGGACCGCAGCGCCGGACCGAGGCGCCGGCGGGCGTGCGCCAGCGCAGCGAGCACGGCGAGCAGGTACACCGGCAGCAGGAGCGTGGAGCTCAGCAGCCAGGTGGCGAACGGCGACTGGGCCCGTTCGATCGCGCCGACCGCGCCCTGGATCGACGTCAACACGAATCCGTCGGCGTAGGCCATGAGCGCGGCGAGCGCGACCACGGTCGGCCAGGGGACCGGCCTCGGCCGCAGCGCCGCGAGGGCCCGCCGGGGGACGGTGCGGAGTGACATCGTGTCCACCGGCTACGGCTTTATCGACCAGCCGAACATCATGGCGTGGTCCTCGTGCGCGAGGTTGTGGCAGTGCGCCACGTACTCCCCGACGAAGTCGCGGAACCTGCGGAAGACGATCACCGACTCGCTCGGGTCCAGGGCCGCCAGGTCCTCACGGGCCTTGTCGTCCGGGTGCCCCGGGTCCGGTCGCTCGGAGACGTCCCGGCCGTTGCGCATGACCGTGCGGTGCTCCTCCTGGTGCAGGTGGACGGGGTGCACCCAGCCGCCTCCGCCGTTGCGGAGCTCCCAGAGGGCCCCGTCGGGGCCCCTCTTCATGGCGGCCACCGGCTGCTGGCCCGCCGGGTTCTTCAGGCTCTTCAGGTCGACGACCGGGTCGAAGGCCTTGCCGTTGATGAGCCACTCGAGCTCGCCGCCGGCGCTGCCGCGCTGCACCTCGAAGATGTGCCGGCCGGAGAGCAGGTCCCGCCAGTTGGCCGGCAGGGTCGGCAGCGGCCGCAGCGGGGTCTGGGCCGTCGGCAGCACACTGTTGTCCTCTGCGTCCCCCGCGATGACGAACTTCAGCAGCGGCACCTTGTACCGGGGATCGGGGGAGAAGCGGGTGGAGCTCGACCACATCCGGCCGGTGGGCATCTTCATGACGTTGGCCAGGTAGATCACGTCGTTGATGCTCGTCGTCTTGCCGTCCATCCAGTGGGCGAAGTCGACGATCACCTCGCGCCGCTTGGCCGGCCACAGCTCGAACGAGTCCCGCGTGATGGCGAACGGCAGCAGCCCGCCATCGGTGGCGATCTCGGTGAACCGCATGCACTGCTGGCCGTCCGGGATGCGGTACTGGCCCTGCAGCTCGTCGTCCGCGAGCCCCAGCGACACCGCGGACTTCGGGCCCTGGGTGGAGGTCATCAGCTTCAGCTCGTAGATCCGGGCGATCGAGGCGTCGAGGAACCTCAGGCGGTACTTGCGTCGCTTGACCTGCATGACGGGGTAAGCCACCCCGTTGACGGTGAAGATGTCACCGACGAACCCGTGGTTGGGGAAGTGCTTGTAGAAGGACTTCCCCCACCACTCCGGGTGCGCCCGGTTGCCGGGCACGGGGTACTCCTGGTCGTGGATGTCGTGGTGCGTGGTGACGCCGTCGTCCAGCCGGACGTCGAAGAGCGCCAGCGGGACGTCGTACTCGACGTCGAAGGAGCCGTCGCCGTAGTCGGTGCGAACACCGGGCAGCCGCAGGCCTTGGCGCTCGTCACCGCCGTCGGTCATGCCCGCGTTGCCCAGGGGCTTGGGGTCGTAGATCGGGTAGAGGCCGACCAGACCCTTGTAGACGTTGGCACCGGTGTGGTCGATGCGGTGGTCGTGGAACCAGAAGAAGCTCTGCTTCTCGGCGTCGTCGTTGCCGGCCGGGAAGTTCAGGTACAGGTTGTCGACGTACTTCCCCGGTGGGTAGCCGTGGACGTCCGGCCCGTAGTGGACCCCGAAGAAGTGCGGATTGCCGTCGCTCTCCGGCGCGGTGTGCCCGTTGTGCAGGTGGATCAGGAACGTGCGGTCCGGGGCGCCGAAGTCCTGGATGTCGAGGTCTCCGTCGTTCAGCTGGTTCCTGAGCCGCACGAGGACCGGCTTGCCGTACTCGGCGTTGATCCGCGGCCCCGGGAAGATGCCGTTGAAGCCGAAGATGACGCTCGGCGGCAGCGCGATGCCGACGGCGGGGTCCACGTCGACCCGCTGGCCGTTCGGGCCGAATGCGTTGGTCGGCTTCCCGTCGGCCGTGATCGGCAGGACCCTCAGGGGCCGTGCCGGGTCCTGCCTCTGGTCGACGAACCGGTGCTCGGCCAGCTGCACCGTGACGTCGTAGAGCATCGGCTCGAAGCGGGTGGGGAAGAAGGCCGGGCCCGGGGGAGTCGGGGGGATCTGGTGGCTCTGGATCTTGCCCTTGTTGTCGAGCAGGTCCGTCTGCGCCGTCAGGGACGGTGCCGGACTCATACTCGTAGCGGGGCGCAGCGCCTTGGGGTTCGTGATCTCGTCGGTGAACGGCTCGAGGATCAGCGGGCTGGTCGGGAACACCTCGGTGTAGATGGAATCGGCCCACGCCGTCGAGGCGGCGCCGAAGACACCGTCCGGTGTCCAGAGGCCGCGCTGCCGCAGGGACGGCTCCAGGATTGACCGGGCGGTGTAGAAGCCGACGGCGGCGGTGCCCAGGGCCCCGACGCGGAGGAAGGTCCGCCGGGTGACCCCGCGGTCCTCAGGGACGGCAGGGGCGTCCGGAGCGGATGGGGATGCGGGAGCTGCGGTGTGCTGGTCAGGAGTCATGGAGGTCCTCTCCATCGGTGCGTGCGGGCTCGGCCCGCACGCGGCGCAGCGGCCGGAAGATCTGTGTTCGGTCGCCCCAGGAGGGGCGCGGCGGAGGTGTCCCTCGGTGCCGCTGATCTGCTGCGGTCAGCGCACCGGCAGGCACCCCGCGGGTAGGGCCGCGGGTCGTCCTTCGCGTCGTCGTCGGTGCCGTCGAGCGGCGGGTTTCAGCCCCGGAGCGCGCGGCGCGATCGCCCGCGGAGGCGGCGGTCGGCGTGTCTGTGCGGGAGCCGGCCTCGCCGGCTGAGTGAGGCGTCGTCCATACGAGCCCCAGTGGATCGGAACGTCTCCCCCGACAGCGAGCAACTGTGTCTCGCAGGAGAGAAAGTTGGTAGCCGCAATCTGGTGGGGTATTCCGGCCCTGTTGTGGAGCGTCGCCACGCGGCGCGCTCGGGATGATGCGCAAGGTCTCGAGCGAGTGGACGCGGGCCAGATGCTAGGGATCGGCTCGAACTCAACTCACCGCGGGTCGATGCCGCCCTGACCGACCTCCATCTGGAACATCAGGTCGTGGTCCTCGTGGTCGGCGTTGTGGCAGTGCTGCATGTACGTGCCCTCGTGTCCCACGAAGTCGCCGATGAGCCGGGCCGTCTCGTTCTCGCAGGTGGACAACGTCCCTGCCACCGCTCTCCTGCGGCGCCGGCGGTCGGCTGAACCGGCTGAACGGGGTCGGTCGCTGCCGGTGGAGCAGCGACCGACCCCGGACGACGGGCAGGTCTCAGAGACCGATCTCCGTGTTCGACCTAGGAGGCGCGGCCAGCCGGGGGTCTGGACCGTCCAACGAGCCGTCCGCCGAACGCACCCAGAACTGGAACATCATGTCGTGGTCCTCGTGTGAGGTGTTGTGGCAGTGCATCATGTACCGGCCGTCGTGCGGTCCGAACCTCATGATGAGGCGGATCCGCTCGCCCTCCCCGAGGTAGACGACGTCCTTGGGGCCCTGCTCGTACGGTGCCGGTGGCCGGCCGTTGCGGTCGACGACCTTGAAGTCCACCAGGTGGATGTGGATCGGATGGAACCAGCCGCCGGAGTTGTTCTGCAGCTCCCACACCTCCGTCGCGCCGAGCCCGGGGTCGGCGATGAAGTCCGTGAACCCGGACGCCTCGACCTCCTCCCACGTGTGCCCGTTGATCGTCCACTCGCCGTTCTGGCGCTCGAAGCGGAGCCGGCGCACCGGCAGGCCGTTCGGCGTGAGGGCCATCAGATCGCGCGTCTCGGGGCTGACCTGAAGCGTCGCGGGCACCGGGCTGCTGTCGTCGGTCACCGTCCCGCCGGCGACGACGAACCGCATCACCTTGCCGGTGTTGTCGAAGTCGACGTTGTTGGGCAACCGGCCGTTGAGGACCTCGAAGCGCCGCCCCTGGAGGCCCGCGAAGTCGATCACCACGTCGTAGCGCTCGGCCATGCCGAGCTTGAGCCGGGACACCGTCGGCGGGGTGGGCAGCAGGCCGCCGTCCGTCGCGATGACCTTCATCTGCAGACCGTTGGTCAGTGACAACAGGTAGCTACGCGCCACGGAGGCGCCCAGGATCCGGAAGCGGTAGCGGCGCGGCTGGACGGTGATCTCGGGCCACGGCAGGCCGTTGACCAGGATGATGTCCCCCATCGGCCCCGACTGGCTGCGGTCGTCGAACAGCAGCTGACCGTCGCCGTCGAGGGCGACGTCGCTGATGATCAGCGGGATGTCGAACTCGCCGCGCGGGAACCGCTGGTCGGGTGCCAAGGGGTCTTCGAGGTGGTACTGCGCGGCCAGTCCCGTGTAGACGTTGTTCGCGGTGTGGTGCACGGCGTGGTCGTGGTACCACAGCGTCCGCGCGTCCTCGGTGTTGTCGTACAGGTAGTCCTTGAACTGCCCCGGGTCGGAGGTGTCGTTGGCGTAGCCGTCGTACTGCGGCAGGGACGGCGATCCATGCAGGTGCGTCGAGGTGGTGAACCTGTAGCCGAAGATCGGGTGGTTCTCCGGCATGTTGTTGATCTGCCGCACGGTCACCCGCTGGTTGCGGCTCACCTTGATGGTCGGCCCGGGGAAATGACCGTTGTAGCCCCACATCTGCGTGTCGATGTCGGGCACCAGCTGGGCGGTGAAGGCGCCTTGTTCGACCACAAAGAGGTCCCGCGGCGGCGCCGTCGGGTCCACCTCGTCGGGCACGGTTCCCGACGGACCCAGCACGGGTGGGACGAACTCGTCCATGCCGTGCGGGACGTAGGGCCGTGGCATCAGATTGCGCGGCAGTTCGGAGCTCTGCGCCGCTCTCAACGAGGGCGCGAACGGGATCGCCAGCACCGTGGCACCCACGGCGGACAGCTTGAGGACATCACGACGGGAGAGGGTGTCATCGGCCATGTTCTGAGCCCAGGGTGTCGTGCTTGTCCCCCGACGGCGGGAATACTGACGCTTTCGGAACGGAAGTCGTAGTACCTCAACCTGGTGAGGTCGTAGGTCCCTGGTCTGTCGAGCGCCGCCACGAGGCGCGTCGGATCGTGATACGCAACGTGCTGTGGGGGAAGCCTCCTCGCCGGCGGGGTGACCGGGTGTCCCGGCGGACTCACCGTGGGACGTCCCGCGGCGCGATGCCCCAGGCGGCCACGACCGCGTTGACCGCGAGATCGGCCGTAGCGGACGCTCGCTGGTCCGCTGCGCAGGCGTTCGGCCCGCGTCGTCAGGCCGGGACGGCGACCGGGACGGCGTGCGGCGCGGGCCGGCGACGGCGGGCGGCCAGGGCACCCGCGCCGATGAGGACCAGCCCCCCGGCGCACCAGGTGACGAGCACGAGCAGGGGCGCGCCGGCGCCCGCCCCGTCGAACCAGGAGACCGACCGCAGCAGCGTGCCCGTCGCCCCGGGCGGCAGCAGCTGGCCGAGGGTGCCCCAGCCGCTCGGCAGCAGCTCGGGCGCGCTCGTCAGCCCCGAGAGCGGGTTGCCGAGGAGGACGACCGCGGCGGCCCCGAGTCCGAGGCCGGGGGCGCCGGCCAGCGACTCCAGGCCCAGCAGCGCCAGCGCCGTGGCGGCCATGCCGAGGGCGACCACACCCGTCGTCGTCCACCAGCCGCTCTCCAGCGAGCCGAGCCAGGTGCCGAGCACCGTGGCGGTCACCATGCCGCCGGCCACCGCCATGGCGAGCGCTGCGACGACGCGGAGGCCGGTGCGGCGCATCAGCCGGGCCACCAGGGCGGCGGTGACGATGCCGCCGAGGGCCAGCGGCAGGGCGGCCGCCGCCAGCCCCGCGCCGCGGGGATCGCTTTCCGGCGTCGGGACGACGTCCTCCACCGGCACGGCCGTCCCCGACGCCGCGCCGAGCCCCGCGGCCACCTGGCGCAGGGACTGGGCGACCAGCGGCGAGGCGGCGGAGGCGACCAGCAGCCGCGGACCGCCGGCGTCGACGACCACGGCGCCGTAGATCTCCCGGTCCTCGATGGCCGCGCGGGCCGCCGGCTCGTCGGGGAGGGAGCGGACGTCGAAGGCGCCCGGCTCGGCCTCGCCCAGTGCGGCCGAGACCTGGGCGGTGGCCGCGGCCGGACCCGCCACGGCGATGGGGAGGTCGTGGGGTGCCGAGCGCACGGCGGGCCACGCGAAGGCGGTGAGCACCACGGTGAGGACGACGGAGACGAGCACGACGAGCGGCACCAGCCGGGCGGCGTCGTGGCGGGGAGCGGGATGCGACATGACGACCTGCCAAAACGAATGACCGTTCGCTTACGGCCCTGAGGTTCCTCCCTCACGGGTGTGCTGTCAAGAACGACCGTTCGTTTTACTATGGCGGGGTGCCCCGCGTCCCCGAGTCCCACCTGACCGCGCGCCGCGACCAGATCCTCGACGCGGCCACCGCGCGGTTCGCCATCAACGGCTTCCAGGCCACCGGGATGGCCGACGTCATCGCGGCCTCCGGGCTCTCCGCCGGCGCGGTGTACCGCTACTTCCGCAGCAAGGACGAGCTGATCGAGGCGATCGTCGACCGCGTCCTGGGCCGCGCGGCGGAGCGCTTCGAGCGGCTCCTGGAGGAGGGGCACGCCCCGGATCCGGCCGAGGCCGTGGCCACGGCCGTGGACCTGGTGGTCACGGTGGGGCAGGCCGGGCCGGTGGACGTGACCCGGGTCGCCGTCCAGGCGTGGGCGGAGTCGCTGCGCAACCCCGCGGTGGCCGCCGTCGCCGGCACCGCCTACGGCACGATGCGCGGCTACTTCGTGGAGGTCGTCCGCCGCGCGCAGCGGACCGGCCGGCTGCCCGCCGACGCCGACCCGGCGTCCCTGGGGGCGGCGCTGTTCTCCCTGGTGCTGGGCTTCCTGCTGCAGCGGCTGCTGCTCGGCGACGTCGAGCCCGAGGCCTACGTCGCCGCGGTCGGCGTGCTGGTCGCCCGGCCCGCGACGGCCGCGTCGTAGCGGTCGAGCAGCACGGCGGCGATGCGCTCGTCGGGCAGCAGGGGCGCGGTCACCGCGTCGGCGCCGGCCGCGGCCAGCTTGCCGGCGAAGTGGCCGGGCGCGAGCAGATAGGCCGCGACGACGACCCGCCCGGCGCCGCCGCGGCGGGCCAGGGCGACGGCGTCCGGCACCGTCGGCCGCGCCGCCGAGCCGAAGCCGGTGGACACCGGGCCGGCCCAGCGCCGCTGCAGCAGATCGGCGGTGTGCGCCACGTCGGCCCCCGAGCGCGGATCGCTGGACCCGGCGGCGGCCAGCACGACGGCGGTGCGCGGATCGCCCGGATCCGCGTCGGCGGCGAGCAGCCGGTCGTGCAGCACCTCGACCAGCCGCTCGTCGGGGCCCAGGGGACGGGCCGCGACCGCGCCGGGATGGGCGGCCACCGCGCCGGCGATGTCGACGTGCACGTGGTAGCCGCCGGAGAGCAGCAGCGGGACGACGACGGCCGGCCGCCCCTCGGCGGCGAGCCCCGCCACGACGTCGACCACCGTCGGCGGCTGCACGTCGACGAAGGCCGCCGTCGTCACCAGGCCGGGGCGCAGCCGGCGAGCGGTGAGGGCGAGCTCGGCGACCAGCCGGCGGCCGGTGGCGTTGCGGGTGCCGTGCGCGCACGCGACCAGCACCGGCTCCCTCATGGTGACCGCAGGCGCCCGCCGTCGACGGCGACGACCGTGCCGGTCACGTAGGACGCGGCGGGGGAGAGCAGGAACGCCGCCACCCGGCCGAATTCCTCCGGCTGCCCGATCCGGCGCAGCGGGATGCCGGCCTCGGTGCCCTTCCGCGCCGCCTCCGGATCGCCGGACGAGGCCCACAGCGAGGTCATCCGGTCGGTGGCGATGGAACCCGGCATCACCCCGAGCACGCGGATCCCCCGCGGTCCCAAGTCGTCGGCGAGCGACTTGATGGTCATCGCCAGGCCCGGCCGCAGCGCATTGGAGATGGCCAGCCCGCGCAGCGGCTCGCGCACCGACGTGGACAGGACGAAGCCGATCGCGGCACCCTCGCCGAGGTGCGGGACCAGCGCGCGGACCAGCCACAGCGGCCCGAGGACGACGCTGTCGTAGGCGGCGCGCCACTGCTCGGGCGTCGTCTCGAAGATCTCGCCGGCCGCGGGACCGCCGACCGAGATCAGCGCGCCGTCCAGCCGGCCGAGCCGCTCGGCCGCCTCGGCGGCCAGCCGCTGCACGGCCTCGCCGTCGGCGAGATCGGCGGTCGTGCCGAACGCCGCCGGCTCGCCGCCGAGATCGGAGACCGCCTTCTCCACCGACTCGGCGCCGCGCGAGCTGAGCAGCACGCGCGCGCCGTCGTCGACCAGGGCCCGGGCGGTCGCGAACCCCAGCCCCCGGCTCGCGCCGGTGAGCAGGAAGCCGCGACCGCCCAGCCCCAGGTCCATGCCGGGATCAGCCCTGCCGCAGGGAGCGCAGGACGTACTGCATGATGCCGCCGTTGCGGTAGTAGTTCGCCTCTCCCGGGGTGTCGATGCGCACCCGGGCGTCGAACTCCACGTCGCCGGCCTTGACCTTCACCGTGCGCGGCGTCTCGCCGTCGTTGAGCGCGGTGATCCCGGTGATGGTGAACTCCTCGTCGCCGGTCAGGCCGAGCGACTCGCGGTTCTGGCCCTCGGGGAACTGCAGCGGCAGCACCCCCATGCCGATCAGGTTCGAGCGGTGGATCCGCTCGTAGCTCTCGGCGATGACTGCCTTGACCCCGAGCAGCGCCGTCCCCTTGGCCGCCCAGTCGCGGGAGGAACCGGAGCCGTACTCCTTGCCGGCCAGCACGACCAGCGGGATGCCCTGCTGCTGGTAGGCCTCGGAGGCCTCGTAGATGGACGTCGTCTCGCCGGTCAGGTGGTTCTTCGTGACGCCGCCCTCGGTGCCGGGCACCAGCTGGTTTCGCAGCCGGATGTTGGCGAACGTGCCGCGGATCATCACCTCGTGGTTCCCGCGCCGGGAGCCGTATGAGTTGAAGTCGCGCCGCTCCACGCCGTGCTCGCGCAGGTACTTCCCGGCCGGGCTGTCGGCCTTGATGGAGCCGGCCGGCGAGATGTGGTCGGTCGTGACCGAGTCGCCGAGCACCGCCAGCGTGCGCGCGCCCTCGATGTCGGTCACCGGGGCCGGGGTCTCCGGCATGCCCTCGAAGTACGGGGGCTTGCGCACGTAGGTGCTCTCCGGGTCCCAGGCGAAGGTGTCGCCGGTGGGCGTCGGCAGGTTCTGCCACTGCTCGGTGCCGGCGAAGACGTCGGCGTAGTCCTGGGCGAACATCTCCGCCGAGATGGCCTCGTCGATCACCCGCTGGACCTCCTGCGGCGAGGGCCAGATGTCGCGCAGGTAGACCCCCTGCCCGTCCTTGCCGGTGCCCAGCGGCTCGCTGGTCAGGTCCAGGTCCATCGAACCGGCCAGCGCGTAGGCGACCACCAGCGGCGGGGACGCCAGGTAGTTCATCTTGACGTCGGGGTTGATCCGGCCCTCGAAGTTGCGGTTGCCCGACAGCACCGACACCACGGCCAGGTCGGCGTCGTTGACCGCGGCCGACACCGGCTCCGGCAGCGGACCGGAGTTGCCGATGCAGGTGGTGCAGCCGTAGCCGACGAGGTGGAAGCCCAGCTTCTCCAGGTACGGGGTGAGCCCGGCCTTCTCGTAGTAGTCCATGACGACCTTCGACCCCGGCGCCAGGGAGGTCTTCACCCACGGCTTGGTCGTCAGGCCGGCCTCGACCGCCTTCCGGGCCAGCAGCGCGGCGCCGATCATCACCTGCGGGTTGGAGGTGTTCGTGCAGGAGGTGATCGCGGCGATCACGACGTGGCCGTGGTCGATCTCGGTCTCCGTGCCGTCCTCCATGACGACCTTGGTCGGCCTCGAGGCGCGCTGCACCGGCCCGGCGGTGACCGCGCCGTGCGGCCGGCCGGCCTCGCCATCGCCGTGCGCGAACGGGCTGGCCGGGTCGGACGCCGGGAAGGTCTCCTCCACCGACTCGTCGACGCTGGACACCGCCTCCGGGGCGACGTCGGGGTCGTGCGAGATCTCCTCGACCTTCGCGTAGGCGGGCAGCGCGTCCCGGAAGGCCGCCTTGGCGTCGGAGAGCGCCACGCGGTCCTGGGGGCGCTTCGGGCCGGCGATCGACGGGACGACGGTGGCGAGGTCCAGCTCCAGGTACTCGGAGAAGGCGGGCTCGCGGGCCGGGTCGTGCCAGAGGCCCTGCTCCTTGGCGTAGGCCTCGACCAGCGCCACCTGCTCGGCCGAGCGGCCGGTGAGCGTCAGGTAGTTGATCGTCTCCTCGTCGATGGGGAACATCGCCGCGGTCGAGCCGAACTCCGGGCTCATGTTGCCGATCGTGGCCCGGTTGGCCAGCGGGACGGCGGAGACGCCCTCGCCGTAGAACTCGACGAACTTCCCGACCACGCCGTGCTGGCGCAGCATCTCGGTGATCGTGAGGACGAGGTCAGTGGCGGTCGATCCCTCGGGCAGCTCACCGGTCAGCTTGAAGCCCACGACCCGGGGGATGAGCATCGACACGGGCTGGCCGAGCATGGCCGCCTCGGCCTCGATGCCGCCGACGCCCCAGCCGAGGACGCCGAGACCGTTGACCATCGTGGTGTGGGAGTCGGTGCCCACGCAGGTGTCGGGGTAGGCGACGACGCGGTCGCCGTCCTGGCGCGGGAAGACCACGCGGGCCAGGTGCTCGACGTTGACCTGGTGCACGATGCCCATGCCCGGCGGGACGACCTTGAAGTTGTCGAAGGCGCCCTGGCCCCAGCGCAGGAACTGGTAGCGCTCGCCGTTGCGCTGGTACTCGATCTCCACGTTGCGCTCGAACGAGTCCGGGGTGCCGAACACGTCGACGATCACCGAGTGGTCGATGACCATCTCGGCCGGCGCGAGCGGGTTGATCTTCTGCGGGTCGCCGCCGATCTCGGCCATCGCCTCGCGCATGGTGGCTAGGTCGACGATGCAGGGCACGCCGGTGAAGTCCTGCATGACCACCCGGGCCGGGGTGAACTGGATCTCCTGGTCCGGCTCGGCGGACGGGTCCCAGTTCGCCAGCGCCCGGACGTGGTCGGCGGTGATGTCCTCGCCGTCCTCGGTGCGGAGCAGGTTCTCCAGCAGCACCTTCAGGCTGAAGGGCAGCTTGTCGGCGCCCTCCACCGCGTCGAGCCGGTAGATCTCGTAGTCGGTGCCCTCGACGCTCAGCGTCGCCCGTGCTCCGAAGCTGTCCTTGCTGGCTGCCACTTGTGCGCCTCACCCTCGCTGGTCGCTCGCGCTCGTTACCACCCTGGATCATCCCAGTCGCGGTCGCAGGGCGGGTCCCCGGGCCGGGCGCGGGTCACCCGTGACCTGCGACACCGGCCCTACGGTGGACGGCGTGAACGGCGAGGTGCCCGATCCGCTGCCCGGCTGGCTGACCGCCGCCGGCCGGATCACCGTCCTGACCGGCGCCGGGATCTCCACGGACAGCGGCATCCCGGACTTCCGCGGGCCGCAGGGCGTGTGGACCCGCGACCCCGAGGCGGAGAAGCTCTCGACGCTGCAGTACTACGTCGCCGACCCGGAGATCCGCCGCCGGGCCTGGCAGGAGCGCCGGCGGCACCCGGCGTGGACCGCCGAGCCGAACGCGGCGCACGCCGCCCTGGTCGACCTCGAGCGCCAGGGCCGGCTGCGGTCGCTGGTCACCCAGAACATCGACGGCCTGCACCAGAAGGCCGGGTCGTCGCCCGCGAGGGTCATCGAGGTGCACGGCACCGTGCACGAGGTGGCCTGCCTGTCCTGCGGCGACCGGACGACGATGCGCAGCGCGCTCGACCGCGTCGACGCCGGCGAACCGGACCCGGCCTGCCTCGTGTGCGGCGGCATCCTGAAGTCCGCGACGATCAGCTTCGGCCAGGCGCTCGACCCCGACGTCATCGACGCCGCCGTGGCGGCCGCCGCCGACTGCGACGTCTTCCTGGCGGTCGGCACGTCGCTGACCGTCCACCCGGCCGCCGGTCTCACCGACGTCGCCGCGCGGTACGGCGCCCGCGTGGTCGTCGTCAACGCCCAGCCGACGCCGTACGACGACCTCGCCGACCTCGTCGTGCGCGAGCCGATCGGCACCGCCCTGCCGCGGCTGCTCGCGGGATAACGTGACGGGGACCACGTCGAGCGGCCGGTCCGCCGGGCCGGCCCTGGCCACCGGGAGCCGGCATGCGCGTGCCCTTGACCACCCGTGACTTCCTCGACCGCGCCGAGCTGATCTACGGCGACCGGGTGGGCATCGTCGACGAGCCCGACCAGCCCGCGCCGTCGCTCGGCGAGGTGACCTACCGCGAGGTGGCCCGCCGCGGCCGGGCGTTCCAGGCCGCCCTCGACGGGCTCGGCATCGCCGAGGGTGAGCGCATCGCCATCGTGAGCCACAACTCCGCCCGGCTGCTGGAGCTGCTGCTCGCCGTCCCCTCGTCCGGCCGGGTGCTGGTGCCGATCAACTTCCGGCTCTCCGAGGAGGAGGTCCGCTACATCGTCGGGCACTCCGGCGCGCGGATGCTGCTGGTCGACCCGGAGCTGGAGACCTCGCTCAAGGGCGTGGACGCCGAGCACAAGTTCGGCACGGGGGAGGAGTACGAGCAGCTGCTGCGCTTCGACACCGAGCCGCGGCCGTGGGCGGAGCCGGACGAGGACGCCACCGCCACGATCAACTACACCAGCGGGACGACGGCCCGGCCCAAGGGCGTGCAGATGACCCACCGCAACATCTGGGTCAACGCGGTCACCTTCGGCATGCACATGCAGGTCAGCGACCGCGACGTCCTGATGCACACCCTGCCGATGTTCCACTGCAACGGCTGGGGCATGCCCTACACGGTCACCGGCCTCGGCGGGCGGCACATCGTGATCCGCAAGATCGACGGCGCGGAGATCCTCCGCCGGGTCGAGCGGCACGGCGTCACGCTGATGTGCGGGGCGCCGGCCGTGTGGAACGCCGTCCTGGAGGCCGCCCAGCACTGGGACGGCGAGATCCCCGGCCGCGACCGCGTCCGGATCGTCGTCGCCGGCGCCCCGCCGCCGTCGCGGACCATCGCCCGGGTCGAGTCCGAGCTGGGCTGGCAGTTCAACCAGATCTACGGCCTCACCGAGACCGCGCCGCTGCTCACCATCAACCGGCCGCGGGAGGAGTTCGACGCCCTCGACGCCGAGGATCGGGCGAAGAAGCTCTCCCGGGCCGGCGTCCCGGCGCTCGGCATCCGGCTGGAGACGAGCGAGGGCGGCGAGGTGCTGGCCCAGGGCAACGTCGTCCTCGCCGGGTACTGGCAGAACCCCGACGCCTCCGCCGAGGCGCTCGACGGCGGCTGGTTCCACACCGGGGACGGCGGCTCGATCGACGACGACGGCTACCTCACGATCTCCGACCGCAAGAAGGACGTGATCATCACCGGCGGGGAGAACGTCTCCTCGATCGAGGTCGAGGACGTCGTCTTCAGCCACCCGGCGGTCGCCGAGGTCGCGGTCATCGGCATCCCCGACGACAAGTGGGGCGAGCTCGTGACGGCCCTCGTCGTCCCCGCCGAGGGTCAGCAGGTCACCGCGGAGGAGATCATCGCCCACTGCCGCGGCAAGATCGCCGGGTACAAGATCCCCAAGCGGGTCGAGTTCCGCGACGAGCTCGCGCGCACCGCCACCGGCAAGATCCAGAAGTTCAAGCTCCGGGAGAGCTTCTGGTCGGCGTCCGAGCGCCAGGTCAACTGACGGTTCGCCTCTTCGTGAGCCCTCACCCCTCGGGGTGAGGGCCACTCCACCGCGCTCCCGATCGATCCGATCTTCGATGCGGTGCCTCCGTGGGGGCGCCGTGTCCGAGGTCGGCGTGCGCACCCCTGGGAGGGCTGCGCACCGGTGGAGAAGAGGTCGGTTTTCGTGCGTGCGCGCAGAGCTCCTGGGCGCGTGGTGGGGACGGCGACCGGCGTCCTGCTGACCGCTGCGCTCACCCTCGGCGTCACCGCCGGACCGGCCTCGGCCGCTCCCCGGCGGCCCACCGACACCCAGGTGCAGCAGGCGCAGGCCGCCGCCGACGCCGCCGCCGACCGGATCGACGCGCTGTCGGCCGAGCTGGCCGACGCACGGACCGCCGTCTCCCGCGCGCAGGCCTCCTCGGCCATCGCGCTGGACGACTACCAGGCCAAGCAGGCCGGCTTCGAGGCCGCGCAGGCCGCCGCGGAGCAGGCCGCGGCCGCTGCCGCGCAGGCCGAGGCCGACGAGCAGGCGGCCGAGGACGCGCTGATCGCGTTCGCCCGCCGCAGCTTCATGTCGCACAGCACCTACGCCGGGGCGGCCGCGCTGGTCACCTCGGCCGACCCGGCCGAGCTCGTCGAGCGGGCCGCCCTGCTCGACGCCGCGGGCGCGCACCGCACCGACGAGGTCGACCGCTTCGCCGTGGCGCGCGAGCAGGCCGACCGGGCCGACGCCGCCGCCCGGAGCTCCCTGGCCGAGGCCGACGTGCTGAAAGAGCAGGCGGCCCAGGCGCTGACCGTGGCCCAGGACGCCGAGCGCGAGGCCCGCGCGAAGGCGGCCGAGGTCGCCGCCGAGCAGGCCGATCTGCAGGACGAGCTCGACCGGGCGGAGGCCGAGCTGGTCGAGCTCGTCGGCGAGCAGCAGGCCGCCGACCGCTTGGCCCGCCAGGTCTCCTCCACCGCGACGGCCGGCTCGAACGCCGACCCGGTCGACCGGACGGAGGCCGGCCCGGGCTCGGCGTCCGCCGCGCAGGCGGCGATCGACGCCGGCATGGCCTACCTCGGCACCCGCTACTCGTGGGGCGGCGGCGGCGCGCACGGCCCGGGCCTCGGCATCGACCTGGACGCGAACGTGGTCGGGTTCGACTGCAGCGGCCTGACCCAGTACGCCTACTACCAGGCGGGGATCTCGATCCCGCGCAACAGCCGGGCGCAGTACGCGGACCTGCCCAAGGTGGCCAGGTCCGACCTGCAGGCGGGTGACCTGGTGTTCTGGGCGAACGACCCGGCCGACCCCGGCACGATCCACCACGTGGCGATCTGGCTGGGCGACGGCACGGTGCTGCAGGCGCCGGAGAGCGGCGACGTCGTCAAGGTCTCGAGGATGTGGTGGACCGGGTACGCCGGCGCGGTGCGCCCGAGCGCATGAACTCGCGCTGACCGGGCCACAAAGACAAAGGGCGTCGGGCAGCCACGGGGGGAGCTGCCCGACGCGGAATCCAGGCTAGCAGTGATCGCGCCCTCCCCGGCAGGGGTGTGCACACACGTCGTGTCGCCCCGGAGGCACAGCGCTCGCTCAGGAACCTGTAGGACACTGGCCGTCGACGGGCACGCCGCCCGTCGACGGCCTTCTGCGCGGAAGGTCGCGGATCGGCAGGACCAGGGAGCCACGTGACCAGCGCCGCCAGCACTCCGCTCGAGACCCCCTCCGGCAGTTCGCCGTCCGGCAGCTCCGCTGTCGGAGCGGGCGCGCCGGTGCCCCCCTCGGCGGACGCGGCGCGGCTGGAGCGGGTCCTGTTCGAGATCAAGCGGGTCATCGTCGGTCAGGACCGGCTGGTGGAGCGCATGCTCGTGGCGCTGCTCGCCCGCGGCCACGTCCTGCTCGAGGGCGTTCCCGGTGTGGCCAAGACCCTCGCCGTCGAGACCCTGGCCACCGTCGTCGGCGGCACGTTCGCCCGCCTGCAGTTCACCCCCGACCTGGTGCCGGCCGACATCATCGGCACCCGCATCTACAAGGCCGGTCAGGACACCTTCGCCACCGAGCTCGGCCCGGTGTTCGCCAACTTCGTGCTCACCGACGAGATCAACCGTGCGCCGGCGAAGGTGCAGTCGGCGCTGCTCGAGGTCATGGCCGAGCGGCAGGTCTCCATCGGCGGCGTCACGCATCCGCTGCCCGACCCGTTCCTGGTGCTGGCCACGCAGAACCCGATCGAGTCCGAGGGCGTCTACCCGCTGCCCGAGGCGCAGCGGGACCGGTTCCTCATGAAGGTGCTCGTCGACTACCCCAGCCCCGAGGAGGAGCGCGAGATCATCTACCGGATGGGCTCGGAGCCCCCGGTGGCCGACACCGTGCTCGAGCCCGGCGACCTGCTGCGCATGCAGAAGACCGCGTCGCACGTCTTCGTGCACCACGCCCTCGTCGACTACGTCGTCCGGCTGGTCGTGGCCACCCGGTCGCCGCGCCAGCACGGCATGGACGACGTCGCGACCTGGGTGTCGTACGGGGCCAGCCCGCGCGCCTCCCTCGGCCTGATCGCCGCGGCCCGTGCGCTGGCGCTGATCCGGGGCCGCGACTACGTGCTGCCGCAGGACGTCCTGGACGTCACCTCCGACGTGCTCCGGCACCGGCTGGTGCTCTCCTACGACGCGCTGGCCGACGGCGTGCCGGCCGACCACGTGGTCAAGCGGATCGTGCAGACGGTCCCGCTGCCGCAGGTGGCGCCGCGCCAGCGGGCCGCCGGCTACGGCGCGAGCGCGCCGGGCGGCCCGCACGTGCCGCAGGGCCCCGTGTTCCCCGTGCCGCCGGCCGGGCCGGTGCACTACGGCCCGCCGGGTCCGCAGGCGGCCGGCCCGCAGCCGCCGACGGCCCCGAACGGCGCGCCCGCTCCGCAGGGCAACGGCTTCGTCCAGGGTCCGCAGAGCTCCCAGGGCTCGTGACCCCGCTGTTCCGCCGGGGTGGCGCACCCGAGGAGGCGCCGCCGGCCGGACCGGCCCATCCCGGGCTGCTGCTGCACGCCGCCGCGGGAACGCCGGGCTCCGGCATCGACCCGGGGGCCGGCGACGGCGCGCCGCCGCGGTTCACCGACGGTCCCGCCGACGTGCTGCTGCGCCGGCTGGAGCTGACCGTCCGCCGCCGCCTCGACGGGCTGCTGCAGGGCGACCACCTCGGCCTCGTGCCCGGCTCGGGCAGCGAGGCCGGCGACTCGCGGACCTACCACCCCGGGGACGACGTCCGGCGGATGGACTGGCCGGTCACCGCGCGCACCCAGGTGCCGCACGTCCGCGAGACGATCGCCGACCGCGAGCTGGAGACCTGGGCGGTCGTCGACCTGTCGGCCAGCCTGGACTTCGGGACGGCGAACTGCCAGAAGCGCGACCTGGTCATCGCCGGGCTGGCCGCGGTCAGCCACCTGACCGTGCACGGCGGCAACCGGCTCGGCGCGGTGGTCACCACCGGCGAGCGGGTGGACCGCTACCCGGCGATGAACGGCCGGCTGGCGGCGGAGCGGCTGCTGCGCTCGGTCGTGGCGACGCCGCGGGCCTCCGGCGGCCGCCGCGGCGACCTGGCCGCGGCGCTGGAGACGCTGCGCCGTCCGCACCGCCGCCGCGGGCTGGTCGTCGTCCTCTCCGACTTCCTGGGCGACAGCGACTGGGAGCGGCCGCTGCGCGGCCTGTCGGCCCGGCACGAACTGCTCGCCGTGGAGGTGGTCGACCCGCGCGAGCTCGAGCTGCCGGACGTCGGCGACCTGACGGTGGTCGACCCGGAGAGCGGGCAGACCCTGGAGGTGCCGACGGGCAACGCGGAGTTCCGCCGGCGCTTCGCCGAGGGGGCCGCCGCGCAGCGCCAGGCGATCGCCGCCGCACTGCGGCGGGCCGGCGCCGGGCACCTGCAGCTGCGCACCGACCGCGACTGGCTCATGGACGTCGTTCGCTTCGTCGCCGACCGCCGGCGCGCCGGCACCGGAGGTGCCTCCCGATGAGCTTCCAGTCCCCGGTCTGGCTGCTGCTGCTCCTGGCGGTCGCCGCGCTGGTCGGCCTGTACGTGTGGCTGCAGCTGCGCCGCAAGCGCTACGCCGCGCGGTTCACCAACGTCGCGCTGCTGGGCACGCTGGTTCCCAAGCGGCCGGGCTGGCGCCGGCACCTGGCCTTCGGGCTGGTCGCGCTGGCGCTGGCGGCGCTCGTGGTGTCCCTCGCCGTCCCGAGCAGCGAGGTCCGCGTCCCGCGGGAGCGGGCGACGGTGATCATGGCGGTCGACGTGTCGCTGTCGATGAAGGCCACCGACATCGAGCCCACCCGGTTCCAGGCGATGCAGACCGCGGCCAAGCAGTTCGTCGACGTGCTGCCGGAGCGGATCAACCTGGGGCTGGTCTCGTTCGCCGGCTCGGCGACCACGCTGGTGCCGCCGACCACCGACCGCGCGCAGGTGCGGGCCGCGATCGACCACCTGGAGCTGGCCGAGGCGACGGCGATCGGTGAGGCGGTGTTCACCTCCCTGACCGCGATCGAGAACTTCCAGGACAGCCTGGACACGCCCAGCAAGGACCTCCCGCCGGCCCGCGTCGTGCTGCTCTCCGACGGCTACAACACCGTCGGCCGCGACGACACCCAGGCGATCGACGCGGCGACCGCCGCGCAGATCCCGGTCTCGACGATCGCGTTCGGCACCGACTACGGCACGCTCGACCTCAACGGCGAGACGGTGCCGGTGCCGGTGGACCGGGCGACGCTGAAGAAGATCGCCGACGAGACCGGCGGCAGCTACAGCGAGGCGGCCAGCGCCGCGGAGCTGGAGAAGGTCTACGCCGACCTCGGCAGCCAGATCGGGTACACGACCGAACCGCACGACATCAGCCCGTGGTTCGTGCGGGTCGGCGTTCTCCTGGCCTTCCTCGGCGCCGTCCTCAGCCTGCTCTGGACCAGCCGCCTGCTCTAGCGCGAGGGGTCCAGGACCAGCTTGCCGGTGGTGCGGCGGGCGAGCAGGTCCTGGTGCGCCTCGCGGACGGCGGACAGCGGGTAGCGCCCGCCGCCGACCGGCTTCAGCACGCCCTCGGCGACCATCGGCAGCAACTCCTCCATGGCCGCGTCCATCATCTCGGGACGGCTCATGCAGTGGGCCAGCCAGAAGCCGATCACCGCTCGGCTGGTCCCCATGAGGGACGGCGCGTTGATCGGCTTCGGGGGCACCCGGCCGGCCATCCCGTAGGCCACGAGGCGACCGAAGGGAGCCAGCGCGGACATCGACCCGTCGAAGACGTGGCCGCCGGTCATCTCCAGCACGATGTCGACGCGGTGCCCGCCGTTGGCCTCCCGCAGCGCGGCGGTGAACTGCTTCGGGTCGTCGTCGGCCAGCGCGGGATCGACGCTGGCGTCGGCGCCGAGTTCCTCGGTGAGCGCGCGCTTCTCCGGGCTCGACGCGGTGGCGATCACCCGGCCGGCGCCCCAGTGCTTGGCCAGCTGGACCGCCAGTGATCCGACGCCGCCCGCCCCCGCGATCACCACGACCGACTCGCCGGGCTGCAGGTGTGAGCAGGTCCGCAGCATGTGCCAGGCCGTCGCGCCCTGCACCACCAACGCGAGTGCCTGCTCGTCGCTGACCGCGTCCGGGACCTCCCAGGTCAGGCGCGGCGGCGCGACCACCTTCTCGGCGTAGCCACCGGCCGGGGCGAGCCCGACCACCCGCGGACCGTCGCCGGCGCGGCCGACGAACTCGGTTCCCGGGATCAGCGGCAGCTCCTGGGCGGCGAGGTAGCTGTTCTCGGTCTGGTGGGTGTCGGCGTAGTTGATGCCGGCGGCGGAGACGTCGTAGAGCTCTTCACCCTCCCCGGGCGTCGGATCGGGGAGGTCGACGACGTCGAGGACCTCGGGGCCGCCGAAGCGGGTGATCTGCACGGCACGCATGGAGGTGAGGCTAGGGCGTGGCCGCGCGGGCCTGCGTCGAGGCGCAGTGCCGCTGTCTCTCGCACCACATCGGGCCGACACGCCGGTCGCCCACCTCCCCTCTGGGTAGTGGCGGCGGATGCCGCAGCCGAAGTTGAAGCCAGTCCGCGATCAGGTCGTCGTCGTGATGGGTGCATCCAGCGGGATCGGTCGCGCGACCGCGGCCACGTTCGCCGCGGAAGGGGCGAAGGTCGTCGTCGCCGCGCGCGGGGAAACCGGACTCCGGTCGCTGGTCGAGGAGATCCGGGCCCGCGGAGGCACGGCCTGCCTCGAGGTCGCGGACGTGACCGACCCCGCCCAGACGCGACGGGTGGCACAGCGTGCGGTGACCGAGTACGGCCGGCTGGACACGTGGGTGCACGCCGCCGCCGTCCTGCTCGTCGCCCCGTTCGAGCAGACGACAGCGGAGGAGTTCCAGCGGGTCGTCGACGTGAACCTGATGGGGCAGGTCCACGGCGCCATGGCCGCTCTCCCGCACCTGAAGCGGCAGGGCGGGGCGCTGATCCACATCTCGTCGATGGGTGCCAAGCGGGGCGTGCCCCTGCAGACCGCCTACTGCGCCTCCAAGCACGGCCTCGACGGGTTCCTCGAGACGCTGCGGACCGAGGTGCGCCGTGACGATCTGCCGGTCAGCGTCACCAACGTCATGCCGGCGACGATCAACACGCCGTTGTTCGACCAGGCCCGGACGAAGATCGGGGTCAAGCCCGTCGCGCCGCCGCCGATCTACCAGCCGGACGTGGTGGTCGACGCGATCCGGTACGCCGCGGAGAACCCCGTCCGGGATCTGGTCGTCGGCGGGTCGGCGAAGGTCCTCATCCTCGGCGAGAAGCTCGCGCCGCGCCTGATCGACGGGCTCATGGTCCGGCTCGGTTTCGAGGCGCACGACACCGGGGAGCCGAAGCCGGCCGATGCGCCGGACAACCTCTTCGCCCCGCTGGACGGCCACGACACCGCACGGGACGGCTTCGACGACAGTGCCTGGCCGCGCAGCCTCTACACGTCTCTGCGGCGGCAGCCGATCGTGAAGCGGATCCCCTTGGCGGCCGAGGCGCTGGCGGTGGCGGGATTCGTCCTGCGGCCGTTGATCCGGTAGTCCATGCAGGCCACGTCCGTCCCACCGCGACCACCCCGCGGCGTCACCCGTCGCCGGCCGTCGCCGCGGCCTCGTCCACGAGGCGGATCACCCGCCCCGGGACGTCGGCGATCCCGCTGTGGCCAGCGAAGGGAAGCACGCGGAATCGGGCGCCGGGCACCAGCACCGCCAGCCACGCGGCCTGGCTCAGCGTCACGACGTCGTGCGTCCCTGTGCGATGAGGAGCAGGCAGCCGACGTCGTGGTAGTCCAGCGTGACCTCGGGCAGGACGGCGTGGCGCAGCAGACGCCAGAAGTCCTCCGCCTCCGCGAAGCCGCGGACCAGATCCGTCGCCTCGTCGGCCGACGTCCGCCATCCACGGGCGCGCGGGAGGCCCAGCGCTGCCGTGCGGAGGACCGCGGAGCGCAGGAGCGGGTCAGCAGCCGGCGCGAGGCCGCTGTGGCCGAGTCGTGCCGCCGCGAGCGCCGCCGCCTGGTGAGCGCGCTCGAGCGGGCTCAGCGGTCCGGTCGGCGCGATCGCGACCACCGTGCGTGCCCGGTGGCGCCGAGCCAGCTCCAGGCCGAGGCGGCCACCGAGGGACGAGTCCAGGACGTGCGGCGGGGGGCACCGCCGGCGACCGCCCCTGCCCCGGCAGGTCGAGAGCCAGGACGTCGTAGCGTCGGGCGAGCGCCGGCGTCACGGCTCGGAACTCCGCCAGGGTGCTGGCCAGCCCGGGCAGGAGCACCAGGGGCGGCCCGCTGCCTTGAACGCAACCCCGATCGGCGCGCCGATCGAGCCCCGGCCGTCGGGTAGGGGGCCGGTGTTCCCGCGTCGAGCCCGCGCATGCGCTCCGGGGGACGCGCCGGCCTCTCCTACCCGACGCCCGCTGTCGCCGACCCTGACGGCGCGCTGGGGATCAGCGAGTGATCGGGATGCGGCGACGCCGGTTCTGCGAGGACTTCGGAACCCGGACGGTCAGGACGCCGTCCCGGAGCGAGGCCTCGACGTGCTCGTCGTCGACCTCGGCCGGGAGGGTCACCGCGTAGTGGAACTTGCCCACCTTGCGGGTGCGCCGGTGCAGGATGCCGGTGCGCTTCTTCTCCTGGATCTCCCCGGAGACGGTCAGGACCCGGTCGTCGAGCTGCACGTCGACGTCGTCACGTGCCAGGCCCGGCACCTCCAGCTCGACGACGTAGGCGTCATCGGTCTCCTCCAGGTCGCCCAGCGGGACCCAACGATCCAGGGCGCTGAGCGGGCCGGCCTCCCACAGCTTCGCGACGCGGTCGTACAGCTCGTCCAGCTCACGGAAGGGGCCCCACCGTTCCGGAGCCCTCTGTCGGTTCAGCACAGGCAGCGTCATCTGGAGTCCTCCTCTCGGAGTGGTCGATACCTACGTACACGAAAACTTCTAGCAGCCGCTGCAGATTCCCGTGTGCGCGCGCGGCGGGCGGAGGCATCCCGGCCGGTCGCAGGGGCTCGGCAGCATCGTCGTCATCCCAGTCCTCCGTCAGCGAGCCTGCTGGGCTGCCCCCAGGTGCTGGTCGAGCCAGCGCTGGATGGTGGTCGCGGGCTGGGCGCCGACGAGCCGTGCCTGCTCCCGGCCGTCGACGAACAGCAGCAGCGTCGGGATGCCGCTCACCCGGAGTCGTGAGCTCACGGCGGGCGCGGTGTCGGCGTCGACCTTGGTCACCTTGAGCCGCCCGGCCCGATCCCGCGCCAGCTGCTCCACGATCGGGGCGACGGTGCGGCACGGCCCGCACCAGGGCGCCCAGACGTCCACCAGCACCGGCAGACGGCTCTCCGTCACGACGGCATCGAAGTCGGCGTCCCCCGCCGCGACCAGCCAGGGCAGGTCGGCGTGGCAGGCCGAGCAACGGGGCCTGCCCCGTGCGGCGGCGGGAAGCCGGTTGCGCCGTCCGCAGCTCGGGCAGATGGTCAGAGCAGGCCGTGCCGTGCCAGTGCCCATCGCAGCTCCCTCCCGGTCGGTTGCTCGAGCCACTGCCCGCCGACGTTCACGACCGGATGGCGCAGGACGCCGCCGGTCATCCAGCGAAGTCGGCGCCCGGCCTCCGGGTGGAGATCGAGGTCGACGTACTGGTAGGGCACCCCGGCGCGGTCGAGGAGCCGGCGGGTCATCTGGGTGATCCCGCACCACCGGTTGCCGTAGACGGTGACCGGCGCGGTCGCGACGGCCGGCCGCACGGTGACGGCCGGTTGCATCGGGACCATGTACGTGGTCGTCATCGAGTCCTCCTTCGGATGTCGCGGCGCCTCCGACGTCAGGCCGCCGCCCGGCGGCCGGCGACCTCGTCGAGCGCGGTGAAGAGTTCGTAGATGTCGGGCAGGTGGTCCACCTGCGGTGAGACGTGCGCCCAGCGGATCACCCCGTCGGCGTCCACCACGTAGAGAGCCCGCTCGCTGAAGCCGTCGGACTCCCGCCACACGCCGTACCGGCGAGCGACCTCTCCGCGTGGGTGGAAGTCCGACAGCAGCGGGAAGGTCAGCCCCCGGACCGCGGCCCACGCGCCGTGGCTGTACAGCGAGTCCACCGAGATGCCCACCAGGGCGGCACCCCGGCGCTCGAACTCCGCGAGTTCCTGCTGGTAGAGCTCCAGCTGCCGACTGCAGCCGGGGCTCCAGTCGAGCGGGTAGAACACCAGCACCACGGGCCGGCCACGGAAGTCCGACAGGCTCACCGGCCGGCCGTCCGCGTCCGGGAGGGTGAAGTCGGGCGCCCGGGTGCCGACGGCCAGGCCGGCCGACTCCGCCGCCCCTCCCATCGGCGGGGCGGTCAGGTAGAGGTCCGCGACATCGCGGAGCGTGGTCTCGCCGTCCGCCGCTGCACCGGTCGCGGAAGAGCCACCGTCGGATGCAGACCGGCTCGCCACCTCCTGCACCATCGCGTGCAGGACCGAGAGCGCCTCGGTCACCGGCGAGTCGTCGAGCCGTTCACCGAGCTCGGCGAAGCGCTGTTCCAGCCGGGCCATCCGGGTCGAGCCCGCCACCGGCCCGGAGATCGTCGTTGCCATCAGCAACCCCCTTGCCAGGTCGTCGCGTTTGCGCGCGACCACCCTTACCTCGATCTTGCGCCATAGGAAACCTATAGTTGGCGCAGGAATTTCCTCGGCCCGTGCAACGTCTGTCGAGGTGCTGCGACAGGGGTTCGGCGAACGTGCCCGGCGGCAGGAAAGGAGTGCAGGCCGATGGCCATGACCGCGGAGTGGCTGGACAAGGACTACTACCGCGTGCTCGGCGTCGAGGCGTCCGCCTCGGACAAGGAGATCACCCGCGCCTACCGCCGCCTGGCCCGCGAGCTGCACCCGGACACGAATCCGGATGCCGGGGACGGGGAGCGGTTCCGGGAGGTCACGTCGGCCTACGAGGTGCTGCACGACCCCGCCCGCCGCCGCGAGTACGACGAGGTCCGCCGACTCGCCCGCACCGGCCGACCGACGGGCGGCCACGACTGGCCGCACGGTCAGTCCGTGCGGGTCACCCGGCGCGGCCCACGGGCGGAGGGACGCCGGGTCACCGTCGAGGACCTGTTCGGCCACGTCACCGCCGAGGACGGCGGGTGGAGTGCTGCCCGACCCCGCCGCGGAGCCGACCTCGAGACCTCGGTGGAACTGCCGTTCGAGGAGGCCGTCCGGGGCACCACGCGCCGGCTCCGGCTGGGGGCGCGCAGCGTCACCGCCCGGATCCCGCCGGGGATCGCCGACGGACAGACCGTCCGGCTGGCCGGACGGGGGCAGCCGGGGGAGAACGGTGTGCCGCCCGGTGACCTGGTGGTCCGCGTGCGGGTGGCACCGCACCCGTACTTCCGGCGGGACGGCCGCGACCTCGCGCTCACCGTGCCGGTGACCTTCCCCGAGGCCGCCCTGGGCGCCGACGTGCGGGTGCCGACGATCGACCGCCCGGTCACGGTCCGCGTCCCGCCCGGGACCAGGAGCGGGACCACCTTCCGGGTCCACGGCCGCGGTGTGCCGGCCCCCGGCGGCGCGGGAGACCTGCTGGTGACCGTCGACGTGGACGTGCCGAGAGAGCTGGACGAGCGCCAGCGGGCTGCCGTGCAGGCACTGGCGGCGGCGATCCCCGGGTCGCCGCGAGCCCATCTGGGGGTGTGAGCCACCGGCTCACACCCCGCCACCCAGACCCCACGACCGTGAGGAGGTGCTCCACCGTGGCCAGCGCATTCGACCCCACCCGCTGGACACGCAAGACCCAGGAGGCCGTCCAGGCCGCCGTCGAGCGGGCTCGGGACGAGTCGCATCCGGAGGTCACGCCCGACCACCTGGTCGCCGCGCTCCTCGGCCAGGACGACGGCGTTGTCCTGCCGCTGCTGCAGAAGGCCGGGATCGGCATCCCGGCGTTGCGTGGGCGCGTGACCGAGGCCCTCGACCGCCTGCCGCACGCCTACGGGTCCGAGCCGCAGATCGGTCGCGAACTGCGTACCGCGATCGAGGAGGCCGACCACGCGCGCCAGCAGCTGCACGACGAGTACGTCTCCACCGAGCACCTGCTGCTGGCCCTCGCCGACCACCTGCAGGTCGCCAGGGAGCAGTTGCTCGCCGGGCTCCAGCAGGTCCGCGGCAGTCACCGCGTCACCTCGCAGGACGCCGAGGAGCAGTACCAGGCGCTGGAGAAGTACGGCCGCGACCTGACCGAGGAGGCCCGCAAGGGCAAGCTCGACCCGGTCATCGGCCGCGACGAGGAGATCCGCCGCGTCGTCCAGGTGCTGTCCCGCCGGACCAAGAACAACCCGGTCCTGATCGGTGAGCCCGGCGTCGGCAAGACCGCGATCGCCGAAGGGCTGGCCCGCCGGATCGTCGAGGGGGACGTCCCGGAGAGCCTGAAGAACAAGCGGCTGATCGCGCTCGACCTCGCCTCGATGGTGGCCGGCGCCAAGTACCGGGGTGAGTTCGAGGAGCGGCTCAAGGCCGTGCTGCAGGAGATCGCCGACGCCGAGGGACAGGTGATCACCTTCCTCGACGAGATGCACACCGTGATCGGTGCCGGCTCGGCCGAGGGCTCGATGGATGCCGGCAACATGCTCAAGCCGATGCTCGCCCGCGGGCAGCTGCGCATGATAGGCGCCACGACGCTGGACGAGTACCGCAAGCACATCGAGAAGGACCCGGCTCTGGAGCGCCGCTTCCAGCAGGTCTTCGTCGGCGAGCCGTCGGTGCAGGACGCGATCGCGATCCTGCGCGGCCTCAAGGAGCGCTACGAGGTGCACCACGGCGTCCGCATCCAGGACGCCGCGCTGGTGGCCGCCGCGGTGCTCTCCCACCGGTACGTCACCGGCCGGTTCCTGCCCGACAAGGCGATCGACCTGATCGACGAGGCGGCCAGCCGGCTGAGGATCGAGATCGACTCCCTGCCCACGGAGATCGACGTCATCGAACGGCGGGTCCGGCAGCTGGAGATCGAGCGGCTGGCGCTGGCCAAGGAGACCGACGACGTCAGCCGCGAGCGCCTGGAGGGGCTCGACCGCGAGCTGGCGGAGCTGCGCGAGCAGTCGGCGTCGATGAAGGCGCACTGGCAGGCCGAGAAGGAGGCGATCGGGCGGATCCGCGGGCTCAAGGAGGAACTGGAGACCCTGCGCGGCGAGGTCGAGCGGGAGACCGACCTGAACCGGGCGGCGGAGATCCGCTACGGCCGCATCCCGCAGCTGGAGCGCGAGGTCGAACAGGCCACCGAGCGGCTGGCCGAGCTGCAGGCGACCCAGAAGATGCTGAAGGAGGAGGTCGACGAGGAGGACGTCGCGGAGGTCGTCAGCCGCTGGACCGGCATCCCGGTCGCGCGCCTCATGCAGGGTGAGGTCGCCAAGCTGGTGCGCATGGAGGACGTCCTGCACGCCCGCGTGGTCGGCCAGCACGCCGCCGTCCGGGCCGTCGCCAACGCCATCCGGCGAAGCCGCTCGGGACTGGCCGACCGCAACCGGCCCATCGGCAGCTTCCTGTTCCTCGGCCCCACGGGGGTGGGCAAGACCGAGCTCGCCCGCAGCCTGGCGGAGTTCCTGTTCGACGACGAGCGGGCGATGGTCCGGATCGACATGAGCGAGTACATGGAGAAGCACTCCGTGTCCCGCCTGGTCGGAGCACCGCCGGGCTACGTGGGTTACGACGAGGGCGGCCAGCTCACGGAGACGGTCCGCCGGCGTCCGTACGCCGTCGTCCTGCTGGACGAGATCGAGAAGGCGCACCCCGACGTCTTCAACATCCTCCTGCAGGTCCTGGACGACGGGCGGCTCACCGACGGCCAGGGCCGGACGGTGGACTTCACGAACACCGTGCTGATCATGACCTCGAACCTGCCCGGCGACCCGGCCGACTTCTTCAAGCCGGAGTTCATCAACCGGGTCGACGAGATCGTGCGGTTCCGGTCGCTCACCGAGGACGACATCGCGCAGGTCCTGGAGATCCAGCTCCGTCAGCTGGAGACGCGGATGGCCGAGCGGAAGCTCGTCCTCGAGGTCAGCGACGACGCCCGACGCTGGCTGGCCCGACGCGGCTACGACCCGGACTACGGCGCGCGGCCGCTGAAGCGGCTGATCCAGCACGCGATCGTCGACCCGCTGGCCCTGGAACTGCTCTCGGGGGTGTACCGGGACGGCGACACGGTCCACGTCGACATCGCCGGTGACGACATCGTCCTGAAGTGATCGTCCTGAAGTGATCGTCCCGGCGTGACGTCACCGCCACGGTCCTGCGGGCGCGGGTCGCAGGGCCGTGGCCGGTGCCGACCACGATGCATCGAAGGAGGAACCGCCCATGGCAGAGATCGGAAGCCGGCTTCCCGAGGACGTCCGCAAGACGGTGGGGGAGTCCCTGCAGGGTGCCGTCGTCGACCTGATCGACCTCGGCCTGGTCGCCACGCAGGTGCACTGGACGGTGGTGGGATCCCACTTCCGCAGCGTGCACCTGCAACTGGACGACGTCGTGGCCACCTCCCGCCAGTACTCCGACACGCTCGCCGAACGGGCGGCCGCGATCGGCGTGCTGCCCGATGGCCGGGTGACGGCCCTGCAGGAGCAGTCCGGTCTCTCGCAGCCGCCACTCGCCTGGATCCCGGCCGGCGAGGCGATCAGCTTCTTCGTCCAGGCCTTCGACGAGGTGATCGGGCGGATGCGAGAACGCATCGACGCGACGCGGGACGATCCCGTGTCGCAGGAGCTCCTGATCGAGGTCACGGGGGTGCTGGAGAAGCACCACTGGATGTGGCAGGCGGAGAACGAGCCCCGCTGAGGCCGGAGCGCCGGGCACCCCGTACCCCGCGACCGGGGCCAGGTGCACCCGTCAGTAGCTGCGCGGGAGGCCCAGCACCTGCGTGCCGATGTGGGCGAGGACGAGCTCCTCCGCGACCGGGATGTTCTTGCCGATCCGCGCGTCGCGGAAGAGCCGCTCCACCGGGAACTCCTTGCTGTAGGCCATGCCGCCGAAGACCTGGAACGCCCGGTCGGCCGCCTCCCACGCCGCCTGCGCGCCGGTCAGCTTGGCCACGTTCGTCTCGGTGCCGCACGGCAGGCCCTGGTCGAACAGCCACGCCGCCTTGTAGGTCATGAGGCGGGCGAGCTCCGTCTTGGCCTTGATCTGCGCGAGCGGGAACTGGACCGCCTGGTTGGCGCCGATCGGCCGGCCGAACACCTGCCGCTCGCGGGCGTAGTCGCACGCCACCCGCAGGGACGCCTCGGCCGAGCCGACACCCCCGGCGGCGGCCAGGATCCGCTCCGGGTTCAGGACGTCCCACAGCACCTCGAAGCCGCGGTCCACCGCGCCCAGCACCCGGGACGCCGGCACGCGGACGTCGTCGAACCAGACCTGGCTCGACGTGACGACGTTGCCGCCTAGCTTGCGGATCGGCGTGTAGGTCAGCGTGCCGGCGGCCACCGCCTCCGCCACGTCGACGAGGAACAGGGTGAAGCCGGAGGTGCGCGGCTTGGCCTCCGGGGCGGGCGTCGTCCGGGTGACGGCGATCATCCAGCGCGCGTTCTCGATCCCCGAGATCCAGACCTTCTGCCCGCGCAGCAGGAAGTCGTCGCCGTCCCGCCGCGCCGACGTCGTGATCTCGAGGGCGTTGCTGCCGGCGTCGGGCTCGGTCAGGGCCAGGCAGAACTGGACGTCGCCGGTGGCGACGCCGGGCAGGATCGCCTCCCGCTGCTCCGCGGTGCCGTGCCGGGCCAGGGTCATCGCCCCGAAGCCGGGCGTGAGGATGTACAGGAAGATCCCGGCGGTCCCGCCGGAGGCGGCGAGCGTCTCGCAGGCCACCGCGAGCTCCAGCATCCCCTGGCCGCCCCCGCCGTACTCCTCCGGCACCGACAGCCCGATCCATCCGCCGTCGGCCAGGTCGCGCCAGGCCTCGACGGGGAAGCGGTGCTCGTCCTCGCAGCGGGACCAGTACGCGTGGTCGTACCGGGCCGCGACGGCGCCGACGCCGTCGCGCACGGCGAGGGCGGTGTCGGGCAGAGTGAAGTCCATGGGGCTCTCCGGCAGGCTCGGGAACGATCCGCTCGTGTCCCAGGGAGGGAACGCCGACGGTACGGCGATGCCCGACGCGGCGCGGCGCAACCACTGGAACAACCACGTCGAGCGGCACGGCTTCGCGGTCCCGGACCGCCCGGCCTTCCGGTTCCAGGGCCGGACGACGACGTGGGCGCAGCTGCGCGACCGCGTGCGGGCGCTGGCCGACGCGATGAGCCGCCGCGGCGTCGCCGCCGGTGACCGAGTCGCCGTCCTCATGGGCAACCGGCCGGAGTTCATGGAGACGGTGCTCGCCGCCAACCGGCTGGGTGCCCTCGCCGTCCCGGTGAACTTCCGGCTCACCGGGCCGGAGGCTGCCTACATCCTGGAGAACTCCGGCGCGCGGCTGCTCGTCGTCGACGGCACCACCGCGGCCCTGGGCCGCGACGCGGTGGACCGGCTGCCCGAGCCGCTGCCGACCGTGGTGGTCGACGGCCCGGGCCGGCCCGGCATGGAGCCGTACGAGTCGCTGATGGAGGAGAGCGGTCCGCCCGCTCCGCCGGTCGACGTGCCCGAGGACAGCCCCGCGCTGATCATGTACACCTCCGGCACGACGGGGAGGCCGAAGGGCGCCGTCCTCACCCATCAGAACCTGCAGTGCCAGGCGCTGACGATCATCCGTGCCTTCCAGCTGAACGGGGAGGGCGAGGTCAACCTGGTGGCCGCCCCGATGTTCCACATCGGGGCGATCGGCTCGATCGTGCCGCTGATCCTCATCGGCGGAACGCTCGTCGTGCTGCCCAGCGGGGCGTTCGACGCCGGGCACGTCCTCGACCTGTTCGAGCGGGAGCGGATCACCAGCGTCTTCCTCGTGCCCACCCAGTGGCAGGCGCTCTGCGCCGACCCGACCGTGGCCGGCCGCGACCTCTCCGCCCTGCGGGTGACCTCGTGGGGCGCGGCGCCCGCGTCGGACACCCTGCTGCGCCGCATGGCCGAGGTGTTCCCCGACGCCCTGAACGTCGCCGTGTTCGGGCAGACGGAGATGTCACCGGTCACCTGCGTGCTGGAGGGGAAGGACGCGGTGCGCAAGCTGGGGTCGGTCGGGCGGCTGGTGCCCACCGTCGCGGCGCGGGTGGTGGACGGCGAGATGAACGACGTCCCCCCGGGCGCGGTGGGCGAGATCGTCTACCGGGGGCCGACCCTCATGGAGGGGTACTGGCAGAACCCGGAGGCCACGGCCGAGGCCTTCGCCGGCGGCTGGTTCCACTCGGGCGACCTGGTGCGGGTCGACGAGGAGGGGTTCCTCTACGTGGTGGACCGCGCCAAGGACATGATCATCTCCGGCGGCGAGAACGTGTACTGCGCCGAGGTGGAGAACGTCCTCGAGGGGCATCCCGCCATCCGCGAGGTCAGCGTCGTGGGCCGTGCCCACGCCACGTGGGGCGAGACCCCGGTGGCCGTGGTCGCGCTGCACGATGCGGCGGCCTCCCTCGACATCGAGGAGCTGCGCTCCTGGGCCTCGCAGTTCCTGGCCCGCTACAAGCTGCCCACCGACCTCGCGGTCGTCGACGCGCTGCCGCGCAACGCCTCGGGCAAGGTGGTCAAGGACGTGCTGCGGCAGCGGGTCGGGCAGGCACCGCCCGCCTGAGATCACTCCGTCGCGGCGGCGAGCACCGCCCGGACGGCTGTGGCGAGGGCCTCCGGCGCCTCCAGCGGCGCGAAGTGCCCGATGCCGGGCAGCGGCGTGACCGCCACGTCGGCGAAGAACTCGCCGAGCCGGTCGCCCCACGCCGGCGGGAACAGCGGGTCGTACTCCGGCCACAGGACCCGCGTCGGCGGGCGGATGCGGTCGGCGGGCTCCGGCGGCCGCTCGGCGAGGGCCGTGGCCACGGTTCCGGAGCCGGCGCGGTACCAGCCGATCGACGCCGTGAACGCGCCGGGCGCGGCGTAGCGGTCGACCAGCCGGTCGAGGTCCTCGTCGGCGAGCGCGAACGCCGGCCCGGACCAGTGGTCCCAGAAGTGGCGGAGGTAGACGCGCAGGGCGTCCCGGCGGCCGTCGAGCAGATGCTCGGCCAGTGGCAGCCGGTGGAAGGGCTGGTACCAGAACTCGCGCTGCGCCTCGGGCGTGAGCACCCGCCGGCCGACACCGGGGACCGGCGGCGTGACCACCAGGGCCCGCACGCGCTCGGGCCGGTCGCGGGCCACCGCCTGCGCCGTCCGGCTGCCGATGTCGTAGCCGACGAGGACGACGCGGTCGAGGCCCAGCTCGTCGAGCAGGCCGACGACGGTGCGCGCCTGCGCCACGGCCGAGTAGGCCTCGCTCGGTTCGGCCGGGAGCCGGTCGGAGTCGCCGAATCCGCGCAGGTCGGGGACGACGACGTCCGCCGCGTCGACGAGCAGCGGCACGAGCGCGCGGTAGTCGGTGCGCCCGCCGGGCCAGCCGTGCAGGAGCACCACCGGCGGGCCCGCGCCCGCGCGGTCGTAGGCGAGCGAGAAGCCGTCGATCGGGGACGAACGCAGCACGGGCGGACCGTAGCCGCCGAGGCCCGGGTCGTCCGCCGCCGACGCCAGGCCGATCCGGCGTCCGGTGGCGACCCGCCCTGACCGTCGATGCACGGGTGGCGACCATCGGCGCGGACACGCGCGGACGGGACGGTTCCGCAGAGGTCGGAGGTCCCGGCCGCGGGCAGGCAGGTGTTGACCGTCCCGGGGAGTGCCCTCACCCTGTGCGCCGGCCAGAGCCGCGCACGGGGCGCGGCCGGCCGGTTCCATGGGGGAGGACGTCATGTCCCATCTCGAGAAGCACCCGGTGATGAAGAAGTCGCTCGCGGCGACCCTGATCGCGTGCGGCCTCATCGTCGGCGGTGCCGGCCCGGCGCTCGCGGACCCGGACTTCGGCCCGGGCAACAGCCAGAAGGGTCCGCATGACCCGGGCGCGAAGTGCCACCCGCCCGGTCAGACCGTCGACGAACCAGGCTGCAAGTAGCACCGCGCCTGATCATCTGACGCGTTCCGGGCCGATCGCTGATCGGTGACCGGCGCGCCGGTCGAGCGGCCCTCGCCCGAGAGCTTCGCGGTTCGCGTGCGAGGGCCGTCGCCTGTCTCGGGCAGGTGTGACCTGTGACCACCCACTAGGTTCGGCTGCTGACGGGTCGTCCGGCGCAGGGGAGTGGCACGTGGGCAGGTCGGTGCTGGTGACCGGTGGCAACCGCGGGATCGGGCTGGCCATCGCCCGCTCGTTCGCCGAGAACGGCGACTCGGTTGCGGTGACCCACCGCGGCAGCGGCGCGCCGGAGGGGCTGTTCGGCGTCCGGTGCGACGTCACCAGCGCCGAGGACGTCGACCGGGCGTTCACCGAGGTCGAGGAGCACCAGGGCCCGGTCGAGGTGCTGATCAGCAACGCCGGCATCACCCGCGACGGGCTGCTGATGCGCATGAAGGAGGACGACTTCGCCGACGTCCTCGACGCGAACCTGACCGCCGCGTACCGGGTGGCCAAGCGTGCCGCGACGCGGATGGTCCGCAACCGCTGGGGGCGGATGGTCTTCATCTCCTCGGTGGTCGGGCTGCTCGGGTCGGCCGGGCAGACCAACTACGCCGCGAGCAAGGCCGGCCTGGTGGGGCTGGCCCGCTCGATCGCCCGCGAGCTGGGCAGCCGCAGCATCACGGCGAACGTGGTGGCGCCGGGCTTCGTGGCCACCGACATGACCGCGGAGCTGCCGGAGGCGCGGCAGAAGGAGATCCTGGGGCAGGTCCCGCTCGGCCGGTACGCCGACGCGGACGAGATCGCCGGCGTCGTCCGCTTCCTGGCGAGCGACGCGGCGGCCTACATCACCGGGGCGGTCGTCCCGGTCGACGGCGGACTGGGGATGGGGCATTGAGCATGGGGATCCTCGAGGGCAAGAAGGTCCTCGTCACGGGGGTGCTGACCGAGGCATCGATCGCCTTCGCGACGGCGCGCCTCGCGCAGGAGCAGGGCGCCACCGTCGTCCTGTCCAACTTCGGCCGGGCCCTGTCGCTGTGCCAGCGGATCGCCAAGCGGCTGCCGCAGGAGGCGCCGGTCGTGGAGCTCGACGTCACCAACACCGAGCACCTGGCCACCCTGGCCGACCGGCTGCGCGAGCACGTCGGCGACACCCTCGACGGCGTCGTCCATTCGATCGGCTTCGCGCCGCAGGAGGCCATGGGCGACGGCTTCACCGAGGTCGCGTGGGAGCACGCCGCGACGGCGTTCCAGGTGTCGACCTGGTCGATGGCCTCGCTGACCCAGGCCTGCCGGCCGCTGTTCGGTTCGTCGGCCTCGGTCGTGGGGCTCACCTTCGACGCGAGCGTCGCCTGGCCGGTCTACGGCTGGATGGGCGCGGCCAAGGCGGCGCTGGAGTCGACCTCGCGCTACCTCGCCCGCGAGCTCGGGCCGGAGGGCGTGCGGGTCAACCTGGTCGCCGCGGGCCCGCTGCGCAGCATGGCGATGAAGTCGATCCCCGGCAGCAAGCAGTTCGAGGACGCGTGGGAGACGCGCGCGCCGCTGGGCTGGTCGGTCACCGACACCGAGCCGGCCGGCAAGGCCGTCGTCGCGCTGCTGTCGGACTGGTTCCCGGCGACCACCGGGGAGATCGTGCACGTCGACGGCGGGTTCCATGCCGTCGGCGTCTGACGTCGAGATCCACCCCGGCCAGCGACCGGACGAGGAGCCGTCGCTCGCCGTCCGCAACAACGGGGGGACGCCGCCCTCCGCCGAGCCCGCCCCGCCCGGACGGCGGGAGGCGCTGCTCGTGCTCTCCTTCGGCGGCCCCGAGGGCCACGACGACGTCATGCCGTTCCTGGAGAACGTCACCCGCGGCCGCGGCATCCCGCGCGAGCGGCTCGAGGCGGTCGCCGAGCACTACCACCACTTCGGCGGGGTCAGCCCGATCAACGAGCAGAACAAGGCGCTGATCGCCGCGGTCGAGGCCGACCTCGCGGCCCACGGCGTCGACCTGCCCGTGTACTGGGGCAACCGCAACTGGGCGCCCTACGTCGAGGACACCTGGCGGCAGGTGACCGACGACGGCATCGAGCACGTCTACGTGTTCGCCACCTCGGCCTACGCCTCGGCGTCGGGTTGCCGGCAGTACCACGAGGACATCGCCCGCGCCCGCGCGGCGACCGGCGGGGGCCCGACGGCGGAGAAGCTGCCGCACTACTTCGACCGGCCCGGCTTCGTCCGCGCCAACGCCGACGCCCTGGCCGCGGCGCTCGCCTCGCTGCCCCTCGAGCACCGGGACACCGCCCGGCTGGTCGCCACCGCCCACAGCATCCCGAACGCGATGGCCGCCGTCGCCGGGCCGCGGGGGCACGCCTACGAGGACGAGCTGCGGGCGACCGCGCAGGCCGTGGTCGACGCGGTGGCCCCGGGGCGGGGATTCGACCTGGTGTGGCAGAGCCGCAGCGGCCCGCCGTCGGTGCCGTGGCTGGAGCCCGACGTCAACGACCACCTGAAGGCGCTGGCCGGGGCGGGGGAGAAGGCCGTCGTCCTCTTCCCGGTCGGGTTCGTCAGCGACCACCTCGAGGTGATCTGGGACCTCGACAACGAGGCGCGGCAGACCGCGACGGACCTGGGGCTGGCCTTCGCCCGGGCGGCGACGGCGGGCACCCATCCCGCGTTCGTCGCCACCGTGCGGGAACTGGTCGAGGAGCGCCGCGCCGGCACCGCACCCCGCCTGGGCACGAACTGCCCCGCAGCGTGCTGCTTCGTCGCCCGCCCGAGCCGCCGTTAGCGGGCTTTCGGTACAGAAAGCCCGCTAACGGGGGACGGCGTTGAAGCTGGCCGTGACCGCCTCGCGGACGGCCTGGGCGAGCGGGCGCAGCGCGTCGTCGCGGGCGGCGGCCTGGGCGTGGTTGACCGCACCGCCCGGTGCGTCGGTCAGCGCCAGGTCGAGCACCGCGGCCAGCCGCTGCGCCCGGCCCAGCACCGAGAGCGCGAGCGGGTCGTGGTCGCCCGGGAGCCCCGGCGCCTTCGTGCCCTTCGCCAGCCCGGCGAGCAGCGCCGGCACCTCCGGGTGCCAGCGGGCGAGGTCGAGCTCGGCGAGGGTGCGCGCGGCGTCGCCGACGGCGAGGTCCAGCGCCCCGGACACCGACCGCAGGGAGCCCTCGGCCGCCGGCGGCACCGGCGAGGCGCCGTCCAGGGGGAACGCCGTCCACGCGACCGCCTCCGGGCCGAGCGCCTCGGGCACCAGCGCGAGCCGCTCGCCCACCGCCGCCTGACCGGACTCCAGCGCCAGCGCGGCCAGCCCGGGGACCCGCGGCAGCCCGCGGACGTCGCCGGGCACCGGCAGCACCAGCCGGAAGCGGCGCTCGCCCAGGCCGCGCAGCGCGGTCAGCGCCCAGCCGAGCGGCACCGCCTCGTCGGTGCCGGGCAGGCCGGCGACCCGGTGCGCGGTGTCGCCGAGCAGGGCGTCGAGGGCCTCGTCGTAGGAGGCACGGCCGGAGAGCCAGGCGGTCGCCCAGACCGCGAACCGGCCGGCGGGGAAGTCGTGCACGCGCCGAGGCTACGTCGTGACCCCCACGAGACCATTCCGGTGAGAAACTCCGGGCGTGGACCCGTGGGTGCTCTGGCTGATCGCGTCCGGCCTGTTCGCGGCCGGCGAGCTGGTCAGCCTCGACCTCGTGCTGCTGATGTTCGCCGGCGGCGCGCTCGGCGGCATGGTCGTGGCGCTGGTCGGCGGGGCCGTGGTGTTCCAGCTGGTCGCTTTCGTGGCGGTGTCCCTGGCGCTGCTCGCCGTCGTCCGGCCGATCGCGAAGCGCCACCTGGAGCAGAGCACGCCGCTGCAGCTCGACGGCGTGGACACCCTGATCGGGAAGACCGCGCGGGTGACGCAGGCGGTCGACCGGCACAGCGGGCGGATCAAGCTGGGCGCCGACGAGTGGAGCGCCCGCAGCCAGTTCGACGGCGACGCGTTCGCCATCGGGCAGACGGTGCGGATCCTCAAGGTCGAGGGCGCCACCGCCCTCGTCGGCGACGCGTTGGAGTGACTCGCGCGCACGGATCGTGACCACGGCGGACGCGGCGGGGCAGGATCGCAGGTGACCGCAGAGAAAGGGGATCCGCCGTGGAGCCCGCCCTCATCGCCCTGCTGGTGGTCGCCCTGCTGGTGATCATCGTGGTGGCCAAGAGCATCACCATCGTCCCGCAGGCGCAGGCGAAGGTCGTCGAGCGCCTCGGCCGCTACAGCCGCACGCTGTCGCCGGGCCTGAACCTGCTCGTGCCCTTCGTCGACCGGATCCGCGCCACCATCGACCTCCGCGAGCAGGTCATCTCCTTCCCGCCGCAGCCGGTGATCACCGCCGACAACCTGCAGGTCGGCATCGACACCGTCGTCTACTTCCAGGTGACCGACCCGCGGCTGGCGGTGTACGGCATCGCGAACTACATCACCGGCATGGAGCAGCTGACGACGACGACCCTGCGCAACGTGGTCGGTGGGCTGAACCTCGAGGGCGCGCTCACCGGCCGCGAGAGCATCAACAGCCAGCTGCGCGAGGTGCTCGACGGCACCACCGGCCCGTGGGGTCTACGCGTGGCCCGCGTCGAGATCAAGGCGATCGAGCCGCCGGCGTCGATCCGCGACTCGATGGAGAAGCAGCTGCGCGCCGACCGCGACAAGCGGGCCATCATCCTCACCGCCGAGGGCGCGCGGCAGTCGGCGATCACCACCGCCGAGGGCCAGAAGGCCGCGGCGATCCTCTCCGCCGAGGGCAAGAAGCAGGCCGCGATCCTCGAGGCGGAGGCCGAGCGGCAGAGCCGGATCCTGCGCGCCGAGGGTGAGCGCGCCGCCCTGTTCCTGCAGGCGCAGGGCCAGGCGAAGTCGATCGAGACGGTGTTCCAGGCCATCCACGAGGGCAAGCCCGACCAGGGGCTGCTGGCCTACCAGTACCTGCAGACGCTGCCGCAGATCGCCCAGGGCGACGCCAACAAGATGTGGATCGTCCCCAGCGAGTTCAGCAAGGCGCTGGAGGGGCTGGCCCGCCTCGGCGGCGCGGACAGCGAGAAGTCCTTCCTCGACGTCCCGGCGTCCGGCAACGGCGGCGGCCCCGCCGGCGACCGGATCGACACCAGCGGCTGGTTCGAGTCCCAGCTGCCGCCCGCGGCCGCGCAGCCGGAGGCGAAGATCGAGCTGCACAGCATCGCCGACCAGGGGCTGCAGATGCCGGCCCCGCCGTCCCTGGCGCAGGTGACCGAGGAAGCGCGGGAGGACGACGTGGCGGCGGCTCTGCCCCCCGCTCCGCCCGCGCCCGGCCAGCCGAGCGCGTGACCGGCGCCCTCGGCGCCGAAAGCCGGCCGGCTTTCGGCGCCGAGGGCAAGGCTCAGTCCTTGAGCAGTCCCTCGCGGAGCTTGGCGAGGGTCTGCGACAGCAGCCGCGAGACGTGCATCTGCGAGATGCCGATGTCGGCGGCGATCTGCGACTGCGTCATGTTCCCGAAGAACCGCAGGATGAGGATGCGGCGCTCGCGGGCGGGGATCGTCGCCAGCAGCGGCTGCAGCGACTCGCGGTACTCCACGCCCTCCAGCGCGGCGTCCTCCTCGCCCAGCGTCGCGGCGAGGGTGGGGGAGTCGTCCTCGCCGGAGAGCCGCTCGTCGAGCGAGCTCGACCGGTAGGCGTTGGCGACGGCGAGGCCCTCCAGGACCTCGGCCCGCGGGATGCCCAGGTGCTCGGCCAGCTCGCTCGGCGTCGGCGCCCGGCCGTTCTTCTGCGCCAGCTCGCCGACCGCCGCGTTGAGCGACAGGTGCAGCTCCTGCAGCCGCCGCGGCACCCGCACCGACCAGCCCTGGTCGCGGAAGTGCCGCTTGATCTCCCCGGTGATGGTCGGGACGGCGAAGGAGAGGAACTCCACCCCGCGGGTCGGGTCGAACCGGTCGATCGCCGCGATCAGGCCGAGCGTGCCGACCTGCAGCAGGTCGTCGAACGGCTCGCCGCGGTTGCTGAACCGCCGCGCGAAGTGCCGGACCAGCGGCAGGTGCTCCTCGACCAGGATCTCCCGCAGCCGCTCCCGGCGCGGGTCGTCCTTCGCCAGCGTCGCCAGCTCGGCGAACAGCGGCGCGGTGCGCTCGGCCCGCCGTCGGTTGTCCGACACCGGCGTGCTGTCGGCCTCCGCCGGCGTCTCCGTCCCGGTGTCCGGATCGTCGTCCGATGCCCGGTTCGACCGGGTGGCCCGCGTGGCCTCCTCGTCGGGAACCTCGACCGGCTGCTCGTGTGCAGGAATGTCGTCCTCCGCCGCTCGGGGGATCACGGACAGCCCCTTCGGGAGGGTGTCCTCGTCGCCGGGAGCTACCCGTGTCACCGCGGTACCGAGAGGTTCTGTCCGGCCCCGCTCACGACCTCGGGGGGCCGCTGGCCGGGCAGGTACTTGTCCATGGAGATCACCGCGACCGGTTCGGCGGTGCCGTTGCCGGCCGGGACCTCGGCCTGGGTGGCCGGCCGGCCCGACACGTTGTCGACCAGGGTCTGCAGCACCGCCCAGCCGAAGCCGTCGCGCGGCACGTCCGCGCCCTCGGCGGTGGGCACCCACGCGTCGATGTGCAGCCCGGCACGGCTGGTCTCGAACACCACGGTCAGCGGCTCGTCGCCCGCGGCCACCAGCACCAGCGTGGCGCACGCCTCGTCGACGGCGAGGCGGAGGTCCTCGACGGAGTCGAGGTCGTAGTCCATCCGCATGGCCAGGTCACCGGCCATCGCCCGCACGGCCGGCAGCTGGGTCGGCGTCGTGGGCACCCGCAGCTCCAGCCGTTCCACGCGCCGTCCGTCCTGCGCGAGGGCACCCCTCGAGTCCGCCATCCGTGTCCGCCCTTTCGTCGCCTGTCGTCGGTGGTCGCACGGGTGCCAGCCCGCGGCTCGACCACCCATCCTGCCGGATCGCCGGGCGCACCCGGTCGGGCGCGCGCGGGCAGCGAACCGGGCTCGCGCCCGAGGGGATGCCATACCCGTGCTGCCGTCGCCGGCAAACGTGGTGCTGAGCACGGTGGAGGTTGCCTCGGGCGCGGTTGCCGACCCCTGCCCGGTGTTGTTGTCTGGCCGCAAATGAGTGCCAGTCCGGGGAGCGCGCCGCCGCCGACCCCACCCGGGGATGCAGGGACGGCCGTCCTGGTCCAGGCGATGGAGTCGGCACCCGCCGGCATCTGGTTCATCGCCGGCGCCGGCGGCGAGCCGGTGTGGGCCAACGCGCGCGCCCGGGCGCTCGGCAGCCGGCCCGGCGAGCTGCCGGTCGTCGGTGGGCACCGGGTGGCCGACCTGGTGGCGAGCGCGCTGCGCACCGGCCGGCCGGAGAGCGTGCACGGTCCGGTCGGGGACGGCGGCCCGGTCGCCAGCGCCGTCGTCCGCCCCCTGCCGACCGCCGGCGGGACGGGCGTCCTGCTGATCGTCGAGCCGCAGGACGCCGGTGGCGAGCAGCCCTGGCCCAGCCCGGAGGCCGACGTCGTCGAGAAGGTGCAGCACACCCTGCTGCCGCCCTCGCTGCCGCTCCTGCCGGATCTGTGGCTGTCCGGCAGCTACCACCGCGCCAGCTCGGTGCGCGCGGCCGGCGGTGACTGGTACGACGCCGTCCCGCTGGGCCGCGGCCGGCTGGCCCTGGTGGTCGGTGACGCGGTGGGGCACGGCGTGCCCGCCGCCGGCGCCATGAGCCGGCTGCGCGGCGCCCTGCGCTCGTGCGCGCTGCTGGACCCCTCGCCGGCCGCGGTGATCCGGGCGCTGGACGCCTTCGCCGGCCAGATGGACGACGTCGAGGGGGCATCGGTCTTCTACGGCGTGCTGGACGCCGCGACGGGACGGCTCAGCTATGCCGCCGCAGGCCATCCCGCGCCGCTGGTCGTCGGCAGGGACGGGCGCAGCTGCTTCCTGCCCGTGGTCCACCGGCCGCCGCTGGGCAGCGTGCCCGACGCGGTCACCCACGTCTCGGAGCACCAGCTCGAGCAGGGCGCCACGCTGGTCCTGTTCTCCGACGGGGCGGTGGTCGGGGCGGCGCAGCCGGGCGACGGGCTCTCCCGGCTGGCGCAGGTGGCGACCGAGGTCCTGACCACGAGCGAGGCGCTGGATGCGGGCGCCTCCGCCGAGCTCGCCGCCGCCGTCGCCGAGGGGGTGCGGACGCCCCAGGGCTGGCCGGACGACGTCGCCGTCCTGGTGGCCCACCGGCGCGCGACGTCCCCGGAGCCGGTGCACCTCGACCTGCCCGCGGTGCCGGCGTCCCTTCCCGGGGTGCGGCGCCGGCTGGGCGGCTGGCTGGCCGACCTGGGCATGGGCGAGCAGGACCGGGTCGGCGTGATGGTCGCCGTCGGGGAGGCGTGCGCCAACGCCGTCGAGCACGCCTACCGCGGCCAGGAGCCCGGCCGGATGTACCTGCGCGCGGGCGTCGACGTCGACGGCGTGCTCACGGTCAGCGTCCGGGACGAGGGCACCTGGCGGCCGCCCGACCGGGATCCGGGTGACCGCGGCCGCGGGCTGCTGATCATGCGGCAGATGGTGGACCGGGTCGTGCTCCAGGAGGAGCAGCACGGGACGACGGTGACGCTCAGCATCCGGCTGCGCCGCACCCCGGAGCTCGACGTCGAGCGCGCGGTGGCCGACGCCGCCGCGAGCGTGACCGTCGACCGCAACGGTGCCCGCCCCGTGGTCCGGGTGGAGGGCGCCGTCGACCAGGTCAGCGCCGAGCTGATGCGCATCCGGCTGCTCGAGGCGAGCGCCGGGGGGACCGCGCCCGTCGAGCTCGACCTCACCGGCGTGGGCCTGTTCACCAGCGCCGGGGTCCGGGTGGTGCTGGCGATCGCCCGCATCGCCCGCGACGAGCACTGGCGGCTGGCCGTGCACTCCCCGGAGGGCGGGATCACCCGGCACATCCTCGAGATCAGCGGCCTGGAGGGGCTCGTCGACCTGCACTGACGGAGGACAGCAGTACGCCGGCGGTTTGGGGAACGGCCCCGGTGCGCATCCCTTGCGGGTGAGACTGCGGCGCAGCGACGTGAACGGCCCCGGCTGGCGGCGTCGCCGTGCGGGCAAGGGCTTCGCCTACTTCGACATCGACGGCTCGCTGATCAAGGACGACCGGCTGGACCGGGTCCGGTCCCTCGCCATCCCGCCCGCCTGGCGGGACGTGTGGATCTGCCCCTGGCCCAACGGGCACATCCAGGCCACCGGCGTCGACGCGGCGGGCAGGCGGCAGTACCGCTACCACGACGAGTGGCGCGCGCGCCGCGACGCGGAGAAGCACGAGCGGGTGCTGGAGATCGCCCACCAGCTGCCCGACGTCCGCGACGCCGTGGTGGACGCGATCACCGGGAGCGGCCTGACCCGGGACCGGGTGCTGGCGGCCGCGGTCCGGCTGCTCGACCTGGGTGCGTTCCGGGTGGGCAGCGAGCAGTACGCCGAGGACAACGGCACCTTCGGCCTGGCGACGCTGCGCCGGGACCACGTCCGGGTGCGCGGGGAGAAGGTGTTCTTCGCGTTTCCTGCCAAGGGCGGCAAGGACTGGGAGCTCGAGCTCAAGGACAAGCCGACGGCCGACGTCGTCCGGGAGCTGCTGAAGCGGCCCGAGGACACGGGGGAGGACCTGCTCGGCTACTGGCTGGACGATCCCGCGGGGGGTGACCCGGTGTGGCACGACGTGACCAGCACCGAGATCAACGCCTATCTCAAGGAGGTCAGCGACGCCGAGATCACCGCGAAGGACTTCCGCACCTGGAACGCCACGGTGCTCATGGCCGCGGCCCTCGCCGAGACCCCGACGCCGCCGTCGAAGACCGCGCGCAAGCGGGTGGTGAAGGCTGCCTACGAGCGGGTCTCGGACTCGCTGGGCAACACGCCCGCGGTCTGCAAGGCCTCCTACGTCGACCCGCGGGTGGTCGACCGGTTCGAGTCCGGCGAGACGATCGCCGAGGCGCTCGAGGAGGCGCAGCACGCACCGGACGACCGGACCCAGCAGCGGGTGCTGGAGCAGGCGGTCTGCCGGATGCTCACCAGCGCCTGAACACGACGAGGGGCCCCGCCGGAACCGGCGGGGCCCCTCGTCGATGGTTCAGCTGGTGGCGCTGTCCGCGATGGTGAACAGGTCGATCAGGCCGGTGACCTCGAGCGGGCGGGTCACCGCGCGGGTGGTCGCGATCAGCCGCAGGCCCACGTCGCGGGAGCGGGCGGCCTTCTGCGTCTCCACCAGGACGGCCAGGCCTGCCGAGCCGAGGAACTGCACGCCCGAGAGATCGATCACCAGCTCGCGCGGCTGCTGCTCCAGCTGGCTGTCCAGGGAGGAGCGCAGCACGGGGGCGGTGAAGGTGTCCACCTCGCCGACGACGGTCACCGTGACCGCGCCGTCCTCACCGGTGGAGGTCGAGAGCGTGATGACGTCGTCGAAGGGCGCCTCCGTGCCCTCGGCCGGCACGTCGCGCTGACCCTCGGCGGGCAGGTCGGAAGTCGTCACGGACAGCAGCTCCTCTCAGCGGCAGAACCCGGCGGCGGTGCCGCACGGTCAATCTACCGCTGCCCGTTCCGGGGACGTCGGCGCCCCGGAACAGGCCTGATCGAACGTGTTACCTGCCGGAACGTGGCGCTCCGGCACGAGACGGCTGCTTCTTCAACCGCAAACCCAAACGTAGACAACCAGATCTTCCCACGCCAACCCGCCCCGGGCGTCCCTCCAGGGGAGGACCCCCGGGGCGGGGAGGGGTCGCGCCGGCTCTAGTCGGTGAGGTGGACCGCACGCTCCTCGGCGCTCTCGCCGCCGACCGGCCGGTCGGCGGTCGCCTCGACGTCGTCGGCGGTGCGGTTGGTGCCGGAGTCGGTGTCCGGCGTGGTGCTCGTGTCCTGCTCGTACTGCGCCATCGCCCGGTCGGGGCTCTCCGACGGGCGGACGTCGGCGGCGTCGTCCGGGATCTCCCGGGCCAGCCGGCCGGTGAGGGACTCGCCCTCCGACTGCTCGAAGGCGGTCGTGCCGAAGTCGACGGTGGCCGTCGGGCGCTCGCCGGGCTCCGGGGCGAACTCCGGGTCCTCGTTCTCGTAGATCGTCGGTGAGTCGTCCTGCGAGATGTCGGGGATCCCGTTGTCCTCGGGGAAGATGTCGCGGGCGGTCTGGCCCTCGGGCTCGCTCATCGCGGAAGTGCCTCCTTTGCACGGTTCGCCCTCCGCCTACCCGCCGGTCCGGCTCTCATGCGGACGCCGGCTCGTGGCATGCCCGGCCGATCGCGCGGGTAGCGGCCCCCCATGGCGATCGGCGAGGAGGTGCAGCGGTTGGGTGATCCAGTTCGTCGCTGGGCCCGGACCCAGAAGCGCGAGTACGCACGGGGTGCCGAGCGCCCCCTCGAGGGGGACCTCGGCGCGATGGGCGTCTACGCGGGGCTGGTCGCCGCGGGCGCGGCCGCGATCCGGGCCTCGGGCCGGGAACTCCCCACCCGCATCCCCCTCGGCGACGCCGTGCTGCTCACCGTCGCCACCTTCCGGCTCGCGCGTCGGCTGGCCAAGGACCCCGTGACCAGCCCGATCCGCGCGCCGTTCACCGCGTTCCAGGGTCCGTCCGGGCACGCCGAGGTCGCGGAGGAGGTGCGCGAGCACGGCGGTGTGAAGCACGCGGTGGGGGAGCTGCTCACCTGCCCCTTCTGCCTGGCCCAGTGGGTGGGGACGGCGTTCGTCTTCGGCTACGCGACCGCGCCGCGGGCGACCCGGCTCGCGGCGCTGACGATGACGACCGTCGCAGGCTCCGACGTCCTGCAGTTCGTGTACGACGCCATCCAGAACGGCGCGCTGCACGGGGACGGCGAGGCCTCCTGAAAGGCGCCGCGAGGAGGACGATGGGGGCCTCCGTCCGGTCCGCGCAGGGCAGGGCGGTCCATGCCCAGGATCACCACCCGGTGACCTCTTCCCCCGAGGGCGTGTCCCTCGTCCGGGGGAGACCGGCGGCCGGTCGACCTGCCGCGGGCACCCGCCCGCCCCTATCCTGCGGATCTTGACCTTCGGCTGGTCTCCCGGGCTGGGTCGCGGAGTGCGTTTTGGGGAAGGGGCGGCATGCGATCGATCTGGCGCGGGGCGGTGTCGTTCGGCCTGGTCAGCATCGGCGTGAAGCTGTACTCCGCCACCGAGGACAAGGACATCCGGTTCCACCAGGTGCACGTGACCGACGGCGGGCGGATCAAGTACAAGCGCGTCTGCTCGATCGACGGGGACGAGGTCGAGTACTCCGACATCGGCAAGGGCTACGAGCTGCCCGACGGCCAGCTGGTGATCCTCACCGACGAGGACTTCGACGAGCTGCCGCTCTCGACGCGGCGGGAGATCGACGTCCTGCAGTTCGTCGACCAGGAGCAGATCGACCCGATCCACTTCGAGAAGACCTACTACCTGGAGCCCGACGGCCCCGCGACGCGGCCCTACGTGCTGCTGCGCGACGCGCTGGAGAACGCCGGCCAGGTCGCGATCACCAAGATCGCCCTGCGGCAGCGGGAGTCGCTGGCCGCGCTGCGGGTGCGCGACGGCGTCCTGGTGCTGCACACCATGCGCTGGCCGGACGAGATCCGCACGCCCGACTTCGGCTTCCTCGACGAGGACATCTCGGTGCGGCCGCAGGAACTGCAGATGGCCGAGGCGCTGATCTCCTCGATGTCGGGTGCCTTCGACCCGGGCGAGTTCACCGACGACTACCGCGCCGCCATGGAGGCCCTGCTCGAGGCCAAGACCAGCGGCGGGGAGGTGCAGCCGGTCCCGGAGGTCGCCGACACCGGCGCGGCGGTCGTCGACCTGATGAGCGCGCTGCGGGCCAGCGTCGAGCGGGCGCGCGGCGGCGGCGACGCGGAGGAGAAGCCGGCCCCGCGCGCGACCGCGGCGAAGAAGGCCGCGCCGGCCAAGAAGGCGGCGCCGGCGAAGAAGACCGCCGCGCGCAGCACGGCCGCGAAGAAGACGACCGCCAAGAAGACGGCGGCCGCCGACAAGCCGGCCAAGCGCGCCCGCCGCAGCGCCTGACGTGCCCGCCCGCCGCACCGCGGCCGCCGATCCGCTCGCCGAGTACCGCGCCAAGCGGGACCCGGCCCGCACCGCCGAGCCGGTGCCGGCGGAGGGGCAGCCGCTGCCCGCGGGGGACGACGACACGTTCGTCGTCCAGGAGCACCACACGCCCCGCGGCCGGGGCGAGCGGGTGCACTGGGACCTGCGGCTGGAACGCGACGGCGTCCTGAAGAGCTGGGCGGTGCCCAAGGGGCCGCCGCTCGAGCCCGGGGTCAACCGGCTCGCCGTCCCCACCGAGGACCACCCGCTGGAGTACGCGTCGTTCGAGGGCGCGATCGCGGCCGGCGAGTACGGCGGCGGGCAGGTCGCCATCTGGGACGCCGGCAGGTACGAGACCGAGAAGTGGGACGACCGGCACGTCATCGTGCACTTCAGCGGCCGCCGGCTCACCGGCCGCTACGTCCTCTTCCCGCTCGCCGACGGCACCTGGAACCTCAAGCGGCTCGACCCCTCCACCGAGCGGCTGCCGGCGCGGGTGACCCGGGAGGGCTTCACGCCGATGCTCGCCACCCCTGGCGAGCTGCCCCCGGCCGCCGAGGACGACCGGTGGGGCTACGAGTTCAAGTGGGACGGCGTCCGCGCGGTCGCCTACGTCTCCGGCGGGCGGCTGGCTCTGCGGTCGCGCAAGGGCGACGACATCACCGTCCGCTACCCCGAGCTCGGCAGGCTGCCGGAGAGCCTGGCCGGGCACGACGTGGTCGTCGACGGCGAGGTCGTGGCCCTCGACGAGCAGGGGCGCCCCGACTTCGGGGCGCTGCAGAACCGCATGCACCGCACCGGCCCCGAGGTGCCGAAGATGGCCGCCGACAAGCCGGTGACCTACCTGGTGTTCGACCTGCTCGCCGAGGACGGCGAGGACCTCCTCGACCTGCCCTACCGCGAGCGGCGGGCACGGCTGGACGCGCTCGCCCCGAGCGGGCACCGCTGGGGTGCCACGCCGTGGTTCGCCGGCGGCGGGGCGAGCATCGCCGCGGCCAGCCTGGAGAGCGGGCTGGAGGGCGTCGTCGCCAAGCGGCTGGACTCCCCCTACCGCCCCGGCGTGCGCGGGCCGGAGTGGCTCAAGGTCAAGAACTTCCGGACCCAGTCGGTCGTCGTCGGCGGGTGGCGGCCCGGCAAGGGCCGGCGGGCCGGCGGGATCGGCTCGCTGCTGTTCGGCGTCCACGACGACGAGGGCAGGCTCGTGTACGCCGGCCACGTCGGCACCGGCTTCACCGACGCCGACCTGCGCGAGCTGGAGGGGCTGCTGACCCGGCGGCGGAGCTCGCCGTTCGACGGCCCGCTGCCGCGGGACGTCACGCGCGACGCGCACTGGGTGGAGCCCACCCTGGTCGGCGAGGTCGCCTACGGGGTGTGGACGGCGGACGGCCGGCTGCGCCACCCGTCGTGGCGGGGGATCCGCGACGACCTGGATCCGGACGACGTGGTCGTCGAGTGGTGATCCTGGGCATGATCACCTCGTGAACCGCCAGCGGGTGCGGGTCGACGGCCGTCAGCTGACCGTCTCGAACCTGGACAAGGTCCTCTTCCCGGACATCTCGTTCACCAAGGCCCAGGTGATCGACTACTACGTGCGCATCGCGCCGGTGCTGCTGCCGCACCTCTCGGGCCGCCCGGTGACCTTCACCCGGTGGCCCGACGGCGTCGAGGGCCAGGCGTTCTTCGAGAAGAACAGCGCCCGCCACGCGCCGGACTGGGTGCGGCGGGTGACCGTCCCCAGCCCCGGCAGCTCCAAGGGCCGGGAGATGCTCGACATGGTGCTGCTCGAGACGGTCGCCGACCTGGCGTGGGCGGCCAACCTCGCGGCGCTGGAACTGCACGTGCCGCAGTGGCAGATCGGCAGCAAGCGGCAGCCGGCCCTGCCCGACCTGCTCGTGCTCGACCTCGACCCCGGCCCGAACGCCGGCATCTTCGAGTGCTGCGAGGTCGCGGAGCGGCTGCGCGAGCGGCTCGTGGCCGACGGGCTGGACCCGGTGGTGAAGACGTCGGGCTCCAAGGGCATGCAGGTCTACGCCCCGATCCGGGTGAGCGACCGCGAGCACCCCAGCCGCTACGCCAAGCACCTGGCCCAGGAGCTGTCCGCGGAGACGCCGGAGCACGTCGTCTGGCGGATGGAGAAGGTGCTGCGGCCGGGCAAGGTGCTGGTCGACTGGAGCCAGAACAACCCCGCGAAGACGACCGTGGCGCCCTACTCGCTGCGGGCCCGGCCCGACGCCACGGTGTCCGCGCCGATCGGGTGGGACGAGGTGGACGCCGTCCTGCAGGGCGACGCCGAGCCGGGCTCGCTGCGCTTCCGCACCGAGGAGGTGCTGGAGCGGGTCGAGGAGTACGGCGACCTGTTCGACGTCGCCGACCGGCAGCGGGCCGGGCTGCCTGCCGTTTGAGACCATGCCCCGCGTGTCAGCACCCGTTCAGCCCGAGGGCCGGTTCCGCGACGTGGGACGCCTCGTCGTCCGCTGCCCCGACCGCCCGGGGATCGTCGCCGTCCTCTCCCGGCTGCTGGCCGACGTCGGGGCGAACATCATCGAGTCGCAGCAGCACTCCTCGGACCCGACCGGCGGCACGTTCACGCTGCGGCTGGAGTTCGTCCTGCCCGGCCTCGCCACCCACCGGCAGCACCTCGAGGGCGCGCTGAGCCTGCTCGCCCGCCAGTGGCAGATGACCTGGCGGCTCAGCGAGGCCGTGCACCGGCCCACGGTCGCGGTGTTCGTCAGCCGGACCGACCACGTGCTGCAGGAGCTGATCTACCGCGTGCGCGCCGGCGACCTGCGCGCCGACATCACCGCGGTCGTCTCCAACCACCCGGACCTCGAGCCGGTCGCGAAGGCCGCCGGCATCCCGTTCCACCACGTGCCGGTTCCGCCCCACGGGAAGGCCGAGGCGGAGGCGCGGGCCCTGGAGCTGATCGGGGACGTCGACCTCGTCGTCCTCGCCCGGTACATGCAGATCGTGTCCGAGGACTTCTGCAGCCGCTTCCCCGAGCGGCTGATCAACATCCACCACAGCTTCCTGCCGGCGTTCGTCGGGGCGAACCCGTACCAGGCCGCGCACGACCGCGGCGTGAAGCTCATCGGCGCGACCGCCCACTACGTCACCCCGGAGCTCGACGCCGGCCCGATCATCGAGCAGGAGGTCGCCCGGGTCGACCACCGCGCGACCGTCGAGGACATGCGCCGGGTGGGCCGCTACGTCGAGCGGCAGGTGCTGGCCCAGGCGGTCACCTGGCACGTCGAGGACCGGGTGATCGTCGAGGGGCACCGCACGATCGTCTTTGCGTAGCGCCCACCGAGGCTTCCTGTACCGAAAGCCCGGCTGGCCGCGTTGTTTTGACTCGTTCAAGAAAAGCTGGTTGGGTGGACGGCGATGGACACGCCGTGGACGCACCAGCTGCGCGCCGCCGGGCTGCGGGTGACCCGGCCCCGGCTCGCGGTGCTGGAGGTCCTGGCGACCCATCCGCACGCCGACGCCGACACCGTCGTCACAGCCGCACGGGACGCGCACCCGTCCCTGTCTCCTCAGGCGGTCTACGGCGTGCTGAAGGCCCTCGTCGACGGGGGCCTGGCCCGCCGCATCGAGCCCGCCGGCGCGCCGGCGCTGTTCGAGCTGCGGGTCGGCGACAACCACCACCACCTGGTCTGCCGGGGGTGCGGGCTCGTCGCCGACGTCGACTGCGCGGTGGGTGGCGCGCCCTGTCTGACGCCGTCGGACACGGCCGGCTTCGTCGTGGACGAGGCCGAGGTCGTGTTCTGGGGTCTGTGCCCGCGGTGTCGGAACGAGAAGAAGCACACATCGGGAAGAGGAGAAGCATGACCGACGTCGCATCGCAGGGACCGGCGCCCAGCGAGGCCGACCGCCCGATCCTGACCAACCGTCAGGGTCATCCCATCTACGACAACCAGAACCAGCGGACCGTCGGCGCCCGTGGGCCCGCGACCCTGGAGAACTACCAGTTCCTCGAGAAGATCAGCCACTTCGACCGGGAGCGCATCCCCGAGCGGGTCGTGCACGCCCGCGGCGTGACCGCCTACGGGTACTTCGAGGCCGACGGCACCGTCGGCGACGAGCCGATCGCGAAGTACACCCGCGCCAAGCTCTTCCAGGAGAAGGGCAAGCGGACCGACGTGGCGCTGCGGTTCTCGACCGTCGCCGGCGGCCGGGACTCCTCGGAGATGGCGCGCGACCCGCGCGGCTTCGCGGTGAAGTTCTACACAGAGGATGGCAACTGGGACCTCGTCGGCAACAACCTGGGCGTCTTCTTCATCCGCGACGCGATCAAGTTCCCCGACTTCATCCACTCGCAGAAGCCCGATCCGGTCACCTTCGAGGCCAACGTCGCCGAGCGCGCGTTCGACTTCTTCAGCCAGACCCCCGAGGCCATGCACATGATCACGCTGGTCTTCAGCCCGCGTGGCATCCCGGCCTCGTACCGGCACATGCAGGGCTTCGGCGTGAACACCTACAAGTGGGTCAACGCCCAGGGTGAGACCGTCCTCGTCAAGTACCACTGGCTGCCGAAGCAGGGCGTGAAGTCCTACACGTCCGCCGACGCCTCCGCCGTCCAGGCGCGGTCGACCGGTTCGCACACCAAGGACCTCTACGACTCGATCGCGGCCGGGGACCACCCGTCGTGGGACCTCTACGTGCAGCTCATGAGCGACGACGAGCACCCCGAGCTGGACTTCGACCCGCTCGACGACACCAAGGTGTGGCCGGAGGAGGTCTTCCCGCTCCGCAAGGTCGGCACGATGACCCTGAACCGGATGCCGGAGGACTTCTTCGCCGAGAACGAGCAGATCGCGTTCGGCACCGGCGTGCTGGTCGACGGCCTGGACTTCTCCGACGACAAGATGCTGGTCGGCCGCACGTTCAGCTACTCGGACACCCAGCGCTACCGGGTGGGCCCGAACTACCTGCAGCTGCCGGTGAACCGGCCGAAGGCCTCGGTCCGCACCAACCAGCAGGGCGGCCAGATGTCCTACGGCCGCGACGACGTGGGCACGAACCCGCACGTGAACTACGAGCCGTCGATCCTCGGCGGCCTGCGGGAGGCGGAGTACCCGACCCACGACGAGCAGGGCCCGGTCATCACCGGCCGGCTCACCCGCAAGCGGATCCCGCGGACCAACGACTACGCGCAGGCCGGCGAGCGCTACCTGCTGTCGGAGCAGTGGGAGAAGGACGAGCTCGTCGCCAACCTGGTGGCCGCGCTGCAGCAGTGCAACCGCGAGATCCAGGAGCGCATGGTCTGGCACTTCCTCATGTGCGAGGACGAGCTGGGCCAGCGGGTCGGCGACGGCCTGGGCATCACTGCGGACGACGTCCGCGGCCTGGCCCCGCTGCAGTCGCAGACCCTCTCCGAGGAGGAGCAGCAGCGCGCCGCCAACCTCGGCAAGAACGGTCGGCGCGACGTCAGCGGTCACCAGATGACGCACTGCGTCCCGAACGAGCGCGTGGTCGTCGCGGGCTGACCGCAGCACCTGCACCCTGACGGCGGGCCGCGACCGGGCTTCCCGGTCGCGGCCCGCTGGTCCTACGGTTCGGCGGCATGAGCTGGATCTCGACGCCGGGCGAGGACGACGGCGGACCGGTCTCGGCGGCCTACGACCGTGACCGCGCCACCCTCGGCTACGTCGCCAACTACACGAAGGTGTTCGCGCACCGGCCGGCGGTCTACGAGGCGTGGCGCGGCCTCAACACCGCGATCAAGGCGTCGATGGACCCGCGCCGCTACGAGCTGGCCACGCTGGCGGCCGCGCTGCGGCTGCGGTCGAGCTACTGCTCGCTGGCGCACGGGAAGGTGCTCGCCGAGCAGCTCGACGCCGCGGCGACGCTGCCCGCGCTGACAGGGAACCCCGCCGCGGCGGAGCTCGACCCGGTGGAGCGGGCGGTGGTGCGGCTGGCCGACGCGGTCGCCGCCGGGGCCGCGGACATGTCCGAGGACGACCTCGCCGAGCTGCGCGGCCTCGGGTGGGACGACGCCGAGATCCTCGGCGTCGTCCTCGCCGCCGCGGCGCGGTGCTTCTTCAGCACCGTGCTCGACGCCACCGGCACGGAGCCGGATCCGGCCTTCCGGTCGCTCGAGCCGGGGATGCGCGACGCCCTGACGGTGGGCCGGCCGATCGCCGCCGGCTGATCAGTCGCGCGGCCGCTTGCGGTCCTGGTCGGCGAGGAAGCGCTCGAACTCGCTGGCCAGCTCCTCGCCGCTGGGCAGGTCACCGGACGTGCCGAGCAGGCCGTTGTCCTCGCGTGCGGCCTGGAAGGCGTCGAACTGCTGCTCCAGCGCGGCGACGACGGCCGTGTTCTCGGGGGACCGGGCGATCTGCTCGTCGATCTCGGTGCGGTTGGTCTCGGCGGCCTCGCGCAGCGACTCCACCGGCAGGTGCAGGCCGGTCAGCGTCTGGAGATGCTCGAGCAGGGTCAGCGAGGCGGCCGGGAAGGTGGTCTGCGCGAGGTAGTGCGGCACGTGCGCGGCCACCCCTAAGGCGTCGACGCCGGCCTCGCCCAGGCGCAGCTCCAGCAGCGCCGAGATGTGGGCCGGGATGCGCATCTCGCCCCAGTAGACGGGATACGACGCGATCAGCTCCCGGCGGCTGGCGTGCGCGGTGACGGTGACCGGCCGGGTGTGCGGCACCGGCATGGGGATCGCCTGCAGCGCCACCGCCGAGGTGACGCCCAGCCGCTCGACCAGGTCGAGGACGGCGGTGGCGAAGCGCTGCCACGCGAAGTCCGGCTCCGGCCCGTGCAGCAGGAGGAACGGCTCGCCGGCGTCGTCCTCCATCGCGTACAGGTCGATCTCCGGCGCGGTGAAGGACTCGTAGTGGTCGCTCTGGAACGTGACCCGCGGGCGGTGCGCGCGGTAGTCGACCAGGCTGTCGACGTCGAACCGGGCGATCCGCCGGTGCGGGAGGCCGGCCAGCAGGTGCGCCCCGGCGAGGGCGGCGGCGTGGGCCGCGTCGAAGTCGCCGGCGAGGTCGTGCACGAGCACCAGGCCGCGGCGCTCCTCGGGCGCGCGCACGGCCGCCTCCCGGGCGAGGAACGGCTCCGCCTCGGGGAGTAGCTCGACGAGCTCCTCCGGTCGCTGTGCCACGGTCCCACCTCCTGCTCGACGGCTCCGTTGTCACCGGTGCCGGTCGGTTCAGCCGACGCGGGGGACGGCGCATTCCCATCGTCCCCCGCGGGGGTCAGAGGCGGTCGTCGTCCGGGGTGCCGGCGGGTTCGGCGACCAGCCGGGTGCCGGTCTCGTCCCCCGCGACCCGGGCGACCGTGCCGTCCTCGGCCACCTCGGGTTCTCGGCGGTCCAGTTGATCGCGCACGTACCGGTAGACGACGGCGATCAGCGCCGCGATCGGCACGGAGAGGAAGGCGCCGATGATGCCGGCCAGGCTGCTGCCCGCGGTCACCGCCAGGATCACCACGGCCGCGTGCAGGTTGAACCCGCGGCCCTGGATGATCGGCTGCAGGACGTTGCCCTCGATCTGCTGCACGACCAGCACGATGATCAGCACGATCAGGGCATCGGTGGGTCCCTCGCTGACCAGCGCGATGAGGACGGCGAACGCCCCCGCGACGAACGCACCGATGATCGGGATGAACGCGCCGAGGAAGGTGATCACCGAAAGCGGGATCACCAGGGGCACCCCCAGCACGAGCAGGCCGACGCCGATGAAGAAGGCGTCGACGAAGCCGACCAGCGCCTGCTGCTTGATGAACTCCGACAACGTCGACCACGCCTGCTGGGACAGCGCCGCGACGTGCGGAGCGGCGCGCGGGCCGGTCTGCGCGGCGAGCCACGGCGTCCAGCGCGGGCCGTCCTTGAGGAAGAAGAAGCTCAGCACCAGGGCCAGCACCAGGTTGATCAATCCGTTGCCGATGGCGGAGGCGGTGGTGAGGGCGTAGCCGGCGATGCTGGTCGCGTTCTCCTGCAGCCGGCCGATGACGGTGTCGATCGCGTTGCCGATCTGGTCCTCGCCGATGTTGAACGGCGGCCCCTGCAGCCACTGCTGCACGTCCTCGAGCGCCTGGACCGTCTGGTCGGCGAGCTCGCCGGCCTGGTCGGCCACCTGCGGCGCGATGACCGCGATCAGCCCGCCGAAGAGGGCGAGGAAGCCCACCAGCACCACGCTGGCGGCCAACGCGGGTGGCCAGCCGTGCCGGCGCAGGAAGCGGGTGGGCGGCCACAGCACCGTGGTGAACAGCAGCCCGAGGACGACGGGCAGCAGGACCACCCACAGCTTGCCCAGCACGTAGCCGATGACGATGACCCCGGCCACGATCAGCAGCAGCTGCGCGCACGCGATCGCCAGGGTGCGGGTCGCCGACCGCACCCGCTCGCCGCGACCCGGCGCGGGTGCCGGCGCGACGGTCGGCCGGGTGCTGCCCGCGCCGGCGTCGGGCATCCGGTCCGCCGTCGCGGGCGGCTGCTCGGCGTCCGTCGCGGCGTCGTCCGGCTCCGTCCGGGAGCCGGGTCGAGGAAGCCTCATGGGCATGATCACAACACAGATGCGGCCCACCCACCGGACGGTGAGCTGTCCCCCCGGCGTCGTAGCGTGCGGCACATGCCCAAGACCGCGACCGCCGACCGCGTCGACCGCGAGACCCTGCTCGAGTTCCTCCGTCCCCGCCACCGCGCCGTCCTGGTCACCCGGCGCGGCAGCGGGGGCCCGCAGCTGTCCCCGGTGACCTTCGGGGTCGACGGCGCCGGCCGCGTCGTGATCTCCACCTATCCGCAGCGGGCCAAGGTCGCCAACGTCCGGCGCGACCCTGCGGTGTCGCTGTGCGTCCTCTCCGACGACTGGGACGGCCCGTGGGTGCAGCTCGACGGCGAGGCGGAGGTGCTCGACCTGCCCGACGCGCTGGAGCCGCTGGTCGAGTACTTCCGGGTGATCAGCGGCGAGCATCCCGACTGGGACGAGTACCGGGCGGCCATGGTCCGCCAGGGCAAGTCGCTGCTGCGGATCGGCATCACCGGGTGGGGCCCGATCGCGACCGGCGGCTTCCCCGCCGAGGTCATCGACAAGCTCTGATCCTTGCTCCGCATGAAGAAAGCTGTCAGGCTTGCGGGGTGCCGTACGTGCTGACCGTCGACCAGCGGGCGAGCCGCCGCGGTCCGGACCGGGTCGCGGATGCGCTGCGCCGGCTGGAGGGCGTGGTGCCCGTGCTGCTGCCCTTCGAGCGGACCGCCGGCGACGAGTTCCAGGGCCTGCTCGCCGAACCGGCGGACGTCGTCGAGGCCGTGCTGCGGCTGGTGCGGCTGGGCGGCTGGAGCATCGGGGTGGGCGCCGGTCAGGTGCAGACGCCGCTGCCGGACAGCACGCGGGCGGGCTCGGGGCCGGCGTTCCTGGCCGCCCGGCGGGCGGTGGACGCCGCCAAGCAGCGGCCGTTCCGGCTGGCCGTGCGCGGCGCCGTGCCCCCGGAGGCGGCCGACGCCCAGGCGGTGCTGAGCGCGCTCGCGGCGCTGGTGGACCGGCGCAGCGAGCAGGCGTGGCAGGCGATCGCCCTGGTGGAGGAGGGGCGCACCCAGGCCGACGCGGCGACCGCGCTCGGCATCTCGCGGCAGGCCGTGGGCCAGCGGCTGGCGGCGGGCATGTGGGAGCTGGAGCGCGAGCTGCGGCCGACGGCGGCCCGCCTGCTCGCGCGGGCGGCGGGATGAGGGGGAGGGCATGACGGTCGCCGTCCTCACGCTGGTGGCGCTCACCGGGGCGGGCGGGCTGGCGCTCACCGCGCTCGGCGAGCGCGTGCGCCCGGCCTGGACCGCGCTGGTGCTCGTCGTGGCCCTGGGGCTCGCGGCCGTGCTGGCGTGGGTGGCCGGCCCGCCGTCGGACGGGATCGTCCAGGCCTCGACGTTGCTGGCCGTGCTCGCCGCGGTCGCCGGCGGCGGTCCCGTCGCGACGGCGGTGCTGCGCTCGGCCGACCCGACCTCGGCGTCCACGGCCGGCGGTCCCGGTGATCCGGAGGTGCTGCGCGGCGGGGCCTGGATCGGGGTGCTCGAGCGGGTCGCGATCGCCGGCACCCTGCTGGCCGGCTGGCCCGAGGGCCTGGCGGTGCTGCTCGCGGTCAAGGGACTGGGGCGCTTCGCCGAGCTCAAGGCGCCCGCCGCGGCCGAGCGGTTCATCCTCGGCACGCTCGCCAGTGCGCTCTGGGCGATCGCCTGCGTCGGCGTCGTCGTCCTGCTGCGGCGGTGAGGCGTTCACGCTTTCGGGTGAGCGCCTCACCTGCGCGTTCGCCCCGGTGACCGGCGGGGAAGGCTGCCCGCCGATCCCTGACCGAGGAGGACCCCGTGAGCCAGGACGACCCGCGCCCGCTCTCGCCCGAGGAGCTCGCCGCCGAGACCGCGGCGCCGCTGCCGGACAAGGAGGTCATCTCGCTGCTCGACCTCAACGCCGACCTGGACCTGGCGATCGACGCGGCGGCGCCGATCGACCTCGCCGTGGCGGCGAACGCCAACGTGGCCGCCCCGATCGACGCCGCGGTCGGTGCGAACGTGCTGTCGGTGGACTCGACCGCGCAGGCGCTGTCCGACCAGGGGGCGCTGATCGACCAGGGCATCACCGGTTCGGCGACCGCGACCGCCCCGCAGGACTCGGCCATCGACCAGGTCGGCAACGACGCCGCCGCGGGCGACGCACCGACCGACCCCGCTCCCGACCCGGGCACCACCGACGCCGGGACCACCACGGTCGGCGACCCGCTCTCCGGCGACCTGCTCGACGTGGACGTCAACGTGAACGCCGACGCCGACATCGCCGCTCCGATCGCCGGCGCGGTGGCCGCGAACGCCAACGTGGCCGCCCCGATCGACGCCGCGGTCGCCGCGAACGTCGGCTCGATCGGCTCCGAGGCGACCGCGGTCTCGCAGCAGGACGCGATCATCACGCAGAACATCGACGCCGACGCCACCGCGACGGCGGACCAGTCGTCCACCATCGACCAGTGACCGCGCGCGGATGAGCGATCCGCGCACCCGGCCGATCGTCGTCCCCGCCGCGCCCCCCACGGCCGCGGCGGGGCCCGACGGCGAGGTGCTCGTGCGCGCCGACGGCGTCGAGCTGCTCGGCGAGGTGCCCGGCTCGGGCTACCGGCGCCCGCCCGCGCTGGCCCGGCGGGGGGACGGCCAGGTCGTGACGCTGACGCCGCTGCTGCAGCAGGTCCTCGCCGCGGTCGACGGCCGCCGGACGGTCGCCGAGGTCGCCGAGGCGGTGGGGACGGCCTCCGGGCGGCTGGTCCGGCCCGACGACGTCCGCGAGCTGGTCGACCGGTCGCTGCGGCCGCTGGGCCTGCTCCGGCTCGCCGACGGCAGTGAGCCCGCGGTGCGGCGGGCCGACCCGCTGCTCGCGCTGCGGTTCCGCCGGGTGGTGACCGATCCGGCGGTGACCCGGCGGCTGACCGCGCCGTTCGCCGTCCTCTTCTCCCCGCTCGTCGTCGTGCCGGTCGTGCTGGCCTTCGCCGCGGTGTCGTTCTGGGTGCTGTTCCGGGAAGGCCTGGCCGCCGCGACGGCGCAGGCGTTCTCGTTCCCGGGCCTGTTCCTCGCCGTCGTCCTGGTCACCGTGCTGTCGGCGGGCTTCCACGAGTTCGGGCACGCGGCGGCGGCCCGCTACGGCGGGGCCACGCCGGGGGCGATGGGCTTCGGCCTCTACCTGTTCTGGCCGGCGTTCTACACCGACGTCACCGACAGCTACCGGCTCGGCCGGGCCGGCCGGGTGCGCACGGATCTCGGTGGCCTGTACTTCAACGCGATCGTCGTCCTGCTCGCCTTCGGCGTGTGGTGGCTGACCGGGTGGCACGCCGTCCTGCTGATCGTCGCCACGCAGGTCCTGCAGATGATCCGGCAGCTCGCACCGCTGCTGCGCTTCGACGGCTACCACGTGCTCGCCGACGTCACCGGGGTGCCCGACCTGTACCAGCGCATCGGCCCGGTGCTCGCCGGACTGCTGCCGGGGCGGTGGCGGCAGCCGGAGGCGACCGCGCTCAAGCCCTGGGCGCGGGTCGTGGTCATGCTGTGGGTGCTGGTCGTCGTCCCGCTGATGGCGGCGTCGTTCCTGCTGATGGTCCTCTCGCTGCCGCGCCTGGTGGGCACGGCCGGGGCGGCGCTGCAGCAGCAGGGCACCTTCTTCACACGGGCCGTCGGGGACGGCGACATCCTGGCCGCGCTGGCCCGCGCGCTCGCCGTCGTCGCGATCGTGCTGCCGCTGCTCGGCATCGCGCTGGTGCTGCTCCGGCTGGTGCGGCGGACGGCCACCGGCGCGTGGCGGCGGACGTCGGGCCGGCCGGTGCTGCGCGGGCTCGCCCTCGCCGTCGCGGCCGCACTGCTGGCGGGGCTGAGCTGGGCCTGGTGGCCGCAGGACGGCCGGTACCGCCCGGTGCGGCCGTACGAGGGCGGCACCGTGCTCGACGCGATCCCCGCCGCGCGGAGCAGCGCCCTGGGCGTGGCCGAAGGGGAGCCGGGGGCAGGGCTGACCATCTGGCCCGACGACGGCCCACTGCCGACCGCGGACGACCCCGCCCTGGCGCTCGTCCTCACCCCCGCCGGTGCCGCCGGCTCCGGGGGTCCGGGCGCGCCGTCCACCGCCGACGCGCCGACCTGGGTCTTCCCGTTCGACCGGCCGCTGCCGCCAGGGGACGGCGACAACCAGGCGCTGGCGGTGAACACCGAGGACGGGTCCGTGCAGTACGACGTCTCCTTCTCCCTGGTCTGGGCCGACGGCGACACCGCGGTCAACCGCAACGAGGCCTACGCGCTCGCCAGCTGTTCCGGCTGCCGCACCGTGGCCGTCGCCTTCCAGGTCGTCGTGCTGCTCGGGTCGGTGGACGTCGTCGTGCCGGAGAACCTGTCGGCCGCGGTCAACTACGCCTGCGTCGACTGCGTGACCTACGCGCTCGCCACCCAGCTCGTGGTCAGCGCGCCCGGCCCGCTGGACGAGCAGGCCGCGCGCGACCTGGCCGCGGTGTGGGCGCGGCTGCAGGCCTTCGGCGAGCAGATCGAGGGCGTGCCGCTGTCCGAGCTGCGGGCGCGGCTCACCGGGTTCGAGGAGGAGATCCTGGCGATCGTGCGGCGGAGCGCGGAGGAGCAGCCGGAGCCGGCACAGGAGCCGGCCGGGGATGTCCCGACCGAGGAGGCATCCGGCGGCGCGGCCGACCCGACCGGCGACGAGCCGGCGTCCACCGAGGTGGCCGCGACGTCCGGCGCGTCGTCGTCCCCGGCGGACGGCGGGACCGGGACGGCGCCGGCGACCACGGAACCGAGCCCGACCGGCACCGTCCCGGCCGAGGAGTCCGGCGCCGCCGCCACCGCCACCGCCACCGGCTGACCGAGCGGGCGGGTCGCCCCGCACCGAGAATGGGCCGGACCGACGTCGTCCGACCCTGGAGGTCCCGTGTCCGAGTCGCCCGCCGCCGGCGGTATCCGCAACCCCGACCTCCTGGGGATCTACTGCAACGACCACCTGATGGCGGCGACCGGGGGGATCGAGCTGGTCAGCCGGATGCTCGGCACGCACCGCGGCAAGCCGTACGAGCCGCACCTCGAGCGGCTGCTCGGCGAGCTCCGCGAGGAGAAGACGGCGCTGCTGACCACCATGCAGGCGCTCGGGTTCCCGGTCCGGCAGTACAAGCAGGTGGCCACCTGGGTGGGGGAGAAGTTCTCCCGGCTCAAGCTCAACGGCCGGCTGCTGTCCCGCTCGCCGCTGTCCGACCTGATCGAGTTCGAGTTCATCGCGACCGCCGTCCTCGGCAAGCGGGCCGGCTTCGAGACCCTCCGCGAGGTCGCCGAGGTCGACGACCGGATCGACAAGGCGCTGCTCGAACGGCTGATCAACCAGGCCGACAAGCAGCACGAGTGGCTCTCCGAGGCTCGCCGCGAGGTGGCCGCGCGGGTCTTCGGCGGCCGGCCCGAGCCGGCCAGCGAGACCGCCGGCGGCTGACCGCGCGGCGCCCGGGCGGCGGCGGTAGAACCGGGGCATGTGCCACGACCAGGACAGTCGCCCGCCCGCGCCGCCCCGGACCGGTGAGGTCGCCGAACGCGGCACCCTCACCCTGACCGCCGCCGACGGCACCGAGTTCTCCGCGGCGTACGCCGCGCCGGCCGGGGAGCCCCGGGCGGGGATCGTCGTGCTGCCCGACATCCGCGGCCTGCACCCGTACTACGTGGCGCTCGCCGAGCGGTTCGCCGAGGCCGGGCTGCCGGCGGTCGCGATCGACTGGTTCGGGCGGACGGCGGGGCTGGCCGGCGGCGGGAGCGGCACCGGTGTCCGCGAGGCCGACTTCGACTGGCAGAGCCACATCCCGCAGACGAAGCCGGAGGCGATCGACGCCGACATCACCGCCGCGATCGGCTACCTGCGCGAGCGCACGCGGCCCGACCTCCCGGTGGTCACCGTCGGCTTCTGCTTCGGTGGCAGCCACTCCTGGCGGCAGGCCGGCGGGGACCTCGACCTGGCCGCCTGCATCGGCTTCTACGGGCGGCCGGCGATGGTGGGCGACGCGGCCGGCCGGGCGCGCAAGCCGACGCTCATGTTCATCGCCGGTGCCGACGCCGCCACCCCGGTCGAGGACCAGCTGGCCCTCGCCGAGACCATGCGGTCGGCGGGCGCCGACGTGGAGACGGCCGTCTACGACGGCGCGCCGCACTCGTTCTTCGACCGCGCGTTCGGCGAGTGGGAGGACGCCTGCGGCGACGCGTGGCGGCGGATGCTCGCGCTGATCGACCGGGTCTCCGCCGGTTGACCGCGATATCGGCCGCGCTGCAGGGTCCCGCCGCGAGCGTGCGAGCGGTGGGGGGGCAGTGGGGTCCTTCCACGGCTCGACGTCTCGAACGGCCCTAGGCTGACTCGTGTGAGCGAGCCCATCGATCCGGAGGTCATCGCCCTGGCGGGCCGTGTCTTCGACCTGGCCCGCGCCGGCGCCACCGACGCCCTCCTGGGCTACCTCGACGCCGGGGTGCCGGTCAACCTGACCAACGACAAGGGGGACACGCTGCTGATCCTCGCCGCCTACCACGCGCACCCGGAGACGGTGGCCGCGCTGCTCGACCGCGGGGCCGACCACAGCCGCGCCAACGACCGCGGCCAGACCGCCCTGGCCGCCGCGGTGTTCCGCCAGTCCGCCGAGGCGGTGCGGCGGCTGCTGGCCGCGGGCGCGGACCCGGACGCCGGCGGGCAGAGCGCCCGCGCCACGGCGCAGTTCTTCGACCTGCCCGAGATGATCGCGCTGCTGGACGGCGCCCGCCGCTGACGGCGCTCACGAGGGAGAACGATGGTCGCGCAGCCGAATCTGCCCGGTCACCGGCTGCCGCCGGCCCACGAGGCGGCGGCGCCGGCCCGCCCGCCCGTGACACGGGCGGAGCCCGCGGCCGACGCCGCGCCGGAGGTGCTCGAGACGCCGGCCGACGCGGTCGAGAGCGCTGCGGCGGCCGCCGCGCCGGTTCCCGAGCCCCCGCCGGCCGGCGGTCTGCCGCGCTGGCTGCTGCTGCTCGTGGGCGGCGCCACCGCGACGATCGCGATCGCCGGGCTGCGCGAGATCTCCTGGCTGGTCGCCCCCGTGCTGCTCGCACTGGTCGTCGTGATCGCGCTCGCGCCGGTGCAGAGCTGGCTGATGCGGGCCGGCTGGCCGCGCTGGGCCAGCGCCACCGTCCTGCTCGTCCTCGTGTGGACCGTGCTGCTCGCCTTCGTCGGCCTGCTCGTGCTGTCGATCGCCCAGCTCGCCGCCCTGCTGCCCGACTACGCCGGCCGCGCCGAGGTGCTCATCGGCGGCGTCGTGGCCGATCTCAACGACGCCGGCGTGGTCTCCGGGCAGCTCTCCGACCTGATCCAGGACATCGACTACAGCCAGCTGGTCGGCGTCGCCACCGGCCTGCTGGCCCGGCTCACCGACGCCGCCAGCACGCTGCTGCTGCTGCTCTCGGCGCTGGTCTTCCTCGCGATCGAGTCCGGCGGCTTCGGCCGGCGGCTGGCGCTGGTCGCGGCCGAGCGCCCGCACCTGCCGATCGCCCTCGGCCTCTTCGCCCGCGGCACCCGCAGCTACCTGCTGGTCAGCACCGTCTTCGGGGCGATCGTGGCGGTCGGCGACGCGATCGGGCTCGCGCTGCTCGGCGTCCCCGCGGCGGTGCTGTGGGGCCTCCTGTCGTTCATCACCAACTACGTGCCCAACATCGGCTTCGTCCTCGGCCTCATCCCACCGGCGCTGCTGGCCCTGCTTGCCGGCGGGTGGGGCAAGCTGATCGCGGTCGTCGTCCTGTACTGCGTGCTCAACTTCGTCGTCCAGACGCTGGTCCAGCCCCGGTTCGTGGGCGATTCGGTGGGCCTGTCGATGACGGTGACGTTCGTGGCCCTGCTGTTCTGGGGCTGGGTGATGGGCGCGCTGGGCGCCCTGCTGGCCATCCCGCTCACGCTGCTGGTCAAGGCGCTCCTGGTCGACGTCGACCCGCGGGGGCACTGGCTCGACGTGCTGCTGCGCGAGGAGCCGCGGGCGCCGCGGACCGACCGCGCCCGCCGCCGGACGCACGCCCGGCGCGCGGCGCTGGCCTCCGTCCGGGCCCTGCACCCGCACCGGCGGACGCATCCGACGGAGCCCCAGGAACACCCCTGACACGCGTCGCGACCTGCGAAAACGGAATGTCGTACCCCCTCCGTACGTTGTGCATGTGTCGGGTGGACGCACCGCTCGGCAGTCGAGGAGGACGGACATGAAGGGCGACCGTGTGGAGGTCGTCATCGACGCCGGTGACGACACCCGTACCTACGAGATCGAGGCCACCCGCGCCGGCCGACGGGTGGAGATCACCCACGGCCGGGGGCTCGTGGAGGTCACCGAGACCACCCGCGGCGGCACGAGGGTGCGCACCGCGCGGTTCATGGCCAACCGCGTGCTGGCCCTGGTGGAGCACCCGGCGTCCCAGGACGCGCTCGCGGACGACGCGGCGGTGACGCAGCTGCGCCAGCCGGCGTGAAGGCCGCGCCCGCGGAGCTCGTCGTCATGACCGGGCTCCAGGGGTGCGGGAAGTCGACGTGGGTGGCCGCGCACCTGGCCGGCACCCATGTCGTCGTCAGCAAGGACCACTGGCCGCGTGCCCGGCGGCGCGAGGCGCGGCAGCGGCGGGTCGTCGCCGAGCTGCTCGCCGCCGGCCGCAGCGTGGTCGTCGACAACACGAACCCGTCGGTCGAGGAGCGGTCGGCGCTGATCGAGGCCGCGCGCGAGGCGGGGGTGCCCGTCCGCTGCGTGTGGGTGGACGCGCCCCTCGCGCCTGCCTGGAACGCAACGAGGCACGTCAGGGCCGGGCCCGGGTGCCGCTGGTCGGGGTCTACGCGACGCGGGGACGGTTCGTCGCGCCCACGCCGGGGGAGGGCTTCGACAGGGTCGACGTCGTCCGGCCGTAACGTGTCGGTCGCCACGAAGCAGACGACCCGACACCGCCCTGCGAGGAGCCGTGACCGCGAAGAGGACCGACGAGGTCGCCGCGGCGCCGGATGCGCCCGCCGCCCCGCTGGGTCCGCTGGCCATCCTGCGGATCCGGCCGTTCCTGGTGCTCTACCTCAACGCCGCGGTCGTCTTCCTCGGCGTGATGGGGCAGGTCGTCGCCCGTACCTGGCTGGCCTTCGAGCTCACCGGCTCCAACGCCGCGCTCGGCGGCGTGCTGCTCTCGTTCGGCGTCACGATGCTGATCGCCACCCCGTGGGGCGGGGTGGCCGCCGACCGGCTGCCGAAGCGGTTCGTGCTGCAGGTGTCCGTGGCCGTGCTGGCCGCGTCCAGCGCCTGGATCGGGCTCGCCGTCGCCTTCGGCGTCATCCAGTACTGGATGCTGCTGGGCGCCGGTGTGCTGCAGGCGATCGGATTCGCCCTGTTCAACCCCGCGCGCATGGCGTTCCTCGCCGAGATCGTGCCCGAGGCGTCGGTGTCCGGCGCGGTGTCGCTGCTGCTGGTGAACGCGGAGGTCAACCGCGTCGTCGGCCCGGCCGTGGCCGGGGTGGTCATCGGGGCGGTGAGCTTCGGCACCGAGGCGGTGTTCCTCGCCGCCGCGATCCTGTCCACGGTCGGCGTGCTGCTGACCGGCGCGCTGCCGCCCGGACGACGCCGGGGCGAGCCGCCGGACCGTTCCCCGATGGGGGAGCTGGCCGACGGCGTCCGCTACGTGCGCCGCCGCCCCGCCCTGGCCGCCCTGCTGTGGTGCGGCATCGGCGTGACGATGGCCGGCCTGCCCTACCTCGCCTTCCTGCCGACCGTGGCCAGCGACCTGTTCGGCCTGGGGCCGGCCGGGTACGGCGTCCTCTCCGCGACCTCCGCGATCGGCGCCGTGGTCACCGGGCTGGTGCTCGGCCGCCGGTCGTACCGGGGCCGGGAGAACCGGGTGCTCATCGTGTCGGGGGCCGTCTTCGGGCTCGGGCTCGTCGCGCTCGCGGTGGCGCCGGTCTTCGCCGTCGCCGTCGCCGTCCTGCTGGTGATCGGCGGCGGGATGCTCGCCTTCCAGACCACCAACCAGTCGATGCTGATCGCGCTGTCGGACATGGAGTACCACGGCCGCATCCAGGGGCTGATCATGCTCAGCTTCGGGGCCTTCGGGATCGCCGCGCTGCCGCTCGGCGTGCTGGCCGACCGGGTGGGCCTGCGCCTGACCTTCGGCGCCATGGGCGCGGCCGTCGTCCTGATCACCGGGCTGTACGCGCTCGTCGGCCGGCGGCGGATCGCGCGCGCCGGCCGGCTGCGCGACCTGGGCTGAGGCCGTCGCCGCTCAGCGCCGCCAGTCGACGCCCGGCAGGGTGGCGCTCCACGACTCGACGATCCGGCCGCCGGCGAGCCGGTGCACGATCAGCCAGGTCACCACGTTGGTCTCCCCGGTGTCGAGGTTGACGCCCTGCGTCGTGGCGCGGGTCCACACCTTGTCGCCGTCGGCGACCTGGTCCTCGATCGTCGTGGCCGGGTCGTGCAGCAGCTGCCAGGCCTCCTTGAGCTCCCGCTTGAACTCCGCCCGGCTCAGCGACCGCGTGCCGGCGGAGGAGTGCCGCACGTAGGGGTCGCCGATCAGCTCGTCGACCACGCCGAGGTCGCGGCGGTGCCAGAGCCCTTCCCAGTACCGGGCGACGATCGTCCGGGGGTCCTCGTCCACGGCCGCGGATCCTAGGGCTCGCCACGCCGGGGGTCCCCGTCCGGTGTGTCGTGGTGGACACCCCGACGGCTCCGGGGGAGGGCTTCGGCGGGGACGGCGTCGTCCGCCCGTACCGTGTCGGGTACGTGCGCGGCCGCGCCGGGCGACGGCGCCCGGTGGCAGGCCGGCAATCAGGACGAAGGGAACGCAATGAGCGAGGCAGGTACGGCCCGCGTGGCCGTCGTGACGGGGGCCGCCCGGGGCATCGGTGCGGCGACGGCCCTGCGGCTGGCCCAGGACGGGTTCGCCGTGGCCGTGCTGGACCTGAACGAGGCCGACGCCAAGAACACCGTCGCGGCCATCGAGGCGATCGGCGGCCGGGCCCTGGCCGTGGGCGCCGACGTCAGCGACACCGAGCAGGTCCAGGCCGCGGTCGACCGGATCGCCGCCGAGCTGGGCGGTCCCACGGTGCTGGTCAACAACGCCGGCGTCACCCGGGACAACATGCTGTTCAAGATGACCGAGCTCGACTGGGACACGGTCATGAACGTGCACCTGCGCGGTGCCTTCCTGATGACCCGCGCGGTGCAGAAGTACATGACCGAGGCCAAGTGGGGCCGGGTCGTCAGCCTGTCCAGCGTCTCGGCGCTGGGCAACCGCGGCCAGGCCAACTACTCGACGGCCAAGGCGGGTCTGCAGGGCTTCACCAAGACGGTCGCGATCGAGCTGGGCAAGTTCGGCGTCACCGCGAACGCCATCGCCCCCGGCTTCATCGAGACCGAGATGACCAAGGCGACCGCCGAGCGCATGGGCATCCCGTTCGACGACTTCATCAAGGGCGCCGCCGCGCAGATCCCGGTGCAGCGCGTCGGCCAGCCCGAGGACATCGCGCACCTGGTGAGCTTCCTCGTCAGCGAGGGCGCGGGCTTCGTGTCCGGCCAGGTCATCTACGCGGCCGGCGGCCCGCGCGCCTGAGACCGCTCGGGGCCCGGACGACCGCGCGTCGTCCGGGCCCTGCGCGTTGTGCTCGCGCGTGGGGTAATGGACCGGCGTGGGACCCATTCCTCTTCAGCTGGCCGTGCTCGGTGACTCCATCGGCTACGGGCAGGGCGCCCGCCGTCCGGAGGACCGGCTCGGCCCGCGGCTGGCGGCCGACCTGACCGCCGAGGGCTTCGCCGTCGACCTGCACGTGCTCGCCGTTCCGCGGTCGGTCTCCGCCGACCTGGCCGCGCAGGTCCGCCGGGCGGCACCGCTCGCGCCCGACCTCGCCGTCGTCGTCATCGGCGCGAACGACCTGGCGCGGTTCGTCCCCCCGGCCGACGCGGCCCGCTCGCTCGCCGACGCCGTGGCCGGGCTGCAGGCCGCAGGGAGCGACGTCATCGTCGTCCCGGCACCGGACATGTCGGTCGTGCCGTTCGTCCCACCGGCGTTCCGGGCGGTGGTGCAGGCGGCGTGCTCGGTGCTGCAACGGCAGCAGGAGGCGGTCACGCGTGCGGCCGGCGCGATCTTCGCCGACGTCGGCCCGGAGGTCGGCGCCGCGTTCGCGGCCGATCCGAACCTGTTCTCCGCGGACCGCTTCCACCCGTCCTCGGCCGGCTACGCCCGCATCGCCGAGGCCCTGGCGCCCACCGTGCTCGCCGCCGCCCGCGCCCGCCGCGACGCGGCCGCCTGACGCGGGCCGGCCTCAGGCGGTGGCGGTCTGCTCGCCGTCCACGTCGAAGCGGCCCTGCTCGACGGCGAGGAACCGGAACTCCTCAGGGGCCGGCCACTCCGCGGAGCCGGCCACCGGCTTCGGCCGCGGCCGCCGGGGCACCGACGCGCCCGCGCCGCCGCCGCGGCCGCGGTAGACCAGCAGGCCGCTCACCCGATCGGGCACCGCGTCGAGCGCGGCGCGGACGGCGGGCAGGTCGCGGTAGCGCTCCAGCGGCTCGTCCTCGGCGAAGACCAGTTCGAGGACGACGCCCCACCGGGTCTCGTGCCACTCCCAGTACAGGGCGCCGTGCGTGACCGCGGCCTCGACGAGGTCGTTGCCGTGGGCGTGCTGCCACAGCGACGCCGGGAAGCCCTCGGCGTCGAGCACCTCGATCGTGAGCCACTCGGCCACGCGGCAACCGTAGATCTGCACCGTTCCCGCGGTCCAGACCCGGTCGGTCCTGACACGCGCTCAGCGCGATCGAGCGCCATCCGGTGTCCCGCTCGCGGAGGCAAATGCTTTGCTCGTGGAATCGACCACCCTGTGTCGAGGAGGCGTTCCGTGCTCATCGACTCCTTCGCCGGCACGAGCCCGCCGACGCGGCCGCTCGGCGACGTGGCGGACGCGCTGCGCGACCTCACCACGGCTGGGTGACGACCGGTGCCGAGGACGCGCTACGCGCACAACGGGGACACGTCCATCGCCTACCAGGTCATCGGCTCCGGGGACTTGGACCTGGTCATGGTGCCCGGCTTCGTGTCCCACTTGGACTGGTTCTGGTTGGGCAGAGGACCGCGCCACCTGATGGAGCGCATGGCGGAGTTCAGCCGGTTGATCGTGTTCGACAAGCGCGGCACCGGGCTCTCAGATCCCGTGTCCGAGCCCGGCACGCTGGAAGAGCGTGCGGACGATCTGCGCGCGGTCATGGACGCCGCTGGCTCGGAGCAGGCGGCCGTGTTCGGCACCTCGGAGGGGGCCGCCATGGCGATGCTGTTCGCAGCGGCGCACCCCGAACGCACCCGGGACCTGGTCCTCTACGGCGCGACGCCGAGGTTCAGCCGCGCAGCTGATTACCCGTGCGGACGGGACGAAGCTGAGCTGGTCCGGTTCCTGGACGCCTTGGTCGCCGGTTGGGGCGCAGGGGTCGGGCTGGAGGTGTTCGCCCCCAGTCACATCGGTGATCCCGAGTTCGAGGAGTGGTTCGCGAGCGCTCAGCGCTCCGGTGCCAGCCCGGCCATGGTCCGCCAGCTCTTCAGCCTGTGGACGCGCATGGACGTGCGGGACGTGCTCAGCGCGATCCACGTCCCGACGCTTGTGCTGCACCGCCGCGGTGACCGCCTGTTCGACGTGTCGGTCGGCCGCTACCTGGCCGACCACATCCCCGGCGCCCGGTACGTGGAGCTCGACGGCATCGACCACGTCCCGTTCTCCGGCGACATCGACCAGCTGACGGCCGAGGTCCAGGAATTCATCACCGGCTCGAGGCCCCGCCTGGCGGTCATCGACCGGGTGCTGGCGACCGTGCTGTTCGTCGACATCGCCGGCTCCACCGAGACGGCGGCACGCGTGGGCGACGCCGTTTGGGCGGCCATCCGGACGAGGTTCCTGGTAGCGGCTCGCGCCGAGCTGGCCCGGTACGACGGCACGGAGGTCGACGTGGCCGGCGACGGGTTGTTCGCGACGTTCACCGGTCCCGCACGGGCCATCCGCTGCGCACTTGCCATCCGGCACACGGTGGCGGACATCGGGATACGGGTGCGCGCCGGGGTGCATGCCGGCGAGGTGGAGCGGGAGGACGGCCGAGGTGTCTCCGGCCTCGCCGTGCACATCGGCGCCCGGGTGATGGCTGCGGCCGAGCCCGGGGAGGTGCTCGTGTCGGGCACCGTGAAGGACCTCGTTGTCGGCTCCGGTCTGGACTTCGCCGACCGCGGTTTGCGCCAGCTGCGCGGTGTCCCCGGGAGCTGGCCGCTCTTCGCCGTCGCGACGTGAGGGCCGCCCGGGGGAGCGCGGCCCGGACTCCCCCCTCCCGATCGGTGGTCCAAACGCGGTCCCGTGATCGAGCGCAGGTGTGCGCCGGCGGGGGCTCGTCGTCGAGGCCGATGACTACAGCGGGCCGTGCGGTTCTACCGCGACGTCCTGGGCATGCCGAGGGAGGGTGCCTTCGCGGCGCCCGGCGGGGCGCACGTGCGATCCTCGACGCCGGCCGAGCCACGCTGGAGCTGGCCGACCCCGCGCAGAAGCGCTACATCGCCGAAGTCGAGGGCGGCCGCCCGGTCCCGCCCGGGCTGACCCGCCCGGCGAGCAGCTCGGCCAGGTGCACGCCCCGACGGCCGGCGAGCTGGTCGAGCTGGGTACGACAGGAGAAGCCGTCGGCGAGCACGACGGCGCCAGGCCCGAGCCCGCGGACGGCGGGCAGCAACTGCTGCTCGGCGATCGCCACCGACACCTCGTGGTGGCCGCGCTCGACGCCCCAGTTGCCGGCCAGCCCGCAGCAGCCGCCCAGCCGGGTGACGGTCGCGCCGGCGCGGTGCAGCAGCCGCTCGTCGGCCGCCCAGCCCAGCACCGACGCGTGGTGGCAGTGCGGCTGGGCCACCACCTCGAGGCCCTCGAGCGACGGCGGCGCCCAGCCCTCGGTGGCGGTCATCAGCTCGGCCAGGGTCCGGGTGGCTGCCTTCACCCGCGCGGCCGCGGGGTCGTCGAGCAGCTCCACGGCCTCGCCGCGCAGCACCGCCGTGCACGAGGGCTCCACCCCGACGATCGGCACGCCGGCGTCCGCCAGCGGCGCGAGGGCCCGCACGGTGGCGCCGAGGATCCGCTGCGCCGCGTCGAGCTGGCCGGTGGTGATCCAGGTGAGCCCGCAGCAGGTGTCGGCGTCCGGGACCTCGACCCGGTAGCCGGCCCGCTCCAGCACCTCGACCGCCGCCCAGGCGACCGACGGCGCGAAGTGGTCGGTGAACGAGTCCACCCACAGCGCCACCGGGGCGCCCGCACCCCCGGACGGCGGCCGGCCCGCCCACTCGTCCCGGAACGTCCGGACGGCGAACGGCGGCAGCTCGCGCCGCTGGTCCATGCCGGCCGACCACTTCGCCAGCCGCCCGCCCAGCCGCGAGCCCATGACCGCGTTCACCGCCCGCGGCGCCCGCGCGGCGAGGTCGGCCCAGCGGGGCAGCCACCCGAGCGTGTAGTGCGGCCGCGGCCTGATGCGGGGGATGGGCCGGCGCCGGTAGGACTGGTGCAGCACCTCGGCCTTGTAGCTGGCCATGTCCACGCCGGTGGGGCAGTCCCGCGAGCAGCCCTTGCAGGACAGGCACAGGTCCAGCGCGGCGTGCACCTCCGGGGAGCGCCAGTCGCGCACCGGTCCGCCCGGCGCGAGCATCTCCTGCAGCACCCGGGCGCGGCCGCGGGTGGTGTCCTTCTCCTCCCGGGTGGCCGGCCAGGAGGGGCACATGACGCCGCCGGCGGACTGCAGGTCGGCCCGGCACTTGCCGACGCCGGTGCAGCGGTGCACCGCCGCGGCGAAGTCGCCGCCGTCGTGCGGGTACGCCAGCGCGAGCCGCTCCCGCCGCGGGCGCACGGCGGCCACCCGGACGTCCTCGTCGAAGCGGGCCGGGCGCACCAGCACGCCGGGGTTGAGCACGTCGTCCGGGTCGAAGAGACCCTTCACCCGCTCGAAGAGCGCCAGCGCGGCCGGTGTGTACATGTGCGGCAGCAGCTCGCTGCGCGCCCGCCCGTCCCCGTGCTCGCCGGAGATGGACCCACCGTAGCCCGCGACCAGACGGGCGGCGTCCTCGATGAACGCGCGGTAGGCCTTGCGGCCCCGGTCGGGCTCGCGGTCGAAGGGGAAGTCGATCCGCACGTGCACGCAGCCGTCGCCGAAGTGCCCGTACGGCACGCCCTGCAGGTCGTGCTCGGTGAGCAGCGCCTCGAAGCCGCGCAGGTACGAGCCCAGCGCCTCCGGCGGGACGGCGGCGTCCTCCCACCCGGCGTGCGCGGGCCGGCCGTCGGACGTGCGGGCGGCCAGCCCCGCGCCGTCCTCGCGGATCCGCCAGATCGCCGCGGCCTGCGCCGGCTCGGTGACGACCAGCGAGTCCAGCGCGGCGGCGTCGGCGAGCACCCCGCGGGCCTTGGCCTCCACCTCGGCCACGGTGTCGCCGGTCAGCTCCACGATCAGCCAGCCCTCGCCGCGCGGCAGCTCCGGGACCGTCGCCGCGGGGACGTCGCGCAGCCGCTGCACGATCCGGGCGTCGAGGCCCTCGACGGCGGTGGGGGCGTGCGGCAGCAGCCCGGGGGTCGCGTCGGCGGCATCGGCCATCGTCGGGTAGCCGAGCACCACCAGCCCGCGCACGGGCGCGTCGGCGACCAGCCGCACGGTCGCGCCGAGCACCAGTGCCAGCGTCCCCTCGCTGCCGACCAGCGCGCGCGCCACGTCGAAGTGCCGCTCCGGCAGCAGGTGCTCCAGCGAGTAGCCCGAGACCTGCCGGCCGAACCGGCCGAGCTCGGTGCGGATCGTGGCCAGCTCGCCGTCCACCAGCCGGCGCAGCTCGTCGAGGACGCCGCCCGGGCCTCCCGGCGCCAGGTGCAGCCGCTCCCCGCCGCCGGTGACCACGTCGAGCGCGACGACGTTGTCCGACGTCCGGCCGTAGCCCAGGGCCCGCGAGCCGCACGCGTTGTTGCCGATCATCCCGCCGACGGTGCAGCGGTTGTGCGTGCTCGGGTCGGGGCCGAAGCGCAGGCCGTGCGGCCGGGCGGCGGCCTGCAGCGCCGCCTGGACCACGCCGGGGTCGACGACGGCGGTGCGGGCCTCCGGGTCGATCGCCGAGATCCCGTGCAGGTGCCGGCTGGTGTCGAGGACGACGCCGGGGCCGACGGCGTTGCCGGCGATCGACGTCCCGGCGCCCCGGGCGGTGAGCGGGACGCCGAGCTCGCGGCACACCTCGAGCGTCGCCACGACCTCGTCGGGATGCCGCGGCCGGACCACCGCGCGCGGCAGCACGCGGTACAGCGAGGCGTCCGACGAGTACAGCGCGCGGGCCAGCCCGGAGTCGTCGACGTCGTCCACTCCGGCCCGGCGCAGTGCCTCGCGCACGCCGACGGTGTCGATGGCCGGCTGCTGCGTCGTCACCCGGCCAGTCTCCGGCCCGGGCCGGGCCGGTGCCTACGGGACCCCGGCGGAGATCTCCGACTGCGGCAGGTTGGCCCGGGCCCAGAGCGCCGCGGACGTGCGGTCCCGGACGCCGATCCGCTGGAACACGCTGGTCAGGTGCGCCTTCACGGTGCCCTCGCGGATGCCGAGGATGCGGGCGATCTGCTTGTTGGCCAGGCCCTGGCCGACGAGGGCGAGCACCTCCTGCTCGCGCTCGGTCAGGTCGCCGGCGGGGGAGGCCGCCCTCCGGTCGCGCAGCAGCGTGCGGGCCACCCGCGGGTCCAGCGGCGAGTCGCCCCGCGCCACGGAGCGGATCGCCTCCAGCAGATCCGCCGGTGCGGCGTCCTTGAGCACGTACCCCAGGGCGCCGGCGTCCAGGGCCTCCACGACCCGGTCGCGGTCGGAGAAGGAGGTGAGCACCAGGACCGCCACCTCCGGGTGGTCCGCGGTGATCCGGGCGGTCGCGGCGATGCCGTCCATGACCGGCATGGACAGGTCCATGAGGACCACGTGCGGGCTCGACGCCGCCACGGCCTCGAGCGCCTGGGCGCCGTCGGCGGCCGTGCCCACGACGCGCATGTCCTCGGCGCCGCTGATCAGCCCGGCCAGGCCGGCGCGCATCAGGGCGTGGTCGTCGACCAGCAGGACGTCGATCACGGCTGGGTCACCTCCAGTCGGGTGCTGGTGCCGGCGCCGGGTGCGGTGCGCAGGTGGAGCCGGGCGCCGGCGGTGGTCGCCAGGTCCTGCAGGACGCTCAGGCCCAGGTGCCCCGACCGGCCGCGGCGGCGCACCGCGTCGAGGTCGAAGCCGATCCCGTCGTCGGTGATCTCGAGGACGACGCGCTTGGTCAGCCGGGTCACCGTCACGTCCACGTGCGTCGCCTGCGCGTGCTTCGCCACGTTGAGCAGGCTCTCCTGCGCCACGCGGAACAGCAACGTCGCCGTGTCCAGGGGGACGTCGAGGGGGTCGGGGACGCGGACCCGGACGTCGATGCCGCGGGAGCCCAGCCGGTCGGCGAGGTCGTCGAGGGCGGTGGCCAGGCCCGCCCGCTCCAGCGTCGGCGGGTAGATCTCGACGAGCAGGGAGCGCAGCGAGCCCGCCGATTCGCGCAGCGCGGTCGCGGCGTCCCCGAGGACACCGGCCACCTCGCAGTTGCCGCGGCCGTCCTCCCGCAGCCGGTCCGCGGCGCCGGCGACGAGCAGCGCGGAGGCCGAGACGTCCTGGACGATCCCGTCGTGCAGGTTGCCCGCGATGCGCCGCCGCTCCTCGGTGGAGGCGTCGAGCGCGCGGGTCTGCAGCAGCTCACGCTCACGATGGGTCGCCCGCAGCTGCGTGACCATCCGGTGGGCGAGGGGCAGCTGCATCGCCAGGAACGCCAGCAGGACCGCCATCGAGATGGGCGCGAACCGCCACCAGATGTCGGACCGCCGCTCGATCACGAGGTCGAACGGGGAGTAGGTCTCCAGCCCGAGGCGCTGGCCGGTCGGCGTCTCGACGGCCCGGTAGACCTCGAGCAGCTTGCCGTTGGCCTTCTCGAACAGGTTCTCGTCCCGGCTGAGGTCGCTGACCTGGGCCTGCGTCGTCCCGTCGGCCAGCGCCCGCCGGTCCTCGTCGTCGAGGGTGAACCGCTGACCGATCAGGCGCTTCTCGTCCGAGTAGACGACCAGGCCGCCGGGCGTCCAGATCTTGACCCGGACGAGGCCGACCTCCTCGCGCCCCGCGAGGACCTGGTCCAGCCGGGCGATCGCGGCCCGGTTCGCCGGGGTCCCCGGCTCGAGCAGCCCCTCGGTGAGGTTGGGCTCCACGACCAGGACGGCGAGGGTGTCGGTCCGCTGCCGGGCGTCGGCGATGCCTTCCTCCTCGGCCGCGGCCCGGCTCGCCCAGATGCTGCCGGTGAGCAGCAGCAGGACCGCGACCACGTTGGCGGCGAGGAAGCGCCCGACGACCCGCCGGGTCGAGGGCAGCGCGCGGGAGCGGCCCGAGGCCTGGCCGTCGACGAGCGCCGTCCAGGGGAGCGGGGTGCGGCCGTCCACGGGCCGGTTGAGCACCAGCGAGTGTTGGCCCACGCCCGGCCCTCCTCGTCGCGTTCGCGTGCGGGATGTCGTGACAGATGGTGACTGGTCCGCGGGCCGGAGCAGATCCCCGAACCGGGGGGTCAGCGGTGCAGCGGCCGCAGGGCGGGTCGCCCGGGCGCCGCCCTGCCCGGCGACCGCCCGGGTGGTCGCGCGCGGCGGCGGGCACCGCCCCGCGGTGCGTCGCGGGCGGCGCCGCCCTCGAGGACGGCGACGATGGCCATCGCCAGGCCCACCGCGTCGTCGGCCGAGACGACCAGGCTCATGGGCTGCCGGCGCCGGGAGTCGAACCGCTCGAAGCAGGACTGGACGGCCGGGGCGGCGCTCGCGCCGGTGAGGACGTCGAGCAGGAGCGCGGGCTCCTCGGCGGCGGCCTCCGGCTCGACCCGGCGCGGCAGGACGAGGGCGCTGCTCGAGCCCGCCGCCTCGGTGGACGCCGGCCCGTGGAAGTGGATCCGGTCCTGCAGGGACAGCGCGCGCACCTGCGCCCGCAGGTCCTCCTCGAGAGGGCCCTCGCCGACCAGGTCCAGGTGCAGGTTCGGGCGGTCGGCGGCGAGCATGCCGAACGCCGTCACCAGCGTGTCGACGCCGAACCCGGCCACCATCGGGGACACGCACAGCACTCGCTGCGGAGACGGCGCGCCGGACGATTCCTGTGCAGGCATCGTTGCCCCTCCTTCGGTCGGCCCCCCGGTGTCGGGGACAGATCATCAGGTCAGGGGTCCAGAACGCCCTTGGACGCCAGTCCTACGACCCGCGGCGGAGGGCCCGGCGCGGGGTGGATCCGCCGGCCGGATCCACCCCGCGTCGCTCACTCGGCGGGCGGCTCGTCCCGGCCGGACTCCTCGGCCTCGTCGGCCTCCTCCTTGGTCCTGTGCACCGCGCCGTCGGCGTGCTCCGGCGGGCCGTAGACGGTGTAGAGGATGAGCGGGTTCTCGCCGGTGTTGAGGAAGTTGTGCTTCGCGCCCGCCGGGACGACGACCAGGTCGCCCTGCGCCACCTTCTTGGTGTTGCCCGAGACGCGGGCCTCGCCGGTGCCGCTGACGAAGGTGAGGATCTGGTCGGTGTCCTCGTGCACCTCCTCGCCGATCTCCCCGCCCGGCGGGATCGTCATGATCACCAGTTGGGTGTTCTTGCCGGTCCAGAGCACGCGGCGGAAGTCCGGGCTCTTCTCGGCCTCGGTCGCGATGGTGTAGCTGATGACGGACGCCATGGGCGAACTCCTCGTCTTCGGACGAACGGTCTCGCCGCTGGTCCTATCCCAAGATCGCGAGGCCTACGCGTCGGGCAGCCGGTGTCCCCCGACCGGGGTCAGCCGTGGTGTTCGAGCAGGCGGAGGAGGACGGCCGCGGCCACGTCGGCGTCCTCGGTCACGCGCTCGGCCTCTCCGCGCTCGACGCGGGTGAGCACGAGCTCGTTGATGCCGCCGACGGCGGCCAGCACCAGCTCGCGGCTGACCGGCCGGATCTCGTCGGGGTGCGCCTCCCGCAGCTCCTCGGCGACCTCGATCAGCAGGTCGACGTAGCGGTCCACCACCGCGCGCCGCAGCTCCAGCGCGGCGCGCCCGGCCGCCTGCACCTCGACGAGGGCGGCCCAGGCCACCGCGGGCCCGGCCGCGAGCACGGCCAGGTAGGCCTCGACGCCCGAGCGCACGCGGTCCCGCCACGGCAGCCCGGCGGCCCGTGCGTCGTCCTGCGCGCGGCGGACCGAGTCGAGCATCGCGTCCGTGGCCCGCCCGTACAGCTCGAGCAGGCACTGCTCCTTGTCCCGGAAGTGGGCGTAGACCACCGTCTTGGAGACCTGGCCGACCCGCGCGATGTCGGACATCGTCGTGGCGCGGTAGCCCTTCTCGGCCATGCACGTGGCGAGAGCCCGGAGGATCCGGCCGCGACGATGTCCGTCGTCCACGGCCGGGTCGTCCACGACCGGTGCGGCTGAGACCCCTGCCCCCATCGGCCCGACTGTATCGGGAACCACCCGTTCCAGGTGCTTCGCGAACCGCCGTGGCGGGCATAGGTCGCGCGTGACCTCATCGCCTGCCAGCCGTTCCGCCCGGCCCGTCCCCGTCCGGACGATCCTGGCCGTCATCGGGCTGGTGCTGGCCACGGCGCTGCTGCTGTACCTGGTCATCGAGACCCGCCGCGTGCTCACCTGGATCGTGATCGGGGCGTTCTTCGCCGTGGCCCTGGCCCCGCTCACCGGCTGGGTGCAGCGGCGGCTCCTGGGCGGCCGGCGGCGGGCACTGGCCACCTTCCTCGTCTTCCTCGTCGTGTTCCTCGTGCTCGCCGGGCTGATCACCGCGTTCGCCGTCCCGCTGGTCCAGGAGGGCACGAAGTTCGCCGGTCAGCTGCCCGGCCTGATCGACGACGCGCGCAACGGCCGCGGACCGGTCGGCGACCTGCTCGAGCGCACGAACGCCCTCCAGTGGGTGCAGGACAACCAGGACCGGATCGGCGAGTTCGCCCAGGGGCTGACCGCCCCCGCCGCCGGCGTGATCGGCAGCGTCGCCACCGGCCTGGCCGGGCTGGCCACCGTGCTGGTGCTCGCCTACCTCATGGTGCTCGAGGGCCCGAAGCTCGTCGACGGCGTGATCAACCTGTTCCCGCCGGAGCGCGGGGAGCGGATCCGGCGGGTCGGCCACGACTGCGCCAAGTCGGTGACCGGCTACATCTCCGGGAACCTGCTGATCAGCTTCATCTGCGGGGGGCTGACCTACGTGGTGCTGCTGATCGCCGGCGTGCCCTTCGCCGGCCTGGTCGCGCTGTTCGTCGGCCTGGCCGATCTGATCCCGCTGGTCGGCGCGACGATCGGCGGCGTCGTCGCGGTCGTCGCGGGGTTCGTGCACTCGGTGCCCGCGGGCATCGCCGTCCTGGTCTTCTTCCTGCTCTACCAGCAGCTGGAGAACCACCTGCTGCAGCCGCTGATCTTCGCCCGGACGGTGAAGCTGAACCCGCTCACCGTGATCGTCGCGATCCTCCTCGCGGTGGAGCTGATGGGTGTCCTCGGCGCGCTGCTGGCGATCCCGGTGGCGAGCATGATCCAGGTGATCCTGCGCGACGTCTGGGACCACCGCCGCGGCCGGCCCAAGGCCGAGCCGACCGTCGGCGAGGAGCGCGACCCGGTCGGGGCGGACGGCGTGGGCAATGTCACCGGCGACGGCGGAAGGATCGGTGCCGCGCACGCGTCGTCCTCAGGGTGACGACGGTGACCGCCCCGACGCCCGTTCGTGCCCCTGCCCGCGCCTACGCGGTGTGGCTGGTCGGCCTGTTCGCCTACGCGGTGGCGGTGTTCCACCGCGGCTCGCTCGGGGTCGCCGCGGTCGAGGCGCAGCACCGCTTCGACGCCGGGGCCTCGGCGATCTCGCTGTTCCTGGTGCTCCAGCTCGCCGTCTACGCCGCGATGCAGGTGCCCGTGGGCGTCGCGCTGGACCGGTTCGGCTCGCGGGCGCTCATCGTCTCGGGCGCGGTGACCATGGCGGCGGGGCAGCTGATCCTGGCGCTGGCCACCGACGTCCCGACCGCCGTCGCCGCCCGCGTGCTGATCGGGGCCGGCGACGCGATGACCTTCATCAGCCTGCTGCGGGTGATCGGGCTGTGGTTCCCCGGCCGCACCGTTCCGCTGATCACCCAGCTCACCGGCATCCTCGGCCAGCTCGGGCAGATCGCCGCCGCCTACCCGCTGGTCGCGCTGCTGCACGCGACGTCGTGGCGCAGCACGTTCCTCGGCGCGGCCGCCGCCGGCGTCCTGGCCGCCGTCCTCGTGCTCGCGGCGCTGCGCGACGCCCCGCCCGGGACGCCGCGCCCCGGGGCGGCCGACCTGGCCGAGGTGCGCCGCCGGCTGGCGGACACCTGGCGCGAGCCGGGCACCCGGCTGGGCCTCTACACGCACCTGGTCACCCAGTTCTCCGGCACCGTCTTCGCGCTGCTGTGGGGCTATCCGTTCCTGGTCGTGGGGCAGGGGCTGAGCCCGAACACCGCGGCCGGCCTGCTCACCCTGCTGGTCGTCGTCGGCATGGGGGTCGGCCCGCTGCTGGGCCGGCTGTGCGGGTACTGGCCGCTGCGCCGGTCCAACCTCGTCTTCGGCATCCTGATGGCGACGGCGACCATGTGGACCGTCGTCCTGCTCTGGCCCGGCCGCGCGCCGCTGTGGCTGCTGGTGCTGCTGGTCGTCGTGCTCGCGACCAACGGACCCGGCTCCATGATCGCCTTCGACTACGCGCGCACCGAGAACCCGGCCGAGCGGATGGGCAGCGCCAGCGGCGTGGTGAACGTGGGCGGCTTCGTCGCCTCCCTGCTCACCATCCTCGCCGTCGGGGCGGTGCTGGACCTGCTCACGCCGGGTGGCTCGACCGCCTACGACCTCGGCGCGTTCCGGGCCGCGTTCGCCGTCCAGTACGTGTTCTGGGCGATCGGGCTGGTCGGCGTGCTGCGGCACCGCCGTCAGGTGCGCGCCCGGATGGCCCGCGACGGCGTGGTGCTGGTCCCGCTGCGCGTGGCCGCCGGGGCCCGGCTGCGCGGGCGGTCGGCCTACCGCTGACCCTGGCCCGCCGCCCGGGAACGGAAGTCGCCGCGACCGGTGTCGTTGCGCCAGTGGGCGAACGACTCACCGCTCAGCTCCTCGAGCAGCGCGATGTCGTCGAGCAGCGGCGCGAGCACCTCGCGCCGCACCTCCACCGGCAGGGGCGGTCGCTTCGCGTGCCCCGCGTGCAGCGCCGCGATCAGCGGCCGGCCGGCCAGCCGCCAGACCTGCGGGGGAGCGAACGCGCCGAGCGCCGCGCCGGCGCGGGCGACGCGGGCCAGTGCCCGGTAGCGCGCCCCATCGGCGACGTAGGGCTTGACGTTCTCCGGCGGGACGGCGTGCGCCTGCCCCCCGGCGACACCGAGGAAGGCGCAGACCCGGTCGAGCGTCTGCTGCGGGGTGTCGACGAGTTCCCGGTAGCGCAGGAGCAGCACGTGCTCGCGCGGGAAGTGGGTCAGCAGGTCCCGCAACTGCTCGCCGTAGCGCCCCAGCCCGCGGTAGTGCCAGAACGGCGCCCACCCGTCGGCGATCCGCCGCTCCTCGGCCCGGACGGCGGTCAGGAAGTCGGCCTCCGGCTCCAGCCCGTCGGCGCGCAGGTGCACCCAGTTGGAGACCGCCCGGTCGACCGGGTCGCGGACGACGAGCACGATCCGGGCGTCAGGCACGTCGGCAGCGATCCGGGCGTGCGCGTCGCGGTCGTACAGGTAGAACGGCGTGCTCTCGCCGCGGACGGCCCTGGCCGGGGCACCCGCGAAGAGGGCGACGTACCGCTCGCGCCGCCAGATCCACTCGCGAGCGCTGTGCGCGTCGCCCGGCCCACGCTGGCGGGAGCGGTCCGGCGGCCGCCCGCCGGTGAGGTAGTACTTCGGCTCCTTGACCGGGGAGAGGTACAGCCCCGGGTGCGTCGCGAGGGCCGCGTGCAGCGCCGTCGTCCCCGCCTTGGGGGCGCCGGCGATGAAGAACTGGGGCAACCGCTCGGCCATGGCGCTATTTCTACCAACTCCACCGTGATGATGCGGATTCTGAGGTACTAACCTGCAGGTACCGCCACCGTCGCCGGGGAGCCGCACGTTGACCAGCAGTCTGTCGTCCGGTTCCGACCTCGTGCCCCCGGCGGGCAGTCTGTTGGCCCAGACCGACCGCTTCTGGGACGACGCCGTGGTGGCCGTCGTCCCCGAGGACGCCCGGCCCGGCGCCTGGGCCGGCGGCCCGTCCGCGCAGCTGGTCGACGGGGTCTGGTGGCTGGCCTACCGCCTGCGCCGTCCGGTGGGCGAGGGCCGCGGGTACGCCAACGTCGTCGCCCGCTCGGCCGACGGCGTCACCTTCGAGCAGGTCGTGCGGATCGCCCGGGACGACTTCGGCGCCGAGTCCCTCGAGCGCCCGGCCCTGGTGCACACCCCGGAGGGGCGGTGGCGGCTCTACGTCAGCTGTGCCACCCCGGGGACGAAGCACTGGCGGGTCGATTGCCTGGAGGCCGACTCGGTCGAGAACCTCGCCGCTGCCGAACACCGGACGGTGCTGCCCGGTAGTGCGACGGCCGCGGTGAAGGACCCGGTGGTCCGCCTCGTCGACGACCGCTGGCACCTGTGGGCGTCGGTGCACCCGCTCGACGACCCCGACGCCACCGACCGCATGACCACCGAGCACGCGACCAGCCCCGACGGGCGGGCGTGGACGTGGGAGGGCACCGCGCTGGCCGGCACCCCGGGCACCTGGGACGCCCGCGGCGTCCGGTTCGCCACGGTGCTCCTCGGCCCCGGAGGTCCCGACGACCCGGCCACCTGGGCGGTCTACGACGGGCGGGCCACCGCGGCGGAGAACTGGGAGGAGCGCAGCGGCGTGGCCCGGGCCACCGGCGACGGCGGCCGCTTCGCCGCCGACCCCGACGGGCCGGCGCTGACCAGCCCGCACGCGCCCGGCGGCCTGCGCTACGCCGACGCCGTTCCGCTGCCCGACGGCACCACCCGCTGGTTCTACGAGGCGACCCGCGCCGACGGCGCGCACGAGCTGCGGACGGTCCTGCTGCCGTCCTGATCGCGGCGCGGACCGCGCGTTCGAGGGGCACACTCCCGGTATGACGTGGGTCACACGGGCCGCAGCAGCCGGCCTCTCCGCCCTGGGCGCGGTGGCCGCCCGCGACCTCCTGCAGCGCGAGCACACCCTGCTGCGCAACTTCCCGATCGTCGGGCACGCGCGCTACCTCATCGAGGCGATCGGCCCCGAGCTGCGCCAGTACCTCGTCGCCGGCAACAACGAGGAACGGCCGTTCACCCGCGACCAGCGGCGGTGGGTGTACGCGTCGGCGAAGAAGCAGAACAACTACTTCGGCTTCGGTACCGACAACGACCTCGAGTACACGGCCGGGTACCCGATCATCAAGCACAAGACCTTCGGCCGGGCGGTGCCCACCACCAACGTGCACGCCGGCAGCGAGGTGGCGCTGCCGTGCGCCAAGGTGCTCGGCGCCGCCCGCGGCCGGGCGCAGGCGTTCCGCCCGGCGTCGGTCGTGAACATCTCGGCGATGAGCTTCGGCTCGCTGTCCGGCCGCGCGGTCGAGGCGCTCAACCGCGGCGCGGCGCTGGCCGGCTGCCTGCACAACACCGGCGAGGGCGGGCTGTCGGTGCACCACCGGCACGGCGGCGAGCTGGTCTTCCAGATCGGCACCGCCTACTTCGGCTGCCGCGACGAGCACGGCCGCTTCGACCTCGCCCGGCTCAAGGACCTGGTCGCGTCGGCACCGGTGCGGGCGCTGGAGATCAAGCTCAGCCAGGGCGCGAAGCCGAGCCTGGGCGGGGTGCTGCCGGCGGCCAAGGTGTCGGCGGAGATCGCCGCGGCGCGCGGTGTGCCGGAGGGCGTGGACTGCATCAGCCCGTCCCGGCACGCGGAGTTCTCCGATCCCGACAGCCTGCTCGACTGGGTGGAGCTGCTCGCGGCGGAGACCGGCCTGCCGGTCGGGATCAAGTCCGCGGTGGGCGACATGGCCTTCTGGCAGGAGCTCACCGAGCTGATGGCCACCACCGGCCGCGGCGTCGACTTCGTGACCGTGGACGGCGGCGAGGGCGGCACCGGCGCCGCGCCGCTGATCTTCACCGACTCGGTGTCGCTGCCGTTCCAGCTCGGCTTCGCCCGGGTCTACTCGGTCTTCGCCCGCGCCGGGCTGCACGAGCAGGTGGCGTTCATCGGCGGGGGCAAGCTCGGCCTGCCGGACAACGCCGTCGTCGCCTTCGCGCTCGGCTGCGACCTGGTCAACGTCGCGCGCGAGGCCATGCTCGCCATCGGCTGCATCCAGGCGCAGAAGTGCCACACCGACACCTGCCCCACCGGCGTCGCCACGCAGAGCCCCTGGCTGGCGCACGGGCTGGACCCGGCCCTGAAGTCGGTGCGCGCGGCGACCTACATCAGCACGCTGCGGCGGGACCTGCTCAAGATCGCCGAGGCCTGCGGCGTCGAGCACCCAGGGCTGATCGACACCTCGTCGGTCGAGGTGCTCACCGGGCGGACGGCGTCGCGTCCGCTGCGCGAGGTCTACGACTACGCGCCGGAGTGGGGCCTGCCGTCGGCGGCCGACCGCGCGGAGATCGTCCGGCTGATGACGGCGGATGCGCCGCAGGGGGGCAGCGCACCGCCGTCCCCCACCGCCGTCGGCTGACCGCCCCGGGAGGAGCTCGGGGGCGGCCACCGGGTGGCGCGCTACCGTCGTCGCGACCTGGGACGAGAGGTTCGCGGCTCATGATGCGGCGAGGGAACCGGTCGGGGGCATGCCCGACCCTGCCCACCGCCGGGCCGTCCGGGGGGCCGTCGTCGCAGGCCCGTGGATGAGCGAACCGACCCTGACGGGACCGGGCGAGACGACGGCGGCGCAGCTGGCGCGCTACCGCGCCCCGGTCGAGCAGGCGCCCGACGCCATCGTCATCCTCGACGTCGGGCTGGGCCGCTTCGTCACCGTCAACCGCGCCGCGGAGGAGCTGTTCGGCCTGGCCCGCGAGCAGCTGCTGCAGTTCGGCCCGGTGGACGTCAGCCCTCCGGTGCAGCCCGACGGCCGCGCGTCGGCCGACGCCGCCCGGGACCACGTCCAGGCCGCGGTTGCCGGGGGCCGGCCGCGCTTCGAGTGGACGCACTGCCGGGCCGACGGCAGCCACCTGCCCTGCGAGGTCACGCTGCTTCGGCTGCCGGCAGAGGACCGCGTGCTCGTCCGGGGCAGCGTCCTCGACGTCAGCGATCGGCTCGCCGCGGACGCCGGCCGCGCCGCCGCGGCGGCCGAGCAGGCGCCGCGGCGCCACCCTCGACGACGGGCTCGCCCGGCTGGCCGCGGCCGCCCGGCCGGCGCGCGGCACCGGGGTGGCCGGGCTGGTCGACGTCGTCCTGGCCGCGCTGCTCCCCGCCGCCCGCGCCGAGGACGACGTCGCCGTCCTGGCCGCCCGGCTGCTGCCGGCCGATCCGGCGCGGCTGCGGGACCTGCGGCGGTCGGTGGCCGGCTGGGCGGAGGAGGCGGGGCTCGGCCCGCGCACGACCGGCGACCTCCAGCTCGCCCTGGGGGAGACCGTCGCCAACGCCGTGGAACACGCCTACGGCACCGGGGCCGGGGCCGGGGCCGTGCGCGTGGCCGCGGCCGCCGAGGACGACGCCGTCGCGGTCACCGTCACCGACGCCGGGACGTGGCGGCCGGTGCCGGCCGACCCGGGGTTCCGCGGCCGCGGGCTGCAGATCATCCGTGAGCTGGCCGACGCGGTGCGGCTGCAGCCGGGGCCGCACGGGACCACGGTCGGCTTCCGGGTCCCGCTGTACTCGGCGCCGGAAGCCGCCGGGGGGTGGGCGCCCGATCGCCCCGCGCGGCCGGCCGAGGTGCGTGTGATCGAACGGGGCGGCGGGCGCTGCGTCGAGGTCGCCGGCGACCTGGACATGGACGGGGTGGGGGCGGTGCGCGAGGACCTGCTGCGGGAGGCCGGCGCGTCCGGCCCGGTGCTGCTCGACCTCACCGGCCTGGGCCACCTCACCAGCATCGGCATCGGCCTGCTCGACGAGCTGGTGCGCGGCACGCCGGGGCTCGACGTCGTCCTGCCGGGCGGCGGACCGCCGGCACCCCTCGTCACCCGGCGAGAGCCGGAGGTAGCGACGCGCGAGCGTGCGTGATCCCGCTCCGGGACACGGGGGTCGCAGTCGGCACCGGGACCGCTAGCTTCGCCTCTTCACCGAGCGCGGTCCGAACCCGTGGGGGCATTCGATTTGGCCGGCTACGTGTACCGGTGCGGGACGTGCGGTCCCTGGGAGGTCCACCGGCCGATCGGGACGGCGGAGCCGACGAGCACGTGCCCCCGCTGCGGTGCGGCGGGGCGACGGATGTACACGCCGCCGCTGGTGAGCCGGGGATCGGGCCCGGTCGCGGCGGCACGGCTGCGCGACGAGGCGAGCAGCGACGCGCCGGAGGTGACGACCGCGATCCCGCCGGCGGCGCGGCGGTCGGCGCCGGCGGACCCGAGGTGGCAGGCCCTGCCGCGACCGTAGCGGCGGGCACCGGTCAGACCGCAGGGAGTGCGGGGGCTCCGCGAGACGGAGAAGGGAGGTCTTCCTCGCCCACCCAGACGGTCCGCTCCGGCGGACCGGACCCTGCAGCGGTAACGAAGATCGGAGAGTGGGGGACATGCCAGACGTCGTCTTCACCGTCGATCAGGCGAAGTCGATGCGCGACCAGGCCGTACCCGGGCACAACCGCTGGCACCCGGACATCCCGGTCGCCACGATGGTGCGGCCCGGACAGACCTTCCGCGTCGAGTGCCGGGAGTGGACCGACGGCCAGATAGGCAACAACGACTCGGCCAACGACGTCCGCGACGTCGACCTGACGCGCGCGCACATGCTCAGCGGGCCGATCGGCGTCGAGGGCGCCGAGCCCGGCGACCTGCTGGTCGTGGACATCCTCGACCTGGGCCCGGTGCAGGCGCCGCAGGAGTACGGCGACGCGCCCGGCCAGGGCTGGGGCTACACCGGCATCTTCGCCAAGGTCAACGGCGGCGGCTTCCTGACCGACTACTTCCCGGACGCGTACAAGGCGATCTGGGACTTCTCGGGTCAGGTGGCCACCTCCCGGCACATCCCGGGGGTCCGCTACACCGGGCTGACCCACCCGGGGCTGTTCGGCACCGCGCCGTCGGCGGAGCTCCTCGCCCGCTGGAACGCCCGGGAACGGGCGCTGATCGACACCGATCCCGACCGGGTGCCCCCGCTGGCGCTCCCGCCCCTGGAGCAGAACACCCTGGGCGGCAGTGCCTCCGGAAGCGATCTGGAGGGGATCGCGCGGGACGGGGCACGCACGGTGCCGGCGCGCGAGAACGGCGGCAACCACGACATCAAGAACTTCAGCCGTGGTTCCCGCGTCTTCTACCCGGTGCACGTGAAGGACGCCAAGCTCTCCGGCGGCGACCTGCACTTCAGCCAGGGCGACGGTGAGATCACCTTCTGCGGCGCCATCGAGATGGGCGGGTTCATCGACTTCCACGTCGACCTGATCAAGGGCGGCATGGACACCTACGGCGTGACCACGAACCCCGTCTTCATGCCGGGCAACGTCGAGCCCCGCTACTCGGAGTTCCTGACGTTCATCGGCGTCTCGGTGGACCACGACAGCAACACGAACAAGTACCTGGATGCCACGCTCGCCTACAAGCGGGCGTGCCTGAACGCCGTCGAGTACCTGAAGAAGTTCGGCTACTCGGGCGAGCAGGCCTACCTGCTGCTCGGCTCCGCCCCGATCGAGGGCCGGATCAGCGGCATCGTGGACATCCCGAACGCCTGCGCGTCGCTGTACCTGCCGACCGCGATCTTCGACTTCGACGTCCGGCCGTCGGCGTCGGGGCCGGTCAAGGCCGACCGGGGGCAGTGCGCCGTCACGTCCTGATCGATCACGGGGCTCGGCGGTCACCCTGCGGTCGACCGCCGCGTCCGCCGCTGTTCAGGACGGGTCCTGGCCCTCATGGGTCCGGACGGTGGGCCGGGCGGTCACGACGACCGGTCCACCGCAGTTCCAGCACCGGGGGCTGGCCCCTCCAGCCCTCGGTGCGTCCTGTCCGGCCACTTCGCAGGGAGGGCAGGTCCAGCACACCTCGACCCGGGTCTCCACGGATCGCTCGCTCCTTCGCCGGTTCCGTGCGGCCCCTGCTGGCTGGGGAGCCGCCGGAGGCATACCCACCCGGAGCCGCCGACTCACCCTGGGTGCGGACACCCCGCACGAGGCGGTCGGCGCGGTGGGCCCCGGGGGAGGAGACTCGGCCCGTGCCCGACGAACACCTGCCGATCGAGCGGCACGAGGCGGTCGACCGGTTCGGCAAGGCCGCGCTGCGGACGGCGCACGACCTCTCCGACGCGCTGGCCGAGGAGGACGGCGGCCCGGCCGAGCCGGTGGTGCTGCGGACCGACGGGCCGCACCGGAGCCTGGCCGGGCTGGCGGCGGTGCTGGATGCGGCGCTCGCCGACGAGGGGGACGACGCCGCGCGCTGACGGCGGCGCTCGTGCGGACCGCGTGCCGGCCCGCACACCCGGTGAGGACGCGCGGGTACGGCGGCGCACCGGCCGGCCGGTGCGGGGCAGACGTTGACTCCGCGCGGCGGTCGGCAAGATCGTCGTCCCGCAGCGGTCGGCAGCGGCGCCGGGCCGCGGGCGCGGCGCATGACCGACCGACAGGGAGGTCGGCGGCCCATGTCCGCAGTCAGGGACACGTGGGGGCGCCGCTGTGGGGGCCCGGGTCCGCGGGCTGGCGCCGGTTCCGCGCGCCGCCGACCCGGCCCGGGAGGTCCGGACGTCCTGGGCCGTCCGGCGCGTCCCGTCGTCTGGCGCGTCGTCGCCACACCGACACGGGGGACCTTTCCGCACCGTCTGGGCACGCAAGGAGATGAGTGCACGTGGGACCTGTCGGACTGCTCTACGTAGGGCCCGTGCTGATCGTCAACGGGCTGATGCTGCTGGGCCGGGTCGACGCCCGGGCGGCCGCGCCGCTGAACCTGTTCGTCGGCGCGCTGCAGGTGGTCACCCCCACCGTCCTGATCCTCACCTCGGGCGGCGATCCCGACGTGATCCTCTTCGCCGCGGGGATCTACCTCTTCGGCTTCACCTACCTGTACGTGGGGATCAACCTGCTGGCCGGCCTGGACGGCACCGGGCTGGGCTGGTTCTCGGCCTTCGTGGCGTGCGCCGCGGTCACGTACTCCCTGCTGAACTTCTTCTTCGCCAACCCGCTGTTCGACAACGGCTTCGGCGTCATCTGGCTCTACTGGGCGGTGCTCTGGGGGCTGTTCTGGGTGGTGCTCGGTCTCGGGCGCGAGGAGTACGGCCGGTACACCGGTGCGATCGCGGTCGTCGCCGGGGTCTTCACCTGCGCGGTCCCGGCGTTCCTGATCCTCACCGGCTCGTGGACGACGAACGTGAACACCTGGGCGGTCGTCCTGGCCATCGTCGAGGTGGGCTCGCTGGTGGCGCTCTCCCCGCTGCTGCGGGCTCGCGCGGCGGTCACGCCGGAGACCTCGGAGTTCGCCGAGGGCGTGCCGGAGGGCATGCCGCTGCCCCGCACAGCCGCGGACCAGCAGCGCTACGGGTCGGAGTCCGGCTCGCGCTGAGCCGGTGCTCCGGGCGGAGCAGAGGGCGGTGCGCCGTCCCCTGCTCCGACGCGGGTCAGTTGCCGCGGAGCAGCTCCTCGAAGGACGGGGTGCCGCCGAACGGGCCCTCGAGCGTGTCCGCGGGAGGAGCGGTCGGCAGGCCGGCGATGAGGTCGGCCAGCTCGCCGGCGGCCCGGCGGACGCGCTCGCCCAGCGCCCGGCTGACGCCGTCCCCACCGGCCCAGTCCTCGGAGGCCGCGAAGACCGCCGTCGGCGCGACCGCCGCCCGCAGGTAGGCGAACAGCGGGCGCAGCGCGAACTCCAGCGCGAGGGAGTGGCGGGCGGTGCCGGCGGTCGCGGCCAACAACGTCGGCTTGCGGGTCAGCGCATCCCGGTCCAGGACGTCGAAGAACGTCTTGAACAGGCCGCTGTAGGAGGCGGAGAAGATCGGCGTGACGGCGATCAGGCCGTCGGCGCCGGTCACGGTCTCCACCGCCGCCCGCAGCGCGGCGTTCGGGAAGCCGGTCACCAGGTTGTCGGCCAGGTCGCGGGCGTGCTCGCGCAGCTCGACGACCTCTACGGTGGCGGTGACGCCGCGCTCGCGCAGCGCCTCGACCGTGGCGGCGGTGAGCCGGTCGGCCAGGAGCCGGGTGGACGACGGGACGGACAGGCCGGCGCTGACGACGGCGAGCGTGCGGGTGGTCATCGCACCTCCACCTCCTCGGCCTCCTCGCCGCGCACCTGACCGGTCACGTCGTCGGCCGGCGCGTGGACCGTCGAGTCCTTGGCCCCGCCGGCGGCGGCGACCAGGCTCGCGTGGGTCGGCGCGTCCGGGACGTGCGCGGGCTTGAGCGCGGCGAACTCGCGGCGCAGCACCGGCACGACCTCCTCGCCGAGCATGTCCAGCTGCTCGAGGACGGTCTTCAGCGGCAGGCCGGCGTGGTCGACGAGGAACAGCTGGCGCTGGTAGTCGCCGACGTAGTCGCGGAAGCCCAGGGTGCGCTCGATGACCTGCTGCGGGCTGCCGACGGTCAGCGGCGTCTCGGTGCTGAACTCCTCCAGCGACGGGCCGTGGCCGTAGACGGGGGCGTTGTCGAAGTACGGGCGGAACTCGTTCACCGCGTCCTGGCTGTTCCTGCGCATGAACACCTGCCCGCCCAGGCCGACGATGGCCTGGTCGGCCGCGCCGTGGCCGTAGTGCTCGAAGCGGCGGCGGTAGAACTCGACCATCCGCTGGGTGTGCTCCGGCGGCCAGAAGATGTGGTTGTGGAAGAAGCCGTCGCCGTAGTAGGCGGCCTGCTCGGCGATCTGCGGGCTGCGGATCGAGCCGTGCCACACGAACGGCGGCACGCCGTCCAGCGGGCGGGGCGTCGAGGTGAAGCCCTGCAGCGGGGTGCGGAAGCGGCCCTGCCAGTCGACGACGTCCTCGCGCCAGAGCCGGCGCAGCAGCGCGTAGTTCTCCACCGCCAGCTCGATGCCGTTGCGGATGTCCTGTCCGAACCACGGGTAGACCGGCCCGGTGTTGCCGCGGCCCATCATCAGGTCGACCCGGCCGTCGGCCAGGTGCTGCAGCATCGCGTAGTCCTCGGCGATCTTCACCGGGTCGTTGGTGGTGATCAGCGTGGTCGCCGTCGACAGCTGCAGCGTCGTCGTCTGCGCCGCGATGAAGCCCAGGGTGGTCGTGGGGGAGGACGAGAAGAACGGCGGGTTGTGGTGCTCGCCCAGCGCGAAGACGTCCAGCCCGACCTCCTCGGCCTTCTTCGCGATCGTGATGATCGCCTTGATCCGGTCCGCCTCGCTCGGCGTGCGGCCGGTCGTCGGGTCGGTCGTGATGTCGCTGACCGAGAAGATCCCGAACTGCATGACAGTCTCCGTTGCTAGTTGAGAGTGCAACTACCTTCGCCCGGCACAACGTAGCCGCACTCTCCTCTATGCCCGCGGCCGCCTGCCCCACCCGGAGAGGTGCTCAGCGACGCCGGTCGAACCGGAAGCGGGCCGCCTGCGGCTCGGAGACATCGGCCCACCGCCGGTGCGCCGCGGCCGGCGTCATCCGCGGGCCTCGGCGCGCCGCTGGATGCCGAGCGGGATCGCGCTGCCTGACGGTGTCGACCAGCGGCACCACGCCGACGAGCCGCAGCATCCAGGCCGGCTGGTAGGGGGCCGAAGCCGGACCTCCTCGCGGACGGTGCGCTCGTTACGGGTAAACCGGGAGCCGCGTATCGAGATACGGACTCCAGTAGTTGTCCTGGGTGTTCTCGTCGAACGCCCAGTAGTAGTCCCAGCATCCCTGCGGATCCCCTGCGTTGTAGCCGTAGTCCGGCATCCCGGAGAACCCGACCAGGAACGCTCCGGCGCGCTCCTCCTTCAGCCCGTGGTCCGGACGCTGTCCCGGCAGCTCGCCGCCTGCGTATGCGGCGGTGAGAGCCTCGTCCAGGTCTCCGGGCGCCAGCAGCTCGCGGTATCCGACGCTGGCGGCCCACACGCCCGCCAGGCAGTCCGCGATCAGTTCGCTCATCGGCTTCTCGGGACGAGTGAATCCGGCTTGCTTGACCATCTCGTCCACGATGTGGTGTCCGTACTCGTGAGCCACCACGTAGGCCGCGGCAAAGTCACCCGGGATCGTGCCCGGAAAGACCTGCGCGTTGTAGATCGCGGCCATCATGCCGACCGGCAGGTAAAGCCCTCCGTCATAGAGGTGCCCGTCCGCACCCAGTGTCTGCTGGTTGCCGCAGTAGAAGACGTTGGGGTAGTTGGTTTCGACCAGGAACGGGATCGATCCCGTGTATGGGTCGATGCAGTTGGCCGACTCCACCTGCCCCGCCGAGATGACGAAGTACATCAGGTCGGGCTCGTTGTAGCCGCTGTTCAGGAACCAGGGCACCCAGACGGCCTCCAGATCAGCCATGATCGTGTGGAGGTAGTCCTCGAGAGTCGCGAACTGCTCCTCGCCGACGATCGCCGAGATCTCCTTGTCCGGACGAGGCGGTTCGGGCACCGCATCGTCCGGAGGAGCCGCCAGACCCTTCAGTTCCTCGATCGGCGCTCGACTCGGGGACGGAGCGGACGCAGTCGCGGCCTCGATCTCGGTCGGTTCCGTCGTCGAGGCCGGTGCTTCGGTGGCGTCGCCTCCGCCGCTCGCCGAAGTCGTACCGCTGCATGCGGTGAGGAGAAGGCTTGCCGTGACGGTGAGGGTGATGAGTGTCTTGCGCGGACGGGTCATGGTCCGCTCCGATGCGGTAGGCGACAGGTGCCAGGCCGGATACCGTAAACACGGACCACAGCATTGTGCAAACCTTTGCGGACGGCACCGGGAAGATTACTCAGCATGACGGACTGCTGTATGCAAGAGCTCGCACGGCGGTCCGGGCAACTTTCTTCGACCTGCTCGATCAAGCGGCACTTCTCACGGCATCGCGGAGCAGATCCGGGCAGTTCCGGCGAACCGCTTCGAGACAGATCCGTCTCGCCGAAACTGCCTTTCTCGATTCCACGCGCGGGTGACCAATCGAAGTTCTGCATCGGATAGTCAGGCGGGACGCGAGATCGTCGCCAACGCCTCCGCCGTGATCACGTACCTGCCCGCTCCGCTGCGGGAGGCGCTGTCCGAGATCCCGCGAAGCCGATGCGCACTCGCCGAGGACGACGGCGAGCGATCCGCGGCGGGTGGCGGAAGCGGACGCCGCCGCGCTCACGGTGCGACGAGCCGGCCGACCAGGTCCCGGGCCCACCGCCGCGCCCGCTCGAGCTCGCCGTCCTTCACCGGCCCCTCGGTGCCGGTGACCGCGAAGCCCTCCGGCTCGGCGGCGAGCTCGTAGCCGGCCCTGCGCAGCCGCTTGGCGATCCCCTTGGCCGCGCTGCCGGCCAGAGGCTTGGCAACCCGCGTGGTGAAGGCCGCCGCGAGCGCGCCGGCCGGGGCGGGCGGCAGCGCGTCGAGCCATTCCCGCACGCCGGTCGCGCTGGCGTGCGCGGCGTCGGCGGCGGCGACGTCCTGCTGCCGGCCGCTCGCGCGCGTCGAGGCGCGGCTCATCCCGAAGGCATGCGTGGGGCCGCCGACCAGCAGCAAGCCGGCCGAGGACACGCGCTCAGGCGGCGCGTCGTCCACCGGCAGCACCGTGACGCGCGCCTGCGGGTCGGCGTCCTGCACCCCCGCGGCCAAAGCGTCCGCGACCGACCGGGTGGTGCCGAAGAGCGTCTCGTACACGATCGCGACGTCCATGCGACGACGCTGGCCGGAAGGCCGCGGCCGCTCCAGGGGGCATACGTCCCGAACCGCGGGCGGAGGGTCCCGTCGTGACCGGATCGTGACCTGGGAGTCCCCGATCGACCACGAGCCGTGACGGCAGCGGCACCGCACGCGTAGCTACGCCGGGGCGGCGTCCGACGCGCCCGTGAGGTCGCGCGGCCGTCGCGGCGTGTCTGTCACTGTGCGGGAAGGTCAGCACGATCCCAGGAGGCGGTAGCCGCATGTTCCGACGCACCGAGGTCGCCAGCGGCGCGGGCCGAGAGCCGGAGGCCCCGACCCCGGCGGGGGCGACCGCCGCGGGCAACTTCGTCGTCGACGACCCCTCGTGGCCCAACTTCTCCGGCGACCTGCACGCGCTGTTCACGACGGCGCCGGTGTTCCGGACGGCGGTGCGCGGCTACGACCGCCTCGAGGTGGACAACTACGTGGCCTGGGCCGAGGCCGAGCTGCGCGCGATGCGGCGGGAGACCGACGACCTGGTCGAGCGCTACGGCCGGGCCTCGGCCGAGCTCGAGATGGCCCGGCGGCTGCTGGCCCGGTCGCCCGAGGGCCAGGAGATGAGCGTCCTCTCCGAGCGCATGGGCCGGATGCTGCGCATGGCGGCCGACGAGGCGGCGGAGCTCACCGCGGCCGGTGCGGCGGAGGCCGAGCAGATCCTCGCCGACGCGCGGATCGAGGCCGACGCCCGGCTGCGCAAGGCGCACGAGATCAAGCAGATGGCGATCGAGGCCGGCGACCGCATCCGCGAGGAGGCGCGGCTGGTCCGCGCCGAGGCCGCGGCCGAGCTGGAGCGGGCGCGGGCGGAGGCGGCCGATCTGCTGCGCGCCGCCGCGGCCGAGCGCGAGCGGCTGGACCGGGAGGCGGCGGAGGCGCGTTCCCGGGCCGAGGCGGACATGGCCCGGTGGCTGGCCGACACGCGCGCCGCGGCCCGGCGGGAGCGGGAGGAGGCGGCCGCCGCCGCCGAGGCGGCGCTCGCCGAGGCGCAGGGGGAGCTCGACGAGCTCCAGCGCCGCCGCGAGCGGGCGTGCGAGTCGCTGCTGCGGCTCGACGAGCAGATCGGCGTCGCCCTGCAGACGGTCGCGGGCGTGGGCGACCTCGGCGACCTCGCCGCGGCGGGGCCGGCGGGCCGCACCGCGATCTAACGCGGCGGGCGCGCCGGGCCGCGCCGTCGCTGGTCAGGCCGACGTCAGCAGGACGTCGTTCCACATGTCGAGGATGTCGTCGACCCGGGCCCGGCACGCGGCCACCCGCAGCCGGGCGGTTGGGGTGTCGTCGGCCCGCGCGGCCCGCTGCGCCTCGGCCAGCTCCAGCCGGGCCAGGTCGAAGTCCAGCTGGATGCTGTCCTCCAGGCTCACGTCGTCCAGGCTTCCGTCGTCGTCGTGCATGGACCCTCCGCATACACACGCTGACGCCGTGATCCTCCACCCGTCGGCCACCGGAACCCAAGGCCCCGGCCACCTCGGTCGCGTGGTCGCCCTGCACGGCATGCCCATTCCGTCGGATTCGTCCGCTTGCCGGCCAGCCTCTGAGCGCGGCTCGTCTCCGGCACCACGGCGTCCGGATAGGTGCCACCCTTGACGCGCTCCGCGTCCATTCCTGGCCGCTATCAGTGAAGTGTCCGGCGCGGGAGAACGGAGGGAGATCGGGCCATGGGAGGGGAATTCCTGATCCCGTTTCCGTCCTGGCCGGGCGGTCCGGTCCCCGGCACTGTCATCTGGGATCAGGCATACCTCACCACGCTCCTCCAGATCGTTCCCGCAACGGTGGTGGCGGTGTTCGTCTTCGCCGCGGCCACCGTGTTCGTCATCGCTCAGGTCATCCACTCGCCGCTCGGCTCCCGTGGCGTCGAGGTACTGCTGAGCAGCAGGCGCAGCCGCTTCGTGCTTCGCGCCGGAGTACTGCTGTTGATAGCCAGCTTGCTCTTCGCGGTCTTCGCGCCGGGCGTACCGAGGGATGACGCCGCGATACGTGGTGTGCCTGCCGTTCTGGCCACAGCTCTGGCTGCGGCAACCGCGCTGTACGCGGGCTGGGCCGTCGTCGTGATCTTCGGCTTGCTGCGGGATTTCGTGCAGCCCGAGCGTTACGCCGACCGGCTGTGCCGTCCCGACGAGCAAGGGTTCCTGGAGTCCGAGGATGCGTACAGGAGCGTCCGCACCATCCGCCAGTGGCTGCGTACCGCGTGCGGCAGCGGGGAGAGCCGTGACATCACCCTTGCCCTCGTGGCCATGCGCAACTTGGTCGAGTGGTACATCCGATCAGCCACCGGCGAGCACAGGCCGGAGAGCGAACAGAACGAGCTGCGTTGCCTACCTCCCCAGGAGTACAAGAAGACCCGAACGGTCGTCGACACGCATTGGCAGGACATCTGGACGCCATCGCCTGAAGTGGCGAACGCGTCGGAAAGCCACGACGAGAGGGGGCGGGACAAAGGCTGGTTCGGCGGTGAGGTCGGTCGTGCCGTGGTGCGCTCGCTGGAGACGGGGATCCGGGCGAGGACGCTTCTCGTTCGTGATGCCGACCGGATCCTGGGGACGACGTTCTGGGCGATTGAGCAGCTTCACGAAGACGGTGTCGGTGTCCTCTGCGAGGAGGTGGAACTCCTCATCGACCGGGTCGCCGAGATCGGTTTGTTCCGCGAGATCGCGGAGGACGGCCTGTATCAGACATGGTGCACGCAGGGCAGCGCCGAGATATTGCGCAACATCGCGTGCAAGATGCTCGATCCTGCGTCTGCAGGCATGCCGGCGGAGATGGAGGCGGAGGCTCGTCGTCGACGATTGCGTGACCGTGCCGTCGCCGGATGGCTACTGATCAAGTACGACACGTACACCCTGCAAGAAGTCCCTGCGCCGCCGGCGAGTGCGGGCGCTGGATCCGTGATCCCCGTGACCTGCAGCCGGTCGGAGAGCACGACCGGGTGGAGGGGAGGGTGGCGTGCCTGGTCCGACATCGAGGGAAGAGCCTGGGGCCTAGCAGTTCCCGACCGCCCCGTCACCTCACCGACCGACGATGAGTCGGACCCGGTCGACAGCGACATGAAGGAGATCCTCCGGCTGGTCTTGCAAGGGGATGCAGCTCAGCCGTCCGAACTGGGGGAGATCACACAACTCGCTCGTCGGATGCTGGACGACCTGTCGTGGTTGGCGGCTCTCCAGCGGGAGCGGCAGAAGACCCCTCGCACGGGAGCCCAGCCGAAGACCCTCGAGGACTTCATCAGAGACATGGCCGCAGAGCTGATGGGTGGCGCTGCGCAGGCTTCGTACGCCAGAGCTGCAGGGGAGGCCGGACAGCAGAGCAACGCTGCTGAGCTGCCGACCAACTGACCCGTCCTCGGCGGCCCGCACGGGTCGAGGGACGACGGCCTGCATCCGCCGGCCCGAGCAGCGCGCAGCAGCACCTCCGTATGACGTCGTGTCGGCACGTCGACATGTCGACGCGGCCCGGCGCCGATCAGAACGCGGCGAGCCGTCGTCCGGGTCGGGGGACGCGGACCGCAGGTCTGGCCGGACGGGGTCTGACAGAAGGTGCTGGCCGTAGCCGGCGCCGCCTCAGGCCGACCAGGTCCAGTCGCGCACCTCGGGCAGGTCCTCCAGCGCCTCGACGACGTAGGAACGGTGCCGGTCCAGCTGCTCGCGGCACAGGCGGGCCAGCCGGTCGCCGCCCTCGGGCACCCGCCGCGAGCGGCGCAGCGCCTCCAGGACGAGGTCGTAGCGGCTCATCCGGTTGAGCACCACCATGTCGAACGGCGTCGTCGTCGTGCCGTGCTCGGTGAACCCGCGGACGTGGAAGCGGTCGACGTCCGGCCGGCCGTGCAGCAGCGGGTGGATCGCCGGCGGGTGGCCGTGGAACGCGACGACGACGTCGACGGTGTCGGTGAACAGGTCGGCGAAGTGCTCGGGGGAGAAGGCCGACGGGTGCGCCCCGGGCGGGAGCAGGCCCATCAGGTCCACCACGTTCACCACCCGCAGCCGCAGGTGCGGCACGTGCTCGCGGATCAGCTGCGCCGCGGCGAGCACCTCCATCGTCGGGACGTCGCCGATCGCGGCCAGGACGACGTCCGGCAGGTCGGCGCGCGACCGGCCGGGCTCCTCGGTACCGGCCCACTCCCACACCGCGGCCCCGGCGGAGACCAGCGTGCGGGCGCCGTCGAGGTCGAGGTACTGCAGGTGCCGCTGCTTGTCGACGACGATCAGGTTCAGCTGCCCGCGGCCGGCGAGGCACTCCCCGGCGACGACCAGCGCGCTGTTGGCGTCCGGCGGGAACCAGATGCGGGTGACGTCGGGCGCCAGCGGGGCCACGGTGTCGATCAGGCCCGGGCCCTGGTGCGAGAAGCCGTTGTGGTCGTTGCGCCACGTCGTGCTGGTCAGCAGCACGTTCAGCGACGGCACCGGCGTCCGCCCCGGGTGGTGCACCGCCAGCTGCAGCCACTTGGCGTGCTGCACGATCATCGAGGCGCTGACCATGGCGAACGCCTCGTACGTGGCGAACAGCCCGTGCCGGCCGGTGAGCGTGTAGCCCTCCAGCCAGCCCTCGCAGAGGTGCTCGCTGAGCACCTCCATGACCCGGCCGTCGGGGCCGAGGTGGTCGTCGCCCGGCAGCCGCGGCAGCTGCCAACAGCGGTCGGTGGCCTCGAACACCGCACCGAGCCGGTTGCTGTTGGTCTCGTCGGGGGAGAAGAGCCGGAAGTCGCCGCCCCCGTCGGTCCGGCTGGTGCGGGTGATCAGGTCGCGCAGCAGCTCACCGAGCGGCCGGGTGGTCTCGTGCTCGAGGACGCCGGGGGAGGGCACCTCGAGCGCGTAGTCCTCCAGGTCGGGCATCGGCAGGGGCCGCACGCGGAAGCGCGGGCCGCCGGCTCGGGGGCTGGCGGAGATGCGCAGGTCGCCTTCGGGCACCAGCGCGGCCAGCTCCGGGACGAGCCGGCCGTCGTCGGTGAAGCACTCCTCGGGCCGGTAGGACCGCAGCCAGTCCGACAGCTGCGCCAGGTGGGCCGGGTTGTCCCGGACGCCGGAGAGCGGCACCTGGTGGGCCCGGAAGGTCCCCTCGACCGGCACGCCGTCCACCTCGCGCGGCCCGGTCCAGCCCTTCGGCGTCCGCAGCACGATCACCGGCCACGGCGAGGTCTCGCCCCCTCCGTCCCCCGACCGGGCGCGTGCCTGGGTGGCGCGGATCGCAGCGTGGGCGCCGGCCAGCGCGGACTCCAGGGCGGGGAAGACCACCGCCGGGTCGTCGCCGGCGACGACCACCGGGTCCCAGCCCTGGCTGCGCAGGAACGCGCAGACGTCCTCGTCCGAGGTGCGGCCGAAGATCGTCGGCCCGGAGATCTTGTACCCGTTGAGGTGCAGGATCGGCAGGACCGCGCCGTCGCGGCGCGGGTTGAGGAACGCCGGCAGCCGCCACGACGCCGCCAGCGGCCCCGTCTCGGCCTCGCCGTCCCCGATCACGCAGGCGACCAGCAGCTCGGGGTCGTCGAAGGCGGCGCCCGCGGCGTGCACCAGCGCGTACCCCAGCTCGCCGCCCTCGTGGATGCTGCCCGGGATGTGGATGCCGGCGTGGCTGCTCACCCCGCCGGGGGTGGAGAACTCCCGGACCAGGCGGATCAGCCCGGGCAGGTCGCGGCTCACCTGCGGGTGCACATCGCTGTAGGTGCCGTCGAGGTAGGCGCCGGCCAGCACGGCCGGGCCGCCGTGCCCGGGACCGGTCACCAGCAGGACCTCGCTGCCGGTGCGCCGGATCAGCCGGTTGAGCAGCGCGTAGACCATGGTCAGGCCCGGGCTGGTGCCCCAGTGGCCGAGCAGCCGCGGCTTGACGTGCTCGCGCCGCAGCGGTTCGCGCAGCAGCGGGTTGTCGCGCAGGTAGATCTGGGCGGCGGTGAGGTAGTTGGCGGCCGCCCACCAGCGCAGGTCCAGGTCGAGCTCGTCGGCGGAGTAGCCCGTGGCGGCCGGTGCGGCTTCGGTGGCGGTCATGGCCCGATGCTGTCGGAACCGGCCGGTCCACGTCCGGGGGCTTTCGTCCCCGACCGACCTGCTTGCGCCCCGAAGGGGGACGACGGCAGCGCGGACGGGACCTTCGACCCTGCGCCGACCGGGACCTCGTGCACCTAGCCTCTGCAGGTCATGAGCGGGGATGCAGCGGCGGCCATCACGGTGTTCCTCCTCGACGACCACGAGGTCGTGCGCCGCGGGGTCGCCGACGTGCTCGAGAGCGACCCGGGCATCTCGGTCATCGGCGAGGCGAAGAACGTGGCGGAGGCGCTGGCCCGCGTGCCGGCGCTGCGCCCGGACGTCGCGATCCTCGACGTCCGGCTGCCCGACGGGGACGGCGTGTCGGTCTGCCGCGAGCTGCGCTCCCGCATGCCCGAGCTCAAGGTCATCATGCTGACCAGCTACAGCGACGACGAGGCGCTGTTCGAGGCGATCATGGCCGGCGCCGCCGGCTACCTGCTCAAGCAGATCCTGGGGCAGGACCTGGTCACCGCCGTGCGGACGGTCGCCGCGGGCGGGTCGCTGCTCGACCCCACCGCCACGACGGTGGTGCTGGAGCGGATGCGCCGCGCGGCCGAGCCGGCCGGCCCGCTGGCCAAGCTCAGCGAGCAGGAGCGCACCGTCCTCGAGCTCATCGGGGAGGGCCTGACCAACCGGCAGATCGGCGAGCGGATGTTCCTCGCCGAGAAGACCGTCAAGAACTACGTCTCCCACCTGCTGGCCAAGCTGGGTCTCGAGCGCCGCACGCAGGCCGCCGTCCTCGCGACCGAGCTGCGCGGCGCGCCGCCGACCCCTCGCTGAGCGCGGTCAGCGCAGCGGTGCCGACCAGCGCAGCCGGGTGCCGCCCTCGGGCAGCGGCTCGACCGACGCCTCGCCGCCGTGCTTCTCCGCGCGCCGTTCGAGGTTGCGCAGCCCGCTGCGGGCGGCCCGGGGGTCGATGCCCCGCCCGTCGTCCACCACCTCGAGCACCACCTCGTCGGCGACGTCCAGGGTGACGGTCACGTGCCGGCCGCCGGAGTGGCGGGCGGCGTTGCTGACCCCCTCCCGGGCGACCGCCTCGACGTCGGCGGCGAGGTCCCCCGTGACCAGGTGGTCGACGGCGCCGGACATGCGCACCGTGGGTTCCAGGCCCACGGCGGTCTGCGTGACGATGTCGAGCAGCCGCCGGCGCAGGCTGTCGCCGGTCGCGACCGCGCCGGTCGTGTGCAGGTCGAAGATCGTGGTGCGGATGTCCCGAACGGTCTCGTCGAGCTGCCCGACCACGAACGCGATCCGCTCGCACACCTCCGGATCGGCGATCCGCGGGAGCACCGCCTGCAGGGCGAGGCCCGAGGCGAAGACCCGCTGGATCACGTGGTCGTGCAGGTCGCGGGCGATGCGGTCGCGGTCCTCGTACACGTCGAGCTGGTGGGCCAGCAGCTGCCGCGCGGCCATGTCGAGCGCGGCGGTGGCCTGGTCGGCGAAGGCGGTGACCAGCGGCAGGACCGACTCGTCGAACGGCGCGGCGCCGGCCCGGCGGCAGGCAATGACGAGGGCGTTCTCGGCGTGCGTCCCGCGCAGCGGGATCGCGATGCACGGGCCCCACTGGCCGACGAGGTCACGGTCCCCGAACTCGACGGCGGTCAGGTCGAGGGTGACGACCCCACCGGCGGCCTCCACAGCCGCCAGCACCGGGTTGGTGGCGGCCGACGTCCGCTCGCCGGTCAGGTCGCGCAGCCCCCGGCGGCTCTGGGCCGCGATGGTGTAGGTCCCGCTGCCGGGCTCGGGACCCAGCAGCAGCCAGGTCGCGTCGGCCTCGGTCAGCTCGGTCAGCCGCTCGGCGATGAGGACCAGGGCGGCCCCGGCCGACGGCGCGTCCAGCAGCACCGCGCGGACGTCGGCGATCGCGGCCAGCCAGCGCCGGCGCACCTCGCTCTCCTCGTAGAGGTGCGCGTTGTCGATGGCGATGCCGGCGGCGCCGGCCAGCGCGGTGAGCACCGCCTCGTCCTCGGCGGTGAACTCCCCGTGCCGCTTCTCGGTCATGTACAGGTTGCCGAACACCTTGCCGCGGACCAGCACCGGCACCCCGAGGAAGCTCTTCATCGGCGGGTGGTGCGGCGGGAACCCGACCGAGCTGGGGTGCCGGCCGAGGTCGCGGATCCGCAGCGGGTAGGGCTCGCTGATCAGCTGCCCGAGCACGCCCTTGCCCTCGGGCAGAGCGCCCATCCGCGCGGCCAGTTCGTCGTCGACCCCGACGTGGAGGAACGCGGCCAGGCCGTCGCCGTCCTGGCGCAGCACGCCCAGGGCGCCGTACTGGGCGTCGACCAGGTCGACCGCCGCCTCGACGAGCCGGCGCAGGGTGCTCGGCAGGTCCAGGCCGGTGGAGACGCTGAGGAAGGCGTCGAGGAGGTGCTGCACCCGGGCCTGCGCCCGCGCCACCGAGGACAGCCGGTCCTGCACCTCGTCGATGAGCTCGGTCAGCCGCATGGCCGACAGCGGCGAGACGTCAGGTCCGCCGCTCTCGGTGTGCCGCTCCGGGCCTGGCATCGCAGGAGCACCTCCCGCGAGCACCGTGCCATCGCGGGCGGCGGAGCGGAAGCGGTTGGCGCGGGGATCCGAGCCTGGGCCGTCACACCGGGAGCGAGGTCCGCCAGCCCTCCACCAGCCCGAGCCGGACCGAGATCAGGCAGACGTCCGGGGCCACGCTGTCGGGCAGGACGTGCGAGGTGCCGACGACGGTCACCGCCCAGCCGGTGCGTGCGCCGCTGTCGTAGACGTCGGCCTCGAAGGCGACGACCGCCCCGCGGACCGCGTCGACCAGCGGGTTCCCCGTCGGGACCGGGATGACGACGTCCCCCCCGCGCAGGAAGAACGACACCGGGCGGATCGCCGGGAGCGCGGCCCGGGTGTAGGCCAGCCGGCCGATGCCGGCACCGGCGAGCAGGCGCAGGCACTCCTCCCGGCCGAGCGTCTCGTGCGCCCGGTCCTCGTCCGTGGTCGGCACCGGCCGCCCCCCGCCGTCCCGAGGGTGCACCGGGACCCCGGTGCGGACGCCGGATGCGTCCGTCTGGAACTCTCGGCCGGGCCGGGCAGTTGGCGTCAGGGACGGACGTCCCGCCCGGCGGAGCCTTGGTCCCTGACGGGTCCGGGTACTGCCGGGCAGCCTGGGAGACACCGTGCGGACGCGAGGAGGACGGCGAGTGGCCGAGGTCTGCGAGGCCGTGACGATCGACGGGGGAGTCCTCGTCGGGCACGACGGGTCGGAGTGCGCGCAGGAGGCGATGGTCTGGGCGGCCGGGCTCGCCGGGCGGGCGGGGCTGGCGCTGCACGTCGTCCGGGCGTGGGGGATGACCACCGCGCCGCGGCCGGCGACCTGGGAACCCGGGTACGTGCCCCCGATGACCGACTTCGAGCAGGCCGTGCACTCCGAGCTGGAGGCCTGCGTCGCCGGCGCGAACCTCGACCCGTCGGTGCGGGTGCGCGCCCACGCAGTCCACCGGCCCCCGGCGAAGGCGCTGGTCGAGGCGAGCAAGGGCGCCGATCTGGTCGTCGTGGGCGCCCGCGGGCGCGGCGGCTTCTCGGGCCTGCTCCTGGGCTCGACCAGCGACCAGGTCGTGCACCACGCCCGGTGCCCGGTCACCGTCGTCCGCGCCGGCTCCTCCCGGCCGTGGTCCCGGGCGGGCGCGTCGACGGGGGCCGCTCAGGCCTGAGCGGCCGGCACCCCGGTCAGGGCCGCGGCGATGTCCGCCGCCCACCCGGCGATCTGCGCCCAGTCCCGGAAGTCGCCGACCGGCGCGCGCATGGCGGTCACCATCGCGCGCTCGCCGAAGGTGAGGCGGGCCTTGTCGAGCCGCCCGGCGAACACGCGGTGCTCCCGGGCGCCGGTCAGGGTGGCCAGCGGGGCGGCGTCGTGCGGGACGTCGGGCGGGAACGGGGGCTCCCCGATCGGCCCGCTCGAGAAGAGCCAGACCGGCCGGGCGCGCAGCGCGTCGGCGTGCAGCGACGCGTACTCGCGGGCGGGATCGAGCCAGCGGCCGGCGTAGACGGCGCTGCCCAGGACGACGGCGGCGAAGGGCGCCGGCTCCGGCCGCTGCTGGGCGGGGACGGCGACCGCGGACAGGCCCGAGGCCCGGCCGGCCGGCGAGTCGGCCAGCCCCCGGGCCAGGGCGTCGGCGATCTCGGCCGTGGCGCCGTGCTTGCTGGCGGCCACGACGAGGACGCGGGGCGCGGTCACCGGGCGGCCTGCGACGCGAGCGGGACGACCGCGACCGGGCAGGTCGCCCGGTGCAGCACGGCGGAGGTGGTCGAGGCCGGCCGGTGGCGGGCCCGGTGGCCGGCGACGAGCAGCTCGGCGGTCATCGCCGCGGCGACCAGCGCGCGGGCCGGCCGGTCGCGGACGACGACCTCGCGGACCTCGACGTCGGGCTCCTTGTCCCGCCAGCCGGCCAGCGCCTCGGCGAGCACCCGCTCCTCGTCGGCACGGACGGCGGCCCAGTCCACCAGCGGCGCGGCGGTGCGCAGCGCGGTCTCCAGGACGGCGTCCTGCCAGGCGTGCACCGCGACGAGGTCGGTGCGCCGGGCGGCCGCCTCGGCGAACGCGAAGGCGAGGACCCCCTCGTCCCCCGGCCGGCCCTCGACGCCGACGACGACCGACCGGCGGCCGCGCACCACCACCGCGGCGTCGTCGGGCAGCACCAGGACGGGGCAGCGGGCGTGCGCGATCACGCCGGCGGCGGTCGATCCCAGCAGCAGGCCGGCCACCCCGCCGGCCCCCCGGCTGCCGAGGACGACGAGTTGCGCTCCGGCGGAGAGCTCGGCGAGCACCGTGGCCGGGTCGCCGTCGCGCACGACGGTCGCGACGCCGTCCTCGCCGAGCACGTCGGCGGCCGCGCGCACGACCGACCCGCCGCTCTCCCGCAGCAGGGCCGGGAGGTCGAGGTCCGGGGGCGGCGCGGTGAGGCCGTCGTACGGCCACGGCACCACGGTGACCAGCTCCAGCGGGGCGTCGCGGCGTCGTGCCACGTCGGCGGCGAGCCGGGCGGCCGCGAGCGCGCGGAGGGAGCCGTCGACGCCGGCGAGCACGGGCAGGGCGGTCATCGCGGTCCCCTTCCCGGGGTCAGGCGGACACCGGCCGGTCGGCCGGCACGGGATCGGTGAGGATCCGGACGCCGACGACGCCGCCCACCGTGGTCGCCAGCGCCCGCAGCGCCCGCTCCTCGACCTCGGCGGAGACCTGTGGGCCGCCGCGGGTGCGCCGGATGGTGGCCATGCCCTCCGCCACCGCCACGTCCCAGGCACCGAGGTCGCCGGTGTAGCCCTCGACGAGCCGGAGCACCTCGGCGCGGATGTCCGCGTCGGACCGCACGAGCGCGCGCAGCAGGTCGCGGCGGCTGACGATGCCGGCCAGCCGGCCGTGCTCGAGCACCGGCACGCTGCGCAGCCGGTCGTCGACGAACAGGCGGGCGATGTCGGCCAGGTCGGCGGTCGCGTCGACCGACCGCACGCGGGTCGTCATCACGCCCCGCACGAGCAGGGACGGCGTCGGCGCGGCGGGCTCGTCACGGCGTGCGTGCAGCCGCGGGTCGTGCGGCAGCCGGTCGCGCAGCACGTCGGCCTCCGCGACGATGCCGACCACCCGGTCGTCGTCCACCACGGGCAGCGCGGCGAACCCGCGCTCGGCCATCACCTCGGCCGCGTACTTCGCGGAGGTGTCCGGTCCCACCGTGACCACCTCGCGGGTCATGACGTCCCTGGCCTGCACGGTCCGCTCCTCGTCGTCGGTGCCCGCGTCGTCGCTTTCGCTCTCGACGCTAGGCAGCGGCCGGTGCCCGGCTCAGGGTCTCCGGGCGCACCGGGCCGGGACCTCCGTCCCTCTGAGCGAGGTGCGGACGTCGGTCAGCGGAACCGGCTGGCCCACAGGGGCTCCACCGCGGCCCAGCCCGCCTCCCAGCGCCGGAACCGGTGCCGCTCCAACTGCCACAGCACGAACAGGTGGCTGCTCAGCCCCGCGATGATCACACCGATGGTGGTCAGCGCGCCGAGCACCACGCCCTGGCCGGTGATCTCCGAGTCGGTCAGCGGCGCCTCGGTCACCCGGCCGTCCGGGTCCACCCAGATCGCGACCGGGGAGCCCGCCCGGGCACCGGCCGGGGCGTCGACGTCGCCGGTGCGGCTTCCGCCGTCCGGCCCTGTCCAGACGGCGGCCGCCGGCACCTTCCTCGGGTAGGAGCCGCTGTGCTCCGGCGCGTCGGAGAGCAGTGTCGCGCTGGCCTGCTGCCGCGTCGCCGCCTGCTCCTCGGCGACGGCGCGCAGGTCCGCGGCGGCGGTGCCCCCCACCACCAGGCCGGCCGGCACGGCCGTCAGCAGCGCCAGCAGGAGCACGAGGCGGGAGAGGAACTCGACCCGGTCCGACGTCCGCTTCAGCGGGCCGGAGCCCAGCACGAACCGCCGCCGCAGGGTGCGCGCGGGCGCGCGAGATCCCGACACGCGATCAGCCTCGCCGTTCCGGGCCTCCCGCGGACGGGGCCGAGGTCCCGAGGCGGGGAGACCTTCGCACCTCACCGCGCCGCGCGCCGGGCTTGCAGGGTCCTGCGCATGGCCGTCCCCGCGCTCGCCCGCCGTTCCGGATCCCGCCGGCGACCGCCCGGTGCCGGCCGCGCCCGGGCGGTCCGCGACGTGGTCGTCGGCGGGGCCGAGGTGCTGGCCGCGCTGCTGCTGCGGCGGCGGCTGGACTTCCCCCCGTCCCGGCGCCTGCTGTGGCGGGTCGTCGCGCCGATCGGCTTGGTCATGGAGCGGCGCATGCTGCGCAGGCTCGCGCGGCGCAGCGAGGGACGCCCCGCGTGAGGCTGCGCTCCGCCGTCCTGGGTGCGGGCCTGCGCCGGCGGGTCACCGCCTTCGGCCTGCCCCTTGGGCCGGGCGATCTGGCGCCGGTGACCGACGCCGACCTCGCGGCGCTGCCCGGCCCGGCGCAGCGGTACCTGCGGTTCACCGGCGCGGTCGGCCGCCCGCGCGACCGGTCGGTGCGGGCGCGGTGGACCGGCTCGTTCCGACTGCGGCCGGGCTCGGGCTGGGCGCCGTTCGTGGCGGAGCAGTACAACACCGCTCCCGTCCCGGGGCGTGTGTACGCGATGCGCCTGGCGCTGGCCGGGGTCGTGCCGATGGTCGGCGTGGACAGCTACCTCGACGGGACCGGCCGGATGCGCGGCACGCTCCTCGGCCTGGTCCGGGTGGCCGACGGCGCGGGTCCCGAGTTCGACACGAGCGAGCTCGTCACCTGGCTCGACGACGCGGTGCTGCTCGCCCCCACGATGCTGATGAGCCCGGCGGTGACCTGGTCCGCCGTCGACGACACCGCGTTCGACGTCGCCCTCACCGACGCCGGGCGGACGGTCACCGCGCGGGTCACCGTCGACGACCGGGACCGGGTGCGCGACGTCAGCACCGAGGACCGGTACGCCACCCTGCCCGGCGGGCCGACCCGGGCCCGATGGACGACGCCGGTCGACGGCTGGACGACGTCCGGCGCGCGTCCCCTGCCCGACGGCGGCCGGGCCGTCTGGCACCTGCCCGAGGGGCCCTACGAGTACGGCCGGGCCCGCGTCGATCCCCGGACCGTCGCCTGGAACGTCGCACCCTGAGCCTCAGGCCGGGGTGGGCACCAGCTCCCGCCGGGGCCGGGGGATGGCCGCGGCGGCGGTCAGCGGTACGACCAGCACCGGGCCGGGAGCGCGGTCCGCGACCGCCGCCACGGTGCCGCCCCGCCGGCCGGGACGGCGGCCGACGACGACGACCGCCGCCGTCTGCGCGGCCTGCACCAGCACCTCCGCCGGCGGCGCGTGCACGACGCGCAGGTCGACGGGGAGGGACGGCGCACCCTCCCGCAGCGGCCGGACGTAGCCCTCGAGCAGCTCCCGCTCGGCCTGCTCCACCGCCGCCTCGACCGTCGCCGAGCCGCCGCAGGGCCGGTCCCAGGCGTGCAGGACCAGCAGCGCCGTGCCGCGCCGGATGGCTACGTCCGCGGCGGCCGCCAGCAGCGCCGCCGTCCCCGGGCCGCCGTCCACGCCGACAACCACGCCGCCCTCGTCGGGCAGCACCCGGGCGAGCAGCACCGGGCAGTGCGCGCCGCGGACGAGGGCCTCGGCGGTCTCGTCCAGCCCCGACCGCGCGCCGCCGGACGGGCCGACGACGAGCAGCGCCGCCGTCCGCGACTCGTGCAGCAGGACGAGGTCCGGTGGCCCGGCCCGGACGACCGCGGTGACCGCGTCGTGGGGCAGGACGTCGGCCACGGCCCGGCGCACCGCGTCCAGCCGGCCGGCCGCCGCCGTGCGGACCGTCTCCGCGCCCGCCGGCAGCGCGCGCACCAGCCGCAGCGGCAGCTGCCGCGCCCGGGCCAGCTCGGCGGCGGCCGCGGCCGCGGCGAGGGACTCCGGTGTGTCGTCGACGCCGACCACCACCGGGCGCGGGTCGGGGTTCATCGCGCTCCTCCTCCGTCGGGCTCCCCCCGCGGGTGCGGGGGCGAGGCGGGTGCGGCGGCCGCGCGCCCGAGCCGCAGCAGCAGCTGCGGGTGGGCGTGCCAGGTGAGCGCCGAACGCAGCTGGGTGCGGGTCAGCGGCACCTCGATCGCCGAGGTCAGCAGTGCGGCCGCCCAGCCCAGGGCGGCGAGCTCGAGCAGCGTCCGCTGCACCGCCTCGCCGCACCGCAGCCAGGCCCGCCGGTCGTCGGTGGGGGTGGCGATCAGCACCAGCGACCCCCCGCCGGGCTCGTCGCGGGCGGACCCGTCGTGCAGCAGCCGGTCGGCGTGCTCGATCAGCCGGGTCACGAGGGCCCGGTGCTCGCTGCGCACCGGGACGAGCAGCGCCCCCTCCTGCGCGGCCGCGGCGGTGAGGCGGCGCAGGAGGGGGACGGGCATCCGGTCCGCGGGCGGTGTGCGGCGTGCACCGGCGGGGGCCAGGGCCGCGAGCGCGGCGTCCGGCTCACCCGGGACCGGCCGGACGACGGCGAGCAGGTCGGGGTCCTCCGGGTCGGGCAGCCGATCGACGTCCGCGGCCCACCCGGCGGCCGCCAGCGCGACCCGGGCGGAGAAGATCCCCGCGCCGGCGCTGCGCACCAGCTGGCGGCCCGCCGGGTCGTCGGCGGGCAGCCGCCGGCGCGGGTCGGTGCGGACGACGAGCCGGTCCGGTCGCGGTTCGAGCAGCCACGGCGGCGGGCCGGGCGCCGCGGCGGCCCGGAGAGCGAGGTCGACGGCCTGCTCCCGCGCCCGCGCCGGGGTCCCCGCGAGAGAGCCGCCGGACGAGGTCAGCGCGAGGGGAGGGGACATCGACGGCTCCTGATCGACGGTCCCCCCACGCTGCGCCCGCGGCCGTCCCGGCGCAGGGGTCGGCGGTCCTCTCGCGGGGAGACCAAGGTCCGTGTCCCCCCGCGCGCGGGCGGCACCAGGCTCGTCCCACCGGTGCGCCGCGGGCGATCGCCGTCCGTCGCCGCCGGCCGAGGAGGCCTGCATGATCGAGAGCCAACGGCCCTATCCCGTGCGCGTCGACGCGTCCCCGGACCCGTCGGCGTCGCGCGGGTTGTGGCTGGTCAAGTGGCTGCTGCTGATCCCGCACTACGTGGTGCTGGTGTTCCTGTGGGCCGCCTTCTGCGTGGTCGGCGTCATCGCGTTCTTCGCGATCCTGATCACCGGGCGCTACCCGCGCGGCCTGTTCGACTTCAACGTCGGGGTGCTGCGCTGGACCTGGCGGGTCAACTACTACGGCTACGGGGCGCTGGGCACCGACCGGTACCCGCCGTTCACCCTCGCCGACGTCGCCGACTACCCGGCGCACTACGAGGTGCCCTACCCGGAGCGGCTCTCCCGCGGCCTGGTGCTGGTGAAGTGGTGGCTGCTGGCCATCCCGCACTACCTGATCCTCGCGGTGTTCATCGGGGGCGGGATCTGGTTCGGCACCCGCGCCACCGACGCCGACGGGATCTGGGACAGCAGCTGGGGCGCGGGCGGCCTCGTCGGGCTGCTCGTCCTCATCGCCGGGATCGTGCTGCTGTTCACCGGCCGCTACCCGCGTCCCCTCTACGACTTCGTCCTCGGCATGGACCGGTGGGCGCTGCGGGTGGCCGCCTACGCCGGCCTGATGACCGACGCCTATCCGCCGTTCCGGCTGGACCTGGGCGGCCCCGACCCGGGCTCGGTCCCGGCCGTCCCGGTGCCGCCCGCGCCGTCCGGGACCCCGGTGAGCGCGTACCCGCCGCCGTCCGCCGCCGCCCGGCCGTCCAGCTGGACCGCGGGCCGGGTCGTGGCGCTCGTGATCGGCGTGATCCTGCTGTTCGCGGCCGCCGGCACGCTGGTCGGCGGGGGCGCCCTCCTCTGGGCCGACCGCACCCAGCGGGACGGCGGCTACCTGATGTCGCCGGACGCGCGGATCAGCACGGACGGGTACGCGGTGGTCAGCGAGACTCTGCAGCTGGAGGGTGAGGGGCTGGACTGGGCCGTCGACTCCGTGATCGGCACCGCCCGCCTCGAGGTCGCACCCGTCGGGGACGGCGACCTGTTCGTCGGGGTGGCCCGCAGTGCCGATGCGGCCGATTACCTGCGCGGCGTCGGGTACGGGCAGCTCGACGACCTGAGCGTCGGCCTGGACCGGGGGGACCCCGACCGGTTCGCGGTCACGGAGCGCTCCGGCGGCGCGCCCGCGCAGTCGCCCGCGGACGCCGGCATCTGGGTGGCGTCGGCGAGCGGGCCGGGCACGCAGTCGCTCACCTGGCGGCCCTCGGACGGCGACTGGACGCTCGTGGTGATGCGGGCCGACGGCGGTGCCCGCGTGACCGCGGACGTGCGCGCCGGTGTCACGGCGCCCAACCTCGGCTGGGTGGCCGCCGGCGTGCTGGCGGCCGGCGCGGTGCTGCTCGCCCTCGGGGGCCTGCTCGTCGGGCTCGCGGCGCGGCGGCCGCAGGGGCCGGCGGCCGAGATCCCGGCGCCGCGGGGCCCGGCCGCGCCGACGGCGCCGGAGGCCGAGGCGGAGGTGGCGCGTCCGCCGACGAGCTGAGCCGGCGAGATGCGTGATCTCGTGGCCATGACGGCGGGGAAGCCACGAGATCACGCATCTCGCATGCGGGGCGACAGCCAGGAACCGGGATGCGGAAGGAGCAGGCCGTGGAGAACGCGGGGCAGCGGGTCGTCGTCGGCATCGACGGCTCGGACGGCGCCCGTGCGGCGCTGGCCTGGGCGCTGACGGAGGCGGCGGCCCGCGACGCCGCCCTCGAGGTGGTCACCGCCTTCCCGGTCGACTTCTACTGGGCCGATCCCCAGCTGCTCGACACCGGCCGGATCGACAGCATCCGCGCCGACACCGAGGCCCGCGCGCGGGCGATGGTCGACGAGGTGCGCAGCGACCCGGCCGCTCCCGCCGTGGAGGTGTCGGTGCTGGCCGTCGCCGGATCACCCGCCCCGCACCTGGTGCAGCGCTCGGAGGGCGCGGCGCTGCTCGTGGTCGGCAGCCGCGGCCGGGGCGCCGTGCGCAGCACGGTCGCGGGCTCGGTCGCGCTGCACTGCGCGGCGCACGCCCGCTGCCCGGTCGTCGTCGTCCATGCGGCGCCGGTGTCGGAACCTGCCCGGGTGGTGGTCGGGCTGGACTCCTCCGAGCACGCCCGGGCCGCGCTCACGACGGCGGTGGCCCAGGCGCGGCGGTTCGGTGCCCGCGTCGACGCCGTCCTGGCCTACGAGGCGCCGAACTACTGGAGCGACCTGTACGCGGTCATGGCCCCGCCGGTCGGGGAGGGCGCCGAGCACGCGCGCACCCGCGGGGAGGCGCTCGTCGCCGAGGTGCTGGGCGAGGACGAGCGCGACGCCGTCCGGGTGGCCGCCGTGGAGGGGCACCCCGGGCACGTGCTCGTCGAGCAGGCCCGAGGCGCCCGGCTGCTCGTGGTGGGCAGCCGCAGCCGCAACCAGCTGCAGGGCGTCGTCCTCGGGTCCACCGCGCTGCACTGCGTCATGCACGCGCCCTGCCCGGTGCTCGTCGTGCACGCGCGCCCGGGCACCCCGGTCGACCGGCCGGCCCGGGCCACCGCGACCGCCGCCGGCTGAGGTCGCGGCGGTGCAGGCCTGGGTGGTCGACCGCCCGGGACCGATCGACGACGGTCCGCTGCGGCGGGTGGAGCGCGCCCTGCCCGAACCCGGTCCCGGCCAGGTGCGGGTCCGCGTCCGCTGCTGCGGCGTGTGCCGGACCGACCTGCACCTGGCCGAGGGCGACCTGCCGCCGCGCCGGCCGGCCGTCACCCCGGGGCACGAGGTCGTCGGCGTGGTCGACGCCCGCGGCGCCGGCGCCGCGCGGTTCGCGGTGGGGGAGCGGGTCGGCGTCGCCTGGCTGGGCCGCACCGACGGCTCGTGCCGGTACTGCCGGCGCGGCGACGAGAACCTCTGCACCGCCCCGGTGTTCACCGGCTGGGACGTCGACGGCGGCTACGCCGACGCCTGCCTGGTTGACGAGGCGTTCGCCTACCGGCTGCCCGGGACGCTGGACGACGAGCAGGCCGCGCCGCTGCTGTGCGCCGGGATCATCGGCTACCGGGCGCTGCGCTGCGCGGCCGTGCCGCCCGGCGGCCGGCTCGGCATCTACGGCTTCGGCGGCAGCGCGCACCTGACCGCGCAGGTGGCACTGGCCCAGGGCATGCGGGTGCACGTGTTCACCCGCGGCGAGCACAACCGCGCGCTGGCCGCCGAGCTCGGCGCGGACTCGGTGGGCGGGCCGGCCGACCCCGCGCCCGAGCCGCTCGACGGCGCGATCCTCTTCGCCCCGGCGGGCGACCTCGTGCCGGTCGCGCTCCGGGCCCTCGACCGCGGCGCCACCCTGGCGGTGGCCGGCATCTGGCTGTCCGCGATCCCCGGCCTGGACTACGCCGCCGAGCTGTTCGAGGAGCGGCGGCTGCGCAGCGTCACCGCCAACACCCGGCGGGACGGCGAGGAGTTCCTGCGCCTGGCCGAGCGGCTCGGCGTCCGGGCGACGACGGTGGCCTACCCGATGGCGGATGCGCCGCGGGCGCTGGCCGACCTCGCACACGGCCGCTTCGGCGGTGCCGCCGTCCTCGTGAACTAGCGGCGGCGGACGGCGCGGGCCACCGCCCAGACCGCGAGGACCCAGCCGAGCACGCCGGCGGCGACGATCCGGTTGACGTCGACGGCGGGGTGCCAGGTGACCGCGCCGTCCTTGACGACGTAGGCGCCCGCCGGCCGGGCGATCAGCCCGAAGCCGCCGCCCTCGCCCTCCTCGCCGGTGTCCTGCTTCCTGCCGGTCCCGCCACCACCGCCGCCGCGGACGGACGCCGCCGGGATCACCGTGACCCCGTCGCGCTCGTACGGCTCCCCGAACACCCGCGACACGGTCATCGCGTCGCGCACGGCGGGGATTAGGGAGGACGGGTTCATGACGGCTCCTTCGTCGACGGGTGTTGCGCATCATCGGGCACCCGGAGCGCCCGCGGCGGGCGTTCCGGCGTCCCTCGGCCCGGGCGCGGCCGACCTTCGGCCCTGCCCGCCCGGCGCCGGCGGGCGGCACCGTCGGCACCATGACGATCGAGCGGGCGAGCGCCGGAGACCTCGCGATGCGGGCCCGGGCCGCGCACAGCCCGGTGCCCGAGCGCATGGGGGCGGTGCTGGTCCTCGACGCGCCGGCGCCCGATCCGGAGGAGCTGCGCCGGGTCGTCGCCGCCCGGCTGGGCGCGGTGCCGCGGTTGCACGAGCGGATGGTGCGCCTGCCGCCCGGCGCCGGCCGGCCGATCTGGGCGGAGGACCCGGGCCTCGACCCCGACGCCGCCGTCCGGGTGCGGCGGTGCCCGGCACCCGGGGACGAGGCGGCGCTGCTGGGCCTGGTGGCGGACCTGGCGGGCGCGCCGTTCGAGCCGGCCGGGTCGCTGTGGACGGCCACGGTGGTGACCGGGCTGGCGGCCGGGCGCAGCGCACTGGTCCTCCTGGTGGACCACACGGTCGCCGACGGCCTCGGGGGCCTCGCGGTCCTCGGGCGGCTGGTCGACCCCGGGCCGGGGCCCCGGCCGCCCGCGACCGCCCGGCCGGGCTACCGGGCCCTCGTGGCCGACGCCGCCCGGTCCCGGCTGGCCGCCCTCGGGCGGACCCCGGCCGCCGTCCGGGCGCTGCGCCGAGCCCGCGGCGCGCTGTCCGGCCCGCCCGCCGAGCCGTGCTCGCTGCTGGCTCCGACCGGCCCCCGTCGGGCGTTCGCCGTCGCCCGCGCCGACCTCGCCGCGGTGCACGCGGCCGCGGCGGCGGCCGGGGCAACCGTCAACGACGCCCTCCTGTCGGCCGTCGCCGGTGCCCTGCGCGACCTGCTCGCGGCACGCCGCGAGGCGGTCGGCGAGTTCCGCGTCGGGGTGGCGGTCGCCGTCCACCGCACCGCGGGCGTCGGGGAGTTCGCCAACGCGGTGGCGCCGCTCGCCGTCGGCGTCCCGTCGGCCGGCACCGCGGAGGAGCGGCTGCGCCGGACCGCCGGCGTCGTCGCCCGGCACCGGGCGGAGATGGCCGATCCGGAGGCCGGCGCCGTCCTCGCGCCGGTGCTGCGCGCCGCTGCCTCGCTCGGCCTCTACCGCCGGTGGCTGCGGCGGCAGCGGATGCTCCACACGCTGGTCAGCGACGTCCCCGGTCCGCGGAGCGCGGTGTCCCTCGCCGGGGCGCCGGTGGCCACCCTGATCCCGCTGTCGGTGGGGGACGGCGGCAACGTCACGGTGTCCTTCGTCGCCCTGTCCTACGCGGGGACGCTCACGGTGACGGCGGTCGCCGATCCGGAGCGGGTCCCGGACCTGCCCGTGCTGGCCCGGGCGCTGCAGGCGGCGCTGGACGAGCTGTGCGCCGCGGCACCCCGAGCGCCAGGTTCAGCAGTGCCCCGACCGTGATCCCGGCGGCCGCCCCGCCGAGGACGTCGAGCGGCGCGTGTGCGCCCAGGTAGACGCGGGCCACCGCGTTCAGCACTGCGACGAGCAGCAGCAGCCACTGCCAGCGGCGCGCCACGTACGGCGCCACGAGCACCACGATCCCGAAGGTGATGATGGCGTGCCCGGACGGGAACGAGACCCCGGCCGACGGGACGTCGCGCAGCACCGCGCCGGGGATCGTCGTCCCCGGCCGCTCCCGCTGCACCAGAGCCTTGAGCACCTCCTTCTCGACGAACAGCTTCAACGGCACCAGCAGCACCAGCCCGGCCGCCAGCCGCCAGTGCCGGGTGAGCGCCGCGACCGCGGCCACCAGCAGCGGCACGCCGAGGACGCCGGCCAGCTGGAAGACCCACAGCGGCCAGCGCAGCGCGTCGGGCAGCCCGTTCACCGCCCGGAAGACCGCCCGCTCCACGGCCCCTACGGTGCCGGAGGACGCGAGGACCGCGCAGCCGGCGGTGACGGCGGCGCCGCCGAGCGCGAGCCAGGCGTCGGCCGGCCGCCGGACCACCGCGGTGCTCACAGCACCAGCCGCCGCTCGAGCCGGTCGCCCAGCGCCCAGCCCAGCGCCGCGGGCAGCCAGAAGGTGAGCACGCGCACGGTGAGGACGGCGGCACCGGCCGCGGCGAGTGGCGCGCCGACCGCGGTCAGGCCGAGCAGCAGCCCCGCCTCGGCGAATCCCGGGGCGCCGGTCAGGGGCAGGACCGCCCACAGCAGTCGCAGGACGGCGTAGACGGAGACGGTGGCCAGCACCGGCACCCGCCCGCCCACGCCGTGCAGCGCCGCCGCCAGCGCCGCGGCCTCGAGCGCGAGGCGGAGCCCTGACCAGCCGACCTGGACCGCCCACGGCTGCATGCCTTCTCCCCGCCCCGGGCGAAGGTCGCGCGGCAGGCCGAGCAACCGCGCGCGCAGCTGGGCCGGCCGCGGCCCGCCGGGTCGGACGTTCCGGCCGGCCAGCAGCTGGCCGGCGAGGGCGAGCAGCAGCGCGGCGGCGCCGACGGCGAGCAGCGCCGCCGGGCGCGGCGGCGCCTGCCAGCCGGACAGCCGCCCCTCGCTCAGGGCGAGGCCGACCGAGCCGGCGGCGACGAGCAGCGTCGCCGCCACCGCACCGGCGTCGTAGCGGTCGATCGCCCGCTCCGCCGACTCCGGCAGCACGCCGGCCCGTTCGAGGAAGCGGACCGCGACCAGCCGCCGGTCGACCGGACCACGGCGCAGCGTCGCGCCGTCGGTGGTGAGGGTGGCGGCGAAGATCCGCCCCAGGGCCAGCCGCCGCTCGACCGCCATCTCGACCGCGGCGGCCGTCGCGCCCCGGGCGAGGACGGCGAGGGCCACGGCGCCGCCGAGCCAGCGCCAGCCGTTGAGCTCCACCGCCTCGAACACCGTGGTCGCACCGGTCAGCCAGGTGAACCCCACCAGCACCACGGCCGCGGCGGCGGCCACCGCCAGCACGGCGCCCGCGCCGGCGGGACCGAACTGCAGCCGGGCCGGGTCCGGGACCCCGACCTGGTGGCGCACCTCGCGGCGCAGCGCCGTCAGCGGCGCGCGGTCGGCCTGCAGCTCGGCGCGGGTGGCGGCGGAGAGCGCCAGCGGGGCGAGCCGGGGCAGCGCCGCCGACACGGCCGCGGTGCCCAGCCGCCGGACGGCGCCCGCGACGACCTCGGCGGGCTCCACCCGCGGGGCCAGCGACGCCATCAGCTCGGCGACGTCCCCGGCGAGCGTGTCGTCGTCCGCACCGGTCTCGGCGTTGCCGAAGTCGACCAGCCACGGGCGGCCGTCGTCGTCGACCAGCACGCTCGACGAGCCGAGGTCGCGGTGCGCGATGCGCGCCGCGTGCAGCAGCGCCACCTGCTCCCACACCCGGTCGAGCAGCTCGGGGGTCAACTCCGCCGCCGGCAGCCGGTCCAGCGTCCGGCCGGTGACGTGCACCTGGACGACGACGGCGCCGCGGTTGCTGCCCCGCGCGAGCAGCACCGGCGGCACGCGGACGCCGCGCTGCGCGGCGGTCAGCGCGGCCACCGCCTCGTGCTCGGCCTGCTGCCCCAGCGGCGCGAGCGCGTCGGCGTCCTTGACCTCGCGCGCGCCGATCACCCGCGCCAGCCGGAACAGCCAGTCCCGCTCGTAGCGGTCCGGGTCGAGGACCTTGACGAACACCCGCCGGCCGCCGCCGTCGACGGCGGTGAAGGGGTGCGAGCTGCGCGCACCCGCCCCGGCCGGGACGACGTCGTCCACGGGCAGGCCCATGCGCCGCAGGATCCCGGCCACCCGAGCCGCCCCCGGCTGCCAGCGGGGCACGCCGAAGCCCCAGTGCACCAGCGAGCCGATCGCCCAGCCGGCGGCCAGTCCGCCCACGACGTCGAGCGGCAGGTGGGCGCCCACGTAGATGCGGGCCAGGCCGACCGTCCAGGCCAGCACCCAGACCACGCGGCGCCACCGGCGGGAGAGGTACGGCGCGGCGGCGGTGGCCATCGCGGCGGCCACCGCGGAGTGCCCGCTGATGAAGCCCGCGCCGCTGGTGACGCCCTCGTGCAGGACCGCGCCGACGGGCAGGCCGGCCGGCCGCTCCCGGCCGACGACGGCCTTCACCAGGTCGGCGGCGAGGTAGGCCAGCAGGCCGGAGATGAGCAGGTCCCGGGCCATCCGGAAGTGCCGGGTGACGGCGGCGAGCGCCGCCATGGTGGGCACGGCCAGGACGTTGCCGAGCTGCATGACCGCCCAGACCACCGGGAAGGCGAAGCCGGGCAGGTCGTTCACGATGCGGAACAGGTCCCGCTCGAACGTCGACAGCTGGCCCTGCTGCGCGAGCAGGAAGCCCAGCCCGAGGACGGCGAGGCCGAGCCCCGCCCGCAGCAGATCCCCGGGGTGCCGCTGCGGTCGCTCGGCCGGGCCGGCGCCGGACGCGGGCAGGGTGGACCGGCCCGCGCCGCGCGCGAGCGTGGCGTCCATGCCGGGGAGTCGACACCGCGCGGACCCGGATCCGGCAGGGTCTTCCGACCCCGGCCGGACGTCGGCAGGACCTTCCGGGCCCGGCACGACGCTCCTGCTCAGCCGGGGGTGCGCGTGTGGTAGATCGCGGTCAGCCAGACGTCGAGGAGCACGTCGACGACGTCCTCCGCCGGGATCGCCGGCCCGTCCCCGCTGAAGGTGCCGTGCAGGGTCCGCTCGTTCATCGAGTTCAGCGCGATCGCCAGCTCCCGGGCCGGCGGCCCCGGGGGAGCGGCGCCGTGCGCGCGCTCGGCCTCGATCAGGGCGGTGCAGTTCTGCACCCACTGCTCGAACACCCGCGCCCAGAGCTCCCGGACCTCCCCGTTGGTCGCGCGGGCCTCGGCCAGGGCCAGCGCCACGCTGCGGTGCTCGCGGAAGGTCTCGTAGTACGCCTTGATCCCGTTCCGCCAGTCCGTGCGGCGGTCCCCGCTGCGCGCGGCGAAGGACTCCGCCGACGCCCGGTCGGCCTCCGCGATGACCCGGTCCAGCAGGGTCAGCAGGACGGCGTCCTTGGAGCGGAAGTAGAAGTAGAAGGTGGGCCGGGAGATGCCGGCGCCGCGCGCGAGGTCGTCCACGGAGATCGCCGACAGGGGGCGGTCGGCGAGCAGCCGCTCGGCGGTCGCGAGGATGGCCAGCTCGCGGTCGTCCCCCGAGGGCCGCGGCGCGCGGCGGCCCCGGGTGCCGGGGCGCGTGCGGGGAGGGAAGGCGACCACCGCCGTACCCTAGCCGAGCTGTGACGCGGGCCTCAACATGCTGTTGACCCTTTCGACGGACTGTCGATAGGGTGACTCGGTGGCAGCGCAGCCCCTCGACGTCCCCGACCTGTCCGACCCCCGCCCCGCAGAGCACGTCGACGTGCTGATCGTCGGCGCGGGCCTGTCCGGCATCGGCGCGGCCTGCCGGCTGCGGACCGAGTGCCCCGGCAGGTCCTTCGCCATCCTCGAGGCCCGTGAGGCCATCGGCGGGACGTGGGACCTCTTCCGCTACCCGGGCGTGCGCTCGGACTCCGACATGTTCACGCTGAGCTACCAGTTCCGGCCGTGGACGGACCGGAAGTCGATCGCCGACGGGCCGTCGATCCGGCGCTACATCGAGGAGACCGCCCGCGAGTACCGGGTCGACGAGGCGATCCGCTACTCCCACCGCGTGGTCGCGGCCGAGTGGTCCAGCGAGGACGCGCGCTGGACGGTCACCGCCGAGCGCACCGACACCGGCGAGACCGTGCAGCTCACCTGCTCGTGGCTGTCGGTCTGCGCCGGCTACTACCGCTACGACGAGGGCTTCCGCCCCCGGTTCGAGGGCGAGGAGCGCTTCGGCGGGCAGATCGTCCACCCGCAGCACTGGCCGGAGGACCTCGACCACACGGGCAAGCGGGTCGTGGTGATCGGCAGCGGCGCCACCGCCGTCACCCTGGTGCCGAGCCTGACCGACCGGGCCGAGCACGTCACGATGCTGCAGCGGACGCCCAGCTACATCGTCTCGCTGCCGGGGGAGGACCCCCTCGCCCGGACGCTGCGCGGCAAGCTGCCGCCCACCGCCGTCTACCGGGTGGTGCGGGCCAAGAACCTCCTGCTCAGCACGCTCATGTACCAGTTCAGCCGGCGCCGGCCCGAGGCGATGAAGGCGCTCGTGCGCAAGGGCCAGGTCAGGGCCCTGCCCGAGGGCTACGACGTCGATACGCACTTCGCGCCGCCCTACGACCCGTGGGACCAGCGGCTGTGCCTGGTCCCGGACGGCGACCTGTTCCGGGCGCTGCGCTCGGGCAGGGCCGAGGTCGTGACCGACCGGATCCGGACCTTCACCGAGGACGGCGTCGAGCTCGAGTCCGGGCGGGCGATCCCGGCCGACATCGTCGTGACCGCGACCGGCCTGCAGGTGCAGCCCCTCGGCGGCATGACCCTGACCGTCGACGGGGAGAAGGTCGACCCGTCCACCCGGGTCTCCTACAAGGGGATGATGTTCTCCGGCGTGCCGAACCTCGACATGGTCTTCGGCTACACCAACGCCTCGTGGACGCTGAAGGCGGACCTGATCAACCGCTACGTCTGCCGGCTGCTCAACCACCTCGACGCGCACGGCTACGTCTCGGCGACGCCGGTGGCGCCGCCCGAGGGGGGCAGCGCGCCGTTCGTCGACCTGACCTCCGGCTACATCCAGCGCAGCCTCGCGCAGCTGCCCAGGCAGGGCTCGCGCGCCCCGTGGCGGGTGTACCAGAACTACTTCCTCGACCGGCGGATCATGAACCGCGGCCCGGTCGAGGACGAGGGGATCACCTTCCAGCGCGCCACGGTCGCACCCCGCGAGGTGGCCGCCTGATGCAGCCCTACGTCTTCGCCGGCGGGACGGCGGCGGTCACCGGGGCGGCCAGCGGCATCGGCGAGGCGCTCGCGCACGCGCTGGCGGCCCGGGGGAGCGACCTGGTCCTGCTCGACCGCGACGCGGAGCGGCTGGTCGGCGTGGCCGAGGCCGTCCGGTCTCGGCACCCCGGCCGGAAGCTGACCACCTACGTCGTCGACCTGGCCACCGACGAGGCGGCGCAGGAGATCGGGTCACGGCTGGCCGCCGAGCACCCCGAGATCACGCTGCTGGTGAACAACGCCGGCGTCGCGCTCGGCGGCCGGTTCGACCAGGTCACCCTCGAGGAGTTCGACTGGGTGATGGCGATCAACTTCCGCGCCGTCGTGCGGCTGACGCACGCGCTGCTGCCGGTGCTCAAGGGGCACCCGGGCGCGCACCTGGTCAACGTGTCCAGCGTCTTCGGCATCTTCGCCCCGCCCGGGCAGGCGGCCTACGCGGCCAGCAAGTTCGCCGTCCGCGGCTTCTCCGAGTCGGTGCGGCACGAGCTCGCCGAGGACGGCGTCGGCGTGACCGTCGTCCACCCCGGGGGCATCCGCACCCGCATCGCGGAGACCGCCCGCACCGGCTCCGGCGTCTCCGAGGAGGAGGTCGCCGAGGGCAAGAAGCAGTTCGCCAAGCTGCTGCGGATCCCGCCGGAGACCGCGGCCGCGCAGATCGTCGCCGCGATCGAGAAGCGCCGGCCGCGGCTGCTGATCGGCGCCAGCGCCAAGATCCCCGACGCCCTGGTCCGCCTGCTGCCCGGCACCTACTGGAAGCTGGTCGCCCGCGGCACCGGCCTCTGACGACGCTCTGGGAGTGATGTGCGCGGAGGGCGCATTCTCTCCGGGCGGTTTCGAGGGGTCGTCGCAACACCTGGGTGGTCAGGCGGCTTGATCGAGTAGATCACGCAGGGCTTCGGCGGGGGTGCGCCAGTTCAGTGTCTGACGGGGGCGGCCGTTAAGTTCGGCGGCGACTGCGGCGAGGTGCTGAGGGGTGTGGGCCGAGAGGTCGGTGCCCTTGGGGAAGTACTGGCGGAGCAGTCCGTTGGTGTTCTCGTTGCTGCCGCGCTGCCAGGGGCTGGCCGGGTCGCAGAAGTAGACGGGCATGTCGGTGGCAATGCTGAAGGTGCGGTGGGCGGCCATCTCCGAGCCCTGGTCCCAGGTCAGCGAGCGGCGCAGGTGCGCCGGCAACGTGATCATGGTGGGGATGAGCTGATCGCGGACGGCCTCGGCGCTGCGGTCACCGCCGGGCAGGTGCACCAGCAACACGTAGCGGGTGCTGCGCTCGACCAGCGTGCCGATCGCCGAGGCGCCGTCGGCGCCGATGATCAGGTCGCCCTCCCAGTGCCCGGGCACGGCGCGGTCGGCGACCTCGGCCGGCCGGTCGCTGATCAGCAGCATCGGGTCGGCGAAGCGGGGCCGGCGGGCGGCTGGGTCACGCTGGGACCTGCGGCGCGCCCGGCCGGTGCGCAGCGCGGTGGCCACCTCCCGGCGCAGACCGCCGCGGGCCTGCAGATACAGGGCCTGGTAGATCGTCTCGTGGCACACCCGCATCTCCGGCCGATCGGGGAATTCGCAGCGTAGGCGGGCCGCGATCTGCTGCGGTGACCAGCGCCGTTTCAGCTTGCGCCGGATCCAGGTGGCCAGCTTCCGGTTGGCCACCAACTTGGCCGTCTTGGGCCGCGGACGACGTCCGGCCGCGGCCCGGTGCGCGGCATGGGGCAGATACCGGCCGCACGGATCGCGGTTGCGCCGGATCTCTCGGCTGATCGTGGACGGGGCCCGGCCGAGCTCGGCGGCGATCTGCCGGATCGAGCGCCCCGCACGGTGCAGATCGGCGATCTGCTCCCGCTCGAGCAGGGATAGGTAGCGAGGATGGAGGTCGGGCACCGGGGCCGGAACCGGGCGAGTACGCACCGAGACGTGATCGGCCAACTGGCCGGAGATTCGCAGCCGCTGTCCCTCGATCTGGACACGGCGGATGCCCAGGTCCCACTCGCCGGCCGCGGTCAGCCCGACCCCCGCCTCGGCTGCGGCCTGGCGACGGGGCACGCCCTCGGACCGCAACTGCAGATAGCGCCGCTTGCCCGGATGCGCCGGTCGTTGCCGACGAGGCAGATCCTTGCGGCGGATCCAGGCGTAACAGGTCCACTTGCTCAGCCCGAGCTGGCGAGCGGACTCGGCCACGTTCCCGGTCTTCTCCCACAGGTCGAAGAACAACTGCACGGTCAACGGGTCGGTGGACTGGTACGGCATCGCAACTCCTCGGCGAACGAGGTGTTGCAACGACCGCTAGAACCGGCCCCGCGGGAATGCACCATCTCCGCACATCATCGTGCCGTTGCACCGCCCGGACGCCGTGTGGCGCCCGGGCGGTGCGGTTGCTACGAGGTACGGCCGAGGGCGGCCAGCTCGCGCTGCACCATCTCCTCGTGCACCCGCTCGTCCTCCCGGGCCTTCCGCGGGCTCCACCGGCCGGCCATCACGAAGACGAACGGCAGGAAGAGGATCTGACCCGCGATGCAGACCCACCACCAGGTCTGCCACTGGCCGGGGATCTCCTCGGCGGCCTCGGCGACCGCCGGACCGTTCTCCGCGAGGTACTCGAGGTCGCCGTCCTCGAACGCCGCCGGAGCGGCCTGCAGGTCCGCGGCGTACTGCCCGGCCGCCTGCAGGTTCGCCTGGACGTCGGCGGAGGCCAGGCTGGTGAGCAGCCCGGTCGCCGTCTGCTGGTCGACGCCGAGGCCGGCCATGATCTGCTGCACCGCCGCACCCTGGGCCGCCTGGTCGAAGGGGTTGGCCTGCAGTGCCGCGAGCGTGTCCGGCGCGATCACCTGCACGGTGGCCAGCTGGCCGTCGCGGACCACCGACTCCACGCCGGAGGCCTCGTCCTCGCTCGCGCCCTCGGCGCGGGCCACCTGACCGAGCAGGGTCGCCAGCGACTCCTGGTCCGTCGGGTCGGACTGGACCTGCGCCGCCAGGTCGGGGTCGATGCCCGTGACGATCGCGAACTCCGTCGGGTGCTCCTCCTGCATCGCCGTGATCCGCGAGCCCTGGTCGACCAGGGTCGAGGTCGCGGGGACGACGAGGGTGAGCACCGCCAGCGACACCGTCACGACGATCCGCAGGATCCAGCCCCACACCGCCAGGCCGGTCGCCGTGGCCGCCGGGTTGTGCTTCTCGACGGTCTCGGTGAACGACGCCATCCACGCGACGTAGGCCATGCCGCCGCCGACGGAGCTGAGCACGAAGTAGACGGCGAAGCTGTAGTAGCCGGTGTCCGGCTCGGTCGCCGCCAGCGTGAACAGCACGCCGCCCACCAGGCTGATCAGCGTGCCCACGACCATGAACGGCTTCCGGACGCGCAGCTTGTCCGACAGCAGGCCGAAGAGCACCAGGCCGATGGCGTTGAAGCCCCAGTACCAGTTGGCCAGCCCGTTGGCCCGCTGCTCGGAGTAGCCGTAGACGGTCGCGAAGTAGACGACGACGAAGCCGACCAGCGCGTAGTACAGGAGCAGGAAGACGCTGATCGCGAACGCCGAGCCGACGATGTCGAAGCGCAGCATCTGCCGCCACGAGCCCTTGACCGCCTGCTCCGGGTCGATGCCGGCCGCGCGCGCCTCGATCAGCGCGCGGTCGCGCATGCTCACCATCAGCTGGTCGCGCAGCGCGGGGGAGAGCTCGCGCAGGCCGACGAGCGCGACCAGGAAGACGACGAGCCCGGCGATGCCGCAGACGTAGAACTGGAAGCGCCAGTCGGGGTGGTCGTCGAGGGTGTTGCTGGAGACCGTGGTGACCACCAGGCTGCCGAGCACCGGGCCGAGGGTCCAGAAGCCCATCGCCACGCCCCGGCCGACCTGCGGCGAGAAGTCGCGGATCAGCGCCGGCGTGGCCACCAGGACGATGCCCTCGACCAGGCTCAGCAGCGCGAACAGGACCGTGTAGACGGTCTTGTTCGGCGCGAGCGGCAGCCCGAACAGGATGATCAGGCCGGTGACCAGCAGGCCCCAGACGACGAGGTTGGCGCGGCCCCAGCGGTCGGCCAGCCCGGCGAAGAGCGACGCGAAGGCGCCGACCGCGTTGCCGATGACCGAGACGAACACGAAGAACGTGAACGACATCCCGAAGTCGGCGATGATCTGCGTCGCGACCGCGCCGCCGATGTAGAGCTCGTAGTACAGGACCACCGTCGCGAGCACGGTGATGCCCAGGTAGAGGGCCCGCGGCCCGTTCTCCGGGTAGTGCGGCAGCGTGCGGTCCCAGAACCGGCTCAGGCCGCCCCGCGGGGGCGCGGGGTCGTCGGCGTTGCGCGGCGGGACGGTGGTGGTCGTCACGGTGTTCCCTTCCCCGGCGACGGTGCCGGGCCCCGAGTGCGAGCTCGCCGGGCCGGAGCGCGGCGGGTGTGGTGCAGACCACACCGCGGGGCAGGCTATCGACGCCGTGTCAGCGCAGTCAACGGTCCGTCGAGTCACCCGACGGGGTGTTTCGCTGACACAGCGTCGCGGGAGGACGTCGAGCAGACTTGGCGGCGTGCCGACCGCCGTCCCCGCCGCCTTCGTGCGGGCGCACACGCGCCTCGCCACGCCGTCGCTCGTGCCCGAGGTGACGCTGCACGTCGCCGACGACGTCGTCGCGCTGTGGGACGCGATGGAGACCGAGCAGGGCCGGCCGGCGGAGCAGCCGCCGTTCTGGGCCGCCGCCTGGCCGGGCGGGCAGGTGCTCGCCCGCTACGTGCTGGACGCTCCGGAGGTCGTGGCCGGGCGCGGCGTGCTCGACCTCGGCTCCGGCAGCGGGCTTGTGGCGATCGCCGCGGCGGCGGCCGGTGCGCGCGAGGTGGTGGCCAGCGAGATCGACCCCTACGGGACGACGGCGATCGCGGTGAACGCCGAGACCAACGGCGTGCGCGGGCTCCGCGTGGTGGGCGACGTGCTCGGGGGGCCGCCGCTCGACGTGGACGTCGTCCTGGCCGGGGACGTCTGCTACGACCGCGAGATGACCGAGCGGGTGATGCCCTTCCTCGACGCGTCGCGCGCCGCGGGCGCCGAGGTCCTCATCGGCGACCCGGGCCGGATGTACCTGCCGGCCGAGCGGCTGGCCGCCGTCGCGGCCTTCGACGTCCCGGAGACCGAGGGGCCGGGGATCCGCCGGTCGACGGTCTGGCGGCTGGGCTGACAGGACGACCTGGTTCCGTTTCGTTCGCCCCTACCCATTCCCGCCGTCGAGAAGCTGTCGCGCGACACTCATCACCCCACAAATCGTCGGCCGTGGATTGTCACGACTGCATAACGGCCTCTACGGTGAAGAGGTCTGGTCGGTCGTCACGTCCCCAGCCGGGGAGTCCGAGCGGACGCCGCCGAGTCGCCCACTGCTCGACCACGAGCAACGGGTGAGCCGGGGACCCACCGAAGTACTGGGGTGAATCCCGCCGACCGGGCACGTGTCCGGCGCGGGTAGGGCTGCTTCCCGCCCGAATCCGTCAGCTAACTCGGTAGGCGGCTGACGGAAGAAACGGAGAGCCGCCCTCATGGCGCGCCCTTGCCCCTCCGCACGACCCCGCAGCGCCCGGCACCGTCGCCTCCGGATGCGCCCGCGCATCTGATCGGACGCGGCCGTCCGCCCGGACGCCGCCCGCGGGCCCACCGCTCCCGAGCACCTCGCTCGACCGGCTGACCAGCCGCTTCCCCGGTGCGCCCGCGCAGGCCCGGCACTCCGGCGGACCGCCGTGACCGCTGCCCCGCACATCCGACGCAGCCCCGCAGCCCCGAACGGGCTCTGCTGCGCCCACACCCCCTCGGAGCACCGCCACTCATGAACCTCCGCAGCACGATCTCCGGCCGCAGTACCGCCCGCCGCCGTCCGCCGGCCGTCGGCCGCCGTCCCGCCCTGTACCTCGGCGCCGCCGCCGCCGGCGCGGTCATGGTCAGCGTCCTGTTCGGCGCCGACCCGGCGGCCCAGGCCGAGGCCGGGACGTCGGAGTCGGTCAGCGTGGCCCAGCAGCTCGGCCTCACCGCGCAGGCCGCCCCCGCCGACGCGGCGCGCGACCTGCAGCCGCTGGAGGACCTCGCCGCCAGCCGCAGCACCCGCGAGGCCGAGCAGGTCGCCGCGCAGCAGGCGCAGGCCGCCGCCGACCAGGCCGAGCTCGACCGGCAGAAGGCCGAGGCCGAGGCGAAGGCCCGTGCCGAGGCCGAGGCCAAGGCTCGCGAGGAGGCCGAGGCCAAGGCCCGCCAGGAGGCCGAGCGGGCGCAGGCGGCGCCGGCTGCGGCGCCCGCGTCGTCCGGGTCCAGCTCCGGTTCGGGGTCCTACCAGGACTACGCGCTGTCCAAGCTCGGCGGTGACACGTCCGAGTTCTCCTGCCTCGAGAACCTGTGGGGCAAGGAGAGCGGCTGGAACCCGAACGCGCAGAACCCGACGAGCACCGCGTACGGGATCCCGCAGTTCCTCAACTCGACGTGGGCGAGCACGGGCATCGCCAAGACCTCCGACCCGTACCGGCAGATCGATGCGGGCCTGATCTACATCAACAACCGCTACGGCTCGCCGTGCGGCGCGTGGTCGCACTCCCAGTCCACCGGCTGGTATTGAGCCGACAGCTCGCCTCACCTGACCGAGGGGTCGCCCGTCCCGGGCGGCCCCTCGGGGCGTTCTGGGACCATGGATCCGTGCGCGGCTGGCTGACGGGGCTCGGGATCGCCGCGGCGGTCATGATCGCCAGCTGGGTGGTCCTCGTCCTGCTGGCCCGCCGCCTGCCCGAGGGCACCGCGAAGGAGCTGGCCCGGTTCCTGCCGGCCTGCGTCACCACGGCCCGGCGGCTGCGCGTGAACCCGGCGGTGCCCCGGCGGGCCAAGCTGGCGGTCGGGTTCGCCGGCCTCTGGGTGCTCTCGCCGATCGACCTCATCCCGGAGTTCCTGCCGGTCATCGGCCCCCTGGACGACGTCGTCGTCGTCGCGCTGGCGCTGCGCTACGCGGCCCGGCAGGTGCCGCGCGAGGTCCTGCTCGAGGCGTGGCCCGGCGACCGGCGGATCATCGAGCGACTGCTGGGCCCACCTCGTGCGACGTCCGCCCCGATCGACCGAGAGCGGTGACCGTGCCCGACGCCCCGTGGTGGACCAGCGCCGTCGTCTACCAGATCTACCCGCGCTCCTTCCAGGACTCCGACGGCGACGGCATCGGCGACCTCGGGGGAGTGCTGCAGCGGCTGGACCACCTCTCCGACCTCGGCGTCGACGTCCTGTGGCTCTCGCCGGTGTACCCCTCGCCGCAGGCCGACAACGGCTACGACATCTCCGACTACCAGGACGTCGACCCGCTCTTCGGCAGCCTGGCCCAGCTCGACGAGCTGATCGCCGCCCTGCACGCCCGCGGGATGAAGCTGGTCATGGACCTGGTGGTCAACCACACCAGCGACGAGCACCCGTGGTTCGTGGAGTCCCGGTCGGGGCCGGGCTCGGCCAAGCGGGACTGGTACTGGTGGCGGCCGCCGCGGCCGGGCCTGGCCGCCGGCGCCCCGGGCGCCGAGCCGACCAACTGGGCGTCGTTCTTCTCCGGGCCGGTGTGGGAGCTCGATGAGGCGAGCGGGGAGTACTACCTGCACCTGTTCGACAGGAAGCAGCCGGACCTCAACTGGGAGAACCCCGAGGTCCGGCAGGCGGTCTACGCGATGATGCGGTGGTGGCTCCACCGCGGTGTCGACGGTTTCCGCATGGACGTCATCAACATGATCTCCAAGGACGTCGCCCCCGACGGTCATCTGCACGACGGGCCGCCGATCCCCGGGACCGGCCTCGGTGACGGCTCCGCGTTCTACCTCTGCGGCCCGCGCATCCACGAGTTCCTCCAGGAGATGCACCGGGAGGTGTTCGCCGGGCACGACTCGCGGCTGCTGCTGGTCGGCGAGATGCCCGGCGTCACCGTGGAGGAGGCGCGGCTGTTCACCGACCCGGCCCGCGCCGAGGTGGACATGGTGTTCCAGTTCGAGCACGTCGGCCTCGACCACGGGGCGTCGAAGTGGGACCTGCGCCCCTTGAGGATGCGCGACCTCAAGGCCTCGTTCGGCCGCTGGCAGGCCGGCCTGGCCGACGTCGGCTGGAACTCCCTCTACTGGGACAACCACGACCAACCGCGCGCCGTCTCCCGCTTCGGCGACGACTCCCCGGAGCACCGGCGCAACTCGGCCACCTGCCTGGCCACCCTCCTGCACCTGCACCGCGGGACGCCCTACGTCTACCAGGGCGAGGAGCTCGGCATGGCGAACTACCCGTTCGCCGGGATCGAGGAGTTCCGGGACGTCGAGTCGGTCAACCAGTACGAGGCGGCGGTGGTCGGAGGACGCGATCCGGGAGAGGTCCTGCGTGGCCTGAGGAAGATGAGCCGGGACAACGCGCGCACGCCCGTGCAGTGGGACGGCTCGCCGTCCGCCGGGTTCACCACCGGGACGCCGTGGCTGCCGGTCAACCCCGACCACGTCGAGTGGAATGCCGAGCGCCAACGGGGGGACGACGGGTCCGTGCTGGCCCACTACCGGCGGCTGATCGCCCTGCGCCACGAGAACCCGGTCGTGGCGCTCGGCGACTTCACCCTGCTGCTGCCGGACCACGACGACGTGTACACCTTCACCCGGGCGCTCGACGGCGACCGGCTGCTCGTCGTCTGCAACGTCAGCGGCCGGCCGTGCGCGCTCGGCGAGCTGCTGCCCGAGGCGGTGGACGCCGAGCTGGTGCTGGGCAACCTGCCGGAGGCCGACCCCGCCGTCCTCGGCCCGTGGGAGGCGCGGGTGCTGCGCCCCCGCTGAGGCCGGCGATCAGTCCCAGTGGTGGTGACCGTGGTCGTGGTGGTCCCAGCCGCCGCCGAGATCGGCGGCGTCGGCCATCGCCGCGGTGAGGATCATGACCAGCAGCACGCCGAGCAGGATGGCGCTGATCAGCACCCACCGCCGCCGCGTCCGGTCGGCCAGCGCCCATGTCGGGGCGCCCATCACGGACGTCCGCGCCTGCAGCGCCGCCGTGGACGCCACCGCCCGCCAGCCGGGGGCGACCGGGGTCGGGTCCGGCAGGTCGGCCGTGAGGGGTGGCAGGTCGTCGACGTAGCGCGCCGCGAAGGCGGCCGACGTCCGTTCGTGTCCCTCCTCCACGGTCAGCAGGCCGGCGCCGACGGCGTCGTGCAGCCGGTGCACGACCGCCTCGCGCTGGGCGTCGGAGGCGCGGACGCGGCGCCCCGAGCCGGGCGGCGCGGTGGTGCCGGGGTCGGTCGGTGCGGTCATCGCGGAGCTCCCCTCGCTCACCCGTCCTGGGGCTGTCGAGGGTGCGCCTCCGAGCTGTGTTCTGTCTATGAATCCTCAGGTCGCCAGCGCAGGCGGCCGGTGACCGACGGCTGGGCGCCCGGGGTGCCGGCGGCCAGCCGTGCGCCGGCGCCGTCCGGGCCGCCGGAGGCGAGCACCGGCCGGCCGGCGAACGACGGGCGCTCCAGGCGGTACTCGAACCCGGAGACCGCGTGGTCGGGGGCGAAGCGACGCGGCAGCTCGAGGAGCAGCAGGGCGAGCAGGGGGCCGTGCACGACCAGGCCGGGATAGCCCTCCACGCCGGTGACGTACTCGTGGTCGTAGTGGATGCGGTGGGTGTTGTAGGTCAGGGCGCTGAAGCGGAACAGCATGCGGGGGTCGGGGTCCACGCGCAGCTGCCAGGGGTCCTCGACGGGCGCCTCCGCCGGCGCCGGCTCGGGTGCGCGGCGCTGCGGGGTGCCGGCGGGCTGGCTGCGGTAGACGACGTCCTGCTCCTCGACGACGGCGAGCTCGCCGTCGCGCTCGTAGCGGTGCCGGACGGTCACGAACACCATCTCGCCGGTGCGCCCGGTGGCCGGGCGGACCCTCACCAGGCGGGAGTGCCGGACCAGCTCGGCGCCGATCGGCACCGGGGCGAGGAACTCCAGCCGGCCGCCGGCGATCATGCGGCGCCGGTCGGGGACGGGCGGCAGGAAGTGCCCGTCGGCGGGATGGCCGTCCTCGCCGAGCGCCGACTGCGGCGGCGCCTCGAGGAAGGAGAACCAGTGCCACAGCGGCGGGAGCTCGTCGGGGGCGGGCTGGTCGAGCAGCGCGGCGAAGGCCGCCACCGGCCAGGGACCGATCCGGTCGACGGCCTCGACGGGACGTGGCGCCCAGTCGGCGAGCAGCTCGGCGAGGCGGTTCACCGCGGGAGGCCGCCGCGCTGGATCAGCTGCCGGGCGATGACGTCGCGCTGGATCTCGTTGGTGCCCTCGCCGACGATCATCAGCGGTGCGTCGCGGAAGTAGCGCTCGACGTCGAACTCCGTCGAATACCCGTAGCCGCCGTGGATGCGGACGGCGTCCAGGGCGATCTGCATCGCCGTCTCGGAGGCGAACAGCTTGGCCATGCCCGCCTCGAGGTCGCTGCGCCGTCCGCTCTCCAGCGTTTCGGCGGCGTGCAGGACCAGTTGCTTGGCCGCGGTCAGCTTGGTGGCCATGTCGGCGAGGTAGTTGCCGATCGACTGGTGCTGCCAGATCGGCTTGCCGAACGACTCGCGTTCCTGGGCGTAGCGCAGCGCGTCGTCGAACGCCGCCTGCGCGACGCCGACGGCGCGGGCGGCGACCTGCAGCCGGCCGGTCTCCAGGCCGGTCATCATCTGCGCGAAGCCCCGGCCCTCCACCCCGCCGAGCAGCGCGTCGGCGGATGCACGGTAGCCGTCGAAGACGAGCTCGCAGCTCTCGACGCCCTTGTAGCCGAGCTTGGGCAGGTCGCGGGAGACGGTGAAGCCGGGGCCGTGCTCCACCAGCAGGATCGAGATGCCGCGGTGCGGAGGTGAGGCCGCGGGGTCGGTCTTGCACAGCAGCGCGATCAGCTGGGAGCGGCGGGAGTTGGTGATCCACGTCTTGGCGCCGGAGACGACGTAGCCGTCGTCGTCCTTCTTGGCGACCGTCGTCATCGCCTGCAGGTCGGAGCCGCCGCCGGGCTCGGTGAGCGCCATGGTCGCGCGGACCTCGCCGGTGGCCATGCGGGGCAGATACTTCTGCTTCTGCGCCTCGGTGCCGAAGCCGAGCAGCAGCTTGGCGACGACGGTGTGCCCGCCCATCGCGCCGGCCAGCGACATCCAGCCGCGGGCCAGCTCCGCCGTGACCAGCGCGTAGCACGGCATCGACACCGGCGCCTCGCCCCACGGCTCGGGGATTGCCAGTCCGAAGACGCCGAGCTCCTTCATCCGGTCGATGAGCGCCTCCGGGTACTCGTTGGCGTGCTCGAGGTCGCGGGCCACCGGGGCCACTTCCTCGTCCACGAAGCGGCGCACGGTGTGGAGGACGAGCTCTTCCTCCGGCGAGAGCTGCGGCATGGGTCCAGACTGCCGTACGGGATGAGTGTGTGGATCGGGACGTCGGGCTGGAGCTACGCGCACTGGGACGACGTCCTCTACCCGCCGGGCACGCCGCCGTCGGCCCGGCTCGGGCACTACGTGCGGCGGTTCCCGACCGTGGAGCTCAACGCGTCGTTCTACCGCTGGCCGCGCACGGCGACCTTCGCCTCGTGGCGCCGGCGACTGCCGCCCGGCTTCCAGCTCTCGGTGAAGGCGCCGCGCGGGCTCACCCACGCCAAGCGGTTGTACGCGCCGGAGGCGTGGGTGCCCCGGTTCCGGGAGTGCTGGCACGAGCTCGGGGACAAGCGGGCGGTCTTCCTCGTGCAGCTGCACCCCGCGCACGAGCGGGACGACGAGCGGCTGGACTTCTTCCTGGCGGCGCTACCGGACTGGATGCGCGTCGCCGTGGAGTTCCGGCACCCCTCGTGGCACGACGACGGCGTGTACGCGCTGCTCGAGCGGCACGACGCGGCCTACGTCGTGATGAGCGGCGCGAAGCTGCCGTGCGTGCTGCGGGCCACGGCGCCGTTCGTGTACGTCCGGATGCACGGGCCCGATCCCGCGCACCTCTACGCCGGCTCGTACTCCGACGAGGACCTGCGCTGGTGGGCATCGCGCATCGGCGAGTGGTCGGGGCAGGGCCGCGACGTGTACGTCTACTTCAACAACGACGGCTTCGGCCACGCCGTCCGCAACGCCGACACCCTGCGCGCCTTCGTCGGTGCCTAGCCGCGGCCGCCCTCGACGAGCGCGGCGAGGCGGGCGAGCGACTCCTGCCAGCCGAGCTCGTTGTCCTCGGGCCGCACACCGCTCGGCAGGCCCTCGTGGACCGCGACGAGGTCGGTACCGCCATCGGGCGCGTCGGCGAGAGTGACGGTGATCGTCATGGCGCCGCGCAACGCCGGGTCGTCGGTCTCGAACTCGTCGACCTCGACGACACGCTCGCCCGGGACCAGCTCGGTGAACCGGCCGGTGTAGGTGTCGGTGTGCGCCTTCGTCTTGCCGGCCCGATCGGGGCTGTCATAGGTGAGCGAGACCCGCAGCCGGCCGCCCTCGCTCGCGTCCCACTCGTGCACCTCGCTGGTCATGCCGGGTGGGACCTTCCACCGGGCCACCGCGTCCCGGTCGAGCAGCGCGCGGAACACCGCGGACCGCGGCGCGGCGATGTGCCGGGTCACCTTCGTCGTGCTCACGCGCGGCACCTCCGGTCGTGTCGTCTACCGCGGACATGTCGGCTCGTCGACATGGGGACGAGCCGACCTGTCTTTCCGTCGTCAGAACGGTGGTGGGTCGTCGGGCGGGTCAGGGGGTGGCGGCGGTGGTGGTCGCCGGCGCATCGTCCACGGTCGGGTGGTGCGGGTGACGCCCGACGGGGTGGTGACGTGCAGCGTGCCGTCGGGCTCCATGGCGAAGCGCCAGCCGCGGAAGAGGGTCTTCAGCCGGTGGTGGGTGCGGCACAGGCAGCACAGGTTGGTGCAGGTGGTCGGCCCGCCGCGGGAGTGGGCGACGACGTGGTCGTGGTCGGCCCGGCCGGCCCGCTGCCCGCAGAACGGATGCCGGCAGGTGCGGTCGCGGGTGCCGATGAACTCCCGCTGCGCGCCGGTCGGGGTGTAGCGCTCAGTGGCCGCCGGCGGGGTGAGCCCCGCGCCGCGGCGGACCAGCTTCTCCAACTCCTCCCGGCTCACCGTGGCGAGCAGCCGGCCGGTCGCGTCGGTGATCGCGAAGGTCAGCGACCCGCCCTCGGGGGTGTGCAGGCCGAGCGCGCCGATCCGGCGCAGCAGCCCGGCCAGGTGCGCCGGGGTGATGGCGAAGCCGTTGACCTCGCCCGGGGCGGTGCTCGCCCCCTCCAGCGCCTCCAGGGCGGCGGTGATCGTCAGGCTGGCCCGGGCACCGGCGGCGCCGATGGCGGCGCCGCGCACCAGCAGGGAGAACAGCTCGGCGCGGAGCTGCCCGATCGGGCGCGGATCGCCGTCGGCCTTGGCCTGCTGGGCCAGGGTGTTGAGGAAGTCGACGCCCTCGGCGGCCTCCTCCGCCGGCAGCTCCGCGCCGAGGGTGGCCCGCCCGGCCGGGCCGGGCTCGACGAACACATCCAAATTCTTCTCTGCCAGCGTGCGGGTCTCGTCGGCCGTCGCGGGGTCGAGGTCGAGCAGCACCTCGAGGATGCGCCGCTTGAGCGCGGCGAAGCCCAGGCCCGCGGCCTCGGGCAGCACCACCGCCTCCCCGGGCGGCCGGCGCCGGGCGGATGTGTTCCAGGGTGTCGGCGAGGATCTGCGCCCGCCGCTCATCCAGCACGCCGCGCGCCAGGGCGGCGCCGGTGGCCGGCAGGCGGTGCCGCCAGCTCCAGGCCCGGCGCAGCCTGTGCGCCGCGGTACCCCGCCCGACGCCGAGCACCAGGCCCAGCTCGTCGGGACAGGACTCGCTGATCCCGGGGAACTCCGGCTCGGTCTGCCGCCAGTCCCGGCTGCGCGCCCCCGGATGATCGTCGGCCGGGTCGTCGTCCTCCGGGCGGTCGGCGGCGAACCCCAGCATCACGTCCGCCTCCCGGGCCGCCAGCCGCGCCCGCTCGCCCTGCAGCCGCTGCAGCTCGGCGGCCTTCTGCTCCGCGGTCAGCCAGGAGACGGCAGCCGCGGCTCGGGCGCCGGCCGGGCGAGCACCCAGTCGACCAGAAAGCCCTCCACCGTGGAGGTGCCCGCCGTCTGCTGCATGACCCCAACATAGGGACGGGGTCCGACAGTTTCGGCAGGTCAGCGGGTCAGACCCGCGGATCTCAGGCCGGAGGCAGCAGGCCGGCGCGCGCCTTCGCGGCCAGCGCCGTCCGAACCGCGGCGTCCACCTTCTTCGCGAACGCTGGGTCGGCGGCGTCACGCGCGAGTACGGCGTCCTGCATCCCCGGCAGGACCGACGCCGTCACTGTGAGCACCAGGGTGCCGCCGGCCTCGAGGAAGCGCACCGCGCGGTCGCCGGGCGCGACGTCCTGGACCGCCACCGCGTTGCCGACGTCGTCGGTGACGACGACGCCGCGGAAGCCCACGTCGCCCCGCAGCACCTCGCCGATCACGACCGGCGAGAACACCGCGGGCGTCGTCGGGTCGATCAGCTCGTAGGTCGCCGACGACGCCATCACGAACGGGTGCGCCGGGCTGCGCGAGAGCGCGCCGAACGCGGCGACCTGGTCGCCGTCCGGCGGCGTCGAGTCGTCCACGACGTCCGCGCTCACGTCGGTGTTCCCCGTGACCGACCCCAGCCCGGGGAAGTGCTTGAGCGTCGCCGTCACGTCGTGCGCGTCGAGGCCCCGGACGACGGCGCCCGCGGCCGAGACGACCGCTGCCGCGGTGTCGCCGTACTGCCGGTCGAAGGCGCCGATCGGGGCGTTGGAGTCCGCCGTCGCGGCCGGGACGACGTCGGCGACCGGCGCCAGGTCGAGGTTGAGTCCGGCCGCGGCGAGCGAGGCGCCCATGCCGTCGGCCAGCTGGTCCAGCGCGGCCGGCGGCAGCTGCCCCTGGGCGAGCGCCGACGGCAGTTCGCCGAACCCTGGCCCGGACAGCGTCTGCACGAGCCCGCCCTCCTGGTCGGCGGCCACCCACGGGCGGACCCCGGCCGCCGACCAGCGGCCGGTCACCGCGGCGAGGTCGGTCGTCGAGATGGCGGAGCGCCCGGCCAGGAACACCCCGCCGACGCCGTCGGCCACCAGCGCGTCGCCGGCCGAGAGGTCCGACAGCGGGACGCCGACCACGAACAGCTGCGCGATCTGCGCCCGCCGGTCCAGCCCGGCCAGCGCGGCGCTCACCTGCGCTGCCTGCGCCGGGGTCAGCCCGTCGGGGTCGGCCGGCGGGGCCGGGGCGGACGACGGCGCCGAGGGTGACGACGCGGGCGCCCCCGAATGCGAGGACGACGAGCACCCGGCCACCGCCAGCCCGGCCAGCACCGCGGCGAGGGCCCGGCGCACGGCCGCGGTCACCGCTGGTCCCGGCGCAGCGGGTGGTCGGCGGGCACCTCGACCAGCACGATGCGGACGCCGTCCGGGTCGGCGAGCCAGGCCTCGACGAGCCCCCACGGCTCCTGCCGGGGCTCGCGGAGCACCGGCACCCCGGCCGCGGCCAGCCGCGCGACCTCGGCGGCGACGTCGCGGACCTGCAGCCACAGCGCCAGCCCGCCGACCGGGCCGTCGGAGCGGCCGGAGACCTCCAGCAGCCCGTTGCCGGTGAAGAACACCAGGCCCGGTGAGTCCGGTGGGCCGAACTCGCGGGCGACCGCCAGGCCGAGCACGTCGCGGTAGAAGGCCTGGCTGCGCGCCGGGTCGGCCGGGCGGAGGAGCACCCGGCTGCTCAGCACGTCCATGCGGCCATCCTCGCCCCAGCACTGCCGGGGTGGGGCGGCGGCCGGCTTCCGGCGAGTCGCACCGGAGCCAGGCCGCCGGACGACGTGCGCGAGTGGACGAGCAGCGGCCGGGCTACGGTCGCGGCAGAAAGGGGACGCCGATGACCGACCAGGAAGGCACCCAGCCGGAGCCGGGCAACTCCGGGCTGGTGGGGCGCTCGATCGAGGAGTTCGTGCACCAGTTGCGCTCGTTCACCGACCGCGCGCGGGGCCTGGCCGCCGGCGCCGTCCCGTCCGGGATCAGCCTGCCGTCCCTGCCCAGCCCGCCGGGCGCGATGTCCGCCGCCCAGCTCCGGGCGGTCGCCGACGCGGTCAAGGCGCAGCGGCAGCAGCTGCAGGCCATGACCGCGCAGTTCCAGGCCTTCGACCAGCAGCTCGCCGTCTTCGAGCGGGTGCTCGAGCCCCTGGTCGAGTGGAGCGCGTCGTGGGCGCGCCTGGAGGAGGGAGTCGCCTCGCTGGTCCGCCGCGACGGCACCGGCGGCGACGACCGGCGCCCCGCCGGAGAGGCCTAACCTGCCGCGGAGCCCGGCCGCGGAACCTCGACGTGCGGCCGGCTCTGCCACAGCGCCCACTCCGCGCTGACCTCGCCGGCGGTGCGCAGCAGCCGCGGCAGGTGGTCGCGCAGGAGCCGCTCGATGGAGGTCTCGGCCGCGTGCACGGTCACGTTCATCGCCGCACGGACGACGCCATCCCGGTCGCGCACCGGCACCGCCACCGACCGCACTCCCGGCGCCAGCTCCTCGTCGGCCAGCGCCCACCCGCGCGCCCGCACCTCGGTCAGCTCGTCGCGCAGCTGCTCCGCCGTCCGTCCGATGTAGGGCGGCAGCCCGGCCCGGCTCGGCTGCGCGAGCGTGGCCTCGAGCTCGTCCGCCGACAGCGCGGCGAGCAGCACCTTGCCCTGCGAGGTCTGCTGCGCCGGGAACCGGGTGCCGATGTCCACGCGCAGCGCGATCAGCTTGGGCACCGACACCCGCGCGACGTAGACGATGTCGGACCCGTCGAGCTGCGCCATCGACGACGACTCGCCGGTCTCGGCGACCAGCCGCTCCAGGTGCGGGCGGGCGATGTCCCACAGCCCGAGCGCGCCGACGTAGGCCATGCCGAGGGTGAGCACCTTGGGGGTCAGCTCGAAGCCCGCGCCGGTGGCGCGGACGAAGCCGAGCTCCTCGAGGGTGAGCAGCAGCCGCCGCGCCGTCGGCCGCGCCAGCCCGGCCGCCGTCGCGACCTCGGTCAGGGACATCGTCCGGTGGCCGGCGTCGAAGCAGGCCAGGACGTCGAGGCCGCGCGCGAGCGCCTCCACGAAGTCCGGGCCTGCCCCGCGCCCCGCCATGATCCGATGCCCCCTCAGCGGCCGAGGACGCGGTCCTCGCCGCCGGCCCGCTTCGACTCGTCCTTGAAGTCGGTGTACTGGTACGGGTTCTCCAGGATCGACTGCTCGGCTTCCGGCATCTCCGGGAACATCCCGGCCTGCCAGACCTCCTCGCCGCACTCCTTCTTCAGGTGGTCGATGGTGTTCTCGATCTCCTGCCGCACCGGCGCGAGGTCGATGCCGACCAGCTTCCCGTCGTGCTTCACGACCCGCCCGTCGACGACGACGGTGTGCACGTCGCCGCGCTGAGCCTGGAAGACGACGTGACCGATCGGGTTCAGCAGCGGGAAGGAGACCGGCGAGTCGTCGTTCTTGATCAGGACGACGTCGGCCTTCTTGCCGGCCTCGAGGCTGCCCAGATCGCGCTCGCGGCCGATGGTGTGCGCCCCGCCCCGGGTGCACCACCGGAGCACGTCCTTCGCCCGGAGCCGCAGGTGCGTGATCGTCTCGCCCTTGAGGTGGGCGTCCATGTGCTCGGACATGCGGTCGGCGTTCAGCGTCGCGCGCATCGCGGAGAACATGTCGCCGCTCCACCACACGCTGGTGTCCATCGACAGCGACACCGGGATGCCGTACTGCAGGACCTGCTCGGTCGGCGCGTGCCCCTGCCCGGCGCTGCACTCCGACTCCGTCGCCACCGAGATCGAGCCGCCGGTCGCGGCGATCCGCTGGTAGGAGTCGCGGGTCAGCGTCGAGGCGTGCACGTACGTCGTCTCCGGCGTCATGAAGCCGCCGTCGTACATCTGCTGGATGCCGGTGTCGCTCGTGGCGCCCCAGACGCCGGCGTGCGTGGTCACCGGGATGCCGAGCTCGCGGGCCACCTCGAACGCCGCCTTCTCCGGGAAGGCCGGGTCGCCGGTGACGTCGAAGGCCATCTGCACGCCCATCATGTCGTCACCGGCGTCGCGCAGCCGCTCCAGCAGCGAGCGGACGGCCGGGTCGGCGCTCCACTCCCAGGGGCCGGCCTGGATGTTCCCGTAGGCCATGACGAACCGGCCGGGCACCGACCGCAGCGCCTCGACGGCCGCCTCGCCGTGGTCGATGGTCTGCAGGTTGTGCGACCAGTCGACGGTCGTGGTCACGCCGGCGTCGAGCGACTCGATGGCCGCCAGCCGGTTGCCCGCGGCGATGTCCTCGGGGCGGAACTTCCTGCCGTGCTCGAGGTAGTACCAGACGAAGTACTGGGTGAGCGTCCAGTCGGCGCCGTAGCCGCGCATCGCGGTCTGCCACATGTGCCGGTGCGTGTCGATCATGCCCGGCATGACGATCCCGCCGCGGGCGTCGATCTCCTGGGTGCCCTCCGGCACCTCCAGGCGGGGGCCGACGGCCTCGATCCGGTCGCCGACGACGAGCACGTCGGCATCGGTCAGGACGGTGGACGCGTCGTCCATCGTCAGGACGGTGCCGCCCCGGAACACCAGCGGCCGGCCGGCCTCGGGTGCCGGGCTCGCGGGATCGGACTGGCTCATGCTGGCCTCCTCGACGTCGTCGTCTGCGGTCGGACGGCCGTCCGCACAGCGGACGGCGGTCTCGGCCGACACCCTGGTGTGACGCCCGGCACATGTCAAGGCCGCGGTGCGGCAGAATGGCCCGCGGCCAGCGGAGCCGATCGCCCCGCTTGACAGTCCGGAGCAGGCGATCCGAGACTGCGGCTGTCACGGACATCTGTCCGCACAGCGGGCGGCAGAACGGAAGGGCACGCAGACAGCGATGACCGACGGACCGCCCCGCACCGGCCCACTCGCGGGGCTGCTCGTCGCCGATTTCTCCCGCATCCTGGCCGGCCCCTACGCGACGATGCTGCTGGCCGACCTCGGCGCCGAAGTGGTCAAGGTGGAGGGCCCCGGCGGGGACGACACCCGCACCTGGCAGCCCCCGGTCCGCGACGGCATCTCCACCTACTACCTGGGCGTCAACCGCAACAAGCGCTCGGTCGCGCTCGACCTCAAGGACCCCGAGGACGTCGCCCTCGCCCAGGAGCTGGCCCGGCGTGCGGACGTGCTCGTCGAGAACTTCAAGCCCGGCGGCCTGGCCCGCTTCGGCCTCGACTACGACACAGTGGCCGCCGCCAACGCCGGCATCGTCTACGCCTCGATCAGCGGCTTCGGCAGCGGCCCCGGCGGGCGCTCGCTGCCCGGCTACGACCTGATCGTGCAGGCGATCTCCGGGCTGATGAGCCTCACCGGCGACCCCGACGGCGAGCCCTACCGGGCCGGCGTCGCCGTCTTCGACGTGATGGCCGGGCTGCACGCGAGCATCGGCATCCTCTCCGCGCTGAACCTCCGGCACGAGACCGGCCGCGGCCAGCACGTCGAGGTCAACCTGCTCGCCTCGGCCATGTCCGGGCTGGTCAACCAGACCAGCGCGTTCGTCGCCGGCGGCGTCGTCCCCTTCCGGATGGGCAACAGCCACCCGAGCCTGTTCCCGTACGAGCCGCTGCCCTGCGCCGACGGCGAGCTGATCGTGACCGCCGGCAACGACGGCCAGTTCCGCAAGCTCTGCGAGGTGCTCGGCGTGCCGGAGCTGCCCGACGACCCGCGCTTCCTCCGCAACGAGGACCGCACCGCCAACCGCGACGAGCTGCGCCCGCTGCTGGTCGAGCGGCTGCGCACCCGCGGCAAGATGGACTGGTTCCGGCAGATCATCGCCGCCGGCGTCCCCTGCGGGCCGATCAACACCGTCGACCAGGGGGTCGCCTTCGCCGAGGAGGTGGGGCTCGAGCCCGTGGTCACCGTGGGGGAGGGGGACGCCGCGGTGCCGTCGGTGCGCAACCCGATCCGGTTCTCCGAGACCCCGCCCGACTACCGGCTGCCGCCGCCGACGCTCGACGAGCACGGTGCCGAGATCCGCCGCTGGCTGGGCGACCGCGAGGAGCGTTCGGCATGAGCGAGCTCCGGTTCCCCACCTCCCTGGGCACGTCGACCGCCGACGAGATCCGGCTGCTCGGGCAGGACCTGACCGCCGACCTCATGGGGAAGGTCGGCTTCGGGGAGCTCGCGTTCTGGCTGGTGACGCTGCGCCGGCCGACGCCGTCGGAGGTCCGGGTCTTCGAGGCCGTGCTCGTCGCGCTCGCCGACCACGGGTTCACCCCGACCGCGATCGCCGCCCGGCTCACCTACCTCTCCGCGCCGGACTCCCTGCAGGGGGCGCTGGCCGCCGGCCTGCTCGGCGGCGGCTCCCGCTTCCTCGGCGTCACCGAGGACTGCGGCACCTACCTGCACGAGGTCCTCAGCAGGCAGGACCAGCTCCCGGACGACGACGCCGGCTGGGACGAGCTCGCCCTGGCCGCGGTCCGGGAGACGAAGGCCGCCGGGCGGTTCGTGCCCGGCCTCGGCCACCCGGTGCACAAGGTCCGCGACCCGCGGACGCCGGTGCTCATCGGCATCGCCGAGGAGGAGGGCCTGCGCGGCCCGCACCTGCGGCTGTTCGAGGCGATCGGCCGGGTGCACGAGCAGGTGCTCGGCCGGACACTGCCGCTCAACGGCGCCGGGGTGTGCGGTGCGGCGCTGGCCGACCTGGGCCTGCCGGTCGAGCTGCTGCGCGGCTTCGCGTTGCTGGCCCGCGCCGCCGGGCTGCTCGGCCAGCTCGCCGAGGAGCGCCGCCGGCCGATCGGCATGGACGCCTACCTCGCCGTCGACCGCAACGCCGTCTACGTCGACCCCTCAGCGGACCCGGAGGCCTGAGCGATGCGCGCCGCCGTCCTGACCCGGCACGGGGAGCCGCCCGCCTACGGCGAGCACCCGGACCCCGCCGGCACCGAGGGCCAGGCCCTGGTGCGGGTCACCGCGGCCCCGGTGGTGCCGCTGGACCTGCTCTGCGCCAGCGGCACCTCGTACTTCGGACCGCCGCCGCTGCCGTACGTCCCAGGGGACCAGGGCGTGGGCGTCGTCGAGCGATCGGCCGTGCACCCCCCGGGCACGCGGGTCTTCTTCGTCACCGCCGCCGGCCGGGTGCCGCGGGACGGCAGTCTGGCCGAGTGGGCCCAGGCGCCCGAGGAGGACCTGGTCCCGCTGCCGCCGGACGTGCCCGACGAGCTCGCCGCCGCCGTGGGTCTCTCCGGCGTCGCCGCCTGGATGGCGCTCACCTGGCGGGCGCAGCTCCAGCCGGGTGAGCGCGTGCTCGTGCTCGGCGGCGGCGGCGCGGTGGGACAGGCCGCGCTGGGCATCGCCCGCCTGGTCGGGGCCAGCCGCGTGGTCGCGGTGTGCCGGGACGACGCGGCGGAGGAACGCGCCCGCAGGGCCGGTGCCCAGGAGGTCGTGCGGGTCACCCCGGACGTCGATGCGTTGGCCGCCCGGCTCGCCGAGGCGGTGGACGGCAGCGTCGACGTCGTCCTCGACCCGGTCTTCGGGCCGGTGGCGTCCGCGGCCAGCCGGGTGCTCGCCACGTGCGGCCGCCTGGTCAACCTGGGCGGGATGGCCGGGGACACCGCCGAGTTCTCCTCGTCCGTGCTGCGCGGGCGCACCGCGGCAGTGCTGGGCTACACGAACAACAACATCACGCCGGAGCAGCGCCGCGAGGCGCTGACCGCCGTCACCACGCACGCCGCGGCCGGCCGGGTCACCGTGGCGGCCGAGCAGCTCCCGCTCACCGACGTCGGGGAGGCCTGGCGGCGCCAGGCGACCGGCGACGCCGGCGTGCGGTTCGTCCTCACCCCCTAACCGCGCAGGAGGAACCCATGCAGCTCGTCACCGAGGACAACATCACCGACCTGGCCGTCGAGCGCTGGGCCACCGCGCACGACCCGCGGACGGCGGAGCTGATGACCGCGCTCGTGCGGCACCTGCACGCCTTCGCCCGCGAGGTGCGGCTGACCGAGGACGAGTGGATGGCCGCGATCCAGTGGCTCAACCGCACCGGGCAGATCAGCAACGAGAAGCGCGAGGAGTTCATCCTCACCTCCGACGTGCTCGGCCTGTCGATGCTCGTCGTCCAGATGAACCACCGGCTGGACCCGCGGGCCACCCCGGCGACCGTGCTCGGGCCGTTCCACATCGAGGGCTCGCCGGAGCTCGGCTACGGCGACGACATGTCCCAGGGCCTGCCCGGCACGCCGCTCTACATCCTGGGCGTGGTCAAGGACCTCGACGGCAACCCGGTGCCGAACGCGGTGCTCGACATCTGGCAGGCCGACAACGAGGGGCTCTACGAGTCGCAGCACGCCGACGCCGACGAGGCGCGGCTGCGCGCGAAGTACACGACCCGCGAGGACGGCTCGTACTGCGTGCGCACCGTCGCGCCGCTGGGCTACACCATCCCGATGGACGGCCCGGTCGGCGAGCTCATGGCGAAGACCGACATCAGCCACTTCCGCCCGGCGCACGTGCACTTCCTGCTCAACGTGCCCGGCTACGAGCCGCTGATCACCCACCTGTTCCAGGAGGGGGCCGACTACCTCGACAGCGACGTCGTGTTCGGGGTCAAGGAGGAGCTCGTCGTCCGGTACGAGGAGCGCGAGCCAGGGGAGACCCCCGACGGCAGCAAGTGCGACCAGCCCTGGTACGAGGCGCGGTACGACTTCGTGCTCCAGCCCCGCTGACCCGCCCCTCGCGTGCCGTCCCCCGCGCCATCGGGAACGATGGGGCCGCGGGGGACGGACCTGGGGGAGGGGGATCGGTTGGGCAGGCACCGGGCACCGGACAGCGAGTCGGCCGAGTTCGACGAGGCGACCAGCGCGGTCACCGACGTCACCGGGGACTACGTCGTCGACGTGCAGCACACCCGGATCGGGATCCGCGCGCGGCACGCGATGGTGACGACGGTCCGCGGCTCGTTCTCGGACTTCGAGGGGGCGGCGCACCTGAACATGGCGGACCCGTCCGCCAGCGCGGTCGCGCTGCGGATCCGGACGGCGACGATCGACACCGGGGTGCCCGACCGCGACGTGCACCTGCGCTCGCCCGACTTCCTCGACGTCGAGCGCTACCCCGAGATCCTGTTCGCCTCCACCTCGGTCGAGCAGCTCGACGACGAGCTGTACCGGGTCACCGGCGATCTCACGATCAAGGACGTCACCCGCCCGGTCTCGGTCGACTTCGCGCTCACCGGGTCGGCCCTGGACCCGTGGGGCAACCTGCGGGTCGGCTTCGAGGGCGCGCTGGCGATCAAGCGCAGCGACTGGGGGCTGACCTGGAACACCGCCCTCGACACCGGCGGGGTGCTGGTCAGCGACCGCATCCAGATCGAGTTCGACGTCTCGGCGATCCGCGCCGCCGGCCACGGCTGACGCCCACGCCCCGTCGAGTGCTCGACCTGCGGTGAAGCAAGCAGTGGCGGACCAGGCCGATCCGCGGTGGACCACCAGTGGCTGGGGCTTCGGCGTCACGTCGCAGGACCAGGCGTTCCGCGCCATCACGCGGATCGTCTCGCTGGCCGCCGGTCGCCGGTACGTCTGGCGGGGCTGCAGCGACCGCTCCGCCCGGATCCGGTCGTCGCTGCTGCGCAGCCTGATCATCGACGAGTCCGAGCCCCTGCCCACCGAGCTCGAGCTGCGCCAGCACGAGCTGGCCGTCCTCCGGGAGGCCCGGCGCTGGGGGCTCACGCGGGAAACGGGGCCGCAGACCTCCGACCTCTCCCTGCTCGTCCACCTGCACCAGCACGGCGTGCCGACGCGGCTGGTCGACGTCACCGACAACCCGATGACGGCGCTGTGGTTCGCGTGCGAACAGGGCGACGAGGCCGGTGTCCTGTTCGCGTTCGACGTCACCGAGTTCCCGACCCACGAGACCCCCGACCTGCCCGCCGCGCCGGAGTGGTCGCTCCGGCACGCGCTGGCGGTGTCGGCGAAGACCGGCGCGCCCTTCCTCGTGCGCCCCACCCTGCCAACCCCCCGCATGCAGGCGCAGGAGGGGCTCTTCCTCTCCGGCGCGGTCCCGCTGGGACCGTCGCCGGCCGGCATCGACGGCCTGCCGCTGCCGTACGCCGCGCCGCCGGGACGCGACAAGCTCGCGAAGCTCTTCGCACCCGACGAGCGCGGCGCGGGGCGGCCCACGCGGCTGCCCTTCTGCGCCCTCGTCATCCCCGGCCGCATGAAGAAGGCGATCCGGGAGCACCTGACCGCGCTCAACCGGCGGCGCAGCACGGTCTACCCCGACGCCGACGGCTTCCGGGACGCAGTGCGCGACGGAGGCGTCCAGCTCTTCCCGCTGCCCGAGGTGATCTCGGCTCACGACGACGTGGACGCCGCCGGCGACTGACGGCGGTCAGGCCGGCGCGGTGAGGTGCCGCGGGTTCGCGACCAGCAGCCGGTCGCGGACGTCGGCGCGCACCGCCTCGACCACCTCGTCCCAGCGCGCGTCGAGGCTGCCGTCGGCGATCGCCCGGCTCAGCGCGGCGTCGTCCGCGCAGCCGAGCCCGTCCAGCCGGGCCCGGTGCCGGGTGCGCGCCGTCGGCCCGAGCAGCAGCTCCCGGCGCACGGTGGCCAGCACGTTGCCGGCCACCCGGGCGTGGAAGGAGACCCGCCCGGTGGTCCCGGGCTGCACGTCGGCGGCGAGGAAGTGCGCGACGGCGTCCACCAGCTCGGTCGCCGTCGGCCGGCCGAAGAGGTCGGTCGGGAAGTCGTCGGCCGGGTCCGCGGGCGGCGCGGCGTCCGGCTCGGCGAGGCCGAGGGCGAGCAGGACGTCGAACTCCTGCTCGGCGGCCCGGCGGCCGATCGCGGCGAACTCCACCGACGGCTCGGTGCCGGAGAGGTGCCGGTCGGCCATGACGCCGCACATCAGGCCCCAGCGGACCGTCGCGTACACCTCCCACCAGTGCAGCTGGTCCGCGGCCGGCCGCCAGCCGGCGACGGCGGCGTACCCGTCCAGCAGCTCGTCGCGGGTGCCGACGCCGCCCGCCGGGTGCGGGGAGCCGAAGCGCCACACCTTCGCGCACAGCCAGCCGAGGTCCTCGATCGGGTCGCCGGTGTGCACCAGCTCCCAGTCGAGCAGCGCGCGCAGTCCGTCCGGGCCGATCATCAGGTTGCCGAGGCGGAAGTCGCCGTGCACCAGCGTCTCGCCGGCCGGCTCCGGACGGGTGTCGGCCAGCCAGCGCAGGCCCAGCGCGAGGCCGGGCGGGGGTACCCGGCCTCCGGTCAGGTAGGCGGCGGCGAGCGCCGCGAGCGGCTCGCCGGCCCGCTCGACCCGCGGCACCTCGGTGAGCGGGACGGCGTGCAGCCGGGCGAGCACCGCGCCCAGCTCCCGTGCCAGCTCCGGCCGGGCCAGCGCCGGGTCGCGGAGGATGCGCCGGGGGATCGTCTCGCCGTCCACCCGTTCCATGAGCAGGTAGGGGCGGCCCAGCAGCTCGCCGCGGTCGACGACGGCGGGAACAGGCACGCCGGCCCGGGCCGCGGCGGTCATGGCCTCGCCCTCGACCGCCAGGTCCACCCCGCCGGTGCCCGCGCCGCCGCGCAGGATCAGCTCCCGGGCGCCGTCGGCCGTCCGGGCGGTGAGCTCCCACGTCTCGCGGCTGGCTCCGCCGGAGAGCCGGGCCAGCCCGTCGACCTCGACGCGCCCGCCCAGCACCTGCGTGAGCCGGGCGGCGAGCTCGTCCTTCATCTCAGGAAGCCGAACAGCTGCCCTGCCACCCGCCGCATCTGGATCTCCTCGGCGCCCTCGGTGATCCGGTAGCGGCGGTGGTGGCGGTAGATGTGCTCGAACGGCAGGTGCCGGCTGTAGCCCATGCCCCCGTGCACCTGCATGGCGCGGTCGGCGGCGTCGCAGACCAGCCGGTTGCCGCGGTAGTTGCACATCGACACCAGGTGGCCGATCGAGACGGCCGGCTCGCCGCGGGCGGTCAGCTCGTCCAGCTCGACCGCGGTCTTGCGGATCAGCGTGCGCACCAGCTCGGCCTCGGTGGCCAGCTCGACCAGCGGGAACTGGATCGCCTGCCGCTCGGCCAGCGGCTTGCCGAAGGTGATCCGCTCCCGGGCGTAGCGCACCGACTCGTCGATGCAGTACTGCGCGGCGCCGACGCCGGAGGCGGCCTGCCGGATCCGGTTCTCGTGCAGGAAGGTCTGCGCGACCGCCAGCCCCTCGCCCTCCGCGCCGAGGATCGCCGAGTCCGGGACGCGGACGTCGGTGAGCGTCACCTCGCCGTGGTCGCTGGGCATGTTGAACGTCCACCAGAAGAAGGGCACGTCGAAGCCGGGGGAGTCGGTGGGCACGATGAACGCGGTGATGCCGCGGGCGTGCCCCGGCTCGCCCGACGTCCGCGCGAAGACCACGTCGTGGGTGGCGGAGTGCACGCCGGTGTTCCACCGCTTGGTGCCGTTGATCACCCAGTCGCCGTCCCGGCGGACCGCCGTCGTCTCCATCCAGGTGGCGTCGCTGCCGTGGCCCGGCTCGGTCAGGCCGAAGGCCAGGCCCCGCTCGCCGGTGATCGACGACTCGAGCAGCTCCTCCTTCTGCTCCGGCGTCCCGAACAGGTGCAGCAGGTGGGGGAAGACCACGTTGCCGACGATGCTGTGCTCGTTCTGCAGGTCGTTGTGCAGCCCCAGCCCGCGGTGCGCGAAGTGCTCGCGGATCACCGCCATGTCGAGGTTCGACCCGTTCCGGCCGCCGAGCTCCTCGGGGAGGCTGTAGCGGAAGAAGCCGGCCGCGTCGGCCCGCCGGCGCACCTCGGCCAGCAGCTCCTCCCACTCGCGCCGGGGCACCCCGCCGTTCTCGACGTCGGTGCGGGCGAACTCGCGGCGGTGGTCGAAGAAGCGCTGGTTGTCGTCCTGCTGCTCGAGGGGCTCGATCTCCTTCGCGATGAAGGCGTCGAGCTCCTCGAGCAGCGCGGTCAGGGCCGGCGGCAGGGTGAAGTCCACGCTGACTTCCTCTCGGGGGAGGGCCCGGCCGCCGGCCGTGCCGCGGTCGGGTGTGTCAGAGACGCTCGATGATCGTCGCGTTGGCCAGGCCGCCACCCTCGCACATCGTCTGCAGGCCGTACCGGCCGCCGGTCTGCTCCAGGTGGTTGACCAGCGTGGTCAGCAGCCGGGTGCCGCTGGCGCCGAGGGCGTGCCCGAGGGCGATCGCCCCGCCGCGCGGGTTGAGCTTCTCGGGGTCGGCGTTGAGCTCCTGGGCCCAGGCCAGCGGCACGGGCGCGAAGGCCTCGTTCACCTCGTAGGCGTCGATGTCGTCGATGGACAGCCCGGCCTTGTCGAGCACCTTCCTGGTGGCCGGGATCGGGCCGGTGAGCATGAGCAGCGGGTCGTCGCCGACGACGGAGAAGGAGTGGAACCGGGCGCGCGGGGTCAGCCCGAACCGCTTGACGGCGGCCTCGCTGACGATCAGCGCGGCGGAGGCGCCGTCGGTGAGCGGCGAGGAGTTGCCGGGCGTGATGCTCCAGTCGATCTCGGGGAACCGCTCGCTCATCGCGTCGTTGCGGAACGACGGCCGCAGGCCGGCCAGCCCCTCCGCGGTGGTCGCGGCGCGCACGGTCTCGTCGGTCGTGTGCCGGCCGGCACCGGGGACGTCGACCGGCAGGATCTCGTTGTCGAAGCCGCCGGCGGCGGCGGTCGCCGCGGCCCGCTGGTGCGAGCGCGCCGAGTACTCGTCGAGGGACTCCCGGTCGAGCTTCCAGCGGGCCGCGATCAGCTCCGCGGAGATGCCCTGGCCGACCAGCCCGTCGGGGAAGCGGGCGGCGACGCCCGGGCCCCAGGGGTCCATGCCGGCGGTCGAGGTGCCCATCGGGATCCGGCTCATCGACTCCACGCCGCAGGCGATCGCCACGTCGTAGACGCCGGCGAGCACGCCCTGCGCGGCGAAGTGCGCCGCCTGCTGGCTCGAGCCGCACTGCCGGTCGATCGTCGTGGCCGGCACGGAGATCGGGAAGCCGGCGGAGAGGACGGCGTTGCGGCCGACGTTCACGGCCTGCTCGCCGACCTGGCCGACGCAGCCGGTGATCACGTCGTCGATGACCGCCGGGTCCAGGCCGGCGCGCTCGACGAGGCCGGTGAGGACCCCGGCCAGCAGATCGACGGGGTGCACGCCGGAGAGCGCGCCCCCGGGCTTGCCCTTGCCGGACGGCGTCCGCACGAGGTCGACGAGAAATGCTTCGGGCATGGTTCCTCCAGGGGGACCGCCGACGGTGGCGGTGCGGGGGGACAGGGGGCCGGCGAGGCGGCTCTCCCGCAGCATGCCCGCATTGACAGTTGACGTCAACGTCGAGTAGTCACAGGAGCATCTGCTCGCAACATCTGGAGGTAACGACGTGGACGTCGCAGGCATCACGGCACTGGTGACCGGAGGGGCGTCCGGCCTCGGGCTCGCCACCGTCGAGCGGTTGGTCGGGGCCGGCGCGAGCGCCGTGATCGTCGACCTGCCGTCCTCGCAGGGGAAGGTGGTCGCCGAGCGCCTGGGCCCGGAGGTCGCGTTCGTCCCGGCCGACGTCACCGACGAGGACCAGGTCGCCGAGGCGGTGGCCGCGGCGCGGGAGCTCGGGACGCTGCGCGCGGTGGTCAACTGCGCGGGCATCGGCAACGCCATCCGCACGGTCAGCAAGAAGGGCGCCTTCCCGCTCGCCGACTTCCGGCGGGTCGTCGAGGTCAACCTGATCGGCACGTTCAACGTCATCCGGCTCGGCGCCGAGGCGATCTCGAAGACCGAGCCGGTCGACGGCGAGCGCGGCGTCGTCGTCAACACCGCCTCCGTCGCGGCCTTCGACGGCCAGATCGGCCAGGCGTCCTACTCGGCCTCCAAGGGCGGCATCGTCGGCATGACCCTGCCGATCGCCCGCGACCTGGCCTCGCTGTTCATCCGGGTGGTCACCATCGCGCCGGGCCTGTTCGACACCCCGCTGCTCGGCAGCGCCCCCGAGGAGGTGCGCACCGCGCTCGGCGCGCAGGTGCCGCATCCGGCGCGACTGGGCCGGCCGGCCGAGTACGCCGCGCTCGTGCAGCACATCGTGGAGAACCCGATGCTCAACGGCGAGACGATCCGCCTCGACGGCGCGATCCGCATGTCGCCGCGCTGAGCGCGCTCCCCGCAGACGCCGACGCCCGGCACCTGACCACGGGTCGGTGCCGGGCGTCGGGCCGTCTCTAGCGCGCGGCGGCGGGAGAGGACAGCCGCTCGCGCAGCGTGCGCTTGAGGATCTTGCCGCTCGCGTTCAGCGGCATGGCGTCGACCACGACCACCTCGGCCGGAACCTTGTAGGCGGCCAGGTGCGCCCGGCAGTGCTCGCGCAGGACCTCCGGGTCCGGCGCGGGCGCGCCCGGGTCGCCGGTCACGAACGCGACCACGACCTCGCCCCAGTGCTCGTCGGCCCGGCCGACGACGGCCACCTGCGCGACCGACGGGTGGTCGGCCAGCACCGTCTCGATCTCGACGGGGTAGATGTTCTCCCCGCCGCGGATGATCATGTCCTTGCTCCGGCCGGCCAGGTACAGGTAGCCGTCGTCGTCCATGCGGGCCAGGTCGCCGCCCCAGAACCAGCCGTCGCGGATCGCCCGGGAGGTCTCCTCGGGCATCTCCAGGTAGCCGTTCATCACCGGGTCCGAGCGGGTGATGATCTCGCCGACCTCGCCGCGCGGGACGTCGCGGCCGGCCTCGTCGACGATCCGCAGCTCCACGCCGAACGCCGGCTTGCCGATCGAGCCGAGCAGGTGCGGGGCCCCGGCCAGCGCGCGCCGGTGGTCGGCGGAGCTGAGCACCGACTGCAGCCCGCCCTCGGTGGCCGCGCCGAAGGCGTTGATGAAGTCGCAGCCGAAGACGTCCAGGGCGCGGCGGAGCAGGGCCGGCGACATCGGCGCCCCGCCGTAGATGATCGACCGGAGGTTCGCATAGGAGCCGGCGGTCACGTCCGGGTGCTCGAGCAGGGTGCTCACCATGGTCGGCACCAGGAACGCGCCGGTCAGCCGGCCGCTCTGCATCCACGACAGGACGGCGGACGGCTCGAACTGCGGCAGGATCAGCGTCGGGAAGCCGCGCCAGACGTGCATGAGGATCATGCCCTGGCCGGCGATGTGGAAGATCGGCGAGGCCGTGTAGCGGAACTCGTCCGGGACGATCTCGTAGTCGATCGACATGTTGACGACCAGCGACTTGACCATCCGCTGCGGCTGCAGCACGCCCTTGGGCAGGCCGGTCGTGCCGCTGGTGAACGCCAGGCCGAGGACGTCGTCGTCGGCGACCGGCACGTCGGGCTCCACGTCGCTGCCTGCGGCCACCAGCTCCTCGAAGGGCACGACGCCCTCGGCGGGCTCACCGTCGGACGCCTCGCCGTCGAAAGCAGAGAGCAGGCCGATGCTCGCCACGCGCGGCGCCAGCCGGCGGCAGACGTCGAGATAGCGGGCGCTGGCGAACAGCGCCCTGGGCTCGGCGCGGTGCAACAGGGTGAGCAGCTCCTCCTCCTGCAGCCGGTTGTTCAGCGGCACGTAGGTCGCGCCCAGCTTCATGCAGGCGAGCAGCACCTCGACGTAGCCGCCGCTGTCGGTGGCCACGATGGCCACCCGGTCGCCCATGGCCACGCCGGCGGCGGTGAGCGCGTCGGCGAGCCGGTTGACGCGGCTGTTCGTCTCGGCGAACGTCTGCTCGGAGCCGTCGCCGAACACGAAGCAGGGCCGGTCCGGGAACCGCTCGGCGGACAGCTTCAGGAACGTCCCGGCGCGGGTCATCGGTCGCACGGGGCGCCTCCAGGGTCGAATGTTGACGTCACGGTCACATTTTTCTAGTGTCCGCCGGGGTGTGACGTCAACCACTCCGGTGGGTCCCCTGAATCTTGGCGGACCGCGAAGTCGTCGTTGACACCGGTCACGGCGCCCCGTAAGAACAAGGTGATATTGACGTCATATCCGACTGCGTCGGAGGCGGGCGGCCGCGGCCGCCGAGAGGGGGAGGGCGGATGGGCAGCGGACCCCTCGCCGGCGTGCGGGTGCTGGAGTTCACCGGCCTGGCCCCGGCGCCGTTCGCCTGCATGCTGCTCGCCGACCTGGGCGCCGACGTCGTCCGCGTCGACCGGCCGGGCCGGCTGCCCGCCCCCGACGGCGAGGTGCTGCTGCGCGGCCGGCGGCACGCGGTCGCGGCCGACCTCAAGGACCCCGCCCAGCGCGACGCCGTCCTGGCGCTGGCCGACCGGGCCGACGTGCTCGTCGAGGGCTTCCGCCCCGGCGTGATGGAGCGCCTCGGCCTGGGGCCGGACGAGTGCCTGGCGCGCAACCCCCGGCTGGTCTACGGCCGGATGACCGGCTGGGGCCAGGACGGGCCGCTGGCCCAGGCCGCCGGGCACGACATCGACTACATCGCGCTGGCCGGCGCGCTGCACCCGATCGGCGAGCGCGGCGGCGCGCCGCTGCCGCCGGCCAACCTGCTGGGCGACTTCGGCGGCGGCGGGCTGCTGCTGGCCTTCGGCGTCCTCGCCGCGCTGGTGGAGCGGGCCGCCTCCGGCCGCGGGCAGGTGGTGGACGCCGCGATGGTCGACGGCGCCGCGCTGCTGTCCACCTACCTGCACGGCATGGCCGCCCGCGGCTTCTGGACCGAGGAGCGCGGGGCCAACCTGCTCGACGGCGGCGCGCCGTTCTACCGGACCTACCGCACCTCCGACGGCGGGTACATGGCCGTCGGCGCGATCGAGCCGCAGTTCTACGCCGAACTCGTCCGGCTGCTGGAGCTGGACCCCGCCGAGCTGCCCGACCAGAACGACCGCTCCCGCTGGCCCGAGCTCCAGGAGGCGATCGCCGGCGCCTTCGCCGGGCGCAGCCGCGAGGAGTGGACGAAGGTCTTCGACGGCACCGACGCCTGCGTGAGCCCGGTGCTCGCGCCGGCGGAGGCGCACGCCCACCCGCACAACGCCGTGCGCGGCACCTTCACCGAGGTGGCCGGGATCGGCCAGCCCGCCCCGGCGCCCCGATTCGGCCGCACCCCGCCGGCCGGGCCGCCCACGCCGCCGTCCGCCGGCGACCCCGCCGTCCTGCTCGAGTGGGGGCTGCGGGCCGACCAGGCCGCCGTCCTCGAGTCCTGATCCACCCGCCTGCGAAGGAGCAACCGGATGACCCCGTCCCGCCGTTCGGTCGCCGACCAGCTGAGCATCAGCCTGGGCGAGCTGCTGCCGCTCTCGGCGCGCCGGCACCCCGACAAGCCGGCGTTCCTCTTCCCCGACGGCGGGGAGCAGAGCTTCGCCGAGACCAACAGCCGGGTGAACCGGCTGGTGTCGGCGCTGCGCGAGGCCGGGGTCGGGCACGGCGACCGGATCGCCGTCCTCGCCCTCGACTCCCACCGGTACATGGAGGTCGTGCTGGCCTGCGCCAAGACCGGCGCGGTCTTCGTGCCGCTGAACTACCGGCTCACCCGGCCGGAGGTCGACGTCCTGCTGGCGCGGTCCGCGCCGGTCGCGCTGTTCTCCGACCCCCGTTACGCCGGCCTGCTCGACGGGGTGCGCGAGGCGCACCCGAGCCTGCGGCTGCACGTGGCCCTGGACGACGAGTTCGAACGGCTGCTGGCGACCGGTGCCGACGTCGAGCCCCCGGTCGTCTGCACCGACAGGGACACCTTCGCCCTGGCCTTCACCTCCGGCACCACCGGCCTGCCCAAGGGCGTCGTGCAGTCCCAGCGGATGCACAAGAACATGATCCAGATCTGCCAGAACGAGTACCTCATGCGCGAGGTCGACGTCCGCTACTGCGCGGCGCCGACCTTCCACGTCTCCGGGGTCTCGGGCCTGCTGGCCGGCATCGCGCGCGGCTTCACGTCGCTGCTGCTGCCGCAGTTCGACGCCGCCACGGTGCACCGCTTCATGGCCGAGGACCGTGTCTCCGCCGTCTTCCTCGTGCCGACGATGATCAGCAGCATCCTCCAGCTGGAGGGGGTGGACCGGTACGACTACGACCGGCTGCAGCTGATCACCTACGGCGCCGCGCCGATCTCACCGACCCTGCTGCGCCGGGCGATGGCCACCTTCCGGTGCGACTTCCTGCAGGCGTTCGGCGCCGGCACCGAGGCGGGCCTGCAGTCGGTGCTCACCCCGGCCGACCACCGCCGGGCGCTGGCCGGCCGCGAGGACCTGCTCCGCTCCGCGGGCCGCCCCTCCTTCGGCGTGGCCATGCGGATCGTCGACGAGGACATGAATGACCTGCCGCCGGGGGCGATCGGCGAGGTCGCCACCCGCAGCGACATGGTCATGGACGGCTACCTCGACATGCCCGAGGACACCGCCCGCGCGTTTCGCGACGGCTGGTTCCGGGCCGGCGACATGGGTTACCTGGACGAGGAGGGCTACCTGTACCTGCACGGCCGGAACAAGGACATGATCATCCGCGGCGGCGAGAACATCTACCCGTTCGAGATCGAGTCGGTGCTGGCCGAGCACCCCGCGGTGCAGCAGGCCGCCGTGGTCGGCGTCCCGGACGAGCACTGGGGCGAGGCGGTGCGCGCCTTCGTCACCCTGCGCACCGGGCAGAGCGTGACGGCCGACGAGCTCACCACCCACTGCAACGGGCGGCTGGCGCGGTACAAGGTGCCGCGCGAGTTCGTCCTGCTCGACGCCATGCCCACCAACGCCAGCGGCAAGATCCTCAAGCGCGAGCTGCGCACGTGGGACCTGCCCGCCGCGGACGCCCAGCCCGTCGGCGCCAACTGAGGGGATCCCCGATGCGCATCGGAACGCAGCTGCAGTACGCCGGCGGCTTCAGGGAGGCCGCCGCCGAGCTCGCCGACCTGGAGAAGGCCGGCCTGGACGTCGTCGCGGTCGCCGAGGCCTACAGCTTCGACGCGGTCAGCCAGCTGGGCTACCTGGCCGCGATCACCGACCGGCTCGAGCTCACCTCGGCGATCATGCAGGCCTTCACCCGGACGCCGACGCTCACCGCGATGACCGCGGCCGGGCTGGACTTCGTCTCCGGCGGCCGGTTCACCCTGGGTCTCGGCGCCTCCGGCCCGCAGGTCGTCGAGGGCTTCCACGGCGTGAAGTACGACGCGCCGCTGGGCCGGCTGCGCGAGATCGTCGAGATCTGCCGCATGGTCTGGCGCCGGGAGAAGGTCGTCTACTCCGGCACGTACTACACGCTGCCCCTGCCCCCGGAGCAGGGCACCGGCCTCGGCAAGCCGCTCAAGCTCATCAACACCCCGGTGCGCGAGCGCATCCCGATCACCATCGCCGCGATCGGGCCGAAGAACGTCGAGCTGACCGCCGAGATCGCCGAGGGCTGGCAGCCGATCTTCTTCTACCCGGAGAAGGCCGCCGAGACCTGGGGCGCCTCCCTCGACGCCGGCAGGGCCAAGCGCGATCCCGAGCTCGGCGAGCTGGACGTCGTCGTCGGCGCCGCGTGCGCCGTCGGCGACGGGCTCGAGCCCCTGCGCGAGCAGGGCCGGGACTCCCTGGCCCTCTACATCGGCGGCATGGGCGCCCGGGGCAAGAACTTCTACAACGAGCTCACGGTCCGCTACGGCTTCCCCGAGGCCGCGGCGACCGTGCAGGACCTCTACCTCGCCGGCCGCAAGGACGAGGCCGCTGCCGCTGTCCCCCAGGAGATGGTCGACGCGACGTCCCTGGTCGGGCCGGAGGGCTGGGTCGCCGAGCGGCTCGCCGCCTTCAAGGAGGCCGGCGTGACCACGCTGATGCTCACCTTCCCGCAGGGCACGCACGCGGACCGGGTACGGACCGTCGAGCAGGTCAAGAAATTGGCGTCGGACCTGTGAGGGCCGGCCTGCACGAGGAACCGGAGACCTCCCGATGACCGCTGTGTCCGACGGCGCGGTGCCCGCCGAGGTGCTCACGGAGGCCGCGCCTCCCGTGCTGCTCGAGCGGGACGGCGACGTCGCCACGATCACGCTGGCCAACCCGCGGCGGAAGAACGCGATGACCCGGGCGGCCTGGCGGGCACTGCGCGCGGCGCTGCGCGAGGTGGCCGCGAGCGACGCCCGCGTCCTGGTGGTGACCGGCGCGGAGAGCGACTTCTGCGCCGGGGCCGACCTCAGCGGGTCGCGCGACGAGCGGCGCCCGCCGCTGGTCGACATGACCGAGGTCAGCGAGGCCTGCCTCGCCCTGCACCGGCTGCCGATCCCGACCATCGCCCGGGTGGACGGCGTCGCCGTCGGTGCCGGCATGAACCTCGCCCTGGCGTGCGACTTCGTGGTCGCGTCGAGCCGGGCGCGGTTCTCGGAGATCTTCGTCAAGCGCGGCCTGTCGGCCGACTTCGGCGGCTCGTGGATCCTGCCCCGGCTGGTCGGGCTGCACCGGGCCAAGGAGCTGGTGCTGCTCGGCGACATCATCGGCGCCGAGCAGGCGCGCGAGTGGGGCCTGGTCCGCGAGGTCGTGGCCCCCGAGGAGCTCGACGCGGCGGTCGGCGGGCTGGCCGGGCGGCTCTCCGCCGGACCGCCGATCGCGATGCGGCTGTCCAAGCGGATGCTCCACGACTCCTTCGAGGCCACCCTCGAGCGCGCGCTGGAGGACGAGGCCCGGTCCCAGCAGATCAACTTCGCCACCGAGGACACCGCCGAGGCCGGCCGGGCCTTCCTCGAGAAGCGCGCCCCGGTCTTCCGCGGCCGCTGACCTTCGACCCCCGAGCAGGAGGCGAACGATGGAGTTCACCTGGACGCCGGAGCAGCAGGACCTCCGGGCGGGCACCCGGAAGCTGCTGCGCAGCCGCGCGCCGCTGGGCCGGACCCGGGAGCTGGCCGAGGCCGGCACCCGGCACGACCCGCAGCTGTGGACGGCGATGGCGCAGCAGGCCGGGCTGCAGGGCATCGCGGTCCCGGAGGAGCACGGGGGCAGCGGCGGCTCGTGGGTGGAGCTCGCGATCGTGCTCGAGGAGATGGGCCGCGCGCTGCTCGGCGGGCCGTTCCTCTCCACCGTCGTCCTGGCGGCCGAGGCGCTGCGCGCCTCCGGGGACGCCGACGCGCAATCCGAGCACCTGCCGCCGCTCGCCGAGGGCGCGCGCACCGCCACCCTCGCGGTCGCCGAGCGCGACGGCCGCTGGGCGTCGGCGAGCATCGCCGCCCGGGCCACCGGGTCCGGCGGGGACGTCCGGCTCTCCGGGGTCAAGGAGCTGGTCCTGGACGGCGCGGACGCCGACCTGGTGCTCGTCCTCGCGCAGGGCGACCGCGGCCTGTCGCTGTACGCCGTCGACCGCGACGCCGACGGGTTGGAGGCCGAGCGGCTGGACACCCTGGACCTCACCCGGCCGATGGCCCGGCTGCACCTGCGCGACGTCCCGGCCCGGCCGGTCGGCGAGGACGGCGGGGGAGCGGCGGTCCTCGAGCACGTCCGGCGGGCGGCCGCCGTGCTGCTCGCCGCGGAGCAGGTCGGCGCGATGAGCACGCTGGTCGAGATGACCGCCGAGCACGCCCGCACCCGGCGGGCCTTCGGCCGGCCGATCGGCGCCTTCCAGGGCGTGAAGCACCGGCTCGCGGACATGGCGGTGCGCCTGGAGATGTCGCGCTCCGCGGCGTACTGGGCGGCCTGGCAGGAGCCCGGCTCGGCCGACGCCGCGATGGGCGCGGCCGTGGCCGCCAGCTACTGCTCGGAGTCGTTCCTGCAGACGGCGAAGGACACCATCCAGCTGCACGGCGGCACGGGCTTCACCTGGGAGCACGACGCCCACCTGTTCCTGCGGCGGGCCCGGGCCGACGCGAGCCTGGCCGGCTCCCCGGCCGAGCACCGCGCCGCGCTCGTCCCCGTCGTCCTGCCCGAGCTCGCGGAGGTGCCGGCATGACCGCCCTGCTCGACCTGTCCCCGGACGCCTCCGAGGAGGAGGTGGCGGCGGCCGCCGAGCGCTGGCTGCACGAGAACCTGCCCCCGGCCTGGCTCAAGGCGGTGCTCGACGGTGACCGCGCGGCCGTGGCCGCGCACCGCGCCGACGCCGAGGGCATGCGCGCCTGGTTCGCGCTGCTCGGCGACTCCGGCCTGGCGACGCCGTCCTGGCCGCGCGAGCACGGCGGCCTCGGCCTGTCCGCCGAGCAGGCCGGCGCGATCTCCGACGTGCTGCTGCGCTACTCGGCCGACCACGACAGCCCCGCCTTCATCGGCCGCGGCCTGGCCGGCCCGACGATCCTGGCGCACGGCACCGAGGAGCAGAAGCGCCGCTTCCTCCCGCCGATCCGGCGCGGCGAGGTGCAGTGGTGCCAGCTGTTCAGCGAGCCCGGCGCCGGCTCGGACCTGGCGTCGCTGGCCACCCGGGCGGAGCGGCAGGAGGACGGCACCTGGCGGGTCAACGGCCAGAAGGTGTGGAACTCCTACGCGCACTTCGCCGACTGGGGCATCCTCATGGCCCGCACCGATCCGACGCTGCCCAAGCACCGCGGCATCTCCTACTTCCTCGTCGACATGCGCACCCCCGGCGTGCAGCCGCGGCCGCTGCGGCAGATGAACGGCGACGCGGAGTTCAACGAGGTGTTCCTCGACGACGTCGTCCTGCCCGAGGACGCCCTGCTGGGCGGGCTGAACAACGGCTGGGCGGTCGGCATCACGACGCTGATGCAGGAGCGCAACGGCCTGTCCGGCCGGCCCGGCGTCGGCGAGGGCAAGGGCGAGGAGCTGGCCCGGCTGGCCGCCCGCACCGGCACCTGGGCCGACCCGCTGCTGCGCGACCGGTTGCTGTCCTACCTGGTCGAGGAGCGGGTGCTGCAGATGACCACCGTGCGCGCGTTCGTCGAGACGGGCACCGGGCCGGTGGGCGCCGAGGGCTCGATCCGCAAGCTGATCAGCTCCTGGCTGCAGGAGCAGGCCGGCGTGCTGGCCGCCGAGGCCGACCCGGTCGGCGTCCTGGGCTGGCCGGCCGGGAGCGGGCTGCCCGGCTCGGCCTACGACTTCCTCACGATGAAGCAGACCAGCATCGCCGGAGGCACCTCGGAGATCCAGCGCAACATCATCGCCGAGCGCGTGCTGGGGCTGCCGAAGGACCCCGATCCGGAGAAGGACCTCCCGTTCAACCAGCGCTCCCGAGGCTGAGAGGAACCCGCGTGACCACCACCACCTCGTCCGTCGACCCAGGGGCCGTGCTGCCCGCCGGGCTGCCGGCCGACCTCACCACCATCCGCCTCGCGGCGCCGGAGCCCGGCATCGTCGTGCTCACCCTCGACCGGCCGGAGCGGCTCAACGCGCTCTCGCACGACCTGCTGCGCGAGCTGCACGCCGTCCTCGACGCGCTCGCCGAGGACCCGTCGGTCCGGGTGCTGGTGCTGACCGGCGCCGGCCGCGGGTTCTGCGCCGGGCTGGACCTCACCGCTTTCGACATGGGCGGCCCCGACCGGGCCACGCGCACCCCGCAGGCGGGGCTGGCCGTGCAGAAGCACATCGCCGCGCTGGTGCCCAAGCTGCGCGCCCTGCCGCAGGTGGTGATCTCCGCGGTCAACGGGCCGGCGGCCGGCGGCGGCCTGGCCCTCGCGCTGGCCTCCGACGTGCGGATCGGGGCGGCGTCGTCCCGCTACAACGTCGCCTTCGTCCGGCTCGGTCTGTCCGGCTGCGACATCGGGGTCAGCTGGCTGCTGCCGCGGCTGGTCGGCGCCTCGCGCGCCTTCGAGCTCCTGCTCACCGGCAGGATCATCGACTCCGCCGAGGCCGACCGCATCGGCCTGGTCACCCGCGTGGTGCCGGACGGCGAGGTCCTCGACTCGGCCCTGGAGACGGCGCGGCTGGTGCTGGCCAACTCGCCGTTCGGCGTCCGCATGACCAAGGAGGTCATGTGGAGCCAGCTCGAGATCGGCAGCCTGCAGGCCGGCATCGACATCGAGAACCGCACCCAGATCCTCAGCTCGTTCACCGGCGACCACCGGGAGGCAGCGACCGCCTTCCGCGAGCGCCGCACGCCCGACTTCCTCGACTCCTGATCCGACACGGCCTGAGAGGGGTGTCCGTGACCGACCGCGACCTCGTCGCCGAGACCGCCCGCCGGGTGGTCGCCGAGCACCCGCCGGCGACCACCCCGCAGCGGGACTTCCTCGGCGCCTGCTTCGACGCCGGACTGGCCTGGGTGCACTTCCCCGAGGGCTTCGGCGGGCTCGGCGTCGCGCCGGGCCTGCAGGCCGTCGCCGACGGCATCCTGCAGGGCGCCGGCGGGCCCAACCCGTTCTGGCTCAACCCGATGGGCTACGGCATGGCCGGCCCGACGGTGATGGCGCACGCCTCCCGCGAGCTGGCTGCCGAGCTGCTGCGGGCGGACTACGTCTGCGACGAGATCTGGTGCCAGCTGTTCAGCGAGCCCGGCGCCGGCTCCGACCTCGCCGGCCTGGCCACCCGCGCCGTCCTGGACGGCGACACCTGGATCGTCAACGGCCAGAAGGTCTGGACCAGCTCGGCGCACAAGGCGCGCCGCGCGCTGCTGCTGGCCCGCACCGACCCGGACCAGCCCAAGCACAAGGGCCTGACCTACTTCGTCCTCGACATGACCGACCCCGGGGTCGAGGTCCGCCCGCTGCGCCAGATGACCGGCGAGGCGGAGTTCAACGAGGTGTACCTGCGCGACGCCCGGATCCCCGACACCCACCGGCTCGGCGAGGTCGGGCAGGGCTGGCACGTCGCGATGACCACGCTGATGAACGAGCGCAACGCCATCGGCGGCGGCAGCAGCGTGCGCGGCAGCGGCAGCATCGGCTCGGCGCTGCGGCTCTGGCGCGAGCGGCCCGACCTGCGCACCCCCGCGCTCCGCGACCGGCTGGTCCACCTGTTCGCCACCGCCGACGCCGCCCGGCTCACCGGTGACCGGCAGCGGGTGGAGGGCGGCGAGAAGATCGGCCCGGAGGGCAGCATCAGCAAGCTGGTCGGCGCCGAGCTCAACCAGGCCGTCTACGAGTTCTGCATGGACATGCTCGGGGTCGAGGCCTCGCTCTACAGCGGGTACGAGACCGGTCCCGACGGCGCGCCGCCGCCCGTGGACGGGGAGGACCTGCAGCGGCGGTTCCTGCGCAGCCGGGCCAACACGATCGAGGGCGGCACCTCCGAGGTGCTGCGCAACATCCTGGGGGAGCGGCTGCTCGGCCTGCCCGGCGACGTCCGGGTCGACACCGGCAAGCCGTGGAGCGAGGTGCCCCGTGGCTGAGCCCTCCACCGGGCCGCTGGCCGGCCGCGTCGCCCTCGTCACCGGCGGCGGGCGCGGCATCGGCGCCGCGATCAGCACCGAGCTGGCGCTCTCCGGCGCGGCCGTCGTCCTCACCTACCGGCGGGACCGCGAGGCCGCCGAGACGCTGGTCGACAAGCTCGCCGGCGAGGGCGCGACCGCGGTCGCGGTCGAGTCGCACGTCGACGACCCCGCGTCGTCGGAGGCGGCGGTGGCCACCGCGGTCGAACGCTTCGGCGGGCTCGACATCGTGGTGAGCAACGCCGGCGTCGCCAGCCGGGGCAAGCCGGTCGCCGAGACCACGGTCGAGGAGCTGTCCTGGGTGCTCGCGGTGCACGCGATCGGGCCGCACCAGCTGGTGCGGGCGGCGCTGCCGCAGCTGCGCCGGGCCGACCGCTCGGACGTCGTGTTCGTCTCCAGCATCGCCGCCTCGACGTGGCACGCGAACGGCGCGCCCTACAACATGGGCAAGGCCGCGGTCGAGGCGCTGGCGCACACCCTGGCCCAGGAGGAGCGCCGCCACGGCGTCCACGTCAACATCGTCGCCCCCGGCCTGACCGACACCGAGATGGGCCGCCGGCTGGCCCGGGCGACCCGCAGCGTCGACGACATCCACGAGCTCGACGAGGGCTCGCCGTTCGGCCGCGTGTGCGCCCCCGAGGACATCGCCCGCGTCGTGCGGTTCCTCGTCGGGCCCGACGGCGCGTACGTCAACGACCAGCGGATCGTCGTCGATGGAGGGACCTTCTGATGGTCGAGTTCGAGTTCACCCCCGAGCAGCGCGACCTGCGGGCCGTCGCCCGCGAGTTCGCCACGGAGCGCTTCGGCGAGCCGGAGGTGCGGCGGCTCATGGAGACCGCCGAGGGGTTCGACCGCGAGGTGTGGCGGCGCCTCGGCCGCGACGTCGGCCTGCTCGGCCTCGCCGTCCCCGAGGAGCTCGGCGGCGCCGGGGCCGGGCTGGTCGACCTTGCCGTCGTCGCCGAGGAGTTCGGCCGCGCGGTCGCTCCGGCGCCGCTGGTGAGCACCGTCGCCCTCGCCGCGACCGCGCTGCGGCTGGCCGGCGACGACGACGTGGCCAAGGAGCTGCTGCCGGCGATCGCCGAGGGCGAGGCGGTGGTGGCGCTGGCCGCCACCGACGACCGCGGCGCCTGGGCGCCGGCCCAGCCGACGGTGCGGGCCGCCAAGGACGACGGCGGCTGGTGGCTCACGGGCGAGCAGGCCCACGTGCTCGACGGCGGCGCGGCCGACACCGTGCTCGTGCTCGCCGCCACCGACACGGGGACCGGCCTGTTCGCCGTCGACGGCGGCGCCGCGGGCCTGACCCGGGAACCGCAGTCGGTGCTGGACCTGACCCGCCGGCAGGCGCGGCTGCGCCACGACGGCGTGCCCGCCCGCGCGGTGGGGGACCCGGGCCAGGCCGCCGCAGCGGTGGCCGGCGCGCGGGACGTCGCCGCCGTCGTCCTGGCCGCGGAGGCGGTCGGCGGGGCGCAGCGGCTGCTCGACCTGTCCGTCGAGTACGCGAAGACCCGGCTGCAGTTCGGCCGCGCGATCGGCTCCTTCCAGGGGGTCAAGCACCGGTGCGCCGACATGCTGGTCGAGGTGGAGCACGCCCGGTCGGCCGCCTACCACGCCGCCTGGGCCGCCGACACCGGCGTCGACGACCCCCGCCTGGCCGCCGATCTGGCCACCGTCGTCACCGCGGAGGCCTACCTGCGGGTGGCCAAGAACACCGTGCAGGTCCACGGCGGCATCGGCTTCACCTGGGAGCACCCCGCGCACCTGTACTACAAGCGCGCCGTCAGCGATGCCGCGCTGCTCGGCGGCCGTGCCGCCGCGGCCGAGCGGCTCGCCGCCGCCGTCCTCGACTGAAACCCCCTACGGACGAAGGAGTCCCATGAGCGACGAGGTGCTCACCGAGGAGGGGGACGGCGTGCTCGTCGTCTCCCTCAACCGCCCCGAGGCCCGCAACGCGGTCAACGAGGCGCTGGCGACCGCGGTCGCCGAGGCCATGGAGCGGCTCGACGAGAGCCCGCACCTGCGCGTCGGCGTCATCACCGGCACCGGCGGCACGTTCTGCGCCGGGATGGACCTCAAGGCGTTCGTCCGCGGCGAGCACCCGGTCGTCGAGGGCCGCGGCTTCGCGGGCCTGGTCGAGCGGCCGCCGGCCAAGCCGCTCATCGCCGCGGTCGAGGGCTACGCGCTGGCCGGCGGCTTCGAGATCGTGCTCGCCTGCGATCTCGTCGTCGCCGCGGAGGGGGCGTCGTTCGGCATCCCCGAGGTCAAGCGCAGCCTGGTCGCGGCCGGCGGCGGGCTGCTCCGGCTGCCCCGGCGCATCCCGTACCACGCGGCGATGGAGCTGGCGCTGCTCGGCAACCACGTGCCGGCGCCGCGGATGCACGACTTCGGCCTGGTCAACCGGCTGGTGCCGAACGGGCAGGCCCTGGACGCCGCGCTGCGGCTGGCCGCGGAGATCGCCGCCAACGGCCCGCTCTCGCTGATCGCCAGCAAGCGGATCATCGTCGAGTCCAAGGACTGGACCGAGGACGAGGCCTGGAGCAAGCAGGACGCGATCGCCCGCCCGGTCGCGACGTCGGCCGACGCCCGGGAGGGCGCCACCGCCTTCGCGGAGAAGCGGCCGCCGGTCTGGCAGGGCCGCTGATGAATCACGTCCTGCTCGTCGAGGCGGCCGACCGCGTCGCGACGGTCACGCTGAACCGGCCGGAGTCGCGCAACGCGCTCTCGGCCGAGCTCATCGCGGCGCTCCGGTCGGCGATGCGCGAGCTGGAGGACGACGACGCCGTCGACGTCGTCATCCTCACCGGCGCCGATCCGGCCTTCTGCGCCGGCCTGGACCTCAAGCAGCTGGGCAGCTCGGCGGACAACCTGTCCGCGGGGTCGCGGGAGGACGGCGTCCCGTCGTGGTTCCCGTGGCCGCCGCTGTCCAAGCCGGTGATCGGCGCGGTCAACGGCGTGGCCGTGACCGGTGGGCTGGAGCTGGCGCTCAACTGCGACATCCTCGTCGCCTCCGAGCGGGCCCGGTTCGCCGACACCCACGCGCGGGTGGGCGTGCTCCCCGGCTGGGGGCTGTCGGTCCTGCTGCCGCTCGCCGTCGGGCGGGGGACGGCCCGGCGGATGAGCCTGACCGGCGACTACCTCTCCGCCGAGCAGGCGCTGCGCACCGGCCTGGTGACCGAGGTCGTCCCGCACGAGCAGCTGCTGCCGGCGGCCCGTGCAGTGGCGGCGTCGATCGTCGGCAACCACCAGCCCGGCGTGCGCCGGCTGCTGCGCTCGTACAAGGACATCGAGCGCGAGCTCGTGGGGGAGGGCCTCGAGGTCGAGGCCCGGACCTCCAAGGAGTGGATGGCCGGGTTCGACCCGGCCGAGGTGGAGAACCGCCGGGCGGGCGTCCTCGCCCGCGGCCGGGCCCAGACCAACGGAGGAGAACCCCGTGCTGACAGGTGAGCAGTACAAGGCGACGCTCGACGACGGCCGCGCGACGTACTTCGAGGGCGAGCGGGTCAAGGACCTCCCCGGCCACCCCGTCCTCGGCCAGGTCGTGCAGAACGTGGCCGACGGCTACGACTGGCTCGCCGAGCGGGCCGTGGACGGCGTCAACCCGGTCAGCGGCATCCCGCGGACGGCCGACGAGCTGCGGCACAAGGTCGAGCTGGTGCACAGCGCCGGGATGATGGCGCACGTCAACTACACCTCGATCATGACGCTGGCCACCGCCGCGGGACGGCTGGCCACGGCCGGCCCGCAATACGTCGAGCGGATCGACGCGTTCACGAAGTCGGCGCAGCACAGCGACATCCGGATCACCCAGTGCATCACCGACGCCAAGGGCGACCGGTCGCTGCCGCCCGCCCGCCAGCACGACCCCGACGCCTATGTGCGGGTGGTCGACCGCTCGCCGGACGGCATCGTGCTGCGCGGGGCGAAGCTGCACATCACCGCGGCCAGCTTCGGCCACGAGCTGATGACCATCCCCACCAAGGCGATGAAGCCGGGGGAGGAGGACTACGCCGTCGCGGCGATGATCCCGGTCAACGCGCCGGGCGTGAAGATCATCAACACCACGTACGCGCCGCGGCACCCCGACCCCCGGCACTTCCCGGTCTCGGGCCTGGAGTCCTTTCCGGAGGGCTTCGTCATCTTCGACGACGTCTTCGTGCCCAACGAGCGGGTCTTCCTGGACGGCGAGGTGGAGCACGCCGCCGTGTTCGCGCACTCGCTGGGCCTGTGGGAGCGGCTCGGCGGGCTCACCTCGATGGCCGACGGCGCCGACGTCATGGTGGGCCTGGCCCAGCTGATCGCCGAGGCCAACGGCCTGACGCGGGTGGGGCACGTCAAGGAGAAGATCTCCGAGATGATCATCCACGCCACCGTGGTGCGTGCCTGCCTGGAGGCGGCGCTCACGCACGCGGAGACGGGGGTGTTCGGCGCGGTCTTCCCGAACGAGCTGTACACGAACGCCGGCAAGTACACCGGCGCGGCCAGCTACAACCTGATGGTCCGGCACCTGCACGACATCGCCGGCGCCGCGGTGGTCACCGCGCCCTCCCTGCTGGACCTGGAGAACCCCGAGGTCGGGCCGCTGGCACGCAAGTACATGTCCACGGGGGCCGACGTCGACGGCGAGTACCGCACCCGGCTGTTCCACGCGATCCGCGACCTGACCGCCGACGCCTACGGCGGCTGGAAGCAGGTCACGAACGTCCAGGCCGGCGGCGGGCTCTACGCCCAGCGGATCGTCACCCGCAAGCACTACGACATGGACGCCGCCAAGCACGCGGCGCTGGTCGTGGCCGGCCTCGCGGACGACGCGCACGGCCCCAGCCGAGGCATCTGAGAGGCCGGCAACAGCACGCATCGGCGGCCGCCGGGAGCACCCGCTCCCGGCGGCCGCCGGCCTGCCCGCGAACGGCCGGCGGCGGGACGCCGAAAAACGCCCGCGGTCCCTTGACAGTGACCGGTGCCACTGCAAATGTGACTTCGACGTCAAGCTCACTCCGGGGCCGTCACCCCACTCCCTCGAGACCGACAGGAGCCTCCGCGGATGCTGACCGGACAGGAGTACAAGGACTCGCTCAAGGACGGCCGGAAGGTCTACTTCGCCGGCCGCCTGGTCGAGGACTTCGCCACGGAGCCGGCGCTGGCCGTGCCCATGGAGGTCGCCGCCGCCGGCTACGACAAGCACTACTCCGCCGAGCCGGGTGCGGTGAACCCGCTCATCGACGGCCCGCGCAGCCCCGAGGAGCTGCGGGACAAGATCCCGGTCCTGCTCGAGATGGACCTGCTGCTCAACGTCACCTACCAGTCGCTGATGACCCTGCTGGTCGCCGCGCCGCGGATCGAGCCGGTGGGGCCGCAGTACGTCGAGCGCATCCACGCCTACGTCGAGGACGCCAAGCGCCGCGACATCCGCATCACCGAGTGCATCACCGACGCCAAGGGCAACCGCAGCAAGCACCCCGCCGACCAGGACGACCCCGACTCCTACGTGCGGGTGGTCGACCGTGGTCCCGACGGCGTGGTGATCCGCGGCGCCAAGCTGCACATCAGCGCCGCCGCCCTCGGCCACGACCTGATGGTCATGCCGACCAAGAACATGAAGCCGGGCGAGGAGGACTGGGCGATCTGCGCCGCCGTCCCGGTCAACGCCCCCGGCGTGCACGTGACCAACACGACGTACCACCCCTACGGCCGCGACGAGCGCGACCACCCGACCAGCTCGCGCGACAGCGTTCCGGACAGCATGGTCATCTTCGACGACGTGTTCGTGCCCAACGAGCGGGTGTTCCTCGACGGGCAGGCGCCCCAGGCGGCCGTCTTCGCGCACTCCCTCGGCCTGTGGGAGCGGCTCGGCGGGACGGCGTTCATGGTCGAGCAGGCCGACGAGCTGGTGGGCCTGGCCCAGCTGATCGCCGAGGCCAACGGGACGGCGAAGATCAGCCACGTCAGGGAGAAGATCGACCTGATGATGATCCACGCCACGCTGCTGCGGGCGGGGCTGGAGGCGGCGCTGCTGCACGCGCACGCCACGCCGGACGGCTACTACTACCCCGACGACATGTACACCAACGTCACGAAGTTCCAGGGTGCCGCGGAGTTCAGCGTGATGGTCCGGCACCTGCACGACATCGCCGGCGGCGCCGTCCTCACCGCCCCGTCGATGGCCGACTTCGACAACGAGACGCTGCGGCCCTACCTCGAGAAGTACATGTCGACGGGGGACGGCGTCAGCGGTGAATACCGCACCAAGCTGTTCCACGCCATCCGCGACACCACCGCCGACGCCTACGGCGGCTGGCACCACGTGACCAACCTGCAGTCCGGTGGCGGCATGTTCGCCCAGCGGCTGGTCACCCGGCGGCACTACGACATCACCCGCGCGAAGTCCCTCGCGCTCAAGGCCGCCGGCCTCGCCGGCGACTGAGCCGACAGCCGGCCGCCCGCTTACCTGACCGTGACGTCAACCAAGTGTTCCTGAGCCCCGCCGAATCCCGGAGTTCCCGATGACCACGCTGATCGAATTCGCCGCGCTCGGACTGGGGCTCGGCGCGGTGTATGTCGGCCTGTCGACGGGGCTGCTGCTCGTCTACCGCGCCACCGGGATCATCAACTTCGCCCAGGGCGCCATGGCCATGTGGGGCGCCTACGTCTTCGCCAAGCTCGTCGACGACGGCGAGCTGATCCTGCCGATCGGCACGCTGTACTTCCCGGAGCCGCCCGGCGTCGCGCTGTCCCTGCTCATCGGGCTGGTCAACGCGTTCCTGCTGGGCGTCATCGCCCACTACCTGGTGTTCCGCCCGGTGCGGCGGGCGCCGGCGCTGGCCCAGGTCGTGGTGTCCATCGGCCTGATGGTCACGCTGCAGGCGCTGGCGGTCATCCGCTTCGGCCCCAACAGCCTGCACGTCGACAACTTCCTGCCGGAGGGCGACCTCGCGGTGGGCGGCCTCGAGCTGCCGGTCCGCGAGCTCGTGATGGCCGCGGTCATGGTGGTGCTGGCCGCCCTCGTCTGGGCCTACCTGCGGTTCACCCACAGCGGCCGGGCCACCCGCGCCGCGGCGGAGAACGAGCGCGGCGCCGTCCTCATGGGCTTCTCGGCCGACCGGCTGGCGCTGATCGCCCTCGTCATGGGCTCGCTGGTCAGCACGGTGGCGGTCATGCTCGGCGGCGTCCTCACCGGCCTCTCCCCGACCAACTACACCCTGCTGGTCGTCCCGGCCCTCGCCGTCGTCCTGGTCGCCAAGCTCGAGTCGATCTGGCTCGGCGTCGCCGGCGCCCTCGCGCTGGGCGTCTTCCAGTCCGAGCTCTCGCTGCTGTCGACCCGCAGCTGGTGGCCCACGTGGGCGCAGTCGGGCCTGGACCAGGTGCTGCCCTTCCTGGTCGTCATGGTGATCCTGTTCGCCTTCGGCAAGCGGCTGCCCGCCCGCGGCACCCTGCAGATGGTCCGGCTGCCCGACGTGGTGATCCCGCGGATCGTCCCGTGGAAGGCGGCGGCGCTGATCGCCGTGGCGGTGCTGTGCCTGGTGTTCTTCAACCCGACCTACCGGTTCGGGCTGACCACCTCGCTGATCGTGGCGATGCTCGCGCTGTCCTACGTGGTCATCACCGGGTTCCTCGGGCAGATCTCGCTGGCCCAGTCGGCGTTCGCCGGGGCGGCCGGCTTCACCCTCTCCAAGCTCACGACCGCGTGGGACGTGCCCTTCCCGCTGGCGATCCTGGCCTGCGCGCTGGTGGCCGCCGTCCTCGGCATGCTCGTCGCGCTGCCCGCCTTCCGGATCCGCGGGGTGCAGCTGGCGATCGTCACCATCGCCGCGGCGTTGGCGATCGAGCGGTTCGTGTTCGACAACTACAGCCTCACGCCGGCCACCGGGAACCCGATCGGCCGTCCCACCCTGTTCGGGCTGGACTTCGCCGTCCGGTCCGGGCGTGACCTGTCCCGGCTGTCGTTCTCCCTGATGGTCCTGGTGGTGCTGGTCCTCGTCGTCCTGCTCTTCGTTCGGATCGGCCGGGGCGACACCGGGCGGGCGTTCCTCGCGGTGCGGGCCAACGAGCGGGCGGCCGCCTCCGCCGGCATCGACGTCCGCCGCACGAAGCTGATCGGCTTCGGCCTGTCGGCCTTCATCGCGGGCATCGCCGGCTGCCTGATCGGCTACAGCCAGGGGCAGCTGTCGGCGGAGTCGTTCTCGGTGGTGGTCGGCCTGACCATCCTCGCCGTCGCCTACCTCGGCGGGATCACCTCGTTCGGCGGCGCCCTCGTCGCCGGCGTCCTCGGCCCGCTGGGGCTGGTCTACACCGCGCTGCACCAGTGGTTCGACCTCGGCAACGCGTACGCGCTGATCACCGGCATCGGCCTGATCACCACGGCGATCCTCAACCCGTCCGGCATCGCGGGGGAGACCCGCCACCAGGTCGAGTGGCTCTCGCGCAAGCTGCGCCGCGGGTGGCGGACCGAGCCGGACCGACCACCGGCGGAGGCCGCCGCCGAGCCCGCCCGTCCCGTCGAGACCCCGAGGATGACCACCGGTGTCTGAGCACTCCGCAGGGCTGCGCACCGAGCGGCTGACGGTCCGCTACGGCGGCGTGGTCGCCAACTCCGACGTCTCGCTGACCGTCGAGCCCGGGCAGGTGGTGGGCCTGATCGGGCCCAACGGCGCCGGCAAGACCACCTTCGTGGACGCCGTCACCGGCTTCACCGCCTCCACGGGGGAGGTGTGGCTGGGCGACCGGCGGATCGACGGGCTGGCGCCGCACAAGCGCCGCGAGATCGGCCTGACCCGGACCTGGCAGTCGGGGGAGCTGTTCGGCAACCTCACCGTCGCCGAGAACATCCTCGTGGCGGCGCGGCCGGGCGGTGTGGCGGCGCTCTGGCGTGACGTGTTCGGCCGCCGCGCCCGGAGCGGCGACGAGATCGTCGCCCGCGCCCTGGCCGCCGTCGGCCTCGAGGGCGTCGCCGGCTCGCTCGCCCGCGACCTGACCCTGGGCCAGCAGAAGCTGGTCGGCGTCGCCCGGGCGCTGGCCGGACGGTGCGAGCTGCTGCTGCTCGACGAGCCCGCTGCGGGGCTCGACTCGCACGAGAGCCTCGAGTTCGCCACGCGCGTGCGCAGCATCGCCGAGCAGGGCCCCGGGATCCTGCTCATCGACCACGACATGTCCCTCGTGCTCGGCGTCTGCGACGTCGTCTACGTGCTCGAGTTCGGCCGGCTGATCTTCTCCGGCAAGCCGGACGCCGCCCGGACCGATCCGGCCGTCGTCGCCGCCTACCTCGGAGTCCCCATGGAGACCGCCGATGTCTGATCCCGCCCGCTCCACGACCCCGACCGCCGAGCCGGTGCTCAGCGTCCAGGGGCTGACCGCCGGCTACAACCGGGTGCCGGCCATCCGCGACCTCAGCTTCGACCTCACCCCCGGCGAGGTGGTCGCGATGCTGGGACCCAACGGCGCCGGCAAGACGACGTCGCTGCTGGCGATGGTCGGCCTCGTGCCGCTGATGTCCGGGTCGGTGACCGCGCTCGGGACGGCGGTGGACGCCAAGCGACCGCACAAGCTGGCCCGCCGCGGCGTGCTGCTGGTGCCCGACGACCGCGGCGTCTTCTACGGCCTCACGGTGCGCGACCACTTCCGGCTGGCCGCCCGCAAGGCCGACCCCGGGCGCGAGGAGGCGGTGCTCGACCGGTTCCCCGCCCTGCGTGGCCTCCTGGGCCGCAAGGTGGGGCTGTGCTCCGGTGGCGAGCAGCAGATGCTCACCATCGCCAAGGCGCTGCTCGGCCGGCCCAAGGTGCTGATGATCGACGAGATGAGCCTCGGCCTCGCGCCGAAGATCGTCCAGGAGATGCTGCCCTCGATCCGCGACCTGGCGAAGGAGGAGGGCATCGGCGTCGTCCTCGTCGAGCAGCACATCGAGCTCGCGCTGTCCGTGGCCGACCGGGGCATCATCCTCAACCACGGGCGCGTGGTGCTGCAGGGCGGCGCCCGCGACCTGCTGGCCCGCCGGGAGCAGGTCGAGGCCGCCTACTTCGGCGCCGACGAGTTCGCCGACACCGACGCCGAGGCCGGCGTCTTCGTCTCCTGAGCGGTCTGCCGGGGGGACCGGCCGAGCGGGGGACCGTGCCGGTCGACGGCACCCCCGTCGCCTGGGAGCGGTGGCCGTCGCCGGGCGGGCTCCCGCTCGTGCTGGTGCACGGCACGTCCGCCCACGCCGGCTGGTGGCACTCCACCGTCCCGGCGCTGCGCGGCGACTTCGACGTGGTCGCCGTCGACCTCTCGGGGCACGGGGACAGCGGCCGGCGGGCGAGCTACTCGATGGCGGGCTGGGCCGAGGAGGTGCTGGCGGTCGTCGACGGCGTCTGCGGCGGCCGGGCGCTCGTGGCCGGCCACAGCATCGGCGGGCTCGTGGCGGCCGGCGCCGCCGCTCGTTCCCCGGACGCGGTCGCGGCGCTGGTGCTCGCCGACTCCATCGTGGAGCCCCCGGACCGGCCGGCGGACGTCGCGGTGCGGCGGCGCGTCACCCGGGTGTACCCGTCGGTGGCCGAGGCCGTGGCCCGGTTCCGCCTGGAGCCGCCGCAGCCGGTGGCCGACCGGACCGTGCTCGACTACGTCGCGGCCCGGTCGCTCCGCGAGGTGGCCGGCGGCTGGGCCTGGAAGGTCGACCCGGCGATCTGGGACGTCGTCGCGCGGCCCGAGGGGCTCACCGACGCCCTCGCCAGGGTGCGGTGCCCGGTCGCCGTCGTCCGCGGCGAGCACAGCTCGCTGGTGGGGGAGGACGCCGCGGCCGCCCTCGCCCGGCTGTGGGGCCGGCCGGTGCCGCAGTACACCGTGGCGGGGGCCCACCACCACCTGATGCTGGACCGGGGCGACGCCTTCACCGGCTGCCTGCTGGCCGCCCTCGGCGACGTGCGGCGGCTCCTCGCGGACGACGCCGGCGGCCCTGGCGCCGGGCCCTCGGCCCTGGCCGGCTGAGCCCGGTCCGAGTCCGGACCAGCGGCCCGGATCGTTCCGGATCACGGCACGGACACGGTCTGAATCGACCATTGACGTCAGCGTCACTTTCGACCAAGCTGCCGACTGTGACGTCAACCACGGAGGTTGGCGCCGGGCATCGACCGCAGCGCCCCAGCGACTCGAAGGAGAGTCATCCATGAAGCGATTGACGACAGGCGCCGGAGCCGCGGCCGCCGCCGTGCTGCTCCTCGCCTCGGCGTGCAGCAAGCCGGAGGCGAGCGCCGACAGCAGCGGCGGCCTCGAGGGGGACCCGCTCACCATCGGCGTGCAGTCCCTGGACACCGGCGCGGTGGCCTACCCGCAGAGCACCTACGGGGCGGAGGCCGCCGAGTGGTACGTCAACAACAAGCTGGGTGGCATCAACGGCCGGCCCCTGGAGCTGGACGTCTGCTCCGGCGACGGCACGCCGGAGACCGGCGTCAGCTGCGCCAACCACTTCGTGACCAGTGACGCCCCGGTCGTCTTCGACGCCTACGACGGCACGAGCATCGGCGCGATGGTGCCGATCCTGTCCGAGGCGAAGATCCCGATCGTGGGCCTGCTCGCCGGCCAGGGCGTCGCCGAGGCGGCCCCGTACGGCACCGCCTACTACTTCTCCGGCCCGCTGGAGACCAGCGCGCTGGGCATGGTGACGGCGCTGGCCAACGACGGCGCCAAGACCGCCGCGCTCGCCGTGACCGACGCTCCGTCCTCGCACGGCTACGTCGACGCGCTGGTCAAGCCCCTGGGCGCCGAGCTCGGCGTCGACGTGACCGGTGTCTACACCACGGTGGACAACCTCAACTACCAGGTGCTGGCGCAGACCGAGCTGGCCAGCGACCCCGACGTCGCCGGTGTCATCGCGCTGCCCGAGGAGGCCTGCACCGGGCTGGTCCAGGCGATCAAGCAGTCCGGCTTCGAGGGCACGACGTTCATGGGCTCCTGCTCGCAGTTCATCGACGAGCTGGGCGGTGACGCCGAGGGCGCCATCGTGCAGCCGCGGCTGTGGGTGCCGCTGTCCCGGGACAACGCGCCGGAGGGTGTGCAGAAGCAGCTCGACGAGTTCGCCGAGGCCATGGAGGCGGTCGGGTACGAGGACGAGCAGAGCGCGCGCTCGCTGTACTCGTTCGCGGGGATCATCAACCTGGCGAACATCCTCTCCGGCATCGACGGGGAGATCACCGCGGACTCGGTCAACCAGGCGATGCAGGCGGTCAAGGACTTCCAGACCTACCTGGGCCCGAAGGTGACCTGCGACGGCGAGCAGTGGCCCGGCCGCCCGGGCGCCTGCAGCCACGAGGCGATCTTCTTCCAGGTCCAGGACGACGGCACCCTGGCCCCGGTCAACGAGGATGGCTTCATCGAGCTCGACACCTCGGTCGCCGAGCGCGCGATCAGCGGCTGAGCCCACTGGTCCCCGGGGCCGGCATCGCGCCGGTCCCGGGGACCGTCCCCTTTTCCCGCTCGTCCCGCCCTCGGAGGTCTCCCGGTGACGTCGTCCCCGTGGCCGATCGGCCAGCTCTTCGCCCACGCCGCGCGGCGGTGGCCGGACCGGCTGTGCTGGGTGGCGACCGACGGCCGCGGCCGCACCTTCCGCGAGGTGAACGAGCGGATCAACCGGCTGTGCGACGCCCTGGCCGCCCGCGGCGTGCGCACGGGCACCCGGATCGCGCTGCTGGACACCGACTCCTTCGACTACGCCGAGCTGCTCGGCGCGTGCTTCAAGCTGGGCGCCACGTACGTCCCGGTGAACTACCGGCTGGCGCCCTTCGAGATCGAGAACATCCTCGGGCGGGCCGAGCCGGAGTGGTTCTTCGTGGGCGGGCGCTACGTCGAGACGGCGCGGTCGGTGGTGAAGACCCTGCCCGGCGACTGCCGGCTGTGGTCGCTGGACGGTTCCCTCGAGGACGACGTCGAGGTCCTGGTGGCCGAGGGCCGCGACGTCGAGCCGCAGGTGGCGCTCGGGGACGACGACGTCCTCGGGATCATGTTCACCAGCGGCACGACCGGGCTGCCGAAGGGCGTCGTGCAGTCCCACCGCATGCTCAAGACGATGATGTGGCTGGGCGGGGAGACCCGGCCGCGGCCCGGCGCCGTCCGCTACACCGCCTCGCCGATCTTCCACATCGCCGGCTGGGTGATCGTGTTCGTCCAGGCGGCGCACGGCGCCACGTCGCTCATCCATCCGCAGTTCGACGCGGAGGTGGTCGCCGAGGCGATCGGCTCGGGCCTGCTCACCGGCGCCTTCCTGGTGCCGACGATGATCCAGCAGGTGCTCGAGGTCGACCGCGGCCCCGGCGAGCACGAGCGGCTCGACACCCTCCAGTACGGGTCGGCGCCGATGCCGCCCAGCCTGCTGCGGCGGGCGCTGCAGCGGTGGCCGGACTGCGACTTCTGGAACCTGTTCGGCGCGGGCACCGAGTCCGGCCTGCAGACCCTGCTGCGGCCCGACGACCACCGCCGCGCGCTGGCCGGCGAGGAGCACCTGCTGGGGTCGGTGGGCCAGCCGATCCTCGGCGTCGACCTGCGGATCCTCGACGACGACGGCACCGAGTGCCCGCCGGGCGTCGTCGGCCACATCGCCGCGCGGACCGACAGCGTGATGACCGGCTACCTCGACATGCCGGAGCTGACCGCCACGGCGCTGCACGACGGGTACTTCTTCGGCGGCGACCGCGGCTGGCTGGACGAGGAGGGCTACCTGTTCCTCGGCGGGCGCAGCCGGGACATGATCGTCCGCGGTGGCGAGAACATCTACGTCGCCGAGGTGGAGGCGGTGCTCACCGACGTCCCGGGCGTCGCCGACGCCGCCGTCGTCGGCCGGCCGGACGAGTCGTGGGGCGAGGTCGTCGTGGCCTTCGTCGAGCACCGCGAGGCGCCCGCGCCGGCGGTTGCCGAGCTCGAGGCGATGTGCCGCTCGCGGTTGGCCGGCTACAAGGTGCCGGTCGAGTACCACGTGCTGCCGGCCCTGCCGCGCAATCCCACGGGCAAGGTGCGCAAGAACGAGCTGCTCGCGCTCGTCGACGGCTGACCCGCGCGACGGGCCGAGATGGTCGTGGACGGTGCATCGAGGCGCGACCCGCGGCGGACCTCGGACCTCCGCAGTGGGAGTGACCTGCGGGACGCTGCTCGCGCGCCCTACGCTCGCCTGGTGCGTCCGGCGAGGGCACGATCACGCTGTTCTGCGATGCGGCGCCGATCGCGTTCGTCAGCCCGAGTGGCCAGGAGGCAGCCGTGACGATCCGGTGGCTGACCGACGCGGACCGGGCAGAGCTGGCGCGTCGCAGGCGCGAGTGCCTGGAGCGGGACGAGTTGTTCTGGCTCTACTGCCGATGGCTCGACGAGCGCGCCGGGCACCCCGGGGGAGTGCTCCCGGTCCCGCCGTTGCCGCCGGAGACGGCGGCGCGGCTGCTGGAGCTGCTGCGGCAGCAGAACGCCGTCGACTCGCCCGGGTGAGCGACCCGAAGGCCCCCCCGGCCGGGCTAGCGCGTCACGCGGTGGCGGAGGTAGACGATCCCCGAGCTGAAGGGGCGGGTCTCGACCAGTTCGAGATCCACCCGGCGTCCGCGCTGGGGATGGAAGGGGATGCCACCACCGACCAGCACCGGGTACACCCTGGCCCGATACTCGTCGATCAGATCCGATGCCGCAGCCTCGGCGGCGAGCGTCGCGCCGCCGATCGCGATGTCGCCGTCCCCGGGCGCGGCTCGCAGCCGCTCGATCTCCTCCGCCAGGCTGCCAGAGGCCAGGCGGGCATTGCCCTGCACCGCTGACAGCGTCGTCGAGAACACCACCTTGGGCAGCGCCTTCCACAGCGCGGCGAACTCGAGGCGTAAGCCCGCGGCGATCCCGGCCTGCTCGAACAGCTCGTCGAGCGACGGATCCTGCTCGGCGGTCTCCCAGTACAGCATCGACTCGTAGAGCCGCCGTCCCAGGATGTGCACCCCGACCTCTTTCAGCTGGTCGGTGGCGAAGCCGAAGAGGTCCTTGTCGGGTGCCGTCCAGTTGAAGGTGCCGTCCGGCCCGACGACGTAGCCGTCGAGGGAGACGCCCATGGAATAGGTCACCCTGCGCATCACGATCGCTCCTCGGTGTCAGCCCTGCCCGTACGACCGCCGCATGCCGCAGGACTCATCGCACCTCACCGGTCGGGGCGAGCGTGGCCGGTGACGGCACTGCCCCGCGTCGCCGGCTACGAGCGGCCGTTGCGCTCGGCGATCGCCAGGAGGCGGGCGAGCGCGTCGTTCGACGTCGGGAAGGGCGTGCCGGTGTCGACGCCGGCGAGTGTGTCGACCACCGCGGCGACGCCGTCGTCGTCGGCCGGCAGCTCCTCGAGGTCGGACTCCACGACCTGCACGCGCGCCACCCGGCCGCCGCCCACCTCGAGGACGAGACCGCTCTGCCGGCACCGTTCCGACACGAGGTGCGCGACGACGGGGGGGACCAGGTCCGGTGCCAGCCCGCGCAGCGCCGCCTCGGGCAGCAGCGGCTCCGTCATGCGGGTCGCGGCCACCGGCGCGATCGCGTTCACCAGCACGCCGGCGCGGGCGCCCTCCTGCGCGAGCACGTTGACCAGGCCGACCAGGCCCATCTTCGCCGCGGCGTAGTTGGCCTGCCCGAACTGGCCGTACAGCCCGCTGGCCGAGCTGGTGAGGACGACGCGGCCCGAGCCCGACGCCGTCAGTGCAGGCCACGCCGCCTTCGCGCAGTACGCGGCCGCCGACAGGTGCACCCGGACGACGGCGTCGAAGTCCTCCAGCGCCATCTTGGCGAACGTGCGGTCGCGCAGGATGCCGGCGTTGGCCACGAGCGCATCCAGCCGGCCGAACGCCTCCAGCGCCGCGTCGACGGCCGCCTGCGCGCCCTCGTGCGTGGCGACGTCGGCGCTCACGGCCGCCGCGGTGCCCCCGGCGGCCTGGATCTCCGCGGCGACCGCCTCGGCGACGGAGGAGTCCCCGCCGCGGCCGTCGAGTTCGGCGCCGGTGTCGTCGACGACCACGGCCGCGCCCCGGGCGGCGAGCGCCAGCGCGTGCGCGCGGCCCAGCCCGCGACCCCCGCCGGTGACCAGGACGACGCGGTCGTCCAGCTCGCCGCTCACGCCCGCCCCGCCGGCCGCGGCGGCTCCGGCTCGCGCAGCCCGAGGGCCCGCGCCCACACCAGCGTCATCGTGGCGATGAGGGCCTCCTCGTCGAAGTCCTTGCCCAGGTTCAGCCACACCCAGCAGGTGTGGTCCACCATCGAGCCGAGCACCTCCGAGGCCAGCCACGGGTCGAGGTCCGGGTCGATCAGCCCCTGGGCCTGCTGCATCCGGATGCCGTGCGCGGTGCGGGCGACGAAGGCCTCGCGCACCGACAGCCGCAGCGCGGCGACCTCCGGCGTCGACTGACCCAGCTGGGCGACCACCACGACCAGGCGCGCCTCGGCCCGGTACGCGGCGACGAACCGGCGCATCGCACGCTCGATCTGCTCGTGCACCGACGCCGGGCGCGGACCCTCCGGCTTGAGCGCGGCGATCATGCGGGCCGCCAGCTCGGCGGCCACCTCGCGGAAGATCGCGTCCTTGGAGTCGTAGTACGTGTAGAAGGTGCCCTGGCTGACGCCGGCCTCCTCGGCGATGTCGGCGACCCGGGCGTCGAGGAACCCCTGCCGCTCGAACACCCGCCGCGCGGCCTCGAGCAGCTCGGCCTTGCGGGCGTGCCCGCGGCCGGTCTGCGGGCCGGCGTTGCGCCGCAGCTGCTGCTCCGGACCCGGGCCGACCCCGACCGACGCGGCGGCGGGCCGCATCAGGCCAGCCACACGATCGTGTCCTCGGCGACGCAGGCCGGCTTCCCGGCGCCCTCGACCTCGACCGTGACACCGAACGTGGCCTTGGTGCCGCCCTCGACCGGGGCGGTGCGCAGGAGCGTCACGCGGCCGCGGATGCGGCTGCCCACCGGCACCGGCGCGGTGAAGCGCACCTTCTCGAAGCCGTAGTGCAGCCCGTAGGTGGCGGTCACCGACACGACCTCGCCGATCATCACCGGCACCAGCGAGAGCGTGAGCATGCCGTGCGCGATCGTGCCGCCGTACGGCCCGGCCGCCGCGCGCTCACGGTCGACGTGGATCCACTGGTGGTCGTCGGTGGTGTCGGCGAAGGCGTCGACCCGGTCCTGCGCGATCTCGCGCCACGGGCTGACGCCGAGGTCCTCGCCCTCGGCGGCCAGGAGTTCGTGCACGTCCTGGAACGAGCGCATGGTCGCCTCCCGGGTGCGGACAATCGGTGGGCAGACAGTACCTCTTTACCTGACGTTGACGTCAAGTACGGACGGCTCCGGTGCACCAGCCGGCCGGGTGCGGCGGGCCGCGGTCAGCAGGAGGACGAGCAGCACCGAGCCGGCGGCCGCCGAGCAGGCCGCGGCGGCCATCGCCCACTGGTAGCTGCCCGACCCGGTGCGCACCGCGCCGACGACGAGCGGGCCGAAGGCCATGCCGCCGCTGACGCCGAGGTTGGACAGCGCCAGGATGCGCCCGAACGAGCGGGCGCCGAACCGCTCGGCCACGAGCAGCGGGTGGAGCACCTGCATGTTGCCGATGGTCAGCCCGAACGTCGCCGTGCAGATGACGACGGCGGCCGTCGACGGCGCGGCACCGATGCCGAGGGTCGCCACGCACTGCAGGCCCAGAAGCACCGCCGTGGTGACGGTCAGCCGCACCCGGCCGAGCACCGCCGAGCCCAGCACCCGGCCGGCGAGGCTGGCCAGCGCCATGACGCTCACCGCGGCCGCCGCGACCACGGCGTCGATCCGCTCGGTGACGGCGTTGAACAGGTGGGACAGCGTGCCCACCTGGCCGAGCATGCCGAGCGTCAGGGCCGCGGTCGCCACCCAGAACCAGCCGGTGCGCAGCGCCTGCCCGACGCCCTCCCCGCCGTCGGTGAGGGGCGGGGGCGGCGCCGGGTCGCCGTCCGGCCAGGCGCCCCGGGACTCGGGTCCGGGACGGACGAAGGCGAGCGTCACCGGGACGACGCCGACGACGTAGGCGCCGGCCAGCCACGGGGCCGCCCCCGCGACGCCGAGCGACTGCACGAGCGCGGCGATCGGCGGTGTGAGCACCGCACCGCCGAGCGGCAGCCCGGTGAAGGCCAGCGACATCGCCACGGCCCGCCGCCGGGTGAACCAGCGGGCGATCAGCGCGCTCGCCGGGATCGTGCCGGTGGCGGCGAAGCCGACGCCGAGTGCGGCATAGGCGAGGACGAGCTGCCCCGGCGTCCGCACCGAGCCGAGCGCCCACAGCGCCGCGCCGGCGAGCACGGCACCGGCGCAGAGCACCCAGCGCACGTCCGCCCGGTCCAGCAGGGCGGCCACCCCGACGCCCGCGACGCCGCCGACGAGCAGGAAAGCGCTCGTCGCCACGGACACCGTGGCCAGCGAGAACGCGCGCGGCCCGCGGGTGAGCGCCTCGAGGTAGACCGACACCCCGTAGAACGAGATGCCGACGGTGACCGCCAGCACCACCCCGAGGGCGGCCACGACCGCCCAGCCGTAGTACGGACGGCGCAGCCGCACCGTCCCGGCCACGCGCGGGCTCAGGCCGGGACGGCGGTGGGGACGGCGCGGGGTGCGTCGCCGAGATGGCGCGCCGCGAGCTGCTCCAGCAGCTCCTCGAACTCGGCCATCGTGCGCCGGACGATCTCGCCGACCGGCAGGATCTCGCCGATCCGGCCGGCCACCTGGCCCAGCTGCTGCAGCGAGGCCCCGAGGTCGCCGCCCTCGTAGGTGTCGCGCACCTTCAGCAGCAGCGGGACCGGGTCGGTCAGGTCGGCCTCCACCTGGCTGACCAGGTCGGTGCGCAGCACCCGCATGGGCTTGCGGTTGTGCCGGTTGAGCAGCACCGTGTCGGTCTCGGTGGCCCGGACGACGGCGTCCTTCACGTTGCCGTGGACGCCGGACTCCAGGGAGGCGAGCATCCGGGTCCCCATCTGCACGCCCTCGGCGCCGAGCGCGAACGCGGCGAGCATCGAGGCGCCGTCGACCATGCCGCCGGCCGCGACGACCGGCACGTCCAGCGACCGGGTGATCATCGGCAGCAGCACCATCGAGGCGACCTCGTGCGGGCTCTTGAAGCCGGCGCCCTCGACGCCCTCCACGACCAGGCCGTCGACGCCGGCGTCGACGGCCTTGCGCGCGGCGTGCAGCGTCGGGACGACGTGGAAGACGATGAGCCCGGCGTCCTTGAGCAGCGGCGTGTACCTCTCCGGCGAGCCGGCCGACGTGGTGACGAACCGGATCCCGGCGTCCACCACGACGTCGACGACGGCCGGGTCCTTGGCGAAGGCGATCGGGATGTTGACCCCGATCGGCCTGTCGGTCAGGTCCTGCGTGCGGGCGATGTCGGCGCGGACCTGCTCGACGGCGAGGGAGCCGGGGACGAGCCCCATGCCGCCGGCCTCGGAGACGGCCGCGACCAGGTCCGGCCGCGCCACCCAGCCCATGGGCGCGGAGAGGATGGGGACGTCAATCCCGAGCAACTTAGTGACGCGGGTGTCACTTTTCATGCTCGGCACGGTAGCGTGGTTCGGCGTCGTCGGTTCGTGACGTGGGTCACAAAGCACGGGCTCACCCGATGGGAGGCCGGTCGCGCTCGCGGCCAGGTGCGGACGGGTGTGGATCGTTACCATCGCGGGCGATCCGCGCGACGATGGGCGCGCGCACACGTGCATGTCGGCAGGAGGGAGGGACGGGTCGTGGTCGCACCTCGTTCCCACGGCGCCGGGGCCGTGCCCAGCATCGGTCAGCAGGAGCGCCGGGAGACCGGTCCCCTCACGGGGAAGGGGCAGGCGCGCAAGGCCGCCCTGCTCGACGCCGCCGCCCGCGTCTTCGAGCGCCGCGGCTTCCTCGACACCCGCGTCGCCGACATCGTCGCCGAGGCGAAGGTCGCCCAGGGCACCTTCTACACGTACTTCGACTCGAAGGACGCCGTCTTCCAGGCGGTCGCCACCCGCGTCGTCGGCGAGATGCTCGTCGCGCTGCACGGCGACCACCCGAGCGCCGGTGCGACCGCGTACGAGCGAGCCTTCGCCGCGATGGAGCGCTTCGTCGACGCCTACCGGCCGCGGGCGCGGATCATCGCCCTCATCGAGCAGGTCGGCACGTTCACGCCGGAGCTGAAGACCCTGCGGCTGCAGGTCCGCGAGGCGTTCGTCGACCGGGCCGCCCGCGGCATCGCCCACCAGCAGGAGCAGGGCATCGCCGATCCCTCGCTGGACCCGGTGCTCACCGCCGAGGTCCTCGGCGCCATGGTCGACCACGTCTGCTACGTCTGGATGAACCTCGGCAAGGACTTCGACCGCGACGCGCTGCTGGAGATGCTGACGCTGGTCTGGATCCGCGCCATCGGCGCCGACGAGCCGGCCCGCGAGCGGGCCGCGGCGAAGGCGCGGCCCGAGGCCGTCCCCTCCGCCTGATCCCGGCGCGGGCGTTCCCGCCCGGCCCCTCCGGCAGGTACCGTCGCGCCCGTCGGAGGGAATTGACGATGGAGTCAACTGACGGGCTGCCGCTCGCCGGGATCCGGGTGCTCGAGTGCGGGGACGCGCTGGCCGCCGCCTACGCCGGCCGGCTGCTGTGCGACCTCGGCGCCGAGGTGGTGAAGGTCGAGCCGGTCGCCGGTGACCCGCTGCGCTCGCTCGGCCCGTTCGTCGCGGGGATCCCCAACCGGGACCTGTCCGCGTCGGCGGCCTACTTCCACGCCGGCAAGCGGTCGGTGGTGGTCGCGCCGCCGGACGACCCCGAGCTCGAGCGCCTGGTGGGCCGGGCCGACGTCGTCCTGCGCAGCACGAGGGACGGCGCCGACTGGGTCCCCGACGACCTGCTCGACCGGCGCGGCGACGACCTGCTCGTCGTCGACCTGTCCACGTTCGGCCGGGTGGGGCGCTCCGGGCCGCACCCGACCGACGACCTGCTCGCGCTGGCCGTCGGCGGGCTGCTGGCGGTCAACACGTGGAGCCTGTCCGACCCCGATGCCGGGCCGCTGCGCTACCGCGGCGAGCTGGCCTCGGTGCACGCCGCGTGCGGCGGTGTGCTGGCCCTGCTCGGCGCGCTGGTCGAACGCGACCGCAGCGGCCGCGGCCAGCGCATCGACGTCTCGGCGCAGGCGGCGGTCAGCAGCGTGCTGGCCACCGCGCTGTCCCGGTACGGCTACACCGGCAGCCTGCCCGCCCGGCAGGGCACCCGCAGCGTCGGGCCGTGGGGCTTCTACGACTGCGCCGACGGCGTCGTCCTCATCCAGTGCACCAAGGACGAGGAGTACCGCCGGCTCGTCCAGCTGCTGGGCGACCCCGAGTGGGGCGGCCTGGAGATCTTCGCGACGATGGCCGACCGCGACGCCAACTCCGACGTCCTCGACGTCTTCCTCGGCGAGGCGCTGGCCGGCTGGTCCCTGGCCGACTTCCTCGCCGCCGCGCACGCCGGCCGCGTCCCGGCCGCGCCGGTGCACTCCGGCGCCGACGTCCTCGCGTGGGACCACCTCCGCGAGCGCGACTCGCTGCGCCCCGTGCGGCTCACCGACGGCAGCCGCTCGGCGGAGCTGCCGGTCCCCGGCCCGGCCTGGCGGTTCGGCGGCGGCGGGCCGGCCCCGCGCGGTCCGGCCCCGCGGCTGGGCGAGGCCGCGGCCGGGCAGCTGTGGGCCGAGGCGCCGGCGCCGCGGCACCAGGGGCGCCCGCCGGCGCGGCGGCCGCTGGAGGGGGTGCGGGTCCTCGACCTGACGTGGGTGTGGGCCGGCCCGTTCTCGACGATGCAGCTGGCGCACCTGGGCGCCGAGGTGATCCGGATCGAGACCACCACCCGGGTCGACGTCACCCGGCTGCTGCCGCCGTACGCCGACGACGTCCCCGGCATCGACCGCTCCGGCTACTTCAACCAGTACAACCAGGGCAAGAAGAGCGTCGCGCTCAACCTGCGCGAGCAGCGCGGCATGGACCTGCTGCGCCGGCTGGTGGCCACCGCGGACGTCGTCGTGGACAACATGGCCGCCGGTGCCCTGGCCCGGATGGGCCTGCCCTGGGAGCAGATGCGCGCGCTCAACCCGCGGATCGTCGCCGTCTCCATGACCGGCTTCGGCGAGACCGGGCCCTACGCCGGCCACATGGCCTACGGCTCGCTCATCGACGCGCTGTCGGGGACCGCCGCGGCCAACGGCCCGGTCGCCGGCGGACCCGCCGACTTCGTCATGTCCCTGCCCGACCCGATGGCCGGCGTCCACACGGCGATCGCCACCGTGGCGGCCGTGCGGCAGGCGCGCCTGACCGGCGTGGGCACGCGGGTCGAGACCGCGATGCTCGAGGCCTGCCTCGCCGCGTTCCCGTGGCCGGTGCTGCACGCCGCCGTCGGCTCGGCGGTGCCGGTCATCGGCAACCGCGACGAGGAGCGCAGCCCGCACGGGGTCTACCGCTGCAGCGGGGACGACGAGTGGCTCGCCGTCGCCGTCGAGGACGACGCCCAGTGGGCCGCGCTGGCGACGGTGATCGGCGGGCCGGCGCTGGCGGCGGATCCCCGCTTCGCCGACCTGCGCGCGCGGCGGGTGCACGAGGACGCGCTCGACGCCGTCGTGGGGGAGTGGGCGGCCGGCCAGGACGCGGCCAAGGCCGCCGACGCGCTGCGCGCTGCCGGGGTGCCGGCCGAGCACGTGCTGCACGTCGACGAGGTCTACCGCTCCGAACCGCTGCTCGCGCGCGGGCACTTCACCCGCCACGACCACCCGGAGATCGGCCCGCGGACGCTGCCCGGCGTGCCCTGGGTGACCTCGCTGTCGGACATGACGCCGGCGGCCGCCGCGCCCGCGCTCGGCCAGCACACCCGCGAGGTGCTCGCCGGCGTGCTGGGGCTCGACGACGCCGCGATCGACGAGCTGGTGCGGGCCGGCGTGACGGTGTGACGCCGGATACAAAAAAATCAGCCGATGGACTGATTCTCTTGCTACGCTCGCTCCGCATCCGTCTCGCTGCGCGCCGCGGACCCCAGAGGAAAAGGCGCGCGGTCCTGCTCGACGAGGAGTGAGGGTGGGCTCTGTGGCGACTTCCGCGATCCCGGTCGACGGCAGCTACCGGCTCGAGGACCGGTTCGAGCGCACGGCCGGCCGGGTCTACCTGACCGGCTGGGACGCGCTCGTCCGGCTGCCGCTCATGCAGCGGCAGCGCGACGAGCTCGCCGGGCTGAACACGGCCGGGTTCGTGTCCGGCTACCCCGGCTCGCCGCTCGGCGGGCTGGACTCCCTGCTACGGGCGCAGCGCGCGATGCTCGCCGAGCGCCACGTGCACTTCGAGCCCGGGCTCAACGAGGACCTCGCCGCGACCTCGATCTGGGGCACCCAGAACCTGAACAACGGGCCGGTCCGCACGCGCTACGACGGCGTGTTCGGCATGTGGTACGGCAAGGGCCCCGGCGTGGAGCGCTCCACCGACGCGATGCGGACGGCGAACTTCCAGGGCACCGCCCGGCACGGCGGCGTGCTCGCCGTCGCGGGCGACGACCACAACGCGCGCAGCACGGTCACCGCGCAGCAGAGCGAGACGCTGTTCATCCACATGCACATGCCGGTGCTGAACCCGGCGACGGTCCAGGAGTACCTGGACTACGGCCTGGCCGGCTGGGCGCTGTCCCGCTTCGCCAGCACCTGGGTGGGCTTCATCGCGCTCAACGACACCGCCGACTCCGCGGCCACCGTCGACGTCGACCCCGCGCGGCCGCGGCTCGTCGTCCCGGAGGGTGTCGTCCCGCCGCCGCCGATGGCCGTGGGCCGCGCCGGTGAGGGGGTGGCCGGCGGCCTGTCCCGGGAGCGGGAGATCCGGACCCTGCGGCTGCCCGCCGCCCAGGCCTTCGTCCGCGCCAACGGCCTCGACCGCGTCGTCGTCGGCGCCGACCGCGGGCGCGGCCGGCTGGGCGTGGTGGCCTCGGGCAAGGCCTACCTCGACGTCCTCGACGCCCTGGGCCGGCTCGGCCTCACCCCCGAGGCCGCCGCGGACCTCGGCATCCGCGTCTACAAGGTCGCCATGCCGTGGCCGCTGGAGCCCGAGGGCGCCGCGGAGTTCGCCGCCTCGGTCGACGAGGTGCTGGTGGTCGAGCCCAAGCACCCGATCATGGAGGACCAGCTCAGCCGGCTGCTGTGGCGGCTGCCGGCGGAGCGGCGCCCGCGCCTCGTCGGCAAGGACGACGAGACCGGCGCCCCGCTGGTCCCCGCGTACGGCGCCCTCGACGCCACGCTGGTCTCCCGCGTGCTGCTGCGCCGCCTCGAGGCGGTGGCCGGGGCGGACGTCGCCGCGCGGCTGCGGCCTCGGGAGTCGATCGAGCTGCTGACCCCGACGCCGCCGAGCGCGGACGAGCCGGTCCGCGCGGCCGGCTTCTGCTCCGGCTGCCCGCACAACACCTCGACCCGCGTGCCCGAGGGCTCGTTCGCCATCGGCGGGACCGGCTGCCACGGCATGGCCGCGGGCCTGACCGTGCCCGGCCGCGAGACGCACCACTTCACGCACATGGGCGGCGAGGGCGCGCTCTGGATCGGCATGGCGCCGTTCGCCGAGCAGTCGCACACCTTCCAGAACATGGGCGACGGCACCTACTCCCACTCCGGCTTCCTGGCCATCCGGGCCGCGATCGCCGCCGACGTGACGATGACCTTCAAGGTGCTGCTCAACGGCTACATCTCGATGACCGGCGGCCAGGCCATCCCCGGCGGCCTGTCCGCGCAGCAGCTCGCCGCGCAGGTCCTAGCCGAGGGCGCCCGCCGGGTCGTCGTCGTCAGCGACGACGTGGGCTCGTACAAGGGCCGCGAGCCGTTCCCCGCCGGCGTGCGCGTGCACGACCGCGAGGAGCTGCTCGCGGTGGAGGACGAGCTGCGCACCGAGCCCGGCGTCACCGTGCTGATCTACGACCAGGCCTGCGCCGCCGAGCTGCGGCGCGAGCGCAAGCGCGGGCGCGCGGTCGACCCGGACAAGCGGACGTTCATCCACGAGACCGTCTGCGAGGGCTGCGGCGACTGCAACGTGCAGTCCAACTGCATCTCGGTGGAGCCGCTGGACACCGACCTCGGGCGCAAGCGCCGGATCAACCAGTCCACCTGCAACAAGGACTTCACCTGCGTCACCGGCTACTGCCCGAGCTTCGTCACGCTCTACGGCGCCACCCCCCGCCGGCGGGGCAAGGCCGACGTCGGCGACCGCGGCGACCTGTTCGCCGCGCTGCCGACGCCGCCGGTGGCCGGGGACACCGGGCCGTACAACATCCTCGTCGGCGGCATCGGCGGCGGCGGCGTCCTCACCGTCGGCGCGCTGGTCGGCATGGCCGCGCACCTCGAGGGCAAGGCGGCCAGCGTCCTCAACGAGTCCGGCCTGGCGCAGAAGAACGGCGCGGTGCAGAGCCACGTCCGCGTCGCCGGCGACCCGGCCGCGGAGCTCTCCCCGCGGATCGGCGCCGGGGCCAGCGACCTGGTGCTCGGCGCGGACATCGTCGTCGCCGCCGGCGCCGGACCACTGGCCACCATGGACCCCGCCCGGACCACCGTGGTGGTCAACCAGGACGTGCGGCCCACCGTCGCCTTCGCCGCGAACGGCCGGCTCGACCTCTCCAGCGGCCCGATGGAGCGCCGGCTGCGCCGGGCCACCGGCGACCGCGTGGAGACCGTGGCCGCCGACGCCGTCGCCACCGACCTCATGGGCGACTCGATCTACGCCAACCTCTTCCTGCTCGGGTACGCCGCCCAGCGCGGCCTGCTGCCGGTGAGCGTCGCGGCGCTCGAGCGGGCGATCGAGATCAACGGGGTCGCCGTCGCGCAGAACCGCGAGGCGTTCGGGTGGGGGCGCCTGGCGGCGGCCGACCCCGAGCGCGTGGCGGCGATCCGCGCGCGGCACGCCGGGCCGGCCCCGGCCGCCCCGCGGCGCGACGAGCCGGTCGAGGACCTGATCGCCCGCCGCCGCGCCTTCCTCGTCGACTACCAGGACGAGGCCTGGGCCCGGCGCTACGAGACAGCGGTCCAGCGCGTGGCCGCGGCCGAGCAGCGGGCCGTGCCCGGCACCGACGTGCTCACCCACGCGGTGGCCGAGAACCTGTTCAAGCTCATGGCCTACAAGGACGAGTACGAGGTGGCCCGGCTCTACCTCGCCCCCGAGTTCACCGCCCGCCTCGAGGACGCGTTCGAGGGCGACTACCGGGTCAAGGTCAACCTCGCCCCGCAGGTCCTCAACCGGCGGGACCGCGGCACCGGGCGGGCGCGCAAGTGGGAGATCCCGCTGGAGGTGGCCCGGCCGGCGTTCGGCGTGCTGGCCCGCGCCCGGCGGCTGCGCGGCACCAAGCTCGACGTGTTCGGCAAGACGGCGCACCGCAAGGCCGAGCGGGCGCGCATCGACGAGTACCTGGCCGTGATGGACGAGGTGACCGGCGCGCTGACCAGGGACAACCACCGGATCGCCGTCCAGGTGGCCTCGCTGCCCGAGACGATCCGCGGGTTCGACACGATCAAGGACGAGGCGGCGCAGCGGGCCGAGGAGAAGCAGGCGGTGCTGCTGGAGGAGTTCCGGGCGCTCACCGTCGCCCGGGCCGGCTGACCGGATGGCGACGACGGACGGCGTCGCGACCAGGACCGTGCCGGTCGGCGTGCTCGGCGGGGTCCTGGCCGACGCCTTCCGGGCCGCGGGGATGGGGGAGCCGGAGGCCGCCCGCGTCGCCGACGCGCTCGTCCGCGCGGAGACCGCCGGCGTCCCGACGCACGGCGTGCTGCGCGTCCCCTGGTACCTCGACGCCCTCGCCGCCGGCAGCGTCCGGCCGGCCGGCGACCTGCCCGTGTGCCGCCGCACGCCGGGCGTCGCGACGCTCGACGGCGGCGGCGCCTTCGGCTACCTGCCCACGTGGGTGGCGCTGCAGAGCGCCCTGGCCATGGCGGGGGAGACCGGCGTGGCCTGCGTGGCCGTCTCCGCGATCGCCGAGTTCGGGCGGGCGGCGTACTACGCCGAGGAGGCCGCGGCGCGGGGGCTGGTCGCCGTCGTCTGCCAGAACACGCTGCCGCTGCTCGCCGCACCCGGGGCCGACGTGGCCACCCACGGCAACAACCCGCTGGCCTTCTCCGGCCCCGGCGCGGACGCCCCGGTCTTCGACGCGGCGTTCTCCGCCCGGTCCGGCGGGGAGCTGCGGCGGCGGGCGCTGCTCGGGCTGCCGCTGCCGCCGGAGTGGGGCTACGTCGACGCCGACGGCGTCCCGACCACCGATCCGGCCCGGGCCATGCTCGCCGCGCAGCAGGCCGTCGGCGGCGCCAAGGGCTTCGGCATCGCCGTGCTGGTCGACCTGCTGGCCGGGGTGCTCAGCTCCTCGGCGAGCGGGCCCGCCGTGCGCCCCGGCCTCCCCGAGGTGGGCGCCCTTGTCCTCGCCCTCGACCCCGCCGCCTTCGGGACGACGCCCGAGCGGGTCGCCGAGCAGTTCGCCGCCGGCGCGCGGGCCGTCCGCGCCTCCGGCGGCCGCTGGCCGGGGGACCGCGCCCGCGCCGCGCGCCGGCGGGCCGAGGAGCACGGGGACGTCGAGGTGCCCGTCCCCGTGCTCGACGCACTCGCCGCCGCCGTGGGCCCTGACCTGGCGGCGCGCCTCGGCTGAACTCAGGCGCCGAGCGGGTCGGTCCCGATGACCTTGTCGCCGGCCAGTTCCCGCAGCTGCTCTGCGGCCACCCCGAGCAGGCCGCCCAGCACGGCCTCGTTCCACTCGCCGAGGTACGGCGCGCGCCGCGGCTCCACGAAGGGCGAGGCGCTCATCCGGAAGGGCTGGCCCGGGTAGTGCTTGGGTCCGACGCCCTCCCGGTCCTGCACGACCCAGAACCCCCGCGCGGCCAGGTGCGGGTCGGCCAGCATGCGGGCACCGTCCACGACGACGCCCGCCGCGATCCCGCGGGCCTGCAGGCGCTGCATGAGGTCGTCGGCGTCCCGCTGCGCCGTCCCGCGGGCGACGTGCTCGCGCACCGCGTCCCGGGCGGCCAGGCGGTCGGCCGTCGTGGCCAGCGGCGTGCTGCCGTCGGAGTCGGCGGCGATGCCGAGCTCCTCGCACAGGCCGGCCCACTCCGCGTCGCTGCGGCAGGCCAGGGCGAGCCAGCTGTCCTCGCCGCGGCACGGGAAGGCGCCGTGCGGGGAGTGCAGCGGGCTGTCGTTGCCGCGCCGGGTCGGCTCGGCCTCCGCGAGCTGCGCCTCGACCAGCGTGTGCGCGGCGAATGCGGTCGCCGTCTCCAGCTGGCTGAGGTCGATGTGCTGCCCCTCACCGGTGCGCCGGCGGTGGTTGAGCGCGGCGAACAGGGCCAGCGTGCCCATCAGCGCCGCCAGCGGGTCGCCGCCCGTCGTGCTGGTGAACAGCGGCCCCGAGTCGGCGTAGCCGGTGAGGTGGCACAGCGTCGACATCTGCTCGGTGGTCCACGCGAACGCGGTGTAGTCCCGCCACGGGCTGTCTCCGCCGAAGCCCGGCATCGACACCATGATCAGGTCGGGCCGGATCTCCCGCAGCCGGTCGTAGTCCAGCCCGAAGTTGGCCATCACGCGCGGTGTGTAGTTCTCCACGACCACGTCGGACCGGGCGACGAGCCGGCGCAGGATGTCGGCCCCGCGCGGGTCGGTCAGGTTGAGCGTGATGCCCTTCTTGTTGCGGTTCACCCAGTTGAAGTTGGGCGACTTCTCCCAGCGCCGCTCACCGCGGCCGCCGCCGCGCCAGCCGTCGACCCGCTGGATCGACTCGACCTTGATCACCTCGGCACCGAGGTCGCCCGCGATCAGGGTGACCATCGGGCCGGACTGGAACTGGGTGAGGTCGACGATCCGCAGCCCCTCCAGCGGGGGGCGCAGGCCGGCGGGGGCCTCGGCCGGCCGGGTCTCGACGTCCAGCTGCGCGGTCACGCGATCACTCCTGCACTCCGAAGGTCGTCGAGCTCGGTGGGGGACAGGCCCAGCAGGTCGCCGAGCACCGACTCGGTGTCGGCGCCGAGCGCGGGCGGCGGTCCGGGGCGGGACGGCGTCGCGCCCATGACGAACGGCACGCGGGGGGTCCGGACCTCGCCCACCCCGTCGATCCGGTGCGTCTCCAGGTAGTCGCGCGCGGCGTGCACCTCCAAGCCGAGGGCGTCGCGCGGGGAGGTGACCATGCCGAACGGCAGCCGCCACAGCTGGGCCTCGTGGAAGGTCTCCAGCGCCGGGCGGGCCGCCAGCGCCTCCTCGATCGCCGCACGGATCTCCGGCAGGTAGGCCAGCCGCCCGTAGTAGTCGGTGGCGAAGCGGGGGTCCTCGGCCATGTCGGGCCGGCCGATGAAGGCGCAGAGCGTCTCCCACTGCTGCTCGGTGAGGACGTTGACGCCGAGGTACCCGTCGCCGCAGCGGACGTGGAAGGAGGGGCCGGTCATGTAGTCGGAGTGCCGGCCGATGCCCTCGCCGTGGTACTCGAACAGCATCGACGGGAAGAAGGCGCAGGTGATCGCGGCCTCCAGCGAGGACACGTCGACGTAGTTGCCGACGCCGTCCCGGGCGCGCGCCTCGACCGCAGCGAGGGCGGCCACCGCGCCGTAGGCGCCGGCCACGGTGTCGGTGATCCCGCCGCCGGCCTGCAGCGGCTCGCGCCCCTCCTCGCCGCAGGTGTGCATCCAGCCGCCGAGCGCGCAGGCGACGAGGTGGCCGGAGGCGAAGTCGCGGTACGGCCCGTCGTTGCCGAAGGGGGAGACCGCCACGACGATCGCGCCGGGGTGCGCGGCTGCGTGCCGCTCGGCGGTCAGCCCGTGCTGCTCCCAGCGGCCGTCGGGGCCGTCGACGACGACGATGTCGTGGCTCGCCACGAGCTCCGCGAGCAGCGGCCGCGACTCCGGGGCGTCGAGGTCGAGGGCGACGCTGCGCTTGCTCGTGTTCAGGTAGAGGAACTCCGGGGAGGCGGCCAGCACCTCACCGGACTGCGCCGTGGTGCGCCCGCGCGCGGGGTCGCCGGCGCCGGGTGGCTCCACCTTGACCACGTCGGCGCCGAGGTCGCCGAGCAGCTTCGCGCAGAACGCGGCGGCCGGGGACGAGCTGAGGTCGAGGACCTTCTCGTCGGCGAGCGGCCCCCGGGGGGCGCGGGAAGGGGATGGATCTGGTAACCGTGTCACGCGAAGAGCCGTTCGTCCTGGGGCCGGCCTGCTCGGCGATGACCCGTCCGGTGCGTGGTTGGAATTCAGTCGGTGGACTGAATATCATGTGACCTACATCTCTCGCAAGGGCCGCCGGGGTTTCCGGCCGCCCCAGGACGGAAGGGGGCAGCCATGGAGCTGCGGACGGGGCAGCGACTGCACTGCGAGGTGTGCGCGGCGAGCGTCGTCGTCGTGCGCGCCGGCGGAGGTCCGGTGGACCTCGAGTGCGACGGGCGGCCACTGGGGACCGACGCCCCGGCGGGCGCCGGGCCGGCGCCCGCGCCGAACGGCGCCGGGACCGTCATGGGCAAGCGCTATACCGACGCCGACGGCGCACTCGAGCTGCTCTGCGTCCGGGGCGGCGCCGGCACCCTCGTGGCCGGCGGTGAGCCGCTGCGGCTCAAGGAGGGCAAGGCGCTGCCCAGCTCGGACTGACGGGTCCGGAATCGATCGGCACCCCCGGCGGCGCCACCTATGCTCGGCGCTCCGGGGGTGTGCGACTTCCGGGAACTCCGGAAGGGAAGCCATGGACGGGATCGTTCGCGAGAAGCGCCGGGTCGGCCGGCCGGCGGGGGCGCAGAGCGGGCAGACCCGCGAGGCGCTCGTCTGGTCGGCCGTGGAGCACTTCGCGCGGGAGGGTCTCGCCCGCACCACGCTGCGCGACGTGGCCGAGGGTGCCGGCCTGACGCAGGGCACGCTCTACCACCACTTCAGCGCCAAGAGCGAGCTCTACATGACCGCCTACGTCTTCGCGGTCGAGCAGCTCTACGCGCGTTTCCGCGAGGCCGTGGCCGAGGAGCACACCCTGCGCGGGCGGCTGTCGGCGCTGCTGGACTGCATGCTGCGGCTGCAGGCCGAGTCGCCCTACCTGATGGTGTTCATCCTGCGCGCCTGGGTGGAGCACGAGTCGGAGTCCGAGCAGCTGCCACCGCTGCCCATCCCGGCCTCGGTCACCGAGTTCCTCGCCCGGCTGTCCGGCGACGCGGTGGACCGCGGCGAGATCGCGGCGGAGGACGTCGACGACCTGATCGCGGTCTTCCGGTCGATCGCCTGGGGCGTGGGGGTGCTCGCCCTGACCAGCCAGCAGCCGGCCGACGCCGCGGTCCGCGGCTTCAAGCGCCTGTTCGCGAACGGCTTGATCCGCGACGTCGTCCGCGACTGAGCCGCGAGGCACTTGACGCACACGTCACACTGAGGCCGCCTCCCCGCACACCGGAGTGCGGGGCCCGCCGCGGAGGTCTGCCGTGATTGTCTGCATCGATCACGTCGGGGTCGTCGCGCGCTCGTACGACGAGGCAGCCGACCTCCTGCTCGGGACCTTCGGCCTGACCCTCGACGACCAGCGCAACCCCGACCCTGGCGTCATCTACATGCCGCAGGAGAACGCCGACATCTACTTCCTGAGAGCCGGCAGCGGGGAGACCCGCATCGAACTCCTGCTCCCGCGCGACGCGTCGGCCGGCATGGGCCGCTGGCTGGAGAAGCGCGGACCGAGCGTGCACCACCTCGCGTTCATGGTCGACGACGTGCAGGCGCACGCCGCCGAGCTGCGCGACAAGGGGCTGCGCCAGATCGACCTGGGGCCCGACGCCGCGGCCGCGTTCTTCTACCCCCGCGACACGATGGGGATCCTCACCGAGCTCGTGGACGTGCGCACCATGCAGCGCCTGCACGAGTCGGCGGCGCCGCCCGCCCGCTGACCCCTCCGCAGAATCGAGATGCGCGTCACCTCTTGACAGCGCCGGGGTTCATCCAAAGAATCAGCTCGCCGAACGATTTGTGGCTCCGATCACTGCCTGGAGCCGCCTGACGGGCCTCGCCGAGGGGTCCGGGTCCTTCCTCCCACGCCTACTAGGCCCTGCCCTGGGGAACTCATGTCTCTTGTCGAGAAGGAGCACCACGGCGACGTGGTGGTCATCCGGATGAACCGTCCGGAGAAGCTCAATGCGATGAACAAGCAGCTCCTCACCGAGCTGGCGTACGCCTTCACCGACTTCCGGGACGACCCGGCCCAGAAGATCGCGATCCTGACCGGGACCGGCCGGGCCTTCTGCGCCGGCGAGGACCTCGTCGAGGCCGCCGAGCGCGGGACCCCGGGGCTCGACCCCGACCTGCCGCCCGACCCCTTCTGGAACGACGCCAAGGGCCCGGCGGAGACCATCGACAAGCCGATCATCGCCGCGGTCAACGGCTGGGCGATGGGCGGCGGGTTCATCTACTCGTGGATGTGCGACCTGCGGGTCGCCTCGCGCAACGCCGTCTTCGAGATCTCCGAGGCACGGCACTGGCTGCTCGGCGCCTACCAGTTCGGCTTCACCGACACGCTGCCGTGGTCGGTCGCGACCGAGCTCGCGCTCGGCTTCCGGATGAGCGCCGAGCGCGCCCACCAGATCGGCTTCGTCAACCGGCTGGTCGACGACGTCGACGAGCTCGTGCCCGCGGCCCTCGAGCTCTGCGACCACCTGCTGAGCATCCCGCCGGCGTCGCTGGCGAACACGCTCAACGTGGCCCGCAAGCTCCGCCCGCAGATCCCGGCGGAGGTCGAGCGGCTCGGCGAGAAGCTCAAGAGCAACGGCAACCTCGACGACGTGATGGAGGCGCGCCGCGCCTTCGCCGAGAAGCGCAAGCCGGTCTTCACCTCGCTCTGAGGACCCCGCCGGCGCGGAGCAACCGTCGTCCGGCCGCCCCACCCGGAAAGCACGTGCCCCGTCCCGGTCCGGAGGCAGCCCGCCCGTCCGGACCCGACCAGTGGAGGACAGCTAGGTGCAAGCGATCAGCACGGAGACGGTCTCCCGGCGCAACTTCCTGCGCCTCATGGGCCTCGGCGGTGCCGTCGTGGTCGGCGGGCCGCTGCTCGCGGCCTGCGGCTCCGGCTCCCAGTCGAACGGCGCGGCGAGCAACGCGCAGGTGGATGCCAACGGGACCCTGACCGTGGCCTACCACCTGGCCACGAACTCGCTCGACCCGCTGCGCATGACCACCGGTCAGTTCGTGACGTTCATGTACCCCATGTACGACACGTTGCTGACCCTGGACGAGAACGCCGACGCGGCGCCGAGCCTGGCGACGAAGTGGGAGTACTCGGCCGACGGCACCACCCTCACCCTGACGCTGCGCGACGACGTCACCTTCCACGATGGCACCAAGTTCGACGCCGACGCGGTGAAGGTGAACATCGAGCGGGTGCTCAACACCGCCGACTCGCCGGTGCGCAGCCAGCTCAGGACGGTCCAGTCGGTGACCGTGCAGGACCCCACCACCGCGGTCATCCAGCTGTCGAGCCCGGACGCCTCGCTGCTGGGCATCCTCGCCGACCGGCCCGGCGCCATGGTCAGCCCGAAGGCGATCGCCGACGGCGTCGACCTCAACACCGAGGACGCCGGCTCGGGTCCCTACCGGCTCACCTCGTTCGCCCAGGGCGACGAGGCGAGCTACGAGCGCTACGACGACTACTGGGACAAGGCGGCCGCGCCGTCGAAGACGCTGGTCATCAAGTCGGTCAACGACGGGCAGGCCCGGCTCAACGGCGCGACCGCCCGCACCTTCGACATCGCCTACCTGACCCCGACCCAGTTCCAGGCTGCCGACAAGGCCGGGCTGCAGACCGCCTCCCAGGAGACGCTCTGGTACATCCAGCTGGCGTTCAACGTGCGCGGGGCCCTGGCCGACCAGAACGTCCGGCTGGCGATCGCGCACGCGATCGACCGCCAGACGATCTGCAAGACGATCTACTTCGGGCAGGCCAGCCCCACGTCGTCGATGTTCCCGTCCTGGTACTGGGCGGCGGACCCCGACATCCCGGCCGACTACTACCCGTACGACCCGGCGAAGGCGAAGAAGTTCCTCGGCGACTCCGGCCTGAGCGACGTCTCCTTCGAGATGATCTTCGCGGCCGGCTCGGACCCGTACCCGCAGTTCGCGGAGATCCTCCAGGCGCAGATGAAGGACGTCGGCATCACGATGAACCCGCGGGCGGTCGACATCAACCAGCTCGCCAGCGAGTTCGCCGGCGGGAAGACCGACTGCCTGATCGGCGGCGGCGGCCAGATGGCCGACCCGTCGCTGGTGTTCGAGACCTACTTCGCGCCGAACGCCTTCTTCAACCCCGCGAAGACCCAGGCACCCGACCTGGCCGACGCCATCTCGCGGGTGCGCACCACCACCGACCGGGACGCCCGGCTGCAGGTGATCAACGAGGCCAGCCAGATGGTGGCCGACCGGGCGCTGTGCGTCCCGATCCTCGCCCCGAAGGTGCTCTTCGCCTACAACGGCCAGCGGGTCGCGACGTACCGCCCCGCCCCGCTGGGCGCGATCATGCCCACCCGCGGCGTCGGGGTCCTGCAGGGCTGACGGGGGATGCGCCATGGCTCACTACGTCCTGAGACGGCTGCTGCTGGTCGTCCCGGTCATGCTCATCGTGTCGCTGCTCAGCTTCTCGCTGATCCTGCTGGTGCCCGGCGACCCGGCGGTAACCATCGCCGGGCAGTCGGCCACGCGGGAGCAGATCGCCGCGATCCGTGAGGCGCTGGGCCTGGACCGGCCGCTGATCGTCCAGTACTTCAGCTGGCTCGGGCACGCGCTGACCGGCGACTTCGGCACCTCGCTGTCGACCGGGCAGCCGGTGGTCGGCTCGATCCTCGAGCGGCTGCCGATCATGCTGTCCCTGGCCGGCGGAGCCCTGGTGGTGGCCGTCCTCCTCGGCTTCCCGGCCGGGGTGGCGGCCGCCGTCCGCCGGGACGGGCTGGTGGACCGGCTGCTGGGGGTCGGCGCGGCCACCGGCCTGGCGCTGCCCAGCTACTTCGTCGGGATGCTGCTGATCATCGTCGTGGCGCTCAACCTCGGCTGGCTGCCGCCCACCGGCTACACGCCGCTGGCCGCCGACCCGGCCGACTGGCTGGCCCACATCGTCCTGCCGTGCGTCGCGCTGGGCCTGGTGCCGGCGGCCGTCCTGGCCCGGCAGCTGCGCGGGGCGATGGTGACCGCGCTCGACCAGGACTACGTCCGGACGGCGGACGCGAAGGGCCTGCTGCGGACCAAGGTCGTCTACAAGCACGCGCTGAAGAACGCCGCCATCGCGCCGCTCACCGCCCTCGGCGCCCAGTTCGCCCTCGTCGTCGGAGGTTCGGTCGTGGTGGAGCAGGTCTTCGGCATCCCCGGGCTCGGCGCCCTCGCGATCAACGCGGTGCAGAACCGTGACATCCCGCTGATCCAGGGGATCGTCCTGTTCACCGCGCTGATGGTCCAGGCGATCAACCTGCTCGTCGACGTCTCCTACGGGTGGCTCAACCCGCGGGTCCGCGTGGCGGTGGCCCGATGACGCAGCCACCGATCACCCAGCCTCCGATGAGCCAGCACTCCCCGGACGCGGCGTCGGACCTCCCGTCCTCCGCCGCGGTGATGCCGGCCGCGGAAGTGGAGCCGGTCGAGGCGCTGGGCGCGCCGCCGGCGGCCACGCCCCGCCGGCGGCTGCTCGGCCGTCCGTTCGTGCGCCGGCTGCTGCGCAACAAGGTGGCGATGGCCGGCCTGGCCTTCATCGCCTTCCTGGTCGTGATCGCGATCATCGGGGACTGGATCACGCCCTACCCGCCAGACGCCCAGGACCCGGCCGCGGCGTTCCTGCCCCCGTTCTCCGACGGGCACGTGCTCGGCACCGACCAGCTGGGCCGCGACGTGCTGTCCCGGCTGATCGCCGCCGACCGGATCGCGCTGGTCGCCGCGGCGCAGGCGCTCGGGCTGGCGATGCTGCTCGGCATCCCGCCGGGGCTGCTGGCCGGCTACGTCGGGCGCTTCGCCGACACCGCGGTGATGCGGGTGACCGACGCGGTGCAGAGCCTGCCGCCGCTGATCATCGCGCTGGGCATCGTCGGCGCCCTCGGCCCCGGCCTGAGCCACGCGATGATCGCGCTGGGTTTCATCTTCGCGCCCAACTTCGTCCGGATCACCCGCGCCGCGGTGCTGGAGCTGCGCGAGGAGACCTTCGTCGAGGCCAGCCGCAGCATCGGGACGCCGGCCTGGCGGATCGTGCTGACGCGGATCGTGCCCAACGCGCTGCCGCCGGTGCTGGTGCAGGTCTCGTTGGTCGCCGGCTTCGCGCTGACCGCCGAGGCCAGCCTCAGCCTGCTCGGCTTCGGCGTCCAGCCACCCCAGGCGAGCTGGGGCAGCATGCTCGGCCAGGGCTACAACTTCATCTACCAGCAGCCGTGGCTGGTGGTCTTCCCCGGCCTCGCCATCGCCCTCGCCGTGCTCGCCTTCAACGTCTTCGGGGACGGGCTGCGGGACGCGATCGGGCGCCGGAAGTGAGGGGGGACGTCGTGACCGCAACCAGCGCAGCGCCGGCAGGAGGCCCGGCCGGGCCGGTGCTGGACGTGTCGGACCTGACCGTCGAGGTGCACACCGAGGACGTCCGGGCGGAGGTCATCAGCGGCGTCTCCTTCTCCATCGGCCGCGGCGAGACGCTCGGCCTGGTGGGGGAGTCGGGTTCGGGGAAGTCCCTGACGTCGATGGCGATCATGGGCCTGCTGCCGAAGCGGACCTTCACCGTGACCGGCGGCCGGGTCTCCCTCGGCGGCGACGACCTCACCCGGCTCGGCCGCAAGGAGCTCGCGTCGGTCCGGGGCAGCCGGATGGCGATGATCTTCCAGGAGCCGATGACCAGCCTGAACCCGGCGTTCACCGTCGGGCAGCAGATCGCCGAGACCCTCGTCCGGCACAAGAAGGTGTCCAAGCGGGAGGCGCGCCGGCTGACCGTGACCGCCCTCTCCGACGTCGGCATCTCCGCGGCCGAGCGGCGGGTGCACGCCTACCCGCACGAGTTCTCCGGCGGCATGCGCCAGCGGGTGATGATCGCCATGGCGCTGTGCTGCGAGCCGGAGCTGCTCATCGCCGACGAACCGACCACCGCGCTCGACGTGACCATCCAGGCGCAGGTGCTCGACCTCATCCGGCACCTGCGCGAGACGGTCGGCATGTCGATCCTCTTCGTCACCCACGACCTCGGCGTGGTCGCCGACATCTGCGACCGCGTCGTCGTCATGTACGCCGGCCAGGTCGTGGAGCAGAGCTCGGTGGACCGGCTCTTCGCGCACCCGGTGCACCCGTACACCGCCGCGCTCCTGCGGTCGACGCCGACCAACGACGCGGCCGGTGACGGCCGCGGGCACCTGCACTCCATCCCGGGCAAGCCGCCCGCGGCCGGCGAGTTCCCGCACGGCTGCCGCTTCGCCCCCCGCTGCGAGCTGGCGCTGCCCGAGTGCAGCGCGCAGGAGATCGAGCTCCTGCCGGTCGTCGACCAGTTGTCCCGGTGCGTCCGCGTCGGCGCCACCGCCGAGCGCAGGGAGGTGCCGGCATGAGCCAGACGGAGCAGTCGCCCATGCTGACCGTCGAGGACGTGTCGGTGGAGTTCACCGCCCGCGTCGGCCGCAAGCGGGTCCCCTTCCGCGCGGTCAACAAGGTCGGGCTGACCGTGGGCCGCGGCGAGACGCTCGCCGTCGTCGGCGAGTCCGGTTCCGGCAAGTCGACCCTCGCCCGCGCCGTGCTGCGGCTGCTGCCGCTGGCCGAGGGCCGCGTGGTGGTCGACGGCGTCGACGTCACGTCGCTGAAGGGCCGGGCGCTGCGCCAGGCCCGCCGGCAGGCGCAGATGGTCTTCCAGGACCCGTACTCCTCGCTGGACCCGTCGAGCACGATCGCCAACATCGTCGGCGAGCCGCTGCGCACCCACCACGGGCTGCGCGGCGCGCCGCTGACGGACAAGGTGCGCGAGCTGCTGGTGTCGGTGGGCCTGCACCCGGACTACGTGAACCGCTACGTGCACGAGTTCTCCGGCGGGCAGCGGCAGCGGCTGGCGATCGCCCGGGCCATCGCGCTCGACCCGGGCCTCGTCGTCCTGGACGAGGCGGTCAGCGCGCTGGACATGTCGACCCAGAACCAGATCCTCGACCTGCTCGTGGATCTGCAGGCGCGGCACGGGATGAGCTACCTGTTCATCTCGCACAACCTCGCCGTCGTCCGCTGGGTCGCGGACCGGACCGCCGTGATGTACCTGGGCCGGGTGCTCGAGGAGGGCCCCGGCAAGCGCATCCACGACCACCCGGCGCACCCCTACACCCAGTCGCTGCTCTCCGCCGTCCCGGTGCCCGACCCGCCGACCCAGCGCACGCGCCAGCGGATCGTGCTGGGCGGGGAGACCCCGGACCCGCTGCACGTGCCGTCCGGCTGCGCGTTCCGCACCCGCTGCCCGTACGCCATGGAGATCTGCGCCGTGCAGGAGCCGCCCGCCGTCCCCGTCGAGGGCGGGGGCTGGGCGGCCTGCCACCTGCTCAACGGGGCGGCGTCCACGCCCGCCCCGGAGAAGTCCCTGGCGGTCGGCTGACCGCCGTCGCCGTCCGTGAACCGACCGAAGGAGAGAGAGTGCGCGACACCCTGGTCGCCGGCCTGACCAACGAGCTCACCCACACGATCACCGCCGAGATGAGCACCGGGCACACCGGCACGCCGGTGCTGTCCACGCCTTCGATGATCGGGTTGATGGAGGGCGTCTGCCTGGAGGCCGCCCAGCCGCACCTCGACGAGAAGGAGGTGACGGTCGGCACGCACGTCTGCGTCTCCCACGTCGCCGCGTCGCAGCTGGGCGAGGAGGTGACGGTCTGGTGCGAGCTCTCCGAGAAGAACCGCCGCCGGCTCACCTTCAAGGTCCGGGCCACCGTCGGTGACCGGCTGCTCGGCGAGGGCACGCACGAGCGGGCCGTCATCGACACCAGCCGGTTCGCCTCCTGAGCCCCGCCGACCTGTCGAAGGAGAAGAGATGACCACCCAGGAACTGACCGAGCCGACCGACGTCGCGATCCCCTGGCGCACCGAGGACCTGCCGAAGCTCACCTCCGACGTCGACCAGGCCCTGGCCGACCTGCAGGCGTGGGGGTTCTGCTACCTGGCCGACGCCCTGCCGCCGGCGCAGCTGGCCACCGTCCGGCAGCGGCTGATCGAGCAGGCCCGCGCCGAGGCCGAGGCCGGCATCGGCCGCTTCGACACCGGCGCGCACCCGTCGAAGTACGAGGGCGCCGGGATCAACCAGCGCGTCGGCATGCTGGTGAACAAGGGCGTGGAGTTCCACGAGGTCATCCAGCACCCCGGCGTCAGCAGGCTGCTGACCGCCCTGCTGGGCGAGCGCTACCTGCTGACCAGCTACACCGCCAACATCACCGCGCCGGGGTGCGAGCGGCAGCTGCTGCACCAGGACCAGGGCTACGTCTCCTGGCCGCAGCCGGCCTACCCGATCGTCACCCAGGTCCTCTGGACGCTCGACGACATGACCGACCTCAACGGCGGGACGCGGATCGTCCCGGGCAGCCACCTGTGGACCGAGCCGCTGCAGGACCAGAACCACCCGACGATCCCCGTCGAGGCGCCGGCCGGTACCGCGGTGCTCATGGACGGCCGGCTCTGGCACGGGGCCGGGGCCAACCGCGCCGACCACCTGCGCCGGGTGCTGCTGTCCAACTTCTGCCGGGTCTGGGTCCGGCAGCAGGAGAACCCGTTCCTGGGCCTCGCCCCCGAGGTGGAGGCGTCGCTGAGCCCGGAGATGCGCCGGCTGCTCGGCTTCCGCGTCTGGGGCACCCTCGGCGGGGTCGGCGAGCCGCAGGCGATCGTCGACGGCTTCGCCACCCGGCCCACCACGTTCACGACCCGGATGTCCTGACCCACCGATCGGAGGCCCTCCATGGCCGGACTCGGCGCCCCGGAGATCGGTCTGATCCTCCTGGCCGTGTTCCTGCTCGTCGGCTACAAGAAGCTGCCCGACGCCACCCGCGCGCTCGGCCGCTCGCTGCGGATCCTCCGCGGCGAGCTGCGCGCACCGGTGGACGCCGGCACCCGCGACGCGGCATGAACCTGACGCTGCTGCTGACGATGGCCGCCGACGCGTTCGGCGACCGGGTGGTGGTCGGGCCGCGCGACGGCGGGCTGACCGCCGCCCGGTTGCGGGACCTGGCCGCGGGCGGTGCGGCCGCGGTGCGGGCGGCCGGCGCCGACGCGATCGTGTACCTCGCGGTCAACGGCCCGGCGTTCCCGGTGGCGCTGTTCGCCGCCGCGTACGCCGGCGTCCCGCTGGTGCCCGTCAACTACCGGCTGGGCGCCGAGCAGGTCGAGGCGCTGCTGGCCCGGCACCCGCGGGCCTACGCCATCGTGGACGACGACCTGCCCGTCCCCGCCGGCCTCGACGCGCGGACGCCGCTCGCCTGGCTGGCGACCGCCGCCGAGCAGGCCGGGGTCGACGAGCCCGAACCCACCGAGGCGCCCGCGGTGGTGATCTACACCAGCGGGACGACGTCGGCGCCCAAGGGGGTGCTGCTGCGGCACGAGAACCTGGTGTCCTACGTGCTCGGCACGGTCGAGTTCGCCGGGGCGGGGCCGGAGGAGGCGGCGCTGATGAGCGTGCCGCCGTACCACATCGCCGCGGTGTCGAACGCGCTCACCAACCTGTTCGCCGGCCGCCGCGTGCTGGTGCTGGAGGCGTTCACCCCGGAGAGCTGGCTGGACCTCGTCCGCGCCGAGGGCGTGACGCAGGCGATGGTCGTGCCCACCATGCTGGCCCGCATCCTGGAGCACGACGGCGACCGCTCGGTGCCGACGCTGCGGTCGCTGGCCTACGGCGGGGCGCCGATGCCGACGCGGGTGATCGAGCGCGCGCTGCGCGAGTGGCCGGAGGTGGACTTCGTCAACGCCTACGGGCTGACCGAGACCAGCTCCACGATCACCGTGCTCGGCCCCGAGGAGCACCGCACCGCGCTGGCCGCCGAAGACCCGGCGGTGCGTGCCCGGCTGGGCTCGGCCGGGCGGGCGGTGCCGGGCATCGAGCTCGAGGTCCGTGACGAGCTCGGGGAGCCCGTGCCGGCCGGCACGTCGGGGCTGATCTGGGTGCGCGGCGAGCAGGTGTCCGGCGAGTACGCCGGCAGCGGCCCGTCGGTCGACGAGCGGGGCTTCTTCTGCACCCGGGACCAGGGCCGGCTGGACGCCGACGGCTTCCTCTTCGTGGAGGGGCGGGTCGACGACACGATCATCCGGGGCGCGGAGAACATCGCGCCGGCCGAGATCGAGGACGTGCTCCTGCGGCATCCCGAGGTCGCCGATGCCGTGGTCGTGGGCGTGCCCGACGAGGAGTGGGGGCAGCGGATCGAGGCAGCCGCCGTCCTCGCCCCCGGCAGCGGACTGACCGAGGAGGAGCTGCGCGCGCACGTCCGCGCGTCGCTGCGCGGGTCCAAGACGCCCGACCGGATCGCGTTCTGGGACGAGCTGCCCCGCACGGTCACCGGCAAGCTGCTCCGCCGGGACGTCGTCGGCCGGCTGACCCGCCAGCTGACCGACGTCTGACGCCGGGACCGGCATGGATCCCGACGAGCTGACCGGCCGGCTGCAGCGCTGGGTGACGGCCGAGGTGCTCCCGGGCGGCCGGGTGGCCGGGCTCGCGCCCATGCCGGGCAACGCCGGGCTGAGCTTCGGCTTCGACGTCGTCGACGACGGCGGCGAGGTGCGCCGGTCGCTGGTCGTCCGGTTCGCCCCGCCGGGCGTGCGCCGCAGCGGCAACACCGATGTGCTGCGGCAGGTGCCGCTGCTGCAGGCCCTGGAGAAGGCGGGCATCCCGGTCGCGCCGCTGGTCTGGTGGACCGGCGACGAGTCCTGGTTCGGCACCGACGCGATCGTGCAGGAGCGGCTGACCGCCCGGTCGCTGACGCTGTGGGGCGCCGATCCGGTTCCCGACCCGGAGCCCTTCCTGCGCGGCGCCGTGGACACCCTCGCCCGCATCCACGCGCTGGACTGGCCGCACCTGCTCGCCGGCTGGGAGCGGCCCCGGCCGATCGCCGAGGAGGTGGGCTTCTGGGAGCGGCTGCTGGCCAAGCACCTCGACCCGGCCTGGACGCAGGCCGGGCAGCGGCTGGCCGCCGCGCTGCTGCGCACCGACCCGGACGCGCACCGCACCGGGCTGTTCCACGGCGACTACCACACCAGCAACATCCTGTTCGACGTCCGGACCGGGGCCGTCGCGGCGGTGGTCGACTGGGAGATCGCCGGCATCGGCGCCACCGGGCTGGACCTCGGCTGGCTGGCGCTGATGACCGACCCGTCGTGCTGGCACCCGTCCTGGCGGGCGGGCATGCGGGTGGTGGCCGAGCCGCGGCAGCTGCGCGCGTGGTACGAGGCGGCGGCGGGCGTCGAGGTGCCGCACGCCGACTGGTACCAGGCCCTGGCCTGCTACCGGTTCGGCGCGATCGCCGGGTTCAACGTGCGCCTGCACCGGACCGGCCGCCGTCCCGACGCGCTCTACGAGGAGATGGCGAGCTCGGTGCCGGTCTTCTTCGCCCGCGGCCTGGAGCTGGTCGGCGGCTGAGCCCTACCGGACCCGCGCTCCGCCGATGAGCACCGCGCGCACCGCGGCGGCGGTGGGCTCGGCGAGCTGGTCGGCCAGCGGCCGGTCGAGCAGCACCAGGTCGGCCGGGGCACCCGGGACGACGCGACGGCCGTCGGTGAGCCGGTCGAGGGCCGCGCCGGGGGAGAGGCGCTCGGCCGCGCCGACGACGCGCCCTGATCGCGTGCGCCGGGTGACCGCCGCGGCCAGCACGGCCCACGGGTCGAGCGGCCCGAACGGCGCGTCGGAGGAGAGGGCGACGGCCACCCCGGCGTCGACCAGCGACCGGCAGCGGTAGAGGTCGTCGTGCTCGTCCGGCGGGACGTCGCGCAGGTAGTCGTCGCCGCGGTCGGCGAGGAAGCCGGGCTGCGTGACCACCGTGAGCCCGCGCAACCGGCCGATGAGCTCGGCCGGGACCAGCGCGGCGTGCTCGACGCGGTCCCCGGGATGCCGTCCCGCGGTGTCGAGCGCGGCCAGCAGCAGCACGAGGGCCTCGCGGGTCACGCAGTGGACGGCCACGGCCCGGCCGGCGGCGTGCGCGGCGCGGATCCGGTCGGCCAGCTCGTCGAGCCCCGGCAGCCCGGAGTCGGCGAGCACGATCTTCTGCGGGCCGGCGGCGAGGTGCGGGGGCAGCGGCCGGTCCAGCGGTGCGCCCAGGACGGTGAGCCGCTGCGGCAGCCCGGCGGCGGCGAGCGCGTCCAGCGCAGCGTCGTCGAGGTCGGGCGTCGCGTCGGTGACTGCCGTTATCCCCAACTCGGCGAGTCGCCGGCCGACCGGCGCGAGATCGGGCGGCGACGCGGGCAGCCGCCCGCGCAGCCAGGCGTCGGCGCGCCAGAGCCGGCCGGTGGGGGTGCCGTCGGGGCCGCGCTCGATGCCGGGGGCGTCGGCGGTGGCCAGCCCGAGCTCCTCGGCGCCCGCGGTGTTGACCACCCACAGCGCGCCGCTGCGGTGCTGCACCCGCACCGGCCGCGCGCCGTGCAGCCGGTCCAGCGCCGCGGCGTCGAGGTCACCGGCCACCGATTCGGCGTAGCCCACACCGCGCACCCAGCCGTCGGCACCGGGAGGGGCGGCGGCGAGGGCGGCGGCCAGGCCGCCCGCGTCGCGCACCTCCGGTGGCCCGCAGCGCACCGACGCCGCCGTGGTCGCGAGGGCCATCAGGTGCAGGTGCGCGTCGACCAGCCCCGGCAGCAGCGCCCCGCCGCGGGCGTCGAGCACCTCCTCGGCCGGCGCCCGCTCCAGCGAGGCCGCGACCTCCGCGACCCGGTCGCCGCTCACCCGCACGTCGGCCCGGTGGCCCGCCACCTCGGCGCCCCGGATCAGCACGGCAGGCCGAGCTCGTGCAGGACGGCGGCGGTGTCGGCCCCGGACGCCGGCGCGGCGCCCTCGACCGCGCGGCGCCGCGGCGGCGCGACGGGCAGGTCCCCGGCCGGCCGGGACGGCGTCCCGTCGAGGGTGCGGGCGACGACGTCGGTCATCGAGACGTCCCACAGGACGCCGGTGCCGTCCGCCGGCGCGGTCGTCGCCAGCACCGCGGCGGTCAGCCCGGTGAGCGGGTCGGCGAGCGCGTCCCCGCAGAACAGCGGCGAGCCGTCGGCGTCGGCGGCGACCAGGCCGGCCGCGGCCGCGACGTCGTCGCCGAACCCCACCCGGCCCGACCCGCGGCCGGCCGCGGTGATCGAGATCCACGTCGTCCCGGCCGCCACCGCCGCCGCGGCATCGAGCCCCCAGCCGGCCAGCGCCCGCGGCCGCGACGCCTCGATCACCACGTCGGCCGCCGCCACCAGCCGGCCCAGCGCCGCCCGGCCCGCGGCGGTCGCCGGGTCGAGGACGACGGAGCGGTGCCCGGCGTGCAGCAGCCGGTAGAACCCCGGCTCCCCGCGGCGGGCACCGTCCGGGCGGGACGGCGTCTCCACCTTGACCACCCGCGCCCCGGCCAGGCCCAGCAGGGACGCGCTCAGCGGGCCGGCCCACAGTGCGCTGAAGTCGACGACCAGCAGCCCGGCGACCGGCCGGGCCGGCAGCTCGGGGAGGGCGGGGCCCGCCGGTCGCGGCCGCACGGGGGCGGCCGCGACGCCCAGCAGCTCGGCGCGCTCGGCCAGCTCGTCGCCGGGATGCGCGCGCAGCCATGCCGCGACCTCCGGCCATGGGTCGCTCGGGAGTTCTCGGCCGACCAGCGCGCCGAGCAGCGCGGGGTCGTCGGGCCGGGTGCAGGAGACGGCGGCCCAGCCGTCGCCGGTGGGCAGCAGCCGGCAGCCGCCGCCGACCGAGACCGCTCCGCGGCGCCGCCCGCCGGTGAACGCCGCCCGCTCGGCCAGCAGCGCCGGCCCGTCGAGGTGCACCCCGGTGCGCGCGGCGAACCGGTCGGCGAGCTCGCGGGCCGCGGTCGCGCCGCGGCCGGGCGGGACGAGCGGGGGCCCGTCCGCGCGGCCGGTGAGCGCGACGACCCCGCTCGCCGCCCAGTCGGCGGCCGGGTCGGTCGGGGCGGGCACGCGGCGACCATACGGGGGTCTAGGCCGATGCGTCCGGGACGCGTATCGTGCCAGGCATCCGTGTGACACTGACGTCAACAACAGGAGCATGCGATGCGCGAGGCAGTCGTCGTCGAGGCCGTCCGCACCCCCATCGGCAAGCGGAACGGTGGGCTCTCCGGCGTGCACGCCGCCGACCTGTCCGCGCTGGTGCTGATCGAGCTGGCCGAGCGCACCGGCCTGGACCCCGACCTGGTCGACGACGTGGTGTGGGGCTGCGTGTCGCAGGTGGGTGACCAGTCGAGCAACATCGGCCGCTTCGCCGTCCTCGCGGCCGGGTGGCCCGAGACCGTCCCCGGCACCACGGTGAACCGGGCCTGCGGGTCCAGCCAGCAGGCGCTGGACTTCGCCGCGCACGCCGTGATGTCCGGCCAGCAGGACGTCGTGGTCGCCGGCGGCGTCGAGACCATGTCGCGGGTGCCGCTGGGCGCGGCCCGGCAGAGCGGCTTCCCGTACGGGCCCAAGGTCATGGCCCGCTACGACGACTTCCCGTTCAACCAGGGGATCGGCGCGGAGTTGATCGCCGAGAAGTGGGGCTTCTCGCGCACGCAGCTCGACGAGTTCGCCGTCCTCTCCCACGAGCGCGCCGCCGCCGCGCAGGACGCGGGCGCCTTCGACGCCCAGCTGGTCCCGGTGCCCACCGACGGCGGCACCGTCACCGCCGACGAGGGCGTGCGCCGGGGCAGCAGCGTCGAGTCGCTGGCGAAGCTCAAGCCGTCGTTCAAGGAGGACGGCGTCATCCACGCCGGCAACGCCTCGCAGATCTCCGACGGCGCCGCGGCGCTGCTGGTCACCACCCCGGAGAAGGCGGCCGAGCAGGGCTGGACGCCGATCGTGCGGTACCACTCCGGCGCCGTCTCCGGCGCCGACCCGATCCTCATGCTCACCGGCCCGATCCCGGCGACGGAGAAGCTGCTGCGCAGGTCGGGGATCGCGATCGAGGACGTCGGCGTCTACGAGGTCAACGAGGCCTTCGCCCCGGTGCCGCTGGCCTGGCTGGCCGAGACCGGCGCCGACCCGGCGAAGCTCAACCCGCTCGGCGGCGCGATCGCCCTGGGCCACCCGCTCGGCGGCTCCGGTGCGGTGCTGATGACCCGGATGGTCCACCACATGCGCGACCACGGGATCCGGTACGGACTGCAGACGATGTGCGAGGGCGGCGGCACCGCGAACGCCACCCTCGTCGAGCTCGTCTGACGACCCCAGAACTCCAGGAGGTAGGGACACATGCAGCTGCGCGTGGGACAGACGCTGGTCAGCCCCGTGGACACGGCGTCCTTCGTCGTCGTGCGGGCGCCGTCGGCGGAGGTGGAGCTGACCTGCGCGGGCGTGCCGCTGTGGGACCCGAAGGGCGGTGGCGACACCCCGGACGGCGCCGCCGACCCCGCCCAGCAGGACGGCACCCAGCTCGGCAAGCGCTACGTCGACGCGGAGCTCGGTCTGGAGCTGCTGTGCGCCAAGCCGGGCCAGGGCACGCTCGCGGCCAACGGCGCGCCGCTCCCGCTCAAGGACGCCAAGGCGCTGCCCGCCTCGGACTGACGGCGCGGCTGGTGCTCGTGACCGCGCTCGACCCCGCCGGCCGGCTGCGCGAACCCGTGGCGTTCGTGCCGCTGGACAGCGCCGGGCCGGACGACGTCGACGCCGCCCTGCGCGACGCCGGCGTGGTCGTGGGCGTGTCCCGCGGCGGCCCGCCCGACCCCGCCGCCGCGGCCGCCTGCGACCTCACCCTGACGGCCGGGGCCGCGCCGCGCGAGGCCGTCGCCGTCCCGGACGTCGACGCGGCGGTCGCCGCGCTGGCCGACCGGGTCGGCGCCTGCCCGCAGGCCGCCGGCGTCCTCGCCGGGCTGCTGCGGTGGAGCGGGCAGCTGCCCGCCGCGGCCGCGCTCGAGGCCGAGTCGCTGGCCTACTCGACGCTGCTCGCCGGCCCGGAGTTCGCCGCGTGGCTGGCCCGCCGGGGCCCGCGGCCGCAGCCGCCGCCGGTGCCCGAGCCGGTGCTGGTCGACCGGACGGACGGCGAGCTGCGGATCACCCTGAACCGCCCTGAACGGCGCAACGCCTACGGCCGGGCGCTGCGCGACGCGCTGGTGGACGCGCTGGCGGTGGCCGAGCTGGACCCGACCGTGGACCGCGTCGTGCTCGACGCCGCGGGGCCCGACTTCTGCTCCGGCGGCGACCTCGACGAGTTCGGGACCGCCGCCGACCCGGTCACCGCCCACCTGGTGCGCACGCGCGCCGGTGCCGCGCTGCCGCTGGCCCGGCTGGGCCCGCGGGTGGAGGCCCGGCTGCACGGCAGCTGCGTCGGCGCCGGGATCGAGCTGCCGGCCTGGGGGGGCCGCGTGCTGGCGGCGCCGGGCACCCGGTTCGTCCTGCCCGAGCTCGCCATGGGCCTGCTGCCGGGCGCCGGCGGAACGGTGAGCATCCCGCGGCGGATCGGCCGCTGGCGGACGCTCTGGCTCGCGCTCTCCGGCGCGGCCCTGGACGTGACGACCGCCCTCGAGTGGGGGCTGGTCGACGAGATCACCGAGACAGAGGAGAACCGATGACGACCACCGCAACGCAGCAGCCGGCCGCGGCCCGGCCGCCCGTGGACGTGTCCCGGCTGACCGTCGGGGTGCTGGGCGGCACCGGTCCGCAGGGCCGGGGGCTGGCGGTGCGGCTGGCCGCGGCCGGGCAGCGCATCCTGCTCGGCTCCCGGGACGCCGGCCGGTGCGGCGAGATCGCCGCGCAGGTGGCCGAGCGGGCGGGCACCTTCGCAGGGGCGGAGGTCTCCGTGCAGGGCGGCACCAACGCCGACGTGGCCGGCGCGGCGGACCTGGTGATCGTCGCGGTGCCCTTCGGCGGGCACGCCGACACCCTGCGGCCGCTGGCCGCGCCGCTGGCCGGCAAGGTGGTCGTGGACTGCGTGGTGCCGATGGGCTTCGACGAGCTCGGCGCCCACGTCATCGACGTGGCGGAGGGCAGCGTCGCCCAGCAGGCCGCCGCGCTGCTGCCCGATTCCACCGTGGTGGGGGCGTTCCACCACCTGTCCGCGGTGCTGCTGGAGGACCTGGCCCGCCCGACCCTGGACGGCGACGTGATGGTGGTCGGGGACGACCGGGCGGCCACCGATCTGGTGCAGGCGCTGGCCGGGCGGCTGCCGGGGATGCGCGGGATCTACGCCGGGCGGCTGCGCAACGCCCGCCAGGTCGAGGCGTTGACGATCAACCTGGTGTCGGTCAACCGCCGCTACAAGGCGCACGCCGGAGTGCGCATCACGGATGTGTAGAGCTCCGGTCGCCGCTCCGGAGGAGCGGGCCTAGCGTCGGGATCATGGCTGAGGACGACGGCCGACCGCGGACGACGACGATCGTGGTCATGGGCGTCTCCGGCGCCGGCAAGTCCACCGTGGCCGCGGAGCTGGTGCGTCGTCTCGGCTGCGCGTTCGCCGAGGGCGACGAGTTCCACCCGCCGGAGAACGTCGAGAAGATGCACGCCGGCATCCCACTGGACGACGACGACCGCTGGCCGTGGCTGCGCCGGCTGGCCGGCTGGATCGGTGAGCACGAGGCCGCCGGGCGCAACGCCGTCGTCACCTGCTCGGCGCTCAAGCGCGCCTACCGCGACCTGCTCCGCGACGGGCACCCGTCGGTCTGGTTCGCCCACGTCAGCGCCGAGCCCGAGCTGATCGCGGACCGCCTCGAGCACCGCAGCGGCCACTACATGCCGCCGTCCCTGCTGAGCAGCCAGTTGGCCACTCTCGAGCCGCTGCAGCCCGACGAGCGGGGGGCGGTCGTCTCCGGCATCGCCCCGCCCGCGGACGTGGCCGCGGACGTGCTCACCGCGCTCAGCAAGGAGCGCGACGTCTCCCTCCCTCCCGAGGAGCGCTCATGACCGTGCTCGCCGCCGTCGACCACACGGGCAGCGACCCGCTGCTGGTGACCGCCGCGGTGCTCGGCATCGCCACCGTCGTCGTGCTGATCACCTGGCTGAAGGTGCACCCCTTCCTGGCTCTCATCCTCGGCTCCGCGGTGCTCGGCGCGGTGGCGCTCGTGGCCCCCGACGACATCGTCACGAGCTTCACCACCGGGGTCGGCGCGACGGTGGGCAGCGTCGGGCTGCTCATCGCCCTCGGCGCGATGATCGGCGGGATGCTCGCCGAGTCCGGCGGCGCCGACCGGGTGGTGCACGCGTTCGTCGACCGGGTGCCGCCCGGCCGGCTGCCGTGGGTCATGGGCGGGGTGGCCGCGCTCATCGGCATCCCGCTGTTCTTCGAGGTGGGCGTCGTCCTGCTGATCCCGATCGTGCTGCTGGCCGCCCGGGAGACCCGGCAGCCGGTGCTGCGCGTCGGCATCCCCGCCCTGGCCGGGCTCTCGGTGCTGCACGGCCTGGTGCCGCCGCACCCCGGGCCGCTGGTGGCCATCGACGCCCTCGACGCCGACCTCGGCCGCACGCTGATCTTCGGGCTGATCGCCGCGATCCCGACGGTGATCCTGGCCGGCCCGGTGTTCGGCAACGTCATCAGCGAGCGGGTGCGGATCGAGGCGCCCGCGCTGGTGGCCGCCGGCGTCGGAGGCCGGGACGAGCCGGGCGAGGCCACGCCCGCCGGACGGCCGGCCACCGGGGGCGGCGGCGTGGACGATCCGCGGGACCCCGACGCGCTCGGCGTCGAGCGGCCCCGCCGGCTGCCGAAGCTGGGCCCGACGATCGCCACGGTCCTGCTGCCGGTGGTGCTCATGCTGCTGCGAGCGATCGGGGAGCTGACCCTCGACGAGGGCAACGGGCTGCGCACGTTCCTCGACATCATCGGGACCCCGGTCGTCGCGATGCTCCTCGGCGTGATCGTCGCGATGTTCACGCTCGGCACCGCCGTCGGCTTCGGCCGGGAGAAGATCTCGGCCACGCTCGGCGGCTCGCTGCCGGGGATCGCCGGCATCCTGCTCATCGTCGCCGCGGGCGGCGGCTTCAAGCAGGTGCTGGTCGACTCGGGCGTGGGCGACCTGGTCGGCCAGGCGGCGGAGGGCGCGAGCCTCTCGCCGCTGATCCTCGGCTGGCTGGTCGCGGTCGGCATCCGGCTGGCGACCGGGTCGGCCACGGTCGCCACCATCACCGCCGCCGGCATCGTCTCGCCGTTGGCCGCCGGGCTGGACGCGAACACCGTGGCCCTGCTGGTGCTCGCCATCGGCGCCGGGTCGCTGTTCTTCTCCCACGTCAACGACGCCGGCTTCTGGCTGGTCAAGGAGTACTTCGGCATGACCGTGGGGCAGACCATCAAGAGCTGGTCGGTGATGGAGACGATCATCTCCGTCGTCGGCCTGGTGGCGGTGCTGCTGCTGTCGGTGGTCGTCTAGCCCCGGACGCTGCGGATGACCACCGTCGTCCCGGCCGGGCTCGGCGTCGCGGTGATGTCGGCGGCCGCGCTCATCAGTGCGGAGCCGCGGCCGCGGTCCATGCTCGGCACCCGCTCGCGCCACTGCCCGTAGTCGCGGACGGCGATCTCGACCACACCGTCGGCGACCTCCGCGGTCACGTCGAAGAACGGCTGTGTCGGCGACTGGGCGTGCTCGACGGCGTTGGTCGCTGCCTCGCAGGCGGCGAGCACGAGGTCGTAGACGTCGTCCTCGTCCAGCCCGGCGCCGGTGAGGAGGCCCTGCAGCCGCCTGCGGACGGCGGGGACGGCGCTGGCGCTCGAGGGGAACCGCCACGCGGCGCGGTCGACGTCCTGCGGCGGCGGGGCCGTGCGCGGGTCCGGCACCGCCGCGACGGGGGACGGGGCGACGGCGGGCGTGGCGACCGGGCGGGGGGACGGCGGGGCGGCCGGACCCGCCGGCAGCGGCTCCCGGCCGGCGGCCCGCTCGAGCAGCACGCGCACGCGGGCCACGAGCTCCGGTGCGTCGAACGGCTTGGCGAGGTAGTCGTCGACGCCCGCGGCGAACCCCTCGACCGCCGCCTCCTGGCCGGCGCGGGCGGTGAGCATGAGGACGGGGATCCGCCGGGTCGCCGGGTCGCGGCGCAGGGTGCGGAGCAGCTCGAAGCCGTCGACGCCCGGCATCATCACGTCGGTCACCACGAGGTCCGGCGGCGCGGCGGCGACGCTGTCCAGCGCGGCGCGGCCGTCAGCGGCGGTGCGGACGGTCCAGTGCGGGGCGAGCAGGCGGGTGAGGTAGGCCCGCATGTCGGCGTTGTCGTCGACCACGAGCACGCCGGCTCCGGACGCGGGCCCGGTCGGCGTGGGCGCCGCGACGTCGTCCCAAGGCAGCGATGCCGCCCCGGCCGCGGCCTCCGACGGCGCCGCCGGGGCCTGCCCGGCGGCGTCCGGCGACCCGTAAGGGATGCGGACGGTGAAGGTGCTGCCCGCGCCGGGCCGGCTCGCGACGTCGACCGTGCCGCCGTGCAGCCCGACCAGCTCGCGGACCAGCGCGAGCCCGAGCCCGCTGCCCTCCCGGCTGCGGGCGGCGCTCTCCGCCACCCGGTGGAACCGCTCGAACAGCCGGGGCAGCTCCTCGGCGGGGATGCCCACACCGGTGTCGGAGACGGTGAGCTCGAACCCGTCGTCGGCCGGGCGGAGGGTGACCGCGATGCCGCCGACGAAGGTGTACTTGACCGCGTTGGCGACGAGGTTGACGACGACCTTCTCCCACATCCGCGGGTCGACGTGCGCCGTCCGGGGCAGCGGTGGGCAGTCGATGTCGAGGCGCAGGCCGGCGCGCTCGGCGGCCGAGCGCAGCAGCCCGGCCAGCTCGGCGGTCAGCCCCGCGACGTCGGTCGCGACCCGGACAGCGGTGGCCCGGCCGCCCTCGATTCGGACGAAGTCCAGCAGGTCGTCGACCAGCCGGCGCAGCCGCCGGCCGTTACGGAGGGCGAGCTCCAGGGGCTCGCGGACGTCGTCGGTCAGCCCGCCGCCGCGCAGCAGGTCGGCGATCGGCGCCAGCAGCAGCGTCAGGGGCGTCCGCAGCTCGTGGCTGACATCGGCGAAGAACGCGGTCTTGGCCCGGTCGAGCTCGGCCAGCGCCTCGGCCCGGCTGCGCTCGGCGGCGTAGGCGCGGGCGTTGACCACCGCGCCGGCGAACTGGCCGGCCAGGAGCGCGTGGAAGGAGCGGTACTCCTCGTCGACCGCGCGGTTGGGGCTCACCCCGGCGAGCAGCACCCCGACCGGCTCGGCCCCGGGGGCCCCGGCCAGCGGCAGCACGACGGCGTCGCGGACGGGGTCGCCCCAGGGGCCGCCGTGCACCCCCAGCCCCTCCACCGTGCCCGCGGCCAGCTCCCCGCTGCGCTGCATGTCCTCCGGCAGCAGGTCGGGGGCGCAGCCCACGACGGCCGCTCGCCGCAGCCGCCCGTCCGGGCCGGACAGGTAGACGGCGGCGAAGGGCACGTCGAGCGGGCCGCCGGCCAGCGCGGCGCACATCTGCTCGACGGTCGACCGCTCGTCACCGAGCCGGCCGGCGGAGGTGGCCACCTCGTGCAACAGGCGCTGCCGGCGCTCGGCGATCACCTGGCGGGTCACCTCGGTGCAGACCGCGTGCATCCCTGCGACCTCGCCGTCGTCGGCGAAGGCGGGGGCGTGCGAGACGGTGAAGTAGGTCTCCTCGCGGTAGCCGGCCCGCTCGAGCAGCAGGAGCAGCTGCGGGATCCACGAGGCCTCGCGGGCGACCATCGCGTGCTCGACCGGCCCCTGCAGGGCGGCCCAGCCCTCGGCGAGGGTCACTCGCAGGTCGTCGCCGATGGCGCCGGGGTGCTTGGCGCCGATCAGCGTGGCGTAGGCGTCATTGTAGAACTGCGTGTAGCCCGGCCCCCACGCCAGGATCATCGGGAACCGCGAGGCCAGCACCGTCCGGACGGCGAAGCGCAGGCTGGCCGGCCAGGTCTCCACCGGCCCCACCGGCGTGCTCGACCAGTCGAACGCGGCCATCAGCCGGCCGTTCTCGCCTCCGCCGCGGAAGAGCTCGGCGCCGTCGGGTCCCGCGGGGAGATCGGGGACCACAGCACCTCCAGCACGGCGACGATCGGGCGACCCGCACCGTACCCGCCCGACCCGAGCGGTGCCGTTCGCGGTGCTCAGGGCCCGCCGTCCCCCGGGTCCTCCTCCTCGGGCCGCCCCCGTCGGCGCAGCATCCCGGCCACCGACCCCATCCGGCTCTGCGCCTGGCGCAGGCCGTGGATCAGCGGCATGAGGTCGTCGTTGATGCGGCGCAGGGTCTCGGGGACCGTGTCGACGACCGGGTCGTCGAGGACCCGCCCCACCCGCTCGAGGCCGGGGCGGAGCGCACGCACCGGCTCCTCCAGCTCCTCGACGAGCGCCTCGAGCCGCTCGGCGGTGCGCTGCGCCGAGGCGATGGTGTCCTTGGCCGCCGTCGTCGCCTCGGTCAGCTGGCGGACCGTGCCCTGCAGGTCGGTCAGCGTGCGCGGCAGCTGGGCCAGCGCCTCGGTCTGCTGCTGCATGAGGGTGAGCAGCTCGGAGAGCCCCGGGATGCGGCCGAGGCTGCGGAATGGGTCCACGCGTGCACCGTCGGGGACGGCGGCGACCCGCGCAACCCGTCAGCCGGCGGGGCGGTGGGCGGCCACCCGGTGGACGACGCCGCCGAACCCGGCCTGGTCGGCCCCGGTGACGGCGAACCCCGCGGCCGCGGCCAGAACCCGGGGCTCGCGCAGCAGGTCGTCGGCCTGCCACCGGACGGCGAGCGGGTTGAGCAGCCGCTGCACGCCGCGCAGCACCCGCCCGCGGGCCGGCCCGTGCTCCACCAGGACCAGGCGGCCGCCCGGCGCCAGCACCCGCCGCGCCTCGCGGAGCACCGCCGCCGGATCGGCCACCGTGCACAGCGAGTACGTCGAGACCACCGTGTCGACCGACCCGTCGGGCAGGTCGACGGCGTGCGCGTCGCCGCGGCGCAGCTCCACCCGGCCGCCGAGGCCCGCGGCGGACACCCGTGCCCGGGCGCGCGCCAGCATCTCCTCCGACAGGTCGACCCCGACGATCCGGACGACGTCGTCGGGATACAGCGGCAGGTTCAGGCCGGTGCCGACGCCCAGCTCGAGCACGGTGCCCCGGGCGCGGGAGGTGGCCCAGCGGCGCTGGTCGCCGAGCAGCCGCCGCTCGACCCCGCCGAACTGGCGGTCGTAGTCGTCGGCGTGCGTGTCGTAGTAGCCCCGGACTCGGGCGGGATCCAGGCCGGTCGCCATCGCCCGAGCATCGGCGCGGGGCCGCGCGGGCCGCAAGACCCGGTGGGCGTCCGGCGGTCCGGCTGGTAGGACGGCGCACATGCCGATGACGACGGTCCCCGGAGCGGCCAGCGCGCCCGAGCTCGACGCCTACCTGGCGGTGCCGGCCGTGGGGGAGGGGCCGTGGCCGGGCGTGGTCGTCGTCCACGAGGCCTTCGGGCTCACCGACGACACCCGGCAGCAGGCCGACCGGCTGGCCGCCGCCGGCTACCTCGCCGTCGCGCCCGACCTGTTCACCGCCGGCGGGGCGCTGCGCTGCCTGCGCGCGACCTTTCGCAGCCTGATGCGCGGGGAGGGAGACGCGTTCGGCGACCTCGAGGCGACCCGGGCCTGGCTGGCGGCGCGGCCGGACTGCACCGGCCGGGTCGGCGTCCTCGGCTTCTGCATGGGCGGCGGCTTCGCGCTGCTGGCCGCTCCACGCGGGTTCGACGCCGCCGCGCCCAACTACGGGATGCTGCCGAAGGACCCCGAGGAGGTGCTGCGCGGCGCCTGCCCGGTGGTCGCCAGCTACGGCGGCCGCGACCGGGGACCGATGCGCGGCGCGGCCGGCCGGCTGCGGACGGCGCTCGCCCAGCTCGACGTCCCGCACGACGTCAAGGAGTACCCGGAGGCCGGGCACTCCTTCCTCAACCGGCACAACGCCGGGCCGTTCGCCGCCCTGGAACGGATCGCCGGGTTCGGCTACCACCACCCGTCGGCCGAGGACGCGTGGGCGCGCATCCTCCGCTTCTTCGACCGCCATCTCCGGGGCTGAGCGGGCCTTCTGTACCGAAAGCCCGGAGTCAGCCCTCGATGGGGAGGCCGGTGTAGTTCTCCGCGAGCTCGCGGGCGGCCGCCTCCGAGGCGCACACCCGCCGCAGCTGGGAGAGCTGCAGCTGCGCGTCGAAGTCGTCGCCGGAGCGGTGCAGCATCGAGGTCATGAACCAGGAGAAGTGGGTGCACCGCCACACCCGCTCCAGCGCCCGCTCGGAGTAGGCGTCGACCAGGTCGGTCTGCTTCTCGTGCAGCAACCGGACCAGCGCGGTGGCCAGCCGGGTGACGTCGGCGACGGCGAGGTTGAGCCCCTTCGCGCCGGTCGGCGGCACGATGTGCGCGGCGTCGCCGGCGAGGAACAGCCGGCCCCGGCGCATCGGCGCGCTGACGAACGAGCGCATCGGCAGGATCGACTTGTCGGTGACCCGCCCGCGGTTGACCGACCAGCCCTCGTGCGCGAACCGGGTGTCGAGGGCGTCCCAGATCCGCTCGTCGGACCAGTCCTCGATCTTCTCGCTCGGGTCGACCTGCAGGTACAGCCGGGAGATGGACGGCGAGCGCATCGAGTAGAGCGCGAAGCCGTCGGGGTGCCAGGAGTAGATGAGCTCGTCGGTCGCCGGCGCCGCCTCGGCCAGGATGCCGAGCCAGGCGTAGGGGTAGGTGCGTTCCCACACCTGCCCCCGCCCGCCCGCGGTGACGACGGGCCGGGAGACGCCGTGGAAGCCGTCGGTGCCGGCGATCACGTCGCACTCGAGCACCTGGGCGTTGCCGTCGGCGTCGGTGAACCGGATCCGCGGGCTGTCGGTGTCGACGTCCTCCGGGACGACGTCGGAGACGCCGAACAGCAGCGGCGGGCCGCCGTCCAGCTGTGCCTTGATGAGGTCCTTGACCACCTCGGTCTGCCCGTAGACCCACACGGTGCGCCCGCACAGCTCCTTGAAGTCGAGCTTGAACCGGGTGCCCGGGTACTGCAGGTAGATGCCGCGGTGCTCCAGCCCCTCGCGCTGGAGCCGCTCGCCCACCCCGGCGGCGATCAGCGTGTCGACGGAGTGCTGCTCGAGGATGCCGGCGCGGATCCGGCCCTCGACGTACTCGCGGGACCGGTTCTCCAGCACGACGGAGTCGATGCCCTGCAGCGCCAGCAACCGCGACAGCAGCAGGCCGGCCGGACCGGCGCCGATGATCCCCACCTGAGTTCGCACGGGGGGAGTGTGACGCCCGCTACGCCGACAGGGCGAGCGGGCGCTTCCGATCAGCGGAAGGCCTCGGCCCGCGCCAGCTCCCGCCCGATGCCGCGGGCGGCCACCTCGAGCACGGGCACGAGCCGGGCGGCGTCGCGCCGGTGGGAGGGGACGACGATGCCGAGCGCCCCGGCGACGACGGCGCTGCCGGTGCGCTCGACCCGGATGGGGACGGCGACCGACAGCGTGCCGAGCGACATCTCCTCCGCGGTGCGTGCGAAGCCCCGGCGGCGGATCTCGCCGATCTCGCGGCGCAGCCGCACCGGGTCGACGACGGTGTGCCGTGTCTCGCGGGTCAGCGAGCGCAGCACGTCCTCGGCCACGTCGTCCGGGGCGGCGGCGAGCAGCACCTTGCCGACCCCGGTGGCGTGCAGCGGCAGCCGGCTGCCCACCTGGCTGACCACCGGCACCGACTCGCGGCCGGAGATGCGCTCCACGTACAGCGCCCGCGTCCCCTCGCGGACGGCGAGGTGCACGGTGTCGCGGGTGGCGGTGTGCACGTCGAGGAGGAACGGCGCGGCCACCTGGCGCAGCTCCAGCTGCACCGGGGCGAGCAGGCCGAGGTCCCACAGCTTGCGGCCGATCTCGTAGCGGCCGTCGCCGCGGCGGGTCAGCGCTCCCCAGGCGGTCAGCTCGGCCAGCAGCCGGTGGACGGTGGTGAGCGGCATGCCGGAGCGCTCGGCGATCTCGGACAGGGACAGCCGCGGGGCGCCCGGGTCGAAGGCGTCGAGCACCGCCAGCGCGCGGGAGGTGACCGACCGCCCGGGGGTGCGGCTGCGTCCGGCCATCCCGCCGTCCTTCCCTTCCGTCCATCGGAAGCGATGGCTTGGGCAGCGTACGGCCGGGCCGTACCTTTCCGCCTATGACCGGGACCACATCCGAGCGCGGGCTGATCCTGCCGCGCTACCTGCGCGAGCCCGCCGAGCGGCGCACGCCCGTCGGTTTCCCCGACTACCGGAGCACGGCGCTGCGCGCTCCGCTGCGGACGCCGGTGGACCTGCCGCACCGGCTCACCGAGGTCACCGGCCCGGTGCTCGGCCAGGACCGGGTCCTGTCCTCCGACGCCGACCTGACGCTGCGCAACGGCGGTGAGGCCCTGGGCCAGCGGATCCTCGTCTACGGGCGGGTGCTCGACAGCGACGGCCGCCCGGTGCCCGACGCGCTGGTCGAGGTGTGGCAGGCCAACGCGGCCGGCCGCTACCGGCACGTCGTCGACAACTGGCCCGCGCCGCTCGACCCGCACTTCGACGGGCTCGGCCGCGTGGTCACCGACAGCCTGGGCCGCTACGAGTTCCTCACGGTCAAGCCCGGCGCCTACCCGTGGGGCAACCACCACAACGCGTGGCGCCCGGCGCACATCCACTTCAGCCTGTTCGGCCGGGCCTTCACCCAGCGCCTGGTCACCCAGATGTACTTCCCGGACGACCCGCTGTTCGGCCAGGACCCGATCTTCAACGCGATCCCGCCCACGGCGCGGCACCGGGCGATCAGCCGCTACGACCTCGAGCGCACGCAGGACAACTGGGCGCTGGCCTTCCAGTGGGACATCGTGCTGCGCGGCAGCGACCAGACCCCCTTCGAGACCCAGGACGACGGAGACGTGGCGTGACCCTCAACCCCCTCGACGTCCCGCCGGACCCGACCACGCCGTTCCAGCCCCGCTCGGGGCGGCGCGGCAGCGGCTTCCTCACCGAGCCGTTCCGGCTGGGCCTGACCCCCAGCGCGACGGTCGGCCCCTACCTCGCCATCGGGCTCACCTGGCCGGACGGCGTCTGGGCCGCGGCCGAGGGCACGGAGGGCGGGATCTGGATCCGCGGGCAGGTCTTCGACGGCGCGGGCGAGGTCATCCCCGACGCGATGATCGAGACCTGGCAGGCCGACCCGGACGGCGGCTTCCCGTCGCCCGAGGACCCCCGCGGGGCGGCGTCCTACCCCGGCTTCCGCGGCTACGCCCGCGCCCAGACGCTCACCGGCCAGTTCGAGGTCTTCACCCTCAAGCCCGGCCGGGTGCCGGACGGCGAGGGCGGCCTGCAGGCGCCGCACATCGACGTCTCGGTGTTCGCCCGCGGCCTGCTCGACCGCGTGGTCACCCGGATCTACTTCGCCGACGAGGCCGCGGCCAACGCCGAGGACGCCGTCCTGCGGACGGTGCCCGAGGACCGGCGGCGGACGCTGGTCGCGGAGAAGACCGACGACGGCTACCGCCTGGACATCCACCTGCAGGGAGACGACGAGACCGTCTTCTTCGCGGTCTGACCCGCTCCGGTAGGAAGGTCGCGTGAGCGGTCTCTGGGACGGCACCTTCGCCCGCGGCAGCGCGGCGGCCGCCGTCTCCGACGAGGCGTGGCTCCGCGCGCTGCTGGACGTGGAGGCCGCCCTGGCCCGGGCCGCCGCGCGCACCGGCCTGGTCCCGACGACGGCGGCCGACGCGGTCACCGCGGCCTGCGCCGACCCGTCGCGGCTGGACCTCGCGACCGTGGTGGCGCGGGCCGCGGACGCCGGCAACCCGGTGCCGCCGCTGGTGAAGGCCCTGCAGGCCGCGGTCGGGGACCGCGACGCGGTCGCCGTGCACGTGGGCGCCACCAGTCAGGACGTCCTCGACACCGCGCTGCTGCTGCTCGCCCGGTCGGCGATCGCGGCCATCGACGCCGACCTGGCCGCGGCCGCCGAGGCAGCCGCCCGCCTGGCCGCCGAGCACCGGGACGCCGTCCTCATGGGCCGCACGCTCATGCAGCAGGCGCTGCCCACGACCGTCGGGCTCAAGGCGGCGGGGTGGCTGGCCGGGCTGGACGGCGCCCGGCTGCGGCTGGCCGAGGTGGTCGCGTCGCTGCCGGTCCAGTACGGCGGCGCCGTCGGCACGCTGGCCGCCAGCCGGGGGTCGGGCCGCGACGTCCGGGCGGCGCTGGCCGACGAACTGGGCCTGGCCGGCACCGCCGCGCCGTGGTTCACGGTCCGGCTGCCGATCGCGGACCTCGCCGGGGCGCTGGGCGCGGCGGCGGGCGTCGTCGCCACGGTCGCCGTCGACGTCGTGCTGCTCGCGCAGAGCGAGGTGGCCGAGGCCGCCGAGGTCGCCGAGGGGCGGGGCGGCTCGTCGGCCATGCCGCACAAGGCCAACCCGGTCGCCGCGATCTCCGCCCGCGCCTGCGCCCGCCGCGCCCCCGGCCTCGTGGCCACGCTGCTCGGCGCGATGGAGCAGGAGCACGAGCGCGCCGCGGGCGCCTGGCACAGCGAGTGGCCGACGCTGACCGCGCTGCTCACCACGGTCGGCTCCGCCGCCTCCTGGCTCGCCGAGAGCCTCGCCGTCCTCCGGATCGACGCCGACCGCATGGCCGCCACGGTGGCGGCCGCCGCCGAGCCCGCCCTCGCCCAGCGGGCCACCGAGGCGCTCGCCGGCACGCTGGGCCGGGCCGCCGCCCACGAGGCGGTCGCCGAGGCGGCTCGGCGGGCGCGCGAGAGCGGCCTGCCGCTCGCCGCCGTCCTGGCCGAGCGGAGCGACCTGGACGGGTCGCTGCTGGCGGCGGCCGGCCCCGACCTGGGCGAGGCCGGTGCGCAGACCGACGCCGTCCTGGCCGAGCACCGCAGCCTGACCGAGGGAGAGAGATGACCGCCGTGGACGTCGCCCACACCGTGGACGGGCCGGAGGACGCGCCCGTCGTCGTCCTGTCCAACTCGCTGGGCGCGGACCGCGGCATGTGGGACCCCCAGGTGCCGGCACTGGCCGAGCGCTACCGCGTGGTCACCTACGACACCCGCGGGCACGGCGCCTCGCCGGCGCCGGAGGGGCCGTACACGCTGGACGACCTCGTCGACGACCTGGTCGCGCTGCTGGACCGCCTCGGCGTCGAGCGCGCGCACGTCGCCGGGGTCTCCCTGGGCGGGATGACCGGCCTGCGGCTGGCCGCGCGGGAGCCGTCGCGGGTGCACCGGCTGGCGGTGCTGTTCAGCTCGGCGAAGACCGAGCCGCAGGGGTTCCTCGACCGGGCCGCCGCCGCCCGCTCCGGGGGCACCGCCGCCCTGGCGCCGGCCGTGGTCGCCCGCTGGCTGACCCCCGGCCACGCGGCCGAGCACCCCGACCTGGTCGCGAAGCTGGAGAGGATGGTCGCGGACGCCGACGACGAGGGCTACGCCGCCTGCTGCGAGGTGGTCGCCGGCCTGGACCTGCGCGAGGACCTCGGCCGGATCGCCGCGCCTACGCTGGTCGTCTCCGGCGCCGAGGACCCCGCGCTGCCGCCCGAGCACCAGCGCGCGATCGCCGACGCGATCCCCGGCGCGGAGCTGGTCACCGTGAGCCCGGCCGCCCACCTGGGCAACCTGGAGCGGACGCTGGAGGTCACCGGCGCGCTGCTGGCCCACTTCGACGCGGCCGGGGGTACCCGATGAGCACCGACGACGAGCGCCGCGAGGCCGGCATGCGCACGCGGCGGGAGGTGCTCGGCGACGCGTGGGTCGACCGCGCCGTCGCGAACACGACGCCGTTCACCGCGGACTTCCAGGACTTCATCACCCGGACGGCGTGGGGCGACCTGTGGCAGCGGCCGGGGCTGGCGCGCCGGGACCGCAGCCTGCTGACGCTGGCGATCACCATCGCCCTGCGGCACTGGGACGAGTTCGCCCTGCACGTGCGCGCGGCGAAGAACAACGGCCTCACCGACGGGGAGATCGCCGAGGTGCTGCAGCACGCCGCGATCTACGCCGGCGTCCCGGCGGCTAACCACGCCTTCAAGGTGGCCGCGCCGATCCTCGAGGAGCTGCGGCAGGCATGAGCCGGGCGGCCGGCTCCCGGCTCCTGCTGGCCGCCGTGCTGCTGGCCGGGTTCAACCTGCGCGGCGCGATCGCCGCCGTCGGCCCGGTCCTGCCCGAGATCCGCGCCGACCTCGGCCTGTCGCCGACGGTCGCGGGACTGCTCACCACCCTGCCGGTGCTCTGCTTCGCCGCGCTGGCGCCGGCCGCCGCCGGCCTCGGCCGCCGGCTCGGGGCCGAGCGGGCGATGCTGGCCGGGCTCGTCCTCCTCACCGCGGCCATCGCCGTGCGCGTGCTCGACGGCGCCGCCGTCCTGCTCGCCGGCACCGTCCTGATCGGTGCGGCCATGACGGTCGGCAACGTGCTGCTGCCGCCGGTGGTCAAGGGGGAGTTCGGACCGCGGGCCGGCACGGTGACCGGGCTCTACACGACCATGCTGGCCGCCGGTGCGGCCGCGACCGCCGCGCTCACCGCCCCGGTGTCCGCCCTGTGGGGCTGGCGCGCCGGGCTGGCCTGCTGGGCGGTGCTCGCCCTGCTCGCGGCCGTCGTGTGGGCCCGGGCGACCCGGCCGGGCAGTCCCGACGCACCCGCGCCGCCGGAGGCCGGGCACGGCCTGCGGGTGTGGCGGTCCCCGCTGGCGTGGGCGGTCAGCGTGCTGCTGGCGGTGCAGTCGGCGCTGTACTACGCCGTCACCGCGTGGCTGCCGAGCCTGCTGCTGGACGAGGTCGGCGGCGTCGACGCCGGGGTGGCCGCCGCGACCACCTTCCAGCTGGTCGGCATCGCCGGCACGCTCGTCGTCCCCCTGGTGGTGCGCCGGTGGGCCGGGCAGCGGGTGCTGGGCGTCGCGGTGGCCGCGGCGTGGGCCGTGCTGGTGGCCGGCCTGCTGGCCGCACCGGCGGCCTGGCCGGTGTGGGCCGCCGTCGGCGGGCTCGCGCAGGGCGCCGGCGTCGCGCTGGCGTACACGCTCATCGTGCTGCGCAGCGCCGACGAGGACCAGGCGCGCCGCCTGTCGGGCATGGCGCAGGTAGTGGGCTTCACCGGGGGCGCGGCGGGGCCGCTGGCCGTCGGTGCGCTGTTCGCCGTCAGCGCCGGGTGGGTGCTGCCGCTGATGCTGCTCCTCACGCTCACCGCGGGGTACGCCGCCGTCGCCCTGGTCGCCGGCCGGTCGGGCACACTGGCAGAACCCCTTCCGCCCCACGGAAGTCGGGTACGCGCGGGCGGGTGACCGCCGTCACGCTTCGAGTCGACGTCGTCTGCGAGGAGGAGCACCGATGACCTCGATCGTCCGCAACCAGTGGTACGTGGCCGCCTACGGCCGCGAGGTCGGCCGGGACCTGTTCAGCCGCACGATCTGCGGTGAGTCGATCCTGTTCTGGCGGACCGAGGCCGGCGAGGTCACGGCCATGAGCGACCGCTGCGTGCACCGGCGGTTCCCGCTCTCACAGAAGCCCAGCCACCTGGTCGGCGACACCGTCGTCTGCGGTTACCACGGCTTCACCTACGGGGCGGACGGCGTCTGCGTGGCGGTGCCCGGGCAGACCCGCGTGCCGCGCACCGCGCGGCTCAAGGCGTACCCGGTGGTGGAGCAGGACGGCTTCGTGTGGGTGTTCATCGGGGACGCCGACAAGGCGGAGAGCACCCGCATCCCGCGTGCGCCGTGGCTGGACCAGGAGGGCTGGACGACGGTCTCGGGCATGGAGCCGCTCGCCGCGCGGGCCAGCCTGCTGGTCGACAACCTGCTGGACCTCTCGCACGAGACCTACCTGCACGGCGGCTACATCGGGACGCCGGAGGTCGCCGAGACCCCGATCACCACCGAGGTCGACGAGGAGGCCGGGATCATCTACGTCTCCCGGCACATGGCCGATGCCGAGTGCCCGCCCTTCTACGCGAAGAGCACCGGCATCACCGGGCGGATCACCCGCTGGCAGGACATCGAGTTCACCCCGCCCTGCCTGTACAAGCTGCACAGCCGGATCGCGCCGGTCGGCGTCCTGCCCAACGACGACGGCACCGACCCCGACGCCTTCCACGTCGAGGTCGTCTACGCGATCACGCCCGAGACGGAGCACTCGACGCACGACTTCTGGGCCGTCGCCCGCGACTTCGCCCTCGACGACGAGTCGGTGTCGGACTTCCTGCGGGAGAACAACCGCACCGTCGTCCTGCAGGACGTCACCGCCCTCGACGTGCTCGAGCAGGTCATCGCCGGCGAGCCGGACGGCTACCAGGAGCTGTCGATCAACATCGACACCGGCGGCCTCGCCGCCCGCCGCATGATCACCAAGCTCGCCGAGCAGGCGCAGCCGGCGCGGGTGGAGGCGGTCCGGTGAACCTGCCGCCGCCCAACGAGGTGCTCGACGGCGAGAAGGTGCTCCGGGTCAACTGGCTGCCCGGCTCCGACCGGCTGCGCGGCCGCTGCCACTGCGGGATGGAGACCGAGGCCGAGGACCCGGTGGCCATGTGGGAGTGGCTGCTCGCCCACCCGGACCACCCGAGCGGCGGCAGCGAGCCGACCCCGCCCGCCGAGCTGCCGCCGCCGCCCGCGCACGTCGTCACCGATCCCGCGCGCATCCGCGACCGCGCGCCGGTGCTCGTCTGAGAAAGGACCCCGCTGCCCCCCACCGCTCGCAGGCTCGCGGCGGGACCCTGCAGCGGGGCCAGGTGGAGGAGAGCCGTGCACGCCACTGGCGACAATGAGGTCGACCTGACCCTGCGCGTCGACCGCCGCACGACCGGCGCCGAGGGCGTCGTCGTCCTGGACCTGCGCGACCCGGCCGGGGGAGACCTGCCGGAGTGGTCGCCCGGGGCGCACGTCGACCTGAACCTTCCCGGCGGGCTGGTCCGCCAGTACTCGCTGTGCGGCGACCCGGCCGACCGGTCCGTGTGGCGGATCGGCGTGCTGCGCGAGCCGCAGAGCCGGGGCGGGTCGGCCCACGTGCACCAGTCCCTGGCCGAGGGCGACGAGGTGGCGGTGCGCGGGCCGCGCAACCACTTCGCGCTGGTGCCCGCGGAGCGCTACCTGTTCGTCGCCGGCGGCATCGGCATCACCCCCATCCTGCCGATGATCACGGCGGCCGGGGCGGCGGGCGCCGAGTGGGAGCTGCACTACGGCGGCCGCAGCCGCCGGTCGATGGCGTTCCTCGAGTCCCTGGAGGAGGTGACGGGCAACCGGGTCGCCCTGCACCCGCAGGACGAGGTGGGGCTCATCGACCTGGACCGGATCCTCGGGCAGCCGCGGCCGGGCACCCTGGTCTACTGCTGCGGACCGGAGCCGCTGCTGGTCGCGGTCGAGCAGCGCTGCGCCGCGTGGCCGCCTGGCTCGCTGCACGTCGAGCGGTTCGCACCCAAGGACGTCGGGGAGCCGGTGCTGACCGGGGCGTTCGAGGTGGAGCTCGCGCTCTCCGGGCGGACGCTGACCGTGCCACCGGAGAAGTCGGTGCTGCAGGTGGTGGAGGAGGCCGGCATCGAGGTGCTGTCCTCGTGCCAGGAAGGGACGTGCGGGACGTGCGAGACGGCGGTGCTGGCGGGCGAGGTGGACCACCGGGACTCGCTGCTGACGCCGGACGAGCAGGCGGCGAACGACACGATGTTCATCTGCGTCTCCCGGGCGGCGTGCCCGAAGCTGGTCCTCGAGCTCTGAACCCCTCGCGGACGGCGGGCGGCAAGCTGCTCGCCGTCCTCGGGTCGTTCACCCGCGAGCGGCCGGCGCTGTCGCTCTCCGACCTCGCCCGGGCCGCCGAGGTGCCGCTGTCGACCGCCCACCGGCTGGTCGGCGAGCTGTGCGCGTGGGGCGCGCTGGAGCGCGACGACGACGGCCGCTACCGCGTCGGGCTGCGCATCTGGGAGCTCGGCGCGCTCGCCCCGCGCGGGCTGGGTCTGCGGGAGGCGGCGCTGCCGTTCATGGAGGACCTCTACGAGGTCACCCACGAGAACGTGCAGCTCGCCGTCCGGGACGACACGGAGGTCGTCTACGTCGAGCGGTTCGCCGGCCGGGACGCCGTCACCGTCTACACCCGCGTCGGCGGCCGGTTCGCGCTGCCGCCGACCGGCGTGGGCCTGGTGCTGCTGGCGCACGCGCCGCTCGAGGTGCAGGAGCGGGTGCTCGCCGGCCCGCTGCAACGGCACACCCCGCACACCATCACCGACCCGCGGCAGCTGCGCCGCGTGCTGGCCGAGGTGCGCCGCACCGGCGTCGCGGTCAGCGACCGGCAGGTCACCACCGACGCCGTCTCGGTGGCGGCGCCGATCGAGCAGCGGGGCACCGTGGTCGCGGCGCTGTCCATCGTCGTCCACGGCAGCTCGCCGGCCGCCGTCCGGCCGTTCACCCCGGGGGTGCGCGCCGCCGCCCGCGGCATCTCCCGCGTGCTCTCCCGCGCCCAGTGACGCGCGCTTTTTCGGGCTAAAGTCCCCGGGCCGCGGGCCAGAGGGCGAGCAGCGTGCGCAGGCCGGTGACCAGGGCCAGCGGCTGGTCGAGCATCGGGTGGTGGCCGGCGTCGGGCACGTCGACGACGGGCAGGTGCTCGGGCACCAGCCGGCCCATCTCGGCGGCCATCTCCGGGCTGACCAGCCCGTGCTCGCAGCGGAACAGCGCCACCGGGCAGGCCAGCTTGGGCAGCAGGTCGCGCAGCAGCAGCCGGCGGCCGAAGAAGCTCGGGTCGAACTTCCACGTCCAGCCGCCCTCGACCTGGCGCAGTGACTCCCGCGCCACGTGCCGGCCGACGTAGGGCAGGACGACGTCCTGCGGCGGCAGCGTGCGGAACCGGCCGACCGCCTCCTCGAGCGTCGGGTAGACCTTGCGCGGACGGCGGCGCTCGGCCAGCCGGGACTCCTCCGGCGGCTGGTCGTTGAGCGGCGAGTCGATGTAGGCCACCGCGGCGACGGCGTCCCCGTGCTCGACGCCGACCGTCACCGCGACCCAGCCGCCCATGCTGTGCCCGACCACCACGGGCCGGTCCAGCGCCTCGGCCTCGCAGACCGTGACGACCTCGCGGGCCCACTGCCGCATGTCGTAGATCTCGCGACGCCCGCTGTCGCCGTGCCCGGACAGGTCGACCGCCACGACGCGGTGCGACGAGAGCAGCGGCCCGATGTGGTCCCACCAGCCCGAGTGCGCCGCGCCGCCGTGGATGAGCACCAGCCCGGGCGCGCCCGGCCGGCCCCAGACGCGGTAGTGCACCCGCGTGCCGTCGACCTCGACGTCCCGGCGCTCGGGCGCCGCCGCGAGGGCGCGCGCGAACCACGCGGGCGCGTCGGTGCCGGGCTGCTCGGTCATGGTCGGTCCTCCTGGGTGCCTGGGTGCCGGTCGATCTTCTCCCGGCGCCGTCCGGGCGCTGCGCCCGGCTAGCCTGCGGGCATGGACGACGCGGCGGCCGAGCGCTGGCTGCGCCATCACCGCTCGGGCAGCAAGCCGGCGGACGCGCTCGCCTTCTTCGACGGGCGCCCGCCGGTGGACGCCGCCGCCATGACCGGCCGGTGGCGGGGGACCGGCCTGCCCACCGGCCATCCCTTCGACGGGCTGCTCGAGGCCCACGGCTGGTACGGCAAACAGGTCGTGGACGCCGAGACGGTGCACCCGCTGCTGTTCCGGGAGGGCGCCGGCGAGCCCCGCCCGGTCGACCCCGCGTACCTCCCGCTCGGTCTGCTGCGCCGGTTCCCGTGGGTGGCCCGCACCTCCGTCGCGCGGCTGGGCTTCGCCGGGGTGAAGCCGCTGCGCCGCACCGGCGCCCCGGCCGCGCGGCTGCGCATGCTCGCGCACCGCGGGGTCGTGTCCGCCGCGGTGGTCTACGACCGGCTGCCGGTGATCGACGTCTTCCGGCGGGTCGCCGCGGGCACCCTGCTCGGGCTCATGGACATGCGCGACGTGGACGAGCCGTTCTTCTTCGTCCTGGAGCGCGAGGACACCTAACCGTGCCGGGGGGAGCGGCCGGAGCCCGGCGCCGCCTCGGCGGCCAGCAGGGGCAGCGTCCGCCACGGCACAAGCACCGACAGGGCGATGACGCTGGTCGAGCGGACGACGTTGGGGGAGCGGCCGAGCTCGACCAGCACCTGCTGCAGCGCCTCGTGCGAGCGGGCGGCCACCCGGCAGAGCACGTCGCCGCTGCCGGTGGTGGCGTGTGCCTCGAGCACGCCGGGGATCGCCTCGAGGTCGGCCCGGACGGCGTCCAGCGCGCCCTGCGCGATCTCCAGGGTGACGAACGCCTGGACGCCGAACCCCGCGGCGGCGACGTCGACGTCTGGGCCGTGGCCGGTGACGACGCCGGCCCGCTCGAGCCGTTCCAGCCGGGCGGTGACCGTGCCGCGCGCGACCCCGGTGCGGCGGGCGAGCTCCAGGTCGCCCGCCCGCGGGTTCTCGCGCAGTGCCGTGAGCAGCGCGACGTCGAGGGCATCCACAGCTGCGCAGTCTGCACAGCACCGACCCGGTACCGCTAGCCCGGGCGGTCAGGATATGCAGCACGCGGAGTACCGCTTGCGCAGGCGAACCCGCCGGAGTGCGCTGGGCCACGCAGCACCCGTGCGCCGGAGGAGGGGCGATGAGCCTGGACCAGATCCTGAACGACGAGGAGCGGCTGGCGGGTCTCGACCTGCGCCAGCTCGAGCAGCTGGTCGGCCTCGTCGAGCACGACGAGTCGACCGACCCGTTCCCGGTGTCCGGCTGGGACGCGCTGGTGTGGGTCGTCGGCAACGCCGTCCAGACCGCGCACTTCTTCCAGTCCGCGTTCGGCATGGAGCTCGTGGCGTACTCCGGCCCGGAGACCGGCAACCGCGACTCCCACGCCTACGTCCTCACCTCGGGGGCCGCGCGCTTCGTCGTCCAGGGCGCCTACGACCCGGCCAGCCCGCTGGCCGACCACCACCGCAGGCACGGCGACGGGATCGTCGACATCGCGCTGACCGTGCCCGACGTCGACCGGTGCATCGCGCACGCCCGGGCGCAGGGGGCGACGGTCGTCGAGGAGCCGCACGACGTCACCGACGAGCACGGCACCGTCCGCCGGGCCGCGATCGCCGCCTACGGCGACACCGTCCACTCCCTGCTCGACCGCTCGCGCTACGCCGGTCCGTATCTGCCCGGGTTCGTCGAGAAGCGCTCCACGTTCGTGAAGCGGCCCGGCGCCCCGAGGCGGCTGTTCCAGGCCGTCGACCACGTCGTCGGCAACGTCGAGCTCGGCGCCATGGACCACTGGGTCCACTTCTACAACCGCGTCATGGGCTTCACCAACATGGCCGAGTTCATCGGCGACGACATCGCCACCGACTACTCGGCGCTGATGAGCAAGGTCGTCGCCAACGGCAACCACCGGGTGAAGTTCCCGCTCAACGAGCCGGCGATCGGCAAGAAGAAGTCGCAGATCGACGAGTACCTGGAGTTCTACGGCGGCCCGGGCGCGCAGCACGTGGCGCTGGCCACCAACGACATCATCGGCACGGTCGACGCGATGACCGCCGAGGGCGTCGAGTTCCTCGCCACCCCGGACTCCTACTACGAGGACCCCGAGCTCCGGGCGCGGATCGGCACCGTCCGCGCGCCGATCGAGGAGCTGCAGAAGCGCGGGATCTTGGTCGACCGCGACGAGGACGGCTACCTGCTGCAGATCTTCACCAGGCCCACCGGCGACCGGCCGACGGTCTTTTTCGAGCTGATCGAGCGGCACGGCTCGCTCGGCTTCGGCAAGGGCAACTTCAAGGCCCTTTTCGAGGCGATCGAGCGCGAGCAGGCGCGCCGCGGGAACTTCTGACGGCCGAAGTGGCCATTTTGGCCCCGGCTACCGCCAGGTGAGCACCCGCACGGTCGTGCCGGCCGGCGAGGAGCGCAGCTGCACGAGGTCGCAGAGCTGGTTGACCAGGTAGATCCCGCGGCCGCCGTGGTCGCCGGTGTCCGGCCGCAGCCGGCCGGTGAGCGGCTCGGTCACGTGGCCGGCGTCGGTGAACTCCAGGACGGCGGCCTCGTCGTCCATCCACATCGCCACGCTGCCCCCGCCACCGCCGTGGCGGATGCCGTTGGCGGCCAGCTCGGAGGCCGCCAGTTCGAGGGCCTCGACCTGTTCGGCGGACAGCCCGCACGAGCGCGCCCACGTGCGCACCGTCCGGCGGACGGCGGGGACGTCGCCGGCCCGGTAGTCGCCGCGCAGCACGGCGCCGGACGGCGGCGGCAGCGGGGCGCCGAAGGCCTCCCGGTCCGCCGCGTCGGTGATCCCGGCGCAGGGGTGGGTGACCCGCGCACCCGCGCACACCTCGGCCGGCAGCCGCGCCTCGTCGTAGGGGCACACCAGCCGCCACGCCGGGCCCTCGGCGAACGCGCGGTTGAGCAGCCGCTCGTGCAGCTCGGCCTCGACCAGCTCGGCCGGACGGCGGCCCACGAAGGCCGGCTCGCCGACCCCCCGCAGCGGCCGGCCCTCGGCGACGGCGCGGGCGAGGGCGCCGGCCCAGACGTCGATGATGCGCGCCGGGTTGCCGCCGATCACGGCCATGTCGAGCCAGGTCACCGCGGCCGCCCGTTCGCCGAGGCTGTCGCGGAGCAGCTCCAGCCGGGGCCGCGGCTCGGCGACCACCACCGTCTCGCCGCGGGCCAGCCCCTCCCGGACGAACCCGCCGATGCCGGTCAGGAACTCCGCGTCGTCCCGGTAGAAGAAGGCGGAGTGCTCGAAGCCCGCCGCGGGCTCCCGGGTGGACAGGCTCATGCGGCCGGCTCCCGGAACGTGACCTCGGCGTACTCGTCGAAGCAGAGGATCCGCCACATCCGCTTGAGCACCCTCGAGCTGCCGACGAGCTCCAGCCGGGCCGACCGGTCCTGCAGGTACCGGGCCCAGCGGGCCAGCGCGCGGCAGCCGCCGACGTCGACGAACTCGACGCGGCTGAGGTCGAGGGTCACCACGGGCCCGTCGACGTGCGAGCCGGTGAGCACGCGGTCGAGCCGGTCGGCGGCGAAGGTGTCCAGCGCGCCCGCGACCGCGAGGGTGTCGCCGTCGAACCAGAGGCGGAACGGCGGCCCGCTGCCGGCGGAGCGCACCACGGGGTGCACCGAGGCGCCGTCGTCGAGCGCGTCGGCGCCGAGGTCGCTGCGGTAGGCGCAGAGCGCGACCATCCCCGACCCCGAGGCGATGTACTCGTCGGCCAGGTGCTCCCAGCGGACCAGGTCGGGACGGCGCTCCGGGTCGGCGGCCAGGACACTGACGTCGGCGACCACCCGCAGGCCGCGGTAGCCGTCCTCGATCGCCGCACGGGTCGCGGCGTCGTAGAACGCGAACTGCTCGTCGGGGCCGAACCCGCCGGAGCCCTCGTAGCCGGCGCGGACGTCGAGCACCTGCAGGACGCCCCGGGCGCGCAGGTCGTCGAGGTCGGCCAGTGGACCGGCGGGCGTGCGCAGGACGGCGCCGTCGCCCTCGCCGATCCACATCAGCCGCTCGCCGCGGGCGAGGCCCTCCTCGAGGTAGCGGCGGGCCGCCTGGGCGAAGTCGTCGTCGTCCTCGTAGATCCAGCAGACGTGGTCGGCACGCGCGGCCGTCATGGGGTCGGCGAGGAGACCTTCGGCGCGCACGACCTCACGGTAGGAGGCCGCGGGTCGGAAAGACAGTCCCCGCGCGGGCGATCAGGACGGTGTCGTTCCGTAGCGCAGTCCGTCCACGAGCAGGTCGAGGAGCCGGCCCGCCCGGTCCCGGTCCCCGGCGGCGAGCGAGATGCCGGAGAGACCGGCGAGCACGTCCGCGGGGTCGGCGTCCGGCCGGAGGGAGCCCGCCTCGGCGCCGGCGCGCAGCAGCAGGCCCAGCGCTTCGGTCATCCGGTCCCGGCTGTGCGCGAACGGGTTGCCGCCCGAGGCGATCACCGCCTTCAGGGCGTCGGCCATCCCGCGTTTGGTGGTCATGTAGTCGACGAAGCGGTCCATCCAGGCGCGCAGCGCGGCATCCGGGGGTGCGGTCTCCAGCAGCTCGCCGGCGGCGTCGCACAGCCGGGCCAGCTCGTTGCGGTACGCGGCCTCCACCAGCGCCTCGCGGGTGGGGAAGTGCCGGTAGAGGGTGCCGATGCCGACGCCGGCCTCGCGGGCGATCGCCTCGAGGGTGACGTCGTCGCCGGCCGCGAAGGCGTGCGCCGCCACCTCCAGCAACCGGTCGCGGTTGCGCTGCGCGTCGGCGCGCAGGGTGCGGCCGCCGGATGCCGGCACGATCGGCCTCCTCGTCGTCGGGGTTGCGAAGCGGAGGCTGCTCCGGATAACGTGGCGCACGTACCGGAGGCGCCTCCGGTCCGATCCTACGGGGCTCTCCCATCTTTCTCGTCCACCCGCAGAGGGGACATCCCGCATGACCGTCCTACCCCGTCTCTCCACCCCCTTCGACGCCCGCTCCACCGCCGCCGAGGTCGTGGCGGACGTCGACCTCTCCGGCCGGCGCGCCATCGTGACCGGCGGCGCCTCCGGCATCGGCGTCGAGACCGCCCGCGCACTCGCCGGCGCGGGGGCCGAGGTCACCCTCGCCGTCCGCGACCGCGCCGCCGGTGAGCGGGTGGCCCGCGACATCACCGACTCCACCGGCAACCCGTGGCTGCGGGTGCTGCCGCTCGACCTGGCCGAGCCGCGCTCCATCCGCACGTTCCTCGACATCTGGGACGGGCCGCTGCACATGCTGGTCGACAACGCCGGCGTCATGGCCCCGCCGCTGCGGCGCACCCGGCAGGGCTGGGAGCTGCAGTTCGCCACCAACCACCTCGGGCACTTCGCGCTGGCCACCGGCCTGCACCCGGCGATGGCGGGGGCCGACGGCGCCCGCGTGGTCTCGGTCAGCTCCAGTGCGCACCTGCGCTCCGGCGTGGTCTTCGACGACCTGCACTTCCGCGCCCGCCCCTACGACCCGTGGCTGGCCTACGGGCAGTCCAAGACCGCCAACGTGCTGTTCGCCGTCGAGGCGCAGCGCCGGTGGGCCGACCACGGCATCACCGTCAACGCGCTGCACCCCGGCGGCATCCGCACCAACCTGCAGCGCCACGTCACCGAGGAGGAGCTGGCGGCGCTGCGGGCACGGATGGGCAACGACGGCCCGGCGTGGAAGACGCCGGAGCAGGGTGCGGCGACGTCGGTGCTGCTCGCCGCCTCGCCGCTGGTCGAGGGCATCGGCGGCCGCTACTTCGAGGACTGCGCCGAGGCCCGGCCGCACCGCGAGGGCACCCGGACCGGGGTCGCGGCGCACGCGCTGGACCCCGAGGCGGCCGCTCGCCTGTGGGACGTCTCGCTGCGGCTCGTCGCGGGCTGACTCGCGGGCTGGTCAGCCCAGCCGCAGCCGGACCACGGGCCGCGCCGGCTGCGGCCGGTGCGCCTCGGTGAACCCGGCGCGCAGGAACACCGACAACGGCCCGTGGTACAGCTCGGCGGCGCTCACCCGCGGCCGCTCCGCCAGGTCGACCGGATAACCCTCGACCTCGTCCGCCCCGCCCCGGCGGGCGAGGTCGACGGCCCCGGCCAGCAGTGCCGACGACAGCCCCGTGCGGCGGGCGGAGCGGCGGACGACGAAGCAGGTCACGGCCCAGACCGACGGGTCGTCGAGGCCGGGGGTGCCACGGAGGAGCTGCCCGTTGGTCAGCCGGGTGTAGGTCGGCCGGGGCCCGACCGCAGCCCAGCCGCTCGGCTCGCCGTCGACGTAGCCGAGCACGCCGGGCGGCGGCCCCTCCCGCACCTGCCCGCAGAGCGCCTCCCGGTTGGCCGCCGCGTGCTCCTGGTCGGCGACGGCGCCGCGGTAGAACCACTGGCACCAGCACCGGCCGGGGTCGCCCGGGCCCTCGAACACCCGGACGACGTCGTCCCAGCGGTCGGCCGTCGCCGGGTGGACCTCGACGCTCACAGCTGGTCGAGCGGCACGTCCGGGTCGGCCAGCCGGTCGGGATCCACCGGCCGGCCGGAGCGGATCAGGTCGCCGATCGGCCCGGTGACGTCCCAGACGTTGACGTTCATGCCGGCCAGCACCCGGCCCTCCGCCGTCCAGAAGGCGACGAACTCGCGGGTGCCGAGGTCGCCCCGGACGACGACCCGGTCGTAGCCGCCCGGCTCGACCCAGCCGGTGTACTCCATGCCCAGGTCGTACTGGTCGCTGAAGAAGTAGGGCAGCCGCTCGTAGCTCGCCTCCTTGTCCAGCATCGCCTTGGCCGCGACCGGCGGCTGGTTGAGCGCGTTGGCCCAGTGCTCGACCCGGATGTGCCGGCCGTAGCGCGGGTGGAAGGCGTTGGCGACGTCCCCGGCGGCGAACACGGCGGGGTCCTCGGTCCGCAGTGAGGCGTCGACGACGACGCCGTCGTCCACGGGCAGTCCGGCGGCGCGGGCCAGTTCGGCGTCCGGCGCGACCCCGACACCCGCGAGGACGACGTCGCCGGCGACCTCCGTCCCGTCCTCGAGCACGAGCGCGCCCGCTCCGGCCTGGCCGCCGGCGCGGGCGGAGGCGATCCGGACGCCGCAGCGCAGGTCGACGCCGTTGTCGGTGTGCAGGTCGGCGAACACGCGGCCCATCTCGGGGCCGAGCACGCGCAGCAGCGGCAGCTCGGCGTACTCGAGGACGACCACGTCGGCCCCGGCGGCGCGCGCCGCGGCCGCGGCCTCCAGCCCGATCCACCCGGCGCCGACGACGACCACGCGGGCGCCGGAGGTGAACGCGGCCTTCAGCCGGTCGCTGTCCTCGATCGTGCGCAGGTAGTGCGGCCGCAGCTCCTCGGCGCCGGGCATCGACAGCGGCCGGGGGACCGCCCCGGTCGCGAGCAACAGCCGGTCGTAGGGCAGCGCGTCGCCGACGTCGAGCTCCACGCGGGAGGCGCCCCGGTCGATCGCCGTGACCCGGGTGCCCAGCCGCAGCGTCACGTCGTTCTCGGCGTACCAGGCCTCCGGGTGCACGAACGCCGACTCCAGCGGGTCCTTGCCCATCAGGTAGCCCTTGGACAGCGGCGGCCGCTCGTAGGGCAGGTGCGGCTCGGCGCCGACCAGGGTGATCGGGCCGTCGTGGCCCTCCTCCCGCAGCGCGGTCACCGCCCGTGCCCCGGCCAGCGCGGCCCCCACGACGACGACGTTCATCTCGGCCCTCCGGTGGTCAGCGACAGGAACTCCGCCCGTGACCGCGGATCCTCCCGCAGCAGGCCCTGCAGTGCGGAGGTGATCGTCGTGGTGCCGGGCGCCTGAACGCCGCGCAGCGTCATGCACATGTGCTCGGCCTCGATCACCACGCCGACGCCGCGCGGCCGCAGCTGCGAGGTCAGCCAGCCGGCGACCTGCGTGGTCAGCCGCTCCTGCACCTGCGGGCGGCGGGCGAACAGCTCGACGACGCGGGCCAGCTTCGACAGCCCGACGATCCGCTCGCCCGGCAGGTAGCCGACGTGCGCGACGCCCCGGAACGGCAGCATGTGGTGCTCGCACACCGACTGCACGGGGATGCCGCGGGCGAGGACGAGCTCGTCGTAGCCCTCGTCGTTCGGGAACGTGGTGAGGTCGAAGGACCGCGGGGTGAGCAGCTCGGCGTAGGCGGCGGCCATCCGGCGCGGGGTCTCGGCGAGCCCCGGCCTGCTCGTGTCGACCCCGAGCGCGGCGAGGAAGGCCTCGGCGGCGACCTCGGCCGCGGCGGCGTCGGGCAGGTCGCGCTCGTCGACGACCCGCAGCCGGGCGCCCGTGGCTTCCTCCAGGGGGGCGGGGGAGGTCATGACCGGACGGCGGAGGAGGCGGAGCGGGCCCAGGCGAGGCGGGTCAGGGCGACCGCGCCGAACAGCAGCCCGAGGTCGCGCAGCGCGATGTCGGCGTGGCCGCCGAGCAGCAGCAGGTCGACGATGATCCCGGCCAGCCAGAGGGCGACGACCGGTGCGCCGATCCGGGGCGCGACCGCGACCAGCAGGCCGGCCAGGATCTCGACGACGCCCACGGCGAGCATCGCCTGGTGCGCCGTGCCCGGCACCAGGTCGTCGATCTGCGGGGCGAGGTAGGTCGACCAGTCGGCGAGGACGTCGGTGAACTTGTCCACGCCGAACAGGACCGGCAGCACGGTGAAGCCGGCGCGCAGCAGGAAGAGGACCTGGGACGCGGCCGCCTCGAACCGGGCGGGGGAGTGAGGTGTGGTGGACCTGTCGAGCAGCGTCATGGCGACCTCCGGTGTAAAGGACGGTAGCATGGACGTTAGAACGGATGGCAGTCTTACGGCAAGAGGTCTGTCTCTTAGAAATGGAGGGCCGTGATGGACGACGACTTCGCGGCCGTCGGCGCGCTGGCCGATCCGGCGCGGCGGGCGCTGTACCGCTTCGTGGCCGCCGCCGACGACGCGGTCAGCCGCGACCAGGCCGCCCAGGGCGTGGGCCTGCCCCGGCACACGGTGAAATTCCACCTCGACCGCCTGGTCGACGACGGGCTGCTGGAGACCGAGTACCGGCGGCTGTCCGGGCGCCGCGGTCCGGGCGCGGGCCGCCCGGCGAAGCTCTACCGCCGCTCGGCGCGGCAGTTCGACGTCTCCCTGCCGGAGCGGCACTACGACCTGGCCGGGCGGATCCTCGCTGGCGCCGTCGACGCCGCGGCCGACGGCGCCGTCCCCGTGCTCGAGGCGGTCGGCGAGGCGGCGTCGGCGGAGGGGCGGCGGCTGGCCGGGTCGCCGTGCGCGCTGGTCGACGTCCTGGCCGGCCTGGGTTTCGAGCCCCGGGACACGGCCGACGGCGTCGTCCTGGGGAACTGCCCCTTCCACGACCTCGCCGCCACGCACACCGCGCTCGTCTGCGGCATGAACCTCGGCATGCTCACCGCGCTGCTCGAGGAGCGCGGCGAGCCCGGGATCCGCGCCGCCCTCGACCCGGCTCCCGGCCGCTGCTGCGTCGTCCTGCAGCGGGGCGCTACAGGACCTTGAGGCGCTACAGGGCCTTGAGGATGTCCTCCACCCGCTGCCGGGCGTCGCCGAAGAGCATCCGCGTGTTGTCGCGGAAGAACAGCGGGTTCTGCACGCCGGCGTAGCCGGTGTTCATCGAGCGCTTGAAGACGACGACGTCCTCCGCCTCCCAGACCCGCAGCACCGGCATGCCGGCGATGGGGCTGGCCGGGTCCTCGAGCGCCGCGGGGTTGACCGTGTCGTTGGCGCCGATGACGAGCACCACCGAGGTGTCGGCGAAGTCGTCGTTGATCTCGTCCATCTCCAGGACGACGTCGTAGGGCACCTTCGCCTCGGCGAGCAGCACGTTCATGTGCCCGGGCAGCCGTCCGGCGACCGGGTGGATGCCGAAGCGCACCTGCACGCCGAGCTCCTCCAGCCGGCGGGTCAGCTCGGCGACCGGGTACTGCGCGTGCGCCACCGCCATGCCGTAGCCGGGCGTGATGACCACCGACTTCGCGGTGCGCAGCAGCTCGGCGGTCTCCTCGGCGGAGATCTCGGTGTGCGTGCCGTAGTCGGTGTCGGCGGCGACGCTGCCCTCGTTGCCGAAGCCGCCGGCGATGACCGATACGAACGAGCGGTTCATCGCCTTGCACATGATGTAGGAGAGATAGGCACCGGAGGAGCCGACGAGGGCGCCGGTGACGATGAGCAGGTCGTTGCCGAGCAGGAAGCCCGAGGCCGCCGCCGCCCACCCGGAGTAGCTGTTCAGCATCGAGACGACGACGGGCATGTCGCCGCCGCCGATCGAGGCGACCAGGTGCCAGCCCAGCGCCAGCGCGAGCGCGGTGATCGCGGCCAGGACCGGCAGGCTGGGCGTGATCACGAAGACCACGGTCAGGACGGCGAAGGCGGCCAGCGCGCCGAGGTTGAGCGCGTTGCGGCCGGGCAGCATGAGCGGGTTCGACCTGATCCGCGCCGACAGCTTGAGGAACGCCACGATCGAGCCGGTGAAGGTGACCGCGCCGATGAAGACGCCGATGCCCACCTCGGCGGAGTGGATGCCGAGCAGGTCGGCCGGCACCTCGGTCTGCGCGGCCCCCTCCGCCTCGACGGAGAGGTAACCGTTCCAGCCGACCAGCACGGCGGCCAGGCCGACGAAGCTGTGCAGCATGGCGATCAGTTCGGGCATGCCGGTCATCGGCACCCGGCGGGCCCGCCACAGACCGATGACGGCGCCCACGGCCATGCCGACGGCGATCAGCGCGACCGCGCCGGCGGTGATGCTGCGGGTGGCCAGCCCGATGGTGGCCGCCAGCGCCACGGCCATGCCGGCGATCCCGAACGTGTTGCCGGCCTTCGCGGTCTCGTGCTTCGACAGCCCGGCCAGCGCGAGCACGAACAGCAGCGCCGAGACGATGTAGGCCGCGGCGGCGGCCGACGTGGCGCTCATCGGGTGAACATGCCGAGCATCCGGCGGGTCACGGCGAAGCCGCCGAAGACGTTGATGCTGGCCACCAGGACGGCGACGAACGCCAGCGCGGTGACCACCGGGTCGTCGTGGCCGATCTGCAGCAGCGCGCCGACCACGATGATCCCGGAGATCGCGTTGGTCACCGACATCAGCGGCGTGTGCAGGGCGTGGTGCACCGACCCGATCACGTAGAACCCGACGACGACGGCCAGGGCGAACACGGTCAGATGGCCGATGAGCTCGTTCGGCGAGAAGCCGGCCAGCAGGAACAGCGCCGCGGCGGCGACGCCGACCAGCGCGAACCGCCGTCCCGGGGGAGCGGGCCGTTTCTCCGGCAGGGCCGGCGGGGCGGGCGGAGGCGCGGCCGGGACCGGGGCGGCCGACACCTGCACCGGCGGCGGCGGCCACAGCACCTGGCCGGCCCGCACCACGGTCATCCCGCGCTGCACGACGTCGTCCAGGTCGAGCACCAGGCGCCCGTCCGAGTCCGGGGTCAGCAGCTTCATCAGGTTGAGCAGGTTGGTGCCGTAGAGCTGCGAGGCCTGGGCCGGCAGCCGGGCGGGCAGATCGGTGTAGCCGATGATCGAGACGCCGTTCGGGGTGACGACGACCTCGTCGGGCACCGTCCCGGCCACGTTGCCGCCCTGCGCCGCGGCCATGTCGACGATCACGCTGCCCGGCCGCATGCTCGCGACCATCTCCTCGGTGAGCAGCCGCGGCGCCGGCCGGCCGGGGATCAGCGCGGTCGTGATGATGATGTCGACGTCCTTGGCCTGCTCGGCGTACATCAGGGCCGCGCGGCGGGTGAAGTCCTCGCTCATCTCGCGGGCGTAGCCGTCCGTGCTGACCTGCGCGGTCCCGTCCGACGTGGCCGCCGGCACGGCCACGTACTCCCCGCCCAGCGACCGCACCTGCTCGGCGACCTCCGGCCGGACGTCGGTGGCGCGGACGATCGCGCCCAGGCTGCTGGCCGCACCGATCGCGGCCAGCCCGGCGACGCCGGCGCCGACCACCAGCACCTTCGCCGGCGGCACCTTGCCCGCGGCGGTGACCTGGCCGGTGAAGAACCGGCCGAAGGTGTGCGCGGCCTCCACGACCGCGCGGTAGCCCGCGATGTTGGCCATCGAGCTGAGCACGTCGAGCGACTGCGCCCGGGAGATGCGGGGGACGGCGTCCATCGCCAGGGCGGTGATCGGCCGGCGGGCCAGCGCCGCGACCAGCGCGGGGTCGAGCGCCGGCGCGAGCTGGCTGACCAGCGTCGCGCCGTCGGCGAGCCGGTCGAGCTCCTCCGGAGTCGGCGGGTTGACGTGCAGGACGACATCGGCGGCCCACGCCTCGGCGTCGGCGACGATCCGCGCCCCCGCCTCGGCGTAGGCCTCGTCGGCGAAGCTGCTGGCCCGTCCCGCGCCCGCGCCGACGACCACCTCGTAGCCGAGACGGCGCAGCGCGGCCACCGTCGACGGCGTGGCCGCCACGCGCGTCTCGCGCGGTCGGGACTCGCCGGGAACTCCGATTCGCATCCGCACTGTGCTCCCTTGCCTCCGGTGCTTCGCCTTCGGATCGTCGCACCCCTCGTTCGGGTGAGCCTGGTCGGTTCGGCGCGACCACCCGTCCGGAGCGGTCGATCACGCCCACGAGGAACCGATCGCGACGGTTCCGCATCGTCGCAACGAGCAGGAGGGAGGACCGTGGCCGCCACGCCCAGCTCGCCGGTCGGCGAGTGCGTGCCACCGGAGGTCGTCTCCTCCATCGTCTACAGCGCCACCGTCTCCGAGGGCATGGCGATCCTCGTCGCCGAGACCGTCGGGACCACCCCGCGGGTCACCTGGGGCAACCAGGGCGCGGTCAAGCTCCTCGGGTACGGGCTCGAGGACCTGCTCCGCCTGCCGGTCGAGAACCTTCTGCCGACGCTGCGCGGCAGCGAGCTCAAGCTGCTCCTGCGCCGCGAGCGGGTCGCGCAGATGACCTTGCCGGTGCGCACCGCGAGCGGCGCCACGGTCGAGTCCGTGGTCATCGCCACGCCTGCGCCCAGCGGGCGGATGTGGACGGTGCGCGTCGTCTCCACCACCAACGACCTCGAGCGGGCGCTGCGGGCGACCGCCGACGCGCACGAGCGGCGGTTCTCCACGCTCACCGAGCGCTCGCCGATCCCGATGCTGCTCTCGGAGCAGGGCATGCGGCTCGCGCACGTCAACGACGCGTTCTGCAGCCTGGTCGGACGCCGGGCCGAGCAGCTGCTCGGCACCGGCTGGATGAGCGCCGTGCACCCCGACGACCTCGACGCGGTCGTCGAGCAGGCCGCGCTGGCCCTCGAGGGCAGCGACGGGGAGGCCACCGCCCGCCTGGTTCGCGAGGACGGCGACGAGCGGACGACGGTTCTCCGCTTCGCCCACCTGATCACCCCCGGCGTCGGCGCCGGCTTCGTCGGCACGATCGAGGACATCACCGAGCGGCTGGCCTTCGAGGAGCGCCTGGCCCACCAGGCCAACCACGACCCGCTCACCGGGCTGCCCAACCGCACGCTGCTGGCCCAGTACGTCGCCGAGCGGTTCGTCGCCGGCCGCAGCGAGCTGGCCTGCCTGTTCCTCGACCTGGACAACTTCAAGGTCGTCAACGACTCCCTCGGGCACGCCGCCGGCGACGAGCTCCTGGTCGAGATCGCGACCCGGCTGACCGCCACGGTCCGCCCCGGCGACCTGGTCGCCCGCTTCGGCGGCGACGAGTTCGTCGTGGTCTGCGAGGGCGTCGACGAGGCCGACGCAGTCACCCTCGCCGAGCGGATCGGGCAGGCCATCTCCGCCCCGGTCGGCCTCGGCGGCGTCGACGTCCGGCCGCACGCGAGCGTCGGCGTCACCGTGCAGACCACGGAGCACGTGGAGGCCGACGAGCTCATCCGCGACTGCGACATCGCCATGTACCAGGCCAAGGCCGGCGGCAAGGGCCGGATCACCGTGCTCGACCAGCAGGGCCGCGCCGAGGCGCGGGACAAGCTGCGCCTGGTGGCCGACCTGCGCGACGCCATCGAGCGGCGCGAGATCACCCTGCTCTACCAGCCCATCTTCAGCGCCGGGGACGGCGAGCCGGTCGCCGTGGAGTCCCTGGCCCGCTGGGAGCACCCCGACCGCGGCCCGATCAGCCCGGCCACCTTCGTGCCCCTGGCCGAGGAGAGCGGGCTGATCGCCGGCCTGGGCCTGCTCGTGCTCGACGAGACCTGCCGTCAGCTCGCCGCCTGGGACGCCGAGCTCGGCCCGGCGGCGCCGATGCGGGCCAACGTCAACGTCTCGGCGCTGCAGCTCGACGAGAACCTGCCCGCGCAGGTGCGCGCGGCGCTGCACCGCCACGCGCTGCACCCGGGCCGGGTGTCGATCGAGATCACCGAGTCGGCCCTCATGGCCGACCCGGCGCTGGCCCGCGGGGTGCTCCAGCAGCTGCGCGACCTCGGCGTGGAGGTGGCCATCGACGACTTCGGCACCGGCTACTCCTCGCTGGCCTACCTGCGGCACCTGCCGGTCGACTGCCTCAAGGTCGACCGCTCGTTCGTCGCCGAGCTGGCCGAGGGCCACGCGGAGATCGCCTCGGCGGTCATCGCGCTGGCGCACACCCTCAACCTCTGCACCGTCGCGGAGGGTGTGGAGACCGTCGAGCAGGCCGAGGCCCTGGCCCGGCTCGGCGCGACCTACCTGCAGGGGTTCAGCCTCGGCCGGCCCATGACCGGGCCGGACACCGCCACCTGGTTCGCCGCCCAGCGGGACGACGCCCCGCCGGCCGATTCCCCGGAGCCCACCCCATGACCCCCCTCGTCGCCGTGTCCGCGCCGTCGTTCGACATCGAGCGGGTGCTGGCCAGCATCGACACCATGGCCGCGCAGAAGCCGGTCGCCGCGCAGATCGTCTCGGTCGCCAACTCCGACGACACCAGCGCCAAGCGGCTGGCGAACATCCTGGCAACCGACGTCGCCCTGGCCGGCCGGGTGATGAAGCTGGCCAACTCCGCCTACTTCGGCATGCGCGGGCGGGTCACCTCGCTTCAGTTCGCGGTCACCGTCGTCGGCTTCACCACGGTGCGGACGATGGCCACCGTCGCGCTGACCGACCTCGACGACGAGTCCCGGCTGCCCGAGGACTTCTGGTCGGTGTCCACCAGCCTCGCCCTGGCCGCCTCCACGCTGGCGCCGCGCTTCGGCGAGCGGCCGCCGGACGCCCTCTGCATCGGCCTGCTCGCGCAGATGGGCGCCGCGCTGCTGCACCACAACGACCGCGAGGGCTACGGGGAGCTGGTCGCGGCCGAGCCGACCTTCCTCGGCCGGCGCGCCGCCGAGGTGCAGCGCTACGGCATCCACGCGCTGCGGCTGACCGCCGTCGCGCTGGAGCAGTGGGGCTTCCCGGCCGGCATGGTCGCGGCGCTCAAGACCGTCGACGACCTCGGCGACCCGGGCGGCAGCCTGCTGCGCGCCTCCTTCGAGATCGCCGCCCGGCTGTGCACCGAGGACTACGAGCCGGTGCCGGTCAGCCGGCTGACCTGCGGTGTGCTGGGCGAGGAGGCGCTCCCGCCGGTGCTCGAGCAGGTCCGCGCCGACGCCGACGAGCTGCGCCGGGCGATGCTGGGGGAGTAGCCGAGGGCCTTCGGCCCTTCGGCCGCCGGTCGCCCGTCTGCCAGCGTGGCGGCGGGAGGACGGCGCATGGCGACGACACAGGCACCTCCGGGCGGCCTCGTGCGCTGGGCGGGGCTCGATCTCGCCCGCCTGGTCGTCGTGTCCGGCCTGATCTTCTTCCATGCCGCGCTGGTGTTCGCCACCGACGACGACTTCTACGTCAAGAACGACCGCACCACTGACGTGCTGACCCCGATGGCGGCGCCGGTCGTCATCTGGGCGATGCCGCTGCTGTTCCTCGTCTCCGGCGTCGGCACGTGGTTCGCGTGGCAGCGCGCCGGCGGGGCCGCCTTCGTCCGCCGGCGGCTGCGGCGCCTCGCCGTCCCGCTCGTCGCCGGCACCGTGCTGCTCGTCCCGCTGCCCGTGTGGCTGCGGCTGCGCGCCGACCCCGGCTACACCGAGTCCTACGCGGAGTTCTGGCCGCGCTTCTTCCGCGTGCGGGTCGACTGGTCGGAGTTCCCCTTCCTGCTGCGCCCGGCGGCCGACGGGCGCGCGTTCGAGACGGGCCACCTGTGGTTCCTCGTGCTCCTGCTCCTGTACTCCCTGGCCGCGGTGCCCGTGCTGAGCCTGCTGTGCCGCGGGCGCGCGATCGAGCGGCTGGCGGCCGGCGTGGGGCGGCGAACGGTGCTCGCGCCCGCGGTCGTGATCGCCGCGGTGACGGCCGGACTCGGCGTGGACCAGGGGATCGCAGCGTGGAACGAGGTTGCCTACGGGCTGTTCTTCGCCGCCGGCCTGGTGCTGGCCGCGGACGACCGGATCCGCGTCGCCGTCCGTCGGGCGGTGCCGGTGGCCGGGGCGGTGGGACTGGCGGCGTTCCTGGCCGCCGGGGCGTTGCTGGTGCTGCGGATGGGCCAGGAGGGCGCCGATCCGCTGGTCGATCGCGACCCGGTCAGCCTGATCGGCCGCGGCTGCTACGGCGTCGCGGGCTGGTGCGTCACGCTCGCGATCACCGGCCTGCTGCTCGGCGGGGGGCGGCCGGCGGACGCCGCGCCGTCGTCGGGGCGTGGCCGCCGGCTGGCCGCCTACGCCCGCCCGGCGGTGTTGCCCTGGTACGTGCTGCACCAGCCGGTGGTCGTGGCCGTCGCCTTCGTCGTCGTCGGGTGGTCGGCACCGCCCGTGGCGAAATACGCGCTCATCTGCGCCTTCTCGGTGCTGATCACGCTGGCCGCCTACGACCTGCTCGTGCGCCGCTGGCGGGTGACCCGGTGGCTGTTCGGGATGTCCTGAGGCGAGGAGGCGTTGGGCGAGCAGCAACTGTCGCCCGCGCGGCACGCGGGCCAGGATCGCCGGCATGGACGCGGTTCCGCGGATGCGGGCGATGCTCAACGGTTTCCAGGTGTCCTACGCGGTCTCGGCCGCCACGAGCCTCGGACTGTCCGACCTGCTCGCGGTCGGGCCGCGCACGGTCGCCGAGCTGGCCGAGGCCACCGGCACCCACGAGCCGACGCTGCGGCGGCTGATGCGCGCGCTCGCCGCGGTGGGCGTCTACGAACACGCCGGCGACGGCAGGTTCGCGCTGACCGAGCTCGGCGCCACGCTGCGCCGGGACGTGCCCGGCTCGCTCGCGGGGTGGGCCGAGCTCATCGGGCGGCCCTCCTACGTCGCCGCCTGGACGGCGCTGGCCGACAGCGTCCGCACCGGGGACAACGCCTTCGCCCGCGTGCACGGCACGTCGGTCTGGGAGTTCCGCGCCCGCCGCCCGGCGGAGCAGGAGATCTTCGACCGGGCGATGACGTCGCTGTCCGCCGCCGTGGCCGACGCGGTGGCCGCCTCCTACGACTTCGGCCGGTTCGGCACCGTCGTCGACGTCGGCGGGGGCCGGGGCGGACTGCTGACCGCGGTGCTCGCCCGGCACCCCACGGTGCGTGGCGTGCTGTTCGACCAGCCCGACGTCGTCGCCGCGGCGGGGCTCGGGGAGCGGTGCACGGCCGTCGGCGGCGACTTCTTCGCCGGCGTTCCCGAGGGCGGCGACGCCTACGTGCTCAAGGCCGTGATCCACGACTGGCCGGACGAGGAGGCGGTGGCGATCCTGGCGAACTGCCGCCGGGCCATGGCGCCGTCCGGGGTCCTGCTGCTCGTCGAGCAGCTGCTCGACCTCGCGCCGGACCCGGTGCGGACGGCGTTCTCGGACCTGAACATGCTGGTCGCCCCGGGCGGCCGCGAGCGCGAGCTGGACGAGTACGGCACCCTGCTGTCCGCCGCCGGGTTCCGGCTGGGCCGGGCCGTGCCCACCGGCACGGACGTGTTCGTGATCGAGGGCTTCCCCGACTGATGCCGGGGAAGCCCCCGATCCTCAGGCGTAGGGCGCGCCGAGCGGGTCGACCGTCGGGTAGGTGTCGACGGCGGCGGCCAGGCGGGCCAGCGCCCAGTCGCCGTCCCCGAGGACGTGGTCGATCGCGGTCAGCCGGCTGGTGTAGTGGCCGACCTTGTACTCCGCCGTGACGCCGATGCCGCCGTGCAGCTGGATGGCGTCCTTGCCGATGTGCCGCGCGGCCCGGCTGGTCTGCAGGCGGGCCCGCTCGGCGGCGGTGACGACGTCCCCGCCGGCGTCGATCACCAGCGACGCCCACAGGACGATGCTGCGGGCCAGCTCCAGCGACACGTACATGTCCGCGGCGCGGAAGGTGAGCGCCTGGAACTTGTTGAGCGTGACGCCGAACTGCTTGCGGGTCTTGAGGTACTCCGTCGTCGTGGTGAGCGCCGTCTGCATCGCGCCGACCGCCTCGTGCGCGTAGGCGATCCGGGCCTCGGCCAGCGCGCGCTCGATCGCGGCCGTCTGGTCCGAACCGCCGGCGCCGAGCGGCTCGGCCGGCGTGCCGGCGAACTCGACCTTGGCCGCCCGGCCGCCGTCGTGGGTGCGGTAGCCGGTGCGGGTCAGCCCGTCGGCATCCCCGCGGACGACGAACAGCCGCGTGCCGCCGCCGGCGACCGCGCTGACCACCAGGACGTCGGCGCGGGCTCCGTTGAGCACGGGCTCCTTGACGCCGGTCAGCCGCCAGGTGCCGCCGTCCTCGGTGGCCTTGACGCCGCTGGCGGTGGGGGTCCAGCGGGTGCCCGGCTCGGCGTGCGCGAACGCCGGGATCAGCGTGCCCTCGGCGAGACCGCCGAGGAGCTCCTCGCGCTGCGCCGGGGTGCCCTCGGCTCCGATCAGGCCGCCGGTGAGGACGACCGCCTCGACGAAGGGCTCGGGCGCGATGACCTTGCCGATCTCCTCGGCCACGATCGCGACCTCGACCGGCCCGGCGCCCATGCCGCCGGACTCCTCGGGGAAGGGCAGCCCGAGCAGGCCCATCTCGGCCATCCGCGCCCAGGTCTTCTCGTCGAAGCCGGGATCGGCGGCCACGACCCGGCGACGCTGCTCGCTGTCGCCGTACGCGCGGGTCAGCAGCCCGCTCACCGCCTCGCGGAGGGCGTTCTGCTCGTCGTCGTAGGTGAAGTCCACGGTGAGATCACAACCCCAGGATCGTGCCGGCGATGATGGTGCGCTGAACCTCGTTCGAGCCGCCGTAGATGGTGACCTTGCGGTAGTTCAGATACTCGGGAGTAGCGGCCCGTGCCCACTCGGGGACGTCGGAGCCGTCGTCGGCGTACGACGCCAGCGACAGCGGGCCGGCGAGGTCGACGAGCAGCTCGGTGGCCGCCTGCTGCAGCTCCGAGCCGCGCAGCTTGAGGACCGACGACGCCGGGTGCGGCCGGCCGTCGGCGGAGTGGGCGACCACACGCAGCGCGGTGAGCTCGAGGGCGAGCAGCTCGTTCTCGAGCTCGGCGATCCGGGCGGTCGTGAACGGGTCCTCCGACAGCGGGGTGCCGCCCACGACGATGCTGCGCGCGTGCTGCTTGGCGTCGCTGAGCAGCCGCTTGGTGTGGCCGACCCGGGCGATGCCGACCCGCTCGTTGCCGAGCAGGAACTTGGCGATCGTCCAGCCCTGGTTCTCCTCGCCGACCAGGTTCTCGGCGGGCACGCGGACGTCCTCGAAGAAGACCTCGTTGACCTCGTGGGTGCCGTCGAGCAGCTCGATCGGCCGCAGGGTGACGCCGGGGCTGTCCATCGGGAAGACGAGCATCGAGATGCCGCGCTGCTTCTTCTCCGCGGTCGGGTCGGTGCGGACCAGGCAGAAGATCCAGTCGGCGTGCTGGCCGAGCGTCGTCCACGTCTTCTGCCCGTTGACGATGTACTCGTCGCCCTCGCGAACGGCGGTGGTCCGCAGCGACGCCAGGTCGGAGCCGGCGTCGGGCTCGGAGAAGCCCTGGCACCACCAGATGTCCATGTTCGCCGTCGCGGGCAGGAAGCGCTCCTTCTGCTCCGGCGTGCCGAAGTGGGCCAGCACCGGGCCGATCATGCTGGCGTTGAAGGCCAGCGGCTCGGGGACGGCGGCCAGCTGCATCTCCTCCCGCCAGATGTGGCGCTGCAGCGGCGTCCAGTCCCTGCCGCCCCACTCGACCGGCCAGTGCGGCACGGCCAGGCCCGCGGCGTTGAGAGTGCGCTGGCTCTCGACGTACTGGTCCTTGGTCAGGTGGCGGTGGGCCGCGACCGTGTCGCGGATCGACTGCGGCACCTGGGTCGTGAAGAAGGTGCGCATCTCCTCCCGGAAGGCCTCGTCCTCCGGGGACAGCTGCAACCGCATCGGACCTCTACTCCCTGACGGCGTCCTCGCCGTCGTCGACCGTGGATTCCCCGACGATCCCACACGTCCTACCGCCCGGTAACCCGGGCGTCGGCGACCGCGGGCTCGGCGCCGGCGGTGCGGCGCAGCAGCGCCCCGGTGAGCGCCGCGGTGACCAGCGCCACCGCGCACGCGACGGCGGCGATGGCGGTGTACCCGCCGCTCGCCGGGACGCCGCCGCCCTCCGGCCTGGCGGCCTCGAGCAACGTGGCGGTCAGCGCGCTGCCGGTGGCGAAGCCGACGTAGCGCAGCACCTGGTTGAGGCTCATCGCGCTGCCGGTCTCGCTCGGCGGGACCGCCTGCGTGATGAGGCCGGGGAACGCCGAGAAGGCGCCGCCCACGCCGACCCCGGAGACCCCCATCAGCACGAACAGCTCCCACAGGTGGCCGCGGGCGGTGGCGAACAGGACCGCGGCGACGGCGACGACCAGCGCGCTGGCCGGCAGCACCAGGTGCCCGCGGCCGCGGACGACGAGCGCGCGGGCGGCCCGGCCGGCGAGCAGGCTCCCCGCCGAGAACGGCAGCAGGATCAGCCCGGAGAGCACCACCGAGGCCCCGAAGCCGTACCCGGACGACGTCGGCGTCTGGGCGAGGAAGGTGACCGCGGCCAGCAGCAGGTAGTTGGCCAGACCGATCAGCAGCGCGGCGGCGTGCGCGACGGCCGCGCTGCGGCCGCGCGCCAGCCGCAGGTCCACGAGCGGTGCGGGGGTGCGCAGCTCCCAGAGCGCCCACGCGGTCAGCGTCAGGACGGCGACGGCGGCGAGGGCGAGCAGCCACGGCGTGCCCCAGCCCTGCGCCTCGCCCTCGCTCAGGTACATCAGCCCGCAGGCCAGCCCGGTGCCCAGCAGCAGCCCGCCGACCGCGTCGAGCCGCGTGGCGGGGCGCCGAGGCGACGGCGGGAGGACGACGGCCGCCGCGACCAGCGCGACCGCGGGCACCGCCGCGCCGAACCAGAACGCCGTCCGCACCCCGCCGAGCTCGGCGATCGCCCCGGTGAGCGGATAGCCCAGGCCCAGCCCCGCGGCCGTGGTGATCGACAGCGCGGCCGCAGTCAACCGGGCCCGCGGGCCGGGCAGCTCGTCGCGGGCCGTGGCGATGGCGAGCGGGGTGAGGCCCAGCCCGAAGCCCTGCAGCCCGCGGCCGGCGATCAGCCAGCCGAGGCCGAGCGGCAGGGCGGCCAGCACGCCACCGGCCACGACGACCGCGAGCACCGCCAGCACGACGGCCCGCCGGTGCCGTCCGTCGCCCAGCCGGCCGACGACCGGCGTCGCGACCGCGCCGACGACGAGGGTGACGGTGAGCGTCCACTGTGCGTCTGCCAGGGAGGCACCGGTGTCGCGGGCGATGGCCGGCACCAGCGGGGCGCCGAGGCTGCTGATCACGGCGACGCAGGTGCTGAGGAAGATCAGCACGGGTACCAGGGCGCGCGGCGCGGCCATGGGGAGCGGGCCCTCCTCGGGGGTAGGGGAGCTGCCGTGATCCTTCGTACTCTCCGCGAGCACGGACTCCTGCGCCCGCCCGGGTTGCAGACCGACGACGAGCGCACCGCCTCGCGGCTCGAGCTCTTCTTCGACCTCGCCTTCGTGCTCGTCCTCGCCGAGCTCGCCGGCCGGCTGCGGGAGGACGTGGGCTGGCACGGGACGCTCGTCTTCGCCGGGCTGTTCGCCACCGTGTGGTGGGCGTGGACCAGCGCCACCCTCTACGCCAACCGCTTCGACCACGACGACGTCCTCTTCCGGCTGTACAAGCTGGGCGGGATGGCCGCGGTCATCGGGCTGGCCGCGAGCGCCGCCGAGGCGACCGGCGCCCGGCTGGGGATCTTCGTCGGCTGCCAGGTGGCGCTGCGGTTGCTGCTGCTCCTGCAGTACGGGCGCGCGCACCGGCACGTCGAGCAGGCGCGGCCGGTCGTCCGGCTCTACCTCGCGGGCACCGCCGTCGGCACCCTGCTCTGGGCGGTCTCGCCGCTGCTGCCGCGGCCGGTGTGCTTCGCCCTGTGGGCGGCCGCCGTCCTGGTCGAGGCGGTGGTGCCGCTGCTGGTCACGCGGGCGAAGACCGACGTCCCCCTGCACCTGGAGCACCTGCCGGAGCGCTTCGCGCTGCTGGTCATCCTCGTGCTCGGCGAGTCGATCGCGGCGATCGCGAACGGGCTGATCGACGCGGAGTGGACGGCGCCGGCGGTGGCGGTCGCCGTCGTGTCGTTCGTCCTGGCCGCCGGACTGTGGTGGAGCTACTTCGACCTGGCCGGCGCCGGGGCCAAGCGGCTGCTCAACCGCACCCGCGGCCACCGCAGCGAGGTCGCCCACGACGTCTACGTCTTCGGGCAGCTGCCGCTCTGCCTGGCCCTGGCCGCGATCGGCGCCGGGATCGAGCTGGGCGTGGTCGAGGGCGGCCGCGGCGAGGTGCCGCCGGCGACCCGGCTCCTGCTGGCCGGCGGCGTGGCCCTGTACTTCCTCGCCATGAGCGCGACCAACAGCGGCATGTCCGGGCGGTGGCGCAGCGGCTGGTGGTGGCCGGCCGGGGCCGCGGCGATCGCCGCCCTCGACGCCACGCTGCAGCTGCCCGCCGTCGTGGTGATCGGCGGGCTCGCCCTGCTGGTGCTCGTCGTGGTCGCCATCGGGACGGTGCAGCGCGCGACCGGCCGGCTGGCGGCCGACCCCGTCTAGGGTTCCGGCCCATGACCAGCGCGGCGGACGGGCTCGTCGTCGTCACCGGGGCGGCCGGTGCCCTCGGGCGGGCGGTGCTCACGGAGTTCCGGTCGGCGGGGCGGACCGTCGTCGCCCTCGACCGGGCGGGGGAGCGGCTCGACGAGGTGGGCCGGGAGGACGGCGTGCACGCGGTCGCCGCCGACCTGGGCGACCGCGCCTCGGTCGCGGACGCCTGGTCGCGGATCGACCGGATCGGCGTCCCCGCCTCGCTGGTCGCGCTGGCCGGCGGCTTCCGGCCGAGCTCGCTGGCCGACCTCACCGAGGAGCTGTGGGACGAGATGTGGCGGTCCAACGTCGCCTCGCTGCTGTGGTGCGCCCAGCAGGCCGCGCCGCGGATGACGGGCGGCGGGACGATCGTGGCCGTCGGCTCGAAGACCGCCGTCGGCGGCAAGGCTCCGCTGGCCCACGCCACGAGCAAGGCGGCGGTCGTGCGCATGACCGAGCTGCTCGCCGAGGAGCTGCGCCCGCAGGGGGTGCGGGCCAACGCCGTCCTGCCGTCGGTGATCGACACCCCGGCCAACCGGTCGTGGATGTCGCCGGAGCTGGCCGCCCGCGCGGTCGCGCCGGCGGCGATCGCCCGGGTGATCGCGTTCCTCGCCGGGCCGGACTCCGCGCCCACGAGCGGGGCGCTGGTCCCCGTCTACGGGGACGCCTGAGGCCGCCGCCCGGGCCCGCCCTAAGCTGCGCCGGCATGCGGATCGAGGGCATCTCGGCACTGGTCACCGGCGGCGCCTCCGGGCTGGGGCTGGCGACGGCGCGGCGCCTGGTGGACAGGGGCGCGGCGAGCGTCGTCCTGCTGGACCTGACCGCGCCGGACGACGACGTGCTGGCCGAGCTGGGCACCGCCGCGGCGTTCGTGGCCGGCGACATCACCGACGAGGCCGCCGTCTCGGCCGCGCTCGACGCGGCCGAGGAGGCCGGCCCGGTGCGCGCGGTGGTGCACTGCGCCGGCCGCGGCGGGGACCGGGTGCGGATCATCGACCGGCAGCGGCAGCCGGGGCCGCTGGAGACCTTCGAGCAGGTGCTCCGGGTGAACCTGACCGGCACGTACAACGTGCTGCGCCTGGCCGCGGCCCGGATGAGCGGCAACGAGATCGAGGACGGCGACCGCGGCGCGATCGTGCTCACCGCGTCCGTGGCGGCGTTCGACGGGCAGATCGGGCAGACGTCGTACGCGGCGTCGAAGGCCGGCGTCCACGGGATCACCCTCGTCGCCGCCCGCGACCTGGCCAGCTGGGCGATCCGGGTGAACACCATCGCCCCCGGCGTCTTCAACACCCCGATGCTCGCGCGGCTGCGCGACGACATCCGCGAGGGCCTGGCCCAGTCCGTGCCGCACCCCAAGCGGCTCGGCGACCCGGAGGACTACGCGCACATGGCGGTGAGCCTGCTGGAGAACGGCTACGTCAACGGCCACACCGTGCGGCTGGACGGGGCCATCCGGATGGCGCCCCGCTGATCGGTACGGTCGCCGACATGACGCAGGCCTCAGGACCGCTCGCGGGCATCCGGGTCGTCGAGCTGGCCGGGATCGGGCCCGGCCCGTACGCCTGCATGCTGCTGGCCGAGCTCGGCGCCGACGTCGTCCGGGTGGACCGGCCCCGCGGGGCGCGGCTGTTCCCACCGGAGAAGGAGGCGCTGCACCGCAGCCGGCCGTCCGCGGCCGTCGACCTCAAGAGTCCCGCGGGGCGGGACGTCGTCCTCCGGCTGGCCGGGTCCGCCGACGTCCTCGTGGAGGGGCTGCGACCCGGGGTGACCGAGCGGCTCGGGATCGGTCCCGACGACTGCCTGGCCCGCAATCCGCGGCTGGTGTACGCCCGGATGACCGGCTGGGGGCAGGACGGGCCGCTGGCGGACCGCGCCGGGCACGACATCAACTACCTCGGGCTCACCGGGGCGCTGCACGCGATCGGCACGGCGGACAAGCCCATCCCGCCGCTGAACATCGGCGCGGACTTCGGCGGCGGCTCGATGTTCCTGGTCGTCGGGGTCCTGGCCGCGCTGCTCGAGCGGGCGACCAGCGGCCGGGGCCAGGTCGTGGACGCGGCGATGGTGGACGGCGCCAGCTCCCTGATCACGATGGTCCACGGGATGCTCGGCGCGGGTCTGTGGCGCGACCGCCGGGAGAGCAACCTGCTCGACGGCGGCGCGCCGTTCTACGACACCTACCGCTGCGCCGACGGCCGCCACATGGCCGTCGGCGCGCTGGAGCCGCAGTTCTACGCGCAGTTCGTCGCCGGCCTCGGCGTGGACCTGCCGGGCGGCCAGCACGACGTGGCGCAGTGGCCGGAGCACCGTCGGCTGATCGCCGAGGCGTTCGCGTCCCGGACGCGGGACGAGTGGACGGCGGTGTTCGACGGGACCGACGCGTGCGTGACGCCGGTGCTGAGCCTCACCGAGGCGCCGCGGCACCCGCACCTGGCCGCGCGCGGCACGTACGTCGAGACGGCCGCCGGCCCACAGCCCGCGCCGGCACCGCGGTTCTCGCGGACACCGGCCGCGGTGCGCAGCGCGCCGCGGGCGCCCGGCCACGACACCGTGGCCGCGCTGAGGTCATGGGGCTTCGCCGAGGAGGAGGTGACGGCCCTGCTGGACAGCGGCGCGGTCGTGCAGAGCGAGAGGGAGGACATGCGGTGAGCGACGAGGTGCTGGTCGAGCAGCGGGACGGCGTGCAGATCATCACGATCAACCGGCCGGAGGCGAAGAACGCGCTGAACAAGGCGGTCGCCGAGGCGGTGGCCGCGGCCGTGGACGAGCTGGACGCCTCCGACGAGCTGCGGGTGGGCGTGCTGACCGGCGCCGGCGGCACCTTCTCCGCCGGCATGGACCTCAAGGGCTTCCTCCGCGGGGAGACGCCGGCGATCGAGGGCCGGGGGCTGTGCGGCATCACGCAGACGCCGCCGCGCAAGCCGCTGATCGGCGCCGCGGAGGGCTGGGCGCTGGCCGGCGGGTTCGAGCTGCTGCTCGCCTGCGACCTCGTGGTGGCGGCGGAGACCGCGCGCTTCGGTGTGCCCGAGGTGAAGCGGTCGCTGGTCGCCGCGGGGGGTGCGGCGCTGCTGCTGCCCAAGCGGGTGCCCTACGCGCTGGCGCTGGAGATGCTGCTCACCGGCGACCCGCTGACCGCGCCGCGGGCGGCGGAGATCGGCCTGGTCAACCGGCTGGCGCCGGAGGGCGGTGCGCTGGACGGCGCCCTGGCGCTCGCGGCGACGATCGCCGCGAACGGGCCGCTCGCGGTGGCGGCGACCAAGCAGATCGCGCGCAGCACGGTCGACTGGGACTTCTCCGAGGGCTGGATCCGTCAGGCGGAGATCACCGGGCCGGTCTTCGCCAGCGAGGACGCGCGGGAGGGCTCGACGGCCTTCGCCGAGAAGCGGGCGCCGGTGTGGAAGGGCCGTTGACCGAGCACAGCGTGCTCGACGTCCTCGACCTCGAGGAGATCGACCGGGACCTCTACCGCAGCAGGCTGCTGTTCGCCGACCCGTTCCCGCTCTACGGCGGGCAGGTGGCGGCGCAGGCCTTGCTCGCCGCCGGGCTGACCGTGCCCGACGGCCGGCTGCCGCACTCGCTGCACGGGTACTTCCTGCGCAGCGGGGACGCCGCCCGGCCGGCCGTCTTCCGGGTGGACCGGGACCGCGACGGGCGGTCGTTCTCCGCCCGCCGGGTGGTCGCGATCCAGGGCGGCGAGGTCATCTTCAACATGTCGGTCTCGTTCACCGGCGAGGGGCGGGGGCCGGACGTCGCCGTCGACCCGGCGCCGCAGGCCGAGCACCCGGACGAGCTGCCGGAGCACACCCTGCCGCGGCTGTTCGCCTTCGAGGGACGGCGGCCGTCGCAGCCCTACGCCGAGGCGCACTGGCCGACCCGGTTCTGGGCGCGCAGCGCCGCACTGCCGGACGACCCGCTGGTGCACGCGTGCGCGCTCACCTACCTGTCCGACATCGGCACCGGGCTGTCGGCGCTGCCCGAGGACGAGGCGAGCCCCGGCCCGAGCCTGGACCACGCGATCTGGTTCCACCGGCCCGCCCGGATGGACGACTGGATGCTCATGGACCTGGTGCCGCGCTCGGTCGCGGCCGGCCGTGGCTGGTACACGGGGACGCTGCACACCGTCGAGGGGGTGCTCGCCGCTAGCTTCGTCCAGGAGTCGCTGTTCCGACCCGGCCCCAACCCGTTCCGCCGGAACGAGCGCTCCTCGTCCTAGAGTGCGAGGCAGTCACAGCGCCGTGGAGAGGCAGAGAACAATGCGGGACGCAGTCATCGTCGAGGCCGTGCGGACGCCGGTCGGCAAGCGCAACGGGGGGTTGTCCGGGGTGCACCCGGCGGACCTGTCCGCGCACGTGCTCAACGCGCTCGTCCAGCGGGCCGGGGTCGAGCCCGGCGTCGTGGACGACGTGGTCTGGGGCTGCGTGTCCCAGGTGGGCGAGCAGACCTTCGACATCGCCCGGACGGCGGCGCTCGCCGCGGGCTGGCCGGAGTCGGTCACCGGGGTGACCGTGGACCGGCAGTGCGGCTCGTCGCAGCAGTCGGTGCACTTCGCCGCGGCCGGCCTGGTCGCGGGGCACTACGACGTCGTCGTCGCCGGCGGTGTGGAGTCGATGAGCCGGGTGCCCATGGGCTCCTCCATCGGGGAGGGCGGCCGGCCGTTCCCGCAGGCCTTCCTCGACCGCTACGACGGCGTCCTCCCGAACCAGGGCGTCGGCGCGGAGATGATCGCCGAGCGGTGGGGCTTCTCCCGCCAGCAGCTCGACGAGTACTCGGTGGCCTCGCACGAGAAGGCCGCCGCGGCTCGCGACGAGGGCCGCTTCGACGCGCAGATCGCGCCGGTGACCACCGACGCAGGCGTGGTGCAGCACGACGAGGGCATCCGCGAGTCGACGGTCGAGAAGCTCGGCACGCTCAAGACGGTCTTCAAGCCCGAGGGCGGCGTGATCACCGCGGGCAACTCCTCGCAGATCTCCGACGGCTCGGCCGCGCTGCTCATGACCACGTCGGAGAAGGCCCGCGAGCTCGGGCTGACCCCGATCGCCCGGGTGCACACCGCCGTCCTGGCCGGCGCCGATCCGGTGATCATGCTGACCGCGCCGATCCCGGCCACGCAGAAGGCGCTGGCCAAGTCGGGGCTCTCGATCGACGAGATCGGCGCGTTCGAGGTCAACGAGGCCTTCGCCCCGGTGCCGCTGGCGTGGCTGGCCGACCTCGGTGCCGACGCCAAGGCGCTCAACCCCAATGGCGGGGCCATCGCGCTCGGTCACCCGCTGGGCGGCTCCGGCGCCCGGCTGATGACCACGCTGGTGCACCACATGCGCGACAACGGCATCCGCTACGGCCTGCAGACGATGTGCGAGGGCGGCGGCCAGGCCAACGCCACCATCCTCGAGCTCCTCTGAGCTCCTGACGGCCACCGGCCGGCGTGCCCTGTGCGCGCCGGCCGGTCGTGCGTTCAGCCGCCGCCCGCTCCCACATGCCATGGACAGGAGGCTCGGATGGCCCAGACGGCGGTGAGCGGGGCGACGGTGGCCGAGGTGATGGCCGAACTGGCCGGGCTCGAGGACCCCAGGATCCGCGAGGTGAACGCCAGGCACGGTGACGACCACGGCGTGAACCTCGGACAGCTGCGCGCGCTGGCCAAGCGGCTGAAGACCCAGCAGGAACTCGCGCGTGAGCTGTGGGACACGGGTGACAGCGCGGCGAGACTGCTGGCGCTCCTGATCTGCCGCCCGAAGGCGTTCGACCGGGACGAGCTGGACGCCATGCTGCGTGAGGCGCGCACTCCCAAGGTGCACGGCTGGCTCGTGAGCTACGTGGTGAAGAAGAGCCCGCATGCCGAGGAGCTGCGCCTTGCCTGGTTCGCCGACCCGGAACCCGTGGTCGCGAGTGCGGGCTGGGCGCTGACCACCGAGCGGGTGGCGAAGAAGTCCGAGGGGCTCGACCTCGCGGGACTCCTCGACCGCATCGAAGCGGACATGAAGGAGGCCCCGGAGCGCCTGCAGTGGGCGATGAACCACTGCCTCGCCCAGATCGGGATCGAGCACGCCGAGCACCGCGCCCGAGCGATCGACATCGGGGAGCGCCTGGAGGTGCTCAAGGACTATCCGACGCCCCCGAACTGCACGTCCCCGTTCGCGCCGATCTGGATCACCGAGATGGTGAGCCGGCAGGTCACCACATGAGCCGCCTGGGCCGCGCATCAGCCGACGAACGCCATGGCTGACGACTCGGGACCCGCGCCGTCGTCCTAGTCCGGTGCGGCGAGGAGCAGCTCGGCAAGCGGCTCCAGAGAGACCATGAGTTCATCGAGCTGGTCAGGCTCGAGGCACTCGTAGGGCTTCGTCGCGAGTTCATCGGTGAGCGCCTCGACCCGCTGCTTGACGGCGCGACCCGATTCGGTCAGCCAGCCGTCTTCCCCGATCAGGTCACGGCGGCGCATCCCGTCGATCACCTCGGCACGCTGAGCAGCAGGCAGGTGGTGGAGGCGTCCGAACTTCTCAGCCGGCATGCCCATGTCGAGGGCAAAGAGGACGTGCGACTCGAGGCCGCCGACGCCCTCGACCCTCAGGGCCGCGATGTGCCCGTCGCCGCGGTGCTCGCGCAGGAGGGACGCTGCGTGAAACAGGCGGCCGACCGCGTCCTCAGGCACCGGGAGCGCGCGGAGCGCGGCGTACATCGGTCGCCCCTCGGACGGGGTGCTGGTCGCCGTCTTCAGCAACAGGTCGGCGGCGCGGGCGAAGGCGGGCGAGTCGATGCGATCGCCGAGGATCCGCCGGAGCGCGTTTCCGCAACCCAACTGACGAGCCGCGATCGCTGCTTCGGGGGTGGTCGTACGCCACACCTTCGGAATGTGGCGGGCCACCTCGCCCGGAGCAAAGTTGTAGAAGAGCGCGTCCACCACCTCTGCCGTAGCGAGGCCCAGGGGTGCCGCGCGTCCGGCGAAGTAGGTGTCCCAGTAGTTGGTGAATCCCAGGGCGAACATCGCCTCGTTGGGTTCGTGGGTCGAGTACGGGACGACACCGATCGGCTCGACGAGTTCGAACATCCGCCGAGCGATCGAACGCATCGTCGACGCCTCCCGCCGTAGGGCCGGCGCTTGATCCTGAACAGTCACGAGCACTTGGACGATCACGCGCCGCTGAACTCATCGCAGAGGGCCGTCCGGCACCTCATCGACGGACCTCCACGATCGCTCGACTGGAGCTACTGGCGTCCCTGAGCGGCCACTTGAGGACAGGTCCTTGAGGTCAGGGCTTCGACCTAGCCGCCGCCATGATCACGCTCGCGATCCCGTCGGCTCGGCTGCGAAGACGCAGCCACGTTGCCAGCGGCGACTTCCCCCCGATGAATGCCGGAGAATTGTACTTCGCGCCGTGGAGGGTCTCCACGGTCAGGCCTGAGTCGGTAGGCGTCACGCTGACGATGTCAGCCAGGGCGATGACCCGAGTAGTGAGCATGTACCGCATGACGAGTTCACTGCGGCGCAACTCCATGCGCCCTCTGAGGGCAAGGGCTGCAAGGACCGCGGCAAGGGCAATCAGCAGCGCGCGATACCCGATGTCCTCGACGTCGTAGGTGCCCGAGCCGTCCGGGGCAGCGCCGTGAACCCCTCGTCCCACGGCACTGCCGCGCCACCAACAAAGAAGACCGCAAAGAGAACCAGGAAGACGCGGGCGAGGACAGGGGCACGCCAACACGCGAGCGCCGTAGGACATACCCACTTCACCGGCCGAGCCCAAGCCGCCGTTCAGGCGAGCCGGCCGGCGTCCCAAAGTGGCCCACTTTGGGACAGTGGCAGGACGGGCCACCAGCCTCATGTCGCCGTCACCCGTTGAGGTGGAAGCGGGCGGGCGAAGTGCGCGGACGATGGCGCCTGTTCGACCGTCGCTGTAGGACCTACGGAATGAGCACGTCGCTGTCGTGGCTGGTGCTGGTGCTCGCCATCCCTCTCACAATCACGCCAACGTTCATGGTTGTTCCTCGGTCGGGTACTCGCCGCGTCCCGTTCGTGGTTGGCGGAGCCCGACCGCCTTGGTGGGCAACCACTCTTTCATTAGTGGGTATACCGCTGTTCTTCCTTGGGGCCCGCGGCGCCGCCGCTGGTGCCAACCCCTGGCCCTACTTCCTCGGAGCCCTAGGCACCTCCCTGCTTTTGCAGCTCGGGCTGGTACTGCGACACAATAGGCGTGCGGAGTCGCCCTGAACGGGTCCACTTTGAGACATCAGCCGCAACGACTCAGCTCGCATTGACGTCCCCCGAGCGAGTGGACTGTGAAGCTCCTAGCTGGACTCCACCCTGTGCGCCGGTGCCGCCTCGTAGATTGTCTCCCATGTCCGCTGACCGCCGCAGCTCTGACGGCTTGAGCGGCCTTGGGTTTCAGGCGGTGCTAGCCGTGCTCGTCATCGGCAACGTCGTCAATTTGTGGTCTCCATCGACTCTCGCGAAGCACTTCGCATCGTTCGTCGCTATCTACTTGGTGGCCTCGATCGTCTCATTCGGGATGACCGGCCGCGCCGCCGGACCCGCGACGGCAGCAAGCCTGAGTGAGTGGCCAGGCGCTCGGGCCGCGTGAAGTCTGCGAGGCCCGGCCAAGCCCGTTGTAGGACTCACGCCGGCGGTATCCCAAAGCGGCCCACTATGGGATTCGGCGTCTCGAAGTGGGACCGCGCTGATGATCTCCAAAACTATGCGGGCAACACAAGGTCGCGCTATGCAGCGATGGAGCCGGAGTGGCCGTCACGCGGCTCAGGCAAACGCCCCTATTCGAGCACGGCGATCCCGGCGATCTCCAGCAGCTGCGCAGGGTGGAACAGCCGCTCGACCTGCAACCAGGTGCTGGTCGGCGCCTGCCCGGCGAACGCCGAGGCGAACACATCGGCGTGCTTGGCGAGCTCGTCCATGTCGGTGGTGTAGACGGTCTGGGACACGAAGTGGTGGAAGGTGGCTCCCTGCTCAGCCAGGCAGCGGCGCAGTATCTCCAGGCACCACTCGAGCTGGGCGCGCATGTCGTTCTCGCCGACGACTTGGAGGTCGGCCAGGCTCCCCCGTAGCGGGGTGACCCCCGAGAAGTAAACCGTGTTCCCGGCCTTGATCGTCTGCGTGAACGAGAAGGTCACGTGCACCTCCTCGGCCAGGTAACCGATGTCGGGGTTGCTGCGCTCGATCATCGGAGTGCTCCCTCCTGTCGCGGGAAGGGCAGCGTATGCCCCGCGCGCGGCACGCGGTCACGCCTTGACCGTCTGCGGAGGAGACAAGCGAGCCCGAGCGCGGCTGCCCCTGAGGCCGCCCTCACGGCCGGGCGGTCCGGTGTCTCATGGCGGCCCACCTAGAGACACACCGTTCGGCTGGAGCATCGTCACGCCAGATAGGTCCATACGGGTCGACTCAAATTGCATGGCGTTCGCTACTCCGCCTGGAGACCGGAGCTTCCCGCAAAAACGCCAAGGATGGCATTGGACCCATGCTTCACGTTATCGAAAGTGATGTTGGCGGCACTGTCCACGGTAGCGTCTTGAAAGTTGGCAGGGCCTAACCTTGTGCCCGCAAACCTGACTTCGCCGCTGATGAATGCAGCTCCTTCGAAACTTACCTCTCGCGCTTTGCTGAAGTCCGTTCGATGGAACTTTACTTCTCCGCCTTCGAATGTCGCCTTGCCGAAGCTTACGCCTGTTCCCTGGAAGACGGTCCCCGTGAGATCAAAGCTTCTGTCGACAAACCGGGCACGATGGAAGCTTACCCAACCGCCCTCGAACCGCGCATGACTAAGGTCGCCATAGTCAAAAATGGCGCCTTCGAAACTGAACACAAGATTCGTCCATCGCTTCCGCCGGTCAGAACCACGAAGGTTGTTCCGGATGATCCGGACTATCGCCCTTCGAACCTCCCGGTCGCCTTCACGATACTTCGGGTCACTGGGATCGACAGCGTGGGGCAAGCGCACATACCCACACAAGACATCTACGCACATCTGACGGTATTCGTGCCAGTCGTCTGCCAGGCCGCTCATAGCATAGGCACCCGCTATCCGAGTGGCCGCTGACTCGGCTCCCAGCTGCTCGGCAGCGGCACTATAGCGGTCAAGGAACTGGCGTTCATCTAATCTTCGCGCCTCGCCTTCCGAGAGGCGTTGCTTGCGATACGCATAAACGCCCGTTAGCACAGCGCCCCAAAAAGCTAGGACCGCGATCGTCGTCCTTATCAGTTCCAGTTCGAGGTTGCTCGCCGCGTTATCGTCGATGGCCACGCCTGTTGAGGAGGACGGTGATTGAGTGCTAATGGAGGGTGAGGTGAATGTCGGGACGGAGGGGGTAGCGGACGGCGGGCTAGTTGGAGCCGGACCTGGGGTGACTGTTGCAGATGTTTGGGGCGGCGACATCTCGCGCTCGGCAATGCCTTGAATGCCACTGTACGCGATCCACGCGAACACCCCAGCGAAGGAGACCGCCGTTAGGACGGCGACCGGGACGGGCCAGAGCCGAGGCGTGTACCTCTTCTTGCGTCTCCAGCGGTCAAGCCAGGGAAAGCGGTCGAGAAATTTATCGAACATGGCACCATCGCTTGCTAACTCGGACCACAACGCCTTGAGGTTGCTGAAGTTCAGAGGGAATGGCGGCTACAAGGATCCGCTAGAGGGGAGTCCCGAGAGGGCGGGACGCACTCTAGCGTCAACCATCGCTGCGACGATGCGCGGCCGTTGCAGGCGCAGAGCGAACTTCGGCGACGCCTTGCCTCGCTGCCGAGAGTGTCCCTAAGGCCGCCCTCAGGGCGAGGTTGCCGTAGCGACATCAGAACGGCGGGGCCTCGGTGGTGGCGGTGATGTCGGAGGGCGTGGTGACGACGAGGGTGCCGTCGTCGGTCATGTCGTAGCGAAAGCCGGGGGCCTGGTGCTTGCCTCGGTGGTCGCCGGTGCAGAGCCCGGCCAGGTTGGTGACGTCGGTGGGGCCGTCCGGCCAGCGCACCCGGTGGTCGAGTTCTCCCCTGGACACGGGCAGCCGACAGCCGGGGAAGCGGCAGCGCTGGTCCCGGAGCCGGAGGAACCGGTCGAGTTCGGCGCTGGGTCGGTAGCCGGCGGTCGGCGGCGGCGCCCCGAGCCCGGGGCGGACGGTGAGGTCGTGCCCGCAGCGCTCGGGGTGGCGGCGGCAGGCACGTCGGCCGCAGTGCGCGACCCGGCGCAACCCGGTCAGGTCGGTCAGCGACACGAGCGCCCCGGAGACGGCGTCGACAAGAGCAATGCGCGGTCTCTCCGCGAGCCCGCCACCGGTGCTGCGGACCAGCAGGTCGGCAAGGGCCTGCCGGTCTGCGTCCGTGGCGACGGCCAACGCCGCCAGCGCGTCCTGCGCGGCGTCCACCCGTCCACCGCTGCCGGCGCGCCAGGCGGTCTCGTCAGCGGCATCGGCCATCGCCGCGGTGCGCACCAGCCGCCGGGCGCGGGCCAGCGCCCTCAGGGCGTCGACCACCGCCTGATTCGCGTCACTCACGGCCTGATCGGCGGCCCCCCACCACGCACACCCCGGCGGCGGGTCGACCGGTGGATCGGACCGGTCCTCCGGAGGATCGGGATCGGTGATCCGACCCGCTTCGAACTCCGCCCACCAGTGGTCCTGCGCATCGGCCAGCTCTCGCTCGAACGCCAGGTCGATCTCACCGGCGGCCAGCCGGGCATCTACCGAGGCGAGCATCGCGGCCTGCGGCATCGGATCCGGATCGTCGAACTCCCCGGCCAGGAGTCGCCGTTCCCAGTCCGACTCCCACTTCGCCAGCGCCGCGCGCATCTCCGGCTCCCACGGCTCCCAGCCGGGATCATCGAGGTACCGGTCTCCGGCGCCCGCGTCGGCCTCGCAGCCGGAGCCGGAGTCCGCGTCGGCACCAGCCGCGGTGTCGGCAGCTCCGGCATCCACCGGCCCGGTGTCGGTGAGGTGGCGCAGCTCCTCGAGAACGCCGTCGCCGAGGCCGGCACCGGCGAGGGCGTTGAGCACCTGCCGCGCCGTCTCTGCCGACACCACCCGCCCGTTCAGCGAGGCCGGGGCGTCTCCACCGAGTGCGGTCTGCACGCTGGCGACCAGGGTGAGCACTACCTGCACCGGCGGGGTCGCGCTCGCGCCCGGCCGCAGCACCAGGTCCAGCAGCACGTCGAGCATCTTCTGCGCCCGGGTGCGGGCATCCGCGGCATCGCGGGGGAGTGCGTCCACACAGGCCGACAGGGCGGCGTGCAGCGCCTCGATCTCCGGCACGGTGCCGACCACCCCCAGGCCGGCCAGGCCCTCACCCCACTCGTGCTGGCGGAACACCCCTCGGTCAGCCATCGCCTTCAGAGCCCGCTGTGCGGCATCGCGGGCGTCGCGCCGGGTCACCACCCGCAGCACCTTGTCCGCCAGCTGGGCCGGCACGGTGATGGTGCTCCTGGCCGCCCGGGCGGCGACCCAGCGCAGCACCTCCGCCTCGATCTCCGCGCGCAGGCGGTCATCGGCGATCACGGCGACGCGCTCGACCAGTGGCCGCAGGTGTTCCGGAGTGAGCAGGCCGCCCTCCAGCGCCGCCAGCGTGCCGGGCAGTTTCTGGACCAGGGTGCGCGATTCGTCCAGCAGCCCCTCGGCGCGGCCCCGCCCGCGGACCAGGCCGATCGAGGCCTCCTGCGCCGCCCACTCGCTGACGGGCCGGAGCGTCTCCGGCCGCGAGGCCCACCGCTCCGGGCTCATCGCCCCGCGCTCGCCCTGCGCCCGGTCCGCCGACGCCGGCCGGCTCTCGGAGAACTCGGCCAGAGCCCGCGCCCGCACCGCGAACAGCCGCGCGATCTCCCGATCCGCCGCCTGTGCCGCACCGAGGGGACCCTCACCGAGCCCGGTCTGCGGGGTGAACGCCGGCCACTCCGTGGAGGATTGCTCGGCGCCGGCGCGGCGGTCGCGCGCCTCCGGCCGGCGTGCGGCGACCGTCCCGCTCGCGTCCTCGGTCACCGCGCCGCCCATGTAGTCGATCATACGTTCGAACCGGGTGCTGGGCAAGTTCTGGAGCCACGAAGTCGCAGGTCAGCGGTCTGTGGGCGCAGGGCCGGAACTGTCAGCGGGGCAGGCTAACTGCGCCGGCGTCGGCCCGTAGGCGAGGCCGGCGGAGCCGGATCGGACGACGGCAGCCCTCGCCGGTGCGGGCCAGGAGGACGACGCCGGCCGCGGCCACCACGGCGGCCGGCAGCCACACGGCCGCGTGCCCCGGCTCCAGGCGCTCGCCGAGCAGCAGCCGCGCCGCCGGCACCGCCGCGACCGGGTCGAGCAGGATCAGCGCCGGCAGCGACCACGCCAGCGAGCCGCGCGAGTAGGCCTGCTGCCCGCCGATCTGCGCGACCACCGCCGTGATCAGCGCACCCCACAGCGCGCTCCCGGCGAGGGCGGGGACCAGCCCCTCGGCCGACAGGGTCCGCAGACCGACGGAGATGAGGACGGCGGCGATCCCCGCGGCGGTGCCGGCGGCCGCCCCGCACAGCAGCGCGCCGTGGGGCCCGTACTTGAACAGGCTCGCCAGCCCCGCCACCAGCAGCACCGCGACGGCGACCGCGACGGCCACGGCGACGGTGGAGGGCAGCCGCTCCGCGTCGTCCTTCGACGGGCGGGCGGCGACCAGGAAGACGGCGAGCCCGCCGGTCGTCAGCACCGCACCGAGCACCTCCAGCCGCACCGGCCAGCAGCGGCGGCGCACCGACCGGATGGCGAGCGCCACGACCAGGCCCCCGGCGAGCACCGGCTGCACGACCGCGACCGGCGCGAACGCCAGCGCCACCACCTGGGACGCCGTCCCCAGCACGGTCGCGCTCTGCCCGGCGATGAACGCCGGCCGCGTCAGCAGCCGGCGCATGCGCAGCGTGCCGTCGACCGTGCTCTCCTCCGCGGCTTCGTGCTGCAGGACCGCGCCGACGGCGAACAGCACCGCGGCCAGCGCGGCGATCGCCGTCCCCAGGCCGTACCCGGCGTCCGGTGCCGCCGCTGCTCAGCCAGCATGCGACGGCTATTCCCCTCCCGGCCGCGGACGTCACACGCGCCACGGGAGCGGCGGCGCGTACAACCGGCCGAGTGGCCGCTGGCGTAGGTTCAGCCCGACATGCGGCGGGAGGTGCCCGCCGGACGAGGCGCAGGAGACGGCGTGACTGATCCCGGTGCCCTCGCGCCGGTCGATGCGGCGCTGCTGGGCCAGGCACTCGACGCGGTTCCCGACGGGGTCGCGGTCTTCGACGGGGACTGGACCTTCGTCTACGTCAACCTGGCCGCCGCCGACCTGCTCGAGCGCCAGCGGGCCGAGCTGCTCGGGCGCAACATCTGGATCGCCCTGCCCGAGCTCGGCGGCACGATCTTCCACAGCTTCCTGCTGCACGCCCGCAGCGTCGGCGAGCGGGTCACCTGGCACGGGTACTACGCACCGGGCGCGCGCTGGCTCAACGCCACCGCCGTCCGGGACGGCGACCGGCTGCACGTCACCTTCCGCGAGGCCAGCGACCACGGCCGGGAGAACGCCGCCCCGCTCGTCGGCACGGACGACGAGCCGACGCCGGACGCCGACCGCGAGCGGCTGCGCTTCCTCGCCGAGGTCAGCGAGGCGATGATCAGCAGCTCGCTGGACACCCAGAAGGCACTGGAGAGGCTGATCGAGCTCGTCGTCCCCCGCCTGTGCGACTGGGCGGTCGTGGCGCTGATCGGCGAGGACCGGCAACCCACCGAGACCGCTCGCGCGCACCGCGACCCCGCGAGGGTCGCGGACATGAACACCTGGCTGGACAAGCCGGCGCAGGCCGGGAACGACGACGACCCCATGACCGTCGCGTTCTTCACCGGCGAGCCGATCCACGTGCACCCGATCCCGCCGGAGCTGATCGAGCCGCAGATCACCAGCGCCGAGGTGCGGGCGGCCTGGGAGCGGCTGGACGCCGGGTCCTTCACGATCGTGCCGCTGCGGGCCCGGGGCGAGACCTTCGGCGGGATCGCCATGGTCAACGACACGAGCCGCGGCCCGCACTCCGAGATGGAGATCGCGACCACCGTGGAGGTGGCCCGCCGCGCCGGGCTCGCGCTCGACAACGCCCGGCTGTACGGCCGCCAGCTCAAGGTCGCCGAGACGCTGCAGCGCAGCCTGCTCACCCCGCCGCCGCAGCCCGACGACCTGGAGATCGCCGTCCGCTACCAGCCGGCGGCCAGCAACATGCACGTCGGCGGCGACTGGTACGACGCGTTCCAGCAGCCCGACGGCGCCACGCTGCTGGTCATCGGCGACGTCGTCGGGCACAACGTCGACGCCGCCGCGGCCATGGGCCAGATCCGCAGCATCCTGCGCGGCATCGCCTACGACCGGCAGGAGGACCCCGCGCAGATCCTCGCCCGCGTCGACGAGGTGGTCACCGGACTGCACGTCGGCACGCTCGCCACCGCGCTGATCGCCCGCATCGAGCAGTCCCCGGACCAGCACCGCGACGGGCTGCGCGTCCTGCGGTGGTCGTCGGCCGGGCACCTGCCGCCCATCGTGCGGCACGCCGACGGCACCGTGGAGACCCTGGCCACCCCGCCCGAGGCGCTGCTCGGCGCCGAGACCTCGCAGGTCCGCTCCGACCACGTCACCCGGCTGCTGCCCGGCGACACGGTGCTCTTCTACACCGACGGCCTGGTCGAGCAGGGCCGCACCACCATCGACGCCGGCCTCGACCGGCTCCTCCGGCTGGTCGAGGAGGTCGGCCACCTGGGCGTCGACGAGCTGAGCGACCAGCTGCTGGACCGCATCGTCGCCCGCCGGAGCGAGGACGACGTCGCCATCGTCGCCGTCCGCTGCCATCCGCAGGACTGAGGCGCCGGTGCGGGTGCTCGTGGTCAACGCGGGCTCGAGCTCGCTCAAGGTCGACGTCGTCGAGGACGGCCGGCGGACGGCGTCGTGGGACGGGCTGCCCGACCGGCCTCCGGACGTCGACGCCGTGGGGCACCGCGTCGTGCACGGCGGGCCCGACCTCACCGCGCCCGTGCTCATCGACGAGGACGTCGAGCGGCGGCTGCACGACCTGGTGGAGCTCGCGCCGCTGCACCAGCCGAAGTCGCTGCGCGGGCTGGCCGCGGCCCGCGCGCTGCTGCCCGGCGTCCCGCACGTCGCGTGCTTCGACACCGCGTTCCACGCCACCCTGCCGCCCGCGGCCGCGACGTACCCGCTGCCGCGGGCGTGGCGGGAGCGGTGGGGGGTGCGCCGCTACGGGTTCCACGGCCTCTCGCACGAATGGGCGGCCCGGCGTGTGGCCGAGCTGGCGCCGGGCAGCCGCCGCGTCGTCACCTGCCACCTCGGCGCCGGCGCCTCGCTGGCCGCCGTCCTCGACGGGCGCAGCGTCGACACCACGATGGGCTTCACCCCGCTCGACGGCCTGGTGATGGCCACCCGCAGCGGCTCGGTCGACCCCGGGCTGCTGCTCTGGCTCGAGGAGCACGAGGGGCTGCGGCCGGCCGAGGTCGCCGAGGCGCTCGAGCACGGGTCCGGGCTGCTGGCGCTGGCCGGCACCGCCGACATGCGGGAGATCCTGGCCAGTGACGACGCCGACGCCCGGCTGGCGCTCGACGTCTACCTGCACCGGCTGGCGACCGGGATCGCCGCCATGACGGTGGCCCTCGGCGGGCTGGACGCGTTGGTCTTCACCGGCGGGGTGGGGGAGCGGGCGGCCGCCGTGCGGGGCGGGACCGCGGCCCGGCTCGGCCACCTCGGCATCGCCGTGGACGCCCGCCTCGACTCCGCGGCGACCGGTGCGGAGGACACCGAGATCACCGCGCCCGGCGCCGGTGTGCGCACGCTCGTCGTCCGTTCGCGGGAGGATCTGCAGATCGCCGCCGGCGTCGAACGGGTGCTCGCGGCGGGGGCGCGGGCCGGGGGTTAGATTCCGGACCGACGGGTTCCGGGGAGGTCGGGGATGGACGAGCGGCGCCCCGGCATGCGCATCTCCGACCGGGACCGCGCGGCGGCCGCCGAGCGGCTGCGGCTGGCCCTCGGCGAGGGCCGGCTCGACCTCGTCGAGTACGACGACCGGCTGGCGCGGGCGTTCGCGGCGGTGACCTACGCCGACCTGGCCCCGCTGTTCGCCGATCTGCCCGAGACCGGCGAGATGACCCTTCCGACCGTCCCCCCGCTCCCGACGTCCGTCAGCGCCGCGCGGCCGGCCCCGTCGATCGCCCGGCTGCCCACCGCGCTCAAGGTGCTGTGGACGATCTGGCTGGCGGTCGTCTCGATCAACCTGACCGTGTGGGTGCTGGTCGGCCTCGACGGCGACCCGGCCTACTTCTGGCCGATGTGGCTGGCCGTCCCCGGCGCGGCGCTGTTCGGGATCTCGGCGGCCACGCTCGGCCTGCGCGGGCCCGAGCCGCCGGCGCCGCCACCCGCCCCGCCGTCCCTACCGCGACCCGACGGAGATGCATGACCGCCACCGACAGCCTCGACGAGACCGGCGCGCGCTCCCGGCGTGGGCCCGTCCTGCTCGGCCTGGTGCTCACCATGGGCCTGGCGGCGATGGACACCACCATCGTGGCCACCGCCGTGCCGCAGATCGTCGACAGCATCGGCGGGTTCTCGATCTTCGGCTGGCTGTTCTCCGTCTACCTGCTGACCCAGACGGTGACGATCCCGGTCTACGGCAAGCTCGCCGACGTCTACGGCCGCAAGCCCGTGCTGCTGTTCGGCATCGTGGTCTTCCTGGCGGGGTCCCTGCTGTGCTCGTTGAGCTGGAGCATGGTCGCGCTGATCGCCTTCCGGGCGGTCCAGGGGATCGGTGCCGGGGCCATCCAGGCCACCGTGCAGACGGTCGCCGGTGACCTGTACGCGCTGCGCGAGCGCGGCCGGGTGCAGGGCTGGCTGTCGAGCGCGTGGGCGGTGTCCGCGGTCGTCGGCCCCGCGGTCGGCGGCCTGTTCGCCGACTACGTCAGCTGGCGCTGGATCTTCCTGATCAACCTGCCGCTCGGGGCGGTGGCGCTGGCGCTGATCGTGCGGTTCCTGCAGGAGGGGCGCGGGCCGGCCCGCCGGCACCGGGTCGACTACCTCGGCAGCGCGCTGGTGCTGCTCACCTGCGGCGGGCTGGTCTTCGCGCTGCTGCAGGGCGGCGTGGCCTGGCCGTGGTGGTCGGCGCCGAGCATCTCCTGCTTCGCCGCCGTCGTCGTCCTGGGGATCGCCACCGTCGTCGTCGAGCGCCGCGCGGCCGAGCCCGTCGTGCCCGGCTGGGTGTGGCGCCGACGCGTGCTGGCCGGCTCCAATCTCGGCTACGTCTGCCTCGGCCTGCTGGTCATCGGGCCGTCGACGTTCCTCCCGACCTATGCCCAGACCGTGCTCGGCTACGGCGCGGTGACCGCCGGCTTCGCGCTGGCCACGATGAGCATCACCTGGCCGATCGCGGCGGCGACCTGCAGCCGGCTGTACCTGCGGATCGGGTTCCGCGACACCGCGCTGATCGGGGCGGGCGTTGCCTTCCTCGGCGTCGGCGGCTTCGTGCTGGCCCCGCCGCAGGCGCCGGGCTGGGCCGTCGTCGCCTCGACGCTGGTGCTGGGCGCCGGGCTCGGGATGATCTCCACGCCGCTGGTGGTGGGGGTCCAGTCGACCGTCGACACCGGACGGCGCGGCGTGGCCACCGGCTCGCTGATGTTCTGCCGGTTCCTGGGGCAGAGCCTCGGCGCCGCGGTGTTCGGGGCGGTCGTCAACAGCACGCTGCAGAACCGGCTGGACACGGCGCCCGCCGCGGTGGCCGGGTCGCTGCCGCGCACGGTCGACGGCGTGGAGCCGGCGATCCTGGCCGGGGACCTGCCCGGCGCGGGCCTGGCCTACCTGCGCTCGGCCATGGCCGCCGCCACCGAGCACCTCTACCTCGGCCTGACCGCGGTGGCGCTGCTGGCGGTCGCCGTCCTGCTGATCGCCCCGCGGCGGTTCCCCGTGCTGGAGCAGCGGACCGAACCGGAGCTCGCCGACGCCCCCGGCGCCGCCTGAGCGGCGTTCAGTCCGCGGACGACGTCGCGGCGGCGGTGTAGAGGTCGGCCATCGCCTGGCGGAGCTTGTACTTGAGCACCTTGCCGCCGACGGTCTCGGGCAGCGCGTCGGCGAAGACCACGGCCTTCGGCGTCTCGAAGCCCGCCAGCCGGCCGCGCGCCCACTCGACGAGCTCGTCCTCGGTGACTGTCGCGCCCGGCGTCCGGACGACGACGGCGGTCACCGCCTCGCCCCAGCGGTCGTGCGCCAGGCCGATCACCGCCGCCTTGGCCACCTGCGGGTGCTCGTGCAGCAGCGCCTCCACCCGGATGCTGGAGACGTTCTCGCCGCCGCTCTTGATGATGTCCTTGTACCGATCGACCATGATCCGCAAGCCGTCGTCGTCCACCACGCAGCTGTCGCCGGAGTGGAACCAGCCGTAGCGGAACGCCTCCTCGGTCGCCGGCCGGTCGCGGTAGTAGCCCGAGCAGACGGCGGGGGAGCGGTAGACCGCCTCGCCGGGGACCCCGGGCTTGCCGAGCAGGTCCGAGCCGTCGACGTCCATGATCGTGGAGGCCAGCAGCGGGTTCGGGATGCCCACGTAGTTGACGCTCGACCCGGCCTGCTCGTACTTCTCGCGCTCGCGGTCCGGCCAGAAGCGGTAGCAGCTGATCGCCTCGGTCTGCCCGAAGATGCCGACCAGCAGGAAGTCCTGCCCGCAGAGCTCCTTCAGCGACGCGAGCACCCCGGGCTCGACCGCGCCCCAGCCGTAGACCAGCACCTTCAGGGCCAGTTCGCCCTCGCCGGAGTCGAGCGCGCCGGCGAAGGCCTTCACCAGCTGCGGCGAGCCGCCCCACAGCGCCGTCACCTGCTCCCGGCGCACCGCGGCCGCCATCTCACCCGGCACCGGCCTGCGCCCGATCACGAACCGGCCCCCGGCGAGGAACGCCGGCAGCGACAGCGCCTGGTCGGCGACGTGGTAGATCACCGGCAGGAACGAGCAGAGCACCAGGTCGGCCTCGACCGGCACGCCGCGGGTCAGCGACAGCGCGAAGGCGTAGGCGCCGAGGTGCGCGTAGCTGTGCGAGAGCATCACCCCCTTGGGCAGCGCCGTCGTCCCCGAGGTGAACAGCAGCTCCCAGATGTCGTCGCCGTGGACGACGGTGTCCGGCTCCTCCGGCGAGGCGCCGGCGAGGAACTCCGGGAACGCGACGCTGGCGGCGACCGGGCCGCCGCCGATGCCGATCGTCACGTCCGGCGTCAGACCGGCCGCCTCGAGCGCCGGCCGCACGGCCGGCCACAGCTCGGCGTCGACGACCGTGAACCGCGGCTCGGCCAGGGCGATGAGCTCGGTGACGACGTCGGCCGCGAGCGACGGGTTGAGCGGCACGTTGACCATGCCGGCCTTGGCGACGCCGACCTTGATCAGGTACGCCTCGACCGAGTTCTCGCACAGCAGCAGCACCCGGTCGCCGCGCCGCAGCCCGCGGGCGAGCAGGCCCTGGGCGACGCGGTTCACGACGTCGTTCGCCTCGCGGTAGGTCAGCCGCTCGAACTCCGGGGTGGCGAAGGCGCCGGGCCAGCCGGTGATCGCCACCCGGTCGGGGCGGCTCCAGACCATCCGCTCCAGCACGTCGCCGACGCACACGCGGTCCCAGCGGTTGTCCGCCCGGCGGTCGTAGAGCTTCTCGACGTCGATGGCCATGGTGGCTCCCGGGTGGGCGCGGATGAAGTGAGTGAATGGTGGTGCACTAAGGGGGTCCTCCGTCAAGCGCTCTTGTGAGCAGCGCCACTGGTAGGGCAGGCTGGCGGCGTCATAGTGAACGGCCGATCACATCGAGGGGCGCACCGTGGACTTCGCCGAGAGCGCCGAGATGCAGGCCCTCCGGAAGACCGTCCGCGACATCGCCGGGCGCTTCGGCGGCGCCTACTACGCGCGCAAGGCCGAGGCGCACGAACCGTGCGTCGAGCTGTGGCACGCCCTCGGCGACGCGGGCTTCATCGGCATCAACGTGCCCGAGGAGCACGGCGGGGGCGGCGCGGGGCTGCGCGAGCTCGCGGCCGTCTGCGAGGAGACCGCCGCGGCCGGCTGCCCCCTGCTCCTGCTCCTGGTCTCCCAGGCCATCTCCGCGGAGGTGATCGGCCGCTACGGCAGCGACGAGCAGAAGGCGCGCTGGCTGCCCGGGCTCGCCTCCGGGCGCAGCAAGGTCGTCTTCGCGATCACCGAGCCCGACGCCGGGTCCAACACCCACGAGCTGGCCACGGTCGCGGTCCGGGACGGCGACGACTGGCTGCTGTCGGGCACCAAGTACTACATCTCCGGGGTGGACGAGGCCGACGCGATCCTCGTCGTCGCCCGCACCGGCTCCGAGCGCGGCCGGGACCCGGCGACGAACAAGCCGCGGCTGTCGCTGTTCGTCGTCCCCACCGACACCCCGGGGCTCGAGGCGCGGCCGCTGCCGGTCAGCGCGCAGATGCCCGAGCGGCAGTTCACCCTGCACTTCGACGAGGCGCGGCTCGGCCCCGAGGCGCTGGTCGGCGAGGAGGGCGACGGCTTCACGCACGTCTTCCACGGGCTCAACCCCGAGCGGATCACCGGCGCGGCGCTCTGCGTCGGCGTCGCCCGTTACGCGCTGGACCGCGCCGCCGACTACGCCCGCACCCGCGCCGTCTGGGACAAGCCGATCGGCACCCATCAGGGCGTCAGTCATCCGCTCGCCAAGGCCAAGATCGAGACCGAGCTCGCCGCGCTGATGACCCGCAAGGCCGCGTGGGCGCACGACCTCGGGCTGCCGGCCGGCGAGGCGAGCAACATGGCGAAGTACGCCGCGGCCGAGGCGGCGCTGGCCGCCGTCGACGCGGCGATCCAGACCCACGGCGGCAACGGCCTGTCCACCGAGTACGGGCTGGTCCCGCTGTGGGGGCTGGCCCGGCTGCTGCGCATCGCCCCGGTGAACCGCGAGATGGTCCTCAACTACGTGGCCCAGCACAGCCTGGGTCTGCCCAGGTCGTACTGATGGCGCACCCGAGGGTCGAGGAGGCCACGGTCCTGCGCTCGTCGCTGGCCACCTCCGACGAGCAGTACCGGACCAACCGGACGGCGCAGCTCGCCCTGCTCGAGCAGCTGGAGGAGCAGCTCGACCTGGCCCGCGCCGGCGGCGGCCCCCGTTACGCCGAGCGGCACAAGGCCCGCGGCCGGCTGCTCGCCCGCGAGCGGCTGGAGCTGCTGCTCGACCGCGACTCGGCGTTCCTCGAGCTCTCCCCGCTGGCCGCGTGGGGCACCGAGTTCACCGTCGGCGCGAGCGTCATCACCGGCATCGGCGTCGTCGCCGGCGTGGAGTGCGTGCTCATCACCCACGAGCCCACGGTGCGCGGCGGCGCGATGAACCCCTGGTCGCTGAAGAAGGTGCTGCGGGCGCTGGAGATCGCCCGGGTCAACCGGCTGCCGGTGATCAACCTGGTCGAGTCCGGCGGCGCCGACCTGCCGACGCAGTCGGAGCTGTTCGTGCCGGCCGGCAAGATCTTCCACGACCTCACCGAGCTCTCGGCGATGGGCGTCCCGACGATCGCGCTGGTGTTCGGCAACTCGACCGCCGGCGGCGCGTACGTGCCGGGCATGTGCGACTACTCGGTCCTGGTCGACCAGCAGGCCAAGGTGTTCCTCGGCGGCCCGCCGCTGGTCAAGATGGCCACCGGCGAGGACGCCGACGACGAGGAGCTCGGCGGCGCCCGCATGCACGCCCGGATCTCCGGGCTGGCCGACCACTTCGCCGTCGACGAGCGCGACGCCATCCGGCTGGGCCGGCGCATCGTCAGCGAGCTCAACTGGCGCAAGCTCGGCCCCGGCCCCTCGCTGCCGCCGGACGAGCCGCGCTACGACCCCGACGAGCTGCTCGGCATCGCGCCGGCCGACATCCGCGTGCCCTTCGACCCGCGGGAGGTGCTCGCCCGCGTCGTCGACGGCTCCCGGTTCGGCGAGTACAAGCCCGAGTACGGCACCAGCCTGGTCACCGGCTGGGCGTCGGTGCACGGCTACCCGGTCGGCGTGCTGGCCAACGCCCGCGGCGTGCTGTTCAGCGAGGAGGCGAAGAAGGCCGCGGAGTTCATCCAGCTGGCCAACCAGGTCGACACCCCGCTGGTCTTCCTGCAGAACACCACCGGTTACATGGTCGGCAAGGACTACGAGCAGGGCGGGATCATCAAGGACGGCGCCAAGATGATCAACGCCGTCACCAACAGCACCGTCCCGCACATCACGATCAACACCGCGGCCAGCTTCGGCGCCGGCAACTACGGCATGAGCGGGCGGGCCTACGACCCACGGCTGATGTTCGCCTGGGTCGGCGCCAAGCTCGCCGTCATGGGCGCCGCCCAGCTGGCCGGGGTGCTGTCCATCGTGGGCAAGGCGGCGGCGGCCGCGTCAGGGCGGCCGTTCGACCAGGCGGCGGACGACGCCCGCCGGCGGGCGATCGAGGCGCAGATCGACGCCGAGTCGCACTCGTTCTTCGTCACCGCCCGGCTCTACGACGACGGCCTGCTCGACCCGCGCGACACCCGCACGGCACTCGGCATCGCGCTGTCCGCCGCCCATTCGGGACCGGTCGAGGGGCGCCGCGGCTTCGGCGTCTTCCGGATGTGAGGAGACCGTGATCCGCAAGCTCCTGGTCGCCAACCGCGGCGAGATCGCGCTGCGCATCATGCGCACGGCGCGGGCGATGGACATCGCCACCGTCGCCGTCTTCTCCGACCCGGACGCGGACGCGCCGTTCGTCGCCGCGGCCGACGAGGCGGTGCGCCTGCCCGGGGCGACGCCGGGGGAGACCTACCTGCGCGGCGACCTGATCGTCGAGGCGGCCCGGGCCACCGGCGCCGACGCCGTCCACCCGGGGTACGGCTTCCTGTCCGAGAACGCCGGCTTCGCGCGGGCCTGCGCCGAGGCCGGGCTGGTCTTCGTCGGCCCGTCGCCGGAGGCGATCGAGGCGATGGGGTCGAAGACGGCGGCCAAGGAGCGGATGGCCGCCGCCGGCGTGCCCACGCTGCCCGGCGCGGTCATCGGCGCCCGCGGGGAACTGAACGAGGCCGCGGTCGCGCGGGCCGCCGAGGGGATCGGCTACCCGCTGCTGGTCAAGGCCGCGTACGGCGGCGGCGGGCGGGGCATGCGCATCGTCCGCACGCCCGGCGAGCTGGCCGAGGCGGTGGCCGGCGCCCGGCGCGAGGCGGCGTCGGCGTTCGGCGACGGCACGGTGTTCCTGGAGCGGTTCGTCGAGCGGCCGCGGCACGTCGAGGTGCAGGTCCTCGGCGACACCCACGGCACCGTGGTGCACCTGTTCGAGCGCGAGTGCTCGATCCAGCGGCGCTACCAGAAGATCGTCGAGGAGGCGCCGTCCCCGGCGGTGACCCCGGAGCTGCGGGCCGAGCTGGGCGCGGCCGCCGTCGCCGCGGCCAAGGCGATCGACTACGTCGGCGCCGGCACCGTCGAGTTCGTGCTCGACCAGTCCGGCCGCTTCTTCTTCCTGGAGGTCAACACCCGCCTGCAGGTCGAGCACCCGGTCACCGAGCTGGTCACCGGGCTGGACCTGGTCCGCGTGCAGCTGCAGGTGGCCGAGGGCGAGCCGCTGCCCGACGAGGTCACCGGCGCATCGATCACCGGGCACGCGGTCGAGGTCCGGCTCTACGCCGAGGACGTGCCGGCCGGCTTCCTGCCCGTGACCGGCACCGTGCACCGGTTCGCCGTCCCGGCGCTGCCCGGGGTGCGGGTCGACGCCGGCGTCGCCGACGGCTCGGTCGTGAGCACCTACTACGACCCCATGCTGGCCAAGGTGATCGCGCACGGGCCGACCCGCGACGCCGCCTGCCGGACCCTGGCCCGCGCGCTGGCCGAGGCCCGGGTGCACGGCGTCACCACCAACCGCGACCTGCTCGTCGGCGTGCTGCGCGAGGCGGAGTTCCGCCGCGGCGAGATCGACACCGGCTACCTGGAACGGCACGACCCGGCGGAGCTCTCCCGCCACCCGCAGGAGGAGACCGCGCTGCGGGTGCACGCGCTGGCCGCGGCGCTGGCGGCGGCCGCCGAGCGGCGGGCCGGCGCCCGGGTGCAGGCGAGCATCCCGGCCGGCTGGCGGAACGTGCCCAACGCCGACCAGACGGCGACCTTCACCTGGGGCGACCGGACGCTCGAGGTCGGCTATCGCGCCACCCGTGACGGGCTGCGCGCGAGCGTGGACGGCGAGCGGCTCGACGTCACCGCCGGTGCGGTCACGGCCGAGCGAGTCGTGCTCACCGTCGACGGCGTCCGCCGCACCGTCGACGTGCACCGGGTCGGCGACACCGTCTTCCTCGACAGCCCGCTCGGGGCGACGTCGCTGACCGAGGTGGAGCGGTTCCCGGAGCCGGTGGCCGAGGAGGAGGCGGGCTCGCTGCACGCGCCCATGCCGGGCACGGTCGTGCGCGTCGAGGTCGCCGAGGGTCAGGAGGTCGCGGCGGGCACGGTGGTCGTCGTCCTGGAGGCGATGAAGATGGAGCACGCCGTCCGCGCGCCGCACGACGGCGTGGTGGCCTCGCTGTCGGCGACGGTCGGGCAGGCCGTCGACACGGGCCACGTGCTGGCCGTGGTGCACGGATGAGCGTGGTCACCTACGAGGTCGAGAACCGGGTCGCCTGGCTGACCATCGACCGGCCCGAGGCGCGCAACGCCCTGTCGGCCGAGGTGCGCGCCCGGCTGTGGGACGGCGTGCACCGGTTCAACGCCGACGACGAGGCGGCGGTGCTCGTGCTCACCGGCGCCGGCGAGCAGGCCTTCTGCGCCGGCGGGGACCTGCGGGAGATGGCCGACTCGGCGATGACGACCGTTCCGGTGGACTTCCTGCCGCAGTTCGGCCGCAACGTCGCCGTCGACAAGCCGACCATCGCCGCGGTCAACGGCGTCGCCTACGCCGGCGGCTTCCTGCTGGTGATGAACTGCGACCTCGTCGTCGCGGCCGAGCACGCGCGCTTCGCCATCACCGAGGCGAAGGTGGGCCGCGGCATGCCGTGGGCGGCGCCGCTGCCGCTGCTGGTGGGGCCGCGGGTCGCCATGCAGCTGTTGCTCACCGGCGACCCGATCGACGCCCGCCGCGCGCACGAGGTCGGCCTGGTCAACGAGGTGGTGCTGCTCGCGGAGCTGCGCGCGACGACGCAGGCGCTCGGCGAGCGGATCGCCGGCAACGCGCCGCTGTCGGTGCGGGCGGCGAAGAAGACGGTCGGGCTGGTCGCCGAGCTGCCGCTGGGCGCGGCCTTCGACCAGGCGGAGGAGATCTGGGCACCGGTCTACGAGAGCGCCGACGCGCAGGAGGGGCCGGCCGCCTTCCGCGACAAGCGCGCCCCGGTCTGGAAGGGGGCCTGATGCCGGCCGACATGGCAGCCCTGACCGCCGACCTCGCCGCCGAGTCGGCCGAGCTGTACGAGGTGCTCAGCGTGCTCGCCGAGCCGGACTGGGGCCGGGACACCCCGGCGGCCGGCTGGACCATCCGCGACCAGGTCACCCACCTCGCGTACTTCGACGGGACGGCGGTGCTCTCGGCGACCGACCCCGACCGCTTCCGCACCGAGGCCGAGCGGGTCATGGCGGAGGGCATGGACTTCCCGGACCGGATCGCCGCGGCGCACCGCGACCTGTCCGGCGCGGAGGCGTTCGCCTGGCTGCAGCGGGCCCGCCGCGACTACCTCGACACCTTCGCCGCCCTCGACCCGGGCACGCAGCTGCCCTGGTACGGCCCGCCGATGAGCGCCGCGTCGTCGGTCACCGCCCGGCTGATGGAGACCTGGGCGCACGGGCAGGACGTGTTCGACGCGTGCGGCCTGGTCCGCCGGCCCACCCCGCGGCTGCGGCACGTCGCGCACCTCGGCGTCCGGACCCTGGGCTGGAGCTTCCGGCTGCGCGGCCTGCCGGTGCCCGAGGCGCCGGTGCGGGTCGAGCTGACCGGCCCGGACGGCGAGGCGTGGACCTGGGGCCCGGAGGACGCCGCCGACCGGGTGACCGGCCCCGCCGAGGACTTCTGCCTGCTGGTCGTCCAGCGCCGGCACCGGTCGCAGACGGCGCTGACCGCCACCGGCCCGGTCGCCGACCGGTGGCTCGACGTCGCCCAGGCCTTCGCCGGCGCGCCCGGCCCCGGCCGCGCACCCATGGAGGCACAGCGATGAGCCCGCCCACCGGCCCGCCGCGCCTGGCCCCGCGCCGCGCGGTGCGGATCGCCAACTGCTCCGGCTTCTACGGCGACCGGCTCGCGGCCGCCCGCGAGATGGTCGAGGGCGGGCCGATCGACGTCCTCACCGGCGACTACCTCGCCGAGCTCACCATGCTGATCCTCTGGAAGGCGCGGCAGAAGGACGCCACCGCCGGCTACGCGCGCACCTTCCTCAAGCAGCTGGAGGACGTGCTCGGCACCTGCCTGGACCGCGGGATCCGGATCGTCACCAACGCCGGCGGGCTCAACCCGCTCGGCCTCGCCGACGAGGTCGGCAAGCTCGCCGCGACGCTGGGCCTCGCCCCGAAGGTCGCCGCCATCACCGGCGACGACCTGCTCGACCGGCTGCCCGAGCTGCAGGCCGCCGGCGTCGACCTGGCCCACCTGGACACCGGCCGCACCCTGGCCGAGGCGGGCGTCCGGCCGATCTCGGCCAACGCCTACCTGGGCGGCTGGGGGATCGCCGAGGCACTGGCCGCCGACGCCGACGTCGTCGTCTGCCCCCGGGTCACCGACGCGTCCCTGGTGGTGGGCCCGGCGGCCTGGTGGCACGGGTGGCGGCGCTCGGACTGGGACGCCCTGGCCGGCGCGGTCGCGGCCGGGCACGTCATCGAGTGCGGCCCGCAGGCCACCGGCGGCAACTACGCGTTCCTCGACGAGGTCACCGACCGCCGGTACCCCGGTTTCCCGATCGCCGAGGTCGACGTCGACGGCAGCAGCGTGATCACCAAGCACCCGGGCACCGGCGGCGTCGTCACGGTCGGCACGGTCACCTCGCAGCTGCTCTACGAGATCGCCGAGCCCGCCTACCTCAACCCCGACGTCGTCGCGCAATTCGACACCGTCGCGCTGACCCAGGAGGCGCCCGACCGGGTGCGGATCAGCGGCACCCGCGGCAGCCCGCCGCCGGACACGCTCAAGGTCGCCCTCAACTACCTCGGCGGCTACCGCAACACGATGACGCTGGTACTGACCGGCCTGGACATCGAGGCCAAGGCGGCGTGGGCGGAAGAGCTGCTGTTCGGCCTGCTCGGCGGGCGGGCGAGCTTCGCCGAGACCGACGTCCGGCTGCTGCGCTTCGACACCCCGGACGCGCCGACCAACGAGCAGGCGACCGCGCACTTGCGGGTCACCGTCAAGGACGGCGACGCGACGAAGGTGGGCCGCCGGTTCTCCGACGCGACCATGGCGCTGGCGCTGGGCGGCTACGCCGGGTTCCACACGACCACCCCGCCGACCGGGGAGAGTGCGTACGGCGTCTACTGGCCGGCGCTGGTGCCCGCCGACGAGGTGGAGCACGTCGTCCACCTGCCCGACGGCACGACCACGACGGTCCCGCACCTGGCCGCGTTCGCGACGCCCGCGCAGCCGGGGTCCGCGCCGGCGGCGCCGGCCGTGGAGGTGCCCGACGGCCCCACGGTGCGGGTGCCGCTGGGGAGGGTCGCCGGGGCGCGGTCGGGGGACAAGGGCGGCAACGCCAACGTCGGGTTCTGGGCGAGGGACGACGCCGCGTACGCCTGGCTGGCCGCCGAGCTGACCCCCGACCGGATCCGCGAGCTGCTGCCCGAGGCGGGGGACCTGGAGGTCCGTGTCTTCGGCCTGCCCAACCTGCGCGCGGTCAACGTGGTGGTCGTCGGGCTGCTCGGCGAGGGCGTCGCCGCGAGCACCCGGCCCGACCCGCAGGCCAAGGGGCTGGGGGAGTACCTCCGGTCCCGTCTGGTGGACGTCCCGGCCGCGCTGGTGCCCTGATGTCGGAGAGCGTGCGCACCCGCGACCCGGACCGCCGGGAGCGGATCCTGCGCGCGGCCGCCGAGCTGGTCGCCGAGCGCGGCTTCCACGCGGTGAGCATGGCCGACATCGGCGCGGCGGCCGGGATCGTGGGCTCGGGGGTCTACCGGCACTTCGACTCGAAGTCCGCTGTCCTACTGGCGCTGCTCGACGAGGGGATGGCGCGGCTGCTGTCCACCGCCGCCGACGCGGTCGGCTCGGGCCGGCCCGACGCCGAGGTGCTCGACGAGCTGGTCCGCGACCAGGTGCGCTTCGCCGTCGACGAGTCGGTGCTGGTCCGGCTGTGGCTGCGGGAGGTGCAGACCCTCCCGGACGGCGACCAGCGGCGGCTGCGCCGGCTCCAGCGGCATTACGTCGAGGAGTGGGTGCACAGCCTGCGCGAGCTGCGCCCGGAGCTCTCCGACGCCGACGCCCGCGCCCGGGTGCACGTGGCGATCGGCGCGATCCAGTCGGCGGCCACCTGGAACGCCGGCGTCCCGCGCGACGACCTCGCCACCCTGCTCACCGAGTGCGCCCGGCGGTGTCTCGCCGCCTAGAGAGGAGACCGCGATGGAGCTGGACCGGAACCTCATCCAGCGGGTCAACGTCGGCGACAGCCTGACCCGGACGGCGGCGGCGCGGCCGGACCACCCCGCGGTGGTCGACGGCGACCGCAGCTGGACCTACGCCGAGCTCGACGCGTGGGTGAACCGGATCGCGCACGGCCTGGCCGACCGCGGCTACGCGCGGGGTGACGCTCTGGGCCTCGCATCGGGCAACAGCGCCGAGTTCCTCGCCGTCTACTACGCCTGCGCCAAGCTCGGCGTGGTCTGCGTGCCGATCAACCTCGGCTGGCGGCCCGACGAGGTGGCCTACGTGCTGGACCACTCGCGGTCGCGCGGGCTCGTCGTGGAGTCGCAGCTGGTGGGGGCCATGACCGAGGCGGTCGCCAAGGTGCCCGAGATCGCCGACGTGATCGTCGCGCCGGGCCTCGGCGCCGACTACGAGCGGGAGCCCGCCGAGCGCTCCTGGACCACGCTCGAGGAGCTGGCCGCCGACGACGCGAGCCAGCCGCAGGTGCTGGTCGAGGACCGGGATCCGCTGAGCTACCTCTACACCTCGGGGACGACGTCCTTCCCGAAGGGCGTCGTCGGCAGCCACCTGGCCGTCTACCTGGAGTCGATGTCGACCGCGCTGGACAACGGCTGGAACGCGCAGGACCGGTTCCTGGCGATGATGCCGCTGTTCCACACCGCGCAGCTCAACGCGTTCAGCACGCCGGCGGTGCTGGTGGGCGCGACCATCCACCTGCTGCGCGGCTTCGACCCGGCGGTCTTCCTCGAGACGATCGAGCGGGAGCGGATCACCCAGGTCTTCGGGCTGCCGATGATGTACCGCGCCGCGCTGGAGCACCCGTCGTTCGGCGAGCGCGACGTCTCCAGCCTGCGGCGGGCGGTCTACGCGATGGCGCCGATGCCCGACGCGCTGATCCGCGCCTGCCTCGCCGGGTTCGACTGCGATTTCGCACTGCTGTTCGGGCAGACCGAGATGAGCCCGTGCACGACGTTCTTCCGGCCGGAGCACCAGCTCACCCACATCGGCGCCGTCGGCACGCCGATCACAGGGGTGCAGGTGGCGGTCATGGGGCCGGACGGGTCGCTCCTGCCCCAGGGCGAGCTGGGGGAGATCGTCTACCGCGGGCCGTCGGCGATGACGGAGTACCTGCGCAATCCGGAGGCGACCGCGGCGGCGTTCGAGCACGGCTGGTTCCACTCGGGGGACGTCGGGCGGTTCGGTGAGGACGGCGTGCTGTGGTTCGCCGACCGGTACAAGGACGTGATCAAGACCGGCGGGGAGAACGTCGCCTCGATCGAGGTGGAGAAGGCGGTCTACGCCGCCGACCCGCGGATCGCCGAGGCGGTCGTCGTCGGGCTGCCGCACCCGCGGTGGAGCGAGGCGATCACCGCCGTCGTCGTCCCGAAGCCGGGCGAGAAGCTCGACGAGCGGGAGTTGCTGGCGGCCCTGAAGACCCGGCTGGACGGCTACAAGGTGCCCAAGGCGGTCGTGGTCGTCGACGAGCTGCCGAAGACCTCGACCGGGAAGATCCAGAAGAACGTCGTCCGCGAGCGGCACGCGGCGCTCTACGGCGGCCACGATCAGGTGACCTGATCGTGAGGGGTCCTACCTCATGGCCGGACGTCAGGTAAGACCCGCTGCGGTGAGCCAAGACGGCGTCAGGCGGGCTGGGCCTTCTGCTGCTCGGCGAGCTGCTCGCGGACCTTGTCCATGTCGAGACTGCGGACGCCGGCGATCAGCTGCTCCAGCGCGGGCCCGGGCAGGGCGCCGGCCTGGTTGAACACCAGGATGCCGTCGCGGAACGCCATCAGGGTCGGGATCGACCGGATGCCGGCCGCGGTCGACAGGGCGTCCTCGGCCTCGGTGTCGACCTTGGCGAACACGATGTCCGGGTGCTGCTCGCTGGCGGCCTCGAAGACCGGTGAGAACGCCCGGCACGGACCGCACCAGGCGGCCCAGAAGTCGACGAGGACGATGTCGTTCCCCCTCACCGTCTCCTCGAACGAGCCGGCGGTCAGCGCGGTGGTGGTCATGAGAGGTCTCCCTGCTGTGTGGTTCGGCGGGTGCAACAGCGCCGGCCCGGCGATGTTTCCCCGCCCGCCGCGTCAGCCGTCCTCGCGGTCCGGGCTCTCCAGGCGGAAGAAGTTGCTCTGGTTCCCGTCCTTGCGCTCCTCCTGATAGATGAAGTTGAGCTTGCGGGCGTCGAAGGTCGCGAACCACTCCTCCCAGCTGACCTGCCGCAGGGTGTCGGAGTCGCCGCCGAAGTCGATGCGCAGCACGCCGAGGTGGTCGCCGTGCTCGGTGCCCTCGACCGTCGCCGGCACGCCGTTGCGCTCCTCGGCCCAGCGCCGGATCACCTCGTGGCTGGTCGTCGCCAGGCTCCGTCCGGGGCGCTCGGGGTCCTCGTCCAGCGAGGTGACCTCCTGGGAGTACTTCAGCGACCGGGAGGTCTGGTCGCCGGTGCGCAGGTGACCCTCGTCCGGGCCGCGGTCTCCGGGCTCTCCCGCGCCGCCGTCCCCGGAGCCGCCGTTCCCCGCGCCGGCGGCCTCCGACACCGCGCGGACGAGCTCTTCCTTCTTCATGTCCGAGGTGCCCTGGACGCCGGCCTCGCGGGCGCGCTCGCGCAGCTCGTCGACCTTCATCTCCCGCAGCTCGGTCTCGCTCAGGCCGGGCGTGTTCGGGGTCTCGTTGCTCATGTCCTCCTCCTCCTCGGTCCGTTGAGCTCGCCGTTACCCGTCCGCGCGCCGCTTGCACGCGGCCCGGCCGGTTGCCGGCCGCGGGCGCGGGCGGCACTCTGCGGCAGGTGACGATCCCTGCCGCTCCTGTCAGCGGGCGCGCGGTCCGCACCATCGGGGTCGCCGAACCCGGCCGTCCGGTGCTGCTGGAGGACGACGAGCCGGAGCCCGGGCCGGGGCAGGCGTGGGTGACGACCGAGTGGAGCGGGATCAGCGCCGGAACCGAGGTCGCGCTGGTCCGCGGCACCGACCCGCACCACCAGCTGCACTGGGACCCCGAGCTGCGGAGCTTCGACCGCGACGGCGCGCCGGCCGGCTATCCCGTCCGGCGCCTGGGCTACATGGAGGTCGCCCGGGTCACCGAGAGCCGTCCGGGTGCGCCCGCCGAGGGGACGCTGCTCGCCCTCGCCATCGGCCACCGGACCGGCGCCTGCTTCGACGCCGCCGTCCGGCCGGTGATCGCCGTCCCCGACGACCTCGATCCGCTGCTCGGGATCTACCTCGCGCAGATGGGCCCGATCTGCGTCAACGGTCTGCTGCACGCGGCCGCCGCCCTCGCCGGGCCGGGCGCGGACCTCGGCGCGGGGGTCCGCGACCGGCACGTGCTGGTCACCGGCGCCGGGGTGATCGGGCTGCTCTCGGCGATGCTGGCGGTGCAGCACGGCGCGGCGTCGGTCCTGGTCGCGGAACCGTCCCCGGAACGGCGTGCCCGGGCGGCCGCGCTGGGCCTGGACACCGTCGACGACGCCGAGGGCGCCGGGTGGCTCGCGGTGAAGGAGGCGTGGCGGCACGGGCCGGGCGACCGCGGCGCCGACGTCGTCCTCCAGTGCCGCGGGCACGACGTCTCGCTGGCCACCGCGCTGAAGTCGCTGCGGCCGCAGGGCGTTGTCGTCGACCTGGGCTTCTACCAGGCCGGCGCCGAGGCGGTCCGGCTCGGCGAGGAGTTCCACCACAACGGCCTGACGATCGTGTGCGCGCAGATCAGCCGCGTGCCGCGGGGCATGACCGCGGCCTGGCCGCGCATCGCGCTGGCGGAGGCGACCGTCGAACTGCTGCGGGAGCGAGGGGACGACGTCCGCCGGCACCTGGTCACCGACGTCGTCCCGTTCGAGCAGGGGCCGGCGCTGCTGGCCGACCTGGCCGCGCGCCGCCGCTCGACGATGACCGCGGTGCTGGCGTTCGGGCCCGTCTGAGCGGTGGACTCAGGCGGTCATCGGGTGCTGCGCCTGGTGACGACCTCCCACGACGGCTCCGGGCCGGGCGGGTCGCCGACGACCAGCCGGGCGCAGCGCCGGCCCTGGTCCTGCAGCGACTGGCGCACGGTGGTGAGCCCGGCCGCGGCCGCGCCGGGGGCGTCGTCCCACCCGGTGACGGCGAGCTCGTCCGGAACCGTGCGGGTGGTGGCGCGCAGCGTGGCCAGGGCTACCCCGTCACCCATCGCCAGCACGGTGTCCGTGCCGGCGGGGAACCGGCCGAACGCGCGCTCGGCCTCGGCCGGGTCGTTGCGGGCGAGGACGACGACCGGGACGTCGGCCCAGTCGAGTCCAGCGGCCGTGACGGCGTCGCGGTAACCGGCCAGCCGATCACGCGTGACCTGGAAGGTCGCCGACCCCGGGTCGGGGCCGACGAGCAGGGCGGGCTCCCGGCGGCGGTCGAGGGGGAAGGCGAGCACGGCGGGCCGGGTCGATCCCCGCAAGCCCACCGCCCCGACGGCGGCCGCGGCGGCGCGGTTGTCGATGGTCACCAGGTGCAGTCCCTCGACCGCCGGCCCGCCGTGGACGACGGCCGGCCGCGTCGAGGCGACGACCGCCGCCAGCACGGGGTCGTCGTCCACCGTCGTCCAGACGACGTAGCCGTCGACGGCGGCCTCGCGGACGCGATCGACGTCGGCCGGCCCCCCGGTGATCGGGATGAGCGTGAGCCCCAGGCCGTGCTCGGTGCAGACCTCGGCGATGCCGGCGAGGAACGCCGTGGCCTGCGGATCGGCGAAGGCGTAGGTGAGGTGTTCGCCCAGGATGACCCCGAGGTTGCCGGTGCGGCCGCGGCGCAGGTTGCGCGCCGCGGCGTCGGGTCCGGGGTACCCCAGCCGGGCCGCCGCTGCCAGCACCTTCTCGCGGGTGGCGGGGGCGACACGGTCCGGCCTGTTGTACGTGTAGCTGACCGTCATCACCGAGACGCCGGCCGCGCGGGCGACGTCCGGCATCGTGATCTTGCGCGGCACCGCCGGAGCGTACGTCCACCGGTAGCGTCCCGGCCGTGGCCGCCCGCGAGCTCGTCGTGCTCGGCACGGCCAGCCAGGCGCCGACCCGGACCCGCAACCACAACGGCTACTTCCTCCGCTGGGACGGCGAGGGCCTGCTGTTCGACCCCGGTGAGGGCACGCAGCGGCAGATGCTCCGCGCCGGCGTCGCGAGCTCGGCGATCACCCGCCTGTGCCTCACGCACTTCCACGGCGACCACTGCCTCGGCGTCCCCGGCGTCGTCCAGCGGCTGTCCCTGGACCGGGTCGCGCACCCGGTGGTGGCGCACTATCCCGCGTCCGGGGAGGCGTTCTTCGAGCGGTTGCGGCACGCCACCGTGTTCCACGAGGTCGCCGACCTGCGGGAGGAGCCGCTGACCGGCGACGGCGCGATCGACCTCGGCCGGACCGGCACCCTCGAGGTGCGCCGGCTCGACCACCTCGTCGAGGCGTTCGGCTACCGCCTGGTGGAGCCCGACGGACGGCGCATGCTCCCGGAGCGGCTGGCCCGGTACGGCGTCGAGGGCCCGGACGTCGGCCGGCTGCAGCGCGAGGGCGCCCTGGCCGTGGCGGGCCGGACCGTCCGCGTCGAGGAGGTCAGCGTGCCGCGGCCGGGCCAGCGGTTCGCCTTCGTCATGGACACCCGGATGTGCGACGCCGTCCTCGCGCTGGCCGACCGCGCCGACCTGCTGGTGATCGAGTCCACCTTCCTCGAGGAGGACGCCGCCCTGGCCGACCGGTACGGCCACCTCACCGCCCGCCAGGCCGGCGCGGCCGCGGCGGAGGCCGGCGTCCGCCGGCTGGTGCTCACCCACTTCTCCCAGCGCTACCCCGACCCGGCCGCCTACCGCGAGGAGGCCGCCGCGGTGTTCGCCGGCGAGATCGTGGTCGCCGAGGACCTCGACCGGATCGCCGTCCCGCCACGCCGCTGACCCGGTGTGCCCCGCGCTCGATCGGGGCACGGCACGCCCATGGCGAGGAACCAGGACGAGGACGCCAAGCGGGCCGCGGTGCGGCAGGCCAAGCGGGAGGGCGAGAGCCCCAGTGCCGCCGGGGCGACGACCGGGGCGTCGAAGCAGACGCGTCACGTGCGCACGGGCGACGACCGGCACGAGCACTCCGACGCCCAGGGCAAGAGCAAGACCTGATCAGCGACCGGACGGCGCCCAGGCCCGCTCGGCCAGGGCGCCGATCGCCGCGGCGCCCAGGGCGTCGACCTCGGCGGCGAGCCGGCGCAGCGGCAGGGGCTCGACCGAGCGCAGCAGCGCCGCCAGCCGCGCGGCGGCCGCGGCCACCCGGGCCGCGCCCGGCCCCGGCAGGTCCGGGGGCGGGACGGCGTCCCACGGCTCGTCGAGCTCGGCCGAGAGCCCCGGGTACCGGCGCAGGAACTCGGCGCAGCCGGCCGCCAGCCGCCACCACGTGCCGCTCTCCAGGACGGCCGAGCCTCCGGTGTCCGCGGTCGCCCAGCGGAGCAGGCGCACCACCTCACCCCACACCACGTCGGACACCACGCCCTGCACGGCGGTAGGAACGGCCGGGCGCCGGGCGAGCACGAGGTCGTGCGCGGCGGCCGGGTCGAACAGGCGGGCGCGCAGGTCGTCGTCCATGCCCTCGACCCTGCCCGCCGATCCCGACCAGCGGGTGAACGGCGGCTGTGGGTCCCCTGACGCCGGGGCTTCAGGCGCGGACGACGGCGTCCTGCTCGGCCCGCACCTCGGCGCGCATCCGCGAGTGCCGGTGGCCGTAGGCGAAGTAGAAGACCAGCCCGAGCGCCATCCAGGCGAGGAACCGCAGCCAGGTCTCCACGCTCAGGTTGGCCATGAGGTAGAGGCAGGCCAGCGCCGACAGGATCGGCACCACCGGCGACCACGGCACGCGGAACCTGCGGTCGAGGTCCGGCCGGCGCTTCCGCAGCACGGGTACGGCGATCGAGACCAGGACGAAGGCGAACAACGTGCCGATGCTGACCAGGTCGGCCAGCGTCTCCAGCGGCACGAACGCCGCCATCACCAGGACGACGGCGGCGTAGGCGAGCGTCATGCGCACCGGCGTGCCCGTGCGCGGGCTGACCTTCGCGATCGCCGGCGGCAGCAGGCCGTCGCGGCCCATGGCGAAGCCGATGCGGCTCACCGTCACCAGGTCGACGAGGATCACCGAGGTGAGCCCGGCGACCGCGGCCAGCGACACCAGCGCCGAGGCCCAGCCCAGGCCGTTCTGGTCGAACGCGTCGGCGATCGGGGCGCCCTCGTCGATGTCGCTGTACTTGACCATCCCGACCACGACGAACGAGACGCCGACGTAGAGGGCGGTCGACAGCGCCAGCGTGCCGAGCAGGCCGAGCGGCAGGTCCCGGCCCGGCCGCTTGGTCTCCTCGGAGAGGTTCGCGACCGCCTCGAAGCCGGTGTAGGAGAAGAACACGACGGCGGCGGCGGTGAGGATGCCGCCGATGCCGAACGCCGCCGGCTCGAGCCCGGCGATCGCGGAGATCAGCGGCTGCTTGACGCCGCCCGCGACGTCCACCGTCTGGCCGTCGGGGATGAACGGCGTGAGGTTGGCGCCGGTGACGAACCAGGCGCCGGCCACGACCACGAAGACGCAGATCGCGACCTTGACGATGACCAGTGCGCCGGTGACCCGGGCGGACTCCCGGATGCCGAGGACGGCGATGATCGTCAGGACGACGGTGATGAGCACGGCGCCGACGTTGACCGTCGACTCCTCGCCGAACAGCGAGGTCGGCAGGTCGAGCAGGTTGCCGACGTAGCCCGACCAGCCGCGGGCGACGACCGCGGCGCCGAGCGCGAACTCCAGGAACAGGTCCCAGCCGATGATCCAGGCGACCAGCTCGCCGGCGGTGGCGAACGCGTAGGAGTACGCGCTGCCCGCGGTCGGCACCGAGGAGGCCAGCTCCGCGTAGCAGAGCGCGGCGAGGACGGCGACGACCCCGGCGATGACGAACGAGATCACCACTGCCGGGCCGGCGTTGTTCTTCGCCTGCACGCCGGTGAGCGTGAAGATCCCCGTGCCGATCACCACGCCGATGCCGAAGCCGACGAGGTGCCGCGCGGACAGGTTGCGCCGGAGCTTGCCGACGCCCGCCGCGTCGCCCTCGGACTCACCGAGGGACTCGACCGGCTTGGTGCGGAACAGGTGCAGGGCCACGACGGGCCCCCGTACCCGTGAGCTCACCGCCGCCACACGTGACGTCGGCCGCGGCCGCGGCGCAGAGTGGAGGCGTGTTCGACGTCGACTGGATGGGCCTGCTGACCCGCGAGGTGCTGCGCGAGCGGGTGCCCGCCCTGGTCGCCGAGGCCTGCGCGTGGAGCGTCGGGCTCTCCGACCAGCCCCACCACCTGCGCCACCGCGGCCGGCTGGTCGCGACCGGCACGACCATCGGCGTCCGCGCCGCCAGCGGCCTGGCCCTCTCCGGTGAGGAGGACGGCCGCCTGGAGCTCGGTGACGCCCGGCCGGGCAGCTTCGCCGACGCGCTCAACGCCGTCGCCGCCGACGGCGGCACCTACGTCGACCGGCTCGACCGCGAGGTGCTGGACCCGTTCGTGCGGCAGACCTGCGTGCTCGCCGCCGAGCGGGCCCGCGCCACCCGTCGCCGGGCGTGGACCGAGCTGCTCGACGAGCTGGGGGAGGACGGCGCCGACCTCGACGAGGTCGTCCGCGCCGGCGACTGGGAGACGCCGCTGAAGATCGAGGCCGAGCACCTGCTGTTCGCCGCCCTCGGGCACGTGCCGCTGGCCGAGGTCGAGGCGGAGGGGCTGCCGCTGTCGGTGGTCCGCGCGGCCGAGGCGGCCGCCCGGTCGGCCGCTCCCGCTCCGGCTCCGGCACCCGGGGACGACGACCTGACCGGCGCGCTGTTCCTGGCGGAGGCGGCGCTGACCGCCTCGGGGCTGTCCCTGCCGGTGCCGCCGGCCGAGGCGGGGCGGCTGCTCGAGCTGCTGCTCGGCGAGGGGCTCGAGCCCGACGAGATCCCGCCCCTGCTGGACCGCCTGCCGGTCGAGCCGGCGACCGCGGTGCAGGTAGCCGCGACGCTCGCCGCCGCCGGCGAGGAGCCCTACCGCTAGGAACCCCTGCCGGTGGCACCATGCCGGTGTGCCGGCCCCGGACCTGAGGCTCATCACCGGGAGCCGCGCCGCCCTCCGTTCGGGCGACGCGGCCACCGCCCGCGCGCTGTTGGCGCGTCTCGAGGACGCCGACCGGGACGGCGAGGTGCGGGAGCTGCGGGGCGCGGCCGCCTACCTCGAGCTCGACTTCGCCCGCACGGCCGACGAGTGGGAACGGGCGTACGCCGCCTACCGCCGCGAGGGCGACCACGCCGGAGCCGTGCGGGCCGCCCGCATGCTCGGCTGCGTCCACATGATGGTGCTGGGCAACTCCGCGGTCGCCGGCGGCTGGCTCGGCCGGGCCCAGACGCTGCTGTCCGGCGCGCCGGACTCCCGCGAGGCCGGCTGGGTCGCCCTCGACGTCGGCATGTTCGCCGGTGAGCGGGCGCGCAAGGAGGAGAGCTTCCGGCGGGCGCTGGAGGTGGCGCGCCGGATCGGCGACCCCGAGCTGGAGTTCGCCGCGCTGGCCTACCTCGGGGCCTCGATGGTGCACGCGGACCGGATCGACGAGGGCATGGCGCTGCTCGACGAGGCGCTGGCCGCCGTGGCCGGTGGCGAGGTCGACGACTTCTTCGTGCTGGAGGAGATCTTCTGCCAGCTGTTCGCCGCGTGCGAGCACGCCTGCGACGTCCGGCGGGCCGAGGAGTGGATCGCCGTGGGGGAGGAGGTCGCCCGGCGCCGGAACCTGCCGGCGGTCTCCGCCTTCTGCCGCACCCACTACGGCGGCGTCCTGACGACCGCCGGCCGGTGGCCCGAGGCCGAGGAGGCGCTGACCGCGGCCGTCCGGCTGTGGGGGCTGAGCCGACGGTCGGCGCTGCGCATGGGCGCGCTCGCCCGGCTGGCCGAGCTGCGGGTCCGCCAGGGCCGGGTCGACGAGGCGGCGCAGCTGCTGGCCGAGCTCGACCCCGCCGCGGCCGGAGAGGCCGCGCGCCCGCTGGCCGCGGTCCACCTCGCCCGCGGGGAGCCGGACCTCGCCGCCGACGTCCTGGAGCGCGCGCTCGTCGGTGCCGACCCCGACGGAGCGGCGGCCGCGCCGCTCTGGGCGCTGCTCGTCGACGTGCACCTCGCCGCCGGTCGGCTCGATGCCGCGCAGGCGGCGGCCGAGCGGACCGTCCGGTGCGCCGAGCGGGTGCCGCGCCCCCACCTGGTCGCCCTCGCCGCGCTCGCCCGCGGCCAGGTGTGCGTCGCGGCGGGCACCGACCCGGCGGCGTGCCTGCGCGAGGCCCTCGCCGGGTTCTCCGCGGCCCGGATGCCGATGGAGCTGGCCCGGGCCCGCCTCGCCCTCGCCCGTGCGGTGCACGCCGAGCGGCCGGCGGTGGCCCTCGCCGAGGCCCGCGCGGCGCTGGAGGCCTTCCGGCGGCTCCCCGCCGCGCGCGACGCCGACGCCGCCGCGGCGTTCCTGCGCGAGCTGGGCGTGCGCGCGCCGGTGACCCGCCGCGGCGAGGGCCTGCTCACCGCCCGCGAGGCCGAGGTCCTCGACCTGCTCGGCGCCGGCCTCTCCAACCCTGAGATCGCCGCCCGGCTGTTCATCAGCCGCAAGACCGTCGAGCACCACGTCGGCAACGTGCTGGCGAAGCTCGGCCTGCGCAGCCGCGCCGAGGCGGCCGGGTACGCCGCCCGCGCGGGTTCAGCCGCGAGATAGGGGAGTTCACCGATCCCTCCGACGGGCCGGCCCGGCAGCGTGGCGCCGTCCGACCCCGCGAAGGAGGAATCCCATGGAGTACGACGCGATCGTCGTGGGCGCCCGGTGCGCCGGTGCCCCCACCGCCATGCTGCTGGCCCGCGCCGGGCACCGCGTGCTGCTGGTCGACCGGGTGACCTTCCCCAGCGACACGCTGTCCACGCACGCGATCCACGCCCCGGGCGTCGCCGCGCTGCGCCGGTGGGGGGTGCTGGACGCCGTCCTCGCGACGGGGTGCCCGCCGATCGGCGTCTACTCCTACGACTTCGGGGCGTTCACGCTGGCGGGCACGCCGCGGCCGTGCGACGGCAGCTCCACCGCCTACGCCCCGCGGCGCTACCTGCTCGACACGATCCTGGTGGAGGCGGCGGCCGCCGCGGGCGCCGAGGTCCGGCAGCGCTTCTCGGTCCAGGACCTCGTCGTGGAGGACGGCGTCGTCGCGGGCGTGCGCGGGCACGACCCGGACGGGCGCGCGGTCACCGAGCGCGCGCGGGTCGTCGTCGGCGCCGACGGCCGCAACTCGCACGTGGCCAAGCTGGCCGGGGCCGCCGCGTACGCGGAGCGGCCGCGGCAGCAGTACGCGTACTACACCTACTGGCAGGACCTGCCTCTCGACTCGTTCGCCACCTGGATCCGCCCGGAGCGCGGCTGGGGCGCCTTCCCGACCAACGACGGGCTCACCCTCGTCGTCCTCGGCTGGCCGTACGCCGAGGCGGCGGCCTACAAGGCCGACGTCGAGGGCAACTACCTGGCCACCCTGGAGCTGGCACCGGAGTTCGCCGAGCGGGTGCGCGCGGCCACGCGGGTCGCCCCGTTCGCCGGCGGGGCGGTGCCCAACTTCCTCCGCACGCCGTACGGGCCGGGATGGGTCCTCGTCGGTGACGCCGGGCTGACCATGGACCCGATCACCGCGCAGGGCATGACCGACGCGTTCGCCGACGCCGAGCGGTGCGCCAGCGCCCTCGACCGGGTGTTCCGCGGCGAGGCGTCGTTCGACGGAGCGATGTCCGCCGTCCACCGGGACCGGGATGCGCAGGTGCGGCCGATGTACGAGTTCACGACCGGACTGGCCTCGATGGCGCCTCCGCCGCCGGAGCAGGCCCAGCTGCTGTTCGCCGCGCAGGGCAACCAGGAGGCCATGGACGGCTTCGCCTCCGTGATCGCCGGCACGCTCTCGCCGGCCGAGTACTTCGCGCCGGACAACGTCGGCCGCATCCTCGGCGCCGTCAGCGCTGCTTGAGGTTCTCGATCTCGAACGCGGCCACCCGCTCCCGGTCGCCGATGATGTCGATCGCGGTCACGAGACCGTCCTGGACCGTGAAGGCGAAGACCACCTGCGGCTCGCCGCGCAGCGACCACACCCAGCCCGGCGCGCCGTCGACCAGGACGAGACGTGCGGCCCGCGCCTTGCCGGAGAGGAACCCGGCGACCGCGTCGGCCCCGCGCAGATCGGTCGCGGCGCCCATGCTCGCGGCGGCGGCGTCGTAACGCAGCACCGCCTCCGGGTGGAGCAGCCCGACCAGCGCGGTGAAGTCGCCGTCCTTGGATGCGGCGAGGAACGCGGCCACCACCTCCCGCTTGCGGGTGGCGTCGTCCACCGGCTCCGCCCCGCGCACGCGGCGGCGCGCCCGGCTGGCCAGCTGGCGGGCGGCGGCGGGGGAGCGGTCGAGGATCGGGGCGATCTCCTCGAACGGCACGTCGAACAGGTCGTGCAGCACGAACGCCAGCCGCTCGGCGGGGGTCAGGGTGTCCAGGACGGCGAGCAGCGCCAGCCCGACGGAGTCGGCGAGCACTGCTTCCTCGGCGGGGTCGGGGACGGCGTGCAGGTGGTGCGGCGGGGCGTCGTCGAGGGGGTCCTCGCGGCGCGAGGTGCGGCTGCGCAGCTGGTTGAGGGAGACGCGGGCGACGACGGTGGTCAGCCAGCCGGCGAGGTTGTCGACCTCGCTGCTGTCGGCGCGGCTGACCCGCAGCCACGCCTCCTGGACGGCGTCCTCGGCCTCCGCGCGCGAGCCGAGCAGCCGGTGCGCGACGGCGGTCAGCCGGTTGCGGTGCTCCTCGAACTGCGCGGCGAGCAGATCCTTCTCGCTCATCGGTGTCACATCCCTCGGTCGACGGGTGTCAGAGAGGTGGAAGGACCTGAACCCGACGACCCGAGGAGCACATCATGACCTCCGGACCGCACACCATCATCTACCCCGTCAGCGACCTGGCCCGGGCGAAGACGCTGTTCAGCACCCTGACCGGGGCCGAGCCGGTCGCGGACGCGCCGTACTACGTGCAGTTCTCCGCCGACGGCCAGGACGTCGGGCTCGACCCGCACGGCCACCGGCACGGGCAGTCCGGCCCGGTCGTCTACTGGCACGTGGACGACGTCGCGAAGAGCCTGGCCGCGCTCGTCGATTCCGGCGCCGAGGAGGTGCAAGAGCCCACCGACGTCGGCGGCGGCGCCCGCATCGCGCTGGCGCGGGACGGTGACGGCAACCTGATCGGCCTGCGCCAGGCGTGACGTTCACGGCGGTCCCGCCGGGTAAGGGGCCGGGGTGCGACCCGCCGACGAACCCCGCGAGGGGACCATCAGCCTCCGCGACGGGCGGACCCTCGCCTACGCCGAGTGGGGCGACCCCTCCGGCCGGCCGGTGCTCGGCTGCCACGGCTCGCCGAGCTCGCGGCTGGAGCGCCACGTCGAGGACGTCGAGGACTACCGGCGCTGGGGCGTCCGGCTGATCGTTCCGGACCGGCCGGGCTTCGGGCGCTCGGACCCGCAGCCCGGCCGGCGGGTGCTGGACTGGCCGGCCGACGTCCGTGAGCTCCTCGACGACCTCGGCGTCGACCGGTTCGCCGTCCTCAGCCTGTCCGGGGGCGCGGCCTACGCGCTGGCCTGCGCGCACGAGTTCGGCGACCGCGTGCACGCGGTCGGCGTCCTCGGCGGGGCGCCGCCGCCCGACGTCCCGTGGCCGTGGCCGCGCTGGGTACCGGGACCCTGCGCTCGGCCGTGCACCGGCCGACGACGTCGGCGGTGCTGCTGCAGCCGGTGTTCGCGCCGATCGCCCGCCGGCCGGCGCTGATCCCGCGGTACCTGCAGGCCCGGCTCAACCCGGCGGACCGGCGGGTGCTCGGCCGCCCCGCCGTCCGGCGGATCCTGGCCACGACGTTCACCGAGGGCCTGCGCAACGGCGCCGCCGCGCTCGCCGAGGACCGCGCGCTGCTCTTCCGCCCGTGGGGCTTCCCGCTGGCGGCGGTGCGCCAGCACGTGCACGTGTGGCACGGCACGCAGGACTGGCAGGTCCCCGCGGCGCTCGGCCGGGTGCTGGCCGCGATGCTGCCCAGCGCCTCGCTGCACTGGTTCGCCGGCGAGGGGCACTTCCTGGTGTTCGACCACGCCCGCGAGGTCTACGCCGCGCTGCGCCCGTGAGGACCGGGTGGCAGGGACTTTGGACCCTAGGGAGTTCCGGACGGAAGCGTCACGGTTCTCTGCATGAGCCAAGACGCGGCGGATCCCCTGGCCCCCACGTTCCTGGACACCGGGTCCGCCCAGGCGCCGCTGCTGGTGCTCCGCGCGGATCCCGTCCGGGGCACCGTCCGCCTCCGCGGATGCCTCGACCGGGTCGGCGCCGAGCTGCTGACCGACCGTCTGCTGGAGCTGCGCCGGCTGGGCCACCGGGAGGTCACGGTGCAGCTGCCGTCGGGCTCCGATCGCGACGCGGCGCTGCTGCTGGCCGAGGTGGCCGGGCGCGTCGCCGCGGACGGCCTGCACTTGACGGTGGAGGAGGGGACGCCGCCGGTTCCGTGACGGCACGTCGTGACGGCCGACGTCACGCCTCCCGGGTGTTCGATCCGCTCGCACCCCGGAGGCCCCGATGACCGCCACCGTTCCCACCACTGCTGACTCGCGTGCCCTCGCCGACGGCTTCGTCACCTACCTGGAGACCGGGCGGGCGGCGCCGGGGCTGTTCGCGCCCGACGTGTTCGTCGACTTCACGATGCCGACCTGGCGGCTGCAGGCGCAGGGGGTCGAGGACGCCCTGGCGCTGCGCAGCGGCGGCCACCCCGGGACCGGCGCGGTGCTGCGGTCGCGGTTCGACCCGACACCGACCGGCTTCGTCCTCGAGGTGGAGGAGGCCTGGGACGACGGCGGCGAGCACTGGTACTGCCGCGAGCTGTTCCGCGCCGACGTCGGGCCGGCCGGCATCACCGAGCTCGCCGTCTACTGCACCGGCGACTGGACCGCGGCGCGGGTCGCCCAGCACGCGCGGTCGGTGACGCTGATCCGGCCCTGAGGCGGCCCTACAGTGCCGCCGTGGAGGACGCCTCCGGCCGCCCGGCGGCCGTGCGCGCGTACGAGGAGGCCCGGGCGGCCGGGGACGTCGAGGCGATGACCCGCGCCGCGCTCGGCCTCGCCGCGGGCCAGAGCTTCGGCACCGTCCCCGGCCGCGTGCCGGCCTTCCTGCACGAGGCGTACACCCTGGCGAGCGGGGTCCAGCGCGCCCGCGTGGCCGTCGCGCTGGCCCGCGCCTGGGTGTACGGCGGGGACGCCGCTCGTGCGGTCGGGTTCGCCCGCGAGGCGGTGGCGACGGCGGAGGCCGCGGACGACGCGGCGCTGCTGGCCGAGGCGCTCGACGCGCAGCTGCTCGTGCACTGGGGCCCGGACCAGCTCGCCGAGCGGCTGGCGATCACCCGCCGGCTCGAGGACGCCGTCGTCCACCTGACCGACGTCGAGGCGCGGCTGACCGCCTACCTCTGGCGGCTGACCACCGCGGTCGAGACGCTGGACCTGCCGGGCACCCGGCGCCAGCTGCGCGCGCTCGACGCGCTCGCCGAGGAGTCCGGCTCGGCACGGGTGCGCTTCTTCGCCGCCGCCCGGCGCGGCATGGCCGCGCTGCTGACCGGGGACCTGGCCGCCGCCGCGGCGGCCCGGGACGCCGCCGTCGCCGCCGGCACCGCGGCGGGGGAGCGGGACACCGAGGCCATCGAGCGGTCGCTGAGCTCGGGCATCGCCCGGCAGGCCGGCGACCGCGCGGCGCTCGCGCGGGAGGCCGCGCTGTACGAGGGGTTCGGCACCGGCGAGGGCGTGCTCTCGATCGCCGCGGAGGCGGCGGTGCTGTGGCTGGCCGCGGGGCGCGCCGACCGGGCGGAGGCGCTGCTGCACCAGCTCGCCGGCGGCGACCTCGGCGCGGTGCCGCGCGACGTCGACTGGCTGCTCACCGTCACCTGCCTGACCGAGGTGGCGGCCGGCACCGGCGCGACCGACCTCGCCGCGGTCGCCGTCGAGCTGCTGGCGCCCTACGCCGGGCGCGGCGTGGTCAACGCCGGCGCCGTGGCGTTCGCCGGCGTCGTCGACGACTTCCTGGCCCGGGCGCTGCTCGCGCTCGGCCGGACGGAGGAGGCCGCCGCGTGCCGCTCCGCCGCCGCGGCGGCCTACCGACGGATGGGCGCGCACTGGTGGCTGGGACGGGTGGCCTCGCAGCCGTCCCGGGCCGAGCTCCTCCCGGAGGTGGTCCACCTGCACCCCACCGCCGGAGGGGTCTGGACGGTGGGCGCGGACGGCGCGGCGGCCGCCCTGCCCGACAGCAAGGGACTGCGCTACCTGCGGCTGCTGCTGGCGCGACCCGGTGTCGACGTCTCCGCGCTCGAGCTCTCCGACGCCGTGGCCGGGCACCCCGGCGTCTCGGTGCGCGAGGGCGACCTGGGGACGGCGCTGGACGGGCAGGCGCTGGCCGCCTACCGGGCCCGGCTGGCCGAGGTGGACGAGGAGCTCGACGAGGCCCGCGCCTGGGCGGACCCGGTGCGCGCCGACCGGCTGGCGGAGGAGCGCGCGGTGCTGCTGGCCGAGGTCGCGCGGGCCACCGGCCTGGGCGGGCGGCCGCGGCGCGGCGGGGACGCCGGGGAGCGGGCGCGGGTCGCCGTCCGCAAGGCCATCGCCGCCGCCCTCGCCCGCATCGCCGACGTCGACCCCGGGCTGGCGCGGCTGCTGCAGGACGTGGTGCGCACCGGCGGCTGGTGCCGGTACGAGCCGGACCCCGGCCGGCCGGTGCGCTGGGTGCTGGACGACCCGGTCAGTTCGGCGTGATGACCACCTTGAGCGCCTCGTTGGCCGCGGCGTTGGCGAACACGTCGTAGGCCTCGTCGATCTGCCCGAACGTGAACGAGTGGGTGCCCATCTTCTCCGCGGGGATCCGCCCGCTCGCCACCATCTTCAGCAGGGTCGGGATGGAGACCGTGTCGACCAGGCCCATGGTGAGTGTGACGTTCTGGATCCACATCTCCTGCAGCGGCAGCTCCACCGGGACGCCGTGCACGCCGATGTTGGCGATCGAGCCACCGGGCCGGACCAGTGCGCAGGTGGTGCGCAGCGTCTCGGGGTAGCCGACGGCCTCGATGGCGACGTCCACGCCGTCCCCGCCGGTCAGGGCGCGGACGTCGTCGACCGTGCCGGGCCCGACCTCGACGGCGTCGGTGGCGCCGAACTCGAGCGCCTTCTCCAGGCGGAACTTGTTGGTGTCGACGGCGATCACCCGGGAGGCGCCCCAGAGCCCCGTGGTGAGGACGGCGGCCAGCCCGACCGCGCCGACGCCGACGACGGCGACCGTGTGCCCGGGCCGCACGTTGCCGGCGAGCACGCCGACCTCGTAGCCGGTCGGCAGCGAGTCGGCGAGGAAGATCGCCTGCTCGTCGCGTACGCCCTCGGGCACGCGGTACAGCGAGGTGTCGGCGAACGGGACGCGGACCAGTTCGGCCTGGGTGCCGTCGATGAGGTGGCCGAAGATCCAGCCGATGCCGCCGACCGTCCGGCAGTGCGACGGCATGCCGCGCTGGCAGTAGTCGCAGCGGCCGCACCGGGTGATCGCCGGGACGAGCACGCGGTCGCCGACGGCGAACCCGCGCACCGCGTCGCCGACGGCGGTGATCGTGCCGACGGCCTCGTGCCCGAGGACCCGTCCGTCGGTCACGGCGGGCACGTCCCCGTGCAGGATGTGCAGGTCGGTGCCGCAGATCGTGGTCGTCTCCACCCTGACGACCGCGTCCGTGGGGTCCTGGACCACCGGGTCGGGAACGTCCTCCCAGGCCTTGCTCCCTGGTCCGTGGTAGACGAGCGCCTTCATCTCGAGCCTCCGGTCCTCCCCGTGCGGTTCGCCGACGGTAGGCGGGGGCGCGGCGGACGACTGTCGCAGATTGAGATGACGTGGCTCGCCGCGTGACCTCCGGCACATGTCGGGACCTCGGGCCCTACGCGGAGGAAGCCCATGTACAGATGATTGGCGAACGTTTGCATGTGCCGGGAGGAGACCCGCGACTCGATGAAGCTGGAAGACATCCTGCGGTCGATCGGCAACGACGACCCGATGGGCCTCGAGGAGCTGCGCCACGCCGTCGTCGTCCTCCGCGAACACGCCCACACCGGCACGCCCGGCGTCCTCGAGGCGCGGCTGCGGGTCGCTACGCGGCTCGAGCGGCTGTCGCGCTAGGCGCCGCCGGTCGGCCGGCTCCGCGCGAGACTCGTCGCGCCAGCTGCCACACCCAGGCGAGGAAGCCGGCCAGGAAGGCGTACCACCCCGGCGTCCCGCCGACCGCCGCCGCGGCGGCCAGCGCCCCGGCCAGGACGACGTCGGCGCGCCGCCGGGAGGCGGCGATCGCGAGGATCCCGGCCAGCCCGGCCACCGCGAACCCGCTGGCGTGCACGACGGCCGGCCACGAGTGGATCCATGACGCCAACGCGCCCGGATCGCCGTCCGGGAGGTCGAGCGGGAAGGCCGCGGCCAGCAGCCCGGCGCCGCAGGCGGCCAGGAGACGGGCGCGACCGCCGCGGGGGAGGGCCGCGGCGAGGGCGACGAGCGAGGCACCGGTGCCGGCGAAGGCCAGCGTCTGCAGCCAGCCGCCGGGCAGCAGGGCGAGGCCGCTGGGCCAGGGCACGCCGGCGTGGTCGAGCGGGGTCCAGCCCCACGCCCGGAGCCCGTTCCGGTCGGCGACGCTGAGCGCCGCGGCGGTCAGCAGGAAGGCGGGGGCGGCTCCCAGGGCGGGGCGGGCGAGCGCCGGGATGGTGACCATGACCGTTCCTCCAGGGCGGCAGGGGAGCTGACGGTCGGGATCGTCGGCGCGCCGGCGACCGCCGCCCACCCGCTGGACGGAGGGTTTTCGCGGGGATGTAATGCGCCATGGCTGCGCTCTCGGCGCGGGGACGGCGGGCGCTGGAGCAGGTGCGGCTGATCGCGGCCGATGCGTCCGACGCCCGGCTCCTCGCTGACCGCGCCCTCGCCGTCCTCGAGACGGCGGTGCCGTTCGACGACGGCGCCCTGTTCGCGGTGGACGAGGGATCACTGCTGTTCACGCGGGTGCTGGCCTATCGGGGCGGCGCGGCCGACGCCATGCGCGCGTGGCTGCGCGACACGTACCTGGTCGCGGGGGAGCCGCCGCCGCTGCACTTCCCAACGCTGCTGCGCTCCGGGGGTGGTGCCGGCGCGTTCCACGAGGACGGCGGCCGCTGGCTGCGCGCGGTGCCGCCGCCCGTGTCGGCGACGGAGCTGCGCGCGGCCTGGCGGCTGTGGGAGTCCCCGCCGGGGGGCGCGCTCCGCTACGGGCTGGCGCACCGGCACCGCTGGGTCGGCGCGCTCCAGCTGGCCCGGCTCGACCCCGGCCGCGGGTTCCGGCCCGCGGAGCTGGAGTTCCTCGACCGCGCCGCGCCGGCGCTGGCCCGGGCCCTGGCCGACCGGCTCGCGTCGTCTCCGCCGGCGGGCCTGGAGCCGTTGCCGACCGGTCAGCTGACCTTCGACGAGGAGCGGCGCCTGGTCTCGCTCAGCGCGTCGGCCGAGCGGTGGCTCGCCCGGCTACCGCCCGACGCGGTGGCGCCGGCCGTTCCGGTGGCGGCGCAGGCCCTGGTCGGCCACCTCGCCGGCTCGGGTGCGCCGGCGGGCACCCTCACCGCGTTCGACGTCGATGGCGGCCGGCTGCGCCTGACCGCCGAGCCCGCGATCCGCCTCGATCCGTCGGGTGACCCGGGGCGGGGCTGGGCGGTGACCATCGGCGGTGCGCCGCCCGGGCCGGGCGCGGGCGGACTCACCGGCGCCCAGTGGGCGGTCGCCCGCGCGGTCGCCCAGGGCGACAGCGACCGCGACATCGCCGCGGCGCTCTGCCTGTCGGTTGCCACGGTGCACGAGCACGTCGCGGCGCTGCACGATCGGCTCGGTACGAGTACCCGTCCGCGGCTGGTCGCCGTCCTCGCCGGAAGCCTCGCTGTCGACGCATGAGCAGCATCTGTCGACTGGTCGACATGACGGCCAGCCGACATCCGGTTGCTGGTGCCGCGTCCACTGCCGCCCGCCCGGCAACGCTCGCCCTGAAGGCGGCTTCAGGGACACCAGGAGGGCGGCCCCGCCGCCCCTGTTCTGGAGCGGCGGGGCCTGACCGCAACGGACACCGCGGGATCCGCTGCGGCTGCTCGTGAGTCTCCGCAGGCCTCCGGCTCAGGCGACTCGGTGAGTGGTGGACGACGTCAGCGCGTCCCGGAGAACCAGTTCCCCGGGGGCAGCTCGCCGGTGTGCACCAGGTCGTCGGCGACCATCCGCAGCTTGCGGTTGGTCTTCATCGACATCTGCGCCAGGATCTGGAACGCCTGGTGGGCGGTGAGCTTGTGGCGGTCCATCAGGATGCCTTTGGCCTGGTCGATGATCCCCCGGGTCTCCAGCGCAGCCTGCAGGTTGGTGATCTCGTTCCGGGCGGCGTGGTAGGTGTGCAGGTTGCCGGCAGCGACCGCGGCGTAGGGGGCAAACCGCGTGGCCGCGGTCCGGCTGTCCTCGTCGAAGGCGTTCGGCCGACGGGCGTAGATGTTCAGCGCGCCGGTGACGTCGTCGGCGTCGATGGCCAGCGGCACGGACAGGGAGCTGAGGGCGCCGCGCTCGACGGCCCGGGGCATGTAGTCCGGCCAGCGCCCGTCGGTGCGGGTGTCGGCGACTTCGGTCAGCTCGCCGGTGCGGGCGGCGTGCAGGCACGGGCCGTGGTCGCGCTCGTACTGGGTCTCGTCGAGGTCGATGGCCAGCTGCCCGGTCGAGGCCACCGTCGTCGGCTGTCTCTCGACGAGCAGCGACACCGAGGACTCTGGGTTGCCGGGCATCACCGTCTTGGTCGAGTCGGCGATCAGCTGCAGCAACTCCTCCATCGACACCGTGCGCAGGGACAGCGAGCCGAGGCGCTCGAGCGCCTGCACGGCGGGAGTGGGTGAGGAGGTCTGGTCACTCGCCACGGCGGGTCCCCCGGTCTGTTCATACCGAAGGTGGTGACCTCGGCCGCGGTCCTCGATCTGGGGGCCGTGCATGAGACGCCGGCTGTGTGACGTGCCATCGACGCCGAGCGATCCGGCGTCATGGCTGACGCTACTCCCGTGGGCGGCCTTCCGGGCTCTGAGGTGTCCCTGAGTGGGCCGTCTAGGGACAGCAGGTCACACCGACTGTGAGGGCGATGGGCCTGGTATCCCGTCCGGCAGCAGTCGGGCCAACGGCCTCCGGCCGGGCTATCCCGTGCCAGGGTCGCGGCATGCCCTTCTCCGACCCGCCGGCGGTCGCGGCGTGGGTGCACCAGGAAGCCCGTACGGGGTTCGAGGTCGTCGGCATCCAGCAAGGTCACGACGGGTGGGTCCTCAACGGCTGCACGGCCGCGGTGGAGGACCGGGAAGCGTGGGTGGTCGACTACGAGATCTACGTATCGGCGGACTGGGGCACCGTGGGAGCCCGCGTGACCCGCCGCGTGGGCGCGGTCAGCCGCAGCGCCACGGTGGAGCGGGACGGACATGGCCGCTGGCGGATTGATGGCGTCCTCCGGGAGGACCTACACGGGTGCCGCGACGTTGACCTGGAGTCCTCGGCGCTGACCAACGCCTTTCCGGTGCATCGCCTGGCCCTCCAACCGGCGCAGTCAGCCAGCGCGCCGGCCGCCTACGTCCGCACCTCGCTAGCCGTGGAGCGGCTCGAACAGACCTACACCCGAGTCGACGGCGAGGACAGTCACCAGCGCTACCGGTACCGCGCTCCAGCCTTCGACTTCGAATGCGATCTTCTCTATGACGCTTCCGGCTTCGCGCTCAGCTATCCCGGAATCGCCATGCGAGCACTCTGAGAAACCGGCTGCAGTGACCGCCGACGGCGGACGCACGCGAAGCAGCCGGTGAACGGCTGCCGACACCGTCCCAGGCAGCCCACAGCACGGGGGGAGATGTCCCTGAGTGGGCCGCTACGGGACACGGGACCGGCCTCAAGTTGGGTCGTGTTCATAGGGAGCTTTCGTTTCGGTTAGGTGAGTCTTGAACGGTGACGCGGCAGGATGTCTGTGACGAGCGCGCGCGCCGGGACTTGACGTCGCACTTGCATTTTGCAAGTGTTGACCGCATGAGCCTCTTCATCACCTGCCCGGTCGAGAACGTCGAGCGCGCGACCGCCTTTTACACCGCCCTCGGCTGGACCCTCAACGCCGAGATGTCCGATCACAACGTGTCGTGCTTCGCGATCGCGCCCGAGCAGTACGTCATGCTCGGCAGCCGCGAGATGTACGCGAGCGTCGGCGGCGTCGAGGAGCTGGTCGGTGGACCCCACACGCCCTCGAAGGTCACGGTCTCGTTCGACCTCGGCAGCCGCGAGGCGGTCGACGAGCTCACCGAGCGCGCCGGCGCCGCCGGCGGGCGGATCGGTGACACCGATGACTACCCCTTCATGTACCAGCGCCAGTTCGACGACCCCGACGGCTACCACTACTCGCCCTTCTGGATGAAGCCGGCCGCCGATCCGACCGCGTGAGCGACCTCGCCGCGGCCCTCGACATTGTCGGAGCCCGGTGGGCTCTGCTTGTCGTGGAGCGGCTGCTCGACGGGCCGCAGCGCTACGGCGATCTGCAGCGCGACCTTGGAGTGCCGACGAACATGCTCGCGACCCGCCTGCGCGAGCTCGAAGCGGCCGGCGTACTGACCCGTCTGCCGCTCCGGCACAACACCCGGGCCTACGCGCTGACCGATCGCGGGCTTGCCTTGCGCGAGGCGATCGTTGCGCTCGCACGCTGGGGCGCCGAGCAGGCCTAGGTGTGGCGCGGAATCGCGATGCGCTACAGGGGCTCAGCCGTGGCGGGGCCTGTCTCATAGTGGGCCGCTCAGGGCGACGGGAGCCCCGGCTCAGTCTCAGATCGACCGGCGGGAACTCCCAGCATTGCTTCCGCGCAGTGACGCCGGACATCCGGCGGCCGATCATGAGGGTGCCACGACACCAGGATCTCGTCGTCGCCGATGCGGACCCTCACCTGCGCCATGTCCAGATCTACCTGCTGGAACTCGGGACGTTGCAGCGTCATGGGTTTCCTCGTCACCCGACAGCACGGCCGATGAGCTCGTGGCTCCCGGCCGGTCCAAGCTCGTGACACCCGAGGAAGGACACCGCCATGTCGGAGCTTCTCGTCGATTTCATCACCTCCCTCGACGGCTACGCATCGGGAGAGGGATGGCCTGGGTTCTGGGGCCTCGAGGGCCCGGAGTACCTCGCATGGCTCGGCGAGCAGCCCGAGGTCACCTACCTGATGGGAGCGAACACCTACCGCCTGATGTCGGGTTTCGCCGCCGGCGAGGTCCCGAATGGCCAAGATGAGTTCAGGCCCGAAGAAGAGGCGTCCGTCGACGAGCTCACGCAAGCGTCCAAGGTGGTGTTCTCCTCCTCACTCGAGGAGCCACTGACGTGGGCCAACTCCACGCTCGTCCGCGACGACGCCGTCGAGGCGGTCCGCGCCATGAAGTCGAGTGGCTCGGGGCTCCTCAGCACGATCGGCAGCCTCAGCCTGTGCCGGTCCCTGCTGCGAGCCGGACTCGTCGACCGCTTCCGGGTCGGGATGTTCCCGGTGATCACCGGCGCCACGGGCGCAGAACGCATCTACGACGGCTATCCGGACGTCGCCCTCGAGATGATCGAGCACCGCACCTTCGACGGCCGCATCCTGCTGGTCGAGTACAAGCCGCGCGTGCTCGAGCACCCGCCGCTCGGCGCCCCTGCGTGACGTCGCCCCGTCCGCCGGTCTGGACGGCCGCCCGAAGTACGGACCGCGGTCGACCGGCTTGGTCATGAGACAGCCCAGCGTCTGACCACCTCGCTCGGCGATGATGGCGCCTGTCTCGTCCGCCAGCTCGCGTGAGGTCGTGGCAGCTGTCTCGCGGAAGGCGCTCGACTCAGAGCGAACAGCGCCTGTCAGCGCCCCTTGCACTTCCGCATCGGTCCTGAGGTAAGCCGGCAGATGCAGCCGCTCCACGGCACCTGAGCTTCGCTACCTTCGGCCGCCCAGCTGCTTCAGACCCCGCAACTTGCTCAGCCTTGATGCGTGTCCCATAAATTGCGTCGCTCCGGGACGCCAGGGCGGCTCTGACGTGCGCAGACGGGGCTGCGTCAGTGTTCGTGTCGGATAGCGCGGGTCGACAACTGAGGGCCATCGAGTCAGGAGGGCACTTCTTCGGCCGTCGCGGGTGTTCCGTCACGCCGACCGCTTGGTCAGCATGGAAGCGTGGGCGGATACGTGCACGGGCATGGGGACCCAGTTCTGCAGGTTCACCGCCAGCGGACGGTGGCGAACTCGGCGGCCTACCTCGCGCCCCGCCTGCGTCCCGGCCTCGACGTGCTCGACGTCGGTTGCGGGCCGGGAACGATCACCGTCGACCTCGCCAGACGAGTAGCGCCCGGCCGGGTGGTCGGCATCGACCTTTTCGACGCACCGTTGGTGGAGGCGCGGGCCCTGGCCGATCGCGAGGGCGTTCCGGTGACTTTCACCGTCGGCGACGTCTACGCCCTCGAGGCTGCCGATCACTCCTTCGATGTCGTGCACGCCCATCAGGTACTCCAGTACTTGACCGATCCGGTCGCCGCGCTGCGGGAGATGGCGCGGGTCTGCCGCCCGGGCGGGGTGCTCGGGATCCGCGAGGGCGACTACGGGGGCATGGTCTGGCATCCGCCTGACGAGGAACTGGACCGGTGGTTGCAGATTTTCGCCGGGATCGTCCAGCGCAACGGTGGAGAGCCTGAGGCCGGCCGCCGGCTCGTGTCCTGGGCGCATGCCGCCGGACTGCGCGACCTCGCACGGAGCGCGTCCGCCTGGTGCTTTTCGACGCCGGCCGAGCGGGAGTGGTGGGGCCGGGCCTGGGCCGGACGAGTCACCACCACGTCGTTCGCCGAACAGGCTGTCAGCTATGGCCTGGCCACGCGTGGGCAACTCCACAGCATCGCCGCCGCTTGGCAGCGCTGGGTCGACGCGGACGACGGCTGGTTCGGCATGCTCCAGGGCGAACTGCTCGTCAATGTCTGAGCGGCCGGTCTTCACCCGAATGTTGCCGGTAGCGGAACTAGAACGGTGGTGGGTCGTCGGCCGGGTCGGGGGGTGGCGGCGGTGGTGGTCGCCGGCGCATCGCCCACGGTCGGGTGGTGCGGGTGGTGCCGGACGGGGTGGTGACGTGCAGGGTGCCGTCGGGGTCCATGGCGAAGCGCCAGCCGCGGAAGAGGGTCTTCAGCCGGTGGTGGGTGCGGCACAGGCAGCACAGGTTGGTGCAGGTGGTCGGCCCGCCGCGGGAGTGGGCGACGACGTGGTCGTGGTCGGCCCAGCCGACCCGCTGCTCGCAGTAGGGCATCCGGCAGGTGCGGTCGCGGGTGCCGAGGAACTCCCGCTGCGCGCCGGTCGGGGTGTAGCGGTCGGTCGCCGCCGGCGGGTTCAGGCCCGCGCCCCGCTTCACCAGGCGCTGCAGCTCGGCCAGGGACGCGGTGGCGAGCAGCCGGCCGGTCTCATCGGTGAGCGCGAAGGTCAGTGACCCGTCGGGCGGGGTGTGTGCAGGCCGAGCGCGCCGACCCGGCGCAGCAGGTCGGCCAGGTGCGCCGGGGTGATGGCGAAGCCGTTGACCTCGGCCGGGGCGGTGCTGGCGCCCTCCAGCGCCTCCAGGGCGGCGGTGATGGTCAGGCTGGCCCGGGCACCGGCGGCGCCGATGGCGGCGCCGCGCACCAGCAGGGAGAACAGCTCGTTGCGGAGCTGCCCGATCGGGCGCGGATCGCCGTCGGCCTTGGCCTGCTGGGCCAGGGCGTTGAGGAAGTCGAAGCCCTCCGCGGCCTCCTCCGCCGGCAGCTCGGCGCCGAGGGTGGCCCGCCCGGCCGGGCCGGGCTCGACGAACACATCGGCGTTCCTCTCCGCCAGCGTCCGGTTCTCGTCGGCCGCGGCGGGGTCGAGGTCGAGCAGCACCTCGAGGATGCGCCGCTTGAGCGCCGCGAAGCTCAGCCCCGCCGCCTCGGGCAGCACCACCGCCTCCACCCGGGCGGCCAGCGCCGGGCGGGTGTGTTCCAGGGTGTCGGCGAGGATCTGCGCCCGCCGCTCATCCAGCACACCGCGCGCCAGGGCGGCGCCGGTGGCCGGCAGGCGGTGCCGCCAGGTCCAGGCCCGGCGCAGCCTGTGCGCCGCGGTACCGCGCCCGACGCCGAGGACCAGGCCGAGCTCGTCGGGAAAGGACTCGCTGATGCCGGGGAACTCCGGCTCGGTCTGCCGCCAGTCCCGGCTGCGCGCACCCGGGTGATCGTCGGCCGGGTCGTCGTCCTCCGGGCGGTCGGCGGCGAACCCCAGCATCACGTCCGCCTCCCGGGCGGCCAGCCGGGCCCGCTCGCCCTGCAGCCGCTGCAGCTCGGCCGCCTTCTGCTCCGCGGTCAGCCAGGAGACCGGCAGCCGCGGCTCGGGCGCCGGCCGGGTCCGCACCCAGTCGACCAGAAAGCCCTCCACCCTGGAGGTGCCCGCCGTCCGCTGCATGACCCCACGGTAGGGAGGGGGTACGACAGAAACGCCCTGGTCGGGGACGCGTGGCCGACCGGTGACCGAGGGCCCTCGATGAGGACGCCGGCCGGTCGTAGCGTCGTCCTCCCCACGGGGGCCACGGGACCACGGGAGCACGGCAGCAAGGAGGCTCGCCATGTTCGCTCAAGTCATCCAGGGCAGGACGTCGAACCCCGACGGGCTGCGCGCGGCGACGGACCGGTGGGTGGAGGAGCTGTCCTCCGGCGCGGTCGGTTGGCTCGGCAGCACCGAAGGCGTCACCGACGACGGCCAGGTCGTCGTGGTCGTCCGGTTCGAGTCGGCCGAGGCTGCGCGGCGCAACTCCGAGCGTCCCGAGCAGGGGCGCTGGTGGGAGGAGACCCAGCGGCTCTTCGACGGCGAGGTCACGTTCCTGGACAGCGAGGACGTCACCGTCGAGCTGATCGGCGACCCGGACCGGGCCGGCTTCGTGCAGGTCATGCAGGGACAGGTCAGCGACCCCGAGCGCGCCAAGGAGATCATGGCCGGCCTGCCCCCGGAGAAGATGGCGGAGCTCCGCCCGGACATCCTGGGCAGCGTGATGATCGGCCACGACGACGGCCGGTGGACCCAGGTCATCTACTTCACCTCGGAGGCCGAGGCGCGCGAGGGCGAGCGCAAGGAGCCGCCGCAGGAGATGCAGGGGGCCATGGAGGAGCTGGGGCGGCTCAGCGTGGGGGAGACGCGGTTCCTGGATCTCCGGCGGCCGGTCCTGACGTCGCGGCGCTGAGCCGGCCGTCGACCCACACCCGGTCGCGGCGCGGCGCCCGCCGTCCGCAGCTGGTGGGCTGACCGGGTCAGGTCGGCAGGGCCATCCCGAGCGCCTCCTCGTTGGGGACGCCGACCGAGCTGTGCCCGTGCACGAGCCGCCACTCGCCGTCCTCCCGGTGGAAGACGGCGGTGCTGCGCATGGTGACCGCCGTGCCGTCGGGCAGGACGAGGCGGGTCTCGTCGGCGACCCAGCCGACGTCGCCCTCCTCGTAGGCGCGCACCCGGATCGGCTCGTAGCGGGCGCTGTCGAGGCCGGCGTCCATCTGCTCCTGCCACCGCTCGCGGATGGTGGGGCCCTCGTACCACTCGGCGGGGTCCGTGCCGATGGTCAGCAGTGCGTCGGACGACGACAACAGCCCGGACAGCCATTCGACGTCGCCGTCCGCCAGCGCGGTGTACATCCGCTCGATCAGGGCCGCCAGCTCCGGGGACTCCCGCACGGGAGCACTGTGGCACCGGTCGGGATCGACTGCACGGCCGAGCGGATCAGCCGGCCGCGACCAGACCGTCGGGTCCTGCACCTGCTCTCCGGGCCGCGGCTGCAGCAGCGGTACTCGCGGACCGCGCTACGCCGCTCCGCCGTCACCGGCGTCCCGACAGGGCTGTGGCGCAGGTGTGGACGGCGGCGACGAGCTCCCGGTCGTCGGCCAGCGCGGGGTCCAGCGCGGCAAGGACGGCGGGCACGGCGTCGGCGAGCGATCCCGCGGCGAGCGCCTGCAGCTCGGCACCGCGCACGTCGGTGACCGGCGTGCCCGCACCCCCCGCGACCGGCAGCCCAAGGCCGCGGCGTTCGCGCTGCGCCGCCGGTGGCGGCGCGAGGAGGGCTGACCGGCCCCGCTCAGCGGGTCGCGGCGGCGGTCTCCGCGGCGACCGGCCGGGGCCCGCGGCCGACGACGACGTCGAGCACGGCGTCGACGTCGGCGTCCGCGGTGCCGCGCCACGCGACGTGCTGGTCCGGCCGGACCAGCAGCAGGTCGCTGCCGTAGAGGGTGCGCAGCTTGGGCAGGTGCACCAGGTCGAGCAGCCGCATCGGGACGGCGGCGCGCGCGGCGGCGTCGAGGAACGGCGCGGCGTCGGCGGCCGGGGCGAGGCGGATCAGGGTGTACCAGTCGCCGAGCAGGTCGTAGACCGACGAGCCGTCGGGCAGCCAGGTGTGCGGCAGCCGGGCGCCGGGGGAGGACGACGGTACGTACTGGGTGACCTCGGGCGCCGGGCGCGGCTCCCCGCCGGCGACCACGATCGGGGAGTGCGGGTAGTCGGAGCCGAGCACCAGGCCGAGGCTGTGGAACTCCGGGTCCTTGACCTGCAGCGCCTCGGCCACCCGGGCGCGCAGCGCCTCCCCGGCCGGGCCGTCGGCGCCGAGCTCGGCGGCCGCGAAGGACGGCGCGAGGAACGCCTCCTGGCCGCCGGCCGCGTCGATGGTGCGCTGCGCGATCGGCCGGCGCTCGGGCTCGTAGCTGTCCAGCAGCGACGCCGGCGCCCAGCCCTGCAGCACCGCGGCCAGCTTCCAGCCCAGGTTGACCGCGTCGCCGACGCAGGTGTTGAAGCCGTGCCCGCCCCACGGCGGGTTGAGGTGCGCGGCGTCGCCGACGAGGAACACCCGCTCGCCGCGGTACCTGTCGGCGAGCAGCATGCGCGCCGACCACGGGTCGGTGGCCAGCACGTCGACGTCGATGTCGGCGCCGACGAGGTCGCGGACCAGGGCGACCGGGTCGACGTCCCTGGTGTTCTCGTCGACGCCCTGGACGATCGCCCACCACGTGCCGTCGAGGTCGAGCCGGCCCATGAGACCGCCGCGCTTGGCGCCGATCACCCAGTAGTGCACGCCGAGCGCGCACAGCGGGCGCTCCTCGAGCGCGCGGCTGCGGAAGGTGACCGACATGTTCGGCACCACGCCCGAGGAGCCCTCGTAGCGGGCGCCGATCGCGGCCCGGCTGATGCCGCTGCTGCCGTCGCAGCCGAGCAGGTACTCGGCGACGACCTCGTGCCGGCTGCCGTCGGGCGCCTCGAGCGCGGCGCGGGCCTCCCGCGGCCCGTCGAGGACCGACACGGCCCGCCAGCCGGAGAGCAGGGTGACGCCGGGCAGCGCGGCGGCGGCCTCGGCCAGCACGTCCTCGACGACGTTCTGCGGCGCCTGCTGGCTCGGCTCGGCGGCGATGTCCTGCGGCGTCGTCCAGAGGCCGAAGGCGTTGCGGAAGCGGGTGATCTCGTGGCCGAACAGGCCGGTGCAGAAGACGACGTCCTGCGCGTGGCTCACCGGCAGGGGAGCGGCCGCGCGCAGCCGCTCGGCGATGCCCCAGCGGCGCAGGTGCTCCATCGTCCGCACGCTGGTGGTCTTCGCCCGGGGCCGCAGCGGGTCGCGCTCGGTGCGCGGCTCCACGACGAGCACCTCGATCCCGCGCCGGCCGAGCTCGATCGCGGCGGCCAGGCCGCTGGGGCCGCCGCCGACGATCAGCACCGGGACGCGGGCGGGCACGGCGGTCATCGGATCTCCTGTGTTCGGGGGATGCTGCGCCGGGGCCGGATCGGCCTCGCTCGACGCCTCCTCAGCATCGGTGGCGCGGGTCACCCGTTCCGACCCCGTTGCCATTGGCCGGAAGGGTGACGCCGGAGTTTTCAGACCGGCCGGTTCCGCTCCTGCCACTGCCGCACCCAGGCGCGGCCGTAGTCGTTGCCGTGCGGCGTGCGCAGCACGGTGTGGACGTGGAAGGGCTGCGGGGTGTCGTAGTCCAGGAAGACGCCGCAGTGGTGGTCGAGCTCGGCGATCAGCACCGGCGACTGCAGCCGGTAGTAGAAGACGTCGCCGGGCCGCGCGCCGCCGATCCAGCAGAACCACGTCTCGCCGAGGTGGGCCTCGATCTCGCGCATCCGCGCCTTCCGCGGGCCCTCGGGCAGCAGGCGGACGAACGACTCCGCGATGGCCAGGGCCGCCTGCTGGGCTGCCTCGGGCAGCTCGGCCACGCGGACCCCCTCGAACGGGATGACCCGGTTGTCCTGGAAGGCGCCGGCGAGGTGCCGCTCGTCGCCGGGGTGCACCCGGCCCTCCGGCATCGCCGGGTCGACCATCTGCGCGAAGACGGTGGCCTGCCTCCGCTGCTCGCCGGTCAGCGCCGCCATCAGGTCGAGGCCGTGCCGCACGCGGTCGGCGAACAGGTCGCGCAGGCCGGCGTGCGGACCGGCGTCGATCTCGTCCGGCTCGGCGCCGAGGAACACCGGCGAGAGCACCATGCGGCCCTCGACGACCAGGCAGTTGACCGCGCAGTGGTGGCCGTACAGCTGCCAGCCCCACGGCGCCCGGAGGTCGGGGTCGCCGTAGAGGGCGATGTTGTAGCTCCACTCGTTGAGCACGGTCTCGAGGTCGACGACCTCGCCGAGGAACCCGTTGACCAGCATCATCGCGTGGGCCTGCGCGAAGCCCTCGGGGGAGAGCGAGGCGCGCACCAGCGCCAGCGCCTTCTCCCGCACGGCCTCGGGCTGCAGGTCCAGCCGCAGGCCGGTGTCGAACTGCATGAACTCCGGGTTGGCCCAGGTCTGCCACTCCGGTGCCGCGACGTCGAAGCAGATCCGCTCGCGCTGCTCGTCGTCGAGGACCTCGAGCAGGTCGTTCGCGGCGGCGACCATCGCCTCGAGCGGCGCCTCCTCGCCCGGCTCGGCCGGCGTCAGGTCGTAGAGCCCCTCGCGGAGGACGCCGTCCTCGGTGACGCCGCGGAACTCGTTGCGGTACAGCGGCGTCCAGCCCTCGACCAGGCCGCCGGTGAACGTGCCGGGCTTCTTGGCGAACTCGCCGTAGGCGTACGGGTCCATGCCGCGGACCTCGGCCAGCCGCGGGTGGTCGTGCGGGAACAGGTACTGGCGGTACTCGCCGGACACGTCTCAGGCCTTCCGGGTCTCGTTGCCGACGACGGGGTTGGTCAGGACGCCGAGGCGCTCGACCTCGACCTCCACGACGTCGCCGGGGTGCAGCAGCCACTGCGGCTCGCGGGCGTAGCCGACGCCGGACGGCGTGCCGGTGGCGAGGAGGTCCCCGGGACGGACCGTGAACGTCCGGCTGATCAGGGACAGCGTGTCGCCGACGGTGTAGACCATCTCGTCGGTCCGGCCGTCCTGGACGACCTCGCCGTTGACCCGGGTCTGCACGCGCAGGCCGTCGCGCAGGTCGCCGACCTCGGCCGCCGGCACCAGCGGGCCGAGCGGGCCCGAGTTGTCGCCGTTCTTGCCGAGGATCCACTGCGAGGTGAGCTTCTGCGCCCGGCGCGAGGTGAGGTCGTTGAAGGTCGAGTAGCCGACGACGGCGGCCAGCGCCTCGTCCGGGGTCGCGTCCACCAGCGGCGCGCCGACGTAGGCGACGACCTCGCCCTCCCAGTCCAGCCCGTCCTCGTTCGACGGCACGGGCACCGCGGCGCCGCCGACGGTGAGCGACTGCGTCCAGCGGGCGAACAGCGTCGGGTACGGCGGCAGCTCCTGGCCGGAGAACGAACCCTCGGCCACGTGCTTGAGGTAGTTCAGCCCGATGCAGATCACCCGGGCGCCGGGCAGCACGGGCGGCACGAACTCCACGTCGGCCGCGGCCGCGGTCTGCCCTGCCGGCGTGCGGGAGAGGTGCCCGGCCGCGTCGGCCCAGAACTCCTCGAGCCCGGCGACCACGGTCACCTGCGCGCCGTCGTCCGACAGCGCGGCCACCTCGACTCCTCCGCCGTCCCGGCGGATGCCGACGATCCTCATCGTTGCTCTTCCTCTCAGCGGACGCCGAAGCGCCGGCGCAGGACGTCGATCGTGCGGACGAGCGCCTGCTCGGCCGCCTCGGGGGAGCCGAGCCACATGTGGTCGGCGTCCGCGTACAGGTCCAGCTCGGCCGCCACGCCGGCCTCGACCAGCAGGCCGTGCAGCCGTTCGCTCTGGACCGCGGGGATGAACCGGTCGGCCGCGCCGTGCAGCAGCAGGAACGGCGGCGCGTCCGGGGTCACGTGGGTGACCGGGCTGGCCTGCGCCGCCCGCTCGGGAACGTCCGGAGCCGGGGCGCCGAGCAGCTGCGCCTCGCGGGTCGACGGGTCCGACGGGTCGGTGCCGGCGTCGGCCGCGAAGCCGACGAGGTCGGTGGGCGCGTACCAGGCGACGACGGCGGCGACCGCGCTCGACGTCCCACTGATCCCGACCTCGCCCTCCAGCGCGGGGTCGGTCACCAGGCCGAGCAGCGCGGCGAGGTGGCCGCCGGCCGACTCGCCCCACGCGGCGATGCGCTCGGCGTCGATGCCGAGCTCGCCGGCGCGGGCGCGCAGCCAGCGGACGGCGGCCTTCGCGTCGTGCAGCTGGGCCGGCCAGGTCGCCTCGCCGGAGAGCCGGTAGTCGACGCTGGCGACGGCGATCCCGGCCTGCGCCAGCCGCTCGAACGGGGTCGGGTCCGCGCCGCGGTAGGCCGGGCCGGCCGCGTGCCGGCTGCCGAGCCGCCAGCCGCCGCCGTGGAGGAAGGCGGCGACCGGCACGGGACCGTCGGACTCCGGCGGCAGCACCAGGTCCAGCTCGAGCGGGCGGATCCCCGGGATGGCCGCGTACGGGACGCCGAGGAGCAGCCGCGTGCCCCCCGCGCCGGCGTGCGGCGTGGGCAGCGGGAGCTCGTGTGCGGGCGGGGGGAGCGGGAGGGCCGGGGGCGTCAGTCCTGCGTCGGCCACGTGTAGTCCGGCATGAACTGCATGTTGTGCTGCTGCGCCGCGGCCTGCATGCGCGGGAAGTCGGGGATGAAGGGCGGCTGGTCCTTGGTGGCGTGGTCGGTCGGCGTGCCCATGTGCTGGAAGAACCGCTCGAAGCCGCCGGAGAGGGTGCCCATCATCCGGGCGTCCTCGACGATCTGGTACGCGTGCGCGAAGCCGGCCGGCACGAACCCGAAGTCGCCGGGGGTGAGCAGCGACGACTGCTTCTGCCCCTCTTCGTCCTCGAAGAACAGCCGGACCTTGCCCTCGAGCACGTAGAAGGTCTCGTGGGTGGCGTTGTGCGAGTGCGTGGGGATGACGTCGCCGGCGGGGGAGTCGGCGGTGATGATGCCGAACTGGTTCTCGGTCTCGTCGCCGGAGAGCAGCACGGTGAACAGGTCGCCGAAGAGCATCGCGGTCTCGCCCTCGCCGCGGCGCAGCACGTAGGGCTTGGGCTTGCCGGGGAGGGCGCCCTTCCACCGCGGGCCCTTCGCGGGGTCGATCAGGTACTCGAAGCTCATGCGTTCTCCCGGTCCGGGTCGGCGGTGACCCGGGAAGCATCGGTGACCGCCGTCACCGCGTCCCAGCGGGGTGCCATTGAGCGGCAACGATCCTGATGCCACGCCGCCGGGCAGGTCACAGTGGCCGGCGTGACGTTCCCGCAGTTGCAGCTCGGCGTGCAGAGCCGGGTGGTCGTCGACAACGACTGGTCCGGCGACCCCGACGGACTGGTCGCGCTGGCGCACCATCTGCTGTCGCCGACCAACCGCGTCGTCGCGGTGACCAGCTCGTTCATCAACCCGGTCTTCGGGGCGCCGGAGGGCGCCTCGGACGGCGCCGTCCTGGCGCAGGAGCTGGTCGACCTGATCGGGATGCCGGAGCCGCCGCCGGTGCACGCCGGCAGCAACGGGCCCTTCGGCGACTCCGCCTCCCCGGCGGCGGACGCGATCGTGGCCGAGGCCCTCCGGGACGATCCGCTGCCGCTGTTCCTCGTCTGCGGCGGTCCGCTGACCAACGTCGCGCAGGCCCTGCGGCAGGAGCCGGCCATCGCGCAGCGGCTCACCCTGGTCTGGATCGGCGGCGCGCTCGACCCGGGCGCGGCCGAGTACAACCGGGACACCGACCCCGCGGCCGCCGAGTTCGTCCTCGCCACTCCCGGACTGACGATCTGGCAGTTCCCGCTGGAGACCTACCGCCGCTGCGCCTACTCCGTGGCCGAGCTCGAGCACGACCTCGGCGGCAGCGGCCGGGTCGGGCGCTGGCTGTGGACCCGGTTCGCCGAGCTGCCGCTGCCCGACTTCGTCGAGCTCGGCGGCGTCTGGCCGCTCGGCGACAGCCCGCCGGTCCTGGTCACCGCCCTGGGGGACGAGTCCAGCGAGTTCCGGACGACGCCGAACGGCCGCGTCTACACCTCCGTCGACGTCCGGATGCTGTTCGCGGACATGCTGGCGAGGCTGCGCCTGCACGAGCGTCGCCGCTGACGGGCGCTGTGCCGCCGGTCAGGGCCCGGTAGCGAGGTGGGCAGGAGGGCCGGAAGCCGAGCACGATGAGGGCATGGCTGATCTGTTCACCGGCGTCGGCGTGGCGCTGGTCACCCTGTTCGACGAGGACGGCGCCCTGGAGGCGAAGGCGACCGCCGAGTTCGCTGCGCGCCTCGTCGACCTCGGCGTGACGGCCGTCCTGGTCGCCGGGACGACGGGGGAGGCGGCGACCCTCACCCCCGATGAGCGGACCGAGCTCGTCGCCGCCACGCGCGCCGCGCTGCCGGCCGGCGTGCCCGTGATCGCCGGCACGGGCGCACCGACCGGCCGGCAGTCGGCGGCGCTGACCGAGCGGGCCTTCGACGCCGGCGCCGACGCCGTCCTGGCGCTGTCCCCGCCAGGGGTCGCCGACCCGCGGCGGTACTACGACACCGTGGCGAAGGCCGCGTCCGGACCGCTGCTGGCCTACCACTTCCCGGGCGCCTCGGCGCCGGGCATCCCGGTGCACCTGCTGCCGGAGCTGCCGGTGGCCGGGCTCAAGGACTCCTCCGGCGACGCCGCCCGGCTGCTGCACGAGCGGCAGATCTTCGCCGGCGACCTCTGGACCGGTGCGGCGAGCCTCATGGGACTCTCCGGCGCGATCGGCGCCGCGGGGGCGCTGGTCGCCGCCGCCAACGTCGCGCCCGAGGAGTGCGTCGCCGCCTTCGCCGGCGACGGCGCGGCCCAGGTGCGGGCGGCCGCCGCGGACCGCGCGGCCTCGGTCGACTTCCCGGCCGGCTACAAGCGCGCGGCCGCGGAGCGCTTCGGCACCTCCGTCGTCACCCGGGTGGGCGGCTGACCGCGCTCAGTGCGACTCGCGGCTGACCTCCGAGCCGCTCGAGCCGACGAGGAAGTCGAGGTCGGCGCCGGTGTCGGCCTGCAGCACGTGGTCGACGTAGAGCCGCTCCCAGCCGCGCCGGGGATTCGCGAACCCGGTGAGCGTGGCCTCGTTCGGCGTGCGGGCGGCCAGCTCGGCGTCGTCCACCTCGACGTCGATCCGCCGGGCCTCGACGTCCAGCGTGATGACGTCGCCGGTGCGCACCAGGGCCAGCGGGCCGCCGGCGGCGGCCTCGGGCGCCACGTGCAGGACGACGGTGCCGTAGGCGGTGCCGCTCATCCGCCCGTCGCAGACCCGGACCATGTCGCGGACGCCGGCCTCGAGCAGCTTCTTCGGCAGCGGCATGTTGGAGACCTCGGGCATGCCGGGGTAGCCCTTCGGCCCGCAGCCGCGCAGCACCAGCACCGAGTCGGCGTCGACGTCGAGGCCGGGGTCGTCGACGCGGGCGGAGAAGTCCTCGATCGAGTCGAACACGACCGCCCGGCCGCGGTGCCGCATCAGGTGCGGTGACGCCGCGGCCGGCTTGATCACCGCGCCGTCGGGCGCGAGGTTGCCGCGCAGCACGGCGATGCCACCGTGCTCGACCAGCGGCTCCCGGCGCAGCCGGATGACCTCCGGGTCCCAGACCGGCGCGTGGTCCAGGTACTCGACCAGCGGCTTGCCGGTGACGGTCAGCGCGCCGGGGTCGAGCAGGTCGCGCACCTCGGCGAGGACGGCGAGCAGGCCGCCGGCGCGGTGGAAGTCCTCCATGAGGAACCGGCCGGCCGGCAGCAGGTCGACCAGCACCGGCACGCCGGAGCCGATCCGGTCGAAGTCGTCGAGGGTCAGGTCGATGCCGAGCCGCCCGGCGATCGCGAGCAGGTGGACGACCGCGTTGGTGGAACCCCCGATCGCGGCCAGCGCGACGATGGCATTGGCGAACGATGCCTTGGTCAGGAACGTCGACGGCCTGCGGTCGGCGGCGACCATCTCCACGGCCAGCCGCCCGGTGCCGTGCGCGGCCTCGAGCAGCCGGCTGTCCGCGGCGGGGGTGCCGGCCACCCCGGGGACGACGGTGCCCAGGGCCTCGGCGACCAGCGCCATGGTCGACGCCGTCCCCATCGTGTTGCAGTGCCCGCGGCTGCGGATCATCGCCGTCGCCGACCGCGCGAACTCCTCCGCCGAGAGCGTGCCCGCCCGCACCTCCTCCGAGAGCCGGAAGACGTCGGTGCCGCACCCGATGGGCACGCCGCGGAAGGTGCCGGTCAGCATCGGCCCGCCGGGCACGACGACGGCCGGCAGGTCGACCGAGGCCGCGGCCATGAGCAGCGACGGGATCGTCTTGTCGCAGCCGCCGAGCAGCACCAGCCCGTCGACCGGGTTGGCGCGGAACATCTCCTCCATCTCCATCGCCGCGAGGTTGCGCCAGAGCATCGCCGTCGGCCGGACCTGCGTCTCGCCCAGGCCCAGCACGGGCATCTCCAGCGGGGTGCCGCCGGCCGCGAGGACGCCGTCGCGCACGGCGGCGGCCACCTCGGTGAGGTGGGAGTTGCACGGCACGAGGTCCGAGGCGGTGTTCGCGATCGCGATCTGCGGCCGCTCGAACGCGTCGTCGGGGATGCCGCGGCGCATCCACGCCCGGTGGATGTAGGCGTTGCGGACGTCGCCGGAGTACCACTGCGCGCTGCGAAGGGTCACGACCGCCATCCTTGCTCCTGTGTCCTCGTCCCGTGTCCAGACCATGCGCGCGGTCGTGCTCTCCGGACCCGGCGACTGCGCGGTGCACGAGGTGCCCGTCCCGGTCGCCGCGCCCGGTGAGGTGGTGGTCGACGTCGAGCGGGTCGGCGTGTGCGGCACCGACGTCGAGCTGTTCACCGGCGAGCTGTCCTACCTGCAGACCGGGCACTCCTCCTACCCGCTGCGGCCGGGGCACGAGTGGTGCGGCCGGGTCGCCGCGGTCGGGGACGGCGTGGACGCCGGCTGGCTGGGCCGGCGGGTCATGGGCGACACGATGCTCGGCGACCGGACCTGCCGGCGGTGCCGCCGCGGCGACCAGCACGTCTGCGAGGCCCGCCAGGAGGTCGGCATCCGGGGCGGCCGGCACGGCGCGCTGGCCGAGCAGCTCGCCGTCCCCGCCTGGTCGCTGCACGAGCTCCCGGACGCCGTCGACGAGTCCCTCGGCGCGCTGGTCGAGCCGGGCGGCAACGCCTGGCGGGCGGCGCGCGCCGCCGGCGCCGGGCCGGGCGACCGGGCACTGGTCATCGGCCCCGGGACGATCGGGCTGCTGACCGCGATGTTCCTGCGCGCGGCCGGGGCCGAGGTGCACCTGCTGGGCGTCACCGAGGCGTCGCTGGCGTTCGCCCGCGACCTCGGGTTCGCCTCGGCCTGGAGCCGGGACACCCTGCCGGACCTGCCGTTCGACGCCGTGGTCGACGCCTCGACGCACGTCGCCTCTCCCGCGTTCGCCCTCGACCTGGTGGAACCCGCCGGCCGGGTCGTCTACATCGGCATCGCCGGCACGCCGAGCACGATCGACACCCGCACGCTGCTGCTCGGGGACGTCACGGCGGTCGGGATCCTGTCGGCCTCGCCGGGCCTGGAGGCCACCATCGCGGCCTACGCGAGCGGCGAGGTCGACCCGCGGCAGCTGGTCGCGGCCACCGTCGGCCTCGAGCTGGTGGCCGACGTCCTGGCCGGACGGCGACCGGAGGGCTCCGGGCCCGGTCCGAAGGTGCACGTCGACCCGGGCGTCGTCCCCGCGGGATGAGGCCTGCGGCCGGCGGCGGCGCCCCCCAGGCCGGCCGTCCCGCGGTTTTCGTCGGTGGCCGCCCGTACGGTGCCGTCGTCCGAGCCAGGGAGGCGAGGTGGACGGCGAACTGCGGTGGGCGGTCACGGACGGGCCGGAGGGCTCGCACGCGGTCGTGCTGCCCGACGACGTGCCGGGTGCGCGCCGGCTCGTGGCGCACTACCGCGGCCGGTTCTGGTGCTCCACGCGGGCCGGTGGGTGCGGCGAGCGGCTGTTCGCCGGCGCCGGCTTCCGCCACCGCGCCGCCGACTCCTGGTGCCGGTTCGCCAGGTCCGGTACCGACGCCGGCCTCGCGTACGAGCACCTGAGGTACGAGCCCGCCCTGACCAGGTGGCTGGCCGGGCAGGGACACCAGCCGCGGGCGCGCACGCTGCTCGGGCCGGCGGGAGCGGCCGACCTGCAGCTCGTCGTGGACGAGCTCGACGCCGTCCTCGAGGTCCAGCTGGCGCCGCTGCCGGACGCCGCCTGGCGGGAGCGCGACGACGCCGACCGGCGGCAGCACCGGCACGTCACCTGGCTCTACGGCCCCGGCGCCGGGGACGCCGCGGCCACCGAGGCCGCGGTGCGCGGGTTCTCCCTGGAGCTGCGGCGCCAGAACCGGGGGCTGCTGGTGGGGGTGCGGGACGTCGACGGAGGGATCCGCTGGATCCCGGTGACCGCCTGCCGGCTGTCCGTCGACGGCTTCACCGCGCCGGGCATCGCGGAGGCCCGGCTCACGCACGCCCGGCGGATGAGCGAGCGGCGTGCGGCGGCGCGGCGGGCCGCCCGGCACGCACCGGCCAGGACGGGCGCCCTGGACCAGCTGCCGTTCCCGGCGTGAGGGCCCGTCAGCCGCGGGCACTCCGGTAGAGCCAGCCGGCCAGCGCGCGCGACAGGCGCGGCATGACGACCCAGGTCATCAGCGCCACGAGGGGGACGATCACCGCAGCGGTGCGGAGGAACAGCGGCCAGTCGCCGACCAGGGGCCGCAGCGCGGTGGAGATCAGGAACTGCAGCAGCAGGATGACGCTCGCCGTCATCACGAAGGTCTTCCAGCGCGGCGGGGGCTTGGGCGCGGCCGCCGGCGGATCGAACCAGGTCTCCATCCCGTCCAGCCGGCGGACGGCGACGGTCTCCATGAACGCCGACCCCTGCTCCAGCAGCCGGCTGCGGATGGTCGAGCGCTCCCAGCCGGCCAGCCGCTCGGGGGACTCGAACCGGTAGACCACGTGCCACACCGAGCCCCCGGCCACCGGCTTGAGCACGCCCGAGCCGAGGTAGCCGGGGAAGCGCCGGGCGGCCCCGAGGAGGTCGCCGACCCAGCGGTGGAACTCCTCCTCGTGACCGGGCGCCACCTCGCGGGCGACGACGACGGTGATGCCGTCGGTGCCGGTTCCGGTCATGGTCACATGGTCACCGCGTTCCGGCGGGCGACGCCGCCGAGCCACGCCAGGCTCGGCTTCGGCGTGCGGGCGAACGTCTCCCGGTCGACGGCGACCAGGCCGAACGTCGGCCGGTAGCCCAGCATCCACTCGAAGTTGTCGAGCAGGCTCCAGTGCACGTAGCCGCGGACGTCGGCGCCGCCGGCAATCGCCCCGGCCAGGCCGGTCAGCGCGTCGGTGGTGAACCGGATCCGGTCCTCGTCGTCGGCGGTCGCGATGCCGTTCTCGGTGACCAGGATCGGCGTCCCGGGCAGCACCTCGGCGGCGCGGGCGACCGCGGCGCCGAGCGCCTCCGGGCGGCGTTCCATGCCGTGCGCCAGCGTCTGCAGCTCCGGCGGGGGCGGGACCAGCCCGTCCGGGCCGAAGCGGGCGCAGGTGTAGATCTGCAGCCCCACCCAGTCGTCGCCGTCGGCCGCGCGGAGGAACTGGTCCTCGAACGCGGCGCGCTCCTCCCACATGCGCTCCTCGCCGCCGTCCTCGGCGATGTTCTCCCGGCCGATCAGGGTCATGCCCGTCCGCAGACCGGCGCCCCGGAACACCTCCCGGGCACGGTCGTGCAGGCCGAGCAGCGCCTCGGCGACGCCCTGGTCGGGGCGGGGCAGGCCGTGGATCGGCTCCCCGCGCCTGGCCATGCCGGCGAGCACCGGCTGGGCGGCCATGAGGTTCGGCTCGTTGATCGTGGCGACGTACGCGGCGTCCTCGAGCGCGGGGAGCGCGAACTCGGCGAAGCGGGCGATCCGGTCGCCGGTCTTCGGGCCGGTCCAGCCGCCGTCGTGCAGCAGCCAGCGCGGCTGCGTGAAGTGGACGAGCGTGACGATCGGGGCAAGTCCCCGGTCGTGGCAGCCGTCGACCATGCGCCGGTAGTGGTCCAGCGCCGCCCGTGAGAACTCGCCTTCCTCGGGCTCGATCCGGCTCCACTCCAGGCTGAACCGGTAGCTGTTCAGCCCGGCGCCGGCGACCAGGTCGAGGTCCTCGGGCCACCGGTGCCAGGAGTCGCAGGCGTCCCCGCTCGGCTCGGCGAACGGCGAGTGCGGGACGTGCTCGAGCTCCCAGTGGTCGTTGTTGACGTTGCCGCCCTCGACCTGGTGGGCGGCGGTCGCCGCGCCCCAGAGGAAGCCGTCGGGGAAGGTGGTCATGTCGTGATCTCCTCGGTGTCGCTGCCGCGGTAGCGGAAGTCGGCGAAGGTGACGGTGCCCTCGGTGGCGTAGAGGCCGACGACGCGGCCGGTGAAGGACTTGGCGACCTCGAAGGTCCAGTAGCGGCCGTCCAGCTCGGTGAGGACGACGTCCTGCCCGCCGGACGAGGCGACCAGCCGGATGCGGTCGCCGCCCACGGCGCCGGCCGAGAAGTCCGACGGCGGCGGCGTCATCTCCAGGCGCAGCTCCACGTCGCCGGCCGGGAGGACGGCCACCCACGTGCGGTCCAGCCCGGCGAGCCGCGCCCGCGCGGTGACCGTGCCGTCGGGTGCGGCCTCGATCGCGAACCAGTGGTCCTCGCCGTAGCGGGAGGCCAGGCCGCCGGTCCCGGCGGACGCGTCGACCGTCGTGGCGACGGTGGCGCGCAGGTGGCGCTGGCGGCGGCCGACGAACGACGGCCGGGGCCCGTCGAGGCCGGTGCTGTCCGCGGTGATCGCGAGACCTCCGGCGGTGGGCTTGCCGACCTCGCCCGGCGTCCGGCGGACGGCGAGCCAGCCAGGGTCGTCGAGCGCGGCCGGGTCGGCGAGGTCGAAGGACTCCTCGGTGCCCCGCCCCGGCGCCGGCTCCGGCAAGCGCGCCTGCGGCCACCCGTCGACCCACTCGACCGAGGTCAGGAACGTCTCCCGGCCGAGCGGCGAGTACGCCTGCGCCAGCCCGACCGGCCGGACGCCGAGGTGCACCATCGCCGTCCCGCCGCCGGGGGTGTCGACGAGATCGGCGTGGCCGGTGTTCTGGATCGGAGAGCCGGTGCCGGCGGCGGTGAGCAGAGGATTCGCCGGGCAGCTCTCCCACGGGCCCTGCAGGGACGGGCCCCGGGCCACGGTGACGGCGTGGCCGCGGTCGGTGCCGCCCTCGGCGACCAGCAGGTACCAGTGCTGGCCGCGCCGGTACAGGTGCGGGCCCTCCGGGGAGTACAGCCCGCTGCCGGCCCACAGCGCTCGCGGCTCCTCCAGCGCCTCTCCCGTGGCGAGGTCGACCTTCACCTGCCGGATCGCGTGGGGGTGCTCGGCGTAGGTGACGTAGGCGGTGCCGTCGTCGTCCCAGGCGAGGTCGGGGTCGATGCCGTCGACCGCCGGGATCGGCGTTCCCTCGCTCCACGGCCCGGCCGGGTCGGTCGCGGTGAAGACGACGCAGCCGCGGCCGCCGAGGAAGACCGTGACGATCACGAAGAAGACACCGTCGCGGTACCGGATCGTCGGTGCCCAGACGCCGCCCGGCGTCGGCACGTGCTCGAGGTCGACCTGCTCCGCGCGGGTCGCGACGTTGCCGATGTGCTCCCACGTCTCCAGGTCGGTGCTCCGGTACACCGGCAGCGCCGGCAGGTACTCGAACGTCGAGGTCACCAGGTAGTAGGCGCCGTCGACGGCGACGATGCTGGGATCGGGGTTGAACCCCGGGATCAGCGGGTTCACGCGAGGACCCGCACGCGGCCGCCGGCGACGACGTCGGCCATGAGGTCCAGCGCCTGCCCGACCGGCTCGATGTCGGGGCGGGTGTTGAGGAAGCCGTGCAGCATGCCGACCGCGGTCACCTGCCGGACGTCGACCCCGGCCAGCGCGCACTGCGCGACGAACGCCTCGCCGGAGGCCCGCAGGTCGTCGTACTCGGCGTTGATGACCAGCGTCGGGCACAGCCCCTCGAGCACGGCCTGGGCGCCGAACGCGTAGCCGTCGGCGGTCGACAGCGGCCCGCCGAGGTAGTTCTCGTTGAACCAGCGGGTCTGCGGCGGGAAGAAGCGCAGGACGTCGGGGACCTCGGCCATCTTCGCGGCGAGCGACGCGGACGCCGGCGGGACGACGGCGTGCGCCACCGGGTAGATCGGCAGCAGCGCGGCCGGCGGCGCACCGTCCTCGTCGCGGAGCTTCAGCGCGGCGCCGATCGCCAGGTTGCCGCCGGCGCTGGCGCCGCCCAGCGAAACGCGCGCCGGGTCGACGCCGAGCTCGGCGGCGCTGTCGCGGACCCAGCGGAAGGCCGCGACGACGTCGTCGTGCGGCACCGGGTAGTGGATCCCCTCGTTGCAGAGCCGGTAGTCGACGCTGACGACGACCGCACCCGCGCGCTCGCAGATCTGCCGGGCGGTCCAGTCGGCCTCGGGCATCTCCAGGTCACCGCCGACGAACGCGCCACCGTGCACCCACACGAGGGCCGGCCGGTCCGGGCCGGGCTCCGCCGGGACGTAGACGCGCACCGGCACGGGGCCGTGCGGGCCGGGAGCCGCCTCCTCGCGCGTCTCGACAGCAGGCGGCTGCGGCGCGCCGGTGATCGACATGAACTCGTCGAGCAGCGCCCGCTGGACCGGGTCGGCCATGGCGGTCTCGAACGACGCGATGCCCTCGAGCAGGTGCAGCTTCGAGGCGATCGCGGGGTGGATGGGCACTCATGTCCTCCGGGCGCGAAGCGTGGGGTGGGCGGGCGGAGTCACGGCGGGGCCGGATGTGGCGCCCGCCACGGGCGCTCTCGCGAGCATCGCCCGCGCGCCCGGGCGGATCCCACGGTTCTGCCATTGAGCGGAAGGGCGGCTCAGGCGCCGCCCGCGAAGCCGATCGAGCGGCGGGCGCCGAGGCCACGGGAGATGGAGCGGGCCGCCGTCCGCACGGCGGGGCCCAGCAGCCGCGGCTCCGCGTTCTCCTGCGGCACGACCACCGACAGCGCGGCCGCGATGCGGTCGTCGGCGCCGAAGATCGGCGCGGCGACGCTGACCAGCGGCTGCGGCGTGCGCCGGCGCAGCGTGGCCAAGCCCTCGCGGCGGATCTCGGCCAGCGTCCGGCGCAGCGCGGCGGGGGAGACGGCGACGTTCTCGGGCTGGTGCATCAGCGGCTGGGCCAGCGTCGACTCCTGGAACGCCGTCTCGGCGAACGCGAGCAGCACCAGGCCGACCCCCGTCGAGTGCAGCGGCAGCCGCCCGCCCACGCGGTAGAGCACCGCCATCGCCCCGTGCGCGGACAGCCGCTCCACCAGCAGCGCCTCCTGACCCTCCCGGACGGCGAGCAGCACGTGCTGGCGGGTGACCTCCTCGAGGTCGCCCATGAACGGCAGCGCCACCTGCTTGAGGCCCTGGCCGCGCGGCGCCAGCGAGGCGACCTCCCACAGCCGCAGCCCGATGGTGAACCGGCCGTCGACACCCCGTTCCAGTGCGCCCCAGGCCATGAGCCGGGTCGCCAGCCGCAGCGTCGAGCTGGTCGGGATGCCGCTGCGCCGGCTCAGCTCGCCGAGCGTCAGCGACCGGTGGCCGGCGTCGAACGCACCGAGCAGGGCGAACGCCCGGTCGACGACGGGATCGCCCTGCGGCGGCCGCTTCCCGCGGACCCGGGCCGGCTCAGCAGAGGCGCCGGTCACCGGAGGGATTCCTGATCGTCACCCATGAGGCGGGCGCCACAGTTGTTTTCCATTGAGCGGCATTGTGCCTGACGCCCCTGTGACCCGGACCGCATCGTTGGCGCCCAAGCCGAGCGGGTGCTCCGGCCCGGCCGAGCCCGGCCCCCACATGACCCCTCCGTTGTCAGGCGAAGGAGCCACCACAGCATGAATCGATTCACGTTCCGGACCGGCGCGGCGCTGGTCACGGCCGCGGCCGTGACGTCGCTCGCCGCGTGCAGCGGCGGGGGCGGCGGTGGCGGCGGCAGCAGCCAGAGCGCCGAGAACACCGTGACCGTCGCGAGCGACGCGGACTACGCGCCGAACGGCTACGACGCGCTGCTCTACTCGCAGGGCCAGTTCACCTTCTACGCCGCGCTCTACGACTCGCTGTTCGTCACCCAGCCCGACGGCACCGTCGAGGGCAGCCTGGTGTCCGACTTCTCGAACAGCCCGGACAACCTGCAGACCACGCTGACGCTGCGCGACGACGTCACGTTCACCGACGGCAAGCCGCTGGACTCGACCGTGGTCAAGGCCAACCTCGACCGCCGCAGCGACCCCGACCTCGAGGCCTACGGCTCGATCGCCCCCGGCCAGGCCGCGGAGATCACCGACGTCCAGGCGCCGGACCCGCAGACCGTCGTCATCACCTGGAAGGCGCCGCAGGCGACGCCGGAGAACAACCTGGTCGACACGGCCGGCATCATCGTCGGCCCCGACGGCATCGCCGACCCGACCTCGCTGGAGACGACGCCGGACGGTTCGGGCGCCTACGAGCTCAACGCCGACGAGACCACCAAGGCGAGCACCTACACCCTGGACAGGAAGGCCGACGCGCACGACGCGGGCGACTGGGCCTACGACACGATCGTCTTCGACATCATCACCGACCCGCAGGCGCTGGCCAACGCCGTCGTCTCCGGCCAGGCCGACGTCGCCGGTATCCTCGACCCGACCACGATCGACCTGGTCGAGTCGCGGCAGAGCACGGTGAGCCAGGGCGGCACGATCGTCGGCTTCCCGGTGACCGACAAGACGGGCGCCACCAACCCGGCGTTCGGCAACGAGCAGGCCCGCCAGGCGATCATGTACGCGATCGACCGCGACAAGCTGGTCAGCGACCTGCACGACGGCTCCCGGCCGACCTCCCAGCTGTTCCCCGAGGGTGCCGCGGGCTTCGACGAGGCGCTCGACGAGGAGTTCGGCTACGACCCGGACAAGGCCAAGCAGCTGCTGGCCGAGGCCGGCTACCCCGACGGCTTCGAGTTCAACGTCACCGTGCTCGGCCAGCCCGACGAGGACCAGGTGGCGATCCAGAGCCAGCTGGCCGAGGTCGGCATCACCATGAACTTCGTCGTCGCCACCTCCACCGATCAGGTCTTCGCCGCGGTGAACACCGACCCGGTGCTCTGGGGCCCGTTCGCCGTCGGCGCCCAGCCGGCCGGCTTCGTCGCCGGTGTGGTCTACGGCGGGTTCATGAACACCCAGGGCGCGAAGGAGCCGGCGATCGAGGGCGCCCTCGGCGGTGCCCTCGGCGCCACCGGTGACGCCCAGGAGCAGGCGCTGACCGCGCTCAACCGGGCCCTCACCGAGCACGTCTGGTACATCCCGGTCTACGAGGACTTCACCTACTACGGCTACAACGCCGAGAAGGTGGCCGAGCCCTCGTTCGCCGGCGCCAACAACTACCTGGCGCTCTCGGCGATCCAGCCGGCCAGCTGAGCGACGGCCGGTGGCCGCGGGACGACCCGCGGCCACCGGCCTCCGAAACCCCTAGCCCACCCGAGCGGACGAGGACCCCCAGATGCTCACCTACGTCGCCAAGCGGCTGGCCCTGGCCGTCGGGACGATCCTCGCGGCCGTGCTGATCAGCTTCCTGCTCGTGCACCTCGGCGACGGCAGCCCGGGCGCGGTCAAGGCCGGGCCGGGCGCCACCGCCGCCGAGATCGCCGCGGAGAACGAGGCGCTCGGCTGGAACCGGCCGCTGTTCGTGCAGTTCTTCGACTACCTGGGCCAGCTCTTCCGGTTCGACCTGGGGACGTCGCTCATCGACGGCCGGGACATCGGCTCGGACCTGGCCGACCGGCTGCCCGTCACCGGGTTCATCGCCCTGTTCGCCACGCTGCTGTCCGGCGTCGTCGGCGTGCTGCTCGGCGTGACCGCCGCCGTGCGCGGCGGCCGCTTCGGCAAGTTCATCACCTCCGGCGCCGGCGTCGCGCTCTCCCTGCCCGCGTTCTGGGTCGGCGTCCTGCTCGTCTACGTGCTGGCCATCCAGCTCGAGCTGCTGCCGGCCACCGGTTACGTGGAGTTCTCCGCCGACCCGGCCGCCTGGTTCGACAGCCTGCTGCTGCCGGTGCTCACCCTGGCCGTCGGCGGGGCGGCGATCATCGCCCGCACCGCGGCTGCCGGCATGCGGGAGGCGCTCGGCCAGGAGCACATCCGCACGCTGCGGGCCATGGGGACGCCGAGGTGGCGGATCCGCTACGTGCACGCGCTGCGCTTCGCCAGCGTGCCGGTGGTCTCGGTGCTCGGCATCCAGTTCATCGCGCTGTTCGGCGGCTCGGTGATCATCGAGAACCTCTTCGCGCTGCCCGGCCTCGGCCAGGCCAGCCAGCAGGCGGCCAGCAGCCACGACTTCCCGGCGCTGATCGGCGTCGTGGTCATCGCCACCGTGGTGGTCGTCGTCATCAACCTGCTGCTCGACCTCGTGGTCGCGGCACTGGACCCGAAGGTGCGTACGGCATGAGCGTCCTGCCCCTCGACGCGGCCGACGAGGTCGCCACCGAGCCCGTCCCGCCGGCCCGCCGCCGTGGTCTGCCCGGCTTCCTCCGCCGTCCCGGCGGCGTCTTCGGCGCCGTCTGGCTGACCTTCGTCATCGTCGCCTCGCTCACCGCGGCGTGGTGGCGGCCCTACGAGGTCACCGAGCAGGACACCGCGAACCGGCTCGCGCTGCCCTCCGCTGCGCACTGGCTGGGCACCGACCCGCTGGGCCGCGACCTGCTGTCCCGGATCTTCACCGCCGGCGCGCTGCCGCTGCTCTCGTCGGCGCTGATGCTCGTCGTGGCCTTCGGCATCGGCGTGCCGCTGGCGCTGATCGCCGCCGAGCGCGGGCCCCGGGTCGAGCGGGTCATCAGCCGCATCACCGAGGTCTTCCTCGCGCTGCCCTCCACGATCATCCTGCTCGCGGTCATCGGCGCCATCGGCAACAAGCTCTACGCGGTCATGGCGATCCTCGGCGTGCTGATCTCCGCCGCGGTCTACCGGGTGATGCTCGGCGTGGCGCAGTCGGTGCGGCAGCGGCTCTACGTCGACGCCGCCCGCGTCAACGGCCTCGGTTCGCTGCGCGTCAACCTGCTGCACGTGCTGCCGTCCATGGCGACGGTGGTCGCGGTGCAGGCCGCGCAGCTGTTCGGCATCGGCCTGCTGATCGTCGCCGGCCTGGCGTTCCTCGGCTTCGGCCCCGGCGAGCCGGAGCCCAGCTGGGGCTTCATGATCCAGGACGCCTCCGGGCACGTCTTCGACGCGCCGTGGCTGCTGGTGCCGACCGGCCTGGTGCTGGCGCTGACCGTCGTGGCGGCGAACGAGCTCGCCGACGCGATCGCCGGCAAGGCGTCGGTGGAGAAGCTCCGCGTCCGCCGGAGGAAGCCGGCCGTGGCGCCTCCGCCGGTCGATGCCCCGGCAGACGCGGACGCCGTGCTCGAGGTGCGCGACCTGTCGATCTCGGTGGACGAGGGGCCGCAGCTGGTGAGCGACGTGTCGTTCACACTGCGCCAGGGCGCAGTGCTGGGGCTCGTCGGCGAGTCCGGCTGCGGCAAGACGATGACCGCGCGCTCGCTGATGGGCCTGCTGCCCGACGGTGTCTCGGTCTCCGGCGGCTCGATCCGCTGGCAGGACCGCGAGCTCGTCGGCCTGTCGGAGAAGGACCTGACCGCCGTCCGGGGCCGGGAGATCGCGATGATCTCCCAGGAGCCGATGGTGGCCCTCGACCCGATGTTCTCCATCGCCTACCAGCTGACCGGGCCGATCCGCCGGTTCCGCGGCGTCGGCCGGGGCGAGGCCCGGCGGATCGCCGCCGAACTGCTGCAGCAGGTCGGCATCGTCGACGCCGAGCGGGTGCTGAAGAGCTACCCGCACCAGCTGTCGGGCGGCATGGCGCAGCGCGTCTGCATCGCCCTGGCGCTGACCGGCCAGCCCAAACTGCTCATCGCCGACGAGCCGACGACGGCGCTCGACGTCACGGTGCAGGCGGAGATCCTGTCGCTGCTGCGGGCGCTGGTCCGCGACACCGGCCTGTCCGTCGTGATCGTGTCCCACGACCTCGGCGTGGTCGCCGACATCTGCGACGACGTCACCGTCATGTACGCGGGCACGGTCGTCGAGTCCGGGACCGCCGCGCGGGTGCTCGACGACCCGGCGCACCCGTACACGATGGCGCTGCTCGGGGCGAACCCGCACGTGCCCGACGGCGAGCCGGTGCCCGAGCGGCTGGCCTCCATCCCGGGCACCGTCCCGCCGCCCGGGTCGTGGCCGAACGGCTGCCGGTTCGCCGGCCGCTGCCAGTTCGCCCAGGAGAAGTGCACGGTGCCGTTCCCGGCCCTGCCCGCGCACGGCGACGGCTCGGTGCTGTGCATCCGGGTGGACGAGCTGTCCCGCGCGCACGTCACCTGGGAGGCCGAGGAGGCCGGCGCCGAGACCGTGCCCGGCCACGAGCAGCTCGAGCCCGCCGACGAGACCGCCCCGACCGCTGGAGTGTCCTCATGACCGCCGCCATCCACGACCAGGCTGCGGGCCCCTCGTCAGCCACCGCTCCCGCTCTCGAGATCCGCGACCTGGTCGTCCGCTACGGCTCCGGCCGCAAGGCGAAGAAGGCGACCCCGGCCGTGGACGGCGTCAGCTTCGACATCATGCCGGGGGAGACCGTCGGCCTGGTCGGTGAGTCGGGCTCGGGCAAGTCGACGATCGGCAAGGCCGTGCTGGGCCTGCACCCGCCGGCGGCCGGCACGGTCAAGCTGCACGGCCGAGACATCACCTCGATGTCGCTCAAGGAGCGCAGCCGGCTGGTGGCCGACCTGCGGGTGGTGTTCCAGGACCCGTACTCCTCGCTCAACCCGGCCCGCACGATCGGCCAGACGCTGGTCGAGCCGCTGCGGCTGATGGGTATCAAGGGGGACGCCGCGCTGGCCAAGGCGCGCGCGGGCCTCGAGTCGGTCGGCCTGCCCGGCGACGCGATCGACCGCTACCCGTCGCAGTTCTCCGGCGGGCAGCGGCAGCGGATCGCCATCGCCCGGGCGCTGGTGTGCGACCCCGAGGTCGTCGTCCTCGACGAGCCGGTGTCGGCGCTGGACCTCTCCACCCAGGCGCAGGTGCTCAACCTGCTCGCCGACCTGCGCGACCAGCGCGGCCTGGCGTTCCTGTTCATCGCCCACGACCTCGGCGTCGTCCGGTTCCTGGCCCAGCGGGCGGTGGTGCTCTACCGCGGGCAGGTCATGGAGACCGGGCCGGTCGAGCCGGTCACCCAGGCCCCGCGGCACCCGTACACCGTCGCCCTGACCGCGGCCGCGCCGGTGCCGCGGCCGGCCGAGCAGGCCGCTCGCCGGGCCGCGCGTGAGGCCGCCGGGTTCGGCACGGCCGGCGCCGCGCAGCCGTCGTCCGTGGGCTGCCCGTTCGTGCCGCGCTGCCCGCTGGCCACCGACGTCTGCGTCGAGCAGCGGCCGCCGCTGCGGCTGGTCGGCGACAGCCTCACCGCCTGCCACCACGCGGAGCGGGTCCCCGCCGCCCTGTAGCGCCACCCCGAGCGTGCTTTATCGGGATAAAGCACCCGTACCGTCCCGAACTGGAGAGCTGTGCCCTCGTCCCGTGCCCTGACCGACCTCGACCTCGATCTCGACGGCCTCGTCGGGAAGCTGGACCTCGAGACCAAGGTGCGCCTGCTGTCCGGGGCGGGGGTGTGGACGACGCAGGCGGTGCCCGGGATCGGGCTGCGGTCGATGACCGTCTCCGACGGGCCGATCGGCGTCCGCGGCGGCACCGACACCGAACTGGACCCCTCGGCCGCGCTGCCGTCCAGCTCCGCCATGGCGGCGTCCTGGGACGAGGACCTGCTGAACCGCATCGGCGGGCTGCTGGCCGGGGAAGCGGTGCGCAAGGGCGTGGACGTCGTCCTCGGCCCGACGATCAACCTGCACCGCTCGCCGCTGGGGGGCCGGCACTTCGAGTGCTTCAGCGAGGACCCGCTGCTCTCCGGCCGGCTGGCCACCGCCTACGTGCGCGGCCTGCAGGAGCGGGGGATCGGCGCCTGCCCGAAGCACTACGTCGCCAACGACGCCGAGACCGACCGCATGTCGGTCGACAACGTCGTCGACGAGCGCACGCTGCGCGAGCTGTACCTGGCGCCGTTCGAGGCGGTCGTCGAGGACGCCGACCCGTGGCTGGTCATGGCCGCCTACAACGGCGTCAACGGCGCGCCGATGACCGAGAACGACCTGCTCGCCGAGCCGCTGAAGGGGGAGTGGGGCTTCTCCGGCGTCGTCGTCTCGGACTGGGGCGCCCTCTACGACGGGGAGCCCGCCGCCCGCGCCGCGCTGGACCTCGCCATGCCGGGCCCCGACGCGACGTGGGGCCAGGCGCTGGTCGAGGCGGTGCGGGCCGGCCGCGTCGCCGAGTCCGACATCGACGCCAAGGTGCGCCGGCTGCTGCTGCTCGCCGCGCGCACCGGGGCGCTGGAGGGCTGGGACGCCGGCAAGCCGGCTCCCGGCCGGATCGAGGACGCCTCGCCGCTGGCCCGCGAGGCCGCGGCGGCCGGCACGGTCCTGCTGCGCAACGACGGCGTGCTGCCGCTGCGCGCCGAGGAGCTGCGGCGGGTGGCCGTCGTCGGCCCCGGCGCCCGCGACGCGCGCGCCCTGGGCGGCGGCTCGGCCACCGTGCCGCTGCCGTACCTCGTCACGCCGGTGGCCGGGCTGGCACAGGCGCTCGCCGGCCGCGCCGAGGTGGTCGCCACCGTCGGCACGGCGCTCTCGGACAAACTCCGCCCGGCACGGGCCGACGAGCTCGGGGGCGTCCGGCTGCGCTGGCTCGACGCCGACGGGAACACCGTCGAGGAGCAGGACGCCGGGACGGCGATCCTCGTCACGCTGGCCCGCGACGTCCCGGCCGGCGCGGTCGCGGTCGAGATCACCGCGCGGTTCCGGCCGGACGAGGACGGCGACTGGCGGCTCGGCGCCACCGGCTTCGGCGAGTGCGCGCTCGAGGTCGACGGCGCGCACGTCGCCGGCGGCGTCGTCCACCAGGCCGCGCCGGACGTCGAGGAGATCTTCCAGCGGGGTCCGCAGCACGCGGCCGTCGTGCCCCTGCGCGCCGGGGAGACCGCCGAGGTCCGCATCCGCTACCGCTGGCCGGCCGGCGCCTTCCTCTTCCGCGCCGGTCTGGTCGTCGGGCTCCCGCTGCGCCCGGCCGACGAGGAGCTGGCGCACGCGGTCGAGCTGGCCCGCACCAGCGACGTCGCGGTGGTCGTCGTCGGCACCAGCGAGGACGTCGAGAGCGAGGGCTTCGACCGCACCTCCCTGACCCTGCCCGGCCTGCAGGACGAGCTGGTCCGCGCGGTCGCCGCGGTCAACCCGCGCACGGTCGTGGTCGTCAACGCCGGCGCGCCGGTGGAGGTGCCGTGGCGGGACGAGGTGGCCGCGGTCCTCGTGGCCTGGTTCCCGGGCATGGAGTTCGGCAACGCGCTGGCCGACGTCCTGCTGGGGGAGGTCGAGCCCGGCGGCCGGCTGCCCACCACCTGGCCGAAGGCCATGACCGACGCCCCGGTGCTCGGCACCACCCCGGCCGACGGCCGGCTGGAGTACGCCGAGGGCCTGCACATCGGGCACCGCGGCTACCTAGCCGCCTGGACCGAGCCGGCCTTCTGGTTCGGCCACGGCCTCGGCTACACCACCTGGGAGTTCGAGTCGATCGAGGCGCCCCACTCGTGGGCTTTCGGTACAGAAAGCCCGGAGCTGACGGTCACGGTGCGCCTGCGGAACACCGGCGCGCGGCGCGGCAAGCAGGTCGTACAGGTCTACGCCTCCCGGCCGGAGTCGGCGGTCGACCGCCCGGCGTGCTGGCTCGCCGGCTTCGCCGTCGCGCACGCCGAACCCGGCCAGACCGTGGAGGTCCCCGTGCAGATCCACCGGCGGGCGCTGCGCCACTGGGACGACGGCTGGGTGGTGGAGCCCGGCCCGGTCGTCCTGACCGCCGGCCCGAGCGCGGGGGAGGGCCGCGCGTCGGCCACGGTCACGGTGACCGGGGCATGAGCGGCGCCCCGCACGGGCTGCGCGTCGAGCACCTCGACGAGGCCCTCGGCATCCGGACGACGGCGCCGCGGCTGTCCTGGCGGCTGCCCGACGGCGCCCGCGAGCAGCACGCCTGCCGGATCACCACCGACAACGGCTGGGACACCGGCTGGGTGGACAGCCACCGCAGCCTGCTCGTGCCCTACGCGGGCCCGCCGCTGTCCTCCTCGCAGCGCGTCGAGTGGCGGGTGCAGGTCGAGACCGACCTCGGCCAGAGCCCGGTCTCGGCGCCGGCCGCGTTCGAGACCGGCCTGCTCTGGACCGAGGACTGGCGGGCCTCCTGGGTCGAGCCCGGGGTCATGCCCGACGGCCCCAAGGGCGAGCGCCCGGCGGCATTGCTGCGGTTCGAGTTCGACGTCGACCGCCCGGTGGTCGCCGCGCGGCTGCACGCCACGGCGCAGGGGCTCTACGAGGCGTTCTTCAACGGCTCCCGGGTGGGCGACGCCGAGCTGACCCCGGGCTACACGCAGTACGACGCCCGGCTGCAGGTGCAGACCGTCGACGTCACCGCGGCGGTGCGCGAGGGACGCAACGCGCTCGGCGTCGTCCTCGCCGACGGCTGGTTCCGCGGGCAGACCGGCATCACCCGGGCCGACCGGCAGTGGGGGGACCGGCTGGCGCTGCTCGCGCAGCTGCACCTCGTGCACTCCGACGGCGAGGTCACCGTCGTCGGCACCGGGCCCGGCTGGCGCAGCGGGGTCGGCCACGTGGTCGCCGCCGACCTCATCGCGGGCGAGCGGTGGGACCTGACCCGGCGCCCCGACGGCTGGGACGCCCCCGGCTTCGACGACACCGCCTGGGACGACGTCGCCGTCGTCGAGCACGGCTTCGCCGGCCTGGTCGACTCGCCCGCCCCGCCGGTGCGCCGGGTCGAGGAGCTCGTCCCGCGCTCGGTGACGCGCCTGCTCAGCGGCGCGCACCTGGTCGACCTGGGCCAGAACATCAACGGCTGGGTCCGGCTGACCGACCTCGGACCGGCCGGCACCTCGCTCACGCTGACCCACGGCGAGTGGCTCGGCCCGGACGGCGACCTGACGGTCGAGAACCTGAAGCCCGCCGTCCCGTTCCTGCCGCACCCGCTGCCCGCCGGCCAGGTCGACGCGGTCGTCTCCGCCGGCGTCCCCGGCGACGTCTTCGAGCCGCGGCGGACGACGCACGGCTTCCGGTACGTCCGCATCGAGGGCCACCCCGGCGAGCTCACCGTGGACGACGTCCGCGGCGTCGTCGTGCACACCGACCTGCGCCGCACCGGCTGGATCACCAGCTCCGACGAGCGGCTGAACCGCTTACACGAGGCGGCCGTCTGGAGCTTCCGGGACAACGCCTGCGACATCCCGACCGACTGCCCGCACCGCGAGCGGCACGGCTGGACCGGCGACTGGCAGCTGTTCGTGCCGAGCGCCGCGTTCCTCTACGACGTCGCCGGCTTCTCGACCAAGTGGCTGCGCGACGTGGCGGCCGACCAGTGGCCCGACGGCACCGTCGCCAACATCAGCCCGACCCCCCGCGCCGAGGGCAGGGAGGGGCCGATCGCCTTCCTCAACGGCTCCGCCGGGTGGGGCGACGCGGCGGTGATCGTCCCGTGGGAGATCCACCGGGCCTACGGCGACGTGCAGGTCCTCGACGAGCTGTGGCCGACGATGGTGCGCTGGCTGGACCGCGCCGAGCAGATGGCCGCCGGGCAGCGGCACCCCTCCCGCGCCGAGCGCCGTCCCGAGCCCGCGCCCCACGAGAAGTACCTCTGGGACACCGGCTTCCACTGGGGCGAGTGGCTGGAGCCGGGCAGCGGCCCCGCCCCGATGGACGAGTTGATCGCCGCCGACAAGGGTGACGTCGCCACCGCCTACCTCGCGTACAGCGCGGGCCTCATGGCCCGGATCGCCCACCTCCTCGGCAAGGACGACGAGGCGGTCCGCTACGCCGACCTGGCCGAGAACGTCCGGGCCGCGTGGCAGGCGGAGTACCTCGACGGGGACGGCCGGCTCACCCCCGACACCCAGGCCACCCACGTCCGCGCGCTCGCCTTCGGCCTCGTGCCGGACGGGCTGCGCGCCGCCGTCGCCGAGCGGCTGGTCGAGTTGATCCGCAAGGCCGACACCCACCTGGGCACCGGGTTCCTCGCGACGCCGTACCTGCTGCCGGTGCTCGCCGACACCGGCCACCTCGACGTCGCCTACGAGCTGCTGCTGCAGGACAGCGAGCCGTCGTGGCTGGTCATGGTCGACCGCGGCGCGACCACCGTCTGGGAGTCGTGGCACGGGGTGGACGCCGACGGCGTGCCGCACGAGTCGCTCAACCACTACTCCAAGGGCGCCGTCGTCTCCTTCCTGCACCGCTGCACCGCAGGTATCGAGCCGGTCGAGCCCGCCTACCGCCGCTTCCGCGTCCGGCCGCGACCGGGCGGCGGGCTGACCTCTGCCGAGGCGGCGCACGAGTCGCCCTACGGCCGGATCGAGTCGGCCTGGCGTCTGGACGGCGGCAGGTTCTCCCTCCGCGTCGCCGTCCCCGCCGGGACGACGGCCGAGGTCGTCCTGCCCAGCGGCACCACGTCCACCGCCGGACCCGGCGAGCACACCTTCGAGGAGAACGCATGAGCGCACCGACCACCGAGTGGGCCGGTCCCGTCCGGTTCCTGCCGCCGCACGAGCCGAGCCGGCGGGACGACGGTGCGCTGCACTACAGCTCGCTGACCTACGCCGTCGCCTTCGGCTACCGCCCGCTGCAGCTGGACCTGTGGGTGCCGCCCGGCGAGGGCCCGGCGCCGCTGGTCGTGTGGGTGCACGGCGGCGGGTTCATGTTCGGCGACCGGCGCATCCTGCCCGAGACCTTCCGGCCCAACCAGGTGTTCGACGCGCTGCTCGACGCCGGGCTCGCGGTCGCCACCATCGACTACCGGCACGCGCTGGAGGCGCCGTTCCCGGCGCAGCTGCAGGACGCCAAGGCCGCCGTCCGCTACCTGCGGGCGTTCGCCGGCGAGCTCGGCATCGCCACCGAGCGGATCGGCGCGATCGGTGAGTCCGCGGGTGGGCACATCGTCGCCGCGCTCGGCCTCACCGCGCACCGCGCCGACCTCGAGGGCACGCACGGCGTCCTCGGGCAGTCGAGCGGGGTGCAGGCCGTCGTCGACTGGTACGGCGTCGCCGACCTGACCACCATGCCCCGGCACACGCTCCCGCCGGAGATCGCCGCCAAGCTCCCGCCGGAGCTGGTGACCCCGCCGGAGGACCAACTGACCCGCGGCCTGGAAGGCTCGGCCCTCGCCGACGCCAGCCCGATCACCCACGTGACGCCGGACGCGCCGCCGTTCCTGCTGGTGCACGGCACCGCTGACTGGCTGGTGCCCTACGCGCAGAGCGAGGCGCTGCACGCCGCCCTGACCGCAGCCGGCGTCGACGCCCGGCTGGTGCCGGTCGACGGCGCCCAGCACATCTTCGACGGCCACGACGACGTCGACGGCGTCGTCAAGCTGTCGGTCGACTACCTCGCGGAGGCCTTGCGTTGAGCGACCTCACCGTCCTGCCCGTCACGTTCGAGCACCACCGCGAGCCGTTCGGCATCGGGGAGCCGCGGCCGCGACTGTCCTGGGTCGTGCGCACCGAGCTGCCCGGCTGGCGGCAGGCCGCCTACGAGCTGGAGATCGCGCCGGAGGACGGCGCGCCGTGGTCCTCGGGGCGGATCGACTCGGCCGACTCGGTGCTCGTGCCCTGGGACGCGCCGGCGCTGGCCAGCCGCGAGCGGCGGACCGTGCGGGTGCGCGTGTGGGGCGAGGAGGCCGGCGAGGACTCGGCCTGGAGCGAGGACGCCGTCGTCGAGGCCGGGCTGCTGTCGGCGTCCGACTGGTCGGCGACGTTGGTCCAGCCGGTGCTGCCCGAGCCCGGCGGCACCGGCGAGCCGGTAGCCCTGCTGCGCCGGGAGTTCACCCTCGACAAGCCGGTCGTCCGCGCGCGGCTCTACGCCACCGCGTTCGGGATCTACGAGGCCGAACTGGACGGCGCGACCGTCGGCGACCACGTCCTGGCCCCGGGCTGGACCAGCTACCGGCACCGCCTGCGCTACCAGACCCACGACGTCACGGCGCTGCTCGCGGAGGGCACGCACGCCCTCGGGGTCACGCTCGCCGACGGCTGGTACCGCGGGCACCTCGGGTTCACCGGCGGGCGGCACCTCTACGGCGACCGCACGGGCGCCTTCCTGCAGCTCGAGGTCGACCACCCGGACGGCACGCGCACGGTCGTGACCACCGACGGCTCGTGGCGCTCCACCCTCGGTCCCGAGACGCGCGCCGACATCTACAAGGGCGAGACCGTCGACTTCCGCCGCGACCTCCCCGGCTGGTCCAGCCCGGGGTTCGACGACGCGGGGTGGACGCCGGTGGAGGTCGGCGAGCTCGACGTGACGACGCTGGTGGCGCCGACCGGCCCGCCGGTGCGCCGCATCGAGACCGTCCCCGCCCAGCAGGTCTTCACCTCCCCGTCGGGCAAGACCCTCGTCGACTTCGGTCAGAACCTGGTGGGCCGGATCCGCTTCTCGCTGCCCGACGCCCCGGCCGGCACGGAGATCACCGTCCGCCACGCCGAGGTGCTCGAGCACGGCGAGCTCGGCACGCGGCCGCTGCGCAAGGCCGACGCGACCGACGTCATCGTCCTGGACGGGCAGGGTCCGCGGACGTGGGAGCCGCGGTACACCTTCCACGGGTTCCGCTACGCGGAGGTGGAGGGCTGGCCGGGCGAGCTCGGCACCGGCGACCTCGAGGCCGTCGTCGTCCACACCGACATGCGCCCGACCGGCACGTTCACCTGCTCCGACCCCGACGTGACCAAGCTGCACGAGAACGTCGTGTGGGGGATGCGCGGCAACTTCGTCGACCTCCCCACGGACTGCCCGCAGCGCGACGAGCGGCTGGGCTGGACCGGCGACCTCGAGGCCTTCGTGCCCACCGCCACCTTCCTCTTCGACACCGCCGGGATGCTGCGCTCGTGGCTGGCCGACCTGGCCGTGGAGCAGCTCGAGGACCTGGACGGGATCCCGCCGCTCTACGTGCCGTGGATCCCGCTGCTGCCGTTCCCCGTGCAGGCCGAGGCCGGCTGGGGGGATGCCGCGGTCGTGGTGCCGTGGACCCTCTACGAGACGCACGGCGACGCGCGGCTGCTCGCCGACCAGTGGCCGTCGATGACCGCGTGGCTCGACGTGTTCAGCCGGGCGGCCGGACCGGACCTCGACTTCCCCGGTGTCCCCTTCATGCTGGGCGACTGGCTCGACCCCGCCGCGCCCCCGGACCGGCCCGGCGACGCGCGGACGCCGTGGCCGCTGGTCGCCACTGCCTACCTCGCCCGGTCGGCGCGGATCATGGCGCAGGCCGCGGAGGTGCTCGGGCACGACGGCAGCGAGTACGCCGCCCTCGCCGAGCGGGTCGCGGAGCGCTTCCGCAGCGAGTACGTCACGCCGAACGGTCGGGTCGCCTACCCGGCGCAGACCGCCTACGCGCTGGCGCTGGAGTGCGACCTGCTCACGCCGGAGCAGCGGGGGCACGCGGGCCGGCTGCTGGCCGGTCAGGTGCTGGCCGACGGGTTCCACATCGGCACCGGCTTCCTCGGCACCCCGTTCGTCACCGACGCGCTGGTCGACGCCGGCGAGGTGGCGACGGCCTACGAGCTGCTGCTGCAGCGCGAGAGCCCGTCGTGGCTCTACCCGGTGACGATGGGCGCGACGACGGTGTGGGAGCGCTGGGACTCCATGCTCCCCGACGGCTCCATCAACCCCGGCGAGATGACGTCGTTCAACCACTACGCCTACGGCGCGGTCGCCGACTGGCTGCACCGCACGGTCGCCGGCCTCGCGGCGGCCGAGCCGGGCTACCGGAAGCTGCGGATCGCGCCGCGCCCGGGTCCCGGCATCACCTCGGCGGCGGCGACGCACGAGACGCCGTACGGGCCGGCCGCTGTGTCGTGGACCCTCGACGGGTCGGCCTTCGCGCTGGAGCTGACCGTGCCGCCGAACACGACCGCCGAGGTGTCCCTGCCCGACGGCAGCGCGCCGTTCGAGGTCGCGGCCGGCCGGCACGCGTTCGAGCGCACCGTCGTCCCGGTGGCCCCGGTCGAGAAGCCGCAGGACGTCAACTGGCACCCGGAGGACTGAGATGCGAACGGCAGAGGCCCGGGATCCCCGCGATCCCGGGCCTCCGCCGTTCACCGCTCGGAGACCTCCGCCCGGGTCACCGTCACGTCGGCGGCCTCGTCGACGACCGCGGGACGCCTCGGCAGCGCCCGGCCGAGCACGAGCGCGCCGAAGCCGGCGAGCACCACCGCGAGGAGGGCGACCCGTAGGGAGGTCGCGTCGGCCACGGCGCCGATCAGCGGCGGGGAGACGAGGAAGCCGATGCGCAGCAGCCAGTTGATCACCGCCAGCCCGACGCCGTGCGGCAGCCCCGGCAGCTCGTCCGCCGCCTGGTACACGGCCGGGATCAGGGTGGCGACGCCGAGTCCGGCCAGTGCGAACCCGACCAGGGTCGTGGGCACGGACGGCAGCGCCAGCGCCAGCCCCATCCCGGCCGCGGTGAGCGCGCCACCGGTCCGGGCGACCCGCCGCTGGCCGAACCGGTCGACCACGCGGTCGCCGGTCAGCCGGCCGACGGTCATCGCGACCGCCAGGGCGACGAAGCCGAGCCCGGCGGTGGCCGCCCCGGCGTCCAGCTCGGTGCGCAGGTAGAGCGTGCTCCACGAGGCGCCGGCGTCCTCCACGAAGGCGCCGCACGCGGCGAGCACGCCGAGCACGGCGAGCGCCGGGACGGCGGCCCTCCGGCGCGGGCGCTCCCGCGGCTGGTCGCCGGCCGGCTCGGCGTCGTCCCGGCCCGGCAGCATCGCCCGCGAGACGACCAGCGCGAGCACGCCGAAGACCACGGCGGCGCCGCCGAGGTGGGCGGCGAGCGGCACGCCCAGCCCGGCCGCGGCCGAGCCGAGCAGCCCGCCGGCGACCGCGCCGATGCTCCATACGCCGTGGAACGCGTTGAGGATCGAGCGCTGGTACAGCCGCTGCACCCGCAGCCCGTGCGCGTTCTGCGCGACGTCGATGATCGCGTCCAGGGCGCCGACGACCAGCAGCGCCGCGGCGAGGCCGAGCCAGTTCGGTACCCCGGACACCGTCCACACCGTGACGCCGAGCAGCACCAGGCCGGTGGAGGCGACCGGGCCGGAGCCGAACCGGCGGATCAGCGCGGCCGACGACAGCCCGGCCAGCAGCGCGCCCAGCGGCAGAGCGGCCAGGGCCGCGCCCAGAGAGGTGGCGCTGAGACCCAGCTCCGCCTTCACCTCCGGCAGCCGCGGCACGAGCCCGGCGTAGAAGACGGCGTTGAGGAAGAAGCAGGCGGCGACGGCCAGGCGGGCGCGGCGCAGGCGCGCGGCATCGACGGTCGGGAGAGCGACGGACACGGCGAGTTCCAGGGGTCAGCCGGCGAGCCGGGAGAGGGCGGAGCGGATCTGGTCGGCGTTCATCGGGTCGGTGGACAGGGCGCTGTGCAGCACCAGCCCCTCCACCAGCGCGTCGACCTCGCGGGCGGTGACCGGGTCGAGGTGGCGCTCGAGGCTGCGGCGGCTGCGGGACATCCAGTCCTGGGTGACCGCGCGCAGCGCCGGGTCGCGTGCCGCGGCGACGTAGAGCTCGACGGCGAGCACCAGGTCGCGGGAGGAGCCGAGCAGGTCGCCGGTGAGGTACTCGACCAGCGCCTCGAGCGCCGCGGCGCGGTCCGGTGCGGCGCGCATGCGCTCGTCGAAGCGGGCGGCGACGGTGTCGACGTGCCGGGTGAACGCCGCGGCGAGCAGCTCGGTCAGCGAGCCGAAGTGGTAGGTCAGCGAGCCCAGCGGGACGTCGGCGGCGCGGGCGATCGCGCGGTGCGTGGCCGCGGCGACGCCGTGCTCGGCGATGACGTCGAGCGTGGTGTCCACCAGCCGGTCGCGCCGGTTCGGGTCGTACCGGCGGGCCCGCCGGGCGGGGGCCTCGGTCACCCGAGGGTGCGGACGACGCGGGCCGGGTTGCCGACCGCCACCACGTTCGCGGGCAGGTCGCGGGTGACCACCGCTCCGGCGCCGACGACGGTGTTGTCCCCGATGGTCATGCCGGGCAGCACGATCGCGCCGCCGCCGAGCCAGACGTTGTCGCCGAGGGTGATCGGCTCCGCCGCCTCCCACTTCGCGCGCCGCGGCTCCGGCTCGACGGGATGGGTGGGGGTGAGCAGCTGGACGTTCGGGCCGATCTGGACGTCGTCCCCGATGGTGATCGGCGCGACGTCCAGGGCCACGAGGCCGAAGTTCGCGAAGCAGCCGGCGCCGATGCGGATGTTGCCGCCGTAGTCGACGTGCAGCGGCGGGCGGATCTCGGTGCCCTCGCCGACGGCGCCGAGCAGCTCCTCGAGGAGCTGCCGGCGCAGCGGACCCTGGCGGGCCGTCGTGGCGTTGTAGGCGGCGGCCAGGTCCAGCGCCCGGACGCTCTCCTCGGCGATCTCGGGGTCGTCGGCGATGTAGAGGTCGCCGGCGAGCATCCGCTCGCGCATGGTGCGGGTGTCGTCGGCGTCGGGCCGGGAGGTCATAAGAACAACCGTACACAACGGGGCCGTGGCCGCGTCGGCGGACGCCGGCATGCGGGCCGTCGCCGACCTGCTCGTCGGCTCGATCAGCGGTCGATGAGCCGCTCGAGCTGCTCGGGGTAGCGGGCACCCTGGATCTCGACCGCGGCCGCGGCCTCCGCGATCTCCCGCAGGTCGTCGTCGGTCAGCTCGACGCCGGCCGCCGCCGTGTTCTCCTCGAGCCGCTCCAGCCGTTTGGTGCCGGGGATCGGGACGATCCACGGCTGCTGCGCGAGCAGCCAGGCGAGCGCGATCTGGCCGGTCGTCGCGTTCATCCGCCCGGCGATCTCCGCCAGCCGGTCGACCAGCGCCTGGTTGGCCTGCCGGGCCTCCTCGGTGAACCGCGGGATGGTGCCGCGGATGTCGCCGCTGCCGAACGTGGTCGTCGCGTCGACGGTCCCGGTGAGGAAGCCCTTGCCGAGCGGGCTGAACGGCACGAACCCGATGCCGAGCCCGGCCAGCGTCGGCAGGATCTCCGGCTCCGGCTCCCGGAACCACAGCGAGTACTCGCTCTGCAGTGCCGTCACGGGCTGGACGGCGTGCGCCCGGCGGATGGTGCGCGGGGAGGCCTCCGAGAGCCCGAAGTGGCGCACCTTCCCCGCCTCGATCAGCTCCTCGACCGCGCCGGCGACGTCCTCGATCGGGACGTCCGGGTCGACGCGGTGCTGGTAGTACAGGTCGATGACGTCGGTCCGGAGCCGGCGCAGCGAGCCCTCTGCGGCCCGCCGGATGTCCTCCGGCCGGCTGGACAGGCCGGTCTGCCGGCCGTCGGCGTCGAAGGCGAACCCGAACTTGGTGGCGATCACCACCCGGTCGCGCACGGGGGCCAGGGCCTCGCCGACGAGCTCCTCGTTGACGAACGGCCCGTAGACCTCCGCCGTGTCGAAGAACGTGACGCCGCGGTCGACGGCCGCCCGGATCAGCGCGATCGAGTCCTCGCGCGCGGGCACCGGGCCGTAGCTCTGGGAGAGCCCCATGCAGCCGAAGCCGAGTGCCGAGACCTCCAGGCCCTGCCCGAGGATGCGGGTCGGAAGCGTCATGCCGAGGTCCCCTCCGGGTAGCCGTACTCCTCGTCCGTCACGAGGTCCCCCCACGTCGTCTCGTCGCCCTCCCAGATGGCGGTGTGGACCATGAAGCGGTCCGGGGCGGCGCCGTGCCAGTGCTCCTCGCCCGGCGGCGTCCAGATCACGTCGCCGGGACGGATCACGAGCACCTCGCCGCCGCGCGACTGGACCAGCCCCACCCCGTCGGTGACGTGCAGGGTCTGCCCGCGGGCGTGCGAGTGCCAGGCGGTCCGGGCGCACGGCGCGAAGCGCACCGTGTTCACCCGCGCCACCTCGCTGCGGGCGATGACGTCGAAGTGCACGTCGCCGGTGAACCACTCGGCCGGCCCCTTGGTGGTCGGCTGCCCGCGAACGATCTCCACTGTTCCCTCCTCGGGGGTTGACGCCTCCAGGGAACCCCCGTTCGCGGGACTGAGGGAGGGCCTGCCGGGAGGGGGACTGGCCAGACCCCCCTGAGCACGGCTGAGGCCCGGAACCGGGGTCGGTTCCAGGCCTCGGCCGTTCGACGGTGGCTACGCGGGGACGGGGGTCTCGCGCGCGTCGTCGTCGCGGTCGGTCCGCGCGGCGGCCACCCGCTGCTGCTCGTCGTCCATGACGCGGGCCAGCTCCTCCTCGGACTCCACGGCCTCGCCGCGGGCGACCATGCCGGCGATCTCGGCCAGCGGGATCTCCTTGAGGAACAGCGCCAGCACCAGGGCCACGGCCAGGATCGGCACCAGGTACCAGAACACCGGTGCGAGCGAGTGGGCGTACGCGTCGACGATCGCCGCCTTCAGCGGCTCGCCGGCGGCCTGCACCGCCGCGGGGGTGAGGGTCTCCGGCGACGTGATGCCGGCCTGCACCGCCTGCTGCCCGTTCGCGGTGAGCGCGGTGACCAGGTTGTCGGCCAGCCGGCTGGTGAACAACGTCCCGAAGATTGCCACGCCGAGGGTGGCGCCGACCTCGCGGAAGTAGTTGTTCGTCGAGGTCGCCGTGCCGATCTGGTTCGCCGGGACGGCGTTCTGCGCGGCCAGGACGACGTTCTGCATGATCAGGCCCAGCCCGGCACCGAGGACGAAGAACATCCCGCCGACCGTCCACAGCGAGGTGGCCCCCGACAGCGTCGTCATCCAGGCCAGCGCCGCCAGGATCACCGCCACGCCGGCGACGGTGAAGACCTTGTAGCGGCCGGTCCGCTGGATGAACCCGGCCGAGCTCTGGATGGTCAGGATGATGCCGGCGGTCATCGGCAGCATGAGCAGCCCGGAGTTGGCCGCCGACAGCCCCGAGCTCATCTGCAGGAACGTCGGCATGAACGCGATCGCGGAGAACATGCCGAGACCCACCGCCAGGCCCAGGGCCGTGGCGACGACGAAGGTCCGGTTGCGGAACAGCGTCATCGGGATGATCGGCTCGGCCGCGCGCAGCTCGATCGCCACGAAGATGACCGCCGAGACGACGAACGCGCCCACCAGCCACAGCGTCGTCGCCGCGCCCCAGCCGTCGCTGCCGCCGAAGTCGGTGAACAGGATCAGGGACGTCGTGGTGGCCGACAGCGCCACGATGCCGGCGTAGTCCAGCGGCGTCGTGCTGCGCTTGCGCGGCAGGGTCAGCGTGAACCAGCCGATGAGGAACGCGGCCAGGCCGACCGGCACGTTGATCCAGAAGCACCACTGCCAGCCGAAGGTTGCGGAGTCGGTGAAGAAGCCGCCCACGAGCGGCCCGGCGACGGCCGAGAGGCCGAACAGAGCGCCGATCGGGCCCATGTACTTCGCCCGCTCACGCGCCGGGACGATGTCGGCGATGATCGCCTGCGACAGGATCATCAGCCCGCCGCCGCCGAGGCCCTGCACGCCCCGCCAGACCACCAGCCAGGTGAAGTCGGGCGCCAGCGCGGCGCCGAAGCTGGCGATCGTGAACAGCCCGATCGCGACGAGGAAGAGGTTCCGGCGGCCCCACAGGTCGCCGAACTTGCCGTAGACCGGCATGACCAGCGTGGTCGCCAGCAGGTAGGCGGTGGTCATCCACGCCATGTGCGAGACGCCGCCGAGGTCGCCGACGATCGTCGGCATCGCCGTCGAGACGATGGTCTGGTCCAGCGCCGCCATGAGCATGCCGGCGAGCAGGGCCGAGAAGATGAGGTTGATCCGCCGCCGCGTGAGGACGATCGGCGGGGCAGAGCTGTCAGCGGGCGGGGCCTGCACGAGGTACTCCAGGGGTCGAACGACGGTGCCGCGGGTGCGCGGCACCGAGGGGCGAGCGGACGGCGGCGGCCGCTCGGAGAGATCTAGGCGGGTGGTGCGGGCAGGCCGGCGGCCAGGGCGTCCCAGGCCTCGTCGACGAGGTCGGGCAGCGAGGCGGTGAAGTCGGTGGTCAGCCAGCGGTGCAGCGCGGTGCGCACCGCCACGCCGGCGACCCCGGCCAGCAGGGTGGGGTAGACGTCGACGCCGACGCGGGTGCCCGTGCGCGCGGCGATCGCCTCGGCCAGCGCGCGCTCGGACTCGCCGAAGACGCCGGCCAGCCGGCCGACGAGCACCGGGGAGGCGTCGATGACCTTCAGCCGCAGCGGCCAGAGCTCGGTCTCCTCGGCCATCTCGGCCGCCTGTCTGCGCTGCACCGCGCGGAGCGCCTGCAGCGGTGTCTCGTCGGCCGGCCGGTCGCGGAACGCCTCGACCTGGCGGCCCGAGGCCCCCGGGTCCAGCCCCAGGACGGCGTCGTCCTTGGAGGAGAAGTAGTTGAAGAAGGTGCGCGGGGAGACGTCGGCGCGCTCGGCGATGTCGTCGACCGACACGTGGTCGAGCCCTCGCTCGGCGACGAGCCGGAGCGCCGCCTCGTGCAGCGCGAGGCGGGTGGCGAGCTTCTTGCGCTCGCGCAGTCCGGAGGTCACCCGGTCATGATGCCGCTAAACTTGCATCCTCTGCAAGTTTGCGGAGTCTGCACGGCGTGTCGCGTCGCTCACGTCGTCGCCACGAGCCCCTCGCCGGCGGTCGCCGCGTGGAGGGCGAACGTCCCGTCGGGGTCCAGGCGCCGCAGGAGGGTGGCGGCGATCGCGGACAGCTGTTGGACCTGCTCCGGCGTGAGCGCGTCGATGACGTGCTCGCGGACGTTGGCGACGTGCCCGGGCGCGGCTTCCCGGACCTTGCGCCAGCCGGCCTCGGTGAGGCGGGCGTTGGTCGCGCGGCCGTCCTCGGGGCAGGGGAAGCGCTCGACCAGGCCGCGGTCCTCCAGGCGGCGCACCACGTGCGAGAGGCGCGGGAGCGTGGCGTTGGTCCGGGAGGCGATCGCCGTCATGCGCAGCGTCCACTGCGGCGCCTCGGACAGGATGGCCAGCACGTAGTACTCGTAGTGGCTGAGCTCGGCGTCCCGGCGCAACTGGGCGTCGAGCGCGCCGGGGAGCAGTTCCACGACGGCGACCAGTCGCATCCACGCCCGGAGCTCGTCCTCGGTGAGCCAGTTCGCGTCCACGGCACCATTCTCGCACCCGATAGTTGACGTTTCAAGTTTTCTCGCCTACGTTCACTTGCAGCTTCAACCAACTGGAGGACCCGCCATGACACTGCTGTCGGAAGACCTCGGCCTCACGCCGCTGCCGGCCGCCGTGCGCACCCAGGTGACCGTGCCGCTGCGGTTCCCCGACGGTTACGCGACCAGCGCCGACGTCTTCACCTTCGCCGGCCTCGCCGACGGCAAGGAGCACCTGCTGCTCGGGCTGGGCGACTGGCGGGGAGCCCTGGAGGCTGCTGTCGCCGGCGGGCCGGCGCCGCTGGTGCGCCCGCACAGCGAGTGCCTGACCGGGGACGTGTTCGGCTCCCAGCGCTGCGACTGCGGTCCGCAGCTGCGCGAGGCGGCCGAGCGGATCACCGAGGCCGGCGGCTTCCTGCTCTACCTGCGCCAGGAGGGTCGCGGCATCGGCCTGTACGCCAAGCTCGACGCCTACGCCCTGCAGGACGCGGGCCTGGACACCTACCAGGCCAACCTGGTCCTGGGCCACGGCGAGGACGAGCGCGACTACACCGCCGCCGCGCAGATGCTGCACGCCGTCGGCGCCGACCGCATCCGGCTGCTGTCCAACAACCCGGACAAGGCCGCCCAGCTCGCGCTGCTCGACGTCGCCGTCACCGAGCGCGTGCCCACCGGCGTGCACCTGTCGGCGGCCAACGCCCGCTACCTGACCGTCAAGCGCGACCACACCGCGCACACCCTCGACCTGCCGCTGGCCGGCTGAGCACCCGGAGCCCGACACGATGAGCACGACCAGCACGGCCGCCGCCGACGCCCTGATCGACCCGCGGCACCCGTTCGCCGCGCACCTGCGGCACGTCGCCGCCCGCGACGCCGCCGAGGCGCACCGCGTCTGGACGCCGGACGACGGCCCTCTGCCGGCGCTGTACCTGTCCCACGGCGCGCCGCCGACCTTCGAGGACGGCCCGTGGATGCGCGAGCTGCACGACTGGGCCCGTGCGCTGCCCCGGCCGAAGGCGGTCCTCATCGTCAGCGCGCACTGGGAGTCCGACAGCCTGGGCATCACGAGCACCGCGCCGACCGAGCTGGTCTACGACTTCGGCGGCTTCCACCCCATGTACTACCGGATGCGCTACGACACCCCGGACCCGTCGGCGCTCGCCCGACAGCTGCTCGCGGTGCTGCCGGACACCGAGCACCTCTACGAGCACCGCGGCCGCGGCCTGGACCACGGCGCGTGGCTGCCGCTCAAGGTCATGTACCCGTCGGCGGACATCCCGGTGCTGCAGCTGAGCCTGCCCACCCACGACACGACCGCGCTGCTGGCCCTCGGGGAGCGGCTGCGGCCGCTGCGCGAGCAGGGGGTGCTGGTCATCGGCTCCGGGTTCATGACCCACGGCCTGCCGTACCTCGACTGGTCCCGGCCCGACGTCGTCCCCGGGTGGTCGGCGGACTTCGACGCCTGGGCCGCCGACGCGCTGGCCCGCGGGGACGTCGAGGAGCTCGCGCACTTCCGGCTGCGCGCGCCCGCCCTGCGCTACGCGCACCCCACCGTCGAGCACTTCACGCCGCTGTTCGTCACGCTCGGCGCCGCGACCGACCCCACCGCACCGGCCACGACTGCGATCGAGGGGTTCGCGATGGGCCTCGCCAAGCGCTCCGTCCAGGTGGCCTGAGCCAGGGACGCCCCATCCGCGCATCCCGGAGCGGCTCCTAGTCCTCGATCACGTCCAGTCCCTGCTCGCGCAGCTGCGCGAGGTGGTCCAGCATCCCCTTCAGCACCTCCGGGTCGTGCCCCGTCCACTCGTCCACCTCGCCGACGACGCGCAGCGGATGGCGGGTGCGGTAGGACTGCGTGGGGTTGCCGGGGAATCTCTTGTTCGTCACGTTCGGGTCGTCCTCGAACGGGCCCAGGGGCTCCACGACGTAGATGCGACCGCGCTCCCCGCTCCCGGCCAGCGCGGTCGCCAGCTCCGCTCCCCAGGCGGCGGTGTCCACGAGCGCGGTGAAGTAGATGTGGTTGGACACCCGGCCCTCCTGGAAGTTGGAGCCGTAGCCGGGAACCAGCTCGTCGCCGACCTCGAGCGCGGACTTCGTCCCGTGGTAGAAGGGGCCGCCGATGTGCGCGCAGCGTTCGTAGGTCACGGGCACGTGGGTGCCGCCGTTCTCGCTCATCGCCGCCTTCTCCTCAGGCATCCGGTCGGCCCTGCTCCGGCGTCAGCCAGTGGGCCGGGTCGGCCACGACGCCGGCCAGCGCCCGCAGCGCCGCGCCGGTCGCGCCGGCCGCGGGCGCGGCGTCGGCGGCCTCGATCCGCAGGGCCCGCCACCGGGCGGAGAGCACCCGGCGGGCCAGCTGTTCCTCCAGCTCCGGGCGCAGCAGGTCGGCGAGCTGGCCGAGGTGCCCGCCGAGGACGACGGTCGGGATGTCGAGCACGTTGACCACGCCGGCGAGCGCGACGGCCAGCGCGCGGGTCGCCGTCGCCAGCGCGCCGCGGGCGGCCGGGTCGCCGTCGAGCGCCCGCGCGCGCAGCGCCTCCGGGCCGGCGTCGAGCGGCAGCCCCGCCGCGCGCAGCAGCGCGGACCGGCCGGCGTACTGCTCGAGGCAGCCGGTGGAGCCGCACCGGCAGGCCGGCCCGTCGGGGTCGACGCAGACGTGCCCCATCTCGCCGGCCCAGCCGGAGCTGCCGGCCATCACCTGCCCGGCCAGGACGGCGGCGCCGCCGATGCCGATCTGCCCGGAGAGGTAGACGAAGTCGCGATGCGGGCCGGGGCGGCCCGGGGCGACCTCGGCGACCGTGCGGGCTGCGAGGTCGGCCTCGTTGCCGAGCACCGGGACCAGCCCGTCGGGCAGCAGCAGGAGGAGCAGCTCCGCGGGCCGCAGGTCGGACCAGCCGAGGTTGGGCGCCCGCAGCAGGACGCCGGCGTCGACGTCCACGATGCCGGGCAGCGCCAGCCCGGCCCCGACCAGGCGCAGGTTCGGGGGCAGTCCGGCGAGCAGTGCGGAAGCCAGCCCGCCCAGCCGGGGCAGCGTCGCCACGGGGTCGCTGCCCACGAAGTCGCCGTCCTCCACCGTCTCGGCGACCACGCGGCCGCGCAGGTCGAGCACCCGGGCGGCCAGCAGGCCGGCGTCCACCTGCAGGCCGAGCGCCGCGATCCGCGATCCGGCACCCAAGGGCGTGGCCGGACGGCCGCGGCGGGGGAGCACCACGCGCTCGACCTCGTCGAGCAGCCCAGCGGCCACCAGCTCGTCGACCAGCCGTGCCGCGGTGGCCCGGCTCGTCCCGATCGCGGCCGCGACGTCGGCGCGCGACAGTGGAGCCGGTGCGGCGCAGACCGTGCGCAGCACCAGCGCCAGGTTCGCGGCGCGCACCGTCGACTGCCGCGCAGCGATCGCCTCCACCCCTTGAGGCTAGCCGTGGCATGGATTATGTTCCAGCACAGAACAAATCGATTCACCACCTCGGAGGAGCCGTCTTGAGCACCCCGCAGCCCACCCGCGACGACAAGTTCTCCTTCGGTCTCTGGACCGTCGGCTGGCCGGCGCGCGACCCGTTCGGCGACGCCACCCGCCCCGCCCTGGACCCGGTGGAGAGCGTGCACCGGCTCGCCGAGCTCGGCGCCTACGGCGTGACCTTCCACGACGACGACCTGATCCCGTTCGGCAGCGACGAGGGCGCCCGCGAGCAGCACATCAAGCGCTTCCGCGCCGCGCTGGAGGAGACCGGCCTCGTCGTCCCCATGGCGACCACCAACCTGTTCACCCACCCGGTGTTCAAGGAGGGCGGCCTCACCGCAAACGACCGCGACATCCGGCGGTTCGCGATGCGCAAGGTCATGCGCAACATGGACCTCGCCGCCGAGCTGGGCGCCCAGGTCTACGTGCTGTGGGGCGGTCGCGAGGGCGCCGAGGTCGACACCGCCAAGGACCTGCGCGCCGCGCTCGACCGCTACCGCGAGGGCATCGACACCCTCGCCCAGTACTCGATCGACCGCGGGTACGGCCTGCGCCTCGCGCTGGAGCCCAAGCCCAACGAGCCGCGTGGCGACATCTTCCTGCCGACGATCGGCCACGCGCTGGGCTTCATCTCCACCCTGGAGCACGCCGACCTGGTGGGGCTCAACCCGGAGGTCGGCCACGAGCAGATGGCCGGGCTGAACTACACGCACGGCATCGCCCAGGCGCTGTGGCAGGGCAAGCTGTTCCACATCGACCTCAACGGCCAGAAGGGGCCGCGGTACGACCAGGACTTCGTCTTCGGCCACGGCGACCTGCTCTCCGCGTTCGCCACCGTCGACCTGCTGGAGAACGGCTTCCCGTCCGGCGGCCCGCGCTACGAGGGCCCGCGGCACTTCGACTACAAGCCGCTGCGCACCGAGGACGTCGACGGCGTCTGGACCTCCGCCGCCGCCAACATGCGCACCTACCTGCTGCTCAAGGAGCGGGCCGCCGCGTTCCGCGCCGACCCCGAGGTGCAGGAGGCCCTGGCCGCCGCCCGCGTGGCGGAGCTGGCGCGGCCGACGCTGGCCGAGGGCGAGACCTACGAGGAGCTGCTCGCCGACCGCTCGGCGTTCGAGGACTTCGACGTCGACGCGGCGGCCGCGCGCGGCGCCGGCGCCGTCCGTCTCTCGCAGCTGGCGGTGGAGCACCTGCTCGGCGCCCGATGACGCCGGCGGACGCGGCCGGGCCCCGGGGCCCGGCCGCGTCGGCCTCAGCGGGTCGCGGCCTCGGTCACCGCGTTCCGGCTCGCCGCGATGAACTCGCGGACGACGGGGTAGATCTCGCCCTCCCAGCGCGATCCCGCGAAGACGCCGTAGTGGCCGACGCCCGGCTGCAGGTGGGAGCGGTGCCGGTCGGCCGGGATGCCCGTGCACAGGTCGTGCGCCGCGGCGGTCTGGCCGGGGGAGCACATGTCGTCGTCCGCCCCCTCGACGGTGAGCAGCGCGGTGCGCCGGATGGCGGCCGGGTCGACGGCCTTCCCGCGCCAGGTGAACCGGCCGGTGGGCAGGTGGTGCTCCATGAAGACGCGCTGCAGGGTCTCGAGGTAGAAGTCCGCGGGCACGTCCATGACCGCGCCGTACTCGTCGTAGAAGCCGCGGGTGTGCGCCGCCTTGGCGTCGTCCCCCGCGATCAGCGCCCGGTAGAGCGCGAGGTGGGCGCCGAGGTGGCGGCGCGGGTTCATCGACATGAACGCCGACAGCTGCGCGACCCCCGGGTACACTCGCCGTCCCTTGCCGGGGTAGCGGGCGGGCACGGTCGTGGTGAGCACGTTCCGGTAGAAGGACAGCGGCGTCCGGTCGGCCATCGCGTTGACCCGGTTGGGGTTGATCCGGGTGTCCACCGGGCCGGCCATGAGCGTGAGGCTGCTCGGCTGCGCCGGGTCGTCGTCCTCGGCGAGCAGGGCGACCGCCGCCAGGACCAGCGGGGCCGGCTGGCACACGGCCAGGACGTGGGTGTCGGGGCCGAGGTGCCGCAGCGCCTGCAGCACGTGGTCGATGTACTCGTCCAGGCCGAACCGGCCGTGCTCCAGGGGGATGTCGCGGGCGTTGTGCCAGTCCAGGACGAACACGTCGTGGTCGGCGAGCAGCGTGCGGATGGTCGGCCGCAGCAGCGTCGCGAAGTGCCCCGACATCGGCCCGACGACGAGCACGCGCGGCTGGCCGGTGACCGCCGGCTTGGCGAAGTGCACCAGGGTGGCGAACGGCGTGGACGTCTCCGCCTGGGGGAACACGTCGGCGTCCCGCCCATCGACGACGACCGACTCGATGTCCCAGTGCGGGCGTTCGTGGGTCGGGCGGGAGCGCGCCACGATGTCGCACGCCGCGCGCAGCCGGCGCGCGCTGGGCAGTCCGGCGAGCGGAACGGGCAGGCCCTGCAGGGCCCGCGCGGTCAGCTCGGAGGTGATCCTGGTCGGCGCGCTCAGCCGGCGCTGCCACTCGTAGGCGGTGTAGAGCACAGTCCTGCCCGTCGTACGTCGCGGTGGATGGAGATGTGGCCGGGGCCACAGAGCGGGACGGTAACCACGAATGTGCGGAGTTCGCGCGGCGAAGGCGTGCGACACGCCCGCCGGAGCCTTTCCAGGGAGGACGATCGATGACGTTGGTGGCGGGGGTCGACTCGTCGACGCAGGCGTGCAAGGTCGTCGTCCGGGACGCCGGGACCGGGACGCTGGTCCGGTCCGGCCGCGCGCCGCACCCCCCGGGGACGGAGGTCGACCCGGCGGCGTGGGAGGCCGCGCTGACCACCGCGCTGGCCGAGGCCGGCGGCCTGGACGACGTCGCGGCGCTGGCCGTCGCCGGTCAGCAGCACGGCATGGTCTGCCTGGACGACGACGGCGCCGTGGTGCGCCCGGCGCTGCTGTGGAACGACACCCGCTCGGCCGGCGCCGCCGCGGACCTGATCGAGGAGCTCGGCGGGGGAGCGGCCGGCCGCACCGCCTGGGCCGAGGCGGTCGGGCTGGTGCCGGTCGCCTCGTTCACGGTGACCAAGGTGCGCTGGCTCGCCGAGCACGAGCCGGCGAACGCCGCCCGCACCGCCGCCGTGTGCCTGCCGCACGACTGGCTGACCTGGCGGCTGGCCGGCTCGCCCGCGCTGGACGCGCTGGTCACCGACCGCGGCGACGCCAGCGGCACCGGCTACTGGTCGGCGGCGACCGGGGAATACCGGCTCGACCTGCTGGAGCGCGGGCTGGGGCACCGGGCCGTCGTCCCGCGGGTGCTCGGCCCGGCGGAGGCGGCCGGCCGGGCGGGGGACGTCGTCCTCGGCCCGGGCTCCGGCGACAACGCCGCGGCCGCGCTCGGGCTGGCCGCCGAGCCCGGCGACGTCGTCTGCTCGATCGGCACCTCCGGCGTGGTCGACATGGTGACCTCGGCGCCGGTCGCCGACCCGACCGGCACGGTGGCCGGGTTCGCCGACGCGACCGGCCACTACCTGCCGCTGATCGCCACCCTCAACGCCGCCCAGGTGCTGGACGCGACCGCCCGGCTGCTCGGCGTCGACCACGCGGAGCTCTCCGGGCTGGCGCTGTCCGCCCCGGCCGGCGCGGGCGGGCTCGTGCTGGTGCCGTACCTGGAGGGGGAGCGGACGCCGAACCGGCCGGACGCCACCGGGGCCCTGCACGGGCTCACCCAGGCGACCGCCGACCGCGCGCACCTGGCCCGGGCCGCGGTGGAGGGCCTGCTGTGCGGCCTGGCCGACGGGCTGGACGCGGTCGCCGCCGGGGGGACGCCGGTCCGCCGGGTGTTCCTGATCGGCGGCGGGGCGCAGTCGGAGGCGGTGCGCCGGATCGCGCCCGCCGTCCTGGGGGTGCCGGTCCTGGTGCCGCCGCCGTCCGAGTACGTCGCCGACGGCGCCGCGCGGCAGGCCGCCTGGGTGCTGGCGGGGGGTGCCGCCCCACCGGCCTGGCCGGCGCCCGGGACGGCGGTGCACGAGGCGGATCCGGTGCCGTTCGTGCGCGAGCGCTACGCGGAGGTCCGGGAGCTCACGGCGGCGCGGCAGACGTCCTAGCATCTGTTGCGGAACAGATCCGCACGCCGCATGCTGTCGGCGGGCGGGACCCCGGGGCGCACCTCGGGTGCGCCCCGCCCGCCAGACTTCGCGGGACCTTGGTCCCGGGGACGTTTTGCCGGCCCGCGTGTCGGGCACTTCCGGTGCCCGACCGGCCCCGGCGTGGCCGTGAAATCCCCGCGCCGGGGCCGTGGCGTGTCCACGGCCGGTCGTGTGCAGCTGGCGCCCGCCGAGAAGGCGATCCGTGCACGTGACACGCGGCGACGCGCCGCGGGAGCATGCATGGATCGCCTTCTCGCATCGTCCCGCCCGACCCGGGGGAGAGCCCATGACGCACCGTCGTGCCCGGTGGCGCACCGCCGCGGCGGGGATCGCGGTCGCCGCGTCCGCCTTCACCGTCGCGGCGTGCGGCGAGGCCTCCGACGACGACGGCGGCGGAGGCCGGGAGCAGGTGGAGCAGGAGGACGAGTCCGGCGACGACGGCGGTGGGCCCGGGAGGGGCGGCGGTGGGTCCGGCGAGGACGAGGGCGGGGAGGACGACGACTGACCGCCGCTGACGACGACGCGGCCCGCCTCCGGGGAGGCGGGCCGCGCGGTCGGACGGGTCAGCGGACGCCGACCGGCTCCTTCTCCGGGGCGGCGTGGGACGCCTTCTCCAGCCCGGCGCCCTCGACGTCGAGCGTGGGCAGCCAGCGCAGTCCGCGGGGCAGCCACCAGGCGGCCCCGCCGAGCAGGGCCAGCGCGGCCGGCACGATCACCATGCGGACGACGAAGGCGTCGAACAGGATGCCCATGGCCAGCGCGAAGGCGATCGACTTGACCGTGGCCTCGCCGGCCGGCACGAAGCCCGCGAACACCGAGAACATGATCAGCGCGGCCGCGACCACGACCGGGGCGGCCTGGCGGAAGCCGGTGCGGATCGCCTCGCGCGGCGCGGCGCCGTGGCTGTGCGCCTCGTGCATCCGGGAGACCAGGAAGATCTGGTAGTCCATCGCGAGCCCGAACAGGATCCCGATGACCAGGATCGGTGTGAGGCTGATCAGCGGGCCGGCCCCCTCGAGGTTGACCACGTCGGCCAGCCAGCCCCACTGGAACACCGCGACGGTGGCGCCGAGCGAGGCGCCGACGGTGAGCAGGAAGCCCAGGACGCCGACGAGCGGGACGAGCAGCGACCGGAAGACCAGCACCAGCAGCACGAGCGCCAGGCCCACGACCAGGGCCAGGTAGACCGGCAGCGCCTCGTCGAGGGCCTGCGCGACGTCGACGCTGACCGCGGTCTGGCCGGTGACCGCGGCCTCGAGCCCGTCGAGCCCCGCGAGCTCGGCCCGGAGGTCGGCCACCAGCTGCTCGGTCGCCGGGTCGGTCGGACCGGACTCCGGGATGACGGTGAGCAGGGCGGCGGTGGCGTCGGCGTTCGGGATCGGCGGGATGACCAGCGCGACGTCGTCCAGGCCGCCGATCGTCCCGGACAGCCCCGCGGCGGCCTCGGCGGCGCCCTCGCCCTCGAACAGGACGGTGATCGGGCCGTTGAACCCCTCGCCGAAGCCGCTGCTGAGCAGCTCCTGCGCACGCTCCTGGGTGGACCCCTCGGGCGCGCTCTGCACGAGCGTCGTCTGCATCGAGAAGAACGGGATCGAGATCGCGCCGAGGGCCACCACGGCCAGCAGCAGCGACACGACGCGGCGCCGGGTGACGGTGGCGACCCAGCCGGCGAGGAAGCCGCGTCCCTCGGCGGCGCGCGCGTGGCGGCCGGGCGCGTGGGCCGGGGCTGCGCGGTACCTCTTCGGCAGCGCGCGCAGCCCGAGGAAGCCCAGCGCGGCCGGGACCAGGGTGAGGGCGACGAGGACGGCGACGACGATGGTCGCCGCCGCGGCGATGCCCATCTGGGTGAGGAACGGGATGCCGACGACGAACAGGCCGGCCAGCGCGATGACCACGGTCAGGCCCGCCGTGACCACCGCCGAGCCGGCCGTGCCCACGGCGGTGGCGATCGCGGTGGGGACGTCGGCGCCGTGCCGCAGCTCCTGCCGGTGGCGGGTGACGATGAACAGCGCGTAGTCGATGCCGACCGCCAGGCCGAGCATCGCCGCCAGCGTCGGGGTGGTCGACGACAGGTCGATGAACCCGGTGGCGAGGGTGACGCCGAGGACGCCGATGCCCACGCCGACGACGGCGGTGAGCAGGTTCATGCCGGCGACGGCGAGGGAGCCGTAGGTCAGGGCGAGGACGACGAGGGCGACCACGACGCCGAGCGCCTCGGTGATCCCGCCGACGTGCGGCGGCGCCTGCACCGCCTCACCGCCGACCTCGACGGTGAGCCCGCTGTCGCGGGCGTCGTCGACGGCGGCCAGCAGCGCGTCCTGTTCCTCCGGGGTCACCTCACCCGGCCCGACGCCGTAGGTCACCGTGCTGTAGCCGGTGGTCTGGTCGGCGTTGACGGTCGGTGCGGCCGGGTCCAGCGGGTTGGTGGCCGACACGACGCCGGGGAGGCCGCCCAGCGTGGCGACCAGCCCCTGCACGGTCGCGGCGTTGTCCGGCGCGGTCAGCGTGGCGCCGTCCGGGGCCTGCACGACGACCCGGGCACTGGCCCCGCCGCCGGCACCGAACTCCTGCTCGATCCGCTCGAGAGCGGTCGTGGACTCCTGCCCGGGGATCGAGAAGGCGTTCGACGTCTCCCCGGCCAGGGTGACCGCGCCGACCCCACCCCCGAGGAGGACCACCAGCCACACGAGCACCACGGGGACCCGGCGCCGGTAGGCGAAGGCGCCGAGTCGGGACAACAGCACAGCCATGGGGGTTCAGGCCTCCACCTGGTCGGGGTCGGGAAGAGCGGCGACAGGACGGCGGTGGCCGAGTGCGTCGAAGCAGGTGGCGACGATCGACGTCCGCCACTCGGTGGTCCGGTTCTGGGAGTTGGCCGCGAGGGTGAGGACGGCGAGTGCGCCGAGGGCGCCGACGACGCGGACGCTGCGCTCCGACGGGGCCGCCTCGGGGTCGACGCCGAACGCCCGCAGCGCCGCGGCGGAGGCCGGGTCCGGCTCCGGTGCCGTCGAGCCGCCCTGCAGGACCGGCGCCAGCAGCAGCGCGACCAGCCCTGGGTGGGCCAGCGCGACGTCGACCATGAGCTCCAGCGCGCGCCGGTCGCGGGTGGCGCCCAGTGGCAGGTCCCGCACGGGATCGAGCACCCGCTGCCCCAGCGCGCCGGCCTGGGCGAGCACCGCCTCGTGCAGCGCGTCCTTGCTCGGGAAGTGGTGCAGCAGGCCCGCCTTGGACAGGCCGACGGCGTCCGCGACGTCCTGCACCGAGGTCTTGGCGAAGCCGCGCCGGGCGAACAGGGCCGCGGCGCGGTCGACGATGCCCTCGTCGATCTGCTGCCGGAACGGTCGAGCCACGGCGCCCAGGCTACGGGCCTGCCGACTGGATCGGTTGGCCTACCGACCGAAACGGTCGGTCATCTCGATCACAGCAGCGGATGGATCGTGCTGTGCTCGGCGCCCGGCATCGAGTAGCCGCGCTCGGCGTACGGGAAGCCGTCGAGCTCGGTCGTCTCCGGGCGCAGCTGGTGGTAGGAGCGGATCTCGTGGATCAGCCCGTCCGCGCAGGTGAACCACTCCGAGCCGCGGGTGGCCACGCGCTCGGTCGCGCCGTCCGGCAGCCACCACATGGTCCACTCGATGACCGCCTGCTCCGGGGTGGCGCAGATGCTGTCGACCACCCAGCGCGCCTGCCGGAGGGCGGCCACCTTGCGCCAGTAGCGGGCCAGGTGCCCGGCGCCGTCCACGGCCGTCGACCCGGGGTTCGGGGCGAGGAACCAGTGGACGACGTCGGGGTGCAGCGTCGTCAGCATCAGGTCGACGTCACCGGCGCTGCAGCCGTCGTAGTAGCGGCGGATCAGCGCGAGCCAGGCGGCGGTGGGGTCCTCCGCCGTCCGCGGATCGGCGAGGTCGGCCATGCCGTCAGCTCACGGCGGCGAGCGGGGCGCTCCGGCGGACGTCCACGGCCAGCACGCTGGGTAGGCGCAGCAGGCGGGCCTCGAGGAGCTCGGCGCCGTCGCCGTCCAGGACGGTGTCGACGCCGACCCGCCAGCGGCCGGCGCCGGCCTCCTCGGCCTCGAAGCGGGTGAGGACGTAGGCGCGGCCGGTCAGCAGGGTCAGCACGCGCTGGACGCAGGCCAGATCGGTGACGGTGACGTGCAGCTTGGCGGTGTACGAGGTGGCGAGGGACATCGGGTTCCTCCGAGCCGAGCGGCTCCGGTCGGGCGGGATGCTCTCGAGGGCAGCGCCTCGGACCCGTCGACCGAGAGTCAGGAGCCGACGGGCCCGCGGGTAATCAGCCGGATCGCCACGCCAGGCAGGGTACGACGGCCGGTCTGGTGCGGACCAGGGGCTCCCGCCACGCTCCCGCGGAGGAGTCGCGCTCGTGAGCGGGCGGCCCGGCCGGGCGCACCGCCGGGGTGGCGCTGGTCCGGCGCGGCGTGGAGGCGCTGGACACGCGGTGCTGGTCGAGGCGTGCCTCGAGCGCGGCTACGTGCACCGTGAGATCGACGTCTGCGACGCCCAGGGCCCCGTCGGCACGTCGTCGCGCCACCGTCGCCGGTCGAGGGCAAGCCGGCCATGGTGGCGATCTCCCGCACGCACCTCGCCGAGGTGCTGTTCGACGTCGGCCACCCCACCACTGCGCACGTCGCCTACGGCGTCGACGCCTCGGTGCAGCGGGGGAGCGGGAGGAGCTCCCGCCCGCGGACCGCCCGCCCGGGGCAGCTCACCGGCCGGGCGTTGGGGGCGCTCGCCGCGCCCTACTGACCTCTGCGCGCGTACCGTCCGCGGCCTCGGCGGCGCGGCGGGGGAGGAGAGCGATGGCGGGCGAGGCGACTGGAGCGGACGGCGTCGTCCGGGCGCTCATCGCCGCGCAGGACGCGCACGACGTCCCGGCGATCCTGCGCCTCATGACCGAGGACGTCGTCTACGAGGACACCACGCTCGGTGTGCGCAGGCAGGGGCACGAGGGCGTGGGCGCGATGCTGCGCTCGGTGGCGGAGGTCCTCTCCACCGACTACCGGATCACGGCCGGGCAGGTCGTGGTGACCGCCGACGGGTACGCCGTCGAATGGGTCATGGAGGGCACGAACGACCGCGACGACCCGGGCAACGGCCTGCCGGCCACCGGTCAGCGGTTCGCCCAGCCCGGAGTCCCCATCGGCCGGCTGCGGGACGGGAAGATCGCCGAGAACCGCGACTACTGGAACCTGGCCGCGTTCCTCACCCAGGTGGGCCTCATGCCCGGGGCCGGCCCCGCCGGCTGACCGGCGGGGCTCAGATGGTGTGCAGCTGGTCGAGCCAGCTGATCTCCCAGGCGTTGCCGTCGGGGTCGGCGAAGCTGCCGGTGTAGGAGGCGTCGCCGTCCCGGGCCGGGAGCCACGAACGCCCGCCGGCGGCCAGCGCCTTCGTGACCAGCTCGTCGACCTCGTCGCGGGTGCCGGCCGTCAGCCGGTGGACCACCGTGGTCGCCCGCGCCGGGTCGCCGACCTCGCCCGGCACGAGCTCCGCGAACCGGTCGCGGGTGTGCAGCATCAGGACGACGTTCTCGTCGACGGTGACCGCGGCGCTGCCCTCGTCGGAGAAGTGCTCGTGGATGCCGAAGCCGAGCGCGGTGTAGAAGGCCCGCGCCGCGGCGAGGTCCTCGACGGGCAGGTTGACGAAGATCATCCGCACGGTGGTGCTCCTCTGCGCCGGGGAAGGGACGACGACGCCGCGCCCGGGGCCCCGGCTCGTCCGGGCGCGGCGTCCGTCTCAGGAGCGCTTCAGCTCGGCGAAGGTGTCGGCCACCCAGTCGGCGATGAACGTGCTCACGTAGGGCAGGTGATCCAGGCCGATGTGCTCGGTCGCGCCCTCCTCCGGCGTGAACACGCGCAGCTCGCGCTTGGGGGAGTTGACCGCCTGCTCGTAGGAGCGGTGCGCGTACTCCAGCGGGATCTGCCGGTCGTTCGCGCCGTGCGCGACGAGGAACGGCACGGTGATCTTCTCCACGACGCCGTCGAGGTGGACGTCGTCGGCGAAGTCGAGGAACGCGTCGAGGTGGTGCTCGTCGCCCTCCTTGCCCCACACCCAGAGCACGTGCTCCCAGTAGTGGGGCACCGGGCGCTCCCCCTCGCGCTCCTTGCGGCGGCGCTGCACCGCGCCCCAGTTGTGGTTGGCGCCCCAGGCCACGCACAGGGCGAGCCGCTTCTCGAACGCGGCGGCGCGCGGGGCGTAGTAGCCGCCCAGCGACCAGCCGACGATGCCGATCCGGGTGGCGTCGACGTCGTCGCGGGTCTCGAGGTGATCGACGGCCGCGCCGGCCCAGGCCTCGGTGTCGATGCGCGCGGGCAGCCGCTGCAGCCGCAGCGCCTCGCCGGTGCCGGGCTGGTCGAGCATCAGGCACGAGATGCCCCGGGCGGCCAGCTCCTCCCAGTGGTTGGAGGAGTACATGTGCTCCTTGGTCGAGTCCAGCCCGTTGACCAGGACGATCACCGGGGTCGGGCCGTCGGCGGTGGCCGGCGCCGCGCTGAAGTAGGCCGGCAGCGTGGTGCCCTCGTAGGGGATCGCGACCCGGGAGACCGACGGGCTGTGGGTGTCGAACGCCTTCTGCGCCAGCTCCAGCAGCCGTTTGTAGGTGGGCACCCGGTGGGGGTCGGAGTGGGCCAGCATCCGCTCGGCCTGGGCCAGGTAGTTGCTGGCGCGGAAGTACAGCTGCCCGGCGGTGCGGGTGTGGCCGGCCTTCTCCGCCTCCTCCGCCTGGCCGACGAGCTGGTCGGTCAGCTTCGTCCACGCCGCCAGGAAGGCGGGGGTGCCGGCGTCCTCGCCGCCCGCGGCCGCCTCCTTGATCGGCCGGCAGGCCCGGTCGACCTCGTCGATGAGCCCGCCGGAGTTCAGCGTGGCGACGACGGACAGGTTGTACGTGTACGGGCCGGTCGGGAAGTACTCGAACACTGCGGTTCCTCTCGGGTGGTTCAGGACGCGGTGCGGACGGCGTCGCTGATCGACTTGACGCCGCCGTGCGCGGTGAGGCCGCGTCGACCGGGATCTCGGCGCCGGTGATGAACGAGGCCTCGTCGCTGATCAGGAAGAGCACCAGCGGCGCCACCTCGTCGACGCTGCCGGTGCGGCCCAGCGGGGTCTCGGCGACGTTGGCGTCGCGGAACGCCGGCGCCGCCGAGGCGGTCATCGGCGTCTCGATGTAGCCGGGGTGCACGGTGTTGACCCGGATGCCGCGCGAGCCGAGCTCCAGGCACGCCACCTTGGCCAGCCCGCGCAGCGCCCACTTCGACGCGGTGCAGGCGGCCGGGAAGTGCCCGGTCAGCCCGGCGACCGAGCCGACGACGACGATCGAGCCGCCGTCGGTCATCAGGGGGCTGAGCGCCTGGATGCCCAGCAGCGTCCCGGTGACGTTGACCTGCTGCACCCGGGACAGGTCGTCGGGCTGCAGCTCGGCCAGCCGCGCCCGCCAGTGGAAGGACCCTCCTGCCCCCCAGCACTCGCAAGCTCGCGCCGGGCCCCTGCAGGAGGGCCATAGCGCCGTCCAGCCGGCGGTGTCGGTGACGTCGAGCTGCCGGTAGTCGATCCCCGGCAGCTCCTCGGCCGGCTCCGCCTTCAGGTCGACGGCGACCACCGTCGCGCCCTCGGCCGCGAGCAGCCGCGCCTCGGCCGCGCCCTGCCCCTGGCCGGCGCCGGTGACGACGACGACCTTGCTCCCGACCCGGCTCACGACAGCCGCTTGCGCGCCCGCGGTCGGGGCCGAGCGGCCCGCACCGGCGGGAGGTCGATGCCCTCGACGACGCGGTTGCGGATCGTGCCGATGCCCTCGACGGTCATCTCCACGACGTCGCCGGGCCGCAGCGGGGGAGGGGACAGCTCCCCACGGCGGCCCCACAGCTCGCCCAGGCAACCGCCGTTGCCGCAGGTGCCCGAGCCGAGCACGTCACCGGCGCGCACCCACGTGCCGCGGGAGGCGTAGGAGATCAGCTCCTCGAACGGCCAGCCCATGTTCGAGAGCAGGTCCTGGCCGACCTCGACGTCGTTCACCGACACCCGCATGTCGAGGGCCAGGAAGCCGTCGGCGTCCCGGTAGGGCTCCAGCTCGTCGGCGGTGACCAGCCACGGGCCGAGCGTCGTCGCCGAGTCCTTGCCCTTGGCCGGTCCCAGCTGCACCTTCATCTCGCGCGCCTGCAGGTCGCGGGCCGACCAGTCGTTGAGGACCGTGTAGCCGAAGATCGCGTCGCGGGCCTGCTCGGGCGACAGCGACGCGCCGTCCTGCCCGACGACGACGGCGACCTCGAGCTCGAAGTCGAACCGCTGCGACCCCGGCGGGACGGCGACGTCGTCGTGCGCGCCCACGAGCGCGTACGGGTTGGTGAAGTAGAAGGTCGGCGCCTCGTACCACTCCGGCACGACGCCGGCACCGCCGGAGACGCTCTTCACCACGCCCTCGACGTGCTCCTCGAAGGCCACGAAGTCACGGACGGTCGGCGCCTGCAGCGGCGGCAGCAGCCGTACGGCGTCGAGCGGGACCGGCGGCGCCGAGAACGCCGCCGTCCCCGCGTCGAGCGCGGCGGGCAGCCCGGCGCGAACGAGGTCGAGCACCGTGACGTCGGCGGGCAGCGCGTGCAGCCCGTGCTCGCCGACGACCCCGGCGGTGACGATCCCGCCGTCCTCCCAGGTGGCGAAGCGCATCGGCTCAGACCGGGGGAGCGACGAACAGACCCTTGTCCGGGTCGTTGAACGACTTCTGCGCGACGAACTCGTTCATCGCGTTCGCCGTGCCCCACTGGTCGGAGACCTCGGGCTGGGTGAAGTCGTAGAGGTGCGGGTGCCAGGTGTCCTCGTCGATCTGCTCCAGCTCCGTCGTGTACTCCATCGTGTTGCCCGACGGGTCGAGGAAGTAGCTGAAGGTGTTGTTGCCGGCCAGGTGGCGCCCCGGGCCCCAGATCTTCTCCACGCCGGCGCGCAGCAGCCGGCCGGTGCCGCGCATGTACTCGTCGATGCCGCGCATCTCGAACGAGGCGTGGTGCAGCGACGGGTGCGGGCCCCGGGCGATGGCCATGCTGTGGTGCCAGGAGTTGATCCGCATGAACCACATCATGTTGCCCATGCGCGGGTGCATCAGCGTGTCCGACAGGGCGAAGGCCAGGTGCTTCTCGTAGAACGCCTTCGTGCCCTCGGGGTCGGCGGAGTTGATGACCACGTGCGAGAGGCGGACCGGGATCGACTCGCCCTCCTCGATCGCGCGGTGCCGGCGCACGGCGACGTCGGAGCTGATCTCGACGGTGCGGCCCTCGTTGTCGAAGAACCGGAAGCCGTAGCCGCCGCCCGGCGTCTGCAGGTCGCCCGGCTCGGCGATGAGCTGCACGCCGTCGGCGGCCAGCTGCCCGGCGAGGGTGTCGACGTCGGCCGCGTTCGCGGCGCCGAAGGAGATCAGGTCGATCCGCTTGTCGGCGTCCTTGCGCAGCCGGACGACGTACTGCTCGGGCGAGCCCTCCGCGGCCAGGAAGGTCAGGCCGGAGTCGGTGTGCTCGGCGTTGAGGCCCCAGGCGTTGGTGTAGAAGTCGAGCTGGGCCTGGTAGTCCGGCACCGCCAGGTCGACGTGCCGCAGATGGGTGATCAGGCGCTGGGTCATGACGAGGTCCTTTACGCGGGCTGGCTGGTGAGGACGGCGATCGAGCGGATGAGGCCCGGGATGTCGCCCTGGACGTGGTCGAGCTGCCACTGCGCGAGCTGGTTCGATGCCTCGACGACGGTCGTGGCGCGCTCGAAGCGGCGGGCGTGGAAGGCGTCCCACAGGTCCTGGTCGAGCGCGTCCCGCTCGGTCAGCAGCTCGGCGAGGACGACGGCGTCCTCCAGGGCCATGGCCCCGCCCTGCGCGATGGTGGGCGGGCAGGTGTGGGCGGCGTCCCCGATCAGGACGACACGGCCGCGGTTCCACGGCACGTCGAGGACGTGGGTCTCGAACCAGGTGTAGTTGACGCGGGACGGGTCGGTGAGCGTCTCGCGGATCTCGTCCCACGGGCCGTGGTAGGCCTGCGAGAGCTGCTTCATCGTCGCGAGCTGCTCCTCGGGGGAGAGGCCGCTGCGGTCCTGGGCGTCCTCGACGATGTAGGCGTAGAGGCTGTCCTCGCCGGTCGGGCAGTAGCCGGCGATGTAGGACGGTCCGCCGTAGTACAGGTCGGTGCGGGTGACGCTCGCCGGGCGGGGGCCGAAGGCCCGCCAGATGCCCATGCCGACCGACCTGGTCTGCAGGTTGATGCCGAGCGCGCGCCGGGTCCAGGAGCGGACGCCGTCGGCGCCGATGACGAGGTCGTAGCGGCCGGTGGAGCCGTCGGAGAAGGTGACGTCGACGCCCTCGTCGTCCTGGGTCAGCTTGGTGAAGGTGGTGCCGAAGCGCAACTTCACGCCGACCTCGGCGGCCCGGTCGGTCAGGATCCTCGCCAGCTCGGGGCGCGGCATGCCCATGACGGCGGGCAGGTCGGGGCCGCCGGTCTTCGCGTCCGGGATCTCGGCGACGACCGAGCCGGCCGGGTCCGGGGCGCGGATGCCGGTGACGTCGAAGGCGTAGCCGGCCGCCTGCACCTGCTCCCACACGCCGAGGGAGCGCAGCTCGCGCAGGGCGTTCCCCTGCAGCGTGATGCCGGAGCCGAGGGCGGCGACCTCGGGCTTGATCTCGACCAGGTCGACGGCCACACCGGCCTTCGCCAGGTGGATGGCGGTGCCGGCGCCGGCCAGGCCGGCACCGACGACGAGCACGTTGTTGACGGCGGGCACGCGAGCTCCTACTTGACGGCGATCGGGTTGACCGGGGCGCCGACGGCGCCGGTCACGGGCAGGGGGGCGGCGGTCAGGAAGAACTCCCACACGCCGTCGGCCGCACAGTCGGCGGCGAGGGCGTCGAGGTCCCACATCTCGCCGATGAACAGGCCGATGTTCGGGATGGCGACCTGGTGCAGCGGCTGGAAGGCGACGTCGAACTCGTTGGGCCGCACCTCGAAGCCCCACGTGTCGGTGGCGATGCCGGCGATCTCGGTGCCGTGCAGCCAGTCGGCGGTGGTGAACGACAGGCCGGGGGCGGCGCCGCCGGCGTAGTCGCCCCAGCCGCGGCCCTCGGCGATGTCCCGGCGGGCGCGGGCGAGCCTGCCGGTGCGCACCAGCAGGAGGTCGCCGCGGCCGACGCGGGCCGACGCGCCCTGGGCCTCGATGGTGGCCTCGAGGTGCTCGGCGGTGATCGCGAAGCCGTCGGGCAGCTCGCCGTCGTCGCCGATCGCCCGGCCGACGTCGAGCAGGACGCCGCGGCCGGCGAAGAGCGCCGCGGTGGTCTCGATGCCGGTGACCTTGTCGCCGTCGCTGGTGACGACGTCGCCCGCGCGGCGGCCGTTCCAGGCCATGCCGTGGTCGAAGATGTGGCCGAGGCCGTCCCACTGGGTGGAGGCCTGCAGCGGCATGGCGATCACGTCGTCCGCGCCGCCGAGGCCGTGCGGGAAGCCCTGGACGCCACGCTCGGCGTCGGTGCCGGTGTCGAGCATGGTGTGCACCGGGTTGGTGCGGCGGCGCCAGCCCTTCTGGGGGCCGTCCATGTCGAAGCGCAGCGACAGCGAGAAGCTCGCGCCCCGCCGCACCAGCCGGGCGCCCTCGAGCCGCTTGGCCTCGTCGAGGAAGTTCAGCGTGCCGAGCACGTCGTCCTCGCCCCAGCGGCCCCAGTTGGAGCAGCGCTTGGCGGCCGCCGCGATCGCGCCCGCCGGATCGGTGCGGTCGAGATCAGCGGGGGAGATGCGGTCGGGCACGTCGGGTCCTCTCTGAAGCGACGCACACCACAGTCGGTCAGCCCGAAAGGGTTGGGAAGACGAGATGTGTGATGACGGGCATCAGCGCCGTCGATACGGTGACGTCGTGAACCTGGCGAGCCTGGATCTCAACCTGCTCGTCTCGCTCGACGCCCTGCTCCAGCAGCGAGGCGTGACGCGTGCGGCGGCGCAGATGGGGCTCTCCCAGCCGGCGCTGTCGGCGTCCCTGGCCCGGCTGCGCCGTCACTTCGGCGACGAGCTGCTCACCCGGGTCGGCAACGAGTACCGGCTGACCCCCCTGGCGGTGCAGCTGAAGGAGCTGACCCGGATCGCGCTGTCCGGGGTCGAGCGGGTGTTCACCGCGCAGCCGGAGTTCGACCCGACGTCGTCGCGGCGGGAGTTCACCTTCCTGGTCAGCGACTACTGGGTCGCCGTCCTCGGCGACACCGTGGCCGAGCTGCTCGCCGAGGAGGCGCCGCACGCCCGCCTCCGGTACACGGCCAACACGCCGTCCGCGGTGGACCGGGCCGACCAGATCATGCTCACCACCGACCTGCTCGTGCTGCCCCACGGCTTCGTCACGGGCCTGTCGCACCGCGACCTGTACCGCGACGAGTGGGTCTGCGTGGTGGCCGCCGACAACCCCGCCGTCGAGGAGGGGCTCACCGTCGAGCACCTGGAGACGCTGCCGTGGGTGATCACCTTCCACGGGCCGACGGCGGCGACACCGGCCGAGCGGCAGATGCGCATGCGCGGCATCGAGCCCCGGGTGCAGGTGGTCACCGAGCAGTTCCTGACCGTGCCCGGGCTGATCGCCGGCACCGACCGGATCGCGCTGCTGCAGCGCCGGTTGTTCGACGTGCTCCCGCTGAACCTGGGCATCCGGGCGCTGCCGCCGCCGGTCGAGGTCGGCCAGCTCGTCGAGGCGATGTGGTGGCATCCGGTGTTCGACGACGACCCGGAGCACGCCTACCTGCGGGACCTCGTGAGCCGGGCGGCGGAGCAGGTTCTGGGGCCCGCGACCGCGCAGCTATAGGCCCGGCTGATGCCCCTGGCTCAGCCGATGACCACGTTCCAGTCGCGGATCGTCCAGTCCTTCACCAGCCCGTGCTGCACGTAGGGGTCCTGCTCGACGAAGCGCTCGACGACCTCGCGCGGCGCCGTCCAGATCAGCAGGGCCCGGTCGTACGGGTCGGGCAGGGCGCCGGCGAGCAGCAGCTCGCCGCGCTCGTGGGCGTCCTTGGCGAGGCGGAGGTGCTCCTCGCGGAGAGCCGCCCGGCGCTCCAGGTAGTCGTCGACGAGGGCGTACTCCAGGACCAGGTGCATGTCGCTCCTCTAGACCGCGGCCGTGCCGATGAGGCCGTTGCGGCTGACCAGCCCGGCCAGCCGGTCCTCGGCCATCCCGTCGGTGCCCTCCGGACGGCGCGGGACCACGAGGTACCGCGACTCCGCGCTGGCGTCCCACACCGTGATCCGCGTGGCCGCCGGCAGCTCCAGGCCGAACTCGCGCAGCACGCCGCGTGGGTCGCGGACCACGCGCGAGCGGTAGGCCTCGCTCTTGTACCAGCTCGGCGAGGGCCCGAGCAGGGCGATCGGGTAGCAGGAGCACAGCGTGCAGACGACGACGTTGTGCTCGTCGGCGGAGTTGGCGACCGCCTTGAGCCGCTGCTCCTGCAGACCCCCGCCCATCGAGAGCCCCAGTTCGCCGATCGCGGTGTTGGCGTCGGCGAGCAGCCGCTCCCGGAAGCCCGCGTCGGTCCACGCGCGGGCCACGATCCGGGCCCCGTTCAGCGGCGACCCGCCCGCCAGGAAGGCCTCGATGCGCGAGTCGATCTCGCCGGCGTCGAGCAGCCCGCGCTCCTCGAGCAGCGCCTCGACGTGCCGGACCCGCGCCGCGACCGGCGCGCTGCCGTGGTCCCCGCTCATGGCCGTCCCCTCCCGTGCCGTTCGACCGGTTCCAGGTAGCTCTCCCACAGCTCCACCGTGACGGCGTGGTCGCCCTCCCCGAACAGCTCCGCCGCGGGGAAGCGCACGTGGTAGACCGCCTGCGGCGGACCGCCGCGGCCGCGGGCGCGCTCGTCGGCGAGCGGGTGGTGGCCGGCCACCTGCACGACCTCGCCCACGGCGCCGCGGGCGTAGCGCGGCAGCCGGGTGTGCCCGGCCGGGTCGCGGCTGGACGTGCGCACCAGGTCGCCGGGGCAGAAGCGGTCGCTCATCCGGCCAGCTCCTCCGCTGTCGCGACACCCTTCTCGGCCAGCAGCGTGGTGATCGCGTGCAGCCAGCGCTCGTAGTAGGAGGCGGCGAGATAGGCCTGCGGCGGCATCCGCTCGATCGCGTCGCGGAACTCGTCGAGGTTGTAGACGCCGCGCCGCAGCAGCGCGCCGTTGAGCGCGAAGACGTGCGCCTCCCAGTCGGCGTGGAAGGGCGGCTCGTCGGGCTCCTCGACGACGGCGGGGAACCCCTGCAGACCGCCGACGTCGTTGATCCGGCTCACGGCTGCGCTTCGGCCTCGTCGGCGGCCAGGCCGGCGTGCACGTCGCGCAGCTCGCGCTTGAGGATCTTGCCGCTCGGGTTCTTGGGCAGCCCGTCGGCGAGGACGACGTACTTCGGCCGCTTGTACCCGGCCAGCCGGGCCTTGGCGTGCGCGTGCACGTCCTCGACGCTGATCGTCGCCCCCGCCTTGGGGACGACGACCGCGGTCACGGCCTCGACCCAGTACGGGTGGCTGATCCCGAAGACGGCGACCTCCGCGACGCCGTCGAGCTCGTAGATCGCCTCCTCGACCTCCCGGCTGGCCACGTTCTCGCCGCCGGTCTTGATCATGTCCTTCTTGCGGTCGACCACCGAGAGGTAGCCGTCCTCGGTCATGACCCCGAGGTCGCCGGAGTGGAACCAGCCGTCGCGGAAGGCCTCCGCGGTCTTCTCCTCGTTCGCGTAGTAGCCCAGCGCCGCGTGCGGGCTGCGGTGCACGATCTCGCCGATCTCCCCGGGCGGCACCGGGTGGCCGTCGTCGTCGACCAGCCGGGTCTCCACGTTGAGCGCGGCCCGCCCCGCCGAGCCGGCCCGCTCCAGCTGCTCGTGCGGCCGCAGGATCGTGGCCAGCGGCGACATCTCCGTCTGGCCGTAGAAGTTCCACAGCTGCACGTCGGGCAGCCGGCGCTGCAGCTCGCGCAGCACCTCCACCGGCATGGGGGAGGCGCCGTAGTAGCCCTTGCGCAGGCTGGAGAGGTCGGTGGCGTCGAAGTCGGGGTGGCGCAGCAGCGAGATCCACACCGTCGGCGGGCAGAACAGCTTGGTGACCTTCTCCCGCGCGATCGTCGCGAGCAGCGCCGCGGGGTCCGGCGCGGGCAGGATGATGCTGGTCGCGCCGAGGTAGACGTCGACGGAGAAGAAGCAGTCCAGCTGCGCGCAGTGGTACATCGGCAGCGCGTGCACCTCGACGTCGTCGACGCTCATCCCGCCGTCGACGATGCAGCTGACGTACTGGCTGACCAGCGAGCGGCTGGAGAGCATCACGCCCTTGGGCCGGGACTCGGTGCCCGAGGTGTACATCAGCCGCAGCGGGTCGTCGTCGGCGACGTCGACGTCCGGGGTGCTGGCATCGCCCTCGCGCCACCACGGGTCGACGTCCTCCCAGCCGGCGGACGGCGCCTCGCCGGCCAGCGCGATCCAGCCGCGCAGGCCGCCGGCGGCCGGCGCGGTGGCCAGCGCCTTCTCCGCCGTCGGCGCGAGGGCGTCCTCGGCCACGATCCCGCGCGCGCCCGAGTGCTGGAGGATGAAGGCGATCTCCTCCGGGCCGAGCATGAAGTTGACCGGGACGAGGACGACGCCGAGCTTGGCGGTGGCGAACGCCAGCACCGCGAACTGCCAGCAGTTGTGCGACAGCAGGGCCAGGCGGTCGCCCTTGGCGAAGCCGTGGTCGGCGAGGGCGTGCGCCGCCCGGTTCACGGCGGCGTCGAACTCTGCGTAGCTCACCCGCAGGTCCCCGGCGACGACGGCGAGCTTGTCCGGGTAGCGCCGCGCGGTGCGGTGCAGCAGGTCGCCGAGCGCGTGCTGCCGGGCGCGCTCGATCGCGGCCGTCGTGGCGGTGCTGAACATCGGTTCCATGGCGGCGTCGCCTCCGGATCGCATCGGATCTGCTCCGTCCGCCATCTTCACGGACCGGACGCCGGACCGACAGGGCGGGATCTCGACGGCGGCGGCCGCAGCCCGCAGGATGCGGGTCAGTGCAGTGCCGCACCCGAGGAGGACGTCGTCCGTGAGCGTGACCCAGCAGCCCGCCCCGACCGAAGCCCGCCCGCGCACCCGCCCCGGCCGCACGATCGACCGCGGGCTCGGCCGCCTGCTGAAGCTGCCGGAGGCGACCGGGGACTACACCGTGCGGCGCGCGCTGCGGGTGCCGATGCGCGACGGCGTCGAGCTGCTCGCCGACCACTACGCGCCCACCGGCCCGGCGCTGGGCACGCTGCTGGTGCGCGGCCCCTACGGCCGCGGCGGGCCGTTCCCGCTGCTGTTCGCCCGCATCTACGCCGAGCGCGGCTACCACGTCGTCCTGCAGAGCGTGCGCGGGACGTTCGGCTCCGGCGACGCCTTCGAGCCGATGCGGCACGAGGTGGACGACGGCGCCGACACCGTCGCGTGGCTGCGCGAGCAGCCGTGGTTCGGCGGCCGGTTCGCCACGGTCGGGCTGTCCTACCTCGGCTTCACCCAGTGGGCGCTGATGACGGACCCGCCGCCCGAGCTGGCCGCCGCGCTGGTCATGGTGGGCCCGCACGACTTCCACGAGAACGTGCACGGCGACGGCTCGTTCAAGCTCAACGACTTCCTCGGCTGGAGCCACGCGGTGGCCCACCAGGAGGAGGGCGGCGCCGTCCGGATCCTGGCGCGCCAGGCACTGGCCCCCCGGCGGCTGCGGCCGGCGCTGGCCGGCGTCCCGCTGGTCGAGGCCGGCGAGCGGCTGCTCGCCGGGGGCGCGCCCTGGTACCGCCACTGGGTCTCGATCTCCGACGGCGCCGACCCGTTCTGGGCGCCGATGCGGCTCGACGCCGCCCTGGAACGGGTGCAGGTGCCGGTGCTGCTCTTCGGCGGCTGGCAGGACCTGTTCCTCGAGCAGACCCTCGCCCAGTACCAGCGCCTGCACGAGCGCGGGGTCGACGTGGCGCTCACGGTCGGGCCCTGGACGCACAACGAGCTGCTGACCAAGGGGGCGGCGCTGACCACGCGGGAGACCCTCGACTGGCTGGCCGAGCACCTGGCCGGCACGGGCACCCGGCAGCGGCCCGCCCCGGTGCACCTGCACGTCACCGGGGTGGGCGAGTGGCGGTACCTGCCGTCGTGGCCGCCGCCCACGACCGAGCGGGTGCTGCACCTGCAGCCGGGCGGCGGCCTGGGCGACGACGAGCCGCCTGTGGACGCGCCGCCGTCGACGTTCACCTACGACCCCGCCGATCCCACGCCGACCGTCGGCGGGCGGCTGCTGGAGCGCGGCGGCTACCGCGACCAGAAGGAGCTCGAGGCGCGGGCCGACGTCCTCACCTTCACCGGCCCGGTGCTGCTCCAGCCGCTGGAGGTGGTCGGCGCCCCGGTCGTCGAACTGGTGCACACGACCGACAACCCGCACGCCGACCTGTTCGTGCGGCTGTGCGAGGTCGACGCGAAGGGACGGTCCCGCAACGTCAGCGAGGCCTTCCGCCGGCTCGACCCGCAGGCGGCGAGCGGCGTCGTCCGGCTCGAGCTCGACGCGTGCGCGCACCGCTTCGCCCCCGGCACCCGCCTGCGGCTGCAGGTGGCCGGCGGCTCCCACCCGCACTGGGCGCGCAACCTCGGCACCGGGGAGCACCCGGCCACCGGGAGCGCGATGAAGCCGTCGCACCGCACGATCGCACACGGCACCGGAGGCGTCTCGCGGCTGCTGCTGCCGGTGACGAGCGGATAGGGGACCGGCCATGCCCATCTACGACGTCAACAAGGACGCCGTCACCCAGGCGCGGAAGCTCATCGACGCCGGGACGTACGACGACACCACCGAGTGGTCGGAGGCCGCGCCGTCCACCGAGCAGGCCAACGAGGTGCTGGAGAAGAAGGGCTGGGACGAGTTCGCCCGCTGGCACCTGGCCGTCGACCCGGACGCCGGCGAGGAGACCAAGGGCCGCTACGCCTTTCCCTACGGCGACTTCCGGAAGGTGAACCGGGCGGCGCTCATCCACGCCAAGCAGCGGGCCAGCCAGAACGACCACGCCGCGATCGAGAAGGCGGCCGGCGAGCTGCTCGACCGGCTCGACGCGAAGCGCGGCTAGCCGGCCAGGACCCAGAAGTCCGGACCCCGCTCGGCCTCCAGCGCGGCCAGCTGCTCGCGGTGGATCTCCCGCACGCGGGCGGGGGTGATGGCCTCGGAGGGGTCGACCTCCTCGATCTGCAGGCTGGTCTTGTCCTCGTAGAGGTGCTCGCCGGCCAGCCGAGCGCGCTCGTCGTAGGGCCAGATGAAGGCCTGCCGGCTCGACACGTGGAAGAGGCCCTCCGGCGTCCCGACGTCGTAGCCGATGGCCTGCAGGTCCGCGCCGCGGGCGAGCTGGTGGAAGGTGATCTCGTCGGCCACGCCCCAGTCACCGACGGCCAGCCGGTCGTCGGAGTGCCAGAGGACGGCCTCGCCGACCGAGTTGTAGAAGGCGAGCACGCCCTCCTTGCCCTCGATCACCGCCGGGTTGGCGCCCCAGGTGACCCGGTAGACGGGGTGGTCGACCATCATGTCCGACGCGACGATCTTGTCGAACTCGCCGGCGCCCTCCAGGTGCACGTGCCGCCACCAGTTGAGCAGGATCGCGCGGTGCAGCGGATCGGTGGTGCGGTCCAGCAGCTCGGCGGTGGGCCGCATGCACTCGGACACGGCCTTCTCGAAACGGTTCACGACGGACCTCCCGGGGGGACGGCGCTGTCCCGGCCAGCCCAGCACGGGTCGCCGGCCGGCGCGAGCGCGCCTTCCGTCAGGCGGACGCCGGCTACGAGGCGTCGGCCTCCGTCGACGCGTCGGCGATCGGCGGCATGTCGGCCAGCAGCTCGGCGACCCGGTTGTGGAAGATCCGCCACGGCCGCTCGTTCTCGTGCACCAGGCCGGCGGACTCGCTGAGCAGGTCCGCCGCCCGGTCGATCAGCTCGGCCGTGCAGTGCAGCAGGTGCGGGAACCGCGCCTCCCCGGCGAGGTCCGCGCGCACCGACGCGGGGGTGAGGTCCATCCGGTCGAGGATGTCCGCCGCCCGCTGCAGCAGCCGCCCGACGACGGTGTTGAGCCCCGCGGCCTGCCAGTCGTTGGCGATGATCCGGTGCCGCTCGCCGATCAGGTCGGCCAGCGGCGCGATGTCGAGCAGCGCCAGGGCGGCGTCCCAGGACGTCTGCATCGCCGCGGCCATCCAGTCGCCGGTGGCCAGCGTCTCCTCGCCCCGGATCCGCAGCTCCCGCTGGATGTGCTCGAGCTCCGGCGGCACCCCCTGCCCCTCGAGGAACAGCACGCCGTCGAGCTCGACGGCGGTGCGGTCGTTGAGGTCCTCGGCCCCCTCGTACGGATTGCGGGACGGCGAGTGCGTCGGCATCGGCCGCGACCAGCGGTCGGCCAGCGCGTGCAGCGTGCGCGCGTGCCGCTGCAGCTCGATGGCCTGCTCGCGCGGGGCGGCGGCGTAGAACTTCTCGTGCTCGCGGTGGAACTCCGCGAGGTTCTCGACGGTGTGCAGCAACAGCGACAGGGGCTCGGCCGCGGGGGTCATGGACCATTCTCCACCCCGCCGGGCGGCACCGGCCAGGGCCGGATGTCCCTTTCCGGACGGTCCGGTCCGTTGCCGGCGCCGTGCCCGCAGCGGGCAGGATGCGGACCATGGCTGCGCGACCCCTGCCCTCCTCCGGCGTCCTCGGCTCCGCGGGCCGGGTGAGCGCGCCCGGCGACGCGGTGGTGCGCAGCGACGGTCTCCGGCTGGCCGGCGCGCCCCTGCCGGTGGTGGGGACGGCGCGCATCTACACCTGCGGCATCACGCCCTACGACGTCACCCACCTCGGACACGCGTCGACCTTCGTGTGGGCCGACGCCCTCGCCGCCGTCCTGCAGGCGGTCGGCGCCGAGGTCGTGAGCGCCCGCAACGTCACCGACGTCGACGACGTGCTGACCCGGGCCGCCGGCGCGCGCGGCCGGCACTACGACGAGTTCGCGCTCAACAACGAGTACCTCTTCGAGCAGGACATGGCCGCGCTGCGGGTGCACCGGCCGACGGTCGCCCCGCGGGCCCGGCACCACGTGGGGCACGTGCAGCAGCTGGCCGCGGCCCTGCTGGCCGGCGGCGCGGCCTACGAGCGGGACGGCGCGGTGTGGTTCCGCGGCGCCGGGGTCGCCGAGCGCGCCGGCCTGGACCGCGACCGGGCGCTGGAGCTGGCCGCGGCGTTCGGCGAGGACCCGGCCGACCCGCGCAAGGAGGACCCGCTCGACGTGCCGGTGTGGCGCCCGTCCGGCGAGACCGACCCGGCCTGGCCGAGCCCCTGGGGGTGGGGGCGCCCGGGCTGGCACGCCGAGTGCGCGGCGATGGCGGCCGCCACCCTGGGCCTGTCCGTCGACGTCCTCGTCGGCGGTGCCGACCTCGCCTTCCCGCACCACGCCTACCAGGCCGCGATGGTGGAGGCCGCGGTCGCGGTGGACCCGTTCGCGCGCCGCACCCTGCACGTCGGCACGGTGCGCAAGGACGGCGCCCCGATGGCCAAGTCGACCGGGAACCTCACCCTGGTCGCGGACCTGCTGCGCGAGCACGCGCCGGCCGCCGTCCGGCTGCTGCTGCTCGACCGGCGCTGGGACGCCGGGTGGGACTTCGAGCCGCGGCTGCTCACCGAGGCGGCCGGCCGGCTGGAGCGGCTCTACGGCGCCGCGGCGCGCAGCGGCGGCGAGGCCGCGGGCCAGGAGGCCGTCCTCGGCGCGCTGCTCGACGACCTCGACGTCCCCCGGGCCCTGGACCTCGCCGAGGAGGAGGGCGGCGCGGCCGCCCGGTGGCTGATCCGGGTCCTCGCGCTCGGCTGAGCGAGTTCATCCGTCCGGGCGACGCGCTCACGCACGGTGAGCACGGACGATGAGCGGACGCACTGCCGACGGGGATGGACGGTGATCGTGGACGCGCAGCGCCCAGCCGCGACTCGCAGCGCCGCGCTGCTCGTGCGCGTGTGGCTCGAGGACGGGCCCGACGCGTTCCGGGCCCGCCTGACCACCAGCGACACCTCGGACGGCGCAGCGGCCGAGGTGACCGTGGCCGTCGCCTCGGCGCCCGACGCCGTGGTGGACGCCGTCCGGGCCTGGCTCGACGACTTCCTGGCGGCCGGCACCTCCTGACCGCGACGTGGGGTGAGCGTCCCTGCGCCATCGGTGCTGGTCTGCCCGTGTCGGTGGCGGGCCGTGCGCGATTTGATTGACAGTGCGTTACGGCACTACCCAGGATCGCGCCGGCGACAGCCCGTGGGCGCGTCCGCATCACGAAGGGGGCGCTGCCGGAAGGGGGTGCCGGATGGACGCTCGCCAGAACATCCGCGTCTCGTTGCTGGATGGATTCACCATCCGGCTCGGCTGTCCCGGCCCGGCCGCCGACGTGGGCGAGCTGCCGCGCGGCGTGCAGCGGCTGGTCGCGTCGCTGTGCCTGGCGGGCCGGCCCGCGCGCACCGCGATCGCCGGCCAGCTGTGGCCGGACCTGTCCGAGCCGCACGCGCAGGGCAGCCTGCGCTCGGCGCTGTGGCGGCTGCACAAGACCGCGCCGGGACTGGTCGAGGCCTCCGGGGGCGCGCTGTGCCTCGCCCGGGGGGTGCGCGTCGACGTCCGCGAGTTCCGCGAGTGGGCCCGGCAGGTGCTCGACCCCCGCACCGACGTCACCGCCCTGCCCACCCCGCTGGACTGGGCGACCGGGGACCTGCTGCCGGGCTGGTACGACGACTGGGTCCTCTTCGAGCGCGAGCAGCTGCGCCAGCTGCGGATGCACGCCCTCGAGGTGCTCGCGCACAAGTTCGCCGCGGCGGGCCGGCACGCCGACGCGGTGCAGGCGGCCTACGCGGCGGTGCGGGTGGAGCCGCTGCGGGAGAGCGCCCACCGGGTCGTCATCCGCGTGCACATGGCGGAGGGCAACGTCACCGAGGCGGCCCGCGCCTACGAGAACTTCCGCAGCCTGCTCGCCGACGAGCTCGGCGTGCGCCCCACCGCGCAGATGGAGGACCTGGTCCGGCGCATCCCGCGGCGCGCCCGGGTCATGGGCCCGTCGGTCGCGGCGGGGGCGCGGTCCCGCTGACGACGGCGGCCGCGGCGGCGTCCAGGGCCGCGGCCGCGGCCCGCCACGACGTGCCGGCGGGGAAGTCGCCCAGGAGGACGACGACGCGGCCGTCGGCGAGCACGCCGGCGGAGTGCAGCTGACGCCGGCCGCCGACACAGCACATCCAGCCCTGCTTCGCGGCAACCGGACCGGCCGCCCCGGCGGCGGGGGAGAGCAGGCCGAAGAGCTGGTCGAAGCCGTCCGCGGCGCGCGGCGTGGTGCCCTGCAGCCAGCCGATCAGGGTGGCCGCCACCTCCTCGCCGTACACGTCGTCGAGCCGGCTGAGGAAGGTGGCGAGGTCGGCGGCGGTGGCGGTCGCCTCGCCCCACTGACCCACCCGCGCCGGCGGCGCGGTGCCGGTCAGGCCCAGCCGGGTCGCGGCCGCGGTGACCAGGGCCGCGCCGTCGTGGCGCACCCACAGCGTGCTCATCGCGCCGTCGTCCGAGGCGGTCGACGCCCGCGCCATCAGGTCCAGGTCGCCGGGGGCGAGGGCGAGCGCGCCGGTCTGCTGGCGCTCGAGCAGCTCGGCGACGACGAGGGGCTTGATCAGGGAGGCGGTGAGCAGCGGGCGGCCCGCGTCGGGACCGGCGAGCAGCTCGCGCTCGTAGGCGTCCTCCACCACGACCGCGATGGACCCGCCGGCCGCGGTGGCCGCCTCCTGCACCCGGGCCAGGACCGCGGCGTCGTCGACCGGGGCGGGCGGCGGCGGCAGCGGCCGGCGGTCCAGCCGGTCCGGGACGGCGGGCTCGATGTCGCCGGCCGGCGCCACCGCGCTCACCGCGGACATCGGGGAGGAGCTGTCCACGCACCCGAGCAGCACGATGCCGGCCAGCGAGCCGGCGAGCAGCGCGCAGACGCCTCGCCGAACCCGCCGGCCGGCGAGCCGGGGGCCGGGGGCCATGCCCTCAGGGTGCGCCCCCTGCTGGATGAGCCGTCAAGTAATTTCGCCTGTTCAGGCAGGCAATGGCGTCGGGGCGTACGCGAGGAGCCGCCATCCGGTCACCGTGCGTGTCCAGACGGCCAGCGCCAGGTTGTCGATCGTCTTCGCGGTGCCGCCGGCGTGGATGTCGGCGGTCATCCGGCCCACCACGATCGCGGTGTCGCCCACGACCTCCACGCGCTCCACCGGGTGGTCGACCCGGTGGTAGACGTAGTAGCCGCTGCGGATCTTCTCGAAGTACTCCGCCTTGGTGTCGCGGACGCCGCTGGAGTGCGCGTAGCTCACCTCGTCCGCGCACAGCTCGTCGAGCGTGGCGAGATCGGCGTCGAGCATCGCCTGGTAGCGGCGGTCCTCGGCGGCCAGCACGTCCTTGACGTCGATGTCGTCGGTCACGCCGGGGATCATGCCCCCACCGGGCGCAGCCAGGAGAAGTCCGCGGCGTCAGCCCCGGCGGATCGCGCGGGCGGCGGCGACCTGGCGCTTTGCGGTGACCAGCCAGGGGTCCAGCTGCGCGGGATCGTCCCACGCCCGGTCGATCAGGTAGAGGCCCTTGGTGGGCGCGGTCGCGCCGAGCTCGACCAGCACCGGCTTGAGCAGCAGCTCGGGGGCGAGCGCGTGCGTCGGGCCGCCGCCGAGCATCAGGGGGACGGCGACCACGCCGGCGAGGTCGCCCGTGCCGATCTGGTCGAGGAAGAGCTTGAGCAGGCCGGTGTAGGTGGCCTTGTAGGTGGGGCTGGCGACGACGGCGACCTCGGCCGCCCGGAGCGCGGCGACGGCGTCCTCGACCGCGTGGTCGCCCCAGCCGAGCAGGCCGGCGCCGAGCTCGACGACGTCGACGACGCGGTCCGGCGGCGCGCCGGTCAGCCGCTCGACGACCAGCTCGGCGGCCGCGCGGGTGCGGGAGTGCGGCTTGGGGTTGCCGACGACGGCGATCGTGCTCATGCCGACACCTTGGCAGCCTCGATGGGCACGGTGAGACCTCCGGGGGCGAGGGAACGCGACCAGTAAACGTCACCAAGCCGATGGAATTTGACGGGATGCCTGCCGGATGGCACCCTCGGCCTCGGTCACGAGTGCCAGCGCGAAGCCCCGGCTCGCTGGCCGGCAACCCTCCTCCGCGACGGGGTGCCCCGGGTGACGACCAGGCGGCCGCCGACCGGTGGTCGCAAGCGCGGACCCGCTCCCCGGGTCCCCGGCCCGTCTGGAGCGCCTGCATGTCCACCGCCGTCCTGTCCTGCCGCCCCGCCGTCGCCTCGGCGCCGCTGCTGCCGCTCGTCGGGTCGGAGACCCGCGTGCCACTGGCCCCCTCGGGCAGAGCGCGGTACGTCGACCTGGACGCCGCGGCCAGCTCGCGCGCGCTGGCCGTCGTCGCCGAGCGGGTGGCCGAGGCGCTGCCGCTCTACGCCAGCGTCCACCGCGGCGCCGGCTACCTGTCCCAGGTGTCGACGGCGCTGTACGAGTCCGCCCGGGAGACCATCGGCCGGTTCGTGGGCGCGCGCCCGGACGACGTCTGCGTCTTCACCCGGCACACCACCGACGCGGTCAACCTGCTGGCCGGCTGCGTGCCCGCCGACGGCGCCGTCCTGGTGCTGGACTGCGAGCACCACGCCGACCTGCTGCCGTGGCAGCGGCGCGGACCGGTCACCGTGCTGCCGACCGGGCCGACCGTGGTCGCGACGCTCCGGTCGATCGGCGACGAGCTGGCCCGCCGCCCGTACGCGCTGGTGGCGGTGACCGGTGCGTCCAACGTGACCGGTGAGTCCCTGCCGCTGGCCGAGGTGGTCGCGCTGGCCCACGCCGCCGGCGCGCGGGTGTTCGTGGACGGCGCGCAGCTGGTGCCGCACCGCCTCTTCTCGCTGGCCGCCTCGGGCGCCGACTACGTGGCCTTCTCCGGGCACAAGGCGTACGCGCCGTTCGGGACCGGCGCGCTGGTCGGCCGGCGGGACTGGCTGGACGACGGCCCGGCGTACCTCGCCGGCGGGGGAGCGGTGGCGTCGGTGACCGTCTCGTCGACGGAGTGGGCCGCGGCGCCGCACCGGCACGAGGGCGGCTCCCCCAACGTGCTGGGTGCCGTCGCGCTGGCGGCGGCGTGCGACGCGCTCGCCGCCCTGCCGGCCGGGGCCCTCGAGCGGCACGAGCGGGAGCTGCGCGGTCGGCTCGTGGAGGGGCTGTCCGCGCTGCCCGGCGTCCGCGTGCTGCGGATCTGGCCGGACTCGGCCGAGCCGACCGGGATCGTGTCGTTCACCGTCGAGGGCGCCGACCCCGGGCTGGTGGCCGCCGTCCTCTCCGCCGAGCACGGCATCGGGCTGCGCGACGGGCGGTTCTGCGCGCACCCGCTGCTCGCCCGGCTCGGCGTCCCGGACGGCGCGCTGCGGGCCAGCGTCGGCGTGGGCAGCACGGCTACCGACGTCGACCGGCTGCTGACCGCGCTGGCCGCGTTCCTGACCGACGGCCCGCGGGCGGCGTACGAGCAGGCGGGCGGGCGCTGGCGGCCGGTGGACGACCCGCGCCCGGCGTCCGGGGGGGCCCCGGCCGCGCTGCTGCGCGCCGCGGGCTGCCGTCCCGTCGGCTGAGGCCGGGCTCAGCCGCGGCCGATGTAGGGCATCGCCGTCGCGTGGACGGTCAGCTGCGCGACGTTGGCGTCGAGCGGCAGGCTGGCCATGTAGACGACGGCGCGGGCGACGTCCTCGACGGCCATCCGCGGCTCGGGGCGCACGCTGCCGTCGGCCTGCAGCACGCCGCCGGCCATCCGGTCCGTCATCGCGGTCGCCGCGTTGCCGACGTCGATCTGGCCGCAGGCGATGGAGTACGGCCGGCCGTCGAGCGCGGTCGACTTGGTGAGCCCGGTGACCGCGTGCTTCGTCGCCGTGTACGCCGCCGACATCGGGCGCGGGACCTGAGCGGAGATGGACCCGTTGTTGATGATCCGGCCGCCATGCGGCTGCTGTGCCCGCATGACGCGGAACGCCTCGCGCGTGCAGAGGAAGACGCCGGTGAGGTTGACGGCCACGACGTCCTGCCAGTCGGCGAGGGAGACGCCGTCGACGGGGACGGCGGGGCCGAACCGGCCGGCGTTGTTGACCAGCAGGTCGACCCGGCCGTGCGCGTCGACGGTGCCGTCGAACAGTGCCCGTACGGCGGCCTCGTCGGTCACGTCCGTGGGCACCGGGTGCAGGCGTCCGGCGGGGCCCCGGGCGGCCACGGCTTCCAGCGCCTCGAGGCGCCGGCCGGCTAGCACGACCCGCCACCCGTCGGCGGCGAGGGCCAGGGCGGTGGCCGCGCCGATGCCGCTGCCCGCGCCCGTCACGACCGCGACCGTGTCCCGCACGCCACCCTCCTCGCCGCCGGCGCCCATCGTGGCAGCGGCGCGGCCGTGGGGCAGGCTGGAGCCGTGATGGGTGCGGACGCGGCGAGCGCCTTCCTGATCGGCCGCCTGGCGCAGGAGGGCCGGCAGCCGCTCGCCGTCCTCCGGGCGTCGTCCGGGCCGCTGCCCGGCGTCACCGGCGTGCACGTCTTCGCCGTGGAGGGCGATCGGCTCTGGCTGGTGCAGCCCCGCCTGCTGGGCGAGCCGGCGATCGCGTCGGTGCCGCTGCGCGACGTCGGCGAGGTCACCCTGCGGACCGGTTCCGGGCGCAACGGCCGAGAGGTCGTCTCGCTGCGGCTCCGGCTGCCCGCCGGCTCCCTGACGTTCCGGGCCCTGGACGACGCGGCGACGTGCGCCCGGTTCGTCGACGCGCTGCGCGACGGAGGCGTCGCGGTGTGACATGGCTCACGCTCGCGCGTGTCGCCACGGGGTATGGACGGACGTGCCACATGGTGGTCGGGGTCACACCCGACCCCGACTCCCTCTGAACGACCGGAGAGACCACCGATGCTCGATCCGACCCTCACCACGACGCCCTGCGACGTCGGCTGCCACGTCCTGTGCTGCGAGGCCTGCCACTGCGGCTGCCACGACGGCGAGGACTGAACCGCGAACGGTGCGGTCGCGGCGCGCTCCCGGTTGGGGGGCGCGCCGCGACTTTCGCTCAGGGCCGGAAGGCGGCGGCGGTCATTCCGACGCGGGCAGGCCCGGCGGGTTGGTCTCGGCGGCGTCGATCGACTCGCTGGTCAGCCCCCAGCGCTCGAGCACCTTCTCGTAGCTGCCGTCGGCGATCACGCCGTTGAGCGCCTCGGTGATGGCGGGGGCGAGTCCGTTGCCCTTGGCCGTGGCGACGGCGATCTCCGCGGTGTCCGGCCAGCCGCCGTTGAACTGCCCGACCACCGTGAACTCATCGGGCGTGGTCGCGGCCTTGTAGGCGGCGGTGGCGTTCGGCCCGAAGGTCAGGTCGATCCGGCCGGACTGCAGGGCGAGGGTGGTGTCGGAGTCGTTCTGGTAGTACTGCACGTCCACCGGCTCGAGGCCCTTGGCCTGGTTCGCCTCGTCCCACTCGAGCAGGATCTTCTCCTGGTTGGTGCCCGAGCCGACCGCGATGCGCAGGCCGGCGACGTCCTCGGGCTTCTCGATCCTGATCTCGGAGCCGGCGGTGGCGAGGAAGCCGAGGGTGTCGACCCGGTAGGAGGAGAAGTCGAACAGCTGCTTGCGCTCCTCGGTCACGGTGACGTTGGAGATGGTCACGTCGACGTCGCCGGACCGGGTGGCCAGCGGCCAGTTCTCCCACGCCGTGGGCACGATCTCGAGTTCCAGGCCGAGCGCGTCGGCGATCAGCTGGGCGGTGTCGGGGTCGCTGCCGATGGCGGTGGCGTTGTCGTCGGCGTAGAAGGCGAGCGGCGCGCTGAAGGGCGTGGTCGCCACCTTCAGGACGCCGTCGTCGACGATGCCCTCCGGGAGCAGGTCGATGGCCTCCTGGTTCGGCTCGGTGTGGACGCGGTCCTGGTCCGGGCTGGTGTCGACGACGAGCGCGGAGGGGCCGGCTGCCTCCTCGGCGGCGGCGCTCTCGATGTCGCTCGAGCTGGTGCACGCCGTCAGCGCCAGCGCGGCGGCAGCGGCCAGGACGGCGACGAGAGGCCCTCGTCGGGTACGCGTGATCACGGTCGTTCTCTCCTCGGCTGGGGCGCGCGGGCGCGCGCCACTGACGGGCGGCGCGGGCTGCGCCGTCCGGGGATCGGGGGGCCTTCAGAGGACGCGGGCCAGGAAGGCCTTCGTCCGTTCGTGCTGCGGGTCGTCGAGCACCTGCTCGGGAGGGCCGGACTCGACGATCCGGCCGTCGTCCATGAACACGACCCGGTCGGCCGCCCGGCGGGCGAAGCCGATCTCGTGCGTGACCACGATCATCGTGGTGCCGCTGCGGGCCAGGTCCTCGATGACGCCGAGCACCTCGCCGACCAGCTCCGGGTCCAGCGCCGAGGTCGGCTCGTCGAACAGCAGGACCGACGGCTTCATCGCCAGCGCCCGCGCGATGGCGACCCGCTGCTGTTGGCCGCCGGAGAGCTGCCGGGGATAGGCCTTCTCGCGGCCGGCCAGCCCCACGCGGGCCAGGAGCTCGCGGGCCTCGGCCGCCACCTCGGCGCGGGCCCGGCCCTGCGCGGAGACCGGCGCCTCGACGACGTTGTCCAGCGCGCTGAGGTGCGGGAAGAGGTTGAAGGACTGGAAGACGAACCCGAAGCGGGTCCGCTGCCGCAGCACGTCCTTCTCCTGCAGCTCGTGCAACCGGTCGCCGTCCCGGTGCGCCTTGCGGCGGTAGCCGACCAGCTCGCCGTCCAGGGCGACGAAGCCGCGGTCGACCTTCTCCAGGTGGTTGATGCTGCGCAGCAGCGTCGACTTGCCCGAGCCGGACGGACCGAGGATCACCGTGACGGTGCCCGGCTCGACGACCAGGTCGACGCCGTGCAGCACCTCCACGCCGGCGTAGGACTTGTGCACCCCGTGCACCTCGACCCGCCCGGGCCGGGTCTGGACGGCGGTCATCGGGTGCCGCCCAGCGCCCGCACCCGGGTGAGGCCGGCGCCGAGGTTGCCCCGCAGCCGCTGCAGCGGCGTCGGGGGCAGCGTGCGGACCGCGCCGCGGGCGTAGTAGCGCTCCACGTAGTACTGGATCACCGTCACGACCGTGGTCAGGACGACGTACCAGACGGCGGCGACGACCAGCATCGGCAGCACCCGCTGGGTGCGGCCGTAGATGACGCTCACCGTGTAGAACAGCTCGCCGAGGGCCAGCACGTAGACGATCGAGGTGCCCTTGAACAGGCCGATCACCTCGTTGACCGCCGTCGGCACGATCGAGCGCATCGCCTGCGGCAGCACGATCCGGGTGGTCTGCCGGCGCCGCGGGATGCCCAGCGCCGCGGCCGCCTCCAGCTGCCCCTGGTCGACGGAGAGGATGCCGGCCCGCACGATCTCCGCCGAGTACGCCGCCTGGTGCAGGCCCAGGCCCAGGATCGCCGCGCCGAACTTGTCGATCAGCGAGAGCGTGTCGAAGGAGAAGAAGCTCGGCCCGAACGGGATGCCGACGTCGAGGCTCTGGTACAGGTAGGCGAGGTTGTACCAGAGCAGCAGCTGCAGGATCAGCGGCACCGACCGGAACACCCAGGTGTAGCCCCAGCTCACCGCCTGCAGCAGCGGCGAGCGGGACAGCCGCATGAGCGCCAGCACCGTGCCCAGCGCGAAGCCGAGGACGGCGGTGATCAGGGTCAGCTCGATCGTCGTCACGACGCCGTGCACGATCGAGCGCTCGGTGACGTAGGCGCCGACGATGTCCCACTCCCACTTCGGGTTGGTGACCAGCGAGTGGACCACCATCGCGAGCAGGACGGCGACGACCGCGGTGGCCACCCACCGGCCGGGGTGCCGGGCGGGCACCACACTGAGCCGGTCGAAGGGCGTGCCCGTGGGCGGCGCGACCACCTCGGGACGGACCTCGAGCGCGGTCATGCGAGGTCTCCCTGCGTCTCGGGTGCGAGGTGCTTCTCGAAGGCGTACAGGCGCTGGTCGACCGGCAGGGCGCGCAGCGTCTCGGAGTCGGTGGGGCGGGGGACGGCGGGGTCGAACAGCGGGGTCCAGCCGGCGGCGAGGTAGAGCGCCTTCGCCTCGGGCTGGCGCGGGCCGGTGGTCAGGTACATGCGCGTGTAGCCGCGGACGGCGGCCCGCCGCTCCAGCTCGGCGAGAACGTGGCGGCCCAGGCCGCGGCGGCGGTGCAGGGCAGAGGTCCACATCCGCTTGACCTCGGCGGTGCCGGGGTCGGCGTGCCGGCGGAAGGCGCCGCCGGCGACCGGGGCGCCGTCCTGCAGGAGCAGCACCAGCTCGCCGTCCGGGGGCAGGAACTCCTCGGCGGGGTAGCGGGTGAGCTCCTCGGCGGCGCCGCCGAACAGGTCGCCGTAGCGGGTGTCGTACTCGACGGTGAGCTCGGCGAACAGCGGCGCGGCGAGCGGGTCGTGCGGGTGGACCGGCACCACGTCGAGTGCGGGTTCGACTGCGGTCATGCGGGAACTCCAGGAGGACGGCGCGACGGAACCGCGCGGGCGGACGAGTGCCCGGGCGCAGCGGGGGGGAGCGGCGGAAGGCCGGTCAGCGGGGCGTCAGCGACAGAGGGCGCTGTCGGTGCGCAGCAGGTCGACGGCCGGGCGGCCGACCAGGTCGATGGAGACGTGCCGCACGCGCGGCGTGCCGTCCGGTCCCACGGGATGCTCCTCGGTCGTGTACTGCGGTTTGCGAGCGCCTCGCGCGTTCGCCAGGTCGTCACCCGGGGCACCCCGTCGCAGTGGAGGGTTGCCGGCCAGCGAGCCGGGGCTTGATGCTGGCGCTCAGGACCTGCCGGGACCATAGGCCCGACCCGGGATAGTCGTCAAACTCGATCGGTTTGATAGATATTGGGCCGGGGAACAGCCTGCCGTCTGCCCCGGCGGCACGAGCGGGAGAAGGGAGCAGCCCGTGCACCGGACCGTCCTGGCCTCGCGGCGGCACGTCGACCTGCTCCGCACCGCCAGCGCACAGTGTCGTGCTCCGCGATCCCTGCGCCGCAGCCGCCGCCACGACCCGGAGACCGTCCCCGCATGTCCGTTCCCGCCCGTCCCCGACTGAGCTCCCGCCCCCCGACGCTGTGCGTCGTCGGCGCCGGCCCGACCGCCATCGGCGTCCTCGAGCGGCTGGTCGCCAACGCGCCGGACCTCGCCGACGGCCGCCGGCTGCAGGTGCACCTGGTCGACCCGCACCCGCCCGGCGGCGGGCGCGTCTGGCGGGCCGAGCAGCCCTCGCTGCTCTGGGCGAACTCGCTGGTCGCCGACGTCACCGTCCTGCCGGACGCCTCGGTCGAGGTCGAGGGGCCCGTGGGAGAGGGGACGACGCTCTGGCAGTGGATCGAGCGGTTCGCCCGCGGCCGTCCGGACCACGACCCGGTCGGCGCCGAGGCCCGCCGGCTCGGACCGACGTCCTTCCCCTCCCGGCCGCTGGTCAACGCCTACCTCGGCTGGGCGCTGGACACCGTCGTCGACTCGGCCGGCCCGTGGGCCGACGTGCAGCTGCACGCGTCGTCGGCCGTCGACGTCCGCGTCACCGACATCGGCGCCACCGTCGTCCTCGCCGACGGGCCGGTGATCGAGGCCGACGTCGTCCTGCTGGCCCAGGGGCACCTCGACGCGCACCCGACCCCGGCCGAGCGGGCGGTGGCGCACCGGGCCGCCGAGGCCGGGCTGACCTACCTGCCGACCGGCTACACCGCCGACCTGGACCTCTCCCGGCTCGAGCCGGGGCAGGACGTGCTGGTCCGCGGCGCCGGCCTGGCGTTCGTCGACCTCATGGTGCTGCTCACCAGCGGGCGGGGCGGCACCTTCGCCCGGGACGACGACGGGCGGCTGGTGTACCGCCCCTCCGGTCGCGAGCCCCGGCTGCACGTCGGCTCGCGGCGCGGCGTCCCCTACCGGTCCAAGCTCGGGTACGTGTGGCCCGGCCCGCCCGTGCCCCAGCGGTTCTTCACCCCGGCCGCGGTCGACGAGCTCTTCGGCGACCGGCTGCTCGACCTGCGCGCGGACCTCGCCCCGGTGATCGCCCGCGAGCTCGGTTGGGCGCACTACACCGAGCTGTTCCGGGCCCACCCGCAGCGCACCGCGATGCCGTGGGAGGAGTTCGCCGAGCGCTACGCCGCGTCGCCCGATGCCACGGCGCTGGTCGCCGAGGCGGTGCCCGATCCACGCGACCGGTTCGACCTGGCCGCGCTCGACCGGCCGCTGGCCGGCCGGCGGTTCGACGGCGCCGACGCCCTGCAGGAGTGGCTCCGGGATCACGTCCGCGCCGACCTCGCCCGCGCCGCCGACCCGGCGTACAGCATGGACGCCGCCGTCTTCACGTCGCTGCTGTTCTGCCACGGCACCGTGGCCGCCCTCGTCGGCGCCGGGCGGCTGACCCCCCGCTCGGAGGCCGAGGACCTCGGCGGCTGGTGGATGAACCTGTTCAGCTACCTGGCCAGCGGCCCACCGGCACCGCGGCTGGAGGAGCTGCTCGCGCTGTCCGAAGCGGGACTCGTCCGGTTCCTCGGCGCCGACGTTCAGCTCAAGCTCGACGACGCCGCCGGGGTCTTCCGGGCCCGCTCGGCGTCGCACGACGAGGTCACGGAGGCCCGCGCGCTGGTGGAGGCCCGGCTGCCGGTGCCGGACGTGACCGGCACGCCCGATCCGCTGGTCACCCGCTTGCTGCTGCGCGGGACGGGCACGGAGAAGCTGCTCGCCGACCCGTCCGCCGGGGGCAGCCGGGGGACCGGCCGGCTGCATGTCGACGCCGAGCACCGGGTGGTCAGCGCGACGGGCACGCCGCAGCAGCGGCTCTTCGCTGCCGGCTACTGGACCTCGGGTGGCCAGGTCGCCGCGTTCGCCCGGCCGCGGACCAATGCCCCGTTCTTCCGCCAGAACGACGCGCTGGCCCGCACCCTCTGGCGCGGCCTGACCGCCGCCCCGGTCGCCGCGGTGGAGGTGGCCTGATGACGACGCCTCCCGGCAGCACCGCCGACGCCTTCCGCGAGGTGATGGCCGGCGTGCCCACGCCGGTCTCGGTGGTGACCACGCTTGTCGACGAGCGGCCGCACGGCACCACGGTCAGGGCGTTCACGTCGCTGTCGATGACGCCCCCGATGCTGCTGGTCTCCCTCGGCCGCCGGTCGGAGCGCGCGCAGCTGGTCGACGGCGGCGACCACGTCGTCGTCCTCGGGAACGTGGTGCGCGCGACCGCCGACGGCGGGCCGCCGCTGACCTACCACGCCCGCACCTTCGGCACCCACTCGGTCGTCCCGGCCGCCTGACCACGCTTGGAGATCCCGTGACCCACCTCCACCTCGCCGTCGCCCTCGACGGCGCCGGCTGGCACCCCGCCGCCTGGCGCGAGCCCGACGCCCGCCCGCGGGAGCTGTTCACCGCCGGCTACTGGGTCGACCTGGTCGGCGAGGCCCAGCGCGGCCTGCTCGACTTCGTCACGCTCGAGGACGACCTGGCGCTGCAGTCCACCGACCGCACCGGCGACGACGCGCGCACCGACCGGGTCCGCGGCCGGCTCGACGCCGTCCAGGTCGCCGCCCGGGTCGCGCCGCTGACCGAGGGCATCGGGCTCGTGCCGACCGCCGTCGTCACGCACACCGAGCCGTTCCACGTGTCCAAGGCGATCGCCACGCTGGACTACGTGAGCACCGGCCGGGCGGGCGTCCGGGTCAAGGTGGCGTCGTCCCCGCACGTGGCCGCCCACTTCGGCCGGCGCGACCCGTCGGAGTTCGACCTGCGGGGGCTGTTCGACGAGGCTGCCGACTGGGTCGAGGTGGTGCGCCGGCTCTGGGACAGCTGGGAGGACGACGCCGAGATCCGCGACGTCGCCACCGGGCGCTTCGTCGACCGGGAGAAGCTGCACTACATCGACTTCGCCGGCCGCTACTTCTCGGTGAAGGGGCCGTCGATCACGCCGCGGCCACCGCAGGGGCAGCCGCTGGTGACCGCGCTGGCCCACCAGTCGATCCCGTACGAGCTGGTCGGCCGCAGCGCCGACGTCGGGTTCGTGACGCCGCGCGCCGCGGCCGACGTGGGCCCGATCCTGGACGAGATCCGAGCCGCGCAGACCGCGGCCGGCCGGTCCGAGGAGACCGTGCACGTCTTCGGCGACGTCGTGGTGTTCCTGGACGACGACGCCACGACGGCGACCGCCCGGCGGGCACGGCTCGACGAGACCGCCGGCGAGGAGTACCGCAGCGACGCGCTCGTCTTCGCCGGGTCGCCGGCCGAGCTCGCGGACCTGCTCGTGTCGTGGGCCGAGGCCGGGCTGACCGGCTTCCGGCTGCGGCCGGCGACCCTGCCGCACGACCTGCGGCAGATCACCTCCGGTCTGGTGCCCGAGCTGCAGCGGCGGGGGCTGTTCCGCACCGCCTACGAGGCCACCACCCTGCGCGGGCTGCTCGGCCTGCCCCGCCCCGCCAACCGATACGCGACCGTCTGAGGACATCCGATGCCGAAGCAGATCCACCTCGCCGCGCACTTCCCCGGCGTCAACAACACCACGGTGTGGAGCGACCCGGCCGCCGGCAGCCACATCGAGTTCTCCTCGTTCGTCCGGTTCGCGCAGGCCGCCGAGCGCGGCAAGTTCGACTTCCTGTTCCTCGCCGAGGGGCTGCGGCTGCGGGAGCAGAACGGGCAGATCTACGACCTCGACGTCGTCGGCCGGCCGGACACCTTCACCGTGCTGGCCGCCCTCGCCGCCGTCACCGACCGGCTCGGGCTCACCGGGACGATCAACTCCACCTTCAACGAGCCGTACGAGGTGGCCCGGCAGTTCGCCACGCTCGACCACCTCTCCGGCGGCCGGGCGGCGTGGAACGTCGTCACCTCGTGGGACGCGTTCACCGGGGAGAACTTCCGGCGCGGCGGGTTCCTCCCGCAGGACCAGCGTTACGACCGGGCACGCACGTTCCTGCAGACGACGATGGAGCTGTTCGACTCCTGGCGCGGCGACGAGATCGTGGCCGACGCGTCGTCCGGGGTTTTCCTCGGCGATCCGGACGCCGGGCGCTTCGCGCACTCGGACGCCCATTTCGACATCTCGGGTCGCTTCGACGTGCCGCGCAGCCCGCAGGGCCGGCCGGTGATCTTCCAGGCGGGCGACTCGGAGGAGGGGCGGGAGTTCGCGGCGTCGTCGGCCGATGCCATCTTCAGCCGGCACTCCACCAAGGAGGCGGGCCAGGCGTTCTACGCCGACGTCAAGGGTCGGCTGCCGAAGTACGGACGACGGCGGGAGGACCTGCTGATCCTGCCCGCCGCGACGTTCGTCATCGGCGACACCGACGCCGAGGCCGCCGAGCTCGCGCACGAGGTGCGCCGGCAGCAGGTGTCCGGGCAGACGGCGCTGCGGTTCCTCGAGCAGGTGTGGAACCGCGACCTGTCCGCCTACGACCCGGACGGGCCGCTGCCCGACGTCGACCCGGCGGTGGGGGAGGACCACGTCGCGAAGGGGCGCGCGCAGGTGCGCATGTACCGCGACCCGCTGGCCACCGCGCGGCAGTGGCGTGAGCTCGCCGCGGAGAAGGGCTACTCGATCCGGGAGCTGATGATCGAGGTGCAGAGCCGGCAGTCGTTCATCGGCAGCCCGGCCACGGTGGCCGCGACCATCGACGACCTGGTGCAGTCCGACGCGGCCGACGGCTACATCCTCGTTCCGCACATCACACCCGGCGGGCTGGACCCGTTCGTCGACCGCGTCGTGCCCCTGCTGCAGGAGCGGGGCGTCTTCCGCGCCGACTACACGGGGACGACGCTGCGCGACCACCTGGGCGTGGGACCGGCCTAGACGATCAGCGGCAGGCGCGGGTCCGGGTGGTCGCGGCGTCCCGACGCGGCCCGGACCCACGCCTCGTCGTCGGTCAGGTCGGCGGGCCGGCCGGCCACCGTCCGGCGGGCCAGCAGTTCGTCGAGGATCCGCGCGGTGAGGGCGATGCCCTCGGGAGTGGCGACCGTCGGCCGGTCGAGCGCGTCGGTGACGTCGATGCCGTGGACGACGGCCTCCACGACGCGGGTCGGCACCCACTCCTCGAGGGTCATCAGCGCGAAGAAGCCGGAGCCGATGGTGGTGCGGTCGTGCTCGCGGATGCCGTCCAGGCTGCGGGCGAACGTGCTCTTCGTCTGCCGCACCAGGCTCTCGCGGGTCTGATCGGCGGCGTGCTTGACGGCGTAGTCGTAGACGACCGGGGCGACCTGGCTGCGGTCGGCGATGAAGAAGGACACCCGGTCCCGGCCGGGCTGGCCCTCCTGCACCGTGTTGAGCAGGTTGAGGGTGAGCCCGATCGAGATGTCGATGTGCCCGACGAGGTCGGACACCCGCCAGTGCGGGACGCCGCCCTCCGGGACCAGGTGCGTCTGCCGCGTCCAGTCCTCGTCGGTGAGCCCGTCCAGGACGGCGGACACCGCCGCCAGCTCGCGCTCCAGCAGGTCGGTCATGGGATCCGTCATCGGAGGGCCCCTTCCGCGCACGGGTGGGCCGGGACGCTCGTCGCCTCCTGTGCGGCTGTCAAGGGTGCCGGCTCACCAGTCGCCGTCCGGCGGGGTGAACTGGCTGACGGTGAACTCGGCCCCCTCGGGGTCGCGCAGCAGCGCGGTCTTGGTCCACAGGCTCTCGTCGGAGCGCAGCACGGTGGCGCCGAGGCGTTCGGCGGCGGCGGCGCTGTCGTCGCGGTCCTGGACCGTGAAGGTCACGTGCCACTGCGCCGGCTCGCCGGGCTCGACCACGAGCAGTCCGCCGATCACGTCGGCGAAGCCCGCCGGGGCGGAGGCCTGGCGCTCGTGGATCCCCGGATCGACGGTCGCCGCGAGGAGGTCGCCGTAGCCAGGCACCTGGATCATCGTCCCGGCGCCCTGCTCCATGTCGACGGCGACCCAGCCGAACAGCGGCGCGTAGAAGGCCATCGCCGCGTCGCGGTCGGGGGTGTGCAGGTCGCTGAAGTTCCACGTCGCGGGCGCGTTGGTGAGCTGCGCGCCGAGCCGCCGGCCCGCCTGCCACAACCGGAACCGGGCTCCGAAGGGATCCGCGCAACTCGCCCCCCGGCCGGCCGGTCCGGCGTCGGCAGGCGGGGCGAGGACAGTTCCGCCCCGCTCGGGGACGGCGGCCACCGTGGCATCGACGTCGTCCACGGCGACGTAGGTGTTCCACTGCGCCATCGAGCCGGCCCGCGCCGGGGCCAGCGCGGCGACGTCCCGGCCGTCCAGGGTGGCGATCAGGTACGAGCCCGGCGCGTCCGGTGGCATCGCGTCGGTCAGGGTCCATCCGAAGAGCCCGGCGTAGAACGCGCGACCGGCGTCGAGGTCGGGCAACTCGCAGTCGATCCAGCAGGTCACGCCGTGCGGGTAGGTCCGTTGCTGGGCCATGGTCACCTCCGGAGTGGTCGGCGGGGAGGCTAACGACGGGTGCCGACAGTCCGGGTCGCTCGACGCGGGCCCCCGACGGAATCTGTGGACAGCCGCTTGACCTGGGGGTTCAGGTCGTGCAAGTTGCCGTTCAGAGGTATTCTTCGTACGTCTGTTCGAGTGGCGAGGAGGTGTCGTGAACGGCGTGCTGACGGCGCTCGAGGAGCGGGCCTCCGACGACCTCCACGCACAGTCCTCGACGCAGCTGCTCGAGCGGACCCGCGGCCTGGTCGAGGTGATCAACCGGGCGCAGGCGGAGCTGGCGCGCACGGTGCGGACCGCGGACAGCAGGCAGGTGTTCGCCGGGGACGGGATGGCGACCGCGCAGTCGTGGCTGCGCGGGCACTGCCGGCTCTCGGGTGCCGCCGCCGCGCAGGTGGTGCGCAACGGCCGGGCGCTGGAGCAGCTGCCCGCGGTGGCCGCGGCGCACGCGGCCGGGGAGCTCACCGCCGATCAGGTGGCCGTGATCGCCAGGATCACCGGGCCGCGGGCGGCCGCGCTGATCGTGCAACGGGACGGCGACCTGGCCGGCATCGCCGGCGTGCTCGCCCGCTTCGCCGCCGGGCACAAGCACGAGGAGCTGGTGCGGCTGGTGCACACCCTGCTCGAGCGGCTCGACGAGGACGGCCCCGAGCCCGATCCGACCGAGGAGCGGTTCCTGTCCTTTGCCAAGCACGCCGACGGGTCGGGCACCGGCCGCTTCCACCTCGACGCCCTCGGCATGGAGAAGCTGCAGGCGGCGATCGAGTCGATCCTGCAGGCCCACCGGCCCGCCGGCGACGAGCGCACCCGGTCCCAGCAGCAGGCCGACGCCCTGGTCCAGCTCTGCGACATTCACCTCGGCTGTGGCACGCTGCCGCTGCTGCGCACCGTCAAGCCGCACGTCGCGGTCAAGATCGGTTCCGCCGACCTGGCCGACCCGGAAGTCGGCAGGGGTGCGGCGAGCCTGGGCTTCGGCGGGGTGGTCTCCGCCGCCCGGGCCCGGCAGGTCGCCTGCGACGCCGAGCTGCGCCGCTACCTGCGCACCGCCGAGGGTGAGCTGCTCGACCTGGGCCGGGCCCAGCGGCTGGTCACCCCGGGCCTGCGCACGGCGGTCGAACTCCGCGACGAGACCTGCGTGTTCGCCGGCTGCGGAGCGCCGCACCACTGGTGCGAGGTTCATCACGTGATCCACTGGCTCTTCGGCGGCGAGACCGACCTGGAGAACTCCGGGTTGCTGTGCGAGCGGCACCACACCCAGGTGCACCACGGCTTCCGGATCGAGCGAGATACCGCCGGCCGATGGCACACCTACCGCCCCGACGGCACCGAGATCCTGGTGATCCGGCCACCCGCCGACGACCCGAGGCTCGCCCGCGCCGGGTGAGTCCGCTGCGGTGTGAACAGCACGGCGCCCGAGCCGAACGCCCGACCTGAAGGGTGCATGCCGGCGCGGCCGTGCGCGGGCAACCTGAGCCGGACCCGGCGATGAGCGGCGCGCCGATCTCCGGTCCACCCTGCATGACGCACGAGACGGTCATCTCCGCGGACGGAACGTCCATCGCCTACGAGGTCTTCGGTTCCGGCCCACCTTTGATCACGGTGTGCGGGGCGACGTGCGACCGCGCCCTCATGCGTCCCACTGCGCAGGCGCTCGGTTCGCACTTCCGGACCGTGAACTACGACCGCCGAGGTCGCGGCGACAGCGGGGACACCTTTCCCTATGCGATCGATCGCGAGATCGAGGACATCGCCGCACTGATCGACGAGGTCGGCGGCTGGGCCCACCTCTACGGACACTCCTCGGGAGCCGGCCTGGTCCTCCATGCCGTCGCGGCTGGCGTGGCCGCGCGCGCGTTCGTCCTCCACGATCCGCCCTACTCGCCCGAGGACGAGACGGCGCAGGACGAGGCGCGACGCTACGGGCGTACCCTCCGCGACCTGCTCGGGGAGAACAGGAACGCGGAGGCGATCGAGACGTTCTGCCGCCTCACCGGGATGCCTGACGAGATGATCGACGAGATGCGGGCGACATCCCGATGGGCGGAGCTCACCGCGCTCGCGCCGACGCTGGCCTACGACTCAGCGGTGATGGGTGACATCGAGACCGGGGGCGAGGTCCCGGAAAGCCTCGCAGCCCGAGCGACACGGCCCGGCCTCGTCCTCGTCGGCGGCGACAGCCCGCCGTTCATGCGAGAGGTGAGCAGGCGACTGGCCGACCTGCTGCCCGACGGCCGTCACCGGGTCATCGAAGGTCATGGCCACGTCGTCCCGCCGCAGGTGCTCGCCGCCGTGCTCGCGGAGCACCTGCGCGGGGGCGAGGACCTCCTCGATCAGCGGTAGCAGTAGGAGTCGCTGGACGCGTCGCCACCCTGCAGGCGGGTCTGGTGCGGCCGCAGCCCGCGCCAGTCGTCGCCGGCCGGGAAGAAGCGCTCGTCGATGCTCAGCCCACCCGCCGAGGCGTCGGTGTCGATCTTCGCCATCCACGAGCCGACGCCGGCGGGGAAGAACTGGTCGTCCCAGGCGCCGTAGAGCGAGTTGGTGATGTAGATGCGGCGGCCGTCGCGGCTGACCTCGACCATCTGCGGGCCGCCGGCCAGCGGCTGGTCCGGCGCCGCCGGGTGCGCGGTCCGGCGCACGATGCCGCCGAGGTGCACCGAGCCGACCTCGCGCGGGTTCGCCGGGTCGGAGACGTCGTACTGCTTGAGCTCACCGGTGCCCCAGCACGAGACGTAGAGCATCTTGTCGTCGACCGAGAGATCGATGTCGGTGACCAGCGGCGGAACGGCGCCGAACGGCTTGAGCGCCGGCGGGAGGTCGTCGGGGTCCGCCGGCTCGGCGGGGATCGTGATGACCTTCTCGGCCTTCCACTCCTCGCCGTCGCGGAACCAGCGCCACACCGAGGCGGAGAGGTCCGCGGTGGAGACGACGACGCCGACGAAGCCCCACGTCGCCTCGGGGTCGTGCGACGGCCGAAGCTCCAGCACCATCTGGTGCTCGGTACCGAGGTCGACGGTCTGCTGGTGGCGGCCCTCGGCGAGGTCCCAGAAGTGGAGCGCGTGGCCGTACTTGCCGCCCAGCAGCAGCTCGGGCACCAGCCCGTTCTCGACCATCGCCGGCGTGCCCCACTCGCTGGAGATCAGCGTGTTCTGGTTGAGGTGCCACCAGGCGTCGTAGGCCAGGTACTGCGGCCCACGGTCGGTCTCCCAGGCCCGCAGGACCTCGAAGGTGTTGTGGTCCAGGAGCGCGATACCGCCAGGACCCTCGGCCCCGTCGGCGCCGCCCAGACAGGTGAGGAAGACGCCGTCGGGTCCGCAGTGCAGGGTGTGCGGCCGGGAGTAGCCGGCCTTCTCGGCCAGTTCCTTGGCCTCGATCATCTTGTGCAGGCGGGGTGAGCGCGGGTCCGGGTGGGTGTCGTAGACATGGATGTTGGAGCTGCGCAGCCCGGGCAGCAGCAGGTACCGGCGCTGCAGGCCGTCGGAGCCCATGTCGTGGCCCTCGTGCTTGAGTGCGCTGGAGCAGGCGTTCCAGCCGAAGTGGTGCAGCTCGTCGCCGATCGTGTGGTCCAGGTCGACCCAGCCCACGATCTGCCCGTACGTCGGTGACGCGGCATCCGTGTCGAGAACGGTCAGCGCGTCCGGCTTCTCGCCCGCGCGGTCGAACGCCACCACGTAGGCGAGCTGCTCGGTCGGCGCCGCGATCGCCTCGGAGGGGCTGCGGTAGAAGGTCGGGTCCATCTGGTGTGTCGACGCGGTCATCGCCGGCCACTCCTCGCCTGCTCGGGCTGGGTTTTCCCGACCAAGCTAGTGCGGAATCACCGCGGCCGTCCATGGCCGCGGAGCGCCGTTCTCAGCAGCCCGACGGGGCCTCGCGTACTCGCCCCTCGACCAGGCAGGTGACGCCGGCGACGTGCGAGCGCGCACCGTCGAGATGCGCCTGGACGTGCTCGAGCACCGAGCTCTCCCCGCGTGGCAGGGTGACCAGGATCGGCCGGTGCGCGCGGACGGCGGGGTGCGCGAACGCCTGTCCGACCAGGCGGGCGCCGATGTCGGCGGACAGCCCGGGGGCGTCGGCCCAGAAGTCGACGACGACCCGCTCCTGCTCCTCGGCCACCTGCGCCTCGGCGAGCCGGCCGGCGTCGGTCACCACGGAGACGCCGGTGCGGCTGGTGAGCAGCTCCCACGGGCGGCCGTCCGGTGCCTCGCCGCGGATCCGGCGGGGGAACGTCGCGACCGGGCTGGGGGCGACCACGACAGCGGGCATGCGCTACCTCCGGCAGCGGTAGGTGCGAACAGGGGACCGAGGCGACGGCACGGCATCCCCGGCGAGCCGTCAGTGAGCTCGGTGCGCACCAACCGTGCCGAACGACGCGCCCGGGGGGCAGGGTCCTTCGTCCCGGCTCACCCGAAAGGTCAATCACACCGGATCGAGCCGTCACCGCGTCGCCCAGCGGCGGGTGGGCGCGGCCAGGTGCAGCGCGAACCCGACGAGGTTCAGCGACTGAAACAGGTAGGCCTCCGTCTCGTGCACCCAGAGGATCTTGTAGACGCCGAAGCAGAACAGCGCCGACAGCAGAACGAGCCCGACGACCCAGCCGCGCCGCGAACCGCGCAGCAGGCCGAACCCGCCGTACCACCAGCCGACGAGGGCGGCGGAGAACGCGGGGACGGCGACGTACGCCCAGGGGCCGCCCTCCAGGAACGAGAACACGATCCCGGCGACCGCGGTGACGCTGCCCAGCAGGATCGAGAAGACGGCGGAGACGGCCGGCAATACGGGGATCCGGGGGCGCGTGGCCGGCGGGGTGGGGACGGCGCGGGTGGTGGTCACGGAGCTTCTCCTCATCGTTCGCCGGGGCCGATCCCCGGATGGCGCCGACGTTCGCCGTCCCGCCGTCCCGGACGGATCGGCGCCCGCGTCCCGATGCAGGTCGGGACGCGGTGTCCCATGACGCCGGGACATCCGTCGGCCACCATGACCGCGTGCAGTCGACGGTCGTGGTGGAGCAGCGCCGGGCACCGGCGCTCGCCCCCGTGCTGGCCGCGGTGCTCGTCGCCGCCGTCGCGGTCGAGCTGATCGCGCCGGCCCTCGGCCCCGGCGGCTACCGGACCGGCTGGCTGTGGTGGACCTCCGGGCCGGTCGCGGCGGCGGCGTTCGGCACCCCCGCCGTGCTGCTGCTGCGCCGCGACCCCCGGTCGGTGACCGGCGCCTGGCTGGCCGTCGTCGCCGTCCTCAGCGTGGTCGCCCAGGCGGCCGCCGCGTGGGCGTGGCTGGCCCTGGTCGGTCGCCCCGAGTGGGACCTGCCCGGCGGGGAGCCGCTGCTGTGGGTCGCCGGGATCGCGTGGCTGCCCGGCTACTTCCTGCTGCCCACCGTGCTGCTGCTGCTCGCCCCGGACGGCCGGCTGCCGGGGCCGCGCTGGCGCCCGGTGCTGGCCGGCGCGCTGGTCGCGATCGCCCTGGTGACGGTCCTCAACGCCGTGACGCCGTACCGCACCGGCGCGGGCGTGGACACGATCATCCCGGACCAGCCGGCGTCGCTGACCAACCCGCTGGCGGCGCCGGCGCTGGCCGGGGCGCTGGGCTGGAGCGTCGCGCTGCTGCCGCTGTCCGCCGCCGCGGCCCTGGCCGCGCTGGTCGTGCGGTGGCGCCGGGCCGGCGACCGCGAGCGCCGGCAGCTGCGTGTGGTGCTCACCGGCGCGGTCGCCACCGTCGTCCTGATGGCGGCCACGTTCGCGGTGCCGCACCCGTGGTTCCTGCTGGTCGTCGCGCTCGCCCTGGTGCCGTACCCGCTCGCGCTCGGGGTGGCGGCCGCCCGGCACGGCCTCTTCGACCTCGACCTCGTCGTCCGCCGGTCGGTCGTCTTCGGCCTGCTCAGCGGGTGCGTCGTCGCGGCGTACGTGCTGGCCATCGTGGGCCTCGGCGGCGTCCTCGGCCGGACGACGGGGGCGCCGCTGGTCGCCACCGCGGTCGTCGCGGTCGGCGCCGCGCCGCTGCACGCGTGGCTGCAGCGCCGGGTGGACCGGTGGCTCTACGGCCACCGCTCCGACCCGGCCGGCGCGGTCCGGGGGCTCGCCGAGCGCTGGCAGGCCGGCACCTCCCTCGACGACGTCGCCTGCGACCTCGCCACCGGGCTGCGGCTGCCTTCGGCGCGGATCTCGACCGCGTTCGGCCCGGCCGGCGCGTGGGGCACCCCGCGCGAGCCGCTCACCCGGGTGCCGCTGCGGCACGCCGGCACGGTGGTCGGCGAGCTCGTCGTCGGCACCCGCGAGCCGGGCCGGCCGCTCCCGCGCCGCGACGTCGCCGCGCTGGAGGAGATGGCCACCTACGTCGCGGTCGTCGTCCACGCGCTGGCGCTGACCGAGGACCTGCAGCGCTCCCGCGAGCGGATCGTCGTGGCCCGCGAGGAGGAGCGCCGCCGGCTGCGCCGCGACCTGCACGACGGCCTCGGCCCGGAGCTGGCGTCGATCGCGCTGCAGCTGGAGACCGTCCGCGACCTCGCCGACGGGCCGGGCACGCCGGCCGGGGCACTGGTCGAGTCGCTGCGCGGGCAGCTGCGGGGCGTCCTCGGCGAGGTCCGGCGGATCGTCGACGACCTGCGCCCGCCGGTGCTCGACGACCTGGGCCTGGCCGAGGCGCTGGCGCAGCTGGGCGGCCGGTTCACCGGCTCGAGCACGGAGGTGGACGTCGACGTGGCCGACCTGCCGCCGCTGAGCGCGGCGACCGAGCTCGCGCTGCTGCGCATCGCGGGGGAGGCGCTGACCAACGCCACCCGGCACGGCCGGGCCACCCGGTGCGCGGTGACGCTGGCCGTGGAGGACGGGCTGCTCGCGCTGACCGTCAGCGACAACGGCCGCGGGCTGGCCGGCGAACCCGAGCGGCCCGGGGTCGGGCTGGCCTCGATGCGGGAGCGGGCGCTGGAGCTCGGCGGCTCGTGCACCGTGGAGTCGGTTCCGGGGGAGCGGACGACGGTTCGGGCCCTGCTGCCGCTGGAGCGGACGTCGTGAGCCTGCGCGTGCTGGTCGCCGACGACCACCCGCTCTACCGCGACGGCATCGTCGCGGCGCTGGCGGCGATCGGCACCGCCGAGGTCGTGGGCACCGCCGCGGACGGCGAGGAGGCGGTCGCGCGGGCGCTCGAGCTGCGGCCCGACGTCGTCCTCATGGACCTCTCGATGCCCGGCGTCAACGGCGTGGAGGCCACCCGGCGGATCACCGCGGAGTGCCCGGAGGTCGCCGTCCTCGTGCTCACCATGCTGGAGGGCGACGACTCGGTGCTCTCCGCGGTGAAGGCCGGCGCGCGCGGCTACCTGGTCAAGGGCGCCGACCGGGCGGAGATCGCCAGCGCACTGGACGCCGTGTCCCGCGGCCAGGCGGTGTTCGGCAGCGGCGTGGCCGAGCGGATGCTCGGCCGGCTCACCGATCCGCCCCGCCGGGGCGCCTCCGCGGTGTTCCCGCAGCTGACCGAGCGGGAGGCCGAGATCCTCGACCTGCTCGCCGAGGGCCTGGGCAACGCGGCGATCGCCCGCAAGCTCTTCCTGTCGGAGAAGACGGTGCGCAACCACGTCAGCAACGTGCTCGCCAAGCTCCCGGCGGCCGGTCGGCAGGAGGCCGCCGAGATCGCCCGCGCCGCGCGCCACTGACCGCGCGACACGATGATGGCCTGCGTCACCGGGTGCCGGGGCGCGGCCGGTGCCGGACCTCTGACGCGGAGGAGCAGGCCTGTGTCGACCAACCCCCTCGTGCGCAACGGCTGGTACGTCGGCGCCTGGTCCGACGAGGTCGGCCGGACGCTGATGCAGCGCTGGATCTGCGGCCGGCCGGTGTGCTTCTACCGGCTCTCCGACGGCAGCGTGAACGCCATCGAGGACCGCTGCCCGCACCGCCGCTACCCGCTGTCCCTCGGCCGGCTCGAGGACGACGTCATCACCTGCAACTACCACGGCTACAAGATCGACGGCTCCGGCACCTGCGTCGGCGTCGCCGAGCAGCCGGACACGCCGCGGGCCTCCGTGCACCGCTTCCCGCTCGTGGAGCGCGACGGCATCGTGTGGATCTGGCCCGGGGACGCCGACCGGGCCGACCCCGCCGACATCCCCGACGTCTCGTGGCTCTCCGACGAGAACTGGACCCACGTGCACGGCGTGGTGCCGCTGAGGTCCCGGCAGATCCTGCTGGTCGAGAACCTGCTCGACCTGACCCACGAGACGTTCCTGCACCCGGGCAGCATCGGCAACGCCGCGGTCGCCGCGACCCCGATCGACGTGACCAGCGAGGGCAACCGGGTCTCCTTCGTCCGGCACATGATCGGCATCGAGGCGCCGCCGTTCTACCGGTCGTCGATGGGCGTCACGACCGACATCGACCGGTGGCAGGACGGCGACTTCTACGCTCCCGGTGTGTTCGTCCTGAACATCCGGATCGCGCCGACCGGCACCGAGGAGCCCGAGGGCTTCCACATGAAGGTGCTCTACGGCATGACGCCGGAGACCGAGACGACGACGCACGACTTCTTCGCCCTCGGCCGCGACTACAGGACCGACGACGCCGAGCTGTCGAGGTTCCAGCTGGACCAGCAGCTGGCGGTCATGCAGGAGGACGTCGACGCCCTGGAGATCCAGGAGGTCATGGTTGCCTCCGACCCGGGCATGATCGAGTCGTCGATCCGCTCGGACGTCGCCGGCATCCGCAGGCGGCGGCTGGTCGAGAAGATGGCGAAGGCGGAGGCCGCCGCGGCGGGCCCGGCATCCGGGGCTCCCCCGGGCCGCCGTCCCCATGCCGCGGCGGTGGCCGGCCAGTGACGACCTACGTCCTCGTCCACGGCGCCTGGCACGGCGGCTGGTGCTGGGACCGGGTGGCGCCGCTGCTGCGCGCCGCCGGCCACCAGGTGCACGCGCCCACGCTCACCGGGCTCTCCGAGCGGTCGCACCTGCTCTCGCCGCTGGTCGGGCTCGACACCCACGTCGAGGACGTCGTCCGGCTGATCGACACGCTCGGGCTGACCGACGTCGTCCTCGTCGGGCACAGCTACGCCGGGCAGATCGTGACCGCCGTGGCCGACCGCCGGCCCGACGCGGTCGCGAAGCGGGTCTACCTCGACGCGTTCGTCGGCGCCGACGGCGAGGCGGCGCGCGACCTGCTGCCCGGGACCGTCGAGCACCACTGGGCGGAGTCGGCGGCCGAGCAGGGCTTCGGCTGGCTGGTGCCGGTGCGCAAGCTGTCGGTCCTCGGCGTCACCGAATCCGCCGACGTCGACTGGCTGACCCCGAAGCTCACCCCGCACCCGTGGAAGACCTACACCGACCGGCTGCACCTGACCGGGGCCGTCGACCGGGTGCCGGCCGCGTTCGTCGAGTGCGTGTCGTGGATGCGGGTGTTCGCCGCCCAGGCCGACCGCGCACGGGCGCGCGGCTGGCCGGTGCACGAGCTCGACACCGGTCACGAGGCGATGGTCACCGCCCCCAAGGCGCTGGCCGACGTCCTGCTCGAGCTGGCCGTCTGACTGCAGGAGGAGAAGCCGTGGAGTTCCTCGTCCGGTCCGAGAACCGGCTGCCCGCCGACACCCCGCCCGAGCGGCGGGAGGAGCTGCGGGCGGGGGAGCGCGCGCGGGCGATGGAGCTGCGCGCGGCCGGGATCCTCAAGCGGCTGTGGCGGGTGCCCGGCCGCAACGCGACGATCGGCCTCTACGAGGCCGCCGACCCGGCCGAGCTGCACGACGCGCTGATGTCGTTGCCGATGGCGCCGTGGCTCGACGTGCACGTCGAGGCGCTGGCCACCCACCCCCAGGAGCGCAAGTGACCACCCGCGAGCTGCGCATCTCCTTCCGCCAGCACGACGGGGAGATGGTCGGCCGCTGCTGGTGCGGGCGGACCTTCACCAGCCCCCACCCACGGGAGCTGTGGGAGTGGCTCGACGACCACGAGCACGAGCACGAGCACGCGCCCGCGCCCGCGCCCGCGCCGAGCCCGGCGGAGGTCCGGTCGTGACGCGCTTCGAGGTGCCCGGGACGCCGGTGTTCGACGGGCAGACCAGCCGGCGCGGCTTCCGGATGAACAAGCTGTTCATGAGCCTGCGCGACGCGGCCGCCCGGGAGCGGTTCCTGGCCGACGAGGCCGCCTACTGCCGCGAGTTCGGGCTGACCGCCGAGCAGGAGAAGGCGGTCCTGGACCGCGACTGGCAGGCGATGATCGACCTCGGCGGCAGCATCTTCTACGTGTACAAGCTGGCCATGATGGACGGCCGGTCGATGCAGTACCTCGGCGGCGTGTTCAGCGGCATGACCGAGGAGGAGTTCGTGGCGGCGATGCGTTCGGGAGGACGGCGGGATGGCTGAGGTGATCTGGGGCCTGGCGACCTCGCACGTGCCCTCGATCGGCGCCGCGATGGACCGGGGCAGGACCGAGGACCCGACCTGGAAGGCGCTCTTCGACGGCTACGCCCCGGCGCGGGCGTGGCTGGCCGAGCACACGCCGGACGTGGCGATCGTCGTCTACAACGACCACGCCAACGGCATCGACCTCGACATCGTCCCGACCTTCGGGATCGGCACCGCGGAGCGCTACGAGGTGGCCGACGAGGGCTTCGGCCGCCGCCCGGTGCCCGACGTCGTCGGCGACCCGGACCTGTCCCTGCACCTGCTGGAGAGCCTGGTCGACGAGGGCTTCGACCTCACCGTCTTCCAGGAGCTCGCCGTCGACCACGGGTTCACCGTGCCGCTGTCGGTGTGGACGCCGGACCCCGGCGAGGCCTGGCCGTGCCCGGTGATCCCGCTGCTGGTCAACGTCATCCAGTACCCGCAGCCCACGGCCGCGCGCTGCTACGCCCTCGGCCAGGCCCTGGGCCGGGCGATCCGCAGCTACGACCGCGACATCACGGTCGGGATCCTCGGGACGGGCGGCATGTCGCACCAGCTGGCCGGCGCCCGGGCGGGCTTCATCAACCCCGAGTTCGACGCCATGTGGATGGAGGCGATCGAGAAGGACCCCGCCCGGCTCGCCGCCCTCTCCCGCGAGGAGCTGATCCGGCAGGCCGGCTCCGAGGGCATCGAGCTGATCATGTGGCTGATCATGCGCGGCGCCCTGAACGAGCAGGTGGCGAAGGTGCACTCGCACTACTTCGTGCCGGCGTCCAACACCGCCGCCGGCCTTGCGCTCTTCGACAACCGGGCGCCGGTCCTCGCCTGAGGCCCATAAGAACGTACAGCCGGCACACAGCTTCGGCACGGCCCGCTTTCACGCCGCTCGCTCACGATCGCTGCACACGCAGTGACGCAGAGGAGTGACGTGAGCGAGAACGACAGCGCCCACAGCGGTTCGCGCCGGGAGCCGGGCACCACACCACAGCCGGCCCCGGCGCCCACCTGGCAGCCACCCCAGGCGCCGCCGCAGGCCGGCCCGACGCCGGAGCCGCCCCGGACCGGTCGCGGCCGGGCCGCGGTGGCCGCGGCCGCCCTCGGCCTCGTGGCCGCCGGCGGGCTCGGCGGCTTCGTCATCGGGCAGGCGTCGTCCGGCAACGCCGCCACCGACACCGGGGTCGTGCAGGACGTCGACCCGAGCCAGGAGGGCGGGGTTCCCGGGCAGTTCCCCGGCGACCACGGCAGCCGGCCGGACTTCGGCACCGGCACGCCGCCGGACTTCGACGGCGACGTCGACGGGGACGACGACGGCGCGGCGACCGCGCCCGACGGCACCGATCAGGGCACCGCCGGCACCGACCAGAGCACCACGTAGCCGTGGCCGTCGTGACCGCGCCGTACGCCTCGGTGCCCGCCTCGGCGTACGGCCCGTCCTCATCGCGGGCCCGGCTCGACGCCGCCGTCCGCACCGGCGCGGCCGTCGCGCTCTGGCTCGGCCTGCTGCTGGTCACCTACTGGTGGGCCGCCGGCGGGGGAGTGCAGGACCTGGCGGGCTGGGAGACCGGGCTGACCTCGGCCGGCCGGCTGACCGGGCTGCTCGCCTCGTTGCTGCTGCTCGCGCAGGTGCTGCTCATGGCCCGCGTGCCGGTGCTCGAGGCGGCGTTCGGGCAGGACCGGCTGGCCCGGCTGCACCGCCTGACCGGGTTCACCTCGTTCACCCTGATGCTGGCCCACCTGGTGCTCATCACCTGGGGCTACGCGGCCGGCGAGCTGACCCGGACACCGGCGACGCTGTGGGAGCTCACCGTCGACCACCCGGGCATGCTGCTGGCCGTCGCCGGCACCGCCTGCCTGGTCATGGTGGTGGTCACCAGCGTCCGGGCGGCCCGCCGGAAGCTGCGCTACGAGTCGTGGCACCTGCTGCACCTCTACGCCTACCTCGGTGTCGGGCTGGCACTGCCGCACCAGCTGTGGACGGGGCAGGAGTTCCTCACCTCACCCGCGGCGACGGTGTTCTGGTGGGGCCTGTGGATCCTGGCCGCGGGCGCGGTGCTGGTCTGGCGGATCGGCCTGCCGCTGGTGCGCAGCGCGCGGCACCGCCTGCGGGTCACCTCCGTCGTCCCCGAGGACGACGGCGTCGTCTCCGTCTACCTGACCGGGCGGCGGCTGGACCGGCTGCCGGCCCAGGCCGGGCAGTTCTTCTCCTGGCGCTTCCTCACCGGACGCGGCTGGAGCCGCGCGCACCCGTACTCGCTGTCCGCCGCACCGGACGGCCAGAGCCTCCGGATCACGGTCAAGGAGCTCGGCGACGGCAGCGCGCAGCTGCGCGACCTGCGCCCGGGCACGCGGGTGCTCGTGGAGGGCCCCTACGGCCGGCTCTCCGCCCGCGCCCGCACCCGCCGAAAGATCGCGTTCGTCGCCGCCGGCGTCGGCGTCACGCCGCTGCGCGCGCTGGCCGAGGGGATGGACTACGCGCCGGGTGAGGCGGTGCTGCTCTACCGCTTCCCGGAGCGGCCGCTGCTCGAGCGGGAGCTGTGCCTGCTGGCCGCCGAGCGGGGGCTGGACCTCGTCCGGCTGCCCGGCCACCGGCGGGCCCCCCGCTCGTGGCTCGGGACGGGCATCGGCCCGGCCGACGACCTGACCGCGCTGCGCTACTGGGTGCCGGACATCGCCGAGCGCGACGTCTACGTCTGCGGCCCGGAGGAGTGGGCCGAGGACGTGCGCCGCACGACCGAGGCCGCCGGGCTGCCGCCGGAGCGCTTCCACGTCGAGAGCTTCGGGTGGTGACCGGCGTGAGACGCATCGTGCTGTGGGCGATGAGCACGCTCACCGTGCTCGTCCTGCTGTTCGGCTACCGGACGTCGACGTCGTCGCAGCTGACGACGGGGGCCGTGGTCGCCGCTCCGGACGCGGGCTCGGGCTTCTCCGCGTCCACGGAGCCGGGCACCGCCGACTCGGGCACGGGGCGCACCGTGACCGGCCCGTCGGCCGACACCCGGTGGGGCCCCGTCCAGGTGCAGATCACCGTCGCGGACGGCGTCCTCACCGACGTGACCGTCGTCGACTACCCGCGCGAGCTCGGCAAGGACCGGCAGATCAACGCCCGCGCGCTGCCGGTGCTGGTGCAGGAGACGATCGACGCGCAGAGCGCCGACATCGACATGGTCACCGGCGCCACGGTGACCAGCGAGGGCTACCTCGAGTCGCTGCAGGGCGCGCTGGACGAGGCGGGCCTGTGAGCGCACCGGCGGTGGCGCCGCCGGTGGCCCGCTTCGCGGAGCAGGTCATGGGGATGCCGATCAGCCTGGCACTGCGCGGCCCGCACGCCACCGACCGCCGCGTGCTCGCGGCGTGGGCCGAGGTGGTGGCGGTGCTCCGGGAGGTCGACCGGGTGTTCAGCACCTACCGCGCCGACTCCGCCGTCTCCCGGCTGGGCCGCGGCGGGCTCGCCCTCGCCGACTGCCCGCCCGAGGTGGGCGAGGTGCTCGCGCTCGGCGCCGCGGCCGAGGCGGCGTCGGGCGGGGCGTTCGCCGTCCGCCGGGCCGGGCCGGACGGCGCCGTCGTCCTCGATCCGAGCGGTGTGGTGAAAGGGTGGGCGGCCGAGCGCGCCGCCGCCGCGCTGCGGGCGCTGCCGGACACCGACTTCTGCCTCTCCGCCGGCGGGGACCTGCTCTGCCGCACGCTGGACCCCGGCGCGCCGCCGTGGCGGATCGGCGTCGAGGACCCGCACGACCCGAGCCGGCTGGTCGCCGTCGTCCCGGTGCACACCGGCGCCGTCGCGACGTCCGGGACGGCGCACCGCGGCGCGCACCTCGTCGACGCGCGCACCGGCCGCCGTCCCCTCGGGGTCGCCTCGGTCACCGTGGTCGCGGCGTCGCTGACCGACGCGGACATCGATGCCACGGCGGCCTATGCGCAGGGCACCGACGCGGCCCGCTGGCTGGACACCCGGCCCGGGCGGGCCGGGCTGGTGGTCTGGGCCGACGGCTCGACCACCGTCTTCGGGGACCGGGAGATCGTCTAGGCCGGGCGGCCGCGGCCCTCGCGCAGCAGCTTGACCAGCGCGTTGGTCGAGGAGTCCGAGTCGTACTCCGGCGCGCCCTCGCTCTGCAGCATCGGCGCCAGCTGGTTGGCCATGACCTTGCCGAGCTCGACGCCCCACTGGTCGAAGGGGTTGATGCCCCAGATCACGCCCTGGGTGAAGACCCGGTGCTCGTAGGCGGCGACCAGCTGGCCGAGGGTGGACGGCGTCAGCTTCGGCGCGACGATCGCGTTGGACGGCCGGTTGCCCGGCATGACGCGGTGCGGGACCACCGCCTCCGCCGTCCCCTCGGCCGCGACCTCCTCCGCCGTCCGGCCGAAGGCGAGCGCCCGCGGCTGGGCGAGGAAGTTGGACAGGAACAGGTCGTGCATGCCGTCCAGGTCGTGATTGGGCTGCGCGAAGCCGATGAAGTCGGCCGGGACCAGCACCGTGCCCTGGTGCAGCAGCTGGTAGAAGGCGTGCTGGCCGTTGGTGCCCGGCTCGCCCCAGACGATCTCGCCGGTCGCGACGTCCACGCCCGAGCCGTCGAGCCGCACCGACTTGCCGTTGGACTCCATGCACAGCTGCTGCAGGTAAGCGGGAAAGCGGGCCAGGTACTGCGAGTACGGCAGCACGGCCTGGGTCTGGGTGCCGAAGAAGTCGATGTACCAGACGCTGATCAGGCCCAGCAGCGCCGGAAGGTTCTCCTCCCACGGCGCGGTGCGGAAGTGCTCGTCGACGGTGTGGAAGCCGTCGAGCAGCGCCCGGTAGTGCTCGGGGCCGATCGCGACCATGAGCGACAGGCCGATCGCCGAGGTGAACGAGTACCGGCCGCCGACCCAGTCCCAGAAGCCGAACATGTTGGCGGTGTCGATGCCGAATTCGGCGACCTTCTCGGCGTTGGTCGAGACGGCGACGAAGTGCTTGGCGACCGCCTTGTCGTCCCCGCCCAGCCCGTCGACCAGCCAGCGCCGGGCCTCCGTGGCGTTGGTCAGCGTCTCCTGGGTGGTGAACGTCTTCGACGCGACGATGAACAGCGTGCTCGCCGGGTCGAGGTCGCGGGTGGCCTCGGCCAGGTCGGTCGGGTCGATGTTGGAGACGAACCGGAAGGTGATCGACCGCTCGGAGTAGTCGCGCAGCGCCTGGTAGGCCATCGCCGGGCCGAGGTCGGAGCCGCCGATGCCGATGTTCACCACCGCGCGGATCCGCTCGCCGGTGTGCCCGGTCCACTCGCCGCCGCGGACGCGGTTCGCGAAGTCGGCCATCCGGCCGAGGACCTCGTGCACGTCGGCCTGCACGTCCTGCCCGTCGACGGTCCGCCCGCCGGTCGCCGGGTCCCGCAGGGCCACGTGCAGGACGGCGCGGTCCTCGGTGGTGTTGATGTGCTCGCCGGCGAACATCGCCTCGGTGCGCTCGCGCAGCCCGGCCCGGTCGGCGAGGGCGCCGAGCAGCCGGACCGTCTCGCGGGTCAGCCGGTTCTTGGAGTAGTCGAGGGTCAGGTCCCCGGCGCGGACGACGAGGCCGCTGCCGCGGTCGGGGTCCTCGGCGAACAGCTCCCGGAGGTGGCGGTCCCGGATCTCCCCGTGGTGCGCCGCCAGTGCCTGCCACTCCGGGGTCTCGCTGATCCGCATGCGCCAACCCTTCCGCACGGGCCGTCGGGCGGCCACCGATGACTTCCCGCGCGGCGGACGGTCCGAACCGGTGCAGGCGAGGAGAGGACGGCGACCATGGGAACGACCGGACCGCTGGACACCGAGTTCAGCGCCGTGCTGCGGCAGAGCCCGGCCAAGGGCGGCTGGACCTACGTGCAGATGGACGGCTCGGCCGAGTACTTCGGCACCCGCGGCCTGGTGAAGGTGCGCGGCACCGTCGACGGGCACCCGTTCCGCAGCTCCTTCATGGCGCTGGGGGACGGGACGCACAAGCTCCCGGTGCGCGACGACGTGCGGCGCGCGATCGGCAAGGGCCCCGGCGACACCGTCACCGTCCGCCTGGAGGAGCGGCTGGCCTAGAGCGCCGCCCGCCCGCCACGATGGGCGGACGGCGGAAGGGGAGCGGCATGGGCGGCGGCATCTACGACACCGACGGGACCGACCCCGAAGAGGCGACGGGCCTGCTCGAGCCCGAGGACACGCTCACCGACGACAACGCGCTCGACACCGGCTGGTCCCCGGCCGACCGCCCCCGGGCGGTCACCGACTGGGGCATGACCGAGCGCGAGGAGTCGGCCGGCGAGAGCCTCGACGGGCGCCTCGCGCGCGAGCTGCCCGACACCGTCGACGAGGACGACGGTGACGGGCTCGGCGACGTCGTCGGCACCGACGGCGAGCTGCGCGACGACGAGGTCGGCGACCGGCGCGCCGGCCGGCTCAGCGAGGGCGACGACGGCTACGGCGACGACGAGCCCGAGCTCTGGGCCGAGGACGACGGCATCGACGGTGCCGGGGCGTCGGCCGAGGAGGCCGCCGTCCACGTCGTCCGCGACGACGACCGCTGATCCGCGAGGGTCAGGCGGCCTGCAGCGGCGGGTGCGCCTCGGCGGCGGAGCCGTGGGTGAGGGAGAAGCGGAGCTCGAGGAGTTCGTTCACCGCCGACTCGGCGGCCTCGCACGCGGTGACGATCTCCCCGCACGGTGTCAGGTAGAAGCGCGCGCGGGCCACGTTGAGGTCGGTGAAGGCGGCGAGGATCCGGCGGTCGATGTCGGCGACCAGGTCGACAGGCTTCGGCATGGCAACTTTCCAAGATGGGGAGCGTCGGCCCGTGTGTTCGACCCGTGGCTCGTCGCGCGCTGACTACCCCCTCCGCGGCCGCTTGACGCTTTCTCGCGCGGGCGGATCCGGGTAAGGCTGCGCGCATGGGAGCGCGCAACGCGGCGGTCGCGGCCGCGGACCAGTGGATCGACCCCGACGACGGCGTCCGCTATCCGGCCGGTGAGGTGCACGCGTGGGAGCGGGGCCGCAACGAGACGGTCTGCGGGCTGGCGCTGTCCCGGTCCCGGCTGACCCGCTTCCCGCACGTCGGCTGGGCCGACGTCCAGCCCGAGTCCGGCCGGCACGCGGAGGGCGTGCAGGCCGTGTGCCGCCGCTGCCGGGCCGCCCAGGGCGGCCGCCGTGACGAGCGCGGCTGGACGCGGACCAACCCCCGTCCCTGAGCGCGGCCCTCAGAGCTCCTGCACGTCGAAGGTCCGCGACGGCGCGACGAACTCCTCCTGCGCGTCGACCAGCAGGATCTCCCGGGACCCCGCCGCCTCGGTGCGGGCGAGCAGCCCGAACACCGACGCCGCGGCCCGGCCGAGGGCCGCGCCGGCGGAGCGCGTCTCCAGCCACGCGGCGAGGAAAAGCGCCGCGATCGCGTCGCCGGCCCCGTTGACCGACACCGACAGCCGGGGCGTGCGGACGCGGTAGTGCCGCCCGCCCTCGGAGGCCAGCAGGTCGACGGCGTCGTCCGGGGTGTCGTCGGTGATCAGCGACGTGGTGAGGACGACGCGCGGTCCCAGCGCGTGCACCGCCGCGACGGCCTCCCGCACCTCGGCGAGCGAGCGCGTGGCGGCGCCGGCCAGCAGGTCGAGCTCGAAGTGGTTCGGGGTCACGATGTCCGCGGCGGGGACGGCGACCTCGCGCAGCAGCTCCTCGATCCCGGGCCGCACGAACACCCCGCGGCCGACGTCACCGATGACCGGGTCGCAGCAGTACACCGCGGCGGGGTTCGCTGCGCGCACCTGCTGCACGGTCTGCACGACCGCGTGCCCGATGTCGGCCGAGCCGAGGTACCCGGACAGGACGGCGTCGCAGCCGCCCAGCACGCCGCGGTCGGCGATGCCCGCCACGATCTCCTCGACCGCCTGGCCGTCGAAGACCCGGCCGCGCCACTCGCCGTAGCCGGTGTGGTTGGAGAACTGCACCGTGTGCACCGGCCACACCTCGATGCCGAGGCGCTGCAGCGGGAACACCGCCGAGGAGTTGCCGACGTGCCCGTACGCGACGTGGGACTGGATGGAGAGAACGGACGTCACGGGCGGCAACGGTGGCACACGGGCTACCGGGCCTGCTCGGCGCCCGCCGCGTCCGCCACCGCCGCGCTGATCAGCTCGCCGATCTGGCGCTCCGCCCGCTCCCGGTCCAGCCCGAGGCCGGCGAGCACGCCGGTGCCGTCCTCGGCGTCCAGCAGTGCCAGCAGGATGTGCTCGGTGCCGATGTAGTTGTGCCCGAGCCGCAGCGCCTGGCGGAACGTGCCCTCGAGGACCGACTTGGCCAGGTCGTCGAACGGCACCATCTCGGGGGCCGGTGCGGCCGCGCGGGCGGGCAGCGTCCTCTCCGCCACCTCCCGCACCCGGTCCAGCGACAGTCCCTGTGCGACCATGATCCGGCCGGCGATGGCCTGCGGCTCCGCCAGCAGCCCGAGCACCAGGTGGCCGATGGCGATCCGGTCGTTCCCGTGGGCCTTCGCCTCGTTCTGCGCGGTGACGACGACGTTGCGGGCCCGCGGCGTGAACCGGCCGAACCCGGCGTTCGGGTCGAGAGCGGCGGACTCCGCGGCGCCGCGCTGCACGAACCGCTTCTGCGCGGCCTGCTTGGTCACGCCCATGCTGGCCCCGATCTCGGTCCACGAGGCGCCGGTGCGGCGGGCGCGGTCGACGAAGTGGCCGATCAGGGCGTCGGCCACCTCGCCGATGTGGTCGGCGACGAGCACGGCGTCGGTCAGCTGCTCGAGCGGATCGGTGTGCGCGGTGGTGATGGTCTGGATGAGGTCGTCGAGCCGGACGGCGCCGGACAGCGGGGGTTGCGTCATGTCGTCAACCCTAGGTTGACGGTGCGCGGCCGTCAACATCGGGTTGACGCCCGGCTGGTGCTGGTCCGGAGCGCGGGTCCGGGTGGAGGCTGGCCGCCATGGCGGACGACGGACCGGACCTGCGGGCGCTGCAGCCCTTCGTCGGGCACTGGAGCGTGGCGGCCGAGTTCCCGTCGGGGGACGTGTCCGGCGTGCGCGGGTGGACCACCTTCGAGTGGGTCCTCGGCCGGCGCTTCCTCGTCCAGCGCTCCGGCGCCGACCACCCGGACGCCCCGGAGGTGCACGCGCTGATCGCGCCGGACGACCGCCGTCCGGACGGGTTCGTGCAGCACTACTTCGACTCGCGCGGCGTCGTCCGGCTGTACGCCATGACGTTCGACGGCAGCACGTGGACGCTGACCCGGCTCGAGCCCGACTTCTCGCCGCTGGACTTCCGGCAGCGGTTCACCGGCACGTTCGCCGACGGCGCGGACACCATTCGCGGGCGGTGGGAGACCTCCGACGACGGCGTCGAGTGGCGGCTGGACTTCGGGCTCACCTACCACCGGACGGCGTGACGCGGGCGTTCGGCGCGGCCGCGGCGCTCAGCGGCGGGTGAGCAGGGCGGCGATCTCGTGCGCCGACTCGACGGTCGGCGCGCCGGCGAGGGCGTGCTGCAGGACCCGTTCCTCGCGCAGGTGGGCGCGGGTCGCGCGGTGGCGGGCGAGGGCGGTGCGCAGGCGGTTCATGGCGGGTTTCTCTCTCGGATTCAGGAGGCGGCGGCCACGGGGGCGGGCGCGATCGGGCTGCGCACGGTGTAGACGCCGGAGTCGGGGGTGAGGGTGGCGCCGGGCAGCAGCCGGCGGATCAGCCGGACCATGCGGTCGTTGTCGGCCTGCACGGTCGCGGTGAGTTCGCGGATGCCGCGCCGGGCGGCCAGCCGGGTCAGCTCGCCGAGCAACTGCCGGCCGAGGCCGACGTTCTGCCAGTCGTCCTCGACGACGACGGCGAACTCGGCCGACGTCGGATCGGTGGGGGAGCGGTCGTAGCGGGCGACGCCGACCACCTCGCCCCCGACCACGGCCACGACCGCGTCGCGCGCGTCGTGGTCGACGTGCACCAGGTGGTGCACCAGCGACGTCGGCAGCCGGTGCACCGGGGCGTGGAAGCGGCGGTACCGGGTCTCGGCCGACAGCCGCGGCCAGAGCCGGTAGAAGCGCTCCTCGTCGTCGTCCTGGATCGGCCTGGTCGCCACCGCGATGTCCATGTCGGACCTCCTGGGTTCGTGCTATGAACTCTGCTCCCGTGGAGCTTGGTTCGTCAAGCGAACTCAGAAGATTTATGCTGGGTCCCGTGAGCGAGCTGCTGGAGCTGGACCGGTCGCGGTGTTCGGTCGCCGGGACGCTGGCCGTCGTCGGTGAGAAGTGGAGCCTGCTGGTGCTGCGCGAGGCCTTCCTCGGGGTGCGCCGGTTCGCCGACTTCCAGCGCATCCTCGGGGCGCCGCGCGCCGTCCTGACCGACCGGCTGGCCACCCTGGTCGACCAGGGGATCCTGCGCCGCGTGCCCTACCAGGCCGAGGGGGAGCGGCAGCGCCACGAGTACCGGCTGACCCGCAAGGGGATCGACCTCTACCCGACCCTGGTCGCGCTCATGGAGTGGGGCGACCGCTACCTGGCCGACGGCGCCGGGATGATGGAGCTGCGGCACCGCGACTGCGGCGCCCCGGTGCACCTCACGCTGACCTGCGAGGACGGGCACGCCCTCGACAGCGCCCGCGAGGTGACCCCCGTCCCGCGCTGACCGGGGTCAGCCGGAGCGCCGCCACTTGCGGCCGTCGCGCCGGATCAGCTCGCGCGCCTCGGGCGGCCCCCAGGTCGCGGCCTGGTAGAGCGGGATCGGCCGCGCGTCGGTGTCCCAGTACTGCAGCACCGGGTCGACGATCTTCCAGGACCGGCTGACCTCGTCGGCCCGGATGAACAGCGTCGGGTCGCCGATCAGCGCGTCGAGGATGACCCGCTCGTAGGCCTCGATCGCCTGCTGCTCGAAGCTCTCGTAGGAGAAGTCCATCGAGGCCTTCTGCACCCGGAAGGCGTGGCCGGGGACCTTCGCGCCGAAGCGCAGGGAGAGCCCCTCGTCGGGCTGGACGCGGACGATCAGCGCGTCGGGTTCCAGGTCACCGGAGCTGCCCGGGAACAGCGGCAGCTGCGGCGGCCGGTGGAACTCCATCGCCACCTCGGTGACCCGCGCCGGCAGCCGCTTGCCGGTCCGCACGTACACCGGCACCTCGTTCCACCGCCAGTTGGCGACCTCCAGGCGCATCGCCACGAACGTCTCGGTGGAGCTCAGCGGGTCGACCCCCGGCTCCTCGCGGTACCCGGGCATGAGGTCCTCGCGGGTGCCGCCGCGCGTGTACTGCCCCCGGACGGCGTTGGCCGCGATCTCCGCCTCCTCCTCGAGCGGCCGGATCGCCCGCAGCAGCTTCACCTTCTCGTCGCGGATCGCCTCCGGGTGGAAGGACGTCGGCGGCTCCATGAGGAACAGCGAGAGCACCTGCAGCACGTGGTTCTGCACGATGTCGCGCATCGCGCCGGTGGTCTCGTAGAACCCGCCCCGGTCGCCGACGCCGAGGGTCTCGGCGACGGTGATCTGCACGTTGTCGACCCAGGTCCGGTTCCAGATCGGCTCGAAGATGGAGTTGGCGAACCGCAGCGCCAGCAGGTTCTGCACCGTCTCCTTGGCCAGGTAGTGGTCGATGCGGAAGATCTGCTCCTCGGTGAAGGCCGAGGACAGGTCGCTGTAGAGCTCGCGGGCGCTGGTCTCGTCCCAGCCGAACGGCTTCTCGATGACCGCGCGGACGAACGAGTCGCCCTCCGGCACGGAGAGGCCGGCCTTGCCGAGGCTGAGCGCGATCGGCCCGAACAGCCGCGGCGGGGTGGAGAAGTAGTAGACGCGGTTGCCGCCGGTGCCGCGCGACCGGTCGCACTCGCCGAGCACCTCGGCCAGCCGGGAGTAGGTGGCCGGATCGTCGTAGCCGCCGGACACGTACCGCGCCCCGGCGGCGAGCTCGGCCCAGCGCGCGTTGTCGGCGCCGGGCACCTTGTCCCGGCAGTAGGCCGCGAACTCCTCGTCGCTCATCGGGGTGCGGGCGACGCCGATCAGCGCGACCTCCGGCGGCAGGCCGCCGTACTCGGCGAGCCGCTCGAGGGCGGGCAGCAGCTTGCGGGCGGTCAGGTCGCCGGAGGCGCCGAAGATCACCAGCGCGCAGGGAGGGGACCGCCGTTCCTGGTCGGTGCTCATCTACCTCTCCCCCGTCAGGGACGACGACGGCCATCGCGCCGTCCGTGCGGTCTTTCTACCGTGCCCGCATGGCCTTCGGGATCCCGGTCCGCGTGGCGGGCGCCGTCGCCGCTGCGGTCGCCGTCGGCGCGCTGCGGCAGTCCCCGCTGCTCGCCGCCGTGCTGGCCCGCGTGTCCCGGCCGGTCCTGTTCGCGGTGCGGACGACGGCGCCGCGGGTGGCGCTCACCTTCGACGACGGGCCGCACCAGGAGCTGACCCCCGCGCTGGCCGGCGTCCTGGCCCGGCACGGGGCGACGGCGACCTTCTTCCTGCTCGGCTCGCACGCCGCCCGGGAGCCGCGCCTGGTCGCCGATCTGGTGCGCGCCGGGCACGAGGTCGGGAACCACCTGTGGGACGACCGGCCGAGTGCGCTGCTGTCTGCCCGCGACTTCCGCTGCCACCTCGCCGCGACCGACACCGTGCTGCGGCGGGCCGGGGCGCGGCCGGTCTTCCTGCGGCCGGGCTCGGGCTGGATCCGCCCCGGCATGCTGCGCGCCGCCCGCCGGTACGGCTACCGGACGGCGCTGGGCAGCATCGCCGTCCGGGATCTGGAGGTGCGCGACCTCGACCGGGAGCTGCGCTTCGTGCTCCGGCGGGTCCGGCCGGGGTCGATCGTCGTCCTCCACGAGGGCTACGACGAGCGCGCGGGCGTCGTACCGCTCACCGACCGGCTGCTGACCGCGCTCGCCGAGCGCGGGTTCCGCCCGGTCACCCTGTCGGAGCTGGCCGGATCGCGCGCACCATGACCCATGGCCTTCGACCCGGACCGGCTGCTGCGGCTGTGGACCGACCACCTCCCGGACGACGACGCCGCGGCCGCGGACGCCTTCCGCGAGCTCTACACCGACCCGGTGACCGTCAACGGCTCGCCGCTGACCGCCGCGGACCTGGTCGCCCGGGCCCGCGCGCTGCAGGGCGTGTTCGAGGCCCCCGAGCGCGAGGTCCTGGACGTCGTGGAGGGGGACGGCAAGGTGGCCCTCGCCTTCCGGATGGCCGGGCGGCAGGTGGGCACGCTGAACACCGCCGCCGGTCCGCTGGCGCCCACCGGGCAGCACCTGGAGCTGCGGATCATCGACGTCCTGACCCTCACCGACGGCCGGATCAGCGCGATCCGCATGGTCGCCGACGAGCTCGGGGCGCTGGCCTCGGTGGGCGCCGTCCGGCTGCCGCTGTGAGGGTCAGCCGGTCTGTTCCAGCGTGAAGCGGACCGTCTGCAGGCGGATGCCGTCGCCGTCGAAGACGAACGTGTCGACGCCGTCGGAGCAGCGGGCGGCCTTGGACACCGCCGACCACGTGATGAACAGCGCGTCGCCCTCGAAGATCTGCAGCGGCACGTCCCAGGTGGCCTCGGGCAGGGCCTTCAACAGCTCGGTGAAGGCCTCCCGGACGCCGTCCTTGCCCCGCCGGACACCTTCCGGGGTGATGAACACGGCGTCGTCGGTGTAGTCGGCGACGATCTCGTCGACGTCGCCGGCCATCAGGGCGCTCGCGTGGTGGGCGAAGATCTCCTGCGGGGTGCGGGCCATGCCGTTCTCCTCGGTCTCGGGCGGGGCGACGGTGCGGGCGCATTCTCCGGCGGGGGAGGGGGCCGGCACCAGGGCCGAGCCGGAACGGGCCGGCGACCGTGCTCAGCGCGGCTCGGGGTCCCCGAGCACCTCACGCAGGCGCTGCGCGAAGGCGTCCGGCTCCCCGTGCTGGCCGTACTCGCCGCCGAGGAACCCGCCGTGACCGCCGGGGAAGACGACCGGCTCGGACCCGAGCGCCGCGGCGACCGCGTCCGCGCCGCGCGCCGCCATCGTCTGGCCGGAGGCCGCGCCGCGGGCGATCACGATCCGGGTGCCGGCTGTGCGCAGGGCGTCGACGTCGGGCTGGTAGCCGGTGCAGGTGCGCAGGTTCTGGCCCAGGAGCGCGTCGTCCCGGCCGCCGTCGTCCTCGGCCGGCAGGCCGAACTGGGCGGGGTCGACCGGCGGGTACCGGTAGCCGTCGGGCAGCACGCCGTCGTGGCCGGCGAGGACCATGAACTTGGCCATCGCCGGGCCCATCCCGCTGCGCTGATAGGTCCGGTGCATGTCCTCGATCGCCGCGGTGAGGGCGTCGCGGTCGGGCAGCACCCGGGCCAGCGGGGGCTCGTGGGCCACCAGGGTGCGCACCTGCTCGCCGTGCTGCGCCACCCATGCCAGGGCGTTGACCGCGCCGCCGCTGCTGGCGAACACGTCGACCGGCCCGCCGCCGATCGCCTCGACGATCAGCCGCAGGTCGCCGGCGTGGTGGTCGGGCGTGATCTCGCCGGAGCCGTCGGTGCGGCGGCTGCGCCCGGTGCCCCGGGGGTCGTAGGTGACGACCGTCCGGTCGGGGAAGTGGCCGGCCAGCGTGCCGAATCCCTCCGCGCCCATCGGGGAGCCGATCAGCAGCAGGGGTATCCCGTCGTCGAGCGTGCCGCGCACGTCGTAGGTGAGGGTGGCGCCGGGGGCGTCGAGGGTGTGCGTGCTGATCGCGGTGGTCATCGTCGACTCCCTGCGCATGGAAGTGGAGTGCGGTACAGCCGTGTCGACCGTCGGCCGCACCCGATCTCATCGGTGTGGCGGCCGTCGTCCCCGTGGCTAGAGTCGCCGGGATGGCACGGCCGACCGCGCAGGTTTACCGGCGCTTCGGTGAGGTGGACGCGGCCGGGACCTCGCCGCTCTACGAGCGCGTCGCCGTCGCCCTGAGCGAGTCCGCCGAGGCGCTGCGCGCCATCGAGACCGCGCCGGCGCGCACGCGTCATCCCACCGTGATCCTCGCCGCGCTGCACGACCTCGCCCTCGCCGGACGTGCCCCGGCACTGGCCGCTGCCTATGCCGCTGGGGACGGCGACGCCGCTGCTCGCGCGGCGATCGACGCGCTGCTGCGGATGACCGACTCGGTCGTGGCCGTCGCCGTCCGCCGGAAGGTGCGGGCCGACGAGACCGGACGCTGCGCCGTGCTGTACCCCGCCATCGCGGAGGCGGCGCGCCGGGTGGGCGCGCATGCGGTCGGGCTGATCGACGTGGGCTGTTCGGCCGGGCTGAATCTCACTGTGGATCGCGTCGGCATCACGTACAGCAACGGACAATCGCTGGGCGACCCGTCGTCTCCCGTGCAGCAGTCGGCGTCGATCGTCGGCGACCGGCCCGTCCCGACCCGGGCGATACCCGACGTCGTTGCCCGGATCGGCGTCGACCCGGATCCGATCGACGTGACCGACGCGGACGACGCCCGGTGGTTGCGCGCGTGCCTGCCGCCGGATCAGCCGGAGCGGATCGCGAGGCTCGAAGCGGAGCTGGCGTTGGCGACTACGGCCCCGCCCCTGCTGCTGCGAGGAGACGCCGTCGACGTGCTGCCCGACGCCCTCGCCCGTGTTCCCGCGGACGCCCTGCCCGTCGTCACCACGACCTGGGCGCTGTCGCGCTTACCGCTCGAACGCCGCCTGCGCTTCCTCCACCGCCTCGACGAGGCGGCGACCGACCGGCCGGTGGCGTGGGTGTCGGTGGAGGGGGTGGGCGTGGCGCCGGCGATACCGACGTTCGGCGATCGCCGCGCCTCCGGCCACAGCATCATCGGGCTGGCCGTTTTCGAGCACTCGGCTCTGCACGCCGAGGCCGTCGGCCGCTGCTGGTCGCGGGGTCGCCTGCTGGCGTGGCTGGCCGACGCTTAGTAGTTCGTCGGCGCAACCGTCACTGGGGATGACGCCGCAGCCACATGCGCATCCGGATCGGCCACCGCTCCGAGATACGCGGTCTCGTGGCTATCCGGCCCGGGAAGCCACGAGACCGCGCATCTCGCCGCGCGGATGGGCTGTCCCTGAGGCGCCTTCAGGGCGCGGATCGCGTCGAACGCGCCAGCGCTACCGAGCCGACGCCGCGGCCGGTTCGAGGGCGGCCCGGCAGCGGACGGCGTCGAACGGCTGGCCGGAGCTGTCGAACAGCGCCGCTGCCGCGGTGTACAGCCGGGCGGCCTCGACCGAGCGCCGTCGCCACTCGCCGTCGGGTACGGGGGGCCGTCGACGGCCACGCGGAAGCCCGCGAGCAGCTGCGCGGAGACCTCGCGAGCCCGGCCCCTAGACCGCCTCGGCGGTGGCGTGGAGGCTCTCCAGGAACTCCAGCTCGTCGACCATGGTCGATGACAGCTCCATGAGCAGCCGGCGGATGCTGGGCAGGTCCCAGTCGTGGGCGGCGATGCGCTCGACGACCCGCAGCATCGGGAGCGACAGCGCGTCCCGCTGGCTCGCGGAGCCGGCCAGCGCCTCGAGCTGCGCGCGCCCCGGGTGCGGCGCGGCCAGCACCGCGCCGGCCAGCAGTTCCGCGTCGCGCAGCGCCGCGGTGATGCCGTGGGTGGACAGCGGGTCCTTCCAGTAGCCGGCGTCGCCGACCAGGGCCCACCCTGGCCCGTACGGGGTGCGCAGGTGGCCGGGGACGCCGCGGACGTGCCGGATCCGCCCCACCGCGCGGGCCGCCGACAGCGGGGGGCCGAGCGGGCCGGGACCGGCCAGCGCCCGCAGCGCGCCCTCGGGTCCGCGCTCGTCCACGAGGGGCCGCACCGTCTCCGTCCGGCCGCCGGCGAACACGCACGTCAGCCCGTCGTTCGTGGGGATCGCGCCCACGCTGACCCCCGGGCGGTAGAGCCAGGAGTAGCCGTCGACCGGGAGGCCGGCGACGTAGCCGTAGACGATCTCGGTCGCCGCCGTCCCGGTGAACCGGTACGGCGCCGCGACCGCGTCGGCCACCAGCGAGGCCCGGCCGTCGGCGCCGATCACCAGCGGCGCGGACTCCAGCCGCAGGTCGCCGTCCCGGTCGCGCAGGGCGACCCCGGTGACCCGGCCGTCCGGGCCGCGCAGCAGCCCGGTGACCGGGGTGCCGTGACGGACGACGGCGCCGGCGCGGACGGCGGCGTCGACCAGGATCGCGTCCAGCACGGTGCGCCGCGGGGCGTAGAGCGCGTCCACCCCGGAGCCGGGCCGCACCGAGACGGTGACCTGCTCCTCGCCGTAGGAGAACTCGATGCGCCGGATCGGCGGGGTGCCGGCGGCGCGGACCTCGGGCAGCACGCCCCAGCGGTCCAACTGGAGGACCCCCGCCCGCATGAGCGCGTGGGTCGAGACGGTGTCGCTGCCCGGCCGCGCGCGGTCGACGCACAGCACGCGCATCCCGGCCCCCGCCAGCAGCATCGCCGTGGACGCACCGGCGACGCGCGCGCCGACGACGACGGCGTCCCACCGGGGGCTCATGCCGCACGCTCCATCGGGCGCGTCGCGCCCAGACCGTCGAGCACGCGGTCCACGACCAGCGCGGCGTCGTGCCGCACGCCGTCGAGGAAGGTGGAGCTGCGGCGGGTCTGCCGGCGCATGCCGACCACGTGCAGCCCGGGCGCCGCGGTGCTGCCGGCGACGTGCCGGATCTCGCCGGCGGCGTCGAGCACGGGCACGTGCAGCCACGGGTAGCTGCGGCGGTAGCCGGTCGCCCAGACCACCGAGCCGATCCCGGCGGCGGCCAGGTCCAGCTCGGCCGGCGCCGCCGAGGTGTCGGCAGCGGTGGGCGCCGGCGGGGGCGGGTCGAGCTCGTCGTCCAGACCGACCGCGCGGGCGTAGGCGTCGATCCGGCGCAGCTGCGCGGCCAGGCGCGCGTCGGCGTCCGCCGCCGTCCTGGCGAGGTCCGGGCCGAACCGGACCCGGGCGCCCTCGATGCCGGCCAGCCGGCCGCCGAGGACGACCCCGCGCCCCTGCAGCGACGGCAGGTCGACGTCGCGCCGGTCCGGGCGCCCCACCAGCTGCAGCGACGGCTCGGACGCGGCCCGCCCGGCCGGCGCGACCCGCTGGTCCAGGACGCCCATGACGGACAGCCACCAGGCGATGTCCATGCCGCGGTAGGTCCGCGGCAGCCGGGTGTGCGCGCCGACGGCCAGGACGACGGACCGGCCGGTCGCGGCGATCTCGTCGGCGACCTGGACGCCGGACGCCGAGGCGCCCACGACCAGCACGCCGCCGGGAGGCAGCGCGGCGGGGCTCGCGTACGTGGCCGCGGTCTCCTGGGCGATGCCCGGGTCGAGGCCGGCCCCGGCGGCGGGCACGAACGGCCGGTCGCACCAGCCGGTCGCGACGACGACCGACCGGGCGCGCCAGGAGCCGGCGGAGCTGTCGACGCGGTAGCCGCCGGGAGCGGGCCGGACCGACTCGAGCTCGGCGCCGGGGACGACGGGGGCGGCGAAGGACCGCGCGTAGGCGGTGAGGTAGCCGGTGACCTCGCGGGCGGTCATGAACCCGGTCGGGTCGTCGCCGGCGTAGGACCAGCCGGGCAGCCGGCTCATCCAGTTCGGGGTGAGCAGCCGCAGCGACGCCCAGGGGCGGGAGCGCCAGCTCTCAGCGGGGCGGCCGCGGTCGAGCACGACGTGCTCGATGTCCGCGTCGGTCAGCAGCCGGCTGACCGCCAGGCCGGCCTGGCCGGCACCGAGGACGGCGACGGGGACGGAGGTCATCGCAGGCTCCAGGAGGAGTGGGGCGGCCGGCCCGGACGGCGGGCCGGCCGCTGGGGGACGAGCAGGGAGGCCGATCAGCGGGTGGTGACGTCGACCCGGACGTCGGTGCCGTTGGAGAGCACGTCCCAGACCGCCGAGCGGCGGCGGGACTGCTCGACCAGCGCGGCCAGCTCCTCGGGGGAGGCGTCGCCCTCGACGGTGAAGTGCACGCGGATCTGCGTGTAGCCGTTCCGGACCTCGTCGGACAGGCCGAGGATGCCGAGCAGGTCGATGTCGCCCTCGACGGTGGACTCCACCTTGCGCAGGTCGATGCCGCGCGCGGAGGCGATGTTGGCCATCCCCGCGGTCAGGCAGGCGGCGATGGCGTGCAGCAGGAACTCGACCGGCGTCGGGGCCTTGCCCGTGCCGACCAGCACCGCCGGGTGGTCGGCGTCGTAGACGAACGGCTCGGTGCGGCTGACGTCCTCCTGCCCGGCGCCGTAGAAGACCTGGATGGTGCTGCGGCTGTTCGTGCCGCTGATCCAGGTGTTCGTCGCGCGGAACCGGAAGTCGGCGAGCTCCGGAGCGCCGCGGACGGCGTCGATGGTGGCGAACAGGGTGGGGACGTCGACGCCGTTGCGGGCGGGCCGGCTCATGGTCTGCGTCATCTCGGGCTGCTCCTCGGTGCGGGAGGATTCGGGACGGCGCGGACGCTAGGGAGGCCGCCTTCCCCGGCCCTTCCGCCGCGGGGACGCCGCGCGCCGGCCGCGGAAGGTCCGCGGAAGGAGCGACCGGCACGGTCCGTCCACCGCGAAGGACAGGAGGCGGCGTGACATGCGCGTGGGGGATTGCGCGAGCCGGACGAGGACGGTCCGCGCCGAGGACATCGAGCTGTTCACCCAGCTCACCGGGGACACCAACCCGGTGCACTACGACGCCGAGCTCGCGGCGCGCTCCCGCTTCGGCGGCATCGTCGTCCAGGGCGGGGTGACCAGCGGGCTGCTCAACGCGCTCGTCGCCGAGGACCTGCCCGGCCCGGGCAGCGTCTTCCTCACCGTGCAGTGGAACTTCCGGGCGCCGGTCCGGCCCGGCGACGTGCTCACCGCCCGCGCCGAGGTGACCAGCGTCCGCGAGGACAAACCGGTCACCGGCCTGGCCACCACGATCACCAACCAGGACGGCGTCGTCGTCCTCGACGGGACGGCGGTGGTGTGGCGGGACCCGGTGGTGGCCGCCGAAAGCTGAGGGCCGCTCGACCGGTGCCGGAACGCGTTCGGCTGTACGGTCCATCCCAACCGTTCGAGGGACGCCGATGGCACTGCTGCGCCGAATCGATCCCGCCCGCGCGCTGCGGGCGGGCATCCGGCTGGCCACGACCTCGGCCACGGTGGCCGCCGTCCCCGCCGTCGTCACCGCGGGCCTCGTCGGCGACACGGCGCGGGCCGGCGTGCGGACCGCGCGCTCGGTCGCGCAGTCCGCCGTCCGGGCCGTCGGCACCGTCGTGACCGGTGCCGACCCCATGCCCGACGGGCACGTGCACTCCCTCATCGATGCCGCCCGCGGCATGGTCGAGCCGCCGACGACCCGGTCCTCGCCGCGGGTCTGGGCCGACCGCGGGCACGTGCAGGTCGAGCTGTGCGCGCCCAGCCCCGAGGATGCGCCGGAGACCCGCCGCATGCTGCGGCGCGCGCTCGAGCGCCTCGACGGGGTCTCCTGGGCGACGGTCAACGAGGTCGCCGGGCGCGTGCTGGTCGCCGTGGACCAGCGGCGGATCAGCCCCGAGGACGTCGTCGACGTCGTCACGGCCGTCGAGCAGGCCCGGGGCGCCCGAGGCATCTACCCGCTGCGCGAGGACCACCCGGCCGACGTGGAGCCGGTGCTGGCCGCGCTGCTCAACGCGGCCGTCGACGTCGTCGGCGTGGGGATGGCCTACGCGGGCAAGTTCCTGCCGATCCCGGCTCTCAGCCGGCACGTGACCCTCGCCGTGGCGCTGCTCGACAGCCAGCAGTGGATCAAGACCCGCCTGGCCGACCGGATCGGGCCGGTCGGCACCGACCTGGTGTTCACCGGCACCAGCGCGCTGCTGCACTCGCTCACCCAGAGCCCGACCGTGCCGGCGCTCAACGCGGTCGCCGCCGTGCAGGAGGCGCTGGAGACGCGGGCCCGCCGGCAGGTCTGGTGCCGGCGCGAGCACGAGCTGTGCGGCCCCGAGCCGGAGCAGCCGGACGACGACGAGCAGACCGACGCGCGGCCGGCGCCGGGGCAGCGCCCGAGCCCGCTGCCCGACGGCCCCATCGAGCGCTACCGGTCCCGGCTGGGCCCCACGGAGCTGGTCGCCGCGCTGGCGCTGCTGCCGCTGACCCGCCAGCCGGGCCGCTCGGCGGACCTGATGAAGGCGCTCACGCCCAAGGCGGCGATCCAGGGCCGGGACTCCTTCGCGGCGACCCTCGACCTGCTGCTCTGCCGGCGCGGCGTGCTGCCGATGGACGGCTCGGCCTACCGCCGGCTCGACCGGATCGACACCGTCGTGGTCGACGGCGACAGCCTGTGCACCGGCCCGCCGGTCGTGCTCGAGGCGACCGCCGAGGCCGACGGGTGGGACGACGCCGCCGTCTGGTCAGCCGCGGCGCGGCTGCTGGGAGCCGACGACTCCGACGAGCGGGTCGCGCGCAACGGCCACGCGCTGCGCCTCGGCCCGCCGCGGGAGTCGCCGGACGCGCCCGGCGGGCAGTTGCGCGCCGTGTACGAGGGACGGCGGCGGGTCGGCACGGCCACCGTCGCCGCCGAGCTGGACCCGCACGCCGAGGCGCTGCTCACCGCCGTGGGCCGGGCCGGGCACCGCCTGGTGCTCTCCGCGCACGTCGGCACGCGGGAGATCGCCGGCCTCGCCGACGAGGTGCCGGACCCCGGCGAGCCCCTGCTGAAGACGGTCCGGCGGCTGCAGGACGACGGCCAAGGCGTGCTCCTGGTCTCCGACGCCGACGGGCACGCGCTGCTGGCCGCCGACGTCGGTGTGGCGCCGGTCCGCCCGGGGCGCGCACCGGCCTGGGGCGCGGATCTGGTGACCGGGCCGGGGCTGGCCACCGCCTGCTCCCTCGTGTCGGCCACCGTCGACGCGCGCAAGGTCAGCCGGCGGGCGGTGGAGAGCGGGCTGACCGGCAACGTGCTCGGCGCCCTGCTCGCCGCGGTCGGCAGCGCGCGGTACGGGCAGGCCAAGGCCACGGCGCCCGGCAAGTCCGCGATCATGATCACGATGGCCGACGGCACGTGGACGGCGGTCCGGGTGGCCCGGCGCCCGCCGCCCCCGGCGACGGTGCACACGCCGTGGCACGCGCTGGACGCCGAGGACGTGCAGCGCCGGCTGGCCGACCTGCCCGACGAGCCGGAGCGGGCACCGTCGCGGCTGCCGTCGGTGGTCCAACGGGCGGCCCGGCGCCCCGCGCTGCAGCTGCCGCTGCGCTACGCCCGCACGGTGGGCGCGGAGCTCGCCGACCCGCTCACCCCGGTGCTGGGCACGGGTGCGGCGGCGACCGCGATCCTCGGCGAGGCCACCGACGCGATCCTCGTGGGCAGCGTGACGGTCGGCAACGCGCTGATCAGCGGGTGGCAGCGGCTGCGGGCGGAGACCGCGCTGGAGTCGCTGCTGCTCGAGCAGGACGTCTGCGCCCGCCGGGAGTCCGACGGCGGCCCGGAGGAGGTGCCCGGCAGCGCGCTGCGGGTGGGGGACGTGCTGCTCGTCGAGGCCGGCGACGTCGTGGCCGCCGACGCCCGGCTGCTGGAGGCCACCGATCTCGAGGTCGACGAGTCCAACCTGACCGGCGAGTCGCTCGCGGTGGCGAAGTCGGTCCCGGCCACGCCGGGCGCGGAGGTCGGTGACCGGACCTGCATGCTCTTCGACGGCACGACGGTGGTGGCCGGGTCGGGGCGTGCGGTCGTCGTCGCGGTCGGCGAGGCCACCCAGGCCGGCCGGGCGGCCCGCGCCGCCGGCGGCGCCGCCCCGCCGGCCGGCGTGCAGGCGCGGCTCGGTGAGCTCACCCGCAAGGTGCTGCCGCTGACGCTGGCCGGCGGCGCGGCGGTGACCGCGCTGGGCGTGCTGTGGCGCCGTCCGCTGCGCGACGCGGTCCGCGACGGCGTGGCGGTCGCGGTGGCCGCCGTCCCGGAGGGGCTGCCCCTGGTGGCGACCGTGGCGCAGCAGGCCGCGGCGCAGCGGCTGTCGCGGCGCGGCGCGGTGGTCCGCAGCGCCCGCGTGCTGGAGGCGCTCGGCCGCGTCGACACGGTCTGCTTCGACAAGACCGGGACGCTCACCGAGAACCGGCTGGCGGTCACCCGCCTGGTGCCGTGCGCCGACGGCGACCTCGACGAGGACGGCCTGCTCCGGCTCGCCGCCGCCGGGATGGGCTCGGGCGACGAGGCCGCGCACGAGACCGACCGCGCCGTCCTGGAGGCGGCCCGGGAGCGCGGCGTGCTGCCCGACGGCGAGCCGGAGGCGAGCCTGCCGTTCGCGGCCGGCCGCGGGTTCTCCGCCGCGCTGCGCGACGGCCGGCTGGTGGTCAAGGGCGCCCCCGAGGTGGTGCTCCGCCGCTGCGGCGCCGCCGACGAGGTGCGCGACCAGGTCCAGGGCCTGGCCGGCAAGGGGCTGCGGGTGCTCGCGGTCGCCGACCGGTCGCTGGACGGCGAGCCCGGCGATCTGCAGGAGGCGGCCGAGGACCTGACGCTGCGCGGCCTGGTCGCGCTGGCCGACACGCTGCGCGACTCCTCGGTGGCCGCCATCGAGCAGCTGCGCGCCTCCGGAGTGCGGGTGCTCGTCGCCACCGGCGACCACCCCGAGACCGCCGCCGCGATCGCCGCGCAGGCGGGCATCCCCGACGCCGACAAGGTCGTCACCGGCGGCCAGCTGGCGCGTGCCACCGACACCGAGCGCGCCCGGCTGGTGCAGGAGGCGGCGGTCTTCGCCCGGCTCTCCCCGGAGCAGAAGGTGCTGCTGGTCGGCGCGCTGCGGCGGACCGGCGCGACCCTGGCGATGACCGGGGACGGCGTGAACGACGCCGCGGCGATCCGGCTGGCCGACGTGGGCGTCGGGGTGTCGGGGGCCGAGTCGCCGGCCGCGCGCACCGCCGCCGACCTGGTGCTCACCGACCTCGACCTCACCCGGCTGGTCGACGCGATCGCCGAGGGCCGGGCCATGTGGGCGCGGGTCCGCGACGCCGTCTCGGTGCTGGTCGGCGGCAACGCCGGCGAGGTGTCGTTCACCGTGCTGGGCACCGCGTTCGGCGGCCGCGCCCCGCTGAACACCCGTCAGCTGCTGCTGGTCAACCTGCTCACCGACATGTTCCCGGCGCTCGCCGTCGCGGTCGCCTCGCCGCGGGTCGCCAACGGCGACGACGGCGAGGGACCGCTGGCCGGGCATCCGCTGAAGGCGGTGCTGGAGGCGGGCCCGCACCGCGACTTCACCGCCGAACTGCGCCGCATCGTGCTGGTGCGCGGCGCGGCGACCACGGCCGGGGCGACCGGCGCGTGGGCGGTCGGCCGGCTCACCGGCCTGCGAGGGCGGGCCGGCACGATGGGCCTGGCCGCGCTGATCGCCACCCAGCTCGGGCAGACCGCGTGGATGGGCCGGCGCAGCCCGCTGGTGCTGGTCACCGCTGCCGGGTCGCTCGCCGTCCTCGGGGTCGTCGTCCAGACCCCCGGCCTGTCCCGCTTCTTCGGCTGCACGCCGCTCGACCCGCTGTCCTGGCTGGTCGTGCTGGCCTCGGCCGCGGCGGGCACCGCCGGCGCCGAGGTGGTGCCGGCGGTGCTGGCCAAGCGACGCACCGCGAACGACTCCGCAGGAGGTGCCCCGATGACCCAGCCAGGCGACGAGCAGCCCCGCCCCGACGACCGGGCCCGGGACGACGAGGAGCGCGACGTCCGGCACGCCGGCGGCGGGCGGACCGCGGGGGAGACGTCGGTCGACGACGACCTGGGCCGCGGCGACTGATCCCGCTCAGGCCCCGCCGAGAGCCGCCCGCGCCTCCTTGCCCACCTCGTCCATCACGGCCCGGGCCTGGTCGAGCACGCCCGACATCCAGAAGAAGCCGTGGATCATGCCCTCGTAGTTGCGGTAGGTGACCTGCACGCCGGCCTCCTGCAGCCGGTCGGCGTACTCCTTGCCGTCGTCGCGGAGGGGGTCGTAGCCCGCGGTGAAGATGAACGCCGGCGGCAGGCCGCCGAAGTCCCGCGCTCGTAGCGGCGACACGTAGGGGTTGTCGGCGTCGGTCTCGCTGCGCACGTAGTGCTTCCAGAAGTACTCCATGCTGCCGCGCTGCAGGAGGTACCCCTCGGCGTTCTCGTGCGCCGACGGCCGGTCCCAGCCGTAGTCCAGCGCCGGGTAGATCAGCAGCTGGTAGGCGATGCGCGGCCCGCCGTGGTCGCGGGCCTTGAGGGCGACCGCGGCGGCCAGGTTGCCGCCGGCGCTGTCGCCGGAGACGCCGATCCGCCGCGGGTCGATGCCGAGCTCCTCGGCGTTGTCGAAGACCCACTCGGTGGCGGCGTAGCAGTCGTCGAAGGGGATCGGGAACTTGTGCTCCGGCGCCTTCTGGTAGTTCACGGCGACGATCACGCAGCCGGTGCGGTTGGCCATCGCGCGGCTGGCGGAGTCGCAGATGTCGATGTTGAGCACCACCCAGCCGCTGCCGTGGAAGTACAGCAGCGCCGGCAGCGGCCCCTCGCCCTCCGGGCGGTAGATCCGCACGGGCAGGTCGGCCGTCGGTCCGGGGATGTACGTGTCGGTGACGGCCGCGACGTCCTCCGGCTCACCGCCGAGGTCCTTGAACGCCCGGGCGGCGATGCGCGCCTCGGCGGGCGTCAGCGCCTCGAACGGCTGGGCTCCGGCAGCGGCCATGCCGGCCAGGAGGGCTTCGCACTGGGGGTCGAGGGCCATGCTGCGTTCCTCTCGCGCAGTCGGGGGACGGGGATCCGACCCTGGCGCGGTCGCGGAACGCTGTCAATCGCCGGGCAGCACCCGCACCTCGGCCGCCGGCAGCGTCGTCCACCAGCGGGCGTAGCGGCGGTAGACGGCGGGGTCGCGGCCGGCGAGCAGCGCGGTCAGTCCACGCGCCTCCTCCGCGAGCCCGTCCCAGGCCGCCTCGGGCAGGGGGTGGAACGCGGTGGCCTCGATGCCGCCGTCCACGGGGCGCCACACGCCGGCGACGTGGCCGTCGACCAGCAGGGGAGGCAGGACGTCGCCGTTGCTGCGCATCACGAGCGTGCGGTACTCCGGCGGGATAACCCGGCTGCGGTCCACGTGGCCGAGCAGCACCAGGTCCCACATGCCCAGCAGCCGCGGCGGTGCCGGGACGTCGTCGTCCGGCAGCGGCGCACCGGGGACGTCGAGCAGCTCCTTGCCGTCCGGTCCGGCGTGGCGCACCAGCTCGTCGGACAGCGCGGCGAATGCCGCCCGGGTGCGCGACCGAGGCAGGATCGCGAACTCGGTGAAGTCGGCCTCCGACGCCGGACCGAAGGCAGCCAGGTACCGCCGCACGAGCACCGGCATCAGCTCCTCCGGCTCGGCCTCGTAGGGCGGCGCCGCCCGGTACACCGGCTTGGTCCCGAACGACCACGGCTTGCCCGCCAGGACGTGCCACAGCGGCGCGAAGGTCCGCAGCGCCCACCACACCCCGCGGGTCGGCGCGCCGTCGACCTGCCCGGCGAGGAACTCCTCGATCTCCGCGGCGCTGCGCGGTTGCGCGGTGAACTCCAGCAGCCGCGGCACCAGGGCGTCGGCGTCGTCCTTGGTGAGCCCGGACGACGTGAACCGCGGATCGCCCAGCCGCGACGCCCGCAGCGGGTACCACATCGCGTTGTGGAAGGCCGGGTAGTCCTCGGCGTGCACCGCGTGCAGCGTGATCCGCATCAGCTGCGCCTTGACCAGGGTGGCGTCGGCGAACGCGGCGTCCAGCTCCGACGGATCGAAGTCGGCGACCCGGTTCCACAGCGCCAGGTACGGCGACGCGGGCTCCTGCGCCTGGAGCCCGACGATGCGGCGGACGGCGTCGGGCACCCCGAGGGGCTCACGGCGCAGCAGCAGCTGCCGGGCGAGCAGGGCGCGGTTGAGCTGCCGGGCGGTGAGTGCCATCGCCGCGTCATCCTGCCTGTTCTGCTCAGACCGGGGGAGGAGGCGAATCCCGACGCACGCTCGGTCATCTGCTCGCGGGGATGGCGATGACACGACCGCACGCGATCGTCTGGATGGGTCCGCCACGCTGTTCATGCAGGCGCGAACGACGTCCAGATCGTTCGTACCGACCGGTACGCCGGTCGCTATCGGCAAAGTCGATGGCCCCAAAGATCCGGTGTTGCGTCTGCATGCCCGTCGCCGGGCTTCATTGCACGGCATGTCCAAGAACCGAGGTCTGGGAGCCAGCGCTTGATCCGGCGCCGTTCATCCCCGCTGTGAAGACAGGTTTGGAGGAACCGGCGCCTCGGTCATGGCCCCTGCAATTCCGACCATGCTTTCGTCCTCCAGCCCCCCGGAGTCCCCTTCGAACAAATGGTCACAAGGATGACCCTCGCGTTGGACCTGATGCATCAAGTACGGCACAGCTGGCCACCAGGTCCCGTCGCCGTATGGATCGGCGAGGACGCGTCCGAGCACGACTTCTCGCCGCGTCGCGGTCAACTCCTCCACCATGCTGCCTGGAATGATCGGCCAAGTCTGGACGTGGACTTCTCGGCCGGCGCACTGCGTCGTCAGGGCGAAGGATCCTTGTGAGTTCAGTTCGCTGATCGGCAAGCGGTCGTCCCGAGCCAGCACGAGATCGACACCGACCCGGAGTAGGTCGAATCTACCCGCTGGGAATGGAGCCACTACAGAAGTCTCCGTGGATTCGTCCGGCACCAGAGTTGACTGGTCCCACACAATTTGACCGAACTGGATGAGCTCCGGTGGCGTCAGTTCGGTTCCAGCGTTGGACCGAGCGCCGGGGCCGTAATTGGACCGAGTCACCGCGTCCACCTTGACAGAATCCATCGCCGACCCAGAGGGATTCACGGAGGAGACAGCGGATCCGGAGAGCGTGTACAGGGATCCGATGAGTCGGACGCTGGTGGTACTGATGTTCTCTACCGTGATCACAAGGGTGGTGATGGCCTGACCGTTGCTTTCCTCGATCTTTCCTATCTCGGCCTTGATCGACACGCTGGGCACTGCATGCGTAGGTAGATAATGGGCTGAGTACCAGGCCAGCGGAAGCGCCACCACTGCTGCGGTGAGGGTCGCTGCTGCACCGATCCACGCGGCACGGTCTCCTCTTCCCCCTCCGCCCGGGGCGGGATCTCCGCGAGGCATGTCCGAACTTCGGGCAAGCCGGAGGGTCAGGATCGCAACGGTTGCTGTGGCCCCTGAAAGGACCGCGACCCAGACGAGGTGGGGCTGCCGCGGCCACGGCCTCATGACCGCGGTGACCGCCCAAAGGCTGATCAGAAGAAGAGCGAGCGCAGCGACGCTGCCCCCGCGCCTGGCCCTGCTTCGCTTCGTCAAACCTGCTGCTATGGCAACGAGTGCCAGGAGGCCCGCGGCCAAGAGCACGGCCCCCGTGAGTCGCGCGGCGATCCCTGCAGCGGCGACCATGTCGTAATAACCGATGACCGTCACGGCGAGAGCTGCTAAAGCGAGTATGAGCAGGCATGCTCCCCAGCGGATCGCCCACGTCGGCCACGTCCCGTCCTGGTCGTGAGTTGATGGCGTGGCTCCTGGGTCGCCCGCTTGGACGTCCGCACCCATCTGGGAAGGTGCGTGTTCTTGGTCGCTCATGTGTGAACTCCCTTGTGGAAGCACCGACGCGGTCCGTGCTGCGATGGAAATGCCGAGTCACGAATGTAGTCAAGCCGCCGCGGGGGTCAGACTGGCACCTTGTGGACTGTGCCGCCAGAGGCTTTCCCGGGTGCCGATCGTTCTGGTTGACTCATCCCAGGAGCGCAGGGCTGTCAGGTGTTTTGCTTCCCGCCGAGGTGATCCGAAGAGAAACCAGGTGGACCGGGGTCACGGAAGGCAACGTCCACCGATGCGGTCCGGGGTCGCCGTGGCCGTGGCCGATTCAACCGGTCGGGTCCCTTGGTGACATGCTTTCTTTTCCCCGCATGGGCGATGATCTCCCACGTTCTTTGACCATTCCCTCCATCAGGCTGGCTGCGCTGGCTCTGTAGCTTCCGCTCGAGACGACGGGCAACTGCCGCGGAAGCCGCCTGGGGACGCACAAGTTCCAGTCCCGCAATGTCCAGGAGATGCCTGGAACCCGCGGAGGTCACCCGGCCGTTCTCGCGGGTATGGAACTCACCTGCCCGAAGTGCCACGGCCCGATGCGCACCTACGAGCGCAACGGCGTCCACGTCGACCAGTGCGCGGACTGCCGCGGCATCTTCCTCGACCGCGGCGAGCTCGAGCGGCTGATCGACGCGGAGAACGCCTGGCACGACCAGGACCGGGCGGGCAGGTCGTCGTCCGCGTCGTCGTACTCGTCGTCGTCCGGGCACGCGGGGGCCGGTGGCGGGTTGGGGGCGGTGGTCAACGAGGTGCTCGGCGCCACCCGCGGCCACAAGTCCAGCAGCTACAGCCACGGCTACGACGAGTACGGCCGGCCGTACGGCCACGGCCACCCGAAGCGCAAGAAGTCCTTCCTGGACCAGCTGTTCGACTGATTCGCTGACGGGGTGACCGAGAACCCCGGCATCGACCCGTCAGTCCCGCCCAGCGGCCCCGGCTGCGTGGAGTGCGAGGCCGTCGAGGGCTGGTGGCTGCACCTGCGCCGCTGCGCGCAGTGCGGCCACGTCGGCTGTTGCGACTCCTCACCGGCGCAGCACGCTAGCGCGCACGCCCGGTCCTCCGGGCACCCGATCGTGCGCAGCTACGAGCCGGGGGAGACCTGGTTCTGGGACTACACCCGGGAGGAGTACGTCTCGGGCCCGGACCTGGCACCCCCGGCCGCGCACCCGATCACCCAGCCGGCGCCCGGTCCGGTCGGTCGGGTGCCGCTGGACTGGCAGCGGCACCTGCACTGACCTTCGGCGCGTACCGCAGGTGCAGGACGCCGGTCGGCAGGGTCCGGCTGCCCAGCAGCTCGAGCGGCACGGTCGGCGTGTCCTCGAACAGGCGCCGGCCCCTGCCGACGGCGATCGGGTGCACCAGCAGGTTCAGCTCGTCGACCAGGCCGCCCGCGAGCAGCCAGCGCACGGTCGTCGCGCTGCCGGACATCCCGATGTCGCCGTCGGTCCCGTTCTTGAGGTCCTGCACCCGGCGGACGGCGTCCTCGCCGCCCAGGACCGTGGTGTTGCTCCAGAGCGGGCCCTCGATCGGGCGGTGGGTGAGCACGTACTTCGGCAGGCCGTTGATGTGCGAGGCGAACGGGACGTCGTCCCCCTGGGACGGCCAGTACGCCGACCACTCGTCGTAGAGCCGCCGGCCCATCAGCATCGCCCGCGTGGTCTGCATGCTCTCGCCGACGACGCGACCCATCTCGTCGTCGAAGTAGGGGAAGTGCCACTCGTTCGGCGCCTCGACGACGCCGTCGAGGGCGATGAAGAAGCTCGAGACGATCCTGCCCATGTCGTCCTCCCGGGGTGGCCGGCGGGTCGACAGTCCAGACGCCCCGGCTACCGCGAAGTCATCGCTGCCGGTTCGGTGAGCGGCAGCAGCACCTGGAAGCGGGTCTCGCCGGGGCGGGAGTCCACGCGCAGGTCGCCGCCGTGGCGGTTGACCACGATCCGCCACGAGACGTCCAGGCCGAGGCCGGTGCCCTGGCCGACCGGCTTGGTGGTGAAGAACGGCTCGAAGATGCGCCGGCGCAGCTCCTCGGGGATGCCGGGGCCGGTGTCGGCCACCTCGACCAGCGCGCAGTCGCCGTCCCGGGCGGTCCGCAGGGTGAGGGTGCCGTGGCCGTCCATGGCGTCGAGCGCGTTGTGGATCAGGTTGGTCCAGACCTGGTTGAGCTCGGCGACGTAGGCTGGCACCGGCGGCAGGCTCCGGTCGTACTCCCTGACGACGGTGACGCCGGAGGGGATCTTGGCGCCGAGCACCACCAGCGTGGCGTCGAGCCCGGCGTGCAGGTCGGTCTCCTGGTGCGGGCTGCGGTCCATCTGCGAGTACTGCTTGGCCGCGTCGACCAGCGCCGAGATGCGGTGCGTGCTCTCCCGGATCTCCGCCATCAGCATCTCGGTCTCGACCGTGTAGGCCAGCCACCGCAGCGCCGGTTCGAGGAAGCCCTCCTCGACCGCGTCGGCCACCTTCTCCAGGTCGGCCGGGCCGAGCCCGGCCGGGACGAAGACGGCGGCCAGGTTCCAGGGCTCGGCCACGTCGCGCTCGTCGAGCCAGTCGCCGAGGGCGTCCTCGCGGTCGGCGCGGTCCAGGGCGGTCAGGTCGGGCGCGCTCGCCAGCCCGGCGACGAAGGTCTCCTGCAGGTCGGTGAGGCACCGCAGCACCCGGCCGTCGATCCGCCCGTCGGCGAGCATCGCGAGCTTGTGCCGCATCCCGGCGAAGCGGTCCTGCAGCGCGGCGGCGGCGCGGGCGGCCGCGGTCGCGGGGTTGTTCAGCTCGTGGGTGAGCCCGGCGGTGAGCTTGCCCAGCGCGAGCAGCCGCTCCCGCTGACCGACCAGTTCGTTGCTGTTGCGCACCCCGACGAACAGCCCCTGCAGCAGGTGGACGGCCATCGGGAACCACTGCCGGAAGATCGTGGCGAACTCGGCGGCAGGCAGCGCGAGGAAGCGGCAGTCGGTCACCGCGCGCACGGTGGCCGGATAGGTCTGGCTGATCTGGTCGCCGAAGTAGAACTGGACCGCGCCGGAGTAGACCCCCGGCTGCGCCGTCCGGACCGTCTCCACCTCGTCGTTGCCCACCCGGCGCGACATCGTCATCGTCCCCGAGAGCAGCACCCAGAAGCACTCCGCCGGCGCACCCTCGGCCGAGACGACGCTGCCGGCCGGGTGCTCCACGACGTCCCCGTGCTCGGCGACCCAGCCGAGCTTCTCGTCGTCCAGGTCGGCGAAGAGGAACAGCTCCCGCAGCTCGGCCGGGGTCAGGTGCTCGTTCATCGCTCCTCCAGGTACCGGTGCACGAGGGTGACGGCCATGGCGCCCTCGCCGACGGCGGAGGCGACCCGCTTCACCGACGCGGCCCGCACGTCCCCGGCGACGAACACCCCGGGCAGGCTGCTCTCCAGGAAGTACGGATCGCGGTCGAGGGACCAGCCGGGCGGCCGTCGGCCGTCGGCGAGCAGGGCCGGGCCGGTGGGGATGAACCCGCGCTCGTCGCGGATGAGGACGCCGTCGAGCCAGTCGGTCCGCGGCGCGGCGCCGATGAAGATGAACAGGTGGCTCGCCTGGAGGGTCTCCTCGGCGCCGGTGGCCGCGTCGCGCACGGTGAGCCGCTCCAGGTGCCCGTCGCCGTGCACCCCGGCCACCGACGTCCCGGTGTGGACCTCGATGTTGTCGATGCCGGCGAGTTGCTCGATCAGGTAGTGCGACATCGAGGCCTCCAGGGAGGGGCCCCGGACCAGCAGGCGGACGCGCTTGGCGTACCGGGAGAAGAACACCGCGGCCTGACCGGCGGAGTTGGCCCCGCCGACGATGAAGACGTCCTGGTCGGCGCAGTCGGCCGCCTCGGTCATCGCGGAGCCGTAGTAGACACCGCGCCCGGTCAGCTCCCGGCACCCCGGCGCCTCGAGGCTGCGGTACATGACGCCAGTGGCGAGGACGACGGCGTGCGCGGCGATGCTCGTGCCATCGTCGAAGTGCACCGTCCGCGCCGAGCCGGTCGACTCCAGCGCCACGACGTCGCGGGCGGTGAGCAGCTCCGCGCCGAACTTGACGGCCTGCCGGCGGGCGCGGTCGGCCAGCTGCGCACCGGACACCCCGTCGGGGAAGCCGAGGTAGTTCTCGATCCGGCTGCTCTGCCCGGCCTGGCCGCCGGTGGCCCGCTTCTCCACCAGGACGGTCCGCAGCCCCTCGGAGGCGCCGTACACCGCCGCGCCGAGGCCGGCCGGGCCGCCGCCTATGACGACGAGGTCGTAGAAGTCGGTGCGGGGGTCGACGTCGAGCCCGACCGCGGCGGCCAGCTGGGCCGCCGAGGGCGCGCGCAGCACCTGCCCGTCGGGGGTGAGCACCACCGGGACGTCGTCGGCGGTGGCGCCGGCCGCGGCGAGCAGCCGCTGGCCCTCCGGCTCCTCGGCGCTGTACCAGCGGTAGGAGACGGCGTTGCGGGCCAGGAAGTCGCGGGCCTTGTACGAGGGCGCCGACCAGCGGTGGCCGACGATGCGCACGTCCTCGACCGGGGCGTCCGGGCTCTCCTCCCAGGCCCGGATCATCGCGTCGACGACCGGGTAGAGCTTCTCGTCGACCGGTTCCCACGGCTTGAGCAGGTACTGGTCGACGTCCACGACGTTGATCGCGCGGATCGCGGCGTCGGTGTCGGCGTACGCGGTGAGCAGCGCGCGGCGGGCACGGGGGAAGACGTCCATCGCCTGCTCGAGGAACTCGATGCCGTTCATCTGCGGCATGCGGTAGTCGGCCAGCAGCACGGCCACCGTGTCGCCGCGGAGCTTGAGCTCACGCAGCGCGTCGAGGGCCTCCGCCGCCGACGACGCGCGCAGGACGCGGTACTTCTCCCCGTAGTGGCGGCGCAGGTCCCGGGCGACGGCCCGCGACACACCGGGGTCGTCGTCCACGCTCAGCAGTACGGGTCTGCCCACGTCGTCCTCCCGTCAGGGTCTGTCGCCTGCGGGGCGCGGGGGGCGACGCCGCTCGGCGTGCGGCGACGGTGCCGACTTCGCCTCCATCCTGCTCGGCGCGCGGGGGAGCCGGAACCCTTTTAGCCTGCCGCCGTGACGCGGCGGCTGGTGGTGATCGGGGGCGACGCGGCCGGCGGCAGCGCGGCGTCGCAGGCGAAGAAGCGGCAGCGCGACCTCGACGTGGTCATGTTCGAGCGCGGACGGGCGACGTCGTACTCGGCGTGCGGCATCCCGTACTGGATCAGCGGCGCGGTCGCCGACGAGGCCGCGCTCGTCGCCCGCACGCCGGAGCAGCACCGGGCGGCCGGCATCGACGTCCGCATGCGCACGGAGGTCATCGGCATCGACCTGGACCGCCGCGCCGTCCGCTGGCGGGACCTGGACGGCGGCACCGAGGGCACCGAGCCCTTCGACGACCTGGTCTACGCGACCGGCAGCGTGCCGATGCGGCCGCCCGTGCCGGGCATCGACGCCCCCGGCGTCTACGGCGTCCAGGTCCTCGACGACGGCGTCGCCCTGCGGGCCGAGCTCGACAGCGGCCGGGTGCGCCGCGTCGTCGTGGTGGGCGGCGGCTACATCGGGCTGGAGATCGCCGAGGCCTGCCGGGTCCGCGGGCTCGACGTCACCGTCGTCGACATGTCGGCCACACCGGTGGGCACCTTCGACCCCGACGTCGGGCAGTTCATCGCCGACGCGGTCCGCGACGAGGACATCCACCTGGTCCTCTCGGACGGCGTCGCCGCGATCGACGTCGGACCGGACGGGCGGGCGCGGGCGGTGGTGACCGCGAGCGGCCGGGAGCTGCCCGCCGACCTGGTCGTCCTGGGCCTCGGCGTGCGCCCGAACGTGCGCCTGGCCCAGGAGGCCGGCATCCCGCTCGGCACCTCCGGCGGCATCGCCGTCGACGCGCGGATGCGGACCCAGGCGCCCGGCGTGTGGGCGGCCGGCGACTGCGTCGAGTCGCGCCACCGGCTCTCCGGCCAGCGGGTGGTCGTGGCGCTCGGCACGCACGCCAACAAGCAGGGCCGGGTCGCCGGCGTCAACATCGGCGGCGGCTACGCGACGTTCCCCGGTGTGATCGGCACCGCGATCACCAAGATCTGCGACACCGAGGCCGCCCGCACGGGGCTGTCGACGGCGGAGGCCGAGGCGGCGGGCTACTCCTTCGTGACCGCCGTCGTCGACTCCACGACGAAGGCCGGCTACTTCCCGGGCGCCACGCCGATCCGCGTGAAGATGATCGCCGAGCGGCGCAGCGGCCGGCTGCTCGGCGCGCAGATCGTCGGCCGGCGGGCGGCGGCCAAGCGGATCGACGCGCTGGCGATCTGCATCTGGAACGAGATGACCGTCGACGAGATCCTCTCCCTCGACCTGTCCTACGCCCCGCCGTTCTCGCCGGTGTGGGACCCGGTGCTCATCGCCGCCCGGAAGGCCTTCGAGGCCGTCGAGGCCGACGTCCGGGAGCTGTAGCCGTGGACGCGGTCCGGGTGTACGTCGCGCTCGGCGACTCCATCTCGATCGACGACTACGCGGGCGGCCCGGGCCGCGGCGGCGCCAGCCTGCTGTTCCGCAACCGGGACGAGGACTTCCCCGACTGGCGGGGCGGCGACCTGGTGTCGGCCGACCCGGCCGTGCGCTTCGCGCTGCTGGCGACCGACGGCGCGACGACCGCGACCGTGCTCGACCGGCAGCTGCCGCGACTGGCGGGGCTCGGCGTCCGCCCCGACCTGGTCACGCTGACGATCGGCGGCAACGACCTGCTGGCCGCCTACGGGGACACGGGAGCGGCGCACCGGGTGATCGCGGCGGTCCGGGACGGCGTGGACCGCGCGCTGGCCGGCATCGGGGCGCACCTGGCCGACGGCGGCCGCGTCGTCCTCGGCACCGTCTACGACCCCAGCGACGGCACCGGCGACACCGCGCGGCTGGGGCTGCCTCCGTGGCCGGAGGGCGTCGCGGTCATCGGGCAGCTCAACGACGCGCTCCGGGAGGTGGCCGCCGGGCACGGCGCCGCCGTGGCGGAGATCGCGCGGGAGTTCCACGGCCACGGCCTCCTGGCCGGGGACCCGACCCGGCCCGAGCCCCGCCCGGAGCAGCGCGATCTGTGGTTCTGCTCGCTGATCGAGCCGAACGCCTGGGGCGCCGACGGCGTGCGGAGGGCCTTCTGGGCGGCGCTGAACGGCCCGGTCTGAAACCGGGTAGGAGCACCGCCGTGCCGACGCGGCGGGCCTTCCTCCTGGCCGGTGCCGCGGTGCTCGCCGGCTGCGGCATCCGGTGGCCGCCGCCGGACAGCGGCGGCGCCGCGGTGCTCCGCGCCCGCCCCGCGGCCACCGTGCCGGAGCCCGGTCCGCTGGCCGAGCCGGGCACCCATCCGCTGGGCCTCGTCCGCGACCGGGACCCGCTGCTGCACGTGCCACCCGGGCTGCCGCCGGGCCGCCCGGCGCCGCTCGTGGTGTCGCTGCACGGCGCCGGGGGCGACGCCGCCGCCGGCCTGGGCCTGCTCGAGGCCGTCGCCGACGAGCGCGGGTTCCTGCTGCTCGCGCCCGCCTCACGGGGCCGCACGTGGGACGCCGTCGGCGGCGTGTTCGGCCCGGACGCCGCGCTGACCGACCGCGCCCTCGAGCAGGTCTTCTCGGGCGTGCCCGTCGACGGCGACCGGCTGACGGTCGCCGGGTTCTCCGACGGCGCCTCCTACGCCCTGGGCCTCGGGCTGGCCAACGGCGACCTGTTCGGCCGGGTGATCGCCTTCTCGCCGGGGTTCGCGCCGATCACCCCGCGGACGGGCCGGCCGGAGGTCTTCATCTCGCACGGGACCGAGGACGGCGTCCTGCCGCTCGCCGAGACCAGCCGCCGGATCGTCCCGGCGCTGCGCGAGGACGGCTACCGCGTGACGTACCGGGAGTTCGACGGTGGGCACGAGGTGCCACCCGACATCGTCCGGGAGGCGGCCGACCTGCTGGCGTGAGCCGCGACCCTAGGCTGCCGGACCATGCCGCTGTTCTCCTTCGAGGGGCGCAAGCCCCAGGTCCACCCCGACGCCTGGATCGCCCCGACGGCGACGCTGATCGGCGACGTCGTCGTCGAGGCCGGCGCGTCGGTCTGGTACGGCGCCGTCCTGCGCGCCGACTTCGGCCGCATCTGGATCCGGGCCGGCGCGAACATCCAGGACAACTCGGTGCTGCACGGCGGCGACGACCCGGAGACCGACATCGGCCCGGGCGTGACGGTGGGCCACATGTGCGTCGTCCACGGGGCGGTGATCGGCGCGGAGGCGCTGATCGGCAACGGCGCGACCGTGCAGGACGGCGCCCGCATCGGCGCCCGCACGCTGATCGGCGCCGGCAGCCTGGTGCCGCCGAACGCGGAGATCCCCGCCGAGGTGATGGCGCTCGGCGCGCCGGCGAAGGTGCGCGGTCCGCTGACCGCGGGCGCGGCCTTCTGGGTCGACGGCAACCCGTCGATCTACCAGGAGCTGGCCCGCCGGCACGCCACCGGGATCGAGCAGGTGGGGTGAGCCCGGTGGACCTCGACCGGCACCTCTACGGGGACCCGGCGGCGCCGGTCCGCGTCGTCGAGTACGGCGACTTCGAGTGCCCGTACTGCCGGGCGGCCGCGCCGGTGCTGCGCGAGCTGGTCGACACCTCGGGCGGGCGGGTGGCGCTGGTCTTCCGGCACTTCCCGCTGTTCACCGTGCACGCCTTCGCGCTCACCGCGGCGCTGGCCGCCGAGGCGTCCGGCGACCGCTTCTGGGCGATGCACGACCTGCTCTTCGCCCACCAGGACCGGCTGACCGACGCCGACCTCGCCGGCTACGGCGCCCAGGTGGGCGCCACCGGGGTCGTGGGGGCGCCCGCGCAGGCCTTCCGGCCGGCCGTCGAGGCCGACTACCGTTCCGGCGTCGCGGCCGGGGTCCGGGGGACGCCGACGCTGTTCATCGGCGACCAGCGGCACACCGGCGCGCCCCAGCTGCGGGACCTGCGCGCCGCCGTCGGCCTCGGCTGAGCCCCGGCTGAATCAGGCCAGCGTCGGGTCGCGCCACGGACCGACCGGCAGCTCCGGCGGCTCGACGTCGTCCTCGATGGTGCACAGCGGCAGCCGCTCGCCCAGGTAGCGCAGCAGCAGTGACCCGATGACCGCCGCTAGCAGCGAACCGGCCAGCACCCCCACCTTCGCCTCCTGGCGCAGTGCCTCGTCGGTGAAGGCCATCTCGGTGATGAACAGCGCGATCGTGAAGCCGATGCCGGACAGGGCGGCGCCGCCGATGAGGTGGCCGTAGCGGACCCGACCGGGCAACTGGCCCCAGCCCGACCGGAGCGCCAGCCCGGCGCCCACCGAGATGCCGAGCGTGTTCCCGAGCAGCAGCGCGGCCACGACGCCGATCGTCACGCTCGACGTGACCGCGGCGGACAGCGACTCGCCGTCCAGCCGGACCCCGGCGTTGGCCAGCCCGAACAGCGGTACGACGAGAAAGGCGGAGAGCGGGTGCAGGTCGTTCTGCAGCCGGTCGTTCGCCGGGACCGTCGCCCGCGCCGCCGCCGTCGCCAGCCGCGCGCGGGAGGCCTCGGCCCGCTCCAGCAGCGCCCGCCCGTAGAACTGCAGCCGGTCCCGCTGGTCCTCCTCCACGGGGGTGGCGGGGACGATGAGACCGACCAGCACACCGGCCAGCGTCGCGTGCACCCCGGAGGCGAACACCGCGCACCACAGCGCCAGCCCGACCAGCAGGTACGGCGCCAGCTGCCACACCCCGACCCAGCGCAGTCCGAGGAGCACGAGGACGAGGACACCGCTGGCCACGAGTGCGGGCACGGACACCGACGGGGTGTAGAAGACCGCCATCACGGTGATCGCGCCGATGTCGTCGACGATCGCCAGGGTCAGGAGGAACACGCGCAGCTGGTCGGGGCAGCGCGGGCCGAACAGCGCCAGGACGCCGATGAGGAACGCCGTGTCGGTCGACACCGGGATCCCCCAGCCGGCGGCCGCCGGCCCGGATCCGACGAAGGTCAGGTAGACGAGGGCCGGCAGCACGAGCCCTCCGACCGCGCCCAGCGCCGGGACGATCACTCTGCGTCGGTTGCGCAGCTCCCCGACGGTGACCTCACGGCTGATCTCCAGCCCGACGACGACGAAGAACAGCGAGATGAGTGCGTCGTTGACCACGTGCCGCAGGTCCAGGTCCGCCGTCCAGTCGCCCACGCGCAGGGAGACCTCGGTGGACCAGAACGCCTCGTAGCCGTCGCCGGGCAGGTTCGCCCACACCAGCGCCACCACGGTGGCGGCCAGCAGCAGCACCGCGCTTCCGGCCTCGTCGGCGAGGAACCGGCCGAAGCTCGCCGACCGGTAGGGCCGCGGGACGCTGATCCGCAGCGCCGGCCCGGGGCGGGAGGGGGCGGGGAGCTCCGTGGTCACCCGCCGATCCTCCCGCCCGGGAGGACGAGTGCGTCAGTGCTTTGTGGCGAGATCCCGCTCGGCGGCCTCGGCGTCCCGCTGACCCGGCCCGGCGTTCGTGCCGGACTCCGGTTGCTCGTGCTCGTCGAGCATCGTCGTCTCGTCGAACGGCGCCTCGCCGGAGAGCGCTGCGTCGAGGCATCCGCGGTCGAGCTGATCGGTCCAGGTGGCCACCAGCACCGTGGCGACGGCGTTGCCGGCGAAGTTGGTCAGCGCCCGCGCCTCGGACATGAACCGGTCGATGCCGACGATGAGGCCGACGCCGTCCAGCAGCTCCGGCCGGTGCGCGGACAGGCCGCCGGCGAGGGTGGCCAGCCCGGCGCCGGTGACGCCGGCGGCGCCCTTCGAGGCGATGATCATGAACAGCAGCAGGCCGATCTGCTCGCCGATCGACAGCGGGTCGCCGAGGGCCTCGGCGATGAACAGCGAGGCCATCGTCAGGTAGATGGCGGTGCCGTCGAGGTTGAACGAGTACCCGGTCGGGACGACGATGCCGGCCACCGGCTGGCTGACGCCGGCGTGCTCCATCTTCGCGATCAGCCGCGGCAGGGCCGTCTCCGACGAGGACGTCGACAGGATGAGCAGGAACTCCCGGCCCAGGTAGCGCAGCAGCGTGAAGATGTTGACCCTGCTGACGAATCTGAGGATGAGCCCCAGCACGATGAACACGAACAGCGCGCACGTGACGTAGAAGCCGATCATGATCACGGCGAGGCTCTTCAGCGCCTCCCAGCCCGTCTCGCCGACCACCGCCGCGATGGCGCCGAACGCGCCGATCGGGGCCACCCACATGATCATGGCCAGCACGCGGAAGACCAGTTTCTGGAAGAAGCCGACGGCGCGCAGGATCGGCTCGCCGGAGCGGCCCATCGCCTGGATGGCGAAGCCGACCAGCAGGGCGATGAGCAGCGCCTGCAGCACCGAGCCCTCGGTGAGCGCGGAGATCAGGGTGGTCGGGATCAAGCCGAGGATGAAGTCGGTCGTCCCGCCGCTGGCCTCGGCCTCCCCGGCCAGGTCGGCGCCCTGGCCGCGCAGCTCGTCGGAGAGCTGCAGCCCGTCGCCCGGGTGCAGGAGGTTGCCGACGACGAGGCCGATGGCCAGCGCCACGGTCGACATCAGCAGGAAGTAGCCCAGGGCCAGGCCGCCGATCCGGCCGACCGCGGCCGCCTTCCGGATCGCGCCGATGCCGAGCACGATCGTGCAGAAGATGATCGGCCCGATGAGCATCCGGATCAGCGCGACGAACGCCGTCCCCAGCCACTTGAGGCCCACGGCGAAGTCGGGAAAGGCGAACCCGACGACGATGCCGAGGACGACGGCGGCGATGACGGCGATGTAGAGCCAGTGCGTGCGGTCCCGGCGCTTGGTCTCCGGGGAGTCCGTCGATGCAGGGTTCGCGGCCATGGGCCAACGCTGCTCGGGGCCCGGGTGACCCGCAACCGGGAGTGCGGAATGCTCTGGTTCCCCGCTCCCGCGACCGAGAAGAGGCGTGCATGTCGCTGCTGTCCACCGTCGCCGAGGCGCTCGGCGCCGGCCGCGTCGAGATCGTCGACCTCACCGCGCCGCTGTCGGCCGGGACACCGGTCATCCAGCTGCCCCCGGAGTTCGCCCAGACGGCGCGCTTCGAGCTCGAGGAGCTGTCCCGCTACGACGACCGGGGCCCGGCCTGGTACTGGAACAACTTCCGCACCGGCGAGCACACCGGGACGCACTTCGACGCCCCCAACCACTGGGTCACCGGCAAGGACGGCGAGGACGTCGCGTCGGTGCCGCCGTCCCGGCTGGTCGGCCCGGCCGTCGTCCTGGACTTCTCACGGGAGGCTGCCGAGAACCCGGACTTCCTGCTCGAGGTGGACCACATCCGGCAGTGGGAGGCCACCCACGGCCCGCTGCCCGAGGGCGGCTGGCTGCTCTACCGCACCGGGTGGGACGCGCGGTCGGCCTCGCAGGAGGAGTTCCTCAACGCCGACGAGACCGGCCCGCACACGCCCGGGGTCTCCCCGGCGTGCGCCCGCTGGCTGGCCGAGGAGGCACCGATCATCGGGGTGGGCGTGGAGACGGTGGGCACCGACGCCGGCGCGGCGCACTCGTTCGACCCGGCGTTCCCGTGCCACGCGGCGCTGATGGGCAGCGGCAAGTACGGGCTCACCCAGCTGCAGAACCTGGCGCAGCTGCCGCCCACCGGCGTGCTACTGGTGGCCGCGCCGCTGCCGATCGTCACCGGGTCCGGAGCGCCGGCGCGGGTGCTGGCGCTCGTCGAGCGCTGATCCGTCCGGTGAACGTCGCGGAGGCAGTCGGCGGGGCACTCGTCCGCTGCGGGATCTCGCAGGTCTTCGGCGTGGTGGGCTCCGGCAACTTCGCCGTCACCAACGCGATGGTCGCCGCCGGGGCGCGGTACGTCGCGGCGCGGCACGAGGGCGGCGCGGCGACGATGGCCGACGCCTACGCCCGGATGAGCGCCGGGGTCGCCGCGCTCAGCGTGCACCAGGGCTGCGGGCTGACCAACGCGATGACCGGCATCACCGAGGCGGCCAAGAGCCGGACGCCGCTGGTCGTCGTCGCCGCGGAGGCCACCTCGCCCCGGTCGAACTTCTTCGTCGACCAGGCCGGGCTGGCCGCGGCGGTGGGTGCGGTGCCGATGCGGATCACCGCCGCCGGCACGGCCTCCGCCCAGGCCGCGGTGGCGGTCGCCACGGCCGTGCACGAGCGGCGGGTGGTGCTGCTCAACGTGCCGCTCGACGTGCAGGCCGAGGACGCGCCGGACCGGCCGGAGCCGCGCATGCCGGCGGCCCGGCCGGTCGCGGCGGTCGACCCGGCGGACGTCGACCGGCTGGCCCGGGCGCTGGCCGCCGCCGAGCGGCCGGTGTTCGTCGCCGGCCGGGGCGCCCGGGGTGCGGGCTGCCGGCGGGCGCTGGAGGAGCTGGCCGAGCGCTGCGGCGCGCTGCTGGCGACCTCCGCGGTGGCCAAGGGCCTGTTCACCGGCAACCCGTGGTCCCTGGACGTCTCCGGCGGGTTCGCCTCGCCGCTGGCCGCCGAGCTCATCTCGGGCGCCGACCTCATCGTGGGCTGGGGCTGCCAGCTCAACATGTGGACGATGCGGCACGGCCGGCTGATCGCCGACGACGCGGTCGTGGTCCAGGTCGACGTCGATCCCGACGCGCTGGGCGCCCAGCGGAAGGTCGACATCGGGATCCCCGGCGACGTGCGGGCCGTAGCCGTGGCGGTCTCCGGCCAGCTGGCCGACCGGGCGCAGCCGGGCTACCGGTCGGAGGAGGTGCGGCGGGCGATCGCCGACCGGATCCGCTGGCGCGACGTCCCGTTCGAGGACGGCGGGCGCGAGGGGCTGGTCGACCCGCGCGCCCTCACCGCGGCCCTGGACGACCTGCTGCCCGCCGAGCGGGTGGTCGCCGTCGACTCGGGCAACTTCATGGGCTACCCGAGCATGTTCCTCGACGTCCCCGACGAGTTCGGCTTCTGCTTCACGCAGGCCTTCCAGTCGATCGGGCTGGGCCTGTCGACGGCGATCGGCGCGGCGCTGGCCCGCCCCGACCGGCTGCCCGTGGCGGCGCTCGGCGACGGCGGCGCCCTCATGGGGGCCTCGGAGCTGGAGACGGTGGTGCGGCTGGGCCTGCCCATGGTGGTGGTCGTCTACGACGACGCCGCCTACGGCGCCGAGGTGCACCACTTCGGCCCGGACGGCGCCCCGCTGGACACCGTGCGCTTCCCGGAGACCGACTTCGCGGCGATCGCACGGGGCTACGGGTTCACGGCGGTGACCGTGCGGTCGGTGCCGGACCTCGCGCCGGTCGCCGACTGGGTGCACGGCCCGCGCTCGGCGCCGCTGCTGATCGACGCGAAGGTGACCCGGCACGAGCCCTCGTGGTGGCTGGAGGAGGCGTTCCGCGGCCACTGACGCGGGGTCAGCGGCGCGGGGCCAGCGGCGTCACAGGTTCCGGCCGCAGGTCGGCCAGGCGCCCGGGCCCTGTACGTCGAGCACCCGCTCGGCGACGGCGATCTGCTCGCTCTTGGTGGCGAGGTCGGCGCGTGCGGCGTACTCGGCGCCGCCGAAGGCGTCCCAGGTGGACTGCGAGAACTGCAGGCCGCCGTAGTAGCCGTTGCCGGTGTTGATGCTCCAGTTGCCGCCGGACTCGCACCGGGCGACGGCGTCCCAGTCGTGGGCGTCGGCGGGCGGTACGGGCGCGTCGCCGTCGGAGCCGGTCGACGGGGGAGCGGACGGCGCGGGGTGCTGCTGCTCGCCGGAGGTCTGCCGCGGTACGGAGGGCTGCTGTGGTACCGCGGTCCGCTGCTGCTCTGCGGTCCGCTGTGCCTGCAGGGCGACGAGCGCGGTCCTCGCGTCGTCGAGCTCGGACTGCAGTGCGGCCTGCTGCGCCTGCACCGCGGCGGCGGTCTGCCGGGCCTCGGCCTCGCCCTTGACCGCTTCCGCCAGGTCGGCGGCGGCCTGTTGCTCGAGCGCGGCGGCGTCCGTCAGCGCGGTCCCGGCCGCGGCGGAGGAGTCGGCCGCCCGCTGCTCGGCAACGGTCATCCGGTCCAGGACGTCGGACCTGCTGCGACCGGCGGCATCGAGGAGGGCGGCCCGCTCGAGCATCTGCGCGGGATCGCCGGAGCTGAGCAGCGCCTCCAGGCCGGGGGAGGTGCTGCCCGCGATGTAGCTGCCGCGGGCGAAGGCGACGACGTCGGCGCGGGCATCGGCCAGGTCGTGCTGCGCCTGCTGGGCAGCGGCCTGCGCGGTGGCGGCGGCCGCCTGAGCGCTCTCCAGGCTCGCCCGGGTGGCGTCGTACTGCGCGCGGGCGGCGGCGGCCCGGCCGTGCGCGGCGTCCAGGGCGGTGTGGGCGGCGCCCTGCCGGACGAGGATCTGCGCAACCTGCGCTGCGGCGTCGTCCGCGGCCTGTTGCGCGGCGGCGAGCTGCCCGTCGGAGGGGTCGGCCGGCCGGGCCGACGCCGTGCCGGCGACGACGACGGGGCCGAGGGCCGCGACGACGCCCACGACGGCCATGCGAGCGGCCAGGCGGCGCCGTACGGACAGCCGGGTCCGAAGTGCCTCGCTCAGGCCCGCCACCTCCTCCGTCGAACCGGGCATCCAGGGGACGGATCGGGCCGACGTGGCGGCTTCTTGAGGAGGGTCTGCGGAAATCGCCCGTGCGAGGGGGATCGGGCGGAACGAGCCGGGCATGTCGGCTCGTCGACATGGGGACGAGCCGACATGTGCCGTGATCTCGTCCCGCCTCCATGATCACCTCGGCTGCAGCGGTGCCTCCCGGTCGTGGAGACACCGCTGAGCCCGAGGTGATCATGGAGAGCCGGATGAGGGGAGAGGTCGACAGCCAGGTGGCTAGAAGGGTGGCGGGTCGTCGGCCGGGTCGGGCGGTGGCGGTGGTGGCGGTCGCCGGCGCATCGCCCACGGTCGGGTGGTGCGGGTGACGCCGGACGGGGTGGTGACGTGCAGCGTGCCGTCGGGCTCCATGACGAACAGCCAGCCGCGGAACAGGGTCTTCAGCCGGTGATGGGTGCGGCACAGGCAGCACAGGTTGGTGCAGTCGGTCGGCCCGCCGCGGGAGTGGGCGACGCCGTGGTCGTGGTCGGCCCAGCCGACCCGCTGCCCGCAGAACGGATGCCGGCAGGTGCGGTCGCGGGTGCCGATGAACTCCCGCTGCGCGCCGGTCGGGGTGTAGCTCTCGGTGGCCGCCGGCGGGTTGAGCCCGTCGCCGCGGCGGACCAGCCTCTCCAACTCCTCCCGGCTCACCGTGGCGAGCAGCCGGCCGGTCGCGTCGGTGGTCGCGAAGGTCAGCGACCCGCCCCCGGGGGTGTGCAGGCCGAGCGCGCCGATCCGGCGCAGCAGCCCGGCCAGGTGCGCCGGGGTGATGGCGAAGCCGTTGACCTCGGCCGGCCGGCTGCTCGTCCCCTCCAGCGCCTTCAGCGCGGCGGTGATCGTCAGGCTCGCCCGGGCACCGTCCGCGCCGATCGCGGCGCCGCGCACGAGCAGGGAGAACAGCTCGGCGCGCAGCTGCCCGATCGGGCGCGGATCGCCGTCGGCCTTGGCCTGCTGGGCCAGGGTGTTGAGGAAGTCGAAGCCCTCGGCGGCCTCCTCGGCCGGCAGCTCCGCGCCGAGGGTGGCCCCGCCGTCCGGGCCGGGCTCGACGAACACATCCGCGTTGCGCTCCGCCAGCGTGCGGCCCTCGTCGGCCGAACCGGGGTCGAGTGCGAGCAGCACCTCGAGGATGCGCCGCTTCAGCGCGGCGAAATTCAGCCCGGCCGCCTCGGGCAGCACCACCGCCTCCACCCGGGCGGCCAGCGCCGGGCGGATGTGCTCCAGGGTGTCGGCGAGGATCTGCGCCCGCCGCTCATCCAACTCGCCCCGCCGCAGCGCGGCGCCGGTGGCCGGCAGGCGGTGCCGCCAGCTCCAGGCCCGGCGCAGCCTGTGCGCCGCGGTACCCCGCCCCACCCCGAGCACCAGGCCGAGCTCGTCGGGAAAGAACTCGCTGATCCCGGGGAACTCCGGCTCGGTCTGCCGCCAGTCCCGGCTCCGCGCACCCGGATGGTCCTCCGAAGGGTCGTCGTCCTCCGGCCGGTCGGCGGCGAACCCCAGCATCAGATCCGCCTCGCGGGCGGCCAGCCGGGCCCGCTCGCCCTGCAGGCGCTGCAGCTCGGCCGCCTTCTCCTCCGGGGACAGCGACGCCACCGGCGCCGGCCGGGCGACCGCCGGCCGCCAGGCCACGTCGACCACGATCTCCTCGAAGGAGTGCGGCGCGGCGGTGGTCATGGCCCCGAGCTACGGACCACCTACGACAGTTTCGGCTCGCTGAGCAGGATGTTTCCGCAGGGATCGGCGGCGGAGGCAGGAGGGCGGGAGACCACCTGTCCGACCCGAATCCTTCGCTAGGGTCGGGCTGACATTCACCCCGAGCGGAGGGGAGTGCGTCATGGCGTCGATCTCGGAGCGGGAGAAGCGGGAGATCGAGGCGGCCAACGCCTCCGGCAACACCCCGGTCGTCTTCATCCACGGCCTCTGGCTGCTGCCGAGCAGCTGGGCCAACTGGGCGGACTTCTTCGCTCAGGCCGGCTATGCACCGCTGACGCCGGACTGGCCGGACGATCCGGAAACGGTCGTCCAGGCCCGGGCGGAGCCGGAGGTCCTGGCCAAGAAGACGCTGAGCCAGGTCGCCGACCACACCACCCAGGTCATCGACGCCCTGGACAGGAAGCCGGTGGTGATGGGGCACTCGACCGGCGGCCTGCTCGCGCAGATCATCGCGGGTCGGGGCCTCTCGGCAGCCACGGTGGCGATCGACCCCGGGGTCTTCCGCGGCGTCCTGCCGCTGCCGGTCTCCGTGCTCAGGGGGGTGGGCCCGTTCCTGGCCGACCCGCGCACGCGCGGGCGCGCGATCACGCTCACGTTCGACCAGTTCAGGTACGGCTGGGCCAACGCGCTCGACGAGAAGGAGGCGAAGGAGCTGTACGACACCTACCACGTCGCCGGCTCCGGGATCTCCCTCGTGCAGATGGGCAACGCGAACCTCAACCCGTGGACGCAGGCGAAGGTCGACACGAAGAACCCCGACCGCGGCCCCCTGCTGATCATCGAGGGCGAGCAGGACCACACGGTGCCGTGGGCGATCGCGAACGCCGCCTACAAGCTGCAGCGGCGCAACCCGGGCGTGACGGAGATCGTGAAGATGCCGAACCGGGGCCACTCCCTCACGATCGACCACGGCTGGCGCCAGGTCGCCCAGACGGCGCTCTCCTTCGTCAAGCGGTTCACCTGAGCCGCCCGCTCAGGCCGGGTCGACCCGGTCGACGACCTCGTAGTGCGCGATCGACGAGGACCCGGGCCGCAGGTAGCGCTCGTCCTCCGGGTAGAGGACCGCCGCCTCGACGTCGTCGCCGGCGAAGGCACGGACCGCGTCCAGGGAGTCCCACATCGACAGGGCGACGAAGCGGGTAGCGTCGCCGTCGTCGCGGCGGAGCAGCCACGCGCCGCGGTTGCCGGCGGTCTCGCCGTACTCGCGGAAACCCGTCTCACGGATGTAGTCGGCGTAGGTGTCGGCGTCGGCCCGCCGGACCTCGCCCGTCCAGACGCGTGCGATCACGGTGCGTTCCTTCCCTCGCTGAGGTTCAGGCTCATGACGCGATCTTGGCGGCGATGACGAACGCCCCGCCCGTACGCTGCCCGCCGTGACCGATGACCGGCCGGCACAGGTGGCGGACGTGCACGAGCTCGCGCTCGGCCTCCCGCACGTGACGGTCGTGCACGGGTCGCAGGGCAACCCCGTCTACCAGGTGGGTGGCAAGTCGTTCGTCTTCTTCCGCACCCCGCGGCCGGACGCCGTCGACCCCGAGACCGGGGAGAAGCTGCCCGACGTGATCATCTTCTGGGTGGAGTCGGAGGCGGACAAGCAGGCGCTGGTCCAGGACCCCTCGACGCCGTTCTTCACCACCCCGCACTTCGACGGGCACGACTCGGTGCTGGTGCGGGCCAGCCGGCTCGGCGAGATCACCCGGGGGGAGCTGGCCGAGCTGGTGCAGGACGCCTGGCTCGCCCGGGCCTCCGCCCGCCGGCGGGCCGACTGGCTCGCGGCGCACGGCCTGCCGTAGCGCGCTCAGTTCCGGCTGCGTCCGCCGTCCACCCTCCATGGACGACGACGCGGCGCAGGTCCGCGCGCTGATCGAGCGGTGGGCGGACGCGGCGCACGAGGGGCGTCTGGACGACGTCCTGGCCGACCACGCGGCCGACATCCTGATGTTCGACGTCCCGCCGCCCGACGACGGCGTGCGGGGGATCGAGGCCTACCGGGAGACCTGGCCGCCGTTCTTCGCGTGGCAGCGCTCGGGCGCGACCTTCGAGCTCGTCTCGCTCGAGGTGACCGCGGGGGAGGACGTCGCGTTCGCCGCCGCGCTGCTGCGCTGCGGCACGCCGGAGGAGCACGCCGAGCACCCGGAGCGGCGGCTGCGGCTCACGGTCGGGCTGCGCAAGGACGGCGGCCGCTGGGTCGTCGCGCACGAGCACCACTCGTTCCCGTCCGGTTGAGCGGCGCCCCGCCCGGGCACAGGGCGCCCGTGGCGGTGGTCAACGCGCTGATCGAGCGCCCTCCGGAGCAGGTGTGGGACGTGCTGGCCGACGGGCACGCGTACGCGGACTGGGTGATCGGCACGCGGGAGATCCGCGCGGTCGACGACGGCTGGCCGGACGTGGGGACGTCGATCCACTACACCGTCGGCTGGGGGCCGCTGGCGCTGCGCGGGCAGACGACGGTGCGCCACGTCGAGAAGGGCCGGCGGCTGGGGCTGGAGGCCGACGCCGGCCTGCTGGGGTCGGCGCGCATCGTCATCGACCTCGACCCGTGGGGCGACGGCACCGTGGTCGTCCTCGACGAGCACCCGCTGCGCGGCCCCACGTACTGGCTGCACAGCGCGGTGTCCGAGACCGTCCTGCTCGTGCGCGGCCGCCCGATGGTGAACCAGCTGGCCCGGCTCGTGGAGCGCCGGCACCCCGCGTGATCGGACCGAGCGGCGATCGGCGCCCGTGACCCGGTCCTCCTGCGGATCGCGGGACGAGGCGGAGCCGCTGCACCCTCCGGTACGCCACCGCGAGCGCACCCCTTGTCCGGGCGAGCACCGCGAGGGATCGTCGTGGTGCAGCCGTGGCCGTCCCGGATCCGGAACGTCCCCGGCCGCTCCGAGAGGTGGAGCGCCATGTGGTGGGCGATCGTGGATGTCCTCGCGTTCCTGCTGGTGACCGGGCTGGTGGCGGCTCTCGCGAGAGCGGAGACCGCCCGGTGGGAGGACCGCCACCGGGCGCACGTCGTCCCGCGCCCGGTGAGCCCGGGTGACCCGGGCCGGCGGCTGCGCGGAGCGGCCCGGTTGCGCTCCCGGCTCCGCTTCGGGCACCTCCGGGACTCCGGGCGCGCCCCCGTGCCGGCCACCGACCGCCCGGCCGCGACGGCGCGGCGGCTGCGCTCGCGCCGGCGGTTCCCCGTGTTCGTCCACCGGCACTCCGGTTCCGAACGCGTGGACGGCGGTCAGCGGCCGCCGGGCTGACGCCGTTCCTCCTGGGCCGCGTACGTGTCGAGCAGCCGGCGGGCCTGCTCGGCCGCGGCGCCCTCCTGCGCCAGGCCGGTCCGGAAGGAGTCCAGCTTGGCCTGCCCCGCGGGGAAGGGCGGCAGCAGCGGGACGTCGGCGTCGGTGAGCACCTCGAGGACGACCGGCCGGTCGGCGGCCAGCGCGCGGTCCCAGGCCGCGCCGAGCTCGCCGGGGTCGGTGACCCGGATGCCGGTCAGCCCCAGCAGCTCGGCGTAGCCGGCGTAGGGGAACGCCGGCAGCGACTGGCTCTCGTCGAAGCGCGGATCGCCCTCCATCTCCCGCTGCTCCCAGGTGACCTCGGCCAGGTCGCGGTTGGCGAGCACGCACACGACGAACCGCGGATCGGCCCACTGCCGCCACCGGTGCGCGACGGTGACCAGCTCGGCGTTGCCCAGCATCTGCATCGCGCCGTCCCCGCTGAGGGCGACCACCGGCCGGTCGGGCCGGGCCAGCTTCGCGGCCAGCCCGTACGGCACCGAGCAGCCCATGCAGGCGAGCGTGCTGGACAGGTGTGCCGGCACGCCCTCGGGCAGCCGCAGCTGGCGGGCGTACCAGTAGGTCACCGAGCCGACGTCGACGGCGACCTGCGCGTCGGCGGGCAGTCGGCCGGACAGCTCCGCGACGACGCGCTCGGGGTTGACCGCGTCCGCGTCGGTGCCGGCGCGCTCGGCGGCCAGCTCCCGCCACGACCGGACGGCGTCCTCGACGTCGTCCCGCCACGCGCGGTCCGGGCGCTCGCCGAGCAGGGGCAGAAGCGCCCCCAGCGTCTCCGCGGCGTCGCCGAGCAGCGGGACCTCGATCGGGTAGCGGTTGCCCAGGTGCCGGCCGTCGACGTCGATCTGCACCGCCCGTGCCTGCCCGGGCGGCGGGTAGTACTCGGTCCACGGATCGTTGCTGCCGACGACCAGCAGGGTGTCGCAGCGGCCGAGGACGGCGCCGCTGGCCGTCGTCCCCAGGTGCCCCATGACACCGGCGGCGAACGGCAGCCCCTCGTCGACGTAGGGCTTGCCGAGCAGGCTGGTGACCACGCCGGCGCCGAGCCGCTCGGCGACCTGGGCCACCTCCGCCTGCGCCGCCCGGGCGCCCTGGCCGACCAGCAGCACCGGCCGCCGCCCGGCGTTCAGCAGCTCGGCGGCGGCCCGCAGGTCGTCGTCGTGGGGGAGCACCCGGCCCCGCGCCGCGGTCGGCGCGGTGACGACGACGCCGTGCTCCTGCTCCTCCTCGGGCGCCGGCTCCTGCTGCACGTCGTGCGGCAGGATCACGACGGCGGGGGAGCGGGTCGCCAGGGCGGTGCGGAAGGCCCGGTCCAGCACCAGCGGGAGCTGCTCGGCCGTCGTCGCCACCTGCGCGAACTGCGCGGCGACGTCCTTGACCAGCGAGAGCAGGTCGATCTCCTGCTGGTACTCCGAACCGAGCACGGTCTGCTGCTGCTGGCCCATGACCGCGACCACGGGGACGCCGTCGAGCTTGGCGTCGTAGAGGCCGGTCAGCAGGTGCACCGCGCCGGGGCCCTGGGTGGACAGGCAGACGCCGACCCCGCCGGTGTACTTGGCGTGCCCGACCGCCATGAACGCGGCCGCCTCCTCGTGCCGGGCCTGCACGAACTCCGGCTCGCCGGCGCGGCGCAGCGCGCCCATGACCGCGTTGATGCCGTCCCCGGAGTAGCCGAACACCCGCGGCACGCCCCACTGCCGCAGCCGCTCCACCACCAGGTCGGCCACCAGCCGCTCGCTCATGCGTCCTCCGTCCGGCGGCGGCGGGCCCACGCGCCCGCCGCGCCGGCCAGGGCTACCCCGGCGACGGCGACCGCACCCCGGGCGCGGCGGCGCTGCGACCGTCCCCAGCCGCCCCGCGGCTCGGCCGGGCCGTCCACCGGGGCGAACAGGGCACCGGGATCCGCCGGCGCCGGCGGCCCGGAGCCCAGCAGGTACCGGCGGCCCAGCTCCGCCGAGAGCCGGCCCACCGCGCCCGGCGCGACGGCGTAGGGCAGCGACAGCAGGTTGAGCGCGCCGACCCGCACCGCCCGCCGCGGCCGGACGGCGAGGGCGAGGATCCGCCGGGCCACCCGCTCCGGCTCCACCACCGGGGGCAGCGGCCGCAGCTGCCGGCCGGTCCAGTTGCCCGACGCCCGGTTCGTCGGGGTGTCGACGAAGGCGGGGTAGATGCCGCAGACCGCGATCCGCGAGTGCACCGCCAGCTCCGCCCGCAGCGCGTCCGTGAGGCCGGCCAGCCCGAACTTCGCCCCGCTGTAGACCGCCGTCCAGGGGCTGGCGATCCGGCCGCCGATGGACACCACGTTGACGATCACCGCCGGACCGTCCTGCCGCAGCATCCGGGGGACGGCGGCGGCGCAGCCGTGCAGCGCGCCGAGCAGGTCCACCTCGACCAGCCGCACCGACGCCTCGACGGGCACCTTCTCGAACGGCCCCCACAGGCTGGTCCCGGCGCCGTTGACCCACACGTCGATGCGCCCGAACCGCTCGACGGCGGCGTCGGCCAGCCGGTCGACCGCCGCGGCGTCGGTGACGTCGGTGGGGACGGCGAGCACGTCCGCGCCCAGCGCGCGGCAGCTGTCCGCCGCCGCCGCCAGCCGCTCGGCGCCCCGGGCCGCGAGCACGAGCCGGGCGCCCTCGCCGGCGAAGGCCCGCGCCGTGGCGAGGCCGATGCCGCTCGAGGCGCCGGTGATCACCACGACCGCGCCGGTCAGCCGCACTCCCTGCACGTGTGCACCCTGCACCCGGGCGGCCTCCGCCGAAAACCAGTGGCGCCCCGATGACTTCCGCGCGCCAATTCCGTCAGAGGGGCAGAGGAGATTCCGGGGGCGCGGAAGCCGCCCTTGACCTCCAGCGCACTCGAAGTCCGACGCTGGGCGCTCCGGCGCGCGGAGAGGAACAGGACATGACGCGGTTGGCGATCGAGGCCACCGGCCTGACCAAGTCGTTCGGCAGCACGCAGGCGGTCGCGGGCATCGACCTGGCCGTGCCGGCCGGGTCGATCTACGGCGTCCTCGGGCCCAACGGCGCGGGCAAGACGACGACGATCCGGATGCTGGCCACGCTCATCGCGCCCGACGGCGGCACCGCCCGGGTGCTGGGCCACGACATCGTGGCCGAGGCCGACGCGGTCCGCGGCGCGGTCAGCCTCACCGGCCAGCTGGCCTCGGTCGACGAGGAGCTCACCGGCCGCGAGAACCTGATCCTGCTGGGCCGGCTGCTGGGCCTGGGCCGGGCGGCGGCGCGGGGGCGGGCCGACGAGCTGCTGGAGGCCTTCGGCATCGCCGAGGCCGCGGGCCGGCTGGTGAAGCACTTCTCCGGCGGCATGCGGCGCCGGCTGGACATCGCGGCCAGCATCGTGGTCACCCCCGAGCTGATGTTCCTCGACGAGCCGACCACCGGCCTGGACCCGCGCTCCCGCAACCAGGTGTGGGAGATCGCCCGGGCGCTGGTCGCCGGGGGGACGACGATCCTGCTGTGCACCCAGTACCTGGAGGAGGCCGACCAGCTCGCCGACGGCCTCGCGGTCATCGACTCCGGCCGGGTGATCGCGGAGGGCACGCCCGGCCAGCTGAAGAGCTCCGTCGGCGGCGGCTCGCTGCACGTGCGGCTGCTCGACCCCGGCGACCGGCCCGCGGCCGCGGCCGTGCTGGAGCAGGTGGTCGGGCCGATCCTGCTCGAACCCGACCCGGCCGCGCTGTCCGCGGCGTGCTCCGATGCTGGACGGGCGGCCGCCGGGATCGCGGAGCTGGCTCGCGCCGGCCTCGGCCTCGCCGACTTCGCCCTCGCCCAGCCCAGCCTCGACGAGGTGTTCCTGGCCCTCACCGGTCACGCGGCCGAGGAGCCGGAGCCCGCCCTGGAGGAGCAGCCGTCATGACCACTGCCACCACGACCCCCGACTCGGCCGACACCGCCGCCGTCCGCCGGGCGATCGCGAGCACCGCGCGCCCGCCGCGGCCCGGGCCGCTCGCGACCGCGCTCACCTTCGGCTGGCGCGGCATGCTCAAGGTCAAGCACGTCCCCGAGCAGCTGCTCGACGTCACGGTGACCCCGGTGATGTTCGTGCTGATGTTCACCTACCTGTTCGGCGGCGCGATCGCCGGCTCCACCGGCGCGTACCTCGAGTACGTGCTGCCCGGCATGCTGGTGATGTCCGTGCTGTTCACGACCGTCTACTCGGGCGTCGCGCTGAACACCGACATGACCAAGGGTGTCGTCGACCGGTTCCGGTCGCTGCCGATCTGGCGGCCGGCCCCGCTGCTCGGGTCGCTGCTGGGCGACAGCGTCCGCTACGTGATCGCCGGCACGGTGATCATCGTGCTGGGCCTGGCGCTCGGGTACCGGCCCGACGGCGGAGCGCCCGGGACCCTGGCCGCGCTGGGGCTGGTCGTCGTCTTCTCCTTCGGCCTGTCCTGGGTGTTCTCGGTGCTCGGGCTGCTGCTGCGCTCGCCGAACGCGGTCATGAACGCCGGCTTCATGGGGATCTTCCCGCTGACGTTCGTGTCCAACGTCTTCGTCGACCCGGCCACCCTGCCGGGGCCGCTGGAGGCCTTCGTGGACGTCAACCCGATCTCGATCCTGGCGACGGCGTCCCGCTCGCTCATGACGGGCAGCCCCGACGTCCCGGCGATCCTGGTGTCGCTCGCGGTGGCGGCCGTGCTCGCGCTGGTGTTCCTGCCGCTGACCACCCGGCTCTACCGCAGCCGCTGAGCCGGCCGGCCACGGCGGCCGGGCGGTCAGTCGCCGACCGTGGCCAGGAACTCCGGCGCCCGGCGAGCCGGGTCCGCGGTCTCGAACGCGGCGGCGAGGTCGAGCAGGTCGGCGTCGTCCCACCGGGTGCCGATGAAGGAGATGCCGACCGGCAGCGCCTCCTGCGGCCCGGCGAACCCGGCCGGCACGGTCACGCTCGGGTAGCCGGCCACGGCGGCGGGGCCGGAGGTGCTGTAGACGAACTCGTCGGCGGCCTCGTCCTCGCTGAAGTAGCGGGTGATCCAGCCGGGGGTGTTGGTCAGCCCGACGATCGCGACCAGGTCGTCCCCGGGTCCCGGCCCCTGCGCGAGGGTCTCGTCGATCGACCGGCGGGCGAGGTCGCGGATGGTGTTCCGCGTCTGGCGCACCGCCGGGTCGTCGGCGGGCAGCGGCGCCGCCAGCGCCTGCTCGAAGAGCTCCTGGCCGAAGAACTTCAGCTCGGCCGGGTCCTGCGCGTTGAACTCGACCAGCCCGGCCAGGTCGGCCGGGTGGTCGCCGGGCGTGGCGGCCAGGTAGGCGTCGATGTCGCGGTGGAACTCCGCCAGCAGCGCCGGGAGCTCGCCGTCCCCGATCTCCTGCTGGAACGGCAGCGAGACCGGCACCGTGGTCGCCCCCGCGGCCTCCAGCTCCTTGACCGCGCGCGTGTACACGTCCTCGGTGACGTCGTCGACGGCCTCGGACTGCTCGGCGGACAGCTCCCACACCCCGATGCGGGCGCCCTCGAGCTCGTCGGTGTCGAGGTCGGCGAAGTCCGCGTCGAGGTCGGCGGGGGTCTCCGCGGTGGCGGCGTCGGCCGGGTCGGCGCCCGCGAGGACCGACAGCAGGATCGCGGCATCCACGGTGTGCCGGGCGATCGGGCCGGCGGTGTCCTGCTCCGCCGAGATCGGCACGATCCCGTCCCGGCTGACCAGGCCGAGCGTCGGCTTGAGGCCCACGACCCCGGTCTGGCCCGACGGGCAGACGATCGACCCGTCGGTCTCGGTGCCGACGGCGACCTGGGCCAGGGACGCCGCGACCCCGGCCGCCGAGCCGCTGGAGGAGCCGCACGGGTTGCGGTCGAGGACGTAGGGGTTGTTCGTCTGCCCGCCGACGGCGCTCCAGCCGCTGGTGGAGTTCTCGCCGCGGAAGTTGGCCCACTCCGACAGGTTGGCCTTGCCGATGATGACCGCGCCGGCGTCGCGCAGCCGGCGGGTGATCGTGGCGTCGTCGGGCCGGCTGCCCAGCAGCGCGTTCGAGCCGGCCGTCGTGGGCAGGCCCGCGGTGTCGACGTTGTCCTTGAGCAGCACCGGGATGCCTTCCAGCGCGCTGCGCGGCCCCGACTCCGCGCGGACGCGGTCGCTCTCCTTCGCCTCGGCGACGGCGTCCTCGTTGACCCGCAGCACCGCGCCGAGGTCGCCGTCCAGGGCGTCGATGCGCTCCAGGTAGCTCTCGGTGAGGTCCACGGCGGTCAGCTCGCCGGACTCCAGCTGCTCCTGCAGCTCGGGGATCGTGGCGGCGTCCAGCTCCTGCCCCGGGACGGTCCGGGCGGCGGGCCGCAGCTCCGTGCCGCAGGCGGGGACGACGAGCGTGAGGACGGCGACCAGGCCGAGCCGGCGCAGCCGGCGGCGGGCGGGCGGGACGGCGGACACGGGACCTCCACTGCTCGGCGGGCACCGCAAGCCTCCCTCCTGGACCCTGCCCGCGCGCGGAGAGACCGCCCGCCGCCGTGAGCTACGCGGCGGGCACCAGCTCGTCGATCGAGCGGACCTCGGTCTCCAGCGTGCCCCGGCGGACGACGAGCAGGTCGCCGTTCGCCAGCTCCTGCCAGTCCCGCCCCCAGCCGCTGGAGGCCACGACGACGGCGTCGTCGGTGACCCGGTAGCGCAGGTCGTAGTAGTCCGGGCCCTCGTCGAACTCCTGCGACGCCGCCGTGTTGACGCGGGAGACGGCGTAGAGCGCGTCGGCCGTGAGCAGCAGGCAGTTGAGGCTGGTGAACTCCGTGGTGGCGGCGATCTCGGCGACGGTCCCGGCCAGCGCGTCGCCGGGCGCCGCGCCCTCGCGCATCCGGGAGTGGACGGCGAGGAAGAACCGCTCGCTGTCGGTGTCGCCCCGGCGCCTGCGGCGGGCCCGGCGGGGGAGCAGCCGGTCCAGCGCCCCCGGCGGCTTGATCGAGCCGTTGTGCGCGAACGCCACCCGGCCATCGGTGAACGGATGGGTGTTCTCCCGGCGGACGCTCAAGCCCAGGGTGGCCCACCGCAGGTGCGCCAGCCCGAGGTCGGCGCTGCCGTTGCGGGCGCGATCGGCGAACTCCGCGCTGCTGCGGGCGGCGTCGGCCTGCTTGCGCACCTCGACGCCCCGGCGGGTGCTGCGCGCCAGCCCCCAGCCGTCGGCGTGCTTGCACGACAGCTCGGTGAACGCGTCGAGGTCCTCCTCGCCGAGCAGGTCGAGGAGCGAGGTGGGCACGCGCGCGGCCCAGCCCAGGAGTCGGCACATGGGGGAGGTCGTCTTCCTCGAGAGGTGTCGCCGCGGCCGCGCCGCCGACGGTCGGTCCTGCCTTCCACGATGCCGCGCTCCCGGCGGGGAGTCCGGCTTCCGCGCCGAGGCGTTGCTCACCGTCCCCAGCCGTCCCGGGGGCACCAGGGTTAGCGTCGGCGGCATGAGCGCGCTGCGGGTGGCCGTGCTGGGTCCGGGCGGGGTCGGCGGGCTGCTCGCCGGCCTGCTCGCCCGCAGCGGCGCGGACGTCGTCTGCCTGGCCGGCGCGAGCACGGTGGCCGCGCTGGCGCGGGACGGGATCTCGGTCAGCAGCGCGCTGTTCGGCGACTTCGCCGTCCCGGTGCGGGCAGCCGAGCGGCTGGCCGAACCGGTCGACGCCTGCCTGGTCACGGTCAAGGCCACCCAGCTCGACGCCGCGCTGGAGCGGCTGCCGGCCGACGTGCTCGGCGACGCGCTGCTCGTGCCGTTCCTCAACGGCGTCGAGCACGTCGCGCTGCTGCGCGACCGCTGCCCGGCCGCCGCGGTGGTCGCGGGGACGATCCGCGTGGAGTCCAGCCGGACGGCGCCGGGGCACGTGCGGCACGACAGCCCGTTCGCGCGGGTCGAGCTGGCTCCGCGGCCCGAGGCGGCGGCCCGCACCGAGCCGCTCGCCGCGGCGCTGCGGACGGCGGGGGTCGAGGTCCGGGTCGTCGGCGACGAGGTCGCCGCGCTGTGGGGCAAGCTGACCTTCCTCGCCCCGTTCGCGCTGCTCACCACGCACGAGGCCGCTCCCGTCGGCGAGGTCCGCGACCGGCGCGGCGACGAGGTGGCCGCCGCCGTCGCCGAGGCGGCCGCCGTCGCGCGGGCCGAGGGGGCGCCGGCCGACGCGGACGCCGTCGTCGCCTTCTTCGGCACGCTGCCCGCCGGCATGCGCTCGTCGATGCAGCGCGACGCCGAGGCCGGCCGGCCGCTGGAGCTGGAGGCGATCGGCGGCGCCGTGCTGCGCGCCGCCGACCGGAACGGCATCGACGTCCCGGTGACCCGGCGGCTGGTCGCCGACCTGCGCGCCCGCTACCCGAGCAGCGCCACGGCCCCCGCGACGACGGCGTGGGCGCAGCCGCCGAGCACGACGACGCGGGCCGTCGAGCAGCCGCGCCACGCCAGGACGCCGCCCAGGACGACGGCGGCGAGCACCGCCGGGTCCGGCCGCACCGACCCGCGGCCGCCCAGCACGCCGAGGACGACGAGCGCGGCGACGGCGCCGGTGCCCGCGTGCCGGAGCAGCTCCGCCGTCCGCTCGGAGAGGCCGAACCGCCCGACGGCGAGCACCGGCAGCAGCCGGAAGGCCAGGCTGAGCGCGCCCACCACCAGGACGACGGTCCACAGCGCGCTCATGACCGCCGCCCGGCCAGCGCGCCCGCGAGCGCCGCGGCGGCCATCGCCGGCAGCAGCTCGAAGCCGGGGACGACGAACCGCGCGGCGACCGCGGTGCCCACGGCGGCGACCACCGCGGCGACCCCGCCGGGCAGCCGCAGGTGCGGCGCCACGAGCACGACCAGGCACAGCGGGACGGCGACCGCCAGGTGCCGCGCCAGCCCGTCGACGCGGCCGACGACGGTGCCGAGGGTGACCGCGGCCGTCCAGCCGACGGTCAGGGCGGTCGCCGCGCCGGCGTAGTGGACGCGGGCGCCGACGACGTTCCCCGTGCGGCGGCGCTGCTCGGCCAGCGCCCAGGTGGGCTCCACGATCGTCGCCGCGCCGAGGACCGTCGCCCACGGCCGAGCGCCGGCCCACAGCGGCGCCAGCCCACCGCTGTAGACCAGCAGCCGGGCGTTGACCAGCGTGGCCACGACGACCGCCGTCCACACCGGGGCGCCGTCGCCGAGCAGCTGCAGCACGGTGAGCTGCGCGCTGCCGCCGTAGAGCAGGAGGGTGCCGGCCCAGGCGGCGACGGGGTCGGCGCTGGCGGCCACCGCCGCGCCGACGCTGACCCCGAAGGGCGTGAGGCCGACCAGGAAGGGCACCGCCGCGCGGGCGCCGGCCAGCCACTCGTCCGCGGTCCGCGTCGGGCCCGGGACGGAGATCGTCGTCATGCCGCGAGGGTGGCGGGCCGGCCTTCCGGCGCCCTTCCGCGCCGCTTGCAGCCCTCTGACGCGGCGGAAGGCGGCTACTCGGCGAGGTGCGCGCGGATCGCGGCCACCACCATCCGGTGGTCGGCCAGCTGCGGCAGGCCGGAGACGACCACGGCGCCGACCGGCCCGACCGACCGCACCAGCACGGGGAACGCGCCGCCGTGCGCCGCGTACAGCTGGGGGTCCAGGCCGAACTCCTCCTCGAACGTGGTGCCGCGCTCGATGCTGGCCTGCCGCACGTAGAGGCTGCTGTGCCCGAACCGCTGCACCACCCGGGTCTTGCGCTCGATCCACGAGGCGTTGTCCGGCGTGGCACCGGGCAGGGCGACGTGGAACAGGCGGTGGCCGTTGCGGGAGATCTCGACGGCCACCGGCGCGCCGTCCCGGCGGGCGGCGGCCACCAGCGCCGACCCGAGGTCCCACGCGTCGTCGTTGGTGAAGGAGGTGAACTGCAGCTCCTGCTCCTCGGCGGCGAGCTCGGCCACGGACGGGAAGTCGTCGGTCATGGCTCGTTCCTACCGGGTCCTAGGGTCGGCCCGTGGACGACGACCTCACGGAGGCGGTGGACCGCACCGCCGCCGCGACCCGCTTCTCGGGCGTCGTCCGGGTGGACCGCGCCGGGCGGCCGCCGTTCGCCCGGGCCTACGGGTTCGCGCACCGCGGCCTGCGGATCCCGAACACCGTCGACACCCGCTTCGGCATCGCCAGCGGCACCAAGGGGCTCACCGCGCTCGTCGTCCTGAGCCTGGTGGCCGACGGCGTCCTGTCGCTGGAGACGACGGCGCGCTCGGTGCTGGGGCCGGACCTCCCGCTGATCGACGACCGGGTGACCGTCGAACACCTGCTGGCCCACCGGTCGGGCATCGGCGACTACCTCGACGAGTCGGCCACGACGTCGTTCACCGACTACGTGCTCGACGTCCCGGTGCACCGGCTGGCGTGCACCGAGGACTACCTCGCCGTCCTCGACGGCCACCCGCAGGTGTCCGCGCCGGGGGAGCGGTTCGCCTACAACAACGGCGGCTTCGTCGTCCTGGCCCTGATCGCCGAGCGGGCGGCCGGCGCGTCCTTCCGGCGGCTGGTCGCCGAGCGGGTCTGCGGGCCGGCGGGCATGGCCGACACCGCGTTCCTGCGCTCGGACGAGCCGGCCGCGCGCACCGCGCTGGGCTACCTGGAGGCCGAGGGGTTGCGGACCAACGTGCTGCACCTACCGGTCCGGGGCAGCGGGGACGGCGGCGTCTTCACCACCGCCGCCGACGTCCACGCGCTGTGGCGGGCGCTGTTCGCCGGCCGGATCCTGCCGCCGGATCGGGTGGCCGAGATGGTGCGGCCGCGCAGCGAGGTCCCCGGGGAGCGGATGCGCTACGGCCTCGGCTGCTGGCTGCACCCGACCGGTCCGGCCGTGATCCTCGAGGGCGCTGATGCCGGCGTCTCCTTCCGCAGCGTGCACGACCCCGAGCGCGGGCTGACGCACACGGTCCTGTCCAACACCACCGACGGCGCCTGGCCTCCGGCCCGGCTGCTGCGCGAGCGGCTGACGCCGTGACGGGCCGGACTGCCCGGGGCCGGAGGTCCTAGGGCCCTGCGCGCGACGGGTCCGCGGGCCCAGGGTGGGGGAGTGGAGACGCGGGCCCCGGCGCCGGCGGGGACCGGCCCCGCCGGGCTGACCGCGGCCGAGGTCGCCGAGCGGGTCGCGGCCGGCGCCACCAACACGACCACCGTGCGGACCAGCCGCACCACCGCGGAGATCGTCCGCGCCAACGTCTTCACCGTCTTCAACGGCCTGCTGGCGACCCTGTTCGTGCTCGTGCTGTTCACCGGCCGCTGGCAGAACGCGCTGTTCGGCGGCGTGGTGGTGGCCAACGCGCTGATCGGCATCGTGCAGGAGCTGCGGGCCAAGCGGACCCTCGACCGGCTGGCCGTGCTCAACGCCCCGCGGGCGCGGGCCGTGCGCGACGGCGCGGAGCGGGAGCTGCCCGTCGAGCAGGTGGTGCTCGACGACCTGCTCGTCCTCACCGCCGGGGACCAGGTGCCGGTCGACGGGGTGGTGCACGACAGCGCGGGGCTGGAGGTCGACGAGTCGCTGCTGACCGGCGAGTCGGAGGCGGTGGCCAAGGCGACCGGCGACCAGGTGCTCTCGGGGTCGATCGTGGTGGCCGGCCGCGCGCGGGTGCAGGCGACCGCCGTCGGCGACGGCGCCTACGCCGCCCGGCTGGCCAGCGAGGCCCGCCGGTTCACCCGCACCTTCTCCGAGCTGGTCGCCGGAACCAACCGGATCCTGCGCTGGATCGCCGTCGGCCTGGTCGTCGTCGGCCCCCTCGTGCTGTGGAGCCAGTTCCAGACGGCGGACAACCGCGGCTGGAAGGATGCGGTGACCGGCACGGTCGGCGCGCTGGTCGGCATGATCCCCGAAGGCCTGGTCCTGCTGACGACGCTCGCGTTCCTGGTCGCCACGGTCACCCTCGCCCGGCGGCGCACGCTGGTGCAGGAGCTGCCCGCCGTGGAGGGCCTGGCCCGCGTCGACGTCGTCTGCCTGGACAAGACCGGCACGCTGACCCACGGGGACGTCGCGTTCGACCGGCTGGAGCCGCTCGGGGACGCCGACGGTGCGCCGGCCGCCCTGGCGCTGCTCGCCGCGGCCGACGGGCAGAACGCCACCGCCGCCGCGCTCGCGGTCGCCTTCCCCTCGCCGGACGGGCAGCGGGTGGCGGACGCGGTGCCGTTCACCTCCGCCCGCAAGTGGTCCGCCGTCCGCACCGAGGCCGGCACGGGCTGGGTGCTGGGCGCGCCGGAGATGGTGCTGCCGACCCCGTCGGCCGGGGAGCAGGCCGCCGCGCGGGCGCGGGCCGACGCGCTGGCCGCGGAGGGACGGCGGGTGCTGCTGCTGGCCCGCTCCGCCGAGCCGTGGCCGGTGGGGGACAGCGAGGCGCGGCTGCCGGGCGGGCTGCGGCCGGTGACCCTGGTCGTGCTCGCCGAGCGGATCCGGGACGACGCCGCTGACGTGCTGCGCTACTTCACCGAGCAGGGCGTGACGCTCAAGGTCATCTCCGGCGACAACCCGCGGACCGTCGGTGCGGTGGCCGCGGCGGTCGGCGTCCCCGGGGTCGGCGGGGCGGCCGACGCCGTCGACGCCCGGACCCTGCCGGAGGACCCGGACGCCATGGCCGCGGCGGTCGAGGCGCACGGCGTCTTCGGCCGGGTGACGCCGCACCAGAAGCGGGCGATGGTCGGCGCGCTGCAGCGCCGGGGGCACGTGGTCGCCATGACCGGGGACGGCGTCAACGACGCCCTGGCGCTCAAGGACGCCGACATCGGCGTGGCCATGGGCAACGGCTCGCCGGCCACCCGCGCCGTGGCGCAGCTGGTGCTGCTCGACGGCCGGTTCGCCCACCTGCCCCAGGCGGTGGCCGAGGGCCGGCGGGTGATCGCCAACATCGAGCGCGCGGCCAACCTGTTCCTGGTCAAGAACGTCTACAGCCTGGTGCTCGCCCTGATCACCGTGCTCACGCTGGTGGCCTATCCGCTCGAGCCGATCCAGCTGACCCTCATCTCGATGGTCACCATCGGCGTCCCGGGCTTCTTCCTGGCGCTGGGCCCCAACCTCCGGCGGTACGTGCCCGGCTTCCTGTCCCGGGTGCTGCGCTTCTCCGTGCCGACGGGGGTGGTCACGGGGGCCGCGGCGTTCGGCGGTTACGCGCTCATGCGGCAGCTCGGGCCCGGCTCCAGTGTTGCCGGCGCCCGGACGACGGCGACGCTCGTCGTGCTCGGCATCGCGCTGTGGACCCTCGTCGTCCTGGCCCGCCCGCTGGTCATGTGGAAGCTGGCGCTCGTCGCCGCGATGGCCGGCCTCGTCGTCCTGGCGTTCGGCGTGCCGGTGCTGCGCACCGACGTCTTCCTGCTGGCGCTGACGCCGTCGACCTTCCTGGTGGCCGCGCCGCTGGCCGCGGCCGGCGCGGTGCTGGTGGAGCTGGTGCACCGGTTCTCCGGCCGGGCCGGGCACCCCGAGGCGACTACGCCGGGCGGGCGTCGAGCGAGGTGACCAGCGCCCGGAGCGTCGCCGGGTCCTCCTGCTGCATGCCGCGGACCAGCCGCTCGGCCACGCCGGCGCGACCGTCCAGCGCTCGTAGCAGCGTGTCGCGCAGCGCCCGCGCCGGCCGCGGCCGCAGGTGCGCGGCGCGGGCCAGGCGGTCGGCCGCGTCCTGCACCTTCCGGACGGCGGGCCGCCGGCGCGCGGTGTAGGCGGTCAGCGCCGGGTCCAGGCCGCTCGCGCGTTCGAGCTCGGTGACCAGGACGGCGGCGTCGACCAGCGCGCTGTTGGCGCCCTGCCCCGCGTTCGGGGCCATGGCGTGGGCGGCGTCGCCGAGCAGGACGCGGCGGCCGTCGGACCACCGCGCGCAGTCGACCCGGACCACCTCGTTGACCAGCAGCTCGTCGAACCGCTCGACGGCGTCGAACACCGGCGCGGCGACAGGCAGGGCGGCGGACCAGGCGTTTCTCAGCGCGGGGAGGTCACGGGCCGCGACCGCGGCGCGGACGGCGGGGGCGGTGGCCGAGGCGTAGAAGTACTGGGTCGTGGCGTCGACGGGGGCGCCGCCGAAGAGGCCGCTGGGGCTCCAGTACTCGCCCGCGAACCCCGCGCCGTCGCGGGGGACCAGGCCGCGGAGGTACACGTTCCCCGTGCTCCGCACGCGGGCGCCGAACGCGCCGGCCGACCGGACGGCGGAGGAGACGCCGTCGCAGCCCACGAGGAGGTCGGCGGTCGCGCGCTGCACGTCTCCCGGGGTCAGCTCGGCGCCGAGGCGCAGGTCGATGCCGGGCTCGGCGCGGACGGCGGCGAGCAGCACCTCGTGCAGCGCGCTGCGACGGACGGCGAGCATCGTGTCCAGGCCGGGGCCGAAGTCGGGCACGTGCAGGGAACTGAGCGGCCGGTCGTCCGTCGTCCGGACCGGCACGCCGTCGGCGGTGGCGTACCCGCCGGTGCGCAGCGGCCCGTCGACGCCGAGGCCGGACAGCACCGCCAGTCCGTTGGGCTGCAGCAGCAGCCCGGCGCCGACCGCGGCGATCTCCGCGACCCGCTCGTGCAGGGCGACCGCGGCTCCGGCCCGGGCCAGCAGCAGCGACGTCGCCATCCCGCCGATGCCCGCGCCGACGACCGTGACGCGCAGTCCCGCGAGGTCCATGCCGCGATCCTGGCCGGGCTCCGCCCGCGCGGCGAGATGCGCGGTCTCGTGGCTTCCCGGGCCGGATGGCCACGAGACCGCGCATCTCGCGGCGTGGCCACCGAGTCTCTCCGAGTGGGCCGCTCAGTCGCGGGAGCGGGCGCGGTGCTCGAGCACGGCGAGCGTGCCGGCGGCGAGCAGCAGCGACCAGACCAGCTGGACGGCGACGAGCGCGGGCGTGGGGCCGCCGCGGAGCAGGACCAGCAGCCACGGCAGGGAGCCGACGACCGCGACGTCGGCGCCCTGCACCAGGGTGGCGCCGACACCGACCGGGGCCGGCCCGAACGGCGTGGCCATGACCGGACCCGACCAGTCCAGCTCCGGCCGGTACGCGGCACGGACCGCCGCGGCGGCCCAGACCGGCGCGGTGCCCAGCCCGAGCGCCGTCCACAGGAGGACCGCTCCGGTGCCCAGCCCGAGCAGCAGCCCGGTGAGCGTGCCCACGGCGGCGGTCAGCGCCAGTGGCACCACGGTCCGCGCCCGGAGAACCGCAGCGGCCGACAGCGGCAGCAGCCGGTCCAGCTCCGGGCCGCCTGCGCCTGCCGCCCCGGCAGGCCGGCCGCCACCGCGGCGAGTCCCCAGCCCGCCAGGCAGCCGACCCAGACCGCCACGGGCAGCGCGCCGAGCCCCTCGGTCCGCGCGATCAGCACCGGGACGGCCACGGCGGCGGCCAGCTGCCCGAGCTGCCACCGGCCCCGGGCGAGGGCGGCGAGGTCGCCGGCCACCAGGGCCTGCACCGGCCCGCGCACCCGCCCGAAGCGGCGGCTGCGCCGCGGCGCCCGCGGCCGCGCGGACAGCGCCCGGCCGAGGTCCCGGGTGTCGAGGCTGAGGAACGAGGTGGTCGCGTACTGGACGGTGACCCCCGTGGCCCGAAGCCGGCCCGCATCGAGCCGGCCGAGGCCGTGCGCGGCCGCACCCAGCAGCAGCGCGGCGGCCGCGACCAGCACGCCAGCGGCCCAGGCCGGGGGAGCGGGCACCCCGGGCAGACCGGGAAGAGCCGCCCCCAGCGCGCCCGCGGTGCCCGCGCCGGCGGCCACGACGGCGGTCAGCACCGCCACCGCTGCCGCGAGCGGGCCCAGCCGGCCGCCGCGTCCGCGGGTCTGCAGCAGCGCGGTCGCGCCCACAGCGGTCGCCGCGGCCGCCGCTGTCGCGCCGACGCCGGTCAGCACCGAGCCTGGCGTCGGCGAGGACGGCACCGCCAGGACGAGGGGCAGCGCCAGCACGACCGCGGTCACGACGACGGCCGCCGTCGTCCGGCCGAGCTCGCCGAGCAGCAGGCCCCGCCGGTCCGCCGGCAGCGGCAGCCACCAGGCGGCCGCGGCCGGCGTGCTGCTCACCGGGCCCAGCCGGTCGAGCACCAGCACGAGTGCGGCCAGCGCCAGGACGGCGCCCACGGCAGTCGCCGCCACCCCGCTCAGCGCCGTGCCCGCGATCGGGGCGGGGGCAACCACGAGGTCCTCCCGCAGCGAGGCGAGGGCCCCGCCCGCGACCGCGATGCCGACCGCCACCGAGGTCAGCACGCCGACGGCATCCCCGACCCGGGCCAGCAGGGTGGTGTCCGCGCGGGCGGCGGCGGCCCGGCGGGTCGCCCGGCGGACCGCGACGCCGCTGAGCTCCGCCCCGGCGTCCGCGACCGGACCCACGGCGACGGTCACAGCCGGTCCAGGAAGTTCACGGCCCCGGTCGCGTCGAGGAGCCGGCACTCGTCGTCGTCCACCACCAGCACCTCGTCGGCCAGGGCGTCGACCAGGGCGGGGTCGTGGCTGGCGAAGAGCACCGCGGCTCCCGCGTCGCGCCGCTGCGCCAGCCGCGCGGCCAGCCGGGTGCGCATGCCGGCGTCGAGCCGGCGCTCCGGCTCGTCGAGGACCAGCAGCCTGGCCGGGCGCACGAAGGCCGCCGCCAGCGCCAGGCGCCGGCGCTGGCCGGAGGAGAGCGCCGACGGCAGCGAGTCGACGCGCTCGGTGAGGCCGAACGCGTCCACCTCGGCGGCGACCACCTCGTCGCCGTCGGCCACACCGTGCCCTCGGGCGGTCAGCAAGCAGGTGCTCGCGGCCGGTCAGCGCGGCGAAGAAGGCGTCGTCGTCCAGGACGGCGGCGACGTCCCTGCGGAAGCCGGCCTGCCGCTCGTCGACCGCCGCCCCGCCGTAGCGGACCGTGCCGGCCAGCGGCGGGAGCAGCCCCACCAGCGTGCGCAGCAGCGTGGACTTGCCGGCGCCGTTCGGACCGACCACGCCCACCGCCCGGCCCGGACCCACCCGGAGGTCGACCCGCGCACAGACCGGGACCTCGCCGTAGCCGACGAGCAGGCCGTCGGCGGCGAGCACGCCGTCCGGGCCGGTTCGCGCAGTCATCCCGCGGTCACGGTAACCGGAGCGCGCCGCCACCGGCCGGAACGGCCGGCGAGGCCCCGCGGTGCGATGCCCGCGGGGCTCACCAAGAGTGGCGCGGCGTACCTGAACGGCGACACCGTGCCGATCGCCCGTGCCGTCCATCACGAGGGGGGAGCGACCTGGTTGCCCGCCCCTCGTGGGAGGACGAGCATCCCGGGGGCACTCGGCGGTGTGCTGCACCGCGGAGTGCCCGAGGTCGGTGCAGGGGATCTGCTCCCTGCGGGCTCAGCGCGTCGGCACGGATCCCCTTCCCGTCCTGGCGAGGCAACGACCGTCGATTGCGGTCGGGCTCATCGCCACGACGGCGCGTGAGCCTGACCGTGGGAGGTGTGAGGCCATGCTCGGCGAGCGACTGGGTGAGTGCTCGGGCAAGTTCACAGGCATCAGGGTCCTGCCGTCGGAGGGCCAGCAGGTCTGGCTCGAGGTGTCCTTCCAGGGACGCGGGACCCTCGTGGGACAGGAGATCACGGACACCGGCACCTACCGTCAGACCTTCCGCCCCAACGGGGTCCTCTCCGGTGAGGGCCACGTGCTGATGATCACGGACAGCGGAGACGTCGCCGACTGGGTGGGCGGCGGCGTGGGCCGCCAGACCGGCCCCGGCTATCAGGCCAGCTTCGGTGTGTGGGGAACGTGCCCGTCGGCCACGGGAACACTGAGCCGCCTCGCCGAGGTGATGAACGTCATCGAGTACGAGGTCGAGGAGGACGGCAGCTACCACTGGACGATGTGGGCATGGACGGGGGCCGGTGTGCCGTCGATCCCGCGGCAGGAGGCCCCGGCAGGCGCCATGGCCTGACAGCGCAGGCGCGCCGCTACGTCCTCGAGTAGGTCGCTGACAGGAACAGGCTCCCGTTCAGCGCGTGCTGCGCCGCGGCTGACGTCGCCCGGTGCACCGCCGCCCGCCGGCGGCGCAGCACGGCCAGGCGCGCCAACTCGCGAGACGGGGAGAGCGTTGCCGGCTGCATGGACCCAGCGTGACCGCACTCACATGACTGGTCGATCCCCAGAATGTGGCAGGGTCTTTGGGCCCTCCGCGGATGCTCGCGGTGCCCGGCGACGCCTGGCGACTGGCCGGAACGAGCGGCCGCGCACGATGCTGCGCCCATGACTTCGACGCTGCTCCGCGGCGGCTGGGTGATCCCGATGGCCGCGGGCTCCGAGCCCTTCCGCGGCGACGTCCTGATCGAGGACGACCGGATCGCCGCCGTCGGCGCCGTGGACCCGCCGGACTGGGCCGAGGTCGTCGACGCCCGCGCCCGCATCGTGCTGCCGGGGCTGGTCGACACCCACCGGCACCTGTGGCAGAGCGCGCTGCGCGGCATCGCCTGCGACTGGACGCTGGGGCAGTACTTCGCCCGGATGCGCGGGCGGTTGGGCGGGCACTTCCGGCCCGCCGACACCTACGCCGGCACGCTGCTCGGCGCGGTCGAGGCGCTGGACGCCGGCGTGACCACGGTCGTCGACTGGTCGCACAACATCAACGGCCCCGAGCACGCCGACGCCGCGTGGCAGGCGCTGCTCGACGCCGGCGGCCGGGCGGTCTTCGCCTACGGCGGGAGCAACGACCAGGCGCTGCGCCGGGACCTCTCACCGCACACCCGGGACGTCGCCCGCCTCCGGTCGGGTCCCGGCGCCGACGACACGGCCCGCGTCACCCTGGCCATGGCGGTGCGCGGGCCGGAGTTCTCCGACGCCGACACGGCGACGGAGGACTGGGGCCTGGCCCGCGAGCTCGGCCTCCCGGTCACCGTGCACGTGGGCGGCGGGCTGACCGGCGCTCGCGGCCACGTCGCCGAGCTGGGACGCCGCGGCCTGCTCGGCCCCGAGACGACCTACGTGCACTGCAACATGCTCTCCGACGGCGAGCTGGACGCGATCGCCGCCACCGGGGGCCGGGCGTCGGTGGCGCCCGAGGTCGAGGCCAACATGGGCCACGGCCCGGCGGCGACCTCCCGGCTGCGCGCGCGGGGCATCCCGACCGGGCTGTCCGCCGACGTGTGCACCAACGTCGGCGGTGACCTGTTCGGCGCCATGCGGGTCGCGCTGGCGCTGGAGCGCGGCGCCGCGCACGCGGCCGCCCTGGCCCGCGGCGAGATGCTCGACCGCGTGCCGCTGACCGCCCGCGACATGCTGGCCATGGCCACCCTCGACGGCGCCCGCGCCTGCGGCCTCGACGACCGGATCGGCAGCCTCGAGCCGGGCAAGCAGGCCGACGTGCTGCTCCTGCGCGCCGACGCGCCGAACCTGGCGCCGGTCAGCGACCCCGTCGGCGCGGTGGTGCTCGCCGCGACGACGGCCAACGTCGACGGCGTCCTCGTGGCCGGCCGCTGGGTCAAGCGCGACGGCGCCTTCCTCGCCCGGGACCTGCGCGCGGTCATCGGGCTCGCGGCCGCGTCGAACGAGCACCTGGTCGACGCCGCCGGCGTCCGCGGCGAGGAGTGGTGCCCCCCCGCCGCCCGGACGCCGTCGGTACGGATCGGCTGACCGGATGCCGGCCAAGCCGCTGCCCGACGTCCTCGCCCCCGACCTCGACGTGCTCTTCGTCGGCATCAACCCGTCGCTGCTGTCGGCGGCGCGGGGGCACCACTTCGCCCGGCCGGGCAACCGCTTCTGGCCGGCGCTGCACCTGGCCGGGCTCACCCCGCGCCGGCTCACGCCGGACGAGGACCGCGAGCTGCCCCGCTACGGGCTCGGCGTCACCAACCTGGTCGACCGTCCCACCCGGACGGCGGCGGAGCTCGCGCCGGCCGAGCTGCACGCCGGCGCCGACGCCCTGGTCCGGCTGGTCGCCGAGCACCGGCCGCGCGCGGTCGCCGTCCTGGGGGTCACCGCGTGGCGGCTGGCCTTCCGCCGGCCGAAGGCGGGCCTGGGGTTGCAGCCGGAGCGGATCGGCGGCGCGGAGACCTGGGTGCTGCCCAACCCCAGCGGGCTCAACGCCCACCACCAGCTGCCCGACCTGGCGCGGCTCTACGGCCAGCTGCGCGGTCCCGCCCGATCATCGGGGATTTCGGGCGCTCCTCCGGCCTGACCCGCTCTGCCAGACTTTCCCAGGGCGAGGAGAGGGGGAGCCGTCATGAGCGAGGCACCTCCCGCAACGAGTCTTCCGCGCACGTCGAAGCTCGCCCCGGAGCCGAATCCGGACGACTGGGCCGGAGACTTCCTGCGCCTCATGGACCGCGAGGAAGACGCCAGTCTGGGCAGACGCATCGTCGTCGTACCGGACGGCAACACGCTCTACGCACTGCAGCGACTCTGCGTCTCGGATCAGGTCGCCCGACGGTGCCTCACCGCCCGTTACGTGATCTCCGGTCCGGCTGCTCTCGGCACGATGCTCGCGTCGTTCGTCAGCGACGTCGAGGCCGTGCGCAGCCGGCAGCCGGTCACCCTGGGCGACCTCGTCGACCAGGAGCAGGGTGCGCACTGGCTCCGCTTCGCCAGACGGGTGGCCGCGTCGTCTCCGTGGTCAGGCCTCGTCGACGAGCGGCTCCCGCTCGCGCGCTCGGCCGGACGGCTGACCCTGAGCGACCCCGGTGACCTGTTCTCGGCGATCGGGCCGCCGACCGGATACGCCTCCGCGGATGCGTCGACGCCGGTGCTCGCGCCGGACGAGTGCCTGGTGCTTCTCGTGGACGGCGACGACGTCCTGCAGCACGTCACCGACATCGTGAACGTGCTGCCACGCGGAGTCCTGCTCGTCCTGACGAGCCCGCCCGAACGGGAGCTCGACTGGCTGACCGAGCTGATCGGCCCGGTCACGCGGCTGCCGCCGTTCCCGGGCCCCCGGCCGTCGCGGGATCGGATCACCTACGAGGCGAGCGCGCTCGCGGCCGATAGGCCCGCCGACGTCGACGCCCTCGGCATGACCGGCCTCGCGTCGACCACCGCGAAGCTGCTGATGCATGAAGGCACGGGCCCGATATGCATCGGAGTCGAGGCCCCCTGGGGGAAGGGGAAGTCCTCGTTCCTGCGGTTGGTGCGCGGCGAGGCCGAGCGACAAGCGGCGAGCGATCCGACAGGCAGGCGATTGCTGTCCGTCGACTTCAACGCCTGGGTCTACAACAACGCCGAACAGGCATGGGCGGGCCTCGCTGTCGAGGTGATCGCGGCCGTCGAGTCCGCGTTGACCCGCCGGCAGCGACTCGTGCTGCGCTGGAGCTACGCGTGGCACCACCGGCGCGCGGGCCTCGTGGGGGCGGGAACGGGCGCCGCACTCGCGATCGGGCTCGCAGTCCTGGTCGCGGTGCTCAGTGGGTGGGACGTCGTCACCGCCCAGACGGACGACCCGATCCTGCTCACGCTGACCGCGGTCAGTCCGGCCGTCGTCGGTCTGCTCGTTCTGGTGGGAGCGGCGTACCGGCTCACGCGGCCGGTGTCGCAACGGGTGCACGAGTACCTCGCACGGCCCGACCACGCCGTCCGCCGCGGGTATCAGAACGATGTCGTCAGCGATCTCCGCTTCACCCTCGCCGCCCTGCGTCGCCACAAGAAGGAGCTGCGAGTCGTGGTGATGGTCGACGACCTGGACCGGTGCGCCGAGGACAAGGTCGTCGAGATCCTGCAGGCGATCAACGTGGTGCTCGCACAGAGCGACGTGTACACGCTGCTGGCGATCGACGGCGACATGGTCCGCCGCGCCGTCTATCGCCACTACCGCGACTCCGCGGAGGCGGACCTCCCGCCCGAGTACCAGCTGGACGAGGACTTCCCGCACGAATACCTCGAGAAGATCGTGCAGTTCTCGATCCACCTGCCCCCGACGAGCGGAGCGACGCGGGCCGCCTACGTCCGATCCCTGTTCACGGTGCCGCCCGCGCCGGAGCCTGCGACCACTGCCGTCGCGTCGCCCCACCCCTCGGTGGGTGGCCGGGTCAAGCAGGGACTCGAGATCGACATGTCCCACGTCGCGCCGCCGACGCTGGGCGAGTTCGTCGACGTGCCGATGGCGGACACCCTGGCGGAGGCGGACGCCATGGCGCTGTACCACCGGCTGCTCGACGACAACGCCCGGGAGATCAAGCGCGCGGTCAACGTGCACCGCTTCGTCAAGATCGCGCTGTACCGGACCGAGAGCCCGCCGTCCGAAGAGATCCAGCGACGGCTGGTGCTGTGGGTCGTGCTGTGCCTGGCCGACCCCAAGGCCGTGGGTGCCCTGCTGCGCAGGGACGACGTCGCCACCCTGGACGGCGATCTGCTCGACGCGTTGCGGGAGCCGTTCGCGCAGCGAGGCATCGAGGCCGTCCCGGATCGGTTGCCGGCCTCGGACCTGCCGCTCTTCATCGCCGCGGCCAACCTGATCCAGCTAGTGGGCCCGGACCGCGCCTGACACCGGCCTTCGGCGTAACCGTCCGGCGCAGCGCCGCGATCGCGGCCGTGGCGCCGAGCCGCTCGAGCGCGGCCAGCCCGCGGGCCCGCTCCGCCGCGATCCCCGTCAGCACGCGCTCCACGGCCTCCTCGTACCGCTCGCCCAGAGCCGCCCAGGCGGCGGCCGCGTCCAGGGGGCGCCCCGCGAGCCCCGTCGCCCACGGCCCGATCGCGTCCGCCGGCACGGTCACCGGGTGACCGGCGCGCTGCAGGTACCGCAGCAGCTCCGACCGGCTGCCGCGGTGCCCGGCCGCCGCGGCCTCGCGCAGGACGTCGGCGGCCAGCTCCGGCATCGCCGCGACGTCGCCGCGGAGCCACGCCAGCTCCACCTCGGCCGCGGCCACCGGCCCGGCCACGAAGATCTCGCTGCGCACCTCCGGCGCGGCGTCCGCCGCGCTCAGCACCGCCGCCGCCCCCGGATCACCCCGGCGACCGAGCAGCCGGGCGAGCAGGCAGCGGGCCTGCAGGCCCATCGCCGCCGGGTCGCCCGGGGTGGCGAGCAGGGCGCGCAGCCCGGCGATCGCTTCGTCCCACCGTCCGGAGCCGGCCTGGACGGCGGCCCGGGTGAGCCGCAGGCGGTACTCCCCGCCGAAGAACTCGCACTGCTCGGCCAGCCGCAGGCCCAGGTCGACGTAGCGCTCGGCGTCGGCGAACCGGCCGAACCGGTAGGCGCTGCCCGCCGCGTTGACGCACGCCCGCACCCGCAGCTCCAGGTGCGGGTCCTCGGAGGCGAGGCGGATCGAGCGCTCCAGGTCGGCGGTGCCGCGCTCGTCGCCGTCGGCGAGCCGGCCGCTGCCCACGTAGAACAGCGCCTGGCAGCGGATCTCGTCGCTGTCCGCGCGCTCGGCCAGCTCCAGCGCCTGCTCGGCGTAGCGGGTGCACTCCGCCCCGGGCTCGGCCACGATGCCCACGGTCCCGAGGTTGCTGTGCGACCGCGCGAGGCACGCCAGGGCCGCGGCCCGCCGGACGTCGTCCCCGCCGTTCGCGAGGGCCGTCACCGCCGCCGCGGCGGCGTCCCGGGCGGCCAGCGGCCCCCGGGCCCAGAAGGCGGCCTTCGACAGCACGATGAGGGCGTCGGCGAGCAGGGGGACGTCGTCGGCCTCCCGCGCCACGGCCACGGCCCGCGACGCGCTGGCGAACGCCTCCTCGAACCGGTTGAGGTAGTACAGCGACGACGCGTGGTCGGCCAGCAGGCGGCCGAGGGTCCCGGGCGGCAGTCCCGACCCGGCCTCGATCACGACCTGCAGCGTGGCCGCGGCTTGGCGGTAGGCGCCGGCCCGCACCGCGTCGGCCGCCGCCTTCGGGCCGATGTCGACCAGGACGTCGGGCCGCCGTCCGGCCTGGGCGTGGTGGACCACCCGGGCGAGGTCCGGCACCGGCTCGCGCAGCAGCGCGTCGAGCACCTCCCGGTGGGCGGCGACGAGCTCCCCGGACGTGAGGGTGGAGAGCACCGCGGCGCGCGCGATCTCGTGCCGGAACCAGACGTGCGCCGCGTCCCCGGAGAGCACGCCGGCCCGCTCGGCCTCGAGCAGGGGTGGGAGGCGGCCGTCGGCGAGGTGCTCGGCCAGCGTCCGGCCGACCCGCGAGGGGACGACGGCCAGGCGCTGGACGAGGTGCTGCGCCTCCGCGGACACGCCGGCCAGCCGCGCCAGGACGGCGTCCCGCACGGTCGCGGGCAGGCCGCCGTCGCCGGCCGCGAGGATCTCGGTGACGTAGAAGGCGTTCCCGCGGGTGACGCGGTGCACGCGCCGGGCGTCGGCGGCGGACCCGGCCAGCGCGGCGACGGCGTCGAGGCTGAGCGGGCGCACGGGGATCCGCAGCAACGCCGTGCGGGGCAGCGAGCCGAGGACCTTGCGCAGGGGATGGGCCAGCCCCAGCTCGTCCTCCCGGCAGGTGAGCAGCAGGAGGGCGGGCAACCCGGCAACGCGGCGGGCCAGGTGACGGACGGCGTCGACCGTCGCGTCGTCGGCCCAGTGCACGTCCTCCAGCGCGAGCAGGGTCGGCCGGGCGCCGAGCAGGCGGGTCAGCGCGGGGAAGACCGCCTCGGGCTGCCCGCCGGCGGCCAGGGCGTCGGCGAGCTCACCCGGGACCGCCTGCGCCAGGTCCCGGAACGGGTCCAGGGACCGGGGCGCGAGCAGGTCGTCGCAGCCGGCCTGAAGGACGGCGACCCGGCCGGCGACGCGGGCGACCAGCTCGGCGAGCAGGGCCGTCTTGCCGCTGCCGGCCTCGCCGCTGAGCAGGACGACGAGGCCGCGGCCGGTCGCGACCGTGGCGTCCACGGCCGCGGCGAGCCGGTCGAGCTCGGCGTCGCGCTCGACCAGCCGCGGGCCGTCCGCGGGTCGTAGCGCCGCAGCGCCTCGGCCCCGTTGCCCGCGTCGACGGCACGGCGCAGCAGGGCGAGGTGGGCCTCCTCGTCGGCCGGGGCCAGCTGCAGGACCTCCTCCCAGCGGCCGGCGGCGCGCAGCAGCGCCAGCCGCGAGTCGCGCACCCGCGCCCGCGGTTCCCGGGCCCACGGCTCGTACTCGTCGTCCGGGAGCAGCTCGTCGGGGGCGAGCGCGACGGCGGCCGCGCAGGCGGCGGGGCGGCTCGCGGACGGCTCGGCCAGGGCCGCGGTGGCGGCGGCCTCGAACCGCTCGGCGTCCACCGTGACCGGCCCGCCGGGCAGCAGCGCCACCCAGTCGTCGCGCAGCGCCACGCCCTCGGGCGTGCCGAGGGTGCGGCGGGCGTAGTGGGCGGCCTTGTGCAGCCGCGGGCGGGCCTCGTCGAGGAGCAGGCCGGGCCACAGCGCGTCGACCACCCGCTCGCAGGGCAGGCGGTGGCCCCGGGTGAGCGCCAGCAGCTTCACCAGGGCGGCGGCGTCCCGGCGGGGGAAGGGCGGCAGCGCGACGCCGTCCCGGCGCACCTCGAAGCGGCCGAGCAGCCGCACCTCGATCGTCCCGTCAGCCATGTCCGCCGTCCGGCCCGCGCCTCACCCGGCCCGCGTCGCGCGCAGGAGCAGGCCGAGCGCGAGCCCCAGCGTCGCGTGGCCGACGACCCCACGGGCGTGGCTGACCAGGGGATAGGAGGTCAGCAGGGGGAGGGACGTGCCCTCGTCGACGACGAGGAAAGCCGCCGCGCCGACGGTGAGGCCCGCGGCGAGCGGCGACATGCCGCGCCGGGTGAGCGCCGCGGCGAGCACCCCGTAGCCCACGCCGAAGCTGCGGTGCACCGCGACGCCGACCCGGCCGGCGGCCTCGTCGTCGAGCGACCGGCCGACCACCCGCCCGAGCTGCCTGCCCAGACCGACCAGCGTGCCGCCCGGGGCCAGCTCCTGCTCGCGGCGCTTGGACGTCTCGCTCTGGCGCCGGTAGAACGCCGTGGTCGCGACGTCCATGGTGCGGCTGGCGACGTAGCCGGCCAGCGCGCCGGACCACGGGGACGGGGAGCGCGGGGTCACGGGGCACCACCCTCTCGCCGGAGGCGGGATCGCGGGCAGTATCCCGGCCCAGCGCCCTCCGCGGGAACGATCGGCCCCCTCCGGGACCGGCGCAGCGGCAAAGACAGTCAGTTCTGGTCATGCCCGGCGAGGTGCTGCCGGGTCAGGCTGACGGCGTGCGATCGACGCCCTTTGCCGAAGGCCGGGTCCAGCCCGGCACGCGGATGCTCCTCGTCGCGTTCGCGGGGCTCACCCTGCTCGCGGTCCAGGCGCTGCTGCTCTCCCCGCCGACGCCGGCGGAGCCGTTCGCCTGGCGCATCGACCGGCCGGCGACCGCCGGCTTCCTCGGCGCCGCGTTCGCCGCGGGCTGCGTGCTGTCGGTGCTCAGCCTGCGGCGCCGGCGGTGGGCCGACATCCGCGTCCCGGTGATCACCGTCGGCGCGTTCACCGCGCTGACCCTCGTCGCGACGCTGGTCCACGCCCACCGGCTGCTCCTGACCGAGGGCGGCACCGCGACGAAGCTGACCGCCTGGGTCTGGCTCGGCGTCTACCTCGTCGTCCCGTTCGCCTGCCTGGCGGTCATCGGCCGGCAGGAGATCGTGCGCGGCCCGGCGCCGGAGGTCCGCCGGCCGATGCCGGCCTGGCTGGCCGCGGTCCTGGCCGTGCAGGGTCTCGTGCTGGGGGCCGCGGGGACGACGCTGTTCGCCGGCAACCTGACCGTCCACCACCACGACACCGCCGTCACCGGCCCCTGGCCGTGGCAGCTGACGCCGCTGTCCGCCCAGGTGATCGGCGCCTGGCTGCTCGCCTTCGCGCTCGCCGCCGCCCTGGCCATCGCCGAGCGGGACCTCGACCGGCTGCGGGTGCCGGCGGCGGCCTACACGGTCTTCGGCGTGCTCGAGCTGGTCGTGCTGGTCCGGTACCGGTCCGAGGTCGACGCCGGCGACCCGCGGCTGTGGGGCTACGTGCTCCTGCTCGTCGCCGCCGTCCTCACCGGCGGCTACGGGTGGGCGGCCGCGCGGCGGCCGGCCGGTCAGGGCGCCCAGATCCTCCCGGCCGCCGGCCGGGCGGACGACGGGGACGGCCGGCCGGCCAGTTCCGCCACGAGGGCGGCGGCCGCGGCGAGGTCGAGCGCGCTGCCCTCGGCCACGGCGGCGGCGTACCCGTCCGCTGAGAGCGCCGCCTCTGTGTCGGCGACGTAGCGCCGCCCGTCGACCGGGTCCATGCGCCGGGGGTCGTAGCCGATCCGGCGGGCCAGCGTGTCGACGGCCCCGAGCAGGACGGCGGCCGAGCGCGGGTCGCCCGCGGCGGTGACCGCCCCGGCGGCGGTGAGCAGCCCGGCGAGGGTCGACGTCCGGTCGCCGTCGCCGACGGCCAGGGCGACCGCCCCCGCGACCGCGTCGAGCGCCTCCACGGCGCGGCCCACCTCGATGAGCACCTTCGCGCGGATCCACAGCGCCGAGCACTCGGCCCACGTGTGCCCGAACCCCCGCGCCAGCTCGGCGGCGCGGTCCAGGTGCTCGAGGGCGGCGTCGGGGTTGCCGTCGGCCCGGGAGAACTGGCCGAGGGTCATCGCGATCTCCGACCGCACCCAGTCGATGCCGCACACCTCCGCGACCGCCATCCCGCGGGCCACGTCGCGGGCGGTCTCGTTGTCCTTGTCGACGTGCCCGAGCAGCGCCCGGACGAAGCCGCGGAGCACCAGGGCGAGGGCGAGGATGCCCTCGTCCTCCGGCGCGATCTCGATGATCTCGTTGGTCCGCGCCCAGATCGACGCCACATCGCCGGTGAGGTAGGCCAGCAGCGCGTCGCCCAGCAGGCCCTGCATCCGGACGCCGACCGGCGCGTCCGGCGCGGCGGTCAACGCCTCGGCCAGCCACTGCCGGCCCTCCTGCACGTGGCCGCGCCGGTACCACCACCAGCCCAGCGAGCCGGCGATGCGCAGTGCGATCGCGCCCTGCCCGGTGGCCAGCGCGTGCGCCATCGCCGCGCGCAGGTTCGGCTGCTCGGCATCGAGCCGCAGCCAGCTCGCCGCGCCGTCCCGGCGGCGCAGCGTGGGCTCCAGCCGCGTGGCGAGGTCGGCCATGAAGGACGCGTGCCGGTCGCGGAGCACCCGGCGCTCGTCGTCGTCGACGAGCTGGTCGCCGTACTGCCGCAGGGTCTCCAGCATCCGGTAGCGGCCCCGGCCGTGGTCGACCTCGACCAGCGACTGGGCGGCGAGCGCGCGCAGCGGCTCCAGGGTGCCGCCCGGCCCGTCGGGGCCGGCCACGGCCTCGACGGCGTCCGCCGCGAAGCTGCCGTGGAAGACCGACACGGCACGGAACACGGCCAGCTGGCGGGCGTCGAGCAGGTCGACGCTCCACTGCACGGTCGCGGCCAGCGTGCGCTGGTGCGGCCGGGCCGTGCGCCAGCCGCCGGAGAGCAGGCCGAACCGGTCGTCGACGCGCGCCGCGACCTCGGCCAGCGGCAGCGTGGTCAGGCACGCCGCGGCGAGCTCGACGGCCAGCGGGAGCCCGTCCAGCTCCGCGCACACCGTGCCGACCAGGGCCAGCTCCTCGGGCGAGGGGTCGGCCAGGTGCGGCGCGGCCAGCCGGGCCCGGTCGAGGAACAACCGGACGGCGTCGCTGTCGGCGTCGCCGGCGGGCATGGGGCCGCACGGCACCACCGCCTCGCCGGGCAGGCCGAGGGGCTGGCGCGAGGTGGCCAGGACGCGCAGCTCCGGGCAGCGGGCGATCAGCGCCGCGACCACGTCGGCCGCGGCGTCGACGACGTGCTCGCAGTTGTCCAGGACCAGCAGCAGCGGGCGGCCCTGCAGCGCGGGCACCAGCGCGGGAACGGCGTCCCCGGCGGTGAGGGTGACGCCCAGCGCGCTCGCCAGCTCGCCGGCGACCAGGTCGGGGTCGGCGACGCCGGCGAGCTCGACCAGCGTGGCGGGCAGGCCGGCGGCGGCCTTCCGGCGGGCGGCCTCCAGGGCCAGCCGCGTCTTGCCGCTGCCGCCCGGGCCGACCAGGGTCACCAGCCGCTGCGCGGCCAGCGTCGCGCCCAGGACGTCGAGCTCGCGCTCCCGGCCGATGAACGCGGTCAGGGGCACGGGGAGGGTCTCCGGACGGGCCGGCTCGGGAGCAGGCCGCGGTGCCGGGACCGGCGCCGCCGCGGGCGCAGGCGCCGGCCGGGACAGGCCGGGGTCCTGCCGGAGCATCCGCTCGTGCAGGGTCTGCAGTTCGCGGCCCGGGTCGACGCCCAGCTCGTCGGCGAGCAGCCGGCGGCCCTCGTCGTAGACGGCCAGCGCCTCCGCCTGCCGGCCGGCGCGGTAGAGCGCCAGCATCAGCGAGCCGCGGAGGCCCTCGCGCAGCGGCTCGGCCCGGACCAGCCCGCGCAGGTCCTCGACCAGCTCGGCGTGCCGGCCCAGGCGCAGGTCGAGGTCGGCGGCCAGCTCGCGGGCGTCGAGTCGCAGCTGCTCGAGCCGCGCGGCCTCCTCGACGGCGAAGGTCTCGGCGACGTCGGCGTAGGCCGGGCCGCGCCAGAGATCCAGCGCCTCGCCGACGGCCGCGCGGGCGCCCTCGAGCTCGCCGCGCTCGGCGCAGCCGCGGGCCTCGCGCAGCAGCGCGGTGAAGCGGAGGGCGTCGACGTCCTCCGGAGCCACCTCCAGCCGGTAGCCGGGGTCGCGGGTGACCAGCACCTGCCACGCGCCGGGACCGGTACCGGGCTCGAGCTCGCGGCGCAGCTTGGAGATGACCGCCTGGAGCGTGCCCAGGTACGCGGCCGGCGGTGAGCCGTTCCAGACCCGCTCGACGAGCACGTCGAGCGGAACGGTGGCGCCGGCGTCGACCAGCAGGGCCGCGAGGACGGCGCGGTGGCGGGGCGTCTGGCGGGGGACCGGCCGGCCGTCGTGCCAGACCTCCACCGGCCCCAGCACCCGGAAAGATCTGGAACTCACGCGCGGAGGATATGCGGTTGGACCGACTCCAATGGTGGAACGGCACCGTGTTCCCGCCGGTCGGGGGCACGGCAAGGGCGTGCCAAGGGCGCGCCAAGCGTGGCCGCGCAGGCTCTGCGCCGACCGTCCCACCCGGCCGAGGAGCCCCCCGTGACCGCCGCACCGCCCGCCCGCCCGCTGCCCGCGGCGCGCCCGCCCCTGTCCGAGCTGGCCGGCCTGCTGCGCGGGCGGCTGCGGCCGCCCGCGGTCGGGGAGGGGGCGCCCGGTCCGCTCGCCGTCGTCGAGGTCGCCAGCGCGGACGACGTCGCCGCCACGGTCCGCTTCGCCGGCCGGCACGGGATCGAGGTGGCCGTGCAGGCGACCGGCCACGGCGGCGGGATCCCGCTGGACCAGACCCTGCTCGTGCGGACCGCGCAGCTGGACGAGTGCACCGTGCATCCCGAGGGCTGGGCCCGCGTCGGCGCCGGCGTCCGCTGGCAGCAGGTCCTCGACGCGGCCGCGGTGCACGGCCTGGCCCCGCTCACGGGCTCCGTGTCGGGGGTCGGGGTGGTCGGCTGCACGCTCGGGGGCGGGCTGGGGCCGGTCGCCCGCGCCTACGGGCCCTCGTCCGACCGGGTCCGCGCCTTCGAGGTGGTCACCGGCGACGGCGCCCTGCGGCGGGTCACGGCGCCCTCGGACCCGGACCTGTACTGGGGGCTGCGCGGCGGCCGGGGTGCCCTGGGCGTGGTCACCGCCGTCGAGTTCGACCTGCTGGCCGTCGACGAGCTCTACGCCGGGGCGCTGCGGTTCGACGGCGCGGACGCCGGTACCGTGCTGCACCGCTGGCGCACGTGGTGCGCCGGGCTGCCCCCGCAGGCGACCACCTCGTTCGCGCTCGTGCGGGACCGGGAGACCGGGCGGCTGACCGCCGCCGTGCGCTTCGCGTGGGTCGGCGATGCCGACGCCGGAGCCGCCCTGCTGGCCCCCGTGCGCGCGTGCGCGGTGCCGCGGGACGACGGCGTGCGCGTGCGGCCCTACACCGAGCTGGGCGAGATCCACGACGCCCCGCACGCACCGCGCGCCCTCACCGAGGCGCAGCTGCTGCTCGACGCGCTGCCGGAGGAGGCCGCCGACGCGCTGCTCGCCGCGGCCGGTCCGGGCTCCGGCTCACCGCAGCTGCTCGTCGAGCTGCGCCAGCTCGGGGGGGCGATCGCCCGGGTGCCGGAGCGGGCCAGCGCCCTCGCGCATCGCGACGCGGCGTTCAGCCTCGTCGTCGACGGGCCTCCTGCGCCCGGGGTGGCCGAGCACGCCGCCGGCGTGCTCGCCGCGCTGGGCCGCTGGTCCACCGGCCGCGGGATGGCCACGTTCGGCCGCGAGGAGTCGCCGGCCGAGCTGGCGCGCGTCTACGACGCGGCGACCCTGCGGCGGCTCGCGGAGCTGGCCGGCCGGTACGACCCGCACCGGATCCTGGCCGGCGCGCGGGGACTGCACTCCCTCGCCGCCCGCTGACCGCGCCGCGGTGCACGCGCGACGGCGGCGGGGCCCGGGAGGGGCACCGCCGCCGTCGGTCGGCGGGCGTTCGCTCAGGGCGCGGCCGCCAGCGCCGGGGTCTCTCGCGTGGCGGCCGTGCCCCCGTCGCCGCCGGTCGCGTCCCCGGCCTCGTGCTCGTCGAGCATCGTCGCTTCGTCGAACGGCGACTCACCCGACAGCGCCGCGTCCAGCTGGGCGCGGTCGAGCTCCCGCGTCCACGTGGCGATCAGCACCGTGGCGATGGCGTTGCCGGCGAAGTTGGTCAGCGCCCGCGCCTCGGACATGAACCGGTCGATGCCGACGATCAGGCCCACCCCGTCGAGCAGCTCGGGACGGTGCGCGGACAGGCCGCCGGCGAGGGTGGCCAGCCCGGCGCCGGTGACGCCGGCGGCGCCCTTCGAGGCGATGATCATGAACAGCAGCAGGCCGATCTGCTCGCCGATCGACAGCGGGTCGCCGAGGGCCTCGGCGATGAACAGCGAGGCCATCGTCAGGTAGATGGCTGTGCCGTCGAGGTTGAACGAGTACCCGGTCGGGACGACGATGCCCGCGACCGGCTGGCTGACGCCGGCGTGCTCCATCTTCGCGATCAGCCGCGGCAGCGCCGTCTCCGACGACGAGGTCGAGACGATGAGCAGGAACTCCCGGCCGAGGTAGCGCAGCAGCGAGAACACGTTCACGCCGGCCGCTGTTCGCAGCAGCAGGCCGAGGATCCCGACGACGAAGATCACGCACGTGGCGTAGAAGCCGAGCATGAGGACGGCAAGGCTCTTCAGGGCGTCGACGCCGGTCTCGCCGACGACCGCGGCGATCGCGCCGAACGCGCCGATCGGGGCCACCCACATGATCATGGCCAGCACGCGGAAGACCAGCTTCTGGAAGGAGCCGACGGCGCGCAGGATCGGCACGCCGGAGCGGCCCATCGCCTGGATCGCGAAGCCGACCAGCAGGGCGATCAGCAGCGCCTGCAACACGGAGCCCGACGTCAGGGCGGACACCAGCGTGGTGGGGATCAGGCCGAGGACGAACTCCGTCGTCCCACCGCCCTGCTCGGCCTGGGCCGCGAGGTCGGTGCCCTGGCCGCGGAGTGCCTCGGTCACCTGCAGCCCCTCGCCGGGGTGCAGGAGGTTGCCGACGACGAGTCCGATGGTCAGTGCCACGGTCGACATCAGCAGGAAGTAGCCGAGGGCCAGCCCGCCGACGCGGCCGACCTTGGCCGCCTGCCGGATGGAACCGATGCCCAGCACGATCGTGCAGAAGATGACCGGCGCGATGAGCATCTTGATCAGCCCGACGAACGCCGTCCCCAGCCACTTGAGCTCCGTGGCGAACGCGGGAAAGACCAGGCCGACGACGATGCCGAGTACCACCGCCGCGATGACGGCGAGGTAGAGCCAGTGGGTGCGGTCGCGGCGCCGCGGCCGCGACGCCGGTGGGGGTGCGCTGACGGAGGCCATGACTGCTCCTGCGGAGTCTGCCGGGGGAATCCCGGGGTGGGTCGGCCCGGTGTGAGCCGTGCCTCACCCTCGGGCGCCCGGTGACTCCGGTCACGTTTGCGTTCATAGCGTTCACGGCAGACGGCGGGACACTCCCAGGCGTGCGAATCCCCGCGTTCGTGGCGCGGCCGGGCACCGGCGAGACCAGCCTGGCGGCCCGGTTGCTGCTGCTCCAGGCGCTCGTGGTGCTCGCCGTCGTGCTCATGTCCAGCGCCGTCGCCTACACCGACGCCCGCTCCGACGTCCGGCGCGACGCGGAACTGCGGACCACCGCGATCGTCGACAGCCTCACCACCTCACCACTGGTCCTGCAGGCGGTCACCGCCAGCGACCCGACGGCGGTGCTGCAGCCCTACGTCGAGCGGATCCGGGCGGAGACCGGCACCTCCTTCATCACGGTCTTCGCCCCCGACCGCACGCGGTTCACCCATCCCGACCCGGCCGAGATCGGCCGTCCCTTCCGGGGCACGATCGCACCCGCGCTGGCCGGCCGGACGTTCACCGAGACCTACACCGGCACCCTCGGGCCGTCCCTGCGCACCACCGGACCGGTCCTCGACGACCGGGGGCGGGTCGTGGCGCTCGTGTCGGCGGGCATCACGGTCGCGGCCATCGGCCGCGACCTCACCCGCGACGTGCCGGGCATCGTCGGGACGGCGCTCGTGACCCTCGCCGTCGGCGCGCTCGGGAGCTGGGTGCTCAGCCGCCGGCTCCGGCGCCAGACGCACGGGCTCTCCCCGGGGGAGCTGGCGCGGCTGGTCGACTACCACCACGCCGCCCTGCACGCGGTCCGAGAGGGGCTCCTGCTGGTCGACGACGAGGGCCGGGTGCAGCTGGCCAACGACGAGGCGCGGCGGCTGCTGGGAGTGGCCGACGACCCGACCGGCCGGCGCGTCGCCGAGCTGGGCCTGCCCGGGGAGCTGACCGAGGCCCTGACCGGCCGGCGCGCCGTGACCGACGAGGTGTTCCTGGCCGGCTCGCGGGTGGTCGTCGTCAACCAGGCGCCCACGTCCCCGGACGGCGGCTCGACCGGCACCGTGGTCACCCTGCGGGACCGCACCGAGCTGCAGGCGGTCACGGGCGAGCGGGACAGCATCCGGGCCTTCGCCGAGTCGCTGCGCGCCCAGGCGCACGAGGCCGCCAACCGGTTGCACACCACGGTCTCCCTCGTCGAGCTGGGGCGGCCGCAGGACGCCGTCGAGTTCGCCACAGCCGAGCTGGCGACGGCCCAGCGGCTGACCGATCGGGTCGTCGATGCCGTGGGCGAGCCCGTGCTGGCGGCGCTGCTCCTCGGCAAGGCGGCCACCGCCCACGAGCGCGGCGTCCGCCTCGACGTCGATCCCGGGACGGCCGTCGGTGCCACCGGCCTCCCGGGCGGCGACCTGGTCACCATCGTCGGCAACCTCGTCGACAACGCGATCGACGCGGCGCTCGCGGGGGAGCCACCCCGGGAGGTGCGGCTGGCCGCCTGGGAGGAGGACGGGCGGCTGGAGATCCGGGTGGAGGACAGCGGTCCCGGGCTGTCCGAGGAGCAGGTGACGCGCGTGTTCGAGCGCGGGTGGACGACGAAGGCGTCCGCCGAGCCCGGAGCTCCCGGCCGCGGCCTCGGGCTGGCGCTCGTCCGGCAGGCCGTGCTGCGCAACGGCGGCACCGTGACCTGCCGCCCGGGGCCGGGCGCCGAGTTCTGCGTCTCGCTCCCGGTCGACGGCCGGCGGGGGCGGCCGCGATGATCCGCGTGCTCGTGGTGGAGGACGAACCGGTGGCCGCCGAGGCGCACCGCGCCTACGTCGACCGCACCACGGACTTCACCACCGTCGCCGTCGCCGGCACCGGCGGGCACGCGCTCGCCGTGCTCAGCCGTACGCAGGTCGACCTGGTGCTGCTGGACATGAACCTGCCGGACACGCACGGCATAGAGCTGTGCCGCCGGATCCGCGCGGCCGGCGTGGACGTCGACGTGCTGGCCGTGACCTCGGCGCGCGAGCTGTCCACCGTCCGGGCCGCGGCCGCCCACGGCGTCGTCGGCTACCTGCTCAAGCCGTTCACCTACCCGGCGCTGCGCGACCGCCTGGAGGCGTACGCGAGGTATCGGGCGCAGCTCGTCCGGGGAGGCGACGCGAGCGGGCAGTCCGAGATCGACCGGGTCCTGGAGGCCGTGCGTCCCGCGGGGACGGCCCCGCTGCCGAAGGGCATGGGCCGCGAGACGCTGGACGCCGTGGTCTCCGCGATCCGGGCCGCCGACGGGATCTCGGCCACCGAGACCGCCGAGGCGATCGGCGCCTCGCGGATCACCGCCCGCCGGTACCTCGAGTACCTCGCCGACACCGGACTGGTCGACCGGTCGCCCCGCTACGGCGGCACGGGCCGCCCGGAACTCGAGTACCGCTGGCGACCGGGGAGCCCTTAGCTCTCCGCTGCTCGCCGCGCTCGGCGCCGGCCTTCAGCCCGGCGGTGAACCGCACCGGCCCCCGGTACTCGCCGCCGAGTTCCTCGCCGATCGACTCCTGGTCGCCATCGTCGTCGCCACCGTGTTGTCGCCGTCGTGCTCACTCGCTGGACCGGGGCTCCCAGCCGAGCGCGGGGCCGAGCTTCGTGGCGATGTCGGTGAGGATCTGCACGTAGTCCTCGTGCTCGAAGCTGAACGGCAGCGCGAAGGCCACCTCCCTGACCTCGCGGAAGGCGGCGTTCGCGTAGAGCGCCTCGGCGATCTCGTCCGCGGTGCCGAGCAGGTCGGGCGCGAACAGCAGGCCGGTCGGCCCCTGCGGCGTCCCGATCCGGGGACTGCGGGCCTCGACGTAGGCCCGGTACTTCGCGCGCTGCTCCGCGGTGGCGCTGTCGGTCGGGATCACCACCAGCCCCTGCGAGACGCGGGCGGCGTCCCCGTCCGGATGGGCGGCGCGGAAGGCGTGCACGTGCGAGCGCTGGATCTCGGTGAAGTCGGCCGAGTCCACGGCCTTGACGACGTTGCTGGTCAGGAAGTTCATGCCGTGCTCGCCGGCCCACCGTGCGGAGCTCTCGCTGCCGCCGCCGTACCACATCCGCGCCGCCAGGCCGGGGGAGTGCGGCTCGACCCGGTCCGACCACTCCTCGACGACGCTCTCCCGGCCGCGGAAGGACGCGGCCCGCTCGCCCCGGACGAACCGCAGGAGGCGCGCCACCCGCTCGTAGGAGAAGTCCTCCACGTCGGCGGTGTCCGGGTAGAGGGCGCCCTTCACGTCGTCCCAGTGCATCGGCGGGCCGACGCTCACGCCCGGATTGAGCCGCCCGCCGGAGAGGACGTCGACGGTCGTGAGGTCCTCGGCCAGCCGCAGCGGGTTCTCCCAGCCCAGCGGGATGACGGCGGTGCCCAGCGCGATCCGCCGGGTGCGCTGGGTCGCGGCGGCCAGGACGGCGACCGGCGAGGAGATGCCGTACTGCAGGTGGCGGTGCCGCACCCAGGCGCTGTCGAACCCGAGCCGCTCACCGAGCTCGATGACCGCCAGCGTGGTCTCGTGCCCCGGTCCGGGATCGGCGCCGTCGAACAGGCCGATGGTGAGGAAGCCCAGCTTCTCCAGCGGGACCGAGGGATCGGGCATGCGGCACTCCTTCGTCGGGTCGCGCCGAGTATCTCCGCCCGCGGCCGGACCTCCTCCTGGCATCCATCCCCTTCCGCCGGCGAGGACGCGGGACGCGGGACGGGTGGGACGACCGGTCGTCGGGTAGGAGCCGGGGGTCCGAACGGCCGATCGGCGGCTCCGAGCCGCAGGATCCGGGCGACGCTCTCCAGATCGAGGAACCCGCACATGGCGCGCAACACCGTGTCCCGCTCCCTCCACGACGTGGGGCTGGCCGCCTGGTTCGGCGGCACGCTGGCCAACGCCGTCGCCCTCAACCCCGCCTCGGCAGAAGCAGGGTCGGCGTCCCGGACCGGCGCGGTGGCCAACGCCGGCTGGGACCGGTGGACGCCGGTGAACGCTGCGGCCATCGGCGCTCACCTCGTCGGCAGCGTCGGCCAGCTGCTGGGCAACCGCGGGCGCGTGGAACGCCAGAAGGGCGTCGCCGCCATGTCGCTGACCAAGACCGTGCTCACCGCCGCGGCCCTGGGCGTGACGGCCTACAGCCGGGCCCTCGGCCAGATCGTCTCGCAGGGCGGCGCGGTCCCCTCCAAGAGGGCGACGAAGCCCAGTCGCCGCGCGCGGGGCGAGGTCAAGGCCGCCCAGCAGAGGCTCGACCAGCTCCAGTGGGTGGTGCCCGCGCTCACCGGCGCGCTCGTCGTCGTCAGCTCCTACGCGGGGGAGCAGCAGCGCGCCTCCGAGGTGCTGCGCGGAACGCAGCAGCTGGGATCCGCCCTGACCGGCGGCCCCGCGGTCGGGACGGCGGGGCCGGTGGCCACCGCGGACGGCACCGTCTGAGCGGAGTCCTCCGCCGGGAGGTGCGCGACCTCACGCCGTCCCTCAGCGGATGCCCCCGCCCCGGTCCTAGGCTCGGGGCATGCCGCATTTCGACGTCGTCGTCCTCGGGGCCGGTCCGGGCGGGTACGTGGCCGCCATTCGCGCTGCACAGCTCGGCAAGAGCGTCGCTGTCGTGGAGACGAAGTACTGGGGCGGGGTGTGCCTGAACGTCGGCTGCATCCCGTCCAAAGCCCTGCTGCGCAACGCCGAGCTCGCCCACCTGGTGCGCGACGAGGCCAAGACGTTCGGCATCTCCGGTGAGGTCACCTTCGACTTCGGTGCCGCCTTCGACCGCAGCCGGACGGTGGCCGACGGCCGCGTCAAGGGCGTCCACTTCCTGATGAAGAAGAACAAGATCACGGAGTTCGACGGCTGGGGCGAGTTCACCGACCCGCACACCCTGCGCGTCGCGCTCAGCGGCGGCGGCGAGGAGACCGTCACCTTCGACAACGTGATCATCGCGACCGGCACGACCACCCGGCTGATCCCGGGCACCTCGCTCTCGGAGCGGGTCGTGACCTACGAGGAGCAGATCATGACCCGGGAGCTCCCGGGGAGCGTGATCATCGCCGGAGCCGGCGCGATCGGCGTCGAGTTCGCCTTCGTGCTCCGCAACTACGGCGTGCAGGTCACCATCGTCGAGTTCCTCGACCGGGTGCTGCCGCTGGAGGACGAGGCGGTCTCCAAGGAGCTCGCCAAGGCCTACCGCAAGCTCGGCGTCGACGTCCTGACCTCCACGAAGGTGGAGAAGATCGACGACTCCGGCGACTCGGTGACCGTCACCGTGTCCAACGCCAAGGGCACGCAGGAGCTCAGGGCCGACAAGGTCATCCAGGCGATCGGCTTCGCGCCGCGGGTCGAGGGCTACGGCCTGGACAAGCTCGGTGTTCAGCTGACCGAGCGCGGCGCCATCGCGATCGACGACCACATGCGGACCAACGTGCCGCACGTGTACGCCATCGGCGACGTGACGGCGAAGCTCATGCTCGCCCACGTCGCGGAGGCCCAGGGGGTCGTCGCCGCGGAGACGATCGCGGGCGCCGAGACGATGACGCTCGAGTACCCGATGATGCCGCGGGCCACGTTCTGCTCCCCGCAGGTGGCCAGCTTCGGCTACACCGAGGCCCAGGCCCGCGAGCTCGCCGACGAGAAGGGCTGGAAGGTCAAGGTCGTCCAGTTCCCCTTCACGGCCAACGGCAAGGCCCAGGGCCTCGGCGAGCCGGGCGGGTTCGTCAAGCTGATCGCCGACGAGACCTACGGCGAGCTGCTCGGCGGCCACCTGATCGGCCCCGAGGTCACCGAGCTGCTGCCCGAGCTCACCCTCGCGCAGAAGTGGGACCTCACCGCGCTCGAGCTGGCCCGCAACGTGCACGCCCACCCGACGCTGTCCGAGGCGCTGCAGGAGGCGTTCCACGGCCTGACCGGCCACATGATCAACCTCTGAGTTCGCTGTGGGTCGGCGGCGGCGAGTGGACAGCCGCCGCCGGCCTCGTGCATGATTGGTTGCAGTAGGGGAGTACCCCTCCGCGGAGCGTCGTCAGTACGGCCTGGCACCAGGCCCGGCGCGACCGGCCCGGAAGACGTCCGGGTGGGGGAGACCTGCCGACCGTCGGGTTGGAGGACTCCCGCCATGAGCACCGCTGTTTCGTCGACCGTCCCTGTTGCTGTCGCGCCCGAGAGCGTCCCCGTCGCGCCCGATAACTGGGTGACGCCGACCTGGGACGAGGTCGTGCGCGAGCACTCCGCCCGGGTCTACCGGCTGGCCTACCGCCTCTCCGGCAACCAGCACGACGCCGAGGACCTCACCCAGGAGACGTTCATCCGGGTGTTCCGGTCGCTGGCGAACTTCTCGCCGGGCACGTTCGAGGGCTGGCTGCACCGGATCACCACGAACCTGTTCCTGGACATGGTGCGGCGCCGGCAGCGGATCCGGTTCGACGCGCTGCCGGAGGACACCGAGCGGCTGCCGGGCAGCACGCCCAGCCCGGAGCAGGTGTACGCCGACACCCACCTCGATCCGCAGATCCAGGCGGCGCTGGACGCGCTCTCGCCGGAGTTCCGCGTCGCCGTGGTGCTCTGCGACATCGAGGGGCTGACCTACGAGGAGATCGCGGCGACGCTGGGCATCAAGCTCGGGACGGTGCGCAGCCGCATCCACCGCGGGCGGGTGCAGCTGCGCGAGGCGCTGGCCCACCTGGACCCGCGCCGCGCCGCCGCCGTCCCCGGCGACGGGGCGGCGTAGTCGCCCGAACCGCAGCGCGGCAGGATGGCCCGATGGAACCGGACTCCGGGCTGGAACCGGATCGGGAGCCCAATCTCGACGAGTTCCTGCTCGCCCGCATCGCCGAGGACAAGCGGATCGCCGTCGACGCGGCCGAGGGCAGCGGGCAGCAGCGGTGGCACCACGGCGACGGGGCGCTCGGCTCACTGCCGCCGTTCGTGGCCGAGCACGCCGCCCACCACGACCCGGCGCGGACCATCGCCGAGTGCGCGGCCCGGCGGCGGCTGGTCATGGCCTGCCGCGACATCGGCCCCGACCTGCACTTCCTCGGTGCTCGGCCGCACGGCCTGGCCGACTTCTTCCTCACGCCCTCCGACCAGCACCAGCTGGCCGCGCTGACCCTGGCGCTGCTCGCGCTGCCCTACGCCGAGCACCACGACTACCGGCCGGAGTGGCGGCCCTGAGCTATCCGGCGCCCAGGGCCGCCGGCACCGGCCGTTCGGCCGGTCCCCGCGCGGCCCGGCGCAGCGTCTCGGCGTAGAGCCGCTCGTAGCCGTCGGCCATCACCGCGGGGGAGAACCGCCGGCGGGCGGTCGCCGCGCACGCCTCCGGGTCCAGCTCGTCGAGCCGGCCGAGCGCCGCGGTGAACCCGGCCTCGTCGGTCGCGAGGAACCCGGTGACTCCCTCGTCCACCAGGGAGGGCAGGCAGCCCCGCGCCATGCCGACGACCGGCGTCCCGGCGGCGAGTGCCTCGCAGACCGCGGTGCCACCGGGCTCGGCCCACCGGATCGGGAACAGCGCCGCCCGCGCGGACCGCAGCAGCCGGCGCTTCTCCTCGCCGTCCACGCTGCCGATCCAGCGGGCCCCGTCCCCGAGCAGGGGAGCGACGTGCTCGCCGAACCAGCGGACGTCGGGGTAGCCGTGCAGCGGGCTGGAAGGGTCGGCGAGCGCGGCCGCGAGCGCCGAGGCGTTCGGCTGACCGCCGACCGGGCCGGCCAGCACGAGCGGCACCCCGGCCGCGCGGCACGCCCGCACCGCGATGTCGGTGCCCTTCAGCTCGCACAGCCGGGCGAGGACGAGGACGTGGTCGCCGCGTTCCTCCGGGGCGGCCGGGGGCTCGTCCGGGATCGGCACCGACAGGGGGACGGCGCCGAGCGCCTGCCGCCGCAGCAGCGCCGGGCCGCGGGCGAGCTGGCTGTCGGAGACGCCCGCGTAGAACACCCGCCCGCCGCCGTCGAACGCCTCGTAGAACGCGGCGTTGCGCCGCAAATCCCAGTGCAGCGTGTGCAGCACGGGCGGCGCCGCCGGGCCGAGTGCGGCGAGCACCGCCGGGCCGACCACCTCGACGTGGCTGTGCACGAGGTCGAAGGGGACGCCGGCCGCGGCGTGCCGGCGCAGCTCGGCCACGACCGCCTGCTCGTGGGCGTGCGCCAGCCCGGTGACCTCGGAGTACGGGGCGGCCAGCCGCCCGAACTGGCCGGTGCCGAAGGCGGCGACGCACCCGTCGGCGGGCTGCGTGCTCTCGCCGACGGTGGCCAGCACGACCGTGTGCCCGCGGCGGCGCAGCTCCGTGGTCAGCGTGGCGACGACGTTCTCCAGCCCGCCGTAGCCGCGGGGCGGCACCGGCAGCCACGGGCCGGCGTCCATGAGGATCTTCATGCGGGCCGGCCTGGGGTGTCGATGCCGTGCAGCGCCCGGTACTCGGGCACCGTGCACATGGGCGGGCGCTCGATGACGCCGACGTCCCAGGCCACCGCCTCGACGTCGGCGCCGTCCCGGACGAACTGGACCAGCTCGTCGCCGGGCACCGGCAGGCTGTGGCAGCGGGCCAGGGCGGTCTGCAGGATCTGCCCGGCCATCCGGCCCAGCGCGGCGTCGGACTGGTGGCCGTGCCGCCGCGTGCCGAGGTCCACCTGGGCGAGCGCGTCGATGCCGGCGAGCTCGGCCAGGTCGATGAGCAGGCCCAGCTCCACGCCGTAGTGCGAGACGAACGGCACCTGCTCGAGCAGCCGGCGCCGGCCGGCGTACTCCCCGCTGAGCGGCTGGACGAAGCCGGACAGGTGCGGCCACAGCGCGCCCAGGAGCGGGCGGGCGGTGAGCTCGGTGACCCGGCCCCCGCCGGTCGGCACCAGCCCCTCGGTCGTGGCCAGCGGCCGGTCGTAGAGCCCCTTGACGTAGCCGACGGAGGGGTCGGTGATCAGCGGGCCCAGGAGCCCGACGACGAACCCGGGATCGAAGTCGTGGACGTCGGAGTCGAGGAAGACCACCAGGTCGCCGTCGGTGACGAACAGCGACTTCCAGAGCGCCTCGCCCTTGCCGGGCACCCGCCCGTGCGCGGGCAGGACGTCGTCGACGTGGACCACGCGCGCCCCGGCGGCCGCGGCCACGGCCGCCGTCCGGTCGGTCGAGCCGCTGTCGACGACGACGAGCTCGTCGACGAGCGGGACCCGCTCGACGAAGGACGACCGGATCGCCTCGACGATGGCGCCCACGGTCGCCTCCTCGTCGAGGGCCGGCAGGACGACGCTGACCGTGCCGCCGTCGCGCCGCTTGGCCTCGAGCAGGCCGGCGGCGCTCCAGCTGGAGGCGCGATAGGTGCGGCGGGCCAGCCAGTGCGTGATCTCGCTCCGCATGCCCCGATCTCCTTCCGACGACGCTGTCGTGGCCGTGGTTCCCCCCGGAGGGGGCTCAGACTGGTGCACGACCCCGCCGGTTGTCTCGTGATCGGCGCGCGGCATCTGTGGCCGGACCCGGGGTCGAGGCGGCAGGATCCCCGCCCATGACGGTCCGGGCGGGGCTCATCGGTGCAGGTGCGGTCGGCTCGCGGCACGCCCGCACGCTCGCCGCCATGGACGACGTCGAGCTGGTCGGCATCTGCGATCCCCTGCGGCCGGCGGCCGAGGCGCTGGCCGAGACGCTCGACGTCCCGGTGGCCGACGACCCGGACGACCTGCTGCGCACGCGCCCCGACGCCGTCTGGCTGTGCGTGCCGCCGTTCGCGCACGGCGAGCTGGAGCACTCCCTGGTGCGCGCCGGGCTGCCGTTCTTCGTGGAGAAGCCCCTGGCAGCCGACCTGGCCGTCGCCCGGGACGTCGCCGCCGCGGTCGCCGCCGCCGGACTGCCGACCGCGACCGGCTACCACTGGCGCTACCTCGACACCGTCGGGCGGGCCGCCCGGGCGGTCCGGGGGCGGGCGGTCCGGCTGGTCGCCGCCCGGTGGTGGGGCGCCACGCCCGCCTCCCCGTGGTGGAGCCGCGAGGAGCTCTCGGGCGGGCAGGTGGTCGAGCAGGCGACCCACGTGCTCGACCTGCTCCGGCTGTTCGCGGGCGAGGTAACGGAGGTCGTCGGTGCGGCGGCGCCGTCCTCGGCGGAGGCGCGGGACGTGCCGGACGCGACCGCCGCGGTGCTCCGCTTCGAGTCCGGGGCCGTCGGCACGGTGAGCACCTCCTGCCTGCTGCCGTCGCCGACCGCTGCGGGCCTGGACGTGGTCACCGACGCCCTGTCGGTGCACCTGACCGAGACCTCGCTGCGCATCGCCACCCCGGAGGGCGACCAGTGCGCCGCGCCGGAGGTGGACGCCCGGCGCGCCGTCGACCGGGGCTTCGTCGACCTGCTCTCCGGCCGGCCGGCGCCGGCGGGGCTGGTCGACGTCGCCGAGGCGCTGCAGACCCACGCCCTCGCCGTCGCCGTCGCCGAGGCGGCCCGGATCGGCACCGCCGTCCCGGTCGGGGCGCGGTGACCCGTCGTCACCCCGGTGGCGGGTCGCCGGCGCAGAGGATGACGTCGTGCCCGCCGAACTCGGCCTCCAGCCGCACGGTCGCCAGCCGCGCCGGGGCGAGCTCGACCAGCCGGGTGCGGGTGACGGCGTAGCACCGGTAGCCGTCCCGCCGGCAGAGGTCGGCCAGCAGCGCGCGCAGCTGCGGCGTCCCGGCCAGCACCTCGACGAACAGCGCCGGGCGCTTGTCCCGGAGGTGGTCGCGGGCGGCCGCGAGCAGGAGGTGCTCCTGGCCCTCGACGTCCAGCTTCACCAGGTCGGCGCCGGCCACGAGCGCGCGCACGTCGACCGCGGGGACGTCGATCACGGTGGTCACGTCCCGCGTCATGCCCGCCGGCAGCTCGGTGCCCGGTCCGAGGAAGGCCACGGTCGGCGTGGCCAGCTGGTCGGCCGGCACGCGCAGCTGCACCGGCCCGGCCGCCGGACCGGGCACCGCCGCGGCCTCGACCAGCTCCACGGAGCGGATCCCGTTGAGGGCCAGGTTGGCCCGGCAGATCTCCGCCGAGAACGGGTGCGGCTCGACGGCCACGTGGCGGATCCCCGGCGCCGCCCGCGCGGCCTGCACGGTGAAGTAGCCGACGTTGGCGCCGAGCTCGAGCACCGATCCCGCCCGGCGGCAGAAGCGCCGCCACCACGGCAGCAGCTCGGGCTCCCAGCCCTGCGTGCCGTACCAGTAGAGCTGGGCGAGCACGAGGGAGTCGGCGGCGACGAAGGCCAGCTCCGGGTCGTCGGCCAGGCGGAAGCTCGTCACGGCGCGGGGGATGCCGCCCTCCCGCAGCGCGCGGAGGACCGCCCGGCGCAGCACCCCCGGGCGGTCGGGCAGCGGACGGCGCAGCGCGTCGGCGACCGGCAGCGGCAGCCGGCCGACGACCGAGCGCGCCACCGGGCGGAGGGCCACCTGGGCGCGCATCACGGCCGGGCCGCGGCGGCGCGCAGCTCGCCGAACAGCCGGGCCGCGCTGTCCTCCCAGGTCGGGAAGGTCGCGGCCCGCCGGGCGGCCGCCGCGGCGAGCGTGGCCCGCAGCGACTCGTCCGCCGCCAGGCGGAACAGCGCCGTGGTGAGCGCGGCGACGTCCCCCGGCGGGACGACGAGGCCCTCCTCGCCGTCCCGGGCCAGGTGCGGGAGGTTGCCCGCGGCGTACCCGACGACCGGCAGCCCGGCCGCCATCGCCTCGCCGAGCACGGTGCCGTAGGGCTCGCGGAGGCTGGCCAGGGCGAAGACGTCCGCGGCGGCGTAGAGGGCCGCGACGCCGTCGACCGGCAGCGGCCCGTGCACGACCACCCGGCCGGCCAGCCCCGGATCGGCGAGCCGGTCGCGGACCCGGGCGGCGTAGCGCGGCTCGGCGTCCGGGTCCCCGACCAGGTGCAGGGTCACCGCGTCGTCGGGCAGCCGGCGCACCGCCTCCAGCAGGTCGAGCAGGCCCTTGCGGGCCACCCAGTTGCCGACCGACAGCACCGCCGCGCGCCGGCCGCGCCGCAGGTCGCCCGGCGCCGGGCCGGGCGCGGGCGCCACGTCGCGCCCGGGCGGGACGACCCGCAGCCGGTCCTTCGGCAGGCCCGCCGCGGCCAGGTCGTCGGCGAGCGCGGCGCTGGCCGCCAGCAGCGGGTCGGCCGCGCGGTAGGCCCAGCGGTCCAGCACCGCCTGCACGGCGGTGCGCAGCGGGCCGGCGTCGATCCCGCCGGGCGGCTGGTGCAGGATCGCCGCGACAGGGACGCCGAGCCGCAGGGGCAACCAGGGCCCCAGGTACGCCGCGGCGATGCTGTCGAGGAGCAGGACGTCGGGCCGCGGGCGCACCGCCCGCCGCAGCACCCGCAGCCCGGCGGCGACCGGCAGCGGGAAGGGCGCGTCGGGCACCGAGACGAACCGCACCCGCGCCCCGAACCGCGGGGCCAGCGCCGCGATCCGCTGGTGGTACAGGTAGCCGCCGGTGAGCGTGCCGGGGTCGCCGAGCGTGACCAGCGAGACCATCAGCTCGTGCGGATCGTCCATGTCGCGCCCACCCCGTTCGGCGCCGGCGGCCTGCTGGGCGGCGGTGAACGCTACCCGGTCGAGCTGGCCCGCGCCCTGGCCCGCCATGCCGAGATCGACCTCGTGACCTTCGGCCCGCGCCCGGGTCTGGTCCGCGATCCGTCGGGCGTGCGGGTGCGCACGTTGCGCCCGCTCGGGCATCTGCGCCGGCACCCGGTGCACCCGCTCGCGCCGCAGCTGCCCTGGGCGCTGGACGGCGCCGACGTCGTCCACACCCACCACACCCGCAGCGCGCCCAGCCGGATCGCCGCCGTGGCGGCGCGGCTGCGGGGGCAGCGGCTGGTGACCACCGACCACGGCCTCGGCGGCGGCGGGTGGCTCGGGCTGCTGCCCGCGCTGTTCGACCGGTTCCTCACCGTCTCCGCGTTCTCCGCGGCGGTGCTCGGCGTGCCCGCCGACCGGACCCGCGTCGTGTACGGCGGCGCGGACCCCCGGCGGTTCGCCCCGGATCCGCGGGTGCGCCGCGACGGCGTCCTCTACGTCGGGCGGATCACCCCGCACAAGGGCGTCGACCGGCTGATCCGGGCACTGCCCGACGGCGCCCGGCTCACCGTCGCCGGCAGCGGCGGGCACGACCCCCGGCCGCCGGGGCGGGACTACCCGCGGCTGCTGCGGGAGCTGGCCCGCGGCCGGGACGTCGCCTTCCCCGGCCCGGTCGCCGAGGACGCGCTGCCCGCCCTGCACCGGAGCGCGGCCGTCTTCGTCCTGCCCACCGTCCGGGAGGACTGCTACGGCCGGCACTTCGCCATCTCCGAGCTGCTGGGCCTGTCCGTGCTCGAGGCGATGGCCAGCGGGACGCCGGTGGTCGCCAGCCGGCTCGACGGCCTGCCGGAGGTGGTGCGCGACGGCGAGACCGGCTTCCTCGTGACCCCTGGCGACGTCGCCGAGCTCCGGGAGCGGCTGGCCCAGCTGCTCGGCGACCGGGCGCTGGCCGCGCGCATGGGGGAGCGGGGCCGCGAGGTGGTGCTCGAGGAGTTCACCTGGGAGGCCTGCGCCCGCCGCTGCCTGGCCGCCTACGCCGAGCTCGTCCCGCCCAGCGGCGCGGTGTAGCCCCCGAACGCGTCGGGGTTCTCCCACACCCGGACGGCGAGCGTCGCGCCGGGCAGGGCGCCCAGCGCACCCGCGAGCTCCCCGTGCAGCCAGCGGGCGAAGGCCTCCACGGTCACCGCCTCGACCGGCACGATCCCCTCCAGGTCCTGCCCGTCGACCCGCGCGGCGGCGCCGCGCAGCGCGTCGTCCAGCACGTCGAGGTCGACGACCATGCCCCGCTCGTCGAGGTTCTCCCGGCGGACGACGACGTCGAACCGGTAGTCGTGCGAGTGCCGCTCGCCCTCCGGCGGCGGCATCCCCGGCATGACGTGGAAGGCGCGCACCCCGAACCCTGTCCCGGTCTCGTACATGCGGCTATGGATAGCGCAGCGCGACGTGCAGGACACCCGGAGCGCGCCGGTCCAGCAGCTCGTAGGCGCGCGCGGCCTCCGCGAAGGGCAGCTCGGTGGTGGCCAGGGCGGTCAGCGGCAGCTCCTCCAGCAGCCCGGCGGCCGTGCGGCGGCGCCGAGCGACGTCCCAGCGGCCGGCGAGGACGGCGGGGATCGTCGACACCTGGCTGCTCCGGATGGTCAGCCGGCGCCGGTGGAACTCCGCGCCCAGTGGCAGCGCAACCTCCTGCCGGCCGTACCAGGACCCGACCAGGGCGGTGCCCTCGTGCGCGAGCAGGGGCAGCGCCCCGGCCAGGGTCCCCGGCGCGCCGGAGAGCTCGACGACCAGCGGCACGCCGCCGGCGGGGACGCGGGCCGGCAGCTCCTCCGGCGCGACCGCCGTGATGCCGAGCGAGCCGGCCAGGTCGCGCCGCTCGGCCAGCGGGTCGGCGGCCAGGACGGTCGCGTCGGCCCGCCGCAGCAGCAGCGCGGTGAGGACGCCGACCGCGCCCAGCCCGAGCACGACGACGGTCTCCTGCGCCACCTGCCCGGCGTCCAGGCTCAGCTGCAGCCCGGTCTCCACCAGCGGGAACAGGGTCGCGGTCCGGGGATCGGTGCCCGCCGGCAGCGCGACGACGTCGTCCCCGGGGACGACGAAGCGGTCCTGGTGCGGGTGGAAGACGAAGACCAGCGTGCCCGTCGGCACCGAGTCCGCCGAGCCCTCGACGGTCCCCACGCAGCTGTACCCGTACGGGAACGGATGCCGGAACGTGCCGCCCAGCGCGCCGATCCGCTCGTCGAGCGGCAGGTCGGGGTCGAGCAGGCCGCGGTAGCACAGCAGCTCCGTGCCGGTGCTGATGCCAGACGCCAGGGTGCGCACGAGCACCTCGCCGGGGCCGGGCTCCGGGACGTCGACCGGCGCCAGCTCTACCTGGCGCGGGGCGGTGAACAGCAGCCGGGAGGCCTGCACGCCGATCGACCTCCGTTCCGCAGACGGGTTCGTTCCGGGTCGGGCGACGGTAGCGTGCGGAGCCCCGTGTGCGCGCCCGCGAGGAGAGGAGTGCAGATGGCCGAGATGTCGTCGCAGCGGCAGCCCGTCCGGGAGGTGGCCTCCGCGCCGATCCCGACGCCGTACGGCCAGTTCCAGGCGCACGCCTTCGAGACGCCGTCCGGGCACGTGCACCTGGCGATGGTGGCCGGCGACATCGGCGACGGCTCCCCGGTGCTCACCCGGCTGCACTCGGAGTGCCTGACCGGCGACGCGCTCGGCTCGCTGCGCTGCGACTGCGGTGTCCAGCTGCGCTCGGCGCTGCGGACCGTCGCCGCCGAGGGCCGCGGCGTCGTCCTCTACCTCGGCGGGCACGAGGGGCGCGGCATCGGTCTGGTCGACAAGCTGCGGGCCTACGTCGAGCAGGACGCCGGCGCCGACACCGTCGACGCCAACCTGCGCCTCGGGTTCGCCGCCGACCTGCGCACCTACGACGACGCCGCCGAGGTGCTCCGGCAGCTCGGCATCCGGTCGGTCCGGCTGCTGTCGAACAACCCGGCGAAGGCCGCCGGGCTGGAGCGGGGCGGGGTCGCGGTGGAGTCGCTGCGCGGGCTGGGCACCGCCCCGCACCGGCGCAACCGGTTCTACCTGGAGACCAAGCAGGCGCGCCTGGGCCACCACCGGCCGACCGGCCACGGGCTCGAGGAGCTGCGCGTCCCGCCGGTCGACGTCGGCCGCCTGCTGGGGCACCAGCAGCCGCGCGCCGACCGGCCGCACGTCGTCGTCAAGTACGCGCAGACCCTCGACGGGCGGATCGCGACCGCCACCGGCGACGCCAAGTGGATCAGCGGCGAGCCGGAGCGCCGGGTGGCGCACGCGATGCGGGCCGGCTGCGACGCGGTGCTGGTGGGCGCGGGCACGATGCTGCAGGACGATCCGCAGCTGACGGTGCGCATGGTGCCGGGGGCCTCGCCGCTGCGCGTGGTGCTGGACTCGGCGCTGCGGACCCCGCTGGACGCGAAGGTGCTCTCCGACGACGCCGCGACGCTGATCCTCTGCCGGCCCGACGCCGACCCGGACCGGCGGCGGCAGCTCGTCGCGACCGGCGTCATGGTCCGCGACGTCCCGGGCGGCCCCGGGGGATTGCGCATCGACGGGGTGCTGCGGCTGCTGCGCTCCCTCGGGGTCGCCTCGCTGCTGGTCGAGGGCGGCGCCCGGGTCATCACCTCGATGCTGCAGGCGCGCGCGGCCGACCGCGTCGTGGTGTCGGTGTCCCCGACGATCATCGGCGCCGGGGTGGACGCGGTGGGGCAGCTCGGGATCGGCCGCGTCGCGGACGGCATCCGCCTGGTCAACCGGTCGGTCTTCGTCGCCGGCGAGGACCTCCTGCTCGGCTTCGACGTCGAGCCCGCGGCCGGCCTGCGGGCGGAGGCGGCCCCGCCGCCCGAGGGTTGGAGCGGCGGGGCCTGACCACCACGGGCTCCCCGGGAAGCCGCGATGGCTACCCCGAGTCTCCGGCCGTCCGCCGCGGACGGCGAACCGGTGACGTGCCGTATCGCAGAGCCGTGCGGCCCTGCGTCGGTCACATCGCCCGGACGTTCTCCGCCTGCGGGCCCTTCTGGCCCTGCGTGACGTCGAACTCGACGCGCTGCGCCTCGTCCAGGGAGCGGTAGCCGCTCCCGGTGATCGCCGAGAAGTGGCAGAAGACGTCGGGGCCGCCGCCGTCCTGCTCGATGAAGCCGAAGCCCTTCTCCGCGTTGAACCACTTCACTGTGCCCTGAGCCATGTCGTTCTTCTTCCGTGCTGGGGTGTCCGGCCGACGGTCGTCGCCCGGCGACCGCCGCACCGACCGGCAGGACCGAGAGGAACGTCAGGCAGAGACGACTGCGGACGTTCGAGAACGAAGCAGAGGTACGACAGCGATCCCGTCCGACTGTACGGGCTGCGAGCCCGGAGGAGGCTGCCTGCATGGACATCACCACGGTCAACGACCGGCACCTCTACCAGGCGCGGGTCGTGCTGCGGGACGCGGCAGATCCCGACGGCCAGGTCGAACTCCCGGAGCGAGTCGTGCGGTTCGGCCCCGCCGGGTGGCTCACCGTCGTCGACAGCACGGGCCAGGACGTCGACATCGAGCTCTATCCGACCGGCCGGGTCCTGGCCGTCACCGAGCTCCGGGAGGTCGGTGACGCACCACCCCGGACCTGACGGAGCGTGGCGCCGACCGCGCCGTCACCAGCGCAGTGGGTCGGTCAGCCGTGACTGCGCCGTGCGGCAGGCGCGGCAGTTCCCCCACGTGACCAGGGCCAGCGCCGACGTGGGCGAGCCGCACTCGGGGCACTCCTCCGGCTCCTGCGACCGCTCCCGTGCTTCCGTGATCGTCCGGGACCGCTCTTCGTGGAGCGTCTCGTCGCCCCGGCAGGGACAACCGAGGTGAGCTTCTGCGCAGCGTCCGAGGTGTGTGGCGATGGGTTTCTCCTCCGGTCCCGGCGGACGTTACCCCGGTGCTCGCCCGCCGGGGGCGGCCGCCGCGCCGCTGCGGCCGCGCAGTTCCCGGCCGGTCAGGCGTGCAGGCCCTCCCCGAAGCGCGCGCAGCTCTCCTCGATCGCCCGTTGCGCCGGCCGGCGACACCGTGCCCATGTCGAAAAGCCGTGGACCAGGCCGTCGTAGCACTGCACGTGCACCTGTACGCCGGCGGCGGCAGCGGCTCCCTGCTTGACGTGTGAATTGAATCGCCATTCAATTCGTGACATGGGTCGCATCGCGGGCGCCACCGCGGCCGGCACCCGCGAGCGGCTGCTCCGGGCGGCCGCCGACGTCTTCGCCCGCCGCGGCTACGAGGGCACCCGTGTCGTGGAGATCGCGGAGGCGGCGGGGCTCTCCAACGGCGCCCTGTACGCCCACTTCGGCTCCAAGGGGCAGCTGCTCGTCGACGCCCTGCGCGTGCACGGGCGCCGGCTGCTCGCCGACCTGGTCGCGGCCGATCCGGCCCGCCCGATCCGCGACGTCCTGCTGCAGACCGGCCGGTCGCTGCGGCGGCGCCGGGAGGAGCCCGACGACCGGCTGATGCTCGAGGCGCTCATCGCCGCCCGCCGCGACGAGGACGTCGCCGGGCCGATGCGCGGCTACGTCCGCGAGCGGGCCGACTGGCTGGCCGGCCTGGTCCGCGACGCCCAGCGGCGCGGGGAGGTCGATCCGTCGCTGCCGGCGGCGGCCATCGCGCACTTCTGCCTCGCGCTCGCCGCCGGGACCGCGCTGGTCGGCCCGGACCTCCACGACGTGGACGACCAGGAGTGGGCCGCGCTGCTGACCCGGCTCGTGGCCGCCCTCGCACTGCCCACCGCCGCACAGACGGGAGCCGCGCCATGAGACTCCGGATCGACCGGGACCGCTGCCAGGGGCACGGCCGCTGCTACGACCTCCAGCCGGACCTGTTCGGCGAGGACGAGGAGGGCTACGGCGTCGTCCTCGGCGACGGGCGGGTGCCGCCGGGCCGGGAGGACGACGGCCGGCTGGCCGTCGCCAACTGCCCGGAGCAGGCGATCGACGTCCTCGAGGAGGCCTGACATGACCGTGGACGACCGCTCCCTGGACGACTTCCACCACGTCCGCCCCGATCCGGCACTGGGCACCCGCAACGACCCGGTCACCGGTCCGGTCTCGGACTGGACGACGGACTTCTCCCACCTCGAGCCCGAGTACGCCCAGCGCGCACCGGAGATCTGGGACGACCTGCGCGCGCGGTGCCCGGTCGCGCACACCGACCGGTTCGGCGGGGGCTGGCTGCCCACCCGCTACGAGGACGTGGCCGCCATCGCCTACGACACCGACTCCTTCTCGTCGCGGGCGATCATCATGAGCAACTTCCGGCCGCCCCGGGACATCGCGCCGATCGGTGGGTCGCCGCCGATCTCCTCCGACCCGCCGTTCCACCACGACGCCCGCAAGCTGCTGCTGCCGGCCTTCACGAAGAGCGCCGTGAGCCGGCTGGAGCCCGCGACCCGCGCGTTCTGCGAGTCGCTGGTCGACGGGTTCGCCGGACGGGACGTCGTCGACGCCGCCGCCGAGTACGCCCAGCACATCCCGATGCGGGTCATCGCCGACATGCTCGGGTTCCCGCCGGAGGACGGCCCGCAGTTCGCCCGGTTCGTCGAGAACACCCTCGAGGGCGTCAACCTGCCCCCCAAGGAGCGCATCGACCGGATGGGGGAGCTGTTCGAGTACCTCTACGCGCAGATCCGCGACCACCTCGCGCACCCGCGCGAGGACCTCACCTCCTACTTGCTCGACGTCGAGCTCTACGGCCGCAAGCTGGAGCCGCAGCACGTCGCGGGGACGATGTCGCTGCTGCTCATCGCCGGCATCGACACCACCTGGAGCGCGATCGGCGCCGCGCTGTGGCACCTGGCCGGCCATCCGGAGGACCGCCGCCGGCTGGTGGCCGAGCCGGAGCTGATGCCGACGGCGATGGAGGAGTTCCTGCGGGCCTACGCGCCGGTGACGATGGCGCGGCTGGTCCGGCGGGACATGACCTGGCGCGGCGTCGACATGAAGGCCGAGGACTGGGTGCTGCTGCCCTTCCCGGCGGCCAACCGCGACCCGGAGCAGTTCGAGCGGGCCGACGAGGTGGTGATCGACCGCCAGGTCAACCGGCACGCCGCCTTCGGGCTCGGGATCCACCGCTGCGTCGGCTCGCACCTGGCCCGCATGGAGCTGCGGGTCGCGCTCGAGGTGTGGCTGGCGCGGCTGCCGGAGTTCTCCCTGGCCGACCCCGCGGCGGTGACCTGGTCGACCGGCCAGATCCGCGGGCCGCGGGTCCTGCCGCTGCGCCTCGGCTGACCGGCCGGGCGGGGCGTCAGCCGGAGGAGTGCCAGGTGCGGTCGTGGGCGAGGTGGGCGTCGGTCAGGCCGTTGCGGAAGAACCGCTCGTAGTACGGCTGCTCGACGTGGTGGGCCTGCAGCCACACGCCGGGCACGTGGATGGCCTCGACGTGCGCGGGGAACCGGCCGTGCGTCTCGTGGATGTAGGTGCAGATGTCCCGGGCGCAGGCGATGACGTCCTGGCCGTAGTCGCTGGCCTGGTCCAGGTACTGGGGGCCGAAGTCGTCCTTGTAGATCCGGCGGAACACCGAGGCGTCGCTGTAGATGCCCTGGCGGCCGAACTTGTCCGCGATCACCGCGTCCACGGCCGCGGCCATGCTCGGGTAGTTGGGCGGGCACATGGCCCGGATCAGGTGCTCGCCGCCGTGCCGCAGGCCGACGGGGTGCGCCCGCAGGGCGGCGACGCGGGGGAGGGGCACCTGCCAGCGCAGGACGTCGGCCGGCTTCCAGCGCGGCACCACCCAGTCGAAGCCGAGCATCGGTCCGTACCGGTCGCGGAACTTGGGATCGCCCAGCAGGACCGGTGGCGAGATGCTGGCGTGGATCCACGCCCCGAGCCCCATGGCGTCGGCGGCGAGCATCAGGTTCTGCAGCAGCAGGTCGGCCTCGATCTGGGTGCGCATCCCCCAGATCGCGCCGAGCGGCAGCTTGATGTCCTTGTTGAGGAACCCGGAGCGCACCCAGCGCTTGACCCCGGCCAGGCGGTAGAAGTTGCGATCGTCCACGATCGTCGGTCGCGCGCCGGCCGGCTGGGTGAGCAGGTACATCATCCCGTTGATGTACTGGCGGGACAGGTCGACGACGGGGAACAGGATCGTCGTCCCGGGCAGGTTCGACAGGAACCGGTTGGAGTCCAGGTAGGCCGGGAAGTCCCGGTTGCCGCCGGGGACGTCGATGCGCTGGTCGGACAGGCGCACCTTGGCCGCCTCCGCCCGCGCCAGCAGCACGTCCGGGTCGAGCGGGGAGCCGCCGTCCTCGGGCGGCGGCAGCTTGCGCAGGAAGTACGTGCCGCTGTCGTTGATCAGGAAGAAGTGCGTGCCCTGGGCATTGTCCGGGCTGCCCGCCGACCGCCCGGCCATCGTGAGGTTGGGCTTGGCCATGATCGGGCTGTCGTTGCGGGGGTCGTTGAACGGCCGGTCGGGCATGGTGAGCCCGGTGCAGCCGGTCAGGGCGATGAGGACGGCCTGCTCCAGGGCGGTCAGCGGCACCCGCTCCTGCTGCGACTGGTAGCTCATCGAGCCGGCGCGCACCGAGCTGCCGCGGCTGACCCGGTGCGTCCGGCGGCGCCAGAGGACCTCGAGCAGCGAGCGGTCGGCGAGCGCGTCGAGCCCGGGGTGTCCGGCCCGCGTCTGGGAGCTCACCGGGACCGCCCGGCCGCGGCGGCCTGCAGCCGCGACTCGTAGGCGCGGTCCACCGGTGGGTGACCGACCGGGCGCCACGGGGCGAACGCGCTGCGGTCGCGCGGCAGCACCGCCGCCAGCTCCGGGCAGTGCCGCAGGATCACGCTGGTCATCCCGTTGCCGGCGATCCAGTCCATGCCGAACGGCGTGTAGACCTCCGGCCGGAAGTCGACGGTGAGGAACCGGTCGCTCTGCAGCCGCCGCGAGGCCATGAGGATGAAGATCCGGAACGCCGTGTCGGAGAACCCGAAGCCGGGGGGCGGGGTCTCGGCGAACAGGCCCACCATCGTGTCGACGTCGTCGATGCGGTCGCGGTACACGTCGCGGAGCAGCTCGGCGTCCTCCTCGCTCGCCGTGAGGTCCGCCCACCGCTTGACCCGTGGCTTGTGCAGCCCCGCGCGGAAGTCGTTGTAGCGCGGCACGCCGCGCCGCCGGGTCCGCACCAGGTCCACGACCGACAGGTCGATCCGCTCGCCGCCCCGGTCGAAGTCGGTCAGCGACCGCGGGTAGTTGTGCAGGGTGATCGCGCCCGGGTTGGCCCGGCCGAACGAGTACAGCGCGTTGGTCAGGCCGAGCGCGCGCATCTCCTCGTCGGCCAGCGTCCCCTGGATCTCCGGGAACGCGCGCCGGGCCAGGACCTCACCGGTGCGGTGGTCGAGGTAGCAGTAGTCGTCGGGCAGCAGCGGGTGCATGCGGTAGACGGTGACGAAGTCCTCGGTGAGCGAGTACGGCACGCGGTGGTGGTCGGGCAAGGTCCGGGGGATGCCGACGGTGGCGTGCACGTCCATCAGCCACAGGCCCAGGCGCGTTCGCCAGTCGCCGTCCGGCGGGCCGTTCCAGTTGCTGTTCATGGCCAGCTCGAGCGCGCGGGTGCCGAGGATCGCCGGGGTCCACTCGACGGTGTGGATCTTGGCGATGAGCGCCGAGACGATGAGCCGGGCGGTCCGGTAGACGCGGTCGTCGCTCCAGCCGCGGTAGTGCGCGCGCAGCTCGTCGCAGAGGACGTTGTGCTCCCGGGCGAAGAGGGTGTGCATGCCGGACAGGCCGAGCCACCAGCTCTCGTTGAACCCGGTGACCTCCATGCCGGTGAGGTCCTCGGGCAGGTATCCCTCGGCGGTCAGCCGCAGCTTCGGTCCCTCGCGCAGCGCGAGGGCCTGCGCGGCATCGGTCCCGTAGACCTCCGAGCCGTCCCACCAGTGGGACGCGTCGTTGCCGAACACCAGGTGCCCGGCGCCGGACCCGTCCTCGCGGTGCCGGTTCCCGGCGATCCGCATGTACGGCTCGGGAGCGCCGCCGGGCACGTTGATCCAGCCGTCCATGCCCTCCGGTAGGGGCACCCGGACATCGCGGGTGCCGAGCGGGAGGCGGGCGTGGTTGACCCAGTCGTGCACCTGGAACTGGATCCACGCGGCCGCCAGCAGGTTGAGCGAGCCCGCCGGCAGGAACCGGCGGCGCACCAGCAGTTCCCGGCTGACGGTGATCGGGTTGGGCACGTCGTCGAGGTCGGGGCGGGGGTCCGGCGGCAGGTTGCGGCCGAAGGCGGTCCCGACGGCGCCCATCGCGGGTGCGGAGAGGTCGTTGTCCTGGCCGTCGAAGGTCCGGCTCACCCGGTCCTCCTCCGGGGGCGGCGCGGGCACCGGGCGGGCCACGGGCGGCGCCTCCCGCGGCTCGACGTCGATGAGGTTCCTCCGGCGGAGCACCTCGCGGAACGCGGTGAGGTTCAGCAGGCTCAGCCGGACCGGCAGCCGGTGCCACGGCAGGAACCGGTTGAGCGCGCCGAACCCGGCGGTCGCGCCCGCCAGGAGGAGCCGGTTGCGCAGCGGCAGGTCGGTCCGCCAGCGCTCGCCCAGCCGGTGGGCCGCGCTCGCGTCGTAGGCCGCCTTGCGGGCACGGTTGAGGTTCCCCAGCGGCCGGAAATCGTCCGTGGTGTTCCACGGGTTGAACGCCATGGCCTCGATCGCGCCGGCCCGCACCCGCTCCGTGGCGTCGGCGACGTCCCGGGCGCTGATGGTCAGGACGGCGACCGGTTCGGGGGGCGACACGTCCTCGGACCACTCGACGGCCGTGTCCTCGATGGGCGTCGACCGGGGGTCGCGGTACCGCTGCACGCACAGTTCGAGCCGCACGTCGCCCGCGGACAGCCGGCCGGCCGCCTCGTTCGAGAGATACGCCGGATCGGTCCGGGACGGCGGCGGCGCGGCCGGCGTCCCGGCGGCCGGGCGCAGCAGGTACCGGACGGCGAGGTCGCCGCCCCAGCGGATGGCGCCCCGGCTCCAGTAGGTCTCGGTGAAGACGCTGCCGACCTTCCGCCGCCGGCCCTTCTGCACGTTGCGGACCATCCGGATCGTCTCGAGCGGGCCGCAGCGGAACGCCAGCCGGACCAGCCCGAGCAGCCGCGCCGCCGTCCCGCCGGCCGTCGCACTGGCGAACGCCACGAACTGCCGCGCGTCCCGGGCGTGTGACACCGGGAAGTTGGTCATGAGCAGGTCGTGCTGCTCCTCCGGCGAGACGGTGATCCGCAGCGCCACCCCGCGGAGGTCCTTCGCGAAGTCCGGCTGACCGGTGCCCGCGGCGTTGGAGAACCGGACGGCGGTGGGGTAGACCGCCCCCGGCTGGGCGAAGCCGGCGCGCAGCTCCGCGGGCAGGTCGAGGAACCGCAACTGCGCGTCGGCGACGGCCATCGTCGGCTTGGCGTGGAAGGCCCGGTCCACCCCGTGGGGGACGCCGTCGGCGCTCGCGGCCCGCTGGTTCTTCAGCTGGACCTGCATGATCTCCCACGCCAGGTCGTCGAACAGCCGGCGTTCGGCCTCGGCGCTGCCGCCGGCGTACTCCTCGGTCCAGGTGGCGGTCATCGGGTCCTCCGGTCCAGGGTCGGCGCGCTGCGGGCGGATCAGTCGTCGGACTCGTCGCGGAACCGCTGCTCGACCATCTCGACGAGACCGTCGATCACGCCGTCCGGCGAGGGGCTGTAGTGGGGCACGGCCCAGCGGGTGATGCGGGCGTCGATCACCGTCGGCCGGCCGGAGGCGAGGGCCGCGGTGAACGCTGCCTCGAAGTCGTCGAGCTCGTCGACGGCGTAGCCGTCGGCGCCGCAGGCGCGGGCGTACGCGGCGAAGTCGAGGTTCTCGAACTCGACCAGCGCGCTGCGGCCGTACGACGACAGCTGGTAGAGCTTGATCAGCTTGAACTGGTCGTCGTCGAAGATGACCCAGATGACCGGGATGTCGTGCTCCACTGCGGTCATCAGCTCGAAGCCGGCCATGTTGTAGCAGCCGTCCCCGCACCCGACGACGACGGTCCGGTCCGGGTGCGCCAGCTTCACGCCGAGGGCACCGTTGGTGTGCCCCGCCATGGGCCCGAACTCCCCGGCCTTGCGGAAGGCCTGGCCCTCGTCGAGCTCCACGTAGTACCCGAGCCACGCCAGGTGCGCGCCGGCGTCGGCCAGGAGGATCGCGTCCCGGGGCAGCCGCCGGCCCATGACCTGGGCCATCTTCCCGGGGTGGATCCGCCGGGACGGCATCAGGATCGTGCGCGCCTCCCAGTCCTGGCCCTCGACCTCGCGGCGGGGGACGGGGCCGACCCGCTGGTCGAGGGCGTCGGTGATCGCCGCGACCGCACGCCGCGCGTCGGCGAGCAGGGTGTAGGCGGGCTTGTAGCCGCTGCGGCCGAATTCGGCCTCGGAGATGTTGACCTGGACGAGGACCTTGTCGTCGAACAGGTCCTCGCGGTAGTTGAAGGTGGCGTGCTGGGTGAAGGAGTTGCCGACGGCCAGGACGACCCGGGCCTCGCGGAACGCCTTCCAGGCGCTGGCGTGACCGCTGTCGGCGAAGACTCCCACCGCGAGCGGGTGGCTCTCGGGGACGATGCCCTTGCCGTCGAGGGTGGTCACCAGCGGGATCTGGAACCGCTCGATGAACCGCCGGACCTCCGCGTGGGCGCCGCTGCGGACGGCGCCGAAGCCGGCCAGCAGCACGATCCCCTCGTCGTGCTCGATCGCCTCGGCCAGCACCCTGGCAACCGTGTCGACCGCGGCCGGATCGGGCAGGACCTGCGGTACCCGGAGCCGGACGTCGTGGTAGTTCTCGACCTCCACACCGCGCTCGGTGAGGTCCTCGGGCACGTGCAGGTGCACCGGCCCGGGCTTGCCCGACAGCGCGACGTTGACCAGGTCCTCGACGACGTCGGACGTGTCGGCGATGTTCTCCAGGAGGACCGACTTCTTGGTCGTCGCCTCGAACATCTTCCGCGAATCCGGCGTTCCGCCTTCCCCGGACGTCTCGTTCAGCGAACCCCGCCCGCTCCATTTCCGATCGGCATATCCGGAGACGGCGAACACCGGATAGGAATCCGACAACGCCATGGCCAGACCGGAGAACAGGTTGAACGCGCCGGGCCCGGCCGTGGCGAAGCAGAAACCGAGCTTGTCCGTGAACATGGAATAGCCGCAGGCCATGAAGGACGCTGCCTGCTCGTTGCGGGTGATGACCGGACGGATCCTCTCCGACGCCTCCAGGGCGATCATCAGCCCGGCGGCGTTCTCGCCGGCGCCGCCGAATGCGGCCTCCACCCCGGCCGACTCGAGTCCCTTGACGATCGCCTCGTACACGCGCACGGCCGGTCCCCCTGCCTCGTCCCGGGGGTGCACCGCCGCCCCGCGCACGCGGGCACGGTGCGGAAGGAGCGCCCGGATCGATGGTCTGTCTGGCCGGCCGACCCCTGACGGCGAGCCGGCCCGCCTTGCGGACGCGGTGCCACGTCATCAGGCGAAGAACGGCTCGGATCGCTTTCCTGGTCGGTGTCGGACCGTTTACGCATTCCGGCAGGTCACCGCGTCGTCGCGGAGCCTGCTCGCCCCGGAACGGCACTGTCAACAGCCATCGGCGCCATTGCCGGAATGGCGACGGAGAATTGACGCGCCGGTGACGCCGCGGTGACGCTGCACCTCGGCCGGGACCGCGGTCAGCGGGACACCGGCCGCCAGCCCTCCCGGGAGAGCAGGTCCAGGATCGTGCTCGAGGACGCGGGGGCCACCCTCACCTCGGGGCTGTCGTCCCCGCTCCGGGGCACCGGCGCGGGCGAAGCGCCGGCCCTCGGCGCCGCGGTGTGGGCCACCGGCGCCGTCCCGGCCTGCTCGGCATCGACGGTCGCCAGCTGCTCCGGCGCCGCCGCCGCCGTCCCGGCGGGCTCCGGCGGCTCCGGCCCGGTCAGGGGCGCGTGCGCCCGGAAGGTGGTCGTCCGGTCGGCCGTGTCCCGGTCCAGCACGCGCAGCATGACCGACGTCAGGGTGGGGCTGTCGTCGTCGAACCCACCGTGCGAGCGCGAGTCCGAGCGGCTCCGCGCGGGTGCCGCGGACGGGGCCCACACCAGCTCGCCGCCGATGTCCGCGACGGCGCCGTTGACGCTCGTGCCCTCCACCGGGGTGGCCGCGAAGTGGATCATGCCGACCAACGGCACCTCGGTCGCTGTGGGGTGGCGCTCCAGCGCCCGTGCGACGAGGTACAGCAGCGACTTCTGGTAGACGTTCCGGCCGCTGAGGCCGACGACGTCGTCCAGCTCCCGGTCGGCGCTGAGCCCGAAGGAGGCGAACCGCCCGACCCGACCGGCGCGGAGGTGGGGGAGTACCTGGCGCACCCAGGTGTCGGTCCGGAGGGCCGCCGCGAGGTAGGTGAGGCCGTGGACGGAGATGTCGGCCTCCACCAGCCGGTCGAGCACCCCGGCCAGGAAGATGGAGCCGGCGCTGTGACCGACCAGATCGACCTGCACGCGCGCGCCCGGCGGGCAGGAGCGGATGTAGTCCGCCAGCCGGGCGACCGTGAGGGACGCCCCCGGCAGCTCGGCCATGGCCCGCTCGGCCACCGGCCCCGCGGACGGCCACGCCGCGGCGGGGATCGGCGCGGACGCCCGCGCCGCGTTCTCCTTCATCTCGTCCCACATCCAGCGGGCGTTGGTGCGGGCGAACCGCTCGACCAGCCGGTCGAACTGCTCCACGAGGTCGATGCCGATGCCACCGGCCGGCGTGCGGCCCTCCATCGCGTCGGTCAGCTGGTCGACCAGGGTCTCCACCGGGCCGGACTGCCAGGCGAAGGTGATCGGGTACACCCGGTTGTTCAGCCACCAGTTCAGCTGTCTCTGGGCCAGGGCCAGGCCCTCGCCCTCGCTGGTGAGGCCGCCGTGCGCGTAGAGCAGGACGCGGCGCACGGTGCCGTCGTCGCCGTCGGCGGGCCGGTCGGCCCACAGCTCGTGGTAGCGCGCCATGTGCTCGACGACTCGATCGATCTGCGCGGGGCTGCTGACGAAGCGGCCGCCCGTGGACAGCCGCCCGTCGTTGCCCAGGTTGACGACGTGGCGGGTCAGGCGGTGCAGGTCCGGGCCGGGGCCGTCGGCGATCGCGCCCCCCGTGACGGTGACCGTACGGGCGTGCTCCCGCACCCGGACGACCGAGCGCACCCCCGGGCGCGCCACCCACGCGTCGTACGCGGTGTCCAGCCAGTCGTCGTAGGGCAGGGTCGCGAACCCGCTGCGCCCCCACTCCCGACCCCAGGAGTTCTGCACCAGGAAACCGGTCTCGTTGTAGCCGACGATGCAGAACGCGTGGCCGCCGAGCTGCCGGGCCCCGGGGGGCCGCTCGATCACCCACATCCGCTCCTCGCCTCGCTCCACCGGCGTCGGGCGGGCCCAGCCCTCGTGGATGGCGGCGGAGGCGGCGACGGCGGACAACTCGGTGACCGCGGACTGCAGGTCGTCGAGCCGTGCGGTGTTCACCCGGTAGAACGCCCCCATGGGCCGCTGCAGCGCGAGGTCGCGCAGCCGGGGATCCTGGTCGAAGTCCGGCTCCGGTGCGGTGTCCAGCCCCGGCCACTCGGAGTCCGGCAGAATCCCGTGGTAGTACCAGCCCTTGAGGGCGCCGCGCAGCGACGAGCCCTCGTCGGCCTCGCCCTGGAACTCGTCGTACCGGCGGGCCAGCCGGTAGAGCATGTACGGGCTGACGTGCGTGCCGTCGCTCCCGGCCGCGAGGACGGCGTTGATCATGGCGGCGACCGCGTGCCCTGTGCAGGAGTTGCCCTGCTGCGTGAGCACGTACCGGTCACCGGGGCGGCCGTCCTGCGTCGGGGGCAACGGCGTCAGGCGGGGCCGGTAGACGAGGTCGCGCTCGTCGAACACGTCCGGCTGGACGTTCGCCCGGAAGCTGCCGTGCGGCAGGTCCACGACTCCGGGGGACAGCGTCTTCGGCACGTCCCTCACCTCGCACTCGTCCGGGTGGACTCGGGGGGACCCTCGGGGCTCGACGCGCCGAGCGCGGGAGCCGGCTCGGGTCGGGATGGGCGGGCAGCGTGCCAGAGCGCCGGGCGGCTGTCGAGCGGCGCCATGCCCGCGCGTCCGACGCGGTGACGCGCCGGTGACGGTGCGGTCACGGTGACCCGGTTGCATGGCCGCCGGTGCCGCGGGCGCGCGCGCCGGGCACGGGACAGGAAGGGCTGGCGTGAAGGTCTACGAGGCGATCGTGCGGGGGCTGGAGAGCGCCGGCGTGGAGGTCGCGTTCGGCGGCAACGGCGAGAACATCGCCGGCCTCGCGCTGGCGCTCGAGGACGCCGGGCACCTCCGGCCCGTGCTGACCCGCCACGAGCAGGCCGCTGCGTTCATGGCCTGCGGCTACTCGATGTTCACCGGCCGGCTCGGGGTCTGCTTCGCCACCGTGGGACCGGGCGCGTTCAACCTGCTGACCGGTCTGGGCATGGCGCTGTCCGACTGCTACCCCGTGCTGGCGGTGACCGGCTACGTGGCCCTGCCGTGGCGCGGGATGGGCGCGGTGAACGACACCTCCGGCCTGAACGGCACCCCGGACTCGCAGGCCATGTTCGCGGCCACGACGAAGCGGTCGTTCCTGCTGACCGACGCGGCCGACACCTGCGACATGCTGGAGGAGGCGGTCAACACCGCCCTGGCCGGCCGGCCCGGCCCGGTCCACATCCACGTGCCGCAGAATCTCACCGAGCGGGGCGTCGAGGTGGGGAACTACCACGACGTCCGGGTCCGGGTGGAGCCGGTCCGGCCCGATCCCGCGCGGGTGCGGGAGGCCGCGACCGTGCTGGCCGAGGCGCTCCGGGCCGGACGGCGGATCGTCGCGCTGGTCGGCTACGGCGCCGTCCAGAGCGGCGCCGGGTCTGCGGTGCGGCGCTTCCTCGAGCGCTTCCAGATCCCCCTGCTGACGACGCTGGACGGCAAGGGGATCGTCTCCGAGAGCCACCCCCTGTGCGTCGGGGTGTTCCACGAGAGCGGCCACGCCAGCGCTCTCAAGGCGTTCCGCGAGGCCGACGTCGTCGTCGCGATCGGGAACTCCCTGAGCCAGCACGCCACCTTCGGGCTGCGCGAGGACCTGTTCGCGGGCAAGGTGCTGGTCCGGATCAACATCGACGAGCGGGAGTTCGACAAGCTCTACCAGGCCGACCACGCGCTGGTCGCCGACGCCCGCCTCGCCGTCACCGCCCTGACCGACGCCCTCGACCCGCTGGTCGGCCCCCTCCCGGAGCGGACGGTGGACGGCCGCGACTACGAGGCCCGCCACCTCCCGCAGCTGACCAAGGCCATCCACCCGGGCCGGTTGGCGCAGCGGCTCGGCCGGATGCTGCCCCCGGACGCGATCCTGCTGGCCGACGCCGGCGCGCACCTGGCGTGGCTCGGCTACTACGTCGAGCTGGAGGACGGGCAGAACTTCCGCAAGTGCGGCTCCTTCGGGCCCATGGCGGGGCACACGAACGGGGCCATCGGTGTCCAGCTGGCCCACCCCGGCCGGACGGTGGTCGTGGGCTGCGGGGACGGCTGCTACGCGATGTCCGGGTTCGAGCTCCTGACCGCCGTCGAGCACGACGCCCCGGTGATCTGGGTGATCTTCGACGACAGCGAGTTCAAGCTCGTCAAGCTCTACCAGCTGGCCACCTACGGCCGCAGCGGCCTGGTCGAGTACCGGACCCCGGATTTCGCCGCCTACGCGCGGGCCTGCGGCGCCGACGGCTACCGGGTGGAGGACCTCGAGGAGTTCGAGGAGGCCTTCGCCGCAGCCCTGGCGGCGCGGCGGCCCACCGTGATCGACGCGCGGATCACCCGCTGGGCGCTGCCGCACTACTACCCCTCGCCGCGCGGGCTGGTGCACGGGGTCGTGGAGGAGCTCGAGAAGCGGTTCGGGAAGGACTGACCAGCGCGCCGCGACCACCGGTCGCACGGCCTGGAGAGGGAGGCCCGCATGAAGACCGTCATCCCTGATGCGCAGATCGACCGGCTGACCGTCGGCCGGATATCGGTGGGGCAGCTCGATGCCGGCCCGGTCCGGGTCGGCCGGCTGGTGCTCAACGACGCCCGGACCTCCGTGCGCACCGGCACGGCGGCATTCCGCAACCTCCGGGTGGAGCTACAGCTCGAGCTGCGGCTGCGCTGGACGGTCAGCGTGGACCTCGGGTTCCTGGAGAAGACCTGGGACGGGACGATCGAGCTCGGGGTGCAGAAGCCGACCATCCGGGTCGGCGACCTCACGCTGCCCGGTCTGCAGCGGCTGGACCTCACTCTCGCCTCCGTGGCGGTCGAGGACCTGCGGGCGGACGTCGGCGTGCTGCAGAACCTGACCCTGGGCGGAGCCACCGCCGAACAGGTCCGGATCAGGGACCTCACCGCGCCGCTCCAGGACGTCACCCTCACCGGCTTGGGCCTGGGCGGGATATCCCTCGAGGGGCTCGGGCTGCCGGCCGCGGCCGCCGGCGCGACCACCATCGCCCGCCTGGTGGGGGAGGCCCTGCCACTCGGGACGATCACGGTCCCCGCCGTGGATCTGCCGGCGGCCGGTGCCGGCCGGGTCATCGCGGGGGGTCTGGACACCACTGCGGTGTCCAACCCGATCGACTTCACCGCGGACACCGGTCTGCTGGACGTGACCCTCGAGGTGGTGCCGGCGAGCCGGCTGCTCGCCGACGAGCTCCTGCTCGACGGCGTCGAGGTGGCGCTCGGGATCGGCTCGGTCGAGCTGCACGACGTCGTCCTGCCGTACCAGCTGCTCGATCTGACCCTGTCCGACATCGGCGTCCAGACCGTGGACGTGCCCAAGATCCAGGTGGCCTGAGATGAGCGACCCCCAGCGCGCCGTCGTGCGCGTCCAGGTTCCGAAGGTCTCCAACGTGATCGAGATCGGCGAGATACTGCGGGCGCTCCGGGACGTCGCGGCCCGCGAGGCCACGCAGGCCCCCGGCCGCGCAGCGCTCTCGACCGACCGCTCCGGCGACCTGGGCCGGGTGCAGGACCTGGCCGGTGAGCTCGCCGACCTGATCGACCGGATCCCGGACTTCCCCCGGCGGCCCCCACCGTCCTGATCTCCCGTCCCCGCCCTTCTCGCGAGCAGGAGGCCCCATGCAGACCGTCGTCCCGGAAGCCAGGATCGACCGCGCGCACGTCGCCCGGGTGGGCATCGGCCGCCTGGAGCTCGGTCCGCTCAGCGTCGGCGAGCTCATCGCCGGCGACGTCCGGATGGGGATCCGATCCGGTCGGGCGGAGCTGCGCGGTGTGCGCGTCACCGTCCAGCTGCGGTTCTCACTGCTGTGGTCGATCCGGGTGCCCCTGCCGTGGCCCTTCGACGACATCGTCATCACCGAGCAGGAGAGCTCCCTGGGGCGGATGGACCTGCCCTTCGCCTTCGGCGACGCGGACATCCCGAGCCTGCAGGACATCGACCTCCGGATCCCGCGGCTGAGCGCGGCGGGTGTCGTGACCCAGGCCGACCCGGTGACTGGAGTGGAGTTGACGGACGTGCAGGCCGAGGGCGTGCAGCTGGTCGACCTGACGCTTCCCTCGGCCGGGTTCACGTTCGCCGGCCTCGCGCTGACCGCGGTGAACGTCAACGACGTCGCCGTCCCGGCCGCGGGGGTGCGCACCGTGGCGGTCCGGCAGGTGCGCGGCGCGCCGGCCCGGCTGCCGGCCTTGCGCCTGCGGGGTCTCGACCTGCCGGCGGCCTCGGCCGGCGACGTCGGCAGCGGGCCGATCGACCTGACCGTCAATCGCAGCCAGCCGCTCGACACCGTGCCGGTGCCGCTCGGCGTGCTCACCGCGGCGCTGCGGGTGCGGGCCGGGGCCCGCACCCAGGTCGCGCAGATGCGTCTGTCCGGGGTGCAGGCCGGCGCGAGCGCCGGCACCGTCGAGCTGCGCGACGTCACGGTGCCCTTCAGCGCCGGGCAGCTGACGCTCGCCGACCTCGGACTCGACACCCTCGAGATCCCACTGCTCGGGGTGGCCTGAGATGCCTCCGGACCCACGCCTGCCGGAACCGGAGCCCGCGGCGACGATCCGCCCGCCCGACGAGCCCCCGGCCCAGGTGCCCCTCGCGTTGAGCGACGTCCTGGAGCACCTGATCAGGGGCGCCGAGAGCCAGGCCCAGGTCTCCGCGAGCACCCGGGCGGAGGCCGGGATGGCCGCGCCGCAGGTGGACGAGCTCAACCGGCGGCTGGTGAACGTCGGCCGGCTGGCCGGCGAGCTGCGCGCCGAGCTCGCGGCCCTCGAGGCGCTGCGGCCCCCCGACCGCCCCGTCATCACCTGACACTGGAAGGACCGGCCCGGCGGTATCAGACCCGCAGCCCGCCCCTCTGGTGGGCAGAGGGGTGCCGCAGGGAACGGCACCGGAGCTGTCAGGGGGGATGCCTCGTGGACGGCGGACCGGCGCAGGTGGGACTGCTGGGCGGCTTCCGGCTGGATCTGGCCGGGACGACGGTGCGCGACCTGCCGCGGGGGGCGCAGCGGCTGGTCGCCTACCTCGGCCTGGCCTCCTCCCCGGCGCGGGCGGCCGTCGCCGGTCAGCTGTGGCCGGAGGTCCCCGAGGGCCAGGCGCACGGCAGCCTGCGCACGGCCCTCTGGCGGCTGCACCGGGTGGCGCCGGACCTGGTGGACTCCTCCGGCGGCGCGCTGACCCTGGGACGGGACGTGCGGGTCGACGTCCGCGAGACCGGCCGGTGGGCCCGGCTGGTGCTCGACCCGCGCGGCGGGGTCCCGGAGCAGGTGCCCGGCGACGAGGAGCTGCGGTGCGAGCTGCTGCCCGGGTGGTACGACGACTGGGTGCTGCTGGAGCGCGAACGGCTCCGTCAGCTGCGGCTCTACGCCCTGGAGGCGCTGGCCGGCAAGCTGGCCCGGGCCGGGCGCCGCGGCGAGGCCGTCGAGGTGGCGCACGCGGCGATCCGGATGGAGCCGTTGCGGGAGACCGCGCACCGGACGCTGGTGGGCATCCACCGGGCCGAGGGCAACCTCGCCGAGGCGCTGCGCGCGTACACGGCGTTCCGGGAGATGCTGGACCGGGAGATGGGCGCGTCGCCGTCCCCCCTGATGGAGCGCGCCGTGGCCGGGCTGCCGCTGCCGGCTCCGGGCACGGTGGTGGCGCTGCGCGCCGGCCGTCCGTCGTCCGGCCGGCGGAGCGCGGCGGCCGGGGTCGGATGAGCCGGTGCCCGGCGGAGCCGACGTCGACGCCGATCACCTCGTCGCGCCGGCCAACGGTCGGCGGGCCGGCGACGGCGCATCGAGCAGGTCCCTCAGCGACCGGGTGTTGCGCAGCCGCTGCAGGGACCGGGACCGGGTCGGCCCGATGCTGCCCACGGGCATGCCCAGGCGCCGGCTGATGTCCCGGTAGCTCGGCGGCGGGTCCAGGGTCAGCAGCACCAGCAGCTCGCGCTGGAGGTCGGGCAACTCCGCCAGGCCGTCGCGCACGGCGCGGTCCCGTTCCGCCCGGAGCAGCCCGGCGTCCACGTCCGTCCGCTCGTCCGCCGGCTGTGGGCCGCTGTCGCCGAACGGGTCGAGGGGAGCCGCCCGGCCTTGTCCCCGCGCGAGCCGCAGGGCCTCGTGCCGCGCGGTCGCGGCGATCCACCCCGGCAGGGCGACCGGTTCCCGGATGCGGTCGAGGTGCTCGAGCAGCCGCAGCCAGACGGTCTGCGCGACGTCCTCGGCGTCCCTGTCCCCGAGCCGGTAGCCGCGGGTCACCGAGCGCACGAGCGGGAGGAAGCGGTCGACGAGGGCGGTCCAGGCATCCCGGTCGCCCCGGCGCGCGCCCTCGACGAGGACGGCGGCGCACTCCTCCCAGGCCGGGCGCTCGACGGGTGGCGTCCTGATCGCAGCCATCTCGATTGCAGCCATCTCGGCCTCCTCGTCGTGCTGTCCCTCGGCGTCACTGTCGAACGCCGCGACGGGGCACGTCCAAGCCCTCTCGGGGCAGAGGTGACGGGGTGGGGGAGGAGCGCCGGGGCGCGCACACGGGACCGCGGGCGCGGGACCTCCAGCGCTGGAGGTCCTAGCCTGGTGGTCCGGTCGGGCGCAGCTGGGGGAGACGGTGCTCGAGGACGATCTGTCGCAGGTGCTGAGGAACGTCGCCGCGGACGCCCGGCCGGCGACGCGGGAGAAGATCGCGAACAGCCCGGAGACCCGCGCCTTCCTCGAGGTCGGCCTGCTGCTGCTCCGCGACGACCTGCTCGACCACCGCGGCCCCGATCTGCTCGACGACCACGACGCCGGGACGCGGCTGTTCGCCGGGCTCTCCCAGGCGCGGCTCGTCGAGCGCGCGGAGCGGGAGGGACGCGGCGACGACCGCCCCCTCGTCCTCACCGTGGGCATGTTCCGCGACCGCTGGCGGTACAAGAGCCGGTACACCGAGGACCTGATCGCCTACCTGCTGCGACCGGCGCGCCTCGAGCAGCTCATGCTCGAGACCCGCGAGGTCGCGGTCACGCTGGCGCGCGACCGGAGCTTTCCCGAGCTGGTCCGGAGGCTGGCCGGCGCGGTCATGGGCGCGACGCTCGACGACCCGCTGTGGAGTCTGCAGACGATCATGTGGGTGGCGCTGCCCAACCACCCCCGCGTGCAGGCGTTCCTGAAGGCGCGCTACGAGCAGTGGATCGCGCACTGGGCCTCGCTCTACGAGGAACTGGCCGAGCACTTCGGCCTGCGTCTGCGGCCCGGGTACGGGTGGTTCGACCTCGCCGAGCTGATCAACGCCGTCGCCGACGGCGCCCGGCTGCGCGCCCGCGCCATGGGCTCGGTGGCCACCCTGTCCAACGGGGACGACGTCGTCGTGGGCGCCGTGCACGCGCTGGTGCGCGCGCTGCTGGTCCCCGCATCGGGAGCGGAGGAGCTGCCGACGGGCTGAGGCGGCTGCAGCGCTGAGCTCGCGGGGCGCCCCGGTATCACGGCGCGGCCTCGGACCTCTTCCTGCCAGGGTCCCGCTCCGGGACCGGCCGGGCTCCTCCGGGCGGCGTCGTCCGGAGACCCGTGGTCCGCCGACAGGAGGATCGTCATGACCTTCGACGCTTCGCCGCCGGTCGCTCCGCCGCAGCGCGGTGGCTTCCTCGGCTTCCTCACGACCCTTCCGGGGATCCTCACGGCGGCGGCCGCCGTCATCACGGCCGCGACCGGCGGCATCTACCTCACCCGTGGCGGCGAGGAGACCCGCCCCGACGGGGGCGCGACGTACAACATCAACGTCGACGCCGCGCCCGTCCCCGAGGGATCCGGCCAGGTCGACACCGCCGAACTGACCGGCGGACTCGCCGGCGTCTCCGTGGACAGCGAGGTGGACGCGCTGATCGCCGACTGCGCGAACGGCGACGGTGGCGCCTGCCAGACGCTGCTCGACCTGCTGGCGCAGGAGTGCTCGCAGGGGTTCGGGATCAGCTGCGACGTCCTGTACTGGGTCTCCGAGGTGGGGTCCCCGTACGAGGCCTACGGCGCGACGTGCGGCGGTCGGTACGACTGGACCTACGCCGGCGCGTGCAGCGAGCTGTGACCGGGAGCCCGGTCCGCGCCGGGGACCCCGGCGGGGAGGGGCGACCCTCCTCCGGCGTCCTCGGCCGGGCCGTCGACCGGCCGGTGTTCTGGTGGAGCGCCGGGGCCGTATTCCTGGTCAACGCCGGCTTCTCGGCCGGCGAGGGCCGGTGGGCCGTCGCCCTCCTCCAGGTGCTGACCTGCGTGTGGGCCGTCGTGGCCGGCATCGCGGCGCGGCAGGCACGGCCGGCTCGGGGCGAGCCGGGTCGCCCGGCCTGATCCGCTCAGCCGCCGGCGAGCAGGGCGCGCACCGCGTCGATGTCGTCCGCCTCGGCCGGCGTCTTGTCCGGGCGGTAGCGGACCACCCGGGCGAAGCGCAGCGCGACACCGCCGGGGTAGCGCGGGCTGCGCTGGGCGCCGTCCAGGGCGATCTCGACGACCAGCTCGGGCCGCAGCAGCACGCCCCACTCGTGCTGTTCCCGGGCCAGGCCGGGGAAGGTGCGCGTCTGCCAGTCCAGCAGCTCGTCGGTCATGCCCTTGAAGGTCTTGCCGACCATGACCGGCGCGCCGCCGTCGGGGTCGCGGGCACCCAGGTGGATGTTCGACAGCTGCCCGGTCCGCCGTCCGTAGCCCCACTCCGCGCCGATCACCACCAGGTCGAGGGTGTGCACCGGCTTGACCTTCTGCCACGCCCGGCCGCGGCGGCCGGCGGCGTAGGGCGCGCCGAGGTCCTTGACGACGACGCCCTCGTGGCCGGCGGCGAGCGCCCCCTCGAGCACCCCGGCCGCCTGCTCGGGGGTCGGCTTCCGGACGCCGGGCATCCGGAGCGCGGCGTGCTCGTCGGCGGCCAGCAGCTGCGCCAGCGCATCGAGCCGCACGCGCAGCGGCTCGTCGAGCAGATCACGGCCGTCGAGGTGGAGGACGTCGAAGAAGAACGGGCTGAGCAGGACGGTCGCATCGCCTCCCTCCCCGCCCGGCCCCGCGCTGCCGAAGCGGCTCATCGTGTCCTGGAAGGTGCGCGGCCGGCCGTCGTCGTCGAGGGCGAGGGTCTCCCCGTCGAGGACGACGGACCGGCACGGCAGCGCCCGCACCCGCTCGGCCAGCTCGGGGACGGCGTCGGTCACCTCCCGCAGGGTGCGGGTCCACACGCGGACGACGTCGCCGTCCCGGTGCACCTGGATCCGGGCGCCGTCGAGCTTGTGCTCGACCGTGACGTCGGCGCCGAGGTCGGCCAGCGCGGCGTCGAGCGACGAGCCGGGACTGGCCAGCATCGGGTGCACGGGGCGACCGACCCGCAGCCGCTCGGCCTCGAGCGCGGCCACCCCGCCGCCGAGGGCGGTGGCCGCGGTGTCGGGCAGGCTGCCGGAGAGCATGTACGCCCGGCGGACGGCGGCGGCCGGCACGCCCGCCGCGCCCACCACGGCGTCGAGGACGACGCCCTCGAGGGCGCCCTGGCGCAGCTCGCCGGTGAGCAGCCGGACCAGGAACCGCTGCTCCTCGGCGGTGGCGGCGCCGAACAACCCGGCCAGCAGAGCCTCCCGACGGGCGGTCGATCCGGGGCCGGTGGCCGCCGCCAGCTCGCCGAACGCCTCGTCGACCCCGGTCACCGTGAGGGCGGGATCCGCGACCGGGTCGTGCGCCAGCCGGGACAGGGTCCGCCAGCCGACGCCGAGGCGGCTCTGCAGCGGCTCGCCCGACAGCCACGCGGTGACCGGCCGGATCTCCCCGGCGTCGGCCTTGCGCAGCGCCTGGGCGATCGCGGCCGCCTTCGCCGTCCGGGCACGGGTGGCCGCGACCGCGGCGGAGGCGGCGACCACGTCGGCGAGCAGCACGGCGCCATCGTCGCAGGTCCAGCGCCCGCGCATTGACGACCGGCGTTCTCCGGACGAGCATGCCCGCGAGCACGGGGGCCTGGCGACGAGAGGCCGGCCATGACGACCGCACCTGACGTGCTGGTGGATCCCGCCGCGCTGCGGGAGCAGGTCCGGGACAAGTACCGGGAGGTGGCGGCCGATCCGTCGCGCCGGTTCCACTTCCACACCGGACGCGAGCTGGCCCGGCGGCTCGGCTACGACGACGACGCGGTGGCCGCCCTGCCGGACCGGGCTGTCGAGTCGTTCGCCGGGGTGGCGAACCCGTTCGCGCTGCGGCCGCTCGAACCCGGCGCCCGGGTCGTCGACGTGGGCTCGGGCGCCGGCTTCGACTCCTTCCTCGCCGCCCGGCAGGTCGGGCCGGACGGCCGGGTCGTCGGGGTCGACATGACCCCGGAGATGGTCGAGAAGGCGACGGCGACCGCGGCCGAACTCGGGCTGACGCAGGTCGAGTTCCGCCTCGGCCTCGCCGAGTCGCTGCCGGTGGAGGACGGCTGGGCAGACGTCGTCCTCTCCAACGGCGTCATCAACCTCTGCGCCGACAAGCGCGCCGTCCTCTCCGAGATCCGCCGGGTGCTGCGGCCGGGCGGCCGGCTGCAGTTCGCCGACATCGCCAACGGCCGCCCCGTGCCGGAGGGGGCATTGCGCGACATCGACCTCTGGACCGGCTAGATAGCCGGCGGGCTGCCCCGTGCGGGCTGGCAGAAGATCCTGACGGAGACCGGCTTCACCGACCTCGCCGTCGGCGACGCCGTCGACACGTTCGGCGGCGCGGACGGGGAGCGGAACGCCCGGGCCTACGAGGTCTACGGCTACCCCTTCCTGGCCCGCAGGCCTGGGTAGCAGGGTTCCCACAGCCGGCTTCCGGTCCAGGCACAGGCAGGGAGCCGACCGTGGAGCCATGAGCACCTTCGGCGCCCTGCTCGGCACGCTCCTGCTGCTGGTCGAGCTTGTCCTCGTCGCCCGCGTGGTTCTGGACTGGGTCGGGGTGCTGGCCCCGGGCGGGACCGGCGCGTCCCGTGCCCGGGCGGTGACCCATCGCCTCACCGAGCCGCTGATCGCCCCGGTGCGCCGCGTGCTGCCGCCGCTGCGGGTCGGCGGGCTGTCGATCGACCTGGCGTTCACGGTCGTGTTCCTGGCCGTGGTGGTCCTGCGTGCCCTCGTGGTCAGGGTCTGAGCCGAGTCGCTAGCGTCGCGGCAGGGCCCGGACCGGAGGTGCGCGATGGCGACGACGTCCACCGAGCGGCGAACGGCGCTGGCGCGACTCCTGCCGGACGGCGCGCTGATCACCGACGACGCCGTCCTCCTGGGGCTCTCCTCCGACGAGGCGGAGTGGGCCGACGTCGGCCGCGCGGCCGGAGCCGTCCGCGCCCGAAGCGTCGCGGAGGTGCAGCAGGTCGTCGCCACCTGCGCCGAGCTGGGCGTGCCGGTGGTCACCCGGGGGGCGGGCACGGGGCTCTCCGGCGGCGCGAACGCCGTCGACGGCTGCCTGGTGCTGGACCTCTCGCGGATGAACCGGGTGCTGGAGATCGACCCCGACGACCTGGTCGCGGTGGTCGAGCCCGGCGTGGTCAACGACGACCTCAAGGCCGCGGTGGCCGAGCACGGCCTCTGGTACCCGCCCGACCCGGCCAGCGCGCCGTGGTCGACGATCGGCGGGAACGTGGCGACCAACGCCGGCGGGCTGTGCTGCCTGAAGTACGGCGTGACCCGGGACTACGTGCTGGGCCTGCAGGCGGTCGTCGGCGGTCCGGCGGGGGCCTACGGCACGGCCGTGCGCATGGGCCGGCGCACCACGAAGGGCGTCGCCGGCTACGACCTGACCGGCCTGATGGTCGGGTCGGAGGGCACGCTCGGCGTGGTCACCGAGGTGACGCTGCGGCTGCGGCCCGCGCCGTCCGCCGCGCCGCGGACCGTCGTCGGCGCCTTCGGCTCGCTGGTCGCCGCCGGCGAGGCGGTCGCGCTGGCCACCCGCCGCAAGCTCACGCCGCTCGCCCTGGAACTGCTCGACGGGCCGACGCTGCGGGTGGTCGAGGAGTGGAAGCACCTCGGGCTGGAGGCGGACGCCGCCGCCCTGCTGCTGGCGAAGATCGACACCCCGGGCGCGTCGGGGGAGGAGGAGGCGACGGCGATGGCCGCCGCCTTCCGCGAGGCCGGTGCGCTGTGGGCCGAGCAGTCCAGCGACGACGCCGAGGCTGAGGCGCTGTTCGCGGCCCGGCGGCTGGCCTACCCGGCGTTGGAGCGCCTCGGCCCGGTGCTGACCGAGGACATCTGCGTGCCGCGCTCCGAGGTGCCGGCGATGCTGCGGGACGTCGAGGAGATCGGCGCGCGGCACGGGGTGCAGATCGGGACCATCGCGCACGCCGGCGACGGCAACCTGCACCCGTGCATGATCACCCCGCCCGGGGACGACGACGCCCGCCGGGCCGCAGTCGCGGCCTTCGACGACATCCTCACCGCGGCGATCGCCCGGCGCGGGACGGTCACCGGGGAGCACGGAGTCGGGCTGCTCAAGCGCGGGGGCATGCGGGCCGAGCTCGACCCCGGCGCGCACGCCATGCAGGAGGCGATCAAGCAGGCGCTGGACCCGCTGGACCTGTTCAACCCCGGCAAGGTCGTGGGCGAGCCGTAGCGGAGGCCCGGTGTTCCGTTCCGTCCCCGTCGCGGGCGGCGCGCTCTCGGTCGAGGTGCTGGCCGGCGACACCGACCCCGTCCTCGCCGTCCACGGGCTCAGCAGCAACTGCAGGCTGTGGAACTGGCTGCGCGCCGAGGCCCCGGAGCTCGCACTCGTCGCGCCCGATCTGCGGGGACGGGGCGCGAGCGTGCACGTCGGCGGTCCGTCGTCCGTGGCCCGGCACGTCGAGGACATGATCGCCGTCCTCGACGAACTCGGGCTCGACCGGGCGAGCGTGTGCGGGATGTCGATGGGCGGCTTCGTCGCGGTCGCGCTGGCCACGGCGCACCCCGACCGGGTGCGCGACGTCGTCCTGGTGGACGGCGGGTTCCCGATGGCGGTCCACGAGGGGCTGACCGAGGACGGCGTCCGCGCGGCGTTCGCCGCCCAGGCGTCCCGGGTGGACAGGGACTTCGCCGACGTGCGGAAGTACGCCGACTTCGTCCTGCCCGGCATGCCGCTGCTCGACCGCGACGACCCGCTGCTGCTCGACTACCTGTCGCACGACCTGGCCGACGGCCGGGTGCGGCTGGATCCCGACGTGCTGGTCGCCGACGCGATCGACACCATCCTGGGCACGTCGCCGTGGCGGCAGCTGGACCGGCCCACCCGGCTGGTCCACGCGCAGTGGAGCACGGGACCCGACTCGCCGCCGGCCTATCCGCCGGAGCGGGTGGCCGCGTTCGCCGCGGAGCTGCCCGCCCTGGAGGCCACCGAGCTGGTCGAGGGTGTCGACCACGCGGCCAGCATCATGACCCGCCGTGGCGCCGCGGTCGTGGCCGCCCACCTGCGCACGGCCCTGCAGCGCGCGGCCTGACCGGGGGTCGCCGTACGCATGCTCCTGGCGGTAGCCGACAGCGGGTGTGCCCGCATTAGCGGAGCGGTGAGTCGGAGCGCCGTCGCGTTTCCGCGGAAACGCGACGAGCCGTTGACCTGCGACTTCTGTCAGCGGCCCGATCTACAATTCGAACATGCATTCGATGACGAAGAAGCCCGGGGCGGTTCAGGACGACGCCCCCTGCGAGCACCCGTCCGGCTCACCGTTGCCGGAACTGGCGCGGGCGATCACCGGCGGCGCGGTGCGGATGGCCGCGGCCACGGCGGCCTGGCTGCGACTGGTCGCGGAGTTCGACGAGCGCGGCGGCTGGCACGGTGCCGGCATCACCTCCTGCGGGCACTGGCTGTCCTGGCAGTGCGGCCTCTCACCCAACGCCGGACGGGAACACGTGCGAGTGGCCCGGGCGCTGCGCGCGCTGCCCCTGATCGAGGCGGCGTACACCGCCGGCCGGCTGTCGTACTCGAAGGTCCGGGCGCTGACCCGGATCGCGGCGGCCGACTGCGAGGCGTCGCTGCTGGAGTTCGCGTTGTCCGCGACCGCGTCGCAGACCGAGCGGTTCTGCCGGCAGTGGCGGCGCATCGAGGACGCCGAGGCCGGCCGGCGGCCGGAGGAGGGCATGTCCTTCCAGACCTGGACCGACGACGACGGGTTCATGACGTTCAAGATCCGCGTGCCGACCGAGCAGGGGGCCCCGGTGATGGCCGCGATCGACTCCCTCGCCGAGCGCGACGCCCGCCGGGAACGCGCCCAGGCGAAGAGGGCCCAGGCGCAGCACGAGCGGACCCGCGCCGCCGGAGGCACCGTCGACCATGACGTGGCCGAGCGCTGCACGGAGGACGTCGCGGCCGGGCTGGCCCGCGAGCGCACCGCCGCCCGCCGCGTCGCCGCCTTCGCCGCCCTGGCCGAGGCGCGCGTGCACCTGGATCGCCGCGCGGGGGATCCGCCGCGGCGAGAGGTGGTGGTGCACGTCGACGCCGACGTGCTCGCCGACGACGCCGCCGGCCGCGCCTTCTTCGAGGGAGGTCCGGCTCTCTCCGGCGCCCAGGCGCGCAGGATGCTCTGCGAGGCGACCGTGGTCACCATGCTCGAGCGCGGCCGGGAGCCGTTGGGGGTCGGCCGCCGCAGGCGCCGGGCGACCCGGGCACAGCGGCGGGCCCTGCTGCGTCGAGACGGCGGCTGCGCGCGGCCGGGCTGCCCCGAGATCCGCATCGAACGACTGCACGCCCACCACCTGCGGCACTGGCTGTTCGGCGGGCGCACCGACCTGGACAACCTGGTGCTGCTCTGCGACGCCGACCACGGCCTGGTCCACGACCTGGATCTGGTCATGACCCGCAGCGACGGGTGGCTGATCGTCACCACGCCCGACGGGCGGCGGGTGTGGGGCGGCGGGGACGCGGGCTTCCAGGCCGGTCTGACCGGCCTCGACGCCAACCGCACCGCCGACGAGGACCCGTTCGTCGGCGTCCACCCGATCGACACCCGGATCGGCCGCCGACCGGCCGACGCCCCGGCCGTCGACCGCCGCTCCGAGCCCACCGCAGGTGCGCCGCTGGCCAGGCGCCCGGCGCGGGGCCGTGGCCTTCCGCGCGACCGGTTCCCGCACCGCCGCCGAAGCGCACCCACCGGACGTCCCGAGGGCGTCCGGCGGCCCGGCGGCCGACGCGCCGGCCGGCGCACCTCCTTCGCGGCGCCTGCCCCGGCCTCCCCGGCCCGAAGGGCCGCCCGGATCGGCGCGGCCCTCTTCCCCGACGGCCCGCCCGATCTGCCCGACACGATCCAGGACCGCACCGACCGGCTCGACATGGCCTATGCCCTCGGCGTCCTCATGGGCAACCGCGAGCTCGTCCGACGGCTGGCGGCCGAGACAGGAGGTGGCGAACCGACGTGAGGGTCCGCCGCGTTTCCGCGGAAACGCCGGTCAGCGGGACACGCCGTCCAGGTAGAACCAGCGTCCGTCCTCGCGCACGAACCGGCTGCGCTCGTGCTGGACGCCGGCCGCCCGGTCGGCCACGTACGCCGCCCGGAACTCGACGGTGCCCTCCCGGTCGAGCATGGCGCCGGCGGTCGTGGCCACGATCTCCAGCCCGGTCCAGCGCACGGCCGGGTCCAGCTCGAGCGTGCGCGGCCGGGTGCGCGGGTGCCACGTGTCCAGCAGGTAGGCGGCGTCGCCGACCACGAACGCGCTGTACCGCGAGCGCATGAGCTGCTCGGCGGTGCCCGCGGTCGCCGTGCCGTCGTGCAGCCGGCCGCAGCACTCGGCGTAGGGCAGGCCGGTGCCGCACGGGCAGCGTGTCGGGGTCACCCGCCGAGTCTGCCGGTCAGTCCTCGGCGAGCCAGACCGCGGTGTCGGGCGGCAGGGCGACGCTGCGGTCGGAGGCGGGCAGGTGCGGCGTCGAGGCGAGCAGCACCGAGCCCGTCGAGCGGACCAGCACCGTCTCGGCGCCCATGTTGACCACGCACCGCACCGTCCGCCCGTCCCCGGTGCAGCGCACGGTGAGGACGTCGCCGTCGCGCTGCACGGTGGCCTCGCCCGAGCCCAGTGCCGGGTGCTCGGCCCGCAGCGCCAGCGCCCGCCGGTAGAGCTGCAGCATCGAGCCGTCGTCCCGCGTCTGGCGCGAGACGGCGTGGCGGTGCCAGCGCGAGGGGATCGGCAGCCACGGCTCGGCCGCCCCCTCGGGCGAGAAGCCCACACCCGCGGAGGCGTTCCACGGCATCGGGACCCGGCAGCCGTCGCGGCCGGCGCGGGCGCCGCCGCTGCGGAAGAAGATCGGGTCGCGCTTGGCCTCGTCGGGCACCGCGGCCTGCGGCAGCCCCAGCTCGTCGCCGGCGTAGAGGTAGGCCGAGCCGGGCAGCGACAGCAGCAGCAGGGCCGCGGCGCGGGCCCGGGCGGTGCCGAGCTCCCCACCGCCGAAGCGGGTCACCAGGCGGTCCTTGTCGTGGTTGCCGAGGACCCAGGGCACCGAGGCGCCGACCGGCGCGAAGGCGTCCAGCGCGGACCGCACGCCGTCGGCGAAGGCCTCGGCCGACCACGGCGACTTCAGCAGCCGGAACGAGAAGGACTGGTGCAGCTCGTCGGGCCGCGAGTACAGCGCCACCTCGTCGAGGTCGGCCAGGCAGACCTCGCCGACCAGCATGGTGTCCGGGTACTCGTCGCAGATCGACCGCCAGCGCCGCCAGACGTCGTGCACCTCGGGCTGGTTCCAGGTCATCGCCTGCTCGGGCCCGTGCCCGAACAGGGTGGGGGAGTAGAGCCCCGGGTTGTCCCGCAGCTCCGGGTCCTTGAACAGCCCGTAGGCGACGTCCACGCGGAACCCGCTCACGCCCCGGTCCAGCCAGAACCGCAGCGTCTTCTCGAAGTCGGCGGCCACCTCGGGGTCGCGCCAGTTCAGGTCCGGCTGCTCGGGGGCGAACAGGTGCAGGTACCACCGCCCGTCCGGCGTCCGGGACCACGCCGGCCCGCCGAACAGCGACTGCCAGTTGTTCGGCGGCTCCTCCGACGGCGGGGCGAAGTGGTAGCGCGCCGCCTCGGGGGAGTCGGGGTCGGCGAGCGCCGCCTGGAACCAGGGGTGCTGGTCCGAGGTGTGGTTGGGGACGACGTCCAGCACGACCCGCAGGCCGAGCTGCCGCGCGTCCTCCACCAGGGCCTCGAGGTCCGACACGTCGCCGTAGTCGGGATCGACCGCCCGGTAGTCGGTGACGTCGTAGCCGCCGTCCGCACCGCCCGAGGGGTAGTGCGGGTTGATCCACAACGCGTCGACGCCGAGCCACGACAGGTACGGCAATCGCGAGCGCAGGCCCGCCAGATCGCCGATCCCGTCGCCGTTCCCGTCGGCGAAGGAGCGCAGGTACACCTGGTAGACGACGGCCGTCCGCCACCAGGGCGTCGACGACCGCGGGGACGGGACCCGTCGTTGGGCCGCGGTCCCCGCACGGATCATCCGAGCGGACACGTGCCCACCATCGGCAGATGAGGCGCCCCGGGTCCCTATTGGGAATGCCGAACAATTGCGAGAGTCTTGGCAGATTCCGCCAGATCCGCAGGTCGTCAGCCTGCGGTCAGGACTCGTGGTCCCGTTCGGTGGCCGGCGTGGGCCGGTCAGCGGCCTCGTGCCCGGGGTCCAGGTGGGTCACCTGCGAGAGCCGCAGCGGCCGGAACGGGCCGCCGGCGGAGACCTCGAGCGGGGCCACGACGAGGCAGACGTGGTCGCTGCCCTCGTCCAGGACGGCGACCCGCTCGGCGGTGAACCGGTGCGGGCAGCCGCGCAGGACCGGCACGCCGCCGGGCCCCGGGTCCCAGTCGCACCGGGCGAACTTGTCGACGTCGTCCCCGGACACCGTGCCGAACAGCCGCGGCAGGTCGTCGTCGACGTCCTCGGCCAGGAAGTGGACGGCGAAGTGCCGCGCGTGCAGCGCCACCCGGAACGTGTGGTTGGCCTTGGACAGCCAGACCACGTACCGGGGCGGCGTGATGCTGCACTGCGCGGAGAAGCCCACCAGGCAGCCGGCCCGCTCGCCGCCGGACACCGCCGTGACGATCGTCATCGCGGGGTCCAGGTGCGCGACCAGGGTGGCGAAGTCGCCGTCGTCCTCGCTCAGCTCGGCCTCCCTCCCGCGACGGGTGCGGGCCAGAGTGTGCACCCGGCCGGCGCGGAACGGCGAGGAAGCCATCCGCGGCAGCCCTTCCGAGCCGGGCGGTTCGGTGATGTGCTCCCCCTCACACCCCGACGCACCGCCCCTGGGAGGACGACGCGATGACGCAGACGCTCGACTCGCCCCCGCTGACCCCGCAGCAGCGGGCCGAGACCTGGCTGTCCGGGCTGGAGGACGCGCTGCGCGCCCGCGACGTGGCTCGTGCCGCCGGCATGTTCGCCGCCACGAGCTTCTGGCGGGACCTGGTCTCCTTCACCTGGAACATCACCACCGTCGAGAACCGGGCCGGCGTCACCGAGCTGCTCACCGAGACCCTCGAGCGCACCGACCCGACGGCCTTCGCCGCCGAGGAGCCGGCCGAGGAGGCCGACGGCGTCACCACCGTCTGGTTCACCTTCGAGACGGCGGTGGGCCGCGGCCGCGGCCTGGCCCGGCTCATCGAGGAGGACGGCGAGACCAAGGCGTGGACCTTCCTCACTTCGCTCCACGAGCTCAAGGGGCACGAGGAGCCGAAGGGTGCGCGCCGGCCGATGGGCGCCGAGCACGGGGTCAACAAGCAGCGGCTGACCTGGCTGGAGCGGCGGGAGAAGGAGCGGGCCGAGCTCGGCACCGCGGTGCAGCCGTACGTGCTGGTCGTCGGCGGTGGCCAGGGCGGCATCGCGCTCGGCGCCCGGCTGCGGTCGATCGGCGTGCCGAGCCTCGTCGTCGACAAGCACCCCCGGCCCGGCGACCAGTGGCGCGGCCGCTACAAGTCGCTCTGCCTGCACGACCCCGTCTGGTACGACCACCTGCCCTACCTGAAGTTCCCCGACACCTGGCCGGTCTTCTCGCCCAAGGACAAGATCGGCGACTGGCTCGAGTCCTACGTCGAGGCCATGGAGGTGCCGTACTGGACGAGCACCGCCGTCACCAGGGCCAGGTACTCGCCGGAGAAGGGGGAGTGGACCGTCGAGCTCGAGCGCGAGGGCGACCCGCTGACCCTGCGGCCCAAGCACCTGGTGCTGGCCACCGGGATGTCGGGCAAGCCGAACATCCCGGAGATCCCCGGCCAGGACGTCTTCCGCGGCGACCAGCACCACTCGTCGGCCCACCCCGGGCCGGACGCCTACGCCGGCAAGCGCTGCGTCGTCATCGGCAGCAACAACTCCGCCTTCGACATCTGCGGCGCGCTGTGGGAGCACGACGCCGACGTCACGATGGTGCAGCGCTCCTCGACGCACATCGTCCGCAGCGACACCCTCATGGACATCGGGCTCGGAGCGCTCTACAGCGAGGAGGCGGTGGCCAACGGGGTCACCACCGAGAAGGCGGACATGATCTTCGCCTCGATCCCGTACCGGATCATGCACGAGTTCCAGATCCCGCTGTACGACCAGATGCGGGAGCGCGACGCGGACTTCTACGAGCGGCTGGAGGCCTCCGGCTTCCGGCACGACTGGGGCGACGACGGCTCCGGGCTGTTCATGAAGTACCTGCGCCGCGGCTCGGGCTACTACATCGACGTCGGCGCCGCCGACCTGGTCGCCGACGGGCACGTCAAGCTCGCGCACGGGCAGGTGGTCCGGCTCACCGAGGACGCCGTCGTCCTCGAGGACGGCACCGAGCTGCCGGCCGACCTGGTGGTGTACGCGACCGGGTACGGGTCGATGAACGGCTGGGCCGCCGACCTGATCGGCCAGGACGTCGCCGACAAGGTCGGCAAGGTCTGGGGCCTGGGATCGGGGACGACGAAGGATCCCGGCCCGTGGGAGGGCGAGCAGCGCAACATGTGGAAGCCGACCCAGCAGGAGGCGCTGTGGTTCCACGGCGGCAACCTGCACCAGTCACGGCACTACTCGCTCTACCTCGCCCTGCAGCTCAAGGCCCGGTACGAGGGCATCCCGACCCCCGTCTTCGGCCTGCAGGAGGTGCACCACCTGAGGTGAGGACCACGGGATCGGAGGCCGGCGCCTGTGCTCGTGACCACAGGCGCCGGCTCGAATTGACGCACCCCCGCGACCGCAGGATGCTCGCGCCGTACCGAGCCGGAGCAGTCGGCAACACGGTCGGATCCGGCTCCTGGCCCGGGCACAGGGATGCGCCCAACCGCGAGGGGGAGTCGTGACCGCGACACAGGTACGCACGGCCCGGACCGGCGAGAAGCTCGTGGGCCGGGTGGCCTTCGTGACCGGCGGTACGAGAGGCATCGGCGCGGCGATCTGCCGCAGCCTGGCCGCCCAGGGGGCCGAGATCGCCGCCGGGTACAGCGGCAACACGCAGGCGGCCGAGGACTTCTGCGAGAGCTTCTCGAAGGACTTCCCGGACAGCCACTCCACCGTGCACCGCGGGGACATCGGGTCGGCCGACGACTGCCGCCGCACGGTGCAGGAGGTCATCGACCAGCACGGCCGGCTGGACATCCTGGTGAACAACGCGGGGATCACGGTCGACCGCACGGTGCTGAAGATGACCGACGAGGACTGGCGGCGGGTCATCGACGTCAACCTCTCCGGCGCGTACTACCTGTCGCAGGCCGGGCTCAAGCACATGGTCGAGCGTGGCAGCGGGCGCATCGTGATGATCTCGTCGGTCATCGGGGAGATCGGCGGCATCGGGCAGGCCAACTACGCGTCGGCCAAGGCCGGGCTGCTCGGCCTCACCAAGACCCTCGCCCGCGAGGCCGCGATGCAGACCCAACGGTCCGGCAACACCGACGGGATCGGCATCACGGTCAACGCCGTGACCCCCGGCTACACCGCCACCGAGATGCTGGCCACCATCCCGGAGAAGGTGCTCGAGGGCCTGCGGTCGAAGATCCCGATCGGCCGGCTCGGGGAGCCCGAGGAGGTCGCCCGCGTCGTGCACTTCCTGGCCGCGGACGCCTCGTCGTACATCACCGGCCAGGTGTGGGGGGTCAACGGCGGCCTCGACATGTAGCCCGTCCGCGACATCGACCGTCGACGTCGCGACCGCGACAGGGAGGGGGCGCGCGGGTGTTCCACCGCATCGCCGTGGTCAACCGGGGCGAACCGGCCATGCGGCTCATCCGGGCCGTGCGGGAGCTCGACGCCGAGCACGGCACGCGGACGCGCGTCATCGCGCTGCACACCGAGGCCGAGCGGCGGGCCACCTTCGTGCGCGCCGCCGACGAGGCCGTCCTGCTGCGCGAGACCGGCACGGGCAGCCCGTACCTCGACCACGAGGAGCTCGCCCGCGCCCTGCGCGCCAGCCGGGCCGACGCTGCCTGGGTGGGGTGGGGTTTCGTCGCCGAGGACCCGGCGTTCGCCGAGCTGTGCGCCGACCTGGGCGTGACCTTCGTCGGGCCGCCGCCCGAGGCCATGCGCCTGCTGGGCGCCAAGATCGAGGCCAAGGTGCTCGCCGAGCAGGCCGGCGTGCCGGTCGCGCCGTGGAGCGGCGGGCCGGTCGCCGGGCTCGAGGACGGCCGCGGGCACGCGGCGACGATCGGCTACCCGCTCATCGTCAAGGCGCGCAGCGGCGGCGGCGGGCGCGGCATCCGGGTGGTGCGCTCCGAGGCCGAGCTGGAGGACGCGCTCACCCGCACGCAGGCCGAGGCGGAGCGCACCTTCGGCGACCCGGTCGTGTTCATGGAGCGGCTGGTCGAGGGCGGCCGGCACGTCGAGGTGCAGGTGATCGCCGACCGGCACGGCACCGTCTGGGCGCCCGGCGTCCGGGACTGCTCCGTGCAGCGGCGCAACCAGAAGATCCTCGAGGAGTCCGCCTCCCCGGCGCTCTCCGACGAGCAGGACCGCTCGCTGCGCGAGTCCGCGATCGCGCTGGTCAAGGCCGCCGGCTACGTCGGGGCGGGGACCGTCGAGTTCCTGTATCAGCCCGACGAGCGGCTGTTCACCTTCCTGGAGGTCAACACCCGGCTGCAGGTCGAGCACCCGGTCACCGAGGAGACCACCGGCCTGGACCTGGTGAAACTGCAGCTGCACGTCGCCGAGGGCGGCCGGCTCGAGGGGGAGGCGCCCCCGGCACGCGGCCACGCCGTGGAGGTCCGGCTCACCGCGGAGGACGCCGAGCAGGGTTTCGCGCCGGCCCCCGGGCGGGTGGAGCTCATGCGCCCGGCCACCGGCCCCGGCGTGCGGGTCGACAGCGGGTTCGGCGAGGGCGACGTCATCCCGCCGCAGTACGACTCGATGATCGCCAAGATCATCGCCTGGGGCCGGGACCGCCCCGAGGCCCTCGCCCGGCTGCGCGTCGCGCTGCGGGACACCACGGTCGTCCTGCGCGGCGGGACGACGACCAAGTCCTTCCTGCTCGACCTGCTCGACCGGCCGGAGGTCGTGGCCGGCACCGTGGACACCGGCTGGCTCGACCGCACGGGCAGCGAGGCCGCCGCCCTGCCGATCGGCGACGCGTGGGTCGCGCTGGTCCAGGTGGCGATCGACGTGTCGGAGGCCGAGGAGGCGGGGGAGCGGGCCGCGTTCCTCGCCTCCGCCCGCGGCGGGCGGCCGCGCGCCCCGCACGAGGTGGGCCGCCCCGTTGAGCTGGGCTACCGCGGGCAGGTCTACCGGTGCACGATCGCCAAGACCGGCCGGGACCGCTACCGGGTGGAGCTCGACGGCCGCTACGCCGACGTCGAGGTCGACCGCCTCGGCCCGCTGGAGACCCGGCTCGCGGTCGGGGACCGGCGCTGGTCGGTCGTGGCCGTCCAGGGCACCGGCTCGCACCTGGTCGAGGTCGACGGGGTCGCCCACCGGGTGACCCGGGACGCCGGCGGCCTCGTGCGCGCCCCGGCCCCGGCCGTCGTCGTCGCGCTGCGCGTCGCGCCCGGCGAGGAGGTCGAGGCCGGCCAGACGGTCGCCGTCGTCGAGAGCATGAAGATGGAGACGCCGGTGCGCGCGCCGTTCGCCGGCCGCGTGCGCGAGCTGCTGGTCCGGGCCAACGCCCAGGTCGACGCCGGCGCCCCGCTGCTGTTCGTCGAGCGGACCGGCGGGGACGCCGAGGAGGTCACCGGCGAGCGGGTCGCGCTGCCCGAGCCCGACGCGCCCACCGCGCACGCCCGGGACCGCGCGCTGTCCCTGCTCGCCGCGCTGCAGGCGCTGATCACCGGTTACGACGTCAGCGGCCGCTACGCCCGGGAGCTCATCGCCCAGTACGACACCGCCCGCGGCGAGCTCGCCGACGACGAGGAGCTGCTCCACGGGGAGCTCGCCGTCCTCACCACGTTCGCCGACCTGGCCGAGCTCTCCCGCAACCGCCCGGCGAGCGAGGAGGAGGAGGCCGACCAGCAGGTCCACAGCCCGCGGGAGTACTTCCACGCCTACCTGCACTCGCTGGACGCCGACCGCGAGGGCCTGCCGGAGAGCTTCCGCGCCCGGCTGCTGCGCGCCCTGCAGCACTACGACGTCCAGGACCTGGAGCCGGGGCCGGCGCTGCAGGAGGCGGTGCACCGGATCTTCCTGGCCCAGCAGCGCACCGCCGACCAGCTGCCCGCGGTGCTGGCGCTGCTCGACCGCTGGCTGTCCGCGCCGGCGCCGTCCGGTCCCGCGCGCGCCGAGGTCGGCGACGTCCTCGACCGGCTCGTCGTCGCCACCCAGCTGCGCTACCCGGCCGTGGGCGACGTGGCCCGGGCAGTGCGCTACCGGTACTTCGAGGAGCCCGTCGTCCAGGCCAACCGCCAGGTCGTCCTCGAGGAGGCCACCCGGTTGCTGGCCGAGCTGGAGGAGGCCGGGGCGCGCGGCGACGGCGACGCGTCGATGCGGCGCGTGGAGCAGCTGGTCGAGAGCCCGGAGCCGCTGATCCGGTTGCTGGCCGAGCGCGCCGACCGGCGGACCGACGTCCCGGACCCGGTCCTCGAGGTGCTGACCCGCCGCTACTACCGCAGCCGGGACCTGGAGAACGTTCGGTCCTTCCTGCTCGACGGGCACTCCAGCGTGACCGCCGACTACGACCTGCTCGGCACCCGGCTGCACCTGGTCGCCCTGATGGCGCCCGTGGGCGACCTGCCGACCCTGCTGGCCGCCGTGTGCCGGATGGCCGGCGACGTGCCCGACCCGCAGACCCTGCTCGTGGACCTCTACCTGTCCTGGCCGGACCGCCCGGCCGACCCCGACGCGCTGGCCGCGCAGGTGCACGGCCTGCTCGGCGACCTGGCGCCGCTGCCGGTGGTCCGGCGGGTCACGGTGACCGTCTGCACCCCGGCCGGGGACGTCGAGACGGTGACCTTCCGGCCCGGGCCGGAGGGGCTCGCGGAGGACCGGCTCGTCCGGGGCATGCACCCGCTGACCGCGCAGCGGCTGAACCTGTGGCGGCTGAAGAACTTCGACGGCGAGCGCGTGCCGTCGGCCGAGGACACCTACCTGTTCCACGTCACGGCCAAGGACAACCCGAACGACGAGCGGTTCATCGCGATGGCGGAGGTCCGCGACCTGGCCGCACTGCGCGACGAGACCGGCGAGATCGTCGGGTACCCGACGGTCGAGCGCCAGCTCACCGCGTGCCTGGACAGCCTGCGGCGGGCGCAGTCGCGGCGGCGCTCCCGCCGGCCTCTGGAGCACAACCGCGTCTTCCTCTACGCCTGGCCCTCGATCGAGGTCCCGCTGTCGGAGGTGGCCACCTTCGCCCGGATGGCCGCGCCGCTCACGGTCGGGGCCGGCCTGGACCAGATCATGCTGTTCGCGCGGCTCCAGGAGCCGGGCGGGACGCCGCGCGAGGTGGCCCTGCGGTTCTCCTACCGGCCCGGCACCGGGGTGCAGCTGCAGCTCACCGAGCGGCCCACCGAGCCGATGCGCACGCTCGACGACTACACCGAGAAGGTGCTCAGCTCGCGGGCGCGCGGCGCGGTCTACCCCTACGAGCTGAGCAGCCTGCTGGCCGGTCCCGACGGGACCTTCGTCGAGCACGACCTGGACGACGAGGGCCGGCTGGCCCCGGTCGACCGGCCACCCGGCCGCAACCGGGCCGGGATCGTCGTCGGCGTGGTGACCACGCCGACGAAGCGCTACCCCGAGGGCATGACGCGGGTGGTGCTGTTCGGCGACCCGACCAAGCAGCTGGGCACCGTCGCCGAGCCGGAGTGCGCCCGCGTCATCGCCGCGCTGGACCTCGCCGAGGAGCGCGGGCTGCCGGTGGAGTGGTTCGCGCTGTCCTCGGGAGCGCGGATCTCCATGGACAGCGGCACCGAGAACATGGACTGGGTGGCCCGCGCGCTGCGCCGGATCATCGAGTTCACCCAGGCCGGCGGCGAGGTCAACGTCGTCGTCGCGGGCATCAACGTCGGCGCCCAGCCGTACTGGAACGCCGAGGCCACGATGCTCCTGCACACCAAGGGCATCCTGATCATGACGCCGGACAGCGCGATGGTGCTCACCGGCAAGCACTCGCTGGACTACTCCGGCGGGGTCTCCGCCGAGGACAACTTCGGCATCGGCGGCTACGACCGCGTGATGGGCCCCAACGGCCAGGCGCAGTACTGGGCGCCCAACCTCACCGCCGCCTGCGAGGTCCTCTTCCAGCACTACGAGTACGCCTACGTCGCGCCGGGGGAGCGGTGGGCGCGGCCGGCCGACACCGGCGACCCGCGGGACCGCGACGTCCGGGAGTTCCCGCACACCCACCCGTCGAGCGACTTCAGCACCGTCGGCGACATCTTCTCGGCGACCGCCAACCCGGAGCGCAAGAAGCCGTTCGACATCCGCACGGTGATGCGCGCGGTCACCGACACCGACCACCCGGTCCTGGAGCGGTGGGCCGGCATGGCCGACGCCGACACCGCCGTCGTCCAGGACGCCTACCTCGGCGGGCACCCGGTCACGGTGCTGGGCATCGAGTCGCACCCGATCCCGCGCCGGGGCTCGTTCCCGGCCGACGGCCCCGACCAGTGGACGGCGGGCACGCTGTTCCCGCGGTCGTCGAAGAAGACCGCGCGGGCGATCAACGCGGCCAGCGGCAACCGTCCGCTGGTCGTGCTGGCCAACCTGTCCGGCTTCGACGGCTCCCCGGAGTCGCTGCGCAAGATGCAGCTGGAGTACGGCGCCGAGATCGGCCGGGCGCTGGTCAACTTCGACGGCCCGATCGTCTTCTGCGTCATCTCCCGCTACCACGGCGGTGCCTTCGTCGTCTTCTCCGGCGTCCTCAACGACAACATGGAGGTCCTGGCGGTCGAGGGCTCCTACGCGTCCGTGATCGGCGGGGCCCCGGCCGCCGCGGTGGTCTTCACCCGCGAGGTCGACAAGCGCACCGCCGCCGACCCCCGGGTGCGGGAGCTGGAGGAGGCCCTCGGCTCGGCCGACGCGGTCGAGCAGGGCCGGCTTCGGGCCGAGCTGGCCACCCTCCGCGCCACCGTCCGCTCGGAGAAGCTCGGCGAGGTGGCCGCCGAGTTCGAGGGCGTCCACGACATCGCGCGAGCCCAGCGGGTCGGCTCGGTGCACGCGATCATCCCCGCCGCCGAGCTGCGCCCCCGCCTCATCGCCGCCGTCGAGCGGGGGATGGAGCGCGCGGCCCGGAGCTAGGCCCACCGCGACGTCCGACGGTCAGAAAGGACCACGATGAAAGCCTTCGTCCTCAACCGGCACGGTCGCCCGGTCTTTCCCTCGAGCGTCATGCCGCAGCTGGACTTCTCGACGATGGAGTCCCTCGAGCAACTCGACACCGTCATCCGCCGCGACTTCGAGACCAAGGCCCCGAGCGGCACCGACATCCTGGACAAGGTCCGCACCGACGCCTACGACAGCCGGTACGCCCTGATACGGGACCTCGCGCTCAACCTGTTCTGGGCCAACCGCTTCTCGATCACCATGTACGACAAGCGGCCGACCCGGTGGGCGGACGTGCCCCGCAACCGCACCGACGTGTTCCTGCCGGTCCTCGAACCGTGGGAGGACGGCGAGACGAAGGTGGCCGCCGTCGAGTCGGCCTACCCGGCGCTGCCACCGAAGTGGGACGCGGAGGTCGAGGACCGCATCTTCGGCGTCCTGTTCGACGTCTTCGCCAACCGCAAGCACCACGCGACGACGCTGCCGGCGGTCAAGCCGACGGTCGCGGAGTTCCTCGAGCAACCGGGCAACCTCACGTTCCGGCTGCCGCGCTACGACCCGGACTACCCGGTCTACGACTACGACGACATCCTCGACTGCTGCGAGGAGGTGCCCGAGCTCGAGGCGCTGCACCGCTGGGCGATGATCCTGCACAACCAGTACCCGTGGGACCGCGCGGCCGTGGAGCTGGCCCGGGCGGACGAGCTGTCGGACGACGACTACGTGGTCGCCTTCCACCCGCGGGACGTGCACGTCCGGGACTTCCTCCGCCGGCTCTCCGCCGGGGCCACGACCCGGCCGGCGCCGGTCGCGCGGGAGTCGCGGCAGCCCGTCCGGCCCTTCCCGGCGGTGGACGTGCGCCGGTCGTTCACCGTGATGCCGAAGTTGGAGTGCCTGGTCGCGGTGCACGGCGACCAGGTCTGCACCAACGACGACGTCGTCCGCAACTCCGCCTACAGCTGGTCGCCGATGAGCGCCGACGAGATCCGGGAGAAGACCGGCGTCGAGGAGCGGCGCTACACGTCGCTGAGCCTGGAGGAGCTGGCGCTGCAGGCCGCCGAGGCGGCCCTGGACAAGGCGAAGCGGGGGCCGGAGGAGATCGGCGCCGTCCTGGTGTGCACCTGCACCAGCTCGCGGCTGATCCCGTCGCTGGCCACCTACCTCTGCGGCCAGCTCGGCATCTACCAGACGCACGCCGCCTACGACATCGTCGCCGCCTGCGCCGGCATGCCCTACGGCCTGGCCGAGGCGATCCGCATCCTGCAGGAGGTGGAGCGGCCGGTCCTGGTGGTCTGCGCCGAGAAGTTCTCGGACAAGATCGGCAACGTCCGGCCGTCGCGGATGCTGTTCGCCGACGGGGCCGCCGCCATGGTGGTGGGCCCGGCCGCCGAGGGGGAGGCGCCCGACGTCGACTTCCTGCAGACCTACGCCAGCGGCCCGGCCAGCGAGGTGAACTCGATCATCTGGCCCAACCCCGAGTTCGACAACAACATCACGGTGTTCGGCCCGCAGGTGAAGGCGCTGGCCGGCCGCTACCTCGCCCAGATGATCGAGGAGATCGGCGCCCTGCCCGACCCGGACGGCAGGGCCGCGTCGCTGCTGGACAGCGTCGACCTGATCGTCCCGCACCAGGCCAACAAGACGATGGTGCTGCAGCTCGCCGAGCGGGCCGGGCTCGGCGCCGACCGGCTGTACTTCAACATCCAGACCACCGGCAACGCGTCGTCGGCGAGCATCCCGCTGGCCATCCACGACGCGGTCCGGGACGGCGTCATCACCGAGCCCGTCCGCGTCTTCGCGCCCGGGTTCGGCGCCGGGGCCGTGGCCGGGTACGCCGTGATGCGGGTCGATCCCGCGGTGGTGGAGGTCCAGGGCGCGCAGGCGCGGAACGTGGTCGCCGAGGAGCCGGTGTTCGCGGAGCCGGCCGAGCACGGGCCCGCGTCGGAGGAGGTCCGGGAGGCGTTCGCCTGAGCGTCCGTGCGGTCCGCGCCGCGGACGGGACCCGGTTGTCGGCCTGGTGCAACGACGGCGACGGGGCACCGGTGCTGCTGTGCAACGGCCTCGGTGCCCCGCGGGAGGCGTGGCCGGGCGTCGTCGCGCCGCGCAGCGGCTTCCGTGTGGCGACCTGGGCGCACCGCGGGCTCAGCGGCTCGGAGCGGCCGACGGACCCGGCGCGGATCCGCGTCGAGGACCACGCCGACGACGCCCGCGCGGTGCTCGACGCGTTCGACATGCCCGCGGCGACGCTGATCGGCTGGTCGCTGGGGGTCAACATCGCCTTCGAGCTGACCCTGGAGGACCCGGCCCGCGTGCTCGGCGTGCTCGCCGTGGCCGGGGTCCCCGGGGGCTCGTTCTCGTCGCTGTTCGCCCCGTACGGCGTGCCGCGGCGGCTGCGCGCGCCCATGGGCCGGTGGAGCAGCCGGCTGCTGCCGGTGATGGGGCCGCTGCTGCCGCCGATCGCCGCGAGCCTGCCTCCGTTGACCGACCTGCTCTCGCCCGGCGCGCTGCGCGGGCCGGCGCACGAGGCGGCCCACCCGGGGATGCTGGGCGCGGTGCTGCGCGAGTTCTCCCGCCACGACTGGGCCTGGTACCGCCGGCTCGCGCTGGCCGTCGCCGAGCACGCGCCGCTCGACCTCGCGCCCGTGCGCTGCCCGGTCACCTTCGTCGCCGGTCGCTACGACTCGCTGGTGGACGTCGCCGACGTCCGTGCCGCGTGGCGGACCGTGCCCGGGGCGCAGCTGCACGTGCTGCCCGGGACGCACTTCCTCCCGCTGCAGTACCCCCGGGTGATGGTGACGGAGCTGCGGGCACTGACCGGGGCTACGCGCGGGTGACGGTGAGCTCCACGGCGCCGTCGTTGTTGCCGTAGAAGCCGAAGGCGTCGTTGGGATAGCCGTGCAGGTAGCCGCTGCGGCGGGTCTCCTCCGTGGTGCCCTCGCCCACGAAGGCCTTCTCGTCGGGGTGGGTGACGGCGCCGGTGGCGTCGGTCTGCTCGTTCCCGACGAGCGCGACCAAGGACAGCCACGGGTGCGCGGGCTCGCGGCGGGCGCCGACGAGGCCGGCCTCCGGGTTGTGCAGCAGCCCCCGCAACAGGCCCTGCGCGGCACCGATGAGGCCGCTGGCCACGCTGCCGAACCGGTGCCGGCCCCCGGTCTCCCCGGCGGGGCCGCAGGCGTCGCCCGCGCTGGACCAGCGGCCGTCCGCGGCGAAGCGGTAGCTGCCGGGCTCCAGGTACAGCCCGGTCGCCGTCCACGACCGGTCGGCCGGCACGGTCACCGTGGCCGTGTCGCCGGCGGCCGACAGCGTGCGGGTGCGGCGGTAGCCGGTCGCCCGCTGCCGCTCGTAGGCCGACCCGTCGACGTCGGGATCGGGCCGGCCGGCGTCGATCCGCGGGACCGCCCGGGGACGCGGCTGCATCGTCACCTCGAGCACCGCGCCGGCCGCCCCGTGCCACTCGCCGTGCAGCGCGCCCCCGGCGTCGGGCCGGAAGCCGGCGATCCGGCTGCGGTCGAACGTCAGGCCGATCGCGGCCGTCGCCTCGCGCATCATCCAGTCGAGGGCCCCGTCGGACAGCCCGGTGTCGGCGTGCCCGCCGCCCACGTCGGAGTGGTCGCCCGGGAACCACACCTGGCGGACGTCCTGGTCCGGCGGGATGTCGCGCCACAGCGTCGGCCGGAACGGGCCGCGCATCTCGTCGAGGGAGACGGCGTGCCGGCCGTGCGCGATGTGCGGGTCGAGGACGACGTCGAGGAACTGGTAGCGCTCGCGCGAGCCGCCGATGTCGGGGATGCCGACGTAGGCGGGGATGCCCAGGGCGCCGACGGTGTCCCAGACGCCGACGAGGTCCACCGGGATGCCCGGGTCGCCGGCGCGGTAGGCGAAGCGCAGGCCGGCGTCCCAGTCCGGGTCGTCCGGTCCGGTCTTCAGCGCGCGGTAGTGCGCGTACGCCCGGTCGACCGCGTCGTCGACCTGCTCGGCGGTGAGGCCGCTCCCGTCGACCAGCCCGACCCGGCCGATCATCCCGGCCAGGCTGCGCGCGGTGTACGCGCCGCGGCTGAACCCGAACACCGCGATGCGGTCGCCGGCCCGGAAGTGCTCGACCAGCCACCGGTAGCCACCCGTGATCGCCTCGTCCAGCCCCGCCCCGGTCAGGCCGCCCCGCAGCCGCTCGAGCAGGTCCGGGGAGACCCCGACGCCCTTGACGTAGAGGGGGTCGGGGTCTCCGGGGTCCGGCACGATCGCGCGGTGCAGCCGGGCCACGTTGCTGTCCTGCGCCACGTCCTGCCACGTGCCGTCGCAGCAGACCGACAGCCTCCTGGCCACGCGCCCGGGCCGCTCAGGCCGGCCGGCGGTCGCGGACGTAGGAGCCGGGGGCCGGCTCCAGCGGCGGGTGGCCGGCGCTGCCGAGGTCCGTCGGTGCGGCCACCTCGTCCCCGGTGTGCTCGTGCAGCCAGTCGGCCCACGGCTCCCACCAGCTGCCCGTGTGCCGCTCGGCCGAGGCGCGCCACGCCTGCGCGTCCCCGACCGGCTCGCCGCCGGTCCAGTAGTGGGCCTTCGGGTTGCCCGGCGGGTTCACCAGGCTCTGGATGTGGCCGCTGTAGCTCAGGACGAAGGTGCTCGGGCCGGAGAGCAGCTGCGTCGTCCGGTAGCAGCCGTCCCACGGGGTGAGGTGGTCGGTGAGGGCGCCGGTGACGAAGGTGGGCACGGTGATCCGGCTGAGGTGGACCGGCGTCCCGAGGACCTTCAGCGCCCCGGCCTTGACCAGCGCGTTGTCGCCGAAGATCTCCAGGAACTGCTCGTGCAGCCGGGCGGGCAGGTTCGTCCCGTCGGCGTTCCAGGCGAGGATGTCGAACGCCGGCGGGTCCTCGCCCATCAGCCACTCGCTGACCAGGTAGTTGAAGATCAGGTCGTCCGGGCGCATCCAGGTGAACACCGCCCCCATCTCGCGGGCGCTGATCACGCCCTTGCGGGTGGAGTTGCGGCGGGCCATCTCCAGCAGCCGGGGGCCGGAGAAGGCGCCCAGCGGCGCGCGGCTGGAGAAGTCGAGCAGGGTGACCGCGTAGCTGGCGGCGGACACGCGGTCGTCCGCGGTGGCCGCGAGGTGGTTCAGCGCCGTCGTCATGACCTGGCCGCCGGCGCACAGGCCCATCGTCACGACGTCGGGGGAGCCGGTGACCTCCCGGGCCACGTCGACCGCGTCGAGCACGCCCTGGGCGTAGGTGTCCAGGTCCCAGTCGGCCTGCTCCTTGGTCGGGTTGCGCCAGCTGATCATGAAGACCTGCAGGCCCCGGCTGACCGCGTACTCGACCATGCTGCGGCCCGGCCGCAGGTCCAGGAAGTAGAACCGGCCGATCGGCGGCGGCACGATCACCACCGGGCGCTGCCGGACCCGCGGGGTGGACGGCGCGTACTGGATCACCTCGATGACGTCCGTGCGGGCGACGACGGCGCCGGGGGAGATGCCGAGGTCCTCGCCGACGGTGAAGGCGCTGCGGTCGACCTGCCGGGGCAGCCCGCCGTTGCGCACCAGGTCGTGCAGCATGTGGCCCGCGCCGCGCAGCACGCTGCGGCCGGCGGTGTCCCAGGCACGCTTGAGGGCGGCCGGGTTGCCGAGCAGGGTGTTGGTCGGCGCGACCGCGCTGGTCCACGCGTTGAACAGGAACTTCGCCTGCTCGACCTCGCGCCAGTCCGCCCCGCTGGCCTCGTAGTCGGCGACCAGGCGGTCCAGGGCGCCGGTCACGGCGACGTAGGACTGCGCGAGGCGCTTGTAGCCGGGGTGCACCGACCACGCCGGGTCGGCGAACCGGCGGTCCCTGGGCGACGGCGCCAGCTCGTCGGTGCCCCGCAGGATGCGCATGGAGTCCTTGCCGAGCCGCGCCGCCTCCCGGGCCAGCGGTCCCGGCCGGGCCAGCGTGGCCAGCGCGCCGCGGACCATGCCGCGGGGCGTGGGCAGGCCGACGGGTTCCGCGCCCTCGACCGAGGACAGCGCCTCGTTCTCGGTCTGCGGTGCCGGATCGGGTGCGCCCTCCACGGAGCGGAGCCGGCGGGGGCGCGGAGTCTCGGTGGCGGTCATCCTCGACCTTCCTGTGACACGGATCACACAGTGTCGGAACCGTAGCGCACCCGGCCGACGACCTCGGCGAGGCGCGCGTCCGTGACGGGCCCGTGACGGCCGCCGGGGATCCTGCCCCCGTCCGAGAGGGGGACGACATGGCCGATTCGATTGCTCCGTGGCCGCTGGTCCGGCAGGGCGCGCGGGAGCACCCGGTGCGGACGCTGCAGCACCTGCTGCGGGCACGCGGGAAGACCGTGGCGGTCGACGGCATCTTCGGCCCGAAGACCGATGCCGCCGTGCGCGCGTTCCAGGACGAGAAGAACCTCACGGTCGACGGCATCGTGGGCCCGCGGACCTGGTCGGCGCTGATCATCACGGTGCGCAGGGGCAGCGAGGGCGATGCGGTGCGCGGCGTCCAGGAGGAGTTCCAGTTCCGCAACGAGTCCGGGGACCCGAGCAAGGGCCTGCAGATCGACGGCATCTTCGGCCCGAAGACCGAGCAGGCCGTCCGCGGCTTCCAGCAGGCGCTGTCCACCGACTACCCCGAGGTGACCGTCGACGGCATCGTCGGCCCGGTCACGTGGCGGGCGCTGGTCAGCGGGATGCTCTCCTTCTGACCGAGCAGGTCAATCCAGGTCGTCGGGCCCCGGGCCCGTGCCACCCGAGTCGCGCAGCGGCGAGGCGTCGGGCAGGTCGTCGTCCGGGGGCTCGGCCGCCACCGGCCCCTCGGCGTAGAGGGTGTCCGGGTCCCGGGGGTCGATCTCGCGCCCCGGCTCCCGGTCCGCGGGGCCGGTCATGCGCCGTCCCGGTCGCGCCGGACGACCGGGCGACGGCCCTTGATCGTGGCCTGCCGCAGCGCCGTGATCACCGAGCCCGCCGCGGCCTCCGGGACCTCCACGACGGAGAACCGCTGGGCGATCTCGATGGCCCCGATGTCGCGGCCCTGGAGCCCCGCCTCGCCGGTGATCGCGCCCACCAGGTCGGCCGGGCGGACGCCGGCGCTGCGGCCGAGGCCGACGAACAGCCGGGTCACGCCGGCGGCGGGCGCGCGGCCGCCGCCCCGGTCGTCGCGCCGTCCGCGCCGGTCGTCGCGGCCGCCGTCGCCCCGCCGCGGGCCGCTGCGATCGGGCCGCAGCGTCACGTCGGGGATGTCCTCGTCGTCGTCGCTGCCGCCACCGGCCTCGTGGGCCAGTTTGACCGCGGCGAGGGCGACCTCCACGACGTCGAACTCGTCGGTGAGCGTGTCGACGACGGCCCGGAAGTGCTCGAGGTCGTCCTCGAGCAGGCTCTCGCGCAGCGCGGCGCGGGTCAGCTCCAGCCGACGGGCGCGCAGGTCGGCCACCGTGGGCAGCTTCTCCACCGCGATCGGCGCCTTGGTGACCTGCTCGATCGTCTTGAGCATCCGGTGGCCGCGCGGCTCGACCAGCGTGATGGCGACGCCCTCCCGGCCGGCCCGGCCGACCCGGCCGATGCGGTGCACGTAGGTCTCCGGGGCGGAGGGGACGTCGTAGTTGACGACGTGGGTCAGCTGGTCGATGTCCAGCCCGCGGGCGGCGACGTCGGTGGCCACGAGCAGCTCCGCCGTCCCGGCCCGCAACCGGCCCATGACGCGGTCGCGCTGCTCCTGGCTCATCCCGCCGTGCAGCGGCTCGGCGCGGTAGCCGCGGCCGTTGAGGGTCTCGGTGAGGGTGTCCACCTCGTCGCGCGTCCGGCAGAACACGATGGCCGCGGTGGGCGACTCGACGTCGAGGACCCGCCCGAGGGCGGCCGGCTTGCTGGCCCGGGGGACGACGTAGGCGGTCTGCCGCACCCGCGGCGCCTCGCCGGTGGCCGCCCGCTCCCGCGCCACCTCGATGCGGACCGGGTCCCGCAGGTACCGGCGGGCCAGCGCGTCGAGGCGGCGCGGCAGGGTCGCCGAGAACAGCACGGTCTGCCGCTCCTCCGGCGTCTCGTCCAGGATCGCCTCGAGGTCCTCGGCGAAGCCCATGTCCAGCATCTCGTCGGCCTCGTCGAGGACGACGGTGGCGATCGAGCCCAGCCGCAGCGTGCCGCGCCGGACGTGGTCCAGCGCCCGCCCCGGCGTGGCGACGACGACGTCGACGCCGGCGTCGAGGGCGCGCAGCTGCCGGCCGATCGGCTGGCCGCCGTAGACCGGCACGACCCGCGCGCCGAGCTCCTTGCCGTAGCGGTAGAGCGCCTCGGAGACCTGGATCGCCAGCTCGCGGGTCGGGACCAGGACCAGGGCGCCCGGCTCGGGGTCGCGGCGGCCGGCGGGCAGCCGCTGCAGCAGCGGCAGCGCGTAGGCCGCGGTCTTGCCGGTGCCGGTGGCTGCCTGCCCCTGCAGGTCCTCGCCCTCGATCAGCGGCGGGACCGCCTCGCGCTGGATCGGGGTGGGTTCCTCGTAGCCGAGGCCGGCCAGCGCGGTCAGCAGCTCGGGCCGCAGCCCGAGGTCGGCGAACGTGCCGCCGCTCTCGTCGTCCTGCTCGGCGCCGGTCATGGCCCCATCCTTCCCACCCCGGGCAGCGACCGACTCGCCGGGTGGCCGCCCGGAGGCCGACGTTAGGGTGGGCGCGCCATGCAGAGCAGACCGACGGGACAGGCGCTCCCGGCACTGGGCCTGCCCGCGCGGGCGGTCAGTTCGCTGGCCGCCGCCGGGGTCACCACGGTCGAGGACCTGGCCGGGCTCACCCGGCGGGAGCTCGCCGGCATCAAGGGCCTCGGGCCGGGCATGATCGCCGCCATCCGGCGGGTCGTCCCCGAGCCGGGGACGCCGCACCCGATCGAGGACGAGGCGCCCGCCGCGCCGCCCATCCCGTCCTTCGCCTCGCTGCGCGAGCCCCGCCGGCGGAGCGCGGTCGACCTGCTGGTCCCCGGAGCGCCGCCGGTCGCGGCCGAGCCGTCGCCGCCGTCCCCGCCGTCCCCGGCGCCGCGGCCCGCCGAGTACGCCGACCTGCTGCGCCTGGCGGTGCGCCTCGTGCGGTGGTCGGTCCGCGAGCCGGTGCGCTGCCTGGGGCGGTTGCTCGGCCGCTAGCACCGGGATGTCGGCCGCGTCGGCGACACTGCGGGGGTGAACCGGGTCGTCCTGCTGCGCCGCGGCGAGGGCGCCGTGGAGGCCCGTGAGTGCACCGACGACGGGACGCCGGCCGGGGAGACGCGGCTGGCCGCGGGCGAGCTCGCCGGGTTCGTCCGGGATCGGGAGCGCACACCGGTCCGGTGGGTGTGGGACGACACCACGCGCTGGTACCCGCCGCTGCTCGGGGCCGGCGTCCGCGTCGAGCGCTGCACCGACCTGCGGCTGACCCACGCGGTCCTCCGTCGCTCGCCGTTCGTCGACCAGGCCGTGCTCACCGGCGAGGACACGGCGGGCTGGGACGCGCTGGCGCCGGTCACCGCCCCCGAGCCCGGCCTCTTCCCGCTCGAGGACCCGGCCGACCGGCTCGACCCGCTCGCCGAGCTCGACCGCCAGCAGGCGGCGCTGGCCGCGTCGGGCGAGCGGGGCCGCCTGGGCCTGCTGCTCGCGGCGGAGTCCTCCGGCGCCCTGGTCGCCGCCGAGATGACCCACGCCGGGCTGCCGTGGCGGGCCGACGTGCACGAGCGCCTGCTCACCGACCTGCTGGGCGCCCGGCCGCCGGCCGGTGCGCGGCCGCCGGTGCTGGAGGGCCTGGCGACGGAGGTCCGCGCCGCCCTGCGGGTGCCCGACCTGAACCCGGACTCGCCCGGGGAGCTGCTGCGCGCGCTGCAGTCCGCGGGGCTGCCGGTGCGCGACACCCGCTCGTGGACGCTCGAGCAGCTCGACCACCCCGCCGTCCCCGCGCTGCTGGAGTACAAGAAGCTGGCGCGGCTGCTGCAGGCCAACGGCTGGAGCTGGCTGGAGACCTGGGTGCGCGACGGCCGGTTCCGCTCGTACTTCGTGCCGGGCGGCGTGGTGACCGGGCGGTGGGCGTCCAACGGCGGGGGAGCGCTGTCGGTGCCGATCCAGGTGCGCCCGGCGGCGATCGCGGACGACGGCTGGCGGTTCGTGGTCGCGGACGTCGCCCAGCTGGAGCCGCGGGTGCTCGCCGGTATGAGCGCGGATGCGGCGCTGGCCGAGGCAGCGCGCTCCACCGACCTGTACGAGGGCATGGTGGCCGCCGGCGCCGTCGCCTCGCGCGCGGAGGCGAAGCTCGGCGTGCTGGGGGCCATGTACGGCGGCACCCGGGGCGAGAGCGGCCGGATGATGCCGCGGCTGGCCCGCCGGTACCCGCGGGCGATCGGGCTGGTGGAGGAGGCCGCCCGGGCGGGGGAGCGCGGCGCGGTGGTGCACACCCTGCTCGGCCGGGGGTCGCCGGCGCCGACCGGTGGGTGGGCCGAGCGCGCCGTCGAGCTCGGGGAACCGCCCGACGAGGGCGGCTCCCGGGAGGAGCGGGACCGCTCCCGCCGCGCGTGGGGGCGGTTCACCCGCAACTTCGTCGTCCAGGGGACGGCGGCGGAGTGGGCCCTGTGCTGGCTGGCCGACCTGCGCAACCGGCTGTGGCGGCTCGGCGGCGCCGGCCGGGTCGAGGAGCGGCCGCACCTGGTGTTCTTCCTGCACGACGAGGTCGTCGTCCACACGCCCGAGCACCTGGCGCCGGACGTCGTCGACGCGGTCCGCGGCGCCGCGGCGACGGCCGGCCGGCTGCTGTTCGGCGACTTCCCGGTCGACTTCCCGCTCGACGTCGCCGTCGTCGCGTCGTGGGCCGACGCCGGCTGACCCCGGATCGGCAGGCCGTAGCACGCTTCCGCCGTCAAGGCGGTAAGCCGCGACGTGCATCACCCGACGAATCGACGGCCCCTGATTGTCACGACTGCATAACGGCTCTACGGTGAAGAGGTCCGGTCGGTCATCACGTCCCCACCCGGGGAGTCCGAGCGGACGCCGCCGAGTCGCCCACCGTTCGGCCACGAGCAACGGGCGAGCCGGGGACCCACCGCAGTACTGGGGTGAATCCTGCCCGTGGTCGCTCTGCGTCCACCGGCGGTAGGGCTGCTTCCCGCCCGAACCCGTCAGCTAACTCGGTAGGCGGCTGACGGAAGAAACGGAGAGCCGCCCCGATGGTGCGCGCTTGCCCTGCTGCCCGACCCCGCACGGCCCGGTACCGCCGGATCCGGGTGCGCCCGCGGATCTGATCGTCGGCGGCCCCCCTTGACGCCGCCCGCGCAGGCCCACCACCCCGAGCACCCTCGCTCGACCGGCTGACCAGCCGCTTCCTGGTGCGCCCGCGCCGCCCTGCCCGCATCCCCTCGCAGTGCGCCCCTGCGCCGCTGCGCCCGTACCTCTCGGAGCACCCCTCCCCATGGACACCCGCACCACCACCTCCGGCCGGGCCCGCCGCGCGCGCCGGCTCCCGCCCGCCGCCGTCCGCCGTCCCGGGCTGTACCTGGGCGTCGCCACGGCCGGCGCGCTCATGGTCAACGTCCTGTTCGGCGCCGACCCGGCCGCCCAGGCCGAGGCCGGGACGTCGGAGTCGGTCAGCGTCGCCCAGGAACTCGGCCTGAGCGCCCAGTCGGGCGCGGTCGCCCCCGCCGAGGACCTGCAGCCGCTCGAGGACCTCGCCGCCAGCCGCAGCACCCGCGAGGCCGAGCAGACCGCCGCGCAGCAGGCGCAGGCGGCCGCCGACCAGGCCGAGCTCGACCGGCAGAAGGCCGAGGCCGAGGCCAAGGCCCGCGCCGAGGCGGAGGCCAAGGCCAAGGCCGCCGCCGAGGCCCAGGCCCAGGCCCGGGCCGCCGCTGCCCCGGCCATCGCCCCGGAGCCGGCCCAGGAGGTCGCCGGGACCGCGGTCACCGCGACCGCGCACATCTCCAACACCGCGGGCAGCGTGAAGCCGCAGGTGCAGGCCGCGGCGAACGCGGTCGTCTCCAACGTGCCCGGCGCCGGCGACATCACCCTCGGCGGCACCCGGCCCAGCGCGACCGACCCGCACGGGCACCCGTCCGGTCTGGCGCTGGACTACATGGTGCTGTCCGACACCGCCCTCGGGAACGCGATCGTCCAGTACCACATCGACCACTGGGACGAGCTGGGCGTGGAGTACCTCATCTACCGGCAGCGGATCCTGCAGTCGCCGGGCGGCTCCTGGGAGGGCATGTCCGACCGGGGGAGCGCCACGGCCAACCACATGGACCACGTCCACGTGAACTACCGCTAGGACGGGTCAGCCCCCGTACGGCCGCGTGATGATCTCCAGCATGTGGCCGTTCGGGTCCTTCCAGTACACGCCCCGGCCGCCGTCGTTGGTGTTGATCTCGCCCGGGTGCCGCTCGAACGGATCGGCCCAGTGGTCCAGGCCGCGGGCCCGGATCCGCCCGAAGATCTCGTCGAACTCCTCCTCGGAGACCAGGAACGCGTAGTGCCGCGGCTGGGCGACCTCGTCGTCCTGGAAGTCGAGCGAGACGCCGTTGTCGAGCTCGACGACCGCGAACGGGCCGAAGTCGGTCGGCGGCTTGCGGCCCAGCAGGTCGGCGAGGAAGGCGGCCGACTCGTGCCGGTCGCGGGCGGCGACGATGGTGTGGTTGAGCTGGACGGGCATCTGCGGCTCCCTCCGACGGCCGTGCGACGGCGAGCAGCCAAGCACGTCCGGGGCCGTTCCGGGAGCGGTCGGCTCAGCGGACGGCGGCGGCCACCTTCGCCGCCGCCTCGGACACCGCGGACCCGACCTTCGCGACGTCGGCGTTCTCGTCCACGAACACGACCGCCAGCGCGGCGCGGGCCCCGCCGTCGGGGCCGAGCACCGGGGCGGCGACGGAGCGCAGCCCGGCGATCACCTCGCCGTGGGAGCTCGCCCAGCCGACCCGCCGGGCCTCCCGCAGCGCCTCCCGGTCGTCCGGGGACGGCGGCTCGGGCATCAGCAGCGCGAGACCGGGGGCGCCGCGGCCCACCGGGTGCCGGGTGCCGGGCCGGTAGACGACGTGCGCCGCGGTGTCCTGCGGCTCCACGCTCGCGACGGTCACCGCCTCGTCGCCGGAGCGGATGACGAGGAAGGCGGTCATGCCCAGGTCGGCGACCAGGGCGTTGAGCCGGGGGAGCGCCGCGGCCTGCAGGTCGGTCCGCACGCCCCGGCCGAGCGCGGCGATGCCGAGGCCGAGCCAGTAGTGCCCGGCGGGGTCCCGCTCGACGAGCTGGTGGTCCTCCAGCGTCCGCAGCAGCCGGTAGGCGATCGAGCGGTGCAGACCGACGGAGGAGGCGATCTCCACGATCGGCTGCGGCGCGCTCACGCTCGCGAGGTGCTCGAGGATCCGCAGGCCGCGGTCGAGCGTCTGGGACTGCGGTGCGCTCTCGGTCATCGCGCCGCCTCGATCCGGCCGGTGACCTCACCGAACGCGAGGCGTGCTCCGTCCCTGCCGGGAGCGGTGGCGGTGATCGTGACGACGTCGCCGTCCTCGAGGAAGGTGTGCGTCGAGCCGTCGGACAGCGTCACCGGCTCCTGCCCGCCCCAGGACAGCTCGATGAACGAGCCGCGCTGGTCCTTCGCCGGGCCGCTGACGGTGCCGGAGGCGAACAGGTCGCCGGTGCGCAGGCTGGCGCCGTTGACGGTCATGTGCGCCAGTTGCTGGGCCGGCGTCCAGTACATCCCGGCGAACGGCGGGCAGCTGACCAGCTCGCCGTTGAGCCGCACCTCGAGGGTGATGTCCAGGCCCCACGGCTCGGTGTCGGCGTCGTCGAGGTAGGGCAGCAGCGGCACGTCGCGGGCCGGCGGGCGCACCCGCGCCGCCTCCAGCGCGGCCAGCGGTACCACCCACGGCGAGACCGAGGTGAGGAACGATTTGCCGAGGAACGGCCCCAGGGGCACGTACTCCCAGGCCTGCAGGTCCCGCGCCGACCAGTCGTTGACCAGGCAGACGCCGAAGACGTGCTCGGCGACGTCCCCGAGCGGCACCGGGGTGCCCAGCGCGGACGGCGTGCCGACGACGAAGCCGACCTCGGCCTCGATGTCCAGCCGCTGCGACGGCCCGAAGGTGGGCGCGTCGTCGGTCGGTGCCTTGCGCTGCCCGGAGGGCCGGACGACGGGGGTCCCGGAGACGGCGACCGTGCCGGCGCGGCCGTGGTAGCCGATCGGCAGGTGCTTCCAGTTCGGGGTCAGCGCCGCCGAGTCCGGGCGGAACATCCGGCCGAGGTTCTCCGCGTGGTGCTGGGAGCTGTAGAAGTCGACGTAGTCGGCGACCTCGACCGGCAGGTGCAGCGTGACCTCGGCGCGCGGCAGCAGGTGCGGCTCGATCACGCGCCGGTGCGAGGGGTCGGTCAGCCACGCGGTGACCTGCGCGCGCAGGTCCCGCCAGGCCCGCGGGCCGAGCGCCAGGAACTCGTTGAGCGACCCGGTGCGGTGCACCGGGTCCTCGGTCACGCCGGCCAGGTCCAGGACGAGGTCGCCGACCGCGATGCCGGTGCGCCGCGGGCCGCCCCGACTGGAGAAGATCCCGTAGGGCAGGTTGGCGAGGCCGAAGCCGGTGTCGGCCGGCAGGTCCAGCCAGGTCACGTGTTCGGCCCCCGGCCGGACCAGGTCCAGGCGTACTTCCCGTCGTCGGCGGCGGTGCCGGCCTCCCCGAGGTCCAGCGGGCGGAAGGTGTCGACCATGACGGCGAGCTCGTCGAAGAACTCCACCCCGAGCGCGCCCTCGACCGCGCCGGGCTGCGGGCCGTGGGAGTGCCCGCCCGGGTGCAGCGAGATCGAGCCCTTGCCGATACCCGAGCCCTTGCGCGCCTCGTAGTCGCCGTCGACGTAGAACATGACCTCGTCGGAGTCGACGTTGGAGTGGTAGTAGGGCACCGGCACCGCCAGCGGGTGGTAGTCGACCTTGCGGGGCACGAAGTTGCAGATCACGAAGTTGTGGCCCTCGAAGACCTGGTGCACCGGCGGCGGCTGGTGCACCCGGCCGGTGATCGGCTCGAAGTCGGCGATGTTGAACGCGTAGGGGTAGAGGCAGCCGTCCCAGCCGACGACGTCGAACGGGTGCTCCGGCACGACGTGCACGGTGCCGGCCAGCCCGCCGGGGCCGGGGCCGCGGTGCTTGACGTAGACCTCGACGTCGCCGCCCTCGCCGAGCAGCGGCTCGGCCGGCGCCCGCAGGTCGCGCTCGCAGTACGGCGCGTGCTCGAGGAACTGCCCGTAGCGGGACAGGTAGCGCTTGGGCGGGGCGATGTGGGAGTTGGCCTCGATCGCGTAGGTGCGCAGCGGCTCGTCCCCGGTCGGGATCCAGCGGTGCGTGGTGGTGCGCGGCAGGATCACGTAGTCGCCCTGCCCCACCGTCAGCGCGCCGAACGTCGTCTCGACGGTGGCGCTGCCGCGCTCGACGTAGACGCACTCGTCCCCGGTCGCGTTGCGGTAGTACGGCGAGGTCGCCGAGGAGACCGCGTAGGAGATGCGCACGTCGCCGTTGCCCAGCACCAGCCGGCGCCCGGTCACCGCGTCGGTGGCCTTGTGCTCCTCGCCGGGGAACAGGTCGTGCAGCTTCAGGTGCCGGGGCACCAGCGGCGCGTTCGGCGTCAGGGACTGGTCGGGCAGCTCCCACGGCCGGGCGTCGACGATCGCCGACGGCACCCCGGAGTGGTAGAGCAGCGAGGAGTCCGAGGAGAAGCCCTCCTCGCCGACCAGCTCCTCGGAGTAGAGCTTGCCGTCGGGACGGCGGAACTGGGTGTGCCGCTTCGGCGGGACCTCGCCCGCCTGCCGGTAGAACGCCATGGAAGTGCCTCCTTCAGGAAACCGGGACTTGCGGCCCCCGTGCAGGGTCCCGCCGCGAGCTCGCGAGGGGCGGGGGGCACGGGGGTCCTTCGTGGGCGAGCAGCCGGGACACCGCGGGGGCGACGTCGGCGGAGCGGGTGAGCACGGCGGCCACGTGGGCGTCGGGCCGCAGCACCCAGATCTCGTCGGCGCGGGCGCCGAGGGCCTCGCGCAGCACGGGGGTCGGGTCGAGGTCGCGGATGCGGTGCACGGCGACCGGCACATCCGCCGGCAGCGCCTGGGGGAGCGCCGCGTCGTCCCCGACCAGCACGGTGATGCCCTCGCGGGCGAGCTGGCGCAGCCGGACGACGTCCGGCCGGCCGGGCACGGTGACCGGGCAGTCGGGGACGAGCACGCCCGGCGCGGGCACGGGGACGTCGCCGCGGGCCGGCCGGCCGGGGAACGGGCGCCGCTCGTCGGGGGTGGTGAGCGGGGAGTCGACGTACCAGAACGGCTCCGCGAGCCGGCCGGAGTTCACCTCCGCCCGGGCCGCGGGGTCGGTCGCGGCACGCTGCAGGACGTCGCGGCGATGGCGGGCCTCCTCCTCGGTGCCCGGGACGAGGAAGCGCATGGTCGCGGTGGTGACCTCGATGTTCTCCAGTGCCGCGGCGTGCCGCTCGTCGTGGTAGCTCTCCAGCAGCGACTCCGGCGCCCAGCCGCGCAGCACGAACGCGATCTTCCAGGCGGCGTTCTCCGCGTCGAGCACGCCGGAGTTCAGCCCGCGCGCGCCGAACGGCGCGACCAGGTGCGCGGCGTCGCCGGCGACCAGCACCCGGCCGACCCGCATCCGGTCGACCACCCGCGAGTGGAACCGGTAGACCGACTTCCACACGATCTCGTAGTCGCGCTCGCCGATCACCTGGCGGATCCGCCGGTCCAGGGAACCAGAAGCCTCCTCGGCCGCGAGGTCGAAGTCCGGCGGCACCTGCCAGTCGATCCGGAACGTGGAGTCCGGGCACGGGTGGATGAGCACCTGCCGGCCGGGGTTCCACTCGGGGTCGAAGTAGAACCGCCGCTCGGTCTCCCACCCCGGCAGGTCGGTGCGGATGTCGCAGATGAGGAAGTAGTCCTCGAACGACTCACCGGGGAAGGTCAGCCCCAGCATCGACCGGATGTCGTCGCTGCGCGGGCCGGGGCAGGCGACGGCGTACGAGCCGCGGACGGTGGCCCCGTTCGCGCAGATGACCGTGACCCCGGTCCCGTCCTGCTCGATGCCCGTGACCCGGTGCCCCCACCGGACGTCGATCCGGGGCTCGGCGGCGATCCGCTCGTCGAGCAGCGCCTCGGTCTCGCACTGCGAGATGTTCACGAACGGCGGGAACGGCGAGCGGCCGCGGTCGGCGAAGGTGAAGCTGAACAGCTCGGCGTCGCGGTGGAAGGTGCGCGCGGTTGTCCAGGTGACGCCGCGGCGGGCGATCTCGGTGCCGACGCCGACGGTGTCCCACACGTCGAGCACGTCGCGCTGCTGGCAGATCGCCTTGCTGCCGATCAGGTCGCGCTCGGGGCGGCCGTCGAGGACGACGACGTCGAGCCCCCACCGCGCCAGGAGCAGGGCGGTCGTCTGCCCGACCGGGCCGCAGCCGAGGACGAGAACCGGGTCGCTGGTGGGCGCCGTGGTCATCGCGGCTCAGCCCTGCAGCTCGTCCCACACGGCGCGGTCGCGCTCGGCGGTCCAGATGACGGGGCGCTCGACGCCGGAGAACTCGTCCCACAGCCGGGAGACGTCGAAGGGCAGCGTGTGCTCGAAGATCGGCCAGGCGCCGTACTTCGGGGCCAGCGCCTCGTGCGTCGCCTCGAACGCCGCCTTGAGGGTGCCGCCGGCGCGGTGCACCTCGCCGACGGTGCGCTGCATGGTGAGCAGGAAGTCGCGGGTCTGCTCGATGGCGGCGTCCACCTGGTCCCGGCCACGGGCGATCGCGCCGCGGCCGCCGATCAGCTGCCGCGCCTGCAGGGCCTTGATCCGGTCGAGGGTGCCGGCGGCCCAGTCGAAGTGGAACGCGTCGCCGGTGTAGAGCGCGGCCTGGGACTCGACCAGGTCGCCGGCGAAGACGATCTCCTGCTCGGGCAGCCAGGCGACGATGTCGCCCTCGGTGTGGCCGCGGCCGAGGAACTCCAGGACCAGCTCACCGCGGTCGCCGCCGAGCTCGATGGTCAGCCTGTCCCGGAAGGTCAGGGTCGGCCAGGTGAGGCCGGGAATCGACTCGGGCTCCTCGAACAGCCGCGGCATCCGGCCGAACTCGCTCTCCCAGTCCTGCTGGCCGCGCTCGGCGATCAGGTGCCTGGTCTGCTCGGAGCTGACGATCACCTCCGCGTCGAACGCGCTGGCGCCGAGCACGCGGACCGCGTGGTAGTGCGAGAGCACCAGGTAGCGGACCGGCTTGTCGGTGTGCTCGCGCAGCTTGGCCAGCCAGCGCCGGGCGGCGACCGGGGTGGCCAGCGCCTCGAAGCAGACGAGGAAGTCCTCGCCCTCGATCGCGCCGAGATTCGGGTCCCCCTCGGCGGTCAGTGCGTACACGCCGTCGGCGAGCACCTCGAGGGTCTGCTCCTTGACGCCGAGGTCGGCGGACGAGGCGAACGGCTTGGCGGCCATGACGGGGGCTCCTCGGGGTGTTCTATATCAGGACATGCTCTCCATCTATCGGTTCCACGCTACGGGCGTGTGTCCCGGAGCACAAGACCGGGTCCCGTTCATCTTGGACCCGCGGCGCCCTCACATCGGTCCCCGAGCGGGCACACAGCGGGCTCATGGGCGCGGACCCCACCGTCGCACCCGTCCACGACGGCCTGGCCCCGGGAGGCGACGATGGAGAGCACGACGAAGAGGCGTCGGTGGGGGACGGCGGCCGGCCTGGTCGCCGCGGGTGCGCTGGCCGGCGGCATCGTCGCCGGCACGCTGAGCGCCGGCGCGGACCAGGGCGGCACCGGCGCGGCCGGCTCGACGGCCGCGGCGGACCGTGACGGGCACCGCGGCGAGCGGCCGCTGACCGGCGACACCAGGGACCGGGTCGAGGCCGCCGTGCTGGCCGAGTACCCCGGCGCGACCATCGTCCGCACCGAGACCGACTCGGAGGGCGTCTACGAGTCGCACGTCGTCACCGCCGACGGCCAGCAGCTGATCGTGCAGGTGGGCGAGGACTTCGCCGTCACCGGCACGCAGGACGACCACCACGGCCGGCGGTAGGACGGGCGACCGGCTGACCCGCGGGTCGCTCAGCGCCCGTCGAACGGGACGTGCAGCCCGCCGAAGAGCTCCGCGACCATCTCGGCCCGGCTGGCCACCCCGGTCTTGGCGAAGACCCGGCGGAGGTGGGTGGACACGGTCCACAGGCTGATGTCGAGGGCGTCGGCGATGGCCCGGTTGGTCGCCCCGGCCGCCACCATCCGGGCGATCTGCAGCTCACGGGGGCTCAGGCAGTACCCGTTGCCGGCGCCGGGATCGATCACCAGCACCGCCCGGATCCCGTCGTGCTCGAGGACCGCTGCCCAGCCGGCTCCCGGCACCACGGTCAGCTCCAGGGTGCCGTCGAGCACCTGCGCCTGCAGCACCTCCAGGGACCGGGCGAGCCGTTGCCGCACCTCGCGGTCCGGGTCGGCTCCGTCGTCGGTGGGCGGTCGCGGTCCGACGCGGGCGGCCGACGGGTGGACACCCCGTCCGGGACGTCTCGGGCTGGGGACGACGAGGCGGTCCGGGGCAGGAGCCGTTCCGGACATCAGCGCCTCCCGCCTGGTGAGCCGGATGCCTGCGTCTCCTCGGGAGAATCGAACTCGGCCGGAGCCGAAATCGTGGCGGACCGGCCCGGCGTGTCACAAGGGACTTGTGACCGAAGCCGATCGGCCCTCGTGCCCGTCGCCGGGCCGGGATCGGCGAACAGCCGGACCAGGAGATCGACCCCCGACACCCACTCCACGAGGTCGAGGTGCTCGTCCGGACCGTGGGCCGAACCGCCGGACGTGCCGAGACCCAGCAGGACCGGCGTCCGGGCGAACGTGTGCGTCAGCGGCCCGACCGCCGGCAGGCTGCCGCCGGAGCGGAGCAGCCGCACCGGGCTGCCGACGGCTGCCCGGCAGGCGGCGTCGAGCGCGGCCAGGGCGGCTGCGGCCGGCACCGCCTCGTGCCCGGCGTGCGCCGCCCGTGCGGTCACCGCCAGGCGGACACCGGCCGGGGTGGCCGCCCGCGCGGCCTGCCGGAGCAGCCGCAGCTGCGCGCCCGGATCGGCCGTCGGGGGCAGCCGGACGTCGAGTTCCGCGCAGGCCCGGGTCGGCACGGCCCGGGTTCCCGCGCCGGCGGCGAGCCGCAGGACCGACAGCGCGGGCAGTGCGGTGATCCGGCGGTCCAGGTCGCTGCCGGCCGTGGCCCGCCCGGCGACGGTGGCGGCGACCTGCGCGTCGGAGCGCTCGCGCAGCCGGGGGTTCCGCAGCGGAGCGGAGGAGCCGGCGGGGAGCGCGGTCGAGAACCGGCCGATCACCCGGCTGAGCACGACCCCGGGGTCGACCACCGCCCCGCCCAGCCGGCCGGGGTGCACCGGGGTGCCGCCGGTGTCGACCGCGACGGTGAGGTCGAGGTGCCCCCGCTGGCTGACGGTCACGCTCGGGACGCCGTCCGGCGCCCGCTCGGTGTCGCACACCAGCACGAGGTCCGGCCGCACCGCGCCGCGCAGGGCGGCCAGGGCGTGCCCGAGACCGGGGCTGCCGACCTCCTCGGCGCCCTCCGCGACCACCCACACCGTGCTGGGCGGCCCTCCGGCCCGGCGCCAGGCGTCCAGCGCCGCGACGGCGGCCATCAGCTGGCCCTTGTCGTCGTTGGTGCCGCGGCCCAGCATCAGCCGGCCGCGCACCACCGGCCGGAACGCGGCGGCGGTCCACCCCGGCCCCGGCGCGACGACGTCGTAGTGCCCGTACACGAGCACGACCGGGCTCCCCGGCGGCCCGCCGGCGCGGGCCACCACCAGGGGAGGGGCACCCGGCGCCGGGATCCGCCGCACCGCCGCACCGGCCGCCCGGAGCAGGTCGGCGAGCACCGCCCCGGCGCGCAGGACCGCGCCCCGCCGGCGGGGGTCGCCGCTGATGGACGGGACGGCCACCCAGCGGGCCAGGGCCTGCAGGTGCTCCTCCCGGCCGCGGCGGGCCTGCCGCAGGGCGTCAGCGACCGCCCGCGTGCGCTGCCCGCGGCTCGGCGGCGCGGCGACGGGCACGGGCACGGGCACGGGCCCGGCCGGTCAGAGCCGCCCGGCCGGCGACCGCGCCGGGCGCGCGGTGCGACCTCCGCGGTAGGTGCCCAGGCCGCCCCGCCGCGGATACATGGGCGGACGGCCGGTCATCGGCGGGATGAGCGCCGGGCTGCGCTCGGCGTAGGCCGCCGCCACCCCCGACTGGCCGAGCTGCTCCCACGGCAGCACGCGGTCGCTGCCGGTGCGCCGGGCCAGGCTCATCGCCTGCGCCGAGGTGAGCCATTCCTCCGCCGGTTCGGCGATCTGCATGAGCAGTGCCTCGAACTGGCCGCGGCCGGTCTCCATCACGTGCGGCCCGGACAGCCAGCGCAGCACGTCGCGGCCGGTGACCGCCATGCGCTGGCGCGGGCTGCTCTGCAGCCGTTCGTCGAAGTAGCGGATCAGGACCTCGTCGACGACGTCCCACGCGTTGTCGGCGCCGAACAGCTTCTTGACGTCCTCGGCACCCAGGATCCGGAAGCACTCGTCGAGCAGCTGCATGACCTCGACGCGCAGCACGTTGAGGTGGCCGAACGAGGTGAACTTCAGGTTGTTGCGCAGGTCGAGGCCGGCCCGCCGGACGACCGCGATGGAGCCGAAGCTCGGGTCGATCGCCCGCTCGCGGATGACGTCGCTGATGCGCTTGTCCCGCCAGAACAGCGTCACCTGGTTGACGAAGTGCGCGAACAGCATGTGGAAGTCGGTGTTCGGCCGGCTCTGCCCCGCCCCGAGCCCCGCGCCGTAGCCCAGCACCCTGCGGTAGGCCGCGATGCGGTCGTTGCGGGTGTAGCGCAGCACGTCCCGGCGGTCGAACTGGTACAGCCGGTAGGCGCCGTCGCCCCCGGAGAGCCGGACGGCGCCGGCCTCGAACAGCTGCTTGAGCTTCTGGACGACGCGGAAGACCCCGATCTTCTCGTGCTGGTAGATGTAGTAGAGGTCGCCGACGGCGACGATCCGCTCGGAGTTGACGTTCTCGTCGTAGGGGACGACCCCGGGCGGCACCTTGACCTGGCCGAAGCGCTGGGCGGCCTCGGGGCCGACGCCGACCAGCTCGGCCAGCCCCTGGTCGGGCGGCCGCGGGGCGGCCGCCTCGGTGACGGTCAGGGCCTCGACGAGGGCGTCGATCTGCCGGTTGAGCTCCTCGGCCAGCGCCGGGTTGGAGACCAGGCTGCCGGAGAGCTGCTCAGCGACCTGCTCGCGCAGCGCTTGGACGCGGTCGAGCCGGTCCTGGTATTCGCGTTCAGACAGCATCGGTCCTCAGCCCCTACTCGTCTCCGCCGCCGGTGCCCGGCTGATCCGGTCGCTCGGCCGCGCCGCCGTCGTCCGCCGGGGTCTGGTTCTGCGCTTCCGCGGCTGCCCTGTTCCTCGCACGGGTCGCGGCGCCCTTGCGTGCGGCCTCGCTGCGTGCCTGCGCGGTCCGGGCGGTCGCCCGCGACGCCGACGTCCGCGAGGCGGCCCGCGGGTTCGCCCGCCGCCGGGCGCCCCGGCCGTCCCCCTGCCCGGCGGCCGTGCCGTCGGCTGGGGATTCCTCGGCCGGGGATTCGTCGGCCGGGGACTCCTCGGCCGAGGACACCGACTCCGTCATGGGCCGGTCCAGCACGGCGGTCGCCGAGGCGGCCGGCGCGGGCACTCCACCGACGCCGAGGCCGACCACGCTGGTCGGTGCCGCGCCGGTGCCCGCCGAGCCGGTCGCGACGCCCTCCGTCGTCCCGTGCCCGGGGTTCTCGGTGGAGCCCCGGGTCGACGCCACGCGCGCCGCCGCGACGGAGACGTCGTCCAGCAGGCGACGCATCTCGTCGGGATGGGCGGTGAGCCACTCGATCCTGCTCTGCCGTCGCTCGTCGTCCTGGTCGACGGGGGAAGCTTCCGGCACGAGGAACGGGTTCGTGATGGGCAGCAGGTCGTTGTCCGTCTCCGACCAGTCGGGCCGCTTCCCGTCGACCGGCCCGCCGGCGGGCCAGGTCCGGACGGGGGGTGCGGCGATGACCTGCCCCGTCTCGCCGTCGAGCACGCCGATCGGCACGCTCTGCGCCGGCGCGACGAGGGTCGTGCCGATGGGCAGGTCGCTGATCCGCCGCGGGCCCTGGCCCCAGTCCAGGTACACCGGCAGGTCGCTGTCCGCGAAGATCGCCGTGAGGCTGTCGTCGTCCGCCGTGGCGGACCCGGTCCGCGGCAGCACGGCGTGGCCCAGGTCGGCCGATCCGGGCTGCAGGAAGATCGGCAGGTAGGTGGCCCGGAAGTTGGCCCCGCGCACCTCGACGCGGAGGAAGCATCCGCCCGTCACCCGCTCGATCCGCGCGAACTCGACGTCGAAGAGCACGATCCCGGGGAAGCGGCTGATCCGGGAGGACGTCTTGAACACCTCCGTCAGCAGCCGGGAGAGGCCGGCCACCGCGATCCGGGTGCGCGCGGCGAACAGGCCGCTCGGGAGCCGGTCCGGGTCGAGGGGGATGGCGTGCAGCACGTCCTCGACCTGCAGGCGCGTCGTGCCCTTGGCCGGCGAGCCGCCCTCCGGGTCGCCGATGACGGACCCCAGGCCGGCCGTGAGCGTCTCCAGCAGCTGCTTGGCCTCCGGCGCGAAGGCCGTGAGGATGCCGTCGCGGCCGGCCTCGCGCAGGTAGAGCGGCCCGTCCTCGGTCAGGAAGCGGCGGGCCCAGGAGAGCAGCCCGTCGAGCGTCAGCCCCGACCCCGGGCCCCCGATCGTGATCGTCTGCCGCTCCGCGGGGCCGACCAGCGCCGAGTCCAGCACCGCCTCGACCTCGTCGACCTGCTCGGCGGCGGCGGCCAGCAGGCGGTTGACGATCACCAGGTCGGTGCCCAGGAACCCGTTCCCGGCGCCGCTGCCGAGGAGCTGCTTCTGCGACTCCCACGAGCGGCGCAGGTCGAGGACGAGGTCGACGAGGGTCCAGAACGACGTGCGCAAGGACTCCTCGTCGGGACTGTTGACGTTGAGGTCGATCAGGCCGAACCGGTCGCGCAGCGCGCCGAGCTGGCCGGGCACGGTGTCCGGCGTGAGCGCGGCGAGCCGCTGCAGCGCCTTCGGGTCGTACGCCGTGGTGCCGAGCGGCCCGAGCAGGATGTCGAACGCGCTGTCGACGATCGCCTGCCGCGGTCCGCCGAGGTTGCCGAGCTCCTCCACCAGCCGCCCGAACCCGTGGCGGACGAGCATCCGGAACGCCTCGCCGTCCTCGGGGTCGAAGTCGTTGCGCAACGGCTTGAGCGCGTCGAGGAGCTTCGACGCCTGGTCCATCGCCCCCCGCGCGCGGGCGTACAGCGACGCCTGCCCGCCGGTCACCCCGCCCAGGTCGGCCTGCACGGCGACACCGCGCGGGACGTACCGGCTCTCGATGTGCCCCTCCACCTCCTGGAGCTGGAAGGACGCGCGCAGGGCGGCGGCGAAGGCCTGGGTGTCCTGGGTGCGCGGGCGCCAGCCGAGCACGGTGCGCAGCACCGAGGTGACGAGCGGCCCCTGGTCCTGGCCCGCGATCGTGGGTGGGGCGGAGGTCCCGGTCCGGGCCGCCGCCTCGGTCGTCAGGACCGGGAAGACCTGGTCGACGTCGACCACGGAGACGTGGCCATCCTCAGCAGCAGTCACGGGAGCCTCCTGTAGGGGTCCGGTGCGGACGGGGTCTGTCGCGGTCCGGGGATCGCCGCGGCCAGCTGGCAGATCTCCTGCCAGCCTGCGTCGACCGCCACGGCCACCGAGTCGAAGGGGTCCACGCACCGGGCGGCGGACTGCTCGACGCTGCGCCGCCAGGCCGGCCAGCCGCCGCCGCGCGTTCGCGCCGCGGCCCGCAACTGGGCGACCGGCTCGTGGCCGCGCACGTCCCGCCAGTAGCGGACCGACGCCTCGTGGAGGGCGGCGGCGATCTCGGGGAGCGCGGTGACCTCCGGGGTCGTGCCCTGTGCGGCCAGCCGGGTCCGGGCGTCGGCGACCACGCCCTGGATCTCGCTGACGCTCTCGACCAGCTGGTCGGCGACGGCCAGGCCCTCGCGCTCCGGCTGGTCCTCGCAGACGATCAGCACCAGCTCGCCCACCGCCGTCCACAGCTCCTCGACCGCTGCCGAGAGCTGTGCGACGGCGCGCTGCACGGTCACCGCGCTCACCTCCGCGACAGCTCGACGTAGAAGTTGCGCATGAGCACCTCCGGTGCCGCCAGCTCGCGGTCGAGGGCGGTGCGCACCGCGCCGATCAGGAACCGCTCGGGGACGACGCCGGGGTCGGTGCCGGTGGCGAGCCGGGTCGCGGCCTCCTCGATCATCAGCTGGTGCCGGGGCTCGAAGGTGATCACCTCGCGCAGGCTCTTCCCGCCGAGCGAGGGGAACCGGGTGAAGCACACCGCCTCCACCACGAGCGGCACCGCCTCCTGCCGGCTGCGCAGCACCGCGGCCGGGATCGTCGTCCCCTGGGTCGACGGGTAGAGCCGCTGCCATGCCCGGCGCAGCACCTCGGCCCGCTCGGGGAAGCCCATCCGGCTCAGCAGCTCGCAGGAGAGGAACGTGCGCAGGTACGGCGTCGGGTGCACGCCGTGCGGGGAGTAGGCGAGGACCTGTTCGGTGGACCGGCCGATGACGTCCATCAGCGAGGCGACGAAGGCCTCGCCGCCGAGCAGGCAGCCGAGCATGTCGCCGAAGATCTCGCGGTTCCAGCGCGCCCATACGCGGCACACCGCCTCCGGCAGGCCCGCGGCCCGCAATCGCCGCAGCACCGCGGCCGGGACCGCGACCTGCAGCTGCAGCTCGTTGTGCAGGTTGTGGCTGACCTCGTGCAGGATCGCGCCCATCGTCCACGGGTTGACCAGGCGGTGGTAGGGCAGCTGGACCAGGGGGAAGGGGTTGAGCTGCCGTCCCAGCCGGCGCAGGGGGATCCCGCGGCGGTAGGTGGCGGGGGAGAAGCCGGTGCGCATGTAGGAGAACGGCGGCGGCGCCGGGATGCTGCGCGCCGAGCCCAGGTGCATGTAGACGTGCTGGTAGCAGTCGAGCGCGATCCGGTCGCAGGCCACCAGCCACTCGCCGTACACGCTCTGCCGCTGGCCGAACAACTCGAAGTAGAAGTCCCACACCCGCTCGAGGGCGCGCACCCGGTCGTGGGCCCGGCTCTTGAGCTCGAGCACGCGGGCGTAGCCGTCGCCCGCCTGCTCCCGGTCGGCCTGACCGGCGACCTCGTCCAGCTCCGACACCGCCCGCTGCAGGGGGCGGCGCAGCGTCGCCAGCAACCGGTTCACGGCCTGGATGTGGCCCTCGCTCGGGCGCGCGATGCCGGTGCCGAACTCGTCCCGGCGGAAGTCGCGCAGCGCCTCCAGGTGGCGGCGGACGTTGAGCGACTGGCCGGACAGGTACGCGGTGAGCACCGACGGCGGACGGGACGGGACCGCTCTCCCGTCCGCCCGCGCTCGGGTGGGGATGGTGGGAGAGCGCCCCGCCTCAGCGAGTGCGGCGGGCACGGGACACCGCGCCGGTGGTCCGCCGGCCGGCCGCGCGGCGGCGGCGACCGTAGGCCGGCACCCGCGCCCGGGTGCCCGCTCCGCTCCGCTGCGCGCGGCGGCGGTAGCGCCGGTCGAACACGCCCACCGCGCCCAGCGCCCGGCGGCAGGACTGCGGCGACCCGAGCACCCGGCCGGTCATGCGGGCCAGCGTCCGCACCGTCGTCTGGGCGTCGATCGGGCGACCGGTCGCCGCCTGGTCGGCGAGGCTCTGCGCGGTGCGCTGCAGGACGACGGGCATCGCCTGCACCAGCCGGCGGGTGGCGGGGTCGCGGCGCAGCCGGCGGACGATCCGGGTGGCCCCGCGGATCAGCGAGGGCGCGTTGCGGGCCACGATCGAGGCGGCGCGGGGGATCAGCCGGGCGGCGATCGGCACCAGCGCGCCGATGAACGCCTCCGCCTCCTCCTCGCCCTCCGCCGCGGCGGCGTTGCGGGCCAGGTGCGCCATGAGCTCGGCGTCGCGGTAGATGCGCTGGACCGGGTTGACGAAGGCCTCGTCCTCGAACTCGTCCTCGAACTCGGTCTCGCTCTCCAGCTCGGCCTCGACCTCGTACTCGAACTCGTACTCCTCCTCGCGCGCCCCCTCGTCCTCGCCCTCGCCGAGCAGGCCGCCGACGCTGCGGGCGATGCCGCCGAGGGCGCCGAGGAAGGCCTCGTCCTCGAACTCGTCCTCGAGCTCGCCCTCGTCCTCGGTCTCGAACTCGTCCTCGAGCTCGGTCTCGAGCTCGGTCTCGAGCTCGCCCTGGATGGCGGGGTAGCGGTGGTTGACGGCAGACGTCATGGCGGATCTCCCGGAGGGTCGGGTCGGATGGGAGGGGATGTGTCGGCGGGTCAGCGGCCGCGTCGGCCGCTGACGCTGATGGGGCGACCGGCCGGCGTGGCACCCCGGGGCACCCGGACGTCGCTGACGACGCGGACGGTGCGGGGCGGCTGGCCACCACGTGCGGGCACGCGGACGGGGGTCACGACGCGGACGAAGCCCGGCCGGGGCCGCGACACCCCGCGCGCGGTCGTCACGCCGGTGCGGGTGGGCTGGCGCCGGATGACGGTCGCCCGGCCCGGGTACCGGCGGCCGTCGAGGAGCGCACCGGACCGGGAGGGGCCGTAGCCCCAGCCCGGGGCGCGCCGGTGCCGGCGGACGTGCGCCAGGCCGCGGGCGTGCCGGCGCAGGACGGCGGAGCGGGCGCCCGCACCGCCGAGGACCCGCTGGGCGGTCCGGCCCATGACGGCACCGACGTCGGCGGGGCCGGTGCGCACGCCGCGGGCGACGCGACGGGCCAGGGTGCGACCGCTGGCGTCGACGATGCCCGGCAGCAGCCGGACGGCCGAGCGGGTCCGCGGATCCCGCCGCAGCAGGCGGGTGACGACGGCGGCTCCGCGCAGCAGCGCGGGGAGCATCCGCTCCAGGTCACGGCGGTCGCGGGCGGACAGCGAGGCATACGCGGCGACGCCGGCGAACGCCTCGGCCTCGGCCTCGGACTGGCTGGACGCGGCCTGCGCGGCGAGGTACTCGGCGAGGGACTGGCCGCCGGACAGGGGCGCCGAGGCCATCTCCTCCAGCTCCGCCTCCAGCTCGGCCTCGAGCTCCCCCTCGAGCTGGGAGACCGCCGCGCGGGCGATCATGCCGGCGGCCGGACCGCCGACGGCCGTGGCGACCAGCGGGCCGACCTTCTTGACGATCGAACGGAAGACCGGGCTCTTCACCATCTTCCGCAGCCCGCGGCCGATGCGCTTGAAGAACTCCTCCGCCTCGTCCTCCAGCTCGCCCTCGATCTCCCACTCGTCCTCGGCTTCCTCCTCCGACTCGCCGAGCAGGCCGCCGACCGCGCGGGCGATGCCACCGAGGAAGGCCTCGTCCTCGTCCTCGAACTCGAGTTCGTCCTCGAGCTCCGCCTCGAACTCGTCCTCGAGCTCCAGCTCGCCCTCGCTCTCGTCCTCCCACTCCGCCTCGGTCTCGCCCTCGCCGAGCAGACCGCCGACCGCGCGGGCGATGCCACCGAGGAACGCCTCGTCCTCGTCCTCGAGCTCCGCCTCGTACTCCTGCTCGAACTCCAGCTCGTCCTCGAACTCCGTGGCCAGGCTCGTCATGGCGGTCTCCTCGCTGGTCCGGCGGTGCTGCGCTCACGGCGCGCTGCCGCCCATGGCACCCCGGCCGGCGGGGGGCCACCAGTCGCAGGAGTGGGGGAGACTCGTCCGTGCGTCGGGGGTCCGGGCTACCCCGGGTGGGCCAGCCCGGATGCGGTAGCGCGTGCCGGGTAGCCCGGCCGTGGTCACCGATGCCGACTCGCGCGCACGGGGTAGCTCGGCCGGGCGACGCAACGCCAGGTTCCCGCCCGCCGTCCGGGCGCCTGTCCTGCTCGGGCTCAGGGGGCCGTCCAGCGCAGCGGCAGCCGCTTGACCCCGCGCTGGAAGTTCGACCGCAGCAGCGCCGGCGGGCCGTCGTGCTCGAGCGTGCCGGTGCGGCGCAGCAGCTCGCCGAACAGCGCGCGCATCTGCACCTTCGCCAGCTGGGCGCCGAGGCAGAAGTGCGGCCCGTGGCCGAAGGACAGGTGCGGGTTCGGGGCGCGGCGGACCTCGAAGCGGTCGGGGTCGGCGAACACCGCCTCGTCCCGGTTCGCGGAGGTGAAGGAGACGACCACCTTGTCCCCGGCCCGGACGCGGACGCCGCCGAGGTCGGCGTCGGTGGTCGCGGTGCGGCGGAACACCATGACCGGCGTCCACCAGCGCAGCATCTCGTCGACCGCACCCGGCAGCAGGGCCGGGTCGGCGCGCAGCGCGGCCAGCTGCTCGGGGTGGGCCAGCAGCGCGGTCAGCCCGCCGGGCAGGCCGTTGCGCAGGGTCTCGTTCCCCGCGACGGCGAACAGCCAGAACATGTTCTCGAACTCGGCGTCGCTTACCGCTCCGCCGTCCTCGTCCACCTGGGCCAGCAGGATCGACATGACGTCGCTGCCGGGCGCGCGGCGCTTCTCCTCGGCCAGCAGCCGGGCGTAGGCGTAGAGGTCCGGCATGCCGGCGCGGGTGCGCGGGTCGGGCATCCGCCCGTCGGCGTCGGGGGAGGGGCGCACGGTCAGCGCCTCCCGCGCCATCGCCGTCCCCCCGCTGCCGTCGAAGACGGCGGAGACCGCGTAGTCGGGGTCCTGCCAGCCGATCACCCGGTTGGACCAGTCGAAGAGCAGCCAGCGGTCCTCGGCCGGCACGCCCAGGACGTCGGCCAGGGTGAGCAGCGGCAGGTCGGCGGCGACGTCCTTGGCGAAGTCGCAGCGGCCCTCGGCGGCGCCGTCGATCATCCGGTCGACCAGCCCGGCCGCCGTCGCCTCGATCGAGGCGGTCAGCGCGGCGACCGCGCGCGGGGTGAACGAGCGCGCGAGCAGCCGCCGGAGCCGGGAGTGGTCCGGCGGGTCCATGTTGAGCATCATCCGGCGCACCCACGCCAGGTCCGCGGCGTCGCGGATCTGGGTGGCGCCCAGCCAGGAGGAGAAGGTGGCCGGGTCGCGCAGCACCCGCTCGACGTCGCCGTGCCGCAGGACGAGCCAGAAGCCGGGACCGGCCGGCTGGCCGTGCAGGGCGGGTTCCTCGACCCAGGTCACCGGCGACTCGGCCCGCAGCCGGCGCAGCAGCTCGAACGGCGGGCCGTCCTCGTAGGTGGCCGGGTCGACCAGCGGCACGGTGTCCACCGATGTCTGCATGGCGCCTCCCGGCCGCGATCCTGTCAGGAGCGGAGCCCCGCCAGGAACCGGTCCCGCGCCGGGCCTACGTGGTGACCGGCGTGGCTTCCTCGGCCGGCACGGGGACGGCCGGCACGGCGCGCGGCAGGCCGAGGTCGTCCATGGCCTGCTCGTAGCACTCGTGCAGCAGGTGGAGGCGGGCGACGAGCCGTCGCACGTAGTCCTTGGAGGTGGACACCGGGGTCGGCTCGTTCATCAGGTCCCAGAACAGCCAGGACAGCTCCTCGCCCCCGCCGCACCACACCTCGGTGGCCGGCGAGAACGACGACCCGAGGGCGGCCGCGAACCGGCGCGCCACCGCTCGGCGCAGCCGCGCGGACTCCTCGCGGAAGCGGGCCTGTTCCTCGCGGCGCCGCCGCCTGGCCGGGGCCGATCTGCGCGCGGTGCGGTCCTTCGGCGGCGGCGCCACGGCCAGGCCGATGGCCCGCCCGAGCAGCGGGACGAGCAGGGGGCGGTCGGCGTCGCACAGCTTGTCGTTGGCGCCCCGCAGCACGGCGGCCAGCTCGCGGTCCACGCAGCCCGGGTCGTCGGTGAACGGTCCGCCGGCCAGCAGCGACGTGAACTCCATGAAGCAGGCGCCCCGCGCCGGGTTCCGGTGCTTGCCCCGGCTCAGCAGCGGCATCGCGTCCGGCACCCTGGCGCCGGTCGGGAAGTCGGCCATGGCCCTCTCCTGTTCGAGGTCGGTCGGCGGCGCGGCGCGCGGGCGCCGGGCGGCGGAGCGGTGGTCGAGCAACGGGTTCACCTGCTCCCCGACGGGTGGGACGCCGCCCGGCGGCTGCAGCCCGTGAGCGGGTTCGGCCGGATGCGAGGCCCCCTCGCAGGTTCCCCCCGCGATGCGCGAAAAGGTAGGTGGTGGTGCGTCCGGATCCGGAAAGAACTGCCGGCGATCCCGCTTCCAGGGCGCCGGTCGGCTGACCGGCGCCCTGCCGCCCGATCTGCGCGGGACGGACCACGGCCCTAGCCTGTGGCCCATCGCCAGGCCGATCGTCTGACCAGGGGGCGTCATGGCCGTCTTCCGGATCCTCGAGGCGAAGGCCCGCCCGGGCAGCATCGACCGCGTGGCCGAGCTCCTCGTCACCCAGAACGACCGGGTGGTCGCCTCGGCGCCCGGCGCGCTGTTCTCCCAAGCCCTCCGCAGCGGGGACCAGGTCCTGGCCGTCTCCAGCTGGGAGACCGCCGAGGACATGCAGCGCTACCTCGACCAGGACGTGACCCGCGAGTTCTACCGGGCGCTGCCGGAGCTGCTGATGGGCACGCCGAGCATCCGGACCTACGAGGTGATCGGAGACGGGAACGCCGCGCGCGGATGGGGTGGCCGGCCGTGAGCTGGTACTACCCGAAGGGCTGGACCGACCAGGAGGACGGCGTCGAGCAGGTCGTCATCCACTACGTGAACACGCCCCCCGGCCAGTGGCCCGACTGGTCCTGGGGGCACGAGTCCCGGGTGCTGGAGGACCGGGGCGGCTTCCCGCGCAACCGGCTCAAGGTGCTGCGCATGCCGCGCGAGGTCTGGGACATGGACAACGGGTGGAACACCCCCGAGTACCGGTTCCACTACTACTTCGAGGTCTTCCAGAACGGGCACCGCTGGACGACCGACCTGTTCAGCGAGGACATCGTCTACCGCGACCTCGAGTACGTCGACGAGCAGGGGTGGACGACGAACATCTGCATCTACTGGTCGGTGGGGGACTGGGTCGCGCCGGTCTACAGCCCGATGGAGGACCCGCGGTTCCCGGCCGACTCCGACTTCCGGTCGACGAAGTACTACTCGTACTGGGACAAGGAGCGCTTCCACCACGAGAAGTTCCACATGCTGCAGGCGATGGAGCGGCCGCACCGCTGGCAGTCCCGCATGTACGGGCCGCGCGGGGCCTCGCTCGTGCAGCAGTACCACGTCGGCCGGATGTACCCGCCGCACGAGAAGGACGAGTTCTGGCTGGGGCCGGACGGCCGGTCCGCGCCGGGTGGCGACAGCTGGTGGGTGCACCATCTCTAGGACGGGATCTGCGTGACCGAACTGACCGCGGCCCTCTCCGAGGCCCGCCGAGCCGAGACCGAGCAGCTGTTCGCCCTGCGCAAGACCTGGTTCGACCCGGCGCCGGGGATCGAGATGGTGCAGCTGCACTTCGCCTGGACCGCACCCGGCCAGGAGCCGGACTGGGAGTCGGCCGACTCCCGCGTGCTGACGCCGAACGAGACGTCCCCGGGCCTGCGGACGGCGGTCATCGAGGCGCCCCGGCAGTTCAACGGGAGCCGCGAGTACCTGCTGCACCACTTCTTCTACGTCGTGCGGGGCACCGAGTGGCTCAGCTCCCCCGTGTTCACCGAGGAGATCGTGACCCGCGAGGTCACGTTCACCGACGAGGACGGCCGGTGGACGCACGTCGGCATCGCCTGGGGCGTCTCGCCGGGCGACGCCCGGCTCGCCGCGCCCAACTACACCGCCGCGGCGATGGACGGGCTGGCCTTCGAGGACGCCGGGGCCGGCGCACCGCCCGAGCCGGCGCCGATCTACGAGTTCGTGCAGGCCCAGCCGCTGCCGCACGTCTTCCGCGGGTTGCTGTGGGGGCCGCGCGGAGCCGACGTCCGGTACGCCTTCCACCTCGTGCGCGCCGGGAGCCCTCTCGCCGAGGAGGACACCGAGGTCTGGGACGACGACGGCGGCAAGGGGTGGACCCTCACCCTGTAGCAGGATGGGGCCCGCCATGCCGACCCCCGCTGACCTGCCCCTGACGTGGATCACGCCTGTCGGTGCGCGGACGACGGGCGGCCGCGTCCGCTACCAGGGTCCGCTGGCGGGCGCCGACCGGCCGCTGTCCCTGCACCTCGGCTTCGACGGCGCGGGGCCGCCCTTCGAGGCGGTCCCGATGGAGCGCGCGGACGACGGCACCTGGACCGCGGAGATCCCGGACGCCGCCGGGCACGTCGTCCTCGACTGCGCGGTCGCGACCGACGGGTTCGACTGGGACAACAACGCCACCGCCAACTACCGGCTGTGGCTGGACCTCGACCCGGTCGACGCGCACGTGCACGCCCGGGTCCGCGGCCTGGAGCCGATGGGCTTCGACAGCCTGCGGGTGGCGCTGGCCTCCGGCGGCATGACCCACGGCCTGGTGTCCTGGCAGGACAACCGGTTCGTCGACGAGGTGGCCGACGGCGTGCCCTGGCTGACCCGGCTGGTCTGGGTGAGCCCCGGGGGACCGGGCGTCGACGACGTCCGCCGCCGGCTGGCCGACGGCGCGGTCGGGCTGAAGCTGCACCCGTCCTACGACGACTACCCGGCGGACTCGCCGGGACTGGACCCGTTCCTGCGGGTGGCCGCCGAGGCCGGCGTGCCGGTGACCGTGCACACCGCGCCCGGCCCCTCGGACCCCGACCTCGTGCGCCGGCTCGCCGAGCGGCACCCCGACGTGCCCTTCGTGCTGTACCACACCTTCCTCGGCCTGCCGGAGGGCCGGCGGCGGGCGGCACGGCACGCGCAGCAGCTGCCCAACCTGCACCTGGAGACCTCCTGGTGCGGCTCGGCGGAGGTGGAGCGGCTGATCGGCGAGGTCGGCCCGGACCGCGTCCTGTTCGGCTCCGACGCCGCCGTCGACGGGCCGGCGCACTTCGTCCGCACCCCGCCGAACATCGAGCTGTCCGAGAACTACAACGGCAGCCTGCTGCGCCTCGCCCGGCGCCTCCCGCCGGAGACGCTGCGGGCGCTGCTGGAGGACAACACGCGGCAGCTGTTCCGGCTGCCGGCGCCGCGCCGGGCAGAGGCGGTCCCGTCGGTCCCCGAGGGGGCGGATCCGCTCGTCCTCCTCGGCGACGCCCTGGAGCAGGCCGAGCGCGTGGTCGCGGCGGTCCGGCCGGAGCAGCTGCGGCTGCCCACGCCGTGCACGGACTGGGACGTGCAGGAGCTGCTCGGGCACCTCACCGCCGTCGCGCGGCGCGCCGAGCGGGTGGCCGCGGGGCGGCCGCACACGACCGTGCCCGCGGTCGTGGCCCCCGACGCCCGCCGCGGCTGGGCGCCGCGGTTCGCCGGGGACGCGGCGAAGGCCCGGGCGGCGTGGGCCGACGGACCCGCCGACGTCCTCGCTCCGTGGGGCCGGCTCCCGGCACCCGTCGCGCTGTCCGGGTTCGTCCTCGAGGTGGTCGCGCACACCCACGACCTGGCCGTCAGCACGGCGTACGCGCAGCCGCTCGATCCGCGGCTCGCCGACGCGGCGCTGCGCGCGGCCGAGCGGCTGGTGCCGGCCGACCTGCGGGGCGACGGGTCCGCCTTCGCCGACCCGGTGCCGACGTCGTCCGCCGACGCCTACGCCCGCCTCGCCGCGTTCCTCGGCCGCGCCTGGCCGTGAGCCGCCGGGCGGGCTGTCGTCAGGCGTCGAAGTCCACGGTCACGGCGTCCGACAGCGGCACGGTCTGGCAGGTCAGCACGTAGCCGGCCTCGACCTCCTTCGGCTCGAGGGCGTAGTTGCGCCGCATCTCCACCTCGCCGTCGGTCACCCGCGCCCGGCAGGTGCCGCACACGCCGCCCTTGCAGGCGAAGGGCAGGTCCGAGCGGACCTTCTGCGCGGAGTCCAGGACGGGCTCGTCGCGCGGCAGGGCCAGCGTCGTCGACCGGCCGTCGAGGACCACGGTGACCTGGCTGCTCGGGCCGGTGACGGTCTCCTCGTCGCCGCGGACCGGCTGGGGCGGGACGTCGTCGACGTAGAACAGCTCCTGGTGCACCTTCTCGGTGGGGACGCCGAGCTCGGCCAGGAGCGCGCGGGCGTCCTGGACCATCCCGTGCGGGCCGCACAGCCACCAGTGGTCGACGTGCTCGGCGTCCACCAGGTTGTCGATCAGGGTGCGCAGCCGGGCGCCGTCGAGCCGGCCGCTGGTGAGCTCCGCGTCCCGGGGCTCCCGGGAGAGGACGTGCACCAGCTGCAGGCGGGGGCCGTAGGCGTCCTTCAGGTCGGCGAGCTCGTCGGCGAACATCACCGTGTTGGTGCGGCGGTTGCCGTAGAAGACGGTGACCGTCGACCTCCCGTCGCGCAGCACGCTCGCGGCCAGCGACAGCGCCGGGGTGATGCCCGAGCCGGCGACGACGAAGACGTGGTCGGCCGGCACGGACAGGTCGGCGGTGAAGGTGCCCGACGGCGGCAGCACCTCGATCTCGTCGCCCGGCTCGACCTCGTGCACCAGGTAGGAGGAGAAGAAGCCGCCGGGGACCTCGCGGACGCCGACCCGGGGCGCGGCGCCGATCGGGGCGCAGATCGAGTAGGAGCGGCGCTCGTCGCGGTCGCCCTCCACCCGGCGCAGCGTGAGCGCCTGGCCCGGCTTGAACCGGTAGTCCTCGGCCAGCTCCGCGGGGACGTCGAAGGTGACCGCGACGGCGTCGTCGGTGAGCCGCTCGATCTTCGCGACCTTCAGCGGGTGGAACTGCGGGCGGCGGCGGGTCGGCGCGCTCACTGTGTCCATGGTGCCGCTCCGCGGTCGCTCCGCTCCTCGCTCGCCGGCGCTCGCTGCGATGCTCACTCCCTGTCGCGTCACTAGATCTCCTTGACGTGCTCGAACGGCTCGCCGCAGGCGCGGCAACGGCGCAGGGCCTTGCAGGCGGTGGCGCTGAACTCGCTCTGCTCGACCGTGTCGGGGGAGCCGCACTGCGGGCAGGCGGCGGTGCGGCGGGTCGGGCCGAGCTGCAGCGGAACCGGGCCGGGGGAGCGGACCGGCGCCGTCCCCGGCGGGGCGATGCCGGCGGCGGCGAGCTTGCGCCGTCCCTCCGCGCTGATCCAGTCGGTGGTCCAGGCGGGGGAGAGGACGGTGCGGACGTCGACGTCGGCGAACCCGGCCGCGTGCAGCGCGTGCACCAGGTCGGCGCGCATGACGCCCATCGCCGGGCAGCCGGTGTAGGTGGGGGTGATCTCGACGACGACGGTGCCGTCCTCGTCGCGCACGTCGCGCAGCACGCCGAGGTCGGCGAGCGTGAGCATCGGCAGCTCCGGATCGGTCACCGTCTCCGCCACCGCCCGGGGATCGGTCAGGACGGCGCTCACCAGGTGGCCGCCGGGTGCTGACGGGCCAGGCCCTGGAGGGTGCCCAGCAGCTCGGCGAACTCCGGGCCGTGCTCGCCGACCCGGCCGCGGGGCGACGCGTCGGCCGGCCACCCGGGCACCCGCAGGGTGGCCCGCTCGAGGACCTGGGTGAGCACCTCGCGCACCTCGTCGCGGACGTCGGCCGGGTCGACCGCGACACCGGCCGCGGTGAGCCGGCGCTCGACGTCGGTGGCCGTGAAGACGTCGCCGAGCAGCGGCCAGACCGCGTCCGCGCCGGCCTGGGCACGGCGGTGCGACTCCTCGGTGCCGTCGCCGAGCCGCAGCACCCAGCGGGCGGCGTGGTCGCGGTGGTAGGCCAGCTCGTTGACGCCCTTGGCGGCGATGGCGGCGACGACGGGATCCCGCGACCCGCGGAGCCGGGCGAAGACCGCCAGCCGCACGGTGGCCGCGACCAGCAGCCGGATCATCGTCCGCGCGAAGTCGCCGTTCTCCGCCTCGACCAGGCCGGTGTTGCGGAACTCGTCGGGGTCCCGGAAGTAGGCCAGCGCGTCCTCGTCCGGGATGCTCTCGGTGGCTGTCTGGCGGGACCGCCCGAGGACGCCGGCCGAACCGGCCCGGGCCAGCAGCAGGCGCGCCTGGCCGAGCAGGTCGAGGGCGACGTTGGCGATCGCCACCTCCTCCTCGAGCTCGGGCGCGTTGGTGATCCACTGCGTCAGCCGCTGGGCGAGCACGAGCGCGTCGTCGCCGAGCATCAGGCAGTACGCGCCCAGGTCGGCGGCGTCGACGCCGTCGGGCACCGTCGTGTCGACGCCGGCCAGCGGGTCGTCGAACCCGGTCCCGAACGCCCAGTGCCCCGCGTCGTCGTGCGCGTTCGCCAGCGAGTCGTAGACGGTCTCTTCGTGCACGGAAGCTCTCCCGGTTCGGTGCGGCCCCCTCCCAGGGGCCCACGCCGAGCTTGCGAGGCGTGGGGAGGGAGGGGGTCCTTCACATGTGGGGGACGTTCTCGGGGATCTCGTAGAACGTCGGGTGGCGGTAGACCTTGTCGCCGCTCGGGGCGAACATCGGGTCCTTCTCGTCGGGGCTCGAGGCGGTGATGTCGGCCGACTTGACCACCCAGATGCTCACGCCCTCGTTGCGCCGCGTGTACAGGTCGCGGGCGGCGTGCACGGCCATCTCGTCGTCCGGGGCGTGCAGCGAGCCGACGTGCACGTGGTTGAGCCCGCGCTTGCCACGGACGAACACCTCGTACAGCGGCCAGTCACGCCGGCTGACCGCCGGCTTCGGCTCGACGGGGACGTCGGCCGAGGTGGGGATCGCGCCGTGTCCGCCTTCCGCGGTGACCTCGCTCATGCCGCCGTCCCTTCGTGCTTCTCCGCGTAGGCCGTGGCGGCCTCGGTGACCCAGGCGTTGTCGTCGCGGGCGGCCTTCCGGCGGGCGATGCGCACCGCGTTCATCGGGCCGCCGCCGGAGACGACCCGCTTGAAGTCGTCCCAGTCGATCGCCCCGAACCGGTAGTGCCCGGTCTCCGGGTCGAGCGAGAGCTCCGGGTCGGGCAGCGTGACGCCGAGGAACTCCGCCTGCGGCACGGTCATGTCGACGAAGCGCTGCCGCAGCTCGTCGTTGGTGTGCCGCTTGATGCCCCACGCCATGGACTGCGCGGTGTTCGGGCTGTCGGCGTCCGGCGGGCCGAACATCATCAGCGACGGCCACCACCAGCGGTCGACGGCGTCCTGCACCATGGCCCGCTGCTCGGGGGTGCCGCGCATCATCGTCATCAGCAGCTCGTAGCCCTGCCGCTGGTGGAACGACTCCTCCTTGCAGATGCGGATCATCGCCCGGGCGTAGGGCCCGTAGGAGGAGCGGCACAGCGGCACCTGGTTGCAGATCGCCGCGCCGTCGACCAGCCAGCCGATGACGCCGACGTCGGCGTAGGTCAGCGTCGGGTAGTTGAAGATGGAGCTGTACTTCTGCTTGCCCTCGATGAGCTTGTCGGTGAGATCGGCGCGGTCGGCGCCGAGCGTCTCGCTCGCCGCGTACAGGTACATGCCGTGGCCGGCCTCGTCCTGCACCTTGGCCAGCAGGATCGCCTTGCGCCGCAGGCTGGGCGCGGCCAGCAGCCAGTCGCCCTCGGGCTGCATGCCGATGATCTCGGAGTGGGCGTGCTGCGCGATCTGGCGGATGAGCGTCTTGCGGTAGCCCTCCGGCATCCAGTCGCGCGGCTCGATGCGGTGGTCGGCGGCGATCGTCGCGTCGAACCGGGCCTGCAGCGCGGTCTCGTCGGGGGCGGGCCGTTCCAGGGTGGGCGCGGACATCTCGTTCCCTCGGGCTCGGGCCATTTACTGACCGGATGGTCGGTAATGAGTCTGCACGATGGTGGCCCGCGACACAAGTGGCTCGCGGGAGGGGTTGACAGCCGGCCGTCGGAGGGAGTTGGTTACCTGACCATCCGGTCGGTATTTGTGGACGACGCCAGCCGGTCGGCGACGACGCTGAGGACGACGGAGGCCCGTGCGATGACGGCTGCTGCCAGCGACACGAACCGGCGCGTGGGATCCGCGCCCGACCCGGCCCTGCTCGAAGACGCCGAGCGCCTGGGTCGAGACGAGCTGCGCGCCCTCCAGCTGGAGCGGCTGCAGTGGACCCTGCGGCACGCCTACGAGAACGTGCCGCACTACCGGCGGGCCTTCGATGCCGCCGGCGTCCATCCCGACGACTGCCGCGAGCTCGCCGACCTGGCGAAGTTCCCGACCACCAGCAAGGCCGACCTCCGGGACAACTACCCGTTCGGCATGTTCGCCGTCCCGCAGGAGCAGGTCCGGCGGGTGCACGCCTCCTCCGGCACGACCGGGCGGCCCACCGTCGTCGGCTACACCGAGAAGGACATCGACACCTGGGCCACCGTCATGGCCCGGTCGATCCGCGCCGCGGGCGGCCGCCCCGGCGACAAGCTGCACAACGCCTACGGGTACGGGCTGTTCACCGGCGGGCTCGGCGCCCACTACGGCGCGGAGAAGCTCGGTTGCACGGTCATCCCGATCTCCGGCGGCATGACGCCGCGGCAGGTGCAGCTGATCAGCGACTTCGAGCCGCGGATCATCATGGTCACGCCGTCCTACATGCTCACGGTCATCGACGAGTTCGAGAAGCAGGGCCTCGATCCGCGGCAGAGCAGCCTGGAGATCGGCATCTTCGGCGCCGAGCCGTGGACCGAGCAGATGCGCCGGGAGATGGAGGAGCGCACCGGCATCCACGCCGTCGACATCTACGGGCTGTCGGAGGTCATGGGCCCCGGCGTCGCGCAGGAGTGCGTGGAGACCAAGGACGGCCTGCACATCTGGGAGGACCACTTCTACCCGGAGGTCCTCGACCCGGCCACCGGCGAGGTGCTGCCCGAGGGCGAGCGCGGCGAGCTGGTGTTCACCTCGCTGACCAAGGAGGCCATGCCGGTCATCCGCTACCGCACCCGCGACCTCACCCGGCTGCTGCCGGGCACCGCCCGGCCGGGGATGCGCCGGATGGAGAAGGTCACCGGCCGCACCGACGACATGATCATCCTGCGCGGGGTCAACCTGTTCCCGACGCAGATCGAGGAGATCGTCCTGCGCACGCCGGGGCTCTCGCCGCACTTCGCGCTGGAGCTGACGACGCGCGGCCGGATGGACCACCTGACCGTTGAGGTGGAGGCCCGGCCCGACTGCCCGCAGGAGCGCAGGGACGTCGCCGGCCGCGAGGTGGCCGAGGCGGTCAAGGACACCGTCGGCGTCAGCGTCGAGGTCGTGGTCGTCGCCCCCGAGACGCTGGCCCGTTCCGCCGGCAAGCTGCAGCGGCTGTTCGACCACCGGGAGCGTGCGTGACGGCTACCGAGAACGCGGCCCCGGCCCGCCGCGGCCGGCCCGGGCACTCCCTGGACTCGCTGCTCGACGTCGCGGTCGCCGTGTTCAACGAGCGCGGCTACGACGCCACCAGCATGGAGGAGCTGGCCGCCCGGCTCGGGGTCACCAAGTCGGCGATCTACCACCACGTGCCGAGCAAGGTGGAGCTGCTGCGGCTGGCCCTCGACCGGGCGCTGGACGCGCTGTTCGCCGTCACCGAGGAGCCCGGCGCGACCACCGGGCCGGCGATCGAGCGGCTCGAGCACGTCGTGCGGGGGTCGGTGCGCGTGCTCGCCGCCGAGCTGCCGTTCGTCACCCTGCTGCTGCGGGTCCGCGGCAACTCCCCGGTCGAGCAGGAGGCGCTCCAGCGACGGCGCCGGTTCGACCGGATCGTCACCGACCTGGTCCGTACGGCCGCGGAGGAGGGCGACGTCCGGCCGGACGTCGACCCCGCCGTCACCAGCCGGCTGCTGTTCGGCACCGTCAACTCGCTGACCGAGTGGTACCGCCCCGACCGCGGCCTCGACGCCTCGGCCCTGGCCGAGGCGGTCGTCGCCACCACCTTCGACGGCCTCCGCAGGCCCTGACTCGGGGGTGCTTTTGCCCGAAAACGCACCTCGAGAGGAGCACCCCATGACCGCACCGCTGCTCGAGAGCTACGCCGCCGGCCGCTGGTACTCGGCACCCGACGACGGGACGCCGATCGCCGACGCCGTGACCGGCGAGACCGTCGCCCGGATCAGCAGCACCGGGCTGGACATCCCGGCCATGCTGGCGCATGCCCGCACGGTCGGCGGCCCGGCCCTGCGCGAGCTGACCTTCCACCAGCGCGCCGGCCTGCTCAAGCAGCTGGGCCTGCGGCTGATGGCGGACAAGGACGAGTTCTACGCGCTGTCCCGCCGCACCGGCGCCACCGACGGCGACAGCGCCGTGGACGTCGACGGCGGCTTCGGCACGCTGCTGTCCTACGCGTCCAAGGGCCGCCGCGAGCTGCCCGACGACACCGTCGTCCTCGACGGCCCGGTCGAACCGCTCGGCAAGCGCGGCACCTTCGCCGGCCAGCACCTCTACACCCCGCTGCGCGGCGTCGCGGTGCAGATCAACGCCTTCAACTTCCCGGTCTGGGGCTTCCTCGAGAAGCTCGCCCCGGCCTTCCTCGCCGGCGTCCCGACGATCGTGAAGCCGGCCAGCCAGACCGCCTACCTCACCGAGGCCGTCGTCCGGACGATCGTGGAGTCCGGCCTGCTGCCCGAGGGGTCGGTGCAGCTGCTGGCCGGCAGCCCGGCCGGGCTGCTCGACGGGCTGGCCGGGCAGGACCTGGTCTTCTTCACCGGCTCGGCCGCGACCGCGCGCAAGCTGCGCAGCCACCCCGCGGTGGTGGCGAACAGCGTCCGGTTCAACGCCGAGGCCGACTCGCTCAACTGCGCCGTCCTCGGGCCCGACGCCGGCCCGGACACCCCGGAGTTCGAGCTGTTCGTGGGCCAGCTGGTCACCGAGATGACGGTCAAGGCCGGCCAGAAGTGCACCGCGATCCGCCGGGCCTTCGTGCCGCGGCAGTTCGTGGACGACGTCGTCGCGGCGACCCGGGAGCGGCTGGCGCAGGTGGTCGTCGGCGCGCCCGGCGCGGACGGCGTCACCATGGGCGCCCTGGCCGGCCTCGACCAGCGCGAGGAGGTGCTCCGCTCGCTCAAGGCGCTGCGCGGCGTCGCCGAGCTGGTCGCCGGCGACCCCGAGCACTTCGAGGTGGTGGGCGCCGACCGCGACCGGGGCGCGTTCCTGCCGCCGCTGCTGCTGCGCTGCGACGACCTCACCGCCGCCGAGCCCCACGACGTCGAGGCGTTCGGCCCGGTCAGCACGGTGCTGCCCTACGACGGCGTGGCCCAGGCCGTGGAGCTCGCCGTCCGCGGCCAGGGCAGCCTGGTCGGGTCGATCGTGACCCACGACCCCGCGGTGGCCCGGGAGTTCGTGCTGGGCGCGGCGCACGCGCACGGCCGGATCCTGGTGCTCGACCGCGACGACGCCGGGGAGAACACCGGACACGGCTCCCCGCTGCCGGTGCTCGTGCACGGCGGCCCCGGCCGCGCCGGCGGGGGCGAGGAGCTCGGCGGCATCCGCGGGGTGCTGCACCACATGCAGCGCACCGCCGTCCAGGCCTCGCCCGACCAGCTCACCGCGATCGGCGGCCGCTGGGTGACCGGGGCGCAGCGCCGCGACGACGGCGTCCACCCGTTCCGCAAGTCGCTGGCCGAGCTGCGCATCGGCGACTCGATCACCGCGGGGCCTCGGGCGGTCACGCTCGAGGACATCGAGCACTTCGCCGAGTTCACCGGCGACACCTTCTACGCGCACATGGACGAGGAGGCCGCGGCCGCCAACCCGCTCTTCGGCGGCCGGGTGGCGCACGGCTACCTGATCGTCTCGTGGGCGGCCGGGCTGTTCGTCGACCCGGCCCCGGGCCCGGTGCTGGCCAACTACGGCGTGGACAACCTGCGCTTCCTCACGCCGGTCAAGCCCGGGGAGGAGCTGACGGTCACCCTCACCGCCAAGCAGATCAGCCCGCGCGGCGGGGCCGACCACGGCGAGGTCCGCTGGGACGCCGTCGTCGTCAACGGCGAGGGCAAGCCGGTGGCGACCTACGACGTCCTCACGATGGTGGCCAAGACCTGGCCCCCGGCCGCCGGGAGCTGACGCCGCCTCGTCAGTCGACGTCAGTCGATGACGAGCCAGAGCGGAGCGACCTCGGGGCCGCGGTAGGGCTGCTCGCTGCCCTCGTTGCGGTCGTCGGGGCTGATGCCGACCTCGGCCGTGAGGTCCTTGCGGACCGCGAACGGCCGCAGGTCCGGGTGGGCGTCGTCGCGCAGCGAGACGATCAGGTGCCACGGGTACGCCGGGTCGTGCAGCCGGAAGTCGACGAGGGAGAAGTTCGCCGGCTGCCGGCGGTGGACGTGGAACGGCGCGACGGCCTCGAGCCCCGAGTCCTCGATCCGGCGGTGGACGTCGAGCAGCTGGGCGGGGTCGGCCACGACGCCGGCGTCGTCGTAGGCGCGGAAGTACGCGCCCTGGGCCTCGAAGGCCGGCCGGAGCGCCGGGTCGTTGCGCCGGTTCCTCGACGGGTCGAAGAACACGACGTCGGCGGCGGTGAAGGGGAAGGCGGGGTCGCGCGGGTCGGCGAGCAGCAGCCCGAAGGACGTCAGCCCGGCGACGTGCGCGGTGGCCGCGGTGCCGACGATCCGGCCGAGGAGCAACCGGGAGAGGCGCACCGCCTGGTCCGCGGCGACGGGCGGGGGAGGGGCGAGCAGGGTCTGCATGATCGGCTCCGGCGCAGCGGTGGGACGACGACGCAGGAAGGACGCCGCCGGGCCGGCTCCTGATACGCGCGGGCGCACAGGTATCAGCCGCGGCCGGCCGGACCTCCTCCTCGGTGTCCGCAGGAACCGAGGGAGTTGGCCATGACCGACACCACCATCGCCGCCACGAGCCCCGAGACGCAGGAGATCAGCCGCATCCCGGCGATCCCGAGGCCCCGGGAGAGCGCGGAGAACCGCCGCGACCGCGCGGTGCCGCCGGAGTGGCTGGCCTACGACTACGGCTATCCCGCCGTCGGGTACGCCCTGGCGCACCTGACCCTGCTCGGCGGGCGCGGGACCCCGTCCGACGGATGACGGGAGCCGGCCCGCCGGCGCTCAGGCGCTGAGCGGGCGGCGCAGCAGGCGCAGCCGGCGGCGCTCCCGCTCGGACAGGCCGCCCCAGATGCCGAAGCGCTCGTCGTTGCCGAGCGCGTACTCGAGGCACTCGGTGCGCACCGCGCAGCCGACGCAGACCCGCTTGGCCTCGCGGGTCGAGCCGCCCTTCTCCGGGAAGAAGGCCTCCGGGTCGGTCTCGGCGCACAGGGCGTCCAGCCGCCACGACTCGTCGCCCGTGGAGGGCGCCGACCACGGCTCGTCGACGGGGGCCTGGCTGAGCAGGGTCAGGTTGGGGCGGGAGAAGGAAGACACGGGAAGCTCCTCGAAGGACGACGGGGCGCACCGCCTGTGACGGACCGGTACGACCTGATTGCTTCCCGTGACGTTACGGAGTGCCCTCGGGTGGCCGCACTGGCACAAGCTGAGCGAAACCCGAGCGAAGTATTGGCGGAACCTGTCGGTCCGCTGCCTGCTGCAGGCGTGTTGCCGTGCGCGGTCACCAGGCCTGCTCCAGAAGCGCCGTGACCGCGTCGACGTCGAGCGGCCGCGGGTTCGGATAGGGCTGCGCGACGACGCGCTCGGCGATGCCGCGCAGCTCCCCGCGCGGGACGCCGAGGGCGCCGAGGGTCGTCGGGCCGTCGTGCGCGCGGGCCAGCGCCGAGACGGCGCCCACCGGGTCGGGCCCGGCGATCCGCGCCAGCCGGGCGGCCGCGGCCGGGGCGGCGGGCAGGTCGAAGGCCATCACGTGCGCCAGCAGCAGCGTGTGCAGCTCGGCGTGCGGCAGGTCGAACGCGCCGCCCAGGACGTGCGCGAGCTGGTGGTGCAGGCCCATCCGGGTCTGCGCCAGGCAGATGCCGGCCAGCCACGCGGCGGACTGCAGCCGCTCGCGGCCGGGCAGGCCGCCGGGGTCGGCGAGCACCTGGGGCAGGGCGGCGAGGATGCCGTCGATCGCCTCGGTGGCCAGCGCGTCGGTGATCGGCGAGGCATCCGGCGCCCAGAGCGCCTCCACCGCGTGCGCCAGCGCGTTCATCGCGCTGGTCCGGGTCAGCCCCGGCGGCATGGACAGGGTGAGCTCGGGGTCGTAGACGACCGTGCCGGGGGCCAGGGCGGGGTCGCGCCGCGTCGTCTTCGCGCCGTTCTCGGTCTCCCCGAGGACGGGGGTCACCTCGGACCCGGCGTAGGTCGTGGGGACGGCGACCTGCGCGACGCTGGTGCGCGCCGAGACCGCCTTGGCCAGCCCGATCGCGGACCCGCCGCCGATCGCCACCACCGCGTCGACCCCCGCGGAGGCGACCAGCGCCATCGCCTCGGCGGTGACCTCGACGGGGGTGTGCACCACCGGCCGGCCGAACCGCGCGGCCAGCCGGTCGCCGAGCCCCTCGGCGACCCGGTCCGCGGGCGCCGCGGCCGACCGGGTCGCCACCAGCAGCACCCGCCGCGCGCCGAGCCGCGTGACCTCGTCGGGGACCGCGCGCAGCGCTCCGGCGCCGATCAGCACCCGGGTGGGCAGGAACTGGTGCACGCGCATCGGAGCATTGTGTCCGCTACTCCACCTCCGCCTTGCGCGTCGTGAACGGCAGTACGAGCCGGGAGGGGTGGAGGGCGTCGCGGTAGATCTTGTGCGTGACCGGGCGGCCCACCGGCAGGTGGAAGGCGTCCGGCGGCAGCAGGGAGTTGTGGGCGTCGGCCAGCGGCTCGTCGTTGGACAGCTCCACCACCAGGCGGTGCCCCGGCCGGAACGTGGCCGCGAACGGGTAGAGGCGCAGCACGTACTCCTCGATCGCCCCCGGCTCCACCGGCACGGCACGGGTGTGCGGGTGGTACGGGTTGCCCTCCGTCGTCCGCTCGTCCAGCTCGCGGTGCGACGCCTTGAGGAAGCCGGTGGTGATCAGCTGCCGGCTCCCGTCCGGGGCGGCGTCCCACAGCCGCAGGATGAAGTTGGTGTCCGGCTGGTCGATCTCGGCGAACAGGTGCGCGGCGCCGGTGCCGATCAGCTCGGCGTCCTCCGCGAAGGGAGCGGTGCTCCAGCTCAGGATCTGCACCGTGTCGGTCACCGTCAACGGCGCCTGGTAGAAGCCGTCGGGCGCGGCGTGCTCGGGGCCCATCGGCTCCGGTTCCCCGGAGAGCGTGCCGCGCGGGCGCAGGTACAGCGACCGGTACTCGACGTCCTTCGGCGGCCACTGCTCGCCGGTGACCACCTCGCGCGAGCCCTCCACGAAGACGCGCACGGCGGGGGTGTCCATGACCCCGTTGTCGACGCCCTTGAGCCAGTACTCGTACCAGCGGAACATCTCGTCGTGCTCCTCGACCCAGGGGCGCGACTGCATCGGCGGGTAGGAGCCGATGTCCAGCTTCTTGGGGCCCGCCAGGACGTCGAACAGCTCGATGTGGCCGTCCACGGTCCAGCCGCGGCCCTGGTTGATCTGCAGGTACACCGGGATGTCGATGTTCGCGGCCAGGTTGACCGGGTTGCGCTCCTCGTACCAGTCGCCGTCGAGATCGTTGAGGACGATGTCGAACCAGGCCTCGTGGTGCGCCGGGTAGTGCAGCAGGTGGACGAGGTTCGGCCAGGCGGCGACGTCGGGATCCTGCAGGCGCTCGGCGACGCGCTCCCCGATCTCCTCCGGGGAGTACGTCTCGAGCATCCGCGACCGGATCCGGTCGGTGAAGGCCCAGCCGGAGTCGCCACCGCGCCCCTCGCGGGCCGCGCGCGGCATGAACCACATGACCCCGCCGTGATAGGTGGTCTCGTAGAAGTCGAAGTGACCGCCGGAGACGAAGATCGCCTTGAGGTGCGGCGGGCGCTCGGCCGCGGCGAGCACCTGCATCGAACCGAAGTAGGAGATGCCGATCATGCCGACGTTGCCGTCGCACCACGGCTGCTCGGCGACCCACTCGATGACGTCGTAGGCGTCCTGGCCGAGCGGCACGCCGCCGGCGTTGTAGTTGCCGATGTGCTCGCCCTCGGAGGCGCCGGAGCCGCGGAGGTCGCCGATGACGTGGGCGTAGCCCTCGCCGACCACGCGGGCGATGTCGCCGGCCTCGATGCAGCCGTCCCACATCGGGCTGGGACGCCGCTGCGGCGGCATCGTGAGGGCGAGGGCCTGCAGTTCCTTGCCGTACGGGCTCAGCGCGACCAGTGCCGGGCGCGGCGTGTCCTCGACGCCGGTGTAGACGTCGGCGGCCAGGGTGACGCCGTCCCGCATCGGGACGCGCAGGTCCTTGCGGACGGCGATCTCCTGGCCGCCGGCCTCCAGCAGCCGGATGTCAGCCATGGGTGTTCAGCACCTCCGTGCGGTAGCCGTGGAGCGTCGTGAAGAACGGGGAGGGCTCGAGCGTGGGGTCGCCGGTGTAGCCGAGCTCCTCGGCGACCCGGGCGAAGGGGGAGTAGGGGGAGTCGGTCTCCTGCACGCCGCAGCGGGTCGCGGCGTCGGCGACGCGGGCCTCGATGTCCAGGCTCTCCGAGAGCGCCCGGCGCGCCTGCGCACGGTCGAGCTCGACCCCGTAGGGCACCCCCTCGGCCGTGCGGTAGGGGTGCCCCAGGTAGAGGTGCCGGGGACGGACGACGTCGCGCAGGTGCTCGAGGCTCGCCCGGTAGGCGGCCGGGTCCTCGTAGCCGGGGAAGCCGTTGGCGGCGCCGTGGACCTGCACGGCGTCCCCGACGAACACGTCGTCCTGGCCGTCGACGACGTACGCGACCGACCCGGGTGTGTGGCCCGGGATGGCGTGCACCGAGACCGTGACGCCGCCGCCGAGGGACAGCGTCTCGCCGCCGCGGACGAGCACGGCCGGCTCCATCTCCCCGGAGATCGCGCCGGCCGCCATCGCCGTCTGCCTCACCTCGCCCTCGGGATCGCGCAGGTACCGCTGCCGGACGTCGAGGTAGCGGTCGACGTGGGCGCGCCGGGAGCGCAGCAGCGGCGCGTCGGCCTCGGAGATCACCACCTCCGCGCGCCGGCCGGTGAGCTCCCACAGCGCGTGCGCGCCGCCGACGTGGTCGACGTGGCCGTGGGTGAGCAGGATCCAGCGGACGTCCTCGATGCGGCGCCCCAGGGCCGCGAGCGCCGGCGCCATGCCCTCGGCGGGGGAGGAGGCGACGCCCGTGTCGACGACGGCCGGCTCGGGCGCGTCGAGGAAGAAGCTGTAGAGCCCGAAGCGGCCCCAGGGGGAGACCAGGGGGTGGACGGCCACCATCGCGCTCAGCTCCGGTCCAGGAACTCGGCGGTCTCCCGGAACGCCCGGCCGTACTCCGGGATCCAGGAGAAGTGCTGCACGAAACCGTGCCCGGCGCCGCTGTACCGGCTCACCGTCGCGGCCACCCCGGCCTCGGCCAGCCGCCGGCCGTAGAGCTCGCCCTCGTCGCGCATCGGGTCGTGCTCCGCGGTGATGACGAGGGCCGGGGGCAGCCCGGAGAGGTCCCGGCGCTTGATCGGGGAGACGCGGGGGTCGGCCGGGTCCGCGCCGCTGTCGAGGTAGAAGGCGTTGAACGGCCTCAGGCCGGCCGTCTCCAGGCCGTACCCCTCGGCGTTCTCGCGCAGCGACGGGTAGCGGTCGACGTCGAAGTCGAGGTCCAGGGACGGGTAGAAGAGCACCTGGTGGGTGATGCGGTCGAACCCGTCGTCTGCGGCCATCGCGGCGACGACGGCGACGAAGTTCCCGCCGGAGCTGTCGCCGGCGATCGCGAGGGTCCCGCCGTCCCACGCCAGGCGCTCGCCGTTCTCGGCGGCCCACCGGACGACCGCGTAGCAGTCCTGCAGCCCGGCGGGGAACCGCCCCTCGGGCGCCCGGCGGTAGCCGACGGACACGACCTTCCGCCCGGTCTCCCTGGCCAGGGCCCGCGCGACGTGGTCGTGGGTCTCCAGGCTGCCGAGGAAGAACGCGCCGCCGTGGAAGTACACGACCAGGCCGTAGGCGTCCGCCTGGACCGGGGTGTAGATCCGGACGGGCACGCCGCGCGCGGTCGTGTCCTCGACCGAGTGCAGCGGCAGGCGCTCCTCGACCGGGGGCACCTGCGCCTCCTCGGCCGCGCGCAGCGCTGCCGGGTCGAGCGGGCCCGGGGGCGGCGCGGGCAGGGTGGCGAGGACCTCGGCGATCGTCGGGTGCAGGGTCATCGGGCGGCGACCTTCTGGCCGGGGAAGACGTCCTCGAGCTCGTCGGCGGTCCACCCGTTGCGGGAGATGCGCTGCAGCTCGTCGGTGACCGGCTTGCGGGCCGCCTGGTACGCGGCGAGCGCCGCGGGGACGGAGTCCGCGTCGCGCAGGGCGTCGACGAGGGCGCCGGCGTCCAGGATCGCCGAGTTCGCGCCCTGGCCCTGGTGGTGCAGCATCGCGTGGGCCGCGTCGCCGATGAGGACGACGGAGTCCGAGTGCCAGGTGTCGACCGGGTCGATGTCGTAGACCGCGCGCACGTTGACGGCGTCGAGGTCGAGGTCGCGCGCGATGTTCACGATGCGCTCGTCGAAGCCCTCCACCTTGGCCAGCAGGTCGTCCTTGGTGACCTGCGGCGCCCAGGTGCTGTCCGGGTCCAGGGAGGTGACGTCGAACGACAGGCCGCCCCGGTGGCGCAGCGGCAGCAGGTAGACCTTCGTGCCCCGGCCGATGTACATGCGCAGGTTGTCGTCGACGACCAGTCCGTGGGCGTCGTCGGCGGAGATCACCACGCGGTAGGCGTGCTCCCCGGAGAACACCGGCTCGGCGTCGCTGAACAGCTGGGCGCGCACCGTCGACCTGATGCCGTCGGCGCCGACGACGAGGTCGGCCTCGACGGTCTCGCCGTTCGTGAACGTGAGGACGGAGCGCTCGCCCCGGTCCTCGACCGTGGTCAGCTTGCAGCCCAGGCGCACCATGCCCCGGGGCAGCACGCCCACGAGCGCGTCGATGAAGTCCCCGCGGTGGATCAGGTGGGTGTGCGTCGGGACCTCGTAGTCGTCCATGCCCGGCCACGAGTCCTTCGCGATCGGGTCGCCGGTGGCGGTGAGGATCTCGAAGTAGTCGCTCGGCGAGCTCACCGCAGTGATCGCGTCGAAGATCCCCCACTGGCGGAACCGGTCCATGGTGGAGGGACGCAGCCCGATGCCCGCGCCCACTTCCCGGATCCGGTTCGCCTGCTCGTAGACGGTGACGTCGGCGCCGAGCAGGCTCAGGCCCTTGGCCACCGCCGCGCCGCCGTAGCCCGCGCCGACGACGGCGATCTTCAGGTCCTCGATGTCCATCGTGCTTCTCTCTTCAGTTCCGGATGGCCAGGAAGCCGGCGGGGTTCTCGACGAAGATCCGGTGGATCGTGGCGTCGTCGATGCCTTCGTCGCGCAGGTCGGGGATGAGCTGCTCGTAGATGTAGTTGACGGTGTGGCCCTCGACGCCGGGCCAGCCGAGCGGGCTGCAGTTGGCGTCGGCGGAGGCGAGCACCTGGTCGGCGTGCCCGTCGCGGACCAGGCGGAGGAAGTGCTCGAGGCGCTCCCGGCGGTGCCGTCCCCAGAACGGCGGGTCGGGCAGCTCGAGGTCGTAGCCGAAGGTGTCGAAGCCGATCCGGCCGCCGCCGCCGAGGATCGCCCCTTCGTTCACCTTGCCCTGGCTGACGCCGTCGTCGGCGTGCCCGAAGAGCACGCGGTCGAGCGGGAGGCCCTCCTCGGCGAAGACCGCCAGCGCCGGCTCCACGTCCACCGCGAGGTGGGTGAAGATCGGCACCCCGGTGAGCAGCGCGGCGCGGGACGCTGCGCGGTAGATGCGCAGGTCGAGCTCCCTCATGCGGAAGCCGCGGCTCACGCCGACCTTGATGATCCCGGCCCTGCTGCCGGTGTCACCGATGCCGACGGTGATCTCGTGGACGAACTGCCGCATGAGGTAGTCGACGCTGGCCTCGGCGAAGAAGCGCAGCGCGGTGTCGCCGCCGACGAAGCCGGTGCACGCGACGATGTGCACGCCGGTCTTCGCGGACAGCGACTTGTAGTAGTCGACGTCGCGGCCGTTGCAGATGCCGGTGGCGTCGACGAAGGTGCCGCCGCCGTACTGGTGGAACCGGCGCAGCTTGGGGACGGTCTCCTCGTAGCGCTGCTCGGGGGTCTTCCACCACTGGGTGTCCAGCTCCGAGCCGGGCATGCCGTAGCCGATGTGCTCGTGGACGGCGACCAGGCCGAGCTCCTCGGGCGCCACCGGGCCGAGGACGGTGTTGACGCGGGACATGTGCTCCTCCGCTCTCTCAGCGCACCGTCAGCAGGTCGCGCGGGTTCGCGACCAGGAGGCGCTGGATGTCCTCGCCGGCGACGCCGTGCTGCGCGAGCAGTGGGACGAACGCGGTGAGCACGTGCGCGTACGGCAGCTCGTAGGCCGGCTGCCCCAGCGCCTTGCCGATCGCGTTGCACGAGAGCAGCACCCGGTCCGCGTGGCCGGCCGCGACGAGCTCGGCGACCAGCGCGGCGCGATCGGCGTCCGGCACGACGTCGTCGTCGTCGTTCAGGCCGACGTGGTCGACCGCGACGTAGGCGCCGCGCTCCGCCACGGCGGCGGGCCAGCCGGCCGCGACGGCGTCCCTCCGGTCCAGGTCCCCGACGACCACGCGGCCGGCCGGCAGGCCCTCGTCGAGGACGACCTGGAGGTCCTCGAGCGCATCGGCGCCGTAGCGGATGGAGACCGGGACGCCGGTGGTGAGAGCGGCACGGGCGGCCCCGCGGAGGAGGCTCTGGTCGGTCGGGGTCGTCCCCGCACGGGTGGCCGCCGTGGCCACGAGTCCGGCGGCGCCGCGTCGCTCCACGCGGGGGACCACCATGCCCTCGGTGACCTCCCGGGCGAAGAGGTCGGCGAACCTCTCGGCCGGCCAGGGGGTCGGTGGGTCGGTCTGCGGGGTGAGGAAGTAGCCGCCGAGGTTCTCCTCGGGCCCCATGCCGGTCGAGGCCACGAGGTGGACGCCGGTCGAGCGGGAGAGCGCCTCGTACAGCCGCACGTCGCGGCCGTGGAACATGCCGGTGCTGTCGACGACCGTCCCGCCACCGGCCTCCCGGAACGCGGTCAGCTTCCGGGCGACGGTCCGGAAGATCTCCGCCCGGTCGAAGGGGATGTCGTACGCGTGCTCGGCGCCCGGGACCACGGAGAGCAGGGACTCGTGGACGGCGACGACGCCCAGGTCGGCGGCGGGGACGGGCCCGAGGACGGTGTTGACGATGTTCATGCGGCGGCTCCTACTGCGGCTCGCGCGAGGAGGCGCTTGAGCCTGGCGGGCGGGGTGGGGTGGTTGAGCGCGACGACGGTGCGCGGCGCGGTGGCGTCGGGCCAGGCCAGCAGCGCGGAGCCGGCGTCCAGCGAGCCGTCGAGCAGGGCCGGCTCACCCCGGGGACGGAGGGCCCCGACCAGCTTGACGTCGAGACCGAACTGCTCGGTCCAGCAGTACTGCGACGGCCGGTAGGGGGCGGCGGAGTCCCCGTGCAGCAGCGCGCGGACCGCGGCGCGGGCCTGCTCGACGGCGTTGGTCCAGTGCGGCGAGCGGGTCAGCCGCCCGTCGCCGTCCGCCATCACGGCGACGTCGCCCGCGGCGACGACGTGGCGAGTCACCCGGCAGCGGTCGTCGACGACGACCCCGCCGTGCAGCCGCACCCCGGAGCCGGCGAGCCACTCGACGTCGGGCACGTCCCCGACCGCCGAGACGACGAGGCCGGCCTCCAGGCGGCTGCCGTCGGCCAGCTCGACGCCGGTGACGCGCGGCGCGCCGAGCAGCCGGACGCCGCCGTCGGTCACGACGATGCGGACGCCGGCCCGCGTGGCCGCCGACCGCACGTGCGCGCCGACGACCGTGCCGAGCAGCCGGTCCAGCGGCGGGGCGAGGTCGACGAGGGTGACGTCCTTGCCCAGCGCGGCGGCCGTCGAGGCGATCTCCGTGCCGAGGAACCCGCCGCCCACGATGAGCACGGAGGAGGCCGCGGCCAGGTCGCCGCGCAGGCGGGCGCAGTCGCCGTGCGTGCGCAGCACCCGCTCGTCCTGGTCGGGCGTGCCCAGCCGGCGGGCGCGGCCGCCGGTGGCGAGAACCAGGCCGTCGTAGCGCACCGGCCCGGCGGGGGTGCGCACGCTCCGCGTGGCCAGGTCCAGTCCGGTGGCCGGGGTCCGCAGGCGCAGATCGACGTCGTCCGCGAGGGGTGCGAGGAGGACGTCGTCGATCGACTCGGTGCCGGCGAGCACGCCCTTGGACAGCGGCACCCGGGTGTAGGGCGGCACGTCCTCGTCGCTGAGCACGGTGATCCGGCCGTCGAAGTCCTCCATCCGCAGCATCTGCACCGCGGTCAGCGCCGCGATGGACCCGCCGACGACGACGACCTTCCGCACGCTCACGGCTCGACCCGCAGCGCTGCCACGGGGCACACCCGCGCCCCGGCCTCGGCCCCGCGCTCCATCTCGTGCGGCACGACCTCGTGCCGGAGGACGACGACGGCCTCGTCGTCGAGGTCGTAGACCTCGGGTGCGGTGTCGGCGCACAGGCCGTGCCCCTCGCAGCGCTCCCGGTCCGCGGCGATCCTCATGCCGGCACGACCTCGAGGACCGGGAGCTTCTCGATGCTCCGGGTGATGTTGCTCGGCACGCGGACCTCCTCGCCCACGACCAGGCGCTGGACGCGGGTGACGAGCGCCTCGATCACGGCGTGCGCCTCGAGCCGCGCCAGCCCCTGGCCGGCGCAGCCGTGCGGGCCGTAACCGAAGGACAGGTGGTCGACCGGGTTGCGCTCGACGAGGAAGGCGTCCGGGTCCTCGTAGTGGCGCGGGTCGTGGTTGCCGGCACCCAGGAGCAGCGCGACCTGGGAGCCGGCCGGCACCGTGGTGCCGTCGATCTCGACGCCCCTGGTCACGTGGCGGCCCCAGGCGTGGATGGGGACCCAGAAGCGGAGCACCTCGGCGAAGGCGGCCGGCACGAGGGAGGGGTCCTTGCGCACCAGGTCGAACTGGTCGGGGTACGCCCCGAAGAGGGCGACGACGTTGCCGATCGCAGCGATCGTCGTGTCGACCCCGGCCCCGAGGTACTGGTGGATGATGTGCCCGGCCGTGTTCGGCGGGATGTCCCCGCGGGCCTCGGCGTCGAAGATGCCGCGGCCCACCGAACCGGGCGCGAGGTCGTCGGCGGTGACCCCGGAGCACCAGGCGTAGAGCTCACCGGCGATGGGGAAGCTCTCCGCCGTCCGCTGGTTCATCGGGCCGATGACCTGCATCGCGGCCTGGCCCCAGCGCAGCATGTTGTCGCGGACGCGGCCGGTGAAGCCGATCAGGTCGGCGACGACCGCGAGCGGGAAGGCGCGGGCGAGGGCGTCGATCGCCTCGAACGAGCCCTGCGCGACCAGGTCGTCGACCAGGGCCGCGGCCTTGGCGTCGATCGCCGTCTTCAGACCCCGCAGGGCCCGCGGGGACAGGTTCTCGGTCAGCGTCGCCCGGAGCGTGCTGTGGACCGGCGGGTCCGAGGCGAGCGAGGTGCCCTGCAGGGCCTCGTTGACCATCGGGTTGAACCCGATCGTCCGCGACGAGAAGGTCTCCCAGTCGCCGAGGGCGCCGCGGATGACGTCGTACCGCGTGAGGGCGTAGACGTCGTTCACCGGCAGGTGCACGACCCCGCCCAGCTCGCGGAGCCGGGCGTAGCACGGGTACGGGTCGAGCAGGACCTCGTCGGCGAAGAGGTCGATGTCAGAGGTGGGGACGGCCATCGTCGTCACACCCCGTCCGTCGCCAGCGGTCGCACGGCCGGGGGCTGCTCGCCGGGGAGGTCGGGGTGCAGCGGGTCGTGGAGCGACTCCGCCGACGGCTTGGTGTCGCGACCGCGGCCGGACAGGCCGACCAGCGTCAGCAGCGCGGCGACCAGCGCCGCGATCGCGCAGACGGCGAACGCCGTGGAGAACCCGCTGCCGAGGGCGTCGAGCGCCAGGCCGTGGGCCGCGGCGCCCGGCGCCTCCGGTGGCAGCCCGTTGACCGCGAGCGGTCCGCCCGCCTGGAACACCCCGGTGGCGGCACCGGCCTGGTCCGGGGACAGGTCGGCGGTCGCGAGCGCGGCGCCCAGCTTCTCGCCGGCGGTGCTCAGCGCGACGGCGCCCACGATGATCGGCCCCAGGGCGAAGCCGAGGTCGCGGAGCAGGTTGGTGGTGGCGCTGGCCATGCCCGCCTGGTGCAGCGGCACGGTGTTGATCGCCACCGCGGTGAACGAGCTGACCGAGAGGGCGAACCCGACGCCGATCAGCAGGGCGGGCGCCACCATCGGCAGCAGGCTCGTGTCCTGCACCTCCAGCCCGGAGGCGAGCCAGGCGCCCACCGCCATGAGCGCGAAGCCCACGGTGAGCAGCCAGCGGGCGCTGACCCGCGCCAGGAGCCGCGAGATCACGGGAATGAGCACGAAGGCCGGAGCCTGGATGAGCAGCAGCGGCAGGCCGACCCGGGCCGGCGCCTGGTGCTGGACCGCGCCCAGCCAGATGCTGAACGCGAAGCACGACCCCAGGAAGGCGAACATGCCGACCACGGTCACGACCGAGGCCACGGAGAAGGCCCGGTTGCGGAAGATGTCCAGGTCGAGCAGCGGCGTCGCCGCCCGCCGCTCGACGACGACGAACGCGGCCAGGAACACCACACCCACCGCCAGGGCGAGCAGGATGTGCGGCCGGGTCCAGCCGTCCTCCGCCCCCTGCACCAGCGCGTAGAGGACGGCGATCAGCCCGATCGCGAAGGTGACCTGCCCGGCGACGTCGAGGCCGCGGCCCTCCGGCGCGATCGACTCCGCCGACAGCAGCCGGGTCGCGACGACCGTGACGACGGCCAGGCCGGCGACGATGAGGAACGACCCGCGCCACGAGCCCACCTCGGCGAACACCCCGCCGAGCAGCGGGGAGACCGCGGCGCCGGCCGAGAGGAACCCGGCCCACAGGGCGATGCCGCGGGCCCGGGACTCGGGCGTGTGCGTCACCGCGGCCACGAGAGCCAGGGATGCGGGGAACATCGCGCCGGCGGCGAGGCCGTTGAGCGCGGCGCCGACCCACAGCACCTGCACCGTGGGGGCGACGGCGCTGACCACGGAGCCGATGACCAGCAGCGCGGCGCCGTACATCTGCAGCCGGCGCCGTCCGAACAGGTCACCGAGCGCGCCGAAGGTGAGCTCGAAGACGACCACCGCGATCATGAACGCGGCCGTGATCCAGGTGAGCTGGGAACCGGTGGTCTGCAGGTCGGACTGGAACAGGCCGTTGAGCGATGCCGGCAGGGCGTTGGCGACCTGCGCCACCAGCACCGCCACGCAGGCCGCGACGAGGGTTCCGGCGACGCGGGTGGGCCGCGTCCCCGGCGGGGACGGCGGCGCGGTGACTTCGGGGTTCGTTGCCATGGCTCTCTCCTTCGAGAGTCGGGACACGACCGGTCGACGGTCGGATGAGGCATGGGGGTGGTGGCCGTGCCGGCGGTGTGTGCCGGTCATGAGAACGGTGTGCACCATGTCATCTAGATTTACATCGTGTCAAGGAAAAGGTCGCCGTGTATGGCTGGGGGCAGGTGGACTGCCATACGCTGGTCGCCATGACGCACCGACCGGCCGCGGGAGGCTGACGTGGCGGGTCTGCGTGCGGCGCAGAAGGAGATGACCCGCCGGCTCCTGCTCTCCACGGCGCTGGAGCTGTTCGAGGCCAAGGGCTTCGCGGCGACGACGGTCGACGACATCGCCGCCGCGGCCGGGACGACACGGGTGACCTTCTACGCGTACTTCCCGTCGCGCAGCGACCTGATGAGGGAGCTGATCGCCGAGCTGAACTCGATCCTCGAGCGGATCAGCGACCCCGGGCACGGCACCACCGAGAACGCGCTGGTCGCCGCCGTCCGCGAGGGCACGCGGGAGACCATCGGGGCGTGGCTGCTCGAGCGGTCGAAGCAGTGGGACACGATCCGGCCGTACACGAACGCGGCGTTCGAGGCGGCCGCCGTCGACCCCGAGCTGCGCGGGCTCGTCGACCAGTGGATCGAGGAGGTCGCGTCGGACATCGAGGACGGCCTGGACCAGGCCGGCCGCTTCGAGCAGGGCACGCGGCACATGCGCGGCGTGCTCGCCTTCGCCCAGCTCGACCACGTCGCCCGCACCTGGGCGCGGGGGCGCGACCGCGCCGAGCTCGACGCGATGATCGAGGTGCTCACCGACAGCTGGTGGCGGTTGCTGTCCGACGACGGGACCTCGGCGGGGGAGCGGCCGGGCCGCCGCTGACGGAACGGGCAGCCGGCGTCAGCGGGCCAGGAAGTGCACGCCCAGCCAGAGCCACGCGATCAGCACGGTGGCGCGGCCGCCGGTGGTCCGCATGGCGGCGCCCAGAGCCTCGGCCGCGGTCGCTGGGCCGAGGCGACGCCGGGCGCAGCCCTCCAGCGCCAGCGCGACGACGAGGAGGGTCACGGCACCGGCGACGCTCGCCGCGGTGCCGCTCACGGGGCGTACGGCCGGCGCCGCGGGCGGGCGAGCAACCACGCGCCGCCGGCCAGCCAGCACACGGTGGCCGCGCCGCGCAGCACCGGGTGCGCGAGGAGCGGATCCGCCAGATCGCTGACCGTCGGGACGTCGGCGGCCGCCAGCGTCGCCAGCTCCCACGACACCACCGCTGCTCCCCACGCCAGCCAGGGCAGGCCCCGGCGGCCCACCGGTGCAGCGGCCTCTCCGGACCGGCGGACCAGCCCGAGGACGACCACGACCCCGCCTGCGGCCCCGACCCCGAGCAGCGCACCGAGGGACAACTCGCCCGCCACCGCGACCGCGGCGACGCAGGGCACAGCCACGGCGGCGGACATGAGCACGCGCGCGACGGGGGAAGACCTCACCCGTGCATGCTCGCCCACCCGGCCGCAGGAGAGCCGTCGCCTTCGCCGCCGCGCTCGCCCTGGGCCTCGGCGCGTGGAACAACCTCGTCATCACCCGGCTCCCCGGCTCACCCGCCTCCTACGTGCCGGCCAACGTCGCGGCGACGGGACTGGTGCTCCTGGCCGCCCGAGCCATCGGCCTCTCCTGGGCCGAGGTGGGCCTCGACCGGACGCGGCTCCGGGCCGGCCTGGCGTGGGGCGGCATCTGCGTCGCCGGAGTCGTCGCCGGCTGCGCGGCCGGCCTGGCGGTCCCTGCGCTCCGGCCGCTGTTCGCCGACGCCCGGCTCGCCGGGGCCGACGGCGGTGACATCGCGTACCAGGTGCTGGTCCGGATCCCGTTCGGCACCGTGCTGTGGGAGGAGACGGCGTTCCGGGGGGTCCTGCTCGCCGCGCTGACCCGGGTGCTGCCGGTGCCTGCCGCGATCGCCGGCTCGGCCGCCGTCTTCGGGGTGTGGCACATCCGTCCCACGCTGAGCGCGGTGGCGGCCAACGATCTGGCCGAGGGACCGCTGGGCCGCGGCCTGACCGTGGTCCTCGGCTGTGCGCTGACCGCGGGAGCCGGAGTGCTCCTCGCCTGGCTGCGGACGCGGAGCGGGAGCCTGGTCGCCCCGCTGCTGCTCCACCTGGCGACGAACGACGTCGGCACGCTGGCCGCCGCGGCGGCGCACCGCCTCGGTCGGGTCAGCTGACGGTGTGCCGGACCGACCCCGGGGGAGCGGCCCGCGAGGCGGGGAGTGGTCAGGACGGCGTCATGCTCCCGGTCCGCACGTAGCGCGCGTGCCAGCTCAGCGCCTCCTCGAGCAGGTGGGGGGTCTGGCGGCCGAACGCGCCGTGCATCGCCCGCTCGAAGTAGTCCTCGAGCATCGGCCGGTAGTCCGGGTGCGCGCACCGGTCGATCAGCACGCGGGCCCGGCGCCGCGGCGCCAGCCCGCGCAGATCGGCCAGGCCCTGCTCGGTGACGATCACGTGGACGTCGTGCTCGGTGTGGTCGACGTGGGAGACCATCGGCACGATGCTCGAGATCGCGCCGCCCTTCGCCGTCGACGGGGTGACGAAGAAGGAGATGTAGGCGTTGCGGGCGAAGTCCCCGGAGCCGCCGATGCCGTTCTGGATCCGGCTGCCCATGAGGTGCGTGGAGTTGACGTTGCCGTAGAGGTCGGCCTCGATCACCCCGTTCATGGCCAGCACGCCGAGCCGCCGCACGAGCTCGGGGTGGTTGCTGATCTCCTGCGGGCGCAGCACGATCCGGTCCCGGTAGTACCGCGCGTTGTCGTTGAAGTCGGCGATGGCGTCGGGGCTCAGGGAGAAGGCGGTGGCCGAGGCCATCGTGAGCGTCCCCTCCTTCAGCAGGCCGAGCATGCCGTCCTGGATGACCTCGGTGTAGGCGGTGAGGTTCTCGAACCGCGACTGCGCCAGCTCCGCCAGGGCCGCGTTGGCCACGTTGCCCACTCCCGACTGGACCGGGAGCAGCTCGGCCGGCAGGCGGCCGCGCGCGACCTCGTGCTCGAGGAACTCGATGAGGTGCCCGGCGATCCGCCGGGAGCTCTCGTCGGGCGGGGTGAAGGGGGAGTTGCGGTCGGGGGCGTCGGTCTCGACGACGGCGACCACCTTGTCCGGGTCGCAGCGCAGGTGCGGCTCGCCGATCCGGTCACCGGGCGCGACCAGGGGGATCGGCCGACGGTTCGGGGGCAGCGCGGTGCCGTAGTAGATGTCGTGCATCCCGTCGAGGTCCGCGCTCTGCCAGGAGTTGACCTCGAGGATCACCGCGTCGGCCTGATCGATCCAGGTCTTGTTGTTGCCGACGGACGACGAGGGCACGAGGGCACCGTCCGCCGTGATGCCGCTGACCTCGACCAGGGCCACGTCGAGGTGCCCGAGGAAGCCCATCCACACCAGCTGAGCGACGTGGGACAGGTGGACGTCGATGTACTCCATCGAGCCGTTGTTGATCTTCTCGCGGCTGACCGGATCGGACTGGTAGGGCAGCCGCAGCTCGATCCCGTCGGCCGCCGCGAGGGCGCCGTCCAGCTCCGGTGCGGTCGACGCACCGGTCCAGACGTTGATCCGGAAGCGCGCGCCGGCCGCGTTGGCCTCGGTGATCCGCCGCGCGAGGGCCAGCGGTACCTGCTTGGGGTACCGGCGCCGGTGAACCCGCTCATCCCGACGGTCGCGCCCGGTTCGATCATGGCCGCGGCCGCCTCGGCGGGCACGACCTTGCGCGCCAGCCCCGGGTGCCGGATCCGTCCGCTTCCCCCCATGGCCGATCCCCTTCCCGCCGTGCGCTGTCGGGCTCCGCGCACCTACCCGGGCGGGGTCGGCGCTACCCGGCCGTCGTCCCGAGCCGGCGGCGCACCACGGCGGCCTGCTCCTCGGAGCCGATGAGCGCGCCGATGGCGTCCTGCTCGGCCTGCAGGCCCTCCGCCAGGTCGACCCGGCCGGCCAGGTCCACCAGCCGCTTCACCGAGCGGGTGGCGCTGCGGCTGTGCCCGGCGATCTCGGTCGCCAGGGCCAGCGCCTCGGCGAGCGGGTCCGCGGCCTCGCGCGTGGCCAGGCCCAGCCGGACCGCGTCGCTGCCGGTCACTCTGCGCCCGGTGAGCGCGAGCTCCTTGGCGACGTCCCGGCCGACCAGCTCGGGCAGCAGCTGCGTGCCGCACATGTCCGGCACCAGCCCCCACTGGATCTCCATGACCGACAGCTGCGCGTCGGGGGCGACGATCCGGATGTCCGCGCCGAGGGCGATCTGCAGCCCGCCGCCGAAGGCGAACCCGTGCACGGCGGCGACCACCGGCGCCGGGACCAGCGACCAGACGTGCACGGCCTGCTGGCCCAGGGCCCGCGCGGCGCCCAGCGCGGGCCGGGGGACGACGACCCGCCCGGCCCCGCCCTCGGCCATCGCGGCGAACGAGCCGAAGTCGAGCCCGGCGCAGAAGGCGCGGCCGGCGCCGGTGAGCACCACGGCGCCGACGTCGTCGCGCTCGATCAGCTCCGTGCCGACGGCCACGAGGGCCTCGAACATCGCCGGGTCGAGCGCGTTGAGCTTCTCCGGCCGGTCCAGCCGGACGACCGCCACGCCGTCGGCCACCTCGAGCGCCACCCGGCGCTGCTCGTCGTCCACCGCCGCTGTCTACGGGCGGGGCGGCGGCGCTGTCAAACGCTGGTCAGCGGCAGAGCTCAGGTCCCGCAGAAGGTCCGGTACGCGCCGAAGTCCTGCGGGGCCGGGGCGGCGTAGCGGTCGAGGCCGGGGCGCTCGTCGTAGGGGGCGGTCACCGCGTCGAGCAGCCGCTCGAGCGGCGCGAGGTCGCCGTCGGTCGCGGCGGCGAGGGCCTCCTCGACCAGGTGGTTGCGGGGGATGTAGACGGGGTTGACCCGGTCCATCGCGTCGGCGTCGGGCTCCAGGGCCCGCCACCGCGCCAGCCAGCCGTCGAAGCCGGCCAGGTCGAGGAACAGGTTGCGCGCCGGGTCGACGTCGCCGCGGGCGGCGCCGGCGAGCGCCCGGTAGGACGACGTGTGGTCGACGTGGTCCTGCTGGAGCAGGGCGAGCAGGTCGTCGACCAGCGCCGCGTCGTCGGCGCCGTCGGGCAGCCCCAGCTTCGCCCGCATGCCCGCCGACCACGCCGCGCTGTACTCCCGCCGGAACCCGCCCAGGGATTCCTGCGCGAGCGCCACCGCCTCCTCCTCGTCGTCGGAGAAGAGGGGGAGGAGCGCCTCCGCGAAGCGGGCGAGGTTCCACTCGGCCACGAGCGGCTGGTTGCCGTAGGCGTAGCGGCCGCTGTCGTCGATCGAGCTGTAGACCGTGGCCGGGTCGAAGGCCTCCATGAACGCGCACGGCCCGTAGTCGATGGTCTCTCCCGAGACCGTCATGTTGTCGGTGTTCATGACGCCGTGGACGAACCCGAGCAGCATCCACCGGGCGACGAGCGAGGCCTGGGCGGCGACCACCGCCTCGAACAGCGCCACAGCGGGGCGCTCGGCCTCCGCGGCGGCCGGATGGTGGCGGGCGATCGCGTGGTCGGTGAGCCGGCGCAGCAGGTCGAGGTCGCCGGTGGCCCGCGCGTACTGGAAGCTGCCCACGCGCAGGTGGCTGGCGGCCACCCGGGCGAGCACGGCGCCCGGCAGGAGCGCCTCGCGCCGCACCTGGCGCCCGGTCGCCACCACGGCGAGGGAGCGGGTCGTGGGGACGCCGAGGGCGTGCATCGCCTCACTGACGACGTACTCGCGCAGCATCGGGCCGACCGCGGCCAGGCCGTCGGCGCCGCGCGAGAACGGCGTGCGCCCCGAGCCCTTGAGGTGCAGGTCGCGCAGCCGGCCGTCGGCGTCGACGAGCTCGCCCAGCAGCAGGGCGCGCCCGTCGCCGAGGCGCGGGGCGTACCAGCCGAACTGGTGCCCGGCGTAGGCCTGCGCCACCGGGGCGGCGCCGCTCGGGACATGGTTGCCGACCAGCAGGCGCACGCCCTCGGGGCTCGCCAGCCAGGCCGGGTCGAGGCCGAGCTCGGCGGCCAGCGGCTCGTTGAGCACGAGCAGCCGTGGATCGGGCGCCGGATCGGCCTGCCAGGGGAGGGCCAGCTCCCCGAGCTCGCGGGCGAAGCGGTCGCCCAGGGCGACGGTCGATGCGGGTGCGACGCTCACCGCATCGAGACTACGGCGCGGACAGCGCCGGCCGCCGCGGATGCGACCGGCTACCCGATGTCGCCCGCCCGGGGACAGGGGGCGGGGACGCGAGCAGCTCGATCCCGCAGCCGGCCAGCGCGACGGCGAGCTGCCGGAGCGTCTCGCCGTCGGGATCGGCGGCCGGCTGCGCGCACGGGCCGGTGAGCTTCCAGCCGGGCGTCTGCGTGACGAGCAGCCGTGCGCCGGCCGGGCCGGTCCGGAACGACCGGCGCACGCCGCGCGGGACGTACACGGCCGCGCCGGGGCCGAGCACGGCGTAGTCGTCCCCGGCCACGGCGAACGTCGCGGTGCCGCTGAGCACCACGAACGCCTCGTCCGCCGCGTGGTGGACGTAGGCCGGCCGGTCCGGGGACGGCGAGGCGTCGACGAGCAGGGACGAGAAGGCGCCGCTGGTCAGGTTCACCGGCACCACCTCGGAGATCCGGTCGCCCCACGGCGTGCGGACGGCCGTCTCCGGGTCCGCGGCGAGGTACACCGGCTGCCGGCTCGTCGACGTCACCCTGGCTCCTTCGGTACGGGTCGGGACGACGTCGAGCCTCCGGGGCGGCCGGGGTCCGCGGAACGGCCAGCACCCACACACCACCCGCACACCGCGTGTCTGCGGGGGACGGCGCCCAGGGCATGTCTGACGGATCTCCAGCCTCGGTAGCACCGCCCAGGCGGCGCCCCGCTGCGTTCGAGGGATCGCTGGATACAAACCCGGTATCCAGCGACCCCTCGGCCTTGCGGTGCATCCGCCTGGACGGCGCTCCCGTCGGCATGGATCCGTCAGACACGCCCTAGCATCTGCCCGTGCCGGTGACGGGGGCGTCGGAAGCGGGGGACACGTCCTTCGGGGAGCGGCTGCGCGCGCTGCGCGAGGCGGCGCGGATGACGCAGGCGGAGCTGGCCGACCGTGCCGGGCTGAGCGTCAACGGGATCAGCGCCCTCGAGCGCGGGGTGCGGCGGCGGCCCTATCCGCACACGGTCCGCACGCTGGCCGGCGCCCTCGCGCTCTCGGACGCCGACCGGGAGTGGCTCTTCGACGGCGGAGCCCCGGAGACGGCGCCCGCCGCGGTGCTCGGCCTGCCGACCCCGGCGACGTCCCTGATCGGGCGGGCCGGCGACCTCACCGAGATCGGCGCGCTGCTGACCGCGCCGTGGCCGCGGCTGCTGACGCTGACCGGCCCCGGGGGCGTCGGCAAGACGCGGCTGGCGATCGAGGCGGCGCGGCGGGCGGCGCCCCGGTTCCGGGACGGCGTCGCCTTCGTCCCGCTGGCCCCGGTCGCCGAGGCCGGCGCGGTGCCGGCCGCGGTGGCCCGTGCGCTGGGCCTGCGCGAGCTGCGGCCGGGGGAGGCCGATGCGGTGGCGCCCCTGATCGAGCTGCTGCGGCCGCTGCAGCTGTTGCTGGTCCTCGACAACTTCGAGCACCTCACCGCGGCCGCGGGCACGGTCGCCGACGTCCTCGCCGGCTGCCCGGAGGTCACCGTGCTGGTCACCAGCCGTGCCCCGCTCCGGGTCCGGGGCGAGCAGGAGCGGGTGGTCGAGCCCCTCCCGCTGCCGTCGACGACGCAGGACCCCGCCCCGGAGGACGTGACGGCGTCGGCCGCCGGCGAGCTGTTCGTGTCCCGGGCCCGCGCGGTGCTGCCCGCGTTCGACGTCACGCCGGCCACCGCCGGCGACATCGCCGCGATCTGCTGGCGGCTGTCCGGGCTGCCGCTGGCCCTCGAGCTCGTCGCCGCCAACGTCCGGATCCTCTCGCCGTCGGCGCTGCTGCAGCGGCTCGACCAGGCGCTGGCCACCGGCTGGACGCTGGACCTGCCGGCCCGGCAGCGCGGGCTGCGGACCACCCTGGACTGGAGCTTCGACCTCCTCGAGCCGGTGGCGCGGGCGCTGCTCCCGCGGCTGGCCGTCTTCGCGGGCGGCTTCGACCTGGAGGGTGCGGAGGCGGTGGCCGCGCCGGCGGTGCCGCCCGCCGACGTCCTGCCCGCGCTCGGCAACCTCGTCGAGCACTCGCTCGTCGCCGCGGTGCACGACGCCGCGGGGGACGTGCGGTACTCGATGCTGGAGCCGATCCGCCAGTACGCCGACTCCCTGCTCGCCGAGGAGGACCGGCCCCTGGTCACCGCGGCGCACGCCGCCCGCTACCTGCGGCTGGTCGAGGAGGCCTATCCCGCGCTGGAGACCGACGCGGCGGTCGACCGGCTGCGCCTGCTCCGGACCGAGGACGGCAACATCCGGCACGCCATCGCCGAGTCGCTGCGGGCCGGCGACGCGGCGACAGCGGCCCGGATGTGCTGGGCCATGTGGCTCGCGTGGTGGCTGCGCGGCGGCGACCGGGAGGGCCGGGAATGGGCCGAGACGGCGCTGCGCACCGACCTCGACGACACCGTCCGCGCCATGGCGGCGACGACGGCCGCCGCGCTGGCGTACGTGGAGAGCGACTACAGGGTGGCCGCCGACCGGTGGGCCGAGACCCTCGCGTGCGGCCGGCGCTCGGGCGAGGTCGCCATGCAGGCCAACGGCGTCGCCGGCCTCGGCCTGGTGGAGATGGCCACGGGGGAACTGGCGCAGGCGGAGCAGCACCTCCGTGAGGCGCTGGAGCTGGCCGAGCGCGCCGACGCCGACTGGCTGCGCTCGCTGCTGTTCGTGTGGCTGGGCACGGTCCGCCTGGTCACCGGGGACCCGGGCGCCGCGAGCGGCCTGTTCGAGCGGGGATTGGCGGCGGCGCGTCGGCGGGGCGACCGGCTGGTCACCTACGTCGCCCTCTACAACCTGGCCCAGGCGGCGACCACCGAGGGCCGCTTCGACGTCGCCCGGGGCATGCTGCGGGAGGGCGTCGTCCTGTCGGGGGAGACGGGGGACCGGGCGAACACGGCCTACTTCCTCGACGCCCTCGCCGTCCTCGAGGGGCAGGCCGGCCGGTGGGAGCGCGCCGCGCTGCTCCTCGGCGCCGCCGAGGCCGCGCTCGGCAGCTCCTGGGGCAGCGGTTACCACTACTACCTGCCGGATCCGGAGCTCAAGGAGAGGACGCTGGCCGGCGGCCGCGCGGCGCTGGGGACGGCGTTCGACGAGGCGCTGCGCCGGGGACGGGACCTGCCGCCCGAGGTCGTGCTCGACCAGGCGCTGGCCGACGCGGCCGGCCGGCCGGCGTAGGGGGGAGGCCCGACGTGGAGCAGCGCAGCCTGGGGCGAGGCCGGGACGGCGTGCCGGTCGTCGGGCTGGGCACCTGGCGGCGGCTCGAGGCGGCGGCCGAGGACGGCCGGCACCGCGAGCTGGTCGAGGCCGCCGTCGCGGCCGGCATCCGGCTGGTCGACACCTCGCCGATGTACGGCGCCGCCGAGCGGCTGCTCGCCGACGCGCTGGAGGGCAGGCGCGACCGGGTCGTCGTGGCCGACAAGGTCTGGACGCCGTCCCCGGAGGAGGGCGCGGCGCAGCTGGCGCGCGCCGTGCGGTGGTACGGCGGGCGGGTCGACCTCATGCAGATCCACAACCTCGTGGCGTGGCGCGCGCACCTGCCGCTGCTCGAGGCCGCCCGGGACCGCGGTGAGGTGGGCCTGATCGGCGCCACCCACTACTCGGAGGCGGCCCTGCCCGAGCTCGCCGAGCTCATGGCCACCGGCCGCATCGACGCCGTCCAGGTGCCCTACAACCCGCTGCAGCGCGCGGTCGAGCACACGATCCTGCCGCTCGCCGAGGACCTGGGTCTCGGCGTGCTGCTCATGCGCCCGCTCGGCGAGGGCCGGCTGCTGCGCCGTTCCCCGAGCCCGGCCGAGCTCGCGCCGCTGCGGCCCTTCGGCGTCACCACCTGGGTGCAGGCGCTGCTCAAGTGGGGCCTCTCCGACCCGCGCGTCACCGTCTCCCTGGCCGCCACCGCCCGCCCCGACCGCCTCCCGGAGAACGCCGCCGCCGGGGCGCCGCCGTGGTTCGGGCCGGAGGAGCGGGCACTCGTGCTCCGCCTGGCCGGAGCACGGTGACGCCCCGGCGGTCGCTCAGGCCTGCAGCTTGTGGTCGTCCAGGAACGAGGTGACGATCCGGACCAGGTCGTCCGGGCGCTCGATGTGCAGGCCGTGGCTGGACCCCGGCCCGGTCACCAGCTCGTAGCGGGCGCCGGGGATGGCGTCGGCGACGGCCTTCGACTGCCAGGGCGGGGTCAGCAGGTCCTGCTCGCCCACCACCACCAGAGTGGGTGCGGTGATGTCGCCGAGCCGGTCGAGGGTGTCGTGGGCCAGGTCGGCGTCCCACTGCTCGGTGGTGACCTGCATCTGCTCCTCGGTCTGCGGGAACGCCGGCAGCATCGGCTCCAGCATCTTCTCGAAGTCCGGGTGGTCGAGCAGCTGCGGGGAGAACGCCAGGCCCGCGGCGCCCAGCGCCGCCTCCATGTCGCGGACGGCGTAGGGCAGCCGCAGCGCGGTGAAGACGGAGCGCTGCAGGCCGTCGCAGCGCCCCCACGTGGCGTACATGATCGCGGTGGCCACCTGCTCCGGATGCGCCAGCGCCAGCTCCTGCACGACGGCGGAGCCGAGCGACCAGCCCATGACGTGCGCCTTCGGCACGTCGAGCGCCTGCATCAGCGCCGAGACGTCCTCGGCCATCGAGGCAGCGGTGATCGCGCCCTCGCCCCGCTCGCTGCCGCCCAGGCCCCGGTTGTCGAAGGCGATCACGCGGTAGTTCTGGGACAGCCGGGGGATGATCTCGCCCCAGAGCGGGATCGAGCCCGACGTCCCCATGATCAGGACGAGGGGCTCGCCCTCGCCGCTGATCTCGTAGTTGAGCGTGACTCCGGTCCGGCAGGCCGTCTGCGGCATGGTGGGGCTCCTCCTCGAGCTGGGGGATGGGGCGGCTGGGGTCGGGGCGGGCTGGGGTCAGGAGTAGACGAGCGTGCCGTCCTCGAGGTCGGCCTTGGGCAGGGTGACCTGCTCCTCCTCGTGCTCGATCATGTGCGTCCAGGGCTCGCGGTCGCCCTGCTTGAACAGGACGTGCTGGGAGCGCATGACGTAGCCGGCGTTGAAGTTCTCCGGGTCGGACCAGGGGCGGATCTTCATGTCCGCGTCCTCCGGCCGCAGGGTCGGGACCACCATCGTGGCGCCCTTGGCCTGCATCGTCTCGAACAACCGGCACACCAGGTCGCTGACCAGGTCCGCGCGCAGCGTCCAGCTGTGCCGGAAGTAGCCGAACACGTAGGCCATGTTCGGCACACCGCTGATCATGATGCCGCGCCAGGTGACGCGTTCCGGGAACTCGACCGGCTCGCCGTCCACGGTGAACGCGATGTCGCCGAACGCGGAGAGGTTGAAGCCGGTGGCGGTGACCACGATGTCGGCCGGGATCTCCTCGCCCGAGCTGACCCGGATCCCCTTCTCGGTGAAGGTCTCGATCGTGTCGGTGACGATCGAGGCCTTGCCCTCGCGCAGGGCCGCGAACAGGTCGCCCTCCGGGACGATGGCGATGCGCTGCTGCCAGGGGCGGTAGCGGGGGGTGAGGTGCTTCTCGACGTCGAAGCCCTCGGGCAGGTGCGGGCGCAGCTCGTCGAGCAGGAAGGTGTGCAGTTCGTCGGGCGCCTCCAGCGACGTCCGCGCCAGCCACTGGTACTGCGAGATGTACTGGCGGCGGAGGATCTCGTGCGTCCACTCCTCCGGGATGTCCAGCGCGCGCAGCTGGACGGCGAGCTCGTGGGTGATCGGCGGCGCGTAGAAGTACGAGGGGGAGCGCTGCAGCATCGTCACGTGCTCGGCCTTCTCGGCCATGGCGGGGATCAGGGTCGCCGCGGTGGCGCCCGAGCCGATGACGACGACCCGCTTGCCGGTGTAGTCGAGGTCCTCCGGCCACGACTGCGGGTGCACGATCACACCCTCGAACCGGTCCATGCCCTCCCACTTCGGCTGGTAGGGCTTCCCGTGGTTGTAGTAGCCCTGGCACATCCAGAGGAAGTTGGTGGTGAAGCGCAGCTGCTCGCCGGTGTCGGAGCGGGTGACGTCGACGGTCCACTGCCGGTCCTCGCTCGACCAGCTCGCCGTGGTGACCAGGTGGTGGTAGCGGATGTACTGCGCCAGGTCGTTCTCCTCGATGACCTCGTCGAGGTAGTCGAGGATCTCGTGGCCCCCGGCGATCGACGGCCCCCGCCACGGCTTGAACCGGTAGCCGTAGGTGAACAGGTCGCTGTCCGAGCGCACGCCGGGATACCGGTGGGTCCACCACGTGCCGCCCCGGTTGTCCTGCGCCTCCAGGACCACGAAGGACCGGTCGGGGAACTGGTGGTGCATGTGGTACGCGGCACCGATCCCGGCGACGCCCGCCCCGACCACGAGGACGTCGACGTGCTCCACGCCGGACTGGTCGCTGCGCGGCTCGGCTACGGTCGCCGGCTCGGTCGTGGTCATGCGGGGGGCCTCCGCTCGTTCGTCGTGATGGAGGTCACAAACGCTATAGCGCGCCCGCCGGAACCGGAATCCCACTGCAACACGATGCAGCCCCCACGGTCGCCGGACCGTGGGGGCTGCGTCCTGTCGTCGACGTCGGGCGCCCTGCTACTGCGCGCCCTCCTGGCCGAGGCGCTGGTCGGCGACGTCGCCGGCCTTGTCGGTCTGCTGGTCGAACTTGCCGCCGGTCTTCTCGTCGGCGAACTGCTCGGCCTTGTCCAGCGCCTGGTCGCTGCGCTGCTCGCCCTGCTCGCTGTTCAGGGCGTCTTTCGCCTTGTCCCCGAGGCCGCCGAGATCCATGCCGCACTCCTCACGGTTGGGTGTGGTGGTCCGGGACTACCCGGTCCGGGACCTCCCGATGCCTGGGCTCCGCGGTCGGTACGGACCCGGTCAGGCCGGGTCCTCGGCGCGGGCGTCGGCGACCACCCGGAACCACTCCGAGCGGCTCGGTTCCTCCTCCAGGCGCTGCAGCGTCTCGCGCTGGTCGAGGAAGGCCGGGTCGGAGTGCCACGCCTCCCAGTCCTCGCGGCTGCGCCAGGTCCCGACGATCACGCGGGTGGAGCGCTCGTCGTCCGAGGTGAGGAGCTGACCGGAGATCCAGCCCGGCCGCTCACGGGCGGAGTCGAACCGGGCGCGCATCGCGTCGTCCCACTCCGCCTCCTCGCCCGGCCGCAGCCGGGTCGTGGTCACCACCGTCATCATCGCGATCGCCTGCCCGTCGTCCGCGGCGGAAGCTCAGGGACGCCGAGTCTGCCCAGGCCGGGTCACGGACGGCAAGGAGCCGAGCGGGTCCGCCGCGACCGGCGGGCCGCTGGTCCGCGGGCGGCCTACGCTTCGCCGGGTGCGCGCCTTCCGTGCTCAGGGCAGCCAAGCCCTCGGGCCGCGGGTCCTGCTGCCGGTCCTCGTGCTGGCCGCCGGCGTCGCCCAGGGCTTCGGGCGTTTCGGGTACGCGCTGCTGCTGCCCGCCGTCAACGCCGAACTGGTGCACTCCTACGCCGTCGCCGGGCTGCTGGGCACGCTGAACCTCACCGCCTATCTCGCGGGGACGCTGCTGGTCAGCCTCACCGCCGGCCGCCTGGCGCCGGCGACCTCGGTGCGGCTGGGCCTGCTGCTCAGCACCGCCGGGCTGGCGGTCCTCGCGTCGGCGCCGTCCGTGCCGGTCCTCGTCGTGGGCATGGTGCTGACCGGGTTCGCCGGGGCGATGATCTGGGTGCCGGCGCCGGGCATCGCCGGCTCCGCCGTCCGCGTGGCCCGCCGCGGCCTGGCCATCGGGCTGACCGGCAGCGGGGTCGGGGTCGGGGTGGCGGCCAGCAGCGCGCTGACCGCGGTCGTGCACGCCGTCGCCGGCGCCGATGCCTGGCGCCAGGTGTGGGGCATCGAGGCGGTGCTCGCGGCGGTGGTGGCGGCCGCGGCGGCGCGGTGGCTGCGGCCGCCGGTCACCCCGGTCTCCGGTCCGGTCCGCATCTCGGCGCTGCGCGCGGTGCCCGGCTGGATCGGCTCGACCGTCTCCTACGGCGGGTACGGCCTGGCGGTCGCGATCTACATGACCTTCCTCGTCGCCGCGTACCAGGACGACGCCGGCTTCGGTGCCGGCCACGCCTCGGCGGTGTTCGCCCTCGTGGGGGTCTGCATCATGGCCGGCGGCGTGCTGCTCGGCCGCTGGTCGGACACCGTGGGCCGGCGCGCGGCCATGACCTGGGCCTACGTCGGCATGACCGCGGCGGTGCTGCTCGTCCCGGTCGGCGCCGAGCCGTGGGCGGTGCTCTCCGCGCTGCTGTTCGGCCTGGCGATGTCGGGGGCTCCGGCGGTGCTGGCCGCGCACCTCGCCGACTTCCTCGACCCCCGCCGGTTCGCCGCGGCCTTCGGCGCCGTCACCCTCGTCTTCGGGCTGGCCCAGCTGGTCGGTCCGCAGCTCGGCGGGTGGATCGCCGAACGGACGGGCAGCTTCACGACGGCGTTCCTGGTCGCCGCCGGTGCCGCGCTCGTCGCGGCCGCCGCGTCGGCGACGCTCCCGCGGCGCCGCGCCGCCGCGCCGTCCCCCGCGGCCACGCCCGAGGTGACCTGACCGGCCCTGTCGGTGCGGCCCGCGAGGATGGGGGCATGGTGGCCTTCTTCCTCCCGCGGGCGAGCGACGACGAGCAGGCGGAGCGGCTCTACGACGCGCTGGCCGAGTTCGCCGGCTGCGAGCCGCCCCCCGCCGGCCGGCGCGTGCAGTCCATCGCCTTCGCCCACGACGGGGCCCGGTGGGTCGCCGAGGTGGGGGAGGAGCTGCGCGGCCGGCGGACGACGCAGCAGCTGCGCCGCGGCGAGCTCATCGAGCGGACCGAGGACCTGTCGTCGTCCTCGCGGGTGCTCGCCGTCTACCCGGGCACGCCGTTCGTCGTCGTCACCGACGCCCAGCCGATCACCGGTGCGCCGTCGGAGTGGGCCAACCCGTTCACCGCCGAGCCGGAGCAGGTGACGTACTTCGACGCGACGTGAGCTCGAGGGGCTCGACCGGCCTCCCCGCTCAGATGCCGGTCTCGGCCGGCAGGACGCCGCGCCGGACGGCGTCCACGAGAGCCGCGTGGTCGCGCTCGGTCTGGTCGGCGTAGGCCCGGGCGAACCGGCAGAGGGCGGCGCGCGCCTTGCTGCCGCCCCCGAGGTAGCCGGCGATCATCGACGCCCCGCTGGTGCGGGCGTGCCCCTTGGCCAGCAGGTAGCCGCAGATGCCGGCGTACGCGACGAGCGCGCCGGCGTCGATGCCGGCGACGGTGATGGCGCCCTTCATGTCCCGGAACTGGCGGACGTAGTACTGGACGTCCCCGGCGGTGGTCCAGCCGAGCAGCGGATCGCTCACCGTCTGCACCGCCTGCTGGTACTCCACGACCCGCTGGCCCTGGTGGGCGTGCCAGGCCGACTCGCCGTGCACGAACGGCGCGAGCACCGAGCGGCGGGCCTGCTTGAGCTGGAGGAACAGCACGTCGTCGGCGCTGCTGCCCTCGCACAGGGCCACCCACGCGCGCAGCCCGACCGAGCCCACGCCGACCACCTTGTGCGCGATGTCGACCAGGCGGTAGCCGCTGACCACCCGGGCCCAGTGCGGCGGCAGCGTGGTCAGGTAGGCGTCCAGCGCCTCGGCCAGCTGCTCGGCCTCGTCCGGCCGCGGCCGGGTGAGCAGCGGCGGCTCGGTCACGATCCGCCGCGCGCCGTCGCGCTCCTCGGTGATCCGGGGCAGCGCGCGGTCGCTCGTGCGCTTGCGGGCCCGCCGGGCCGCCGTCTCGATCTCGGCGCGCAGCCCCGTGCCGGGCGCCGCCCGCAGCATCCGGTCGACGTCCAGGTGCTCGTAGGAGCGGGCGAGCAGCGGCTGCTCGGCCAGGGCGGCGATCTGCAGCCGGTACTCCTCGACGCAGCGGGTCACCGCGTCGCCGCAGGCGGACTCCGACGCCCCGGTCTCCCGGCCCGCCACCCAGACACTGGTCGTGAGCCGGCGCAGGTCCCACTCCCACGCGCCCGGGTGCGCCTCGTCGAAGTCGTTGAGGTCGAACACGAGGTCGCGCTCGGGGGAGGCGTAGAACCCGAAGTTGCCGAGGTGCGCGTCGCCGCACACGACCGGCGTGATCCCGGTGGCCGGCAGCCCGGCGAAGTCCGCGGCGTGCACGTTGGCCGCGCCCCGGAGGAAGGCGTAGGGGGAGGCGATCATCCGCCCCACGCGGACCGGTACCAGCCAGTCCAGTCGCCCCTCGTGCGACCGGATCACCTGGTCGACGACGTCCGGGCGGTCCGGTGGGGGAGTCCAGTCCCCGAGCGCGCCGCGGGGTGTCGTATGGCGGAGTTCCCGGCCCAGCGCGTACCGCGCCGCCCGCGGCGGGGGGCTGTCCCGCAACGAGAAGAACCCGCGGTCGTCGGCGGACGCGAGGACGGTGTGCGCCCGCCGCGCGCCCTGCTGCCCGGTCATGTGCGAGAGCCTCGCAGCGGGCCGATGCCAGGACCAGTGCACAGCCGGGTTCGGGGCACAGCGGCCCGACCGGCCCGCTCGACGCGCTCCGGTGACACACTCGCCCGATGCCGGAGCCGTACACCGCCGTCGGCCTCGTTCCTGCAGTGCGCGGGATCCGCACCCGCGCGGACATCGGCCGCAACCTCGAGCACATCGCGCACCTGTTCAAGGCCGCCTCCTGGCTGTCGAGCCTGGATCTCCCCGTGCGGCTCGTCGCCATCCCGGAGGGCGGCCTGCAGGCGTTCAACGACGAGGTGCTGGACCTCGATCACGAGACCTTCGCCCGGGACTGCGCGATCGACATCCCGGGGCCGGAGACGGAGTTCCTCGGCGAGCTGGCCCGGACCTACGACACCTTCGTGATGGCCCAGGCGAAGGCGCGCCACGAGGCCTTCCCCGACCGGTTCTTCAACGTCGGGTTCGCCCTGGACCGGCAGGGTGAGCTGATCCTCAAGCACTACAAGCTCAGCACGCTCTACCCGGTGGAGCACTCGATGACCCCGCACGACGTGTGGGACCGCTGGGTGGAGCTGTACGGGCTCACCCTCGACGCCTTCTTCCCGGTGGCGGACACCGAGATCGGCCGGCTGGGCGTGCTCATGGCCAACGAGGGGTCCTATCCGGAGAACGCGCGCGGCCTGGCGATGAACGGCGCCGAGGTGGTCTACCGGGCGTCCTATCCGCATCCGCACACCGGCAACGAGTTCTTCGAGATCCAGAGCCGGGCGCGGGCGCTGGACAACAACTTCTACGTCGTCGCCCCGAACCTGGCGACGTACTACCTGCAGCCGGAGTCGGACGACCCGATCGACACGTTCGGCGGCCGGTCGATGATCATCGACTACCGGGGGAAGGTCGTGGGCCAGCACCTGTACGGCGCCGGGTCCTCCTACGTCGCCGGCACGATCGACATCGGTGCGCTGCGGCACTTCCGGACCCACGCGCTGTGGGACAACTGGGTCAAGGACCTCCGCACCGAGCTCTACCAGCTCGTGTACCGCGACCCGATCTACCCGGCGAACCTCTACGCGGACCGGGCACCGTTCGACCACGCGCAGTTCCGGGAGCAGGTGATCGCGAAGCAGATCCGGCTCATGGTGGAACGGGGCGTGTGGGTCGATCCCGACACGAGCAGCTGAGGCGAGCGGGAGGCCGATCGGCATGGGCGGACGACGGCAGGTGGCCGACCGGATGGCCCAGGCGGCGACCGCGTGGCTGGACACCCTCGACCCCGAGCAGCGCCGGGTCGCCACCGGGGCGGTGCCGGACGACGACGCGTCGGACGCCGAACGGCGGCGCTGGTTCTACACGCCCACCGATCACGGCGGCCTGACGTTCCACGCGCAGCGACCGGCCCAGCAGCGCGGGGCGATGCGGGTGGTCGCCTCGGGGCTGTCCGAGGCCGCGTACGTCACGGTGGCGACGATCATCGGCCTGGAGAACGTCCTCGACCGGACCGAGGGCTTCGTCGCCCGGTTCGACCGCGAGCGCGGCCGCGACCCGGGCCTGTACTACCTCCGCGTCTTCGGCGAGCCCGGCGGCAGCCGGCCGTGGGGCTGGCGCTTCGGCGGCCACCACGTCTCGCTGAACAACCTGGTCGTGGACGGCGAGGTGGTCGCCACCACCCCTTGCTTCCTCGGCGCGGATCCCGCCACCGCGCCGCTGCTGGGCGGCGCGGCGAACCGGCCGCTGGGCCGGGTGGAGGACCTCGCGCGGGACCTCGTCCGGTCGCTGCGGCCCCAGCTCGCGGCGCGCGCCGTGCTGCTGGACCGCGCGCCGTCGGACCTGGTCACCGCCAACCGCACGGTCGTCGCCCCGGGGAACCGGGCGATGCCGCTCACCGGGATCTGGCGGGACGAGCGGTTCCCGGACCCGGCCGAGTGGGCGAAGCTGCAGGCCGCGAGCGACGCGATCGACGAGGCGGCCGGCCTGGGCGAGCCCGATCACGCGGCCGTGGAGTACACCGCCGACCCGAAGGGCGTGCCGGCGGCGGAGCTGGACGCCGGGCAGCGCGAGGTGCTGCGGGCGCTGCTGGGGACCTACCTCGACCGCGTTTCGCCCGAGGTCTCCGTGCGGAGCCGGTACGACGACGACGCGGCCCTCGACGCCGTCCACGTCGCCTGGGCGGGTTCGACGTCCCCCGGCGAACCGCACTACTACCGGCTGCAGGGGCCCGGCCTGCTGGCCGAGTGGGACAACACGCAGCGCGGGGCCAACCACGCCCACTCGGTGTGGCGCGACCCCGGCGCCGACTTCGGGCTCGACGTGCTCGCCGGGCACCGCGCGGCCCTGCACCGGGCCTAGGCCGGCCGACCGTGCCGCTGGACCGTTACGGGGTGCTGGTCGGTGTCCTGCGCCGTTCCTTCCGTGACCCGCCGGACGAGCAGGGTCGCTGGTTCCACGTCAACCTCGAGGTCGACGCCCCGGCGGGTCTCCACCGGTGCGCCGTGGACGTCGACAGCAAGATGTCCGCCGTCGGGGTGCAGTGGAAGGTGCTGACCCTGCCGGCCGCCGCGCTCGGCCCGGTGCCCGCGCTCGCGCCGGGACTGCACGACCTGCCCCGCGCACCGGGCTCGGGTGCCCTGGACTACGAGCGGCACCCGGCGCTGGGCCCGCGGGCCGGATGCCTGCTGGGCGGGCTGGTCGGCGGCCGGGAAACCGGCTGGACGTCGGGCTCGCACCTGCAGGCCGCCGAGGCCCTGGAGACGATCCTGGTCCCGGAGCGCCGGGCGCTGGTCTTCGGGGAGCCGTTCCGCACCGGGCTGGGCGTGCACAACGTCCACCAGAACCAGGGGGACCCGGCGGGCAGCCAGTGGTGGGAGGAGAACGGCATCTGGCAGGACGGCGCGACCCTGACCGAACGGCCGGACGGCCGGTTCGACGTCTTCCTGTCCAAGTTCTCGACGCAGGCCACCGCCACCGACGACGACGGTCACCCGCGCGGGACCGGCTGAGCTCCGGACCGTGGCCGAACAGCCTCCCGCAGCCCGGCCCGGCGACACCGCGCTCCCGACCGGCACGGTGACCTTCCTGTTCACCGACATCGCCGGTTCGACGCGATTGCTGCGCCTCGACCAGGAGGCGTACGCCGCGGCCCTCGCCGATCACCGGCAGCTGCTCCGAGCCGCCTTCACCGCGCACGGCGGCCGGGAGGTCGACACACAGGGCGACTCCTTCTTCGTGGCGTTCCCCACGGCCGGGCAGGCGGTGGCCGCCGCGGCGCAGGCGCAGCGGTCGCTGGCGGCCCACCCGTGGCCGGACGGGGGGCCGGTGCCGGTGCGGATGGGCCTGCACACCGGCGAGGCCACCCTGGGCCCGGACGGCTACGTGGGCCTGGCCGTGCACCGGGCCGCCCGGATCGCCGCGGTCGCGTCCGGCGGCCAGGTCCTGCTGTCCGACGCCTCCGCCGCGCTCGTCGGCGAGCAGCTCCCCGACGGCCTCTCGCTGCGCTTCCTCGGGGCGCACCCGCTCAAGGACTTCCCGCAGCCGGCTCCGCTCTACCAGCTGGACATCGCCGGGCTGCCCACGGCGTTCCCGCCGCTCCGGACCCCGGCCCGCTCCCGCGCGCTGCCCGCCCCGGTCGGCGAGCTGCTCGGCCGCGACGGCCAGGTCGCCGCGCTCGCCACGCTGCTGACCGAGCCCCGGACCCGGCTGGTCACCGTGACCGGCCCCGGTGGGATCGGCAAGACCAGGCTCGCACTGGAGACCGCGCGGAGCGTGGCCGGCGACTTCCCCGGCGGGGTGGTGTTCGTGGCGTTGAGCGCCGTCGCGGACCCCGCACTCGTGCTGAGCACGGTCGCGGAGGCCGTCGGAGCTCCGCCCGAGCTGGGGGTCGATCCGGTGGACGCGGTGCGCGCGGCGCTGGGGGACGGTCACACGCTGCTCGTCCTGGACAACGTCGAGCAGGTGGCGGCCGCGGCGCCGGACCTCGCCACCCTGCTGGACCGGGCGCCGGGCGCGGTCGTGCTGGCGACCAGCCGCCGTGCGCTGCGGCTGCGGTCCGAGCGGCTGTTCCCCCTCTCCCAGCTGCCCGGCCCGGCCGCGGAGCGGCTGTTCGCCGAGCGAGCGGCCGCGGTGCGCCCCGGATTCCGCATCGACGCCGGGAACGCGGCTGCGGTGGCGGAGATCTGCCGCCGGCTCGACGGGCTCCCGCTCGCCATCGAGCTGGCCGCGGCCCGGGTCCGCCTGCTGCCTCCCACGGCGCTGCTGGCCCGGCTCGGGGAGCGGCTGGATGTGCTCGGCGGTCCGGTGGACCTGCCGGAGCGGCAGCGGACGCTGCGCGCCACCATGGACTGGAGTTTCGCCCTGCTCGGCCCGCACGAGCAGGCGGTCTTCGCCCGCCTCGGCGTGTTCTCGGGCGGGTGGACGCTCGAGGCGGCGGAGCTCGTGTGCGGCCGGCCGGACGAGCCCGACGTGCTCGGTGCCCTCTCCGACCTGCTCGACGCCAGCTTGGTCGTCGAGATCGACGACACCCCCGGCGAGCCGCGGCTCGGCATGCTGGAGACCGTGCGGGCCTACGCGGTGGAGAAGCTGGCCGCGGCTCCCGATCGGGCGGAGACGGAACGACGCCACACCGCGTGGGTGCAAGCGCTCACCGCCCCGGTGCTGCCGGCAGTGGCCGGGGGCTTCCGGGACGTGCTGGAACGCCTCGACCGCGAGCGCGCCAACCTCCGCGCGGCGGTGCAGCGAGCCGTTGACGCCGGGGACGCGGAGACGGTCGCGGCGCTCGTCCGCAGCGCATCCCCGTACCTGTCGCGGCGCGATGCCGAGCGGGAGGCCGCGGGTTGGCTCGACGGCGTCCTGCCCCGGGCGGGGGACGCCCCTCCGGACGTGCGCGGGCGGCTGCTCGCCTTCCGCGCGATCATCGCGGGCATCCTCGGCGACGTCGCCGTCCTCCGTCGGTCCCTGGAGGGGGCCCGCTCCCTCCTCCGCGACGACGCCGACCACGCCCTCGAGCAGGCACTCCTGGCCTACGCCGACGTCTTCGCCGCGCTGGTCGACGGCTCGGTGGAGGAGGCGTCGCGCAAGGTCGAGGAGGCGGTCACCCGGTTCACCGCCCTCGGCCGGAGTCTGGCCCTGGGCCGCATGAACATGCTGCGGGGAAACCTCGCGCTGCTCGGCGGGAACCTCGCGGATGCCGAACAGCACTACGCGGAAGCGGTCGAGGTCGCCGGCCGGCTCGCCGACGACGCCGTGCTCGGACAGGCCCTCAGCCTGAGCGGGCTCGTCCAGGTGGTCCGAGGGGATCTGCCCGGAGGACGACGGGCGATCCTGGCGGCCGCGGCGGACAGCCGCGCCAGCGGCCAGCCGTCCCGCGTCGCCGCCTCCCTGGAAGGGCTCGCGGCGGTGGCCCTGGCCGGCGGTCGCCCCGCCGTGGCGGCACGCGCCCTGGCTGCCGCGGCCGCCGCCCGCAGCAGGGTCGCCGCGATGCTCTTCCCCGCCGTCGCGCCGCTGGTGGCGGACCTGACTGCCCGTGCCTCCGAGCAGCTGGGCGAGCCCGCCTACGCCCGCGCCGCCGAGGAGGGACGGGCGTGGCCGCTGCTGCACGCGCTGGACCGGACGCTGGAGGACCTCGCCGACGGCGATCCCGGGTCGGTCGCGCCGGGGTGACGACCGTCCCACGGGCGCTACCCTCGCAGCCCCGGGGCGAGGAGGCCGATCGAGCATGGGCAACCGGTTCAGGGCGTCGGTCCCGCTCACCGACGAGTGGGAGCACTTCGAGTTCGGGGTCGCCGACGGCGTCGCCACGGTCACGCTCAACCGTCCGGAGAAGCTCAACCCGCTGACCTTCGAGAGCTACGCCGACCTGCGCGACCTCGTGCTGCAGCTGCCGTACCGGGACGACGTCCGCGTGCTGGTCATCCGCGGCCGGGGGAAGGCGTTCTGCGCCGGCGGCGACGTGCACGAGATCATCGGCGAGCTGATCAGGATGCGCCCGCGCGAGCTCATGGCCTTCACCAAGATGACCGGCGACCTCATCCGGGCGATGCGCGAGGTGCCCGTGCCGATCGTCGCCGGGATCCAGGGCATCGCGGCCGGGGCGGGCGCGGTGGTGGCGCTCGCGTCGGACTTCCGGATCGTGACCACGTCCGCCCGGTTCGCGTTCCTCTTCACCAAGGTCGGGCTCTCCGGGGGCGACATGGGGGCGGCCTACCTGCTGCCGCGCGTCGTCGGCGCCGGGCGGGCCACCCAGCTGCTCATGCTCGGCGACACGATCGACGCCGCGACCGCCGACCGGTACGGCCTGGTGAGTGAGCTGGTCGCCGACGACGAGCTGGACGACGCCGTGGCGCGGCTGGCCGCGCGGCTGGCCACCGGACCGGCGCTGGCCTACGCGCAGACGAAGGCGCTGATCACCCGCGAGCTCGACATGTCGCTGGCGGGGGCGATAGAGCTCGACGCCATGACGCAGGCGCTGCTCATGACCACCGACGACCACGCGGAGTTCCACGCGTCGTTCACCGAGCGCCGTCCGCCCCGCTGGACCGGGACGTGACCGAGCCGCGCACCTGCCTGGTCACCGGCGCCAGCCGGGGCATCGGTGCCGCGGTCGCGGCCCGGCTCTCGGCCGACGGCCACCGGGTCGCCCTGCTCGCCCGGGACGCCGCCGCGCTGGGGTCGGTCCGCGACCGGCTGCCGTCCCCGGCGCTGTGCGTGGCCGCCGACGTCACCGACGCGGGGCAGGTGGACGCCGCCGTCGGGCGGGTGGAACGGGAATGGGGACCGGTCGAGGTGCTCGTCTCCAACGCGGGGGCGGGATTCGCCGCGCCGCTGGTCGACACGTCGGACGACGACTGGGCGGGGATGCTCGAGCTCAACCTGACCGCCCCGTTCCGGCTGGTCCGCCGGGTGCTGCCGCCGATGCTCGGGCGCGGCTGGGGCCGGATCGTCGTCGTCGCCTCGGTGGTCGCCAAGCGCGGCGAGGCGCAGGTCGCCGCCTACACCGCCGCCAAGCACGGGGTGCTCGGGCTGGTGCGGGCGGCGGCGGCCGAGGTCGCCCGCAGCGGGGTGACGGTGAACGCGGTCTGCCCCGGCTACGTCGACACCCCGATGACCGAGGGCACCGTCGAGGCGATCGCCGCCCGGTCCGGGCGCACGCCCGAGGAGGCGCGGGCGGTGCTGGCGCGGCGGCAGCCGATCGGCCGGCTCGTCGATGCCGAGGAGGTGGCGGACGCGGTGCTGTTCTGCGTGGGCAACGCGGCGGTGACCGGCCAGGGCGTCAACGTCGACGGGGGAGCGGTGCAGTCATGACGCTGGAGCGGATCAACCCGCCGGAGCTGGCGCGGCCGTCGGGCTTCGCGCACGCCGTCCGGGCCCGCGGCACGGCGACCGTGCACCTGGCCGGGCAGACCGCGCTGGACGCCGAGGGGCGGATCGTCGGCCGCACGGTCGTCGAGCAGTTCGAGCAGGCGCTGGGCAACCTGCTCACCGCGTTGCGTGCCGCCGGCGGCAGTCCGGAGCACCTGGCGAGCCTGACGATCTACATCGTCGACGTCCCCGACTACCGGGCGCACGCCCGGGAGATCGGGGAGGTCTGGCGCCGGCTGGCCGGGCGGAACTACGCGGCGACCGCCGGGATCGGCGTCGCCCGGCTGTGGGACGACGACGCGCTGGTCGAGGTGCAGGGCGTCGCGGAGATCCCTGCCTGAGGAGGAAGTCCGCGTTGGAGATCTGGATCAACCCGGCCTGCTCGAAGTGCCGCGCCGCCACCGAGCTGCTCGACGAGGCCGGCGCGAGCTACACCGTGCGGCGCTACCTCGACGACCCGCCGACCGCCGACGAGCTCGACGCCGTGCTGCAGCGGCTCGGTCTGGACCCGTGGGACGTCGCGCGGACGAACGAGCCGGTCGCGGCGGAGCTCGGGCTCGCGGAGCTGCCGCGGGACCGGCGGCGCTGGCTGGAGGTGATGGCGGCGAACCCGATCCTCATCCAGCGGCCGATCATCACCGCGGACGACGGCACCACCGTGGTCGGCCGCTCGGAGGACGCCGTCCGCCGAGCGCTGGACGCCTCCGCGTAGTAGGGCCCACCGCTCCCGCTCGCCGTGTCGTATGCGCGCCGCATCCAGGCCGCACACGTCCCTGCGCCCGACGGACTCGTCGGGGGAGCGGGAGGTGGGACGGGTCAGCCGGCTCGCGTGAGCTCCGGATCATGGGCCGGTGGGCGGAGGACGAGAGTCTCGGTGCCGTCGCGGCGGTAGGTGTGCCAGCGACCGTTGCTGTCTCGCTCGACGCGGAAGCCGTGATGCACCTGGGTGTGATGGCGTTCGCAGAGCAGCGCGGAGTTCTCCTCGGACGTCTCGCCGCCGAACAGCCGATGGATCACATGATGAACCTCGCACCAGTAGGTCGGGGCGAGGCAGCCGGCGAAGACGCAGTGCTTGTCGCGGTACTCGACGGCCTTGCGGATGGCCGGGGTGACCAACCGCTGAGTGCGGCCCAGGTCGAGCAGTTCACCCCGAGGACCGAGCAGGAAGCGCCGGAGCTCGGCGTCGCAGGCCACCTGCCGAGCCCGGGCGGCGGAGAAGCTCGCGCCGAACCCGGCCTCGGCGGCGCCCTTACCGGTGGCGGGCGCGGCGAGGTCGTCGGCGCCGATCTTGACCGCAACCTGGGGCTTCACCCCGCGCAGCAGGGGCAGGGTGTCGCAGCCCAGATGGATGTCGGCCAGCTGGACCAGGGCGTCGGCCTGCTGCTGGGGCCGGGTACGGGTGTCACCCGCGGGGCGGTTCGCCTGCAGGATCGACTCCAGCGCGGCCTGCAGCTTCTCCATGCCGAACGCGTCAGGTGGAATCGGCCGGTGCCCGATCCGTCGGCGTGCTTGGCGACGGAGAGGAACCGCTCCTCGGTGGAATCGGGTTCGGGACCGTCCTGATCGAGGCGGGCGAGCACCTGGTGCACCAGCCGGACCAGGTCGTCGTGCGGCTGGGTGGCTGCGAAACGGGCCAGCACCGCGGAGACCTCGGTCAGGTCGATGCCCTGAGCGGCGGCGAGCGCGACCGGCCGCGGCCCGGTGATCTTCCCGATCACTGACACCTGATCGGCGGTGATCTTTCCGGCCGCATGGGCGTCGGCGACCGCGGGCAGCCATTCCGTCGTCCGGCCGTTGCGGACCATCCGCGCGGCCGCGTCGCCGGAGAGCCGGCAATGCCCGCGCAGCCACGACTGCGCCGTGGCCATCCCGTCGGCGGCGAAGGCCTGCTTGCTGTCGGCGACGCGCAGCCGGCGGGCCAGTTCGGCGTCGAGGCGGTTGCGTGCGGCGACCAGGTCGGGGATGTCGCCGAGCAGCTGCGGGCCGGTGCGGGCATGCAGGTCCTCGTCTGCGAGGGCCTCGAGCGCCGCCGTCAACTCGTCCATGAACACCTCCCCACACCTCGAACGTGTGTACGAAGAATACCGGCTCGAGGACGCCCCGGTGAGCTGAATCCCCAGGTCGGCGCATCGTCCACAGATGCGGAAGCCGTCTTGCCGGCAGACGGCGCCGACGGTGCGCCGAGGTCCTCCGCGGGGCGCCGACAACGCCTTTCCTGCGACGAACGTGGCTAGGGTTCGCGCATGCGGTTCGGGCCGCCGGTCTCCTTCACCCATGACGTGAAGGGCCACGCCGTGGCCTACCAGGTGACGGGCCAGGGGGATCTGGATCTCGTCTTCCTGCTGGGCTGGCCCAGCCATCTCGAGCTGTTGTGGGAGAACCCGGCGGCGGCCGAGTTCCTGGAGCGGCTCGCCTCGTTCTCGCGGCTGATCCTGTTCGACCGCGTCTGCACCGGGCTGTCCGACCGCGGGCCCCTCGGCTACGCGTTCGAGGACTGGGTGGAGGACATATCGGCCGTCCTGACGGCCGTCGGCTCGCGACGGGCCGCCCTGTTCGGCTGCCACGTGGGTGGCCGGATGGCCCTGCTGTTCGCCGCCACCCACCCGGAGCAGACGGCCGCGGTGATCACCTTCGGGGCGCACCCGGCCACGGTGCGGGCCCACGACTACCCGTGGGGGGCCACACCAGAGGAGCGCGACGACCTGATCCGCGCCATCCGGACGGGTCCGATGGATCCCGACCGCTTCATGGCGGACATCTCGCCCACCGACGCACGCGACACGATGACCCGCCGCTGGTGGTCGGCCTTCTACCGCTCGGCCGCGAGCCCGGTGGAGCGCGTCGACCTGATCACCCGACTGGCCCCGGTCGACATCCGCGGCCTGCTCGGCGCGGTCCGGGTGCCGACGCTGGTGCTGCATCGCACGGGGGACCGGATAGCCCAGGCCGAGGCCAGCCGGTACATGGCCGAGCGCCTTCCGCAGGCCACCTTCCGGGAGCTGCCGGGCGACGCACACCTGCCGTTCTTCGGCGACCAGGACGCCGTGCTGGCCCTCACCCAGGAGTTCCTCACCGGCGACCTGCCCGTCGCCGAAGCCGACCGGGTGGTGCTGACGGTGATGTTCACCGACATCGTCGACTCCACCGCCCGTGCGACCGAGCTGGGCGACCGTCGGTGGCGTCGCCTGCTGGAGGAGCACGACGCGGTGGTGCGGACGAATCTCGGCCGGTTCCGGGGGCGGGAGATCGACACGACGGGGGACGGCTTCCTGGCCACCTTCGAGGGGCCGGCACGGGCGATCCGCGCCGCCGCCGCCACCCGGAGCCAGCTGGCCGAGCTGGGCCTGCGGCTCCGGGTCGGCCTGCACACCGGGGAGGTCGAGCTGGTCGACGGGCACGTGCGGGGCATCGCCGTCCACATCGCCGCCCGCGTCGTTGCGCTGGCCGCGCCGGACGAGGTGCTGTGTTCGCGCACGGTCAAGGACCTCGTCGCCGGCGCCGGGATCTCCTTCTCCGACCGCGGCACCCACCGGCTCAAGGGCGTGCCCGACGAATGGCCGCTCTACTCCGTCGACCTGGCCTCCCCGTGACGAGCGGGACGCGGTACCGGCGCTACGTCGCGGCGCGGACGACCGCCGTGGCGTGCGACTCGGCGGCCGGCCGGAGGGCGGCGTTCAGCTGCTCGAACAGGTCGACCGCGGCGACCCCCTTCCAGCGGGCCGGCAGCAGCTCCAGCGGCAGGCCCGGGTCGCGGTAGCGCAGCCGCCGCCACACGGTGAGCATCCGCACGTACGCCGCGAACGCCTCGTCGTCCGGCGGCGGGCGCCGGGCGACGAGGCGGGCCAGCGGCCGGTACGCCGCGAGGAACTGCGCGTACCCCGCCTCGACCGCGTCGAGGTCCCACCACTGGCGGACCCGCTCGCGCAGCGGCGCGTACCCGAGGTGCTCGCCGCGGAAGAGGTCCACGTACCCGGCCAGGCCCTGGCGCTCGAGCGCGACCTCGACCTCCTCGGTGAGGGTTCCCGGCGCCACCCAGACGCCCGGGGCCACCGGCCCGAAGCCGAGCCCCGCGAGCCGGCTGCGCAGCTCGTGCCGCTTCTCCCGCTGCACCTCCGGCACGGTGAAGACGACCTGCACCCAGCCGTCGTCCGGACCCGCGGGCCGGTGCTCGAAGATCCGCCGGTCGCCCTCGCGCAGGACCTCCAGCATCGACGGCGAGAGCGCGTAGCCGGCGGTGCCGCCCAGCCGCAGGCTGCGCAGCGTGTCCCGACGCTTCAGCCGGGAGATCGAGGAGCGGACGGCGGGGGCGCTGACGCCGAGGTCCTGCAGCAGCCGGACCACGGCGGCGATCGGCAGCCAGTCGTGCGTCGCGCGCGCGTAGAGGCCGTAGACCGTGACGATCAGGTGGCGCGGCTGCGGGTCGCCGAGCACGTCCTCGGCGGCCGAGGCGGGCACGAGCCTCACCCCGCCACCGTAGCGCCCTATGACGCGTTCTTGACTGCCGTCACGAGCGGAGCACACTGGGGGACGGCGTCCGAGATTGGGGTCCGCGATGGAGCTCTCGCCGTCCGCGCACGTCGACACCTTCTGCCGGGACAGCCTGCCGCCGTTCGAGCAGTGGCCAGAGCTGATCTTCGACCTGCCCGAGCTCGCCTACCCGCAGCGGCTGAACTGCGCCGCGGCGCTGCTGGACGACGTCGTCGCCGTGCACGGCCCCGACCGGCCCTGCCTGCTCAGCCCGACCGAGACCTGGACCTACGGGGAGCTGCTCGCCCGGGCCAACCAGGTCGCCGGCCACCTCACGAGCGAGCTGGGACTGGTGCCGGGGCAGCGGGTGCTGCTGCGCGGCCCCAACAACCCGTGGCTGGTGGCGTGCTGGTTCGGCGTCCTCAAGGCCGGCGGGGTCGCCGTCACCACGGTGCCGGTGCTGCGCAGCCGCGAGCTGCTGCAGCTGGCCGAGATCACCCGCACGGCCTTCGCGCTCTGCGACGCCCGGTTCGCCCTCGACCTCGCCCCGGTCGCCCAGGCCACCGGCATGCGGATGGAGTGCTACGGCGGCGGGGGAGAGGACGACCTCGTGCGCCGGGTCGCCGCCCTGCCGACGACGTACGAGAACGTCGCCACGGCGGCGGACGACGTCGCGCTGCTCGCCGCCACCTCGGGCACCACCGGCGTCCCCAAGGCGACGATGCACTTCCACCGCGACGTCCTGGCCGTCGCCGACACCTTCAGCGCGCACCTGCTGCGCCCCCGGCCGGACGACGTGTTCACCGGCACGCCGCCGCTGGCCTTCACCTTCGGGCTCGGGGGGCTGGTGGTCTTCCCGCTGCGGGTCGGCGCGTCGGTGCTCCTGCTGGAGAAGGTCACGCCGGCCGAGCTGGCCGAGGCGGTGCAGCGGCACCGCGCGACGGTGCTGTTCACCGCGCCCACCGGTTACCGGGCGATGCTCCGCGCTGGCCAGGAGGGGTGCCTGGGCACGCTGCGCCGCGCCGTCTCCGCGGGGGAGCACCTGCCCAAGGCGGTGTGGGAGGAGTTCTTCGCGAAGACCGGCGTCCGGCTCATCGACGGGATCGGCAGCACCGAGCTGCTGCACATCTTCATCGCGGCCGCCGACGACGCCATCCGGCCCGGGTCCACCGGGACGCCGGTCCCCGGCTACCGGGCGGCGGTGCTGGACGACGACGGCAACCCGGCGCCGGACGGCACCCCGGGCCGGCTGGCGGTGAAGGGTCCCACCGGCTGCCGGTACCTCGCCGACGCCCGCCAGACCGGCTACGTCCAGCGCGGCTGGAACATCACCGGCGACACCTACATCCGCGACGCCGACGGCTACTTCTGGTACCAGGCCCGCAGCGACGACATGATCGTCTCCTCGGGCTACAACATCGGCGCGCCCGAGGTGGAGCAGGCGCTCGACCAGCACCCGGACGTGGTGGAGTGCGCCGTCGTCGGCCGGCCGGACCCCGAGCGGGGGCAGATCGTGCACGCCGCCGTCGTCCTGCGCGACGGGGTGGTCGGTGACGAGGCGAAGGTCGCCGAGCTGCAGGAGTTCGCCAAGCGGCTCATCGCGCCCTACAAGTACCCGCGCTCGATCGAGTTCGTCCCCTCGCTGCCGCGGACGGCGACCGGTAAGCTGCAGCGCTTCCGGCTGCGCGAGGCCGTGACGGCGCACTGATGCGGATCGCGGTCATCGGCGGCGGCCCCGGCGGGCTGTACTTCGCCGCGCTGACGAAGGCGCTGCGCCCGGGGACCGAGGTCGACGTCTGGGAGCGCAACGCCCCCGACGACACGTTCGGCTTCGGCGTCGTCCTGTCCGACGAGACCCTGGGCGGCATCGAGCACGCCGACCCGGTGGTGTTCGCCCGCATGGCGGAGCGCTTCGCCCGGTGGGACGACGTCGACGTCCACTTCCGCGGCACGGTGACGACGATCGGCGGCCAGGGCTTCGCCGCCATGAGCCGCAAGGTGCTGCTGCAGCTGCTGCAGGAGCGCTGTGCCGAGCTCGGCGTGCGGGTCACCTTCCGCGCCGAGGCACCCGACGTGGACTCCCTCGCCCGCACGTACGACCTCGTGGTCGCCGCGGACGGGGTGAACTCGGCGGTGCGCACCAAGCACGCCGACGTCTTCGCGCCCGTCCTGGACCGGCGGCACAACAAGTACATGTGGCTGGGCACCGACCGGGTGTTCGAGGCCTTCACCTTCGACATCCGCGAGACGCCGTACGGCGTGCTGCAGGTGCACGGCTACCCCTACGACGCGGGCGGCAGCACCTTCATCGTCGAGATGCGCGAGGACGTCTGGCGCCGCGCGGGGTTCGCCGCGTCGGAGGCGCAGGTGTTCCCGCCCGGCGTGAGCGACGAGGAGTCCATCGCCCGGATCGGCGAGCTGCTCGGCGACCTGCTCGACGGGCACCGCATCCTCGCCAACAACTCCAAGTGGCAGAGCTTCACCACCGTCTCGAACCGGACCTGGCGGCACGGCAACGTCGTCCTCCTCGGCGACGCCGCGCACACCGCGCACTTCTCCATCGGGTCCGGGACGAAGCTGGCGATGGAGGACGCCCTCGCGCTGGTCGCCTGCCTGCACGAGCAGCCCGACGTCCCCGCGGCGCTGGCCGCCTACGAGGCGGAGCGGCGGCCGGTCGTGCTCTCCACCCAGCGCGCGGCGCAGGCGAGCCTGCAGTGGTTCGAGAACATCGCCCAGTACGTCGGGCAGGCGCCGGAGCAGTTCGCGTTCAACATCGTCACCCGCAGCCGGCGGATCACCTACGACAACCTGCGGCTGCGCGACCCGGAGTTCGTGGCGCGGATGGACCGGTGGTTCGCCGGCGAGGAGGTGCCGGCCGAGCTGGCCCGGCCGGGGGAGGAGGGCTGCCCGCCGATGTTCGCCCCGTTCCGGCTGGGGCGGCTGGCGCTGGCCAACCGGGTCGTCGTCTCGCCGATGGACATGTACTCCGCCGACGACGGGCTGCCCACCGACTTCCACCTGGTGCACCTCGGCGCCCGGGCCCTCGGCGGCGCGGGGCTGGTGGTCACCGAGATGGTGTGCGTCTCGCCCCAGGGCCGGATCACCCCGGGCTGCGCCGGCATCTACACGCCCGAGCAGGAGGCCGCCTGGGCGCGGGTCGTCGACTTCGTGCACGCGCAGAGCACCGCGAAGATCGTGCTGCAGCTCGGCCACTCCGGCCGCAAGGGCTCCACGAAGCTCATGTGGGAGGGCATCGACGAGCCGCTGCCCGAGGGCAACTGGCCGGTGGTCGGACCGTCGCCGGTGCCGTACTCGCCGGCCAACCAGGTGCCGCGCGAGCTCACCCGCGCCGAGCTGGACGAGATCACCGGGCAGTTCGTCGCGGCCGCCGAGGCCGGGGCGCGGGCCGGGTTCGACGCGCTCGAGCTGCACTGCGCGCACGGCTACCTGCTCTCGTCGTTCCTCTCGCCGCTGTCCAACCGGCGCACCGACGAGTACGGGGGAGCGCTGCCCGGCCGGCTGCGCTACCCGCTCGAGGTCTTCGACGCGGTGCGCGCGGCCTGGCCGGCGGAGCGGCCGGTCAGCGTCCGCATCTCGGCGACCGACTGGTGCGAGGGCGGCAACGACGTCGAGGACGCCGTGGAGATCGCCCGCGCGTTCGCCGAGCACGGGGCCGACGCGATCCACGTCTCGACCGGGCAGGTGGTCAAGGAGGAGACGCCGGCATTCGGGCGCAGCTACCAGACGCCGTACGCCGACCGGATCCGCAACGAGGTCGGCCGGCGGTACGGCGTCGCGGTGATCGCCGTCGGCGCCATCTCCTCCTACGACGACGTCAACTCGATCCTGCTGGCCGGGCGGGCCGACCTGGTCGCCGTCGGCCGGCCGCACCTGTACGACCCGCACTGGACGCTGCACGCCGCCGCGGAGCAGGAGTACACGGGCGCCGGCATCACGTGGCCGGCGCCGTACCGCGCGGGCAGCCGCAAGCCGCCGACCGGGCGGACCGACGGGCCGCCGCCACGGCTCACCCTCATCCGCGAACCGGCGCGCGGCACCCGGCACACCCGGTGGCGGCCCGGCCCGCAGGACGCGGGCTGACCGTCAGGGTGCCCGCAGGAACCCGGGCCGCCACCGGAGCCGGTCGAGCAGGCGGCGCAGGTGCAGGGCCAGCCGGCCGCCGGTGGGGGCGTCGACCGGTCCCAGGAGCTCGATCTCCGCCCGCAGCGCGGACCGCCGGTGCTCGAGGGCCTCGACCTCCGCGAGCACGGCGGCGCGGCGCACCATGGCCTCCCGGTCGAGGCGCTCCCGGGTCGCGGCGGCCTCGTCGTCCGCCCGCCGCCGCTGCTCCCGTCCGGTGCTCAGCAGCCGGAGGACGTCGTCCCGGGCCTGCAGCCGGGCGACGGCGGCCTCCGCCACCGCCCGCCGCTCGATCTCCTCGACGTGGTCGGCGGCTTGCCGCTCGATCGCCCGAACCCGCTCCAGCCGCGCCCTGGCCGCCGCGCGGGCCGCCCGGGCAGCCTGCTCGGCCTCGTCGACGATCCGGTGCGCCTCGGCGGTCAGCTCCTCGAACCGGGCCACCGCCTCGGCGACCACCCGGCCCGCCTCGGCCCCGGCGTCCGCGAGCACCCGTTCGGCCTGCGCGGCGGCGGCGGACCGGTCGGCCTCCGCCTCGGCCCGCAGGCTCTCGGCCTCGTCGGCCGCCGCGGCGAGCATCGACCCGATCCGGCGCGACACCTGGAGGAACTCGCTGCCACCGGGCGAGTGGGCGAGCAGCTCCCGGGCCTCGTCGAGGGCCGCCCGCGTCGCCACGTGCCGCGCCACCAGGCGCTCGTGCTCGCGCTCGGCAGTGGCGAGCTCGTCCTCCGCCCATCGGACGTAGGTGTCGACCTGGAAGCGGTCGTAGCCGGCGACCGCACGGCGGAACATCGGCGCGGCCTCGAGGACCGTCGGCAGATCACCCGTCACGTTCGGGTGCCCACGGTCCAGCGGCTCGTGCAGCTCGACGCTCATCCCACCTGCCTTCTCCGGGTCCGGGGATCCGGAACGCTACGGCGGGCGGACCGGCGAAGGCTCCTGATGGCGCAGGAAGGTCACCCATAGGCGGTGGTACCCCGCCCGAACGGGGTGCCGACGGCGCCGGCCGTCTCCCTGCGTGACGTCGCCCCGGCGGGTGACGGCACCGGCACGGGGGATGCCGAGGTGCCGCGCGATCGCGCAGGCTGTGTCGCATGGCGCCCGTCTCCACCCCGCCGGCACCGGGCAGCATGACCGTCCCCCCGCTGTTCGGCTGGGAGACCATCCTGACCGGGTTGCTGCTCCTGATCGCCGTCGCCGTGGTGGCCCTCGTCGTCGTGGCCGCGCGGGCGGGCGCGAGCGGGCGGTCGGAGTGGCAGGCCGCGCTGGACGCGCGGTCCAGGCGCTGGGACGCGGCGCCCGAGCCCGGGACCGACGGCCCCGGCCGGACGGCGTCCTGAGGCGACGTTCCGGGATGGACGACACTTCTCCCCGAACGCGAAGCGCGATCGCGACGTACCCAGGCTCGTGAGGAGCACGATGACGCAGGACCAGGCAATCCCGGCTGACCAGATCCTGGAGGTCGCCGAGCGGATCGCCGGCCACCTGCTCGACGTCCAGCGCCGGGTGAACGAGCAGATGGACGCCATGCAGGCCGAGCTGCTGCCCGAGGTGCGGCGGCGGCTCGGGTACGGGGCCGCCGAGCCGGTCGACGTGTCCGGCCTGATGAACACGCGGATCGCCGGCCTGAGCATCGTCGTCACCCCCGAGGCGGTGGCGACCGTCGTGCCGCTCTCGGCGGAGTCCGCGGCCACGACCCGGGCCGGCCGGCGCGCCGTGACGTCGATCCTCGACGGCACCGACAGCCGGCTGGCCGTCATCGCCGGCCCGTGCTCCATCCACGACCCGGCCGGCACGCTCGAGTACGCCGACTTCATCCGGCGCATGCGGGAGCGGCACTCGGCCGATCTCGAAGTCCTGATGCGCACGTACACGGAGAAGCCCAGGACCGAGGTCGACTGGAAGGGCTTCGCCTACGACCCGTACCTCGACGGCTCCAACCGGATCAGCGTCGGCCTGATCGCGACCCGCATCCTCATGTGCCGCATCACCGCCCTGGGCGTCCCGGTGGCGGCGGAGCCGCTCAACGCCCTTACCCCGCAGTACGTCGACGGCCTGGTGACCTACAACGGCGTCGGCGCGCGCAACGTCACCGACCAGACCGCCCGCGAGCGGGTGTCCGGGTTCTCGGCCGTCGTCGGCTTCAAGAACTCGCCGGAGGGCAGCATCGAGGCCGCGATCCAGGCGGTCGTCGCCGCCCGGGCGCCGCACGAGTTCCTGGGGATCGACCGGCACGGGATCTCGGCCCAGCTGTCGACGACCGGGAACGAGACCGGCCACGTGATCCTGCGCGGCGACAAGCACGGCCCCAACTACTCCGCCGCGCACATCGCCGCGACCAGGGACGCCCTCCGCACGCGCGGGCTGCCGGAGGTGGTCGTGGTCGACGCCTCCCACGGCAACAGCCAGAAGAACCACCTGCGCCAGCTCGACGTCGTCGCCGACCTGGCCGGCCAGATCGCGGGCGGGGAGCAGGCGATCCGCGGCGTGATGCTGGAGAGCAACCTCGTGGCCGGCCGGCAGGACCTCGACCAGCGCCGTCCGGGCGAGCTGGAGTACGGCAAGAGCGTGACCGACGCCTGCGTCGACCTGGACATGACCGCGGCGATGCTGGACGAGCTGGCGGCGGCGGTGCGGGCGCGGCGCGGCACCGACGTGGCGGCGCTGCGCGCCGGCTGACCGGCTACCGGCCGGGGATCGCCGCCGGGTCGGGGACGACGATGCCGAACAGGTCGGCGATGGCCGCCAGGCTCACGTCCTGGACCGTGGCCGCGGGGACGACGCCGTTCGGGCCGGGCAGGTCCCGGGTCGCCGTCGCGGCGGCGACGACGGTCGGCCGGTAGCCGAGGCTGAAGGCGCCGCGGGCCGTCGAGTTCACGCACATGTGGGTCATGAAGCCCGCCAGGACGACGTCCGTGCACTGCGCGGTGGCCAGGACGTCGTGCAGGTCGGTGCCCACGAAGGCGTTCGGGCGGTCCTTGACGACCACCGTCTCACCGGCCCGGGGTGCCACCCGGTCGACGATTGCGCCGATGTCGGCGCGCACGTCGTAGGGGGTTCCGGGGCCCGCGTCGTGCTGGATGTGCACCACCGGGACGCCGGCCGTGCGGGCCCGGTCCAGGAGCTCCTCGGCGGCGTCGAGGGCCTTCTGGACACCGTCGAGCTCGAGGACGCCGCGGGTGTAGGTGTTCTGGCAGTCGATGAGCACGAGGGTCTGCTCGGTCCAGGGGGCCGGGGTGTCGGGCATGCCGGTCAGCTGCCGGAGGCTCGTGGTCTCGGCCATGGCGGGCTCCCTGCGTCGGTTCCGTCGGGGGCCACATGCTCGCGCCGGCGGGGCCGGGCGACAAGGGCCGGTGGGTGGGGCAGGATCGCGCCGCGCGAGGACTCGAGGCCGGGGAGGCGAGGGATGGCGATCAGCGAGGTCGACCTGCGGCAGCGGTGGGCCGGCCGGCGGGCGTGCCACGGTCTGTGGAGCTCGCTGCCCGGCGCGGTGACCGGCGAGGTCCTGGCGCGGACCGGCGCGGACTTCGTCGTCCTCGACCTGCAGCACGGCGCCCTTACCGAGGCCGAGCTGCCGGCGGTCACCGCGGCGATCACCGCGGCGGGCTCGGTGCCGCTCGTCCGGACCCGCAGCCCGCTGTTCCCCGACGTCGGCCGGCCGCTGGACCTGGGCGCCCGAGGCGTCATCGTGCCCAACGTGCGCGACGCCGCTCACGCCCGGGAGGTCGTCGCCGCCTGCCGCTACGCCCCGGCGGGCGGCCGCTCGATCGGGCGGCTCTCCGGCGGGGCCGACGAGCCGCTCGTCGTCGTCATGGTGGAGGCCGCGACCGCGCTGGACGACCTCGACGCCGTCCTCGCCGTCGAGGGGCTGGACGGCGTCTACGTCGGGCCGGGCGACCTCTCGCTGTCCCTCGAGCTGACCGGCGCGGAGCACGAGGCGGAACTGCGCGGCATCCTCTCCTCGATCATCGCCCGGGCCGTCGCCGCCGGTGTGCCCGTCGGCGTGCACGCCTTCAGCGGCGAGGTCGCCGCGGGCTACGCCGCCGAGGGCGCGACCATCGTCACCGTCGCCGCCGATGCCGTGTCCCTCGGCGAGGTCATGGCGCACCACCTGCGCGTCGCCCGCGGGCTCATCGGAGCAGGACACCGCCTGACCGGCGGCTCGAGCGGACGCGGCCAGGAGCAGCACGAAGTGCGCTGAAGCCCGGTTCCAGCGTTCGGAACCGGGCCTCAGCGCACTTCGTCAGCGGGGGGCAGCGACAGGGCGATGGTTCAGACCCACGCGAGGGACCGCTACCCGCCGATGCCGCACTCGTCGCGCAGGTAGCTCTCCACGTTGTCGCTCGCCGTCGACAGGTCGCCCTCGGCGTCCTCCAGGGCGCCCAGCGAGTCCGGATCGGTGAGGTCGGCTTCGGCGAGCGCGTCGGCCATCCGGTCCAGGCCCTGCTGCATCGCGTCCCAGTCGGCGGCGATCTCCTCGGGGGCGTCGATGGCGCGCAGCTCCTCGCCGAGCCGGCGGAAGGCGTCGGACACCGAGGCCTCGCCGTCGTCGAGCTCGGACATCGCCGCCTCGACCCGGTCGTCGATCCCCGCGGCCTGGGTGCAGAAGTCGCCCTCCCCGCCCGCGGGGGCGGACTGCTCCGCGGCGCCGGTGGCGGTCGCGTCGGTCGAGGCGTCGCCGCCGTCCCCGCCGCACGCGACGAGCAGGACGACGCCGGCCATCCCGGCCAGTCCGGTTCTGAGACACCGCAGGCTTGGGCGCATCGGGCGAAGCTATGCGCCGGCCCGTGGCCCCCGGTAGGGCAGAAAGACCGGTGAACGGCGAGCTCCACGCTCTTGCCGCGGGCCGGGGACTGGTGTCGGCTGTCGTGGTTGTCCGGCGATCACGGTGAGGAGGCAGGGTGACCCAGCTGGCGCCCGCGCCCATCACGACGCCGGACCGGCGGGTGCGCGTGTTCGTCTCGTCCACGCTGGAGGAGCTCGGCCCGGAACGACGGACGGCGCGGGCGGCGATCGAGGGCATCCGGCTCACCCCGGTGATGTTCGAGCTGGGCGCCCGTCCGCATCCGCCGCGCGAGCTCTACCGGGCATACCTGGCGCAGAGCGACGTGTTCGTCGGCATCTACTGGCAGCGCTACGGCTGGGTGGCGCCGGGCGAGACGGTGTCGGGGCTGGAGGACGAGTACCTGCTGTCGGGCGACCGGCCGAAGCTGATCTACGTGAAGACGCCGGCTCCCGGGCGCGAGCCCCGGCTGGGGGAGCTGCTGCGGCGCATCCAGGCCGACGACCGCGCCTCCTACAAGAGCTTCGCCGACGGCGCGGAACTGGCCGAGCTGCTCGCCGACGACCTCGCCGTGCTGCTGACCGAGCGGTTCACCGCCGAGCAGCCGGAGCCGTCACCCGGGCTGCGCCCGTCGCCGTTCCCCGTGCCGCCCACGCCGATGATCGGCCGCGACGCCGACCGCGAGGGGGTGCTCCGGCGCTTCCGCGACGGCGCCCGGCTGGTCACGATCACCGGTCCCGGCGGCATCGGGAAGACGCGGCTCGCGCTGGAGGTGGCCGCCGTCCTCCGGCAGGAACTCTTCGCCGGCGCCTGGTTCGTCGACCTGGCCGCGGAGCCCGAGGCCACCGGGGTGCTCGCGTCCGTCGCTGCGGCGCTCGGCCTGCGCTCGCCGGGACGGGCGGACCTCGTCGACGCACTCGCCGACCAGCTGGCCGGCCGGCGGGCGCTCCTCGTGCTGGACAACTTCGAGCACCTGCTGCCGGCGGCACCGGACCTCGCGCGGCTGGTCGCCGCGGTCCCGGACCTCGGGGTGCTGGTGACCAGCCGCACCGTCCTGCGTCTGCGGGGCGAGCAGGAGTGGCCGCTGGTCCCGCTGGCCGTACCGACGCAGGAGGACTGCACCCGTCCCTCGAGCGTCGCGCTGTCGCCGGCCGTCCAGCTGTTCGTCGCCCGCGCCGCGGAGGCCGACCCCCGCTTCGCGCTCACCAGCGACAACGCCGCGGACGTCGGTGAGATCTGCCGGCGGCTGGACGGGATCCCGCTCGCCCTCGAGCTGGCGGCCGCCCGGGTGCGGATGCTGCCGCCGTCGGCGCTGGTGGAGCGGCTGGGACAGCGGCTGGACCTCGACGGCGGGCTGGTGGACCTGCCGGCCCGGCAGCGGACGCTGCGCTCGACGCTGGACTGGAGCTACCGGCTGCTCGACGCGCCGGAACGGTCGCTGCTCGCCCGCCTCTCGGTCTTCCCCGGCGGGTGGACGCTCCGGACGGCCGAGGCGATGGCCGAGGGCGGCGAGCCGGTCGACGTCCTCGCGCTGCTGTCCTCGCTGGTGGACAAGAGCCTCGTGACGACGGACGACCGGGCGGCGGCCGGGCCGCGGTTCCGGATGCTCGGTGTGGTCCGGCAGTACGCGCAGGAGCGGCTGGACGAGAGCGGCGGGCAGGGGCCGGCGCTGGACCGGCTGGCCGACGTCATGACGTCCTTCGTCGAGGAGGCCGGCGCCGGGCTGCGGTCGGCCTTCCACCGGTGGGCGGCCCGGGTCGACGACGAGCTGGACAACATCCGGGTGGCGTGGCGCCGTGCGCTCGAGACCGACGACGCCGAGACCGCCTACGGCATCGGGATGCAGCTGGCCTACTACCTCTGGGCCAGGAACCTGATCCCGGAGGTGCTGGAGCTGGTCGACGCGGTCATGGCGCTGCCCTCGGCGTCCCGGCTGGACGCCCCGGCCCGGGGACGGCTGCTCTGGGGACGCGCCACCAGCGACTACTCGATGGGGCACATGGAGCGGGCCGGCGCCCTGCTGACCGAGGCCCTGCGCATCGCCGAGGACGCCGGGGACCGCGAACTGGCCGTCCGCGCCCGGGTCACCCTCAGCTACCTGGCGTCCGGCGACGACGTCCCGCCGCTCCGGGCAGCCCTCGCGGACGGCGCCCGCTGGTTCCGGCAGCGCGGCGACCTGATGAGCGCCGCGTACACGCTCGCCGCGCTCGGGCAGCTCGCCATGCGCTCCGGGGACACCGCCGGCGCCACGGAGGCGTTCGAGGACTGCCGCCGGCTCGGCGAGCAGATCGACAACGAGCACCTGCAGACCCTGGCCCTGCACCAGCTCGGCTTCGCCGCCCTGTTCGACGGCGACGCCGACCGGGCGCGCGCGCTGTTCGACCGGAGCCTGGCGGCGAACACCGGCATGCTCGACCAGGAGGGGGTCACCTACTGCCTGGACGGCCTGGCCGCGGTCGCCCGCACGGAGGGCCGGATGCGCACCGCCGCGCGGCTGCACGCGGCGGCCGCCCGGCTGCGCGACCGCCTGCGGATCAGCACCTGGCCGTTCCTGCGCCCCGTCTCCGACGAGGGGATCGCGGCGCTCCGGTCGGTGCTCGGCGCGGACGGATTCGAGCGGGAGTGGGCGGCCGGCCTGCAGCTGCGTCCGGCCGACGCGCTGGCGCAGGCCCGGGAGGAGCCCGCCGAGAGCCCTCGCTGACGGCGCAGGTCACCGCGCGGCGTGTGGCGCGCCGCGCCTGGTCGGTGGCCGCGCCACGGTGGTGGACGACGTCCGCAGGGGCAGCTGCACGAGGTAGGCGTCCACCGCCGCCTCCTTGCCCTTGAGGTGGAGCCCCGTCACCGGCAGCAGGTCGACGGAGCCGGGGAGCTGGTCGCGCGTCCCGGTGCCGATCAGCACGCCGCCGACCGGGGCGTGCTCCTGCAGCCGGGCCGCGACGTTCACGGTGTCCCCGACGGCGGGGTAGACCAGGTAGCCGCTCCCGCCCATCTCGCTGAAGACGACCGGGCCGCTGTTGACGCCGATCCGGAGTCCCGGCCAGTCCGGGTGGTCCGCGCGGATCCGCGCCACCTCCGCCTGCAGCGCCGCGGCCGCCTCCACCGCCCGCAACGCGTGGTCGGGCTGGTCGCCGACGCGGTTGAACGTCGCGAACACCCCGTCGCCGGCGAACTTCTCCACCTCGCCGCCGAACCGGCGGGAGATCAGCGGCGCGGCCCGCTCGTAGTAGGCGCGCAGCATCGCCGCGACCTCCACCGCGTCGCGCGCGGCCGTGAAGCCGGTGTAGCCGGCCAGGTCGCCGACGAGCACCGACACCTCGCCGCGGTGCTCGCGCGTCGTCGGCAGGTAGAGCGGCCGGAAGCGCTCGTCGCGCCACTCCCGGCGCGCGGCGGCGAACACCAGGAGGTAACCGGTCACGATCAGCGCGTGCCACACCCACCAGGTGGGGTGCCACTTGCGCTCGCCGGCCACCGCGACCCCCACCAGGGCCTCCGCCAGCAGGCCGTAGCAGGCCACGAGGCTGAAGACGAGCAGGCCGAAGTAGCTCCGGTTCACCCACCAGAGCCGGAACGCCGCGACCGCGTAGAGCAGCGCGCCGAGCGCCGCCGCCGTCTTCAGGGCGATGTTCGCCCCGCCCTCGGCGGTCACCTGCTGCAGGGGCGGCCACTCGAACACCGACCACAGCGCCCAGAGGAGCAGCGTGACGAACACGCCCACCCGCAGCTGGTGCCGGTGCCGCACCACCCACCCACCGGCCGAGGGCCGGGCGTCCACCAGGGCGGAGGCCACCGCGAAGGGAGCGGCGACGAGCAACCCGGCGGTGATGGCGATGGTGAATCCGGGGAGCGCGTCGTGGGTCAGCACGTGCTGCGTGCCGACGGCGTGCAGTGCCATGAACCCGCCGGTCGCCAGGAACGCCAGGGACAGCAGCAGGACCCGCGCGTCGCCGCGCCGGCGGGCCGCCTCACCGGCGACCAGCGAGAGGCTGGCCGCGACCGCCCCGACGGTCAGGAAGACGACGAAGTGCAACGGCGGCTCGGTCCAGTGCAGGCCCTTGAAGTCGTTGCGCAGCAGGAAGACCAGGCCGGCGAGGGGGAGGACCAGCGCCAGCAGCACCATGAGCGCGACCGTCGGCCGGCGGCCGTGATCGGCGATCAGGCGGGCGACGAAACCGGTCCGGACCCGGTCGCCGTCCGGCGCCGCGAGCGGGGAGCCGTCCTCACCCCGCGGGCGCGGGACCAGCCCGGTCCCGTGGTCGCGGTGCTTCCCGCTCATCGCGCGTCCCCTGCGCGAGCGCGGTGGCGCCGCCCGGGCCCCGTGCGGGGCGGGCGGTGTGCTCTGCCGACCTGGGCGGCCGGTCCGGACGCCACGGAGGGCAGTGTGCTCCCTGAGGCGGAGCGGGCACCAGCAGGTTGCGGACGACGGTCAGCGACGCACCCGGTAGCGCAGGTGGGTCACGTCGCGCCCCTCCAGGTGCCGGACCAGCTCCAGTTCGACGACGTCGGCGTCGGCCGCGAACAGCCGCCGCCCAGCGCCCAGCAGGACCGGGACGAGGTGGATCTCCAGCTCGTCGAGCTGGCCGGCCCGCAGCAGCGCCTGGGCGGCGCCCGCGCCGTGCACCATGACGGCACGGTCGCCGGCCGCGGCCCGGGCGTCGGCGGCGCAGGCGAGGACGTCGGTGTAGAACCGGGCGCTGCCCGGCAGCTCGTCGCCCTCGTCGACGGAGTGGGTCAGCACGTGGATCGGCACGCCGTCGTGGTGGTCGCCGTTCCAGCGTCCGGCGAGCTCGAACGTGCGCCGTCCGGAGATCACGGCTCCGGTGGCCATGGCCTCGCCGAACACCTGCCCGTTCGGTCCCGGGGACATCCGGTCGTCGAGCCAGTTGAACAACCGCCCGCCACCCCGTCCGAGCTCCTGCCCGGGCCGGTCGTCCGGTCCGGCGATGAAGCCGTCCAGGGACATCGACATGTAGAGCCGTATCGGGGCGCTGGTCGATGCAGTCATCGAAAGGTGCACCTCTCAGTCGGCCCAGTCGGCCGCGGTCATGCCGGCGGGGTGACCGGGCGGCCACTGGACCAGCTCGATCCGGTTGCCGTCCGGGTCGGTGATCCACGTCGTCAGGAAGTCGTCCGAGCCGTCCGGTGACGCGGGCGCCTCCGCGTCGATGCCGCGGGCGGCGAGCGCGGTGACGGTCGCGTCCATCGCGTCGACCGTGATGACGAGGTGGCTGAGGCCGCTCCCCGGACCTGCCTGGCCGCTCGTGGGCCCGTGCACGAGCTCGATGGTCACGAACTCGTCGTCGGGCAGCTTCAGCATGGTCAGGTGCCCGAGACCGGTCTCGGGCACCTCCCCGACCACCTCGTAGCCGACCGCCCGGTAGAACGCGAGCGACCGCTCGAGATCGGCCACACGCAGGCCGACGTGCAAGGTCCTCATCGGTTCCCTCCCGCATCCGGGCATCCGTGCCTGCCCGTGTCGACCGGGAGCGGGAGGAGAAGTCATCGGTGCGGTGTCGGGGTCGGGCGTCCCTAGGATCAGCGCGTCGAGCCCCGGCCGGTCGGCGCTGCCCCACGCCCTTCCCGGCCGCCGGCCCGGAGACGGAGGGCAGCATGCGGATCGGGGTCGCCGCCGCCGGGATCAGCGACGAGGACCTGGCCTTCGTCGTGGAGGCCGAGCGCCTCGGCGCGGACTCGGTGTGGGTGGCCGAGACCTGGGGCTACGACGCCTTCACCCCGCTGGCCTACCTGGCCGCGCGCACCAGCCACATCCGGCTGGCCACCGGCATCGCCCAGCTCGGGGCCCGGACGCCGGCGCTGCTCGCAATGTCGGCGATGTCGATGCAGGCGCTGTCCGGCGGCCGGTTCCTGCTGGGACTGGGCACCAGCGGCCCGCAGGTGATGGAGGGGTGGCACGGGGTGCCCTTCACGGCTCCGCTGGCGATGACCCGGGAGACGATCGAGATCCTGCGCACCGTCACCGCCGGCGAACGGCTCCGGCACGACGGCACGGTGTACCGGCTGCCGCTGCCCGACAGCGCCGGCCGCGCGATCAGGTCGGCGGCTCCGCCGACCCCGGTGCCGGTGTACGTGGCCGCGATGGGACCGAGGAACCTGGCGCTGACCGGCGAGGTGGCCGACGGCTGGCTGGCCAACACGTTCATGCCCGAGACCGCCGCGGCCTTCCTCGAGCCGCTCGCCGCCGGCGCCGCGAGGGCCGGACGGACCGTCGCCGACCTGGACGTCGTCGTGCCGGTCGCGGTGGAGTTCACCGACGACGAGGAGGAGGCCGCCCGGCGGCACGCCCGCGGCTACGCGTTCACCATCGGCGCGATGGGCAACCGGGGCCAGAACTTCTACAACGCTGCCTTCGCGCGACAGGGCTACGGCGAGGACGTCCGCGCCGTGCAGGAGCTGTGGCTGGCCGGCGAGCGGGAACGAGCCGCCGACCGGGTGCCGGTGGACCTGGGCCGGCGCACCAACCTGCTCGGCCCCCCTGACGTGGTGCGCCAGCGGATCGCGGCCTACCGGGCCGCCGGCGTGGGCACCCTGCAGGCCAAGCTCAACGGCTCCCTCGACGAGCGGCTGACCACCCTGGGCACGCTCGTGGAGCTGTGCGCCGAACCAGCGGAGAGGAGCTGACCCGCCATGAAGTACGCCGACGGGCCCACCGTGGAGGTGCAGACGGTCGTCGACGCCCCGCCGGCGGCGGTGTGGGCGCTGGTCAGCGACATCGCCACCCCCATCCGGTTCTCACCGGAACTGCAGGAGGTGCGCTGGCTCGACGACGAGCGGTTCGTGGGCCGCAACTTCCATCCGGCGATCGGGGAGTGGGAGACCACCTGCACCGTGGTCACCCGCGAGCCCGAGCGGGAGTTCGGCTGGGCCGTCGGCGATCCCGCCCACCCGGCGGCCGCCTGGCGCTTCACCCTCGAGCCGGCCGACGGCGGCACGCTGCTGCGCCAGTGGATGCGCATGGGACCGGCGCGCTCCGGCCTCACGCCCGCGATCGAGGCGCGCCCGGACAAGGAGGAGCGCATCGTCTCTCGCCGCCTCGACGAGCACCGGGCGAACATGCAGGCCACGGTCGACGGCATCAAACGGCTGGCTGAGAGCCAGCGGGCTGCCGGCGTCGACCTCCGCGCGGCAGGAGAGATCGAGGGCGAGCGCACCGGCGGTCAGGTGTCGGTCATCATCGTCGACACCGACGTCCCGGGGTCCGGACCGAGACTGCACCGGCATCCGTATCCCGAGACCTTCGTCCTGGTCACCGGTTCGGTCCACTTCTGGGTCGGCGACGACGACTTCATCGCCACCGGCCCCAGCGTGCAGGTCGCGCCGGCCCTGACGCCGCACCGCTTCCGGACCGTCGGCCCCGACCGCGTGCGCATGGTGGATGTGCACGCCAGCCCGCGCTTCATCACCGAGTGGCTGGAGGACCAACCGGCCTGACGAGCACCCACGACGCCGGGGCTGCGCGGGCGGCCGGCCCCGGCGTCGGAGCTCTCAGAAGGGCGGCTCCTCGCTCGCCCCGCCGACCGGCACCGCCCAGGGATCGGGTGAACCGCCTCGCTGGGCCCCGGCACGACCGTCGTTGGCCGCCGTCCCGCCGCCACCACCGTTCCCGGAACGGGCGACCTTCTCCACCGACGCCGTCGCGTAGCGCAGCGACGGGCCGATCTCGTCGACCTCCAGCTCGATGACGGTGCGCTTCTCGCCCTCCTTGGTCTCGAAGGACCGCTGCTTGAGGCGGCCCTGGGCCATGACCCGCGAGCCGCGGGTGAGCGATCCCGCGACGTTCTCGGCCATCTGCCGCCAGCAGCTGCAGCGCAGGAACAGCGCCTCGCCGTCCTTCCACTCCTGGGTCTGGCGATCCAGGGTGCGCGGGGTGGAGGCGATGGTGAAGTCGGCAACCGCCGCGCCCGAGGGGGTGAAGCGCAACTCGGGGTCGCTGGTCAGGTTGCCGATGATGGTGATGACAGTGTCGCCGGCCATGATCCGGTCCTCCGTAGCGTCGATGCATCGCTCAGGTGAGCGTCCGGAGGCTACGAGGACCCGCTGACATTTTCCGCGCGCCGCCAGGACGGGGCTCCCGGGACCGCGGAGATGTCGGAGGGGCGTGTGACCATCGGCCGTCGGAGTGGGCGCGTCGGTGAAGGGATGGCAGGTGGCGGAGGGGCGGGCCGGGGCGGTCCTGGAGGGCTCGCTGGAGCGCATCACGTTCGCCAACACCCAGACCGGCTACACCGTGGCCCGGCTGGACACCGGGCGGGGCGGGGACCTGGTCACCGTGGTGGGTTCGCTGCTCGGCGCCCAGCCGGGGGAGACCCTGCGGCTGCAGGGTCGCTGGGGCTCGCACCCCCAGTACGGCCGGCAGTTCCAGGTCGAGGACTACACCACCGTGCTCCCGGCCACGACGCAGGGCATCCGCCGCTACCTGGGCTCGGGACTGGTCAAGGGCATCGGCCCCAAGCTGGCCGAGCGGATCGTGGCGCACTTCGGCGCCGACGCGCTGCGGGTCATCGAGGAGGAACCCGGCAGGCTGGCCGAGGTGCCCAGCCTCGGCCCGAAGCGGACCCGGCTGATCACCGCCGCCTGGGAGGAGCAGAAGGGCATCAAGGAGGTGATGGTCTTCCTGCAGGGCGTCGGCGTCTCTACCTCGCTGGCCGTGCGCATCTACCGGGAGTACGGCGGCGCCGCGATCGGCGTGGTCCGCGCCGAGCCCTACCGCCTGGCCGCCGACGTGTGGGGCATCGGGTTCCGCACCGCCGACACGATCGCCGCCGCCGTGGGGATCCCGCACGACAGCACGGAGCGGGTCGAGGCCGGGCTGCAGTTCGTGCTCTCCGAGGCGACCGGGCAGGGGCACTGCTACCTGCCCGAGACCGACCTGGTCGCCCGGGCGGTCGAGATGCTGCAGGTCCCGGCCGCCCTGGTCGGCCACTGCCTCGCCCTGCTCGTCGCCGACCAGAACCTCGTCCGCGAGGAGCTTCCCGGCGCGGACGGCGAGCCGCCCACGGTGGCGTACTACCTCGTCCCGTTCCACCGCGCGGAGGTCTCCCTGGCCGCGGGGTTGCGGCGGCTGGCGGCCGCCGACACCGACCGGATGCCGGCCTTCGCCGGTGTGGACTGGGCCGCCGCGCTGGCCTGGCTGCACGGCCGCACCGGCGTGGAGCTGGCGCCCGGCCAGCAGCAGGCGGTGCGCCTGGCGCTGACCGAGAAGGTCGCCGTCCTCACCGGTGGGCCCGGCTGCGGCAAGAGCTTCACCGTGCGCTCGATCGTCACGCTCGCGGCGGCCAAGGGCGCCCGGGTCGTCCTCGCCGCCCCGACCGGCCGGGCGGCGAAGCGGCTCACCGAGCTGACCGGTGTCGAGGCCGTGACCGTGCACCGGCTCCTGCAGCTGCGACCGGGAGGCGACGCCGCGTTCGACCGGGAGCGGCCGCTGCAGGCCGACCTGGTCGTGGTCGACGAGTCCTCGATGCTGGACCTGCTGCTGGCCAACAAGCTGGTGCGGGCGGTTCCGCCCGGCGCGCACCTGCTGCTGGTCGGGGACGTCGACCAGCTGCCCTCGGTCGGCGCCGGGGAGGTGCTGCGCGACCTGCTCGCCGAGGGCACGCCGATCCCGCACGTGCGCCTGACCCAGGTCTTCCGGCAGGCCAGCCGGTCGGGGGTGGTGACCAACGCCCACCGGATCAACGCCGGCAGACCGCCGCAGGTCCGCGGTCTCGACGACTTCTTCCTGTTCAGCACCGAGGACGCCGAGGAGGCCGCGCGGCTCACCGTGGACGTCGTCGTCCGCCGGATCCCGGCCCGCTTCGGGCTCGACCCGCGCCGCGACGTCCAGGTGCTCACCCCCGTGCACCGCGGGCCGGCGGGCGCCGCCGCGCTCAACGAGCTGCTGCAGGAGGCGCTCACCCCCGCCCGACCCGACCGCGCCGAGAAGCGCTTCGGCGGGCGGGTGTTCCGCGTCGGGGACAAGGTCAGCCAGATCCGCAACGACTACGACAAGGGCGCGAACGGGGTCTTCAACGGCACCCAGGGTGTCGTCACCGCCGTCGACGCCGTGGAGCAGACCCTCACCGTCGTCACCGACGAGGACGAGGCGATCGACTACGACTTCGGTGAGCTCGACGAGCTGGTGCACGCCTACGCCGTCACCGTGCACCGCTCCCAGGGCAGCGAGTACCCCTGCGTCGTCGTCCCGCTGACCACCAGCGCCTGGATGATGCTGCAGCGCAACCTGCTCTACACCGCCGTCACCCGGGCCAAGAAGCTCGTCGTCCTCGTCGGATCGCCGCGGGCGCTTGCCCAGGCCGTGCGCGCCACCGGGTCCGGACGCCGGCACACCGGCCTCGCCCACCGCCTCCGTGGCGGGCCGCGGCCGGCCCCCGGCTACGCCGACAGCGAACGGCGACACGCCGACCCGGCCGCCTGACCTGCGGCTTCACAGAAATCTGCGGATGTGCTTGTGCAGGCGGCCCGTTTCTGTCAGTGCCCGCTCGTAGCTTTCGGGTCGACATCTTCCCCGTGTCGGCAAGGAGCACATCATGGCCATGGATGGCCTCAAGACCCGTAAGCCCACCGGCCGCGTCCCGTGGCCGTGCATCCTCCTCGAGGGCGAGGAGAAGGCGGGCAAGAGCTGGGCGCTGGCCCAGTTCAGCACCAGCGACCGGATCGGCACCCTGTACTGGATCGACCTCAACGAGGGTGCCGGCGACGAGTACGGCGCCATCCCCGGAGCCAGCTACGAGCTGGTCGAGCACGACGGCTCGTACGCCCAGGTGCTGGCCGCGGTCCAGACGATCAAGGCCGAGGCGCGCCGCGCGGCCGACGCCGGCGAGCCGCCGGTGGTCCTCGGCATCGACACCGGCTCGGCGATCTGGGACGGGCTCAAGGACTGGGCGAGCGCCCGCGCCGCCAAGTCGGCCCGCAACCGGGAGCTGCTCAAGCGCGACCCGAACGCCGAGATCGTCATCAGCCAGAACCTGTGGAACGACGCGGGCGCCCGCTGGCGCAAGCTGCAGACCGAGCTGCTCACCTTCCCGGGCATCGTCGTGGTGACCGCCCGCGGCAAGGAGGTCACCGAGGTCGACGCCAACGGCCGCCCCATCGAGGGGCAGAAGACCTGGTCGGTGCAGACCCACCGGGAATTCCCCTACGCGGCCAGCGTGTGGGTGCGGCTGCGCCGCGGGCGCCGGCCGCTGATCGTCGGCGCGCGCAGCGTCCACGTCGGCATCAAACCGAACACCGACCCGGCCAGGGAGGTCACCGCCCAGGCGGCGGAGGGCCGGCTGCTCGAGTGGCTGGTCTTCGACGCGCTGAAGTGCGACCCGGGCACCGCGCACGTCCGCGACCTCGTCCCGTTCCACGGCGGCGGGCTGCTCGAGCACGAACGGGAGGAGGAGGCCCGCGCCGCCCGGACGAGCCGGCCGAGCGAGCCGGACGCCGCCGACCTGGTCGCCCGCATCCAGGACGCCGAGGACGACGACGACCTGCGCGAGGTCTGGGCCCAGGCCAACCGCGCCGCGCTGCTGCAGGTCGACGTCCCCACCCCCAGCGGCTCGTACACCGTCGCGGAGCTCATCCAGGCCCGGCACGAGGAGTTCCTCGAGGCGTCGATGGACGCCCACCCCGCCGGTCGCCGCCGGGCGCAGACCGCTCCGCCCGCGCCCACGACGCCCGCCGCCGTGGTCGAGGCCGCCCGGGCCGCGGCGGCGTCTCCCGCCGGTCAGGGCGCGCCGGCGAACCCGCTGCTGGAGGCCTCGCCGACCCCCGACGACCCGCGGGAGCGCCGGCTCACCGCCGCCCGCAAGGGCGTGCTCGCGAGCCTGGAGAGCCTCGGTGTGAGCGACGAGCAGATCGCCGAGCGGTTCGGCCGGCCGGTCGAGCACGTGGCCACCAAGCGGCTGACCGCGCTCGTCCGTGAGGTGATCGCCATCCAGCGGTCCGGGATGTCGGTGGGGCAGCAGGAGATCTCCGCGTGACGGCGGTCCTGCCCGCCCGGCCCACCGCGGCCGAGCGGCGGGCCGCACCGAGCCTGGCGGCGGCGGTCCGTGACCTCGACCGCCGCCGGGCCCGGTCGCGGCAGCGGATGATCGGCGCCTCGGAGCTCGGCGAGTGCCGGCGCCGGGCGGCCTACCGGATCGCCCGGCGCCGGCCGACCAACGCCCGCACGGGGCTGCAGGCGTTCCTCGGCACCGAGCTGCACCGCGGGGTGCTGCGCGCCCTGCGCCGCCAGTACGGCGGGGTGACCGAGGTCGGGCTCAAGGGCGAGCAGGTCAAGGGCCGCTGCGACTGGTGGCACGCCCCGGTCGTCGAGGACCTCAAGACCACGTCGCGGTTCGGCTTCGAACGGGTCCTCACCCGCGGGGTGCCCGTCAAGCACTGGTTCCAGGTCGCCGTCTACGCCTGGCTGCTGCGCACCGGGCAGATCAACGACCGGCGGCTCCCGGCCGGCACCGGGCAGGAGGTCGAGGGACTGCGCATCCGCTACCTCTCCCGCGACTCCGGGGAGGACGTCGTCTTCGAGGCCGACCACGACCCGGCACTGACCGCCGAGGCCCTCCTGTGGCTCACCGACGTCTACGCCACCGTGGAGGATGAGGGGGTCGACGCCGTCCCGCGCGACGGGTTCGGGCCGGGCGTGGACACCATGTGCGACTGGTGCCCGTTCCTGGACCTGTGCTGGGGCCCGCCGGTGGACCCGGAGACCGAGGGCGACGTCTCCCGCCAGTCCCGCCTGACGGTCACCGACGAGGACTTCACCGCGGCCGTGCGCGACTACGACGCCTGGCGCGCGGCGGAGAACGAGGCCAGGCGCCACAAGGAGTACGCGCGGGAGCTGTTGCGGGGCCGGTCCGGGCCGGCGGAGGACCTGTACTGCGAGTGGTCCGGTGGCGGCCTGCGCACGCAGGTCGACAAGGACGCCGCGGTCGAGCGGCTGGCCGAGCTTGGGGAGGTCGTGCCCACCCGGAGGGTCCGCAGCCCGCAGACGATCCGGGTCACGCGGAACGGCACCGGGCGGGAGGGAGTCGCATGACCACCGTTGCGACCAGCAACCTGTCCGCCGGGGAGCCGGTCCTGACCAGCGACGTCGTCGGCACGGACTTCGGCCTGCCCTTGGTCCGCCCGGCCAAGAGCCGGCAGGGCAGCCGGGTCCGGGTCGTGCGCTCGCGGTGCCGGGCCCACGGGGGAATCGTCGTGTGGTTCACCGACGGCACCAAGACCCCGCCGCTCCACGGGCGCACGAGCTGGATCGTGGCCGAGCCCGAGCCGGGTGCACCCGCCCGCGCCCGCGACGTGGCGTGACGCGAGGGCGCGGGGCGGGGGCCGGTCAGTACGACTCCGGGCGCAGCTGCCGCTCGTGGTCGACGGCGGCGCGGAGGTTCTCCACCCTCACCTGGGCCGCCATCTCGAGCCCGCCGAAGGTCTCCTCCAACGACTCCAGCCGCTCCCACCAGGCCCGCAGCGTGTCCGGATCGGCCAGATCCGACGGCTCCAGGGCCAGCAGCCCCCGGATCGACGCGTCGGCAGCCTCCAGCACGCCCGACTCGTCGTCCGGAGACCCGGCCCGGGCCGCCCAGAACACCTCCGCCCACAGCGCGGCGACGCCGTGGCTGCCGGCCGGCGGCACGCTCTGCGGAAAGGCGCGCCGCCGGTCCCCGGCGACCGCCGCGAGCCGCAGCGCCAGGAGCTGACGCACCCTCCGCAGGAACTCGGGCGCCACGGCGACCCGCGCCGGCCCCGACCCGGCGCCGATCATCCGGTCGTACGCGTCGGCCACCCGCTGCCCGGCCCGCTGGGTGCGGTCCCACAGCTCGTAGCCGGTCAGCTCCGCGAGGGCGCCGGGCGCATCGTCGTCCGCGTCGAACCCGCCGCTCACGTCCCTCACGTCGCGGACGCTAGAGCCCCCTGCTGACGTCCTCCGGCCGACTCGCCAACGGCCGGACTCCGCGTCCTCCTCCCGCACGAGTGCGTGCACGCCCTGCAGCCGAGAGCTGACTCGCCGGCGCCAGGCCGGTCGGTCCGGCGCCCCCGACGAGCACGTCGGTCAGCCCGGCGGAGCGCGCGACGGGAGGGCTGCTGGAATACGGTCGCGAGTGGGGCGATCAGCCGCAGGTCGTCCGGCTGGGTGGAACGGGAAAGGATCGGTCGTGACCGCCATTGATGTCGTGCTCGACGACGCGGGACTGAAGAACGGTCGCGTCCGCGACTTCGTCCGCCACTGGGCCGAGCACACCGGGGCAGCGCGGATCGAGGTGGTCAACGCCTCCGACGACGAGCGGCTGACCCGCGAGGCGCTGGAGGCCGGCGAGCTCTTCCCCGCGGGCGAGGGCCGGTACTACTCCCGCAGCCACGTCAAGGACACCGCGCGCTCCGAGGAGCGCACCGTCGTCGCCACCGGCGACCCCGGGGACAAGGGCGTCTACAACAACTGGCGGCCCGCGGAGGAGATGCGCCCGCTGCTCGAGGAGCGCATGCGGGGCGCGTCGGCCGGCAAGACGATGTACGTCGTCCCCTACCTGATGGCGCCGCCAGGCTCCCCGCTCGCGCGCTACGCGACCGGGGTCGAGCTCACCGACGCGCGCACCGTCGTCCTGCACATGATCCGGATGGCGCGGGTCGGCGTGGAGCACGTCGACGACCTCGACGACCCGGACAGCTTCGTCCGCGGGGTGCACGTCACCGGCGACCTCGAGACCCTCGGCCAGGGGACGCCCGACGACCAGCGCTACTTCGTCACCGTGGCCGACCAGCGCACGATCCTGCACTACGGCTCCTCCTACGGGGGCAACGCGCTGCTCGGCAAGATCGCGCACGGCCTGCGCCAGGCCGCGTACGACGGCTGGAAGTCGGGGGAGTTCCTCGCCGAGCAGTTCATGCTGCTCGGGATCACCGACAAGCAGACCGGCCGGACGTACCACATCTGCGGCGGGTTCCCCAGCGCGTCGGGCAAGACGAACCTGGCGATGATGCTGGCCCCGGACGCCCTCGGCGACCGGTACCACGTCACCTTCTACGGCGACGACATCGCGTGGCTGCGCGTCGACCCCGAGGACGGGCGGGTCTACGCGATCAACCCCGAGTTCGGCGTGTTCGGCGTCGCCAAGGACACCAACGAGAAGACCAACCCGACCGCCGTCGCCGCGATCGGCCCGGGCACCGGGACGATCTTCACCAACGTCGCCTACAACGAGAACACCGGCGACGTCTGGTGGGAGGGCAAGACGCCCCAGCCGCCCTCGGACACCGCGGGGTGGCGGGACTGGACCGGGCACCTGGTCAGCGACCGGCCCGCGGAGGCCGGCGACTCGTCCTGGGCGCACCCGAACAGCCGGTTCACGACGACGCTGGCCAACGTCCCGAACGTGGCGCCGGACTTCGAGACCCCGCGCGGCGTGCCGATCGACGCGATCATCTTCGGCGGCCGCACCCGCGACCGGGAGCCGCTGGTCCGCGCGATAGCCGACCTCGCCGAAGGCGTCTACGACGGGCTCACCCTGGGCGCCGAGGCCACCTTCGCCGCCGAGGGCACCGAGGGCGTGCTGCGCTACGACCCGATGTCGATGCGGCCGTTCATGTCCTACTCGGAGGGCGCCTACGCCGCGCACTGGCTGAAGGTCATCGGCGCCGCGCAGGACCAGCCGATCTTCGCGCACGTCAACTGGTTCCAGCGGGACCCGGACGACGGCTCCTTCCTGTGGCCGGGCTACCGGGAGAACCTGCGGCCGCTGCTGTGGCTGGTGCAGCTCAAGGCCGGCGAGGTGAGCGGGCGGCAGACCCCGGTCGGCATCGTCCCCACCGAGGAGGAGCTGGACCTGCGCGGTCTGGACCTGCCGCCCGGCGACCTCGAGAGGCTGCTCACCATCGACACCGAGCGGTGGCGGCAGGAGATGGCCCACCGCGAGGAGCACCTGTCGCAGTTCCCCGACCTGCCGGAGGAGATCTGGGCGGCGCACCGCCGGGTCGCGGCCGCGCTCGACACGGAGGCGCGATGAGGTGGCCCCGCAGCTCACCGTCCTCGGCGTTCTGCCGCGAGCACCTCGGATGACGTTCGGGCGCCGACCCGTCGTCTCACGGCGCCGATGGTCGTTGCCGGACGACCGGCCGAGGGGCGATGCTCGTTCATGGCCTCGAATCCGTCGTACGAACAGTCGAAGCAGGTCGCCGAAGCCAGCCGCGAGACCGAGTGGACGAAGCCGTCGTTCGGCAAGGAGCTCTTCCTCGGCAACTTCCGCCTCGACCTGATCCACCCGCAGCCCGAACTCGATCCGGCCGCCGTGCGGAAGGGTGAGGCCTTCCTCGAACGCCTCCGCGCCTTCCTCACCGAGCGCGTCGACCGGCAGCAGATCGAGCGCGAGGCGAAGATCCCGGGGGACGTCGTCCAGGGTCTCGAGGAGCTGGGCGCCCTCGGCATGAAGATCCCCGAGGAGTACGGGGGACTCGGGCTGAGCCAGGTCTACTACAACAAGGCCCTGGCCATGGCCGGCACCTGGCACTCGGCGATCTCGACGCTGCTGTCCGCGCACCAGTCGATCGGCCTCCCTGAGCCGCTGCGCCTCTTCGGCTCCGAGGAGCAGAAGCGGGAGTGGCTGCCCAAGCTCGCCACGGACCACATCTCGGCGTTCCTCCTCACCGAGCCGGACGTCGGCTCGGACCCGGCGCGCATGAGCACCACCGCGCTGCCGACCGAGGACGGCACGGGCTACCGGATCAGCGGCACGAAGCTGTGGGCGACGAACGGCGCGGTCGCCGACGTGGTCGTGGTCATGGCCGTCGTCCCGAAGTCCGACGGCCACCGGGGCGGCATCACCGCCTTCATCTGCCCGTACGACCGCGCCGGCATCACGGTCGAGCACCGCAACGAGTTCATGGGGCTCAAGGGCCTCGAGAACTCGGTGACCCGCTTCGACGACGTCTTCGTCCCCAACGAGGACGTCATCGGCGGTGAGGGCAAGGGCCTGCGGATCGCGCTCACCACGCTCAACACCGGCCGCCTGTCGCTGCCCGCCTTCTGCCTGGGGGAGGCCAAGTACGCGCTGCGGATCGCGCGCGAGTGGTCGGCCGAGCGCACCCAGTGGGGCAAGCCCATCGGCAGGCACGACCCCATCGCGCAGAAGCTCGCCTGGCTCGCGGGCACGGCGTTCGGGCTGGAGGCGGTGCTCGACGTGTCCAGCCGCCTGGCCGACGACAAGCGCAACGACATCCGCATCGAGGCCGCACTCGCCAAGCTCTACGGGTCGGAGCTCGGCTGGACCGCCGTCGACGAGATGGTCCAGATCCGCGGTGGCCGCGGGTACGAGACCGCCGAGTCGCTCGCCCGGCGCGGCGAGAAGGCGGTGCCGGCCGAGCAGATGCTGCGCGACATGCGGATCAACCGCATCTTCGAGGGCTCCACGGAGATCATGCACCTGCTGATCGCGCGGGAGGCCGTCGACCAGCACCTGCGCGTGGCCGGCGACCTGGTCCGCGTCGACGCCCGTCTCGCCGAGAAGACGAGAGCCGCCGGGAAAGCCGGCGCGTTCTACGCGAAGTGGTTCCCGACGCTGACGACGGGCGCCGGTCAGCGTCCCGGCGCGTTCGCGGAGTTCGGCGAGCTGGCCAGGCACCTGCGCTACGTCGAGCGCCACGCGCGCAAGCTCGCGCGCTGCACCTTCTACGCGATGGGCCGCTACCAGGCGCGCCTGGAGCAGAAGGGCCGGCTGCTCGGCCGGATCGTCGACATCGGTGCGGAGCTGTACGCGATGGCGTGCGCGTGCGTCTACGCGGACACCGTCGCCCGCGAGCAGCCCGACCGCAGGCAGGGGGCCTACGAACTGGCCGACCTGTTCTGCGGCCAGGCCCGCCGTCGGGCCGACCGGCTGTTCGCGGAGCTGTGGGCCAACGACGACGACGTCCAGTACCGGGCCGCGCAGCAGGTCCTCGCCGGCCGCTACGGGTGGTTCGAGGACGACGTGCTCGACCCGGCGGGGGACGGCCCGATGATGCCGAGGCAGGCGGTGCCGGCCGCCGAGCGGTTCGCCGAGGAGTCGTCGTCCGTCGAAGCGCCCACGGTGGGGGCGACGGCCGCCTCGTAGGAGCGCGCCGCCGTCGCGGCGTCAGGTCACCGGTGGTGGGATGCTGTCGGCGCTCGCGGCCAGCACGGGGTCCCAGTCGCAGGCCGTGCACGAGTGACGGACGACCGAACGCCCGAAGGTCACCGCCTCCCGGTGCGGGTCTCCCGCGCGGCGCACGTCGTCCCAGTCGAGCAGGAACTCGCCGAGGCCCGGTTCCCAGCGAGCGGCGCGCGGCTCGAGCCGGGCGTCCGGGTAGCCGGTGGGCGCCGGGTGGGCGTAGCCGTAGAAGGCCGCGCGGGGGTAGCGCTGGTCCCCGGGCCACCAGCCGACGGCGATCTCCTGGGCGTCCATGGCATTGCGCATGATGAAGTCGTCCGACGGCGGGTCCGCCGGCCGTCCCGAGAAGAAGCTCACCGCGAGGTCGAACGACCCCCACCACGCGTTGAGCGGGGTCGAGCGGCCGCGGTACGGAGCACGGAGTTCGGCGAGGGCCAGGGCGGCGCGGGTCGCCGCGGCGAAGTAGGCCCGCACCTGCTCGGGGTCGTACGTGGCGTGCTCCTCGTCCTCGTCCAGGGGCGTGGACCAGGGGGTCTCCTGGGGCCGGGGGTCGATCCTCACCGGCCCGGCCATCTCGCGAACGGCGGCGAGGACCTCTCGCGTCACCTCGCCGACGGACCGGTGCGGGGTGAGCGGGACCTGTTGCTGCCGCCCGTCGCTGTGCTCGACGACCGTGCGGTGCGCGTGCAGGTCCAGGAGGACCACGAGGGCCCCGGATCCGTCCGGTGCGGGCAGCGGCTGGGTCTCCCAGCCGCGGCCGGTCATCCGCAGGGCGGCGTGCTGCAGCTGCGGCTCGGGTGGCGCGAGGCCGGCCGCGAGCTTCCCGAGGACCTGGGTGTGCGCGTGCAGGGTGTCGCAGGTGGCCTGCCAATGCTCGTAGGGGAGCGCCGGCCAGTCCCGGGAGGAAGGCACGGCACAAGGTAGCGCCGAGGAGGGCAGGTCGGGGGTCGGTCGAGTCGCCGACCGGTTCGAGGAGCCGTTCCGGTGGCACACTCGACCGATGCCTGAGCGGTACACCGCCGTCGGCCCGGTCCCCGCCGTGCGGGGGATCCGCACCCGTGCGGACATCGGGCGGCTTCCGGAGCACATCGCAGGCGGAGGCCCGCCACGAGGCCTGTCCGGACCGGTTCTTCATCGTGGGGTTCGGGCGACGGTCGAGCGGGGCGTGTGGGTGGCGGACGGCGAACCGGACGCCTGAGGAGGAGGAGATCCTCGAGATGGTCTTCACGATCCAGCCGCACGTACGGCTTCAGGAGTGGGTGGCCGAGGAGCACGGGTTCTTCACCGCGGAGGGACTGGACTACGAGTTCGACGTCCACGGCTTCGACATGGGTTCCGCGGCGACCGTGAGCTCCGCCGGCTCGGCCCCGCTCTCGGTGCGCAGCGGCGCCTTCGAGGACATGGAGGCCGGCCGCTCCTCCGACGTCTCCTGTGCCTGCCACTGGGCCGTGAACGCGGCCGCCAGTGCCCAGCACGGCAAGATGTACGGAAAGGCGTACTCCGTCTGCCCCGCCGGCATCTACGTCGCGCCGGACTCGGAGCTGACGCGGCCGGAGGATCTCGCGGGCGTCGAGGTGGGCGTCGGCTACCACTCCGGCAGCCACTACTCCGCGCTCCAGGCGCTGGAAGCGTTCCTGGACCGGGAGGACGTCGCCCTGACCTTCGCCGGCCGGCCCTTCGACCGGGTCCGGCTGGCGCTCGCGGGCCGGGTCGCCGCCGTCAACGTGTGGGGGGCTCAGGCCTACCTGCTCGAGCAGCAGGGGTTCCGCAAGCTCGTCGACACGTCGTTCGTCATGGGCTTCCTGCTGTCCGCGCACGCGGACGCCCAGGACGTCGAGCGGTACTTCCGGGCGCTCCTGCACGCCCAGCAGGAGATCGACCTCGAGCTGCCCCGCCACAGCCACCACTGGGCCCGGGAGCTGCCGCCGGACCTGCTGGAGCTGGTCGACGTCCGCCGCTTCGGCCCGGGGGAGCGGATCGTTCCCCAGCCCTACACCCGGGAGATGTTCGAACGGACGCAGGGCTGGATGCGGGAGTGGGAGCTGCTCGACGTTCCCGTCGCGGCCGGCGCGCGCTACCAGGACGCCGTCGTCACCTGAGGCAGCACATCTGCCGTCGGTCGTCGCCGGTCGGTCCACGCCCACGGTGTGCTACCGGGGGGCCGGCCTTCGGCGACCGCCAGCCCGAACATGTGTGCCCCCCGGTCACCGATCCGGGGCGGGACGGTGTCGGTGTCCGAGGGGCGACTCGACACGCACGCACGTGGTTCCGCCCGTGGGGGGACCCCTCGAGTCATCCCTGCTCGGGGTCTGCCTCTTCCGCGAACTCCCTGAAGGCCGCGAAGGCGCGTGGACCGTACACGGTGCCCGGTCCGCCGTTCATCGCGATGGCGACGCCGAGCGCTTCGGCGACCTCCGACTCGCTGGCGCCGGTCCGGACAGCACCACGAGCATGGGACGCGATGCAGCCGTCGCACTCCTTGCTGACCGCGATGGCCAGCGCGATCAGTTCCTTCGTCTTCTGGTCCAGCGCCCCGGCGGCGTATGCCGCGGCGTGCATTCGGCGGTATCCGTCATAGACCTCGGGGAGCGCGCGACGTAGCGCGAGGGCCGGTTCGCGGAGCTCCGCCTGAACGGCATGGCCGTGTCCCATGACGTGATGCTCGCAGTTGCCGTGCCGCGGGGCGCGGTGGCGCGGGACTCGGGGCGAGGCCGCCTGCCCGTCAACCGGAGCGTGCACAGGCCGGACCAGGCGGTTGTCCGGCGTCCGCCCGCCGGCGGGATGCGGGCCGTGTCACGCCGGGGCAGGCCATCACTTCGTCCCGACACCGATGTTGAGCCGAGCGGTCAGCACGACAGCGCCCTGGTCGTCGCGGCGTTCACGCAGCATGCCGTCGAGGGTTCGGCGCACCGCGGCCTGCTGCTCGGCCGTGAGGTCGCCGACGATCATCCCCGTGATCGGGTTGCTGTTGAGCATCCAGTCCCACAACTGCTGTCCGGAACGGAGCTCGAGTCGTTCTTCATGAGTGGTGTCCACCGTGACGTCACCCAGTCCGGCATCGACCAGGCGCTGGCGCAGCACGTCCGGATCCGCCACTTGGAACTCCAACGGCGGGGGATCGTCCGGCAGTCCCTCGAAGTCGGGCGCCACGGCACGCAGCGCCTCGATGAAGACCTGCAGCGCCTCGAAGTGCGCCGGTGAGCCGTAGGTGATCATCAGAACCCGCCCTCCGGGTCGTGTCACCCGGACCATCTCCCGCAACGCCACCGCCTGGTCCGGGACGAGCATGACGCCGAACTGCGAGCCGGTGATGTCGAAGGTGTCGTCCTCGAGGTCGAGGGCGTGCGCCTCCATCACGCGCCCCTCGGCGTTCTCGAGCCCTTCGTCGTGGACCCGCGCCCGGAACCGATCGATCATCGCCGGAGACCAGTCCGTGGCCAGGACCTTCGCGCCGAGGCGGGCGGCGGGCAGGCTGAGGCCGCCCGGCCCGGCCGCGACGTCGAGGAAGCGGTCGCCCGCCGTCAGTCCGGCGAGGCTGAGACCCGCGTGCGCGAACGGCTCCTCGCCAGGCGCGACGAGCTCGTCGTAGCCGGCTGCGATCACGTCCCAGGCCTCGGGCGGAGCCACCTCGTGGTGCGTCGCCATCGGCGTCACGTCCATGCCCATGGGTCTGTCCTCCCACTCGGCCCGCCGGCACCCGGGGGAGTGGGTGCCTGCTCGTGGTGACGCTAGGAAGCCCGGGACGGCCGCACATCGGGAGAATCATGGAGATCGCTACGACCGGGGATAGGTATTTCTGCGGAGGTGGCCCGGACCAGGTGGTGCGAGTAGGCGTAGGCCGTGGCCGCCGAGCGGGACGGCAGTCCCAGTTTGGTGAAGATGCTGCTCACGTGGGTGGCGACCGTCTTCTCGCTGATCGAGAGCTCGGCGGCGATCGCCCGGTTGGTCCCGCCCGTCGCCAGCAGCGTCAGTACCTGCATCTCGCGTGCGGTGAGCCTGCCATCGCAGCGGTGGGCCGTGCCCGGCGACAGCGCTTCGACCGAGGCCAGGTCCGGCCTCGCGTCGAGCTCCCGGAACACCGACCGTGCCGCGTCCAGCTCCAGCTGTCCGCCGCCGGCGTCCCCCAGGGACCGGCAGGCAAGCCCGAGCAGCACCCGGGCACGTGCCGCCTGGTACGGCGCCTCCAGATCGCACTAGTCCGTCACCGCGCGGCGGAGCAGGGCCGAGGCGGCGCGCATGTCACCTGCCGCCAGATGCACGGCGCCGGCCGCGTGCCGGGCCGCTGCGGACAGCATGGGCATGTCCCGCCCGGAGGCGAGCGCCGACAGTTCATCGACCGCGGCACGCGCGGCCACCACGTCTCCACCGGCCAGCACGACCTCGACATAGGGAGCCAGGAGTCTCGACCGCGTCGCCGGATCCTCGGCCTCGTCCAGGACACGGCGCATGGCGGTGACGGCCTCATCGACGCGGCCCTGCCGGAGCCGTAGCTGCGCCAGGCCGGGTTCTGGCCGCCGTCCACATCGATGGGCCTGCCGGTATGCCTGGTCCGCGGCGTCGAACTCACCCCGGAGACGGTGGAGCTCGGCCCGCACGTAGTGCGCGGCGCCCAGAGCCCGTGAACCAGTGGGCCAGACAACACGGTCGCAGGCGCGCTGCACCTCGGCCAGCGCTTCCGCCCACGCCCCGCGCAGCAGCATCAGCTCGGCACGGTGCACCAGGCATGGGCCGCGAAAGGCCACCAGCTGCGGCTGGCCCTCGCACCAGCGGGTGAGCGCTGCGGTCCACTCCTGGGCCCGGCGTACGTCGCCGACCTCCTGGCACCCCTCGATCACCGTGCAGTACACGTCGCCGACCACAGTGGGCGACACTTCCCGGGCGGTGACCGCCACCATGGCGTCGTCCAGCAACGCCATTCCCGCCGCGACCTCGCCGAGGTAGATCCGACAGCGGCCGCGGCCGACCCGGGCCAGCGCTGCCAGCTGGGGATCGTGGAAGCGCTCGCCGGTCGCGGCGGCCTGGGCGAATCCCGCGCTGCCACCGGCCGCGTCGCCCTCGAACGTCCGGCGGAGGGCCGCGGCGTAGCACAGATAGCCCTGCTCGACGCAGTCCAGCGCGTGCTCGTCCAGCAGCCGCTGAGCCCGGTGGATCCAGCCACCCGCGCGGGCCGGCTGACCCGCGTTCAGCAGGACGAAGGTCAACCAGAACGCGCAACGGACCGCGCGGGCGACCTCGCCGAGCCGGATGCACGTGTGATGAGCACGTCCCCAGGCGTCGACGCTCTCCTCGTCGTGGCCGCTCAGGTGAGCGGCCGCCGCGAGCCGCTCCAGGTCCCCCAGCTCCAGCGGTACCGCGCGATCCGCGGCGGACAGTTGCGACCACGCGTCGGCCCAGGCCTGCCGGCCGAAGGACCGACGTCCCTGATCGACCGCATCCGCCATGGGGAGAGTCTCGCCCCGTTCCGGCCCGTTCGGCTCCGCCGCGTGAGCGCCGCATCGAAACGACCGGCCGCACGCCTCGGGCACGGAAGGCCGTTCCAGCGGGCCGGGGAATCATGCGCCCCCGTACGCGTTGACAGGAGCGAGGCACCGACCACGGGACCCGAGCCGGTCGTCCGACGACCACGTCGCCGTGTCGTGGTCACCGGCCCGTGCACGGGGGACGCCGGTTGCCTGTGAGACGCTTGCCGTGGCCCGCGGCGTCGATCCTCGCCGGATCCGCCGGCCGGCTCGGCGCTCGGAGCACCGGGTTCTCCGCTCGGGACGTCCCCGTCCCGTCCGCGGGACCGCGCGGCATGCCGCCGCGGCGACGGTGCCGGCATTCCAGAGGAGGAGTCTGTGGCTCGACCAGGCCAGCGCCGGACGGGCGCTCGCCGTCCCGCCCCGCGCAACCAGCGACGTGCCCGTCACCAGGGCGACGTCATCGCGGTGCTCGCCCGGACCGTCCGCGAGGTCGAGGCGGCCGCCCAGCGCGGGCGCGTGACGCCTGCCGTCCGCGCGACGTTCCAGGCGGTCGCCCTGCTGCTGCGGGACGAGCGGGCCCGCGTCCAGGCCGAGGGCGGGAGCGACAGCCACCGGACCGAGCAGCTCAAGCGCCTGGACGGGATCGCGCAGATCCTCGCGACCACCGCGGTCCGGGACGCCGCGCTCATGGCGCTGCTCGCCGAGGACGCCGTCGTCTCCGACGCGGCCCGGTCGGTCAAGCGCGAGCTGCTGAAGGCCGGCGGCGTCGAGCCGCCCCCGGAGGAGGCGCCGCCGACGGCGCCCCCCGCGGCGCCGGCAGCCCCCGAGCGCCGCGTCGTGCCGCAGTCGGTGATCTCCCGGCAGCTGGCCAACCCGTTCCTGGCCCCCGACTTCTCGGCTGTTCCGCAGCGGGTCTCCCGTCCGCGCCGGCTGGCCGGGTGGGAGCTGCTCGGCCCGCTGCTGAGCTCCTTCGAGCGCGCCGGGAGCGGCGATTCGGCGATCATGCCCCTGCCCGCGCCGTCCTCGCTGCGGGGCCCGAAGGGGCTGGAGCTGATGCCGCACCAGGCGCAGGTCGTCGCCGCGGCCGGGGCCGGCCACCGGACCTTCCTGCTCGCCGACGAGCCGGGCCTGGGCAAGACGGCCCAGGCCCTGCTCGCCGCGGAGGCGGCGGCCGCCTACCCGCTGCTCGTGGTCGTGCCGAGCGTCGTCAAGACCAACTGGGCGCGCGAGGCCGGCATGTGGACGCCGAACCGGTCGGCCACCGTGGTCCACGGCAACGGGGACGAGGTCGACGGCTTCGCCGACATCGTCGTCGTCAACTACGAGGTGCTCGACCGCCACGTGGGCTGGTTCGGCGACTTCGGGTTCCGCGGCATGGTCATCGACGAGGCGCACTTCATCAAGAACAAGGCCTCCCAGCGCTCGCAGCACGTGCTGGAGCTCGCCGAGCGCATCCGGGCCCGGAGCCCGCGACCGCTGCTGATGGCCCTCACCGGCACCCCGCTGATCAACGACATCGAGGACTTCCGGGCGATCTGGCAGTTCCTCGGCTGGATCGACGACACCAAGCCGCTCGGCGAGCTGGTGGACGCACTCGAGGACACCGGTCTGACGCCCGCCGACCCGGGCTTCTACCCGGCCGCCCGCCGCTGCGTGATCGACCGCGGCATCGTCCGCCGCCGCAAGGTCGACGTCGCCGCCGACATCCCCGCCCGCCGCATCGCCGACCTCCCCGTCGAGCTCGACGGGCCGGCCGGCCGGTCGATCCGGGCGGCCGAGCGCGACCTCGCGCGCCGGATGGTGGCCCGGTACGAGCGCGCGCTCGCGGCCCGCGGGTCCGACGACGTCGTCGAGGGCATCGACGCGGCCCTCGTGCGCCGGGTGGCCCGCGCGGAGCTGAAGGACGCCACCACGACGACCGGCGAGAACGTGTTCACCATGATGCGGCGCATCGGCCAGGCGAAGGCCGGCCTCGCCGCCGACTACGCGGCGCAGCTGGCCCGGAGCGCCGGCAAGGTGGTGTTCTTCGCCAAGCACGTGGACGTGATGGACGCCGCCGAGGAGGCCTTCACCCGGCAGGGCGTGCGCTTCTCGTCGATCCGCGGCGACCAGACCCCCTCGGTGCGGCAGAAGAACATCGACGCCTTTGTCAACGACCCCGACGTCGCCGTCGCGGTCTGCTCCCTGACCGCGGCCGGGGTGGGTCTGAACCTGCAGGTCGCCTCCAACATCGTGCTCGCCGAGCTGTCCTGGACCGACGCGGAGCAGACCCAGGCCATCGACCGCAGTCACCGCATCGGCCAGACCGAGCCGGTCACCGCGTGGCGCATCATCGCGGCGCAGACCATCGACGCCCGGATCGCCGAGCTGATCGACAGCAAGGCGGGGCTCGCCGCGCGGGCGCTGGACGGATCGGACGACGAGGTCGTCCCGTCGGCCGACGTGCAGCTCGATGCGCTGGTGGCGTTGCTGACGGACGCGCTGCGGGCGTCCTGAGGACAGGGAACCGCCCCGGGCACCAGACCAGCAGGAGTCCCGGGGCGATCCGGATCGTCACACCGGGCGATCGAGCAGCTCGCGCAGTGTCTGATCGATGAACTGGTTGTCGGGTTCGTGGAAGCCGAGACCGGCGAAGTGGCCGTAGACGGTGTCGATGACCCGGACCTCGCCCTGCGGGATCGACTTCGACCACGCCTCCTCGTCCTCGGGCGGGAAGTAGAGGTCGGTCCGCGCCGGCATGGAGACGACGGGGCAGCGGATGGAGCGCAGCGCGGCCTCGGTGTCCCCGTCGAAGCCCGGGGTCCTGCCGACGTCCCCGTTCTCCCAGGTCCACAGCATGGCCAGCAGGTCGTTGGGGTCCTTGTCGTCGAGCCAGTAGCCCTCCCACCAGCCGACCAGGAAGTCCTCGAGCGTCGAGTGGCCCATGTTCCGGTACTCGCGCTGCCAGTAGAACGCCTGCGACAGCCCCCAGCCGGCGTAGATGCGGGCGAACGCGCGCATTCCGCGCGTGGGTGGCGCGTCGGGGGAGTAGAGGCCGCCGTCGAAGACCGGGTCCAGGGTCAGCGCCGCCCGCAGGCTCTTCAGGAAGACCTTGTTGTGCTCGCTGGTCTTCGGCGCGCCGACGATGGGCGCGGCACGCTTGACCATCTCGGGGTGGCTGACCGCCCACTGGTAGGTCTGGGCGGCGCCCATCGAGGACCCCAGGACCAGCTCCAGCGACTCGATGCCCCACTTCTGCGTGAGCAGCCGGTACTGCGCCTCGATCTGGTCGTAGAAGGTGACCGGCGGGAAGTACGGCCCGTTGAAGGGCGGCGGCGTGTTGCTCGGCGAGCTCGACAACCCGTTGTTGATCTGGTTCGGCACGACGATGAAGTACTGCCCCGGATCGCAGGCCAGGCCCGGCTCGATCGTCCACTCGTTGGCGTCGTGCCAGGCGCTGAACCACGTCGGGTGCAGGATCACGTTGGACTTGTCGGCGTTGAGCGTGCCGTAGGTCTTGTAGGCCACTTTCGCCCCGCGGAGGACCCCGCCGTGCTGGAGCGGGAGATCTCCCACGTCGAACAGCTCGTAGTCGGTTGGCGCTGGCATGGCCCCTCCGTTTCCTCGGTGGCGTGGGGAAAGCCTCCAACCCGGCCCGGCGCCGGGGCAACGGGGCCGGCGAAGAAGGCCACCTTCGCTGCCGCCGGCGAGCGGAGGGCGCCCGGCGACAGGTGCCGGTCCCGCGCGGTCGGGACGCCCGCGATCACGTCATGTCGACAGCGATCTTCAACTGGCCCGGCCGGGGAGTGATGGCGGCGCTGAAGGCCGCCTGCACGTCAGTCACGGGGTGGACGTGGCTGACATAGCAGTCCCGCAGGCCTGGGTGCGCCGCCAGGTAGGTGCCGGCGTCCGCCAGCACCCGGCGCCGCTCCAAGGTGACGCCGGAGCGCAGGGTCAGGTTCTTGCGCAGGAAGGTCATCATGTCGAACGGGTAGACCGGGTCGTCCGGGACGCCGAAGTAGAAGATCTGACCGCCGGGTGCCACGGCGTCCAGCGCCGGCTGCAGCGTCGATATCTGGTGGCCCACCGCCTCCACGACCACCGACGGCCGGTCTGCGTCGGACAGCGAACTCGCCCACCGCTCGGCCCGGGCGGTGACGACCTCGTCGACGCCGAAGGCGGACGCGACGTCGGTGCGGTCGACCGGGTCCACACCGGTCACCCGCGCCGCGCCGCGGGCCTTGAGGACGTGGCTGAACAGCAGGCCGATCGGGCCCTGACCGATCACTCCGACCGTCTGCCCGGAGACGTCGCCGAGCTGCTCGACGGCGTAGAGCACGCAGGCCAGGGGTTGCAGCATGACCGCCGTGGTGGCCGGCAGGCCGGTGTCGTAGCGGGCCAGGCCGTCGCCGTCGGTGACCACGAGCTCGGCGATGCCGTCGAACATGGACGCCCAGCCCACGACCAGGTCGCCGGGGGAGTGGTCGGGATGCCGGCTGGCGACGACCTCCCCGACGATCTCGTGCATCGGGAAGCCCGGCGCCCTCGTCGCCCCCCAGCCGTCCTCCGCGGCCGGGTGCGGCCACACGCCACCGCGGAAGTTGGGCAGGTCGCTGCCGCAGATGGCGCCGGCGCGGGTGGCCAGCAGCACGTGCCCCGGCGCCAGGGCCGTGGGATCCGGGGCCGCGACCTCCACCTGTTCGAAGCGGAAGGGACCGCTGAGCGTCTGTGCCCACATGGATGTTCTCCGTCCTGCAGCGCACGCCGGTACCTGGATGGTGCGCCCAGCCGTCGGCCTCGATGGGAGCCATGGTCGAGCACTGCGGTTCTGGGCCGGAGGGTGGGACAGGACCACGGCCGGCCCTGCCGGCCGAACCGCCCCTGTCCCCGCTGCCCTGAGCGCCCGCTCGAGCTGCTGCCCTTCCGCTGGGAATGGCACGATGCGGTCATGGCACCGCCACGGATGCCGGCCGGTCGGGGCGGGACGGCATTCGTCCTCGGTGGCGGGGGAGTCCTCGGTGCGGCTGAGGTCGGGATGCTGCAGGCCCTGTTCGAGCACGACGTCCGTCCCGACCTGATCGTCGGAACGTCGGTGGGCGCGATCAACGGCGCGTTCGTCGCCGCCGACCCGGCGCCGAGCGCGGTGGCCCGGCTGCGCGGCCTGTGGGAGGACATGGCCTCCGAAGGGATCTTCGCCGGGTCCGTGCTGTCCCGTGTGGGCACCCTCGTGCGGACCCGCACCCACCTCCACCCGCGGGAGCCGCTCCGGGATCTGCTCGCTGCGCACCTGCCGGTGCAGACCTTCGCCGAGCTGCGTGTCCCGTTCCAGTGCGTCGCGGCCAGCATCGAGCGGGCCGCCGAACGCTGGTTCACCGACGGTGCCCTGATCGACGCGGTCCTCGCCTCCTCCGCGGTCCCCGGGCTGCTGCCGCCGGTCGAACTCGAGGGCGAGCACTACCTCGACGGGGGGCTCGTGCATAGCATCCCGGTCGGCCGGGCGGTCGCGCTCGGCGCCGACACGATCTACGTGCTGCACGTCGGCCGGATCGACCGTCCCCTGCGCCCGCCGACCCAGCCGTGGGAGGTCGCGCTCGTCGCCTTCGAGATCGCCCGCCGGCACCGGTTCGCCGCCGACCTGGCCACGCTCCCACCCGGTGTCACCGTGCACGTGCTGCCCTCCGGAGACCCGGCTCCGGCCGGGGCCGGGAACCTGCGCTACCGCGACTTCTCCGGCGTGCCCGCCCGAATCGTGCAGGCTCACGCCGCGGCCTGCGGCTACCTGGACGGCGTCGGCGCGTCCCGTGACGGAGGGGCCTGAGTTGCTCCCGCCTCGCCGCGTCCGGCGGATCACCGGGCCGCTCCTCATCGGGGCGCTCGTGGCCGGGGTTGCCCTGCTGCCGGTGCTCGTCGTCCTGGCGGTGGTCGTCTCGGTCTTCCTGCCCGGGCGCTGGCGTGCCCTGCGGCTGCTCGGCTTCGCGCTCGTGTACCTCGCGCTGGAGGTCGCGGCGCTCGTGGCCGCGGCGGTGCTGTGGGTCCTCAGCGGCTTCGGTCGCCGGCTGGACACCCCCGTGTTCCGGGCGGCTCACTACACCGTTCTGCGGCTGGTCCTCGACGCACTGATGCGGGTGGCGCGGCGGCTGTTCGCCCTGCGGCTGGTCACCGACGGCGAGTCCTGGTCGCCGATGGACGACGGGGTGCCCGGCTCCACGAACGCCATGGTCGTGCTCTCGCGCCACGCCGGTCCGGGCGACTCGTTCCTGCTCGTGCAGACGCTCATGAATCGCGACCATCTGCGTCGGCCACGCATCGTGCTCAAGGACGTCCTGCAACTCGACCCGTTGATCGACGTCCATCTCAACCGCCTGCCCAACCATTTCGTGTCGGCCGGTCCGGGGGCGGGGGAAAGGTCCGAGGCGGCGATCGCCGAGCTGGCCCGCGGTCTGGGTGAGGAAGACGCGTTGCTGATCTTCCCGGAGGGCGCGAACTTCACTCCGCAGCGCCGGACGCGGGCCATCCAGCGGCTCCGCGACCGGGGGCTGCGGTCCGCGGTCCGCCGGGCCGAGGCGATGCGCCGCGTGCTGCCACCGCGGCCGGGCGGGGTCGTAGCGGCGCTGACCGCGGCGCCGCACGCCGACGTCGTGTTCGTCGCGCACACCGGACTGGAGCACCTGAGCACGGTGCGGGACATGTGGCGGGGCCTGCCCATGGACAAGACCCTTCACCTGCGCTGGTGGTTCGTCCCCGCCGCCGAGGTGCCCCGGGAGGAGGCACGGACGACCGACTGGCTCTACCGGTGGTGGGAGACGATCGACGCGTGGATCACCGCCACGTCGGACGCATCACGCCAGGCCGGGCACCGCTGACCCCTGTCCTCGAGACTCTCGCCGACCGAGCGCGCCGTCTTCGAGCTGCGCGAGGCCTGCGACGTCGGCTACGACGAGATCGCGGCCGGCGTCGGCAAGAGCCCCGCGGCCGTCCGGCAGATCGCGCACCTCATGGTCGAGGACGCTCGCATCAGCGGTCTCTACTACATCCGCAAACCCCTGAGGCTGACCCGCATCGCGACCGAGACCTCGCTCACCTCGCGATGAACAGCCGTGCCGCCGGCACTGCGGGGCACGGTGGCGCTGCGCGGCGAGAGGAGCAGCGTGGTCGCTGTCCGGACGGCCTCGATCCAGAGAGGAACCGTGATCGGCTGGAGGCGATGCGGGACATATGGTCAGTCATGCCTGTGACGGCGGATGACGTCGCCCGATTCGAGCGATCGAGGCCCCGTCTGGAGGCCATCGCCTACCGTCTCCTCGGCTCCGCGGACGAGGCAGAGGACGTCGTGCAGGAGACGTTCCTGCGCTGGCAGGCCGCCGACGTCGACCGCGTCGAGGTCCCCGAGGCCTGGCTGACGAAGGTTCTCACGAACCTGTGCCTCAACCAGCTCACCTCCGCGCGGGCACGCCGCGAGACCTACGTGGGCCGATGGCTCCCCGAGCCGCTGCTCGCGGGGGACCCGATGCTCGGCCCGGCCGACACCGCTGAGCAGCGCGAATCGGTCTCGTACGCGGTCCTCACGCTCTTGGAGCGCCTGGCCCCCAACGAACGGGCCGTGTACGTGCTGCGGGAGGCCTTCGACTATCCGCACCGGGAGATCGCCGAGATCCTCGACATCACCGAGGCCGCCAGCCAGCAGATCTTTCACCGTGCAAAGAAGCACGTCGCGTACGGGAAAGCCCGCAGCGACATCGACCGGGCCACCGCGCGGCGGATCGCCGAGGAGTTCCTCGCGGCCGCCGCCAGCGGTCGGCCCGACGAGCTGGTGCGCCTGCTCACCAAGGACGCCGTCTCGGTCGGCGACGGCGGTGGGAAGGTTCCGGCACGCACCAAGGCGTTCGAGGGCGCCGTCGCCGTCGCGAGGTTCGTGTGGGGCATGTTCAGGCCGGCGGAGGCCAAGCGAGCCATCGTCGGCGGCACGCCCGAGGTGTACGCCTGGGACGCCAACGGGGAGCCCGCCGTCGTGGCCGTCGTCGGCGGCCGGGTGGTCGCCGTCATGTGCCTGGAGGTCACCGCCGAGGGCATCGCCGCCTGCCGCACCCAGGCCAACCCAGTCAAGCTCGAGCGGGCGAGCGAGCAGTGGGCGGCCACCGACCACGGAGAGCCCCTGCTCCGGTTGTGACGCGCATCACTGCCGGCTCTCGTCAGGAATCGGGAGGCCGTCCGGTTCAAGTGGCGCCATCCGAACCGGACAGCAAGGGAGCCGACGATGAGAGTGCTGGTGGCGGGAGCGACCGGAGCGCTGGGCAAGGAACTCCTGCCGCGTCTGGTCGCTGCGGGACACGAGGTGTTCGCCATGGTCCGCAGCGAGTCCAGCGAGGCCAGGGCTGCACAGCTGGGCGCGGTACCGGTGGTCGCCGATGCGCTGGATCGCGCCGAGGTCGAGGCGGCCGTGCGCCAGGCGAGCCCGGAGGTGATCGTCCACCAGCTGACCGCGATCGGGCACATCGACACCCGCCACTTCGATCGCAGCTTCGCCGCCACCAACCGGCTGCGGATCGAGGGCACCGACAACCTGCTCGCCGCCGCACGTGCTGCCGGGGTGCGACGGTTCGTCGCGCAGAGCAACGGCGCGTTCACGTACGCGCGGACCGGGGGGCCGGTCAAGAACGAGGACGATCCGCTGGACCGGTCGCCGGTCGACCAGATGGCGCCGATGATCGCCGCGGTCGAGCACCTGGAGAAGTCCGTGCTGGGCGCCGCGTGGACCGAGGGGATCGTGCTGCGCTACGGCGCGTTCTACGGACCCGGCACCTCCATGGCGGCAGGCTCCGAGCAGCTCGAGTTGATCCGCAAGCGCAGGTTCCCCGTCGTCGGTGACGGCGGCGCGGTGTGGTCGTTCGTCCACATCGCCGACGCCGCCGAGGCCACGGTCGCAGTAGTGGGGAACGGCGGCCGAGGTGTCTACAACATCGTCGATGACGACCCTGCCCCGGTCGCCGAATGGCTGCCGGAACTCGCAGCGGTGCTGGGCGCCGAGGAGCCGATGCGCGTACCGCGGTTCGTCGGACGGCTGGCCGCCGGACAGGCCGGCGTCGTGCTCATGACCGAACTGCGCGGCGCATCCAACGCCAAGGCAAAGCGCGAGCTGGGCTGGGTGTTGCGCTACCCGTCGTGGCGTCAGGGCTTCAAGGAAGAGCTGGCGTGACGGCGGAGGGGCGATGCGGGGAACCACCGGTGGGAGCTACGGGCCTGGTCGTGGCGCGGATCTTGGCCGGCGCCAGGCACGGCTGACTACCGCCGCTTCGGGCTCCTGGTCCAGCGCCATAGTTGGATGCCCGCCGGGGTGCTGAGGAGCAGGACGGCCAGCGTGAAGCGGCCCCACGGCCCCTCCACGTTGAGCCACTGCAGCGCGAAGTACAGCAGCGGGATCCCGAAGGGCAGCAGCGTCACGGCGACCGCGAGACGCCCAGTGCGGGTCAAGTGCTCCCGCCGCCAGATCCACGACTCGCGCCGGCGCTGGTGACTCGTCTCCCGGCCGGACTCCCCCAGGGCGACGTGGAGGTACCGGCTGCCGCTCACTCGGCCTGGAGCTTCTGGACGGAGACGGGGTGGCTGTCCGCTCCGACTGCGCGGGCGACGTAGAGCTGCCCGCTACCCGCCCTGCGTCGTCCTCTTCGCATGCCCGTGTCTCCCCCTCCGTCGACGGACTCAGGATGTGGCCAATGCGACGTGCTGTCATAGACACACACGGTGATGTCACTCTGCTGAGCGAGAGCCTGCCTCCGGCTCCACCAGTGCAGTCGCTGCCTACTCGATGCCGTACCGCCCAACGCTCACCTGGCCGCGTCGGCGCTCGACTGCGTGGAGTCCCTGTCGCCCAGCGCTGCCGGTCCAGCACGTCCTTGTGCAGCAGGGCGAAGAAGCGGCGACGCCGCCGACGTCTCACTGGTGCCCGACAACACGGCGGCCGGGGCGATGGCCGCGCAGCACCTGATCTCGATCGGCCGGCGGCGGATCGCGCACATCTCCGGCGACGTGGGATACGCGGCGGTCCGCGACCGCGCTCTCGCCGGCGGGGAACCAGGTGCTGTACGGGCACTGGTCGGAGGCATGGGTCGGGCGGCCACGGCGACGCTGGTCGACCAGGCGCTGGACGTGGACGCGATCGTGTGCGGGTGGATCAGAGCGCGCGCGGCGCGTGCCGCGGCCATGCACGTGCCGGGCCCCGGCGCGTCCAGTTGCTCACCGCTGCGGCGTGTTCGACCTCGCGGTTGACCGGGTGACCCTCCGCGACCCGTTCGTGGCGACGTCGTCGTAGAGGATGGCCATCCGGTCGAGGAACCAGTTCTTCCCGGCCATCTGGATCGCCAGTCCGAACAAGACCATCCAGCCGTTCCGCGCCACCAGGCCTCTCGCGATGAACGGCATGCCCAGTGCACTGACGACGCCGAGCACGTTCGGCGCGACCCGGTGACGCGGAGGAACGGGGACGTCCTTCCGCTTGGCCCAGTAGGTCTCGCCCAACACCGCCTTGGACGCCCAGTGGTCCAGCGAGCGCGGTGGCGGGAACGCTCTGGGGTTGATCGCGGTCCAGGCGCACACCAGTCCCACCGGGACGAGTGATCGCCACCCGATCCGGGTCCGGCTCCAGATGGCCGCCGCCAGGAGCGGCGGGATCGGGATGCGCGTGTAGACGCTCAACGGGTTGGCGTGGCGCTGCCACGCGTCCCCCTCGAGCCCGAATGCCTTGGCCATCCTGGCGTCCATTGACATGTCGATGCCTCCGTGCGTGCCCACCGCTCACTTCCTGGCCCCAAGGGTTCCGACTGCCGGCGGAGTGGCACAACCCCGCCTCGGCAGGTGGCGTGCCCTCGCCATCGCCTCGAGCCGGTTCCGGTCACGGCACTGCTGGGCGCGGGGCTGCCCCGATGCGCCGAACTCTGGCCGGGCTTGCTGGTGGAGTGTCCTGACAGCGAGGGTGAACTGCGGTGATCGGGGCGGCGCCGCACGAGCGCAGCGAGTCCCGGACCGCGCAGCGCCACGGCTCTCGACACCAGGCGCGGTCGCGCTCGGCTCGAACGGCGCACCGGCCGCCACCCGATCGAGCGGCGGTGTCGCCGATCCGCCGGCGCACGGGGATGCTCGAACGGGGGCCGCCGCGGGTGACCGGGAAAGGGAGGCGTGGGGTGAGCGACAGCGGTGCGCCGGTCGACCCGGACGAGCCCGAGGCGCGTGGGGGAGCGGCGATGGTGGTGCCGTCGGCGTCGCGCGGGTCGGCGCGCGGCACCCTCGACCGGCGCCGGGTGCTGGGTGCGGCCGTGGAGTTCATCGACGAGCACGGCATCGACGCGCTGAGCATGCGGCGGCTCGGCGCGCACCTCGGCGTCGAGGCGATGGCCCTGTACCGGTACGTCCCCAGCCGGGAGCAGCTGCTCGACGGCGTGGTCGAGACCGTCGTGGCCGAGCTCTACGGCGACCCGGACGTGCACCTCGAGGCCTCGCACGGCTGGCAGGACTACCTGCAGCGCCTGGCGCACGGCGTCCGGCGGATCGCGCTGGCGCACCCGGCCGTGTTCCCGCTCGTCGCCACCCGGCCGCCGGCGGCGCCGTGGATCCGCCCGCCGCTGCGCAGCCTGCGCTGGGTGGAGAGCTTCCTGAGCACTATGACCACCCACGGCTTCTCCGACGGGATGGCCGTGGCTGCCTATCGCGCCTACACCAGCTTCCTGCTCGGGCACCTGCTCCTGGAGGTGTCGCAGCGCGGCGTCCCGATCAGCTCGCGCGACGACACCGAGCCGGCCGGCGAGGGGGACGCCGACCTCAGCTCCTACCCCTCGGTCGTGCGGCTGGAGTCGCTGCTCAGCGAGGACGAGTCGGCCGCCGAGTTCGAGGAGGCACTGGAGAACCTGCTCGACCGGCTCGGCCGGGAGCTGCGGGAGTCGCGACGCCGGCCCTAGCCGGATGGCGGCCTGTGTCCGCAGGGTCGGTTTACGCTGTACACGACCCTCAGCCGCTGGGACGGAGCCGCATGTCCTCGAGCTCGCCGCTGCGCCCGACGGGTGAGATTCGCCTCCTGACCGAGGACGGCAGGTGCGTCCTGCACCTGCGCGGCGAGATCGACACGGCCGTGGTGACGGCGTTCGAGGCGGACACGGGGGCCGCCGTGCGGCACCGGGAACGCATCGACGTCATCGACGCAGCGGACGTCACCTTCCTCAACTCCGTCGGTGTGCGGGCGCTCATCCAGCTGACCGAACCGGCTCGCTCGGCGGGCCACCGGCCGGTGTTGCGGCGGCCGTCGAAGGCCACGCTGCAGGTGCTGCGCGTGGCCCGCCTCGACGAGCTGTTCGACGTCATCGACTGACGTCACCGATCGGCAGTTTACGTTGTAAAGCACCGGGTAGTCGCTGGGTCGCCGGTCCGTCGCAGGAGCGCGTCGGCAGATACCCATCGATGCCGGGAGGGCACATGATCAGCACGGACAGCATCAGCCGGGTGGTCGGCAAGGACGTCTACGACGAGTCCGGACAGAAGATCGGCTCGGCCTCCGAGGTCTACCTCGACGACGAGAGCGGCCAGCCGGAGTGGGTGACGGTGCGCACCGGCCTGTTCGGCACCAAGGAGTCCTTCGTCCCGATCCGGGACGCCGACCTGACCGACGACGGCCTGCGCGTACCGGTCAGCAAGGACCGGGTCAAGGACGCGCCGAAGATCGACACCGAGGGCCACCTGTCGCCGCAGGAGGAGCAGGAGCTCTACCGCTACTACGGCCTGGGCGTCGGCTCGGGCGCCGGCCAGGACAGCTACCGGACGACGGACACGACCACCGAGTCGACGACGGGCATGGCGACCACCGGCATGAGCGACACCGGCCGGGCCGGCTACACCGACACCGACGCCCCGGGCACCGTCGGGCACGACACCTCCGGCCCGACCACGGACGACGCGATGACCCGCTCGGAGGAGCGGCTCAACGTGGGCACCCGCTCGGAGGAGGTGGGCCGCGCCCGGCTGCGCAAGTACGTGGTCAGCGAGAACGTGACCGAGACGGTGCCGGTGTCCCGCGAGGAGGTCCGGGTCGAGCGCGAGCCGATCACCGAGGCCAACGTGGGCGCCGCGATGGACGGCCCGGCGATCAGCGAGGAGGAGCACGAGGTCACCCTGCGCGCCGAGCGGCCCGTGGTGGAGAAGGAGGCCGTTCCGGTCGAGCGGGTCCGCCTGGACAAGGAGACCGTGACCGACCAGGAGACCGTCTCCGCCGACGTGCGCCAGGAGCAGATCGAGGTCGAGGGCGCCGACACCGACCGGCGCTGACCAACGGCCGGCCCGCGTCCCGAGGGGACGCGGGCCGGCCGACGCCGTCGGTGTTCGCCGAGCCGGGAAGAGGCCGTCAGGGTCCGAACGGTGGACGCCGACCGGCTCGCCGACTCCCACCGGCGCATCGCTCGGGCCGAGCACTCGGTCGAGCGGCGCATGCTCGCAGACGCCGAGGACGTGCCCGACCCCGAGAGCGCCCGGACCCGCACACGGACGATCTGGAGAACGCCCGGGGGCCCCCGGACGTGGGTCGTCCCAGCCCCGTTCGGGCAGGCCCGCTACGGCCCCGGGTCGGTGGTCGGGCGACCATCCAGCTCGTCGGCCCGCGCCAGCTGTCGGTCCGCGTCGGCGGACATGGCCCGGGCCCGCTGCCGCGTCGACGGCCCGTCCAGGCCGGAGCCATCGACGGCGTCGGCGACGTCGAGCAGCTGCTCCTCCACCTCGTGCAGGTGCTCACCGATTCGGCGGTGCGCCCGAGCCAGCACGTCATCGGAGAGCGGCATCGGCGCGGGCATCGGGTCCGGCGTCGCCGACCGGTCAGGGGCGGGCATGCCGATGCCCATCCGCGTCGAGCAGCCGGGCCGCGTCGATCCGGACACGGATTCGTCGGAGGACCTCCACTGCGGCCGGGCCGGTCACCGCCGGCCACGACCGCCACGGCTTCGACGTCACGCGGCCATCCTGGCCCTCCCCGGCCGGCCGCGGTCAGTCGGCCCCCGGACCGTCCGGTACCGCGACCCGTGTCCATGTCATCGCGGCCGGCGAGCATGGCCTCACGTCACGAGACCGGCTCACGCGTCGAAGGCGGCTACCGCGAACACCCAGTCGGGCAGGCCGCAGTGCGGCGTCCTGCGACCGGCTGCATCCGAACGGCATACCGCCGCCGAAAGACCGGCATGCAGCAGCGAATGCGCACCGGCGGCTCCCGCATCCCGAACGGTCGCCGGAGAGCAGCGTCCGCGGTGACCACATCTGGCCCGCCCACCGGGACCAGTGCGATCGAGGAGTTCAACGATGATGCGCTGACCCTGACCACCCAGATCGGCCAGGACGGCGAGGTCACCGTGTCGGTGGTCGGAGAGGTGGACGCCTACACCGCCCCGATGCTGCGGTCGGTCGTGGACACCGAGCTGGAGCGGCACCCCTCGGAGCTGGTGCTCGATCTGCGCGGGGTGCGGTTCCTCGGCTCGGCCGGCCTGGCCCTGCTCGTGCAGACGCAGACGTCGGCCGACGCCCGCGGCATCCCGCTGCGGCTGATCGCCACCACCCGTCCGGTCACCCGGCCGCTGGAGGTCACCGGGCTGATCGACCTGTTCACCGTCTCCGGCGACGCGCGGTAGAGACGATCCGGCGCGACTCCGCCACCAGGCGTTGTCAGTCGTCGGCGGCCCTGCTCCGTCCTGCCGCGCCTCTGGTCGACCGCCTGGGCCGACGTCGCCCCGGTCCGGCTTTCGCGCCAAGCCGTGGAGACGCCACCCAGCCACCGAGCCGGTCCATTCCCGCCGGTGCCATGCCAGGACGGCGGCCCGTCCGGCCCGCGGCGAGGGCCGCCGACGTCACGCCCGGGCCTCCAGGAGGTGGAGCTGCCACTGGCCGGGCACCCCCTTCAGCGGGGTGAGTCCCCGCTCGCGGAAGCGCAGACCTTCCCCGCGACGAGGTCCTTCACCGTGCTGGACACGAGCACCTCGCCGGGAGGCACGCGACCCCCATCTGGCGATGGCCTGGCGGCTGCTGGCCGCGACCGGCATGCGGCGCGGCGAGGCGCTGGTCCTGCGCCGGCGCGACGTCGATCGTGAAAGCGGGCAGGCTCGCGGTGCGCCGCAGCGTCGGCGTGGTCAGGGACGAGGGCGCCGGCGAGCGGCTGGTCGAGGGCTCCACCTAGAGCGGCCGGTCGCGGGTCGTCGAACTCGACGCCCGAACCGTGGCCGCGCTGCGCGCCGACCGCACGACCCGGGGCATGCTGACCGTGGACGTCCTGCGCGATTCCGCGCCGGTGATCAGTGACCTCGACGGCGGCTACCGGCACCCGGAGGGATTCTCCCGCCGCTTCACCGAGCAGGTCGGCCAGGCTCGCAGGGCCCTGGGGGAGGATCAGCTGCCGGCGATCCGGCTGCACGACCTGCGCCACACGCACGCCACGCTGCTGCTCGCCGACGGGGTGCCGGTCAAGGTCGTGTCGGAGCGGCTCGGCCACGCCGGCGCCATGATCACGCTCACCGTCCACCAGCACGTCCACCCGGGGAGCTCCCTCGGGCTCCTGACCAGCAGGAGCATCGGGGTGATCGAGTGCCCGAGAGGGGACTTGAACTCCTGTCTGTAGCTAGCCATCCAGATGCGTTGAGATGCCCTGAGCTGCGATTTTTCCTTCTGGTAGCGGCTCCGCCTGGCCCCAATCTGCATCCAGATACACCCGAATGCGCCGCAGGCAGTATCACGCGGAGTATCACGAACCGGGTCCGGACAAGAGGGGGACTTCGGCGGGGACCACGTCGTTCGAGGCCTGGCGCCTGCTTCTAGGCCACGTGATCAGGGTATTAGCCGCCGAGCCACCTACCGCTCGTGCGCCGGCGCCAGCCGGTTCTCTTGTGGCGGCGCAGGTCAATCTCTGAGGGGCCCTGTCGGCCCGCGGAGGTTCAGCCAAAGGTGAACGCGTAAACCTGAACAGCGGCATCGAGGAACGTGATTTCGAAGGTTCGATTGGTGACCGGACCGGGCTGCCGGATGAGCTGGTAGAGGCGCGAATCGGTCACGATCCCGTTGCCGTGCTCGTCGACATCGTCCCCGCGCGCTTCGCCCGGCGGTTGTCCGTCGATGAGCACCTGGAAACGAGCGGACGCGCCGGCCGCCATCGGTCCCATGACGAGATGGAGATCACGGGCGTGGAAGCGGTAGACGATCCGCCCCATGGCTGCACTGAGCATGGTGGCTTGGTCCGCCACCGTCCAGTTGCCGGACAGGGCCCACTGATTGCGCCTCAGCGCCTCAGGGGCCGTGTCGATGTGGCGTCTGCCCGGCGCAGCGTCGCGAGCGTTCGCGAAGTTTCGAGTGCGCTCATGCCCGGTGTAGTTCTCGTGGCGACCTCAGGTTGGCCCAGTCGGCGGCCACCTCAGCACCGTGGGCCTCGACCGATACAAGTTCGTGGCCCGCGTCGGTGGATCCAGTCTCGACCGAGAGCTGTTGAAGGATCATCTCCGACTGCTGGTACTCGCCTTCCCCGAAGTGATGGTGTCGGATCCGCCCCTCGGCGTCGCCGAAATAGAGAGCCGGCCAGTAGTGGTTGCCGAATGCGCGCCAGACCGCGTAGTTGCTGTCGAGTGCGACCGGGTACTCGGTTCTCATCTCCCGCACTGCCCGGTCGACGTTGTCGACGTTGCTCTCGAAGCCGAACTCTGGCGTGTGTACGCCGACTATCACCAACCCTTGGCCGGAGTACCTCTCGCGCCACGCGCGGAGATAGGGAAGCTGCCGTAGCCAGTTGATGCAGGTGTGGGTCCAGAAGTTGACCAGGACGACCTTCCCGCGCAGCGCGGCCACGGTCAGCGGGGGCGAATTGAGCCACCCCGTCGCGCCGCTGAAGGAACGGAGTTCACCCTCGACGGGCAGCCGGGGCGAGACTGTGTGCAGCCCGGCAGGCACGGGCGGTTGTGCGCTCATGGGTGCCTTCCATTGACTGGATGCCGAAGCCGGCCGTCGGGCCGGTCATCAGTGGATGTGCGGTTGCTAGGCGGGCCGGGAGACGAGCACCGCGTCGACCGGGGTCGGACACTTCGGGCGGATACCGGGTGCGTGGCCCCGGCTCCCGGTGGTACGGCTCTGTGCAGGGGCAGGGAGGGCGCACGAGCAACGGCGTGTGTCGGTACGACTCGGGGCGACCGAGTGGCTCACCGTGAGCCACTCGGTCGCCTGGCCGAACGATGTGTTCATCGAGAGAACGTTCGAACCCGGTCTCTAGCGAAGGGACCGGAGGCCCGTGCGGACCTCATCCACGAAGAGCTCCGGCTGTTCCCACGCTGCGAAGTGCCCGCCCACGGGCAGCCGGTTGTAGTGGATGAGGTTGGGATAGGCCTGCTCGGCCCAGCTCCGCGGCACCTGGTAGAGCTCGTCAGGGAACACGCTCACCGCTACCGGAACGGAGACGCCCTTCGGGCCGAAGAAGGACAGCTTGTTCTCCCAATAGAGACGTCCCGAAGAGATCCCGGTGTTCGTCAACCAGTAGTGGGTGATGTTGTCGAGCACGTCGTCTCGGGACAGGCCCTCGCGCTGACCGTGGAAGACACGGGCGATCAGCGCCATGCTGGTCGAGTCGTGGTCGAGCATCCATGCGGCCAAGCCGACAGGTGAATCCGCAAGTCCGTAGAGCGTCTGCGGATGGGTCCCGAGCTCAAGCGCATAGGCGACGTCGGTCGCCCAGAAGTCCCTCAGCTTCTCGTAGAGGCGTGTTCCCTCGTCACCGAGATCGGGCGGCGGCGGGCCGCCCGACACGACCGCCGCTGTGACGTCGTCTCGAACAGCACCCGGGAAGTTGGTGTGGATGCCGATCAACCCCTCAGGTGCCTGTGCGCCCATCAGATCGACTATTTGTCCGCCCCAGTCGCCGCCCTGGGCGGCGTATCGGTCGTAGCCGAGGCGCTTCATGAGCTCGGCCCAGGCACGCGCGATACGCTCGGGGCCCCAGCCGGTGGTGGTCGGCTTGCCGGAGTAGCCGTAGCCGGGCATGGAGGGGACCACCACGTGGAAGGCATCCGATGCCTGCCCGCCATGGGCGGTGGGGTTGGTCAGCGGCTCGAGGATCTTCAGCTGCTCGACGATGGAGCCGGGCCACCCGTGCGAGACGATCAGCGGCAGCGCATCGTCGTGCGGGGACCGTGCGTGGAGGAAATGGATGTCCAGGCCGTCGATCTCGGTGAGGAACTGCGGGTAGGAATTCATTCGCGCCTCGCACCTGCGCCAGTCGTACTCGGTGGTCCAGTAGTCCGCGAGGGCGCGCATGGTGGCGAGCTGTGGACCCTGCGACTGGTCGTCGACGGTTTCCTTCTCCGGCCAGCGCGTGGCCACGACGCGCGCACGCAGGTCCTCGAGGTGTGCTTCGGGGACATCGATCGTGAACGGTCGCACCGCTGTGTCGCCCGAAATCTCGGTCGTTGCAGTCATCTGGGTCCTCCTGAATCAGGGCGGGGTGTGGTGACACGAAGACTGGGTCGGCCGGGTCAGAAGGCGCGCCAGGGGAGACCCTGGCTTGGACCCTGGGGCGGCACCCTGGGTTGCGCCCTGGGTCCGTCGCTCGCGCCGGCGCCGGCGCCGCTGCCAGGGATTCGATCCAGCATCGGCGGATGGCTGCCTGCGGCTGCCAATTTCATGAAGGCGCGGCGACGGCTCCGGCGCTGGAGTCCCTGCGTGCGCGATAGATCCGTCCTACTACTCTGGCCCGAGGCTTCGCCGTAGGACTTCTCCGGGGTCGGAAGGACGCCCGCACCGCGCATCGTCAGGCCGGCGAGCCGCTCGGCGACGAGAAGGTTCGCCTCCCGACGGCGAGACGTTCAGACGGGGCGCGCTCACGGCCCTAGGGACCCCCGAAGGACGACTGGCCGTGACGTCGGCTACTTGGCGGGAAGCAGGGCATTCCCCGGGCAGCCACCGACGGTAGGCTGGGTCCTCGCGGCGAACGTGCCCTGGGGAGGCCTTTCAGCCGAGAGATCGATGCACTTGGCGGTCAATCGTTCAATTCCTCTCCGACCAGTTGCTGGCGATGAAGAATTCCGTCCCCGAGGGTTCGCGGACCGGCCTCCGTGGCCGGGCGAGCGAGTGCGCGCTGCTGGACGACTTCGTCGCGGCGATCCGTCGCGGCGAAAGCCGGTCGCTGGTGCTGCGGGGCGAGGCCGGAATGGGAAAGACGGCACTCCTTGACGACCTGATCCCGTCGGCGTCGGACCTGACCGTGGTACGGGCGGTTGGGGTGGAGTCCGACATGGAGCTGGCCTACGCCAGTCTGCATCAGCTGTGCGGACCAATGCTCGACCGACTCGAGAGGCTCCCGACCCCGCAACGGCAGGCCATCGAGATCGTGTTCGGTCTGAGCGCTGGTCCAGCCCCGGATCGATTCTTCGTCGGGTTGGCGGTATTGAGCCTGTTCGCGGCTGTGTCCGAGCAGCGTCCGCTGCTGTGTGTCGTCGATGACGCACAGTGGCTGGATCAGACGTCCGCGCTCACGCTGGCTTTCGTCGCCCGTCGCTTGCTGGCCGAGCGGGTCGGGATCGTGTTCGCCGCACGCGAGCCGGGAGACGCGCTTCGCGATGTGCCCGTCCTGGAGGTCCACGGGGTGCACAACGGCGACGCTCGCGCGCTGCTGAACTCTGCAGTGCGGTTCAGGATGGATGAGCGGGTCCGGGACCGGATCGTCGCGGAGACGAGGGGGAACCCGCTGGCTTTGCTGGAGTTGCCGCGAGGATTGACGGCTACGCAGCTCGCGGGCGGCTTCGGGCTGCTGGACGCCCAGACGCTGACCGGACGGATCGAGGAGAGCTTCCTCCGACGACTCGAGGCGCTGCCCGATGAAACACGGCGACTGCTGCTGGTCGCGGCAGCCGAGCCGGTCGGCGACCCGCTACTGCTGTGGCGAGCGTGCGAGCGGCTCTGGATCCGTCCGGAGGCGGCGGAGGACGCAGTGGTGGAGGGCTTGCTGACGATCGGCCACCGGGTGACGTTCCGGCATCCGTTGGTGCGCTCAGCGGTGTACAGATCGGCGGCGGTGAAGGATCGCCGGGCAGTTCACTCGGCGTTGGCCGAGGCGACCGATGAGCAGGTCGACCCGGACCGCCGGGCGTGGCATCTCGCCGCCGCTGCAACGGGACCGGACGAGCAGGTCGCCCTGGAACTCGAGCGCTCGGCCGGGCGGGCGCAGGCGCGCGGTGGGCTCGCTGCCGCGGCGGCGTTCCTCCAGCGCGCCGTGGCGCTGACGAAGGATCCGGCCAGGCGGGCGGATCGCGCGCTGGCCGCAGCCCAGGCGAGCTTGCAAGCCGGCGCGTTCGACGCGGCACTCGGGCTGGTGGCCGCGGCGGAGACCGGGCCGCTCGAAGAGATCCAGCGAGCGCAGGGAGACCTGGTGCGAGCCCGCGTGGCGTTGGCCGATGTTCACTGGAGCGATGCTCCGCGGTTGCTGCTGAGGGCAGCGAGGCGGCTCGAGTCGTTGGATATCGATCTCGCTCGTGAAACCTATCTGACCGCCTGGGGTGCGGCGGGGATGTCCGAGGACCTGGCCGCACGGGACGTCCTGCTGGAGATCTGCGGCGCAGTGCGCGCGCTGCCTGCGCCGCGCGCTCCGCGTCCCCTGGACGTCCTGCTCGATGGTCTCGCCCTGCTGATCACCGAGGGGCACGCCGTCGCGGCGCCGACATTGCGGCGGGCGATGCAAGCGCTTGTGGATATGCCTGCGGAGGACGTCCTGCGGTGGGGCTGGATGGCCAACGGCGCTAGGTGCGCCGTGTGGGACTTCGAGGGCTGGTACGCCACCGCCGCCCGACAGGTCCAGATCCTCCGCGACGCCGGCGCACTGGCGGAGCTCCCTATGCACCTGTCGTACCAGGCCATGTCAGTCACCTGGACCGGCGACTTCGCCGGTGCCGCCTCGCTCATCGCGGAGGTCGACAGCGTGGCGGCGGCGACGGGGATCAACTTCCCGCCCTACGTCCTAGTCAGGCTCCGGGCACTGCAGGGGCGGGAGGGGGAAGCCTCCGCAGTTATAGCGGCAGCGATTGAGCGATTCGGTGGACAGGGATCTACGGCTGCTCGGGCGCACTGGGCGGCCGCGGTCCTGTACAACGGGCTCGCCCGCTATGAGGAGGCGGCAGCGGCCGCGCAACGAGCCATCGCAGGAGCCCTCAACCACTGGATGCTCGGGTGGGTGTTGCCTGATCTCGTCGAGGCGGCCGCCCGCTTGGGGGACAGAGAGCTTGCCCGCGATGCGCTCGAGCGATTGGCCGAGACGACGCAACCCTGCGGCACCGAATTCGCGCTGGGCATGGAGGCGCGCTGCCGAGCGCTGCTGAGCGACGGGGAGGCCGCCGACGCGCTCTACCGCGAGGCCATCACGAGGTTCAGCCGCACGCCGCTGCGTCCGGAGCTTGCCCGCGCCCACCTGCTGTATGGCGAGTGGCTGCGTCGCGCGAGCCGCCGGACCGACGCGCGAGACCAGCTGCGCACGGCGCACCACATGTTCACCGCGATCGGCATGGAAGCATTCGCCGAGCGCGCACGGAGAGAGCTTCACGCAACGGGTGAAAAGGTGGAGAAGCGGACGGTCGAGACGCGCGCCGCTCTGACCGCCCAGGAGCGGCAGATCGCGCGACTCGCTTGCGATGGCCTGTCGAACCCTGAGATCGGTGCCCGGCTCTTCCTCAGCCCGCGGACTGTGGAATGGCACCTGCGCAACGTGTACATGAAACTCGGCATTCGTTCTCGCATGGGGTTGGCCAATGCGCTGGCCGGTGCCGAGACGCACGAGTTGCCGGCCTGACGTGAGCGGCCGGCTCCGTTCGGCCATCAGCGGCCGCCCGGGCCAACGGCCGAGACAGACGCCAGGCCGTCCTCTGAGCAGGTATCCGACAGGACCCAGGGACCCAGGGACCCGGCCAGGCACCCAACCCGTACAACGCCGGGTGCGACGCGACCGCTGGGGGCGCGACGGTCATGCACGCACCGGGAAGCGGTGCAACAAGCCGCCGACAAAGGGAGTTGGCTGTGAATACATATGACCCAGCCGACAGCATCATCTATGTCCATCTTGCCGTAGGAAGCCCTGGCCCTCGTGCTCCTCTGACCGCCGAAGAGGCTGACGCCTCGACGTCACGGCCTGGCGGGACCGTGGTGACCGACCCTGGCCGGGCCTATGGGCACGTGGCCCGTTCTGGCAATCAGATCTCCTGATCAGCGCGAACAGGGCCGAGTCGAGGTCCGGTTGTTCTGAATCCGCGACACCTCCGTGGCGACCGTCGTCGTCTGGAACTGGGGCTCCAGCACGTGTCTTCAGATGAGCGCCGAGCCAGGGACGCCGCCGAGCCCTTCAGAGGCCCGGCCTCCGGAGATGCAGGCCCGGACGGCCGGCGAGCTCGTGCGTTTCCTGCGCTGGGCGGAGGCCAGGGACCCGGACCAGGCGATGGGGCGGCGCCTACTGGCCGCGACAGGAATGCGGCGCGGCGAGGCGCTCGCGCTGCGCTGGCGCGACGTGGATCTCGCTACTGGTCGGCTGCAGGTTCGGCGCAGCCTCGGCACAGTGAAGACGAAGGGCGCCGGCGAACAACTCGTCGAGGGGCCGACGAAGACCGGCCAGGCGCGCGTGGTCGACATCGACGCGGACACGGTCGCCGCACTCCGCGCCTACCGGGCGACCCGTGGCTCGCTGACGCTCGAGCTCGTTCGGGACACCGCGCTGGTCCTCGGCAACCTGGACGGGACGCCTCGGCACCCCGAGCGGTACTCGCGCCGTTTCGTCGAGCACGTGGTCCAGGCGCGCAGGGCGCTGGGGGAGGACGAGCTGCCGAGGGTCCGGCTCCACGATCTCCGCCACACCCACGCGACGCTCCTGCTGGCCGCCGGCGAGCCGGTGAAGGTGGTCTCTGAGCGTCTCGGCCACGCCAGCGCGACCATCACGCTGACCGTCTACCAGCACGTCCACCCCGGCATGGGGCGGCAGGCCGCCGACCGGTTCGCGGCGCTGCTGCGGGGCTGACAAACCGCGCGAAGTATCACGGCGGTATCACGAGCCCGTTCCGGTGGCCGACACGACTTCGCCCCGGGCTCCTGGCCAGCAGGAACACCGGGGCGATCGAGTGTCCGAGGGGGGACTTGAACCCCCACGCCCTATACGGGCACTAGCACCTCAAGCTAGCGCGTCTGCCATTCCGCCACCCGGACGAGTGCGGGATCAGAGTACCCGACCGCCCGCCCGGTCCGGCGCACCCCTTCCTCCCTTCCGGGCCGGCATCGCAGCCCCGTGGGGACCCGGCCGTGGTCAGCCGGCCGCCACCGCCACCCGGCCCCGGCCTGCGCGCTTGGCCTCGTAGAGGGCGGCGTCGGCTGCCGAGTAGAGCGCCCGCAGGTCCTGCGCGGACCGCGGCAGGTGCGCGACGCCCACGCTGATCGACAGCGCCAGCACCGTGCCGTCGGCCAGCACCAGCGGCTCGGCGCGCACCGCGGCCAGCAGCTCCTCGGCGCGGCGGGCGGCCACGTCCGCGCTGCAGCCGGGCAGCAGGACGGCGAGCTCGTCTCCGCCCAGCCGGGAGAGCACGGCGTCGTCGGCCCGGACCTGCCGGCGCAGCACCCGGGCCAGATGCACGAGGACGTCGTCGCCGACGGGATGGCCGTAGGAGTCGTTGATCATCTTGAACGCGTCGACGTCGATGAGCACCAGCCCGGTGCCGCCGGCCACCGATGAGGTCACCGCCGTCTCCAGGGCGCCGTCGAAGACCCGGCGGTTCACCAGCCCGGTCAGCGAGTCGATCGTCGCCTGCTCCTGCAGGGCCGCGACCAGCCGCTCCTGCGTGGTCCCGGCGCGGTTGAGCATCACCGCGATGACCACGAGCACCGCACCGAAGAGGGCTGCGTCGGCCACCGCGGCCTCGGCCGGCAGCAGGACGAAGAGGATGACGCCGTCCACCAGGACGGCCGTCCCGGTGACCAGCGCGATCGCGCCGGTACGCAGGTGGGAGGCGGCCCAGATCAGCGGGAACGCGAGGAATGCCTGCGCGGCCGCCGACGTGTCACGGGTCAGCAGGTTCAGCAGGCAGACGAGCAGGATGCCCACGACCGCGATGGCCGGACCGGCGCCGATGCGGTCGAGCCGGTCCGGGTCCGCCGCGTGGAAGACGAGCGCGGCGCAGGACAGGCCGGCGACGGTGACCCAGGAGACCCCCACCGCCAGCGGCGTGAAGCCGGCCTGCTGGATCACGGTCAGGCCGGCGAAGACGACGGTGCAGACGGCGAGGACGAGCCGCGCGCTGCGTGCGGCAGCGCGCGGGTCGCGGGCCCGCAGAGCGGTGGGCATCCTCACATCTTGGCCATCGGCAGGGACGGGAACGGGGACGAGCCCGCTTCACCCTCTCGGGTGTCGCTGCGGCCGACCCGGCCCGAACGCCGCCCGCCGTCCGCGCCGCGATCCCGTCAGACCTACGCTCGACCGGTGAGCAGCCCCGTTCCCACCCAGGCCCAGGCCGAGGTCGCCGAGCTCCTCTCCGAGCTCATCCGCATCGACACGACCAACACCGGCGACACCGCCACCAGCGCGGGGGAGCGGACGGCCGCCGAGTGGGTCGCGGGCAAGCTGGACGAGGTCGGCATCGAGTCGGTCATCCACGAGTCCGAGCGCGGCCGGGCCAGCCTGGTCGCCCGCATCCCCGGCGCCGACCGCGCCCGCCCGGCGCTGCTGGTGCACGGCCACCTCGACGTCGTCCCCGCCGACCCGGCCGAGTGGAGCGTGCATCCCTTCTCCGGCGAGGAGCGCGACGGCTACGTGTGGGGCCGCGGCGCGGTCGACATGAAGGACATGGACGCCATGGTGCTGGCGCTCGTGCGCGAGTGGGCCCGCACCGGCGTCCGGCCGCCGCGCGACATCGTGCTCGCCTACGTCGCCGACGAGGAGGCCGGCGGCCGGCTCGGCGCTCGGTTCCTCGTCGAGGAGCACCCCGACCTGTTCGAGGGCTGCACCGAGGCGATCAGCGAGGTCGGCGGCTTCTCCATCACCGTCCGCGACGACCTGCGCCTCTACCTCGTGCAGACGGCCGAGAAGGGCCTGGCCTGGATGCGGCTGACCGCCGGCGGCAGGCCCGGCCACGGCTCGTTCGTGCACGACGACAACGCCGTCACCCGGCTCTGCGAGGCGGTGGCGCGGCTGGGGGCGCACCGCTTCCCGCTGACGCTCACCCCGCCGATGCGGGCGTTCCTCGACGCGGTCAGCGACGCCTACGGCGTCGAGATCGACCCCGCCGAGCCCGAGGTGGCCCTCGCCCGGCTCGGCAGCATCGCCCGAATGATCGGCGCGGCGCTGCGCAACACCGTCAACCCGACCATGCTCGACGCCGGCTACAAGGCCAACGTCATCCCCGGCTCGGCCAGCGCCACCGTCGACGGCCGCTTCCTCTACGGCCAGGAGGAGGAGTTCGAGCGCCAGCTCGCCGCGCTGATCGGCGAGGGGGTCCAGCGCGAGTGGATCGTCCACGACCAGGCCGTCGAGACGACGTTCGACGGCCCGCTCGTCGACCAGATGGTCGCCGCGCTGAAGGCCGAGGACGACGCCGCGCGGCCGGTGCCGTTCACCATGAGCGGCGGCACCGACGCCAAGAGCTTCGAGCGGCTCGGCATGCGCTGCTTCGGGTTCTCGCCGCTGCGGCTGCCCGCCGACCTCGACTTCGCCTCGCTGTTCCACGGCATCGACGAACGCGTGCCGGTGGAGTCGCTGCAGTTCGGCATCCGGGTGCTCGACCGGTTCCTCCGGGCTGCATGATGCGGGGGTGACCTCTCGCACACCAGGCCCCGGCTCCGTCGCGCTGATCACCGGAGGGACCGGCGGCTTCGGCCGCGCCCTCGCGGCGAAGCTGCGCGAGCGCGAGGTGACCGTCGTCCTCACCGACCTCGACAGCGAGCGCAACCGGTCCGTCGCCGCGGACCTCGGGGCGAGCTTCCTCCCGCTCGACGTCACCGACCGGGCGGCCAACCGCGCCGTGGTGGAGCAGGTGGAGGCCGAGCACGGCCGGCTGGACGCGGTCTTCCTCAACGCCGGCATCGCCGGGTTCGAGTCCGACCAGCTGCTCGACATGGACAGCTTCCTCAAGGTCGTGGACGTCGACCTGTTCGGCGTGGTCTACGGCGCCGAGGCGGCGCTGCCGGCGCTGCAGCGGGCCGGTGGTGGCTCGATCGTCGTCACCGCGTCGCTGGCCGGCCTCTCGCCGATGGCGACCGACCCGGGCTACAGCGTGGCCAAGGGCGGCGCGGTGGCCTTCGTGCGCTCGATGGCGCCGCGGCTCGCCGGCCAGAACATCACCATCACCGCGATCTGCCCCGGCTTCGCCGACACGGCGATCATCGACCCCATCCGGGAGGAGTTCGAGAAGGCCGGCTTCCCGGTGCTCACCGCCGACGAGGTCGCCGACGCGATGATCGCCGCCTGGGCCTCCGGCGAGCCGGGCGCGGCGTACATCGTGCAGCCGGGCATCGGCGCGGTGCCCTACAAGTTCAAGGGCGTCCCGTCCGCGAAGACGGCGACCGGCGAGACCGCCGTCGTCCCCGAGGCGCTGCGCCCGCCGTCCATGCGCTGACCGCCCGGCCACGATCAGCTGGGATCACCGGAACGCGTCCTGGCTCACGTCCGGACGTGAGCCAGGACCTCCGCTGATCAGCTGAGCTGATCCCCGCGGTGGTGCCGGGGCTGGTCCTAGGGGTGGTCCCGGGGGAGGCGCGCGCGGAAGACTGCGCCATGGCCGAGGCGCAGGTCCACCGCGGATCCGCATGCGCGGGCGCGACCCGCAGCAGCCGCACCGCGCCGCGACCCCGCTGGAGCTGCTGTTCGACCTGACCTTCGTCATCGCCTACGGGACGGCGGCGAACGAGCTGGCGCACCTGCTGGCCGAGGGCTCGGTCGGGGCCGGTCTGGCCGGGTTCTCCTTCGCGGCGTTCGGGATCGCCTGGGCCTGGATCAACTTCACCTGGTTCGCCTCGGCGTACGACACCGACGACTGGGTGTTCCGGCTGGCCACGATGGTGCAGATGCTCGGCGTGCTGATCTTCGCGCTCGGGCTGCCGGCGATGTTCGCCTCGATCCACGACGGCGCGGTCGTCAACAACGCCGTCATGGTGGCCGGCTACGTGGTCATGCGGGCCGCCATGGTCTTCCAGTGGCTGCGCGCGGCCCGGCAGGACCCGGACCGGCGCAGCGCCTGCCTGACCTACGCCACCGCGATCTCCGTCGCGCAGGTCGGCTGGATCGCGCTGCTGGTCGCGCAGACCTCCCTGGGCGTCACCTTCCTGTGGGTGGCGCTGCTGGTCCTGGTCGAGCTCATCGGGCCGGTGGTCGCCGAGTTCGGCAAGGGCGGCACCCCCTGGCACCCGCACCACATCGCCGAGCGGTACGGGCTCCTGGTGATCATCGCGCTGGGGGAGGGGCTGCTCGGGACGACGGTGGCGATCGCCGCGGTGATCGGGCCGGAGGGGCCGGGCTGGACGGTCGACGTCGTCGTCCTCGGGCTGGCCGGGACGGCGCTGACCTTCGGGCTGTGGTGGACCTACTTCGTGCTGCCCTGCGGGCGGCTGCTGGCCCGGCACCGGCGGCGCAGCTTCGGCTGGGGCTACGGGCACATCGTCGTCTTCGCGTCGCTCGTCGCGGTCGGCGCCGGGCTGCACGCCGCGGCCCTCCGGCTGGAGCACCACAGCGTCCTCGGGACGACGGGCACCGTGCTGACCGTGGCGGTGCCGGTCGCCGTCTACGTCGCGTCGATCTACGCCGTGTACGACCGGCTCACCCGCACGTTCGACCCCTTCCACCTGCTCCTGCTGGCCGGCTCGGCGGCCGTCGTGCTGGCGTCGGTGGTCCTCGCCTCGGCGGGGGTGTCGCTCGCCTGGTGCCTCGTGGTGCTGGCGCTGACCCCGTGGGTCACCGTCGTCGGGTACGAGACCCTCGGCCACCGCCACCAGGACGAGGTCCTGGCGCGGGGTGAGCGCTGAGGACCGGGTGACGGCGGTCACCGCGGATCTGGCAGGGTCGGGGCATGCGTGCATGGCGGGTACACCAGCTCGGCGACCCCTCCGACGTCATGTCCCTCGACGAGGTCGACCGGCCCACGCCCGGTGAGGGCCAGGTGCTGGTCAAGGTGCGTGCGGCGGCGCTGAACTTCCCCGACGTCCTGATGGCGCAGGGCACCTACCAGGAGCGCCCGCCGCTGCCGTACACGCCCGGCATCGAGCTGTGCGGGGAGATCGTGGACACCGGGCAGCGGGTGCTCGGCTCGCCGTCCGGGGGGCCCGGTGCCTTCGGCGAGTACGCGCTGATGGACGCCGCCATGGCGTTCCCCGTGCCCGAGGGCATGCCCGACGAGAAGGCCGCCGCGCTGTACCTGACCTACCAGACCGGCTGGGTCGGTCTGCACCGCCGCGCGCAGCTGAGGTCCGGCGAGGTGCTGCTCGTGCACGCCGGCGCGGGCGGCGTCGGCTCGGCGGCCATCCAGCTGGGCAAGGCCGCCGGGGCCACGGTGATCGCGACCGCGGGCGGTGAGCGCAAGGTCCAGGTGTGCCGGGACCTCGGCGCCGACCACGCCGTCGACTACACCTCCGAGGACTTCGTGCAGGTGGTCAAGGACGTCACCGGCGGCAAGGGCGCCGACGTCATCTACGACCCGGTCGGCGGCGACGTCTTCGACAAGAGCCGCAAGTGCATCGCCTTCGAGGGCCGGCTGCTCGTCGTCGGCTTCACCAGCGGCCGCATCCCCGAGGCGCCGGCCAACCACGTGCTGGTGAAGAACTACAGCGTCGTCGGCCTGCACTGGGGGCTGTACCGCAAGTTCGACCCGGCGCTGTTCGGCATGGTGCACGAGGAGCTCGACCGGCTCTGGAGCGAGGGCCACATCGACCCGCTGGTCAGCCAGGCGCTGCCGCTGGAGGAGGCGCCGCAGGCGCTCAAGGCCCTCGCCGACCGCAACACCGTCGGCAAGGTCGTCCTCGTCCCGTAGCGGAGTGCGGGGGGCGAGGAGACCTCGCTCCCCGCACTCCTTCAGTGGGCCTGGGGGCGGCCGAGGCGGGCCTTGGTGGCCTCGACGTCCATGCCGTGCAGCCGCAGCAGGTTCTCGCCGAGGATCTTCCGCTTGGCCTGGTCGGTGAGCTGCGGATACCCGTAGCCCTCGCACAGATCCTGCGGGATGGAGAAGTCCATGAACGCCCGCAGCGCCCACTGCGGGTGGAAGATCGGCGCCTCCGACCCGTAGACGATCTTGTCCTCGCCGCACCAGAACAGCAGCTTGCCGAGGATCTCGGCGAACATCCGCGGCGCCCGGACGACGAAGTTGATCGTCGCCGCGAGGGAGGCGTACAGGTTCGGGAACCGGATCAGCTGCCAGCAGGTCTCGTCGATGAACGGCAGGCCGACGTGGAAGATCACGAAGTTGATGTCGGGGAAGTTGGCCGCCGCGCCGTCCATGTCCCAGGTCTGGGTCGCCTCGACCGGCTGCGGGCCCAGCGGCACGCCCTTGTGCACCCCGATCAGGTTGACCCCCAGCTCCTGGGCCTTCTCGAAGATCGGGAAGGCGACCTGCGGGTCGTCCATCCGCCACGGGAACGGCGAGCCGTAGTCGTAGCGCACGTTGTAGAACTTGAACGCCCTGGCGCCGAACTCGCCGACCTGCCGCTCCATGAGGTCGATCGCCTTGCGCCCCTCGAGCGGGTTGACCGAGCCCCAGAAGATCGTCCGGTCGGGGTCGCGGGCGGCCAGCTCGGTGCAGGTCTCCCAGGGGGACAGGCCGTCGCGGAACAGGTCGGTGAGCGGCAGCGGCATCGCCACGAGCATGTCGGTGTCGGACTCGTCGTAGACCATCTGCCGGATGTCGGACGGCGTCCACTCCTTGAGGAACTCGTCCTGCGACAGGTGGGTCGCGTTCTCCGGCGTGAGCGTGGCGTGGAAGGCGTAGAGGTGGTTGGCGAACAGCTGCCCCGGCGGCCCGTAGGCGTTCTTCGCCGTGAAGTTGAACGGGTGCGCGACCCCGTCGAAGACGAACGCGTCGCCGATCATGAGGAGCCTCCTGGCAGGTGGGTGGCGCGATAGGCGTCCCGGTCGCGGACGGCGACCGGGTCGGGCAGGAAGCGGAGCGTGCGGCGGGCGCTCTCCGAGAGGCGGTCGGTGGTCCAGGCCTCGTCCCAGACGATCTCGACCTCGCAGGAGTCGACGTCGGGGGAGGCGCCGATCGCCTCCTCGACGTCGGTGAGCACGCGGGCGGCGAACGGGCACCAGCCCGAGGTCAGCAGCAGCTCCACGCGGGCGTGCCGGTCGTGGACGGTGACCGACCGGAGCAGCCCCATGTCGACGACCGAGATGCCCTTCTCGCGGCAGCACGGGTCGTACACGCCGGAGAGGGCGCGCACCGCCCACTCCGGCGCCGGTGCGGACGTCATGGCGGCATGGTGGAACCGCGCCGGCCCGGACGGAAGGGGCCGGATTTCAGATGGCGGCGAACCGGGGCTTTCGGTACGGAAAGCCCGTGCTCAGGCCAGGACCAGCGCGCGCGACACCCGGCCGGCGCCGGTCAGCAGGGTGCGCCGGCCCTCCCGGACGCCGGGGGAGGTGACGACGGCGACCGCGCCGACGCCGTCCGGGGTGGCCACCGCCGCGGCCAGGCAGGCGACGCCGACGGCGTACTCGCCGTCGTCCACCGCGACGTCCCCGGCCGGGGGCAGCCGCAGGCGGCGGCGGTCGACGACGGTGCGCGGCGTCAGGTCGTGCAGCGGGTGCCGGCTGAAGTACTCGTCGCGGTCGGCCGCGGGCAGCTGGCCGAGGATGCTCTTGCCGAGGGCGGTGGCGTGCCCGGCGTCGTGCACGCCGACCCACAGGTCGATCCGCGGCGCGCGGGGGCCGTCGACGATCTCCGCGACGACGATCTCCCCGTCGACGTAGCGGCCCAGGTAGACCGCGCCGCCGAGCTCGTCGCGCAGCCACTCGAGGGCCGGCCGGGCGAGCGCGACGCCGCGGGCCGCCGTGCCGTGCCGGCGGACGACGTCGATCCGGTGCCCGAGCACGTAGGAGCCGTCGTCGAGCCGCTGCAGCCAGCCCTCGTGGGCGCAGGTGCGCAGCAGGTGGTACGTGGTGGCGAGGGGGAGCCCGGCCGCGCGGGCGACCTCCTTGGCGCGGGCCCGCCCGCCGTGCTCGGCGATGATCTCCAGCAGCCGCAGGGCCCGCTGCACCGACTGGATGAGCGTCGGCTGCCCCGGTGCTGCGCCCACGGCCCGCTCCTCTCGCGGCGTGGGGCAGAGGATGTCAGATGACCGGCTTGGGCAGGTAGGACAGCCGCGATCGGCGCCGCATGATCACCTTGCGGGTGCCGTCGGCGTGCAGCTGGAGACGGGCGAGCTCCCAGCCGCCGGTCTCGGCCTGCAGGCTCAGCATGGTCGCCGCTGCGGATCGGGACGTGCCCGCCGGGATCCGCAGCGGCGCGAACTCCCACTCCGCGACCGCCTCCACGCGCCCGATTGTGCCCTGCGGACGCCGGGGCGTCACCTGTCTGTCACCTGCCGGCCGTACCCCGGCCCTGCCGGGCGGGGTGCCGGGCGGCACGATGAGACCGTCCCGCCACCCGATCCGAGGAGGACGACGTGACCGAGCCCGGCCCGATCAGCGACGTGCCCGACGCCGACCGCGCCGAGCAGGAGGCACTCCTCGATCCGCCGGCCGTGGCGCTGGCCGGTGACGCCAGCGCCCCGCCGGAGGACGTGCCCGAGGCCGACGCGCTCGAGCAGCAGCTCGCCGCCCGGCCGGGAGAGGCCGGCGGCCCGCCGCGGCCGGTGGGGGACCGGGAGGCGAACGACGCCGACGTCCTGGAGCAGGAGGCCGACGTGCCGGTCGACGAGGACGACGTCCTGACCTGATCCGCTGACCGGCGTTCGAGCGGCCCTTCCTCCGTCGCCGTGAGTTTGGTTAGGCTGTCCTAACTTCACTCCCGGAGGGGCCGCCATGACCACCCGTCCCGAGCCCGCGACCGCGCGCGCGGTCCGCCCCGGCCCCGCGGAGCGCGCCCGCACGGTCGCCGCCGCGGCGGGTGCCACGGTCTGCGCGGCCGGCATCGAGGCCCACCTGCCGCTGGCCCACGCCGTGACCGCCGACGGCCGGGTGCTGCTGGTCGTGCCGGCCGACGGGCCGCTGGCCACCGCGGTGGCGGCGGCGCCGCAGCGGGACCTGACCGCCCTGCTGATGCTCAGCGACCGGGCTCCGGTGCCGCTGCGCCGGCCGGTGCGCGCGCAGCTGTGGCTCTCCGGCTGGGCCACCCCGCTGCCCGACCGGGACGTGCGCCCGGCGCTGCTCGCCTTCGCCGACGTGCGGCCCGTGGCGGCCCTGCTCGACGTCGGCCGGACCGCGACCCTGCTGCGGCTGGACCTGGCCGAGGTGGTGCTGCGCGACGGGTACGCCGTGACCGAGGTCGGCCCGGAGGAGTTCGCCGGCGCGGCGCCGGATCCGCTCACCGGCATCGAGGCGGCCACGCTGGCCCACCTCGACGCCGACCACCCGGAGTTCCTCGCGCAGCTGACCGTCCGGCTGGCGCCGGGGGACGTCGGCCCGCACGACGTCGTCCGCCCCCTCGGCCTGGACCGCTTCGGCCTGCGGCTGCGCATCGAGCGGCCGGTCGGGCACCGCGACGTGCGGCTGGCCTTCCCGCGGCCGCTGACCTGCCCCGGCCAGCTCGGCGCCGCCATGCGCGCGCTGGCCGGCCGCTAGTCGTCCGCCTCCACCGCCTCGGCCAGCAGCGTCGCCAGCCGGGTGCGCCGCGGCCGGACGTCGACCTCGCGCACCGCCCGCGCCAGCGCCGCGCCGGTGGCGTGCACGATGGACAGGTGCTGCTGCGCGCGGGTCAGCGCCGTGTAGACCAGCGGCCGCGACAGCATCCCGCCGGCCTCCGGCGGCAGGACGACGACCACGCCCGGCCACTCCGAGCCCTGCGCCCGGTGCACGGTGATCGCCCACCCGTGCCGCAGGTCGAACAGCGCCTGGCCCGTGCACGTCACCGGCCCGGACGCGAACGCGACGTCCAGCGATCCCTCGCCGGTGCCGGTGACCACGCCGACCTCGCCGTTGGCGAAGCCGATCGGCTCGAGGTCCAGGTGGTTGGCGGTGGCCACCACCCGGTCGCCGGGGTCGAAGCCGAACACCGCGCCGTCGCCGGGATTGAGCTTCGCCTTGAGCGCCTTGTTCAGCTCGATCGTGCCGGCCGGGCCGCGGTGCACCGGCGTGACCACCTGCACCGAGCCGGGGTCGATGCCCAGCGCCCGTGGGATCGAGTCGGTCACCAGCTGCACCACCCGCCGGGACGCCTCCGCCGACCCGGCCGCCGGGACAACGACGACCTCGCGGTCCGGCGAGTCCACCGGCGGCAGCTCGCCGCCGCGCACCGCCGTCGCCAGCCGGGCGATCGCCCCGCCCTCGGCCTGCCGGTAGAGCGTGGTCAGCTCGGTCACCGGGACGACGCCGGAGTCGATGAGGTCGCCGAGCACGTGGCCGGGCCCGATCGAGGGCAGCTGCGCCGGGTCGCCGACCAGGAGCAGGTGGGTGCCGTCCTGGCAGCCCTCCAGCAGCGCCGCGGTGAGCTCGACGTCGAGCATCGAGGCCTCGTCGACCACCACCACGTCGGCGTCGAGCGGCCACTCCTCGTTGCGCGCGAACCCGCCGGTGGTGCCCTGGGCGCCGAGCAGCCGGTGCACGGTCACCGCCGGGTGGTCGGTGAGCTCCTCCAGCCGCTTGGCCGCCCGGCCGGTGGGCGCGGCCAGCGCGACCTCGCTGCCCTTGGCGCGCAGCAGCTGCACGATCGCGGCCACCGTCCGGCTCTTGCCGGTCCCCGGACCGCCGGTGAGCAGCGAGACCCCGGCGCCGAGCACCTGGGCGACCGACTTCTTCTGCTGCTCGTCCAAGCCCTTGGCCACGGTGCGCACCGATGCCGGGTCGGCGATCCGCTCCGCGGTGGCCATCAGCCGCTGCACGTTCTCGGCCACCGCCTCCTCGGCCATCCCGTACCGGGCCAGCGACAGCATCCGCAGCGCCGGGTCGGGCTCCTCGTCGGACTCCGGGTCGAGCGGCGGCTCGTGCTCGAGCACCTCGCCCGACTCCACCGCGGCGACCACCGCGGCCGCCGGGTCGGTGATGCCCTCGGCCCGCAGCGCGGCCACGACCAGGTCGGCGGGCAGGACGGTGTGCCCGTCGCGGGTCGCCGTCCGCAGGGTCTGCGCGACGATCGCCCGGCCGCGGCGGGAGTCCTGCCGGTTCGCCCCCGGCAGGATCGCGATCGCCAGCCGGTCGGCGTCGGTCAGGCTGACGCCCGGCAGGCCGAGCAGCGCCCACGGGTCGTCGCGCAGCCGGCGGCCGGCGTCCGGGCCGAGGGCGTCGGTGACGCCGGAGGCCAGCTTCGCCTCGAGCCCGGCGCCGAGGAGCAGGCCGACCACCTCGTAGGCCGGCGCAGCGGCCAGGAAGCTGGAGAACAGCCGCTCGGCGCGCTGCCGGCCGACCCGGGGCAGCTTCATCAGCCGGTCGGCGGTGACGTCGTCCGGACCGGTGATGCCCGCCCCGGGCAGCTCGGCCGCCGTCCGCTTGCCCAGGCCGGGCCACAGCCCGGCGGCGCAGAAGGCGGCGAAGACCTGGTTGGGAGGGCTGCTCATCGGCGCTCGGGGTACCCGAACGGCGGGGCGGAGACGTCCTCGAGCGCGGTGCGGATCGCCGCGGGCAGCCGGACGCCCTCGGCGTCCAGCGAGGCCTGCAGCTGGTGCGCCGTCCGCGCGCCGACGACCGCGGCGACGACGCCCGGGCGGTCGCGCACCCAGGCCAGCGCCACCGCGAGCGGGGTGGTGCCCAGGCCTTCGGCGGCGGTGATCACCGCCTCGACGATCCGGTCGGACGTCGCCGAGCGCAGCCCGTCGATGAACCCCTGCCACTGCGGGGAGGCGCCGCGCGACTCCGTCGGCGTGCTGTGCCGGTACTTGCCGGTCAGCAGGCCGCGGCCCAGCGGCGACCAGGCCAGCACGCCCAGCCCCAGCGCCTCGGCCGCCGGCACCACCTCGCGCTCGACCCCGCGCTGCAGCAGCGAGTACTCCACCTGGGTGCTCACCAGCGGCGTGCGGCCGGGCCAGGCCCGCTGCCAGGTGGCGGCCTGCGCGGTCTGCCAGCCGGTGAAGTTGCTCACGCCGACGTAGCGGACCCGCCCGCTGGACACGGCGACGTCGCAGGCGGCGAGGGTCTCCTCCAGCGGGGTGGTCTCGTCCCAGGCGTGCAGCTGCCAGAGGTCGACGTGGTCGACGCCGAGCCGCTCCAGGGAGGCGTCGAGCGCGGCCAGCAGGTGCCCGCGGGAGGCGCCGCGGCCCATCGGCCCCTCCGCCGTCCGGCCCACCGCCTTGGTCGCGAGCAGCACGTCGGAACGGGGGACGACGTCGGAGAGCAGCCGGCCGACGATGCGCTCGCTCTCGCCGCCGCAGTACACGTCGGCGGTGTCGACGAGGGTGCCGCCGGCGTCGACGAAGGCGGTGAGCTGCATCGCGGCCTCGTCCTCGTCGGTGTCCCGGCCCCAGGTCATGGTCCCCAGCGCCAGCCGGGAGACGACCAGGCCGCTGCGCCCGAGCGCCCGTTGCTCCACGAGCCGCCAACCTACCGGCGGAGGGGGACGACGGCCGGGGACCGTCCCCACCCCGGAGCGGCGCGTCCGGTCGCCCAGCGACGCGGCCTACCCTGACCTTCCGTGCCTGCCGCAACCCCGCCCGTGCCCGCCGTCCCGACCGGAAAGGGCTGAGCGGCGTGGGCTGGTTCGAAGCCGTCGTCCTGGGCCTGGTGCAGGGGCTGACCGAGTTCCTGCCGATCTCCTCGAGCGCCCACCTGCGCATCGTGGGCGAGGCGTTCGGCTGGGACGACCCCGGCGCGGCGTTCACCGCGATCACCCAGATCGGCACCGAGACCGCCGTCCTGCTCTACTTCCGCCGCGACATCGCGCGGATCGTCTCCGCCTGGGTGCTCTCGCTGTTCGGGAAGCGCAAGCACGACCCGGACGCCCGCATGGGCTGGCTGATCATCGCCGGCAGCATCCCGATCGTCGTCCTCGGCCTGCTGTTCCAGGACCGCATCGAGACCAGCCTGCGCGACCTGCGGATCGTGGCCATCGCGCTGGTGGCGTTCTCGCTGATCCTCTTCTGGGCCGACCGGGTCGGCCGCAAGAAGCTGGAGCTGGCCGAGCTCAACGTCCGCGACGGCGTCCTCTTCGGGCTGGCCCAGTCGCTGGCGCTCATCCCGGGCGTCTCGCGCTCCGGCGGCACGATCACGATGGGACTGTTCCTCGGCTACACCCGCGCCGCCGCGGCCCGGTACTCCTTCCTCCTGGCGATCCCGGCGGTGCTGGGCTCGGGCTTCTTCCAGGCCTACGAGGCGCTGACCGGTGATCTCGCCGGCGGGCGGGTCGACTGGGGGCCGACGATCGTGGCCACGGTCATCGCCTTCGCCGTGGGGCTCTCGGTGATCGCCTGGCTGCTGCGCTACCTCAACCGCGGCAGCTTCACCCCGTTCGTCGTCTACCGAGTGGTGCTCGGCCTGCTCGTGCTCGGTCTGGTCGGCGCGGGCGTGCTCGCGCCCCGCTGACGGTGGGGTTCCGTAGGGTCTGCGCCGTGCCGACCGTCATCCTGCTGCGCCACGGGCGGACGACGGCGAACACCGGCGGCGTCCTGGCCGGGTGGACGCCGGGTGTCCGGCTGGACGAGACCGGCCTCGCCCAGGCGCAGGCGGTCGCCGCCCGGCTGGCCCCGGTGCCGCTGGCCGCGGTGGTGAGCAGCCCGCTGGAGCGCTGCCAGCAGACCGCGGGCGCGGTGGTCGAGGGCCGTTCGCTCGAGCTGCGGACCGACGAGCGGCTCGGTGAGGCGCGCTACGGCGACTGGACCGGCCGGCCGCTCAAGGAGCTGGTCAAGGAACCGCTGTGGAAGGTCGTCCAGCTGCATCCCAGCGCCGCGGTCTTCCCGGGGGCGGAGGGGGAGGGGCTGGCGCAGACCCAGGCCCGCGCGGTCGCCGCCGTCCGGGAGTGGAACGCCGCGCTCGCCCCGGACGCGGTCTGGCTGGCCTGCAGCCACGGCGACGTGATCAAGGCCGTGCTCGCCGACGCGCTGGGCCTGCACCTGGACTCGTTCCAGCGGATCGTCGTCGACCCGGCGTCCATCTCGGTGATCACCTACACCGACACCCGGCCGTTCGTCGTCCGGATGAACGACACCGGGGGCGACGTCGCCGCCCTGCTGCCGCCGCCGAAGAAGCGGCGGCGGCGGAAGAGCGATTCGGACGCCGTCGTCGGGGGCGGCGCCGGACCGGGCGCCTGAGCCCGGTGTCGTCGGCTGGACCTGCCCGGACGCCCGCGTAACCTGGGGCCCGTGCCACGCCAGGTCCACCTCTTCGATCGCCCGACCCGGTTCGTCGCCGGCACGGTGGGCCAGCCCGGAGACCGCACCTTCTACCTGCAGGCCTCCGACGCCACCGGCCGGACCATCAGCGTCGCCCTGGAGAAGACCCAGGTGCAGGTGCTCGCCGACCGCATGAGCGAGCTGCTCGACGAGATCGCCGCCCGCGCCAACACGGTCATCCCGCCCGACGCCGACGTCGACGACCTCGAGCCGCTCACCCCGCCCGTCGACGAGGAGTTCCGGGTCGCCGCCATGGGCCTGGCCTGGGACGGCGAGGCGCAGGCCGTCGTCGTCGAGGCCGTCGCCGCCGGTGACGAGCCGATCGAGGAGGAGGCGATCCTCTCCGACGCGGAGGAGGGCCCCGACGCGCTGCGCGTGACGATCACGCCGGGCGCGGCGCGGGCGTTCGTGGCGCGGGCCCGCCGCGTCGTGGCCGCCGGACGGCCGCCGTGCCCGCTGTGCTCGCTGCCGCTGGACCCGACCGGGCACGTCTGCCCCCGGCAGAACGGCTACCGCCGCTGACCGGCGGCGTCCTCCCGCCGATGAGCGAACAGCCCGAACCGGTCGCCGCGAGCGACCTGCGGCCGCCGGCCGACGACGCCGAGTCCGCCGTCCTGCTGGCCGACGGCGAGATCGACCTCGAGGGCCGGCTGCTGGACGCGTCGAACGTCACCCTCATCGGCACCATCCGCACGGGCACGCTCGAGGCCGAGTGCGTCTACAAGCCGGTGGCGGGGGAGCGGCCGCTGTGGGACTTCCCCGACGGCACGCTCGCCGGCCGCGAGGTCTCGGCCGCCCTGGTGTCGGAGGCCACGGGCTGGCGGATCGTGCCGCCGACCGTCCTGCGCGACGGCCCGTTCGGGCCCGGCATGGTGCAGCTGTGGGTGGACGGCGACCCCACCGTCGACCTGGCGGCGTTCGTGCGGCAGGACCACCCGGCGCTGCGGCGGATGGCGGTCTTCGACGCGGTGGTCAACAACGCCGACCGCAAGGGCGGGCACATCATCCCGATGCCCGACGGCCACGTGTACGGCGTCGACCACGGCATCTGCTTCTCCGTCGACCCCAAGCTGCGCACCCTGCTGTGGCGCTGGGCCGGCAAGCCGCTGCCCGCCGAGGCGGTCGAGGTGCTGGAGCGGCTGCAGGACGGGCTGCTCGGCGACCTCGGGGAGCGGCTGCACGAGCACCTCACCCGACGCGAGGTGCGCCGGACGCAGCAGCGGGTCGCCGAGCTGCTGCGCACCCGCCGGCATCCCGAACCGTCGGGGGACTGGCCCGCCCTGCCCTGGCCGCCCTTCTGACAAAGGACCCTTTCGTCCGTGATCATCGGCAGGTGGCTGCCGCCGTCGGCGTGTCGGGCAGCCACCTGCCGATGATCAACGGCTGCTGACTGCTGCAGGATGCGCGCATGCCGCATCGCTCTCGCCTCGCCATCCTGCTGCTCGACCTGCCGCCCGAGCACCACGTCGCCGGCGTGGACTTCTGGTCCGCGGCCACCGGTCACCCGCTCGAGCCGGACCCCTCCGACGACGACTGGGCCTCCCTGGGCGTCTTCGGCGACGGCTTCAAGCTGGAGACGCAGCGCACGGGGGAGGGGACGCCGCCGCGCTGGCACGTCGACATCGAGACCGACGACATCCCGGCCGAGGTCGCCCGCCTCGAGGCCCTCGGCGCACGGCGCAAGGCCGACATGGGCTCGTTCTGGCAGATGACCGACCCCGCCGGGCTGGTCTTCTGCGTCGTCGGCATCCAGACCGGCGAGGCGTTCGAGAAGTACGCCGCCACCTGGCCCTGACGCCCCGCGCGCGGAGTACCAGTTCTGAGCGGCAGAACTGGTCGTCAGCGCACGTCGTTGCCGCTCATGGCCATCCCGGATGTGCGTGAGGGGTGCACGCCGCCGCGGGCCGGACTACTCGACCGTGACCAGGCCGATCATCGCGGCCGCCTGGGCGGGGTCGCCGTCCACGGTCAGCACCTCCATCGGCAGCCGGTGCCACAACGCCAGCAGCAGGTCCCCGGCGTTGCCGGTGAGCGCCGCGATGGGGAACGGCCGGGTTCCGGGGAAGAGCGTGCGTTCGGCGTCGGCGTCGACGGCGTGCAGGACCACGGGGTGCGCCCCGGCCGGCGGGCCCTCCGGCAGCACGCCGGGGACGAACACCTCCAGCCACTCGTCGATGCCGTCCAGGCCCACGTCGGCCGGGATCGGGCGCAGCTCGCCCAGCACCTGCTCGACGTCCGCGGTGTGGACGACGGCCTCCTGCGCCTGGCGGCGCAGCACGAAGGCGACGTCGCGCCGCGGCGCCCAGGTCCAGACCGGCTCGGCGGGCTCGGCGCCGTCCAGGGCGGTCTCCAGCTCGGCCGAGGAGGCAGCGAGGAAGCCGAGCAGCTCGTCGTCCGGCCGGCGCTGCGGCTCGGGGTAGGCCGACGGGTCCTGCGCTCGCGTGCGCACGATCCACCCCCAGAAGTGCTGCACCTCGGTCAGGTGCCAGACCAGGTCGGCCAGGGTCCAGTCGGGGCAGCCCGGCACGTGCGCCGTCCACCCCCGCTCCAGCACCGCGGCGGCGGCCACCTCGGCGAAGCGGGCGTTAGCCCGCTGCAGCACCGGCAGGTACTCGTCGAGCTCCATGTGCACTCCCTCCGGCGGCGGCCCCTCGCCTGAGAGGACCGTAGGGCCAGCCGGGGACAGCCCGTGGCTTTCGTCCGCGTCGGACCTCGCCTCTAGGCTCGGTGTCGTGCTCTCCTGGCCCGCCCCGCTGCTGCCGACCCTGCCCGGGGCCGGCCCCGCCCTGAAACTGCACGACACCGCGCGCGGTGAGGTGGTGGCCACCAGCCCCGATCCGACCGCGCGGATGTACGTCTGCGGGATCACCCCCTACGACGCCACCCACCTGGGCCACGCGGCCACGTACCTGGCCTTCGACCTGGTCAACCGCGTGTGGCGGGACGCCGGGCACGCCGTCCACTACGTGCAGAACGTCACCGACATCGACGACCCGCTGCTCGAGCGGGCCGAGCGCGACCACGAGGACTGGATCGTCCTCGGCATGCGCGAGACGGCGCTGTTCCGCGAGGACATGACGGCGCTGCGGGTCCTGCCGCCGGACGACTACGTCGGCGCGGTCGAGTCGATCCCGCGGATCGTCGCCCACATCGAGGAGCTGCTCGACGAGGGCCTGGCCTACGTGCTCGACGACGGCACCGGCGACGTCTACCACGACGTCGCCCAGGCGCCCGGCTTCGGCGGGGAGTCCCGCTACGACGAGGCGACCATGCTGCGGCTGTTCGCCGAGCGCGGGGGAGACCCCGACCGGCCGGGCAAGCGGCAGCCGCTGGACCCGATGCTCTGGCGCGGCGAGCGGCCGGGCGAGCCGTCCTGGGCGGGCCCCCGCGGCGTCGCCGGCCGGCCCGGCTGGCACATCGAGTGCGCCACCATCGCGCTGGAGACCATCGGCATGGGCTTCGACGTCCAGGGCGGCGGCAGTGACCTGGTGTTCCCGCACCACGAGTACTCCGCCGTCCACGCCGAGGCGCTCACCGCCACCAAGCCGTTCGCGCGCACCTACGTGCACGCGGCGATGATCGGCCTGGACGGCGAGAAGATGAGCAAGAGCCGCGGCAACCTGGTCTTCGTCTCCCGGCTGCGCGGGGACGGCGTCGACCCGATGGCCATCCGCCTGGCCCTGCTCTCCGGCCACTACCGCACCGATCGCGAGTGGTCGCCGGACCTGCTGCGCGCCGCCGAGGACCGGCTGGCGACGTGGCGCCGGGCGGTCGGCGCCACGGCCGGCGCGGCCGCGGCCCCGGTGCTGGCCCAGCTCCGCGAGCGGCTCTCCGACGACCTCGACTCACCCGGCGCGATCGCCGCGGTCGACGCGTGGGCGCAGGCGACCCTCGGCGGGGCCGGCGAGGACGACGGGTCGCCGGCCCTGGTCCGCGACGCCGTGGACGCCCTGCTCGGCGTGGCGCTGTAGCGGCATGGGCGACCGCTTCCGGCTCACCGGCCGCGCCGCCCGGGAGGCGGAGGAGGAGCGGCTGGCCCCGGCGGCCGCCCGCTCCACGGCCAGCCGCGGCCGCGCCGTCGCCGAGCCGGAGGACCCGCTGCGGACGGCGTTCGAGCGCGACCGCGACCGCATCCTGCACGCCAAGGCCTTCCGCCGGCTCAAGCACAAGACACAGGTTTTCCTCAACCCCGACGGCGACCACTTCGTCACCCGGCTGACCCACACGCTGCAGGTCACCCAGGTGGCCCGCTCGCTGGCCCGGGCGCTCGGCCTCAACGAGACCCTCGCCGAGGCGATCGCGCTGGGGCACGACCTCGGCCACTCGCCGTTCGGGCACATCGGCGAGGACGCCCTCGAGCCCTACGTGCCCGGCGGCTGGCACCACGCGGCGCAGGGGGTGCGGATCGTCGAGGTGCTGGAGCACCTGAACCTCACGTGGGAGGTCCGCGACGGCATCCGGGCGCACAGCTGGAAGATCAGCCCGCCGCCGGCCACCCGCGAGGGCGAGTGCGTGCGCTACGCCGACCGGATCGGCTACCTGTCCCACGACGCCCTCGACGCCGTCCGCGCCGGGGTGCTCGAGGTGTCCGACCTGCCGGCCCGCGCCCGCGCCGTCTTCGGGGAGCCGGGCAGCGAGATGGTCGGCGCCATGATCGACGCCGTCGTCGAGGGCAGCCTGTCGCCGGAGAACTCCGCCGGCGTCGTCGTCATGGCGCCCGGGCCGCTCGAGGCCTTCCACGAGCTGCGGACCTTCATGTTCGAGCGGGTCTACGAGTCACCCACCGCGGCCGGGCAGAAGCACGTGGCCATCGACGTCATCCGGCGGCTGGTCGACCACCACCTGGCCCATCCCGAGCTCATCCCCGCCAGCTACCGGGACACCTCGGCCGATCCGGTCACCCAGGTCGTCGACTACGTCTCGGGGATGACCGACCGGTTCGCGCTGTCCATGCACGACCGGCTCTTCGACGACGACGCGTCGTCCCGGATGACCCCGCTGCTGCGCACCAGCTGACGACGAACCGACTCGTCGACGGGTCGACATGTCGCGAAGTCGACCGTTATCCCCAACTCAGAACACGACTTGTCGTGACGAGTGGGACCCGAAGGGCCGCGGTGAGGTCCGGAGGACCTCAGTTGGCACTGCCCCGGCGGCGCAGGTAGCGCTCGAACTCGCGGGCGATCGAGTCGCCGCTGGCCTGGGAGAGGTCGCTCTCGGTGGCCCGCTCCTCGAGCGAGCGCACGTACTCGACCACCTCGGCGTCCTCGTTGGCCATCTCGTCGACCGTCTTCACCCAGTCGTCGGCCTGCTGGGGGAGCGCCCCCATGGGCACGGTGAGGTCGAGCACCTCCTCGACCCGCTGCAGCAGCGCGACGGTCGCCCGGGGGGAGGGCGGCTGGGAGACGTAGTGCGGCACCGCCGCCCAGAAGCTGATCGCCGGCAGCCCGGCCTGGACGCAGGCGTCCTGGAAGACGCCGAGGATGCCGGTCGGGCCCTCGTAGCGGGAGGCCTCCAGCCCCCAGCGCTGCGCGGACTCGGTGTCGTAGGCCGAGCCGGAGACCGGCGTCGGGCGGGTGTGCGGCGTGTCGGCGAGCAGCGCGCCCAGGCCGACGACGGTGTGGACGTCGAGTTCGCGGCAGAGCTCGATGAGCTCCTCGCAGAACCCGCGCCAGCGCATGTTCGGCTCGATGCCGCGGATCAGGACCACATCGCGCTGGCTGCCCTTGGGCCGGGCCACCGAGATCCGGGTGGTCGGCCACTCGATGCGCCGGGACAGCCCGCCGACCAGCGACACCGTCGGCCGGTTGACCTGGAAGTCGTAGTAGTCCTCCGGGTCCAGCGCGGCGAGGGGGGTGGCGTCCCAGATGAGCTCGAGGTGCTCGACGGCTCCGGTGGCGGCGTCCCCCGCGTCGTTCCAGCCCTCGAAGGCGACCACCGCCACTGCGTCGGTGAGCCGGGGCAGGTCCTCAGGGGTGGACTTCGGGTCGATCACCTCTCCGAGCCTACGTCGGCCGACCTCCTCTCACCGGCTCCGTGCGGCGTGTGGGGCGACAAGCCCGGCAAGGTTCGCCCGACAGGTGGACCCGGCGACCGGGTGGGCCGCCCCGCTCCGCAACCGGAAGGTGAGACCATGGCAGCGTTGTTCGGGGACGACGAGGCGCCTACCCGCCCGTCGGAGTGCCGGAGCCCTGGCGCCCGACGCCGCAGTGGACACTGCCCGCTCGACGACCGAGGACCGCCATGCCCCACACCCCAGCCCTCCGTCCGGACGCCACCGCGGAGCTGACCGCCCTGCTCGAGCGGCGCATCCTGGTGCTCGACGGGGCCATGGGGACGGCGATCCAGGGGCACCGCCCGGACGAGGCCGGCTACCGGGGCGAGCGGTTCGCCGACTGGCCGACCGACCTGCAGGGCAACAACGACCTGCTGAGCGTCACAGCGCCGGCGATCGTCTCCGGCATCCACCGCGACTACCTCGGGGCCGGCGCCGACCTGATCGAGACGAACACCTTCAACGCCACCCGGGTCTCGCTGTCCGACTACGGCATGGCCGACCTGGCGTACGAGCTCAACGTCGCCTCGGCGCGGCTGGCCCGCGCGGAGTGCGACGCGATGACGGCGCGCACCCCTGACCGGCCCCGGTACGTGGCCGGTGCGCTCGGCCCGACCAACCGCACCGCGTCCATCTCGCCCGACGTCAACGACCCCGGCGCCCGCAACATCGGCTTCGACGATCTGGTCGAGGCCTACCTCGAGCAGGCCGACGGGCTGGTCGACGGCGGCGCGGACGTGCTGCTCGTCGAGACCATCTTCGACACCCTCAACGCGAAGGCGGCGATCTTCGCGCTGGAGACGCTGTTCGAGCAGCGCGGCCGCCGGTGGCCGGTGATGATCTCCGGCACCATCACCGACGCCTCCGGGCGGACCCTCTCCGGCCAGGTCACCGAGGCGTTCTGGCACTCCGTGCGGCACGTCGACCCGCTGCTGGTCGGCCTCAACTGCGCGCTCGGCGCCGAGGACCTGCGGCCCTACGTCGCGGAGCTGTCCCGCATCGCCGACACCTTCGTGTCCTGCTATCCCAACGCCGGTCTGCCCAACGCGTTCGGCGAGTACGACGAGGCACCCGCCGACACCGCGGCCGTGCTCGGCGAGTTCGCCGCCAGCGGCCTGGTCAACCTGGTCGGCGGCTGCTGCGGCACGACGCCCGAGCACATCGCCGCGATCGCCGCGGCGGTCGAGGGGACGACGCCCCGGGTCCCGGCGCAGGTCGCCCCCGCGCTGCGGCTCTCCGGGCTCGAGCCGCTCACGGTCACCGACGACACGCTGTTCGTGAACGTCGGCGAGCGCACGAACATCACCGGGTCCGCGCGCTTCCGCAACCTGATCAAGGCCGGCGACTACCCGACCGCGCTGACCGTCGCCCGCCAGCAGGTCGAGGCCGGCGCCCAGGTCATCGACGTCAACATGGACGAGGGGATGATCGACGGCGTCGAGGCGATGGACCGCTTCACCCGGCTGATCGCCGCCGAGCCCGACATCTGCCGCGTGCCGACGATGATCGACTCCTCGAAGTGGGAGGTCATCGAGGCCGGCCTGAAGAACATCCAGGGCAAGCCGATCGTGAACTCGATCTCGCTCAAGGAGGGCGAGGAGAAGTTCGTCCGCGAGGCCCGGCTGTGCCGCAAGTACGGCGCCGCCGTCGTGGTCATGGCGTTCGACGAGGCCGGCCAGGCCGACGACCTGGAGCGCCGCACGCAGATCTGCCGCCGCGCCTACGACATCCTCACCACGCAGGTCGGGTTCCCGGCCGAGGACATCATCTTCGACCCGAACGTCTTCGCCGTCGCCACGGGCATCGAGGAGCACGCGAACTACGGGCGGGACTTCATCGAGGCCACCCGCTGGATCAAGCAGCACCTCCCCGGCGCGCTGGTCTCCGGCGGCATCTCCAACGTCTCGTTCTCCTTCCGCGGCAACAACCGCGTCCGCGAGGCGATCCACGCGGTGTTCCTGTACCACGCGATCGCGGCCGGCCTGGACATGGGCATCGTCAACGCCGGCGCCCTCGAGGTCTACGACGAGGTCCACCCGGAGCTGCGCGCGCGGATCGAGGACGTGATCCTCAACCGCCGTCCGGACAGCACCGAGCGCCTCCTGGAGATCGCCGGGGACTTCGCCGGGGACGGCGCGGCCAAGGAGACCGCGTCCGAGGAGTGGCGGGCGCTGCCGGTCGCCGAGCGGATCACCCACGCCCTGGTGAAGGGCATCGACGCGTTCGTCGAGGCCGACACCGAGGAGCTGCGCGCCGAGATCAGCGACCGCGGCGGACGGCCGATCGAGGTCATCGAGGGCCCGCTGATGGCCGGCATGAACGTGGTCGGCGACCTGTTCGGGTCCGGGAAGATGTTCCTCCCGCAGGTCGTGAAATCCGCCCGGGTCATGAAGAAGGCGGTCGCCTACCTCGTCCCGTTCATCGAGGCCGAGCGCCGTCCGGGCGACGCGGAGCGCAGCAACGGCCGCGTCGTCATGGCCACGGTCAAGGGCGACGTCCACGACATCGGCAAGAACATCGTCGGCGTCGTCCTGCAGTGCAACAACTACGACGTCGTCGACCTCGGGGTGATGGTGCCCGCCCAGCAGGTGCTCGACGCCGCCAAGGCGGAGGGCGCCGACATCATCGGCCTCTCCGGCCTGATCACGCCGTCCCTCGACGAGATGGCCAACCTCGCCGCCGAGATGGAGCGCCAGGGCTTCGACCTCCCGCTGCTGATCGGCGGCGCCACGACGTCGCGGGCGCACACGGCGGTCAAGGTGGCGCCGCGCTACCACGGCCCGGTCATCTGGGTGAAGGACGCCTCGCGCTCGGTGCCCGTCGTGGCCGCCCTGCTCTCGCCGGAGCAGCGGCCGGCGCTGCTGGCCGAGACCGAGGCCGACTACGCGGCGCTGCGTGAGCGGCACGCTGCACGGCAGGACACCCGCACGCTGCTGCCGATCGCCGCGGCGCGCGCGGCGGCGACCCCCATCGACTGGCGCGGCTACACCCCGCCGCGGCCGCGGATGCTGCTTCAGCAGGCTGGGTTGTCAGGAATCGGGGCCCTCAGCACCGGCCCGCAGTGCGACCACCGGCACGGGGAGATCACGCAGTTCGTCCGGACCTTCACCGACTACCCGCTCGACGAGCTGCGGGGCTACATCGACTGGCAGCCGTTCTTCACGACCTGGGAGATGCGCGGCCGGTTCCCGGACATCCTGCACAACCCCGCGACCGCGGAGGCCGCCCGGCGGCTGTACGAGGACGCCCAGGCCATGCTCGACCAGATCGTCGCCGGCCGGTGGCTGCGGGCCAACGGCGTCGTCGGGCTGTTCCCGGCCAACCAGGTCGAGGGCGACGACATCGAGGTCTACACCGACGAGACGCGCCGGACGGTCCGGGCCACGCTGCACCAGCTCCGGCAGCAGACCGAGGGCCGGGACGGCTCACCGCGCAAGTCCCTGGCCGACTTCGTCGCCCCGAGGGAGACGGGCCTGCGCGACTACATCGGCGCCTTCGCGGTCACCGCGGGGCTCGGTGCGCAGGAGCGGATCGCGGAGTTCAAGAAGGCCAACGACGACTACAGCGCGATCCTGCTGGAGGCGCTGGCCGACCGCCTCGCCGAGGCCTTCGCCGAGCGGCTGCACGAGCGGGTCCGCAAGGAGTTCTGGGCCTACGCCCCGGGCGAGACGCTGGGCAACGAGGCGCTGATCGCCGAGAAGTACACCGGCATCCGCCCGGCGCCGGGGTACCCGGCCTGCCCCGAGCACACCGAGAAGCGGACCATCTGGCAGCTGCTCGACGTCGAGGCGCGCACGGGGATCGAGCTCACCGAGAGCATGGCGATGTGGCCGGGCGCGGCGGTCAGCGGGCTGTACTTCGCCCATCCGCAGGCGCGCTACTTCAACCTCGGGCGCATCGGCCGGGACCAGGTGGAGGACTACGCGCGGCGCAAGGGGTGGACGGTCGACGAGGCGGAGCGGTGGCTGTCGCCGAACCTCGGCTACCGCACCGAGGACGAGTGACGCCGGCGGCGTGACGCCCTGGTGACGGCGGCCCGGCACCCTGGCTCGCGGGGGAGTGCCTCCTGTGCCTGTGCCACGGCGCCCCCCGGTCCCGCACGAGGGGGATGCCGACATGTCGACCTACGGACAGGACCCACCCGACCACGGGCCCGACACCCCTGTGCCCTCGCAGCCGGCGGGCTACGGCGGCGGTGGCACCCCGCCGCCTTCGTCCGGGTATGAACGGCCGCGGCCCCGCCTGCCGTGGCTGCTCCCGCTCCTGCTGCTGATCGGCGTGATCGCCATCATCGGCTGGTTCCTGCCCCCCGGCGGCGGCGACACCCCGACCGACCCGGCGGGCTCGACCGGGCAAGCCGGTCCGAAGGGCGATCAGGGCCCGGCCGGGCCTCCGGGACCGATGGGTCCGCCCGGGCCGCAAGGGCCCAGCGGTCCGCCGGGGCCTCCCGGGAACGACGGCGGGACGGTGTCCACCACCTCGTCGAGCACGGCGGCTCCCGTCACGCCCGTGGGGGCGCCGGACACCGGTGGCGGCGGGACGGCGTCGAACGCCGACATCGTCCTCGTCACCGCCGGCGGCACCGCGCTGCTCGTCGGGGCGTTCCTGGCCGGGTACGCCGTGCGGCGCCGTGAGGTCGTGGGCGGGCGGGCCCGGAACGGACGGACCCGGACCGGGCCGCGCAGCCCGTGATCCGGCGCGCCGGCTGGGCCGGCGCCGTCCTCGCCGTCACCGGTCTGGTGCTGTTCCTCCTCGGCCTGCACGTCGCGACGACGGCTCGGCCGCAGACCCCGGTCGCGGCCGGCGCGCCCGGCCCGACGGCCGAACGCGTCCCCGCCGCGGCCGCACCCCGCCCGGAGCGGCCCGGCCCGCCGCCCGTCCACCTCGACATCCCGCGCATCGGCGTGCACACCGACGTGATACCTCTGGGCCTCAACCCGGACGGGACGGTGAGCCTGCCGCCCCTGGACACGCGGGCGCCCGCCGGCTGGTACCGCTACCTGGCCGCCCCCGGTGACCCCGGGCCCGCCGTCCTCCTCGGGCACGTGGACACCTACCGGGGGCCCGCCGTCTTCTACCGGCTCGGCGAGCTGCAACCCGGCGACACCGTCTCGGTGCAGCGCGCCGACGGCCGCGCCGTCGAGTTCAGGGTGGACGCCGTGCGCGCGTATCCGAAGAGCGACTTCCCGGCGCAGGCGGTGTACGGCCCGGCCGACCGGCCCGTCCTCCGGCTGGTGACCTGCGGGGGAGCGTTCGACCGGGACCGGCGCAGCTACCTCAGCAACGTGGTCGTCTACGCCTCGCTCGTGCCCCGGGCGACGGACATGCCGGGTGGCCGCGCGCAGTGACAGCCGGGTGACGGAGGGGCGGCGAGACTGGCCCGGTGGCTGGGTGGACGAGCCAGGCTGCCGACAGCAGGGACGGCGCGCGGTCGCTCCGAGCGGGCGGACGGCGCCCCCGCCCGCGGCCGGGCGCCGAGGGGCGCGTGTCGCCGTTCCCCGCGCCGGTGCCCGCGCGCACGGGGGCGTGCTACATCCGGGTCCAGGTGCAGGGCGGGGGGAGCTGGTACCGGGTGGTGCTGAATCCCGACGTCCTCGACCCGGAGGGTGACCGCACCCACGATCTGGCCAGCCTGGAGGACACGATCCAGCTCGTGCACGACTTCCTCGCCTCCTTCGAGCCGCCCGCAGCGCGCTGAGCACGCGGTGCGTGATGTGCCGGTGACGCGTACCCCCTACGGTCGGCCGCGGCCACGACTGCGAGCGGAGTCCGGCGGGAGGCGCCATGACCGTGCTGCCGTCCGACGTCCCCGCGGTCGGGGAGGATGCCGCGCCCGGATGCGTCCTGCACCTGCTGGGGGAGGGCCCCTTCGTCAGCACCGGGGGCCGCCGGCACGAGGTCCCCGAGGGGAGCAAGCGGCTGCTGGTCTTCCTGGCCCTGCACCGCCGGCGGGTCGAGCGACGGCAGGTGGCCGGCGCGCTGTGGCCGGTGGGCAGCGAGGAACGGGCCGCCGGCAACCTGCGGTCGGCGCTGTGGCGGCTGCGCGGCGCCGACGTCGACGTCCTGGTGACCGACAAGACGTCGGTGAAGCTGCGCGACGACGTCGCCGTCGACCTGGACCTGGTGAGCGCCTGGGCCACCCGGCTGATCACCGGCACGGCACCCGCCTCCGACCTGACGCTCCCGCCCTCCTGGACCGAGGCCCTCGACCTGCTCCCCGGGTGGTACGAGGACTGGGCCCTGCTCGAACGCGAGCGGCTCCGGCAGCGGGTCCTCCACGCCCTCGAGGCGCTCAGCCACCGGTACCTGCTGGCCGGCCGGTGCGCCGAGGCCGTCGACGTCGCCCTGACCGCGGTGGCCGTGGAGCCGCTGCGGGAGAGCGCCCAGCGGGCGCTGCTGCGCGCCCACCTGGCCGAGGGCAACCACATCGAGGTGCTCCGGTGCTTCGCCGCCTACCGGACCCTGGTCCGCCGCGAGCTCGGCGTCGAGCCGGCCGCGGATCTGTTCGCCATGACGCAGCCGCCGCGCGACAGCCGGGTGGCGGCGCCGGCGGCCGCCACGGGCGGGGGGCGCATGCCGGCCGGATGAGCCGCCCCGAGGGCGACCCTGGTCACACCGGCTACCCGGTGCGCCGCTCGGTCGGGGACAGTGGCAAGACGTGCGGCACTCTGTGGACGCCGTCCTGTTCGACATGGACGGCACGCTCGTCGAGACCGAAGAGACCTGGGGGGACGCGCTCGCGGCGCTGGCCCGCCGGCACGGCGGCGAGGTCACGCCGGCGGCCCGGTCGGCGACCGTCGGCACGAGCATGCCGGTGGCCCTGGGCATCCTCTACGCCGATCTCGGCGTCGAGGCCGACGACGAGCAGCTGGTGGCCGACACCCTCTGGGTCGAGGACCTCATGGTCGAGCTGCTCGAGCGGGATCTGAGCTGGCGGCCGGGGGCGCGCGAGCTGCTGGCCGAGGTGCGCGACGCCGGCCTGCCGACGGCCCTGGTGACGACGACGCCGCGCCGGCTGGCCGCCTCGCTGCTCACCCGCATGGCCGACGACCTCGGCACGCAGCCCTTCGACGTCACGGTCTGCGGCGACGAGGTGCCGGCGGCCAAGCCCGACCCGGCGCCGTACCGGCAGGCGATGGCGGCCATGGGCGTCGACCCGCTCGGCTGCGTGGTCCTCGAGGACTCGCCGTCCGGCGCCGCGGCCGGGCTCGCGGCCGGCGCGGCGGTGCTCGGTGTGCCGTCACTGCAGCCGCTCGCACCCGCGCCCGGGCTGACGCTGCGGCCCACGCTGGCCGGCGTCACGCTGCGCGACCTGGCGGACCTGGTGGCGGCCCGGGGCGACGAGGAGCCCGCCGCCTAGCCTGTCGAGACGACCTCGCGGCCGCGGGACACGACCAGGCGGACGTCGCGCAGGGCGGTGATCTCCGCCAGCGGGTCGCCGTCCACGGCCAGCAGGTCGGCGTCGAGCCCGGCCGCCAGCCGCCCGGTCCGCCGGGCCAGGCCGCAGACGCGGGCTGCGACGCTCGTGCCCGCGGCGAGGGCGGCGGCCGTCGGCAGCCCCGACAGGACCAGCTCCAGCAGCGACTCGGCCATGATCGTGTGCGGTTTGGCCGGGTTGATGCCCGCGTCGACGCCGCCGACGAGGGTGACGCCGGCGCGGTGCAGCTCGGCAATCTGCGGATAGCGGTCCTCCCATGCCATGTGCGTGCGCTCCATCGCCGCCTGCACGTGCGGCGGCGGGATGGCGCCCGCCCGCCGGGCGAAGGTGGGGGAGACCGGGATCCCGGCCGCGGCGATCGCGTCGGCGAGCCCGGGTGGCGTCCGGATGCCGTCGGCGGTGACGCAGGTGCAGTGCTCGATCCCGTCGACGGCCGCGGCGACGCACATCTGCACCGCCGGCACGCTGTGCGCGTGCGCCGTGACGGGCAGGCCGTGCCGGTGCGCCTCCTCGACGACGGCGCGCAGCTCGTCGAGGGTGAACTGGCTGGCGAGCACGTCGGTGCCGGCGGTCATCAGCCCGCCGCTGGTCATGATCTTGACGACGTCGGCGCCGTGCTCGGCCCGCTCCCGCACCGCCCGGCGCAGCCCCTGCTCACCGGCCGCCGCACCGCCCATGCCGGCGCAGTGCCCGCCGGGCGAGGTGATCGGCGGGCCGGCGGCGACGACGGTCGGGCCGACGTCCCGGCCGCGGTGCCGGTCGGCGACCGCCCACCGGGCGTCGCCGAGGTCACGGACGGCGGTGACGCCGGAGGCGAGCTGCGCCGCCAGGGACTGCTCGACGATCGCGTCCAGCTCGGCGTCGGTGAGCGCGGGCAGCTGGTCCAGGGCTCGCGGACCGGCGTCGCCGCACAGGTGCACGTGCGGGTCGATCATCCCGGGGAGCAGCGTCGCCCCCGGCAGCTCCGTGACCGGGCAGCCGTCCGGCGCCGCCCCCGGACCCGGCTCCACACCGACGATCGTGCCGCCGTCCACGAGCACCAGCGCGCCGTCGCGGAGCACGCGCTCGCCGTCGAACGCCCGCGGTGCCCGGTATCCGTGCACGGCGGCAGGCTAGCGCCCGGACCCGGGGGCAGCGGGGTCCCCTTCAGTCGCGCTCGATGACCGGGAGCGTGGCCCAGCCGGCGGCCGCAGCGGCCTCCGAGGGGAACGGCGGGGGAGTGCCGCCGAAGGACGGGCACAGCGCCTGGTGGTCGCACCAGCCGCACAGCCGGCTCGGGCTCGGCCGGAAGTCGCCGGTGGAGACGGCCCGCTCGATCGCCGCCCAGATCGCCTGCAGCGTGCGCTCGAAGCGGACCAGCTCGCCCTCGTCGGGGGCGTAGGTCAGCGCGTCGCCGTCGCCGAGGTAGATCAGCTTGAGCTGGCTGGCGACCACGCCCCGGGTGCGCCACAGCACCAGCGCGTAGAACTTCATCTGGAACAGCGCCTTGGCCTCGAACGCCTCGCGGGGCATGGCGCCGGTCTTGTAGTCGACCACCCGCAGCGCCCCATTGGGCGCGACGTCGAGGCGGTCGACGTAGCCGCGCAGCAGCAGCCCGTCGGGCAGGGTGACCTCGACGAGCTGCTCGCGGCCGTCGGGCTGGATGCGGGTCGGGTCCTCCAGCCGGAAGTACGTCTCGACCAGCCGGCCGGCCGAGGTCAGCCACGCGTCGAGGGGCTCGGCCGGCTGGTCGTCGTCGGCTGTCCCGGCGAACAGCTCGGCGATCTCCGGATCGGCGCTCAGCTCCGCCCAGGCCGGCGCGATCAGCTCCTGCGCGGCGGCCGGCGTGCGCTGCGCGGCCGGCAGGTCGTAGAGCCGCTCGAGCACCGCGTGCACCAGCGTGCCCCGCACCGCGGCCCGGCTCTTGCGCTCCGGCAGCCGGTCGATCGTGCGGAAGCGGTAGAGCAGGGGACAGGTCTTGAAGTCGGCCGCACGGCTCGGGGAGAGCGAGGGCCGGCGAGGCGCCGTCTGGTCGACGGGCGCGTCCGGGGAAGAGGCAGCAGCACCCTCGGTGGGCTGCCCGGTCTGCACCATCGCCGTCATGGGTTCGAGGCTAGGTCGGACCGCCGACAGTTCCGAGCCCCCGCACCGCAGCAGGGGACAGGGGTCACATCCGCCTCCTCCGTAGGCTGGCCGCTCGTGACCACGGAGCAGGAGACCGTTCCCGGGGCGTTCGCCGTCGGCGACCGGGTGCAGCTGACCGACCCCAAGGGACGGCTGCACACCGTCGTCCTCCAGCCGGGCAAGCAGTTCCACACGCACCGCGGCGCCATCGAGCACGACGACCTGATCGGCGCGCCGGAGGGCTCGGTCGTGTTCTCGACGGCGAACACCGGCTACCTGGCGTTCCGGCCGCTGCTGGCCGACTTCGTGCTCTCCATGCCCCGCGGCGCCCAGGTGATCTACCCCAAGGACGCCGCGCAGATCGTCGGCTTCGGCGACATGGGCCCGGGCATGCGGGTGCTGGAGGCCGGCGCCGGGTCCGGCGCGCTGACCTGCTCGCTGCTGCGCGCGGTGGGCAGCGAGGGGGCGGTCACCAGCTACGAGCGGCGCGAGGACTTCGCCGACGTCGCCCGGGCCAACGTCGGCGCGTTCTTCGGCGAGGTGCCGCCGAACTGGTCGCTGCGGCTGGGCGACCTCGCCGACCACCCGGCCGGGGAGGTCGTCGACCGCGTCGTCCTCGACATGCTCGAGCCCTGGGCGGTCCTGCCGACGGTGGCCGCGGCCCTGCGCCCGGGCGGCGTCCTGGTCGGCTACGTGGCCACGACGACGCAGCTGTCGACCTACGTCGAGGCGCTGCGGGCCCAGGGCGTCTGGACCGAGCCGCACGCCTGGGAGAGCCTGCTGAGGCCCTGGCACGCCGTCGGCCTCGCCGTCCGCCCGGAGCACCGCATGGTCGCGCACACCGCCTTCCTGGTGACCGCGCGGCGGCTGGCGGAGGGCGCCGTCGCCCCGACGAGACAGCGCCGTCCACAGAAGAACTGATCGGTCCGGGGAACACCGGGTAACGGTTCGGCGCAGGCGTCTCAGTGGCGCGCCAGCCCTCGGCACGTTGTCGGAGCGCGTGTATAGATTTGCCTCCTGGCTCCCCCGATGTGTGCGGAGGTGCGCGATGGGCCTGGGTCCTGAGGAAGGTCGAACGCGGCGTGAACGTGACGTCGCGAGCCTGCTGAGTCAGATCTCCTACCTGGAGGAGGAGATCGCTCTCCTGCGCCGCAAGGTGGCCGACAGCCCCCGTCAGGTGCGCGTGATGGAGGAGCGGATCGCCGAGGCCGAGGGGCGCGCGGCGTTCCTCTCCGAGCGCAACGACAAGCTGGCCGGGACCCTCCGCGAGGCGCGCGAGCAGCTCGTGACCCTCAAGGAGGAGGTCGACCGGCTCGGCCAGCCGCCGTCCGGGTACGGCGTGTTCCTCGCCCGGCACGAGGACGGCACGGTCGACGTCTTCACCGGCGGGCGCAAGCTGCGGGTGTCGGTCTCGCCGAACGTCGAGCTCGACGACCTGCGCCCCGGCCAGGAGGTCATGCTCAACGAGGCGATGAACATCGTCGAGGCCCGCGGCTTCGAGAAGTCCGGCGACGTCGTCATGCTCAAGGAGCTGCTCGACCCGATCGACGGCGTCACCCAGCGGGCGCTGGTGATCGGGCACACCGACGAGGAGCGGGTGGTCTACCTCGCCGACTCGCTCACCGACCAGCCGCTGCGGGTCGGCGACTCGCTGCTGCTGGAGTCCCGGTCGGGCTACGTCTACGAGCGGATCCCGAAGAGCGAGGTCGAGGAGCTCATCCTCGAAGAGGTCCCCGACATCGACTACGGCGACATCGGCGGCCTGGCGCGGCAGATCGAGCAGATCCGCGACGCGGTGGAGCTGCCGTTCCTGCACGCCGACCTGTTCCGCGAGTACCAGCTGCGCCCGCCGAAGGGCATCCTGCTCTACGGCCCGCCCGGCTGCGGCAAGACGCTGATCGCCAAGGCCGTGGCCAACTCGCTGGCCAAGCAGGTGGCGGAGAAGCGCGGGGAGGACTCCGGCTCGAAGTCCGGCCGCTCGTACTTCCTGAACATCAAGGGCCCGGAGCTGCTCAACAAGTACGTCGGCGAGACCGAGCGGCACATCCGGCTGGTGTTCCAGCGGGCCCGCGAGAAGGCCAGCGAGGGCACGCCGGTGATCGTGTTCTTCGACGAGATGGACTCGATCTTCCGCACCCGCGGGTCCGGGGTCTCCTCGGACGTCGAGAGCACGATCGTGCCGCAGCTGCTGAGCGAGATCGACGGCGTCGAGGGCCTCGAGAACGTCATCGTCATCGGCGCCTCCAACCGCGAGGACATGATCGACCCGGCGATCCTGCGGCCGGGCCGGCTGGACGTGAAGATCAAGATCGAACGGCCGGACGCGGAGGCCGCCCGCGACATCTTCAGCAAGTACCTGACCACCGAGCTGCCGATCCACCCCGACGACCTGGCCGAGCACGGCGGCAGCCGCGAGGCCACGATCGCCGGGATGATCCAGCGCACCGTCGAGCGGATGTACACCGAGAGCGAGGAGAACCGCTTCCTCGAGGTGACCTACGCCAACGGTGACAAGGAGGTCCTGTACTTCAAGGACTTCAACTCCGGCGCGATGCTGCAGAACATCGTCGACCGCGCCAAGAAGATGGCCATCAAGGAGAACCTGGAGACCGGGACGCCGGGGCTCCGGGTCGGCCACCTGATGGCGGCGTGCCTCGACGAGTTCAAGGAGAACGAGGACCTGCCCAACACGACCAACCCCGACGACTGGGCGCGGATCTCGGGCAAGAAGGGCGAGCGGATCGTCTACATCCGCACGCTGATCAGCGGCAAGGGCAACGAGTCCGGCCGCGCGATCGACACCGCCACGAACACCGGCCAGTACCTCTGAGAAAGGGCCCTGCTGCCCCCCACGCCTCGCACGCTCGGCGCGGGCCCCTGCAGCAGGGCCGCTCCAGCCCGTCACCGGGCCGCGCGGCTTAGGGTTGGGGCATGAGCGTGCGTCGGGTCATGGGTACCGAGGTGGAGTACGGCATCTCGGTGCCCGGTCAGCCGACCGCGAACCCGACGACGCTGTCCAGCCAGGTCGTCAACGCGTGGGCGGTGGCCGAGGCCCCGACGCCGCGCCGTCCCCGCTGGGACTTCGAGGAGGAGTCGCCGCTGCGCGACGCCCGCGGGTTCGACCTCTCGCCGGCGCAGGCGCTGGACCACACCGACCTCGACGAGGACTCGGGGATGGCCAACGTCATCCTCACCAACGGCGCCCGGCTCTACGTCGACCACGCGCACCCGGAGTACTCCACGCCCGAGGTGACCAACCCGCGCGACGTCGTCCTCTGGGACAAGGCGGGGGAGCAGGTGATGGCCGAGGCCGCCCGCCGGGCGGCGCGCATCCCCGGCACGCAGCCGATCCAGCTGTACAAGAACAACACCGACGGCAAGGGCGCCAGCTACGGCGCGCACGAGAACTACCTCATGGACCGGCGGACGCCGTTCATCGACATCATCCGCGGGCTGGTGCCGTTCTTCGTCACCCGGCAGGTGTTCGCCGGGTCCGGGCGGGTCGGCATCGGCACGGAGAGCCGCACGCACGGCTTCCAGCTCTCCCAGCGGGCGGACTTCTTCGAGGTCGAGGTGGGCCTGGAGACGACGCTCAAGCGACCGATCATCAACACCCGCGACGAGCCGCACGCCGACGCCGACAAGTACCGCCGGCTGCACGTGATCATCGGCGACGCGAACCTCGCCGAGCTGTCCACCTATCTCAAGGTGGGGACGACGTCGCTGGTGCTGGCGATGATCGAGGCGCGGGCGCTGACCGAGACGATCGCGCTCGAGGAGCCGGTCGCGGAGCTGCAGGCGGTCAGCCACGACCCGTCGCTCACCCACCAGGTGCGGCTGCGTGACGGCCGCCGGATGACGGCGCTGCAGCTGCAGTGGCTCTACCAGGAGCAGGCGCAGAAGTTCGTCGAGGAGCGCGGGGACGCCGATGAGCAGACCCTCGACGTGCTGCGCCGCTGGGCCGAGGTGCTCGAGGACCTCGGCGAGGACCCGATGCGCTGCGCGGACCGGCTGGACTGGCCGGCGAAGCTGCGGCTGCTCGAGGGCTACCGGTCGCGGGACGGGCTGTCGTGGGGGCACTCGCAGCTGCACCTGGTGGACCTGCAGTACTCCGACGTGCGGCCGGAGAAGGGGCTGTACCACCGGCTGGTGGCGCGCGGCTCGATGCAGCGGCTGCTCACCGACGACGAGGTGACCCGGGCGATGACCGCGCCGCCCACGGACACCCGGGCCTTCTTCCGCGGCGAGTGCCTGCGGCGCTACCCGTCGCAGGTGGCGGCGGCCTCCTGGGACTCGGTGGTCTTCGACCTGGGCCGGGAGAACCTCGTGCGGATCCCGACGATGGAGCCGCTGCGCGGCACCCGCGACCACGTGGGGGAGCTGTTCGAGTCCACGTCGACGGCGCAGGAGCTGGTCGACACCATCACGGGTGGGTGAAGACGGCCTTGGCTGTCGTACCGGACGGGTACGTTCAGCCTCAGCACAGCCACGAGCACCGGAGGGCACCATGGCCACCAGGGACACCGGCGGGCAGCAGCGGGCGACGCGGACGCGCGAGGAGACCGACGAGGTCGAGGCCTCGGTCGACACCGAGGTCGCCGAGCGGCACAAGGAAATGTCCGAGGACATCGATTCCATCCTCGACGAAATTGACGAGGTATTGGAGGAGAATTCCGAGGAATTCGTTAGGAGTTATGTACAAAAAGGGGGCCAATAGGCCATTCTGTGAGGCCGTTTTTGAATGGTCTCGGGAATGGTCGAAGGCAAGTACTGCAAAGATTGCGGCGAGATCCGCCCCGTCTCGGAGTTCACCCGTGACAAGCGGCGCGCCGATGGGCTCGCGTTCTACTGCAGAACGCATGCGCGCTTGCGATTACGCAGGTCGCACGACGCGCGGCGCGGTCGACCACCGTCGCACCGGTTCGCGCGGGACGTCGACGTGCCTTCCGGTCACAAGTGGTGCCCCGACTGCGGGAACGTGAAGCCGTTGGAGGATTTCGTTCGCAACGCGAGTCAGCCCTCGGGGCGGGCCCCGTACTGCAAGCCCTGCCACAACCTCCGCGGCAAGCTGTCGAGGGACAAGGTCGGCGGATCGAGGACCTACCACCTCAAACGGCGGTACGGCATCACCGCCGAGGATGCCGACGCGATGCTGGAGGCGCAGGACGGCTTGTGCGCCATCTGCGGCGTCGCGCCGGCCGCCCACGTCGACCACGACCACGAGACCGGCGCGGTGCGGGAGCTGCTCTGCTTCAACTGCAACGGCGGCCTGGGGCAGTTCAAGGATGATCCTGACGTCCTCCGGGCCGCCGCCGACTACGTGGAACGGCACCGCGACCGGCCGTCGGAGACCAGCAGGCGATCGGGTGCAGCGGGACGACCTCGACGGCGCCGGCCCATGTGGCAGGACTTCGGCATCTGCAGGCACGGGCTCGCGAGCCTGCGGACGCTCGAGCCGGAGGACTGAGGCGGTCCACTGCGCCGGTCCGCGCCCCGTCGCGGGCCGGCGCAGGCGTGTTCGCCGCTGTTCGCCCGAGGCGGACAGCCGCGCCCACGGCCCGCCGGTAGGGTCCAACCGACACGACGATCGACGCCGGAGCGCGCGGCGGGAGAGGCGGATGGGTGCACGAGTCGTCAGCAGGCAGGAGCGGGTTCACCCCCGCCTACCTGGACCGAGTGGGCTCCTCGTTCACCGATTTCCTCGCCGTCGCCGCGCCCGATCTGCTGCCCGGCCGCCGGCCGCTGCCCACGCTGCCGGTGGGTGACCTCACGCCGCACGGCACCACGATCGTCTCCACCACCTACGCCGACGGCGTCCTCATGGGTGGCGACCGCCGCGCCACCATGGGGAACCTGATCGCCCAGCGCGACATCGAGAAGGTCTACCCGGCCGACTCGTGGTCGGTCATCGGCATCGCCGGCGCGGCGGGCATCGCGATCGAGATGGTCAAGCTCTACCAGGTGGAGCTCGAGCACTACGAGAAGATCGAGGGCCTCACGCTCAGCCTCGACGGCAAGGCCAACCGGCTGGCGCAGATGATCCGCGGCAACCTCGGCGCCGCGCTGCAGGGCCTGGCCGTCGTCCCGCTGTTCGCCGGCTACGACCTCGACGCCGCCGAGGGCACCAGCCCCGGCCGGATCTTCAGCTACGACGTCACCGGCGGGAACTACGAGGAGCGCGGCTACGCCGCCGTGGGCTCCGGCTCGCTGTTCGCCAAGAACTCGCTGAAGAAGACCTGGCGGCCCGGGCTCGACGGCGACGCCGCGCTGCGCTCGATGGTCACGTCCCTCTACGACGCCGCCGACGACGACACGGCCACCGGCGGCCCCGACCCCGTGCGGCGGCTGTACCCGATCGTCTACCGCGTCGACGCCGACGGCGCCGTCCGGCTGCCCGACGCCGAGGTGGCCGCGGTCGCCGAGGCGATCGTGGCCGAGCGCGCCGCCAACGAGGGGCAGGGCTGAGCCATGACGATGCCGTACTACGCCTCGCCCGAGCAGCTCATGCGCGACCGCTCGGAGTACGCCCGCAAGGGCATCTCCCGCGGCCGCAGCGTCGCCGTCCTGACCTACGCCGACGGCGTGCTGTTCATCGCCGAGAACCCCAGCTCCACGCTGCACAAGGTCGGCGAGATCTACGACCGCATCGGCTTCGCCGCGGTCGGCCGCTACAGCGAGTTCGAGGCGCTGCGGGTGGCCGGCGTGCGCCTGGCCGACGTCCGCGGCTACAGCTACAACCGCCGCGACGTCACCGGCCGGGTGATCGCCAACGCCTACGCCCAGACCCTCGGCGAGATCTTCACCCAGCAGATGAAGCCCTACGAGGTCGAGCTCTGCGTCGCCGAGGTGGGGGACAGCCCGGAGACCGACCAGCTCTTCCGGCTGACCTTCGACGGCTCCGTCGTCGACGAGCCGGACTTCGTCGTCATGGGCGGGCAGGCCGACGCCGTCACCGGGCACCTGCGTGAGCACTTCCTGCCCGGCATGGGCCTGGCCGACGCGCTGCAGGTCGGCGTCCGCGCGCTGTCCGCCGTCAGCCCGGTCACGTCCGGCTCCGGCAACGGCGGCCCGTCGCAGCTCACCTCCGAGCAGCTCGAGGTCGCCGTCCTCGACCGGCGGCGGCTCAAGCGGGCCTTCCGCCGCGTCGTGGGCGCCGCGCTGCGCCGGACGCTCGGTGAGGACGACGGCGCCGCGGAGGCCGAGGAGGTCCCCACGCCCGCGCACGCGCCCAGCGTGCCGGCTCCCGGCACGCCCCCGGGGCTGGGCGACCCCCAGGCGCCCGACACCGCGGGCGGCACGGCGGACAGCGGCGAGGCCGCCCGGACACCGGTGGACGACGACGAGCTGGGCGGCGAGGGCTGACCTTCGCAGTTTCGCCACGCGGACGGTGGACCGGCGCGCGCTGCACCAGCCATCGTCGCCCCCGGCGCCTAGTCTCGGACCGTGGACCGACGGATCTTCGGCATCGAGACCGAGTACGGCGTCACGTGTACCTTCCGCGGCCAGCGCCGGCTCTCCCCGGACGAGGTCGCGCGCTACCTGTTCCGCCGGGTGGTCTCGTGGGGGCGCAGCTCCAACGTGTTCCTGCGCAACGGCTCGCGGCTCTACCTCGACGTCGGCAGCCATCCGGAGTACGCCACCGCCGAGTGCGACGACCTGGTCGAGCTGGTCGTCCACGACAAGGCGGGGGAGCGGATCCTCGAGGGCCTGCTGGTCGACGCCGAGCAGCGCCTGTCCGAGGAGGGCGTGATCGGTGACATCTACCTGTTCAAGAACAACACCGACTCCGCCGGCAACAGCTACGGCTGCCACGAGAACTACCTGGTCGGCCGGCACGGCGAGTTCAGCCGGCTGGCCGACGTCCTGATCCCGTTCCTGGTCAGCCGGCAGATCATCGTCGGCGCCGGCAAGGTGCTGCAGACCCCGCGCGGGGCCATCTACTGCGTCAGCCAGCGCGCCGAGCACATCTGGGAGGGCGTCTCGTCCGCCACCACCCGGTCCCGGCCGATCATCAACACCCGCGACGAGCCGCACGCCGACGCCGAGCGCTACCGGCGGCTGCACGTCATCGTCGGCGACTCGAACATGAACGAGACGACGACGCTGCTCAAGGTCACCATGACCGACCTCGTGCTGCGGATGATCGAGGCCGGCGTCCCGGTCAAGGACATGACGCTGGAGAACCCGATCCGGGCGATCCGCGAGATCAGCCACGACATGACCGGCCGCCGCAAGGTCCGCCTGGCCAACGGCCGGGAGATGTCGGCGCTGGAGATCCAGACCGAGTACCACAACCGGGCCGTGGACTTCGCCGACCGCGAGGGCTTCGGCCCGGTGCACCGGCAGATGCTCGAGCTGTGGGGCCGGGTGCTCAAGGCCGTCGACACCGAGGACCTGAGCCTCATCGACCGCGAGATCGACTGGGCCACCAAGTTCAGCCTCATCGAGCGCTACCGGGCCAAGCGGGACCTGCCGCTGTCGCACCCGCGCATCGCTCAGATGGACCTCGCCTACCACGACATCAGCCGCACCCGCGGGCTGTACTACCTGCTCGAGCGCAACGGCCAGGTCGACCGCGTGGCCCACGAGCCGCGGGTGTTCGAGGCCAAGAACGTGCCGCCGCAGACCACGCGGGCGCGGCTGCGCGGCGAGTTCATCCGCCGCGCCCAGGAGAAGCGCCGCGACTTCACCGTCGACTGGGTGCACCTCAAGCTCAACGACCAGGCCCAGCGCACCGTCCTGTGCAAGGACCCCTTCAAGGCCGTCGACGAGCGCGTCGACAAGCTCATCGCCAGCATGTGACGACCGGGGCCTTCTGCATCGAAAGCCCCGGTCAGGACGCGTCGTCGGGTTCGGGGACGGGGACCCGCAGGGCGGCGTAGCGGCCGGCGGCCGCGGCGGCCAGGAAGTAGGCGCGCTCCTCCTCGAGGCCCCGCCCCATGGTCGACAGCGGCACGGGGGACAGCTTCAGCGCGTCGTCCAGCCCGTCGGTGTCGACCCACACGACCTCGTTGCGCTCGGGCTGCCCGGCCAGGTCCTCGCCGATCTGCCCGCCCAGCTCCGACGACAGCCCCCGCGGCGCCACCAGCGTCACCCCGGCCAGGGCCACCCGCCCGAAGGCGGTCAGCGAGTGGTGGGAGACCCCGCGGTGGCGCGGGCGCGGGTCGGCCTCCGAGATCCGCAGCGCCCCGACCGGCTCGCCGCCGAGCACGCTGACCGCGTTGCACGCCTCGCCGGCCGCGATGCCGGAGAAGCCCCACGGCGTCCCGGTGCCGAGGTTGCCCGGGCCCTGGGTCACGATCGCGACGTCCGCGCCCAGCACGTGCCGGGCCGCCAGCAGCCCGGTGTGCAGGGTGACCGCCTCCACGTCGCCGCCGAAGGCCTGCCCGACCGTCACCACGCCGACCAGGGACGGCGCCAGGGCCGAGAGGGTCCGGGAGAAGCCGGCGACCAGCGCCCCGCCGTCGGTCATCACGTAGGCGACCTTGAGGTCGGGGTCGGTGGCGAGCACCCCGATCAGCACCGCCGGCAGCGCCGAGTGCAGGTCGGCGACGACGACCGGCATGCCGCCGAGGTCCTCGGCCGCGGCGATCGTCTCGTGGTGCTCGGTCTCCTGCTCGTCGACGCCCTGCACGGTCACCTGCAGCGGCGTGTAGCGGGCCTTGACCAGGTGGCCGGGGCCGGTCGGGTCCGGCGGCAGCCGGTCGGGGACGGCGACGACCAGCGCGTAGCCGCCGGTGCCCAGCCGCTGCGCCCAGGCCGTGGTGTTGAGCAGGACGTCGTCGCCGACCTCGGGCGTGCCGACCAGGGAGGGGTGGGCCAACGCCTTCAGCTCGCCGTCCCCGGGCACCTCGACGGTCAGCTCCAGCGCATCCCGCCACGACCGGCCGGCCGCCGTCACGCGGCCCCGCCGCCACCGGATGCGCGTTCCCCCCTGACTGCTCACCCAGGCAGGCTAGCCAGGGCGCTCGCCGGGCGCCGCGTCTGACTAGCCTGGGCGCGTGGCGGCGAAGCGGGCGGAGCGACTGGTGAACCTGGTCATCGCCCTGCTCGGCACCCGGCAGTACGTGACCGCGGCGCGGATCCGCGCCACGGTGCCCGGCTACGAGCCCGACGACGGCAGCGACCGCGCCGACGAGGCGTTCAAGCGGATGTTCGAGCGGGACAAGGCCGAGCTGCGCGAGATGGGCGTGCCGCTGGAGACCGGCCGCACCAGCGTCTTCGACACCGAGGACGGCTACCGCATCGCGCGCGCCGACTACGAGCTGCCCGAGATCACGCTGACCGGCGAGGAGGCCGCCGCCGTCGGGCTGGCGCTGCGGCTGTGGGAGTCCGCGCAGCTGGCCGGCGCCGCGCACAGCGCCCAGGTGAAGCTCAAGGCCGCCGGCATCGACGTCGACACCGGCCGGTCGATCCCGCTGCAGCCGCGGCTGGACGCCGGCGAGCCCGCGTTCGAGCCGTGCTACGCCGCCGCCCGCGACCGGCGGCTGCTGGAGTTCGACTACCGCCGTCCCGACGAGGACGCCCCCGCGCACCGGCGCGTGCACCCGTGGGGCGTGGTGGCCTGGCACGGCCGCTGGTACCTGGTCGGCTTCGACCTCGACCGGCAGGCGCCGCGGGTCTTCCGGCTCTCGCGGGTGGTCGGCACCCCGAAGCCGGTCGGCCCGGCCGAGGCGTTCGAGCCGCCCGCCGACCTCGACCTGGCCGAGATCGTCGCCGGCCAGGACGGGGGAGAGGAGCACCTGGTCGTCGTCCGCGCCCGGCCGGGGACGGCGATCGGCCTGCGCCGGCACGCCACCTCCCTCGGCCCGGCCGACGACGGGGACGACCGGCTGGAGCTGCGCACCAGCGACCTCTTCCGGCTGGCCGACGAACTGGCCTCCTACGGCGCGGACGTCGTCGTCGAGGCGCCGGCCGAGGTGCGCCGGGCGGTGGTCGAGCGGCTGACCCGCCTCGCAGGCCTGGAGCAGCCTCGATGAGCACGCCGTCCACCGCCGACCGGATGACCCGGCTGCTCACCCTGGTGCCGTACCTGCGGGCGCGGCCCGAGGGCGTGCGGCTGGCCGAGGCCGCCCGTGACTTCGGCGTGCCGGAGAAGCAGCTGCGCCGCGACCTGGACCTGCTGTGGATGTGCGGGCTGCCCGGCTACGGCCCCGGCGACCTCATCGACCTCGCCTTCGAGGGCGACCGCGTGCGGGTCACCTTCACCGCCGGCATGGTCCGCCCGCTGCGGCTGACCACCGACGAGGCGGTGGCGCTGGTCGTCGCGCTGCGCACACTGCTCGAGCTGCCCGGCCTGGCCGAGCGGGACGCGGTGAGCCGGGCGCTGGCCAAGGTCTCCAGCGCCGCCGGTCACGCCGGGGAGCGGGTCACCCCGGTCGCGGTCAGCGTCGACGCGCGCGAGCAGGCGCTCGCCGTCGTCCGGGAGGGGCTGGAGCGCAAGCGCGCGCTGCACCTGCACTACTACGTGCCCACCCGCGACGAGCGCACCGAGCGGACGGTCGACCCGATGCGGCTGCTGCTGGTCGACGGCAAGTGGTACCTGGAGGCGTGGTGCCGCCGGGCCGAGGGGGTGCGGCTGTTCCGGCTGGACCGGGTGGACGACGTCCGCGTCCTCGACGAGCCGGCCGCGCCGCCGCCGCAGGCGCACGAGCGCGACGTCGAGGGCGGGGTCTACCAGCCGGCGGCCGGCACGCCGGCGGTCCGGCTGCGGCTGGCCCGCACCGCCCGCTGGGTCGCCGACTACTACCCGGTCGAGGACGTGCGCCCGGTCGACGACCCGCCCGGCGGGCTCGCGGTCACCGTGCGCACCGCCGACCTCGCCTGGGCCCGGCGGCTGGTCGCCTCGCTCGGCGGCGCCGCGGTCGTCGACGAGCCGGCCGAGCTCGCCCGGCAGGTGGTCGCCGACGCGCGGGCGGCGCTGGCGCGCTACACCGACGACGCCCGGGCGGTGGCCGGCCCGGCTGGCTAGGGTCGGCCTCGTGCTGCTGCTCGTCGTGTGGATCGCCGTCGGCGTTCTCGCCGTCGTCGTCCTGGGTTCACTGGCGTACCTGACGCTGGGCGCGCTGCGGCGGCTCGGCCGGGAGGCCACGGCCCTGGACCGGGACGTGCGCCCTGTGCTCGAGCGGCTGCGGCAGGCGGCGGCCCGGGCGGGGGAGGCCGACCGCACGCCCTGATCGGGGATGGCGTTCCCCCCCGCTCGGGGGGCCATTTCCCAGGTCGCCCCGGCGTAGCATTTCGGCAAGCCGCCCCACCACACGGAGGAACCCGATGAATCTCGGCCCAGTGGAGATCGGACTGATCGTCCTGGCGATCCTGCTGCTCTTCGGTTACAAGAAGCTGCCCGATGCCTCCCGCTCCCTCGGCCGCTCCCTGCGGATCTTCAAGGGCGAGATGAAGGGCATGAAGGACGACGACGTGCGCAGCAAGGACGCCGCGACCACCACTCCGGTCCGCGGCGAGGTCGTGCCGCCCGCGGTGCCCGCATCCGGTGACCTCTCGGCCCAGCTCTCCGCCGAGGCCGCCGAGGCCGAGGCCCGTGCCGCCGAGGCGCGCGCGGCCGAACTGCGCAACCGCGCCGACCAGGCACGCCGCGTCTGACCGCTGTCCGGGGGGACGGACCGACCGTGAGCGAGGAAGCCCGGCCGCGCCGTCGACGGCGTCGCCCGCCGCGCGACGCCGCGGCGACGATGACGCTCATCGCCCATCTGCGCGAGCTGCGCAACCGGATCGCGAAGGCCCTGGTGGCCCTGCTGATCGGGACCGCCATCGCCTTCTGGTGGTACTCCCACGGGCTGGGTGACTTCATCCGCGCGCCGTACTGCAACCTGCCGGAGGACCTGCGCTACGGCGACTCGGGCGGCGGCTGCGGACTGCTGATCACCGACGTCTTCGGTGGCGTGTTCATCCGGCTCAAGGTGAGCTTCCTGGCCGGGGCGGTGCTCTCGGCGCCGTTCTGGCTCTACCAGCTCTGGGCGTTCATCACCCCGGGCCTCAAGCGCAACGAGAAGAAGTACGGGATCACCTTCGTCGCGGCGTCCACGACGCTGTTCGCCCTCGGCGCCTTCCTGTCCTACATCTCGCTGTCGGCGGGCCTGCGGCTGCTGCTGAGCCTGGCCGGCGACGGCGTGGTCGTGGCCCTCACCGCGCAGGACTACATCGGCTTCGTCCTCTCGCTCCTGGTCGCCTTCGGCGTCAGCTTCGAGCTGCCGCTGATCGCGGTCGCGCTCAACCTGGTGGGGGCGCTGTCCTACGAGGTGCTGCGCAAGAGCCGGCGGTGGATCTTCTTCCTCACGATCGTGTTCGCCGCGTTCATCACCCCGACGCAGGACCCGTTCACGATGCTGCTGATGGCCGGTCCGATGATCGTGCTCTTCGAGGTCGCCATCCAGATCGCCCGCGTCGTCGACAAGCGGCGTGCCCGCCGGGCCGCCACCGAGCACTTCCACGACCTCGCCGACGACGAGGCCTCCCCGCTGGACGCGACGCCGTCGCCGATGGAGGACGACCTGCGGGTCGAGCACGACGACCTGGCTCAGGGCGGGACGACCACGCCCTCCCGCGGCTGAGCTGCCCCCCACCGTCCGTGGACGTCGCCGTCGTCGTCGGCCCCGCCGCGGGCCGGGGCCGGGCCCGTGCCGTCACCTCGTCGGTGCTCGGCGCGCTGCGCACCGGCGGGTTGGTGCCGAAGGTGCTGCCGGCCACCAGCCGGCCCGAGGCCGAGCGGCAGACCGCCGCGGCGGTGGCCGCCGGGGCCGCGGCCGTCGTCTCCGTCGGCGGGGACGGCACCGCGCACGCCGCGCTGCAGGGGGTGGCGGGCACGGCGACCCCGCTGGCGGTGGTCCCGGCCGGCACCGGCAACGACCTCGCCCTCGCCCTCGGCGTGCCGGTGGACCCCGTCGCGGCGGCGCACGCCGCGGCTGCCGACCTGGCCGAGGGGACGGCGACGACGATCGACGCCGGCCGCACCGGCGACCGCTGGTGGGCCACGGTGCTGTGCTGCGGTTTCGACTCGGCGGTCACCGACCGCGCCAACCGGCTGCGCTGGCCCCGCGGCCGGCGGCGCTACGACGTGGCGATCCTCGCCGAACTGGCCCGGCTACGGCCGCGCGAGGTCACGATGGTCCTCGACGGCGAGCGCGCCACGCTGCCGGTGACGCTGATCGCCGTCGGGAACACGCCCTGGTACGGCGGCGGGATGCGGGTGTGCCCGGACGCCGACCCCGCCGACGGCCGCTTCGACGTCACCGTCGTGGGCCCGATGAGCCGCCGCGAGCTCGTGCGGTCGCGGCCGCGGCTGTCGGCCGGCACGCACGTCGAGCACCCCACGGTCACCGTGCACCGGGCGGCCCGCGTCGAGCTGTCCTGCCCGGGGGTCACCACCTACGCCGACGGCGAGCCGGTGGCGCCGCTGCCGGTGGTCGCCGAGTGCGTGCCCGGCGCGGTCCGCGTCGTCGGCGCCGGCCGCACGACCGCCCGCCCGGCGTGACCGCCCCGATCAGCTCGGGGTGATCATGGCTGCGCCGCCGTGGTCCGACCGCCGGGTCGATCCGGCGCAGGTGCGCCTAACGTGGAGGCATGTCCAGCCCTGCGGAGCGGTACGCGGCCGCACGGCGGCGCACCGCCCATCCCACGCTCGCCGACTTCACCGCCGAGCTCGGCTTCTCGCTGGACCCCTTCCAGGTGGAGGCGTGCGAGGCCCTGGACGAGGGCTCGGGCGTCCTCGTCTGCGCGCCCACCGGCGCCGGTAAGACGGTCGTCGGCGAGTTCGCCGTCCACAAGGCCCTGGCCGAGGGCCGCAAGGCGTTCTACACGACGCCGATCAAGGCGCTGTCCAACCAGAAGTTCAACGACCTGGTGGACCGCTACGGCGAGAAGAAGGTCGGCCTGCTGACCGGCGACAACGCCATCAACGGCGACGCCCCCGTGGTCGTGATGACCACCGAGGTGCTGCGCAACATGCTCTACGCCGACTCCCCGGCGATCGACGGCCTGGGCTACGTGGTCATGGACGAGGTGCACTACCTCGCCGACCGGTTCCGCGGCGCGGTCTGGGAGGAGGTGATCATCCACCTCCCGCAGTCGGTCACCCTGGTCTCGCTGTCAGCGACGGTGAGCAACGCCGAGGAGTTCGCCGACTGGCTGGTCACCGTCCGCGGCCACACGAAGGTGGTGGTCAGCGAGGTCCGCCCGGTCCCGCTGTGGCAGCACATGCTGGTCGGCAACCGGGTGTTCGACCTGTTCAGCCTGCGCCCGGCCGCGCACGCCGGCGAGCAGGGCCTCGAGCCCCGCGCGCAGTCCACCCGCGAGCGCGGCGCCTCCGTGGTCGACCCGGAGCTGGTCCGCTTCGTCCGCGAGCACGAGCGCCGGCTGGACACCTGGGGCGGCGGCAACGGCCATGGCAATGGGAGAGGCCGCGACCGGGAGTTCAACCACCGTCCCCGCTTCCGGCCGCCGGAGCGCTCGGTCGTCATCGAGCGGCTCGACCGCGCCGGCCTGCTGCCCGCGATCACCTTCGTCTTCTCCCGCAACGGCTGCGACCAGGCGGTCAACCAGTGCCTGCGCTCGGGCCTGCGGCTGACCGACGAGGCCGAGCGTGCCGAGATCGCGCGGATCATCGACGAGCGCACCGGCTCGCTGCCGGAGGAGGACCTGCACGTCCTCGGCTTCTGGGAGTGGCGCGAGGGGCTGCTCGCCGGGCTGGCCGCGCACCACGCCGGCCTGGTGCCGGCGTTCAAGGAGACCGTCGAGGAGTGCTTCGTCCGCGGCCTGGTCAAGGCCGTGTTCGCCACCGAGACCCTCGCGCTGGGCATCAACATGCCGGCGCGCACCGTCGTCCTCGAGCGGCTGGTCAAGTGGAACGGCGAGGCGCACGTGGACGTGACGCCGGGGGAGTACACCCAGCTCACCGGCCGCGCGGGGCGGCGCGGCATCGACGTCGAGGGGCACGCGGTCGTCGTCTGGGCGCCGGGCGTCGACCCCGCGGTCGTCGCGGGGCTGGCCAGCACCCGCACCTATCCGCTGCGCTCGTCGTTCCGGCCCAGCTACAACATGGCGGTCAACCTGGTCGGCTCGTTCGGCCGGGCCCGCGCCCGCGAGCTGCTCGGCGCCTCGTTCGCCCAGTTCCAGGCCGACCGGTCGGTCGTCGGCCTGGCGCGGGCGGCCGCGCGGCACGAGAAGGACGCCGAGCGGTGGGCCGAGGAGATGCGCTGCGAGGCCGGCGACGTCGCCGGCTACGCCCAGATCCGCCGGGAGATCGCCGACCGCGAGAAGGCGCTGTCCCGCGACTCGCAGGCCAAGCGGCGGATGGAGGCCGCCGACGCGCTGGCCGCGCTCCGCCCCGGCGACGTGATCCGGGTGCCGTCGGGCCGCCGCCAGGGCCTGGCCGTCGTCCTGGACCCGGGGGTGACCGACCTCGCCGAGCCCCGGCCGCTGGTGCTCACCGAGGACAAGTGGGCCGGCCGGCTGTCCCCGGTTGACTTCCCGACGCCGGTGAGCGCGCTGGCCCGGGTCAAGGTGCCGAAGAACTTCAACCACCGCAGCCCGCACGCCCGCCGCGACCTGGCCTCCACGCTGCGCAACGCCCGCGTCGAGCACGAGCTCGGCGCCCGCCGGGTGAAGGCGCGCTCCGCGGCCGCCGACGACCCGGTGCTCTCCGACCTGCGGGCGGCCCTGCGCGCCCACCCCGTGCACGCGCTGCCCGACCGCGAGGAGCGGGTGCGGATCGCCGAGCGCTGGTTCCGCGCGGTCAAGGAGGCCGACGCCCTGCAGCACCGGATGGCCGAGCGCACCGGCTCGCTGACCCGGCAGTTCGACCGCACCTGCGACGTCCTCGAGGAGCTCGGCTACCTCGTGCCCGAGGTGGCGCCCCTGGTGAAGGCCGACACCGAGGTCGTGCCGGCGGTGGACGACGTCCCGGTGGTGACCGCGGAGGGCCGGCGGCTGGCGCGCGTGTGGTCCGAGGCGGACCTGCTGGTGGCCGAGTGCCTGCGCGCGGGCGTCTGGCGCGGCCTGAACGCCGCGGAGCTGGCCGCCGCCGTCTCGACGGTCGTGTTCGAGGCCCGACGGGACACCCCCGGCCAGCCGGCCGTGCCGGCGGGGAAGGTGGCGACGGCGATCGCCGAGATGCGCCGGATCCGGCTGCGGCTGGAGGAGGTCGAGGCCGACCACGGCGTCCCGCTCACCCGCGACCTCGACCTCGGCTTCGCCTGGGCGGCCTACCGCTGGGCCGACGGGCAGAGCCTCGACCGGGTGCTGGCCGGCGCCGAGCAGGCGGGCACCGAGCTCTCCGGCGGGGACTTCGTCCGCTGGGCCCGCCAGCTCGTCGACCTGCTCGACCAGCTGGCCAAGGTCGCCGAGGAGCCCGTGGCGGCCACGGCTCGCGCGGCGGTCGGCCGGGTGCGCCGCGGGGTGGTCGCCGTCGCGGTGGGCGGCTGATCTGCGCCGCGCATCGCCGTTCCGGCCGCTCGCGTAGGGCACAATCCCCACGCCTGCGCGCCGGCAGGTCCCAGACAGTGCGATCAGGAGCCGACGATGACCTACCCACCGCAGGGTGGCAGCCAGCAGGGACAGCCCGGCGGCCCGTACGGCCAGCCCGGTCCGCAGTACGGCCAGCCTGGGCAGGGAGGGTACGGGCAGGGCGGCTACCCCACCGGTCAGCCCGGTCAGCAGTACGGCCAGCCCGGTCAGCAGTACGGCGCACCGGGCTACGGGCAACCGGGCCAGGCTCCCCACGGCCAGGCTCCCTACGGGCAGCCCCCGTACGGCCAGGCTCCCTACGGGCAGCCCCCGTACGGCCAGGCTCCCTACGGGCAACCGCCGTACGGCCAGCCCTACGGCCGGCCCAAGAAGTCGAGGACGGGCCTGATCGTCGGCCTGGTCCTGGCCGCGCTCGTCGTCATCGCCGGCGCGGTGGTCCTCACCCTCGTCCTCAGCTCGAAGGTGCTGGACCCGGCCGACACCGCCAGCCAGGTGGCCGCCCAGTTCGAGCAGCGCGAGGGCGTGGCGATCGAGCTGTCCTGCCCCGACGACATGGAGGTCAGCAACGGCTCGACCTACCAGTGCAGCGGCACCACCGCCGACGGCGAGGACGTCACGCTGACGATCTCGATCACCGACGCGGACGCCGATCCGCCGGCCTACACCTGGTCGGAGGCCTGACCGGCGGCCGCCGGGCGCCTCAGTCCAGCGCGTCCGCCGGCCAGCCCAGCGCCGCCCCGAGCCGGCGCAGCGGCGAGTCCAGGTTGTGCTGCTGCGCCAGCGCGGCCAGGGCCTGCGGATCCGCCGGCGTCCGCGGCAGCTCGCCCTCGACCGGCGGCAGGTCGATGTGCCGCTCCACCGCCACCACGACGGGGGCGGCGTCGAGGTAGTCCGACGCCGCGTGCAGCTTCTTCAGGACGGCGGCGGTCAGCGGCGGCCGGGGGACGACGGCGCTCGCCACCGCCGCCCGGATGCCGGCCAGGTCGCCGAACGCGGTGATCAGCGCGGCCGCCGTCTTCGCGCCCACGCCGGCGACGCCGGGCAGGCCGTCGCTGGGGTCGCCGCGCAGCACCGCGAAGTCGGCGTAGGCCCGCCCGGGGATCCCGTACTTGGCGCGCACCGCCGCCTCGTCGACCGCCTCGATGTCGGTGATCCCCCGCGCGGTGTAGAGGACGCGGACGCCGCGCTCGTCGTCGACCAGCTGGAACAGGTCGCGGTCGCCGGTCACCACGTCGACCGGGCCGCGGGCGCGGGTGGCCAGCGTGCCGATGACGTCGTCGGCCTCGAAGCCCGGCGCGCCGACCCGTGCGATCCCCGCCGCGGCGAGCACGTCGACCAGCACCGGCACCTGCGGCGAGAGCTCGTCCGGCACCTCCTCGCCGCCCGCGGGCGCCACCCGGTGCGCCTTGTACGACGGCAGCGCGTCCACCCGGAACTGCGGCCGCCAGTCGTCGTCCCAGCAGGCCACCAGCCGGCTCGGCCGGTGCGTGGTCACCAGCCGGGCGGTCATGTCGAGGAAGCCGCGGACGGCGTTGACCGGCCGCCCGTCCGGCGCGGTGACGCTGGTGGGGACGCCGTAGAACGCCCGGAAGTAGAGGCTGGCCGCGTCCAGCAGCATGGTGGTCACGCCCGCGGACGGTAGCGGCCCGATAACGGCTGCGGAGATCGGCCCGTCGGTGTGGTTGGCTGCCCAGCGTGGGATCGTTTGCCGTTCCGCCCGGGCTGGTGAGCATCGACCGGCTGCACTCCGCACGGGAGATCGCCGGCGAGCTCGGCCTGGACCTGATCGTCGTCACCCCGGGCTCCGACCTGCGCTACCTGTGCGGGTACTCCGCGCACGCGATGGAGCGGCTGACCGCGCTGGCCGTGCCGGCCCGCGGCGAGCCGTTCCTGGTGGTGCCGCGGCTCGAGGCGCCGATGGTGGGCGCCAGCCCCGCCGGCGCGCTCGGCCTGGACCTGCTGGCCTGGGACGAGACCGACGACGCGTTCGCCCTCCTGGCCGGGGAGGTGACCGCGCGGCTCGGGCGTCCCGCCGCGCGCGCGGCCGTGGGCAACCGGACCTGGGCCGAGCACGCGCTCGGCGTCCAGCGGGCCCTGCCCGGCTCGGCGCTCGAGCTGGCCGCGCCGGTCGTCGACCGGCTGCGCATGGTCAAGAACGCCGCCGAGATCGACGAGCTGGCCGCCGCCGGCGCGGCGATCGACCGGGTGCACGCGCGGATGGGGGAGTGGCTGCGGGTCGGGCGCACCGAGGCCGAGGTCGGCGCCGACATCGCGGCGGCGATCCTGGCCGAGGGGCACGTCGGCGTCGACTTCACCATCGTCGGCTCCGGGCCGAACGGCGCCAGCCCGCACCACGACGTGTCCGACCGGGTGGTGGAGGCCGGCGACGTCGTCGTCGTGGACATCGGCGGGGAGACGGCGACCGGCTACCGGTCGGACTGCACCCGCACCTACGCCGTCGGGCAGGCGCCGGGCGCCGAGGTCGCCGAGTGGTACGGCGTGCTGCGGGAGGCGCAGGCGGCCGCCACCGCCGCCGTCCGGCCGGGGGTACCGGCCGAGGAGATCGACGCGGTCGCCCGCCGGGTGATCAGCGACGCCGGCTGGGGGGAGTACTTCATCCACCGCACCGGGCACGGCATCGGCCTGGACACCCACGAGGCGCCCTACATCGTCGACGGCAACGACCTCGGGCTGGTGCCCGGCATGGCGTTCTCGGTGGAGCCGGGCATCTACCTGCCGGGCCGCTGCGGTGCCCGCATCGAGGACATCGTCGTCTGCACCGCGGACGGCGTCCGGATCCTGAACGACGGCCCCCGTGACCTCGTCGTCCTCGCCGGCTGAGCCGGGCGGCGCGTCGACCGACGTCGACCGCGCGCTGCTGGCCGCCCTGGCCCGCGACGGCCGGGCCAGCTACACCGACCTCGCCGAGCGCGTCGGCCTGTCGGTCTCGGCCGTGCACCAGCGGGTGCGCCGGCTCGAGCAGCGCGGGCTGATCAAGGGCTACCGGGCGACGCTCGACGCCAAGGCGCTCGGCCTGCCGCTGACCGCGTTCGTGTCGATCACGCCGATCGACGTCGCCCAGCCCGACGACGCGCCGTCCCGGCTGGCCCACCTGCCGGCGATCGAGGAGTGCCACTCGGTGGCCGGTGTGGAGAGCTACATCCTCAAGGTGCGGGTGGCCTCGCCCGACGCGCTGGAGGCGCTGCTGCAGGAGATCCGCGCGGCGGCCAACGTCACCACCCGCACGACCGTGGTGCTCTCCACCTTCTACGAGGACCGCCCGCCGATCTGATGGGCCGCCTCGACCCGCTCTACGCCGCGTTCAACGCCCGCGACCTCGAGGCGGTGCTCGCCGCGCTGACCGCGGACGTCGACTGGCCCGACGCCTGGGAGGGCGGCCGCGTCGTGGGGCGCGCCGCCGTCCGCGACTACTGGACGCGGCAGTGGGCGCAGATCGCGCCGACCGTCACGCCGCTGCGGACGACGCAGCTGCCCGACGGTCGCCTCGCGGTGGACGTCGCCCAGGTCGTGCGCGACCTCGACGGCACGGTGCTGCGCGAGGCGACCGTGCGGCACGTCTACACGTTCCGCGAGGAGCTCGTGGCGCGCATGGACATCGAGGCGGCGGCCGACTGATCCCTGCCCAGCAGGGCGGCCAGCCGGTCGATCGCCGGGGCGTCGTCCGGCGCCTCCTGCGACGCGGCGAACGGCTGCCGGCCCTCCGGCAGCCGGCCGAGCAGGTCCCGGCTGAACGCCAGCTCGGGCTCGACGAGGGGGTCGGGGAACGGCGCGGGCCGGCCCGTGGCGCGGGCCAGGTCCCAGCCGTGCACCAGCGTCTCGACGATCCGCAGGTGCAGGACGGCGGGGCCGGGCAGCGTGCCGGCCGGGACGGTGTGCGTCCGCTCGAGGACGCCGGGACCGCGGAAGGCGGCCAGCAGCTCGTCGGCGGAGGCCCGGTAGGCGGCGGCGGGATCGGGGCCGAGCCGGTCCTCGCCGCCGCGGCGGCCGAGCTGCTCCCGCGGCGGCAGCGGCTCGCCGCGCAGCACCCGGGCCACGAGCCGGTTGCCGCCCACGATGTGGTTGACCAGCAGACGGACCGTCCAGTCGGTGCACGGGGTCGGCAGCTCCCACTGGTCGTCGGCGACAGCTGCAACCAGCTGCCCGGTGCCGTCGAGCGCGGTGGCGAGCGGGGAGAACGGGTCGGTCATCGGGCCTCCTGGGTCGCGGGGCGGCCAGTATCGACGCCGGGGCCGACAGTGCCGGAAACTGCGGGCGTGCCCGTCCGCCATCTCGTGACCAACCGCGTCGCCAACCCGGCGATGCGCCGGCTGCTGCGCTGGCCGGCCGGCCGGCTCCTCGGCAGGCATTTGGCGGTGATCCGCTACACCGGTGCCCGCACCGGCCAGGTGCGCGAACTCGTGGCCGGGTACGCGCGCGCCGGCGACACGGCCTGGATCTGGGTCGGCGACGCCGGCACCAAGCGGTGGTGGCGCAACTTCCGCACGCCGGCCGATGTCGAGCTGTGGCTGGGCGGGGAGCACGTGCGCGGCCGCGGCCGCGCGGTGGAGGGCGGCACGGATCCGGACGAGTGCCGCGAGGGCGTGGCCGCCTACGTCGCCGGCGTGCCCGGGGCCGCGCGCGTGATGCGGCTGCCCGCCGAGCCGGAGGCGTTGCGCCCGGAGGACCTGCGCGACGTCGTCATGGTGCGGGTCGCTCTCACGCCCTGAGCCGGCTGGACAACAGATCGAACGTGTGTTCGGATACGGACCGTGCGGTGGGATGCGCAGCGGCTCGACGTCGAGGACGGCGCCCTGCCCGGCATGCCGACGATCCGCGGGCTGCTGCGCAGCGTGCAGGTGCCGGAGTTCCCCGGTCTCACGCTGCACGAGGTCCGCTGCCGCAGCGCGCTCAACGCCGTCCCGGCCGGTTCGGCGATGCCGTTCCCGTGGACGATCAATCCCTATCGGGGCTGCGCCCATGCCTGCCGCTACTGCCTCGGGGCCGACACGCAGGTCCTCATGGCCGACGGGCGGCAGCGCGCCATCGCCGACCTGCGGATCGGGGATCCGATCGTCGGCACGCGGGAGCGGTACGGGGAACGCCGCTACGTGCACACCTGGGTGGAGGCGCACTGGTCCACCGTCAAGCCGGCCCACCGGCTCCACCTGGCGGACGGGACGGAGATCGTCGCCAGCGCCGATCACCGCTTCCTGACGACGGACGGCTGGAAGCACCTGATCGACCTGACCGACGCGGACCGGCTGCGCGGCGGCGGGGACGACGTGGTCGGCGGCGGGCCGGGGCTGCGGGTGACCTCGGTCAAGGACCTCGGTCGCGACGAGCCGATGTACGACATCACGACGGGGACCGGCGACTTCGTCGCCAACGGGGTGATCAGCCACAACTGCTTCGCCCGGCGGACGCACGAGTGGCTGGAGCTGGACTCCGGGCGCGACTTCGACACCCAGATCGTCGTGAAGACCAACCTCGTCGAGGTGCTGGAGCGCGAGCTGACCCGGCCCTCGTGGCGGCGGGAACACGTCGCGCTGGGCACCAACACCGACCCCTACCAGCGGGCCGAAGGCCGGTACCGGCTGATGCCCGGCGTGATCCGCGCGCTGGCCCGCTCGGGCACGCCGTTCTCCATCCTCACCAAGGGCACACTGGCCCGCCGCGACATCCCGCTGCTGGCCGCCGCATCGCGCGACGTCCCGATCGGCCTGGGCGTCTCGATGGCCATCTGGGACGACGACCTGCACGCCGCCCTGGAGCCCGGCGTGCCCAGCCCGCGGGCGCGGCTGGCGCTCGTGCGCGCGATGACCGACGCGGGGCTGCCCTGCGGGGTCTTCCTCGCCCCCGTCCTGCCGGGCCTGACCGACGACGAGGAGTCGCTGGACGCCGCCCTGGCCGCGATCGCCGCCGCGGGGGCGACCGGGGTCACCGTGCTCGCCCTGCACCTGCGACCCGGGGCACGGGAGTGGTTCCTCGCCTGGCTGGCCCGCGCGCACCCCGAGCTGCTGCCGCGCTACCAGGAGCTCTACCGCCGGGGCGCCTACGTGCCGGCGGAGTACCGGGACCGGCTGGCCCGCCGGGTCGCGCCGCTGCTGGCCCGGCACGGGCTCGACCGGCAGCGCGGCGGCACCGCGCGCGGGGTGGACGCGCAGCCGGTCCGCGGCCTGCCCGGCGACGAGCAGGGCGAGTTCCCGGCCGGCAGCGTGCCGCGGATCGCCCCCGAGGACCCGCCGGAGCAGCTGGCCCTGCTGTGACCGGGTCAGCGGCGGATCAGCGCGGTCATCAGCTCCCGCCGGCTGTTGACGCCCACCTTGTCGAACGCAGCCCGCAGGTGCTCCTGGACCGTGTACTCGGACAGGTGCAGCTGGTCGACGATCTGCCGGGTGGAGCGGCCCCGCAGCACCAGTTCGGTCACCCGCCGCTGCGCCGGGGTGAGGCCGTGCGCGGCCAGCAGGACCGACTCCACCCGGTGGGGTGGCGCGGCAGCCAGGACGACGGCGACCGCGGGCGGGTCGGCGCCCTGCAGGACGGACGCCGTGACCGTCGCCCACCGGCCGTCACGGGTGCGGACGACGACCTCGGGCGAGCCGACGCCGCGGGTGGAGCCGACCCGGGCGACCACGGTCCGCACCGCGGGCGGCAACTCCCCGCGGCCGCCGTCGAACGCGGCGAGCCAGGCCTCCGCCTCCGGGTTCTGCGACAGCACGGCGCCGTCCCGGCCGACCACGAGGACCCCCGGGCCGGGCGGCGTGCCGTCCGCCGGAGCCGACGGCGCGGTCACCATGGCCCGGCGCAGCCCGCGCGCCAGGTGGGGAGCCACCCGTCGCAGCAGCCGCACGTCGCGGTCGCCGAACCCGGCCGCGGCCCGCTCGCGGTGCAGGCAGAGCACGCCCCAGCACACGTCGTCGCAGACCAGCGCCGCACGCAGCTCGTCGCCCAGGGCCAGCGGCGCCATCACCTCCCGGTACCGCTCGCTGGTTCCGCGGTCGCCGTGCGTCGCCGCGTCCAGCGACCGGACGTGCCCCGGCGTGGCGGCCAGGGCCGCGAAGTGGTTGACGTCCGCGCCGCCCAGCTCGTTGGCCAGGAAGCCGGCCGCGGCGCCGGCCAGGGCCTCCTCGGGATGGGCCGAGGTGAACAGCAGCGTCGCGGGGTCGACGGTGCCGAAGAAGGCGGCGTCCACTGTCATCACCCGGCGCAGGCGGGCGAGCGCCTCCCGGCGCAGCGCCTCGACGTCCAGGCCGGAGTAGCAGAGCTGGACGAGCCGTTCGACGGCGTCTCCGCCGGAGCGGGGGGCCACGGCGGAAGGCTACGCGTGGGCCGGCGCCATGTCCGGCGTCCGCACGACGCCGAGGCCGGCGAGCATCCCCAGGTCGTCCAGTCGCCCCCAGCGCTCGCAGATGACGCCGTCACGGACCCGGAAGATGTTGATGCCCCGCAGGGTCACGGTCCGGCCGGTCGGCGGCACGCCCAGCAGCTCGCCCCGGTGGGTACCACCGGCCGTGAAGTGCTCGACGACGATGTCGCCCTCCGCGACGAGCCGGTGCAGGTCGCTGTGCCAGTCGGGGCAGCCGGCACGGGTGATCCGGCCGGCGGCCCGCATGCCTTCGCGGTCGGGTGCGCAACCCATGGGCGGGTCGTGGTCGAGGTAGTCCTCGGCGAGGTAGGTGTCCACCGCGGAGAGGTCACCGCGGGTGAACAGGGCGTCGATGAAGTCCCGGACGATGGTCTTGTTGCGTTCGGTCTCGGTCATGGGGAGAGCCTGCGGCCGACGGTGGCGCGTGCCCACCCCAGGAACCTGGGGAACGCCGCTCAGCCGGCCATCCGGTGCAGCCGGTTGACCGCGCGGGCGGCCCGCACGACGCCGCGCGCCGAGACCGGCGGCGCCCCGGCGGCCAGCGCGAGCCGGCGGTAGGAGTCGTAGGACAGCACCGCGTAGGCGGCGGCCAGCTCCTCCGCCCAGGCCCGGCGGGACGGCGCACTGGTCGCCCGCAGGTGCTGCCCGGTCCGGACGGCGTGCTTGGCGAAGGTGACCTGCAGCGCCTGGCTGGACAGCTGCCCGCCGATGTGCGAGCCGAACCCGGGGCCGCGGCGCAGCGCCGGCAGCACCCAGGGGCTGGCGGCCAGCGCGGGGAAGCGGTTGCGCACGCTCTCCCAGGCGTGCCAGGCGGTCAGCGCGCCCGGCACCGCCCAGTCGCCCTCGTCGGTGTGCACGAGCAGCCGGCGGGCGGTGGCGCGCACCTGGTCCCGGCGCAGCGTCCGGAACTGGCCCACGGTGGCCGGCCACCCCAGCGCCAGGGCGCACCAGGCCACGGTGCGCAGGTGCTCGGGGTCCTCGCTGCGGATCCGGGTGAGCGGCCGCAGGTCCAGGCTCGGCGGATCGGGCTCGGGCGTCGGGACCCGCGCCAGCGCCAGCCCGCCGTAGCGGGCCACCTTGCCGTAGAGCGCCAGGGTGGCCGGCTTCCAGCCCCGGGCCGCCGCGATCGGGTCCAGGCCGGTGGCGGCGAGCTCGTCGGGGCCCAGCCCGAGCTCGAGCGCGGCGTCGACCAGGCGGCGCCACTGCGGCTCGTACCCCTCGGGCGGGGTGATGCGGCGCCAGGCACGCGCCGGGGGAGGGGCCGGCATGTCGGGCAGCGGCTGCTGCCACTCACCTCGCATGTCCCAACTCTACCGTTATCCCCAACAAAATCACAGGGCTCAGCTGTCGCCTCTTGCCGTAGACACCGGTGCCGGGACCCTGCGGGCCCCGGAGCAGCAATCGCTGGATCCCGGGCCGCGGCTACGGGAGTCGGAGGAGTGGGAGCCGTAGGCGACCACGAGGAAAGACATAGGAATGTTGGGCATAACGGTCGGAGTGCCCGTGCCGCAGCGGAAGTCGTCCCCGACCTGCGCGGACCGGCATCGCTGGTGATCATGGTCCGGTGCGCACGGTGGGTGTCGAGGAGGAACTGTTGGTCGTCGATCCAGGCGGCCGGCCGGTGCCGCTCGGACCGGAGGCGCTCGAGGTGGCCGCCCGGCGTGGGCAGGGGGAGACCGTCGAGGAGCACGACCGGGCCGACCACGAGGACGACGACGGCGCGGAGGGCGCCCACCTCGTCCCCGAGCTCAAGGCCCAGCAGGTGGAGTTCGGCACCCGGGTGTGCCGCACGCTCGACGAGGTGGCCCGGGAGCTGCGCCGGTGGCGGGACCGGGCGGACGCCGCCGCGGCTGCCGCCGGTGCGCGGGTGGCCGCCCTCGCCTCCTCGCCCGTCGCGGTGGAGCCGGTGCCGACCCCGGGGGAGCGCTACGAGCGGATCCACGAGACCTTCGGCGGGCTCGCCGCCGAGCAGCTCACCTGCGGCTGCCACGTGCACGTCTCGGTCGAGGACGACGAGGAGGGCGTCGCCGTCCTCAACCGGATCCGGGTCTGGCTGCCGGTCCTCACCGCGCTCACGGCCAACTCACCGTTCTGGCTGGGCGCCGACACCGGCTACGCCAGCTACCGGTCGCAGGCCTGGAGCCGCTGGCCGTCGGCCGGCCCCAACGGCGTCTTCGCCGACGCCGCCGACTACCACCGGCTGATCGACGACGTCCTCGCCACCGGCACCGCCGTCGACACCGGGATGGTCTACTTCGACGCCCGCCTGTCGGCCAACTGGCCCACCGTCGAGGTGCGGGTCGCCGACGTCGCGCTGCGCGCCGAGGACGCCGTCACCCACGCGGGGCTGGTCCGCGGCCTGGTCGAGACCGCCGCCGCCGAGTGGCGGGCCGGCCGGCCGGTGCCCGACGTCCGCAGCGAGGTGCTGCGGCTCGCCTCCTGGCGGGCCGGTCGCTCCGGCCTCTCCGGCGAGCTGGTGCACCCCGGCACCGGCCGCCCGGCGCCGGCCGCCGAGGTGGTCGGCGCCCTGCTCGACCACGTCCGCCCCGCGCTCGCCGAGAGCGGCGACGAGGACCGGGTCGTCGACGGGGTGGCGGCCCTGCTGCGCCGCGGCACGGGCGCCGACCTGCAGCGCCGCGTGCACGCCGAGACCGGGGACCTCGCCGCCGTCGTCCGGGCCGCGGTCGCCGTCACCGCCGGGCAGCCGGAGGACGCCGGTCCGGCGGTGCCCGCGGCCGACCGCTAGGGTCCGCGCATGTACACGGCCAGCTGGCGCGACGTCGTCCGGCGGGACCTCTTCGGCCCCGCGCCCGATCCCCGCGACCGGCCGTACCGGTTCGTCGTCCGCCTGGCGCTGATCGTGTTCCGGCTGTTCGGCTTCCGCTTCGACGTCCGCGGCTCGGAGCACGTGCCGGCCGCCGGCGGGGCGATCATCTGCAGCAACCACGTCAGCTTCTTCGACTTCACCTTCCTCGGGCTGGCCGCGCTGCCCCAGCACCGGCTGGTGCGCTTCATGGCCAAGGCCGCCGTCTTCGGTCACTGGTTCGCCGGGCCGTTCATGCGGGCCATGCAGCACATCCCGGTCGACCGCAAGGCCGGGGCGGCGGCGTTCGAGTCCGCCGTCCGCGCGCTCAAGGACGGCCAGGTGGTCGGCGTCTTCCCGGAGGCGACGATCAGCCGAAGCTTCACGGTCAAGGACCTCAAGGCCGGCGCCGCCCGGATGGCCGTCGACGCCGGCGTCCCGGTCATCCCGGCGGCCGTCTGGGGCGGCCAGCGGATCGCCACCAAGGGCCATCCCGTGCAGTGGCGCCGCGGCGTCCCGGTGACGGTGCTGCTGGGCGAGCCGCTGGTGCCCGAACCGGGGGAGAAGGCCCAGCAGCTGCTGCGGCGCACCCGGGCGGCCATGGAGGCGCTGCTGGACGAGGCGCAGCGCGGCTACCCGGACACGCCGTCCGGGGACGACGACCGCTGGTGGCTGCCCGTGCACCTGGGCGGGACGGCGCCCTCCCCGGACGAGGTGGCCGCGCTCGACGCGGTCGACGCCGCCGGGAAGCGGGCGAAGATCGCCAAGCCGCACCCGGTCGCGCGGCTGCGCGCGCTGCTGCGCCGCCGCTGACCGGCCGGCGGGCTCAGCCCGCCCAGTGGTTGGCCACGAACAGCGCGAACAGCGCCCCCTGCAGCAGGACGGCGGGGTAGAGCACCGCCTGCAGCACGGGCCGGACCGCCGGCCGCCGCGCGGCGAGGACCTCGGCGGCGAGGTACAGCGAGACGCACGGCAGCACGTACCGGTGCACCGAGGTCAGGTTGCCGTTGAGGGTGAACATCACGAACGAGGCCACCCCGAACGCGGCCAGCGGCACCCCGTCGCCCCGCAGGACGACGAGCAGGTAGACCGAGGCCGCCAGCAGGACCGCGAGCGCCAGCAGCGGCAGCACCGTGTCGACGACGGTGAGCAGCGTGGTCGGGGTGTCGCCGGTCGCGGCCCGGGCGAGGTCCGCCCCCTCGTCGCCCAGCGTCCGCAGGATGTTCAGGTCCAGCTCGTGGTAGGCCCACAGCGGTCCGGCGTCGTAGGCGGCGACCATCGCGAACGGGTCGCCCACCGCCCGCCACAGGTAGAACGCGTAGGCGCCGAACCCGAGCAGGGCCGCCGGGAACCACAGCACCGGCGGCGCGAGCAGGCCCCGCCACCGCCAGCCGCGGGACCGCCAGAACTCCAGGAAGCACAGCCCGAGGAACAGGACGGCGGTCAGCCGCGTGGCGGTCAGCGGGAGGAGGCACAGGCCCATCGCCGCCCACCGGCGGTGCAGCGCGAAGGCGTAGGCGGCGAAGCCGAGCCCGGTGAACAGCGCCTCGGCGTAGAGCACGTGCAGGAAGAACGCCGGGGGCGCGGTGAGCAGGACGGCGACCGCCAGCCACCCCGCCCGCGGGCTGCCGACCAGCCGCCGGGCCGCCTTCACCAGCGCGACGACCGCCGCCCACACCCCGACGGTGTTGACCACCAGCCCGGCGCCGAGGGTGCCGAGCAGGCCGAAGCTCGCGAGGTCGACGCCGCGCACGAGCACCGGGAACAGCGGGTAGAACGCCGCCGCCTGCGGATCGCTCTGGTAGAGCCCGTCCGGGATGCCCGCGTAGGCCACCGCGTCCCAGCGCAGCATGTGCTGCAGCAGCGACGGCGGAGGCGGCGCGGGCATGTGCGAGAGCGTCTGGAACGGGCTGAACGCGCGCTCGACCAGCACGCCGACGACCGTGAGCGCCACCTGGAAGCCCACGGCGGCGACGCCCCCGAGGACGACGTCGCGGTCCCGCCACCAGCGGCGCCGGCCGGCGGCGGCCGCGGGCCGGTCCTCGGCGGCGGGTGGCAGCGTCGTGGCGCCGGCGCCGGCGTCGGCGACGGCGGGCTTCACGCCGACGCTGCCCGGCGCGGGCGCCCCTCGGCGTCGCCGGGCAGCCGCGCGTCCGCGGGCAGCCGGCCGTCGTCGCGCACCACGTTGGGCGCGGCGGCCGGCAGCGCCTCGGCGACGCTGTAGAGGGGCCGGCCCTGCACCTCGGTGTAGATGCGGCCGATGTAGGTGCCCAGGACGCCGAGCATGACGATCTGCACGCCGCCGAGGAAGAACATGGCCGAGGCCAGGAAGGCCCAGCCGGGCACCGCTGCCTCGGGCACGAACACCTTCACGCCGAGCACGTAGAGCACCCCGAGCAGGCTCAGCGTCGAGACCGCGTAGCCGATCCGGGAGATGATCCGCAGCGGCGCGGCGGAGAACCCGACGATGCCGTCCGCGGCGAAGCGCAGCATGCGGCGCACCGGGTAGTGGGTGCGCCCCGCGAACCGGCCGTCCCGGTCGAAGGGCACGCCGGTCTGCCGGAAGCCGACGTAGCTGACCAGCCCGCGCAGGAAGCGGTCGTGCTCGCGGAAGCGGCGCAGCTCGTCGACGACGCGGCGGTCGAGCAGCCGGAAGTCGCCGGTGTCGGGCGGGATGTCGATGTCGGACATCCGCCGCAGCGCGCGGTAGAACAGGCGCGCGGTGACGACCTTGAAGGCCCCGTCCTGCCGCGAGCGACGCTGGGCGTAGACCACGTCGAAGCCCTGCTCCCACCGCTCGATCAGCTCCAGGCTGACCTCCGGCGGGTCCTGCAGGTCGGTGTCCATCACGATCACCGCGTCGGCGTCCGCTGCGTCCAGCCCGGCGGTCACCGCGATCTGGTGCCCGAAGTTCCGTGACAGCGCGAGCACGGTGACCCGGGGGTCGGCCTCGGCGATCCGGTTCAGCTGCTCCAGCGAGTCGTCGGAGCTGCCGTCGTCGACGTAGAGGAAGCGGACGTCGTACCGGTCGGCCAGGCGGGCGGTGACGGCGTCCAGCGCGGCGTGGAACGCCGCCAGGGTCTCGGACTCATCGAACACGGGGAGGACGTACGCGACCGACGGCCGGGGGAACGTCCGCATCTACTCACCGCCTGGGCGCCGACTGTGTGGTGGCGGAGTGTATCGAGTAGCGGGAGTTCCGCTCGCTCGCCCGTACGGCTGAATCGCCGCGGCTACTCCACCACGCCCGGCGCCATGAGGCGGAACGCCTCCAGGTCGACGTCGTACCAGCGGCGCATCCGGCCCAGGTGCTGCATGCCCAGCCGGCGGCACACCGCCAGCGACGGCTCGTTGCCCGGCCGGACGACGGCGTAGACCTCCGGCAGCCCGGCCTCGAAGCCGCGGGCGATGACGGCCCGCGCGGCCTCCGTGGCGTACCCGTGGCCCCAGCTGTCGGGGTGCAGGTGCCAGCCGACCTCGACCTCGCCGACGCCGTTGGGCAGCGGCTTGAACAGCACCGTGCCCGCGACGGCGCCGTCGTCGAGCTCGACCGCCCAGCACCCGAACCGCTCGTCCTGCGCGTGCACCGCCGCCCACCGGGCGGGCAGCTCGGCCGGGGGCACCGTCGGCGGGCCACCGATCCAGCGGGTCACCTCGTCGCGGCCGTAGAGGTCGGCCAGCCGGGCCACGTCGGCGGCGGACGTCGTCCAGGCCCGCAGCCGCAGACGGCCCGTGCGCAGCAGCTCGCCGGCCGGGGAGAACATCCCCGGGACCTACCGCCGGCCGGGGGCCCGGAAACCCCGACTCAGCCGAGCAGGTCGGCGGCGGACACCGCCCGGGAGTAGGCGGCGCGCCGGTCGGCGGCGACCGGGTCGACGTCGCGCTCGGCCCACCACGCCTGACCGCTCGCGGGCAGCGTGGCGATCGGGTCGTAGTAGGTGTAGCGGCGGTCCAGCGCCGCCTCGTCGCCGAGCTCGATGCCGGTGCGGTAGTTCTTCGTCCAGTAGCTGATGCCGCGCTCGCGGTCGTACTCGGCGACCTGGTGCACCCAGCGCTTGCCGACGTAGGGGACGTCGCAGACGATCCGCGGCGTCGCGAAGCCGGGCAGGTAGCCCATGATGTCGTGCTGCAGGGTCTGCGCCTCGGCCAGCGACACCCGCCAGTGCTCGGCGGACGGGATCATGTCGCACATGTAGAAGTAGTAGGGCGTGATCCCGGCGCCGTCGAGGAGCGCGAAGCACAGGTCGAGCAGCGCCGGCGCGGTGGCGTTCACCCCCCGCAGCAGGACGCCCTGGTTGCGCACGTCGCGCACGCCGGCCTCGAGCATCGCCCGCGCCGCCTCGGCGACCAGCGGGGTCACCTGCTGCGCGGCGTTGACGTGGGTGTGCGCGGCGAGGGAGACGCCGCGCTCGCGGGCGGTCCGGCTCAGCCGGGCCATGCCCGCGACGACGTCGTCCTGCAGCCAGTGCTGCGGCAGGCCCATCAGCGCCTTGGACGCCAGCCGGATGTCGCGGACCGAGTCGATCTCCAGCAGCCCCGCGACGAACGCCTCGAGGTTCCGGAACGGCAGGTTGGCGACGTCGCCGCCGGAGACGACGACGTCGCGGACGCCGGGGGTCGCGCGCAGGTACTCGAGCATCGCCGTCTGCCGGTCGACCGGCTTCAGGTCGAACCTCAGCTTGGCGACGGCGGGCGTGGAGTTGCCCACCAGGTCCATGCGGGTGCAGTGGCCGCAGTACTGGGGGCAGGTGGAGAGCAGCTCGGCCAGGACCTTGGTGGGGTAGCGGTGGGTGAGCCCCTCGACGGCCCACATCTCGTGCTCGTGCAGCGAGTCGCGCGCGGCGTACGGGTGTCTGGCGGCCGGCCCGGGCAGCCGGTCGGAGGCGACCGGGAGCATGTACCGGCGCACCGGATCGGAGAGCATGGCCTGCGTGTCCGGCACCTGGCCGGGGCACATCGTGTTGAGCATCTGCGGCGGCAGCAGCAGCGACATGGTGGCCCGCCCGGCCTGGTCGGCCTCGACGTCGGCGTAGAACGACTCGTCGAGCAGGTCGCCGTAGACGCCGCGCAGCTGGCGGACGTTCTTCACGCAGTGAGCGCGCTGCCACTGGGCGCTGCGCCACTCGGCCTCGGTCACGCCGGCGAAGCCGGGCAGCCGGCGCCAGTCCGGCTCGGCCAGGGGCCGGGCGGCGTACTCGTAGGGCTGCTCCAGCACCGTGGCCTCCTCCGCGGGTCACCTTCCCACTCCGGGGCGACTCTACGGGAGAATCTTCGGCAATACTGCTAGGACACGATAGGTTCTCCTGCATCGATCGGGCGAAGGGGAGGAACCTGTGGCCGGGACGGCGGAGCGGGCGCTCGGCGTGCACCGCGTGCTGGAGCCGCCGGGCGTGCTGCCCCAGGCGGCCCTCCGGCTGGACGCCGACCCCGCGATCGGGCCGGACGAGGTGCGCCTCGCGGTGCAGCGGCTCAACCTCGACGCGGCGTCGTTCCGTCAGCTGTCCGAGTCCTGCGGCGGGGACGGCGCGGCGGTGCGGGACGCCGTCCTCGACATCGTGCGGACCCGCGGCAAGATGCAGAACCCGGTCACCGGCTCCGGCGGCATGCTCCTCGGCGTGGTCGACGCGGTGGGGGAGGACTGCCGGCTGGACCTCGCGATCGGCGACCGGGTGGCCACGCTGGTCTCGCTCACCCTGACGCCGCTGCGGATCACCGACGACCTCGCCCGCTGGGACGGGCGCTCGGAGCAGGTGCCGGCGGAGGGGACGGCGATCCTGTTCGCCCGCTCGATCGCCGCGGTGCTGCCCGACGACCTGCCGGACGCCGTCGCGCTGGCCGTGCTCGACGTCTGCGGGGCGCCGGCCGCCACCGCCCGGGTCGTGGAGCGCACCGGCGCCCGATCCGTCGTCGTCCTGGGGGCCGCGGGCAAGTCCGGCTGCCTGAGCCTGGCCGCCGCCCGCGCGGCCGGGGCCACCCGGCTCACCGGGCTGGTGCGCGACGAGCGGGAGGCCGCCGCTCTGCGCGCCGCGGGCCTCGCCGACCGGGTCGTCGTCGCCGACGCCACCGAGCCGCTCGCGGTCGCCGCCGCGGTCGGGCAGCCGGCGGACGCGACGATCGTCTGCGTCGACGCGCCCGGCGCCGAGCACGGGGCGATCCTGGCCACGGCCGACGGGGGCACCGTGGTCTTCTTCTCCATGGCGACGTCGTTCTCGCAGGCGGCGCTGGGCGCGGAGGGGATGGCGGCGGACGTGACGATGCTGGTCGGCAACGGCTACACGCCGGGGCACGCGGGGCTGGCCCTGGACCTGTACCGGACGCACGCCGGCGTCCGCGCGCTGATCGATCCGCGGGTGGGCGCATGAGCGTGCTGCTCACCGACGTGGTCGTCGGCGACCGGCCGGGCCGCGCGGTGCTCGTGGCGGACGGCCGCATCGCCTGGCTGGGCGCGGCCGCCGAGGCGCCCGCCGCCGACCGGGTGCTCGCGGGGGAGGGGGCCCTGCTCACGCCGGCCTTCGTCGACGCGCACGTGCACGCGACGGCGACCGGGCTGGCGCTGTCTGGCCTCGACCTCCACTCGAGCTCGAGCCTCGCCGACGCGGTGGCGGCGGTGCGGGGGCACGCCGGGACGTCGACCGGGGTGCTGCTCGGCACCGGCTGGGACGAGACCGGCTGGCCGGAGGGCCGCGGCCTCACCCGCGCCGACCTCGACGCCGTCCTCGGGGACCGCCCGGCGTACCTGGCCCGCGTCGACGTCCACTCCGCGACGGTGTCGACGGAGCTGCTCGACCGGATCCCCGGCATCGCCGACCTGCCCGGCTTCTCCGCCGACGGGCGGCTGCGCCTCGACGCGCACCACGCCGCCCGGCGGGTGGCCTACGGCTCGGTCGGCCCGGACCAGCGCCGGGCCGCGCAGCGCGCCACGCGCGAGGCCGCGGCGGCGCTGGGCATCGGCAGCCTGCACGAGATGGCGGGGCCGGAGGTGTCCGGCGCCGAGGACCTCGCCGGCCTGCTGGAGCTGGCCGCCGCCGAGCCCGGTCCGGAGGTCGTCGGCTACTGGGGCGAGCTCGCCGAGCGCGGCGGGCTGGACGTCGTCCGCGAGCTGGGCCTGGCCGGCGCCGGGGGAGACCTGTTCTGCGACGGCGCGTTCGGCTCGCACACCGCGGCGCTCACGGCGCCCTACACCGACCGGCCCGACACCCGCGGCGCGCTGCGGTTCGAGGCGGCGTCGGTCGTCGACCACGTCCGCGCCTGCACCGTGGCGGCGATCCAGGCCGGCTTCCACGTGATCGGCGACGCCGCCGTCGGCCAGGTGCTCGACGCCGTGGCCGCCGTCGCCGCCGAGCTGGGGGAGGCCGCGGTCCGCGCCTGCCGGCACCGGCTGGAGCACGTGGAGCTGATCGACGACGACGGCATCGGGCGGATGCGCCGCCTCGGCATGGTCGCGAGCGTGCAGTCCGCCTTCGACGCCGCCTGGGGCGGGCCGGCGGGCATGTACGCCGAGCGGCTGGGCACCGACCGCGCCGCGGCCACCAACCCGCTGGCCGACCTGGCGGACGCCGGGGTGGTCCTCGCCCTCGGTAGCGATGCCCCGGTGACCCCGCTGGACCCGTGGGGCGGCGTGCACGCGGCCGTCGACCACCGCACGCCCGGCTCGGGGATGCGCCCGTTCGACGCCTTCGACGCCGCCACCTTCGGCGGCCGGTACGCGGCCCGCGCCGAGCACCCGGCCGGGCCGCTCGCGGTCGGCGCGCCCGCGTCGCTAACCCTGTGGGAGACGGCGGAGACGCTCTCCGCCGTCCTCGCCCGCCGGCTGCGCCCGGCCTGCCGCCTGCTGCTCGTGAACGGAGACGTGCTGTGAGCACCCTCGAGCTGGACCCCGTGCTCGTGGCCCGGGCACGGGAGCTGGCCGGCCGCGCGGCCGCGCCGGTGGTCGACCTCGCGCGGCGGCACACGACGGTCTCCGTCGAGCGCGCCGTGCTGCGGCTGGCCGGGCTGACCGGCACCGATCCGGTGACGGGGGACGGCCGCGCCGAGGACCGGGTGCCGTGGGTGAACCGGGTCGTCGACGCCGTCCGCGACCAGGTGGGCCTGGAGTCCGGCGTCGCGCTGCCGGTCTGGCACGCGCTCACCTCCGGGACGGCGCCGTCGCTGCAGGCCCTGGCCGAGCAGGTGGGCGCCGGCACCGCCCGCTTCGAGCTCCCCGCCGACCCCGAGCGCGCGCGCGACGCCGCCCGCGACGCCGTCGCCGCCGGGCTGGCCCGCATGGACGCCAACCGCCGCCGCCGCGAGGAGCTCGTCGCCACGCACGGCGACCCGCCCCGCCGGCCCTGGATCTACCTGATCGTGGCCACCGGCGACATCCACGAGGACATCCCGCAGGCCCAGGCCGCGGCGCGGGCCGGGGCCGACGTCATCGCCGTCATCCGCTCCACCGGGCAGTCGCTGCTGGACTACGTGCCCGAGGGCGCCACCCGCACCGGCTACGCCGGCACCTACGCCACCCAGGAGAACTTCCGGCTCATGCGGGCCGCCCTGGACGACGTCAGCGCCGAGGTGGGCCGCTACGTGCGGCTGACCAACTACGCGTCCGGGCTGTGCATGCCGGAGATCGCCGTCCTGGCCGGGCTGGAGCGGCTGGACATGATGCTCAACGACGCGATGTACGGGATCCTGTTCCGCGACATCAACCCGCGGCGGACCTTCGTCGACCAGCGGTTCAGCCGGATGGTGCACGCCCGCGCCGGGATCGTCATCAACACCGGCGAGGACAACTACCTCACCACCGCCGACGCCTTCGACGAGGCGCACACCGTCACCGTCAGCCAGCTGCTCAACGAGACCCTGGCGCACGAGGCGGGGCTGGAGGACTGGCAGCTCGGCCTCGGCCACGCCTTCGAGATCAACCCGGACCTGAAGGACTCCTTCCGGCTGGAGCTGGCGCACGCGCTGCTGGCGCGCAGCCTCTTCCCCGACGCCCCGCTGAAGTGGATGCCGCCGACCAAGCACATGACCGGCGACGTCTTCCGCGGCTATCTGCTCGACGGGTTCTTCAACCTGGCCGGGGCGCTCACCCGCCAGGGCATCCTGCTGGTCGGGATGATGACCGAGGCCGTGGTCACCCCGTGGCTGTCCGACCGCGACCTGGCGCTGCGCAACGTCCGCTACGTCCTCGACGCCGCCGGCGGGCTCACCGAGGACTTCGCCCCGCCGAAGGGCGGGTTCATCGACCGCCGGGCCGACACCGTGCTGCGCGAGGCGGTGGAGCTGCTGGAGCGGATCGCCGACCGCCCCGAGGGCCTGATCCAGGCGATCGCCGACGGCACCTTCGGCATCACCAAGCGCCCGCCGGACGGCGGCAAGGGCCTCGACGGCGTGGTGCGGCTGGCGGACGACGCGTACAACCCCGCCCTGGAGCTCCTCGAGAAGGAGGTCTCCCGTGCCTGAGCACGGCCGAAGTGGCCACTTCGGCCCCATCGTGCGGCCGTACGGCGACACCACCGGCGACGGCATGGTGCAGACGTCGTTCACCCTGCCCGTCCCGCCCGGACCGCGGGCGGACGGCGCCGCGCTGCAGCTGGCGACCAAGATGGGCATCGAGCCGGCGATGGTCGTGCACAGCCACGGCATCGGCGAGGGGTTCACGTTCTTCGTCGTCTACGGCCCGGTGCGCCACCTGGTCGACCTCGACGCCGTGCAGGTGGAGGAGCGCGCGTACCCGCTGCTGGCGCCGAGCGAGGTCAACGCCGCGATCAAGGCGGGGCTGCGGCGCAAGCTCGTCGTCCTCGGGGCGTGCATCGGCACCGACGCGCACACCGTGGGCATCGACGCGATCCTCAACCTCAAGGGTTTCGCGGGGGAGAAGGGCCTGGAGTACTACCGGGAGATGTCGGTGGCCAACCTCGGCGCCCAGGTCACCGTCCCGGACCTGGTCCGCCGCGCCCGCACGGCCCGCGCCGACGCCGTCCTGGTCTCCCAGGTGGTGACCCAGAAGGACGCGCACCTGCGCAACACCCGCGAGCTGGCCGCCGCGTTCCGCGAGGCGATGGGGGAGGACCGGCCGCTGCTGGTCGTCGGCGGGCCCCGGTTCGATCCCGCGATGGCCGCCGAGCTCGGCGTCGACAAGGTCTTCGGCCGGGGGACGACGCCCGGCGAGGTCGCCAGCTACCTGGTGCACGCGCTAGTACCCGAAGGAGTCCCCGCATGAGCGACCCGAGGCTCGGGTTGACCGTCACCCACCGCCGGTACGTGCCGTACACCCACGCCCACTACGGCGGGAACCTGGTCGACGGTGCCTACGCGCTCGGCCTGTTCGGCGACGTCGCCACCGAGGTCGCGATCCGGATGGACGGCGACGAGGGGCTGCTCGCCGGCTACTCCGAGGTCCGCTTCCTCGGGCCGGTGCGGGCCGGCGACGTGCTGGAGGCGCACGCCGAGGTGGTGCGGATCGGCCGGCGCAGCCGGGAACTGCGCTGCTGGGCGCAGGTCGTCGCCCGGGCCGAGCCCGGCCGCGGGCCCTCGGCGGCGCGGGTGGTCGAGCCCCCCGAGACGGTGGTCGAGGCGGTGGCGACGGTGGTCGTCCCCGCCAGCGGCACGTAACGATCCGATCACAGTCCGCCACGGGATCGTCACTCGGACGGGTGAGGGCCGAACCACTTCCTACAGTCACTGCAGTTCCTACCGGGAGCACGACCCGTGGTCCCTCGGAGCGGCACGCCGGAACCCGCCGGCGCGGCCGGCCGGGGGAAGGCGGGCCGCGAACCCGGCGGAGCCGCGCCCGCCCCGCATCACCAGACAACGGAACGTCCCGGCCGCCGCCCGCGGCCCGGCGTCCGGCCCGAAGGTGCGGATCGGCAGCGGACCCACCGCCGGCGCGCCCGGACCAGGCGCATCCGCGACGGTGCGGCGCCCGGCCACACGCACCGGCCGGAATGGGATGCTGGGGCGGGGCCGCCGCGGATCTGCGGCGGCCCGGCCCCCGGCCGGCCGGCCCGGGGCAGGTGCACGCGCCGGCAGGCCCGGGGCGAGAAGTCCGACGGAGGCAGCGCGTGCCGGCAGGAGCGAGCGCCGACACCCTGCGCCGTCCCGGACGCCCCCACACCGACCGCCCCCACGAGCGGTCCCGGCGCCGCCTGCCCTGGCGCACCCTGCTGGCCGCCCTCGGCGGCCTGGCGCTGCTGCTGGCGTTCCCCGGCTACCACCTCCCCGCCCTGGCCCCGGTCGGCCCGGCGGCGCTCGCCCTGGCCGTCCGCGGGCAGCGGGCGCGGTCCGGGCTGTGGCTGGGCCTCGTGCTCGGGCTGGCCTTCTTCGTGCCGCTGCTGTCGTGGAGCGGCATCTACGTCGGCCCGGTGCCCTGGCTGGCGCTGGCGATCTGGGAGGCGCTGCACGTCGCCCTGCTGGGCGCGGCGACGGCGCTCACCTCCCGGCTGCCGCTGTGGCCGCTGTGGGCGGCCGCGCTGTGGGTCGCCGACGAGGCGCTGCGCGGGCGGTTCGTGCTCGGCGGCTTCCCGTGGGGCCGGCTCGGGCTCTCCCAGACCAGCGGGCCGCTCACCTCGCTGGCCGCCTACGGCGGCGTCCCGCTGGTCAGCTTCGCGGTGGCGCTGACCGGCACCCTGCTGGCCGCCGCCGTCCTCGCCCTGGTCCGAGCCTGGCGCGCCGCGTCGTCCCCGGCCGAGCGCTCGCCGGCGGTGCGCGCCGCGGCGCTGGCCGTCGCCGGCGTCCTGGCCGTGCCGCTCGCCGGCGGGCTCGCCTGGCTGCCGCTGCCCGGCTCGTCGCTGACCGCGGGGGGGCCGACGGCCACGGTGGCGGTGATCCAGGGCAACGTGCCGCGCGCCGGCCTGGACTTCAACGCCCAGCGGCGCGCGGTGCTCGACAACCACGTCCAGCAGACCCTGGAGCTCGCCGCCCGGGTCGAGGACGGCCGCGCGGCCCGCCCGGACCTGGTCGTCTGGCCGGAGAACAGCTCCGACATCGACCCCTACGTCAACGCCGACGCCGACCGCGCGATCAGCCGCGCCGCCGACGCGATCGGCGCGCCCATCCTGGTCGGCGCGATCGTCCAGGGCCCCGGTCGGTTCATCAGCAACACGGCCATCGTGTGGAGCCCCGAGGACGGCCCGGGCCAGACCTACGTCAAGCGGCACCCGGTGCCCCTGGCCGAGTACGTGCCCGCCCGGAGCTTCTTCCGGTTCTTCAGCCCGTACATCGACCGGGTCACCGACCAGCACGCCGGGACCGCGGTCGGCGTCCTCGACATGGCCGGCACGCGGGTCGGCGACCTCATCTGCTTCGAGGTGGTCTACGACTCGCTCGTGCACGACGTCGTCGACGCCGGCGCCGGGATGATCGTCGTCCAGACCAACAACGCGACGTTCGGCTTCACCGACGAGAGCGAGCAGCAGCTGGCGATGAGCCGGCTGCGGGCGGTGGAGTTCGGGCGCACCGTGGTCATCGCGGCGACCAGCGGGATCTCCGCGGTCGTGGCGCCGGACGGCTCGGTGGCCCGCTCCTCGTCGCTGTTCACGCCGGCGGTCTTCGTCGAGGACATCGCCCAGCGGTCCTCCACGACCGTCGCCCAGCGCCTCGGCGGCGCCCCGGAGTGGGTGCTGACCGGCCTCGGCGTCGCCGCGCTGGTCGCCGTCCTGCTGCCGGCGTCGGTGCGCCGCCGCCTGCCGGGGGGACGGCGGTGAGCGCGGGGGAGGGGAGCGCCCGGCTCCTGGTGATCATCCCCACCTACAACGAGGCCGAGAACGTCGAGCGGATCGTCGCGCGGCTGCTGAGCGCCGTCCCGGCCGCGCACGCCCTCGTCGTCGACGACGGCTCCCCGGACGGCACCGGGGACCTCGCCGAGAAGCTGGCCGCCCGGGAGCCGCGGGTGCACCTGCTGCGCCGCCCCGGCAAGGCCGGGCTGGGCCCCGCCTACGTCGCCGGGTTCCGCTGGGCGCGCACGCGCGGCTTCGACGTCCTGGTCGAGATGGACGCCGACGGCTCGCACGCCCCCGAGCAGCTGCCCGACCTGCTGGCCGCCCTGGACGCCGGCGCCGACCTCGTCCTGGGCTCGCGGTACGTGCGCGGCGGGCGGGTGGCCGACTGGCCGGCGCACCGGCTGCTGCTCTCCCGCGCGGGCAACGCCTACACCCGCTGGGCGCTGCGGCTGCCGCTGCGCGACGCCACCGGCGGCTACCGGGCGGTCCGCGGCGACCTGGTCGACCGGCTGCCCTTCGACGACGTGGCCAGCCAGGGCTACTGCTTCCAGGTCGACTGGGCCTGGCGGGCCTGGCGCGCAGGCGCCCGAGTGGTGGAGGTGCCGATCACCTTCACCGAGCGGGCGCACGGCAGGAGCAAGATGAGCGGTTCGATCGTTGCAGAGGCGTTGGTACGGGTCACCGCGTGGGGCCTGCGGGACCGGCTGGCCGATCGGCTGCCGGGCCGCGTCCGCCGTCCCGTACCCGGACGAGCCCGGATCGGCGGGCGGTCGAGCGCGGCCCGGTAGGCGGGCCGCCGCCGCCCGCGCCGGACGGGCAGGAGAGGCAGAGGACGTCGTGGGACGACGGCTGCGCACGGTGCTGGGGCTGCTCGCCCTGGCCGAACTGGTCGTCTTCGTCCTGGTCGCGGCCTGGATCGGGGTGGGCTGGACGATCCTGGCGATGCTGGGCACGAGCGCACTGGGCGCGCTGCTGCTCGGCCGGCAGGGCACGAAGGCGCTGGGGGAGCTGCGGGAACGGGCGCGGACGCGGCGGCCGGCCGGCCGGGAGCTCGGCAACGCGGGGCTGGTGGCGATCGGCGGGCTGCTCATGCTGCTGCCCGGCTTCCTCGGCGACCTGATCGGCCTGCTGTGCCTGCTGCCCGGGACGCGCGACGTCGTCCGGGCCCTGCTGCTGCGCACCGTCTACGCGCGGCTGCCCGACCGGGTGCGCGGGCCGGTGCGGGTGCGCAGCGCCCGCGTGGAGGAGATGGAGGGCGAGGTGTGGCGGCCCGGACCGCGGCCCGACGGCCGGCCGCCGCGCGTGATCGAGGGCGAGATCTCGCCGGGTCCGACCCCCTAGCAGACGCTCGCGCCACCGAGATGCGCCTGAGGGCGGTCATCCACCGACGGATGACCGCCCTCAGGCGAATCTCGGCACGAACGCCAGACGACCATCGCGCCCGGACGCGGAACGGCCCCGGTGGGATCTCCCACCGGGGCCGTTCCGATCGTGCAGGGGTCAGCTGGCGCGGGTTCGCCGGCCGCGGAGCACCTCGAGGCGCTCGGCCAGGACCTCCTCGAGGTCCTCGACGGAGCGACGCTCCAGCAGCATGTCCCAGTGGGTGCGCGGGGGCTTGACCTTCTTGGGGGTCGGCTCGGCGCCACCGACCAGCTTGGCGGCGGAACCGTCGAACTTGCACTCCCAGGTGTCGGGGAGCTCGGCGTCGTCAGCGAAGGGCACCGTGAACAGGTGGCCGGACGGGCAGCGGTACTCCGCGTACTGCCGCTCGATGGGGGCCGTGTTCCGCTCGGTCTCGTAGCTGACGCTGCCCAGTCGGCTGCCGCGCAGGGAACGCTCGCCCATGGCACACCGTCCTCTCGTGGTGCTGGTGGTCGGTCGGGACTCGACGCCCTCAGGCGGGTGCTACCCACCGTTCGGGCGATTCAAGGGGACCAACGACAGAGTTGGCGGAGAGATTCCGCCGAAATTGGTTCCCCATCATCTCATGGAGTGGTATGCGGCACGTCGGGCACCCCCTGTCGAGTGACACGGACGGGGGAGACGCGCAGTTCAGGACAGCGTCAGCTGCCCCGGCCCGGCGGCGGTCGGCCCGAGCTCGCCGCGCACGTGGTGACGACGGCACAGCACCTGGTAACGGACGTCCGGTGCCTCGGCGCCCACGCCGGGCGGGGGTGGGGGAGCGGTGTCGGCGACGACGACGGTGGCGCCCTCCCGCACCATGACGCCGTCCACGACCCGGGCGTTGAGCCGGCCGGGCAGGCCGCACCAGCACAGCACCTGCACCTGCACCCGCTCGACGGTGTCGGCGACCTCGAGCAGCCGCTGGGTGCCGGGGAACAGCCGCGCGCGGAAGTCCGTCGTCAGGCCGAAGGCGTAGACGTCGACGTGCGACTCGTCGACCAGCTCGGCGAGCTGGTCGACCTGCCCGGCGTCGAGGAACTGCGCCTCGTCGACGATCAGGTAGTCCACCCGGTGCCCGGCCGCCCAGTGCTCACGCACCAGCAGCCGCAGGTCGGTGCCCGTGTCGATCTCGAGCGCCTGCCGGGACAGCCCCACCCGGGAGCTGATCCGCGGCACGCCCGACCGGTCGCCCTGGGTCAGCAGCAGCCCGTGGCGGCCCTGCCGGCTCTGGTTGTGGTCGACCTGCAGCGCCAGGGTGGACTTCCCGCAGTCCATCGGGCCGTGGAAGAAGACCAGGTGGGCCGGCGCCGGATAGCCGCGGCGGTCGCCCGCCGCCGGCACGGACGCGAGGACGGCGGCCTCGGGCTCGCTCACAGGCGCTCCGGCACGGTGTTGCCGGCCTGCTCGACCGCCCGGCGCATCGGCAGGGTGGCCAGCGCGGCGAACCCGGCCACGAAGAAGACCACCAGGCTGACGATGGCCAGCCGGTAGGAGCCGGTGAGCTGGTAGGTCAGCCCGAACGCCAGCGGGCCGAGCCAGCTGGTGCCGCGGTCGCTGATCTCGTAGAAGCCGAAGTACTCGGCCTCCTTGCCGGCCGGGATCAGCTGGCTGAACAGCGACCGGGACAGCGCCTGCGTGCCGCCCTGCACCAGCCCGATGACCGCGGCGAGCGCGTAGAACTGCCCCGCTGCGCCCTCCTGCAGGAAGAAGGCGGCCACCAGCACGCCGATCCACGCCACCAGGCTGCCCAGGACGACGTGCCGCGCGCCGTACCGGGCGGCCAACCGGCCGAGCCCGAGCGCCCCGGCGATCGCCACCACCTGCACCATGAGGATGGCGCCGGTGAGCACCGACTGGTCGAGCTCGAGCTCCTCGGTGGCGTAGGTCGCCGACAGCGCGATCACCGTCTGGACGCCGTCGTTGAACAGCAGGTAGGCGCCGAGGAACCACAGCGTCAGCGGGAACGCGCGCAGCTCGCGCAGGGTCGTGGCCAGCTGCCGGAAGCCGCTGCGCGACCGGGCGGCGCTCTCGCTCACCGGCCGGTTGCGCAGCCGGGAGACGGTGAACACGGTGAACCCGCCCCACCACAGGCCGGCGGTGGCCAGGCAGATCCGCACGGCCTCCCCGGTGGTCAGGCCCAGGGACGGCGCCCCGAGCACCAGACCCAGGTGGACGGCGAGCAGCACGGCCCCGCCGACGTAGCCGAACGCCCAGCCGCGGCTGGAGACGGCGTCGCGCTCGTCCGGGCCGGCCAGGTCGGGCAGCCAGGAGTAGTAGACGACGGTGGCCGCGCCGAAGCTGATGTTGGCGACGGCGAACAGCACCGCACCCAGCAGCCAGCGGCCGTCGGCGACGAAGAACAGCCCGGTGGTGGTCAGCGCGCCGAGTGCGGCGAACCCGGCCAGCATCTCCCGCTTGCGGCCGCTGCGGTCGGCGATCGCGCCGGTGAGCGGCAGCACGAGGACCTGCAGGAGGACCGAGGCCGACAGCACGTAGGAGAACCAGCTGCCCGGCGGGATCGACAGGCCGAGGAAGTCCAGCCGGCCGTCGGGACCGGCGCCGTCCTCGGCGACCGCGGTGAGGTAGGGGCCGAGGAAGACGGTCGTCACCGAGGTGTTGAAGACCGACATCGCCCAGTCGTAGGAGTACCAGCCGAAGCGCTCGCGGCGCAGCGCCCGGTCGACGGGCGGCTCGGTGGTGGGGCTGGCCAGCTCGGTCACCCGCGCAGGTTCGCAGGTGGGGTGGACCCGGTCCAGCACCGGGGTCGCCGTCCGGCACCGTGGCGTGCCACGCTCGGTCGCGTCCGTCCGAGCCGAGGAGGAGCCGTGGCCGCGCGCTACCAGTACAAGGTCGTCGAACTCCGCGAGGGGATGATCGGCGGGAAGATGTCCGGCGACAAGCTGGAGAAGGTGCTCAACGAGCACGCCCGCGACGGCTGGCAGCTCAAGGCGATCACGGCGGTGGAGGTCAAGGGGCGGATCGGTCCGGGCGGGGTCGAGGGGGTGCTGGTGACCTTCGAGCGGCCGGCCGGCTGAGGCGCTCTCACGGGATGTCCTCCGGGACGATCCCGCCGGGATAGGCGGCGACCGCGGTCGTCGGCCGGGTCGGGTCGACGAAGCGGGGCCCGTCCATCTCTCCCTCGCGCAGCGGCACGAGCCCACGGGTGATCGCTGCGGCGATCCGGTAGCGCGCCCGGTTGGCATCGCCGACGCGGCCCATCCGCAGGTCGTCGAGGCGTACCGGCGGACCCACGTGCACGCGCAGCCGCGGGCGCCGGACGACGGCGCGCAGCCCCGTCCGCAGCTTGCTCCAGTCGTTGCCGTACGCGAGCACCTCGTGCGCCCCCCACTGGCTGACCGGGATCACCGGCACGCCGATCCCGAGCGCCATCCGGGCCATGCCGGTGCGTCCCCGCTCGGGCCAGAAGTCCGGGGTCAGCCCCACCCGGCCCTCCGGATAGGCGACGACGTGCCCGCCGTGCACCAGCGCCACCTCGGTGACCCGGACGGCGTGCCGGGCCAGCTCGGTGCCGCGCTCGACGCGGATGCCGCCGGAGCGCTCCAGCAGCGGACCGGCGACCGGCGCGGCCAGGATGCCGCCGGTGGCCATGATGCGCGGCATCACCCCGAGCCTGTGCAGCGCGACGGCGATGACGAACGGGTCGAAGTCGCCGATGTGGTTGGCCGCCAGCAGCAGGGGCCCGCGGCGCAGCTCCTCGGGGATGCTGCCGCTGACCTCCACCCGGCCGAAGAGGCTCACCAGCCACGAGAAATTGCGCAGCATGAACCGCCAGACGTCCCACGGCGGCGCCGCGGCGATGGCGAGCTCCCGGGCGAACCACTCGGGGTCGTCGGGCTTGAGGACGGAGGTGAGGTGATCGGGCAGCGGGGGCGCCGGCGGGCGCCAGGTGCGCAGCTTCTCGCCGAGGCCGCTCACGGACCGACCCACTGGCCGCGCTTCTCCAGCGTCTCGCGCAGCATGGCGGGGCGGTCGGTCATGACGCCGTCGGCGCCGAGATCGAGCATGGTCTCCGTTTCCTCCGGGGTGTCGACGGTCCACACGTGCACCTGCAGGCCGCGGGCGTGCGCCGCGGCGACGAACCGCTCGTCGACGAGGGCCCGGCCGCCCAGGTGCAGCGGCACCTGCGCGCAGCCGGCGGGGATGCGCACCAGGCCCGCGGCCCGGGGTGAGTACGACGACAGCCGCAGCGCGGCGACCCCGCGCGGGCCGAGCGCGGTGCACATCGAGGGCCCGAACAGCCGGCGGGCCGCGGCGACGCGGGCGTCGGAGAACGACGCCAGGCACAGCCGGTCGGCGACCTTGAGCCGGCGCACGGTGCGGACCAGGGGAGCGAGCACCCCGGCGGCCTTGATGTCGAGGTTGAAGCACACGTCCGGCCAGGCGCCGAGCAGGTCCTCGAGCCGCACGATCGGCTCGCGCCCGCCGATGCGGGCCTGCGCCACCTCCGACCACGGCAGCTGCTCGATCCGGCCGGCGCGGTCGGTGGTCCGCTCCAGCGTCGGGTCGTGGAAGACCACCAGGACGCCGTCCGCCGTCACCCGGACGTCGGTCTCCAGGTAGCGGTAGCCCAGGGCCACGCACGCCTCGAACGCCGGCATGGTGTTCTCGAGGTGCTCGATGGCGCCGCCGCGGTGCGCGAACGCCAACGGGGTGGGCCCGTCGAGGTAGGCGTAACGGGCGGGGGGCACGCCTGACACGCTAGTTCGCCGGTGCGATGCCGCCGTCGTCCGCCCTGGTCAGGACGGGCGGACCGCACCGGACATGCGCTCGACGATCGTGGTGAGGACGGCGCGCGGCGTGGCGAAGTTCAGCCGGACGTGCCCGGCGCCCGCCGCGCCGCACTCGGGACCGTCGACCAAGGCGACGCCGGCCCTTTCCAGGAAGAACGCGCCGGCCGAGCCGGGCAGACCGAGCCCGCGACAGTCCAGCCAGGCCAGGTAGGTGCCCTCCGGCGGGCGGTGGCGGACCTCCGGCAGGTGCTCGGCGAGCAGCCCGGCCAGCGCGCGCCGGTTGCCGTCCAGGTACCGCAGCACCTCCTCCAGCCACGGGCCGCCGTCGCGGTAGGCGGCGGCGTTGGCCAGCACACCGGGCGTCGCGGCGCCGTGCACGTACAGCCAGCCGCGCTCGGCCCAGGTGGCGGCGTCGGCCTCGTTGGAGAACAGCAGCTGGGCGGTCTTGAGCCCGGGGATGTTCCAGGCCTTGGACGCCGAGGTGCCCGTGACCGTGTGGGCGGCGGTGACGGGGGACAGCGAGGCGTAGGGCCGGTGCACCGCGCCCGGGTAGACGAGCGGGGCGTGGATCTCGTCGGCGAACACCCGGGCACCGGCGCGGTCGACCACCTCGGCCAGGGCGAGCTGCTCCTCGTCGGTGAACACCCGCCCGAGCGGGTTGTGCGGGTTGACGTGCACGAGCAGCCGGCCGCCGGCGGCGAAGGCCCGCGCGATTCCGTCGAGGTCGTAGGTCGCTCGGCCGTCGCGCTCGACCATCGGCACCTGGAGCAGCGGCCGGCCGATCAGCGCGGGCACGGTGAGGAAGGGCATGTACGCAGGTGTCGGCAGGACGATCGGGCTGCCCGGCGGGGTGTACACCTCGACGACGGCCTGCAGGGCGGCCAGCACGTCGGCGACGGGCGCGATCCACTCCGGGTGCACCGTCCATCGGTAGCGGTGCCGCTGCCAGGCGGCGCAGGCCGCGGCCAGCTCCTCGGCGGCGTCGGAGGTCAGGTAGCCCAGGCGGTGCTCCTCGACGGCCAGGTGCAGTGCCTGCCGCACGGCCGGAGCGGTGCCGAAGTCCATCTCCGCGACGAACGCGCCGATGGCCGGGCGGAAGCGGCTCCACTTGAGGGTGCCCGAGGCGCGCAGGGCGTCCTCGGTGAGCGCGTCGAAGGCCGTCGGCTCGTCGGGCGGCGCGGCCGCGGTCATGGCTCCCTCCCGGGCTCGGGGCGGACGGTCTCGGGGACGTGAGTCTCCGCCACGCACTGGGCGTGTCCCCGGGCATTGTCGGTGCGTGCGTCTAGCGTGCCCAGACGTGGCAGAGCAGCATCCGGCCGGAACGGCGGAGGACGTCCGGCGCACGACCGAGCGGCACAGGGGGAGTGCGGAGCAGCGGCGCTGCGGCTGGTGCCGGCGCGTGCTCCCACAGCAGGGCTCGGTGGGCAGACCCCGGATGTACTGCGGGCAGGCCTGCCGGCAGCGGGCCTACGAGCAGCGGTCGGCGACCAGCAAGGCGGGCCTCTCCGGCGACGTCGTCCTGGTGACGCGGGCCGAGCTCGACGGCCTGCAGGACCGGCTCTACCAGCTGCGCTGCGCGCTCGAGGACGTGCAGACGCTGCTCACCGAGAAGCCGACGAAGGCCGAGCTGGAACAGTCGCTGGCCGACCTGGTGCGCTCGACGGGCCGCCTCGACCGTCTCTGGGTCTCCGAGCGCGCCGGCTGAGGGCGGCGTCAGCCGTTCCCGACGTCGTTGCCGGTGTCGCTGGAGCTGGGCTCCCGGTTGCTGTTGTCCGGCAGATCGCTCTGCGACGGGGACGACGGCGTGGTCGACACGGTGTCTTTGGGCGTTCCGGTGTTGCCCTCCGTGGGGTCGCCGCAGCCGGCCAACGTGGCGCCACCCCCGAACAGGGTCAGGGTGACGAACAGTCCGGCCAGCGGACGTCGGATGCGCATGCACCGACCCTTTCCACCCGCCGCCCCCGCGAAACGAAGTCTGCGGGCACCGGGGCGTGCAGTCGCCGATACCCCTGTCATTCCGTCACTGTGACGCAATGACAGGGGTATCGGCGGACCGGGGAAGGGGTGGAAGTCCGGGCAGTGTGCGGTGCCGGTCGAGGTGGAGGGCGGCGGGTGCCGGGCGGATCACAACACCCGGTCCGTAGATGATCATGAAACGTGATGATCATGACAGGGGAGTCGGCGATCGATCGGCGGCCCGGCGCGTCAGGCCGGTCGGCGGCGGACGTCCGGCCCGCGGGGGCGCGCGACGAGACGTCCGTGCGCGACGCCGGCGTCGCCGACGGCCGGGCGCGGCCCGGCACGAGTCGGTGCGGCACCGGGATGTCGCACGCGTCGAGGCGCGGCGCGACACGTCACGGCGACGACGAGGCCGGTCCGGCGACCAAGATCACGGCCCCGTCCATGCTGCACCCGCTCCGCCGATAATCCACATTATGTCAACTTGACGGGAGGAACGGAGCACGGCCTGCCTCCCCGCCCCCGCTCTTCGTCACTACCGTGTCGTCACGTCACGGCGGCTGAGGAGACGCGGGTGGACGGTCAGCATCCACGGATGAAGAACCTGTCGGCCCCTGACGAGACCCTCTCCATCGAGAAGGGGTCGGCGAGCACGGTCAGGGTCGGCGAGATGGTCGTGGGCCGGCTCGTGCTCGAGCCGGGCTGGCGATGGTCGACACACGTCCGGCCCATCGCCGGGACCGCGAGCTGTCAGTTCCACCATGTCGGGTTCATGCTCTCCGGTGCCATGGGCGGCCGGATGGACGACGGCACCGAGTTCGAGATCAGGCCCGGGGACGTCTTCGACGTCCCGCCCGGGCACGACAACTGGGTCATCGGCGACGTGGAGCTCGCGGCCATCGTCTGGGGTGGCTGGCGCGGCTGGGGCAAACCGCCGGTCGGTGAGCGAGTGCTGACCACCATGCTGATGACCGACATCGCCCAGTCGACCGAGCGTGCGTCCGCGCTGGGCGACGCGGCCTGGGACCAGCTGCTCGACCGCCATCGCACCCTCGTCCGCGAGGTCCTCGAACGCTACCGCGGCACCGAGATCGACACCGCCGGCGACGGGTTCCTGACGGTGTTCGACGGCGCTGCGCGCGCGGTGCAGGCCGCGGTCGAGATCCGCGCCGCCGTCCGCGGCATCGGCCTCGACATCCGCGCCGGCATCCACGTCGGCGAGGTGGAACTGGTCCCCGGGGGGATCCGGGGGCTGGCGGTCCACGAGACCGCTCGCATCATGGCGCTCGGCGACGCCGGAGACATCCTCGTCTCCAGCACCACCCGAGAACTGGCTGCCGGCTCAGGACTCGCCTACCGGGACTGCGGGATCCACCACCTGAAGGGCATCCCCGAGCCACGCCGGGTCTTCCTGGCCGTCGCCACGGCGAACGACGAGGACGGCTCGGGCACGTAGCCGTTCGGTCAGCTCAGCCGCCGAAGGTCACGTCCTTGGTCTCCGCGACGGCGGCCGTGCGACCGGGTGCCGCCTGCTCCTGCCAGTACAGGTTGGTGTGCGCGATGACCTGGCCCGGCGGCGGCGCACCCCACGCGCTCAGGTCCTCGGTCGTGTGCGCGTCTCCGACCAGCGTGACGTCGTAACCCCGCACGAACGCGCCGTGGATCGTCGAGCGGATGCAGGCGTCGGTCTGCGCCCCGGTGACGACGAGGCGCCCCACGCCGGCCGCGGCCAGCACGTCCTCGAGGTCGGTGGCCTCGAAGGAGTCCCCGAAGGTCTTGTGCACCAGCGGCTCGGACTCCCGGCGGGTCAGCTCCGGGACGTACTGCCAGGCGTCACTCCCCTGCCGCAGGTGGTCGTCGGAGTGCTGCACCCAGACGATCGGCACGCCCTCGTCGCGGGCCCGGTCGACGAGCGCGCCGATGTTCGCGACGACGGCGTCGCGCTCGTGCGCCTCCGCCACGACGCCCTGCTGGACGTCGATCACGACCAGTGCGGTGCGGGGGCGGTCCGGCAGGGTGGTCATCGGGAGCTCCTTCGCTGGTCGCACGCGCTCACTCGGCCGGGTCACGGTAGGCCGGTCCACCGACAGGGCGACGAGTTCCGGCGAGCCCGGCCGCGTGCTGCTCAGCATCGACGTCCCGGACGTCGACGCCCTGCTCTCCCGGGTCGCGGAGCTCGGCGGCCGGGTCACCGGCGGGCCCACCGACATGCCGTGGGGTCAGCGGGTGCTGCACGTCCGGGATCCCGACGGCAACGCGGTCAACCTGACGCAGCGGCTCTGACCTCGCCCGGCCCCAGGGCGCAATTCCGTCACTGTGACGGATCGGGGCCCCTTCCCCCGGTCAGCGCGGCGTGGCCGCCACCCGGAGCCCCAGGCCCACCAGCACCGTGCCGCTGACCGCCTCGACGCGGGCCCGGATGCGCGGCCGGCGGAACCAGGCGCCGGCCCGCGCGACGCCGGCGGCCAGCGCCAGGTACAGCCCGGTCTCCAGGGTGACCTGCAGCAGGCCCAGCAGCGCCGTGGTGGTGAACACCGGACCGGAGGCGGGCACGAACTGCGGATAGAAGGCGATCATGAAGACGGCCGCCTTCGGGTTGGCCAGCTGGACGACGACCCCCTCGGCGAACGAGCCCCACCAGCGGCGCCGTCCCAGCGGCTCCGCCGTCGGCGCCTCGACCGCCGCGCCGGCCCTCCGCTCCCGCCAGGCGGTCCGCAGCGCCTTGAGGCCGAGGTAGAGCAGCACTGCCGCGCCGACGACGCGCAGCACCAGGTAGGCCACCTCCGAGGCGGCCACCAGGGTGGCGAAGCCGGCGCCGGCGAACAGCGCCCAGACGTAGAGGCCCAGCTCCAGGCCGAGCACCGTGGGGACGGCGGCGCGCAGGCCCCGCAGCGCCGCGCGCCGGAAGATCAGCGCCATCGCCGGCCCGGGCGAGGCGGAGATGAGGAGCACGGCCAGCACGAAGGCCGGCAGCGACCCGAGCACGTCCACGGCGGGATCGTGGCATCCCTCGCCCGGCGAGTCGATCGACTTCCCGGCTGGCAGAATCGGGCGCGTCGGACCGGTGAACGAGACCGACCCGTGGCGGAACCCTGCTACCGGACAGCGCGCCGAGCCGGGAGCACAGGGAGGTGGCCAGGGAATGGACGACCAGCTCTTCCGGAACGGCGGCGAGCTCGGCCGGGCCATGGCCGAACGGGACTGGAGCCAGACCGCCGTCGGCGCTCCGGAGACCTGGCCCACGGCGCTGCGCAACCTCGTGCGCATCGTCCTGACCTCGCGGTTCTCCATGTGGGCCGCGTGGGGCCCGGAGCTGACGGCCTTCTACAACGACGCCTACTGGCGCGACACCCTGCAGGCCAAGCACCCGTGGGCCCTGGGGCGGCCGGCGTCGGAGATGTGGGCGGAGATCTGGGAGGACATCGGCCCGCGCATCCGGTCGGTCCTGGACACCGGGGTCGCCACCTGGGACGAGGACCTGCTGCTGTTCCTGGAGCGCAGCGGCTACCCCGAGGAGACCTACCACACCTTCTCCTACAGCCCGGTCGACAGCGACGACGGCCGCACCGTGGGCATGCTCTGCGTGGTCACCGAGACCACCGGTCGGGTCCTCGGCGAGCGGCGGATGGCGACGCTGCGCGACCTGGCGGCGGCGGTCGCGTCCGCACGCACCGAGGACGACGTGCTGGGGGCCGTGGCCGACCAGCTGGGCCGCAACCCGGCCGACCTGCCGTTCAGCCTCACCTACCTGATCGACGACGACGGCACCGCCCGGCTGGGCGCGGCGGCCGGGATCGATCCCGGCTCCCCCGCCGCCCCTCGGGAGATCGGCGTCGACGACCCCGCGCCGGCCTGGCCGCTGGCCCGCATCCGCGCCGGCGAGCAGGTCGTCGTCGAGAACCTGGCCGCGCGGTTCCCGGGCCTGCCCACCGGCGCGTGGCACCGCCCGCCCCAGCGGGCCGTCGCCGTGCCGCTGACGTCGTCCGCGCAGGAGCACGGGCCGGTCACCGGGTTCCTCGTCGTCGGGTTGAACCCGCACCGCTCGTTCGACGACGCCTACCGCGGTTTCGTCGACCTGCTGGCCGGCCAGATCGCCTCCGGCCTGGTCACCGCCGGCAGCTACGAGGCCGAGCGCCGGCGCGCGGAGGCCCTCGCCGAGCTGGACCGCGCGAAGACCGACTTCTTCTCCAACGTCAGCCACGAGTTCCGCACGCCGCTGACGCTGATCATGGGCCCGCTCGCCGAGCTGCGGCACTCCCCCGCCCTCGACGAGGACGCCCGGGCGCGCGAGGAGATCGAGGTGATCGAACGCAACGCGCTGCGCCTGGGCAAGCTGGTCAACACGCTGCTGGACTTCTCCCGGCTGCAGGCCGGCCGGATCCAGGCACGCTTCGAGCCGGTGGACCTGGCCGCGACCACCGCGGAGCTGGCCAGCGTGTTCCGGTCGGCCGTCGAGCGGGCCGGGCTGCGCTTCGACGTCGACTGCCCGCCCCTGGACACCCCGGTGTTCGTCGACCGCGACATGTGGGAGAAGGTCGTCCTCAACCTGCTGTCCAACGCGGTCAAGTTCACCTTCGAGGGCGCGATCACCGTCGCGCTGCGCCGGGACGGCGACTCCGCCGTCCTCACCGTGCGGGACACCGGCACCGGTGTGCCGGCCGAGGAGCTGCCCCGGCTGTTCGAGCGCTTCCACCGCGTCGAGCGGGCCCGGGCCCGCTCGGGTGAGGGCAGCGGCATCGGCCTGGCGATGGTGCGAGAGCTGGTCGGGCTGCACGGCGGCACCATCGCCGTGGACAGCGAGGAGGGCGCCGGGACGACGTTCACGGTGACCCTGCCCCTCGGCTCGGCCCACCTGCCGCCCGAGCAGGTGGCCCCGGAGGCGTCCGCGGTGGGGGTCTCCGCGGCGGCCGCGCCGTTCGTCGCCGAGGCCCTCCGCTGGCTGCCGGGCTCCGGCGAGCCCGGCGCGCCGGCCGGGCCGCCGGTTCCCGGCGCCGATCCCACGGCCGGCCCGCTCGCCCTGGCGCCCGGGCGGGTGCTCGTCGCCGACGACAACGCCGACATGCGCGAGTACCTCTACCGGCTGCTCAGCCCCCGCTACCGCGTCGAGGTGGTGCCCGACGGCCAGGCCGCGCTCGAGGCGGCGCTGGCCGCCCCGCCGGACCTCGTCGTCAGCGACGTGATGATGCCGCGGCTCGACGGCATGGGCCTGGTCGCCGGGCTGCGGGCCGACGACCGCACGGCGCGCGTCCCGGTCCTGCTGCTGTCGGCACGGGCCGGCCAGGAGGCCGCGGTCGAGGGGCTGGCGGCCGGCGCCGACGACTACCTCGTGAAGCCGTTCTCCGCCCGCGAGCTGATGGCCCGGGTCGGGGCGCACGTCGAGCTCGGCCGGGTCCGCCGCGAGGCCGAGGAGCGCTTCCGCGCCATGGCCGACCTCGCCCCCGCGCTGATCTGGGTGACCGACGCCGGGGGACGGCGGGTCTTCCTCAACGCCGGCTGGCAGGAGTTCACCGGCTCCTCGGGCGCCGAGGACCTGCACAACGGCTGGCGCAGCCGGCTGCACCCCGAGGACCGGGACCGCTACCTCGAGGTGGTGTCCGCGGCGTCGGCCGGCCACCGGCCCTGGGAGGTCGAGTACCGGCTGCGCCGGGCCGACGGGGCCTACCACTGGCTGCTGGAGCGGGCGGTGCCGCTGGGCGGCGGCGACGGGCACACCGGGTACGTCGGCAGCTGCACCGACATCAACGCCCGGTACCAGGAGAGCCAGCGGCAGAGCCTGCTCGCCGGCGTGGGCGCGGCGCTCGACCGGGCCGCGGGCGTCGACGAGCAGCTCGGGCAGCTCGCTCGCCTCCTGGTCACGACCCGGCTCGCCGATGCGTGCGACATCCGGCGCATCGACGACGGCCGGCTGCGCCGCGCGGCCGTCGCCGCCCTCGATCCGGCGACCGAGGCCGTCATCGCCTCGCTCGACGAGGAGACGCCGCCGGTGCTGCAGGCGGTGGAGACCCGGCGCACGGTGGTGCTGCCGCCGGATCGCAGTGTGCCGGTCATCAGCTCGCGCGACGCCGGGCCCGCGGACCTGCGTCGGCGGTTGCTCGCGAACTCCCGGATGGCCGTTCCGCTCGTGGCGCACGGGCGGGTGCTGGCGGTCCTCGCCCTCGGCCGCCGTCCGGAGGCGCCCGGGTTCAGCAGCGACGACCAGGCGCTCGTCGAGGAGATCGCCGGCCGCGCCGCACTGGCGGTGGACAACGCGCTGCTGCTCGCCGACGAGCGGGCCAGCGCCGAACGGCTCTCCCTGCTGCAGCGCGCGACGGCGGCGCTGTCGGCCGCCACCACGCCCGGCCAGGTCGGCGCCACCGCGGCCGCCCACATCCGCCAGCTGCTCGGCGAGGGCAGCGCCGTCATGGTGTACGAGGTGGACGAGTCCCGCCGCGTGCTCACGTCGCTGCTGCCCGACGCGCCGCGCGCGGGCGCGCGCGCCCGCTGGGACGACATCCCGCTGTTCACCCCACGCCCGCTGACCCTGGCCGTGCGGGAGCGGCGCGCCCAGTGGTTCGAGGACCTGGCGGCGTGGCTGGCCGCCCGGCCCGACCAGCACCCGGACCTCGAAGAGAACATGCGGTCGCTGGGCATGTCCGGCGGGGTGGCGCTGCCCCTGGCGGTGCCCTCCGGTGTGGTCGGGGTGATCGGCGTCGGCCTGACCGCGCCGCGCCGGCTCACGGCCACCGAGCGCGCCACCCTGCTCGCGCTCGCCGAGCAGTGCGCCCAGGCCCTGGACCGCGCCCGCCTCTACCGGTCGGAGCAGCGCATCGCCGAGACGCTGCAGCGCAACCTGCTGCCGCAGGGTCTGCCGGCGCTGGACCGGCTCGCCCTCGCCGCGCGCTACCTGCCCGGCGCCGAAGGCACCCAGGCCGGCGGCGACTGGTACGACGTCGTGGAGCTCGACGACGACCGCGTCGCGATCGCGGTCGGCGACGTCGTCGGCCAGGGCCCCGCGGCGGCCGCGGTCATGGGCCAGCTGCGCAGCGCGCTCTCGACCGCCCTGCTCACCGGCAGCAGCCCGGCCGAGGCGCTGGAGATCCTGGACCGCTTCGCCGCGCGGCTGCCCGGGGCCACGGCGTCGACGGCCGCCTGCCTGGTCGTCGACCGCAGCCGCGGCGTCATCCGGTGGGCGCGGGCCGGCCATCCCCCGCCGCTGCTGCTCTCCGGCGGGCAGGTGCAGTTCCTCGCCGACGCCGGCACCGGCACCGTCCTCGGCGTGCACGGGCGGGCCCCGTTCGGCGAGGGCACCGCCGAGATCGAGCCGGGCGCCGTCCTCGTGCTCTACACCGACGGGCTCGTGGAGCGGCGCAGCGAGACGCTCGACGCCGGGCTCGACCGGCTGGCCGCCTCGGTGCGCCGGCACGGCGGGGAGCCGCCCCAGCAGCTGGCCTCCCTCGTGCTGCACGAGATCCTCTCCGACACCGACCAGCCCGACGACGTCGCGCTCATCGCCGCGCGGCTGATCCCCGCGCCGCTCGCGTACCGGCTGCCCGCCGACCCCGCGCGGCTGGCCGGGGTCCGGCGGACCGTCCTGGCCTGGGCGGCCGAGGCCGGGCTGGCCGAGGACACCATCGAGGACCTGCAGCTGGCGCTCGGCGAGGCCGTGGCCAACGCGGTCGAGCACGCCTACCGCGACGCGCCGGCCGGCGACTGCGCCTTCCGCGTGACCTGGCGGCCCGACGGCGCGGTGGACGTGCGCGTCGAGGACTTCGGCACGTGGCGGCCGGCGCCGGCGGACCCCGGCTTCCGGGGGCGCGGCCTGCTGCTGATCCGGCGGCTCGCCCAGGACGTCGTCGTCGAACCGACGCCCGGCGGGGGCACCACCGTCTGCTTCCGGGTGCCCGCCCGGACCGCCGGGCGGGAGGATTCCCGGGTCCGCCGTCCCTCGCTGTCCGCGGACGGCGGGAGCCCGGAGGCCCGGCTCACCGTGCACCCGGAGAGCGGCGCCGTCGAGCTGGCCGGCGAGCTGGACCTGCGGTCGGCCGGGACCCTGGGCCCCGAGCTGTTCGCCGCGCTGGAGGCCGCGCTGCCCGGCGAGGTCACCGTCGACCTCCGCCGGGTCACCTACCTGGCCAGTGCCGGGGTCGGCCTGCTGCTGGAGGCGGCGGCGCGGGCCGGCGCCGGCGACGGGGTGCTGCGCGTGCTCGTCGAGCCGGCCGGCTCCCCCGCCCGCGTCCTCGCGCTGGCCGGGCTGGACGACCTGCTCGCCGTGGCCGTCGACAGCAGGTAGGCCGGCGGTGCTCCTCGAGCGGTTCTGGGAGCGGGTCACCGCCGTCGTCCCGACGCTGGAGAGGAACGTGCTGCTCGCGGCCGCTGCGGTCGCGGCCCTGCTGGTCCTCTCCCCCGCGCTGTGGCGGATCACCCGCAACGTCGTGACCATCGCGCACGAGGGCGCGCACGGGCTGGTCGCGCTGGTGTGCGGCCGGCGGCTGGCGGGCATCCGGCTGCACTCCGACACCTCGGGGCTGACCGTCTCCGCGGGCCGGCCGACCGGCCTCGGCATGGTGCTGACCTGCGCCGCGGGCTACGTCGGGCCGGGGCTGTTCGGTCTCGGCGCGGCCGCGCTGCTGGCCACCGGCCACGCGGTCGGCCTGCTGTGGGCGCTGCTGCTCCTGCTGGCCCTCCTGCTGCTGCAGATCCGCAACTGGTACGGCCTGTGGTCGGTGCTGGTCACCGGGGTCGTCGTCTTCGCCGCCACGTGGTGGCTGCCGCCGACGGGCCAGGCCGCGTTCGCCGCCGTCGGCACCTGGTTCCTGCTGCTGGCCGCCCCGAAGACCGTGGTCGAGCTGCAGCGGGGACGGCGCCGGCGCGCGGTCCCGGACTCCGACGCCGACCAGCTGGCCCGGCTGACCCGCGTGCCCGCCGTCCTCTGGGTGGGCTTCTTCCTCCTCGTCGATCTCGGGACCCTCGCCCTCGGCGGCTGGTGGCTCGTCGGCTGATGCCGCATCGTTGTTAGGGATAACGGTCGCAGGAACGGCGCTGGGCGGCCCCCGTGATCCCGCTGTCGCCGCTAGTCCGACCGGGGGCGGCTGCGGCGGCGGGGCTCGGCGCCCTTGGGCTGGCGCACCGGCTCCACCGTCGGCGGCGGCGGGATCTCCAGCACCAGGTCCTCGTGGTCGACGGTGACCTGACGCCCGTGGTGGCGGATGTCGATCGGGTCGCCCTCGCGCAGCCGGTAGGTCGCCCGCTGCGGCTCGACGGTCACCGACAGGCAGCGGCCCTGGTAGACGACCCGGAAGCGCAGCCGGGTGATCCGCTCGGGCAGCCGGGGGGCGAACAGCAGTTCCCCCGAGTGGTCGCGCATCCCGCCGAACCCGGCGACGGCGACGGTCCAGCCGCCGGCCAGCGAGGCGATGTGCAACCCGTGCCCGGAGTTGTGGTGCAGGTTCTGCAGGTCGGTCAGTGCCGCCTCGCCCCAGTAGTCGTGGGCCAGCTGCAGGTGCCCGGTCTCGGCGGCCACCACCGCCTGCTGCGCCGCCGACAGCGACGAGTCCCGCACGGTGCGCGCCTCGTAGTACGCGAAGTCGGCGATCTTCTCGTCCAGGGTGAACGCGTCCCCGCGCAGGTGCAGGGCCATGACGAGGTCGGCCTGCTTGATCACCTGCTTGCGGTAGATGTCGTAGTACGGGAAGTGCAGCAGCAGCGGGTACTTGTGCGGCGGGGTGTTCTCGAAGTCCCACTCCTCGTGGTGGGTGAAGGCGTCGGACTGCATGTGCACCCCGCGCTGGGTGTCGTAGGGCACCGCCATGAGCGAGGCCGCCCGCAGCCACGTCTCGACCTCGGCGTCGCTCACGTCGAGCCGGCCGGCGACGTCGGGCTGCCGCTTGACCGCGTGTGCCGCCTCGCGCAGGTTCCGCTGCGCCATGAGGTTGGTGAAGACGTTGTTGTCCACGACCGCCGTGTACTCGTCCGGCCCGGTCACCCCGTCGATCCGGAACCCGTGCTCGACGTCGAAGTGGCCCAGCGACGCCCACAGCCGGGCGGTCTCGATGAGCAGCTCGGCGCCGAAGTCGCGGTCGAAGTCCTCGTCGAGCGTCGCGTGCCAGTAGCGGACGACGGCGTCGGCGATGTCGGCGTTGATGTGGAAGGCCGCCGTCCCCGCCGGCCAGTACCCCGACGTCTCCTCGCCGCGGATGGTGCGCCACGGGAAGGCGGCGCCGCGCAGGCCGAGGACCCGGGCGCGCTCGCGGGCCTTGTCCAGCGTGGAGTGCCGCCAGCGCAGCGCGTCGCGGGCGGCGCCGGGCGCGGTGTAGGTGAGCACCGGGAGCACGTAGGTCTCGGTGTCCCAGAAGGTGTGCCCGTCGTAGCCGGGTCCGGTCAGCCCCTTGGCCGGGATCGGCTGGCGCTCGGCGCGCAGGCCGGCCTGCAGGACGTGGAACATGCCGACCCGCACGGCCTGCTGCAGCTCGTCGTCGCCGTCGATCTCGACGTCGGCCTCGTCCCAGTGCTGGTCGAGCAGCTCGCGCTGCTCGCGCAGCAGCCTGTCCCAGCCGGCCAGCTTCGCGGTGGCCAGCGCCGCCTCCACCTGGTCGCGCAGCGCGGCGCCGGAGCGGCGGGAGGACCAGCCGTAGGCCAGGTACTTCACGATCCGCAGCGAGCTGCCCTGGGGCAGCCGGGCGGCCAGGGTCCACCGGGCGAGGTCGCCGGTGGCCTCGATGTCCTCGGTGCTGGTGTCGGGCACCTCGAGGTAGTGGTCCATGCCGGCCGCGATGCGCAGCCGGCTGCGCTGCGTGCGGTGCACGAGGACGGCGCGGCGGCCGCGCGCCACGGCGATCTCCGACTGCAGCGGCTTGGCCAGCGCGGCCGCCGCACGCGGGTCCTCGACCTCGCTGGTGGGCGCGTCCTCGTTGGCCAGCAGGTCCGACTGCAGGGCCACGTAGAGGTCGCCGAGCTCGTCGGCGACCTCGACCTGGTACTCGATCGCGGCGATCGACCGGCGGACCAGGGACACCAGCCGGGTGCTGGTCACCCGCACCGTGCGGCCGCTGGGCGAGCGCCACTCGGTCAGCCGCCGCAGCACCCCGTTGCGCAGGTCGAGCGTGCGCCGGTGCTCGAGGATCTCGCCGTAGTTGAGGTCCAGCGGGGAGTCGCGCACCAGCAGCCGGATCAGCTTGCCGTCGGTGACGTTGACGACCGTCTGCCCCTGCTCGGGGAAGCCGTAGCCGGCCTCGGCGTAGGGCAGCGGCCGCTCCTCGAAGAAGCCGTTGAGGTAGGTGCCGGGGACGACGACCGGCTCGCCCTCCTCGAACGAGCCGCGCATCCCGATGTGCCCGTTGGCCAGCGCGAACACCGACTCGTGCACGCCCAGCGAGGAGTGGTCGAGGCCGACCTCGGTCAGCGACCACGGCTCGACCGGGAACGAGGCCCGCCCCTCAGTCACCGTCGTCCCCCATCAGCTCCGCGAGGTCGGTGACGACGACGTCCGCCCCGTGCTCCTTGAGCTGGTCGGCCTGGCCGACCCGGTCGACGCCGACGACGTAGCCGAAGTCGCCGGCCCGGCCCGCGGCCACGCCGGAGAGCGCGTCCTCGAAGACGACCGCCTGCGCCGGCTCGACGCCCAGCGCCCGCGCGCCGGCGAGGAAGGTGTCCGGCTGCGGCTTGCCGCGCAGCCCGTCGCGGGCCGCGACGATGCCGTCGACGCGGGTGTCGATGAGGTCGGCGAAGCCCCCGGCCGACACGACCTGCTCGCCGTTGGCCGAGGCGGTGACGACGGCCGTGGCCAGGCCGGCGTCCTTGACCGCGCGCAGGTAGCGCATCGAGCCGGGATACACCTCCACGCCGTGCTCCTCCAGCTCCTGGAGGACGGCGTCGTTCTTGCGGGTGGCGATGGCCTGCACGGTGCCGGCCTCCCACGGATCGCTGGGGCTGCCCTCGGGCAGGTGGATCCCCCGGCTCTCCAGGAACGCGCGGACGCCGTCGGCGCGCGGCCGGCCGTCGACGTAGCGGTTGTAGTCGAGCTGGGTGAACTCCGGCGCCCCGGGTTCCCGCTCGGCCAGGAAGGCGTCGAAGGTCCGCTTCCAGGCGGCGAAGTGCACCGTCGCCGTCCGGGTGAGGACGCCGTCGAGGTCGAACAGGCACGCGCGGATGGACTCCGGGAGACCGAGCACGCTGCGACGCTACCCAGGAAAAGTTGCCGCTGACCTGTCGATCGGCGTGATCCCGGACGTCGAAGAGCTGCAGGCCGGAGAGCCCGGCCCCACCACGGAGGTATGACAGATGCCGCAGTACCTGTTCCTGCTCTACGACGACGAGACCCGCTGGGCCGCGCCGACCGACGAGGAGATCGCGGCGGAGATGGGCCGGCACGGCGCGTTCGCCGAGGCGGTCGCCGCGGCCGAGGGCGCCCAGATCCTCGGCGGCAGCGCGCTGCAGTCGACGCATACCGCGTCCACGCTGCGCCGCGACGCCGCCGACGCCGAGCCCGTGCTCACCGACGGCCCGTTCGCCGAGACCAAGGAGGCCCTCGGCGGCTACTACCTGATCGAGGCGCGCGACCTCGACCAGGCGCTCGAGCTGGCCCGGCAGTGCCCGGTCAGCCAGGGCGGGGTCGAGGTGCGACCCGTCTGGCAGTTCGGCGAGTGACGGCAGGGGACGCCGTCGGGACGGCGCTGGAGCAGGCGCACCGGTCGCAGTGGCCGGTGCTCGTGGCGACGACCGTGCGCCTGCTGCGCGACCTCGACGCCGCCGAGGAGTGCGTCCAGGACGCCTTCGCCGCCGCGCTGCGCACCTGGCGCACCGACGGCGTCCCCGCCAACCCCGCCGCCTGGCTGACCACGGCCACCCGCAACCGGGCGACCGACCGGCTGCGCCGGCTGGCCACCGAGCGCCGGGCGCTGCCCGCCCTGGTGGGCGAGGTGGAGCGGATGGCCCGGGACGGCGCCCCTCCCCCGGCTCCGGACGACGCCGCCGACGAGGGTGCCGACCTGCTTCGCCTGGTGCTGCTCTGCTCGCACCCCGCCCTCTCCCCCGAGGCCCGGCTGGCGCTCACCCTGCGCGCGGTGTGCGGCGTGCCCACCGCCCAGATCGCCCGCGTGATGCTCACCTCCGAGCCGACGACGGCGGCCCGGCTGACGCGGGCGAAGAAGAAGATCGCCACCGCCGGGATCCCGCTGCGGCTGCCCGGCCCCGACGACCGGGCCGCCCGCGTCGCCGGCGCGCTCGACGTCGCGCACCTGGTGCTGACCTGCGCGCACGAGTCGCCCGGCGCCGACGACGGGCTGGCCGCCCGCGCGCTGCTGCTGGCCCGGGCGCTGGTCGCGCTGGTCCCCGAGGAGACCGAGGCGCGCGGCCTGCTGGCCCTGGCGCTGCTCACCGGCGCGCGCAGCGACGCCCGCCGCGCCGCCGACGGATCGGTGGTCCTGCTGGCCGACCAGGACCGTGGCCGGTGGGACCGCGCCGCCGTCGCCGAGGGCCTGGCGCTGGTGCGCTCGCTGATGCCGCACCCCGCCGGCCGGTTCACGCTGCAGGCGGCGATCGCGGCGGAGCACGCGCGGGCGCCGGACGCGGCCGCGACCGATTGGCCGCAGGTGCTGCGCCTCTACGACGCGCTGCTGGCCGAGTGGCCGACCCCCGTGGTGGCGCTCAACCGCGCCGTCGCGGTCGCCGAGGTCGACGGCCCGATGGCCGGGCTGCGGGCGATCGAGGCCGTCGCCGACGACCCGGCGCTGGCCCGCTACCCGTGGCTGCCCGCCGCCCGGGCGGAACTGCGCCGCCGCAGCGGCGACCAGGCGGCCGCCGCGGCCGACTACCGCCGCGCGCTCCTCCTCGCGGTCGACGCCGGTGACCGCGCCTTCCTGCAGGGGCGGCTCGCCGAGCTGACTGGTTGAGCGCTGCACCGCCGGCGGGCGGGCTCTTGTCCCCGTGCCTAGGGTCGCGGTCAGGACGGCGAACGCCGTTCCCGCACACCCGAGACCGAGGAGCTCCCGATGGCCGACCGGCCCGTGCCGCCGAACCCGTACGACTTCCTGCCCCAGGTGCCGAGCTTCTCCGTCACCAGCACCGAGTGCTCCGAGGGCCAGACCCTGCCGATGCCGCACACCAGCGGGCGGTTCGGGGTCGAGGGTGGCGAGGACCGCTCCCCCCAGCTGTCCTGGTCGGGTTTTCCGGAGGAGACGCGGGGGTTCGCGGTCACCTGCTACGACCCGGACGCCCCGACGGTGAGCGGCTTCTGGCACTGGGTCGTCACCCGGATCCCGGCGTCGGTCACCGAGCTGCCCAGCGGCGCGGGCGAGGAGGGCGGCGCGAACCTGCCGGAGGGCGCGTACATGCTGCGCAACGACGGCGGCTTCGCCGGGTACATCGGCGCGGCCCCGCCGGCCGGCCACGGGCCGCACCGCTACTTCTTCGTCGTCCACGCGCTCGACACGGACGACATGGGCGTGCCGGCGGAGGCGTCGCCGGCCTTCCACGGGTTCAACCTGTACGGCCACACCCTCGCCCGCGCGACCCTCGTCGCGACCTACGAGCAGTAGAAGGACGCCCTGCCCCCCACGCCTCGCACGCTCGGCGGGGGACCCTGCAGGGGGGCCTGCCCGGGACGGGGCCGGGGCTAGAGGGCCTGGTCGGGGGGCTCCGCGACGCCGGTCGTGGCGAGGCGGGCGAAGCCGACCCGCTCGTAGACGCGGGCGACGTCGTCGTCCCCGGCGGTGAGGAAGACCAGGTCGGCGGTCTCCCGGGCGTGCGCGGTCAGCGCGGAGGCCAGCGCCGCGCCCAGGCCGCGGGCCCGCAGCCGCGGCAGCGTCGCGACGCCGACGATCTCGGAGACCTCGGTGCCGTCGACGTCCACCGGCTGGTGCGACCCCACGGCGACCGGCTCGTCGTCCTCGACGGCCACCATCATCACGGTGCGGCCGGCGGCGATCCGCTCGCGCAGCGCCGCCGTCCGCGCCGCCGCCTCGTGGGAGGTGTCCGGCGGGCCCTCGACGACCTCGCGCCGGCCGCCCGGGTGGGCGAAGGCGACCGTGGCCACCCGCTCGTAGCGCGGCAGGGCGGGGTCGTCGGCGCCGACGAGGTAGAGCCGCACGCCGGAGGGCAGCAGCAGCTCGACCGGGTCGTCGGCCACGAGCAGCGGCAGCTCGTCGACCGCGAGCCCGGCCTCGCGGGCCACCCCGGCGACCTCCGGCGACCGCTCGACGATCCACTCCACGCCGACCGGCAGGCCGCCGCTCTCCTGGAGCAGCACCGCGGCGCGCAGGTCGTTGGGCGTCACCTTGCCGGCGCCGGGGCGCGGCCGGGCGGGATACGGCCAGGCGGTGTCGCCGATCGGCACGTCGAGCGCGCCCGCGGCCTCGACCCGGGCGTCGGGCAGCGGCGCGGCGGCGAAGTAGCGCTCGATGCAGTCGAGCATCCCGCGGCGGGTCGGCACACCGGCACAGTAGACGGACCGCGCGGCCGGACGCCGGGATCCGGGCGATCCGGACCGCTCCCCCACCCGGCCGGGTGACCCCGGGGACGGGGACGGCACCATGTCAGGCGTGACGGCCGGTACGCGACACCAGATCTCGCCCTACGCCGTGTTCGACCGCGGCTCGTGGCGAGCGCTCGCCGCCGGCTCCCGGCTGCCCCTGGACGAGGCCGGGCTGCGCTCGCTGGCCTCGCTCGGCGACCGCATCGACCTCGACGAGGTGGCCACCGTCTACCTGCCGCTGGCCGGGCTGCTGGACCTGCACGTGACGGCCAGCCGCCGGTTGTGGGCCGCGCAGCACGCCTACCTCGGGGACTCCACCGAGAAGGTGCCGTTCGTCATCGCCGTCGCCGGCAGCGTCGCCGTCGGCAAGAGCACCACCGCCCGCCTGCTGCAGACGCTGCTGGCGGCCGGGCCGGGCCGCCCGCGCGTCGACCTGGTCACCACCGACGGGTTCCTGCTGCCCAACGCCGCCCTCGAGGCCCGCGGCCTGCTCGGCCGCAAGGGCTTCCCGGAGAGCTACGACCGGCGGGCGCTGCTGCGCTTCCTCGCCGACGTGAAGTCCGGCCGGCCGGAGGTGTCCGCGCCGGTGTACTCCCACCAGTCCTACGACATCGTGCCCGGCGCCCGGCAGACGGTGGACCGGCCCGACATCCTCGTGCTCGAGGGCCTCAACGTGCTGCAGGCCGGACAGCGCGCCGACGGGACGGCGCCGGAGGTGTTCGCCTCCGACTTCTTCGACTTCTCCGTCTACGTCGACGCCGCCGAGGCCGACATCCAGCAGTGGTACGTCGACCGGTTCCTGGCGCTGCGGCGGACGGCGTTCGCCGACTCCTCGGCCTACTTCCACCGCTTCGCCGACCTCTCCGACGAGCAGGCCCGCGAGACCGCGCTGGGCATCTGGGCGGCGGTCAACGGGCCGAACCTGCGGTCCAACATCGCCCCCACGCGCTCACGTGCCCGGCTGGTGCTGCAGAAGTCCGCCGACCACTCCGTGCGCCGGGTGCTGCTGCGCAAGCTCTGAGGCCGCGCGCGCCGTCGGCATGCTGCGCCGCGTGCCGCGCGTCCCGCCATGGCGAGACCTGCCCACCCGTCGGGGTGACGTCGTGGCTTTCGTCACCTGACAAGGGCGTGTGAGCACGAGCACACTTCAGGAAGTCCCGTAACGGGACGAATACGAACAGTAATTCCGGCCGACCCGCCGTGCTCTTCCCAGGGGGATCCGATGTGCCACCACACGACTGCGTGCCCTGACGCCGACAGCGAGAGCCGTGACCTCGCCGCCGTGCTCGTGAGCCACCCGGAGCAGGGTTGGCGCCTGCTCTGCAACGGCGTCGTCCTCTTCGACGACGACGGCCAGCTGCTCCCGGACGGCCGGGCGTTCGGCGACCACCACACCTGGCGGACCCCCGAGCTCGTCTGACAGAGGACCCCGCTGCCCCCCGTCGCTCGCACGCTCGCGCCGGGCCCCTGCAGCGGGGCCATCCCTACGCCTGGCCGGCCACTACGTCGGCCGTCGTCCCCAGGTCGTCGGGCGCGCCGTCGGCACGGGCGACGTCGCGCTGACCGGCGAGGTCGGCCGCGATCTCGGCCGGGTCCGGCTCGGCGAACGCCTCCGGCGACGGGCACGCGCACACCAGGTGCCGGTCGCCGTAGGCCTGGTCGATGCGCCGCACCGGGCTGAGGTACTGCCGCGTGCGCAGCCCCGGCACCGGGTGCACCGCCACGCTGCGCGGATAGGGACGGTCCCACTCCCCCGCCACCATGGCCAGCGTGTGGGGGGCGTTGCGCAGCGGGTTGTCGGCCTTGTCGTACTCGCCCGTGGCGACCTTCTCGATCTCCGCGCGGATCGTCGCCATCGCCTCGACGAACCGGTCGAGCTCGCCCTTGTCCTCGCTCTCGGTGGGCTCGACCATCAGCGTCCCCGCGACCGGGAAGCTCATCGTCGGCGCGTGGAAGCCGAAGTCGATCAGCCGCTTGGCGATGTCGTCGTTGCTCACGCCGGTCGCCTTGGTCAGCGGGCGGATGTCGAGGATGCACTCGTGCGCCACCAGCCCGGTCGCGCCCGTGTAGAGCACCGGGTAGTGCTCCCGCAGCCGGGCCGCCACGTAGTTGGCGGCGAGGATCGCGTGCTCGGTGGCCTGCTCGAGGCCGTCGGGGCCCATCAGCCGCAGGTACGCCCACGAGATGGGCAGGATCCCGGCCGAGCCCCACGGGGCGGCGGAGACCGCCGGCCCCTGCCCGCCGGTGTCGGCCAGCGGGTGGCCGGGGAGAAACGGCACCAGGTGCTCGGCGACGCCGATCGGGCCGACCCCCGGGCCACCGCCGCCGTGCGGGATGCAGAACGTCTTGTGCAGGTTGAGGTGGCTGACGTCGGAGCCGAACCGCCCCGGCCGCGCCAGGCCCACCATCGCGTTGAGGTTGGCGCCGTCGACGTAGACCTGACCGCCGGCGTCGTGCACCGCCGCGCAGATCTCCTGCACCTCGGTCTCGAACACCCCGTGCGTCGACGGGTAGGTGAGCATGATCGCGGCGAGCCGCTCGGCGTGCTGCTCGACCTTCGCGCGCAGGTCGGCCAGGTCGACGTTGCCGGCGTCGTCGCAGGCCACCACGACGACGCGCAGGCCGGCCATGACGGCGCTGGCCGCGTTGGTGCCGTGCGCGGAGCTCGGGATCAGGCAGACGTCGCGCTGGTCGTCGCCGCGCGAGCGGTGGTAGCGGTGGATGGCCAGCAGCCCCGCGAACTCGCCCTGCGAGCCGGCGTTGGGCTGCACGCTGACCGCCGCGTACCCGGTGATCTCGGCGAGGTCGGCGCACAGCTCGTCGATCAGCCGCCGGTACCCGCGCGTCTGCTCGGCGGGGGCGAACGGGTGGATCCCCGCGAACTCCGGCCAGGTCACCGCGGCCATCTCCACCGCGGAGTTGAGCTTCATGGTGCACGAGCCGAGCGGGATCATCGTGCGGTCCAGCGCGAGGTCCTTGTCCGACAGCGACCGCAGGTAGCGCATCAGCTCGGTCTCGGAGCGGTGCGCCGAGAAGACCGGGTGCGTGAGGAACGGCGTCGTGCGGCGCAGCTCCGGCGGGAGCGCGTCGGCACCGCCGTCGGGCAGCTCGCCCGGCGTCACGCCGAAGGACTCCGCGACCGCCCTCAGGATCTCCGGCGTCGTCAGCTCGTCGCAGGCGACCGAGACGGTGTCGGCGTCGACCTGCCGGAGGTTGATCCGCCGCTGCGCGGCCGCGGCGACGACGTCGGCGGCCCGGCCCGGCACCCGGACGGAGAGGGTGTCGAAGAAGGACTCGTGCACGAGCTCCAGGCCGCCGGCGGTCAGCCAGCCGGCCAGCGCCTGGGCGCTGCGGTGCACCCGGGCGGCGATCGCGGTCAGCCCCTCGGCGCCGTGGTAGACGGCGTACGCGCCGGCCATCACCGCGAGCAGCACCTGGGCGGTGCAGATGTTGCTGGTCGCCTTCTCGCGGCGGATGTGCTGCTCGCGGGTCTGCAGCGCCAGCCGGTAGGCGACGTCGCCGTCGGCGTCGACCGAGACGCCGACCAGCCGCCCGGGCAGCTGCCGGGCCAGGCCCTCGCGCACCGACAGGTAGCCGGCGTGCGGGCCGCCGAAGCCCAGCGGGACGCCGAAGCGCTGGGTGGTGCCGCAGGCGACGTCGGCGCCCCACTCCCCCGGCGCCTCCAGCAGGGTCAGCGCCAGCAGGTCGGCCGCGACGACGACGGCCGCCCCGGCGTCGTGCGCGGCGGCGGCGAGCGCCCGGTGGTCGCGGACCGCGCCGCTGGCCCCCGGGTAGGACAGCAGCACGCCGAAGGCACCGGCCTCGGGCAGGTCGGCGGGCCAGCCGGCGGAGAGGTCGGTGACGTACAGCCGGATGCCCAGCGGCTCCGCGCGGGTCTCCAGCACGGCGAGGGTCTGCGGCAGCGTGTCGGCGTCGACGACGAAGACGGCGTCCGGCTTCGCCCGGCCGGCGCGGCGCACCAGCGTCATCGCCTCGGCCGCGGCGGTCGCCTCGTCCAGCATCGAGGCGCCGGCGACCGGCAGGCCGGTCAGGTCGGCGACCATCGTCTGGAAGTTCAGCAGCGCCTCGAGCCGGCCCTGGCTGATCTCCGGCTGGTAGGGCGTGTAGGCGGTGTACCAGGCCGGGTTCTCGAGGATGTTCCGCTGGATCACCGCCGGGGTGACCGTGCCGTGGTACCCCAACCCGATCATCGAGGTGTAGACCACGTTGGCCTCGGCGCGCTCGCGCAGCTGGGCCAGGACGGCGAACTCGTCGGCGGCGGGCGGCAGGTTCAGCGGCGCGCGGTCGCGCACGCCCTCGGGCACGGTGGCGTCCACCAGCGCGTCCAGGGAGTCGAAGCCGACGGCGGCGAGCATGGCCGCCGTCTCGTCGGCGCGCGGGCCGATGTGGCGGGCAGCGAAGGAACCGGAGGGGTCCAGGGCGGCCAGCGAGGGCAGCGACCCGGTCAGTGGTGCACGGTCGGTCACTACCTGCACGCTACCAGCGGGCGCGAGGTGCCAGCCGGAGGCGACCCAGGGGTACGGCACCTGGCCGCGGTGTCGGCCGGAGGCCGAGCGAACTACACAGCCGCTCGGCGGGCGCGGCGGCGCTGGGACAGCTCGTCGTCCCCGTGGTGCGCCGGGCCGCCGTCGAGCCGCTCGGCGGGGAGCTCGGCGATGTCGCCGGAGAGCTCGCGCAGCGCACCGGAGACCGCGATGCCGAACACGCCCTGCCCGCCGGCGAGCAGGTCGACGACCTCCTCGGCCGAGGTGCACTCGTAGACGGTCGCCCCGTCGGAGAAGAGGGTGACGTTGGCGAGGTCCTTGATCCCGCGGTTGCGCAGGTGGTCGACGGCCTTGCGGATGTTCTGCAGCGAGACGCCGGTGTCGAGCAGCCGCTTGACCACCTTGAGCACGAGGATGTCGCGGAAGGAGTACAGCCGCTGGGTGCCCGAGCCGGTGGCGGTGCGCACCGACGGGGCGACCAGGCCGGTGCGGGCCCAGTAGTCGAGCTGGCGGTAGGTGATCCCCGCCGCGGCGCACGCGGTGGGACCGCGGTACCCCACCAGGTCGGTGTCCACCTCGTCGTAGGCAGGCGCGCCGACCGCGGCGTCGCTGAAGAGCTGACCCTGGGAGCCGTTGCTCTGGTCGCTCACGTCCAGCGTCCTCCTCATGTCCCGGCCCGCAGCTGCGGCGGTGGACCCCGGCGCTACACCCACCAACCTCAGGTGTCACACCGTTGTTGTTCGCCGACCGTAAGCCGGGCCCTGGAGTGGGTCAACTGAGGAAGGCGGCGTGTCGCGGCGCTCACCCGTCGGGGTTGGGTGCGGTGACCCTACCGTGCCACCGTCATCGGGTCGGGCCGCCGTAACGGACGTGACCGAATCGGGACCCCCGGGACCGTCGGCCCTGGTCACCCGGTCGTCAGCCGCCGGAGCCGGAGCCGGCGCCGAAGTCCTCGGGCGAGATCTGGTCGAGGAACTCGCGGAACTTCTCGACCTCGTCCTCCTGCTCGTCGGGGATCTCGATGCCGACCTCGTCCAGCAGGTCCTCGGCCCCGAAGATCGGCGCGCCGGTGCGCACGGCGAGGGCGACGGCGTCCGACGGGCGGGCGCTGACCACGCGGTCGTCGCCGAACACCAGCTCGGCGATGTAGATGCCGTCGCGCATCTCGGTGATGTTCACCGCCTCCAGCGTCGCGCCGAGCGCGCGGACGACGTCCTTGAGGAGGTCGTGCGTCATCGGCCGGGCGGGGCGCACGCCCTGCTGCTCGAACGCGATCGCGGCGGCCTCCACCGCGCCGATCCAGATGGGGAGGTACCGCTCGCCCTGCGTCTCCTTGAGCAGCAGGATCGGCTGGTTGCCCGGCAGCTCCACGCGGACGCCGACGACTCGAAGCTCCTGCACGGTACGGCTCCCTCAGCTGCGGCCCGGGGGTAGCGGGCGGTCGGTCTGTCAGGCGCCCGGTCAGCGGGCCGGGCAGCTGCCCGGCCCGGCGTCCGACGCGTTCACGGTACGCCCGACCTATGGGCGGAGGAGGTCCCGGAGTCGTGCCTCCAGCAGGGCTGTGTGCAGCTGCGCGGACAGCGCCGCGAGCTCCCGCAGCTTCTCCGTGGCGCGGGCCCGCGACTCCTCCGACCGGGCCCGGAGCAGCGGCGCGACGAGCTGTTCGATCAGGCCGGCCTCGCGGTCGGCGCCGTTGCTGTAACCCCGCAGGTGCCGCGGCTCGATGCCGTGCCGGGCCAGCCCCGCTGCGGCGCGGGCGACCGGGAGGTCGGCCGCCGGGTGCCGGCCCTTCTTGTCCGGGACGAGCAGACCGAACTGGACGCAGTCGGCCAGCTGCTCCGGCTCCAGCCCGGCCGCGCGGGCGAACTGCTCGGCCGGCAGCGGCGCGCCACCGCCGTCGTCCTCCGGCCCGTCGGGACCCGCACCGGCCGGCGGCGGCACGGAGACCGGCCCGGTGGCCGACGCGGGCAGCGGCTCGCCGCGGTCCAGCGCCTCCAGGTGCTCCTTGATCACCCTCAGCGGCAGGTAGTGGTCGCGCTGCGCGGCGAGCACGTAGCGCAGCCGGGCCACGTCGGCCGAGGAGAACTTCCGGTACCCCGACGGCGTGCGCTGGGGGTGGACGAGGTCCTCGGACTCCAGGTAGCGGATCTTGCTGATCGTCACGTCGGGGAAGTCGTCGCGAAGAACAGCCAGCACCTCCCCGATGGTCAGGCGAGGTGTGTGCTGGTCGGCGGCGTTCCCGATCGCGCTCTCGCGCGGTTCGGGCACCGGTCAGCGGGCGGCGGGCTCGCCGGTCCGCGGACCGGTGAGGTAGACCAGCCGGAACTTGCCGATCTGCACCTCGTCACCCCCGGCGAGGGTGGCGACGTCGACCGGCTCGCGGTTGACGTAGGTGCCGTTGAGGCTGCCCACGTCGTGCACGGAGAAGCCGCCGCCCTCGCGGTGGAACTCCACGTGCCGCCGGCTGACGGTGACGTCGTCGAGGAAGATGTCGCTGTCCGGGTGCCGGCCGGCCGTGGTGACGTCCTGGTCGAGCAGGAACCGGCTGCCTGCGTTCGGGCCGCGCTTGACCACCAGCAGCGCCGAGCCGGCCGGCAGCGACTCGACCGCGCCGGCGTGGGCGTCGACCGCCGTGTCGGCGCTGACCTCGGCCTGCTCGCCGGAGTCCTCGCCGCCGACCTTGGGGATGACGCTGGTCGACTCCCCCACGCGCTCCTGCGACAGGGCCGCACCGCACTGCGCGCAGAAGCGACTGCCCTCGGGGTTGTTGTGGCCACAACGAGTGCAGTGCACGTCTGTCTCCTCCGGTGCAAGAAGGCACCGCCGCGGGCCAGGGATGTGGCCGCGGGCGGCCGGCTGACGACGGGCCGGTCAGCCCGTCGCGGGTCGGCCTCCGTGGGGTCACGGCGGGCCGTGGGTCATCGAATCAGCCGGTCGGCCCGAGGGTCAACCGGACGTACAGGGTGAGGGTCGGGGGCCCTCCGACCGGTCGTCGGAGGGTTCGGGCCGAGGCCCGTCCCGAGAGCATAGTGAGCGCGATGTGCCCGCAACGCCCGGAGTCCGCTCCGATCAGGACGCGTCGACCAGCGCCTGGTACGCGTCGGCGTCGAGCAGGCTCCCGGTGGGGTCGCCGCCCTCCACGCGGATCTCGACCAGCCAGCCCTCGCCGTACGGGTCGGCGTTGATGGTCTCCGGTGCGTCGGCCAGCCGGTCGTTGACCGCGGCCACCACGCCGGTCACCGGCGAGTAGACGTCGGACACGGACTTGGTGGACTCCACCTCGCCGATCGCGGTGCCCGGCGTGACCTCCTCACCGACGTCGGGCAGCTGGACGTAGACGATGTCGCCGAGCGCGTCCTGCGCGTGGTCGGTGATCCCGACCCGCACCACCGTCGCACCGCCGTCCTCGCCCTGGACCAGGGCCCACTCGTGCTGGTCGGTGTAGCGGCGGTCGCTGGGGGTGGCCATGCGGCGGGGTCTCCTCTGTCGGGGCGGCGAGGTGGACGGCGTCAGTCGCCGTCGGGGTCCGGCGAAGCGTATTGAGGCGCGTCGAGGGGCCGCAACGCGTCCACGACCACCTGCTGGGACTGGGTGATGTCCACCGATCCGCCGCGGCCGCCGATGCGCTGGACGACGCCGCCGGGGATGTTCATCGCCGTCTCCAGGTTCTGCGGGGACCCGATGACGAGGACCTCGTACGGGGCGCTGATCTCGGTGCCGTCGATGAGCAGTGCCCCCGGCTCGCCGGTCACCGCGCTCGAGACGCCGATCCGGACGCCGTCGATCTGCATCGTCTCCGCGCCGGCCCCGCGCAGCTCCTGGATGGCGTCGAGGATGTCAGCGACGCGCACCTCGGCGTCGGGGTCGCGGATCACCATGCGCAGCCCCGGGCCCTGCGCGGCGACCGTGCCGTTGAGGATGCCGATCGCGTCGGCCCGCTGCCGCGCCTCCTCCAGGGCGGCCGCGGACTGGCTGTCGGAGCTGTTCAGCTGCTCGAGCAGGGTCCGCTGGTCGGCGATCTGCTGGCGCAGCCGGTCCTCCTGCGCGTTGAGGGTGTCGAGGATGCGCACGAGGTCCTCCTCCCGCGCCCCGGCCAGCTGCTGGTCGGCGTCGTCGGTGCTGCGCACCTGGACGGCGAAGGCGAACCCCAGCAGCAGGGTGAGGACGCCGATCAGCGCGGCGGCCAGCGGATCGCGGCGGCGCCGCGCCCGGATGACCGTCGCCGGCGTCCCGTCGTCCTCGGCCTTCTCGCCGCTCTCCTCGGCGGGCTGCTCGGGCGCGGGGCTCTGCTCCGCCGCGACGTCGTCCGCCGGCCTGTCGGGGACGCTCGTCCCCTCCGGCGCCGGGTCGGCGGGTGGCCGCTGGTCCTCGCTCATGCCCGGAACACGTGCCTTCGGATGGCCGCGGCGTTGCCGAAGATCCGGATGCCGAGAACGACGACGACCGCGGTGGACAGCTGCGCGCCGACGCCGAGCTGGTCGCCGAGGAACACGATCAGCGCGGCGACGACCACGTTGGACACGAAGGAGACGACGAACACCTTGGCGTCGAAGATGCCGTCGAGGCGGGCGCGGAAGCCGCCGAAGACGGCGTCGAGCGCAGCGACCACCGCGATGGGCAGGTACGGCTGCAGCCACAGCGGCACCGTCGGGTCGAACACCAGGCCCAGGACGACGCCGACCACGAGGCCGAGGATCGGGATCACGGGTCAGCCCCCCGGTTCCTGGTCGGTCGCCGGGGCGTCCGGGACGACGGCCGCCGAACGCAGCTCGGGCGGGATGGCGGCGGGCAGGGACAGCTCGTTCTCCTTGGCGAACTCGAAGCGCAGCCCGTAGGACTCGGAGATGACGGCGAGGGCGCCGACCTCGGGGCTGGCGAGGAAGTTGTCCCGCAGCGTGTCGGGGTCGCCGATCGCGCTGACCTCGTACGGGTTGGTGACGGGGTTGAAGTCGACCAGCACCGCCTCGCCGGCGAAGCGGATCGCGCTGGTGGGGCCCAGCCGCTGGCCGTTGATGCTGATCGCCTCCGCGCCGGCGGCCCACAGGGCGTTGACGACCAGTTGCAGGTCGCCGTCGCGGACCAGGCCGTTGGGGTCGGTCTCGGGCTCCCCGCCGACCGGGTCCGAGTCGGCGTCGGGCTCGGCGTCGGCCAGGGTCACCAGCAGACCGGGGCCGGTGACGGGCACCGCGCCGGCGCTCTGCTCCGTGGTGGCCAGCAGGTCGAGGGCACGCTGGCCGACCGCGGTGGCCCGCAGCGCCTCGTCGCGGGTGCGGTTCACCTGGCGGCGCAGCCGGTCGAGCGTGTCGGTGAGCTCCGCGGCGGTGTCGGTCTCGGCGTCGATGTCGCCGAGCAGCGCGTCGCGCACCTGGCCGCGACCGCGCTCGCCGGCGGCCGCCTGGTCGTAGGTGATCGCCCCGAGCAGGCCCGCGACGACCATGACAAGGGCGACGACCAGCCGCCGCCGCCCGCGCGCGGCCGGACCCGGCTCCCCCGCCGCCTCGGCCTTGCGCGCCGCCGCCTGGGCGTAGGCCGGGTCCAGCGTCTCGGCCAGCACCTGGTCCAGCAGGGAGGCGCCCATCGACCGCGGCCCGCCACCCCGCTGCACGGTGCTGGTCACGGCGCCGCCCCGGCGCGGACGGCGCGGACCAGACCGGCCGCCTGGACCAGGTAGAGCACGCCGGCGAGCACGTAGAAGGCGGTGCCCCAGATGGTGAACGCCCAGGCGACCGGCTCCGCGACCGCGGCGACCGGGCTGCTGCCCTGGGCCAGCAGCAGGATCGGGAAGGCGTAGAGCAACAGAAACGTCGCCGCCTTGCCCAGGTAGTGCACCTGCAGCGGCGGGTAGCCGTGGCGGCGCAGCACGAGCAGCGCCACACCCAGCACAGCCTCCCGGCCGAGCAGCAGCAGGACCAGCCAGACCGGGATCACGTCGCGCAGGGTGAGCGCGATCAGCGTGGCGACGATGTAGAGCCGGTCGGCCGCCGGGTCCAGCAGCGCGCCGAGCCGGCTGCCCTGGTCGAGCAGCCGGGCCAGCTTGCCGTCGGCCCAGTCGCTGACCCCGGACAGGGCGAGGACGACGATCGCCCAGCCGTCGGCCTCCGGGCCGAGCAGCAGCCAGAGGAACAGCGGGACGCCGAGCAGCCGCAGCACCGACAGCCCGTTGGGCACCGTCCAGACGCGGTCGGCCAGCTGGTTGCGGTCGGAGACCACCCCAGCCGGGGCCGGCGCAGCGGCCGACGGCTCCCTCGACGTCGTCACTGCTCCTCCAGACCGGCCCACCCGCTTGCGGACCGTGCCCGAGGTTAGCTGAAGGACCCCGGTCCTCCTCACCGCTCGCAGGCTCGCGGCGAGCCTCGGGACCGGGGCCGTTCCATCACGTCACCAGGGTCACGGCGAGCCTCGGGACCGGGGCCGTCCCCTCGCGTCACCAGGCTCGCGGCGAGCCTCGGGACCGGGGCCGTTCCCTCGCGTCCCCAGGGTCACGGCGAGCCCCGGTGAGGTACTGGAGCGGCCCCCTGCAGGGTCCCGCCGCGAGCGTGCGAGCGGTGGGAGGCAGGGGGTCCTTCAGCTCATGCAGGCACGGCGGCGACGGACGGCGGCGCCGGCTCGTAGCCGAGCGGCTTGCGCGCGAAGCTGCCGGTGCCGTGCGTGACCGAGCGCAGCGCCCCGGCGTAGGTGAGCAGCTCCACCTCCGGGACCTCGGCACGCACCCGCGTGCGGTCGCGGTCGGGGTCGGCGTCGGTGCCGGTGACCCGGGCGCGCCGGGCGGACAGGTCGCTCATCACCGCGCCCACGTACTCGCCCGGGACGACGACCTCCACCTCGCACCACGGCTCGAGCACCCGGGTGCCGGCGGCGGACGCCGCCTCCCGGACGGCGAGCGCCCCCGCGGCCTGGAACGCCGCGTCGGAGGAGTCGACCGAGTGCGCCTTGCCGTCGACGAGGGTGAAGTGGACGTCGACGATCGGCCGGTCGTTGTTGACGCCCTTCTCCACCTGGGCGCGGATGCCCTTCTCCACGCTGCCGTGGTACTGGCTGGGCACGGTGCCGCCGACGATCTTCTGCTCGAACACGACGCCCGAGCCGGGCTCCCCCGGCTCGGCCTCGACCACGACGATCGCGTACTGGCCGTGGCCGCCGGACTGCTTGACCAGCCGGCCGGTGACGCGGGCCGGCGTGGCCAGGGTCTCCACCATGGGCACCCGCACCGGGACCGTGTTCACCGAGACCCCGTGCCGCGAGCGCAGCCGGTCGAGCAGCACCTCGGCGTGCGCCTCCCCCACGCACCACAGCAGCAACTGGTTGGTGTCCGGGCGGCGCTCGAGGCGCACCGTCGGGTCCTCGGCGACCAGCCGGGCCAGCGCGGTGGCCAGCCGGTCCTCGTCGGCGCGCGAGGCCGCCTCCAGCGCGACCGGCACCTGCGGGGTCGGCAGGTCCCACGGCTTCATCAGCCGCGGGTCGTCCGGCGAGGACAGGGTGTCGCCGGTCTCGGCGGAGGTCAGCCGTGCGACGGCGCAGATGTCCCCGGCGGGGCAGGCGGCGACCGGTCGCAGGGTCGCGCCCAGCGGCGAGGAGAGCGCGCCGATCCGCTCGTCGACGTCGTGGTCGGGGTGCCCGCGGTCGGCCATCCCGTGCCCGGAGACGTGCACCGCGATGTCCGGCCGCAGCGTGCCGGAGAAGACGCGCACCAGCGAGACCCGGCCGACGTAGGGGTCGGTCGTCGTCTTGACGACCTCGGCGACCAGCGGGCCGTCCGGGTCGCAGGTCAGGGACGGCGCCGGCTTGCCGTCGGGGCGGGTGACCGGCGGGCAGCCGTGCTCCCTCGGGCACGGGAACGCCGACACCAGCAGGTCCAGCAGCTCCGGGACGCCCACTCCGGAGAGCGGGGCCACGGCGAGGACCGGGTGGAAGTGGCCGCGGGCGACCGCGGTCTCCAGGTCGGCGATCAGGTCGGCGACGACGAGCTCCTCGCCGCCGAGGTAGCGGTCCATGAGGGTCTCGTCCTCGGACTCGCCGATGATCCCCTCGATCAGCTCCCCGCGCAGCCGGTCGGCGTCGGCCAGCTCCACGTGCGGCTCCAGCAGGGAGACCAGGCCGGTCGGCGTCCCGTCGGGGCCGCGCTCGACCAGGTGCAGGGGGAAGACGCCCTCCCCCAGCATCAGCTGGCACATGCGCACGGCCTCGTCGACGTCGGCCCGCGGACGGTCGAGCTGGCTGATCACGACCGCCCGCGGCATGCCGACGGCGGCGCACTCCTCCCAGAGCGCGACGGTCGCCGCGTCGACGCCGTTGACCGCGGAGACCACGAACAGCGCCGCGTCGGCGGCGCGCAGCCCGGCCCGCAACTCCCCCACGAAGTCGGGCGAGCCGGGGGTGTCCAGCAGGGTGATGCGGTGGTCGGCGTGCTCGACGGTGGCCACGCCGAGGGACACCGAGCGCTGCTGGCGGACCTCGACCTCCTCGTTGTCCAGGGCGGTCGTGCCCTCCTCGATGCGCCCCGCCCGGGGCAGCGCGCCGGTCGCGACCAGCAGCGCCTCGGCCAGCGTCGTCTTGCCCGCACCCGCGTGGCCGACGAGGGCCACGTTGCGCACCTTCTCCGCGGGACGCGGCGCCGGCGCCGTCCCGGTGTCCTTCGCCATGATCCGGTGCCGCTCAGCCGTGGACCGCGTCACGGACGACGTGACAGGTCCCGCTCGGGTAGAACAGCCCCTCGTGCCCGTCGGGCGACCACTTCACCAGGTACGGGGGTCCGCCCGACTCACCCCGCACCTCGAGCACCTCTCCGGTGCGCTCCGGTTCCCCCTGGTGGGTGGAATGGACGACGATGCGGTCTCCGACCTTGGCTTCCACGGCGGCCTCCTGGGCGCTCGCGCGGGCTGTGGTATGGCTCACAGCCTGCCTCCGGGCCGGGAGCCGATCAAGCCCTGGGGGCCTCCCATTCGGGCGCCGCGGCGCGGGTGCCGCGGCGGTACAGGGCCCAGCCGGCGGCGACCAGCAGCGCGCCGAAGACCAGGAAGCCGACGTCCCAGGAGACCGGCCCGCCGAGGTCGTCCCGGACGTGGTGCACGCCGAGGATCTGGTGGTCGACCAGGCCCTCGACCAGGTTGAACAGCCCCCACCCGGCGAGCAGCAGGCCGACATGGGCGCTCCAGTCCGGCGCCAGCCGCCCCTGCCGCCAGGCGCGCAGCGTGGCGAACGAGGCGAGCAGGACCAGCAGCCAGGTGCCCAGGTGGAAGACGCCGTCGGCGAGCGTGTTGTGCTGGAGCCCGGCCAGCGTCGTCGGTGGCGAGCCCGGGACGTCGCTGACCATGTGGTGCCACTGCAGGACCTGGTGCAGGACGATGCCGTCGACGAAGCCGCCGAGGCCCAGGCCGTAGAGCAGTCCCGGCGCCCGCGGCGGCCGCCGCCCCTCCCCCGTCACACCGGACGGCGTACCCGCCCGTCCGGGCCCGTGCACCTGCGCGGGCCCGGACGCCGGTCAGCGGGTGCCGGAAGCGGCCAGGGGCGGTGCCGCCGGCCCACCGCCGGCGGACGGCGGGGTGGTCCCGGAGGCCGACGGCTGCGGGGCCTGCGGCGCGGGCACCGCCGCCTCCGTCGCCGGCGCGGAGTGCCCGGTGGAGCCGCCGAAGTACATCTGCGCGAGGTCGGGGTCGGCCAGTACCGCCGCCGCCGACCGCTGGGTGACGACCCGGCCGCTCTCCATGACGATGCCGTCGGTGGCCATCCGCATGCCGAACCGTACGTTCTGCTCGACCAGCAGGATGGTCTTGCCGCTCTCCTTCATGAGCATCACCGACTCGTAGACCACCTGCAGCGCCTTGGGGTCTAGGCCGAGCGAGGGCTCGTCGAGCAGCAGCAGGATCGGGTCCAGCATCAGCGAGCGGGCGAACTCGACCATCCGCCGCTGGCCGCCGGAGAGGTTGCCGGCCTTGTCCGCGGCTCGGTCGGCCACGATCGGGAACAGCTCGGCGACCTGGTCGTAGCGCTTGCGGACCAGGCCCCGGTCGCGCCGGATCGTGTAGCCGCCGAGCAGGACGTTCTCCCGGACGGTGAGGTTCGGGAACAGCGCGTTGGCCTGCGGCACCTGCGAGACGCCGGCCCTGAGGATGTCCGCCGGCGAGGACCGGTGGATCGGCTGCCCGTTGAGCGTGATCTCGCCCAGCCGCGGGTTGAGCAGCCCGCTGACGGTGCGCAGCACGGTGGACTTCCCCGCGCCGTTCGGTCCCACGATGCAGGCGACGGCGCCGCGCTCGACGTCGATGTCGACGCCCTGCAGGACGTCACCGCCGCCGTACCCGGCGACGACGCCGCGGAGCTGGAGCATCAGCGCACCCTTTCCGGTTCGAGCTGGAAGTCGTCCCCGAGGTAGGCGTCGATGACGGCGGGGTCGGTCTGGATCTGCTGCGGCGTGCCGGAGGCCATCGTCCTCCCGCGGGCGAGCACGTGGATCGGGTCGCACAGCCCCAGCACGAACGGCATGTTGTGCTCGACGATGAGGAACGTCTTCCCGTAGGAGTTCAGCTCCCTGATCATCTCGGCCATCCGGTCGATGAGCACGGGGTTGATGCCGCCGGCCGGCTCGTCGAGCAGGATCAGCTTCGGGTCGAGCATGAGGATCTGCGCCAGCTCCACCAGCTTCTGCTGGCCGTAGGACAGCGCCCGGGCCTTCTGGTCGCGGAAGGCCCGCATGCCGACGAACTCGAGGAGCTCCTCGGCCGCCCGCGCCTCGGGCCCGCTCACCGCGATCCGGCCGAGCTGGCCCACCGAGAACGACCGCTGCGGCGCCACGACGTTCTCCAGGACCGTCATCTCGCCGAACAGCCGGGTGATCTGGAAGGTGCGCCCGATCCCCCGGTGCGCGCGGCCCCAGGACGGCAGCTTCTCGACCCGCTCGCCGTCGAAGGTGATCGTGCCCGCGTCGGCGGCGATCGTGTTGTCGATGAGGTTGAAGACCGTCGTCTTGCCCGAGCCGTTGGGCCCGATCAGGCCGGTGATGGAGCCGGCCGGCACGGTGAACGAGCAGCCGTCGACGGCGCGCAGCCCGCCGAAGCTCTTGACCAGCCCGGACACCTCGAGCAGCGGCTGCCCCGCGGGCGTCCGCGTGGTCGACGGCTCGAGCCGCTCCTTCAGCGACTCCAGGCTGCCGCCGGTGCCGATCCGCGCGCCCACGAGCCCGGCCTTGCCCGACGTGCGCCGCCAGTTCAGCAGCGACTCGACCGCGGGCAGGACGCCCTTGGGCAGCAGGATGACCACGGCGATGAGCAGGCCGCCGAAGAGGAACAGGCGGGTGTTGCCGCCGCCGAGGTTGTTGTTGGCGATCTCGTTGAGCGGCTCGATGAGGAACGCGCCGAGCACCGGGCCCCACAGCGTGCCGCGGCCGCCGACCAGCAGCGACAGGATGATCTGGACGCTGATCAGGATGCTGAACATCCCCCGCGGGTCGATGAAGGTCAGGTAGTAGCCGTAGACCGCCCCGGCCATGCCGACGAAGACGGTGCTGGCGACGAACCCGATGATCTTCTCCACCGGCAGGTTGATGCCGATCGTCGCGGCCTTGGTCTCGTCCTCGCGGATCGCGATCAGGCCCATGCCGAGCTTGGTGCGGCGGATCCACCAGGACATCAGCACCTGCAGGACCAGGATGGCGAGCAGGGCGTAGTAGAAGGGCCAGTTGAGGATGTCGCGGTCCCAGGTCGGCAGCGGCAGGGTCAGCCCCGCCGTCCCGTTGGTGAGGTCCACCCAGTTGACCGCGAGGACCTGCACGAGGAACAGGAACGCGACCGTGATGATCACGAAGGCGGGGCCGCGGGAGCGCAGGGAGACCAGTCCGAGGCCGACGGCGACGACGGCGGCGACGACCCCGGCCACCGGCACCCACAGCCATGGGGAGACGCCCTCGGCCTTGCTGGCGAGGACGCCGACCGTGTAGCCGCCGAGCCCGACGAAGGCGCCCTGGCCGAGGGAGACGTAGCCGGCGAAGCCGGTGATGATGTTCAGCCCGCTGGCGCCGACGGCGAACACCAGCGAGAGGATGATCATGTTCTGGTAGTAGGCGTCGTCGACGGCCACCGGGAAGACGAGCAGGAACAGCGCGCCCAGGGCGACCAGGAGCCGGCCGATCCACAGCGGGCTGGCCAGGGCGCGGACCGACGGGCTCATGCGGGCACCGCATCCTCTCGCAGACGGGAGCCGAGCAGGCCCTGCGGCCGGAACAGCAGGACGGCGAAGACGATCAGGTAGGGCACCGCGGTGGCCCAGGCCGGCGAGACGTAGGCGGCGGTCATCGTCTCCGCCACGCCGAAGAGCAGGGCGCCGAGGATCGCGCCGTTCAGGCTGCCCATCCCGCCCAGCACGACGATCGCCAGCAGCCGGGCGATCCACTGGTAGTGCGCGCCGGGGACGAACGGGTACATGACGCCGACGATCGCGCCACCCGCGCCGGCGGCGGCGATGCCGATCCCGAACACCAGGGCGGCCACCGAGGCCACCCGGATGCCGACCAGCTCGGCGCCGGCCGGGTTCACCGCCGCCGCGCGGATCGCCCGCCCGAGCCAGGTGCGGGTCAGCACCACCCCCAGCACGACCAGCACCGCGATCGCGACCAGTCCGCCGAACACCTGCGTCTTGGGCAGGAAGAGGCCGAAGATCCGGAAGGACTCGTCGGCGTAGCTCGGCCGGATCGCCGTCGAGTTGTTGCCCCAGAACGTGCCCATGGCCGCCTCGAGGACCAGCGCCAGCCCGAAGGTCAGCAGCACCGTGGAGACCATGGGCGCGGTGCGGATCCGGGCCACGAACACCTTGTAGGTGACCCAGCCGAGGACGAAGACGACCGGTGTCGTGATCAGGATGGCGAGCAGCGGGTCGATGCCCGCGGCGTTCCACAGCGAATACGTCAGGAATGCCGCGACGATCAGGAAGGCCCCGTGGGCCAGGTTGATGACCCGCATGACCCCGAAGATCAGGGTCAGCCCGCCGGCGACCAGGGCGTACACCCCGCCCAGCAGCAGGCCCAGGATCAGGTCCTGCGTCAGCTCGGTCATGCCTCCTCCTCCGGGCCGGGGCCCGCCGGGCGCGGGGTCGCGCCCGGCGAGCTCACGGGTTCCGTCACGCGCCGCCGCCGGGCTGCCAGCCCTGGACGATCTGGTCGGTGGTGGCGGCGTCGGCCGGCAGCACGATCTCCGAGGTGCCGTTCTGCCACTGGCCGATGAGGAACTCGCCGATCGGGCTGCCGTCCTCGTTCCACTGCAGGTCGCCGAGGATCGTCTCGACGGTGTTCTCCCGCAGCCAGTCGGCCAGGGCCGCCTGGTCGTCGATGCTGCCGACGGCCTCGACGGCGGCCTGCATGACCTGCGCCGCGGCGAAGGCGTCGGCGGCGTCCTCCGGCGGCGCGCCGCCGAACATCTCGTCGTAGGTCTGCACGAACTCCTCGTTCCCGGGAGTCGAGGCCTCGGGCGTGTGGCTGACCGCGTACATGATGCCCTCGGTGTTCTCCGGGCCGACGGCCTCGGAGAACTGGTCGGCCTGCGACGGGGCACTGGTCTGGTAGAGCCACTTCGGCTGGAAGCCCAGCTTGAGCATGGAGCGGATGAGGCCGACGCCGTCCTCGAACACCGCGCCGCTGACGACGACGTCGGGGTTGGCCGCCTTCATCGCGTTGACGATCGTGTCGAAGTTCCTCGTGTCGATCGCGTAGGTCTCCTGGTAGACCGTCTGGACGCCGGCCGCCTCGAGGATCGCGCGGATCCCCTCGACGTTCGGCGCCGCGAACGGGTCGTCGATCGTCGGGTACGCGGCGGTCTTGGGCCGCTGGTCCTCCGGCAGGCCGGCGATCCAGTTCGCGAAGACCTCGCCCTGCTTGTCGGCGGTGGCCTGCTGGGCGAAGAACAGGTACTTGAAGCCGCGGTTGAACATGTCCGGCGACCCGCCGGCCGGCTCGACGTAGAGCATCTGGTTGCGCTCGGCGACCGCCGACGCCGGCAGGTTGAGCAGCGAGGAGAACGTGCCGAGCAGCAGCTCCACCCGGTCCTGGCTGATCAGCGCGTTGTAGTCGGAGACGATCGTGTTCTGGTTCGAGGCGTCGTCCTTGATGACCAGCTCGACCTGGCGGCCGAGCAGGCCGCCGTCGTCGTTGATCAGCTTCTCCCACACCTGGTAGCCCTGCTGCGCGGCCGTGCCGGGCTGGGAGAACTCACCGGTGAGCGGCAGGGACGTGCCGATCTTCAAGGTGTCGTCGTCCGAACCGCCCCCGCCGCCGCCGTCGGAGCCGCAGGCGGCGACGCCCACCACCAGAAGTCCCGTGACCGCCAGCGTCGAGAGACGCCGGTTGAGCCTGACGTGAGACATGCATCCTCCTGACGAGCCGCAATCGATTGCGGATCTGAGGCCAGATGGTGTGACCGCGGGCACACGGTGTCAAGCAGTCTCCCGCGAACGGTGGCCAAATCTTTGCCGAGCGTGCCTGCGCCCGTCCATCGGGCGGACCGGGCCGTCTCGCCGGTCCGGGCACCCGGCCGCCGGGCAGGACCGGACCGCGACACCTCCCTTCCGTGGGGTGGCAGCCGCTTGCAATCGAGTGCAGCCTCTGCCACGGTTCGGCTCGCAGGGGGCGGGCGAGGACCAGGAGGGGCGATGCCCACGGACGTGCCGGACAGCGCCGACGTCGTCGTCATCGGCGCCGGGCACAACGGGCTGGTCGCCGCCGGCTACCTGGCCGCCGCGGGGCTGGAGGTGGTCGTCCTCGAAGCGGGCGCCGCGGCCGGCGGCGACACCATCACCGAGGAGCTCACCCTCCCCGGCTTCGCGCACGACTCCTGCTCGAGCGCGCACGTGCTCATCCAGTCCAACCCGCTGATCCGGGACGACGAGCTGGGGCTGCAGGCCACCTACGGGCTGCAGTACCTGCTCACCGACCCGGCCGTGGTCATGCCCCAGGCCGACGGCGACTGCCTGGTCATGCACCGCGACCTCGAGGCGACCGCCGACGAGCTGGCCCGCTGGTCGCCCGACGACGCCCGCGCGTTCCGGCAGATGGTCGCCGAGTGGACCGGCGGGCTGGCCGCCGTCCACGGCCGGTGGAGCTCCGGGTTCGAGCTCGGGGACGACGACGCGGCCCGGCGCTACCGCCGGCTGCGTGGGCGCAGCGCGTGGGACGTCGTCCACGAGCGGTTCGCGCACCCGGTCGTGCGCGACTTCGTGCTCTGGATGGCCATGGCGACCATCCAGGACCCCCGCCGCCCCGGCACCGGAGTCCTGCCCTCCTCGCTCGCCGCGGGGCGCCTGGCCTTCGGCTGGTCGACGCCGGTCGGCGGCTCCGGCGCCCTGCCGGACGCGCTGGTCCGGCAGATCGAGGCGCACGGTGGCCGGGTGGTCTGCTCCGCGCCGGTCGCGACGGTCGAGGCGGCCGCGGGCCGGGTCACCGGGGTGCGCACCGCCGACGGGACGCGGGTCACCGCGCGCCGGGCCGTGGTCTCCAGCGCACACCTGGCCCGGCTGGGCGACATGCTCACCGGTGCAGCCGTGCCCGACGACCTGCAGGAGGCGAAGAAGACCTGGCGGCCCGGGTTGTCGGTGTTCGCCGTCCACGCCGCGCTGCGCGGCGACCTCGCCTTCCCGACCCCGGCGGGGCCGATCGAGAGCGTGGCCGCCGGGTTCGGCAGCACCGCGGGGCTGGTGCGCCAGCTGGACGCCTTCGCCCGCGGGGAGGCCGACGCCACCGACCCGTGGCTGCTCGTCGTGAACCAGAGCGTCGTGGACAAGACCCGCGTGCCGGCCGGTGGCGGCACCTTCAAGATCCTCACGGTCGCCCCGTACGAGCTGCGGGACGGCCGGAGCTGGGCCGACGCGAAGCAGGACTACGCCGACGCGCTGGTGGCGCGCGTGGCGGCCCGGTCCACCGGGCTGTCCACCGACGACCTGCTCGCCGTCCGCCCGGAGTCCCCGGTCGACGTCGCCGCCCACAACGTGCACAACCTGGGCGGCTCCTGCCACGGCGGCGAGTTCGAGCTGCCCGACGGCGGCGTCATCCCCGGCTGGCCGACGTACCGGACGGGGCTGCCGGGCCTGTTCCTGACCGGCGCGACCGCCCACCCCGGCGGCTCGGTGTCGGGCCGGCCGGGCCGCAACGCGGCACGCGCCGTCCTCACCGACCTGGGGATCGACCCCGCCGGCGTCATGGGGCCCAGCTGAGCCGCCCGCCCGGCGGGGGGCGGCTCTCCCCCATCCGCCTGCTGCAGCTCACCGCGTTCGTCAGCACGCTGGACCGGTTCGCGATGCCCCCGATGCTGCTCGCGATCGCCGCGGACCTGGACGCGTCGCTGGCGTCGGTGGTGCAGGCGGCCGGGGCCTACTTCCTCGCCTACGGGCTGGCCCAGCCGGTGTGGGGGATGGCGTCGGACTCCCTGGGCCGGGTGCGGACCATGCGGCTGACCCTGCTCTGCGCCGGGCTGGCCTCGGTGGCCGCCGCGTTCGCCGGGGCTCCGCTCGTGCTGGGCATCGCCCGCGGCGTCGGCGGGGCGTTCTTCGGCGCGGCCTACCCGGCGAGCCTGATCTACCTGGGCGACACCGTCCCGGCGCGGGAGCGGCAGCGCGACATCGCGCGGCTCATGGTCGGGGTGGCGCTCGGCACGGGGCTCGCGTCGGTCGGTGCCGGCGTGGTCGCGCAGCTGTTCAGCTGGCGGGTGGCGTTCGTGGTGACCGGCCTCGCCGCCCTGGTGCTCGCCGTCGCCCTGCGGGGGCTCGCCGAGCCGCCGCGCGCCCGGGCGCACGCCACGCTGCTCGCGCCGCTGGCTCAGGTGGCCCGCTCCCGCTCGGCGGTCTTCGTGCTGGTCCTCGCCTTCCTCGAGGGTGCCGTGCTGCTCGGCGTGCTCACCCTGCTGCCCGCGGCGGTGGAGGCGGCCGGCGCCACGGCCGCGGTCGCGGGGGCGGTGACCGCCATCTACGGGGTGGCCGTGTTCGCGGCGGCCGCGGCGGTCGGGCGGCTGTCGCGGTCCCAGCACCCGGCCCGGCTCATCGCGCTGGGCGCGGGCTCGGCGCTGGCCGCCTGCGTGGTGCTGTCGCTGTCGCGCGAGGCCGCGGTCGCCGTCGTCGTCACGGTGCTGCTCGGACTGGCGTGGGCGGCGATGCACTCCTCCCTGCAGACCTGGGCGACCGAGGTGCTGCCCTCGGCCCGGGCGGCGGTGGTGTCGCTGTTCGCCGGCTCGCTGTTCTGCGGTAGCGCGCTGGCCGCCGTCCTGGTCGCGGACCTGGCCGACGACGGCCGCTACCGGACGATCTTCGCCCTCGCCGCCGCGGCCGCCGCTCCGCTGGGACTGCTGGCCGTGTGGGGCCGCGCGCGATGGAGGAGGCCGGCATGAGCACGCCACGCACCCCGGTGGGGCGAAACGGACGGACGCCGGCGGGCTCCGGCCCTAGGATCGTCGCCGTGCCCGCGCCGACCCTGAGGGATGTGGCGGCCGCCGCGGGCGTGCACCCCGCGACCGCCTCCCGGGCCCTGAACCCGGAGACCCGGGCACTGGTCAACGCCGAGACCGCCCGCCGCGTGCTCAAGGCCGCGCAGTCGCTGAGCTACTCGCCCAACCCGATCGCCCGGAGCCTGAAGACGGCGAAGTCGCGGACGATCGGCCTGGTCCTGCCCGACCTGACCAACCCGCTGTTCCCGCCGATCGTCCGCGGCATCGAGGACGTGCTCGGCCCCGCCGGCTACAGCGCGCTGATCGTCAACACCGACAACGACCCCGACCGGGAGCAGGCCCTGGTCGACTCGCTGCGCTCGCGGCAGGTCGAGGGCATGATCATCGCGACCGCGCGGCTGGACCACCCGCTGCTGCAGCAACTGCACGAGCAGGGCGTGCGGATGGTGCTGGTCAACCGCCGGGCCGAGCACCTCGACATCCCGTGCGTCACCCCCGACGACGCGACCGGGATCGCCCTGGCCGTGCAGCACCTGGCCACGCTCGGGCACCGGCGGATCGTGCACCTGGCCGGGCCGACGACCACGTCCACCGGGCTCATCCGCGCCAAGGCGTTCCAGGCCGCCGTCCGCGACCAGGGCCTCGACGACGACCCCGCGCGGATCGTCGGCTGCGCCTACTGGACCGAGGCCGAGGGCGCCGCCGCCCTGCGCAAGGTGATCGACTCCGGCACCGAGTTCAGCGCGGTGGTCGCCGGCAACGACCTCATCGCGCTCGGCTGCTACGACGTCTTCGCCGAGCGGGGCATCTCCTGCCCCGGCGACGTCAGCGTCGTCGGCTTCAACGACATGCCCTTCCTGGACAAGCTGCAGCCGCCGCTGACCACCATCGCCGTCCCCCACCACTCCATCGGCGTCGAGGCGGCCCGGATGCTGCTCGAGTCGCTGGACGAGCCGGACCGCCCGGCGCGGTCGGTGCTGCTGCCGGTGGCGCTGGTCGAGCGGGGCTCGACCGCCCCGCCATCGTGATCACCTCGGCTCCAGCGGTGCCTCCCCCGTTCTGAGACACCCGTGGACCCGGGGTGATCTTCGGTCGAGCACTCGCCGTGCTCGCCGGCCTGGCAGCATCGTCGGCGTGTGCACCGTCGTCGTCCGCTGGTCCGACGGCCGGCCGGTCCGGATCCTGGCGCTGCGCGACGAGCTGACCACGCGCGAGTTCGACGACCCGGGCCGCTGGTGGCCGGAGTTCCCGGACCTCGTCGGCGGCCGCGACCGCGTCGCCGGCGGCACGTGGTGTGCCAGCGACGTCGCCACCGGGGTCACCGCGCTAGTGCTCAACCGGCCGCAGAAGCGGGACGCCGACCCCGGCGCGGCCAGCCGGGGGGTGCTGCCGCTGCTCGCCGCCGCGCACGGCGAGAACTGGATCGCGCACGCCCGGCTCGACGGGATGGCCAGCTTCCTGCTCGTCCTCGCCACGCCGCACCGGCTGACGACCTGGGACTTCGACGGCACCGGGCTGCGGACCACCGAGCACGGCGAGGGGACGACGATGGTCACCTCCGGCGGCCCCGAGGACCGCAAGGCAGACCGGTACCTGCCTGCGTTCACCGAGGCCCCCGCCCCGGAGGGGTGGCGCCGGCTGGTCGCCGACGGGCCGCCGCAGGACGACCCGGGCGCCCTCGTCGTCCGCCACGAGAAGGACGGGCAGGTCTACGCGACCGTCTTCGGCGAGCTCATCGAGGCCTCCCCCGGCCGGCTGCGGCTCGAGTTCAGCCGGCGGCCGTGGACGCACGACCCGTGGCGGACGGTCGAGGCCGGCTGGCCGCCTCCGGCGGCGAGCACGTAGAGGTCGCCACTTGCGCCGCCACCAAGCAACCGCACTCGACGATCGGTAAGGGGCAGCCCTGTGGCGGCGTCTATCCCACGGCCGAGGGTCGCTGGCTCGTCATTCCGCCGCGCGCGGCGCGACAGGCTCGGCTTCCGGTTCGACGGCGCCCGGGGCAGGAGGTGCTACCTGTTGCGCGATCCGCTCGGAGGCGGATGGGCGTGCCCGGGAGTGACCGATCTTGAGCAACGATTTCTCGACGCCCGCCGACTCCGTAATGACCTCGTCGACCTCCCAATCCCTCCTGCTGCGATCCTCATCGACGACGTAGTGATAGATGAGGGTTCCGCCGAGACTCTCCCGCAGACGGGTCCGGAGAGTCTTCCCGTCGTTCACCATGTCCACCGTGCCCCCACGACCGTCCGGGGTGGCCCACACAAGACTTGCCTTCTCCGCGATGACGCCGTCCGGGATCAGGAAGTCGAGTTGGACTTCGGATCGGGACCACGGGCGCATTCTCGGTCGCCAGAAAATGCATTCGTAGAATCGCCGGACCAGTACAGCAGATTTTATCCGGGCATCGATGTGTGGTAAGAAGTCATGCATGTACGTGTCCGAATGGGCAGCGTACAGGACGAAGGACAGATAGGCGAAGACTGCGAGAAAGAGCGCCACTTCCAGAAGGGCATTCGTCAATATGATCTCCCGACCGAGGAACTCCTGGACATAGATCTCGGTCAACGGAGACTCGCTGGTGGCTCCCGCGAATGCCGCCTGCGTATCCAACGGCAGGGCGAGAACGCCGAACAGCAGGATGAAGAATACGAGACTGGTGCATGTCGCGAGGAGCTGCAGGTTCTGAGCGAAGACCAGGAGCAGGAAGATGTTGAGTTTGATCCGCCCTGGCATCTTTCGGCTCGCGCGCTCTTCCCGAGGGACCGCCAACTCCTGGAGAGGCCCTAGCTCAGGCCGATCCTGGGCCAGGTCCTTCAGCTTCTCTTCTTCGCGGGCCCACCCCTCGGCATCCAGTGGCTGACAGTAGTTCGCAACGAGCCGGGCGAGGTGCACGCCCTGCGCGAGCAACCCCAACAGGAATAGGGCGCCAGGCGCCAAGAAAGTGAAGCGACCGTCGAGCCCGCGAGACATCTGCCAGATCTCGGCCGTAAAGAAGAACAGAATCATCGCGGTGAGGAGGATCGGCATGGCGCGTGCCACCACGCCCACGAGGTGGGGCACCTGCCCCAGCGACTCACCGAGGGCCCACCTCAGCAATGGGAGGACCTTGATCCGGGCTTCGAGGAGTCCAAAGAGGGCGAACAAGGCAAGGTTGAGCGAAAGGGCCGCCACGAACCCCACGACGTCGACCCCGTAGAGCAGCGCTGGCAGAGCTGGCAGCGTCAGCGTCAGCCACAGCACAACTGACCGACGCGGGTTCCTCCAGAAGGCCAGGCAGAAGATGGTGCCGACGAGAAGAGCGGGACCGGTGAGCGGAGCAATGATCGCCAGTGCCCCGGCTTGGTCCTCGCGCAACCCGAGGATGACGCCCTCAACCATGAGCAGAGCAAGGAAGATGAATCCGAAGTACATGCTCATCGAAGGGCTGTCGGCTGCCCGGCAGAAAAGCGGGAAGCCCTGCGACGCGAACCACCGCTCGACCTCCTGACGGGTCGTGCGGTCTACGGAACCAGGTGATGACACCATGATCGCCTCCGAGGCGCGCCCCAGCAATTGTCGCGGCATCCTCCAGGAGGCATCAAGCTCGCTCCGGATACCCTGGTCACCGCGCCCCTTGGACGGACATACGGCGTTCCGGCTCCCCGTCTTCGCGGCGAATCAGGTCGGCGCTTGTTGCTCCTACTACGCAATCGCCCTTGCAATGTCGAGCCGGGAGTTCCCAACCCTGGCCAGGGCATGGCCAGACATCGACGAGGCCGTCCGGGCCGGATGCGGCTCGAGTTCAGCCGGCGGCCGTGGACGCACGACCCGTGGCGGACGGTCCACGCCGTTCCGGACTCTCACGGATCGATTCGGTCCGAACACGGTACGTGACGGCGCCGAAGCCGGTTGCTGCGTCGTCGATGCCCGGGCCCGGCGGGGCATGGACAACGGTCCCGTGACCCGCATACTCCGCCGGACTCTGGTCCCGCGGGGTGCGGGACCGGCTCGTGGACGGGGGGTGACGCGCGTGTCCGCGCCGCGGGGGCATCGGGTGGCGGCCCATGGCGGGTGAGCCGGCGGGGCCAGGGCGCTCGTCGTGGCCGGGCCACCGGGCCCTCCGCATCCTGCGCCCCTGGCGGGGCACCTCGGTGCGCCGGGAGATCGTGCTGTTCATCAGCACCGCGGTGTGCGCGTTCCTCGCGGTGGGGACCGGCGCCTACGTCTTCAGCGGGAAGATCGCGCGGGACACCGCGCTGCTGCAGGCGGAGCGGTCCGCCGACCGCATCGCCTCCTACATCGTCGGGCCGCTGCTCTCGAGGGTGCTGGCCGGGGAACCCGAGGACCGCCGCGACCTCGACCAGGTGGTCGCCGCCACGGCAGGGGACGGCACGGTCACCGCGGTGCTCGTCTGGCGGGACGACGGGACGATCGTCTACGCCAGCGACCCGGACCTGGAGGGGCAGCGGTTGCCGCTGTCCGAGGACCTCGCCGCGGCCATCGACGGCCGGGTGGTCTCCGGCTTCGAGCCCCGGTCGGAGGTCTACGGGGCGGCCCGGGGGGCGCGGCCCTACCTGGAGGTCTACACGCCGCTGCGGCTGACCGGCCGGGACGAGCGGTACGTGCTGGAGGTCTACTTCGACACGTCACGGCTCGACCGGGACGCCGCGCTGTTGCGGGCGCGCATCGTGCCCGTGGCGATCGGCGCCCTGGTGGTCCTCCAGGCCGCCCAGATCCCCATCGCGGTCTCGCTGGCCCGGCGGCTGCGCCGGCACGAGGCGGAGCGGATCGACCTGCTCGAGCGCCACCTGGCCGGCTCCGACCGGGAGCGGCGCGAGATCGCCGCCGGGATCCACGACGGGCCGGTGCAGGACCTCGCCGGTGTCAGCTACGCCCTCACCGCCATGGCCCCGACCATGTCCGAGGAGGCCGCCGGGAGGGCCGCCCGCCTCGGCGACGCCGTCCGCCGCGCGGTCGCCTCGCTGCGCCACCTGATGGTCGACATGTACCCGCCCGACCTGAGCGGCGCGGGCCTGGCCACGGCCCTGCAGCACCTGGCCGACCCGCTGCGGGACAGGGGCGTGTCGGTCCACGTCGAGGGCGAGGCGCCGCCGGGGACGTCGTCGCTCGCGGCCGACGTTCTCTACCGGGTGGCGAAGGAGGCGCTGGTCAACGTGGGCCGGCACGCCTCGGCCAGGACCGTGCTGATCCGGCTCGAGGACGCCCTGATGGACGGGCGTGCCGCGGTGCGGATGACCGTGTCCGACGACGGCGTCGGGTTCCCGCCCGCGCCGCCCGGCGACCGGCGGCGCACCCCGCGGGGCCGCAGCCTCGGGCTGCAGTCGGTGCGCTACCGGGTGGTCCAGGCCGGGGGCACCGTCGCCTTCGGGAACCGGGAGGACGGCGGTGCGGAGATCGACGTGCTGCTGCCGGCGGATTCCCCGGACACTCCGGCCGTCGATTGATCCGTTCCAGAAATGGGGCCAGACTTCCGACCGTGCCGACGGCGCCGGACTTCGAGTCCCTGCTGCGCGAGGCCGCTCTGCGGGTGACGCGCCCTCGGGTGGCGGTGCTGTCGGTGGTGCACGACCACCCGCACGCGGACACGGACTCGATCATCGCCGCCGTCCGGCGGGACTTCGGCGAGGTGTCCCACCAGGCCGTCTACGACGTGCTGCGCGCGCTGACCGCCGCGGGCCTGCTGCGGCGGTTCCAGCCCACCGGCTCGGTCGCACGCTACGAGGCCGAGGCCGGGGACAACCACCACCACGTGGTGTGCCGGTCGTGCGGGGCGATCGTCGACGTCGACTGCGCCGTCGGCGCCAGCCCGTGCCTCACGGCCAGCGACGACGCGGGCTACGAGATCGAGGAGGCCGAGGTCATCTACTGGGGCCGATGCCCCGAGTGCGCCGCGGCCCGCCGCCAGCAGCTGTCAGAGGAAACCCGACACGAGGAACAAGAGGAGAGGAATCCAGGTGCCTGACAAGGACGCGCCGCGGACCCCCAGCGAGAGCGAGAATCCCGAGATCCCGTCGCCCCAGCCGAAGGCGCACCGGCCGCAGACGAACCGCGACTGGTGGCCGAACCAGCTGGACCTGTCGGTCCTGCGCCAGCACAACCCGGCGGCCAACCCCATGGGCGGGGACTTCGACTACAGACGGGCCTTCGCCGAGGTCGACGTCGAGGAGCTCAAGCGCGACGTCCGGGCGGTCATGACCGACTCGCAGGACTGGTGGCCGGCCGACTTCGGCCACTACGGCGGGCTGTTCGTCCGGTTGAGCTGGCACGCCGCCGGCACATACCGCATCGAGGACGGCCGCGGCGGCGCCGGTTCCGGCGCGCAGCGCTTCGCCCCGCTCAACAGCTGGCCGGACAACGTGAGCCTGGACAAGGCGCGCCGGCTGCTGTGGCCGGTGAAGAAGAAGTACGGCCAGAAGGTCTCCTGGGCCGACCTGATCGCCTTCGCCGGGAACGAGGCCATGGAGTCGATGGGCTTCCAGACCTTCGGCTTCGCCTTCGGGCGCGAGGACATCTACGAGCCCGAGGAGATCTACTGGGGGCCGGAGGACACCTGGCTCGGTGACGAGCGCTACAGCGGCGACCGCGAGCTGTCCGGTCCGCTGGGCGCGGTGCAGATGGGCCTGATCTACGTCAACCCGGAGGGGCCCAACGGCAACCCCGACCCGCTCGCCGCGGCCCGGGACATCCGCGAGACCTTCCGCCGGATGGCGATGAACGACGAGGAGACCTTCGCGCTCATCGCCGGCGGGCACACCTTCGGCAAGACCCACGGCGCCGCGCCCGCCGACTACCTCGGACCCGAGCCGGAGGGCGCGCCGATCGAGGACCAGGGCCTCGGGTGGAAGAACAGCTTCGGCAAGGGCGTGGGCCGCGACACCATCACCAGCGGCCTCGAGGTCACCTGGACGCAGACGCCGACCCGGTGGAGCAACTACTTCCTGGAGAACCTGTTCGGCTTCGAGTGGGAACTCACCGAGAGCCCGGCCGGCGCCAAGCAGTGGGTCGCGAAGGACGCCGGGGACGTCATCCCCGACCCCGAGACCAACGAGCCGGCCCGCAAGCCGACGATGCTGACCACCGACCTGTCGCTGCGGTTCGACCCGGTGTACGAGCGGATCGGCCGGCGGTTCCTCGAGCACCCCGACGAGTTCGCCGACGCCTTCGCACGGGCCTGGTACAAGCTGATGCACCGCGACATGGGCCCGGTGTCGCGCTACCTCGGCCCGTGGGTCCCCGAGCCGCAGCTGTGGCAGGACCCGGTGCCGCCGGTCGACCACGAGCTGGTCTCCGGCGAGGACGTCGCCGCCCTGAAGCGCACGCTGCTGGAGTCCGGCCTGTCGGTTCTGCAGCTGGTCACCGCGGCGTGGGCCGCGGCGGCGAGCTACCGCCACACGGACAAGCGCGGCGGGGCCAACGGGGCGCGGATCCGACTGGCGCCGCAGAGGAACTGGGCGATCAACGAGTCGGCCGAGCTCGACACGGTGCTGCCCGTCCTCGAGCGGATCCAGCAGGAGTTCGGTGCCGGTGGGAAGCGGATCTCGCTCGCCGACCTGATCGTGCTGGGCGGGTGCGCGGCGGTCGAGAAGGCGGCGCGGGACGCCGGCGTCGAGATCACGGTCCCGTTCTCCCCGGGGCGCACCGACGCCGCGCAGGAGCAGACCGACGTCGAGTCCTTCGCCGTCCTCGAGCCGCGGGCGGACGGGTTCCGCAACTGGGTCCGGCCCGGCGAGAAGCTGCCCGCCGAGACCCTGCTGGTCGACCGCGCGTACATGCTCTCGCTCACCCCGCCGGAGATGACCGTGCTGGTCGGCGGCATGCGGATGCTGGGCGCGGGCAACACCTCCCACGGCGTCTTCACCGACCGGCCCGGGGTGCTGAGCAACGACTTCTTCGTCAACCTGCTCGACATGCGCTACGAGTGGAAGCCGTCCGCCACCGCCGAGGAGAACGTCTACGAGGTCAGGGACCGCGCCACGGGCGAGGTCAGGTGGACCGCCACCGCGGTCGACCTGGTCTTCGGCTCGAACTCCGAGCTGCGGGCCCAGGCCGAGGTCTACGGCGCCGACGACGCGAAGGAGAAGTTCGTGCGCGACTTCGTCGCGGCGTGGGACAAGGTGATGAACCTCGACCGGTTCGACCTCGCCTGAGCCCGAGGTCGGGGCCGGCCGCGCCGCGGCCGGCCCCGGCCCGCTCCGGCACCGCCGAGGCGAGGAGGGCGCGCATGGCTCCGCGCACCGCGTTCGCCCTGGCCGGGCTGGGCGGGAGCAACGCCCACGGGGCCGGGTTCCTGGCCGCGGCCCAGGCGCTGGCCCGCGAGCGCGGGGAGCGCAACGGGCTGCTGCCGGGCCTGGAGATGATCTCGTGCACCTCGGGCGCGATCGCGAGCACCGCCCTCTACCTGCGCGGCGAGGACCTGCGCGCCGACCTGGAGCGGCGCATCGCGGCGGCCGAGCGGGCCCGCACCCGGTGGTGGCCGACCTCGGAGCAGACCCCCGAGCAGGCCGCCCTCGCCACCGTCCTGGTCGGCGTGCCCGGCGTGTTCCGCGGCCTGCTGCACTCCCTCCCCCGGCACTACCTGGGCGCGGCGATCGACCTGGTCCGCGCGGGGATCGGCTGGCGGCGGCCGCCGACCGTGGAGGAGCTCACCGACTACCTGCTGCCGGCCCGGGTGTTCACCCCGGTCCTGCCGGACGAATTCTTCACCCGGACCGCCGAGCTGTTCACCGGCGCGCCGATCGGCGTGGTGTTCAACAGCTACGCGCCGACCCGGGACGTCGAGTACCTGCACGTGAACGAGGCCGGCCTCGCGCGGATCCGCGAGTACCACGACCCGGCGGCCGCCTACGACCGCGGCGGCGGGCGCGTCCGGTACCGCCGCATCACGGCGCGGGGGCTGCGCGAGGCGCTGTGGCTCTTCTACTACGGCTTCCGTGAGGACGGCGTCCTCGACGGCGCCTACGCGCGCTCGGTGATCCTCGACGAGCTGACCTTCGCCGACTACCTCTGGGCGGTGCGCCCGCTCAACCGCAGGTGGCTCGGCCCCGTGCCCAGCAACCTGCTCGCCGTCCTGGACCTGCAGACCGAGCTGTGGATGAACACCTCCTACCGGGAGCAGGTCCGCGCGCTGCGGGTGATCGGCCGCCTCGGCGAGCCGGGCCGGCGCGAGCTGCGCGAGAAGGACCGGAAGAACCGCGACTTCCACCCGATCCACCTGCACGAGGTGGAGCTGCAGCGGCAGCGCGGCTTCTGGACGTACTTCGTCGAGGACATCAGCGTGTTCGACGAGGCGCGCGACCTCTCCTACGCCCGGCTGGCCGAGCGCTACCCCGGGTAGCCGCGCGCGGCCACGGTGGGTGAGATCAGGGGCTCCCACCCATCCGATCCATCAGCGTGGTGAGCTCGACGCCGACCGACTCGAAGGCGGCGGCGGCGACGTCGAAGCTGACCGGGTAGTCGAGGGCGAGCAGCCGCGCTTCCTGCTCCGGGCGGAGGCGCATGATCGGCAGCAGGTGCTCGACGTGCTCGCGGGTGACCACCCAGCGGCTCATGTCGTTCACGGCGACCCCCAGAGACCGGGAAACCGGACTCAGGCCATGGCCGGCGTCGCCGCCTCGACGGCCTGCAGGATGAGCTCCGTCGCGGCCTCGGGCTGGGACACCATCGAGGCGTGGGAGGCCGGCACGGTCCGGATCCTCGCGTTCGCGCGCTCGGCCATGAACCGCTGCGTCGCGGGCGGGATCGCCTTGTCCTCCGTGCAGAGCAGGTACCAGCACGGCACCGTCTTCCACGCCGGCGGGCCCGAGGGCTCGTAGAACCCGGTGCCGCTCCACGGCCGCTGCGTCGCGGCCATGACGTGCGCCGTGTCTCGGTCGACGTCGGCGCAGAAGACCGCGGGGAACTGCTCGGGGTCGAGGTAGAGGTCCTGGCCGGCTTCGCTGCCGTCCGGGCCGGTGAACGGCTGGGGCCGCAGCGCGGGCCCGGCGAGGCTGCCCTCGCCGAACTGCTCGAAGACCTGCGCGATGCTCTCGCCCTCGTCGGGCATCCACCCGCTGAAGAACACCAGTGCCTTGACCCGCTCGTTCCCGGTCGCGGCGGCCGAGATGACCGCGCCGCCGTAGGAGTGGCCGACGAGCACCAGCGGACCGGTCAGGGTCCGCAGGAAGTCGGCCAGGTATCTGGCGTCGTCGGAGAGTCCGCGCAGCGGGTTGGCGAACCCGACGGCGCGGAAACCCCGGTCCCGAAGGGCCCGGACCTCCGCTGCGAAGCCGGAGGCGTCGGCCCACGCCCCGTGGACCAGGACGATCGTCGGCTTGGTCTCGCCGGATTGGGTGGTCATGTCGGCTCCTCCCCTGCGACGGGCATGTGAGGGAGCCGAGGCTCCTCCCGCCCGCAGGGACCCGCCAGACCGTCGCGGGACCGGAACCGGCGCGTCACAGCGGTCGGTGGATCGCCGTCTGCGCAGCGGCAGGTCCGCCGTCGCGCGACCGGGAAGGGCTATCCCCGGGAACCCGCGCAGCGACACGATGGCACCCCGCCTCCCGAACCGTGTCGAGGACGAGCATGACGGTCGACGAGCAGGAGAAGGTCGCGATCCGGACCCCCGACCAGCGGCTGCGCGTCTTCGTGAGCTCCACGCTGGCCGAGCTCGCCGAGGAACGCGCGGCGGTGGCCCGGGCCGTCACGGCGCTGCGGCTGACGCCGGTGATGTTCGAGCTCGGCGCCCGGCCGCACCCGCCGCGGGAGCTGTACCGGGCGTACCTGGCGCAGTCGGACATCTTCGTCGGCCTGTACTGGCAGCGGTACGGCTGGATCGGTCCCGGCATGGACATCTCGGGGCTCGAGGACGAGTTCCGGCTCTCCGGCTCCCTCCCGCGGCTGCTGTACGTGAAGTCGCCCGCCCCCGACCGGGAGCCCCGCCTGGCGGCGATGATCGACGAGCTCCAGTCGGAGGGCGCCGACTCCTACCGGTCCTTCCGCACCCCGCGGGAGCTGACCCGGCTGGTCCGCGACGACCTCGCGCTGCTGCTGAGCGAGCGGTTCGCGGCCGCCGACGTCGACCACGACGTGTCGCCCGGGACCCCGGACCGGCCGACGGCGCGGTCCCTGCCGGTGACGTCGACGTCCTTGATCGGACGCGAGCAGGACGTCGACAACGTCGCGGCTCTCCTGCAGACGCCCGGCGTGCGGCTGGTCAGCCTGACCGGCCCCGGCGGCGTCGGGAAGACGCGGCTCGCGATCGCCGTGGCGGAGCGGCTCGGCGACCGCTACCCGCGCGGAGCGGTGTTCGTGCCGCTGGCCTCGATCGCGGAACCGGCGCTCGTGCTGCCGCGGATCGCCGCCGTCGTCGGTGCCGCCGTCGACGACGCCCGCCCGGCCCTCGACGTCCTGGTCGAGCACCTGGCGGACGCCCCCACGCTGCTCGTGCTGGACAACCTCGAGCAGGTCGTCGGCGTCGCCCCCGACCTCGACCAGCTCCTCGCGCGGTGCGCCGGCCTCACGATCCTCGCCACGAGCCGCACCGCGCTGCGGCTCCGGGCCGAGCGGGAGTACCCGGTCGGCGCGCTGGTGGTGCCGGCGTTCCCGCGCCCGCCGGACGTCGACGAGCTGGCCGGCCTGCCCGCCGTCCGCCTCTTCGTCGACCGCGCCCAGGCGGTCCGCTACGACTTCGCCCTGACCGACGGCAACGCGACCACCGTCGCGGAGATCTGCCGGCGCCTCGACGGCCTGCCGCTCGCCATCGAGCTGGCGGCGGCGCGCAGCCGGCTGCTGGACCCGAAGGCGCTGCTCGCCCGGCTCGGCAGCCGGCTGGATGCCCTGGGTCCCGGGCCGGTCGACCTGCCCGAGCGCCACCGCACCCTGCGCGCGACCGTCGAGTGGAGCGTGGGGCTCCTCCAGGACGACGAGCGGCAGATGCTGGCCACCCTCTCCGTGTTCGTCGACGGGTGGACCGTCGACGCCGCCGTGCACGTCGCCGGCCTTCCCGAGGACCGGACGCTCGACCTGCTCGACGTGCTGTCCGCGCACAGCCTCGTGACCATCGACGTCACCGACGCCGGACCGCGGTTCCGGATGCTGGCGTCGGTGCGGGAGTTCGCCGCCGAGCGCCTCGCCGCCCGAGCCGACCTGGCCGACGTCGAACGGCGCCACGCCGCCTACTTCGGCGCGCTCGTGGAGAACGCCGACTGGCCGACCGAGCGGCAGGGCGAGTGGGCCGAGCGGTTGCGGACCGAGGAGGAGAACCTGCGGGTCGCCGTCCGCTGGTTCCTCGGGCACGACATCGCGCGGCTGCCGCACCTGTTCCGCATCCTCTGGCTGTTCTGGGAGATGCGCGGTCGCATGCCGGAGGCGCGGGCCTGGATCGCCGAGGTGCAGCTCCGGGCCGACGCGCTGGACGACCGGGCCCGGGCCGAGCTGCTGCTGACCTCGGCCGTCACCGCGGTCGAGGTCGGTGACGACGACGGCGCGCTCGCCGCCGTCGACGGGCTGCGGCGGCTCTCGGGCAGCATGGGCGACCTCTACCTGGAGAGCGCGGCCCGGCTGGCGATCTCCTGGATCCTGCCGATCAGCGACGACTTCGACGGTGCGCTGCGGACGGCGTCGTCGGCGCTCGACGACCTGCGCCGGCAGGACGAGCCCTTCATGGCCTTCGCCGCGCTGACGGTCGGGATGGTGGAGACGACGCTCGGCCGGGACGACGACGCCCGCGCGCACCTCGCGGAGGTCGTCGAGCTCGGCCGCCGCCTGGACAATCCCTGGCTCACCTCCACCGCGCAGACCCAGCTCGCCCGCCTGGCCGTGCGGTCCGGTCGACTCGACGAGGCGCGCGCCCTCCTGGACCGATCGGTGGACGGCGGCGAGGACGCCGAGGTGAGCACGCTCGTCCTGACCTTCGCGCTCGTCGCCGCGGCCCAGCTCGCGCAGGCCGAGGGTGACGCGCGGCGTGCGGCGACCGCCCTGGGCGCGGCCGACGGGCTGCGCCGGCGCGGCGGCCTGCGGGCCTGGCCGTCGACGCGGCGCGGCGAGGCCGAGCTGGTCGGCCGCGTGGCGCGGGAGATCGATCGCGGGGACTACGCCGAGGCCTTCGCCGCCGGTGCCGAGCTCGGTCACCGCGAGGCGGCGGCTCTCGTCCGCGGTCGCTAGTCGCTCCGAACGGTCACCGCAGGACGCGGAACCGCCGGGGGCACTCGTCCACGTGGGGCGACGGGACCGGCGGGAGCGGCCGGTCCGCCAGCATGGCGGTGGCCAGCGGGTGCCAGGCCGTCCGGCCGGCGGCGACCGCCCGGACGTGGCCGGGCAGGTCGGCCGGGTCGTCGTCCTTGAGGAGGTAGCCGGCGACCCCGATGTCGCCGGCCTCGCGGGCGGTCGCGGCGGTGAGGCCGCCCGTCAGGACGACGATGCGCACTCCCGGGTGGTCGGCGAGCACCGCGCGGGCCGCGGTCAGACCATCCACCCGGGGCATCTGCAGATCCATCAGGACCACGTCCGGCGTGGTCCGCTCCACGGCGGCGACGACTTCATCGCCGTCGGCACACGAGCCCACGGGCTCGATGTCCTCCGTCGCGCAGAACAGGTCGGTCAGTGCGTCCCGGATGAGCTGGTGATCGTCGACGATCAACACGCGCGTCGGCATGGGGGGCTCCCTCAGCTCGGGCCCCCGGGCTGCCGGTTGAACCGCGGGGAAGAAGTACGCACAGCCTGTCCGTCCTGTCGTGCGGCGGACAGCCCACGCGGCGGGGGCGCCCACTCCCCAATCCTCGGGTGTGCCCGCGCGCATGTCCGGTGACGACCGCTCAGCCCTCTCCCGAGTCCGACCACTGCAGCCGGTTCTCCAGCGTTGCGTCGAGGGCGACGGACTCCCCGTCGCGGGCACCTCTGCCCAGCTGGAGCGACGGCGGGGTCGGTTGGAGCGCGGCGGTCCGCCGGCGGCCGAACCGCACCGGCGGCACGAGCAGCACGTAGAAGCTGCCGTCCACGCCCACGCCGACCGAACGGTCGCGGAGCAGGTACCACCCCGTGACACCGGTCCGGTAGCGACCGCGCCCGGACCACGGACGAGCCGTCAGTTCCTCGGTCGGCAGGCCCGCCTCGGTCGCCCGCGCGACGAACCGGTCGATCAGCACCTGGGCCTTGGCCGCCTCCTGCTCGCTCCGGAGCCGCTGCGCCTCAACGTGGTAGTTGGCGCGCTCGGTGAGCTCAGCCCGGCGCTGCGCCGCGTTCTCGGCCATCGGCACTCTCCGTCCGCGTGCGCCCGTGGGTCAGGACAGGTGGGCCGGGGTGTCGTGCGGCTGTTGCGCGTCGGTCGCAGCCCAGCTCGCCAGGAGCATGAGGCCGTCCTCCGACGGCGTTCCCGGCTCGGCGGTGTAGACGGTCAGGTGCAGGTCCCCGTGGCCCTCGGTGGGCAGGGCCATGGAGTGGTAGACCAGGTCCAGGGTGCCGACCGCCGGATGGCGGAACTGCTTGATCCCGGTGCGGTGGATGCGCACGTCGTGGGCCGCCCACCGGGTGCGGAACTCCTCGCTCACGGTGGACAGCTCACCGACGAGCTCGCGCAGGTCCCCGTCCTCGGGGTCGCGGCCGGCCTCGGTGCGCAGGATGGCCACCGTGGTGTTGGCCGCGCCGTCCCAGTCGGGGTGGAACGCACGGGCCCGTGGGTCGAGGAACTGGAAGCGGGCGATGTTCGGCGGCCGGCGCGGGGCGTCGAACACCGGTGAGTAGAGCGCACGCCCGAGCGTGTTGGCGGCGAGGATGTCCATGCGCCCGTTGAGCGCGATCGCCGCCGACGAGCTCATCGAATCGAGCAGCCACTGCACCCGCGGCCGGACGCTGACCTTGCCGCGTCGCCGGGTCGCGCGGGACGGCTTGGCGGCGCGGGCGAGGTTGAACAGGTAGAGCCGCTCGGCCTCGTCCAGCTGCAGCGCGCGGGCGACGGCCTCCAGGACGTCCTCGGACACCCCCGCGATGTGCCCCTTCTCCAGCCGGATGTACCAGTCGGTGCTCACCCCGGCCAGGACGGCGACCTCCTCGCGGCGCAGCCCGGGCACCCGCCGTCGACCACCGCCGGGCAGCAGCCCGGCCTGCTCGGGGCTGATGCGGGCGCGCCGGCTGGCGAGGAAGTCGCGGATGTCGGAGCGGTTGTCCACCCGACCGACGGTACGGCGATCGGCCGCCGGAGGGAGGTCGAGCTGGTCCTCCCACAAACGCGACCTCCCGCGCCCGCGGAAGGCGGCGTTTCGTGGTGCGCAGGGCCGACCCGGTGGCCGGACTGCAGCCCCCGTCGGCCACCGGCCGCGCACCGCCCCGCCGCGATCAGCGAAGGAAGCATGACCACCACATTCCCCCGGACCACCCCGCCGGCAGGCGAGCAGGCCGTGGGGCGCGCGCTCGCCGTCGTCCTGAGCCTGCTGACCGTCTTCGGGCCCATCTCGATGGACCTGTACCTGCCGGTGCTGCCGGCGCTCACGGTCGAGCTGCGGTCGGCGACCTCCACCGCGCAGCTGACGGTCACCGCCTGCCTGCTCGGTCTGGCGCTCGGCCAGCTCGTCGCTGGCCCCGTGTCCGACCGCTTCGGCCGCCGCCGCCCGCTGCTGGTCGGCGTCGTCGCCTACGTCGCCTTCTCGCTGCTGTGCGCGGCCGGCCCGACCGTCGAGACGCTCGTCGCCGCCCGGTTCGTCCAGGGCCTCGCGGGTGGCGTGGGGATCGTGATCGCCCAGGCGGCCGGACGGGACCTGTACTCCGCCGGCCGGCTGCTGCGCTACTACGGCCGGCTCACCGTGCTGGGCGGGCTCGCGGCCGTCGTCGGTCCGGTGATCGGCGGGCAGCTGGCCGAGGTCACCGACTGGCGCGGGATCTTCGTCTTCCTCGCGGCGATCGGCGCGGTGATCCTCGTGGCCTGCCTCGCGGTGTTCCGCGAGACCCTGCCGGTCGAGCGGCGCGTCGCCGGCGGGCTGGCGCAGACGGGACGCGACATGCGCCGTCTGCTCTCCGACCGGGTGTTCCTCGGCGCCGTGCTCGTCACCGGCTTCGTCAACGCCGCCCTGTTCGCCTACCTGTCCGGCGCCACCTTCGTGCTGCAGGGCGTCTACGGCCTGTCCCCGCAGGGCTACTCCTACGCGTTCGGGCTGAACTCGCTGGGCTTCATGGTGTTCGGCTTCGCCGCCGGGCGCGTGTCGGAGCGGTGGTCGGAGCGGGGCACGCTGCTGGTCGGGATCGCGATGGTCGTGGCCGGTGCCGGTGGGTTGCTGGCCACCGCGGTGGAGGACCTGCCGCTGGCGGCGGTGATCGTGTCGCTGCTGACGATGGTCAGCGGTGTCGCCGTGACCACCCCGCCGGCCACCTCGCTCGCTCTGGCCGGCTACCCGGACATCGCCGGCACCGCGTCGTCGTTCCTCGGCGTCGCCCGGTTCGCCTTCGGCGGCCTGGCCGCGCCCCTGGTCGGCCTCGGCGCCGGCGTCGCCCCGCTGGCGGCGGTCACCGTCACCGCTGCCGTGCTCGCCGTCCTCGCCTACGCCCGAACCGCCCGGCCCGTCCCCCACTGACCCACTCCCCCACCCATCCCCCGAGAGAGGACATCCACCCATGCGAGGAACCGTTCTGCACGGCCCCGGCGACGTCCGCGTCGAAGAGCGCGAGATGCCGCGGATCGAGAGGCCCACGGACGCGGTCATCCGGCTGGCCGCTGCCTGCGTGTGCGGCTCGGACCTGTGGCCCTACCGCGGCGTCGACGCGGTCAGCGGGCCGCAGCCGATGGGCCACGAGTACGTCGGGATCGTCGAGGAGGTCGGCAGCGACGTCACCACCGTCCGGCCCGGGCAGTTCGTCGTCGGCTCCTTCTTCGCCTCCGACAACACCTGCGAGATCTGCCGGGCCGGCTACCAGTCCCGCTGCGCCCACGGGGAGTTCGCCACCCCGACCGGTGCGCAGGCGGAGTACGCCCGGATCCCCCTGGCCGACGGCACCCTCGTCGCCACCCCGGGCATGCCGGACGACGACCTCGTCCCCGGTCTGCTCGCCGCCTCCGACGTGCTCGGCACCGGCTGGTTCGCCGCCGTCGCGGCCGAGGCGGGGCCGGGCCGGACCGTCGCCGTCGTCGGCGACGGCGCGGTCGGCCTGCTCGGCGTGCTGGCCGCCCAGCAACTGGGCGCCGAGCGGATCATCGCGATGAGCCGGCACGAGCCGCGCCAGGAGCTGGCGCGCGAGTTCGGCGCCACCGACATCGTCGTCGAGCGCGGCGACGAGGGTGTCGCCCGCATCAAGGAGCTCACCGGCGGCCTGGGCGCGCACTCGGTCATCGAGGCGGTCGGCACCCAGGAGTCGATGCTGCAGGCCATCCGCGCCACCCGGCCCGGTGGCCACGTCGGCTACGTCGGCGTCGCCCACGACGTGGCGCTGCCCGGCGAGGAGCTGTTCTTCTCCGGCGTGCACCTGCACGGCGGCCCCGCGCCGGTCCGCCGCTTCCTGCCCGACCTGATCGAGCTGATCTGGAACCGGACCATCGACCCGGGGAAGGTCTTCGACCTCGAGCTGCCGCTCGAGCAGGCCGCCGAGGGCTACCGGGCGATGGACGAGCGCCGCGCCATCAAGGCCCTGCTGCGTCCCTGAGCGACGGCCACGGAGGGTTCGCCACCTCCGGGCGCGACCCGCGGACGACGACGCCCGCCCCGTGCACGAAACGGGGCGGGCGTCGTCGCGATCGTCAGGTGACCGGCCGGGGACGGCGGTAGGCGGACCGGGCCCACAGCCAGCCCACCACGGCCAGGCCCAGGCTCCAGGCGATCGCCGTCCACACCGTCGACGCCTCGACGGACGTGCCGGCCAGGAGCCCGCGGACGGTCTCGATGATCGGCGTGAAGGGCTGGTACTCGGCGAACACGCGGACCGCGGTGGGCATGGTGTCCACCGGGACGAAGCCGCTGCCGAAGAAGGGCAGCAGCATCAGGATCATCGGGGTGTTGGACGCTGACTCCACCGTGCGGGCCGACGCCCCCATCGCCACGGTCAGCCAGGTGAGCATGAGGCCGAAGAGGACCAAGAAGCCGGCGAGCCCCAGCCACCCGAGCGCGTCCGCGCCGGGCCGGAAGCCCAGCAGGACGGCCACGCCCAGGACTGCGCCACCGGCGAGGAGCGTCTGCACCACCGCCCCGACGACGTGCCCGCCCAGCACCGCCACCGGGGCGACCGGCATGCTGCGCAGCCGGGTGACGATGCCACCGGTCATGTCCATGGCGACGGTGATCGCGGTGGCCTGCGCGATGGCGGCCGCGGTGACCACCAGGATCGCCGGCGTGATGTAGTCCAGGTACGCCGAGCGCCCCGCCGCGCCGGGCGTGACGCCGGCGGCCACCCCGGCGCCGAACGCCCCGCCGAACACGTAGACGAACAGCAGCAGGAGCACCACAGGCATGGCCACCAGCTGCACGCTCAGCGAGGGGTAGCGGACCATCCGCAGCAGGCTGCGACGCGTCATCGTGACCAGGTCGCGGGCGGCGCGGGCGGGGGCCGAGGGCGCCGCCGGGATCTGCACCGGGGTGGCAACGGTGGCGGTCATCACGCCACCTCCTTCACGTCGGACTCGGGGGTGGTCAGCGCGAGGAAGACGTCATCGAGCGAGCCGGCGTCGTGGGCGGCCTTGAGGCCGGCGGGGGTGTCGTGGGCGACCAGGCGGCCACCGTGCAGGACGGCGACGGAGTCGGCGAGCTGATCGGCCTCGTCCAGGTACTGGGTGGTCAGGAGCAGGCTCACGCCGTCGGCCACGAGGGTGCGGACCTGGTCCCACAGATCGCGCCGGGCGCGCGGGTCCAGGCCGGTCGTGGGCTCATCCAGGAAGACGACCTGCGGCCCGCCGACGAGCGTCATGGCCAGGTCGAGCTTGCGGCGCATGCCACCGGAGAGCTGCTGGGCCTGCTTGCGGACGGCGTCGGCCAGGCCGAAGCGGTCGATCAGCTCCGCCGCGCGGCGGCGGCCCTCCCGGCGGGGCAGGTGGAACAGGTCGGCCATCAGCCGCAGGTTCTCGGTCACGGTGAGCAGAGGGTCGACGGCCGAGAGCTGGCCGGTCACCCCGATCAGCCGCCGAACGGCCTGCGGCTCGCGGGCGACGTCGTGGCCCAGGACGCGGGCGGTGCCGCCGTCGGCGGGCAGCAGCGTGGCCAGGACCGAGACGGTGGTGGTCTTGCCGGCCCCGTTGGGACCCAGCAGCGCGGTCACGGTCCCGGCGGGCACCGTGAGGTCCAGGCCCTCGAGCACGGTCTGGTCGCCGTAGCGCTTGGCGAGCCCGGCGACCTCGATCGCCGGGGTGGGACTGGTGGGCATGCTCGCTCCTTGCGACGCGTACCGGGGAGCTCCCGGCGGCGCCGGGAGCGTCAGATGTCGAGGTCCTCGACCTCGGGTTGGGTGGCGTGGTCCTTCACCAGCGCGGCCAGCTCGGCCGGGACCGCCACCTCCAGCTCGTCGAACGTCTCGAAGACATCGAGCGAGGAGTGGGCGGGGGTCTCGCCCCACTGCTGGTCGGCGGAGAAGTGCTTGCGCCAGCCGGTCAGCTGGCCGTCCTTGCCGGCGGACCACACGAACCCCTTGGGACGGGCCACGTGGACGGCGAACTTGCCGGCGCGGGTGCGGTAGACGCGGTAGCGCTCCTGACTGCCGTTGCTGTCGGTCCGGTTCCAGTCGACGAGCTGCACGCCCTGGAACCGCTGCAGCTTCCCCGGCGCCACGCCGACCCGGACGGTGATCTCCTCGAACCCCTCCAGGCGCCCCTCCTCGACCTCGACCAGCCGGCGCAGAGCCTTGGAGATGGCCGCGGAGAGGTTGCCCCCGGTGAGCTCCTGCGCGCGCTGGAACACAGGCAGGTCGGCGTCGGAGACATAGATCGTCTTGTTCGGCACGGGGCCATCGTAGCCACGCAGCGAGTATACGCATACATGTACGTATAGCAAGCCGATGCGCGGCAGGCCCTCGTCGTCCGGCAGGACACCGGCTGCGTGGATGATGGGCCGATGCTGGTCACCGAGGACCGGGGCGACGTCGCCGTCCTTCGAATCGAGCACGGCCGGGTCGGCGCCCTCGACGTGGGGCTGCTCGACGCGCTCACCGAGGCCGTCACCGCATCCGACCGGGCGCTGGTCATCACCGGCAGCGGGTCGTCCTTCTCCGCCGGGGTGGACCTGCGCCGGATCCTGGACGGCGGCCGGCCGTACACCGAGGAGCTCCTGGCGGCGCTGTCCCGCACGTTTCGCGCTGTGTTCGACCATCCGCGGCCGACGGTCGCCGCGGTCAACGGGCATGCGATCGCCGGTGGCTGCGTGCTGGCCCTGGCCTGCGACCTGCGGCTGATGTCGGGCGGACGGATCGGGCTGGCCGAGCTGGCGGTCGGTGTGCCGTTCCCGACGGCCGCCCTGGAGATCGTCCGGCACGCGCTCGGCCCCCGTGCCGGCCAGGTGCTGCTCGGCGCGCAGATCGAAGGCCGCGAGCGGGCGCTCACCCTGGAAATGGTCGACGAACTCGCCGAACCCGGCGAGCTGCTGCAGCGGGCGGTCGCGGTGGCCACCGAGCTGGCCGCCCGATCGCCGGAGTCCTACCGCCTGGCCAAGGTCGCACTCCACCGCCCCGCGAACGCCGCGATGGAGGCGACCGCCGCCGACGACGCGGCCGTCCTCGCCGGCTGGGCTTCCGACGACACCCGGCACCGGATCGAGGCCGCGCTCGCGGCGCTGGCCCGGCGCTAGCCGTCCTGACCGCCGGAGCGAGCTGGAGGCCGAACAGGCCGACCCGGCCTTTGCTTGGCGTCATCCACCGTTGACGAACGGGTCGACGGGCACGGGGAGACCCACGGCGGCCTGGATGACCTCGGCGGCGTCGAGAGCGCGGTCGTCGCGGAACGGTGCGGCCATGCACTGCACGCCGATCGGCATGCCGTCGACCAGGCCGCCGGGCGTGGCCGCGGCGGGCAGACCCAGCAGGTTGGCCGGCATGACCGGCCGGAGCAGCTCGGTGGCGGCGACCGCGTTCTGCTCGGACTCGGCGTCCCACCCGTGCCGGAAGGCCGGCTGGGCCCAGATCGGCGAGAGGATCACCGGGTACTCCGTGAAGAAGTCACCCCACGCGCGCGCCAGCCGGCGCCGGCGGACGAACGTGTCGACGTAGGCCTCCAGGTCCAGGCGCGGCTCGCTGTCCAGGACCGCGGTGAGGAAGCGCTGCGCGGTCTCCCCCATGATCTGGGAGAGCACCGGCTGCAGGGTGCGCAGCTCGGTGAAGAGGAATGCGTGCCACAGCTCGATGGCGATCTCGTAGTCCGGCGGGGTCACCTCGGCGACCTCGTAGCCGGCGGCGGCCAGGTGCGCACCGGCCTGCCGGACGACCTCGGACACGCGGGGGTCCGTGCTGCCCCCGGGCGGCTCGGGCAGCATGGCGACCCGGACCGGGCCACCGGAGTCGGGGAAGGCCAGCGGTGCGGGCACCGACGCCGGATCACGCCGGTCCGGCCCGTTCATGATCTGCAGGCCCAGGCGGACGTCGGCGATGTCGCGGGCCATCGGGCCGTTGACCGCCATGAGCTGGAACGACAGCGGCCCGTCCTCCGGCGGGATCGCGGTGGCGTGCGGTACCCGGCCGGTCGTCGGCTTGAGCGAGGAGATCCCGCAGCAGTGCGCCGGGTTGCGCAGCGACCCGCCGATGTCGTTGCCGGCGCCGAGCGGGGACATGCCCGAGGCGAGCGCCGAGGCCTCGCCACCGGACGAGCCGCCCGCGGTGAGGTCGGGGTGCCACGGGTTGCGGGTCAGGCCCCACAGGCTGCAGTCGGTGGAGATCCGCAGGCCCATGTCGGGCAGGTTGGTGCGCCCGATGACGATCGCCCCCGCGGCACGCAGACGCTCCACCAGCGGCGCATCCACCGGCGCCACCGCCTCCCGCAGCGCGACCACGCCGTTGGTGGTGGGAGTTCCCGCGACGTCGATGTTCTCCTTGATCGTCACCGGCACGCCGTGCAACGGCCCGAGCTCGCCGTCACCGGTGGCCGTCCGCTGATCGGCTCGCTTGGCCGCCTCCAGCGCCTGGTCGGCGAGGACCAGCACCACGGCGTTGAGCTGGGGGTTGACCGCCTCGATCCGCTCCAGATGCGCCTCCACGACCTCCACGGAGGAGACCTGGCCGGAACGGATCGACTCCGCGAGCTCGCTCGCGCTCCTGCGCCACAGTTCGTCCGCCATGTCGCCTCCCTGTCTCGCGGTGCGCGGACCGTACTGCTCCCCCGGCCACCGGGAAAGGCCCGGACCACCGCCGGCCGGACCGTCGAGCAGGCACCCGGCCGGGGCCAGGGATGACGCAGGATGGTGGCGTGCTCTCGGTCGCGCTGGCCCGCGCCCTGCGCGACGCAGGGCTGCAGTGGACACCCGCCCGCGGCGACAGCTTCGTCATGCCCGACCGGGAGATGGACTCCGAGGTCTTCGTGCTCTCGGACATGACGATCGAGGTCCACCAGTTCCCCACCGGGCCGGTCATCGGCTTCAACGGCACGACCGAGTGGGCGCTGGACTCGGTCGAGCAGTCCGAGGTGCTGTGGGTGCCGGCCGAACACCAGCTGCGTGAGCTGCTCGGCGATGCGTTCGCCGGACTCGCGCCGACCGGCGACGGCTACCGGGTCACGCTCCGGGTCGACGGCGCGACGAGCGGGCACACCGGTTCGGACGCGGCCGAGGCCTACGCCCTGGCGCTGCTCCACCTGCTGCGGTCGCGGCGCGCCTGAGCAACTGCGGCAGGTCCTCAGCCGCCCGCCCGGTACCAGCGCGGGGAGGTGTTCGGCGGTGGGGTGAACCGCTCCTGGAGGACGAGGAGCGACGGCCCGCCGGAGCCGATGCCCTCGGCCAGCGCCGGCCCGAGCTCGCCGACGCCGACGCGGCGGGCCGGAACCCCGAACGACCGGGCGAGGGCGACGAAGTCCGGCGGGTCGAGGTCACAGCCCACCGGCTGCTGACCGTGACGGGTGAAGTCGTAGCGCAGCATGCCGTAGCCGCCGTCGTCGACGAGCACGACGGTCACCGGCAGCCGCTCCTGGGCGGCGGTGGCGAGGTCGCCGCAGGCGTACAGGAAGCCGCCGTCGCCGACCAGGGCCACGGTCGGGCGCCCGGACAGCGCCGCCCCCAGGGAGGCCGGGAAGCCGAAGCCGAGGGTTCCCCAGCCCACCGGATAGGCCAGCCCGCGCGGGAACTGCACCCGGCCCCAGCCGCCGTACCAGTAGCCGGGGATGCACATGTCCGCGACCACCACCGCCGACGGCGGCAGCCCCGACTCGAAGGCCTCGAGGAAGGCGACCTCCGGGCCGGCGTAGGCGGATCGCCCCTCCGGCCGGCACCACCACCGGCCCCGGGGCTCGGCCGGCAGCCGGCCCAGCAGCGCCCGCAGCGCGTCGGCGGCGTCGGACTGCACCCAGACGTCCGGCGGATAGGTCACCGGCTCGGCGAGGTCCACGGTCACCAGCCGCGGTGGGCGCGGCTGGCGGAAACCCTGCGTGTTCATCGCGTCGAGGTCGCTGGCGACGACGAGGACGACGTCGGCGCCGTCCCAGAGCTCCCCCGCCTCCCGGGCGTGCGGCGGCAGCGGCACGAGCTCGGGCGCGTCGGGGGGCAGCAGGCCTCGCCCTCCGTAGGAGGTCAGCACGGGGGCGCCCAGCCGCCGGGCAACGGCGGCCACGAGGTCGCCGGCTCCCGAGGCGGTCGCCCCGCCGCCGGCCCAGACCAGAGGACGGCGGGCAGCGGTCAGCGCCGCGACGGCGTCGTCCGGCAGCGGAGGCCCGGGCTCGGGTTCGGTGGGGACGGAAGCCTCCGCCGCCGCGTCGGGCTCGGGGACCTGCGCGGAGAGCAGATCGGTGGGGATCTCGAGGTACACCGGCCGCCGGGGCGCCGCCATCGCCGTCCGCCCGGCCCGCACAGCGGTGGCGAACAGCTCCTCGGCCCGCTCGACCCGCAGCACCGCCTTCGTGACCGGGCGGAAGAACCCGGCCTGGTCCACGGTCTCGTGCAGCACGCCGCGGTAGATCCCGGGCCGCCGCTCGGTGGTGGGGACGTCGGTCGCCACCACGAGCACCGGCGAGTGGGAGGCCCAGGCCTCGCCGGTCGCCGTCACCGCGTTCGCGGCACCCGGGCCAGTGGTGGTGACCGCCACCCCGAGCCGGCCCGTCGCCCGCGCGTAGCCGTCGGCGGCATAGGCCGCCGTCTGCTCGTGCCGGACCCCGATCAGCCGGATACCGCTGCCGGGGAAGGCCCGCCACGCCGCCAGGTTGTGCACCCCGGGCAGCCCGAAGGCCACGTCCACCCCGAGCGCCTGCAACGCGGCGACCAGCGCCTCCCCGCCCGTGGCCATCTCCCGACCTCCCGTGGCCGCAGCGATCCCGGCCCGGCGACGGTATCGGGCGGGCCGCGGACGCCCGCTCCGGACTTCAGGAGGGTGGGGAGCTGAGCTCCCGGATGATGGCTGCGCCGTCGGGATCGATGGTGACGCCGTGCAGCTCGCGGTTGTGCGAGTGCCCCAGTTGGTGCAGCGAGAACGCGGACTGGACCGCGGACCACTGACCCTGTGCGTCCAGCGACTGGTTCACCGCCTGCTTGGCCAGCTTCAGGCCCATCGACGGCATCCGCGCGATCCGCCGGGCGATCCTCAGCGCCTCGGCGTCCAGCTCGGCCGGGTCGACGACGTGGTTGACCATGCCGAGTCGGCAGGCTTCGTCGGCGTCGACCGCGCCGCCGGTGAAGAGCAGCTCCTTGGCCTTGCGCCCGCCGAACTCCCAGGCGTGCAGGAAGAACTCGTGGCCGTTGACGCCGAATGCCACGACCGGGTCGGAGAAGCTGGCGTCCTTCGCGGCGATGATCAGGTCGCAGCTCCAGGCCAGCATGAGGCCGCCGGCGATCGTCCTGCCCTGCGTGGCCGCGATCGTCGGCTTGGGGAAGTTGCGCCACCGCCAGCACAGCCCGAGGAACAGCTCCTCCTCGACGGCCATGTACCCCTCCGCGCCGGGCAGGGCGAAGCCGCCCCAGCAGCCGACGGGCCTGTCGGCGGAACTCACCGTCCACTCGGCGAACAGGTCGTGCCCGGCGGAGAAGTGCGGTCCGTCGGCGGCGAGGATGACCACCTTCACCTCGTCGTCCTGGGCGGCCAGGTCGAAGGCGTCGTTGAGCTCGTAGAGCATCCGGGGATCCTGGGCGTTGCGAGCCTCCGGCCGCGCCAGCACGATCCGCATGACCGCTGCCTCCGGGCGTTCCACCCGCACCCTCGCCGCGTCCTGCTCGCTCACCACACGCCTCCCATCGCCGCGCTCAGATCCGTCACTCGAGTGAGTATTCGGTCGCAGGCGCCGGCCACGAAGTCCGACGTCGTCGGCTCGGATTCGCTTCCCGTCACCGCGCGGCGCGGTGGTGGCCCCGGGTGAGGGACACCTCACGGGCTCTCGTCAGGCGAGCCCGGGTCACCCGACGGCAGCGGGATGTCAGCCGTCAGCGGCAGGGGTACACCGAAGTCGGGACGACCGTCGGGATGCCACGCCAGGCGCTGGGCACGTCCGGTCCGGCCTTCGTACGTGTACCGGTCGGTGGTCTTCGCGTGGTAGACGAACCAGTCCTCCGTGCCGTCAGGGGACGTGAAGAAGCCGTTGTGGCCCGGACCGTAGACCCCGTGACGAGCAGCACTCCGGAACACCGGATCGGGATGCTGGTGCCATGTCCTCACATCCGTCAGGTCGTCGGTCTCGTCAGCGCTGAGCATGCCCATGCGGTAGTCCGGCGTGCCGGTGTCGCACGCCGAGTAGACCAGGAAGACCTTGCCGTTCCTCCGCAGACAGACCGGCCCCTCCCTGATGTCGGTGCAGCCGAACCCGCTGGCCGGTATGTGCACGCGCTCGCCGACCAGTCGGCAGGGGTTGGCCATCCGGGAGACGAAGAGGACGTGACCGGGCCAGCCGGCCCAGAAGAAGTAGAGATCTCCGGTGGGGAGCTGGAGGGCGCTCCCGTCGATGGCGTAGTACTGGTTGTCGGGATCGGTGTTGAGGCGTGTCCGGTACTCGAACGGGCCGAGTGGCGTGTCCCCCGTGCTCTCCAGGACGTGCATGCGGTGGTTGAGATGATCATCGGCGTCGGAAGCCGTGTAGTAGAGGTACCAGCGAGGCCCGTCCGGCCCGTCGAGCAGCTGCAGCTCCGGGGCCCACAGCATGGCGCTCCGGGTCGGCTCCGTGTCGCGCCAGACGACGACGGGCTCCGTCGTGGACAGGTCGCCGAGGCTGGCCGCCTTCGTGACCGCGATGTGGTCGTGTGAGGTGCCCGTGGCGTAGTAGAAGCCCTCGTGGTGCACGACCCACGGATCAGGGTTCTGGCCTATCGGATTCCGGAACGTCCGCACGTCGTCAACCGTCGAGCTCCAGTGCCGTGGGGCACGGCGCGGGCACGGCGCAGGACGGGCAGCGGCCGTCGGCACCCGCGGGCGCGTGCAGCAGCCGGACCCGCGACAGCCGGGACAGCAGCGGGGCGCGGAGGAACGGCGTGGCCGACGTGACGGCGGCGTCCGCGAGCGGCGGGACACCCCTGCCGGTGAGCCGCAGCGGATCGAGCCCGGCGTCCTGCAGCCCGGCCGCGGCCGCCCCCACCGCGTAGCCGTGGGCCTGTTCCAGATCGGTGGCCAGCCGCGTCGGGCGGCCCAACGCGCGCCAGCCGCTCACGCCGGCTCCTCCGCCTGGTCCGCTGCCTCGGCCGTGCCCACGGAGTCCAGCAGCTCCGCCATGGAGGCCGCGATGACGTCCCACTCCTGCCGCTCGTGCAGAGTTCGGCAGCGGCGATCGCGGGCCGCCAGGTCCTGCCGCACCACCGCCCGGCATGCCGTCGCGAAGCTGCGGCCGTCGTCGGCCACGTGCACCACGTCACCGTAGTCCGCGACGACGTCCGGCACCGGGGTCGAGACGACCGGTAGCCCGGCCGCCAGGTACTCCAGGGTCTTGGTAGGGCTGATGACCGCGTGGCCTCGTTGAGCGCAAACGGCATGAGCGCGACGTCGAACCCGGCCCATGACCTCGGGGAGCCTGACCTCGGGGAGCCGCTCGTACGCGGCCATGCCCGGGTACTCGGGGTTCCCGGCGCGCGGCAGCATCCCCGGATCGATCTTGGCGACCGGCCCGACGAGCCGGATCGTCCAGTCGGGGAGCTCGTCGGCCAGTTCCGCGAGCAGTTCGAGGTCGAGCCGCTCGTCGAGCACTCCGACGTAGCCGGCCACCGGTCGCTCGTGTGGCCGTCGCAGTGCCCGGCTGGAGGCGAAGTGCTCCCGCTCGACCCCGCTCCTGAACAGGTGCACGCCCTCCCGCCGCTGCCGTTGCACCGACCGGTGCAGGGACGGCCCGCCGGTGAAGACGACGTCGGCCTCCGCCAGCAGCCGCCGCTGCCGCAGCACCAGGCCCTCCGGCGCGTCGAGGAAGGAGGCGAGGTCGTCCATGACGTCGTAGACCACCCGGCCGGGCGTGAGCCGGTGGGCCAGGACGAGCGCCATGGGGGTGTACAGCCACCGGAAGCCGGCCGGCCGGCGCAGATCCTGCTGTCGCCGAGACCGGGGAAAGCACTCGGGGGCCGTGCCGGATTCCTCCGGACACGGCCGCGGCCTGCGTTTGCCGCTGTCGGGCCGACAGGAAGTGAAAAAGAGTAGCGACAGGCACGTCGCTCCCATCGGCCATCCGGGACATGCACAGGTGTCGGTACGCCTGACGAATCGGCCGAGTGCAGGCGTCAGCGCCAGAATGCGGTGAGCCGCTCGGCCAGCGCTCTGCCCTGGTCGTAACCGGCTCGAGCGGCGGGCGGACGCATAGAGAAATCCATCGCATTGGCGCCGAACAGGTGCTCGGAGTTGCTGTCCGGGAAGATCGTTTCGACTCGGCTGCCGCCTGCGCGTAGCTCGTCGACCTGTGCTGCCACATGGGTGCCCCACTCCCGCGGGTGCCGCGACCTGCCGCCCAGTGGTGCCAGCACCAGCACCCGCTCGTAGCCGGCTGCCAGGTCGGCGTTCTCGACGGAGCGGTAGCCGCCGTCGATGTACAGGCGGTCACCGATCCGGTAGGGAGGTCCCCCGGCCGTGCTGGCGGCGACGGCGTCCACGAGGTCGACCCCGCTGTGACGGTCGAACACGATCGGTTCCCCCGTGTGGGCATCGACCACGGTGATCTGCACTGCGCGTTGCGGCCAGCTCTGGCTGGGCAGCCGGGCAGCGACCGTGGCGCGCCACCGCGCCGACCACGAGCCGTCCGACGCCGCGTCCGTTTCCAGCGCCGCCGCACCCATCCTGCGGCGCATGTCGGCCGCATCGCCGGCGGTGGCGATGATCCGGCTCGTCCTCTCCAGGTGGTCGGCCACCGGTCCGGCGGGAGCGCGTCCACCGGATCCCGCCGGACCCGTCCGAGGCGGGGACGCAGAGGAGAGGACGGCCGCGAGCAGCTCGGTCGGGGTCGCACCGGTGATCTGGGCCGCGGCCGTCGATCCGGCCGACGTCCCGATGATCAGATCGGCCTCGGTCACGTCCGATCCGGCATCGAACAGGCCGGCGATGATGCCGATCAACCACGCGTTGCCCGTCGATCCGCCGCCGCCGAGGACCAGGGCTCGCTCCCCCGCGGCGGGCGCCCGCCGCGGGGCGTGGATCTGCGGCCGATCCTGGTCGGACCGCGGCCGCTCGGAGGCCGTCGTCGAGGTGACGTGCGAAGGGAAAGAAGGTGGTGCGTTCAAGGGAGTCGCCTCTCGCGAATTGCCTGGCGGGGCGCTCCCGGTGGCGACTACCTCAGTCGCGCGATCGTGAGCTGCAGGGAGCACCCACTGCGGACACTGCGTTCATGGGTCTCACCTCCTGCCGATGGGTCACGATCGCCGGAACGATCGCACAGCGGCGACGCGGCGGGCAACCGACATCCGTGGCCTGTTGAGGGGCTCGATGGCTGCTTGACCTGCCCCGACGGGATCGAGGGGCCGGCTCATGACGTTGACCCCCCAGTCACATTCGAGAGGTTCGCGCCGGTTTGCGGAGTGATATCTGCCCAGGTCAGCGGCTGGTCGCGGCCGTCACCGTCCGGTCCGATTCGCCGCCGTTCGCAGCGCGTTGCCGTACCGGTTGTGTAGGTCTCCCCCGCGGTCGGGCGTGTCACTCCGATGCCAGGTTGTCTGCCGTTGATCCGCGGACTGTCGGACACCCTCGTGTCCAGAAGAGATGCAGCCGATCCTGCGATTGACCAAGAATGCACGGCACCGGGGCTTGTGACCTGTCTTTCTGCGCGTCGCCACCAGAACCCGCGAGAGGCGGTGGATGGCCGCTCGGTTCCTCCGATGGTCGAGATCGGCGGCCTTCAGTTCGTCCAGAGTCGAGCACGGCAGAGTGGCGCAGGGCCATCGTGTGCTGTGGCCGCCCGCGAGAACACCGGCACGGCCTCGCTGACCACCACACGATCGCCCCTTGCGTGGTCCTGGCCAAGGAGGAACGGATGCCACCCGAGCTGTACGCCGCTGGTCCCCTGACGGGCCGGCCCGGCCGGCCGCGCTCCCACGCGTTCATCGCTCCGCAGCCCGGGGGCTGGTCCCAGGTCGCCCTGATGGAGTGGGAGCTGACGGGCGAGTCCTGGTCGGATGAGCACCCGCACGATGAGTACAACTACGTCCTGGACGGGCTGCTCGTCGTCTCCTGCGACGGCCGGACCGTCGAGGTGCCGGCCGGGAGCGTGGTGCGCGTTCCCGCGGGGACGACGGGTCACTACTCAGCCCCCACCCATGCCCGGATGCTCGCGATCTACGGGCCGAACCCGCGGGGCGAGGCGAGTTCGCTCCACGGGCTGTCCAGGCTGCCCGGCGGTACTCCTTCACCGCACCCGGGAGCGCCGCAGCCCGAGGTCTAGCTCGCTCCCGTCACCACCGGGCGCTCCAGCACGGCCGCGGCGCGCGGCTCCGCCCGGCCCAGCGTCGCGTCCCGCCAGCCGCGCAGCGAGCTGACGACCGCCACCCCCTGCGCCCGGTCCAGGTCCTCGGCCCGGAGCGCCCGCTCGTGGAGCAGCCCCAGCTCCAGCAGGCGCGCCCGCTCGACGCCGGGGAGGCACCCGGACTCCACCGGCGGCGTCCACCACCGCCCGCCGAGCTTCACCGCGAGCGTGGCGCGGGTGGCCTCCGTCAGCTCTCCGCGCGTGTTCACCATGATCACGTCATCGACGTCGGGCCGCCGCTCGCGTCGCCGGTCGTACGGCTCCCGCACGGTCGTCTTGTGGAAGAGCGACCAGTCCTGCGGATCGACCGGCTCGTCGTCGACGGCGAGCAGGACCCGGCCGGGCAGCAGCGGCGGCAGCGGCTCGATGTCGACCCCGAGCGCTCCCGTGCGCGCCAGCCGGAGCCGGACGCGTGCGGCCCGACAAGCATCCAGCCGCGAGCTCAGGACCTCGCGCACGGCCATCGGATCGAAGGGGAATCCCAGGTGCTCGGCGGACTCCGCGAGGCGCCGCAGATGGCGGTCCCGGTTCCGGAGGCCGTCCTGCGGGTCGTGGCGCATCGTCTCCAGCAACTCGAAGTCCCGCGGCCGGGCCCGCAGAACTGCCGCCTTGGTGAGCACCTCGGCGTGCTCGGCCGCGGCGTCGGAGCCCCAGGTGATGCCGCCCCCGGTGCCGTACACGGCGTCGCCCGTGGCCGTGTCCACCACGGCCGTGCGGATCGCCACGCCGAAGCGGGCCCGGACCGGCGCGTCCGGCGGCCCGACCAGACCGATGGCTCCGCAGTAGACGCCGCGGGGGCTCGTCTCGACGGAGCGGATGATCCCCATGGAGCTGGCCTTGGGCGCTCCGGTGACCGAACCGCACGGGAACAGCGCGCGGAACAACTCCACCAGACCGGTGCCGGGCCGCAGCCGGGCGGTGACGTCCGAGGTCAGCTGGAGCACCGTCTCGTACCGCTCGACGGTGAACAGCGCCGGCACGTCGACGCTGCCGATCTCGGCGACCCGGGCGATGTCGTTGCGCATGAGGTCGACGATCATGACGTTCTCGGCCCGCTCCTTGGCGCTGGAACGGAGCTCGTCGGCCAGGCGACGGTCCTCGTCCCGGTGCCGTCCCCGCGGCGCCGTCCCCTTCATGGGGCGGAGCACCACGTGGTCACCCCGGCGCTCGAAGAACAGTTCCGGGCTGGCGCTGGCCACGACGAAGCGGCCGAGGTCGAGGTAGGCGTTGTGGGCCCCGCGCTGGCCGAGCGCGAGGTCCCGGTACACGGCGAAGGGGTCGCCGGCCACGCACCCGGCCATGCGCACGGTCAGGTTGCACTGGAACGTGTCCCCGGCGGCGATCCGCTCCCGGATCCGGGCGACGCCGGCGGCGTGCTCCTCCGCCGTCCACATGGGCTGCCACCGAGCGGTACCGGTTGGCCGACCCCGTGCCTCGGCCGTGTCGAGCGGCGGCACCGGGACCGGCTCGTCGCAGATGCCGAACCAGGCCAGGGGCATCCCCATGGACGTGGACGGGTGCACCGAGAGCTGCGGATCCAGCCCGGCGGCCGCCTCGTAGGCGACGTACCCGAACGCCCACCGGCCGGCGTCCGTGGCCCGCTCGACCTCGGCCAGCAGGGGGACGACCTCACCGGGACGGTCGGCCACCAGGACCCGGTCCGGAGCGGGACACCGCACGGCCGTTCCGGTGCGGAGGTCGTCGAAGCGGGCCCAGGTCACTGCGGCGCCGTGGCCGCGTGGACGGCGGCGAGCAGGTGGAACGAGCCGCTCACGACCACCGGCGCCGCGTCGTCCGCCTCCTCCACCGCACGGGTCACCGCGATCGCCGGGTTCCGCTCCACCACCGTCCGGATCCCCCGGTCCGCCGCCGCGGCGGTGATCAGCTCGGCCGGGACGGACGCGCCGGCGGCGTGGTCGCCGGCGGCGGCGTGGAATTCGGTCGCGACGACCACGGAGGCCGCCGGCGCGACGACCTGCAGGGCGCCGGCCAGGTCCTTGTCCTGCTTGAACGCGAGCACCCAGGGGAACCGGGCGCCGGGATGGACGTCGTGCAGGGTCGCCACCAGCGCCGCCAACTTCATGGGATTGTGCGCTCCGTCGAGGACCACGGGCCGCCCGGCGATCAGCCGGTGTTCGAACCGACCGGGCAGCGTGGCGCTGCGCAACCCCCGCCGGACGGCGGCCCCGTCGAGGACCCACCCGTCCCGCGCGGCGATCGCCTCCACGGCACACAGCGCGAGACGGGCATTGCCTGCTTGGTGCCGCCCGGTGAGCCCCAGGGGCAGGGGCGGCCGACCCGGGAGGCGCAGTTCGGTGCCCCCGGGCCCCGTACGGGCCCGCACAGAGGAAGCCGGGAAATCCACCCACCTGAGGGCGCAGCGTCGGCGGGCCGCCGTCGCGCGCAGTACGCCGCGCACCTCGGCGCTCCGTGGCCGAGCCGCGACGGCACGACCGCCGACGGGCAGGATGCCGGCCTTCTGCGCCGCGATCGCGCCGACCGTGGCCCCGAGGATCTCCTGGTGGTCCAGGCCGATCGGGGTGATCACCGCGAGCTTGTCCGCCCGGGAGATCGTGTTGGTGGAGTCGAGCAGTCCCCCGAGCCCCGTCTCGACGACCCCGTAGTCGACCCGGTCGGCGAACAGGCTGAACGCGATCGCGTTGGTGACCTCGAAGAACGACGGCCGGCCGTGCCCCGCGCGCTCCACTGCCTCGACCGCCGGCCGGATGCGGGCCAACGCGGCGTCGACGAGCTCGGCCGGAGCCGGCCCGCCGTCCACCCGGAACCGCTCGAGGAGGGAGTAGACGTGCGGGGACAGATGAGCGCCGACCCGGAACCCGTGCGCCCGCAGCAGGCTCGCCGCGAACGTGCTGACCGACCCCTTCCCTGCGGTGCCCGCCACGTGCACGGCACGGAAGCGGTCCTGCGGATCCCCCAACGCGTCGAAGAGGGCTCGAGCGCGCACGAGCCCCACGCCTGCCGGACCCCGCTGCGGCCCGAGCTCCTCGTACAGGTACCGGTGGACGCGGTCGAGCGCGGCCGGGGACAGGGGTGTCCTCAGCAGCGTCGCCGTCCCGGTCGACATCAGGCCTCCAGCGGCGGGTTCAGCGGAAGACGACCGTGCTGTGGCCGTTGAGCAGCACCCGCCGCTCGCTGTGCCAGCGCACGGCCCGGGACAGCGCGAGCGCCTCGGCGTCCTGGCCGACGGTGGCCAGCGCACGGGGATCGAAGGTGTGGTCGATGCGGATGACCTCCTGCTCGATGATCGGGCCCTCGTCCAGGTCGGGCGTCACGTAGTGAGCGGTGGCGCCGACCAGCTTCACGCCGCGGTCGAAGGCCTGGTGGTAGGGCTTGGCGCCCTTGAACCCCGGCAGGAAGGAGTGGTGGATGTTGATCGCCCGGCCGTGCAGCGCGGCGCAGGCCTCGTCGGAGAGCACCTGCATGTAGCGGGCCAGGACGACGAGATCCGCCCGGTGCTCGTCGGCCAGCTCGAGCAGCCGCTGCTCCGCCTCACGCTTGGTCGCCGGCGTCACGGGCACGTGGAAGAACGGCAGACCGGCGGCCTCCGCCATCGGGCGCAGGTCCTCGTGGTTGGAGACCACCGCGACGAGCTCGGCCCCGAGGCTCCCGGCGCGCCAGCGGAAGATCAGGTCGTTGAGGCAGTGCCCCAGCTTGGACACCATGACCAGCACCCGCTGCGGCTGGCCGCCGGTGACCTGGTAGCTCATGCCGAACTCGTCGGCCACCGGCCCGAACGCCGCCGAGAGGTGGTCGGCATCGGTGTCCTCGGCGGAGACGAACGCGGTCCGGAGGAAGAGCCGGCCGCGGAGGGCGTCGTCGAACTGCTGGTGCTCGACGATGTCGCAGCCGTGCTCGAACAGGAACGAGCTGACCGCGTGCACGATGCCCGGACGCTCCTGGCAGCTCAGCGTGAGGGTGTACGGGTGGGTCACGGGTGCCTCCTCAGCACTCGACGATGTTGAGCGCCAGCCCGCCACGGGCGGTCTCCTTGTACTTGTCCTTCATGTCCGCACCGGTCTCGCGCATGGTCTTGATCGCCTTGTCCAGCGGGACGTGGTGCCGGCCGTCGCCGCGGACGGCCATGCGCGCCGCGGTGATGGCCTTGACCGAGCCGACGGCGTTGCGCTCGATGCACGGGATCTGCACCAGCCCCCCGACCGGGTCGCAGGTGAGGCCGAGGTTGTGCTCGATGCCGATCTCGGCGGCATTCTCGACCTGCTCCGGCGTCCCCCCGAGAACCTCGGCGAGGCCGGCGGCGGCCATGGAGCAGGCCGAGCCGACCTCCCCCTGGCAGCCGACCTCCGCGCCGGAGATGGAGGCGTTCTCCTTGAACAGCAGCCCGATCGCCGCGGCGGTGAGCAGGAAGCGCACCACGCCGTCCTCGGAGCAGGACTCGACGAAGTCGCGGTAGTAGTGCAGGACGGCGGGCACGATGCCGGCGGCGCCGTTGGTCGGCGCGGTGACCACCCGCCCGCCGGCCGCGTTCTCCTCGTTGACCGCGAGGGCGTACAGGGTGACCCACTCCATCGCGCGCAGCGGGTCGGTGTCGTCCCGGTGCTCCTCCAGCTGGGCGCGCAGCGCGGCCGCGCGCCGGCGGACCTTGAGCCCGCCGGGCAGGACGCCGGTGGTCCGGGTGCCGCGCTCGACGCACTCCTGCATCACCGACCAGATGTGCAGCAGCCCGGCGCGCACCTCCGTCTCGCTGCGCCAGGCGAGCTCGTTGGCCAGCATCACGTCGCTGATCCGCAGGCCCGTCTCCCGCGTCCGCGCCAGCAGCTCCTCGCCGGTGCGGAACGGGTACCGGACAGGAGTCGGGTCCTCGACGATGGCCGGGTTGCCGGCGTCGTCCTGGTCGAGGACGAACCCGCCGCCCACCGAGTAGTACTCGCGGCGGCTGACCTCGTCGCCGTCCGCGTCCAGCGCCCGGAAGAGCATGCCGTTGCTGTGGAACTCCAGCCGCTTGCGCCGGTGCAGGACGACGTCGTCGTCCACGGAGAACGAGATGACGTGCTCGCCCGCCAGCCGGAGCTTGCCTTCGGTGCGGACGGCGTCGACGCGTGGCTCGGCCGCGACCGGGTCGACGAGGTCGGGCTGCTCGCCCTCGAGGCCGAGGACGACGGCCTTGACGCTGCCGTGCCCGTGCCCGGTCGCACCCAGCGACCCGAAGAGCTCGCACCGCACCCCGGCGACGCGCCCCACCAGGCCCTCGTCCCGCAGTCGGGATGCGAAGGTGCAGGCCGCGCGCATCGGACCGACGGTGTGCGAGCTGGACGGCCCGATCCCCACCTTGAACAAGTCGAACGCGCTGATGGTCATGCCTGGCCTCTCACCGGTCCGCGATCCGCACCGACGCAGGTACACTACTGATATACTAGTTTCGAAGGAAGAGTATGTCTTTGCTTCCAAGGGGGCAAGCCTTGTTGGCCGTCAGCACCTACGATGCGAGCGTGACCGCCGTCCCCCTGGATCTGGACTCCTCCGCCACCACATCCCTGGCAGACAAGGCCTACGTGGCGATCAGGGACCGGCTGATCATGCTCGTCATCCGGCCGGGCGATCCGATCGATGACGATGCACTGGCCGCAGACCTCGGCGTGGGCCGGACCCCGGTCCGCGAGGCGCTGAAGCGGCTCGAGGGCGACCGGCTCGTCGTGTCCTATCCGCGGCGAGGAACCTTCGCGACCGGGATGGACATCTCCGATCTGGCGCACATCTCCGAGATCCGCGCGCAGCTCGAGCCGCTGGCTGCCCGGCGCGCCGCCGAGCGAGCCATCCGCATGGCGCCCGGCGAGCTCGAGGAGCTGGCCGACCGGATCGAGCAGCTCGACGTCGCCCGGGTCGATCCGGGCGAGCTGATGCGGTGGGACCTGGCAGTGCACCGGGCCATCTACCGGGCGGCCGGCAATCCGCACCTCGAGGACGTCCTGATCCGCTACGACAACCTGGCGACCCGGATCTTCTGCCTGTTCCTCGACCGGCTGCCCACGGTGGACGAGCACGTCGGGGAGCACGTGGAGCTGCTCCGGGCGATCGCCGCCGGCGACGCCGACCGGGCCGACGACCTCGCCCGTGAGCACGTCCTGGGCTTCGAGAAGGCCATCCGTGCCGTGATCTGAAGCGATGCCGGGCCGAGGTCACGAGCGATCGACGGCGTCCAGAATCGCCAGCGCGTCCCGGGTGGCCGCGACATCGTGCACCCGCAGCAGGGCGGCCCCGCGCTGGGCGGCGATGAGGGCGGCCGCCAGGGACCCGGGCAGCCGGTCCGCCACCGCCCGTCCGGTGAGCTCCCCGAGCACGGACTTGCGGGACAGCCCGACCATGATCGGAACCCCCAGGCTGCGCAGCCGGCCGAGGGAGGCGAGCAGCGCGACGTTGTGCGCCAGCGTCTTGCCGAAGCCGAACCCCGGGTCCACCACCACGTGCTCGGGCCGGACACCGGCGTCGAGGCAGGCACGTTTCCGCTCGGCGAGGAAGCCGCGCACCTCGGCGACCACGTCGGAGTAGCGGGGATCCCGCTGCATGGTCTCCGGTGAGTGCTGCATGTGCATGAGGCACACCGGCACGCCGAGCTCCGCGGCGGCCTCCAGGGCGCCCGGCGTCCGCAGCGCACGGACGTCGTTGATCATGCTCGCGCCGGCGGCCACGGCCGCGCGCATGACCTCGGGCCGGGAGCTGTCCACGGACAGCGGCACCCCGACCTCCCGGACCAGCGCGTCGACCACCGGGACGACGCGGGCCAGCTCCTCGTCGACGGTCGGCGGGCGGGAGCCGGGACGGGTGGACTCCCCGCCGATGTCGATGAAATCACTCCCCTCGGCCGCCAGGCGGCGGCCGTGCTCGACCGCCCGGTCGAGGCTGTCGAAGCGCCCTCCGTCGGAGAACGAGTCGGGGGTGACGTTGAGGATCCCGCAGAGCAGCGGCCGGCCCTCGCCGAGCAGCCGGCCGAGCGGGTGCGGCGCGGTGCCGGTGTCCGCAAGCGCCAGGCCGGTCATGACGTGCTCCGATCTCGGGCGGTGGTGGGGTCGGCGGGCGGGGCGGTAGGGGCAGGACCGCCCCGCCCGGACGGACGGGCCGGGGCTAGGAACGCGCCGCCCGGATCGTGTGCTGCAGGAGGAGCGCGGTGGTGACCGGGCCGACCCCGCCGGGCACCGGGGTCAGCCCGGCGACCCGACCGCGGACCGAGGCGGCGTCGACGTCCCCGACCAGTCCGCCGTCGGGCGTCGGATTGGTCCCGACGTCGATCACGATCGCGTCCTCGGCGACGTGCTCGCCCGTGACGAGGTGCGGTCGGCCCACGGCCGCGACCAGCACGTCCGCCGCGCGGGTGACCGCGGCCAGGTCCTTGGTGTGGCTGTGGCAGACGGTCACGGTGGCATTCCGCTGCAGCAACAGATGGGCGGCAGGCTTGCCGACGACGGTGGAGCGTCCGACCACGACGGCGTGCGCGCCGGAGAGCGGGATCCCGTGGTGGTCGAGGAGGGCCACCACGGCCTCCGCCGTGGCGGGAGCGAAGGCGGACAGGCCTGCGGCGAGCCGGCCCAGGCTGAGCGGATTGGCGCCGTCGACGTCCTTGGCGGGGTCGATCGCCGCGGCGAGGTCCTCGACCACGGCGTCGGCCGGCAGCGGGGTCTGCAGGATGATGCCGTGCACCGCGGGATCCGCGCTGAGCGCGGCCAGCTCGGCCCGGATGCGCTCCGGCGTCGCCGTCTCCCCGAGGTCGACGACCGAGCAGGCGATGCCGGTCCTCTCCGCGGCGCGGGCGATGGAGCGGACGTACCAGGCGCTGGACTCGTCCGCGGTGGCGACGACCACGGCCAGCCGGGGCGGCGTGCCTGCGGCGGTCAGCTCCGCGGCCGCGGCAGCGGCCTCGGCGCGGATGCCGGCGGCCAGCTCGGCCCCGCTGAGGTCGGCCGTCATCGGACCAGCCCATCCCGGACGGCGGCGGTGACCTTCTCCGCGCGCAGGACGAGGTCGTCGACGCCGTCGGTCACCGCCGCGAGCTCTCCCCAGGTCGCCGGATCCTTGATGCCGCCGAGGTTGATCTCCACGTTGACCCGGGCGGTCGTGGCCGCGGCCCGGGCCGCCTCGGCGGCAGCCGCGACGTCGCTGACCACGTTGCGGTTGCCGATCGGCAGGAGCCGCTCGGCCAGCTCCAGGACCTTCTCGGCGACGGCGATGACGATCGCCGGGACCTGCGCCGCGGTCACCAGCGCCTGCGCGATGGCCGCGGACCGGGCCGCGGCCTCCTCGGGGGTTGCCTTCGGCAGGCCGTACGCCGTCGTCACGGCGGTGAAGGCTGCGGCGTCGTCCTCGGCCAGGCCGATGGCGTTCTCCCGCAGCCGGTCCGCGGTCGCCGTGATGGTGGCGATCTCCTCGGCGTGCTCGGCGAACTTCGCCGAGTCGCTGTAGCGGGCGACCATCGCCACGAGGGCGGCGGCCTGGGCGGCGTGCAGCGCGGCGGTGGCTCCCCCTCCGGGGGCGGGCACCCTGGCGGCGAGCCGCGCCAGGAAGGTCTCGATGGTGTCGGTGCGCACGGGCGTCCTCTCCTATCCGCGGATGCGGGTCATCTCCGGGTCGACGAGCGGCTCGGCCGCGACGGTCGCCCGGATGCGGTTGCCGAAGTACTGGATCTCGACGGCCGTGCCGACGGCCAGGGAGGCCGGGAGCCAGGCGTAGGCGATGGGGCGGCCGACGGTGTGGCCGAAGGCCGCGCTGGTCACGTAACCGGCCGGGCGGCCGTCGACGAAGACCGGCTCGTGGCCGAGGACGACGCTGCGGCCGTCGTCGACGGTCAGGCAGGTCAGCCGGCGGCCCACCGTGTCGTTCCCGATCCCGGCGAGGGCCTGCCGCCCGACGAAGTCGTCCTTCTTCTGCGTGCGGACGGCGAACCCGAGGCCGGCCTCGTAGGGGTTGTGCTCGGTGGTCATGTCGTGGCCCCAGGCTCGGTAGCCCTTCTCCAGCCGGAGGCTGTTGAAGGCCGCCCGGCCGGCGGCGATCACGCCGAGGTCCTGACCGGCGCGCCACAGCACGTCCCACAGCCGCTGGCCGTGGTCGGCGCTGGTGTAGATCTCCCAGCCGAGCTCGCCGACGTAGGACAGCCGCATCGCCGTCACCGGCACTCCCCCGATCCGGGCACGCTTGGCGCGGAAGTACTTCAGCCCCTCGTTGGAGAAGTCGTCCGAGCTGAGCCGCTGGACCAGGTCGCGGGCCTTCGGGCCCCACAGGCCGATGCAGCATGTGCCCCCGGTGATGTCGCGGATCTGCACGCTGCCGTCGTCCGGCGCCTGGCGCTGGAGGTAGTCCTGGTCCAGCGGACCGTTGGCGCCGACCTGGAACAGCTGCTCGCCCAGCCGGGCGACGGTGAGGTCGCTGCGGATGCCGCCTGCGTCGTCGAGGGCGAGCGTGTAGGTCACGGAGCCGACCGACTTGTCCATCTCGCCGGTCGTCAGCCGCTGCAGGAGGCCGAGGGCGCCGGGGCCGCTGATCTCGAGCCGCTTGAGCGGCGTCATGTCGTACATCGCCACGGCGGTGCGGGTCTTCCACGCCTCGGCCGCCGCGATGGGGGACCAGAACTTCCCCGCCCACGCGTCTCGCTCCGGCGGCACCCATTCGGCCGGCAGCTCGCTCACCAGGTCCGCGTTGGCCTCGTACCAGTGCGGCCGCTCCCAGCCGGCGGCCTCGAGAAAGACCGCGCCGAGCTCCTGCTGCCGGGCGTGGAAGGGGCTGACCCGCAGGTCGCGCGGGGACCGCCGCGGCTCCAGCGGGTGGATCACGTCGTAGATCTCGACGAAGTTCTGCTGCGAGGTCTCGCTGACGTACTCCGGCGCCAGCTGGAACTCCTCGAAGCGGTGCACGTCGCAGCCGTGCAGGTCGACCTCCGAGCGGCCGTCGACGAGCAGCTGCGCCACGGCACGGGCGACACCCGCGGAGTGGGTGACCCAGACGGCCTCGGCGATCCAGAAGCCCCGGACGTCCGCGGACTCCCCGACCAGCGGGCCGCCGTCCGGGGTGAAGGAGAAGACGCCGTTGAAGCCGGAGTCGATCTTCGACGAGCGCAGCGAGGGCAGCAGCAGCTGGCTCTGCTCCCACACCGGGGCGAAGTCCTCGTCGGTGAAGGGCAGCATCGAGGGCATGGCCGACTCGCCGACGCCGTCGCCCTGGGGCAGCTCGCGCAGGTCCACCGGCATCGGCCGGTGGGCGTAGGAGCCGATGCCGAGGCGGTCGACGCGCTCCCGGTAGTAGAGGTCCTGGTCCTGGTGGCGCAGGATCGGCAGGCTCGCCTCGCTGAGCTCGCTGTTGCGGCCGACCAGATCGGGCACCTGCCCGGTCCAGACGAACTGGTGGGCCAGCGGCAGCAGCGGCACGTCCATCCCCGCCATGGCGCCGAGCTCCACCCCCCAGAAGCCCGCGCAGGACACCACGATGTCGGCGGGGAGGACGCCGTCCGGGGTCCGGACGCCGGTCACCCGGCCGCCGGTCTGTTCGATGCCGGTCACGCGGGTCGAGCCCTGGAAGCGGGCGCCCCGCGCCTCGGCCCGGCGGGCCAGCGCGACGACCGCCCGGGACGCCTTGGCCAGGCCGTCGGTGGGGATGTGCAGGCCGCCGAGGATGCGGTCGGGGTCGACCAGCGGGTGCAGCCGCACGCACTCGTCCACGTCGACCACCTGCGCCTCGACGCCCCAGGAGGTGGCCCAGCCCTGCTTGCGGTGCAGGTCGGCGAGCCGCTCGGGCGTGGTGGCCACCTCGAGGCCGCCGACCTGGTTGAAGGTCCAGGCGCCGTCGACGTCGATGCCCTTGAGCTTCTCGACGGTGTAGGTGGCGAACGCCGTCATCGTCCTGGACGCGTTGGTCTGGAAGACCAGCCCGGGCGCGTGCGAGGTGGACCCACCCGTGAGCGGAAGGGGGCCCTGGTCGACCACGATGACGCGGTCCCAGCCGCGGAGGGTCAGCTCGTCGGCCAGGTTGGCCCCGACGATCCCCGCTCCGATGATGACCACTCGAGGGGTGGTGGACATTGCTTTCGCTCCTGACGTGCCGGTGGGTCTGGGTCGGCCCCTCTGCAGGGTCCCGCCGCGAGCCTGCGAGGGGCGGGGGGCAGAGGGTCCTTCATCAGCTGTCGTGGGTGGGGGTGAACTCGAGCGCGGCGTCGAGCAGCCAGTCGGCGAGGTAGCCGGCGAACGACGACCGGACGAGGACGATGTAGTCGTCGCCGGTGTCGGAGAGGGCCAGCAGCACGACGCCGGCCTGGCCGAGCGCCGTCTGCGCGCTGCTGCCCCGGCCGAAGACCCGCGGGTGCAGGTCGATCGAGCAGCCCTTGGCCAGGACGTCGCGCACGCGGGCCCCGGTCAGCCGCAGGCCGATCCGCTGGGCAGAGACGTCCGCCGCGGACCCGCCGAGCGGCAGGACGGCGGTACGGACCCGTGTCTCCAGGTCCTCCGGCACCTCCGTCGTGCTGCTCAGCAGCCACTCGTCGGGGCCGAGCCAGACGGCTCGTCCGGTGCCGGCCGGTGCCCAGGTGTTGGGCGCCATCGGCAGCTCGACGCCCAGCGCCGCCGACGCCTCGGCGCCGACCGCGCGGAGCCGGACGTCGACCATCGCGACGAACGGCTCGACGGCGACGCCGACGGTCCCGGGCAGGCTCTCGAAGGCGGCGCTCCAAGCCTCGAGCGGGTGGGTGCGCAGCAGCTCAGCCATCGCGGCGGGCTCCTTCGGGATCGACCAGCACCGAGCCGGTGACCTCGACCGGGACGAGGGTGCCGTTGACGGGGACGTGGACGGTGTCGCCGATGCGCTCGCGCCCGCCCTTGACCAGCGCGAGGGCGAAGGGGCGGGCCAGCTCGGCGCTGCGGTAGCTGGAGGTGACGTGGCCGAGCATCGGCACCGGCGGGGGCGGCAGCTGACCGTCGGGGAGGAACTCGACGATCTGTGAGCCCTCCGGCAGCACGGTCTGCCGGTCCACCGGCAGCAGCCCGACCAGCTGCTTGCGCAGCGGGTCCTGGTTGGCCACGCGGGCGAAGGAGCGCTTGCCGATGAAGTCGGGCTTCTTCTTCGAGACCGCCCACCCCATGCCGAGGTCCTGCGGCGTGACGGTGCCGTCGGTGTCCTGCCCGATGATCGGGTAACCCTTCTCGGCCCGGAGGACGTGCATCGTCTCGGTGCCGTACGGCGTGATGCCGTACGGGCGGCCGGCCTCGAGCAGCCGTTGCCAGACCGCGACCGCGTACCAGGGGTTCACGTAGACCTCGAAGGCGAGCTCGCCGGAGAAGCTGATCCGGGCCAGGCGGACCGGCACCCCGTCGAGCGTGGTGTCCCGCCAGGTCATGAACGGGAACGCCTCGTTGGTGACGTCGACGTCGGGGAAGACGGCGCCGACGACGTCGCGGGAGCGGGGACCGACGACCGGGAAGGTGACCCACTGCTCGGTGACCGAGGTGCAGTGGACCCGCAGGTCCGGCCACTCGGTCTGGACCCACTCCTCCATCCAGTCGAGGATCTTGGCCGCCCCGCCGGTGGTGGTGAGGACGAGGAAGCGGTCCTCGGCCAGGCGCAGGACGGTGCCGTCGTCGATGACCATGCCGTCGACGCCGCACATGACGCCGTAGCGCACCGAGCCGACCTTCAGGCTGCTGATCAGGTTCGTGTAGAGGCGGTCGAGGAGCACGGCGGCGTCCGGCCCCTGCACGTCGATCTTGCCGAGGGTGGAGCCGTCGAGGATGCCGACGCCGGTGCGGGCGGCGGCGCACTCGCGCAGGACGGCGGCCTCCATGTCCTCGCCGGGCCGCGGGTAGTAGCGCGGCCGCTTCCACTGACCGACGTCCTCGAAGACCGCTCCGGCCGACACGTGCCACTCGTGCAGGGTGGTGACCCGCTCGGGGTCGAAGAGCCGGCCGCGGTCGCGGCCGGCCAGCGCGGCGAAGGCCACCGGGGTGTAAGGCGGCCGGAACGTCGTCGTCCCGGTGTCCTGCACCGGGATCCCGAGCAGCTCGGCGGTGATCCCGGAGGTCAGGACGCCGGAGGTCTTGCCCTGGTCGTGCGCGGTCCCGATGGTCGTGTAGCGCTTGATGTGCTCGATGGAGCGCAGGCCGGCGCCGACCGCGCGGGCGATGTCGGCGACCGTCGCGTCGCGCTGCAGGTCGACGAAGGAGGTGCTCCCCTCCGCGCCGGAGGTGTCCGGCACCCGCCACAGCACGAGCGGCGCGGTCGGGACGACGGGCTCCGGGGCGGTGGGCAGCCGGTCATCCCCCGCCGGCGGGATCGCCAGCGCCGACAGCGCCGCACCGGCGGCACGTCGTCCGTCGGCCAGGCATCCGGCCAGGTCGAACACGCCGGCGGCCGAGCCGGTGACGGTCAGACCGTCGAGCTCCTCCCCCGGGAGGAACGCGCCCAGGTCCGCGTCGTAGCGGAGCCGGCCACGGGCCTGGCTGAACAGGTGCACCGCGGGGTTCCAGCCGCCGCTGACCAGGAGCAGGTCGCAGGCGATCGCGCTGCCGGCGCCGACCTCGCCGCCCGCGAACGGGGCGACGAGCGCGTGGGTGATCCGCTCCCCGCCCTGCGTGCCGGTCACGACGGCACCGGGGAGCACCCGGATCCCGGCGCGCTCGCACTCCGCGCGTCGGCCCGGCGAGCCCTCGGGCCGGGCGTCGACCACCGCCTGCACCCGCACACCGGCGCGGTGCAGGTCGAGGGCGGCGTCGTAGGCGCTGTCGTTCGTGGTGAACACGACGGCCTCGCGGCCCGGCAGCACGCCGTAGCGGTGCAGGAACGTCCGGGCGGCGCCGGCGAGCATGATCCCCGGGCGGTCGTTGTCGCTGAACACGACCGGCCGCTCGTGGGCCCCGGTCGCCACGACGATCGAACGGGCCCGGAAGCGCCACACCCGCTGGCGCGAGAGGTGCTTGGGCGCGGCCGTCCCGAGGTGGTCGGTGCGCCGCTCGAGGGCCAGGACGAAGCCGTCGTCGTAGCTGCCGAAGGCGGTGGTGCGCTGCAGGTGCAGGACGTCCGGGAAGCCGGCCAGCTCGGCGACCGCCGCGGCGACCCAGGCCGGCGCCGGGGCGTCGTCGAGCCGGTCGGTGCCCGACAGCAGCGAGCCGCCGGCCTCGGACTGCTCGTCGACGAGCGCGACCCGAGCTCCGGCCCGCGCGGCGGTGAGCGCGGCGGCCAGCCCCGCCGGACCGGCGCCCACGACCAGCACGTCGACGTGGTGGTGGACGGCGTCGTAGCGGGCGGAGTCGGGGACCTCGGCGAGGCGGCCCTGCCCCGGCAGGCCGTGGGCGACCAGCCCGTCGTGGATCTCGACGGTGGTGGCCAGCAGCATCGGCTCGGGGAAGGGCTCCTCGACCTGCACCAGGCCGCCCGGGTCCTCAGCCCAGGCCGCGGCGATGCCGCGTGGCCGGCCGAGCTTGATGCTCGTGGCGACCTGGTGCCGGCCGGAGGCGAGCAGCGCCGAGGCGAGCGTGTCGCCGGGGTGACCGGTGTAGGTCTGCCCGTCGAACGTGAACTCGACCGTGGTGGCCCGGTCGATGCGGCCGCCCTCGGCGGTGCGGAAGGAGTTCGTCATCGGGTCACCGGCTTCGGGTCATCGAGGCGGTAGACGCGCTCGAAGCGGTAGGTGGTGGTGTCGCGGACGGCGTTGAACCAGCGGCGGCAGCCGGTGCTGTGGTTCCAGCGCTCGGCGAAGCGGCCCTTGGTGTTGTCCCGGAAGAAGACGTAGTGCGCCCACTCCTCGTCGGAGAGCTCGCCGGGGTTGTCCGGGTACGGCACGTGAGCCTGCCCGCCGTAGTGGAACTCGACCTCCTCGCGGGGGCCGCACCACGGGCATTCGATGAGTTGCATCGCAAGGACTCCCTGGGTCAGTGGGCCACGGCGGCGGCGCCGTGCTCGTCGACGAGCGCCCCGGTGACGAAGCGGTCCAGGCTGAACGGCGCCACGTAGGGATGGGGCACGTCGTGCGCGATGGTGTGCGCCAGCGCCCAGCCGATGCCGGGCGTGGCCTTGAACCCGCCGGTCCCCCAGCCGCAGTTGAGGTAGACGTTGTCGTACGGGGTTCGACCGACGATCGGCGAGGCATCCGGGCTGACGTCGACGATGCCGCCCCACGTGCGCAGCAGGTGCGCCCGCGCGAACACCGGGAACAGCTCGACGGCGGCGGCCATCTGTCGCTCGATGATGTGGAACGCGCCGCGCTGCCCGTAGCCGTTGTAGGAGTCGACGCCGGCGCCCATGACCAGCTCGCCCTTGTGCGCCTGGGAGACGTACACGTGCACGGCGTTGGACATGACCACCGTGGGGTGCACCGGCTCGAGCAGCTCGGAGACCAGGGCCTGCAGCGGGTGGCTCTGCACCGGCACGCGGATGTCGAGCATGTCGGTGAGCACCGAGGTGTGGCCGGCCGCGCAGAGGGCGACCTTCCCGGCGGCGATGGTGCCGCGGGTGGTCCGCACCCCGGTGACCCGGTTGCCCTCGGTGGTGAACCCCGTGACCTCGCAGTCCTGGATGAGGTCGATGCCGGCCTCGTCGGCCCGGCGGGCGAAGCCCCAGGCCACGTAGTCATGCTTGGCGATGCCGGCGCGCGGCTGGTACGTCGCCCCGAGCACCGGGTAGCGGATGTCGGCCGACGTGTTGACGACCGGGCAGATCTTGCGGACCTCGTCGGGCTCCACCCACTCCGCGTCGATGCCGTTGAGCTTGTTGGCCTCGACCCGGCGCACGCTGTCCCGGACGTCCTGCAAGGTGTGCGCGAGGTTCAGCACACCGCGCTGGCTGAACAGGATCGGGTAGCCGAGGTCCTCCTCGAGCCCCTCCCACAGCTTCAGTGCGTGCTCGTAGATGGCCGAGCTCTCGTCCCACAGGTAGTTGGACCGGATGATCGTGGTGTTGCGCGCCATGTTGCCGCCGGCCAGCCAGCCCTTCTCGAGGACGGCGACGTTCGTGATGCCGTGGTTCTTGGCGAGGTAGTGCGCGGTCGCCAGACCGTGCCCTCCACCGCCGACGATCACCACGTCGTAGGAACGCTTCGGCTCCGGGTCGCGCCAGAGGAAGTCCGGGTGCTCCGGCAGATCCGCGCCGGGGGTGCGGGGGCTCATCGGGCGACCTCCGTCAGCTCGGGGTAGAGGGGGTGGCGGTCGGCCAGCCGAGTGACCCGCGTGCGGAGCCCGGCCAGCTGCTCCCCGCCCGCAGACGGCCGCAGCGCGGCCGCGATCACGTCGGAGACCTCGGCGAAGTCGTCGAGGTCGAAGCCGCGCGCCGCCAGGGCGGGGGTGCCGATGCGGACGCCGGAGCTGACCATCGGCGGGCGGGGGTCGAAGGGCACCGCGTTGCGGTTGACCGTGATGCCGATCGTGTGCAGCCGGTCCTCGGCCTGCCGGCCGTCGAGCTCCGACGCGCGCAGGTCCACCAGGACGAGGTGGACGTCGGTGCCGCCGCTGACCACGTCGATGCCGGCCTCGCGGGAGTCGGCCGCGAGCAGCCGCTCGGCCAGCAGCCGGGCGCCGGCGAGGGTGCGCTCCTGGCGCTCCCGGAAGGCCGGCTCGCCGGCGAGCTTGAAGGCAACGGCCTTGGCGGCGATCACGTGCTCGAGCGGGCCGCCCTGCTGGCCGGGGAAGACCGAGGAGTTGAACTTCTTGGCCAGGTCGCCGGTGGCGAGGATGACGCCGCCGCGCGGGCCACCGAGGGTCTTGTGGGTGGTCGAGGTGACCACGTGCGCGTGCGGGACGGGCGACGGGTGCAGACCCGCGGCCACCAGGCCGGCGAAGTGCGCCATGTCCACCATCAGGTAGGCCCCGACCTCGTCGGCGATCCGCCGGAACTCGGCGAAGTCCAGGTGCCTGGGGTAGGCCGACCAGCCCGCGACGATGAGCTTGGGCCGCCGCTCCTGGGCAAGCCGCTCGACCTCGGCCATGTCCACGAGGTGGTCCTCGGCCCGCACGTGGTAGGCCGCGACGTCGTAGAGCTTGCCGGAGAAGTTCAGCTTCATCCCGTGAGTCAGGTGGCCGCCGTGCGCCAGGTCCAGTCCCAGGATCGTGTCGCCGGGCTGCAGGAGAGCGGCCATCGCAGCGGCGTTGGCCTGGGCGCCCGAGTGCGGCTGCACGTTGGCGTACTCGGCGCCGAAGAGCGCCTTCAGCCGGTCGATGGCGAGCTGCTCGACCACGTCGACGTGCTCGCAGCCGCCGTAGTACCGCCGGCCCGGGTAGCCCTCGGCGTATTTGTTCGTGAGCACCGACCCCTGGGCCTGCATCACCGCCACCGGCGCGAAGTTCTCGCTGGCGATCATCTCCAGCGTCGTCTGCTGCCGGGTCAGCTCGGCGGAGATCGCCGCGAAGACCTCGGGGTCGGTGTCGGCCAGCGGCCGGTCGAGCACCTGGTCCGGAGCGGTCGAGGCCGGCAGGGCTTCTTCGATCTGGACGACCACGCCGGAATCCCTTCGGTCATGAAATAAAGCAGAAGACTGGTATATCAGTCGTCCAACACCGTAGGGTGACCGGCGGGCAGGGTCAAGGGGTGCCGGAGAAAGGACCCCGGTTCCCGTGCCGCACACCTTCCGCACATCCCCGAGAGGAGATCCGCCGCCATGGCTCACGAGGTGAAGGGCGTCGTCGCCCGCAGCAAGGGTGCCCCGGTCAGCGTCGAGACGATCGTGGTGCCCGACCCCGGCCCGGGCGAGGCGGTCGTCGACGTGCAGGCCTGCGGGGTCTGCGCCACCGACCTGCACTACCGCGAGGGCAACATCAACGACGAGTTCCCGTTCCTGCTGGGCCACGAGGCGGCGGGCGTCGTCTCGCAGGTCGGCGAGGGCGTCACCGACGTCGCCGTCGGGGACTACGTGATCCTCAACTGGCGCGCGGTGTGCGGGCAGTGCCGGGCCTGCCGCAAGGGCGATCTGCAGTACTGCTTCGACACCCACAACGCCGCGCAGAAGATGACCCTGCTCGACGGCACGGAGCTCTCCCCCGCACTGGGCATCGGCGCGTTCGTCGAGAAGACGCTGGTGCACTCCGGGCAGTGCACCAAGGTCGACCCGGCCGCGCCGGCCACCGCCGCGGGCCTGCTCGGCTGCGGCGTGATGGCCGGCGCCGGTGCGGCGATGAACACCGGCGCGGTCAAGCGCGGGGAGAGCGTGGCGGTCTTCGGCTGCGGCGGCGTCGGGGACGCGGCGATCGCCGGGGCGAAGCTGGCCGGGGCCAGCACGATCATCGCCGTCGACCTCGACGATCGGAAGCTCGAGTGGGCGAGGAAGTTCGGCGCCACGCACACGGTGAACTCGAGGGAGGCCGACGCGGTGGAGGCGGTCAAGCGCTTCACCGGTGGGTTCGGCGTCGACGTCGCGATCGACGCGGTCGGCCACCCCAAGGTCTTCGAGCAGGCCTTCTACGCCCGCGACCTGGCCGGCCGGGTCGTCATGGTCGGCGTGCCGACGCCGGACGCGACGATCGAGCTGCCCGCGATCGAGATCTTCGGCCGCGGCGGCGCGATCAAGTCCTCCTGGTACGGCGACTGCCTGCCCTCCCGCGACTTCCCGATGCTGATCGACCTGTACCTGCAGGGCCGCTTCCCGCTCGACGAGTTCGTCACGGAGGCCATCGGCCTGGACGACGTCGAGGAGGCCTTCGACAACCTGCGCCAGGGCGAGGTGCTCCGCTCCGTCGTGGTGCTGGACAAGTGACGCGCATCGAGAAGGCGGTGGTCTCCGGGGTGTTCAGCCTCGACGGGCAGGACTTCGACGTCGACAACAACGTCTGGCTCGTCGGGGACGACGAGGAGGTGCTGGTGATCGACGCCCCGCACGACGCCGCCCCGATCGTCGAGGCGATCGGCGGGCGGCGGGTGACCGCGATCGTGCTCACCCACGGGCACAACGACCACATCACCGCGGCCCCGGCGCTGCGCGAGGCCACCGGCGCGCCGATCTGGTTCCACCCCGCCGACCGGATGCTCTGGGAGATGACCCACGTCCAGGCCCAGCCCGACGAGACCCTCGACGAGGGGACGACGTTCGACGTCGCCGGCACGACGCTGACCGCGCTGCACACCCCCGGTCACTCGCCGGGCAGCACCTGCCTGCACGCCCCGGACCTGGCCGCCGTCTTCACCGGGGACACCCTGTTCCACGGCGGGCCCGGGGCGACCGGGCGCAGCTTCAGCGACAAGCCGACGATCCTGAACTCCATCAGGTCGACGCTGCTCACGCTGCCCGGCGACACCGTCGTCCACACCGGGCACGGCGACGACACGACGATCGCCGCGGAGGGCGGCCATGTCGGGTGAGAGCCCGGCTGTGGCCCTGGGACCGCCGGCGGTCGACGGCCCGCCGTCGCGGAGCACCGTGGAGGCGGCGTTGCGCGGGGCGAGCTACGAGGTCTTGCCGCTGCGCAACGCCGAGGAGTCGGTCGTCGAGCACGTCCCCCGGACCGTGCCGCTGAGCATCACGGTGACCGAGGCCAAGGGTCTGACGCCGACCATCGAGCTGGCCGAGCGGTTGTCCGGTCGCGGGTTCGCCGCCACGCCGCACCTGGCCGCACGGCTGGTCCGCGACAAGGCGCACCTGGCCGACCTCGTGGCTCGCCTGCGAGCGGCCGCCGTGGACGGCGTGTTCGTCGTCGCGGGCGACGCCGCCGAGCCGGCGGGGCCGTTCCCCGACGCGCTGTCGCTGCTCGAAGGACTGGCGGCCGGCGGCCACCACTTCCGGCACGTGGGGATCGGCGGCTATCCCGAAGGGCACGGGCACATCAGCGCCGAGCTGATCGAACGCGCCCTCGAGCGCAAGGCCCCGCACGCCACCCACGTCATCACCCAGCTGTGCTTCCACCCCTCGACGACGAGGGCCTGGGCCCGGCAGGTTCGGCAGCGGGGCGTCGACCTGCCGATCCGGGATGGGCTCCCCGGCGCGGTGACGCGCCAGAAGCTGGTGCGCATCTCGGCCGGTCTCGGGCTCGGCCCCTCGGCCCGATTCCTGGCGAAGCAGCACAGCATGTTCTGGCGGTTCTTCCTGCCCCACGGATACCGACCGGACAAGCTCATCGCACGCCTCGCGCCGGCGCTCGGGCACCCGCTGGCCGATCTCCAGGGCATCCACCTGTTCACCTTCAACGAGGTGGCGCGGACGGAGGCCTGGCGGCAGGAGTGGCTGGCCCGGCTGGCCGACCCCGTGACGAGGTAGCGGGGTGCACGGGCTCGACGCGGGGTACGGAGGGGTCACGCTGCTCACCTCGCCGGACGGCGGCCGCTACCCGTGCGGCAATTCCCTGCTGATCAGCGGGACGGAGAGCGCCGTCCTGGTCGACCCCTCCCTCGAGGTCCACCGACGGGGCGGCCTGGGCGCGGAGATCGAGCTCGTCGCCGTCACCCACGCGCACGAGGACCACGTCGCGGGCCTTCACCTGTTCCCGGACGTGCCGGTCGTCGTCCATCCCGCGGAGGCCGCCGCGGTCCGGGATCCCGAGGCACTCCTCGCCGGGTTCGGCATGGCGGATGCCGAGGCTGACCTGTTCCGGCACCAGCTCCGCGAGACCTTCCACGTGAGCGGCCACGAGCGGGTGGAGACCGTGGACGACGGCGCGGCGCTCGACCTCGGGCGGCGTTCCGTGACGGTCGTCCACCTGCCCGGCCACACCGCCGGTCACTGCGGCCTGCTCGTCGAGCCGGACGGATTTCTCTTCCTCGGGGACGTCGACCTCACGTCGTTCGGCCCCTACTACGGCGACCTCTCCAGCAGCCTGGACGACTTCGTCGGCTCGATCGAACGCCTCCGCGACATCGACGCGCGCTGGTACGGGACGTCCCACCAGGTCGGCGTGCTCGACGATCGGCAGGCGCTCCTCGCTGCCCTGGCCCGCTTCGCCGCGGTCATCGATCGCCGGGACGAGACGCTGCTGCAGCTGCTGCGGCGGCCACGCACGCTGGCGGACATCGTCGCCCACCGCCTGGTGTACCGGCCGCACGTCCGGCTGCCCTTCGTCGACGCGGTCGAGCGCCGGACCGCGCTCCTGCACCTGGAGCGGCTCGGTCGCCAGGGCCTCGTCGTCCGCACCGACGACGGCTACCTCGCCGTGTGACGCGCACGGGCCGGGAGGACGTCGTCCTCCCGGCTCCGCGCGACGCGACTCGGGGTCAGTGCGACAGGCGCTGGGTCAGCCACTCGTGGAACTCGCCGATGTGGTGCTCCGAGGGCACGAGCACACCGCCGTTGGCGTAGGCGCGCGAGGACATCGCCGGCTGGGTCCGCTCGCAGGCGGCGAAGTCCTGCTCGTTGACCCGGTGGAACAGCTCCACCGACCGGGACACGTCCCTGCCCGACTCCACCACCTCGCGGGAGTAGAGCCAGTCGCACTCCACGATCGTCCGGTCCTCTGCGACGGGGAACATGCGGTGGAAGATCACGTGGTCGGGGACCAGGTTGACGAAAACAGTCGGCCTGACCGTGATGGCGTAGTAGCGGCGGTCCTGGTCCTCAGCGACGCCGGGAAGCTTGCCGAAGCCCTCGCTGCCGTCGACGGTGAAGCCCTGGACCTCCTCGCCGAACTCCGCGCCGTGCCCGACGAAGAACTGCGCGGCGTAGCCGTCGGCGAACTCCGGGAGCACCTCGGTGAGCTCCGGGTGGATGGTCGCGCAGTGGTAGCACTCCATGAAGTTCTCGATGATGAGCTTCCAGTTCGCCTTCACGTCGTAGGTGATGCGACGGCCCACCGTGAGCGAGTCCAACTCGTAGCGCTCGATGGACTCGAGGTTGCCCAGCCGCTCGGTGATGGCGCCCATGACGTCGTCCTCGAAGGACGGGGGTTCCTTCGCCAGGCAGACCCACGCGTAACCCAGCCATTCGCGCAACGCCACCGGCACCAGGCCGTACTGGACCCGGTCGATGTCGGGCATCTTCGTCAGGTTGGGGGCCGCGACGAGCTTGCCCGAGAGGTCATAGGTCCAGGCGTGGTAAGGACACTGGAAGGCCCGCTTGACCTCTCCCGACTCCTCCGTGCAGATCTGCGCGCCGCGGTGCCGGCAGATGTTGAGGAACGCGCGCAGCTGCCCGTCCCGGCCACGGACCACGAGCACGCTCTCCCGGCCCACCTGGACCTTCTTGAAGGAGCCGGGCGTCAGCAGGTCACTCGAGCGCACGACGCAGAACCACATGTTCTCGAAGACGTGGGACTGCTCCAACGCGAAGATCGCCGGGTCGGTGTAGTACTGGCCCGGCAGCGTGGAGATGAGGCTCGCGGGCAGGTCGGTGGTGGTCATACGGCACCTCGGGGTTCCGTCGGGCGATATGAGGGACACGCCGGAAGTCGGCAACGCGGGATGACGACCGCTGTGTTGCAAATTACACACCAGGATGCGCTATGCGCAACAGTCGTTTCACCACCGGCGCCGCTCCCCACGCCCGGTAGCGGACTAGCCGAAGAAGCCCAGCCTCCTGCTCAGCTCGTCAGCGGCTGACACCACGCGCGTGGCGAGCCTGGGGAAGTCCTCCGAGCCCATGCGGAAGGACGGACCGGAGACGCTGAGGGCCGCAACCACGTCTCCGTGCGCGTCGCGCACGGGCGCCGCGACGGCGTTCAGCCCGACCTCGTACTCCTCGACCGTCGAACCCCAGCCCCGCTCGACGACCCGGTCGAGGTGGTCGCGCAGCTGCTCGGGATCGGTGATGGTGGCGGCGGTGTAGCGCGGCAGCTCCCGGGACAGCACGTCCTTGCGAACGGAGTCAGCTGCGTGCGCCAGGAGCACCTTGCCGCTCGAGGTGGCGTGCAACGGCGTGCCCTGCCCCACCCAGTTGTGCGTGCTGAGCGCCGCCGGCCCGCGGACCTGGCTGACGTTCACCGCGCGGTCGCTGTCGAGGATGGCGATGTTCACGGTCTCCTCGAGGTCCGCGGCCAGCGCCTCGCAGATCCGCCGTCCCTGCTGGGCGATGTCCAGCTGCGCGGCGGCGGCGCCGGCCAGGCGCACGACGCCGAAGCCGAGCCGGTACTTGCCCCGATCGGCCAGCTGCTCGACGAAGCCCCTGCTCTCGAGCACCGCGACCAGCCGGAAGGCCGTGGACTTGTGAACGCCGAGCTCGGCGGCCACCTCGGTGACACCGGCCTCCCCGTGCGCCGCGAGGATCTCGAGGACGCTCAGGGCCCGGTCCACGGACTGGACCGCGGCGACCGAGTTCCGCTCTCCGTTCCCATCCTGCGGCCCACTCATGGCCTCAGCGTAGGTGGCGGACGCCGCGGGCCGGTCGTCCCTCTTGACGGCACGGTGCGGGTTCGCCATGCTGTTGCGCTATCGGCGACGAGTTGTGATACACGCAACACCGCACTCACGAGCCTGGAGCGCCCATGATCCCGGTCTGCCCCACGACCGACCTGCCGCCCGGCGAGGCGACCCGAGTCGAGGCCGACGAGCCCATCGCGGTCTTCAACGTCGACGGCGACTTCTACGCGATCGACGACACCTGCACCCACCAGGACGCCTCGCTGGCCGACGGCTGGCTGGACGGCTGCGCCGTGGAGTGCCCCCTGCACGCCTCCTGCTTCGACCTGCGCACCGGAAAGGTCTCCGGCCCGCCGGCCAAGACGCCGGTCCGCACGCACCGGGTCGTCGTGCAGGACGGCATGATCTACGTGCAGGCGACGACCGCCGCGGAGGGTGCCGCGTGAGCCCCACGGTCGCCGTCGTCGGGGCCTCCCTCGCCGGCCTCTCCGCGGCACGGGCGCTGCGGGAGCAGTCCTTCGAGGGCCGCATCGTGGTCATCGGCGACGAGGTGCACGCCCCCTACGACCGGCCGCCCCTGTCCAAGGACTTCCTGGCGGGTACGGCCACGCTGGACGACATCGCCCTGGGCATGGACGACGACGAGGGGCTCGGGCTCGAGTGGCGGCTGGGGACCACGGCGGTCGGCCTGGATCACGTCACCCGCTCGGTGTTGCTGCGCGACGGCGGCGAGATCCGGGCCGATGGCGTCGTCCTGGCCACGGGCGCCCGCGCGCGACGCTTGCCGGGCAGCGAGGGCCTCGACGGCGTGCACGTGCTGCGCTCCCTGGACGACGCGATCTCCCTCCGGGAGGACCTGGCCGCCGCCGAACGCCTCGTCGTGATCGGGGCCGGCTTCATCGGGGCGGAAGTCGCCTCCACGGCGCGCAAGCTCGGGCTCGAGGTCACCGTCGTCGAGACCCAGCCCGTCCCGCTCGCCGGCCCGCTGGGCGCCGAGATGGGCGGGGTCTGCGCCGGGCTGCACGCCGACCACGGCACCCGGCTGCTGACCGGCACCGGGGTCGCCGGCCTGGTGGGCACCGGCCGGGTCGAGGCCGTGGAGCTGACCGACGGCACGCGGCTCCCCGCCGACGTGGTGGTCGTCGGGATCGGCGCCGCACCGAACGTCGAGTGGCTGGCCGGTTCCGGCGTGGCCCTCGGCAACGGCGTCCTCACCGACGAGCGCGGCGCCACCAACGTCCCCGGCGTGGTCGCCGTCGGCGACTGCGCCGCGACGTGGTCGCGCTCCGCGGAGCGGCACGTCCGCATCGAGCACTGGACCAACGCTTTGGAGCAGCCGGCCACCGTGGTTGCCACCCTGCTGGGTGCCGGGGCGCCGGCGCCGGCGCCGGTCCCCTACTTCTGGTCCGACCAGTACGGCGCCCGCATCCAGTTCGCGGGCTCGCGCCGCGAGGGCGACGTCGCGCGGGTCGTGGAGGGCAGCTGTGCGGACCGGAGTTTCCTGGTCGTCTACGAGCGGGACGGCGACCCCGTGGCGGTGCTCGGGATGAACCAGCCCCGCCTGTTCACCCGCTGGCGCCGGCAGCTGCGCGCCGCCGTGCCGGCGTCGTCCTGACCCGCCGAGCCGGTCCCTTCGTCATCCCCGGTCCCGACCGGTGTGGGTGTCGCCCGGCGTGCGCCGTGCGTACTGCTCGCCCACGTTGCACGAACGCGTCGAGGTTCGGAGGCGAGCCACACCGGGATGGGCGGGGCGTCCCGGACCAGCCGGTAGGCGACGCCGGGCCGGGGGTGCTGGGCAGGGGTGGCCTCCGCCGAGCTGCCCAGCGCCTCCCCGCGGCGATGACCGTGAGCCAGTCCTCGATCCCGTGGACCGCCCGGATGGCGGCGGGCGCCGCCGGCGGTGACCACAGCTCCTCGCTCGTGGTGCCGGTCGACGGCGACGGTGCGGCCAGCGGGTCGTCGACGGCCACGGCGGCGTAGCGGCGTTCGACGCCGAGCAGCGCGGTCCGCAGCCGCGCGTCGTCCACCGGACGGGCGGGACACCGACGCCTGCGACGTGCCCGCAGCTGGCGCACCTCCGGATCCCAGGTGGCCAGTGACGGGGGAACCGGCGGCGGGCGGAGAGCGCCGCTGCTGCGCGGCGCCGGAGCGGTGCTCGGCAGCGCGCTGAGCAACCATGTGGGAGCCGCCCTCGGAGCACACGCATTCGCGTCGCTCGGTCTGCCGGGGCTGCAGGCCCCCGCGGTGCCGACGGCCCTCTGCGTGCTCGCCTACCTGCCGGTGCTCGTGCTGCTCGCCGCCTCCGGGCGGCTCGGCGGGGCGCCGCTGGGCTACGCCGTCACGGCTGAGGTGCTCGCGTCGGTGGTCCCGTACGCAGTCGACCTGATGGCCCTGCGGGTGGTCCCCAGCGGCTGTTCGGGGTCTTCATGAGCGTCCACCCGGTGATGGCCGCGCTCGCCGGCATGGTCATGCTCGGTCAGCTGCTGGCCGGGCACGAATGGTTCGGCATCGGGGTGGTCGTGGTGACCAACGCCGCGGCCAGCGCGGCCCGGGTTGCGGCGAGCGCCTGAGCGACGCGCCGACGGGCGTGCACAGCGCAGCCTCCCGGCACCGGAGCCGACTCTCGGCCGCTCCGGTACCGGGAGGCCCGTGCCTCGCCGGCAGTACCGCTACTCGCGCGGGTCCTGCGGACGGCCGACGGCCTCGGTGGCGGGTTGACTCTGCTCAGGGATGGCCGGTCGCTCCGTCGAGACGAAGTTGCCGTTCAGGCCGACCGACTTCTGGCTATCCCCGTCCGGGCTCGCTGCTGTGGCCGCCGGCGAGCCGGGGGTCTTCTCCACGACGAGGACGAAGTCGTCCCCGTGGCGGCTGATCCCGTCGACCACGGCCTGCTCGATCGCCACGGTGGCGTAGTTGCCGCGCAGGACCATGGGATCGCGGCGGAGGTCCTTGACCAGGCTCACCGCCATCGCGGCCATCACCAGCGCGAACGGCAGGGCCACGATGATCGTCAGGTTCTGCAGCCCCGTCAGCGCCGCGCCGTCCTCGCCCAGCAGCAGCATGATCGCTGCGACCGACCCCATCACGACGCCCCAGAAGATGACGACCCAGCGGCTCGGCTCCAGGGTGCCGCGCTGCGACAGCGATCCCATGACGATCGAGGCCGCATCCGCGCCGGACACGAAGAAGATGCCGACGAGCAGCATCACGACCACGGTCGCGGCGGTGGCCCAGGGGTACTGCTCCAGCACCGCGAACAGCTGCCCCTCCGTGGTGCCCTGCCCGGCGACGTCCAGGCCGCCGCGCTGAGCGGCGATGCCCGCACCGCCGAAGACGGCGAACCACAGCAGGCTGACCAGGCTGGGCACCAGAAGCACGCCGGTGACGAACTGACGGATGGTCCGGCCGCGGCTGATGCGCGCGATGAACAGCCCGACGAACGGCGTCCAGCTGATCCACCAGGCCCAGTAGAAGACCGTCCAGCCGCGCAGCCAGGTGGCCATCGCGTCACCGCCGGTGGCCTCCGTGCGCGCCGCCATCTCGCCGAGGTCGGAGAAGTAGCTGCCGACCGCGTCGGGGATGAGGTTCAGGATGAAGATCGTCGGGCCGAGGACGAAGACGAACAGCGCGAGCACCAGCGCCAGGACCATGTTGATGTTGGACAGCCACTGGATGCCCTTGGCGACGCCGGAGACGGCCGAGGCGACGAAGGCGGCGGTCAGCACCGCGATGATCCCGACCAGCACGGCGTTGCCGACGTCGCCGGCCCAGCCGAGGATCTCCACCCCGCTGCCGATCTGCAGGGCGCCCAGGCCGAGGGAGGCGGCCGACCCGAACAGCGTGGCGAAGATGGCGAGGACGTCGATGACCCGGCCGGTGGGGCCGGTGGCCCGCCGCTCGCCGAGCAGCGGGATGAAGGCGGAGCTGATCAGCTGACGGCGACCGCGCCGGAAGGTGCCGTAGGCGATGGCCAACCCGACCACGGCGTACAGCGCCCACGGGTGCAGGGTCCAGTGGAACAGCGTGGTGGCCATCGCCGTCTGGATCGCCTCGGCCGACTCGGGCTGGTTCGTCAGCGGCGGTGGGGAGACGTAGTGCGAGAGCGGTTCGGCCACGCCGAAGAACATCAGCCCGATGCCCATACCTGCGCTGAACATCATCGCGACCCACGAGACCGTGCGGAACTCCGGCCGCTCGTCGTCGCGCCCCAGCGGAATCCGCCCGTACTTGCTGGCCGCGAGCCAGATCACGTAGACCACGAATGCGGAGGCGAGCAGCACGAACAGCCAGCCGAGGTTGCCGGTGATCCAGCCGAGCACGGAACTGCTCGCGGTGCCCAGGCCGGTGGGGCTGGCGAAGCCCCAGGCGACGAAGCCCAGTGCCATGGCCGCGGCGACGGCGAACAGGACCCTGTCCACGTCCCAGTGCCGGTCGGCCACACAGGGCGGTGGCTTGGCTATCGCCGGGTGGGTCCCCGTCCCGGACTCGTCGACGTCCCGGACGGTGGGGTCCTCGTCCCTCTCCCGATGGGCGGCCGTGACGGGTGCCGGGTTCTCGCCGGCGTCCTGCGGTCGGCCGTTCAGCGGGCTGGGGAAAGAGGCTTGCTCTCGACGCGGTCGCTCCATGGCAGTCCCCTATCGTGTTGCGTCATGTGAGACTCGCTTCGGAAGAGGGAACCAGAGGCGTGGCCGTGGGGCAAGGGTCTGAGGTGATTTTCAGCACAGCCACCCCCGAGGGACACTGACCGTGCGGGCCTCGTGACAGGTCCTCGACAGTGATCTCTCCGGTACCCATTCCGGTGTCGGCCCAGGCATCCGCTGCACGCCGCCGCTGTCCCTCCGGATCAGCGCAGGTCAGTCGGGTCGGTACGCCTCGAGAGCCATCAGGCCGCGCTGCACTCCGACCACCACCGCGCTCAACGGCAGCAGGGACCGGTCGCCCGGCAGAGCGCTCAGCCGCTCGACCATCCGGTCCACTGCCTCGTTGGCGGTGTCGATCTGCTGCGTCCGGGGGTCGGGCGCCGTCCCGTCGTCGGAGTGGTAGGGGTTGCGCACCACGCCGGCGAGCGCGGTCAGGGCCGCGCCGAGCAGCTGGGCGGTGCCGACGTCGGTCCGGCTCCCCCGCCGGTGCGGCTGCAGTTCGGAGACGAGCGCGGTGAGATCGTCGATGAGGACGGCGACGCGGTCGAGTGCCCGTGACTCCGCGCGGATGCGCGCGGCGGTCCCCTGCCAGCTACCGGCCCGCGGATTGGCCTGCCGGGCCCGCTCGACGAGCGCCTCGGCCCGGCGCATCCGGTCCAGCTGCGGGCCAAGCGCCGCCATCCAGCCTCGCTCCTCGGCCGGCGAGGGGACCCGATCGCAGGCCAGCCGGGCGGCCATCTGCTCCAGGTGCCGGGCGAGCATCTCCCGGGTACAGGCGATCTGCTCCACCGCCTGGGTCAGCTGCAGCGGGGGGAACAGGACGGTGGTGACGAGGACGCCGACCGCCGCGCCGAGCAGGGTGAGACCGGCATAGCGCAGCACGTAGGCGCCGGGGTCGTCGGCGCCGACGGTGAGCATGAGCACGGCGGCGAAACTCACCCAGCCGGCCTGCGGGCCGAGCACGCCCCACTTCTCCACCCCGATCGCGAGCGCCACGAGCAGGGCGATGGTGAGCGCACCGGGCAGGGACGAGGTCGCCTCGTAGACCAGGACGGCGAGGCCGAAGCCGAGCATGATCGCGAGCACGGTCCGCCAGGCCGCGCCGGCCGAGTCGGCAACAGTGGGGTGGACCGCGATCACCGCGCCCAGGGGTGCGTAGTAGGCGTAGTCCGCCAGAAGCGGTGGCAGCAGGACGGCGACCTGCCAGGCCAACCCGGCAGCGATCGAGGCCCGGACGCCGCGCTGGATCGCGGGCCGGCGCAGCAACGCCCACGCGCGTCCGCGTGAGGCTTGCGGGGCGCGGGGGCCCGGTGCGGTGTGCCGGGTGGGTCGCAGCCTGTCCCACGCCGTCCGGTACGTCATCGCGACCTCACAGCCTGGCTCAGCCCCTGCTGGGGTGCGGCAGCACCCCTGCACGACTCGGGGCGTCCGGTCGGTCCGGACGGCCCAAGGACCACGTGCTCTGTTCCCTCGTGCTGGTCGGACACTCGCTGGCATCCGCCGGAGCTGACGACCTCTGTCCCGGAGTCACCGGGGCAGTTCGGGCGTCCGTCGGGGAGGTCGCGGTGGCTGTCGGCGCGCTCCTCCGGCGGGGTGCCCCGCCATGCCGACACGGGTCCCGCCTTCGGGTGCCGGCTCTCTCCACCCGCGTATGCGTCGACGTGCGGAGCCTGCCCGGGGAGTCGGCGAAGACGACCACGGCGCAGCGAGGATCCACTCGCGCCGCGATGCCGCGGCGATACATCCCCCGCCCCGAAGCATTGGACGGACCTGGCGACCACCCCAGGGGCGATGGTCGCCCTCCGTGACCCGACCGCCCGTCCCCCGGATCGTCGACGCCCACGTCCGACGCCCGAACCGACAGGTCGTGCACGCACTCAGGGTGACCTGATGGTGGTCGAAATGGTGGTCGAACCGCCTCAGGAAGCGGTCAGGGGCTGTTCCGGATCTCTCCGGACACGGCCCCGGACCTGCGGTTTCCCGCTGTCGGGCTGACAGGATTTGAACCTGCGACCCCTTGACCCCCAGACAACTTCTTCGCGTCCACGGAAGTTCGCCTGCGTGCCATAAAGGCAGGTGGCGAGGGGGGTGGCCTCCGCCGAAGTACGCGGCCGTCCGTAAGAGTCCAAGTCGCGTTGCGGTTCCGGTTGCGGTTCCGGGGTTGGGCCGCGATGGTCAGTACGCGGAAGGGTCAGACGCGCGGAGTCGGGGTCTGCGGCTGCTCGGCTGCGGCGTGGCCCGGCGGCGCTGCTGGCGAGGGAAGGTCAGCGCCTGATCACTCGATGAGCCGGGCTCGTGTTCGACCTCCGCGGTCCTCGACGCTGCCATCGCAGCAGCGAAGACCCGACGCCGACCACAACCCGCGCCCCCGCACATCCCCGCCGTCCTCAACGCTGCCATCGCAGCAGGGAGGGTCACCGGTGACCATGACGGCCCCCGGGCGTCCACCTCCGCGTCCTCGACGCTTGATCAGAGGACCACGACGCCTTTCCCGGGGATCTCGCCGCGCTCCAGATGCCCGAGCGCGTCCGGGAGTTGCTCGAACGCAAATCTGGCGCCGATCTGGGGCCGCACGGCGCCCTCGGCCACCATGCGATCCAGCGACCGCGCCTCCTCGCTCATGAGGTCGGGATCGAGCTCGAGGAACGCCCCGAACGCCACACCCAGGACCGAGGCGTTGCGCAGCAGCAGCCGGTTGAGCTTGACCTGGGGGATCTGCCCCGCGGCGAAGCCGATCACGAGGATGCGGCCCTCCGGAGCCAGGGCACGCAGCGCCTCGTCGAAGAGCCAATCACCCAGGGGGTCCAGCACCGCGTCGACTCCGCGTCCGTGGGTCAGCTCCCGGAGGCGCGTGGAGAAGCCCTCCTCGAGGACGACGACCTCTGAGGCGCCCGCGGCGCGTGCGGTTGCGACCTGCCCCTCGTCGGCGACGCCGGCAACCACCCGGGCGCCCAGCCCGAGCGCGACCTGGAGCGCGGCGGTACCGATGCCGCCGCCCGCACCCATCACCAGCACGGTCTCCCCCGGCCGGACCCTTCCCCGTCGGGCCAGCGCGAAGTGCACGGTGTGGTAGTTCACGACCATCGCCGCGGCCGCGGCCCAGTCGACCGCGTCCGGCACGCGGACCAGCGAGTTCAGCGGCGCGACCGCCTGCTCGGCGAAGGCCCCGTGCCAGACGAAGGCGGCGACCCGGTCCCCTGGCGCCCAAGGGGACCCCTGTGGAGCGCGCGCCACTTCGCCTGCCACCTCGCAGCCCGGTACGACCGGCAGGTCGGGGCGGTACTGGTACTGCCCCTTGGTCATGAGCAGGTCGGGGAAGTTCACGCCGATGGCCCGGACGTCGATGAGGACCTCGTCGGGACGGGGCTCGGGGGCCGGCCGATCTGCTAGCCGCAAGCCGGTGGGCCCCAGGTAGTCCATCAGCTCGAATGCGCGCACGTCTTCCCCCTTAGTGGTCCAGGCCTCGTCGGCCGGATGGGATGGATCGCCCCGCCACGGCGGGACGGAGTCGACAGCGGTCAGTCGAAAAGCCTCGATGTCCGTCCGCTCAGGCGACGGTCCTGCGCAGCTCGGTCTTGGCGATCGTGCGCAGGTGCACCTCGTCCGGGCCGTCGAAGATTCGCATGGCACGGTGCCAGCCGTACATCGCCGCCAGCGGGACGTCGTCGCTGACCCCGGCCCCGCCGTGGACCTGGATCGCCCGGTCGATCACCTCGAGGGCCACCCGTGGCACGGCGACCTTCGCCGCCGACACGTACGGGGCGGCGGCCCTGTTGCCGTGCACGTCGATGGTCTTCGCCGCCAGCTGGCACAGCAGCCGGGCCTGGTCGATCGCGATCCGAGACTCGGCGATCTGCTGCTGGACGACGCCCTGCTCGGCCAGCGGCTTGCCGAAGACGACCCGCGACTGCGCCCGAGCGGTCACCAGCCCCAGTGCCCGCTCGGCCGCGCCGAGGGCGCGCATGCAGTGGTGGATCCGCCCCGGCCCGAGCCGCGCCTGGGCGAGGGCGAAGCCCGCGCCCTCCCCCCCGAGCACGCTCGACACCGGGACCCGGACGTTGTCGTAGACCACCTCGCAGTGGCCGTGCTGGTCGTAGCGGCCGAAGACCGGCACGTCCCGGGCCATCGTGACGCCGGGCGTGTCGACCGGTACCAGCACCATCGACTGCTGGCGGTGGAGCTCGGCCTCGACGTCGGTCTTGCCCATGACGATGAGCAGCTTGCAGCGCGGGTCGGCGGCGCCGCTGGTCCACCACTTGCGCCCGTTGATGACGTAGTGGTCGCCGTCCCGCTCGATCCGGGTCTCGATGTTGGTGGCGTCCGAGCCGGCCACGGCGATCTCGGTCATGGAAAAGGCGGATCGGATCGCACCGTCCAGCAGCGGGTGCAGCCACTGCTTCTTCTGTTTCTCGGTGCCGAACAGGTGCAGCAACTCCATGTTGCCGGTGTCCGGCGCCTGCCCATTCGTGGCCTCGGGGGCCAGGTGAAGGCTCCATCCGGTGATCTCCGCCAGACCCGCGTAGTCCAGCTGGCCGATCCCGGACTCCGCGGGGAGGAAGAGGTTCCACAGGCCGCGGGCCCGGGCCGCGCGCTTGAGCTCCTCGACGACCGGCGGCACCGTGCTGTCCTTCGGACCGACCCGGTCCCGGTGCTCCTCGTAGGCGCGCTCGGCCGGGAACACGTCGCTGTGCATGAAGTCGACGAGCCGCTGCCGGAGCTCCATCGCCCGCGGCGACGGGCGCAGGTCCAGCGCGGCGACATCCGGCTTCGCCAGCAGACGCGCAGTGCTGACTCCGGCCATCGTGGGCTCCCCCAGCTGCGGCGCCACGCTCATGCCCGCAGGGCCGGGACGCTCGAGGTGGACGCGACCTCCAGCGCTCGCCCGAGCAGCGGAACCACCATGTCGCCGACGCGCTCGAAGTCCTCCCCGACGGTGTGCCCCTGGAGGTGTCGGGCGTGAATTCCCTCGAGGATCACCGCGATTTTGAGGTCGGCGAAGACCCGGTACCAGTCGAGCTCAGCGACGTCGATGCCCCTCAGGGCGGCGTATCGGGCGACGACCTCGTCGCGGCTGGGGAACCCGGGCAGCGCCGTCGCTCCGGCGGTGATCGGATTGTGGAACTCGCCCTCGTGGTCCCAGAACGAGCAGAGGATGCCGAGGTCGGTGAGCGTGTCCCCGAGCGTCGACATCTCCCAGTCGAGGACGCCGACGATGGCCGCGGGGTCGGCCCTATCGACGATGATGTTGTCGAGCTTGAAGTCACCGTGGACGATGCCGGCCTGGGGCTCCGGGGGCAGGGCCGCGGACAATCGCCGGAGCAGTTCCGCCACCTCATTGCGAGGCGTGGTCGCGGACGCCTCCCACTGCCGGCGCCAACGGTGCAGCTGTCGCTGCAGGTAACCCTCCGGGCGCCCCCAGTCGGCCAGATCCACCTCGGCCGGGTCGATCTCGTGCAGTGCGACGAGGGTGGCGACCATCGATTCCGCCAGCCGCCTACGCTCCTGCTCGGTGAGTCGGACGGTGTCCGACTGCGTCCGCAGGGCCACTCCCTCCAGCTTGTCCATGACGTAGAACGGCGCGCCGATCATGCTCTCGTCGGTGCACAGGCCGAGCACGCGAGGCACCGGCACCGCCGAGCCCCGCAGCGCGTGGAGGACGCGGTACTCGCGACCCATGTCGTGCGCGGTGGGCAGCACGTGCCCGTGGGGCGGACGTCGGAGGACCCACAACCGCTGCCCGTCGGTCACCTCATAGGTGGGGTTCGAGCGCCCGCCCGCGATCAGCCTCATCCGGAGCTCCCCTGCCGGCCCGCCGTCGACGACGCGGTCCAACCAGCGCCGCAGCGCCACGACGTCGACCGCTTCGGGAGGCGGACCGACCTCCCGGACGAACCCGCGCATCACCCGCTCCCGGGTACGGGGCGCCGCCACCACGTCACGCTCCACGCAGCTCACGCCGCAGCAGCTTGCCGCTCGCGTTCTTCGGCAGTTCGTCCCGGATCTCCACCACACGCGGGTACTTGTAGGCCGCCATCCGTTCCTTGCAGAACGTGATCAGCTCCTCAGGCATGACCGCGGCGCCGTCCACCAGGGAGACGAACGCCTGAACCGTCTCCCCGCGGTACTCGTCCGGCACCCCGACGACCGCGGCCTCGCGGACCGCGGGGTGCTGGTAGAGCACGTCCTCCACGTCGCGCGGGAAGATCTTGTACCCGCCGGCGTTGATCATGTCCTTGAGCCGATCGACCACGAACAGCCAGCCGTCCTCGATCGTCTTCCCGATGTCTCCGGTGTGCAGCCATCCGTCGCGGATCGCGTGCGCGGACTCCTCGGGGAGCTGCCAGTACCCCGGCACGACCATGGGCCCGGAGACCACGATCTCGCCAGCGACGCCGGGGGGCACGTCCACGCCGGTGTCGACGTCGACGATGCGCACCCGAGCCCCCGGGACCGGAACGCCCACGGACAGCGCGCCGCTCTCGGGATCCACCGGCGCAGGGGGATCGAGCGGCGCCATGTGGGTCGGCGAGGTGGTTTCGGTCATCCCGTAGACGCCCCGCATGGACCACCCCGTGGCGCTCCTGACCCGGTCGGCCAGGGCCGGACTGACCGGCGCCCCGCCCGACGGCGTCTTCGTCAGCGAGGAAACGTCGTGGTCCGGCAGGCTGGGGTGGTTGGCCAGCGCGATGAAGGCCGTGCTCGCCCCCACCATGAACGTCGCTCGCCACCGGGCGATGGCCCGCAGCGTCTCTCCTGCATCGAAGCGGTGCAGCAGCACGATGGGGACGCCGGCGACGATGTGGGCGCCGAACCCGGCGATGATGCCGGTGATGTGGAAGACCGGCGCCAGCCCCAGCACGACGTCGCGGCCCGGGCGGAGGTCCCACCACGCGGTGTAGACCGTGGAGCTGTGCACCATCGCGCTGTGCAGGTTCATCGCACCCTTGGACCGTCCGGTCGTCCCGGAGGTGTAGGTCAGCACGCCGATGTCCGCGGGTCCGATCCCCACGGCGGCGGGACGGCGCCCGGCGTAGCGGCGCATCAGGTCCTGCCAGTCCAGGGCGTCGTCGTACACCTGGCGGTCCGGGATGTGCGCGGCCACCGAGGGCGGGACGGCGACGTCCGGGGTCATGTCCAGCGGGTGCGTGGTGATGACGGTGCCCACCGACGTCGCGGGGAGCACGTCGATCACCACGTCCCGGTAGAGCTGGTCGAGGCAGACCAGGACCTCGGGGCCTGAGTCCGTCAGGTGGTGCGCGAGCTCCTTCTCACGGAGCATCGGGTTCACGGCCACGACGGCGGCTCCGGCCTTCCAGGCAGCCAGCATCGTGACCAGCCACTGCGGGTCGTTCTGCAGATAGACCGCGACCCGGTCCCCCGGCTCGACGCCGCGGTCCTGCAGGGCGCAGGCGAGGGCGTCGGCCGCGGCGTCGATGTCGGCGAAGCTCAGCGTGGCGTCGAAGTAGTGCACCGCCGGCGCCGTCGGCCGGGCCCGCACGTGCGAGTCCCAGGCCGCCAGCATCGTCGGAAAGGCTCCCGCCAGCTCCGCGGTGACCCCCGGCGGGTACAGCCGGGCCCAGGGGTCGGGAGCGGACGAACCCCGCTCGTCGGGCCCCTCGATCGTCACAGCCGCTCTGGCCAGTGCATCCGTGCCGGTCATCGGCCCAGTCGCAGGTCGTTGAGGCGCGGCTCCCGCAGCCGGGTCCAGTAGTCCTCCATGAGGAGCGGGCTGGCCAGGACGACGTCGCCCCGCCTGTTGCGGTAGTACGTCGTGGCTCGGGTCTCTCGCACCCACACCGAGTCCGCGAGTTTCTCCTCGATCTCCTCCGTCCACCGCTGGAGGGCCTCGGAAGTGGGCTCGATGCTCCGCGCACCGCGCTCGACCAGCGTCTGCAGGCACTCCACCGCGTAGTGCACGACGGCTTCGACGCAGAAGTTGTGCCCCCCGCCGTGCGAGGGATTGGCATTGGGGCCCGAGGTCACGAAGAGGTTCGGGAATGCCGGCACCTGGCAGCCGAGGTAGGCCAGCGGCCTCTCCTGCCACACCTCGTTGAGCTTGACGCCGTCCCTGCCGACGATGGTCCAGGTCGAGAGGAACTCCAGCGCGAAACCAGTCGCGTAGATGATCGCGTCGACCTCGTGCAGGACCCCGTCGCCGTCCACTATGCCGTGCGCCGTCACCTGCGCGAGACCGGAGGTGACGACCTCGGTGGTGTCCTTCTTGAGCGTCTCGTAGTACGTGCCCGGGTCGCGGATGGGCCGCTTGCCCATGAAAGCGAAGTCCGGCTTGAGCTTCGCGAGCAGGTCCGGCCGGTCGGAGAAGGATGCTTCGAGGTGACCCAGTGCCACCTGCAGGCCCATGTCATTGGCGGCGCTGATGGACAGCTCGTGTTCGGAAGCCCAGTCGGCGTCGTAGCGCACCATCCCGTAGTTGATGTCGCCGATGACGAGGAAGGTGTGCAGCCGCGCCCACTGGCGGTAACTGGGCACGTTCATCAAAAGCCAGCGTTCCGCCTCAGGGATCCCCGCCTTGTCGGCACTGGGCACGACCCAGTGGGGCTGGCGTTGGAACAGGGTGAGCGACTTGATGGTCGGCGCGAGTGCGTCGACGATCTGCACGCTGGTGCAGCCGGTGCCGACGACGGCGACCCGCTTGCCGGTGAAGTCGTAGCTCTCGTCCCATTCCGCTGAGTGGAACGAGGCTCCCTGGAAGGTTTCGATGCCGGGCACCTGCGGCAGTTGCGGCCGGCTCAGGTACCCGGCGGCTGTCACGACGGCGTTGGCGGAGGTCTCCACCCGCTGCCCGTCCTTCAGGTAGGTGATCTGCCAGCGGGCGTCGGCCTCGTCCCACACCAACTCGGTCACCTCGGCGCCGAACGTGAACCGGTCGATCACGCCGTACTTGCGCGCCACTCGGTCGAGGTACTCGCGGAACTCGTCGCCCTCGGGGTAGCAGTGCGTCCACTCGGGGTTGACCTCGAACGACAGTGAGTAGTACTTGCTGTGCGTGTCGACGCCGATCCCGGGGTAGCGGTTCTGCCACCACACGCCGCCGACGCCGGGGTTCTTCTCCAGCACCTCGAAGTCGAAGCCGGCATGTTGGGCGGCGACGGCCATCGTCACACCGGCCATTCCGGCTCCGATGATGGTGACCTTGAAGTCTTCCGGAGCCTCCCGCGTCCGCGGCACCGTAGGCGTGAAGCAGGCGAATCCGCCCTGCTCGCGGAGGAAGGGCAGCGACCGCGGGTCGACCGGCAGGCCGGTGAGCGCCTGCGCCAGCGTCCGGAAGGTCTCGTCGTCCAGCGCCGACGGCTCGTGGCCGCGGTACGCCTCCGAGTCGGTGAGGACCTGCACGGCCCAGTCATCGAGCCGGGCCCGGAGCTCAGCTGGCAGCTCGCTCTTGATCGCCATGTTGGCGACGCGGTAGGTGAGGTGCGGCGTGTACTCGGGCACCCGAGAGGTGTCGCCGGTGATCGAGACGATGCTCGCCAGGAGGATCGCCGGGTCGGCCTGCGCGATGGTCGCGCGCAGCTCTCGGACGCGGGTGGGAACGGTTGCGGTCATCGGAGGCGCGGCCCTCTCTGTGCGGTCTGCGTCACACAGAGAGTCTTAGGCAGACTGAAAGTCTTGTCAATAGACTTTCGTTCTAGAACGGCGCGCCTCGCCGGTCCGAGAGCTCGGGCGCAGCTTCCGACGGTTCAGCACCCGCCGGGCAGCCGCGCAGGTCAGGCCGCGCCGAGGAGAGCTCGCAGCGCGTCGGCGACGTAGCCGACGAAGACCTCGAGATCGAGCGACGACCCGTGGAAGAAGTAGTCGGCGAACTGGCCCTCGACGACATTGACGACCATTGCGGCCCGAAGCTCCGCCTCGGCCTCGGGGAAGTGGCGCCAGAGCTCCTTGTTTGCCCGTACGCCGAGGACCAGCCGGCGGTGCCGGTCCGGCGACTCGAGGAAGATCGTCGGAGAAGCGATCGAGGCAGCCTTGTTCCGCGGCGCATCCCGCTGCCATGCGGCGGCGAACTCACGCAGCCAGCCCAGAACCGAGCCCCGGGACCAGTCGGGCAGCAGGCCGAACGCGTCCCAGTAGCGCTGTCCGTCCTGCCACATCCGGTCGACGATCGCGCTCAACAGCGCGTCCTTGCTGTCGAAGTAGGCATACAGCGTGGCGCGACTGGTGCCGGCGGCCCCGATGATGTCGTCGATCGACGTGGCCGCGAAGCCTTTCTCCCCGAACAACCTCCCGGCCGTCTCCAGCAGGTGCTCGCGCGTCTGCAGCTTCTGGCGCTCACGGAGTGACATCGGGGAGGCGGTCATTCCCGAAGTATAGAAACCAGACGGTTCGCGGCAGGTGGCTCACAGCACCGCCACCGGCGTGAGCCGGGTCGAGGGCGGCGCGGACGCCGCCGGTACGACGAGTGCGGCGACAGTGCCGTGTTGGACCTGCGACTTGGACATTCAGCGCCCACCGAGAGCCAACGGCCCAGGTCATCGACCACCCGACACAAATGAAGGCGGGTGTCGGGGAGCAGGCTGCCGCGACCCATTCGGTCTGACTGCCGACCACAAAAGCAGAACGCGAGACTGATTTCTTGACTCGTAGTCGGCCAGCGTGCCACAGTCTCGCCCTGTGACCGGCGTCTCAGGCCGGGTTCTCATCCTTCGCCGTCTTGGCCACCTCCCCGTCCTCGGAGGAACACCGATGTCCATTCACCACGCCGGCGCGCCCGGCGCCCAGCCCGACACGACCGCCTCCGCGGGCCGCGGTCGCTGGATCGCCGCAACAGCCTTCCTCGTGTTGCTCACCGAGCAGACCGCGCTCGGGTTCACCCTGATCGCGCCCGCCCTCGGCCCCTTCGCCGCGAAATACCAGACGACGCAGATCGCCTGGATGATCACGATCTTCATCCTGGTCGCGGCGGTGGCGACCCCTGTCCTCGGCAAGGTGGCGGACCGCATCGGCAAGAAGCGGGTGCTGGTCATGGCCGGGGCGATCGGCTTCGCCGGTTCGGTCGTCTGCGCGCTCGCCCCCTCCTATGAGGTGATGCTGCTCGGGCGTGGCCTGATGGGCGTCAGCGGCGCCTTCATGCCCTTGGCGTACGCGCTCATCCGGGACGTCTTTCCCGAAAGCGCGCGCAACCTCAGCATCGGGATCGTGACCAACGGCGTCGGTGTAGTCACGATCGCCGGCCCGTTCCTCGCCGGATTCCTCATCGACAACGTCTCACTGGAGTCGGTGTTCTGGTTCGTCGCGGTCATCTCGCTGGTCGGTGCCGTCGGCACCGCGCTCGTGGTGCCGGAGTCCCCGTACCGCAACGCCGCCCCGATCGACGTCCCCGGCTTCCTCGGCCTCGCCGTCGGCCTGCTGGCCCTGATGTACGGAATCTCGAACCTCGCCACATGGACACTCTCCGACAGCCGGACACTGCTCTTCGTCGGCGGCGGCCTGGCGATCCTCGTCGCGTGGTGGGGGTGGGAGCGGCGCGCCGCCCATCCGTTCGTCGACACCCGGTTGCTCGCCAGCCGGCCGGTGGCGACCGTCGTGTTCGCCTACTCGTTCATCACCGCCGCGATGACCATCGCCAGCAGCTACCTGCCCACCATGCTGCAGACCCCGCGGGCGCTCGGCGGCGACTACGGCTTCGGGCTCGATGCCACCGGCGTGGCCCAGTACCTCATTCCCGCGGGCATCCTCACCGTGCTGGCCGGCGTGATCGTGGGCCTCGCGGCCAAGAGGTACGGCTTCCGAGTGTTCCTCACCCTCGGCGCGATCTTCGTCGTCGCCGGCTCGCTGACCCTCGCCCTCCTGCACACCGAACCGTGGATGCCGATGCTGGGCTATGGCCTGATCGGCCTCGGGTCGATGGTGTACGCCGCGGGCGCGGGCCTGCTCATGCTGCTCGCCCCCCCGGCCTCGCGTGGCATCGCAGCCGGCATGCTCAGCGCCATCGCGGGGGCCGTCGGCAGTGCCCTCGCCCAGGTCTCCGGCCTGGTGCTGAACCAGAACGTCGGCCAACTGGTCCAGGGCTTCCCCGTCTACACCTCCTCGGGCTGGACGAACGTGTTCCTGATCGGCGCCTGCGTCGCAGGAGCAGGCCTGCTGGTCTCGGTGCTCGTCCCCCGCCGACCCCGTGAGGTCGAGACCCCGGACTCCGAAGACGCACTGGTCGTCACCGCCTGACCCGAAGCCGTCCGTGGGTGGGCCGGCCACCACCGGCGCCCGCCCACCCACGGACCGCTCCCACCAGCAGAGCAGACCTCAGGAGAAACCATGAACGGCGTCATCGTCCAGGACGGCAAACTCACTCTCGCGGACGACCTCGAGGTCCGCTCCCCCGGGCCGCGCGAGGTCAGCATCCGGGTCCTCGCCTCGGGCCTCTGCCGCAGCGACCTGCTGCTGATGGAGTTCCCGATGCCCGATCCCGCCGTGATGGGACACGAAGCCGCCGGGGTCGTCCAGGCCGTGGGCTGCGAGGTCACCACCGTCGCCGTGGGGCAGCAGGTTGCGGTCACCTGCCAGCGCCCGTGCCTGCGCTGCCCGGACTGCGCCCGCGGTCGCTACTCGGCATGCCCGACCTCGATGGACGACCCGATCCCCCCGTTCACCTGGCGGGGGGAGCCCGTCCGCTCGATCGCCCGATCCTCGTCGCTGGCCACCGAGATCGTCGTCGACGAGATGCAGGTCCACCCGATCAGCTCCGTCGGACCCGCCGCCGCGGCGCTGGTCGGCTGCGCGGTCAGCACCGGCTACGGGACCGTGCGCAACGTGGCGAAGGTGGCCGCCGGCGAGTCGGTGGCCGTCATCGGCGTCGGTGGGATCGGGATCAACAGCGTGCAGACCGCCCGGCTGCTCGGGGCGCGGCGCGTGATCGCGGTCGACGTCAACCCGGCCAAGGCGGACCTGGCACACCGATTCGGCGCGGACGTCTTCGTCCACGTCGAGCCCGGGATGCCCGCCGAGCAGATGGCCGCACGGGTGCGAGAGCAGGCCGGCGCCCCGGTCGACGCCGTCATCGAGTGCACGGGCCACGCCCCGGTCCTGGCCGCGTCCCTCGCGATCCTCGACCGGGGCGGGCGATTGGCGCTGGTCGGCATCCCGACCAGGACGCCGACCGCCGAGTTCGACGTCATGGATGTCATGAGCCGGCACCTCACAATCGCCGGCGCACTCAACGGCGCCTGCGACCCGTTCGTCGACATGCAGAACATCGTCCAGCTGGTCGAGCAGGGACGCCTCGACCTGGACAGCCAGGTGTCGCACCGGTTCCCGCTCAACGAGGTCGAGGACGCCATCGACGCCCTCCGCGGCGGTGACGTGCTCCGGGTCGTCGTCGACATGACCGGCGAGGCCTGACGACATGGCAATGACCTACGACCCGGAGATCGCGGCCGCGCTCATGGCTCAGGCCGCGGCTGCCGCCACGATCGCGCTCCCTGCGCGAGACGACGTCGACGGCCTGCGACGGTTGACCGATCTGGCCCTGGCGCAATCCTCCGACGAACTACCGGACGCCCCCGACGTCGTCATGACCCCAGACACCGTCGAGGCGGACGACGGCACCGACGTCCCGGTGCGCTGGTACACGCACACGGACCCCCTCCCCGGCCCGGCGGTGGTGTACGTGCACGGCGGCGGGATGATCTGCGGCAGCCTGGACAACTACGACCGGCGGGTGCGGCACTACGCCCAACTCACGCGAGTTCCCTTCCTCGCAGTCGGCTACCGGTTGGCGCCCGAATTCCCAGGAGAGATCCCCGCCCGCGACGCCTACGCCGCGGTCCGCTCGCTCACCAAGGGCGCGCCCCGGTGGGGCGTCGACCCCGACCGCATCGCGTTGATGGGCGACAGCGGCGGCGGAGGGGTGGCGGCCGGCGCCGCCATCCTGGCTCGCGACGAAGGCGTCCAGGTCGCTCGGCAGATCCTGATCTATCCCATGCTCGACGACCGCAACACGGAGCCCGATCCCCTCCTGGCGGCCGGGGCCACCTGGACCTACGACCACAACTATACCGGCTGGCATGCCATGCTGGGCGACGATCTCGGCGAGCCATCCGTGTCACCGATCGCCGCACCCGCCCGCCTGACCGACTTCTGCGGGCTCGCTCCCGCCTACATCGAGGTGGGCGAGCTCGACATCTTCCGGGACGAGTGCCTCGCCTACGCGCAGCGACTGCTCGCCGCGAGTGTCTCCTGCGAACTCCACGTCCACCCGGGCACACCCCACGCTCCGGACCTGCTCGCTCCGGACGCGGCGGTGAGCCGCCGGGCGGTCGCCGATCGGCTCAGGGTCATCGCGTCCCTCTGAGCAGACCCGCGCAAACCTCCGTGCTGCACGACCGGATCAGTCAGCCGGCAGCCGCACTCCCCTCTCCCACCCCCCTCCCCCACCACCCCACGAGTACGCCGCGCAGAGGAGACGAAACGATGCCGGAAAACCAGCAACTCACCCATCCCCTCGTCGAAGCCGCCCTGGACGAGGCACTGGAGACGACGGAAGTCGGCATCCAGGTCGCCGCGTATGTGCACGGTGAGCTCATCGTCGACGCCTTCGGCGGGGTGGCCGACCCCGAGACCGGGCGAGCCGTCGACTCCGACACCCTGTTCTTCCCGTTCTCGGTGACCAAGTCGGTCACGTCCACGACCCTGCACCTGCAGGCCGAGCGTGGCCTCGTCGACTACGACGCCCCTATCACGACGTACTGGCCGGAGTGGGGTCGCAACGGCAAGGAACACATCACCGTCCGCAACGTGCTCACCCACCAGTCGGGAGTGCCGTGGATGCCGGAAGGCGTCACCCCGGAGCTCAAGGCCGACTGGGACTGGATGATCCGCGGCTTCGAGCAGATGACCCCGGACTACCCGGTCGGCACGAACTGCTACCACGCACTGGGGTGGGGCTGGATCATCGCGGAGATCGTGCAGCGCACCGACCCCGAGGGTCGCCCGTTCGCTCAGTTCGCGAGGGAGGAGCTACTCGACCCCATCGGCGCGACCGACCTGTTCTTCGGTCTGCCGGAGTCCGAGGACCACCGGCTGGCCACGCTCGTCGGCGGCGAGATCCCCGAGTCCACGCCCTACCCGATGTTCTTCCGAGGCATGCCGCACGAGGTGCACCCCTCCGCGGCGATCTTCAACCAGGAGATCACCCGTCGCACAGTCGATCCCGGTGCGGGGTCGATCACCAACGCCCGTTCCATGGCCGCCCACTTCGGGCTGCTGGCGAACAAGGGCGCGCTCAATGGCGTGCGCCTACTCTCCCCCGAGCGGGTCGAGGCGTTCCTGACCCCCCGCGACAATCCGGACGAGATCGATCGCTACCTCGGCATGAAGGTCCCGGTCTCCGCCTTCGGCTACTACCTCAGCGATGACACGCCCGGGATGATCCCGATCATCACCCCCCACCACCCGATCCTGTGGATGCCCGGGGCAGGCGCATCGGTGGGCTGGGCCGAGCTCAACACCGGGCTGGGCGTGGCCATCACCCACAACCACATGCAGATGACTCCCCCGCCCTCGTACATCACGATCGCGGAAGCCGTGCGCCAGGTCGCTGCCGAAAAGCAGTTGGTTACGGCATAGATCCATCGCTATCCCGACCAGGTCTGCCATGACGTCGCGGCCGAGCCGCTCGCCGGGGCCCATGGCAGACCTGGTCGGCGCGATCCGCCGGAACGGCGGCTACGGTGCGGGCCCTGCGTTCTCCGGCCGCGATCAGGACCGTCCCCTGAAGACTCCGCCCGCTGACCTCAACGAGGTCGCGCCCACGCGACCTCGTCACCGGACACCTGGGGCCGTCTCATCACACGTTCGGAAATTCAAGATCGCTGGCCCACACACCTGGCGCACCAGGGCTGTCGCGAATTCGTGGTGACACGATCTTAGGTCGCCGTTAGCCCGGTCGGCCGAGGTCAGTGCCTATTCGCCGAGCTGATGCGAAGACCGCCCCGCTATGACCGCATACCGGACAAGCTCCAGGGGGATTCAGCGTGTCGGGGGTCGCTGGCCGTCTCTAGAAACCTCACCCGAAAACGACGGCACGCATGCTACCGACCCCGGTAGTCGCTGCCGCGGCTGCCAAAGGCGCCGGCCTCCTCCCCGTGAACCGGCTGTCCCACGCCGGATTGTCCCGGCCGAACCGGCCGCCGGAAGGGCGCTGGCGCGTCCCTGGCGGGATGGGCCTGCGGCCCACCCTTCCCCCGGCCGGTCCGGCCCCGGAATCGGCGGCTATGGGATAGCCGGCAGCAGTGGCCTCCTCTGGCGTGTCACCCCGGCGCGTCGGCGGCGGACGACGGCCACATCGTCGACGGCTGCCCGCCGAGGCTCGTTGCGGCGCTTCCGGCCGTCCTGCTGCCGATCAGCAGCAATCCTGCTCCACGACCCCCGCTCCCATCGCCACCCCAACCCGGCAGGGGCGACACGTCAGGACAACCGCCGGGGTGACGCCGCACTGGACTTTCACAGGACGCCGTGGTGCCCGTCGGGCGCAGGACCGGCCTCGCCGCCAGGGCTGCAGCGGAACCGACGAAGAACACGAGCTCGGTCCTCCACGGTCACCAACCGGATGAGACCTGGCACTCCGCCGGGGTGACATCGCGAGCGGCGCCGTCACCCACCCACCGGATTCAGGCATCCAGACAGGAGACCGCGGTCGGTGGCCGGCGGCGCCCGCAGGCGCCGACGGACTGCAGGACTACTGCAGAAAAACAAGAGATTTCGCTGGCACCGTCACCAATCGGCCGAAATCGACGCCTTCTCCGGCAGGACGCCCCACGCCGAACGACGGCGGTCGCGAGCGGACCCGGACGAGGGGAACGCCATGTCTAATCCACAGCGCTTGCCAGACGTGCCGGCCAGCGACCCGTTACTGCTGACACCAGAGGAAGCCGCCAAACTGCTGAGCGTCGGACGCACCACCGTGTATGCGCTGATAAGAGCCGGTGACCTCCACCCGGTACACATCGGCCGCAGCTGCCGGCTCTCCCGCGCCGAACTCGAGCGCTATGTCCGCATGCTGCACAGTCCCCCTCAGGCGGCGCCTGCCCAGCACCGTCGACGCAGCCAGCCGAAGTCGGCGAATCAGAGCGGGCTATTCGATCCCGATCCTCGGGATGCGTCCTGAGCTGTGCAGAACGGGCACCGCGGTCAGCCCGGTGCTGAACAGTGAGCCATTCCCAGTAGCGGACGCCGGGCGGGTCAGGGAGGACACGCCGAGGGCGGGCAGGTGACCGGGATGAGCGCAGGACCTCGGTAGGAGGGACGTCTTCTCACGGATGCCCCACACCGAGGTCCTGCTGTGTCCGATCCTGTCACCTACACCGCCGTGCTTCCGGTCTCCGAGGAGACCGTGCTGTTCGTGTCGGGCCTGCTCGCCGCCGAGCAGCGCCGACGCCGGACCCGGCGGCGACGCCGGGCGCTGGGCTGCTACCGGCAGGCGGTGCTGGTGCTGCGCTGGTTTCTCGACGGCACCCGGCTGGCCCAGCTGGCCGCCGACAACCGGATCGGCCGCTCGACGGCCTACCGCTATCTGCACGAGGGCATCGACGTGCTCGCCGCGGCCGCACCCGGGTTACGCGGCGCGCTGCTGGCCGCTCGCGCCGCCGGCCATCCGCACGTGTCCGTGGATGGCACGCTGATCCGCACCGACCGCTGCCGCGTGCCCGGTCCGACCGCCCGGGCCGACCGCGCGGATCGCCGGGTGGACCTGTGGTGGTCGGGCAAGCACGCCGCCCACGGCGGCAACGTGCAGGTCGTCGCCGCCCCGGACGGCTGGCCGCTGTGGACGTCTGCGGTCCGGCCCGGCCGCGAGCACGACACCACCGCGCTGCGCACCGACGCCGAGGCGCTGCCGCTGCTGGCCGAGTGGACCGACGAGGACCACGCCGCCCTGGCCGACCTGGGCTACGAAGGCGAGCGGGCGGCGCTGACCACGCCGATCAAGAAAAGAACCGACGCGCCGCTGACCGACGATCAGCGCACCGTCAACCTGCTGCACGCGGCCACCCGGGCCCCCGCCGAACGCGGCACTCCCTGCTCAAGACGACATTCAAGGCGCTGCGCCGGGTCAGCCTCTGCCCCTGGCGCATCGGCGCAATCACCGCTGCCGCCCTTGTCCTCCTCCATCACCAGCACGGCCGGACGACATGATCACCGACCTGGCGCAGCCGCTACTGGGAATGGCTCACTGTCCGCCCGACCATCAGGAAGAACGGCGAGAGCGGCCGGACGGCCGCTGGCCACGGCGATCGGAGCGGTCCTATGGCGAAGCGAGGGAACGGCGAGGGTTCGATCTTCAAGCGGGCCAACGGACGGTGGTACTCGGCCCTGACCTATCGAGACGAGTTCGGGGAGGTGAAGCGCCGGGAGGTCAGCGGCAGGACGCAGGCGGAGGTGCGGGCGAAGCTCCGAGAGCTGCGGGAGCGCGTCGAGGCCGGCGCCCCCGTCAAAGATGCCTCGATCGCGATGGCTTCCTGGCTGGAGGACTGGACGACGAAGGCGCTGCCGGCGAGCGACCGCAAGCAGGCGACGATCGACCTGTACGCGACCATGGCTCGGAGCCATCTGGTGCCGAAGCTGGGCAGCCTGCCCCTCGACCGGCTTCGCCCCTCCGACGTCGAGGCCCTGGTGCTCGCCAAGCGCCGCGCCGGCCTTTCTGCGTCATCCGTCCGAACGATCTACACCGTGCTCCGGGCCGCCCTCGACGTCGCGGTCCGGGACGGGCTGATCCAGCGCAACCCGGCCGCCCTGGTCAAACGCCCGGCCGTCGAGCGCAAAGACGCGGGTTACCTCTCCGCCCAGCAGGCGGAGGCGCTGCTCGAGGCAATCCGCGGTGACCGCCTCGAGGCCCTCTACCGCGTCATGCTGGCGACGGGGCTCCGTCGTGGCGAGGCTCTGGCCCTGCACTGGCGAGACGTCGACCTGGACGCTGCGATCCTCCGAGTGCGTTGGACGCTGTCGCGGACGTCTGCCGGGCTGGAACTGGGCGAGCCGAAGACCGAGAAGTCGCGGCGCACCGTGCCGTTCCCCGTCCCCGCCGTCGAGACGTTGCGGGCGCACCGCAAGCGCCAGGCCGCGGAGCAGCTCGCCGCGGGCAGCCTGTGGCAGTCCAGCGGGCTCGTGTTCACGTCAGAGATCGGCACGCCGCTGGAGCCGCGCAACGTCCTGCGTCGGTTCGAGGCACTGGCCGAGCGAGCCGGCTTGCGCGGCGTCCACCTGCACACGCTGCGTCACTCGGCGGCGAGCTTCCTGCTCGGCGCCGGCACGCACACGAAGGTGGTGCAGGAGCACCTCGGGCACAGCTCCTACGCCATCACGGCCGACATCTACAGCCACGTGGCCCCGGTGCAGCAGCGCGAGGCGGCCGACAAGCTCGGGCAGGCGATCCGCTGGTGACGTTGCGGTCCGAACCGCGTTGCGGTTCCGGTTGCGGTGCGGTTGCTGTACTCACGCGAGAGGCGGGTCGGTCCGAAGGACCGACCCGCCTCTGACCTGCGGTTTCACTGTCGGGCTGACAGGATTTGAACCTGCGACCCCTTGACCCCCAGTCAAGTGCGCTACCAAGCTGCGCCACAGCCCGCGCGCCGTCGCGTGCGACGGCCGCCCGAGCAGGTTACCGCACCGCCGTCGGCCGCTCGCCGCCCGGTTCAGCCCTTCGGCCGGTCGCTGCCCCGGCCCTCGCGGACCTTGACCGAGATCTCGATCGGCGTCCCGGCGAAGCCGAACTGCTCGCGCAGCTTGCGCTCCAGGAACCGCCGGTACCCGGCCTCCAGGAAGCCGGTCGAGAAGACGACGAACCGCGGCGGCCGGACGTCGGCCTGCGTCACGTACTTGATCTTCGGCGCGCGTCCGCCTCGGGCCGGCGGGGGCGTCTCCTGCACCAGCGCCCGGAGGTAGGTGTTCAGCTCCGCCGTCGGCACCCGGGTCTCCCAGGCCGCCAGCGCGGCGCGCAGGTGCTGGGCGAGCTTGTCGACGCCGCGTCCGGTCTTGGCCGAGATGTTGACCCGGCTGGCCCACTTCACCCGGGCGAGGTCGCGCTCGACCTCCTTCTCCAGCTGGTGGTGCCGGTCCTCGTCGAGGGTGTCCCACTTGTTGATCGCCAGCACCAGCGCCCGCCCGGCCTCGATGACCTGGCTGATGACCCGCTGGTCCTGCTCGCTGATCACCTCGTCGGCGGCCAGCAGCACGATCGCGACCTCCGCGGCCTGGATCGCCGCCTCGGTGCGCAGGCTCGCGTAGTACTCGGTGCCGCTCGCCGTCGACACCTTGCGCCGCAGCCCGGCGGTGTCGACGAAGCGCCACTCCTCCCCGCCGAGGGTGACGATCGAGTCGACCGGGTCGACGGTGGTGCCGGCCACCGAGTCGACGACCGACCGCTCGTCCCTGGCCAGCCGGTTGAGCAGGCTGGACTTGCCGACGTTGGGCCGGCCCACCAGCGCCACCCGGCGGGGGCCGCCCTCCTCCAGCTGCTCGCGCGGCGCCTCGGGCATCGCATCGAGGATCAGGTCGAGCAGGTCGCCGGCGTTGCGCCCGTGCAGGGCGCTCACCGGGTTCGGCTCCCCCAGGCCCAGCGACCACAGCTCGGCGGCGTTGGCCTCGCTGCGCTCGTCGTCGACCTTGTTGGCCACGAGGATCACCGGCCGGTCGGCGCGCCGCAGGATCCGCGCGGCGGCGAGGTCGGTGTCGGTGGCGCCGACGGAGCTGTCGACGACGAAGACGATGACGTCGGCGGTCCGCATCGCGTACTCGGCCTGGCGGGTGATCGACGCGCCGAGCCCGGCGGCCTTCGGGTCCCAGCCGCCGGTGTCGACGACGGTGAACCGCTTGCCGTTCCACAGCGCCTCGTAGGCGATGCGGTCGCGGGTGACGCCCGGGGTGTCCTGGACGACGGCGGCGCGCCGGCCGAGGATCCGGTTGACCAGCGTCGACTTGCCGACGTTGGGCCGGCCGACGATCGCCACCACCGGCAGCGGGCCGGTGCTCTCCTCGGTCATGTGCGCTCCCCCACGCCGACCGCCGAGCGCGCGAGCTCGACGATGCGCGCGACGGTCTGCTCCTGCACCAGGTCGGTGCTGTCGACGATCACGGCGTCGGCGGCCGGTCGCAGCGGGCTGTCCTCCCGGCTGCTGTCGTACTCGTCGCGCCGGCGCAGGTCGGCGGCGAGCGCGGCGACCTCCTCCGGCGTGGTCAGGCCCAGCTGCAGCGCCCGCCGCTCGGCCCGCGCCTCGGGCGCGGCGGTCAGGTACACCTTCAGCGTCGCGTCGGGCAGGACGACGGTGCCGATGTCGCGGCCCTCGACGACCACGGCCTCGGCCTCCCCCACCAGGGCGCGCTGCTGGTCGACCAGCTGCCGGCGCACCGCGGGGACGGCGGACACGGCGGAGACCGCCCGGGTGACCTCGGGCCCGCGGATCCGCCGGGCGACGTCGACGCCGTCGACCAGCACGAGCTCGGTGCCCGCCGACGTCCCGACCTCGATGGCCGTGCGCGCGACGACGGCGGCGACGGCGTCGCCGTCCTCGGGGTCGATGCCGGCGTCGAGGACGGCGACGGTCGCGGCGCGGTACATGGCGCCGGTGTCGAGGTAGTCGGCGCCCAGCTGCGCGGCGACGGCGCGGCCGACGCTGGACTTGCCGGTGCCCGAGGGCCCGTCGAGGGTGACCTGCCCGTGGAAGCCGCTCGCTGGGCTCTGCCCATGCCGCCGCTCCGCGGCCCCGTTCGCTCCGCTCCTCGCTCGTTCGTCGCTGCGATGCTCGCTCACTGGGCGATGTCCCGTCGCAGGGCCACCGCGCCGCGCAGGTACACGTGCTGGATCGCCGACCGCGGCCGCTCCACGTCGACGTGCGCCATGAGCCGCAGCACCCGGGGCAGCGCGTGCGGCACGTTCATCTCCGTCGCGCACATCAGCGGCACGTCGCCGAAGCCCAGCTCCCGGGCCGCCAGGGCCGGGAACTCCGAGACGATGTCGGGAGTGGCGGTGAACAGGATGCTGATGACGTCGTCGTGGTCGAGCTCGTTGCGCTCCATGACCGCGGCGACCAGCTCCCTGGTCGCCTCGAGCACCTGCTCCCGGTCGTCGGCGTCCACCTGTGTGGCGCCCCGGATGGCTCGGACGGCCATGCACACTCCTCGATCGCTCCCCGGCACCCCGCACCGGGAGCCCTGACGAGTTTAGGTTCGCCCGTTCCGGACGCGGTTCAGAGGCCGACCAGCTCCTGCAGGGCGCCGAGCTCCTGGCGGGTGAGCCGGCGGATCGAGCCGACCCGCATCCGCTGCAGCTCGATGGGCCCGACCGCCGTCCGCGTCAGCCGCGACACCGGCAGCCCGACGGCCGCCAGCAGCCGCCGGACGATGTGCTTGCGGCCCTCGTGCAGCACCACCTCGACCACCGACTGGCCGGCGTGGGTGTCGACCACGCGGAAGGCGTCGACCCTGACCGGGCCGTCCTCCAGCTCGATCCCGTCCCGCAGGCGCTTGCCCAGATCGCGCTTGACCGATCCCGACACCTGGGCGAGGTAGGTCTTCTTCACCTCGTAGGACGGGTGGGCGAGCCGGTGGGCGAGCTCGCCGTCGTTGGTGACCAGCAGCAGGCCCTCGGTGTCCTGGTCGAGCCGGCCCACGTGCACCAGCCCGGGCGCCAGGTCGCCGACGATATCGCCGACGGTCGGGCGCTGGCGGTCGTCGCTCATCGCGGTGAGGACGCCGGCCGGCTTGTTCAGCGCGTAGGTGACCCGGTCGTCGCGCAGCTCGATGCGGGCGCCGTCGACGGCGATGCGGTCGCGCTCCGGGTCGACCCGCATGCCCTGCACGGTCACCGTGCGGCCGTTCACGCTGATCCGGCCGCGGTCGATCATGTCCTCGACGACCCGGCGGGACGCGACACCGGCGCGGGCCAGGACCTTCTGCAGCCGCTCGCCCTGCCGCTCCTCGTCGGGCTCGGGGCGGCCGCTGTCACCCGGGTGGGCGGGCGCGAGCTCCATGTCCTCGGACCAGCCCTCGCCGCCCCCGGTCGTCGGTTCCTCGTTCGGCAGGCGGGTGTTCATCTCGCCCAGTCTCCCACTCGTCCTCGACGCGGCGTTCCGTGCCGAGAGCGGTGCAGCTTTCGGCGCCGAAAGCGGGGTAGCGTCCGCGCGTGGCGCCCCGCACGGACGGGATGCTCGCCCTCGCCACGGGCATCACCACCGGCTACTCGGAGGACGGCGACCCGGACGGGCGTCCGCCGCTGCTGCTCCTGCACGCCTGGGGCGAGTCCCGCCGATCATTCGCCCGGCTGACGCCGCTGCTGCCGCAGTGGCTGCGCATCGTCGCGCTCGACCTGCGCGGGCACGGAGACGCGGACAAGCCGGTGTCGGGCTACGACCTCGAGTCGCTCGCCGCGGACGTGGTGAGTGGGATGGACGCGCTCGACCTGCCGCAGGCCGTCCTGGTGGGGGCCTCCAGCGGCGGCTACGTGGCCCAGCAGGTCGCCATCACCGCGGCCGACCGGGTGGCCGGGCTGGTCCTCGCGGGAGCACCCCAGGACCTGCACCGCCGGCGACCCCCGTTCGCCGACGAGATCGACAGGTTGCGGGACCCGATCGACCCGGCGTGGGCGCGGGCGTTCGCCGTCGGCTTCCCGACCGCCGCCGTCCCGGACTGGTACCTGGACCAGTCCGTCGAGGACGCGCTGCGGATCCCCGCCGCGGTCTGGCGGGCGAGCCTGGACGGCCTCACGGGCTCGCCGCCGCCGACCAGCACCGGCACGATCCGCGCCCCCACCCTCGTCGTGAGCGGTGACCTGGACGGGCTGCTCGGGCTCGAGCAGTCGGCGGCACTCGTCGCGGCGGTGCCGGAGTCCCGGTGGGTGCGCTACCCCGACGCCGGCCACGTCGTCCTGTGGGACCAGCCGGCCCGGTTGGCCGAGGACATCACGGCCTTCGTCCGGCAGGTGGCGCCGACCGGCCCCTGACCTCAGGTGTCGGGGTGCTCGTCGAGCAGGGACGACGTCTCCGGCAGCAGCGGCGCCAGCTCGGGCAGCTCGTCGAGGGAGGCGAGCCCGAGCCGCTCCAGGAACAGCGGCGTCGTCTCGTACAGCCCTCCCCCGCTGTCCGGGTCGCTGCCCACCTCGTGCACGAGGCCGCGGGCGATCAGCGTGCGCATGACGCCGTCCACCCCGACGCCGCGGATCGCGGAGACCCGGGCGCGGGTGACCGGCTGCCGGTAGGCGATGACGGCGAGGGTCTCCAGCGCGGCCTGGGTCAGCCGGCTGCGCTGCCCGTCGACCAGGTAGCGCTCGACGACGCCGGCGAACTCCTCGCGGGTGTAGATCCGCCAGCCCTCCCCCACCCGGCGCAGCGTGATCCCCGCGCGGCGGCGGTCGTAATCGGCCGCCAGCTCGGCCAGCCCCGCGGCGACCTGGGACGGCGGGCAGCGCAGCGCGCCGGCGAGCGTCGCCTCGTCGACCGGGTTGTCGACGACGAACAGCAGCGCCTCGAGCCCGCCGCGCAGCTCGTCGGGGTCCAGCACCGCGATCTCGAGCTGCTCGGGCTCCGGCGCCGGCTGCGGCGCCGGGACGGGCGCGACGGCGGCCACCGGCGGCGGCAGCGGCGCGGGCTCCTCGACCGGCGGCGGCTCGACGACCGGCTCCGGCCGCTCGGCCACCCGCGAGGCCAGCTCCGAGGCGACGGCGTCCCAGGTGGCCGGGTCGTCGTCCCCCCGGGCCTCGGCCTCCTCGCGGGTGGCGGCCAGCTCCGCGGCCAGCGCGTCCCACGAGATCGGCGCCCGTTCCTCCTCGCTCACGAGTACTCCTCCTCCGCGTCGCCGAGGTCGGCGAGCGTCGCCGCGTCCACGGTGTCCCCGCCGACCCAGCGCACCGACAGGTCGCCCAGCGGCGTCACCTGCTCGAAGACGACCCGCTGCTGCCGGTAGAGCTCGAGCAGTGCGAGGAACCGGGCGACCACCTCCAGGGTGTGCGCGCAGTCCGCGGTGAGCGCCCGGAAGCTGGCGGCGCCCTGCCGCATCAGCTGGTTGCGGACCGTGAGCAGCTGCTCGGCGACGCTGACCGGCGGCGCGTGCAGGTGCGCGACGCTCACCGTCTGCGGCGCCTTGGGTGCCAGCGCCTTCGCGGCCAGCGCGGCGAACTGCCGCGGCGTGACCCCGAGCAGCACCTCGGGCATCAGCTCGGCGAAGCGGGGCTCGAGCGCGGCGTCGCGGGGGAAGCGCCGGGCGGCCTGCCCCTCGCGCTCGCGCAGGAACGCGGCCGCCTCCTTGTACGCCTTGTACTGCAGCAGCCGGGCGAAGAGCAGGTCGCGGGCCTCGAGCAGCTCGAGGTCCTCCTCGTCCTCCACCTCGGCGGCCGGCAGCAGCCGGGCGGCCTTGAGGTCGAGCAGGGTGGAGGCGACCACGAGGAACTCGCTGGCCTGGTCGAGGTCGAGCTCGTCGCCGAGGGCGCGCAGGTGCGCGATGAACTCGTCGGTGACCTTCGACAGCGCGATCTCGGTGACGTCGAGCTTGTGCTTGCCGATCAGCTGCAGCAGCAGGTCGAACGGGCCCTCGAAGTTGGTCAGCCGCACGGTGAACCGCGACGGCCGCTCGCCGTCCGGCTCGGTGGTGCTCACCCCCGCGAGGGTAGGCGAGGCGGTGCTCAGATCCCGCGCAGCCGCCGGACGAGCACCGACTCCTCGCCGCGCTCGGCGAGGTCGGCCAGCAGCACCGAGACCGCCTCGCGGACGATCCGGCCGCGGTCGGCGGCCACGCCGTGCTGGGCGCGCAGCGTCAGGCGGGCGCTCTCCAGTGCGAGCAGCTCGTCGGCGGAGATGTAGACGGTGATCTTCTCGTCGTGCTTGGTGCGTTCGGCGCGGACCGACTTCTGCGGGCGGCCGCGGGTCGGGACCGACGGCGTCACCACCGGCGCCGGCGCCGCCGGCGTGCGGAACGCGCCCAGCTCGTCGCCGGCCACGGAGGCGCCGCCGGGGACCAGGGTGAGGCTCGCGGGCTCCTCCTCGCGCCGCGCGGCGGGCGAGTTCCGCAGCGCGGGCGAGCTCGTGGTCGAGCTGATGCTCGGCAGCTCGGTGACCTCCGGGACCGACGGGGTGTCGGTGCGACGGAACAGCTCGTTCGCGCCGGGCAGCACGGGGCGCCGCGTCACAGCGCGAGCACCTCCTTGGCGAGGTCGCGGTAGGCCGACGCACCGGACGACGTGGGCGCCCAGGTGGTGATCGGCTGACCGGCGACCGTCGTCTCCGGGAAGCGCACCGTGCGGGTGATGACGGTCTGGAACACGGTGTCCCCGAACGCCTCGACCACCCGGCTGAACACCTCGCGGCAGTGCACGGTCCGCGAGTCGTACATCGTGGCCAGGATGCCGGAGATCTCCAGCTTCGGGTTGAGCCGCTCCTTGACCTTGTCGATCGTGTCGACCAGCAGGGCCACGCCGCGCAGCGAGAAGAACTCGCACTCCAGCGGGATGATCACGCCCTCGGCGGCGGTGAGCGCGTTGACCGTGAGCAGGCCCAGCGAGGGCTGGCAGTCGATGAGGATGTAGTCGTAGTGCTCGCGGGCGTCGGCGAGCACCCGCAGCAGGGTCTGCTCGCGGGCGACCTCGCTGACCAGCTGCACCTCGGCGGCCGAGAGGTCGATGTTGCTCGGCACCAGGTCCAGGCCGGGGATGTCCGTGGGCACCGTGACGTCGGCCAGCGTGGTGCGGCGCTCCATCAGGGCGTTGTAGATGGTGCGGTCCAGGTTCTGGGCCGGCACGCCGAGCCCGACCGACAGGGCGCCCTGCGGGTCGAGGTCGATGAGCAGCACCTTGCGGCCGCACTCGACCAGCGCGGCACCCAGGTTGATGGTCGACGTCGTCTTGCCGACGCCGCCCTTCTGGTTGCACATCGCGATCACGCGGGCCGGCCCGTGCTCGGTGAGCGGAGGCGGCTCGGGGAGCTTCCGCTGGCGGGCTCGGGCGGGGTCGCCGGACCGCAGCGCGGCCGCCCCCATCTCCGGGTCACTGTCCTGCGGGCGCGCGACGGCAGCGCGAGCCGCGTCCCCTCGGGTCGCCATGGTGTGTCGTTGCCTCCAGTACGTGCCCGATCCGGGGTCGCCGGGTGCGGTCAGCGGTCCTGCCCGCTCGGGTGCTCCCGACGGTAGGGAGGAGGGCGCGCGTTCCCGAGGAGGCACGCCGGTTCCGACACGGAACGTGGCGAAGGATGCCAACGTGTCGACAGGCTCCAGCCGAATCCGCTGGCGAAACCTACCGAGAGCAGGCCCGGCCGGCTGTCACTTCAGCGCCCGAGGGTGGCTGCTGGCGTACACCTCGCGCAGCCGGTCGACGGTCACCAGCGTGTAGACCTGCGTGGTCGTCACCGAGGCGTGCCCGAGCAGCTCCTGGACGACGCGCACGTCGGCGCCGCCGTCGAGCAGGTGGGTGGCGAAGGAGTGCCGCAGCGTGTGCGGGGACACCTCCGCCGTCAGGCCGGCCCGCTCGGCCGCCGTCCGCAGGATCGACCAGGCGCTCTGCCGCGACAGCGGCCCGCCGCGCACGTTGAGGAACAGCGCTCCCCCGCGCACCCCGCCCCGGCCGGCCGCGGCCAGCGCCGGCCGGGCCCGCACCAGGTAGTCCTCCACGGCCTTGAGCGCGTAGGACCCCACGGGGACGACGCGCTCCTTGCCGCCCTTGCCGGCCAGGCGGACGGCGGCCTGCCCGCGGTCGAGGTCGTCGACGGCGAGGCCGACCGCCTCGGAGATGCGCGCCCCGGTGCCGTAGAGCAGCTCGAGCAGCGCCCGGTCGCGCAGGCCGCGCGGACCGTCCAGCGAGCCCGCGGCCTCGATCAGCACCACCACCGACTCCACCGGGATCGCCTTGGGCAGCCGCCGCGCCGGCGTCGGCGGCCGCACCTCGTGCGCGACGTCGTCGGGCACCAGGCCGTCGAGCAGCGCGAAGCGGTGCAGCCCGCGGACGGCGACCACCGCGCGGGCGGCCGAGGTCGCCGACAGCGGCTGGTGCTCGTCGTCCCCCCGCCGCAGCGCGGCCAGGAAGCCGGCGACGTCGGCCTCGGTGATCTCCCGCAACCCGGTCACGCCCGCCGCGGCGAGGTACTCGGTGTAGCGGCGCAGGTCGCGGCGGTAGGAGGCGATGCTGTTGGCCGCCAGCCCGCGCTCGACGGTGAGGTGGTCCAGGTAGCCGGTGACGACCCGCTCGATCGGCGAGGTCTCGGCGGCGGTCGCGGTCAGACGAGCACCTCCTCCCACGGGACGGCGGTCATCCCGTGCGCCTCGGCCACCTCGGGCAGCACGACCTGCCCGGCGACGACGTTCACGCCGTGCGCCAGGTCGGCGTGCGCGCGCACCGCGGCCGCCGTCCCCTCGTTGGCCAGGGCCATGACGTAGGGCAGCGTCACGTTGGTCAGCGCGTGCGTCGAGGTGTTGGGGACGGCGCCGGGCATGTTCGCGACGCAGTAGAAGACCGACTCGTGCACCCGGAACGTCGGGTCGTCGTGCGTGGTGGGCCGGGTGTCCTCGAAGCAGCCGCCCTGGTCGACGGCGATGTCGACGAGCACCGAGCCGGGCTTCATGCGGCTGACCAGCTCGTTGCTGATCAGCATCGGCGCCTTGGCGCCGGGCACCAGCACCGCGCCGATGACCAGGTCGGCGTCCAGCACGGCGCGCTCCACCTCGTAGGCGTTGGAGGTCACCGTCTGCATGTGCCCCTGGTAGATGCGGTCGGCGGCGCGCAGCTTGTCGACGTCCCGGTCCAGGACGATCACCTCGGCCTGCATGCCGAGCGCGATCGCGGCGGCGTTCATCCCGGAGACGCCGGCGCCGATCACGACGACCTTGGCCGCGTAGACGCCGGAGACGCCGCCCAGCAGCACGCCGCGGCCGCCGTGGGCCCGCTCCAGCGAGTGGGCGCCCACCTGCGGCGCCATCCGGCCGGCGACCTCCGACATCGGGGCCAGCAGCGGCAGCGCGCCGTTCGGGCTCTGCACCGTCTCGTAGGCGATCGCGGTGGTGCCGGAGGTGACCAGCGCGTCGGTGCACTCCTTGGACGCGGCCAGGTGCAGGTAGGTGAACAGCGTCTGGCCGGCGCGCAGCCGGTGGTACTCCTCGGCGACCGGCTCCTTGACCTTGAGCAGCAGGTCGGCGTCGGCCCACACGTCGTCGGCGGACGGGATGATCCGCGCGCCCGCCGCGGCGTAGTCGGCGTCCGGGATGGACGAGCCCTCCCCGGCGGCCCGCTCGACGAGCACCTCGTGCCCGGCGCGGACCAGCTCGGTCACCCCGGCAGGGGTGAGCGCGACCCGGTACTCCCGGTTCTTGACCTCTCGGGGGACCCCGACCCGCATGTCGACTCCTTCGTCATGGTGCGGATCGCCCCGCCCCGAGGGTGACGGGAGGGACCGACCGCGTCCGAGGTGTCCCGGTCGGAGACCGCCTCGGCCGGAGTCTAGGCACGCGGGGCCCCGGTTCCCGCGCACCCGGCCGGGGCACTCCCCCGAGGAGGTCGCCCACCCAGCCCGGAGGACGTCGATGCGCCTGTACGCCCAACGCCCGGATCTGCGGCTGCGCCAGGTCCTCGGCGACGCCGGGGTCGTGGCGTGGACCGCGCTGTGGGTCCTGGTCGCGCGCGCGGTGCACGCAGCGGTGCTCGTGCTGGCCGAGCCCGGGCGGGCCGTGGAGGATCTCGGCGGCTCGGTCGCCCGGAACATGGCGTCGGCCGCCGAGACCGCGGACCGCGTGCCGGTGGCCGGCGACGCGCTGGCCCGGCCGTTCCAGGCGCTGGGCGACGCCGGGGGTTCGGTCCGCGGCGCCGGTCAGGCGGCGCAGGACGCCGTCGGCACGCTGGCCGTGCTGCTGGCCGTCGTCCTCGTGCTGCTGCCGGTGGGCTGGCTGCTGGTGCGCTGGCTGCCCGGGCGGTGGCGCTACGCGCGGGAGGCGGGTGCGGCGGCCCGGCTGCTGCGCGGCACGCCGGACCTGGAGCTGCTCGCCGCCCGGGCCCTCGCCACCGCCCCGCTCCCCCGGCTCGCTGCCCTGCCGGCGGGCACCGGCGCGGCGTGGCGGGAGGGCGACCCGGCCGCGGTGCGCGCGCTCGCCGCCCTGGAGCTCGGCCGGCTCGGCCTGCGCCTGCCCGACCGGGAGCACGCCGCCACGATCACCTGAGCTGATCCCAGCGCCTCCTGGCTCAGCGTGGGACGTGAGCCAGGACGCGCCGGGGTGAGCCAGGAGGCGGAAACCGGCTCAGACGGGACCAGGACGGCGGCGGGCGCTACTCCGCGTCGGCCGGGCGCAGTTTCGCGGACGTCGCCCGTGCCTGCGCGGCGGCCAGCAGCCCGATCACGGCCGAGCCGTTGCGGATGCCGCCGTCGAGCACCCGCCGGACCGCCTCGTCGAGCGGCACCCGCTCGACGGTCATGTCCAGCTCCTCGTGCTCGACGGTGAACCCCTCCGGCCGCTCCACCTCGGAGAGCCCCTCGGCCAGGTAGATCAGCACCTGCTCGTCGCAGAACCCCGGCGTGCTGAAGGAGTTGACCAGCAGCGACCAGCGCTCGGCGGCCACCCCGGCCTCCTCCGCGAGCTCCCGCTTCGCCGTCTCCAGGGGCGGCTCGCCGTCGGCGTCGCGCAGCCCGGCGGGCAGTTCCCAGAGGTAGCCGCCGACCGGGTGCCGGTACTGCCGCACCAGCACGACCCGGCCCTCGTCGTCGACGGCCGCGACGCACACCGCGCCGATGTGGCGCACCACCTCGCGGACGCTGTCGCCGCCCCCCGGCATGGCGACGGTGTCCTTGACCAGCGTGATGATCCTGCCCTCGTGCACCGTCTCGGTCTTGAGGACCTCGTACTCGCCCGGCCGAGCCGGTTCCACCACTTAGACCTCCTCGCTGGCGCTCGTCGGCCACGTGGTGGACCACGCTCTGCTCATCGGTGGCCTCGCAAGCTCGGCCACTAGATGCCGACCTTCTCGGCCTCGTCGTCCGGCACCGGCAGCCGCGCCGACTCGCAGTAGTCGATCGCGGCACGCACGAACGCCCGGAACAGCGGGTGCGGCCGGGTCGGCCGGCTCTTCAGCTCCGGGTGGGCCTGGGTGCCGACGAAGAACGGGTGGACCTCGCGCGGCAGCTCGGCGAACTCGACCAGCAGGCCCTCCGGCGAGGTGCCGGAGAAGACCAGCCCGGCCTCCTGCAGCCGGTCGCGGTAGTCGTTGTTGACCTCGTAGCGGTGCCGGTGCCGCTCGGTGATGTCGGTGGAGCCGTAGGCCTCCGCGGCGACCGAGCCGCGCTCCAGCGCCGCCGGGTAGCTGCCCAGCCGCATCGTGCCGCCCATGTCCCGCTCGCCGGCGACGACGTCGACCTGGCTGGCCATGGTGGCGATGACGGCGTCCGGGGTGTCGGGGTCGAACTCGGCGGAGTTCGCCTTCTCCAGCCCGGCCACGTTGCGCGCGTACTCGATGACCATGCACTGCAGGCCCAGGCACAGCCCGAGCGTCGGGATGCCGTTGATCCGGGTGTGCCGGATCGCGCCGAGCTTGCCCTCGATGCCGCGGACGCCGAAGCCGCCGGGGACGCAGACGCCGTCCACCCCGGCCAGCGCCTTCTCCGCACCCTCGGGGGTCTGGCAGTCGTCGGAGGGCACCCAGCGGATCTCCACCCGGTTGCGGTGGGCGAACCCGCCGGCGCGCAGGGCCTCGGTCACCGACAGGTAGGCGTCGGGCAGGTCGATGTACTTGCCGACCAGCGCGATGGTGATCGTCTGCTTGGGCTTGTGCACCCGGTCGAGCAGGTCGCCCCACACCGTCCAGTCGACGTCGCGGAACGGCAGGCCGAGGCGGCGGACGACGTAGGCGTCCAGGCCCTCCCGGTGCAGCACCTTGGGGATGTCGTAGATGGACGGGGCGTCGGCGCAGGAGATGACGCCCTCGGCCTCGACGTCGCACATCAGGCTGATCTTGCGCTTGAGGCCGTCGCCGATCTCCCGGTCGGAGCGGCAGACCAGGGCGTCGGGCTGGATGCCGATGCTGCGCAGCGCGGCGACCGAGTGCTGGGTCGGCTTGGTCTTCAGCTCACCGGACGGCGCGATGTAGGGCACCAGCGAGATGTGCAAGAAGAAGCAGTTGTCACGGCCGATCTCGTGCCGCACCTGGCGGGCGGCCTCGAGGAAGGGCAGCGACTCGATGTCGCCGACCGTGCCGCCGATCTCGGTGATGACGACGTCGACCCGGTCGCTCTCGTCCCGCGGCTCGGCGCCGGCGAGGATGCGGGCCTTGATCTCGTTGGTGATGTGCGGGATGACCTGCACGGTGTCGCCGAGGTACTCGCCGCGCCGCTCCTTGGCGATCACGTCCGAGTAGACCTGGCCGGTCGTGACGTTGGCCCGGCCCGACAGGTCGGTGTCGAGGAACCGCTCGTAGTGCCCGATGTCCAGGTCGGTCTCCGCGCCGTCCTCGGTGACGAAGACCTCGCCGTGCTGGAACGGGTTCATCGTCCCGGGGTCGACGTTGAGGTAGGGGTCCAGCTTCTGCATGGTGACCCGGAGGCCACGGCTGGACAGCAGGGCGCCGAGCGAGCTGGCGGTCAGTCCCTTGCCGAGTGAGGACACGACCCCGCCGGTGACGAAGACGAACTTCGTCGGCTGGGAGTTGTGCAGGAGCCCGTAGTCACGCATTCCATGCGGTCGATCCACGGGAGACCACCGTAACACGGTCGGCTCCCGCGACCCCCTCGTCGGAGGGAGTGCCGTCGGTCTCGCGCGGCGCCGCCGCCAGCCACACCAGCAGCGGGACGAGCAGCGCGGCGGCGGTGGCGGGGACGGCGACCCCCGAGTCGTTGACCGCCGCGCCCAGGGCCAGGCTCAGCGCGACCGCCAGCAGCCCCGCCCTCAGCGCGGCGGCGTCGTCCCGCGGCAGCCCGGAGCGCCCGCCGCGCAGCAGCCCCCCGGGGCGGACCAGCCACCAGGCCGCCACCAGCGCCACCGGGAGCATCCACGCCAGGGAGCTGCCGAGCAGGATGTCGAGGTTGGCCGAGGCCTTGCGGCTGACCACCGTCCACGCCTCGCCGGTGAGCAGCTGCTCGACGAACCGGCCCAGGTGGGTGCGCTGGTCGGCCGGCCGCAGCCAGTCGAGGAACGCGACCGTGCCGACCGCCACGACCGCCGCGCCGAGGATCACCGCCAGCCGGGCCACGGTCACCCGGGTGCGGGTGAGCAGCATCGCCAGCAGCAGGAACCCGGGCACCGAGGCCAGCACCCCGCCGAAGTCGCGCCCCAGCTGCGGCGCGCCGATCAGACCGACGACGACGACCATGCAGGCCAGCACCGTGCCGGCGACGGCGCGGCGGGCCCGCTCCGGCCGCGCGCGTCGCCCGACGGCGGTGGCCAGCGCCGCAGTGGTCAGCAGCGCGGTGGTCGAGAGCAGCCCGAAGGAGAGGTTGCCGAAACCGGTGAACCGGCCGGCCACGATCGCGTCGTAGCCGAGCAGGCCGTTCTGCTCGAGGTTCGAGCCGGTCAGGACGTCGCCGACGAGCGTGGCCAGGGTGACCAGGGCCAGGACCCCGGCCGGACCGATCCGCCGCCGGCGCCACGGGCCGAGGGAGGCGACGGCGACCACGAGCAGATCGGCGGCGAGCACCGCCCCCACCAGTGCCCACCGCGGCGCGCCCGCCCGCTCCCACGGGGCGAAGTCGGCGAGGTACGTCGCGACGGGGAGCGCCGCGACGCCGAGGGCCAGGGCGCGCAGCGGCCGCCGGGAGCCGGCGCCGGCCGGCGCGACCGCCCGGCGGAGGCGGCCGAGCCGCCAGCCGCCGAGCAGCGCCAGGCCCAGGCCGACGAGGACGGCGTTCACCGCCACCAGGCACCAGAAGAAGGCGCTGGTGCTGCGGTAGTGGACGCTCGCGGCAGTGTTCATCCGGTCCAGCTGCGCCACGGCCTGCGCGAGGCCCGGCCGCTCCCCCGCCGACTGCACCGGCTCGCCGTTCATCGACGCCGGGCGGTCCAGGCCCAGCGCACGCAGCGCGGTCGGGGCGACGTCGATGAGCTGGACGTACGGCGTCCGCCCGGTGCTGGACGAGGTGAGCCAGCCGTCGGGCTCGAAGCCGGGACCCGACGCCATCGCGACGTGCAGCTGCGGCCGGCCGTCGTTGACCTCCGAGATCCCCACGACGAGCAGCAGCGCGGGGTCGGGCAGGGCCTCCGCGGCGGCGCGCAGCTGCCCCACCGCGGCGTCGACGACGCCGAGCGCCGCGTCCCGCGAGCCGGGGTCGGTGCCGGTGTCGGTGGTCTCCACGCCCGGCCGGCCCGCGTCGGTGAGGTCGTCGACGCTGACCAGGGTGAGCGGGCACGCGGTCAGCAGCGCGCCGACCGCGGCGGGGTCGGCGGGCAGCTCGTCGGTGCTGGTGAGCCGGACGTCGGGCCGCGCGACGGCCACGGTGGCGGCCCGGCCCACCACCGAGGCGCAGCCGACCTGCTCGCCGAGCACGCCGGGCTCCGCGCCGAAGCGGGCGGTCGCCTCGTCCTCGGCGATCCGCCCCACGGTCGCGACCGGCTCGGCGAGCCCGACGCTGGCGACCTGCTCCTGCAGGCCGCAGTGCGAGAGGGAGGCGTCCACCGGCGGCTCGGGCGACGGCGCACCGGAGGACGGCGGCGCTCCGTTGGGGTCGTCGGGCAGCGGCACCGTCGGCAGCGGCACCGGCGGGATCTGCTCGTCCGCGCCGGGGAACCGGGCCCGGTTGCCGGCGCCGAGGGTGGCCCAGCCGTCGAGCAGGCAGCTGGTGCCGCGCGCGGCCCGCACCGAGAGCGCCCCGATCGAGGACTCGCCGGCCAGGTCCCACAGCTGCGGGGTGGTCTCCGGGCCGACGTCGTCCCACACCAGCCCGGGCACGCCGACGACCAGGACGCGCGACGCCGCGTAGGGCTCGTCGGCACCGTCCGCCGCGCCGGCGGGCGCGACCAGCGCCAGCAGGGTCGCGAGCACGGCGGCCAGGACGGCGGCGCACCGGGCCCTCACGGCGGACCGTCCTCCGGATCGCCCAGCAGCTCCCGGTACACCGCGACCACCTGTCGGGCGGTGGCCGCCTCGTCGGGCCAGGTCGCGGCCTGCCGCGGGCCGGCCGCGGCGAGCTGCTCCGCCCGCGCCGGGTCGGTGAGCACGGTGACGACGGCCTCGGCGAGGGCCGCGGCGTCGCCCACGGGCACGAACTCGGCGGCCGCGCCGAACAGCTCCGGCATGCCGCCGGCCCGGGTCGCGACGAGCGGCGTCCCCGCCCGCAGCGCCTCCTGCCCGGTGAACGGGCTGCCCTCCCAGCGCGACGGCAGCACGCAGAGGTCGGCCGTGGCCAGCAGGTCGGCGACGTCGTCCCGGCGGCCGAGCAGCCGGACCGGCAGGTGCTCGGCGGTGATCCGGGCCGCGAGCTGGTCCTGCAGCGGCCCGTCGCCGGCGATCGCGACCAGCGGGGCCGTGTCCAAGCGGGCGTCGCCGCTCCACCGGGCGACGGCGTCGAGCAGCACGTCGTAGCCCTTCTGCGGGTGCAGCCGGCCGATCGCGACGACCAGCGGCCGGGTGCCGTCGACGCCGAGCTCGGCGCGGACCTCGGCGCGCGGGCGCTGCGCGGGCGGCCGGGGCGGCGCGATCGCCGGGGCGAGGCGGACGTCGCGGGCCCCCAGGCGGCGGGCGTTGGCCGCCAGGTCGGCGGAGACGGCGAGAACCAGGTCGGCCGCGCGGACCGTCACGCCCTCCAGCCGGCGCAGCAGCGCCTGCTTCGGGCCGGCGCCGTCCTGCAGGGCGTTGTGCAGGGTCAGCACGAGCGGGCGCCGCCGCCGGTCGAGCCGACGGGCCATCCGCTCGGCCATGGCCGCCACCAGGCCGGCGCGCAGCCCGTGGGCGTGCACCAGGTCGGCGCCGGCGGTGGCCCGCCGCAGGTCGACGACGGCGCGGGCGTCGGCGACCGGCGCCAGCCCCGCCGAGATGCCGACCGGCCGGAAGTCCGCCCCGGCGGCGGTGAAGCCGAACAGCTCCTCGGTGGCCGGCGCGCCCGAGACGGTGACCTCGGCGCCGGCCGCGGTCAGCGCGGGGACGACGGCACGCACGTGCGAGCCGACGCCGCCGGCGCTGGTGGCCAGGACCTCCGCGATGGCGCGGCCCGAGAGGGCGCGGCCGCCATCCGGAGGCGACAGCTCAGCCACCGTGCACCTCCTGCCGACCCGACGCGCGCAGCCCGCGCACCGCCGCGGTCAGCGGCCTGCGCGCGGTTCCCATGATGACCGCCCCCGCGACGACCGCCACCACCGCGGCGACCACGACGCCGGCGCCCACCGCGGCCGGCGCGCCGCCCGGCGGCACCGGGTCGACCCCGAGCAGCCGCGCCACGAGCAGGCCGGCGGCCGCGCCCAGGGCCGCCGCCAGCAGCGCCGGGACCCCCACCCGCAGCGCGCCGGCCAGCGCCGGCCGCCCGGCGACCCGGGCGACGACGGCCAGGAGGGTGAGGCCGGCCACGGTGACCCCGAGGCTGTGCCCCGCGCCGAGGGCCAGGCCGCGGTCGCGCGCGGGCAGGCTGCCGGCGAGCACCACGTCGGCGACGACGGCGAGCAGCCAGCCGCCCACGACGCACACGGTCGGCGCCTTCCACAGCCCGCGGGCGTAGAGCGCGCGGGTGAGCAGCGCGACCAGCCCGTAGCCGACCAGGCCGGGGGCGAACGCGATGACCGTGTCCCGCAGCGCCGCCACGTCGGCGTCGGAGCCGGTGGCCAGGAACACCCGCGCCATCGGCCCGGCCACCGCGACCAGCACCGCGGCGGCGACCGCGGTGCCCACGAGGACGAGGACGGCGACCGGCGCCAGCGACCGCCGGTAGCCCTCGTCGTCGCCGAGCTCGGCGGACTCGGCCAGCCCCGGGTAGGCCGACGTGGCCAGCGGCACGGCCAGCGCCGCCCACGGGACGAGGAAGACGGTCAGCCCCGCCGCGTAGACGACCTGCGTGCCGTCGGGGGCGCCGTCGTTGGCCAGCCGGATCGCGACCGCGGCGACCAGCTGCTGCCCGGCGAGGGTGAGCACCCCGGCGAGGGCCAGCCGGCGGACCCGCGGCGCCGCCCCGACCGGGAAGCGCAGCGACGGCCGCAGGCCCAGCCGCAGCCGCCGCACCGGCACGAGCAGGCTCAGGCTCAGCGCGGCCACGCCGAGCGTCGTCCCGACGCCGAGCACCAGTTCCGCCGGGGTGGACAGGCCCTCGACGTCGCGGCTGCCGCCCAGGGCGGCGAAGACCAGGTAGGCAGTGGCGACGACGACGCTGGACAGCAGCGGTGCCAGCGCGGGGGCGGCGAAGCGGCGGTGCGCCTGCAGGACGCCGGTGAACACGATGCCGATGCCGTAGAGCACGACCTGGGGGGCGAAGACGAGCAGGAACCGCGCGGCGAGGGCCACCTTCGCGCTGTCGCCGTCCCCGCCGAGCAGCAGCCGGGCGATCGGCTCGGCGAGCACGGCGACGAGCACGGCCAGCGGGGTGAGCACGAGCAGCGCCCAGCCGAGCAGCGCCGACGCCGTCCGCCGGACCTGCTCGGCGTTCCCGGCGGCGATGCCGCCGGCCAGCATGGGGACGACGAGGCCGGCCAGCGCCCCGCCGGCGACGACCTCGAAGACGATGTTCGGGACGGTGTTCGCGGCGGTGTAGGTGTCACCGGTGCTGTCGGCGCCGACCGCGTTGGTGAAGACCAGCGTGCGGCCGAAGCCGGCCAGCCGGGCCAGCACCGTGAGGACGGCGATCAGGGCCGCCGCGCCCGCGACCCCTTGCGCGACCCTCCGGGCGGTCACGGTCTCCGGCCGAGCCGGTCCAGCTCCCGCAGCCCCGGCGTGGCCTCGATGACCTTCGTGAAGCTGACCTTCTCGCTGGCCAGGGTCAGGGCGGTGATCGCGGCGAGCAGGGCCGCGCGCGGCCCGCGGCCGGGGAGCTCCGCCAGGCGCAGACCGACCAGCGCGCCGAGGGCGTTGGCCCCGCAGTCGCCGAGCATGACCCGCTCGCCGAGGTCCTCGGGCAGCACGGCCACGGTCGCGCCCAGCGGCCCAGCGACCAGCCCGCCGGCCGGCCCGCCGAGCGTGGCGGCCGCGGCGATCACCCCGGCCTTGCCGGCGCGGCCGGGCCGCAGGTCGAGCAGGTTGACCAGGTTCGCCGTCCCGGCGACCAGGCCGGTGGTGAGGACGCCGTCGACCAGGGACCCACGCCCCCGCCGGGTCAGCAGCGCGGCGACGGCGGCCGCGGCGCCGATCCCGGCGACCTTGACCGCGCCGGCCGAGACGCGCCCGGCGCGCAGCGCCCGCAGGTGCCCGGAGAACCCCTTGTCGCCGGCCTGCTCGGGGCGCGCGCCGGCCAGGTCGTCGTAGCCGCCGACCAGCCCCGCGACGCCCCCGGCGACCGCGGTGGCCGCCCGGGAACCGACCGGCGCGCCGAGCACCGCGGTGACCGTGGCCGAGGCGGCAAGGGCCGGCCCGCCGAGCAGCGTGACCGGGCGCCCGGCGTAGTTGGTGCGCCGCCACGCGGCGCCGGCCGGGCGGGCGGTGAGGGCGGCCGCGCCGGCCAGGGCCACCCGGGCGGCGACCGCACCGGCCAGGGCGAGCAGCGGGCGGCTGCTCCGGCGGGTCACTGGGTGGCGGCCGGGACCGGCGGCACCGGCTGGGTGTCCTCCCCCGTGCCGTACTTGCCCGAGGTGCCCTCCCCCTCCCGGCCGAGGGCGAGGACGGTGCTGATCTGCCCGGAGATGGTGTCGACGTTGTCGACGGTCGAGATGGCCGCCGACGTGGTCGGGTCGCCGCGCAGCACGCCCACCAGGCCGTTGTCGCCGGCCGCGGCGGTGTCGCCGGAGACGACCGCGCCGGAGCCGGCCGCGTCCAGGGCGGCGGCGAGCTGGACCAGCGTGGTGTTGCGCTGCTCGGCGTCCTCGCCCTGGAACCCGCCCGAGGTGAGCAGCACCGCGTAGTTGGCGGGGGTGACCGACGCGCTGTCCTGGGCGAGGACGTCGAGCGCCGAGAGCCCGGCGAGCACCGAGGAGAGGTCGGCGGTGTTGGGGGCCGGCGCGCCCTTCGGCACCATGAGCACCTGGGCCAGCAGCGCGGCCACGAGCTGCCCGGCGTCCCCGCTCTCCGGCAGCTGCACGCCCGCCGGCAGGCCGGAGCCGGTCACGTAGCTCTCCAGGGCCGACGCACTGGAGGGGTCGCTGAACTCCGGCTGCAGCCGCAGCGTGCCGGTGACCGTGCCGCCGGCCTGGCCGACGAGGGCGGTGACCTCCTCGACGGTGTCGGTGGAGACCTGGTCGTTGGTGACCACCAGGACGACGCTGCTGCCGGTCAGGGCGCCGTCGACCAGGGCCGGGGCGACGGCGGCCTCGAAGGCGTTGCTGGTCTCCTGCTGGGCCTGCACCTGCTGGGTGACGTCCTCGAGGTCGCGCTTGTCCTGCTCGAGGGCGCTGACCTGGCCGCGCAGGTCGTCGAGGATCGGGCCGTTGAGCTGGGTGGTGCCGATGACGATCCCCAGCGCGATCGCGAGGAACACCGCGATCAGCGAGACCAGGTGGTAGCGGAAATCGATCACGAGAAGAGGTTCTCCAGCCAGAACACGAAGCTGTTCCATTGGTCGACCAGCAGGTCGAGGTAGACGCGGCCGGCCGAGGACACCCACAGGGCCGAGCCGATGGCGATGAACGCGGCCAGCACCAGCACGACCAGCGCCGCGGTCGAGATGCGGCTGCGGTACAGGCGGCTCACGCCCTTGGCGTCGACGAGCTTGCCGCCGAGCCGCAGCCGGGTGAGGAAGGTCGAGGCCATGCCGCCGCGGCCCTTGTCGAGGAACTCGACCAGCGTGGCGTGGGTGCCGACGGCGACGATGAGCTTGGCGCCCTTCTCGTCGGCGAGCAGCATCGCGATGTCCTCGCTGGTGGCCGCGGCCGGGAAGGTGATGGCGTCGACCCCGAGGTCCTGCACCCGCGCCAGGCCGGGGGCGCGGCCGTCGGCGTAGGCGTGCACGACGACCTCGGCGCCGCACCGCAGGACGTCGTCGCTCACCGAGTCCATGTCGCCGATGATCATGTCCGGCTGGTAGCCGGCCTCCCGGAGCGCGTCGGCGCCGCCGTCGACGCCGATGAGCACCGGCCGGTAGTCGCGGATGTAGGACCGCAGCGCCGCGAGGTCCTCCTTGTAGTCGTAGCCGCGGACGACGACCAGCACGTGCCGGCCCTCGATCTGCGTCTCGACGTCGGGGACGCCCACGCCGTCGAGCAGGAGCGCGCGCTCCCGCTTCATGTACTCCATCGTGTTGGCCGCGAAGGCCTCCAGCTGGGTGGACAGCCCCGCCTTCGCCTCGGCCATCGCGGCGGCCACCGACTCGGCGTCCTGCACCGCGCCCTCGGCGACGACCTCGCCGTCCTCGGTGTGCAGCTTGCTGCCCTCGAGGCGGACCCGGCCACCCTCCTTGAGCTTGCTGAACACCTCCTTGCCGACGTCGTCGATCAGGGGGATGCCGGCGGAGACGAGGATCTCCGGGCCGAGGTTCGGATAGCGGCCGGAGATGCTGGGCGCGGCGTTGACCACGGCGGCCACCCGGCAGGCCACGAGCGAGTCGGCGCTCACCCGGTCGATGTCCTGGTGGTCGATCACGGCGATGTCACCGGGCCGCAGCCGCTTGGTCAGGTTCTTGGTGCGACGATCCAGGCGGACGGTCCCCGACACGCCAGGCGCCGTGTCCTGGGCCCGGCTGCGTCGCAGGGTGCCGATGCGCATGGCCTTCATGCTCGCACGCGCGCCGCGGGCGCCCGTCGTCCGACGCGCACGCACGGCCGATGCGCCACCGCGATCCACCAGTTACGCACTGTGCGCGACACCACGCGAGCGCGACACGCCGGCCGTCCCGCTTCCGCGGGACCGTTACCGAACTGTGTCTAGCGTGACGCCCGTGATTGGTGGGACGTCGGCCGTGAGCCCAGCAGCGACCGTCCCCGGCCCGAGGGCCGACGGAGCGCCGCCCGGAGGCGAGGCGGGCGTCCGTGCGGTCCCGGACGAGCTCCGGCGCGCCGACCAGGGCGCCGCCGGCGACCTCGCGGAGGCGGCCCCTGACCCGGCCGCCGCGACGGGAGCGCCGGACGGCGCCCTCCCGCTCGACGGTTCGGCGCCCGAGGGCGTGTCCGCCCCCCGCGGCAGGCGGAGACTGCGGGGGGCGGGCATCCGGGAGCGCCGGCGCCAGCAGACGCGGGCGCGGATCGTCGACGCCGCCGCGGAGCTGTTCGCCGAGCGCGGGTTCGACGCGGTCAGCGTGGTGGAGATCGCACAGCGGGCCGGCGTCGTCGAGAAGACGGTGTTCAACCACTTCCCCGTCAAGGAGGGGCTGGTCTTCGAGGCCGACCCGCCGATGCGGGCGGCGCTGCTGGACGCCGTCCGCTCCCGCCCGGCCGGCGAGTCGGTGGCCGCGGCCGCGGGCAGCTTCGTCGTCGCCGCGGTCAGCATGCTCGGCTCGCCGGAGGCGGCCGCCGGTGTGGCCGAGATGGCCGGGATCATCCGCGGCAGCCGCACGCTGCAGGTCCGCGAGCGGGAGATCCTCGACGGCCTGACCACGGCCCTGGCCGGGCTGATCGCCGCGGAGACGCGGGCGGAGCCCGGGGCGCTGGAGCCCTGGCTGACGGCGCACGCCGTCCTGGGCCTGTACGCCGCGCTGCTCGATCTGGCCCGGGACCGCGTACTGGCCGGCGCCGCCGGGCCGGAGCTGTCGGCGGAGCTGCGGGCCCGCGGTGAGCGCGGCCTGGCCCTCCTGCAGTTCGGCCTCGCCGGCTACGCGAAGCGGAGGTAGGGCTACCCGGCGATCTGCAGGGCCCGCAGGAGCTGGGCGGCGCGGTCGCCGGGGATGTCGGGGTCCTGGGTGAAGAGCGCGACGGCGACCATGTACTCGCCCTCGCCGGCCCAGCCGCGGCCGTCGGCGCAGATCCGGCGGATGTGCTCGCGGACCTTCGGCTCGCTGCTGTAGGCCCCGTAGTCCAGGCCCATCGCGAGGAAGTTGGCGACCCGGTAGCCGAGGTCGCCGGCGGTGGTGACGGTGCCGACCGGGTCGGCGTAGCTGGCGACGGCGACGACGACGTTGGGGAAGCCCGCCTTGAGCAGCTGCAGCACCAGGTCGTTGCCGCGCACCCCGCCCCACAGCTCGGGCATGAGGATGTCGCTGTCGGGGGCGGGGATGTAGGGCGGGTTGGCGATCACCGTGGACACCCGCGGGGCACCCGAGGAGTCGGCGGCGTCGAAGAAGTCGCCCAGCTCGACGGTGTACCGGTCGGCGACACCGCGGGCGGCGATGTTGCGCCGCGCCCGCTGCACCGACTCTGCGCTGATGTCGTAGCCGGTGACCCGCAGCTCCGGCAGCGACCGGACGACGTCGGCGACGGCCGAGGCGTCACCGGTGCCGAGCTCGACGACACCCTCCTCCGCCCAGCCCAGCTGGCGCCGGTACTGCTCGAGCAGCATGCAGACGGAGAAGCCGTAGTGGGCCGACTCGTCAGCCGAGGAGAAGCAGCTCACCGCAGCCGCCCCGCCGTCGTTCCGGCGGAGCGGGAGTGGCCGGGAATCGCCTCGTGACAGCTGCCCACGCAGACAGCCCTACCCCCGTCGCCGGAGAAGTACGCGGGACGTCACCCGGTCGTGCGCGGTGTTCCTCCGGGCTTCACCCGCGCGCCTGAGCCGCGACGGCCAGCAGTTCCCGGGCGTGCGCCTGGCCGGTGTCGCTGTCGGCCAGCCCGGACAGCATCCGGGCGAGCTCGCGCACGCGGTCCTCCCCCTCGACGGCCCGGATGTCGGTGGCGGTCACCCCGGCATCGGTGTCGGGTGACTTGTCGACGACGAGGTGCGTGTCGGCGAACGCGGCCACCTGCGCGAGGTGCGTGACGACGACGACCTGGTGGTCGCCGGCCAGCCGGGCCAGTCGCCGGCCGATCTCGCCCGCGGCCTGGCCGCCCACCCCGGCGTCGACCTCGTCGAAGACCATGACCGGCACCGGGTCGGCGCCGGCGAAGACGACCTCGATGGCGAGCATGACCCGGGACAGCTCGCCGCCGGAGGCACCGCGGTGCACCGGCCGCGGCGGGGCGCCGGGGTGCGGGGCCAGCAGCAGGGCGACCTCGTCGAGCCCTTCCGGACCCGGGTCGTCGGGGTCGGTGTCGACGGAGAAGGACACGCGGGCGCTCTTCATCGCCAGCCCGGCCAGCTCCCGGCCGACCTCGGCGGCGAACCCCTCGGCGGCGGCGCGGCGTCCCTCGGACACCTGCCGGCCGAGCTCCGCGACGTCGGCGCGGGCGGCGTCGCGCTCGGCCTCCAGCTTCTCCAGCGCCTCGTCGGAGACGTCGAGCTCGGCGAGCCGGCCGCGGGCGTCCTCCGCCCACGCGAGGACGCCGGCCAGCCCCTGTCCCGGATCTGCGTACTTGCGCACCAGCGCGGTGATCGCCGCCCGGCGGTCCAGGACCTCGGCCAGCCGGGCGGGGTCGGCCTCCAGGTCGGCGACGTAGCCGGCCAGCTGGACCGAGACCTCCGAGACGACGGCGACGGCGTCGGCGAGGTCCTGGGCGAGCATGACCAGGGCCGGGTCGTCGGCTCCGGCGAGGGCGCGCTCGGCGGTGGCCAGCGCGGTCGTGGCGTCCTGGGGGAATTCCCCTCCCCCGCCGAGGTCGCCGGTGACGTCGCCGACCAGGGCCAGCCGCGCCTCGTCGGCGGCGGCCCGCAGCGCGTCGGCGTCGGCCAGCCGCTTGGCCTGCGTGTCGAGGGCCTCGTCCTCGCCCGGCTCGGGAGCGACCTGCTCGATCTCCTCCAGGCCGTGGCGGAGCACGTCGGCGGCCTGCGCCAGCTCGCGCGCCTGCCCGCGGCGCCGGTCGAGGTCGGCGGCCAGCTCGCGCCAGCGGGCGTAGGCCTCGCGGTAGCGGTCCAGCGTCGCCAGGTGCGCGGCGCCGGCGTAGCGGTCGAGCGCGCGCCGCTGCTCCGCCGGGCGGGACAGCCGCAGCTGGTCGGTCTGCCCGTGGACGGCGAGCAGCCCCTCCGACAGCTCCGCGACCAGGCCGACCGGGACGCTGCGCCCGCCGAGGTGCGCGCGCGAGCGGCCCTCGGCGCTCACCGTGCGGGCCAGGATCAGGCTTCCGTCGTCGTCGGGCTCGGCGCCGGCCTCGCTCGCCCGCTCCCACACCGGGGAGTCGGTCGGGAGGACCAGGCGGCCCTCGACGCCGGCCCGGCCACCCGCGCGGACCCGGCCGGGGTCGGCCCGGCCGCCGAAGAGCAGCGTCAGGCCGGTGACCACCATCGTCTTGCCGGCACCGGTCTCGCCGGTGACGACGGTGAGGCCGCGGCCGAGCTCGAGAGTGGCGTCGTCGATGGAGCCCAGCCCGCGGATTCGCAGCTCGGTCAGCGCGCCGAGCCGCCGGTCCGCCCGCGGCGCGGCAGTGGACGTCGTCGGCCTAGGCGTCGTCGTGCGCGACGGCACCGCTCACCTCCCCGGCGCCCGGGGCGCCACCCTCGCCGTCCGGACCGTCCCGGTCGGGGAACGGCCCGCTGACGATGTCGCGGGTCAGCACGTTGCGGGTCGGCGGCAGCTCGTGGCCGGGGCCCTGGTGGTGCTGGCGGGGCCGGGCGTCGCGGAAGCCGCGGACCGGCAGCCCGAACTTGGCCACCAGCCGGTCGCCGAAGCTCGCGGAGTGGACGCGGGCGATGCGCACCGGCCGGTCGGCCCGGCGGACGTCGACCCGCCCGCCGTCGGGGACCTCGATGGCCCGCCGTCCGTCGGCCGAGACGCGCGCCGTGTTGCCGTCGGCCGGGACCGACACGGTGAGCACCGAGTCCGGCGAGGTGACCAGCGGCCGTGCGAACAGCGCGTGCGCGTTGGTGGGCACCAGGAGCAGCGCCTCGACGTCGGGCCACACCACCGGGCCGCCCGCGGAGAACGCGTAGGCGGTGGACCCGGTGGGGGTGGCGCACAGGACGCCGTCACAGCCGAAGCTGGTCAGCGGCCGCCCGTCGATGGAGATGACGACGTCGAGGACCCGCGAGCGCTCGGTCTTCTCGATCGAGGCCTCGTTGAGCGCCCACGTGCCGCCGACGAGGCCGCCGTCGCCGTCGAAGACGTCGGCCTCGATGGCCAGCCGCCGCTCGACGGAGTACTCGCACCGTTCGATGGCGGTCAGGGTCTCCTCGACGGCCTCGGGCTCGGTCTCGGCGAGGAAGCCGACCCTTCCCAGGTTGACGCCCATGAGCGCGGCGTGGGTGTAGCGGGCCAGCTCGGCGGCCCGCAGGAACGTGCCGTCGCCCCCGAACACCATGACGATCTCGGCGCCGCGGGCGGCCTCGGCGTCGGGCGGGACGATCTCGGCTCCCTCGATGTCCAGGGCCGGCGCCTCCTCCTCGAGCACCCGGACGGTGATGCCGGCCCGGGCCAGCCGGGCCGCGGACGTCTGCGCCAGCTCGACGATGTCGCGCCGGCCGGTGTGCACCGTGAGCAGCACGTGCCGCCCGCGGCCGGGGGTCCAGCTCCCTCCGCCGGTCTCAGTCACGAAGCCTCCTCGTCGAGGTTCTTGCCGGAATCACTGCGGGCCCTCCTGCACGGCCCGCCGGATGTCGTCCTCCCGCACCGGCCTCGCATCGCGGCGCAGCCACAGGAAGAACTCCACGTTGCCCGCCGGACCGGGCAGCGGGCTGGCCACGACCCCGGCGGTCCCCCAGCCGAGCGACGCGGCGGCGCTGGCCACCTCGAGCACGGCGGCGGCGCGGTGCTCGGGGTCGCGGACCACACCACCGGCGCCGAGCCGTTCCCGGCCGACCTCGAACTGCGGCTTGACCATGGGCAGCAGGTCGGCGCCCTCGCGGGCGCAGGCGGTCAGCGCCGGCAGCACCAGCCGCAGGGAGATGAACGAGAGGTCGGCGACGACCAGGTCGACCGGGCCGCCGATCGCGTCGGGGGTCAGCGTGCGGACGTTGGTGCGCTCGTGGACGTGCACCCGCTCGTCGGTGCGCAGCGACCAGGCCAGCTCGCCGTAGCCGACGTCGACGGCGACCACCTCGGCCGCGCCGCGGCGCAGCAGGACCTCGGTGAAGCCGCCGGTGGAGGCGCCGGCGTCGAGGGCGCGCCGGCCCTCGACCGGCACCGGGAACGCCTCCAGGGCGCCGAGCAGCTTGTGCGCGCCGCGGGAGACCCACGTGGGCGCGTCGGGATCGGTGCGCACGACGACCGGTGTGCCCGCCTCGACGCCGGTCGCGGGCTTGGTCGCGGCGCGCCCGGAGACGGCGACGCGGCCCTCGGCGATGAGCGCGACGGCGTGCTCACGGGATCGGGCCAGGCCCCGCCGCACGAGCTCCGCGTCGAGTCGGCTGCGGCGAGGCATCAGAGTTCGTCGATCGTGCCGAGTTCGCGCTGCAGCCGGGCGTGCTCGGCCTCGAAGACCTCGACGTGCTCGGCGACCGGCCGCGCCTCGAGGCCGGCGAACCGCGGGTCGGCGGACCGCTGCTGCCCGCCGTCCGGCGTCGGGTCCTCCGCCCGGGCGCCGGGCGGACGGGGCTCGGTCATGGCGCTCGCCCTCTCGCGTGGGAGCCGCCGTCGCGGGCGGCCGGACTGCGGGACCTCCGGTGCGGATGCACCGGGCGTTCCCTGTCTGCGAGGTTACCGGCCGGGGACGACGGGCACGGGGGCACGCGAGGTCGGTGGATAGCGTGCGGGGTGCACGGCACCGACGGGCCGTTCGGCGAGGAGGAGGCGGGCGTGGCCACGATGGACCAGTGCCTGAAGGCGCTCGACGAGATCCTCGGATCGCTGGCGGCCAACCCCGCCGCCGAGGGGCTGGACCGCAGCCTCTCCTGCCGGCTCACCGACCTCGGCCAGACCGTGCGCGGGCAGCTGCGCTCCGGGGCGGTGGCCGACCTGCACGTGCTCCCGGCCGACGAGCCGCAGCCGAAGGCCGACATCCGGTTCACGATGAGCAGCGACGACCTGGTGGCGCTGACCGACGGCCGGTTGTCCTTCGGCCCCGCGTGGGCGTCCGGGCGGGTGAAGCTGGAGGCGGGGTTCCGCGACCTGCTGCGGCTGCGCAAGCTGCTCTGAAGCGTCCGGGGTCAGCCTTCGGCGAGCCCCCAGCCGGCGAGGGCACGGGCGGCCGCGTCGTCGTCCGCCGCCGGCCGCGGGGCGACGCCGTCGTCGGGGTGGGCGTGCCAGTGCGCGACGCACAGCGCCCGCAGTCCGTCGAGCCCGTCGTCGTCCCGCTCACCGGCCGGCGCCGGACCGGCCGCGCGCAACCGGAGGACCCCGTCGGATCCGTGCTCGGCGATCCAGGCGCCGCAGCGCCAGGCCGGGCCGTCGGGGACGACGGCGGGAAGGCCGCCCAGCAGCCCGGAGACGTCCGCGGAGAGCAGGTCGGGCCGGTGGTCGGGCGGGGCGGCGACCAGCGTGGCCGGGTCGGTGACCCCCGTGAACACGAGCAGGCTGGCGGCGCCGGCCCGCCAGGCGCCCTCGATGTCGGTGTCGAGGCGGTCGCCGACGACCAGCGGGCGCTCGGCGGCCGTGCGCCGCACGCACTCGGCGTGCATCGCCGGATCCGGCTTCCCGGCGACCAGCGGCTCCTGGCCGGTGACCCCCCGGACCACGCCCACCATCGCCCCGTTGCCGGGCAGCGGGCCGCGCGGTGACGGGAGGGTCGCGTCGGTGTTGGTCGCCACGTGCCGCGCCCCGTTCCGGATCGCCACCACGGCTTCGGACAGCTGCGCCCAGCCCACCTCGCGGCCGTAGCCCTGCACGACCGCCTGCGGCCGGTCCTCGGCCCGCTCGACGACGGTGAGCCCCGCCGCCCGCAGCGCGGCGGCGACGCCCGGACCGCCGACGGGCAGCACCCGCGCCCCGGCGCCGAACCGCTCGGCGACCACGCTGGCGGCCGCCTGCGAGCTGGTGATGACGTCGGCCGGCTCGGCGGGCACGCCCAGCTCGGCCAGGTGCTGCGCCACCTCCTCGGGCGTGCGGGCGGCGTTGTTGGTGACGAAGCCCAGGCGCATGCCGGCCTTCCGCGCCGCGGCCAGGGCGTCCGGCACGCCCGGTACCGCATCGGGGCCCACGTAGACGACGCCGTCGAGGTCGAGGAGGGCCACGTCGAAGGCCTCGCACGGCGGCTGCCGGCTGCCACCGGCCAGCGACGGCACCGGCCGGCCGCTCACGCCGACTCCGCCGCGCGCCGGGCCCGCACCCCGCGCAGGGCCTGGGCGTAGTGCCGGATGTCGGGGCGCATGGCCACGGCGAGCGCCAGGTGCTCGGCGGCGACCTTCAGCTCGCCCGCGCGGCTGGCCGCGAGCCCGAGACCGAAGTGGGCGTAGTCGTCGGTGGGGTTGTCGGCGATGAGCTCGGTGAACGAGGCGATCGCCTCCTGGTACCGGCCGGCGTCGTACTGGGCGCGCGCCAGCGCCTCACGGACGCTGCGCGATCCGGGCTCCGCCTCCGCCGCGCGGCTGAGCAGCAGCGCCGCGGCCGCGGGATCGCCGTTGCTCAGCAGCTGCAGGCCGCGTTGGTACCACTCGTAGACGCCGCCCCCCGGGGAACCTGCCTCGGACACCGCTGCCCCTTCCGCGTCCGGCGGACCTGGTCCGCGATCCGAGCGCACCGCTGCCGGCACCCCTCCGGGACCGATCGCGGCGGCGAACCGGAGCGGGACGCTCCTACGATCACCGTCGTGCTCTCCTCGTCGGCGGACGCCCAGTCGCCCCAGGCGAGGGGACTGGACTTCCGGCCCTTCCGGGCCCTCACCTACCGCCGGCGAGACCCCGAGCACCTGGCCCGGGTGAGCTCGCCAGCCTACGACCTGGTGACGCCGAGCGGCCGGGAGCGCCTGGCCGACGCCGACCCGCACAACATCGTGCGCCTCATCCTCCCCCGCGTCGAACCCGGCGCGGGGGAGGACGGCGACGTGGCGCGCCGCTCCGCGGAGCTGTCGGCCCGCACGCTGCGACAGTGGCTGGACGACGGGGTGCTGCAGCGCGACGACCGCCGGGCGTTCTGGCTCTACGAGCTGCGCCCGCCGGGCGGCGCCCCGGCCACGATCGGCTGGCTGGGCGCGGTGGCCCTGCCGCCGCCGGGCTCGCGGGCGGTCCTCGCCCACGAGGACACCTTCCCCGCGGCGGTGGAGGGACGGCGCGCGCTGCTGGCCGCCACCGCCACCGACCTGGAGCCGATCATCCTGGCCCACGACCGCGAGCCGATCGTCGCCGCGCTCACCCGGATGGCGCAGCGCGGCGAACCCACCCTGGAGCTCGAGGACGCCGACGCGGTGCTGCACCGGCTCTGGCGCGTGCCGGACGCCGAGGTGATCCACGAGCTGGCCGCCGCCTTCACCGACGCCGGCGCGGTCATCGCCGACGGCCACCACCGCTTCGCCGCCGCGCAGGCGTACTCGCGCAACGAGCCCGGCCGGCCCGGCGCCGACGCGATCCTCGCGCTGCTCACCCCCATGGGCCCGGGCGGACTGCGGGTGGAGCCCATCCACCGCGTCGTGCCGGAGCTGCCGCTGGCCGAGGCCGTTCGCCGCGCCGCGGCCGGCTTCCGGGTCGAGGAGCTCCCGGTCGAGCCGTCGCCCGAGGCGGCCGCCCGGCGCCGGCTGTCCGAGCCCGGCGCCTCCGGCTTCCTGCTCAGCGACGGCCACCGGCTGGTGCGGCTGCGCGACCCGGCCGCCGACGTCGTGGCGACCGTGCCCCGCGAGGCGCCCGACGCCTGGCGGCGCTTGGACGTGGTGCTCGCCCACCACGGCTTGTTCGAGCACCTCTGGGGACGTCGCGACGACCAGGGGGCGGTCCTGGTCGCCCACGACGTCACCGAGGCGCTGCGGTCGGCCCGCGAGCGGGCGGGCACCGCCGTCCTCCTGCTGGCGCCCTCCCCTGCCGACGTCGCGGCGGTGGCGCGGGCGGGGGCGCGGATGCCCCGGAAGTCGACGCTGTTCGTCCCGAAGCCGCGCACGGGTCTGGTGCTGCGCCCGCACGCGGACTGAGCGCCTCACGCCGTCCGGACGTCGGCGGCCGCCGACCGCGGGACCTTGCGCCCCTTGCGGCAGTTGACCTCGCAGACCGACGCGGTGCCGCTGCCCGTACGCCAGAAGCGGCGCTGCAGCGCTCCTTCCACCTCGACGACGTCGCCGGGTTGCCACAGGGCCGCGCGCCGCTGCAGGGCGCGGTCGTAGGTGATGCAGGACAGCACGTCGACCGACTGGCCGCGCGACCGCGGTTCCGGCCGGTGCACCACCAGCCGGAAGGTCAGCAGGACGTCCCCGCTGGGGAGGGTGCGCACCTCAGCCGGTGCGGAGATGCATCCAGAGACAGCACTCCGTGAGCAAGGGCCTGGCTGTTCGCAGAACTAGTTGACACCTAGGCCGCCCACCAGCCTGCAAGGAGTGCCCACGTTGCGCCACAAACCCCTGCCCGCCGCCCCGGCCCGCACGGCCTCTATCTATGTACGTCTCTCTCGCGAGGCCACCGACGAGAACCTGTCCAAGGACGGCATGGTCGAGGACTGTCTCGCTCTCGCTGAGAGGCACGGTCTCTGCGTTGACGGCCGCATCCACGTGGACGACGGGATCTCCGGAGCCGTTCGCAACCGGCCGGAGTTCACGGCCTGGCTGGATGACGCCCGCCAGCTCCGGGCCGACACCCTCATCGCCTGGCACGTCGACCGCATGACCCGAGAGGGCGTCAACGTGACCGCCACGATCTTCGATGCCCTGGAGGGTAAGGACTCCGACACCGGCAAGGTCGTCCGGCCGCCGGTGCGGCTGTTGGACACCAAGGGTCTTGACTCCTCCGGGGACGAGACGGCCTTCCGCTTCCGCTTCGTCATCGCCGCCGAGGTCGCCCGAGCCGAGCGGGAACGGATGCGCGACCGCTCCCGGTCCGCTCGGCGACGCGCCGTGTCGGCGGGACGCTGGCCCGGCGGTCCGGCTCCCTTCGGCTTCCGCATGGTCGACAACCCCAACGGCCCCGGCAAGGTGCTGGAGGCCGTCGAGGAGGAGGCGGACCTCATCCGCGAGGCGACCGCTCGGCTGCTCGCCGGGGCCAGCTTCTCCTCCGTCGTCCGCTTCGCCAACGGGCCGGACGGTCACCCTCCCCGTCGGGCCAAGCACTGGTGGCCGACCACCCTCCGGCAGACGCTCACCGGCTACCCCATCACCGGCCGCGTCGTCCGCTTCCTTGCCGGGGAGGCCGTGCCCATCTTGGACGCGGAGGGCCAGCCGGTCACCATCCCCGCGATCCTCACCCCCGACGAGTCCGCCGCCGTCCGTCGGCTCCTGCTCCCGAAGCCGACGGCACCTACGGGCGGCCGGGCACCGGCTCGGCTGCTCTCCGGCCTTCTGCTCTGCGGGACTTGCGGCCGACGGCTTCGGGTGAGCGGCCGGGGGGACCGTGGCCGCGTCCCGGGCCGCACCGAGGAGAGCCGGGTCTACCGATGCTCGACCGGCAAGGAGACCGGTACCTGCCCGCGTCCCGTGAGCATCTCCGCAGGGACGCTCGACAAGTACGTCTCCGACAAGTTCCTGGCGACGTGGGGGGAGTCTCCGGCGTACACCCGTCGGGCCGAGGTGACCGGAGCCGCCGCCGTCGAGAAGGCCGAGGCCAAGAAGGCCGCCGCCGTGGAAGCCATCGCCGCCGACCCGTCGCCTGAGAACCTGACCCGCCTCCAGGAGGCCAATGTCGACCTGGCGGCCGCCCTCGCCGTCCCGAGCGAGGCCGTCGTCCGGGCCGTCCCGACCGGCCGCACGGTCCGGGAGACCTGGAGCCTCTCCGAACTGCCGGACCAGCGTGTGCTCCTGGCGAGCAACTACGCCGCGATCCGCGTCCGGCGCGGCAAGCGGAGTCGGGCCATCGACCCGGACCGGCTGGTGTTCATCGCTCAGCCGCCGTTCGCGGTGGAGCACCAGGACGCCGCCGACTTCCGGCCGGGGACCGTCGTCGTCTGACGGACCGCCCGCTCGCCCCGAGGCCCCCCTCTCCTCCGGTGGAGGGCGGGGTGCGGCCGAGAGCGGCGGGGAGCGCAACAGCGAGACCGGCTCGCCGTCATCCTTCGGCGCACGCCGTATGCCGTCTGAAAAGATCTTGGAATCTCTCGGCATCTCTCTGAGCAGATCGAGGCCCGCTCGCAGACTTCCCTCACATAAGCAACGAGACGGCTGTCTCGGCCTATCGGATATCGACGCAAGTGAGCCTCCGACCGGTAACGGGCCGACGAGGCTCCGCCGCGAAGGTTCCACTCCCCCGAGGACTACCGGGGCCGCCCGTAGCGGGGCCGCCGCCGGGGCGCTCCTTTGACCACGGATTCGAAAGGAGGCCGCCGGATGATCTCCGACGCCCACTTCCGCACCTGCTCCGAGTGCCGCAAGGAGTTCACCGTCCCGCGAACTCCGGGACGGCCGCCGTCGCGGTGCTCTCACACCTGCCGAGCTGCCGCCGCCAGGCGCCACCGCCGGGACTATGACCGGCGACTCCTGGCCGACGCCAGGCGCCACCGTCAGCTCGCCGCCCTCGACGAGGCAGCCTGACAGCTTCACCAACCTCCGGCCCCTGTCGGCTGCTGGCTTCTCCGTAGACGGGAAGCCAGGGCCAGGGTCGGACCCCCCGGCCGGGGGCGGTAGTGACCTCGGCCGACCAACCAGGACGGCCCCGACGGGCCTGACGCCGACTTGGCTCGGCTCTCCGTCGGGGTCGTCCTGGACCGAAGAACCTCCGGCGTGATGGTCATCGCCAGGCGGCCCTCCTCCTTTCTTGTCGCCATGGGAGAGGGCGGAGGAGCGCTCCCTCCCCGTGGGTCGCTGGACCGGCCCTCCGGCGTCTGGCTCTGCACCGGGGTAGGTCGCTGCACCCGCCCGGGGGGCCTCCGCAGGCGGACGCCGGGGGCTGCCCGAGTCTCGGACTACCTCTCCCCTGAGCGCATCGGCCTCCGGCTCCGGCGTTTACACGGGGCCGTCGCCGCCGACTTGGAGCGAGCCCACGTCGCCCTGCCCCGCCGGACTCGTCATCTGGTCCCGGCCCCGACGGAGGCCTCAGCTTCGGTCGTCTTTCGCCATGGGCGACCGAGGGTCATGGATAGGTCCCAACCCACGGAGGCCCCGGTCCTGGACGTCGTCCGGGGCCGGGGTCGCCGGTGAGGCCGCCGACCCAACTTCTGACCGAGCGCGCCGCGTTTACACGCGGTGTCGAGCCCGGTCCCCCCAGCCCCGTCCTTGGCCGGACGGGGGTGTCCCTTCGGGCAGGTGGTGGCTCCGCTCGGCGGGGCCGCGACATCAACAGGTCTTCGGGAGTGGAATCCCGGACGACTGTCGCGGTCCCGTCGGCGTTGAGCCTGCCACCCGTCCTCCGGACGTCCACGCGCCTATGTGCGCAGGCCACACGGTCCTCCACCCGTGCCTTCTTTCCCCACCCCACGGGCCTCGCCAGCCCATCACCGAAGGAACAGCTATGTCCGCCACCGACTTCTCCGGCCCCGATCTCACGGCGCCTACCGGCTACTTCGAGCATGCGCCGGGATGCCCCGAAGTAGGCAAGCCCCACGAACTGCTTGTCGTCCCGCTGCACTGTGACGACACCAACAGCCACAACTCCGGGGACCCGTGCACCGACTCCCGCACCGGCAGCCACGGCGGCTTTGTCACACACGCTTGCTTCGGGTGCCGCCGCTCCGCCTCCCCGGTAACGGAGGAGGAGTGGGAGGCCGCCGGAGCGCCGACAACTGCCTCCGTTGACTGGCTATCTGCCGATGCGGATACCGACTACTCCCGGGGACTGCTCGTCCTGCAACATCTCCGTGCGTCCGGCCGCGACCTAGCCTTCTCCCACTCAGCGCCCCGTGGCGGTTGGGTCATCTACGCGGACGGAGCATGGACACCGTCCTACGCCGAGCAGGTCGTCCCCTTCGTCCACGCCGCCGGAGACCAGCTCATGGAAGCAGCGGACAACCTCTGGAAGCAGGCACGAGGCGAGGGCGACGGGGAAGCCGCTCGTGTGCTCCAGGCCAGAGCTAACCGCCTCATGACCTCCGCGAGGGCGATGCGGCGAGCCAAGTCCATCGCGGACATCCTCACCACGCTCAAGTCGCTCCCAGGCGTCGCCGTCGAGTGGACTGACTTCGACGCCGACCCCGATCTGCTCCTCGTCGGCAACGGCGTGATCGACCTTCGGACAGGCCGACTCCGGCCTGCCCGGAAGAGCGACCGCCTTACTCGGCGCGTCAACGTCGAGTACCGCCCCGAGGCCACCTGTCCCACCTGGGATCGCTTCCTAGCCGACGCCCTGGTAAACGAGGACGGCGAGACGGACTGGGAGGTCGTTGACTTCATGCGGCGCCTCACCGGCTACGGGATCACCGGGCACACACGGGAGCAGTGCTTCGCCGTCCTCTTCGGCAAGGGCGGCAACGGCAAGGGCGTCTTCACGGAGACGCTCAAGGCCATCTTCTCGGCACACACCACCGCGACGCCGTTCTCCACGTTCGAGCAGCAGCGACCCGGGGCTATCCCAAACGACATCGCCGCCCTCAAGGGGGCACGTCTGGTGCTCGCCTCCGAGGGCGAGATTGGCGCTCCCATGGCCGAGGCCACAATCAAGCGCATCACCGGCCAGGACACCGTCTCGGCGCGATTCATGCGGGCAGAATGGTTTGAGTTCAAGCCGGCGTTCCTGATCATGCTGTCCACGAACTTCAAGCCCAACTTCAAAGGCCAGGACGAGGGGCTCTGGCGCCGGGTCAAGCTCATCCCGTTCCGGCGCTATGTGGAGCCGAACCAGCGCGACGGCCGCCTCGGGGAGAAGCTCCTCGCGGAGGCGGAGGGCATTCTGGCCTGGGCCGTGCGGGGTGCCGTCGAGTGGCACGCCGACGGTCTCCAGGAGCCCGACTCCCTCAAGGCTGCCACCGCCGCCTACCGCGAAGAGTCCGACCGCCTGGGCGAGTTCCTTGCCGACCGAGTCGAGGTAACCGGCGAACGCCTCGACGTCGTCACCCTCACCGACCTCTGGAAGGCATACGAAGACTGGGCGGACGAGGTCGGCGAGGACCGGAAGTTCAACCGGCGACTCTTCACCACCGCCATCGGTGAACGGGCCGGCATTACTCCGGACCGGCGCTCCAACCGGCCGATCTACCGCAACATCCGGCTCCTATCCGACTCCGACCGCCTTCGCCGTGCGCACCAGGAGCGGCGCGAAGAGGCGGCCGAGCGGGGACTGGTGCTCACGAGCTGACGACGCGGGGTGGGGCGGACCCCGGATGGTGCGCTTGGTGTGTTTGGTGTCCTGCTCCTTATTGAGTCCCTAGAAGGCCCTCCTATAGGGCGGAACCGCAGAAGCACACCAAACACACCATCTACACCATCCCGGGACGCCCCGCCTCTCTGACCTGCGCACCTTCCTACTCAGAGAGCCGAGACCATGCCCAGCAACCACACCATCAACGAGGCCAGCCACCCCATCGGCCGGGCCACCATCACCTACCTACGCCCTGCCACCCGCGATCACGCCTTCCTCATCGACGCCCGCTGCGAACGGTGCCTCCGGGACGTACTCCATGGAGCCGGCGACGACCTTGACAACCTTGTCCTCGGCGACCGCCGGACTCACTGCGCCTGTCCAGGCTCCTACGAGCTGGTCGACGCCGACGGGATCTTGCCCGGCCGTATCGCAGCCATCCGCGACGACGAGGACGCCAAGCGCGCCCACCGTGCCGCACGAGCGGCGTCCCGGTGATCGACGTCCGCGCCCGCGTCCGCCGCGATGACCCCGAGTGGCCGCTGGTCCGCTCCGCTGCCTCCGCGACGGCCCGCGAGGCCCTGGCCGCATGTGACGGGACCCCGGACGGACTCCAGCAGGCCGAGCGCGCTTTCCAAGTCCGCTGGAGCGACGCACCCCGCTTCACCGGCATCTTCGCCAACGAGCGGCAGTTCTACCTCCGCCGCGTGGCCGAGCGCGGTGCTCGTCGCAGCTCCGCCGCCCCTACCAGCGACGACTGACCCACCTGCGGAAGCCAGGCTCCGCCGACCAACCACCCCAGGGAGAACTCACACCATGACCCGCCCGCTCCTCAGCCGCCCGCTTATCGGCCCGGTCTTCACCGGTCAGCCCATCCCCCGCGAGCAGGCCAACACCTCCATCGTCTTCGTCCAGCCCCGCCGGTCCGAGGCCGCCGAGACCGTCGACACCGCCGACGAGGCCCCGGCCGCCACGGAGGCCGCTCCGGCGACGACCTGCTCGGCCTGCGAGAACTTCGGCGAGGCCCTGGCTCGGATCGAAGACCTGCTGGGGTCACTGCTGCTCGATGTCGAGAACCTCCGCGTCCGGATGGACACCGCCCTCGGCGTCCTCGGCGACTGACCCCGACTCCCATACGGCCCCTGTCTCCGGGCCGCGTGGTGACGCTCCCGCCGGGCCGTCCTTGTGACGGTCATCCGAGGACGGCCCGGCCGGTTGAGCACCCCGATCCCAGGTGACGTGACCGCGTCGCCTGTCCTGCAACACCCCGCCGCCGACGAGACCGCGTCGGCGACCCCGCACCACCTGCCATCGACGAGCCCGCATCGGTGGCCCCCCGACCCTGGCGACCGCCGGGGCCACATCATTTCGCCCATCAAGGAGAACCCCCGTGCCCCGCCTCCCCCGCTTCAACCCGCACAACGACGGCCGCCTCGCCTACGCCGTGTCCCAATCCCCCCGCTTGACTGCACTCCTGCCCGCCGATGGCCTGGAGCCTCTTCTGGACGTCTACAACCGGGCCGTCGGGATGGCCGCCGATGCGGACAAGGTCACCTTCACCGCCGACGACGCCGCCGCCGAAGTCCGAGAGGCTCTCCGCAGCGGCGAGGACGTGGACATCGCCGCCGTCGTGGAGCGCATGACCCGCGCCCAGGCCAGCCAGGCCGCTCACCGCCAGGCCGTGGCCTTCTTCAAGTCACTCCCCGCCGACGCCCATCGGGGCATCGTCAGCTTCATCAACGCGAGCGAAGACGACCTGTACGAGGGGCTCGCCGCAGAGCTTGCCGACGTCCTGGACCGTGCTGAGTCGGTGGTCGCCGCTCTCAGCGGTGTCCGGGACGCCGAGAGCGCGATTGTGGCCAAGCTGACTGGCCAATGGTCGGCACTGAGGAATCTCTCAGGCGAGTACCACGACATCGCGTCGGCGTTCCGGTCGCTCCTCATGGCCGATGAGACGCAGATGGTTCGTGTGGACTCCACGCGGGTCGCCTTCGCCCTCTTCGGCGGCCTGGCGGATTCGGCTCCCACCTTCGCGGCGGAGGCCCAGAGCAAGCCGACCGACCTCCGGGGTCGCCCGGTCACCGATGTCCCGTTCGACGTGCTGGCCACCGACTCCCTCGACCACTTCCGCTACGTCGTGGAGAACCGCGACCGGCTCCGCCCGCGCATCGTCCGGGCCGACGAGGCACTCAACCCGCCCACGGTCATCCGGGATGACCCCATGGTCGTCGCCGCTCCCCGCGAACACGGCCGACTCGCCCCTGGCACGCCGGAGTTTGAGCGCGCCATGACCCGCGCCCGCCGGGCCGCTGCCAACCGCACCGCCGCCGAGCGCACAGAGCGCGCCGCGTGGGGCGACATGCCCGACCTGAACTAACCCAACCCTGATTGAGGCCCGCTCCGCTACCCACCCCCGGCGGAGCGGGCCTCGGCAAGTACACCCCGCCCCGTTTACACCCCCGGCCTGTTCCACACCCCCCGGCATCCACACCCCGTGGGTCAGCCCCATCCCCCCGAGGCACCCCGGCCCCGGAGCACCGGGGCACCCGGCGGGGCCATGGGCCGTGGCAGACAGTGAGGCCCGAGCCCTCGGCGTGGCCCTCGCCGCTCCAACCTCGGCCGTGCGGTTCCTGCATGTGCCTGCTCGGCGCTGGAGCCTCTGCCTCGCCAGCCCATTTGCTGGGAGCAGGTGGCCGCGACGAGCGGCGAGGACCGACGACGCCGAGGCCGACGCCACCGAGGCCGACGCCACCGAGGCCGCCGGGCGGCCCGATGACCCCAACGATGCCGGGGCCACCGAGGCCGACACCGGCCCGGCCGGGCACGCAGCACGCTCCCGCGATGCGGTCCGCTCGTCCACGCGATGAGGTCGGCTCGCTGCCTTGAACTTGCTCCAGCCCATGTCAGAGCCTCTGAGCCTGCGGCCTGGGGTGAGGAGGCCGGGCGGTTCTCCTCGCCCGCCCACAGTGTCCCCCGGACCCCTGGCGACCCCCTGGACCCCGGGGGAGACCCCCTGCCAACCAAGATCACGACCCCGGCGGTGAGGGCAGCGCACCCCGTGTCACTACCGGGGACTTCAAGATCAGGTGACCCGTCGCCGCAGCCACATCGTTCGCGACCAGTAGCCCGGCACCGAGACCTCGTCCGTGCTGACCAGATGCCAGCCGTCTTGACCGAGTTTGTTCAAGGCAAGGACGGACCTTTTCAGCCCCCCGTTCACGGACTCCGTCACCCCACCGTCGGCGGCCACCTCCGTGAAGGTGCGCTTCCCACCTTCGCTGTCGGTCATCAGTGCCATGTGTTCCCACTTCTCCGGCATGGCGCCCAACCGTAGAGCTGAGCCGCGACCCCAACTCCCAAGGACATCGGCATGCCACGACCACCCGACCCGCACGCCCTCCGACGGGATCGGAAGGACGATCCGGCCTGGACCCGGCTCACGCCGCGTGATCCCGACGCCGTCGTTCCCGACTTCCCCTTGGACTCACCGACCGACCGCGACCTCCACTGGTGGCAGGACGCCTGGAGCCGGCCCCAGGCGAACGAGTGGGAGAGGGGCGAGGAGCACCACGCCGTCGCCCTCTTCGCCCGCCTCATGACGAGAGCCGAGCAGCCCAACGCCCCGGTGACCGTGATGCGCCCGCTCATGCAACTCCGCGAGGAGCTGGGCCTCTCGGTGAGCGGCCTCCGCCGTCGCCGCTGGCTCCTGCCGGGCGACCCCTTGACCACCGCCCCTGGGACCGTCACGCCCCACCGCCGAGGTGCCGCCGCCAGCCGCTCCTCCAGCCGAGACCGCTTCCGGCGGATCCCCATCGATGCCGGTCCAGACAGGACCGCCTCCACCTCCGAGTAGACCTCTTGACCCGCGATGCCCGCATGCTGACCGCCGACACCGAGGCCCAGCCCGAGGCCGCCCAGCCCAGCCCATCGTCTCGTCTGTGCGGCCTGACAAGGCCCCTCTCCAAGACCAACAGTGGCACCATGACCAGCTATCCGAAGCGGTCTTTGGCAGCAGCTAGGCAGGAAGCCCATGGATACTTCAGGCCAAGACGAGCGCGAGTCCGGCGATCAGGAAACTCAAGTTACCAACCGAGCACCATCCGCCGGTTCAGTCATGTGGCGAAGAGCCTTAGACTTGACCAGCCGACTCCCCCAAACATTCGCCTCCCGGCTCTTCCTGACCTCCATGAGGGACTACTGGGAGATACATCAACAGTCACTCAGACATCGACAAGCCCTAGACCTATTCAGGGAAGTCTTCGTGGGGGCACAGTCCTCCGCGACACCTTTCACGCACTCTCCCGGCAGGCCGAAGTTCAAGGACACCCTGCACAATTTCCATCCCGATAACTGGGCAGCCGCATGCGCCCTTGGATCTCCTCTAGGCTATCCCCATTCGGTCGACTATGTCACACGCGAGCATGGCACCGTTTCACTTGAGGGAAACGTCGCACTTTTCGGTGGGTGTACGTCAACAGATGAAACCACGATCGCATTCGAGTTCGAGGGTCCCAATGACCGCACCCTTAGAAGACCAGTCAAGCCTCTCATCCCATTACGCTGGTGCGAACTCGGCGATGTCAATGATCCGGCAGTTGCTGACACGGGTCCCGTCGCATACAACTACGAAGGTGTGGGCCCACGCCGTACGGCCGCATGGCCAGTTGTTGAGCTCGACATGCAAAGCGGCAAAGCCACCCACTACTACATCCCTCGACTTAGCAGAGAGTCGGTGGACGTCCAGGAGCAGTCGCTCCCCTTGCCTAGCGACAACTATCTATACATCACTCGGCTCCCAAACTTCCTCGACGAGAACTTCGACCCGGATCGCCGAGACAACTGGCGACACATGCTGCTGTTTAGCGGCAGCAATGGAATTGGGACTCGTGCCGCAGAATTGCTGATTACATCGGGCGGCCTGGATCAGCTCGAAGAAGCATCGCGCAGCCTCGGAGGTTCCAGGGAGTTTCAGATCCTGCTCAGGGCGCATCAGCCAGTCGAGGAGAATGGCGGCTACCACAGGTTCACAAGGCTCGAATTCATTGGGGCCCAGCCCCTCGATAACCTGGTTTCAATCGAAAACTATCGAAGCGCATACGAGAGAGCCCAGCAGCGTCTAAAGTCGCCGCGGCCCGTCTGGGTAGTTGACCGTTGACTCCGAAGTCCTCACGAGATGAGGACCTCGGCCGTGCAGCAGTCGCAGAATCCTCCGACCACACAACCCGAGACTAGGGTGTGGTAAAGGGCATGCTAGACCCTAAGTTAGGACTACAATTCGCCATCGTAGCCGGCGTAGCCGCGTCAGCTGTGGCATATCTTCTTCTTCTCCTGCGAAAGTCGCAAGGATTGGGTGCAGGGTTCAGCGTCTTCTACCGGCTCGTTCTGGCAACTCTTATCGGGCTTTCAGTGTGCGCCACTCTGCTCCCGATCGTAAACACGGCGCTCCAAGTAGACCAACTCATCCCGGCACTTCAGACAGCACTTGGATCGGGGGACTTGCCCCTCCGCATCTCCTCCCTCCTCTTGGGAGGCAAAACGCTGTGGATAATGCTGCATATCGTGGTGATCGAGGAGCAGGCCATTCCCAAGGTCGCATTCGCGCGTCGCTCCGAAAAGGGCTTGGCCTCGCGCCTTCGCAATTCACTCGACAAGCGGACGCCTGAATTTCCTGAAGTTCAGGATTTACCCCGTCGATTGACTCGCCTAGACGTCAACCTCGCAACATGTGCAGGGTCCGGGTTCTTTCTGCTTACTATAGCCCTTCTTTGGACCTTCAACTCCCTAGAGGTTTCCACAACATTAGGCCTCTATCTTTCCTGGGCGCTCATCTTCTTCGTCGACGACTGGATTATTATTAGTGACTACCTTCGAGCATTCCGGGGGAGGATGCTGAAGACCCACAAGATACGGATAGTTGTGGCAAGCGTCCTACTCGCACCTCCATTGATCATGGCATCCTTCGATTATCTCCACATCGCGGTCGCCATCTCAGTCTCACCCCTGCTCTTACTGTTGCTTTTTTGGCAATGGTTTGCGTTAACGAGTCGCGTGCGCTTTGATTAGGCAACGAGACCAGGCGTCGGGGCGAGGACCCGGGACCACCACTGTCCGCGAGTCCGCCCGTCGAGGCTGTCGAGCTGGCTCCGCTCATGGTGGGGCCTTCGTGCTTGAACGGCCTGTCCCGCGTTCCGCCGGGACTGCCGAAGCCCTGCTCCATCGAGGAGCCGGAGAGGGGCCACCGGGACCCTAGCGACGTGTTTCCCGAGCACAAGACGTGCTGGTGGCTTCAGGTGGCGAGCCACCCTCGACCGTCCTTTCAGGATCGGCTACAGGTCCTGGAGAGACCGGGGAGTGGCCAGGCGACAAACAGCACCGCCCTATCCCAACGAGGAGCGCGCGACGGCGGGACTCTGGGCGGAACTCTGTCACAAGCTCATGGACGCTCATTACGAGACCCTGCTCGAGTGGTCGACGCTCGTCGCCACCGGGCCGATAGAGTCGACGACGGCCGAGGCCGGACATGGTTCAAGTACGTCGCCACGATCAAGGCCAGGCCACGCCATGGGACCCCAGGCGACGACTGGCCATCCGTCTGACGCACTGCTGGACGAGCCACCGTTTACGGTCTCCTCCGTGCCACAACCTGACGCGACCCGCGAGGACGTACTCGCCGCTATCCGAGAGTTCGACGAACTCGGATCCGACGGGTTCCTGGAGAAGTACCGCTCCTACGGCTTCCGTCCCGCCCGCAGCTACTTCGTGAGCCACGCTGGCCGCTTCTACGACTCGAAGGTTCTGCTAGCGGTCGCTCACGGTCATCGCCACGGCGAGCCCTTGCGGTCGAGCGACTTCTCCGGCGGAGATGCCCATGCGGCCGCCATCCTGCGCCGCCTTGGGTTTGTCGTCACGGAGCCCAACCCAGACTGGACCGAGGACGAGATCATCCTCGCCTGCGACCTCGTGGCGCGGTACGGCTGGCGCTGGCTCCCGTCGACTCATCCGGAAGTCATCGAGCTGTCCGAGCTACTTCAGCGGTACTCCCGCCACCCTGTCGAGCTGCGCGGTCCTACGTTCCGCAACCCGAACGGCGTCGCCCGCAAGACGGCCGACATCGCCACGCAGCACCCAGAGAACCCTGGGGCACCGACGAGGGGCAACCGGCTCGACCGGGAAGTCCTCCAGGAGTTTCTCGCTGACCCCGACGGGATGTCCGCCCGAGCCCGTGAGATCCGGGCCGCCATCGACATGCCCGAGGCGAGCACGTCCGTCCCCGACATCGACCTGGACGCCAGCGCCGACGAGGGCGGCATCCTCGAACGTGTCCAGCTCGTGCGCGAGCGGAACCCGAAGCTCCGGCGAGACAAGATCGCCGCCGTCCTCGCCTCCGGAGGCACGGTGGAGTGCGAGGTCTGCGCGTTTGACTTCGAGCGCATCTACGGCGAACGAGGCCGCCACTACATCGAGGTGCATCACCGCACACCGCTACACGTCAGCGGTAGCACGCGGACCAAGCTGACGGACCTTGCGCTTCTCTGCTCCAACTGCCACCGGATGATCCACCGAGGACGCCCCTGGCTCACCGTTGAGGAGCTGCGGTCCCGGCTCGTCGCACGCCCTCAGGTCTGATCCGCGATGCACGATCAAGGCATGCCCGAGGTTGAAGAGGCGATCCAAGCCCTCGCCGAGCGAGACCAGTGGGTCGGCCGCACCGACGGGAACGCGGAGGCCGTCCGAGCCGAGGAGATCCGTCGAGCCGCCCGACGACGTGGTTGGCCCATCCGGACCATCACCGATGCCATCGGCCGCCCACACGCCGCCACCCGCGATGGACTACCGGCGGAGGAGCCCTGGCGGGGAGCGGCTGAACACCTGGACGAAGGCAACGAGCTGCAAGGTGGCGACCACCGTCAGCACCGAGCCCTAATGTTGGGTCGTGGACCTGGCGCGTGGCTACAACCTGTCACCTTCGGTGCAGTCGAAGCTCCGGCTACTCGACTGGATCGCCGAGCAGGGCGGAACAATACCCGGCACCATCGTGCCCTTGGGTCCCCTTCTCGAAGAAGACCCGGAAGCCACGAGGTCCATCGCCGGGAACCTTGAGGCCCTGGAACAAGACGGCCTCCTGCGTCTCCAGAAGACGCTCGGTTGGGGTGGGTGGTCCTGCAATGTCTTGCCAGCGGGGATCGATCTCATCGAGACCATCGCGGCTGCCCGAGGAGACCTACGTAGTCGACGGATGGCCGCCCGCGATGCTCTTCTGACCTGGCTCCACGATTGTGCTTTGCACGGGAACCCGCATCCCATCATCAGTGACTTCGCGCGCAGCAAGTACGGCACCTACTACGGCCAGGAGTTCACCGAGGAAGAGATCAAGGCGGCGAGCAACTGGCTCCGCGATGAGGGCTTGCTCGCGGGGACGGCCGTCATGGGCGGCGGCGTTCCTCGTCCCAGCATTACAACGAAGGGGGAGCGAGTGGTCGAGTCCGGCCGGACCGTTAACGACTTCTCTTCAACTGGCGAGAAGACCCCGGACCAACAGAACTTCACATCGGGCGGCCGCACCAGCTCCTCGGCAGTTGGGAGGTCTGTGGCCGGGCCGATCTTCGTCGTCCATGGACGGGACCATGCCGTCCTTCACTACGCCGTCCGCGTCTTGCAGCAGACGACGGGCCGCGAGGTGATCGTCCTTCATGAGCAGGCCAACCAAGGAAGAACGATCCTTGAGAAGTTCGAAGATCACGCCGTGACCGCTTCGTACGCCGTCGTATTGCTGACCGGCGATGACGAGGGAGGTCTCGCTGGAAGTCCGACACGTAGTCGAGGACGCCAGAACGTCGTCTTCGAGCTGGGTTTCTTCTTCGGGAAACTGGGGAGGCAGCGGGTCTCCGTCTTGATCGCTGAGGACGTGGAGCAGCCGTCGGACATCAACGGCCTTGTCTACATCGGCCTCGATGCCGCTGGCGGCTGGAAGCACACCCTCTGCCGGGAACTGCAGGCGGCGGGCATCGAAGTGGACTACTCCAAGATCCCGTAGCGACTCATGCTGGAGTGATCGACGAAGGGGAGGCCCCCACCGTCGCAGCGGGGCCTCCGGTGGGCACAGGCGGTCCCCTACTGCCGCACACCTCAGCCACCGTCACGCCGATCCCGGCGACGTGGTCGCCGTAGTGGCCTGGCTGCATCGTGCAGATGTTGGCGTCGTCCCTTGCACGCGAAGGGACCGCCATCCCGTGTGCTTGCGGCCCCTATCTCCCCTAGTCGGTCAGGACGTTAACCAGTACTCCGACTGGGACACTCACCAGCAGCAAGGCGAGCGCAGTTATGCGCCGCCCACCGGTGGATGTCCCCTGTGATCTCACTTCGAAGGGCGGAAGGAGCCAATCCAGCGACCTGGACGATGCTGCAGCGAATGCCACCACGATTCCTGCTCCAATAGCAATGATCTGCCGGGGAAGCGGAGCGAGGGCCGTAGGCAGAATCAGGAGCAGCAGAACGTAGACTGCTACGTACGTCGCCCAGCTGATCGCTGCCCTTCCGGCAATCGATCTCCACCGAGCCCATCTTGGTACGCCCTTCTCCACTTCCTCCGAGAGTGAACTCAGGACCTGCCTCGCCCAACCGTGGTCACTCGACCTCACGACGAGGCTTATAGGGCTGTACGAGTTTCCTCGGTTGAACACAAGCGCGATGGCATCGCCCGGAATGACGGTGTGGTCGCTCGTTGCGCTGAATTCGAGCCTATCGATGGTTCTCGGGTCTAGTTCCGCGAGCACCTCATCGATAGGGCCCTCAATCTCATCGTCGCCGTCTTGAAGCTTGGCAGATGCGCGCCACCGCTTGTCGAAGTCCTCTTTCCGCCACCCGCCGTCGATCGAGGAAGACGCGACATCCAGATTCTCGGCTTCGTAGCTCGCCCAGAGAGCGGGCCCGCGATCCTCCACAACAGACGTGAACAACCTCCCGATACGTCGTAGATCGTTGAGTTCTCCGCTCCACGCGAGCCAGGTGTTCGTCTTAGTCGTCTTATGGCGCACCGACATGGCTCGACTCTCCCAGATACAACCGACAAGAGTCTGGGCCCACCTTCTACCTGGGCCTGGCCGGGCCGGGCCGGAGGGCGGTGTCTCTGGTGACATACTCGCGGGCGCGGACAACCGTCCCCGCAGCAGCACGTCGTTCCGGTCGATGACAGCCACGCTCATGGCACGAGCCTGTCGGCCGGTTGGTGAGGGACCCAGCGCACCGGACCTTCTGTGGACGTGACCGTCCCATGTGGACGGTCACGTCCGGTTCTGTCAGTGGTCAGTGCGTGGCGTCGTCCGGCGGCCGCGCGAGAGGGTGGTCCTCGCCGAGCAGCTCGGCGACCTCGGCCTCGACGTCGTCGCTGAGGTCGAGCTCGTCGTCGTCCTCACCGACGTCCTCCGCGGCGTCCGGCGCGTGTTCCAGCGCGTCGGCAGGCGGGACCTCGACCGGTTCCTCGGAGAAGACCACGTCGGGGCCCGCGCCCGTGCCGGTGACGTCGGCGGCCGCGACGGCCTCGGACCAGGCCGCGGCCCGGTCCGCGTCGCCCTCCGCCCGCAGCAGGTCCGCGTAGGCCGAGGCCAGCCGCAGCCGATCCGGGTCCTCCGCCCTCAGGCCTTCCGGTTCCCGCCGGCCGCCGAGCGCGTCCTCGAGGACCAGCCGGGCGGCGGCCGGCTCGCCGAGGTCGCGCCGCGCACCGGCCTCGACCAGCCGCAGCTCCACGAGCTCGCCGGGGTCGGATGCCGCGAGCGCCTCCGCCACCAGCCGCAGGGCCACCTCCGGACGCCCGAGCGCCCGCTCGCAGTCGGCGAGCACGGCCCGGTACCCGGGGTCGCCGCTCATGCGGCGGTAGGCCCGCAACTCCCGCGCGGCCTCCGCGTAGTCACCGGCGTGGTAGGCGGCCACGCCCACCGCCTCCCGCACGGCGGCCACCCGTGAGGCGCGGTCCCGCGCCGCACGGGCGTGGGACAGGGCCGCCTCGGGGTCCTCGTCGACCAGCGTGCCGGCGGCGACGAGGTGCCGCGCCACCTTGTCGGCGTTGCGGGGGTCGAGCCCCCGCAGCGCCGCCCGCACCGACGAGTCCAGTTCACGGGGGTCGGCCCAGTCGGGCAGCTCCGGCCCGGTCGGCCGCGGGGGCCGCTCGTCCCGGGCCCGCGCCGGCCGTGCGTAGCGCTGGTCGTCGGACGGACGTCGATCGCGCCAGTCCCTGCGCTCGGCGCCGGCGCTGCCTCGATCGGCCCCCGTACCCGAGGGGCGTCGTCCCTCCCGGTGGGGGCGCTCCTCTCCCGGGCGGCGGTCCCGCCAGTTCGGCCGGTCACCGGAGCCGGCCCGCTCGCCGCGGGCGCCGCCGTCCCGGCGGTCCCGCCATTGCGGCCGGTCGCCGCGGGGGGCGCCGTCCCGTCGGGGACGGTCCTCGCCGGAGCGGCGGTCCTGCCACTGCGGCCGGTCCCCGGGACGCCGGTCCCCTTCGCGCGCCGGCCGGTCGGCGCGGTACCCACCGCGCTGCGGACGCTCGTCGCGAGCACGCCGGCCGCGGCTCTGTCCATGTTCGTCGTCCGGACGGCGGTCCTGCCAGGCCGGCCGGTCAGTGGCGGCGCGGCGGTCCTGCCACTGGCTGCGCCGCGGACGCTCGCCGCCGCGGGCCGCGCCGCCCGCCGGACCCCGCCGCTCACCCGGCGCACCGAGGCGGCGACGGTCCTCGCCGACGTCCCCGTCAGGGCGACCGCGATAACCACCGGTGGGCCGCTGCGGCCTGTCGTCGCCGGAGCGCGGCCGCCCGGAGCGACCGCCCTGGTTGCCCGACGTCCCCGCGCCACGCGACGAGCCGAACGGCGGGCGTCCGGAGCCGCCTTGGGACGAACTGCCGCCCCGAGGGCCACCTCTCCTGCCCGGCGACCCGCCGGTTCCGCCTCGCGGACCTGTCATGACGTCTGGGTACCTCATCGCTGTCAGGCGTACTCGGAGAGCCGCGCTCGTTGCTGGCCGGACAAACGAGAACGGGGGCCAGAGCACCTGGCTCTGACCCCCGTTCTTCGAATGGTTGTCCGGCGGCGTCCTACTCTCCCACCCCGTCCCCGGGGCAGTACCATCGGCGCTGAGAGGCTTAGCTTCCGGGTTCGGAATGGGTCCGGGCGTTTCCCTCTCGCCATGGCCGCCGTAACGCTGTGAACATGTCAAACCGGGCACCCCGGGTGGGGGTGGGCTGGTTTGTGCGTTCAGAACCGCACAGTGGACGCGAGATCTCCCTGCCGCTGCCGGCAGGAGAACAAGTAGATGAGTGTGTCAAGTCCTCGGCCTGTTAGTACCGGTCAGCTGCACACCTTGCGGTGCTTCCACTTCCGGCCTATCAACCCGCTGGTCTGGGCGGGGGCCTTACCCTCTCGTGGAGGTGAGAGACCTCATCTTGAAGCGAGCTTCCCGCTTAGATGCTTTCAGCGGTTATCCCTGCCGAACGTAGCCAACCAGCAGTGCACCTGGCGGTACAACTGGCACACCAGAGGTTCGTCCGTCCCGGTCCTCTCGTACTAGGGACAGCTCTTCGCAAGTCTCTTACGCGCACGGCGGATAGGGACCGAACTGTCTCACGACGTTCTAAACCCAGCTCGCGTACCGCTTTAATGGGCGAACAGCCCAACCCTTGGGACCTACTCCAGCCCCAGGATGCGACGAGCCGACATCGAGGTGCCAAACCATCCCGTCGATATGGACTCTTGGGGAAGATCAGCCTGTTATCCCCGGGGTACCTTTTATCCGTTGAGCGACACCGCTTCCACCTGCCGGTGCCGGGTCACTAGTCCCAGCTTTCGCTCCTGCTCGACCCGTCGGTCTCGCAGTCAAGCTCCCTTGTGCACTTGCACTCGACACCTGATTGCCAACCAGGCTGAGGGAACCTTTGGGCGCCTCCGTTACATTTTGGGAGGCAACCGCCCCAGTTAAACTACCCACCTGACACTGTTCCTGATCCGGATCACGGACCGAGGTTAGACATCCAATTCGACCAGAGTGGTATTTCAACGGCGACTCCACGAACACTGGCGTGCCCGCTTCCCAGTCTCCCACCTATCCTACACAAGCCGAACCGAACACCAATATCAAGCTGTAGTGAAGGTCCCGGGGTCTTTCCGTCCTGCCGCGCGTAACGAGCATCTTTACTCGTAGTGCAATTTCGCCGAGCCTGTGGTTGAGACAGCTGAGAAGTCGTTACGCCATTCGTGCAGGTCGGAACTTACCCGACAAGGAATTTCGCTACCTTAGGATGGTTATAGTTACCACCGCCGTTTACTGGCGCTTGAGTTCTGAGCTTCGCCCCGAAGAGCTAACCCGTCCCCTTAACGTTCCAGCACCGGGCAGGCGTCAGTCCGTATACCTCGTCTTACGACTTCGCACGGACCTGTGTTTTTAGTAAACAGTCGCTTCTCACTGGTCTCTGCGACCCCCTCCCGCCGCCCACCGCGAGGGTGTTGACGGGCTGGGGTCCCCCTTCTCCCGAAGTTACGGGGGCATTTTGCCGAGTTCCTTAACCACAGTTCGCTCGATCGCCTCGGTATTCTCTACCTGACCACCTGAGTTGGTTTGGGGTACGGGCCGCTCGGAACTCGCTAGAGGCTTTTCTCGGCAGCATAGGATCATCGAATTCGCCTCATTCGGCTATGCGTCAGGCCTCACCCTGATGTGGAGCGGATTTGCCTACCCCACGGGCCACACCCTTGCACCGGTCCTACCACTCACCGGCCCGACTACCTTCCTGCGTCACCCCATCGCTTGCCTACTACCAGTCCGGGTCCCACGCTCCGCCGCGCCTCGCTCGAAAGCTCGGCGCGGTTTCGGGTGGTTAGCATCGCCGGGTTCGGCATGGGCGCTCCTTCGCGGGTACGGGAATATCAACCCGTTGTCCATCGACTACGCCTGTCGGCCTCGCCTTAGGTCCCGACTCACCCTGGGCGGATTAGCCTGGCCCAGGAACCCTTGGTCTTCCGGCGGGGGAGTTTCTCACTCCCCTCTCGCTACTCATGCCTGCATTCTCACTCGCGTGGCGTCCACGGCTGGATCCCTCCGCCGCTTCACCCACCACGCGACGCTCCCCTACCCACCCCAGCCCCTGGCCGCCGACTCGAGGCCGGCGGCGGGGACGTGCTGAAGTGTCACGGCTTCGGCGGTGTGCTTGAGCCCCGCTACATTGTCGGCGCGGAACCACTTGACCAGTGAGCTATTACGCACTCTTTCAAGGATGGCTGCTTCTAAGCCAACCTCCTGGTTGTCTCTGCGATCCCACATCCTTTTCCACTTAGCACACGCTTCGGGGCCTTAGCCGATGATCTGGGCTGTTTCCCTCTCGACTACGAACCTTATCGCCCGCAGTCTCACTGCCGCGCTCTCACTTACCGGCATTCGGAGTTTGGTTGACTTCAGTAAGCTTGTGGGCCCCCTAGGCCGTCCAGTGCTCTACCTCCGGCAAGAAACACGCGACGCTGCACCTAAATGCATTTCGGGGAGAACCAGCTATCACCGAGTTTGATTGGCCTTTCACCCCTACCCACAGCTCATCCCCCAGGTTTTCAACCCTGGTGGGTTCGGTCCTCCACGCGGTCTTACCCGCGCTTCAACCTGGCCATGGGTAGATCACTCGGCTTCGGGTCTAGAGCACGCGACTCAAAGGCGCCCTGTTCGGACTCGCTTTCGCTACGGCTACCCCCCACGGGTTAACCTCGCCACGTACCACTAACTCGCAGGCTCATTCTTCAAAAGGCACGCAATCACCCCGCCACACGGATGCGGCTAAGGCTCTCACGGCTTGTAGGCACACGGTTTCAGGTACTATTTCACTCCCCTCCCGGGGTACTTTTCACCTTTCCCTCACGGTACTTGTCCGCTATCGGTCACCAGGGAGTATTCAGGCTTAGCGGGTGGTCCCGCCGGATTCACACCGAATTCCACGGGCTCGGTGCTACTTGGGAAACAGATCCGGGAGGCGACACGCTTTCGTGTACGGGGCTCTCACCCTCTACGGCGACCCCTTCCAGAGGCCTTCCACTAACGACGCCGCTTTCTCACTCCCCGCCACTCCGGCAGAAATGGCTGGATCGTCCCACAACCCCGACCGCACAACCCCTGCCGGGTCTCACATGCGACCGGTTTAGCCTCCTCCGCTTTCGCTCGCCACTACTCACGGAATCACGGTTGTTTTCTCTTCCTGTGGGTACTGAGATGTTTCACTTCCCCACGTTCCCTCCACACGCCCTATGTGTTCAGGCGCGGGTCACACCACATGACTGGTGCGGGGTTCCCCCATTCGGACACCCTCGGATCAACGCTCGGTTGGCAGCTCCCCGAGGCTTATCGCAGCCTCCCACGTCCTTCATCGGCTCCTGGTGCCCAGGCATCCACCGTGTGCCCTTACCAACTTGACACAACAAAACCCCACCCACACCACCACACCCCCGAAGAGGGTCCGGCGATCCGGGCGGGCCTACACACCCTGCAAAACAGAGTCAGAAGATGCTCGCGTCCACTGTGCAGTTCTCAACGAACAAACAGCCACCGGTTGAGCCTCCGCCGCCGGCCCCGGGAACCCACGGCCCCGGGCGGTACGACAGACAACCGGCCCTGTCGGCAAGGAAGCATGCCCGCTCCCTCAGGACCCAACAGCGTGCCTACGACCGACCCCCCCGAGCACACCGCGCTCCACGCACCCCGCGGACGGGAGTGCAGTACTAGCGGCGCCCACCGGACGCACCGGCCGAACTGGTCAGCGTTCCACCCTCGAGCACCACCCAGACGACCCGGCAGCACCCACCACGGGCGCCGCTCCTGTTCTGGCGTGGCCCTGCACCACCCGGGGCTCCCGGGCGGTGAGTGCTCCTTAGAAAGGAGGTGATCCAGCCGCACCTTCCGGTACGGCTACCTTGTTACGACTTCGTCCCAATCGCCGATCCCGCCTTCGACGGCTCCCTCCCAGGGGGTTGGGCCACCGGCTTCGGGCGTTACCGACTTTCGTGACGTGACGGGCGGTGTGTACAAGGCCCGGGAACGTATTCACCGCAGCGTTGCTGATCTGCGATTACTAGCGACTCCAACTTCATGGGGTCGAGTTGCAGACCCCAATCCGAACTGAGACCGGCTTTTTGGGATTCGCTCCACCTCACGGTATCGCAGCCCTTTGTACCGGCCATTGTAGCATGTTTGCAGCCCTAGACATAAGGGGCATGATGATTTGACGTCATCCCCACCTTCCTCCGAGTTGACCCCGGCAGTCTCCCATGAGTCCCCACCATTACGTGCTGGCAACATGGAACGAGGGTTGCGCTCGTTGCGGGACTTAACCCAACATCTCACGACACGAGCTGACGACAACCATGCACCACCTGTGCACGGCCCTTACGGACCCCCCATCTCTGGGAGATTTCCGTGCATGTCAAGCCTAGGTAAGGTTCTTCGCGTTGCATCGAATTAAGCAACATGCTCCGCCGCTTGTGCGGGCCCCCGTCAATTCCTTTGAGTTTTAGCCTTGCGGCCGTACTCCCCAGGCGGGGCGCTTAATGCGTTAGCTGCGGCACGGAGACCGTGGAATGGCCCCCACACCTAGCGCCCAACGTTTACGGCGTGGACTACCAGGGTATCTAATCCTGTTCGCTCCCCACGCTTTCGCTCCTCAGCGTCAGTATCGGCCCAGAGACCCGCCTTCGCCACCGGTGTTCCTCCTGATATCTGCGCATTTCACCGCTACACCAGGAATTCCAGTCTCCCCTGCCGAACTCCAGTCCGCCCGTATCGACTGCAGACCCGGAGTTGAGCTCCGGGATTTCACAGCCGACGCGACGAACCGCCTACGAGCTCTTTACGCCCAATAATTCCGGACAACGCTTGCACCCTACGTATTACCGCGGCTGCTGGCACGTAGTTGGCCGGTGCTTCTTCTGCAGGTACCGTCACCTCACGGCTTCGTCCCTGCTGAAAGAGGTTTACAACCCGAAGGCCGTCATCCCCCACGCGGCGTCGCTGCGTCAGGCTTTCGCCCATTGCGCAATATTCCCCACTGCTGCCTCCCGTAGGAGTCTGGGCCGTGTCTCAGTCCCAGTGTGGCCGGTCACCCTCTCAGGCCGGCTACCCGTCGTCGCCTTGGTAGGCCACTACCCCACCAACAAGCTGATAGGCCGCGGGCCCATCCCCAGCCGGAAACCCTTTCCACCACCCGACCATGCGGTCAGCGGACATATCCGGTATTAGCCCCAATTTCTTGGAGTTATCCCAGAGCTGAGGGCAGGTTGCCCACGTGTTACTCACCCGTTCGCCACTGATCCCCCACCGAAGCGGGTTCACCGTTCGACTTGCATGTGTTAAGCACGCCGCCAGCGTTCGTCCTGAGCCAGGATCAAACTCTCCGTAGATGAATTCGAAACCAGGCCGAGAACCAAGAGCTAGCACTCTTGATGTCAATCAACCCAAAGAAACCCACAAAGGGGTTGTTACTTGGCACTGACTTTCGGCACGCTGTTGAGTTCTCAAGGAGCGGACGCGCTGAAACCCCAGCCTCGCGGCCTTCGTCTCAGGCGACTCTCGATGGTGCCCCGCGCGGCGGGCTGGCCCGCAGGCCCTCCCGGCGGCCACCCTCAGGCGGTCACGCGCGGCGCAGAGAGAAAGTTACGTGCGCCCGGAGGCCGTGTCAAACCGATTGGCCGGTGACGCCCGACACCCTCCCGGAACAGCGCGTTCACCGGCCCGTTACACGGCCCGTCAGGCGGTCGAGGCCGGTCCGCGGTGCACGCCGGCGACGGTGCGCCGGCCCCGCCTGAGCACCAGCCAGCCCCCCGGCAGCCAGTCGGACTCGGCCGGGACGGCGTCGGCGTCGGTCACCCGCTCGTTGTTCAGGTACGCCCCGCCCTCCTTCACCGTGCGCCGCGCCTCGGAGAGGCTGCCGACCAGCCCGGCCTGCTGCAACAGCTGCGCGATGGTCGGCGTCGGCCCGTCGACGGCGGCGAAGCCGGCCTCGCGCAGGGCGGCGCCGAGGGTCTCCTCCCCCAGCGTGCGCAGGTCCTCCCGGCCGAAGAGCGCCCGGCCCGCCGCCTCGGCCTCGCGCAGCTCCTCGGGCCCGTGGACCAGCAGGGTGAGCTCCTCGGCCAGCGCGCGCTGCGCGGCCCGGGCGGCGGGGCGCTCCAGCGACTCGGCGACCAGCGCGTCGAGCTCCTCCGCCGGCCGCTCGGAGAACAGCGGCAGCCAGGCGCGGGCGTCGGCGTCGTCGGCGTTGAGCCAGAACTGGAAGAAGGCGTAGGGACTGGTGAGCACCGGGTCGAGCCAGATGCTGCCGCCCTCGCTCTTGCCGAACTTGGTGCCGTCGGACTTGGTCACCAGCGGGGTGGCCAGCGCGTGCACGCCGACGCCCTGCGTGCGGCGCACCAGGTCGATGCCGGCGGTGAGGTTGCCCCACTGGTCGGAGCCGCCGCTCTGCAGCGTGCAGCCGTACCGCAGGAAGAGCTCCCGGAAGTCGTTGGCCTGCAGGATCTGGTAGCTGAACTCGGTGTAGCTGATGCCGGCCTCCGAGTTCAGCCGGGCCGACACCGCCTCCTTGGCCAGCATCCGGCTGACCCGGAAGTGCTTGCCCAGCTCGCGCAGGAAGTCGATCGCCGACAACGGCTGGGTCCAGTCCAGGTTGTCGACGTAGATCGGCGGCTTGAGCCCCTCGCGCTCGGCCGGCAGCTCGAGGAACGGCGCGACCTGCGCGCGGATGCGGTCCACCCACCCCGCGACGGTGTCGCGGTCGTTGAGCTGGCGCTCGGCCGAGGGCCGCGGGTCGCCGATCAGCCCGGTCGCCCCGCCGACCAGCACGATCGGCTGGTGCCCGGCGCGCTGCAGCGCCCGCAGCACCATGAACTGCAGCAGGTGTCCCACGTGCAGGCTCGGCGCTGTGGGGTCGAAGCCGCAGTAGTAGGTGATCGGTCCCTCGGCGAGGTGCGCCCGCAGGGCCTCCTCGTCGGTGCTCTGGGCGATCAGCCCGCGGCGGTGCAGCTCGTCGATCACGTCCCTCACGGGGCACCATCCTGCCCGGCGCGCCGGCGGCGAGGCTTCCCACCCGCCCGGAACACGCTCACCGAGGGGGCATCGGTCACCCAGAAGCGCCACATCAGGTCGGTCGCCTGGGTGATCCCCACGCGGGGTCCGACGGACACCGACGACGGCGCCTCCCCGTGGTGCAGCCGCACCGACGACGACGGCGAGAGCAGGTCGGCGCCCTTGTCCTCCGGGCCGATGGCCAGCGCCTGCGTGAGCCGGGCCGGGCCACGAGCGAGGTCGCGGGCCGCCTTGGCCGCCGGCCGCCGGACGCGGGCGAGGGACTCCCCCACGACCACCTCCCCGGCACGCAGCAGCACCGCCGAGCCGACGTCGGGCGGACCGACTACCACGTTGGCGCACCAGTGCACGCCGTAGCTGAAGTACACGTACAGCCGCCCGGGCGGACCGAACATGATCTCCGCGCGCGGAGTCGGTCCGCGGTGCGAGTGCGCGGCGGGGTCCATGCCCTCCCCGGAGTAGGCCTCGACCTCGGTGAGCCGGACCGCGACCGTCCCCTCCGGACGGTCGGTCACCAGCCAGCAGCCGAGCAGCGCCGGGGCGACCTCGTCGGGCTTCCCCAGCAGCTCGTCGCAGGTGAGGAGGGGGCCGGGCGCGTTCAGAGCACCGCCGCCACGGGTGAGGACACCGACCAGTCGGCGTGCTCGGTGGCCAGCGCCTTCAGCGCCGTGAACTGCTCGGCCACCCGCGCGGGCGCCGTCCCCCCGCGGGTCGACCGGGCCGCCAGCGCCCCCGGCACCGAGAGCACCGTGCGGACCTCGGGGGTGAGCCGCTCGTCGATCCCGGCGAGCTGGTCGTCGTCCAGCTGGTCGAGCTCGAGGCCGGACTGCTCGCAGAACGCGACCATCTCGCCGCTGATCTCGTGCGCCGAGCGGAACGGGACCCCCTGCCGGACCAGCCACTCGGCGACGTCGGTCGCGAGGGCGAAGCCCTGCGGCGCGGCCGCCTCGAGCACCTCCGGCCGCAGAGTGAGCGTGGCGATCATGCCGGTGACCGCGGGTAGCAGGAGCAGCAGCTGCTCCATGGAGTCGAAGACCGGCTCCTTGTCCTCCTGCAGGTCGCGGTCGTAGGCCAGCGGCAGGCCCTTGAGCATGGTCAGCAGGCCGGTGAGGTTGCCCACGAAGCGGCCGGACTTGCCGCGCGCGAGCTCGGCGATGTCCGGGTTCTTCTTCTGCGGCATGATCGACGACCCGGTCGCCCAGGCGTCGTCGAGGCGGGCCCAGCCGAACTCGGTCGACGTCCAGAGGACGACCTCCTCCCCCAGCCGGGACAGGTGCACGCCGATCAGCGCCGCGGCGAAGCAGAACTCCGCGGCGAAGTCCCGGTCGCTGACCCCGTCGACGGAGTTGTCCGAGGCCCGGTCGAAGCCCAGCTCGGCGGCGACGGCGTCGGGGTCCAGGGGCAGCGACGAGCCGGCCAGCGCGCCGGAGCCGTAGGGGCTGACCGCGGTCCGCCGGTCCCAGTCGCGCAGCCGGTCGACGTCGCGGGCGAAGGCGTGCGCGTGGGCCAGCAGCTGGTGGGCGATGAGCACCGGCTGGGCGTGCTGCAGGTGGGTCATGCCGGGCGCGGGGACGTCGGCGTAGCGCTCGGCGAGCCCCAGCAGCGCGAACTCCAGCGAGCTGAGCTCCCGGACCAGCTCGCGGACCCAGTGCCGCAGGTAGAGCCGCAGGTCGGTGGCGATCTGGTCGTTGCGGCTGCGCCCGGCGCGCAGCTTGCCGCCGAGCGTGCCGAGCTTCTCGGTGAGGCCGCGCTCAAGGGCCTCGTGGACGTCCTCGTCGGACTCGGCGGCGACGAACGTCCCGGCGGCGACCTCGTCGGACAGCGCGCGCAGCGCGCCGAGCATCCGCTCGAGCTCGTCGTCGGTGAGCAGGCCGGCCCGGTGCAGCACGCGGGCGTGCGCGCGGGAGCCGGCCAGGTCGAACGGGGCGAGCTTCCAGTCGAAGTGGGTGGACCTGGAGAGCTTGGTGAGGGCCTCGGACGGCCCGCCGCCGAAGCGGCCGCCCCACAGCCGGGTGTCGCTCGCGGCGGGCGGGTTCTGGTGCGGTCCGGCGGTCACGAACTCTCTTCCAGGTCGGTCTTCAGCTCGGGGTACACGGCAGGGGTGCGCTCGGCGAGCCCGCGCAGCCGGTCGGCGACGGCGGGGCCGCCGTCCGGCTCGCGGGAGATGACGAGCACGGTGTCGTCACCGGCGATGGTGCCCAGGATGTCGGGCAGTCCCACCTTGTCGAGCGCGGAGGCGAGGAACTGCGCGGCCCCCGGCGGCGTGCGCAGGACGGCGAGGTTGGCGCTGCCTTCGGCGCTGGTGAGCAGGTCGGCCAGCAGCCGGGTCAGCCGGGCCGGGGCGGTCTGCGCCGGCCGCAGCGGGGCGTTCTCCGGTGGCAGCACGTAGGACGCCGGGGCGCCGTCGGACCCGCGCAGCTTGACCGCGCCGAGCTCCTCCAGGTCGCGGGAGAGCGTGGCCTGGGTGACCTCGATGCCCGACTCGGCCAGCAGCGCGGCCAGGTGCGTCTGCGAGGTGACCGGCTGGGCCTCGATCAGCTCGCGGATCCGGGCCTGGCGCGCCGAGCGGGTGACGGCGGTCGTCATCGTTGCAGAAGCCAGATGAGCACAGCCTTCTGCGCGTGCAGCCGGTTCTCCGCCTCGTCCCACACCGCGCTCTGCGGCCCGTCGATCACCTCGGCGGCGATCTCCTTGCCGCGGTAGGCCGGCAGGCAGTGCAGCACGACCGCGTCGTCGGCAGCCCGGGTGAGCGCCGCCTCGTCCAGCGCGTACGGCAGGAACGGCGCGATGCGGGCGTCGTACTCGTCCTCCTGCCCCATCGACACCCAGGTGTCGGTGGCCAGGACGTCGGCGCCGTCGGCGGCGGCGGCCGCGTCGACGGTCCACTGCACCGAGCCGCCGGTCTCGGCCGCGATCTCCGCGGCGCGCTTGAGGACGGCGGGATCCGGCTGGTACTCCTCCGGCGAGCCGATCCGCACGTGCATGCCGGCCGTGGCACCGCCGAGCAGGTAAGAGTGCGCCATGTTGTTGGCGCCGTCGCCGAGGTAGGTCAGCGACCGGCCGGCCAGGGACCCGAGCCGCTCGCTCACCGTCTGCAGGTCGGCCAGGATCTGGCACGGGTGGTAGAGGTCGGTCAGCGCGTTGACCACCGGCACCCGGCTGACCGACGCCATGGTCTCCAGCCGGTCCTGCCCGAAGGTGCGCCACACGATCGCGGCCACCTGCCGGTCGAGCACGCGCGTGGTGTCCTCCACCGGCTCGCCGCGGCCCAGCTGGCTGGAGCCGGCGTCGATGACCAGCGGGTAGCCGCCGAGCTCGGCCACGCCGACCGAGAACGACACCCGGGTGCGCGTGGAGGGCTTGTCGAACAGGACCGCCACCGCGCGGGGCACGCCGTTCGGGGCGGCCAGCGGCGTGGGCGCCTCGGCGGTGTGCCGTGTGCGCTTGAGCTCGGCGGCCAGCGCCAGGACCTCGGCCTGCTCGGCAGGGGTCAGATCGTCGTCCTTGGTGAAGTGGCGGGTCACGGCGCGGACTCCAGAGCGGCGTCGAGGGCGGCGGGCAGGGCGGCGACGAAGGCGTCGACCTGCGCGTCGGAGAGGACCAGCGGCGGGGCCAGCCGCAGCACGCCGGGCGCGACGGCGTTGGTGAGGAACCCGGCCGCGCGCAGCTGCGCCTCCAGCGAGCCGGCGACGTCCGCGGTGAGGACGACGCCGAGCAGCGCCCCGCGACCGCGGACAGCGGAGACGCCGGCGTGGCCGAGCCCCTCGATGCCCGCGGTGAACCGCTGCTCGAGCTCCTTGGCGCGCTCCAGCAGCCCCTCGTCGCGGATGGTGTCCAGCACCGCCAGCGCGGCCGCGGCCGCGATCGGGTTGCCGCCGAACGTGGAGCCGTGCGAGCCGGCCTGCAGCAGCTCGGCGGCCTCGCCGAAGGCCAGCGTGGCGCCGATCGGCAGCCCGCCGCCGAGCGCCTTGGCCAGGGTGATCAGGTCCGGCTGCAGCCCGTCGGCCTGGTGCGCGAACCAGTGGCCGGTGCGGCCGGTGCCGGTCTGCACCTCGTCGACGGCGAACAGCGCCCCCGACGCCGTCGCCGCGGACGCCGCCGCGGCCAGGTAGCCGGCCGGGGCCGGGAGCACGCCGCCCTCGCCGAGCATCGGCTCGAGCAGCACCATCGCCGTCCGCTCGGAGACCGCCGCGACCAGGGCGTCGGCGTCGCCGTAGGGCACGTACGTCACCCCGCCGGGCAGCGGGGCGAACGCGGCGGCCTTCGACGGCTGCCCGGTCAGCGCCAGCGCGCCCATCGTGCGGCCGTGGAAGGCGCCCTCGGCGGTGATCACCTGGGTCTTGCCGGTGAGCCGGCTGATCTTGAACGCGGCCTCGTTGGCCTCGGCGCCGGAGTTGCAGAAGAAGACCCGGCCGGGGCGGCCGGCGAGGTCGAGCAAGCGCTCGGCGAGCAGCACGCCGGGCTCGTGCATCGCCAGGTTGGAGACGTGCCCGAGGGTGGCGGCCTGCTTCGTGATCGCATCGACCACCTTGGGGTGGGCGTGGCCGAGGATCGTCGTCGCGATGCCGCCGAGCAGGTCGGTGTACTCGCGGCCGTCGACGTCCCACACCGTGGCGCCGGCGCCGCGGGCGAGCGCGACCGGCGGGGTCCTGTAGTTGCTCATCATCACGGAGGACCAGCGGGTGGCCAGCTCCTGTGTCGTCGTCACCGTGCTGGCCCCTTCCCGGCCGGGACCACCATGGTTCCCGTGCCCTCGGTCGTGAACATCTCGAGCAGGAGGGCGTGCGGCATCCGGCCGTCGACGACGGTCGCGCGGCGCACACCGCCCTCCACCGCCCGCAGGCAGGCGGCCATCTTGGGGATCATCCCGGCGTCCAGGGTCGGCAGGATCTCGGCCAGCTCCGCCGAGTCGACCTGCTGGACCAGCGAGTCGCGGTCGGGCCAGTCCGCGTAGAGGCCCTCGACGTCGGTGAGGACGACGAGCTTCACCGCCCCCAGCGCGACGGCGACCGCGGCCGCGGCGGTGTCGGCGTTGACGTTGTGCACGACGCCGTCCTTGTCGGGCGCGACGCTGGCCACGACCGGGATGTGCCCGGCCTCCAGCAGCGCGGTGATCGGCGTGGGGTCGACGGCGACGACGTCCCCGACCAGGCCGACGTCGACCGGCTTCCCGTCGACGATGGCCGCGGTCCGCTGGGCGGTGAACAGCCCGCCGTCCTCGCCGGACAGGTGCACGGCCAGCGAGCCGTGCTGGTTGATCAGCCCGACGATGTCGGGGCCGACCTGGCCGGTGAGCACCATCCGGACGACGTCGATCGTCTCCGGCGTGGTGACCCGCAGCCCGCCGCGGAACTCGCTGGGAATGCCGAGCCGGGTGAGCATCTCGGTGATCTGCGGGCCGCCGCCGTGGACGACGACCGGGTGGATGCCGCAGGTGCGCAGGAAGACCATGTCCTCGGCGAAGGCGCGACGGCACTCCTCGTCGACCATGGCGTGCCCGCCGTACTTCACGACGACCACGTTGCCGTGGAACTCCTTGAGCCACGGCAGCGCGCCGGTGAGGACGGCGACCTTGCGCGCGTCGCCCTCGGGGTCGTGCTTGCGCATGACCCGGGTGGTGCCGATGCGCTTCCTGGTCGACGGGGGCACCTCGTCGACGGCGACGTCGGGGGGCGTGGGGTCCTGGTTCATGTGGAGTAGGCCGAGTTCTCGTGGACGTAGGCGATCGACAGGTCGTTGGTCCAGATGGTCGCCGACTCCGTACCCGCCTTCAGGTCGATGTCGATGTCGATCGCCCGGCCGGTGAGGTCGACGCCCTCGCGCGGGTCCCCGATGGAGCCGCCGCGGCAGACCGTCACGCCGTTGATCGTGACGTCGACCCGGTCGGCCTCGAACGCGGCGTCGGTGGTGCCGATCGCGGCCAGCACCCGGCCCCAGTTGGGGTCGTTGCCGAACAGCGCCGTCTTGAGCAGGTTGTTGCGCGCGCAGGCCCGGCCGGCGGTGAGCGCGTCGTCCTCGGTCGCCGCGTTCCGGACGGTGATCGCGATGTCCTTGGTCGACCCCTCCGCGTCGGCGAGCAGCTGCATGGCCAGGTCGGTACAGGCGGCGACCAGGGCGTCGCTGAGCTCCTCGGCGGTCGGCTCGACCCCGCTGGCACCGTTGGCCAGCGCGATCACCGTGTCGTTGGTCGACAGGCAGCCGTCGGAGTCGACCCGCTCGACGCTCAGGCTCGTGGCGCCCTTCAGCGCCCGCTGCAGGACGTCGGCCGGCACCACGGCGTCGGTGGTGAGGACGACGAGCATCGTGGCCAGGCTCGGCGCCAGCATGCCGGCGCCCTTGGCCATCCCGCCGACGGTCCAGCCGTCGCGGCGCTGCACCGTCGTCTTCGGCACCGTGTCGGTGGTCATGATCGCCCGAGCGGCGTCGGGACCGCCCTCGGCGGACAGCGCCTTAGCCGCGTCGGTGACGCCGGCGAGCAGCTTGTCCATCGGCAGCCGGACGCCGATCAGGCCGGTGCTCGCCACCGCGACGTCGATCGCGCCCATGCCCAGCTCGGCGGCGACGTGCTCGGCGGTGGCGTGGGCGTCCTGGAAGCCCTCGGGGCCGGTGCACGCGTTGGCGCCGCCGGAGTTGAGGACGACCGCCTTCAGCCGGCCCGACTGCAGCACCTGCCGGCTCCACTGCACCGGGGCGGCCGGGAACCGGTTGGTGGTGAAGAATCCCGCCGCGGCGTCGTCCGGGCCGTCGTTGACGACCAGGGCGACGTCCCTGTCGCCGGAGGACTTCAGCCCCGCGGCGACGCCGGCCGCCCGGAATCCGGCCGGTGCGGTGACGCTCACCATGTCCTCCGTTCGGTCCCGCGGGGCGCTCCGCTCCTCGCTCGTTCCTCGCTGCGATGCTCACGCCCCTGTCCGCTCACGGCGCGACCCCCACCAGGGGCAGGCCGGTCGTCTCCGGCAGGCCCAGGGCGAGGTTGGCGCACTGCAGCGCCGCTCCCCCGGTGCCCTTGGTCAGGTTGTCGACCGCGGCGACGACGACCAGCCGGCCGGCGTCCGGGTCGACGGCGACCTGCAGCGCGACGGTGTTGGCGCCGAGCACCTGCGCCGTCGTCGGCCACTGGCCCTCGGGGAGCAGGTGCACGAAGGGCTCGTCGGCGTAGGCCTTGGCGTAGGCGGCCCGGGCGGCGTCGGCGTCCGTGCCCGGCGCGAGCGGCGCGGAGCAGGTGGCGAGGATGCCCCGGCTCATCGGCACCAGCGTCGGGGTGAAGCTGACGCTGACGGGCGCGCCCGCCGCCTGGGACAGGTTCTGGATCATCTCCGGCGTGTGCCGGTGCACCCCGCCGACGCCGTAGGCGCTGACCGAGCCCATGACCTCGCTGCCGAGCAGGTGCGGCTTGGCCGACTTGCCCGCGCCGCTGGTGCCGCTCGCGGCGACCACGACGACGTCCGGCTCGACCAGTCCGGCGGCCAGGGCGGGGGCCAGCGCGAGGGTCACCGACGTCGGGTAGCAGCCGGGGACGGCGATCCGCCGCGCGCCGGCGAGCTGCGCCCGCTGGCCGGGGAGCTCGGGCAGTCCGTACGGCCAGGTGCCGGCGTGCTCGCCGCCGTACCAGCGCGCCCACGCCGCGGGGTCGTTCAGCCGGTGGTCGGCGCCGCAGTCGATGACCAGCACGTCGTCGGGCAGCTGCGCGGCGATCGCGGCGGACTCCCCGTGCGGCAGGGCCAGGACGACGACGTCGTAGCCGGCCAGGTCCTCGGCGGTGCTGGGCCGCACCTCCAGGTCGGCGAAGGGCAGCAGGTGCGGCTGCAGCTCGCCGAGGCGTCGGCCGGCGCTCGAGTTGGCGTGCACCCCGGCCAGGCGCAGGTTCGGGTGCCCGGCCAGCAGCCGGCACACCTCTCCCCCCGCGTACCCGGTGGCGCCGGTGACTCCGACCGTCCACGTCTGCTGGATCACAATGCATGACCATACACAGCCATGCATGACCGTGCACCGTTGGGGCCGAAGTGGCCACAGTGGCCCTGGTGGCCACTTCGGCCGAGGACCCGACCGGCGGCAGCACCCTTCGGGTGATCTGTGTTCGGGATAACGGTCGCGATCAGGACGGGACGCGGTCGAGGAAGCCGAGGACGGTGCGCAGCCGGACGTTCCCGTCGGTCACCGCGACGTCGGAGCCCGCGATCGGCGCCGGCTCGCCGGCCGGGCCGAGCTCCCAGGAGAAGCGGAGCTGGTCGTGGTGGCCGTCGACCGGGCCGGTCAGCCGGAACACGAAGCCCGGGAACTGCCCCTGGACGGCGCCGATGGTCGCGGCGATCTGGTCCCGGCCCGAGGCTTCGACCAGCGGGTCGACGTAGCGGGCGTCGTCGGTCCAGAGCTCGGCGACGGCGCGGCGGCGGGCCTCGGGGTCGGTCTCGTTCCAGGCGGCGATGTAGCGCTCGGCCAGGGCGGGGTAGTCGCTCATGACGGTGTCCTCTCGGTCGGTGCCCCTCCGGTGGGGCGGTGCACCGACCGTGCCGCGCGCAGGGAAGCGGGTCGATTACCTGCGAGGTAAGCGACGTCCGCCCGGCCGGGCCCTACGTTCGGCGGCATGACGGCACCGCCGGTCGGCTCGCTGCTGCGCACCTGGCGGCAGCGGCGCCGCCTCTCCCAGCTCGACCTCTCCAACGAGGCCGGCGTCTCGGCCCGGCACCTGAGCTTCCTCGAGACCGGCCGGGTGCGGCCGAGCCGCGAGATGGTGCTGCACCTCGCCGACTCGCTGGAGGTGCCCCTGCGGGCGCGCAACGAGCTGCTGGTCGCGGCCGGGTTCGCGCCGGTCTACGCCCGCCGCGGGCTGGATGCGCCGGACATGGCCGCCGTCCGGTCGGCGCTGGATCTCGTGCTGGCCGCCTACGAGCCGTTCCCGGCGGTCGTGATCGACCGGGCCTGGCACCTGGTCGCCGCCAACCGCGGCATCGCCCTGCTCACCGACGGCGTGGACCCGCGGCTGCTGGAGCCGCCGGTGAACGTGCTCCGCCTGTCGCTGCACCCGGACGGAATGGCGCCCCGGATCCGCAACCTCGCCCAGTGGCGGGCGCACGTGCTGCACCGGCTGGCCCGGGAGGCGCGGCTCTCCGGCGACCCGGGCCTCGCCGCCCTGCACCGCGAGCTGTCGCTGCTGCCCGGCGGCACCGACCCGCGCCCGCCCGACGGGATCGCGGTGCCGCTGCGGGTCCGCGCCGGGGACGACGACCTGGCGTTCCTCAGCACCGTCACGACGTTCGGGACGGCGGTGGACCTCACCGCCGCCGAGGTGAGCATCGAGGCGTTCCTGCCCGCGGACGAGCGCACCGCCGAGGCCGTGCGCGCGGCCGCCGCTCAGCCCGCGGCGGGGTCGCCCTCGGCGTAGGGCCGCAGCCGCAGCTGCCGCTGGGCGCCCTCGGGCGTCGTCCGCCGCAGCGCGTCCAGGTCGTCGAACCCGGCGTGCACGAACCGGCCGGACCACGCGTCGAGCTCACCGGCGGCGATCGCGGCCACGAAGGCGACGACCCGCTCGGGGTCGGTCCAGTCGGTCCGGCCCTCGTGCATGGACATGGACGTCGACATCGCCGTCCGGACGACGCCCGGCGCGAGGTCGAAGACGCGCACCCCGGTGCCCTCGAGCCCGGCGGCGAGGACCTCGGTCAGCCGCATGAGGCCGGTCTTGCCGACCGAGTACGCCGAGTACAGCCGCCCGCCGCGGGTGGACAGGCCGCTGGCCAGGTCGACCACCCGGCCAGAGCCGCGCTCCACCATCCCGGGGACGACGGCCCGCGCCGGCAGCAGCCCGCCGCGGACGTGGCTCTCGACCACCGCCCACCACTCGTTGGGGTCGGCCTGCCAGACCGGCACCTCCGCGGCGTCCATCAGGCCGGCGTTGTTGACCAGCAGGTCGACCCGGCCGAGCTCGGCGTGCACCCGCGCGACCGCGGCCTCGACCGACGCCCGGTCGGTGACGTCGGCGGCGACGGCGAGTGTGCGCGCCCCGGTGGCCGCGGCGACCTCGTCCATCGCCGCGGTCAGCCGGCCGGCGCCGCGGGCCAGCCCGGCGACGGCCATCCCGCGCGCGGCCAGCCCCTCCGCGAGGTGCCGCCCGATCCCGGTCGACGCGCCGGTGATCAGGGCGACCTGGCCGGCCAGTTCAGGCACGGAGCTCGGCGCCCATTCGCTCGGCGGCCGCCGCCACCGCGGCGTCGCGGACCGCGGTCGCCTCCTCGCTGGTCAGCGTCCGGTCCGGGGCGCGCAGGGTGAGCGCGTAGGCCAGCGACCGCCTGCCGGCCGGCACCGGCGCGCCGGTGTAGACGTCGAAGAGCCGCAGCCCCTCCAGCAGCTCGCCGGCGCCGTCCCGCAGGGCGGCCTCGACCTCGGCGGCCGGCACGTCGTCCCCGACGACCAGCGCCAGGTCGAGCAGCACCGGCGGGAACGCCGAGACCCGCGGGCCGACCGGCACGCGTGTGGGCGGCAGCGCGTCGACGTCGAGCTCCATGACCGACGTGCGCGGCGGCAGCTCGAGCGCGGCGCACACCCGCGGATGCAGCTCCCCGGCGTGCCCGACCACGCGGTCGCCGACGAGCAGCTCGGCGCACCGGCCCGGGTGCCAGGGCGCCCACTCCCCCGCGCGGACGGTGAGCTCCACCCCCGCGGTGGCGGCGACCGTGCGCGCGGCCTCGACCGCGTCCGCCCAGCTCTCCGGGCGGCCCGGACCCCACCAGCCGCGCGGCTCGCGGTTGCCGGTCAGCGCCACGGCCACGTGCCAGGGCTGCGGCGGCACCGCGGCGAGCAGCGCGGCCAGCGTCGCGTCGTCCGGACGGCGGTCGACGCCGGGCACCGGCGCCGGCATGCGCACCCCGCCCAGGAACACCCGGCCGTGCTCGAACAGCGCGATGTCGCGCTGGCCGCGGGCGAGGTTGCGGGCCAGCGTGGCCAGCAGGCCGGGCAGCAGCGTGGTGCGCAGCGCCGGCTCCTCCTCCGACAGCGGGTTGCGGACGAGCACGAGCTCGCGGCGCGGGTCGTCGTCGGGCAGGCCGAGGGCGTCGAGCACCCCCGGGGCGATGAACGGGTAGGCCGGCGCCTCGACGTAGCCGGCCTCGGCGAGGGCGCGGCCGAGGCTGCGCCGGCGGCGCTGGACGTCGGTCAGCCCGCGGCCGGGCGGCGCGGTCGGCAGCACCGACGGCACCTCGTCGTAGCCGGCCAGCCGGACGACCTCCTCCACGAGGTCGGCCGGGTCGGTGAGGTCGGGCCGCCACGACGGCGGGACGACGTCGAGCAGCTCGCCGTCGGCGGTGATCGCGCAGCCCACGGCGTCCAGCAGCTCGACGACCTGGCGGGCGTCGTAGGGCACGCCGGCGATCCGGGCCGGGCGCAGCGGGTCCAGCCGGATGGGCCGCCGCGGCGCGCGGGTGTCGACGTCGACCGGCGCTCCCACCACGCGGGCGCCGCCGTACTCGGCGAGCAGCGCCGCGGCGCGGGCGAGCGCCGCCGTCGTCATCTCGGGGTCGACGCCGCGCTCGAAGCGCTTGGCCGCCTCGCTGGGCAGCCGGTGCCGGCGGGCGGTGCGCGCGACCCCGGTGGGCTCCCAGTGCGCGGCCTCGAGCAGCACGCTGGTCGTCCCGTCACCGATCTCGGTGGAGGCGCCGCCCATGACCGCGGCCAGGCCGATCGGCCCGCTGTCGTCGGTGATCAGCAGGTCGTCGGCGGAGAGCACCCGCGCGACGCCGTCCAGGGTGGTCAGCTTCTCGCCCTCGCGGGCCAGCCGGACGGTGATCGGCCCGCGGACGGCGTCCCGGTCGAAGGCGTGCATCGGCTGGCCGAGCTCGAGCATCACGTAGTTGGTGACGTCGACGGCCAGCGAGATGCTGCGGACGCCGGACTGCGCCAGCCGCCGGCGCATCCACCACGGGCTCGGCGCGGTGGGGTCGAGGCCCTCCAGCGCGATCATCGAGAACCGGTCGCAGCGGTCGGGGTCGGCGACGGAGACCTGCCAGGCGGGCTCCCCCGACCAGTCCGGCGGCGTCACGGCCCCCGGGTCGCGCCAGCCGACCGCCAGGCCGGTGCCCATCTCGCGGGCCAGGCCGCGCATCGCCAGGCAGTAGCCGCGGTCGGGCGTGATCGCCAGCTCGATGACGACGTCGTCCAGGCCGACCAGCGGCGCCGCCGGGGTGCCCGGGGCGGGCGCGTCGTCCCCGAGCACGAGGATCCCGGTGTGGTCCTCGCCGATGCCCAGCTCGCGGACCGAGCAGATCATCCCATCGGAGATCCGGTCGTAGGTCCTCCGCGAGGCGATCTCGAACCCGCCGGGCAGCACCGCGCCGGGCAGCGCGACCACCACGGCGTCGTCCACGGCGAAGTTGCGGGCGCCGCAGACGATGCCCCGGGGCTCGGCCTCGCCGACGTCCACCCGGCAGAACCGGATCGGCTTCTTGAACTCGGTGAGCTCCTCGATCTCCAGCACCCGGCCGACGACGAGCGGGCCGGTGACCGGCTCGGCGCGGTGGATCGCCTCGACCTCGAGGCCGAGCCGGACGAAGGCGGCGTCGAGCTCCTCGACCGTCGTCCCGGCGGGGACGTCGACGTACTCGGCCAGCCAGCCGATCGGGACCCTCACTACTGCTCCACTCCGAATGCCCTCGTGAACCGGATGTCGCCCTCGACGATGTCGCGCATGTCGCCCACGCCCGAGCGGAACTGCAGGGCCCGCTCGATGCCCATGCCGAAGGCGAAGCCGGTGTACTCCTCCGGGTCGATGCCACAGGCGACGAGCACCCGCGGGTTGACCATCCCGCAGCCACCCCACTCGACCCAGCGCGGGCCGTCGCGGTGCTCGGGGAACCACACGTCGAACTCCGCCGACGGCTCGGTGAACGGGAAGTACGACGGCCGCCAGCGGGTGACCGCGTCCGCGCCGAACAGCGCCCGGGCCAGGTGGTCGAGCGTCCCGCGCAGGTGCGCCATGGTCAGCCCGCGGTCCACCGCCAGGCCCTCCACCTGGTGGAACACCGGGGTGTGCGTCGCGTCGAGCTCGTCGGTGCGATAGGTGCGTCCCGGCGCGACGACGTAGATCGGCGGCTGCCGCTCGAGCATCGTGCGCGCCTGCACCGGGCTGGTGTGGGTGCGCAGCACCAGGCCCGAGTCCTCTGGCGCGATGAAGAACGTGTCCATCATCGTGCGGGCCGGGTGGTCGGGCTTCATGTTCAGGGCGTCGAAGTTCAGCCACTCGGCCTCGAGCTCGGGCCCCTCGGCCACCTCGTAGCCCATGCCGACGAAGATGTCGGAGATCCGCTCCATGAGCGTGGTCAGCGGGTGCCGGGCACCGCGCGGGGCGCGGTTCCAGGGCAGCGTGACGTCGACCCGCTCCTCGGCCAGCACCCGCTCGTCGCGCTCGGCCTCCAGCTCGGCCCGCCGCTGCTCGTACGCCTCGGTGACCGCGGTGCGCGCGGCGTTGACCCGCTTCCCCGCGTCGGCGCGGGCGGCCGGCGGCAGCGCGCCGAGCTCGCGGCGGGCCAGCAGCACCGGCGCGCGGTCGCCGAGGTGCGCGGGGCGGACGGCGGCGAGCTGCTCGAGGCCGTCCGCCTCCTTGAACGCCTCGAGGGCCGCCTGCACCGCGGCGTCGAGGGCCTCGGGTGAGAGGGCCGCGACCTGCTTGGGGTCGTAGGGATCGTTGGCGCCGGACACGGGAGGCCATTCTGCCCGTCGGCCTCCCGCGGCCGCCGCCGGGTTTCCGGCCGCATCGGCGCCCGGTGCTAGAACGGGGGCAGGGCGGCCGTGGGTGCGCCGGACGAGGAGGACGGCGTGGCGGTGCTGCTCGCGCTGCTCTCGGCGCTCGTCTACGGCACCGCCGACTTCTGCGGCGGCCTGGCCACCCGGCGCGCCCCCGCGCAGGTCGTCGTCCTCGTGTCGCAGGCCGCCGGCCTGGTCCTGCTCCTCCTGCTGCTCCCCTGGCTCGGCGGCGCGGCGCGGCCGGCCGACTTCGCCTGGGCCGCGGCCGCCGGCGTGGCCGGCATGGTCGGCCTCCTGCTCTTCTACCGCGCCCTGGCGGGCGGCGTGATGAGCGTCGTGGCACCGGTGACGGCGCTGTGCGCGGCGGCGGTGCCGGTGCTGGTCGGCGTCGTCCTCGGCGAGCGGGTCGGCGTCCTCGCCGCGATCGGCATCGCGCTGGCGCTGGTCGCGGTGGTGCTGGTGTCGGCCGAGGAGGGGCTGTCCTCGCTGCGGCGGCTGCGCCTCGCCGGGCTGGGCACGCCGCTCGCGGCGGGTGTGGGCTTCGGCCTGTTCTTCGCGCTGCTCGACCAGACGCGGCCGGAGTCCGGGCTCACCCCGCTGCTGGCCACCCGCGGCATCGCCGTCGTCCTGCTGGCCGCCGCCGCGCTCGCCGGCCGCCGCTCGCTGCGCGTCCCGCGGCCGGTGCTGCTGCCCACGTTGCTCGGCGGGGCGCTGGACGTCACCGCGAACGCGCTGTTCCTCCTGGCCAGCCAGCAGCCGGGCCAGCTCGCCGTCGTGGGCGTGCTCGCCTCGCTGTACCCGGTGAGCACCGTCGTCCTCGCCCAGGTGGTGCTGCGCGAGCGGCTGGTCCCGGCGCAGGCGGCGGGGCTCGGCGCCGCCGCGCTCGCGGTCGCCCTCATCACGCTCTAGGACCGGCGCGGGCCGATCCCGCCGCTCCCCGAAGCAACGCCCGGCGACGTGCTCTTGCGGTGTTGTGCACGCTCTGGCGCCACTGCATGACCGCAGGCGTGCGCACAACGCCGCACGAACTGATCCGTCGGAGCCGGGCCGTGGCCCTCATCACCCTGTGAGGCCCCTCGTTCGGGTCAGCCTCGCGGGGCTCGGCTGGCGGACCGCGCGGGCGGCGACGATGTCCCCCGGGTGGAGCGGCACAGCACGGAGAGCACCCTGGACGACGCCCTGGCCCCGGGCGGGGTGCGCAGCGTCTTCCAGCCCATCGTCGAGCTCGACACCGGCCGGGTGGTGGCCTACGAGGCCCTGGCCCGCGGGCCGGTCGGGCCGCTCGAGCGGCCGGACGCCCTGTTCGCCGCCGCCCGCGCCGCGGACCGCCTCGCGGAGACCGACGCCGCCTGCCGGGCCGCCGCGTTCCGCGGCGCCGTCGAGGCCGGGCTGCTCGCGCCGCTGACGGTCTTCGTCAACGTCGAGCCGGAGGTCCTCGACAGCGCGCCGCTGGGCGAGCTGCTGGCGATCGCCGAGGCCGCCCCGGGCGAACTGCGGGTGGTCCTCGAGATCACCGAGCGGGCGCTGGCCGCGCGGCCGGCCGAGCTGCTGCGGACGGTGGAGCGGGTGCGCGGCGCCGGCTGGCGCGTGGCGGTGGACGACGTCGGCGCCGAGGCGATGTCCCTGGCGTTCCTCCCCCTGCTGCGGCCTGACGTCGTCAAGCTCGACCTGCGCCTGGTCCAGGAGCGGCCCGGCCCGGCGATCGCCGGGATCATGAACGCGGTCAACGCCCACGCCGAGCGCACCGGCGCCGCGGTGCTGGCCGAGGGCATCGAGACCGAGGAGCACCTCGCGATGGCCCGCGCGCTCGGCGCGACCCTCGGCCAGGGCTGGCTGTTCGGCCGCCCCGGCCCCGGCGCGGTGCCCGGCCGCCCGACGGGCACGCTGGCCCTGCCCGGGGCGTCGGCCGCGCCCGAGGACGTCGACCGCTCGCCGTTCGCCTGCCTGCCCGGCACCGTCGCGCTGCGGCGGGCGCCGAAGGCCCTGCTGATCGAGCTGTCCAAGCAGCTGGAGCGCGAGGCGCTGCGGCTCGGCGACACCTGCGTCGTCGCGGCCGCCTTCCAGGAGGCCCGGCACGTCACGCCCGCGACCGCGCGGCGCTACCGCGACCTGGTCGAGCGCACGGCGTTCGTCTGCGCGCTCGGCGAGGACCTGCCGGTCGAGCCGCTGCCCGGCGTCCGCGGCGCCGCCCTGCGGGCCGACGACCCGGTGCGCGGCGAGTGGGACGTCGTCGTCCTCGCCCCGCACTTCTCGGCGGCGCTGCTGGCCCGCGACCTGGGCGACGACGGCCCGGACCTGCAGCGGACCTTCGAGTACGCCGTCACCTACGAGCGCGACACCGTCGTCCGGGCGGCGACGGCGCTGCTGTCGCGGGTCGCCCCCGCCGCGGCAGGAACACTGCCGGCCCGCGCGCCCTCCGCGAGCTCCCGGCGCGACCCGCTGCTGGAGCGTGCCCTCACCGCCGAGCGGGAGCTGCGGGCCGAGCGCGACCGCAGCCGGGGCTACCTCGCCCGGATCGAGGAGCTGGCGGGCAGCGACCCGGTGACCGGGCTGCCGGGCCGCGAGCAGCTGGCCGAGCAGGTGGAGACGGCGCTGTGGTCGGCCCGCGCGGGCGACGACGGGCTGGCGCTGCTGCTGATCGATGTGGACGGCGTGCTGTCGGCCACGGGCATGTGGGGCCACGACGCCGGCGAGGAGCTGCTGAGCACGGTCGCCGAGCGGCTGCGCGGCGCGCTGCGCCGGGGGGATCTGCTGGGCCGGCTCGGCGGCCACGAGTTCCTCGTCGCGCTGCGCGACCTGGATCCGGGGACCGCCGCGGTGCAGGCGCGGCGCATCGCCGGCGAGCTGCTCGACCTCGTGCGTCGGCCGGTGAGGCTGCGCTCTGCGGAGATCCCCGTCGGAGCGCGGGTCGGGGTCGGGGTGTTCCCCGCCGACGGCCCGGACTTCGCCGACCTGCTGCGGGCCGCGTCGCTCAACCGGCACGAGCGCACGCCGGCCTGAGACCGTCCCGCGGCGCGGGTGGAGCCGGAGCTCGGTCGGATCGCTCAGGCGGTCCGCCGCGGGGGCAGCAGCGCACCGAGGCCGCCGTGGGCGAGGTCGGTGAGCTGGTCGACCAGGTCCGTCGCCGGCACCGGGCGCGTGCCCGACCACCAGTGCGCGGTCAGCTGCACCATGCCGACCACCCCGTAGGCCCAGGTCATCGCGGGGGCCGGGGCGCGGCCCGCCTCGGTCAGCCGCTGGCTCATGAGCACCCCGAGCGCCTCGGCGATCTCCCGCTCGGTGGCCGCGACGAGGTCCCGCCGCCCGGTGCGCCCCGCGTGGGCGTAGGCGAAGCGGTAGAGCGCCGGCTCGTCCTCGATCAGGGCGACGAACGCGGCGATGACCGCGCGCAGCCGGTCACGGTCGTCGGACCGGTCGACGCCCAGCTCCCCGAGCAGCCGCGGGAGCAGCACCGCGGTGGAGATGCGCTCCAGGACGGCGTCGATGAGCTCGTCCTTGTCGCTGAAGTACCGGTAGATGACCGTCTTGGACACCCGCGCCTCGCGGGCGACGTCGTCGACGGCGAAGTCGGGACCGGCCCGGCGCACCGCCTCGACGGCCGCGCCGACCAGCTCCTCCCGGCGGGCCCGCCGGTGCTCGGTCCACCGTGCACGGCGCCCGTCCGGCGCGGCGGCCTCCCGGCGGACCGGGACGCCTCGGTCAGCGACGGTTTGCATGTGTTCCACGGTAACAGCTACCTTTCGTTACAGGTTCTGCCGTCGTCCCCCCGAGGAGTGCTGCCGATGACCTCCACCCTGTCGCAGCCCGGTACCCATCCGACGGCGAAACGCCCCGTCGACCGGCAGGAGATCTCCGCCCGCCTGCTCGGCTCGGCGGCGAAGAAGTCGTACGACCCGGCCGTCGACATCGACTGGAGCGCACCGATCCCGGCCGACCGCTACGGCCTGTCACCGGAGTGGTCGACGCTGTACGGGACGCCGCTGTGGGACCGGCTCTCCGAGGAGCAGCGGGTCACGCTGACCATCCACGAGTACTGCTCGATCTCCGGCGTCGGCATCTGGTTCGAGCACCTGCTCATGCAGCTCGTGCTGCGCGACATCTACGGCGACGACCCGGCCCAGCCGCACGTGCAGTGGGCGCTGACCGAGATCGCCGACGAGTGCCGGCACTCGGTCATGTTCGCCCGGACGGCGCAGACGTTCGGCGCGCCGTCCTACCAGCCGCCGCCGGCCATCCTGAGGCTCGGCAGGGCCTACGCCGCCACGGCCGACGGGCCGGCCGCCTACGCGGCGATCCTCGTGGTCGAGGAGATCCTGGACATCTTCCAGCGTGAGCTCATGAGGGACGAGCGGGTGCAGCCGCTCACCCGCGCCACCAGCCGGATCCATGTGGTCGAGGAGGCGCGGCACATGCGCTTCGCCCGCGAGGAGATCGCACGACGGACGCCGGAGCTGTCGGGCTGGCAGCGGCGCAAGCACCGGACGCTGGTCGCGTCGGTGGCGGCGATCGCCGTCGACAACCTGGTCCAGCCCGGCGTCTACGCGGCCGTCGGCCTCGACCCGCGGGAGGCGCGGGCGGCGGCACGGGCCCACGAGCACCACGCCGCGAAGCTCCGGACGGCGGCGGCCGGGCTGGTGTCGTTCCTCCGCGAGGTCGGCCTGATCGGCGGCCCCTCCGAGCGCCTCTGGAAGCGCGCGCGCCTCCTCTAGCGTCCGTCTCCGGGCTTTCGGTACAGAAGGCCCGGGCTCAGCCTTGGGCGAGCTGCGTGGCGTAGAGGCAGATCGCGGCGGCCGCGGCAAGGTTGAGGCTCTCGGCCCGGCCGCGCATCGGGATCCGCACGCGCGCGTCCGCGGCGGCCGCCAGCGAGGCCGGCACCCCGCGGGCCTCGTTGCCGAACAGCCACAGCACCGGCCCGGCCAGGACGACGCCCAGCTCGTCGAGGGACGCCTCCCCCCCGCCGTCGGCGGCCAGCACGGTCACGCCGGCGTCCCGCAGCCGGCCGACCAGCGGCTCGAGCGGGGCCGAGCGGACGACGTCGACGTGGAACAGGCTGCCGGCGCTGGCCCGCACCGCCTTGCCGCCGTAGGGGTCGGTGGAGCCGGCGCCGAACACCACCGCGCCGGCGCCGCAGGCGTCCGCCGTCCGCAGCACCGTGCCGGCGTTGCCGGGGTCGCCCGCCTCGGCGAGCGCGACCGCCAGCCGGGGCGGGGACGCGACGACCTGCTCGGCGGGGACGTCGCGCAGCGCGCAGACGGCGACCAGGCCCTGCGGGGTGACCGTCTCCGACAGGCCGGCCGCCGCCTTGTCCGTGACCAGGCGGACCGGCACTCGTGAGCCGTCCAGCAGGTCGGCCGACGCCTCGGCGGCGGCGGGCGTGGCGAGGACCTCCCGCACGGACGCCGGGTCGGCCAGGGCCTCGCGCACCGCCTGGCGGCCCTCGGCCAGGAACGCCCCGGCGGCGTCGCGGCCCGCGCGGCGGGTCAGCTTGCGCGCGGCGACGATGCGGGCCGAGCGCTCGGTCAGCAGCTCCACGGACGTGTGCCCCTCGCGCACGAAAGTCCCCCTCCGAGGCTCCGGAGGGGGACTTTCCTGCGCGAACGGCCGGCTCAGGCGGCCTGACCGCCGGCCGGCGCGGCGGCGACGGCGGCGCGGGCGGTCTCGACCAGCGCGGCGAACGTCGCGGGCTCGTTGACCGCGAGCTCGGCGAGCACGCGGCGGTCGAGCTCGATGCCGGCCAGCTTCAGGCCCTGCATGAACCGGTTGTAGGTCATGTCGTTCTGGCGGGCCGCGGCGTTGATCCGGGTGATCCACAGCTTGCGGAAGTCGCCCTTGCGGACCTTGCGGTCGCGGTAGGCGTAGGTCGCCGAGTGGAGCAGCTGCTCCTTGGCCTTGCGGTAGAGCCGGGACCGCTGACCGCGGTAGCCGCTGGCGGCCTCGAGGGTCGTCCGGCGCTTCTTCTGGGCGTTGACCGCCCGCTTCACGCGTGCCACGTGAGCTCCTTCTTCTCGTTACGGGAGGGCGGTCAGATGCCCAGCAGCTTCTTGAGGCTCTTGGTGTCGGCGGGCGAGAGCACCTGGTCCTGGTCGAGCCGGCGCTTGCGGGTCGAGGACTTGTGCTCGAACTTGTGCTGGTTGTTGGCCTGCTCGCGCATGAGCTTGCCCGTGCCGGTGACGCGCACGCGCTTGGCCGTGCCCTTGTGGGTCTTCTGCTTCGGCATGTCCTCTTCGTCCTGTTCGTCGTCTGTCGGGACCGGGCGGCAGCGTGCAGCTGCCGCACGGCACCGCCTCGGTGCTGCGGTGTGCGGCCCTCTCGCAGGGGCCCGCCGCGAGCGCGTAAGCGGTGGGGGGCGAGAGGGTCCTTTCTCAGGCGCCGGGCGCCTGCTCCTGGCTCGCCGCCTGCTCGCCCTTCCCCTGCCGGCGGCCGCCCTGCTGGGCCTGCGCCTGGGCGTTCCGGTGCGGGGCGATCACCATGACCATGTTCCGGCCGTCCTGCTTCGGGTTGGACTCGACGACGCCGAGCTCGGCGACGTCGGCGGCCAGCCGCTGCAGCAGCCGGTAGCCCATCTCGGGCCGCGACTGCTCACGACCGCGGAACATCACGGTGATCTTGACCTTGTCGCCGCTCTTGAGGAAGCGCTCGACGTGGCCCTTCTTGGTCTCGTAGTCGTGCGGGTCGATCTTCAGGCGCAGCCGCATCTCCTTGATGACGGTGAGCGCCTGGTTCCGCCGGGCCTCGCGGGCCTTCTGGGCGGACTCGTACTTGAACTTCCCGTAGTCCATGAGCCTGACGACGGGCGGCCGGGCCATGGGCGCGACCTCGACGAGGTCGAGCTCGGAGTCCTGGGCCAGGCGCAGCGCCTCGCCGATCGGCACGATGCCGACCTGCTCACCGTCCGGTCCGACCAGGCGGACCTCGGGGACGCGGATACGGTCGTTGATGCGGGGCTCGGTGATGGCCTCTCCTCTGCTGCTGCATGGTGAGGAGTCGCTGCCCGACCGGGCGCCGGAACGACAAAGGCCCCGCGAGCGATGTGCTCGCAGGGCCCACTCGCCGGCACGGCACGGGCGACGGCCCGTGCGCGACGCGGGACCGGCGTGCGCCGGTTCCGCGATCCGGGGACCTGGACGTCGCGGGCGACGCCAGGTGGGAGCGGGCTCCTCTTGGTCAGCGGCCCGGGGGCCGCCGGTGGTTCGCGCGCCTCGGTGTAGCGGGGAGGCGCGCCCATGCTACAGCGCCGCGTCCACCCCGGTCATTCCCGGTGCTCCGGCGCGGATCCGGCGCCGGTCCGGCTCGCCGTCAGCAGCGCCCGCAGCCCCTCGACCGCGGCCACCGCCCGCTCCTTGTCGACCGCCTGCACGGCGAGGAGGGCGATCTCCTCGCCGCCCTGGAGCTCCAGCGTCGCCCACGCCGACGTCCGCTCGAGGCGGACGGCGCGCACCGCCGTCCACGGCAGGGTGTGCGTGCCGAGGATGTTGCGGACGCGCACACCGGCCGCGTCGGCGTCCACCCGTGCCCACCCCAGCAGCAGGATCCCGCCGGCGAGCAGCACGCCCAGCCCCCCGATGGCGACCTGGTCGGCGACGCCGAACCGCACCACGCCGACCGAGGACTCCGGCAGCGTCAGCGCGGCGACGATCATCGCCGCCAGGACGACCGCCGCGACCGCGGCGCAGATCTGCCGCATCCGGCGGGGCACGGCCGTGACGGGGCGGACGGCGGACGGCACGCCCCCCATGCTGCCAGCCGCCACGGGGACGGCTGGCAGAGTGCCGGTCGTGGAGATCACCGGAACCGCGCAGCACGAAGCCTGGCCGGCCCGGGCGCTACCCCCGGTCGAGCGGCTGGCCGCGGACCTCTGGTCGGTCCCGGTGCCGATCCCGCACGGCGGGCTGCGCTACGTGAGCGTCTACGTCCTCGGGCTCGACGGCGGCGGGCTGGGCCTGGTCGACACCGGCTGGGGCAGCGACGCGGCCTGGACGGCGCTGACCGCAGGGCTTTCCGAGATCGGCGGCTCGGTCGCCGACGTGCGCGGCGTGCTCGTCACCCACCTGCACTTCGACCACCTCGGCCTGGCCGGCCGGGTGCGGGAGACCTCCGGCGCCTGGGTGGCGATGCACCCGGCGGACGCAGGGATCATCGGGTCCCCCGTGCACCGCGACCCCGAGGCGTCGGTCGCCGCCGAGGTGGCCTTCCTGGTGTCGCTCGGCGCCGATCCCGGCGAGGCGGCCGAGGACGTCGGTCCGCCGGCGCACCACGCCCCGTTCTCCGGCATGGCCCGGCCGGACCGGCTCCTCGAGGACGGCGACCTGGCCGACCTGCCGGGGTGGCGGATGCGCGCCGTCCACACCCCCGGGCACACGCCGGGCCACCTCTGCTTCGCCGAGGAGCGCACCGGCCTGCTGTTCTCCGGCGACCACGTGCTGCCGCGGATCAGCCCGAACATCTCGACCACGCACGACGGCCTCGCCGACCCGCTGCGCGACTACCTCACCTCGCTGGCCGGGATCGCCGAGCGGGGCGAGCCGGCCGAGGTGCTGCCCGCCCACGAGTGGCGCTTCCGCGGGCTGGCCGAGCGCACCGGGCAGCTGGCCGCGCACCACGAGCACCGGCTGGCCGAGCTGCTCGCCGCGGTGCGGGCGCACCCGGGCAGCACGCCGTGGCAGCTCGCCGCCCACCTCACCTGGTCGCGGCCGTGGGAGCAGTACGAGCGGCGGATGCGGATCTTCGCCGTCACCGAGACCGACGCCCACCTGCGGCTGCTGGCCAGCCGGGGACAGGTGGTCACCAGCGGCGGCGCCGTCCCCACCTGGGTCGCCGCCGTCCGATGACGTCCCTCGCGGCCCTGGCCGACCGGCTGCGGGTCGCGCCGCCCAGGCTGGGGCCGGTGCGGCTGGTCTGCATCGACGGGCCGGCCGGCGCGGGCAAGACCACCTTCGCCGGGCGGCTGGCCGACGTGCTCGGTCCCGCCGCCGGGCTGGTGCACATGGACGACCTCTTCGCCGGCTGGACGCTGACCGGCGCCGCCGCGCGGCTGGCCGCCGGCGTGCTGCGCCCGCTCGCCGACGGCCGGCCCGGCGGCTACCACCGCTTCGACTGGGCGGCCGGCCGGTTCGCCGCGACTCTGACCGCCGTGCCGGTGCCGGAGGTGCTGGTCGTCGAGGGCTGCGGCTCGTGCGCGGCCGCGCTGGACCCGTTCACCACCCTCCGCGTCTGGGTGGAGGCCCCGCAGGCGCTGCGCCTCGCTAGGGGCCTGGACCGCGACGGGCAGCACTACGCCGAGCACTGGCGGCGCTGGCAGGCGATGGAGGCCGCGTACTTCGCCGCCGAGCGCACCCGGGAGCGGGCCGACGTCCTCGTCGACGGCACCGACGGCGGGCCGGCGCCGCCGACCTGACCTGCCCTCCGGCGTCTAGGCTGAGGGAGTCGCAGTCCATCGATGACACGGTGGAGCGGGCGACGTGCTGGAACCGGGGTGCGCCGTGAACCGGCAACCGACTTCGAACTCCGCCTTGCCGCTGGCCGACGAGCTCTCGGCCGTCTTCGCCCGGATGTCCGGCCTCCTGCTGTCCCACGAGACGGCGGCGACCGCGCTGGGCCTGATCACCTCGCTCGCCGTCCAGACGGTCCCGGGCTCCGCGGGTGCCGGCGTGAGCATCGTCGACGAGCGCGGCCGCCGGACGTCGGGGGCGACCGATCCCCGGACCGAGCAGGCCGACGCCCTCCAGTACGACCTGGACGAGGGTCCCTGCCTGGCCGCCACCGCGCTGCGCCAGGTGGTCCGTGTGGACGACGTCGCGGAGGATCCCCGCTGGCCCCGCTGGGGGAGGGCGGCGGCCCCTCTCGGGCTGCGCGCCTCGCTCAGCGCCCCGATGGTGGCCGGCGACCGTGCGCTCGGCGCGGTCAAGGTGTACGCCGAGCAGCCGGCGGCCTTCGATCCCCACGCCGAGCACCTGCTCACCCTCTTCTCGGCGCAGGCGGCGATCCTGGTCGCCAACGTGCAGTCCTACGAGCGGGCGCAGCGGTTCACCGCGGAGCTGCGCCAGGCCTTCCGGGCGCGCGACGTCGTCAGCATCGCCAAGGGCGTCCTCATGGCCCGGCACGGCGTCGACGAGGACGGCGCCGTCGCGATGCTGCTCGCGCGCGCGACCCACGACGTCGTCCTGCTGCGCGACGCGGCGCGCGCCGTCGTCGACTCCGCCGTCCGTCGGCGCCGGTGATGTCCCGCCCGGGGGCGCCGTCCCCGGAGGAGAAGCAGCGGACGGCGCTGGAAGAGGGCTACCGGAACGCCGACCTGACCCTCGAGCAGCTGTGGACCCGGTACTTCGCGCTCGGCGGCGACTTCGACCTGGTCGACGTCGACGCCTACCTGAGCGGGCTGACGACGTTGCCGCCGATGGACCGGGACATGCTGGCGCACGCGGTCAACGAGCGGCTCGACGAGCTGCGCTGGCAGGGGCGGGTGCCGTACAGCCACGCGATCCGCCAGCGGCGTCCGGCCACCGGCCCCTTCGCGGCCATGGTGCAGCTGCTGGAGACCGCCCACACCGCGCCGCCGGAGCGGCTGGCCGCGATCGCGGCGACCGCCGGCCGGGCGATGGACGTCGACCTCACCCTCCGCCTGGTCGACCACGACCAGCGCCGGCTGCACTGCGTGCCCGCCGCCCGGCGCGGCGAGTTCCCCGCGCTGGCCGTGGACGGCACGCTGCCGGGCCGGGTGTTCCAGACGGGGCGGATCCTCCCGTCCGAGGACGAGGGCCGTCCGCGCCTGTGGGTGCCGGTGGTCGACGGCACCGAGCGGCTGGGTGTCCTGGAGGTGGGCCTGCGCTCCCCCGGCGACCTCTACGACCCGATGCTGCGGGAGCACTGCACGTGGCTGGCGGCGCTGCTCGGCCACCTCGTCGCCTCCATGAGCCCCTACGGCGACGAGCTGGAGCGGGCCCGTCGGGAGCTGCCGCGCTCGCCGTCCGCCGAGCTGATCTGGCAGCAGCTGCCGCCGCTGACCGCCTCGACGGGCGCCTTCGTCATCTCCGGGAAGATCGAGCCCAGCTACGACGCCGGCGGCGATGCCTTCGACTACGCGCTGTCCGAGGAGCTGGTGTCGCTGGCGATCTTCGACGCGATGGGGCACGGCCTGTCGGCCGGGCTCATGGCCGCCGCGGCGCTCGCGGGCTACCGCAGTGCGCGCCGGGACGGGCGCAGCCTGTTCGACCAGGTGCGGGCGATCGACGACGTCGTCGCCGGGTCCTTCCGCGAGAGCGCCTTCGTCACCGGCGTCCTGGCGGAGCTGGACGTCGCCTCCGGCCGGCTGCGCTACGTCTGCGCAGGCCATCCGCCGCCGCAGCTGCTGCGCGCCGGCAAGGTGGTCAAGGCCCTGGGCGGCGGGCGCCGGCTGCCGTTCGGCCTCGAGGCCGCGGGGCTGGCCGTCGCCGAGGAGATGCTGCAGCCGGGCGACTGGCTGGCACTGCACACCGACGGGGTCACCGAGGCCCGGGATCCCTCCGGCGTCCTGTTCGGCGAGGAGCGCCTGGTCGACCTCCTGCGCCGCGCGCTCGCCGCCGGGCACCCGCCGCCAGAGACGGTGCGCCGGCTGATGCACGCCGTCCTGGCGCACCAGAACGGTGTCCTCCAGGACGACGCCAGCATCCTGCTGGCGTCGTGGCGGCACAGCCGCATGGGCTGACCAGGCGCGACACATTCCCGCAACGCGGGCACCGCACCATGGGCACGTGCCTTCGCCCGCCCCGCCGGACGCCGACCCCGACGCCCTCCTGCCCCTGGCCGGGTACACGGTCGCGGTGACCGCGGCCCGCCGCAAGGAGGAGCTCGGCGCGCTGCTCGACCGGCGCGGTGCCCGCGTCGTCTACGCCCCGGCGATCCGGATCGTGCCGCTGGCCGACGACTCCGAGCTGGTCGCGGCGACCCGGGCGGTGCTCGCCGAGCCGGTCGACCTGGTCGTGGCCACGACCGGCGTGGGGTTCCGCGGCTGGCTGGAGGCCGCCGACGCGTGGGACCTGCCGCTGGTGGAGCACCTGCGCTCGGCGCGGGTGCTGGCCCGCGGTCCCAAGGCGCGCGGCGCGATCCGCGGCGGCGGGCTGGTCGACGCCTGGTCGCCGGAGTCGGAGTCCTCGGCCGAGGTGCTCGAGCACCTGCTCTCCGGCGCCGAGGGCCCGCTGGCCGGACGGAGGATCGCCGTCCAGCTGCACGGCGACCCGCTGCCCGACTTCGTCGAGGAGCTGCGCGCCGCCGGCGCGGACGTGCTGACCGTGCCGGTCTACCGCTGGGTGCTGCCGGAGGACGTCGCCCCGGTACAGCGGCTGGTCGCCTCGGTGGTGGCCGGCTCCGTGGACGCGGTGACCTTCACCAGCGCGCCGGCCGCGGCGTCGCTGCTGCAGGTGGCCGGCGACCTCGGGCGGCACGAGGAGCTCGTCGCGGCCCTGCAGGGGCGGGTGCGGGCCATCGCCGTCGGGGCGGTCACGGCCGGGCCGCTGACCGCCGCCGGCGTGCCGACCTGGCAGCCCGAGCGGGCCCGGCTGGGTGCGCTGGCCCGCGAGGTCGTGGCCCGGCTGCCCGAGCGCGACCCGGTGCTCGACGTCGCCGGGCACACCCTGCAGGTGCGCGGGCACGCCGCCGTCGTCGACGGCCGGCTGGTGGAGCTGGCCCCGGGGCCGCTGTCCGTGCTGCGGGCGCTGGCCGAGCGGCCGGGTGCGGTGGTCGCCCGCCCGGCGCTCACCGCCGGCCTGCCGGGCGGCGGGGACGCGCACGCCGTGGAGATGGCGGTGACCCGGCTGCGGGCGGCGCTCGGCGTGCCGCTGGTGCAGACCGTCGTCAAGCGCGGTTACCGGCTGGCCGCCTGAGCCCGGTAGAGGTCGCGCAGCAGCGCGATCTCGGCGCCGTGGTGCGCCAGCTCGTCGAAGGCGTGCACCACGAGGGCGGCCCAGCTGGCCTCGGCGTAAGGACCCCATGCCGGGCCGAGCGGCTGCCAGATGCCGTCCTCCCCCAGCGCCACCGCGTGGTCGCGGAACGCCGCGGCCGCGGTGCGCAGGTCGCGCAGCGCCGTCCCGGCGTCGGGGTGCCAGTCGGTGCCGGTGACCGCCAGCGGGCGGCCGGCCGGCGAGCGGTCGAGGTAGCTCGCGAGGGCGTCGGAGGCGAGGTGCCAGATCCGCCAGGCGATGGTCGTCACCGGCGCGGGGTCCGGGTCGGGGTGGACGCGGTCGGCTCGCCAGCCGGCGTCGGTGCGCCGCACCGTCCACGCCCCGGCGACCGGCTCCCACAGGTACTCGTCGTCGGTCAGGCCGTCGAGCCGCCGGTCGAGGCGTCCCCACGCGTCGTCCCAGCCGCCGAGCAGGAGGGGCAGCACCGCTCGATCGCTCATGCCGCGGACGGTAGCGGCCACCTTCGACGAGATCGGCGTTCTCGCCCACTTCAGAAGCCCGAAGGGGGTGAGAACGCCGATCTCGTCCGCAAGTCAGACGCGGTGGGCGGCGCCGGGGCGGAGGTAGACGACCCAGGTGACGACGACGCAGACGGCGTAGAAGGCGATGAACGCGAGGTAGGCGGCGTCCCCGCTGCCCGTGGTGAGGAACGACTGCCGGAACGCGAGGTTGACCAGCACGCCGCCGAACGCCCCCACCGCGCCCGCGATGCCGATGAGCGCCCCGGACATGCGCAGCGCCCGCCGCTCGGCGGCCTCGGCGTCCCCGCCCTCGGCGACCTGCTGCAGCGCCTGCGACCGGAAGATCGCCGGGATCATCTTGTAGGTCGAGCCGTTGCCGATGCCGCTGAGCACGAACAGCAGCACGAAGCCGACGACGAACAGCGGCAGCGAGCCCACCTGGCTGGCCGAGAACACGATCGCCGCACCGGCGGCCATCGCGAAGAACGTCACGACGGTGATGCGCGCGCCGCCGAACCGGTCGGCCAGCGAGCCGCCGAGCGGGCGGATCAGCGACCCGAGCAGCGGCCCGAGCCAGGTCAGCGACGCCGCGGCCAGCGGGGTGGCGAAGTCGGCGGTGAACTGGTTCTGCAGCACCTGGCCGAAGGCGAACCCGAAGCCGATGAACGAGCCGAACGTGCCGATGTAGAGGAACGCCATGATCCAGGTGTGCGGCTCGCGGGCCGCCTGGCGCATCGCCCGCGGCTGGTTGCGCGCCGTCGCCAGGTTGTCCATGAGCAGCGCCGCGCCGACGGCGGCCACGACGATCAGCGGGATGTAGACCCAGAGGATCAGCCGCGGGTGCCCGGCGCCGGCGGTGGCCAGCACGAGCAGCCCGACCAGTTGCACCACCGGGACGCCGAGGTTGCCGCCGCCGGCGTTGAGGCCGAGCGCCCAGCCCTTGAGCCGGTCCGGGTAGAAGGCGTTGATGTTGGCCATCGAGCTGGCGAAGTTGCCGCCGCCGACGCCGGCCAGGCACGAGACGAGCAGCAGCGTGCCGTAGTCGACGCCGGGCTCGAGCACGAGCGCGGTCGCGACGGTCGGCACCAGCAGCAGCGCGGCGCTGACGATCGTCCAGTTGCGGCCGCCGAACTTCGCGACGGCGAAGGTGTACGGCAGCCGGACGAACGCGCCGAGCGCCGTCGGCAGCGTCGTCAGCAGGAACTTCCCGGCGGGGTCGATGCCGAACACCGGCTCGGGCAGGAAGAGCACCAGCACCGACCACAGGCTCCAGATCGAGAAGCCGACGTGCTCGGAGAAGACGGAGAAGAACAGGTTCCGCCGGGCGATCCGCTTGCCGGTGGACGCCCAGAAGGCGGGCTCCTCCGGTCGCCAGTCCTCGATCCAGTGCGATCGGGACGGCGCAGGGGCGACGAGGGCGGACGGCGACGGGCGGGTCGGGGCGGCCATGCGCCGACGATGTCGGGCCCGGGTTCCCCTCCCGTTGCCGCGCGGGACGAGCCGTGTTCCGTTTCGCTCACCGCGCCTGCCCCGGTGTGGTGAGGCGGTCCGCGTCCGGGGTGCGCGCCGGTCGGGCGGCCGGGGAAGATCATCGCCGTGACCCTCCCCGTGGACGAACCGGCGCCCGGGCGCGCCCTCATCGAGTCCGGCAGCCCCGTGGCCGGATCGATGACCGGCGCCGCGGCGACGCTCGTCTTCGCGCCCGGCTCGGGCGCGGTGCAGGTCGACGCCCGGCTCGCGGCGTGCCTGCGCGCCGCGGCGGACGAGGCGGCCGCCGTGCCGGTGCCCCGCGAGCGGGTGCGCGCCGGCGCCGTCCTCGCCTTCGCCGTCGAGCACTCGGTCACGCTGGCCCGCGCCGGCCGGCAGCTGCGCGGCGATCCCTTCTTCGCCGGCCGCGGTGCGGTGCGCGCGGCCGCCGGGCAGGTGGTCGAGGCGGTCGTCGCCGCGGCCCGCCGGTCGACCGACGAGCGCCGGGTGCGGCACCTGGGCTACCTGCTCGCCGAGGCGGCCGTCTCCGCCGACCTCGACGCCGGGCTCGTGACGCGCGCGCTGCGCACCGTCGAGCAGCTGGGCTGGCGGCAGCTGGCCCTGCTGGCCGGCGTCGGCCGCCGCGATCGGGTGCCGCTGCCCATGACCCCGCTCGAGGACGACCCGCGGGCGTGGACGGCCTGGGGTGCCCGGGAAGACCTCGCCGACCTGCAGCGCGCCGGCCTGCTCGACCCGCCGCCCGCGGCCCCGCGCCCGGGCGGCGCGGCGCTGCCCCGGCTGCGCGCCGCCGACCTGCGGCTCACCCGGCGCGGGGTGCTGGTGCACCGGCTGCTCGCGCTGGACTTCGTCCGCGACGACGCCGTCGCCGAGGCCCTCGCCGACCTCGGTCTCCCCCGCTCCTGACGGGCTTTCGGTACCGAAAGCCCGCTAGGGACGGCGGCGGGCGCGAAGGACGGCGTCGGCGACCGCGTGCACGTGCCCCTCGTGGCCGTGCTGCTCGTGGCCGCGAGCCGCGCGCGGCCGGGCCTCGGCGACCTCGATGTCCCACTCGGCCGGGTCCAGCAGCGCGGCGAGCTCCTCCGCCGAGGCGAAGTACTCGGGACGTGCGTCCTGCCGGATGCCGAGGGCCAGGTCGCTCGGGTCGTGGTTGACGACGAGCAGGGTGCCGCCCGGTGCGACGGCGGCGGCGAGCCCGGCGATCACCTTCTCCCGCACGTCGGCCGGCGGGTGCAGGAACGCGCTGGTGACCAGGTCGTAGGCCGCGGCCTCCGGCGGCTCCTCGGCGAGGTCGGCCTGCCGCCACTCCACCCGGTCGCCGAGCCCGCGCTCCTCGGCCGCTCGCGCACCGCGCTCGAGCGCGACCTCGGACAGGTCGACGGCGGTCACCCGCCAGCCGCGCTCGGCCAGCCACAGTGCGTCACCGCCCTCGCCGGCGCCGGCGTCGAGCGCCCGGCCCGGTGGCAGATCGGCCGCCTCGGCGACCAGCACGTCGTTGGGCCGGCCGCTCCACAGCCCCGACGCCGAGCGGTAGCGCTCGTCCCACCAGGCGCGGTCGTGCACCTCGGTGGCGTGCCGGTGGGCGGCCACCGCGCGGCGGGTGTCCTCCTCGACCAGGTCCGCGGTGAGGTGGCCGGCGGCCATGAGGCCGGCGGCCGCCCCCACGATCACCTGCGCGGTCGGGTCGGCCACGTTGCCGGCGACCCACACCCCGGGGACGGCGGTCGCACCGGTCGGCCCGGCGGGGACGGCGCTGGCGAACGGGACGCCGTCGCGCAGCCGCTCCTCCGGCTCGAGCCCGAGCGCGGTCAGCAGCTCGGCCCGCGCGGTGAACCGCGGGGAGACGACGACGGCCTCGCGCTCCACCACCGTGCCGTCGGCCAGGCGCACGCCGGTGAGCCGGTCGCCGTCGGTGACCAGCTCGTCGACCGCGCTCTCGACCAGCGTGATCCCCCGGGCGGCGAGCTGCTCGCGCTCCTCGTCCGTGGGCTCGGGAGAGGTGTGCCGGAACAGGACGACGTCGGTGCTCCACTGCCGCCACAGCAACGCCTGGTGCACGGCGAAGGGGTTCGTGCCGAGGATGCCGATCGGCCGGTCGCGCACCTCGGCGCCGTGGCAGAACGGGCAGTGCAGCACGCCGCGGCCCCACTGCTCGGCGACGCCGGGGACGTCGGGCAGCTCGTCGACCAGCCCGGTCGTGACCAGCAGCCGGCGGGCGCGGACCTCGCCGGAGTCGAGCGTGACGACGAAGCCGTCGCCGTCCCGGCGCGCTGCGCTCACCCGCCCGTCGACGATCTCGCCGCCGTAGCCGGCGACCTCGGCGCGGCCGATCGCATACAGCTCGGCCGGTGGGGTGCCCTCCCGGCCGAGGTAGTTGTGCACGTGCCCGGCGGGCGCGTTGCGCGGCCGCCCGTCGTCCACCACCAGCACCGACCGGCCCGCCCGGGCCAGGGTCAGCGCGCCGCTCAGCCCGGCGGCACCGCCACCGACCACAACCACGTCGTACTCGTCGCTCCGCATGCAGAGCACCTTGGGCCGAGGAACGTCGCCTTGACAAACTTCTTTGCCGGAACGGCAAACTGACGGCGTGGACTTCGAGGACGTGCTCACCGGGATCGGCCCGCGGCTGCGGGCGTTGCGCCGGCAGCGCGGCGACACCCTCACCCAGCTGTCGGCCGCCACCGGCATCTCGGTGAGCACCCTGTCGCGGCTGGAGTCCGGCGATCGCCGTCCCACGCTGGAGCTGCTGCTGCCGCTGGCCCGCGCACACCAGGTACCGCTCGACGAGCTGGTCGACGCGCCGCCGACCGGCGATCCGCGGGTGCACCTGCGGCCGCGGACCGCGCACCACGGCACGACCGTGGTCCCGCTGACCCGCCGGCCGGGCGGCATCCAGGCGTTCAAGATGGTCTACCCGCCGCGGACGCCGCCCGGCGAGCCGCAGCTGAAGGTGCACGAGGGCTACGACTGGCTCTACGTGCTGGCCGGGCGGATGCGGGTGCTGCTCGGCGAGCACGACGTCGTCCTGTCCCCCGGCGAGGTGGCCGAGTTCGACACCCGCACCCCGCACTGGCTCGGCAACCCGTTCGACGAGCCGGCCGAGGTGCTCGGCCTGTTCGGTCCCCAGGGCGAGCGCCTGCACGTCCGCGCGCGCCCGAAGGGTCCCTGAAGTCCGTTGTCGGGGGCCGGGCACCGTGCCAGCATCGCGCCGTGTCCGGCACCGCCGCCGCGCGGCTGGCCCGGCTGGCCGACGGATACCTGATCACCCAGCTGCTACACGTCGCGGTCGCGCTCGGCGTGCCCGAGGCGCTGGCCGGCGGCCCGCGGGCTCCGGAGGACCTGGCCCGTGAGCTCGGCGCGGACCCGGGCCGCCTGCGCCGGGTGCTGCGCGGGCTCGCCGCCGAGGAGGTGCTCGACGAGCTTCCCGACGGCCGGTTCGCCCTGACGGCGACCGGTGACCTGCTGCGGGCCGGCGTGCCCGGCTCGTTGCGGGGCGCGGTGACGGCGCGCGGGCAGCTGTACTACGGCGCCGTCGCCGGACTGGCGGACGCCGTCCGCTCCGGCGGCACGCCGTTCGAGATCGTGCACGGGCAGGCGTTCTTCGACTTCCTCGCCGCCGCACCGGAGCGGCTGGCCGCATTCCAGGCGTCGATGGCCGACCGCTCGGCTCGCGAGGCCGACGCCGTCGTCACCGCCTACGACCCGTCCGGCTTCGCGTCGGTCGTCGACGTCGGCGGCGGCGCCGGCACGCTGCTGCGCGCGGTCCGCGCGAAGGCGCCCCACGCCGACGTCCTGCTCTTCGACCAGCCGGACGTGGTCGCCCGCTCCCCCGACCTGCCGTCGGCCGGCGGCGACTTCTTCACCGCCGTCCCGGAGGGCGCGGACGCCTACCTGCTCTCGCGCGTCCTGCACGACTGGGACGACGACGCCGCCGTGCGTGTGCTGCGGACCTGCCGGGCGGCCATGCGCCCCGACTCGGTGCTGCTCGTCGTCGAGGCGGTGCTGCCCGAACGCGCCGTCGACGACCCGGCGGCGGTGCGCATGGACCTGAACATGCTGGTGCTGCTGCACGGCCGCGAGCGCACCGCCGCCGAGTTCGCCGGCCTGTTCGAGACGGCCGGTCTCGCCCTCGCCTCCGACGTGCCCACACCCGCCGGCGTGCACGTGCTCGAGGCCCGCCCGTCCTAGAGGTCGACCACGATCGAGCCGTCGACGTCGCGCACCGGGTAGACGCGGATCGCGAAGTCGGCGCTCGGCGACGTGCCGTCGGTCCACCGGTAGGCGTAGAGGTGCAGCGGGCAGACCAGCACGTCGGCGTCGGTCTGCCCGTCGGCCAGCGGGCCGCCGGCGTGCGGGCAGACCGCCTGCGTCGCGTGCAGCGACCCGTCGCGCAGCCTGAAGACGGCGACCTGGGTGTCCCCGGCGACGAAGGTCCGCCCCTCCCCCGGCGGGACGTCGTCCACCCGGCCGACGGTCCACGCGCGGACGGCGGCGGCCTTCTGCTCGAGCAGGCTCATCGGACCGGCACCTTCGGCAGGTCGAGCAGCGGCAGCGCGGTCCGGAACTGCCCGGGCGTCACGGGTTCGCGTCCCTCCGACGCCCACGGGTCGGTGTAGGCGTCGATCGAGCGCTGGATGCCCGCGTCGAGGTCGGCCACGATGCCCTCGCCGTCCTCGACGAGGACGTGCCTCAGGCGATCGAGCCCGATCCGCGGCACGAAGTCGTAGGTGCGCTCGAGCCAGTTGGCGTTCTCCCGGTAGTACTGGAGGAACCGGCCGGTCAGCTCCAGCACTGCCTCCGGCGAGTCGACGGTGGCCAGCAGGTCGCCCTTGCGGACCGTCGCGCCGGCCGCGCCGCCGACGTACACCTCCCACTTCCCGTTGCCGACGGCGACGACGCCGACGTCCTTGACGTAGGCCTCGGCGCAGTTGCGCGGGCAGCCGACGACGGCGAGTTTGAGCTTGGCCGGGCTCTCGATGCCCTGGAACCGGCTCTCCAGCGCGATGCCGAGCGCGGTGGAGTCCCCGAGGCCGAACCGGCAGAAGTCCGATCCCACGCAGGTCTTCACCGTGCGGAAGCTCTTGCCGTACGCGTAGCCCGACGGCATGCCGAGGTCGGCCCACATGGCCGGCAGGTCCTCCTTGCGGACGCCGAGCAGGTCGATCCGCTGGCCGCCGGTGAGCTTCACCATCGGCACCTCGTACTTCTCGGCGACGTCGGCGATCCGGCGCAGCTGGGCCGGGGTGGTCACCCCGCCCTTCATCTGCGGGACGACGGAGAACGTGCCGTCGCGCTGGATGTTGGCGTGCACGCGGTCGTTGATGAACTTCGCGTCGTTCTCCTGGACGTACTCGCTGCCCCAGATCATCCGCAGCAGCGAGGTCAGCGCCATCTTCGACTTCGCGTCCTCGGCGCCGCCCGGGCCCAGCGCGGCGAAGACGGCGGAGACCGACCTGAGGCCCTGGGAGCGGATCGCGGCCATCAGCGCCGGCTTGGCCAGCGGGATGCCCGGCACGTACCAGGAGGCCGACTCGTCCTCGGCGAGGTCGCCGTCGGCGGCCCACTCGACGATCTGCGTGACCAGCGACTTGCAGGAGCCGCAGCCCTTGCCGGCGCGGGTGCGGTCCATGACGGCGCCGACGCTGCCGCAGCCGTCCGTCACCGCGCCGCAGATCGCGCCCTTGGAGACGCCGTTGCAGTTGCAGACCTGCGAGTCCATGGGCATCTCGGCGACACCCACCTCGGCCGCCCCGTCGGAGAGGTCGACCAGCAGCCGGATCCGCTCCTCCGGCAGCGGCGAGCCGCGATCGAAGGCCTGGGTCAGGTAGGCGACCTTGCGGGTGTCGCCGATCAGCGTCGCGCCCACCAGCCGGTCGTCGCGGATCACCACCGAGCAGTGCACGCCGCGCCTGGGCTCGGAGATGACCAGCACCTCGTCGTCCGGACGCTCGGGCGCCTTGACCCCCATGGTGGCGACGTCGACGCCGGCCACCTTCAGCTTGGTCGCCAGCCGGCTGCCGTGGTACTCGGCCGTCGGGTCGGTGCCGGTGAGCACGTCGGCGAGCACCTTCGCGTGCTCCCAGGCGGGGGCGACCAGCCCGTAGACCGTGCCGCGGTGCTGGGCGCACTCGCCGATGGCGTAGACGTCGGGATCGTCGGTGCGCAGCTGGTCGTCGACGACGATCGCCCGCTCGACCTCCAGCCCCGAGCGGACGGCGACGTCGGTGTGCGGCCGGATGCCAGCGGCCAGCACCAGCATGTCGGCCTCCAGCTGCCGGCCGTCGGACAGGACGACGCCGCGCACCCGGTCCGGGCCGAGCACCTCGCCGGTGAGCGTGGACAGGTGCACCGTGATGCCCAGCGCCTCCACCCCGGCCCGGATGATCGCGCCGGCGTCGGCGTCGCACTGGGCGCTCATCAGGTGCGGCGCGGCGTCGACCAGGTCCACCGCCATGCCGTAGGTCTGCAGCGCGCGGGCGGCCTCCAGCCCGAGCAGCCCGCCGCCGACGACGACGGCGCGCCGGTGCGTCCGGGCCGCCTCGATCATCGCCCGGGTGTCCTCGATGGTGCGGAAGCCGAAGACGCCGGGCAGCAGGCTGCCGTCCTCGCGGTGCACGCCCGTGACCGGCGGGATGAACGAGTAGCTGCCGGTCGCCAGCACGAGGTGGTCGTACGGGGTCACCGTGCCGTCGTCGGCGTGCACGCACTTGGCGGCGGTGTCGATCCGCTCGACCCGCACCCCGGCGCGCAGGTCGACGCCGTTGTCGGCGTACCAGTCGTGGCTGTTGAGGACGATCGCGTCCTCCTGCTCCTCGCCCGCCAGCACCGGCGAGAGCATGATCCGGTTGTAGCAGCCGTGCGGCTCGTCGCCGAAGACGGTGATCCGGAACTGCTCACCGCCGCCGCGCTCGAGCACCTCCTCGACGAAGCGGGCGCCGGCCATGCCGTTGCCCACGACGACCAGCCGGCCGCGCGGATAGGTCTCGTCGTCGGCCAGGTGCAGCGTGGTCAGACCTTCCGGCCGCCCACCGAGGATCGCCGTCATCAGACCTCCACCAGCCCGAGGTCGACCACGAGCTCACCGGTGACGCCCTCGGGGGCGGCGGCGTGCAGCTCGACGACGGTTCCGCCGGGCAGGTCCTCGACCACCCGGAGCGGCACGTGGACGTCGCCCTTGGCGCCGATCGGGAACCAGCGCATCGGCTCGCCGTCGCGCAGCAGCAGCACGTAGACCAGCTCGGCGGTGGAGTTGCCGCCGCGGAAGTACAGCGCCTGGGCCGACGCGCCGGACGGCACCGTGTAGCGCAGGGCCGCGTCGAGGGGTCCGGGCTTGGCCAGCCCCTCCCCGGTGAGCGGGTAGACGCCTTGCAGGAACCGTGGGGTGCTCTTCACGCGGGAGGTCCTCCTCCGGGACGGGGGCCGGGGTGTCGGGGTGGGCTGGTGCTCGTGGGCTCGGGGGGCGGGCTGCTCGGCCGGCGCCGGGATGCGTTCCTCCGGCGGGCCGACGCGGGTGACGGCGACGGCGCAGACCTTGAAGGGCGGCATCTTCGACGTGGGGTCCAGCGCGCCGGCGTCGGTGAGGGCGTTGGCGCTCGAGGCGCCGCCCCAGTGGAACGGGACGAAGACGACGTCCGGCCGGATCGCGTCGGTCAGGTGGGCGGCGAACCGGGCCCGGCCGCGGCGGGTGGAGAGCTCGACGACGTCGTCCGGGCCGATGCCGTGCCGGCGGGCCAGGTCGGGGTGCAGCTCGGCGCGGGGCACGGGGGCGACCAGCTGCAGGCTCTTCGACCGGCGGGTCTGGGTGCCCGACTGGTACTGGGCCAGGACCCGACCGGTGGTGAGCACGTAGGGGTGGTCGGCGTCGGTGGGCTCGTGCGCCTCGACGTGCTCGACCCGCAGGAAGCGGGCGCGGCCGTCGGGGGTGGCGAACCGTTCGGTGAACAGCCGGGGCGTGCCGGGGTGCTCCGGGGAGGGGCAGGGCCAGAACACGCCCCGCTCGTCGTCGATGCGCCGGTAGCTGATGCCGGAGTAGTCGGCCGCTCCCCCGGCGCTGGCCCGCCGGAGCTCGGTGAACACCGTCTCGGGGTCGCCGCTGAAGCCGGGCACCTGGAGCCGCCCCGCCAGCTCGGCGAGCAGTGCAAGGTCGTCGCGGACGCCCTCCGGCGGGTCCAGCGCGCGGCGGCGGCGGATCACCCGGCCCTCGAGGTTGGTCATCGTGCCGTCCTCCTCCGCCCACATGGCGCTGGGCAGGACGACGTCGGCCAGCTCGGCGGTCTCGGAGAGGAAGAAGTCGCTGACCGCGAGGAAGTCGAGGTCGGCCAGCCGGCGCACCACCCGGCGGGCGTCGGGCGCGCTGACCGCGACGTTGCTCGCCAGCACCAGCAGGGTGCGGACGCCGCCGGGCGTGCCCAGGGCGTCCAGCAGCTCGAAGGCGCTGCGACCGGGCCGCGGCAGGTCGTCGGGGTCGACGGCCCACACCGCCGCGACGTGCGCCCGGGCGGCGGGGTCGGCGAGGCTGCGGTAGCCGGGCAGCTGGTCGGCCTTCTGCCCGTGCTCGCGGCCGCCCTGCCCGTTGCCCTGGCCGGTGACCGTGCCCCACCCGCTGCCGGGGCGGCCCGGCAGGCCGAGGGCGAGCGCGAGGTTGATCCACGCCTGCGCGGTGTCGGTGCCGGAGCGGTGCTGCTCGGCGCCGCGGGCGGTCAGGACGATCGCCTTCTCGGCCCGCGCGAGCGCGAAGACGGTGCGCCGCTGGTCGGCGACGGGGACTCCGGTGAGCCGCTCGACGCGGTCCGGCCAGTACGCGGCGACGCCGGCCTTCAACTCGTCGAACCCTGAGGTGCGGGCGGCGACGTACTCCTCGTCGACCAGGCCCTCGGCGATAGCGATGTGCAGCAGCCCGTTGGCCAGCGCGAGGTCGGTGCCGGGCAGCGGCTGAAGGTGCAGGGCGGCGTTGCGGGCGGTCGCCGTCCGCCGGGGGTCCACGACGATGTGCTGCGCGCCGCGTGCCCGGCCGGCGTCGAACCACTGCATGGCCGGCGGCATCGTGTCGGCGGGGTTGCTGCCGACCAGGACGACGACGTCGGCCTCGGCGATGTCCGACAGTGGGAACGGCAGGCCGCGGTCCAGCCCGAAGGCCCGGTTGGCCGCGCCGGCCGCCGAGGACATGCAGAACCGGCCGTTGTAGTCGATGGCGCTGGTGCGCAGCGCGACGCGGGCGAACTTGCCGAACTGGTAGGCCTGCTCGTTGGTGAGGGAGCCGCCGCCGAAGCAGCCCACCGCATCGAGCCCGTGCGCGGCCTGGGTCCGCCGGATCGCGGCCACGACGAGGTCGAGGGCGTCGTCCCAGGTGGTCTCGACCAGCGGGCTGGTGCGGTCGCCCGGCACGGCGCGGACCAGCGGGCGCAGCAGCCGCTCGGGGTGGTCGAGCAGCTCGGCCGACGACCAGCCCTTCGAGCACAGCCCGCCGCGGTTGGTCGGGAAGTCGGCCGGCACCAGGGTCGCCGGGCGGTCGCCCGCGGTCAGCGTCATGCCGCACTGCAGCGAGCAGTAGGGGCAGTGGGTGTCGGTCGTGCGGGTGCCCGCGCTGGGCGTCGCGGAGGGCATCGGGAGGGCTGCGGGCACGGACCGAGACTGCGGGGTGGTGGTTTCCCGGCGGCTGCCTCGGCGTCAAGGTCGCGTTCCGAGGACCTCACGCCCGGGTACGGCGGCCTGTGCGCTCGCGAACCCGGCGGTCCTGTTCAGCGGTGTGTATCTCCGCGTCCGGCGACGTGCTCTTCAGGTCAACGTCGTCGTCGAGGGAGTGGGCCGGTGCGCGACGAGCTTCCTGCCAGGTGCGGCAAGACGTCCGCGACCGAGGGACGGCGCTGCGCGGGCCGGTTCCCGTCCGTCCTCGGCGCGGTCCCCGCGATGCGCCGGGGGCTGCGCGGATTCCTCGGGAACGCGGCGTTGCCCGCCGATGTGATCGAGGACCTCGTGCTGGCCGCGAGCGAGGCCGCCAACAATGCGGTGGAGCATGCCCAGCGGCCGACGGAGCCGTTCTTCGACGTCTGCGCCGTCGTCGACGACGCAGCGGCGACCATCGTCATCCGGGACCACGGACGATGGCGGCAGCCCAGGTCCCCCTCAGCCCGGGGCCGCGGCTTGGCGCTCATGACGGCCCTGGCCGACACGACGGTCACCGCGGGTTCGCGCGGAACCACGGTGACCATCCGCAGCCGCCACGCTGGTCACGGAACTCTGGCCGAGGACGGCCGGGCCTCGTAGCCCGGCGCGCTCACGAGCCTGCATTCGACTGTCCCTGCGCGGAGCCGCTGAGGGACACCGTGAGCCGGCCTCAGGGACAGCCCATCCGCGCGGCGAGATGCGCGATCTCGTGGCTTCCGTTGCCGGATAGCCACGAGATCGCGCATCTCGGAGCGGTGGCTGCCGAGCCGCCCACAGTGGGCCGCTCGGAGGCAGTTCGGCCGGGCTCGCTCGGAGGGCGGCTTCGGACACCCGGTTCGTACTACGACGCCGGGAGCGACAGACGGAACCGGATGTCGCCCAGACCCCGAGCGAGGAGGATCTCGCCGGCCGCGTCGATTCGGTCCCAGCGGCCGGCCGTGGCGTTCCAGCGTCGCCACATGCGGGGATCGCAGGCGACGCGGACATCGGTGGCGGTACCGGCCGGGACGTCGGCCGTCGTCCAGCCGGACAGCCGGACGGGCAGCTCGGGATCGGCGGGCTGGAAGTAGACCTGAACAACCTCCCGGGAGGCCCGGTCGCCGGTATTGCGCAGCGACACCGTGACGACGGGCGTCTCGCCGTCGAGCTCGACCCGGGCACCGGTGTAGTCCCAGCTGCCGTAGCCGAGGCCGGCGCCGAACCAGAACGCCGGTTCGGGGGCCCGGCCGGCCGCGTGCCCGCGGTGGCCGATGAACGTGCCCTCGGAGTAGGTCAGCACGCCGCCGTCGGGAGTGACAGTCCAGGCGGGGGCTGCTCCGTCGGCTGCCGGCCAGGTGGTGACCAGCCGGCCGGTGGGCTCCAGCTCGCCGAGCAGCGCCGCGGCCACGGCGTGCCCGCCCTCCTGTCCGGGCAGGCCCGCGACCAGGACGGCGTCCACGCGGTCGGCCCACGGCATCAGCACCGGCGTGGCGGCGTTCACGACGACCACGGTCCGGCGGGCGACTGCGGCAACTGCCTGGACCAGGGCGTCCTGCGCACCGGGCAAGGCAAGGGTGGTCTTGTCCTGCGACTCGGTCTCCTGCTCGGTGGTCAGCCCGACGACCACCACGGCGACGTCCGCGGCGCGGGCGGCGCTCACCGCATCGGCGATGGCCTGCTCGTCGCGCTTGGGCGCCGGGCGGGCGATGAGCCCGATCATGGCGTGTGGGAGGTCGCCGAGGTCGACCTCGGCCTCGACCACCGTCGGCCCGACGACGTCGAGGTCGAGCAGTTGCTGCGGAGGGGCGAGCAGGGACTCGCCGGGGACGCCGGTGACCGGGTCGACGCGGACCTCGACATGCTGACCGCCGGCAGTGACCGACCAGGCGCCGATGCCCCGGACACCCAGCTGCAGCGGTCCCGCGTGGTCGACGCGGGCGGTCAGCCGCGCCCGGGTGCCGGGCCGGGCCAGCTCCCCGCGCCAGCCGAGCACCCGCCGCCCGTCGGCCAGGTGCTCGTCGGCCAGCTGCTCGCCGTCGGCCGTGATGACACGCAGCCGCAGACCCGGCGTTGCGTCCACGGGGTCGAGGACGAACCCGGGCCGTGCCAGCGGGGCCGGGCCGATCTCGACGCCGCCGGCCCAGGTGATCGTGCCGCCGTGGGCCGCGGTCAGGCCCTCGACGATCGAAGCCTGGTGGGGCGGGGTGACCTCCGCCGAGCCGCCGCCCTGCAGCAGCGTCTCGGCCGCCGGTACGCCGATGAGCGCGACCTGCTCGGCACCGGACAGCGGCAGGATGCCGTCGTTGGCGAGCACCGTCATGCCGGCCACCGCCCAGCGGCGCAGCGCCTCCCGCCGGGCGGGATCGGTCGCGGCAGGCACTGCAGGCCACTCCTGCTCCGTGCCGAGGGCGCCCACCCGGTCGGCCAACCGCAGTACCCGCCGCACCGCGTCGTCCACCGACGACTGGGGCACCTCGCCGCATTCGACGGCGGCCACCAGCTGCTCACCCCAGGGACCGAACGGGCCGGGCAGCACGACGTCGAGGCCGCCGTTGATGGCGGGGGCGGTGGAGTGGGTGGCGAAGAAGTCCGACACGACCAGGCCGGAGTAGCCCCAGTCGCCCTTCACGACGCCGCGCAGCACGGCGTCGTGTTCAGTGGCCGGCACCTCGTTGACCCGGTTGTAGGCGGCCATCAGCAGCCACGCGTCGGCGTCGGCGACCGCGATCTCGAACGGCAGCAGGTACACCTCCCGCAGCGTCGCTTCGTCGATGCGCACGTCGACGGTGTGCCGCTCGGTCTCCGCCTCGTTGCCCACGAGGTGCTTCAGACAGGCAGCCACACCGAGCTCCTGCAGCCCGCGCACGTAGGCCGCGGCCAGCCGGCCGGTCAGCAGCGGGTCCTCCGAGAAGCACTCGAACACCCGCCCGCCCAGCGGACTGCGGTGCAGGTTGATCGTCGGCCCCAGCACGACGTGTGTGCGCTGCCGAGCGGCCTCCTGCGCGAGGTACTCGCCGACCTCGGCCAGCGTCTGCTCGCTCCACGAACTGGCCAGCAGGGTGGCGCTCGGCAGCAGGGCCGTCGATGCGCCGCCGCTCTGCGACTGGCCCTTCACGCCGGTCGGCCCATCGGACATCGACAGCGGCGCCAGCCCGATCGACTCCTCCCCGGTCAAGGAGAAGAACGACGCGCCGGTCAGCAGGCGCACCTTCGCCGGCAGGTCCAACTTCGCGATCAGGTCGTCGTACCGCTCGCTCACACCGAACCCCTCCGGTCATCGGGGCTGCACCTGGAGCGGCGGACGCCGCAGGCTCGCAGCACCGGCGTGAGCAGGCGCGGGAAAGGCACAGCAGACCGGCCGACGGTAATGAGACACTCCTGCCGCGCGCCTGCAATCTGCCGGTCAATGGCAAGGACAGCGGTCCCTGGAGTCCTCGTTGGAGGAGGGGCGGGCTCGAGAGGACGGGCGTCGTGTGACATCGCCGGCCAGCTTGTCGAGGGGTCCCACAGTGGGCCGCTGCACGGGCAGTCAGAAGTCGTCGCACTCCCACAGAACGCTGGTTGACTCCGGACATGACCGTGCCACTTCCGGAGCCGGAACCGACTATCGATCCAGACCAGCCAGTGCCGGACGATGCGGCAGAACTGCTCCCCGACGCCTCAGAGCCGTTGCCACCCCCGCCGATCGAATCCACACCGCACGACCCCGGTGGAGACCCTGGCGGTGTCCCCGAGCCAGCCTGAGTGGCCGTTGGCGCCGATCGATCGGCTCGCGCCTCGGCGGCCACGCCGGAGTCCGGGTCAGGTGGGTCGACCAGCAGGGGCACGTCCGCCATCGACTCGTCGAGCTGGACGGTGGCTGAGCCGAATCGCCCGGGGCGGGTCGGGGTAGGCCGTCCGCATGACGACGACGAACAAGCCCCTGGCCCTGGTGACCGGCGCGTCCAGCGGGATCGGGCTCGAACTGGCCCGCCAGTTCGGCGAGAACGGCTTCGACCTCGTGATCGCGGCCGAGGACGCCGAGCTGACCTCCGCCGCCGCCGAGCTGCGCACCACCGGCGCGGAGGTGCAGCCGGTCCAGGTCGACCTGCGCACCCCGGACGGCGTCGCGCAGCTCTACGCCGCAGCCACCTCGCTCGGTCGCCCGCTGGCCGCCGTTGCCCTCAACGCCGGGGTCGGCCGCGGCGGCGCGTTCATCGACATCGACCTGGCCGACGACCAGGAGATCATCGACCTGAACATCACCTCGACGGTGCACCTGGCCAAGCTGGTGCTGCGCGACATGGCCGCCCGCGACGAGGGCCGGGTGCTGATCACCAGCTCGATCGCCTCGACCATGCCCGGCTCCTTCCAGGCGGTGTACAACGCCTCGAAGTCGTTCCTGCAGTCGTTCGCCGAGGCGCTGCAGGAGGAGCTGAAGGACACCGGGGTCACGATCACCTCGCTGATGCCCGGCCCGACGGAGACCGAGTTCTTCGAGCGGGCCGACATGCTGGACACCCCGGTCGGCCAGAGCAAGAAGGACGACCCGGCGCAGGTGGCCAAGCAGGGCTTCGAGGCCCTGATGAAGGGTGAGCAGAAGCTGGTCGCCGGCTCGCTGAAGACCAAGGCGCAGGGCCTGGCCAACAAGGTGCTGCCCGATTCCCTCAAGGCCAAGGCGCACCGGCAGATGGCCGAGCCGGAGGAGTAAGGACTCAGAAGCCGGCACCCAGGCAGACCAGGCTCGCCGCCGCGGCCGCCGCGCGGTCGTCCCCGCCGAGCTGCTCACGGGTGCGCACGAGCGCGTCGGCGGCGGGAACGCCGTCGGCGACCAGGCGGTGGAAGGCCACCATGATCGCCTCGGTCTCCTCGTCCGGCACCGGCAGCACGGGCGCGACCAGCTGGGCGGTGCCACCGGCCAGGAACACCGCGCCCAGCCCGAGCAGCTCGTCCCCGGCGCAGACCACCGACCGCGCGCTGTCGCACGCGGCGAGCACGACGGTGTGCGGCGCCCGGTCCAGCCGCTCCACGTCGTAGGCCAGCAGCGGCCCGTCGGCGAGCAGGACGTCGGAGAACAGCGGGTTGTCCGCGGCCAGCCGGCCGTGCGCGGCCAGGTGCACCAGCGACGCCCCCTCCATCGCCCCGAGCACCCGCCGCACCGTGGCCTCCGGCGGCAGCAGCGCGGCGGCCCCGTGCACGGCCGCGACGGCGCGAACCTCGCTGACCGCGCCCGGCAGCGAGGGCCCGGCCGCGACGACGACCGGGGTGCCCGGGTCCACCGCCCGGCTGCGGGCGGCGTGCCACATCGTCGCGGACGGCGCCACCGCGAGCGGGCGCCGCGCGCACGAGGGCAGCACCGCCCACGGCAGGCACTGCAGCGCCCCGGTCGGCACGATCACCAGCGGCCGGTCGCCCAGCTCGGGCAACCGGCCCAGGAGGTGCTCGTCGAGGCGGGCGGCCGAGGCGCGCAGCAGCGCCGCGGCGGCGGCCGTGCTCGCGTCGTCGCCGTCCGGGCGCAGGAGCCGGCGCAGCGCGTGCAGGACGCGGTCGACCTGCCCCTCGACGTCCCCGGCCGGGCCGAGGACGTGCAGCCGGGTGCGGCCGTCGACCACGGTCACCGCGGAGAGCACGCCGTCGCGGGCGAACAGCTCGACCAGCGCCGCCCCGCCGAGCCGCTCCGCGAGATCCGGCACCGGCACCGGCGCCGGGAGCCGCCCTCCCCCGCGGCGGTCGAGACGGCGGACGGCGTCGCGGACGCGTCGCTCGAGGACGGTCTGCTCGTGCCGGAGCTCGGCCACGGCGGCCCCCTCGGAGCCGGCGCTGTGCAGCTCGTTGATCTGCAGCACGATGGCCCGCAGCTGGGCCAGCGCCTGTGCCACCTCGGGCTCGTCGGGCGGGCGGACCGGCCGCTGCAGCAGCAGGTCGGTCGCCTTGCCCCGCTCCACCCACTCGAACACCTGCCGCGGCGTGCCGTCGTCCATCGCGAGGCACAGGCCGAGCTCCACCAGCTCGCTGCGGTGCCCGGCCGCGTGCGCCCGCACGTCGGTGGCCCCCAGGACGGCGCGGTGCTCGTCCAGGATCCGCAGGCCGGCGCGGATGGCCGAGGTCGCCGCCCGCCTGCGGCCCTCGTCGGCCCGCAGCCGCGCCTCGGCGAACCACGCCCGGGCGCGCAGGGTGGCCGGCCCCGTCCGGCGGGTCGCCGCGGCGGCGCGCAGGTGCCCGGCGGCCTCCTGGCAGCGGCCGCGCTCGCGCAGCAGCGTGGCGGCGAGCAGCCGGGCCTCCATCGCGGCGGCGGGCCAGCCGACGGCGGAGAGCGTCCGCACGGCCTCCTCCGCCGCCCGGACACCGGCCGCGGGCACCCCGCCCGCGCACATCTGCGCCCGCAGGACGCTGAGCCGGGCCAGCGCCGCCCACTCCGCCCGCTGCTGCCGGGTGAACTCCCCCACCGCCCGCCGCGCGTGCGGCAGAGCCCCGGCGGCGTCCCCCTCGAGCAGCGCGCTCTGGGCGAGGACGAGCCGCACCTGCGGCAGCTTGATGCTCCGGCGCTCCCGCTCGTACTCGGCGATCGACGCCTCCGCGGTCTCCCGGGCCTCGGACACCAGCCGGACGGAGAGCAGGAGCTCGCTGCGGTCCTTGAGCAGCTCGCCGAGCTGCGCGCCGTGCACCCGGATGCGCTCCTCGGCGCGGGCCGAGTAGTCCAGCGCGGCCGGCACGTCGCCGCGCAGCCCGAGGACGAAGGCCAGGTTCGCGCGGGCGAACCCGACCGAGAGCGGCAGGTCGAGGCGGTCGGCGAGCTCCTCCGCGGTGCGCAGGTCCTCCTCGGCGCCGGCGAACTCGTGGCGGTACGCGCGGGCCAGGCCGCGGTTCCACACGACCCGGTAGCTCCACAGCAGGTCCCCGGCGTCCTGCAGGACCGGCAGGGCGGCCTCGTAGTCGCGCAGCGCGTCGGCGTGCCGGCCCATGTCGAGCAGGATCGTGCCGCGCTGCGTCAGCGCCCGGGCGGCGGCGACCCCGGAGAGCTCGGCCAGCGCCCGGTCGATCTCCTCGAGCGCCTGCCGGGGACGGCCCCGCTCGGCCAGCGCGTAGGCCAGCGTCGTGCGCGCCTCGCCCGCGATGTCGGGCCGGCCGGCGTCCAGCGCGAGCTCCACGGCCCGGCGCAGGTGCACCAGGGCGCGGTCGAGGTCGCCGCGGTGACGCAGCGCCAGGCCCCAGGCCCGCTCGGCCACGGCGCGCGCCGCCCCGTCGCCGTCCCGCCCCGCGAGCCGGACCACATCGCGCGCCCGGGCGGCGGCCTCGGCGGGAACGGCCTCGGCCAGCCGCAGCGCCTCGTGCGCCAGCTCGAGCGTCGTCCCCTCCCCCACGACGTCCCACCCTGCCTGCCACCGGCCTCTTGTCAACGGATTACGCCGACCACGAATCTGAGGGCCGCCGTCGCCCTCCTCCTGACGAACGGCAACTTTCCGAGCGACAGGAGAGATCATGGGCAGCGAGGCGGACGACCGGCAGATAGTCGTGGCGAGCGAGCACCTCGAGATGGTGCTCAGCCTGCTGGGCGAGCGAGCCGAGGACCGCGCCCAGCGCAGGAGCGACGCCCGACTGGGGCTCACGCTCATCCAGCTCGCCGACGTGGCGACGGCGGTGCAGCACCTGGACGAGGAGCGGGAGCGTGCGGGCATTCCGGCACCGCGGTACCTCGTCGAGGATCCGACTCCCCTCGATCGCGTACTCGCCACCCTGCGCGAGATCACCGAAGCCCGCTACGCGGGATGGGCGCCCACCATGGGCAAGAACCGCATCATGACGGGGGTCCAGTTCAAGCCGTACAGCAATGCCGGCGGCTTCACGCAGCCGACGAAGGTGGACAAGCCGCCGGCCGCGTTCCGTTCGCTGTCCCGCAACCACCGCCGGGTGCGGGTGGGCATCCTGGACACCCGGCTGGAGCCGCACTCCCGGCTCGCCGGCCGCTGCCTGACCGATCCCGGCGCCCTGGCCCGGCCGAGGCCCGGTCAGGAGCGGCAGTGGTGGGAGGGCCATGCGACCTTCATCGCCGGGATCGTGCTGCGCCTGGCACCCACGGCGGATCTCGACGTCCGGACGGCGCTGACGCCCGGACGTCGACCTACCGACGGCTGGACCATGCCGCTGTGGACGCTGGCCGAGCGGCTCGCCGACTACCGCGACTCCGGCGTGGAGGTGCTCAACCTCTCCCTGGGGTGCTCGACCGTGGACGGCAAGGCCCCGATGGTGCTGGAACGGGTGATCGCCCAGCTCACCCCGAACATGGCCGTGATCTGCGCCGCCGGCAACCACGGCAGCGAGAAGCCGGACGGCCACGAGCGCGCGAAGCAGGGGCTGCCCGCGCGGGGCGCGCCGCTGTTCCCCGCCGCGCTGGACGGCGTCCTCGCGGTGGGTGCGGAAGACTCGGCCGGCCGCGGTGCTTCGTTCAACCCGGTCGACATGAAGGATCCGTCCCGGCCCGCGCCCTGGATCGACGTCCTCGCGCCGGGCGTGGAGGTCGTCAGCACCTACCTCGACGAGAACGGTGACCAGAAGGTCCAGGTACCCCGCGACACCGACGGCGAGGAGTTCGACACGGTGTCCTTCGGCGGGTTCGCCAACTGGTCGGGGACGTCGTTCGCCGCCGCGCACGTGACCGGCCTGGTGGCGGCTGAGGTCGCGCGGGGCAAAACTCCCCAGCAGGCGCTCGAGGTGGTTCGCAATAGGCTGGGCCGCCCGTGACGGCCGTCTGCGCCGGCCCGCCCGCCGACAGCGACGACCCAGGAGGAGCCCCCATGCCGGACGAGGCGCCGATCGGCGAGCTGTTCCTGCGCGCCCGCTTCGGCGACCAGCCCGCCTGGGAGGAGCTGGTGGAGCGGCTCGCGCCGCTGCTGTGGTCGGTGTGCCGGCGCTACCGGCTCTCCGAGGCCGACGCCTCCGACGTCGCGCAGAGCGTCTGGCTGCGGCTGCTCGAGCGGCTGGGCCAGATCAACGAGCCGGCGGCGCTGCCCGGGTGGCTGGCCCGGACGACGGAGCGGGAGTGCCTGCGGGTCCTCGACGTCGCCAAGCGCCGCAAGAACCGGGAGACGGCCATCGACGACGACGTCGCGGGAGGTCCCGGCCCGCCGTCGGCCGAGGACCTGCTCGAGACGGCGGAGCGCAACGCCGCCGTCCGGGCCGGGTTCGCCGAGCTGTCACGCCGCTGCCAGGAGCTGCTCCGGCTGCTGCTGCACGATCCGCCGCTGCCCTACGTCGAGATCGGGCGGCGCCTCGGCACGCCGGTCGGCGGGCTCGGGCCGACGCGGGCGCGGTGTCTGGAGAAGCTGCGGCGGAGCGTGCACGTGACCGCGTTCCTCTCCCCGCAGTTCGACGGGGGAAGGCTGTGATGGCGGTGCCGGAGGACTGGTGGACCGACGACGACGACCTGCTCGCCGTCCTCGGGGAGGCGCTGCGCGAGGAGGCCGACGTCCCGCCCCGGGTGATCGAGACCGGCAAGGCGATCTTCGCCCTGTACTCGCTCGAGTCCGACCTCGCCGCGCTCGCCGCGGAGCCGGCGGGCGCGCTGGCCGGGCTGCGCGGCGCCCAGGAGCGGGAGCTCACGTTCGCGACCGGCGCCGTGACGATCCACGTGCAGGTGACCGGTCGCCAGGTGTCCGGGCAGGTCACGCCGCCCCAGGCGGGCGAGATCGACCTGCACACGGTGGGCGGCCGGCCGCAGCGGGCGGAGGTCGACGAGCTGGGCTGGTTCACCATCACCCCGGCGCCGCGGGCGCAGTTCCGGCTGATGTTCCTCGGCGCCTCCGGCGACCGCGCGGTCACCGACTGGATCGAGGTCTGAGCGCTGGAGTCCCGTCCCGACGGCAGGGTCACGGCCGTCGGGACGGGAGCGCGTCAGGGCCGGAGCGGACCGCTCGCCCCGTCACGCTCCAGGAGTGCGGAGGGGGCGGCCGTGATACATGCCGGCCCGATCGGCGCACGGGCGCCCGTGGTCGAATGCACCGGTGACCGACCGGCGCCCGACCGTCCGCCGGATCGAGGACCCGCCGCCGCCTCCGCGGCCCGCCGTCCGGACTGCGGAGCAGCGCGACATCCCGCGGATCGCCGCGACGCTGACCCTGGCCCTCGGCGACGCGCGGGAGATCCGGTGGAGGCTGCCGGCCGACGGGCGGATGCAGCGGCTGACCCGGCTGCACGAGCTGTCCGCCGGGCACCGCGCGGTCTCCACCGGCACCGCCTGGGTCACCGAGGACGTCGGCGCGGTCGCGGCGTGGGTGCCGCCCGCCGGGGCGCCGGGTACCCGCCCGCTGCCGGACGACGTCCGCGCCGCGCTCGAGCGCGAGCTGCCGCACCTGTCCGCCGACCGGTGGCCGGCGGTGCGCGCCACCGACGAACGGGTCGCGGGCGAACGCCCGGCCGGCCCGCACTGGTGGCTGGCGCACCTGGGCACCCGGCCCACCGCCCGCCGGCAGGGCGCCGCGACGGCACTGCTCGAGGCCGGGCTGGCCCGGGTGGACGAGGGCGGCCTCCCGGCGGCGACCGCGGTGTTCGCGTGGGCGCAGGCGGCGTTCCTGCGCCGGTTCGGCTTCACCGTGGCGGCGACGCTGCGCACCGCGGACGACGAGCTGCCGCTGTGGGTGCTGGTGCGCGAGCCCGCGTCAGTCCCCGGGGGCGAACCGCTCCCAGGCTGACTGGCGGCTCATGCCGAGCGCCTCGCCGATCTGCGCCCAGGTGCCGCCGAGGGAGCGTGCCCTCTGCACCCAGGCGTGCAGGTTCTGCTCGGCCTGCGCCCCGGCGTCGGCGACCTTCGGCAGCCCGCCGAGCACGTCCTCCAGCGACGCCGCCTGCTCCCACGGCGCAACCGGCGCGGGCCGGGGCCCGCCCTCCGCGACGATTCGCTCGGTGTCCGCGATGACCTGGCTGCAGAGCGCCACGCACTCGTCGCAGATGAAGACGCCGGGGCCGGCCACCAGCCTCTCGACCTCGGTGTTGTTCTTCCCGCAGAACGAGCAGCTGGCGATGATCGTTGTCGCCATCGGACCTCCCCTGTCAGGCTCGTCCTGACACGGCTGTCAGGCTATACCTGACGGCGGGTCAGTCCCAGCGCGAACGTGACCGCTTGAGCTCGCCCCGCTGCTTCTTCGCCTGGATCCGCCGTTCCTGGCTGCCCTTCGTCGGCTTGGTGCGCCGCCGGGCCGGCGGCGGTGGGGCGAGCGCGGCGCGCAGCACCGCGGCCAGCCGGTCGCGCGCGGCCTGCCGGTTGCGCAGCTGCTGGCGGTGCTCGCTCGCGGCGATGGTCAGGACGCCGTCCGCCAGCCGGGCGCCGAGCCGGTCGGTCAGCCGCTGCCGCTGCGCGTCGGTGAGCCCGGGCAGGTCGGGGACGTGCACCGACAGCTCCACCCGCGAGTCGGCGGTGTTCACGCCCTGCCCGCCGGGCCCGGAGGACCGGGAGAAGCGCCAGGTCAGCGCCGACGCCGGGACGACGACCCGGTCGGTGACGGCGAGGTCGCCGGTGGCGTCGTCGGATCCGGGCACGCCGTCCAGTCTGGCCGACGCCGGGACGCCGCCCTGCTCAGGCCGCCGCCGGGACCGGGTCCGCGCCGCCGGTGGCGCCGGGGCGGCAGCGCAGCAGCCGGCGCAGCGTCAGCCACCCGCCACGGCGGGCGCCGTGGGTCCGGATCGCCTCGATGCCGTAGGCCGAACAGGTCGGCGTGAAGCGGCAGCACGGCGGCCGGTGCGGGCTGATCTCCCGCTGGTAGAGGCCGATCGCGGCCACCATCCGCTCGGCCAGGCCGCCGCCCGCCGTCCTCTCCCGGCCGAGCTGCCGGACGGCCCGGGGGGCGACGAGCAGCAGCTCGCTGCCGCAGCCGAGGGCCTGGGCCAGGCAGCAGCCGGTCTCGAGGAACAGCAGGTCGCGCAGGCACGAGCCCCCGCCACCGCCGCGGCGGTAGTAGCCGGGCGGCGGGCCGTACCCCCGTCCGAAGACTGGGCCGCCGAAGCCCCGCCCGTAGGCCGGCGGGTACCGGCGGCCGTAGCGCGGCCTCCGACGGCGCGGACCGGTGCCCCAGACGAAGACCATGCCCCGATCCTGCGGGAGCGCGACGCCATCCGCAGAGCGGAGGATGCGAGCCGTGACGGTGCGTCCGACCCTGGCCGAGGCCCTCGCGGCCGGGCCGCTCGTCCTCGACGGCGGTCTGGCGACCGAGCTGGAGCGGCGCGGGCACGACCTGGGCTCGGCGCTGTGGTCGGCGCGGCTGCTGCACGACGACCCCGCCGCGATCGCGGCCGTGCACGCCGCCTACGCCGAGGCCGGCGCGCAGGTGGTGACGACGGCCAGCTACCAGGCGACCTTCGAGGGGTTCGCCCGCGCCGGCCTGGACACCGGGACGACGCGGCGGCTGCTGGAGCGCTCCGTCGTCCTGGCCCGGGAGGGGGCGCCGGAGGCCTGGGTGGCCGGCTCGGTCGGGCCGTTCGGCGCGATGCTGGCCGACGGGTCGGAGTACACCGGCGCGTACGCCGACGAGCTGGGCGTCGCGGCGCTGCGCCGCTTCCACCGCCCGCGGATGCAGGTCCTCGCCGAGGCCGGCGCGGACGTGCTCGCCTGCGAGACCGTGCCCGCGGCCGCCGAGGCCGAGGCACTGCTGGCCGAGGCGGTGTCGCTCGGCGTACCGGTCTGGCTGTCGCTGACCACGGTGGTGGACGGCGACGGCGTCGTCCGCACCCGCCGCGGGGAGCCGGCCGCCGACGTCCTCGCGATGGCCGCCGGGGTCGGCGAGGCGGTGGCGGTCGGCGTCAACTGCACCGATCCGGCCGGCGTCCTGGCGGCGGTCGAGGCGGCGGCGCCCTCCCGTAAGCCGGTCGTCGTCTACCCGAACAGCGGCGAGGGGTGGGATGCGGCCGGCCGGCGGTGGACCGGCGCACCGGCGGCGGCTGAGGACGACGTCCCGGCCTGGGTGGCCGCCGGCGCGCGGCTGGTCGGCGGCTGCTGCCGCACCGGCCCCGACCGGATCCGCGACATCGCCGCCGCCCTCACCGGCGGCCCAGACCGTGGTTTATCGGGATAAACCACGCGTGCTTTATCCCGATAAAGCGCCTAGAGGATCGGCTTGCCGCCGGTGACAGCGATCCGTGCGCCGGAGATGTAGCTGGCCTCGTCGCTGGCCAGGAGCACGTAGACCGGCGCCAGCTCGGCCGGCTGCCCGGCGCGGCCCAGCGGCACCTGCTCGCCGAAGCTCTCCACCTTCTCCTCCGGCATCGTCGACGGGATCAGCGGCGTCCAGATCGGGCCCGGCGCGACACTGTTGGCCCGGATGCCCTTCTCGGCCAGCATCTGGGCGAGGCTGGCGGTGAAGTTGGCGATGCCGGCCTTGGTCATCGCGTACGGCGCCAGCTGCGGGCTGGGCATGTCGGAGTTCACCGACGAGGAGTTGATGATCGAGCCGCCCGGCGGCATGTGCGGGACGGCGTCCTTGCAGAGGATGAACATCGCCGTGAGGTTGGTGGCCAGGGTGTGGTCCCACTCCTCGTCCGGGATCTCGTCGAGGGTCTCGTGGGTCATCTGGAAGGCGGCGTTGTTGACCAGGACGTCGACCTTGCCGAACGCCTCGACCGCCTTCGGGATGATCGTCTTCGCGTGCGCCCGGTCGGAGATGTCACCGGGCACCAGCACGCACTTGCGGCCGGCCTCTTCCACGTAGCGGGCGGTGTCCTGCGCGTCCTCGTGCTCGTCGAGGTAGGAGATGAGGACGTCGGCACCCTCGCGGGCGAAGGCGATCGCGACCGCCCGGCCGATGCCGCTGTCGCCGCCGGTGATGACGGCGGCCTTGCCGGTCAGCTTTCCGGAGCCGCGGTAGCTCTCCTCCCCGTGATCGGGCTTCGGGGTCATCTCCCCCAACGTGCCGGGCGGGGTCTGCTGCTGTGCGGGCTGGGACTCAGGACGCGGTGACGACATGCGCGGCGACTACCCGCGCCTCGCCGTCCGGAACCCGCTCCCCCATCGGCCCCGAACATGCTTTTGGGGTCGAACTCGCCCCCGTGGAGTCCGGCAGGACCCGTGGAGCACGAGTTCGACCCCGGAAGAGGGTCGAGCGCCGCTTCAGGCCGCGCGCGAGACGGATGATTCAGCGGGCGCGGCGATGGGGAGGTCCCAGCGCATCTCCAGCCGGCGCCGGCCGGCCGCGTCGACGACGGAGACCCAGCGGCACTCCGGGCATTCCCTGCTGCGCACCGTCGCGGCCCCTCTCGTTCACCTGCTGTTCACCTTCTGTCCACCATCGGTCCATGTGTGCCGCCGGCGGAGGTCTCGTTACCGGATCGTGATCGTCCGGCTCGGCCGGGCGTCGGCGCGGGAAGCTGTGCGGCGTCAGGCACGCTGGTGCCCACGATGACCGACACAGTCACCCCTCCCCTGCTCGACGACGCCGCCGACCTGTCCGGGCTGCGCGCCCTCGGCGACGACCCCGACGAGCTGTTCGCCCGCTTCGCCGCCTGGGCCGACGCCGGGGGCACGACGCTCTACCCGGCGCAGGAGGAGGCGCTGATCGAACTGGTCAGCGGCGCCAACGTCGTCCTCGCGACGCCCACCGGGTCGGGCAAGTCCCTGGTCGCCACCGGTGCCCAGTACGCGGCGCTGGCGGCCGGACGGCGCAGCTTCTACACCGCGCCGATCAAGGCGCTGGTCAGTGAGAAGTTCTTCGCCCTCTGCGGGGTCTTCGGCGCGGAGAACGTCGGCATGCTCACCGGGGACGCCGCGGTCAACCACGACGCGCCGATCATCGCCTGCACCGCCGAGGTGCTCGCGAACATCGCGCTGCGCGAGGGGGGCCCCTCTGGATCCAGCTCAGCCGGCATAGGTCTCGTTGTCATGGACGAGTTCCACTTCTACGGCGACCCCGACCGCGGGTGGGCCTGGCAGGTGCCGCTGCTCGAGCTGCCGACGGCGCAGTTCCTGCTGATGTCGGCGACGCTCGGCGACACGGAGAAACTGCGCGAGGACCTCACCCGCCGCACAGGCCGGCCCACCGCGCTGGTCGCGCACGCCGAGCGCCCGGTGCCGCTGCACCACTACTACGCGACGACGCCGATGCACGAGACGATCGGCGAGCTGCTCGACACCCGCCAGGCGCCGATCTACGTCGTCCACTTCACCCAGGCCTCCGCGCTGGAACGGGCGCAGGCGCTGATGAGCGTCAACGTGTGCACCAAGGAGGAGAAGGCCGCGATCGCCGAGATGATCGGCGGGTTCCGGTTCTCCTCGGCGTTCGGCGCGACGCTCTCCCGGCTGGTCCGCCACGGCATCGGCGTCCACCACGCCGGGATGCTGCCCAAGTACCGGCGGCTGGTCGAGCAGCTGGCCCAGGCGGGGTTGCTCAAGGTCATCTGCGGCACCGACACCCTCGGCGTCGGCATCAACGTGCCCATCCGGACCGTCGTGTTCTCCGCGCTGTCCAAGTACGACGGCACCCGCATGCGGCTGCTCACCGCCCGCGAGTTCCACCAGATCGCCGGCCGCGCCGGCCGCGCGGGCTACGACACCGCCGGCACGGTCGTCGTCCAGGCGCCCGAGCACGAGGTGGAGAACCTCAAGCAGTTCGCCAAGGTCGCCGACGACCCGAAGAAGCGACGCAAGCTGGTCCGCAAGAAGGCGCCCGAAGGCATGGTGCCGTGGTCCGAGGCGACCATGAAGCGGCTCGTGGACGCCGACCCCGAGCCGCTGACCAGCCACTTCCACGTCACGACCGGGATGATCCTCAACGTCGTCGCCCGCCCCGGCGACCCGGTCGCGGCGATGCGGCACCTGCTGACCGACAACCACGAGCCGCGCAAGCGGCAGCTGCGGCTGGTCCGCGAGGCGATCGGCATCGCCCGCTCGCTGCTGCAGGCCGGCGTCCTCGTCCGGCTCGACGAGCCGGAGCCCGACGGACGGCGCTACCGGCTCACCGTCGACCTGCCGCCGGACTTCGCGCTCAACCAGGAGCTGTCCACCTTCGCCCTCGCTGCGATCGAGCTGCTCGACCCGGCGTCGGACACCTACGCGCTCGACGTGGTGAGCGTCGTCGAGGCCACCCTGGACGACCCGCGGCAGGTCCTCGCCGCGCAGCTGTCCAAGGCCAAGGCCGAGGCGGTCGCGCAGATGAAGGCCGAGGGGATCGAGTACGAGGAGCGCATGGAGCTGCTCGAGGAGGTCAGCTACCCGCAGCCGCTGGCCGAGCTGCTCGAGCACGCCTTCGACGTCTACACGCGGTCCAACCCGTGGGCCCGCGACGCGCACCTCTCCCCCAAGTCGATCGTCCGCGAGATGTGGGAGCGGGCGATGACCTTCCGCGAGTACGTCTCCACCTACGGGCTGACCCGCTCCGAGGGCGCCGTCCTGCGCTACCTCTCCGACGCGTTCAAGGCGCTGCGCTCCGGCGTCCCCGCCGCCGCACGCACCGACGAGGTGACCGACCTCGTCGAGTGGCTCGGCGAGCTGGTGCGGCAGGTGGACTCGAGCCTGCTCGACGAGTGGGAGTCCCTGACCAACCCGGACGACGGGGCCGTGGCCGAGGTCGCCGTCCCGGCCCGGCCGCGGCCGCTCACGGGCAACGAGCGCGCCTTCACCGCGATGGTGCGCAACGCGCTGTTCCACCGGGTGCAGCTGTGGGCCCGCCGCCGCTGGTACGACCTCGGCGAGCTGGACAAGGACGCCGGGTGGGACGCCGAGCGCTGGGGCGAGGTCGTGCGGGCCTACTTCGCCGAGCACGACGAGGTGGGCACCGGCGCCGACGCCCGCGGTCCGGGGCTGCTGATCTGGGACAAGCAGCCCGGTGTCTGGCGGGTGCGGCAGATCCTCGACGACCCGGCCGGCGACCACGACTGGGGCCTGGACGTCGAGGTCGACCTCGACGCCTCCGACGAGGAGGGGCACGCGGTGCTCCGGCTGGTCGACGCCGGCCGCAGGTAGAAGGACCCCCCTTCCCCCCACGCCTCGCAAGCTCGGCGCGGGCCCCTGAAGGGGGGCCGGGGGATCAGTGCGCGGCGGCCTCGTGCCGGGCGGCGGGGTAGGCGTGGATCACCGCGCTGCGCAGCCGGGGCACGTCGTGGACCAGCCGGTGCTCGGCCTCGTGCGCGAGGGCGTGCGCGTCCGTGACGCTCACGCCGCCGTCGATCTCGAGGTCCGCCTCCGCGTGCAGGGCGTGGCCGATCCAGCGCATCCGCACCCGGCGCACGCCGGTCACCCCCGGCGTGGACCGCAGGGTCGCCTCCGCGCGGTCCACCAGCGCCGGGTCGACGGCGTCCATCAGCCGCCGGTAGACGTCGCGGGCCGCCGTCCGCAGCACCGCGAGGATCGCCACGGTGATCACCAGGCCGACGATCGGGTCGGCGAGCGGGAACCCGGCGGCGACACCCGCGGCGCCGGCGAGGACCGCCAGCGAGGTCAGCCCGTCGGTACGGGCGTGCAGCCCGTCGGCGACCAGCGCCGCCGACCCGATCGCCCGCCCGACGCGGATCCGGTGGACGGCGACCAGCTCGTTGCCCGCGAAGCCGATCAGCCCGGCCAGGGCGACCCAGCCGACGTGTGCCACGGGAGCCGGGTCGAGCAGGCGGCGGACGCTCTCCACCGCGGCGACCACCGCGGAGGCCGCTATCACCGCCAGGATGAACAACCCGGCGAGGTCCTCGGCCCGGCCGTAGCCGTAGGTGTAGCGGCGGTTGGCGGCCCGGCGGCCGACGACGAAGGCGATCCACAGCGGGACGGCGGTCAGCGCGTCGGCGACGTTGTGGACGCTGTCGGCCAGCAGGGCCACGGAGCCGCTCAGCGCCACGACCAGCAGCTGCAGCGCGGCCGTGACGGCCAGCGCGACCAGGCTGGTCTTCACCGCCCGGATGCCGCGAGCGGAGGACTCCAGGGCGGCGTCCACCGCGTCCGCGGCGTCGTGGCTGTGTGGATGGGCCAGCCGCCCGCGCAGGCCGTGCCGATGGCCGCGGTGCTCGTGCTCGTGGGGGCTCGCGTCAGGCACCGTCGGCCTCCCGGTGCAGCGGAACCAGGCCGGCGTCGCGCAGGTGGTGACCGGGCACCCCCGGGCCGGCGTGCTCGGCGTTGTGGATGGCGTCGGTCACCAGCTGCCCGATGTGCTCGTTCTCGAGCCGGTAGAAGATCTGGCTGCCCTCGCGGCGGGTCGCGACCATGCGGGTCATCCGCAGCTTGGCCAGGTGCTGGGACACCGACGCCGGGGTCTTGCCGACCTCGGCGGCCAGCTCGTTGACCGACAGCTGCCGCCCGACGAGTGCCCACAGGATCCGCACGCGCGTGCCGTCGGCCAGCATCCGGAAGGCCTCGACGGCCAGGGCGACCTGATCGTCGGACGGCGCGGGACGGCGCGACTGCGCATCTGCACGCATGCGCAGATGCTAGGACGACCCGAGCACCCGGCGATGCTCAGCTGATTCACAGGTTGCGAAACCTGTACGTCCGTCTTCGCGCTGCCTAGATTGCCTGGTCAGCGGGCGGTCACGGGAGATCCTCCGGGGGGTCCGGCCGGTCCCGCGGGTGGGCAGGGGCCATGCGCGATGCGCTTGTCGCCTTCTCGACCGTGCGCCGGTGGGCGCTGGCCGGCGGGGCGGTCCTCCTGCTCGCCGGCTGCACCTCCTCGGCCGAGGACCGGGAGACCGCCGGGCCGGCTCCGGCGTGCCCGGCCGGCCGGGCGGAGCCCGACCCTGACCGGCCGGTCGTCGACCTGGACTTCCGGCTCGACGACGACCTGCGCACGGTGACCGGCACGGAGACGGTGACGTTCACGCCGGACCTGCCCGTCGAGGAGATGTGGTTCCGGCTCATCCCGAACGCGCCGCAGTCCTCGCCGCACCGGCTGAGCGTGGACGACGTCCGCGGGGAGAATGTCGCCGGCGGCGGCTACGTGGCCGCCTCGGCCGCCCCCGGCAGCCCGGGCGGCCTCTACCGGGTGGATCTGCGCGACCCGGTGGCCGCCGGCGGGTCGGTGCAGGTGGAACTGGACTTCACGCTGCGGCTCACCACCCGGGAGACGCCGGCCGGGTTCGACCGGTTCGGCGTCCGGGACGACGTCACCTGGTGGGCCAGCGGCTTCCCGATCCTCACGTGGGAGCCGGGCGTCGGGTGGGCGCGCGATCCGTTCGTCGAGATCAGCGCCGAGACGACCGCGGCCACCGTGGCCGACACCACCATCCGCGTCTCGGCGCCCGAGGACCTCGTCGTCCTCATGACCGGCGCGCAGGAGCAGCCCCGCGAGGCCACCGGCGGACGGCGGATCTGGGAGTCGCACGAGCCGGTGTCCCGCGACGTCAACGTCGCGGTCGGCCGGTTCGACACCGCCACCGCGACCACCGGCGGCACCACGGTCACCGTCGGCGTCCTGCCGGACTACGACGAGTCGGCGGACGACCTGGCCGCGGACACCGTCCAGGCGATCCGGCTGCTGGAGGAGCGGGTCGGGGACTTCCCCTACCCCACGCTGACCGTCCCGTACGTGGACGAGCACGGCGGCGGCGAGGAGTACTCCTCGTCGATCCTGATGGGCGACGACGACTTCGGCCTACTGGTGCACGAGGTCGCGCACATGTGGTTCTACGGCATGGTCGGCAACTCGCAGTACCGCGACCCGTGGCTGGACGAGGCCTTCGCCACGTACGCCGAGACGGTCGCCGACGACCACGGCCACTGGGACGACCTGGAGGACGGCGGCGACGTCGCCGGGACGATGAGCGACTTCGCCGACCAGGACGACTACGAGGAGCGCGTCTACTCGAAGGGCGCGGCCGCCCTGGCGGCCGCGCGGGAGGCGGCAGGCGAGGAGAAGTTCGACGAGGCCGTGCGCTGCTACGTGGACACACAGGCGTGGACCATCGCCCGCCCGGAGGACCTCGCCCGGGCCCTCGCCGGGCTCCCCGCCGCCCTCGACGTGCTGGTCGAGGCCGGCGCCCTGGAACGGGAGGACGTCGAGGCCGCCGCCGACGACTGACTGGTCCTACGACGCAGGTCGCACTGGCATCCGCCGATCCGCGGTGTCACTGTGGAGAGCGGCAGGACCGCTCGGGGGATGAGCGAAGGCGACGAACGATGACCTCAGCACCCCACGCGTCCACCGGCCGCGTCCCCGCGGGCGTACGGCCGGCGCGGATCGCCGTCCCGGTGTGGGCTTGGCCGATCCTGCTCTACGGGCTGGCCGCGCTGTTCCTCATCCTCGAGGACAACGGCGCGGTCCTGCTCGGCGCGGCCGACACCGTGCACGAGTTCTTCCACGATGCCCGGCACGCGTTCGGCGTGCCCTGCCACTGAGGCCGGGGGTGTCCGCGACCGCCCGGCAACGCGCCGCGGCCGCCGACCTGTCCTTCGGCGGGCTCCTCGGGCGGCTGGCGCTGGCCGGCCTGGTCGCCGGGCTCCTGTCGAGCGGGTGGCTGCTCCTGGTCACCGAGCGGGCGCTGGCCCCGGCCATCGCCGTGCAGCAGGCGCGGGAGGCCGCCGGCACCGCCGCGCCGGCGCACGAGGAGATCTTCGGCCGCGGCACGCAGGTGTTCGGCGGCGTGCTCGGCACGGTGCTGGCCGCCGTGCTGCTCGGACTGGTCTTCGCCGTGGTCTACGGCCTGGTCCGCCACCGGCTGCCTGGCCGCACCGACTCCGCGCGCGTGAGCCTGCTCGCGGCGATCGGTTTCGGCATCGTCGGCCTGCTGCCGATGCTCACGATTCCCGCCAACCCGCCGGGCGTCGGAAACCAGGACACGGTCTCCTCGCGGACCGCCATCTACCTGGGCGTGCTGCTGTGCGGCGTCGTCGTCACGATGCTGGTCGCCGCACTGGTCAGCCTGCTGCGGCACCGGGGTGTGGCCGCAGCCCCGACCGCGGCCGCCGCGGCGGCGCTCGGCATCGCCCTGGTGGCCCTGCTCGTCGTCCTCGTGCCCGACAACCCGGACGCGATCCCGGACGACGTCACGGCGTCGATCGTGTGGGACTTCCGGCTCGCGACACTGGGTCAGCAGGCCGTGCTGTGGCTCGCCCTGGGCCTGACCGGCGGCTGGCTGCTCGACCGCGCGACCGCCGAGCGGGCCTGAGGCGGGGGCTGCCCGACCGCTGACCGCTCCCGCCACCGGCGTGTGACAACCTCGACGTCGATGAGCGCGGTAGCAGCCGGGTGAGCCCCCTCGAGTTCGTCCTGCTCGTGCTCGCCGGCATCGGGGCCGGGCTGACCGGGAGCATCGCCGGCCTCGCCTCGCTGATCAGCTACCCGGCGCTGCTCTCGGCCGGGATCCCGCCGGTGACCGCCAACGTGACCAACACCGTCGCGCTGGTCCTCAACAGCGTCGGCGCGGTCAGCGCCTCCCGGCCGGAGCTCACCGGCCAGGGCCGGCGGCTGCGCCGGTTGGCGGTGGCCGCCGTCCTCGGCGGCGCGGCGGGCATGGCGCTGCTGCTGCTGACGCCGTCCGAGGCCTTCGAGCGGATCGTGCCGTGGCTCATCGGCGGGGCGTCGATCGCGCTGCTCGTCCAGCGGCCTCCGGCCGAGCTCGCCGCCGAGGCCGCCACCCATCCGCACCCGCGGGGTGATCCGCGGTGGCTGCCGCTCGGGACGTTCGCCGTCGCCGTCTACGGCGGCTACTTCGGCGCCGCCGCCGGCGTGATGCTGCTGGCGATGTTCCTGCTCGGCACCGGCGAGGGGCTGCCGGTCGGCAACGCGCTGAAGAACGTCGTCCTCGGGTGCGCGAACGCCACCGCCGCGATCGGCTACGTGTTCCTGACCTCGATCGCCTGGTCCGCGGCGCTGCCACTGGCGATCGGCCTGTTCGTCGGCGGCCGCATCGGCCCGCGCGTGGTGCGCCGGGCGCCGCAGAAGCTGCTGCGGCGGGTCATCGCGGTGGCCGGGATCGCGCTGGCGGTCAAGCTCGGCTACGACGCCTACGCGTAGCCGTCCTCACCCGCGGGCGACGTAGGCGGCGAGGAAGAGCACGAAACCGCTGACCAGGAGCAGCAGTCGCGCGGGCGTCAGCCCGTTGAGCAGGGCCGCGGTGACCTCGACCGACGCCGGGCGGACGGCCGCCTCGCGGACGCCGCGGCGGACCAGCCGCACCTCGTCGGCGAGCAGCGGACCGGCCGCGCCGAGCAGGCCCATGCCGACGACCAGCAGCACCAGCGCCAGCCGCTCCCGGAAGCCGTCCGCCTGGCCGGCCAGGAGCAGCACGGCGACCAGCCCGAGTGCGGCGCCGAGCAGCGCGCCGGCGACCGGCGCCCACGGACCCATGCGGGTCACCGGCCCGCCCCGCCGGGGACGCACGACCGGGCGGCCGGCCACCGGTGCGGTCGGGTGGGACGGGCCCGGGTCCCCGGCCCGCTCCGGCGCGGCGACCGCGACCTGCTCGAGGGGAACCGCCGCCCCCGGCCCGGTGCCGCCCGTCGGCTCGGGCGGCTCCCCGGCCGGAGCACCCTCGGCGGTGGGCACGTCGGATTCAGTCATCACTCACCTCATCCGTCACGCTAGGCCCAGGGGACGACGGACCCGGGGAACCCGCCCGGCGATCCGGCGATCCGTCTGCGGTGCCGGCGTCGTATGCCGAAAGTGCACAGTCGTCCACCGGACGCCCCCCGTCGCCGGCCAAACGCGCAGGTGGTGGCAGTAACGGTCCGTCGCCGTCCGATGGCATCACGTCCGAACGCGCGACACACTAGGGGAACTAACCCGTTCCGGTGTATCCGGCCCCCTTGACCCTTCTCCTGGTCGGTGGAACTTTCCGCGCCGTCGGTGACCGCAGGGGTCACCCTCGGCCGGACCGCAGAGGGACTGCCCGGCAGGGAACGGGGAAATCCGGTGAACCCTTCGAAGCAAGCCGCCCGTGATCTCCGACATGGGGGCGACGCGTGGGGCCGCACCGCCGCACCCGGCACCCACGCCCGGTACTCCCCCGTACCAGCTCGCTCCCTACCCGCGTGCGACCCCCTCCTGCCATCGACGCGCCGTGCCGGCTCGCCACCGCCACACCTCGGCCCACTTCGGCCGGCGCATCACCACCCTGAGCAGACAGGAATCACGATGACCGCGATCAACGCCGATCGGTCCATCCCTGTCCGTCGCGACGCCGGCTCGCACCGGCACCGTGACGGCAGATCCGCTCCGGCCACCCGCTGAGGAGGCCGTCGTGTCGGTCATCTCCTCGCCGCAGGCGTTCAACGAGGAAGAGCTCTACGTCGACCTGCGGACCGTCTTCGGGCACCAGCTCTTCCTCAAGTGCGAAGGGTTCAACTTCGCCGGGTCCATCAAGCTCAAGGCCGCGACCGAGATGGTCGAGGCCGCCGAGCGCGACGGGATCCTCACCGAGGACTCGGTCCTCATCGAGTCGTCGTCGGGCAACCTCGGCGTGGCCATCGCCATGCTGGCGGCGAGCAAGGGCTACCGCTTCCTGTGCGTCACCGACTCGCGCTGCAACCTCTCCACCCGCCGGCTGATGGAGGCCCTGGGCAGCCAGGTCCACGTCATCACCGAGCCGGCCGACGTCGGCGGCTTCCTGGGCGCGCGGATCCAGTACGTCGAGCGGCTGTGCGCCTCCGACGACCGGTACGTGTGGCTGAACCAGTACACGAACCCGGGCAACTGGCTGGCGCACTACCGCCGGACCGCGCCGGCCATCGCCCGCGCGTTCCCCCGGCTGGACGTGCTCTTCGTCGGGGCCGGCACCACCGGCACACTCATGGGCTGCGCCCGCTGGTTCCACGAGTGGCACCGGCAGGTGCGGGTGATCGCCGTCGACGCCGTCGGCTCGGTGACCTTCGGCGGCCCGCCCGGCCGCCGGATGATCCCGGGCCTGGGCACCAGCGTGAAGCCGGCGCTGCTCGACGAGTCGTTCATCGACGAGGTGGTCACCGTCGAGGAGGCCGACACCGTCCGCGCCTGCCACCGGCTGGCCCGGCACGGCTTCCTGTTCGGCGGCTCCACGGGCACGGTGGTGAGCGGGGCGATGGGCTGGCTGGCCCGCAACGACGGCCGCGACCTCACCGCGGTCGCGATCGCCCCGGACCTCGGCGAGCGCTACCTCGACACGGTGTACCAGTCCAGCTGGGTCGAGGACCTCTACGGCGCCGAGGTGCTGGCGGCGGGCCGGGTCGACCGCAGGCGGCCCAACGGCCGCACCCGCGCCACCGACACGCTGGTCCGATGAGCGCGGACGTCGACGCGGGTCCCGTGGCCGGCGCGAGCCGGCTACCCTCCACCCCCACCGAACGCGCCCTCGCGGAGGTGCTCGCCGGCGTCCTGAAAGTCGAGGGCGTCGGGGTCGACCAGAACTTCTTCGACGACCTCGGCGCGGACTCGATGCTGATGACCCGCTTCTGCGCCCGGGTGCGCAAGCGGGGCGGACTGCCGACGGTGGCGATCACCGACGTCTACCGGAACCCGACGATCCGCGACCTGGCGACGGCGCTGGCCGACACCGGGCCGACGCGCGTCGAGGCGGCGCTCGCCGAGGTGCTGGCCGAGGTCCTGCAGGCGGAGCGGGTCGGGGTCGACCAGAACTTCTTCGACGACCTCGGCGCGGACTCGATGCTGATGACCCGCTTTTGCGCCCGGGTCCGCAAGCACGCAGAGCTCCCGGCGATCTCCATCAAGGACGTCTACCAGCACCCCACGATCAGCGGCCTGGCAACGACGCTGGCTCCCGTCCCGGTACCAGCGCCGCTCGTCCCCGCCGATCCGGCAGCGCGCACGGCCGGGCCGGTCGCCCCTGCGCCGGACCAGGCCGGGAGGCGGGCCGGCCGCCTGGAGTACGTCCTCTGCGGAGCGCTCCAGCTGCTGATCTTCCTCGGTTACCTCTACCTCGGCTCGCTGCTCACCGACCGCGGCTATGAGTGGGTGGCGCAGGGCGCGGGCTGGCTCGACATGTACCTGCGGGCCGCGCTGTTCGGCGGCCTGGGCCTGCTGATCCTGTCCATCCTGCCGATCGTGGCCAAGTGGACGCTCATCGGTCGGTGGCGCCCCGAACCGATCCGCATCTGGAGCTTGGCCTACGTCCGGTTCTGGATCGTCAAGACCCTCATCCGGTCGAACCCGCTGCTGCTGTTCGCCGGCGAGCGGGGGCAGACCAGTGGCTGCTCCCCGCTCTACGTGCTCTACCTCCGGTCCCTCGGCGCGAGGATCGGCCGTGGGGTCGCGATCTACTCCCGCACCGTGCCGGTGTGCACCGACCTGCTCACCATCGGGGACAACACGGTCGTCCGGAAGGACTGCTTCTTCAGCGGCTACAGCGCCCACGCCGGCGTGATCCGTCCGGGGCGGATCACCCTGGGCAAAGATGTGTTCGTCGGCGAGGCGACCCACCTGGACATCGAGACCACGATGGGCGACGGGGCGCAGTTGGGCCACGCCTCTGCGTTGCAGGCCGGGCAGGTCGTGCCCGCCGGTGAGCGCTGGCACGGGGTCCCCGCCCAGCGGGGCGGCGTCGACTACCGACGGGTCCCGACGACCGAGCTGAGCTCCCTGCGCCGGTTCACCTACAGCGCCGGGCAGTTGGCGACCATGCTCCTCTTCTACGTGCCGCTGACCGTGGCCGGCGCAGGCCTGCTGTTGGCCGGGGTTCCAGCGCTGAACCGTCTGCTGGGCGGGCACGACCTGGAACTGGCCAGCTGGATCCTCTACCGCGACGCCCTGATCATCTCCGCCGTCTTCTTCTTCGTCCCCCTCCTCGTCGGGCTGCTCGTCATAGGCACCGTTCCCCGGCTGCTCAACCGGTTCATGGAGCCGGACAAGGTCTACCGCCTGTACGGCTGGCACTACGGGATCCACCGGCTCATCGGGCGGCTGACCAACGGCAGGCTCTACCCGACCCTCTTCGGCGACAGCTCCTACATCGTCCACTACCTGCGGTGGATCGGGTACGACCTGACCACCGTCGAGCAGACCGGCTCGAACTTCGGCACGGTGATGAAGCACGAGACGCCGTTCCTGGCCACGATCGGCCGGGGGACGATGGTCGCCGACGCGTTGTCGATCATCAACGCCGACTTCTCCAGCACGTCCTTCCGGCTCTCCCGGGCGACGATCGGCGCGCACAACTTCCTCGGCAACGCCATCGCCTACCCCGCGGGCGCCCGCACCGGGGACAACTGCCTGCTGGGGACGAAGGCCCTGGTTCCCGTCGAGGGCGAGGTCCGCACGGACGTCGGGCTGCTCGGATCGCCCAGCTTCGACATCCCGCGCACGGTCCTGCGGGACAGCCGGCTCGGCCCGAAGAGCGAGGCGGAGTTCCGCGAGCGGCTGCACGCCAAGAACATGCACAACCTGCGCACCATGGGTCTGTTCCTGCTCGTGCGGTGGGGCAACGTGTTCGGCCTCACGGTGCTGGCCATGGTCGGGGCGAACCTGTATCAGCGCACCGGGTCCGAGTTCGTCGTGCAGCTGGAACTGCTGCTGACCGTTCTGTTCGGCTTCGCGTACTTCACGCTCATGGAGCGCGGGTTCCTGCGGTTCCGGCGCCTGCAGCCGCAGTGCTGCTCGATCTACGACCGGTACTTCTGGTGGCACGAGCGCTTCTGGAAGTTCGCCTTCACCGGCCCCGAGAAGATGCTCGCTGGCACGCCCTTCAAGAACGTCCTCTCGCGGCTGCTGGGGGTCCGGATCGGGCGGATGGTCTTCGACGACGGCGTCGGCACGCCGGAGCGGACGCTCGTCACCATCGGGGACTACTGCACCCTCAACGAGGACAGCCACATCCAGTGCCACTCGCAGGAGGACGGCGCCTTCAAGTCCGACCGCAGCACGCTGGGGGCCGGGTGCACTCTCAGCGTCGGCTCCTTCGTGCACTACGGCGTGACGATGGGTGACGGCGCCGTGCTCGCTGCCGGGGCCTTCCTCATGAAGGGCGAGGAGGTCCCCGCCGGGGCCCACTGGGGCGGCAACCCGGCACGGGAGCTGCCCCCCCATGAGCTGCCCTCCACCACGCCGGCGCCGCTGCCCGCCCCTGCCACCGCCGCCCTGAACGGGAAGATCACGAGCGGGGCGGTCCTGAACGGAGCGATTCCCAGCGGGGCCGTCCTGAACGGGGCCGTCCTCAACGGAGCCGTGAACGGGGCCGTCCTGAACGGAACGCCGGTGAACGCAGCGGCCGGGAACGGCGCGGCCAAGGTCCGCGGCCGGCACCGCGCCCCCACAGGCCGCCACGCGGCGCCGTCCCGGTGAGAGGAACTTCCCGATGACCGTGCTCGCCGAGACCGACCGCGAGTTCTGGCGTGAAGTCCTGCTCGCCGGGGGACGCACCACCGTCCCCCGGTGGACGCTCGAGCCGGTGCCGGGGGTCGCGCAGTGCCGCACCCCCGTCCCCGCTCACGAGCTCGCCGCCGTGGACCGGCTCGCGACCGAGCTCGACGTGCCGCCGTCCGCGGTGCTGCTCGCCGCGCACGCGCGGGTGCTCGCCGCGCTGGCCGGGGAGGACGACGTCGTCACCGGGCTCTCCACCGGCGGCGCCCCCCTCCCCTGCCGGATCGCCACCGCCGCCGGCTCGTGGCGGGGACTGCTCCGGGAGTGCGCGCAGGCAGAGTCGGCCGTGCGGGCGCACGCGGAGTTCCCGGTCGGGGACCTGCGGCGCGAGCTGGGCGTGCCGGCGCAGTTCGAGACCGTGGTCGACCTCGGCGGGCTCGGCGGGGACCTGCCGGACGACGCCGTCCTGCGGCTGGAGTTCCGGCGGGACGACGACGGCCCGGTCCTGGCCCTGACCTACCGGACCGACGCGATCGACTCCGCCTGCGCGGACCGGATCGCCGGCTACCACCTGACCGCGCTGGCCCAGCTGGTCGCCGACCCGGACGCCGACCCGCGGCAGCAGTGGCTGCTGTCGGCCGACGAGCTGGCCTTCCAGTTCGACTGGCTGGCCGGCCCCCGGCGGGAGCTGCCCGACGTCCGGGCGCACCAGCTGTTCGAGCAGCAGGTCCGCGCGCACCCGGACGCCGTGGCCGCCGTCCACCGCGGCCGGGAGTGGACCTACGGCGAGCTGAACGCGCGGGCCAACCGGATCGGGCGCGCCCTGGCCGCGCGGGGGCTCGGCGCGGAGGCGGTCGTCGCGGTCGTGACCGAGCGCAACCTCGACTGGCTGGCGTGCGTGCTCGGCATCTGGAAGGCCGGGTGCGCCTACCTGCCGCTCGAGCCGCAGTTCCCGGCCGGCCGGCTGGCCGCCGCGCTCGGCCGGTCAGAGTGCCGGCTGGTGCTCACCGACGGCGGCGCCAGCGCCGGGCTGGACGAGGCCCTGGCCGGCCTGCCCGGCGTCGAGCGGCTGACCGTCGGGGCGGCGGACGGCGAGGGCCACCCGGACGGCGACCTCGAGGTGCCGGTCGCCCCGGACCAGCTCGCCTACATCTACTTCACCTCCGGCTCCACCGGGGAGCCCAAGGGCGCGATGTGCGAGCACGCCGGCATGCTCAACCACCTGCTGGCCAAGATCGACGACCTGGGCATCGCCGAGGGGCAGGTGGTCGCCCAGACAGCGCCGCAGTGCTTCGACATCTCGCTGTGGCAGCTGGTGAGCGCGCTGCTCGTGGGCGGGCGGACGCTGCTGGTCGAGCAGGAGGTCGTCCTCGACGTCGAGCGGTTCGTCGACACGGTCACCGAGGGCCGCGTCGCGGTGCTGCAGGTCGTGCCCTCCTACCTCGAGGTCGTCCTCTCCTACCTCGAGCAGCACCCCCGCCCGCTGCCGGACCTGCGGATCGTCTCGGTCACCGGCGAGGCGGTGAAGAAGGGACTCGTGCAGCGCTGGTTCGCCACCGCGCCCGACATCCCGCTGGTCAACGCCTACGGCCTCACCGAGACCTCGGACGACACCAACCACGCGGTGCTGACCCGCCCGCCGGACGGCGACCGGGTGCCGGTGGGCCGGCCGATCGCCAACGTGCACGTCGACGTCCTCGACGAGTACGACCACCCGGTGCCGCTCGGGGCGACCGGGCTGATCGTCTTCTCCGGCATCTGCGTCGGCCGCGGGTACGTCAACGACCCCGAGCGCACCGCCGCGCTCTTCGGCCCCGACCCGAACCGCTCGGGGCAGCGGATCTGCCGGTCCGGCGACTACGGCCGCTGGCTGCCCGACGGGACGCTCGACGTCCTCGGCCGGCGGGACAACCAGGTGAAGATCCGCGGCTTCCGGATCGAGATCGGCGAGATCGAGAACGCGCTGCTGCGGGTGCCCGGGGTCCGCGACGGCTGCGTCGTCGTCGCCGAGCGGCCGGACCGCAGCCGGCACCTGGTGGCCTTCTGCTGCGGACCGGAGCCGGTGGACGTCGACGCGCTGCGCGGCCGGCTGGCGCAGACGCTGCCCGAGTACATGCTCCCGGCGGTCGTGGCCTGGCGGGCGACGCTGCCGCTGACCGGCAACGGCAAGATCGACCGCAAGGCGCTGACCGCGCAGGCCGCGGACCTCGAGCCCACCGAGACGCGGTCGGCGGCGCCGTGCACCGACGCCGAGCGCCGGGTGGCCGCCGCCTGGGCCGCGATCCTCGGCATCCCCGAGGAGCGGATCGGCCGCCAGGACTCCTTCTTCGACCTCGGCGGCACCTCGCTGTCCGGGGTGAAGCTCGCGGTCGCGCTGGACCGCGCGGTCTCCCTCAAGGACGTTGTCCGCACCCCCGTGCTGGCCGACCTGGCCGAGCTGCTCGCCGGAAGGACCTAGACCGATGCTGCCCACCCTCCCCGACCTGGCCCTGGCGCCCGGCCGGCCACCGCTGCTCCGGGCCGAACCCACCGGGGGCGCGGTCGGCTGGGCGGCCGAGCACCGCGCCGCCCTGCGTGCCGTCGTCGCCGAGCACGGCGCCGTCCTGATCCGCGGCCTCGGCCTGCGCGACGCGGACGAGGTGGGCGCCGTCTTCCGGCAGCTGGCCGACGCGCTGATGCCGGAGCGGGAGGCCTTCGCCCCCCGGCAGGTGCTCGCCGACGGCGTCCACTCCTCGACGAAGTGGCCGCCCGGCCAGCCGATGTGCATGCACCACGAGCTCAGCTACCGGCTCGAGGTGCCGAGCCTGCTGCTGTTCGCCTGCCTCGTGGCCCCGGCCAACGGCGGCGCGACCGCCCTCGCCGACGGCCCGACCGTGCTCGACGCGCTGCCGGCGGACCTGGTCGACCGGTTCGAGCGGGAGGGCTGGCTGCTGGTCCGCACCTACAACGACGAGATCGGCGCGCCGTGGGCCGAGGCGTTCGGCACCGACGACCGGGCCGCCGTGGAGGACTACTGCCGCGCCGAGGGCATCGACTTCGAGTGGCAGGACGACGGCGGGCTGCGCACCCGGCAGCGGCGGGCCGCCGTGATCCGGCACCCGGTCACCGGCCGGCGCACCTGGTTCAACCAGGTCGCCTTCCTCAACGAGTGGACGCTGGACCCCGACGTCCGCGAGTACCTGGTCGACGTCTACGGCGCCGACGCGCTGCCGTTCACCACCCGCTTCGGGGACGGCGAGCCGATCGGCGAGGACGTCGTCACGCTGCTCAACGAGGTCTACGACGCGCACACCGTCCGCGAGCCGTGGCAGGCCGGCGACCTGATGCTGGTCGACAACCTGCGCACCGCGCACAACCGGGAGCCCTACGCCGGCGAGCGCCAGGTGCTGGTCGGGCTCGGCGACCCGGTGCGCCTGTCCGGGACGGGGGCCGGCCGATGACCGCCGTCCCGCCGTTCGCGGTGATCCCCGGCGCCCAGGTGCAGGCGGTCCTGGCCGGCCGGGAGAAGGAGATCGTCGAGCTGGTCGAGGCCACCTACCGGCTGCACGGCGCCGGCGACTCGGTGAACCCGCCCTCGTACTTCCTGCGCTTCCCGGACCGCCCCACCGCGCGGATCATCGCGCTGCCGGCGTCCATCGGGGGGCAGATCCGGGTCGACGGGCTGAAGTGGATCTCCAGCTTCCCGGAGAACGTGGCGGCCGGGATCCCGCGCGCGTCGGCGGTGCTGATCCTCAACGACCACGACACCGGCTACCCGTTCGCCTGCCTGGAGAGCTCGGTGATCAGCGCGACCCGGACCGCGGCGTCGGCGGCCGCGGCGGCCGACTGGCTGACCCGCAGCCGCCGCCGGCCGGCCCGGATCGGGTTCGTCGGCGTCGGGCTGATCGCCCGCTACATCCACACGTTCCTGGCCGGCACGGGCTGGGCGTTCGACGAGATCGGCGTGCACGACCTGTCGCCGGAGAGCGCGGCCGGGTTCCGCGGCTACCTCGAGCAGTCGGGCACCGCGGCGGCGGTGACCGTGCACGAGAGCGCCGAGTCGCTGATCCGCGGCAGCGACCTCGTCGTGTTCGCCACGGTCGCCGGATCGCCGCACGTCAACGACCGCTCGTGGTTCGACCACTCCCCCGTCGTCCTGCACGTCTCGCTGCGCGACCTGGCGCCGGAGATCCTGCTCGACGCGGTCAACGTGGTGGACGACGTCGAGCACTGCCTCAAGGCGGAGACCTCGCCGCACCTGGCCGAGCAGCTCACCGGCGGCCGCGACTTCCTCGCCGGCACACTGGACGACGTCATGACGGGGCGGGTGAGCATCCCGCCGGACCGGACGGTGATCTTCTCCCCCTTCGGGCTCGGCGTGCTCGACCTGGCGGTCGGCAAGTTCGTCTACGACCGGGTGGCCGGTGCCGGCGACCTGCACGCGGTCGAGGATTTCTTCTCCGAGCTGCGCCGGTACGGGTGAGCGCCTCCCCGGACACGGCCGTCCCGGCGCTGCCCCCCGGCGTCTGCCAGGTCTGGTGGGCCCGCACGTCCGACGTGCGGCCGGAGCACGACCTCTTGCTGGCCCCCGGGGACGTGGCGCGGCGCGCACGGTTCGTGCAGGACGCCGACCGGCGGCGCGCCACGGCGGCCCTCGCCGTCCTGCGGACGGTGCTCGGCATCCACCTCGAGCAGCCGCCGGCCGCCCTGGAGATCGACCGGCGCTGCCGCGTGTGCGGCGGGGACCACGGCAAGCCGTGGCTGCCCGCCGCGCCCGACGTGCACTTCTCGGTGTCGCACTCGGGCAGCTGCGTGGCCGTCGCGATCCACCGGGGCGCCGCGGTGGGCGTCGACGTCGAGAAGGTGGAGCGCTTCGAGGTGGCCGAGCCGGAGACCCTCGCCGAGGACGTGCTCGCGCCCGAGGAGCAGGCGGAGCTGGCCCGCTACCCGGTCGACGAGCGGTCCGTCGCCTTCACCACCTACTGGAGCCGCAAGGAGGCGGTGCTCAAGGCGACCGGGGACGGCGTGACCGGGTCGCTGGCGGACCTCGTCGTCACACCGCCCTCGGCGCCGCCCGCGGTGCTGCGCTGGCCCGGGGCCGCGGTGTCGCTGCACGCACTGCGCGCGCCGGCCGACCACGTCGCCGCGCTCGCCGTCGTCGGTGCCGGACCGGTGCGCATCGACGAGCTCGACGCCCGGCAGCTGCTCGGCAGTGCTCAGAGCAGCCGGCGGCTGCCCTCGGCGACCACGCGCAACCAGCGGTAGCCGTAGCCCTCCAGCGGCAGCTCCGCGTCGCCCTTCTCCGACAGCGGGGTCGTGCCGTCGGCCAGCAGGTCGGCCAGGGAGTGGGTGGCGTCGCAGCCCTCGAGGGTCAGCGGCACCGTGCAGGGCTCGGGGCCGAGGTTGTGCAGGGCGACCAGCGTGCCGTCGTCCCAGCGGCAGAGGTGCGCCAGGACGGCGGGGTGCGGCTGGTCGAGCAGCTCGAACTCGCCCCAGCCGAGCTCGGGGCACTCGCGGTAGCGGCGGATCAGCAGCTTCATGAAGGACAGCAGCGACTCGGGGTCGCGGCGCTGGTCGGCGACGTTGACGTGCTCGGGCGCGAAGCCGCCGGTCACGACGGGCGCGGCCAGCTTGCGCGGCTCGGCCGTGGAGAAGCCGCCGGTGCGGCCGGGCGTCCACTGCATCGGCGTCCGGACGGCGTTGCGGCCCTCCGCGTCGAGGTTCTCCCCCATCCCGATCTCCTCGCCGTAGAAGAGGACCGGCGTGCCGGGCAGGGAGAACAGCAGGCTGTAGACCATGCGGATTCGGCGCGGGTCGCCGTCCAGCATGGGCGGCAGCCGGCGGCGCAGGCCGCGGCCGTAGACCTGCATCCGCTCCTCGGGGCCGAAGGCGGCGAAGACCTCGGCGCGCTCGTCGTCGGAGAGCTTGTCGAGGGTCAGCTCGTCGTGGTTGCGCACGAACGTCGCCCACTGGCTGTCGGGGCTGACCGGCGGCCGCTGCGCGAGGGCGGTCGCCAGCGGGCCGGCGTCGGCGCGGGCCAGCGAGAGGTAGAGCGCCTGCATGCCGATGAAGTCGAACAGCATGGTCAGCTCGTCGCCGTCCGTGCCGCCGAAGAACTGCGCCTGCTGCTCGTGCGGCAGGTTCACCTCGCCGAGCAGCACGCCGTTGCCGCTGCGCCGGCCGACCAGCTGCCGCAGCGCACGCAGGTACTCGTGCGGGTCCTGGAACGCCTCGTCGTCCGTTCCCTCGGTCTCGAGCAGGAAGGGGACGGCGTCGACGCGGAAGCCGGCCAGCCCGAGCTGCAGCCAGAAGCCCATGACCTTGGCGATCTCGTCGCGGACCTTCGGGTTGGTGACGTTGAGGTCGGGCTGCTCCTTGTAGAAGCGGTGCAGGTACCACTCGCCGGTCTTCTCGGAGAGCTGCCAGACGCTGTTCTCCTCGTCGGGGAAGACGACCTCTTTCTTCGTGTCGGGGGGCGGGTCGGACCGCCAGACGTAGAAGTCGCGGTACGGCGAGTCCTTGCTGGCCTCGGCGGAGCGGAACCAGGGGTGCTTGGCGGAGGTGTGGTTGACGACGAGGTCGGCGATGACCCGCATGCCGCGGTCGTTCGCCGTCCGGATGACCTCGACCAGGTCGCCGTGGGTGCCCAGCCGCGGGTCGACACCGTAGAAGTCCGTGATGTCGTAGCCGTCGTCGCGCTCGGAGGTCGGGTAGAAGGGCATCAGCCACAGGCAGGTGACGCCGAGGTCGGCGAGGTGGTCGATCCGCTGGGCGAGACCGGCGAGGTCGCCGCAGCCGTCGCCGTCCCAGTCCAGGTAGGTCTCGACGTCCAGGCAGTAGACGACCGCGGTCTTCCACCAGAGGTCGCTGGTGTCGGTGATCCTCATTGGAGGGCCACCGCCGGTTGCGGGGTGTCGACGTCGAGCTGCGGGAGCACGTGCTCGCCGAAGGCGTCGAGGAAGCCGCGCTGCTCGACCCCGACGTGGTGCAGGTAGATCGCGTCGAAGCCCAGCTCCTGGTACTCGGCGATCCACTCCGCGTGCCGGCCGAGGTCGCTGGAGACGCGTACGACCTCCGCGATGTGCTCCGGGCGGACGTGCGCGGTGGCCTGGTCGAACGATTCCGGGCTGTCGAGGTCCCACGCCAGCGGCGGGCCGATGGCGCCGCTGCGCCACTGCTCGAAGGCCGTCGCGAGCGCCTGCTCCTCGTCGGGGTCGTAGGACAGGTGCAGCTGCAGGGCGGCGGTGCCGTGGCCTCCGGCGTCGCGGTAGGCGGCGAGCATCTCGCGGAGCTTGTCGTGCGGCTGGTTGATGGTGACCAGCCCGTCGGCCCAGTCGGCGGACGCGCGGGCGGTGGCGACGGAGACCGCGGGCGCGATCAGCTGCGGCAGGTGCTCGGGCAGGGTCCACAGCCGGGCGTGGTCGACGGTGACCAGGCCCTCGTGGCTGACCTCCTCCCCGGCCAGCAGCGCGCGGATCACCTCGACGCACTCGCGCAGCCGGGCGTCGCGGACCTCCTTGCGCGGCCACCGGTCGCCGGTGATGTGCTCGTTCATCGCCTCGCCGCTGCCGAGCGCGACCCAGAAGCGGCCGGGGAACATCGCGTCGAGGGTGGCGATCGCCTGGGCGATGATCGCCGGGTGGTAGCGCTGGCCCGGCGCGTTCACCGCGCCGAACGGCAGCGTCGTCGTCGCCAGGGCCGCACCCAGCCAGGACCACGCGAAGCCCGAGTGCCGCTGGGCGGGGTTCCACGGCGCGAAGTGGTCGGAGCACATCGCCGCGGTGAACCCCACCTGCTCGGCGTGCCGGACGGCGTCCAGCAGCTGGGCCGGGTGGACCTGCTCGTGCGAGGCGTGGAAGCCGATCACGCTCATGCGGCCTGCCTACCGGGTCCGCGGCCTTCCCGCAGGCTGCGGTGCGCGGCGCAACCACCTCGCGGGCTTTCGGTACCGAAAGCCCACGTGGGTTCACGCGGGGGCGGCGGCGTCGTCCCCGGCGGGAGCGTCGGCCTGACCGAGCAGCAGCAGTCCGGCGTCGGTGTGCTCGAGCGGCGCGGCGAACAGGTAGCCCTGCGCCAGGCCCGCTCCCCCGTCGCGCAGGTGGGTGCGCTGCAGCTCCTCCTCGATGCCCTCGGCGACGATCTCCAGGTCGAGGGTGCGCCCCAGGTTGATCAGCCCGCGCAGGATCGCCGGCATGGCCTCCTTGTCGTCGATCGTGCTGACGAAGGAGCGGTCGATCTTGAGGATGTCGACGGCGAACTGGCGCAGGTGCGACAGCGACGAGTAGCCGGTGCCGAAGTCGTCGAGCGCCAGCTTCACGCCGAGCGAGCGCAGCTCCTTGAGCCGCGCCGCGGCCAGCGCGGGGTCGCGCACCAGCACCGACTCGGTGAGCTCGAGGACCAGCGCGGACGGCGGCAGGCCGCTGTCCACCAGCGCCTCGCGGACCTGCCGGAGGAGGTCCGGCGACCCGAGCTGGGACGGCGAGACGTTGACCGCCATCGACAGCCCGACCTCGGGGTGCTGCCGCTGCCAGGCGGCCGCGGCCGCGCACGCCTGGCGCAGCACCCAGGCGCCGATGTCGGCGATCAGGCCGATGTCCTCGGCGACGGGCAGGAAGCGCTCGGGCAGGACGACGCCGAGCGTCGGGTGGTCCCAGCGCAGCAGCGCCTCGAAGCCGACGACCCGCTCGCTCTCGAGGTCGACCACCGGCTGGTAGACCAGCCGGAACTGGCCCTCGGGCAGCGCGGACCACAGGTCCTTCTCCAGCTGCAGCCGCTCGGCCGCGGCCGAGCGCATCTGCGGGTTGAAGACGACGAACCGGCCGCGGCCGGCGCCCTTGGCCCAGTACATGGCGTTGTCGGCGTCGCGCAGCAGCGAGCTGCCGGTGCAGCCGACGTCGCCGGTGGCGATGCCGATGCTGGCGCTCACGTGCACCCGCGCGGAGCCGAGGTCGAGCGGCTCGCGTAGCTCGGCGAGCACGCGCTCGGCGATGCGGACGGCCTCCTCGGCCCCGTGCGTGCCCTCGACCAGGATCGCGAACTCGTCGCCGCCGAGGCGGGCCAGGGTGTCCTCGGTGCGCACCGCGCCGGTGAGGATCCGGGACACCTCGCGGATCAGCGCGTCGCCCATCGCGTGGCCCAGGCTGTCGTTGACGTTCTTGAAGCCGTCGAGGTCGAGGAAGACGACGGAGACGTCGGTGTCGCTGCGGGCGATGCGGCGCAGCGCCTGCTCAAGGCGGTCGGTGAACAGCGCGCGGTTGGCCAGCCCGGTCAGCCCGTCGTGGAAGGCCAGGTGCGCCAGCTCGTGCTCGGTGCGCTGCCGGCGGACCCGCTGGCGCGCGTCGGCGGCCAGCGCGGCCGCGACGACGGCGGCGACGGCGAGCAGCGCGTGCGCCCCGGCGCCGTCCGCGAGCGGCTGGGCGCCGACGAGCGCGGTCGCCAGCACGGCGGAGAGCAGCGCAGGGCGGTACCCGGCGCGGGCCGGGCGGGCGTCGTGCGCAGGAACCTGGTCGTTCACGCTGGGCCTTCCCTCGGGGGCGTGACGATGTGGCTTCGGCGCGGCCGGACCGCGAATCGAGCCCGTCCGCGCGGCGGCCCCCCGAAGGAGTGAGGCGCGCCCCTTCGGGCGAGATCGGCGATGTCGCCCGGATCAGCAGCCCGAAGCGGGCGAGACCGCCGATCTCGCCCCGTCAGGCCAGCAGGCCGGCGACGCGCGCGGGATCGGTGACGACGTCGAGGTGCCCGCCCGTGCCGTCGCCGGCCACCGGCCAGCCGCGGCGCGCCGCCTCCGCGGCGTCGGCGTCGTAGGCCGGGGACAGCTGGACGTACTGGGCGCCGTCCTCCGGCCACGCCGCCGGCAGCGGGACGGCGACCTCGTAGAAGTCCGCCGGCAGCTCGTGCCCCTCGGCCTCGATCGCGGCCCGCAGGGCGGCGTCGGGCACCAGCTCCGCGAAGGCCCCGGGCCCCCACCACGTCGTCCACTCGGCGATCCGGTCGCCGTGGATCAGCGGCGCGACCAGCGCCCGGATCTCCGCCGACGTCGTCGTGGCGCCCGAGCGCGCCGGCATCGGGGCGTCCAGCCAGATCACCCGGCGGGCGCCGACGGCCGCGGCGATCCCGGGCAGCGTGGGTCCCGCGCCGGAGAAGCCGAGCACCACGTCGGCGGGACCGGCCGCCGCGGCCGCCGTCCACCGGGCCGGCCACCCCTCGGCGCGGTCGACGGCCGGTCGCAGGTCCGGCAGCGTCACCGCGTGTCCGCGGGAGCGCAGCTCGCCGGCCAGCGGCCGCAGCACGGCGGGGCCGAGCAGTGGCGGGTGCACGAGCAGCCAGGACGGCATGTCGCCATCGTCACCCGCATGGCTCGGCCGGGACGGGGCAAGGTGCGGGCATGACGCCGACGACCGACGAGTGGGGCATCGACGCCACCTGGGTGGACGCCAACGACGAGGAGCACGAGGTCGCCCCGGCGACGATCGAGGGGCTGCGCGAGGTGATCGGGACGCCGCCGGCCGACCTCGAGGACCGGGCCCCGATCGTGGCCCGGCCCGGGGACGTGCTCGAGGTCGACGAGGCGGAGGTCGACTGCGAGGACGGGCGGACGCGGCACATCGACGGCGAGCTGCCCGAGGACTTCCCGCTCGGCTACCACCGGCTGCGCACCCCCGACGGCCGGGAGCGGCGGCTGATCGTCTCCCCCGGCCGCTGCTGGCTGCCCGACGAGCGCACCTGGGGCTGGGCCGTCCAGCTCTACGCCGCCCGCAGCCGGACCAGCTGGGGCATCGGCGACCTCGGCGACCTGCGGGCGCTGCGCGAGATGGCCACCGAGCAGGGCGCGGGGTACCTGCTGATCAACCCGCTGCACGCCGTCGCCCCGACCACCCCGCAGGAGTCCAGCCCCTACCTGCCGGCCACCCGCCGGTTCCGCAACCCGCTGTACCTGCGGGTGCCCGAGGTGCCCGGCGCCGACCGGGTGGATCTCGGGGACGGGGGCGACCTCAACGACGCCGAGCACATCGACCGCGACGCGATCTGGACGCGCAAGCGCGAGGTGCTGCGCCGGATCTTCGACGCCGCCGGCTCCGCCGACCCGGCGTTCCCCGACTGGTGGTGGCACCAGGGCCAGCCGATGCAGGACTGGGGCACCTGGTGCGCCCTCGCCGACGAGCACGGCCCCGACTGGCACACCTGGCCCGAGCAGCTGCGCGACCCCCGCGGCCGGGCGGTGCGCGACTTCGCCTCCGCCCACGAGAAGGACGTCGCCTTCCACGTCTGGCTGCAGTGGTGCCTGTCCCGGCAGCTGGACGCGGCCGCCGCCGGGCTGACGGTGATCCAGGACCTGCCGATCGGCGTGGCCGGCGGCGGCGCGGACGCCTGGACCTGGCAGGACGTGCTCGCGCAGGGCGCCAGCGTCGGCGCGCCGCCGGACGCCTTCAACGCCCAGGGCCAGGACTGGGGCTCTCCCCCGCTGATCCCGTGGCGGCTGCGCGCCGCCGACTACGAGCCGTTCATCCAGTCCATCCGCGCCACGATGGCCGGCGGGGGCGGCCTGCGGATCGACCACGTCATGGGCCTGTTCCGCCTGTGGTGGGTGCCGGCCGACGGCACCGCGGTCGACGGCGCCTACGTCCGCTACCCGGCCGAGGACCTGCTCGACATCGTCGCGCTGGAGAGCGCCCGCGCGCAGGCGCTCGTGGTCGGCGAGGACCTCGGCACGGTCGAGGAGGGCGTCCGCGAGGCGCTCGCCGAGCACGGCATCCTGTCCTACCGGCTGCTGTGGTTCGAGGAGGACGACCCCGCCGAGTGGCCGGCCGCGGCGATGGCCGCGGTCACGACGCACGACCTGCCGACGGTCGCCGGGCTCTGGACCGGCGACGACGTCGAGGAGCAGCGCGTGCGCGGCACCGGCTCGGACGAGGAGCTGGAGGCCGGCCGCACCGCGCTGCTGGAGAAGCTCGTGGGGGTCCGCAGGAGCAGCCGCCCCGAGACCGCGGTCCGGCGGGCCTACGAGCGGCTGGCGACGGCGCCGTCCCTGCTGCTGTCGGCCACCCTGGAGGACGCCGTCGGCGAGCGCCGGCGGCCCAACATGCCCGGCACCACCGACCGGCCCAACTGGTCGCTGCCGCTGCCGGTGCGCGTCGAGGACCTGCCGGAGCACCCGCTGCTCGGGGACGTCGCCCGCACGCTGGCGGAGGGCGCGGCACGCCGGGACTGAGTCGTCGAACGGATGTTCGACGGACGTGCCACACTTCGGTCGTGGCGGGCGGGATGTACCGGGGTCGGTCGGGGCGCTCCCTCGGGGAGCGGGCGGCCGACTCCGGCGTCCGCCCCGACCAGCCGCCGCCCGCCGCGGCGCCGCGGGAGGACGCCGAAGGCCGGCACTGCTGGGTCCGCGACCCGCCCGACGCCCCCGGCACCTGGCCCGGGCTGCTCATCGAGTGGCGCCGCCGCGACGGCGGGTGGCAGGGACGGGTGGCCTACACCGTCGCCGGCCCGCACGGCTCCGCGCTGGTCGAGGCGTGGCTGCCGGCCGCCCGCCTGGAGCCCCGGTAGGCGGCAGGGTTAGCTCCGTCGCCGCCCGGGCTATGGCTGGGGCATGACCACACCCGATCGACCGACGCTCGACGACGTCATGGAGACCACCGAGTCGGCCCCGCACGACCGCAGCCAGCACGCCAAGGGCTACGACCGGCCCAACGACGACGAGCTGCAGCACCGCACCGAGCAGGAGCGGCAGATGGTCGGCTCCGACGACGCCGACCCCGCGGGCGCCGAGGAGCACGACGCCACCGCGTGAACCGGCTGCACGCGACCTGGCACTGGGTCAGGTCGCGTGCAGCGCTCGCGTCCGGCCGAGGACGACGCTGAGCAGGAGGGCGCCGGCGACGAGACCCCCGGTGAGCAGCGCGACGGCGGGCCAGCCGGCGGCGTCCCAGGCCCGGCCCGCGAGCGTGCCGCCCACCGACGAGCCGACGTAGTACCAGAACGAGTAGAGCGAGGCCGCCTGGCCGACCGCCCGGCCGCCCGCCGCGGCACGGACCGCCACCCAGCCGCTGGCGACGCTGTGCGCGGCGAAGAAGCCCACCGTGAGCACGCACAGTCCGGCGACGAACACCGCCAGCGGTCCGGCGAGGGTCAGCGCGACCCCGCCGCCCATGACGGCGACCGCGACCGGCACCACCGGCCGCCGGCCCACCCGCCCGGCCAGCTCCCCGGCCGCCGCGGACGACGCCGACCCGAGCAGGTAGGCGACGAAGACCAACCCCGCGACCGCCGGCGGCAGCGCGTACGGCGGGGCCTCCAGCCGGAAGGTGGCGGCGTTGTAGGCGGCGACGAACCCGCCCATGAGCAGCGCCGCGATGCCGTAGAGGCCGAGCAGCACCGGGTCGGTGAACGCGTCGCCGAGCTGGCGCAGCAGCGGGCGGTCCCGCGGCACCGGCCGGAAGCGGCTCGACGGCGGCAGGAGCAGCCGGACGGCGACCGCGCACGCCACCCCGAGCGCGGCGACGCCGGCCAGCGCCGTCCGCCAGCCGCCGACGTCGACGAGCAGCCCGCCGAGCAGCCGCCCGGTGAGCCCGCCGATCGCGTTGCCGCTGACGAACAGCCCGATCGCCCGTGCGCCCACCGAGGCGTGCAGCTCCTCGCGCAGATAGGCGACGGCCACGGCGGGCAGCCCGGCCAGCGCGAAGCCCTGCAGGACGCGCAGCACGAGCAGCACCGGCCAGGTCGGCGCCGCGACGAGCAGCACGCCGAGGCCGGCGGAGGCGGCGAGGCAGACGTGCAGGATCCCGGTCCGGCCGCGCCGGTCCGAGAGCGGGCCGAGGACCAGCAGCCCGACGGCGAGCCCCGCGGTCGCGCCGGAGACCGACAGGGTGGCCGCGGCCGACGAGACGCCGAACGAGCGGGCCAGCTCGGGCAGCAGCACCTGGGTCTCGTAGAGCATCGCGAACACCGCGACGCCGGCCAGGAAGATCGCCAGCGAGGCCCGCCGGAAGCCCCGCTCGCCGGCCCGGTGGCCCTCGGGAAGCGCCTCGGCGCCCACCGTGCCGGAGTCGATCATCGACCCCATCGTCCTCCCCGCGCCGCAGCTGGTTGGCTGGGGCCGTGGCCCGCCTGACGCCGGAGGACGTCGCCTGCTGGGTGTTCAAGACCGCGACACCGACGCCGCCCGGGGAGCTCACCCGCTGCGTGCGGCCCTCCTACCGGCTCGGGCTCATGGCCGCCGGCCAGCCGTGCCTGCTGTGGCGCAGCGGCCGCGACCGGCCGGGGGTGCACGCGCTCGGCGTCCTCACCGGCGGCGCGCGGGACGTCGACGGCGACGGCGGCCCGGTCGTCCCGGTGCGGCTGACCGCGCTGGCGGAGCCGGTGCTGCGCGCCGACCTGCTCACCGACCCGGCCTTCCGCGACGCCGAGGTCGTGCGCATGCCGGCCGGCAGCAACCCCTCCTGGCTGTCGGCCGCCCAGTACGCCGCCGTCCTCGCCGGGGCCGCGCCGGCCGCCCTGGGACCATGGGGCCCGTGACCGCGAACCGGCTCCGCAACGGGGCGCTCCTCTGGCTGCTGACCCTCCAGTTCTTCGTCGTGGAGACCGTCGCCCAGCTGCAGTGGCCCGGGTCGTACTCCCGCGTGGACGACGTCATCAGCGACCTGGGCACCGCGTTCTCGCCGGCGCACATGGTCATGAACGCCTCGTTCGTCGCCCAGGGCGCGCTGATCCTCGGCGGGGCGCTGCTCCTGCGGCCGGCGCTGCGGGGCCGGGCGGCGGTCGTGACGCAGGTACTGCTGGGCATCGCGGCGGTCGGCGTCCTGCTGGTCGGCGTCTTCCCCTCCGACGGCAACGGCGCACTGCACGCCGTCGGCGCGGTCGCGCACCTGCTCGGCGGCGGGCTCGGGCTGATCGCCCTCGCCTACGCCGTCCGCCCCCGGTCGGAGGCCCTGGGGACGACGCTGGCCGTCCTGGGCCTGGTCGGCACCGCGCTGACGATCTTCTTCCTCGACGACGTCGTCGAGTGGCTCGGCCGGGGCGGCACCGAGCGCGGGGCCGCCTACGTGATCCCGATCGGTCTGGCGCTGGCCGGCGCCGCCCTCTGGCGACTCGGCGCGGACGGCGACGAGCGGCAGGCCCGCCGCGAGGAGGAGCGCGCGGCGCGGGCCGAGCAGGCCCGGCAGCGGGACGAGGCGCTCGAGGCGATCGCGCGGCCCGCCGCGCAGGACGACGACGTCGAGGAGCCCGAGGACCCGTGGGCGCCGTCGGTGCGCGAGAAGCGCGACCGCTGATCAGCCGGCCGGCTCGACCCGCAGCACGTCGGCGACCGGCCGCCGACCGCTGGCCGGCGGGGTGAGGCCGGCCGGCGGATAGCCCATGCGGAGCAGCATCTGCGGATAGCCGACGAGCGAGAGCCGCTGCCGCAGCCGGGTGCGGGCGACCGGCCAGTCCAGCGCCTGGGTCAGCGGGGAGGCGACCAGTCCCTCCGCGGTGGCGAGCAGCAGCACCCGGCCGAGCGCCTGGCCGGCCTGCAGCCACGCCGCGCGGTCGTCGCTCTCGGTGCCGAACAGGACGACGGTCGGCCGCTCGACCTCCGGCGGTGGGGCGTCGGGGTCGCCGCCGGCGCGGAACAGCCGCTGCTCGCGGGAGCCGACGGCGAAGTCGCGCACCAGCCAGTTCGACGGCCGGTCCCGGGGGTCGCCCTCCGGGACCGCCTCCACCGGCACGCCGTCGACGGCGCCCGGGTCGGTGCGCAGCCAGCTCTCCAGCTCCTTGAGGTACTCGGGCTCGCGCTGCTCCATCTCCTCGGCCTGGGAGAGCAGGAAGACGGTGGCGACCTCCTCCTCGGAGCGGGTGATCGTCTTGACCCACAGCCCGTGCGCGCCGGCCTCGCGCTGCAGCCGGTCGAGCACCTCGGTGGGCACGGCCCGCGGCTCGAAGGCGGCGCGCACGGTGTGCCGGTGCTCGATCGCCTCGGCCAGGGCGCGGTCGTCGTCCGTGGCCTCGCGGGGACCGGTCACCCGGATGCCGGCCAGGTGATCGGGGTCGGCCGGGTCGGGCAGCAGCTCGACCGCGGTCTCGGCGCCGGCCGCGCGCAGCGCGACGACGGCGAAGGCGACCGCGATCCCGCAGCTGATCACCTGCTGGCGGCCGGTGGGGTCGAGCACCGGCAGCGCCCGCGCCCGGTCGTGGAAGACGTCGAGCCGGTCGGGGACGGCGGCGAAGCGCCACGGCTGGGTGTTGTGGATGGAAGGAGCCCGCGTCGCGGCGGTGACGATCTGCGCCCAGTCGATGTCCTGCACCGCCCCAGCCTCTCCCACTGCCCGGCTGCGCACCACGCCGCCTCTGGTCAGGATGGGGGCATGACCAGTGCTGCCGGCTCGCTGGACGTGATCCCCGTCGACGAGTGCTACGCGCTGCTCGCCGGCCAGGAGGTGGGCCGCATCGGGGTCAACGCCGAGCACTATCCGTTGATCATCCCGGTGAACTACGGCATGGACGGGCGCACGATCGTCATCCGCACGCATCCGGGCACGACCCTGTCGGCGGCGTCGCACGCCAACGTGGCCTTCGAGGTGGACGAGATCGACCGGCGCGCGCGCACCGGCTGGAGCGTGCTGGTCCGCGGGCAGGCGGAAGAGCTCACCAGCGGGCACGGGGCCGACATGATCTTCCGAACCCTGGCCCACGGCATCCAGCCCTGGGCCCCGGGTGACTACGGATCTGGCTGCGGCTGATTCCGCACGAGGTGTCCGGACGGCGGATCGTCCCCGGTCAGCTGCCCTGGGGCGTCGACGACCGAGCGTACTCATATGACCTCGCCGGCCCGGACGACGACGCGCGGCGGCTCGTGCCGGGCCAGAAGATCGACGGTGCGCGTGGCGTCGTGCACCAGCAGGTCGGCCGGGCCGCCCACCCGCAGGCGGTGGGCCGGGAGCCCGAGCACCCGCGCGGCCGACGTCGTCACCAGGTCGACGAGCACCTCCTGCTGCGGCGCCGAGCGCATGTCGAGCAGATGCGCGGCGAGGAAGGCGACCTCCAGCAGGTTGTGCCGGCCGAACGGGTAGTAGGCGTCCTCGATGTCGTCCTGGCCGAGCGCGACCGCGACGCCCGCGGCCAGCGCCCGCTCGACCGGCAGGGCGACCGAGCCGGTGTGCGGATCGCTGACCAGCCCGAGCCCGGCCCGGCGGACCAGCCCGAGGACGGCGGCGAGCCGGTCGTCGTCGTAGTGCCCGAGCGCGCGGGCGTGGCAGGCGACGCCGCGCTCGGTCAGGCCGTGCCGCAGCATCGCCTCGGCGAGCATCCGGGTCGTCTCGTACCGCGGATCGGGGGCGTCGTCGGTGAGCATCGCGACCGGCAGCCCGCGCCGGGCGGCCAGCGCGCAGGCCCACTCGACGTGCCGCTCCTGGTCGGCCGTCGACTCCTCGATCCACGGGATGCCGCCGACCACGTCCGCGCCGAGATCCAGCGCCTGCTCCACGAGGTCGGCGGCACCCGGGTCGCGCAGCACGCCGTCCTGCGGGAAGGCGACGACCCGGACGTCGACCCGGCCGGCGAACTCCTGCTTCGCGGCGAGCACCGCCTGCACGCCGACCAGTCCGGCGGCGGTGTCGACGTCGGCGAAGGCCTGCACGTGCAGTACGCCGTGGCGCAGCCCGTCGGCCAGCGCCTGCCGGATGTTCGGCAGCAGCCGCTCGACCGTGTAGTGCCGTTTCACCGCGCTGGCCAGGTCGATGGCAGCTGCCGATTCGGCCATGCCGCCGGCGGTGTAGGCCCGCAGCGCCTCGTCGCCGACGAGCGGCAGCGTGCGGACCTTGTCCAGGTGCAGGTGCGCGTCGACGAACGGCTCGGTGACCAGGCCGCCGTCGGCGGGGACGACGTCGGCGCCGTCCGGGACCGGTTGCTCGCCGGTCGGGACGATCGCCCGCACCGTTCCGCCGTCGCAGTGGACGTCGACGACGTCCCCGCTGCGCAGCCGGGCCTCGGTCACCACGAGCACGACGGCATCCTGGCAGCTCAGACGGCGGTGCCGGCCTCCTGCGGCGCCGGGACCGGCGGCCGCGCCCGGCCCCTGCGGCGGGACAGCGCGACCCCGGCCAGGCACACCGCTCCCCCGACGAACGCCAGCGCCGGCGGCACCTCGTCGAGCAGCAGCCAGCCCATGAGGATGACCAGCGGCGGCACCAGATAGGTGGTGACGCCGAGCTTGCCGGCGTCCATGCGAGCGAGGGCGTACGCCCAGGTGCTGAACGCCAGTGCGGTCGGCACGACGCCCAGGTAGACCATGCCGGCGATCGACGAGCCGGAAGCGCCGGCGAGGTCGGTCACCAGGGCGCCGGCCCAGGGCAGGCAGCAGACCGCGCCGATCGCGCAGGCGGTGGCGGTCACCTGCAGCCCGGGCAGGCGGCGCAGCAGCGGCTTCTGCGCGACGACACCCATCGCGTACGTCAGCGCGGCGACCACGCAGAGGACGACGCCGAGCAGGTCGGCCTCGGCGCTGCGGGTCGCCAGGCCGATGAGGACGACGCCGGCGAAGGCCACCGCGATGCCGGCGACCAGCCAGCGCGGGAAGCCCTCGCCGAGGAACAGCCCGGCGAACACCGCGATGAGGATCGGCCCGATGTTCACCAGCATCGCCGTCGTCCCGGCGTCGAGGTGGTGCTCGGCGGCGTTGAGGGCGACGTTGTAGACGCCGAACCAGCCGACGCCGCAGATGGCCAGCAGGCCCCACTCGCGCCCGGTCGGGCGCACCCAACCGCGGCGGGCCAGCAGCACCCCGAGGACGGCGGTGCCGACCAGCAGCCGGCCCAGCGCCAGCGCACCCGGGGAGAGGTCGTCGCGCACCCCGCGGATGCCGATGAAGGCCGACGCCCAGGCGAAGATCGTGACGGTGACGGCCGCCAGAACGGGGACGGGGCGGCGCGCCGCGGCGGTGGTGCTCACGTCCGGGACCCTAGGTCGGCGGTCGGACGCTTCTCCGGCGGATTCCGGACACGGTCGCCGACCTGGCGGTCGGCCTGCGGGCGTTGGCAGGAACCGCGCGGTCAGCCGTGCAGGTGCTCGGCGTAGGTGCGCCGGCCGCGCTCGCCGGAGGCGGGTACGGCCGCGCCGTCCCGGATCGCGGCGCTGAGCTTGCCGGGGATGGGGGTCGCGACCACGTGCGCGCTCGGCTCCCGGGCGGCGGCCCAGGCGCGGGCCAGGTCGGCGGCGGAGAGGTCCTCGGGGCCGCCGTACTCCACCACTCCCCCGGTCGGCGGCCGGCCGATGACATCCACGATGTGCGCGGCCGCCTCGCCGGTGTCCACCGGCTGCACGCGCCAACCCATGGGAACCGGCAGGACTGGACCGCGGCGGGCGGTGGAGAGGAGCTGGTCGACGAACTCGTGGAACTGGGTGACCCGCAGCAGCGTGACCGGCAGGCCGGAGGCCAGCAGGACCTGCTCGGCGGCGAACTTCGCGCGGTAGTAGTTGTAGGGGATCCGGTCGACGCCGACGATCGAGACGTAGACCAGGTGCCGCAGCCGGTCGCGGTCGACCGCCTGCACCAGCCGCCGGGTGCCGGCGACGTCGACCTGCCAGGGGTCACCCAGGGGGTCGCTGGCCGCATGGACGATCACCTCCGCGCCGGCGAGCGCCTGCGGCAGATCGCGGCCTGTGGCCAGGTCACCGCGGACGCCGCCGGGGCCGGTGCCCCGCCGCGACATCTGCCGCACCGTGTGGCCGGCGCCCTGCAGGGGACCGATCAGTCGCTGCCCGAGCCGCCCGGTTCCTCCGGTCACGAGTACGTCCACGTGCCGCAGTCTGGCCGGAGGACCTGCCGTCCTGCACCCCCAGCGGGAGGATGACCGGATGGCGGCGCCACTCCAGCCACTCGCTCCACCGCTTCCCCGGCACCTGCAGCTCGAGGTCACCTCCGCATGCAACCTGTCCTGCGAGATGTGCCTGGTCAGCTACCGGCCGCGGATCGACAGGGCGACCGGCGCGTTCCCGATGGAGCTGTTCCGCCGGCTGCTCGACGAGACGCCGTCGCTGACCCGGCTCACCCTGCAGGGCCTGGGCGAGCCGCTGCTGCAGCCGCACCTGATGGAGATGGTCGAACTCGCGGTCGGCCGCGGGATCGAGGTCGGGTTCAACAGCAACGCCATGCTGCTCACCCGCGCGCGGGCCGACCGGCTGGTCGCGCTCGGCCTGGACTGGCTGCACGTCTCCCTGGACGGCGCCACTGCGGCCACCCACGAGAGCATCCGTTCCGGCGCCGATTTCGCGCGGACCACCCGCAACCTCCGCGGGCTGGTCGAGGCCCGGAGGACGGCGGGCTCGGCGAAGCCGTGGGTGCGCGTCGTGTTCGTGGCCATGCGGCGCAACGTGCGGGAGCTGCCGTTGCTGGTGCGGCGGCTCGGCGAGTGGGGCGTCGACGAGCTGCACGTGCAGGGCCTCTCGCACGACTTCGCCGACACCGACCCGGCGGGGACGTACGCGGGGATCCGCGCGTTCGCGGCCGCCGAGTCGCTCGTGTCCGCGGACCCGGCGGAGGTCGCCGGCGTCTTCGACCGTTCGCGGGCGGCCGCAGAGGAGTGCGGGGTGTCGCTGCGGTTGCCGACCCCGGACGCCGCGCCGGCCCCGCGTCCACCCGGCCAGCCGGGGTGCAGCTGGCCGTGGGACGCGGCGTACGTGACCAGCCGGGGCACGGTGCAGCCCTGCTGCATGGTCATGGGTGACGACCGGGTGTCGCTCGGGTCGCTCGCGGACGGCGACCTCGCCGAGATCTGGCACGGCGATGCCTACCGGACGTTCCGCGCCGCGCTCCTCACCGACGAGCCACCGGACGTCTGCCGCGGCTGCTCCGTCTACCGAGGAACGTTCTGAGCGAACGCCACGCTCAACGCCCGAGAACCGTCGCACCTCGGCCGCAGCGCGGGGGCATGACGACGACCGCGAGCGAGCCCTCGTCGGTGATCGACGTCGTCCCCGAGCCGGCGGTGTCCCACCGGGTGGCGGCGGCTCGTCCGCCGAAGGAGCAGACGGCCGCCTGGTTGCTGCGGAGCTGCAGCAACCGTCGATCGTGGTGACGGAGCGACCGGCACCGGCCGCGACCGACGCGTACACCCCGACCCGCAAGCAGCGGCGCTCATCAGCACCCGCGACCGGGATGCCGCTAGATCTATTGGATCCGGCCGACTGCCACCGCTCGATCAGTTCTGCAGCTCGAACGACGAGCGGCCGGCTCCCGGGAAGGGAGCCGGCCGCCGGAGTCGGCAGGTCACCAGCGGTGCGCCACGTCGATCACCAGGCGAGGCGTGTGGTCGGTGTTCGGGGTGCCGGGGAGGACGAAGACCCGGAACGGGAGTCGTGCGCGGACGCCGACGCCGAGCTTCGTCTGCCCCTCCAGCGAGCCCGCCCAGGCCACCTGGCGGAACGTCCGGTAGCCCCCTACCGGCACGACCTCGCGGCGGTCGGCCGGCGTGAAGGTCGGGTGGCCGTCGCGGTCGTACGGGGACGCGTCGACGACGACCTCGAGGAAGGCCCCACCGCGCAGCGGGATCCGGTCGCCGGAGCCGATGCCCCTGACCGCCGGGACGTAGCGGACGCGGTACGAGCTGAAGTCGGCGTCCTCCCCGCCGAGGTCGAGGACGAGGCGGTCGTAGCAGGCGTGCCGCCCGGCCCGGACGCCGTGCAGGAACTCGGCGTCGGAGAAGGTGGCCGCGGGCTTGGGCAGGGAGCCCCACGTGATGCCGCAATAGGGGGCGCGGGCCGAGGCCGGGGCGGAGAGCAGGAGCGCGCCCAGCACGGTCGCGAGGGCGAGGACGGTGAGGCGGAGAACGTTTCTCATGGCGGGGCACAATCCGCCAGCACCCCGCGCCCAGGCCATAGGCAAGAAGCTCCCAAGATCACGAAGAAATGGACGTCAGCTTGGCATCTCCTGATAATCATCATGGCGTGGCTCCTTGCGCTCCCGCCTGTCGTGCACTAGCGCGAGTCTGCGTTCACCCACGGTGACCCTGCCGTCGGAGCCGGGGAGGGCCCGGCATCGCCGGACGGCCGGCGTAATCGCGTTGACCGGACGGACGACACCCGGCGAAGGTGTCGCGACCGTCGCGAGGAGTTCTCCGATGCCCACCGTCCCCGCCGAGGACCGACCCGGAACGGCTCCCGCGGCCGTGCGCCGGGACCCCGAGCAGATCGTCGCCGCCGGCGAGGTGGAGGTCTGCTACGACGCCTTCGGCGACCCGGACCGCCCGGTGGTGCTGCTGATCATGGGGCTCGGCTTCCAGCTGATCCACTGGCCGGAGGACCTCTGCCGTCAGCTGGCCGCCGAAGGCTTCCGCGTCGTCCGGTTCGACAACCGCGACGCCGGCCGCTCGACGCACCTGCCGGGACGGCGCTACACCCTGGACGACATGGCCGACGACACGGTCGGGCTGCTCGACGCGCTGGGGATCGACTCCGCGCACGTCGCGGGCGCCTCGCTGGGCGGGATGATCGCCCAGACGACGGCCATCCGGCACCCGGCGCGTGTGCGCTCGCTGGCCTCGCTCATGTCGACGACCGGCCGCCGCGGCCAGGGCCGGACCTCCCTGCGCGTGTTCCGCCACGCCCTCGGCCGGCGGCCGCGCACCGAGGAGGAGGCGGTCGAGCGCCGCGTCCGGGTGTTCGCCGCGATCGGCTCCCCCGGCTTCGAGCAGGACCTCGACGAGCTCCGGCGGGTCAACGCCCTGGCGTTCCGGCGCGACCCGGACGCCCGCGACGGCCGCCGCCGCCAGCACCGCGCGGTGCGCGCCGCCGGTGACCGCACCGAGGCGCTGCGCCGGCTCGCCGTCCCCACCGTGGTCGTCCACGGCACGGCTGACCGGATGTGCGCGCCCTCCGGCGGGCGCGCCACGGCCGAGACCGTCCCCGGCGCACGCCTCGAACTCGTCGACGGCATGGGCCACGACCTCCCGCGCGGCGCGTGGCCGCGGCTCGTCCGGGCGATCGCCGACAACGCCCGGAGGGCCGAGGCGCCATGAGGGGGCGGCCGGGGTTGCCGTCGACTCGTGCGACAGCCGTGACGAACGGTTCCCGGCCGCCCGGCGGTGGTCGTCGTCACTCCCCCGGTCGGATGCCTACCGTCCCCGCATGGCTCTGAACCACGCCGCCTCCGGCTCCTGCGACCCCGCCCGCGTCCGCCACCTGCACCTGGTGGCCGCGGCCCGCGCCAACGCCGTCCAGCCCGCGACCGTCCAGCAGGTCGCCGACATCGTCCGCGTCACCGTGGACGACGAGGTGGACACGACTACCTTCCGAGCGATCGTCACCGACGTCTCGGCCGACGTCATCCGCTGACCGCCGGGACGTCGACAGCCGGGACAGGTCCGTCACAGCGTGGCGCGCCGATCGCATCTCACCTGCGAGATAGCGTTGCCCGGTGACGGTGACCGACCTTCTTCCCGACACCGCCGGCGCTGAGAACGACAGCGCCATGCGGCGGATCGGCCTCCTCGTCCGCGACGCCCGCCGGCACCGCGGACTCACGCAGCTCCAGCTCGCCGAGCGCCTCGGCACGAGCCAGAGCGCCGTCGCCCGCATCGAGCAGGGCGGCCAGAACCTCACCCTCGAGCTGCTCGGCCGGCTCTCGGCAGCCCTGGAGAGCGAGCTGATCAGCCTCGGCCCCAGCGTCCCGGCGGGTCCCGCCCACCTGCGCGTCACGGGTGGGCGGACCCTCCGGGGCGCGGTGACGGTGAAGTCGTCGAAGAACGCCGCGGTGGCGCTGCTGTGCGCCGCGCTGCTCAACCGCGGCCGCACGACCCTGCGCAACGTCGCCCGCATCGTCGAGGTGGACCGCATCCTCGACGTGCTGCGCTCCATCGGGGTCGAGGCCACCTGGGACGTCACCGGGCGCGACCTCACCCTCGTCGTCCCCGAGCACCTGGACCTGGCCGGGATCGACGCCGACGCCGCCCGCCGGACCCGCAGCATCATCATGTTCCTCGGCCCGCTGCTGCACCGGGCGCAGACCTTCCGGCTGCCCTACGCCGGCGGCTGCGACCTCGGCACCCGCACCGTCGAGCCGCACATGATCGCGCTGCGCCCCTTCGGCCTACAGGTCGAGGCGCGCAGCGGCGAGTACCTCGCGACCGTCCGGCCCCCCGCCGCCCGCCACCGCACCATCGTGCTGACCGAGCGGGGCGACACGGTCACCGAGAACGCCCTGCTCGCCGCGGCCCGCGCCGACGGGACGACGACCATCCGCAACGCCAGCTCCAACTACATGGTCCAAGACCTCTGCCTGTACCTGCAGCTGCTCGGCGTGGCCATCGAGGGCCTCGGGACGACGACGCTGGTGGTGCACGGCCGGCCGGTGCTCGACGCCGACGTCGACTACACGATCAGCGAGGACCCGGTGGAGGCGATGAGCCTGCTGACCGCCGGCATCGTCACCGACTCAGAGCTGACCGTCCGGCGGGCGCCGGTGGAATTCCTGGAGATCGAACTCGCCGTCCTGGCCGAGATGGGGCTGCGGATGGAGCGGTCCCCGGACTACCTGGCCGACAACGGGCACACCCGGCTGGCCGACCTCAGCATCCGGCCGTCGACGCTCCGGGCCCCGATCGACAAGATCCACCCGATGCCGTTCCCGGGCCTGAACATCGACAACCTGCCGTTCTTCGCGGTGATCGCCGCGCACGCGGCCGGCGAGACGCTGATCCACGACTGGGTCTACGACAACCGGGCGATCCACCTGTCCGACCTCACCCGGCTCGGCGCGAACGTCCGGCTGCTCGACCCCCACCGCGTCCTGGTCACCGGGCCGACCCGCTGGTCCAGCGCCGAGGTGGTCTGCCCGCCGGCGCTGCGGCCCGCGGTCTGCATCCTGCTCGCGATGCTGGCGGCCAAGGGCACGAGCGTCCTGCGCAACGTCGACATCATCGCCCGCGGCTACGAGCACCTCTACGAGCGGCTGGTCGAGATGGGCGCCGACATCGAGGTCTTCCACGACTGATCGCTGGATCGTCGTCCCACGCCGGCGCGGATCCGGCATAGGCTCCCCCGATCGGTGAGTCTGCTCGCCGTTCCGCCGCCCGGGGGGCCCGCCGCCGTGACCGACCTCGCCATCTCCGCCGAGACGAGGCTCTCGCGCCTGCTGGAACGGCTGCTCACCGCCGCGGAGGCGTCGCTGGCCGCGGGCGACCTCGAGCCGGCGCGGACGACGGCGGAGGAGGTCCGGGCCGTCGATCCCGACAACCGGCGGGCCGCGTCGATCCTGCGGCAGGTGGCGAGCCGCCAGCTCTCCCCGTCGGGCGAGCGGGCCCTGATGACGCTCGTGTTCGCCGACCTGGTGGGCTCCACCACGCTGTCCGAGCGGGTGGAGCCGGAGCAGCTCCGGGACCTCTACGCCTTCTACCGGGCGGCGGCCCGGGAGGCGGTGAACCGCTACAGCGGCTCGGTGATGCAGTACGCCGGCGACGGCATCCTCGCCGGCTTCGGCTATCCCGAACCGCACGAGGACGACGCCCGGCGGGCCGTGCTGGCCGCCCTGGACCTGGTGACGGCGATCCGCGACGCCCGCGCCGAGCTGGAGCGCCGCTTCGGCGTGACCGCGGAGGTGCGGGTCGGCATCCACACCGGCCGGGTGGTGGTCACCGACCTCAGCGACGACAGCTCCGTCGCCGAACGCGACTCGATCGTCGGGCTGGTGCCCAACCTCGCCGCCCGCATCCAGTCCGAGGCCGCCCCCGGGAGCGTGGTGATCAGCGACGTCACCCAGCAGCTGGTGGACGCCGACTTCTTCCTCCACTCGGCCGGCGAGCGGCGGCTGAAGGGCATCAGCCGCCCGGTCGAGGTCTTCACCGTCGAGCGCCCCCGCTACGCGGCGGCCCGCTTCCAGGCCGAGCGCTACCGCAAGGCCGGGCTCGTCGGCCGGGACGAGCCCCGGGACCGGCTGCTGTCGGCGTGGCAGGCCGTCCGAGCGGGCACCGGACCGGCCGCGAGCGCCTTCCTCGTGGTCGGCGAGGCCGGCATCGGCAAGTCCCGGCTCGTGGCGGAGCTCCTCGACCGGGTCGAGGCCAGCGGCGGCCGGGTGGTCGGCGTCGCGTGCCTGCCCTACTACGCCAACGTCTCGCTGTGGCCGGTCACCCGGCTGCTCGAGCGCGGGGTCGTCCGGGCCGGCCAGGACGGCGACCGGCTCGGCTGGCTGGTGCGCACGCTGCGCGCGGTCGGGCTCGACCCCGCGCGGATGGTCCCCTTCCTCGGCCCGCTCCTCGGCATTCCACCCACCCCCGAGTACCCGGCGCCGGAGCTGGACCCCGGGGCCTTCCTCGACGAGACCATCAACCGGCTCGTCGACTGGCTGGCCGCCGTCGCCGAGGCGACGCCGTGCCTGTTCGCCGTCGAGGACCTGCACTGGGCCGACCCCTCGACCCTCGGCCTGCTCGGCCGGATCGCCGAGCGGCTTCCGTCCGGCCTCCTCGCCGTGGCGACCACCCGCGACGACTCGATGATCGTGTGGCGCGACCAGGTGTGCGTGCTCACGCTGGACCGGCTCGACGGCGCGGCCGCCTCCCGGCTCGTCGACAACCTGGCTGCCGGCAAGACCCTGACCGCGGAGCAGCGAGCCACGATCATCGAGCACGCCGAAGGCATCCCGCTGTTCGTCGAGGAGCTGACCCGCTCGAGCCTGGACTCGCAGCGCAGCGAACCGATCCCGCTGCGCCTCCAGGAGCTGCTCACCTGGCGGCTCAAGGTGCCCGGGGTCGACCTCCGCGTGGTGCAGGTCGCCGCGACCATCGGCCCGACCTTCGACCCCGCCACCGTCGCGGCGGTCGTCGGCGACGAGCAGGTCGTGACCGACCAGCTGGAGGTCCTGACCGACGCGGGCATCGTCGAGCCGGTCGGCCTGAGCCTCGGCACCTACCGCTTCCGCCACGCGCTGATGCGCGACGCCGCCTACGAGACCCAGGTCCTCGACGTCCGCCGGCGCACGCACGCCCGGGTCGCCGACGTGCTGACCGAGCGCGCGGCCGAGCCGGCGCTCATCGCCCAGCACCTGGACCTGGCCGGGCGGGCCGACCACGCCGCCGGGCTCTACCTCGTCGCCGCCCAGCTCGAACAGGGACATGGGGCGCACGCCGAGGCCACCAGGCTGGTCTCCCGCGCCCTCGAGCTGCTCGAGTCCCTGCCCGAGTCCGACGACCGCGACCTCAACGAGCTCGTCGCGCGGATGCTGCGCGGCCTGTCCGTCATCTCGATGCACGGCTACGCCGCACCCCTGGTCCGGTCCGACTACCGCCGGGCCGAGCAGCTCGCCACGAGGCTCGGGCGCCCGGAGGTGGTGTCCGCGCTGATCGCGCTCTGGGGCTTCTGGCTGGTGAGCGGCGCCCTGGCGACTGCGCGCGGCGTGGTCGGCCGGCTCACCGCGATGGTCCAGCAACCCGCCTTCTCCGCGTTCGCCCCGGAGGTGGAGGCCTGCGCCGGCTACAGCGACTTCCACCAGGGCCGCCTCACCTCGGCGGCGGCGCACCTGGAACGCGCGATGGCCGGCTTCGCCGCCCGGCCGGCCGACCAGACCGTCACTCCGGTGTGGTCGCTGCCCCAGGACCCGGTGGCGGCCTCGGCCGCGGCGCTGGCGTGCGTGAACACCGCCCGCGCGGAACCCGACGCCGAGCGCTGGGAGCGCGAGGCCCTGCGGCGGGCGGAGGAGATCGGGTTCCCGCGGGGCCCGATCAGCATGGCGCTGGTCAAGACCTACACCTCCTGGAACCGCCGCTTCCTCGGGGACGACGACGCCGCCCGGCGGCTGGGGGCCGAGGTCGCGGCCATCGGCGAGGAGTACGGCTCCGCGTTCTGGTCGACGCTCGGCGACGCCTACGTCTCGGTCGGCACGCCCGGCAGCGAGGAGGACCGCGCGCACCTCGAGCACGCCATCGCCACGCTGCGACTCATGGGCCAGGAGTCCTTCGCGGCCGCCAACCTCGCCTACCTCGCCCGCCTGGAGGCGGACGCCGGCGAGGTCGACCGGGCCGACGAGCACCTCGCCGAGGCCTTCGACGTGGTGCTGCGCACCGGCGAGGACCTGCACCTGCCGGAACTGCACCGCCAGCGGGCCCACGCGACGCTGGCCCGCGGCGGCGACGTCGAGCGGGTCATCGCCGATCTCACCCAGGCCATGCGGACGGCGAAGTGGCAGGGCGCCCGGCTGTGCCGGCTCCGGGCCGCCCTCGACCTCGCCCGGCTCCCCGTCGCCACCCGGCCCGAGCGGTGGCGGACCGTGCTCGCCGAGGCCCGCGCGGACCTGCCGCCCGCCTTCACCTCCCCCGAGACGGCCGCCGCCGACGAGTTGCTGGGCTGACGCCCGCTCAGCGCCGCCGGGGCAGGACGACGCGGGCGCGGGTGACGCCGTCCTCGGAGGTCAGCGTGAGCCGGCCGCGGTGCTTCTGGGCCACCACCGCCAGCGACGTCGCGAGGCCCAGGCCGGTGCCCTGGCCGACCGGCTTGGTGGTGAAGAAGGCGTCGAACGCCCGCGCGAGGACCTCCGGCGGGACGGTGGGGCCGGTGTTCTCGACGTCGACCACCACGTCGTCGTCCTCACCCCGCGTGCGCACCGTCACCGTGCCGTCCCGGTCCACCGCGGCGAGGGCGTTGTCGAGCAGGTTGGTCCACACCAGCGCCAGGTCGGCGGGCCAGCCCTGCACCGTCTGCGGTTGCGGGTCGAGGTCGCGGACCACCCGCACGCCGGGCGGCACCTTGTGGCGCAGCAGGACCAGGGCCTGCTCGAGGCTCGCGTGGATGTCGACGTCGGTCAGCGACTGGTCCGAGGAGTAGGCCAGCGGGCGCACGCCGGTCACGATCCGCGAGAGCTGCTCCGCGCCGGCGGAGACCTCGTCGAGCAGGGCTCGGATCTCCGCGGCCCGGGCCAGCCCGCGGACGGCGGGGCCGCGCCGGTCCTGCGCCAGCCCGGCCAGCGCCTCGCGGAGAGCGGCCGGCTCGACGCCGAGGCGCATCAGCTCCGGGGCGACCTCCCAGCTCCGCTCGACCCCCGCCGCGCCGAGGACGTCGTCCAGCGCCCGCTCGGCGTCGGCGCGGTCCAGCGGGTCCTCCGGCACCGGCACCGCGCCGACCAGGGGCTGCAGCTCCTCGCCCGGGCCGGCGTCCGCGAGCAGCGTCCGCAGCCGGGCGGCCCCGCGCTGCACGGCGCTCGCGGGGTTGTTCAGCTCGTGCAGCAGCCCCGCGGACAGGGCGCCGAGCGCGGCCATCCGCTCGTGCTGGCGCACCAGCCCCTCCTCGCGGTCTAGCCGCCGGGTGGCGGCCAGGAGCAGCGCACGGGCCGAGGCCGGATGGGTGAACAGCTGATCGAGCGCCTCGGCGCCGATCCGCTGGACCAGGCTCCGGGTGCGGGCCCGCACGGTGGCCGAGCGGGGACGGCGGTGCGCGATGCCCAGCTCCCCCAGCAGCTCGCCGGGACCGCAGACGTTGAGCAGCACGCGCGAGCCGCCGACGACCCGGCTGACCTCCAGCTCACCCTCCAGGACGACGTACATCGCCTCCGGGGGCGCGCCCTCGGCCATCAGCACCTCGCCGGGCGCGAGCTCGACGGTGCTGCTGGTCCCGGCCAGGGCGGCGAGGTCCTCCTCGGGCAGCTCGGCGAACAGCCGCGAGCCGCGCAGCGCCGCCGCGACGTCCCGGCCGGGGGCGAGCGTCACCGCACAGCCAGCCGCTGGTGGGCGAACCGGACCGCCATCGCGCCCTCCCCCACCGCCGCCGCGATCCGCATGCCGGCCCCGTGCCGGACGTCCCCGGCCGCGAACACCCCCGGGACGGAGGTCTCCAGCGGCAGCGGCGGCACCTCCAGCGGCCAGTCCGGCGGGGAGGCGCCCAGATCCATGCCGGTGAGCACGAAGCCCTTGTCGTCGCGGCGGACCACGCCGTCGAGCCAGGCGGTGCGGGGCGCCTGCCCGATGAAGACGAACAGGGCGTCGGCCGCGACCTCCCGTTCCTCGGTGCCCGACCGCAGCCGCAGTCCCTCCAGCCGCCGCGTCCCCAGGGCGCCGGCCACCTCGGTGCGGTACTCGACGGTGATCTTCTCCGAGGCGGCCAGCCGGTCGATGAGGTAGCGCGACATGGTCGCCGCCAGGTCCCCGCCGCGGATCAGCACCGTCACGGAGGCGGCGAACTGGGAGAGGAACAGCGCGGCCTGTCCGGCCGAGTTGCCGCCGCCGACGACGAACACCCGCCCGCCCTCGTGGTCGACGCCCTCGGCGCGGCCCGCGCCGTAGTACACGCCGAGCCCGGTGAGCCCGGCGGCGCCGGGGACGTCGAGGGTGCGGTAGTTGACGCCCGTGGCGACCAGGAGCGTCGAGGCGCTGACCTCGCTGCCGTCCTCGAGCTTGACGACGGTGTACGGGTCGACCCGCCGGAGCCCCACCACCTCGGCCGGCACGAGCAGCTCCGCACCGAACCGGATCGCCTGCTCCCGGGCGCGCAGCGTCAGGTCGGCGCCGGAGAGGCCGACCGGGAAGCCGAGGTAGTTCTCGATCCTGCTGCTCGTGCCCGCCTGCCCACCGGGGGCGCTGCACTCCAGGATCAGCGTCGACAGGCCCTCCGAGGCGCCGTAGACGCCGGCGGCCAGCCCGGCCGGGCCGGCGCCGACGACCACGAGGTCGTAGGCCGCGCGCTCGGCCCGCACCCGCAGCCCGATCCGGGCCGCCACCTCGTGCAGGTCGGGGTGGACGACGACCTCGCCGTCGTCCAGCACCAGCGCGGGCAGCGCGCCGGCGTCGATGCCCGCCACCTCGAGCAGCTCCCGCGCGGCGGCGTCGGTCTCGACGTCCAGCCAGCGGTAGGGCACCAGGTTGCGGGCCAGGAACTCCCGGATCTCGTGGCTGTCCACCGACCACCGGTCGCCGATCACCCGCAGGTTTGCGACCGGCGGCGGGTGCCGCCAGGTCTGCAGCAGGTCGTCGAGCACCGGGTAGAGCCGGTCCTCCGGCGGATCCCACGGCTTGAGCAGGTAGTGCTGCACGTCCGCGTCGTTGATCGCCTTGATCGCGGCGTCGGTGTCGGCGTAGGCGGTCAGCAGCACCCGGCGGGCGTCCGGGTAAAGCTTGCGTGCCGCGGACAGCAGCTCTACGCCGCTCATGCCGGGCATGCGCTGGTCGACCAGCAGCAGGGCCACCGGGTCCTCGCGCAGCCGCAGCCGGCGCAGCAGGTCGAGGGCCTGCTCGCCGGAGGAGGCCGTGTAGATCTGGTAGCGCTCGCTGTAGCGCGCCCGGAGGTCCCGCTCGACGGCGGACAGCACCGGGCCGTCGTCATCGACGGCCAGGAGAGCCGGCTTGCTCATGACGCCTCCTCCACGTGCGGTGACCCGTCCGGCGGACGTCCCCGTCGGGGCCGGACCGGGAGCGGACGGCGAGGTCCTCCGCAGCCTCGACCACGGCGAGGCCGGCGTCCAGGGCAGCCCAGGGGCCCGCGGCCGCGCCGGCGGCCCGTTCCCGCGGTTCGTCGTCCTCCCCGAGCGCCGCGCGGATCTCGCCGGCCAGCCGGTCGACCTGCGGGCGCAGCAGCGGCCACGCCGCGAGGCCGAGCGCCGCGCGGGCCGCGGCAGCGGCGCCGGCGAGGCGGGCGGCGGCGCGCGGCACCCCGAGGGCGAGGACGAGCCCGGCCAGGCCGTCGAGGCAGTTGGCCAGGCCCTCCTGGTCCCGGATCCGCCGGTGCAGGTCCGCGGACTCGGCGAGCCGCTCCCGTGCGGTGGTCGGGTCACCCGCGCGGACGGCGTCGAGCCCGAGCCGGTCCAGCACCGTCGCGACGAGGTGCTCGTCCCCGCTGTTCCGCGCCAGGTGCAGGGCCTCCTCGTGGGTGCGGACGGCGGCCGGCGGATCGTCGGCGAGCATTTCGGCGTCCCCCAGCGGGATGAGCGCGTAGGCGACCGACCACGTGTCGCCGGTGCGCCGCAGCGCGGTGACCGCCTCGGCCAGCAGCTCGCGCAGCTCCCGGTCGTCCGGCGGCCGGGTGGCGGCCAGGCCCACGAGGCCGTGCCCGAGCAGCCCCGGATCGTCCCGGCAGCGGGCCTCGTCGACGACGGCGGTCAGCAGCGGTGCGGCCTCGGCGGTTCCGCCGCGGGCGATCCTGGCGAGGCCGCGGGCCAGCTCCAGGCGCGCCGCCTCCTCCGGCGGCAGCGCCGTGGCCGACGGCAGCCGGGCGGTCCGCTCGGCGACCTCGGCCAGCGGGACGACGAGGCCGGCCGACCACCACCAGCGGGCCAGCGGGCCGCCGATCCGGACCACCAGGTCGGCGCGGTCGTGCTCGACGGCCCACTCCAGGGCGGCCAGCAGGTCCGCGGTCTCGGCCTCGAGCCGAGCCCGCCAGCGGGCGTGGTCCGGACCCAGCAGGCCGGCCCCGGCCGACGGGCTCACGCAGGCCAGGTGCTCGGCCAGCCGCCCCCGGATCCGGTCCTCCTCACCCCGGTCGTGGAGCCGCTGCGCGGCGAACACCCGGACGAGCTCGAGCATCCGGAAGCGGGGCTCGCCCTCGCCGGTGTCGCTCGCCGTCACGAGGCTGTGCCCGACCAGCGCGGCCAGCGTCTCCACGACGTCGAGGTCCCCGTCGACCGCGCCGATGGCCTCGGCGGTGTCCAGGGTGGCGCCGCCGGTGCACACCGAGAGCCGCGCGAGCAGCGCGCGTTCCGGCTCGGTCAGCAGGTCGTGGCTCCAGGCGATGGTCGCGTGCAACGTGCGCTGGCGCTCCGGGGCGTCCAGATCGGGATCGCGCAGCTCCAGGACGGCGTCCAGCGCGGTGTTCAGCCGGCGCAACAGCTGCGCCGGGGGCAGGGTCTGCACCCGCGCGGCCGCCAGCTCGACGGCCAGGGGCAGGCCGTCGAGCCGCCGGACGACCTCGGCCACCGCGGGGGCGCTCCCCTCCGTGACGACGAAGGACGGATCGGCCCGGCGGGCCCGGGCGGAGAACAGCTGCACGGCCGGGGCCGCGGTCACCGCCTCGTGCCGCGACTCCCCCGCCGCCGGGACGCCGAGGGGACCGAGCGGCACGTCCTGCTCGCCGCGCAGACCGAGCACGCGGCGGCTGGTGACGAGCACCTGGATCCGCGGGCAGCGGCTCAGCAGGCGGCTCAGGAGCGGCGCGGCCTCGGCCACCTGCTCGGCGTTGTCGACGACGAGCAGCACCCGCTGGCCGGCCAGCCGGTCGGCCACGAGGTCCATGACCGACCGCGACCCCTCGGGCGGGACGCCGACCGCCGTGGCCACCACGCGGGGCACCTCGGCCGGGTCCCGGACGGCGGACAGGTCCACCCACCAGACCGCGTCCCGCTCGGGCAGCAGCGCCTCCCCCACGGCCAGCGCCAGCCGCGTCTTGCCCGTGCCGCCGGGCCCGGTCAGCGTGACCAGCCGGACCGCCGGGTCGCGCAGCAGACCGGTGACCATCGCCAGCTCGTCGCGGCGGTCGACGAGCGGGGCAGCCGGGGTGGGCAGCCATCCCGGCGCCAGGCCCGCGGGCGGCCGGGGGCCGGCGAACCGCTCCGAGAGCAGCACGGCCAGGTCGTCCGACACCAGCTCGCCGAGCTGGGCCGGGCTGTCGTAGAACGTCGTGGAGACGTCGCCCTCGCCCTGCATGCGGTCGATCAGCTGCTGCAGGCGGGGCTCGCGGTCGGGCGCCGTCCGGCGCACGTAGAGCAGGCGGGGCAGGCCGGCCGAGAGGTTGTACTCGTCCTCCAGGCCGGAGATCTCCATCCCCGGTCCGATCCAGCCGTAGTGCTCGCCGTAGATCCCGACGAAGACGTCGCTCTGCGCGAGGTAGGAGCGGTACAGCTCCCGCGGCGGATGGTTGCGGGCCCCCAGCTCGAACAGGACGGGGATGAGCCGCAGCCGGGTCACCGCCTCCCGGACGGCGAGCCGCTCCTCGGCCAGCTCGATCATGGTCGAGGAGATGAACACACGCAGTCGCTGGTCCGGGGTCGGGATCGACCGAGCGCTCTCGCCGGGCGGCGCTCCGACCACCGGCCCACCTCCCGCGGGATACGGCGTGGTGCCCGAGGAGTCTACGGAGACGGGACCGGCCCGGATACCCTTTCGCGACGATGCGCGAGGTCGACGCGGCGGACGTGGCAGGCTTCTTCGCGCCCGAGCGCCCCGGCCCGCTGATCGCGCAGCACATCGTCACCAGCGGCGTCGGCCGGTGCCGGGCCGACCGCTGGCCCCGCCCGCGGACCGTGCTGGCCGAGCTGCCCGGCGGCAACGTCGCGCTGCGCGGCGAGCCGGCGGTGATCGACGGGCTCGCGGCGCTGGTCGAGGCGCCGCCGGAGTGGCTGCCGGCCCTGCGTGCCGTGGATCCGGGCACCACGGTCTGGCCGCGGGTGGTCGCCGTCCTGCCGGACGGCGCGGACGTCCCGGCGCCGCGGCACCCGGTGCGGCGGCTGGTCCCCGGCGACGCGGCGGCGCTGGAGCGGCTGGACCCCTCGATCGCCTGGATCGGCGAGACCTGGGGCGGGCCGGCCGGGCTGGCCGCCTCCGGCTACGGCTGGGCCGCGTTCGACGGCGACCGCGCCGTGTCGGTCGCGTGCTCCTTCTTCGTCGGCCGGCGGTTCGAGGACATCGGCGTGGTGACCGCCCGCGACGTCCGGGGCCGGGGCCTGTCGACGGCGTGCGCGGCCGCGGTGGTCGCCGACATCCGCGCCCGCGGGCACCGGCCCACGTGGACGACCAGTCCCGACAACGCGGCCAGCCGGGCGGTGGCCGCCCACCTCGGGTTCGTGCACGAGCGCGACGACGTCCTCTACGCCGTCCGCACCGCGATCCCGCCCGTCGACTAGCGCTCCTGGTCGGTGGGGCGGACCAGCACCTCGTTGATCGCCACGTGCGGCGGCTGGGTGACGACGTAGACGATCGCGCGGGCGACGTCCTCGGACTGCAGCTGGCGCATGGCCTCGGCGTACCGGGCCGAGTCCTCGCGGGCCTGCGGCTGGGTGATGTGCGTGCGCAGCTCGGTGTCGACCGCGCCGGGCTCCACCATCGAGATCCGCACGCCGCGGGTGGTGACCTCCTGGCGCAGCGACTCGCTGAAGGCGTTCACCGCCCACTTGCTCGCGTTGTAGACGCCCGAGCCCTTGCGCGCGACGCGGCCGGCGACGCTGGAGACGTTCACGATGTCGCCCGAGCCCTGCTCGATCATCCCGTCGATCGCGGCGGCGGTCATGTACATGACGCCGAAGACGTTGGTGGAGATCATCCGCCGCCAGTCCTCGGGATCGGCGCCGACGATCGTGCCGAGCAGCATGACGCCGGCGTTGTTCACCAGGACGTCGAGGCCGCCGAGCTCGGCACGGGTCTGCCCGACCGCGTCGGCGCAGGCCTGCTCGTCGGTGACGTCGAGGGCCAGCGGCAGCACCCGCGCCCCCTTGTCCCGCAGCCGGGCGGCGAGGTCGTCGAGCCGGTCGCGGCGGCGGGCGCCGATCGCGACGGCGGCGCCGGCGTCGGCCAGGACGAGCGCGGTGGCCTCGCCGATGCCGGACGAGGCGCCGGTCACCAGCGCGACCCGGCCGGACAGCGGGCGGGAGGGGTCGGTCATGGCCCCAGCCTCACCGACGGACGGCCGGACCGCGCGGCGGGGCTCAGCGACAGCCGGATGTCGCCACCCGCTCCGCCGTCATGGCAGCTCCACGTCGTCGGAGAGCACGAAGGCGACGGCGAGGAGGGCCACCACCATCCCGCTGCCGGCCAGCTCGGCGATCGGCAGGCCGCCCTGGACGACGCCACTCAGGTCGCCGCGCGTGGCCAGGGAGCGGCGCACGGCTCGATACCGTCGGCCGGACGAGACGGCGACCACCGAGACCTGGACCAGACCCCAGGGCACCCAGCACGACCGCTGCCAGGCCGAGGAGGGGGCCGGCCAGGCGGGCGGCGCCGATGGCGGCCACCGCCATGGCGAGAGCTGTCCGCCGCCAGGCCAGCGCGGTCCGCTCGGCCTGCAGCCCGCTGTCGAAGACGCGGGCGGCGTCGTCGGTCACCGCAGGAGCAGGCCGAGGAGGACCAGCACGCCGGCCGCGACGGCGCCGAGGGCGATCACGGGCGCCAGCCGTGCCGGCGGAAGCGGGCGGGAACAGCGCAGCGCCCGCTCGGTCGCCGCCCAGCCGAACCATGCCTGCACCGGCGCGAGCAGCCCGAGCGCGATGAGCAGCAGGGCGCAGGCGAGGCGCACGCCGGGCGCGATGGGCACGTCGAGGGCCTCGAGCGCGACGCCGGCGGCCGAGAGCGCCAGGGACGTGCGCATCCAGGCCAGGAACGTGCGCTCGTTCGCCAGGCTGAACCGGGGGTCGGGCTCGGCGCCCACGCCGTAGACGCGCCGCGGGAACCGCCGGTCCCGCCGCTCGGAGCCGGTACCGCTCATGCGGGCAGCGTGACACCGAAGCCGCGCACGGCCAGACGGAGCAGCACCGGGCCCGGCCGCAGCAGGTCGCTGATCCGGGCGGCGCTGAGCGCCTCCAGCTCGGCCACCCGCCGACGGTGCTCGGCCTCGCCGGCGAGCCGGGCCCGGTGCAGGACGGCGGTGTTGGCCCACACCTTGCGGCGGGCCTCCCGGAGGAACAGCCGGGTCGCGGTGCGGTTCAGCGGGCCGAGCACGTGGTCGACGAGCGTGCGGGGGTCGCCGGCCCGCTGCAGCTCCACGTCCTCGGCGGCGACGCGGGAGGCCAGCACGCCGTCGATCCGCTCGTGGTCGCGCTCCCTCCGGGCGAGGGCGGCCGGGTCGGCGAACTCCTCGTCGGGGATGACCCGGACCAGCGACTGCGGCAGGTCGAAGTTGATGTGCGCGTTCACGCCGAGCAGCACGTGCCCCTCGGGCCGCAGCCCGGGGTCGGCGCCGAAGGCCCGCCGCCACGGCTCCGGCGCGGTGGCCGGATCGCGGCGATAGGCCTCCAGGGCGTCGAGGTACAGGCCGGCGAAGTCCACGTCCCACCGCTCCAGCCACGCGGGGTCCTCGAACAGCCCGTCGTCCAGCGCGCCCCGGACGGCCTGCGTGATCCGCAGGTAGGTGCCGAGGAAGTACCGCCCCGGATCGCCGTCGGCCGAGAGCTCCGCCTGCAGCGCCGCCATCCGCTCGATGAGCCGGTCGACCTCTCCGCCCACGCGTCCTCCCGTCTCAGACGAGCGCGTCGAGCCCGTCGTCGGTGAGCAGCGGCGGCACCGACTCGATCGGCGGCCGGTGCGGCTGGTCCAGCCCGCGCATCCGGGCGGCGTGCAGGGCCAGCAGCAGGTTCAGCCGCAGCGTCGGGTCGGAGGTGAAGGGGCCGAGCAGCCGCTCCAGCTTGCCGATCCGGTACCGCATCGTGTTGTAGTGGAAGTGCAGGCGGCGGGCCGACTCGGCGACGTTGAGGTTGGTCTCGAGCAGCACGCGCAGCGTCTCGCGCAGGTCGGCGGAGTCCGGGTCGCTGCTGTCGGCCAGCGGGCCGAGCACCTCGTCGACGTAGGAGCGCAGCTCGGTGCTGTCGGGGATCAGCGAGAGCAGCCGGAAGACGCCGAGCTGGTCGAAGTGGGTGACCGCACCCCCGCCGTGGATCTCCTGCCCGACCGACAGCGCCCGCTGCGCCTGCTGGTAGGCGTCACCGAGGGCGGTGATGTTCGCGGCCGGCCGGCCGATACCGGTGCCGAGCACGCGGCCCACCCGGCGCAGCCGCGCGTTGACCCGCGAGGTGACCGCGGAGACCAGCGAGGAGATCTCCTCGGGCGTGCGCCCGTCGAGCGGCAGCACGGTGACGATCTCGGTGGACAGCCCCGCGACGGCGGCGCCGGCGACCTCGCCGTCCAGCGCGGCCCGCCAGCCGTCGGCCAGCCGGTCGAGCACGTCGAGGGCCCTGGTGGGATCGGCCTGCGGGTCGGCGACCGTCTCGGTCGCAGACACCAGGACGACGACCGGCCCGTCGAGCCGCCAGCCGAAGGACCGGGTCTGGGCCAGGGCGCGCTCGGTGTGCCGCATGGAACCGCCGACGAGCCGGCGCACCAGGTCGCCCTGGAAGCGCAGCTCGACCGAGTGCACGGCCTGCTGGCGGATGACCGACAGCGCGCTCACCATCGCCGCCCGCTCGAGGACACCACCGGAGCCGACCAGCAGCGGGCCGGTCCGGTTGACCGCCACCAGCCACCCGTGCCGCTGGTCGCCGGCCATGATCGGGGCGACGGCGTACTCCCCCACCCCGCCGGGCAGCTCGTGGTGGCCCGGCACGAGAAGGATGCCGTCGGCCGGCGAGAGGTCGGCGTCGGCGAGCACGTCGGCGGGGGTGACCACGCTCTGGTCGGCGCGGACGGCGGAGACCCGGCGCGCGGGGGCGAGCTCGGCGAGCGCGTCGTCGGCGGCGGCGTCGAGCAGCCACAGCCAGTCGCTGATCTCGGCGACGTCCTCCGGCGGCCCGGCGCTGGTGACGATCTCGCGGTCGGGTCCGAGCCCCAGGACGGCGGCGCCCTCGAGGAACGTGGCCAGCTGCTCGGTGACCTCCTCCAGCCCGCCGCCGGACAGCGCGACGTCGATGAACTGGTTCTGCATCCGCGAGGACAGCTCGAGCGCCTCGCTCTGCTTGGCCACCACGGCGCCGAGGACCTCGGAGAGGACCTCGTCCATGCGCACGCCGGTCGGCAGGGCCAGCACCGGGAAGCCGCGGCGGTCGGCCTCGGCCAGCACCTCCCCGGGCACCGGCGCGGGCCCCTCGGCCCGGCGGAACGCCAGCCCGGCCGTGCCCATGGAGACCAGGCGCTCGACCAGCGCCCGGCAGTTGGCCGGATCGGCTGGGGGCAGCCGCGCCCCGAGGACGACGAGCACGTCGGGGCCGGCGACGGCGAGCGGGTCGGAGGGGTCGTCGACCACCATGTGCCGGACCGCGCGCTCGAGGCCGCCGGCGCCGGCGACGACGGCGGTGCCCGCGAGCCCGGGCAGGCGCAGGGCCTCGTCGAGGGTCAGCCCCATGCGCTCGTGCCAGCTGCTGCGCGACTCGAACGGCTGCGAGAATGTGGCTCGTCCGCCGCTGCCGCTACGACGGAACGGAGTCGTAGAAGCACGCTGCGTGGTGGCCGCGAGTGAGCCATCACTCTGGGTCACGACTTGTCCCCCTTCGGTTGCCGTCCAGAGTGCCACATTCCTCGCTGCTGTCAGGTGTGCCTGGACGCCGTCCCTCATTCTTGGCGATTTCCGCCATATAAGGGCGTGCGACGCGCCGCATAGGTTCGAGACCCGGTTCGTCTCAGCCCGCTGGATGGTAGGCCGTCACCCGAGGTGGTGATCGCCGGGCCCTCCGTCAGGCGGAGGTGGGCCGGGGCGGGGGGTCACCAGCACCGGCGCCCCGCTGACGCCTCCGCTGAAGGGCCGCCGCCATGCGCACCATCGACGACATCCCAGGCCCGGGTGGCCACCGCTCGCAGACGGACGCGCCGCACCGCGGCCACGCCGCCCGCGCCGGGGTTCCCCTGATCCCCCTTCCCCGCGAGTCCGCCCAGGCCACCGCCCGGACCGCTCCCCCCGCCCGCGCCGCGACCGCCGTCCCGGCCTCGGCCAGCACCGGCGTCGCGGAGCTGCTGCGCGGGCCGGTGCGCCCCGCGCGGGTGCTCATGAGCCTGCCCGCCGCCGTGTACCTGCAGGTCTCCACCGAGCGCGGCTCCGACGTCGTCGGCGTCCTCACCAGCGACGCCGCGCGGCTGCCGCTGGGCTGCGTGCTCTTCCGGCCCAGCAACGGCCGGCCGCTGGTGGCCCTGCCCACCGGTGCGCCGGCGGAGGTCGGCGGCGGCCGGATCGTCGTCGGCGACCTCGCGGTGAGCGCGGCCGCGTGGTGGGACCCGCGGCCGCGGCTGCCGCACCCGCGGCCGGCGTTGCTGCCCGAAGGGGTGCGCCAGCTGCGCAACGCGCTCTACGGCGAGGGCGTCCCGCACAGCGCGTTCACCCTGCCCGGCCTGCCCACCGGTCCCGGCGGCCCGCTCGCGGCGCTGCGCGGCGCGGTGCGGCGGGCCGACCTCGACGCGGCGCTGCGGACGGCGGCCCGGCTGATCGGCCTCGGCCCCGGCCTCACCCCGGCGGGCGACGACGTCATGGCCGGCACGATGGCCGGGCTCGTGCTGCTCGGGCACCCGGCCGCGGAGCGCTTCGCCGCGGGCGTCTACTCGCTGGCCGGCGGCCGCACCACGGAGCTCTCGCGGGCGCTGCTGCGGCACGCGGCCGCGGGCCGGGTCAGCGGCGAGTACGCCGCCGTCCTGCACGGCCTGGTCGGCGAGCGGCCGCTGGCCCCGGCGATCGCCGGCCTGCTGGCCACCGGCTCCACCAGCGGCCGCGCCATGGCGCTCGGCCTGTGCACCGCGATCGACCTCGTGGACCGCACCACGCGCGTCCGCTGACCGTCGCCGACGAGGCCCCCTGCCCGGTGCGGGCGGGGGGCCTCGTCGCGTTTCCAGGCGGCACCGCCGTCCTGGCTCACCGCAGCGCGTCCTGGCACACGTCCCACCGTGAGCCCGGAGGCGCCACGATCACCTCAGCTGATCGTGCGGAGGATTCGCCACCCTCCAGGGCCCCGCACCGAGCCTGGTGGGGTCCCTCGTCAGATGCGGGAGGCGTGGATCCGGGTGACGAGGATGGCGCGGGCGCCGAGCTCCCACAGGTCGTCCATCACCCGGTTGGTCTCGGTCTGCAGCACCATTGCGCGCACGGCCGACCAGCCCGGCGTCTGCAGCGGGCTGACCGTCGGCCCCTCCAGCCCGGGCGTGATCGCGGTCGCCTTCTCCAGCAGCTCGTTCGGGCAGTCGTAGTCGAGCATCACGTACTGCCGGGCGACCAGGACGCCGCGCAGCCGCCGCCGCAGCTGGGCCACGGCCGGGATCTCCTCGGCCCCCTGCCGGCGGACGAGGATCGCCTCGCTGGTCAGCACGGGGTCGCCGACGGTCTTCAGGCCCGCCGCCCGCAACGTCGTCCCGGTCTCGACGACGTCGCAGACGGCGTCGGCGACGCCGAGGCGGCAGGCGGTCTCCACCGCCCCGTCGAGCTTGACGACGGCGGCCTTGATGCCCGCGTCGGCGAGGTAGCGCTGCAGCAGCACCGGATAGGCGGTGGCGATCCGCTTGCCCGCGAGCTGGTCGATCCGCTCGATGCCCGACTCCACCGGCGCGGCGAACCGGAACGACGAGCGGCCGAAGCCCAGCGACATGACCTCGACCGCGGCCGGACCCTCGCCATCGGGGGGCGCGGTCTCCAGGAGCATGTCGCGGCCGGTGATGCCGACATCGAGGGTGCCGGAGGCGACGTAGACGGCGATGTCGCGCGGCCGCAGGTAGAAGAACTCGGTGTCGCTGTCGGGGTCGTAGACGGCGAGGTCCTTGGTGCTGCGCCGCTGCCGGTAGCCGCTCTCGGCGAGCATCTCGGCCGCGGGCTCGCTCAGGACGCCCTTGTTGGGCACGGCGATGCGCAGCACTGGAGGTCTCCTCCGACGTGACGTGACAGGGCGGCCGGCGGCCCTCCTGCAGGGTCCCGCCGCGAGCTTGCGAGCGGTGGGGGGCAGGAGGGTCCTTCTGCTTCTTCAGAGGTGAGCGTAGACGTCGTCCAGCGTCAGACCCCGCGCCAGCATGAGCACCTGCACCCGATAGAGCAGCTGGCTGATCTCCTCCGCCGTCCGCTCCATGGACTCGTGCTCGGCGGCCATCCAGGACTCGGCGGCCTCCTCCACGACCTTCTTGCCCGCGGCGTGCACACCGTCGCGGACGGCGGCCACGGTGCCCGAGGCGGGATCGGCGGCGGCGACCTTGCCGGCCAGCTCGGCGAACAGCTCGTCGAAGGTCTTCACGCGCGGCCGCCCGCGGCGGGCGTGATGCTGAAGCCGGTCGGCCGCTGCGGCGTGCGCAGCTCGCGGAGCACGAGCGCGGTCTGCAGCGCGGCGATGGTGGCCTCCCAGCCCTTGTCCTCGACCGACCCAGGCAGCCCGGCCCGGTCCCGGGCCTGCTGCTCGTCGTTGGTCGTGAGGACGCCGTTGCCGACCGGCTTGCCGGCGTCCAGCGCCACCCGGGTCAGCCCCGCGGTGACCGAGTCGCAGACGTACTCGAAGTGCGGCGTGCCGCCGCGGACGACGACGCCCAGCGCCACGACGGCGTCGTGCCGCTCGCAGAGGGCCTGGGCGACGACCGGCAGCTCGATCGCGCCGGGCACCCGGACGACGGTCGGCTCGTCGACGCCGGACTCCTTGGCCGCGGCGATCGCCCGCTCGACCAGCGCGCCGGTGATCTCGGCGTGCCAGGTCGTCGCGACGATGCCGAGGGTCAGCCCGGTCGCGTCGACCGCCGCCGCCTCCGGCGCCCCCTGACCGCTCACGTGACCTCCTCGCTGGCGCTCGTCGGCCGCGTTCGCGGTTCTGCTGCTGTGCTCATCGGTGAACTCGCGAGCTCGTTCACAGCTGCTGTTCCTGCGCGGGGGTGTCCGCGGGCCCGGCCTCGGTCTCCGGCTCGATGATGTCGAGCAGGTGACCCATCCGGTCGCGCTTGGTGCGCAGGTACGCCAGGTTCTCCGCGGTCACGTGGCTGGGGAGCGGGACCCGGCCGACGATCTTCAGGCCGTAGCCCTCCAGGCCCGCGCGCTTGGCCGGGTTGTTCGTGAGCAGCCGCATGGTGTGCACGCCGAGGTCGACCAGGATCTGCGCGCCGGTGCCGTAGTCGCGGGCGTCGGCGGGCAGGCCGAGGTCGAGGTTGGCGTCGACGGTGTCCACCCCGGCGTCCTGCAGCTGGTAGGCCTGCAGCTTGTGCAGCAGGCCGATCCCCCGGCCCTCGTGCCCGCGGATGTAGAGGACGACGCCGCGGCCCTCCTGCGCGACCGCCTCCAGCGCCGCCTGCAGCTGCGGGCCGCAGTCGCAGCGCAGCGAGCCGAAGACGTCGCCGGTGAGGCACTCGGAGTGCACACGCACCAGCACGTCCTCGCCGTCCCCGATGTCACCCATCACGAAGGCGACGTGCTCGCGGTTGTCGTAGGAGCTGCGGTAGCCGACGGCGGTGAAGGTGCCGGGGGCCAGCGGCACGGTCGCCTCGGCGACCCGCTCGACCAGCTTGTCGAAGCGCTTGCGGTAGGCGATCAGGTCGGCGATCGAGATCAGGCACAGGTCGTGCTCGTCGGCGAAGACCCGCAGCTCCTCGCCGCGGGCCATGCCGATCGGGTCCTTCTCGCTGACCAGCTCGCAGAGCACCCCGGCCGGCCGCAGCCCGGCCAGCACGGCGAGGTCGACGGCGGCCTCGGTGTGGCCGGGCCGACGCAGGACACCGCCGTCCTTGGCCCGCAGCGGCACGATGTGGCCGGGACGGGTCAGGTCCGCCGGGCTGGTCGACGGGTCGGCGAGCAGCCGGATGGTGTGCGCCCGGTCGGCGGCCGAGATGCCGGTGCTCACGCCCTCGCGGGCGTCGACGGTGACGGTGTAGGCGGTGCCGCGGCGGTCCTGGTTGACCCGGAACATCGGCGGCAGGTCAAGCCGGTCGGCGTCGGCCTCGGTCACCGGCACGCAGATGTAGCCGGAGGTGTAGCGGACCATGAACGCGACCAGCTCGGGGGTCGCGAGCTCGGCGGCGAAGATCAGGTCGCCCTCGTTCTCGCGGTCCTCGTCGTCGATGACCACGACCGCCCGGCCGTCCTTGATGGCGGCGATGGCGTCCTCGATCGAGTCGAGGCGGATGGAGGACTCACTCACCGCCGGGCCTCCAGCAGTCGTTCCACGTACTTGGCGATCACGTCGACCTCCAGGTTGACCGGGTCCCCCGGGGCGCGTCCGCCCAGCGTGGTCTCGCGCAGGGTGGTGGGGATGAGGCTGACCTCGAACCACGGCTCGGGGTCGGACGCCGCGCTGACCGCGCTGACGGTGAGGGAGACGCCGTCGACGGTGATCGAGCCCTTCTCGACGACGTAGCGCGCGAGCTGCGGCGGCAGGGCGAGCCGGACGACCTCCCAGTGCTCACCGGGGGTGCGGTCGAGCACGCGGCCGACGCCGTCCACGTGGCCCTGCACGAGGTGGCCGCCGAGCCGGGTGTGCGCGGTGACCGCCCGCTCCAGGTTGACCGGGTCGCCGGCGGCCAGCGCGCCGAGGCTGCTGCGCGCGAGCGTCTCGGCCATGACGTCGGTGCCCCACACGTAGTCCTCGTCCTCGGGGCGGACGTCGGTGACCGTCAGGCACACGCCGTTGACCGCGATGGAGTCGCCGAGCGCGACGCCGTCGAGGACCTTGCGCGCCCGGATCAGCAGGCGCGCGGCGTCCGACTGGTCCTCGCGGACCAGCAGGGTGCCGAGCTCCTCGACGATGCCGGTGAACACGTCACATCCTCTCCCTCGCCATGTCGTTCGGCGTACGGCCACCAGTGTGCCGGGTCGGGCGCAGCCGTAGCTGCACGTCCCCGCCCAGCCGGGTGACGTCCACGAGCTCCAGGGACAGCACGTCGGCGATCGTCCCGATTCCCAGGTCCCCCACCAGCGGGGGCCCGGCGCCCAGCAGCTTCGGTGCGAGGTGCACCACGACCTCGTCGACCAGCCTGTCGCGGAGGAAGGACGCGGCCAGCGTGGGGCCGCCCTCGAGCAGCACCCGGCGGACGCCGCGCCCGAACAGCTCGGTGAGCAGCTCGCGCGGCGCCGCGGCGGCGCTGACCAGGGTGGGCGCGGCGTCGTCGAGGACCCGGGCGGTGGCCGGCAGCCGGCCGCTCCGGTCCACGACCACCCGCAGCGGCTGGCGGACGGCGTCGCGCCCCTCGGTGTCGCGCACGGTCAGCTGCGGGTCGTCGGCGAGCGCCGTCCCCACCCCGACGACGACGGCGTCGCAGCCGGCCCGCAACCGGTGCACCGCTGCGCGGGCCTCCGGCCCGGTGATCCACCGGCTGGTGCCGTCGGCCGCGGCCACCCGGCCGTCGAGCGTCGCCCCGGCCTTCCACACCACCCGCGGCCGGTGGTCGTGGACGCCGGTCAGCCACGAGGCCAGCGCGCCGTCGGCCGCCTCGGCCTCCTCGAACCCGAGGACGACGTCGACGCCGGCCTCCCGCAGCCGTGAGGCGCCGCCGACAGCCAGCTCGGTCGGCTCGGGGACGGCGACGACGACGCGGGCGATCCCGGCCGTGATCAGGGCGTCGGCGCACGGGCCGGTGCGGCCGGTGTGCGCGCACGGCTCCAGCGTGACGACGGCGGTGCCGCCGCGGGCCCGCTCCCCGGCCTGCTCCAGCGCGCGGACCTCGGCGTGCGGGCCGCCCGGCGGGGCGGTCGCCCCCTCCCCCGCGACCGTGCCGTCGGCGGCGAGGACCACCGCGCCGACCGGCGGGTTCGGGCTGGTCGAGCCGAGGACGGCCGCGCCGAGCTCGCGGGCGCGCGCCATGGCGGTCCGCTCGGCCGGCGAGACGTCCACGGTCAGCCGCGCGCGGCGGCGGCCTGCGCGCGCAGCGCGGCGATGGCCTTGCCCGGGTCGTCGGCGCCGAAGACCGCGGTGCCGGCCACGAAGACGTCGGCGCCGGCCTCCGCAGCCTGCTCGATGGTGTCGGGGTTGATGCCGCCGTCGACCTCGACGAACAGCGACAGGTGGCCGGTCCGCACCAGCTCGCGCGCCCGGCGGACCTTCGGCAGCACGTCGGCGATGAACTCCTGGCCGCCGAAGCCGGGCTCGACGGTCATCACGAGCAGGGTGTCGAACTCGGGGAGCACCTCGAGGTGGTCTTCGAGCGCGGTGCCCGGCTTGATCGCCAGGCCGGCCAGCGCGCCGGCCGCCCGGAGGTCGCGGGCGACGGCGCGGGGATCGCCGGTGCACGCCTCGGCGTGGACGGTGACGTTGCGCGCGCCGAGCTCGGCGTAGCGCGGCGCCCAGCGCTCGGGCGCCTCGATCATCAGGTGGCAGTCCAGCGGGACCGGGCTGACCCGCTGGATCGCCTCCACCACGGGCAGCCCCAGGGTGAGGTTGGGGACGAAGTGGGCGTCCATGACGTCGACGTGCAGCCAGTCGGCGTCGGCGACCCGCTGGGCCTCGTCGGCGATGCGGGCGAAGTCGGCCGCGAGCAGGCTCGGGGCGATCAGCGGTGCGCGGGACACGTCTGCCGAGTCTAGGTGGACGGTGATCACCGTCTTCCCGGGCGCCGGGGCGGGTGCCCCACTAGCCTGCGCCCCATGGCGAACGGGCAGCTCACGGGGGGAGTCGCGGTCCGCGTGTCGGCGCTGTGCCTCGACCGGCGCGGCCGGGTGGCGGACTGGACGATCTGCGGCCCGGCCGTCCGTGGCGGGCTGCTGCTGGACCTGGCGCTGATCGGCCGGATCGAGCAGACCGCCGAGAGCATCGTCGTCGACGAGACACCGACCGGCTTCGGCCCGGCCGACCGGCTGCTGGCCGCCATCGGCGTCGAGCCGGAGCGGTCGCTGGACAGCTGGCTGGACGAGCGGCGGATCGGCCTGCGCGACCTGGTCGAGGCCAACGAGACCTCCGGCAGGTGGCACCGGCGCCGGCTGCGGTTCCGCCGCGACCGGTACGAGGACCGCTCGACCGGGCAGCGCGAGCGCGACCTGTCGCGCACCCCGTTGGGGCCGACCGACGGCTGGACGCCGGAGGACGCCTGCGTGACGGCGGTGGCGGCGGCGTCGGGGCTGCTGGACCGCGACCACGGCCTGCCGGTGCGGCCGCCGGCGCCGGTCGTCGCCGCCGCGGACGCGGCGGAGTGGCTCTGCGCGGCCGTCGCCGACCACCTGTACGGGACGGCCTGCCGTCTCCGGTCGCAGGCCCGCGGGATGCGGGTGGCCGACACCGTGGGTCCGGGCTGAGCCGTGCTGACCCCCGACGACCTGCACACGGCCGCCCACTGGGCGGTCCGGCGGTTCGCCGTCCTCCCCGACGATGTCTGGGAGCGGCCGGCACCCGACTGGACGCCGCGGCGCACGCTCGACCACCTGGTCGACGTGATGGAGCTGTACTCGGCCTACGTCACCACCCGGGCGGCCGGGCGGCTGGCACCACCGCGGGACGGCGATCCCGGGGCCTCCCGGGCCGAGTTGCTCGCCCAGCTGACGCTCGGCGCGGAGAAGCTGGCCGCCCTGCTCGCCGGGATGGCCGACGGCGAGCGGGCCTTCCACCCCTCCGGGCTCGCCGACCGCACCGGCTGGCTCGGCATGGCCTGCACCGAGCTGCTGGTGCACACCCGGGAGGCGGCCGGCCCGGACCCGGAGGACGCCGCCCTGGACGCCCTCGCGGCCCGCGTGGTCGACCGCGTGCTGCCCTGGGCGCCGCCCGGCGACGGGTGGGGCCGGCTGCTGCAGGCGACCGGCCGCGCCGCGCTCGGCGACGTTCCGCCGGCGGGCGCCGACTGGTGGTGGCAGAGCGCGCCGCTGGCCGAGTGGGACGGCCGGCCCCGCCGCCGCACCAGCCCGCCCCCGTGGTGAGCCGGTTACGCCGGCTGGGTGGCGGGCGCGGCGATCACCTGGGACCCGTCCCTTTCGCGGACGAGGAACCAGGCGACGTCCTCGGCCGGCATGTCGATCCAGCCCGACCAGTGGTAGGGCCCCCGGTAGGTCACCTCCCACGGCTCGTCGGCGGCGACGTGGTTGCCCGCCTCGTCCACCGCGAGCAGCTCGCACCACTGCCCGACCTGCACACCCTCGAGCTCGATCGTGACGCTGGTGCCGCCGTTGTCGGCGGGCCGGTAGGAGGCGGTCAGGTGCACGCCGTTCTGCGTGGCCTCCGCGATCATCGGGTCCGGGGTCAGCAGGGCGACGGCGCCGGCCGTCACCGCACCGGCCACGAGCAGCGCCGCGGCCGCGACCGCGGCCCACCACCGCTTGCCGCGCCGCCGCCGCTGCCGCGGCGCGGGCTCGGTGGCCTCCCGCCTGAACCGCTCGTAGGCCAGCTCGCTGGGCACCGGCACCACCGGCTCCTCGCCCGGCGTCGGCACCAGGGCCATCAGCCGCGGCAGGCCCTCCAGCTCGCGCACGGTCTCGGCGCAGGCGGGGCACTCCTGCACGTGCCGGGCCATCCGCAGCTGCTCGTCGGGCTCCAACGCGTCGAGGACGTAGGCGCCGACCGAGAGCTCCTGATCACATCTCACGTCGCCACCCCCCTCTCCTCGAGCGCGAGCCGGAGCGCGCGCAGCCCGTAGAACACGCGGGACTTCACCGTGCCGACGGGGATACCCAGAACGGTAGCCGCCTCGCTGACGGTGCGTCCGGCGTAGTAGGTGTGCAGCAGTGCCTCTCGGTGAGCGGGGGCGAGCGAGGCGAGGGCGTCGGCGACCAGCCAGCGCTCCAGCGCCTCGTCGATCCCGTCGTCGGTCATGAGCTCGGCCAGGCCCTCGTCGCCGACCTCGCTCGGCCGGGCCTGGCGCGCCCGGTAGTGGTCGATCGCGACCCGCCGCGCCACGGTCAGCAGCCACGGCCGGACCGGACCGCGTTCGGGGTCGAGCACCTCGGGGTGCCGCCAGGCCTGCAGCAGCGTCTCCTGGACCACGTCCTCTGCTCGGCCGCGGTCCCCGCCGGTCAGCCGCAGGACGAAGGCGAGCAGGGGCCCCGCGTGCTCGTCCCACAGCCGGCGGAGGACGGCGTCGTCCTCCGCCCCGATCCGGCTCACAGAGCACACGATCACGCCCGGCGCCCGCGCTGTCGAGACCTTCCGAACTCGTAGGCGAAGTAGCCGGCCAGCACGAGGAAGCCCGCGGACTCCACGATGATCGTCGGGACGACGTACTGGGCGTTGATCGACTCGTGGAAACCGAACAGCCCGGTGGTCAGGCTGAGCACCAGCCCGCCCAGCGTGCCGATCTCCAGCAGGCCGCCCAGCAGGGCCACCCAGGGCAGCCAGCGGGCCGGGGCGAGGAGCACCGCGAGCGCCGCCAGCGCGGCGAGCACGACGTTGGCCAGGAACAGCGGCCCGATCCACGGGATGTCGCGGTACCCGTCGAGCCACAGGTCCAGGTGGAGCCAGCCGGTGACCACGAGGAGCGCCGCCCCGACGACGCGCACGAACAGGGTCAGCATTCGTGGGGCCGTCGGGGCGGCGATCCGTTCGAGGACGGAGGCGGGCCGCATGGCTAGGCCGCCGCGCCTGGGATTCGTGCGGGCATCCGGTGCCTCCCGTCGATGGCGATCCACCCCGGTTCACGGGGCGCGGACGCCGATCGGTTCACAGGCGGCGGGCGCGTCGGGGGGTCAGCGGGTGCGGCGCAGCAGGGCCATGAACATCGCGTCGGTGCCGTGCCGGTGCGGCCACAGCTGGGCGTGCTCCCCGCGGGCGATCCCGGGCACCTCCGGGAACAGCGGGGCCACCGGCAGCACCTCGACGTCGTCCCGGCGGGCGGCGGCGTCGACGACCTCGACGGTCTCGGCGGTGTGCGGGGAGCAGGTCACGTAGGCCACCACCCCGCCGGGCCGGGCCGAGCGCAGGGCGCCGTCCAGCAGCTCGGCCTGCAGCGCGGCCAGCGGGGGGACGTCGTCCGGCGTGCGCCGCCAGCGGACCTCCGGCCGCCGGCGCAGGGCGCCGAGGCCGGTGCACGGCGCGTCGAGCAGCACCCGGTCGAAGGCGGCCTCGGGCCACGGCGGGGTCCGGCCGTCGGCCACCAGCACGTCCACGTCCTCGGTGCCGCCGAGGGCCCGGCGGACCAGCTCGGCCCGGTGCGGGGCGCGGTCGGCGGCGGTGAGCCGCACGCCGGCGGGGCGGACCGCCGCCAGCAGCCCGGCCTTGCCGCCGGGCCCGGCGCACATGTCGAGCCAGGCGGCCTCCGGGCCGTCCAGCGGTGCCCGCGCCAGGGTCAGCGCGGCGAGCTGGCTGCCCTCGTCCTGGACGGCGGCCGCGCCCTCGCGGACGGCAGGCACCCGGCCCGGGTCGCCGCCGTGCAGCCGGACCGCGTACGGCGACCACGGCCCGGGCTCGCCGCCGGACTGCCGGGCCAGCTCGTCGCGGTCGATCCGCTGGGCGGCCAGGTGCACCTCGGGGGCGGCGTCGTCGGCGAGCAGCGCCGCCTCGAGCTCGGCGTCGTCCCCCAGGGCGTCCCGCCACGCCTGGACGATCCAGACCGGGTGGTCGGTGGCCAGCGCGAGCCGCTCGTCGCCGGTGGCGCCCAGCGTGGCCAGCCACCGCGCGCGGTCGCCGCCGGCGGCCACCTTGCGCAGCACCGCGTTGACCAGGCCGGAGGCACCCGCGCCGACGACGGCCCGGGTCAGGTCGACCGTGGTCGCGACCGCCGCGTGGGCGGGGACGCGGAGGTCGAGCAGCTGGTAGGTGCCGAGGCGGAGCAGGTCGAGCACCCGGGGGTCGAGGTCGGCCAGCGGCCGGTCGACCAGCCGGGCGAGCACCGCGTCGAGGGTGCCCTGGGCGCGCAGGGCGCCGTAGGCGAGCTGGGTGGTGAACGCGGCGTCCCGGGGCTCCAGCTCGCGCTCGCGCAGCAGCTGTGGCAGCAGCAGGTTGGCGTAGGCGTCGCGGGAGGTGACGCCGTCCAGGACGTCGTAGGCGGTCAGCCGGGCGCCGTCGAGCTGGGGGCGCGGCGCCGGTCGCCGTCCCGGCCGGGGACCCCGGCGCGGCCGTCGGGGTGCGCTCACTCCCCGACCTTCTCCCCCGGCGCCGGGCGGGCACCGCGGGCCCAGTCGGCGGCGGGCAGCATCCGCTTGCCGGCCGGCTGCACCTCGCCGAGCCGGACGGCGCCGCGGCCGGTGCCGACCAGCACCTGCTTGCCGACCGCGAGCTCGCCCGGCTCCAGGGCGGGTGCGTCGGCGACCAGCTCCACCGGGCCGACCCGCAGCCGCTCGCCGCGCCACGTCGTCCACGCCCCCGGCGCCGGCGTGACCCCGCGGATGCGGCGGTCGACGACGTGCGCCGGCAGCGCCCAGTCGACGCGGGCGTCGGCCGGCTCGATCCGCGGCGCCAGGCTGATCCCGTCGGCCGGCTGCGGGCGCGCCTCGAGCGTGCCGGCCTCGATCCCGTCGAGCGTGGCGACCAGCAGCCGCGCACCGCCGGCGGCGAGCCGGGTCAGCAGGTCGCCCGCGGTGTCCCGCGGGCCGATGGGCTCGGTGAGGGTGCCGTACACCGGGCCGGTGTCGAGGCCCTTCTCGATCTGGAACGTCGAGGCGCCGGTGACCTCGTCGCCGGCCATCAGCGCGTGCTGCACCGGGGCGGCGCCGCGCCAGGCCGGCAGCAGCGAGAAGTGCAGATTGACCCAGCCGTGCCGCGGGATCTCCAGGGCGGCGACCGGGATCAGGGCGCCGTAGGCGACGACCGGCACGCAGTCGACGGCCAGGTCGGCGAGCTGCGCGAGGAACTCCGGCTCCCGCGGGGAGCGCGGCTGCAGCACGGGCAGGCCGGCGGCGTCGGCCCGCTCCGCGACCGGCGACCGGTGGATCCTCCGGCCGCGGCCGGACGCGGCGTCCGGCCGGGTCAGGACGGCGGCGACCTCGTGGTCGGAGGCGAGCAGCGCCTCCAGCGACGGGACGGCGGGCTCCGGGGTGCCCGCGAACAGGAGCCTCAGTGCGGGCTCACCTTGACGACCGGCGTGGGCACCGGCTCGCCGGCGGGCAGGTAGGCCTGCTCGCCGGCCCACTCGGCGTCGCGGAGGACGGCGAGCGCGGCCTCCCGGGCCGCGGCGTCCAGGCGGTCGACGAACAGCACGCCGTCGAGGTGGTCGACCTCGTGCTGCACCGCGCGGGCGAGCATGTGCGAGCCCTCGATCCGCACCGGGTCGCCGTGCATGTTCCAGCCGGTGGCGGCGACGTAGAGGTGCCGGCGGCAGTCGAAGCGGAACCCGGGGATGGACAGGCACCCCTCCTCGGCCTCGTCCATCTCCTCCCCGACCGGCGTCACGTCCGGGTTGACCAGGTGCCCGACCTCGCCGTCGACGTACCAGGTGAACACCCGCAGGCCCACGCCGATCTGCGGGGCGGCCAGCCCGGCGCCACCGGCGGCGTGCATGGTGTCGGTCAGGTCGGCGACCAGCTGCCGCAGCTCGCGGTCGAAGTCGACGACCGGAGCGGCGGGGGTGCGGAGGACGGGATCGCCCATCAGGCGGATCGGGGTGACGCTCACCGTTCCAGCGTAGAAGGCGGGCTCGGGAGGCACGTGCGGCAGTCACGGCCGCCTCGACGTGCAGCCGCGTCGTCGGAAGGACCGGCACGTCGACGTCGCCCTCGCCGAGGAGCAGCTCGATCTCGGTGCAGCCGAGGACGACGCCCTCCGCGCCGCATGCGATGAGCCGCTCCACGACGGCCGCCGCTCCCGGACGGCCCAGCACGGAAGGCCGGCCCCGTCCAGGGCGCCGCCCCGAGCTTGCGAGAGGTGGGGAGGACGGGGTCCTTTCTCAGACGAGCTCGAGCGGGTCCAGCTGCACGCGGACGTGCTCGGAGACCTTCTTCGCGCTGCGCACGCCCTGCACCTCGGCCAGCGCGCGGGCCAGCGCCACCCCCTCGGTGCGGGGAACGCGCACGAGGTAGCGCTCGCGCTCGTCGTCCTGGCCCGGGCGGGGCGGCTCCGGGACGGGACCCAGCAGGTCGGCGTCGTCCGGCAGCCGGGCCGCCGCGAGGAACTCGGCCAGCGCGGCCGGGGTGCCCGACAGCGCCGCCATGCGGGTCGCCGGCGGGAAGCCCAGCGCCCGGCGGTCGGCCAGCTCCCGCTCGGCCAGCCAGGCCGGGTCCCAGCGCACCAGCGCCTGGACGACGGGGTGCGCGGCGTCCGCGGCCACCACGACCTGCCCACCCGACCGCACGAGGGTGGCGGCGTTCATCCAGCGGCGCAGGGTCTCCTCCCCCGCCCGCAGGTCCGCGCGGCCGAGCAGCGCCCAGGAGTCGAGCAGCAGCGCGGCCCCGTAGCCGCCCTCGACGGTCGGCTCCGCGCCCGGCGTGGCGACGACGACCGCCGGCCCGCCCGGCACGGTCGCCAGCACGCCGGAGCCGCGGCCGGAGATCCGGACCGCCGCCCCGGGAAAGGCACGGCCCAGCTCCTCGGCGGTGCGGGCGGCCCCGACGACGGAGGCGCGCAGCTTGGTGTGGTGGCAGTGCGGGCAGTCGAAGGTGGCCGCGGGGCGGGCGCACCAGCGGCAGGCGGGCACCCGGGAGCCGCTGGGGCCGGGGGTGGCCGAGATGCCCAGCGGACCCGAGCAGACCGCGCACCGGGCCGGCGCGCGGCAGCGGGCGCAGGACAGGCCGGGCGCGTAGCCGGCGCGCGGCACCTGGACCAGCACCGGGGCGCCGTCGGCCAGCGCCTGCCGCGCGACGCGGTGCGCGAGGCTGGGCAGCCGGGCGGTGCGGGCCGCGGGGTCGCGGGCCAGCTCGGCGTCGTCCCCGAGCGCCTGCACGCGGGGCGCGGCCGCCCGCAGCGTCGCGCGCTCGGCGACCAGCTCGTGCGCCCAGCCGGACTCGACCAGCAGCGCCGCCTCGGCGGTGCGGGCGGTGGCGGCCACGACCGCCGCGCAGGAGGCCAGGTGCGCGCGGTGCACGAGCACGTCGCGGGCGTGCGCGTAGGGCGCCCGCGGCTCGGCGTGCAGGTCGTCGCCGTCGTCCCAGATCGCCACCAGGCCCAGATCGGCGACCGGCGCCAGGGCGGCCGCCCGGGTGCCGAGCACGACCGTGGCGCTGCCCCGGGCGGCGTCGAGGAAACGCCGGTAGCGGGTGTCCGGCGCGGCGTCGGCCCGCAGCACGACGAAGGAGCCCTTCGGCAGGAGCCGCTCGGCGGCCGCCTCGAGCCGGTCGAGGTCCTTGCCGTCCGGGACGACGACCAGCGCTCCGCGGCCGCCGGAGAGCGCGGCGCGGCAGAGCTCCGCCAGCCGGGCCGGCCAGTCCTCCCCGGGCAGCGCGGTCCACACGGCGCGGGCGGGTGCCCCGGACGCGACGGCGTCGAGCAGCGCGGGGCCGGTCGGGTAGCGGGCGAAGCCGGCCGGGTCCGGGGGCTCCGGCGGCGGGACGGGGTCGGTCCGCGGCCGCTTCTCCGCCGCCGCCCGACGGGGCGGGATGGCCAGTCGCAGGACGTCGGTCATCGTGCCGCCCCAGCGGTCGGCCACCGAGCGGGCCAGCGCGGCGACCTCGGGGGTGAGCACGGGCTCGCCCGAGACCAGCTTGGCCAGGGGCGCCAGCTTGCCGCCGTGCTCGGTGGAGCCGGCGAGCTCGAGCACGTAGCCGTCGACGAGCTGTCCGGCGAAGCGCACCCGCACCCGGCAGCCGGGGCGGACCTCGTCGGCGAGCTCCTCGGGGACGGCGTAGTCGAAGGGCCGGTCCAGGTGCGCGAGCGGCACGTCGACGACCACCCGGGCGATGCGCGCCGCGCGGGAACCGGACTCGGGGCCCGCGAGGGCGGTCGGGGCCGACGTCAGGGCTGCGCTCCGTTCGGGTGGCGGCGGGACTCGTCCAGTGTCGCCGCCGCCCCCGACAGTTCCGCCGTCAGACCCCTACGGCCGAGCGCAGCGCCTCGACGCGGTCGAGCCGCTCCCAGGGCAGCTCGATGTCGGTGCGGCCGAAGTGCCCGTAGGCGGCGGTCGGCCGGTAGATCGGCCGCAGCAGGTCGAGGTCGCGCACGATCGCGCCGGGGCGCAGGTCGAACACCGAGCTGACCGCCTTCTCCAGCACCTCGTCGGCCACCGCGCCGGTGCCGAAGGTCTCGACGAACAGGCCGACCGGGTGCGCGGCGCCGATGGCGTAGGCGACCTGCACCTCGCAGCGGCGGGCCAGCCCGGCGGCGACGACGTTCTTGGCCACCCAGCGCATCGCGTAGGCGCCGGAGCGGTCGACCTTCGACGGGTCCTTGCCCGAGAAGGCGCCGCCGCCGTGCCGGGCCATGCCGCCGTAGGTGTCGACGATGATCTTGCGGCCGGTGAGGCCGGCGTCGCCCATGGGCCCGCCGATGACGAACTTGCCGGTCGGGTTGACCAGCAGCCGGTAGCCGGCGGTGGGCAGGCCGAGCGCCTGCAGCTCGGGCTCGACCACCAGCTCCTGGACGTCGGGGGTGAGCAGCTGCTCGATCGAGATGTCCTCGGCGTGCTGCGAGGACACGACCACCGTGTCGACCGCGACCGGGCGGTCGTCCTCGTAGACGACGGTGACCTGGGTCTTGCCGTCGGGACGCAGGTAGGGCACCGAGCCGTCCTTGCGCACCGCGGAGAGGCGGCGCGAGAGCCGGTGCGCCAGCGCGATCGGTAGCGGCATGAGCTCCGGGGTCTCGTCGGTGGCGTAGCCGAACATCAGGCCCTGGTCGCCGGCGCCCTGCCGGGCGATCTGGTCGATCTCGACCTCCTCGGCCGACAGGCCGGCGTCCTCGCCGCCGCTGCGGGCCTCGTAGGCGGTGTCCACGCCCTGGGCGATGTCGGGCGACTGGGAGCCGATCGAGATGCTCACCCCGCAGGAAGCCCCGTCGAAGCCCTTGCGGGAGGAGTCGTAGCCGATGCCGAGGATCGTCTGCCGCACGATCTCGGCGATCTCGACGTAGCCGGCGGTGGTGACCTCGCCGGCGATGTGCACCTGCCCGGTGGTGATCAGCGTCTCGACCGCCACGCGGCTGCGCGGGTCCTGCTCCAGCATCGCGTCGAGGATCGCGTCGCTGATCTGGTCGGCGATCTTGTCCGGGTGGCCCTCGGTCACCGACTCGGACGTGAAGAGACGGCGTGGCACTCGGTTCTCCCTGGATCGGCGGGTCGGTCGGGACGACCGTTCCGCAAACGGTACCGGCGATGCGGAACGGATCGGCGCTCAGCGGTCGGCCGGGCGTGCCCAGCGGGGGGCGACGGCGGCCCAGATGCCCGCCGCGACGGCGTCCTTGCTGCCGCGGGGGATCTCGGTCGCGCCGCCGTCGGCGGCCAGCACGACCGCGGCGTTGTCGGGTCGGCCGAACGCCTGCCCGGCCGAGACGTCGTTGACCACGAGCAGGTCGCAGCCCTTGCGGGCCAGCTTCGCCCGCCCGTGGGCGAGCACGTCGCCCTCGTCGTCCCCGGTCTCGGCCGCGAAGCCGACGACCAGCTGACCGGTGCTGCGTTTCGTCACGAGCTCGGCGAGGACGTCGGGGTTGCGCACCAGCGGCACCGCGCTCGGCTCGGCGGCGCTGCCCTTCTTCAGCTTCGTGGCCGCGACGTTCTCGGGGCGGAAGTCGGCGACCGCGGCGGTCATGACGACCGCGTCGGCGTCCGGGGCCTCGGCGAGCATCGCGGCCCGCAGCTCCTCCGCCGTCCCCACCGGGACGACGCGCATCCCGAACGGGGCCGACAGGTCGACGTTGGCCGCGACCAGGACGACGTCGGCGCCGCGCGCCGCGGCGACCCGGGCCAGCGCCCAGCCCTGCTTGCCCGAGGAGCGGTTGCCCAGGTAGCGCACCGGGTCCAGCGGCTCGCGGGTGCCGCCGGCGCTGATCACCACGCGCCGGCCGGTCAGGTCGGGGGCGAGCGCAGTGGCTCCGTGCTCGAGGGCGACGAGGGCCAGAGCCGCGATGTCAGTGGGCTCCGGCAGCCGCCCGGGGCCGGAGTCCGGCCCGGTCAGCCGGCCGACCGCCGGGGGCAGGACGACGGCGCCGCGGCGGCGGAGGGTGGCGACGTTGTCCTGCGTCGCCGCGTGCAGCCACATCTCGGTGTGCATCGCGGGGGCGAACACCACGGGGCAGGATGCCGTGAGCAGCGTGGCGGTGAGCAGGTCGTCGGCGCGGCCGGCGGCGGCGCGGGCGAGCAGGTCGGCGGTGGCCGGCGCGACGACGACGAGGTCGGCGCTCTGCCCGATCCGCACGTGGGCCACCTCCGGCACGTCCGACCAGACGTCGGTGGTGACCGGGTTGCCGGACAGCGCCTCGAAGGTGGCCGCGCCGACGAAGTGCAGCGCCCCCGGCGTCGGGACGACGCGGACGTCGTGCCCCGCCTCGGTGAACAGGCGCAGCAGCAGGGCGGCCTTGTACGCGGCCACTCCCCCACTGACGCCCAGCACGATGCGACTCACGGGGTCCATCCTCCCCATACGAGAACGCACCCGGCACTGGGTGCCGGGTGCGTCGTCATCACTTCTGGGTTGAAACGGCCCCCTTGCGGGGTCCCGCCGCGAGCGTGCGAGCGGTGGGGGGCAAGGGGGTCCTTCTTAGTTCTCTCCGGCGGTGTGGGTGAGCAGGCCCTCGTTGATCTCGCGCAGCGCGATGGAGAGGGGCTTCTCCTGGGGGGCGGTGTCGACCAGCGGGCCGACGTACTCCAGCAGGCCCTCGGAGAGCTGGCTGTAGTAGGCGTTGATCTGCCGCGCGCGCTTGGCGGCGAAGATCACCAGGCCGTACTTGCTGCTGGTGCGCTCGAGCAGCTCGTCGATCGGCGGGTTGGTGATGCCCTCGGGGTGGGGTGCGACTCCGGACACGTGCGGGCGTGCTCCTCGATAGACGGTGGGAGTGCGGGCCGGACGACGGCCGCTCACTCGGGGGCGCTGCTGTCCCGGCACAGGCCGGGCAACGGCGCAGTCAGCAAGCTTACCAACTCGTCCGCGGCCCGGGCTACGTCGTCGTTGACCACCACCGCGTCGAACTCGCCCGCAGCGTCCAGCTCGGCCTGCGCGATGGCCAGCCGGCGCTCCTGCACGGCGGCAGGCTCCGACCCCCGCCCGGCCAGCCGGCTGACCAGCGCCGACCACGACGGCGGGGCCAGGAACACCAGCTGCGCGTCGGGCTCGCGCGCCCGCACCTGGCGCGCGCCCTGCAGCTCGATCTCCAGCAGAGCCGGCGCCCCGGCCGCGAGCCGTTCGCGGACCGGGGCGGCCGGGGTGCCGTAGCGGTTGCCTGCGTACTCGGCCCACTCGAGCAGGCCGTCCTGGGCGATCAGCCGGTCGAACTCCTCATCGGTGACGAAGTGGTAGTGGACCCCGTCCACCTCGCCGGTACGGCGGCCCCTCGTGGTGGCCGACACGGACACCCACACCTCCGGGTGCCGCCGCCGGACCTCCGCGATCACGGTGCCCTTGCCGACCCCGGAGGGGCCGGAGAGCACGGTCAGCCGTGCCGAGGTGCCATCTCCCACACGTCCATCCTCGCCCGGCGCTCGTGCGCCCTGCGTCAGGGGGCGACCTTCTCCCCGCCGAACTCGTGCTCCAGCGCCTTGCGCTGGTTCGCGCCGAGCCCCCGGACCCGGCGCGTCGGCGAGATCTCCAGGCGCTCCATGATCTTCGCGGCGCGCGCCTTGCCCACACCGGGCAGGGACTCTAGGACCGCGGAGACCCGCATCTTGCCGATCACCTCGTCGGTCTCGCCCTGCTTGAGGACGTCACCGACGCTCGCGCCCTTGCTCTTGAGCCGCTCGCGGAGCTCGGCGCGTGCCTTGCGGGCCGCGGCAGCCTTCTCGAGTGCGGCCGCACGTTGCTCTGGGGTCAGGGAGGGAAGAGGCATGATTGCGACCCAATCGTGTCGTCGCCGGCGGTCTGGACCCGGCGGGTCAGGTGGTACTTCGGGCGGTGCCGGGCCCGCAGTGCGGGCCCGCGGCCAACCTAGTTCCCGGCATATGCGCTGGTCACGCGCCCCTCGGCGAAGATCGTCGAGATCTGATGCCCTCATGTTCACCCAGTGTTCGGGGTGGTCGTGACGCTTCGTGATGACCCCTGGTCAGCGGTGTTCCGTCCGGACGCGTTCCGCGGCTGCGGTCGCCGAAAAGTCGTGGACACGCCGAGCGCGACACGCCGAGACGTGATGCCACGGTGACGGGCCAGGAGCCTCTGAGCAGGGCCTTTCGTCCCGGGCGGACCACAGCCGCCGCGCCCGGACGGTTCAGCCGGCGAGGGCGGCGATCCAGCGGTCGGCGGCGGCCCGCAGCGCGGCGGCGTCCGGCCCGGCGGCCAGCACGTCCCGCGACACCGTGGGGACGACGGCACGGTCGGTGCCGAACAGCCGGCGCAGGTCGGCGACAGAGCCGCCCTGGGCCCCCAGCCCCGGCGCCAGGATCGGCCCGCCCAGGCCGTCGAGGTCGACGTCCATCTCCGGCAGCGTGGCGCCCACGACGACGCCGAAGGATCCCGTCCCCGGGCCGAACCGGCTGGCCACGTCCCGCACGGCCGCGACGTCCGGCAGGGGGTCGCCGACGACCCAGCCCGGGGTGTTCCAGCCGCGCACGGTGTCGACGACGACCTGGGCGACGCTGCGCCCGCCGACGACGGCGTGCTGCAGCGCGCCGGCGTCCGGGTTGGAGGTCCGGACCAGCACGAACAGCCCGCCCCCGCACAGCCGGGCGGTGTCGACGGCCGGCTGCAGCGAGCCGGGGCCGAGGAACGGGCTGACCGTCATCGCGTCCACGGCGAGCGGGTGCTCCGGCCGCAGGTAGTCGGCGTAGGCGTCCATCGTCGAGCCGATGTCGCCGCGCTTGGCGTCGAGCAGCACCAGCGCCCCGGCGGCCCGCGCCCGGGCGACGGCGTCCTCGAGGACGGCGACCCCCCGGGAGCCGTGCCGCTCGTAGAAGGCCAGCTGCGGCTTGAGGACGGCGACGGAGCCGGCGAGCGCGTCGACGACGGCCTCGGTGAAGCGGGCCAGGCCCTCCGGGCTGTCGGGCAGGCCCCACTTCTCCAGCAGCGGCACGTGCGGGTCGATGCCGACGCACAGCGGCCCGCGGGCGGCCACCGCGTCGGCCAGCCGCCGGCCGAAGGGCTCGGTCATCGGTGCGCGTACCCGACGGCGTCGGCCAGCGAGGCGAACCCGCGGGCGGCCAGGGCCTCGGCCAGCTCGGCGTGCACCCGGGCCACCGCGGTCGGGTCGTTGAAGACCGCCGTCCCGACGGAGACCGCGCTCGCCCCGGCGAGCACGAACTGCAGGGCGTCCAGGCCGCTGCGGATGCCGCCCATGCCGAGGATCGGCACCCCGGGCAGGGCCTGGTGGACCTGCCAGACGCAGCGCAGCGCCACCGGGCGGATCGCCGGGCCCGACAGCCCGCCGGTCACCCCGCCCAGGACCGGCTTCATCGTGTCGGGGTCGATGACCAGCCCGAGCAGCGTGTTGATCATCGACAGGCCGTCGGCGCCGGCCTCGGCGCACGACGCCGCCACCGAGACGATGTCGGTCACGTCGGGGCTGAGCTTGGCGTAGACGGGCTGGGCCGGGTCGGCGGCCTCGCGGACGGCGCGGACGACGTCGCTGGCGGCGACCGGGTCGCAGGCGAAGACCTCGCCGCGGCTCTCGACGTTCGGGCAGCTGATGTTGACCTCGAGCCCGAGGACGCCGGGGACGCCGCGCAGCCGCTCGGCCAGCTCGGCGAAGTCCTCGACGCGGGTGCCGGCGATGGAGACGAAGGCGCGCGCGCCCCGCTCGGCCAGCCAGGGCAGCTCCTCGGCGAGCAGGCCGTCGATGCCGGGGCCCTGCAGGCCGATCGAGTTGAGCATGCCGCTCGGGGTCTCGGCCATGCGCGGGGTCGGCCGGCCCGAGCGCGGGCGCAGCTGCACCGACTTGGTGACCACCGCGCCGATCGCGGCGAGGTCGACGAACGGCTCCAGCTCGCGGCCGAACGACGAGCAGCCGGAGGCGGTCAGCACCGGGCTCGGGATCTCCGCCTTGCCCAGAGCCGTGGTCATGTCCACAGCGCTCATGCCGGCAGCACCCCCATCGCGTCGGCGCCCACGACGTCCGCGGGCAGCGTGCCGACGTCGGCGAAGCGCACCCGGTCGCCGCCGAACACCGGCCCCTCGGTGCAGGACCGGGCGAACCGCGTGCGCCCGTCGGCGCCCACCACCGGCAGCACGCAGGTCATGCAGACGCCGATGCCGCAGGCCATGGCCTCTTCCACGGCCACGTAGGAAGGGATGCCCCGTTCCGACGCGGCCGCCGCGACCGCGCGCAGCATCGGCATCGGCCCGCAGGCGTAGACGACGCCGGCGTCGGCGATCAGCTCGTCGACGGCGAGGGTGACCAGCCCCTGCCGCCCGGCGCTGCCGTCGTCCGTGGTGACCTCGACCCGGCCGCACAGGCCGGTGAGCTCCTCCACCGAGCACAGCCGGTCGGCCGACGCGGCGCCGGCGACCGCGGCGGCCGGCGAGCCCTGCTCCGCCAGCGCGGCGGCGAGCGGCACCAGCGCCGCGGCGCCGTAGCCGCCGCCGACCAGCAGCGCGGCGGTGCCGGGCGCCGGCAGCGGGAAGGGCCGGCCCAGCGGGCCGACGACGTCCACCCGGTCGCCGGGCTGCAGCTCGGCCAGCCAGGTCGAGCCGACCCCGTGCGGGGCGACGACCACGGTGACCCGGCCGTCGCCGGCGCCGGCGATCGCGATCGAGCGGCGCAGCAGCGCCGCCGACAGCGGGCCGCCGACGGCGAACGCGACGAACTGCCCGGGCTCGGCGACCGCGGCAATCTCCGGCGCGTCGAGCGTCAGCTCCACGTACGCCGCGACCGCCCGCCGGCCGACGACCTCGACCTCCCGCTGCACCGGCCGGTTCGCGGCCGGTGCAGCCGGCTCGGTCAGAAGGGGGCCGAAGTGGCCACATTGGCCCTTCACGAGCGGCGCCCGTCGAGGCTGGCGTGGACCTCCTGCAGGCTGCGCACGCCCAGGCCCCCGGCCCGCAGCGACTCCACGCCCTGCACCGCGGCGGCCAGGCCCTGCACGGTGGTGATGCACGGGATGCCGGCGGACACCGCGGCGGTGCGGATCTCGTAGCCGTCCAGCCGGGGCCCGCTGTTGCCCGGCGCGCCGAACGGGGTGTTCATGACCAGGTCGACGTCGCCGGCGAGGATCCGCTCGACGATGTTGCCTGGCCCCTCGCTGTACTTGCCGACCACCTCGCAGGCCACGCCGTTGCGGCGCAGCACCTGGGCGGTCCCGGAGGTGGCCAGCACGGTGAACCCGAGGTCGGCCAGCCGCTTGACCGGGAAGATCGCCGAGCGCTTGTCGCGGTTGGCCAGCGAGACGAACACCGTCCCCTCGGTCGGCAGCGACCCGTAGGCGGCGGCCTGCGACTTGGCGAACGCCGTCCCGAAGCCGGCGTCGAGGCCCATGACCTCGCCGGTGGACTTCATCTCCGGGCCGAGCACGGTGTCGACGTTGTGCCCCTCGACGGTGCGGAACCGGTGGAAGGGCAGCACCGCCTCCTTGACCGCGATCGGCATGTCCTCGGGCAGGTCGGCGCCGTCGCCGGTGGCGGGCAGGACGCCGGCCGCGCGCAGGTGGGCGATCGACTCGCCGAGGGCGATGCGGGCCGCGGCCTTGGCCAGCTGCACCGCGGTCGCCTTGGACACGAACGGCACGGTCCGCGACGCACGCGGGTTTGCCTCGAGGACGTAGAGGATGTCGTCCTTGAGCGCGTACTGGACGTTCATCAGCCCGCGGACGCCGATCCGCGCGGCCAGCTTCTCCGACGCCGCCCGGATGCGGATCAGGTCGGCCTGCCCCAGCGTGATCGGCGGCAGCGCGCACGCCGAGTCGCCGGAGTGGATGCCGGCCTCCTCGATGTGCTCCATGACCCCGCCGAGGTAGAGTTCGGTGCCGTCGTAGAGGACGTCGACGTCGATCTCGACGGCGTCCTCCAGGAATCGGTCGACCAGCACCGGGTGCTCCGGGCTGACGTCGGTGGCCTTGGCGATGTAGGCCTCGAGCGTGGCGTCCTCGTAGACGATCTCCATGCCGCGGCCGCCGAGCACGTAGGACGGCCGGACCAGCACCGGGTAGCCGATCTCGGCGGCGATCTCGCGCGCCTCGGCGAAGGTGGTCGCCGTCCCGTGCTTGGGGGCCGGCAGGCCCGTGTCGTGCAGCACGCGGGAGAACGAGCCGCGGTCCTCGGCGGCGTCGATCGCCTCGGGCGCGGTGCCGAGCACGGGCACCCCGGCGTCCTTGAGCCGCTGCGCCAGGCCCAGCGGCGTCTGCCCGCCGAGGGTGCAGATGACCCCGGCGACCGGGCCGGCGGCGCGCTCGGCCTCGACCACCTCGAGGACGTCCTCGAAGGTCAGCGGCTCGAAGTACAGCCGGTCGGCGGTGTCGTAGTCGGTGGAGACGGTCTCCGGGTTGCAGTTGACCATCACCGCCTCGTAGCCGGCGTCCTGCAGGGCCAGGACCGCGTGCACGCAGGAGTAGTCGAACTCGATTCCCTGCCCGATCCGGTTCGGCCCCGAGCCGAGGATCAGCACCGCCGGCTTCTCCCGCGGCTCCACCTCGGTCTCCTCGTCGTACGAGGAGTAGTGGTACGGGGTGCGGGCGGCGAACTCGGCGGCGCAGGTGTCGACGGTCTTGTAGACCGGCCGGACGCCGAGCCGCCAGCGCAGCCGCCGGACGCCGTCCTCCCCCGCCAGCTCCGGGCGCAGCGCCGCGATCTGCCGGTCGGACAGACCGTGCCGCTTGGCCCTTCTCAGCAGCTGCGCGGTGAGCGCGGGCGCGTCGCGGATCTCCTCGCCCACCTCGTTCACCAGCGCGATCTGGTCGACGAACCACGCGTCGTAGCCGGACGCCTGCGCCACCTGCTCGACGGTCGCCCCCGCGGCCAGCGCCCGCTGGGCGAGGTACAGCCGGCCGTCGACCGGAGTGCGTAGCGCCTCGAGCAGCTCCTCCGCGCTCGACCCGTCCTCGCCGCCGGTCCAGAACCCGGCCACCGATGTCTCGGTGGACCGCATCGCCTTGCCCAGCGCCTCGGGGAAGTTGCGGCCCAGCGCCATGACCTCGCCGACGCTCTTCATCGTCGTGGTCAGCCGGGGGTCGGCGCCGGGGAACTTCTCGAACGCGAAGCGCGGGATCTTCACGACCACGTAGTCCAGCGCCGGCTCGAAGGAGGCCGGGGTGACGCCGGTGATGTCGTTGGGGATCTCGTCGAGCGTGTAGCCGATCGCCAGCTTCGCGGCGATCTTGGCGATCGGGAAGCCGGTGGCCTTCGACGCCAGCGCGCTCGACCGCGAGACGCGGGGGTTCATCTCGATGACGACCAGCCGGCCGGTCTCCGGGTGGACGGCGAACTGGATGTTGCACCCGCCGGTGTCGACGCCGACCGCCCGCAGGACGGCGATGCCCACGTCGCGCATCTGCTGGTACTCGCGGTCGGTGAGGGTCATCGCCGGGGCGACGGTCACCGAGTCGCCGGTGTGCACGCCCATCGCGTCGATGTTCTCGATCGAGCAGATGACGACCACGTTGTCGCTGCGGTCGCGCATGAGCTCGAGCTCGAACTCCTTCCAGCCGAGCACCGACTCCTCGATGAGCACGGTGTGCACCGGGGAGTCGGCCAGCCCGTGGCCGGCCATGCGCCGCAGCATCGGTTCGTCGGTGGCGATGCCCGACCCGAGGCCGCCCATGGTGAAGCTCGGCCGGATGACGACCGGGTAGCCGACCTCGGCGGCAGTGGCCAGCGCCTCCTCGACCGACGCGCAGACCTGGGAGCGGGGCGCGTCGGCGCCGACCGACCGGACGATGTCCTTGAACATCTGCCGGTCCTCGCCGCGGTTGATGGCGTCGACGTCGGCCCCGATGAGGTGCACGCCGTACTTCTCCAGCACGCCGTTCTCGTACAGGCCGATCGCGATGTTCAGCGCCGTCTGCCCCCCGAGGGTGGCCAGCAGCGCGTCGGGGCGCTCCTTGGCGATGACCCGCTCGACGAACTCCGGGGTGAGCGGCTCGACGTAGGTGGCGTCGGCGACCTCGGGGTCGGTCATGATCGTCGCCGGGTTGCTGTTGACCAGGCTGACCCGCAGCCCCTCGCTCTTGAGCACCCGGCAGGCCTGGGTGCCGGAGTAGTCGAACTCGCTGGCCTGACCGATGACGATCGGCCCGGAGCCGATCACGAGGACGTGGTGGATGTCGTCCCGTCTGGGCATTACGCGCTCTTCTCCCCCGTCGTGTGCTCGACGACCGGGGGTGGGCTCACCGCGTCGCCGTCCTTCCTGGCGTCGGCCATCAGGTCGACGAACCGCTGGAACAGCGGCGCCGCGTCGTGCGGACCGGCCGCCGACTCGGGGTGGAACTGCACGCTGAACGCCGGGGCGTCGAGCAGCCGCAGCCCCTCGACGACGTCGTCGTTGAGGCCCACGTGGCTGACCTCGACCCGCCCGTAGGGGGTGTCGGTCGGCCGGTCGAGCGGCGCGTCGACGGCGAAGCCGTGGTTGTGGCTGGTGACCCGCACGGTGCCGCTGACCCGGTCGAGCACCGGCTGGTTGAGGCCGCGGTGGCCGAAGCGCAGCTTGTAGGTGCCCAGGCCCAGCGCGCGGCCGAGGATCTGGTTGCCGAAGCAGATGCCGAACAGCGGGCGGCGGGCGTCGAGCACGCCCTTGACCGCGTCGACCGCCCAGTCGGCGGCGGCCGGGTCGCCGGGGCCGTTGGAGAGGAAGACGCCGTCCGGGCCGGCCTCGAGCAGCTCCTCGGCGGTGGCCGTCGCCGGCAGCACGTGGGTCTCGACGCCGAGCTCGGCGAGGTGCCGCGGGGTGGCCGTCTTGATGCCGAGGTCGAGCGCGGCGATCGTGTACCGCTTCTCCCCCACCGCCGGGACGACGTAGCGCTCGCCGGTGCTCACCGTCGGCGCCAGGTCGGCGCCGACCATGCTCTCGGACGCCTGCACGCGGGCCAGCAGCTCCTCGGCGCCCACCTCGCTGGAGATGCCGGCGCGCATCGCCCCCCGCTCGCGCAGGTGCCGGGTCAGCGCCCGGGTGTCGATGCCGGAGATGCCGACGACGCCCTGCCCGGCCAGCTCGTCGTCGAGCGAGCCGGTGGCCCGCCAGTTGGCCGGGCGCCGGGCCGGGTCGCGGACGACGAAGCCGGCCACCCAGATGCGGCGGCTCTCGTCGTCCTCGTCGTTGACGCCGGTGTTGCCGATGTGCGGCGCGGTCATGACCACGATCTGGCGCGCGTAGCTGGGGTCGGTCAGCGTCTCCTGGTAGCCGGTCATCCCGGTGGCGAACACCGCCTCGCCGACCGTCGTCCCGACCGCGCCGTAGGCCTCGCCCCGGAACGCGCGCCCGTCCTCGAGGACGAGTACTGCTTCGGTCACCTGACCGCCTTTCCGTCGAGCACGGTCGCCGTCCCCCGCAGGAACGTGGCGACCACCCGGCCGGGCAGCTCCCGGCCGGCGTAGGGGCTGTTGCGGCTGCGGCTGGCCAGCGCGGCCGGGTCCACCGGGGCCCGGTGCGCGGGGTCGAGCAGCAGCAGGTTGGCCGGCTCGCCGGGGCTCAGCGGGCGGCCGTGCCCGACCAGCCGGCCGATCGCGGCCGGGCGCACCGACATGCAGTCGGCGACGCCGCGCCAGTCGAGCAGCCCGGTCTCGACCATGGTCGCGACGACGACCGAGAGCGCCTGCTCCAGCCCGAGCATGCCCGGCCGGGCCAGCGCCCACTCGCACTCCTTGTCCTCCACTGCGTGGGGGGCGTGGTCGGTGGCGACGGCGTCGATGGTGCCGTCGGCCAGCCCGGCCCGGAGCGCCTCGACGTCCTCGTCGGTGCGCAGCGGCGGGTTGACCTTGAACACCGGGTCGTACGCCCCCGACACGCCACTGCCCTCGACGCACTCGTCGGTGAGCAGCAGGTGGTGGGGGGTGACCTCGGCGGTCACCTGGACGCCGCGCGACTTGGCCCAGCGCAGGATCTCCACCGAGCCGGCCGTGGAGACGTGGCAGACGTGCAGCCGGGCGCCGACGTGGCCGGCGAGCAGCACGTCGCGGGCGATGATCGACTCCTCCGCGGCGGCCGGCCAGCCGCCCAGGCCGAGCCGCGCGGAGCGGTCGCCCTCGTTCATCTGCGCGCCGAGGGTGAGCCGCGGCTCCTCGGCGTGCTGGGCGACGACGCCGTCCAGGGCCTTGACGTACTCCAGCGCGCGGCGCATGAGCGCGGGGTCGGCGACGCACCTGCCGTCGTCGGAGAACACCCGCACCCGGGCGGCGGAGTCGGCCATCGCGCCGAGCTCGGCCAGCCGCTCGCCGGCGAGGCCCACGGTGACCGCGCCGACGGGGACGACGTCGACCAGCCCGGCCTCCTGGCCCAGCCGCCACACCTGCTCGACGACGCCGGCGGTGTCGGCGACCGGGTCGGTGTTGGCCATGGCGTGCACTGCGGTGAACCCGCCGAGCGCGGCGGCGCGGCTGCCGGTCTCGACCGTCTCGGTGTCCTCGCGGCCGGGCTCGCGCAGGTGGGTGTGCAGGTCGACCAGGCCGGGCAGCGCGATCAACCCGTCGGCGTCGACCACCTCGGCCGACGGGACGGAGAGGTGCTCGCCGATCGAGGCGATCTTCCCGTCCTTGAGCAGGACGTCGGCGGGGTCCTCGCCGTAGAGGCGGGCCCCCTTGATGAGGATCGTCACTGAGGAGCCCCTCCGAGCAGCAGGTACAGGACGGCCATGCGGACGCTGACGCCGTTGCCGACCTGCTCGACGATCGTCGAGCGCACCGAGTCGGCGACCTCGGCGGCGATCTCCATGCCGCGGTTCATCGGGCCGGGGTGCATGACGATCGCGTCGTCGGCCAGCGCGGCCATCCGGACGGCGTCGAGGCCGTAGCGGCGGCTGTACTCGCGGGCGCTGGGGAAGAACGAGGCGTTCATCCGCTCGGCCTGGACCCGCAGCATCATCACGACGTCGGCCTTGGGCAGGACGGCGTCCAGGTCGTAGCTGACCGTCACCGGCCAGCTGCCGACGCCCACCGGCAGCAGGGTGGGCGGTGCGACCAGCGTGACCTCGGCGCCGAGGGTGTGGAGCAGCCAGACGTTGGAGCGGGCCACCCGGCTGTGCAGCACGTCGCCGACGATCGCCACCCGGACGCCGTCGAGCCGGCCGAGGCGCTGCCGGATCGTGTAGGCGTCGAGCAGCGCCTGCGTCGGGTGCTCGTGCGTGCCGTCGCCGGCGTTGACCACGCTGCCGCGGACCCAGTGCGCCAGCCGGTGCGGGGCGCCGCTCGCGCTGTGCCGCACGACGATCGCGTCGCTGCCCATCGCCTCCAGGGTCAGCGCGGTGTCCTTGAGGCTCTCGCCCTTGCTCACGCTCGAGCCCTTGGCCGAGAAGTTGATGACGTCGGCCGAGAGCCGCTTGGCCGCCAGCTCGAAGGAGATGCGGGTGCGGGTGGAGTCCTCGTAGAAGAGGTTGACCACCGTCCGCCCGCGCAGCGTCGGCAGCTTCTTGACCTCGCGGCCGGCCAGCGCCGAGTCGATCTGCGCGGCGGTGTCGAGGACGAGGGTGGCGTCGGCGCGGTCCAGGTCGCCGGCCTCCAGCAGGTGCCGCTTCACTTGCCCTCCCCCTCCGTCAGCAGGACCTCGTCGGTGCCGTCGATCTCGGCAAGGCGCACCCGGACCTGCTGGGTCCGGGACGTGGGCACGTTCTTGCCCACGTAGTCGGCGCGGATGGGCAGCTCGCGGTGCCCGCGGTCGACCAGGACGGCCAGCTGCACCGCCCGCGGCCGCCCCAGGTCGCGCAGCGCGTCCAGCGCCGCGCGCACCGAGCGCCCGGAGTAGAGGACGTCGTCGACGAGGACGACGAGCCGCCCGTCGATCCCGGCGTCGGGCAGCACCGTCGGCTCCAGCGCGCGGACGCCCCGCATCCGCAGGTCGTCGCGGTAGAGGGTGATGTCGACGGTGCCGACGTCGATCGCCGTGCCGGAGAAGGCCTCGACGCGGGCGGCGAGCCGGCGGGCGAGCGGGGCCCCGCGGGTGGGGATGCCGATCAAGACGAGGCCGGCGAGTTCGTCGCCGGCCTTCTCGATCAGCTGGTGGGCCATCCGGTCGACCACGCGGGCGACGTCGGTGGCGGAGAGCAGCGCTCCCGGCGCTGCGGGGCTGCGGGCTTCCGAATTGCTCGGCGCAGCAGGGGACGAGCCGGCCATCAGGCCTCCTTCCCCGCCTCACGGGACGGGTCGTTAAAGGAGTGGGTGGACCGGTTGCCACCGTACTGCACCGCACCGACAGTCCCCCGATCGGGGCTTGACCCTGACGCAGCGTCAACCCTCGACCATCCCGGCATGACTCGTTCGCACGCGATCACGACCGAGGGGCTGCGCAAGTCGTACGGCGACGTCGTCGTCCTCGACGGCATCGACCTCGCCGTCCCCACCGGCACCGTGTTCGCCCTGCTCGGACCCAACGGAGCGGGCAAGACCACGGTGGTCCAGATCCTCTCCACCCTGATCCCGGCCGACGGCGGCACCGCCTTCGTCGCCGGGCACGACGTCGCGACCGACCCGGACGCCGTCCGGCGGTCGATCGGCGTCACCGGCCAGTTCTCCGCGGTCGACGACCTGCTCACCGGCGCGGAGAACCTCCGTCTCATGGCCGACCTGCAGCACCTCGGCGCGGCGGCCGGCGGGCGCCGGGTGGCGCAGCTGCTCGAGCGTTTCGACCTCACCGACGCCGCCGGCCGGCGCGCGGCCACGTACTCCGGCGGGATGCGCCGCCGGCTCGACCTGGCGATGACGCTGCTCGGCGAGCCGCGGCTGATCTTCCTCGACGAGCCGACCACCGGCCTCGACCCGCGCAGTCGCCGGGAGCTGTGGCAGGTCGTGCGCGAGCTGGTCGCCGACGGCGTCACGGTGCTCCTGACCACCCAGTACCTGGAGGAGGCCGACGAGCTCGCCGACCACGTCGTCCTGCTCGACGCCGGCCGGATCGTCGCCGAGGGGACGTCCGCGCAGCTGAAGGCCCGGCTGCCGGGCGGCTCGGTCCAGGTCCGCTTCCGCGACGTCCCCGGCCTGACCGCCGCGGCCGGTGCGCTGCCGGGCGCCGTCCGGGACGACGACGCGCTGACCCTCACCGTGCCCAGCGACGGCACCGCCCGTGCGCTGCGCCGGGTGCTCGGCGCGCTCCCGGACGACGAGGCCGTCGACGACGTCGCCCTGCACACCCCCGACCTGGACGACGTCTTCCTCGCATTCACGGGCCGTCCCGCGGAGAAGGAGACCGTGTCATGACCGCTCCGACGCTGACCGCCCGCGACGCGGTGACCATGCTGCGCCGCGACCTCGTCCACATGCGGCGCTACGCGTCGCTGACCGTGCTGGTCGTCGGCCAGCCGATCGTGTTCCTGCTGCTGTTCGTCTACGTCTTCGGCGGCACGATGGGTGCCGGGCTGACCGGCGGTGGACGTCAGGAGTACCTGGCGTACATCACGCCGGCGATCCTGATGCTCACCGTGGCCAGCGTCGCGGCCGCGACCGCCATCTCGGTGGCCGGTGACAAGACCGGCGGCCTCATCGCCCGCATCCGGACGATGGCGGTCAGCCGCACGGCGCTGCTGACCGGGTACGTGCTCGGCGCCCTGCTCCGCACGGCCCTGGCGCTGGTCGCGGTCCTGGCCGTGGCGCTGCTGCTGGGCCTGCGCAGCCCCGCGGGGCCGGGCGGCCGGCTGGCGGCGGCGGGCCTGCTGCTGCTCGTCGCGCTGGCGCTCACCTGGTTCACGGTCGCCCTCGGGCTGGCCAGCCCCACCGTCGAGGCGGCCAGCAACACCCCGATGTTCCTGGTGTTCCTGCCGTTCCTGGGCAGCGGTTTCGTGCCGGTGGAGTCGATGCCCGCCGGCCTGCGGCAGTTCGCCGAGTACCAGCCGTTCACGCCGATGATGGACACGCTCCGCGCCCTGCTGGCGGGCGCGCCGGTCGACGGCGGCGACGCCTGGGCCGCGGTCGCCTGGTGCGCGGCGATCACCGCGGCATGCTTTGGCTGGGCGCTGCGGCTGTTCGACCGCCCGCGCGCGCCGCACCCCTGAGGAGGTCGCCGTGCTGACGATCAAGCAGCTCGCCGACTACGTCGGCGTCACCGTGCGGGCGGTCCGGCACTACCACGCCCGCGGGCTGCTGGCCGAGCCGGAACGGGACGCCTCCGGCTACCGGCGCTACGGCGCCCAGGCGGTGGCCGACCTCACCCGGATCAGGACGCTGGCCGAGGCCGGCGTCCCGCTGTCCCGGGTGCAGACCCTGCTGCGCGCGACCCCCGAGGAGTTCGCGCGGGCGATCGCGGAGATCGACGCCGGCCTGCGGGCCGAGATCGACCGCCTGCAGCGCTCCCGCGAACGGGTGGCCCGGCTGGCGGCGGGCGACCACCTCGTGCTCCCGGACCAGGTGGTCGCCCAGCTCGACCTGCTGCGGGAGATGGGCGTGAGCGAGCGCGGCATCGCGATGGAGCGTGAGGGCTGGGTCGTCATCTGCGCCCGAGCGGGCGGCCGAGTGGGCGTCCCTCAAGCAGCAGCAGCTGCAGGACCCGCAGTTCCGCGAGCTGTACCTGGCCTTCGGCCGGGCCTTCGACCTCGACCCGGACGATCCCCGGCTCGAGGCCCTGGCCGACGAGGTCGCCGCGTTCCTCGCCCGGGTGGAGGCGGAGCTGGGCGGCAGCGACGAGGACGACGTCTCCGAGCACCTGGTCGAGCTGCTCGACGCGTGGATCGTGCCCACCTCCCCGGCGTGGACACGGCTGAAGACGCTCGTCGAGCAGCGGGGCTGGACAGGGTGGACCCAGATCGAGCGGGTCGGCGGGACGGCGGGTTGAGGACGGGGCTGTCCGTTCCCGGGCGCGGGAAGGTACCCCGCAGGTGGGACATGGTGACAGGGTGTGTCTGCTGTTGCGTGCTTGCAGTGACCAGTACGCTCAGTGACCGATGACCGCCCCTCCCGACGACGGACAGTGAGCAGGACTGCCAATGAGCACCGACTACTCGCGGGCCCTCGGGGCCCGGCTGCGCGCCATCCGCAATCAGCAGGGCCTCTCCCTGCAGGGGGTGGAGGACAAGTCGCATGGGCGCTGGAAGGCCGTGGTCGTCGGCTCCTACGAGCGAGGTGACCGCGCCGTGACGGTGCAGCGGCTCTCCGAGCTGGCCGTGTTCTACGGCGTACCGGTCTCGGAGCTGCTGCCCGACCCGCGGCCGAGCTCCGCCGTCACCGCGACCACCAAGATCGTGCTGAACCTCGAGTCGCTGGGCTCGCTGCCCGCCGACGAGGCCGGCCCGCTCGCCCGCTACGCCTCGACGATCCAGGCGCAGCGGCACGACTACAACGGCAAGGTCCTCTCCATCCGCGCGGAGGACCTCAAGTCGCTGGCGATCATCTACGACATGAGCCCCGACGAGCTGACCTCGCGACTGATCGAGTGGGGCGTCCTCTCCCCCGGCATGGAGGGCATCGCCGGCAGCGGGGACGACGAGGACGACGACGACCTCGACCCGCACTGGGAGCGCCGCCGCACCCCCCGCTGACCTCTTCCCCGTGCCGCGCACCGCCGGCGACGGTGCTCAGCCGGTCAGCCGTGTGACGTCCCCGGGTCGGTGCGACCGGGCGGGGGTGACGACGTGGAGGGCGTCGGCGAGGTGGGCACGCCCGGCGATCCCCAGCTTGGCGTAGACGTGGGCCAGGTGAGCCTCGACCGTCCGAACGGACACCACCAGCCGTTGCGCGATCGACTGGTTGCTGAGTCCCCGGGCGGCCAGCCGGGCCACCTGGTCCTCCCGCGAGGTGAGGACCGACGGTGACAACACGTCGAGCGTCGGCGCGTCGGCGAGCCCCCCGGCACGGGCGAGCTTGAGCGCCCGTGCCGCCGCCCCGGCGGCCGCCCGCCGGTCCCCGGCCCGGTCGTGCGCCGCAGCGGCCTCGGCGGCGGTGTCCGCGGCGGCGAGGATCTCCCCGATCTCCTCGAATGCCGCGCTCACCCGGCCCAGCCCTTCACCGGAGCCGGCCGCCACCGCCTCCGCATGCGCCGCGAAGTGGGCCAGGAGCGGAGCGTCGAGGCGTTCGGCCAGCCGGCGCAGCCGCTCCGCGACGCCGGTCGCGCCCAGGCGCAGCGCGTCGTGCAGCAGCACGCCCTCGACGGCGGCCTGTCCCTGCGCAGCGGCGAGCGCCGCCGCATCCAGTGCCGTGGCGCGGGCTTCAGCGGCACGACCTTCCGCGGCGGCGACGCGGGCCTCGGCCAGGCGGCACGTGGGTTCGAGCACCGGGAGGCCTGCCGTGGCGGCGCCGGCCAGGACCTCGCGGGCGCCGGCGGAGTCGCCGGTCAGCGTCCGGGCCATGGCCAGCAGCGCCGCGGCCCACGGCCGCAGGCCGAGGGGATCCCGCCGCTCCAGGCCGGCGGACGACTCCTCGAGCCATCGGATCGCGCTCCACACCCGGCCACCGGCCAGGGCCGCGAGGCCCCGGTGCAGGGAGGCGACGTCGTCGCCAGCCGACTCGGGGGTGGCCAGATTCAGGCGGTGCAGCTCGCCGGCGCGCTCCTTCAGCTCGTGCAGGCGGCCGCCGAGGTGGAGGGCGGTGAGCTCGGCGTGCGCCAGCAGGATCCGGACGAGGGCCGGTGCCGCGGCACCGTGGACGGCCCGCAGCGACGCCCAGCCGGTCTCCGCCGTGGCGAGGGCCTGACCTGTCTGGCCCGTGACGGCGAGTCCCGCTGCGACGGCCGCGGCGGCCAGGGGCCGGGCAGCGCCGTCGCAGCGCGCGGAGTCCAGGAGGGACGTGCCCTCGCGCACCGCGGTGAGCGGTTCCCCGGAGAGGAAGCTCAGGACGGCGCCGGCGGCGAGCAGGACGGACCGGGCCGGCGCGGTCCGCACGGCCTCGACGGCGTCGGCGAGCACCGCCCTGGCCTCCGAGCGCCGCCCCAGAGCACAGAAGAGAGCCAGTGCCCGCGACAGCGCCAGGGCCGCACGGTCGTCGTCCCCCGCCGACGGCAGGCTCGTCGCGGCGAGCTGCTCGCTGTCGTGCGGACGGCCCTGCCACAGGACCGACTCCACCAGGACCGAGGCCGCCTCGGCCCCCGCACCTGCCTCGATGGCCGCGCGCGCCAGCCGGTCGGCCAGCGGGTAGTCGAGGGAGGCCGACGCGCCGCGTGCGGCCTCGACGAGCAGCGCGGTGTCCCGCGGGGACACGCCGCTGTCCACCAGCACGCTGCAGCGCCGCAGGCGCTCCTCGCGGCTCGCGTGCTCGAGCAGGTCCTCGGCGAGCCGGCGCCGGATGATCCGGAGCGACGCCTCCGGCGTCCGCTGGCGGATCACGGCGGCGTACAGGGGCTGAGCCGTCCGCACCTCGCTGACGCCGTCCCGGAAGTCGACGGTCAGGACGCCCCGCCGTTCGAGCGAGGTGACGGCCTCGGCACTGCTCAGCTCGGCGACCCGGTGCAGATCGAGCGGTTCGGCGGCTGCGAGGACCTCCAGCGCCCGCCACTCGCCGTCGGTGAGGCCGCCGAGGTGCGCCAGCACGATCTCGGACAGGCGATCGGACGGCTCGATCGCGTCGTCCCATCGCCAGAGCTGCCCCCAGGAACGGAGCTGCCCGGTGCGCAGCCCGTGCTCCACGAGCTCCCGCAGGTAGAGCGGGCTGCCGTGGCTGAGCTGCCACAACCGCTCGCCGGTGCGGGTGCCCAGGTGCCCGTCGAGCACCTCACCAGCGAGTCCGTCGATGTCCGTGCGCGCAAGCGGCCGCAGCTCCAGCCGGCTGGCGAGGCCGTCCTTCCACAGCGCGGTGGCCGGATCCGCGACGTACCGCTGGGTGCGCACCGTCAGCACGAGCGTCACCGCACCCGAGACGGCGAGGTGGTGCAGCAGGGTGACCGACAGCGGGTCGAGGACGTGGACGTCGTCCACTCCCAGCACCGGGGCCGGGCCGTCTCCCTCCCCGGCGAGCGCCGCGGCAGCCCGCTGCAGCATGACCAGCTGGTCGGACGCGCCGTCCAGGGCCGGGAGCAGATGGGCCACGGCTCCGAGCGGTACGCGCCCCGCGGCCTCGGTCGCCACCGCCCAGCGCGTGAGCCGGCCGCGCTCCTCCGCGAGGCGGAGGGCCTCCCGCGCGATGCGTGAGCGTCCGACCCCGGCCGGCCCACTGATGACCAGATTGACGCTCGGGGACGTGTCCAGAGCCCGCTGGATCGCAGCGCACTCCCGTCCCCGGCCGATCAGCGGCCAGGAATCGGGGTGCATCGGTCCCACCGGGGGCGGATCCGTCGGCGTACCGCACGACCGCGCGCCCCGGCGTCTCCCGCTGGCACGCCACGGGTGCAGGGGTCCTGCGACATGACCGCTCCCCCCGGGCAACACCATGGACACGCTCCAGGGGCTGGAACACTAGGTCAGGGGCTCGACGAGCGGCGACACGGAGGGCCGGTGCGGGTCGCTCCGGAACCCGAGCCAGGTACGTGTCGGCGCGCCGGGCTCAGCACGTCACCGTACCGTCACTGTCCGGGCCTGGGCGCCGGGGCCGCCGTCCAGTCGATCGTGATCCCGGTCCGCCCGGACGACACGTCCACCGGTGCGAGCGGGGGTTGCCAGGCGCGGAGCTCCCCCGTCAGCAGGGCCGCCGCATCGGGGTCCGAGGGCACCGCCCGGCCGTCCCACCGGGTCACCACGACGCGGTGCCGCGGGAGGGCGGGATCCTCGCCCGCGGCCGGCGGCAGGTCGGAGACCGTCACCTGGTGCTGCCGGACCAGCTCGCCGAGGACGACCAGCACCCGGCTGTCCACGCGACCGTCCCGCAGGAGGGCCCGGACCTCGGCGGGCGCGGCGAGCCGCGGCGCGTCGACCAGCAGGCTCCCGACGGACTGCCGTTCCGCGACTCCGGCGCGGGCGTCCGCCTGCTCGGCCGCCGCAGCCCGCGCCTCGGCCGCCGCCATCCGGCGGTCGGCGTCACTGGGCGGAGCCGGCACGACGGCGAGGGTGGTGTCTCCCGAGCCGAACGTGGCGAGCGCACCGGCGGATGCCTCCTGGCCCGTGCGGACCAGCAGGTCGACGTCGTCGGACCGGCCGCCGTCGCGCACCAGCCGGTCCGCCGGCACGCCGTCGCGGACGAGGTCCCCCCACAGGCCGGCCGGGACGGCCAGCGCGCCGGCCGGCGCGCTCGGTCCGGTGAGCCAGGCGGCCAGCGCGGCGTGTGGCAGGCCCGGTGCGCGGAGCGGGAGGAACAGCGCGCCGGCGACGGTCAGCAGGACCGCGCACGAGGCCACGCACCCCTTGAGCCAGGGACGAACCGGCGCATCGCCGGACGTGCGCCCGGTCGCCGTGCACAGCAGCGCGGCCGCCAGGGCGGCGGCCACGAGCGCCGCCGGGAGGGCGCCGGCGGCACCGTTCCAGGGTTGGACCGCGAGGGCGACGGCGGTGGCGGTCGCGACCGCCGGCGCCCGGAGCCGGGGCACCGCCAGAGCGCCGGCCACGACGACGGCGGCGAGGAGCAGGAGCATGGTCCGCTCGGGTCCGGTCAGCGGCATGCCGGAAGGCCCGCCGGCCACGACCGTGCCGAGTCCGCAGGCCGGCAGGGCCAGTGCCACCGCCGCCCAACGCCCCGCTTCCCCCTTGCCGCCGGAAGGGGCGGCGTGCCGCGGGCCCTCGTGGACGCCCGCGCGCCGGTTCCGCTCGAACCTCCCCGCCCCCAGGAGGACGCCGACACCGGCGGCCAACGGCAGCGCCACCAGGGGCGCGGTCGCGACTCCCGCCGCGATCGCCCCGAGCCCGACCAGCACCCCGGTACGCCCCCGGACCAGCGTGACCACCACGGCGCCGACCGCGACCCAGGCCGCACCCAGCGTCCCGGGTCCCAGGGTCGCCAGCGTCGTGACCGCCGGCCCCATCGCCAGGACGGCGACCAGCGGCAGGGCCGCGCCGGCCGCGGTCAGCCGCCGAGCGGCGACGAGCGCGACGAGGCAGGCCACGAGCAGGGCTGCAGCCACGACGACGATCTCCCGGCCCCCCGCGAGCACCGAGGCGTGACGCTCGAAGGCCCCGGTGAGCTGGGCGTACAGCGTCACCTGCGTCCGAGCCAGCAGGTCCCCCCCGCCGACCGGAGGGCCGGGCAGGCCCCGCGCCGCGGCGAGGGCGCTCTCCGCCAGCCGCACCTCACCCGTCGTCCCCGGGTGGGACAGCGTCACCGAGGCCACCCGGGCGACCAGCAGCACCCCGGTGCCCACGAGCAGGCTCAGGGTCACCCCGCGGCGTACCGCTGACCACGTCCCCGCGGGGATCCGGCGGAGCGCGGTCCGCCCGGCCAGGTGCCCCGCCAGCAGCCGCGTCGTCGACCAGCAGACCAGGGCACCGCCGACCCACGGCAGCACGAGGAAGGCCAGTTCCGTGGCGCCGACCGTGGTGGTGAGCAGGTCCCCGGCGCGGGCGGCGGCGTCGAGGGTCTGCAGGTAATGCTGGAGAGCGGCCCAGGCGGCGGGGAGGAGGCGGGGGAGGGCGAGGAGGACCACCACCACCCAGAAGAGCAGGCTCGGCACGACCGCGGCCACCCACAGGACGAGGACGCGCCGGGCGCGCTTCTTGAGCGCGAGGACCTTGGGGTGGGTCGGCCGTCCGGGCAGCAGGCCCAGCAGCACCGGCCGCATGTAGGCGAACAGGTCGGGGACGCCCACCAGGTCGGCGAGGATGTAGTAGCCGTCGAGCCGGATGGACGGCAGGAACTGCCACGCGGTCTCCACGTGCATGCCGATCAGCGCGAGGAGCAGCCAGGTCTCCCCGGTGCGCAGGTACAGCAGCCCGACGACGGCCATGAAGACGGCGTCGAAGTAGACGCCGCCGAGATCGGTCCGCAGCCGCCCGACGCGGTCAAGGCGGTAGCTGTCGGTGACCGTGCTGTAGAAGGCCGGCCACACGATGTAGATGCCGACGCCGACGTCGCCCGGGCGGGCGCCGCCGTACCGGCAGGCGGTGATGTGGCCGCACTCGTGGAACGCGGCCGCCACCATCGTGAGCGCGAGGATCGTGAGCACCAGGCCGGGTCGCCGGCCCACGTCGCCGACGCCGGCGAGGACGGCGCCGAGGAGGTCGCCCTCCAGCAGGATCCACGCATCGACGGCGAGGAAGGCGGCGACGAGCACCGGCCACACCGAGCGGGCGAACAGCAGCCGGAACACGCCGGCGAGCCGCCACGCCACCGAGGCCGGGACGACGCCGAGGCGGTACCGCATCCCCAGGAGCGGGTCGGAGTGGGCGTGCACCGGCGCCGGCCCGTCGTCGGCAGCACCGTCGTCCACGTCGTCCGAGGCGATCACCTCGAAGGGGCGGAGCCGCTCGTCCACGAGGAAGGAGATCTGCTCGGCGGTCAGCTCCCGGCCGAACTCGGCGCTCAGCTCCGCCGCGATCTCCGCAGGAGGACGCCCGTCCAGGGAGGCCGCCACCCGGTACAGCAGCCGGGGCAGCTGCATGACCTGACCGTCCGGGCGCCGGACGAGGAACTGGGGGTCGGTGAAGGCGCCGTCCTTGTACTCGCCGAGCAGCTCGGTCCCCGGGGCCAGCCGCGGGCCCAGGCAGGACGCCGCGACCCCGTGGGTCTCGACGGCTCGCTCCAGGACGTCAGTCACCACCTTCGCGCTCCTCTCCGGGCACTCGTCGGGGCCGGCGGCCACGCAGCGGTGGGGCGGCCGGGAACTCCGGCCGCCCCACCCGGGACGCGGCGCGTGCGCGCTACGACCGGCGTGGAACCATCGGTCAGCGGCTCTGGTCGATGATGACCGTGTTGAAGTCGCCCTTGATGATGACGACAGCGACGTTGACGGCAACGTTGTTGCCGCCACGGCCGCGACCCCGCTTCAGCGTGGTGCGGGGCGGCAGGAGCTCGACGTGCTGGTCCGCGAACAAGGTGTCCATGGTGTCCTCCTGTGTTGGATGTCGAGGGACTCGTCCAGGAAGGGGACGACGGCGATGGTCGCCGGACCTCCCCGTTCCCCCGGGCTGCGCCTAGACCGGCCGGATGCCGGACCACGGCTGCGGCCAGCATCAGCGGCCGTTCGGGACGCGGGCATCCGGGTGGCCCACCTATCTCGTTCCCTGCAAAACGCTGCACTCCCGGTCTGGGCACTGATGTGACGTGCCGAACTCGCGCAGCTCGACTGCGGGACCACCGAGGCTGCCGGTGCCCGGTTCCCCCCGGAATGGGGACTGGGAACGCCACCGTCCGGATGCCAGGAAAAGGCGGCACCGGCAGTGCGGATCGCCGGAATGCCGGGGGATGCGCCGGGGGCGGACGCAGCCCGGTCGGACCCCTGAACCGGGGGGGCGTACGTAGGGCTTTGGTCCTCAGTGGTCACGCGGCCGCGGAGGAGGGGTTCGCGCGGCGCCGCACGCTGGACGAAGGTCGTACGACCGGCCGGCGAGGACCGGGTTGCGATGGCTGCGACCCGACGGCGGGCGGCCGTGCGCGGGCCCCCGCCGCCGACGGCGGTGCGGTGTGCCTGTTCGACCGGCCCGTCCCGGACGCGCTCCCCGACGTCATCGCCGACGTCGGCGCGCTGGTCGAGACGCCGCTGTTCTACCCCGGCTTCTCCGGCCGGCTCAACCTGCGGCTGCTGGCCGAGGCGTCGGGGGTGTCCCGGGCCCGCGTCGAGGAGGTCCTGGAGCTGGTCGATCTCACCGACCGCGCCGACGACCGCTTCAAGGGCTACTCCCTCGCCGAGCAACGGGCTGGACCCGGCCGGCATCCGCGACGTGCGCGAGCTGATCCGCCGGCTGGGCGGCGACGGGCGGACGACCGTGCTGCTCTCCTCCCACCTGCTCACCGAGATCCAGCAGGTGTGCGACTCGGTCACGATCCTCGCCCGCGGGCGGCGGGTCGCGCACGGGCTCGTGGCCGAGGTGCTGGCCGGCCGCGCCTCCGGCGACGTCCGCGTCCGCGTGGCCGACCTGCCGGCCGCCGCGGCCGTCCTCACCGGGGCCGGCTTGGCCGTGTCGCCCGCCCCCGACGCCCTGCTCGTGCACGGGGTGACGACGCCGTCCGAGATCACCCGCCTGCTGGCCGACGCCGGTCACTACCTGGAGGAGCTGACCCCGCTGTCCGCCGACCTCGAGACCGCCTTCCTCGCGATCAGCGGGGACCAGGCGTGAGCGCCCCGGCCGGCATCACGTCCGACACCGCGCCGCCGGCCGGGCGCTCCGGCGGCCTGCTGCGCGCCGAGGCCCACCGCTTCCGCGCCCGGCTGTTCATCCAGGGCCTCCTGGCGCTCTCCGTCCTCGGCTGGCTGATCGCCGTCGCCGTCGGGCTCAGCTCGTACGGCCACCCCGGCGAGGCCGAGCTGGACGCCGCCCGGCAGCAGCAGCAGGAGGCCGTGCTCGCCGCCAACGAGGGCCGCGAGCAGTGCCTCGCCGATCCGGCCCTCCCGGACGACGTCCCCCGCGAGCAGCTCTGCGGCCCGCCGGTCACTGCCGCCGACATCCCGCTCGAGCAGTTCATCGCCGACCCGCCGTTCTCGTTCGCGGAGAACGGGCAGGGCGGCGCGCTGGGCTTCGCCGCCGCGTCCGCCGTCCTGGCGTTCCTGCTGGGCGCCACCTGGATCGGCGCCGAGTGGTCGACCCGCTCGATCGTGGCGCTGCTGTTCTGGGAGCCGCGGCGGTACAAGGTCATGGCGACCAAGATCGGCGTGCTCGTGGGCGCCGCGGCGGTGTTCGGCGTCCTCACCCAGGCGGCCTGGCTGGCGATGGCCGGCATCCTCGACGCGTTCGCCGGGGACGACGCCGCGCTGCCGGCGGGCTTCTGGGGCGAGCTGCTCGCCACGCAGGCCCGCGGCGTCGTACTGGCCGTGCTCGCGGCGCTGGCCGGGTTCGCGATCGCCAACCTGGTGCGCAACACCGGCGCGGCCCTCGGCGCGGGCTTCGTCTACTTCGCCGTCGTGGAGTCCGCGATCCGCGGGCTGCGGCCCACCTGGGAGCCGTGGCTGCTCACCAACAACGCGGTGGGGCTGCTCCTCCCCGGCGGGCTCCGGCTGTTCATCGACACGGGGCAGCTGGACGAGAACGGCTTCGCCACGGGGATCGAGTACGTGATCGGCAACCTGCAGGGCGGCGTCGTCCTCGCGGTCGTGACCGCCGTGCTGGTGAGCGCCGGCGTCGTCCTGTTCGCCCGTCGCGACCTGCACTGACCGCGGCGGGGACGAGGAAGGGCCCGTCCCGGTCGGGGTGTGTCCGGGAGGGGCCCTTCCGGTCAGGTGCCCCGGGATGGCAAAGGGCTCCTCCCGGCGGGGGTCCGGGAGGAGCCCTTCGGTCAGCGACCCGGGACGGGGGCGGGGGGTCCGCCGTCCCGGTGGCGACGACGAGTCACCTTGGCGGGCCGCCGGGCTCACCGGCCATTGGCCGATGGTCGTACGACTTTGAACTTGTCGTCACCGGCGCCCGGCGGCGCTGCTAGACCTCGGCCTCGGCGATCGCCCCGAGGACGCCGTTGACGAACGCCGGCGAGTCGTCGGTGGACAGCGTCTTGGCCAGCTCCACGGCCTCATCGATGACGACCGGGTCGGGCACGTCGTCGGCCCAGAGCAGCTCGAACACCGCCATCCGCAGGATCGCGCGGTCGACGTCGGGCAGCCGCTCCAGCGACCAGCCGGACGCGTGCTCGTCGATCAGCCGGTCGATGTCCGGGGCGTGCCCGGCGACGCCCTCGACCAGCCGGACGGTGTAGTCGTTCACCGGCGGCTGGCCGGCGGCGACCTCCTCGGCGAGCTGCTCGCGGCGGTCACGACCGCGCAGATCGGCCGCGTAGAGGACGTCGACGGCGCGCTTGCGCGCCTTGGACCGTGCCGCCATGCCGGCCTTCCCACCCGCCCGAGGTCAGTTGGCGCGGCCGAGGTACCGGCCGTCGCGGGTGTCGACCTTGAGCTTGTCGCCGGTGTTGACGAACAGCGGCACCTGGATCTGCGCGCCGGTCTCCAGCGTGGCGGGCTTGGTGCCGCCGGTGGAGCGGTCGCCCTGCAGCCCGGGGTCGGTGTGCTGGACGACGAGCTCCATGGTCACCGGCAGCTCGACGTAGAGCGGCGTCCCCTCGTGGACGGCGACGACGACCTCGGTGTTCTCCAGCAGGTAGTTCGCGCCGTCGCCGACGGTCTCGCCCGGCACGTGGATCTGGTCGTAGGTCTCCAGGTCCATGAACACGTAGTCGGTGCCGTCCTGGTACAGGTAGCTCATCGACCGCTTGTCGACGGTCGCGGTCTCGACCTTGGTGCCGGCGTTGAAGGTCTTGTCCACCACCTTGCCCGAGAGGACGTTCTTCAGCGTGGTGCGCACGAACGCGCCGCCCTTGCCCGGCTTGACGTGCTGGAACTCGGTGACGGTCCAGAGCTGGCCGTCGAGGTTGAGGACCAGGCCGTTCTTGAGGTCGTTGGTGGTAGCCATCTAGAGGACCAGCAGTTCCTTGCTCGTGAGGGTCAACAACTCGGGCGCGTCCGCCGTGACGACGAGCGTGTCCTCGATCCGGACACCGCCGTGGCCGGGCAGGTAGACGCCCGGCTCCACGGTGACGGCCATGCCGGCGGCCAGCCTACCCGCGCCGAGGGGGCCGATGCCCGGCGCCTCGTGGATCTCGAGCCCCACGCCGTGGCCCAGTCCGTGGGTGAAGTGCTCGGCGTGCCCGGCCGCGGCGATGACGTCCCGCGAGGCCGCGTCGACGGCGACGACGTCCGTGCCGACGGCCAGCGCCGCCCGCCCGGCCGCCTGGGACGCCGCGACCAGGTCGTAGATGTCCCGCTGCCAGTCGGCGGCGTGGCCGAGGACGACGGTGCGGGTCATGTCGGAGTGGTATCCGTCGACGTTGGCGCCGAAGTCGAGCTTGAGGAGGTCGCCGGCGCGCAGCTCGGAGGTGTCCGGCCGGTGGTGCGGGATGGCCGAGTTCGCCCCGGCGGCCACGATCGTCTCGAAGGACGGCGCCTCGGCCCCGAGCGCCAGCATGCGGGCGTCGAGCTCGCGGCCGACCTGCAGCTCGGTGCGACCGGGCCGCAGCGCACCCTCGGCGGCCAGCTCGGCCAGCGCCTGGTCGGCGATGGCACAGGCCCGGCGCAGCGACTCGATCTCGTCGTCGTCCTTGACCGCCCGCTGCGCCTCGACCGCGCGCCGGATGCTGGTCAGCTCGGGCACCGTCCGCCCCGTGGCGGCGTCGATGAGCACCGCCTCCAGCGCCGCGAGGCCGTCGACGGTGAGGTGGTGGCTCTCGTAGCCGAGGCGCCCCGTGCCGCGTCGCACCGCCTCGGCGGCCAGCGCGGCGACCGTGTTGCGGTCGATGAGCAGCTCGACGTCGGGCACCTGCGCGCCGGCCTGCGTGGTGTAGCGGCCGTCGGTGCCGAGGAGGTCCTCGCCGTCGGTGCGCACGAGCAGGGCGCCGTTGGAGCCGGTGAACCCGGTCAGGTAGCGCACGTTGAGCAGGTTGGTGACGAGGACGGCGTCCAGGCCGCGTTCGGCGGCGGTCTTGCGCAGCTGCTCCCGTCGCTGCGCCGTCCTCACCGCACGCCCCGCAGCGCCATCCACTGCAGCGCCAGCACGTAGCCCTCGACGCCGAGCCCGGCGATCACGCCGGTCGCGATGCCGGACACGTAGGAGTGGTGCCGGAACTCCTCGCGCCGGTGGATGTTGGTGATGTGCACCTCGATCACCGGGGCGCCGACCATGGCCAGGGCGTCGCGCAGCACGACCGAGGTGTGCGACCAGCCGGCCGGGTTGATCACCACCGGGTCGTCGGCCTCGGCGGCCTCGTGCACCCAGCGCAGCAGCTGGCCCTCGTCGTCGGTCTGGCGGACCTGCACGGCCATCTCGAGCTCGTGCGCGGTCTTCTCGATCACCTCGACCAGCTGGGCGTAGGTGGTGGCTCCGTACTTGTCCGGCTCGCGGGTGCCGAGCCGGCCGAGGTTGGCGCCGTTGAGGACCTGGATGGTCACTCGCTACTCCTTCACTGCTGACCAGGCGGCGTCGAGCCAGGCCTGGTCGGGGTCGGTCAGGATGGTCGGGTTGCCGAGACCGTCGAGGACGACGAAGCGCAGCGAGGCGCCGCGGGCCTTCTTGTCCACGCGCATGACCGACTGCAGCCGTCCCCAGTCGCCGCGGTAGCGGGTCGGCAGGCCCATCGCGGTCACGAGGTCGCGGTGCCGGTCGACCTCGGCCCGGGTCAGCAGCCCTGCCTGCCCGGCCAGCTCGGCGGCGAACACCAGCCCGACGGCGACCGCCTCCCCGTGCCGCCAGCCGAAGTCCTCGACCCGCTCGATGGCGTGGCCGAGGGTGTGCCCGTAGTTGAGGAACTCGCGCACGCCCGTGTCGAAGAGGTCGGCGCCGACCGCATCGGCCTTGACCCGCACGGCGCGCTCGATCAGCTCGGCGGTGTCGCGGCGGCCGGTCGGGTCGGCGTCGAGCAGTTCGAGGATCCGGCCGTCGGCGATGAACCCGCACTTGACCACCTCGGCCAGCCCGGAGCGGAACTCCGCCTCGGGCAGCCCGGCCAGCACGTCGGTGTCGGCGAGGACGGCGGAGGGCGGGTGGAAGGCGCCGACCAGGTTCTTGCCGGCGCCGGTGTTGATGCCGGTCTTGCCCCCGACCGCGGCGTCGACCATGCCGAGCAGGCTGGTCGGCACCTGCACCACCCGGACGCCGCGGGTCCAGGTGGCCGCGAGGAACCCGGCGAGGTCGGTGACCGCTCCCCCGCCGATGCCGACCACCGCGTCGGAGCGGGTGAGCCCCAGCCGGCCGAACTCCTCCCACGCCCCCGCGGCGACCTCCGCCGTCTTCGCCGCCTCGCCATCGGGGACGACGACCGCCTCGGCGGCCACCCCGGCCGTCTGCAGCGTCTCCACCGCGGCGCCCGCGACCGCGGCCAGCGGCGGGGCGTGCACCACGGCCGCCCGAGCCGTGCCGGCGAGCTCCATCGACAGCTCGGTGACCGCGCCGGGCCCGATCACCACCTCGTACGGCTTGTCCCCGGCGACCGTGACCCTTCTCATCGCGCGGCCCCGGTCAGGACGGCGAGCACCTCGGCCGCGATGTCCTCCGGGGTGCGCCCGCCGGTGTGCGCGGTGAGCGTGGCGACCTCGCCGTAGAGCGGCGCGCGGGTCTCCAGCATCTGCCGCAGCATCGCCCGCGGGTTGACACCGAGGATCGGCCGGTCGCGGGAGAGCCCCACCCGCTTGGCGGCCGTGGGCAGGTCGACGTCCAGCCAGACGACCGTGCCGCCGTCCCGCCCGTAGGCCACCAGCAGCTCGCGGGTCGCCGCGCTGGTCACCGCTCCCCCGCCGAGCGCCAGGACGCCGTCGTGCCCGGCCATCGCCCGGGCCACGGCGGCCGCCTCCAGCGCCCGGAAGTGCGGCTCCCCGTGCTGCACGAACAGGTCGGCGACGGTCGTGCCGGCCTCGGCCTCGACGTCGTGGTCGGTGTCCCGGAACGCCACACCCAGCGCCTCGGCCAGCGCCGTCCCGACGGTGGTCTTGCCCGAGGCCGGCGGGCCGACCAGCACCACGAGAGGTCGCGTCATCGGATGGACAGCGAGTCGAGGTAGGCCTGCGCGTTGCGGCGGGTCTCGGCCACCGAGTCGCCGCCGAACTTCTCCAGCGCGGCGTCGGCGAGCACGAGGGCCACCATCGCCTCGGCGACCGCGGTGCCGCGGGGCACCGCGCAGGCGTCGCTGCGCTGGTTGATGGCCACGGCCGGCTCACCGGTGGCGACGTCGACGGTGGCCAGCGCCCGCGGCACGGTGGAGATCGGCTTCATCGCGGCGCGGACCCGCAGCACCTCGCCGTTGGTCATGCCGCCCTCGATGCCACCGGCGCGGTCGGTGAGCCGCCGCACGCGGCCGCCCTCGCTCACGATCTCGTCGTGGGCCACCGAGCCGCGGCGCCGCGCGGTCTCCAGCCCGTCGCCGACCTCGACCGCCTTGACCGACTGGATGCCCATGAGCGCCGCGGCGAGGCGGGCGTCGAGCCGGCGGTCCCAGTGCACGTGGCTGCCCAGGCCCGGCGGCAGGCCGTGCACGACGACCTCGACCACACCGCCGAGGGTGTCGCCGTTCTTCCGGACGTCGTCGATCTCGGCGACCATGCGCTCGCTGGTCTCCGGGTCGGCGCAGCGGACCGGGTCGTCGTCGATGCGGCCGGTGTCGTGCGGGCCGGGCACCACGCCGTCGGGGACGGTGACCGGTCCGATGGCGACGACGTGGCTGACCACCTCGACCCCGAGCGCCTGCCGCAGGAACGCCTGGGCCACGGCACCGAGCGCGACCCGGGCGGCGGTCTCGCGGGCGCTGGCCCGCTCGAGCACCGGGCGGGCGTCGTCGAAGCCGTACTTCTGCATGCCGGCGAGGTCGGCGTGCCCGGGGCGGGGACGGGTCAGCGGGGCGTTGCGCGCCTGGCCGGCCAGCACCTCCGGCTCCACCGGGTCGGCCGACATGACCGTCGTCCACTTGGGCCACTCGGTGTTGCCCACCTGGATCGCGATCGGGCCGCCCTGGGTCCGGCCGTGGCGGACACCGCCGGTGATCGTGACCTGGTCCTGCTCGAAGGACATGCGCGCGCCGCGGCCGTGGCCGAGGCGGCGGCGGGCGAGGGCGGCGTCGACGTCCTTGGTCTGGACCTCGACGCCGGCCGGGAGGCCTTCGAGGATGGCGGTGAGCTGCTGGCCGTGCGACTCACCGGCGGTCAGCCAGCGCAACATGGCCAAGATTCTGCCAGGCGGGGAACGCCGGTCCGCGCTACGGCAGGGGCACCGACCCCGCAAGGGTGAGCGCGACGGCGGCGCCGAGCAGCAGCGGCGGGCCGAACGGAACGGCGTCGCGCCGGCCCGCACGACGCGTCGCCAGCAGGACGATCGACACCAGCGCGCCGCAGACCAGGCCGAGGAACACGCCGGCCAGCAGCACACCCCAGCCCACCCAGCCGAGCACCAGGCCGAGCAGTCCCAGCAGCTTGACGTCGCCGAAGCCGAGCCCGTCCGGGGACACCGCCGCGCCCAGCGCCGCCAGCCCGAAGGCGGCGGCCGCGGCCAGGACCGCCCGCAGCAGCGCCGGCCAGGTGCCCAGCAGCGCGGCGTCGGCGACCAGGGCCGCCGCGCAGACGACGGCGGCGGGATACGTGACGACGTCCGGCAGCCGGTGGCAGGCCAGGTCCACCGCGGCCAGCACGGGCGCGGCGCCGGCCAGCCAGACGAACGCGGCCGTCGCCGGGCGCGCGCCGGTCAGCGCGACGGCCCCCGGCAGCAGCACGGCGACGGCGAGCCCGGTCAGGACGACGGCGACCGCCGGCGCGCGGGCGGCCCGGTCGCGGGCGGCCAGCCGGGCGGCGGCCCGCGCCAGCCACGGGCCGGTGAGCAGGCCGGCCACGGCGAGGAGGACCAGCACGCGTCAGCGCGCGTCGAGGGCGGCGCGCATCTCGGCGATCGGCGCCGGCTGCCCGGTCATCAGCTCGACCTGCACGGTCGCCTGCCAGAACAGCACCTCGAGCCCGCTGATCACCGTGCCGCCGGCGTTCTCGACCCGGTGCGCCAGCGGCGTCGGCCAGGGCGCGTAGAGCACGTCGAGCACCGTCTGACCGGCCCGCCAGCCGAGTCCCAGCACGGCCGTCTGCCCGTCGATCGGCACCGTGCTGACCACGACCGGGGCGTCGACGACGGCGCCGGCCAGCGGGACGACCGTCGTCGTCACGCCCAGCACGCCGAGCACGCGCAGCAGCTCCGCGGCCCTCGCCGGCTCCCGGACGACGACGTCGATCCGCTCGGCGCCGAGCGAGGACAGCGCGACCGCCGCCGCGACGGCGGTGCCGCCCGCGCCGAGGATCGCGGCGTGCGGCGCCGTCTCGACCCCGCCGAGCTGCAGCGCCATGCCGACGCCGGTGACGTCGGTGTTCTCCGCCCGCCAGCCCGTGTCGGTGCGGACCAGGGTGTTCGCCGCCCCGAGCAGCCGCGGCAGCGGCTCCACCTCGTCGGCGGCGGCGACCGCGGCGTGCTTGCAGGGCATGGTGACCGAGAAGCCCCGCCACTCCTCCCCCAGGCCGGCGAGCAGCACGGGGACGTCCTCGGCGCCCAGGTCGAGCGCGTCGTAGGTCCAGTCGGTCAGGCCGAGCGCCGCGTAGGCCGCCCGGTGCAGCAGCGGCGAGAGCGAGTGGCTGACCGGCCGGCCGATGACCGCTGCCCTCACGGGGCCCCGCCCGGCCGGCCGGTCGGTCGCGCGCTCATCCGCCGGGGTGCTCCCGTAGCCACTGCTGGAAGAGCGCCACGTTGGCGTTGTGCTCCTCGGCGGTGACCGCGAACCGGGTCTCGCCCGAGTCGGGGTTCACCACCACGAAGAACAGCCAGTCCCCCGGCGTCGGGTTCAGGACGGCACGGATGGCGTCCTCACCCGGGTTGCCGATCGGGCCCGGCGGCAGGCCCGGGTGCAGGTAGGTGTTGTACGGCGAGGGGTTCGCCCGGTCCTCGGGGGTCGTGGTGATCCCGCTCTTGCCGTTGGCGTAGTTGACCGTGGTGTCCAGCTGCAGCGGCATGCTGATGCGCAGCCGGTTCTCCAGCACCTGGGCCACCTTGGCCATGTCCTCGGTCGAGCTCGCCTCGGCCTGCACCAGGCTGGCCTTGGTGAGCACGGTGAGCCGCTGGTCCTGCGGCACGCCGAGCTCGTCGAGCGCCTGCGTGGTCCGGGCGACCATCCCGCGCAGCACGTCGGCCGCGGTGTCGCCGGGCTCGACGTCGTAGGTGGCCGGGAAGAGGAAGCCCTCGAGGGAGCCGTTGGCGTAGGCCGGCAGGCCGAGCGCGGCCGGGTCCGCGGCCGCGGCCTGCAGGTCCGCGATCGGCAGGTTCGCCGTGTCCGCGATGCGCTGCAGCGTCTCGGTCACGATCAGGCCCTCGGGGATGGTCACCCGGGAGACCAGCCGCGCAGCGGGGTCGAGCAGCAGGTCCAGCGCGGCCGCGCCGCTCATCTGGTGCCGCAGCCGGTAGACGCCCGCGGTGATGCCCATGGCGTCGGGCTCGGTCTCGGCCGCGTCGACGAACGGGCTCACCGACGCGATGACGTCGGCCTCGACGAGCGTCCGGCCGATGTCGCTGAGCGTGTCGCCGTTCTGCACCCGGATGTCGACGCTGCCGGTGCCCTGGCCGGTGTAGTCCTCCGCGGTGAACAGCCCGAGCAGCTTCTGGCCGCCGAAGAACACGCCGCCGACCAGCGCGGCGAGGACGACCAGGGACAGCAGCACCGCCACCGGACGGCGGCGTCGCCGGCGGCCGCTGCGCCGGTCGTACGGCTGGACGGGGATGTCCTCGTCGAACAGCTCGCCGTCGTGCAGCTCGTCGTGGACGTCGTCGCCGTAGTGGTCCTCGTGGTCCTCGCGCGGCTCGGCGCGCCGGCGACCGCGGCGTCCGCGGCGGGGGGCGTCGTCGACGTGGGCGCCGATGACCTCGAGCCCGCCGGTCTCGTCGGCCCACGCGTCCGGGTCGACGTGGTGCGCGTCGGTGGGGGCCTCGTCGTCGTGGAGCTCGTACGACTCGTCCGACGGCGGGACCGGGAGCGCCGGCTGGGCCTCGGTGGGCGCGTCGGCGGCGGCGCCGGCCGGGGCGTCCGGGCGGCGGCTCAGCCGCGACCACGCGCCCGGCGGGGGCGGCGGCAGCGGGGCCGACGGGTGCCGGCCGGCGTCGTCGGGGGCGCTGCGCCAGCCCGACGGCGTGTCGTCGCCGGAGCGACGGGGTCCGGGGCGCTCGGGTCCGTCCCCGGAGTGCCGCCACTCGAGCGGCACGGGGCCGGTCTCCTCGGCGTAGCGGCGCCCCGGGCCCCCGACGCTGCGCATGGCGGCCGTGGTCGCGGCGCCGGCGACGACGTCGGCGCGCCGGTGCTGCGGGGCCGGCGCCCAGGCGGCGGTGTCGTCGTCCGACCGGTCCCGCGGGGCGGAGTCGGTGGCGCGCCGGCCGTAGGCCTGTGGCGCGGGGCGGGCAGTCCAGGAGGCCGGGACGCCGCGCGCGTCGTCGTCGGGCGAGGCGTGCCGCCCGCGCGGACGCGGTGCGCCCGGGCCGGTCACGGCGTGGACCCCCGCGAATCGAGGAAGTGCTGCAGGATCACCACGGCGGCGGCCTGGTCGATCACCGAGCGCTGCGCGCGGCTGTCGCGGCCTGCTTCCCGGAGGGATTGGGCGGCGGTCACGGTGGAGAGCCTTTCGTCGACGAGGTGCACGGGCACGTCCCCTATGCGCCCGGCCAGGGCCCGAGAGTAGGCGGTGGCGTCCTCGGCCGAGGCTCCCGACGCACCCGACAGGTGCCTCGGTTCCCCCACGACCACCTCCGTCACCTCGTGTTCCACCACGAGGGAGGCGAGCCGGTCCAGATCCGACTCGTCCTTGGCCCGCTTGACCGTCTCCAGCGGGCTGGCGAGCGTGCCGGTGGCGTCGGACAGCGCGACCCCGACCCGCACCGTGCCGACGTCGACCCCCATCACCCGGCCGCCCCGGCGGGCCGGCCGGTTCGGCCGCGGCGGCACCTGCAGGCCGGCGGGCCAGCCCTTGGACAGGTCGATCTCCGCGGTCTCGTGCGAGACCGGCGGGAACCCCTGGGTCAGGTCGATCTCGGTGGTCGGGTGGTACTGCGGCTGGCCGGACGGGTTCGTGCGCGGCCGCGCCGGCGGCACGGCGGGCAGTCTCCGCTTCCGCTCGCCGACCGGGCCGGTGTCCTCCGGGTTCCACTCGCTCACGAGTCCCCTACCTCCCTACGGCGGCCGCGACCGCCTCTTCTCCGGCCTTGAGCGCCGCGGGGATCCCCGCGGGATCGGTGCCGCCGCCCTGGGCCACGTCGGGCTTGCCGCCGCCGCGCCCACCGACGGGCGCGGCCGCCGCCTTGATCAGGTCACCGGCCGAGAGTCCACGCCCGACCGCGGCCGGGTTGAGCGCGGCGACGAGGGCCACCTTGCCGCCCGCCTCGGAGGCGAGCAGGACGACGGCCGGGCGGTCGGCGGGCAGCCGGCCCCGGACGTCGAGGGCCAGCGTGCGCAGGTCGCCGCCGCCCAGGCCGCCGGGCGCGCCGGTGACCACCGAGACGCCGTCGAGGTCCCTGGCGTCCTGGGCGAGGGTGCCGGCCGCGGCGACGGTCTGCTGGGCGCGCAGCTCGGCGAGTTCCTTGTCCACGTCGCGCAGCCGGGCGAGCATGCCGCTCACCCGCTCGACCAGCCCGTCGGTCGGGGTCTTGAGCAGGTCCCCGAGCTGGCGGACCAGGTCGCGCTCGCGCGCCAGGTAGCGGAACCCGTCCAGGCCGACGACCGCCTCCACGCGCCGCGCCCCGGAGCCGACCGAGGACTCGCCGGTCAGCGCCAGCGGGCCGATCTGCGCGCTGCCGCGCACGTGGGTGCCACCGCAGAGCTCCCGCGACCACGGGCCGCCGATCTCCACCACGCGCACCTGCTCGCCGTAGGTCTCGCCGAACAGCGCCAGGGCGCCGATGGCCTGCGCCTCGGGCAGCGTCATGTAGGTGGCGGTCACCTGGTGGTCGGCGCGGACGGCGGCGTTGGCGACGTCCTCGATGTCGTGCCGCTGCTGCTGGGTCAGCGCGCCCTGCCAGGCGAAGTCCAGCCGCAGGTAGCCGGGCCGGTTGTACGAGCCCGACTGCAGCGCCTGCGGCCCGAGCACCTGCCGCAGCGCGGCGTGCACCACGTGGGTGCCCGAGTGCGCCTGGCACGCCGAGAGCCGCCACTCGCGGTCGACCTCGGCCACCAGCTCGGCGCCGGACCGCAGCTCGCCCTCGAGGACGCGGACCTGGTGGGCCACCAGGCCCTTGACCGGCCGCTGCACGTCGAGCACCTCGGCGCGGCCGCCGTCCCAGGTCAGCAGGCCGGCGTCGGCGATCTGACCGCCGGACTCCGCGTAGAAGGGCGTGCGGTCGAGGACGACCCGGGTGATCTCCCCCGGCCCGGCCACGGCCTCGGTCCCGGACTCCTCCAGCTCCGACACGACGCCGAGCACGCGGGAGTCGGTGCGCAGGGTGTCGTAGGCCCGCCAGTCGGTGGGGCCGTGCTCGGCGAGCAGCTGGCGGTAGGCCAGGACGTCGACCGAGCCGGTCTTCTTGGCGCGGGCGTCGGCGCGGGCCCGGTCGCGCTGCTGCTGCATGAGCGCGCGGAAGCCCGGCTCGTCGACGGTGACGCCCTGCTCGGCGGCCATCTCGAGGGTGACGTCGATCGGGAAGCCGTAGGTGTCGTGCAGGCTGAACGCCTGCTCGCCGGTCAGCCGCGGGGTCCCGGACTCCTTCGCCTGCCGGACGGCGGTGTCGAACAGCGTCGTCCCCTGGGACAGGGTGCGCCGGAACGCCTCCTCCTCGGCGTAGGCCACCGCGGAGATGCGGTCGAAGTCGGCGGCCAGCTCGGGATAGCTCGGGCTCATCGCGTCGCGGGAGACCGGCAGCAGCTCGGGCAGCGTGGCCTCGTCGACGCCGAGCCGCTTCATCGAGCTGATGGCCCGGCGCAGCAGCCGGCGCAGGATGTAGCCACGGCCCTCGTTGCCCGGCGTGACGCCGTCGCCGATGAGCATCAGGCCGCTGCGGATGTGGTCGGCGACGACCCGCAGCTGCACGTCGTCGGCGTGGTCGCGCCCGTACACCACGCCCGACAGATCGGCGGCCCGGCGCAGCACCGGGGAGACCTCGTCGATCTCGTAGAGGTTGTTCACGCCCTGCAGCAGGTAGGCGACCCGCTCGAGGCCCATGCCGGTGTCGATGTTCTTCTTCGGCAGGTCGCCGACGATGCGGAACTCCTCCTTGGAGCGCACGTCGTCGAGCTGGTACTGCATGAAGACGAGGTTCCAGATCTCCAGGAACCGGTCCTCGTCGACGACCGGGCCGCCGTCCTGGCCGTGCTCGGGGCCGCGGTCGTAGTAGATCTCGCTGCACGGGCCGCCCGGGCCGGGCTGGCCGGTGTGCCAGTAGTTGTCCTTGAGCCCACGGCGCTGGATCCGCTCGTCGGGCAGGCCGGCGATCCGCTTCCAGGCGTCGGCGGCCTCGTCGTCGTCGAGGTAGACGGTGACCCAGATCTTCTCGGGGTCGAAGCCCAGCTTGCCGTCGGCCTGGGAGCCCGTGACCAGGTCCCAGGCGTGCTGGATCGCGCCTTCCTTGAAGTAGTCGCCGAAGGAGAAGTTGCCGTTCATCTGGAAGAACGTGCCGTGGCGGGTGGTCTTGCCGACCTCCTCGATGTCGAGGGTGCGCACGCACTTCTGCACGCTGGTCGCCCGCGGGTAGGGCGCGGGCTCCCGGCCGGTCAGGTACGGGATGAACGGCACCATGCCGGCGACCGTGAACAGCAGCGACGGGTCGGGCGACACCAGCGAGGCGCTGGGGACGACGGTGTGGCCGCGTTCCGCGAAGTGCTCGAGGAAGCGGCGGCGGATCTCGGCGGTCTGCATTCGGCTCTACTTCGTCCGTGGTGTCTTCGGTGGGGACGGCGTCCGCCCCCGGTGATCAGTTATCGGCGGCGTGCCGGCCGGGCAGCACGGACGGCAGCGCGAGCTGCTCCCGGGCGGGCAGCGGTGCGTCGAGGCCGGTGCCGGCGCGCAACTCTGCCTCACGCTCGGCGGCCGCGGCCCGCACGTCGGCGCCGAAGTCGCCGATCGCCTCGGCGAGCTGGCGCAGCCCGTCGGCCAGCGAGCCCAGGATCCCGGCCGGGGTCATCTTCTCGGCGGCGGCGGAGAGCTTGCGGACCACGAGGGCACCGATGGTGATGCCCATCGCCAGCCAGAACAGGCGCCGCATCAGGCGGCCCGCCGGGCGGTGCGGCGCGCGCGGCGCGCCTCCTTGTCCCGCTGGGCGGCCTCGGCGATCGCCTGGCCCTCCCGCTTCTTGCGGGCGGCGCTGCGCACGCCGTAGCTGAACGCGGCCACCTTGATCAGCGGGCTGCCGAGGGTCGCGGCGACGACGCTGGAGAGGGCGGCGACGTTGCTGGACACGTTGGCCGCGTTGCCGGTGATGTCGTCCACCCGCTCCAGGTTGCTGTTCACGTGCGCGACCGTGGTGTTGGCCTGCAGCAGGATGGGCGCGGCCTGCTCCCGGGTCTGCCGGATGGTCAGCGTGGTCTCGTCGAGGACCCGCCCGAGCTTGAGCAGCGGGATGGCCAGGAGCAGCACCAAGAGCACCAAGGCGAGGGCTGCGATCAGTCCGGCCCACTCTCCTGCGGACACGCGGTGTTCTCCTGTCGTCGCGGCGGCACCGGGTGCGACGACCCGGCGTGGTCACAGTAGCCGGGGCGCTCGACCGCTGTCCGTCCGTACCGGCGGTCAGCGGGTGCGGCGCAGGATGGCGCGGAGCTTGGCCAGCCGGACCGCGATGGCGCCCTCCGCGCCGCGGTTCGTGGGCCGGTAGTAGTCGCGGCCGACGAGGGCGTCGGGCGGGTACTGCTGGGGCACGATGCCGTCGGGGTGGTCGTGCGGGTAGACGTACGTCCTGCCGTGGCCCAGCTTCTTCGCCCCGGCGTAGTGGGCGTCGCGCAGCCCGGGCGGCACCGGGCCGGCCCGCCCGGCCCGCACGTCGGCGACCGATTCGCTGATCCCCACCGTGATCGCGTTCGACTTGGGCGCGGTGGCGAGGTGGACCACCGCGTGCGCCAGCGGGAAGTGCCCCTCGGGCATGCCGATGAGGGCCACCGCCGAGGCCGCGGCCACCGCGGTCTGCAGCGCCGTGGGGTCGGCCATGCCGATGTCCTCGCTGGCGGAGATGACCAGCCGCCGGGCGATGAACCGCGGGTCCTCCCCCGCCTCGACCATGCGGGCGAGGTAGTGCAGCGCGGCGTCGACGTCGGAGCCGCGGATCGACTTGATCAGCGCGCTGGCCACGTCGTAGTGCTGGTCGCCCTGACGGTCGTAGCGGACGGCGGCCTGCGCCACCGCCGTCTCGAGGGTGACCAGGTCGATCTCGGTGGCGCCGGCCTGCTGCGCGGCTCCGGCGCCGGACTCCAGCGCGGTGAGCGCCTTGCGGCCGTCGCCGCCGGCGATGCGGACGAGGTGCTCCTCGGCCTCGGGCGCCAGCGTCACCGCGCCGTCGAGGCCGCGGTCGCTGGTGAGCGCGCGGTGCAGCAGGGTGCGGATGTCGTCGTCCTCCAGGGGCTGCAGCGCCAGGACGAGGCTGCGGCTGAGCAGCGGGCTGACCACGCTGAAGAACGGGTTCTCGGTGGTCGCGGCGACGAGGCTGACGATGCGGTCCTCGACCGCCGCGAGCAGCGAGTCCTGCTGGGTCTTGGAGAAGCGGTGCACCTCGTCGATGAACAGCACGGTGCGCCGGCCGGCGAAGGTCAGCTCCCGCTTGGCCGCGGTGATGACCGCGCGGACCTCCTTGACCCCGGAGTCGAGGGCGGACAGCTGGACGAACTGCCGCTTGGTGGCCAGGGAGATGACGTGCGCGAGCGTGGTCTTGCCGGTGCCGGGCGGGCCGTAGAGGACGACGGACATCGGCTCGTCGGCCTCGACCAGCCGGCGCAGTGGTGAGCGCGGGCCGAGCAGGTGCTGCTGGCCGACCACCTCGTCGAGCGAGCGCGGCCGCATGCGCACCGCCAGCGGCGCCCCGGGGTCGACCTCCGGCGCGTCCTCGGCCGGCTGGTCGAACAACGAACTCACGGTTCTTGACGCTACCCGCGGGGCACGACGGATCCCGTGCAGAAGCGAGGCATCGGGGACATGACGGTCAGCGCGATCGGGCTGGGCGCCATGCCCCTGTCCACCAAGGACGACCGGCCGTCGCCGGAGGAGGCCGAGGCGGTGGTGCACGCGGCGCTGGACGCCGGGGTGACGCTGATCGACACCGCCGACGCCTACGCGAGGGACGAGTCCGAGTTCGGGCACAACGAGGAGCTGGTCGCCGCCGCGCTGCGCTCGTACGGGGCCCCCGGCGACGTCCTGGTGGCCACCAAGGGCGGGCACACCCGGCGGGGATCCGCGTGGGAGCTGGACGGTTCGGCGTCCTACCTGCGGCGGGCGTGCGAGGCCTCGCTGCGCCGGCTCGGCGTGGACGCGATCGGGCTCTACCAGTTCCACCGGCCGGACCCGGGGACGCCGTGGGAGGAGTCGATGGGCGCCCTGCGCTCGCTCGCCGACGCCGGCCTGGTGCGGATGGTCGGCATCTCGAACGCGGACGTCGCCCAGATCGACGTCGCGCGGAAGATCTGCGGCGACGCGCTGGTCAGCGTGCAGAACCAGTTCTCTCCCGGCTGGCGGCACTCGGCCGACGAGCTGGCGCACTGCGCGGCGCACGGCCTGGCATTCCTCCCGTGGAGCCCGTTCGGCGGGGTCGGCTCGGCCGGGTCGCTGGACACGGCCGCACCCGCCTTCGCCGAGGTGGCCGCCGAGCTCGGCGTGTCCGTCTACCAGGTGACGCTGGCCTGGCACCTGGCGCAGGCGGACGTGGTCATCCCCATCCCCGGCGCCTCCCGGCCGTCCTCCATCACCAACTCCGCCGCGGCCGCCGACCTCACGCTCACCGACGCCCAACTCGCCCGCCTGAACCAACCGTGATCATCGTCAGGTGGCTGCCCTCGTCGGCGTGTCGCCCAGCCACCTGACGATGATCAACCGCGGTCCACAGCCGGCAGCCTCGTCCACAACCTGCCGCGACGGCCGTCCGCCCCGCAGTCGGGGCCCGAGGCTGCCGGGCTGTGGACCTCCCTCCCACCTACTCGCTCGCCTCCGCCCGTGCGGCCGGGCTGACCCGAGGTCGGCTCCGCGGACCGGCATTCGTGCGCCTGGGCCACGACCTCGTCGTCCGCCTCGACGACGCGATCGACGTCCGCGAGCGGTTGCACCTGCTCACGACCGTGCTGCCCGCGGATGCCGCCTTCAGCCACCTCACAGCCGCGCATCTGCTCGGCGCGCACGTCGACGCTCCCCGGCGGGCGCACGTGGCGCTCACCCCTCGCCGGGTGCTGCCCAGCGCGCCGAGATCCAGGTGCACGCCCGCCGCCTCGGCTCCGCGGACGTCGTCGAGCTCGACGGGTTGCGCGTCACCTCCGGCGCCCAGACGTTCCTGGACCTGGCCCAGGTCCTGCCGCCGGCCGAGCTGGTCGCGGTCGGCGATGCGCTGATGGCCGCGAAGCACCTCACCGCGGAGCAGCTGGCGGAGCGGCTCGGGCGCGCGGACCGGGTGCGCGGCGTGGTCCGGGCCAGGGAGTGCGCCCCGATGCTGTCGGCCGAGGCGATGTCGCGTCCCGAGAGCCTGATCAGGTACTGGCTGCTGGTCAGCGATCTGCCGGACCCGCAGCCGCAGGTGCCGGTGCACGACAGGTGGGGCCGCGCCATCGCGCACGGGGACCTCGGCTACGCCGAGTGGAAGGTGCTGCTCGAGTACGAGGGCCGGCAGCACGCGGAGCTCGACACGTTCGGCAGTGACATCGACCGGTACTCGCTCATGGCGGCGGACGGCTGGCTGGTCCTGCGTCTCGCGAAGCGGCACCTCAACCGCGGCACGGTGGTCGAACGCACGCGCGGGACCCTGTTGAGCCGGGGCTGGCGGCCTACGGCTCGTTGACCATCGGCGAATGGCTGCCCGACACGCCGACGGGGGCAGCCAGATGCCGATGATCAACTCGGTCGGGACGGTGGAGGCCGGCGCGGAGGAAGGCCACGAAGGCGGCGACGACAAGGGCGACCACCCACGGCAGGAGGTCGCGCTGGGTCGGCGAGGACGCCAGCCCGAAGACCTGCCAGGCCGCGGCCAGCGAGTCCGGCAGCGTCCCGGGCAGGCCGGTGCCCGGCCGGAGCAGCTGCTCCAGGTACCCCGCGGCGGTGAGGGCGGGCGGTACGAACCAGGCGGCGAGCACGGCCAACGGCCACCACACCAGCCGGGACGCCGGCCGAGCGCCCGCGGTCACCAGCGCGAACACGAGGACGGCGGCGCCCGCCCACGCCGACACCCGCCCGACGACGTCGACCCCGACGTACGAGCGCGAGGTGTCGACGAACGGCAGCAGCACCGACGACAGCCACGACGGCGTCGCACCCGCCAGCACCGCCAGACCGAGCGCCAGGGCCGGCCGGCCGGACGCCGCGGCCGAGCCCAGTCCCCAGCCCACCAGCGCCACCGCGACGACGACGGCACACAGCCCGCCGACGACGAGACCGTCGCCGCTGAACGCGTCGGGCGACTCCCCCATCAGCGTCGCCGCGGAGTCGGCGAGCGCGACGGCGAGGGCCGCCGCCACCCGACGAGCGTGGCGAGCACACCGAGGGAGGGTCGCGGCGCGAGCAGGCACAGCAGCCCGGCACCCACACCGCCCACGAGCGCACCGAGCACCAGGACGCTCAGCAGCGACGCCGACAGCGGCAGGGCCATCCGCGGGCCCACCGGCACGGCACGGAGGCCGGAGAGCACCCAGAACAGGTATCCGGCGGCCCACCAGACCAGCCCGGCCAGCGGCACCAGGGCCCACACCGGCAGCCGGGGCCTGCTCACGTCCACGGATCTCCCCCGTCCCGCAGCACCGGCGACCGCGTCGCGGCCAGCCGTTCCAGCAGCCCGGCCGCGGCGGGCGCACCGCCGTGCCGGGCCAGCGACTCCCCCACCGACCGCGCCCGCTCGGCGAACGACGGCTCGGCCAGCACCCGCTGCACCGCCGCGCGCACCGCCGACGGCGTGGGCCGGCCCGTGCGCAGGTCCACCCCCGAACCCGACGCCGCCACGCGCCGGGCGATCTCGGGCTTGTCGAGCGTTCCGCCGGCCACCACCAGGGGCACGCCCGCGCCCAGCGCCGCCAGCACACCGCCCCAGCCGCCGTTGGTGACCATCACCGCCGTCCGGGGCAGCAGCTGGTCGTAGGGCAGGAACGCGGCCTGCTGCGCGTTGGCCGGCACCCGGTCGGCCGGCAGCGCCGCTCCCCCGGTCGCCGCGGCCACGGTCACCTCGAGGTCCGCGAGCCCCTCCAGCGCCGGCAGCAGCAGGTCGGCCGGGTCGACGTCGTAGGTGCCCTGGGTGACGTGCACCAGCGGCCGGTCGCCGTCCAGGGACGACCACCACGGGGGCAGCGGCCGCCCCGCCGGCGGCGGGGCCAGCTGGCCGACGAAGTGGACCTGCGGCGGGAGGTCGCTGCGCGGGAACTCGAGCTCCGGGACGCCGTGGGCGAGCACCAGCTGCGGTGAGTAGAACGCCTCGAGCGCCGGGACCCGTGCCGGCGGCAGGTCCAGCGACGCCCGCACCTCGGCGGCGACGGCGTCCAGCCGCCGGCCGAGGGCGAGCGCCGCGATCCGGCGCAGCGCGGCGTCCCGCACCCGGCCGAGCGGTCCGCGCCCCGGCCGCAGGCCCAGCCCGAACGGCGGCAGGTCGCGGCTGGGCAGCCCGAGCGGCACCAGGGCGACCGACGCCCACGGCGTGCCGCTCGCCTCGCCGGCCAGCGCCGAGCCGCCGGCCAGCTGGTCGGAGACCAGCAGGTCGAACGGGCCGGCCGCGAGGATGTCGCGGGCCTGCCCGGCGGCGGTGCGCAGGAACACGTGCTCGACGTTCGCCGTCACCGCGCGCGGCCCGCGGCCGTGGGTCACCGCCGGGAACGTCGCCGCCAGGTCGGACTCGTCGAAGTCCGGCGCCTGCTCCCACGGCAGCCAGGTGGCCCCGACGTCGGCGAACCGCGGCCCGTACTTCCTGCCCGTGTAGGCGACGACGTCGTGCCCGCGGCGGGCGAGCTCCGCGGCCACGGCCGCCATGGGGGCGACGTGGCCGGCGAACGGCATCGCGGCCACCAGCACGCGCACGGGGCACCTCCATCAAACGGAACGCCCCGGGACCCTAGGGCATGTCTGACGGATCTCCAGCCTCGGCAGCGATCCGGCAGACACGCCCTAGCGGCCCAGCACCTCCCGGAGGGCGCCCAGCAGCAGCGCCACCGTGTCGGGCCGCGCGTTGTGCCCCATCAGGCCGATCCGCCAGACGGTGGCCGCGTACGCCCCGACTCCCCCGCCGATCTCGAGGTCGTAGCGCTCGAGCAGCTCCTTGCGCACGGTGGCGGAGTCGACGCCGTCCGGCACCCGCACGGTGGTGAGCTCGGGCAGCCGGTGCCCCTCGGCCGCGAACAGCTCCAGGCCCAGCTCCTGCAGGCCGGCGTGCAGGAGCCGGCCGGCCTCCTCGTGGCGGGCGTGCACCGCCTCCAGACCCTCGTCGAGGATCCGGCCGAGCGCCGCGTGCAGCGACACCACCATCCCGGTCGGCGCGGTGTGGTGGTAGGTGCGCCCGCCGGTGCCGGCGGCCTCGCCGGCGTAGCCACCGAGCATGCCGAGGTCGAGGTACCAGCTCTGCGGCCGCTCGACCCGCCGCTCCCAGGCGCGGTCGTTGATGGTGAACGGTGCCAGCCCCGGCGCGACGCCCAGGCACTTCTGCGAGCCGGCGTACGCCAGGTCCACGCCCCAGTCGTCGAGCTCCACCGGGATGCCGCCCAGCGAGGTGACGCAGTCGGCGAGCAGGAGGGCGTCGCCCTTCCCCGCGGCCAGCGGGGCGAGGTCGGAGCGCACGCCGGTCGAGGTCTCCGCGTGCACCGCCGCGATGAGTTTCGGTGACGGATGGGCGTCGAGCACCCGCTCGACGTCCACGGGCGAACCCCACTCGTGCTCGACGGCGATCACCTCGGCGCCGCAGCGCGAGGCGACGTCCACCATGCGCTGGCCGAACAGGCCGTTGACGGCCACGACGACCACGTCGCCCGGGCCGACCGTGTTGACGAAGGCGGCCTCCATGCCGGCCGAGCCGGTCGCCGACAGCGGCAGCGTGCGCCGGTTCGCCGTCCCGAAGACCCGCCGCAGCCGGTCGGAGGTCTCGTCGAGGACCTCGAGGAACAGCGGGTCCAGGTGCCCCAGCAGCGGGTACCCGAGGGCGGCCACCGCCTCGGGGTAGGGGTTCGACGGTCCGGGTCCGAGCAGGGTGCGGGCACGCAGCGGCATGCCCGGGGACGCTACCGGGGCCTCTCCGCGTCGGCCGGGACCCGGCCGGGTGCCCGCGCCGGCAGCAACTGCGCCGCGTAGCAGGCGATCAGTGACAGCAGCACCGCACCGATCGCCCGCACCACCGCCGGGACGTCGTAGTCCGAGTCGGACCTCGTGATGATCAGGATGCCGCCGACCTCCAGCGCGGCGCCGAACACGGTCACCGCCGGGAGGGCGAATCGCCGCTGGTCCGGCGTCAGCCGGAGCAGGGTCACCGGCAGGCAGGCGAGGGTGAACACCACACCCGGGGCCAGGTACCAGAACCACTGGACGACGCTCAGGTCGTGGCCGATCGCGAACAGCCAGACGCCGAGCGAGGCGGCGACCGCGGCGGTGGCCACCAGAGCTGCCGGGTCGCGCCTGAGGGAGGGCACCGGGCGCAGCACACCCGAGGAGACGGCGACCGCCACGCCGACCGCCAGCACGACCACACCCGCGAGCAGCAGCCACCAGGCCGGCCCGGTCGCGTATCCCGCGTACACGAAGAAGGCCCGCCACGACGTCAGGTCGCCGACCAGGCCGAGCAGGGCGCCGGCGACCAGGCCGGCGGCGAGCGCGTCGCCCGCGCGCCCCCACCGGCGGACGAGGAGCAGCCCGGCCGCGAGCAGGAGCGGCACGGTGACCTCCACGGTCCACGTCGCCGTCGTCCAGTCCAGGTCCGCGGCGGAATAGCCGTTGCCGGCCTCGAAGACCAGGGAGCGCGACGCCGTGAGGAGCGCGCCGGCGACGGCGACGCACACCAGCACCCACGCCCGGTGCGGGCCGGCGACCCTCGGCCGGGCCGGCGGGGCCTCGCGCGGCGGGGGCTCCGCGGCCACCGGCGCCGCCGCTGCCGGGGGCGGGCCGGGCTCGGGTGCCGGTGGGGGCTCCTTGGTCACGACCGCGGCGGGTGCCGGAACCACGGGCACCTCGGGCCGGACCTCCGGCTCGGCCGGCTCCGGCGGTGTCCCGAGCCGCACCAGCAGCTCGGTCGCCGCCGTCGACACCGACCGGCTGTCGTCGTCGACGAGCGTGGTGAGCTCGCGCTCCACCGCGTCCCGCACCCGCTCGTTCCCGCGCAGATACAGGTCGCCGAGGCCGTCGAGGGCGCCGAGCCGCTGGGCCGCGATCGGGCTGTCGATCGCGTAGCGCAGGTGGCGCGGCAGCTCCCACGCGACGTTGCGGGCGATCACGATCCGCCCCTCGACGTCCTCCTGCTTCTTGGGCCGCTGCTGCGGCATCTCGGTGACGACCCGGTCGCGCACCCAGCTGTAGAGCTCGTCGAGGGTGATGTCGCCGTCGGCGTCGAGGTCCGCGGCCCCGCTGCGCATGGCCTCCACGAGGTAGCGGGTGAACACCGACCGGCTGCCCGAGCCGGTGACCTCGTCGCCCTCGAACGAGTACGAGGTGGCGTCCGACGCGGTGAGCACGGCCCGACCCCGGCCCTGGAACCGCTCCAGGGTGTGCACGGCGGGGTCGGCCTTCGCCGTCCGGCCCGCGGGGAAGGCGCCGCTGTAGCAGCAGTCGAGGACCAGCACCTTGCGCCGGGAGGGGCAGCCGTCCATGGCGTCGCTGATGGAGGCGGCCGGCAGCCCGGTGAAGAGCAGCGCGTCCCGGCGGGTGTTGGTCATGGCCAGGTAGAGCCGGCCGTCGTCGTCCTTCAGGCCGTGCCCGGAGAAGTAGAGCAGCGTCAGGTCGTCGCGCCGGCAGCCGGCGTAGAAGTCGCCGATCGCCTCGCCGACGACGTGCGCGGGCTCGTCGAGCAGGACGGTGACGTCGAACCCGGCGACGTCCGGGTCGCGCAGGACGTCGGCGAGCGCCTCGGCGTCGTGGGCCGGCGCGGCGAGACGGCGCAGCCCCGGGTCCTGGTAGCCGTAGGTGGCGACCAGGAGCGCCTTCCGCTGCGGGGCCACGGCCTCAGGTCGGCTGGTGCCGGCGGACGAAGGCCTCGATCAGCTCGGCCCGCTCGGCGTCGCTGGCCGCGCTGAGCTCGATCGTGTCCTCGTCGATCGTGAGCTTGATCCGGTGCGCGCCGGCGCGACGGCCGAGCCAGTCGCGCAGCGTCGCGACGACCGTGGTGAACACCCCGCCCCCGGCGCTGAGCGTGAGCAGCCACTCCCCGATCGACGCCGCGTCACCCTTCGCGCCGGGGGGCGCGGCACCGTCGGACACCGTCCGGACGTCGTCGACGTCGAGCTCCCGCAGCTCGGTGCGCAACTGCCGGCTCAGCCGGTCGGCCTCCTCGGCGTCGGCTCCCGGCTCCGGCTGCAGCACGAGCCGCAGCTCCAGCTGTCGTGCGACGGCATCGGCCATGGCGCCTCCCGCGTGAGCGGCGGCTCATGGTCCCGCCGACTCCCGCGGGCGGGCAAGCGCCCTCAGTGCACGGGGTTCGTCGGCCCCGGGGCGCCGGGCTCGCCGGGCAGCGGCGGCTCCTCCGGCTTCGCGTCGATCCCGGCCTCCTTGCGCTGCGCCTCGCTGATCGGCGTCGGCGCACCGGTCAGCGGGTCGTAGCCGGCGCCGGTCTTCGGGAAGGCGATGACCTCGCGGATCGACTCCACCCCCGACAGCAGCGCGCAGGTACGGTCCCAGCCGATGGCGGCGCCGGCGTGCGGCGGCGGGCCGTAAGAGAACGCCTCGAGGAAGAAGCCGAACCGCTCGCGGGCCTCCTCCTTCGACATGCCGAGGGTCTCGAACACCTTCTCCTGCAGCGCGGCGTCGTGGATACGCACCGAGCCGCTGGCCAGTTCGTTGCCGTTCACCACGAGGTCGTAGGCGTCGGAGAGCGCCGCGCCCTTGTCCTCGGCGAAACGCTCCCGCCACTCCGGCGTCGGTGAGGTGAACGGGTGGTGCATGAACGTCCAGTCGCCGTCCTCGGTCTGCTCGAACATCGGGAAGTCGACGACGAACAGGAACGACCACGTGCCCGGCTCGATCAGCTCCAGGCGGCGGGCGATCTCGTTGCGCGCGGCACCGAGCAGCTCCTGGGAGGAGCGGCGGGCCCCGGCGGCGAAGAACACGCAGTCGCCGGGCTTCGCGTCCACGGCGTCGACGAGGCCGTCGCGCTCCTTGTCGGAGATGTTCTTGGCGACCGGGCCGCCGAGCGTGCCGTCCTCGCCGACCGTGACGTAGGCCAGGCCGCGCGCCCCGCGCGACTTCGCCCAGTCCTGCCAGGCGTCGAACGCCCGCCGCGGCTGCGACCCGCCGCCGGGCATGACCACGGCGCCGACGTAGGGGGCCTGGAACACCCGGAACGGCGTGTCGGCGAAGAAGTCGGTCAGCTCGGTCAGCTCGAGGCCGAAGCGCAGGTCGGGCTTGTCGGAGCCGAACCGGTCCATCGCCTCCCGGTAGCTCATCCGCGGGATCTCCGGGACCTCGTAGCCGGCCAGCTCGCGCCACAGCGCCCGGACGACGTCCTCGGCCACGGCCAGGACGTCGTCGCGCTCGACGAAGCTCATCTCGAAGTCCAGCTGGGTGAACTCCGGCTGCCGGTCGGCGCGGAAGTCCTCGTCCCGGAAGCAGCGGGCGATCTGGTAGTAGCGCTCGACCCCGCCGATCATCAGCAGCTGCTTGAACAGCTGCGGCGACTGGGGCAGCGCGTACCACTTGCCCGGCTGCAGCCGCACCGGGACGACGAAGTCGCGGGCCCCCTCCGGCGTCGAGCGGGTCAGGTCCGGCGTCTCCACCTCGACGAAGCCGTGCCCCGCCATGACCCCGCGGGCGATCCGGTTCACCTCGGACCGCAGCCGGAGGGCGCGCGCCGGGCCCTGCCGGCGCAGGTCGAGGTACCGGTACTTGTAGCGGACGTCGTCGCCGGCCGCGACGTCGGTCTCGATCGGGAACGGCAGCGGCGCCGAGGCCGAGAGCACCCGCAGGGACGACGTCGCGACCTCGATCTCGCCGGTCGGCAGCTCCGGGTTCTCGTTGCCCTCCGGGCGCCGGCGCACCTCGCCGGTGACCAGCACGCAGTACTCGTTGCGGAGGTGGTGCGCCTCCTCCTCGCGGACGACCACCTGCACGTAGCCCGAGGCGTCGCGCAGGTCGAGGAAGACCACCCCGCCGTGGTCGCGGCGGCGGGCGACCCAGCCGGCGAGGGTGACGGTGGTACCGGCGTCGGACGCGCGCAGCGTGCCGGCGTCGTGGGTGCGGAGCACAGACGGGGCCTTTCGGGGACGGGGGGTTACCAGCGGTCGTGCACGTGGGCGCGGATGCGCTCGTCGTAGAGCCGCTCGAGGTCGGCCAGCTCCGAGTCTGTCAGGCCGGGCAGGTCGGCCGCCTCCGCATTCGAGCGGGCCTGCGCGACGGAACTGGCCCCGGGGATCACCGACGTGACGCCGGGCTGCTGGATGACCCAGCGCAGCGCGACCGCGCTCGGCCGCCGGTCGCCGCAGATCTCGACGAACTCGCGGGCGGCGGCGATGCCGACCTCGTAGGGGACGCCGGAGAAGGTCTCCCCCCACGTCGAAGGCCTCGCCGTGCCGGTTGAAGTTGCGGTGGTCGTCCGGGGCGAACGTCGTCGACTCGGTGAACTTGCCCGTCAGCAGCCCGCTGGCCAGCGGCACGCGGGCGAGGACCCCGACGCCCGCCTTGGCCGCGGTCGGCAGCAGCTCTTCCAGCGGCTTACGCCGGAAGACGTTGAGGATCACCTGGATCGACTGCACGCCGGGGTGCTCCAGGGCGGTCAGCCCCTCGGCGACCGTCTCCACGGAGACGCCGTACGCGGCGATCGCGCCGTCCTCGACGAACGCGTCGAGCGCGTCGTAGACCCGCTGGTCGGAGTAGACGGCGGTCGGCGGGCAGTGCAGCTGCACCAGGTCGAGGGTGTCGACGCCGAGGTTGGCCCGCGACCGGTCGATCCAGGCGCGCAGGTTCTCCGGCGTGTACTGCTCGGCGGTGAACGGGTCGGCGCGGCGGCCGGCCTTGGTGGCGACGAACGGGCGCTCGGGCCGGGCGACCAGCGCCCGCCGGATGCGCACCTCGGAGCGGCCGTCGCCGTAGACGTCGGCGGTGTCCAGCAGGGTCACCCCGCTGTCGAGCGCCGCGTCGAGGACGTCGGCCGCGGTGTCGTCGTCGACGTCTCCCCAGTCGCCGCCGAGCTGCCAGGTGCCCAGCCCGACGACGCTGACCTCGGCGCCGGTCCGCCCGAGCGGTCGCTGCTCCATCACTCCCCCACCGTCGCACGGACGGTCTCGAACAGCTCCCCGATGGCGACAGCCCGCTGCTCCCCCGTCCGCAGGTCCTTGAGCTGGCCCACGCCCTCGGCGAGGTCGCGCTCGCCGATGACGACGGCGTGCGAGGCGCCCGACCGGTCCGCGGCCTTCATCGCGCCCTTGAGCCCGCGGTCGCCGTAGACGGTGTCCGCCGAGACGCCGGCCTGCCGCAGCTGCCCGACGAGCGTGACCGCCACCCGCTTGGCCTCCGCCCCCAGCGGGACGACGAACGCCCGCACGCCGGTCGAGGGGACGATGTCCAGTCCCTCGGCCTGCACCGCCAGCAGCGTCCGGTCGACACCCATGGCGTAGCCGATGCCGCTCACGTCGGGGCCGCCGAGCGCGGCCGACAGCCCGTCGTAGCGGCCGCCGCCGCCGATCGCCGACTGCGCGCCCAGGCCGCTGTGCACGAACTCGAACGTCGTCTTCGTGTAGTAGTCCAGGCCGCGCACCAGCTTCGGCGCCTCGGTCCAGGTGACGCCGAGGTCGGTCAGGTACTGCCGGACGGCGTCGTAGTGCGCCTTGGTCGAGTCCGACAGGTGGTCGACCATGACCGGCGCGTCCTCGAGCTGCGCCTGCACCTCGGGGCGCTTGTCGTCGAGCACCCGCAGCGGGTTGATCTCGGCGCGCCGGCGGGTGTCCTCGTCGAGGTCGACCTTGTCGAGGAAGGCCACCAGCTTCTCCCGGTACTGCGGCCGGCAGGTGGCGTCGCCCAGCGAGGTGAGCAGCAGCTCGAAGTCGGTCAGCCCGAGGTCGCGGAACCCCTGCACTCCCAGCGCCACCACCTCGGCGTCCAGCGCGGGGTCGTCGACGCCCAGGGCCTCCATGTCGACCTGCGTGAAGTGGCGGTACCGGCCCGCCTGCGGCCGCTCGTAGCGGAACGCCGAGCCGATCGTCCACAGCTTCACCGGCAGCGCGCCGGTGTGCAGCCGGTGCTCGATGAACGCCCGCATCAGCCCGGCTGTCAGCTCCGGGCGCAGGGTGAGCGACCGGCCGCCGCGGTCCTCGAACGTGTACATCTCCTTGGTGACGACGTCGGTGGACTCACCGACGCCGCGGGAGAAGACGGCGGTGTCCTCGAACACCGGCGTCTCGACGTAGCCGTACCCGGCCCGCCGCAGCGGCGCGGTCAGCGTCTCCCGGACGGCCAGGAACCGCTCGGAGTCCGGCGGCAGGACGTCGAACGTCCCCTTGGGGGCACGGAGGAAGCCCTCACTCACCGGGTCGCCTCCGCGGTCGCTCCGCTCCTCGCTCGTTCCTCGCTGCGATGCTCACTCCCTGTCGGCTCCCGTCGCTCACAGCCCCCGTCCCTTCGGCGCCGGGCCGGCACCCGCCGCGGCCTCGGCGAGGAACGGGTTGGTCGCCCGCTCGCGGCCGATGGTGGTGGCCGGCCCGTGCCCGGGCAGCACCACCGTGGCGTCCTCCAGCGGCAGGACCACGTCCCGCAGCGAGCGCAGCATGTCCTCCCACGACCCGCCGGGCAGGTCCACCCGGCCGACCGAGCCCGCGAACAGCACGTCGCCGGCCAGCAGCGCCGGGGCGTCGTCCAGGTCCAGGGAGAACACCACCGAGCCCTGCGTGTGCCCGGGCGCGTGCCGCACGGTCAGCCGGACGCCGGCCAGGTCGAGGACGGCGCCGTCGTCCAGCGGCCGCACCTCGGACGGGTCGGGCAGCTTCACGCCGCCGATCAGCGGGGCCAGCGCCGGGCCGTGCCAGCGCAGCGGATCGGCCAGCATGCCGTTGTCGGCCGGGTGCAGGTAGGCCGGGATGTCGTAGCCCTCGCACACCGGCAGCACCGAGAAGGTGTGGTCGAGGTGGCCGTGGGTCAGGACGACGGCGACCGGCCTGAGGCCGTCCGCGCGCAGCAGCTGCGCCAGCGGCTCGACGGCGTCCATCCCGGGGTCGACGACCACGCACTCGACGCTCCTCCCGGGGGACCCGGGCCCGGATGCGACGGCGTAGCAGTTGGTGCCGAACGCGCCGGCGGGGAACGAGCGGATGAGCACGCCGAAAGGTTACGCGGGGGTGATCACGGCGCCCCGGCGCGCTCGACGTGCCAGGAATCGCCCAGGAACGCCACCTAGACTGCCCGCGAGTGGCGGGACGCGAGCCGCACGGGCGAGGCAACGCCCGCGGCGCCCCGCCCACGACAAGCGAACTGTCCGAGGAGTCGACCCGTGCCGACCAACAAGCAGCGCCGGCAGGCCGCCCAGCGCCGCCTGCAGCGCCAGATCGAGCGCCGCGCCGAGCTGCAGCGCAGGCGGCGGCGCAACCTGCTCATCGTGGCCGCCGTCGTCGCGGTGCTGGTGGTCGGCGGTGCCGCCTGGCTGATCGCCGGCGTGGGCGGCGGCGACGACGACACGGCCGCCGCCGCCAGCGACACCAGCGCCGCCGCGACCCCCACCGTCGACGGCAGCGACGGCACCTGCGACTTCACCGAGGACGGCACCGGCACCGTCGGCACGCCGCCCGCGGAGGTCGCCACCTCCGGCCTGGTCAATCTGACGATGACCACGAATGTCGGCCCGATCGGGCTGGTCCTCGACCAGGCGAAGGCGCCGTGCGCCTCGGCCAGCTTCGTCTACCTGACCCAGCAGAAGTTCTTCGACGGCACGCCCTGCCACCGGGAGACCGACTCGGAGGGGCTCAAGGTGCTGCAGTGCGGCGACCCGACGGGCAGCGGCACCGGCGGGCCCGGCTACTCCTTCCCCACCCAGGTCACCGGCAGCGAGACCTACCCGCGCGGCACCCTGGCCATGGCCAACAGCGGGCAGGGCACCGACGGCAGCCAGTTCTTCCTCGTCTACGGCGACAGCCAGCTCAGCCCCGACTACACCGTCGTCGGCACGATCGACGAGGCGGGCCTGGCGACCCTGGACGCCATCGCCGCCAAGGGCAACAACGCCGCCAACGGCCCCGGCGACGGCGCCCCGAACGAGCCGGTCACCATCCAGACGATGACGCTGGGCCAGTGAGGACCCGCACCGCGCTCGGGCTCATCGGGCCGCTGGTCGCGCTGGCCGGGTGCTCCGGCTCCGTCGAGGGGACGGCGTCGGCCGGCGGCTCGGGCAGCGCGGGCGGCGACACGGTCGCCTGCGAGTGGACGCCGGATCAGAGCCCGTCGGCCGTCGACGCCGACCAGCCGCCGGACCGGGTCCCCGCCACGGGCACCGCGACCCTGCTGATGACCACCGGCCAGGGCGAGCTCACGCTGACCCTCGACCAGGCCGGCGCGCCCTGTGCCGCGGCGGCGCTGGTGTCCCTCGCGGACCAGGGCTTCTTCGACGGCTCGCCGTGCCACCGGGAGACCGACTCGACCGGCCTGCAGGTGCTGCAGTGCGGCGACCCGACCGGCACCGGCACCGGCGGCCCGCCGTGGGGCTACCCGACCGACGTCGACGGGTCGGAGGGCTACCCGCGCGGCACGGTGGCCATGGCCAACAGCGGGCAGGGCTTCGACGGCAGCCAGTTCTTCCTGGTCTGGGGCCAGGCCCAGCTGACGCCGGACTACACGGTGGACGACGCGGGGCTCGCCGTCCTCGACCAGATCGCGGCCAACGGCAACGACGGCGCCAACGGCCCGGACGACGGTGCCCCCGGCGAGCCGGTGACGATCGAGTCGATGACCGTCGCCTGACCCCGGGCTTTCGGTACCGAGAGCCCGGTTACGCGGTGACGCGCTCCACGTCGAAGACGCCCTCGACGTTGCGCACCGTCTGCAGCACCGCGCCCAGGTGCGCGGGGTCGGCCAGCTCGAAGGTGAACCGGCTGATCGCCACCCGGTCGCGGCTGGTCTGCACCGAGGCCGACAGGATGTTCACCCGCTCGTCGGCCAGCGCCTTGGTGACGTCGGAGAGGAGCCGGTGCCGGTCGAGGGCCTCCACCTGGATCGCGACCAGGAACACCGAGCCGGGCGCGCTGGCCCACTCCACCTCGACCAGCCGCTCGGGCTTGCGCTGCAGGTCCTCGGCGTTGGTGCAGTCGGTGCGGTGCACGCTGACGCCGCCGCCGCGGGTGACGAAGCCGAGGATGTCGTCGCCGGGCACCGGGGTGCAGCACTTGGCGAGCTTGGCCCAGACGTCGGCCATGCCGTGCACGATCACGCCCGGGTCGCCGCCGGCGGGACGGCGGGTGATCGGCCGCCGCATCGGGATGGTGGTCTCGGCGATGTCCTCGACCGCGCCCTCGGTGCCGCCGAGCGCCGTCATCAGCTTCTCGACGATCGAGGCGGCCGAGACCTGGTTCTCCCCCACCGCCGCGTAGAGCGCGGTGACGTCGGCGAAGTGCAGGTCCTTGGCCAGCGTCGAGAGCGCCTCGCCGCCGAGCAGCCGCTGCAGCGGCAGCCCCGCCTTGCGCATCGCGCGGGTCAGGGCCTCCTTGCCGGCCTCGACGGCGTCCTCGCGGCGCTCCTTGGTGAACCACTGCCGGATCTTGGTCCGCGCGCGGGAGGAGCCGACGAAGGACAGCCAGTCCTGCGACGGGCCGGCGGTCGGCGACTTCGACGTGAAGATCTCGACGACGTCGCCGTTGGACAGCTTGCTCTCCAGCGACACCAGCGCGCCGTTGACCCGCGCTCCGATGGTGCGGTGCCCGACCTCGGTGTGCACCGCGTAGGCGAAGTCGACCGGCGTGGACCCGCCGGGCAGGCTGATGACGTCGCCCTTCGGCGTGAAGACGAAGACCTCCTGCGGGCCGAGGTCGTAGCGCAGCGTCTCCAGGAACTCGCCGGGCTCCTGCGCCTCGCGCTGCCAGTCCAGCAGCTGGCGCAGCCACAGCATGTCGTCGGGCGTGCCGGGCTTCGGGGCACCGAACTCGCCGGGCACCGGCTTGCCGCCGGCGCGCGCCTTCTCCTTGTACTTCCAGTGCGCGGCGATGCCGTACTCGGCGGTGCGGTGCATGTCGTGCGTGCGGATCTGCAGCTCGACCGGCTTGCCCTGCGGACCGATCACCGTCGTGTGCAGCGACTGGTACATGTTGAACTTCGGCATCGCGATGAAGTCCTTGAACCGGCCCGGGACCGGCTGCCAGTGCGCGTGCATGATGCCCAGCGCGGCGTAGCAGTCGCGTACCGAGTCGACCAGGATCCGGATGCCGACCAGGTCCCAGATGTCGGTGAAGTCCCGGCCGCGGACGATCATCTTCTGGTAGATCGAGTAGTAGTGCTTGGGCCGACCGGTGACGACCGCCTCGATCTTCGCCGCCCGCAGCTGGTCGGTCACCGCCGTGGTGACCTCGGCCAGGTACGTGTCGCGGGAGGGCGCCCGCTCGGCGACCAGCCGGACGATCTCGTCGTAGCGCTTCGGGTAGAGGGTCGCGAACGCGAGGTCCTCGAGCTCCCATTTGATCGTGTTCATGCCCAGCCGGTGCGCCAGCGGGGCGAGGACCTCCAGCGTCTCGCGCGCCTTCTTCTCCTGCTTCTCCGGCGGGAGGAAGCGCAGCGTGCGCATGTTGTGCAGCCGGTCGGCCAGCTTGATGACCAGCACGCGGGGGTCGCGGGCCATCGCGACGATCATCTTGCGGATCGTCTCGGCCTGGGCGGCGTCCCCCAGCTTGACCTTGTCGATCTTGGTGACGCCGTCGACCAGGTGCGCGACCTCGGGGCCGAAGTCGGCGGTGATCGACTCCAGCGTGGCGCCGGTGTCCTCGACGGTGTCGTGCAGCAGCGCGGCCACCAGCGTGGTGGTGTCCATGCCGAGCCCGGCCAGGATGGTCGCGACCGCGAGCGGGTGGGTGATGTAGGGGTCGCCGCTCTTGCGCTTCTGGTTGGCGTGCGCGGCCTCGGCGACGTCGTAGGCCCGCTGCAGCAGCGCGAGATCGGCCTTCGGATGGCTCTGCCGGTGCAGGGCCGCGAGCGGCTCCAGCACCGGACGCACCAGCCCGCTGCGCTGGCCGGCCACGATCCGCCGGGCCAGCCGGTCGCGCACGCGGCGGCGGGGCACCTCGTTCTCGGCGCGCGGCTCGGCGTCGACGTCGTCCGGACGACGGACCGCGGGGCGGTCGGGCAGCGGCTGGCGCTTCGGCGCGGCGGGGGCCTCACCGGCCGCGGGTACCGCGCCGGGGGTGTCCTTCTCGCCCGGCGGCGACGCCGCACCCGGCCGGGCGGGAGCCGCGTTGGCGGCTACGTCGGGGGCCACGGCGACTCCTGCGGGGCGGAGGAGGGAGAAACCTGGGTCCATGCTAGCCGTGCGACACGCCGGAGGTCCCGGCCGCCGCGGGGCGGCTCCCCCGCCGGAGGTGGCGCCGGGTGGCTCAGGTGGTCCACAGGGCGTGGACCGCGTGCGGGGCGATCCGCTCGCGGCCGCCCAGCGCGGAGAGCTCGATGACCACGGACACCGCGGTCACCACACCGCCCAGCTGCTCGACCAGCGCGATGGCCGCGGCGAGGGTCCCCCCGGTGGCCAGCACGTCGTCGACCACGAGCACGCGCTGCCCGGGCCGGATGGCATCGGTGTGCAGCTCGAGCGTGGCGGTGCCGTACTCGAGGGCGTAGTCCGCGGACACGGACTCCCGCGGCAGCTTGCCGGCCTTGCGGACCGGCACGACACCGACGCCGATCTCCAGCGCGACCGCCGCGGCGAGCAGGAACCCGCGCGCCTCGACCCCGGCCACCAGGTCGTAGCCCGGATCGCCCGCGCCGCGCGGGCCGGCGACGGCGGCCGCGCGCGGATCCGACAGCGCCGGGGCGGCCAGCCCCTCCACCATCCGGCGGAACGCGACGGGGTCGGCGAAGACCGGCGTCAGGTCGCGGAAGACGACCCCGGGGCTCGGGAAGTCCGGGACGTCGACGGCGATCCCCGCGATGAGGGCGTCGAGCGCCTCCTCGCGGGGCTCACCCGACGGAGCGCTCACCGGCGCCTCTTGCCACCGCGGTTGCCCGGGCGCTGCGGCTTGGCGCCCGGCCGGGGCGCCGCGGTCGCGCCGCTGCCGGCCTCCGGCCGCACCGACGACGGCGACTCGATCACCACGTCGGCCTCCACGCGGGCGGGCAGGTCGCCCTCCCGGTCGGCGACCGCGACCGATGACTTCCCGGCCGCGGCACGCGGCGCCCCGCCGGCGCGGCGGGCGCTGGCGACCGCCGTCCGGCCGCCGCTCGCCGCGCGGGCCTCGGCCTGGCGGGCCGCCGCCGAGCGGCGGGCGAGCACCCGCTTGCGCAGCTGCGCCTGCTCCGGCTCGCGCTCCTTGAGGTCGGCCGCGATCGGTGTCGCCAGGAAGATCGACGAGTAGGCGCCGGCGGCGAGACCGACGAAGAGCACCAGCGCGAGGTCCTTGAGCGTGCCGACGCCGAGCAGCCCGGCGCCCACGAACAGCAGGCCGGCGACCGGCAGCAGCGCGATCACCGACGTGTTGATCGACCGCATGAGGGTCTGGTTGACCGCGAGGTTGGCCGCCTCGCCCCAGGTCATGCGGGCGCTGGTGGCCAGGCCCTTGGTGTTCTCGTCCACCTTGTCGAAGACGACGACGGTGTCGTAGAGCGAGAAGCCGAGGATGGTCAGCAGGCCGATGACCGTGGACGGCGTCACCTCGAAGCCGACGATCGAGTACACGCCGGCGGTGACGAGCAGGTCGTGCAGCAGCGCCACGATCGCCGCGATGGCCAGCTTCGGCTGGAAGCGGACGGCGAGGAACAGCACGACCGCGACCAGGAACACGGCGAGGGCGATCAGCGCCTGGTCGGTGATGTCCTGACCCCAGGCCGCGCTCACCGACTGGGGGCTGACCTCCTGGGTCTGCACGCCGGCGGCCTCGGCCACGGCGGCCTGGACCTCGGCCTCCTCGGCGTTGCTCAGCTGACCGGTGCGCAGCAGGATCTCGTTCCCGCCGACCACCTGGGCGCTGGCCACCTCCGCCCCGGCGTCCTCGGCCGCGGTCTGCACGGCGGAGAGCTCCGCGCTCGTGGCGGGCACCCGGAAGCTGTTGCCGCCGGCGAACTCGATGCCGAAGTTGAACCCGCGGAAGACCATCGACGCGATGCAGATGAGGACGACGACCGCGGTGATCCGGTAGATCAGCTTGCTCTTGCCGACGACGTCGAGCCCGGCCTCGCCGTTGTAGAGCCGGTGCGCCAGCGAGGCCTTGCGCTGGGGAGCGCGGCGCCGCCGGCCGCCCTCCTCCTCGTGCGGCAGGCCGGCGTCGTCGAGCGCCGCGTCGTCGGCGGCACCGGCCGCGTCGTCGAGGACCGAACCGGTGTCGGCCTCCTCGTCGGCGTCGGTGCCCACCGGCACGTTGACGTCGTCGACGTCCTGGCTCTCGCGGCGGCTCATGCCTTGCTCCTGTCCTGGGCGCGGGACGCGGAGGTCCCGGCGCCGACCAGCTCCCGCTCGGCCGTCGCCGGGCGGGGCGCGCGCCCGGCCCGGTCGACCTGGCCCAGGCCGGAGAACCGGCTGCTGCCGAACGAGCGGAAGCGCGCCAGGACGGCCAGCAGCGGATGGGTGAAGAGGAAGACGACGATCAGGTCCAGGACCGTGGAGATGCCGAGCGTGAACGCGAAGCCCTTCACGTCGCCGATCGCCAGGATGTAGAGGATGGCCGCGGCGAGGAAGCTGACCGCGTCCGCGGACAGGATCGTGCGCCGGGCGCGGATCCACGCCCGCGGGACGGCCGAGCGCAGGCTGCGGCCCTCGCGGATCTCGTCCTTGAGCCGTTCGAAGTAGACGACGAAGGAGTCGGCCGTGATGCCGATCGCGACGATGAACCCGGCGATGCCGGCCAGGCTCAGCGTGAAGCCGATCTCCCGGCCGAGCAGCACGAGGCTCGCGTAGACGACCACCGCGGACATGAACAGGCTGGCGATCATCACCAGGCCGAGCAGGCGGTAGTAGACCAGCGCGTAGACGAAGACCAGCGCGATCCCGATGGCGCCGGCGATGAGCCCGGCCTCGAGCTGCTCGGCGCCGAGCTCGGTGGAGATCGACTGCGCGGTGGCCTGGGTGAAGGTCAGCGGCAGGGCGCCGTACTTGAGCTGGTTGGCCAGCTCGGTCGCGCTCTGCTGGTCGAAGCTGCCGGTGATCGTCGTCTGGCCGTTGATCGCGCCCTGGATGGTGGGCGCGGAGATGACCCGGCCGTCCAGGGTGAACGCGACGTTCTCCCCGACGTGCGCGGCGGTGTAGTTCGCCCAGGTCGTGCGGCCCTCGGACTTGAAGTCGAGCAGGACGACCCACTCGCCGGTGGTCTGCTGCGTGCCGGCGCTGGCGTCGTCGATCTCGGTGCCCTCGATGATCGTGGGGCCGAGCAGGTACTTCGCGGTGCCGTCCTCGCTGCAGGTCGCGACGTAGTCGTCGGGGCGGGCGGTCTCCCCGGTGACGTTCTCGGCGTCGCAGGTCAGGGTCGCGTAGGCCGCAGCCGCCTCCTCCTGCGTGACCGGCGGCGCGTCCGGGTCGGGGATGGTCGGGTCCTCGACCGCCCCGCTGGAGGACGCCGCCGCGCTGTCCGTCGGCGTCGCCGCGGCGCTGTCGGACGGCGTCGCGGCGGCGCTGTCGCTGGGCGTGGCCCCCGCGCTGTCGGTGGGGGTGGCGCTGTCCGTGGTGGCCGGGGCCGCCGCCTCCGGTCCCTGGATCACCGGACGGAAGCGCAGCTGGGCGGTGGCGCCCAGCTCGCGGGCCTGCTCCCCGTTGTCGCCCGGGACCGAGATCACGATGTTGGAGTCGCCCTCGGTCACGACCTCGGCCTCGGCGACACCGAGTCCGTTGACCCGCTGCTCGATGATCTGGCGGGCCAGCTCGAGGTCCTCCTGCGCCGGCGCGTTCCCGTTGGGCGTGCGCGCCGTGAGCGTGACGGTGGTGCCGCCGCGCAGGTCCAGGCCCAGCTGCGGAGTCCGGGTGTCGCCCGTGAAGAAGATCAGGGCGTACATCCCGGCGATGATCAGCAGCAGCGCGGCGAAGTAGTTCCGCGCGGGGAGCTGACGGTTGGCCACGGGGGTCCTCCGGCTCAGCGGGGGCCGTCGGCCGGACGCCCGCCGGCGCCGGCGTCGTCACCCGGGAGCTCCGGGCCGACCGTGCCGCCCGGCACCTCACCGGCGGGCTTGCGCACCTCGAGGACCGCCTGCTGGGCGAAGGTGACGACGACGCCGGGGGCGATCTCGAGGTCCACGGTGGTGTCGCCCTTGGTGACGACCGTGCCGTGCAGACCGCTGGTGGTCATCACCGGCGTGCCCGGGGCGAGGGAGTCCCGCATCGCCTGCTGCTGGGCCATCATCCGCTTGCGCTGCCGCGCGGGCAGCACGAACAGCAGGACCGCCGCGAGGGCGAGCAGGATGAGCGGAAAGTACTGCTCCATGACGAGTGCTGTGCCTCTCTACCGCGCAGCGTCTCCGCGGTGGGTGCGCCCCCGCGGATCGGGGACGCTCGGGTGCGTCCGGGTGCGACGCGCGGTCCGTGCGGCTCGGCGCGACCGGGCAGGACGCGCGCGGCCGCGGCCGGACGAGTTGCGCGCCAGCGGAACGTGAGTCTAGGCGTCGAACAGCGTCTCTGACGACGACCCTGGGGTGTGTGGGACCCCTGGGAGGGAGCCGAGGATCCCCACGCCGCGCGGCACCGGATGGCCGAGGTGCCGCCAGGCCGCCTCCGTGGCCACGCGGCCACGCGGCGTGCGCGCGAGCAGGCCCGCCCGCACGAGGAACGGTTCGCAGACCTCCTCGACGGTGTTGGGCTCCTCCCCCACGGCGACCGCGAGCGTGGCGACGCCGACCGGCCCGCCGCCGAACTTGGTCACCAGCGCGTCCAGCACCGAGCGGTCGAGCCGGTCCAGGCCCAGTTCGTCGACGTCGTAGAGCGCCAGGGCCGCACGGGCGACCTCGCGGGTGACCCGGCCGTCGGCCTTGACCTCGGCGAAGTCGCGGACCCGGCGCAGCAGCCGGTTGGCGATCCGCGGCGTGCCGCGGGAGCGCCCGGCGATCTCGGCCGAGCCCTCCTCGGTCAGCTCCACGCCGAGCAGCGCCGCGCTGCGGGCCAGCACCAGCTGCAGCTCGGCCGGCTCGTAGAACTCCATCTGCCCGACGAAGCCGAACCGGTCGCGCAGCGGGCCGGTGAGCAGGCCCGCGCGGGTGGTGGCGCCGACCAGGGTGAACGGGCTGATCTCCAGCGGGATCGCGGTCGCGCCGGGCCCCTTGCCGACGACGACGTCGACGCGGAAGTCCTCCATCGCCATGTACAGCAGCTCTTCGGCCGGCCGGGCGATGCGGTGGATCTCGTCGATGAACAGGACGTCGCCGGGGCCGAGGTTGGACAGCATCGCGGCGAGGTCCCCGGAGCGCTCGATCGCCGGGCCGCTGGTGATCTTCACCGAGGTGCCGAGCTCTGACCCGATGATCAGCGCCAGGCTGGTCTTGCCCAGCCCCGGCGGACCGGAGAGCAGCACGTGGTCCGGCGGCCGGCCGCGCCGCTTGGCGCCCTCCAGCACGAGGTCGAGCTGACGGGCCACCTTGGGCTGGCCGATGAAGTCGGCCAGCGAGTGCGGCCGCAGCGCCGACTCGACGACCCGCTCCTCATCGCCCGCCGCGGCCGACACCGAGAAGTCCCGGCCGTAGCCCTCGGCCAGCTCGGCCGACATCGGGATGTCGAAGGGATTGCTCATCTGCCCTCCTCGCTGGCGCTCGTCGGCCGGATGAGCAGAGCTGCTGTGCTCCTGCGTGAGCTCGCAAGCTCGCTCACGATCGGCCCAGCATCTGCAGCGCCTGCCGCAGCAGGACGGCGACCTGCACGCCGCCGTTCGCGGCCTGCTCCTCGGCGACCGGCTCGAGCGCGGCGACCGCCGAGTCGGCCTCACGGCCGCTCCAGCCCAAGCCCACCAGCGCCGCGGAGAGCTGGTCGCGCCACGGGGCCACCGGGGTCACGGAGGACAGGCCGGCGGCGGGGGCGCCGTCGAGCTGGGTGTCGATGGTGGTGGCGCCCAGCCGGTCGCGCAGCTCCAGGACGAGCCGCTCGGCGCCCTTCTTACCGATGCCGGGCACCTGCTGCAGGGCCTTGAGGTCGCCCATGGTGACCGCGCGCCGGACCTCGCGGGGCGGATGGATCGCGAGCACCGCCTGCGCCAGCCGCGGGCCGACGCCGTTCGCGGTCTGCAGGAGCTCGAAGAGCTGGCGCTCGTCGTCGTCGGCGAACCCGTAGAGGGTCAGCGAGTCCTCGCGCACCACCAGGCTGGTCGACAGCCGGGCCTGCTCCCCCACCTGCAGGCGGGCGATCGTGCCGGGCGTGCACTGCACGGCCAGCCCGACGCCGCCCACCTCCACGACGGCGCCGTCCGGGGAGACGGCCGCGACCCGGCCACTCACGGAGGCGATCACCGGGCCACCCCCGTCCAGCGCGGCAGCGTCCGGGAGCCGGGCATCGGCGCGCCGATCCCGCCGGCCAGCGCCGCGGTCCGCAGCCGCTGCTGCGCCGGGGCCCGCCACACGTGGCAGATGGCCAGGGCGAGCGCGTCGGCGGCGTCGGCGGGCTTGGGCGCGGCCGCGAGGCCGAGGACCCGGGTGACCATGAGGGTGACCTGCTCCTTGTCCGCGCGGCCGTTGCCGGAGATGGCGGCCTTGACCTCGCTGGGGGTGTGCCAGGCGACCGGCCGGTCGGCCTGCGCGGCGGCGAGGGCGGCCACGCCGGCGGCCTGCGCCGTGCCCATCGCCGTCCCCTTGTTGTTCTGGGTGAAGACCCGTTCGATGGCGACCACGTCGGGGCGGTGCTCGCGCAGCAGCGCGGTGACCTCGGTGTGCAGTTCGAGCAGCCGCAGCTCCAGGTCCAGCTCCGCGGAGCTGCGGATCACCCCGACGCCGACGGCGGCCGGGCGGGCGCCGGGGCGGCCGTCGACGATCCCCCACCCGCACCGGGTGAGGCCGGGGTCGATGCCGAGGACCCGCATGGACGCGCCTCCCACAGTGAGCCGAACGGGTGTTCGACCCACGCTAACCGTCCTCCATGACGAGGCGGCGGCGCAACACGCGGAACGCCTCAGGCGTCGACCTTCTCCAGCACGTCGTCGCTCACGTCGTAGTTGGCGTAGACGTTCTGCACGTCGTCGCAGTCCTCGAGGGCGTCGATGAGGCGGAACACCTTGCCCGCGCCGTCCTCGTCGAGCTCGATCGTGGTGCTCGGCACGAACCCGGCCTCGGCCGAGTCGTAGTCGATCCCGGCGTCCTGCAGCGCGGTGCGGACGGCGACCAGGTCGGTCGGCTCGCTGATCACCTCGAACGTGTCGCCGAGGTCGCGGACCTCCTCGGCGCCGGCGTCCAGGACGGCCATGAGCACCGCGTCCTCGTCGGTCTCCCCGCTCTCCTGGGCCTTCGGCACGACGACGACGCCCTTGCGGGAGAAGAGGTAGGACACCGAGCCCGGGTCGGCCATGGAGCCGCCGTTGCGGGTCATCGCCGTGCGCACCTCGGAGGCGGCGCGGTTGCGGTTGTCGGTGAGGCACTCGATGAGCACGGCGACGCCGCCGGCGGCGTAGCCCTCGTACATGATCGTCTGCCAGTCGGCGCCGCCGCCCTCGGCACCGGACCCGCGCTTGACCGCGCGGTCGATGTTGTCGTTGGGGACCGAGGACTTCTTCGCCTTCTGGATGGCGTCGTAGAGCGTCGGGTTGCCCGCCGGGTCGCCGCCGCCCGTGCGCGCCGCGACCTCGATGTTCTTGATGAGCTTGGCGAAGAGCTTGCCGCGCTTGGCGTCGATCGCGGCCTTCTTGTGCTTCGTCGTCGCCCACTTGGAATGGCCGCTCACGGAGTTCCTCCCTCGTTCCCGGCGTCGGCGCCGGCCTGCTCGGCCAGGTGGGCGCGGACGATGTCCACGAACAGCGCGTGCACCCGGCGGTCCCCGGTCAACTCGGGGTGGAAGCTGGTGGCCACCAGATTCCCCTGGCGGACGGCGACGATCCTACCGTCGGCCGGTCCGCCCACGACCCGAGCGAGGACCTGCACCCCCGCGCCGGCCTCCTCGACCCAGGGGGCCCGGATGAACACCGCGTGCACCGGCTCCCCGCCGAGGCCCTCGAACGCGAGGTCGGCCTCGAAGCTGTCCACCTGCCGGCCGAAGGCGTTGCGGCGCACGGTGGCGTCCAGCCCGCCGATCGTCTGCTGGCCCGGGGGCGCGTCCAGCAGGCGGTCGGCCAGCAGGATCATGCCGGCGCACGAGCCGTAGACCGGCAGCCTCTCGGCGACGGCCTTGCGCAGCGGGTCGAGCAGCCCGAACCGGTCGGCCAGCTTCCCGATGGTGGTCGACTCCCCGCCGGGCAGCACCAGCCCGTCGACGGCGTCGAGCTCCTCGGGACGGCGCACCGCAACCGCCTCGGCCCCCTGGGCGCGCAGGACAGCGAGGTGCTCGCGGACGTCGCCCTGCAGCGCGAGCACCCCCACGACGGGACGGCGCGACCCTGGCCTGGACACGGCCGTCCAGGCTACGGCGATCCCGGGCCGGACGCCGACGCAGGTCAGCGGGCGGCCGCATCGGCGAGGACCGCGGTCTCCACCGGGGGCGACGCGGTCAGACGCTCGCCGTCCACCCAGACCCCGGCGACGTCCGCCGGGGAGCCGAGCGCGAACGTCTTGGCCAGGGCGTCCTCGGCGTCGGCGGCGTGCCGCAGCGCGACGGCCAACGTGCTGCCGGCGCGCGGCCGCAGCCACACCGCGTCGAACCGCCGGCCGGCGCCCAGGTCGCCGACGTCCGCGAGCTGCAGCGCCTCGGCGCCCGCGGACGTCGCCAGGTGCAGCAGGTGGGCCGGGGTGAGCGGCACGCCGTCCTTCCCCGACAGCTGCTGCACGAAGTAGGCCTGCAGGCCCTCCTTGAGCAGGGAGAAACCCGTGCCGGCCCCGACGTCGGACCCGAGCGCGACCCGCACCCCCGCCGCGAGGTGGCGCCGGAGCGGGAACAGACCGCTGCCCAGTGCGGCGTTGCTGGTCGGGCAGTGCGCCACGGTGGCGCCGCGGTCGGCCAGGCAACGCAGCTCCGCGTCGGTCGGGTGCACGTTGTGCGCCAGCACGCTGCGCCGGCCGAGCAGGCCGGTGCGGTCGTAGGTGTCGACGTAGCCGCACCCGTCGAAGAGCCGGGCCACCGTCTCGATCTCCACCGCGTTCTCGTTGACGTGCGAGGTGACGAGGGCGCCGTCCACGTCCGACAGCAGAGAACGGCAGGAGTCCAGCAGCGGGTCGTCGCAGGAGAGCGAGAACCGCGGGGTGACCGCGTAGCGGGCCCGGCCGGTGCCGTGCCAGCGCCGCGCCAGCGCCAGGCCCTCGGCGTAGGCACGCTCCGGCGTGGTCAGCAGCTCCTCCCGCAGCAGCCGGTCGCTGACGACCAGACCGCTGGTGATCCGCAGGCCCGTGCGGGCGGCCTCGGCGAACAGCGCGTCGACCGCGGGGGCGAAGTGGGCGCCGAACACCAGCGCCGACGTCGTCCCCGCCTGCACCAGGCCGGCGACGAAGTCGGCGGCCACGGCCTCCGCGTACGCCCGGTCGGCCAGCCGGGCCTCCTCGGGCAGCGCGCAGCGCTCGAGCCACTGCAGCAGCGGCATGCCGAGCCCGCCGATCGCCCGGACCTGCGGGAAGTGCACGTGGGTGTCCACGAAACCGGGGAGGAGCAGGCCGTCGCGCAGGTCGACGACCTCGTCGCCGGGATACCGCGGGACAAGAGCGGCGAAGGGCCCGCGGTCGGCGATCACCCCGTCCCGCACCCGCAGGCCGGCGTCCGTCTCCGCCCGCAGCGAGCCGCCGGCGAAGGGGTCCTGCGGGGTGTCGAGGACCGTGGCGCGGAACAGCGTCATGACTCGTCCCTCCCGGCGGCGGCCTCCAGGTGCGCGTCGGTCGCCTCCCGCTCGAGCTGCTCGACCAGCGCCGCCGCGACGCCGATCGCGATCGTCGACGGGTCCTTGCCGGTCAGCCCCGGGAGGCCGATGGGCGACGTGATCCGGTCGATCACCGCGTCCGGGTGCCCCTCGTCGGTGAGCTTGCGGCGGAAGCGGGCCCACTTGGGCGCCGAGCCGATCAGCCCGATCGAGCCGAGGCCGGGGGTCCGCAGGGCGGCGTCGCAGAGCGCGAGGTCCTCGGCGTGGTCGTGGGTCATGATCAGCACGTGCGCCCCTGGCGGCAGCTCGGCGAGGACCAGCTCCGGCAGCACCGGCACGTCGTGCACGTGCACCGACGCCACCGCGTCGGCCAGCACGCCGAGCCGCTCCGCGCCGAGCTGCTCCGGCCGCGAGTCCACGAGGTGCAGCTCCAGGTCGCGCCGGGCGAGGATCCGCGCGAGCTCGAGCCCCACGTGGCCGACCCCGAAGACGGCGACCGCGGGCACCACCGGCAGCGGCTCCAGCAGCAGCGTGACCTCGCCGCCGCAGCACTGGACGCCGTGCTGGTAGGGCGCCTTGTCCGACAGCGCCACCGTCAGCAGCTCGGGCTCGGACCCGGCGCCGTCGAGCATCGCCCGGGCCCGCGCGATCGCGACCGCCTCGAGGTTGCCCCCGCCGACGGTGCACCACGTGCGGTCCGCGGCGACGACCATCTTGGCGCCGGCCTCCCGGGGGGCGTGGCCGCGGACCGCCGCCACGGTGACCAGCACCCCCCGGCGCCGGGAGGCGCGCAGCTCGGCGACCGCCGTCGTCCAGTGCATGGCGACGGCCTCAGGTCCGGGTGAGCGTCTGCTGGGCACGCTCCGAGAAGGGCACCATCGGCCGCGCGTCCGGACCCGGCTGGTCCGGCACGACCCCGGGAGCCCCCTCGGCGACGTGCCCGTGCTCGGTGCTCCGCCGGGCCTGCTCGACCGCCCAGTAGACGGCCTCCGGCGTCGCCGGTGAGGCCAGGTCCACGGACAGGCCCGGGGGCCCGAACGCCGCGGCGGCCTGGCGCAGCGCCTCCCGCACCGAGAACGCGAGCATCAGCGGCGGCTCGCCCACCGCCTTCGAGCCGTACACCGCGCCCTCCTCGGTCGCGTTCGGCAGCAGCGTCACGTTGAAGACCTCGGGCATCTCCGAGAGGCTCGGCAGCTTGTAGGTGCTGGCCGCCTGGGTGGTGAGCCGCCCGCGGTTCGGTCCGTCGCTCTCGTCCCACCGCAGGTCCTCGAGCGTGAGCCAGCCGGCGCCCTGCACGAAGCCGCCCTCGATCTGCCCCACGTCGACCAGCGGCGACAGGGAGTCGCCCACGTCGTGCACGATGTCCACCCGCCGGGTGCGGTAGGCGCCGGTGAAGCCGTCGATCTCCACCTCCGACGCCGCGGCGCCGTACGCGAAGTACTTGAACGGCTCGCCGTGCATCCGCGACGAGTCCCAGTGCAGGCCCTCGGTCCGGTAGAACCCCGCCGCCCACAGCTGGACCCGCTGGAAGTACGCCTGCCGGACGACGTCCTCCCACGGGATCCGCTCGCTGCCGAAGGCCACCCCGCGCACCTGGCCGTCGCCGAAGCGGACGTCGGCCGCGGCCACCCCGAGCCGCTCGGCCGCCACCTGCGCCAGCCGTCCGCGGATCTGCTCGCAGGCGTTCTTGACCGCCGCCCCGTTGAGGTCGGCACCGGAGCTGGCGGCGGTGGCGGAGGTGTTGGGCACCTTGTCGGTGCGCGTCGGCGCGAGCCGCACCCGGTGCAGCGGCACGCCCAGCGTCGTCGCCGCCACCTGGAGCATCTTGGTGTGCAGGCCCTGCCCCATCTCGGTGCCGCCGTGGTTGATCAGCACCGAGCCGTCCTTGTAGACGTGCACCAGCGCGCCGGCCTGGTTGAAGGCGGTCAGGTTGAACGAGATGCCGAACTTGACCGGCGTGACCGCCAGGCCCCGCTTGGTGTGCGGATGGGCGGCGTTGAACGCGGCGATCTCCCGCTGGCGGTCCTCGAAGTCACTGCCCTCGAGCACCCGCTGCCAGATGACCTGCAGCCGCTCGGGATGCCGCACCGGCATGCCGTACGGCGTGGTGTGGCCGGCCGCGTAGAAGTTGCGCCGGCGCAGGGTGGCGGCGTCGATGCCCAGCAGCGGGGCGCACCGGCCGAGGATGTCCTCGATCACGATCATGCCCTGGGGCCCGCCGAAGCCGCGGAACGCCGTCTGCGACGTCTTGTTGGTCTTCGCGATCCGGCCGTTCACCCGGACGTTCGGGATCCAGTAGGCGTTGTCGATGTGGCACAGCGCCCGGGCCAGCACGGGCTCGGACAGGTCCAGGCTCCAGCCGCCGTCGGAGGTGAGGGTCGCGTCCAGCGCCTGCAGGCGGCCGGACTCGTCGAAGCCGACGCGCCACCGGGTGTGGAAGCCGTGCCGTTTGCCGGACATGGTCATGTCCTGGGTGCGGTTGAGCCGCAGGCGGACCGGCCGGCCGGTGAGGGTGGCACCGAGCGCCGCGACGGCGGCGAACCCGTGCGGCTGCATCTCCTTGCCCCCGAAGCCGCCGCCCATCCGCAGGCACTGCACGGTCACCTGGGAGTTGGTCAGCCCCAGCACGTGCGCCACGATCTCCTGGGTCTCCGAGGGGTGCTGCGTGCTGCTCTGCACGAACACCTGGCCGTACTCGTCGACCTGCGCCAGTGCGCAGTGCGTCTCCAGGTAGAAGTGCTCCTGCCCGGAGAACTCCAGTTCGCCGCTGAACACGTGCGCCGCGCCGGCGAGGCCGGCCTCGACGTCGCCGCGCTCCATGCGCGGCTGCCCGCCCTGGAAGCTGCCGGCGGCGATCGCCTCCCGCACGGTGACCAGCGAGGGCAGCGGCTCGACCTCCACCTCGACGGCCTCGGCGCCGAGCCGGGCCGCCTCGAGCGACTCGGCGAGCACCCAGCACACGGCGTGGCCGTGGAACATGACCTCGTCGGGGAACAGCGGTTCGTCGTGCTTGACCCCGGCGTCGTTGACCCCGGGGACGTCGGCGGCGGTCAGCACGCGGACCACGCCCGGGACGTCGTACGCCGGCTCGGTCCGCAGCGCCGTGACCCGGGCGTGCGCCTGCAGCACCTGGACCGGCCAGGCGTGCAGCACGTCCTTGGTCCGCCCGACCAGGTCGTCGGTGTAGAGCGCCTCGCCCGTGACGTGCAGGACGGCGCTCTCGTGCGGGACGGCCCGGCCCACGACCGGGTCGGCAGGCCGCTCGGACAGGGCGCTCATGCCGCCACCTCCGGGTGCTCCGCGAACAGCTTGTGCAGGGACTGGCCCAACATCGCCGCCCGGTAGGCGGCGCTGGACCGGTGGTCGTCGAGCGGGGTGCCCTCACCGGCCAGCACCTCGGCCGCCCCGCGCACCGTCTCCTCGTTCCACGGCCGGCCGGTGAGCGCCTGCTCGGTGTCCCGCGCCCTCAGCGGGGTGGCGGCGATCCCGCCGAGCCCGATCCCGGCGCGCTCGACGACGCCGTCGCGCACGTCCAGGGCGAACGCGACGGCGACGCTGGAGATGTCGTCGAAACGCCTCTTGGCGGCCTTGTGGAACGCGACCAGCCCGGCCGCGGGCAGCGGGATCCGGACGGCGCGGATGAGCTCGTCCGGTCGTCGCACGCTGCGCCGGTAGCCGGTGAAGTAGTCGGCGAGCGCGACCTCGCGCTCACCCGCGACCGAGGTGAGGACGACGACGGCGTCGAGGGCGAGCAACGCCGGCGTGGTGTCGCCGATCGGCGAGCCGGTGCCGAGGTTGCCGCCGATCGTGGCGCCGTTGCGGATCAGCCGCGAGGCGAACTGCGGCCAGACCTCGTCGAGCAGCGGCAGCCGCCCCTCGAGCCGCGCCTCGACCTCCGACAAGCTCAGCGCCGCGCCGATCTCGATGCCCGACGCCGAGACCTCGAACCCGCGCAGCTCGGGCAGGCGGTCGATGGCCACGACCAGGGGGGCGCGCGCCCCGCGCAGGTTCACCTCCACGCCCCAGTCCGTGGACCCGGCCAGGAGCACCGCCTCCGGATGCTCGGCCAGGAGGGTCAGGGCCTCGGCGAGCTCCGCCGGCCGGACGAACTGCGCCCCGTCCGCGGCCAGCCGGGTCGCGGCCACGGCGGGTGGGGGCTGGCCGCGCCGGGCCGCCAGCGGGTCGTCGTCGGCGGGCGCACCGAGCGCGAAGGCGGCGTCCCGGATCGGTCGGTAGCCGGTGCAGCGGCAGAGGTTGCCGGAGAGGGCGTGCAGGTCGAAGCCGTTCGGGCCGTGCAGGTGGTCCGCCCCGTTGCCCCTGTGCCCGTCGGACCCGGCCGGCGACCGGCCGGTGCGGTAGTACTCGGCCGCCATGCTGCACACGAAGCCGGGCGTGCAGTAGCCGCACTGCGACCCGCCCCGCTCGGCCATCTCGCGCTGCACGGGGTGCAGCGCGTCGGCGGAGCCCAGGCCCTCCGCGGTCACCAGTTCCTGCCCGTCGAAGGCCGCGACAGGGACCAGGCAGGCGTTGAGCGCGGTCCACTCCGTCGGGGCGGACCGGCCCGGACGCGCCACCAGGACCGAGCACGCGCCGCACTCCCCCTCGGCGCAGCCCTCCTTGGCCCCGATCAGGCCGCGTGCCCGCAGCCAGTCGAGCGCGGTGGTGTGCGGTGCGACGCCGTCGAGCGGCATCGACCGCCCGTTCACGGTGACGGCTGGCGACTGCATGGGTGCTGCTCCCGTCTGGTGGCGTCCCGTCCGTTCGTGGCCGGCTACAACGTGGTCGCGCCGTACCGCTGGGTCCGGGCGGTGTGGATGGGGTTGGCATCGGCGACCAGGTCGTCGAAGCGGTAGCCGGCGATCTTCGCGATCTCGATGAGCGCGGCCGCGTGCTCCTGGGTCGGGGAGTTCTGCAGCCGGAGCCGTCCCTGCTCGAGGATCCGTTCGCGGCTGGGGTTGTCCCGGACGCAGACGATCAGCGGGAAGCCGAACTTCTGCCGGTAGGCCGTGGTGACCTCGCGGAAGGCCTCGTGGTCCTCGTCGGTCAGCCGGGTCAGGCCCGCGGTCGCCTGGTCGAGCGTGGACTGCTCACCCGCCTCGCCCTCGGCCACCGGGTCGCTGCCGAGCGCCGGGTAGGCGTCCATCAGCTCGCGCTGCTGCTCGGGGGTGGCCGCGAACAGGGCCTCCTGGAAGGCCAGCCGCAGCGCGCTGGTGCTGGTGAACGGCCGCTGCGTGTAGGCGTTCTCGACCACCCACGTCGGCCCCTGGAAGAGCGTGCCGAAGGTGGCGACGAACTCCTCGCGGCTCATCGCGTTGACGTCGTCCAGCCGGACCTGCCGGTGCCCCGGCATGCCCGCCACCGCGGCGCCGCGGCCGCGACCGACGTGGTGGAACAGGATGTTGAGCAGGATCGCGACCAGGCTGCCGAGCGTGATGCCGCTGCCCAGGATGATCCGCGCCCAGGACGGCACGGCCTCGGCGATCCCCGGCTGGGCGGTGACCAGCAGGGCCAGGCCCAGGCTGGTGGCGACGATCACGACGTTGCGGTGGTCGTTGAAGTCGACCTTGCCCAGGGTCTGGATGCCGACGACCGCGACGGTCGCGAACATGGCCAGCGCCGCACCGCCGAGCACCGGCGCCGGGATGCCCGCGACGATCGCGCCGGCCTTCGGGACCAGGCCGATCAGGATCATGAACCCGCCGGCCGCGGCGACGACCCAGCGGCTCTTGACCTGCGTGAGGCGGACGAGCCCGACGTTCTCGGCGAAGCAGGTGTACGGGAAGGAGTTCAGGACGCCGCCGATCGTGGTCGCCAGGCCGTCGGCGCGCAGCGCCGCGGCGATGTCCTTGCGCCCGACCCGCTTGTCGACGATCTCGCCGGTCGCGAAGACGTCCCCCGTCGTCTCCACGGCGGTGATCAGCATGACGACGATCATCGAGACGATGGCGGCGGCGCTGAACTTCGGCCAGCCGAAGTAGAAGGGCGTCGTGACGCCGACCCACGAGGAGTCCGCGACCCCGCCGAAGGTGGCGTCGCCGAGGATCCAGGCGAACAGCGTGCCGACGACCAGGCCGACGAGGACGGCGACGGTCGCCAGGAAGCCGCGGAAGAACCGCTGCATCAGCACGATCAGCGCCAGGGTGCCCAGCGCGTACGCGAGGTTGCGGGCGCTGCCCGGGTCGGGGTCGGCGCCGCCCCCGACGGCGTCGAGCGCGGCCACCGGCAGCAGCGCGATGCCGATGATCGTGATGACCGTCCCGGTGACCACCGGCGGGAAGAAGCGGATCAGCCGGCTGAAGTACGGGGCGATGAGCAGGGTGAACAGCCCGGCGACGATGACGGCGCCGTAGATGACCAGCAGGCCCTCCGTGCCGCCGCCCGCCGCCAGCCCGATCGCGATCATCGGGGACACGGCGGTGAAGGTGACGCCCTGCAGCAGGGGCAGGCGGACGCCGACCTTCCAGACACCGACGGACTGGATGATCGACGCGATCCCGCAGGTGAACAGGTCGGCGTTGATCAGGTGGATCAACTCGCGCTCGGTCAGGCCGATGGCCCCGGCGAGCAGGATCGGGACGATCACCGCGCCGGCGTAGAACGCCAGCACGTGCTGGATGCCGTAGACGGCGAGCTTGCCCGGGGGCGGGACCTCGTCGACGGGGTGCTTGCGCTTGCGCGGTGCGGTCGAGCGGGCTGTCGTGGACATGACGGTCCTCGCTGTCGGGGATGACTGTGGGTGGTGACGCGGGACGTGTTCAGCGAACGGTGGACAGGCGGCCGAGCGGCCAGCCTCCGAAGTCCTTGACGCGCGGAGCGGCGTAGGGGCCGGCCGTGCTGGTGCGCAGGCCCTGCCGTACGAGCCCCTCGGCGAGCAGGGCGGCGGCCGGGACGCCGTCCACGACGGGGGCGGCGGCGGCCGCCCCGACCGCGGGGCCCAGACCGGCCATGCCCGCGCAGCCGAGGCACACGACCTCGGCGCCGTCCTCCTCGACCGACCGCCCGGCCTGAGCGGCGATCGCGGGAACCGCCGAGCGGGAGTCCTGCTCGAGCTGCCCCACCGAGACCCCGCTCGCCCGGACGCCGGCGCAGCGGACATCGAGGCCGGCCAGCCGCAGCCGGTCCTCGATCAGCGGGATCGCCCGCGGGAGGGTCGTGACCACCCCGAAGCGGCGGCCGAGGAGGCAGGCGGTCTGGGCGGCGGCCTCGGTGATGTCCACGACCGGCACGTCGACCAGCTCCTGCAGGGCCTCGCGGCCGTGCTCGCCGAACCCCGCCTGCACGACCGCATCGAAGGGCCGGTCGAACGAGGCCACCGCGTCCAGCACGGCGACGGCGGCGAGGTGGCTGTCGATCTGGCCCTCCACCGCCTCGGGACCGAAGCGGGGAGTGACGCCGACGATCTCGGTCGTCGGCGCCACGACCCTCCGGGCCGCGGCCGCCACCGTGTCGGTCACGGACGCGCTCGTGTTGACGTTGACGAGGAGGATGCGCATCCGCGCGTCCGGGTCGGTGTCGGCCATGGCGCCTCCTCGCCTCAGAGGATCGGGCGGGGCCCGTCCACCCGGTCGCGGGTGTGAACTGGGCCACACCGGCACAGTAGGGCGCCCGCACACCGCAGTCAAGGATTTGGTATACCAAGACTCAGGCCATGGTCGCGTGAGGCGGCTCTCGGTGACCCGGAGGCGCGATCGAGCGCCGGTGGTATACCGATGCGGTCTCTGCCGGGAGGGACGGGCTCAGTCCGGCATCGCGTCGAGCACCATGTGCCGGCTGGCCCGGACGTGCGCCACGGCGACGGCCGCGGCGAGCTCGGCGTCGCCCATCACGAGTGCGGCGTGCAGCTGCTCGTGCTCCGCCTGGACCCGGGTGTGGTCAGTCGTCTGGCGGAACAGCCACCGCAGCCGGCCGGTCACCGGCTCCAGCACCGCGCGCAGCGACGGGTTGCCGGTGAGGTCGAGCAGGGTCTCGTGGAAGGCGGTGTTCGCCGTCCCCGCCCACGAGTGGTCGCCCGCCTCGACCGCACGCCGCCCGTCCTCGACGACGGCGGCGAGCCGGGCCAGGCCTTCCTCGTCGACGCGCTCGGCGACCAGCCGTGCGGCCAGCCCCTCGAGCACCTGCCGGATGTCGAACAGGTCCGCGACCACCGCGCGCGTGAGGTCGCGGACCACCGCGCCCCGCCGTGGCAGCAGTTCGACGAAGCCCTCGCTCTCCAGGGCACGCAACGCCTCGCGGACGGGCACCCGCGAGACCTCGAACTCCTCGGCCAGGTCCCGTTCCACGAGACGGAAGCCCGGCACCCAGATCCCCTCGGCGATGCGCGTCCGGATCTTCTCGCGGACGACGTCGCGCAGCGGCAGGCTCTCCGCCGGGGTCGCCGACCCCGGCAGGGACCCGGCAGGCATGCTCACGCCGGAGATCGTCCCCCGCATCGGCGCCGCGCGTCCGGCGGGGTCGGGGTGACTGGCCCGATCGGGGTACATCGCGTTCTCCCTGGGAGGACCCGGGTCAGAGCAGTTGCCGGCTGAGTACGGCGTGCCGGTTGACGTCCTTGTAGAGCAGGTACCGGAACCGTCCCGGGCCGCCGGCGTAGCAGGCCTGCGGGCAGAACGCGCGCAGCCACATGAAATCGCCGGCCTCGACCTCGACCCAGTCCTGGTTGAGCAGGTACACGGCCTTGCCCTCGAGGACGTAGAGCCCGTGCTCCATGACGTGCGTCTCCGGGAACGGGATCACGCCGCCGGGCTGGAAGGTGACGATGTTGACGTGCATGTCGTGCCGCACGTCGGCCTGGTCGACGAAGCGGGTCGTCGTCCACGCGCCGTCGGTCCCGGGCATCGGCAGCGGCTCGATCTCCCGCTCGTCGGTCACGAACGCCTCGGGCACCTCGACGCCGTCGACGCGCTGGTAGGCCTTGCGGATCCAGTGGAAGCGGGCCGGCGCCTGCTCATCGTTCTGCAGCGTCCAGTCCGTGGCCGGCGGGAGGAACGCGTAGCCACCCGGCTCCAGCCGGTGCACCCGCTCGCCGATCGTCAGCCGGAGCGCCCCCTCGACGACGAACAGCACCGCCTCGGCGGCAGGATCGGTCTCCGGGCGGTCACTGCCACCCCCTGGGGAGACCTCGACGATGTACTGCGAGAACGTCTCCGCGAACCCGGACAGGGGCCGCGCGATCACCCACAGCCGGGTGCCGTCCCAGAACGGCAGGTTGCTCGTGACGATGTCGGTCATCGTCCCCTTCGGCAGCACCGCGTAGGCCTCGGTGAACATCGCCCGGTTGGTGGTGAGCTCGTGCTGGCCGGGCAGCCCGCCGCGCGGCGCGTAGTACGGCGGCCTCTTCTCCGTCGCTGTCACGCTCGTCGCCCTTCCCGCGAGGAGCCGCTCGACGCGGCTCGGTGGTGGTGTCGCTCATGCCATCGCCTAGGAGAGGCCCCGGACCAGGAACCGGCCCCGCGGCTCGTCGTCCACGCGACGGCCGCGCAGCCACGTCCCCCGGACGACGCCGTCGAGCCGCCGTCCCGCGTAGGGCGTCACCGGATGGCGGTGGTGCAGGCGCGCGGGGTCGACGACGAAGGACTCCTCCGGCGCGAAGACGCAGAAGTCGGCGTCATAGCCCACCGCCAGCCGTCCCTTGGTCCGCAGCCCCGCCACCCGGGCCGGCCCCTCGCCCATCCACCGGACGACGTCGGCCAGGGAGTGCCCCCGCGCCCGGGCCCCGGTCCAGACGGCCGGCAGGCCGAGCTGCAGCGAGCTGACCCCGCCCCAGGCGAGCGCGAAGTCACCGGAGTCGAACCGCTTGAGCTCGGGGGTGCTCGGCGAGTGGTCGGACACGACGCAGTCGATGTCCCCGGCGGCGAGCGCCCGCCACAGCGCGTCGCGGTTGGCCTCGCCACGGATCGGCGGGCAGCACTTGAACTGCGTGGCGCCCTCCCCGATCGCCTCGGCGGCGAAGGACAGGTAGTGCGGGCAGGTCTCGACGGTGACGGCCACGCCCTCGGCGCGCGCGGCGCGCAGCGCCGGCAGGGCGGCGGCGCTCGACAGGTGCAGCACGTGGGTGCGGGCGCCGGTGCGGCGCGCGGCCCCGAGCACCGTCTCGACGGCGCGGGTCTCGGCGACGTCCGGGCGGGAGCGGAGGAAGTCGGCGTACCGCCCCCCGCCGCCGTGCGGTGCGTGCACGATCTCGTCGGCGTCCTCGGCGTGGACGATCATCAGCCCGCCGAAGGAGGCCACCTCGTGCAGGTAGGTCTCCAGCTCGTCGGCCGACAGCGGCGGGAACTCCTCGACCCCGGAGTCGAGCAGGAAGCACTTGAAGCCGAAGACGCCGGCCTCCTGCAGGGCGCGCAGCTGGGGCAGGTTGCCCGGGACCGCGCCGCCCCAGAAGCCGACGTCGACGGCGCACCTGCCGTCGGCGGCCTTCTTCTTCGTGTCGAGCGCGGCGACGTCCACCGTGGGCGGGACGCTGTTGAGCGGCATGTCGACGATCGTGGTGACGCCGCCGGCGGCCGCGGCGCGGGTGGCCGTCTCGAAGCCCTCCCACTCGGTGCGGCCGGGCTCGTTGACGTGCACGTGGGTGTCCACCAGCCCGGGCAGCAGCACCTCGCCGGGCCCGAGGTCGAGGACGTCGGCCCCGTCCAGCCGCTCGCCCAGCGGGACGACGGCGCCGATGCGCCCGTCCCGCACGCCGACGCACACCGCCTCCTCCCCGCGCCCGGTGACGGCCCGGGGCGCGCGGACGACGAGGTCCCAGCCGCTCACAGCACACCCGCCACGGAGACGCCGAGCCGGTCGTGCGCGATGCGCTCCCCGAGCCGCTCGAGCAGCGGACCGGCCTGCGCCATGCACCGGCGGACGTCGGTCTCGAGGTCGGTGAGCGCGTAGGCCGCGTCGATCCCCGCCGCGCGCAGCTCCGCTCCCCCGAGCAGGCAGCGCCCGGCCACGGCCACGACCGGGATCCCGGCCGCCCGTGCCGTCGCGGCGACGCCGGCCGGCGCCTTGCCGTGACGCGTCTGCGCGTCGAGCGACCCCTCCCCCGTGATCACGAAGCGCGCCCCGGGCAGCGCGTCCGCGAAGGAGGTCAGCCCGAGGACGACGTCGATGCCCGGCCGGCGCTCTGCACCCAGCGCGGCCAGGCAGGCGTAGCCCACACCGCCGGCCGCGCCGGCACCGGGCTCCTCGGCCGCGAGGACGGCTCGCCGGCCGAGGGCCGCCCCGAGTGCGGCGACCCACCGGGTCAGCCCGGCCTCCAGCACCTCGACGTCGGCCGGCGTCGCGCCCTTCTGCGGCCCGTAGACGGCCGCGGCGCCCTGCGGTCCCAGCAGGGGGTTGTCGACGTCGGTGGCGAGCACCACCCGGACGCCGGGCAGCCGGACGTCGAGGCCGGCGAGGTCGACGCGCGCGAGACGGGTGAGCGCGCCGCCGCCCAGGGGGAGCTCGGCACCGGCGGCATCGAGCAGGCGGGCGCCGAGGCCGACGAGCAGCCCCGCGCCGCCGTCGGTGGACGCACTGCCGCCGACCCCGATCACGACCTCGCGGCAGCCGAGATCGAGCGCGGCGCGGACGAGCCGGCCCGTGCCGAGGCTGGTCGCCGCGAGCGCCGCGGGCCGCCCGCCCGGCAGCACGGCCAGGCCGGAGACCGCCGCCATCTCCACCACCGCGGTCGCGCCGCGGACGGCCAGTGCGCCGTCCAGGGGGTCGCCGGTCGGGCCGGCCACGCGCACCGGTACCCGCCGGAACCCCGCCGCCTCGGCCGCGTCGAGCGTCCCCTCCCCACCGTCGGCGACCGGGATCTGCCGGACGTCGAGGTCCGGCACCACCGCGCGCAGGCCGGCGGCCACTCGGGCGGCCACCCCGGCCGCCCCGAGGCTGCCCTTGAACTTGTCGGGGGCGACGACGACGCGTCCGGTCATCAGTCCAGGTACTGCATGTGGTCGAGGTCGAGCCCGCCGATCGCCGTCGGCGCCAGCTCGCGGGTCGCGGCGAGCTCCTCGAACTCGACGACGCCGTCGATCTCGGTGCCCATCGAGATGTTGGTGACCCGCTCCAGGATGATCTCCACGACCACGGGCACCCGGTGCTGCGCCATGAGCTTCTTGGCCTCCTCGAACGCCGGGAGGATCTCCTCCGGGTCGCGCACGCGGATCGCCTTGCACCCCATGCCCTCGGCCACCTTGACGTGGTCGACGCCGTAGCCCTGCATCTCCGGCGAGTTCTGGTTCTCGAAGCCCAGCTGCACGCAGAAGTCCATGTCGAAGGCCCGCTGGGCCTGCCGGATCAGGCCCAGGTAGGAGTTGTTGACCAGCACGTGGATGTAGGGCAGCTGGAACTGGGCGCCGACGGCGAGCTCCTCGATCATGAACTGGAAGTCGTAGTCGCCCGACAGCGCCACCACGGTGGCCCCGGGGTCGGCGACGCAGACGCCCAGCGCCGCCGGGAGCGTCCAGCCCAGCGGACCGGCCTGCCCGCAGTTGATCCAGTGCCGCGGACGGAAGACGTGCAGGAACTGCCCGCCGGCGATCTGGGACAGGCCGATCGTGCTGACGTAGCGGGTGTCCCGCCCGAAGGCCCGGTTCATCTCCTCGTAGACCCGCTGCGGCTTGATCGGCGTGGTCTCGAAGTGCGTCATGCGCAGCAGATCCCGCTTGCGCTCCCGGCAGTCCCGCACCCAGCCGCTCCGGTCGGGCACCCGGCCGGCCGCGCGCCGCTCGCGCGCCACCTCCAGGAACAGCTCCAGCGCGGCCTTGGCATCGGACACGATGCCGAGGTCGGGCGCGAAGACCCGGCCGATCTGCGTGGGCTCCACGTCGACGTGGACGAAGCGCCGCCCCTTCCGGTAGGTGTCCAGCCCGCCGGTGTGCCGGTTGGCCCAGCGGTTGCCGAGGCCGAGGACGAAGTCGGACTCGAGCAGCGTCGCGTTGCCGTAGCGGTGCGCCGTCTGCAGGCCGACCATGCCGGCCATCAGCGGGTGGTCGTCCGGGATGGCGCCCCAGCCCATCAGGGTCGGGATCACCGGCACGCCGAGCGTCTCGGCGAACTCGACGAGCAGGTCCGCCGCGTCGGCGTTGATGACCCCGCCACCGGCCACGATCAGCGGCCGCTCGGCGGCGGCCATCATGTCCAGCGCCTTGTCGACCTGCGCGCGGGTGGCCCGGGGCTTGTAGACCGGGAGCGGCTCGTAGGTGTCGATGTCGAACTCGATCTCGGCCATCTGCACGTCGAAGGGCAGGTCGACGAGCACGGGTCCCGGCCGGCCGGACCGCATGAGGTGGAACGCCTGCTGGAAGGTGCCGGGCACCTGGGCCGGCTCCAGCACGGTCGTCGCCATCTTGGTCACCGGCTTGGCGATCGCGGCGATGTCGACCGCCTGGAAGTCCTCCTTGTGCAGGCGCGCGACCGGCGCCTGCCCGGTGATGCACAGGATCGGGATGGAGTCGGCCGACGCCGAGTACAGGCCGGTGACCATGTCCGTGCCCGCCGGCCCCGAGGTGCCGACGCAGACGCCGATGTTGCCGGCGGCGGCCCGGGTGTACCCCTCCGCCATGTGCGACGCCGCCTCGACGTGGCGGGCCAGCACGTGCTGGATCCCGCTGTCGCGCAGCGCGCCGTAGAACGGGTTGATGGCCGCGCCGGGCAGGCCGAAGGCGCGGGTGACGCCCTCCCGCTCGAGGATCTGCACGGCGGCCTGGATCGCCCGCATCCGGGGCATGGCTGTCTCCTGTCTGCTCGGGAGGAATGGACGGGTGTCAGCCGCGGCTGCGACCGGAGAGCTGCTCGACCTGGAGCAGCAGGGCGGAGTGGTCGAGGGACCCGTGTCCCTGGGCGCGCAGGGCCCCCATCAGCTGGGCCACGAGGGCGCCGACCGGGATCGCGACACCCGCCTCCCGGGCCGCGCCCGTGACGATGCCCATGTCCTTGTGGTGCAGGTCGACCCGGAAGCCAGGGGTGAACTCGCGGGCCACCATGCCGGCGGCCTTGCGGTCCAGGATCCGGTTGCCCGCCAGCCCGCCGGCCAGGACCTTGATCGCGGCACCGGTGTCGACGCCGTAGGCCTCGAGGAAGACCAGTGCCTCGGCGACGAGCTCGATGGTGCCGGCCACGATCAGCTGGTTGGCGGCCTTCACCGTCTGGCCGGAACCCGACGGGCCGACGTGGACGACGGTCGAGCCGACCGCCTCCAGCACCGGCAGCGCGGCCGCGAAGTCGTCGGGCTCGCCGCCGACCATGATCGACAGGCTGCCCTCGACGGCCCCGGCCTCGCCGCCGGAGACGGGCGCGTCGACGGCGCGCAGCCCGCGGGCCCGCGCCGCCTCGGCGATCCGCACCGACACGTCGGGACGGATGGAGCTGGCGTCGATCAGCAGCGTGCCGGGCGCGGCCGAGTCGAGGACCCCGCCCTCGCCCAGGACCACGGCCTCGACGTCCGGGGAGTCGGGCAGCATCGTCAGGACGACGTCGGCGCCGCGGACGGCCTCGGCGACGTCGGAGGCGCCGCGGCCGCCGGAGGCGACGAGCCGGTCCACCTTGTCCCGGCTGCGGTTGTAGCCGACGACCTCGTAGCCGGCCTTGAGCAGGTTGGCGGCCATCGGGCCGCCCATGATGCCGAGTCCGATCACCGCGACGGTGGTCATGGGGTGCTCCCTGTGTCGTGTGCGGGTGTCGCCGGTCAGGCGCCCGAGCGCCGGCCTCGGGGCAGCCAGTCCAGCCCCTCGGCGGTGCTGGTCCGGGGCTTGTACTCGAGGGCGACCCAGCCGTCGTAGCCGGCGGCGGCCAGCGCGCCGAGGTGCCGGTCCAGGTCGATGTGTCCCGTGCCGGGCTCGTGGCGGCCGGGCGCGTCCGCGATCTGCACGTGGGCGACCCGGTCGGCGAACCGGCCGATCACGGCGTCGAGGTCGTCGCCGTTGACGTCGAGGTGGTAGAGGTCGCAGAGCAGGCCCAGGTTCGCCACGCCGGTCTCCGCGCGCACGCGGTCGATGACGGCGACGGCGTCCGCCGCCGTGAGCAGCGGATAGCGCGGCGCCCCGCTGACCGGCTCGACCAGGACCGTCCCACCGATCCGGGCCGTCGCCCGTCCGGCCAGCGCCAGGTTCTCCACGGCGAGTTCGTCCTGGGCCGACGGCGTCTCCCCCTCGACACGGTTGCCGTAGAGCGCGTTGAAGGCGCGGCAGCCGAGGCGCTCGCCGATGCCCACGGTGGCGTCGACGTTGTCCCGGAACTCGGCCGACCGCTTCGGCCAGGACACCAGCCCGCGATCGCCGCCCGGCATGTCACCGGCGAAGAAGTTGAGCCCGATCAGCGAGACGCCGGCGTCCTCGACGGACCGGACGAACGCGTCGATCTCGGCGTCCGCGGGCACCGCCTCGGCGAACGGCCACCAGAACTCGACCGCGGAGAATCCCGCCTCGCGAGCCGCCGCGGGGCGCTCGAGCAGCGGCAGCTCGGTGAAGAGGATCGACAGGTTGACGGCGTAACGACGCGACGACATGGGCGGCCTCTCACCTCGGGGTGGCCGTGGTATACGCAAAACGCTAGCGGCTTGGTATACCAACGTCAACCGGGGCGGAGGCGGCCCGGTCATGCGCTGGAGCGCCGGGCCAGGCGCTCCAGCCGGCCGCGGTCGACGCCGGTCGCGGTGGCCGCCTCCTCCTCGTCCACCGCCCCGCAGTCCAGTCCCCGCAGGATCGCGCCGGCGAGGGCCTGCGCCGTCGCGGGTTCGTCCAGCACGCCCCCCTCGAGCCGGCCGAGGTAGGCCCGGATGCGGGCACCGGCGTCGCCGAGCCCGCTGCGGAAGAAGGCGTAGGTGGCCAGGTAGCGGGTGGGCAGGTGCCCGGGGTGCATGTCCCAGCCCTGGTAGAAGCCGCGCTCCAGCGACCGGGTGACCAGGCGGGCGTGCAGCCGCCACGCGCTCGCGACGGCGTCCGGTGACCCGGTCGGCACGACGTTGGTGGAGCCGTCCGAGAGCCGCACCCCGGTGCCGGCCGCGGCCACCTGCATGACGGCCTTGGCGTGGTCGGCCGCGGGGTGCTCCAGGCTCTGGTGCCCGGCGGCGATGCCCAGTGCCGCGCTGTAGTCGAACGTGCCGTAGTGCAGGCCGGTGCACCGTCCGGCCGCGGCGGTGATCATGCGCGCCAGCGGAGCGGTGCCGTCGGCGGCCAGCACCGCCTGCGGGGTCTCGACCTGGATCTCGAACTCCAGCCGGCCCGGCGGCAGGGAGTGCGCCTGCTCCAGCCGGCCGCACACCTCGGCCATCGCCGCCACCTGCTCCACGGACGTGACCTTCGGCAGCGTGAGCAGGAAGCCGTCCGGGACGCCGGCGGCCGCGACCAGCGCGCCGAGGACGAGGTCGAGCGTGCGCAGCCCGCGACGGCGCGTCGGTGCCTCGAAGCTCTTGAACCGGATCCCGAGGTACGGCGGGCGGCCCTCGCCCTGCGCCAGTGCGGTCAGCGCCGCGGCGACGTCGGCGGCGGCCCGGTCCTCCTCGTCGTCGGGGCGGTTCCCGAAGCCGTCCTCGAAGTCGATCCGCAGGTCCTCGACCGGCTCACGGGCCAGCTTCGCCCGCACGCGCTCGTAGACGTCCCCCACGACGGCGGGGGGCAGCGCGGTGGCGGCGGCCAGGTCACCGGCGGTGGGCGCGTACCGGTCCAGCTGGTCGAGGGCCGCCCGCCCCCACTCCCCCGGCACGTCGGCGGACAACCGGTCGGCGGGCACGTACACCGTGTGCACCGGCTGACGGCTGCCGCGCTCGCCCGGATAGCGGCGGCGCAACTCCTCGTCGGCCGTGGCCAGGCGCTCGTCGAGGAGGTCGGCCAGTTCCATGCTCACACCGGTCATGGCTGCACTGCTCCCTTTCCTGGGAGGGACGCCGGTCCCTTTCCTGGGAGGGACGCCGGCCGGAGACGAGCGGCCCTGGCGCGATACCCACCACCCCTGGTATACCAAATGCCTCCGGTGCGGTGGCCTCTCTCGGTCGCCGTCGCGTTCCTCCGACCAGCAGTGTTCTCAGGATGCGGGAGCAGAGGCAACGATCATGCAGCTCGACACCGACGACGCGGCGCTCGAGCGGTTGTCCGCCCTCGACGACGAGGCCGGCCGGGCCGCACTGCACGCCTGCTGCGCCAGTCCGGTCTGGGGAGCGCGCATCCGGGCCGGCCGGCCGTACCGCAGCCGGGCCGCGCTCCTCGACGCGGCCGAGACCGCCTGCCGCGAGCTCGACGACGTCCAGCTGGACCTGGCGCTGGCCGCCCACCCGCGGATCGGGGACCGGGCGTCCGGACCGGGCACCGAGGCGCGCTGGTGGCGCCAGGAGCAGGCCTCGGTGACGGACGCGGACGAGCGCACGCGCGACGAGCTCGTCGCGGCCAACCGGGCGTACGAGGAGCGGTTCGGGCACGTCTTCCTGATCCGCGCGGCCGGCCGGTCCGCGGCGGAGATGCTGTCCGAGTTGCGCCGCCGCCTCGGCAACGACCCCGCGACCGAGCGCCGCGAGGTGGTGGACCAGCTGGCCCGGATCACCAGGCTTCGGGTCGAGAGGCTGCTGGACTCATGAGCACGCTGTCCACCCACGTCCTCGACGCCGTGGCCGGTGCCCCCGCTGCCGGGGTGCCCGTCGCGCTGGACCGGCGCTCGGCACCGGGTTCGGACTGGACCGCCGTCGCGCGCGGCACCACCGACGACGACGGACGGATCAGCGGCGTGGCACCGGCGCCGCTCGAGCCCGGGGTCTACCGGCTGGTCTTCGACACCGACGCGTACACCGCCGGCGCGGCGGCGTTCTACCCCGAGATCGCGATCGTCTTCCGCATCACCGAGGAACGGCACTACCACGTTCCAGTTCTCCTCAGCCCGTTCGCCTACTCCACCTACCGAGGAAGCTGAGACCCCATGGCACACCAGCTGGGACACAACCAGTACGGCAAGGCCGAGACCCGCGTCGTCCGGATCTACCGCGACATCGATCCGCACGAGATCGTCGACTACAACGTGAGCGCCGCCCTGTCCGGCGACTTCGCGGACACGCACCTCACCGGCGACAACGCCAAGGTGCTGACGACGGACGGCGTGAAGAACACGGTCAACGCGTTCGCCAAGGAACACGGCGAGGAGGCGCGCCAGCCGGAGTCCTTCGGCCTGGCCCTCGCCCGCCACTTCGTCGAGGACGTGCCGCAGGTGTCGCGCGCCCGCGTCAGGATCGAGGCCTACCCGTGGCTGCGGCTCCACGCGGGCGGCACGCCCCACCCGCACGCCTTCGTCCGCGCCGGGCAGTACACCCGGACGACGACCGTCACGTACGCGGACGGCCGTTCCTGGATCGTCTCCGGCCTGCGCGACCTGACCGTCCTCAAGACGACCGACTCCGAGTTCTGGGGCTTCTACCAGGACCGGTACACGACGCTGCAGCCGACGAACGACCGGGTGATGGCCACGTCGGTCGCCGCGCAGTGGTGGCACACCAGCGACGACGTCGACTGGTCGAAGTCGTTCGACAGCGTCCGGGACGCCCTGTGCGAGGCCTTCGCCGTCTCCTACAGCTATGCCCTGCAGCAGACGCTGTTCGAGATGGGCAGCGCGGTGCTCGACGCGGTCCCGGGGATCGCCGAGGTGCGCCTGTCACTGCCGAACAAGCACCACTTCGTGGTCGACCTCTCGCCCTTCGGGCTGGACAACCCCAACGAGGTCTTCCACGCCGACGACCGTCCCTACGGGCTTATCGAGGGCACCGTCCGGCGGGAGGACGCTCCCGACCCCGGCCCCGCCTTCGACCCCGGACAGGGCTGGTGAGCGGGGCGGTCCTGACCTTCGCCCGCGGGCGGCCGGCCGTCGCCGTCCGCCCCCGGGAGGTCACCAGCCGCGCGTGGCGTAGCGCTCGGACTCCGGCAGCGTCGACACGTTGATCCCGACCATCGGCTCGCCGAGACCGCGGGAGACCTTGGCGATCACGGCCGGGTCGTCGAAGAAGGTGGTCGCCTGCACGATCGCCGCGGCCCGCTGCGCCGGGTCACCGGACTTGAAGATGCCCGAGCCGACGAACACGCCCTCGGCGCCGAGCTGCATCATCATCGCCGCGTCGGCCGGGGTGGCGATGCCGCCGGCGGTGAACAGCACGACCGGCAGCTTGCCCAGCCGGGCCACCTCGGCCACGACCTCGTACGGCGCACGCAGCTCCTTGGCGGCCACGTAGAGCTCGGTCTCGTCCAGCGTGCCCAGCCGCTTGATGCCGGCGCGGATGGCGCGCATGTGCCGGGTCGCCTCGACCACGTTGCCGGTGCCGGCCTCGCCCTTCGAGCGGATCATCGCCGCGCCCTCGGCGATGCGGCGCAGCGCCTCGCCGAGGTCGGTGGCGCCGCAGACGAACGGCACGGTGAACTCGTGCTTGGCGATGTGGTGCGCCTCGTCGGCCGGGGTGAGCACCTCGGACTCGTCGATGTAGTCGACGCCGAGCGCCTGCAGCACCTGGGCCTCGACGAAGTGGCCGATGCGGGCCTTGGCCATGACCGGGATCGAGACGGCGCCGATGATGCCCTCGATCATGTCGGGGTCGCTCATCCGCGCGATCCCGCCCTGGGCACGGATGTCGGCGGGCACCCGCTCGAGCGCCATGACGGCGACCGCGCCGGCGTCCTCGGCGATCTTGGCCTGCTCCGGCGTGACGACGTCCATGATCACGCCGCCCTTGAGCTGCTCGGCCATGCCGCGCTTGACGAGTTCGGTGCCGGTCGCGGGAGAGGGGGCGGGGGTCTGGTCGGTTGCCACGGGTTGCTGCCTCAAGGTGTCGACGACTCTCGGAACGCCCGATCCTACGGCCGTTGCGCACCCCGGTCGGCGGGCGCCGTCCCGCCGATCCCCGCCGCGGGAGCGTCATCGATGTCGAAGAACCGCGGCAGCGGCCGGCGGGCGTGCACCCGCATCAGCCGGGTGAGCCGCCGCCGGCGCAGCTCGCGGGTGTCGCGGACGGCGTCGTTGTAGAACCGGCGGGCCAGCTGCAGCCGGGCGCCGGTGCCGGCCAGGTCGGCCCGCAGGGCCGCCGGGACGGCGAGGTCGGCGGGCAGGTCGCGCAGCTCCCGGCCGAGCGCGTTCTCGGCCAGCTCCCGGTCCCCCGCCTGCGGGGCGCGGGCGCCCGCCGCCGCGGCGGCCAGCCGGGCGGCGGCGCCCGGCCCGAGGGCGGCCGCGTGGTCGCGGGCCAGCTCCTCGGCGAGCCCGGCGCGGCGCTGCAACTGGGTGTCCAGCGCCGTCCACGCGCGGTCGGCGCGCGCCTGCAGCCGGCGCAGCCGGGTGAGCGTCCACGCCGCCCAGGCGAGCAGCAGGAGGACGACGGCGGCCAGCACCAGCAGCCAGGCCCCGGTCGTCACGGGGCGTCAGGCTAGCGCCGCACGCGCATCCACCGGGCCGGGCGCGCCTCGCCGCCCCCGGATGCCAGCGCCGGCAGGTCGTCGTCCTCCCCCGCCGTGACCTCCCCGCCGGGCAGCGCCACCGTCTCGTAGACGGCGAGGATGCGCTGGGCCAGGACCGACCAGTCGTAGCCGGCGGCCACCTGGCGCCCGCGGGCGGAGAGCACCAGCCGCCGCTCCGGGTCGGCGAGCAGGTCACCGAGCGCCCGCGCCAGGGCGGCCGGGTCGCCGCGGCGCACCAGCACGCCGGCGGCGCCGTCGTCGAGAACCCTCGCGAAGGCGTCGAGGTCGCTGGCGACGATCGGCGCCCCGGCGGCCAGGGCCTCGATGAGGATCACGCCGAAGGACTCCCCCAGCAGGTTCGGCGCACAGTACACGTCCACCGACCGCAGGAACGCCGCCTTGTCGGCCTCGGAGAGCTCGCCGAGCAGGGAGACGTACGGGCGCAGGTCCGGGCCGATCAGCTCCTGCAGGTCGTCGGGGTCCCCCCGGCCGGCGACCAGCAGCCGCGCGTCCGGGTGCCGCCGGACGACGGTGCGCAACGCCTCGAGCAGCACCGGCAGGCCCTTGCGCGGCTCGTCGTAGCGGCCGAGGAACCCGATCGTCGGCCCGCCGACACCGCGGGTGTACCCGGGCAGGCGGGGGCCCCCGCCGAAGAAGTCGACGTGCACGCCGTTCGGGATGATCACCGCGTCCCCGCCGAGGTGCTCGACCTGCACGCGGCGGGCGAAGTCGGACACCGCGATCCGGCCGCTGATCTTCTCCAGCCACGGCCGCACGATCGGCCCCCACGCGGCCAGCCACTTGGAGCGGACCGTGGCCGCGTGGAAGGTCGCCACGATCGGCCCCTCGGCCATCATGCAGACCAGCAGCCCGATCGACGGCGGCGCCGGGTCGTGCACGTGGACGACGTCGAAGTGCCCCTCGCGCAGCCACCGGCGCACCCGCGCCGCGGACACCGGGCCGAACTGCACGCTGGCCATCGAGCCGTTGTACGGGATCGGCACGGTGCGCCCGGCGAACGTGATGAAGGGGTCGGTGAGCGACTCCTCGTGCTCGGCCGGCGTCAGCACCTCGACGTGGTGACCGAGCCCGCGCAGCGTCTCGGCCAGGTCCCGCACGTGGTACTGCACGCCGCCCGGCACGTCCCACTGGTAGGGGCACACCAGGCCGATACGCATCAGGAGGTCCCTCTCCTCGGGGGATCGCGAGGCACATCGGACCAGATCCGGCCGAGCATGTGCCAGTCCTCCGGCTGCGCGGCGATGGATTCGGCGAACGCGTCGGCGACCCACTGCATGGCCGCGGCGACGCGGTCCTTGAGCCGCCCCTCCGTGACATGGACCGCGGGGTGGAAGGTGACCCGCCACCCGTGCTCGGTGAACTGGCAGACCGCGGGGACGATCGCGGCGCCGGTCTGCGCGGCGAGGACGGCCGGGCCGCTCGGCATGGTGGCGGGCCGGCCGAACAGCGAGACCGGGACGCCGGTGGCGCCGAGGTCGCGGTCGACCAGCAGGCACGCCCAGCCGCCGTCGGCCAGCCATTCCCGCAGCACGGTCGCGCTGGGCCGCGGCCCGCCGGTCAGCGGCACGACGCGCATGCCCAGCGACTCGCGGTATTCGAGGAAGCGCCGGTAGAGCGACTCGGGCTCGAGCCGCTCGGCCACGGTCATGAACGGACCGCCCAGCCGGTCGATGAGCCAGACCGCGGCGGCGTCCCAGTTCCCGCTGTGCGGCAGGGCGAAGACCACACCCCTGCCGCCGGCGGCGGCCTTCTCCAGGTTCTCGATCCCCGGGGTCTCCGTGCCGCGGACGATCCGCTCACCGGGGATGGCGGGCAGCCGGAAGGCCTCGCACCAGTACCGGGCGTAGGAGCGCAGCGCCCGGCGGGTGAGGTCGTCGAGCTCCCGCTCGCCGAGCCGGCCGCCGGTGGCGACGCGCAGGTTGGCACGCAGCTGACGGGTGCCGGGGCCGTCCCGTCGTGCGGCCCAGTCGGCCGCGACGCCGAACGCCCGGGTCGCGACGCCCTCCGGCAGCAGCTTGACCGCGCCCCAGCCGGCGGCGAAGCCGGCGTCGGTGAGCCGGGCCCCCGCCCGGACGCGCAGGCCGGGGGCGGGGACGGCGGGCGTCCCGGGAAGCGGCTCGCTCACGGCGCCGGCGGAGTCGGCGGGACCGGCTCGCCGGCGGGCAGCGTCCCGCGGCCGGCCCGGCGGACGGCGGCGAACCGCTGCCCGACGGTGATCGCGCTGCCGACCAGCAGCACCCACAGCGCGACGTGCAGCGCGTACGGCACGCCCAGCCCGGTCAGTCCGGTGCCGGTGAGCACCAGGATCAGCCGCTCGGTGCGCTCGACGATCCCGACGTCGGCCGACAGCCCCACGCCCTCGGCGCGAGCCTTGACGTAGGAGGTGAGGACGCCGAGGACGAGGCAGAACAGCGCCAGCAGCACGAGCAGCCGGTTGTCGCCGCTGCCCGAGAACCACCAGGCGAGCGCCGCGAAGATCGCCGCGTCCGAGGCGCGGTCACCGGTGGAGTCGAGGACCGCGCCGAACAGCGAGCCGCCGCCCCGGGCCCGGGCCAGCGCGCCGTCGAGCATGTCGAGCAGCACCAGCAGGGTGACCGTGAAGGCGCCCCAGAAGAGGTGGCCGGTGCCGATCAGGAACACCGCGCCGGCGATCGACCCGAGGGTGCCGACGATCGTGACCATGTCCGGGGTGACGCCTGCGCGCGCGAGGCGGGTGACCACCGGCGCAAGCACCTTGGCCACCTTCGGGCGGGCGTTGATGCCGAGCACTCAGCCCTCCTGCACGGCGTGCTCGGCCCAGGCGCCGGCCAGCAGCGCCCGGGTCTCGGTGAGCACCTGCGGCAGCACGCGGGTCAGCCCGACGACCGGCATGAAGTTGGTGTCCCCGCCCCACCGCGGCACCGCGTGCTGGTGCAGGTGGTCGGCGATGCCGGCGCCGGCGATGTGTCCCTGGTTCATCCCGATGTTGAAGCCGTGAGCGCCGCTGACCGCGCGGATGGTCCGCATCGCGGTCTGGGTGAACGCGCCGAGCTCGGCGACCTCCTCGACGGTCAGGTCGGTGTAGTCCGGCACGTGCCGGTACGGGACCACCATCAGGTGCCCGGCGTTGTACGGGTAGAGGTTGAGCACCGCGAACACCGTCCGGCCGCGGGCGACGATCAGCCCTTCCTCGTCGTCCATCTTCGGGATCAGGCAGAACGGGCAGTCGTGGTCGCCGGTCGGCTTGCCCTCACCGCGGATGTAGGCCATCCGGTACGGCGTCCACAGGCGCTCGAACACCGAGGCCGGTCCCCCGTCGTCGTTGGCGACGGGAACCGCGACGTTCTCCTGCTCGGTCACTCCGGGACCTCGGCGGTCGGGTCGGCGTTGTGCCGGGCGGCGACCCAGTTCACGACCTGCTCGACGGCGTCGGTGATCGGCACGCCGTTGCGCTGGCTGCCGTCGCGGTAGCGGAAGGAGACCGCGCCGGCTTGGGCGTCGGTCGCGCCGGCGATCAGCACGAACGGCACCTTCTGCTTGCTGGCGGTGCGGATCTTCTTCTGCATCCGGTCGTCGGAGTCGTCGATCTCGATGCGGATGCCGCGCTCGCGCAGCTTCAGGGCGACGTCGCGCAGGTAGGGCACCTGGTCGTCCGTCACCGGGATGCCGACCACCTGCACCGGGGCCAGCCAGGCCGGGAAGGCGCCCGCGTAGTGCTCGGTGAGCACGCCGAAGAACCGCTCGATCGAGCCGAACTTCGCCGAGTGGATCATCACCGGCTGCTGGTGGGAGCCGTCGGCGGCGGTGTACTCCAGCCCGAAGCCGGCCGGCTGGTTGAAGTCGTACTGGATCGTCGACATCTGCCACGTGCGGCCGATGGCGTCCCGGATCTGGACGGAGATCTTCGGGCCGTAGAACGCCGCGCCGCCCGGATCGGGCACGAGCTCTAGCCCGGTCTCGCGGGCCGCCTCCTCGAGGACCTTGGTGGCGACCTCCCACTGCTCGTCGGAGCCGATGAACTTGGCCTGCTTGTCCGGGTCGTCGCCGCGGGTGGACAGCTCCAGGTAGTAGTCGTCGAGGCCGAAGTCGCGCAGCAGGCCGAGCACGAACGACAGCAGGTGGCGGATCTCGCCGGCCGCCTGCTCGGGCGTGACGTAGCTGTGCGAGTCGTCCTGGGTGAGGCCGCGCACGCGGACCAGGCCGTGCACGACGCCGGACTTCTCGTACCGGTAGACCGTGCCGAACTCGAAGAACCGCAGCGGCAGCTCCCGGTAGGACCGCCCGCGCGACCGGAAGATCAGGTTGTGCATCGGGCAGTTCATGGCCTTGAGGTAGTACTCCGCGTTCTCCAGCTCCATCGGCGGGAACATGGTGTCGGCGTAGTACGGCAGGTGCCCCGACAGCTCGAAGACGTGCGCCTTGGTGATGTGCGGCGTCCCGACGTAGAGGAAGCCCTCCTCGATGTGCCGGCGGCGGACGTAGTCCTCCATCTCCCGCTTGACCACGCCGCCCTTGGGGTGGAAGACCGCCAGGCCCGAGCCGATCTCGTCGGGGAAGCTGAACAGGTCCAGCTCGGCGCCCAGGCGCCGGTGGTCGCGGCGCTCGGCCTCGGCCAGCTGCTCGAGGTAGGCCTTGTGCGCCTCCTTGCTCTCCCACGCCGTGCCGTAGATGCGCTGCAGCTGCGGGTTCTTCTCGCTGCCGCGCCAGTAGGCGGCGGCGCTGCGCGTGAGGGAGAACGCCGGGATGTTGTTCGTGCGGGGCAGGTGCGGGCCGCGGCACAGGTCGGTCCAGACCCGCTCGCCGGAGCGCGCGTCGAGGTTGTCGTACATCGTCAGCGCGCCGCCGCCGACCTCGACGGACGCCCCCTCCGCGGCCTCACCGGCGCCGCCCTTGAGATCGATCAGCTCGAGCTTGTACGGCTCGTGGGCGAGCTCGGCCTTGGCGTCGGCGTCGGCGATCTCCCGGCGGGAGAAGCGCTGCCCGGCCCGGACGATCTCGGTCATCTTCTTCTCGAGGGCCGCGAGGTCCTCGGGCGTGAACGGCCGCTCGGGGTCGAAGTCGTAGTAGAAGCCGTTCTCCACCGGCGGGCCGATGCCCAGGCGCGTGCCCGGGAAGAGCTCCTGCACCGCCTGGGCGAGCACGTGCGCCGTGGAGTGCCGGATCACCGCGCGGCCCTCGGGGCTGGCCGCGGGCACCGGCTCGACCTCGGCGTCGGCCTCGGGGACCCACGCGAGGTCCTTCAGGTCGCCGGTCGCGAGGTCCCGGACGACGACGGCGCCGTCCGGGCCCTTGAGCCCGACGCCGGCCTCCCTGAGCGCGTCGACCGCGGGGGTCCCGGCCGGCACCCGAATCGGGGCGAGCGCGGCGGGGAGGGGTGCGGCAGACACGGGGAGCTCCAGGGGGTCGGCGGAGGGCCTGGCCGATCGGCCAGGACAGTCAGAAGGTTAGTGCCCGGGGAGCGGGCGGCCGGTCAGGAGAGCAGTTCGACCCGGTCGCCGGGGCGAACTCGCCCGGGAGTTCGCACCTCGGCGTAGACGCCCAGGCAGTGCTTCGGCGTCCGGGTGACGGCGAGCTCGACCTCGCCGATCCGCAGGCCGCGCCCCACCCAGTCGCGCTCGTCGGCGTCGCCGTCCAGGGCGAGCAGGAGGTTGGCCCGCGGGTCGTCGGCCGAGCAGCCCTCGGGGACGTCGCCGCCCGCGGCACGGTCGATCGCCGCGCGGCTGACCAGGTGGACGGCGGCGGCGTCGACCTGCGGCGCCTCGGTCCGCTGCAGCCGCACCGGGCGGCCCAGGACCTCGGTCAGCGTGATCGTGTCGGCCTCGTCGTCCCCGGTCGCGACGACCTGGGCAAGAGCGGGCGCCGCCTTGACGGTGACCCGCTCCCCCGTCTCCACGTCGACCACCGACCAGGCGCGGTCGCCGACCAGGCCGCCCGGCTCGACGCGGGCCTCGCCGACGGTGCGCCCGCCCAGGCTCTTGACCGGGTAGACGCTCACCTGGTCCACCGTGCCGACGACGTCGCTCACATAGCCACGCTACGACGGGCAGCCCTGTCGACGCGCGGGGATTCTCGTCGGCGCAGCCGACGCAGCTGGGCGTAGAGGTAGGGCCGCGCCCGCCGATGGCCGCCGTCGCGGGCGATCGCCTCCTCGAGAGCGGCGAGCACCCGGCCCAGCCGCGCCGCGTCGGGCCGCCAGCCGCGGCGCTCGCACTCCTCCAGCCACTCCACCGGTGTGCGGTGGCCGCGCTCGCCGTTGCACCGGCGGCAGGCGGCGACCTCGTTCTCGAGGCGCGACGGCCCGCCCTTCACCCGGGGGACGACGTGCTCGGTCGTGGGCCGGACCAGCGGCGCGAAGCCGCGCCCGCACCAGACGCAGGTGGGCCCGTCCCGCTCGACGATCGCCGTCAGCCGGTCGGCGCGGTCGAGCTGGGGCACTCCCCCATGGTGCGCCGCTACCGGGCCGCCCGCGCGCGGCCGCCCGCCACCCGGGGGCGGCGCGGCCGCAGCAGCGCCTCCCGCCGGTTCTGCCGCCGCTGCCGCACCGCCCGGCGGAAGCAGTACCGGGATCCCGACCGGTCGGCGGGGCCGTACGCCGTCCAGATGAAGTCGGTGTCCGGCGGGTCGGGGGCCTCGTCGTCCTCGGCCATGCGGCTGCGCAGCCGGTCGAGGACCCGCTGGGCCAGGAACTCGTCGGCGCGCAGCCTCGCGAGGTCGTCGCGATCCCGGCCCTCCGCGACCAGCGCCTCGCCGACCCACTCGAACACCCGCCGGCCGAAGGCGTGCTCGACCAGATCGCTCACGACGGCGTGCGCGGCGTCCACGGTGACGGCGGTGCCGAGTGCGAGTTCGAGCTCGACCCAGGCGAGCAGCGTGTACAGATCGGGCCCGCCGGGGCCCTGGGGCCCCGGCGGGAACGAGGCCTCGTCCGGGTCGATCACCGGGACATCGTGCCGGGCGACCGCATCGGCGTCGCCCCCGTTTCGCCCGCGGAACGGCGGAGGGCCGGGTCCGCGACGGACCCGGCCCTCCGGTGGTGGGCGATACTGGGTTCGAACCAGTGACCTCTTCGGTGTGAACGAAGCGCTCTACCACTGAGCCAATCGCCCGGAGCGGCTACGAGTGTAGCCAATGCCTCACCGCCAGAGGGGCACCCACCCCGGCACCCAGCCCGGCACCCCGGTGACGTGCAGGACGACGACCAGCACGCCGTAGACGAAGGCCGCCGTCGCCACCGCGATGAGGATGCGCACCCAGACCGGCTGCGCCGTCACCCAGTCGGTCCAGCGCTTGACGTGCTTCTTCGTGAACTCGAGCAGCCGCTCGGCCCAGGTGAACTCGGTGGCCAGCACGAACAGCCCGGCGATCACCGTCAGCCAGCCCGGCCCGGGCAGCGGGATGGTGACCAGGCCGAGCGCGACGATGAGCCCACCGACGACCCCGACGACCACCCGGTAGGTGTGGTTCGTGGTCCGGCGGGCGCCCAGCCGCCGGCGCCAGCCGGTGTCCCGGACGCGCTCGCGCAGGCTGCGGTGCTCGTCGGCGTCGTAGCGGTCCCGCCGCTGCTGGTCGGTCTCCCGTCGGCGGCGGGGCTCCGGCTCGGGGCGCTGCGGCGCCCGCGCCGTCTCCTGTGCGTTCAGCTGGTCACCTGCCCGTTCGCGACGACGTCCGAGGGTCGGCTCGGCATCTGGCGGCCGGACTCGAAGCTGATGGCGTACGCCGGGTAGTCGTCGAGGCCGGTCTTGTCGGAGCCTACGGTGCGCAGGTCCATCTGGGGCCGTACGACGTCGAAGGTGCCGAGCGGGACCGCCGCGTCGTCCCGCATGCCCCACACGACGTAGATCGTCCGGGACCGGTCGTTGACCGACAGGCCGTGCGCGACCACCTGCACCTGGCCGTCGCGGGCGACGACCGTCGCGACGGAGTGCCCGCCCTTGTCGGCCATCGGCGCGATCGCGACCTGCCCCGGCTGCAGCAGCGAGTCCATGACCTCCGACTGCTGCGCCGCCACGGCCTCCGCGCGGTCCCGGGCCTCGGCCAGGACGACCACCCAGGTCGCCAGGCCGAGGATCGCGGCCACCGCCGCGGCGACGAGGGCCACGGGCAGCGCCCGGCGCCAGGACGGCCGTTCGAGCCGGCTGTGCTCGTACAGGGGGAATCCGGTCGCCGGCCGCGGCGGCGCGGGGCTGCCCGCTGCCGCCGGCGGCGGATCCAGGTCGTCGAGGTCCTCGACGTCCGGCCGCTCGTCCTCCGGCCGCACCTGGTCGGTCCGCTCCACCGCGGCGCGCAGCCGGTCGCGCAGACCGGGGGACGGCTCGGCGGGTGGCAGGTCGGCGGTCATCGCGGCCATGACGTCGGAGGTCTCGGCCACGGTCCGCGCGCAGCGGGCGCAGTCGGGCAGGTGGCGGACGAACGCGGCCTCGTCCTCGGGCTCGAGGGCGTGCAGTGCCCAGCCGACGGCCAGCTCGTCGAAGAGTGCGTGGTCACCGGCGCGGCCCGCGCGAGGGTCGCCGCTCACCGGCTGGTCCCGTCCACGGGCGCGGCGCCGCCGAGGGCGCCGCCCAGCGGCTGCCCGCCGGCCAGGCCGCCGAGCTCCTCCTTGAGCCGGCGCATCCCGGCCAGCATCCGCGTCTTCACCGTGCCCAGCGGTGCGCCGGTCAGGGCGGCGACCTCGCGCTGGGTGTAGCCGCCGTAGTAGGCGAGGGTCAGCGCCTCCCGCTGCGCGGTCGGCAGCACGGCCAGCGCGACGCGGACGCGCTCGGAGACCACCCGCGTCCACGCCTCCTCCTCGACGTCCCGGACGGCGGTGGGCTCGGCCAGTGCGAGGTCGTCCTCGGCGCGCGACCGGCGGCGGCGCTGGGACTCCTCGCGGCGGACGACGTCCACCGCCTTGTGGTGCACCATCGCCAGCAGCCACGAGGCGAAGCTGCCGCGGGACCGGTCGAAGGCACCCGGGTCGCGCCAGACGCTCAGGAAGACGTCCTGCAGCACGTCCTCGGCGAGGACGTCGTCGGCGAGGACCCGGCGCGCGAGCGCGAACGCCGGACGGCGGAACCGCGCGTACAGGTCGTCCACGGCCGACCGGTCCCCCGCGCGGATGCGCCGGACGAGGGCGGCGTCGGCCGGATCCTCCGCCGGGCGCCGTTCCGGGCGGCTCACGGCTCCCATCGTCACACGTTCCCTTCGCGCCCGGCAGGCCCTCCGGTTCTGTCCCGCCACCCTCCGGTGTGACGGGCGTGGCGGGTGTGACTGATGTGAACGAGACGGGGTGGCGGCGTGACCCAGTGGGTAGTGCGTCGTTGTGAGAGACATGGCGCACCGCTCCTCTTCCCGGTACTCCTGCCCGCTCACCCTGCAGCTGATCGGCCCGCGCTCGTGGACCGAGGTCCCGGCGCAGCTCGTCTACCTCGGCGCCGACCCGTTCGCGGTCCGGATCACCTTCGGTGACGGCGAGGGCGAGGACGGCGTCACGTGGCTGGTCGGCCGGGATCTGCTGCGGGTCGGGCTGGACCGGCCGGCCGGGGACGGCGACGTCCGCGTGTGGCCGGCGTCGGCGACCGCCGACGCTCTCTTCCTCCACCTGCGCGCGCCCTCGGGCGAGGCGCTGTTCGAGCTGTCGCGGGCGACGCTGGCGGCGTTCCTCCGCGAGACCGAGGCGCTGGTCCCCTCCGGCTCGGAGACCGAGGTGCTCGACATCGACGAGGAGCTGACGGCGCTGCTGTCGAACGGCGGTGCGGATCCCACGGCGCGCTGACCTGCGGAGACGTCGCCGGGCCAGCGACCCGCGACCCCCCTGCGTCGGAAGCCGGCGCGGGTGCGTGTAGAGTTCTGCTCGCAACGCGGACGTGGCTCAGTTGGTAGAGCATCACCTTGCCAAGGTGAGGGTCGCGGGTTCGAATCCCGTCGTCCGCTCGGACCTCGGGCGCCGGTCGCGAGACCGGCGCCCGTGTGCGGTGGAGTGGCCGAGAGGCGAGGCAACGGCCTGCAAAGCCGTCTACACGGGTTCAAATCCCGTCTCCACCTCGTTCTCCCTCGCGGAGCGCGAGCCGGAGGAGGGTCCGGTCGGCAGACCGGGACGGGCGATTGGCGCAGCGGTAGCGCGCTTCCCTGACACGGAAGAGGTCACTGGTTCGATCCCAGTATCGCCCACAGCAACAGGAAGCCCCGGGTCATCGGCCCGGGGCTTCCTCGTTCCCGGGCACCGGTGGCAGCGGACGCCGGAGCTGTCGCCACAGCGTGACGCCGAGCCCCACCTGCAGCAGGGCGAGGGCGGTCCACATCCACCGCAGCCACGGGTCCGCCTCCTCGTTCAGCCACCAGAGGACGGCCATGGCCGGCCAGAGCGGGACGAACGCGAGCTGGAACTTCTGCCCGGCCCGACGTGACCGGGCCTGACAGGCCGCCCAGCGGGCGTCCCGTCGGGCCTGCTCGGCGTCGGCTGCGTCCACGACTCGCAGCATCCCCGCCAGGGACGGGTCGCGCAGCCGGTCAGGCGACCCGGGGCACCACGTGCTCGGCCCAGAACCGGTCCACCTGGGCGGCCAGCTCCTCCGGGGTGCCGCGGTTGTCCAAGACGACGTCGGCGACCGCGCGGCGCTGCTCGTCGGTGGCCTGGGCGGCGATCCGCGCGCGGGCGTCGGCCTCCGAGAGCCCTCGCTGCACCAGGCGGGCCACGCGGGTCTCCGGATCGGCCTCCACGACGAGCACGAGGTCGTAGGGCTCCCACCGGCCGGTCTCGACCAGCAGCGGCACGTCGTGGACGACGACGGCGTCCGGCGGGGCCGCCGCGGCCAGCTCGGCGGCACGCGCCCGCACGAGAGGGTGCACGACGGCGTCCAGGCGGGCCCGCGCCTCCGGATCGGCGAACACCAGCGCGGCCAGGGCCGGCCGGTCCAGTCCGCCGTCCGGACCGAGGACCTGCTCCCCGAAGGCCGCCACCACGGCCGCCAGGCCGGGCGTGCCGGGCTCCACGACCTCCCGGGCGATCCGGTCGGCGTCGACGACCACCGCGCCGCGCGCGGCCAGCAGCGCCGAGACGGTGCTCTTCCCCGATCCGATCCCGCCGGTCAGCCCGATGCTCAGCACCCGCCGAACCTATCCGGCGCCAGATCACGGATCGGCAACACGAGTCCATCCCGTCCGGCGCGTCGCACCAGTCACACGAGTCACGGGACCTAACGTCCGTCCCGGCGATCTTCCCCGCCGAGAGAGGCAGAACCCGACCATGTCCCGTCCCATGCACGCCCGGCCCTCGACTGCGTCCGCCGGCTCCTCCGCGCCCGGCCGCCGGGGCTCCGGCCGCCACCGGGCGACGCGCGCCGGCGGGGTCCGCGTCACCGACCTGCCCGCCGTCCGCGAGCGGCTGCAGACGGACCGGCGCGGCGTGCAGCACCGCAACGCCTTCATGCGCTGGCTGCTGCCCACGGCTCCGGCCGGGCGGCACACCTGGAACTTCCTGGCGATGTCGGGCGGCCGGCCGCGCACCGCGTTCGCGATCATCCTCAGCCTCTGAAAGGACCCCGTCCTCCCCACCGCTCGCACGCTCGCGGCGGTGCCCTGGACGGGGCCGATCGCGCGAGTGCCCCGCGGACCACGGTCCGCGGGGCTCCACTCGCGCTCTCGAACGGGCGATGAACGACAGAGGCCCAGAACCACTCGGGTTCTGGGCCTCTGTCGTTCAGAGCGTCAGCGTCTGACCGGGACGGTCACTCCCCGCCGGCGAGCTTGGCCCGCAGCGCGGCGAGCGCCTCGTCGCTGGCCAGCGTGCCGCCAGAGGTGGTGTCGCCGGCGTCGGCGTCGCCACCGCTGGAGTAGTTGCCGCCGGCCGCAGCCTCGGCGTCGGCCTCCTTGGCCGCCGCGATCTGCTTGCGGTGCGCCTCGTAGCGGGCCTGGGCCTCGGCGTACTGCCGCTCCCACTCCTCGCGCTGGGCCTCGTAGCCCTCGCGCCACTCCCCGGTCTCCGGGTCGAAGCCCTCCGGGTAGATGTAGTTGCCCTGCTCGTCGTACGAGGCGGCCATGCCGTAGGCGGCCGGGTCGAACACGTCCTCGTCGCCGATGACGCCCTCGTTGGCCTGCTTGAGCGACAGCGAGATCCGCCGGCGGTCGAGGTCGATGTCGATGACCTTGACCAGGATCTCGTCGCCGACCTGCACGACCTGCTCGGGGATCTCCACGTGGCGCTCGGCCAGCTCGGAGATGTGCACCAGACCCTCGATGCCCTCGTCCACGCGGACGAACGCACCGAAGGGCACCAGCTTGGTGACCTTGCCGGGCACGACCTGGCCGATCTGGTGCGTGCGGGCGAACTGGCGCCACGGGTCCTCCTGCGTCGCCTTCAGCGACAGGGAGACCCGCTCGCGGTCGAGGTCGACGTCGAGGACCTCGACGGTGACCTCCTGGCCGACCTCGACGACCTCGGACGGGTGGTCGATGTGCTTCCAGGACAGCTCGGAGACGTGCACCAGACCGTCGACGCCGCCGAGGTCGACGAACGCACCGAAGTTGACGATCGACGACACCACGCCGGTGCGCACCTGGCCCTTGGCGAGCTTGTTGAGGAACTCGCTGCGGACCTCGGACTGGGTCTGCTCCAGCCACTGGCGGCGGGAGAGGACGACGTTGTTGCGGTTCTTGTCGAGCTCGATGATCTTGGCCTCGAGCTCGCGGCCCACGTAGGGCTGCAGGTCGCGGACGCGGCGCATCTCGACCAGCGAGGCGGGGAGGAACCCGCGCAGGCCGATGTCGAGGATGAGACCGCCCTTGACGACCTCGATGACGGTGCCGGTGACGACCTCGTCGGCTTCCTTCTTCGCCTCGATCGTGCCCCAGGCGCGCTCGTACTGGGCGCGCTTCTTGGACAGGATCAGGCGGCCTTCCTTGTCCTCCTTCTGGAGAACGAGGGCCTCCACCTCGTCGCCGACCTTGACGACCTCGTTGGGGTCGACGTCGTGCTTGATGGAGAGCTCACGCGAGGGGATGACGCCCTCGGTCTTGTAGCCGATGTCCAGCAGCACCTCGTCCCGGTCGACCTTGACGATCACGCCTTCGACGATGTCGCCGTCGTTGAAGTACTTGATGGTCTGGTCGATCGCGGCGAGGAAGTCCTCGGCGGTGCCGATGTCGTTGACCGCGATCTGGGGGGTGCTGTCGGGACGGACCTGAGTAGAGGTCATGTGGTCGAGTGCTCCGGACGGTTTGTACGTAGGGACAGGGCGACCCGCGGCCGGTGTGACCGCGGGAAGAGCGGGGAGAGCCGGCGGGCGCCGTCCCCCGATCGGGGCACAACGCTGACAGACCTCAGGCGCTCTCCCATGGTACGGACGTCGCGGGGGGTCGGTCCACCTGGGTCTTCGGCCCGGTAAGAGCGGGCGTGTCACCCTGGGCGTGTCATGAGCGCTCCCCCGCCGCCCGACGACGACCTGCCCCTCGGTACCGACGGGTACCCGGCGGCGAGCGGGGTGGCCCGGCGCCCGGCGGGGACGGCGGAGTCGGTGCGGGCCAACCGGCGGTGGTGGGACGCCGCCGCGGAGGCCTACCTCGCCGAGCACGGCCGCGACCTCGGCGAGGTCGACTTCCTCTGGTGCCCGGAGGGCCTGCGCGAGGCCGACGCCCACCTGCTCGGCGACGTCGCCGGCCGGCGGGTGCTGGAGATCGGCTGCGGCTCGGCGCCCTGCTCGCGCTGGCTGCTGCGGGCCGGCGCGGCGCCGGTGGCCCTCGACCTCTCCGCCGGGATGCTGCGCCGGGCGGCCGGGCTCAACCGGGCCACCGGCCTGCCGGTGCCGCTGCTGCAGGCCGACGCCGGTGCGCTGCCGCTGGCCGGCGGGAGCGTCGACCTGGCCTGCTCGGCCTTCGGCGGGCTGCCGTTCGTCGCCGACGTCGAGGGTGCGCTGGCCGAGGTCGGCCGGGTGCTGCGCCCCGGCGGCCGGTTCGTCGCCTCGGTGAACCACCCGATCCGCTGGCCGCTGCCCGACTCCCCCGACCCCGACGACCTGCGGGTCATCGGCTCCTACTTCGACCGCACCCCGTACGTGGAGACCGACGACCACGGCGACACGGTCTACGTGGAGCACCACCGCACCGTCGGCGACTGGGTGCGCGCGGTGGTCGGCGCCGGCCTGGTCCTCACCGACCTGCTCGAGCCCGAGTGGACGCCGGGCCGCACGCAGGTCTGGGGGCAGTGGTCCCCGGCCCGCGGCGCGCTGGTCCCCGGCACGCTGATCCTGGTCTGCGACAAAGTCCGCTGAAGATGGCCCGACGTCACCACAGGTCGCCGTCGCGCCAGTCGCAGGTGAGCTCGGCCGCCGGGTCCAGGTCCGCGGAGCAGGGCAGGACGAACACCGCGCCGTCCTCGTCGGGTGTCCGGACGATCCCGGTGGGCGTGAGCGCCGACGCCGGTCCCCGCCACAGCTGCCACCCGCGGGAGCGGTAGAGCAGCGCCCCGTCGTCCGTGGCACTGAGCGCGCCGAAGTCGTAGGCGCGACCGACGACCTCCTCCAGCGCGGCCATCACCGCGGCGCCGAACCCACGGCGACGGGCATCCGCCGCCACCGCCACCGCCTCCACGTAGCCGACCCGCCACGCCCGCCCGCCGTGCAGGAACCGGCGCAGGACGACGGAGCCGTGCGCCACCACGTCCTCGCCGTCGTGGGCGAGCGCGTGCATCCCGCCCAGGGCGTGGTCCCAGTCCTCCGCGGTGAAGTGGCCCGGGCCGAAGGCGTCCCGCACGAGCCGCCACGCGCGGTCCAGCGTTCCCGGATCGAGCTGGGAGGTGTGCGCCACGGTAACGGCCCCGATGCAGGAGCCCGCGCCGAGCGTGCGAGGCGTGGGGGGCATCGGGGTCCTCTCAGTGGGCGGCGTCGTCCCACGTCCGGCCGAAGCCGACCGAGACCTCCAGCGGCACCGACAGCTCCGCCGCGCCGGCCATCTCCCGGCGGACCAGCGCCTCCAGCGCCTCCTTCTCCCCCGGCGCCACCTCGAGCACGAGCTCGTCGTGCACCTGCAGCAGCATCCGGGAGGCCAGCCCCTCCGCGGTGATGGCCCGCTCGACGTTGAGCATCGCCACCTTGATGACGTCGGCCGCCGAGCCCTGGATCGGCGCGTTGAGCGCCATCCGCTCGGCCATCTCCCGGCGCTGCCGGTTGTCGCTGGTGAGGTCGGGCAGGTAGCGGCGCCGGCCCAGCGTCGTCTCGGTGAACCCGGTCTGCCGCGCCTCGCCGACCACGCCGTCGAGGTAGTCGCGGATGCCGCCGAAGCGCTCGAAGTAGGCGTGCATCTGCTCGCGCGCCTCCTCGGGGGTGATCCGCAGCTGCTGGGACAGCCCGTACGCCGAGAGCCCGTAGGCCAGGCCGTAGCTCATCGCCTTGATCCGCCGGCGCATCTCCGGGTCGACGTCCTCGATCGGGATGTTGTAGGCGCGTGAGGCGACGAAGGAGTGCAGGTCCTCCCCCGACGTGAACGCCTCGATCAGGCCCGCGTCGCCGGAGAGGTGCGCCATGATCCGCATCTCGATCTGGCTGTAGTCCGCCGTCATCAGCGACTCGTAGCCGGGGCCGACGACGAACGCCTGGCGGATCCGCCGGCCCTCGGCCGACCGGATCGGGATGTTCTGCAGGTTCGGGTCGATGGAGGACAGCCGGCCGGTGGCCGCGATCGTCTGCTGGAACGTCGTGTGGATGCGCCCGGCGTCGTCCACCATCGGGATCAGGCCGTCGATGACCGTCCGCAGCCGCGTGACGTCGCGGTGCCGCAGCAGGTGCTCGAGGAACGGGTGCCCGGTCTGCGCGAGCAGCCAGGTGAGCGCGTCGGCGTCCGTGGTGTAGCCGCTCTTGATCTTCTTGGTCTTGGGCAGCCCGAGATCCTCGAACAGCACCGTCTGCAGCTGCTTGGGCGAGCCGAGGTTGACCTCCCGTCCGATCACCGCGTAGCACTCGCCGGCCGCGGCGGCGACCTCGTCGGCGAACTCGCGCTGCAGCTGGGTCAGGAAGTCCAGGTCGACGGCGATGCCCCGCTGCTCGATGCGCGCCAGCACGAAGGACAGCGGCAGCTCCAGCTCGCCCAGGAGCCGGTCGCCGCCGCGCTGCCCGAGCACGGTCTCCAGCGCGTCGGACAGGTCGTTGACCGCGACGGCCTTGAGGACGTCGACCTTCGCGGCCTCGGCGGCGAGGTCCTCCTCCGACGGGCCCATCCCGTCGAGGGTGAGCTGCGCCTCCTCGGCGGCGGCGTCCTTGAGCTCGCGCCGCAGGTAGCGCACCGCGAGGTCGCCGAGGTCGAACGAGCGCTGCCCGGGCAGCGCCAGGTAGGCGGCGAGCGCGGTGTCGCTGACCACCCCGTCGAGCTCCCACCCCCGGGCCCAGATCGCCAGCAGCGGGCCCTTCACCTCGTGCACGACCTTCTGGGTCGACGGGTCGGCGAGCCAGGCGGCCAGCGCCTGCTCGTCGGCGACGTCGAGGGACGGGCCCAGGTCGACGAAGGTGGCGTGGTCGTTGGCCGCGGCCAGCGCGATGCCGGTCAGCTCACCGACGCCGCGGCCCCACGTGCCGCGGAAGATCAGCCCGGTCCGGCCGGTCTTCGCGTTCGCCTCGAGCCAGGCGCCCAGCTGCCCGGCCGGCACCTGGTCGACGGTGACGTCGAAGCCGCCCTCGACCTCGGGCTCGGCGCTGGTCAGTGTCGCGAACAGCCGGTCGCGCAGCACCCGGAACTGCAGGTTGTCGAAGAGGGTGTGCACCTCGTTGCGGTCCCACGGCTGGACGGCGAGGTCCATCGGCCCGACCTCGAGCGGGACGGAGCGGTCGAGCTCGGTGAGCCGGCGGTTCTGCAGCACCGACGACAGGTGCTCGCGCAGCTTGTCGCCGACCTTGCCCTTGACCGTGTCCACCCGGTCGACCAGCGCGTCCAGCGAGCCGTACTCGCGGACCCACTTGGCCGCCGTCTTCTCGCCCACGCTCGGGATCGACGGCAGGTTGTCGCTGGGGTCGCCGCGCAGCGCGGCGAAGTCGGGGTACTGCGCCGGCGACAGGCCGTACTTGGCCTCCACCTCCTCCGGGGTGAACCGGGTGAGGTCGGAGACGCCCTTGCGTGGGTAGAGCACGGTGACGTGGTCGTTGACCAGCTGCAGCGCGTCCCGGTCGCCGGTGCCGATCAGCACGTCCATGCCGGCGTCGACCGCCTGCACGGTCAGCGTGGCGATGACGTCGTCGGCCTCGTAGCCCTCGGCGGTGATGGACGGGATGCGCAGCGCGGCCAGCACCTCCTGGATCAGGCTGACCTGACCGCGGAAGTCGGTCGGGCTCTCCGACCGGTTGGCCTTGTAGTCGGCGTAGATCTCCGAGCGGAACGTCTTGCGGCCGACGTCGAAGGCGACGGCGAGGTGCGTCGGCGCCTCGTCCCGCAGGATGTTGATCAGCATCGACGTGAAGCCGTAGACCGCGTTGGTCGGTTGCCCCGTCGTCGTCGAGAAGTTCTCGACGGGCAGCGCGAAGAACGCGCGGTAGGCCAGGGAGTGGCCGTCGAGCAGCAGCAGGCGTGGCCGGGCACCCGACGCGACGTCGGGAGCGTGATCGGCCGATGAGGTGGGGGCGGCAACCGGAGCGGACATCGAGGGCGATCCTAGGTCCGCCCTCCGACATCGCCGTCCCCGCACACGGGCCGGTGAGCGCGTCCGCAAAGGACCCCGCTGCCCCCGACCCTCACAGGCTCGGGTCGGGCCCCTGCAGCCGGGCCGCTAACGTCGGGCGTCGTGACCACCACCCGTCCCGACTGGGCGCCCGCGGACACGATCAGCCCGCTCGACGACAAGCTCGGCATCACGATCACCGACTACGACCCGGACCGGGTGGTCGCCACGATGCCGGTCGAGGGCAACCAGCAGCCCTACGGCCTCCTGCACGGCGGGGCGACCTGCGCCCTGGTGGAGACGATCGGCTCCTGGGCCGCGGCGCTGTCGGCCGGGCCGGACCGCCAGGTGGTCGGCATCGAGCTCAACGTCAGCTACCTCCGCTCGGCCACCGCGGGGACGGTCACCGCCGTCTGCACGCCGGTGCGCCGGGGCCGCACGCTGGGGACCTTCCAGATCGAGGTCTCCGACGAGCAGGGCCGGCCCACCGCCAGCGCCCGGCTCACCTGCCTGACCAAGGAGGCTTGACCGGGTCAGCCCACCCGGCGCGGGAAGGGGCGCAGCTCCGGCACCCGCCGGGGCGCGGGGATGGCCGTCCGGCTCCGCCGGAAGGCCGCCAGCGAGCGCAGCAGCGTCTCTCGGGGGACGATCCGCCGCGTGGTGAGCGGCGCGAACCCCAGCCGCGCGAAGAACCGCAGCCGCTCGGCCTCGTGCCCGCCGCAGGCGGCGACCACGTGGTCGGCGCCGGTCTCCGCGGCGAAGGCGGCGGCCGCGGCGAGCAGCACCGTCCCCACGCCGCGCCGCCGGTGGTCGCGGTGCACGACCAGGTTGTCGACGGTCACCTGCGGCACCCCGAGGACGACCGACAGCGGGTCCACGCCGAGCACGGCCAGGCCCACCGGCAGCTCGCCGTCGTGCTGCCGTCCCCGGCGGCGGCACCGGGCAGGACGGCGAGGACGACGCGGTGCCCCGGATCCGCGAGCAGCCGGCGGAACCCGGCCGCGGCGGCCGATCCGGGCGCCAGGCCGGTCAGCACCCCCTCGGCGTGCGCCTCGGCCCGGTGCTGGCGGACCAGCGCCAGGACGGCGGGCAGGTCGTCGGGCCGCGCCGTGCGCGTGCGGGCGCGAGACCGAGAACCGGATGCTGCCACCGGAGCCTCCCCTGGACGGTGGCCGAAGACTGCACCGCCCATCAGCGCTGATCACGGCGGCGCGCCGCAATGCCACCGACCGTCAGCACCCGGCGTGTCGCGGAATTGTCACGGCCGCGCGAGGAGAGACGGCGCCGCAACAGAGATGAACTACGGTCCGTGGTCAATCCGACAGACAGGGAGATGGCGTGACGCACGCGGGACTGCGATCCCGGCGACCGAGGAGAGCCAGCAGGAGCCTGCTCCGGCTGGTGCTCGTCCTGGTGTTCGCCGGTGGCATCGCCACCCTGGCCCCGGGGATCGCCTCGGCCGAGGGTGAGCAGGTCCTCGGCACGCTGCAGACCAGCCGCAGCGGCCCCATCGAGGGCATCGAGGTCACGGTGACCACGCCGGACGGCGACGAGGTCGGGTCCGACGAGACCGACGAGAACGGGCGCTGGTCGGTCGAGCTGCCCGGCGCCGGCGAGTACGTCGTCACCATCAACGCCGACGACCTGCCCGACGGCATCGAGCTCGCCGGCGAGGACAGCCGCACCGTGACCGTCGACAACGGCCGCCGCCAGCCGGTCACCATCGGCCTCAACGACGGCAGCCGCGGCTCCGGCGGCGGCAACATCCGGGCGGTCCAGCTGCTCGTCGACGGGCTGCGCTTCGGCCTGCTGATCGCCATGTGCGCCGTCGGCCTGTCGCTGATCTTCGGCACGACGGGGCTGACCAACTTCGCGCACGGCGAGCTGGTCACGATCGGCGCGATCATCGCCTGGTACATCAACGTCCGGGGCGGCGTCCCGCTGATCCCGGCCACGCTGATCGCGATGGTCGCCGGCGCCGGCGTCGGGGCGCTCAACGAACTGGGGCTCTGGCGTCCGCTGCGCCGCCGCGGCACCGGTCTGATCGCGGCGCTGGTCGTCTCGATCGGCCTCTCGTTGGCGCTGCGGTACCTGATCCAGATCGTCTACGGCGGGTTCTCCAACCCCTACACGAGCTTCCAGAACCAGCGCGCGGTCGACTACGGCGTCTTCACGATGACCAACCGGGCGCTGTTCTCGATCATCGTCTCGGTCGTCGTCCTCGTCCTCGTCGCCGTGATGCTGCAGCGGACGAAGATCGGCAAGGCGATGCGGGCGGTCGCGGACAACCGGGACCTCGCCGCGTCGTCCGGCATCGACGTGAACCGCGTGATCCTGGTCGTCTGGATGATGGGCGGCGCGCTGGCCACGCTCGGCGGGGTGCTGCTCGGCCTGTCCGACCAGGTCCAGTGGGACATGGGGTTCCGGCTGCTGCTGCTGATGTTCGCCGGCGTCACGCTCGGCGGGCTCGGCACCGCCTACGGCGCGCTGGTCGGCAGCATCATCGTCGGGATCTTCGTCCAGATGTCGACCCTGGTGATCCCGGACGACATGAAGTACGTCGGAGGGCTGCTGCTGTTGATCGTCATCCTCGTCATCCGGCCCCAGGGCATCCTGGGCAGCCGGGTCCGGATCGGCTGAGCCATGGGCGACCTCCTCAACGCACTCGCCGTCGCCGGCAAGTCGGCGCTCGGCTTCCAGGCGATCTTCTTCGCGCTCCTGGCCATCGGCCTGAACATGCACTTCGGCTACACGGGGCTGCTGAACTTCGGCCAGATCGCCTTCGCGATGCTGGGCGGGTTCGGCATCGCGATCTCGGTGTCGCAGTGGGGCCTGCCGTTCTGGGCCGGCGTGCTCATCGGTCTCGGCGCCGCCGTCGTCCTGGCACTGCTGCTCGGCCTGCCGACCCTGCGGCTGCGCGCCGACTACCTGGCGATCGTCACCATCGCCACGGCGGAGGGGCTGCGCCTGCTCTTCCGATCGGTTTCGGCCACACCGGTCACCGGCGGAACCCGCGGGCTGGCCGGCTTCAACCAGGACTTCGTCGCCCTGGCGCCCTGGGACACCTCGACCCGGTACCCGGTGCTGGGTACCCGGTGGAGCGGCGGCGAGCTGTGGACGGCGCTGATCGGCTGGCTCGTCGTCGCCCTGTCCTGCCTGCTCATCTGGCTGCTGGTCCGCAGCCCGTGGGGCCGTGTGATCAAGTCCATCCGCGAGGACGAGGACGCCGTCCGCGCGCTGGGCAAGAACGTGTACGCGTACAAGATGCAGTCGCTGGTCCTCGGCGGTGTGCTCGGCGCCGTCGGCGGCATGGTCTACGCCGTCGGCACCGGGTCGGCCAACCCCGACCAGTACCAGAACGCGAACACCTTCCTCGCCTACGCCGCCCTCATCCTGGGTGGCGCCGCGCGGGTGCTCGGCCCGGTGGTGGGGAGCATGCTGCTGCTGTTCATCCTGCAGTTCGCCGACACGGGGCTCCGGCTGCTGATCGACAACGGGATCATCCCGGCGGGCCTGCTCTCGTCGACCGACGTCGCGCAGATCCGCTTCGTGCTCGTCGGCGTCGGGCTGATGCTGTTGTTGATCTTCCGGCCGCAGGGCATCTTCGGCGACCGACGAGAGGTGATGATCGATGCCCGTTGAGCCTCCCCCTCACGGCGCCACCGCCGCCGGCAGTTCGGGGCACGGGTACCACCCCGACGAGCCCGGCGCCTTCCGCAGCGGGGACACCCCGCGACGGCTGGCGCAGGCCGCGCTGCGCGACATCCCGTGGGAGATCGGCGTCGCCAAGCCCGACCCCGTGGTGGTCGTCGACAACATCACCCGCACCTTCGGCGGCCTGACCGCAGTGTCGGTGGACCACCTGGAGGTCCAGCGCGGCGGCATCACCGGCCTGATCGGCCCGAACGGCGCCGGGAAGACGACGCTGTTCAACCTGCTCACGGGATTCGACCAGCCCAACACGGGGACCTGGACGTTCGACGGCAAGGACATGGGCCGCACCGCGCCGCACCAGGTCGCCCGGCAGGGCGTCGTCCGCACCTTCCAGCTGACCAAGGCGCTGTCCCGGCTCACCGTGCTGCAGAACATGCTGCTCGGCGCCCAGGGGCAGCGCGGCGAGAGCTTCCTGCGCGCGCTGATCCCCGGCACGTGGAAGTCGCAGGAGAAGGCCAACACCGAGAAGGCGATGGACCTGCTCGCCCGGTTCAAGCTGGACGCCAAGAAGGACGACTTCGCGGGCACGCTCTCCGGAGGTCAGCGCAAGCTGCTGGAGATGGCCCGCGCGCTCATGAGCGACCCGCAGGTGGTCATGCTCGACGAGCCGATGGCCGGCGTGAACCCAGCGCTGACGCAGAGCCTGCTCGGCCACGTCAAGGACCTGCGCGAGCAGGGCATGACGGTGATCTTCGTCGAGCACGACATGGACGTCGTCCGCGACATCAGCGACTGGGTGGTCGTCATGGCCGCCGGCTGCATCATCGCGGAGGGTCCCCCTGAGTCGATCAGCCAGAACCAGGCCGTCGTCGACGCCTACCTCGGCGCGCACCACGACGCCCCGCTGACCGTCGAGGAGGAGGACCGCGTCCTGGCCGAGGCCGAGCGCGCCATCGCGCGCGAGGAGAACCTCGAGGGCGACGTCCTCACCTCGGAGAACCAGGAGAGGACCGACCGATGAGCGAGCCGCTGTTCGAGGTCGACGAGTCCGGCGAGGACCTCACCCGCGCCGACCAGGCCGCCGCGACCACGGCGACGCTGTCGCCGGCCGAGAAGGCCGCCACCCGGGAGGAGCACGTGCGCCTCGCCGAGGGCGCCCTGGTGCGCGCCGACGACCTCGTCGCCGGCTACGTGCCCGGCGTGAACATCCTCCGGGGCTGCGACTTCTACCTGCAGGACGGCGAGCTGGTCGGCATCATCGGCCCGAACGGGGCCGGCAAGTCGACGCTGCTGAAGACCATCTTCGGGCTGATCCCCGTCCGGTCGGGGGCGGTGACGCTGCGCGGCGAGGACATCACCTCGGCGCCCGCCCACCGGCTGGTCTCGCTCGGCGTCGGCTACGTGCCGCAGAACAACAACGTGTTCCCCTCGCTGACCATCGAGGAGAACATGCAGATGGGCGTCTACCTGCGGCCGAAGACCTTCCGCGAGCGGTTCGACTACGTCGCCGACCTCTTCCCGCTGCTCGGCGAGCGGCGCAAGTCCAAGGCCGGCACCCTCTCCGGCGGTGAGCGGCAGATGGTGGCCATGGGCCGGGCCCTGATGATGGACCCGTCGGTGCTGCTGCTCGACGAGCCCTCGGCCGGCCTCTCCCCCGCCTACCAGGACGAGGTGTTCATCCGCTGCCGGCGGATCAACGCCACCGGCGTCTCGATCATCATGGTCGAGCAGAACGCGCGCCGCTGCCTGCAGATCTGCGACCGCGGCTACGTGTTGGACCAGGGCCGCAACGCCTACACCGACACCGGCCAGTCGCTGATGACCGACCCCAAGGTCGTCGAGCTCTACCTGGGGACTCTCGCCAAGGCCCAGTAGAAGGACCCCGATGCCCCCCACGCCTCGCAGGCTCGGCCTCGGCCCCTGCACCGGGGCCACCCTGCCGTGAACTGGATCTGGGATCTCCGCTCCCGCGACGGCGGCATGAACGGCCTGGACTTCGCCCGCGCCACCACGGCGAGCGGCTTCGGGCGCGTGCTGGTGCACGCCGCTCCGGGTCTCCTCCGGGTGCACGTGTCCACCGACGACGGCACCCCCGTCGCCTCCGGCGAGGTGGACCGGGACGGCGACTACTCCCCCATCACGCTGCTGGAGATCGACGGCGACGCGTTCCGCCGCAGCGAGATCTGGCCGGACGGCGGCCACCTCGGCCTGCCGGTGCTGCTGCCCGGCGGCGAGGTCGGCGTCCTGACCGCGTGGGAGCACGCCCCCGACCGCTCGTGGTGGCGCTGGTCGGTGGAGTTCTCCAACCACGTCGGCCGCCCGGCCGACTGGCAGCCGCCCGGCCAGCACCTGCAGCGCTGAGCGGCCTCCCGGCGAGGGACCCACCCCGAACGGCACGGAGGCCCGGCACCCTCGCGGGTACCGGGCCTCCGTGGTGGAGCTGGGGTCAGCGCTGCGGGCCGATGCCCTGGGCGTTGAGACCCTGGATGATCTTCGACGACTCCTCGAACCCGATCACCACGATCGCGTCGGGGTTGAAGTCGACCATCTGCTGCACCTCGGAGTCGAAGTTCGACGCCGTCGGGTCGTAGATGATCTTCTTGATGTCGCCCTGGCTGAGGCCGGCCGCGATCAGGTCCTTCTCGGTGTTGTCGGCCAGACCCGTGCCGTACGGGTCGTTGCGGGCCAGGATGCCGACGGTGTTGTTGCCGTCCGCCTGGATCAGGTCCGCCAGCGCCTGGGCCTGCAGCACGTCCGGCGGCGCCGTCCGGAAGTAGAGCCCGTTGTCGTTGTAGGTCGTGAACTGGTCGGACGTGTTCGCCGGCGAGATCTGCATGACGCCGGCACCGGTGATCCGGTCGATGACCGTGAGGCTCACGCCCGAGGCCGCCGCGCCGACGATCACGTTGACGTTCGCCTGCAGCAGGCGGTCGACGGTCTGCGTCGCGGTGTCGGTGGAGGCGTCGCCGGAGTCACCCTCGACCAGCTGGACCGGCTGACCGAAGACGCCGCCCGCGGCGTTGATGTCGGCGATCGCCAGTTTGACGCCGGCGACCTCCGGCGGGCCGAGGAAGGCGAGGTCACCGGTCAGCGGCAGCAGCGTGCCGACGACCAGCGGCGCACCACCGGTCGCGGCCGGAGCCGGGGCCGGGCCCTCGTCGGAGGCCGCGTTGGCCTCGTCGCCCGCGATGACGTACTCGGTCTGCGACTCGTCGAGCGCGTTGTCGTCGCCGAAGTGCAGGAGCGCGAAGCTCGCCTGCGCCGGCTCACCGGCGTCGGTGAAGCTCAGCGGACCGGTGACGCCGTCGTAGTCCGGGTTGCCGCCGCCGCTGATGATCTCCAGGCAGCTGGCGTAGTCGGTGCACTTGTCGCCGCCGAAGGTCACGCCGTTGACGTAGGCCTTGAAGACGTTGGCGTCGTTCGTGCCGGCCATCGTCGCGGCCAGCGAGGCGATCACGACGGCGTCGTAGGACTCACCGGCGTAGTTGTAGTCCTGCAGGGCGGGGTCGACTTCCTTCAGCCGGTTCTTGAAGTCGTCGCCGAGGTCGGTCAGGGGCGTGGTGCCGCCCATGCCGGCGAGGGACCCCGAGTCCTGGAAGTCCTCTCCCAGGGCGTTGCCCATGTTGCCGTCGGTCCCGTAGACGTTGACCTGCTTCTCGCCGCTCTCTCCTGTGCCCGTGTCGCCGCCGTCGTCGCCGCCACCGCCGCCACAGGCGGCGAGCGCGAGCAGGGCGGCACCGGAGACGGCGATGCTGCGGGCGGTAATGCCAGTGCGCATCAAGCAACTCCCAGTGTCGTGCGTCGCTCCGCGGGCACCCGCACGGCGAAGGAGCCGGTCGGGGGGGCCCGATCAGTGCGCCGAACCTAACTGCAGGGAGTGGCCTGGACGCCTGCCCCGAGACGTTCCGTGATGAGGTCGTGACCTCGCGGGCGTCCCCGATGCAGCCCGCTCACGCAGCGTCACGGAAGCGGCCCCGCACCGGAGTGCTCAGGCGGGCGAGCCCTCCGCGGCGGCGTCCGCGGCGAGCAGCTTCTGGGCCAGCGCCTTCATGGAGGTGCGCTCGTTCATCGCCGTCCGCTGGATCCACCGGAACGCCTCCGCCTCGGTGATCCCCCGCTCGGCCATGAGCTTGCCCTTGGCCTTCTCGACGATCTTGCGGGCCTCCAGCCGCTCCTCGAGCGTGCGGACCTCACCGTCGAGGGCGGTCATCTCGGCGAACCGGGCGCGGGCCACCTCGATGGCCGGCACGAGGTCGTTCTTGGAGAACGGCTTGACCAGGTACGCCATGGCGCCCGCGTCCCGGGCGCGCTCCACGAGCTCCCGCTGGCTGAACGCCGTGAGCACGATGACCGGGGCGGTGCGCGCCCCCGCGATCTGCTCGGCGGCCGACAGGCCGTCGAGGACGGGCATCTGGATGTCGAGGATGACCAGGTCGGGGCGCAGCTGCTGCGCCTGGTCGACGGCCTGCTGACCGTCGCCCACCTCGGCCACGACGGTGTAGCCCTCCTCCTCCAGCATCTCCTTGAGGTCGAGGCGGATCAGCGCCTCGTCCTCGGCGATGAGGACCCGGGTCGTCTCGCTGCTCACGACCGGGAAGCCTATCGAGGACCGCTGTGCCCTGCCGGTGCGGTGCGCCACGTCGATGGGACCGGCGGCTACCCTGCTCTGGCCGGGACATCCCGGCGCGCCCCCGTACCCCAATCGGCAGAGGGAGCGGATTCAAAACCCGCGCAGTGTGCGTTCGAGTCGCACCGGGGGCACCTGCAGGCTTTCGGTACGGAAAGCCCGGTCGGCCGCGGCGGAGCGGCGGGCCATAGGTTCAGGGTGTGACCGGCCACATGACGCCCGAGCAGTTCCGCCAGCACGGCCACGATGTCGTCGACTGGATCGCCGACTACTGGACGCGCATCGGCTCGTTCCCGGTCCGCTCGCAGGTCTCCCCGGGCGACGTCCGCGGCGCGCTGCCGGAGTCGCCGCCGGAGCAGGGCGAGCCGGTCTCCGCCGTCCTGGCCGACCTCGAGCGCGTCGTCCTGCCCGGCGTCACCCACTGGCAGCACCCCGGCTTCTTCGGCTACTTCCCCGCCAACACGTCCGGGCCGTCGGTGCTGGGTGACCTGGTCTCGGCCGGACTCGGGGTGCAGGGCATGTCGTGGGTGACCAGCCCCGCCGCGACCGAGCTCGAGCAGCACGTCCTCGACTGGTTCGCCGGGCTGCTGGGCCTGCCGGAGTCCTTCCTGTCCACCGGTGCCGGCGGCGGCGTGATCCAGGACTCCAGCTCCGGCGCCAACCTCGTCGCGCTCCTCGCCGCCCTGCACCGGGCGAGCAAGGGCGCGACCGTGCGGCACGGTGTGGAGCCCGAGCGGGCCACCGTCTACGTGTCGGCCGAGACGCACTCGTCGATGGAGAAGGCGGTGCGCATCGCCGGGCTGGGCAGCGACGCCGTCCGCATCGTCGAGGTGGACGGCGACCTGGCCATGCGCCCGGCATCGCTCAAGGCGCGGCTGGAGCGCGACGTCGCCCGCGGCTACACGCCGGTGCTGGTCTGCGCCACGGTCGGGACGACGTCGACGACGGCGATCGACCCGCTCGCCGAACTGGGCCCCGTCTGCCGCGACGCGGGCGTGTGGCTGCACGTCGACGCCGCCTACGCGGGCGTCAGCGGCGTCGTCCCGGAGCTGCGCGGCCTGCAGGCGGGCGTCGAGTGGGCCGACAGCTACACCACCGACGCGCACAAGTGGCTGCTCACCGGCTTCGACGCGACCCTGTTCTGGGTCGCCGACCGCGCCGCCCTCACCGGGGCGCTGGCGATCCTGCCCGAGTACCTGCGCAACGCGGCCACCGACGCCGGCGCGGTCGTCGACTACCGCGACTGGCAGATCGAGCTGGGCCGGCGCTTCCGGGCGCTCAAGCTGTGGTTCGTGCTGCGCTGGTACGGGGCCGAGGGGCTGCGCGAGCACATCCGCGGGTGCGTCGCGCTGGCCCAGGAGCTGGCCGGCTGGGCCGACGCCGACGACCGCTTCGACGTGGTGACCAGGCACCCGTACTCGCTGGTGTGCCTGCGGCCCCGGTGGGCCGGCGACGTCGACGCCGACGTCGCCACGATGACGCTGCTCGAGCGGCTCAACGACGGCGGCGAGGTGTTCCTGACCCACACCACGGTCGGCGGGCAGGTGGTGCTGCGCGTGGCGATCGGCGCGCCGGCGACCACGCGCACGCACGTGGAGCGGGTGTGGGCGCTGCTGTGCGAGAACCACGACTGGCTGGCCGCCGACTTCGCCGACCAGGCGGCCCAGCGGGCGGCGGAGCAGGCCGCGGCCCGGGCCGCGGCCGAACGCGCGGCCGCCGAGCGCGCCGCCGCCGAACGCGCGGCCGCCGAGGCCGCGGAGCAGGCCGCCGCGGCCGAGCCGCAGCCCGAGGAGCCGGCGCCCGTGGACACGCCGGCGGCCCAGGACGAGACGCTCACCCAGGCGGCGGCGCAGGAGGACCTGCCGGCGCCGTCCTGACCCCTGTCAGTCCGACAGGGACCGGATGAGCCCCTCCTGGGCGACCGTGGCGACGTGCGTGCCGTCGGACGCCCAGATCTGGCCGAGGCACAGCGCCCGGCCTGCCGAGGCGACCGGGCTGTCCCCCTCGTAGAGGAACCACTCGTCCGGCCGGAACGGCCGGTGGAACCAGACCGCGTGGTCGAGGCTGGCGCCGATGAACGCGCCCCAGCCGACGCCGAGCCGGGCCACGCCCGCCGACAGCAGGGTGAGGTCGCTGGCGAAGGTCAGCGCCGCGGCGTGGACGGCGGCGTCGTCGGGCAGCCGCCCGCGCACCCGCAGCCACGTGCGGTGCTGAGTGTCCGGCGGCGTCTTCGCCACCGGCACGAACGGGTCCTCGAGGAAGCGCTGCTCGACCGCCTGGCCCATGGCGTGCATCCACGCGGCGCGCTCGGGGTGCCGGGCGTACATGTCCGGGATGCCCGGCAGCCCCTCCGGCCCCGCGACGTCCGGGATCGGCAGCGCGTGCTCCGCGACCGGCTGCTCGCCGGCCGTGAAGTCGGCGGTCAGCCCGAAGATCGCGACGTCCTCGCCCTTGCGCCGCTGGTGGGCCAGGACCCGCCGGGTGCTGAACGTCCGGCCGTCACGGATGCGGTCGACGGAGTAGCGGATCTCCTCCGCCGGGTCGCCCGGCCGCAGGAAGTAGGAGTGCAGCGAGTGCACCCCCCGCTCCCCCGGCACGGTCAGCCCCGCCGCCATCAGCGCCTGACCGGCCACCTGGCCGCCGAAGATCCGCTGCTGGGTCGCCGACGGGGTCTGGCCCACGAAGACGTCGCCGTCGCGCTCCTCGAGGGCGAGCACAGCCATCAGCGGCGCGACGGTCGACGTCATGAGTCCGTGCCCACCTCGTGCACGCGGATCAGGTTGGTCGAGCCCACCGTGTTGGGCGGGCTGCCTGCCACCACGACGACCCGGTCACCCTCCTTGAGCCGGCCGATCGACAGCAGCGAGAAGTCCACCTGGCGGACCATGTCGTCGGTGTGCGCGACCGACGGCACGATGAACGTCTCCACCCCCCAGGACAGCGCCAGCTGGCTGCGCACCCGCGCGTCGACGGTGAAGGCCAGGAGCGGCTGCCTCGGGTGCAGGGCGGCCAGCCGGCGGGCAGTGTCGCCGGTCTGCGTGAAGGTGGCCAGCGCCTTGACGTCGAGGGTCTCCCCCACGTCCTTGGCGGCGCGGACGATCGCGCTGGAGCGCGAACGCGAGCGGCGGTACAGCTCCGGCACCGAGACGCTGTTGTGGCTCTCGACCGCGTCGATGATCCGTTCCATCGTCCGGACGGCGGCGATCGGGTGCTTCCCGACGGAGGTCTCCCCCGACAGCATCACCGCGTCGGCGCCGTCGAGGACGGCGTTGGCGACGTCGGAGGCCTCGGCGCGGGTCGGCCGCGAGGAGCCGATCATCGACTCGAGCATCTGCGTGGCGACGATGACCGGCTTGTTCCGCTCGCGCGCGGCCTGGACCGCCCGCTTCTGCACCAGCGGCACCTGCTCCAGCGGCAGCTCCACGCCCAGGTCGCCGCGGGCCACCATGATGCCGTCGAAGGCCTCGACGATCGCCTCCAGGTTGTCGATCGCCTCCGGCTTCTCCAGCTTGGCGATGACCGGGACGTCGACGTCCTCCCGGCGCATGATCTCGCGGACGAGGTCGACGTCCGCGGGCGAGCGGACGAACGAGAGCGCGATGAAGTCGGCCGACAGGTGCAGCGCGAAGCGCAGGTCCTCCTCGTCCTTCTCGGACAGGGCCGGCACGCTCACCGCCACGCCGGGCAGCGACAGGCCCTTGTTGTTGGAGACCGGGCCGCCCTCGACCACCAGGCACCAGACGTCCGGCCCGTCGACGTCGACCACGGACAGCGAGAGCTTGCCGTCGTCGACGAGCAGGCGGTCGCCGACGCGGACGTCGTCGGCGAGGCCCTTGTAGGTCGTGGAGACGCGCTCCGCCGTCCCCTCGACGTCCGCGACGGTGATGCACACCCGGCTGCCGGTCTCCCAGACGACCGGGCCGTCGGCGAACGTCCCGAGCCGGATCTTCGGGCCCTGCAGGTCGGCCAGCACGGCGACGGCGTGGCCGGTGCGATCGGAGGCCTGCCGCACCACGGTGTAGGCAGCCTGGTGGTCGGCGTGCGACCCGTGGCTGAAGTTCAGCCGGGCGACGTCCATCCCGGCTTCGACGAGGGCGGTGACCTGCTCCAGGGAACTGGTCGCCGGCCCGAGGGTGCAGACGATCTTGGCGCGGCGGGACATGCCGCAAACGCTATCCGGCCGTCCCCCGCGCCGCCGGGAAGACCCCTGTGAGCGCTCACACGGCCCACCAGGACGACGCGGGCCAGGTCCCGCTGTGGGGACCCGGCTCGGCCGGCAGGTCGTGCTGCTTACCGCAGCGCCACCGCAGTGGGGGTGATCGGCCGGGGCAGCATCGACTCGCCGGTCAGCCAGCTGTCGACGGCGCCGGCGGCCGCGCGGCCCTCGGCGATCGCCCAGACGATCAGCGACTGGCCGCGGCCGATGTCGCCGGCCACGAAGACACCGGGCACGGTGGACATGAACTCGGCGTCGCGGGCCACGTTGCCCCGCCCGTCGACCTCGACGCCCAGGCCGTCGACCAGGCCCGCGCGCTGCGCGCCGGTGAAGCCCATCGCGAGCAGCACGAGCTCGGCGGGCAGCTCCTGCTCGGTGCCCTCGATCTTCTGGAACTTCCCGTCGACGCGCTCGACCTCGTGGATCACCAGCGCCCGCACGTGACCGTTCTCGTCGCCGAGGAAGCGCTCGGTGTTGACCGCGTACAGCCGCTCCCCGCCCTCCTCGTGGGCGCTGGAGACCCGCATGATCATCGGGTAGGTCGGCCACGGGTTGCTGCCGGGGTCCCGGCGGTCCGGCGGCGCGGGCATGATCTCCAGCTGGGTCACCGACAGCGCCCCCTGGCGGTGCGCGGTGCCGAGGCAGTCGGCGCCGGTGTCACCGCCGCCGATGATCACGACGTGCTTGCCGGTCGCGGTGATCGGCGGCTCGTCGAGCTCGCCCAGCGCCTGGCGGTTGCCGAAGGGCAGGTACTCCATCGCCAGGTGGATGCCGGAGAGCTCCCGGCCCGGGGCGGGCAGGTCGCGGCCGATGGTGGCGCCGCCGGCGAGCACGACGGCGTCGAACTCGGCGCGCAGCGCCTCGACCGACAGATCGTCCTCCCCCGGCCCGCCGACCTCGACACCGGTGACGAACCGGGTGCCCTCGGCGCGCATCTGGTCCAGCCGCCGGTCGAGGACCGCCTTCTCCATCTTGAACTCGGGGATGCCGTAGCGGAGCAGCCCGCCGATGCGGTCGGCCCGCTCGTAGACGGTCACGTCGTGCCCGGCGCGGGTCAGCTGCTGGGCGGCGGCCAGGCCGGCCGGCCCGGAGCCGACGACGGCGACCTTCCTGCCGGTCCGCTCCTGCGGGGTCACCGGCTTGACCAGGTCGCGCTGGAAGGCCTGGTCGATGATCTCCCACTCGATCTGCTTGATCGTGACCGGCGACTCCTGCAGGTTCAGCACGCAGGAGCCCTCGCACGGCGCCGGGCACAGCTTCCCGGTGAACTCCGGGAAGTTGTTGGTCGCGTGCAGCCGCTCGATCGCCTCGGTCCAGTCGTCCCGGCGGGCGAGGTCGTTCCACTCCGGGATCAGGTTGCCCAGCGGGCAGCCGTGGTGGCAGAACGGGATGCCGCAGTCCATGCAGCGGGCGGCCTGCTCGCGCACGGTGCTCAGCGGGAAGACCTCGTCCTCACCGCTCTGGCGGGACAGGTAGACGTCCTTCCAGTCCAGCAGGCGCAGGTCGACCGGACGGCGCGGCGGGAGCTTGCGCTCGAACTTCAGAAATCCCGTGCTGTCAGCCACGAGCAGCCTCCATCAGTGCAAGGTCGACGTCGGTGCCGTTGGCCTCGGCCATCCGCTGGGCCTCCAGCGCCCGCCGGTAGTCGCGCGGCATGATCACGCTGAACTGCTCGGCCCACCGGCCCCAGTCGGCCAGCAGCGCCGCCGCGACCGGCGACTCGGTGTCCTCGGAGTAGCGCACGAGCACGTCGCGCAGCCACTGCGCCGCCTCGCCGTCCAGCGGGTCGACGTCCACCATCTCGGTGTTGACCCGGTGCCGGGCGAGGTCGAGCACGTACGCGATGCCACCCGACATGCCGGCGGCGACGTTGCGGCCGGTCGGGCCGAGGATCACCGCGCGGCCACCGGTCATGTACTCGAGCGCGTGGTCGCCCACGCCCTCGACGACCGCCAGGGCGCCGGAGTTGCGGACGCAGAACCGCTCGCCGACCCGGCCGCGCAGGAAGATCTCGCCCCCGGTCGCGCCGTAGGCGATCACGTTCCCGGCGACGACGTTGTCCTCGGCGGCGAAGGTCGCCTCCCGGGCCGGGCGGACGACGATCCGCCCGCCGGAGAGGCCCTTGCCGACGTAGTCGTTGGCGTCGCCGAACAGCCGCATGGTGATGCCGCCGGGCAGGAAGGCGCCGAAGCTCTGGCCGGCCGACCCGGTGAAGGTCAGGTCGATCGTGCCGTCGGGCAGGCCCTCGCCGCCGAAGCGGCGGGTCACCATCGAGCCGAGCATCGTGCCGACGGTCCGGTTGACGTTGCGGACCGGCAGTTCGAGGCTGACCGGCCGGGCGTCGAGCAGCGCGCCCTCGCACAGCTGGATCAGGGTCTGGTCCAGCGCGACGTCGAGGCCGTGGTCCTGCGTGCGCACCCGGTGCAGCGGCGCGCCGTCGGGCAGCTCCGGGATCACCAGGATCGGCGAGAGGTCGAGCCCGGCGGCCTTCCAGTGGTCCACCGCGGCGCGGGTGTCCAGCAGCTCGGCGTGGCCGATCGCCTCGTCCAGCGAGCGGAAGCCCAGCTCGGCCAGGTACGAGCGCACCTGCTCGGCCAGGAACTCGAAGAAGGTGACCACGAACTCCGGGCGCCCGGTGAACCGCTTGCGCAGCTCCGGGTTCTGCGTGGCGACGCCGACCGGGCAGGTGTCCAGGTGGCAGACCCGCATCATGATGCAGCCGGAGACCACCAGCGGCGCGGTCGCGAAGCCGTACTCCTCCGCCCCGAGCAGCGCCGCGATGAGCACGTCGCGGCCGGTCTTCATCTGCCCGTCGCACTGCACGACGATCCGGTCGCGCAGCCCGTTGGCCAGCAGCGTCTGCTGGGTCTCGGCGAGGCCGAGCTCCCACGGCGAGCCGGCGTGCTTGAGCGAGGTCAGCGGCGCCGCGCCCGTTCCGCCGTCGTGGCCGGAGATCAGGACGACGTCGGCGTGCGCCTTGCTCACGCCGGCCGCGACCGTGCCGACACCGACCTCGGAGACCAGCTTGACGTGGACCCGCGCCTCGTTGTTGGCGTTCTTCAGGTCGTGGATGAGCTGCTTGAGGTCCTCGATCGAGTAGATGTCGTGGTGCGGCGGCGGGCTGATCAGCCCGACGCCCGGCGTCGAGTGCCGGGTGCGCGCCACCCACGGGTAGACCTTCTGGCCCGGCAGCTGGCCGCCCTCGCCGGGCTTGGCGCCCTGGGCCATCTTGATCTGGATGTCGTCGGCGTTGACCAGGTACTCGCTGGTGACGCCGAACCGCCCGCTCGCGACCTGCTTGATCGCCGAGCGGCGCAGGTCGCCGTTCGGGTCGGGGGTGAACCGGTTCGGGTCCTCGCCGCCCTCGCCGGTGTTCGACTTGCCGCCGAGGCGGTTCATCGCGATGGCGAGCGTCTCGTGGGCCTCCTGCGAGATGGAGCCGTAGCTCATCGCGCCGGTGGAGAACCGCTTGACGATCTCGCTGACCGGCTCGACCTCCTCGATCGGCACCGGCGGGCGCGCGCCCTTCTTGATGTCGAACAGGCCGCGCAGCGTCGCGGCCTCGTGCGAGAGCCGGTCGACGGTGTCGGTGTAGCGCTGGAACACCTCGTACTGCCGCGAGCGGGTGGCGTGCTGGAGCAGGAACACCGTCTCGGGGTTGAACAGGTGCACCTCGCCCTCGCGGCGCCACTGGTACTCACCGCCGGTCTCCAGCCGGCGGTGCGCCCGCTCGGTCGGGTTCGGCGGGTACGCGCGGCGGTGGCGCATGACCACCTCCTCGGCGAGGACGTCGATGCCGACCCCGCCCAGGGGCGCGGAGGTGCCGGTGAAGTACTCGTCGACGACGTCGTGCGAGAGGCCGATGGCCTCGAAGATCTGCGCCATCGTGTACGAGCCGACGGTGCTGATGCCCATCTTGCTCATGACCTTCAGGACGCCCTTGCCCATGGCCTTGATCATGTTGCGGACGGCCTGGGCCGGCTCCACGCCGACCAGCGAGCCGTCGCGGATCAGGTCCTCGACGCTCTCGAAGGCCAGGTACGGGTTGACCGCGGCGGCGCCGTAGCCGAGCAGCAGCGCGACGTGGTGCACCTCGCGGCAGTCGCCTGACTCCACGACCAGGCCGACCTTCATCCGGGTCTTCTGCCGGATCAGGTGGTGGTGCACCGCGGAGGTCATGAGCAGCGACGGGATGGGCGCGCGGCGCTCGTCGGCGTCGCGGTCGGAGAGCACGATGATCCGCGCCCCGGCCGCGATCGCCTTGCTGACCTTGATCCGCAGGTCCTCGATGGCCTGGGCGAGGGCGGGGCCGCCGCCGTTGACGTCGAAGTGGCCGGTGATCCGGACGGCGGCGAACCCGGGCAGGTCGCCGTCGTCGTCGATGTGCAGGATCTTGGCCAGCTCGTCGTTGTCGATGATCGGGTAGGGCAGGAAGACCTGCCGGCACGAGGCCGGGACGGCCTGCAGCAGGTTCTGCTCCGGGCCGAAGGTGCGCCCGAGGCTGGTCACCAGCTCCTCGCGGATGGCGTCCAGCGGCGGGTTGGTCACCTGGGCGAACAGCTGGCCGAAGTAGTCGTAGAGCAGCCGGGAGCGGTCCGACAGCGCCGCGACCGGGGTGTCGGTGCCCATCGAGCCGATCGGCTCCGCGCCGGAGGACGCCATCGGCGTCAGCAGGACGCGCAGCTCCTCCTCCGTGTAGCCGAACATCAGCTGCCGGCGGACGACGGACTCGTGGCTCGGCCGGGCCCGGCGCCGCTCGGGCAGCGAGGGCAGCTGCACCAGGCCGGCGTGCAGCCAGTCGTCGTAGGGCTGCGCGGCGGCCAGGTCGCCCTTGACCTCCTCGTCGGAGACGATCCGCCCGGCGGCGGTGTCGACGAGGAACATCCGGCCCGGCTGCAGCCGGCCCTTGGCCACGACGTCGGCGGCCGGGATGTCCAGGACGCCGACCTCGCTGGCCAGGACGACGAGGTCGTCGCGGGTGTGCCACCAGCGGCCGGGGCGCAGCCCGTTGCGGTCGAGGACGGCGCCGATGAGCGTGCCGTCGGTGAACGCGACCGCGGCCGGCCCGTCCCACGGCTCCATGATCGACGCGTGGAACCGGTAGAAGGCCCGGCGCTCCGGGTCCATCTCCTCGTGGTTCTCCCACGCCTCCGGGATCATCATCAGCACCGCGTGCGGCAGCGTGCGGCCCGACAGGTGCAGCAGCTCGAGCACCTCGTCGAAGGTGGCCGAGTCGCTGAAGTCGCTGGCGGTGACCGGGAAGATCCGCTCGAGGCCGAGCTCGGCGGCCGGGCTGCCCTCGGGGGCGTCGAACAGCTCGGTGTCGAGCATCGCCTCGCGGGCCCGCATGCGGTTGCGGTTGCCCTTGATGGTGTTGATCTCGCCGTTGTGCGCGATCACCCGGAACGGGTGCGCCAGCGGCCAGCTGGGGAAGGTGTTGGTCGAGAACCGGCTGTGCACCAGGGCGATCGCCGACTCGTAGCGCTCGTCGCGCAGGTCGGGGAAGAACGCCGGCAGCTGGTCGGTGGTCAGCATGCCCTTGTAGGTGAGGGTGCGCGACGACAGCGAGGCGAGGTAGAGGGAGCTGCCGGCCTCCCGCGCGGACCGCTCGGCCCGCTTGCGCAGCACGAAGGCGCGCCGCTCCAGGCGGGTCACCCCGTTGCACGTCACCGGGCCGCCGAAGGCCTTGTCGTCGGCGCGCGCCGCCATCGTCTCGGCGACGAACAGCTGGGCGAAGTGGGGCATCACGGCCAGCGCCGTGGGGCCGACGTCGGCGCCCCCGGGGTCGACGGGCAGCTCGCGCCAGCCGAGGACGGTCAGCCCCTCCTCGCCGGCCAGCCGGGCGACGTCCTCGACCCGCTGGGCGCGCTCGCGCTCGTCGACGGGCAGGAAGGCGACGCCGACGGCGTACTCGCCGAGCGGGGGCAGGTCGAAGTCGACGTTGGCGCGCAGCAGCGCGTCGGGGATCTGGGTCAGGATCCCGGCACCGTCACCGGAGTTCGGCTCGGACCCGGCGGCGCCGCGGTGGTCGAGGTTGTGCAGCGCGGTGAGCCCGGCGGCCACGATCGCCCGCGAGCGGCGTCCCTTGGCGTCGGCGACGAAGGCGACACCGCAGGCGTCCTTGTCGTTCGCCGGGTCGTACAGGCCGGAGGCCGGCGGCACGGCGGAGAACGGGACGGCCTGCCCGGACGAGCGCGTCGTGGCGGGGGCGGTGAGGTCGGACATGTCACTCCCGTCGTCGGCTGGCACCCGCACCCTCGGAGGGGCGGTTCGCGGGCAGGGGCCGGGTGGTCTCAAAGGGTGGTGGACGGCAGGGGGAGCACGGCGCGCCCGAGGACGACGTACATCCCGAGGTGGCAGCGCTCCCGAGCCCACCGGGCTGGTGTCCGCTGGGCTGTCGTCCGCGGGGCGGCGCTGGCCCGGTTCCGACGAGGTCCGACCCGCCCAGGATCGCTGGTGGGTCTGGGCAGAAGCGTACACAGCCGTAACACAAGACTCGTGCGATCGGACATCGGCCGCGGCGCGTCCCGGTCAGCCGGGCGCGTCCCGCGGGTCGTGGGCCTGTTCGCCCTGGTCGGCGGCTCGTCCGCGGACGGGTGCCGCCGCGTCCCCGGCGCCTCCGGTGGCGCCCGCGCGGTCCTTCGCCCCGGTCGCGGGGCGTCCGCGGCCGGGTGTGGCCTTCGTCGCGCCCCGGGTGATCACCTCGCGCGGCCGGCCGCGCTGCCAGACCAGGTACGCGACGGCCAGCAGGCCGACGACGATCGAGGTGAAGACGTTGAGCCGCAGGCCGAAGAAGTGCTCCGCGGTGTCGATGCGCAGCATCTCGATCCAGCCCCGGCCCAGGCAGTACAGCGCCACGTAGAGGGCGAACGCGCGGCCGTGGCCGAGCCGGAAGCGCCGGTCCGCCCAGACCACGATGCCCGCGGCGAGCAGGTTCCACACCAGCTCGTAGAGGAACGTCGGGTGGTAGGTGGCGACGTCCTCGTACCCGGCCACCCGGTGGGCCGGATCGATCTGCAGCGCCCAGGGCAGATCGGTCGGGCTGCCGTAGAGCTCCTGGTTGAACCAGTTCCCGAGCCGGCCGATCGCCTGGGCGACGAGGATGCCCGGGGCGATCGCGTCGGCGAAGGCCGGCAACGGGATCTTCCGGCGCCGGCAGGCGATCCAGGCGCCCACACCGCCGAGCGCGATCGCACCCCAGATGCCGAGGCCGCCCTCCCAGATGGCGAACGCCTTCAGCGGCTCGCCGCCCTCGCCGAAGTACGGCTCGGGGGTGGTGAGCACGTGGTAGAGCCGGCCGCCGACGATCCCGAACGGCACCGCCCACACGGCGATGTCGAGCACGTCACCGGGCGCGCCGCCGCGGGCCACCCACCGCTTCTCGCTGATCCAGCAGCAGACGACGATCCCGGCGATGATGCACAGCGCGTAGGCCCGCACGGGCAGCGGCCCGAGCTCCCAGACGCCCTGCGCCGGGCTCGGGATGGACGCGAGGGTCACGAGGTGCCCCGCCGGCGGACGCCCTCGGCGAGCTCGGCGGCCAGCCGGCCCGCGGCGGCGGTGGCGGCCGGCTCGTCGTCGGCGTCCAGCAGCACCCGCACGAACGCCGAGCCGACGATGACCCCGTCGGCGAACCCGGCCACCTCGGCGGCCTGGTCGCCGTTCGAGACGCCGAGGCCGACGCAGACGGCGAGGTCGGGCGCCGCGGCCCGGGTCCGGGCCACCAGCCGCTCGGCGGCGTCACCCACCGTGGCCCGGGTGCCGGTGACGCCCATCGTGGAGGCGGCGTAGACGAACCCGCGGCAGGCGGCCGTGGTCGAGCGCAGCCGGGCCTCGGTCGACGACGGGGCCACCAGGAAGACGCGGTCCAGGTCGTGCGCGTCGGAGGCGGCGATCCACTCCGCCGCCTCCTCCGGGATGAGGTCGGGCGTGATCGCCCCCGCTCCCCCGGCGGCGGCCAGGTCACGGGCGAACCGGTCGACGCCGTAGCGCTCGATGGGGTTCCAGTAGCTCATCGGCACCGGGACGGCGCCGGCGGCGGCCACCGCCTCCACGGCCCGCAGCACGTCGCGCATGCCGACACCGGCGCGGACGGCGACGTCCACCGCCTGCTGGATCACCGGCCCGTCCATGCCCGGGTCGCTGTAGGGGATGCCGACCTCGACGACGTCGGCGCCGTTCTCGACGGCGGCCACCATCGCCGCGATGGAGCCCGGCACGCTCGGGTAGCCGACCGGCACGTAGGCGACCAGCGCCGCCCGGTCCTCCGCCTTCGCCTTGGCGAGGACGTCCGCCAGCTGACTCACAGTTCCTCTCCCGCGTCCGGGCCGGCCACGGCCTCGTCGTTGGTCACGGCGCCCTCGGTGGGCTGCTGGTCGGTGTCCAGACCTGGGCCCGGGGCGGCGTCGTCGTGGTCGCCGAGCCCGAACCACCGCGAGGCGGTCTCGACGTCCTTGTCCCCGCGGCCGGAGAGGTTGACCAGCAGCAGGGCGTCCGGTCCCAGCTCGCGGCCGAGGACCAGCGCCCCGGCCAGCGCGTGAGCCGACTCGATCGCCGGGATGATCCCCTCGGTGCGGCAGAGCAGCGCGAACGCCTCCATCGCCTCGGCGTCGGTGACCGCGCGGTACTCGGCCCGGCCGATGTCGTGCAGGTAGGAGTGCTCCGGGCCCACACCCGGGTAGTCCAGACCGGCGCTGATCGAGTGCGACTCGATCGTCTGCCCGTTCTCGTCCTGCAGCAGGTAGGAGCGGGCACCGTGCAGCACCCCCGGCGTCCCTCCGGTGATCGTGGCGGCGTGCCGGCCGGTGTCGACGCCGTCCCCACCGGCCTCCAGGCCGACCAGCCGCACGCCCTCGTCGGGGACGAACGCGGTGAAGATGCCGATCGCGTTCGAGCCGCCGCCCACGCAGGCCAGGACGGCGTCGGGCAGCCGGCCCTCCCGCTCGAGCAGCTGGGCGCGCGCCTCGTCGCCGATGACCCGCTGGAAGTCGCGGACCATCGCCGGGAACGGGTGCGGGCCGGCGACGGTGCCGAAGACGTAGTTCGTCGTCTCGACGTTGGTGACCCAGTCGCGGAACGCCTCGTTGATCGCGTCCTTGAGGGTGCGCGAGCCGGTGGCGACCGGGATGACCTCGGCGCCGAGCAGCCGCATCCGGGCGACGTTGAGCGCCTGGCGGCGGGTGTCCTCCTCGCCCATGTAGATCGTGCAGGACAGGCCCATCAGCGCGGCCGCGGTCGCCGTCGCGACGCCGTGCTGGCCGGCACCGGTCTCGGCGATGACCCGGGTCTTGCCGATCCGCTCGGTCAGCAGCGCCTGACCCAGCACGTTGTTGATCTTGTGGGAGCCGGTGTGGTTGAGGTCCTCGCGCTTGAGCAGGACCCGCGCGCCGCCGGCGTGCTCGGCGAACTTCGGCACCTCGGTGATCGGGCTCGGCCGGCCGGTGTAGTCGCGCTGCAGCCGGTCGAACTCGGCGAGGAAGGCGGGGTCGACCCGCATGGCCTCGTAGGCCTCGGTCAGCTCGTCGAGCGCGGCGATCAGCGCCTCGGGCACGAAGCGGCCGCCGAAGATCCCGAAGTGCCCGGTCTCGTCCGGCCAGCTCGGGCGCGCCGGCACGAGTCGGTCCTCGGGCGGGTGCAGCGAGCTGGTCGTCATGCGCCGATTGTCCCGTGTGGGGGGCCCTTTGCGGCGCAGGGGGTCAGCGGGTGGTGCGGGGAGTCGCCGGGTGCGACCCGGCGGTGACCAGGTCGGCGACCGCCTGTCGGGCGTCGCCCGCGGTCACCAGCCCCTCCCCCACCAGGACGGCGTCGGCGCCGGCGGCCGCGTAGCTGATCAGGTCGTGCGGGCCGCGGACGCCGGACTCGGCCACCTTGACCACGCCGGAGGGCAGCCCGGGAGCGATCCGCTCGAAGGTCGACCGGTCGACCTGCAGGGTGGTCAGGTCGCGGGCGTTGACGCCGATCACCGAGGCGCCGGCGGCGAGCGCGCGGTCGGCCTCGGCCTCGGTGTGCACCTCGACCAGCGCGGTCATCCCGAGCGACTCGACCCGCTCGAGCAGGCCGAGCAGGGCGTTCTGCTCCAGGGCGGCGACGATCAGCAGGACGACGTCGGCCCCGTGTGCGCGGGCCTCGTGCACCTGGTAGCTGGAGACCACGAAGTCCTTGCACAGGACCGGGACGTCGACCGCGGCGCGGACCGCGTCGAGGTCGGCCTGCGACCCGCCGAAGCGGCGCCGCTCGGTGAGCACGCTGATGACCCGCGCGCCCCCGGCCTCGTACTGGCGGGCCAGCTCCGCGGGGTCCGGGATGTCGGCCAGGGCACCCTTCGACGGGCTCTGCCGCTTCACCTCGGCGATCACGCCCACGCCGGGGGCGCGCAGCGCGGCCAGGGCGTCGAGCGCCGGGCGGGCGTCGCGGCCGGCGGCCATGACCTCCGCCAGGGGCGTGAGCGCCTCGCGCGCGGCGACGTCCTCGCGGACGCCGGCCACGATCGAGTCGAGCACGTTGCCGTTGTGGCCGGGTGACACCGTCACGACGCCACCGTGCCGCGGAGTGGGCTTGCGCACACGCCTCCGGGGTTTCTCGAACTCTGCACGGGTACGTCCCCTCACCAGCCGGATCGGTGGACTCACTCTAGAAGGGGTCCGGGACCGCCCTGACCTGGGGGCGGGGCTGCGGCCTGCCCGCCGACCTGCTATTGCGTCCCGGAGCCGGGCGCGTCGGGCACCCGCCCGGGCGGGTCCGCGGTGGGGTCGAGGCCCCGGTCCAGCGCACGCCAGGCGTCCGCCGCGCGATCCTCCTCCGTCCGCTCGCGCGCCGGTCGTGCCGCGGCTGGTGCGCCCGGGCGCTCGTAGCGCCGTCCCATCGCGGGCCACGTGCGGCCCCGGAGGACGACGAGGACGCCGGTGCCGGCGGCGAGCAGGCCGGCGGCCAGGACGACGACCGGCCACGCGGGCGCGAGATCGGTGCGCGCGTCCGCGAGCGCGTCCCCGGGAACCGGCAGCCCGGCGGCGGCGACGTCGAGCCGGCCGGTGAGCGCGCCGATCCCCGACCAGGCCAGCCCCCCACCCGCGACGGCCAGCACCAGGCCGATGCCGGCCCGGGCGGCCCCGCGGACGGCGACCAGCGCGACGGCCGCGGCGAGCAGCAGCAGCCCCATCGCCGGCACCAGCGGCGCGGCGGCCGAGCCGGTCAACGCCCCGCCGACGGGCGGCAGCGGCGGCGGCCGGTCGACGGTCACCTCCGCCCAGCGCTGGCCGGCGGCGAACAGCGCCAGCCCGCCGGCGACCGCCGTCCCGAGGACCGCCGTCGTCAGCTGCCGTCCGGCACTCACCGGACCTCCCGGAGGCCCTCCGCCGTCGCGATCGCCGAGAGCACCGCCCGGGCCTTGTGCCGCGTCTCGGCCTCCTCGGTGGCCGGGTCGCTGTCGGCCACGATCCCGGCGCCGGCCTGCACGTACGCCCGCCCCTGGTGCAGAACCGCGGTGCGGATCGCGATCGCCATGTCCATGTCACCGCCGGCGTCGAGGTAGCCGACGGTGCCGGCGTACAGCGCCCGGCGGGTGGGCTCCAGGGACTCGATGATCTCCATCGCCCGCGGCTTCGGCGCCCCCGAGACGGTGCCCGCCGGGAACGTGGCGTCGAAGACGTCGAGGGCGTCGCGCCCGGGCTCCACCTGCCCGGAGACGGTCGAGACCAGGTGCATGACGTGGCTGTAGTGCTCGATCCGCATGAAGTCGGGCACCTCGACCGAACCCGGCACGCAGACCCGGCCCAGGTCGTTGCGCGCCAGGTCGACCAGCATCACGTGCTCGGCCCGCTCCTTGGGGTCGGCGAGCAGGTCGTCGGCGAGCTTGAGGTCCTCCTCCGGCGTCGCCCCGCGCGGCCGGGTCCCGGCCGGCGGGTGGACGACCGCCGAGGAGCCGGTCACCGTCACCAGCGCCTCCGGCGAGGAGCCCACGACGTCGAACGGCGTCTCCCGCCCCGCGAAGCGCAGCAGGTACATGTACGGCGACGGGTTGCTGGTGCGCAACACCCGGTACAGGTCGAGGGCATCGACGTCGGTGGCCAGCTCGAAACGCTGGCTGAGCACCACCTGGAAGGCGTCCCCGGCCCGGATGTGCTCGCGGATCCGCTCCACGCCAGCCTGGAACACCCCGGGGGCCATGTTGCTCTCCACCGGCGGCGCGTCGGCGGTCTCCAGGACGGCGACCCCCGGCGGGGTCGCCTTCACCAGGTCGGCGGCCATGGCGTCGAGCCGGGTCAGCGCGTCGTCGTAGGCGGCGGGCGAGCGGTCCAGCGCGTTGGCGATGAGCAGCACCGTGCCGTCGTGGTGGTCCAGGACGGCGAGGTCGGTCACCAGCATCATCGCCAGCTCGGGCATGCCGAGGTCGTCGGCGCTGCGCACCGGCAGCCGCTCGAGCCGGCGGACGACGTCGTAGCCGAGGTAGCCCACCAGCCCGCCGGTCAGCGGCGGCAGCTCCTCGGTCCGCGGCGAGCGCAGGGCCCGCGCCAGCGCGTGGACGGCGGCCAGCGGATCGGCCGGCAGGCCGTCGGTGAGCCCGGGGATCGGCTCGCCCAGCCACTGCGCGGCGCCGTCCCGCTCGGTGAGCACACCGGCGCTGCGCACGCCGACGAAGCTGAACCGCGACCACTGCTTGCCCTGCTCGGCCGACTCCAGCAGCACGGTGCCGGGGCGGCCCGCGGCGAGCTTGCGGTAGATGCCCACCGCGGTCTCGCCGTCGGCCAGCAGCCGCCGGGTGACCGGCACGACCGGCTGCTCGAGCCGCGCGAACTCCTCCCGGGAGGGACTCGTGACGCCGAGCCTCACGCCGCCACCTCCGCCGGCAGCGGCCGGTGGAAGCAGGAGCGCTCCCCGGTGTGGCAGGCCGGCCCCTCCTGGTCGACGAGGACGAGCAGCGCGTCGCCGTCGCAGTCCAGGCGCACGTCGCGGACCCACTGCCGGTGGCCGGAGGTCTCGCCCTTCACCCAGTACTCGCCGCGGCTGCGCGACCAGTAGGTCGCCCGCCCGGTGGTCAGGGTGCGGTGCAGCGCCTCGTCGTCCATCCAGGCGAGCATGAGCACCTCGCCGGTGTCGTGCTGCTGGACGACGGCGGCGACCAGGCCCCCGGGGTCGCGGCGCAGCAGCGCGGCGACGCCGGGGTCCAGGGCGGACTCGACGGGTGGGACGGCGGACATGGCGCCGATTCTCCCCGGACCGGGTCGGGGGCGGGTGCGCGGGCCGCTCAGGCCGGCGCCGCCGCCGCGTCGAACCAGCGGCGGCCGGAGCCCAGGAGCACCAGCCCGAGGCCGACCACCGGGCTCGCGGCGAAGAGCAGCGTGAAGGCGAGGAACGCGCTGCTCGGGTCGGCGCCGGGGATCTCGTCGGCGAGCGCGCTCAACCGGACCGCCCAGTACAGGCACAGCAGCACCTGCACGGCGAACCCGGCGACGAGCACCACCAGCGCCCGCCGCTTGCGGGTGTTGAGCGCCATCACCCCGCCGACGACGAGCAGCACGGCCGAGGCGACCTGGACGATCCCGAGGACGACGCCCTCGGTGGCCAGCGCGCCCATCTCGTCCGGGGCGGCGGACGGGTCCGCGTCGACCACCCCGGCGAACGAGGCGAGGAACACCACGTAGACCGAGGACAGCAGGACCAGCCCGCCCTGGGCGAAGGCGAGGACCCCGGCCGCGATGACCTGGCCCGGCTTCCTCGCGCGCGGCGGCGCCACCGGCCAGGGCGGCGGGTACCCGGGCGGGTAGGCGTAGGCCGGGGCGCCGTAGCCGTACGCCGGCGCCGTCCCGTGGCCGGGCGGCCCGTACGCCGGCTGCGCGTAGGCCGGCTGCGCGTAGGCCGGCTGCCCGGTGGCCGGCGGGCCGGCGTAGGGCGCCCCCGGCTCGGTGGGCGAGTCCGGGTCGGCCCAGGGGCTCGGTCCGCTCACAGCGCCCCCGCCACGGCGCGCCCGGCGGTCCGGCCCGAGAACAGGCAGCCGCCCAGGAAGGTGCCCTCCAGCGAGCGGTAGCCGTGCATGCCGCCACCGCCGAAGCCGGCGACCTCCCCGGCCGCGTACAGGCCGGGGAACACCTCGCCGCCGGGGCGCAGCACCCGGCCGGACAGGTCGGTCTCCACCCCGCCGAGCGTCTTGCGGGTGAGCAGGTTCAGCCGGACCGCGACCAGCGGGCCGGCGTCCGGGTCGAGCAGCCGGTGCGGCGGCGCGACGCGGATGAGCTTGTCGCCCAGGTAGTTGCGGGCGCCGCGGATCGCGGTCACCTGCAGGTCCTTGGTGAACGGGTTCGCGACCTCGCGGTCCCGGCAGACGATCTCGCCCTCGACCGTGGCCAGGTCCAGCGCCGGCTCGCCGCCGGTGATCCGGTTCATGCCGGCCACCAGCTCGGCCAGGGTGTCGGCGACGACGAAGTCCTCCCCCCGCTCGAGGAACGCCTTCACCGGCCCGGCGACGCCGGCCTTGACGCGGGTGAGCAGCAGCCTGACGTCCTTGCCGGTCAGGTCCGGGTTCTGCTCCGAGCCGCTGAGCGCGAACTCCTTCTCCACGATCTTGTGGGTGGCGACGAACCACGTGTGCTCGTATCCGGTCTGCCCGATGTGGGCCAGCGTGCCGAGGGTGTCGAAGCCGGGGAACAGGGGCACCGGCAGCCGCCGGCCGGTCGCGTCCAGCCACAGTGACGACGGCCCGGGCAGGATCCGGATGCCGTGCTTGTCCCAGACCGGCGAGTGGTTGGCCACGCCCTCGGTGTAGTGCCACATGCGGTCGCGGTTGACCACGCTGGCGCCGGCGGCCTCGGTGGCCTCGAGCATCCGGCCGTCGACGTGCGCCGGGACGCCGGAGAGCAGCCGCCGCGGCGGCGGGCCGAGGCGGGCCGGCCAGTTCCTGCGCACCAGCTCGTGGTTGCCGCCGATGCCGCCGGAGGTGACGACGACGGCCTGCGCGGCGATCTCGAAGGGCTCGACCTCGACCCGGGAGCTGGCCTCGCCCCGTGCCACGTCGCTGGGCTCCAGGACGTGCCCGCGCACGCCGGTGACCGCGCCGTCGGTGACCACCAGCTCGTCGACCCGGTGGCGGAAGCACAGCTGCAGCCGGCCCTGCTCGGCGGCGGCCCGCACCCGGCGGGCGAACGGCGCCACGATCCCGGGCCCGGTGCCCCAGACGATGTGGAAGCGCGGCACGGAGTTGCCGTGCCCGGTCGCGGTGTAGCCACCCCGCTCGGCCCAGCCGACGATCGGGAAGAACCCGATGCCCTGCTCCTTGAGCCAGGCCCGCTTCTCCCCCGCCGCGAACTGCAGGTAGGCCTCGGCCCACTGCCGCGGCCAGTGGTCCTCCTCGCGGTCGAACCCCGCGGTGCCGAACCAGTCCTGGCGGGCCAGCTCGAGGGAGTCGTGGACCCGCAGCCGGCGCTGTTCCGGCGAGTCGACGAGGAACAGCCCCCCGAACGACCACCAGGCCTGCCCGCCCAGCGAGCCCTCGGGCTCCTGGTCGAGCACGACCACGCGCTTGCCGGCGTCGGCCAGTTCGGCGGCGGCCACCAGCCCGGCCAGGCCGGCTCCCACGACGACGACGTCGGTCTGCGTTGTCACGACCGCGACGCTAGCGGGACCGTCCGCCTCCCCGCCGTCCCCGGGGGAGCGACGCGCCCGGCCGCTCCACACCCGCACCGGCCGGCGCAGGGTCAGCGCCAGGCAGCCGATCGGCCCGATGAGCAGCAGCAGCGGCTGCCACAGCGCCGTCCCGCCGGCCAGCGCACCGAAGAGCGCGACGAGGGCCAGCAGGCCCAGCAGCAGGACGACGCTCACCACGGTCAGCACGAGCCAGCCCCGGCCGCGGCCGACGACGACCAGGACCGCGCCGGCCATCGACAGTCCCGCCAGCAGCACGGGGACGGCGAGGTACCAGTCCCAGGTCGACCCCGGCGCGTAGAGCAGCCAGGCCAGGTATAGGTACTCGGCGGCGACCAGGAACGCGAAGACGGCGGCGAAGGGGGCCTCGAGCGGCCGTGTCCGCGCGGCGGGGGCGGCGGCCGGGCGCAGCGGCGCGGAACGCGGCGAGCGTCGCGCCGCCACCCGGGAGCGGGAGGAGGTGGACGGCATGGGGCGCAAGCGTAGGCCGGGGACCTGGTCAGCAGGTCACGGACGGCTGGACGTCGGCTGAGGTGTGCCCGGGTAGAGCCGGTGCCACCGCCGCAGCGACACCCACCGGCGGACCGGCGGCAGCGCCGCGAGCACCGCCGTCGCGGCCGAGATGAGCCAGGCGACGATCGTGGCCGCCGAGCCCGCCCCGCCGAGGCCGCCGAGGACGAGGCCGACGGTGAGCAGGGCGGTCATCAGGGCGGCCGACACCGTGAGCCCCAGCCACGCCCGGCCCAGCAGCAGCCGGACGGCGCCGACGAGCAGGCCGGCGACCCAGCCGATCGTGGCGATGAGGACCAGCCAGGTGGCGCCGCCCCCGTCGGAGCGGTCGGCCGCGAGGGCGAGCGCGCCGTTGCCGATGCCGAGCAGCAGGTACGCCGCGGGCAGCGCCAGCACCGCCGCCGTGATCGCCGCGAGGGGCGGGCGGCGCTCCGGATCGCTGGCGGCGGGCACGAGCCGAAGACTACGGCCGCGGCCCCCTCCTTGGCGTCCCCGAGCCACCGATGGTCCCGCGGCGAGATTCGCCTCGTCGTCGTCATCGACGCGGGGTCACGACACTCAGGCGAAAGTCGGCGCCGACTCCAGGGGGCCCTTCCGTCAGGCCACGGGCTCGGGCTGGCCCGCCGACGAGCGCCGCCAGGAGGCGTGCAGCCGGGCGTAGGGACCCTCGGCGCCCACCAGCTCCGCGTGGGTGCCGCGCTGCACGACCCGGCCGGCGTCGACGACCAGCACCTCGTCGGCCCGCTCGGCGGTGGAGAGCCGGTGCGCGATGGTCAGCGTCGTCCGGCCGTCGGTGAGCTTGTCCAGCGCCCGGGTGAGCCGCTGCTCGGTGGCCGGGTCGACCGCGCTGGTCGCCTCGTCGAGGACGAGCAGGTCGGGATTCGCGACGTAGGCCCGGGCGACGGCGACCAGCTGCCGCTCCCCCGCCGACAGCGACTCGCCGCGCTGGCCGACCGGGGTCGCCACGCCGTCCGCCAGGCCCTCGACCCACGCGCCGAGCCCGAGCTCGTCGAAGGCCGCGGCGACGTGCGCGTCGGTCATGCCGGGCTTGCCGTAGCGGACGTTGTCGGCGACGGTCGCGTCGAACAGGAACCCGTCCTGCGGCACCATCACCACCCGCTCGCGCAGGCTCGCGAACGCGACCTCCTTGAGCGGGACGCCGCTGAGCAGCACCTGCCCCTCGACCGGGTCCATCAGCCGGGTCACCAGCTTGGCGAACGTGGTCTTGCCGGAGCCGGTCTCGCCGACGATGGCCACCCGGCGGCGCGCGGCGATCTCGAGGTCGACGTCGTCCAGGGCCTTCGCGGCGCCCGGCGCGTAGCGGAAGGAGACGTGCGCGAAGCGCACGGACAGCGGCCCCTCCGGCAGGGTCCGGGCCCGCCCGGTCAGGGCCGGGTCGCGGACGTCGGGCTCGGTGTCGAGGACGTCGAGCACCCGGCGGAAGCCGGCGAGGGCGTTCTGCGCCTCGTTGAGCACCTCGCTGGCGGTCTGCACCGGGGCGACGAACAGGGTGACGAGGAACAGGAAGGCGACCAGCGTCCCGGCGGTGATGTGCCCGCCCACGCCGAGCAGCACGCCGACGATCACGACGGCGGCGTTGGCGATGGCCGCGACCAGCTCGCCGGTGACGTAGACGGCGGCGGTCGTCTTCTGCGCCCGCACCGAGGCGGCGTAGTGGCGGTCGATGGCCCGGTCGATGCGGGCGGCGGTGCGCTCGCGGACACCGTAGGCCCGCACGGTCGGGGCGCCGACGACCGACTCGGACACCGCGGCCAGCACGTCGCCGACCCGCTCCCGGACGGTGCCGTAGACGACCGCGAGCTTCTTGGCGAAGAAGCGCACCGCCACGGCCAGCGGCAGGAAGCAGACGATCACCAGGACGGTGAGCTGCCAGGAGTAGACCGACATGACGGCGATCGCCACGATCAGCTGGCCGACGCTGATCACGCCGAGCACGCCGCCCCACTGCATGAACACCGACAGCTGGTCGACGTCGCTGGTCACCCGGGAGACCAGCGAGCCGCGCCGCTCCCCCTGCTGGTGCAGCACGGAGAGGTCGTGCACGTGCCGGAACGCCCGCACCCGCAGGCCGGCCAGCGCGGTCTCCGTGGTCCGGAAGAGCCGGACGTTCATCCGGTACACGGCGACGGCGGTGATCAGCACGACGACCGCGCAGACGGCCACCAGCCAGCCCACCAGGCCGAGGTCGGGGCCGCCGGAGCCCGACAGCCCCTGGTCGATCGTCTGCTGCACCGCGATCGGGACGACGACGCGGCCGGCGGTGGCGATCAGGGCGAGCAGGAAGGTCAGCGGCAGCCCGCGGCGGAATTCGGGCATCATCCGCAGCCCGCGGCGCAGCGTGGCGAACGCGCCCTCGGTCTTCCTGTCGGCGGGGAGTTCGATCTCGCTCATGCCGCGGCCGCCTCCTGGTAGGCGCGGACCAGCGCGGCGTAGTCGGGGACGCTCGCCAGCAGCTCCTCGTGCGTGCCGCGCGCGGTCACCCGCCCGTGCTCCAGCCAGATCACCTCGTCGGCCAGGGCGATGGTGGCCTGCCGGTAGGCGACGACGACCACCGTCGACGGCGGGTCGGTGGCCCGCAGGGCGTCCAGGATGCGCTGTTCCACCGCGGGGTCGACGGCGCTGGTGGCGTCGTCGAGGACCAGCAGCCGGGGCTTCCGGACGACGGCCCGGGCCAGCGCCAGGCGCTGCCGCTGCCCGCCGGACAGCGAGGCGCCGCGCTCGCCGACGCGGGTGTCGAGGCCCTGCGGCAGCGCGGCGACGAACTCGTCGGCGGCGGCGGTGCGCAGCGCCGTCCACACCTCGTCGTCGGAGAAGTCGCCGCCGAGGGTGACGTTGCCGCGGACGGTGTCGTCGAAGAGGAAGGTGCCCTGCGGCACGAAGGCCGCCTGGCCGCTGACCTCGCCCTCGCGCAGGGTGCGCAGGTCGACGCCGTCGAGGAGGACGTGCCCGTCGGCCGGGTCGACCAGCCGGACGAGCAGGCCGGCGAGCGTCGACTTGCCCGACCCGGTGGGGCCGACGACGGCGAGCGTGCTGCCGGCGACGACGTCGAACGTGACGCCGGTGAGCGTGCTGCGGTGCGCGCCGTCGAAGGCGAAGTCGAGGCCGGCGACGGTGAGCGCGGCGCCCCCGGTGCCCCGCGGGGCGGCGTCCGGGCCGTGCGGCGTCTCGCCGGTGGCCTCGAGCACCGGGGTGACCCGGTCGAAGCCGGCCAGCGCCCGCGGCAGGTCGGCGAGCACCCAGCCGATCGCCCGGATCGGCAGGGTCAGCAGGCTGAACAGGTAGGCGACGGAGACCAGCGCGCCGGCGTCGGTGGCGCCGTCGGCGACCCGGCTGGCGCCGATCAGCAGGATCGCGAGGATGCCGAGGTTGGGCAGCGACTCCAGCAGCGGGTCGAACAGGCCGCGGACCCGGCCGACGGCGACCAGGCCGTCGCGCAGCTCGAAGGCCCGCTCCTCGAAGCGGCGGGTCTCGGTGTCCTCCCGGCCGAGGGTCTTCACCACCAGGCCCGCGTCGAAGCTCTCGTGGGCGATCTCGCTGACCTCGGCGCGCAGCTGCTGCGCCCGCTGCATGCGCGGGCTCATCACCTGCGAGTAGACGACGTTGGTGAGGAAGACCAGCGGGAAGACGACGAGGCCGACCAGCGCCAGCCACGGGTCGGTGAGCACCAGCGCGGTCACGGTGATCGCGATCATCACCAGCGAGCCGCAGGCGAACGGCAGCGGGGCGACGAAGAACCAGGCGCTCTCGACGTCGGAGTTGGCGTTGGACAGCAGCTGCCCGGTGGGGTGGCGCTGGTGCCACGACAGCGGCAGCCGCAGGTACTGGCCGGTGACCCGGCGGCGGTAGTCGGCCTGCAGCCGGTACTGCATGACGCCGGCGAACAGCCGCCGGCCGAGGATGCCGAGGATCTTCAGGACGGCGACCGCGACGATCGCGGTCGCGGCGAGGGCCAGGGCGCCGGCCGTCGTCCGGCCGTCCCGGAACGCGGGGAGGATCACCCGGTCGGCGACCTCGCCGACGACGTAGGCGCTGGCCACCGTCATGGCGGCGTAGACGCCGCTGCCCAGCAGGGCGAGGGCGAACATCCCGCGCTGCTCCCTGATGGCGCGCGCGACGTGGCGCAGTCCGCGCCGCACGACGGCGTCTCGGCGGCGGGGCACAGCTCTCCTCAGGTCGTGCGGGACGGCTTCCCGACTGTACGTGATCGTTAGGGACGCTAACCGGTGTCGCGGCGGTGGCGGGGCACCGTGGCTAACGTGGCGGGATGAGCAGCTCTTCCCGGCCGCTGGCCGAGCGCGAGCGCGCCGACCTCGCCGACCTGCTGGAGGCGCTCGGCCCCGACGCGCCCACGTGCTGCGCGGGCTGGGACACCGCGCACCTGGCCGCCCACCTGGTCGTGCGGGACCGCCGTCCGGACGCGCTGCCCGGCTACGGCCTGGAGCGGCTCTCCCCGGTGCTGGGCAGCTGGGCCCACCGGGTCGAGGACCGGCTGCGCGGGTCCACCGGCTACACCGACGTGGTGGCGCGGGTCCGGTCGGGACCGGCGGCGTACCTGCCGATGGGCTGGCCGGGCGTCGGGACGCTGCTGAACACCACCGAGTTCGTCATCCACCACGAGGACGTCCGGCGGGCGCGCCCCGGCTGGACGCCCCGCCGGCTGTCCCGGGCCGACCAGGACCAGCTGTGGCGGGCGGTGAAATTCCTGGCCCGCCAGGCCGCGGGCCGGGGCCGGACGCTGGTGCTGCGCCGCGCCGACGTCCCCGGCGCGGAGAAGCGGATCGGCAGCGGCGAGCGGGAGAAGGTGCTCACCGGCGAGCCGCTGGAGCTGCTGCTGTGGCTCAGCGGCCGCAAGGACGTCGCCCGCGTCGCGGTGTCGTGATCCGGAGGAGATCCGTGCGGGTCACGCGCACGGATCTCCTCCGCTCACAGCCGGGGGTCGACCGGCTCGGACTCCAGTGCGAGGACGGCGAACACGCACTCGTGCACCCGCCACAGCGGCTCGCCGCGGGCGGCCCGCTGCAGCCCCTCGAGGCCGAGGGCGTACTCGCGGTGCGCCAGCCCGCGCTTGCGGCCCAGCGCGCGCACGCGCAGCCGGTCGAGGTTCTCCGGGCGGGTGTAGTCCGGGCCGTAGATGATCCGCAGGTACTCCCGGCCGCGGACCTTCAGCCCCGGCTGCACGAACCCGCGGCGCCCCCGGGTCAGGTTGGCCGCCGGCTTGACCACCATGCCCTCGCCGCCGGCCGCGGTCAGCTCGGCCCACCAGGCGGTCGCCGCCTCCTCCGCGGCCGGGTCGGTGACGTCGACGAACCGGTGCGTCGTCGGCCGGAGCAGCTCCGGGTCGGCGGCGACCAGGCGGTCGGCCAGCGCCAGGTGCCAGGCGTGCTCGCGGTCGGCGAAGGCCGCACCCTCGGCGGCGAGCAGCTGGAACGGCGCGACCGAGATCCCGGCCAGGCCGTCGGTGGGCCAGCAGTACCGGCGGTAGGCGTCGGCGAACGCGCGGGCGTCGGCGTCCCGCTCCCGCTGCCGGTCCAGCAGTTCGGTCACCTCCAGCCCCCGCGCGGCCGCGGCCTCCAGCACGGCGACCGCGGCGGGCAGGGCGGTCCGGGCCGCGGCGCCGACCGCCGCGTACTGGGTGCGGATCAGGTCGCCCGCCTTCGCCGACCACGGCAGCAGCTCGGCGTCGAGCAGCACCCAGTCGCTGCCCAGCTCGTCGAACAGCCCCGCCGTCCGGACGGCGGCGGCCAGCCCGGCGAGCAGCTCGGCGGTCAGGGCCGGCCCGAAGAACGACCGCCCGGTCCGGGTGTGCACCGCTCCCCCGCCGTCGGCCCGGACCAGCGCGACCGCCCGCGAACCCATGTGCTTCTCCTGGCAGACGACCCGCGCGACGCCCTCCCCGCGGTAGTAGGCGAACGCCTCGGCCGGGTGCTCCAGCAGCCCGGGCAGCGCGGAGGTGGCGACCGGGCTCATCGTCGGCGGCAGGTACAGCAGCTGCTGCGGCGCGATCGCGAACCGGCTCATCACCTCGATCGCGGCCGCGGCGTTCTCCGCCCGCACGGTCACCCGCCCGGCGACGCGCGTGTCGACGACCCGCTTGCCGAGCACGTCGTCGACGTCGAGGACGTCGTCCGCGCGGGCCGGCGCGGCCGCGGCGGCCGCACCCTCCGGCAGGAACGGCCGGGCCGGCACGTAGTAGGTGCGGTGCGCCGGGACGGCGACCACCTCCCGCTCCGGATAGCGCAGCGCGGTGAGCCGGCCGCCGAACACGCAGCCGGTGTCGAGGCACAGGGTGTTGTTCACCCACTCCGGCTCGGGCACCGGCGTGTGGCCGTAGAGCACCATCGCGCGGCCGCGGTACTCGGTCGCCCACGGGTAGCGGACCGGCAGGCCGAACTCGTCGGTCTCCCCCGTCGTGTCGCCGTAGAGCGCGAAGTCGCGCACCCGGGCGCTGGCCCGCCCGTGCAGCTTCTCCGGCAGGCCGGCGTGGGCGACGACCAGGTTGCCGCCGTCCAGGACGTAGTGGCTGACCAGCCCGTAGCAGAACCGCTCGACCTCCGCGCGGAACTCCTCGCTCTCCTCCTTCAGCTGGGCGAGGGTCTCCTCCAGGCCGTGGCTGATCCGCACGTTGCGCCCGCGCAGTGCCCGCACCAGCTTGTGCTCGTGGTTGCCCGGCACGCAGAGGGCGTGTCCCGCGGCGACCATGCCCATGACCAGCCGCAGCACGCCCGGGGAGTCCGGGCCGCGGTCGACCAGGTCGCCGACGAGGACCGCCGTCCGCTCGTCGGGGTGGACGGCGTCGACGGGGCGGCCCTCGTCGTCCCGGACGAGCCCGTAGCCGAGCGCGGTGAGCAGCTCCTCGAGCTCGGTGCGGCAGCCGTGCACGTCGCCGATCACGTCGAACGGGCCGGTCAGCTCGCGGCGGTCGTTGAACTGCTTCTCGTGGACGATGGTCGCGGCCTCGACGTCCTCCGGGGTGGCGAGGACGTGCACCTTGCGGAACCCCTCGCGGCCGAGGCCCTTCAGGCCGCGGCGCAGGTCGGCCCGCTGCCGCCGGACGACACCTGGGTCGAGGTCGCGGTCGGCGCGTTCAGCGGTCCGCTCCAGCAGCACCCCTTCCGGCAGGTCGAGCACGATCGCGACCGGCAGGACGTCGTGCTCGCGGGCGAGCTGGACGAGGGACGCGCGGTCCTCGCGCTTGACGTTGGTCGCGTCGACCACGGTGAGCAGCCCGCGGCGCAGCCGGACGCCGGCGATCGCGTGCAGCACCTCGAAGGCGTCCGGCGTCGCCGCCTGGTCGTTCTCGTCGTCGGCGACCAGGCCGCGGCAGAAGTCGCTGGAGAGCACCTGGGTGGTGGGGAAGTGCCGGCGGGCGAACGTGGACTTGCCGGAGCCGGAGGCGCCGATCAGCACCACCAGCGCGAGGTCGGGGACGGCGAGCTCGCTCACGCGGCGACCTCCGCCGGGGTGCGGGTGAACACGGCCATCTGGGTCGGCGGGCCGACCTCGGGGTCGTCGGCGCCGACGGGGACGAACCGGACGGCGTAGCCGTGCCGGCCGGCGACGCCGGAGGCCCACGCGGCGAACTCCGCGCGGGTCCACTCGAACCGGTGGTCGCGGTGCCGCATCGTGCCCGCCGCGAGGTTCTCGTAGCGGACGTTGTGCTCGACGTTCGGCGTCGTGACGATCACCGTGCCGGGCGCGGCGTCGGCGAAGACGGTCCGCTCCAGGGCGGGCAGCCGGTCGGGGTCGAGGTGCTCGACCACCTCCATGAGGACGGCGGCGTCGTAGCCGCGCAGCCGGGCGTCGGTGTAGGTCAGCGCGCCCTGGCGCAGCGTGATGCGGGCGCGCTGCCGCTCGGGCAGCCGGTCCAGGCGCAGCCGGCGGGCGGCCTCCTCGAGGGCGCGGGCGCTGACGTCGACGCCGACGATCTCGGTGAGCTCGCGGTCGTTCAGCAGCGCGGAGAGCAGCGCCCCGTTGCCGCAGCCGAGGTCGAGGACGCGGGTGGCGCCGGCGGACCGGAGCGCGGCCAGCACCGCGCCGTGCCGCTGCAGGACCAGGGGCACCGGGCGGTCGGGGACGTCGGCCGGGTCCGGGACGGCGTCGTCCAGCCGGTCGGCGTCGAGGTCGTCGACCTCGGCCAGCCGGGCCATGGCCTCGCGGGCGAGGCTCGTCCGGTGGGCCAGGTAGCGGCGGGTGATCAGCTCGCGCTCGGGGTGGCCGGCCAGCCAGCCGCCGCCGGCGCGCAGCAGCTTGTCCACCTCGTCGGTGCTCACCCAGTAGTGCTTGGCGTCGTCGAGCACGGGCAGGCCGACGTAGAGGTGGTTGAGCGCGTCGGCCAGGCGCAGCGTGCCGGTCAGCCGCAGGTCGAGGTAGCGCGAGTCGCCCCACTCGGGGAACCGCGGGTCCAGCGGCACCGGCCGGGCGTCGATCCGCCAGCCCAGCGGCGCGAAGAACTGGGCGGCCATCCCCGCTCCGCCGCGGCAGGACAGCGCGGGCAGGTGCACCTCGAGCGGGATCGCCGTCTCCGCGAGCTCCGGCCGTTCCTTGCTCACGCCGCGGCGGGCGCTGGCGAACGCCTTGCCCAGGGCGACGGCGAGCAGACTGGATGCGGCGTACGGGCGGTCGTTGACGTACTGGCCGAGGCTGAACCCCTCGGTGCCCCGTGAGCCGCGGACCAGCGCGATCGGGTCGACCTCGAGCAGCAGCGCGACCGTGCAGCGCTCGCCGGTGGCCTCGGGGTAGAAGACGTGCGCCGTCCCGGCCGAGACCTCGACCGTCTGCGCCCGCGCCGGGTTCTTGTGCAACAAGAAACCCAGGTCGGTGGCGGGCGCGTGGGTGGTCGACAGCGTCAGGAGCACCGCTGGAGTCTCGGCAGCCGGTACGCGATCGTCCAGTCGTTTGCGGAGGGGATCCGCGCGCGTGACGCGCACAGATCTCCTCCGCTCAGCGAGACGACGGGGAGACCGGCGCGCAGGCGAGCGCCACCAGGTCCTCGGGTGGTAGCCGCAGGCCCTCCTCGAAGGCCGCCTCGAAGGCCGCGGGGCCGAGCGCCGCCCGCAGGTTCGACTCGGTCTCCGCGTGGGACGACTGATCGGTGAGCCACACGCCGACGCCGATCGACCGGCGGACGGCCTCGGCGCCGCCGAAGAGCGTGGTCCCGACCCGGGCGTCGCCCTCCTGGAGGGCGACGGCGGCGAGCCCCTCCAGCGCCCGGGCCTTCACCTGCCGGTCGGCATTGCCGGTCGCCGCGAGCGCCTGGCGGAAGGCCCGCCGCGCGGCCTCGGTGCCGCCGAGCTCCGAGTGCGCCCACCCCAGGTTGACCAGCGCGTAGCCGAGCAGGGGATGGGATCCCCACATCCCCTGGAACGTTTCGGAGCGCTGGATCCGGACGCTCTCCTCCAGCAGGTCGAGGGCTTCCTCGGCGCGTCCGGACACGACCAGCACGCGGCCGAGCGCGAACAGGGCGAAGGCCAGCTTCCAGGGCCGGCCCTCCCGGCGGAGGACGGCGACGGCCTCGCGTTCCAGGCGCTCGCCCGCTCCCACGTCCCGGCCGGCCACGACGACGCCGAGGAAGATGCCGTCCGCGGCCGCCCGGGCCTCGTCGCCGAGCTGCTCGTGGAGCCGGCGGGCCTCCTGCAGCGCCTGGAGGGTGGTCGCCGGGTCGCCGTGGCCGAAGGCCAGGGACCCCCGGACGTACTCGGCGACGGCGCGCCCCTCCTCGCCCAGCGCCGGGGAGCCCAGCGCCGCCTCCATCCAGCCGATGCCCTCGTCGAAGACCGACCACCCCCACCAGATCGGCCACAGTCCTTCACCCATGCTCGCCACGCGATCGGGTTGTCCGGTGTCGCGGAACCAGGCCAGCGCCGCACGGATGTTGTCGGCGTCCGCGGCGAAGCGCTCCCAGGAGCGCGCACCCGGGGCGTTGTGGATGCCGACGACGGACGTCCGCGCCATCTGCTCGAAGTACTCGGCGTGCAGGGTCGCCGCGACGTCGGCCTGGCCGGAGGACTCGAGCTGCTCCAGGGCGAATTCCCGCACCGTCTCCAGCATCGCGAACGACGGGACGCCGTCGACCGGGCGGCCGGTGCGGATCAGGCTCTTGTCCGCCAGCGACAGCAGGCCCTCGAGGGCGTCCCCTCTGCGCTCGTCCTGCCCGCAGACGGCCTCGACCGCGTCGAGGAAGAAGCCCCCGGAGAAGATGCCGACCCGCGCGAAGAGCGCCCGCTCGTCCTCGTCGAGGAGGTCGTAGCTCCACTGGATGGTGGCCCGCACCGCCCGCTGGCGGGCGGCGACGTCCCGCGGGCCGCCGGTGAGCAGGGTGAGCCGGTGGTCCAGCCGGCGCAGGATCACCTCCGGGTCGAGCGTCCGCACCCGCGCGGCGGCCAGCTCGATCGCGAGCGGCAGACCGTCGAGCCGTCGGCAGATCTCGGCGACGAGACACGTCCGGCGGTCGTCCAGCTCGAGCTGCGCGCCGGCCGCGCGTGCGCGGTCGAGGAACAGCTCGACCGCTTCCGAGTCGCGGCAGCCCACCGCCTCGCGGGGATCCCCGAAGGGCAGGGGCGGGACGGAGATGACGTTCTCGCCGGTGAGGTGGAGGACCTCGCGGCTGGTCGCGAGCACACGGACACCGGGGGCCTCGGCGAGCAGCCGCACGATCAGCGGTGCCGCGTCGACCACCTGCTCCATGTTGTCGAGCAGCAGCAGCATCCGCCGGGTACGCAGCACGTCGATGACGGCGTCGAGCGGCGAGCGGCCGAAGGTCTCCGGCAGGCCCAGTTCCGTGGCGATCGCCGCGGGCACGAGATCGGCCTGGCGGACGGCGGCGAGGAGCACGGGCAGCACGCCGTCGGGGAAGGACTCGGCCAGCTCCGCGGCGACCGCCATGGCCAGGCGCGTCTTCCCGATGCCGCCCGGGCCCACGAGGGTGACCAACCGGACGTCGTCGGACGTCAGCAGGCGACGCAGCTCGGCGAGTTCGGGCCCCCGGCCGACGAAACGGTTCGTCGGCGCCGGCAGGTGCGCCGAACGCCGGGCCGGGACGGCGGGCGGCAGGTCCTCCGCCTCCTCCGGCGGACCGAACCGCTCACTGAGCAGCACGGCCAGGTCGTCGGCGACGAGTCCGGCCAGCTCGTCGGGTGTGCTGAAGCGCCGGTAGGACAGCCCCTCGTTCGCGATCCGGTCCAGCATCTCCGCGAGCCGCGGGTCGCGGTCGGGAGCCGGCGACTTGACGTAGATCAACCGCGGCTTGTCGCCGGAGGCGAGGTACTCGTCCTCCAGCCCCGACACCGTCTCCCCGGGCGCGATCCAGCCGTACTGCTGCCAGTAGATGCCGAGGAAGACGTGGCTCTGGTGCAGGTAGGCGAGGTAGAGCTCCTTCGGCGGGTGGGGCCGCGCCCCCAGCTCGAACAGGACCGGGGTGAGGTGCAGCGCCGCCACCGCGTCGCGGACAGCGGCGCGCTCGGCGGCCAGCTCCCGCATCGTGGAGCTGATGAAGACCCGGACCCGCTGGTCCGGCGTCTGGATCCTCGCCACGCCGCACCTCCGCGCCGGTCACCCTGGCCGCGGCGGTGCGCCGGGTCAAGGCGTCCGGTCGGCCTCCTGGCGCACGGGGACCCCGGCGGCGGCGAGCGCGGTCTTGACGTCGCCGACCCGCAGCCGGCCGAAGTGGAAGACGCTGGCGGCCAGGACGGCGTCGGCGCCGGCCTGCACCGCGGGCGGGAAGTGCTCGGCCGCGCCCGCTCCCCCGCTGGCGATCACCGGCACGCTCACCTCGCGGCGCACCGCCCGGATCAGCTCGACGTCGAACCCGGCGCGGGTGCCGTCGGCGTCCATCGAGTTGAGCAGCACCTCGCCGACGCCGAGCTCCGCGGCCTGGACCACCCACTCGACGGCGTCCCGGCCGGTGCCGCGCCGCCCGCCGTGCGTGGTGATCTCGAACCCGGAGTCGGTGACCGCGCCGTCCTGCACGCGGCGGGCGTCCAGCGACAGCACGAGCACCTGGTTGCCGAAGCGGTCGGCGATCTCGGCGATCAGCTCGGGCCGGGCCACGGCGGCGGTGTTGACGGCGACCTTGTCCGCGCCGTTGCGCAGCAGCCGGTCGACGTCGGCGACGCTGCGCACCCCGCCGCCGACGGTGAGCGGGATGAAGACGCTCTCCGCCGTCCGCCGGACGACGTCGTAGGTGGTCTCCCGGTCGCCGGAGCTGGCGGTGATGTCGAGGAAGGTCAGCTCGTCGGCGCCCTCGGCGTCGTAGACCCGGGCCATCTCCACCGGGTCGCCGGCGTCGACGAGGTCGACGAAGTTGACGCCCTTGACCACGCGGCCGGCGTCGACGTCGAGGCACGGGATGACGCGGACGGCGATGCTCATTCCGGGGTCCCCGCGGAAACGTGGAGCGAAGCGGAGCGTTTTCGTGGGGTGGTCATGCCGGGACCGCCCGCACGGCGTCGGCCTCGATCTCGACCAGCATCTCGGGGTCGATCAGCGCGGCGACCTGCACCATCGAGGTGGCCGGCCGGACGTCGCCGAACACCTCGCCGTGCGCCCGGCCGACTTCCTCCCAGCGGCTGATGTCGGTGACGAACATGCGGGTGCGGACGACGTCGGCCAGCGAGAACCCGGCCCGCTCGAGCGCGTCGCGCAGGTTGGCGATGGCCTGGCGGGTCTGCGCGCCCGCGTCGCCGGGGTGGACGACGACGCCGTCCACGGTCGCCGTCGTGCCGCTGACCCAGGCCGTGTCCCCGCGGACGACGACCCGGCTGTAGCCGACCACCGGCTCCCAGGGCGCCCCGGAGCCGAAGCGGAGCACGCTCATGCCGCGTCCTCGGTGACCTTCAGCGCCTCGGGCAGCGTGAACGCGCCGGCGTAGAGGGCCTTCCCCACGATGGCGCCCTCGACGCCGATCGCGGTCAGCCCCGCCAGCGCGCGGATGTCGTCGAGTGAGCTGACCCCGCCCGAGGCGATCACCGGGCGGGCGGTCGCCGCGCACACCTCGCGCAGCAGGTTCAGGTTCGGCCCGCGCAGCGTGCCGTCCTTGGTGATGTCGGTGACCACGTAGCGCGCGCAACCCTCGGCGTCGAGCCGGGCGAGGGTCTCGTAGAGCTCGCCGCCCTCGCGGGTCCAGCCCCGCGCGGCCAGCCGGGTGCCGCGGACGTCCAGGCCGACGGCGATCCGGTCGCCGTGCTCGGCGATCGCCCGCGCGCACCACTCCGGCGACTCGAGCGCGGCCGTGCCGAGGTTGACCCGGCGGCAGCCGGTGGCCAGGGCGGCGGCCAGCGACGCGTCGTCCCGGATGCCGCCGGAGAGCTCGACGTCGACGTCCAGCTCGCCGACCACGCGGGCCAGCAGCTCGCGGTTGGAGCCGCGGCCGAAGGCTGCGTCGAGGTCGACCAGGTGCACCCACTCCGCGCCGTCGCGCTGCCAGGCGAGGGCGGCCTCCAGCGGGTCGCCGTACGAGGTCTCGCTGCCGGCCTCGCCCTGGACCAGGCGCACGGCCTGGCCATCGGCGACGTCGACGGCGGGGAGGAGTTGCAGCTTCGGCACGGCGAACAGCCTAGGAGCCCGCCTCGGCGGACCGGTGCAGGGCGGCGAACTCCCCCGGCGTCATGGAGGTGACGCGGGCGAAGTCACGGGTGAAGTGCGGCTGATCGGCGTAGCCGAGCAGGGCGGCGACCTCGCCGAGGCTCGTCGACCGGTCGCGGAGCCGCTCGGCGGCCTCCTGCAGCCGGCGGCGCTGGATGAGCCACTTCGGCGTCAGCCCGAGCCGCCGGTACGCCAGCCGCTGCAGCGCCCGCTCCGACAGGTCGAACTCCGCGCAGACCTGGGCCACGCGGACGACGTCCCGGTTCGACTCCACGAAGGCCACCACCCGGTTGACCAGCTCCCCCTCCGGATCGACCGGCAGGAACGGCCGGAGCGTGTCGCCGTAGGCCGCCATGGCGGCCCGGTGCGCGTCGGGGGACCTGGGGTCGGCGGCCATCGCGGTCCGGACCCGGTCGACCAGCCGGCGTCCCCGGTGGCCGAGGACGTCGGTGATGTCGACGAACCGGTCGGTGTAGGCGGCCACCGCGGCGCCGGCGAGGAGGAACCCCGCGGCCGGCGCGCACATGACCCCGACGGCCCAGCCGTCGCCGGTCAGCGTGGTCGTGGACAAACCGGACACGACGCCGTAGAAGCGCGCGTACTCCGCGGAGACCACGAGCAGGCACACGGGGTACTGCAGGACCTTCTGCGGCGCCGCCGAGCCGGGCGGCACCGACCAGACCGGGATCCAGAACCGCTCGACGAGCCCCTCGAACCCGGGGGCGGCCTCGTACCGGAACATCACGTGCGACGAGTCGCCGGGATCCTTGAGATGGGCCCGTTCGATCCGGTCCACCGCGGCCGCGCCGGCCGGATCACTGTCGGTTTTCATCAAGACCGAGGGTGCCGCACTCCTTACGTTGCCGACCATGAACACCACCGCAACGGAGTACCGGGCGGCCCACGAGGCCCTGCTCGCCGTCCTCGACCGCGTCCCGCCGAGCGGCTGGACTTCCCCGTCGCCCTGCGCCGGCTGGACGGCCCGGGACGTGGTCGGGCACATGATCGACACCCAGCGCGAGCTGCTCACCGGCCACGGCATCGACATGGGAGAGGCACCCGGCGTCGACGGCGATCCGGCCGCCGCCTGGCGGGACCACGCCGAGCGGGTCGCCGGCCTGCTGGCCGACGACGCCGTCCCGGCCATCGCGTACGACGGCTACTTCGGGCCGACCACCCTCGGGCGGACCCTCGAGCAGTTCTACGTCTGGGACATGCTCGTGCACCGCTGGGACGTGGCGCGCGCCGCGGGGATCGACCCCGCGCTCTCCGAGCCCGAACTGGACCGCATCGAGCAGGGCGCGGACAGCTTCGGGGACGCGCTCTACATGGACGGCATCTGCACCCCGGGCGTCGAGGCGCCCCCCGGCGCCGGGCGCGCGGCGAGGCTGCTCGCCCGGCTCGGCCGGGCGGCCTGAGAAAGGACCCCCCTGCCCCCCACCGCTCGCACGCTCGCGGCGGGCCCCTGCAGGAGGGCCTCACATCTCGGTGACGCCGGCGTCCGGGGCGAGCTCGTGCGCGGTGACGAACCGCGACTCGTCCGAGGCGAGGAAGACGACGGTGTCGGAGACGTCCTCGGGCTGGGTGCCCTCGATCGGCAGCATGTTCATGAACATGGCGCCGAGCCGCTGGTCCTCGGCCATGGCCTTCCCCAGCACGGTCTGCATGTCGCCGGTGCCCATGGCGGTGGCCACACCGGTCGGGTGCACGCTGTTGACCCGGATGTCGTGCCTCGCCAGCTCCGCGGCGAACGCCTTCGCCATGCCGCGGACGGCGAACTTGCTGGTCGTGTAGTGGACCATGAACGGCTGCACCTTCAGCCCGGCCGCCGAGCTGATCAGGACGATCGACCCGCCGCCGGCCCGCACCAGGTGCGGCGCGCCGACCATCACGGTGTTCCAGACGCCGGTGACGTTGATGTCGATCGTGTCCTGGAACTGCTGCGGGGTGACGGCGTGCCAGGCGCTCGGCGTGCAGATCCCGGCGTTGGCCACGACCACGTCGAGCCGGCCGAGCTCGGCCACGGCGGCGTCGACCTCGGCGCGCATGCCCTCGAGGTCGCGGACGTCCCGGCGCACCGCGACCACCCGCCGGTCCTCGCCCTCGACCAGCCGCACCGTCTCGTCGAGGTCCTCGGGCTTCGGCTGGTCGTAGGGGATGCCGGGCAGCTCGCCCGGGGTGTCCAGGGCGATGACGTCGGCGCCCTCCCGGGCCAGCCGGACGGCGTGGCTGCGGCCCATGCCGCGCCCCGCGCCGGTGACGAAGGCGACCTTGCCCTCCAGGCGTCCTGCCACGGGTGTCCTCCTGAGTGCGCTGTCGGCGGTTGGGAGCCGCAACCTATCGGGCCGGTCCGGCAGAGTGGCGCCATGGAGTGCTGCGGTGGAATTCGCTGACGTCGTCCGGCGGCGGCACATGGTCCGCGACTACGACCCCGACCGGCCGGTGCCCGCGGAGCTGCGGGAGCGGCTGCTCGAGCACGCGATCCGGGCGCCGTCGGCCGGCTTCAGCCAGGGCTGGGCGTTCCTCGTGCTGGAGGCCGAGGAGGAGCGGACGCGGTTCTGGACGGCGACGACGACCGACGGGCCGCCCGACTCCTGGCTGACCCGCATGCGCCGGGCTCCGCTGCTGATCGTGCCGCTGTCGCACAAGGCCGCCTACCTCGCGCGCTACGCCGAGCCGGACAAGGGCTGGACCGACCGCGACGAGGCGCGCTGGCCGGTGCCGTACTGGGACATCGACACGGGCATGGCGGCGCTGCTGGTGCTGCTCACCGCCGTCGACGAGGGGCTGGCCGCCTGCTTCTTCGGGATCCAGCCCGAGCACCTGGCGTCCTTCCGCGAGGCCTTCGGCGTCCCGGCCGAGTACACCCCGATCGGCTGCGTGTCGGTCGGCTACGCGGGCACGGAGGACCGCCGCTCCCCCTCCCTGCGGCGCGGCCGGCGCGGGATCGACGAGGTGGTGCACCGCGGGCACTGGTGAGCCGGTCCTGTGCGTTGGCCGGGTACGTCGACCTGCGTAGGCGGGATACCGCTCCCGGGACGACGACGGCGCACAGGAACGCGGCGCACCATGGGCGCGCGGACTTTCGACAGGAGGCGGCCAGATGCCCGAGCCCCGGATGCGTGCCGGTGACGCCGACCGACAGCAGGTCGTGGAGAAACTCGGCCGGCACCTCGGCGAGGGCCGGCTGACCATGGACGAGTTCGACGAGCGGGTCGTCCGCGCGCACGCGGCGGTGTACCTGGACGAGCTGCCGGCGCTGACGGCCGACCTGCCCGAGCCCCCGGCGCCCGTTCCGGTGCGGCCGGTCCGGCGGCCGGGCCCGCCGCCGGCGGTGGCCGCCGTCCTGCTGGTGCTCGCCGCGGCGTGGACTGTGTCCCTGGTGGCCTACGGCGTCGCGCCGATCCTCCCGCTGATCCTGGCGTTCCTGTTCCTGCGCCACCAGCGCTGGAGCCGGCGCTGGTGAGTCCCGCGTGCTCCTGGGGCTGCGCCGCGCCGGGCGGCGCACCAACCTCGGGCTGCTGACGCTGCTGGTCGTCGCGGCGGGCACGGGGGTGCTCGCCTACGGCGTCGGGACGACGACGGCGGCGCGGATGGTGGTGGCCGTCCACGGGGCAGCCGGCCTGGGACTGCTGCTGCTCGTGCCGTGGAAGGCGGTCGTCGTCCGGCGGGCCTGGCGGCTGCCGCGGGAGCGCCGGGCGCCGGCCGCGGCGCTGTCGCTGGCGGGGCTGGTCGCCGTCACCGTCGGCACGGGCGTGCTGCACGCCGTCGGCGTGACCGGCGGCGGGCTGACGCTGCAGGTGCACGTCGCGGCGGCGGTGTGCGTGCTGGCGGTGCTGGTGCTGCACGCGTGGGGACGGCGGCAGCGCTTCCGGCGGGCGGACCTCGGCCGGCGGGCGCTGCTGCAGGCCGGCGGGCTCGGGGTGGGCGCCGCGGCGCTGTGGGGCGCGACCGAGGGCACGCTGCGGCTGACCGGTGCCCCGGGGGCCGACCGGCGCGCGACCGGCTCGGCCGAGCGCGGCAGCGGCGATCCCGCCGCGATGCCGGTGACGCAGTGGTTCACCGACACGGTGCCGTCCGACCGCCCCGGCGCGGTGGACGTCGTCAGCGGCGGCCGGCGGACGGCGGTGCCGGTGGCCGACCTCTCCCGCGGCGACCGGATGCGCGCCGTCCTGGACTGCACCGGCGGCTGGTACGCCGTCCAGGAGTGGGGCGGGGTGCGGCTGGACCGGCTGCTGGCCGAGGTGGCCGGCGACCTCCCGGACGGCGGCAGCGTCGACGTCGTCTCGGTCACGGGCTACCGCCGGCGGCTGCCGCTGTCCGACGCCGGCGCCCTGCTGCTGGCGACGTCGGCGGCCGGGCGGCCGCTGTCGGCGGGCCACGGCGCGCCGGTGCGGCTGGTCGCCCCCGGCCGGCGCGGCTTCTGGTGGGTGAAGTGGGTGGTGCGGGTCGAGGTGGTCGACGCCCCGTGGTGGCTGCAGTCGCCGTTCCCCCTGCAGTGATCAGCCGAGCGGGACGGTCGCCGAGACGAGCACCAGGTCGGAGCTGTGCGAGCCGGCCGCGTCGACGCCCGGCGGGCGGGGCGTGTACCCGGGCAGCCCGTCGAGACCGTTGCTGCCGTCCATCACCCGCAGGCCGAGGGCGCCGGCCGACTCCACGGTGACCACGACCTCGATGCCGTCGGCGGGCAGCGCGTGGAAGGACAGCCACAGCGACGCCTCGCCCAGCGCCTCCTCCGGCACGTCGCGGCCCTCGGCGCGGGCGCCCACCACGGTGCCGCCGCCGGTGTCCAGGTCCAGCACCACGAACCGGACGCCGTCCCGCTGCGGCCGGATCCGCAGGGTCACCTCGCGCCGCTCGCCGTCGCCCCGGTCGGCCAGGGTCTCGACCGCAGGGGCGGGCCGGGCCGCCACCTGGGCCTTGCCCGTCCAGTAGTCGTCCAGCTCGCGCAGGTACGGGTAGTTGGCGTCCAGCGGCCGGCGGACGTCCATGTAGTGCTCGGTGTAGGACCCCGGGTCGGACTCGGCCGACGCCCACCAGGCCTGCTCGGTGTCGGTGTCGAGCACGTAGACCAGCTGGCTGGGGACGGGGTTGCGCTCGTCGAACCGGTCCACGACCAGCCCGGCCGCGGTGCAGGCGGCGGCCACCAGGAGGGCGACGCCGGGGACGGCCACGGCACGCAGCCGGCGACCGTCGTCTGCGAACAGCAGCTCGGCGGCCGGCAGCAGGGCGAGCGCGCACAGCGTCGTCACCGCCGACGGAACGGCCGCCGACGACAGCCCGAGCGCCGGCAGGAACAGCGTCACGGTGGGCACGAGGACGACGACGGCGACCGCACCGGCGAGGAAGGCGGCCACCGGCCGGGCGGCCGGGGCGGTGACCAGCGCCGCCAGCGCGCCGGCGAGCGCGGGCAGCGCGGCCAGGTAGGAGCCGCCCGGCGCGACCGCGGCGAGCGCCCCGCCGACCAGCGCCAGCCAGACCAGCGCACCGGTGACCAGGGCGGGCGCGCCGATCCGCCGGCGCAGCGGCGCGTACCAGGTCAGCACCACCGCGAGCACGAGCGCGACCGTGGCGACCCGGTACCAGCCCGGCCGCCACGGATCCAGCATCGGGGCGTAGCCGGGGCGGATCAGGACCAGCACCGTCCACAGCGCCTGGGCGGCCAGCGGCGCCAGGGCGAGCGGGATCAGCGCGAGGGCCGTCCCGGCCGCCGTCCGGCCGAGCGAGCTGATCCCGCGGCGGGCGTTCACCAGGACCAGCAACCCGACCGCGGCGACCGCGGCGATGGCCAGCGGCCAGACCAGCGCGGCCGGGTAGCGCACCAGCTGCCCGAGCACCGGGAAGTAGGTCGCGTCGTCCTCCGCCGGCTCGGCCAGCGTGGTGAGGTCCCGGTCGGCGAGGTCGCGGGTGAGGGCGAGGGCCACGTCCCCCAGCCCCTGCAGGCTCGCCCGGTCCTGCCGGTCGGGGGTGTCCTGGGGCCCGTGGTAGGCGGCGGCGCCGTCGATGAAAGCGGTGTTCATCCCGGTGTAGCCGCCATCGGCGAGGAACGGGCTGAAGTCCGTGTCGTTGGGCAGCGCCCGGTACACCTCGACGGCGAAGCTGGTCGCCACCGGGTTCGGCACGGCGTCGGCGTAGACCGCGGCCAGGTCGGCGTTGCCCAGGGACGTCTCGAACATGATCGGCGGGCCGCCGGTGCCGCGGGCCTCGAAGTTGAGCACCACCCCGCCCCGGGCCAGCGGGTGCGAGGCGACGAACGCCTCGGCGCCGCAGAGGCACGCCTCCTCGGAGTCGGTGAGGACGACGACCACGTCGTTGCGCAACTGCGGGCCCTCTGCCAGGGCGCGGACGGTCTCCAGCAGCGCCGAGACACCGGCGCCGTCGTCGCTCGCGCCGGGGCCGGCCTCGGCGGAGTCGTGGTGCGCGGTGAGGAACAGCCGGCCGGTCGGCTCGCTGCCGGGGAGGACCGCGACGACGTTGCGGACGGTCGCCATCTGCGCGCCGTGGGTGTCCGAGTACCAGGAGCCGACGGCGTTCTGCACACGGGTGTCGAGCCCCAGGCCCGACAGCGTGTCGGTCAGGTACCGGACGACGTCGGCGTCCGCCGTGCTGCCGGCCACGTGGTTCTGCGCGCCGAGCCGCTGGACGTGGTCGAACGCGCGTTCCGCGCTGAACCGGTCGGCCGGGGCGTCGCGGGGCTCGGGCGCCGGCGGTTGCAGCGCGACGACGGTCCACGCGATCAACCCGAGCAGGACCGCGGCGACGACGAGGCCGCCGAGGCGGGAGGTGGACCGCAACACGCGCCTCCAGGTACGCCGGACGAGGACGGCGTCACCCTAGGTGGCGACGGAGGAGCGGACCGTCGTCAGGCCAGCGTGTCCAGCCAGTTCGTCAGCAGCTGGGCGCCGGCGTCGCCGCTCTTCTCGGGGTGGAACTGGGTCGCGGAGAGGGCGCCGTTCTCGACGCCGGCCACGAACCGGTCGCCGTGCTCGGCCCAGGTGACCAGGGGCCGGGCGATCGGCGACGGGGGGCCCTCGGTGCCGAGCGGGAACTCGCGGACGCCGTAGGAGTGCACGAAGTAGAAGCGCTGATCGGTGAGCCCGTCGAAGAGCACCGTGCCCTCGGGTGCCTGCACCGTGTTCCAGCCCATGTGCGGCAGGACGGGGGCCTTGAGCTGCTCGACCACGCCGGGCCACTCGCCGCAGCCCTCGGCGTCGTGGCCGTGCTCGACCCCGCGCTCGAAGAGGATCTGCATGCCGACGCAGATGCCCAGCACCGGGCGGCCGCCGGCCAGGCGCCGGTCGATCAGGCGCGGGCCGTCGACGGCGCGCAGCCCCGCCATGCACGCGGCGAAGGCGCCGACGCCGGGCACGACCAGACCGTCGGCATCGAGGGCGGCCTGCGGGTCGGCGGTCACCGTCACGTCGGCGCCGACACGGGCCAGCGCCCGCTCGGCGCTGCGCAGGTTGCCCGACCCGTAGTCGAGGACGACCACCTTCTTCACGCTGCCCACGGTACGTGCCAGCGGATCACCGGCCGCGTCGATTCCCGGCGGCGGAGGTGTCGGGCATCGCACGCTCGCGGAGCGCGAGGTCGGCGTAGACGCCGTAGTGGTCGCTGGGCTGCACGCCGTCGACCGGCTCGTGCACGCAGCGCCCGGCGTCGACGATGCGCAGCGTCGGGCCGTGGTCGCCGCAGCGGACGAGCACGTAGTCCACCCGCCGTCCCTGCGTCTCGCCGGGCTCGTCGATCGCGCGCAGCGGGTTGCGGGGGTCGAGCGTGTGCCCGGGCTCCTGCCCGTGCACGGCCTCCCACGCGTCGCGGTAGGCGGTGCTCACGCCGTCCAGAGACGTCCGGCCGGTGAGGAACCGCATGCTGCTCGTCTGCGGCTCGGCGTTGAAGTCGCCGCCGAGGACGACGTGCGCCGGTTCGGCCGCGACCAGTTCCTCGACGGCTCGCGCGACCGCCACCGCCTGCAGTTCCCGTTCCCGCTCGGCCCACCAGGGCCACGAGCTGCCGTGACTGCCCACGATCAGCCGGCCGACGGGGCTGTCGACCTCGGCGAGCACGGTCCCACAGCTGAAGTCGTGCGTGCGGTCGGTCAGGTGCAGGTCCACCTCGTGGACGGCGCGCACCGGCCACCGGCTGGCGACCGAGGACCCGTGGTGGGTGCCGTCGCCGACCAGGCCCTGCTGCTGGTGGACGAGGTGGTAGCCCTCCCCCAGCAGCTCGGCGGCCATGTCGTAGCCGTCGTCGACGATCGCCTCCTGGAGCGCGAGGACGTCGGCGTCCAGGGCGCGCAGGCTCTGGCGCAGCGCCTCCCGCCGCCGCGGCCAGTCGCCGTGCTGGGCGAACAGGTTCACCGTCGCCGCCCGGATGCCTGCCACGCTCACGCCGCCACGCTAGACCGCCGCCGAATCTGTGGACAGGCGGCTGACCTGCGACTTCAGGTCGCTCAGGCGGTCATGTAGCGGTATTATTCGTACATGTGTTCGAGCTCTTCCGGGGGCGGCGAGCTCCACGGGTTGACCGCGCCGGAGCTGCTCGACCGCACCCGGGCACTCGTCGCCGCGCGCAACCGGATCGACGCCGAGCTGGCCCGCACCGTGCGGCAGGCCGAGAACCAGCAGGCCTTCGCGCACGACGGGACGACGTCGCCGCAGTCGTGGCTGCGCGGGCATTGCCGGCTGTCTGCCGGCGCGGCCTCGCAGCTGGTGCGCAACGGCCGGGCGCTCGACCAGCTACCGGCGCTGGCCGCCGCGCACGCCTCGGGTGCGGTGACCGGTGATCAGGTGGCGGTGATCGGGCGGATCACCGCACCGCGCTACCTGCGGCTGCTGGCCGAGCAGGGCGGCGACCTCGCCGGCATCGACCAGGTGCTGACCGGGTTCGCCGCCACCCGGCGGCACGACGAACTCGCCCGGCTCGTCCATCAGGTGATCGCTCGGCTGGATCAGGACGGGCCGGAGCCCGATCCGACGGAGGAACGGTTCCTGTCCTTCGCCAAGCACGCCGACGGCAGCCTCACCGGCCGGTTCCACCTCGACGCGGTCGGCGGGGAGAAGGTGCAGGCCGCGCTGGAATCGCTCCGCCAGGCCCACCGGCCCGCCGGCGACCAGCGCTCGCACCCGCAGCAGCGGGCCGACGCCCTCGTCCAGCTCGCCGACCTCCACCTCGGCTGCGGCACGCTGCCGCTGCTGCGCACCGTCAAGCCGCACGTCGCGGTCCAGGTCGACCTGGAGGACCTGCTCGACCCCTCCACCGGCCCGCTCAGCGCCGACCTGGGGTTCGGCGCGGTCATCTCCGCGGCCCGGGCCCGCTGGGTGACCTGCGACGCCGACCTCACCCGCATCGTCCTCGGCCCCGAGGGACAGCCCCTCGACCTCGGCCGGACCATGCGCCTGGTGCCGCCGTGGCTGCGCAGGGCCGTCGAGGCCCGCGACGGTCACTGTGTGTTCGCTGGCTGTGACGCCCCGCACTACTGGTGCGAGGTTCATCACGTGATCCATTGGCTGTTCGGCGGCGAGACCGACCTGGAGAACGCCGGGCTGCTCTGCGAACGGCACCACACCCAGGTCCACCACGGCTTCCGCATCGAACGCGACACCGCCGGCCGCTGGCACACCTACCGCCCCGACGGCACCGAGATCCACGTCATCCGGCCGATCCCCACCGGCGACGGGGAGCTCGCTCGCGCCGGCTGAGCGGGCGCCCGCGCATCCGGCGCGATCAGCCGGAGCACGGCGGTTCTACCTTGAGCCGGTGGTGGAGCGCTGGTTCGAGGACTACGTCCCGGGCAGGACCGCCGAGTACGGCCCGATCCGGGTGGACGAGGCGCAGGTGATCGATTTCGGGCGGGAGTTCGATCCGCAGCCGTTCCACGTCGATCCCGAAGCGGCGGCCGCCGGGCCGTTCGGCGGTCTGATCGCGAGCGGCTGGCACACGTGCGCGCTGATGATGCGGCTGTTCGCGCAGGAGTACCTCTCGCCGGCGTCGTCGCTGGGATCGCCGGGCGTCGACGAGCTGCGCTGGGTCCTGCCCGTTCGCCCTGGCGACGAGCTGACGCTGCGCACCACGGTGGAGGAGGCTCGGCGCTCGGTCAGCAAGCTCGACCGGGGCATCGTGCGGACGCGCATCGAACTGGCCAACCAGGCCGACGAGGTGGTGCTGCGCATGGTAGCGACGAACCTCATCCGCACCCGGCCTGACTGAGTCAGATCAGGCGGAGGATGCCGGAGGCCGTCGCAAGCAGCGCGGCGATGAGCAGGACCACCGCGAGGACGACCTGCGGCGCCGAACGGCCGCGGGCCTCGGTGGCCCCGGGGCCGGCGGTCGCGCGGCCGGCGGGACGGCTGTCGTCGTCCTCCGCGCTCATCCGCCACATGCTCCAGGCGCCGCCGAGCAGGAAGCCGCCGGCGATCAGCAGGATCGGACCGAGGTCCACGGAACTACAGCGCGCCCTTGGTGGAGGGGACGTCGGTGACGCGGGGGTCCAGCGCCACGGCGGTGCGCAGGGCCCGGGCGAGCGCCTTGAACTGGCCCTCCACGATGTGGTGGGCGTCCCGGCCGGCGTAGAGCACTCGCACGTGCAGGCTGATCCGCGCGTTGAAGGCGAAGGACTCCAGGACGTGCTTCGTGAGCGAGGTCGGGTAGTCCGGCCCGATCATCGGCGTCATGTTCTCCGGCTCGGCGTGCACGAAGTACGGCCGGCCGGAGAGGTCCACCGCCGCCTGCACGAGCACCTCGTCCATGGGGATCGTGGCGTCGCCGTAGCGGGTGATGCCCTTCTTGTCGCCCAGCGCCTCGGCGAAGGCCTGGCCGAGGGCGATCGCGACGTCCTCCACCGTGTGGTGGGCGTCGATGTGCAGGTCGCCGTCGGCGCGGACGGTGATGTCGATGCCGCTGTGCTTGGCCAGCGAGGTCAGCATGTGGTCGTAGAAGCCGACCCCCGTGCTGATGTCGCCGGCGCCGGTGCCGTCGAGGTCGATCTCGACGACGAGCTTGGTCTCGCTCGTCGCCCGTTCGATCCGTGCAGTGCGGCTCATGGAGCTCAGTCTCCCAGAGGCGCGCGGAACCCCGGCGCCACCTCACCCAGGGCGGTGAGGAAGGCGTCGGTCTCCTCCGGCGTCCCGGCGGTGACCCGCAGCCACCCGGGCAGCCCCACGTCCCGCACCAGGACATCGCGGTCGAGCAGCGCCTGCCAGGCGGCGCGGGAGTCGGCGAAGCGGCCGAAGAGCACGAAGTTCGCGTCCGACGGCACGCTGGTCAGCCCCATGCCGGGCAGTGCGGCGACGATCCGGTCCCGCTCGGCCTTGACCGCCTCCACCGTCGCCAGCAGCGCGGGCGTGTGCGCCAGCGCCGTCCGGGCGGCCGCCTGGGTCAGCGACGACAGGTGGTACGGCAGCCGGACGAGCTGGATCGCGTCGACGACGGCGGGGTCGGCGGCGAGGTAGCCCAGCCGCAGCCCGGCCATCCCGAACGCCTTGCTCATGGTCCGGCTCACCACCAGCCGCGGCCGGCCCGACAGCAGGGTCAGCGCCGACGGCGTCCCCGCCCGTGCGAACTCCGCGTACGCCTCGTCGACGATCAGCACGCCCTCGGTGGCGTCGTAGAGCTCGGTGATCGTCTCCAGCGCCACCGCGGTGCCGGTGGGGTTGTTCGGGCTGGTCACGAAGACGACGTCCGGCCGCACCTCCCGCACCTGAGCGACGGCCTGCGCGGTGTCGATCGTGAAGTCGGCCCGGCGGTGCCCGTCGACCCAGCCGGTGCCGGTGCCCGCGGAGATGATCGGGTGCATCGAGTAGGACGGCGTGAAGCCCAGTGCCGTCCGCCCGCTGCCGCCGAAGGCCTGCAGCAGCTGCTGGAGCACCTCGTTGGAGCCGTTGGCCGCCCACACCTGCGCCGGCCCGACCGGCTCCCCCGACGTCCGGGTCAGATAGGCCGCGAGGTCCGCCCGCAGCCCGACGGCGTCCCGGTCGGGATAGCGGTTGAGGTCCCGCGAGGCCTCGGCCAGCGCCGCGCCCAGGTCGGCGAGCAGCGCCGGAGGCAGCGGGTACGGGTTCTCGTTGGTGTTGAGCCGGTGCTTCACGGCCAGCTGCGGGGCGCCGTAGGGCGTGCGGCCCCGCAGCTCCGGTCGCAGCGGGAGCGCGTCGAGGTCGGTCATGCCGGGGTCCCCGCGGAGACGTGGAGCGCCAGCGAAGCGTCTTCGTGGGGTTGGCTCATGTGCGCGTGCGGGCCCGGACGGCGGCGGCATGCGCGGGCAGGTCCTCCGCGCCGGCGAGGGCGTCGATGTGCGGCGCGACCTCGGCCAGCGCCCGCTCGTCGTACTCGACGACGTGCACGCCGCGCAGGAACGACTGCACCGACAGGCCGCTGGAGTGCCGCGCGCAGCCGCCGGTGGGCAGCACGTGGTTGGAGCCCGCCGCGTAGTCGCCGAGGGACACCGGCGACCACGCGCCCACGAAGATCGCGCCCGCGTTGCGCACCCGCAGCGCCACCTCGCGGGCATCGCGGGTCTGGATCTCCAGGTGCTCGGCGGCGTAGGCGTCGACGACCTTCAGGCCGGCGTCGAGGTCGTCGACGAGCACGATGCCGGACTGGCTGCCGTCGAGCGCGGTGGTGATCCGGTCCGAGTGCTTGGTGGCGGCCACCTGCCCGGGCACCAGCTCGAGGACGGCGTCGGCCAGCGCCTCGCTCGTCGTCACCAGCACCGCCCCGGCCAGCGGGTCGTGCTCCGCCTGGCTGATCAGGTCGGCGGCGACGTGCACCGGGTCGGCGGTGTCGTCGGCGAGGATCGCCACCTCGGTGGGCCCGGCCTCGGAGTCGATGCCGATCAGGCCGCGCAGCAGCCGCTTGGCCGCCGTCGTGTAGACGTTGCCCGGGCCGGTGACCAGGTCGACCGGCTCGCAGGAGCCCGCGCCGTAGCCGAACATCGCGATCGCCTGCGCGCCGCCGACGGCGTAGACCTCGGTGACGCCGAGCAGGGCGCAGGCGGCGAGGACGCCGGGATCGGGCAGCCCGCCGTGGTCGCGCTGCGGCGGCGAGGCGACGGCGATCGACTCCACGCCCGCGATCTGCGCCGGGACGACGTTCATCACCACGCTGGACAGCAGCGGCGCCAGCCCGCCGGGCACGTAGAGCCCGACCCGGCGCACCGGCAGCCAGCGCTCGGTGACGGTGCCGCCGGGGACCACCTGGGTGGTGACGTCGGTGCGCCGCTGGTCGGCGTGCACCTTCCGCACGCGGGAGATCGCCTCCTCCAGCGCGGCGCGCAGCGTGGGGTCGCACGCGGCGAGGGCACCGTCGAGCGCTGCCTGCGGGACGGCGAAGTCCTCCAGGTCGACGCCGTCCAGGCGCGCGGTGATCTCACGGACCGCCTGGGCGCCGCGCAGGCGCACGTCCTCGCAGAGCGGGCGCACGGTGGCGAGCACCGAGTCGATGTCGGTGGCCGCCCGGGGCAGCAGGCCGGTGAGCTCACGCATCCCCGGCAGCGCGTTTCCACGCAGGTCGATGCGGCCGAGCACGGGACACCTCCGGGATAGCGAACGCCGGCTCCCAGGGTAGCCAGGGGCACGCACCGGCCCCTCCCCCGGCCGCGTGCCGCCGCCCGTAGGCTCGGCTGCCGTGGGCGAGCTCATCCCGCTGTTCCCGCTGGGCTCACCCCTGTTCCCCGGCGTGGTGCTGCCGCTGAACATCTTCGAGCCGCGCTACCGCCGGCTGGTGCACGACCTGATCGCCCTCCCGGCCGGCAGCGACCGGCGCTTCTTCGGCGTGGTCGCGATCCGGCAGGGCTGGGAGGTCGAGCAGGTCGCCCCCGCGGAGGCGCTCTACGACGTCGGCTGCGCGGCGCGGCTGCAGGCCGTCCGGCCGCAGCCGGACGGCGGCTTCCGCATCGTCACGGTCGGCGGCGAGCGGTTCCGCCTGCTCGACGTCGTCGTCGGCGACGACCCGCCCTACCTGCAGGGCGAGGTCGAGTGGCTGGCCGACGAGGAAGCGGCCCAGGAGGCGGCGGCCGACACCGAGGGCCTGGTCGGGCCGGCCGGCGCGGACGTGGCCGCCGACGTGGCGCGCTCGTCCATGGCGGTGCTCGTCCGCGGGGTCCGGGATCTGTTCACCCGCTACGTGGCCGAGGTGGCGGCGCTGCGCGGCGGAGGCTGGGCCCCCGGGGACGACGAGGACGTCGACCCCGACCTCGCCGATCCCTCCGGCGGCCCGGAGCGGCTGCAGGTCGGCGCCCAGACGGCGGCGCTGCTGCGCGAGGTGGCCGACGACCCGCGCGCGCTGTCCTGGCTCGTGGCCTCCGCGGCGCTGCTCACGACCGAGGACCGGCAGGCGCTGCTGGCCGTCTCCGCGACCCGCCGCCGGCTGGCCGCCGAGTCCCGGCTGCTGCGCCGCGAGCTGACCCTGCTGCAGACGCTCGGGGCGGTGCCGGTGCCGCTGCAGGAGTTCGCCACGCCCATGACGGTCAACTGAGCCGATGAGATCTCACCGGCCGGCCGGTCCCCGCTGACGTGACCGACGACGACCTGCCCCGGGCCATCGGCCGCCCCGCGACCGGGGCCCTGCACGCGGCCGGCATCACGCGGCTGTCCCAGCTGCCGGACCACCGGGAGAAGGAGCTGGCCGCGCTGCACGGCGTGGGCCCGAAGGCGCTGCGGCTGCTGCGGGCGGCCCTCGCCGAACGCGGCCTGTCGTTCGCCGCGGAGTGATCAGTCCCGCGGCCGGCCCGGTGCCGGGTCGACCGGCGACCAGGCCAGCGCAGGCTCGCCAGCGACCGGGCGCTCGGCGGCCGGCTGCCCGACCGGCCGGCCGAGGTCGTCGCGGCGGGTGAACAGCGTGGCCACCAGGTAGGCCAGGACGGCGCAGAACGGCCCCGCGGCCAGCGCCGGCAGCGAGCCGAGGGTGAGGCTGGTCGTCACCCTCGCCCCGACGTCGGAGAGCTCGGCCTGGGTGGGGGCCGGCCCCAGCAGCTCACCGAGCTGCCAGGCGATCCCGGCCGCGGCCGAGGCGCCGACCGCGAGCGCCAGCAGCACGGCCACGCCCCGTCGGCGGCGCAGGAACGCCCAGGCCAGCACGCCGGCGAGCAGCCCCACCGCGGCGAGCAGCAGGGCGAAGACGGCGTCGTCCGCGGCCAGCAGCTCGGCCGGCGGGTTGCCGATCGCCACGGGGCCGTCGGCGGTGATGCGGAAGTCGGCGCGCGGCGCGAGCGCCCACCACAACAGCCCGATCGGGAACCCCGCGACCGCCAGCGCCGCGACCAGCAGACCCGCCGGGCGCAGGTCGCCGCGGATCTCCGACCAGGCCGACCACGGCCGCCGGGCCGCGAGAGCGGGTGCGCCGTCCGGCCCGGTCAGTCCGCCGAGGGCGGCCGAACGGGCGGCGGCGCCCGGGTCGACGGGGCGCGACGACGGCGGACCGACGGGTGGCCACGCGGCCCCGGCACCGGCTGCGGAGGCGGCCGACGGGTCGTCCGGGGCGTCGCTCATGCCCCCAGTGAACCCCGGCCGTCGGGGAGACGGCGCGAGGGGCACGCGGTTAGCCTGCCGCGTGCGCGGGTTCGGCGGGATGACCGCGGCGGAGGTCGTCGCCGTGCTGGATGCCCTCGCGGCCGCCGGCTGCCCGGCGTGGCTCGAGGGCGGGTGGGGCGTCGACGCGCTCGCCGGGCGGCAGACCCGGGCGCACCGCGACCTCGACCTGGCCGTCGACGCGACCCAGGAGGCCGCCGTCCTGGCCGCGCTGGGGGACCTCGGCTACGCGGTCGAGACCGACGAGCGGCCGACCCGCGTCGAGCTCGCCGCCCCCGGCCGGGGCTGGGTCGACGTGCACCCGGTGACCTTCGACGCCGACGGCACCGGCATCCAGGTCGGCCCGCACGGCGAGCGCTGGGTCTACCCGGCCGCCTGCTTCACCACCGGGACCGTCGCCGGGCGCGCCGTCGGCTGCATCTCGGCCATGCAGCAGATCGCCTGGCGCTCCGGCTACGAGCTCCGCGCCGTGGACCACCACGACCTCGCGGTCCTGCACCGGCTGGTCGCCGGCTAGAGGATCGCGACGCTGGTCGGGCCGAGCAGGGCCTTGATGTCGCCCATCAGCGCGGTGCTCGGGCGCACCCGCAGGCCCTGGTCGAGGCGCAGCACGGTCTCCCGGCTGCCGTTGACCAGCTTCAGCTGCACCTCGGTCGTGCCCGGGTGGCTGCCGAGCACCTCGCGCAGCCGCTCGACGACCGGCGGGGTGCAGCGCGTGGCCGGCATGGACACGAGCACCGGCCCACGCGGCCCTTCGGTGAGCTCGGGGATGCTGATCTCGGAGGCGAACAGCGAGGGCTGGTCGTCGCGCCGGTTGATCCGGCCCTTGACCACGACGATCTGGTCGCGGACGACCTTCTCCGAGTACTCGGCCCACGTCTTCGGGAAGAACAGCACCTCGATGCCGGACTCGAGGTCCTCGACCGTGGCGATCGCCCAGGGCGCGCCCTGCTTGTTGGTCCGCGGCCCCACGGCTGTGAGGATCCCGGCGATCGTGACGTTCGCGCCGTCCTCGACCCCGCCGGCGTTGATCTCGGCGATCGGGGTGTCGGCGTGCGACGCGAGCACGTGCTCGACGCCGTGCAGCGGGTGGTCGGAGACGTAGAGGCCGAGCATGTCGCGCTCGAAGATCAGCCGCTCGGACTTCGACCAGTCCGCCGTCGGGATCGTGATGTCCAGGGCCCCGCCGAACGGGTCGTCCGCGCCGTCGCCGGCGCCGAAGCCGCCGAACAGGTCGAACTGGCCCTCGGCCTCCTTGCGCTTGAGCGCCATCGCCATCTCGACGGCGTTGGCGTGCACGGCGACCAGGCCCTGCCGCGAGTGACCGAGGGAGTCGAAGGCGCCGGCCTTGCACAGCGACTCGATGACCTTCTTGTTGCAGACGACCGCGTCGACCTTGCGCAGGAAGTCGGAGAAGTCCTTGAACCGGCCCTGCTCCTCGCGGGCACGGGCGATCGCCTCGACGACGTTGTGCCCGACGTTGCGGATCGAGGCCAGGCCGAAGCGGATGTCGGTGCCGACCGGGGTGAAGTCGGCGGCCGACTCGTTGACGTCCGGCGGCAGCACCTTGATGCCCATGCGCCGGCACTCGGCCAGGTAGATCGGCCGCTTGTCCTTGTCGTCGCCGACGCTGGTGAGCAGCGCGGCCATGTACTCGGCCGGGTAGTTCGCCTTGAGGTACGCGGTCCAGTAGGAGACCAGGCCGTAGGCGGCCGAGTGGGCCTTGTTGAACGCGTAGTCGGCGAACGGGACGAGGATGTCCCAGAGGGTCTTGATCGCCGCGTCGGAGTAGCCGCGCTCCTTCATGCCGGCCTCGAAGCCGACGAACTCGGCGTCCAGGACCGACTTCTTCTTCTTGCCCATTGCGCGGCGCAGCAGGTCGGCCTTGCCGAGCGAGTACCCGGCGACCTTCTGCGCGATCGCCATGACCTGCTCCTGGTAGACGATCAGGCCGTAGGTCGTGCCGAGGATGTCCTCCAGCGGCTCGGCGAGCTCCGGGTGGATCGGCGTGATCTCCTGCTGGCCGTTCTTGCGCAGCGCGTAGTTGGTGTGCGAGTTCGCGCCCATCGGACCCGGCCGGTAGAGCGCGCCGACCGCGGAGATGTCCTCGAAGTTGTCCGGCCGCATGAGCCGCAGCAGCGAGCGCATCGGCCCGCCGTCGAACTGGAAGACGCCGAGCGTGTCACCGCGGGCCAGCAGCTCGTAGGTGGCCGGGTCGGTGAGGTCCTTGCTGATCTCGTCGAGGTCGATCGGCTCCTTGCCGTTTGCGACGATGTTGCGCAGCGCGTCGTCGATGACCGTGAGGTTGCGCAGGCCCAGGAAGTCCATCTTCAGCAGGCCGAGCGTCTCGCAGGTCGGGTAGTCGAACTGCGTGATGACGGCGCCGTCGGCCTCCCGGCGCATGATCGGGATGCTGTCGATCAGCGGGTAGCGGCCGATGATGACGCCGGCGGCGTGCACGCCCCACTGCCGCTTCAGCCCCTCGAGCTTGCGGGCCTGGTCGACCACCTCCTGCGCGCCCGGGTCGGACTCGTAGCGGGCCCGGAACTCCGCGGCCTCCTTGTAGCGCGGGTGGGCCGGGTCGAAGATGCCCGACAGCGGGATGTCCTTGCCCATGACCGCCGGCGGCATGAGCTTGGTCAGCTCGTCGCCGACCGAGTACGGGCGGTCGAGCACCCGGGCGGCGTCCTTGATCGCGGCCTTCGCCTTGATCGTCCCGTAGGTGACGATCTGGCTGACCCGCTCCTCGCCGTACTTCCGCGAGACGTACTGGATGACCTCACCCCGGCGGCGGTCGTCGAAGTCGATGTCGACGTCGGGCATGGAGACGCGCTCGGGGTTGAGGAACCGCTCGAAGATCAGCCCGTGCGCCAGCGGGTCGAGGTCGGTGATCCCCATGGCGTAGGCGGCCAGGGAGCCGGCGGCCGAGCCACGGCCCGGACCGACCCGGATGCCGTTGTCCTTGGCCCAGTTGATGAAGTCGGCGACCACGAGGAAGTACCCCGGGAAGCCCATCTGGGTGATGATCCCGACCTCGTAGTCGGCCTGCTTGCGGACGTGGTCGGGGATGCCGTTCGGCCACCGCTTGTGCAGCCCCCGCTCGACCTCCTTGACGAACCAGGAGGTCTCGTCCTCCCCCGCCGGCAGGGGGAAGCGCGGCATGAGGTCGGCGCCCTCGGTGAACTCGATCTCGCACTGCTCGGCGATCAGCAGCGTGTTGTCGCAGGCCGCAGTCAGCTCACCGGGGAACAGCGCGCGCATCTCGGCGGCGCTCTTGAGGTAGTAGCCGTCGCCGTTGAACTTGAAGCGGTTGGTCTCGTTCAGCCGCGAGCCGGTCTGGATGCACAGGAGCGCGTCGTGCGCCTCCGCGTCCTCCTTGTGCGTGTAGTGCAGGTCGTTGGTGGCCAGCAGCGGGATGCCGAGGTCCTTGGCGATCGCGAGCAGCTGCGGGCGGGTCTTCTTCTCGATGGACAGGCCGTGGTCCATCAGCTCGGCGTAGAAGTTCTCCCGCCCGAAGATGTCCTGGAAGTCCGCGGCCGCCTGGCGGGCGCGGTCCTCCTTGCCGGCCCGCAGCCACATGTTGACCTCGCCGGACGGGCAGCCGGTCGTGGCGATGAGGCCCTTGCCGTAGGTCTCGAGCAGCTCGCGGTCGAAGCGCGGCTTGCGGTACTGGCCCTCGAGGCTGGCCAGCGAGGAGATGCGGAAGAGGTTGTGCATCCCCTCGGTGGTGCGGGCCAGCAGGGTCATGTGCGTGTAGGCGGCCTTGCCGCGCGAGGAGCCGCCCTCGCCGTCCTCGTCGATGAGGTTGTCGCCGAAGTCGAACGGGGCGCGGTCGAACCGCGAGCCGGGCGTGTAGTAGCCCTCCATGCCGATGATCGGCTTGACCCCCGCGGCGTTGGCCTGCTTGTAGAAGTCGTAGGCGCCGAACACGTTGCCGTGGTCGGTCATCGCCAGGGCCAGCATCCCCTGTTCGGCGGCCGCCTTGGTGACCTCCGGCAGCTTCGCCGCGCCGTCGAGCATCGAGTACTCGGTGTGCACGTGCAGGTGCACGAACGAATCCTTCGACGGGCTGCTGCTGCTCACGGGCGGTCCTGCTCCTCAGTGGTCGTGCGTGCCCACCGTCGGTGATCCGGCGGGCGACCGGCGGGGAAGACCGGCGGTGCGGGGGAATCGGTGGGCGGTACCTCGATCCTCGCACTGAGGAGGGTCTACGCCGAGGGTCTGACAGAACGTGTCGGACACAGGCGGACCGATCAGTCACACGTGTTCGTCGGGCAACTCTCGCCGCATCGTGATGTGCGCGATGCCCGCCTCCTGGTACTCCTCGCCGACCGCGGTGTAGCCGGCCCGCTCGTAGAAGCCGCGGGCGGTGATCTGGGCGTGCAGCTCCACCCGCCGCAGGCCGCGCAGCACCGCCTGCCGGTGCAGCTCGGCGAGGACGGCGGCGCCGTGCCCGCGGCCGCGGACGGCCGGGTCGGCGGCCATCCGGCCGATCACCGCGACCCCGTCGCGCTCCAGCAGCCGCCCGGTGGCGACCACCCGGCCATCGGCGTCCCTGCTCACCGCGTGGACGGCGGTGGCGTCGGCGTCGTCCTGCTCGATCTCCGGGGGGACGCCCTGCTCCTCGACGAAGACGCGGGTGCGCAGCGCCGCGATCGCCGGCCGGTCCGCCGGGCCGGCAACCTCGGCCCGCGGCTCAGCCACCGGTCACCTCCCGGGCGCCGCGGACGAACGGCGGCAGCACCGACGCCGGCAGGAGCAGGAAGCGCAGGTCGATGACCGCGTGCAGGAGCACGGGCAGCAGCAGGGAGCCGGTCTCCAGGTACAGCGCGGCGAGGACGCCGCCCAGCACCGCGGTGGTGACGATCCCGGCCACGCCCTGGTAGGCGTGCGCCAGCCCGAACGCGGCGGCCGCGACGACCACGAGGACGAGCAGCGGCGGGCGGCCCAGCAGCGCCGCGACGACCGCCAGGAAGACGCCGCGGTAGAGCCACTCCTCGCAGATCCCCGCGGTCAGTCCCACGACGGTGAACAGCCGGCGCTCGCCCCGGGTCCGCGGCAGCAGCGCCAGCGTGGCGTGCACCGGCGGCTCGGCGTGCCGGCCGTCGCCCGGGCGGCGCAGCTGCTCGGCCGCGGCCCGCAGCGCCCCGGAGGCCATCGCCCGCAGCGACACGAGCAGGAAGGCCAGCACCAGCAGGACGGCGGCCGCGGTGACCGGGCCCGGCCACGCCTGCGGCCAGCGCAGCCCCACGGCCCCGAGGCCGACGCCCGGCGCGGCCGCCCAGACCACCGCGGCGACGACGGCCAGCCCCCACTCGAGGATCAGCAGCCGTCCGTAGAACGAGCGCCGCGCGGCCGGGTCCCGCTGCAGCCGCCCCTCGAACCGGCGGTGCAGGACGTAGCCCGCCACCGGCTCCCCGACCACGAGGTAGCCGGCGAGCAGGACCGCCGCCAGCGCGGCGGCGCCAAAGGCGTCCAGGGACTCGGGCAGCCAGTTCACGGCCGGGCTCAGGCCTCGGCACGCAGGATCGCGAGCGCGCCGGCCAGGTCGGCCGGGTACTCGCTGGTGAACTCCACCCACCGGCCGTCGGCCGGGTGCGGGAAGCGCAGCCGGACGGCGTGCAGCCACTGCCGGCCGACGCCCAGCCGCGCGGCCAGGGTGGGGTCGGCGCCGTAGGTCGTGTCGCCGACGCACGGGTGGCGCATCGCGGAGAAGTGCACCCGGATCTGGTGGGTCCGCCCCGTCTCCAGCGCGATGTCGACCAGGCTCGCGGCGGGGAACGCCTCGATCACCTCGTAGTGCGTGACCGACGGCCGCCCGCCGCTGACGACGGCGAACTTCCAGTCGTGCCGGGGGTGCCGGTCGATCGGGGCGTCGATGGTGCCGCGCGAGGGGTCGGGGTGGCCCTGCACCAGGGCGTGGTAGCCCTTCTCGACCGTCCGCTCCTTGAACGCCGCCTTGAGCGCGGTGTAGGCCCGCTCGCTCTTGGCGACCACCATGACGCCGGTCGTCGCGGCGTCCAGCCGGTGCACGACGCCCTGCCGCTCGGCCGCGCCGGAGGTCGAGATCCGGTAGCCCGCGGCGGCCAGTCCCCCGATCACCGTGGGCCCCTCCCAGCCGGGGCTCGGGTGCGCCGCCACGCCGACCGGCTTGTCGACGACCACGACGTCCTCGTCGTCGTACAGGACGGCGAGCCCCTCGACCGGCTCCGGCGGGGCCGGCTCGCCGGGGGGCGGCGGGAGCTCGACCTCCAGCCAGCTGCCCCCGCTCACGCGGTCGCCCTTGCCGCGCACCCGGCCGTCGACCTGCACGTTACCGGCGTCGGCGACCTCGGCGGCGGTGGTGCGGGAGAGCCCGAAGAGCCGGGACAGCGCCTGGTCGACCCGCTGCCCCTCGAGCCCGTCCGGCACCGGCAGGGCGCGGTACAGGCCGGAGGAGGTCACGGTGCCCATTGTGACCGGCGGGCGCGGCGCGGCGCCGCAGCCGCCCGGGCGGTCAGCCGCGCGCCGCGCCGCCGTCGTCGGCCCCGGCGCCCGAGACCGCCTTCGCGCGGCCGCGTGAGCCGTCGAACTCGATGCCGCGCAGGGCCAGCAGGGCGCCCAGGATGCCGCCGCAGACGATCGCCGAGTCGGCGACGTTGAACACCGGCCACACCCGGCCGTCGGGGGCGAACACCGAGACGAAGTCGACGACGCCGCCGCGCAGGAAGCCCGGGGCCCGGAAGACCCGGTCGATCAGGTTGCCGAGCGCGCCGCCCAGCACGAGGCCGAGCGCGACCGCCCAGCCGGTGGAGAACAGCCGCCGCGCGGTCCGCACGATCACCACCGCCACGACCACCGCGATCAGGCTGAACAGGATCGTCGCGCCCTCGGCGAAGGAGAACGCCGCGCCGGTGTTGCGCCAGAAGGTCAGGTACACCGCGCCGCCGAGCAGCCGGATGTTCTCGCCCTCGCCGATGGTCGCGACCACGAGGACCTTGGTGACGACGTCGACGGCGAGCACGGCCGCGGCCAGCGAGAGCAGCAGCCGCGTCCGCGGCCGGCGGGCGCCGGTGCCGGCGTCCACCGGCTGGTCCCCCGCGGCGTCGGGGTGCGGGTGCTCGGCCAGGACGGCGCTCCTGTGGTCGGTGCGGCCGGGACGCCGCGCTCCCCGACGACGATACGGCGGTCCGCGGGCGCCGCGGTCCCACGCGGGATCGCGTCGTCGCACCACCCGGAGGAGTGACGGCGACCCCGGCGACCGCCGCGAAACGGCCGTTCCGGAGCCGGAAACATGGCGCAGATCACGGGGCGGAGATTCCTCACACCGCCGAACCCGCATGTCAGAGCCCGGAACGGCCGACGATCGAACAGGCGCCTCCGGCGCTCGTCCCTCGTTCCGCCGCCACCGCAGGAAAGGCAGCCGTGACTTCCGACCCCGGCGTAGCAACCGACAGCGCGAACCCCGACGTCGTCCTCGTCGGCGGCGGCATCATGAGCGCGACGCTGGCCGCGCTGCTGGGGATCGTCGCGCCGCAGTGGAGCGTCACCGTGTTCGAGTCCGCCCCGGACGTCGCCGGCGAGAGCTCCGAGGCGTGGAACAACGCCGGAACCGGGCACGCCGCCCTGTGCGAGCTGAACTACACGCCGGCCGGCCCCGGCGGACGGGTCGACCCGTCCAGGGCCCTCGCGATCAACGAGCAGTTCCAGGTCTCGCGGCAGTTCTGGTCGCACCTGGTCCGCGAGGGCATGACCGAGGGTTCGCCCAAGGCGTTCATCACCCCGGTGCCCCACGTCGGCTTCGTCACCGGCGAGGACGGCCGTGCCTACATGCGCGCCCGGTACGAGGCCCTCGCCCGCCAGCCGCTGTTCGACGGCCTGGAGTACGCCGAGCACCAGGCCGACCTGGCCGAGTGGCTGCCGCTGATGATGGAGGGCCGCGACCCGAGCCAGGTCATGGCCGCCACCCGCTCGTTCGCCGGCACCGACGTCAACTTCGGCGCGCTCACCCGGTTCCTGCTCGAGGACGCCGAGCGCCGCGGCGTGCAGGTCCACTGCGACCAGCGGGTCTCCGGCCTCGCGCGGGAGACCGACGGCCGCTGGCGGGTCACCGTCCGCGACACGGTCACCGGCGAGAAGCGGGTGCTGCGCACCCGGTTCGTGTTCGTCGGCGCCGGCGGCGGCGCCCTCCCCCTGCTGCAGAAGGCCGGCATCCCCGAGATCCGCGGTTTCGGCGGCTTCCCGGTCAGCGGCATGTTCCTGCGCACCAACTCCCCCGAGCTGGTCTCCCGGCACCAGGCCAAGGTCTACGGCCAGGCCGCCGTCGGTGCTCCCCCCATGTCGGTCCCGCACCTGGATCTGCGGCTCATCGACGGCGACTACTCGCTGCTGTTCGGCCCGTACGCGGGCTTCTCGCCGAAGTTCCTCAAGGCCGGCTCGATGTTCGACCTGCCGAAGAGCGTGAAGCCGGACAACCTCGGCTCGATGCTCGGCGTCGCCCGCACCGAGATGGCGCTCACCCGGTACCTGGTCCGCGAGCTGCTGCAGTCCCGCGACGCCCGCCACGGCACGCTGACCGGGTTCGTCCCCGGGGCGGAGCAGCACGACTGGGACCTGATCACCGCCGGCCAGCGGGTCCAGGTGATCAAGCGCGACCCGGTGACCGGCCGCGGCGTGCTGCAGTTCGGTACCGAGCTGGTCGTCGGCGGCGACGGCACCGTCGCCGGCCTGCTGGGCGCCTCCCCCGGCGCCTCGACCGCGGTGTCGGCGATGCTCACGCTGCTCGAGCGGTGCTTCCCCGACCGGATCGCCGCCTGGCGGCCGGCGCTGCAGGAGGCCATCCCCTCCTACGGGCGGTCGCTGGCCGACGACCCGGCGCTGCTCGCCCAGGTGCGGGCCGAGACGATGCAGACCCTGGAGCTCAACGGCTGACCGGCATCCCGTGCACGGTCAGGTGGCGCACGCCCCGACCGGACACGGTCACCGGCACCGGGCCCGTTGCCGGATCCAGCCGGACCACGGCCCCCTCCCCCGTGACGAAGAGCTCGGCGAGCTCCGCGTCGACGAGCAGCCGGAGTTCGGTCGGCGGCCGCATCGGAACCCGCTCGTCCGCGCGCCCGGGACGCCGGAGCACCACGGCGTCGGGTCCGACGTCGAGGGTGAGCAGGTCGCCCACGGCCAGCCGCCCCGGTCCGTCGAGGTGGGCAACGACGTCGAGGAACGGCTCGAACGGCCCCAGCACGTCGCCGTCGGCCGGCGTCCCCTCGGCCAGGACGCCGGTGCGCAGCCCGTCGACGTCCGGGTGTGGCGCCACCGCGACCCGGTCGCCGTCGAGGGAGAGGACGACGGGCAGCGACAGCACCCCCGCCCACGCGGGCCCCGGCGCCGCCGGCTCGCGGACCCACGACAGCGCGCAGCGCCGGCCGGCGGCGTCGGCGAAGGTGGTCGTGGCGTAGACCGCGTCCGTGGCGGTGAACCGCTGCCAGGCCCGCGCGGTGAACCGGCGGCCGTCGTAGTCGCCGACCGCGCAGGCGACCCGCCGCGGTTCGCCGGCGTCCCACACCGAGACCAGCAGCACCCAGGCGCCGTCCAGCGGGAACAGCTGCACGCACTCCCACACCGAGCCGGTGGCCGGCTGCTCCGTCCCGGGCCGCCCGGCCAGGAGGCCGTCCAGGGACCAGTGCCGCAGATCGGACCCGCTGTACTGGAGCGCGACGGCCGTGCCGTCGTCCCGCCCGCCGCCGACGACCATCCGCCACGTGCCGCCGTCCCGGAAGACGAAGGGGTCGCGGAAGTGCCGCAGGCCCGGCGGCGGGCCGGGCAGCACCGGTCCGGCGGGGTCGGGCGTCCACGTCCGCCAGGCCGGGTCGCCGGTCGCCAGGGCGACCGCGCCGAGGTCGAGCGCGCCGGCGCGCACGCTGGTGTAGACGATCACCGGGACCCCGTCGGCGACGACGACCGAGCCCGACCAGCAGCCGTCCTCCCCGGGCCCCGGGGCCAGCGCGGTGCCCACCCAGGCCCAGCGAACGAGGTCGGGCGAGCGCAGCTGCCCCCACCGGCAGGCCGGCGCCCACTCCGGCGCGTCCGGGTTGTACTGGACGAACAACTCGTAGCGGCCGTCGTGCCAGGTCACCCCGAGCGGGTCGTTGATCCAGCCCGAGGGGGCCGTGACGTGGAAGCCGGGGCGCCCCGTCACGAGGGCTCGGTGCTGACCGGCGCGGGCGTCACCAGCTCCTCGGGCACCTGGGGCAGCACGTTGGTGATGTAGTCCGCGGCCGCGGCCGTGGTGCCGACGTCGCGGCCGGCGGCCTCGGAGAGGAACCAGCGGTGCTCGAGGATCTCGTGGAAGATCTCCGCCGGGTCCAGCCGGCTGCGCAGGTGCGGCGGGATCGACTCCAGGACCGGCTGGTAGACCTCGCGCAGCCAGCGGGTGGCGGCCACCGCCAGCGGCACCCGGCGCTGCTGGACCTGCTCCATCCAGCCGCGGAAGCTGGCGATGTCGGCCAGCAGTCGGCGGGCCTGGTTCTCCCACACGTCCAGCCCGGTCAGCGCCATCAGCTCGCGGCGGTGCCGGCCCGGCTCGGCGACCCGGGTGGTGAGCTTCAGCCGGCTGCCGCCCTTCGGGTCGTCGATCAGCTCGACCTGGTCGACGTCGAAGCCGAGCTCGTTGAGCCGGCGGATCCGCTCGGCGATCCGCCACCGCTGCTCGTCGCGGCGCATGAGCTCCTCGTCGGTGAGCTCGTGCCAGAGGTGGTTGTAGCGGCGCACCAGGTCGTCAGCGACCTCGAGCGGATCGAGGTCCTCGGCCAGGCAGTCGCCGGCCTGCAGGTCCATCAGCTCCGCGGCCACCCGCTCGTGGGCCAGCTCCAGGTCGTACTCGCGCTGACCCGTCGAGAGCCGGTCGTGCAGCTCGGCGGTCTCGGCGTCGACCAGGTAGGCGGCCAGCGCCCCGGCGTCGAAGCGGAAGAGGGTGTTCGACAGCGAGCAGTCGCCCCACATGAACCCGGCGAGGTGCAGCCGGGCGAGCAGCTCCACCTGGGCGTCCATCAGCCGGTCGGTCATGTGCGCCCCGCGCGGGTTGGCGAACAGCGCGCGGAAGGAGGAGGAGTAGTCGAGGAACCGGGTGACCAGGATGGCCTCCAGGTCGTCGGGCCGGTCCACGACGACGCCGAGGACCTCGACGGCGGGGACGCCGAGCTCCTTCAGCCGCCGCAGCAGCGAGTACTCCTTGCGGGCCAGCCGCTCGGTGATCTCCTTGAGCGCGAACACCTCGCCACCCTCGGCCACGAACCGCACGACGTGCCGGGACAGACCGCGCTGCGGGATCTCGGTGAGCCGGTCGTCGGTCCACTCCTCCAGTGGCCGGTCCCACGGCAGGTCCAGCAGGCCGGCGGCCGCGTCGGCCGGGGGGCTGAACACGAAGTGCACGGCGAACCTCGGAAGCAGGTGCGGATCAGGGGACGAGCGGCGCGACCAGGCCCGGCTGCAGCAGCCGCCGGGTGACCTCCAGGCCCCAGTCGTCCAGGCCGCGCAGCCGGTCGCTGCTGCTGCGCAGCCCGCTGTACGCCTCGACGATCGGCGCCCAGTCCTCGCGCCGCTCCACGTGCGGACCGGCGACCAGGCAGTCGGCGTCGTTGACCCAGAAGCGGCCCTGCTGCCAGGCGCGCCACCGGCTGTTCATGGCCGCGGCCCGCTGCGAGGGCTGGGAGAGGTCGCCGTCGAGGGGCTCGAAGTGGTGGGCGATGTCCGGGCCGACCCGCATGCCGTCGACCAGGCCGACGCTGGGCAGGATCGGCGCGCCGCAGCCCAGCAGGAACGCGTCCGGCCCGATCGCCTCGCGGATCACCCGCAGCCCGTGCCGGTAGGCGTCCACCCCGGTGACCGAGGCGTCGGCGCGGTGACCCTCCATGGCCCCGGCGTAGGTGAAGTCGATCTTGAAGTAGTCGATCCCGGTCGCGCGGAGGCTGCCGAACACCTCCCGCAGGTAGCCCTCGGCGCCTGGGTGCGTGACGTCCAGGCAGGCCAGCTGCTGCCCCCAGCCCCGACCGGGGTCGGCGCCGCCGATCAGCCGGTCCGGGTGCGCGCGGGCCAGAGCCGAGCGCTCGCCCACCATGAACGGGGCCACCCAGATCCCGGCGCGGCGCCCGGCGCTCCGGATGTCGCCGACCACGTGCTCCAGCGAGGCGAACCGGTCGGAGAGGGCGAGCCAGTCGCCGATCTCGGCCTGGTACCCGTCGTCGATCTGCACGACGTCGAGCGGCAGGGCGAGCTCGTCGATGGCGGCGAGGTTCTCCTCGATGTCGGCCTGGGTGACCCGCTCGAAGTAGTGGTACCAGGAGCACCAGACCGTCGGCGGCGGCCGCAGCGGGCCCACGCCGGCGGCCTCGGCGAACGCGCTCCCCCACCGGGCGAGGACGGCGTCGAGCCCGCCGCCGTCCTGGTCGACGGTGTGGACGAGGTCGGGCGTCCCCCTGACCACGACCTCGCCGCCGACGACCTCGGCGTGCACCGCCGGGACGGCCCCCTCCGGGGAGGACGCGGCGAAGACGTGCACGCCCTCCCCGGTACCCGGGTCGACCGCGAGCAGGCCCTCCCCCCAGAAGGCCTCGTGCGGCGCGGTCCGCTCGGGGTGGTAGTTGCCGACCCGCCGGGCGTCGCTGACCGGCCGGAAGGGCCGGTCGCCGAGCCGGTAGGCGGTCGTGGGGCTCCACGACTGCCAGCCGTGCTCGTAGACCAGCGCCCGCTCCCGGTCGACGGCGACGCGAGCGAGGACGTCTCCGGAGGTCAGCCCTTCACCGACCCGGCGGTCAGGCCGCGGACGAAGTACCGCTGCAGCGACAGGAACACGATGACCGGGACGAGCATCGTGAACAGGCCGCCCGCGGTGAGCAGCTGCCAGCCCTGGCCCTGCTGGCCGAGCAGCTGGTTGAGCGCGACCGGCAGCGGCTGGTTGTCGCCGGCGCCGATGAAGACGAGCGCGTTGAGCAGGTCGTTCCACACCCACAGGAACTGGAAGATCGCGAACGACGCCAGCACCGGGGTGGACATCGGCAGGATCAGCCGCCAGAAGGTCTGGAAGTGGCTCGCGCCGTCGATCTTCGCCGACTCGATGACCTCCTTCGGCAGCGTCGCCATGTAGTTGCGGGTGATGTACACGGCCAGCGGCATGCCGAAGCCGATGTGCGCCAGCCAGATGGCGAGGAACGTGCCGCTGATGCCCAGGTTGCCGTAGATCTGAAGCAGCGGGACGAGGGCCACCTGGGTCGGCACGACGAGCAGGCCCACGATCAGGATCAGCAGGAGATCCCGGCCGGGGAACTGCATGAACGTGAACGCGTAGGCGGCGAACGCGGCGATGAGGATCGGGATGATCGTCGCCGGGATGGTGATGGCGAGGCTGTTGACGAACGCCGTCCCCATGTCGGCGAAGTCGAAGACGTCGCTGTAGTTCTCCAGCGTCAGCCGGGTGAGGCTCGACGGGTTGGTGAAGATCGTCCACCAACCCGTCGAGTTGGCGTCGTCCTGCGGGCGGAACGACGTGATGGCCAGGCCGAACGTCGGGATGACCCACAGCAGGCAGATGATGACGACGGCGATCTTGACCCAGATGGAGGCGCGCGCGGTCGGGTCGTGCTTGCGCCCTCGTCCGGTCCGGGCGCCGACGGCCGTCGGTTCCTTGGGGACCTGGACCGGGGCGACGGTCTGGCTGCCGGTCATCGGGCGGCCTCCTCGGCGCGGAACTGACGGATCTGGAAGACCAGGATCGGGATCATGACGATGAGCAGCATCACGACGATCGCCGCGGCGTAGCCGGCGTTGTTGTTGGTGAACAGCTGGTTGAAGAAGTCGACGGCGATGATGTTGGTGTTGAAGTTGCCGTTCGTCATCACGTAGACGATGTCGAAGCTCTTCAGCACCGTGATCAGCACGGTGATGAACACCGTGATGATCGTCGTGCGGATCTGCGGGACGATGATCTTGAAGAAGATCGCGCCCTCCCCCGCGCCGTCGAGCCGGGCGGCCTCCAGCGTCTCGGTGGGCACGCCCTTGATCGCCGCGGAGAGCAGCACCATGGCGAACCCGGCCTGCACCCACAGCAGGATCACCATGAGCAGGAAGCTGTTGAACCGCAGCGTCGTGAGCTGCAGCCAGTTGACCGGCTCCCCGCCCAGACCGGTCCAGATGCCGTTGAGCAGGCCGACCTGCCGCTGCCCCGGCGGGTTGGCCGCGTAGACGAACCGCCAGATGGCCGCGGCGCTCACGCCGCCGATCGCCATCGGCAAGAAGACCAGCGTCTTGGCGAACTTCTCGCCGCGCGGCCGGAGCCGGTCGGCGAGGGTGGCGATGAGCAGTCCCAGCACGATGGTTCCGGCCGGGACGATGATGATCCACAGCAGCGTGTTGAACAGGGTGTTCTGGAAACTCGAGGAAGCCAGCAGGTTCCCGTAGTTGTCCAGGCCGACGAACTGGGTGCTCGCGGCGTTGGCGAAGCTGTACACGACCGTCTGGATGGTCGGGTAGATCAGGTACAGGCCGATCGCCGCCAGGGCGGGCAGCAGGAAGAGGTACGGCTTGACCCGGTCCTCCCAGCGGCCGGGTAGCAGCTCGGCGAGCTTGTTGAGCAGGTAGTACACGAGGACCGCGCCGACCACGCCGCCGACGACGGCGATGAGCGCGTTCAGGATCTTGATCGTCACGGGACCCTCCCGTCAGGGCGGTGCGGGGCAGGGGTGACCTCGCCGGTGCCGGCGGCGAACCGCCGGCACCGGCGAGCGGGCGTCAGGCCGGCCAGCTGTTCTCGATGTTGTCGAGCGCCGTCTTGGCGTCCTCCTGACCGCTGATCCACGAGGTCATCTCGCGCCAGAACGTTCCGGAGCCCACCTCACCGGGCATCTGGTCCGAACCGTCGAACCGCCACTCGCTGGCCTGGTTCTGGATCTCGGCGAAGGTCTTGGCCGTCTCGCTGGTGTAGCCGTTGAGGTCGGCGTCGGTGCGCGGCGCCATGTAGGAGTTGGACTGGGCGATCGCCGCGTTCTGGAACTCGGTCGACGTCAGGTACTCCATCACCTGCTTGGCCGCGTCGTTGTCCGCGCTGAACAGGCCGGCCATGTCACCGCCGCCGAGCACCGGCTTCGAGTCGGGCGTCGTGCCGGGCATGGCGAACACGCCCACCGTGGAGTCCAGGTTCTCCACGACGTTGTCGGGGAAGAAGCCGGGCTGCACGAGGAAGTTGCCCTGCCGGTACATGTAGCAGCCGGGCGGGGTGTCGAACATGACGTTGCCGGCGGTGCCGAACGCGTTGGACGCGACGGATTGCCGGCCGCCGTTGACGTGGCCGTCGGCGAGGACCAGCGCCTCCATCTGGTTGAGGACGTCGAGCACCTGCGGGTCGTTGAACGGGATCTCGTGGTTGACCCACTGGTCGTAGACGTCGCCGCCGTAGTTGATCAGCATGAGGTTCTCGACCCAGTCCGTCGCCGGCCAGCCGGTGGACGCCTCGGCGCCGATCCCGAAGCACCACGGCGTGGTCCCGGTACCGGCGATCGTGTCGGTCAGCTGGGTCAGCTCGTCCATGGTCTGCGGGCCCTCCGCCGAGAGCCCGGCCTGCTGCGCCGCCGCCTGGGGGTAGTAGACGATGCTCTTGACGTTCGAGCTCATGAGCACGGCGTACTGGGTGCCGTCCGAGGACTGCCCGGCCTCGAGCGCGCCCGGCACCATGTTCGTCTCGAGGTCGTTCATGTCCAGGACGTCGGACAGGTCGGCGAGGTCGCCCCGGTCCGCGATGGACCGCATGATTCCCGGCTGCGGGAAGATCGCGATGTCCGGCAGCTGGTTGCCCTGCACCCGGGTGTTGATGAGCTGGTTGAAGTTCGCGGTCGGCGAGAACTTGATGTCGATGTCGTTCTCTTCGGCCCAGGGCTGGACGACGGCGATGAAGTCGTCCGACTGCTGGCCGGTGAAGCCGTACATGACCTCGATGCTGTTGCTGGTGTTCCCGCTGCCTCCCCCGCCGCCACCGGAGCTCAGGCAGCCGGTGGTGAGGACGGCGACGGCACCGGCGGTGGCCACCGCCCCGAACGTGGATCTGATGCGCATGTGCACTCCTTCGGACACTTGCTGGTCTGAGCGGCGTGGGGAAGCGGCGGTGCGACGGGACGGGTCGGGGCGGCCCGGCGCCGGGATCGGCGCCGGACCGCGGCGGTCGGGGTCAGGCGGAGGGCACCCGGCTGTCGCTGGAGATGCGGCGGCCGCTCTCCGCGCTGAAGACGTGCAGTTCCTCGGGCGCGATCTGGATGTGGATCGTCTCGCCCTTCATGGGCGGGCGCTTGGCGTCGACGCGGATCGTCATGAGCTTGTCGCCGCCGCCGGCGCCCTGGCCCGCGTGCAGCGTGCCGTAGGCGTAGGCGTCGGAGCCGAGCTCCTCGACGACGACGACCTCGAAGGGGAAGCCCTCGCCGTCGCCGACGACGCGGACCGCCTCGGGGCGGAAGCCGACGGTCGCGGTCTGGGCGCCCTCCCCGGACAGGGACGAGAGCACGTCCCGCTGCAGGGGCAGCGTCCGGTCACCGATGCAGGCGCCGTCCTGCAGCAGCGGCAGGTCGACGATGTTCATCGCCGGCGAGCCGATGAAGCCGGCGACGAAGACGTTGTCGGGGCGGTCGTAGAGCTCGCGCGGCGTGCCGACCTGCTGCAGGTAGCCGTCCTTGAGCACGCAGACGCGGTCGCCCATCGTCATGGCCTCGACCTGGTCGTGGGTGACGTAGACGGTGGTGACCCCGAGCCGGCGCTGCAGCGCGGCGATCTGCGTGCGGGTCTGCACGCGCAGCTTCGCGTCGAGGTTCGACAGCGGCTCGTCCATCAGGAAGCACTGCGGGTGACGGACGATCGCCCGGCCCATGGCGACGCGCTGCCGCTGGCCGCCGGAGAGCGCCTTGGGCTTGCGGTCCAGGTAGGGCTCGAGGTCGAGGATCTTCGCCGCGTCCTCGACGCGGCTGCGGATCTCCTCCTTCTTCATGCCGGCGATCTTGAGCGCGAAGCCCATGTTGTCGGCCACCGTCATGTGCGGGTACAGCGCGTAGTTCTGGAACACCATCGCGATGTCCCGCTCCTTGGGCGGCAGGTGCGTGACGTCCCGGTCCCCGATCCGGATGGAGCCCTCGGTCACCGCCTCCAGCCCGGCGAGGGCGCGCAGCGAGGTGGACTTGCCGCAGCCGGAGGGGCCGACCAGCACGAGGAACTCACCGTCGGCGATGTCGAGGTTGAGGGCGTTCACGGACGGCCGTTCAGCACCCGGGTACTGGATGGTCGTGTGGTCGTACGTGATTGCGGCCATCGGGTCGGTCCTCTCCGCTCTGCCGGTGCACCCGGAGAACCGCGCAGGCCCGACCGCTCGGCCCGGCCGCCTGCTCGACCTCCTGATGCGTTCACGGGAACCTTGGCACGCACCTGTGGTGCGTGCCACAGGGAGGACCGCAACCGATGCGGACCGTTACCTGCTGGTGATCTTTCTCGCTCACCGGCCGTTCGACGAGGCCGGCCGCCCGGTCAGCCCGCCCTGACGACCGGGCCCGAGAGCTCGTATCCGCGCAGCCCGGGGCGGACGGCGCACAGCGTCGCGGCGACGTCGAGGACCGGCCCGGCGCGCGCCAGGTCCACCCGGCGGGTGGTCGGTCCGCCGTCCTCGCGGCGCAGCCGGACCTCGGCGGTCAGGCCCGGCAGGCCGCCGTCCCCCGCGGAGCAGGTCAGGCGGACCGACAGCGGGATCAGCGCCGCGCGTCCCGGGTCGACCCGGTGCTCGCCGTCGCCGCGGATGCGCAGCCGGCCGGTGACCGCCGCCACCGAAGTCACCGTCAGCGGGCGGGCGCCGTCGTTGCGCACGGCGACGTAGTAGAGGACCGAGCCGCCCGGCGGGGACGTCGGGTTGATCTCGACCTCGAGCGACGCGGCGATGCGCACCTGCTGCCGCAGCGCGCGATCGGCGGCCCAGCCGCGCGCCGCGAGCAGTCCCGCGCCCACCAGGACGGCGACGGCGAGGACGACCGCCGCCCGGCGCCACCGCCGCGGCAGGGCCGCCCAGCGCCGGCGCCACCGGATCGGCTCGTCCCCGCTCTCCAGGAGGTCGAAGCCGGCGGGCACGGCGCCATCGTCGGCCGCCGCGGTCCCGGCGGCCAGGCCGCGCTCAGTCCGCCTCGCCCGCGGCGCCGCTCTCCCCGCGCCAGCTGGCCAGCCGGCCGGCCCGGCTGACCGCCCGCAGCCGCCGCTCGGCCTCGGCCCGCGACCGCCGGGCGGAGACCAGCAGCGCCTGGTCGCCGCGCATCAGGCGGGTGGTCTCGTCCGGCACGAACGAGCGCCCCTCCCGGACGATCAGCACCACGGCGGCGTCCTCGGGCAGCCGCAGCTCCGGGAGGTAGACACCGTGCAGCCGCGAGCCCGCGGGGATGGTCATCTGCATGAGGTCGGCGTCGAGCTCCTCCAGCGGCGCCGACTCCACCTGCACGTCGCGGGGGGTCAGCGGGGTGGCGATGCCGAGCCGGCGCGCCACCCAGGGCAGCGACGTGCCCTGCAGGAGCGTGAAGACGACGACGAGCACGAACACGGTGTCGAAGACCACCGCCGCCCCGGGCACGCCGGCGGTCAGCGGGAAGGTGGCCAGGACGATCGGGACGGCGCCGCGCAGCCCCGCCCAGGAGACGAACGCCTGCTGCGGCCAGGGCATGCGGAACCAGACCAGGCTGGCGGCGACCGACAGCGGCCGCGCCAGCAGCAGCAGCGCCAGCCCGATCAGCAGCGCCGGCGCGACCGCTCCCGTCAGCCGCTCGGGGGAGACCAGCAGCCCGAGCAGCACGAACAGGCCGATCTGGGCGAGTGAGGCCATGCCCTCGGCGAAGCCGATGCTCGCCGCCCGGTGCGGCAGGGGGGCGTTGCCGAGGACGACGCCGCACAGGTAGACGGCCACGAAGCCGGAGGTGTGCGCGAGCGCGGCCGAGGAGAAGGCGAGCACGCACAGGGCCAGCGTGGCCAGCGGGTAGAAGCCGGACAGGGGCAGGGCCGAGCGGCGCAGGAGCTCGACGCCGGCGAACCCGAGCAGGACGCCGATCGCCGCGCCGCCGAGCAGCTCGCCGGCGATGATCAGGCCGGTCAGCCACCAGGCCTGCTCGGGGCCATCGGTGAGCCGGTCGGCCAGCACGGTGACCAGCAGGATGACGGGCGCGTCGTTGAGGCCGCTCTCGACCTCCAGCGCCGCGGCCATGCGGCGCGGCAGCGGGAGCCGGCGGAGGGTGGCGAAGACGGCGGCGGCGTCGGTGGAGCTGACCACCGCCGCGAGCAGCAGGGCCAGCTCCCAGGAGAAGTCGAGCAGCCAGACCGCGATCGCCGCGGTGGCGACGACGCTGACCGCGACGCCGACGGTGGACAGCGCCAGCCCCGGCCCGATCGCCCGGCGGACGTCGGCCCAGCGGGTGGTCAGCCCGCCCTCGGCGAGGATCACCACGAGCGCGGCGACACCGAGCGTCTGCGTCAGGGAGAAGTTCTCGAACGGGACGCCGACGCCGGCCTCCCCCAGGGCCACCCCGAGGGCGAGGTAGAGCAGCAGGCTGGGCAGGCCCAGGCGGTCGGCGAGGCGCAGCGCCACCGCGGCGACGAGGACGACGAGCGCGCCGACGGCGAGCCCGACGGTGACCGTCGTGTTCACCGCGCGCCCCGCCCCATGCGCGCAGTTTTCCGTACCGCGCGCTCCGGCCGGGAACGCACTCAGCCGCGCAGCGCGCCCGCCCACCGCCAGTCGCCGTCCGGACCGAGGAACTCGACCCGCTGCACCTCCGCCTCCCTGTCGTCGTCCCACTCCCCCGACACGGCCCACTCCAGGGCGTCCTCGTGCCGGTCGAACTCCCCCTCGGCCACCACGTCGCCCATGCCGTCGAGGAACCGGTAGCGCGTCACGGCGCGAGGCTAGGCGCCGGCCGACCCCGCCTGCGAGAACCCGGTTGTCGGCTCGGGGACAATGGGGGACGTGAGTGATCCGCGCGCCACCGGCCCCTTCTCGGCCCTCCCTCCGCAGGTCGACCTGCCCGCCCTGGAGCAGGAGATCCTGCAGCGCTGGGAGGCCGACAAGGTCTTCGCCCGGTCGATGGAGAGCACCGCGGGGTCGCCGCAGTGGAACTTCTACGAGGGCCCGCCCACGGCCAACGGCCGGCCGGGCACGCACCACATCGAGGCGCGGGCGTTCAAGGACGTCTTCCCCCGGTTCAAGACCATGCAGGGCTGGCACGTGCCGCGCCGCGCCGGCTGGGACTGCCACGGCCTGCCGGTGGAGATCGCGGTCGAGCAGGAGCTCGGCTTCGCCGGCAAGCCCGACATCGAGCGCTACGGCATCGCGGAGTTCAACGCCCGCTGCCGCGAGTCGGTCGAGCGGCACGTGGACGCGTTCACCGAGCTGACCCGGCGCATGGGCTACTGGGTCGACCTGTCCACCGCCTACTGGACGATGGACCCGGCCTACATCGAGAGCGTCTGGTGGTCGCTCAAGCAGGTGTTCGAGAAGGGCCTCCTGGTCGAGGACCACCGGGTCGCCCCGTACTGCCCGCGCTGCGGCACGGGCCTGTCCGACCACGAGGTCGCCCAGGGCTACGAGTCGATCACCGACCCGTCGGTGTACGTGCGGCTGCCGGTCACCAGCGGCGAGTGGGCCGGCAAGGCCGACCTGCTGATCTGGACGACGACGCCGTGGACGCTGCCGTCGAACACCGCCGTCGCCGTCCACCCGGACGTGACGTACGTGGTGGCGCGGACGGACGCGGGCACCTTCGTCGTCGCCGAGCCGCTGCTGACCGCGGTGCTGGGCGAGGACGCCGAGGTGCTGGCCCGCACGAGCGGCCGCGACTGGGAGCGGGTGCACTACCGGCGGCCGTTCGACGTGGTCGAGTTCCCCGACGGGGACTCCCACTACGTCGTCCTGGCCGACTACGTGACCACCGAGGACGGCACCGGCCTGGTGCACCAGTCCCCCGCGTTCGGCGCCGACGACCTCGCCGTGTGCCGGGCCTACGGGCTGCCGGTGGTCAACCCGATCGACCCGTCGGGGCACTTCCTGCCCGAGGTGGGGCTGGTCGGCGGGCACTTCTTCAAGGCTGCCGACCCGACCCTGCTCGAGGACCTGAAGAAGCGCGGCGTGCTCTTCCGGGAACAGCGCTACGAGCACAGCTATCCGCACTGCTGGCGCTGCCACACGCCGCTCATGTACTACGCGCAGCCCTCCTGGTACATCCGGACCAGCGCGGTCAAGGACCAGCTCCTCGCCGAGAACGAGCGCACGCGCTGGTACCCGCAGACCATCCAGTGGGGCCGCTACGGCGACTGGCTGCGCAACAACGTCGACTGGGCGCTCTCCCGCGACCGGTACTGGGGCACCCCGCTGCCGATCTGGCGCAACGACGCCGATCCCTCGCGGGTGGTCGCCGTCGGCTCGCTCACCGAGCTCTCGGAGCTGACCGGCCGCGACCTGTCCGACCTCGATCCGCACCGGCCGTTCATCGACGAGATCACCTTCACGCTGCCCGGTGAGGAGGGCACCTTCCGGCGGGTGCCGCAGGTCATCGACGCCTGGTACGACTCCGGGTCGATGCCGTTCGCCCAGTGGGGCGCGCCGTACCGCAACGCCGAGGAGTTCGAGGCGGCCTACCCGGCGCAGTTCATCTGCGAGGCGATCGACCAGACCCGCGGCTGGTTCTACTCGCTCATGGCCGTCGGCACGCTCGTGTTCGGGAAGAGCTCCTACGAGAACGTGCTGTGCCTGGGCCACATCCTCGCCGAGGACGGCCGCAAGATGAGCAAGCACCTCGGCAACATCCTCGAGCCGATCCCCCTGATGGACCGGCACGGCGCCGACGCCGTCCGCTGGTTCATGCTGGCCGGCGGCTCGCCGTGGTCGGCCCGCCGGGTGGGGCACGAGACGCTGTCCGAGGTGGTCCGGAAGGTGCTGCTCACCTATTGGAACACCGCCTCGTTCTTCACCCTCTACGCCGAGACCAACGGGTGGGACCCGGCCGTCTCGCCCGCCCCGCCGCGGGCCGGGCGGCCGCTGCTCGACCGCTGGGCGCTGGCGGAGCTGGCCCGCGTCACGGCCGGCGTGACCGACGCGCTGGAGGACTTCGACACCCAGGGCGCCGGCCGGCTGATCGCGCAGTTCGTCGACGACCTGTCCAACTGGTACGTCCGGCGCTCGCGCCGCCGGTTCTGGGACGGCGACCCGGCCGCGCTGGGCACGCTGCACGAGGTGCTCGACGGGCTGACCCGGCTCATGGCCCCGTTCACCCCCTTCGTCACCGAGGAGGTGTGGACCCGGGCCGTCGCCCCGGGGCTGGCCGACGCGGTGGACTCGGTGCACCTGGCCTCGTGGCCGGCCGTCGACGAGACCGCCCGCGACGAGCGGCTGGTCGAGCAGGTGGCCCTCGTGCGGCGGCTGGTCGAGCTGGGCCGCGCCGCGCGGACCTCGGCGAAGGTGCGCACCCGGCAGCCGCTGGCCCGCGCCGTCGTCGCGGCGCCGGGCTGGCGGGACCTGCCGCGCGACCTGGTGGCCGAGGTGGCCGACGAGCTCAACGTCGCCGAGCTCTCCGAGCTGGCCGCGGTCGGCGGCGACCTGGTCGACGTGAGCGTGAAGATCGACTTCCGCGCCGTCGGCCGGAGGCTCGGCAAGCAGGTCCAGGCGGTCGCGAAGGCGGTTGCCGCCGCCGACCCGGCGTCGCTCGTCGCCGCGTACCGGACGGGGACGGCGGCGGTCGAGGTCGACGGCGCGCCGGTGCCGCTGGAGGAGGGCGACCTGATCGTCACCGAGACCCCGCGCGAGGGCTGGACCGTGGCCAGCGGCGGGGGCCTCACCGTCGCCCTGGACCTCGAGCTGACCCCGGAACTGGAGCGCGCCGGCCTGGTGCGGGAGGCCGTCCGGCTGGTCCAGGAGGGCCGCAAGTCCAGCGGGCTGGCGGTCAGCGACCGGATCGAGCTGTGGTGGACGGCGGAGGGCAGCCTGGCCCAGGCCCTCACCGAGCACGCCGATCAGGTGGCCGGCGAGGTGCTCGCGGTCGCCGTCCACGCCGGCGAGCCCGGCCCTGGAACGGCGCTGGAGGGCCCCGACGGCTCCCGCTTCTGGCTGACCCGGGCCTGACCCCGCTGTCGGGGCTCTCGGTACAGAAAGCCCCGACAGCATCCCGGGCTTTCTGTACCGAAAGCCCGTCAGCTCACGGGGGCGCCGAGGGCGTCGGCGATGCGCGCAACGACCGCCGGCATGTTCCGCAGATCGGCCGCGCTCAGCCGGATGACCCGCCAGCCGGCCTCGATCAGGCGCCGGTACCGCTCGTCGTCGCGCGTGATCTGTACGCCCTCGAAGTGATAGGCGCCCTCGTACTCGACGACCAGCCGCTCGTCGGGCCACGCCAGATCGACCCTGCCGAGAAAGCTGCCGCCGTCCAGCACGACGAACTGCGGCACGGGAGCCGGCAGCCCCGCCCTCGCGCAGGCGACTCGAACCCACGATTCCGGCGGGCTCCCGCTGCGGCCGTCGACCAGCGGCACGACCTTGGCCACCCGCGCGGAACCCCAGCGGCCTCGGCCCGCCTCGGCCGCGCGTGCGAGAGCAGCCGGGTCCAGGTGTCCGGTCCGCACCATCCCGTCCAGCATCCCGACCGCATCCGCCATGGGCTCGAGGGCCGCGATGTCCCACGCCGTCCGGAGAGGGATTGTGCACCGGACGTCGTCGATCGACGTGGACTCACCCGGACGCAGCGCTGTCCTGTGCAGCCGGATCCCGCGAGGACCACGCCAGGTGCAGTCCGGCGGCACCACGACGAGCACGGGGTCGGTGACCGAGGCGAAGGCCGCCCCGAACCAGGTCGCGGCCGAGCGGCCCGCGAGCGCGGCCCCCGGCGGCATGAGGAGTGCGGCGCCGCGGGCAACGAGCTGGTGATCAGCCGCCAGCGAAGGATCCGCGTAGACATTGCGCAGCAATCTGCGATACAGCCCCGACTGGAGTTGCCGCTTCGTCACGAGGCCTTCCGCGACCGCGTGCGAGCCGACGAAGACACCGTGCAGAGACTGGCGACGGGACACCGCGCCAGCCTTGCCGACCGGCCGGTGCGCCGGATCCGTCGTCCACAGCCCACGACCTCGGGCTTTCGGTACAGAACGCCCGAAGGGCGGAGCCGATCCTTCTGTACCGAAAGCCCCGTCAGGCCTTGCGGCGGGCGCGCTCGCGCTCGGCGGTGGTGCGGTCGGGCGAGCAGACGCCGCAGGGGGTGAAGCCGTCGGCGCGGGCCTCGTCGATCGGCAGCGGGATCGCGGTCTGGCCGGCGAGGCGGCGGCAGTCGGCCAGGTGGTAGCGCGGGTGCTCGTCGACGACGAACACCTCGTCCTTGAGGTCGACGACGAGCAGCAGGTCGGTGACCTCGACGTCCTCGACCGGCGGCTCGCCCTTCTCCTCGGTGGCGGGCGCGTGCGGCGGGGCCGCGGGGGCGCGCTCGACGGGTGCCGGCTCGGCGGTTGCCCCGACCTCGCCGTCGGCGTCCCGCCCGGTGGGCGCGGCGGGCGTCTCCCGGGTGCTGCGCGCGACCGCCGCGTCGGAGGCCAGGTCGGCGGGGCGGCGTCCCTGCGCCGGCTCCGCGGACAGGCCGCGCCGGGAGAGCACCAGCAGGACGGCGGCCGCGGCGCAGACCGCCACGGTGGCCCAGTAGAGCACCGTCGTCCCCGTGGCCAGCCCGGCGACGAACAGGCCGACCCCCAGCAGCACGAGCAGACCCGCAGCCAAGATCACCGCTGCACGATAACCGCGGAGAACGACAGCGGCCCCCGGACACCAGGTCCGGGGGCCGCAGCCGTGAGGTCATGGAACGGCCCCGCTGCAGGGTCCCGCCCTGAGCCTGCGAGGGGCAGGGGGCAGCAGGGTCCTTCGTTACGCCCCGGCGTGCTGCGTCTGCCGGCTGTTGATCGCCGGCTCGGCCGAGCCGCGGCTGTCGAGATCGCGCAGGTGCGACTCGAGGTAGGAGCGCAGGCGGGTGCGGTACTCGCGCTCGAAGGTGCGCAGCTCCTCGATCTTGCGCTCGAGGCTGCTGCGCTTCTCCTCGAGCGTGCTGACCGCCTCGGCGTGCCGGCGCTCCGCGTCCTGCTCGAGCGCGGCGGCCTTGGCGCGCGCCTCGCGCTCCATCGTGTCGGCGCGGGTGCGGGCGTCGCTGACCATCGAGTCGGCGCGGTGCTTGGCCTCGCTGACCATCTGCTCGCTCTTGGCCCGCGCGTCGGACATCAGCCGCTCGCTGTTGGTCTTCGCGCTGACCAGCATCTGCTCGGCCTGGGTCTTGGCCTCGTTGACGTACCGGTCGGCGGTCTCGGTGGCCAGCGCCAGCATCCGGGAGGCCCGGGCGCTGTCGTCCTCGCGCGGGGCCGCGGCCGCCGGCGGCGGCGGGGGCGCCTGGACGACGGGGGCCGGCGCCGGCGGCTCGGGGCGCTCCTCGGCCCGCGGCGCGGCGGCACGTCCACCGCTGGCGCGCAGCTCGTTGTTCTCCTCGATCAGCCGGGCGAGCTCGGCCTCCACGACGTCGAGGAAGGCGTCCACCTCGTCCTCGTCGTAGCCCCGCTTGCCGATCGGCGGCTTCTTGAAGACGACGTTGTGCACGTCGGCAGGCGTCAGTGGCATCGGGTCACCTCGGGTCGGACGGCGGGAACAGGGTCGTTCTCGGGCGAGCGGCGGTGGACCACGCACCTGGTGCGGCCTGCGCCCCTGGGCTGTCGTTCGGTCACAGGGGGTTAGCGAGCGACAACGTGAAGCTGCGAAGGATGAGTACGGCGATGAGCAGCACCATAAACCCGAGGTCCAATCGGACCGACCCCAGGTTCAAGGGCGGGATCACCTTGCGGATGGCCTTCAGCGGGGGATCCGTCGTCGAGTAGACGACCTCCAGGCCCGCCGCGACCAGGCCCTGCGGGCGCCAGCTCCGCGCCAGCACCATCACCCAGTCGACGACGAACCGGGCGAACAGCAGCACGAGGAAGACGAGCAGCACCGAGGAGACGATCTGCCAGAAGAGAGCCACGGTCCTCGCTCGTTCGGGGCACCTCGCGTGCCGTTGTGTCCGCCAGCGCCTCAGGACTGGTTGAAGAACCCGCCCTCGCGGATCCGCGCCTTGTCCTCGGCGGTCACGTCGACGTCCCTCGGGCTGAGGAGGAACACCTTGGCCGTGACCCGCTCGATACTACCGCGAAGTCCGAAGATGAGACCCGCGGCGAAGTCGACCAGCCGCTTGGCGTCGGCGTCGTCGAGCTCGGTCAGGTTCATGATCACCGGGCAGCCCTCGCGGAACCGCTCGCCGATCTCACGCGCCTCGTTGTACGTGCGCGGGTGCACGGTCGTGATCCGGTAAGTCTTCGGAGGCGCGGGCGCCGGCTCCGGGGCCGCCACGACCGGCTCGCGGACGGCCAGCCCGGCCGCGCCGGCACCGGAGGACGAGCCGCTCCCGAGGCTGCCGCCGGTGCGGGCGGCGCCGGCGGTGGACCCGGAGGGGGCGAGGCCCAGCGGCGGGCGGGCGGTGCTCGGCCGGCGCACGGTCACCGGCTCGGGCTCACGGGCCGGCGGCAGCTCCTCGGCGTCGACGTCGTCGTCGGCGTAGCCGGCGCCGTAGTGCTCGTCGGCGAAGTTCTTGTCGGCGTACCGGTCGTCGGCGTAGTCGGCGGTCCCGTAGCGGGAGTCCTCGTACCGGCCGTAGCGACGGTCGTCGGCGCGCTCGGGATAGTCGGCCTGGCGGGCGTCGTACCGGCCGTAGGCCCGGGCGTCGTCGTCCTCGACGAGCCCGAGATAGATACCCATCCTGCGCATGGCTCCGGCCATCGGACCTCCCCCTCTACTGGTGTCCTCAGCGTCGCGGTCGTTTCGTCAACTTCGTCCAACGAGGCATCACACTCGTGGGTCGTCCGTGTCCCGTGTGACTGGTGTGACTCGTGTGGTCGGGATCCCCCGATCCTCACCGGAGGGTAGGGGGCGCGCGCCGAAGATCGCGGTTCCGACACGCACGAGCGTCGCGCCGGATGCGATCGCCGCCTCCAGGTCCTCGCTCATGCCGGCCGAGAGCTCGGTCGCCCCCGGGTGGTCGGCCCGCACCCGCTCGGCGAGCGCGGCCAGGCGGTCGAAAGCGGGGCCGGGTTCGGCGCCACGGGGCGCGACGGCCATGAGGCCCCGCAGCCGCAGCCCGCCCATCCCGGCGACCGCGTCGGCCAGGGCCGGGACGTCGGCCGGGTCGGCGCCGCCGCGGGCGGCCTCCTCCCCCGCCGGGCCGCCCAGGTCGACCTGCAGGAGGACGTCGACGGGTCGCCCGCCGGCCTCGCCGGCGCGGGCGAGCGTCTCGGCCAGCGGCAGCCGGTCCACCGAGTGCACGACCGCGCCGAGCCGGGCGACGGCAGCGGCCTTGTTGCGCTGCAGCTGGCCCACGAAGTGCCAGCGCACGGGGACGTCGGTCAGCTCGGCGGCCTTGGCGAGCAGCTCCTGGGCCCGGTTCTCGCCGAAGTCGGCCTGGCCGAGCGCGGCGACCGCGCGGACGTCGTCGGCCGGCCAGGTCTTGCTCACCGCGACCAGCCGCACCCCCGCCGGGTCCCGCCCGGCGGCGCGGGCGGCCGCGGCGATCCGCTCCCGCACGGCGCGCAGGTTCTCCTCGAGGCGGGTCGCGGGCACGGCAGCGATCCTCGCAGCCGGGTCCGCGACCGTGCTCATGACAACCAGACCAGGGCGGCCTGGCGGCCGGTGACGCCGTCGCGGCGGTGGGAGAAGAGGAAGCGGTCCTCGACGGTGCACCGCGGGTCGTGCACGACCTGGCCGACGCCGGCCCGGCCGAGCTGCTCGGCCACGCCGGCCCGCAGGTCGAGACCCGGTGTCCCCTGCCGGGTGCGGACCGCGGCGCCCGGGGCCACCCGCGCCACCTCGGCCTGCATCGCCGCGGGCACCTCGTAGCACCCGCCGCAGACGGCCGGCCCGAGCAGCGCGGTGACGTTACGCGGGCGGGCGCCGAGCCTGCCCATCGCGGCCAGCGCGGCGGGCACCACCTTCTGCCGCAGGCCCTCGCGCCCGGCGTGCACCGCGGCGACCACACCCGCGTCGGCGTCGCTGAGCAGCACCGGCACGCAGTCGGCGACCAGCACGCACAGCACCAGCCCGGGCTCCGCCGTCACCAGCGCGTCGGTGTCGGGCAGCGGCGCCTCCTGCGGCCCGTCGACGACGGCGACGCCGGCGCCGTGCACCTGGGTCATCCAGACCAGCCGCTCCGCCGGCACGCCCAGCTCCCGCGCCAGACGCTCGCGGTTGGCGGCGACGTCCGCCGGCCGGTCGCCGACGTGCGCGCCGAGGTTGAACGAGTCGTACGGGGACGCGGACCGGCCGCCCCGCCGGTCGGTGACGACCTTGCGGGGTCGCACCGAGGGCGAGGCGGCCGGGGACGTGCCGGGAGACTGCGTCATCAGTGGCGCAGGAACTCCGGGATGTCGAGCTCCTCCTCGAAGTCCTCGCTGGACAGCGGCCGCCGGCCGTTGACCGACCCGGAGACCGGCGGCAGCGGCGGGACGGTGAGCGGCGCGGCGGGCCGCGCGGCCACGGCGGGCGCCGGCGGGATGACCGGGGCCGGCGGGGTCACCGGCGCCGCGGCGGCGGCCGAAGCGGTCGCCCCCGAGGTCGTCGGCGAGCCGAGCAGCCGCTCCCCCGTGGCGACGGGAGCGGCGACCGGCGTGACCGGCGCGGCCGGGGTCCGGTGCGGCAGGCCCGGGGTGAAGGCACCCGCGGCGGAGGTGCCGGCCGGCACCGCGGCGACGCCGCCGTCCTTGCGGCTGCTGGGCCGCCCGCCGTCGAAGCCGGCGGCGATGACGGTCACCCGCACCTCGTCACCCAGGGCGTCGTCGATGACGGCGCCGAAGATGATGTTGGCGTCGGAGTGCGCCGCGTCGGAGACCAGCGAGGCGGCCTCGTTGATCTCGAACAGGCCGAGGTCCGAGCCGCCGGAGATCGACAGCAGCACGCCGTGCGCGCCCTCCATGGAGGCCTCGAGCAGCGGGCTGGCGATCGCCTGCTCGGCGGCGAGCAGCGCACGGTTGTCGCCGCGGGCGCTGCCGATGCCCATGAGCGCCGACCCGGCCCCGGACATGACCGACTTGACGTCGGCGAAGTCGAGGTTGATCAGGCCCGGGGTGGTGATCAGGTCGGTGATGCCCTGGACACCGGAGAGCAGCACCTGGTCGGCCGTGCGGAAGGCGTCCATGACGCTGACGTTGCGGTCGCCCAGCTGCAGCAGCCGGTCGTTCGGGATCACGATGAGCGTGTCGCACTCGTTGCGCAGCTCCTCGATGCCCGACTCGGCCTGCACCGCACGCCGCTTGCCCTCGAAGGCGAACGGGCGGGTGACGACGCCGATGGTCAGCGCGCCGAGCTTGCGCGCGATCGAGGCGACGACCGGCGCACCGCCGGTGCCGGTGCCACCGCCCTCGCCCGCGGTCACGAAGACCATGTCGGCGCCCTTGAGCACCTCCTCGATCTCCTCGCGGTGGTCCTCGGCGGCCTGGCGGCCCACGTCGGGCTGCGCTCCGGCGCCGAGGCCGCGGGTGAGCTCGCGGCCGACGTCGAGCTTGACGTCGGCGTCGCTCATCAGCAGCGCCTGGGCGTCGGTGTTGATGGCGATGAACTCGACCCCCTTGAGGCCGACCTCGATCATCCGGTTGACCGCGTTCACCCCGCCGCCGCCGATGCCGACGACCTTGATGACCGCTAGATAGTTGTGCGGAGGTGTCATGCGGCGCTCCCCAACGTGGACCCTCATCCTCAAGTACAGGCTTACAGTTATGTCAACTCGGTCGACGGAGAGGAAGTTAGGCAGGCCGGGGAGGCGGCACAAACACCCTGAGATGGTCGGCGTGTCGGTGGCACGAAACCTCACCGAACTCTCAGGACCCGTTCGTCACATGAGCATCACGAGCTGTGACGACCCGCCCTCGAAACGTCTCATGGCGGGCTCCAGGGTCCGGCGCGGCGTCGTCCGGACGCGTGGCAGATCTCTTCGGGGCCCGGGCGTGTCGCGCGTGTCGAGCGTGTCCCCCGGGGCGGGTGGGACGAACCCTGGATCACGCCTTCGGGATGCGTCCGAGCAGGTAGAACTCCCGGTTCGGCGGGATCGCCGCCCAGTGCGCCAGCCGGTTGGACAGCGCGAAGAGGGCGGCGATCGCGCCGACGTCCCACACGTCGTCCTCGGTGAGCCCGTGGCCGCGCAGCCGGTCCGCGTCCGCGGCGGTCACCGCGGCCGGCTCCACGGCGAGGCGGACCGCCACGTCCAGCACGTCGTGCATGCGCGGCGACAGCGGCGCCTTGCGCCAGTCCACGGCGACCTGGTCGGCGAGGTACGGGTCCCGGGTGCGGATGCGCGCGATGGCGCCGTGCGCGACGACGCAGTACAGGCAGTCGTTGGCCGCGCTGGTGGCGACGACGATCAGCTCGCGGTCGCCCTTGGACAGCCCCGGCGTCTCCTTGTCCATGAGCGCGTCGTGGTAGGCGAAGAACGCGGCGGCCTCGGCCGGGCGCCAGGACAGCGCGCCGAACACGTTCGGCAGGAACCCGGAGCGCTCCTCGACCTCGGCGTAGCGCTCGCGCAGCTCGTCGGGCAGCTGCTCGGTGGGGACGACGGGGAAACGGCTGATCGGCGCGGGATCGGACGGCGCGGCGTCGCTCATGCCGCCATGCTCCGACGGGAGCTAGCGGAGCACCACCGCGTCCGGCGCGCTGACGTCGATGGTGGCGGCCGGCTCGAGAATCCCCGCGGCGAGCTGGTCGAGCAGCGCGGAGAGGACCGCGCCCTTGGCGGCGCTGTCGCCGCCGTCCCCCCAGAGGACCGTCGTCCCGTCGGTCAGGGTGAGCGCGACGTCCTCGCCGCTGGTGGCGCTCGCGCCGACCACGTCGGAGCGGACGTCCCGGGGCAGCGAGGCCAGCGCGGCCAGCCCCGCCTCGGTGGCGCGGTCCCCCGGCCCGGGGTCCGGCACGTCCAGCGGCACCACGCCGGGCGGCGGGTCACCGGTGATGGTGTCGAACAGCACCGCCTCGTCGTCGACCAGGTAGCGCTGCCCGTCGGACTCGACGACGGCGAGGGCCACCCGCTCGGTCACCGTGATCACCACGCTGGAGGGCCAGCCGCGGGTCACCTGCACCGCCGCGACCTGCGGCAGCCGGGCCACGCGGGTGCGGGCGGCGTCGACGTCCACCCGGAGCAGCGGCGTCCCCGTGGTCACCCCCGCGGCGTCGCGGACCTCGGCCGCGGTCAGGGACACCGAGCCGTCCACCTGCACCGTCCGGACGGCGAGCAGCGGGCTGGCCCACAGCACCCAGGCCGCGGTGGCCAGCAGCGGGACCAGGAGCAGCGCCCGCAGCCGGCGCTGACGACGGCTGCGGACCCGGCGGCGGCGGTTGACGGCCGGCGCGGGCCGCTCGCCGCGGCTCGCCTCGGGCCGCGCCGCCGGCGTCCCCCGCGCGCGGTCGCGGGTGGTGGTGCCGGCGCGGTTCACCGCTCGACGTCCGCGGACTCGGGGAGGTCGGCCCGCCGCAGGGCCTCGAGCACCTCCGGTCCCACCATCGACACGTCGCCGGCGCCCATGGTGACCACCAGGTCGCCGGGACGGGCGCGGGCGGCCAGGGCGGGGGCGGCGGCCGACCAGGAGGGCTCGAACAGCACGCGGCCGGGCGGCAGCGGGACGGCGTCGGCGACCAGCGCGCCGGTGATCCCGGGGACGGGGTCCTCCCGGGCGCCGTAGACGTCCATCACCACGACCTCGTCGGCCAGGGCGAGCGCGTCGCCGAAGCCGTCGGCGAACTCGCGGGTCCGGCTGTAGAGGTGCGGCTGGAAGGCGACGACGAGCCGGCCGTCGCCGGCCACCGCGCGGGCCGCGGCGAGCTGGGCGCGGACCTCGGTCGGGTGGTGGGCGTAGTCGTCGTAGACGCGCACGCCGCCGGCCACGCCCTTGAGCTCGAACCGGCGGTGCACGCCGCCGAAGCGGCCGAGCCCCTCGACCAGCCCGGCGACCGGCAGGCCGAGCTCCAGGCCCGCGAGCAGGGCCGCCGCGCTGTTGCGGGCCATGTGCTCACCCGGCACCCGGATGCGCACCCGGCCGAGGTCGGTGCCGTCGAGCACGGCCGTGTAGCTCGTGCCGTCGCCGGCGACGTCGACGTCCACCAGGCGCAGGTCGGCGTCCCCGGCGGTGCCGTAGGTGCGCTTGCGCGCCGTGGCCGGGACCTCGATCAGCCGGGCCGCGCCGGGGTCGTCGGCGCAGAGCACCACGAAGCCGTCGGGGTGCACGGTCTGCACGAACCGGTCGAAGGCGGCCTCGACCGCCGCCAGGTCCCCGTAGTTGTCGAGGTGGTCGGCCTCGACGTTGGTGACGATCGCCGCGTGCGGGGCGAGCAGCAGGAACGACCGGTCGCTCTCGTCCGCCTCGGCGACGAACACGTCGCCGTGCCCCGCGTGCGCGTTGCTGCCGGACTCGTTGAGGTCGCCGCCGATGGCGAAGGACGGGTCGACCCCGCAGGCCTGCACGGCGACGGTGAGCATCGAGGTGGTGCTGGTCTTGCCGTGGGTGCCGGCGACGGCGACGCTGCGCCGCCCGGCCATGACCGCGGCGAGGGCGACGGCGCGCGGCAGCACCCGCAGGCCCCGCTCCCGGGCGGCGGCCAGCTCGGGGTTGTCGTCGCGGATCGCGGTGGACACGACGACGGTGTCGGCGTCGCCGAGGTGCGCCGGGTCGTGGCCCACCTCCACGCGCGCCCCGAGCGCGCGCAGCGCGAGCAGGGTCGGGGTGTCCCGCCGGTCGCTGCCCGACACCGCCACCCCGCGGGCGAGGAGGATCCGCGCGATGCCGCTCATTCCGGCCCCGCCGATCCCGACGAAGTGCACCGCGCCGAGCTCCCCCAGCGCGGGCACCGGCGCGTTCCAGGCGGCGACGTCAGCCGCGGGCACGGGCCACCTCCAGCACGATGTCGGCCAGCCGCTCGCCGGCGTCCGGCGCCCCGGCGGCCCTGGCACCCGCCGCGTACCCCGCCAGCGCGCCGGGATCGGTCAGCAGTGGCGTCAGGTGCTCGGTGATCCAGGCCGGGCTCAGGTCGGCGTCGTCCACCAGCAGCCCTCCCCCGGTCTCGACCAGCGGCAGGGCGTTGCGGCGCTGCTCGCCGTTGCCGATCGGCAGCGGCACGAAGGCCGCCGGCAGCCCGACGGCGGCCAGCTCGGCGACGGTGACCGCGCCGGCCCGGCACAGGGCGAGGTCGGCGGCGGCGTAGGCGAGGTCCATGCGTTCCAGGTAGTCGACCACGACGTACGGCGCGCCGCCCGCCGGGCGCGGGGGCACGGTCACGTCGGTGTTCTTCGGCCCGCGGGCGTGCAGCACCTGCACGCCGGCCGCGGTGAGCGCGTCGGCGGCGCCGACGGCGGCCCGGTTGAGCGAGGCGGCGCCCTGGGACCCCCCGAAGACGAGCAGGGTCGGGCGGTCGGCGTCCAGGCCGAACTGCGCGCGCGCCTCCGCCCGCCGCGCGGCGCGGTCCAGGCCGGTGATCGTGCGCCGCAGCGGCATGCCGACCTGCTCGCCCCGGTGCAGCGGCGTCCCCGGGACGGTGACCGCCACCCGTGCGGCCAGCCGGGCGCCGATCCGGTTGGCCAGGCCGGGCAGGGCGTTCTGCTCGTGCACCACGATCGGGACCTTCGCCCGCCGGGCGGCGAGGTAGGCCGGCAGGGCGACGTAGCCGCCGAAGCCGACGACGACGTCGGCGGCGACCTCGGTCAGCAGCGCCCGGGTCTCGCGGACGGCGCCGGCGACCCGGCCCGGCACCTTCAGCAGCTCCGGGGTCGGCTTGCGCGGCAGCGGGACCGGCGGGATGAGCCGCAGGTCGTAGCCGCGCGCCGGGACCAGCCGGGTCTCCATGCCGCGCGGGGTGCCCAGGCAGGTGAGGCGCAGGCCCTCGTCGCGGCGGCGCAGCGCGTCGGCCAGCGCCAGCATCGGCTCGATGTGCCCGCCGGTGCCGCCGCCGGCCAGCACGATGCTGAAGGGCCCGCTCACCGCGGCCTCCCCGGCCGGCGGGCGGGGCCGGGCACCGCCGGCCCCGGACCGGGCACCGGCCGGCGCGGCGCGGCGCGGCCGCGGTCCTCGGCGGGCGGGCGGGGGCGCGCGGGCCCGGGGACGCCGCGCTCCCTCGGGGCTCCCTCGGTCACCCGCGCCACGGTGCGGCGCCCGGCGACGACCGGACGGCCGGCCCGCTCCCCCGGGTCGGGGCGGCCGCCGCGCTCGCCGGGCGCGGGACGGCGGCGCGGCCGGACCGGGTCCACCGCGGCCGCCGGCACGGGCAGCAGCCAGCGGGCGAGCCGGCCGCGGGAGCGCCGCTGTTGCGACTCGATGGCGGCCGGCTCGGCCCGGGCGAAGCGCGCGAGCAGGCCGATGATGAACAGGGTGAGCACCAGCGACGTCCCCCCGGCGGAGACCAGGGGCAGGGTGACGCCGGTGACCGGCAGCAGCCCGACCACGTAACCCATGTTCATGGTCGCCTGGCCGACCAGCCAGGTGGTGATGGCGATGCTGGCCAGCTGCACGAACCGGTCGGTCGAGCGGCGGGCGATGCGGAAGCCGGCGTAGGCCAGGACCCCGTAGAGCGTCACCACGACCAGGCAGCCGAGGAAGCCGAGCTCCTCGCCGATGATCGCGAAGATGTAGTCCGACTCCCCGTAGGGCAGCAGGCCCCACTTCATCCGGCTGTTGCCGAGGCCGACGCCCCAGAAGCCGCCGGTCGCCAGGGCGTAGAGCCCGCGCACCGCCTGGTAGCCGGAGTTGGAGGCGTCGGCGAACGGGTCGAGGAACGAGGTGACCCGGGCCCACCGGTAGGGCTCGCTGACGAGGTAGGCGATCCCGGCCAGCCCGGCCGCGCCGAGCCCCAGCCAGACCTTGAGCCGGGCGCCGCCGGCCCACAGCAGGGCGACCAGGATGACCGCGAAGGTCATCACGCCGCCGAAGTCGGGCTCGGCCATCAGCAGCAGAGCGATCAGGAGGAAGGCCGGGACGAGGGGCAGCAGCAGCGACTTCGTGGTCAGGTAGCGGTCGCGCGTGGCCAGCATGTGCGCGCCCCAGAGCGCGAAGGCGAGCTTCGCGGGCTCGGAGGGCTGGAAGTGGGCGATCTTGAAGTCGAACCACTGACGGGCGCCGTTCAACTGGACGCCGAGGAAGAGCACGGCGAGCAGCAGCACGAGCATCCCGGCCATGAACCAGCCCGACCACCGGCGCAGGAAGCCCACCGGGATGCGCAGCGCCACGAGCAGGGCCACCGCGCCCAGCCCGGCCCAGGTGAGCTGCTCGACGCCGGGCCGCCAGGCCGACTGCTCGTCGAGGGCCGCCTTGACCGCCGAGGCCGAGAAGACCATCACCAGGCCGATCGCCAGGAGCAGGCCGGCCGCGCCCAGCAGCAGGTGGCAGCTGGTCATCGGGCCGTCCAGCCACGCCGGTCCCTGCAGCCGGCGGACCCGGTAGCGGCGGGCGGTGGAGCCGGCCGTGGACGGGCCGGTGGCGGCGGCGCGGGTGCGGGTGCTCGCGGTCATCGGGCGCTCAGCCCAGCTCGCGCACCGCGTCGGCGAAGGCGCGGCCGCGGTGCGCGTAGTCGGTGAACACGTCCATCGACGCCGCCGCGGGGGCCAGCAGGACGGTGTCGCCGGGGCGGGCCAGCCGGGCGGCCTCCGCCACGGCGAGCCGCATCGTCTCCTCCGCGGTGCGCGCCATCCCGTCATCGTCGCCGCTCGGCACCTCGACCCGCGGAACCGCGGGCGCGTGTCGCGCCAGTGAACGGACCAGTTCGGCCCGGTCACGGCCCAGCAGCACCGCCCCCGCCAGGCGGGGCGCGACCGCGGCGACCAGCGGGTCGACGTCGGCGCCCTTGAGCAGGCCGCCGGCGATCCAGACCACGCGGGGGTAGGCGGCCAGCGAGGCGCCGGCGGCGTGCGGGTTGGTCGCCTTGCTGTCGTCGACGTAGTCCACGCCGGCCACGGTGGCGATCCGCACGTTGCGGTGCGCGCCGCCGCGGAAGCCGGCCAGGCCGCGGCCGACCGCCTCGGCGGGCACCCCCGCGGCCCGCGCCAGCGCGGCGGCGGCCAGCGCGTTCACGGTGTTGTGCGGCCCGGGGACCTGCAGCGCCCCGCGCTCGAGCAGCACCTCCCCCGCCGGGTCGTCGGCGAAGGCACGGTCGACCAGTGCGCCGTCCCGGACGCCGAGCTGGCCGGGCGCCGGCTCCCCGAGGGTCACCGTCACCGGGCGCGGGTGGGCGGCGACCAGCGCGGCGGCGACCGGGTCGCCCGCGTCGGCGACGGCCACCCGCGCGCCGCGGAGGATGCGCGCCTTGGCGTCCCGGTAGGCGGCGAAGGAGCCGTGCCAGTCGGTGTGGTCGTCGGCCACGTTGAGGACGGCGGCCGCCTCGGGGGCCAGCGTGCTCGACCAGTGCAGCTGGAAGCTCGACAGCTCGACCGCGAGCGCGTCGTAGGCGGGGGCGCCGTCCGCGCCGGTCTCGGTCACCACCTCGACCAGGGGGCGGCCGACGTTGCCCGCCGCGACGGCCCGCCGTCCCCCCGCGAGCAGGATCGCCTCGAGCATGGTGACCGTCGTCGTCTTGCCGTTGGTGCCGGTGACCGCCAGCCACGGGGCGGCCGGCTCGACCCGCAGCCGCCAGGCGAGCTCGGGCTCGCCGATCACCTCGATCCCCCGCCGGGCCGCGTCGACCAGCAGCGGCGCGTCGGGCCGCCAGCCGGGCGAGGTGACCACCAGATCGGTGCCGGACGGGGTCTCGGCGAGCGCGCCGAGCCACTCGGCGCCGCCCTCCAGCAGCGGGTCGACCGCGGAGGGACGGGCGGCGTCGGCGAGCAGCACCCGCGCGCCGCGGGCGAGCAGCACCCGGGCCGCCGCGGCCCCGGACACGCCGAGGCCGGCGACGAGCACGGTCCGCCCGGAGAGATCCACCGCCTACAGCCCCACGAACGACAGCCAGTCGGCGTAGAACAGGCCGATCCCGAACGCCACGGCCATGCCGGTGACCAGCCAGAACCGGACGATGACCGTGTTCTCGGTCCAGCCGGCGAGCTCGAAGTGGTGGTGCAGCGGCGCCATCCGGAACACCCGCCGCCGGGTGGCGCGGAAGAACGCCACCTGGATGACCACCGACAGCGTCACCGCCACGAACAGCCCGCCGAGGACGACGAGCAGCAGCTCGGTGCGGGTGACGATGGCCAGCCCGGAGAGGAGCCCGCCGAGCGCGAGCGAGCCGGTGTCGCCCATGAAGATCCGCGCCGGGCTGGTGTTCCACCACAGGAAGCCCAGGCAGGCGCCGAGCGCCGCGGCGGCCACCAGCGTCACGTCGAGGGGGTCGCGGACCGCGTAGCAGCCGTCGACCAGCTCGTTGGTGCAGTCGTGGGTGAACTGCCAGAAGGAGATGAAGACGTAGGCGGCGAAGACCATGGCCGCGCAGCCCGAGGCCAGGCCGTCCAGGCCGTCGGTGAGGTTGACCGCGTTGGAGAAGCCGGCGATGAACAGGTAGGCCAGGATCACGAACCCGACCGCGCCGAGGCCCATCGGCGCGATGTCGCGGACGAAGGAGACGCTGGTCGACGCCGGCGCCATCCCGTCGCTCTCGAAGTTCAGCGCCAGGATCGCGAAGCTGACGCCGACGACGAGCTGCCCGACCAGCTTGGCGGTCTTGTTCAGGCCCAGGCTTCGGCGGAAGCGGATCTTCAGGTAGTCGTCCAGGAAGCCGACGGTGCCCATGCCGACCATGAGGTAGAGCAGCAGGATCCCGCTGGTGGTCACCCCGCGGCCGGGCTGGTCGAGGAGGAACAGGTGGGCGATGAGGTAGCCGCCGACCGTGGCGCCGACGATCACCGTGCCGCCCATCGTGGGCGTGCCCTTCTTGGACAGGTGGCTCTCGGGCCCGTCGTCCCGGATCTCCTGCCCCAGGCCGTGCCGGCGGAACGCGCGGATGGCCAGCGGGGTGAGCAGGATCGACATGATCAGGCCGAAACCGCCGGCGATGAGGACCGACTTCACGCGCCTGCCCCGGCCGTCAGCAGGTCCTCGGCGAGCAGCTCCAGCCCGTACGAGCGGCTGGCCTTCACCAGGACCACGTCCCCGGGGCGCAGCAGCTCCGACAGCAGGTGGCGGGCGGCAGCCCGGTCCGGCACGTGCACCGACTCCTCTCCTGGCCGCCGTCCGGCAGCCGCTGCCCCGCTCGCTATGCCTACCGCATCGGCACCGACGGCGACCACGAGGTCCACCCCCGCCGCCGCGGCGTCGCGGCCGAGCCGCTCGTGCTCGGCACCGCCGCCGGGGCCCAGCTCGGCCATCGCGCCGAGGACGGCGATCCGCCGCTGCCCCGGCAGCGCGGCGAGCGCGGCCAGCGCCGCGCGCATCGACTCGGGGTTGGCGTTGTAGGCGTCGTTGACGACCGTGACGCCGTCCGGACGGCGGGTGACCTCCATGCGCCACCGGCTGCGCGGCTCGGCGGCCGACAGGGCGGCGGCGACGTCGGCCGGCGGCAGGCCGAGCGCGAGCGCGGCGCCGGCGGCCGACAGCGCGTTGGCGACCTGGTGCTCGCCGACCACGCGCAGGGCGACGTCGTGCTCCTCCCCCGCGGCGGCGAGGGTGAACCGGGCCCGGCCGAGCTCGTCCAGGCGTACCCCGGTCGCGCGGACGTCGGCCGGCTCACGGATCCCGGTGGTCACCACGCGGGCGGAGGTGCGCGGGGCCATGCCGATCACCCGCGGGTCGTCGGCGTTGAGGACGGCGGTGCCGTGCTCGGGCAGCGCCTCCACCAGCTCGCCCTTGGCCTGCGCGATGACCTCGGCGGAGCCGAACTCGCCGAGGTGCGCGGAGCCGACGTTGAGGACGACGCCGACCTCGGGCCGGGCGACGCGGCACAGCCGGGCGATGTGCCCAGGCCCGCGCGCGCCCATCTCCAGCACGAGGAAGCGGGTGGCCTCGTCGGCGGACAGGACGGTCAGCGGCAGGCCGATGTCGTTGTTGTAGGACCCCGGCGGGCTGACCGTCGGTCCCGCGGCCGCGAGGACCTGGCCGAGCAGGTCCTTGGTCGAGGTCTTGCCGGAGGAGCCGGTGATGCCGACCGTGCGCAGGCCGGCGTCGGTCAGCCGGGCGTGCACCGCCGCGGCGAGCCGGCCCAGGGCGGCCACCGGGTCGTCGACGACCACGGTCGGCAGCGCCGGGTCCGGCCGGGTGGACAGGGCCGCGGCCGCGCCGGCCTGCGCAGCGGCGCTCACGAAGTCGGCGCCGTCCACCCGCTCGCCCGGCAGGGCGACGAACAGGTCGCCGGGGCCGACGGTGCGGGAGTCGACGGTGACGGTGCCGGTGACGACCGCGTCGGCGCCCGGCGGGACGGCGCCGGAGACCGCCGCGGCGATCTCGGCGAGGGTCAGCGCGATCATGCGGTCCCCGCCGGGGTGCCCAGCGCGGAGAGCGCCTCGCGGAGCACCTCGCGGTCGTCGAAGGGGGTGACCTCGCCGGCCACCTCCTGGCCGCTCTCGTGGCCCTTGCCCGCGACCAGCACGGTGTCCCCGGGCCGGGCGAGGCCGACCGCGGCGGCGATCGCCGCGCGGCGGTCGCCGACCTCGAGCACCTCGGCCCGCTTCTCCTGCGGCACCTCGCGGGTGCCGGCGAGCATCGCGGCCCGGATCGCGGCCGGGTCCTCCGAGCGGGGGTTGTCGTCGGTGACGACGAGGACGTCGCTGCCCTCGGCCGCCGCGGCCCCCATGCCGGCCCGCTTGCCGGGATCGCGGTCGCCGCCGCAGCCGAGCACGGTGATCAGCCGGCCGGAGCCCGCGGCCCGCAGCGCGTCCAGCGCCGTGCGGACGGCCTCGGGGGTGTGTGCGTAGTCGACGACGGCGACGAACGGCTGCCCGGCGTCCACCGGCTCCGTCCGGCCGGGGACGACGGTCCCGGCGAGGCCGTCGAGCGCCGTCCCCGGGTCGATGCCGACCGCGTCGAGAAGCGCGACCGCCAGCACCGCGTTGGCCACGTTGAACGCGCCGGGCAGCCGCAGCCGGGCCGGCCAGGTGCGCCCGCCGGGGCCGCGCAGCGTGAAGGTCGACCCGCCGTCGGGGGCGGTCGCGACGTCGGTGGCCGTCCAGTCGGCGTCCGCGCCGGTGCCCGAGACGGTCACCGTGCCGGCCTTGACCAGCCGCCGGCCGTAGGCGTCGTCGACGTCGACCACCTCGACCGCGGCCCGGCCGTCGAAGAGCAGCGCCTTGGCGCGGAAGTACGCCTCGAGGTCGCCGTGGAAGTCCAGGTGGTCCTGGCTCAGGTTGGTGAACCCGGCGGCGGCGAACCGCAGCCCGCCGACCCGGCCCTGCACGAGCGCGTGGCTGGAGACTTCCATGACCACGGCGGTGACGCCGGCCTCGACCATGCTCGCCAGCAGGGCGTGCAGCACCGGCGCCTCGGGGGTGGTCCGCACGCTCGGCAGGGCGGTGACCGCCTTGCCGCTGCGGGTGCGGGTCTGCACCGTGCCGATCAGCCCGGTGTCCCGGCCGGCCGCGGCGAAGCCGGCCTCGACCAGGTAGCTCGTCGTCGTCTTGCCGTTGGTGCCGGTGATGCCGATGACGGTCAGCCGGCTCCCGGGGTCGCCGTACACGCGGGCGGCGACGTCGCCGAGGACGGCGCGGGGGTCGTCGACGACGCAGACGGGCAGGCCGCTCGCCAGCGCCTCGTCCCGGCCGGTGGGGTCGGTGAGGACGGCGACCGCGCCGCGGGCGACGGCGTCGGGCAGGTAGCGGACGCCGTGGGTGCGCGCACCGGGCAGGGCGGCGTAGAGGTCGCCGGGGCGGACCTCGGCCGACGCGAGGGTCACGCCGCGCACCGCCGTCCCGGCCTCGTCGCCGCCGACGGGCCGGCCGATCAGGTCGGCCAGGTCGGGAAGCGGCACCGGTCGGTTCCCCGCGGGCCGGGGCGCCGACCCGGGATCGGTCGGGGTCACGGGGCTTCAATCTACCGGCGGGCGCTCCGTCACCCGATCATTCGCGCGGATCCGCGCGGGGCGCCGCCGCGATCGGGGCGGCGTCCGCGCAGGTCGGCGGGGCTCAGGGCCACGGCTCCGGACACGGCTCTGGGGGGCGACCTCCCGCTTCAGGAGTGCTGCGGGACTCCGGGAGGGTGAACTCGACCCCGGGAGCGGGCCGAGCTCAGGGCGCGGTGAGCTGGAAGTCCGGCCGCGGCGTGCCCGAGGGCACGATGCCGCCGGAGGTGAGGGCGTAGCGCATGACGTCGGCGAAGACCGGGGCCGCCACCTGCCCGCCCTCCTCGTCGCTCGACGGGCGCTCGAGGTCCACCGCGACGACGTACTGCGGGTCGTCGGCCGGCGCGAACCCGACGAAGGTGGTCACGTAGCCGCCGCCCTCGTAGCCGCCGGTCTCGGGGTTGGGCCGCTGCGCGGTGCCCGTCTTGCCGGCCACGCGGAAGCCCTCGATCTCGCCCAGCGGGGCGGTGCCGCCGGGCCCGACCACGGCCTCGAGCATGTAGGCCATCCGGTCGGCGGTGGACTCGCTGATCACGCGGGTGCCCTCGGGCGCCGCCGAGGTGTGCACGGCGCCGTCGGCGGCGGTGACGGACGCGACCACCCGGGGCGGGATCCGCACGCCGCCGTTGGCGATGGTCTGGTAGATCGAGGCCATCTGCAGGGTGGTCACGGAGACGCCCTGGCCGATCGGGACGTTCGCCGCGCGGCCGGGGTCCCAGTCGGCGGAGTCCTGCAGGATGCCGGCGCTCTCCCCCGGCAGCTCGATCCCGGTCTCGCTGCCGAGGCCGAAGGCGTGCAGGTAGCGCTCGAGCGTCGCGTCCCCGACCTCGCGGGCGAGCATGATCGTGCCGACGTTGCTGGACTTGGCGAGGATGCCGGTCACGGTCCAGTCGATCGGCTCGTGGTCGTGCGCGTCGGTGACGACGCGGTCGCCGGCCTGGATGTGCCCGTTGACGGTGAGCACGGTGTCGGGCGTGGCCACGCCCTCCTCCAGCGCGGCCGACAGGGTCACCGCCTTCATCACCGAGCCGGGCTCGAAGACGTCGGAGACCACCGGGTTGCCCAGCAGGTCGGGGTCGGTCTCGTTGTAGTGCGCGGGGTCGTAGCCGGGGCAGGTGGCCATGGCCCGCACCTGGCCGGTGTGCACGTCGAGGACGACGGCGGAGGCGCGGGTCGTGAAGCCGTCCGCGCACGCCTCGGCCAGCCGCTGCTCGGCCACGTACTGCAGGTCCTGGTCCAGGGTGAGCGTCACCGTGCTGCCGTCGACCGCCGGCGTCGACTCGTCGATGCCCGAGGGGATCGGGTTGCCGCCGCTGCCGACCTCGACCCGCCGCTGGCCGTCCGTGCCCGCGAGCTGCTCGTCGAAGCGCTGCTCGATGCCGGCCAGCCCGTCGCCGTCCCGGTTGACGAAGCCGACCACCTGCCCGCCGACCGTGCCGGCCGGGTAGAGCCGCACCGGGTCGTCCTCGAAGGAGACGCCGGCCAGCCCGAGGTCGTCGATGGCGTCGGTCGTCTGCGGGTCGACCTTGCGGGCCAGGACGACGTAGCGCCCGTCCGCGGACAGTTTGTCGGTGAGCTCGGAGACCGGGACGTCGAGCAGCGTCGTCAGCGCCAGCGCGGTCCGCGCCGGGTCGTCGACCACGGTGGGGTCGGCCACGACGCGGTAGGCGTCGACGGTGTAGGCCAGCGGATTGCCGTCGCGGTCGACGATCGCCCCGCGCAGCGCCGCGATGGGATAGGTGCGCAGCCGGTCCTGCTGGGCGGCGTTGGCGTAGTCGCTGCCGTCGACCCCCTGGACGAACACCAGCTTGATCAGGACGACGACCAGCAGCAGGACGAGCAGGACCAGTCCCACCTTCCCGCGACGGAGGCGCTGGTCGAGGCTCAGGCCGCCGCTGCTGCGCCGGCTGCCCGGCCGGCGGCGGGGCGTGAACGCCCCGGTCCTCGGGGGCGGCGGTGTGGCGCGACGGGCCGGGCCCGGGGGACGCAGAGTGCTCGACACCGTTCAGTTCCCCTCGTCCGGGTCGGGCGCGGCGGGGTCCGCGGCGGGCTGGGGCTCGCCCCGGACCGTCGAGCTGCCGTCCGGCTCGAGCACCAGGTAGGCCGGCGGCCCGGCGGGCACCAGGCCGGCGTCGGCGGCCTCCTGGGCCACCTCGGCCGGCGTGCTGCCGTCGACGACCTGCCGCTCCAGCCGCTGGACGTGCTCCACCCGCTGGGCGTTCTCCGTGCGCAGCTGGGTGGCCTTGAGCGAGTCGACCGCGATGGCCGTGTTGAGGAAGAGCAGCCCGAGCGTGGTGCTCACCAGCAGGCCGACCACGAGCAGCACGAACGGCGCACGGCGGCGCCGGGACGACCGGGGACGGCGGGCCGGCTCGCCGGCGGGCACCAGCCACAGGTCCGGGCGGATCGGCGTGCTGCGCGCGGCACCGGTCGACGGACGGATGTTGCCGGTGCGGATGACCCCGGTGCGGTGCGACCGCACGGACGTCGTCCGGACCGGGCCGGTCCCGGGGCGGCGGGCGGGGTTGGTCATGCCGCCCGCCGGATGCGCTCGGCGGCCCGGACGCGGGCGGAGGCGGCCCGCGGGTTGGCCGCGGTCTCGCTCGCGGACGGCGCCTCGCCGCCGCGGGTGAGCAGGCGCAGGACGGGCTGGTGCTCGGGCAGGGGCACGGGCAGCTCCGGCGGGGTCGAGTCGGTGGCGCCGGCCGCGAGGGTCTGCTTGACGATCCGGTCCTCGAGGGAGTGGAAGGTGATGACGGCGATCCGCCCGCCCACCGCCAGGGCCTCGATCGCCGCCGGGAGCGCGCGGGTGAGCGCCCCCAGCTCGTCGTTGACCTCGATCCGCAGCGCCTGGAAGGTGCGCTTCGCCGGGTGCCCGCCGGTGCGCCGGGTGGCCGCCGGGATCGCGTCACGGACCAGCTCGGCCAGCCTGCCCGTGCTGGTGAACGGCGCACGCGCCCGCTCGCGCTCGATGGCGGCGGCGATGCGCGAGGCGAAGCGCTCCTCGCCGTAGACCCGCAGGACGCGCGCGAGCTCCTTGGCGGAGTAGGTGTTGACGACGTCGGCGGCGGTGCGCGGCGCGGTGGGGTCCATGCGCATGTCCAGCGGGGCGTCGGCGGCGTAGCTGAAGCCGCGCTCGTTGCGGTCCAGCTGGAGCGAGGAGACGCCGAGGTCGAACAGGACGGCCCGGACCTCGGGCAGGCCGAGTGAGTCCAGGACGTCGGGCAGCTCGTCGAAGACGGCGGGGACGACGGTGGCGCGCTCGGCGAACCCGGCGGCCTCGATCCGGCGCGTGGCCTCGGCGCGGGCCTCGGGGTCGCGGTCCAGGCCGACCAGCCGCAGCCCGGGGTGCGCGCCGAGCAGGGCCAGGGAGTGGCCGGCCAGGCCCAGGGTCGCGTCGACCAGGACGGCGCCGTCGGCGGCGCAGGCGGGGCCGAGCAGCTCGGCGACCCGGTCGAGCAGCACGGGCACGTGCACCGGCTGCCCCTGGGGCGGCTCGGTGCGGCTCATCGTCGACTGCCTCTCGAACGGGTCGGACGGCGTCCCCCGATGGTGACGGAGGGACGCGGCGGACTGTGGGAGCCCGGCGGCGAGGCGCGCGGAAGCACCGCGACTGGCGCGGGGGGACGGAGGTGGGGCGGAGTGGGGGATGTGGGGCCGAGTGGAGTGGCGTCCCGGGACGGACGGGACCGGCGTCCCCCGCGGGGCCCGCCTGGCGCCGGGGAAGTGCGTCAGGTGGGACCCCGCGGGGACGGTGCGGTCCGCCGGGCCCCGGTCCTCCGCGCGGATGGACCGAGCCGCGGGGAAGGCGGTTCGGGCCGGTCCTGCTCTCGAGCCGCGGGGAAGACGGCTCGATCGCAGAGCGCGGGGGTCCGGGAAGTGGCGGACGAGGTTCCGGGGGTCACGACAGAGTCGGCATCCCCTCGCTCTCCATGTCGGCGAAGGCGGCCTCCTGCTCGGCCACGTAGGCCTCCCAGGTGGCGGCGTCCCAGATCTCGAAGCGGGTGTCGACGCCGACCACGACCACGTCGCGGTCGAGGTGGGCGTACTCGCGCAGGTTGGCCGGGATGGTGATGCGGCCGGTCTTGTCCGGCTCCACCTCGACCATCGAGCCGAAGCTCATGCGGGCGCGCATGCGCGCGGCGGCGGTGTCGGCGGGGGCCATCTGCTGCAGGGCGGTGCTCTGCTCGGCGACCCGGGCCATGGTGAGGCCGTAGATGCAGCGCTCCTGGCCCTTCTTGATCACCATGCCTCCCGCCACCTGGTCGCGGAAGCGGACAGGAAGGGCGAGCCGGCCTTTCTCGTCGAGCCGCAGCGGATAGCTGCCGACGAACACCGGATCACCCCCGTCACTGGTCCTCCCCCGGTTGCGCAGCTCCCCCTGGACCGGGAACTGCTCCCCACCGGCCGACACAGTAACCCACTGGCCCCCACCGGACACCACTCGTCGCCGTGTCGTGACCTTCCCGTCCCCCCGCAGGGCCCCAGGTCAGCGCGCCGGAGGGCCGGTGGGGAGCAGTGGGGGGCGAGAACGCCCCGAGACGCGCCGGGACACGTACCGTGGGCCGCGTGACGGAGGCGACACGGACCGCCGACGGAACGGCCGGGTCCTCGGTCGACGTCGCAGCGGAAGGGGCACGCATCGCGGCCAACATCAGCCGGGTGATCGAGGGCAAGCCGGACGTCGTCCGTCTCGCACTCGTGGTCCTGCTCGCGGAGGGCCACCTGCTCATCGAGGACGTGCCCGGGGTGGGCAAGACGACGCTGGCCAAGGCCCTCGCCGCATCGATCGACGCCAGCGTTCGGCGGATCCAGTTCACGCCGGACCTGCTGCCGAGCGACGTGACCGGGGTCAGCGTCTACGACCAGGAGACCCGCGAGTTCGAGTTCAAGCCCGGGGCGATCTTCGCCAACCTGGTCGTCGCCGACGAGATCAACCGCGCCTCGCCCAAGACGCAGTCCGCCCTCCTCGAGTGCATGGAGGAACGTCAGGTCACCGTGGACGGCGTCAGCTACGAGCTGGCCCGTCCGTTCCTCGTCATGGCCACGCAGAACCCCATCGAGATGGAGGGCACCTATCCCCTCCCCGAGGCGCAGCGGGACCGGTTCACCGCGCGGGTGTCGATGGGCTATCCCGACCGCGAGGCCGAGCTGGCCATGCTCGACGAGCGGGCCACCGCCGACCCGCTCGCCTCGCTGCCCGCCGTCGCCGACGCCGCGACCGTCCAGGAGCTGATCGGCGCGGTCGGCCGGCTGCACGTCGCCGAGGCGATCCGCCGCTACGTCGTGGCCCTGGTCGACGCCAGCCGCCGCTCCCCCGACCTGCGGGTGGGCGCCTCACCGCGCGCCGGCCTGCAGCTGCTGCGCGCCGCGCGGGCCGCCGCCGCCCTCGCCGGCCGCGACCACGTGCTACCCGACGACGTCCAGGCCCTCGCCGTCCCGGTGCTGGCCCACCGGCTGCTGCTCACCGCCGACGCCACCCTCGCCCGGCGCAGCGCCGAGCAGGTGGTCACGGACCTGCTCGCCACCGTGCCGGTCCCCCGCGGACGCTGACCGCCGTGCGCGGGCGGGTCGGGGCGGCGCTGTCCTCCCTCACGGTGCGCGGCCGGTGCCTGGTCGCGGCGGGCGGCACCCTGCTGTTCCTCGGCGCCCTCGTCGGCGAGCGCGCGCTGGTCCAGCTCGCGGTGTTCGTGCTGGCCCTGCCGCTGCTCTCGGCCGCGGCCGTGGCGCGGGAGCGGTTCCGGCTGGCCTCGCGGCGCACCGTCACGCCGTCCCGGGTGCCCCGGGGGCAGGACGCCGACGTGCTTCTGGAGGTCACCAACGCCGACAGCCGCACCGGCGGGCTGTGGCTGCTCTCCGAGCAGCTGCCGCCCGAGCTCGGCGCCTCGCCGGAGTTCGTGGTGGAGCGGCTGGCCGGCGGGGAGACCGCCGCGCTCGGCTACCGGGTGCACGGCACCCGCCGGGGCCGGCACACCCTCGGCCCGCTGCGGCTGCGCCTGGTCGACCCCTTCGGGCTGGTGCTGCGCACGGCCACGGGCGCGGACACCGTCCCGCTGGTCGTCGTCCCCCGGGTGCGCCCGCTCGGCCCGGGCGGCCCGGCCGGCGGGCACGGCGGCGGGGGCGACGGCAGCCGCCGGTCGATCGCCGTCCACGGTGAGGACGACGTCAGCGTCCGCGAGTACCGCCACGGCGACGATCTGCGCAAGGTGCACTGGCGGACGACGGCCCGCACCGGCGAGCTCATGGTCCGCCTCGAGGAGCGGCCCTGGCGGGCGCAGGCCACCCTCCTGCTCGACACCCGCGCCCGCGCGCACCTGCTGGCCCACCGCGACGCCGCGGCGCGCGGCGCCGTCCTCGCCGCCGGGCCGGCCGGGGACGACAGCCCGCCGCCGGACAGCCTCGAGTGGCTGATCGAGGCGGCGGCGAGCATCGGCGCCGCCCTCGGCCGCCGCGGCGCCACGCTGCGGGTGGTCACCGAGACCGGCGAGCTGGCCACGGCCGGCACGCGCGGCGGGCTGGACCCCGAGGAGCTGCTGGACGCGCTGGCCGGCGTGCGGCCGTCCAAGGCGTCCGGCCTGGGCACCGGCGTGGAGCTGCTCTCGCGGGCCGCGGGCGACGGTCCGGTCGTCTGCCTGCTCGGCGCGGCCGGCGCCGACGAGGCCGCCGACCTGGTGCGCGCGCGGTCGGGCCCGAGCACCGACTTCGCGGTCCTCGTCGACATCGGCAGCTGGGCCGACGCCGGGCTGCAGCGCGGCCGGCGCGCCCCCTCGGCGACCGCCCGCGCCGAGCTGGACCGGCAGCGCGACGACGCCGCCGCGCTCCTGCGCGCCGCCGGCTGGCACGTCGCCGTGGCCCGCGCCGACTCCACGGTCGAGCAGGTGTGGGCCGAGCTGACCGGCCCGGAGGCCGCCTCCCGCTCTGCTGCGGGGGTGCCGGCGTGAACCGCGAGGACATCGGCTCGGCGCTGGCCGCGGCCGCCGCCACACTGCTGGGTGCCTTCGCGCTCGAACCCGTCTACGCGACCGGCGGCTGGTTCGCCCCCGTCCTCGCCACCGTCGTCGTCGTCCTGGCCGGGGGGCTGCTGCTGCGCACCGCCGGCCCGGCGCTGTGGGTGCGGCTGGCCGGCGACCGGCCGGTGCCGTCCCGCCTCGCCGCGTTCGGCGTCCCGCTCGTCCCGATCGGCCAGCTCGCGCTGGTCTGCTGCCTGCTGACGGCGTTGTTCGCGCCCACCGACGCCTTCCTCGGCGTGGTGCCGACGCCGAGCAGCCTCACCGGGCTGTCCGAGGTGCTGGCCGACGGCTCCGCGGAGCTGCTCGAGCAGGCCACGCCGGCCCTGCCGCTGCGCGGCCTGCTGGCGCTGACGGTGATCCTCGTCGGGCTGGTCGCCGTCGCCGTCGACCTGGTCGCCGTGGCCGGCCGGCAACCGGCGCTGGCCGGGCTCGGGCTGCTGGTCCTCTACTGCGTGCCGGTCGGCACGATCATCGGCGGCATCGGCCTGACCGCCATCGCGGCGCCGGCCGCGGGGCTGGCCGTGCTGCTGTGGGCCGACCAGCGCCGCCGGCTCGCGCAGCGCGCCCGCTCCGGCCGCCGCACGCTGCTGGGCACCGGCACCCTGCTCGCGGTGCGCACCGGCGTGTTCGCCCTCGCCGCGGGCCTGGTCCTCGGCGCGCTCGTGCCGACCCTGCGCGAGGGGTCGCTGACCACCGGCCTCGGGGCGGGCAGCGGGAGCGGCAGCTCCACCGGGACGTCGCTGGACCCGGTCGCCGAGCTGCGCGGCGAGCTGACCCTGCCGGAGGCCATCAACCTGCTGCGCGTCGACGCCTCGGTCGAGGACCCCGGCTACCTGCGGGTCGTCTCGCTCGACCAGTACGACGGCGACGAGGGCTGGTCGCTGTCCAACCTCGACGGCGAGCAGTCGATCGCCGACGACGACCGGCTCGCCCCGCTGCCGGACGGCGAACCGGGCCGGCAGATGACCGCGACCATCACCTCGGTCGGGCACTCCGACCGGTTCCTGCCGCTGCTGACCTCACCGCTGACGGTGAGCGTCGCCGGCGACGGCGACCGCAACTGGCGCTTCGACCCGGCCACCGGCACGGTCTTCGGCCGCAACGTCACCACGGCCGGCCTGACCTACCGGGTCACCGCCCGCCAGCCGCAGCCCTCGGCCGAGCTGCTGGCGCAGTCGCCCGCGCTGCCCCGGAACAACCCGGTCCAGGCCCGCTACACCGACCTGCCGCTGCTCAACCCCACGGTCGTCGACCTGGTGCGGCAGCTGACCGCCGACGCGGTCACGCCGTACGAGCGGGTCCGGGCCATCCACGCCTTCCTGACCGACCGGTCCAACGGCTTCGTGTACAGCCTGTCGACCGCACCGGGCACCAGCGGCGACGACCTCGCCGACTTCCTGCGCCTGCGGCGCGGCTACTGCGAGCAGTACGCCGGGGCCATGGCGGTGATGGTGCGGTCGGCCGGCGTGCCCGCCCGCGTGGCCCTGGGCTACACCCCGGGCAGCGCGAACGGCGACGGCACCCGGGTCATCACCAGCGACGACGCACACGCCTGGGTGGAGGTCTACTTCGCCGGCCTCGGCTGGGTGCCGTTCGACCCGACGCCGATCTCCGTCGACCGCCGGGTCGAGCTGCCGTGGGCGCCGCGCGCCGACACCCCGCAGCCCAGCGACCCGGCGGCGAGCGCCTCGGCGCCCCTCCCCTCGGCCCCCGCGGCGCCCACCCGCGAGCTCGACCGCGACGACCAGTTCGTCCCGCTGAACCTGCCGCAGGAGCAGACCGCGCCCTGGCTGCGTCCGGTGCTGATCGGGGGCGGCGTCGCGGTGCTCGTGCTGGCGCTGCTGGCGACGCCGGCGGTGCTGCGCGCCCTGCAGCGGCGCCGGCGACTGGCCGACGGCGCCCCGGCGGCGCTGTGGGACGAGCTGGCGGCCACCGCGCGCGACCTCGGGGTGCCGCTGCACCCGGCGCAGACCCCGCGGCAGACCGCCCGGCAGCTGGCCGGCGTGATCACCCGCTCGGCCGGGGCCGCGGCCGGTCGCGCCGTGCGCCGTCCCGACTCGGCCGCCGAGGCCGAGGCCGCCGACGCCCTCCGGCGGCTGGCGCTGGCCGAGGAGGCCGCCAGCTACGCCCGGCCCGGCAGCGCCGCCGCCGACCCGCAGCTGGCGGCCGCGCTGCGCACCGCGCGGCGCGGGCTGGTCCGGGCGACCCCGCCCCGCGCCCGGCTGTTGGCGCTGCTGTGGCCGGGCTCGCTGCTCACCGGGGCCGGACGGCGCGCCGCGGACGCGGTGAGCCGCCGGGTGGCCACGCTCGTGCGGCGCCGGACGCGGACGGTCTGACCGCCGCTTCCCCGCTGGGATCAGCTGGGCTGATCCCAGCGGCTCCTGGCTCACGGTGGGACGTGAGCCAGGACCCGCTGCGCTGAGCCAGGAGGGCGCCGGCGCGGCCCGGACACGCGAGAGGCCGCCGTCCCTGGGGACGGCGGCCTCTCGACGGGTCTGTCGGGCTACTGGTCGTAGCGGCGGCGGAAGCGCTCCTCGAGGCGGTTCTTCAGCGGCTGGCGACCGCGGCGGCCACCCTTGCCGCGGCCACCGGCCGGGCCGCGGCCACCGCTCGCGGGGGCGCCGGCCTCGACGGCCCCGGTCGCGGACTTGTAGTTCAGGACGCCGAGGGCCGCCCCACCGAACATCACCAGGAAGCCGATGCCCCCGAGGATCACCGAGTGCGCGACCGCGCCGCCCGTCAGGACCGCGAGCCCGACGATGACGAGTGCGGCACCGAGCTGCAGCTTGCGGCGGGCCTTCAGCCGGCGGTCGCCGGTACGGACCGAGGAAGCGAACTTGGGATCGTCATCGACGAGGGCGCGCTCGATCTGCTCCAGCAGTCGCTGCTCGTGCTCGGAGAGCGGCACGTCGACCTCCACGTGGGCCTAGCCAGGTACCGCCGGTCGTTACCGCCGGCGGTGTCACCGAGGATACGAGCCGATTGCAGCGCGCGAAAGGCGAGTCGCCGCCGACCCGCCGGGATCGCTTCGTGATCACTCTCCCGGGTGCCCGGGGGCGGCCGAAGGAGCAGGTCCGAGCGCCGGCAGGCGGCGCCGGGGCCGGTCCGGGCGCGGGATCGGGACGGCGGCGGCCGGCCCGTCGTCGACTCCCCCGCGCCGCCAGCCGTCCCGGTGCAGCAGCGTCGCCGGGCGGACCGCGCCGGCCCCGAACCGGCGGGCGGCGCGGTCGGCGGCGAGCTCGGCCTCGCGGCGGCCGTGCTCGCGGGCGCCGAGCTCCAGCTGCCGCGGCGCGGACTCCGCGTCGACCAGCCGCTCCGCGCGCACGCCGACCAGGCGGATGCGGGCGCGGTCCAGCCCGAGGGCGTCGAACAGCGCCCGGGCGGTCTCGTAGAGCTCGTGGCCCACGTCGGTCGGGACGGCAAGGGTGCGGCTGCGGGTGATCGTCGCGAAGTCGGCGAAGCGCACCTTGATGCTCACCGTGCGCGCCAGCGCGCCGACCGACCGCAGCCGGCCGGCCGTGCGCTCGGCCAGCCGCAGCAGCTCGCGGTGGATGACCGCCGGGTCGTCGACGTCCGTGGCGAAGGTCTCCTCCGCCCCGGTCGACCGCTCCGGCTCGTCGGGGACGACGCGCCGCGGGTCGCGGCCCCACGCCAGCTCGTGCAGGTGCGATCCGGCGGCGGCGCCGACCGCCCGCTGCAGGGTGCGGGCCGGCACGTGCGCGAGGTCGCCGACGGTGCGCAGTCCGAGCCGCAGCAGCTGCTCCTCGGTCTTGGGGCCCACACCCCACAGCGCGCCGACCGGCAGCGGGTGCAGGAAGTCCATGACCTCGGCCGGGCGGACGACGAGCAGCCCGTCGGGCTTGCTGGCGGTGGAGGCCAGCTTGGCCACGAACTTGGTCGGCGCCACCCCGACCGAGCAGGTGATCCCCTGCTCGTCGAAGACCCGGGCACGCAGGTACTCGCCGATCTCGGCGGCGTCGCCCAGCCGGCGGCCGGCGCCGGCCACGTCGAGGAAGGCCTCGTCGAGCGAGAGCGGCTCCACCAGCGGGGTGATCGACCGGAACAGCGCCATGACCGCGCGGGACACCTCGGCGTAGAGCGCCATGTCCCCCGGCAGCACCGTGGCGTTCGGGCACAGCCGCAGCGCCCGCGCCGTCGGCATCGCGGCGTGCACGCCGTAGCGGCGGGCCTCGTAGGTGGCCGAGGTGACCACGCCCCGGTTGCCCGCCCCGCCGACGATCACCGGCGTCCCGGCGAGCTCGGGGTGCCGGCGGACCTCGACGCTGGCGAAGAAGGCGTCCATGTCGACGTGCAGGACGGTGCAGCCCTCCGCGCGGCCGGCCACGGCTCCTCCTTGTCCGAACACGTGTTCGATTCGCTGGGTGCACAGTAGCGCCCGGCGGGTGGGTCCGCGCCGTGGCGGGCGCCCGTGTCGCCGCGGTCGGCGTGTCTGTGAAGCCCCTGGTGAGGCCGCAGGTGTCAGGCCAGGATGGGCGAGGTAAGTGCAGCGAGGGGGCCGTCGTCCGGCGGCCCGCGCCACCACCCACGGGAAGCGGAGGAACACATGGCGCTCGACGACGACGACATGACCAGCACGGAGGGCCCCGCCGACGGCGGCGCATCCGGCACCCCGGGCCGGCACGACGGCGGCGCGGACGGCGGCGCCGACGGCGGCGCGGGCCGTGACGGCGGCGCCGATGGTGGTGCCGACGGCGGAGCGGACGGCGGCGCGGACGGCGGGGCCGACGGCGGCGCCGATGGTGGCGCCGATGGTGGCGCCGACGGCGGCGCGGACGGTGGTGCCGACGGCGGGGCCGACGGCGGCGCGGACGGTGGCGCCTGAGCGACGACCTCACCACCCGGGGCCGGACGGGGCAGCACGCCCGTCCGGCCCTGTGGCGGTGCACGCACACCGACCCGGACGCGTTCGCCCGGGAGCACTGGTCCCGGCGCCCGCTGCTCGCCCGCGCCGAGCACACCGGTGAGTCCTTCGCCGACCTGCTCACCCTCGACGACGTCGACGAGCTGCTGACCCGCCGCGGGCTGCGCACGCCGTTCCTGCGGATCGCCAAGGACGGCGCGGTCGTCGACGCCAAGCGGTTCACCACCTCGGGCGGCGCCGGCGCCGAGATCGCCGACCAGGTCTCCTCCGATGCGGTGCTGCGGCTGTTCGCCGAGGGCAGCACGGTCGTCCTGCAGGGGCTGCACCGGCTCTGGCCGCCGCTGATCGAGTTCGCCGACTCACTCGCCGCAGACCTCGGCCACCCGACGCAGGTCAACGCCTACATCACCCCGCCGTCCTCGCGCGGCTTCAGCCCGCACTACGACGTCCACGACGTCTTCGTGCTGCAGTTCGCCGGCGAGAAGCACTGGCGGATCCACGAGCCGGTGCTGACCGACCCACTGCGCACCCAGCCGTGGAACGACCGGGCCGCCGACGTGGCCGCCGCCGCCGAGCGCGAGCCGGTGATCGACACCGTGCTCCGGCCCGGCGACGCCCTCTACCTGCCCCGCGGCTACCTCCACTCGGCGACCGCGCTGGGCCGGATCAGCGGCCACCTGACCGTCGGCGTGCACCCGGTGACCCGCTGGTCGGCCGCCGAGGCGGCGCTGGACCTGGTGCGCACGCTCGCCGCCGAGGACCCCGAGCTGCGCCGCTCGCTGCCGCTGGGGCTGGACCTCGCCGATCCGTCGTCGGGAGCCGACGACGTCACGACCGTGATCACCGCGCTGCGGGACTGGCTCGGCCGGGTCGACCCCGCGGAGGTGGCCGACCGGGTGCGCGCGCGGACCTGGGCGCAGGTGCGCCCGGAACCGGTCGCCCCGCTCGCCCAGTCGGCCGCGGCGGCCGCGCTCACCCCCGGGACCGTGCTGCAGCTGCGCCGCCGGCTGCGCTGCAGCCTCCGGCCGGCCGCGGACGGCCGGGTCACCCTCGTCGCGGGACGGCGGACGCACGAGCTGCCCGCCGGGACGCGCCCGGCCCTCGCCGAGCTGCTGGCCGTCGGCGAGCTCAAGGTCGCCGACCTGCCCGGCCTGGACGGCGACGACCAGCTGACGCTTGCGAAGCGGCTGGTCACCGAGGGCATCGCGGTGGTGCCCGACGCCGTCGCCGGGACGGACGACGCGGGGCACGATGGGCCGCGTGCGGAGGAGCCCGGGACCCGACGGTGAGGGCCCGCTCCCCCGGGAGCCGGCCGTGACCGGCGCCGCCCGTCCGGCCGGCCGGCTGGACCCCTCCCGCTGCTCGGTGCAGGCCCTGGCCCGGAGGGATCCCCTGGTGGCCACCGCTTCCCTGGCGCAGCGCTGGGTGCTCATCGAGCAGCCGGGGCCGTGGGGCCGCGACGCCCTGGAGCAGTCGCGGTTCGATCCGGAGGTGGCGCCGCTGCTGGCCCGGCGGTCGCGGCGGGAGAACGTGCGGCTGCTGCTGATCCGGCGGCCCGGCGACCGGCTGACCGACACCGGCCGGCGGTGGGCCTACGTGGACTCCCGGCCCGGCCGCGAGGGGCTGTGGTGGTCGGTGCGCGAGGCGGACGCGGACCTGCTCGACGTCCCGTGGGACGGCTCGGTCGGCGAGCCCACGGCCGGCCCGGTCTACCTGGTGTGCACGCACGGCACGCACGACGCCTGCTGCGCCCTGCGCGGACGGCCGCTGGCGCGCAGCCTGCCGGCGCCCGGGCCCGCCGACGTGTGGGAGTGCAGCCACCTCGGCGGCGACCGGTTCGCCGCCAACGTCGTCGTCCTCCCGCACGGCTTCTACTACGGGCAGGTCCCGGGGGACGGCGGCGACCTGGTCGCGGCGCACACGCGGGGGCAGGTCGCGCTGCCGTGGCTGCGCGGCCGGGCGGGGCTGGCCCCGCCGGCGCAGGCGGCCCAGCAGCTGACCCGCACCGAGCTCGGGCTGGTGGGCGTCGACGACCTGCGGCCGCTGGGGATCCGGCAGCTCACCGCGCCGGGCGCGGAGGTCGAGCGCTGGACGGTGACCCTGGCCGGTCCCGACGGCGAGCTGACGGCGACCGTCGAGAGCTCCCCGTCGGCGCAGGCGGCGCACCTGACCTGCTCGGCCCTGCACCCCGCGCACATGCGGATCTGGCGGCTGGAGTCGCTCGGCTGAGCTCAGCCGAGGGCGCCGCCCCGGGCGGCGAGCAGCGGGATGGCCAGCTCGGTCGCGGTCAGCGAGCCGTGGTAGGCCGCCAGCCGGCTCGGCCCCGGCTCGTGCCGGCTCGCGGTCAGCGCCCAGGAACCGCGGGCCAGCGCGACGACGTCCCCGATGCGGGCGGCGACGCCGGCGTCCACCGGACCGAACACGCCGCTGGCGATGGCCTCCTCGCGGCCGACGACCCAGGCGCGGTGCCCGACGACGGCCCGCCAGCGGGCGAGGACGTCGTCCTCGGCCCCCGGGACGGTGTGCACGTAGCGGGCCCGGGGCTCGCCGGCCAGGACCCGGACGCCGTCGGCCAGGTCCGGCTCGTCGTCGATGTCCAGCCGGGTGTCGGGCGGCACGTCGAGCATCCCGTGGTCGGCCGTGACGAGCAGCGCGGCGTCGTCGGGCAGGCCGGCGACCAGCTGCTCGACGACCCGGTCGATGATCGCCAGCTGCGCCCGCCAGCTGTCGGAGTCGACGCCGCGGACGTGCCCGGTCAGGTCCAGCTCGGGGATGTAGGCGTAGACGAGCGCCCGCGGCACCGCCCGGAGCGCCTGCAGGGTCACCGCCGTCAGGTCGCCGGGGCTGACCACCCCCGCGTAGTCGGCGCCCCGGTAGGCCGCCTCGGACAGCCCCGACCCGCGGTAGGCGTAGGGGCCGACGGCGGTGACCGCGACCCCGGCGTCCCACGCCTGCTCGAAGACGGTGCGCTGGGCCTGCCAGACCAGCGGGTCGGGGTCGTCGCGCCACTGGGTGTGGTTGAGCAGGCGGTCCTCCCCCGGCACGTCGGTCACGAAGCCGAGGACGCCGTGGCTGCCCGGCGGCAGCCCGGTGCCCAGGGTGGTGAGGCTGACGGGGGTGGTGCTGGGGCACGGCGCCTGGAGGACGCCGACCGGGGAGGCGAGCGCCGCCAGGGTCGGGGCGAGGCCGGCGTGCGCGCGCAGCAGGTCGATGCCGAGCCCGTCGACCAGCAGGACGGCGACGCGGCGGGCGCCGGCCAGCGCCGCGGTGAGCCCGAGCGGATCGGCCGGCAGGTCGCCGCGGCGCACGTCCACCCCGATGGCCGCGGCGGCGCCGGGCAGGACGTCGGCGAGGGTGGCCGCGCCGTAGCGCGGGCGGACGAGGTCCGGCGGCAGCGTCATGCCCGGGTGGCCAGGACGTGCAGGCCGGTGGCAACGTCCCGGTAGGGCGAGGTCCCGGCGAGGGCGAGCTCCAGCGCGCGCACGTTGGCCGGGTCCGCCTCGGACGAGGCGTCGAGCAGGTCGGCGACGACCGAGACGCCGCGCCAGCTGTCCGCGCGCAGCCCGGCCCCCTCGACGAGGGCGAGCAGCTCATCGGGGGCGAACCGGCGCCGGGCGGGACGGGCCCGCCCGGGGGCGGGGTCGCGGTCCTCCACCAGTGCCAGGGCCTCGACCGGGTGGCCGGAGAGGGCGCGGGCGAGGACGGCGCCGGCGCGGTTGACCGTCGCCACGCTCACCTGACCACCCGGCCGCACCGCGCCGGCGATCTCGCGGAGGGTGACCGCGGGGTCGTCGACCACCTCGAGCACCGAGTGGCAGAGGGCGAGGTCGTAGCCGCCGTCGCCCAGAGCGGGCAGCACCTCGTGCAGCAGGTCGCCGTCCCCCTGGACACCGCGGACGGCGCCCCCCACCCCGGCGGTGTCGGCGCGCCGGCCGAGCGTGGCCAGGGCGTCGGCGCTCGGGTCGACGACGGTGACCGCGTGGCCGAGGCGGGCGAGCGGGACGGCGAAGATGCCGCTGCCGCCGCCGACGTCGAGGACCCGCAGCGCGGCGCCCGATCGGATCACCGGGTCGAGGGCGGCCCAGACGGCGGCGGTGCGAGCGGACTGCTGCTCCGCGGCGGTCGAGGAAGGGGCAGGCGGCACCCCGCCGAGCCTAGGCGGGGACGGCGTCGGCGGCGCTCTCGAGGTCGGCGATCACGATCTTCTTCATCTGGAACATCGCCTGGACCGCGCGCTGCCGGCGGGCCGGGTCGGGGTCGTTCTGCAGCTCCATCAGGCGGGTGGGCACGACCTGCCAGGAGACGCCGAAGCGGTCCTTGAGCCAGCCGCAGGGGGCCTCCTCGCCGCCGTCGGTGAGGGCGTTCCAGTAGTGGTCGACCTCGGCCTGGTCGGCGCACATGATCTGGAAGGAGATGGCCTCGCTGAACGCCCAGTTCTGCGGGCCGCCGTTGAGGCCGACGTACTCGGTGTCGCCGAGCCGCCAGTTCGCGGTCAGCACCGTGCCCTCGCGCTGCGGGTCCTCCGACCCGTAGCGCAGGACGCCGAGGATCTCGGAGTCCGGCCAGATCGAGGTGTAGTACTGCGCGGCCTCCTCGGCCTCGGTGTCGAACCACAGGCAGATCACGGTCCTGGGCATGGTGCGTCCTCTCTTCGGAGCCGGTCCGCAGCGCGGCCGTCGCAGGTAGAACGTTCCCCGCGCCCGGAACTCATCGATGCCCGCCCACGCGATCGGAGCGTCCCGCATGCCACCCCCTCCTCCGCGCGACGTACCCGCCGACCTCCCGGACGCGGTCCGGGAGGTGGCCGCCGAGCACGTCGCCCGCCACCGGATCCCCGGCCTGTCCCTCGCGGTCACCCGGACCGACCGCATGGTGGCCGCCGCGGGCCTCGGCTTCCGGGACCTGGCGACGCGGCAACCGGCGACCGCGGACACCGGTTACCTGTGGTTCTCGATGTCCAAGATCGTCACGGCCACCGCGGCGATGCGCCTGGCCGACGAGGGCCGGCTGGACCTCGACGCCCCGGTTACCTCGGTGCTGCCCGCCTACCGCCGCGCGGGCGCGACCGACCAGCCACGGATCGGTCAGCTCCTGAACCACACCGCGGGAGCCGGCAACCCGTTCCCGCTGCGCTGGGTGCTGCCGGCGGGGCGGACCGTCGAGGAGCAGCACGCCGCGGCCGCGGCACTGCTGGAGCGGCACGGCCGGCCGAGACGGACGGCGGGCGGACCGGCCAGCTACTCGAACGTGGGCTACCTCGTGCTGGCCGAGGTGATCAGCCGGGTGGCGCGCGAACCGTTCGAGGACTACGTGCAGGAGGCTGTGCTGACGCCGGCCGGGATGGCGGCGACGGGCTACGTGCACCGCCCCGGCGGCGAGTACGCCACCGGCTACGTGGCCGCCCCGCCCGGGTTCGCCCCGGTGCTGCGACGGGCGCTGCCGGCAGGTGTGGCCGGCGAGCGGTACGGCCGGCAGATGGCGCTGCGGCCGTTCCGGGTGGTCGGCGCGGGCTACGGCGGGCTCATCGGGCCGGTGGTGGACGTCGCCCGGCTGCTGCGCCTCCACCTCGGCGACGGGGCGATCGACGGCCGGCGGGTGCTGGCCCCGGAGACCGCGCAGGCGATGCGGGACATCCGGACCCCGGGCCGGCCGTTCGACCTGGGGCTCGGCTGGTTCCGGCGCGCGGCCGATCGGTCCGCGCGGCCGTCGTTCGTGGAGCACTGGGGCACCGGGGGCGGCTTCTGGAACGCCGTGCGCCTCTACCCGGACCTCGGCCTCGGGATCGCGCTCATGGCGAACACCAGCCGGCGCTACGACCACGACGCGCTCATGCGGGCTCTGGTCTCGATCGTCGGCCGGTGACTCGTCGGTGCCGGCCGGCGTCAGTGGCCCGAGCTGCCGGGGCTGGAGTGCCACAGCTTGCGCGGCGCGGCGGCCCGGCGGGCGGCGAGCTTGGTGTCCTCGCCGGCCGGCTTGATGTCGGCGTAGGGCGACATGCGGAAGCCGGTCGGGTGCACCAGCACCGGCCGCACCATGACCGGCCGCGAGCCGTGCGACGCCGCCGCGCCGGCGATCGCCCGCTCGGTGTACTCCCCCGGCGTGGCCATCTGCTCGGCGACCGCGGCCAGCCCGCCGGCCTCCCACGCCTCGTGCAGCGCCGGCAGCTCCCACGCCCCGGTCGCCCGCAGCGACACCCCGCGGGGGCCGGTGCGGCGCACCACCCCGCGGATGACCAGCAGCCACGAGTGGAACACCGTCGCGGCGTAGGGACCCTGCACGTCCTCGAAGAAGGTCGAGTCGGTGCAGCCGGTGCCGTCGTCGAGGGTCACGAAGACGACCCGGCGGCCGGAGCGGATCGGCGGGGTCTGCGTCGCCACCTTCACCCCGGCGACCAGCACCTCGGCCTCGCTGCGGCAGGTCAGCATCTGGCTCGCCGGCACCGCGCCGAGCTCGGCGAGGAACCGCCGGTAGAAGTCGATGACGTGCCGGCTGGCGTCCAGGCCCAGCACCTCGAGCTCAGCGCGCACCAGTTCGGCGTCGGTGAACTCGGGCAGCCCGCTGCTGTCGGCCCACCCGGGCGCCGCCTCCTCCTCGGGCAGCTCCAGCCCCATGAGGTCCATGCCCATGAGGTCCAGGCTGAGCTGGCCGCGGGCGCCGGCCCGGGCGCCGCTGCGGGTCCACCGGTCGAGCTCGCCGATCTGCAGCAGCAGGTCGCGCCGGTTCACCTGGTGACGGCGGCGGGTCGGCCGGCCGGCCTCGCGGTCGCGCAGCCCGAAGCCGTAGAGGGAGTCGAACCCGCCGGCCAGCACCAGCCGCTCCACCACCGGCCGGGACACCGACGCCCGCTGCCAGAAGTCGGCCAGCGACCGGAACGGCTGCCCGTCGACGATCCGGCCCACCTCGTCGGCGGAGATGCCCTTCACGTCGGTCAGCGACAGCCGGATGCCGTAGCGGGACGGGTCGGGCATCGACGCCGGCATCCACTCCGGCCGCAGCCGGCGCCCCTCGTCCGCCTCGTCCGGCTCCTCCTCGTCGCTGAGCCGCTCGACCCGGTAGGTGTCGGCCGAGGCGTTGACGTCGAGGCCCAGCACCCGGATGCCGAAGTTGCGGGCGTCGTCGAGGATCAGCCGCTTCGGGTACATGCCGGGGTCGTGGGTGAGCACCCCGGCGAGGAAGGCCGCCGGGTGGTGCGCCTTGAGCCAGGCCGACTGGTAGGTGGGCAGCGCGAAGGCCGCGGCGTGCGCCTTGCAGAAGCCGAACGAGCCGAAGGCGGCCAGCACCTCCCACACCCGCTCGGCGACCTCGACCGGGTAGCCGGCCTCGAGCACGGCAGGCATGAACCAGGCCCGGACCTCCGGATGGGCGTCCTTCTCCCCCAGCGCGCGGCGCACCTCGTCGGCCTCGGCCAGGGACACCCCGGTCATCCGGGCCACGATCTGCAGCACCTGCTCGTGGAAGACGACCACGCCGGCGGTCTGCTCGAGGCAGAACTCGAGGTCGGGGTGCGGGTAGACCACGTCCCGCCAGCCGTTCCGGGCCATGAGGAACGGGGTGACCATGTCGCTCTTCACCGGCCCGGGCCGGAACAGCGAGATGTCGATGACGATGTCCTCGAACGTCTCCGGCCCGAACTTGCCGACCAGCTCGCGCTGCCCCGGCGACTCGATCTGGAACATGCCGAGCGTGCGGGTGCTGCGGATCAGCTCGAACGTCGTCGGGTCGTCGCGCGGGATGGCGTCGATGTCCACCGTCTCGCCGTCGACCCGCTGGATCTCGTCGAGCGCGTGCGCGATCGCCGACTGCATCCGGATGCCGAGCAGGTCGAGCTTGAGCAGCCCGAGCTCCTCGACGTCGTCCTTGTCGAACTGGCTCATCGGATAGCCGAGGAAGCTGTTCTCCACCGGCGTGCGGTCCAGCAGCGTGGCGTCGGAGAGCAGCACCCCGCACGGGTGCAGGGCGATGTGCCGGGGCAGCCCGTCGAGCCGGGCGACCAGGTCGAACATCAGGTCGAGGTCGCCGGTGCCGCCGCCGCGCTTCGAGCCCATCCGGCTGGCCCGCAGCTCCGGCAGGTCGCGCAGCGCGGCGTGCACCTGGTTGGCCCGGATGTGCGGGAACGCCTTGGCGATGGCGTCGACCTCGGCGATCGGCATGCCCAGCGCGGCGCCGACGTCGCGGATCGCGTGCCGCACCCGGTAGGTGTCCATCATCGAGATGCAGCTGACCCGGTGCGCGCCGAAACGCTCGAGCACCGCGTCGTAGACCTCCATGCGCCGGGCGGACTCCACGTCGATGTCGACGTCGGGCAGCTGGTGGCGCAGCGGGGAGAGGAAGCGCTCCATCAGCAGCCCGTAGCGGATCGGGTCGACGTCGGAGATGCCGAGCAGGTAGGTGACCAGGCTGCCGGCGCCCGAGCCGCGCGCCGCCGCCCGGACCCGCAGGCTCTTGATCAGGTCGACCACGTCGGCGACGGTGAGGAAGTAGGAGGGGTAGCCGAGGGAGTCGATCACGCCCAGCTCCTCCTCCAGCCGGACGCGCACCCGCTCGGTCAGCGCCATCCCGCGGCGGCCGAGGCCGGCCTCGCAGCGGGCGCGCAGCACCTGCGACGGGCTCATCCCCCGCTCGGCGGCGGTGGTGACGACGTCGAGCTCGGGATAGCGGACCGTGCCGATGCCGAGGTCGGCGGTGACGTCGACGGCGCACTGCTCGGCCAGCCGGGCGGTGCCCTCGAGCAGCCGCAGCGCGGCGTCGCGGTCGGGGCCGACGAGGTCCTCGGCGACCTCGGCCATCTCCTTGCCCGACTTCAGGTAGCCCTCGGCGGTGCGCCGGTCGACGTGCCGCAGGTCGAGCGGGACCAGCCGGCGGGACGCGTCGAGCACGTCGGCGGTCGGCGCGTCGAGGGCGTCGACGTAGCGGACGGCGTTGGTCAGCACCACCGGCACCTGCTGCTCGGCGGCGAAGCGCAGCATGACTGCCGCCCGGGCCCGGTCGCCGCGGCCGCGGTGGTGGACCAGCTCGACCGCCAGCCGGCCGGGGCCGAACACCGACCGCCAGGCGGCCAGCACGGCGGCGGCGTCGTCGGCCCGGCCGTCGGCCAGCGCCCGCCCGACCGGGGAGTCGGGGCCGAGCAGCGCGACCAGGCCGGGCGCGTGCTCGGCGGCGAGCGCCAGCGAGCTGACCGGCTCGCCCCGCGTGCCGCGCAGGTGCGTCGCGCTGGTCAGCCGGCACAGCGAGCGCCAGCCTTCGCCGTCGCGGGCGAGGAAGGTGACCCGCGGCAGCCGCGGGTCGACGCTCGCGCCGCCCCGGGCGGGCACCCGCCGCCCGGCGGGCCGGCCGAGCCGGGCCGCCCCCGATCCGTCGCCCAGCGGCCGGGCCAGGGGGCGCGGGACGGCGGAGTCGACGGCCGGTGCCATCGCCAGGTCCACCCCGAAGATCGGTCGCACCCCGGCCGAGCGGCAGGCGAGCGCGAACTTGACCGCGCCGTAGAGGCCGTCGCGGTCGGTCAGCGCGAGCGCCGTCATGCCGTGCTCGGCGGCCCGGGCCACGAGGTCGGCGGGGTGGTTGGCGCCGTACCGCATCGAGTAGCCCGAGGCGACGTGGAGGTGGACGAAGGGGTCGGCGCTCACCTTCGGTGGTCGGACCCGCCGACCACCCGCGGGCGGGTGGAGGCGGTGCGGACCGGCTCGGGAGAGAGGGTGCCGAGGGTGTGCTCGACGACGGTGAGGAACGCCCGGACGTCGCGGACCAGGTCGTCGGCCTCCCGCTCGGTGACCGCGCGGGAGAGGCCGGCCTCGGCCGCGGCCCGCTTGGCGGCACCGGCGGCGAAGAAGGTGGCCCACTCCCCCAGCTCCGGCGCCACCTGACCGAGCAGCACCCACGCGCTGCGCGGCCGGCGCCGCCCGGCCTCGGGCCGGGTGCGGGCGGCGAGCACGGCGGCGGCTGCGCGCAGCGCACCCAGGTGGGCGGTGGCGTACCGGCGCCGGGGGTCGTCGGTGCAGCCCGCGGCCTCGGCCAGCGCGCGGTGGGCCTGGTCGAGGAGCGCGGCCGCCGCCGGGGGCAGAGGCGGCGGCAGCGGCAGCTGGTCGGCGGGCATGACTCGCGCGGCGCCCATCAGTCGTGCACCCGCACGAGCCACCAGCGGTTGCCGGCGGCGTCCCAGGACAGGTCGTAGACGCCGGCGAAGCTCATCCGCGACCGGCCGGCCCGCACCGCCTCCACCCGCCACACCTCCCGGGAGGCGACCAGCTCGGCCGAGGCACCGCCGGAGGAGCTCACGGCGTGCTGCTGCCACCAGGGGGCGGTCTCCACCCAGGAGTCGAGCAGCTCCCCCACGACGTAGCGCGACCCGCCGCGCCAGAACTGCACCGGACCCAGCGGGCCGCGCTCGACCTGCACCTCCTCGCCGACCCGACCGGCCGGCCCGCCGAGCACCCGGCTCATGGCACACTCCCCTGTCTCGCTCTCCCGCCAACGCCGTCCGGCCCACCGCCCCGGGCGGGGAAGGACCCGAGAGCGGCGGGTGTCGGCTGTGTCCGAAGCCTGCTGATCGAACGCATGTTCGAACACGGAGAAGTAGACCTGACGCGGCCGCGCCCGTCAAGTGGTGCGCCGCCCGTGTCCCGCCGCCGACCGCGCCGGATCGGGGCGCGCGGGCCGCGGGGCCGGTGGCAGGATTCCCCCATGACCCGTCCCGCGCACCCACGGGTCGCCGAGGTCGCCGAGCTCCTCGCCGCCTCCGGAGCAGCCGGGCAGGTGCGCGAGCTGCCGGGCAGCGCCCGCACCGCCGCGGCGGCCGCGGCCCAGCTCGGCGTCCCCGTCGGCGCGATCGCCAACAGCCTGCTGTTCGACGTCGACGGCGAGCCCCTGCTCGTCCTCACCAGCGGCGGGCACCGCGTCGACGAGGTGCAGGTGGCCGGGCTGCTCGGCGTCCCGCACGTCCGGCGGGCCTCGCCCGACTTCGTCCGGGAGCACACCGGGCAGCCCATCGGCGGGGTGGCCCCCATCGGCCACCCCGAGCCGATCGGCACGCTGGTCGACGTGGAGCTGGCCCGCTACGAGCGCGTGTGGGCCTCGGCGGGGCATCCCTCGGCGGTCTTCCCCACCACCTACGAGGAGCTGCTCCGGCTCACCGCCGGCACGGCCGCGGAGGTGGCCGGGGGCATGCTCGATCCCGACGTCGAGGAGGCGGTCGGCCCATGACCGGCACCCGGCCCACCGCACGGGTCACCGAGCTGCCCGTCTCGTGGATCCGCGAGCACATGCACGAGGCCCTGGCCATCTACGGGCTGGCCATGGGCTACGACCCCTCGGTCGTCGCCGGCCGCTACGGCTACGCGATGCAGCACACCGAGCGCCCGGGCTTCCGCGCCGTCGGCGCGTTCGCCGAGACGCCGGAGGGCGAGCAGCTCGTCGGCTTCGGCTACGGCTACCTGGTCGCCCCCGGCCAGTGGTGGCACGACCAGGTGCGCGCCGCGCTCGACCGCCGGACGGCGAAGCGCTGGCTGCCCGGCGCCTTCGAGGTGTGCGAGCTGCACGTCCACCCCGAACACCAGAGCCGCGGGCTGGGCCGGCAGCTGCTGCACGCCCTGGTGGCCGGCCTGCCGCATCCGGCCGCACTGCTGTCCACCCCCGACGCCGACACCAAGGCCTTCCGGCTCTACCACGCCGACGGCTTCGTCGACCTGGCCCGCGGCCACCACTTCCCCGGGGACTCGCGGCCGTTCGCCATCCTCGGCGCGCGGCTGCCGCTGCGCGCGCCGGCCCCCGACGCCTGACCCGCGTGCCGGACCGCCGCCCCGACGACGTCGCCGACGCCGTCGTCGTCGGCTCGGGCCACAACGGGCTGGTCGCGGCCTGCTACCTGGCCCGCGCCGGCCTGTCGGTCGAGGTCCTCGAGCGCGACGCCGTCCTCGGGGGCGCGGCCTCGACGGTGGAGCGCTGGCCGGGCGTGCGGGTCGACCGCGGCTCCAGCGCGCACGTGATCATCCGGCACAGCGGGATCGTCGAGGAGCTCGACCTGGCCGCGCACGGGCTGCGCTACGTCGACTGCGACCCGTGGGGCTTCGCGCCGGGTGACCCGCCCCTGGTCTTCCGGAGAGACCTCGACGCCACCTGCGCCTCGATCGCGGCCGCCTGCGGTCCGGACGACGCCACGGCCTACCGGCGCTTCGTCGAGGTCTGGGCGCCGCGCAGCCGCGCCGTGGTCGCCGCGTTCGGCGGCCGGCCCGCGGCGGGGAACCTGCTGCGCGCCTTCTGGCCGCTCGGCGCCCCGCGCAACGGCCGGCCCCGGACGCCGGGCGGCGAGCTAGCCGTCGACTTCCTCGGCTCGGGCGACGCGCTGCTCGACCGCTGGTTCACCAGCGAGCGGCTGAAGGCGGCGCTGGCCTGGTTCGGCGCGCAGTCCGGCCCGGCGATGTCCGAGCCGGGGACGGCGGCGATGGTCGGCTGGGTGGCGCTCCTGCACGCGGTCCCGCCCGGTCATCCGGTGGGCGGCTCGGGCGCGCTCACCGCGGCGCTGCGCCGCCGGCTCGAGGCCGACGGCGGCCGGGTCGCCCTGGGCGACGCCGCCACGCGGCTGCTGGTAGAGGACGGTCGCGTCACCGGCGTGGCGACGGCGTCCGGACGGCGGATCGCGGCCGGCACCGTCGTCGCGGCCTGCCACGTCCTGGCCACCCGCGAGCTGGCCGGCGACGCCGCTCCCCCTGCGCTCGCGGACGCCCGGCCGCCGCTGGGCAACGGCTTCGGCCTCGTCGTCCGCGCGCTCACCGACGCACCGCCGTCCTACCCCGGCGCGGGCCCCGAGGCGCAGGGCGGCCTGCAGCTGCTGTGCACCGACCGCGCCGAGCTGGCCGCCGCGCACGGCGACTGGCAGGCCGGCCGGCTGCCCCGCGTCCCGGTCCCGCTCGCGATGTGCTTCTCCGCGTCCGATCGCACCCTCGCGCCGGAAGGACGGCACGTGGTCACGCTGTGGGGTCAGTGGTACCCGTACGAGCTGAAGGACGGCGGCGACTGGGACGCCCTCGCCGACGCCGAGGCCGACCGGCTGATCGCGGCCGTGGACCGGTTCGCGCCGGGCTTCGCCGCCTCGGTGCTCGACCGCTACGTGCAGACCCCGCTGCGGCTGGAGCAGGAGCTGTCACTGCCCCGTGGCAACGTGATGCACGTGGAGATGGGGCTGGCCAGCATGTTCGCGTTCCGGCCGACGCCGGCGCTGGCCGGCCACCGGGTGCCGGGGCTGGCCGGGCTGTACCTGGCCGGCGCGTCCACGCACCCCGGCGGCGGGGTGTCCGGCAACTCCGGCCGGACGGCGGCCCGGCTGGTGCTGGCCGACCGCAGGAGGCGCCGGTTCGCGCGGTGGCCCCGGTGACGACCGCGACCGCGCCGGGGGTGGTCGGACGGCGGGTCCCCCTCGTGCTCGCCGTGCTCCTGGTCCTGACCGCGATCGCCTACCCGCTCACCGACGGCGGGGCGCGCGACGCGGTGACCTGGGCGATCGTGCTGCTGGGGTCGGCGGTGTCCGTGACCCACGCCGGCATCTCCCGCGGCCGGCGCACCGGCCTCGGCGTCGCCGGTCTCGTCGTGGTCACGGCGATCGCGGTCGAGGCGGTGGGCCTGGCCACCGGCTTCCCCTACGGCCGGTACACCTACGGCGACGTGCTCGGGCCCCGGCTGCTCGGCGTACCGTTCCTCGTGCCGCTGGCCTGGCTGATGATGGCCTGGCCGAGCTGGGTGCTGGCCGCCCGGCTGGCCCGCCGCCGACTGGCCCGCGTCGCCGTCGCCGCCGGCGTGTTCGCCGCGTGGGACGTCGTCCTGGATCCGCAGATGGTGCAGGCCGGGTACTGGACGTGGGCCGATCCGGAGCCCGGGCTGCCGGGCATCGACACCGTGCCGCTGACCAACCTCGGCGGCTGGCTGCTGGCCGGGCTGGTGCTCATGGGCCTGCTCGACGCGCTGGTCGCCCCCACCGCGACGGCGCGCCGGACCGGTGACGCCGCGCCGCTGCTCGCCCTGGGCTGGATGACGCTGGGCGGCGCACTCGCGCACGCCGGCTGGCTGGGGCTGCCGGGATCGGCGGCGTGGGGCGCGGTCCTCGCCGTCCCGGTGCTGGTGGCGCTCGCCCGGCAGCGGATCCGGTCGTGAGCCGCCTGGTCAGGGTCCTCGCGGGGATGTCGGCCGCGGGCGCGGTGCACGCGGCGGTCAACATGGCCCTGCTGCGCCGGCCGCCGGCCGTGCCGCCGCTGGTGCGCCGCCCGGTGACCGTCGTCCTGCCGGTGCGCGACGAGGCGCGGCAGGTCGGCGCGTGCCTGGCCGGGGTGCTCGACCAGCGCGGCGTCCCCGGCCTGCGGGTGGTGGTGGTCGACGACGGCTCCACCGACGGCACCGCCGAGATCGTCCGGGCGGTCGCCGACCCGCGGGTCCACCTCATCGAGACGAAGGGGCCGCCGGCCGGCTGGCTCGGCAAGCCGCACGCCTGCGCCGTCGGCGCGGCCGAGGCCGGACCGGACGACGACGGCGTGCTCGTCTTCCTCGACGCCGACGTGCGGCTGTGGCCGGACGCCGTCGCGGCAGCCGTCGCCCTGCTCGACGCGCACGGGCTGGACCTCGTGTCGCCGTGGCCGCGGCCGCTGGCCGGCACGCTCGCCGAGCGGGTGGTCCAGCCGCTCTCGCCGTGGCTGTGGGCGACCACGCTCCCGCTGCGGCTGGCCGAGCGCTCGGCGCGCCCGTCGCTGGCGGCAGCCAACGGGCAGTTCCTCGTCGTGCGGGCCGGCAGCTACCGCCGGGCCGGCGGGCACGCGGCGGTCCGCGGCGAGGTGCTCGAGGACCTCGCGCTGCTGCGCGCGGTGAAGCGGGCCGGGGGCCGGGGCGTGCCGGTCGACGGCTCGCGGCTGGCCGCCTGCCGGATGTACGAGGGCTGGCCGGCGCTGCGCGACGGCTACACGAAGTCGCTGTGGGGCACGGTCGGCGGCTCCCCGGCCGCGAGCCTGGCCGCGGCGGCGGTGCTCACCGCGGGGGGCGTCGTCCCCGCGGTCGCTGCGCTGCGCGGCTCGCGCGCCGGGCTGGCCGGCTACCTCGCGGGCGTGGCCGGGCGGGCCGTGGTCGCCGTCCGCACCGGCGGACGGGTGTGGCCCGACGCGCTGGCCCACCCGGTCTCGCTGCTGGTGCTCGACGCGCTGCTGGTGCGGTCGGTCCGCGGCCGCCGCCGCGGCACGCTGACCTGGCGCGGGCGGCCGATCGGTGCGGTCGCTACCGGACCTCGAACATCTCGTAGTTGAGCCGGCCGTCCTCGAACCGGCCCTGGCCGACCGCCAGCACGCTGTTGAGCCAGGCGTAGCGCTCGTCGGAGGTCTCGAACGTCGGCGCGACCGTGTACGTCCCCCGGGAGCGGTCGCACCGGCCCGAGTAGCTGACGTAGATGATCGCCCCGTCGTCGGTCTCGATGACCTGGCGCACGTCGAGCAGCATGGCGTCGCCGGGGCCGGGCTTCGCCCAGTCGCCGCCCGCACCCACGATCCGTCCGGCGAGCCGCTCGCCGTCCCAGCGACCCTCGCTGATCGACGCGATGATCCGGCTGCCGAACGGCCCGCCGTCGATCCGGTGCATCTCGCCGGCCGCGACGGACACCCGCGCGAGCGGCACGAGCTGGAGGCCGGTGCCCGTGGATGCGTCCACCTGAGACATGGCAGGGGTCCCCTTCCGGGAGCCGTGCGGGTTGCCCAGTTACTTGGCGGACCATACAGTTACTGCCTCTCGCCAACAAGCCCTGGAGGCGGTCCGCCGATGAGCGCCGACGTGTCCACCGTTCCTCCGCTCGGAGCCGGAGCGCTGATCCTCGCCAACGGTTCGATCGGGCCGGTGCCCTTCGAGGAGCGGGTGTCCGCCGCCGCGGCCGGCGGGTTCGACGGGATCGGCCTGTCCGTCTGGGAGTACACGCGGCTGCGCGGGGAGGGCCTCGAGATCGCGCAGATGCGCGACGCGCTGGACCGGCACGGGCTGCGGCTGGCCGAGCTCGAGGTCTTCCTGGGCTTCTCCGTGTCCGGCGCGGCGGCGCAGAGCGAGCCGATCCCCGGCGTCCGCTACACGGATCCGGGCACCGAGGCCATCTTCTTCGAGATCGCGGACGCCTTCGGCGTGCGGCACCTGCAGGCCGTCGGCACGTTCGGCACGGACGTCCTGGAGGACGACGCGGCGGAGGCGTTCGCCGCGCTGTGCGACCGCGCCGCGGACCACGGCCTGCTGGTGGCCCTGGAGTTCGTCCCCACCACCAACGTCCCGGACGCCGGCGTCGGGCAGCGGATCGTGGCGGAGGCCGGGCGGCCCAACGGCGGGCTGTGCGTCGACAGCTGGCACCACTTCCGCGGCCGCGCGGACGACGACCTGCTGCGGGCGATGAGTCCCGACCGCGTCTTCATGATCCAGCTGGACGACGGACCGGCGTCCCCCCGCGACCCCGACTTCGTCACCGACACCATGCAGCACCGGCTGCCGCCGGGCGACGGGGACTTCGACCTGGTGCACTTCCTGCGCCTGCTCGCAGGAATGGGCGTCGCGGCGCCGATCTCCGTCGAGGTCCTCTCCGCCGAGCTCGCGACCAAGCCGGCGGCCGAGGTCGCCACGATCCTCGGTACGGCCACGAAGCGGGTCGTGAACGCGAGCAGGTGAGGTCAGGACGGCCGGCGGATGTCGACCCGGATCCAGGTGACCTGGATCCGGGTGGCGCCGGTGGGCGGTGGCAGGCTGCGACCGGCGAGCTGCCTCCCGGCCACGCGGCCCACCGCCTCGATCGCCTTCGCGGCCGCGAGCGCGGTCACGGCGACCGCGGACGCGGCGAGCACCGGCCCGGCGGTGGCCGCACGCGCCAGTGCCGGGACGAGGGCGCGCGGCGCCAGCGACCTCCCGGTGCGACGAGCGACGACGCCGTCCCTCCCGATGACATCGACCCGGTCGGCCATGGCGTCCTCCGTCTGTCGCGGCGGTTCCCGCCCAGTGTCCGCCCAGGGGAGCACCGCGCGCCCGCGCAGCCGGGGTGGACGACGATGACGGCGTGACCTCGGCCGACTCGCCGCCCCGCACGCAGTTCGACCCCGCCGAGATGGAGTCCCGGGCGTTCTACCGGGTCCTCAACTCGGTCGTGGTGCCGCGCCCGATCGCCTGGGTGTGCAGCCGTTCGGCGGACGGCGTGGACAACCTGGCGCCGCACTCCTTCTACACCGTGGCCTGCGTCGAGCCGCCGATCGTGCAGTTCACCTCGGTGGGCCGCAAGGACTCGCTGAGCAACGTCGAGGCGACCGGCGAGTTCACCGTGAACCTCACCCCGCGGGCGCTGTTCGAGCAGATCAACGCCACCGGGACCGACTTCCCGCCGGACCAGAGCGAGGCCGAGCACACCGGCGTCCGGCTGGAACCCAGCGACCGGGTGGCGGCGAAGCGGGTGGCCGAGTCGCCGGTCAGCATCGAGTGCACGCTGCACTCGACGGTGAAGCTGGGCGACTGCTGGGTGGTCTTCGGCCGGGTGCTGGCGGTCAGCGTCTGGGAGCACGCGGTGCGCGACGGGCGGCCGCGGATCGAGCACCTCGACCCCGTCGCCCGGCTCGGCGGCAACGAGTGGACGACGCTCGGCGAGGTCCTGGAGATCCCGCGGATCCCGTACAAGAGGTGGTCGGGCGACCCGTCGATCGGCGAACGCCTCCGCGGCGGCTGACCCGGGCTTTCTGTACCGAAAGCCCGCTCAGGCGGGGAGATGCGTCGCGATCTCCGCGGCGGCGGCGGTGCCGAAGGCGTCGGCGAAGCGCTCGAGGAACGGCTCGCGGACGATCGAGTACTCCTGCGTGCCCACCACCTCGACCGCCTCGGTGGCGACGGCGGAGCCGAGCTGGGTGGACCGCTCGAGGGAGAGCCCCCAGGTCCGGCCGGCGATGAAGCCCGCCCGCAGCGCGTCGCCGCCGCCGGTCGGCTCCACCGGCTTGGTCTCGGGCACCGCGCGCACGCGGAGCGGCTCCTCGCCGGCCCGGCGCACGAGCACGCCGTCGGCCGCGCGGGTGGTCACCCAGGTACCGACCCGGGCGAGCACCTCCCCCTCGGTCCAGCCGGTCTTCTGCAGCAGCAGCGCGGCCTCGTACTCGTTGGTGAACAGCACGTCGGCGTCCTCGACCAGCGAGCGGATCATGTCGCCGTCGGCCCAGGCCAGCTGCTGGCTGGGGTCGGCGGCGAAGGCGTACCCGCGCTGCCGGCACTCCTCGGTGTGGCGAACCATCGCGGTCGGGTCGTTCGGCCCGACGACGACCAGGTCCAGCGGGCCCACCCGCCGCTCGACCGGCGCCAGCTCGATCTGCGCCGCCTCCGCCATCGCGCCCGAGTAGAACGAGGCGATCTGGTTGTTCTTCGCGTCGGTGGTGCACACGAACCGGGCGGTGTGCTTGAGCTCCGACCAGCGCACGCTGCCCGTGTCCACGCCGTGCCGCGACAGCCAGGCCTCGTAGTCGGCGAAGTCGCTGCCGACGGCGCCGACCAGCACCGGCCCCAGCCCCAGCAGGCCCAGCCCGTAGGCGATGTTCGCCCCGGCGCCGCCGCGGTGCTGGACCAGGTCGTCGACGAGGAACGACAGCGACACGTTCTCCATCTGGCCCTCGACGAACTGCTCGGTGAACGTGCCCGGGAAGGTCATCAGGTGGTCGGTGGCGATCGAGCCGGTGACGGCGACGGGCACGGGCAGACGCTCCTCTGGAGACGGTGAACGACGCGCGACGTCGCGCGAAACAGCACCTCAGGGTAGGTGTGCCCCCGCGGACCCGCCCGCCGGTGGCCCGGTGCGGTCACCGAGCGCGCGGCGCAGGGCGACGCCGAGCTGGGCCACGGCCACCGCGCCGAGGACCGCGCCGGCCGCCGTCCCCGCGGTGACGACGGTCGCCGCGGCCCCGCCGACGACCCCCGCCCCGCCGAGAGTCAACCCGGCCATCGCCACCCGCGTCGGCCGCTCCCACACCGACAGCGCCCCGGTCTCGGCCACCCCCGCCTGACCGGCCCGCGCCCGCAGGTAGTCCGGCAGCCAGCACAGCGCGCCGAACGCGGCGGCCAGCCAGCCGGGCGCGCCCGCCGCCCACAGCGCGCCCGCGTAGGCGGCCTCGGTCAGCCGGTCGACGGCGGAGTCGAGCACGAAGCCGCGCCGCGACGCCCGGCCGGTGCCGATCGCCAGCGCCCCGTCGAGGCTGTCGAGCAGGCCGGAGAGCCCCACCAGCAACCCGGCGGCGACCAGCCACCCGCCGCCCGCGACGGCCGCGCCGACCGCGGCCACCGACACCAGCAGCCCGAGCGCCGTGACGAGCACCGGCGGGAGGCCGGCCAGCGGGCGGGCCAGGCCGTAGGCCAGCGACAGCCAGCCGCGGACCAGCCCGGCCGGCCGCGTGCCGCCGTGCCAGCGCGACCACGCGGCCAGGTACTCGTCGCGGCTCATCACGGGCCGCAGTCCACCAGCCGGTGGCGCGGACGGCGAGACCAGGGACAGTGGGAGGGTGCTCGCCGGCCTCTCCCCCGCCCGCCGACGCGTCGTCCTGGCCGTGCTGGCGCTGGTGGGCGTCGCGGTGGTCGCGCTGGCCGCCGTCCTGCTCGTCCCCCACGGGGCCGGCCGCGGCGACGAGCCGGTCTCGCAGGAGGAGCCGGGACCGGTGCTGCTCGTGCCCGGCTACGGCGGGTCGACGGCGTCGCTGCGGGAGCTCGCCGACCGGCTCACCGCCGCGGGCCGCGACGCCACGGTGGTCGCCGTCCCGGGCGACGGGACCGGGGACCTGGGCGCCTCCGCCGACGCGCTCGGCGCCGCCGCCGCCGACGCGCTGGAGCGGACCGGCGCCGACAGCGTCGACGTCGTCGGGTACTCCGCGGGCGGGGTCATCGCCCGGCTCTGGATCGCCGACGGCGGGGCCGCCGTCGCCCGGCGGGTGGTCACCCTCGGCGCCCCGCACCACGGCACGACCCTGGCCGACCTCGCCGGGCGGGTCGCCCCCGGCCGCTGCCCGGAGGGCTGCCGGCAGCTCGCCACCGGCAGCGCTCTGCTGGCGCAGCTCAACGCCGGCGACGAGACCCCGGCCGGGCCGACCTGGGTCTCCATCTGGACGACGCAGGACGAGACGGTCACCCCGCCGGACTCCGCCCGCCTGGACGGCGCCCTGAACCTGACCGTCCAGTCGGTGTGCGCCGACGCGCAGGTGGGCCACGGCGGGCTGCCGCGGTCGCCGCTGGTGCAGGCGATGGTCGAGGCCGAATTGGCCGCCGGCGACCCGGTCGCGCTGACCCCGGCCGACTGCGCGCGGCTGGGCGGCGGCTAGGCCGACGCGCCGTGCTCGGCGAAGCGCCGCCGGGCCTGCTCCAGGGCCTGCACGGCCTCCTTGCTGCGCTCCCAGTGGCCGGACTCGGTCGACTTGTGCGGCTCGATCCGCTTGTAGATGTCGAAGAAGTGCCAGATCTCGGCGATCTGGTGCATCGGCACGTCCTCGAGCTCCCTGAGGTGCGCGTGCCGCGGGTCCTCGGCCGGCACGCCCAGCAGCTTGGCGTCCGGGCCGGCCTCGTCGCGCATCCAGTACACGGCGATGATCCGCGCGTGGACCAGGCAGCCGGGGAAGGTCGGCTCGTCGAGCAGCAGGAGGACGTCGATCGGGTCGTCGTCCTCGGCGAGGGTGTCCGGCACGAACCCGTAGTCGCCGGGATAGCCGGTCGCGGTGAACAGCATCCGGTCCAGCCGGATGCGGCCCCACTCCGGGTCGTACTCGTACTTGTTCCGCGATCCCTTGGGGATCTCGACCATCACGTCGACGTCCACGGACCACCCCTCCCGGCGAGAGCGACCTTCGCCCGGTAGCGCGGGCGCGTCAACTCGGGACCGATGACTTCGCGGCCGCGGCCGAGTCGTCAGGGACGAGACCGGGACGAGGAGGACGCCATGCCGAAGCTGCGGGTCCACAACATGTCGATGTCGCTCGACGGCTACGCCGCCGGGCCGGACCAGAGCCTCGAGGAGCCGCTGGGCGTCGGTGGCGAGCGGCTGCACGAGTGGATGTTCCAGACCGCGTTCTGGCACGACATGGTCGGTGAGCCCGGTGGGTCGACCGGGCGGGACGACGACTTCGCGCGCCGCGGCGACGAGAACATTGGCGCGACGATCATGGGCCGCAACATGTTCGGCCCCGTGCGCGGCGAGTGGGGCGACACCGACTGGAAGGGCTGGTGGGGGCCCGAGCCGCCCTACCACCACCCGGTCTTCGTCCTGACCCACTTTCCGCACGAGCCGATCGAGATGGCCGGCGGGACGACGTTCTTCTTCGTCACCGACGGCATCGAGTCGGCGCTGGAGCAGGCGTTCGCCGCGGCCGGCGGGCAGGACGTGCGGCTCGGCGGTGGGGCGTCCGTCGTCCGCGAGTACCTGCGCGCCGGCCTGCTCGACGAGCTCCACGTGGCCGTCGTCCCGCTGCTGCTGGGGGCCGGCGAGCGGCTGCTCGGCGACGGCGTCGGCACGGACCTGGAGCTGGCCGAGTTCGTCCCCTCGGAGACCGTGACGCACGTCCGCCTGGTGCGCGGCTAGCTCGTGACGTCCTTGGTCGTGAAGTTCGCCCAGGCGGCGGCGAGCAGCACCCCGACGTAGACGCCCTGCAGCGCCAGTCCGCGGGTGATGTCGCGCCAGTGGATCGGGTCGCGGAAGAAGTCGACGAACGCCAGCCAGTACCGCGTGGGCAGGTAGGGCGCGATCGGCGACGCGGCGTCGAGAGTGAACAGCAGCGACGAGGCGACGAGCACCGCCAGGGCGCCGAGGGTCGCGCCCAGCGGCGAGTCGGTGAACGTGGAGAAGAACAGCGCGAACGCGGCCACCCCGCACATCGACACGGTCACGTAGCCGATGGAGAGCAGCGTGCGGCCGGTCAGCTCCTCCGCGGTCAGCGAGGTGCCCGACACCGACGTCCCGCCGACCGGCTGGGCGTCGAACAGCGTCGTCCCGAGCAGGTAGCCGACGGCGGCCACCACGACGACCGTCACCAGCACGAACGCCAGGACGGCGACCAGCTTGGCCACCAGCAGCCGGGTGCGGCCGGCCGGGCGGGCCAGCAGGTAGCGCAGCGTGCCGGCCTGCGCCTCGCCGGCCACCGCGTCACCGGCCACGACGGCCACCGCGATCGGCAGGAACAGCGGCAGCACGATCGCCAGCGCGGCCAGCGGGAACAGCGCGCCGTTGGTGAGGACGGCGGAGAGGAACGGCGGCCCCTCCCCCGGCCGGGGCGCCAGGTCGGTGATCAGCAGGAGGACGGCGACGGTGATCGGCAGCGCGTTGAGGACGGCGATCGTCGCCCACGTCCGCGGCCGGCGGAACAGCTTGCGCAGCTCGACTGTGATCATCGGACCGATCCCCGCGCGTCCACCCGGTCCGGGCTGGTGCCGGCCGCGTGCAGCACGACCTGCTCCAGCGTCGGGCGCTCCAGGGCCAGCCCGGTCACGGGCACGCCGGCCCGCACGAGCAGGGCGTTCACCTCGGCCGGGTCCGCGCCGCGCACGACCACCCGCCGACCGTCGACCGCGGTGACCCGCCCGTCCAGCGTGGCCCGCACCCGGTCGGGGTCGGGCGTGTGCACGACCGTCGAGCCGGTGGGCGCGGTCAGCACGGCCAGCTCCTCCTGCAGCACCAGCCGGCCGCGGTCGAGGACGCCGACCCGGGTCGCCATCTGCTCGACCTCGGCCAGCAGGTGGCTGGAGAGGAAGATCGTCGTCCCGCCGCGGTGCAGCTCCAGCAGCAGCGTGCGGACCTCGTGGATGCCCTGCGGGTCCAGCCCGTTGGTCGGCTCGTCGAGCACGAGCAGCTCCGGGCGCCGCAGCAGCGCCCCGGCCAGGCCCAGCCGCTGGCGCATGCCCAGCGAATACGCCTTGACCGGACGGCGGCCGACGCCGGCCAGCCCGACCTGCTCGAGCACCTCGTCGATCCGCCGCCGCCGGGTGCGCCAGCCGCCGCCCGCGCCGGAGGCGTCGAGCAGCGCGAGGTTCTCCCGGCCGGAGAGGTGCCCGTAGTGCGCCGGGCCCTCGATCAGCGCGCCGACCCGCGGCAGCACCCGGCGTCCGGCCCGCGGCATCCGCCCGCCAAGCAGCTGCACCTCGCCGCTGGTCGGCAGGACGAGCCCCAGCAGCATGCGCACCGTCGTCGTCTTGCCCGACCCGTTGGCGCCGAGGAAGCCGTAGACGTCGCCCTCGCGGACGTCGAGGTCGATGCCGTCGACGGCCCGCACCCGGCCGAAGCGCTTGACCAGGCCGCGCGTGGCGATCACCGCGGTCATCCGCGGCTCCGGAGGTCCGGGAGCTCCCGCGCGGCGGCCTCGAGCGCGTCGAGGGTGACCGTGCCGGTGAGCACGTAGGTCTGCTCCCCCGGGGCCCCGACCAGCATGATCCCGAGCGGGCCGGCGGTCAGCCGGGTGCCGAGCTCGTCGTCGACCGCGGTCGGGCTGGCCGCGGCCGCCCGGCGCAGGTCCCCGGCGAAGCGCCGCGGCACCGGGACGACGGCCAGCAGCGTCACCCCGCGGCCGTACAGGCCGATCGCGTCCGGCGCGCCCTCGATCGACCGGCGCGGCAGCCCGGCGAGGACGGCGGGCAGGCCGACCCGCCGCAGCCGTCGGTCGGCCGTGTCCAGCACGCCGTTCTCCACGTCCCGGCCGAACACGACCCCGGAGGGCGGGGTGAATGCGACCACCTCCGGCGACGGGCGGCGCAGGTCCAGGTCGAGGAAGCGGGTGTCCAGCGCCGGGTTGCGGGCGCCCTTGCCGAACACCTGCAGCTTCAGCGGCAGCCCGGTCGACCCGTCCACCCAGACCTCGACCCGCGCGACCGACGCCGCGGCCTCGGCCGGCACCAGCCGCAGGCCGAGGGCATCCCGGCCGGCGATGCGGGCGGCGCCGATGCGGGTGAGCTCGTCCGGCGCCGCCTCGGAGAGCAGCCGCCGGCCGAGCGTGGTCGGCAGCAGATCGGGCGCGGCGGGCAGGCTGAGCGGCGCGGCCGCGGTACGGGTGACCCGGTTCGCCTCGTACTCCCAGATCCAGCTCCCCTGGCGGTCGCGGTGGACGTCGGTCTCCCCGGCGGCGCTGACCACGTCGACGCGGTGCTCGTCGGCGCCGCGCCACCAGACGCGCATCGTCGTCCGGTCGCTGAACAGGTCGGCCAGGCTCGGCAGCTCGTCGGACACCGGCAGCGCCAGTCCGCCGGCGGACTCGGCGTACCCGGAGAAGCCGACGTCCTCGCTGGCGAGCACCGCGGCGCGCAGGTCGCCGGCCGAGACGTCGGAGTCCTCGGCCGGCAGCGCCCCGATCACCGCGGGCAGCGCGGCGAGGACGGCGACCAGCGCGGCCACGAGCGACCAGCGCCGGGCCGCGCCGTACCGCTCCCGCACCACGCCGACGACGGTACGACGCCGACCGCGCGCGCACCGTCCTGTGCGGCGGCGGTGAGGGCGCGCACCGTGCGTTGATCAAGCCGTGGTGGAGTGGTCGACCAAGACCGCCTCGGGTCCACCGGTGTCTCGCGAGGGCTGAGGCACCGCTGAACGCGAGGTGATCTTGGGCGCGGTCACGCGTGAGGGCCGGCGGAACGGGGCACGCAGGACGGCATGGCTCCGATCAGCGATGCGGTCGTCGTCGACGTGCTGCGCCGGGTGGACCGGCTGGTCACCCCGCTGGTGCGCCGGCTCGGGCGCCGCCCCGCCCGCCCCCAGGACGAGCGCGACCGCTGGTGGGCCGAGCGGGTCCCCGTCGTGGCGGCCGTCGTCGCCGCGGTGCCCCGGTTCGCGGGCAAGCTGGCCGACCTGCTGCCGCTGCAGAACACCGTCGGCACCGCCGTCCAGTCGATCGTCGTCCTCGGCGTGGCCGGTGAGCACAAGGTGACCGACCCGGCCGAGCGGGTGTGCCTGCTGGCGCGGGTGCTGCTCGGCCGCGACCTGACGGCGGAGACGGTCAGGCCGCTGCTGACCCACGTCGCCGGCACCTACCGGGAGGAGGCCTTCGGCACGCGGCGGGGCGGCCTGCTCGGCACGCTCCGCACGGTGTGGCGGGTGTCCCGGCTGCTGGGCCGCATCGACGACGCGCTCGACGCCCGCCCCAAGGGCAGGCTGCACCACCGCGCGCTCGCCAACCTGCCGGTGGTCGGGGTGGCCGGGGGCTACGCCGCCGAGCGCGAGGGCCTGCGGCTGGCGGCCGAGCGCGCGAGCGCGGCGCTCGGCGCTACGCCGTAGGGGCGAGGGCGGCGAGGTTGGCGTAGATCTCCCGCGTCGCGGTCGACCGGTTCATCGTGATGAAGTGGATGCCGGGCACGCCCTCGGCGAGCAGCCGGCGGCACAGCTCGGTGGCCACCTCGACGCCGAGCGCGCGGACGGCGGCCTTCGCCTCCGGCGTCTCCCCGTCCAGCGCGGCGAAGCGGGCCGCCAGCTCCTCCGGGAACGCCTGCCCCGAGAGCTGCACGATCCGGTTGATCATCTTCACGTTCGTCACCGGCATGACCCCGGCGATGATCGGGACGTCGCAGCCGCGGCCGCTCACCCGGTCGCGCAGCCGCAGGTAGTCCTCGGGGCGGAAGAACATCTGGGTGATGGCGAAGTCTGCGCCGGCGCGGCACTTGGCCACGAACATGTCGGCGTCGGTCTCGAAGTCCGGCGAGCGCGGGTGCCGCTCGGGAAAGGCCGCGACCCCCACGGAGAAGTCGCCCATCGACTTGATCAGCTCGACCAGCTCGGCGGCGTAGCGGAAGCCGTCGGGGTGCGCGACCCACTCCGCCTGCGGGTCGGCGCCGGGCGGGTCGCCGCGCAGCGCGAGCAGGTTGCGCACCCCCGCGGCGGCCAGCCGGCTGACCACCTGCCGCAGCTCGGCGACGCTGTGGTCGACGGCCGTGAGGTGCGCCAGCGGGGTCATCGTGGTGTCGGTGGCGATCCGCTCGGTCACCGACACGGTGCCCTCGCGGGTGGTGCCGCCGGCCCCGTAGGTGACCGAGACGAAGGACGGGTGCAGCCGCTCCAGCTCCCGCAGCGCCGTCCACAGCTGGCGCTCGGCCTCGGGCGTGCGGGGCGGGAAGAACTCGAACGACCACGTGGGCCGCTCCTGCCGGAGCAGCTCGCGCACGGTCCGGGTCACGGGGGGACAGGGTACGGGTCGTCCGGAAATTTCCGGCGGACCGCATCCGCGCGGCGGCGTCCGGGAGAAGTCCTTCCGTAGCGCACCCGTACCAGCAGGAGGAGACGCCAGTGACCGTCGACGGGAGTCCCTGGAGGACCGTGCTCCGCGAATGGCGCCCCGCCGGGTCGAGCAATACTGATCCCGTGACCGCCGGGACGCAGCACCTCGACGCCGCCGACCGGCTGGCCGCCGTCGACCTCGACCGCGTGCGCACGGCCGTCGCCGCGGCGCTCGACGACTTCCTCGACCTGCAGCACCGCACGCTCGCCGGCATGGACCCCGCGCTCGCCCCGGTCGCCGACGAGGTGCGCGCCCTCGCCCGCGGCGGCAAGCGGCTGCGCCCGGCGTTCGCCTACTGGGGCTGGCGCGGCGCCGCGGCCGGCACCCCGGGCCCGGGCGAGGACGACGCCGCCGTCCTCCGGGCGGTCGCCGCGCTGGAGTTCGTGCACGTCAGCGCGCTGGTGCACGACGACGTGATGGACGGCGCCAGCACCCGGCGCGGCCGCCCGGCCACGCACCACGGCTTCGCCACCCGGCACGGCGCGGACGCCCTGGCCGGCGACCCCGCCGCGTTCGGCGTCGGCGCGGCGATCCTCGTCGGCGACCTCGCGCTGGTCTGGTCCGACGAGCTGCTGCGCTGCTCCGGCCTGAGCGACGCCACGCTGACCCGGGCGCGCGGTGTCTGGGACACCATGCGCACCGAGGTGACCGCCGGGCAGTACCTCGACCTGCTGCGCGCGGCCGGCGGCCTGCCCGGCCCGGAGGGGGCGCTCACCGTCGCCCGGTACAAGAGCGCCGGCTACACGGTGCAGCGGCCGCTGCAGCTCGGCGCGGCGATCGCCGGCGCCGGCCCCCGGCTGTTCGAGGCCTACAGCGCGATCGGGCTGCCCCTCGGGGAGGCGTTCCAGCTGCGCGACGACGTCCTCGGGGTGTTCGGCGACCCCGCCGTGACCGGCAAGTCCGCCGACGACGACCTGCGCGAGGGCAAGCGGACGCTGCTCATCGCGCTGGCCGAGCTGGAGGCCGACGAGCCCGGGCGGACGCTGCTGCGCGAGTCGCTCGGCGACCCCGACGCCGGCCCCGACCAGTTCGACGCGCTGCGCCACCTCATCGAGACCACCGGCGCCCGGGCCCGCGTCGAGGAGCGGATCGCCGAGCGCACCGCCCGCGCCCGCGCCGCCATCGCGGCCGCGCCGATCACCGAGGACGCCCGCGCGGCGCTGGACGCGCTGGCCGTCGCCGCCACCTCGCGCACCGCGTGAGAACCGTCCCCGGTCGCACCGACCACGTCGTCGTCGTCGGCGCCGGGCTGGCCGGGCTGGCGGCCGCGCTGCGTCTGCGCGGCGCCGGCCGGGAGGTGACCGTCGTCGAGCGCGGCGCGGGCCCCGGCGGCCGGGCCGGCCGGGTGGCGCGGGACGGATACGTCCTGGACACGGGGCCGTCGGTGTTCACCGCACCGGAGATCCTGGCCGACACCCTCGCCGCCGTCGACGACAAGCTCGCCGACCGGCTGGGCCTGGTGCCGCTGGAGACCACCTACCGCGCGCAGTTCGCCGACGGTTCCTCCCTCGACGTGCAAGCCGACCCCCACGCCTTCGCCGCCGAGGTCGAGGCGCTGTGCGGACCGGCCGAGGCGACGGCGCTGCGCCGCTACCTGGCCGACCTCGCCGGCCTGTACCGGCTGCAGCTGACCACGTTCATCGACCGCAACCTCGACTCGCCGCTGGACCTGCTGGGGGCACCGCTGGTCGAGCTGGTCCGCCGTGGCGGGTTCCGCCGACTCTCGGCGCACGTCGGTCGGGCGTTCACCGACGAGCGGCTGCGCCGGCTGTTCAGCTTCCAGGCGCTCTACGCGGGGGTCTCGCCGTTCCGAGCGATCGCCGCGTACGCCGTCATCGCCCAGCTCGACATCGGCGCCGGGGTGTGGCACCCGGTGGGCGGGGTCGGCGCCGTCCCGCGGGCGCTGGCCGACGCGGCGGCCGACGCAGGGGTGGCGTTCCGCTACGGCGCATCGGTCCGCGAGCTGCCGACGTCCGGACGGCGGGTCACCGGCGTGCGGCTCGCGGACGGCGAGCTGCTGCCGGCCGACGCCGTCGTGGTCACCGCCGACGCGCCGCACCGGCTGGTGCCGGGGCTGCGCGGGCCGCGCCGGCCGGTGTACTCGCCGTCCTGCGTGGCGCTGCACCTGGGCGTGCGCGCGGAGCTGCCCGGGCAGGCGCACCACACCATCAGCTTCGGCGCGGCCTGGCGGGAGGTGTTCGACGAGCTGACCCGCGACGGCCGGCCGATGAGCGACCCGAGCCTGCTGGTCAGCATGCCCTCGGTCACCGACCGCACGCTGGCCCCCGAGGGCGGGCAGGTGCTCAGCGTCGTGGCGCCCACCCCCAACCTGGACCCGAAGAGCGGCGGCAGCCCGTCGATCGACTGGACGGCGCTGGCCCCCCGCTACCGCGACGAGCTGCTGGCCACGCTGGAGGCCCGTGGCTGGACCGGGGTCTCCGACGCCATCGAGGTCGAGGAGCTGGCCACCCCCCGCGACTGGGCCGCGCAGGGCATGGCCGCCGGCACGCCGTTCGCGCTGGCGCACACCTTCGGCCAGACCGGCCCGTTCCGCCCGCCGACGCTGCCGCGTTCCGGTCCGGAGAACGTCGTCCTCGCCGGGTCGTCGGTGCAGCCGGGGGTCGGGGTGCCGATGGTGCTGATCAGCGGCCGGCTGGCCGCGCAGCGGATCACCGGATGACCGCGGTGGCCGACCGGCAGGCGCAGCTGGACGCCGCCTACCGGCACTGCGCCGTGATCGCCGCCCGGCACGGCAAGAGCTACCACCTGGCCACCCGGCTGCTCAGCCCCGACCGGCGGCCGGCGGTGCACGCGCTCTACGCCGCGGCCCGCACCGCCGACGACCTGGTCGACGTCCCCGGGGCCGACCCGGCCGGCGACCTCGCCGACTGGTCCCGCGCCGTCCTCACCGAGCTGGAGGAGGGCTGGTCCGACGACCCGGTCCGGCTGGCGCTGGTGCACACCTATCGCCGCTACGGCATCCCCGTCGAGCACCTGGTCGACTTCCTCGCCGCGATGACCAGCGACCTCACCGTTGCCGGTTACGCCGACCTCCCCGCGCTGGACCGCTACATGTGGGGGTCGGCCGCCGTCATCGGGCTCATGGTCCTGCCGGTGCTCGGCACGGCGCCCGGGGTGTCCCGCGAGGAGGCGGCACCGTACGCGATCGCGCTGGGCGAGGCGTTCCAGCTGACCAACTTCTGCCGCGACGTCGCCGAGGACGCCGACCGAGGCCGGGTCTACCTGCCGGAGGACCTCATGGCCGCGCACGGCGTGACCCGCGAGCAGCTGGCGGCCCGGCGGCACGACGACCGGTTCGAGGCGCTGATGCGGGAGATGGTGGCGATCGTCCGCCGCCGCTACGACGACGCCGCCCCCGGCACGCCGCTGCTCGCCCGCGAGTCCCGCGACTGCGTGCGGGCGGCCACCGCGCTCTACGGCGGCATCCTCACCGAGATCGAGAAGGCCGGCTACCGGGTGCTCGACCGCCGCGTGCGGGTGTCGAAGCCGCGCCGCCTGGCCGTGTTCGCCCGCCGGTTGACCGCCGCCCAGCTGGCCAGGGTGAGCGTCACGAGGGCGAAGCCGAACAGCAGGTCCTCGACCGGGGCGTAGGCGATCCGCGGCCCCCAGACCGCACCCGGGTCGTAGACGACCACGTCGAGGCCGGTGAGGACGCCGTTCATCAGCAGCTGGAAGAACAGCACGATCGCGTAGGCGACCCAGAACACCCGGCGGGTCACCAGGCGGGTGCGCAGCACGGCCAGGTCGACCACGAGGACGGCGACGACGGCGGTGACCGCGAGAGCGCTGTAGCTCATTGCTCGTCGTACCCCGCGTTCCAGCCGGTGACCGTGCGGACCGCCTCGAACGCCAGCACCGCGCAGACCGGGACGACGAGGAAGAACAGCACCTCCTCGACCGGGATGCCGCCGGGCAGCCGCAGGCCGAGGGTCCGGGTGTCGCTGTAGTCCCAGTGCCCGGCCGCGATCGCGTAGAGCACCCAGACCACGAAGACGACGAACTCCGGCACCAGCGCCAGCAGCAGCCGCCGCCAGCGGGCGTAGACCCGGACCCGGAGCACGATCTCCAGCGGCGCCGTCACCACCAGGCAGCCGGCGAGCAGCGCCAGGTAGGTCAGGTGCTCCACGCCCGGGCTTTCTGTACCGAAAGCCCCACTACAGCGCCAGGGCCTGGGCGCGGCGGGTGACCTCGGTGTGCCGGTCGCCCCGCAGCGCCTCCACCGGCGTCCCCGGCAGCGAGTCGTCGCTGCGGAACAGCCACTCGAAGGCCTCCTCGTCGCTGAACCCGCCGTCGCGCAGCACGGTGAGCAGCCCGGGCAGGTGCTTGAGGATCGCGCCGTTCTGCACGAAATCCGCGGGGATCCTGCTGTTGCCGCTACCGGGCACCGCCATCAGCTTGCCGTCGCGGATGAGCTGACGGACCCGGTTCGGTGAGACCCCGAGCGTCTGGGCGACCTCGGCGGGGGTGAGCGTCTCCACGCCCGCGAGCCTATGTCGCTGCGCCGCCGGTCAGGGACGGGTTCGCACCAGGACGCGCTGGTCCTTCTCCGTCCGCAGCACGGCGTCCTCGCCGCGGTAGAGCCGGGCGAGCGCGGCCGGGCCGATGCCGAGCTCGCGCGCCGCCTGGTGCAGCTCGAGCTTGTGCATCCGCCCGCCGTTGGCCGCCACCCGGCCGAGCAGCTCGGCGACCTTCCGCGGGTCCGGCTCGTCCTCCGGCCGCTCGTCGAGGCCCTCGGCGAGGATCGCGTCGATCTGCCGCTGCAGCCCGCGCAGCGCCAGCCGCAGCCGGGTCGCCTCGTCGACCACCCCGCCGGCCTCCCCCGAGCCCTGCCAGGTGCGCTTGGGATAGCGCCGCAGGTACTCCTGCTCCAGCTCGAGCATCCGCTCGGTGTGCCGCTGGTACTGCTCGGCGGTGCCGTGCAGGAAGACCCAGTTGCGGGTCGCGTGGGCGTGGGTGCCCTGCTGCTCCAGCTCCTCGTCGGAGAGGTCGCGTGCCGGCCGGCCCTCCACCTCAGCCCTCCCAGTTCGCGACGAGCGGGGTGTCCACGCCGAGCTCGCCGACCTTGCGCGCGCCGCCCGGTGCGCCCAGCGGCGCGTCGCGGCCGGGCAGGATCTCGGTGAAGAACGCCCGGTTGTCGGCGATGAACGGCTCCCACTCGTCGGGCACCCGGCGGTCCTGCGTGATCGCCTCCACCGGGCAGACCGGCTCGCACGCGCCGCAGTCGATGCACTCCTTGGGGTTGATGTAGCTCTTGCGCTCCCCCTCGTAGATGCAGTCGACCGGGCACTCGTCCACGCAGGCCTTGTCGTTGACGTCGATGCACGGCTCGGCGATGACGTACGGCACGGGATCCTCCTAGGCAGGGACCGGGACGGGGGCGTTGTCGGTCGAGTGGCCGGGGAACAGCTGCGCGGCCGGGTCGAGCTCGACGGCGGCGTTGTTGACCGCCGTCGCCACCTCGCCGAAGCCGACGCTGATCAGCCGCACCTTGCCGTCGTAGTCGACGATGTCGCCGGCGGCGTAGATGCCCGGCGCGGTGGTGCGCATCCGGGTGTCGACGACGACGTGCCGGTTGTCGTGCAGCTCCAGGCCCCACTCGCGCACCGGGCCGAGGTCGGCGAGGAAGCCCAGCGCGGCCACCACGGTCTGCGCCGGGAAGACGAGCGGCTCCGCCTCGCCCTTGACCGTGACCTCGACCGCGTCGACCCGGTCGGCGCCGAGCACGCGGCTGACCTCGGCGTCGGTGAGCACCGTGGCCGTCGAGGCCTGCACCGCCGCGACCGACGCGGCGTGCGCGCGGAAGGCGCGGCGCCGGTGGACCAGCGTCACGCTGCGCGCGATCGGCAGCAGCGCGAGAGTCCAGTCGCAGGCGCTGTCGCCGCCGCCGACGATGACGACGTCCTTGTCCGCGTGCTCCGCCAGCGCGGGGACGAAGTAGGCCAGCCCGCGGCCGAGGAACTCCTCCCCCGCCGGCAGCGGCCGCGGCGTGAAGGTGCCGATGCCGCCGGTGACGACCACGGCGCCGCAGCGCACCGTCGTGCCGGCGTCGGTGCGGACGGCGAACCGGCCGTCGTCCCCCCGGTGCACCGACACCGCCGACTCCCCGAGCACGTACGTCGGGTCGTACTGGGCGGCCTGCGCGACGAGGTTGTCGACCAGGTCGCGGCCGCGGACGCTCGGGAAGCCGGCCACGTCGAAGATCGGCTTCTCCGGGTACATGGCGGTGATCTGCCCGCCCGGCTCCGGCAGCGAGTCGACGACGACGGTGGACAGGCCGCGGACGCCGGCGTAGTAGGCGCCGTAGAGGCCCACCGGGCCGGCGCCGACGAGCAGCAGGTCGACGTCGTGGTCGGCCATCAGACGCGCACCCGGTCGAAGGCGGCGCGGGTGCCGCTGCCGAACCGGCGCAGCGCGCCGTCCGGGCCGCTGGCGTTGGGCCGGATGAAGATCCAGTTCTGCCAGGCGGTGAGCCGGCCGAAGATCTTGGTCTCCAGGGTCTCCGGGCCGACGAAGCGGTGGTTGGCCTCCATGCCGGTCAGGGCGTCCGGGGAGAGCGAGGCGCGCTCCTCCAGCGCGATCCGCAGCTCCTCCTCCCAGTCCAGGTCGTCGGGCGCGAGGGTGACCAGGCCGAGCTCCATCGCGTCGGCGGCCTCCAGCGGCTCGCCGATCCGGTCGAGGACGGCGGTGAGCTCGTCGTCGTGACCCCAGTAGCGTGACTGCAGCCGGGTCAGGCCGTTGCCCATCGGGTAGCGGCCGGTGTTGGCCGGCCCGAGGACGATCCGCGCCGGCCCGTCGGCCGGGTCGATGCCCTCGAGCTCCTCCTCGGGGACGCCGTCGAGCATGTACTGCCGGTCGCAGGCCAGCGCCAGCTCGAACAGGGTGCCGGCGAAGCAGCTGCCCGGCTCGATGACCGCGATGAGGCTGCGGCTGGTGACGTCGAGCCGCTTGAGCACCCGCTTGAGGTAGTGGGTGACCTCGCCCGCGAACCAGTCGTCCGCGAGCTCCTCGAGCTGCGCGTCGTAGGCGAGGACGGCGTCGGCGTCGCCGCGGGTGCGGATCACCCAGGTGCCGAGCTCGAGCTCGTTGGTGCGCAGGTGCAGCACCAGGTGGTCGAGCTCGCGGGCGAGCGCCATCGGCCAGTAGTCCACGCCCTGCTCCAGCACGCCGGCGGCGTCGGCCGGCGGCGGGGCGTCGGGGCCGTGCACGGTGAGGTCCACCCGGCGGGCCGCGCGGTCCAGGCGCGCCTCGACGTGCGGGTAGCGGATCGTGTCGCCGTCCTCGGTGCGCCGCAGCGGGGTCAGCGCGACACCCCGCTCGCCGCTGCGGGTCGAGCGGGCCACCGCCGCCTCGGCGCGGGCGCGGACGGCGTCGGCGAAGCGGCTCATCGGCACGCTCTCGTCGACCAGCCCCCACGCGACGGCGGTGCGGCCCTTGATGCCCTCGTTCTTGGTCGCGAAGACGTCGGCGCGGTCCTTGCGCACGAACCGCTTGTCGACCACCCGGGTCAGCCCGCCGGTGCCGGGCAGCACGCCGAGCAGCGGCACCTCGGGCAGCGACACCGCCGACGACCCGTCGTCCACCAGGACGATCTCGTCGCAGGCCAGCGCGAGCTCGTAGCCGCCGCCGGCCGCGGTGCCGTTGAGCGCGGCGAGGTAGGTCTGGCCGCTGTGCGCGGTGGCGTCCTCGATGCCGTTGCGGGTCTCGTTGGTGAACTTGCAGAAGTTCACCTTCCAGGCGTGCGAGCTCTGGGCCAGCATCCGGATGTTCGCGCCGGCGCAGAACATCCGGTCCAGGCCGCCGGTGATCACGACGGCCTTGACCTCGGGGTGCTCGAAGCGCAGCCGCTGCACCGCGTCGTAGAGCTCGATGTCGACGCCGAGGTCGTAGCTGTTCATCTTCAGCTCGTAGCCGGGGACCAGGCCGCCCTGCTCGTCGACGGCCAGGGTCAGCGTGGCGACCGGCCCGTCGAACGACAGCCGCCAGTGGCGGTAGCGCTCGGGCGAGGTCTCGAACTCCACGCGCACCGGAACCGGGTTCTCGGTGGGGGTGTCGGCGAGCAGCGTCATCGCGGGACCTCCGGGGCCGTCGACGTGTCGCCAAACACACTACTGACTCTTGGCGTGGCGTCAAGACGACGTAGCAGGAATGCCGGGGCTACCGTCCCGACCGGCAACAGGACGAGAGGGGGCCGCCGTGGCCGACCCCGCGACGATCCGCCGGCCCGGGGCGGTGCAGCGGATCGGCGGCCCGACGCTGTTCGTGCTGCTGTGGAGCACCGGCTTCGTGGGCGCCAAGTACGGCCTCCCGGACGCGCCGCCGTTCACCTTCCTGGCGCTGCGCCTGGCCATCGCGGCGGGACTGCTGGCCGTCCTGGCGGGAGCGCTGCGCTCGGCGCGGCTCGCCACGCGCGCCCAGTACGGCCACGCCGCCGTCGTCGGGGCACTGCTGCACGCCGGGTACCTCGGCGGCGTGTTCTACGGCATCTCCGTCGGGGTCCCGGCCGGCGTCTCGGCGGTCGTGGTGAGCCTGCAGCCCGTGCTCACCGCCGTCCTCGCCGGCCGCGTGCTCGGCGAGCGGCTGGCCCCCAGGCAATGGGCCGGCCTCGTCCTGGGCATCGCCGGGGTGGCCCTGGTCGTCGGTCCGGGGATCGCCGCATCGTCGGCCGCGGCGGGCCAGCTGCCGGCCGCCGGGCTGCTCGCCACGCTCGTCGCCCTCGGCTCGGGCACCGCCGCCACGCTGTACCAGAAGCGGCACGGCGACGGCATCCCGCTGGTGTGGGGCACGGCGGTGCAGTACGTCGCCGCGTCGGGGCTGCTGTTCGTCGTCGCGGCGGCCACGGAGCCGCTGCGGGTGCACTGGACTCCTCGCTTCGTCGGCGCGCTCGTGTGGCTGGTGCTCGGCCTCTCGCTGGGTGCGGTGCTCCTGCTGCTCGCGCTGCTGCGCCGCGGCACGGCGGCCGGCGTGTCGAGCCTGATGTACCTGGTCCCGCCGGCCGTGGCCGTGGAGGCCTACCTCGTGTTCGGGGAACGGCTGACCGGCCCCTCCCTCGCGGGCGTGGGCGTCACCGCGCTCGGGGTGGCGCTCGTCGTCGTCCCGCCCCGGCGGGGGACGGCGGCTCAGCGCGCCGGATCGAGCCCGGCGTAGACCCGCAGGGCGTTCCCGCCGAGGACGAGCGGGACGACGTCCTCGGGCAGGCCCAGGCCCGCGACCACCCGCGCGTTGGCCGCCTGGCCGGGGACGCCGGGCCAGTCGGTGCCGTAGATCCACTTCCGCGCCAGGCGGCCGAGGTCGTAGCGGGCGTAGTACTCCGGCAGCCGCTTGGGCGGCAGGCCGGACAGCTCCAGCCAGACGTGCTCGCGGGACAGCGCGAGGAACGCCGCGGCGTCGTACCACCAGCCGCGCCCGCCGTGGGCGAGGACGACGTCGAGGTCGGGGAAGTCGCGCAGCACCGCGTCCAGCAGCAGCGGGTCGGCGTAGGCGTTGGTCGAGCCGGGGAACGTGCTCGTCCCGCAGTGCACGATCAGCGGGACTCCCCGCTCCACGAGCAGCGCGTAGGCCGGGTAGAGCGCCGCGTCGTCGGGGCGGAAGCCGCCGTGCACCGGGTGGATCTTCAGCGCCGCGGCGCCGGCGTCGAGCTGGCGGGCCAGCTCGCGCGCGATCGGGAAGTGCAGGTGCGGGTTGACGTTGGCCACCGGGCGGAACCGGCGCGGGTTGTGCTCGACGATCGGCAGCAGGTCGTCGAAGAGCTGGTAGCCGGTCGCCTTGGGGCTGTACTCGCAGAACAGCAGGGCGACGTCCACCCCCTGCTCGGCGAACAGCGCGTCCAGCCGCGCCGGGTCGGGGGTGCCGTCGTCCCGCCAGACCGCCTCGAGGATGCCGGGCGGCCCGAACTCGCGAGCCCAGTCGATCCAGGCCGGCGCCAGCGACGCGAGGTGCGGGACGTGGACGTGCGCGTCCACCAGGACGTGGCCGTCGAGCACGGACTCAGACGGTAGCCGGGAGCGCCGGGGCCTCCGTCGACGGCCGCCCCTGCGGCTGCGGCGGCACCAGCTCGCGGGCGCTCTCCCGCAGCTTGAACCGCTGGATCTTGCCGGTCGCGGTCTTGGGCAGCTCCTCGACGACGAGGACGGCGCGCGGCCGCTTGAACGCGGCCAGGCCCTCGCGGCACCAGGTGATCAGCTCGTCCGGCGTCACGGTGGCGCCCGCGGCGAGGACGACGCAGGCCACCGGCTTGTCGAGCTCGTTGCTGTCGGGGACGCCGACCACCGCGACCTCGGCGACCGCCGGGTGCTGCAGCAGCCGCTCCTCGACCTCGGCCGGGGAGACCCAGATGCCGCCGGCCTTGAGCAGGTCGTTCGACCGCCCCATGCAGGTGTAGTAGCCGTCGGCGGAGCGGACGTAGGTGTCCCCGGTGCGCAGCCACTCCCCCTGGAAGACCGCGCGGGTGGCGTCGGTGCGGCACCAGTAGCCGTTGGCGATCGACTCGCCGCGGACGAACAGCGCCCCCGGCGTCCCGTCGGGCACCGGGCGCCCCTCCTCGTCGCGCAGCGCGATGTCGTAGCCGGGCACCGGCGTGCCGGAGGTCCCGGGGCGGACGGCGCCCTCGGTGTTGGACAGGAAGATGTGCAGCGCCTCGGTCGAGCCGATGCCGTCGAGGATGTCCACGCCGAAGCGCCCGGTGAACCGCCGGTAGAGCGCCGCGGGCAGCGCCTCACCGGCCGAGACGCACAGCCGCACCGAGCGGAAGGTGTCCTCCGGCAGCTCGGCCGCCAGCAGCGCCGCGTAGAAGGTGGGCCCGGCGAAGAAGAGGGTGGGCCGGTCCTCTGCCATGCGCTCGGCCACCACCGCGGGCGAGGGCCGCCGCGGCTCGAGCACCGTCGTCGCGCCGACCGACAGCGGGAACAGCGCGGAGTTGCCCAGGCCGTAGGCGAAGAACAGCTTCGCCACCGAGTAGCAGACGTCCTCCGGGCCGATGCGCAGCACCTCGCGCGCGTAGGTCTCGCAGACCCAGCGCAGGTTGGCGTGCCGGTGCATGGCGCCCTTGGGCGTGCCGGTGGTGCCGGAGGTGTAGAGCCACAGCGCCGGGGTCTCGTCGGTGGTGGCCGCGACGACGTCGTCCCGGTCCGCGCCCGCGGCCAGGACGGCGTCCCACGACAGCACGCCGGCCGTCGCGGTCGGCGCCAGCTCGGCGCCGTCGACGGCGACGAGGTGGGCCAGCTCCGGGGCGGCCTCGGCGGCCGGCTGCGCCGCCGCGGCGAACTCGGGGGTGGCCACGAGCACGCGGGCGCCGGAGTCGGTGACCACCTTGGTCAGCTCCGGGCCGGTGAGCATGGTGGACACGGGCACCGCCACCGCGCCGCGCCGCCAGCAGCCCAGCAGCCCGGCCAGCAGCTCGGGCCGGTCGGAGCAGACGAACAGGACCCGCTCCCCCTGCCGGACGTCCAGCGCCCGCAGGCCGTTCGCGAAGCCGGCCGCCAGGTCGCGCAGCTCGGCGTAGGTGAGCGTGCGGCCCCCGCTGCGAACGGCGGTCCGCCCGCCGGCGCCGGCGTCGACGTGCCGGTCGAGGAAGTACTGGGCGGCGTTGAAGGGCTGGCTCACGGTCGTTCCTCCGGCGGCGCGGGCGGGACGTGGCGGGGCGTGGCGCAGAACACACTACGCACAACCGCCATACCGTCAAGGGGGTGTAGAAGGTTGACAGATCTTGGTCGCCCCGCACCGCTGTGGTGTCATGACCGGGTGACCCCGGAGGCCGGTGCCCGCCGGCGCGAGACCGGCGCGGCGAGCGCACGCTCGCTGCTGCTCACCCTGCTCGGCGAGTTCGTGCTGCCCACCGGCGCCGCCGCCTGGACCGGCGCCCTGGTCGCGGGGCTGGCCGAGGTCGGCGTCGAGGAGAAGGCCGCCCGCCAGGCCCTGTCGCGCACCGCGGCCGAGGAGCTGATCGTCGCCGAGCGGGAGGGCCGCCGGGTCCGCTGGCGGCTGACGCCGGCCGGGCACACGCTGCTGTCCGAGGGCGCCGAGCGGATCTACACCTTCGGCCGCGGCCTGGCCGACTGGGACGGCTGCTGGCTGGTCCTCGCCGTCAGCGTGCCCGAGACCCACCGACGGCTGCGCCACCAGCTGCGCACCCGCCTGACCTGGGCCGGGCTGGGCTCGCCGATGCCGGGCCTGTGGGTCACGCCGGACGTGGAGAAGGAGAAGGAGGTCGCCGCCGTCGTCGCCGACCTCGGCGTCGAGGCGTTCTCGTTCACCGGGCCGTTCGGGCAGGTCGGCGACGAGCAGCGGGTGGTCGCCGAGGCGTGGGGGCTCGCCGACGTCGAGGAGCGCTACCGGGCCTTCCTCGACGAGGTGGCCGCGCAGCACGTGCGGACGCCGGCCGACGCGTTCGCCGCGCAGGTGCGGCTGGTGCAGGAGTGGCGCCGGTTCCCGTTCCTCGACCCCGCGCTGCCGCCGTCCCTGCTGCCGGAGACCTGGCCCGGCCCGGCGGCCGCGGACCTCTTCCACCGCCGCCACGACGAGTGGCACGAGGGGGCCCAGCAGCACTGGACCGACCTCGCCACCACCGCCGCCGCCCGCATCTGACCGGCCACAGTGGCCACTTCGGCCCCCCGGGTCACTCGTCCAGGTGCTCGAAGCGGACGTAGTCGAACTCGACCGGCATGTTGTTGATCCCCTGCGGCGGCGGGGCGATCCAGCCGGCGAAGTCGCCCTCGTCGTAGTGCGGCACCATCAGCTCGGCGACCCGCGCGCGGTCCTCCGGCGTCGGCACCCACTCCCCCTTGCGGGCCTCCCAGGTCGCCTCGTCGAGCACTTCGCCCTCGGGGCTGATGTGGTGCCCGGCGTAGGCGCCGACCTTCCGGTAGAACCCCTCGTGCGGCAGCGTCAGCCGGTGCGGCAGCCCGGCGTCCTCGAGCGCCTGGTTCCAGCGGCGGACGCCGTTCTCGCAGTCGGCGACGTACTCGTCGCGCAGGTCGAGGTTGAGCGCGTTCAGCAGCGGCACGGTCTGCTGCACGATCCTGCCGTCGCGGACGACGTTCATCCGCCGCTCGAGGCCGATGAGCACGTGGTCGTCCTTGCGGCGGGTCTCCTGCCAGCGGCCCTTGAGGCCGGAGGAGAAGTAGTTGCCCGCGTTGGTCGACTGCTCGGAGCCGAAGAGGTCCATCGAGACGGCGAACTGGAAGTTCAGGTACTTCTGGATGACCGACAGCGGGATCGCGCCGTGCTCGAAGGTGTCCTCGGTGTCGTGCTCCTTCATCACCTGGGCGGTGCGCTCCACGGTGCGCTGCACGCCGGTGGTGCCCACGAACATGTGGTGGGCCTCCTCCTTGAGCATGAACTCGCAGGTGCGCGCCAGCGGGTCGAAGCCGGACTCCTTCAGCGTCCCGAGCTGGTACTTGCCGTCCCGGTCGGTGAAGTACGTGAACATGAAGAACTGCAGCCAGTCGGTGGTGTCCTCGTTGAACGCGCCGAGGATGCGCGGGGCGTCGACGTCGCCGGAGTTCCGCTTGAGCAGCTGCTCGGCCTCCTCGCGTCCCTCCCGGCCGAAGTAGGCGTGCAGCAGGTAGACCATCGCCCAGAGGTGGCGGCCCTCCTCCACGTTGACCTGGAAGAGGTTGCGCAGGTCGTAGAGGGACGGCGCGGTCATGCCCAGCTGCCGCTGCTGCTCCACCGACGCGGGTTCGGTGTCGCCCTGGACGACGATCAGCCGCTGCAGGTCGGCGCGGTACTCACCGGGCACCGTCTGCCAGGCGAGCTCGCCCTTGTGCCGGCCGAAGGCGATCCGCCGCTCGGGGTCGCGCTCGGCGAGGAAGATCCCCCAGCGGTAGTCCTGCATGGGCACGCGGTCGAAGTGCGCCCAGCCGTCGCGGCCGACCGCGATCGCGGTGCGCAGGTAGACGTCCTTGTGCTCCAGCTGCGGGCCGAGCGTCTTCCACCAGTCGAGGAACTTCGGCTGCCAGCCCTCGAGCGCGCGCTGCAGCCGGCGGTCGTTGGCCAGGTCGACGTTGTTGGGGATCCGCTGCGAGTAGTCGACGGGGCTCAGCGGCCCGGTCGGCTCGGGAGCGTTGCCGGTCTGCGTCGTCGATGCCGTCATGGCTGTCCCCTCCGGGTGCGCCTACGTCCTACGTCGGATTGTCGCGGCGTCAGAAGTGTGTAGCACTTCAGGAGGGTGGCGCAACCCCTAGGGTCGGGTCGTGGCGGCCATGGAGCGCGAACCGGGACTGCGCCACCGGACGCCCGAGGACCCCGGCGCCCGGCCCTCCTTCCTCGACCTCGCCGCCCTCGAGGAGCGGTCCCGCGCCCTGCTGCCACCGGCGGTGTACGACTTCTACGCCGGCGGCGCCGAGCGGGAGACGACGCTGGCCGAGGCGACCGCCGCCTGGCGCTCCTGGCGGCTGCGCCCGAGGGTGCTGCGCGGGATGGCCACGGCGGACCTCCGGACGACGCTGCTCGGCACGGACGTCGCGACACCGGTCGGCGTGGCCCCCTGGGGCTACCAGGCCATGGCGCACCCGGACGGCGAGCGGGCAACGGCCCGGGGCGCGGCCGTTGCCGGAGCGCTCATGACCGTGTCGACCGCGGCCAACACCGCGCTCGCCGACGTGGCGGCGGTCGAGCCGGCGGCGCCCAAGTGGTTCCAGCTCTACCGGCTGCACTCTCCCGCCTACACCGACGACCTGGCCCGCCGCGCGGGAGGGGCCGGCTACGCCGCCCTGGTCCTCACCGTGGACCTGCCGGTGTACGGACGCCGGCTGCGCGACGTGGCCAACGACTTCGCCCTGCCCGCGGACGTCCCGATGGCCAACCGGCCCACCGATCCCGGGATCCCGCCCGAGCCCAGCCCGGTCTGGACGTTCGACGACATCGCCCGCTTCGGCGAGCTCTCCGGCCTGCCGGTCGTGGTCAAGGGCGTGCTGCGCGGGGACGACGCCGCCCGCTGTGTGCAGGCCGGCGCCGCGGCCGTGTGGGTCTCCACCCACGGCGGCCGGCAGGCCGACCCGGTGGTCGCGACCGCGCAGGCGCTGCCCGAGGTCGTCGCCGCGGTCGGCGACGAGGCCGAGGTCTACGCCGACGGCGGCCTGCGCGCGGGATCCGACGTCCTCACCGCCCTCGCCCTCGGCGCCCGCGCCGTCTTCGTGGGCCGCCCCGCCGTCTGGGGGCTGGCGACCGGCGGCGCGGACGGCGTGGCGCGCGTCCTCGCCGGGCTGTCGGAGGAGCTGGCGCACACCATGGTGCTGTGCGGGCTCGGCTCGGTCGGCGAGGTGACGCGGGACACGGTCGCCGCCGCGGGCTGAGCGAACCCGTTCGTCCCAGCCGCCCCGGCCACCCCGTTCACCGCGTGGTTCGCCTGGCCGGGCCCCCGTCGCTCCTACACTCGCCAGGGTGGACACCGTCGTGACCGACCCCGTGGTCGGCGCCGTCCTCGAGGGGCGCTACCGCCTCGAGGAGCGCGTGGCGCGCGGCGGCATGTCCACCGTCTACTCGGCGACCGACCTCCGGCTGCACCGCACCGTCGCGGTCAAGATCATGGCCGACCACCTGGTCCACGACCCCACGTTCGTCGACCGGTTCACCCGCGAGGCCCGCGCCGCGGCGATGCTCAGCCACACCAACGTCGTGTCGGTCAGCGACCAGGGCAGCGACCGCGGGCTGGTCTACCTGGTCATGGAGCTCGTCCGCGGCCGCACGCTGCGCGACCTGCTGCAGGCCCGGGGCCGGCTGACCGTCGCGGAGGCCTTCGCCGTCCTCGAGCCGGTGCTGGCGGGGCTGACCGCCGCCCACCGGGCCGGCATCGTGCACCGCGACATCAAGCCGGAGAACGTGCTCATCGGCGTCGACGGCGTGGTCAAGGTGGCCGACTTCGGCCTGGCCCGCGCCGTCGAGGGCAGCGGGCAGAGCGTCGCCACCGGCGGCGTGCTCATCGGCACGGTCGCCTACCTCTCCCCCGAGCAGCTCGAGCGCGGCCGCGCCGACGCCCGCAGCGACGTCTACGCCGCCGGTGTCGTGCTCTACGAGATGCTCACCGGGCACCCGCCGTACGGGGGCGACACCCCGCTGGCGGTGGCCTACCAGCACGTGCACCACGACATGCCGGTGCCGTCGGAGGAGGTCCCCGGCATCCCGTGGCAGGTCGACGAGCTCGTCGCCCGGGTCACCCGCCGCGATCCCGCCGTCCGCCCCATCGACGCCGGCGCCTTCCTCGCCGAGCTGGCCGACCTGCGCACCGACCTCGGCATCGAGCGGGTGCCGGTGCCCACCGGCCGCGCGAGCACCAACACCGACGTCCTGCGGCCGACCAACCGCCCGCAGTCGACGCGCCCGCGGCACCCGAGCAACCCGGGCACCCGCGACATCCGCCCCGGCACCGAGGTGCTCGGGCCCGGACGGCACGCCAACGGGCGGACCAGCGTCCTCGGCGCCGGCCCGACCGCGAACGTCTCCAGCCGTCCACCGGTGCGCCCGCGGCCGGGCACCGTCCCCGAGCACGTCCGCCGGCGCCGGGCGCGGCTGATCATCGCGATCATCGCGCTGCTGGGGATCACCATCGGCGCCGTCGGCTGGTGGCTGGGCTCCGGCCGGTGGACCACCATCCCCGACCTGGTCGGCAAGCCCAAGGACACCGCGATCGGCCTGCTGCAGGAGGCGGACCTCGACCCCGACTGCTGCCAGGAGCAGTGGAGCGAGGACGTCCCCGCCGGCGTCGTCCTCTCCGCCGATCCGGCGGGGGGCGACGCGATCCGCGGCTCCGACGTCCGGCTGGTCGTCAGCAAGGGGCAGGAGCGGTTCACCGTCCGCGCCGACCTCGCGGGCCGGCCCGAGGACGACGTCGTCGCCGCCCTGCAGGAGGACCTGCCCGACGTGCAGGTGACGACGGAGGAGCAGTACGACAACGACGTGGACGCCGGCCTGGTCATCGGGTTCGATCCGCCGGCCGGGACGCCGATCAAGCGCGGCGAGGTCGTCACCGTGCTGGTCAGCCTGGGCCACGAGCCGGTCGACATCCCCAACGTCATCGGATCCACCCCCGAGGCGGCGACCGCGACGCTGGAGGAGCTCGGGTTCACCGTGGAGCAGGGCGACGACGGCCGCAGCCGCGACGTCGCGCCGGGCCAGGTCATGGCGGTGACCCCTGACCCGGCCGCGGGCCCGGTCGACTACGGCAGCACGGTGACCATCCAGGTCTCGGCCGGCGTGCCCCAGGTGGAGGTGCCCGACGTGCGCGGCAAGAGCGCCGCCGAGGCCAAGCAGATCCTCGAGGGCATGCACCTGAAGGTGAAGATCAACACGTTCATCGCCGGCGACCGCGTCTACCAGCAGAGCCCCAAGGCGGGCGAGACCGTCGACGAGGGCTCGACCGTCCAGCTCGCGGTGAGCTTCGGCTAGTGCACCACCCAGCGAACGCGACGCCGATCGGCGCGCAGATCCAGATCAAGGGCGGCCTGGCCAAGGGCGGCCTGGCCTACACCGACGCCGTCGGCGCCCGCGCCGTCCAGGTCTTCGTGGGCAACCCGCGCGGCTGGAAGCTGACCGACGGCGACCCGAGGCAGGACGCCGCCTTCACCGCCGGCTGCGCCGAGCGGGGCGTGCCCTCGTTCGTGCACACGCCGTACCTGGTCAACGTCGGCTCCCCCACCGAGGCCACCGTCGAGCAGTCGATCGCCACGATCCGGCACAACCTGCTCCGCGGCGCGCGGCTCGGCTGCCGCGGGGTGGTCGTCCACGCCGGGTCCGCCGTCGGCGAGGACCGCTACGACGACGCCCTGACGCAGCTGCACGAGCGGCTGCTGCCGGTGCTGGAGTCCCTCCCGGACGACGGGCCGCGGCTGCTGATCGAGCCGACCGCCGGCGGCGGCAGGTCGCTGGCCGCGACCGTCGAGGACCTCGGGCCGTACCTGGCCGCGCTGGAGCACCACCCGCTGGTCGGCGTCTGCTTCGACACCTGCCACGCCTGGGCTGCGGGCCACGACCTGTCCGCGCCGGGCGGCATGACCGCGACCCTCGACGCGCTCGAGGCCACGGTGGGCCCCGGCCGGCTCGGGCTGGTGCACGCCAACGATTCCCTCGACGCGTGCGGCTCCAAACGCGACCGGCACACCACGATCGGCGCCGGCTCGATCGGCGTGGAGCCGTTCCGGGAGCTGCTCGCCCACCCCTCGCTGGCCGGCGTCCCGGTCGTCATCGAGACCCCCAGCGAGCTCGACGGGTCGCCGTCGGCCGGGCACGCCCGCGACATCGCGCTGCTGTGCTCGCTGCGCGACGGCGTCGCCGAGGGCGCCGCCGCGGCCTGATGTTCCAGGTCGTCCCCGCGTCGTACGTCGTCCTCCGGCGGTCCGAGGACGGCGGCGAGCGGGTGCTGCTGCAGCTGCGCCGGGGCACCGGCTTCATGGACGGGCACTGGGCGGTGTCGGCGGCCGGGCACGTCGAGCCGGGCGAGGACGCCGTGGCCGCCGCCGTCCGCGAGACCGAGGAGGAGCTCGGCCTCCGGCTCGACCCCGCTGACCTCGTGCCGCTGTGCACCATCCACCGCACCGCGCCGCCGCACGAGCGCGGCGACGAGCGGGTCGACTTCTTCTTCGAGTGCCGGCGCTGGACCGGCGAGCCGGAGCGGCGCGAGCCGCACCGGGCCGCGGCGCTGCGCTGGTTCGACCTCGCGGCCCTGCCCGAGCCGGTCGTGCCCCACGAGCTGCGGGTCCTCGAAGGACTGCGCCAGGGTGGCGTGCCGGCGATCCTGACGCACGGCTTCGAGGTGAGCTGAAGCACATCCCGGCGCGGTGCGCAAGGGACACGGTGCACCGGATCGTGTGCACCCCGACCTCTTGGCACGTAGGTGAGGCTCGGCTAACTTAGGTGTGCCTTGCTTCCCCGCACCACCCGGAGCGCACCGCCGTGTACGTCTGCATCTGCTTCGCCGTCAGCGAGTCCCAGCTCGCGGACGTCATCGCCGACGGCGCGCGCACCGAGGAGGAGGTCGGCGACGCCTGTGCCGCCGGCACCGGCTGCGGCAACTGCCTCGAGCGGATCTGCGACCGGCTGCGCGCGGTCGATCCGCTGCACGGGATCGAGATCCCGGCCGTCGCCTGAGCACCGCTGCCGATAGCCTCGGCCGCAACCCGGACCGAGGAGGACCCATGCAGGGTGACGCGCGCGTGATCGAGCTGCTCAACGAGCAGCTGACCAGCGAGCTGACCGCGATCAACCAGTACTTCCTGCACGCCAAGATGCAGGAGAACTGGGGCTACACCAAGCTCGCGTCGCACACCCGCGCGGAGTCCATCGAGGAGATGACCCACGCCGAGAAGCTCACCGACCGCATCCTGTTCCTCGAGGGCCTGCCCAACTACCAGCGGCTGCTGGCCCTGCGGGTCGGCCAGACCGTCCGCGAGCAGTTCGAGTCGGACATGGCCATCGAGGTCGAGGTGATCGACCGGCTGCGCCCGGCCATCGCGTACTGCGAGGAGGTCGGCGACCACACCAGCAAGCGGCTGTTCGAGGAGATCCTCGCCGACGAGGAGCACCACATCGACTACCTCGAGACCCAGCTGTCGCTGATGGACCACCTCGGCGAGCAGCTCTACCTCGCCGGCCAGGTGGAGCACCCCTCCGGCGACTGACCGCCGCTACGCTGCGGTCCCCTCCGGCGCGCGACCCGCGCGCACGACGAGGGGACGGCGGCGATGGCGCTCTACCTGTCGAAGTTCAGCTACACCCCGGAGACGTGGGCGCGGCTGATCGCCCACCCGGAGGACCGGCGCGAGGCGGCCCGCACGTACATCGAGTCGGTCGGCGGCACGCTGCACGGGTTCTGGTACGCCTTCGGCACGCACGACGGGTACAACCTCTGGGAGGCCCCCGACCACGTGTCGATGGCGACCGTCGCGATCGCGCTGAGCAGCGGCGGGGCGATCAGCTCGCTGGAGACGACGGTGCTGCTGACCGTCGACGAGACCCTCGAGGCCCTGAGCCGGGCCGGCCAGGTGGGGTACCGCCCGCCCGGCGCCTGACGAGATCCCGGGTCCACTCGCCGCGCCGCTGTCCGTGTACCCCACGTGGGCTACGCGGTGCAGCCGCGTGGTGACTTCGCGCTGTCGTCCTCGCCAGGTTCACTTCCGGCGCCCGCATGCGACCGAGCGTGCCGCGAACGAAAGACGAGGCGCCCGTGCTCTCCCGCCGCTCCCTGGCCGCCGCCGCGACCGCGGCCCTGACCGCCACCGGCATCGGCCTGACCGCCGCTCCGGCGTCGGCCGCTCCCGCCGCCCCTGTCCTGCAGTCCTACATCGTCACCCTGACGCCGGGCAGCCCGGCCGCGGCCGTCGCCGAGCGCGCCCGCGCGCTCGGCGGCCGGATCAGCCACGTCTACACCGCCGCACTCGACGGCTTCGCCGTCACCCTGCCGACCACGGTCGCCGACCGGCTCGGCCGCCTGCCGGGCGTGCAGGCCGTCGAGACCGACGCGCCGGTCACGGCCACCGCGACCCAGGACGGTGCCACCTGGGGTCTCGACCGGATCGACCAGCGGACCCGCTCGCTGAGCACCACCTACAGCTACTCGGCCACCGGCGCCGGCGTCACCGCGTACGTCATCGACACCGGCATCCGGTTCGACCACGTCGAGTTCGACGGCCGCGCCGTCTCCGGCTACGACGCGGTGGACGGCGGCAGCGCCGACGACTGCAACGGCCACGGCACGCACGTCGCCGGCACCGTCGGGAGCGCGGCCTACGGCGTCGCCAAGAACGTGACGCTGGTCGCCGTCCGGGTGCTCGACTGCGCCGGCAGCGGCAGCACGTCCGGTGTCATCGCCGGGATCGACTGGGTCACCGCCCACCACGCCGCCGGCGCCCCCGCGGTCGCCAACATGAGCCTCGGCGGCAGCACCAGCACCGCGCTGGACAACGCCGTGAGCCGGTCGATCGCCGACGGCGTCACCTACGCCGTGGCCGCCGGCAACGGCAACTCGGTCGGCGTGCCGCAGGACGCCTGCAAGTCCTCCCCCGCCCGCGTCGGCGGTGCGCTCACGGTCGGCGCCAGCGACCAGAGCGACAAGCCGGCGTCGTTCAGCAACTACGGCTCCTGCGTCGACCTGTTCGCGCCCGGGGTGGGCATCACCAGCTCCTGGGTCTCGGGCAGCACGGCGACGAACACGATCAGCGGGACGTCGATGGCGACCCCGCACGTGGCCGGTGTCGCGGCGCTCTACCTGGAGACCCACCGGACGGCGAGCCCCGCGTCGGTCGGCACCGCCGTCAAGGCGGCGACCAGCAAGGACGCCGTGACGACGAGCCGCACCGCCAACAACGACCTGCTGTTCACGAACTACTGAGCCCGGGCTCAGCGCTCCAGGAGCCCTGCCAGGACGTCGGCCGCCCGCTCCACCGCGGCGCGGTCGACGTCCAGGTGGGTGACCAGCCGCAGCCGGCGCGCGCCTACCTGGCTGACCAGCACGCCCTGCGCCTTCGCCGCCTCGGCGAGCATCGGCGCCGGGACGTCGTCGAGCACGACCATGTTCGTCTCGACGGTGGCCGGGTCCACGCCGAGCCGCTTGGCCAGCAGCTGCGCGTGCTCGTGGTCCTCGGCCAGCCGCTCGACGTTGTGCTCCAGCGCGTACAGCCCGGCCGCGGCGAGGACGCCGGCCTGGCGCATGCCGCCGCCGAGGCGCTTGCGCCACAGCCGGGCGACGGCGATCCGCTCCGCCGAGGCGACCAGCACCGAGCCGACCGGGGCGCCCAGCCCCTTCGACAGGCACACCGACGCGGTGTCGGCCAGCCGGCCGTAGGTGGCCAGGTCGACGCCGGAGGCGACGTGCGCGTTGAACAGCCGGGCGCCGTCCAGGTGGACGGCGACGCCGGCCCCCCGCGACCAGTCCCACAGCCTCCGCAGCTCGGCGAGCGGCTGCACGATCCCGCCGCCGCGGTTGTGCGTGTTCTCCACGGCGATGGCCGCGGTCGAGGTCAGGTGCCAGTCGTCCTTGGGCCGGACCTGCGCGATCAGCGCGTCGGCGTCCAGCCGGCCACCGGCGGAGACGACCGTGCGCGTCGAGATGCCGAAGACCGCGGCGGCGGCGCCCATCTCGTAGGTGACCACGTGCGCGTCCGCGTCGCAGAGCACCTCCTGGCCGGGCTCGGCGACCAGGCGCATGCCGATCTGGTTGCCCATGGTCCCGGACGGCACGAACAGCGCCGCCTCGTGGCCCATCAGCGCCGCGACCCGCTCCTCGAGCGCGTTGATCGTGGGGTCCTCGCCGTAGACGTCATCGCCGACCTCGGCCTCGACCATGGCACGGCGCATCGCCTCCGTGGGACGCGTGACGGTGTCCGAGCGGAGGTCGATCAACTCAGCCACGCAGCATCTCCGCGATGAGGAACGCCAGCTCCAGCGACTGGCCGGTGTTCAGCCGGGGGTCGCAGGCGGTCTCGTAGCGGCTGTTGAGGTCCTCGTCGCTGATCTCCATGGCGCCGCCGAGGCACTCGGTGACGTCCTCGCCGGTCAGCTCGACGTGGATGCCGCCCGGCCAGGTGCCCAGCGCCCGGTGGACGTCGAAGAACCCGAGCACCTCGTCGACGATCCGGTCGAAGTGCCGGGTCTTGTAGCCGGTCGAGGACTCGTGGGTGTTGCCGTGCATCGGGTCGCACTGCCAGACGACCAGGTGGCCGCTGGCGGTGACCTTCTCGACGATGCCGGGCAGGACGTCGCGGATCCTGCCGTTGCCCATCCGGCTGATCAGCGTGAGCCGGCCGGGGATCCCCTCGGGGTCGAGCCGCTCGACCAGCTCCACGGCCTGCTCCGGCGTGGTGGTCGGGCCGATCTTGACGCCGATCGGGTTGGCGATCCGCGAGGCGAACTCGATGTGCGCGCCGTCCATCTGCCGGGTGCGCTCGCCGACCCAGACGAAGTGCGCCGACAGGTCGTAGGCCCGGCCCTCGTGCACGCGGGAGAGCGCCCGCTCGTAGTCGAGGATGAGCGCCTCGTGGCTGTTGTAGAGCTCGACGGAGCGCATCGCGGCGTGGTCGATGCCGCAGGCCTTCATGAACGCCAGCGCGCGGTCGATCTCGCGGGCGATGACCTCGTAGCGCACGCCGGCCGGCGAGTTGGCCACGAAGTCCTTGTTCCAGTCGTGGACGGCGTGCAGGTCGGCCAGCCCGCCGCGGGCGTAGGCGCGGATCATGTTCATGGCCGCGGCGGAGTTCGCGTAGGCGCGCACCAGCCGGGTCGGGTCGGGGACGCGCTTCTCGAGCACCGGGTCCAGCGAGTTGACCATGTCGCCGCGGTAGGACGGCAGGCCCAGGGCGTCGGTGTCCGACGAGCGCGGCTTGGCGTACTGCCCGGCCACCCGCCCGACCTTCACCACGGGCACGCTCGCGCCGTAGGTCAGGACGACGGCCATCTGCAGCAGCGTGCGCGTGGTGCTCTGCAGGTGCGGCTCGGTGTTGAGGTCGAAGGTCTCCGCGCAGTCCCCGCCCTGCAGCAGGAAGGCCCTGCCCCGCGCCACGTCGGCGAGCTGGGCGCGCAGCTGGTCGACCTCGGCCGGGGCCACGATCGGCGGCACGGTGGACAGCGTCTCGAGGACGGTGTCCAGCGCGCCGCGGTCGGGCCACGTCGGCTGCTGGGCGGCGGGCAGCTCCCGCCACCGGTCCAGACCCGGAACCAGATCGGCGGGTTCGGTGAGACTCACACGATTGAGGGTACGGGGCCCCGGTTCAGCCGAAGAACACCTCGGCCTCGGCGTACCGGTCGATCGGCACCAGCTTCAGCTGCGCCGTCGCGGCCGTGAGCGGCACACGCACGATGTCGGTGCCGCGCAGCGCCACCATCACCCCGGACTCGCCGTCGTGGATCGCCTCCATCGCGGCCAGCCCGAACCGGGTGGCGAGCACCCGGTCGAACGCCGACGGAGTGCCGCCGCGCTGGATGTGCCCGAGGACGACGGCGCGCGCCTCGCGGCCGGTGCGCTCCTCGATCAGCGAGGCCAGCGCCGCGCCGATGCCGCCGAGGCGGACGTGCCCGAAGGCGTCCGTCTGCCCCGTCGACAGCGACAGCTCGCCGCCCTTGGGCGCCGCGCCCTCCGAGACGACGACGATCGGCGAGTAGCCGGAGGCGAACCGGTGCTGGCAGTGCGCGACGACGGCGTCGACGTCGAACGGGTGCTCGGGGATGAGGATGACGTTGGCGCCCCCGGCCATGCCGGCGTGCAGCGCGATCCAGCCGGCGTGCCGGCCCATGACCTCGACGACGAGGGTGCGGTGGTGGCTGTCGCCGGTGGTGTGCAGCCGGTCGATGGCCTCCATGGCGACGCCGACGGCGGTGTCGAAGCCGAACGTGTAGTCGGTGGCGTCCAGGTCGTTGTCGATGGTCTTCGGGACGCCGACGACGCGGATGCCGGCCTCGGACAGCTTGGTGGCCACGCCGAGGGTGTCCTCACCGCCGATCGGGATGAGCGCCTCGATGCCGAGCCGCTCCAGGTTGGCCAGCAGCCGGTCGGGACCGCCCTCGACGCCGTAGGGGTTGGTGCGGGAGGTGCCCAGCACCGTGCCGCCGCGCGGCAGGATCCCGCGGACGGCGGAGAGCTCCATCGGCACCGTGTCGGCCTCGAGCACGCCCCGCCAGCCGTCGCGGAAGCCGACGATCTCGTCGCCGTGCTCGGTGACGCCCTTGCGGACGACCGCGCGGATGACCGCGTTGAGGCCGGGGCAGTCGCCGCCGCCGGTGAGGATGCCGATGCGCATGAGCTGTCCTTAGGGAAGCAACGGAGGTGCTGGCGGGTTGTCCGGCGTCATGATGCCGCAGGTGGGGCCGGGGCACGCATGACCAGGGTGATCGCGGTCACGGGCGCCACGGGAGCTCTCGGCCGGCGCGTGGCCGAACGGGTGGCCGCCGGCGCGGCCGCGGCCGACGCGACGGTCCGCCTCGTCGTCCGCGACGCCGCCCGCGTGCCGCGCCTGCCGGGCGCCGCGGTGACCGAGTTCCCGCGCGGCTACGCCGACGGGCCCGGCTTCGCGGCGGCCCTCCAGGGCGTGCACACCCTCTACCTGGTGTCCGCGGCCGAGGCCGAGGACCGGCTGCGGCAGCACCTCACCGCCGTCCAGGCGGCCGCGGCCGCCGGGGTGGAGCGGATCGTCTACACGTCCTTCCTCAACGCGCGGCCCGACGCCGTCTTCACCCTCGTGCGCCAGCACTGGGCCACCGAGCAGGCGCTCGCCGCCACCGGCGTGCGCTGGACCGCGCTGCGGCACTCGATGTACGCCGACTTCGTGCCGTTCTTCGCCGTGCCGGAGGGCGACGGTGCGGTGATCGCGGCGCCGGCCGGGGAGGGCCGCACCAGCTTCGTGTCCCGCGACGACTGCGCCGACGTCGGCGCCGCCGTCCTGCTCGACGACTCCCGGGCCCACGACGGGCGGGCGCTGGACGTCACCGGGCCCGAGGCGCTGTCGATGACCGAGGCCGCGGCCGTGCTCACGGAGGTCCTCGGCCGGCCGGTCGAGTACCGGCAGCAGACGGTCGAGGAGGCGTGGGCCACCCGCCGGCCGTCGGGGCACCCGGACTGGGAGATCGAGGGCTGGGTGACCAGCTACCTGGCCATCGCCGCCGGCGAGCTGGCCACCGTCGGCGACGCGGTCCCCCGGCTGACCGGGCACCCGGCCCGGACGGTCGCCGAGCACCTGCGCGCGCACCCCGAGGACTGGGCGCCGCTCGTGCGGTGATCCGGTCACGCCCTCGGCGACGTATGCCGGACCGACGACTGCGGTTACGGTCGTCGCCCGCCGACCGATCGGGAGCCCGCCATGACCGGCACCCCGTGCTCGCCCGGCCTCACGGCCGACCTCGTGGCCACCGCGCTGGCCGGCTACCCGGCGCCCGGCGGTCGCACGGTGGCCGAGATCGGCGGGGCAGCCCTGGTGAGCGCGGTGCTCGCGCACGACCCCGACCCGCGGCGGCTGGGGATCGTCTTCGACCGGCCGCACGTGGTCCCCGCCACGCGCGCGCGTCTCGTCGGCTCGCCGCTGGCCGACCGGATCGGCGTCATCGGCGGCGACTACCTCGCCGTCGTCCCCGCCGCGGACACCTACCTGCTCTCGCTGCTCCGGAGCGACTGGGACGACGAGGCGTGCCGCCTGATCCTCGGCACGATCGCCGCCGCGGCGCGGCCGGGCGCCCGGCTGGTCGCGCTGGAGGTGGTCGACCCGCCCGGCGAGGACCCGCTCCCCGGGCGCGGGCGCTCCACGGAGGCCCTGGAGAGGCTGCTGGGCGCGGCGGGTTTCCGCGTCGACGCGATCCGGCCGACCGCCTCCCCGGTGTCGATCGTGGAGGCGACGCTGACCTGACCCGCGCGGCAGGATGCCGCCGTGACCGCCGACCTGCTCGCGCTGATGCCCTTCGCCGTCGCCTCCGGGATCGAGCTGGACCGCGCCGGTCCGGAGGAGGTCGCCGGCCGGCTGGCGTGGGCGCCGGAGCGGTGCACCGCCGGCGGGCTGATGCACGGGGGCGCGCTGATGACGCTGGCCGACTCGGTCGGCGCCGTCTGCGCCTTCCTGAACCTGCCGGCCGGCGCGTCGACGTCCACCGTCTCGTCGACGACGTCCCTGGTGCGTGGCGTGCGGTCGGGCACGGCACACGCCGTGGCGCGCCCGGTGCACGTCGGGCGCTCGTTCATCCTCGTCGGCGTCGAGGTCACCGACGACGACGGCCGGCTGGTCGCGCAGACGACGCAGACCCAGGCGGTGCTCAGCGGCTGAGGTCGGTCGCCATCGCCCACACCGTCGGGCCGCCGGCGGCGAGCCGGAGCTCCGCCCGGACCGCGAACCCGTGCGCCTCGTAGAACGGCACGTTGGCCGGGTTCATCGTCTCCAGGCAGGCGACCAGGCCGGCCGCGCGGGCGGCGGCCAGCCCCGGCGCCAGCACCTCGCCGCCGAGGCCCCGGCCGCGCAGCTCCGGGTCGACGGCGAGCAGGTGCAGGTAGGCGTGCGGCTCCGGGGGCCGCATCTCGCCGATGACCGACATCGCGCGACCGCGTTCGGCGGCGGCCGGCCCCATCAGGGCGGTCATCAGGCCCGACGCCGTCGGCAGGACGTCCTCGGGCGGGTTGCCGGTGCCGGGCAGGCGCCACATCGCGACGGCCACCGGCGAGGCCCGGCGCAGGACGTCGACCCGGCCGGCGCGCAGGTAGTGCTCGGCGAACAGCCCGAACATCGCCGCGCATGCGTGCAGCCGGGAGCCGTCGTCCGGGAAGAACCACACCATCAGCGGGTCGTCGACGAAGGCCCGGGCGAGCAGCGTGCGCGCCTCGGCCACGGTCAGTTCCACGGGCGCCGGCCTGCCGCGCACGGAGGCGTTCACCGCCGCGCCCCCTCCATCGCCCGCCAGCGGGCCAGGTTGTAGCGGGCGTCGACCAGGGCGTCGTGCGCGCCGCCGGGCTTGGGCGGCAGCGGCGGCCGGCCCAGGTCGTCCCAGCGCTGGCGCAGCTCCCGGGTGAACCGCGGGATCGGCCGGGGCAGCGCCGTCATCGGGCCCCACAGCTGGGCCAGCGCCACGTGGTCGTAGGCGGCGAACCAGGCCCAGAGCTCGATCTCCTCGCCCGGTCCGGTGAGGAAGGCCAGCAGGTCGTCGCGGATCCGCTCGCGGCTGCGCCAGGCGCGGTCGGCCGGCGGCGGCAGCTTGTCGAGCACGTTGCGCCGCACCCACGGGATCGCCTTGCGGTCGTCGAACTCGGTGCTGACGGCGTAGAACTCGCGGCCGGTCTCGTCGACGACGCCGATGGAGACGAGGTCGATCGTCGTCCCGTCCTCGATGAACTCGGTGTCGTAGAAGAACCGGCGCACGCCGCCCACCGTAGGTGGCGTCCCTCAGTCGATGCCGAAGCTGTTGACCTTCCCCGGGTGGAGGCGGATGAAGGCCTCCCCGAAGCCGGGCCCGAGGTGCGCACCGCCGGTCGGGACGGCCTCCGCGTGGCCGCGGATCTCGAGCATCCGGGCCCGCCACGGGTCGACCGACACCAGGTCGTCGACGACGAGCGCCGCCCAGCCGTTGGCCTGGACGTCCCGGTACTTCTTGGTGGACGCGACGTGCAGGCCGCCCATGTCGACGGTGCCGAGCTCCGGGTTGTAGCGGAAGGAGGTGGGTGTGACGTGCGGCTTGGCGTCGGCGCCGGCCGTGGCGAGGCGCCCCAGCCGCTGGCTCGCGAGGTACTCGACGTGCGTGGTGCTCAGGTTCGTCATGCCTTCAGTGGACGAGTTCAAGTCCACCTGAGGTCAAGGCCCGTGGGCTAGCGTGCGGCCATGCCGGTTCTGGCCATCGACGCAGGCACGACCGGGGTGACCGCGCTGGTCGTGGGCGAGGACGGCGGCGTCCTGGCGAAGGGCTACCGCGAGTTCGCCCAGCTGTTCCCCCGCCCTGGCTGGGTCGAGCACGAGCCCGACGACATCTGGACGGCGACCGTGGCCGCCTGCCGCGAGGCGCTCGCCCGCACCGACGCCGCGCCGACCTGCGTGGGGATCACCGACCAGCGGGAGACCGCGGTCGTCTGGGACCGCCGCACGCTGCGCGCGCCGCGGCCGGCGATCGTCTGGCAGGACCGGCGCACCAGCGGCATCTGCGACCGGCTGCGTGACGCCGGCTCCGAGGAGCGGGTCGCGGCGCTGACCGGGCTGCGGTTGGACCCCTACTTCACCGGCACCAAGTTCGCCTGGCTGGCCGCCGAGGAGCCCACCGTCTGGAACGGCGTCCGCGGCGGCGCGCTCGCCCTGGGCACCGTCGACTCCTACGTCGTCGCCCGGCTGACCGGCGGCGCCCGGCACGTCACCGACCCGAGCAACGCCAGCCGCACGCTGTTGTTCGACCTGGAGAAGGGCGCCTGGTCCGACGAGCTGTGCGACCTGTTCGACGTCCCCCGCGACGCGCTGCCCGAGCTCGTGCCCAACTCCGGCGTCGTCGGCACCACCGACCCCGACTCGTTCCTCGGCCTGGAACTGCCGATCGCCGGGCTGGCCGGTGACCAGCAGGCCGCGCTGTTCGGGCAGGCCTGCTACTCCCCCGGCGACACCAAGTGCACGTACGGCACCGGATCGTTCGTGCTCACCAACACCGGGTCCTCCCCGGTCCGCTCCGACGCCGGCCTGCTGACCACCGTCGCCTGGGACCTCGGCGACGGGCTGGTCTACGCGCTGGAGGGCTCGATCTTCGTCACCGGCGCCGCGGTGCAGTGGCTGCGCGACGGGCTCGGGCTGATCGACTCGGCCGCCGAGACCGAGGGGCTGGCCCGGACGGTGCCCGACTCGGGCGAGGTCGTCTTCGTGCCGGCGCTGACCGGGCTGGGCGCCCCGCACTGGGACCCGCACGCGCGCGGCGCCGTCCTCGGGATCACCCGCGGGACGACGCGGGCGCACCTGGTGCGGGCCACGCTGGAGGCGATCGCCTTCCAGGTGCGCGACGTCGTCGACGTGATGGTGTCCGAGGCGGGGCTGTCGGTGCCAGAGCTGTCGGCGGACGGCGGCGCCAGCGCCAACGGGCTGCTCATGCAGCTGCAGGCCGACCAGCTCGGCGTGCCGGTGCGCCGCCCGGTGGTCGCGGAGACCACGGCGCTCGGCGCGGCCTTCCTCGCCGGGCTCGGCACCGGGGTGTGGGCCTCGACCGACGAGCTGGCCGCCACCTGGACCCTCGACGCGCGCTGGGAACCCACGCCCGGCCGGCGGGACGACGGCCGCTACGACCGCTGGCGCGACGCCGTCCGCCGCGCGGGGGGCTGGACCGCGGGGAGTTGACGGCGACCACCCTCGGCTCGCTGGGGGCGGGCACGCTCCTCCTTCTCGTGCTCGCCGCCTTCGCCGCGGGCTGGATCGACGCGGTGGTCGGCGGCGGCGGGCTGGTCCAGCTGCCCGCGCTGCTGCTCGTGCCCGGGATGGAGACCGTGCAGGCGCTGGCCACCAACAAGATCTCCAGCGCCATGGGCACGGGCACGAGCGCGGTCACCTACTACCGCCGGGTGCGGCCGGGGCTGGCGACGGCGCTGCCCATGGCCGCGGTGGCCGCGGTCGGCTCGGCCGGTGGCGCGCTGTCGGCCGCGGCGGTACCCGACGGCGTGCTGGAGCCGATCGTGCTGGTCGCCCTGGTGGTGGTGGCGGTCTACACGCTGCTGCGGCCGAGCCTCGGCGGCGTCACCGACCTGCGGTTCCGCGGCCACCGGCACACCGTGGTCGCGGCAGCGGTCGGGGCGGTGATCGGGTTCTACGACGGCATCGCCGGCCCCGGCACCGGCGCGTTCCTGGTCTTCGCCCTGGTGGGGCTGCTCGGCTACGCGTTCCTGGAGGCCAGCGCCACCGCCAAGATCGTCAACCTGGCGACCAACGTCGGCGCGCTGGTCGTGTTCACCCTCCACGGGTCGGTGCTGTGGGGGCTGGGACTGCTCATGGGCGTGGCCAACCTGGCGGGCGGCTACCTCGGGGCCCGGACGGCGGTCGGCGCGGGGAGCCGCTTCGTCCGGGTCGTCTTCCTGCTCGTCGTCGGGGCGCTGATCGTCCGCCTGGCCTGGCAGGTGCTGCGCGGCTGAGCCCCTAGGGTGCGGGCATGACGGTCGAGCTCTTCGCCGGCATCCCGGTCGGCGACCTCGCGCGGGCCAAGGACTGGTACGAGCGGCTGCTCGGGACCGGACCGGCGTTCCTGCCGAACGACGTCGAGGCCGTGTGGGAGGTCGCCGAGCACCGGTTCGTCTACATCGAGCTGCTGCCCGAGCACGCCGGCCACGCGCGGCACACCCTGTTCGTCGACGACCTGGACGCGCGGGTGGAGGCGATGGCCGCCCGGGGCCTCGAGCCGGCGCAGCGGGAGACGTACGGGAACGGCGTCCGCAAGATCACCTACCGCGACCCCGACGGCAACGAGATCGGCTTCGGCGGCGGCCCGGGCGGGGACGACGACGGAGCTCAGCGATAGGCGACCTGATCGGTGATCATCGGCGAGTGGCTGCCCGACACGCCGCCGAGGGCAGCCACCTGCCGATGATCATCTCTTCTCAGCCGGCGAGGGTGTCGAGGCGGTCGGTGGACTCGTCCGTCGGGGGCTGCAGCCGGCGGAGCACCTCGGCGGCGCTGGCGCCGGTGGCGTCCATCGACTTCTTCACGGTCGCGCCGTAGACGTCGACGTACTCCTGCCCGGACAGGGTCATGATCTCGTACATGATCTCGTCGGTGATCGACCGCTCGACGAACCGGTCACCGGCCATGCCCTCGTAGCGGGAGAAGTCCAGCGGCTTGCCGAACTTCACGCACACGCGCACCAGCTTCTTCCCGAAGGGCAGCTTCCGGGAGCGGTAGATCATCGCCACGGGGACGACGGGGGCGCCGGTCTCCAGCGCCATGCGGGCGACGCCGATCTTGCCCCGGTAGAGACGGCGGCCGTCGGGCGAGCGGGTGCCCTCGGGGTAGATGCCCAGCAGGTTGCCCCTGCGCAGGATGCCGATGCCGGTGCGGATCGCGTCCTCGGCGGCGCTGGCGCTCGTCCGGTCGATGGGCACCTGCCCGCTGCCGGCGAAGAAGACGCGCTGCGCCCAGCCCTTGAGGCCCTTCCCGGTGAAGTACTCCTGCTTCGCCAGGAAGGTGACCCGCCGCCGAAGGGAGAGCGGCATGAAGATCCAGTCGGCGGCCGACAGGTGGTTGCTCGCCAGGATGGCGGCACCCTCGGCGGGCACGTTCTCCGTGCCCTCCGCCTGCGGTCGGATGACCAGCTTCACCGCCGGGCCGATCGCGACGAACTTGAGGAACCAGTAGAACAACACGCCTCCCTCGTGAGCTGCCAGACTAGGGACGTCGGCGGCCCGTGAACAATCGGCGGGCGCTGTGACCTGTATCCGCTGGTCGGCGCGGCCGCCCGGCACCGAGGAGGAGCCACCGTGCCGCAGCCCCCCGCGCCCGACGAGGTGCTCGCCGGTGCCGAGCCGTTCGCCTTCCCGGGCGGGGACGGCCCGGAGGGGCGCACCGGCGTGCTGCTGGTGCACGGTTTCACCGGCTCGCCGATGAGCATGCGGCCGTGGGGCGAGCACCTGGCGGCCGCGGGGTTCGCCGTCCGCTGCCCGCTGCTGCCGGGGCACGGCACCCGGTGGCAGGACTGCAACCTGGTCACCGAGGACGACTGGACGACGGCGGTCGAGGAGGCCTTCGACGCGCTGGCCCGGGACGTCGACCGCGTCGTCGTGGCCGGCCTGTCGATGGGCGGCACCCTGGCGATCCGGCTGGCCGAGCTCCGCCCGGACGACGTCGCCGCGCTGGTGCTGGTCAACCCCTCGCTGCTCACCCAGCGGCTGGACGCCAAGCTGCTGCCGCTGCTGGCCCGGCTGACCACGAGCTGGGCGCCGATCGCCAGCGACATCAAGAAGCCCGGCGTCACCGAGCTCGCCTATCCCCGGCTGCCGCTGCGCGCCATGCTCGGCCTGCGCCGGCTCTGGACGGCGACCCGCGCCGACCTGGCCCGGGTCACCGCCCCGGTGCTGCTCTACCGCAGCGCCACCGACCACGTCGTCGAGCCGGAGTCGAGCCGGGTGCTGCTGGCCGGCGTCGCCAGCTCCGACGTCACCGAGGTCGTGCTGCAGGACAGCTTCCACGTGGCGACGCTGGACAACGACGCCCCGGCGATCTTCGCCGGCTCCGTGGACTGGATCCGCGCCCGCACGGGTGCGACCGCGCCGGAGACGACATGAGCGGCCGCGGACGACGGGACAACGGGCTGGACGCCGCCCTCTGGAGCCCGCTGCGGGACGTGGACCCGCGGGTCGGCGAGCACCTGCTCGACGTCCTCTACGCCGCAGGCATCGCCGCCTACCTGGAGCCGGCCGCCGACGTCGGCCCCTACACCCGCACCGTCTTCCTGCCCAGCCCGCCGTCGGACCGCCTCTACGTCGACCGCGCCCGCCGCGCCGAGGCCCGCGCGCTGGTGGACACGCAGGCCGACGAGCACGCCCGCGGGCAGGTGCCCGAGCGCGCGCGGATCCGCCGGGACCTCGACGAGGACGCCGAGTGGGCGCGGATCGTGGCCGCCTTCGAGGCCGAGCACGGCCACACCGTCGTCGAGGACGCGCCCGCCGACGCCCCGCTCCCGCCGCCCCCGCCGCCGGCCGAGCCCGAGGTCCTCGACCGGCCCGAGGAGCACTTCGAGCCGCCGCCGGCCCCGCCCGTGCCGCTGCCCTCCCCCCATTCGCTGTACGCGTTCCTGCTGATCGCCGCCGGTGTGCTGCTGGTCTGGGCGCCGGGCGTGATCGGCCTGTCGTCGGACGTCGGGCTGGTCCTCGGCGTGACCGCGGTCGCCGCCGGGGTGTTCACCGCGGTCTCGCGCATGCGGGACCGGTCGACCGACGACGGCGACGACGGCGCCGTCGTCTAGGCCCCCTGCAGGGGCCCGCCGCGAGCGTGCGAGCGGTGGGGGGCAGGGGGTCCTTCCTCGGTTACGTTCGGCCGGTGAGCAGCGCATCGCCCTCCGCCACCGTCGCCCTGACCGGGCATCTCATGGACACCGGCATCCTGGCCAAGGTCCTCGACGACGTCCTCGAGTACGGCGGCGACTACCGCATCGAGAGCCTGGAGCTCGGCCGCGAGCACGAGGACGAGTCGCGCGCCGTCATCTCGCTGCGCGCCTCCGACGGGGACCTGCTCGACCGGATCGTCATGCGGCTGCAGACCCACGGGGCCAACGCCGTCGACCCCGGGACGGCGACGCTGCGCCCGGCGCCGGCCGACGGCGTCTTCCCCGACGACTTCTACTCGACGACCAATCTCGACACCTTCGTCCGGCTGGACCGCGACTGGGTGCCGGTCGACCGCGCCGAGATGGACTGCGGGCTCGTGGTGACGGAGGAGGGCGGGCGTCCCGTCGTCCGGACCGTCCCGGTCAGCGACGTGAAGGCCGGCGAGCAGGTGGTCTGCGGCGCGCACGGCGTCCGCGTGGAGATGCCGCCGGCGCCGCCCCGCGGCGAGGAGGAGGCCTTCGGGTTCATGTCCTCGATCGCCTCGAGCGAGAAGCCGCAGGCGCTGCTGGTCCGCCAGATCGCCGAGCGGATGCGCGAGGTGAAGCAGGCCGGCCAGAAGGTGCTGTGGGTCGGCGGCCCGGCGATCGTGCACACCGGCGCCTCCCCGGCGATGGTGCGCCTGGTCCGCGCCGGCTACGTCGACGTCCTGTTCGCGGGCAACGCGCTGGCCACCCACGACATCGAGGCGGCGCTCTTCGGCACCTCGCTCGGCGTCGACCTGGCCAAGGGCTCGGGCGTGCCGCACGGGCACGAGCACCACATCCGCGCGATCAACACGATCCGCGCCGCCGGCTCGATCCGGGCGGCCGTCGAGAAGGGCGTGCTGACCGGCGGGGTCATGCACGCGATGGTGGAGGCCGGCAAGCCGTTCGTGCTGGTCGGCTCGGTGCGCGACGACGGCCCCCTGCCCGACGTGTACACCGACGTGATCGAGGGTCAGCGGGCGATGCGCGCGCAGCTGCCCGGCGTCGGCTTCGCGATCATGGTGGCGACGATGCTGCACGCCATCGCGACCGGGAACATCCTCCCGGCGTCGGTGCCGCTGGTGTGCGTCGACATCAACCCGGCCACGGTCACCAAGCTGGCCGACCGCGGCAGCGCCCAGGCGATGGGCATCGTCACCGACATCGGCCTGTTCCTCGAGCAGCTGGCGCGCGAGCTCACCTGAGCGGAGGAGATCCGTGCGCGTGACGCGCACCGATCTCCTCCGCTACCCGTCCTGGCGGACCAGGTCGGCGGCGCCGACGAGGCCGGCCTGCGGGCCGAGCTCGGCGGCGACCACCCGCGGGCCGGGGCGGAAGCCGCGGCCGGGCAGCGCGTGGTCCAGCCGGTCGCGCGCGGGGCCGAGCACCAGCTCGCCCAGCTTGCTCACCCCGCCGCCGATGACCACGACCTCCGGGTCGAGGACGGCGGCCAGGTCGGCGATGCCCTGGCCCAGCCAGCTGCCGACCTCGGTGACCAGCTCCAGGGCGAGCGCGTCGCCGTCCGCGGCGGCCGCGGCCACGTCCTCCCCGGTGAGCCGCTCGGCGTCGCCGTCCACCCGCTCCAGCAACCGGGCCGCGGCGGCCGGCGACCGGGTCGCCACCTCCCGCGCGGTCTGGCCCAGCGCGGTGCCGCTGGCGTACTGCTCCCAGCAGCCGCGGTTGCCGCAGGCGCACAGCCGGCCGTCGGGGACGACGCGCATGTGCCCCCACTCCCCCGCGACCCCGTGCGAGCCGCGCCGCAGCCGGCCGTCGAGGACGATCCCGCCGCCGATCCCGGTGCCGAGGGTGATCATCAGGGCGAGGTCGGCGCCGCGCGCCGCGCCGTAGCGGTACTCGGCCCAGGCGGCGGCGTCGGCGTCGTTGCCCACCCACAGCGGCAGCTGCAGCCGGGCCGCGAGGTCCTTGCGCAGGGTCGAGTGCCGCCAGGCCAGGTGCGGGCTGAACAGCACGGTGTCACCGGTGCGGTCGAACCAGCCGGCCGCGCCGACCCCGGCGCCGACCACCGGACCCTCGTGCCGACCGAGCAGCTCGGCCACCACGCCCACGATGGCGTCCTCGGTCTCGGTGACCGAGGCACCCGGGGTCGCCCGCCGCGCCGTGTCGAGGATCCGGCCGTCCGGCGCGACCAGGCCGCCGGCGACCTTGGTACCGCCGATGTCGATGCCGACCGCGGGCAGCTCCGCGCCGCCTGCGCTCACGCGAGATCGATCCGCTGGACCACCGGGGCGGGATCACGGTGCGACGGCTCCTCCGCGTGGCCCGCGGGCTCCTCGGCCGGCGCCTGCTCGGCGAAGGACCGCAGCGCGGCCGACGCGGTGGCGAGCACGTCGTTGACCGCCGCGGTCAGCTCGGGCCGGTCGCCGCGCAGCACCGCCAGCAGCTGGCAGTGCGGGCACCACCTGCACTCGGCGGTGGGGTCGTGCGCCTCGGCGGCGGACTTCGCCGCCTCGAGCAGGCGGCGGGCCTGATCGGCCCAGTCGGCTCCGGTGGTCATGACGCACCCTCCTCGGCGGGCAGCAGATCGGCCGGCCACAGCCGGGGGTCGGGGGCGAAGGTGACCTCGAGCCGCGCGCCGGCGGTCCCGGGGTCGGCCAGCCGGCCGCCGGTCACCGCGCAGCGGCGCAGCAGGGCGTCGAGCCGCACCGACCGGCGCAGGCCCCCGGCGGTCAGCACCAGGTCGTCGCCCCAGCGGGTCAGCTCGACCTGGTCGCGCTCGGCGAACGGCAGCGGCAGGGCCAGCCGCCAGCTGCCGTCGAGCCGCTCGGGCGCGGGAGCCGCGACCGGCGCCGGCTCGGGCAGGTCCAGCCCGTCGGCCAGCGCGGCGAGCTCCTCGACGCCGGACGGCGTCCCCGCGGACTCCGGCACCCGGCGCAGCTCGGCGACCTCACGCAGCCCGGCCAGCACGGCCTCCTGCTCGGCCAGCCGCCGCGCCCACCAGTCCCCGGAACCGCCCTCGGGCAGCACCCGGACGGCGACCGCCACCGGCCGCTGGCCGAGCAGCCCGAGCGTGGTGGCGGCCGACCGCAGCGCCGGGACGGCGCCCGGGCGGGCCGCGGCGGTGAGGACCACGGCGGTGGCCTCGGGGTCGGCGAGCGGCACCCGGCCCAGCAGCGCCTCGATCGCCGGGACGGCGCCGAGCAGCGCGTCGACCGGCCCCGAGCGGGCGGCACCGGAGCGGACGGCGGCCGTGCGGATCGCGGCGAGCGCGCGCACCCGCGGCGGCAGCGCGACGTCCAGCCACCAGCGCAGGGTGGTGGGCAGGGCCACCAGCGCGGTGCCGGCCTCGAGCGGGCCGGCGTCCAGGACGACGACGTCGGCCTCGGCCCGCCCGAGGGCGGCGAGCACGGCGAGCTCCGCGGCGCCCGGCAGCGGGACGACCGAGGTGGCCGGCGGCAGGTCGACCTGCGGGAGCAGCCCCGCCAGCGTGCCGGCGTGGGCCTGCCAGGTCTGCTCGGCGGCGGCCTGCGCGTCGACGGTCACCACCACGAGTCCCGGGACGGCGTCGAGCCCGGCGACGGCCGGGCGCTGGCGCGAGAGCAGCACGGTGCGCGCTCCCGAGCGGGCGGCCCGCACCGCCGCGGCCGCGGCCAGCGTCGTCGTCCCGGCGCCACCGGGGCCGGTGAACAGCAGCGTGCGCATCAGCCCGCTGCTCAGCTCTCCACGCGCTTCTTGAGCTCCTTGAGCGCCGTGTCGAGGATGACCTTCTCGGCCTTGCGCTTGATCATCCCCAGCATCGGGATCGAGAGGTCGATCGTGATGGAGTAGGTGACCTCGGTGCGGCCCCCGGACTCCACCAACGTGTACGAGCCGTCCTGGCGCTTCTGCATCTGGCCCTTGACCAGCGTCCAGGAGACCTTGCGGTCGCCGTCCCACGTGTAGTCGAGGACGTAGTCGTCCTTGACCGCGCCGGCGTCCAGCACGAAGTGCACCCGGCGGGCACGGCCGTCCTCGCCCGCCTTCACGACCTCGACCTTCTTGGCGGCGGCGACCCACTGCGGGTAGGACGGGAAGTCCGCGATGACCGCCATCACGTCGGCGGCCGGCGCGTCGACGACGATCGACTGGGTGGACTGGTCGGCCATGGGAGGCAGGCTAACCGCTGGGGACCCACCCTTCCGGGCGGGGAGGCCCGTCCTCAGCTACTCGCGGGTAGGAGATGACCGACCCAGCAGCTAGATTGATCGTGACCCGGACCGGGAGCCGCGAGCGAGGGTGCTCGGCGGACGGTCGGGCGGAGAGGACCAGGCGTGCGCGAGTTCAGCGTTCCCGCGACGACCGAGGTGGGCCCGGACGAGGCCATCCCGGACCTGCTGGCCACGAACGTCGCCGAGCACGGCGACGAGGTGGGCTTGCGCGTGCACCGCGACGGCCAGTGGCGGGACGTGACCTGGAAGGAGTTCGGCGCCCAGGTCGCCGGCGTCGCGAAGGGCCTCATCGCCTCCGGCGTCGCCCCGGGTGACCGGGTGGCGCTGCAGGCCCGCACCCGCTACGAGTGGACCGTCTGCGACTTCGCCATCTGGGCCGCCGGCGCGGTGACCGTGCCGGTGTACGAGACCTCCAGCGCCGACCAGGTGGCCTGGATCCTGTCCGACTCCGGCGCCACCGCCGCGATCGTCGAGCGCGCCGAGCACGCCGAGGCCATGGAGTCGGTGCGTGACCAGGCGCCCGAGCTCGGACCGGTCTGGGTCATGGACGACGACGCCGTCGGCACCCTGGCCGCCGCGGGCACCGACGTCCCCGACGCCGAGCTCGACGCCCGCCGCGCGACGCTCACGGCCGACAGCCTGGCCACGCTGATCTACACCAGCGGCACGACCGGCCGGCCCAAGGGCTGCGAGCTCACGCACAGCAACTTCCTGTTCGAGATCGGCAACGGCATGAGCCTGCTCGGCCGCTTCCTCAACGTCGAGGGCTCGCTGCTGCTGTTCATCCCGCTCGCGCACGTGCTGGCCCGCGTGCTGCAGGTGGGCGCGGTCAAGACCCGCACGGTCATCGGGCACACCCCGGACGTGAAGAACCTGGTGGCCGACCTCGGCGAGTTCAAGCCGACGTTCGTCCTCGCCGTCCCCCGGGTGTTCGAGAAGGTCTTCAACCAGGCCAAGGCGAAGGCCGACGCCGGCGGCAAGGGCAAGATCTTCGACCGGGCCGCCCAGGTCGCCATCGAGTGGTCGAGGGCGCAGGACACCGGCGGCCCCGGCATCGCGCTGCGCGCCCAGCACGCAATGTTCGACCGGCTCGTCTACGGCAAGCTGCGCGCCGCGCTGGGCGGCCGCTGCATCGGCGCGGTCTCCGGCGGCGCGCCCCTCGGCGAGCGGCTCGGCCACTTCTACCGGGGCATCGGCGTCACCGTCTACGAGGGCTACGGGCTCACCGAGACCACCGCGGCCGCCGCGGTCAACCACGACGAGGCCTTCCGCATCGGCACCGTCGGCCGCCCGCTACCCGGCGTCTCCGCCGCGATCGCCGACGACGGCGAGATCCTCATCAAGGGCGGCATCGTCATGCGCGGCTACTGGAAGAACGAGGACGCCACCCGGGAGGCGATCGACGGCGAGGGCTGGTTCCACTCCGGCGACCTCGGCGAGATCGACGGCGACGGCTTCCTCAAGATCACCGGCCGCAAGAAGGAGATCCTGGTGACCGCGGGCGGCAAGAACGTCGCCCCCGCCGTCCTCGAGGACCGGCTGCGCGCCCACGCCCTGGTCAGCCAGACCATCGTCGTCGGCGACCAGCGGCCGTTCATCGGCGCGCTGATCACCCTCGACGAGGAGGCGCTGCCCGCCTGGCTGGAGTCCAAGGGCAAGCCGAAGGACACCCCCGTGGAGAAGCTCCGGGACGACGAGGACCTGATCAAGGAGCTCGACGCGGCGGTGGCCGACGCCAACAAGGCGGTCTCGCACGCCGAGGCGATCAAGAAGTACCGCGTCCTCGGCTCGGACTTCACCGAGGAGAACGGGATGCTGACGCCGAGCCTGAAGCTCAAGCGCGCCGCCGTCCTCAAGGAGTTCGGCGACGAGGTCGAGGCCCTCTACTCCCGCTAGCCCTCCAGCAGGCCGGCGAACGTCGCGGCGATCGTCGTCCACGACCACCGCTCCTCGACCCAGGCACGGCCGGCCGCGCCCATGGCCTGCGCCTTGGCAGGGTCGTCGAGCAGGCCGCTGATCGCCGCGGCCACGGCCTCGGGCGACCGCGGCTCGACGACGTGCCCGGTGACGCCGTCCCGCACGGCTTCCGGGGCGCCGCCGGAGGTTCCGGCCACCACGGGCCGTCCGCACGCGGCGGCCTCGAGGAACACCATGCCGAGGCCCTCGACGTCCAGGCCCGCGCGGCGGGTCCGGCACGGCATCGCGAAGACGTCGCCCGCGGCGTAGTGCGCCGGCAGCTCGGCGGCCGGCACGCCCCCGGTGAGGACGACGGAGCCGCCGAGGCCGCCGGCGTCGATCGCCCGGCGCAGCAAGGCCTCGGCCGGACCGCCGCCGACCAGCAGCAGCCGGGCGCCGGGATGCCGGGCCAGGACCCGCGGCCAGGCGGCGACCAGCACGTCCTGCCCCTTGCGCGCCACGAGCCGGGACACGCAGACCACGACCGGCGCCTCCCCCAGGCCGTACCGGCGGCGGACGGCGGCCCCGTCGGCCGCCGGCGTGAACGCCTCCACGTCCACGCCGGGCGAGAGCTGGGCCATGGCGACCCGGTCGGCGAGCGCCGGGGCGAGCCGGCCGTGCGTGTACGCGCTGATGTAGGTGACCAGGTCCAGGCCCGCGGCGATCCGCTGCATCAGCTGCCGCGCGCCGGGCAGTGCCACCCAACCGGTCTCGTGCCCGTGGGTGGCGCCCACCAGCCGACGCACCCCGGCCGCGCGCAGCGCCGGGGCGAGCATGCCCAGCGGGGCGGCGGCACCGAAGAACGCCGTGTCACAGCCGTGCTCGCGGGCCAGCGCCACGGCGGCGCGCGCGGTGGCCCGGGTCGGCAGCAGCACCGACGTCGGCCGCCGCACCACCGGGTACGGCAGGGCCGCGTCGTGGGCCTCCCAGCCGGGTGAGCGGGAGGCGAGCACGACCAGCGAGTCCGGCGGGCGGCGCTCGAGCAGCGCGGCGACGAAGGTCTGGATGCCGCCCTGCCGCGGCGGGAAGTCGTTGGTGACGACGAGGGTCTTCATCGCCGGTCCAGCGCCACCCAGTCCGCGGCCATGGCCACCCGCTCGGCCGTGGTCGGGTGGCTGCCGAAGAACCACTGCCACGCCGCCGGCGGGTCCGGCTGGGCGAGGTTGGTCTCGGCCAGCCTCTGCTGCATGGACACGAACGCGTCCGGATCCGCGGTGAGGTCCAGCGCGTGGACGTCGGCGCGGGCCTCGATGTGCCGCGACACGAGGTTCTGCACCGGCGTCGTCAGCAGCATCCCGACGCCGACCAGCAGCAGCACCAGCGGGATCACGCGGGGGTCCCCCAGCCCGTCGGCGCCGGCCCGGCGCAGCAGCGGGGCCCAGGACAGCAGCCAGCCGAGGAGGGCGACGCCGGCGGCGGCTCCGAGCGCGCCGAGCAGCGTCCCGGTGAGGACGTCGTCGGTGGAGACGTGACCGAGCTCGTGGGCGACGATCGACTCGATCTCGTCGTCCGGCAGCGTCTGCAGCACCGTGTCGTAGAGGACGACGCGGCGGGTGGAACCGAACCCGGAGACGTAGGCGTTCAGCCCCGTCGTCCGCCGCGAGGCGTCGGAGACCAGCACGTCCTCGACCGGCGTGCCGTTCTCCTCGGCCAGCGCCAGGATCTGCGTGCGCAGCTGCCCGGCCTGCAGGGAGTCGAAGCGGTTGAACGCCGGCTCGATGACCACCGGGTAGAGGAACGAGCCGACGACGACCAGCAGCGCGGCGGCGGCCGCGGCCCAGGCCCACCAGAACCGCGGCATCCGGCGGGCGAGGACGACGAGCACGAGGACGGTGAGCGCGGTCAGGCCGGCGTCGATCGCCGTCGAGACGCCGACGTCGCGCAGGAACAGTGGCCAGATGCGGGTGGACAGCCCGTAGCGGTGCCGGACCACCTCGCCGTAGACCGCCAGCGGCAGCGTGACCAGCCGGCCGATGACGGTGAGCGCGAACGTGCCCAGGACCACCTGCCAGAACCAGCCGCCGCCGAGCGGAGCGGCCACCGCGCGGACCAGCCGGCTGCCCAGCCGGGTCAGCCCCAGCCCCGCGGACACCGCCAGGCCGAGGACCAGGTTGGCCAGCGAGGCCGGCCGCAGCGCGGCGGCGAAGGAGTCGGCGCGGTCGACGACGGCCGCCGGCAGGCCCGCGGTCGGGTCGACCGGCACGTGGCCGCCCGGCGGTGCGGGCAGCACGGTCCACGGCGTGCGGAGGACCACCACCAGCACGAACGCGGCGCCCAGGACGACCGCCGCGGCCAGCGCGACGCGGGCACTCCCCCGCCCCGCCCAGCTCACGCCGTCGATCCTAGGGGCGGGCACAGCGAGGGCCGGTGACCCGTGCGGGTCACCGGCGCTCGCCGGATCCTCGTCTCAGCCGATGCGGCGGGCGCTGTTGTAGCCCGGCATCGCGTCGACGCTCACGACCTTGACCGGCTGGCCGGAGGTCGAGGCGTGGACCATCTGCCCGTTGCCGATGTACATCGCCACGTGGCTGACCGGGCTGTAGAAGAAGATCAGGTCACCCGGCTGCAGCTCCGAGCGCGAGACGGGCGTGCCCATCCGCGACTGCATGCTGCTCGAGTGCGGCAGGCTGATGCCCGCCGCCGCGTAGGCGTACTGAGTCAGGCCCGAGCAGTCGAAGCTGTTCGGACCGCCCGCGCCCCACACGTACGGGTCGCCGACCTGGGCCAGGGCGGTGTTCACCGCGGTCTGCGCGGCGGCGCTGCCGCCGCCCGCGGGCGCCGGTGCGGCCGCCGGGGCGACCGCCGCCGCGGCGACCGCCTGGCCACCGTGGGACTCCGCCACCTGCTGCCGCTGCGCCGCGCTCAGCCGGTCGTACTGCTCCTGGAAGTCGGCGATCTGCGACTTCAGGTCGGCTTCCTGGGCCTCGATGCCGTCGAGCGTCCGCTGCGCCTTGGCGGCGGCCTCGTCGGCGTCGACCCGGGCGGCCTCGGCGGCGTCGGCCGCCTCCGAGACCTGGTCGACCACCTGGTTGGTGTGGCCGGCGATCGCGTTCAGCGTGCCCAGCGACGAGACGAAGTCGTCGGCCGAGTCGCTGGTCAGCAGCGCGTTGAGGGTGGTGACGTCGTCGCCCCCCGTGGTGTAGGCGCTGCGGGCGATCTCGCGGATCTGCCCCTCGAGCTCCTCGAGCTGCTGCTGCGCCTCCTCGGCGGCCTCGTCGGCGGCCTCGGCGGCGTCCTGCTGCTGCTCGAGCTCCTCGCGGGCGGTGTTGACCCGCTCCTGCACCACCTCGAGTTGGTGGCTGGCGTCGGCGACCAGCTGGGCCGCCTGCTCGGGCGTGGTGGCCCGGCCGGGTTCGGCGGTCGCCGTGCCGGGTAGGAGGGTCACGGTCAGCGCCGTGGTGGCACCCACCAGGAGCCCGGAGCGGAGCCAGGCGGAGCGGCGGGTGCGGGCGGGATGGCTGTTGTCGTTTCGTTCGCGTGCATGCCCCAGGGCAGGGCGAGGCGTCGCCACGTGCGGCGGCTCTCCTTCTTCCTCAGCTACCGCCTACCGAGTTAGCTGACGGGTTCGGGCTGGGAAGATGGCGCCCTATCTCCGTGCCCCGGCGAGCCGGCGCACGCTGAATTCACCCCAGTGCTGCGGTGGGTCCCCGGTTCCTCCTCGGGCACAGGAACGTGCCGTCGGACGATTCGGCGGTGCTCGACCGAGGCCACCCCGGTGGGGCGACGACCACCCGGTCGAACTCGGCCACCGTACGGGCGTGATGCAGTTGTGACAAACCGACCCCCCTGTGATTGTCGTGATCGTCACTGCGAGCAGCATCACTGGCGCGCCGCGTGAGGTCCGCAGGTCCGACGCCAGGCGTGCCGGCTCAGCCGATCCGGCGGCCGCTCGCTCCGCCGGACCGGTGGCGCAGCGGGGGCACCAGGCCGACGTCGGCCAGCGCGCGAACGGCGCGGCGCTCCACGTCGTCGAAGTCCACGACGACGCCCGGCCTCGGGACGACGACGTCCTCTGCGACCGGCTCTGCGCCGGCACGGGCGGTGGTGGGTGCGCGGTCGGGCAGCGCCACGACCACCGGGTCGTCGGTCTGCCAGCCGGGGGGCGCGCCGAGCAGCACGGTGACGACGCAGTCGGCGCAGCCGGTGCCGCGGGCGGTGCAGGTGTCGCAGTCGATGAGCATCGCTTCTCTCCTCCGTGAGTCGTCCGCACGGTAGGAGGGGCCACCGACAATTCCGGTGCGTTCTCGCGTCCGGGGGTTGACACGGACGCCGATCAGGTGCCCGCGTACTCCCAGTGCCAGGGCTCCTCGCGGCCGTTGCCGGGATCGGCCCAGGTGGGGTGCAGCCAGCCGAACCGGCCGGCGTTGGCCACCATCCAGGTGTACTGCGGCGTCCCGTACGTCTGGATGCCCCCGCAGAGGTCGGTCGCCAGACCCCAGCCGTGGTTGCTGGTGCCGGGGACCGCCGCGAGCGCGGGCTTCTCCCCGTAGAGCTTCACCTGGCTGGCGTAGCTGCGGTAGGAGTCGGTGATGCAGATCGGCGACCCGAAGGCGTCGGCGAACGCCGCGGACATCGCCTTCCACGCCGCCGCGGCGTCGCAGCGCAGCTGGTGCCCGCCGACGCCGATCGGGCACATCGCGCTGGGCGGGATCAGCCCGTTCGGGTAGCCGCCCCACGCCCGCGCGCCGTCGTAGCTCGGCGGGTAGACGGTGTTGCCGCACTCGACCTTCAGAGCCCCGCCGGTGGGCCCGGGCGCGTCGACCGGCGCGCGCTGGCCGAGGCTCGGCCGGCCGATGCCCAGCACCTGGTCGGCCGGCAGCTTGCGGACGACGACCGCGCCCGCCCGCGCGTCGGCGGCCAGCATGGTCTGCGGGTCCAGGGCGATGCCGACGTGCCCGAGGCCGGACTCGGCGGTGCCGAGGAAGACCAGGTCGCCGGGGAGCACGTCGGCGGGGTCGACCGGCGTGGTCACGGCGAACAGCCCGGCCTGGTCGCCCGGCAGCTGGATCCCGGCCGACCGGTACACCGTCTGGACGAGCGTGCCGCAAGCCCAGGAGTCCGGCCCGGCGGTGCCGGGGGCGTAGGGCTTGCCGAGCGCGTCCATCGCGGCCGTGACCGCGTTCAGGGTCTCGGCGGGCAGCACCAGCAGCGAGGTGGGCTGGCGCGGCATCTGGGCCGCACCCCGCTGCGCCCCGCCGGCCTGCGAGGCGACGGGCTCGAGGCCCGGGGGCAGTGAGGACTCGGGGTCGCGCAGGGCCGCCGCGGCCGGCGCGACGATCCCGGCGTCGGCCAGCTGCTTGAGGTAGACCCGCCAGTTGGCCGCCGTCCGCGAGTTGACGTCGAGCTGCTCGCGCTGCAGCTGGGTGAGCTGGTCGTCGACGACGTCGAGGGCCCGGCCCAGGTCGTCGGTCACCGCCTCGGCCTGCGCCTCGAGCTCGTCGATCTGCTCCTGCACCTCGCCGGCCCGCCGCTTCGCCTCGTCCAGCGCGGCCTGCGCGGCGGACTGGTCGGCCAGCGCCGCCTGGCGCTGCTGCTCCGCGGCGGCCAGCACGTCGGCGGTGTAGCGGTCGACGGCCTCCAGGTAGCCCATCGCGGAGACGATGTCGCCGGGGTCGCCCCCGCTGAGCAGGACGGTGAGCGGGGTCAGCGAGCCGCCGTCCCGGTAGGCCGCCGCCGCGTACTGGGCCACCACGGCCTGGCGCTCGGCCAGCACGCCCTCGGTGTCGTCCAGCACCGCCTGGGCGGCGTCCACGTCCTGCTGGGCGGCGGCGAGCTCCTCCTGCGCCTGGACGATCTCGACCTGGCGCTCCTGCAGCCCCACCTGGACCTCGGCCGCGCGCTGCTGCAACTCGTCCAGCGCCGAGGAGTCGAGGACGCCGGAGGTGCCGCCCGGCTGGTCGCTGGGGTCGGCGCCGGCGGGGACGGCGAGCGGGAAGACCACGGCCAGCACGAGCGCCGCCACGACCGCCAGGAGGGACGCCGACGAGCGGCGTCGGGTGCGCCACCGGGAGCGCACGGGCATCGGACCACCTCTGGGCTGTCTGGCCTGCTCTGAGCGGCGAGGGGGATCCTGTCCCGGGCCCCCGCGTCCCGCCAGGTGAGAAGCAAGTTTCCCCCACGCGGGCGACCTGCGGCACCCACGAATGTCCGCTCGCGGCCCCCAAATCGGGTGGGCCGGGAGCCCTGACCGACCGGCGCGCGTCCCCGGGACTGTCGTTGCCCCCACCTACCGTCCGCCCCGTGCCCGCCTTCCCCGGACTCTTCCCCGCTCCCCGGGCCGGCGCCGCGGTCTTCGACCCGCCGGGCTACGTGCAGGGGACGATCGACGAACTGGGCACGCCGCTGTCGGGGGTCACCTTCGTCGTCGTCGACCTCGAGACCACCGGCGGCTCCCCGGCCGACAGCGCGATCACCGAGATCGGCGCGGTCAAGGTCCGCGGCGGCGAGGTGCTCGGCGAGTTCCAGACCCTCGTCGACCCGGGCAGGGAGATCCCGCCCTACATCAGCGTGCTCACCGGGATCACCACGTCGATGGTCGCCGCGGCCCCGCGGATCGGCGCCGTCCTCCCGGCCTTCCTGGAGTTCGCGCAGGGCGCGGTGCTCGTGGCCCACAACGCGCCGTTCGACATCGGGTTCCTCAAGGCCGCCTGCGCCGAGAACGGCTTCGCGTGGCCCGCGGCCGCCTCCGTCGACACCGCCGTCCTCGCCCGGCGGCTGCTCACCCGCGACGAGGTGCCCAACTGCAAGCTGGCCACCCTCGCTCCCTACTTCTCCACCAGCACCCAGCCCTGCCACCGCGCCCTCGCCGACGCCCGGGCCACCGTCGACGTGCTGCACGGGCTCTTCGAGCGGCTCGGCCCGCTCGGGATCACCTCGCTGGAGGAGCTCACCGGCCTCACCCGGCAGATCGACCCCGAGCGGCGGCGCAAGCGGCACCTGGCCGACGACGTGCCGCACGGCCCGGGCGTCTACGTCTTCCGCGGCCCGCGCGACGAGCCGCTCTACGTCGGGACGTCGAACGACCTGCGCAGCCGGGTGCGCAGCTACTTCACCTCCGGCGAGCAGCGCAGCCGGATCACCGAGATGGTCGGCCTCGCCACGCGGGTCGAGGCGCTGCCCTGCGCGCACGACCTGGAGGCGGCGGTGCGCGAGCTGCGGCTGATCGCCGAGCACAAGCCCCGCTACAACCGGCGGTCCCGGTTCCCGGAGCGGGCGCTGTGGCTGCGGCTGACCGAGGAGCCGTTCCCCCGGCTGTCGGTGGTCCGCCGGGTGCGGCCCGGCGCCGGGGTGTTCCTCGGGCCGTTCCCCGACCGGCGGGCCGCCGACGCCGCGGCCGCCGCCGTCCACGAGGCCCTGCCGCTGCGGCAGTGCACCTCGCGGCTGTCCCCGCGGGTGCTGGGCACCGCCTGCGCGCTGGCCGGCATGGGCCGCTGCGGCGCGCCGTGCACCGGCGCCCAGTCGGTCGAGGAGTACGCCCGGATCACCGCCGTGTTCCGCGCGGCCGTCGCCTCGGACCCGCGCGAGCTGATCGCGCCGCTGCTGCTGCGGGTCGACCGGCTGGCCGCCGCGGAGCGCTACGAGGACGCCGCGGTGCTCCGCGACCGGGTCGCCGTCCTCGTCCGCGCCGTCCGCCGTCGGCAGCGGCTGGAGTCGCTGGCCGCCGTCCCCGAGCTGGTGCTGGCCCGCCCCGACGGCGACGGCGGCTGGCAGCTGTCCGTCGTCCGCCGGGGGCGGCTGGTGGCGGCGGGCAACGCGCCCCGCGGCACCTCGGTGCGCGGCACGCTGCCCGGCCTGCTCGCCACGGCGGAGACGCCCACCGGCCCGGCCGACGAGCCGGCGGCCTCGGTCGACGAGACCGAGCTGGTGATGCGGTGGATCGAGAAACCCGGCACCCGGCTGGTCCAGGTGGAGGGCACGCTCGCCTGCCCCGCTCCGGGCACCGGCGCGTACAGCGGCTTCCTCGCCCGCGTCGACGCCGGCCGGATCGAGCGCGACCCGTTCGCCGACGCGCGCTCGCTCGGCACCCGCGCCCGCCCCGAACGCGTCACGCCGGGTCCGGGCGGCCGGGGTGCGGCCCGGCTAGGCTCCCCGGCGTGATCACCGCCATCGTGATGATCGACGCGGCCACCGACTCCATCGGCGAGGTCGCCCAGGCGGTCGCCGACCTCGACGGGGTCAGCGAGGTCTACTCCGTCGCCGGCGACACCGACCTCATCGCGATCGTGCGGGTGCGCGAGTTCGAGCAGGTCGCCGAGGTCATCGCCGGCCGCATCAACAAGGTCCCCGGCGTCGTCGACACCGACACCCACATCGCCTTCCGGGCCTACTCGCGGCACGACCTCGAGGCGGCGTTCTCGATCGGCTTCGAGACGGCGGACTAACGGTCCGCGGCCGCCAGCGCGCGGCTGACGGACACCCAGCGGTCGAGCAGCGCCGCCGCCCGCCCGTCGTCGACCGCGGCGGCCGCCCGGGCCATCCCGGTGGCCAGTGCGTCGTGCAGCCGTTCGGCGCGGGTCTCGAAGGCCGACAGTGCGGCGGCGGCGTTGAGCAGCACGGCGTCGCGCACCGGGCCGGGCTCGCCGTCGACCACCCGCCGGAAGACCGCCGCGTTGAACGCCGGGTCGCCGCCGCGCAGCGCGTCCGGCGCCGGCGGGGCGATGCCGAGGGCAGAGGGGTCCACCCGGTCGGGCTCGACCTCGCCGTCGCGCACCACCCACACCGAGGACGTCGTGGCGGTGGTGAGCTCGTCGAGGCCGTCGTCCCCCCGGAACACCACGGCGCGGGTGCCGCGGCCGGCGAGGACCGCGGCGAGCACGGGGGCCATGCGCAGGTCGGCGCAGCCGATGGCGGCCGCCACCGGGCGGGCCGGGTTGGTCAGCGGCCCGAGGAAGTTGAAGACGGTGCCGATGCCCATCTCCCGCCGCGGGACCGCGGTGTGCCGGAAGCCGGGGTGGAAGACAGGCGCGAAGAAGAAGCCGATGCCGGCCTCCTGCACGCACCGGGCCACCCCGGGCGCGGGCAGGTCGATCACGACGCCGAGCGCCTCGAGCACGTCGGCCGACCCCGAGGACGACGACGCCGCCCGGTTGCCGTGCTTGGCGACCGGCACCCCCGCCGCGGCGGCCACGACGGAGGCCATGGAGGAGATGTTGACCGTGTGCGCCCCGTCGCCGCCGGTGCCGACGATGTCGACGCAGTCCAGCGGCAGGTCCACCGGCGTGGCCCGGTCGCGCATGGTGTCCGCGAGGCCGGCGACCTCCTCGGGCGCCTCCCCCTTGGCGCGCAGTGCGACGACGAAGGCGGCGATCTGCGCGGGAGTCGCCTCCCCGCTCATGATCTCGCCCATCGCCCACGCCGTGTCGGCCGAGGACAGGTCCTGCCGGGCCAGCAGCCGGCCGAGCAGCCCCGGCCAGGTCGGCGCGCTCATCGGCGGCTAGCGGCGGGCGGCCGGCGGCCGGGCCGCGTGCTCGCGCACCAGCTCGGCGACGACGCCGGGGGCGGTCAGCGGGTCGACCGGGAACGGCAGGGTGCCGTCGGCGAGGGACCAGTGGGCCAGCCAGCGGTCGGGCTGGCGGGCGATGAGCACGCACAGCGCCGGGCAGTCGACCAGCTCCTCCTTGAGCTGGCGGGCCAGCGCCAGGCCGCCGGTGGGCTGCGCCTCGCCGTCGAGGATGCACAGGTCGATGCCGCCGAGGTCGACGGCGGTGACCACCTCGTCGCCCGTCTCGCACTCCACCCAGGTGAGCGGTCCGACGTCGGCGGCCGGTCGTCGCCCGACCGCCGTCCGGACGGCGTCGCGGACCTCGGGGCGGTGGCTGTAGACGAGCACGGTGGCCGGTACGGCGTCAGTCACGGGCCGGAGCCTAGTGCCCACCGGCGATGATCCACGGCAAGCGGCGAAGGGCTGCGTATCGAGGAGGTCACGGTGGCCGCCACGCCATCGCACCCGCAGTCGTGACCACCCTGTGCCGATGCCATGATGACCTCGTGACAACGGCCCCCGTTGCGAGCAGCGCCTTCGACACCACGCGGGTGCACTCCCTGACCCGACCGAACATGGTCAGCGTCGGCACGATCATCTGGCTCGCCAGCGAGCTGATGTTCTTCGCCGGGCTGTTCGCCATGTACTTCACCGCGCGCGCCCGGTCCACCGAAGGGTGGCCGCCGGAGCCCACCGAGCTGAACGTGCCGTACGCGCTGGTGGTCACGATCATCCTGGTCGCCTCGTCGGTGACCTGTCAGATGGGCGTCTTCGCGGCGGAGCAGGGCAACGTCTACGGGCTGCGCCGGTGGTACTCCCTCACCTTCCTCATGGGCCTGGCCTTCGTGCTGGGCCAGGGCTACGAGTACATCCAGCTGGTCGAGGAGGGCACCACGATCTCCTCGAGCACGTACGGCTCGGTCTTCTACCTGGCCACCGGCTTCCACGGCCTGCACGTCATCGGTGGCCTCGTGGCCTTCGTCTTCATGCTCATCCGGTCCACCATGGGCCGCTTCACGCCGGCACAGGCGACCTCGGCGATCGTGGTCTCCTACTACTGGCACTTCGTCGACGTCGTGTGGATCGGGCTGTTCAGCACGATCTACTTCATCCGCTAGGAAGCCGGTGTCCACCACGAACCCGAAGTCCGAGGCCACCCCGACCGACCGGGCCCGCGCGCGCCGCCGTTCCAAGTCACGCCGCCGGCTGGCCAACGTCGCCGGCCTGATGGCCGCGCTCGTACTGACCGGCGCCCTGTACTCCGTCTTCGCCCCGGCCAACGCCGCCGACGACGGCACCATCTCGGCGTCCACCGCCGAGGAGGCCGGCCGGGCCCTCTACGAGCGCAGTTGCATCACCTGCCACGGCGACAACCTCGAGGGCGTCCCGCGCCGCGGCCCGTCGTTGATCGGCGTCGGCGAGGCGGCGGTCTACTTCCAGGTGCACACCGGCCGCATGCCGCTCGTGCGCCAGGAGGCCGACGCGCAGAACAAGCCGCCGGTGTTCTCCGACGAGGAGATCGACCAGCTGTCGGCCTACGTCCAGGCCAACGGCGGCGGCCCCACCCTCCCCTCCGGCGACCTGCGCGCCGGTGACCTCGCCGCGGGCGGTGAGCTGTTCCGGCTCAACTGCGCCTCCTGCCACAACTTCGTCGGCAAGGGCGGCGCCCTCTCGTCCGGCAAGGCCGCGCCGAGCCTGAACGACACCACCGACCTCGAGCTCTACGCCGCGATGCTCACCGGCCCCGAGAACATGCCGGTGTTCGGTGACAACCAGCTCACGCCGGAAGAGAAGCGCTCGATCATCAACTACGTCCAGACGATCAAGGAGCAGGCCGATCCCGGTGGCGCCGGCGTCGGGCGGATCGGTCCGGTCGCCGAGGGTCTCGTGATCTGGGTCGTCGGCGTCGGCTCATTGTTGTTCGGAGTCTTCTGGATGGGGAGCAAGGCGTGAGTGCGCGTGACGAGCGCCCGGGCAGCACGGGCGGCGTGGAGCACGGCGGGCTGGACGCGGAGTACAGCCGCGAGCGGCTGGCCACGATGAGCCGCGAGGACCTCGACCGGCTCGGTGCCGAGCAGGACGGCGTCGAGGTCGTCCACGTCGACCCGGGGCCGGAGCCGGGCTCGCGGCTCGAGCAGCGCGCCGTCCGCCAGGTCGGGACGCTGTTCTTCCTCGCCGGCCTGCTCGCCTTCGGCTTCGTCGTCGTCTACGTCGGCTCCGGCTGGTTCCTGCCGGAGTGGTCGTGGACCGAGAACACCAGCACGTGGAGCGCACTGTTCACGCCCCTGCTGGGCCTGTGCCTCGGGCTCGCGCTGACCCTCGTCGGGGTCGGCCTGGTGCTGTTCACCAAGAGGCTGCTGCCGCACGAGACCGCGGTGCAGGTCAAGCACGAGACCTCGCACTTCGACCAGATGACGACGGGCGCGACGCTGACCGGCTGGGGTCACCGCAGCGGTCTGGCGCGGCGCAAGCTGATCACCCGCTCGCTGCTGTTCATGGGCGGCGGCATCGGGCTGGCCCTGATCCTGCCGCTGGGCGGTCTGATCAAGAACCCGAACAAGGGCAACCCGCTGGGCACCACCCCGTGGGCCCCCGGTGTTCGGTTGGTTCGCGACGACGGCACCCCGATCCGCCCGGGCGACGCGGAGCCGGGGTCGATCCAGACGGTCTTCCCGGCGGTCGAGGGCGGCAACCGCGCCAGCGACGCCGCGACGATGCTCTTCCGGCTGCGTCCCGAGCAGTTGGCGGTCAACGAGCCGCGGCCGGGCCAGGAGGACTTCGGGTACGCCGACTACGTCGCCTACTCCAAGATCTGCACGCACGCCGGCTGCCCGGTGTCGCTGTACGAGCAGGAGACCAGCCGGATCCTCTGCCCCTGCCACCAGTCGCAGTTCGACATCACCAAGGGCGCCAAGCCCGTCTTCGGACCGGCGACCCGCTCGCTGCCGCAGCTGCCGCTCGGGGTGGACGACGAGGGCTTCTTCATCGCCCGCGACGACTACCCTGAGGCTGTCGGCCCCACGTACTGGAACCGGGAGCGCATCTGATGGCTCGCACCGCCACCGCGCCGGGAGTGCCGACCACCCGCCTGGGCAAGGCCGCCGTCGAACTCGACGAGCGGTTCGTGGCGGCCAACTGGTTCCGGCGGACCCTGAACAAGGTCTACCCCGACCACTGGTCGTTCCTGCTCGGCGAGATCGCGCTCTACTCGTTCGTCGTCCTGCTGCTCTCCGGCACGTACCTGACCTTCTTCTTCGACGCGTCGATGCGTGAGGTCGTCTACGACGGCTCATACGCCCCGCTGCGCGGCGTGTCCATGTCGGCGGCCTACGACTCGACGCTGGACCTGTCCTTCGACGTCCGCGGCGGGCTGTTCATGCGCCAGTTGCACCACTGGGCGGCGCTGCTGTTCGTGGCGTCGATCGTGGTCCACCTGCTGCGCATCTTCTTCACGGGCGCCTTCCGCCGGCCGCGCGAGACCAACTGGCTGATCGGCATCGGGCTGCTCGTGCTCGGCCTCCTGGAGGGCTTCGCCGGCTACTCGATCCCCGACGACCTGCTCTCCGGCACGGGCCTGCGGATCGCGTCGGCGATCATGCTGGCCATCCCGGTGATCGGCACCTGGGTGTACTTCGCCGTCTTCGGCGGCGACTACCCGGGCGAGCTGATCGTCGGCCGGTTCTACATCCTGCACGTGCTGCTCATCCCCGGGATCATCCTGGCGCTGATCACGGTGCACCTGCTGATCCTGATCAAGCAGAAGCACACCCAGTTCCCCGGTCCCGGGCGGACCGAGCACAACGTCGTCGGCAACCGGTTCTTCCCGACGTTCGCGGCCAAGTCCGGCGGTCTGTTCTTCGTCGTCTTCGGCGTCTGCGCGCTGCTCGGCGGTCTGGTGCAGATCAACCCGGTCTGGCTGTGGGGTCCGTACAACCCGGCGCAGGTCTCCGCGGCGTCGCAGCCGGACTGGTACATCGGCTTCCTCGACGGGTCGACCCGGCTCTTCCCGGCCTGGGACATCAACCTCCCGGGCGACTACACGATCCCGGCGCTGCTCTGGCCGACCCTGGTCCTGCCCGGGATCATGTTCACGGTCATGGCGCTGTACCCGATGATCGAGCGCAAGCTGACCCGGGACACGGCCACGCACAACCTGCTCCAGCGGCCGCGGGACGTCCCGGTCCGGACGTCGCTGGGCGCCATGGCGATCGCGTTCTACCTGGTGCTGTTCATCTCCGGCGGCAACGACGTCATCGCCGACAAGTTCGACATCAGCCTGAACGCGATGACCTGGTTCGGCCGGATCGGCCTGGTCGTCCTCCCGCCCCTGGCGTACGTGATCACCTACCGGATCTGCCTGGGCCTGCAGCGGCACGACCGCGAGGTGCTCGAGCACGGCATCGAGACCGGCGTCATCCGGCGGCTGCCGCACGGTGAGTTCATCGAGGTGCACCAGCCCCTCGGCCCGGTCGACGAGCACGGCCACGGCCAGCTGGCCTACGGCGGCGCTCCGGTGCCCAAGCGGATGAACCACGTGGGCGGCGCCCGCCGCGCCGTCCGCGGGTTTTTCAGCCCGATCGAGTCGCCGGCGCAGGTGGAACTCGAGCAGCGCGCGGAGGGTCACGGCCTGGCTGCCGCGGAGGCGGCCGAGCGCGAGCTCACCACCAGCGGTCGTCCCGCCGAGGGTGGCCGGCCGTCGGACGGCGGTCGCCCGCAGGAGCCGCGCGACTGAGGAAGGACCCCCTTCCGGTACCTCACCAGGGCCCCGACGGATCCGTCCGTCGGGGCCCTGGTGTTGTCAGGCCTGGGGGACCGACGCCACCGGACCGGGCTCCCGCCGCGGCCGACGATGGCAGCACCCGCGGACCGCTCGCGCCCTCGACACCGGCGGACACCCTGCGCCCAGAGTCGACCTCGGGCACGCGGTGATGTGCGCGGAGGCGGCATTCCGCCAGCCTGGAAGACCCCCTCCGCGCACATCACTCCCCCGCGTCGGGCCCGTGCGCGGATCGGGCGCCGGCCACGACGACGAGGGCCCCTCCCGCACGGTGCGGGAGGGGCCCTCGTCGAGCGCTGTGAGCGGTCAGCTCTGGGTGGCGTTCTGCCCCACGTAGTACTCGAACAGCAGGCCGCCGATGGTGATGAGCAGCGCGACGCCGGCGATGATGATCAGCCACGAGTACCAGAAGGCCAGCGCCAGCCCCATCAGCGCGGCGGACAGGCCGATCGCGAACGGCCAGTAGCTGCCCGGGCTGAAGAAGCCCAGCTCCCCCGCGCCCTCGGCGATGTCGGCGTCCTTGCGGTCCTCCGGGCGCGCGTCGATGCGCCGGGAGATGAACCAGAAGAACCCGCCGATCAGCCCGGTGAGGCCGGCGGAGAGGACGAGGGCCGTCGTCCCGATCGGCTCCTGGGCCCAGATGCCGTAGACCACCGCGGCCACCACGCAGAAGAACGCGATGACGTTGAAGATGAGCGCCTCGACCTTCACGGCCGTCCCTCCTGCTGCGTCGTGAGGTCCGCGGCCCGCACGTCAGTCATTGCCGCCGTCCTGCTCGTTGCCGCCCACGTTCTCGCTGCCGCCCTGCTCGCCCGGACGGTTGTCGTCGGCCCGCTGGGTGTCGTTGACCAGGTCGAACGGGTGGGTGGACGTCGCGGTGCCGGCCTGGCCGATGCTCTCCAGGGCCTGCGCCGTGCTGGCGCCGTCCTCACGGGCGGTGATGTAGGCGTCGAAGTCGGCACCGGACACCGCCCGCACCTCGAAGTTCATGTACGCGTGGTAGGTGCCGCACAGCTCGGCGCAGCGGCCGACGTAGGCGCCCTCCTCCTGGACGGTCACCTCGAAGACGTTGTTCCGGCCGTTCTCGTTGCCGGGGATGACGTCGAGCTTGAAGAGGAACTCCGGCACCCAGAACGAGTGGATGACGTCGGCCGAGGCGACCTCGAAGCGGACCGTCCGGTCGGTCGGCAGCACGAGGATCGGGATCTCCTCGCTGTTGCCGACCGTGTTCACCGGCTGGTCGCCCGGCCCGGTGGTCTCGGGGTAGACGAACTGCCAGTTCCACTTGAACGCGTTGACCGCGACGACCAGGTCGGGGTCGTTGCTGCGCTCCTGCACCCGGTTCTGCACGACCACGGTGAAGAAGAACAGGACCGCGATGATGATGAACGGGATGATCGTGTAGACGATCTCGAGCGGCAGGTTGTACGCCGTCTGCCGGGGCAGCTCGTCGCCGCGCTTCCGGTAACGGACGATGGCCCAGACGATCAGGGCCCAGACGATGATGCCGACGATCAGCGCCGCGATGACCGAGCCGGTCCACAGCCGCCGCATGTCCTCGGCGCGGTCGGTGATCCCCTCGGGCCAGCCGAAGCGCCAGAACTCGTTGTTGAGGTCGCACCCGGTGAGGGTGATTCCTCCCAGGAGACCGAGCGCGCCCACCCGCGCGAGCCTGCTGACTCGAGCCACTGCTCGTTGCCTCCTCGTCCCCCGCCCGGACGGCCCGGACGGTCCTCCTCGCGCGGATCTCCGGCCGTCTCCGGCACACGGTGCCCACACGTCGATCACAGTCTGGGCCGAGACTATCCGACCCCGCACGGCGGCTCCCCACCGCCAGACGGCAGGGCGGCGGGTCGTGGCCCGGCCGTGACCAGGGAGGTGTCCGATCCGCGTCCCGGGCGCCGTCCGGTCGCCGGGAACGCACTCCGGCGGGACGGCGGCGACGGTTAGAGTCGGAGGCGTGTTCCGCCGGCTGCTGACCCCGAAGTGGGTGTTCCTGCACCTGCTGGTGGCAGCCCTGTTCATCGCCACCTGGTTCCTCGGCTACTGGCAGCTGACCAAGGCCGAGGCCGGCGGCGGCGCGGTGAACTGGAGCTACGCCCTGCAGTGGCCCCTCTACGGGTTGATGGGCCTGTGGTTCTACAGCCGCATGATCCGCGAGGAGCTGAACCGCGATCCCGACGCGGACGAACCCGGCTCGGAGGTCGTCCTGTACCAGCGTCCGCGCATCGACACCTCCGGCGACCCGGAGCTGGCCGCCTACAACGCCTACCTGGCCGAGCTCAACGAGCGGGCGCTGAAGAGCTCCCGCGGTCAGGCGGCCGGCCGCTGATGGCCCAGCAGACGCAGAAGCCCACCCCCGCCCTCGGCGCCGCCCTCACCCGCTACCGCGTGATGGCCTACGTCGTCGGCGTGATGCTGCTGATCCTGGTCTTCGTCGCGGTGCCGCTCCGGTACGCCGCCGGGATCCCCGAGGTCTCCAAGATCGTGTCGCCGATCCACGGGCTGCTCTACATCGTCTACCTGGTGGCCGCCTTCGACCTGGCCCTCAAGGCCCGCTGGACGGGGAAGGGCACCGTCCTGGTGCTGCTGGCCGGCGTCGTCCCCTTCCTGTCCTTCTGGGCCGAGCGCCGGGTGACCGCCCGGGTCCGCGCCGGTCAACCGCTGTAGCCGGCTCTCCCGCCGAACGCTCCCCCGTTCCCCGATCCCCAGGAGACCACCCGCATGTGCGGTCTGCTCGCCTACCTGTCCACGGACGCCGACCGCGTCGACGACGCCCGCGTGGCCGGCATGCGCGGCGCCCTGCACTGCCTGCACCACCGCGGTCCCGATGACACGGCCGTGTGGTCCGACGCCAACGCCGTCCTGGCCTTCAACCGGCTGGCCCTCATCGACATCGAGGGCAGCCCGCAGCCGATGCCCTACGCGCAGGACCGCTACCGGATCCTGTTCAACGGCGAGATCTACAACTACGTCGAGCTGCGCGAGGAGCTCGCCGCCGCGGGCGCCGAGCTGCACACCCACGGCGACACCGAGACGATCGTCGCCGGCTACCACCTGTGGGGCGAGAAGGTCGTCGAGCGGCTGCGCGGCATGTTCGCCTTCGTCATCTGGGACACCCGGACGAGGACGGCGTTCGGCGCCCGGGACCCGTTCGGCATCAAGCCGCTGTTCACCGCCCGGCTGGCCGACGGCGGGCTGGTCTTCAGCTCGGAGAAGAAGGCGCTGCTGGAGCTGCTCGGCAGCAGCGACGCGGCCGGCGGAGTGGACGCGGCCGGCCTGCAGCACTACCTGACGCTGCAGTACGTGCCCGAGCCGGCGACGCTGCACCGCGGCATCCGGCGCATCGAGAGCGGCACGAGCTTCACCGTGTCGGACGGCGAGCTGACGACGAAGCGCTACTTCCACCCGGCCTTCCCGGTCCGGCCGGTGGCGAAGGACGAGCAGCAGGCGCTCTACGACCGGATCGCCGAGGTCCTCGACGACTCGGTGCGGGTGCACATGCGCGCGGACGTCACCGTCGGGTCGTTCCTCTCCGGCGGCATCGACTCGACCGCGATCGCCGCGCTGGCCAAGCGCTACAACCCCCAGCTCATGACCTTCACCGTCGGCTTCGAGCGGGAGGGCTTCTCGGAGATCGACGTCGCGGCCGAGTCGGCGAAGGCCATCGGGGTCGAGCACATCACCAAGGTGGTCACGCCCGAGGAGTTCGCGGAGTCGATCCCCCTGGTGGTCTGGTACCTCGACGACCCGGTGGCCGACCCCGCGCTCGTGCCGCTGTACTTCGTGGCCCGCGAGGCGCGCAAGCACGTCAAGGTGGTGCTCTCCGGGGAGGGCGCCGACGAGCTCTTCGGCGGCTACAACATCTACCGCGAGCCGCTGTCGCTGGCCGCCTTCGAGAAGCTGCCGCGCGGCGTCCGGCGGGCCCTCGGCGCGCTGTCGGCCAAGCTGCCCGACGGCATGCGGGGCAAGGACCTGCTGCGCCGCGGGTCCATCCCGCTCGAGCAGCGCTACTACGGCAACGCGCGGATCTTCCGGGACGACGAGCTGTCCTTCCTGGAGCAGCGCGATCCGGACCTCTCCCACGTCGCCGTGACCGCCGAGCTGTACCGGCGCACCCGCGAGGCCGGCTACGACGACGTGACCGCGATGCAGTACGTCGACCTGTTCACCTGGCTGCGCGGCGACATCCTGGTCAAGGCCGACAAGATGACCATGGCCAACTCGCTGGAGCTGCGGGTCCCCTTCCTCGACCCCGAGGTGTTCGCGGTCGCCGGCACGCTGCCGGTGGACCAGCGGGTGACCAAGGAGACGACGAAGTACGCGCTGCGCCGGGCGCTGGAGCAGATCGTCCCGCCGCACGTGCTCAACCGGCGCAAGCTCGGCTTCCCCGTGCCCACCCGGCACTGGCTGGCCGAGGACCTGCACGAGTGGGCGCGGCAGATCATCGAGGAGAGCCAGACCGACGAGTGGCTCGACCGCCGGCAGATCCTCTGGATGCTCGACGAGCACCGGGACAACCAGCGGGCCGGCTCTGCGGTGGACTACTCGCGCAAGCTGTGGACGCTGCTGGTCTTCATGGTCTGGCACGGCATCTTCGTGGAGGGGCGGATCAAGCCCGAGGTCCCGGAGACGGTCTACCCGGTCCGGTTGTAGCCCGCGCCGGCCCGCGAGGGCCTGTCGGACCGGCGGCCGCGGTGCCAGGCTGCCGCCCATGTCCAGCGCGATCCAGACCCCGCCCGCCGCCGTCCGGAGCCCGCGGCCGCAACGCGCCGGCGCCCTGCCCGCCCCGCCGGACGCCGAGGACGTCGTGTGGCGGGAGCTGGATCGCGAGTTCCGCCGCTACGACGCCGCGGCCCGCCTCCACCGGATCGCCTACCTGGCGATGCGGCTGGTCGCGCTTCTCGTGGCAGCCGCGGTGACGGTCCTCGCGGCCATCGACGCCCACCCGGCGCTCACGGCGAGCCTGGCCGCGGTGGTCGTCGTGGCCGAGGGGGCGCAGCAGCTCTTCCAGCTGCACACGCGGTGGATCTCCTACCGCACCGCGGCGGAGACCCTGCGCCGGGAGGCCTTCCGCTACGTCGCGGAGCTGCCGCCCTACACCGAGCCCGCCCTGCGCCGAGCCCGGCTGGCCTCCGTCCTCCAGGACGTCACGTCGCGCGAGAACACAACGTGGCTGGAGGGCATGCGGCAGGAGACCGGCGTCGGCATGGCCCGCTGAACGCGACAGCGCCCCGGTTCCCGCGGAGGGAACCGGGGCGCTGTCGCGTCGGCTCAGTGGAAGCTGTCGCCGCAGGCGCAGGAGCCCTGCGCGTTGGGGTTGTCGATCGTGAAGCCCTGCTTCTCGATGGTGTCGACGAAGTCGATCACCGCGCCGCCGAGGTAGGGGCCGCTCATCCGGTCGACGATGACCTCGACGCCGCCGTACTCGTAGGTCTGGTCGCCGTCGAGGAAGCGCTCGTCGAAGAAGAGCTGGTAGCGAAGACCGGAGCAGCCACCCGGCTGGACGGCGATGCGCAGCCGCAGGTCGTCGCGGCCCTCCTGGTCCAGCAGCGCCTTCACCTTGCCGGCGGCGGCCTCGCTCAGGACGACGCTCGTCGCGTCGGGGGCCTGCGTGTCCTGCACCGTCATGTTCTGTCCTCCCACATCCGAGGTCCCGCAGCGGTCCTTCCGAGAGCGGGTAACACCGCCGCGGCGGAGCTTCTTCCCACTGTACGGCGCTCCCACGCGTTCGCCGAGGCACACGGGAGAGCCCACGTAGACTTGCCGGTCGTGAAGCTTCGCCTGCCAGGCCGCCGGTCGACCGCCGAGACGACGCCGGACCCGTCGGCCGACCTGACCCAGGAGTTGGTCAAGAACACGGGCAAGGGCCGGCCGACGCCGAAGCGCAGCGAGGCGCAGGGACGCCGTCCCGGTCCGCCCCCGCCGCCGCCGACCACCCGCAAGGAGGCCTACAAGCGGATGCGGGAGACGCAGGCGGCCAACCGGGTCAACGCCCGCCAGGCCGCCGCCCGCGGCGACGACTCCTACCTGCCGCGCCGCGACCAGGGCCCGGTCAAGCGGCTGGTGCGCAACGTGGTCGACTCCCGCCGCAACGTCGGCAGCCTGTTCCTGCTCGTGGCCGGGATCGCGGTGATCGGCACGCTCGCCCCCAACCTCGTCGTCCGCAGCTACGCGAGCTTCCTGCTCTTCCTGTTCTTCCTCGTCTTCATCGTCGACTCGGTGTTCCTGTCCCGGCGGATCAAGCGGGCCATCGCCGAGCGACTGCCGAAGGAGAGCCCCAAGGGCGCCGTCTGGTACGGCATCAGCCGCTCCACGATGATCCGGCGCTGGCGCTTCCCGAAGCCGGAGGTCGCGATCGGCGCCGAGTACTGAGAAAGGACCCCGTCCTCCTCACCCCTCGCAAGCTCGGGGCGAGCCTCTGGACGGGGCCGCGGCGGGGCCCTGCAGCGGGGCCGTGTCTGGACCGGGGATAGCGTCGGCGTACGTGGAGCACAGAAGACTCGGCCGTTCCGGCCTGAACATCTCCGAGATCGCATACGGCAACTGGCTGACGCACGGCAGCCAGGTCGAGGAGGACGCCGCGCACGCCTGCGTCCGCGCCGCCCTCGACGTCGGGATCACCACCTTCGACACCGCCGACGTCTACGCCGGCACCAAGGCCGAGTCCGTGCTCGGCCGCGCCCTGGCCGGCCAGCGCCGGGAGGGCCTCGAGATCTTCACCAAGGTCTACTGGCCGACCGGCCCCGGCCCCAACGACCGCGGCCTGTCGCGCAAGCACATCATCGAGAGCTGCCACGCCTCGCTGAAGCGGCTGCAGACCGACTACGTCGACCTCTACCAGGCCCACCGCTACGACGAGACGGTGCCGCTCGAGGAGACGATGACCGCCTTTGCCGACCTCGTCCGGGCCGGCAAGGCCCTCTACATCGGGGTCTCCGAGTGGCGCGCCGAGGAGATCGCGGCGGCCGCGCGGCTCGCCCGCGAGCTCGGCATCCAGCTGATCAGCAACCAGCCGCAGTACTCGATGCTGTGGCGGGTGATCGAGGCGGAGGTCGTGCCCACGTCGGAGAAGGAAGGGCTCTCCCAGATCGTCTGGTCGCCGCTGGCGCAGGGCGTGCTCACCGGCAAGTACCGGCCGGGCGAGCAGCCGGGCGCCGACACCCGCGCCGGCAACTCCACCGTGGGCGGCTCGATGCAGGGCTTCCTGACCGACGAGATCCTCACCGCGGTCCAGGGCCTGCGGCCGATCGCCGACGACCTCGGCCTGTCGATGGCCCAGCTCGCCGTCGCGTGGGTGCTGCAGAACCCGAACGTCGCGGCCGCGATCATCGGCGCCAGCCGGCCGGAGCAGGTGCACGACAACGTCAAGGCCGCCGGCGTCAAGCTCGAGGACGACGTCCTGAAGCGGATCGACGACGTCCTCGGCGACGTCGTCGAGCGCGACCCGGCCAAGACCTCCCGCGGCTGAGCACGGAGGGGATCCGTGCGCGTGACGCGCATCTTGAGTCTCAGGACATGTGTCAGTCCGGAAGTCTCATGACATCTGTCGCTTGATCATCACGCCGCCGATGAGGTGGTGTGGGGAAGCGAGCGGCAGTCATGAAGCTGCTGGATGCGACGTTGCAGGTCGGTGTGCCGATCGAGAACATCGCGGAGTGGTGCCGGCTCAACGGCGTCAACGAGCGCACGTTCTACCGGCATCGGGCCCGGGTGGCCGCCGAGGGCGCGTGGACCGAGCGCTCCCGGCGGCCGCACCGCTCACCAACCGCCACCCCGGACTGGCTGGTGGCCCGGATCGTCGCGTTGCGCGAGCAACTGGGCCCCGACCACGGTGCGGACAACATCCACGCCGCGCTGCGGGCAGCGGCCGACCAACCCGACTGGCCGGCCGGGGCCCGGGTGCCGGTCCGGGCCACGATCAACCGGGTCCTCGGCCGCGCCGCGCTGCTCGAGCGCAATCCGGCCAAGCGGCCCAAGTCCTCCCACCGGCGCTTCGCCTACGCCCGGCCACGGGACTGCTTCCAGATCGACGGCACCGAGCACACCCTGGCCGACGGCCGGGTGGTCGTCGCGATCGACGTCATCGACGACTGCTCGCGGGTCTGGGTGGCCTCGCACGTCGCGCCGGCGGAGACCTCGACGGCCGCGATCGCCGCGTTCACCAGCGCGGTCACCGAGTTCGGGGCGCCGGGGCTGGTGCTGGCCGACAACGGCAGCGCGTTCACCGGCGGCCCGCAGCGCAAGCATCTGACCCGGCCCGGCCGCTTCGCCCGCACCGTGGCCACGGCCGGCTCCCGGTTGATCCACTCCAGCCCCTACCACCCGCAGACGCTGGGCAAGTGCGAACGGCTGCACCAGACCGCCGACAAGCTGCTGGCCCACTTCTTCCCCGCCCCGGCCACCACGCTCGCCGAGCTGCAGGCCCGGCTGGATCGGGTGCGCGAGCACTACAACACCCGCCGGCGGCACTCCGCCGTCGGCACCCGCCCCCGGCAGGCCTGGGCCGACGCGCGCACGGCGGCCCGCAGCAGCTCCCGCTGCAGACCGACGCCACCGTGCACCAGCGCACCGTGCACGCCAACGGCCGGGTCGGCCTGGGCCCACACCTGCTCCGCCTCGGCGCCCGCTACGCCGGCCAGCAGGTCACCCTCCTGGTCAACGGACCTCGGGTGGCCTTCCACGCCCTCGACGGACAACTCCTCGGCCACCTGACCCTCGACCCGGCCACCCGCTACGCCACGATGACCGCGGCCTGACCCCAACCGCGACAGATGTCCGGAGACATCACCGCGACACATGTCCGGAGACAGAACATGCGCGTGACGCGCACGGATCCCCTCCGCTCAGGTCGCGGCCAGGCCCATCGGGCCGTAGACCTCGTTCTGCCCGTCGAAGAGCGTCACCGTGGCCACGCCGCGGGCCAGCAGCTCCCGCCAGTTCTCCCCCAGCCACGACTCGGCGTCGCCCTGGTTGTCCGCGTCGGGGATCTCGACCCCGAGCGTGGCCGGGTCGATCGCCGCGCCGGACGGGTCCTCCAGACGCCAGTGCCAGGTCATGGACGGCGAGGCTAGCGGGCGGGCGCCGTCCTCGTTGCGCGAGTGTGATCAACGCCTGGTTATCCCCGCCGCCGCGCGGGCATGCAGGTGCATCGACGCGCCCAGCCGAGGACCGGAGGACCCATGACCGCGCGGAGCCCCGACGGCGCACGCCCGAACGACCCCGACGCGATCAAGGCCGAGATCGAGGCGACCCGCGAGCAGCTCAGCCGCACCGTCGACGAGCTCAGCCGCCGCCTCGACGTCCCCGCCCGCGCCAGGGAGCGGGCCAAGGAGGGCGCGTACCGCGCCCGCGACACCGCCGTCGAGACCTACCGTGAGAGTCCCCCGATCGTGCTCGGCGCCGCCCTGGCCCTGGTGGCGGTGACGGTCGGTCTGGTGGTGTGGCGCCGCAAGCACTCGAGCACCTCGAGGAGGAAACGGTGAGCAGCAAGGGAGCCAAGATCGCCTACCGGCCGATCGGCCTGCTCGGCGGCGTCCTGGCCGGGACCCTGTCCGGGATCGTCTTCAAGCAGATCTGGAAGCACATCGCCGACGAGGAGGACGCGCCCAGCGCGCTGCAGAGCGAGTACCGCATGCGCGAGGTGGTCCTGGCGGCGGCCCTGCAGGGCGCCATCTTCGCGGCGACCAAGGCCGCGATCGACCGCGCCGGCGCGCGCGGCTTCACCAAGCTGACGGGGTCCTGGCCGGGCGACTGACGCCTGCGGCACCCCACTTCCCGCACCCATCCGTCAGGGGGACGACATGGCCGGCACCAGCCACCGCGAGAGCGCCGTCGACCGGATCCGGGAACGGGTCGAGGAGAAGGCCGCGCGCCGGGCGGCCGCCAAGGCCGCCGCGGAGGAGGCCGCGACCGCCCCGCGGCCGGACGCCGACCGGCCGCCGCACGGCGCGCCGACCGAGCAGCAACTGCCCGGCGTCACGGCCGAGAAGCCCACCCAGATCCCGCTCAAGGGCTGGAAGCAGATCGTCAAGCGGGCGTGGGCCGAGAACAAGGCCGACAACATGCCCATCATCGCCGGCGGCGTGGCCTTCTTCGCCTTCCTGGCGATCTTCCCGGCGCTGATCGCCGCCATCTCGATCTACGGCCTGGTCGCCTCGCCCGAGACGGTCACGCAGCAGGTTGAGGAGATCTCCACCCAGCTGCCGAACGACGCCGCCTCGCTCATCGAGGACCAGCTGCGGAGCATCACCGAGAACGCCGGCGGAGCGCTCACCATCGGCCTGGTCGTCTCCATCCTCGCCGCGCTGTGGAGCGCGTCCGGCGGGGTGAACAACATGATGACCGCGGTCAACCTGGCCTACGACGAGGTCGAGACCCGCAACTTCGTCAAACTGCGGCTCACCTCGCTGGCGCTCACGGCCGGCGCGATCGTCTTCGTGCTGCTGACCGTCGGCCTGCTCGCCGTCGTCCCGGCCGTGCTGGACGCGCTGCCGCTCGGGGTGTTCGGCACGATCCTCGCCCAGGTCATCCGCTGGGGGCTGCTGCTCGCGGTCATGGCCGGTTCCCTCGCCGTCCTCTACCGGGTGGCGCCCGACCGGGACGCGCCGAAGTTCTCCTGGGTGAGCCTCGGCTCGATCGTGGTCACGGTCGTCTGGGCGATCGTGAGCCTGCTGTTCAGCCTCTACGTGAACAACTTCGGGTCCTACGACAAGACCTACGGCACCATCGCCGGCGTCATCGTGCTGATGCTGTGGCTGTACCTGACCTGCTACCTGATCCTGCTCGGCGCGGAGATCAACGCCGAGGCCGAGCACCAGACCGCGCGGGACACCACCGAGGGACACCCGCAGCCGATGGGCGAGCGCGACGCCACGGTCGCCGACACCCTGCCCGACCCGCCGGAGCCCACCAAGGAGTCGAAGCAGTCCGCCTGACTCCGCTACCGGACGTGCGACTCCACGAACGGCGGCTTCACCACTTCGGCGGGCTGCGGGCGGCCGCGGACGTCGACGCTCACCTCGGCACCGCCGGCAACGCCGGCTGACGCGTCCAGCAGCGCCAGTCCGATGCCGGTCTTGAGGGTCGGGGAGAACGTGCCGCTGGTGACCTCGCCGATCGCGTTCCCCCCGGCGTCCAGCACGGCCATGCCCGGGCGGGGGATGCCGCGCCCGGTCGCCCTCAGCCCCCACAGCAGCCGCGCCGGGCCGGCCTCCTTCTCGGCGAGCAGGGCCTCGCGACCCCAGAACCGCGGCTTCTTCCAGCCCACGGCCCAGCCGGCACGGGCCTGGTTCGGCGTGATCTCCCGCGACAGCTCGTGCCCGTGCAGCGGATAGCCCATCTCGGTGCGCAGGGTGTCGCGGGCGCCCAGCCCGCACGGGCGGATCCCCTCGGCCTCCCCGGCGGCGAGCAGCGCGTCCCACAGCTCTTCCGCCCGCTCGGCCTCGACGAGCAGCTCGTAACCGTGCTCACCGGTGTAGCCGGTCCGGCAGACGGTGACGTCGCCCGCCACGAACGACATGTAGGACAGGTCCGCGGTCAGCCCCACGGCCTCGACCACCCGCGGCGAGCGGGGTCCCTGGACGGCGAGGACGGCGACCTGCTCGTGCCGGTCGGTGATCGCGACGCCGTCGGGCGCCTCGGCGGCCAGCCGCGCGAAGACGTCGGCGGCGTTGGCGGCGTTCGGCACCAGCAGGACGTCGTCCGGGCCGTGCAGATAGAGGATCAGGTCGTCGACGACGCCGCCGTCGGCGGTGCAGCACAGCGTGTACTGCGCCTGCCCCGGCCCGATGCGGGACAGGTCGTTGGTCAGGCAGCGGTCGACGAACGCGGCCGCCCCCGGCCCACGGACCGTGCCGGTGCCGAGGTGGGAGACGTCGAACAGCCCGACCGCCGTCCGGACGGCCGTGTGCTCGGCCAGCACTCCTCCCCCGGCGTACTCGATGGGCATCGACCAGCCGCTGAAGTCGGCCAGCTTGGCGCCGGCGGCGACGTGCCGGTCGTGGAGGGGGGAGGTCCGCGGGCTCACGGGCCCCCACGCTAGTGCGGCCCTCCTGCAGGGGGCCCGCCGCGAGCCTGCGAGCGGTGGGGGGCAGGAGGGTCCTTCTACGATCGACGCCGTGCCGCCGACGATCTCCGCCACCGACCGCCCCCTCGAGAAGCTCTCCGCCGACGCGGTCGTCGTCGGCGTCGGCAAGGGCCCGGACGGCCCGCTGCCCACCCCCGGCAGCGAGGCGGTGGACCGGCTGCTCGGCGGCCGGCTGCTCCCCGCGCTCGCCGATCTGGGGGCCCGCGGCGCGGAGGACGAGGTGACCCGGCTGCCCACGTTCGGCCAGGGCCCCTTCCCGGTGGTCGCGGTGGTGGGCCTCGGCGCGCCGGAGAACGGCGGCGGCTACACCGCCGAGGCGGTGCGCCGGGCCGCGGGCGCCGCGAGCCGGGCGCTCTCCGGGCGCGGCTCGGTCGTCACGCTGCTGGCCGCCGTGGGCGGCTCCCCGGGCGCCGACCGGCTGCACGCCGTCGGCGAGGGCTCCCTGCTCGGCGCCTACGAGTTCACCGAGTACAAGTCCGACCTGCCGGCCAACCGGCCGACGCCGCCGCGTGAGTTCACGGTGGTGGTGCCCGACGCCGGTGACGCCAAGGCGGCGCTGGCGCGCGTGCGCGCGGTGGCCGACGCGGTCGCCCTCGTCCGCGACCTGGTCAACACCCCGCCGAACGACCTCCACCCCGCCGAGCTGGCCGCCCGCGGCGCCGCGGCCGGCGAGAAGGCGGGGCTCGCGGTCGAGGTCCTCGCCGAGAAGGAGCTCGCGGCCGGCGGCTACGGCGGCATCCTCGCCGTCGGCCAGGGCTCGACCCGCGGCCCCCGTCTGCTGCGCCTGACCTACAAGGGCAAGAAGGCGAAGAAGAAGGTCGCGCTGGTCGGCAAGGGCATCACCTTCGACAGCGGCGGCCTGTCGATCAAGCCCGCGCTGAACATGCAGAACATGAAGAGCGACATGGCCGGCGCCGCCGCCGTGATCGCCACCGTCTGCCTGGTCGCCGAGCTGGGCCTGCCGGTCGAGGTGACCGCCACCGTGCCGATCGCCGAGAACCTGCCCAGCGGTACCGCGTACCGGCCGGCCGACATCGTGACGTTCCGCAACGGCAAGAAGGCCGAGATCACCAACACCGACGCCGAGGGCCGCGTCGTCCTGGCCGACGCGATCGCCCGCGCCGCCGAGGACAGCCCGGACGCGCTGCTGGAGACCTCCACCCTCACCGGCGCCCAGCAGGTCGCGCTGGGCAACCGCACCTCCGGGGTCATGGGCTCCGACGAGCTGCGCGACGCCGTCGTCGCCGCGGGCAAGCGCGTCGGCGAGGGCATGTGGCCGATGCCGCTGCCGGTCGAGCTGCGCCGCGGCATCGACTCGCCGGTCGCCGACTTCGTCAACTCCAACGCCGACCGCTTCGGCGGCATGCTCGTGGGCGGTCACTTCCTGGCGGAGTTCGTGCCCGAGGGCCTGCCCTGGGCGCACATCGACGTAGCCGGGCCGGCCTACAACACCGGCGCGGCGTGGGGCTACACGCCCAAGGGCGGCACCGGCGTCCCCGTGCGCACCCTGCTCGCCACCATCGAGGACCTCATCGCCGGCTGACACCGGGCTTTCTGTACCGAAAGCCCGCTAGTCGAGGCGGTTGTCCTTCTGACGGGACGACCAGTCGCGCATGCGCTGGGGGTAGCCGGTCACCTGCGCGTCGTAGACCGGGATCGCCAGCTCGCGGGAGAGCCGGCGGGCGACGTCGGGGCCGTCGATGCGCCGCCGGGTCCACTCCCCGTCGGCGGCGACCAGCACGATCGTCGTCTCGGTGACCGCCGTCCGGGGCTCGACGTAGCCCTCCACGCCGCGGCGGGTGGCGACGAACTGCTCCAGGTGGGCGAGGTCGCCGTGGTGCGACCCCCGGTCCAGCGTGCCGCGCCGGCCGTGCCCCCCGGGGCCGCGCCCGCGCAGCCGGTCGAGCAGCCCCATTCCGCTCTCCTGTCGTCGCATCGTCCCGGCCTGCGCCGGGACGCTCCGCCCGGCCTCAACGGTGCGCACGGCCGCACCGTTCCCGGAGTGGCAGGATGAGCCCCGGACCCCGCCGCTGCCAGCCGTCGATGGATCGAGGAGAACCCGTGAGCGCACCGATCTCGCCGGCCGACCTCGTGATCCTCGGCGGCGGCTCGGGGGGCTACGCAGCGGCGCTGCGCGCGGCCGAGCTCGGCCTGTCGGTGGTCCTCATCGAGAAGGACAAGGTCGGCGGCACCTGCCTGCACCGGGGCTGCATCCCGACCAAGGCGCTGCTGCACAGCGGCGAGATCGCCGACGCCGCCCGCGAGGGCGAGCAGTTCGGCGTCAAGACGACGCTGGCCGGCATCGACATGGACGGCGTCAACCGGTACAAGGACGGCGTGATCAGCCGGCTCTACAAGGGTCTGCAGGGCCTGATCAAGGGCCGGAAGATCACCTACGTCGAGGGCGAGGGGCGGCTGGCCTCCCCCACCACCGTCGAGGTGAACGGGCAGACCTACGAGGGCCGCCACGTCCTGCTCGCCACCGGCTCCTACGCGCGCAGCCTGCCGGGCGTCGAGATCGACGGCACCAAGATCCTCACCAGCGATCACGCGCTCACCCTGGACCGCGTGCCCACGTCCGCGGTGGTCCTCGGCGGCGGCGTCATCGGCTGCGAGTTCGCCAGCGCCTGGAAGTCCTTCGGCGTCGACGTCACCATCGTCGAGGCGCTGCCCCACCTGGTCCCCCTGGAGGACGAGTCCTCCTCCAAGCAGCTCGAGCGGGCCTTCCGCCGCCGGAAGATCGGCTTCGAGCTCGGCAGCAAGGTCACGGGCGTGCAGACGACGGAGGTCGGCGTCCGGGTCGATCTGGAGAACGGCAAGACCGTCGAGGCCGAGCTCGTGCTGGTCGCCGTCGGGCGCGGCCCGGTCAGCCAGGGCCTGGGCTACGAGGAGGCCGGTGTCGCGATGGACCGCGGCTTCGTCCTCGTCGACGAGTACTGCCGCACCACCGTCCCGACCGTCTCCGCCGTCGGCGACCTCATCCCGACGCTGCAACTGGCGCACGCCGGCTTCGCCGAGGGCATCCTCGTCGCCGAGCGGCTGGCCGGGCTGCCCGTCACGCCGATCGACTACGCCGGCGTCCCGCGGATCACCTACTCCGACCCCGAGGTCGCCTCGGTGGGGCTCACCGCGGCCCAGGCCCGCGAGAAGTACGGCGACGTGACGACGCTGACCTACGACCTGGCCGGCAACGGCCGCAGCCAGATCCTCCGCACCGCCGGCGCGGTCACGCTGGTCCAGGTCCCGGACGGCCCGGTCGTCGGGGTGCACATCGTCGGCAGCCGGGTCGGCGAGCTCATCGCCGAGGCCCAGCTGATCTACAACTGGGAGGCCCTGCCCGACGAGGTCGCTGCCCTGATCCACCCGCACCCGACGCAGAGCGAGGCCCTGGGCGAAGCCCACCTCGCGCTCGCCGGCAAGCCGTTGCACGCGCACAGCTAGCCCGCACCGCCGCACATCCCCCAACCGAACAGCGCCAGAAGGAGCACTGCCTCGATGCCGACGTCCGTCACCATGCCCGCCCTGGGCGAGAGCGTCACCGAGGGCACGGTCACTCGCTGGCTCAAGCAAGAGGGCGAGCAGGTCGAGGTCGACGAACCCCTCCTCGAGGTCTCGACCGACAAGGTCGACACCGAGATCCCCTCGCCCGCCGCGGGCGTGCTCAGCAAGATCCTCGTCGCCGAGGACGAGACCGTCGAGGTCGGCGCCGAGCTCGCCGTCATCGGCGGGTACGGCGGCGGCGCGGGCGCGCCCCAGGCCGAGGCCGCACCTCAGGCCGAAGCAGCACCCCAGGCGGAGGCCGCCCCCGAGGCCGAGCAGCAGCCGGCACAGGCCGAACCGCAGGCCCAGCCCGCCGAGCAGCAGCCGGCCCCCGAGGCCGCCCCGGCGCAGAGCTCCGGCGGCTCCGGCGAGGGCACGCCGGTGACCATGCCGGCGCTGGGCGAGAGCGTCACCGAGGGCACCGTCACCCGCTGGCTCAAGGCGGTCGGCGACGAGGTCACCGCCGACGAGCCGCTGCTGGAGGTCTCCACCGACAAGGTCGACACCGAGATCCCGTCACCGGCCTCCGGCACGCTGCTCGAGATCACCGTGCAGGAGGACGAGACCGTCGAGGTCGGCGCCCAGCTGGCCGTCATCGGGACCGGCGCCGCGGGCGGCGGCGGTGCGCCAGCGGCCCCCGCCGCGCCGCCGCAGCAGGAGCAGCAGCCGGAGCCCGCAAAGCAGCCGGTGCCCCAGCCGGCGCAGGAGCCGGCCCAGGTCTCCGAGCAGCCCACCGCCGACTACTACGGGTCCGGCGGCGGCCAGCCCGCCGAGCCGGCCACCGCGCCCGCCCCGTCGGCTGCTCCGTCCGCGCCCGCGCCGGCCCCTGCCGCCGAGGGGGACGGCGGCGGCACCTACGTCACGCCGCTGGTGCGCCGGCTCGCCGCCGAGCACGGGGTGGACCTCGGCAGCGTCCAGGGCTCGGGCGTCGGCGGGCGGATCCGCAAGCAGGACGTCCTCGCCGCCGCCGAGCAGGCGCAGGCGCCGGCCGCGGCGCCGGCTCCCGCCGCAGCGGGCGCGCCCCGGACGCCGTCCCCGGCGGCCAGCCAGGACCCGTCGCTGCGCGGCCGCACGGAGAAGCTGTCCCGGCTGCGCACGGTCATCGCTCGCCGCATGGTGGAGTCGCTGGCGGTGAGCGCCCAGCTGACCACCGTCGTCGAGGCCGACATCACCCGGATCGCGCAGCTGCGCGCCAAGGCGAAGAACGAGTTCGAGGCCCGCGAGGGCGTCAAGCTCTCCTTCCTGCCGTTCTTCGCCAAGGCGGCGATCGAGGCGCTCAAGGCCCACCCGAGCGTCAACTCCTCGATCGACCTCGAGGCCGGCACGGTCACCTACCACGACAACGAGAACCTCGGCATCGCGGTGGACACCGACCGCGGCCTGCTCGTTCCGGTCATCAAGGACGCCGGCGACCTGTCCATCGGCGGCCTGGCCCGCAAGATCGCCGACCTGGCCGAGCGCACCCGGCTGAACAAGGTGACCCCGGACGAGCTGGGCGGCGGCACCTTCACACTGACCAACACCGGCAGCCGCGGGGCGCTGTTCGACACCCCGATCATCAACCAGCCGCAGGTCGCGATCCTCGGCACCGGCTCCGTGGTCAAGCGGCCGGTGGTCGTGCAGGACGCCGACCTGGGCGAGGTGATCGCGGTCCGGTCGATGGTCTACCTGGCCCTCACCTACGACCACCGGATCGTCGACGGCGCCGACGCCGCCCGCTTCCTCACCACCGTGCGGGAGCGGCTGGAGGCCGGTCAGTTCCAGGGCGACCTCGGACTGGCCTGAGAAAGGACCCCGCTGCCCCGCACCGCTCGCACGCTCGCGGCGGGACCCTGCAGCGGGGCCGGTAACGGGGCCCCGGCAAAGACTGCCGGGGCCCCGATGCGTCCGCGGGGGGCTCGGGAGGAGAAGAACCTGGCGTGAAGATCGCGGTCACCGGCGCCTCGGGCCTGATCGGCGGCGCCCTGGTCCCCCGCCTGCAGGCCGACGGCCACGACGTCCTCCGGCTGGTCCGGCGCACTCCCCGTACGGCCGAGGAGCACCGCTGGGCACCGCAGCACCACCGGATCGACCCGGCCCTGCTCGCCGACGTCGACGCCGTGGTGCACCTGGCCGGCGAGCCGATCCGGCCCTGGCTGTGGACCAAGGGGTACAAGCAGCGGCTGCTGACGAGCCGGCTGGACGGCACGTCCACCATCAGCGAGGCGCTGGCCGTGGCCGCCGCCGCCGATCCGGGCCGCCCGCGGGTGCTGATCTCCGCCTCGGGCATCGACTGGTATCCCGTCAGCGGTGACCGGCCGGTCACCGAGGCCGATCCACCGGGTGACTCCTTCCTCGCCCAGGTGTGCGTGCAGTGGGAGGCCGCCACGGCCCCCGCGGCGGCCGCGGGCGTGCGGGTGGTGACCCTGCGCACCGGGCTGGTCCTGGCCCCGGACGCTGCCCTGGTCCGGATCCTCGGGCTGGTGTTCCGGCTCGGCCTCGGCGGCCGGATGGGCTCGGGGCGGCAGTACTGGCCGTGGATCGCGCTGACCGACGAGGTGGAGGCGATCGTCCACCTGCTCCACGCCGACGTCTCGGGCCCGGTCAACCTGACCGCGCCGAACCCGGTGACCAACGCCGAGTTCACCCGGACCCTCGGCCGCGTCCTGCACCGGCCGACCCCGTTGCCCGTGCCCGGCTTCGCGCTGGCCCTGGCGCTCGGGGAATTCGGCCGCTCCAGCATCCTCGGCGGACGGCGGGCGCTGCCGGAGAAACTGCTCGCGTCCGGCTACCGGTTCACCCACCCCGACCTGGAACCGGCCCTGCGCGCCGCGCTGCGGCAGGGGTGAAGGAGGGACCCCCTCCTCCCCCTCCTCGCAAGTTCCGGGCGGTACCCGAGAGGGGGCCTCAGACCCGCTCGGCGTGCTCGATCCGCCACCCGTCGTCGGTGCGACGCAGCACCATCCGCACCGGCGCCTCGGGCCGCCCAGGCGCGGAACGGACCGCCGGCCCGTCGGCCGTGCCGGCCGGCACCACGTCGTAGCCGGGCCAGGCGTCGACGAGCTCGACCTCGGCCCGGTCCCCGTCGAGCGTCACGGCGGTCACGCGGAGGACGGACGGGGCGAACCCGCGCAGCACCTGCCCCGCCGCGGCGAGCTCCTCCACGAACGCGACGTCGGCGGCGCGCTGCGCGCTGTCCTCGGTGTAGACGTCGTCGAGCGGCCCGGGCGAGGCGGTGGCGAACGCCTCGGCGCGGCGGCCGTACAGCTCGGCGAGCACCGGCTGCCACCCGGCCGGGTCCGCCGGTGCCCCGGCGGCGAGCGGCTCCGCCGGCACGGACACCTCCGGCTCCTCGGACGGCGCGACCGCCGTGGCCGGCGCGGTCGCGGCTGCCGGGGCGGCGCCGCCGCCCGCTCCCCACCGGGTGCCGAGCCAGACCGCCGCGGCGAGCGTGGCCCCCACCGCGGCGAGGACGGCGACCCGGCGCAGCACGGGGACGACCCGGTCCCGTCGGGGCTCGACCGGCTCCGGGCGCGGCTCGCGGCGGTGCCGCCCCGGCACCTGGTGGGTCAGCTCGGTGCGCGGACCGCGGCCGGTGCGGCCGAGCTCCTCGTCGGGGACGCCGGCCGTGGGCAGCCGGACCGGCTCCGGCCGGCAGGCGTGCCGCAGGTCGAGGGCGAACGCGCCGGCCGAGCCGCGCTCGTGCGGGTCGTCGGCCAGGCCGCGCGCGATGACCGCGACCAGCTCCGCGGGTGCCTCGGGCGCCAGCTCCGCGAGGTCGGGCAGCACCCCCGCCGCCGCGACCGCCAGGGTGTCGGCGGGGCTCGCCGCGTTCCACGGCGCGATACCGGTCAGCGCGTGGAAGGCCGCGGCCGCGACACCGAAGACGTCCGAGGCGGGCCCCGGGGCGCCGCCGCGGGCGACCGTCGGGTCGACGTAGGCGGGGGTCACCTCCCCGGCCGCGGATTCCCCCAGCACCCGCGCGACACCGAGGTCGGTGAGCACGGGGCGGCCCTCGGCGGTGAAGACGATGTTGCCCGGTGAGAGGTCGCCGTGGACGACGCCGTGCTCGTGCGCGTGCGCCAGCGCGGCGGCCACCGGCGCGATGGCGGTGACCACCTCGCCCGGCCGCAGCCGCCCGCGCCGGGCGAGCAGCGCGGCGAGGCTGCCCCCGGGCAGCAGGTCCAGGACCAGCGCGACGCGGACCTCGCCGCCCCGCCGCGGCTGGTGCACGACCTCGTGCAGCCGGACCAGGTGCGGATGGTCCAGCTCCGCCAGCAGGGCGGCCTCCCGGGCCTGCCGCTCCGGGTTGCCGGCGACGAGCACCTTGACCGCCACCGGTGCTCCCCCGCCGCGCGGCACGGCCCGCCAGACCTCGCCGGAGCCGCCGCGGCCGAGCAGCTCCTGCAGCCGGTAACCGGGCACGATCGGCGCGGCGGCGTCCTCCGGAACAGCGGGCATGCCGGGACGGTAGGTCGACGGTGCGGTGCCCCGCCGCCGTTGTCCACAGGCCGCCGACCTAGGTTCGGGGCATGCCGGCGTCCGCACCGACCATCCTGGCCACCAGCATCGGCTTCGACAGCCGCGGCCGCGGCCCCTACGACTGGGCGCCCGGTCCGGTCTTCGACCTCGCGTTCGAGCTGGCCGGCGCGCCCGCCCGGCCGAAGCTCTGCTACCTCGGCACCGCGACCGGCGACGACCCGGTGCGCGTGGCCGGCGTGTACGGCGCGTTCGCCGGCAGCGGCGTCGAGGTCAGCCACCTCAGCCTGTTCACCATGCCGACGGTCCCCGACATGCGCGCGCACCTGCTCGCCCAGGACGTCGTCTGGGTGGGCGGCGGCAGCGTGGCGAACCTGCTGGCGGTGTGGCGGGTGCACGGCCTCGACGAGGTCTTCCACGAGGTGTGGCACGCCGGCGTCGTCCTGGGCGGGGTGTCGGCCGGGTCGCTGTGCTGGCACGTCGGGGGGACGACGGACTCCTACGGCCCGGACCTGCGGCCGGTCACGAACGGGCTGGGGATGATCCCCACGTCCAACGGCGTCCACTACGACAGCGAGGAGCAGCGCCGTCCCCTCTACCAGCGACTGGTCGCCGACGGCACGCTGCCGGCCGGGCACGCGACCGACGACGGCGTCGGCCTGGTCTACCGCGGGACCGAACTCGTGGAGGCGGTCGCCGACCGCCCGGACAAGGCCGCCTACCGCGTGCAGCGTGGCCCGGACGGCGGCGTCGTCGAGACGCGCCTCGAGCCCCGGCGCCTACGCTGATGGCCGTGAGCGACCTGCAGGTGCTGCGGCTGGGACTGATCGACTACGAGGAGGCCTGGGCCCGCCAGCGCGAACTCCACGCGCAGGTGGTGGAGGGTTCCGCGCCGGACACGCTCCTGCTGCTCGAGCACCCGTCGGTCTACACGGCGGGCAGGCGCACCCTGCCGCACGAGCGCCCGTTCGACGGGACGCCGGTCATCGACGTCGACCGCGGCGGCAAGATCACCTGGCACGGTCCCGGCCAGCTGGTCGGCTACCCGATCGTCACGCTGCCCGACCGCAAGAACGTCGTCTCCCACGTGCGGCGCCTCGAGCAGGCCCTGATGGAGGTCTGCGCCGGCCTCGGCGTCGCGACGGAGCGGGTGGAAGGCCGCAGCGGGGTCTGGGTGCGCGCCGACGAGCGGGGCCCAGACCGCAAGGTGGCCGCGATCGGCGTCCGGGTCGCCAAGGGCGTCACCATGCACGGCTTCGCGCTCAACTGCGACCCGGACATGGCGGCGTTCGCGAACATGATCCCGTGCGGCATCGTCGACGCCGGCGCCACCTCGCTGTCGGCCGAGCTCGGCCGTGACGTCCCCGTCGCCGAGGTGATCGACGAGGTCGAGTCCGCGATGCGCGCCGTCCTCAGCCCGGCCGCCGCTGCTGTCGGGGGCTGAGAGCGCAGGAAACCTGCGCTCTCGGCCTCCGCATCAGCCGAGGACGAAGTTGACCAGCCGGCCGGGGACGGCGACGACGCGGCGCACCGTCTTCCCGTCGATGTAGCCGGCGACCTTCTCGTCCGCGCGCGCCGCCGCCTCCAGCGCCGCTGCGTCGGCGTCGGCCGGCACCCGCACCTGGGCGCGCACCTTGCCGTTCACCTGCACCGCCACCTCGACGGTGTCCTCGACCAGCCAGCGCTCGTCGGCCACCGGGAAGGCGTGCCACGCCAGGGACGACGAGTGGCCCAGCCGCGCCCACATCTCCTCGGCGATGTGCGGGGCCAGCGGCGCCAGCAGCAGCACCAGCGGCTCGGCGACCGACCGCGGCACCGGCTGGTCCGCCCCGTACGCCGACGTCAGGTGGTTGGTCAGCTCGGTGATCCGCGCGATCGCGATGTTGAACCGCAGCGTCGCCATGCCGTCGCGCACGCCGGCGATCGCCCGGTGCAGCGCGCGCAGCGTCTCCTCGCCCGGCTCGACGTCGGCCGCGCGGACCGCACCGGTCTCCTCGTCGACGACCACGCGCCAGACCCGCTGCAGCAGCCGCTGGGAGCCGACGACGGCCTTGGTCTCCCACGGCCGCGACTGGTCCAGCGGGCCCGTCGACATCTCGTACACCCGGAAGGTGTCCGCGCCGTACTGCCCGATCATCTCGTCGGGCGTGACCATGTTCTTCAGGCTCTTGCCGATCTTGCCGTACTCGCGGTTGACCGGTTCCCCCTGGTAGAAGAACTGCCCGTCGCGCTCCTCCACCTCGGCGGCCGGCACGTAGAAGCCGCGCTCGTCGGTGTAGGCGTAGGCCGAGATGTAGCCCTGGTTGACCAGCCGGCGGAACGGCTCCTCGCTGGAGACGTGGCCCAGGTCGAACAGCACCTTGTGCCAGAACCGCGCATACAGCAGGTGCAGGACGGCGTGCTCGACCCCGCCCACGTACAGGTCGACGCCGCCGACGTCGCCGGGCTCGCGCGGGCCCAGCCAGTAGCGCTCCAGCTCGGGGTCGACCATGCGCTCGTCGTCGCCCGGGTCCAGGTAGCGCAGGTAGTACCAGCAGGAGCCCGCCCAGTTGGGCATCGTGTTGGTCTCGCGGCGGTACTTCTTCGGGCCGTCGCCCAGGTCCAGCTCGACCGTCGTCCAGTCGGTGGCGCGCGACAGCGGGGGCTCCGGCGCGGACTCGGCGTCGTCGTCGGCGAAGGTCTTCGGCGAGTAGTCGTCGACCTCCGGCAGCAGCACCGGCAGCAGCGACTCGGGCACCGCGCGCGGCAGCCCGTCCTCGTCGTAGACGACGGGGAACGGCTCGCCCCAGTACCGCTGCCGGCTGAACAGCCAGTCCCGCAGCTTGTACGTGGTCGTCGCCTCGCCGTGGCCGTGCGCGACCAGCCACTCGGTGATGGTCGCGATCGCCTCGGCCTTGGCCAGGCCGTTCAGCGACACCTCGTCGTTGGCCGAGTTGATCATCGGCCCGGCGACCGTGTACGCGCCGCCGTCCCAGCCGTCCGGCGGCTGCACGGTGCGCACGATCGGCAGACCGAACGTCTCGGCGAACTCCCAGTCGCGGGTGTCCTCGCCGGGCACGGCCATGATCGCGCCGGTGCCGTAGCCGGTCAGCACGTAGTCGGCGATGAACACCGGCAGCTCGTCCCCGTTGACCGGGTTGACCGCGGTGACGCCCAGCCAGACGCCGGTCTTCTCGCGCGCCTCGTTCTGCCGGTCCAGCTCGGAGCGGCGGGAGGCCTGCTTCTGGTAGGCGGCGACCGCCTCGGCGGGGGTGGCCGCGCCGCCGGTCCAGCGGGGGTCGGTGCCGGCCGGCCACGCCTCGGCGGTCAGCGCCTCGACCAGCGGGTGCTCGGGCGCCAGCACCATGTAGGTGGCGCCGAACAGCGTGTCGGGCCGGGTGGTGAAGACCTCGATCGTCTCGTTCGCGGCCGGGAACCGGATCCGCGCGCCGGTCGAGCGGCCGATCCAGTTGCGCTGCATCTGCTTCAGCGAGTCCGACCAGTCCAGCCGGTCCAGGTCGGCCAGCAGCCGCTCGGCGTAGGCGGTGATCCGCATCATCCACTGGGTCAGCGGCCGCCGGAACACCGGGAAGTTGCCCCGCTCGGACCGCCCGTCGGGCGTGACCTCCTCGTTGGACAGCACGGTGCCCAGCCCCGGGCACCAGTTGACCGGCGCCTGGTGCAGGTAGGCCAGCCGGTGCGCGTCGACGACGGTGCGCTTCTCGACCTCGTCCAGGTCGGCCCACGGGCGGCCGGAGGGGTTGGTGCCCGGCGCGGGCGACCGGGTGCCGGCGTCCAGCTCGGCGACCAGCTCCTCGATCCGGCGCGCCTTGCCGGCCTCCTCGTCGAACCAGGACCCGAAGATCTGCAGGAAGATCCACTGGGTCCACTTGTAGTAGCCGGGGTCGATGGTGGCGAAGCTGCGGCGGTCGTCGTGGTCGACGCCCAGCCGGCGCAGCTGCGCCTTGATGGCCTTGATGTTGGCCTCGGTCGTGATGCGCGGGTGCTGCCCGGTCTGGACGGCGTACTGCTCGGCGGGCAGGCCGAAGGCGTCGTAGCCCATCGGGTGCAGCACGTTGTCGCCGTCCATCCGGCGGAACCGGCTGGTGACGTCGGTGCCCAGGTAGCCCAGCGGGTGGCCGACGTGCAGGCCGGCACCCGAGGGGTACGGGAACATGTCCATCACGAAGAACTTGGACCGGTCGGCGACCCGGTCGAAGCCGGCCGACAGCCGCCCGGTCGGGTTGGGCGTGTGGAAGGTGCCCTCGGCCTCCCAGCGGTCCTGCCAGGAGAGCTCGATCCGCTGCGCCAGCGCCGGGGTGTACCGGTGCGGGGGCACCTCGCCGCCGGTGCCGGTGCTGGTCGGCTCGGTGCCCGTCTGGCTGGCCGTCTGGCTCATCGCGCTCGCTCCTGGGTCCTCGTTGGCGTCGGTGGGCAGAAAAAAACCCCTCACGCAGGAGGGGTCGCCGTGCTGTCCGTCTCGTTCAGGTCAGCACGGCCGCACAAGAAGCAGCCCACCGGACACGCATCCAGCCTACCCCGCTACCCGGGCGCCCGACGCCGGACACCGGGCTCGGGCGCCCGCTCCCCCCGGAGGATGAGACAGGCCCGGCGGGGCTACGGCCGTCGAGGGCGGCGGCCGATCCCTCTTCCGTGACACGCGCGAGGCCGGCGACCGCACGCCGGGCACGGTGGGTGCGCTGGTGCGCCGCCGCCATGCTCGGCTGCCTCGCGCTGTTCGCCACCGGTGTCGGGCCGCGCCCGGACGGCGAGGTCTGGGCGGCCACCTACGACCTGGGGCTGTACAACGCGATCTACCTGCTCGGCGCGCTCGTCTGCCTGGGCGCCGCCCGCCGCGACCGCGCCGACCGCCTCGCGTGGTGCGCGATGGCGGTGGCCATGGTGTTCGGGGCCGTGGGCAACCTGGTCTACAGCCTGGTGGTCGCGCGGATGGACCCCGAGCCGTTCCCGTCGGTGGCCGACGCCTTCTACCTCGGCTACTACCTGCCGCTCTACGTCGGCCTCGGGGCGTTCCTGCGGACCCGGGTGCCGCGCTTCCACGCGAGCATGTGGCTCGACGGCCTCATCGGCGCGCTGGGGGCCGCGGCACTGGCGATCGCGGTCCTGCTCGGCCCGGCGCTGGAGGTCACCGAGGGCGACCCCCTGGCCGTGGCCACCAGCCTCGCCTACCCGGTCGCCGACATCCTGCTGCTGGCGCTGCTCGGCGTGGTCGGCGCCGTCCTCGGGCTGCGCCGGGACGCCTCGGTCACCCTCCTCCTCCTCGGCATCCTCGCCAACCTCGCCGGGGACATCGTCTTCGTCGACCTCGCGACCCAGGACATCTACGTCGAGGGCGGGCCGCTGGACCTGACGTGGCTGGCCGGCGTCGCGCTGACCGCCCTGGCCGCCTACCACGGCGGCCCGGCGGCCGGCGACGGGCACGCCGGCGGCGCCCCCGGCGCCCGCATCGGCTGGCAGGTCATGGCCGTCCCGTTCCTGTGCAACGTCAGCAGCCTGCTCGTGCTGGGCGCCGGCTGGGGTGACCGCTTCTCCGACCTGGCCGGCTGGTGCGCGGTGGCCTGCATCGCCGCCTCGCTGGCGCGCTCGGCGGTCACCTTCCGCGAGATGCGCGACTTCCACACCGTCCGCGACCAGGCCCGCACCGACGAGCTGACCGGCCTGGCCAACCGCCGGGCGCTGCTGCAGCACGCGGCGCGGGTGGTCGCGGACGCCAGCGCCCGGCGGCCGGCCGCCCTGCTCCTGCTCGACCTCGACGGCTTCAAGGAGGTCAACGACAGCCTCGGCCACTCCGCGGGGGACGCCCTTCTCCGCCAGGTGGGCCCCCGGCTGCTGCCGGCCCTCGGGCCCGCCGACCTGCTCGCCCGCCTCGGCGGCGACGAGTTCGCCGTCCTGCTGCCCGACGCCGACCTGGACCGGGCGCACGACCTGGCCCGGTCCGTCCGTGCCCTCCTGCTCGAGCCGTTCACCGTCGAGGGCACCCGGCTGCACGTCGGCGTGAGCATCGGCGTCGCCACCGCGCCGGTGCCGGCCGCGACCGTCACGGAGCTGCTGCGCTGTGCGGACGTGGCCATGTACACGGCGAAGACCGGCCGGCACGGCGTGCACGTGTACGTGCCGGATCCCGGCAGCGGCTCGGGCGACCGGCTGCGCACCATGGAGGACCTGCGCACCGCGCTCACCGCCGACGAGCTGCTCGTGCACCTGCAGCCGCAGGTCGACCTCGCCGACGGCGCGGTCGTCGGCGCGGAGGCGCTGGTCCGCTGGCAGCACCCGACGCGCGGGCTGCTCTTCCCCGGCGACCTGCTGCCCGCGGCCGAGCAGGCCGGGCTGCTGCGCCCGCTGACCGACGCCGTCCTCGACCTGGCCGTGGCCGCGGCCGCGCGCTGGTGGCCCGAGCGGCCGGTGCCGGTGTCGGTGAACCTGTCCGCCGCCAACGTCACCGACCTCGACCTGCCGGCCAAGGTCGCCGGCGCGCTCGCCCGGCACGGGCTGCCCTCCTCGGCCCTCACCCTCGAGCTGGTCGAGGACACGCTGATGGGCGACCCGGACCGCGGCCGGGCCGTGCTCGGGGAGCTGCGCCGGCTCGGGATCCGCACCTCGATCGACGACTACGGCACCGGCTACAGCTCGCTGGCCTACCTGCGCCACCTGCCCGCCGACGAGCTCAAGCTCGACCGGAGCCTGACCTGCGACGTCGACCGCGACCGGCGGGCCGCGGCCATCGTCCGGCACACCGTGGCGCTCGCCCACGACCTCGGCCTGCGGCTGGTCGCCGAGGGCGTGGAGGACGCCGCGATGGGTGCGGAGCTGGCCGCGCTCGGCTGCGACGTGGCGCAGGGCTACGCGATCGCGCGGCCGATGCCGGTCGACGACTTCCTCGGCTGGCTGGCCACGCCCCGGCCCTTCCTGCTCGACGCGACCCCTCAGCTCCCGTAGAGGCCGCCCAGCTCCTCGGCGAGCGCGCGCAGCCGCGGGTGCGCCTCCTGGGAGGTGATCTCCAGCCTCCGGCCGAAGCCGGCGAACTGCGCGGCCAGGACCTCCACCGACGGCCCGCCCAGCTCCACGGGCACCCGCCCGTCGTCGGCGGGCTCGCCCACGGTCACCTGCGCCGGACCGAGCCAGCGGCGCAGCAGCGGCACGATCGAGGGATCGGCCAGCGCCTGCAGCCGGACCTCGGCGCGCCGCCGCTCGACCTCCCCCACGCCGGCCTCCCAGGCCGCGCGCAGGTCGAAGCCGTCCGGCCGCCGCACCGGCGCCCCGGTCGGCGTCACGTCGGTCACCCGGCCGACGCGGAAGGTGCGCACGCCCGCCTCGGTGCCGGCGACGAGGTACCAGACGCCACCCTTGGTCACCAGGCCGAGCGGCGAGACGGTGCGGGTGGACGGCGCCTTGCCGCGGCCGCGGTAGCCGAGGACCACCTGCTCGCCGTCCACCACCGCCCGCTGCAGGGCCGGCAGGTGCGGCGGCTCCGGCGGCGCCGTGCGGCCCCAGGTCGCGGCGTCGACGACGACGGCGGTGCCGGCCGCCCGGGCCCCCTCGCGCAGCGGCGCGGGAAGCGCCCCGAGCAGCTTGCGCAGCGCGGCCTCGACGGCCGGCCCGGCGGCCGGGGCTGCGCCGGCGGCCAGGAACAGCGCCCGCGCCTCGTCGACGGTCAGTCCGGTCAGGTCGGTGCGGGCGCCGCCGACCAGCGCCCAGCCGCCCCCGCGGCCGGGTGAGCTGTAGACCGGGACGCCGGCCATGCCCAGCGCCTCGAGGTCGCGCCGGGCGGTCCGTTCGGAGATCTCCAGCTCCCGCGCCACGTCGGCGGCGGTGACCCGCCCCTTGGTCTGCAGGAGCAGGAGGACGGCGATGAGGCGGTCGGCGCGCACGGTTCAGGATTCTCACGAAAAGTGGCCAGAAGGTGGCCAGTTTCGCTGCGACGGTGGCTGCATGACCACATCCACACCCGCCATCACCGACCCCCGTCCCGCGTTCGCCGGCGCCGTCGCCACCGCGGTCGACGCGCTGAGCGCCGTCCGGCCCGACCAGCTCACCGACCCGACGCCGTGCACCGACTACGACGTCCGAGCACTCGTGGGCCACCTGCTGAGCGTGCTGCGCCGCGTGGCCGCGGTCGGCCGCGGCGAACCGCCGTTCTCCGTGCCGCAGGTCAGCACCGACGTGCCGGACGACGGCTGGGGTGCCGCCGCCCGGTCCGCCGCGGACGACGTCCTCGCCGTGTGGGCCGACGACGCGCTGCTCGACCGGGAGCTCACCCTGCCCTACGGGACGCACCGCGGAGCGGTCGCGCTGGCGACCTACACCGGTGAGCTGTCCGCCCACACCTGGGACCTCGCGGCCGCGACCGGGCAGCACCCCGCCTGGGACGACGACGTGCTCGCCGTCGCGCTCGCCGCCACGCACCGGATGCTGCCGGCCGAGGGCCGCGGGCCCGGCGTGCCGTTCGGGCCGGTGGTCCCGGTGCCCGGCGACGCGCCGCCGATCGAGCGGCTGGTCGCCTGGCAGGGGCGCGACCCGCGGTGGACCCCCTGAGGGATCAGGCCAGCTGCGGCGCGACCTCGGCGGCGATCAGGTCCAGGTGGTCGAGGTCGGCGAGGTCGAGCACCTGCAGGTAGGCCCGCTGCGCCCCGGCCTCGGCATACCGGCCCAGGACGTCGACGACCTGGGCCGGCGTGCCGCCGGCGTCCGAGGGCCGCCACTCCCCCGGCGTGCGGCCGATCGCGGCCGCACGCCGGGCGACCTCGGCGTCGTCCTTGCCGACGCAGACGGTCACCGCGGAGCTGTACACCAGCGACGCCGGGTCCCGGCCGGCCTCCTCGCAGGCCGCCCGGACGCCGGCGTACAGCCGCCCGTTCTCCTCGGGGCCGGCGAAGGGCACGTTGAACTCGGCGGCGTAGCGGGCGGCCAGCCGCGGGGTCCGCCGGGCACCGAGGCCGCCGACGATGATCGGGATGCCGCCGTCCTGGACCGGCTTGGGCAGCGCCGGGGAGCCGGCCAGCCGGTAGTGCGCACCCGCGAAGTCGAAGGTCTCGCCCTGTGGGGTCCGCCACAGCCCGCTGAGCACCGCCAGCTGCTCCTCGAGGCGGTCGAAGCGCTCGCCGGTCGGCGGGAACGGGATGCCGTAGGCGGTGTGCTCGGCCTCGAACCAGCCGGCGCCGAGGCCGAACTCGACCCGCCCGCCGCTCATCTGGTCGACCTGCGCCACGGCGATGGCCAGCGGCCCCGGCAGCCGGAAGGTGGCCGAGGTCATCAGCGTGCCGAGCCGGATCCGCGCGGTGTCCCGCGCCAGGCCGCCCAGGGTGACCCAGGCGTCGGTCGGGCCGGGCAGCCCGTCGCCGCCCATCGTCAGGTAGTGGTCGGACCGGAAGAAGGCGTCGAAGCCGGTCTCCTCGGTCCGCCGCGCCACGGCCAGCAGGTCGTCGTAGGTGGCGCCCATCTGGGGCTCGGTGAAGATCCGCAGCTGCACGGGCCCGACGCTAGCCAGCGGCGCGGACCTCCGCCCACCGGGCCGGCCCGGGGTGTGCTCGTCGCCCGGACCGGGCAGGATGGCCGCGAGTCGATCTTTTGGAAAGGGTGCATGCCGTGTTCCGCAAGAAGACGCATGGCGAGGTCATCAGCGCCGAGCTGCAGGAGGGCTTCAGCCACCTCGGGACGGCCGTGACCGAGGCCGGTCGCGCCGTCGCGGAGGAGCTCGCGCCCCGCGTGGGGGCGGCCCGGGAGGCCGCCGCCCCCAAGGTGGCCGCCGCCGTCGCCGCCGCCGTGCCGGTGGTGGCCGGCGCCCGCGAGTCGCTCGTGCCCCGGGTGGAGGCGGCCCGCGAGGCCGTCACCCCGCGGGTCGAGGCGGCGCTCGAGGCGCTCGCGCCACGCGTGGACGCCGCGCGCGTGGCAGCCGCGCCGCGGGTGGAGGCCGCCCGGGCCGCCGCGGTCAAGGCCGCCGCCGACCTCGCGCCCCGGGTCGAGGCCGCGCGCGAGGCGCTGGAGAAGGACGTCGTCCCGAAGCTCGCCGCGACGCAGGCGGCCGCGCTGGCCTACGCGACGCCGAAGGTGGCCGCCGCCCGTGAGGCGGTCGCCGCGGGAGTCGAGTCGGCCCTGGCCGAGCTGGACGCCGTCCGGGCCGACCTCAGCGCGACCGGAGCCGAGGCGCGCGCGCAGGCGAAGAGGAAGGCCGCCAAGCAGCGGCGGACGCAGGCGAAGAAGTCGGCGACCAAGGCCAAGCGGAAGGTCGGCGTGGAGCCCCAGCCGCGGCGGTGGCCGTGGCTGCTCGCCGTCCTCGCCGTCGGCGGCGTCGCGTTCGCCGTCCTCCGGCGGTTGAAGGGGTCGAACGACTCCTGGACCCCCGCCCCGGCCGGTGACGGCCCCGTTCCCAGCTACCGGGAGGACCCCGTGCCCAGCTCCCCCAGCAGCAGCTCCTCCGGTGACACGGCCGGCAAGGCCGTCTCCACCGCGGAGACCTCCCCCGGCGACGCCACCCCGCCCGACTCCGACCTCGGCGCGCAGCCGCAGCAGCTGGCGTACGGCGAGGACCTCCGCGAGTCCGCACCGGAGCCGGGCTCGATCGCCCCGACGGAAGCGGACCTCGGCACTGCCACCGCCGCGCCCGGCGACCGGCCGCAGACCGCGACCGACGCGACCGGCAGCGGGACCGGCGAGAAGCTCAACCCGCAGGACCCCGCCTGACCCGGACGGACGACGCCCCGGGACGAGCCCCGCGCTCGGCCCGGGGCGGTCGCGCGTCCGGGGTACCGTGCAGGTCATGACGGAGACGGCCGCGCCGACCACGGATCCGGGTTCCCCGATCGGCCCGGGCGGCCGCAAGCTCCTGCGCCTCGAGGTCCGCAACAGCCAGGTCCCGATCGAGCGCAAGCCGGAGTGGATCAAGACCCGGCTGCGCACCGGCCCGGAGTACACCGAGCTGAAGTCGCTGGTCCGCCGCGAGGGGCTGCACACGGTCTGCGAGGAGGCCGGCTGCCCCAACATCTACGAGTGCTGGGAGGACCGCGAGGCGACCTTCCTCATCGGCGGGGACCAGTGCACCCGCCGGTGCGACTTCTGCCAGATCGACACCGGGAAGCCCGCCGACTTCGACGCCGACGAGCCGCGGCGGGTGGCCGAGAGCGTCGCCACCATGCAGCTGAAGTACGCCACGGTCACCGGCGTCGCCCGCGACGACCTGCCCGACGGCGGGGCGTGGCTGTACGCCGAGACGGTCCGGCAGATCCACGCCGCCGTCCCCGGGTGCGGCGTCGAGCTGCTGATCCCGGACTTCGACGCGAAGCCCGACCAGCTGGCCGAGGTGTTCGGCTCGCGGCCCGAGGTGCTCGCGCACAACGTGGAGACCGTGCCGCGGATCTTCCGCCGCATCCGCCCGGGCTTCCGGTTCGAGCGCTCGCTGTCGGTGCTCACCGCCGCCCGCGAGGCCGGCCTGGTCACCAAGTCCAACCTGATCCTGGGCATGGGCGAGGAGCCGCACGAGGTCGTCGAGACCATGCAGGCCCTGCACGACGCGGGCTGCGACCTGCTGACCATCACGCAGTACCTCCGGCCGTCGGTGCGCCACCACCCCGTCGTCCGCTGGGTCAAGCCCGAGGAGTTCGTCGGGTTCTCGGCCGAGGCCGAGAGGATCGGCTTCGCCGGGGTGCTGGCCGGGCCGCTCGTGCGCAGCTCCTACCGCGCCGGCCGCCTGTACCAGCAGGCCATCGAGGCGCGCGCGGAGTGACGCCACTGGCCTGATCCGAGGGACGGCGGCGGCGCGCCCCTAAACTCTTGGGCATGGCACGCAGCAAGCCCACAGACACCCCTGCTCCCAGCGGCAAGGCCGGGCGCGGCCCCGCGGCCGGCGGGCGGGGGCGCAGCGCGGGCGCTGCGAGCGGCGCGAGCGCATCCGGCCGCAAGGGCGACAAGAAGAGCGGCGAGAAGAAGCCTGGCCGGCTGAAGCGCTTCGGCGCGCAGCTGGGCATGATCAAGCAGGCCTACTCGATGACCCGCAAGAACGACCCGAAGCTGCCGTGGATCCTGCTCATGGTCTTCGTCGGCGTCTTCGCGGTCGTCGAGGTGATCGCGATCCTGCTCGGCTCGCCGTTCCTGTTCCTGCCGATCGCGATCCTGCTCGCCGTCCTCGCCGCGCTGATCGTCTTCGGCCGGCGCGCGCAGGGCACCGCCTACCGGCAGGTCGAGGGCCAGCCGGGCGCGGCGTCCTGGGTGCTCGAGGGCATGCGCGGCGACTGGCGGGTCACCTCCGGCGTCGCCGGTACCCCGCAGCTGGACGCCGTCCACCGGGTGCTCGGCCGGCCGGGGATCGTGCTCGTCGGTGAGGGGGCGCCGAGCCGGGTCCGGGGCCTGCTGGCGCAGGAGAAGAAGAAGGTCGCACGCGTCGTCGGCGACACCCCGATCTACGACGTGATCGTCGGCGACGACGAGGGCCAGGTGCCGCTGCGCAAGCTGTCGGCGCACGTCATGAAGCTGCCGCGCAACCTGAGCGCGGCCGAGGTCAACGCCCTCGGCCGGCGGATGAGCGCCCTCGGCGGGCCGAAGATGCCGGTGCCCGGCGGCCCGCTGCCCGGCGGCAAGTCGATGACCATCAGCCAGCGCCAGGTCCGCCGCCGCTGAACGGGCTTTCGGTACAGAAAGCCCGCGGGCTTTCTGTACCGAAAGCTCCCTCCGCCTCAGGGGACGTCGCGGCGCTTCACGAGGGCCAGCGCCAGGGCGGTGAACCCGGCCAGGTAGAGCGCCAGCCAGACGGTGGCGACCGGCCCGGTCAGGGTGTCGACCACGCCCGGGGTCCGCTCGCCGGTTCCGCCGAGCGCCCCGACCAGCGACCCGGCCGCGGCGCCCGGCAGGTGGTCGGTGACGACGGCGATCGCGTCGAGCACGCCGCTGACCCCCCGCAGCAGGGTCTCCACCACCAGCGCCCACAGCAGCCCGAGGCCGACGCCCAGGGCCGGGCTGCGGGTGAGGACGCCGACCAGCACACCGGCCGCGGCCCACATGCCCATGACCAGCAGGCCCGTGCCGAGCGCCGCGATCCAGTCACCGGCCGGCGGCAGGTCGATCGGCTGCCCCTCGACCGCCGCGATGCCGCTGGAGACGCCGAGGTCCACCACGGCCGACACCAGCACCAGACCGGTGACGACGACGGCGAGGGAGACCAGCGTGCCGCCGAACGCGGCGCCGCGGCCGGGACCCTGGGTGAACACCGTCTTCCACGTGCCCCAGCCGTAGCCGCTGCCGACCGCGAGCGCCCCCAGGATCATCACCAGTGCGCCGCCGAACATCGGCATGCCCTGCACCAGCGTGATCGGCGCCGCCGACGGCAGCAGCCCGGCGAGCAGCGCGTCCGGCGGGGAGCCGTTGGCGAAGCCGCTCGAGTCGCCGGTGCGATAGGCGACGTAGTCGAAGACATATCCGAAGCTCACGTTGAGGGTTGTCCATACGCCGAGCAGGACCCACAGCGCGGGCCAGCGGCGCAGCCGCAGCAGCTCGGCGCGGGTGGCGGCGGTCAGCCCGTTCATCGCGTTCCCTCCGTCATCTCGAAGAAGACCTCCTCCAGCGACCGCTCGACGGTGCGGATCTCCCGCACGTCGACGTCCTCGGCCACCAGTTCGCGGGTGAGCGCCGGCACCACCGTCGCTCCGCCCTCCAGCCGCACCGCGCGGCCGTCGTCCACCACCGCGACGGCGTCGTCGCCGGCGACCCGCATGGCGACGGCCAGCGCCCGGTCCAGCGGGTCGGCCCGCAGCACCACCGCGGCCGCGCCGCGCAGGTCGGCCACGGTGCTCTCGGCCAGCAGGCGGCCGTCGGAGATGACGCCGACGCGGTCGCAGATCTCCTGCACCTCGGCCAGCAGGTGGCTGGAGAGGATCACCGTCTGCCCGCCGGCGGCGACGTCGACGAGCAGCGCGCGCATGTCGGCCATGCCGGCCGGGTCCAGCCCGTTGGTCGGCTCGTCGAGGACCAGCAGCTCCGGGTGCCCGAGCAGCGCCGCGGCGACGCCCAGCCGCTGCTTCATGCCGAGCGAGTAGGACTTGAACGTGTCCCGGCCCCTCCCCGTGAGGTCCACCCGATCCAGGGCCGTGTCGACGGCGGTCTCGGACAGGCCGCGGTAGCGGGCCAGCACCCGCAGGTTGTCGCGTCCGGAGAGGTAGGGGTAGAAGCCCGGGCCCTCGACCAGCGCCCCGGTGCCGGCCACCGCGGCCCGGCTGCCCGGCGGCCCGCCGAGAACGGTCGCCCGGCCGGCGCTGGGCCGGACCAGGCCGAGCAGCATCCGCAGGGTGGTCGTCTTGCCCGCGCCGTTGGGGCCGAGGAAGCCGAAGACCTCCCCGCGGCGCACGGTCAGGCTCACCGCGTCGACGGCGAGCCGGTCGCCGTAGCGCTTGGTCAGCCGGTCGGTCACCACGATCTCGTCCATGCCGGAGAGCGTGTCGCCGCAGCGTCTGCGCCGTCGTCGCCCCCGGAGCGGCTCCTGGCGTACGCAGATCTGCGTAGCCCGGTGCCGCGGCGGGGACGACGTCGGACGCCGCCCGCGCGCCTATCGTCGCCGCGTGGCTCCCGCTCGGCTGGACTGGCGCGACTTCGTGCCCGCGCTGCCGCTGCTGGCGATCGGGCTGGTCGGCACCGACCGCGCCGCCGAGCAGCAGCTGGACTGGCTGCGGGCACCCGGCCCCGTGGCCTACCTCTGCGTCACCGTGGCCGCGCTGGCGCTGGTGCTCAGGCGGCGGGCGCCGCGGCTGACCGTCGTCCTCGTCGCGGCGGCGATCTCGGTCTACCTGGCGCAGCGCTTCCCGTTCGGGCCGATCCTGCTGACCGGCCCCGCGGCGGCGTGGGCGGTCGCCGCGCGGCGGCCGTGGCGGGAGGCGCTGGCGTGGGTCGGCGGCCTGCTGCTGGTGACGACGGCGGCGGCCGCGCCGGCGTTCTACGCCGACGGCACCGGCGGGTGGGTCGCCCACCTGGGCTGGACCGGCGCCTGGGCCGCCGCGGTCGGCGGGGTGGCGGCGATCGGCGCCGCGCTGCAGGTGCGCCGGCGCTCGGAGGCGGGGGTGCGCGCGGAGCAGGCCCGCCGCGCGGTCTCCGAGGAGCGGCTGCAGATGGCGCAGGACGTGCACGACGGCGTCGGTCACGGGCTCGCGGTGATCGCCATGCACGCCGGCGTCGCGCTGCACGTGCTCGACCGGGACCCCGAGCGGGCCCGCGAGCTGCTGACCTCCATCCAGGCGACCAGCCGCGAGGCGCTGGACGGGCTGCGCGCCGACCTGACCCGGTGGCGCTCTCCCGACGACGCGGCCGCGCGCCATCCATTACCGGGACTGGACGATCTGCCCCAGCTGCTGGCGCGGATGCGGGCCGGCGGGCTGACGCTGACCGAGCGGATCGAGCCCTGCCCCGGCGTCCCGGCGGAGGTCGGTGCGGTGGCTTACCGGATCGTGCAGGAGTCGCTGACCAACGTGCTGCGGCACGCGGGCGGCGCCCCGGCGGAAGTACGCGTCGCGTGCCGGGACGGCGGGCTGACCGTCGAGGTGCGCGACCGCGGCGCCGTCCGACTCGGGACCGCGGCCACCCCGGGGTCGGGCATCGCCGGGATGCGCCGGCGGGCGGAGGCGGTCGGCGGTGGGTTCAGCGCCGGGCCGGCGCCGGCGGGCGGCTTCGTCGTCCGGGCCGAGCTGCCGCTCGCGGTTTCGTCACAGGTGGAATCGCCGTGATCCGGGTGGCCGTCGTCGACGACCAGGCGCTGGTGCGCATGGGCCTGCGCGTGCTGCTCGAGTCGGAGCCGGACGCCGAGCTGGTCGGTGAGGCCGCCGACGGCGCGGCCGGCCTGGACCTGGTCCGCGCGGCCCGGCCGGACGTCGTCCTCATGGACATCCGGATGCCGGTCATGGACGGGCTGACGGCGCTGCACCGGATCACCGAGGATCCCGAGCTCGCCGGCGTCCGGGTCGTCGTCCTCACGACGTTCGAGCTCGACGAGTACGTGTTCGAGGCGCTGGCCGCGGGCGCCAGCGGCTTCGTGCTCAAGGACGGCGACCCCGCGGAGCTGCTGCGGGCGATCCGGGTGGTCGCCGACGGCGGGTCGCTGCTCTCCCCCACCGTCACCCGGCGGGTGATCGAGCAGTTCGCCGCGGCGCCGGCCCGCCGGTCGGCCCCGCGCCCGGGGATCGCCGAGCTCACCGAGCGCGAGCGGGAGATCGTGGCGTGGGTGGCGACCGGCCGCTCCAACGACGAGATCGCCGCGGAGCTCGTGGTCAGCCCGGCGACGGTGCGCACGCACGTCAGCCGGGCGATGCTCAAGCTCCGGGCGCGCGACCGGGCCCAGCTCGTCGTGTTCGCGATCGAGTCGGGCCTGCAGGTCGAGCGGTAGCTACCGCTCCCGGACGACGGCGGTCTGGGTGAGCCGGTCGTGCAGCCCGCGGCCGTCGGCGTCGACCAGCAGGGCCGGCAGCAGCAGGATCAGCAGCGCCGTCCGGACGACGGCGCGCCAGAGGGCGAGCCGCGACCCTTCCTGCGGGTGCGCCAGCCGCAGCCCGCACACCCGCATACCGGGCGTCTGCCCGAAGGCGACCAGCGTGACGACGGTGATGGCCGCGAAGCTCACCAGGCTCCAGTTGCCGGGCAGGCGCGGTGCTGTGAACAGACCGGCGACGAACGCCGAGGCGATCGCGTCCACGAGGAAGGCGACGACGCGGGTGCCGAAGCTCGCCAGGGAGCCGGGGCCCTCGGCGGGCAACCCCAGAGAGGCGCCGCGCCGGCGCTCCTGAGAGGGTTGGGCTGCGTCCCTGACCATGACCGCCAGCGTAGTTAAAGGACCCCCTGCCCCCACCACTCGCCAGCTCGCGGCGGGACCCTGCAGGGGACGCGGCGACACGCCGGAAGCCCTTGTTACCGGCCCGAAACAACCGAGACACCGGAGGGCAACTCCGCGCTCGTAGCGTCGCCGTCGGCTGTCCGCCCACTCCCGGAGGATCGATGTTCACCAGTCCCGACGAGGTCGCCGCCTACATCCGCGACAACGACGTCGAATTCGTCGACGTGCGTTTCTGCGACCTGCCCGGCGTCATGCAGCACTTCACCATCCCGGCGTCGGCCTTCGGCGAGGACACATTCGCGGACGGCCTCGGCTTCGACGGCTCGTCGATCCGCGGGTTCCAGGCGATCAACGAGTCGGACATGCTGCTGCTGCCCGACGCCAACAGCGCCTTCCTCGACCCGTTCCGGGTGCACAAGACGCTGAACGTCAACTTCTTCATCCACGACCCGATCACGCGGGAGGCCTACAGCCGCGACCCGCGCAACGTGGCCAAGAAGGCCGAGGCGTACCTGGCCGCGAGCGGCATCGCCGACACCGCCTACTTCGGCCCCGAGGCCGAGTTCTACATCTTCGACTCGATCCGGCACTCGACCGGCATCAACGAGGGCTACTACCACATCGACTCGATCGAGGGGTCCTGGAACTCCGGTGCGCTGACCGGCCCCGACGGCGGCCCCAACCTGGGCTACAAGACCCGCCCGAAGGGCGGCTACTTCCCGGTCGAGCCGTTCGACCACTACAGCGACCTGCGCTCGACGATGATGGCCAACCTCGCCAACGCCGGCCTCGAGCTCGAGCGCGGGCACCACGAGGTGGGGACGGGCGGCCAGGCGGAGATCAACTACAAGTTCGACACGCTGCTGCGTGCCGCCGACAGCCTGATGCTGTTCAAGTACATCATCAAGAACACCGCGTGGGCGCACGGCAAGACCGTCACCTTCATGCCCAAGCCGCTGTTCGGCGACAACGGCTCGGGCATGCACTGCCACCAGAGCCTCTGGAAGGACGGCGAGCCGCTCTTCCACGCCGAGACCGGCTACGCGGGCCTGTCCGACACCGCCCGCCACTACATCGGCGGCCTGCTGACCCACGCCCCGTCGCTGCTGGCCTTCACCAACCCGACGGTGAACAGCTACCACCGCCTGGTGCCGGGCTACGAGGCGCCGATCAACCTGGTCTACTCGGCCCGCAACCGCTCGGCCTGCTGCCGCATCCCGATCTCGGGTGACAACCCCAAGGCCAAGCGCATCGAGTTCCGCGTGCCCGACCCGTCGGCCAACCCCTACCTCGCCTTCTCGGCGATGATGATGGCCGGCCTCGACGGCATCAAGAACAAGATCGAGCCGCCGGCGCCGGTCGACAAGGACCTCTACGAGCTGCCGCCCGAGGAGGCCCTGGGCATCGAGAAGGTCCCCGCCTCGCTCGACGCCGTCCTCGACAACCTCGAGACCGACCACGAGTACCTGGTGGACGGCGGGGTGTTCACCCCCGACCTCATCGAGACGTGGATCGAGTACAAGCGGGAGCACGAGATCGACCCGATCCGCCTGCGCCCGCACCCGCACGAGTTCGCGATGTACTACGACATCTGAGTAAATTGGCGGGCTGACCTGCGATTTTCCGCAGGTCAGCCCGCTCAGTCCCCAACCAGTCCCCACGAGCAACCAGCACAGCAGCGACAGCCGCCCGTGCGGACTCGTCGCTGTCGGGCCAGAGATGTCCGTAGGTGTCGAGCGTGGTCTTGGCGCTGCCATGCCGGAGCCGGTGCTGGACGACCTTGACGTCGAGGCCGCTGCCGATGAGCAGGCTTGCCAGGTAGTGCCGCAGGTCGTGGAAGCGGAACGCTTGGGGCAGCCCGGTGATCTTCCGCCGGGCGGAGCGGATGGCCCGCTCGATGGCCCACGTCGAGGTCGGTCGACCGAGGCCGTCGGTGACGACGTACTCGCCGCCCCAGCGAGCCACGGCGGCCGATAGCTCCAACGCCAGTTCCTGTGGGATGGGAAGCGGCGTGCGGGACGTCTCGCTCTTGAGCGGCTCCCCGTTGCCCTGCTGGGCCGGCCGCACGACGCCACGCGCGAAGTCGACGTCGGCGACCCGCAGGCCCACCGCCTCGGCGGTTCGCAGCCCGACAAAGGCCCCCAACAGGATCGCCGGGCGCAGGTGCTCGGCGACCGTGTCGTGCAGCGCCCACACCTGCTCGGTCGTGGCGACGTAGGGGGCGCTGACCGCCTGTCCCCGGCGAGGTGCGCCGCGAGCAAGGATTGCGCGCCAGCAGCCCGTCGTGCACCGCGTCGCTCATGACCTGCGACAGGCGCGAGTGCAGCGCATAGACGTAGCTGTCCGCCAGGCCGTCCGCCTTGAGTTTGACCGTCCACGATCGAATCTCCGATGGCCGCACGGCCGACAACGGCATCGGACCGAACGCGGCCTCGATCTGAGCGACGTGCACCTGCGCCTGCCGCACTGTCCGCGGGCGGCGCGTGGCGTAGCCGGCCAACCAGGTCTCGCACCACTCGCCGACCGTCGTCCGGGCCGTCTTCGGGTCGACGTAGGTGCCGGTCACCTGGCTGGCCGTGACCTCGTCGAGCCATCGCTGCGCCTTGGACTTCTCCTTGTCAGCGAACGCTCGCGTGATCTCCTTCCCCGCCGCGTCCTTGTAGCGCGCCCGATAGCGCATCCCCTGCCCGTGCCGGGCGCTCGACACGCGCTTCCCCGTGGCCGGGTCGGTGACGTACCACCGGTCCTGGATGCTGCGAAAGGCCACGAGCCTCTCCAATCCGAAGCGCAGGCAGAGGGATGTCGTGCTCCGTCAGGAGGCGTGCGGCTCCGTTGCGACCCGTGCCTCGAGCGCCTCACGGGCGAGCTGGGAGACGGTCTTGCCCTCGCGGGCGGCGATCTGGGCGGCGCGGTCGCGGACACCTGGGGTGACGCGGAAGGCGATGCGTGGCGAGACGGCGGCCTCTCCGGTGAGGGACGGGCGACCGCCGCGACGCCGGACCTCCTCGACGATCTCCGCGGCGCGCTGCTCGGTCAGCCGGGTCCCGTCGGCCAGTCGGACGTCGTCCTCGTCAAGGTCGACGTCCGGACCGATCGGCGAGTCGGCGGTGACGGAGGGGCGGGTGCGGTCGGTCATGGGCGGTCTCCTCGGAGCTGGGTCGGCATGACGTAAATGACCAGCAGGTACGTCCGCCCGCCGTCGGCCGGGTGCACCTCGAGGGCGATGACCTCCAGCTCGCGCCCCCGCTCGTCGGGCCCGACGTAGCGCCAGGCGTCGGCGCCGCTGGTCGTGGTGACCGCGGCCGGTTCGGCGGTGGCCAGGACGTGCCGGGCGGAGGTCCGACCGATGCGGTGCCTGCGCGCCGACTGCGTGAACCGGATCTCTGGGGTAAGTATTGTCCGACACAACAGGGTCGGTCAAGGACGGCCGGCGCGATTCTCACTGTGCCGGTCGTTGATCCAGGCGTGCACGTCCTCGCGGCGGTAGAGGACTCGGCGACCGAGGCGGAAGCTGCGCGGGCCGGTGCCGAGGTGGCGCCAGTAGCGCAATGTGGCGACCGGTGCGCGGACGAGTTCGGCGGCTTCGGCGATGGTGAGCAGCTCGGGCTGGGAACCGGCGGTGGGATCGGGCATGTTGGCTCCTGGGCTGGTCGGTGGTCGGCTCTTGTACCGAGAAGGCGCTGTATCGGGTCGTGTGGTGACATCGCACGGCCAGACTCGTCCGGCGATCTCCAGTCGATCTCCAGTGCGCCCATCCCTGACCCACCACGGCGACCATCGGCGGCAGATCGCCTGTTCACCGCCCGAGCGGCGGAACGCTGCTCCGCCAGTCGGCAGACAGCTCCCGTAACCGCGGCGGCGACTGGAGAAAGTCAGGCGTCGGGGCAGTTGGCCGCGGAACTGCCGCACTGCGCCGCTGTTCGGTGGCGCGCCGGGCCCGCCAGGTGTCGCGCTCCCGGGTGAGCCGGTCGGGCGGCTGGGTTAGCAGAGCCGGCTCGGCCGCCAGTTGCGCGATGTGCCTCCGCGCCTCGGTCAGCTGCTGGCGGGTGGCGGCCATGTCGCGCTCGATGCCGGCGAGCCGGTCGGCGGCGTCGTCGCCGGTCCCGGGCGCGGCTCCGAAGCCGGTGACGCGGTCGCCGTGCCGGCGGCGGGCTTCGGCCAGCGAACGCCGGGCCTGCTCCACCGCGTGCTGGGCGGCATCGGCGGCCGCGCGCAGCTCGGCGTGCTCCGGATGAGCCTCCTCGGCAATGCGTCGGGTGGCAGCGCCGAACGCCGCCTCCAGCGCGGCTCGGGCGTCGGGCCGGCCGGCGACCTGCGCGATCCGGCCAGGAGCTGTGGGCAGGTCCGGTAGGTACGGGCGCCAGGTGTTGGCCCAGTCGCTGAGCTGCCGGCCGGCGCGGGCCACCGCGGCCCGCCGCAGCACGAGCCGGCCCGCTCCCTTCAGCACGGTCCGGGTGGCCTGAGCGGCGGCCGTCCGGTCGACGTCCCAGCGGACGAGCGCCGCCTCCCGGATCCGGCCTGCCGCGGCGGCGACCACCGCGCCGCTGGTGTCGGTCCGCTGCCGGGCGCGGTCGGCGTCGCGTAGGGCCCGCCGGTAGTTCACTTCCTCCGCGACGACCGCGTCGGTCCGGTCGGCCTCGAGCGACACCTTCGTCCGGAGCGCGTCGCGCAGCGGCTGCAGGATGGCGAGTCGATCGAGGCAGCGCTGCTCGGCCGTCCACGCCTGGTGCAGGTCGGCCAGCACCTGCTCGAGCGGTCGCGCTGTGGCGTGGCGGGCGGCCTCCCGGGCGGCCAGTTCAGCGGCGTGGCCGGGACCAAGGTCGGCGCGGTCGCGGCCGAACACGGCGATCCACTGCTCTCGGGCCTCGGCGAGATCGGCCGCGACCAGGTGGGCGGTGTTGGCGGTCCGGCCGCGGGTCATGCCGACGTAGGCCGACGCGGCGCCGGTGTGCTCACCGACCACCACGTGCGCGGCGCGGACCGTGTCGCCTTGCATGCCGTGCGCCGTCGACGCATGCGCGAGTTCCACGTACGAGCCGACGTAGTTGCCGGCCAGTACCCGCTCCCCTCCCCTGCCGGGGATGACATCGCCTGCCCTGGCGCTGCCTAGCGCACGGGAAACAGGGACGACGACGATTTCGCCGTGTTCGCGGACAGCGGTGACGGTCCAGGTGTCGCGGTTGGCCACGCCTAGGGCGCGGTCGTTGCGGCGGGTGGCGACCCGGTCGCCGGCGCCGATCCGCTGCCCGGCCCGGGTGGTCGTCACCCGGTCGTCGTCGACCCGCCCCTCGGCGATGAGCCGGTCGCGGATGACGGCGTTGAGCTCGTTGGCCTGCTCCCCGGTGTCCACGACGACCGCCACTGCATCAGCGTCTCGAGGGCCAGCGCCGAGCGCGGCCAACGTCTCGCGTAGCGCCGCCGGATCGGGGTGGATCCGGATCTGGCCGCGTCCAACCAGCGCGTCGAACACCGCGCCGGGGTTGGCGCCGGTACGCATGGCCAGGGTCAACTCGGCGTACTCGCCGTCGGGCACGCTACGGCCGGTCGCGTCGGTGCGGGTGAACCGATGCACTCCGCCCAGTGTCAGCACCGCGGCCGGATGGGCCTCGCGGGCGGCGAGGTCGAGCACTCCGCCGCGGCCGACCGCGGCCAGCTGATGGCGGTCCCCCAGTAGGGCCAGTCGTCCCCCGCACTCGTCGGCGATGGTGAGCAGCGCGCGGGCGGTGTCCTGGTCGAGCATGCCGGCCTCGTCGACAACGAGCAGGTCACCGCGACGTAGGCGGGCGCATTCGGGCGGCCCGGCGTAGACCGCACCGGTCACTGGATCTGGCCGGCCGATTTCGAGCCGGGTCCAGACACCCTCGTCGTTCCAGCGCCAGCCGTGGTGGAAGGCCAGCCAAGCCGCCGAGCCCGCGGCGGAACCGACCTCGGCGGCGGCGACCCGAGCGGCCTTCAGTGTCGGGGTGACCATCACCAGCCGTCGCCCTCGAGCCTGCAGCAGCTGGCGGGTGGCCGCCAAGGTGGTGGTCTTGCCCGCCCCGGCCGCCCCCTCCAGCACGACCAGCGCCCGGTCGCCGGCCAGGACGGTGACCGCCGCGGCCTGGCCGGCATCCAGCCGAGCCGGCGCCGGCAGCGGCAACTTCAGCTCTTCCCCGCCCGGTGCGGCCGGGTGGGCGCTGCGGGTGGCGAGCCGCTCCGTTAGGTCAGCCTCGACGTCGAGGACCCACCGGGAGGTCCAGGCCCGGATGTGCTCGGGCAGCTCCTCCCGCTCCAGCAGCAGAAAGCAACGGGCCAAGGCCCGCGCGGTGAGGTCCTCGGCCAACTCGGTGCGCACCGCGGCGTCGGCGATGATGCCCTCGGCGGCGACGAGCCGTTCGGCCTCGCCGCGGATGTCGGCGGCATTCCACGCCGAGCGACTGGCGCCCAGCCGGGTGAGGATCCGCTCCGCCGCCTGGTCGCGGTGCAGCTCGCCGACCGGGGTCGGCCGCATCCCGACCGGCCGGGCGGGGTCGCGGTAGCCGAGGGCGGCGAGTTCGGCCCGCCACCGCGCAGTCAGGTCCGCGCCCGATCGGGGAATGACCTTGTCCGGGCGTCCGTCTGCCCAGGCTCGGGCGTCCCAAGCCCGGCGCAGCACCGGGCCTGGCTGTTCGCCGGGGTGCACCTTCATCCATTCGCGTTCATAGCGGTCCGCATTTCGCCCGATCTGTGCCGCCCGTGCGCTGAACGGGCCGATGTACTCGGCGAGCTGCAGTATTTCTCCAGTTTCGTCGACCGTGTAGCCGTGCGCAGCCAACGCCACCCGGAATTGCGGGTCGCAGGCGACCGCGGCGTGCCCGACTCCGTTGATGGCGGCGAGGAAGTCGCGAACGCCGACGGTGTGCAGCCCGCGCCACTTTCCCGCGGCAAAGACCCGAGCACCGACCTGCAGATGCAGATGCCGGTGCGGATCCCCGGCGCGGGAGGTGTAGTGCCGCACGGTCACCGCCTCAAGTACCTCGACCGGCACCTGTACCTGGCCGCCGCGCGGCCCGACCCGGGTGGTCGCGTGCCTGGACAGCCAGCCGACGATCTCGACCGCGGCGCGGTCCTGCGCCGCGTCGTAGGCGGCGGCGATGTCCGAGTGCAGCGCGGCGGCCAGCGACCACGACTTCGGTCCGTTGATGACCACCTCGACGAAGCGCACCGCCCGGCCGTCGGTGCGCAGCCGGCCCCGCGGCTCGCCACTTGCCGGGTCTTGGCCGGCCACCCATGCCTGGTAGAGATCCCCGCTCAGCGATGCCCGCTCCCCCACCCGCCCGCCGTGGCCGACGAAGCGGCGGGCCCAGCCGGTGCCCTCGGCCAGGTAGTAGTCATCGGCCCGCCCCCGGTCGGCCTCCAGGTATGCCCGGGCAGCCGCCGGCGAACCGGCGTATACCTTCATCCCGCCACGCATTTCTCATCGCCATCCAACAATGTCCAACAGCAACCCTGGTAATAGCGAAGGGCCTCGCGGAGCAACGCCTTTGTGCTACCTCATTGGTAGCATGCGTGCCGTTTCGAGTGAAGGCTTGAGTACATGCGAGAAAAGATGGCCGAAATTGGCTATCTGAGGTGCGTCTGCCGATCTGTTGGCCGTTGTGGGTAGCGGCCGGTCGCTTCACTGAAATGCAGGAGTCGTGATGCCTTGTGATCTTGGAGTCTCCAGTGCTGCTCGGCCGTGAGTGCGCTCGGCGAAGGCCGGTCGCAAGCGACGCCTTGCTAGAGAGTCGGCTTGGCCTCTCGGTGTCCGTGAAGGCGGCTTGAGCGACGCGTGCACCTGCGACGTTCGTGTGCCTCGTCGATAGCTCTGTCAACGATGGTCGAAAGTTGACCTCTAACGATGGCCGAAAATTGACCCTCGTGGTCATGCGTCTTCGGTGGCGGCCGCGGACCGGCCAAGGTCTCGGTCCTTGAGCCGGTAGCTGTCGCCCTTGAGTGAGATTACTTCGGCGTGGTGGACCCGTCGGTCGATCATGGCGGCGGCGACGACCTCGTCGCCGAAGACCTCCCCCCAGCGGCCCAAGGGCTTGTTGCTGGTCACGATCAGCGAGGTCCGCCTCGTAGCGGGCGGAGACCAGCTGGAAGAACAGGTTGGCCGCCTCGGGCTCGAAGGGCACGTAGCCCACTTCGTCGACCTCGAGGAGCGGATAGCGGCCGAGTCGCGGGAGTTCGTCCTGCAGCCGGCTGCTTCCGTCGGGAGTCGCCGCGGGTTTGGACTCGACTCTCGAGCTCCCTCTGCGACATGCCCCACACGCGCAGCCCTTCACTTGGTGACGCAAGTGAACTGGGCGTATGTTCACTTGCGTCGGCAAGTGATTCGTTGAGGGGTCAGCTCGTGAACATCACACTCGGTCCCGCCTTGGCAGAAGATGGACGTGCGCACAGGCGGATCCCTCGGCTGCTGGATCGGCTCCGTGGGGACGACGGCCGGGCGCAGTTTGTCCGCTTCGTCGGCGTCGGGCTGACCGCCAACGTCCTGTACGGAATGCTGTTCCTCCTGCTCGCGGATGCCGGCAGCCAGACCGCCAACGTGGCGGGCTCGATCGCCTCCTCCGCGCTGGCGAACGAGCTGCACCGCCGGCTGACCTTCCACGCCGGTGGGCGGGTTTCCTGGCTCCAGGCGCAGTGGGAGGGTGGCGGGCTGGCGTTGGCAGGGATGGTGACCACAACTGCGGCGCTGGGTTGGTTCGATGCCCTGGCGCCGGGCAGAAGTGCGGTGGCTCAGCTGGTGGTGGTCGGCGTCGTCACGGGTGCCGTCGGCCTGGTTCGCTTCGTCGCCCTGCGCTGGGCGTTCGGTGCCGGGGCCCACGCTGGCCGGATCACCGCCGCTCGCCCTGCCCGCGGTCGCGTCATGGCAGCGGCCGGACACGTCCTCGCCGCCTTGTAGCCGGATCCGCTCCGCCGGGATGCCCCAGGAGGCGTCCACCAGAGCGCTCACGCGGCACAGGCCTCGCACCGTGCACCGCAGAGCCGTCGCCAGGGTGCGGTCGGGAACGTTGCGAGCCACGCGGCAGGAGTCGGCGCTCGACGGCTCAGTGGGCGTCCGGCGCCGGCAGAGTGGGGAGGCAGCCCTCGGGTTGGACGACGGCCCCGATCCTGGTGGCGATGTCGTGCAGCTGGCGGACCTGGGTCTTGGTCAGCGGGTCGAACACGAGGCGGCGTACCTCGGATACGTGGCCGGGTGCGGTGGCGGCAACCTTGTCCCAGCCGGCGTCGGTGAGCACCGCGAGCGTCGAGCGGCCGTCCTCGGGATCGGGCCGGCGGGTCACCCAGCCGCGCGCTTCGAGTCGGTCGACGGTCCGGGAAAGGCGGGTCAGGGACCCGTTCGCCAGTGCGGCGACCTCCTTCATCCGTCGCGTGTGCCCTGGGGACATGGAGAGCATGGCCATGACCTGGTAGTCGAAGTGGCTGATCCCTGCGTCGCGGTGCAGCTGTCCATCCACCGCGTCGGCAAGCCAGGTGACCATCGACAGGACGGCCAACCACGTCTCCTGTTCCTGCGCGGTCAGCCACCGGGGTTCCTCGACCGCTTCCACGGCTTCCTCCTGACTTGACGGATCAACAAATTCTCGGGCGAGATACTTGACGCTGCAACTAGTCGTAGTCTACCGTCACTTGCGTCATCAAGTAAACCCTTCCAAGGAGTCATCCGTGAACGTCGTCCTGTGGATCATCGCCGGACTGCTGGCCGTCGCCTTCCTCGGCGCGGGGCTGATGAAGCTCAGCCAGCCGAAGAAGAAGCTCGCCGACTCCGGCATGGGCTGGACCGAGGACTTCAGCGACGGGGCGGTCAAGGGCATCGGCGCCCTGGAGGTCCTCGGCGCCATCGGCCTCATCCTCCCGGCCGCGCTGGACATCGTTCCGGTGCTGGTGCCGATCGCGGCCAGCGGCCTGGCTCTGCTGATGCTGGGCGCCGCGGCTACCCACGGCCGCCGCAAGGAACCGCAGATGATCGTGGTCAACCTGGTGCTGTTCGCCCTGGCCGCCTTCGTCGCCTGGGGCCGTTTCGGCCCGTACGCCTTCTGACCTTCGACGGTCGACGTCGCCGTCAACCGCTGCACCACTTCCTCCCTCTCTCTCCTCCCGGCCCGCCGTGGGCCCGGAGTGCACGCCCGTCCATCCCTCCCGCTCGATCGCAACTACCAGGAGTTCTGTCATGCGCGCCCTGCACGTTCCCGCCGCCGGCGAGCAGCCCCAGCTCGCCGACCTGCCCACCCCCCAGCCCGCCGAGGGCACAGTCCTGATCCGGGTGAAGGCTGCCGGCCTCAACCCCATCGACAACGCCGTCGCCGCCGGGTTCCTGGCCCAGATGGGCCTGCCGCACGAGTACCCGGTCGTCATCGGTCGCGACGCCGCCGGCGTCGTGGAGGCTGTCGGTGCCGGTGTCGACCACGTCGCGGTTGGCGACGAGGTGCTCGGCCACGTGCTGCTGGCCCCGCCGATCTCGGCCGGCACGCTGGCCGAGTACGCCGTGCTCCCGGCCGCCGCGGTCACGCACAAGCCGGCCGGGCTGGACTTCACCTCCGCCGCCGCTCTGCCCCTGGCCGGCGCGGCCGCTGCCCAGTCCATCGATGCCATCGACCCGCAGCCGGGACAGACCGTGCTGGTCAACGGCGCCTCCGGCGGCGTCGGCTCGTTCGCCGTCCAGCTGCTGGCCGCCCGCGGCGTGACCGTCGTGGCCACCGGCAAGCCGGAGGACGCCGAGCGGCTCACCGCGCTCGGTGCCTCCCGGGTCATCGACCACACCGCCGGATCGGTGGCCGAGCAGGTCCGCGCCGCCTACCCCGACGGCGTGGACGCCCTGATCAGCCTTTACGGCATGGACGCCTCCGGCACCCCGATCGCCGCCGTCCGGAACGGCGGAAAGGTCGCAGGTGTGGCGGCCGTGCCCGACGAGGCCACCCTCGCCGAGGCCGGGCTCACCGGCACCTCCGTCATGGCCACCCCCACCCGCGACGTCCTGGCGCCTCTGGCCGAGCAGGCCGCTGCCGGGAACCTCAAGGTCGCCGTCGCCGACGTCCTGTCCCTCGAGCAGGCCTCCGAGGGCCTGGGCCGCCTCGCCGGCGGCGGAGCCGGCGGCAAGCTCGTCGTCACCGTTCAGGACTGAGCACCTCCGTCGCTGGTCGGGACGGCAGGACCGCCCGCCCGGCCGGCGACGGACACAGCGACTACCCGACGCAAGGGTCCGGGCGCCGACGTCGCCCCCGAACACTTCGTCCCGCTTTCGCGCAGGCTCCGGATGCGTCGTTCCACCTCAAGCGGGTTTTCGCCGAGGACGACCTTGTCGTCCTGCACTACAACCTCAAGTTTCTCCCGATGACCTCGGGCAGGCCGTCGTCGACATCTTCCGTGTCCAGGACGGGCGGATCGTCGAGCACTGGGACGTCCTGCAGCCAGTTCCGGCCGAGTCGGCCAACACCAACGGGATGTTCTTACCCGGCCGCACGACCCCGACCAGGAGACACCATGACCACCCTGTCCTCGCGCGCCGATGTGCGCACAGACGCCCCGGCCCGCTACGCCAAGCAGCTGGTCTCCCACCTCGGCCGCAAGGCTCCCTTCACCGAGCAGGCAGCCGGCGCCTGGACGACCACCGTCGGGGACGCCCGCGCCCGGATTGTCGTCGGCGCCGACGTGCTCACGTTGCACGCCGATGCCCCCGACGCCGAGACGCTGAGCCGTCTCGAGCACGCCCTCGGCGGCCATCTCGAGCGCTTCGGCGCGCGTGCCGGCCTGACGGTCGCCTGGCGCCGCGACGCCGTCTGATCGACATCCCGCGAACGGGATCACCCAGCCAGGCGTGCCCATGCGCCCGCGCCCGGATCCAGTCACACCCACCGAGAAGAGGACACCGCGATGATCGTCAACGCAATCACCTGGCACTCCATCACCGTCGAACCGGAGGCCCTGGAGGCCCAGAGGAAGTTCATCACCGAGACCCTCGGCCTCCCCTTGGCCATGGAGATGCAGGGCGTCTTCGTGTACGCGCTCCCCGACGGAGGGATGCTGGAGCTCTACACGCCGCAGACCGCCCCGGACTTCGGCTACAACGGCGCCATCGCCTTCGGCTTCAGGGTCGACGACGTCGAGGCGGCCAGTGCCGAGATCGCCGCCGCCGGCGGGGAGCTGCTCGGCGAGATCAACCGGGTGCCCGACCTGGACTACGCCTACCGCCACTTCCGCGGCGTGGACGGGCGCGTCTACGGGCTGAACGAGAGCAAGCCGCAGCCCCGTTGACGGCTCGCCTTACCGGTCCGCCTCACCGCAGCGGACCGGCAGGGCGCGTCTGGCCTGCCGGTGCCGGCCCGTGAGTGGGCCCACTCACATCTCTGCCGAAATACTTGCCGGGACAAGTGAATTGGCGCAGACTGTTAGTTGATTGCACAACCAACTGGGAGCCATGATGACCCTGCTCGGTCCCGCCACGACCGCCGCCGCCGACGCCCGTATCCCTGCCGACCACCTCTTCGCCCAGCACCTGCGTCGCGTCGCCGACCTCGAGCCGCACCGGCCCTGGACGCCGGAGGACGGGGCGCTGCCAAGCCTCTACCTGTCTCACGGCGGTGGCCCCATGCCGTTCTGGCGCCCGGAGTGGCTGAACCCGCTGTACGGGTGGGCCCGCTCCCTGCCGAAGCCGAAGGCCATTCTCGTGGTCTCCGCGCACTGGGAGTCCGCGCCGCTGTCGGTCAGCGCCACCCGGCCCACCGAGCTGGTCTACGACTTCGGCGGCTTCGACCCGCTGTACCACACGTTCCGTTACGACACCCCCGACGCCAGCGAGCTGGCCCGGGACGTGGTCGGCCTGATGCCGGACACCGAGCACGTGCACCAGCACGCCAGTCGGGGTCTGGACCACGGCTCGTGGGTGCCGCTGAAGATCATGTACCCGGCCGCCGACGTCCCGGTGCTGCAGCTGTCCCTGCCCACGGAGGACCCCGACCGGCTGCTGGCCATCGGGGAGCGGCTGCGCCCGCTGCGCGAGGAGGGCGTGCTGGTGATCGGTTCCGGTCACATGACGCACGGCCTGCCGTTCATCACCCGAGGAATGCTCGAGGGGACCGAGGTGCCCGGCTGGTCCTCCGATTTCGACGCCTGGGCCGCCGACGCCCTGGAGCGTGGCGACGTCGCGGAGCTCTCCCGCTACCGCTCCAACGCACCGGGCCTGCCCTACGCCCACCCCACGGTGGAGCACTTCACCCCGCTGTTCGTCGCTCTCGGCGCGGCCACCGACCCCACCGCCCCCGTGGTCACCGCCCTGGACGGCTACAGCTTCGGGCTCTCCCGGCGCTCCTTCCAGGCCGCCTGAGCCTCCGATCTCCCACTCCGCGAAGGGAACGACCCGCATGTCCATCGTCGTCACTGGCGCCACCGGCCGCCTCGGCCGCCTGACCGTAGAAGCACTGCTCGATCGCGGCGTTCCGGCCGAGCAGATCGTCGCCACCGGCCGCCGCATCGAGGTCCTCGCCGACCTCCAGGACCGCGGCGTCACCGTGCGCCGCGCTGACTTCAACGACCCCGACTCGCTCCATACCGCGTTCGCCGGAGCGGACAAGCTTCTGCTGGTCTCCGGCAGCGAGGTCGGCCAGCGGCCGGTGCAGCACCGCAACGCGATCGAGGCGGCGAAGGACGCCGGTGTGGGCCTGATCGCCTACACCAGCTTCCCCCACGCCGACACCTCGACGCTGCCGCTGGCCGCCGAACACCTGGCCACCGAGAAGGTCCTGGCCGAGTCCGGGGTTCCCCACGTGGTCCTGCGCAACAGCTGGTACACCGAGAACTTCACCGGCCAGCTGGGCACGTACCTGGAGCGCGGGATTGTCGGTTCGGCCGGCACCGGCCGGGTCAGCGCCGCCACCCGGGCCGACCTCGCCGCGGCAGCCGCCGCCGTTCTCACCGCGGACTGGCACGAGGGCGCGGTCTACGAGCTCGGCGGCGAGGCCTTCACCATGAGCGAGCTCGCCGCGGCCGTCTCCGAGGTCACGGGTCGGCTCGTCGCCTACGCCGACGTACCGGTGGAGCAGTACGCCCAGATCCTCGTCACCGCCGGGCTGCCCGAGCCGGTCGCGGCGCTCTATGCCGATTTCGACCGCGCCGTCGCCGACGGAGAGCACTACGTCGAAGGCAATGACCTCGACAAGCTCATCGGCCGTGCGCCGACTCCGCTGGCCGACGCTGTCGCCGCAGCAGCCGCTCTGCAGGCCTGATCCCCGTGCCGGGCCGTCCGCTCGACGTCTTACCTACCACCCCAACTGGAGAACCGAAATGACCAGCACGTCGACACTCGACATCCCTGCGGTGTCCTGGAAGTCCACGGCCCTCGCTGCCGTCGCTGCCGCCGCTGGAGCCCTCGTGGTCACCAGCGCGATCGCCCTGCTCGCCCGTGCACTCTTCGACATCCCCGCGGAGTTCCAACAGCTCACCCTGCCCGTCTACGGGTCGCTGGCGGTTCTGGGCGCGATCGTCGGCGCCATCGGATGGCACGTCGTCGTCGCGCGCAGCCGCAACGCTTCGAACGTGCTGCGCGTACTGGTACCCGCGGTTGTCCTGCTCTCGTTCATCCCTGACGCCATGCTGCTGGTCGCCGACTCGCAGCCCGGCACGACGACGGCGGGCGTGGTCTTTCTGATGCTCATGCACGTCGGCGTGGCCGCGGCGGCGGTGCCGGCCTTCCGTCGGTTCATCCCGCCTCGCTCGTGACGGAGTCACCGCCGCCGCCCGCGCCCGCGCGCCTAACGCCGGCGTCCCCGGCCTCCGGTCGCGCACTCACGATAAACGTCGGCCACCCTGGGGACGTCTGAGCGCTCCAGTCAGGCCGCATTTCCGTGCCACCGTGGTGGCCAAGGCGCGGCGTTCAGGGGTGTTCGGGCTAGTTCGCCCAAGACCGCACGCGGACCTGACCTGCAGATATACACCTGGACGAACGTCCTCGGACCCCCTCAAGCCGCCCTGGCAGAGTGGGGGCCGGAGCTCGTGATTGTTGACTGCGATCAGGAGGCGCCTAAGTGCCCTGCATTGCCGAGGTAGGCACTGCCGACGGCCCGGACGCCGAGGTGGTCGGCACCGTGGGTTGAGGTACTAAGCCTCCTGCTGCCAAGGCTTTGCGCGCGCATTTGAGGCGGGAGCAGTAGGCCGCGCTACAACAGGGCCCGCGAGCGAATGTCATCGGCTGTCCCCTTGCCTTGTTGCGGCCGCCTTCCGGTCAGCTAGGGCGACGGCGGACTCCAGGTCCCTCACAGCGTTCGGCCCGCTCACTTCGATAGTGTCTGCGCCCTGTGAAATGACAATTTTTCGTGCGGGTCGATTTCGGAGCCACTCAATAAGGACGTCCTTGCTTGCTTTCAGTACAGCCGTCAGCGACGCGACAGAACCGAAGGTGAGAATCAAATCCTGAAAATAGGCGCCGGCCATCCCGGAGGGTGCTGGATTGCCTACGAATGATTGATCTGTGCTGATCTCAACGTCAGGACCTGCCGCGGCCCGCAGTTCCTCGATGTACCTTGCGCTGGCTTTCGGGTCGGCATCGGGGTAGATCTCAACGAAGTCGTGGCGGCCGAGTTTGTCCTCGCCGAATCCGCTATCAACCGCGCCTAAGCCGCTCATCGGGGGGGCGAAGACGCTCGTCGTTTGGCCAATTGGCCGCTGCTCTGACCTCTCGTGGAGGCGAAGTTCGAACCGGGTGTCCACCGAGCCGTCCCTCCTGGGCGAAACGTTCGCGAGCAGCGCGCATTGTGCCAGTCGCGTCCGGGGAGTTGTAGGCTATTGCCGTGCCGTTCGTCGGCTCGTCCACGCGGCCGTCCGTCCGGTTGGCGAAGCGCCGCTGACTCTTCCACTGTGACCACCCACTCAAACCATGTCCGCTCGCGGTCGTCGGGCGCCCCCGGTCGCTCTCGACGACTAGCGCTGTCCAGTCCGGCACCGTGTCGTCGGCGAGAGCGATGATTCACAGCTGTTTACGCAGCGCGCCGGTCGCAGCTCCTGGGTCACTCGATCGGTCCTGTCGATGAACGTGCTTCGTGCAGAGCCGCGCGTGGCGGCGCTCGCGCTCTCGAGGGCTGCGGCGTCGGTAGGATTGATTCCGAAGCCGGCCCGAGAGGGTCACTCACCGTGGCCCAGCAACGGCCGGGACCGGCAACCCTTCTGCATCGGCTCACTCGTCCGCGCCATGGAGTCGCTACGTGCCGGCGCGTCGCGCATCGTAGCCCCGCAGTACGCCGGTCCGCATGGAGTCCGCAGGAAGTCCGTTCGAAGACCCAGACCTCCGGCCGGACCCGCTGGCGACTCGTAGCGATGTCCTGAAGATCTTTATCGAGTCCGACGGCCTCGTCATCGACACCCGCGCCCTGTACGCCCTTCTGCAAGCCACCCAGGGGGAGCCGACCCTTGCTCAGCCCATCTGGCAACGGCTGCGAGAAGCGAGGCGTCCTTCGCGCTAGCGACGCTGATTGCTTCCTTGCAGACATCGCCACCCCCGCGACACGTAGTCCGGGTCGGCTGAGCTGAGCGGCGGGAGCACCGCTCAACAGCCGGGCCGAGCGTGCCGGCTTCAGCGGGTCGCCCCAAGGGCGCTGCGCGTCCGTTCGGGATGGGCCTGCGGCCGCGACGGGACGCCAGCGTCAGTCTTGCCATCTCCCCCTTCCTCAAGGGCGTCACCGCTTGACGCGGCACTAGAGAACGCGGTGAGCCCCCAGCTCCAGTCCCCATTTAGTCCCCAAGACGTTCAGCGAGACCCGTCCGCCTCCATATGTGCACAACCTTGAAAGCTCAGGTCAGCGGCACTATCCGTTGACAGCCAGGAGTCCTCAATCACGCAGGGGGAGTTCGCGATGTACTACGACATCTGAGTCTTACGGCCGCCGACCTGCGGTTCTGCTGCAGGTCGGCGGCCGAGCTCCGCACCGAGTCCGCACGAGCAGCCGGTACCGCACCCACAGCCCCCTCGTGCGGACTCGTTGCTGTCCGACCCCAGCTCCGTCCAGGTGTCCGACGGGGCTTGGCTTATCGACAAAAGCGACTCCCTCCCCTACGGCGACACGCTCCGGGTCCCGATGCAGATCTCCACCGAGGACCTGGGCCCACTCCCGTCAGCGCTCGTCTTTGACTCCTGGGCCGACGTCACCGTCGATGTCAGGGATCCCACGGTCGGGCAGATGCTGCTGCAGTCGGCGCGGGACATGGGCCCGCTCGCGCTGGTCATCGGCGCGCTGTGGCTCGTGCGCGGACTCCTGCAGTCCGTGGTGCGCAAACGACCCCTTCGGTCCGAGCAACGTCCGCCGGCTGCGCAGCCTCGGAACACTGCTGGTCGCCGGCGGACTCGTCGTCGAGGTGGTCGACTACTCGCTGCGGACGGCGCTGTTCGACGACCTGCCACCCCAGGCGTCGGTCGACCTCGGCGTCGCCGGATTCACTCTGCCGGGCGGCCTCCTCCTCGGTGGCCTGCTGGCCTTCGCGCTCGCCGCGGTCTTCGCTCACGGCGCGGAACTGCAGGACGACGTCGCGGGAACGATCTGAATGGCGCCGGAGCAGGCGGAGCACCAGATCAGCGTGCACCTCGACCCGTTACTGACCGAGCGGGGCATGACCCTGACCGAGCTCGCCGCGCGCGCGAACATCACCATCGCGAACCTGTCGATCCTCAAGAACGACCGCGCACGTGCCATCCGGTTCTCCACCCTCACCACCCTGTGCGAGATCCTCGGCTGCCAGCCGGGTGACCTGCTCAGCTACACCGGGCGGTCCCCGGACTGACCGGCGCCGTGCGCGGACCGGCGGGAGTCACTCCGGCACCTCGCGGATCACCTCCGCCGGGTCCTTGTCGTCGCGCAGGCCGAGGAACCGCGGCTGGCGGAGCTGACCGTCGTCGGTCCACTCGGCGAAGCCGATCTGGGCGACCAGGCGCGGTTGCACCCAGTGCACTCCCCGGGGCGCCGGCAACCGCCCCTCGGTGAACGCCGGGGCATCGCGCTCCGCCGGGGCCAGCCGGTTCCGCAGATCTCTGAGCGTCGCGGTGTCGAACCCGGTGCCGACCTTGCCGGCGTAGACCAGGTCGTCGCCGTGGTAGTAGCCGAGCAGCAGCGCGCCGAAGCCCACCCGCGAGCGCTGCGGGTCGGTGTAGCCGCCGATCACGAACTCCTGCTCGTTCAGGCACTTGAACTTCAGCCAGTCCCGCGTCCGCCCGCCGAGGTACGGGGAGTCGGCGCGCTTGGCGATCAGCCCCTCCCAGCCGTCCCGGCAGGCCTGCGCGTAGAGGGCCTCGCCGTCCCGAGCGTGGTGCTCGGTCAACCGCAGTGGGCCATCGAATCCGAGGCTGCGGGCCAGGATCTCCTTGCGCTCCAGCAGCGGCCGCGACCGGACGTCCTCACCGTCGGCGAAGAGGACGTCGAAGACGCAGTAGACGACCGGCACCTCCCGGAGCAGTTCCTCGGACGGACGGACGACGCCGAGCCGGTGCTGCAGCCGCTCGAACCGAGTCTGCTCCCCGTCGAACGCCACGATCTCCCCGTCCACCAGCAGGTCCCGGCGGCGCTGGGCGGTCAGCGCGCCGGTGACCTCGGGGAACGTCGCCGTGATCTCCTTCCGGCTCCGGCTCATCAGCCGCACCCCGGACGAGTCGGCGAAACCCAGGCACCGCTCGCCGTCCAGCTTCCGTTCGAAGATCCACGCCGGGTCGGAGAACCGGTCGTGGGTCAGCGTCGCCAGCTCCGGCTCGACCCAGGAGGGCAGGACGTCCACGGCCATCGGTGCACCTTCCGGAGTGCTCGGCAGTCCACTTCCCGCATTGAACGGGCCGGCTCAGCCGAGGGGAACCAGGTGGCCGCCCCCGGCATACGGGAGTCCCACCAGAACGGACGTCCCTCGGCCCGGTGAGCACCGGATCGACCGATCACGCCTCGTCGAGGTCGGCGGTCAGGGCGTCCAGCAGCCGGCGGTGCGCCTCGGCCAGCGCCGACAGTTGGCGACGTAACCGGCGCACCTCGGTCTCGAGCGCCTCGACCCGCCCGGACGACGCCGGAGCGGCCACGCCGCGTCCGACCGTGCGCGGGACGGGATCCGGTTCCGACGCGATCGCCGGCGGTGCCGGCCGGACGTCCGCGGCCCGACCGGGCGGGGACGGCGGCGCTTCGGGTGGCGCCGCGGGAACCGCACCCCCCGCCTTCCCCAGGTAGCCGCGGGCGACGCTCACCGGGATGCGCCAGACCGTCCGCTGGCCCTGGAGCACCTGCTCACCGGCGAGGTTGCCGGCCCGCAGCTGTGCGCGGATGGCCGCCGGGGTGACCTGGCGCAGCTGGGCCAGCTGCTCCACCGTGAGGAAGTCACCCTCGAGGCCGTCGGCCGCCGAATCCGTCATGTTGCGCAACCTCGCGTCGGTCATTGCGCAACACCTCGTCGCGCCTGCGAATCCCGAGCCACGCTACCCGCAACGCTCTGACCCAGTGACGGGTCGCGACGGAGCAGTCATTGCGCAACTGACGGCAGAAATGGTGTGAGTAATTGCGCAAGCTGAGCACTTTCGCAACTAGGGAGGGTCACCCCCGAAGAGCCGACGCAGGGCGTGGGACCACTCCGGGGATTCGCCCCCCGATTGGGACTGGAGGGACGTACCCCGCGAACTCCCGGGACGGACCCCGCGAGTCGTGCGGGCGGGCTCCTCGGCGCGTGTGAGGATTTCGCCGGTCAATCACACGCGTGTAACTCGAGGAGGTCTGGTGGCGACGAGCAGCGCGGCGCCCACCCGAGCGCGCCGTACCTCTCGTGAGCCGGGGTTCTACACCCGCGCACAGGTGGAGGACGAGCTCGGACTGACGGCGACGGAGCTGGACACCTTCGAGCGCGCCGGCGTGCTCGGCGCCGAGCAGCGACGCCGTCGCGGCGACACCCGCCCGGTCCTCTACTCGACCAGCGATCTGGCCGTCGGCCGCTTCGCGATGGCCGCGCACCGGCTCGGTGTCCGCGGTGAGCAGCTGCGCCGGCTCAGTGATGCGCTACGGCTCAAGCGCAAGCGGCTGCAGCCCGGCTGGAGCGGCCTGGTGGTCATCGACGGGGACGGCGACGTCGAGCTCCTGAACGACGCCGGCGGCCTGGCGGACTACCTGCGCAGCTACCCGCTGCCGGACGCGTCGCTGCTGGTGATCACCCTGTCGGTGCCCGACGTGGTCGCCGGCGCCGCCGCGTGATCGTCGCGATGCAGGAGAAAGATGCGGTGACGATGCGTCCGCACACCACTGACGCGCCCTGCGGGAGGGGCGTCGTGAGCTGATCGCCCCCAGAAACGCAACGTGGCACCAGCCTGCCAGCTGATGCCACGCACACGCCCGACGGCCTGCGAAAGCCTCCGGAGTAGACGCCACACAGGCTAGCAGGGTCCGCCGGGTTGTTCTGTTGCCTTCGGGACGAGTGGGTCCGCTGTTGCGGTGCCGCACGCCCAGCGCCAGAGAAAGTCGCCTGACGATGACCCTTCCCCCTCCCCCGGTGCCGGGGGCCAGTGCGCCGACCGCTGCCCGGCCGACGCTCGTCTTCGAGGTCACCAAGACCATCGCCGCCTACACGACCGACGGGATCGCGCCCGGCGGCGGCCTGAAGGTGACCGTGATGCCCGAGGCCGCCCTGCAGTTGCAGAAGGCCCTCGGTGTCAAGCTGTTCTCGGCGCTGTTCACGCTGATCTGCATGGCCGGCGACGACGGCTACCGCCTGGTCGTCGACACCAACGCCACGAAGCTCGCCGAGCAGCTCGGCTGCAGCCGGCAGAAGGCCGGCGAGATGGTCACCCAGCTGGAGCAGGCCGGCTTCCTCGACCGCCAGCAGGCCCGCGGTGTCGGCGGGCGTGCCGACCGGTTCGGCCGCGGCCGGTACGTGCTCTGCCCGGAGCTCTACCGCGCGGTCGAACGCCGGCAGACCCTCACGCTCAGTGACCGGCCGTTGGGTGATGCGTCCACCGTTGTCACGAAAGCTAACGCCGGTTCTGCGGCAGCCGATGTCACCGAAACCGACATCACGTCGACCGGTGTCACCACACCTGACATCAGGACCGGATCCGCAGGTCGCACCGGTGGCAGGTTCTCCGACACCGGTGCGCGCAGTCACCGTCATGAGGATGAGATGAATGAAGATCATTCATCTCTCTCGACTCCCGACGCGCGGCTGACGCCGCCGTCGGTCGCGGCTCGAGCGGACGAGTCGGGTCCGGCCCCGCTGCCGGCCGTCGTCGCGGGCCTTCCGGCAGCCGACGTCGTCGCGATGCTCGAGCAGTGGGGCGTGTTCGACGCCGAGTCCGTCGTCCGCACCGCCGACCCGGAGGTGCTCGAGGCCGCCCTGCGGGAGATCTCCGCGCGGTTCGCCGAGATCAAGAACCCCGGTGCCTACCTGCGCCGGCTGCTGGCCGGCGGCGGCCCGGCGGCACCGCGGAGCCGGCCGGTCGTCCCCGCGTCGCCCCAGACCGCCCCGGCGGCCCCGGTCGCCGCCGCACCGGTCGCGCCCGTCGCGGCCGCTGCTCCGGCAGCCGACGTGCCGGTGCCGGCCGGGCCCAGCCTGCCGGAGCTGACCGGCGCACAGCTCGTCGCGGTGTACGCGCAGCTACCCGAGGACGCGCGTGCCGAGGTCGATCGCACCCTCGGCCGGATGGCGCAGGTCGCCGGCCACGGGTGGTGCAACGTCCCGGAGCTGATCCGTCCCCGCCGGCTCTACCTGGTCGGCGTCCTCGAGCGACTGGGCCTGCTGGACGGGGTCCGGTGACCGGCCCCTCCCGTCAGCCCTCGCGGACGAACATGGAGCTCAGCCCGATGAGCTCCAGCGTCTGGTCGAACCGGGCGGTGGCCCCCCGGATCAGCGCCGGCCGGTCTTCCAGCGCGCAGTCCTTCGCCCACTGCACGAGGAAGGCCAGGCCGGTCGAGTCGATGTAGGTCATCGCGCCGACGTCGACCGCGATGACCTTCGGCGCTTCGTCGTGGGTCGAGTTCCGCCACCGGTCCATCGCCAGTGCGTCGATCTCACCCTGCATGTGCAGGACGACGCCGTCGGGCTCTGCCTTCACCTCGATGCTGCCGGCTGACAGGTCCGGCCCACCCCATGGCCAGGAATCCACGGGGCCCACCCTGCAACCCCGCGGTGCCGGCGACAAGTGCTTTCGCGGTCATGTTCCTCGGTCGGGTGGTGTCCTCAGGCGGTGGCGACCTGGTCGGCCGGCGGGGCGCTGATGCGGACCGGCTCGTCGAACTCGCTGAAGGTCACCACCGTGGCGACGTCCTGGCCCTGGACGGTCAGCTCCTGGCCGGCCTGCACCGGCCGGCCCTCGACGTCGACCCACAACTGCACCGGCAGTCGCACCACGCCGGCGCTGAGCAGGTCCCGCCGGCCGGGGATGTCGTTCGGGAGCTGCAGGACGTCGACGGTCAGCGCGTAGTGGGTCGCGACCACACCGGCCACCTCCTCCTCCCCCACCACCTCGAGCGTCGCCGCCTCGGTGAAAGTGGCGTACTGGTCCAGGTTGCTGGACTGCGTGAGCGAGTCCAGGGACGCGGCGAGTCGCCGCACCGCCGCATTGCCGCTGGTCGAGGAGATGAGCAGCCACGGCTTGTCGGAGGGGTTGACCGCTTCCGGCAGCTGCACGTACGTCTCCCCGTCGACCAGCACCACGCGGATGTCCCCGGCGCCGGGGATGGTCTGGGTCAGGTCCAGCGTCTCGGTGCGCCCGTCGTCCAGCGTCTCGTCGCCGCTACCGGTGATCGTGGCGCCGGCGGCCGTGGCCTCCAGGTCGACGTGCGCCGAGCGCAGGGCCGCGATGCCCTCCCGCAGCAACGCCGCCAGGCCGGGAGCGTCGGTCGGCATCGCCGCCCGGGCGACCTCGTCGAGCCACGCCGTCTGGTCACAGCCGACGAGGAGGGTCGCGGCCACGGCGAGCACCGGGACGACGGCCCGCTTCCTGGTCACCCTGCGGACGGTAGCCGCGGGCGCAAGAACCCGGGCCCGCGCCGCGCGTGCGGAGGGAGCGGCGGGCTCCGTCAGCAGTACGCGGGACGAGTGCTGAGCACCGTCACGAACTCGAGCCGCAGGCTGTCCGAACGCGGGAGGAGGATTGCCGGCCGCGCATCGGGCGCCCAGTCGGGAGGGAGCAGGAGGTACTGCTCCCCGGGCTGCGGAACGAGCTTGAGCCCCGGGTACCGGAAGGGGTAGCCCTGCTCCGTCTCCGGCGAGGTGTCCGGCGAGCGCTCCTCGGCGACGCCGGAAGCTCCCAGGTTGAGGCTGCGCGCGCTGTAGAGCGTCACGTCCGGCCCGCACGCCAGATGGACCGCGAATCCGCGCGCATCCTCCAGGCCCACCCGGAGCGCGTAGCTGCCGACCGCCCAGAACAGTCCGACGCCGATCAGCGTGCAGAGACACACCCATTTCGCCACCGTCAGCGCGACCGGCTCGCCCGTGGACCGACGGGCGCGCCGCGAGCGCAGGAACGTGCGACGCAGTCGGGACGCATAGCCCAGGCACGCCATCCCGATGGTGAGGCTGAGTCCGCGGCCCTCGTAGAACTTCCCGAACACCGGCGCGCCGAAGAGGACGTCGGCTCCCACCAGGCCCAGCAGCACGGCGCCGGCCGCGGCCACCGCGGGAAGCAGGCCCCGGACGACGAGCCGCCGCGCCGCCGGGGATGCCCGGTCCAGGGGCTGCCGGTAGACCCACAGGACCAGGAGCGCCGCGCCGGCGAGCACGGCCAGCGGGAGGACCGCCGCGCTGGCGCTGAGGGTCAGGACGCCCGTGAACGGCAGCTCGAGCACGGTGTAGTTGATGCCGAAGAACCGGTAGTACGCGATCGCGTAGAGCAGGCCGAAGTAGAAGAACAACCCCGTGAGGAGCGTCGTCGGGGCGACGACGGAGCCGAGCACCTGCATGACACGGGGCAGGGCCACGGCCGCTTCGTAGGACGCATCCCCCGGGACGTCGCTGCTCGCCACCTGGGCGACAGGCTCGCGATCGGCGGTCGTGGGCGAGTCGTCGGATCCCGCTTCGCGGACCGCACCGTCCGGAGCCGCCGCGGCGACGTGCTCGGTCGGGAACCTCACGGTGCGGTCCCGTCCTCCTGGTCGGTGCCGCCGGTGCCGTCGTCCTCACCCCCGCCGCCGGGCTGCTCCTCGTCCGCGCGGCACACGATCGTGAGGTGGATGACGGTGCCGACCGGCACCGGGGTCTTCGGCGATGGCTCGAGCCGCTCCACCCGGCAGCTGTACGTGCCGTCGCGGTCGTCGTACTCGTCGCCGGGATTGACGATCGGGGTGCGCGCGCCGCCCTCTTCCGCGTACACCTCGTAGCTGAACGTCAGACAGTCCCGTTCGAAGCCGTCGTCGTCGCAGCCGTTCCGGAGGCCCTCTTCCCACTGCTGCTGCTGGTGCAGGTCGTCGCCCTTCCCGGGAAGGTCGTACGAGGTCGTCCCCGGCGGCGGATTGGGATTCGACCGCGACCGGGAGGACGAGGACGCCGACGGCGAGGATGCCGACGGCGGCGGCGCAGCCGATGTCCGGGATGCCGATGTCCGCGATGCCGAGGACGCCGTTGCCCCGGACGCCGCAGACCCGGGTGACGAGTACGAGGACGAACCGGCCGACATCGCTGACGACGGCGAGGTCGTGGGCGACTGCCCGGTCGGCGATGCCGTATCCGACGACGCCGCCTGCGACGCCGACGATGACGAGATCGCCGCCTGGGGCGAGCAACCGCACAGCACCAGCCCGCACAGGAGAGCGACCGCAGGCAGGCCCGACCGCCGGCTCCGGATGTCCACGGCGCCCCCTTCCGACGGTGTCCCGTGCAGAAGAGGCGCAGGACCCAGCGGTTGATACCGGGGAATGGTGCGCCGGCCAGCGTAGAGGGAACGGCGTTGTTCCGGAGCCCTTGCGACGCCGGCCGGACCGAGACCCGGGAGAACTGCTCGGGACCAACGTCACCGGTCCTGGTTGCGGTGGTCGACCGGGTGCCGCCGACCGCCCTACGCTCGTCCCCCGAGCGCCGGCCCGCGCCCCGACGCCCGCAGGACCCCGTGCTCCGACCCGCTCTCGGACCGCTGGTGGTGGGGCAGATGACGACACTGGACCAGGTCGAGGCGCCGGCACCGGCGCCGGCCGGCACGCGGAAGCGGGCGCGACCCGAGCGACGGTTGCAGCGCTGGCGCTGGCGCTGGCGGTACACGCTGCCGGGCCTCTCCGGCGCCCTGGTGTTCGCCTGCCTGTCGCTGACGCCGTCCCTGCTGCCGCGCAGCGGGCTGATCCAGGGGATCGTCTGCGGCATCACCGCGGCGATCGGCTACGGCGTTGGAGTGCTGGCCGCGTGGATCTGGCGTGCCTTCGCCGACCGGGAGGAGCGCCCGCCCCGCCGCCGCTCCTGGCAGGTGTTCGCCGTCGTCGCGCTGGTCCTGTTCACCGTCGCCTCGGCGTTCGGGCGCTCCTGGCAGACGCGGATCCGGGAGCTGATGGGGCTGCCGCCGGACGGCCTGAGCTCGCTGCTCGTCGTCCCTCTGGTCGCCGCGGTCCTGTTCGCGTTCCTGATCGCGGTGTCCCGGGCGCTGCGCTGGGTCTACCGGTGGCTGGCCAGCCGGCTCAACCGGTGGATAGGCGAGCGTGCGGCGCGGGCGGTCGGCTGGGCCGTCGTCGCCGTCAGCGCGCTGCTGATCGGCAACGGGGTCGTGCTCGACGCCCTGGTCTCGGCGGCGGACCGCACCTTCTCCCTGAGCAACGGGCGCACCGACGAGGGGGTGACCCGGCCCGAGGTGCCGGAGCGATCCGGCAGCCCCGCGTCGCTGGTCTCCTGGACGTCGCTGGGCCGGGAGGGCCGCAGCTTCACCGGGACCGGCCCGACCGCGGCCGAGATCGCCGCGTTCACCGGCGCCCCGGCGCAGGAGCCGATCCGGGCGTACGCCGGCCTGGACTCGGCCCCGTCGCCCGAGCGGCGGGCCCGGCTCGCCGTCGACGACCTGCAGCGCGCCGGCGGGTTCGACCGCGCGACGCTGGTCGTGGTGACGAGCACCGGTTCCGGCTGGGTCGATCCCGGGGCGGTCGACTCGGTGGAGTACCTGACCGGCGGCGACGTCGCGACGGTCGCGATGCAGTACTCCTACCTGCCGTCGGTGATGTCCTACCTGGTCGACCAGGACCGGGCGCGCGAGGCGGGACGGGACCTGTTCGACGTCGTGTACGACCGCTGGTCGAGGCTGCCGCTCACCGACCGGCCGCGGCTCGTCGTCGTCGGCGAGAGCCTGGGCTCCTTCGGCGGCGAGACCGCCTTCAGTGGCGAGTACGACCTGCGCAACCGGACCGGCGGCGCCATCTTCACCGGTCCGCCGAACTTCAACACGCTCTTCCGGGAGTTCGTCGACGGCCGCGACGAGGGCAGCCCCGAGGTGGCACCGGAGTACCGGGACGGGCGGACGGTGCGCTTCACCGACGACCCGGCCGGTGTGATCGGTCCCGTCGACTCGGCGTGGAGCGGATCGCGGGTGCTCTACGTGATGCACTCCTCGGACCCCATCGTGTGGTGGAGCCCGCAGCTGATCTACGCGCGGCCGGACTGGCTGGAGGAGGCGCCCGGCGACGACGTCCTCGGCGAGATGACGTGGATCCCGTTCGTGACCTTCTGGCAGGTCACCGCCGATCTGCCGTTCGCGTCGGGCGTGCCGTCCGGGCACGGGCACGTCTACACCCGCGAGTACGTCGACGCCTGGGCCCAGGTGCTGCGGCCGGCCGGGTGGACGGAGGACGACGCCGCGCGGCTCCGGGAGCTGGTCGACCCCTGACCGGCGTCCTCACGACCCCGTCTCGAGCACCGCCACGGTGCCGTCGTCGAAGTTGGTCACGAACGCGGTGCTGCCGTCCGGGGTCAGCCCGACGCCGGTCGGGCTGACCCCGGTGGGCATCCGGGCGGTGACCGTCGCGGCCGCCACGTCGACCACGGCGACGGTGCCGTCACCGCCGTTGGTGGTGTACAGGTGCCGGCCGTCCGGCGCGAAGGCGACATCCTGGGGTCCGGCGCCGACGGCGGGCACGGTCGCGACGACGGCGGCGGTCGCCGGATCGATCAGCGTGACGTCGTTGCTGAGGTAGTCGGCCACCGCCAGCCTCGTGCCGTCCGGTGACATCTCGACGCTGTGCGGGGCGTCGCCCACGGGGATCTCGGAGACGACCCGCCGCGCCGCCAGGTCGAGGATGCTCACCTCGTCGGAGAAGTGGTTGGCGACGTACCCCGTGCGGCCGTCGCGGCTGAGCGCGATCCAGTGCGGGCTCGGGGGGGCCGGGATCCGGCCGACCACCGTGCCCCCGACCGGATCGATGACGACCACCTCGTCGCCGCCGTACAGCGCGACGTAGAGCAGGCGGCCGTCCGGGCTGGGGGCGAGCGCGTACGGCCCGGGGCCGACGGGGACCCGGCCGACCACCGCGTCGGTGGCGGTGTCGACGACGGCCACGAGGCCGGTCGTGTAGTCCTCGGTGTAGACGCTGACGTAGGCCTGCCGGCCGTCCGGGGAGAACGCCAGCATCTGCGGAGGCCCCTCGGGGACCAGGATCTTGCCGGTGACGCGGCGGGCCTCGGTGTCCACCCGGTACAGGGCCCCGTCGGCGGGGTCGGCCACGTAGGCGAAGCGTCCGTCGGGGGCCACCGCGACGGCGTGCGGCGCCGTCCCCACGGCGATCGCCTCCCCCAGCGTGGGCGTGGCCGAGCTGGCCACCGTCACCGGTGCGGCCGGGGTCGCCGTCCCGTCGGGCGAGGGCTCCGCGCGCTCGGTGTCGGCGCTCGGGGTGCTCCCGCGGGCCTGCGGTGTGTCGTCGCCGTTCCACCACAGCACGGCGGCGACGGCCCCGGCGGCGAGCACGGCGACGGCGATCAGCGCCAGGCGCAGCCGCTTGCGCCGGCGCCGGTGCTTTCCGTGGTGGTGGTGGAGGAGTTCCATCGACGCACCCGTTCGCTGAGGAGAGCCGTGGAAGCAGCGTCCTCCCCGGAGCGCCGTCGCGGAACACCGGACGGAACGGTGTCGTATCCCGCTCCCCCGCGACGGTCAGGCGCTGGCCATCGCGGCGGGGTCCATCACGGTGAACGGGTGGTCGAGGATCCACAGCCAGCCGCCGTCCGGCTGCCGCTGCGCCACCTCCGACGAGACGCAGGTGGCCGACTCGTCCCCGACGGACAGCGTCCACTCCGCGCTCAGCAGCGCCAGGTCGCCGGACTCCATGACGTAGCGGGTGCTCATGGACAGCCGGCCGCCCGGCACCGAGAAGAACGCGTCCAGCTCCTCGCGGATCGCCTGGAGGCCGGTGAGGTACGTGCCGTCCTGCCGCGCCAGGGTGGCGCCCGGCGCGTACAGCGCCAGGACCTGGTCGAGGTCGTGGGCGTTGTAGCCGGCCTCGAAGGCCGGGTGCAGTTCTCGCAGTTCGACGCCGCGTGGCATGAGCCCTCCTCCGTCGCAGGGAGCGGTCGGGAGGACGGCGACGTTAGTCCCGGGTGGGTGCCGGGGGCAGGGCCCTCAGCCCCAGACCTCCTCGGCGGTCTCGACGATGAGCGCAAGCTTGGCGATCTGCTCGTCCCGGGTCAGGTTGTTGCCCTCGACGGTCGAGGAGAAGCCGCACTGCGGGGACAGGCACAGCTGCTCCAGCGGGACGACCTTCGCCGCCTCGTCGATGCGCCGCTTGAGCTCGTCCTTGCTCTCCAGCTGCGGCCGCTTGGTCGTCACCAGGCCGAGGACGACGCGCTTGCCCGGCGGCACGAACCGCAGCGGCTCGAACCCGCCGGAGCGGGCGTCGTCGTACTCCAGGAAGAACCCGTCGACCTCCAGCCCGCCGAACAGGGCCTCGGCGACGAAGTCGTAGCCGCCTTCGGCCACCCACGAGGAGCGGAAGTTGCCGCGGCACATGTGCGTGGTGACGGTCAGCCCCTCCGGCCGCCCGGCCAGCGCGGCGTTGATCTGCCGGATGTAGCGCTCGTGCTGGTGCTCGGCGTCGCGGCCCTGCTCGGCGAGCTCGGCCCGCTGCGCCGGGTCGTTGAGGTAGGCGAGGCTGGTGTCGTCGAGCTGCAGATAGGTGCAGCCCTGCGCGGCGATGCCCCGCACCTGGGACGCGTAGGCGGCCGACAGCGCGTCCCAGAACTGGTCCTCGTCGGGGTACACCGCCGGATCGATCGCCGCCGGGCCGCCGCGGTAGTGGACCATCGACGGCGACGGGATCGTCAACTTCGCCGTCTGGTCCTCGCTCACCTGGCTCTGCAGGTAGGCGAAGTGGTCGCCGAAGATCGGCCGGTCGATGGAGAGCGGGCCGTCGACGTGCAGCCCCGCCGGCGTCCAGTCGATCGTGCCGTCGGCGTTGCGGAAGTGCACCGGCCGGCCCTGGCCCTCCACCTTGGTGATCCCGTTGATCGAGTAGATGAAGTCCATGTGCCACGTCGCCCGGCGGAACTCGCCGTCGGTCGCCGTCCGCAGGCCGACGTCGCGCTGCAGTCGGACGACGTCGGCGATCGCCTCGTCCTCGATGCCGCGCAACTCGTCGTCGTCGATCTCGCCGGCCGCGTGCCGGGCGCGGGCGTCGAGGAGCTTCTCGGGTCGCAGCAGGCTGCCGACGTGGTCGGCGCGGAACGGAGGACCGGAGGCATCAGTCATGCCCCGCAGCATGGTCGAGTCCTCCGTCCCGCGCAGCCCCCTCGCGCCCCCTCTGACGGTGTGCGCGGACCGACAGTTCCGCCACCTGCACCTGGCACCGTGCGCACACCGTTGCCCGCGCACATCGTCGCCGACCCGGGCTCATTCCACCGTCAGCGGCAGGGCCATCGCCTCGAACAGAGCGGGTCCGAACGTGGTGATCTCGGCGATCGCGCCGTCCTCGATGCGCAGCACGTCGAGCTTGAAGGCACGGAAGACCGTGTCGCCGGGCCGGCGCAGGTAGCTCGCCGCGGCCGGCATCCGGTTCGCGCTGGTGGCGAGCAGCCGCCAGTCGCCGTCCCGGTCCGGCCCGAAGGCGCGCTCCAGGAGCGGGGCGAGCGCGTCCCGCCCGTCGAAGCGCCACGGGTAGGGCGGCATCGTGACGCGGATGTCCTCGGCGGCCACCGCGAGCGCGGCCGCGGCGTCGCAGCGCTCGTGCGCGGCGATGAACCGGTCGAGCAACTCCTTCTCGGCCGGGCTCGGCTCGCGGGCCGACCAGTCGGCGCGGTGCGACGGCAGGTGCTGGGCCATGGTGGCCCGGGCCCGCTGGAGCGCGCTGTTCGCCGCGGCGACGCTGGTCTCCAGCAGCTCCGCCGTCTCCGCGGCCGGCATGCCGAGCACCTCCCTCGCCAGCAGCGCCGCCCGCTGCCGGGCGGGCAGCACCTGCAGGGCGGCGAGGAAGGCCAGCTCGATCGTCTCCCGGGCCACCGCCAGCTCGTCCGGCGAGGCGTCGTCCGCCGGGATCTCGTCGAGCAGCCGGTCGGGGTACGGCGTCAGCCAGGCGACCTCGGTCGCCCGCTCGGGCGCGCGCCGGGCCCGGGCGCGGATGAGGTCGGTGCACACGTTGGTCGCGATCCGGTACAGCCAGGCACGCGGGTGCTGCCCGTCGAAGCCGTCCCACGCCCGCCAGGCGCGCAGGTAGGTCTCCTGGACGGCGTCCTCGGCGTCGTCGAAGGAGGCCAGCATCCGGTAGCAGTGCACGTGCAGCTCCCGCCGGTGCGGCGCGGTCGCCGCGTCGAAGTCGCGCTCGAGCGCCGCGGTCACCGCTTGCCCTGCTGCACCGACCAGGTGTTGCCGTCGAGGTCGTCGAAGAAGACAAACGTGCCGAAGTCGGCGTCCTGCGGGTCGCGCCCGGGCGTCTGCACTCCGTCGGCGAAGTGCACCATCCCGCTGTGCTCGATCCCGGCGGCGGTCAGCTGGTCGGCGGCCGCAGCGATGTCGGCGACGACGAACTGACAGCCCTTCATCTGCGAGCCCGAGGGCAGGCCCTTGCCGAACACGATCGAGCACGCCGAGCCCGGCGGGGTCACCTGCACGACGCGGAAGTGCTCGTTCGGTGCGAAGTCGGTGTCGAGGGCGAAGCCGAGCTTGCCGGCGTAGAACTCCTTCGCACGGTCCACGTCGCTCACCGGGACGACGACGACTTCGAGCTTCCAGTCCATGACCTGCCTCTTCTCCGCAGCGGTGTGATGCCTTCTGCCTACTGGAACGACGGCCGCGGCGGGAACTCATCGGTGCAGCGGAACACCCGTCGGGAACGCGGTGGTCGTGTCCCCGAGGAGCAAGCAGCGGTAGGTGGCGACGGCGGCCTCCTCGAGGTTGAGCGCCCGCCGGAAGGCCGTGCCGACGTCCGGGCCGAGCGCCGAGCAGCCGTGGTGGGACAGCACGATGCAGTCGTGCTCCCGGGCCTGCGCGGCGGCGCCGTCGGCCAGCTCGTCCGAGCCGTTCGGGAAGTACGGCACCGTGCCGATCGAGTGCACGTAGGTGGCGTGGTCGAGCGTGATCAGCCGGATCGGGTGGCCCAGGGCGTCGACCAGGACGGCGTGCTGCGGGTGCAGATGCACGACCGCGTTGACGTCCGGCCGCGCCCGGTAGGTCCGCTGGTGCAGCTTCCACTCGGTGGACGGCCCCTCTGCGCCGCCCACCACCTCGCCGTCCAGCGTCATCGTGCTGAAGTCGGCGGGTGCGAGCCGGTCGAGCCACGTGCCGGCGCCGGTCACCACGAACTCGGCCGCGCCGGGCAGCCGCGCCGACAGGTTGCCCCCGCTGGCCAGCACCAGGCCGCGCTCGACGGACAGCCGGCCGACCTCGATCAGCTGCTCGACCGCCTCCTCGCGCGTCCTCGCCGGCGCCCTCATGCGTAGTAGGAGGCGACGTCGGCCGGCGCGAAGCGGCCGCGGTCGGTCACGACGACGCTCACGAACCGCGGCGGCGTGACGTCGAAGGCCGGGTAGACGCCGGTCACCCGCGCCGACGCCGTCCGCCGGCCCAGGCAGTGCAGCACCTCGTCGCCGTCCCGGTCCTCGAGCTCGACGTCGGCGGCCGTCGCCGCCTGCCGGTCCGGGGCCTGCACCAGCGCGACGAACGGCACCCCGAAGGCCTGCGCCGACACCGCGATCTGCAGCGTGCCGATCTTGTTGACCACCGACCCGTCCATCGTCACCCGGTCCGCGCCGGAGACGAACGTGGTGATCTCGCCGCGGCTCATGAGGTGCGCGGCCATGCCGTCGGTGATCAGCCGGGTGGGCACGCCCATCTCGGCCAGGCTCTCCGCGGTCAGCCGGGCGCCCTGCAGGTAGGGGCGGGTCTCGGTGCAGATCGCGGCGATCCGCTTGGCCGAGCGCAGCACCGCGGCGACCGTCTCGGTCAGGTAGGCGTCGGCCCAGCAGTGGGTGAGCACGGTGGCGCCGTCCGGGATGAGGGGCGCGGCGTGCTCGCCCAGCGCCCGGTAGCCGGCTCGGTACCGCTGGGCCAGGGCGTCGGCCGCCCGCTCGACGTCCCCGCCCCTCTCCGCGACCGCGAGCAGCTCCCCGACGACGTCCCGGATGCCGTTGTTGGTCGGCCGGGTGGCGACCAGCCGCCGGGCGGCCTCCCGGACCGCGTCGATACCGCGAGCCGAGCGCGCCGCCAGCACCATGCCGCCGGCGGCCGCGAAGGGCGGCCCGAGGCTCTGCGTGACCATGTCCTCGATGGCCTTGGCGACGTCCTCGTACGAGCGGCAGGTCACCCAGGTGCGCTCGAACGGGAAGACCCGGCGGTCGAGGATGCGGACGGCGTCCGGCTCGACCACCACGCTCTCCCCGACCAGCGTCGGCACGGGGACGTCGGTCATGTGCCTACCTTTCCGGCGAGATCGGCGATCTCGCCGTCATCACGGGCTCCAAGGAGGCGAGATCGCCGATCTCGCCGAGGATCTCACGTGCCGGCGATGTGCTCGGGGCGGATCGGCACCCGGCGCAGCTTCACACCGGTCGCCGCGCGCACGGCCGCCGCGACCGCCGGGCCGGAGGAGATCGTCGGCGGCTCCCCCACCCCGCGCACCCCGTAGGGCGCGTGCGGGTCGGCGTACTCGAGCAGCTCGATGCGCATCGGCGGCATGTCGAGGATGGTCGGGATCAGGTAGTCGGTGAACGACGGGTTGCGCACGTGCCCGTCGGTGACGACGACCTCCTCCATCAGCGCCAGCCCCATGCCCTGCGCGCTGCCGCCCTGGATCTGCCCGATCACGGCGTCCGGGTTGATGGCCTTGCCGACGTCCTGCGCGGTGTCCAGCGCGACCACCTTGACCAGGCCGAGCTCGGTGTCGACGTCGACCACGGCGCGGTGCGCGGAGAACGCGAACTGCACGTGCGCGTCGCCCTGGCCGGTCTCGGGGTCGACCGCGTGCGTCGGCCGGTGCCGCCACTCGACGGTCTCCTCGACCGCGTCGGTCCCGAGGACGTCGCCCAGGCTGGTCAGCACCTCGCCGGAGAGCCCGACGATCTTCTCGCCGTCCAGGGACAGCGAGCCGACCGGCCGGTCCAGCGCGATCGCCGCCCGCTGCAGCACCGTCGCGCGCACCGCCTCGCAGGCGGCCTTCACCGCGCCGCCGGTGACGTAGGTCTGCCGGGACGCCGACGTCGACCCGCCGGACCCCACCTGCGTGTCGGCCGGGACGACGACCACCCGCTCCACGCCGAGCTCGGTGCGGGCGATCTGCGGCTGGATCGTGATCAGCCCCTGCCCCACCTCGGCCGCCGCCGTGTGCACGGTGGCGACCGCCTCCCCGCCGGTCAGCTGCAGCCGCACCCGCGCGGTCGAGTAGTCGTCGAACCCCTCCGAGAACCCGATGTTCTTGTAGGTGACCGCGTAGCCGATCCCGCGCCGCACGCCCTCGCCGTGCGTGGTGTTGCCGACCGCGCCCGGCAGCGTGAGCAGGTCCCGCTCGCCCTCGGCCGGAGGGGGCAGCGGCAGGTCGCGCACCTTCTGCAGCAGCTCCGCGACCGGCGCCGCGGAGTCGATGACCTGGCCGGTGATGTTGCGGTCGCCCTCGCGCATGCCGTTGCGCACGCGGATCTCGACCGGGTCGAGGCCGAGCACCTCGGCCAGCTCGTCCATCAGCGCCTCGTGCGCGAACGCCGCCTGCACGCAACCGAACCCGCGCATCGCGCCGCACGGCGGGTTGTGCGTGTAGACCCCGCGGACGTCGACGGCCACGTTCGGGATCCGGTACGGGCCGAGCCCCAGCGTCCCGGCGTTGCCCACGACCGCCGTCGTCGACGACGCGTACGCCCCGCCGTCAAGCAGCGTGTCGGCCTTGGCGTAGACCAGCGTGCCGTCGCGCTCGGCGCCGAACTCGTAGTGCAGCCAGGCCGGGTGGCGGTGCACGTGGCCGTAGAAGGACTCCTCCCGGCCGTAGACCATCTTCACCGGCCGGCTGGTGCGCAGCGCCAGCATGCAGGCGTGGATGTGCACCGAGAGGTCCTCCCGCCCGCCGAACGCGCCGCCCACGCCGGCGAGGGTCAGCCGGACCTTCTCGGGCGGCATGCCCAGCGCCAGGCACATCTGCCGCTGGTCGACGTGCAGCCACTGGGTGGCGACGTAGAGGTCGATCCCGCCGTCCTCGGCCGGCACCGCCAGCCCGGACTCCGGGCCGAGGAAGGCCTGGTCCTGCATGCCGACCTCGAAGTCGAGCGAGACGACCACGGGCGCGGTGGCGCCCGGGTCGCCGCGGCGCAGCTTCAGGTGCCGCACCAGGTTGCCGGCCGGGTTGACCGGCGGCGCGTCGTCGTCCAGGGCCCGGCGCGGATCGGTGACCGCGGGCAGCGGCTCGTAGTCCACGCGGATCCGCCGGGCCGCCCGGCGGGCGGTCTCCGGGTGGTCGGCGGCCACCAGCGCCACCGGCTCGCCCTCGTAGCGCACCTCGCCGGAGGCCAGCACCGGCTGGTCGGCGTGCTCGAGCCCGTAGGCGTTCTCCCCCGGGACGTCGTCGGCGGTGAGGACGGCGAACACTCCCGGCACCGTGAGCGCCTCGGTGAGGTCGATGCCGCGGATCCGCGCGTGCGGGTGCGGGCTGCGCAGCGTGACGCCCCAGACCATGTCGTCGTGCCACAGGTCGCTGGCGTAGGCGAACTCGCCGGTGACCTTCAGCGTGCCGTCCGGCCGCAGGGGGCTGTCCCCCACCCGGCCGGTCGTCGTGGTCGGCCCGGCCGGGCGGGTGCTCGTCGACGTCACGGCTGCACCTGCTTGGCGGCGGCCAGCCGCACGGCGTCGAGGATCTTCTCGTAGCCGGTGCAGCGGCAGAGGTTGCCGGCCAGCGCCTCGCGGATCTCCAGGTCCGACGGCGACGGCACCCGGACCAGCAGGTCGTGCGCGGCGACGACCAGCCCGGGCGTGCAGAACCCGCACTGGACGGCGCCTGCTTCGACGAACGCCTCCTGGACCGGGTGCAACGACTCGCCCGATGCGAGCCCCTCGACGGTGACGACGTCGCGGTCGATCGCCTGGCCGGCCGCCACCAGGCACGAGCACACCGGCTCGCCGTCCAGGTAGACGGTGCACGACCCGCACTCGCCCTGCTCGCAGGCGTTCTTCGACCCGGGCAGGCCGAGCCGCTCGCGCAGCAGGAACAGCAGGCTCTCGCCGGGCCAGACGTCGTCGACCGCCTGCTCGGTGCCGTTCACGGTGGTGGTGACGCGCATGCTGCTATGCCGCCTTCCGCAGGTCGTCCCAGGCCCAGGTGACCGCTCGGCGGGCCATCACCGACAGCGCGTGCCGCCGGTAGGCCGCGCTGCCGCGGACGTCGTCGATGGGGTCGGCCGCCGCCGCGACCCGCTCGCCGAACGCGCCGGCCAGCGACTCGGGCAGGACGGCGCGGGAGTCCCACAGGCCGGCGGCGTCCAGCTCGCCGGCGAGGAACTCCTCGGCCTCCCCAGCCCGCCGCGGGGTGGGCGCGGCCGAGCCGATGCCGGTGCCCACCGCCCGCCGGTCGGGGTACAGGGCGACGGCGAACGCGGTCACCGCGATGACCATCGCGTTGCGGGTGCCGATCTTGCAGAACTGCTGCGGGCCGGCCGCCGTCGGCACCACGACCGCGGCGATCAGCTCGTCGGGTTCGAGGGCGTTGCGCTTCACGCCGGTGTAGAACTCGGCGGCCGGGACCATCCGGCTCCCCCGCTCGGCCGAGGCCACCTCGACCACCGCGTCGGCGGCCAGCAGCGGCGGGTGCGCGTCGCCGGCCGGGGACGCCGCGCCGAGGTTGCCGCCGACGGTCCCCCGGATCCGGATCTGCGGTGACCCGACCGTGCGCGACGCCATGGCCAGGCCGGGCAGCTGCGCGCCGAGCTCATCGATGACGCGGGCGTAGGTCACCCCGGCCCCGAGCCGGACCACCCCGTCGCCGCTCGACCACTCCCGCAGCTCGGGCACCCGCCCGAGGTCGAGCAGGGCTCCCGGCCGGCGCCGGTCGAAGTTGAGCTCCACCATGACGTCGGTGCCACCGGCGATCGGCAGCGCGTCCGGCCGCTCGGCGCGCAGCGCCAGGGCCTGCGCCCACGACGTCGGTTGCAGGAAGTCCATTGCGCCCCCTCGCCGTCCGAAACGGTTCGGCGAAAGGGAACCCCTCCGTCGAGGAACTGGCAAGGCACCTGCGCCTGCCGCCCGTCGACGAGGCGGCAGGCGCCTCAGGAGGCGAACAGCTGCCCGGCCCAGAGCACGAGCACGAGCACGATCAGCGCGAGCACCCACGCGGTGACGCGCTCGTCGCCCCACTTGTCGCCCATCGCCTCCAGGGTTGCGCGCCGGGAGCGCCGTCACCACCCCGGGACGCGCCGTGGCCCCCGACCCGGGCGGGTCGGGGGCCACGGGGCCGAGGGGTCAGCTGGTGTAGCGCGGCGAGGCCGAGCCCTCCACCCGCGTGCTGCCGGCGCGCCGCGCCGCGAAGGGCGTGGCGACGTCCTCCAGCGACTTGTTCTCGGCCGCGATGCCGATGAACGCGGCGATCAGCCCGCCGAGGACCATCACGCCCGCGCCGAGCAGGTACCCGTAGAACAGCGGGATCCGGGACTGGCCCTCGCCGATCAGCGCGCTGTAGATGAACGGGCCGAACGTGCCGAAGATCTGCGCCAGTGCGAAGAAGACGGCGATCGCCTTCGCCCTGACCTCCTGCGGGAAGATCTCGCTGACCGTCAGGTAGGCCGAGCTGGCGCCGGCGGAGGCGAAGTAGAAGATCACCGTCCAGGCGATGGTCTGCGTGGTCGCGTTGAGGACGTCCGCGCGGAACAGGAACGCGGTGACCGCCAGCAGGACCCCGGAGAGGATGTAGGTGCCGGCGATCATCTTCTTGCGGCCGATGGTGTCGAACAGGTGCCCGATGGTGAGCGGGCCGGCGAGGTTGCCCACCGCGAAGGCGATGAGGAACAGCGGCACGGTGCCCGAGTCGACGCCGTAGAAGTTGCCCAGCACCAGCGCGTAGGTGAAGAAGATCGCGTTGTAGAGGAACGACTGCGTGATCATCAGCGAGGCGCCGTAGACGGCCCGGCGCGGGTACTCCTTGAACAGCACCCGGGCGAGGGCGAAGTAGCCGATGTCCTCGGCCGGCGTCAGGTCGATCGCCTTGTCCTCGGGCACCCGCGGCAGCTGCCGGCCGCCCTGCTCGACCTCGTGCTCGATGAAGTCGATCGTCCGCTCGGCCTCCTCCTGGTGGCCGTGCATGATCTGCCACCGCGGGCTCTCGGGCAGGTGTCGCCGGACGACGAGGATCACCAGACCGAGCACCGGGCCGAGCAGGAAGGCCAGCCGCCAGCCGACGCCCGGCTCCATCGCGTTGAGGAAGATGAAGGTGCCGATCGTGCCGAGGACCGCGCCGGCCCAGTAGGTGCCGTTGACGGCGATGTCGACCCGGCCGCGGAAGCGCGCGGGGATCAGCTCGTCGATCGCGGAGTTGATGGCGGCGTACTCGCCGCCGATGCCCATCCCGGCGATGAACCGGGTGAGGTACAGGAAGCCCACCCAGGCCAGGCTGTTGCCGAGCGTCAGCGCGGTCAGGCCGCTGCCGATCAGGTACACCGCCAGCGTGACCATGAAGAGCTTCCGACGCCCCAGCTTGTCCGAGAGCCGGCCGAAGAAGAGCGCGCCCACGACCTCACCGGCGAGGTAGACCGACGCGATCAGCCCGACCTGCGTCGACGACAGCGCGAGGGTGTCCTCCTCGGTCAGCCGCTCCACGACCGCGCTGGCGACGGTGATCTCCAGGCCGTCGAGGATCCACGCGATCCCCAGCGCGATCACCATGCGGGTGTGGTACGGGGACCAGGGCAACCGGTCGATCCGGGCCGGGATGAGGCTGCGGATCACGCCGGGTGCCGGTGCCTCGCGCGTCGTCGTCACTCAGGCCTCCAGGCTGGGCTCATTCGGTTGTAAGCGGAAACCGTTCTGCCCCGCCGGAACCGGATCAATCTCCGGGACGTTCACCCGCCTCGGTGTGATGCACGTCACGTCTGGCCAGCATCCGCTCCGTTCCGGTGCGGATCCGCTCGGTCTGCCGGGCGAGGACGGCGTCCAGCAGCCGGTTCACCGGGGTCACCTCGCCGAGGCGGGCCACCCCGAACCACCGGGGGACGGCGACGGTGCGCGACCCCGGCGCGGTGAGGCAGCGCGCCACCGCCTCCGCCACGCGCGCGGGGTCGATCCCCGGGGCGAGCCGCCCGCGGGCGTCGTCGTCCGAGATCGGTGCGTAGCCGTGGCCCCGGACCAGCCACTCCGTGGCGACGAAGCCGGGGTTGACGGTGTGCACCCGCACGCCGCGGCGGGTGACCTCGCGGCGCAGCCCCTTCACGAACCCCTGCACGCCGGCCTTGGTGGCCGAGTAGACGGTGAGCGGCGGGACCTGCGACCAGGCGGCGGCCGAGCCGATCGTGAGGACGTCGCCCCGGCCCCGGTCGCGGGCGGCGGCGAACAGGTGCGGCAACGCGAGCCGGGTCAGCTCGATGACGCCGGTGAGGTTGAGCGCGACCGTGCCCTCCACCGCCTCGCCCGGCATGTCCTCGAACAGCCCCGCCCAGCCCAGACCCGCGTTGAGCACGACGGCGTCGAGCCGGCCGTGCTCGGCGAGCACTCGCTCGAGCAGCATCGCCCGGTCGGCGGCGTCGGCCGCGTCGGCCACCACGCCGGTCGCCCCGGGGACGCCGGCCAGCGCCTCGGTCAGCCGGTCCCCGTGCCGGGCGCAGGTGACGACGCGGGCGCCCTCGGCGGCCAGCCGGTGGACGGTGGCGCGGCCGATGCCGGCGCTACCGCCGGTGACCAGGACGACGCGGTCGCGCAGCGAGCTCATGCCGCCTGTCCTACCCCCGGGGGACTTCGCACACAGGGGCGCATCGAACGCGCTGGTCGTGGGCATGCTTGCCGGCATGCAGCTCCCCGAACCGAGGGGCCCGTTGAGCCTCGCCGTCCGCGCCGACCTGGCCGGCGGCACCACCCTGTCCGCGACCACCCTCGCCCTCGCCGAGCGCGTGGCGGCCACCGCGGCCGACCCGCTGCTCGACGACGACCTGCAGCTCACCCTGGCCGTCTGCTACGAGCTGCACTACCGCGGGTTCGACGGGGTCGCGGAGGAGTGGGAGTGGGACCCGGAGCTGCTGCGGCTGCGCGCCCTGCTCGAGCGCCGGCATATCGAGGCGCTGCGCGCGCTGGCCGGCCCGATCGAGGCCACCGGTGACCCGATCGACCGGCAGCTCGCCGCCCTGATCGCGGCCGACGACTCGCCGTCGCTGTCGTCCTTCCTGGCGCGCAAGGGCACCGTCGAGCAGTGGCGGGAGTACCTGACCGTCCGGTCGGTGTACCACCTCAAGGAGGGCGATCCGCACACCTTCGCCGTTCCCCGCCTGGGCGGGCGGGCCAAGGCCGCGATGGTGGAGATCCAGGCCGACGAGTACGGCGGCGGCGCGCCCGAGCGCATGCACAGCGAGCTGTTCGCCGGGATGATGCGCGACCTGGATCTCGACGCCGCCTACGGCGCGCTGTGGGACGACGCCCCCGCGATCGCCTTCGCCTCGGTGAACACGATGTCGCTGTTCGGGCTGCACCGCCGGTGGCGCGCTGCCGCGCTGGGCCACCTCACCGCGGTGGAGATGACGTCGTCCGAGCCGAGCCGCCGCTACTCCGCCGGGCTGCGCCGGCTGGGCTTCGACGAGCGGACGACGGTCTTCTACGACGAGCACGTGGAGGCCGACGCCGTCCACGAGCAGATCGCCGCGGTCGACATGTGCGGCTCGCTGGTCGCCGAGTCCCCCGACCTGGCCGGTGACGTGCTCTTCGGCGCGGCCTGCGCGCTCGCCGTCGACGGCCTGGCCGCCCGGGAGCTGCTGGCGACCTGGGAGTCCGGGGCCTCCGTGCTGCGTGCCGCACCGGTGGCAGCCTGACCTGTGGGGTTGCAGATCGTTCCGGTTCCGGCTCAACGTCGATCCGGTTCGGGCGAAGGTTGCTTCATGCGATGGTGGCGCGACAGCAATTCCCCCTCCCCGGCCGCCGCACCGGCGGTCACCCCCGACGACGGCGAGCTCACCGAGCACCGCGGCTGAGCCGGCGCTGCCGCTCGCCGCGGGCACGGGGCTCTCGCCGGGTGGGACGGTGTGCGCTCAGGCCGGGAAATCACGGCCTGAAATGCGGCCACGGCGCACATCGTTGCCGCCCGGCGGTCCCCGTCACCCCGCTCGGTCGGATAGACGCGAGGATGACCGCGCCGGCCCCGGTGGTCGGCAGCGATGTGCACAGAAGGCGCGTTCTCGTCACAGACATGCGCCATCCGCGCACGTCGTTGCCCGCGGTGAACCGCGGAGCCCTCGCAGCTAGGGCCGTTGCTCCCGGGCGGAACGCAGGATCTGGGCCGCGGGCCGCGGGCGCGACGGCGCGCTCGGAGCGGAGAAGCCCGCGCGCTTGTGGGTGCCGTCGCAGAACGGCTTGATGCCCGACTTGCCGCAGCGGCACAGCGCGATCGTGTCGCGGCCGGGATCGATCTCGACGCCGTCCTGGTCGACCAGCCGGAAGTCGCCGCGCACGATCAGCGGGCCGTCCCGGTACGGGGTGATGGTGGCGCGGGGATCCTCCGGCTCGGACACGCCCCTCCCCTGCCCCGGAACGGCGGGCGGCACACCCGGGGTCACCCGGGCGGGGGCGTCCGCCGCGTCTCGACCGCCTCCTCGTCCTCCGCCGGGCGCCGCGCACCGGGGATGCCCTCGGCGGGCACCTGGGCGCCGGTCCGGTCGACGGGCCCGGCGTCCTCGCGGAGGGCCTCCTCGGTGACCAGCGGCGGCGTCAGTGCCCGGACGACGCCGACGGCGACGACCGCGCCGACCAGCGGGGCGAGCAGGAACAGCCAGACGTGGGCCAGTGGGTCGCCGCCGGCGAACAGCGCCGGGCCGAGCGAGCGCGCGGGGTTGACCGACGTGCCGTCCAGCGGGATGCCGACGAGGTGCACCGCGGTCAGGGTGAGGCCGATCGCCAGGCCGGCGAAGCCGGGCGTGGCCGAGCGGCCGGTGACCAGCAGCACGACGGTGACCAGCACCATCGTGAGCAGGACCTCGAGCAGGAAGGCCCCGGCCGCGCTGATGTTCGCGCCCCAGTCGTTCGACCCCAGTGCGCCGGTCGTGTCGGTGACGTCGCCGAAGCCGCTGGTCATCAGCTTCAGCAGCGCCGCGCCGGCGATGCCGCCGGCGAACTGGGCGATCCAGTAGAGACCGGCCTCGCTCGCGGTCATGCCGCGGGAGAGCAGCACCCCGAGGGTGACCGCCGGGTTGATGTGGCAGCCCGAGATCGGGCCGATCGCGTAGGCCAGGGCGAGCAGCACCAGGCCGAACGCCAGGGCGACGCCGACCACGCCGGAGACGAGGCCGTCGCCGGTGACCCCCGCGACGGCCGCGCCGACGGCGAGGAAGACGAGCAGCAGCGTGCCGACGAACTCGGCGATCAGGGAACGGACGAGCGTGGAAGACACGTGCGGGACCTCCGCGGCGCCGCAGCCGCTCCCCCGTGCCGCCCGTCCACGGCAACGATGCGGATCGGCGCCCAGGCTGGCCCCCTCCGGCGCGACACGCCAGAGGCATCCGGCACCGGGTCGTTCAGCGATCCGCGGGTCGCGCCTCGGCGACCGCGTCGGCGACGTCCGTGCGGCCGTCGGCAGTCAGCCCGGCGACGACGCCGTCGATGTCGGCGCCCGGCCGGTTCTGGGACATCTTCCACTTCGCCTCGACGCGGCGGATCCGGACCTCGATCCCGACGATCGCCCGCAGCTGCCCGGCCACGAACCGCTCCGGCGCGTCGGCCACCGCCCAGGGGGTGTCGCGGGCCGCCTCGTGGGTGTCGGTGAGCCGGCGGACGTGCGCGTCCAGCCACCCCGGGTCGTCGTGCACGACGAGCTCGCCGTGCACGTGGGCGACCACGTAGTTCCAGGTCGGGACGACGCGGCCGTGCTCGGCCTTGCTGGCGTACCACCCCGGCGAGACGTAGGCGTCCGGGCCGCGGACGATCACCAGGACGTCGCCGATCGTCTCCCGCCACTGCGGATTGCTCCGGGCGAGGTGGCCGACCAGCGACCCGGCGTCCGGGTCGTGCAGCATCGGCAGGGTCGTGGCGGTGAGCCCGTCGGCGGTGCTGCTCACCAGGTCGACCGCGCCGGGTGCGGCCAGCAGCCGGTCGACGGCGTCGGCGGGTGCGGCGAAGTGCGCGGGCACGTACACGGCGCTCAGCCTCCCGTGCCGTAGAAGATCTCGTCCACGACGCCGCGGGCCCGCCGGGTGGTGCGGCGGTAGTCGTCGACGAACCGGCCCGGGTCCTGGTCGGGCCCGTAGCCGCAGGCCCGGGCCACGCCGGCCAGCTCCAGGCCGGGCCGCGGCAGCTGGTCGCTCGGCCGGCCGCGCACCAGGAAGATCGCGTTGCGCGCCCGGCTGGCCAGCTCCCAGGCGGCCCGCAGCGCACCGGCCTGGTCCGCGGTCAGGTGCCCGTGCTGCTGGAGGGCGGCGAGCGCGTCGGTCGTCGAGGGCACCCGCAGGGCGTCGTCCTCGGCCGCGTGCTGCAGCTGCAGCAGCTGGACGGTCCACTCGACGTCGGCCAGCCCGCCACGGCCGAGCTTGGTGTGGGTGGCCGGGTCGGCGCCGCGCGGCAGCCGCTCGCGCTCCACCCGGGCCTTGATCCGGCGGATCTCGGCGACCTGCTCGGCGGAGAGGCCGCCGTCCGGGTAGCGCAGCGGGTCGATCAGCGCCACGAAATCGCCGCCGAGCTCCTCGTCGCCGGCCACCGGGACGGCGCGCAGCAGCGCCTGCACCTCCCAGACGTCGACCCAGCGCTCGTAGTACTCGCGGAAGGCGTCGAGGCTGCGCACCAGCGCGCCCTTCCTGCCCTCCGGCCGCAGGTCGGCGTCGACGTCGAAGGCCGGGTCGGGCGCGGGCTCGCCGAGCAGCCGCCGCAGGGCGTGGGCCACCGCGTTGGCGGCCGCGGCGGCCTTGCCCTGGTCCGCGCCCGGGCGGGGCCGGTGCACGAACAGCACGTCGGCGTCGGAGCCGTAGCCCATCTCGCCGCCGCCGAGCCGGCCCATGCCGATGACGGCGAGGTCCATCGGGACGTCGGCGACGTCCATGCCGGTCTCGTGCGCGTGCGCCCGGAGCGCGACGTCCAGCCCGGCCTGCAGCGTGGCCATGGCGATGTCGGTCAGCGCCTGCCCGACCCGGACGACGTCGAGCCGGCCCAGCAGGTCGGCGCAGGCGACCCGGAGCAGCTCCTGGCGGCGCAGCCCGCGCAGCACGCGGATGCCGGCCTGCGCGTCCGGCGCCCGCCCGGCCGCGGACCGCCACGCCCCGGCGAGGGCGGCCGCGCTGCGTGGCTCGAGCTCGGCGTCGTCGGCGAGCAGCTTGAGCGCCTCCGGCGTGCGGGTCAGCAGGCCGGCCACGTACTGGCTCGAGCCGAGCAGCATGGCCAGCCGCTCGGCCACCTGGCCCTCGTCGCGCAGCAGCCGCAGGAACCACTGGTTGCCGCCCAGCGCCTCGCTGACCTTGCGGTAGGCCAGCAGCCCGGCGTCGGGGTCGGCGGAGGAGGCGAAGGTCTGCAGCAGCACCGGCAGCAGGTACTTCTGGATCGACGCGGAGCGGGAGACGCCGCCGGTGAGCGCCGCCATGTGCCGCAGCGCCCCCTCGGGGTCGGCGAAACCGAGCGCCCGCAGCCAGTCCCCCGCCGCCTTGGACCCGAGCTGCAGCTGCTCGCCGGGCACGCGGGCGACGGCCGTGAGCAGCGGGCGGTAGAAGAGCTTCTCGTGCAGCCGGCGGACCTCGCGGTTGTGCAGCCCCAGCTCGTGCCGCAGGACGGCGACGGCGTCCCCGCGCTGGTCGGGCTTGTAGCCGAGCGAGCGGGCCAGCCAGCGCAGCTGCTGCTCGTCGGTGGGCAGCAGGTGGGTGCGGCGCATGCGCAGCAGCTGCAGCCGGTGCTCCACCGTGCGCAGGAACCGGTAGGAGGCGATGAGGGTGTCGGCGTCGTCCCGGCCGACGTAGCCGCCGGCGCGCAGTGCCATCAGCGCGGGCAGCGTGCCGCCCACCCGCAGGCTCGGGTCGGCGCGGCCGTGGACCAGCTGCAGCAGCTGGACGGCGAACTCGACGTCCCGCAGCCCGCCGCGGCCGAGCTTGAGCTCCCGCTCGGCGTGGGCCGCCGGGATGTTGTCCTCGACGCGGCGGCGCATGGCCTGCACCTCGCCGACGAAGCCGGGCCGGTCACCGGCCTTCCACACCAGCGGCCACAGCGCCTCGACGTAGGCGCGGCCCAGGTCGGGGTCGCCGGCGACCGGCCGCATCTTCAGCAGCGCCTGGAACTCCCAGGTGCTGGCCCACTGCTCGTAGTAGCTCCGGTGGCCGGTGATCGTGCGGACCAGCGCGCCGGCCTTGCCCTCGGGTCGCAGTGCGGCGTCGACCTCCCACGCGGCCTCGCGGCAGATCCGCATGAGCGCGGCGGCGACCCGGGTCGCGCTCTGCACGGCCGGCGCCTCCGCGTCGGTCGGGTCGACCGGCTCGGCCACGAAGACGACGTCGACGTCGCTGACGTAGTTCAGCTCGCGGCCGCCGCACTTGCCCAGGCCGATGACGGCCAGCCGGCAGGCGGCGGCGTCGGCCGGCTGCTCGGCGACCGCGATCGCCAGCGCGGCGCCGAGGACGGCGGCGGCGATGTCGGCCAGCTCGCCGGCGACGTCCTCGGCCGACAGGTTCTCGCCCAGGTCGCGGCCGGCGAGGGAGACCAGCGCGCGCCGGTAGGCCAGCCGGAGGCCGGTGACCCGGTCGGGGGCGGCATCGGGCGCGGCCTTGCCCAGCCGGACGCCCCACGGCGGGTCGTCGGGGTCGGCGCCGACCGCGGCGAGCATCTGCCGCTCGAGGGCGTGGGCCGTGGGCCGGGCGGAGCCGCGGGAGTCGCTGTCGAGCACCGTCCAGTCGCCGGGGTTGGCGGCCAGGTGGTCGGCCAGCCCGGCGCTGGCGCCGAGCAGGGACAGCAGCCGGCTGCGCAGGAGGGCCGAGCCGCGCAGGCGGGCGAGCAGCGCGGCGGCCGAGCCGCCGCTGGGGTCCTCGCGGTCGAGGGACTCGACCAGCCGGTGCAGCGAGCGGATCGCCAGGTCGGGGTCGCCGGCGCGGGCCAGCGCGGAGACGACCGGACCGGCCTCCGGGTCGGCCGGCTCGTTGCGCTCGAGGTCCCACAGGCCCAGCGAGGGATCGGCCAGGTAGCGCGCCGCGCGTTCGCCGTCCTCGAAGCCGAACCGGACCAGCCGGACGACGGCCGGGCGCGGCACCTCGGCGGCGCCGGTGCCGGCCACGGTCAGGCGGCCTGTCGGGAGGCGGTGCGGACCAGCTCGGCGAACCGGCCGGCGAAGGGCGCCCAGACCTCTTCGATGTCGGGATGCGCGGCGGCGGAGCGGGCGCAGATCGTCTCCCGGTCGAAGGGGCTGGCGGCGACGCCGACGACGTCCCGCTCGGCCCACTCCTCGACGATCTCGGGCGTCGTCTCGATGTGGAACTGGATCCCGTAGACGTGCCGGCCGACGCGGAACGCCTGGTGGGCGTACAACGGGCTGCTGGCCAGCAGGGTGGCGCCGGGCGGCAGTTGCGAGATCTCGTCGTGGTGGAACTGGATCACGTCGGGGGTCATCGGCAGCGGCCGGAACAGCGGGTCGGTGTCGGCGATGTCGCGCTTGGCCACCAGCAGCGCGCCGACCTCGGGTCCGTCGACGCCCTTGCGGACCCGCCCGTCGCCGACCTCGGCCAGCAGCTGCGCGCCGAGGCAGACCGCCAGCGTCGGGACGTCGTCCGCGATCGCCTGGCGCAGCAGCGCGCGGACGCCGACCAGCTCGGGGCTCACCTCCGGCGGGTCCAGCGCCGACTGCGGGCCGCCGAGCACCAGCAGGCCGTCGTAGCCGTCGAGGCTGGCGGGCAGCTCGTCGCCGCCGTCCTCGGCCCGCACGTACCGCTCGTCGAGCTCGAGACCCGCCGCGCGCAGCCACTCGCCGAGGCGGGCCGGCGGATCGGTGCGGCTGGGGACGACGACGAGCAGGCGGGCGGTGCTGGCTGACACGGCGTCGAGCCTAGTTCGCCGCCCGGAGGTGGCTGCCGATCCGCCGCTCCTGGGGGCGAACTCGCCCTTCCGGAGTCCTGCAGGACCCCCGAGGCGCGAGTTCGACCCCTGTTCCCGCGTGCGCGGGTGGCTCTTGCGGTGTCCTGCACGCTTCCGCGACGTTGCAGCACCGCAAGAGCGGCTAGAACACCGCAAGAGTGGTACCCAGGGCGGTTCACGGATCGGGGTGGACGACACTTCCCGCAGGGGCCACCTGATCGCCGTCGAGAAGACGGGCCACGTTCTCAGGGATGTCGTGAGCTCCCGCGAAACGTGCCTTGCCGATGCGCGCCCCACCGAACTTGGCACCCTTCATTTGGGCCTCACGGAAGTCGGCCTCCTCCAGATCCGCGTCCGTGAACACCGTCTTGAGCAGCGTGCTTTGGTAGAAGACCGTCTTCTTGGCAGTGACCCCCTTGAAGGAGGCTCGGTCGCACACAGCCCCGAAGAGGTCAGCGCGCGACAGGTCGAGCGGACGCTTGTCCCCTTCCTTCCGGCCGAGGTAGGCCTCGCGGAGGTCGCAGTGCTGCAGATCCATGTCACGCAGATCGACCGCGTAGCGGAGCCCGTCTGCCAGGACCTTCTGGAGCCGTTCGCTCGGCTCCGACCGCAGAAGTCCTGCTATGACCTCGACGGCTTCTCGCGAGTAGGGAGCTCCTGCCTCCCCCTGCTCCGTCTGGCCGTCGAAGAACCGGCGCAGGAGGACGGCGCCTGCCATGCGCTTCGTCTCGTTGTCCGAAGCCAGTCCCTCCACCGTGGCGGCGAAAAACGTTCCGACCGCGGCCAGACGGTCGCGCTTGTCCCGGTACCTGAAGTACTTGAAGATCCCGAGAACCGCCGTCAGGAAGGCAGCTCCGGCAGCGATCCATGCCTGGATCGTCTGAGCCGCCAACGGATCCCCCACCGCAGGAACTGGTGCGACGAGCGTGCGGTACTCGCCGCCCGTCCAGGGCAGGAGCCCTGACCAGCCCATCTTCGGCCACGCCCCAGGGCACGCTCAATCGCCGGCTTCGTTGAGTCGGGCGGCGACCCATCAGCGCTTTTCGGCGCCGAAACGGCTTCCGGCGCCGAAAGCGGTAGGTCAGAGCCCGGGGAGGTAGCGCTGCAGCTCGAACGGCGTGACGTTCTTCCGGTAGGAGGCGAACTCCTCCTTCTTGTTGCGCAGGAAGAAGTCGAACACGTGCTCGCCCAGGGTCTCGGCGACCAGCTCGCTGCTCTCCATCGCGGTCAGCGCCTCGCCGAGGGACACCGGCAGGTCCTCGTAGCCGGCGGCGCGGCGCTCGGTGTCGGTGAGCGACCAGACGTCGTCCTCCGCCTCCGGCGGCAGCTCGTAGCCCTTCTCGATCCCGCGCAGCCCGGCGGCCAGCAGGACGGCGAAGGTGAGGTACGGGTTGCACGCCGAGTCGGGCGAGCGGACCTCGACCCGCGCCGAGTTCGCCTTCGACGGCTTGTAGGACGGCACCCGCACCAGCGCCGACCGGTTGGCCCGACCCCAGGTCACCGCGGTCGGGGCCTCGGTGCCGGCGAGCAGCCGCCGGTAGGAGTTGACCGTCTGGTTGGTGATGGCGGTGAACTCGCGGGCGTGGGTGAGCAGGCCGGCGATGAACTGCTTGCCCGTCGTCGACAGCCGGAGCGGGTCCGACGCGTCGTGGAAGGCGTTGCGGTCGCCCTCGAACAGCGACAGGTGGGTGTGCATCGCCGAGCCGGCCAGGTCGGTGAACGGCTTGGGCATGAAGGTGGCGTGCACGCCCTGGGCCAGCGCCACCTCACGGACGACGTGCCGCAGCGTCATGATGTTGTCCGCCATCGACAGCGCGTCGGCGTAGCGCAGGTCGATCTCCTGCTGCCCCGGTGAGACCTCGTGGTGGCTGAACTCCACCGAGATGCCCATCGCCTCCAGCGCGAAGACCGCCTCGCGGCGGAAGTCGTGCGCGACGTTGTGCGTGGACAGGTCGAAGTAGCCGCCGGTGTCGGCCGGTTCGGGGCAGCTGCCGTCGGTGGGCAGGTCCTTGAGCAGGAAGAACTCGACCTCGGGGTGGGTGTAGAAGGTGAAGCCCATGTCGGCGGCCTTGGCCAGGGTCCGCCGCAGCACGTGCCGGGGGTCGGCCCAGGCCGGTGACCCGTCGGGCAGGGTGATGTCGCAGAACATCCGCGCGGTGTCGCTGGGCCGGCCCTCGCGCGCGGGCATCACCTGGAACGTGCCCGGGTCGGGCTTGGCGAGCATGTCGGACTCGTAGATCCGCGCGAAGCCCTCGATCGCCGAACCGTCGAAGCCGATGCCCTCGGCGAAGGCCGCCTCGATCTCGGCGGGGGCGACGGCCACCGCCTTCAGGTAGCCCGAGACGTCGGTGAACCACAGCCGCACGAAGCGGATGTCGCGTTCCTCGAGGGTGCGCAGGACGAACTCCTGCTGTCGGTCCATGCTCGCCATGATCCAGTCCGCTCGTTTCCTCTGTGTGACGACCCGGTCAGCCTGCCCTGCCGCCGTCCAGTCTCTCCAGCAGGTGCTCGCGCAGCACCACCGCGTTGTTGTGGTCGGCGTCCCGCGCGGCGTAGAGCAGGACGACGTCGCCGTCCTCGGCCGCCTCCAGCAGGGGACGGACGGCGTCCGGGGCGTCGGCGAGCTCGGCGCGGTACCGCCGCCGGAACTCCGGCCACCGCGCGACGTCGTGACCGAACCAGCGCCGCAGCCCGTCGCTCGGCGCCACGTCCCGCAGCCAGCCCTCGAGCGCCACCTCGTCGCGGCGGACGCCGCGGGGCCAGAGCCGGTCCACGAGGAACCGCCGTCCGGGCGGCAGCGCCTCCCGGTCGTAGATCCGGGCGATGTGGATCCGGCTCACGCCGGGGAGTATGCGACGGCGCGCGCATCGGTCGACAGCCGCTGGGCGAGCCAGGCGGCGTCCTCCCGGACGAAGCCGAGCAGGGCCGAGCCGCGGGTGGACTGCCAGGGCAGGCCGAGGAAGGCCAGCCCGGGCACCGGGCTGAGGCCGCGCTGGTGCGCCACCTGCCCGTCGAGCAGCGCGCCGGGGACGTCGAGCCACGAGTGGTCCGGCCGGTAGCCGGTCGCCCACACGACCGCGTCGACGTCGAGCGCGGAGCCGTCGGCGAACCGCACGGTCCGGCCGTCCGCCGCGACCGCCCGCGGCCGCAGCCCGATCCCGAGGGACCGCACCCGGCGCCACGTCGTCCCGACGACCAGCTCGCGGGCGCGGAACCGCCGCCCCAGGCGCGAGTCGGCGCGGGCCCGGACGAGGCCGAGCGTCGTGAGCCACCAGAACAGGTCGCGGCCCAGCGGCCGCTGCGGCACCGTCTTCGGCCGGCTGCCGACCGCGACGGTGACCGCCCGGCCCGCGCCGGCCAGCTCCTCGGCGATCTGCAGCCCCGAGTTGCCCGCGCCGACGACCAGCACCGACCCGGCCGGGACGTCGTCCGGACGCCGGTACTGCGCGCTGTGCACCTGCGGCACCTCCGCGCCGAGACCGAGCGCCGGCACGTGCGGCGTCTGGAACGGCCCGGTGGCGACGACGACCTGCCGGGCGGCGATCGGCCCGGTCGTCGTCTCGGCGCGGAAGCCGCCGTCGGCCCGCGACAGGCGGGTGACCCGGGTGCCGAGTCGCACCGGCAGCTCGAACGCCTCGGCGTAGGCGGCGAGGTAGTCGGCGACCTGGTCCTTGGTCGGGTAGGTGCCGGCCGGTGCCGGGAAGGCCATGCCGGGCAGCGCGTCGTACTCGGCGGCCGTGAACAGCCGCAGCGAGTCCCAGCGGGAGCGCCACACGTGCCCGATCCGGTCGCCCGCGTCGACGACGAGGAACCGGGTGCCGGAGCGCTGCAGGTGCCAGGCGAGGGCGAGACCGGCCTGGCCGGCGCCGATCACGAGCACGTCCAGGGGCTGGTCGAGGTCCGAGGTCATGCCGGGGACGCTAGGAACCGCGACCGTTCCTCGGACCGGCGAAACCACCGGGTCAGTCGAGGGCGAGGGCGGCGAGCTCCGTGCGGCTGCTGACCCCGAGCTTGGTGAACACGTTGCGCAGGTGGAAGTCGACCGTGCGGGGGCTCAGGAACAGCCGCGCGGCGATGTCGCGGTTGGTCAGACCCTGGCGCACCAGCCCGGCGACCTGCTGCTCCTGCGCGGTGAGCGTGGGCAGAGCGGCGTCGTCCCGCCGGCGCGCGGTCTCGCCCGAGGCACGCAGCTCCTGCCGGGAGCGCTCGGCCCAGGGCTCGGCGCCGAGGTCCTCGAAGGTCTCCAGCGCGGCGCGCAGGTGGGTGCGGGCGTCGACCCGGCGGCGGGAGCGGCGCAGGAACTCGCCGTACGCCAGCTGGGTCCGCGCCCGGGCGGGCACCCGCAGCGACCCGGCGTGCGCGTCCAGCGCCCGCCGGAAGTGTGCCTCGGCCTCCGCGCCGTCACCGAGCACCCCGCGACCGTGCTCGGCCAGCGCGGTGGCCCACGCCGAGCCGGTGGCCTCCGCGAAGCCGGCGAGGTCGGCGAGCCACTCGTTCGCCAGTTCCGGCCGCCCGGCGTGCACCGCGGCCTCGATCCGGTCGAGGGCCGCCCAGCGCTGCACGATCGGGTGCTCCAGCTGCTGGAGGTACCGCAGCGAGGACGCCGTGCCGGCGCCGGCCCGCACGGCCCGCGCCCACCGCGCCAGGTCGGGGACAGTCCCGGCCAGGATCCCGAGGGGATGGCCGGCCACGACCTCGTCGAGCGCGGCCAGGTGCAGGTCGGCCGCGGCGGCGTCCCCCCGCCACGCCGCCACGAGCGCCAGCACGGCCAGCGGCAACCCGGTGAGCCCGCGCTGGCCGGTGCTCTCGGCCAGCGGCAGCGCCTCGGTCGCACCGGCGACCGCCGCCGTCCAGCGCCCGGTCGCCAGCTGCGGGAGCGCCCGCCGGGTCAGCGCGTAGAGCACCATCACCAGCGCGCCGGTGCCGCGGGCCCGCGCCAGCAGCCGGTCGTCGAAGCGGAACGCCGCCTCGTCGTCCCCGATGTGCAGGGCGGCGATGCCCAGGTTGGGTAGCAGGTCCTGGTCGTCGTCGGCGAGGTCCTCGGCCAGCGCGAGCGCTCGGTGCAGGTGCGTCGCGGCGAGGCCCCAGTCGCCCGAGGCCACCGCGGCCAGGCCGCGCAGCAGGTCGTCGAAGCAGCGCACCCGCATCGGCGCGTCCGGCGGCGGCACCGGCACCAGGGACGTCGGGTCGATCCCGGTGCCCGACCGCGCCCCGAAGGCGGCCAGGGCCGCCGCGAACATGGCCATCTCCCGGGCGCGCTGCTCGTCGGACGGCGCCACCTCGGCCGCGGCCTCCAGCACCAGCCGGTGCCCCAGGTCCAGCGATCCGGTGTTCCACTCGATCCGCGCCCGCAGCCGCCGGACGTCGGCCAGCAGCCCCGGCTCCTCCGCCTGCGCCGCCGCGGCGTCGGCCAGCCCCCGCGCCCGGGCCGGCTGGGCGGCCAGCCAGGCGCAGCGCGCCGCCGTGTAGAACCGCTGCGCCCGGGCCTCCCGGCCCACCGACAGCTCGGCGGCCCGCTCGGCCGCGGCCGAGGCCGACTCGTGACCGCCGCGGTGGTGGGCCCGCTCGGCCGCGCGGTCGAGCTCCGCCACGACCGCCTCGTCGGGTTCCGCGACGGAGGCCGCCAGGTGCCAGGCGCGGCGGTCCGCGTCGTCGGCGGTGGTGGTCATCGCCGTGGCGAGGGCTCGGTGCACCCGCCGCCGTTGGGTGCCGGTCGCGGCGCCGTAGACCGCGGAGCGGACCAGCGGGTGCCACAGCTCCACCGTCCCGCTCCGGAAGCTGACCAGCCCGGAGCGCTCGGCGGCCTCCAGCCCGTCCTCCCCCACCCCCAGCTCGGCGACGGCGCCGCGGACGGTCGCCACCCGCCCCGAGTCGTCCGCCGCGGCGACCAGCAGAACGGTCTGCGCGTCCTCGGGCAGGCGCCGGCAGCGGTCGAGGAACGCCCGCTCGACGCCCTCGGTCAGCGGCAGCCGCTCGGGCAGCGCCGCCGTCCCGGCCAGCTGGTCGGTGCCCAGTGCGCGGGTCAGTTCGACCAGCGCCAGCGGGTTGCCGCCCGTGCTGGCCACCAGGGTCTCGCTGACCGCCGGCGGCACCGGCACACCGGCGCGGTCGCTGAGCAGCGCGCGGGCCGCGTCCCGGTCGATGCCCCCGAGGTCGACCGCCGGGAGGTCCCCCGCGTCGAAGGTCCGGACATCGCCGGTGCGGGCGGCGAACAGCACGCCGACGTGCTCGAGCTCCAGCCGGCGGGCCACGAACAGCAGCGCCCCGGCGGAGGCCTCGTCGAGCCAGTGCGCGTCGTCGACGACGGCGAGCACCGGCTCCCGCTCCCCCGCCTCGGCCAGCAGGCTCAGCACCGAGAGGTAGACGAGGAACCGGTCGTCGGCGCCGCCCTCCACCTCCCCGAAGACGGCGCGCAGCGCCCGGGTCTGCCGCGCGGGCAGGCGGTCGGCGAAGGCCATGACCGGCCGCAGCAGCCGCTGCAGCGCGGCGAACGGGAGCGGGAACTCCGACTCGATCCCCTGGGTCCGCAGGACGGTGAGGTCCTCGGCGACGGCGACGGCGTCGGCCAGCAGGGCGGACTTGCCCACGCCGGGCTGCCCGCGCAGCACGAGGGCGCCGCCCCGGCCGGCCCGCGTCCGCTCGACCAGGTCGGCGACCGCGGCCCGTTCGGTCTCGCGGCCCTGCAGCACGGGTGCGCAGCGTAGTTGCGGGACGGGACCGGCCGGTGGACCGGCGGTCCTACGGCCGGATGTTCTGGTTGCTGCGGAACACGTTCTGGGGGTCGTACCTGCGCTTGAGGTCCGCCAGCCGCGCGTAGTGGTGGCCGTACGCGGCGCGGACCCGCTCGTCGCCCTCCTCGCTGAGGTAGTTCACGTAGACGTCGCCGGTGCTGTACGGCTGCATGGCCTCCCAGAACCTCCGGGCCCAGTCGACGTGGGCCTCCTGTTCCTCGGGCTGCGACCAGATCGCGGCGATGATCAGGTCGTACGCGGCGTCCCGGTGCCCGAAGGCGGTCGCGTCGGCCGGGACCCGGGCGACCGCCCCGCCGAACTGGTCGATGATGACCGCCGGCCGCAGCGAGGGCGCGGCCTCCATGAAGTCGACCATGGTCTCGATCGCCCCGTCGCTGAGCTCGCCGATGTTGCTCGACTTCCAGTAGTTGAGCAGCCCGTAGGGAAAGTCGGCGTCGTAGGCCCGCTGGACGTCGCAGTAGCTCATCGGCCCGATCACGACCTCGAGCGGGGTGCCGAACTCGCGCACCGGCCTGAGCACGGCCTCGGCTGTCTCGAGCGGCCCGGCGTAGACGACGAACAGCAGGACCGCCCGCTGCCCGTCGGGCAGCGCCGCCAGCCCGAACTCCACGAACAGGTCGTCCGGCGCCGACCCCGCGTAGTCCCGGTAGAACCGGAACACGTCCCGGGCGGCGCTGAAGGGATACAGCGCCGGGCCCGCGACCAGCTGCCCCACCGGGTGCAGCCGGTACTCGAAGGAGGTGACGACCCCGAAGTTCCCGCCGCCTCCGCGCAGACCCCAGAACAGGTCGGCGTTCTCCGAGTCGCTCGCGGTCAGGAACCGACCGTCCGCGGTGACGACGTCCGCCGACAGCAGGTTGTCGCAGGTGAGCCCGAACTTCCGCTGCAACCAGCCGATCCCGCCGCCCAGGGTCAGCCCGGCGATGCCCGTCGTCGAGACTGCACCGCCGGTGGTCGCGAGCCCGAAGGCCTGTGTCTCCCGGTCGAACTCACCCCAGGTCAGACCGGCCTGCGCCTGTGCGATCCGGCGGCCCGGGTCCACCCGCATCCCCTTCATCGGAGACAGGTCGAGGACGATCCCGTCGTCGCAGACCGCCTTGCCCGCGACGTTGTGCCCACCGCCGCGTACGGCGATCGGCAGGTCGTGCGTGATCCCGAACTCCAGCGCGGCCATCACGTCGGCCACGCCCGTGCAGCGGGCGATCACCGCCGGCCGCTTGTCGATCATTCCGTTGTGGACCCGGCGAGCGGTGTCGTACTCCGCGTCGGCCGGGCCGATCACGGCACCCCGCATCTGCGCCCTCAGCGAGTCGAATGCGGGACTTTCCAGCAGCAGCGTCATGGCGCGGCTCCTCTCCGGACCGGGGAACCATCGCGCGGCCGCGCCCGGACCCGCCAGAGCCGTCCGGCCCCGTCCTCCCGGTAATCGCCCCGGTGACATCCCGGTGATCGACCTGGCGATTTCCCCGGCGCCAGCAGGGTGCCGCCGGACCGAGTCTCGGTCCGTCCGATCCACCCCGATCCCGGAGGTTCCGATCCCGATGCTGAGCAACACCCCCCGCGCCTTCGTCGGCACGACCACCTTCCAGGTCACCGGCATGACCTGCGACCACTGCCGGCGCGCGGTCACCGAGGAGATCGGCCGCGTCGACGGCGTCACCGGCGTGGTCGTGGACGTGCCGACCGGCACGGTCACCGTCTCCGCCGAGCACCCGGTCGACCGCGCCGACATCGCCGCCGCCGTCGACGAGGCCGGCTACGTCCTCGTCCCCTGACCCGCCGCCCACCCTGGAGGCCTCCCATGAGCACGCTGCACGAGCACCGCCTCAGCAAGAAGAAGTTCGTCCTGCACTACCTCGAGATGGTCGTCGCGATGGCCGTCGGCATGGTGGCGCTCCACCCCGTCTGGTCGTTCCTGCTCGACGTCCTCGACGCGTCCTGGCTGATGTCGAACGACTACACCGGCGCGCTGATCATGGCGACCAACATGACGGTCGCGATGTCGGCCTGGATGCGCTTCCGCGGCCACGGCTGGCAGCCGATCGCCGAGATGGGCGTCGCGATGTACCTGCCGTTCGTCGTCCTGTTCCTGCCCCTGGCGCTCGGCCTGATCACCTCGGGCGGGCTGATGCTCTGGGGCCACGTCGGGATGCTGTTCGCGATGGCGCTGGCCATGGCGCTGCGCCCGGCCGAGTACGCGCACTGCTGAGGACGCCGGCCATGACCACCACCACTCCCCCCACCGTGTGCGACACGTTCACCGTCGGCGGCATGACCTGCGCGTCCTGCGTCGGCCGGGTCGAGAAGGCGCTGCGCCGGGTCGACGGCGTCCGCGAGGCCGCGGTCAATCTCGCCACCGAGACGGCGACCGTGGAGTACGACGCCGGCCTGGCCGGCCCCGCCGACCTGGCCGCGGCGGTCGCCAAGGCCGGCTACAGCGCCACGCTGCGCCGTCCCGACCCCGAGCCCGCCGCGCCCGCCGCGGAGCAGCCGGAGGACGACGGGCTGACCACCCTGAAGCGCCGCTGGCAGGTCGCGCTGGCGACCGGCCTCGGGCTCATGGCCGTCATGTACGTGCCGCTGCACCTGGACACGATGGACTGGCTGATGCCGGCGATCCTCGTCGTCGCGACCGTCGTGCAGTTCTGGGCCGGCCGGGACGTCTACCGCGCGGCCTGGGCCGCCGCCCGGCACCGCAGCACGACCATGAACACCCTCGTCGCGCTCGGCACCGCCGTGGCGTACGGCTACAGCGCCTTCGTCACGCTGTGGCCGGGCCTGGCCGAGAGCTGGGGGCTGCCGCTGCACGTCTACTTCGAGACGTCGCTGGTCGTCATCGCCCTGGTGCTCATGGGCCGCTGGCTGGAGGCGAAGGCGAAGAAGCGGACCGCGGCGGCGATCACCGCGCTCGTCGGCCTGGCCCCGAAGACCGCCCGCGTCCTGCGCGGCGACGTCGAGGTCGACGTCCCGGTCGAGCAGGTCGTCGCCGGCGACCTGGTGCGCGTCCGGCCCGGCGAGAAGGTGCCGGTGGACGGCGTGGTCACCGCCGGCCGCACGGCGGTCGACGAGAGCATGCTGACCGGCGAGAGCCTGCCGGTCGAGAAGGCCGTCGGCGACACCCTCATCGGCGCGACGCTCAACCGCACCGGCTCGGTGGTGCTGCGCGCCACCGCCGTCGGCGCCGACACCGCGCTGGCCCAGATCGTGCGGCTGGTCGAGGACGCGCAGGGCGCCAAGGCGCCGATGCAGCGGCTGGTCGACCGGGTCGCCGCGGTGTTCGTGCCGACGGTGCTGCTGCTGGCCGCGGCCACGTTCGCGGTGTGGGCGCTGTTCGGGCCCGAGCCCGGCCGGCTCACGATGGCGATCACCACGACGGTCGCCGTCCTGATCATCGCCTGCCCGTGCGCGCTGGGGCTGGCCACGCCGACGGCGGTCATGGTCGGCACCGGGCGGGCCGCGGAGCTCGGCGTCCTCATCGGCAACGGCGAGGCGCTCGAGCAGGCCCGCCGGCTGACCGCCGTCGTCCTCGACAAGACCGGCACGATCACCCGCGGCCGGCCCGCCGTCGTCGACGTCGCCGTGCGGCCCGGCTGGACCGAGGCCGAGGTGCTGGCCCTGGCCGGCGCCGCCGAGACCGGCAGCGAGCACCCGCTCGGCGAGGCGATCGTCGCGGCGGTCCGCGAGCGCGGCCTGCCGCTGCCGGTCGCGGAGTCGTTCGAGGCCGTGCCCGGCCGCGGCGTGGACGCCGTCGTCGCCGGCCGGCGGGTGCGCGTCGGCAACCGCGCCCTGCTGTCCGGCACGGACCTGGGCGGGCTGGACGACGCCGGCCGCGCGGCCGCCGCGGCCGGGCGGACGCCGATGTTCGTCGCCGTCGACGGCGAGGCCGTCGCGGTGGTGACCGTGGCCGACCCCGTCCGGCCGGAGTCGGCGGACGCCGTCGCCCAGCTGCAGGCGCTCGGCCTCGAGGTCTGGATGCTCACCGGCGACAACGAGGCGACGGCCCGGTCGGTGGCCGCCCAGGTCGGCATCGCGAACGTGATCGCCGACGTGCTGCCGGCGCAGAAGGACGCGGCGGTGGCCCGGCTGCAGGCCGACGGCCACGTCGTCGCGATGGTCGGCGACGGGATCAACGACGCCCCGGCGCTGGCCCGGGCCGACCTCGGCATCGCCATCGGCACCGGCGCGGACGTCGCGATCGCGGCGTCCGACGTGACGCTGATCGGCGGCGACCTGCGCGGCATCGTGTCGGCGATCGCGCTGTCGCGGCGCACCGTCGCCACGATCCGGCAGGGCCTGGTGTGGGCCTTCGGCTACAACGTGCTGCTCATCCCGGTCGCCGCGGGCGCCCTGTACTGGTGGGACGGGCTGCTGCTCGACCCCGTGCTGGCCTCGGCCGCCATGGCGATGAGCTCGGTCAGCGTGGTGACCAACGCGCTGCGGCTGCGCCGGTTCCGCCGCCCGTCCGGCGCCGCGGAGATCGCGCACCCGCCGCTGCGGACGCGGCTCTCCTCCGCGGCGTACCTCGCGACGGTCGCCGTCGTCGCGCTGGCCCTCGGCGCCGGGTTCACCTGGGCCTCGCGCACCGAGGCGGCCACGCGCGGCATGAACGGCCTGCTGGCCTGGACCGAGTCGACCGGGATGCCGATGCGGCCCGCGATGAGCGAGATGATGACCGCCGAGGTCGAGGCCGGCGAGGCGGCCGAGGCGGGGCTGTCCGTCCGGCTCGACGTCCCGGCCGACGTGCGCCCCGGGCGGCCGGCGCGGGTGACCGCGACCGTCGTCGACGAGGCCGGCCGGCCCGTCGAGGACCTCACCCGCAGCCACCAGGCGTGGATGCACCTCATCGCCACCCGCGCCGACCTGGCGACGTTCGCCCACGTGCACCCCGAGCCCACGGGCAACCCGGGTGAGCTCGCCGTCGACCTGGTGTTCCCGACCGCCGGCGACTACGTGGTCAACACGGAGTTCCGGCTGCGGGGCGAGATGGCCGACCTGCACCAGCGGCAGGTGGTGACCGTGCGCGGCACGGCGCCGGCGGCCGAGGTCGCCACCCCCGGCCCGCGCAGCGTGGTCGTGGACGGCGTCCGCGTGCAGCTGCGCGGGGACGCGGAGGTCGGCTCGCCCAGCGACCTGGCGTTCGTGCTCAGCGACACGGCGACCGGCCGCCCGGTCGACGACCTGCAGCCCTACCTGGCCGCGGCCGGGCACATCGTGGTCATGCGGGCGGACGGCGAGACCTTCGCCCACGAGCACGCCGAGGTCACCGACCCCGACGGCCGGCCGGTGTTCGCCGTCCCGGGCACCCGCTTCGGCCCCGAGCTGGACGTGCACGCCGAGTTCGACACCCCCGGCGTGTACCGCCTGTGGGCGCAGTTCCGGCTGGCCGATGGCCGGGTCATCACCGCCCCGTTCACCGTGAGCGCGTCGTGACGGCCCACGTGCGCCGGGCCGGCCCGGCCGACGCCGGTGTCGTCCTGGCCATGGTCCGCGAGATCGCGGCGCAGGAGGGCGACGCGTACGAGGGCACCGAGGAGCGCTGGGCCCGGATGCTCGGTCGGGAGGACGTGGTCGTCCTGCTGGCCGAGCGGGACGGCGCGCCGGTCGGGTACGTGTCGGCCCTGCGCGGGCTGCACCTGTGGGAGGGCCGGGACATCCTCCGGCTCGACGACCTGTTCGTCCGCGACGGGCACCGCGACGCCGGCGTGGGCCGGCTGCTCATGACCGGACTGGCCCGGCTGGCGGCGCCCGAGCGGCTGCTGATCCGGTGGGAGATGCAGGAGGACAACGTGGCGGCGCAGCGGTTCTACCGCCGGCTGGGCGCGTCGCTGCGCACCAAGGTGATCGCCGCGTGGCAACCGGACGGCGGAGTTCCGGCCTAGCATGTGGGCGCCATCACGGGGCGCCGCGGCACGGGCGCGACCTGCGCGTCCGCCGCGGCGCCGGTGGCGGAGGGCGAGATGGATGCCGTTCTCGCAGTGCTGGTCATCGTGTTCCTGTGCGGGCTGGTGCTCGCCGGCGCGAGCGTCCGGGTGGTCAACCAGTTCGAGCGGGGCGTCGTCCTCCGCTTCGGCCGGCTCCGCGGTGAACCCCGCGAGCCCGGGCTGGCGCTGATCGCCCCCGGCGCCGACCGGCTGCACAAGGTGAACATGCAGGTGATCACCATGCCGGTGCCGGCTCAGGAGGGGATCACCCGCGACAACGTCACCGTCAAGGTCGACGCCGTCGTCTACTACAAGGTCTACGACCCGGTGCGGGTGGTCGTGGGCGTGCAGAACTACCAGGCCGCGATCGCGCAGGTGGCGCAGGCGTCGCTGCGGTCGATCATCGGCAAGAGCGACCTGGACGACCTGCTGTCCAACCGCGAGCGGCTCAACCAGGGCCTGGAGCTGATGCTGGACAACCCGGCGGTCGACTGGGGCATCCACATCGACCGCGTCGACATCAAGGACGTCGCCCTGCCCGAGTCGATGAAGCGGTCGATGTCGCGGCAGGCCGAGGCCGAGCGCGAGCGCCGCTCGCGCGTGATCACCGCCGAGGGCGAGCTGCAGGCCTCGGAGAAGCTGTCGCAGGCGGCGAAGGTCATGAGCGAGCAGCCCGCGGCCCTGCAACTGCGGCTGCTGCAGACGATGGTCGAGGTCGCCGCCGAGAAGAACTCGACCGTCGTCCTGCCCTTCCCGGTCGAGCTGCTGCGGTTCCTGGAGCGGGCGACACCTCCGGAGCCGTCCGCGGCTCCGGAGGTGCCTGCTCCCCGGCCGGCCACCGAGCTCACGCCGCCGTCGCCTAACGGCCGCTGAGTCCCGGGGCCCGGCGGTATCAGACGCCCGCGGTGTCCCGCTGCGGCTCGGCCGCGGCGGAGGCGGCGGGCGCGCTGCGCCGGCGGGCGCCGAGAGCCAGGGCCACACCGGCGATGCCGGCCAGCAGCCCGACGATGCCCACCACGAGCGCGGTCACGGCCAGGCCGTTGCCCTCGTCCTCGGTGCCGGCCGTAGGCGTGGTGGCCGCCGGGGCCGCCTCGTCGCCGGCCGCGGTCAGCGACAGGGTCGGCGCGGGGTGCTCCGGCTCGGCCTGGCCCTCGACGCTCGGCTCGACCCAGGCGACCTCGGTGCCGTCGTCGTAGCCCTGGATGGCGGGCAGGACGAGGCTCTCGGCGTCGGGCAGCGGGCCGGCGCTGATCGAGAAGGACTGGTACTCGCCCGGCTGGATGCCGGCCCCCGGGTCGGCGGTCCAGGTGACCTGGCTGACCGCCTCGCTGATCTCGCTGCCCTCGACGGTGACCGGCGGGTCCAGCGGGGTGGTCTCGACGGTGGCGGTCCAGCCGGGCACCGGCTTGACGCTCACGAACGCCAGCGGTGTGTCGGTGGGCAGCTGCACGCGCAGCGACGTCGTCGAGGCGGTGTCGCTCTCGGTGGGGACACGGAACGTCAGCTCGCCGAACCCGCCGGCGGCGGCGTCGGTCGAGCTGACGGTGACGTGCGCCGATGCCACCCCGACCCCGAGGGCCAGGACGGCGACGACGGCTGCGAGAGCAGCCACGGCGGCACGACGGAGACGCAAGAGCACGTGAACCCCCCGGGACACGGTCGGTCCGGCCGGTGCCGGTCCGTTCGGGAGAGATAGTCGTGCCTGGCGGGCTCCTGGTTCCTCCCCCGAAGGAGGAGTGCCGTCGAATGAGGACGGAGCCCGGCTCAGCGGCGCGCCGGCAGCCGGTCGACGTCGATGCGCTGCCGGGCCACGTAGTACAGCGTCGCGCCCACCGGGACGGGCGTGTCCCAGGGTGGGCTGACCACCAGGTCGCCGTCGGTGCGCACGGCGAGCACGGTCGCGCCGAAGCTCCGGCCGAGGAACGTCTGCGCGTCTCCGAAGGTCCCGCCGGGAAAGCCGCGCGGCACCTGCAGGGAGTACGTGTTGCCGTGGCCGCCGGCGCTCATCAGGTCGTTGTAGACCTGGGTGATGCCAGGATCGGCCGCCTCCTCGGACAGCAGGAACGGCATGTGCCATTGCACGACCTGCACACGTTCGTTGACGTAGCGCAGGTTCTCCCGGCGGCCCAGGTCCCGCACGGCGGCGACGAGGTGGATCCGCGGGTTCGCGTGGTCGACCGCGACCGCGACCGCCAGGGTCTCGTTGTCGTCGCGGACGTCGAGGATCGCCGTGCGCGCCGTCCCGACGCAGGCCCGCGTCATGACGTCGTCCCGGGTGAGGTCGCCGCGGACGAAGTGCACGGCCGGCCGGTCGGGCATGGGGTTCTCGGCGACGTCGTCCCACGCGCACAGGGCGACCCGGTGCCGGTCCTCCGCGGTCAGCTCGGCCACGATCCGCTCGCTGCGCCCGGGCGTGTAGCCCAGGAGGACGACGTGGTCCCGGAGATCCAGGGCGCCCACTCCTCTCATGCGCTTGCCCCGCGCCGTCTGGAGCGCGGTGGCCAGCTGCGTGAACAGCAACGTGAGGGTCACGATGCCGCCGACGATGACGTAGACCCCGACGACGCGGCCACCGGTCGAGACCGGGAAGAAGTCGCCGTAGCCCACCGTGGCTGCCGTGACGATGAAGTACCACCAGTAGGTGTCCGGTGTGATGAGCTCGCTGCCCGGCTCGACCCACCACATGGCCACCCAGCTGGTGAGGAACACGGCGACGGCGACGGCGACCGGCAACCTCCAGCTGCGCAGCCGGAGCCGCACGAACCGGATGAGGCGGTCGAGCACGAACGGCATCAGATCTCCTGCGAGCCCCGGACGTAGCGCGCAACGTACCGCCGGAGCTGCGGGAATCCTTCGTCCGATCACCGGCCACCGCGGTGGGCGGCGGTGCGAGACTCGGCCGGTGGAAGAGCGCCGACTCCTGCTGGTCCGCCACGCCCAGGCCGCTCACGGCGGCGCCGACGCGGAGCGGCCGCTGACCGACCAGGGCGAGCGGACCGCGACGGCGATCGGGGCGTGGCTGCTCGACGCCGGTCTGACGCCCGACCGGGTGCTCGTCTCCCCTGCCCGCCGGGCCGTGCAGACCTGGGAACGCGCCGGCGGCGAACTGAAGGCCACGGTCGAGCCGATGGTCGACGAGCGCATCTACGACAACACCGTCGAGGCGCTGCTCGCCGTCCTCCGGGAGACGCCCGAGGACGTGCGGACGCTCGCGCTCGTCGGCCACAACCCGTCGATCGGCGAGCTCGCCGGCATCCTCGACGACGGCCGCGGCGACGTCGGCGGCGGGTTCCCGGCCGGCGCCCTCGCGGTGTTCGCCCTCGCCGCTCCGTTCGCGGCCCTCGGGCCGGGCGCGGCGACCCTGCACGACTTCGCGGTGCCCCGCGCCTGAACCCGCCCCACGTGGCCGCCCCACCTGCACCGGGACGAGGATGGAGGCGTGGACGAACAGCAGCCGGTGCAGCTGCGGGTGGCCCTCGCCCAGGTCGACACCCGCGTCGGTGATCTGTCGGGCAACGTGGAGCTGGTGACCCGGTGGACGGCGAAGGCGCGGGACGCGGGCGCGCATCTCGTCGTGTTCCCCGAGATGACGCTCACCGGCTACCCGCCCGAGGACCTCGTGCTCCGCGAGTCCTTCGCGCGGGCCAGCGAGGACGCACTCGTCGAGCTCGCCGGCGACCTCGACCGGCAGGGCCTGGGCGGCACCGCCGTCGTCGTCGGGTACCTGGCGCACACCGAGGGCGCGGGCCCGGCGCCGGTCGACTCGCCGCCCACCGACGAGGACGACCGCCCCGGCGACGCCAACCCCCGCCGCGGCGCCCCCCGCAACGCCGCCGCGCTGCTGTGCGGCGGCGAGGTCGTCGCCCGCTACTACAAGCGGCACCTGCCCAACTACGGCGTCTTCGACGAGGCGCGCTACTTCGTGCCCGGCAACGAGCTGCACGTCGTGCGGCTGCACGGCGTCGACGTCGCCCTGACCATCTGCGAGGACCTCTGGGTCGAGGGCGGGCCGTGCGGCGTCGCCGGCCAGGCCGGCGTCGACCTCGTCGTCTCCCCCAACGCCTCGCCGTACGAGCGGGCCAAGGACGACGCACGGCTGCCGCTGGTCCGCCGCCGCGCGACCGAGGCGCACGCGCCGGTCGTCTACTGCAACCAGGTCGGCGGCCAGGACGAGCTGGTCTTCGACGGCGACTCGATGGTCGTGCTGGCCGACGGCGAGCTGCTCGCGCGGGCGCCGCAGTTCGTCGAGCACCTCATGTGCGTCGACCTGACGCTGGACCGGGCCGCGGTGGCCGAGCGGCGGGAGGGTCGGATCGGGCCGATGACGGTGATCCGGCACGTGGTCTCCGAGGAGCCGGTCGAGCCGTTCGAGGCGCAGCCGTGCTCGATCGCGACCCCGCTCGAGGACTGCGAGGAGGTCTGGCGGGCCCTGGTGCTGGGGCTGAAGGACTTCATCGACAAGAACGGCTTCCCGTCGGTGATCCTCGGGCTCTCCGGCGGCATCGACTCGGCGCTGGTCGCCGCGATCGCCGTCGACGGGCTCGGCGCCGACCGGGTGTACGGCGTCGGGCTGCCGTCCAAGTGGTCGAGCGAGCACTCGCTCGCCGACGCCGAGGACCTCGCGACGCGGCTCGGGCTGCACTACTCGGTCGTGCCGATCGCGCCGATCGTCGAGGGGTTCGAGCGTCAGATCGAGCTCACCGGCGTGGCGGCGGAGAACCTGCAGGCGCGCATCCGCGGCACGCTGCTCATGGGCCTGTCCAACCAGCACGGGCACCTGCTGCTGGCCACCAGCAACAAGAGCGAGGCGGCCGTCGGCTACTCCACCCTCTACGGCGACGCGGCGGGCGGGTTCGCCCCGATCAAGGACGTGCCGAAGACGCTGGTCTGGGAGCTCGCCCGGTGGCGCAACGCCTACGCCCGCAAGCACGGCGACACCGAGCCGATCCCGCAGAACTCGATCGACAAGCCGCCGTCGGCGGAGCTGGCGCCCGGGCAGAAGGACAGCGACTCGCTGCCCTCCTACGACGAGCTCGACGCCGTGATCGCCGACTACGTCGACCACGACCTCGGCATGGCCGAGCTGCTGGAGCGCGGGCACGACCCGGAGGTGGTGGCGCGGGTCCTGCGGTTGGTGGACATCGCCGAGTTCAAGCGCCGCCAGTCCGCACCGGGAACGAAGATCTCGATGAAGGCGTTCGGCCGGGATCGGCGCCTGCCGATCACCAACCGCTGGCGGGAGAGCCTGCCCAGCGTCCGCGAAGGAGCGGCATCGCACTCATGACAGAGTCGGTTCTCTACGGCGGGACGTCGTCCGCCCGGGTGCGCGTGCACCACCTGCAGCAGGCCAAGGAGCGCGGCGAGAAGTGGGCGATGCTCACCGCCTACGACACCAACAGCGCCGCGGTCTTCGAGGAGGCCGGCATCCCGGTGCTGCTGGTGGGCGATTCGGCCGGCAACGTCGTCCTCGGCTACACGAGCACAGTGCCGGTGACGCTCGACGACATCCTGCTGATGACCAAGGCGGTCACGCGCTCGACCAAGCGGGTGCTGGTGGTCGGGGACATGCCGTTCGGCACCTACGAGGCCGGGCCGACCGAGGCGCTGGCCAACGCCATGCGGCTGATGAAGGAGGGCGGCGCGCAGGCGGTCAAGCTCGAGGGCGGCGTCCGCGTGGCCCCGCAGATCAAGGCGCTCACCGAGAACGGCATCCCGGTCATGGCGCACATCGGGTTCACGCCGCAGAGCGAGCACGCCCTCGGCGGCTTCCGGGTGCAGGGCCGCGGCGCCGGCGCAGACCAGCTGCTGGACGACGCGCACGCGGTGCAGGAGGCCGGCGCGTTCGCCGTCGTCCTGGAGATGGTGCCCGCGGAGCTGGCCGCGCAGGTCACCAAGGAGCTGTCGATCCCGACGATCGGGATCGGCGCCGGGGTGGACTGCGACGCCCAGGTGCTGGTGTGGCCCGACATGGCCGGGCTGACCGGCGGCCGCGTGCCGCGGTTCGTGAAGAAGTACGCCGACCTGCGCGGGGAGCTGCTGCGGGCGGCCCGCGAGTACGCCGACGACGTCCGCAACGGCAGCTTCCCCGGGCCCGAGCACTCGTTCGACTAGACGCGCCGGACCGCCTTGTGCCGCAACCGGCGGGCGGCCAGAGTCGGGCGCCATGCGGGTCCTCGTCGTCGCCTCGCCGCTGACCGGGCACGTGCTCCCGCTGCTCCCGATCGCGACCGCGCTGCGCGATGCCGGGCACGAGGTGGTGGTCGGCACCACCGGCGACGGCCTGGCGGTCTGCGCCGGCGCGGTGCCGACGGACGACGTCGCCCCCGACCTGCGGCTGCGGCCGCTGTTCCTGCGGCTCATGTCGCGGCACCCGCGGCTCGCGCGGGAGGAGATGGCCGGCCGGGGCGGGACCCGCGTCGTCGGGCTGCTGTTCGCGGCGGTCGGTGAGCGGATGGTGGACGGCGTCGTCGGGCTGGCCGAGCGGTTCTCCCCCGACCTCGTGCTGCACGAGCCGCTGGCGGTGGCCGCCGCCGAGGCGGCCGCCCGGCTGCGGGTCCCCTCCGTGCTCGTCGACGCCTCGCTGTTCGACGCCGAGGAGCTGCTGGCCGCGACGACCGCGAGCTACGCCCCGCGCCGGGGCGCCGACGGCTTCCCGCCGCCGGTCGAGGTCCTGACCACGGCGCCGCCCAGCCTGGTCGGCGAACGGCGGGGCCGGCCGATGCGGTACGTGCCCGCCGGCTACGGGCGGCCGTTCCCCGAGGAGCTCGCGCGCCCGGGTGACCGGCCGCGGGTGCTGGTCAGCCGCAGCACCGTCGCCGATCCCCGGCGTGACCGGCTGATGAGCACGGTGGTCGACGCGGCCGCGGGCACCGACCTCGACGTCGTCCTGGTCCGGCCCGACCGCTGGGTGGGCAAGCGACAGCTGCCGCCGAACGTCCAGATGACCGACTGGCTGCCCTTTCCCACCGTGCTGCCCGCCGCGGCCGGCATCGTGCACCACGGCGGCGCGGGCACCGTGCTGACCGCGCTGGCCGCCGGGGTGCCGCAGCTGGTCGTCCGCGGCGCCGGCGACCGCCGGGTCAACGCCGATCTGGTCGCCGCCCGCGGGGCGGGCCTGGCCGCCGACCTGGGCGACCTCTCCCCCGCCCTGCTGGAGCGCCTGGTCACCGACGCGAGCCTGGCCGCGGCCGCCCGCGAGGTGGCCGCGGAGATGGCCGCCATGCCGCACCCCGCCGAGCTGGTGCCGGTCCTCACCGGGCTGGCCGCCCGGTCGACCGCGTGACCGGCCGGCCGTGCGTGCCCTCGTCGTCGCCACGCCCCTTCCCGGGCACCTGCTGCCGCTGCTCCCGCTGGCAGCGGCGCTGGAGGCGGCCGGGCACGACGTCACCCTCGCCACCTGCGGCGACGCACGAGCGGTGTGCCCGCCGCAGCTCGCCGCGGCCGACGTCGCGCCGGGCCTGCGCCTGTTCCCGCTGATGCTGCGCTTCGCCGCGCGGCACCCGAGGAAGGCCCGCGCCGCAGCAGCCGGCCGCGATGACCCGCGCGACATCGGGCTCCTGTGGGCGCCGGTCAACGCGCGGATGGCCGACGGCGTCGACGCCCTCGCCGCACGGACCCGGCCGGACCTCGTCGTGCACGAGCCGTTCGCCGTCGCCGCCGCGGACGCCGCGGCCCGGCGGGGAGTGCCCGCCGTCGTGGTGGAGCACTCGCTGTTCGACGCCGAGCAGCAGGTCGCGTCCCTCGTCACCGCCTACCGCTGGGCCGCCGGGCCGATCCCGCCCCCGGCCGAGATCCTCACCACCGCGCCGCCGAGCCTGGTCGGGCCTCGCCGCGGGCGGGCGATGCGCTTCGTGCCCGCCACCGCGGAGCGCCCGTACCCGGCGGAGTTCGCCCGCCCGGGTGACCGGCCGCGGGTGCTGGTCAGCCGCAGCACCGTCGCCGATCCCCGGCGTGACCGGCTGATGAGCACGGTGGTCGACGCGGCCGCGGGCACCGACCTCGACGTCGTCCTGGTCCGGCCGGACCGCTGGGTGGGCAAGCGACAGCTGCCGCCGAACGTCCAGATGACCGACTGGCTGCCCTTTCCCACCGTGCTGCCCGCCGCGGCCGGCATCGTGCACCACGGCGGCGCGGGCACCGTGCTGACCGCGCTGGCCGCCGGGGTGCCGCAGCTGGTCGTCCGCGGCGCCGGCGACCGCCGGGTCAACGCCGATCTGGTCGCCGCCCGCGGGGCGGGCCTGGCCGCCGACCTGGGCGACCTCTCCCCCGCCCTGCTGGAGCGCCTGGTCACCGACGCGAGCCTGGCCGCGGCCGCCCGCGAGGTAGCGGCGGAGATGGCCGCCATGCCGCACCCCGCCGAGCTGATACCGGTCCTGGCCGAGCTGGCGGCGAGCCGCCCCGGGCGCTGATCCGCCGGCCGTCGCGGCGCCGCACTTGCGATGTCGCCCGACCGGCGCGGGAGCCGACCCGCCGGTCGGGTGGCACTGAGAGGGGCGCTGCCGTGGACGACGTCGAGGTCGAGGGCGGCCGACTGGCCTACCGGCAGCAGGGCGCCGGCGAGCCCGTGCTGCTGATGCACCCCGGGTTCGTCGCCGACGGCATGCTGCCGCTGCTCGACCAGCCGGCGCTCGCCGCCTTCCGGCTCGTGCTGTACCACCGCCGCGGGTACGGACGCAGCAGTGGCGCCGGCGGCCCCGTCGGCATGGCCCGGCTGGCGCGGGACGCCGTCGCGGTGCTGGACCACCTCGGCATCGACCGGGTGCACCTCGTCGGGCACTCCCTCGGCGCGGACGTCGCCCTGCAGACCGCCCTGGACTTCCCGGACCGCGTCGCCTCCCTCGCCCTGCTGGAGCCGCTGCTCGGGTTCGCGCTGTCCCTGGAGGCCGCCGCCGGGGTCGAGGCGACGGTGCGCACGGCCCTTCCCCGGTTCGCCGCCGGGGACGCCGAGGGCGCCGTCGACGCCTGGCTGACCTCGGCGTTCGGTCCCGGGTACCGGGAGGCCCTCGAGCGCGCCCTGCCGGGGTCGTGGCCGGCGGTGGTGCGCGACGCCGCGACGGCGTTCGGCAGCGAGCTGCCGGCGCTGCAGGACTGGCCGCTCGGGCCGCAGGACCTGGCGCGGATCGACCTGCCGGTCCTGACGCTCACCCACGACGGCGACCCCTGGCCCGGGTTCGCCGAGACGCACGCCTTCCTCGCCGCCCGGATCCCCCGCTGCGCGGCCGAGGTCGTCGACGTGCCGTCGCACCTGCTGCAGCTGGCCGCGCCGGCGGCGGTGGCCGACGCGCTCGCCGCGTTCCTGGCCCGCTACCCCACCGGCTCGGACCGCCGGGCGGCCCGCACCGCGAGCAGGCCGTAGCCGACCACGTTCAGGCCGAGCGCGACCGTGTACATGCCGACCTGCACGACGGGGTCGTGCACGTCGAGCCCGAGCGGCGCGAACAGGTAGTGGCCGAGGAAGCCGCCGGAGTAATCCGACGCCCCGGCATCGGTGCGCAGCGCCAGTTCGAGCGTGGTGAGCGGGCACGCGGCCCCGGCCAGGTTGACCGCCAGGATCGCCAGCGCGACCGGCGCGTGCACGTACGCCAGCCCCCGCCAGCGGAGGGCGAGCAGTGCCCCGCACAGCATGAACAGGACGGCGGCGCCGTGCGCCACCGCGACCGCGGTCGCCAGGAGCACGGGCTCAGTCTGGCACCGCGGGGCGGTTCGACGGCCTGACTCCCGTTTCCCGTCCGGCCCCGTTCAGGGGCTCGCCCCGAGCTTGCGAGGGGTGAGGGGATCGGGGTCCTTCTTCAGACGTCGGTGATGCGCACTCCGGCGTGCGCCTTGTACCGGCGGTTGACCGACACCAGATTGATCGTCAGCGCCTCGACCTGACGGGCGTTGCGCAGCCGCCCGGCGTAGATCCCGCGCATCCCCGGCAGCCGCCCGGCCAGCGCCTGCACCAGATCGGTGGCCGCCCGGTCGTCCCCGACCACCATCACGTCGCCGTCCAGGGTCGGGCGGGCCAGGTCCTCCAGCAGCACCGCGGACAGGTGGTGGAACGCCCCCACCACGGTGGAATCGGGCAGCAGCGCGGCGGCCTGCTGGGCGACGCTGCCCTCCGCCACGTCGATGACGTGGGCGCCGAGCTCGTCGAAGCCCATCGGCACCACGCAGTCCACGACCACCTTGCCGGCCAGCGGCGCGGCCAGCGGCCGCAGGGTGTCGGCGTGCCCGCCGAAGGGCACCGCGACGATCACCAGGTCCGCCGCGCCGGCCACGTCGGCGTTGGTGCCGCCCTGCACGGAGACCTCCGCCCCTGCGAAGGTGCCCGCCCGCTCGGCCACCTGCGCGGCGATCTCGCCGCACCGGCCGGCGTCCCGCGAGCCCAGGAGGATGCGCTGCCCGGCCGCGGCCAGCCGCACCGCCAGCCCCCGGCCCTGCGGACCGGTGCCGCCCAGCACCCCGACGACGAGTTCCTCGACCGCGCGTCCGCTCGTCACGTCTCCCCTTCCCGGGGCGCCACCGCGACGTCCCGGGCCGCATCATGCCGGGTGCGTCAGTCGCCCTCCCACCTGCGGTCCTCGGCGGTCAGGCGCTCCTCGCGCTCAGCGACCGACTGCAGCGCGTGCTCGGCCTCCTCGCGGGTCGCGTACGGGCCCAGCCGGTGCCGCTCGGCGCAGCCGTCCCGCGGCTCGACGGTGTGGTGCTTGAGGCAGAAGAACCAAGGACCCTCGGCCATTGACGGTCTCCCAACTGTGGTGTTCCTTACAGCGTCACAGCGGAAGGTACACGCACCGTGGAAATCGGAACTCGGCCTTTGAGGGCACCAGCAAAAGGGATCTACGGCAATCGCCGTATACGCCTAAAAACCTCTTCAACCGTGCTGGTCGTAATGGCTGACTCCCTGACAAGAGAAAAGATTGAGACACGACTGCCAGCTATCGACAAGATTAGTGTCAGAAGGTCGGTGGCCATGGCCACCCGGTCGGCACTAGGAGTGAAGGTTCACGTCACCAATCCGCTACCCAAGCGATATACCAGCCTGCCGGACGGGGACTCCCTGCGCCTGGCGCTGATGCTGATTAAGTACGAGACACGTGAACTGCTCATGGCCTACGGCGGCCTACGATTAGGAAAAACGTGCGCCATGGCCAACTCGCAACAGGGCGGCGACCGATTGACCGTTAACCGACAGGTCTAGACCCTAACACCACGCCGGACCGACACCGCGTGCCCGCTTAGCGCCCACAAGCCTGGCTGAACGTGTTGCAACTCTCCGTCACTGGCTTCGACCCTTGTAGCGGCTCTCAGGGACACAGACAACTCAGGCGCTGTCCGCCAAGGCATCAAGCGAGCTGGACGGAAACCGGGGCTGGACCTGAGCCCGCACCTTCCCAGGCACTTCTACGCCACGACGTCGTTAGCCCCGCGGCGTTTCCATCGCTATGGTGTCCCGCCGACTTAGGCACTCAGAGTTGTCGACCACGACGAACACCTACGCCGATGCCCGGGGAACGTAGGGCAACGGATTGGCTCTTTGTCACAACTACGAGCTAGCGATCGACGGAGAGATGCTTTGATGATGACCATCTACGCGTGGTCGAACAGCATCTAGATCCAAGGTCACGAAGCGGAGGGCGTAAATAGATTCAGGATGCCGGGGCCTAGGCTCACTAAATGGGAGTGCCATTAGGCACAGGCAATTACCTCAAGCGGATTGGTGTGCACGTTCAACTTCCGACGACTAGGACGAACTTGTTTGACATCGCGCTATGAGGGTCGTTGCCTCAAGGCGCCCTTCCATAAAGCAGACGAACTACTGCTGCAGCAACCGGACCTAGCACCGTCCTTTCGGTGGCGCAGCACTATTCTGGCAGAGTCGCAGCGTTGTCATAGGTGATGAAGGCCGTTGGGATGGTAGCAGCAGCATTCTCGGTGATCGCCAGCCGAAAGGCTCGAAGTTGAATCCACTTCCTATCTTCCTCATATAGCACGTCCAACTCAGCCTCCACGACCCCCGCACGAAACCGAAACCCCGCCGGTCCTTCAAATTCTGAAAACCGTAAGATCGTCTGGCGACCGTCAACGACGAAGTTTGTGGCAAAATCCACTGTTGCATTGTCCAACTTCATTGCAGACCGGGTTCTAACGTGGTGCAGTACGACACTCTGATCACCTTGCGCAAGACTGAGTCGCAAGGCTCTGACGCCTAGGGCAACCGGGCCGGTGTTGCGCAGGGTTAGAGGAAGAAGCACCTGCGGCTCGCCCTGACGAGCGCTGGTCGCCCCGAATGTTCGGGGATAGCCAACCCTGAGTCTGCCTCGGCGAAGATTTATCCACCAGAAGCTGATGATTGTGAACAGGAGTGCCAATAGGCTCACGGTCAGGGGAAGCCAGGGAGACACACTTGACGAGGCGTTAGACGATTGGCCGCTACCTGCGAGCAGGATCAACTGTAGACCGCCAAGGGGCTCACAACAATCGCGGGGCCATGTAATACGAGCGAGTCGGGGTCAACGGCACCGCCCAACTCATCGGGCCACGTCTCAAAAAGCTTTAGAATAGCGTCTCGCAAACCTCCAGTCTGCGCACGATTGCGTCGCAGGGTGCGAGGTAAGACTTTGAGGTATTCCAAGAGGTCGAGTGTTTGCCCTCCCCTTACTTGCTGCTGCACCTTGCCTAACAGGGTCATTTCTCCATCAAAGTCTTCTCTGTCCACCAGAAGGTATCGGGGCTCAACAACACAGAGGATAGAGAGCTCGGCCTCATCGGAGCCCCGACTTAGCATCGGAACCCCTCGCTCGTCGCTGCCTTCGGCGCGGAACAGTAGGGACATGGCCGCCATCGCTTCGCGGGCCTCGGGGTCGATTGAGACGCCTGAAACACCGAGACTTCCAAGCCCCTGCATCATCTCCATCAGCTCGAATAGCGATTCGAGCATCTGCGTCACCGGAGAAGGCTCGAAGTTTCGAGTCACTTCAACGAGGGTACCCCTAGAACACTGAGCAATAGTCACGTCCGACCCAAGACGCAACATGTGCGGTTCAAGCTTGTCGTAGAGCCTAGAGAATGAGTGCTTAGCAGTGATGGTTAGAACTCTTTCCCTTACCAACTCGTGATGACGCTTACCGCCATTTGACGGCTCTTCCCCTAGTCTGGGCGAAAGCTCCCCTGTTCTCTCTACCTCACTTGCCAGGCGCACCATCTCGCGCACGCTCTCGGCATTGCCCTGATCGAACCGCGACCAATAGTCCTCCAGGCGATTCACGTCCAGGTAGAGGTAGTCCCAAAAGCGCATGGGCGCTTGAGTTTGGCCGTCCTCGCTCATCAGATCTCCAAGTTGCTCACGACGTCAGGGGGGCATCGGGTAGACATGTGCTGGCACCTAGATTCAGTCGCGCCGGGTTCCGTCCGATCACCCTTAGCCTTGCTCCGCTATCCTGTTGCTCGTCCAGGTGGAAGGACCACGGTAGCCGCTCGACGGTGTGGTGCTTGAGGCAGAAGAACCAAGGACCCTCGGCCATCGACGGTCTCCTCTCGACTCGGCGCAGAACGCCCGAGCCGTCCCCGGGCCTCCACGGTTCAGATGTCCACGTTCACCTGGTCGTGCCGGGCGTAGAACGCCGTCCGCTCCTCGGGGCTCAGGTCCGCGGGGCTGCGGCCGCTGTTGCGCAGCTCCGCCACCTCGGCGAAGAAGTTCTCCCGGGCGATGCCGGGCGCGAACAGGATGAGGAACGACGTCTCCTCGTCCCCGTCGTTGCGGAAGCCGTGCACGCCGGTCTCGTGCACCAGCGCGTAGTCCCCGGGCCGGTAGGGCTGCCACGAGCCGTTGGCGTAGACCGTCAGCTCCCCGGTGAGCACGTAGAACGACTCGGAGAACGTCTGGTGGTAGTGCGGCGGCGCGCCGGCCGAGCGGGGCGCGACGCGGTACTCCACCAGGCCGTAACGCCCGTTGGTCACGGCTCCGGTGGCGACCATGCGCAGCGAGCTGGTGGGCCCGTTGGCGACCAACGGGTGGTCGGCGAAGGTGCGGACGTCGACCAGCGACGGATCGGGATGGGACATGTCCGACACCCTGGCATCCCCGCCCGTCCGTGGCAGCCGGTGAGGACGTCGCCCCGCCACCCGCCGTCCGCGCGACCCTCACGCGGGTGATGGCGCGCGGGAACCCCCGCAGATCGCGAGAAGTACGGCATCCTCTCCGGTGATGGACGGGGGCCAGGTGGTGGACGCGGACCACGGGTCCGGGCTGGCCGCCCTGAGCCGGGGACCGGAGCACCGGGTCGCCGCGCTGACGCTCGCCGTCCTGCTGTTCCTCGGCGGCCTCATGGGCTCGGTGAACCTCTTCGTCGACGGCATGATCCACGAGGGCGCCCAGGAGTGGGTCTACGGCGGCACGATGCTGTTCTGCATGGCGACGGCGGTCGCACTGGCGGCGCGCCGGCGGGCCAGCCGCGCGCAGACCTTCGCGCTGGTGCTGCTCGGGGACCTGATCTACGTCGTCGTCGCGCTGTGCGTGGAGGACGCCGTCCGCTACGCCACGCCGCTGATGCTGCTGTTCCCGGCGTTCGTCGCCGCCTGGTTCCTCGGCCGCTGGCAGCTCGCGGTCAACCTGCTGGTGACCCCGCTCGCCGTCCTGGTGGCGATGTGGACCAGCTACGAGGACACCACGGGCCTGGTCCTCCAGGTCGTCGTCGACGCCGGGATGCTCGACGCCGCCGCCGTCGGGCTGTTCATCCTGCGCCGGCGCGTCCAGCGGCTGCTCGAGGCGACCCAGGCGCTCACGGTCATGGACCCGCTGACCGGTCTGTACAACCGCCGCTACCTGGAGGAGCAGGCGCCGCGGGTGTGGCGGCAGTCCCGCCGCGACGGCCGCCGGGTGGCCGCGATGGTGCTCGACCTCGACCACTTCAAGCGGCTCAACGACGCCCACGGTCACGCCGTCGGCGATGCCGTGCTGCGGGCGGTGGCCGGCGCACTGTCGGCGAACGTCCGGCCGGCCGACGTCCTGGCGCGCACCGGCGGGGAGGAGCTGGTCGTGCTCGGCATGGTCGGCGACGCCGCCGAGGCCCGCCGGCTGGCCGAGCGGCTGCGCGCCGCGGTCTCCGCCTGCCGCACCGACGCCGGGCACGGGGTGACCGCCTCGATCGGCGTCGCGCTGACCTGGCCGGTCGACGGCGAGGAGCCCCGCGACTGCCTGTGGCGGCTGATCGACCGGGCCGACGCGGCGATGTACGAGGCCAAGCGGCAGGGCCGCGACCGGGTGGCGGCCCTGCTGGTCCCGCAGCCCCGCCCGGCCCGCGCCGCCGACCCCTTCGCCGACACCCCGGCGAGCGACGTCGCCTGAGCTCGACCGGTGGCCGAGCTCGACCGGTGGCTGAGCTCGACCGGTGGCTGAGCTCGACCGGTGGCTGAGCTCGACCGGTGGCATCGCCGGTTCTCTGCTTCGCTGTCGGCATGACCCTCGTCGTGCCCGACCCGACGCGCACGGTGCCCCTGCCGCTGCGCGAGCAGGCCGACGTCCGCGACCGCTGGCTCACCCAGCGGCTGCTCGACCTGCTGCCCGCGCTGATGGACCGCGCGGGCATCGACCTGTGGCTGGTGATCGGGCGCGAGTACAACGAGGACCCGGTGCTGGCCACGCTGCTCCCGGCGACCTGGCTCTCGGCACGGCGCCGCACGATCCTGGCCCTGCAGCGCAGCGACGACGGCGTCACCGCCGCGGCGGTCTCGCGCTACCCGGTCGGGCAGTTCCTCGCGGCGTGGTCGCCGGACGAGCACGCCGGAGTCCCTGCGGAGGAGTCGCAGTGGGCGGAGGTCCGGCGGATCGTGGAGCAGGCCCGGCCGCGGCGGATCGGCATCGACGTCTCGGCCGACGTCGCGCTCGCCGACGGGCTCTCGCACACCGAGCACCGGCAGCTCACCGAGGCGCTGGGCCCCTATGCCGACCGGCTGGTCTCCGCGGAGGAACTGGCGGTCGGGTGGCTGGAGACCCGGCTGCCCGAGGAGATCGCCGTCCTGCACGCGCTCAACCGGCTCGCGCACCAGGTCATCGCCGAGGCCTACTCCCCCGCTGCGATCACCGTCGGCGTCACGACCGCGCTCGACGTCGCCTGGTGGATCCGGCAGCGCTTCGCCGACCTGGGCGTCGGCGTGTGGTTCCAGCCGACCGTCGGCCTGCAGCGCGCCGGCGTGCCGCTGGTCGAGGAGCGGGGGACGACGCTGCCCGCCGTCCCCTACGACGCCGTCATCGAGCCCGGCGACCTCGTGCACTGCGACATCGGGCTGTCCAGCCTCGGGCTGACCACCGACACCCAGCGCAACGGCTACGTCCTCCGCCCCGGCGAGACCGCAGCGCCGGCCGGGCTGCGGGCGGCGATGGCCGCGGGCAACCGGATGCAGGACCTGACGACGGCGGAGCTGCGGATCGGGCGCACCGGCAACGAGGTGCTGGCCGCCGCCCGCGCGGCCGCGGCGGCCGAGGGCCTCGACGGCGACGTCTACTCGCACCCGGTCGGCTACCACGGGCACGGCGCCGGCCCGGCGATCGGGCTGTGGGACCAGCAGGACGGCGTCCCGGGCACCGGCGAGCGCCGGCTGCGCCCCGACACCGCCTACGCGCTCGAGCTCTGCGTGCGCGTGACGGTGCCCGAGTGGGGCGGCCAGACGGTGCGGATGGCGCTGGAGCAGGGCATCGCCCTCACCGACCGCGGGGTCGAGTACCTCGACGGCCGGCAGACCGAGCTGATCCTCATCCCCGGCGCCTGAGCAGCCGGGGACGGCCTCACTTCTTCTTGCGGGCGTCCGCGGTCTTCTTGTCGTTCGCCTTCTGGATGGCGTCGACGAGCTCCTTCTTCTTCATCTTCGTCCGGCCGGATATCGACAGCCGCTTGGCGACGTCGAGCAGGTGCTCCTTGGACGCGTTGGCGTCCACGCCGCCCTTGGTCCTCTTCCCGGTGTTCCGGCCGCCGGCGGCCTGGGCGTCGGACGGGCCCTTCTTGCCACCGGCCTTCTTCTCCCAGTGGTCGCCGACCTTCTCGAAGCTGTGCTTGACCGCCGCCCACGCGACCTGGGTGGCGCGCCGCTCGTCGCCGTACTCGTCGACGGCGGAGTCGTGCGCCTTGGCGAAGGTCCGCTGCGCCTTGGCCGGCGAACGGCGCAGGGTGCTGGGCAGCTCGCTCTTCTTCGCCGTGCCGTTCTTCGTGGTCTTCGGCATGACCGCTCCCTTCGTGATCACGAGCGGCCTACCCGCGGCCTGCCGCGGTCATTCCTGCAGGTAGCGCGCCCAGAAGGCGCGTTCCTCGTCGGTCAGCGCGCGGGAGGTGTCGGTCGTGATGTCGAAGACGACGAGGACGGCGTCCAGCCGGATCGCCACCTGGCCGTCCTGCACCAGTTCCTGGCGCATGGTGAAGGACTTCGTGCCGAGGCGGGTGATCCAGCTGGACACGCACAGCCGCTCGCCGGCGCGGTAGTACAGCTGGCGCAGGTAGTCGACCTCGAGCCGAGCCAGGATGACGTCCGGCTGCCGCCCGGGGGCGGCCGCCGGGGCCTCACCGGCCAGCGCCAGGCGGGCGTCCTCTAACAGGCTCAGCGCCCGGGCGTGGTTGACGTGCCCGTAGGAGTCCGGGTCCGACCAGCGCAGCTGGACCGGGTGCTCGTGCCGCGAGCTCAGGGCTGGTCCGCCGTCTCCGCCGACTGCCGGTGCGCGCCCTGGGCGTCGTCCGGGTCGGGGTGCACGGTCCGCTCCTCGGACTCGGCGAGGATCACCTCGGCGGCGACCTCCTCCATCCCGCTGCCCTGGAGGTCCTTCTCCTCCGGGAGCAGCTGGGCGCGGGTCTCGATGTTCTCCTCGGTGACGTTGGCCAGGGCCTCGGGGCTCGGCTCCTTCTGCGTGGTCATGCGGGCCTCCTCAGAAGCGCTGCTGCTCGGTGCCCAGGCCGAGGGCCCGGGCGACGTCCTGCACGTTCTCGAACTGCCGGCCCTCGGGGAGCCGGCGCAGGTCGGCGAGTACGCCGTCGGGCGCGTTGTTCTCGGTGGCCCGCCCGATGAGCTCGTCGCGGGCCGCCGGCCACACCTCCTTGCCGAGGTGCTCGGCCAGCGCCGCGCGGCGGTCGAGGTCGGCCTGGCCGGTGCCCGGCGCGGTGGCCGGCTGGTGCGGGTCGCTCATGCGTTGCCCCCACCCGGGGTCGAGGCGTCGGTGTACCGCAGGACGGCCGCCACCGGGATGTCCCCGGGCAGCGCCGACCGCGGGACGACGACGACGCCGGCCTTGGTCGCCACCGCCGCGGCGAGCAGCGCACGCTCGGCCGGCACCGAGTGGGTCTCCTGGGAGCCGAGCGCCTGCAGGTCGGCCTGGTCGACGCCGAGCTCGAGCGGCGACCCGCCGACGAAGAGCTTCTCGTCGTCCTGCGGGGAGCCGAGGACGAGGGTCTCGACCTGGTTCTTCCGCAGCGCCTCGACCACCAGCGCCGTCCCGGTGACCGAGAGGCCGTGCGCCGAGGCCGCCTCGATCTGCTCGACCGCCCGGGCCTGCTCGTGTGCCTCGTGCTCGGCGAGCAGCTCGGCCGCGCGCCGGTCGATCGGCTCGCGGTCGGCACCGGCCGCGCGGCCGCCCTCGTCGAGGGTCACGACCTGGTCCTTCCACAGCTCACTGGCGTTGTCCAGGAGGTGCTGGCGGGCCCGGACGTCGCCGGCGACCAGCACGAACTTCACGCCGCCGAGCCGCCGGACGTAGGAGGTGATGTGCGCGGCGACCTGCTCGGCGTTCCGGTCCCACGCCTCCTCGGCGCTGTTCTGCCAGTGGTCGTGCGCCCAGCCGCCGACCTTGACCTTCTGGATGTGGAAGGTCTCGCCGTCGACCTGCTCCTCGACGGGCTCTCCGCCGAGACCCGACACGGTGATGTCGGCGCCCACCCGGTCCAGGACGACGACGATGTGCGGGATGCGGCCCGGCAGCTGGCTCAGCACCGACAGCAGGTCCGGCTGCGGCGACCACTCGGCGACCTCCTGCCGCGGCTGGTCGACCAGCGCCTCGTCGAGCAGGACCGACCCGTCGGAGGCGACGACGACGGCCCGGCCGCGCAGGGTGCCGGCCACGCCGCCCTCGTTGCCCTCCAGCAGCCGGCCGCGCACCGCCTCCACGACCGCCTCCGGCGCGCCCTGCTCGGTCAGCTTCTCGGCGACCGCCCGGACGCGGAGGTCCAGCTCGGTGTCGGCGTTCTCGCTCGTGTGCGTCACGTCGGCGCACACGGTGGCGTAGGGCCCGGGGCTGCTGAAGACGGTCTCCAGGAACGACACGTCCATGAGGGGGGACAACTCCTCGGATCGGTTCGGGGGGCGACTTCGCGGGGCGCGCACCGGCACACCCCGTCGGACTCGCCGCCTACCCACCGATCGCCCCCTCACACGCCGTGTCGGATCCCGGGGGCAGGGGTAGGCGGTCGGCATGACCGAGCACGACACGCTGCCCTTGCCCGACTACGACCACCTGCCGCTCGGCGGGCTGACGTCGCGCATCCGCACGCTGGACGAGGCGGGCGTGCAGACCCTGCTGGAGTACGAGCGGGCGCACGGCAACCGGCTGCCCGTCGTCGAGGTGCTGCGGCACCGGCTCGAGGCGCTGCAGAACGGCGCGCAGCCCTCCGGCGGCGACCCCGCGGCCGACTTCACGTCCGAGGCGCCCGAGCCCGCGGCCGGCGGGTCGAAGGTGTCCGAGGCGACCAGCGGCCCCGCGATGAACCCGCCGTCCCACGGCGACCCGACCAACCCCGCCCAGCCCCGCCCGACCGGCTGAGCCCCCGTCGAGATCGGCGATCTCGCCCGCTTCGGCGGCCGGAAGCGGGGGAGATCGCCGATGTCGGCGTCACTGACCGCTGAAGGCGTCGACGATGTCCATGGCCGCGGGCCCGAGCAGCACGATGAACAGCGTCGGCAGGATGCAGAGGATCAGCGGGAAGATCACCTTGACCGGGATCTGCATCGCCTTCTCCTCCGCCCGCTGCCGGCGCTTGAGTCGCATCTCCGCGGCCTGGGTGCGCAGCACGTCGGCGATGGAGATGCCGTAGGCGTCGGCCTGGACGACGGCGCGGATGAACCGGCGCAGGTCCGGGACGCCGGTGCGCTCGGCCAGCGCCAGGTAGGCCTCCCGCCGGGGCTGGCCGACGGCGATGTCCTGCAGCGTGCGGACCAGCTCCTCGGCCAGCGCGCCCTTGCCGTTCTGCCCGGCCCGGGCCATCGCGGCCTCGAAGCCCAGCCCGGCCTCGACCGCGATCGTCATCTGGTCGAGGGTGTCGGCCAGCTCGAGCGCGATGGCCTGCTGGCGCTCCTGTCCCCGGCTGTAGAGGAGCAGCTCCGGGACGACGTAGGCGACGCCGGCGACGGCGATCATGGCCAGCGCCAGCAGCAGGCCGGGCCGGGCCGAGACGAGCAGCAGCCCGAGCGCGCCGGCGACCGCGGCCAGGACGATCTTGGCGGCGACGACCCGGCCGAGCGGCCACGCGGCGGGCCGGCCGGCGGTGCCGAGCAGCCGGTTGATCCGGTCGACCGTGCCCGCGGGCGTCAGGGCGCGGGCCAGGCCGGCGAGGGCGCCGGGCCCGGTGCGGGCGGGCGCGCCGGCGGCGCCCGCGGGGTCCAGCCCGCGGACCAGGTTGTCCCGGGCCTGGACGGCGGCCCGGCCGGGGCGGGTGAACAGCGCCCAGCCGAACAGCGGCAGGGCGAGGGCCACGGCGCCGGCCGCGGCGAGCACGGAGGGAGGCAGGCTGCTCATCAGAACCGGATGCTCACCATCTTCTTCAGCCAGAACCCGCCGACCACGAGCAGCAGCCCGGCGAGCGCCAGCATCCCGTAGCCGACCACGCTCTCGGTGAACCCGGCGAGGTAGCCGGGGTTGGTCGCCCCGATGAACCCGCCGATGCCGAACGGCAGCGCCATCAGCACGACCGCCGACAGCTTGCCCTCGGCCGAGAGCGCCTTGACCTGGCGGCGGATGGCGTTGCGCTCCCGGATGGTGTGGCCGACCGCGTCCAGCACCTCGGCCAGGTTGCCGCCGACCTCGCGGTGGATCGCGATCGCCTGCGCCACCCAGGTGAAGTCGTCGCTGCCCATGCGGGCGGCCACCTCGTCGAGGGCCGCGTTGAGGTCCCGGCCCACCCGCGTCTCCACGACGATCCGGGTGAACTCCTCCGAGGTCGGGGCGGCCGCCTCCTGCGCGACGGAGTCGACCGCGCGGAGCAGGCTGTGCCCGGCGCGCAGGCTGCTGGCCATGAGCTGCAGCGAGTCGTCGAGCTGGTCGGCGAAGGCCGCCTGCCGCCGTCCCGCCTTGACCGACAGCAGCAGCTTGGCGCCCAGCGGCGTCAGGACGGCGAGCAGCAGGCCCAGCAGGACACCACCCAGCAGCGTGCCGAGGGTGCCGGCGACCAGGGTGGCCAGCCCGACGGCGAGCACGAAGTCCGGCAGCGACGTGCCGATGCCGGCCCGCTCCAGCGCGGCGGTGCCGGAGGCGAGGCGGCCGCGCTTGGTCAGCGCCTTCTCCACCGCGGCGCCGGCCGCCGCGCCGGCGCCGGCGAGCGCCGAGGGCGGCGGGGCGACCGAGGGGTCCAGGCGCGCCAGCGGCACCTTCGCCGGCGCCGGGAGCACGACGAGGGTGAGCAGCAGCAGCGCGCCGAGCACGGCGGCCAGGCCGACGACCAGCAGTGCCGTCATCAGGCCCAGCCCCGGGCCCGCGGCGGCTCGGCGGCGCCGAACACGCGCGGCGAGAGCTGGATGCCGAGCTCGGCGAACCGGTCGGTGAACCGCGGCCGCACCCCGGTGGGCACCGGCTTGCCGAGGAACCGGCCCGCGGGGTCCACGCCGGCGGAGTAGTCGAAGAGGAAGGCGTCCTGCAGGGTGACCGTCTCCCCCTCCATGCCCTGCACCTCGGTCACGTGGGTGACCCGCCGGGTGCCGTCGCGCAGCCGGGTCAGCTGGACGACGACGTCGACGGCCGAGGCGATCTGCTCGCGGATGGCGCGCAGCGGCAGGTCCATGCCGGCCATCAGGACCAGCGTCTCCAGCCGCGCGATCGCGTCGCGCGGCGAGTTGGCGTGCACCGTCGACAGCGACCCGTCGTGGCCGGTGTTCATCGCCTGGAGCATGTCCAGCGACTCCCCGCCGCGGCACTCGCCGACGACGATCCGGTCCGGCCGCATCCGCAGCGAGTTGCGGACCAGGTCGCGGATGGTCACCGCGCCCCTGCCCTCGATGTTCGGCGGCCGCGACTCCAGGCGGACGACGTGCTCCTGCTGCAGCTGCAGCTCGACGGCGTCCTCGATGGTGACGATCCGCTCGCCGTCGGGGATGAACGACGAGAGCACGTTGAGCAGCGTCGTCTTCCCCGTGCCGGTGCCGCCGGAGACGATCACGTTGAGCCGCGCCTCGACGCAGGCGCGCAGCAGCTCGGCCATCTCCGGCGAGAGGGTGCCGAAGTTCAGCAGGTCCTCGACCGTGAACGGGTCCTTCGAGAACTTGCGGATGGTCAGCGTCGACCCGCTGAACGCCAGCGGCGGGATGATCGCGTTGACGCGGGAGCCGTCGGTCAGGCGGGCGTCGACCAGCGGGGAGGACTCGTCGATCCGCCGTCCGACCCGGGAGACGATCCGGTCGATGACCCGGCGCAGGTGCTCCTCGCCGGTGAAGCGGACGCCGGTGCGCACCAGCTTGCCGCCCTGCTCGACGTAGACCATGTCGGGGCCGTTGACCATGATCTCGGTGACCGTCGGGTCGTCGAGCAGCCGCTGCAGCGGGCCCAGGCCGAGGACGTCGTCGGCGAGCTCGGCGGTGAGCCGCTGCCGTTCCTCGCCGGACAGCGGGACCTTCTCCTCCTCGACCACGGCGTCGAGCTCGGCGAGCACCAGCGCGCGCAGCTGCTCCTCGGCCAGCGTCGGGTCGGAGAGCCGGCTGCCCATCCGCTCGAACAGCGCCTTGCCCACGCGGTCCTTGAGCCGGGTGAGCGCGTCGATGGGCGGCGGCGGGGGTGGAACGGCGACGGCGGGGCGCGGCGGGGGCACGGCCGCTGTGACGGGCTGGGAGGGACCGCCGCGGGCGGCCTCGAGCCGGGAGGCGAGGTTCACGACGCCGCCCGGTGCTTGGCGCGGTAGCGGCTCGGCTTCATGATCGGCGTCGCCGAGAAGCGGGCGACCAGCCGCTTGAGCTCCTTGGCCAGCGGGTCCTTCTTGCCGCCCTCCAGCAGCGGGACGCCGCGGTTGGTGGAGGCGGGGGCCGCCTTCGAGCGGGGCAGGACGACATCGACGCCGGTGCCGATCGTCGTCTCGACGTCGCGGACGGACAGCCCGCCCTTCGGGTCGGCGAAGTTCATGACCACGTGCCGGCCGGCCGGGATCATGCACAGCTCGCGCAGCACGTCGAGCTCCTTGCGCAGCCCGCGGACGGCGGGGACGTCCATGCTGGTCAGCATCACCACGTCGGTGGCGCGGTCCAGCGCGGCCAGCGTCTGCTCCGACAGGCCGGGTGCGGTGTCGACGACGACGTAGCGGAACTCGCGGGCGAGGGCGGCCAGCAGCCGGGTCACGTCCTCGCCGGTCACGGTGTCGCCCGCGGCCGGCGACTCGGCGCCGCAGACCGCGTAGAGGCCGCTCGGGTGCTGGGTGAGGAAGGTCTTGAGGACCATGGTGTCCTCGCTGGCCGGCCCGCGGACGACGTCGGGCAGGCTGTACTCGGGCACCAGCCCCAGCGCCGACGCGACGTCCCCGAACTGCACGTCGAGGTCGACCAGCACCGTCGACTGCGGCGCGGCCTTGGTCAGCCCGATCGCCAGGTTGGTCGACACCGTCGTCTTGCCCACGCCGCCCTTCGGCGAGGCGACCGTGAGGACCCGGCCGGTGTAACGGGCGGTCTCGGTCACCGGGCGGAGCACCCGGCGCCGGCCGGTGGCGGCCGCGGCCGCGCGCTCGATGGCGCCGCGCAACGCGGCGACGTCGACGTCCGGGGGCACCAGGTCGCGGATGCCCGAGCGCATCGCCGCCTGCCACAGCTCCGGCAGGGGCTCGGTCAGCAGGACGACGCTGATGCCCGGCGCCTGCGCGTCCAGCCGGGCGGCGAGGGACAGCGCCTCGGCCGGCTGGGCGCCGGGTCCGATCACCAGCACGTCGGGCAGCTCGCCGTCGACGAGCTGCTCGAACAGCCGCGCCGGGTCGCCCGGCAGCCGCCCGGGCGGCAGCACGGACAGGTCGCCGTCCGTGGCCTCCTTCACGCGCAGGACGAGGTCCTCCCCCGCCGCCGCGAGCACGACGCGACTCACTGGTACACCTCCGTGTAGACGTTGCCGGGGGAAATGACGGTGGTGCCGCTGGTGTCGGCGCCGTCGGGCTCGAGGGAGAGCCAGACGGTCCCGTGCTCCATGCCGAACACGATCGGCTCGGCCTCCTCGGCGGTGACCGCGAACGTGATCATCAGGCTCTGCGACGGCGGCGCCGACGCGCCGGAGTCCTCGCTCGCGGCGGTCTCGGTCACCGCGGCGGCCGGCGCGCCCTGCACCTGGGTGACCAGCACGCCGTGCAGCACGGCATGCGTCGACCCCTCGATCGAGACGTAGACGCCGACGGTGTCCCCGGCCGCCAGCCGTCCGCCGACGGCGCGCTGCGGCTCGAGGAGCACGCTGAGCTCCTGGTCGCCCGGCGGCACGTCGACCGTGCCGGCGGCACGCAGCTCGTCCGGTGCCGCGAACCGGGCCGCGAGCAGCGGCTCGCCGGGCTGGAGGTCGACGGTGGCGACCAGCCCGGCGAGCTCCGCCAGGTCGGTGACGGAGCCGGGGGCCACGGCCTTCGCCGGCAGCAGCTCGGCGCGGACCAGGTCGGCGAGCTGGTCACCGGGCGTGCCGGCCGGCACGGCCTGGTCGACCACCAGGACGGACACGGTCTGCACGCCGGCCAGGGCGCGCGCGTCCGCCCCGCGGACGTAGGCCACCAGGACCACGGTGCCCACGAGGGCGAGCACGAGCGCCGCCAGCGCGGCCAGGATGCGTCTCACGGAGGGCCTACCTGATCAGTCGGAGGATGGAGGCCCCGAGGTCGGGACCGTCGTCGGTGTAGGTGAAGCGGTCGGACAGGTCGACGAAGCGGGTGAAGTAGCCGCTGATGCACCGGTCGTTGCCGCCGCAGGGGGCCGGGCTGGTCTTGTACTGACCGCCCAGCGAGTAGCCGGTGATCTTGAAGGCGGCGTACCCGAAGACCCGGTACCAGGCGTTGTTGCCGGTGGCGCCGGCCAGGTCGAACAGCGGGAGCAGCACGGTGCGGCCCACCCACGCCGAGAAGTCCGCCGTCGAGCAGTCGGAGGGCACGCTGTTGCCGGTCTTCGACGTCATCCGGTTGTCGAGGGCGCTGGTTGCCTGGCACCGGCCGGGGTCGGTGTCGATGTAGGCGAATCCACCGGGGACGACCAGGTCGGACGGTCCCGTGCAGCCGACCGTGTTCGAGGTCTTGGTGAAGTAGATGGTGTGCACTGTCGTCGAGGACGGCAGCCCGCCGTGGGTCTGCTGCTCGAACTCGCACCAGGAGAAGGTGACCGGCAGCACCGCGGTCCCGGCGCCGGGCGCGCCCCAGGCCACCGTCGCGGTCGCCGACACCTGGGTCGACTCGACGCCGATCACGGGAGCGAACCAGTGCTCGGTGGGCTTGCCGCCGGTCACGGTGACGCTCATCGGGGAGTTCGAGAGCACCGGCGGCGCGGTGCTCACGTCGGGGTCGTTGGCCGCGACCAGCGCCGAGGCCGTCGCGAGCATGTCCCCGCAGTTGCCGCGGGCGCAGTCCTGGGCCACGGCCAGGGCAGCGGCGTCGGCGGCCACCTGCAGGCGGGCCCGCTCGGCGTAGACGGCGCCGATGTCCACCGCGATCGCCGTGAAGCCCAGCATGGGCACGAGCAGCAGCGCCACGAGGACGGCGGAGGCGCCATGCTCCTCGGCCAGGCGGGCGCGCAGCCGGCGGGTCAGCCGTTGCATCGCATGACCCCCGTGCCGGTCAGCTGGACGCCCGAGCCGAAGAAGTCGGTGAAGAACGGGTGGCGGTAGGTGATGGTCACCCGCACCGAGGCCCCGGGGGTGTAGACGAGCGGGCAGGACGCCGGCGAGATGGCGATCTGCGCGTCGGTCAGCGCGGGGTCGAGCGACGAGGCGACCGAGCGCACCATGGCCCGGGTCTTGGCCTGGTCGTTCTGCAGCGCCATCGTGCGCACGCCCTCGCGGGCGGCCGCCGACAGCGTGCTCTGCACCTGGAAGGCGCGGCCGAACTCGGCGATGCCGATCACGAGGACGATCAGCAGCGGCACGATGAGGGCGAACTCCACCGCGCTGGCGCCGCGTTGCTCCCGCAGTCGCTGCCACATGGTCGTCCTCCCTCCTCGAGTCCTCGGTGCCGTGTCCGGATGCGCCTCGGCGCAGCGGCCCTCCGGGGGAAGGGCCGCTGCGCCGATGAGGAAGGTCAGCCGGCGGCCGGGGCCGGGGTGGAACCGCTGGGCAGCTTGGTGCCGATCAGCTCGAACAGGCCGTTGAGCTTGTTGCCGAGGATCACGACGGCGGCGATGATCACGACGGCGATCAGCCCGACCATCAGGCCGTACTCGACGGCGGTGGCGCCCTTCTCCTCGCGCTTCAGCCGGTCCTGGGCGAAGGCGGCGAGGGTGACGAAGGTGGCGTAGGCCTTGTGCATGCGGTGCTCCCTGGGGGTGGCGGCCGGCCAGGCCGGGTCGGGTGACCCGTCGTCGCGGCTCGGGAGGGGACGTCGGCCCGGTTCGCGCCGAACTGAAACTTCTTCAGCCGTGCGCGGGACCTCCGCCACACGATCGGGTAGCCGGTCGGAGGCCGCGGTGACGCTGGGTGACCGCTATCCCGCGAAGGTCGTCCAGCCGAGGGCCAGCCCGGCGCCGATCAGCATCGCGGGTCCGAACGGCAGTTCGCCGCGCAGCGCGACGCGTCGGGTGGCCAGCAGCACCAGCGCCAGCAGCGCCTGGACGACGAAGCCGGCCGCGCCCCCCAGCGCGACCGCCTCCCACCCCAGCCAGCCCAGGTACAGCCCGAGCAGCGCGGCCAGCTTCACGTCGCCCATCGCCAGCCCGCTCGGCGCGATCAGCGCCAGGAAGAGGAAGACGGCGAAGAGGACGACGGCGCCGAGGACGGCGCGCAGCAGCGACGGCCACTCCCCCTCCGCCGCGGCGGCGCCGGCCAGCAGCACCAGCCCCGCGACGCCCGCCGGCAGCAGCACCCGGTTCGGCAGCAGCCGGTGCCGCAGGTCGAGGACGGCGAGCAGCACCCCGACGGCGGCGAGCAGCAGGAAGGCCGGCAGCTCCCAGACCAGACCAAGGCACAGCGTCACCAGGCCGAGGACCAGCCCGGTGGCGAGCTCCACCCACGGCGGCCGGACGGCGGGCTCGGCGAGACGCCGCTCCTCCCACGGGAAGGCGCCCGCGGCCCGGTTGACGACCGCGCCGACGCCGAGGCCGAGCACACCGACGGCGATCGCCAGCAGCACGGTCGCCGTCGTGAACACGATGGCCACCCTCGCACAGGGACCGCACGCCACCCGGGAGGCCGATCGGTGAGCACCGGCCCGCAGCTGGACCGCCGGCTGGGCACCGCCGACGCGGTGCTCATCGGGCTGGGCTCGATGCTCGGCGCCGGCGTCTTCGCCGCCTTCGCGCCGGCCGCCCGCACCGCGGGGACCTGGCTGCTCGCCGGGCTGGCCCTCGCCGCGGCGGTCGCCTACTGCAACGCGACCTCCTCGGCGCAGCTGGCCGCGCAGTACCCGACCTCCGGCGGCACCTACGTCTACGGCCGCGAGAGGCTCGGCCCGTGGTGGGGATTCCTCGCCGGCTGGGGGTTCGTCGTCGGCAAGACGGCGAGCTGCGCGGCGATGGCGCTCACCTTCGCCGCCTACGCCGTCCCGGCGCAGTGGCAGCGGCCGGCCGCGGTGGCGGCGGTGCTGGTACTGACGGCGGTCAACTACCGCGGCATCACGCGCACGGCGCGGCTGACCCGCGTGCTGGTCACCGTCGTCCTGCTGGCCCTGGCCGTGGTCGTGGCGGCGAGCCTCGCAGGCGGCGAGGGCCTCGGCCGGCTCACCGCCTGGGCGCCGCCGCCCGACGGCTGGTACGGCGTGCTGCAGTCGGCCGGGCTGCTGTTCTTCGCCTTCGCCGGCTACGCGCGGATCGCGACGATGGGCGAGGAGGTCAGGGACCCGGCACGGACCATCCCCCGCGCCGTCCCGCTCGCCCTCGGCCTGGCGGTGGCGGTGTACGCGGTCGTCGCCGTCACCGCGCTCGCCGTCATCGGGCCGGAGGGGCTGGCGGGGGCCCGGGCACCGCTGGCGGCCGCGGTCGGGGACTCCGGCTGGGCCGTGCCGGTCGTGCGGATCGGGGCCGCCGCGGCGGCGCTGGGGGCGCTGCTCGCGCTCGTCGCGGGTGTCGGCCGCACCGCGCTGGCCATGGCCCGCGAGGGCGACCTGCCGCGCGCACTGGCCGCGGTCCACCCGCGGTTCCGCGTGCCGCACCGCGCCGAGCTCGCCCTGGCCGTCGCCGTCTGCGCCCTGGTGCTCACCGTCGACGTCCGGGGCGCGATCGGCTTCTCGTCGTTCGGCGTGCTGCTCTACTACTTCGTCGCCAACGTCGCGGCGTTCACCCAGCCCCCCGACCGGCGGCGCTGGCCGCGCGCACTGCAGGTGGCCGGGGCGACCGGGTGCCTGGTGCTGGTCGCCACCCTGCCCTGGCCGGCCGTCGTCGCCGGGCTGGCCGTCTTCGCCGCCGGCGCCGGGTACCGGCTGATCCGGCTGCGGCTCGGCCGCGCCAAAGCCCGCCGGAGCGGTTACCGTCCGCCGCACAGCGGCCAGCGGGAGCCGCGGGAGGGCGGGCGAGCATGAGCGTCGACGTGGACCTGAACGGGCTGCCGAACCCGGGCGGCTCCACCACCTTCTCCGATGCCGACCTCCCGGCCGGCACCTACTGCTTCCACGTCGGCGCCGGCGGCCAGCTGATCATCCTGGTCGACGAGCGCGGGGAGAGCCGCGTCGACCGGGTCTACAGCCCGTCGGCCTGGCACAGCGTGCGCGGCGACGTCTGGCGCAAGGGCCTGCTGCTGCAGGGCTGACCTCAGCGCGCCGGGACCGCTCCCCTGAAGACGGCGGGGAACCGGTAGCCGTCGACGTCCACCGACAGCACCACGTCGCCCAGCCGGTCGGCGGGGATGGCGAAGGAGTAGACCGCGGTCGCGCTCGCCCCGGGCGCCAGCGTGCCGCCGAAGTCGGCACTCTGCGCGTCGTAGATCGGGCTGGCCTGCGCCGGCGGCGCCCCGTAGGTGGCCTGCACGACGACGGTGTTGAGGTCCAGCGGCCGGCCGGTGTCGTTGGTCAGCTCCAGGGTGACGACGGTCTGCGGCTGCCCGGTCCGCTCCCCCGGGCCGGTGCCGGTGGTGACCTGCTGGTGCGCCTCGGTCACCCGGATCGTCGCGCCGTCGGACCAGGACGCCGGCGCCGCGAAGTCGGCCGTGGTGACCTGGACGGTCCGCGCGGACGCGGGGACGCCGTCGCGGGCGACCACCGACGCCGCCGGCTCCTCCGTCGCCGGGGACGGCGAGGCGGTCGGGCCGTCCTCGGCCTCCTGGGCCGTGGGGGCGGCGGGCGCGGAGGTCGACCCGGCCGCCGCACCCGGGGCGCCGTCCCCGTCCCCGCGGAGCCCGAGGAACGCGACCACGCCGGCGACCAGCACGAGCGCGAGGGCGGGGAGGACCCGCCGGAGCAGCAGGCTCCGCCGGGCCGGGGCCGGCGTCACGCGACCGGCCCGGCGCTGAAGGCCGTGAACCGGACGGCGGTGGCCGCAGTGGCGCTGGACGTCCGGTAGGCGGCCAGGCCGACGGCGCCCGCGGCCTGCAGGACGGCGGTGGTGTCGGTCCGGCTCAGCTGCCAGGTCGCCGGCTCGGCAGTCCCCGCCCACACCCGCGCCAGGACCTGCGTGGTTCCGGTGCCCGACACGCGGACCCGCACGTTGAGGCTGCCGCCCGCCTGGTACCGCAGACCGGTCACGGTCACCTCACCGTTCGGCCAGGCCTCGGTCGTGCCGGTCAGCCGCGACAGCGCGAGGTAGACCTGTCCGTCCGGCGCCACTCGGAGGCGCACCCGGTACTCGCCCTGGCCGGCGACGCGCCGGCCCGTCACGTAGACGTAGGTGCCGCCGCCGGTCGGCATCGAGCTCAGCGAGAACGAGGCGGTGATGTCCGCGCTGGTCCGGGCCACCCCGCCGAGGTAGGCGGCGGTGTTGTTGCCCGCCGCAGGCAGGTTCAGCACGCCGGCGCCCGGGGTCACCGACAGCCGGGCGGCCCCGGCCGAGGCCGTCCAGGCGCCACCGACGTCCGCCGTCCCCCAGCTCCCGGCGGGCACGGTCCGCGCGAAGCCGTCCTGGGCGAACGGCGCCACCCCGGGGGCGGTCACCGTGACCGTGCGGGTCGCGGTCCCGGTGGCGTCGGCGCTGTCGCGCACGGTCAGCGTGACCGTGTAGGTGCCCGACACGGCGTAGCTGTGCGTCGCGGTGGCGCCGCTGCCCGCGGCGGTGCCGTCCCCCCAGTTCCACGAGTAGGAGGCGATCGGCCCCTGCGCGTCGGTGGACGCCGAGCCGTCCACCGCCACCTGCAGGCCCGTCGGCGTCGCGGTGAACGAGGCGGTCGGCGGGGTGTTCGCCGGGCCGGTGACGGTCACCGTCCGCGACGTCGTCGCGGTCGCGCCGCCGTCGTCGGTCACCGTGAGCGTGACCGGGTAGCTGCCGGGGGCGGCGTAGGCGTGCGTCGCCGTGGCGCCGTTGCCGGCCGGGGTGTTGTCGCCCCAGTTCCACGAGTACGCGGCGATCGTGCCCGGCGCGGTGTCGGTGGAGCCGGAGCCGTCCACCGAGACGGTCAGCTCGTCGACGGTGCTGGTGAACGACGCGGTCGGCGACGGGTTCGTCGTCGTCCCGGTGGCGGTCGAGTAGTGGCCGGCCACCTGCGCCGCGGTGAGCGCGGCCGGGTAGATCGCGACCTCGTCGAGCGAGCCGTTGAGGTAGGCGGCGGCCGGCCGGTTGGTCAGCGCGGTCGTCGTCCCGCCGCCGACCACCCACCACCCGGTGAACTGGGTGTTGACGCGGGTCAGGGTCGGGATGTTGGCCACCTGCGCGCCGTCGACGTACAGGGTGGTGCCGCCGGGGTTGGCGGTGGACGCCACCACGTGGTGCCACCGGCCGTCGTTGACCGCCGCCGGGCTCTGGATCGTCGTGTAGGTGAGGACGTTGTTCTGCGTCCGGGAGTAGCCGAACGAGACGCGGCCCTGGGCGTCGACGTAGAGCGTCCGGTCGGTGGTGCCGCCCGCCCCGGAGGCGGAGTTGCCGTACTGGGCGATGATGCCGCCGGCCGTCGACGTCGTCCGGACCCAGGCCTCGACGCTCAGCGACGCACGGGTCTGGACGAACTGGGGCACCTGCTGGCTCGTGACCGCCCGGCCGGTGCTCGTGCCGTGGCCGGTGATCGCGCCGTTGCCCGTGACGGCACCGGCGGTCGTGCGGCCGATGCCGGCACCAGCGGTCAGGTTGAAGTTGCTCGCCGAGTCGACGATCGCCGTGCCGGAGGTCTCACCCATCCGCCAGAACGCGGCCGGGGCGTCGGCCAGGACGGCGATGGCGTAGGGCTGCGCCTGCGACGCCACGGTGACCGTCGGGCTGGTGGTGCTGGTGACGGTGTTGCCGAACGGGTCGGACACCCGCACCGAGTAGCTGGCCGTGCTGCCGGCCGGGCGCGTCTCGGTGAAGGTCAGGTTCTGCCGCTTCCACCAGTCGGACGTGACCGTGGTCGTGTGGATCGGGGTCGCGGTGCCGGTGCGGTACAGCGCGTAGGTCAGGGTCTGGTTGTCCATGTCCCAGGACGACGGCCACGTGACGGTCACCTCCCCCGGCGCGTTGGATACGGCCGCCGGCTGCATCCGGGCCGCGGTCAGCTCGGGACCGCGGCGGTTAGGCGCGATCGCCGTCGTCGCGACGCGGACCAGGCCCTGCTGCCGCGCGCCGTTGACGGTCGGGAACTCGCCGCCGAGCACCATGTAGTTGCTGTTGCCGGTGAGCGTCCAGGCAGCCTGCGACTGGCCGGTGTAGGTGCCGGCCGCGAGGGTCGGGAAGAAGGTGAGCACCGACGGGCACGGCCGCCCGGCCCAGCTGGTGTAGCGCGGGGTCTGGGTGGTGGCCTTCAACGTGCAGGTCGGGGCCACGGTGTTGGCGATGACGCGCTGCCACGTCGTCGGCACCGGGTTGGGGTAGCTGCCCGACGTCTCGCAGTCGTGCTGGTGCCCGGCGGTGTAGACGACGCCGCCGGTGGTGAACGTGTCGTACGGGTCGCCGTGGCAGTCGTTCATCCACACCAGGTCGAGGGTGTTGGCGTCGAGCGCGACGGTGCCCTCGATGTTGCCGACCATGAAGCCGTACAGGGTCACGTAGATGGTGGTGCCGGCGGCGCGCAGGCTGTGGGCGCCGCCCGCGTCGCCGCTGTTGGTGATCCCGAGGTCCCAGGTGCGCATGTCGGTGCCGGCGGTGTTCACCGAGGCCACGGCGACCGCGGCCGCCCCGTTCACCTGGGAGAACTGCCCGCCCAGGACGACCCGCGTGCCGTCCGGGCTGAGCGCGATGCCGCGGACGGTGTGGTTGGCCGTCGGCGCCCAGGTGGTGACGGCCCCGTTGGCGGCGTTGAACGCGGCCAGCCGGGTCCGGCTCTTCCCGCCGGCGGTGAAGAACATGCCGCCGGCGTAGACGGTGCTGTTGGTGGCCGCGAGGCTGTGGACCGCGCCGCTCACGTTCGGCGCGAACGTGGAGAGCAGGGCGCCGGTGGCCGTGCTGAAGGCGGCGACGTGCCCGCGGGCGATGCCGTCGACGGTGGTGAAGTCGCCGCCCACGTAGATGCGGGTGCCGTCCGGGGAGGCGGTGATGGTCCGGCCCTGGCCGTTGAGGGCGTGGTTGAACGAGGTCATCACGCCGGTGGTCAGATTGAACGCGAGCAGGTTCGCCCGGGCCGTCTCGTTGACGCCCGCCGCCGCACCGGCCGGGCGGGCCCGCGTGAAGCTGCCGGTGGCGTAGACCGTGTTGCCGACCGTGGTCATGGCCCAGACCACGCCGTTGACCTGGACGGTGCCCAGGCCGTCGGCGGCGAAGGTCGCGGGGACGCCGGCGTCCGGCCGGGTGTCGGCCGAGGCGGCGCCCGGGACGGCGAGGCCGAGGACGAGGAGCCCCAGGGCCAGCAGGACGGCGACGGGTGCCGAAGCGGCGCGCCGCCGTCGATAGCGGGCGCGCCGCGGCGCCGCGTCGGCCTGTGCCATGGTGGAACCCCCGTGAACCGCGATCAGCCTGGTGGCGCGCGGTCCCCCTGCCGGCGACATGACCGTGCGGTCGTCCCCCGACACCGGCGCTGACACCCGCTAGAGACCACGGTTGATTGCGGAGAGTCAACATCGCCTCGCGCGGTGTCGCCCGATCGTGCGGGTGCCGCGCGAGTTCCCCTACGCGCGGTAGAACTCGGCCAGCGCCGGCGCGAGGACGTCCGGCGGCACCTCGTGGAAGCCGCCGGGCAGGCGCACCCACCGGCCGTCGGGCACGGCGGCGGCGACCTCCTCCACCGTTCGGGACATCCAGGGCACCGCCGTCCCCTCGCTGGTCACGCCGAGCACCGGGACGCGGACCTCCGCCAGCAGGTCGACGGGCAGGGACTGCTCGTCGCCGCCCATGGCGTGCGCGTCGTGGACGAGGGTCGGAGCGAGGGCCTCCAGGCCCGGCCACATCGGCGTCGTCTTGAACGACGCGACCATCTCGGCGGGCAGGCCGATGACCCGGGTCTGGAAGTACTCGACCAGGCCGGAGCGGTCGCCCCGGTCGATGTAGCTCTGCAGCGTGCCGACGTAGTTCTCCGGCGCCGGCGGCGCGCCCTCGATGCGGTACGGCGGCTCGAGCACCGAGGCGCGGCTGATCGGGACGCCGGCGGCGACCGCCCGCAGCAGCAGCGCCCCGCCGGAGGAGACCCCGTGCGCGAAGACGGGCGCGCCGGGCTGGACTGCGTCGACCACGGCGGTGAGGTCCTCGAACTCCCGCTCGAGGGCATAGGGCGCGGTGTCGCCGCTGTCCCCGCGGCCGCGGCGGTCGTAGGACACCGCGCGCAGGCCGTGGTCGGCCAGCGCCCGCCCGAGCTCTGCCCAGGTGTTCCGGTCGTTGAACGCCCCGCCGACGATCACCACGGCCGGGCCGTCCCCCCACACGTCGTAGGCGATCGTCGTCCCGTCCGCCGAGGTGGTCTTCTCCACGTCGTCCTCCCTGCGCTCGATGGCTGCTACCGGGGAGGACCGGGCGGGAGGGCAGGACTCATCGGCTCCGGCGCGGCCGCTTCGGACCGTGCGGCTCGGCGAACGCGGGCAGCAGGTCGGCCACGGTCAGCAGCGCGAGGAACAGGGCGAAGAGCACGAATGCGACGGTCATGGTGCACACCTCCTGGGCTACCGGCCCGACGGTCCCCGCCGCGCCTGGGGGCGCGCTGTGCGCCTGCTGCGCGGAGACCGTGAGCCGCGACCAGGATTCGTCGCTGCGTCCCGGATCGGATCAGCGCCGGGCGCGTCTGCGGTGCTTGATCCGGTACATGGCGGAGTCCGCATGGGTCAGGACGTCGTCCGGGTCCTCACCGGGGTGGCCGACGGCGGCGCCGATGCTGACGCGGAGGTCGATCGGGCCGGCCGCCGTGGGCAGCGGCTCGTGCAGGCGGGCGGCGACGCGTTGGACCAGTGCGGCGAGCGAGGCCTCGTCACCGGCGGGACAGACGACGACGAACTCGTCCCCACCGATCCGGGCCACGGTGTCGGTGGGCCGGGCGGTGTCCCGCAGCCGGTGGGCCACCTCGACCAGCAGGCGGTCGCCGACCGTGTGCCCGTACGCGTCGTTGACCAGCTTGAAGTCGTCGAGGTCGCAGAACAGCACGGCGCAGCCCTCTCCCCGTTCCGGGTGCAGATGGCGGTTGAGCGCCTCGAACAGGCCGGCACGGTTGCGGGCTCCGGTCAGCGGGTCGACGGTGCTGCGCTGGTGGACCTCCGTGACGTCGATCGCCACGCAGGCGATGGCCGCCGGCCGGCCGTCCAGGTCGGGCAGCACGCTGTTGTGCATCACGACCCGACGGCGGGCGCCGTCGGCATCGAGCCAGTCGGCCTCGATCGCGAACGCGGCCGCCGTGCTCATCGCCGTCCGAACCGCCTCCTGGGCGGGCGCGACGTCCTCGGGCACGACGTACACGTCCCAGAAGAAGCGACCGGTCAGTTCGGCGGCGGTCAGACCCGTGAAGGCCTCCACCGCCGGGTTCACCAGCTGGATGCGCCCGGCGCCGTCGACGACGATGACCATCGCCGCCGTGGAGGTGACGAAGGCCTGGGTGAGGTCCCCCGTCGAGGACTCCAGCGGCGCGACGGACCACACCATCGACGACCTCGCTGTGCTCTCGTGCTCTCGGACCGGTGCGTCCCGATTCCCGATCGACCGGCACGACAAACTCCCGCGCGGAGCACCAGGTCGCCCGGGCAGCCCCGGCCGGGCCGCCGTCGTCGCGACCTGGCACAACCGCGCCACCGACTACTAGGGCCGGCGGACGGCGTAGCGCAGCCGAACGACACCGTTGCCGAACCGCCGGTTGTCCACCAGCTCCAGGTCGGTCGGGTGGTCGGCGGTCTCGAACAGCCGTCGACCGCGGCCGACGACGACCGGGCTGATGTAGAGCCGGTACTCGTCGACCAGGTCCAGTCGGCGGAAGGTCTCGACCAGGTCGACCCCGCCGAGCGTCATGTCCCCGCCGGGCTGCAGCTTCAGGGCGCGGATCTCATCGGGGTCCACCTCTGCCCGCAGCGAGGCGTTGTGGCCGACCTCCTGCAGAGTGCGGGAGAACACGATCTTCGGTACCGCCCGCCAGATGCCGGCGAACTCGCGCATGGTCGGCGGGTGGTCCGGATTCTGGTCGGCGGTCGGCCAGACCGCTTCCATGAGCTCGTAGTTGACCCGACCCTCGATGAAGGCGCTCATGGTCGCGAGCTGCTCGTTGAAGTGCGCGTGCAGTTCCTCGTCGACGAGGTGCCAGCTCAGGTCGTGGTCCGGGCCCTCGAAGTAGCCGTCCAGCGACAGCATCATCTGCACGACGATCTTCCGCATGCGGCCTCCTGGTCGACTCGGTCCGGGAACTCGGACCCGCCGACGCGGACGATCTCATCGGTCCGGCCGGTCTTCGCTCGGCACGGCCGGTAGAGGGTGCGCCTGCTGAGGGGATTGCCTCAGGCCATGTGGGCGACGGACGAGTCGGCCTGTACGCCGGGAAATGTGGAGGGCCCATCGACTACTGTTGGGAGCCGATGAATGTGGCTCTTGAGCTGCGCTTCTAGCGTTGGCGACCGTTAGCCGTGTGTGGCCGTTTTCGGACAAGTTGCGGACTCTGTGCGGACTGAGAGCGCCCGCCAGTAGGTCAGCGGACGCGGTGTGATCTTGGCCGGGTGGTCCAGCGGCGGGCGGGTGTGGACCTCGCCGCCCTGACGGCTGCCTGGCCGTTGCTCGCGGCTGCCCGCAGCGGTGATGGCCACCCGGTGCTTGTGCTGCAGGGGTGAACCGCCCCGGGATTGATGGAGGCTTCCAACCACCGAAGGATGGAAGCCATGGCGGCACCGAGGAAGTACCCCGACGAGCTGCGGGAGCGGGCGATGCGCTTCGCGCTCGACCTGGTGGAGGGGCCGGAGAAGCTGAGCGTCAACGCCGCCTGCAAGCGGGTCGGTGAACGGCTGGGAATCGTGCCGGACTCGCTGCGCAACTGGGTGCAGCAGGCCCCGCATCCACGCCGGCGGCGCACCGGGTCTGATGACCGACGAGCGGGCACGGCTGGCCGAGCTGGAGCGGGAGAACCGTGAGCTGCGCCGGGCGAACGCGATCCTCAGGAGCGCGTCGGCTTTCTTCGCGGCCGAGCTCGACCGGCCGTCCCAGCGCTGATCGACTTCATCGACCAGCACCGTCAGGAGTTCGGAGTCGAGCCGATCTGCCGCGCGCTCACCGAGGCGGGCGCCAAGATCGCTCCGAGCACCTACTACGCCGCCCGGACCCGCTCACCGTCGGCCCGGGCCGTGGCCGATGAGCAGCTCAAGGCCGAGATCGTCCGGGTGCACGAGGCCAACCTGGGCGTCTACGGCGCCCGCAAGGTCTGGCGGGCGCTGAACCGGGAGGGCATCCCGGTCGCCCGCTGCCAGGTGGAGCGGCTGATGCGCGAGCTGGGGCTGGCCGGCGCGGTCCGCGGCAAGGTCAAGCGCACCACCGTGCCCGCCGATGCGGCCGCCCGCCCCGGCGATCTGGTCGACCGGGCCTTCAGCGCCCCGGCGCCCAAACCGGCTGTGGGTGGCCGACCTGACCTACGTCGCCACCTGGTCGGGGTTCGTCTACGTCGCCTTCGTCATGGACGTCTACAGCCGGCGGATCGTCGGCTGGCGGGCGTCGACCAGCCTGCGCACGGATCTGGCCCTGGACGCTCTCGAGCAGGGCCCGTGGACCCGAGCCCGCGACGCTCGCGACGTGACCGGCCTGGTGCACCACTCCGACCGCGGGGTGCAGTAGCTGGCCATCCGCTACACCGAGCGACTCGACGCCGCCGGCGCTGTTCGCTCGGTGGGCAGCAAGGGCGACTCCTATGACAACGCCGCCGCCGAGTCCCTCATCGGCCTCTTCAAGACCGAGCTGATCCGCCGCCGCGGCCGCTGGCGCGGCCTCGACGACGTCGAGCTGGCCACGCTGGAGTACGTCGACTGGTTCACCCATCGCCGGCTGCACGGCGCCTGCGGCGACATCCCACCGGTCGAGTTCGAGGACGACTACTACCGTTCGATCGCCGGCCTCACCGAGGGTATCCCGGCAGAACCAAGCCTCCACTGAACCCGGGGCGGTTCAGGGGCTGATGACCGGCGACCCCGCCACCCTGCTGCTCCGGACCCGCGCTGCGCGCCCTCGGGCACAACGTGTCCAGCTGGAGTTGGGCATCAACCGGGGCCCGACCGGCCGCGTCGTCGACACGTTGTACGCACAATCGTCGACACGTTGTACGCACAACTGGAGCGGTTGCGCCGAGCCTCGAGACGGCGGGTCAGCCTGGTGGGCTGGAGTCTCGGCGGGCTCTACGCGCAGGACCTGGCCAGAGCCGCGCCGGGCAGCGTCCGGGGACTGGTCACCCTCGGCACGCCGGTGGTGCGATCGGTGCCGGGGGTCCGCACGGCGTCGGGGATCGTCGAGGCGGCACGCGCCTTCTCCGGGGGGCGGCGGCGCTGCCCCGGCCCTGGGCCGAGCGCGGCTCCCTGCGCGTGCCCGCGACGTCGGTCTACACGCGGGCCGACGGTGCATTGGTCTTCATGTCGGCACGAGCTCCGCGCTCGGTAAGTACGCGGCAGCCACCTCGGCCTCGCCTACAACCCGGCGGTCCTGTGGCTGCTGGCCGACCGGCTGGGAACGGCCGAGAGCGCCTGGACACCATTCCGCCCCCCGCCCGGACTGAGCCTGCTCTTCCCCCGCCGTCGATGTCACCGGCAGGCCCACCCAGGTCGTCGCCAGGTGGGCCGCTTGGGGCACCGGCGCCGGACCTGATGCCGACATAACCCCCAGCCGTCGGCCGTGAGTCCGCGGCCAATCACGACAGTCCATCTGCGCAGGGTCAAGCGGCATACGCAACGGCGGCGAACCGCAGCCAACCGCCCCGGACAGGGCGCAATGGTGGTCAAGCATCGCCGGCCCGACCTGCAGGATGCGTCCTCTCCTCCGCCCGAGCTTCCGTTGCCGAGCGTGACGACGTCTCAGAGGTCTACACGTGCCCGCCTGCGGAGTCCTGGACATCGTCCGCGAAGGCACCCGCGCGAAGTCGCGCTGCTGGCGACCGGACGAGACCCATTTGGAGTGCCCCTTCAGCTGATTTCTCGTGGACGTCCTCCCGATTTCAGACACCTGCCCGCTGACAGCTGCGCCGACCGCGCGCCCATGGGGCCGCGTCCTCAGAGGGACGGCTCCCCCTCCGGTACCTCGGTCGCCACCACCTCGGATACCTCTGCGTCCTCACCGGACAGCCCGTCGCCCTGCTCGTGATCGTCGTGGAAGGCCAGCCAACGCATCCCGAGAGCCTCCCGCTGTTCCTCGTCGACGGACTCCTTGAACGGTGGAAAGAAGTCCACCTCCTCTTCGGTCATGTGGTCGGCGTTGACCTGCCGCGTGGTGTGCACCGCCTCCCACCAACCCTCGCTGCCGACCTGCTGCTGCACGACGGCGGCCGCGGCGTGCCGGATCTCGTTGTGGTCGTGCACGCCCTCCGCCGTCTCCTGCTCGCCACCCGCCTCCTGGGCGAGCAGTGGGTAGAACAGCTGCTCCTCGGCGACGGCGTGCACCTCGAGCTTGGCGTGCAGCGCCTCCCACGCCGCGGCGAGCTCATGGTCGGGCAAGGTCTCGAGCGCGGCGAAATCCCGCCGGAAGACCTCGTGCTCGGCCAGTACCAGGGCGGTGATCTCGAAGTCGGACATGACAGACCCCTACCCGCGTCCGGTCACCGGTTCACCGCCGACCAGCTCCGCTTGACACGACATCCGACCCACCCAGACTGCTGCCCCGCCAGCGACGGCGAATTGCAGCACATGGCCGGCCCGCACACTGCCGGCCGTCATGATCGCGTTCATGGCGGTTCGCGGCCGTTCCGGAAGCCGCTTGACGTGCCGTTGCCCCCGACAGACAACCTTGGGCGCACAAGCGCGAACCTCGCCAACTGCAATCGACAGTGCAACCACGTCGCCGCAGCCCGGCTCGGTGAAGCCCATCCGCCGCTTGGGCCCGTGTGGCTGCAGGACATGAAGTCGAAACTGACGCGCTCGCCGGCCGACAGCACTGCCAGGACCCCCGACTCGTACGCCGCGAACGGGGCTCGGGCGCTCAGGACGTTGGTGCCATCCCTGAGTCCGGCTGTTCCCGCGGCGGGCGAGCCGGAGCCGCTGGCGCCTGGCCGGCGGTCTCGCCGGCATCCAACCTTCCGCGCACCAGTCCTCCCACCGGCGGGCACCGGCGAGGGAAAGCGTCACGGGGCACCTCGGCTCCGTTCGCAATTTCGTCATGAAAGGCCCCGAGAATGCTTCCGGCCAACACCCAGCTGTTCGAGGAAACACTTCGCGGCCCACCAGTGTGGTTTACTCATGCACCGATTGTCCGACCCTCATGTGCCACGAAGAGCGTTCGAAGGCTCATCCGCAAAGAACCGCGCGGCCGACGCAGCATCTCGGTCGAGGCCCATCTTACGGAATTCATAAAACATTAGCGGAACGCCAGGAGTCCGGCTTCGCCACTCTAGTGCCGCCTCCTCCAACTCCCGCGGCAGTGAGGGAGGCACAGTGCCCGACCGCAGAAAGTCGCGCCAGGCCTCATCGGCGCGCCCGACGGCCGCAGCCCGCTGCCTGGCCCCGGCGCGGTGCAGTGCCGCCAAGTCCCCCGCATCTAGCAGCGCCGGCACCACTGGCAGCCAAAGCTCCACAAGAAATTGTCCCAGAGACAGCCCCCAGACGAGCCCGAGAGATAAGTAGCCCAGCCCCAATAGGACGGCGAGGCTGCCTACTATCGTCCCCCACTCCATATTCAGACGACGCCCATATTCTGCCGAGCCTCGTTGACACAGTATGACCGCAACAGGCTCCGGCACACCTGAGACCGGCTCGAACCAGTCTCGCAACGGGGAGAACGGCTCCTGTCCTGGAGCCATGCGCACACGTCCCAGCGTCCTAAATCGGATCCACCAACGGGAGTACCAATGTCGGGCACGCGCCGTCTCCCGCTGGATATAGGCAGCCGTCGAGGCCTCAGCTTCTTCCGGGCTGACTTTCCCAAGGGACCCTGCCGTGTCAGCATCCGTGAGATCCAGAACTCTCCGCTCGAAACGCTCGGTGAGTAAGGCACCCTTCAATCGATGCCTCATTTCGACGGGATCGAGGACCAGCCGAGAGAGCAGGAGCCATGTGCTCGCCGCCGCAGCCAAGACGTCGCTTCCGTCTGGAAACAGTGACGACACAACGGGAGCCGCTGCGGCGACGATTATCGTCACAAGGACTCTGAGTCGTCGCCACCTCTGAGCCCGCATGCGCTGGTCCTGAGCGGCCGCAAGCACCGCCAGGTTAGACACCTGGCTCTGGCGCAGTCTTATGCCCTCTCCACCATCGACCTGAGTCAAGTGGCCCGCCTCGCAATATCCTCGATCGTCTTCGCAGTAGCCGCCACCCACGTCAATAGACGCACTTTCCTGTACCACTCCATATGGACAAACCTGAACAGACTCAGCCCGTAGGCGAGGTTGGACCAAAGGGCCTCGTCGCGTTCGTGCTGGAAGTTGCGGAAGCTAGCCTCTTCCAACTTGGCAACAACTGCGGCCCACCAGTCTGTTGCCGCAGTAGCGCGCTTAACCACACCCAGCTCACGATCATAAATTCGTCCAATTGTCCCCAGGAGCCCCTCGTCCAGCTTTCGGGGCCAACCACTCTCTGGACGCATAGTTGCGACGTGGGCAAACCGCGTAGTCGCCTGGAGGGCGGCGAAGTCCAAAAGTCTTGGGCCGATGCCAGCATTTCGATAGTCTATGAGATATGGCCGCCAGCTTGGAGAGGCCACCATGATGTTTCCACCATGCAAGTCCCCGTGTATGAGGCAGGCAGGCACCGGGTCCACCATTCGCTCATCCGCGAGCAACTCTTCCCTTGGTATAGGTATTACAACGCCCGATCCCAAGCGGAGCCTTGTTCCACGTCCCTCCAGACGCGCGGACGGCTGAGTTCCGAGGAACTCGACATACTCCACCAGTTGCCTGTAACATCGCCGCAACTCTGAACCGATTTCATCAGCGAAGTAGTCGCGGAGCGATGGGCCGGTCACGGATACCGAATACCAGTTGCTGGCTTCTTTTGAGAAGACCTGGTCCAGAACGGATTTCCACCCGTCCGAGTCTTGATCGATCAGCAGATCGTCAAAGCTCGTCAAATCCGACAAGTTTCCGCCGGCGAACGAGTAGCAGACGGCCGCGAGGGCATCGCCCCTTGCTAGCCCCATAAGTTCGACTCGATAATCGAGGGCTACGCCAAACCGGACCACCCGTTCGTATCGAGTCGCCTCGGCCTCGATCTCGGGACGGGGTCCAATCTTTACCACGCATCTGTTCCCCGGCAGTTCATGATCCATTCGAGGTAGCCGAAGATATGGGAGGACTTCCACAACGATGGAGGAGCTGAACCCTCGTCGCAAGACTCTCAGATTTAACGTTGGTCGTTCATCCTCAACGCCTGCCCCCATCTGGCCGAAGATCTCAACGAATAAGTACTCGAGCTCGGACGCTAGCGCGGTAGTGTCCCGCCGGAGTGAGAGCACCTCATTTCCATTCAATCGGAGATCACCGTCAATCCGCTCCGCCCTCTCGCTCACGGCAGAGACGACTTCTCCCAGCCCGGTGAGGCGGACCCGTCGTCCGTGCCAGTCATCAAATAGGCGCCGGACTCCACGCTCGAACCATGTCGTGGGTCCCTCTACCTTATTGACTAAGGCTGAAAGCGAAAAACTCGGCTGACTAAGAAGGGAGACCAATTCTTGTGCGAAGTCAGACAGATACTTTGTCATGACGAATATTGCGCATGTTGGGGACAGTACCGACGCATTGCGAATGACGGAGGTTCCCCGCTGGCGACCAAGTTTCAGGTCTATGAACATAGCGCGATAAAAGTTCACGCTCATTGCGTCTGCAGCCTCATCAACGGAATGGGCTGAATGCACGCGCACCCCTTCCAGTGCGGCCAGCTCCCGCCTGGCTTTATTGTGCGCATGTGCCCCGTTATCTACGATAAGCACATCGAAGTTGGTGGAAGCATCCATTATTCAGATTTCCTCCGGAATCGAAACAAGTGTGAGGAGCCTATCCCTACTGATCTCTTTCGCAAATACCTCTCCACCGAGGGAACGAACTATGGCTCCTGCCGTGTAGGCACCAAAGTGGAGGCGTTCGTTGTCGGCTATGGCGACGCGATAAAGATTACGTGCTTTCTCGCCAAGCGACTCTGAGATCTCATGGGTAATGGCCACATCGATGAAGCGACGCCCGCCTAATGTTCGCACTGTTGCGATCACCAGTGGGAAACCTTCGGGCGAGATGGTTCCATAATGATCAATGTTGCGGAATATTTCATACATTGCCAAGTAGAACCGACGGCTGGCCCGCTCCCCCCAGTGAACTGGATATCCCAGTGAGGACAATCGCGGGAACGAGACTCCCGCGCGAGAGGCGGCGCGGCGCACCAGCGCCTCCAAGCTGTCCGACTGGGACGCTGGCGGCGCGCTTTCAGCATTCAATGCGCCGATGACTTCCGCCAGCGTGTCTACGGAACTCTGAAGCAGTGCCCTACTCCCTGCATGCTCCGAGGCATAACAGGCTTTACGGAGGTCGTCGGCGAGACCCATAAGTTCATGCGCGCTACTTTGGACGTCGGATCCAATCGATAGAACTTCGCGAAGCTGTCGCCGCCGTATGGCCGACAGCAGAATGGCCACCTGAGCGGCCGATGCTCTACCCACGTTCTCCAGAATGGCGAACGCGTTGGCGTGCGCACTCTGGAAGAGGAGCGTTCCCACCACTCTCTGGTCAACCTTGATCGGGATGCATAGGACGGATCTTGTTTGAAGACCGGGGGTCCGAAGCGCCCCCCGCAGTCCGTGGAACCGGGCGAGGTCTGCAGGAACGTTAATGTTCCCTACATGGCAGACTTTTCCATGCAAGACCACCCAGCCCGTGATGGATTCCTCTGTAATCTTTATCTGCCTCGGCCCACTCTGAGTTGGTGACAAGCTTGGCCATTCGACAACTTTAGTGAGGGCCATCTCGTCGTACGGACGTGAGCGATCCTCGGTAAGGGTCATGAAACGCAGGGTTGCGGACTGCGCCCCCATCAGGCTGCCCGCCGCCTCCACCATTGGCACTAGCTTGGGGAGGGTGTCCGCAAAGTCCGTCGGCAAGTATGCTTCCTGAGCAACTGATGCCTCAGGCCTATCAACTGCCCACTGGAGGAAGCTTTGTTCCTCATCCTCCGGATCGTTGGCATCTTCTGTCACGGCAAATAGTTGTGCCGTGGATGCTATGGCGCTACTGGCTCGATCCATCATCAGCGTCGTGCGGAGCAGTGCTATTCGCAGGGCAACGTTTCGTAGCAGTGCGAGTTCATAGTTGCCATAGGGCTGGCCGTGGAGATCGCGGCAAAGCACAAGAACGCCAGCGTACGGGGTGAACATACCCCCAGGGGCCGCAGGGACAGGCACAGCGATCTCGACCCGGGCGTCTGCATTATTTACAAGCCAAGTGGAGATCGGCGCCTGACCGATCTCGGGCCTATGTGGAAGCATCTGGGGACGTTTACGCTGGAATGCGATGGACGCCAAGGAGGGCATGGCGGTGGATTGTAGACCTAATTTTGAGGTGCGAATCTCGCATCCTTGCTCCATTGACTTCGAGGAGGGGTGAGCAATCAGTCGCCCTTCGGGAGAGCCTGTGGGGTCATAGAGGTAGGTGACCGCTGCAATGCTCTCGGTCACCTTCTTGGCCATATGCACAAGAGCATCAAGGGCAGTAGCGGGCGTGTCATTGTTCGAGATTGTGCTTAATGCATCGTCGATGAACTCAGTGATCCTCTTATCGCGATGAACCGAAGCGTTGGCCGTGCCATTTAGTCGTTCAGTCGTTGCCTTATGAAAAGAGCGTCCGAGTTCACGGCTCGATCTCCCGCCTTGTTGAAGTACCAGGCAGTTGATGGTTAGCCGCGGATCTGGGCGATATGGTGTCGCGAGGGTCCATGGTTGTTCGTCATGCAGCCGCAGGACCTCTGATAGGAATGCATTACCGTGGCGGCCTTCGTGTGTGTCGACCGATGCGAGTCCTTGGATAGCGCCCCCGAGTGTCCTGCTGTCTAGGCCTCTCCATATGGGGTTCCACCCGGTCCCGTCAGTCCTTCTCCGAAACGGGCTTGCCAGTAAGAGTTCTTGGAGTGCAGGGTGAGGTGGGTCGGGGGCTGATGCCGCGAAGCTCAGCGTGTGCAGAAGAAAGTCGCTGTCGGTTGCGAGGATCAATGCATGTCGCGCGCCCGCCCGCGATCGGTAGTCTTCAAGCGTTGACTGAATCAAGGGCAGGGGACAAAAGGCGCGCGTCAACAGGTAGTCGCTCGGCGTCCATGACTTAGAAGGGCCAGGGTGCATGGCAGATCTCCACCTGGATGGATGCAGCAGCGGAGGGTAGTGTGACCGTGACGATTAGCAACCTGCTCGCCTAGCCTGGCCGTGTGATGCTACCTACGGCTGACTGTCGGAGGAACCCGTTGGGATCCCCGAGAGACGTATCGGTGGACGACGACGTGTTGATCATTGTCTGATCGAACCGGCACCAGATCGGCGCCAGTGGCCACCCCAGTGGCAGCAGAAGCGACTCGGGCCGTCCCGGATGGGAGAACGGCCCGGTCAAAGGGGTGAAGGTGAGGGACTCGAATCCCTGCCCCTCCACTGCCAGGCCGATATGATCGCGTTCAGGGCGGTTCGCTGACGTTTCGTATGCCGCTTTAGTTGCGCTTATGGATGACCACGAACGAGTCCGCACAACCGCGGACGGCCCGAACTGCAACCACAACTGCGACCACGAGAGCCGACTCTTAGGCAAGCTCATCAGGTGCGTCCGCGGCGCAAAGACCACGCGGTCACGTTCGCGTCGCCCCACTGCAAGGGCGGGCCTAGGGGTACTCGGATGTCCGTCGCCGTCCGTTAGGGCAGGTCACGTCCTACTGCGGTCGTCAGAAAACTTTTGTGGACGCCCATAAACACGGTGGTCTGGCCACCATCACCGTGGCACCACACGGAGGTTGCCTAATCAACGCGCCGCCCCTCGCCGATGCACGACGACGGAGGAGCCTCGGGGAGGGGTCGACGCTGTGCGGGGAGTATCCGCCCCGAGGCTGCCAGCACCTCCCGCCGACCCAGCGCCCCCCTGCGGCATGCGACCTGTGGCCGGCCGGGACCTTCCCCGCCACGGAGCTGTTCCCGGGGTCGGCCACTGCCCGGTGGGCGCGGCGATCGGTGCCCTGAGCGGGTGAAGAACCCGCCGTCCGCGCCCAAGTCGGCCAGTGCGCGGCCTACCGTGCGCGGGGTTCGCCGCACGCCGGCGCTGGCAGAAGGAGAACGGAATGGGATTGTTCGGCCCAGGCGCGGACGAGGAGGTCGCGGTCGCGCTGCGCGTGACCGGCCCCGCCGAGATGGTTCTCCCGCCGCCGCACCTGCTGACCAACCGCAAGGCGATCGCCGAGGCGAACTACCTGATCGGATTTTGGAACGCGATCGCGAGCCGCGACGCCGAGACGCAGCTGCCGACGATGCGGGAGCTGGTTCGTAAGCACCTCGCCCCTTCACTTCCCGGCACCCTCAGCCGGGGCCGCCCGGACGGCTGGGACCCAGTGGAGCCGCTGGCCGTCGGCCTCGCGATGGGCTGGACGCTGCCGACCACCCTGGGACGCAGTATGCGGCCCGGCCTCGTCCGCTCCGGCGTGGTTACCGCGTGGCTACACCTGGCCGCGGTGACGCTGTTCTCCGACCTCGCCCACGACCCGCTCGTCGACGCGCTGGCGGGTTGGGGTGCGTGGACCGGGTACATCGGCCGGGTCAACGGCCTCGACCCCCAGCGGCTGGGGAGCTACGTCACCGCCTGCGCCGCCCGCGCCAGCGACCTCGCTGGCTTCGTGCCCGCCGACTGACCAGGCGCCCGCAGCGCGCCAAAGGATAGCGCGCCGCAGAACAGAGTGCGAAGGACCGCAGACCGGTAGGTCGGCGGCCCTTGGCGCCCGGTGCGTCGCCAAGGCCGCCGTCACGCGGTGTAGGCGCGCGCCCCGCTGAGGGAGGTGGGCCCGAGCGGTTCGGGCATGTGGAAGGACCGCCGACCCGCATCGCGGAAGGTTGCAACGACCACTTGGATTCGTCCAGAACACCGCGATCCGCTTCACCGGCACCCTCGCCTTCGAGGGCCTGGCCGCCTCGATCGGCAGCGTCGGAGACGTCTACGACAAAGCCGCCGCCGAGACCGCGGTGGGCCCGTTTCAGAACAAAGCGGTCGCCGCCGGCTCCCGTTCCGCGACGGCCCACTGCGCAAGCTGGCCGACGTGGAATGGCTGACCACCAACTGCGTGCACTGGTACAACCACGCCCGCCTGCACGACCAGTTCGACTACGTCATGCCCGAGGAGTCCGAGTAGGCCTACTACGCGCCCCACCCGGACCCGCCACCTGGGGAGTCCTCACACCGGAAGACGGCAGGAAACCCGGGACGGCTCAATCCAGGCCTGCAGCGACACCGAGTTGCTGACCATCGCCCTGGTCCAGCATCTGCTCCAGCGCCGCAGCGAGGCGGGATTCCTGCACGAGGTCGGCCGCGACTGGGCGAAGCTGTTTCCGCGCCTGCCGCATTAGTCCGAGGTCAGCTGGCGGAACCGCTGGCTGTGGGGCCGCCTTCGAGCAGCTACGGGCCGCGCTCGCAGCCGGGGTGCCGATCGATGCTCGCAGCCGGGGTGCCGATCGATGACTGCGCCCGTCGACACCACCGCGCTGTCGCTCAAGCACCCGTCCCGGGTCCGCGGCAACGGCTGGGTCGGCCCAAACGAACTGGTGGCGCGCTTCGGCCGGGACGCCGCCCTCGGCGAGTGGTTGTACGGCTTCCGGCTCGCGATCAAGACCGACTTGGGCAACCGGCTGGTGCGCGCCTGGAGCATCGTGCCCGCCCCGGTCAACGAGCGCGACCTGACCACCGATCTGCTCGCCACCGGCCCACCCGCGCGACCTGCTCCTCGACAACGGCTTCGACGGCCGGCCGTTTGTCGCCGCCCAGGCCATCCGGGGCACCGCCGTGCTCGTCGCGCCCACCAAGGCCCAACGCGCCCGCATGCCCCGTTACCTGGAGCGAGTCATCGCCTGCTGGCACAACCGCGTGGAAATCAGTTTCGGCGAGCGCACTGACCGCATGGAGCTGGCCCGAAACGGCGCACAACCTTCTGGGGCCTACTCGCTCGCACAGCCGCCGTCATCGCCGCGCACACCCTGCTGCGGACATGCCAGACCGAGCTCGAAGCCGGAACTAACCCCCATATGGCGCCTTTGGAATTTAGGCGAAAGGCACACTACCTCCTCGCAATTCTCGGCATGCCGGGGAATCAGTCACCAGTGTTGCTTTGACTGTGGCGCGACGATCGGAACGGCCTTTCCCCTCTTAGCCTATCAAGGCGAGCAGGCCAGTCTGTCCCCAAATGCTCATTTAGGAGAGATATCATGTTCCTACCCGGGATGAGTTCAACGCGGCGATCTCGCTCTGCGAGTCGGCGAGCACCCAACGTAAAGTCACTACTGGTGACGACCACCCCCTTGTTTGCAAGTTCGGTGGAGATAACACCAATCAGGCGTCTAACGATCTCGACCCCGACCTTGGCTTCGTAGCGCTTGCACTCGACATACAAGGTCTCGCGTCGCCCCGGCTCGTTGCGCCTTGCAATGATGTCTCTACCACCGTCCCCCTGGGATGGAGTCAGCTCGGTCTGATATCCCATTGCGTCATACAGATGCTCTACGAGCTGCTCGAACTCTCGGAACGACAACCCAAGCAATAGCGCTTGAAGCTCGCTCGATGATTCAGGGACGCGTATATACCGAGCTCGAATCACCTCCTCAGCGTCGGTGACGGCGTTGATCATTGATCCCGTTAGGCAGTGCATATGTGCGTCAAAGTATGCAGACAGGGCCTCCAACGCAACGCGCGGCCGCCCAGGAAGCAGCTCATTAATCCACGTGATCCCCTCCCACGGCAACTCTTCCGTGGCCCCGGAGAAGTAGCGGATTACTCTCTGAAAGTGCGCATCCTGCTCCATTTTCTTACCAGCTTGCAACAGAAGCGGATCGTCACTCTGCTTCATGGAGAGGTATAAGTCTAGGTTCATGCGATCGGAGCCAAGCGCGCTGGAGGGAATTAGAAGTCTTCGAAGCACCATCCTGACCTGCTCCTCAGGGCGGTCGTGGATGCCGGCCAGGAACTCTTGAAGAGTCAGGTCGCTAGGAAATGACCACACTTGTCGAGACTCATCCGCGTCAGGAAAGCTACTCCGCACTTCCGCCAGCCAAGCAGTGAGTTCCGCCGAGTCTTCGGAAATGACGACCACCTTCCATCGAACGACCAGAGCAGGTGCGTCTAGCTATGTGGTGTCTTTTGAAGCGGTCAGCTATCGGCCGCCATGACACCGAAGCAGGACGCGTGGCTATCGCAATCAGGAAAAACTCCCTGCAGTCGCGCCAACCCCGCCGACGGACTGGGGCGGGTTCTTGAGTAAGGCATGTAGGTACTTCAGACGTTCGCAAAATTCGTCGTAACCGAGGACCGTTACCACAGTTAGTCCTTCGCGAAGCGCAGGAAAGAGGCCCCCGGTTCGTCGCTGAGCTCGGAGACTCTTCCAATAACTCTAGCGCCACGGACATGCCACTTGTCGATCAGTCCCAGATTGGGAGCCTCCCCAAGATCACGCGAGACGGACTCCCTCTGCGCCTGCACCTGGCTGACGGCGCGTTAAGGTTCTGGTGCGGCGGATAGACCCCGGCGGTGCCGCTTCCCCGGAAGGCCTTGGTCGTCATCAGCTCGGTTGCGGGGGTCTTTATCTCGACAGCCCGCACTCCAGCAGCTGGGCGTTCCACTCGGCGTCGCGCACGTCGGTCTTGCGCCCGGGGACAACCTTGATGTGCGCGGCAGCCAGGCCTCCATCACCTCCCTCAGGCAGTAGAACGCGCCCTTCCAGTAGGTCGAGGTCGACTGCATGGCCGCGTGCGTCACCCCGCCTTCCGCAGCCGGGCACGCATCACGCCAGTGCCCGCGTGTCGTCTTGAACGTCCGCGTCTCACTGACCCGGCGGCCACCGGGGCCCATCATCCCCCGGCACACGGTTACCGAGGCCTTGCCGATGTCCAGCCCGGCGACCCGCTTGAACAACACCTCCACCAGAGACCACTCCCTCCGCGTCGACGGCCGGTGGGACGCCGTCCGGAGGGTCCTATGCCAGGACACAGACCCACGCACCAGCCGCAGATAGCCGGTGCGCCGGTCGACCAGGGTGCCGATCGCCGAGCGGCTCGGCCGACCGACGATCAGGTCTCCGTCCCAGTCGCCGATTCGAGCGCGCTGCTCGACGACGGCCGGTCGGGCGTGGATCAGCCGGCCGGGCGCGATGAACCGCGGCGCGCGCGCTATCGGGCTGCGTCGGCGCTTGCGCAGCGGTCGACCGGTCCGCAGCCTTTTGGTCAACGTCGCGCTCAGGCCGCCCTTTGCGGCGTGGTAGAGGGCCTGGTAGATCGTCTCGTGGCACAGCTGCCACTCCGGCCGGTCCGGTTAGGACTCACGCAGATACGCGGCGATCTGCGCCGGACTCCATTCCTCCTTCAGCTTGTCCTGAACGATCCGGCGCAGCTCCGGTTCGCGGGCCAGGAGCGGCCGTCGCGGTCGCCGCGATCGCTCTCGGGCGCGGGCATGGGCCAGGTCGCCGTCGTAGATCCCGCGATCATGCGGCCGAAGATGGCGGCGGAGCTCCCGGCTGATCGTCGACGGAGACCGGCTGAGCCGTCGGGCGATCTCGCGAACGCCGAGCCCTCGCTCGCGCAGGGTGGCGATGCGCTGCCGCTCCAGTCGGGAGAGGTAGCGGCCGGAGTGCGCCGACTCGGCCAACCGGCTCGGCGGCAGGCAGTGATGTCCCCGGTCGTGGTGTAGCTCGTGGCCGCGGAGAGCTTCTGCGGTTGGGACTATGACGCCATCAGCGCCGGCTGCGCCACCACCTCCTCGTTGGACTGGGGTGGGTTGAGCAGGGCCATGGAGCCCTCGGAGAGGTAGCGGCGGTCGGAGACCTGCCATTCGTCGTGCGTCTCGACCAGCACCGCGCCGGCCAGCCGCAGCAGCGCGGCGGAGTTGGTAAAGACGCCGACGACGTCGGTGCGGCGCTTGATCTCCTTGTTCAGCCGCTCCAGCGGATTGGTCGACCAGCTCTTCTTCCAGTGCGAGACGGGGAAGGCGGTGAAGGCCAGCAGATCGGTCTCGGCGTCGCGCAGCATGGTCTCCACCTGCGGGAACTGGCGGCCGAGCATGCCGGCGATGACGTCGAGCTGGCCGTGCACGTGCTCGGCGTCGGGTTGGGCGAAGACGGTGCGGATCGCCGCGGCGACCATCTCGGCGTTGCCCTTGGGCACCCGGGCGAGCACGTTGCGCATGAAGTGCACCCGGCAGCGCTGCCAGGCCGCACCGAGCAGCACCGCCTCGATGGCGGCCGTCAGGCCGGTGTGCGCATCGGAGATGACCAGCTGCACCCCGCCCAGGCCGCGGGCCTTGAGGGTGCGCAGGAACGCGGTCCAGAACGCGCCGTCCTCGGAGTCGCCGACGGCGCAGCCGAGCACCTCGCGGTGGCCGTCGGCGGCCACGCCGGTGGCGATGACCACGGCCTGGGAGACCACCCGGCGGTTGACCCGCGCCTTGCAGTAGGTGGCGTCCAGGAACACGTAGGGGAACGTGGTCTCGGCCAGCGAGCGGTCCCGGAACGCGCCCACCTCCTCATCCAGGTCCGCACAGATCCGGGAGACCTCGGACTTGGAGATCCCGGTGTCCGCACCGAGCGCGCGGACCAGGTCATCGACCTTCCGCGTGCTGACGCCGTGCAGATAGGCCTCCATCACCACGGCGAACAGCGCCTGGTCGATCCGCCGTCGGCGCTCGAGCAGGGAGGGGAAGAACGAGCCGGTGCGCAGCTTCGGAATCCGCAGCTCCAGATCCCCGGCGGTGGTGGTCAGCGTGCGGGTGCGGTGACCGTTGCGCTGGGCGGTGCGGGCCTAGGTGCGCTCGTGCGGCGCCGCGCCGATCACCGCGGTCAGCTCGGCCTCGATCAGCGCTTGGTAGAGCGTCTCGGTCGCGGTGCGGATGCGGTCATCGACGTCGGCAACTTTCAGTGCCTCGAGCAGTTCGAGCAGGGCTGTGAGGCTGAGGGTGTCGGGTCGTGAGGCCGGCCCGATGCCAGGCTGGCGGCTACAGCCGAGGCGTGACCCCCGTGGCAAGCAGGGTGGCCCGCAGCACCAGGGCGGTGCCTTGAGTCTGACCTGTCCGCCGGAGGCTGCCGGCGCCGGCCTGGGCCATCCGCACGTTGGCCTGATCAGAAGCCTGTCCGCCTCGCGGCGTGACTCATCACAGTCCTGCCACGCGGTGTCCTCTCCCTGGCCGGCGCCGGACCGTCCCATCCTGCGCCCGAAGGGAAGCCCGCAATGCTGGCCGAAGAAGTCGACGCGGTCATCGGCGTCGACACCCACCGCGACACCCACACCGCTGCGCTGGTGCGCCCCACCGGAGCGAGCATCGCCTCCACGGTGATCTCCACTGACCCGGCCGGCTTTGCGCAGCTGCTGGACTTCGCCGTCGTCAACGCGCCCGGCCCTCGCCTGGTCTGGGCGGTCGAGGGCAGCCGGAGCTATGGCGTCGGACTGGTCCGCTTTCTGCAGCGGCACGGTCAGCATGTCGTCGAGATCGACCACCCCAAGCGCCCGGCTCGTCGCCGCGGCAAGTCCGACCAGCTCGACGCGGTGCAGGCCGCGCGCGAAGCGCTCGCCCGCCCCGTGCAGAGCAACCCACGCGCCGACGGCCCGCGCGAGGGGCTGCGGGTGCTGCTGCTGGCCCGCGACACCGCGGTAACCGCCCGCACCGCCGCGATCAACACGCTCAAGGCCCTCATCCTCACCGCCCCCGACGAGCTACGCAGTCAGCTGCGCGGGCAGCCCGCACTGGCCCAGGCCCGCCGCTGCGCCGCCATGCGCGGCAGCGGCCGGCGATGCCCGTCGGCGCACGCCCTGATGCTCGCAATGCGCAGCACCGGGCGCCGCATCCTGGCCCTGCACCAGGACGCCGCCGAACTTGAACGAGAACTGCACGCCCAGGTCCGCGCCCTGGCGCCCTCTCTCCTCGAGGAGCCCGGCGTGGGACCGACCGTCGCCGCTCAACTGCTCGTCGCCTGGTCTCACCGCGGGCGGCTGCACTCCGAGGCGGCCTTCGCCCGCCTGGCCGGCGTCGCCCCGCTGGAAGCCTCCTCCGGCCAGACGGTCCGACACCGGCTCAGCCGCACCGGCGATCGCGCGGTCAACCGGGCGCTGCACATGGCCGTCCTCAGTCGCCTGGCCTACCATGCTCAGACCCAGGCCTACCAGAGTCGGCGCCTCAGCGAAGGAAAGTCCAAAGCCGAGATCCGCCGGTGCCTGAAGCGGCACCTGGCGCGCCACCTCTTCCGCGTCATGCAGGCCCTACCCGAGGCGGCTTGACAGCCATAGAAGCGTCAGACTGGTCCTGGGCCATCGCGTGGCCTTTCTCTTCCGAGTGTTCCTTGGCGGGTTCACGCAGAAGATCCACGCGGTGGCCTCTCGCACGCCAGCACTTCGCCGACGAGCTCAAGACCTCCGACCAGCTACACCACTTCCATGGACGTCACCCGGCAGGCCGCCGTTCTGGGCCCGCCAGCGGTAGCCGGTCCTGCGGCCGATGCCCAGCAGCTTGCACGCGGCGACCGTGCCGACGCCGGACTGCAGCAGCTTCCAGTACTCGGACTTGAGATCAAGTTGTCGTTACCGGCCCCGCCGTCCCACTCGCACACCCGTCGCCTACCAGGAGTGTTGCGACAAGCCGTGGAACCCGCCCGTCGCTAGAGGGTCAACTTTCGACCGTCGTTGACAAGAACTCTCGCTGACCTGCCGCCAGATCTCATCCTGCGCATATCGCATACCGGACAAGCTCGACGGGAGCAGGCCAAGCGGAGCGACACTCGCCGCTCCGCTTGTGCGACCACGCCTGAAGCAGACGGCACGTATGCTACCGATACCGGTAGCCCCGGCTGCGGCTGCCGAAGGCGCCGATCGCTTTTCCCCGGTGATCCGGCTGTCCCACGCCAGATTGTCCTGACCGGACCGGCCGCCGGAAGGGCGCTGACGCGTCCCTGGCGGGATGGGCCTTCGGCCCACCCTTCCCCCGCCCGCTCCGGCCAGCAATCGGCGCCTATGGGACAGCCAGCCCCAGTGGCCTCCTGCGGCGTGTCACCCCGGCGATCGGCGGCCAGCAAAGACGATCCCGAAAACGACTGCCCGCCGCGGCTGCTCTCCGCGCTTCTGGCCATGCCTCAGTCCTCAGCAGCCCTCCTCCTGCACGGGGTGCCGCTCCGATCACCACCCCAACCCCGGCAGGGGTGACGAGTCACGTCGGCTGGGCCCGCGAAACCTCCGGCGTCGAAAGGCTGGGCTAAGCATGGGCGGCCGTGGGTCCGGAGACCGGCTGCAGTGCAACTGGAGAAGAACAGGAGCTCGGCGCGTCACAGTCAGCAGTTGGAGAGAAAGTCACGCTCCCTTGCCTGGCAGACGCGCGACGAGCGCGAACCGGCTGCTGTGCTAACAGGCGTGTCACTCCTTCCAGAGATCATGGCGGGACGGCCCTCGGCCGGGGTGCCGTGCTCAGCGGCGTCCATATCCATCCGGAGCGAGCGGACGCCCGACCGAGAGGAGTCCCGCCGATGGCGAGCATCGCTCGCAGACCAGACGGCACGTACCGACCGCGCTTCCGCGACGCGACGGGCAAGGAGCACGCCCGGCACTTCAAGCGGAAGGTCGACGCCCAACGCTGGCTCGACGAGATGACCGCGGCGATGGTCACCGGGCAGTACGTCGATCCCGCGGCCGGCCGGATGACCGTCTCCGAGTACGCGGAGCGGTGGCGTGTCACCCAGGTCCATCGACCGACCACATCCGCTCACGTCGAGACGATGCTGCGCCGCCACGTCTACCCGACCCTCGGCGACAAGCGGCTCGGCTCGGTGCTGCCCAGCGACATCCAGTCCCTCGTCAAGCAGCTGTCCCTCGACCTGGCACCCGCGACCGTAGGAGTGGTCCACCGCATCCTCGCGGGGATCTTCAAGGCCGCCGTCCGCGATCGTCGGATCGTCGCCTCCCCGTGCGAGGGCACCAAGCTGCCGAAGATCCATCGCCGCCGCATCGAACCGTTGGCGCTCGAGGCGGTCGAGGCACTGACCGAAGCGATGCCGGAGAAGTACCGGGCACTGATCCCCCTCGCGGCGGGCACCGGGCTCCGGCAGGGTGAGGCCCTCGGGCTCACCGTCGACCGCATCGACTTCCTGCGCCGGCAGCTCACCGTCGATCGGCAGCTCGTCACCATGCCCGACCGGGCGCCCTACCTGGCGCCGCCGAAGACGCAGGCGTCCGTCCGGGTGGTCCCCCTCCCCCAGGTCGTCGTCGACGCCCTGGCGCTCCACCTCGCTACCTGGCCGGCCGACGAGTTCGTCTTCACCACGGAACTCGGCGACCCGATCCGCCGTACGGCGTTTTCCGCGGCCGTCTGGCGACCCGCGGTACGGCGTGCCGGGCTCAGCGGCGTGACCATGCACTCCCTGCGGCACTTCTACGCGAGCCTGCTCATCCGGCACGGGGAATCGGTGAAGACCGTGCAAGCGCGGCTGGGTCACGCCAGCGCCGCAGAGACACTCGACACCTACAGCCACCTCTGGCCCGACTCCGACGACAGGACGAGGGCCGCAGTCGACTCCGTGCTCGGACGAGTTGCGGACTCCGTGCGGACTGACGCCCTCCTCTGACCGTATACGTGCTGGTCAGAGGCGGGCGACGGACGAGTCGGCCTGTACGCCGGGTTCTGTCCACGGGGGCCTTGCGGCCTCCCGATGGGCGGTCATCCATCTAGGCCTGCCGTTGCCGGCAGGCTCGAGCGGTCCACCCGCAGGCATCGGGCGGGCAGCCCTCGAACGCCTGCGCAGGACGGCGGCGGACCGCCGTCCCTCTCGACCTTGCTCCGGGTGGGGTTTACCGAGCCACACCGGTCACCCGGTGTGCGGTGGTCTCTTACACCACCGTTTCACCCTTACCAGCGCGAACGCTGGCGGTCTGTTCTCTGTGGCACTGTCCCGCGGGTCACCCCGGGTCGCCGTTAACGACCACCCTGCCCTGTGGAGCCCGGACGTTCCTCGGCGACGGGGTCTCCCCCGCCGACGCGACCGCCCGGCCGACTCGTCCGTCGTGATCACCAGTGTACGTGCGCTCACCCCCAGTAGAGCGTGAAGCCGACCCGGCGCCCGCCGTCGTCCTCCCTCAGCGTGGCCATGTCCACGATCTGCCGGGCCTGCTCCTCGACAGGCGTGTCCGAGAGCAGTTCCAGGTAGCGACGGTGCTCGCTGAGTGAGGCGACCGCCTTATCCACGTACTCGCCGACGTCGACCTCGTGCGCCGGGTCGAGCAGCTCCGTCACCGCGATGTACTGCACCTTCCACGGCGGATCGGTCAGGTCACGGAAGATCCACTCGTTCGACGCATCGGCGACGGCGTCCAGCGCGCACTGACCCAGCGCACGGTGGTCGGGGGAATTCAGCCAGCCCGGCGACGTCCCTGGCGGGGTCCACGTGGCGCCGTGGTAGCCGGTGACCACCATGTTCGGCTTGTGCCGACGGATCGCGCCGGCGATCGCCTTGCGCAGGTCGGGCCCCGCGACGAGGACGCCGTCCTGGAAGTCGAGGAACTCCACCTCGCTGACGCCGACGACGGCCGCCGACCGGCGCTCCTCTTCCTCCCGGATCGGCGCCACCTCCTCCGGCGGCACCCCCGCCATGCCGGCCTCACCGCGGGTGGCCAGCAGGTAGTGCACCTCCTTGCCGGCGTCGGTCCACGCGGCCACCGCCGCCGCGAGTCCGTACTCGATGTCGTCGGGGTGCGCCGCGATCACGAGGGCGCGCTGCCAGTCGCTGGGCATCGGCTTCGCCATGCCGGGCAGTCTGCTGTCGACCTGTCTCCGTGTCGACGTATCGGCTGGTCGCCAGGGAGACCAGACGACCCGCACCGAGAGCTCGGACCAGCGGAGGAGCGCGGAGGTCTGGGACGTAGGCTCGCCGATCGTGTCCGCCGTCGATCTGCTCATCGCCGCGGGAGTGGCCTTCCTCGCCGGCGGCATCAACTCCATCGCCGGTGGCGGCTCGCTGATCCTCTTCCCCACGCTCGTGGCGCTCGGGCTGGGCACGGTGCAGGCCAACGTCACCAACTCCGTGTCCCAGTGGCCCGGCTACCTCGGCGGCGTCGCGGGCTTCCGCGAGGAGTACGCCGGGCAGCGCAACCGGCTGGTCCGCTTCGGCATCGTCGCCGCCCTCGGCGGGACGGCGGGCAGCGTGCTGCTGCTGACCACGCCGAGCGAGGCCTTCGACGTCGTCGTCCCGATCCTGGTCCTCCTGGCCAGCCTGCTGCTGGCCGTGCAGCCGCTGGTCAACAAACGCCTGCGCCGGGCGGAGGACGCCGCAGCCCACCGCGATCCGGTCTGGCTCTACGTCGCGCTGTTCCTCGCCACCGTCTACGGCGGCTACTTCGGCGGTGCGCTCGGCGTAATCCTGGTCGGGGTGCTCGGCCTGGCGCTGCACCGGCTGAAGCTGGCCAACGCCCTGAAGTCGGCGCTCTCCCTGGTCACCGCCACGGTCACGGTCGTGATCTTCGGCCTGTTCGGGCCGGTGCACTGGGTCGTGGTCGCGGTCGCCGCCCCGGCCAGCCTGCTCGGCGGCTTCCTCGGCGCGCGCGTGGCGACGAAGATCCCCTCCACACCGCTGCGTGTGCTGATCGTCGCCTTCGGCGTCGTCGTCTCGATCTACCTGTTCCTCCGCATCTGACCGGCGTTCAGCTCGCCCGCAGCCGGCGGGCGTACCGGGCGTAGAGGCGCGGCGCCACCCGCGGCAGCAGCACCCGGACCGGCGGCGGGGCGTGCGACAGCATCGTCCGGATCACCTCCGGGTCGCCGTCCTTCATGATCATCCCGAACACAGTGGGGAGCTGCTTCTTCGGGATGCCGCCCATGCCCTCCTCGCCCAGCTGGTCCCACTCCTGCTGGGTCAGGCAGCGGGCGGCCAGCGGCAGCAGCCGCTCCTCCTCGGCGGCCAGGTGCTCCTCCAGCAGTGCCGTGAGCCGCTCCACGCAGCCGGCCAGCTGCTCGCGCTCGTCCGCACCCGCCGTGTCGCGCCAGCGGGCGAGCGACTCCGTCGCCCGCCCCAGCTCGGCGTGGATGCCCTGGTGCTGGCGCTCCATCAGCTCGATGACCGGCCGCAGGTCCACCTCGACGCGGTCGAGCAGCTTGGGCCAGAGCAGCCGGTCCTCGCCGTCGTGGTGGTGGTGCAGCATCTCGAGCATCAGCTGGACGTGGTCGCCGACCCGCCGGACCCGCTCCCGGTCGCCCGCGGCGACGGAGCGGATCAGCGCCGGGGCCTCCGTGAACTCCCGCCGGAAGGCGGTGTGGACGACGACCATCTCGCGGGTGTCGATGGTCTGCGCAGCGGTCATCGGGACTCCTCCGGAGAAAGCCGGAGCCTCCCGACCCGTGGCGGCCGGCGTCAAGGAGTTCGGCGTCTACTCCCCGCCCCGGCCGGGCTCGCCGATCGCGATCATCGCCTCGACGGCCGCCCGGGCCCGCGCCGCGGTCTCCGGGTCGACGTCCACCGCGCCCTCGCCGGTCCGCAGCGTGTGCAGCAGCTTGGCCGGCGTGATCATCTTCATGTAGCGGCAGGCGGCGCGGTCGTTCATCGGGATGAACGCCGTACCGGCGTTGAGCGCGCGCAGCTGGTGCAGGATGCCGACCTCGGTGGCCACCAGGACCTCGCGTGACGACGTCCGCGCGGCCTCCTCGACCATGCCGCCGGTCGACAGCACGCGGGTGCGGTCGGCCGGGAGGTCGCCGTGGCTGACCAGGTCGAGCACCGAGGTGGTGCAGCCGCACTCGGGGTGCACCAGGATCTCGGCGTCCGGGTGGGCGGCGACCTGCGCGCGGACGTCGGACGGGCTGATGCCGGCGTGCACGTGGCACTCCCCCGCCCAGATGTGGATGTTCGCCCGCCCGGTGACCCGCTTGACGTGCGCGCCGAGGAACTGGTCGGGGCAGAAGAGGATCTCCCGGTCGGCCGGGATCGAGCGGACGACGTCGGCGGCGTTGGACGACGTGCAGCAGATGTCGGTCTCGGCCTTCACCGCGGCGGTGGTGTTGACGTAGCTGACCACGACCGCGCCGGGGTGCTCGGCCTTCCACTCGCGCAGCTGCTCCGCGGTGATCGAGTCGGCCAGCGAGCAGCCGGCCGCGTGGTCCGGGAGGAGCACGGTCTTGTCCGGCGAGAGGATCTTCGCCGTCTCGGCCATGAAGTGGACGCCGCAGAAGACGATCTCGCGGGCGTCGGTCTCGGCCGCCACGCGGGACAGGTACAGGGAGTCGCCGGTGAAGTGGGCGACGTCCTGGATCTCGGGCACCTGGTAGTTGTGCGCGAGGATCACCGCCCCGCGCTCCTCGGCGAGCGCGCGGACCTCCGCGGCCCACGTCTCGTACTCGGCGGGTGTCAGCGTCCGCTCGTCGCCGGCAACGGCGGGGGTCGCGGGCGCGATGGTCGCGGTCACGCGGGCTCCAGGGGCTGGTCGTGGGGGCCGTCACAGGACGAACCCCGCGCGGAGCGCTCATCTTCCCAGGCCTCGCCGCCGCCCTAGGATCCCCGCTGTCCTGCACCGTTCAACCACCCGAGGGGCCCCGATGCGCCGCCTTGTCCCGCTGACCGCCCTCGCCGCCGCCGCGCTGGCCGCCAGCGCCTGCGCCCCGCAGGAGTCCTCGGAGGAGAGCGCGGGGACGTCGCCCTCGTCGGCGGCCGGCGCCTGCTCCCCCGACGAGCTGCAGACCCTCGAGCCCGGGACCCTCACCATCGCCACCGACCAGCCGGCCTTCGAGCCGTGGATGGTCGACGACACCCCGGAGAACGGCCAGGGCTTCGAATCGGCGGTCGCCTACGCCGTCGCCGGCCAGCTGGGCTACAACGAGGAGGACGTCACCTGGGTGCGGGTGCCGTTCAACGCGGCGATCCAGCCCGGCGAGCGGCCCTTCGACTTCGACATCAACCAGTTCTCCATCACGGAGGAGCGCAAGCAGGCCGTCGACTTCTCCTCGCCGTACTACACGGTCAGCCAGGCCGTGATCACCACCGCCGGCTCGCCCGCCGACGGCGCCACCAGCCTGGCCGACCTGCGTGGCCTGCGGATCGGCGCGCAGGTGGCGACGACCAGCCTGCAGGCCCTCACCGACGTGATCCGGCCCGACAGCGACCCCGTCGTCTTCAACACCAACGACGACGCCAAGCTGGCCCTGCAGAACGGCCAGGTGGACGCCATCGTCGTCGACCTGCCCACGGCCTTCTTCATCACCGCGGCCGAACTGGACGACGGGGTGATCGTCGGGCAGCTGGAGAACTCCGGCGAGGGCGGCGACCAGTTCGGCCTGCTGCTGGAGAAGGACAGCCCGCTCACCGACTGCGTCAGCCAGGCCGTCGACGCCCTCCGCGACGACGGCACCCTCGCCGACCTCGAGGAGCAGTGGCTCTCCGACGTCGCCGACGCGCCCGTCCTGAGCTGACCGCCGACCTCCCGGCGCCCAGCGAGCTGGAGCTCTCCCGCCGGGCCTGGCGGGGTCGCCGGGCCCGGCGGTCGACGCTGGTCGCGCTGGCCTCGACGCTGGTCTTCGCGGTCGTCGCCTACCTGCTGGTGACCCGCGCGCCGGGCTGGCCGCGGGTGCAGGCGACCTTCTTCTCCTGGTCGGCCGCGGTCGACGCCTTTCCCGAGGTGCTCGAGGGCCTGTGGCTGAACCTGCAGGTCCTGCTGGTCGGCGCCGTGCTCGTCCTGCTGTTCGGCCTGCTGATCGCGGTGCTGCGCACGCTGCGCGGGCCGGCGTTCGCCCCGCTGCGGATCGTCGCCACCGCTTACGTCGACCTCTTCCGCGGCATGCCCCTGATCATCGTGTTGTACCTGGTCGGCTTCGGCGTCCCGGCGCTGCGGCTGCAGGGGGTGCCGACGTCGTCCTTCGTGCTGGGGACGGCGGCGATCGTGCTGGTCTACTCCGCCTACGTCGCCGAGGTCTTCCGGGCCGGCATCGAGTCGGTGCACCCGAGCCAGCGGGCCGCGGCGCGCTCGCTGGGGCTGACCCACCGGCAGACGATGCGGATCGTCGTCCTCCCCCAGGCGCTGCGCACCGTGACGCCGGCGCTGCTCAACGACTTCGTCGCACTGCAGAAGGACGTCGGGCTGATCTCGGTCCTCGGTGCGATCGACGCCGTCCGGGCGGCGCAGATCATCGTCGGGCAGACCTTCAACTTCACCCCGTACGTCGTGGCCGGCCTGCTGTTCGTGCTGCTGGCGGTCCCGTCGGCGCGGGTGGCCGACGCGGTGACCGCGCGGGCGCGGCGCCGTCAGCAGTCGGGGTCGCTGCTGTGAGCGTCCTCGAGCTGAGGAACGTGGTGAAGGCGTTCGGGGAGAACGTCGTCCTGCGCGGGATCGACCTGGCGGTCGACGAGCACCGCGTCGTCGCCCTGATCGGCGGCTCCGGGTCGGGCAAGTCGACGCTGCTGCGCTGCGCCAGCCTGCTGGAGACGGTGGACGACGGCCAGGTGTTCCTCGACGGGGAGGACGTCACCGACCCGCGGGTGGACGCCGACCAGGTGCGCCGCCGGATGGGCGTGGTGTTCCAGGCCTACAACCTGTTCCCCCACCTGTCCGTGCTGGACAACGTCACGCTGGCGCCGACCGTCGTCCACGGCCGGGCGCGGGCCGAGGCGCGCGAGGAGGCCCACGCGCTGCTCGCCCGTATCGGGCTGGCCGACAAGGCCGGCGAGTTCCCCGACCGGCTCTCCGGCGGGCAGCAGCAGCGGGTGGCGATCGTGCGGGCGCTGGCGGTGCGCCCGCGGGTCCTCCTGCTCGACGAGATCACCAGCGCGCTGGACCCGGAGCTGGTCGGCGAGGTGCTGGCCGTCGTCCGCGAGGTCGCCGCACAGGGCATGACGATCGTGATGGCCACCCACGAGATGGGCTTCGCCCGCCAGGTCGCCGACACCGTCGCGTTCCTCGACGGCGGGGTGCTGCTCGAGTCGGGGCCGCCGGCGCAGGTGCTCGGCGAACCGCAGCACCCGCGCACCCGCCAGTTCCTCAGCCGGGTGATCGACGCCGGCCGTCTCTAGTGGTCTCGTCGGGCCGCACGCTGCTGGACGAGCTCCTCGACGGCGCTGGGCAAGGTCGTCTCGAAGTCGATCAGCTTCGCCCACGTCGGCGTCATCACGATGCGGACCATGCCGTCGTAGAGCGAGCGGACCTCGGCCTCCCACTCCACCCGTTGCTCGGCCGTCATCTCGTAGGAGCCGTTCATCTCGAGGTACTCCTCGGGAATGCCGTCCACCTCGTCGAGCTCGACGGTGCCGCGGATGAGCAGGATCTTGGGCGGGTGCACCTCGGTGTCGATCGTGATGGCGACGGTCGGGTTCTGACGGAGCGACGCCAGCTTCGGGGCGTTCTTGGACGTGCACATCACGACCTCCTTGCCGTTCCAGGCGAAGGCGATCGGGATGTTCCGCGGTGTCCCGTCCTTGGCCACGTAGGCCAGGCGGCAGAGATCACGAGCCAGCATCTCCTGGCTCAGCGGGCGATCGAGGATCTCGGTGATCTGGTCGTGCGTCATGCCGGGCCTCCTGAGGGCGGGGCGACCACGGTGGTCGCTTCCGCCCCTGGGACGGAGCCCGTCACGCCGTTCTCGACATCCGTACCGAACGCTCCTGGCTCGGCGATCAGTGCAGGTGGCTCGTGCCGTTGACCAGGCGCACGCTGGCCCGGCCGTCCGACGACCACGCCACCGTGCACAGGGACGCCGCCTCGAGGAAGACCCGGTGCACCACCTCGTCGCCGACGCCGAGCCCCGCGGCCAGCAGCAGCTTGATCGGCGTCACGTGGCTGACCACGAGCACGGTCTCCCCCGCGTGCTTCGCCAGGATCCGCGCACGGGCCTTCGCCACCCGGGCGCTGACGTCGGCGATCGACTCCCCGCCCGGCGCGCGGACGTCGGTCCCGCCGAAGAAGCGGCGGACGGCGAGCGGGTTGCGGGCGCGCACCTCGTCGCCGGTCAGCCCCTCCCACTCGCCGAAGTCGAGCTCGCGCAGGTCCTCGTCGACCTCGACGGGCAGGCCCAGCACGTCGGCCGCGGCCTGCGCGGTCTCCCGGCAGCGCTGCAGCGGCGAGCACACGATTGCGTCGATCCCGCGGTCCTCCAGGTGCCGCGCCGCAGCCCGCGCCTCGGCGCGGCCGAGCTCGGACAGCGGCAGGTCGCTGCTGCCGCTGAACCGACGCTCCGGGGTGTGCTCGGTCTGCCCGTGCCGCAGCAGGTGGGTCAGCGTGGTCACCACCGGCTGCGGCTCGGGCGCCGGTTGCACGTCGTCCTCGATGGTGACCGGCTCGGCGGCGGCGTCCCGGTGCACGGGCTTGCCGTCCATGGCGCTGTTGGCCAGGGCGTCGGCGGCGCTGTTCTGCGCCCGCGGCACCCAGGTGTAGCGGACCCCGCCGAGCTTCCGGGCGATCGACTGCGCCTGGAGGGCGAGCTTCTGCATGTCCGGGTGCTTGATCTTCCAGCGGCCGCTCATCTGCTCGACGACCAGCTTGGAGTCCATCCGGACCTCGACCTCAGCTTCAGGGTCGAGGTCGTAGGCGGCCTGCAGCCCCGCGACCAGACCCCCGTACTCGGCCACGTTGTTGGTGGCCCGCCCCACCGAGGCGGCCCGCTCGGCCAGCACCCGCCTGGTCTCCGCGTCGCGGACCAGCGCGCCGTAGCCGGCCGGGCCGGGGTTGCCCCGCGAGCCGCCGTCCGCCTCGACGATCAGCCGTCTCACCGGCCGCCCCGTAGGGCCGAAGTGGCCACTTTGGCCCCTCGCCGGGTCACAGGCCTGACTCGGCGGTCCGCACCAGGATGCGGCCGCAGTTGTCGCACCGCACGACCTCGTGCGGGTCGGCGGCGCGGACGGCGGCGAGCTCCTTGCCGAACAGCTCGATCCGGCAGCCCTGGCACTGGCGGGCCTTGAGCAGCGCCGCGCCGGTCGTCCCGGTCTGGGTGCGGATGCGGTCGTACAGCGACAGCAACGGGGCGGGGATGCCGCCGGCGACCTCGGCGCGCGCCGCCTCGTGCCGGGCGGTGGCGTCGGCGACGTCGGCGAGCGCGTCGTCGCGCAGCTGCGTGGCCCGCTCGAGATCGGCGCGGGCCTTCTCCTGCCCCTCGCGGGCGGCCGACAGGGCCTTGTCGGCGGCCTCCTGCCGCTCCATCAGCTCGAGCTCCTGGTCCTCCAGATCCCCCTGCCGGCGGGCCAGCGAGTCCAGCTCGTGCTGCAGCGCGGTGACCTCGCGGGCGGGCAGGCCGCCGGCCTGCATCCGCTGCTGGTCGCGGGCGGCCCGCTGGCGGACCACGTCGACGTCCCCCTCGAGGCGCGCGACCTCGCGCTCGAGGTCGCGCGCCTCGGTCTCGGCGCGCACCAGCGCCGCGGCCAGCTCGCGCTCGGCCTCGGCGGCCGCCTCGACGGCGGCCGCCTCCGGCAGCGTCCGCTTCCGGTGCGCGAGCTGGGTGAGCGCGACGTCCTCGGCGGCGAGGGCCAGCAGCTTCTGCTGGTCGAAGTGGTCGGCCTTCACCCGCCCAACCTATCTGCGCGGCCGAGCTACCTCCGCGACCGGACCTCCTTGTCGAGCCCCGGCGGCGCGGAGGCGAGCGGGTCGGGCAGGTCGCGGACCGTCGGGTCCTCCCGCTCGGCCGTGTAGTCGGTCTCCGCCGTCCCGTCGACGCCGTCGTCGACCTTCATCGCCCGCAGCACGAACGTCACGACGACGGTGACGAGCAGGTTCACCAGCAGCGCCAGGAACCCGGCGTAGATCGCGACCTTGGTGTCGAAGCCGAGCTTGGACAGCGGGAAGGACGAGCCGCCGAAGTGCTCCCGGGCCACGGTGCCGTCCGGGTTGAGCCGCGGGATCTCGTAGACCATCCAGAGCCCGGCGATCATGCCGGCCGCCCACCCGGCGATGAGCGCGCCGCGGTGCAGCCATCGGGTGTAGAGGCCCAGCGCCACCGACGGCAGCGTCTGGAGGATGATCACGCCGCCGATCAGCTGCAGGTCGATCGAGAACTGCGGGTTGAGGAAGAGGATCGCCGCGACCGCGCCGATCTTCACCACCAGCGAGGTGATCTTGGCGACCCGCGCCTCCTGCTCGGACGTGGCGTCCTTCTTCAGGAACTCCTTGTAGACGTTGCGGGTGAACAGGTTGGCCGCGGCGATCGACATGATCGCGGCCGGCACGAGGGCGCCGATGGCGATCGCGGCGAAGGCGATGCCGGCGAACCAGCTCGGGAACATCTCCTGGAACAGCTCGGGCACGATCGTGTTGCCGTCGGTGCCGATCGGCGTCGTCCCCGCCGCGATGGCCATGTAGCCGAGCAGCGCGATCAGGGCAAGGGCGAGGCTGTAGAGCGGCAGCGCACTCATGTTCCGCTTGAGCACGTCCCGGTTGCTCGCGGCGAGCACGCCGGTGATCGAGTGCGGGTAGAGGAACAGCGCCAGCGCCGAGCCCAGCGCCAGGGTGGCGTAGCCCAGCTGGCCGGTCGCCGGCAGGATGACGCCCGCTCCGGCGGAGAACTTCTCCTCCGCCGCGCCGAAGATCTCGCCCCACCCGCCGAGCTTCGCCGGGATGACCAGCACCGCGACGATGATCGTCAGGTAGATCAGCGTGTCCTTGACGAACGCGATCAGCGCCGGCGCCCGCAGCCCGGAGTTGTACGTGTACAGCGCCAGGACGAGGAACGCGATGATCAGCGGCAGCTCCCCCGCCAGCCCCTCGCCGGAGAAGCCCATCGACTTGAGGACGGCGGAGATGCCGACCAGCTGCAGCGCGATGTAGGGCATCGTCGCGACGATGCCGGTGATCGCGACCAGCAGCGCCATCGTGGGCGAGTCGAACCGCGCCCGCACGAAGTCCGCCGGGGTCACGAAGCCGCGCACGTGGCTGACCGACCACAGGCGGATCACCACGAGGAAGACCAGCGGGTAGATCACCACGGTGTACGGGACGGCGAAGAACCCGGCCGCGCCCGCGCCGAACATCAGCGCCGGCACGGCGACGAACGTGTACGCGGTGTAGAGGTCACCGCCGAGCAGGAACCAGGTGATCCACGAGCCGAAGCTGCGCCCGCCCAGGCCCCACTCGTCGAGGTGCATGAGCGACTGCGCGCGCCGCCAGCGGGCCGCCGCGAACCCCATGACGGTGACGAGCAGGAACAGGAAGACGACGATGACCAGCTCGACGACGTTGACGTCCTCCACGGCTCAGCCCTCCCGGTCCCGGTCGGCGTGCCGGGCCGCGGCGCGGGCCGCTGCCTCGCGCTCGGCGGCCGGGCGGCGGGTCATCCGGTAGACCAGCACCGTCGTCGCGACGCCGAGGGCGACGAAGGCCAGCTGCAGCCAGTAGAACCGCGGCCAGCCGAACAGGGTCGGCTCCACGTCGTTGTAGAGCGGCACGAGCAGCGGCACGACGATCGGCACCAGCAGCAGCCAGTTCCACGGGCTGCGGTCGCTGCGACGCGGCGCGACGTCGCCGACGCCCGTCGTGGTCGGTGGTGTCTCGGTGGTCAACGCGACTCCCCTCTCCCGGGAGCCGGGCCCCCGGTCCTCAGCCGGCGGCGGATCCGACGGGATCCGGTGCCACGTCCTGTGCCACGTGCGCGGTCCACGGGTCGGTTCGCCGGGCGGAGACGCTCACCTGCACCCGCCCCTCGAGATCGCGGGCGAGGGTCTCCGCGGCGACCGGCAACCAGGGCCACTCGCTGGCGAAGTGTGCCACGTCACAGAGCGCAGGACCCGTCGACTGTTGCCGTTCTGAAACAAAGTGGTGCTTCAGGTCACTCGTCAGGAGGACATCGGCGCCGGCCGCCGCCGCGGCCTCGTACAGCGATCCCCCGCTGCCGCCGCAGACGGCGACCGTGCGCACCGGGCGGTCGGGGTCCCCGGCGACGCGCACGCCCCCGGCCGTCGCCGGCAGCGCGCGGGCCACCCGCTCGGCGAACCCGCGCAGGGACACCGGTTCCGGCAGCTGCCCCAGCCGGCCGAGACCCGCCCGGCTGCCGGGCGTCACCGGCTCCAGCGGCGCGCAGCCGGTGAGCCCGAGCGCCGCGGCCAGGGCGTCGTTGACGCCGACGTCGGCGGCCCGGTCGGCGTTGGTGTGCGCGACGAACAGCGCGGCGCCGGCGCGGATCAGCCGGTGCACCACCCGGCCCTTGGGGTCGTCCGCCGGCACGCCGTGGACGGGCGTGAGCAGCAGCGGGTGGTGCGTCACGACCAGTTCCGCGCCGGTCTCGAGCGCCTCGTCGACCACCTCCTCGACGGGATCGACGGCGAACAGCACGCGGGTCACCTGCTCCGACCGGTCGCCGCAGACCAGGCCGACGGCGTCCCAGCTCTCCGCCAGGGCGGGGTCGTAGCGGGCCTCGAGGGCGGCCAGGACCTCGCCGAGCGTTGCGGTCACGGGGCCGGACGATAGGCCCGAGGGCTCTCGGTACAGAAAGCCCCGGCCTGTCCGGGCTTTCTGTACCGAAAGCTCGGAGGACGGCGGGATGGGAGGCTCCAGGACGTGGCGGAGAGGGGGCTTCGGGCGCCGGCCTGGCTCGAGGAGCTCGTCCGCACCAAGCGCCCGCCCGTGCCGTGGCGGGACGTCGTCCGCTTCGCCGTCACCATCCCCGCTCCCCTGGCCGTCGCCCTGCTCGTCGGCGGCGGGCTCGACAACGGCGCGGCGCTCGGCGCCGGCGTCTTCGCCACCACCGGCGCGCTGGCCGCCACGCTCGCGCCGCAGGCCGGACCGCTGCGCGACAAGCTGCGCCGGATCGCGGCAGCGGCCGGCTTCGGCGTGGTCGGGCTGCTGGCCGGGCAGTACGCCGAGGGTGGCGGATGGCAGCCGGTGGTCGTCATCGCCGTCCTGTCGGCGGTCGCGGCGCTGATCAGCGGGATCAACGCGGCGCTGTCCCTCGGCGCGCTGCAGCTGCTCGTGTACACCGCGCTGTCCTCCGGCCTGGTCACGCCGCTGCCCACCTACGCCGAGATCGGCTTCTTCTTCGCCGGCGCGTGCTGGGCGACGTTCACGACGCTGGTGCAGTGGCGCTTCGAACCCGAGGACCCCGACCGGGCGGCGGTCGCGGCGGTGTTCACCCGCATCGGGGCGCTGCTCACGGCCGCCGGGACCGACGCCGCCGACGACGCCCGCCGCGAGCTGACCACCGCGCTCAACGCCGCCTACGACCGGGTGATCCGCAGCCGCAGCCGGTCGGCGGGGCGCAGCCGCGAGCTCTCGGAGCTGGCCGGCGTGCTCAACGCCGCGGCGCCGCTGGTCGAGGGCGCGGTGGCCGCGGCCCGCGCCGGTGTGCCGGCCGATCCGCAGGACGTGACCGCGGCGCACGCGCTGGCCGCCGCGGTCGCCGGCGACCGGGAACTGCCGGAGGAGCGGCCCCCCGCGCTCGAGGAGGGTCCGCCCGGCCGGCGCGCCACCCGGCACGGCATCCGGCTGGTGTGGAACGTCATCGGCGATCCCGAGGAGCGCGCCGTCGCGGCCGTCGTGCCCCCGGAGGCCGACTGGCGCAGCCGGGTGCGCGACCTCGCGGAGAGCACGATCGCGAGCCCCGAGAGCCGGGCGTTCGCGCTCCGGCTGGCGCTGTGCATGACCGTCGCCGAGATCGCCCGCCAGCTGCTGCCGATCCAGCGGCCGTACTGGGTGCTGCTCACCGTGGCGATCGTGCTCAAGCCCGACTTCGGCTCGGTCTTCACCCGGGCGGTGCAGCGCGGCGTGGGGACCGTGCTCGGCGTCCTCGTCGGGTCGCTGCTGCTGACCGTGATCCCGCGCAGCCCGTGGGTCCTCGTCGCCATGGCCCTGGCCGCTGCGGTGCTGCCCTGGGCGCGGTTGGCCAACTTCGGGCTGTTCTCGGTGTTCCTCACCCCGCTGGTGATCCTGCTGCTCGACCTCGCGGTGCCCAGCGGCTCCGGGCTGGTGACCGCCCGGCTGCTCGACACTCTCATCGGCTGCGCGATCGTGCTCGTGTTCGGCTACCTGCTCTGGCCGCAGACCTGGCGCGCGCCGCTCGACGAGGCGCTGCGCGGCGCCGCCCTCGCGCTCGACGGCTTCGTCGAGGCGGCCTTCACCGGCTCCCCGACCGAGCGCCGCCGCGCCCGCCGGCGCTGCTACCGGGCGCTCACCGAGCTGCAGACCCAGCTGCAGCGGCGGCTGGCCGAGCCCCCGCCGATCAGCACCCGCGCCGCCGCCTGGTGGCCGGTGATCGTGCAGCTGGAACGGACGTCGGACGCGGTGACCGAGGCGGTGATCGCCATCCGCTCCGGGGAGCCCGAGCCGGACCTCGACCAGGTCGCCGTCCTGCGCCGGGCGATCCGGCAGCTGGAGGACGACGTCCGCGCCGACCGGGTGTGGGACGACGCCGAGATCCTCGCCGACGGCGTGCTGGCCCCGGTCGCCCGCGAGGTCGACACCGCCCGCCGCCTGGTGCGCGAGGCGGCGCCCGGGCGCTGAGGATGGACGGCATGGTCGTCCTCCCGCCGCTGTCCGATCCGCCGCCGCCCGGGTCCCGCACCGTCCGCACCGACGACGGCGTCGACCTGCACGTGGAGGTCGACGGCCGGGACGACGCCCCGCTGACCGTCGTCCTCGCCCACGGGTTCACCGCCCGGCTGGCCGAGTGGGAGCTGCAGCGCCGGGTGCTGCGCGACCGGGCGCGGCTGGTGCTCTTCGACCAGCGCGGGCACGGCCGGTCCGGCTGGACGCGGCTGACCGCTGCCACCATCGACCGCACCGGCCGGGACCTCGGCGAGGTCCTCGACGCCACCACGCCGGCGGGTCCGGTGGTGCTGGCCGGGCACTCGATGGGCGGCATGAGCGTGATGGCGCTGGCCCGGCAGCGCCCGGAGCTGTTCGGCTCGCGGGTGGTCGGCGTCCTCCTGCTGGCCACGTCGGCCGGCGGGCTGGTGGAGACGGGGATCGTCGGCTGGGCGGTGAAGGCGGTCCGGTGGCTCGGGCTGCTGCCGCTGTACCTCTGGTTGCTGCAGCTGTGGGCGCCGCTGCTGGAGCGCTTCCGCCGCCGCGGCACCCGGCTCGGGCGATGGTTCACCCGCCGCTACCTCTTCGGGCGGGAGGACGCCGACCCGGCGCACGTGCGCACGGTGCAGGACCTGCTGGAGGAGACGCCGTACCCGGTCACCGCGGCGTTCTACGCGACCTTCCTCGACCACGACGAGACGGCGTCGCTCGACGTGCTGGCCCGCGTGCCGGTCACCGTCGTCGCCGCCTCCGACGACCGGCTGACGCCGGCCGTGCACGCCCGGCGGATGGCCGAGCGGCTCGGGCCGGACGTCGAGCTGGTCGTCGTCCCCGGCGCCGGGCACAGCGTCAACCTGACCCGCGCCGCCGTGGTCGACCAGGCGTTTCTGGACCTGCTCGACCGGGTGGAGGCCGGGCTCGGGGAATCCCGCCGGACCGGTTGAACCGTTGTTACCGGTGAGTTCATGATCGGCTTGCACCCCCCGCCGCAGGCTCATAGCTTCGGCGGCCAGCCGACCTCTCGAGGAGCTGATCGTGGACCGCATGAGCCCGACCGACGCCGGTTTCTTCTACGCGGAGAGCGAGAACACCCCGCTGCACGTGGGATCGGTGGCCGTGTTCGACGGGCCGGCGCCGTCCTACGGCGACCTGGTCCGGCTGCTGCTGTCCAAGCTGCCGCTCGTCCCGCGCTACCGGCAGCGGGTGCGCGAGGTGCCGCTCAACCTGGGCCGGCCGATGTGGGTCGACGACCCGCACTTCCAGATCCTCTACCACGTGCGGCACACGGCGGTGCCGAAGCCGGGCAGCGACGAGCAGCTGCGCAACCTCGCCGGCCGCGTGCTCGGCCAGCGCCTGGACATGGCCAAGCCGCTGTGGGAGGTGTGGCTGGTCGAGGGCCTGGAGAACGACCGCTGGGCGATCATCTCCAAGGTCCACCACTGCATGGTCGACGGCATCGCCGGCACCGACCTGATGCAGGTCATCTTCGACCTCGACCCGAACGTCAAGCACACCGAGCCCAAGGAGTGGACGGCGCAGCGCAACCCGTCGAGCGTCGAGCTCATGGCCGGGGCCGTGCAGGACAACCTCACCCATCCGCTGCGCCAGCTGACCAGCCTCCCCGGCACCGGGGGCGCCGCGCGGGCGGCCAAGGGGCTGCTGGGCTCCGGCAGGACGCTGGCCAGCAACCTGCCCGCCCTCGCCCGGCAGGCGACGACGCCGCTGGCCCGCACGCTCACCGGGCCGATCGGCCCGCACCGCCGGTGGGCGTGGACCGACGCGCAGTTCGACGAGTTCAAGGCGGTGCGCACCGCGCTCGGCGGCACGGTGAACGACGTCGTCCTCACCGCCATCACCCGCGGGTTCCGCGACCTGCTGCAGGGCCGGGGCGCGCTGTCCGAGAAGGCCGTCGTCCGCTCGATGGTCCCGGTGTCCGTGCGGCGCCCCGGTGAGCGCGGCGCGCTGGACAACCGCGTCTCGGCGGTCTTCGTGGACCTGCCGGTGGGCGAGCCGGACGCGGGCGAGCGGCTGACCCGCGTCCGCCGGCAGATGGACGACTACAAGAAGGCGATGCAGGCGGTCGACGCCCGCTCGATCATCGCGATGGGCGACTTCGTCGCGCCGACGCTGCTGGCCATGGGCGTGCGGGCGGCGATGCAGGCCGGCCAGTTCTGGTGCCAGGCGGTGACGACCAACGTGCCCGGGCCGCGGGTGCCGCTGTACGTGCTCGGCCGGCGGATGTGCTCGGCGCACGCCTACGTGCCGATCGCCGGCGGCACCCGGATCTCGATCGGGATCTTCTCCTACCTGAACACGATGACCTTCGGCATCAACGCCGACTTCGACGGCTTCCCGGACATCGACGTGCTGGCCACCGGGATCCGCCGCGGGGTGGACGAGCTCAAGGAGATCGCGGACAAGCAGCCGGCCGCGGCGGCGCAGCAGTGAGCCCTGCGGCCGACCGCGACCTCACCGTCGCCGTCACCGGACCGACCGGCACCTTCGGCTCCGGGCTGGTCCCGCTGCTGCAGGAGGAGCCGCGGGTCGCGCGGATCATCGGCCTGGCCCGCCGGCCGTTCGACCCCGTCGAGCGCGGCTGGACGAAGATGGAGTACCGGCAGGGCGACGTCCGCGACCCCGACACCCTCACCGAGGCGTTCCGCGACGCCGACGTCGTCGTCCACCTCGCCTTCCTGATCACCGGCAACGCCTCCCGGCGGACGACGCGGGCGATCAACGTCGAGGGGACGCTCAACGTGTTCCGGGCCGCGGCGGCCTGCGGCGCGCGCCGGTTCGTCTACGCGTCGTCCGTGGCCGCCTACGGCTGGCACGCCGACAACCCGGAGCGGATCGCCGAGGACTGGCCGGTGCGGCCGGCCGGCCGGCTGTTCTACGCACAGGAGAAGGCCGAGCTCGAGGAGCTGCTCGACGCCGAGGCGGCCAGCGCCCCCGACCTCGCCCTCTACCTGCTGCGGCCGCCGGTGGTGCTCGGCCCGAACGCCGTGGGCGCCAAGGACGTCCTCCCGGGTCCGCTGGCCCCGCTCGGCCGCCGGCTGCTGGGCCGCCCCCGCCGGCTGCCGGTGCCCGTGCCGGTCGTCGTCCCCGAGTTCGAGCTGCAGTTCATCCACGAGGAGGACGTCGGCCGCGCGCTGCTGCTGTGCGTGCTGGGCGCCGGCCCGCCGGGGGCGTACAACATCGCCGGCGACGGCATCCTCACCGTCGGGGACGTCGCCCGCGAGTTCGGGGCGCTGCCGCTGCGGGTGCCGCCCGGCCCGGCGCAGCTCACCGCCCGGGCGCTGGCACGGCTGCCGTTCCTGCCGCCGTCCGGTGAGTGGGTCGAGGCGGTGAGCCGGCCCTCGATCATGGACACCACGCGCGCCAAGGAGCAGCTCGGCTGGCGGCCGCGCTACACCGGCCTGGAGGCGCTGCGCGCCACGCTGCAGCGCTGAGGTCAGGCCGGCGAGGGTGTCTCGGCCGTCTCCTCGAGCCAGGTGAGGATCTCCTTGGCGACCGTGTCGGGGACCTGCAGCTGCGGCACGTGCCCCACGCCGGCCAGCTCGAGGTAGCGCCAGTGCGGGTGCTGCTCGGCGGCGGCGCGGGCCGCGGCCACGGGCACCAGCCGGTCGCGGTCGCCCTGCACGAGCAGGACCGGGGCGGCGATGCCGGCCATCGCGCCGCGATAGGAGCGGGGGTCGACGAGGAGCTTCAGCAGCGAGCGGGCGGCGGCGAGGAAGGCCTTGTCCATGCCGTCGACGTCCCGGCGCTCCTCGAGCAGGGTGACCGACCGGTCGATCACCTCGGACGGGACGGCGTCCGGGTCCACCCCGCACAGCGCCAGCATCTCCCGCACCCGGTGCAGCGCGCTGTGCCGCCGGCGCCGGAGGGAGAGGAACCGCTCGCCGACGAAGGGCAGCGCGTAGAGGAAGAACTGGGCGGCGACCACCGGGTCGAGGGTCCGCCGCCCGCCGGGCAGGGCCGGGTCCAGCAGGACCAGCCCGCTGACCGCCCTCGGTGCGGACGCGGCGGTGAAGATCGAGATCATCCCACCCATCGAGTTCCCGACGAGGACGGCCCGCCCGCCGGCCACCTCGGTCAGGAAGCGTCGGAGGACGGCGACGTTGGCCTGCACGGTGGCTCGCCGGCTGCCGGGCTCGCTGCGGCCGAAGCCGGGCAGGTCGAGCGCCAGGACGCGGCCGTGCGGGGTGAGCAGCGGGGCGAGCAGGTCCCAGTTCAGGTGCGAGCCGCCGAGGCCGTGCACGAGGACGACGGTCGGCCCGTCGGGATCGCCGCCGAAGTCCACGTAGTGCACCGGACCGTCCCAGTCGACGGTGTGGCTGGTCCCCGGCTGCGTGCGCTCGTCCATCGATCCCCTTCGTCGGTGCCCACGGTCCTACCCGCGGGCACAGGCCCGGTAGCTGCCGCGTTGAAGTGTGCTGCATCACAACTTCATGTCGATGCGGCGACGCCGATACGAACGACGTGTGACCGACTGCTCATCTCGGTACACACAGAGATACCGACGTCGGGCCGGCCGAGGAGGACACGTGGCACACCAGGACGAGGGCCCCGGGCTCCCGCTGTACCTGACCGAACCCAGCCGGGCGGCCGCGGACTTCGGCCTGTACCTCGCGGCCCGCCCCTTCCTCGACCGTCTCCCGCACGGCGACGGGCACCCGGTTCTCGTCCTCCCCGGCTTCCTGGCCGACGACGTCTCCACCCGCGTCCTCCGGCGAGTGCTGCGCCGGCTGGACTACCGGGTGCACGGTTGGCGGCTGGGCCGCAACTTCGGCCCCACGGCGGCCTGCGTGACAGGCCTGCGGGACCGGATGGAGGACCTGTCCGACCGCTACGGCCGGCCGGTGACCCTGATCGGCTGGAGCCTGGGCGGCATCTTCGCCCGGGACATCGCGCGCCGCTCCCCGGAGTCGGTCCGCCAGGTGATCACCCTCGGCAGCCCGTTCCGGCTCGAGCGCAACAGCCAGAGCCGGGCCTCGAAGGCCTTCGAGCGCTACTCGCACCTGCACGTGGAGCACCGCACGCTGCCGCTGGAGAGCGAGGCGACGCCGCTGCCGGTGCCCTCGACCTCGATCTACTCGCACTTCGACGGCATCGTGCACTGGCAGACCTGCCTGGAACGGCCCGGCGAGCGCTGCGAGAACATCGCCGTCATGGCCAGCCACCTGGGACTGGGCCACCACCCGGCGGCCATCTGGGCGATCGCCGACCGGCTGGCGCAGCCCGAGGGCACCTGGCGGCCGTTCAAGGCCCCGCTGTTCCTGCGGCCGGCCTTCCCCCGCCCCGACCGGCCCGCTGCGGCCTCGCAGTTCACGGTGCGGGACCCCGCCGCGTAGCCCGGCATCGAGATGCGCCTGAGGGCGGTGTCCGCGCGTGCGGACACCGCCCTCAGGCGCATCTCGGCGGGTTGAGTTGCGGCACCGGCAGGACCAGCATGTGAAGGCACCCGCAACCGCTCGAGCAGGGGGCGTCATGGCCTGGCAGAAGGTGAGCTGGTACTCCCTCGGATTCAACATCGTCGACAAGCAGTGCTACTTCTACTTCGGCCTGGAGGGCGACCCGTCGGCCCGGCAGATCTTCGTGTCCGCCGCCGAGCTCAGCGTGCTGGCCGACATGTTCCGCAACGAGGGCCCGGTCTCCTACAACAGCGAGGGCAACTACTTCGTGACCGATCAGGAGAAGATCGGCGAAGGCGAGAACGTCCAGCGCGTCGACGCCTGAGCGGGGATCAGCCGGGCGGGCAGGGCGGGGTGATCAGCGGGGGCGCGGGCGGGGGCGCCGCCGGTGTCACCGGACGTCGCCCCTCCCCCGCCGGACCAGCCGAGCGAAGTGACAGGTGGGCGCGGCCGGGATCGAACCGGCGACCGCTCGCTTGTAAGGCGAGAGCTCTTCCGCTGAGCTACGCGCCCCGCGCGCCCAGGGTAGACAAAGGACCCCCGTCCCCCTCACCGCTCGCACGCTCGCGGCGAGCCTCTGGACGGGGGCCACCTCCCCAGGCGGCGAGAAGGTCAGGCGGCCAGTTGGCCGACCGCGTTCTTCCAGCCGGACTGCTGACGCGCGTCGCCGGGCTGGTTGACCTCGGCGAAGGCGATCTTGCCCTCGGCGTCGACGAGGAACGTGCCGCGCAGCGCCATGCCGGCCTTCTCGTTGAAGACGTCGTAGGCCTGCGCCGTCGCCCCGTGCGGCCAGAAGTCCGACAGCAGCGGGAAGTCGAAGCCCTCCTTCTCGCGGAAGGCCTTGAGGCTGAACACCGGGTCGGTGCTGATCGCGAGCACCTTCACGCCGGCCTCGGTGTAGGTGGTCAGCTCGTCGCGCAGCTGGCAGAGCTCACCGGTGCAGATGCCGGAGAAGGCGAACGGGTAGAAGACCAGCAGGACCGGCGTGCCGCGCAGCTCGGCGAGCGAGACGACCTGCCTGTCCTGGTCGGGAAGGCTGAACTCGGGCGCGGGATCTCCGACGGAAAGCGTCATGCGCCCGATCGTGCCGCATCCGGCGCCCAGGGCCGAACCGAGGGTCAGCGACGGGTGCGCGCGGCCTTCGGGGTCACCAGCCGGATGCCGGACCAGTCCTTGGCCGCCGAGATGCTGCTGGTCTGCTGCAGCCCCGCGGTGGGCGCCACCTCGGTGACGTCGCCGGGCTCGACGTGCCCGGGCCGCCCCGACTTCGGGACCAGGAGCCAGACCACGCCGTCGTCGGCCAGCGAGGTCAGGGCGTCGGTGAGCGCGTCGAACAGGTCGCCGTCGTCCTCGCGCCACCACAGGATGACGACGTCGGCCACCTCGTCGGTGTCCTCGTCGACCATCTCGCTGCCGGCCGCCTCGACGATGGAGTCGCGCAGGTCCTCGTCGGCGTCCTCGTCCCAGCCGAGCTCCTGCACGACCATGCCCGGCTTGATGCCCAGCCGGGCCGCCATGCTGGCGCTGCCCGAGTCGACGCTCATCCCTGCTGCTCCTCCGTGGAACGGTCGCCTGCTGACCGGCTGTCTGCGAAATGGTGCACTGTCGGAACGCGAAACGCGCGCGGACATCGCTTCACGAGCGCTCGCACGCGAGAGCCGGGGAGACGGGGGGTCCGGCGGCATCGGCGGACACGACCAGCGGGAGGGTTGCCCGCACCCTGGTCATGTCACCCCTCTCGTCCCTGCATCAGACCCGCCGTCCGGCCCGAAACGGCCCGGATGTCGGGGAACGGCCCCGTCTGCCGGGCGACCGTTGGCGGAAGCGTAGGGCATGCCCGGCGGGGCGCAAGCCCGTCCGCGACCGACGCGGAACACCGTCGTCCGTTGGTACGAACGCGTACCGACTGGACGCCGCGCCCTCACGTGACGCCGGAACCCCAGACGGGAGACGATGGAGACATGAGCGCACCGCAGCAGCCGGACGGCGACACCGCCCGCGACGCCACCTCCCCCCGCGCGGTCATCACCGCCGGTCTGCCCAGCCAGCTGGTCGACACCGATCCCGACGAGACGCAGGAGTGGGTCGAGTCCCTCGACGCGGTCGTCGACCACGCGGGGCGGACCCGGGCGCGGTACCTGATGCTCAAGCTGCTCGAGCGCAGCCGTGAGCAGCGGGTCGGCGTCCCGTCGCTGCGCAGCACCGACTACATCAACACCATCCCGCCGGAGCGGGAGCCCTACTTCCCCGGCGACGAGTTCGTCGAGAAGCGGATCCGGGCCTACATCCGGTGGAACGCCGCGATCATGGTGCACCGCGCCCAGCGGCCCGGGATCGCCGTCGGCGGGCACATCTCCTCCTACGCCTCCTCGGCGTCGCTCTACGAGGTCGGCTTCAACCACTTCTTCCGCGGCAAGGACCACCCCGGCGGAGGCGACCAGATCTGGTTCCAGGGGCACGCCTCCCCCGGCATCTATGCGCGCGCCTTCCTCGAGGGTCGGCTGAGCGAGCAGCAGATGGACGGGTTCCGCCAGGAGGTCAGCCACCCCGGCGGCGGGCTGTCGTCCTACCCGCACCCGCGGCTGATGCCGGAGTTCTGGGAGTACCCCAGCGTCTCCATGGGCCTGGGCCCGATCAACGCGATCTACCAGGCCCGGTTCAACCGCTACCTGCACAACCGCGGCATCAAGGACACCTCGGACCAGCACGTCTGGGCGTTCCTCGGCGACGGCGAGATGGACGAGCCCGAGTCGCTCGGCGCCATCGGCCTGGCCGCCCGCGAGGAGCTGGACAACCTCACGTTCGTCATCAACTGCAACCTGCAGCGCCTCGACGGTCCCGTCCGCGGCAACGGCAAGGTGATCCAGGAGCTGGAGTCCTTCTTCCGCGGCGCCGGCTGGAACGTCATCAAGGTCATCTGGGGCCGCGAGTGGGACGCGCTGCTGGCTGCCGACCGCGACGGCGCGCTGGTCAACCTGATGAACCAGACCCCGGACGGCGACTACCAGACCTACAAGGCCGAGGACGGCGCCTTCGTCCGCGAGCACTTCTTCGGCCGGGACCCGCGCACCCGCAAGATGGTCGAGGGCATGTCCGACAAGGAGATCTGGGACCTCTCCCGCGGCGGGCACGACTACCGCAAGCTCTACGCGGCCTACAAGGCGGCGGTCGAGCACAAGGGCCAGCCCACGGTCATCCTCGCCAAGACGATCAAGGGCTGGACGCTCGGCAGCCACTTCGAGGGCCGCAACTCCACGCACCAGATGAAGAAGCTGACCGCGGAGGACCTCGCCGCCTTCCGCGACCGGCTCTACCTGCCGATCCCCGACGAGGCGCTCGACAAGACCCTGCCGCCGTACTACAAGCCCGACCCCGACGGCGACGAGATGCAGTACATGCTCGAGCGGCGCCGGGCCCTCGGCGGGTCGGTGCCGCGGCGCCGGACGGACGCCAAGCCGCTCAAGGCGCCCGAGGACAAGGCCCTCGACGTGCTGCGCCGGGGCTCCGGCAAGCAGGAGGTGGCGACGACGATGGCGTTCGTCCGCCTGCTCAAGGAGCTCATCAAGGACCCCGAGCTCGGCCCGCGCTTCGTGCCCGTCATCCCGGACGAGGCCCGCACCTTCGGCATGGACTCGCTGTTCCCGACGCAGAAGATCTACTCGCCGCACGGCCAGCGCTACACCTCGGTCGACCGCGAGCTGATGCTGGCCTACAAGGAGTCCGAGCAGGGCCAGATCCTGCACGAGGGCATCAACGAGGCGGGCTCCGCGGCCTCGTTCACCGCCGTCGGGACCTCCTACGCCACGCACGGCGAGCACATGATCCCGATCTACATCTTCTACTCGATGTTCGGGTTCCAGCGGACCGGCGACGCGTTCTGGGCCGCCGGCGACCAGATGGCCCGCGGCTTCCTGCTCGGCGCCACCGCCGGGCGGACGACGCTCAACGGCGAGGGCCTGCAGCACGAGGACGGCCACTCGCTGCTGCTCGCGCTGACCAACCCCGCGGTGGTGAGCTACGACCCGGCGTTCTCCTACGAGGTCGCGCACATCACCAAGGACGCGCTGCTGCGGATGTACGGCAACGACCCGGGCGCGCCGCTCGGCGGGCACCGCAGCCCCGACGTCTTCTACTACCTGACCGTCTACAACGAGCCGTTCCAGCAGCCGGCCGAGCCGGAGAACCTCGACCTGCAGGGGCTGCTGGCCGGCATGTACCGCTACGCCGAGGGCCCGCAGCTGGACGGCGGCAAGAAGGCCCAGATCCTGGCCTCCGGCGTCGCGGTGCCGTGGGCGCTGCGGGCGCAGGAGCTGCTGGCGAACGACTGGGGCGTCTCGGCCGACGTCTGGTCGGTGACCTCCTGGACCGAGCTGCGCCGCGAGGCGGACGACGCCGAGGAGCACAACCTCCTGCACCCGGAGGAGGAGCCGCGGGTGCCGTACGTGACCCGGCGCCTGCAGGAGGCGGAGGGCCCGGTCGTGGCGGTGTCGGACTGGATGCGCGCCGTCCCCGACCTGATCGCGCCCTACGCGCCGAACGGCATGAAGTCCCTGGGCACCGACGGGTTCGGCCTGTCCGACACCCGCCCGGCGCTGCGCCGGTACTTCCACGTCGACGCCGAGTCGATCGTCGTCCGGACGCTCGCCTCGCTGGCCGACTGGAACGTGCTCGACCGGGACGTCGTCCGGCAGGCGGTCGAGAAGTACCAGGTCCGCGACGTCCAGGCGGCCCCCGAGGAGCAGCGGCCGGACGAGAGCCCGGCGACCTGAGACACGGGCCGCCCGGCGACGTCACCGTGATCGGGGGTGGGGTCGTCGGGCTGACCTGCGCCCTGGAGCTGGCCCGCGCCGGACACCGGGTGCGGGTCGTCACCGCCGGCCCGGTCGAACGGACGACGTCGGCGGTGGCTGCCGCGGTGTGGTTCCCCTACGCCGCGGCGCCCGCCGCCGCCGTCCTGCGCTGTGCGACGACGACCTTCGGCGTGCTCACCGACCTGGCCGGCGACCCCGCCACCGGCGTGACCCAGCGCCCCGGCACCGTCGTCTCCCGCACCGCCGAGCCCGACCTCTGGTGGGCGCCCGGCGTGCCCGGCCACCGGCCCGCGACGCCGGCGGAGCTGCCGCTGGGCGTTCCCGCGGGGACGCGCTGCACGCTCCCGGTGGCCGACATGAACAGGTACCTGCCGTGGCTGGCCGGCGCGTGCCGGGCCGCCGGGGTGGAGGTGGTCGAGGGGCGGGTGGACCGGCCGGCCGACGTCCCCGGCAATGTCGTCGTGGTCGCCGCGGGCCTGGCCTCGGGTGCCCTGCTCGGCGACGACTCGCTCGTGCCGGTGCAGGGGCAGGTGGTCCGGCTGGCCGATCCCGGGCTGGGCGGCTGGGTGCTCGACGAGGACAACCCCGCCGGGCTGACCTACGTGGTGCCCCGCGGCAGCGACGTCGTCTGCGGCGGCACCGCCGTCCCGGGTGCGACCGGCATCGAGCCCGATCCCGCGGTCGAGGCGGCGATCCTGGCGCGGGTGTGCGCGCTGGTACCGGCGCTGCGCGGGCAGCCGGTGCTCTCCCGCGCGGTGGGGCTGCGGCCGGGGCGGCCGACCGTGCGGCTGGACCGGACCGTCGTCGACGGCCGCCCGGTGGTCGCCTGCTACGGGCACGGCGGCGCCGGCGTCACCCTCTCCTGGGGCTGCGCCGCGGACGTCGTGGCGCTGGTGTCCGGCTAGCCCCAAGGCCGTTCACCCGCCAGGGCGTCCAGGGCCATGCGGGCGTAGAGGGCGACGCCGGCCGGGAGCGGCTCCTCGTCGAAGACGACGAGGTTGGAGTGGTTGGGCGGCGCGTTCTCCGGCTCCAGCCCGGGCGGGCACGCGCCGAGGAACGCCAGCGCGCCGGGCACCTGCTGCAGCACGTAGGAGAAGTCCTCGGCGCCCATGAGCGGGTCCGACATCAGCACGCTGGCCTGCGGCCCGAGCAGCGACGCCGCGGTGTCGAGCACCTGCGCGGTCGCCCCCGCGTCGTTGGCGGTGACCGGATAGCCCTCGACGTGCTCGAACTCGACGGTCATCTCGTGCGCGCCGGCGATCGCCGTCGCCACCCGCTGCACCGCCGCGACCACGGCGGCCCGCGTCGGCGCCGACAAGGTGCGGATCGTGCCCTCCAGGAACGCGGAGTCCGGGATGACGTTGTTGGTGGAGCCGGCCTCGATGTGGGCCACCGTGACCACCGCGGGGTCGAACACGTTCACGCGCCGCGTCACCAGCGTCTGCAGCGCCAGCACGATCTCCGCGGCCACCGGGACGGGGTCGTTGGCGGCGTAGGGCATCGAGGCGTGCCCGCCGCGGCCGCGGACGGTGATCCGCCACTGGTCGGCGGCGGCCATCATCGGCCCTGGCCGCACGTTGATCGTGCCGCTGGCGAACGACGAGGAGATGTGCAGCGCGAAGGCGCCGCTGACCGGGGCCTCCGGCACCGCCTGCAGCAGGCCCTCCTCGAGCATGTACCGCGCGCCGTGGAAGCCCTCCTCCCCCGGCTGGGCCATGAACACGACCTGCCCGGCGAGCTCGTCGCGCCGCTCGGCCAGGAGCCGGGCCGCGCCCAGCAGCATCGCCACGTGGGTGTCGTGCCCGCAGGCGTGCATGGCGCCGGGCACCTCGGAGGCGAAGGGCAGACCGCTGTCCTCGTGCACCGGCAGGGCGTCCATGTCGCCGCGCAGCAGGAACGTCGGGCCGGGCCGGGCCCCGCGCAGCACGCCGACCACCGAGCTGGTGGACCGCCCCGTCGTCACCTCGATCGGCAGGTCGGCCAGCGCCTCCACGACCGCGGCCTGGGTCCTCGGCAGGTGCAGCCCGATCTCCGGCTGCCGGTGCAGCCGCCGGCGCAGGTCGATGGTGCGGTCGGCGTCGGAGTAGGCGGCGGCGAGCAGGTCCGAGGCGCTGGTCGGCATGGCCCCAGTCTCGCCGCCGGATCAGAAGGCGGCCCAGTCGGGCCGTTGCCGGTCCAGCTGCCACACGAGCAGCAGCGCCGGGTCGGTCGCCCGGAACGGCCCGCCCGGCTGCTCGTGCGTCGTGGTCGTCCCCGGGCCGGCCACCACGAGCAGGCCGGGCGGGACGTCGGCGACCTCCCCCGCCGGCAGCCGGTGCACCCACAGCCGCGCGTCGGCCCGCCCGAGGTCCACCCAGCCCGCCGGCTGCGGCCGCACGGCGTGGGACGGCGCGGCCGCCGGCTCGGCCGCCCGCAGGTAGGTCTGCAGCAGCCGGGCCCCCTCCTGGCCGGCCACCTCGTCGTGCTCCAGCCCGCTGCCCGCGCGCAGCACCGCCACGTCACCGGCCGCCAGCCGCGCGTCGGGACCCCAGGCGTGCCGCACCGACCCGGAGACGACGACGGCCACGACGTCGACCGCGCGGTGCTCGTGCCGCCCGTAGCCGGCGCCGGGCGCCAGCCGGTCGTCGGCGAGCCGCAGCAGCGGCCCGAGCGAGCCGTCGTCCGCGGTCAGGACGACGTCCTGCTCGAGGGTCACGGCTCCTCCTCGACGACGAGCGCATCGCGCCGGAGAGGCAGCGCGGCCCGCCCGCCGGGCAGCGCGCCGAAGGCCAGCGCCACCGTCAGGGTCCAGGCCACCCCGAACGCCCAGCCGCCCACGACGTCGGAGAGGAAGTGCACGCCCAGCCACATCCGCGTCAGGCCCACCAGGACGACGAGGGCGACCCCCAGCCCCAGGCAGGTGCGCCGGACCGCCGGGGCGAGCAGCGGCCAGACCAGCAGCAGGACGACGGTGACGAGGGTGGCGATGCCCGAGGAGTGGCCGCTGGGGTAGCTCAGCGACGCCAGCCGGGCGCCGCCCTCCTCGAAGTCCGGCCGCACCCGGCCGAAGGACTCCTTGAGCACCGTGTTCAGCGGCCCCACCAGCACGATGGCGGTGAGCACCCAGGCGGCGACCCACCACGCCCGCCGGAGGACCAGCCAGACGACCACCGGCAGCAGCACGACCACGCGGAACGCCGTGAGCCCGGGCGCGGTGAGCACCTCCAGCAGGCCGTTCAGGCCCGCGGCGCGGTCGTCGCCGGCGTAGAGCGCCTCGCTCACCGCGCCGTCGAGGCGCAGCTGCGGGCCGAAGCCGGTGAGGACGCCGAGCCCCAGCAGCGCCACGACGACGTAGCCGGCCGCGGCCGCGATCAGCGCATGCCGACGAGTGACCCGCGGCGCGCCGTCCGGGGGAACGTCCACGGGTCCACTCTCCCCGCCCCGCCCTCGCGTGACACGCTGGGACGGGAACGACCGCAACGGGGAGGCGCCGTGTCCCGGGTGAGCAACCGCCCACCGAGCGAGGCGACGCTGCGGCGCCTCGAGCGGGCGTCCGGAGCGCTCGCCACCCAGGCCGTGGCGCGCATGGACGAGCAGCTGACCTGGTTCCGCACCATGCCGGCCGACCAGCGCTCCTGGGTCATGCTCGTCGCGCAGAACGGCATCGCCTCGCTGGTGGAGTGGTGCCGCAACCCAGGCCGCCCGCCCCGGCTCACCGGCGAGGTGTTCGGCGCCGCGCCGCGGGAGCTGGTCCGCGCCGTCCCGCTGCGCCAGACCGTCGACCTGATCAAGGTGACCGTCGAGGTGATGGACGACCACGTCGCCTCCGTCGCCGAGCCCGGGGACGCCGAGGCGCTGCGGGTGGCGGTGCTGACCTTCAGCCGCGAGGTCGCCTTCGCCACCGCGCACGTCTACGCCAGCTTCGCCGAGAACCGCGGCGCGTGGGACGCCCGGCTCGAGGCCCTGGTGGTCGACGCGCTGGTCCGCGGCGAGCGCTCCGAGGAGCTGCCCGGTCGGGCGGCCGCGCTGGGCTGGGCGACGATGAGCCCGGTCGTCGTCCTCGTCGGCAACGCCCCGAGCGGGGTGGACGCGCACTCCGTCGTCCGCCGGGTCGCCCGGTCGCTGCGCAGCGAGGTGCTCGTCGGGGTGCACGCCGACCAGCTCGTCGTCGTCCTCGGGGGGCACGACGACCTGGAGGCGGTCGCCGAGCGGCTCTCCGACGAGTTCGGGCCCGGCCCGGTGGTGACCGGGCCGGTGGTCGACGGGCTCAGCCGGGCGGCGGAGTCCGCGGCGGCCGCGCTCGCCGGGCTGCACGCCGCCCCGGCGTGGCCGGGCGCGCCGCGGCCGGTGTCGGCCGACGCCCTGCTCGCCGAGCGCGCCCTGGACGGCGACCCGCTGGCCCGCGGGGCGCTGAACGAGCGGATCGCCGCACCCCTGCAGGCGGCCGGCGGCGAGGTGCTCGAGACGGTGCGGGCGGTGCTGGCCGGCGGCGGCAACCTGGAGGCCAGCGCGCGGGCGCTGTTCGTGCACCCCAACACGGTCCGGTACCGGCTCAGGCGGGCCGCCGAGCTGACCGGGCTGTCGGCGACCGATCCGCGCGGCAGCTGGACGCTGCAGGTGGCGCTCGCCCTGGCGCAGCTCGGGCGGGACAGCTCCCTGTGGCACTGAGACGTGTGGTCTCTACCACGAATCGGCACAGAACCGGCCTCTGACCGGGCCCAGTTTGTAGGAACCCTCCAAAGATCAGCGGTGTGCTTTCGTACCGCTCCGGGGCGCGGGAGCCGATGATCTTTGGCACGGTGAAGGGCGTGCTGGCCGTTCTCGCCCCCGGACAGGGTGCCCAGAAGCCCGGGATGCTCACCGACTGGCTCGACCTCCCCGGCGCCGAGTCCTTCTTCCGCTGGGCCGGGGCGATCGCCGACGCCGACCTGCTGACCCTCGGCACCACGGGCGACGCCGAGGCGATCAAGGACACCGCGGTCACCCAGCCGCTCGTGGTGGCGATGAGCCTGTTCATCGCCCGCGAGCTCGGCGGGCTCCCCGAGCCGGGTGCGCAGCCCAGCGGGGACGTCGTCGTCGCCGGCCACAGCGTCGGCGAGCTGACCGCCGCCGCGCTCGCCGGGGTGCTGAGCACCGAGGCCGCGATCGCGCTGACCGCCGTCCGCGGCCGGGCGATGGCGGCCGCCTGCGCGCGGACGCCGACCGGCATGGCCGCCGTCCTCGGCGGCGACCCCGACGAGCTGCCGATCGCGCTGGACAAGCACGGCCTCGTCGCCGCGAACTACAACGGCGGCGGCCAGGTCGTCGTCGCCGGGCCGCTCGAGGGGCTGGCCGCGCTCAAGGCCGACCCGCCGGCCAAGGCCCGGGTGATGCCGCTGTCGGTGGCCGGCGCCTTCCACACCGAGTACATGGCCCCGGCCCGCGAGGAGCTCGAGGGGCTCGTCGGCGGGGTGCGCCCGGCAGACCCGAGCCGGCGGCTGCTCTCCAACGCCGACGGCGCCGCGGTCGACAGCGGCGCCGAGGCGCTCTCCCGCCTGGTCAGCCAGGTCACCAGCCCGGTCCGCTTCGACGCCTGCCTGGCCACGATGCGCGAGCTGGGGGTCACCGCCGCGGTCGAGCTGCCGCCCGCCGGCGCGCTGGCCGGCCTGGCCAAGCGCGAGTGGAAGGGCGCCGACGTCGAGATCCTCGCCGTCACCGGCCCGGCCGACCTCGACCGCGCCCGCGAGCTGCTGGAGGCTGGCCGTGCCTGACGCCGGCAACGTGTTCGGCTGGCGGATCGTCGTCGCGCCCACCCGCGGCACGGTCAGCCCCGCCGCCCTCGCCGAGGGCACCCGCCTGCCCGCCGGCACGCCGCTGGGCTCGGTGCGCAGCCGCCGCGAGGAGGTCGACGTCTCGGCCGGCTACGACGGGGTACTGGCGGAATGGCTCGTGCACGACGGTGACCTGGTCGACGCCGGGGACCCGCTGGCCCGTCTCTACCCGGAGGTGTCGCAGTGACCATCAAGCAGCGGCAGGGGGCGCCCGGTGCCCGGATCCTCGGGATCGGCGGCTACCGGCCCCGCCGGCGGGTCACCAACGACGAGCTCTCCCAGGTGATGGACACCAGCGACGAGTGGATCCAGAGCCGGGTCGGCATCGCCGAGCGCCGCTGGGCCGGCGAGGACGAGTCCCTCGTCGAGATGGCGGTCGCCGCCGGCGGCAAGGCCATCGCGGCCAGCGGCCTCGGGCCCGACGAGATCGACATGGTGGTCGCGGCCAGCGCCAGCCTGCGGGCACCGATCCCCGGCATCGGCCCGCAGATCGCCCACCGGCTGGGTGTCCCGCGGCCGGGCTCGTTCGACCTCAACGCCGGGTGTGCCGGCTTCTGCTACTCCCTCGGCCTGGTCACCGACGCGATCCGCGCCGGCTCGGCCCGCAACGCGCTGGTCATCGGCGTCGAGCGGCTGACCGACGTCACCGACCTGACCGACCGGTCCACCGCCGTGATCTTCGCCGACGGCGCCGGCGCGGCCGTGGTCGGCGCCTCGGACGAGCCCGGGATCGGACCGGTCGCCTGGGGCAGCGACGGCGACCAGCACAACGCGATCGAGATCGCGGCCGGCAGCGCGACCATGACCATGGCCGGGCAGGCGGTGTACCGGTGGGCGACGACGAAACTGACCCTGGCCCTGGTGGAAGCCATGGAGGCCGCCGGCGTCGGCCCCGAGGACATCGACGTCTTCGCCCCCCACCAGGCCAACCTGCGGATCATCGAGTCGATGACCAAGAAGCTCGGCCTGCCCGAGCGGACCGTCATCGCCCGTGACATCGTCCAGGCCGGCAACACCTCCGCGGCGTCGATCCCGCTCGCCCTGTCGGCCCTGCTGGAGTCCGGCGAGGCCAAGTCGGGCGACCTGGCCCTGGTGCTCGGCTACGGCGCCGGGCTGACCTTCGCGGGCCAGGTCCTGCGGCTTCCCTAGCCACGCACCACCTTGTCAGTCAGCCGGGACACCCGTCCCGGACGACGGCGGCGGACCACCGTGGACGCCGCCACCTTCCGAGAGAGAGGACCCCACGTTGGCCAGCACCCAGGAGATCCAGGCCGGGCTCGCCGAGATCCTGGAGGAGGTGGCCGGCGTGACCCCCGCCGACGCCACCCCCGAGAAGTCCTTCACCGACGACCTCGACGTCGACTCGCTGTCGATGGTGGAGATCGCCACCGCCGTCGAGGACAAGTTCGGCGTCGCGATCCCCGACGACGAGCTGGGCAACATCAAGACCGTCGGCGACGCCATCGGCTACATCGAGAAGAACCAAGGCTGACGACCCTCGCCCGGTTCCCGGCCACCCGGCCGCCCCGCCTTCTGGGAGGAAGAGCACATGAGCACGTCAACCAGTGACGTCGTCGTCACCGGCCTCGGCGCCACCACGCCGCTCGGCGGGGACGTGGCCAGCACGTGGGAGGCGCTGCTGGCCGGGCGGTCGGGGGTCAGCCGCATCACCGACGACTGGATCAAGGAGTACCCCGCCCAGCTCGTCGCCCACATGGCGACCGACCCGGCCGACTCGCTCGACCGGGTCCGCGCCCGGCGGCTGGACCGCAGCCAGCAGGCCGCGGTGGTCGCCGCCGAGGAGGCCTGGACGTCCTCCGGCGCCGCCGACCTCGACGTCGACCCCGAGCGGATCGCGGTCGTCTTCGGCACCGGCATCGGCGGCGCGCTCACCCTGCTCGGCCAGGACGACGTCCTCGAGCAGAAGGGGCCCAAGCGGGTCTCCCCCTTCACCATCCCGATGCTCATGCCCAACGGCCCGGCGGCCGCGGTCGGCCTCGCGATCGGTGCGAAGGGCGGCGTGCACGCGCCGGTCAGCGCGTGCGCGTCGGGCGCCGAGGCGATCCGGTGGGGCCTGGACCTGCTGCGCTTCGACCGCGCGGACGTCGTGCTGGTCGGCGGCGCCGAGGCGTGCATCCACCCGCTGCCGATGGCCGGCTTCGCGGCGATGCGTGCGATGAGCACTCGCAACGACGAGCCCGAGCGCGCCTCGCGGCCGTTCGACAAGTCGCGTGACGGCTTCGTGCTCGGCGAGGGCGCCGCGGCGCTGGTGCTGGAGCGGGCCGACTCGGCGACCTCCCGGGGAGCCACCGTGCACGCCCGGCTCGCCGGGGCCGGTGCCACCGCCGACGGTTACGACCTGGTGGCCCCGCATCCGGAGGGCGAGGGCGCCGGCCGCGCCATCGGCGCGGCTCTGCGCGACGCCGGCCTGTCGCCGTCCGACGTCGGGCACGTCAACGCGCACGCCACCTCCACGCCGGTCGGCGACACCGCCGAGGCGTCCGCGATCCGCAACGCGATCGGCGAGCACGTCCTGGTCACCGCGACCAAGAGCCAGACCGGCCACCTGCTCGGCGCCGCCGGCGCGCTGGAGTCGGTGTTCACGATCCTGGCCCTGCGCGAGCAGATCGTGCCGGCGACGGCCAACCTCGACGACCCGGACGACGACGCCGCCGTCCAGGCGCTCGACATCGTGCGGCACGAGCCCCGCAAGGCGCAGCTCACCGCGGCCGTCAACGACTCGTTCGGCTTCGGCGGCCACAACATCGCGCTGGTCTTCACCACCGCCTGAACCCCGTCCCCGGTCCCCGGAGGTTCCGTGACAACCCTGCACGCCGCTCCCCCGACGTCGACTGCCACGGACCCGCGAGACCCCGAGGACCGCCTGCTGCGGTTCTTCGACGAGGGATCCCTGCGGCTGCTGGCCGGCCGGGACGGCTCCGGGGTGGTGGCCGCGCGCGGCACCGTGTGCGGTGCGCCGGCGGTCGCGTTCTGCACCGACGCGACCGTGATGGGCGGCGCCATGGGCGTCGACGGGTGCCGGCACATCGTCGACGCGATCGACACCGCGGTGCGCGAGCGCGTCCCGGTCGTGGGGATCTGGCACTCGGGCGGTGCCCGGCTGGCCGAGGGCGTGACCGCGCTGCACGCCGTCGGCGAGGTCTTCGCGGCGATGGTGCGGGCCTCCGGCCGGGTGCCGCAGATCTCCGTCGTCCTCGGCCCGGCCGCCGGCGGCGCCGCCTACGGCCCGGCGCTCACCGACCTGGTGATCATGGGCCCGGCGGGGCGGGTGTTCGTCACCGGCCCGGACGTCGTCCGCTCGGTCACCGGCGAGGTCGTGGACCAGGAGCAGCTGGGCGGCCCGGACACCCACGGCCGCCGCTCCGGCGTCGTCCACGTGGTGACCGACTCCGAGGCCGAGGCGCTGGAGACCGCGCGGCGGACCGTCGACCTGCTCGCCGGGCAGGGCGCGTTCGCCCCGGCCGAGGGCGAGCCGGACGTCGACCTGCGGACCCTGCTGCCGGAGCAGCCGCAGCGGGCCTACGACGTCAAGCCGCTGGTGGCCGCCGTCCTCGATGCCCCCGGCCTCGAGCTGCACCCGCGGTTCGCACCGAACATCGTCACGACGCTCGGCCGGCTGGCCGGGCGGACCGTCGGCGTGATCGCCAACAACCCGCTGCGGCTCGGCGGCTGCCTGGACTCCGCGTCGGCGGAGAAGGCGGCGCGGTTCGTGCGCATGTGCGACGCGTTCGGCGTGCCCCTCGTCGTGCTGGTCGACGTCCCGGGCTACCTGCCGGGGGTCGGCCAGGAGTGGGACGGCGTCGTGCGCCGCGGGGCCAAGCTGCTGCACGCCTTCGCGGAGGCCGTCGTCCCGCGGGTGACCCTGGTGACCCGCAAGTCCTATGGCGGCGCCTACATCGCGATGAACTCGCGCTCGCTGGGCGCCACCGCCGTGTTCGCGTGGCCGGGCGCCGAGGTCGCCGTCATGGGTGCCAGGGCCGCCGTCGGCATCCTGCACCGCAAGAAGCTGGCCGCCGCGCCGCCCGGGGAGCGGGAGGCCCTGCACGCGCAGCTGGCCGCCGAGCACGAGCGGATCGCCGGTGGGGTCAACCGCGCCCGCGAGATCGGCGTCGTCGACGAGGTGGTCGAGCCCGCCCAGACCAGGCGCCGGCTCGTTCAGGCGCTCGCCGCGGCGCCGTCCGGGCGCGGGGCGCACGGCAACATCCCGCTGTAGCCCCGGGCGGGCGTGGCTGGGATCAGCTCAGCTGATCGTGAGGGCTCGTGGCTCAGGGTGGGACGTGAGCCAGGACGCGCCCCGGTGAGCCAGGACGGCGGACGGCGTCATCCGCGCGGCACGAAAACGGTCATCCGGACGCCGCTTCCCCGACGACGTCCGGATGACCGGTCTGTAGCCTACGACGCCTCGGCGCCTCCGCTGGGAGTGTCGTAGTCGGATCGTGACCTGCTGGTTCGCTCCTCAGACGACCTGGTGCAGCCAGGTGATGGGGCTGCCGTCGCCGGCGTGGCGGTAGACCTCGAGATCGGCGTCCCAGGCCGCGCCGAGCAGCTCGTCCACCCCGTGCCGGAAGGCCTCGATGGAGGTCGCGGTCGCGGCCAGGTGGCGCAGCTGCTGCTCGGTCACCACGAGGTCACCGTTGGCGCTGGTGGGCGCGCGGTAGACGCCGTGGCCGGGCACGTAGGACATGCGCTCGCCGTCGTTGCCGTGGCTGGCCTCCTCGGTCACCTCGAAGCGCAGCATCGGCCACGCGCGCAGCGCAGCAACCAACCGGGCGCCGGTTCCCGGGGAACCGGTCCAGGCCACCTCGGCACGGTAGGAACCGTGCGCCGCGGGCTGCTCGGCCCACGACAGGGAGACCGGCGCGCCGACGACGCGTTCCAGCGCCCACTCGACGTGCTGGCAGAGCGCCTTCGGGCACGCGTGCACGAAGACGACACCCTGGGTAGACCGTCGCTGCACGAGGCACCTCCATCGACTCGATCGGTCTCGTCTTCCCCTACGGACCCATCGATTCGGTGACGCGCTGTGTTCGGCAATGACGGAGCAGGGCTCCCGCAGACAGTCTGCACGATGGTGACCCCATCGCGCCAGTGCGGATGAGCCAGGTGGGCCGAATGTGACGCAAGGTGACGTGTGTTACCTCTTACCGCTGGTCAGGGGCCATACCACGACCGACGGCCCGCCGTCCACCGAGCCTCTTCCGTTCCGAGAAGCCCCCGCGAGCAGGTGTCAAGAGGCCGCCGGAGTGCCGCATCGGCGCGCCGCCGGCCACCCGCTCGGCGATGACGCACGGTAACGGACACGCGCCCGGCTACCCGCGTGCCACACCGCGCGGGCGTGTCCCCCGCTCCGCCCGACGACGATGCGGCGGCTATATTCCGCAGCGGAATGCGCGTCCAACAGGCGGCGTGCGGTGCGAGCCCTGGCTCGCCCGGTGGGTCCCCGCAACCCGTGGGGATCTCCCGCTCGCCGCCGGCTCGCCCGGTCACCTGACCTTGCCGGAGAAGAACCGTGACCCGCCCCGACCCGAACGACATCCCCGGGGGCTCGGCGCAGGGCGCCTTCGAGGAGCTCGGGCGCATCTCCTTCGCGGAGCACTCGCTGGAGTCGCTGATCCAGACGGTGACCGACCTCGCCGCCCGCGTGATACCGGTCGACCCGGCCACCTCGGTGACCATCGTGTCCCAGGGGACGCCGCGCACCGTGGCCTGGAGCGATGAGCGCGCCGCCGAGCTCGACCGCGTCCAGTACTCGCTCGGCGGCGGCCCCTGCCTGACGGCGGCGGGCGAGGGCCGGACCGCGGAGGTGCTCGACACCCGGACCGAGCAGCGGTGGCCGGAGTTCGCGCAGCGCGCCTCGGAGCTCGGCTTCCAGAGCGTGCTCTCGGTGCCGCTGCCGGTGCAGGAGCGCGTGTCCGGGGGGCTGAACGTCTACGCCCGCCGGTCCCACGGCGCCGACGAGCGCAACCGGGAGCTGGCCACCCGCTTCGCCTCGTACGCCGTCGTCCCGGTGTCGAACATGTACCTGTACACGAGCGCGGTCGAGCGGGTCGGGCACCTGGAGGCGGCCCTGGACTCTCGCGCGGTCATCGACCAGGCCAAGGGGATCCTCATGGAGCGCTACCGGCTCACCGCCGACCAGGCGTTCCAGGCCCTGGCGCGGATGTCGATGGAGACGAACACCAAGGTCCGCGACGTGGCCGAGCGCATGGTCGAGACCGGGACCTGCGGCCGAGCTGACTCACGCGCCGAGGCTGGCCTGCAGGTCCTCCCTCGGCGTCACCCGGACGGCGCGCAGGCCGCCCTCGGCCGGCTCCTCCCACTCGACCTCGACCACCTGACCCGCCCGGAGCGTCTCCGCTCCGGTGCTGCGGCGGACGACGTCCGCCTCCACCCAGCACTCCCCCGGCAGGTCCGACGACTCGATGAACCCGCGCCCCTGCGCCTCGTCCCACCGGATGACGGTGCCGAGGCTCGTGCCGCTGCGCGCCATGCGCCCAGGCTGGCCCGGCCGAAGCGCTCGGACAAGCCGTCCGGCGGTGCCTGCTCCTCCGGCCGCGAGGGTAGGGAGCGGCCATGGCTGACGCCGCTCGAGATCACGGAATGGCCGACGCCGGGCGCACGAAGGTCGCCGAGATGGTGCTCGGGGCATGGGACGTGTTCCTCGTCCAGGCCGACGCCGTTGACCTGGACCGGAAGACCCGGCTGCCCGGCTGGCGGGCGCAGGAGATCTGCGTGCACCTGGGCCTGTGGCCGGAGAACACGGCCATGGCCGACCTGATCGCCTCCGCGAAGGCCGGCGGCACCGGGGACCCGCCGGACGTCGACGCGGTGAACGCGCGCGTGACCGACGCGCACCGGGACGCCTCGCGCGCGGAGGTGCTGGCCGGGCTGCGGCGCAACCGCGAGGCCACGGAGCGGTACCTGGCCGAGGAGCCCGAGGAGCTGGACACGGCGCCCACGGTCGCCGTCGTCGGCCGGCTGCCGCTGCTCAGCGTCGTCCTGGGGCAGGCCTACGAGCTGGCGGTGCACGGGCTCGACCTCGCCGACGCCGGCGCCCCGCCGGTGCCGCGGGAGGTGCTGCAGTCGGGGATCGCCGCGCTCGCCGACGTGACCGGCGCGCTGGCGGCGTCCTGCGGGATCACCGGCGGGGCGTCGCTGATCACCCCGGACGGCGGCTGGCGGTTCGCGGCCGACGGCTCCGGCTGGACGGTGACCCGCGTGGCGGCCGGCGACCGGTCGGGGACGTCGGTGGAGGCACCGGCCGACCTGCTGCTCGAGGCGGCGTCCGGGCGGGTCAACCCGGTGCCCGCCGTGGCCCGCCGCAAGCTCAAGGTGCACGACATCGGCGGCCTGCTGCGGCTGGCGCCGATCGTGCAGGCCGCGCCGGGCATCCCCGGCGGCCCGATCCTGCAACTGGCGGCGCGCACCCTCGGCGGCGCGGGCGGGATGCTGGGCCGCTTGTTCGGGCGCGGCTAGCCGAGAACCGCTTCCCGCCCTGCCCGCCGCTTCCGGCGCCGCCAGGCCAGCGCACCGAGCGCCGCCAGCAGTCCGGCGACGAGGAGCACCGGCACGACGGTGAAGGTCGTCGCCTGCTCGACGACGAACGGCGCCGAGGCGCCGAGGCCGACCTGGACGACTGTGCTGGGCACCAGTCCGACCGCGGTGGCCGCCAGGTACGGGACCAGCCGGACGCCGGTGAGCCCGGCGGCGTAGCTGAGCAGGGTGAACGGCACGACGGGGATGAGCCGCGCGGTCAGCACCGAGACGAAACCGCGCTCGCCGACGAGCTGGTCCACTCTGGCCAGCCGCGGCCCGGCCAGCCGGGTGGCGGCGCCGCGGCCGAGCCAGCGGCTGAGCGCGAACCCGGCGAGTCCGCCGAGCAGCGCGCCTCCGAGGGCGACCGCGAGCCCGACCCAGAATCCGGCGACGAGTCCGACGAGCACCGAGAGGGCCGTGCGGGGCACGGGCGCGAGCAGCGCCAGCCCGAGGGCGCCGGTCAGGACGACGAACCCGGCGGTGCCGGCGGAGGCCAGCCAGGCGCGGACCGAGTCGACGCTCGGGAGGTCCACGGTCAGCGCGACGACGACGCCGGCGAGGAGGACGAGGAGCAGGAGCCCCGCGCGGACCCAGGTCCGCTCCAGCGCCGTCCGCACGTCTCCATGGTGCGTGACGCGTCCGCGCGCACGAGGGAGGCGGGGGTGCGATCCGTGTCGCCGGCCGTGGCAGGCTGGAGGCCTCGGGGCGGTAGCTCAGCTGGTCAGAGCATGGGACTCATAATCCCTGGGTCGTGGGTTCGAGCCCCACCCGCCCCACCGGTCCTGAACTGCGGTTTCGTCCTTAGCGGCGGGCCCCCGAGCGCCCACACGGCCCACAGGTGGGCACGAGGTGGGCACATCGGCGTCGGTGAGCGCACGGTGGGCACGCGGGATCAGCGCGGCGGCCGACTCCGCGGCCTCACGCTCCACGTCCTCGAACACCGACAGGTAGACCTGCTCGGTGATCGCCGTGGACGAGTGGCCGAGCATCTGGCTGGTGAGCTTCAGGTCCTTCGTCGCCCGGTAGGTCAGGGACGCGGCCAGGTGCCGCAGGTCGTGCAGCCGCACCGGCGGCAGGCCCGCGCGGGCGACGAGCCGGTCGAACCGCTGCGAGGCGCTGTCCGGGACGAACGACGACCCGTCGGCCTTGGTGAAGACCAGGCCGCTGTCGACCCACGCGGGGCCCAGCAGTAGCCGGAGCTCCGCCTGGCGGCGCTTCCAGGTACGCAGGACCTCGACAGTGCCGGCGTCAAGACTGACCGTGCGGGCGCTGGCGTCGGTCTTCGTGTCGCCATCGACGACGTCCCGGCCTACCTGCACCCGGGCCCCACGCACAGTGAGCGTGCCACGGTCGAGGTCGACGTCGGCCCATGGGAGCCCGAGCGCCTCCGAGCGGCGCAGTCCGCGGAACGCGATCACGTGCCACAGCGGGTAGAGCTCGTCCTCGTCGGCGAAGTCGAGGAAGGCGCCGGCCTGCTCCGGCGTCCACACCATCGCCGCGGCCGGGCGTTTGCCGGTGCGGCGCCACTCCTCCACCCGAGGCTCGGTCCACACCAGCGCCCGGTCGGCGCGACCGGAGGGCAGCTCGAGGTGCTCCCCCTGGTTCGCCGGGATCTTCCGCCGCTTCACCGCGGTCGACAGCGCCGACATGGCGGTCGCGTGCACACGCCGGATCGTGGCGTCGGACAGCGGCCGGCGCGCGGCCGGTGTGTCGGTACGCGCCTCCAGCAGTCGGCGCAGCATCGGCGACGGACGGCCCTCGACCGGGCGGCCGATCTGTCGCATGGCCGCGTAGAGCGCCTCGAGGTCGACGTCCCGCAGATCGGACAGGCGCAGGTGACCGAGTCCGGGCCTCAGGTAGAGGTTGAGGTGTTGGGCGTAGCCGTGCCGGGTGGATGCCCGGAGATGCCGGAGCGGGGCTGCTCGGTTCGCCGGTTGAACCGGGGCTGCCACTCGGCTACCAGTTGCGCCTTGAGCTCCTCCGGGTCCTCGGACAACCGCCAGGCCACCGTGCAGCCGCCCAGCCAGTCCGCGATCTCCTGTGCCGTCGCGAGATGGTCGGGGCCGTCGAGCTCAGCACCGACCTGCTCGTGCAGTACAGACGCCCGCCGATCGCCGCTCAGGTGCTGCCGCAGGCGTCCCCGCAAGTCGCTGGTGGCTCCGACGTAGATCGGGGCGCCGACGCTGTCGCGGACTACATGCACGCCGGATGCGGCTGGCGCCAGACCGACGGTGTCCGCGGTGTACGGCAATGCCTCACTGAAGCCGTCGCCAGGCCCGGTTGGCTCGCTCATCACTCCCCCGTGGTCCGAGCTCGGCGAAACCCTACGGCTACCGCGCTCGCGCGTCGCGCGAATGGCGGAGGTCTCAGCCTCCCCACCCGTCAGCGGGTGCTCGACCTCGGTGGCCGCCCGCAGCACGTGGCCTTGCCGAAGAACGCGCGGCGGTCATCCGCAGATGCCTCTAGACCACGGCCGCGCACGGGTGATCAGCGGGTGGCCACCACGATTGGCGCCATCGCCTGCTCGTCGCGCGCGGCACGGGCGAGCGGTAGGGAGGGCCACCCGCTCCAGCCGCGCGATCGCATGTGCGCCACCTTGGCGGCCAGCTCGGGAATTTGGGCGACGGCGTCCGCGTACTCCTCGACGCGCTCGGGATGCCTCGTCGAGTACTCGGAAAGGACGTGGTAGAGCCAGCCGGCCGTCTTCGCGTCGCCCACGTTGATGTTCCACACCGGTGTGTCCTTGCCGTCGACCGGGTACCAGCCGGTCACCCCGGCCGTACTGCCGCTCCCCCAGGAGAACCGGCCGCCGCGCTCCTTGACGTCGTTGATGAGCCGCCGGACGAGCGCCATCTCCTCGGCCGTGCGTGCCTCCGTCCCAGCGTCGAGCAGGGTCTGCTCCGTCCATGGCCCCCGCTTGCTCCGATGCTGTTTGGCGTCCACGGCCGCCGCCGTGCGACCGACGACCCTCGGTACGTAGACGACCTGCCCCTCCGGGGCCGTGTACTGGGGCATCTCGATGCCCAGGACTTCGACGTCGCGCATCTGCTCGTTGAGGAACTCGATGATCCGGACCAGGCCCGGCGCGAGCCGGTCGGCCAGGAAGATGAGCCGGATCTTGCCGACCCGCAGGTTGTCCTCGACCGTCGTCCAGAACTCCTCGACGTCCTCCACGCCCAACTGCTCCTGGAGATACGTGCCGGGGTCCGTCGCTCCGGCCGTCTGCGCGACGGCGTCGCGCAGGTCGTTTTGCCAGCTGGCCACGCCGTTGGCCGCGTAGTCGAGCATCTGCGCGACGACCTCGCGTCGAGCCCGGGTGTCCGACGCCCGCTTGACCTCGACGAGCACGGGCACGCCCGACTGGTCGAGGAACAGGTGGTCGAGGGACAGGCCGACACTGTCCGCGGCCACCACCGGCATCTCGCGGCGGACGAGCAGTAGTTTCGCGCTCTCTCCCGCAGTGCCGACGCCGGCGACAAGCTCGGGGAACTGCGCGAGCACCTGCTGGAGAACTGCCTCGCTGCTGTAGTCGGCCTTGCGGAGTGCGGTCAGCTGCTCGCCGACCGCGAGAAAGATGGCGTCGTCGCTCATGCCGCCCATCACACCCGCCCGCCGCACCGTGACGACGGCACGACACGACCCAAGTGCTGAAAGGCGCTCAGTCGCCCCGTTCGGCTTCGCTCGAAGGCCCGCCGCGCGTGCCCCAGCACCGTCGGGCTTCCCTCCAGCGCGGCCGCGGCGCCCAGGACAATGCCACGAGCTACCGCCGGCGTCACCGGCTGGCGACAGCAAGTGCAAGCTCCCAGGCGTCTAGGTCGGACCTTCAATCCGTTGGCGGGTTGCCCGTCTGGACCGTCGAGGTTGTCGGACCGTCGGGCTCCGCTCCGCAGTTGGACCGCACACGGGCCACAGGTCGTGACACGCGGCTGCAGGTCGCCAATTTGCTCGCCGGGACCCAGCAGTCCCCAGGTGGTCACACGGTGGGCACGAACGCGCAAGTGCGTGAGGGGCAGTGGCGAACAGGTCCGGACTACAGCACGCGCCTGACATGCAGAAACGGACCTGGCCGATCAAGACGGATCACGGCCGGCACGCTGGTCGCCCGACTCATAATCCCTGGGTCGTGGGTTCGAGCCCCACCCGCCCCACCGGTGCTTCTCCAGGTCAAAGGCTTGCCGGCCGAGCGAATCGCGCCCTGGGTCCGCCGTCGCATGCCCGGCGACGGACCGCTGAAGGGCCGCACGCGGACGCCGCGGCCCTCTGCGCATGACGCGGGACGGCGCGGCGCCTCCCCGGCCGAACCCGTGCTCGGGCCGCTCAAGGCCGGTCCCGCGGACACGGTTGGGGGCGTCATGCCGGACGCGCGGAGCCGTTTTCACCAGTGGTACGGCGTTGCTCGGCCACCCGGTCGGCGTTCGCGCCGTGCCGACGGAAAGTCTCAGGAGGAGAAACTCATGAAACCTGAACTGCCGCTCGTGCTGGAACTGGCCGAGGCCAAGCTGATCGCCGGTGAGGTGGACATCCAGCTGTCCAGTCGAACCAACACCAGGCAGCAGTCCACGACGTTCAGCTCCCGGGGCGTCCTAAGCGACATCAGCGTGGACGTCGCCGTCGACGACGTCATCGCCTGACATCAGCAGGATTGCTCGTAGGCCGACTCCGGCTGCCTCTTCCCATATCAGGGGAGCACCACCGTCGGCCTACGAGCAATCCATTCACCTTCTCTGCGGAATCTGTCGGCGATCTGTTCGGTATCGGACCTGTCCACCGGGCCCAGGCGTCGCCGTGAAGGTCGTCTGTCGAAACGTTCAGTGCATATCTCGTTCCCCGAGATCCCGACGAAGCGGAGGCCCGTCATCCCTTCCACAGTGCTGGTCATCACCAACGACCACGACGAGCACGCCGATGCGGTCATCAAGGAGCTCGACCGGCGCGCTGTCCCCGTCTTCCGGTTCCACCCCGAGGGCTTCACGGACACCGCCAGCATCTCGATGGAGATCTGCAACGGGCGCATCGACGGCGAGATCCGCGATGCCCGACAACGGGTCGTCTTCCACGACATCTGCGCCGCCTGGTACCGGCGATCGCGTGCCCTGTTCGCGCCGCTCCCGAGCATGAACCTGCTGCAAGGGGATCTCGAGAACTTCGTCAGGGTGCAGTCCAGTGCGACGCTCACCGCGCTCTTCGGCGCGCTGCAGACGATGTGGGTCGGGCAGCCCTTCAAGCTGCGCCGGGCAGAGGTGAAGCCCCTGCAGCTGGCCGAGGCCAGCAAGGCCGGGCTGGCGACACCGGCCACGCTGATCTCCAACGACCCAGAGCGGGCCGCGGGATTCGTCGAGGCGCTCGCGGACACCGCCTGCGCCGTCAAGCCGCTGATCGCGACCCGCGTCGACGGCGAAGAGGGCGCTCGGCTGCCGCTCACGACCGTCCTGCCGCGCGGTCACGCGCTCGACTCCGTGGCCCTGTCCCCCAACATCTTCCAGCCCTACATCGAGAAGGCCTACGAGCTGCGCTGCGTCGTGATGGGAGAGCAGATCTTCACCGCCAAGCTCGACTCGCAGGCCCACCAGAGCACGCGGACGGACTGGCGCGCCGGAGCCGTCGAGGAGGACGACGTCACGTACGAGGCCTTCGACCTCCCGGAGCGCGTGGAGGCGGGGCTGCACCGCCTGATGCGCAGCTTCGAGATCAACTTCGCCTCGATCGACATGATCGTGACTCCCGACGGGGAGTTCGTGTTCCTCGACCTCAACCCGAACGGGCAGTGGCTCTGGCTGGAAGAGGAGCTCGGCCTACCGCTGGTCGCCGGCATGGCGGACCTCCTGACGAGCGAGTACTCCCCGGCGGAGGCGGCTTCCCCGGTCCTGCTGTCCCGCACCGGGTCATGAGGCGTGAGCTGCGGCACCTGGGCAGCACGTTGAAGTTGCTGTACCGGGTGGATCGATCCGCGTTCGTCATCGGCACCATCGCGAGCGTGCTCGAGGCCGTGGTGTACCCGCTGATGCTGCTGGTGGTGTGGCGGGGCCTGGACCTCGTCGTAGCCGGGACCGCAGCCGAAGACCTCGTCTCACGAGGGATGGTGCTGCTCGGCATCCTGTTCGGCCTGCTGGCCCTCGAGACGGTGCTGCGGATGGTCACCGAGACGGCGACGAGCCTCCTGGAGGCCGAGTCGGCGCAGCAGGTCAATGCGCGGATCATGTACAAGATGGCGGAGGTGCCGTACCACCTCTTCGAGGACAACGACTTCCAGGCCCGGTACGGGCTCCTCATCAGTCAGGCGAGCCACCGGCCCGGCCAGCTCGTGCAAGCGTTCGTCGGCAGCCTCGGCGCGCTGATCGCCTCGCTCGCCATCGGGGCGACGCTGCTCGTGTTCGCGCCGATCCTGGTCCTGTTCCTGCTGATCCTGTTTCCGCTGACGGCCGCGGAGGTGCGGTATCACTGGCGGGTCGTCGAGCTGCAGACCAGCGCATCTCCGGCGTTGTTCCGCATGATGTTCCTGGCCCAGCGGAGCATCGACGCCACCTGGCAACGGGACATCCGCGTCCACCACTCCACGATCCTCTACGACGAGTACCGATTCCTGGCCGGCCGCTACCTGAGCGACCTGCGGGCCCTGTTGCGCCGCTATCAGCTGATCCGCACGGCCGTCGGTCTCGGTGCGGCGGCCGTCATGACGCTGGCTGTCGGAGCTGTCTTCTACATCGTCGGCGGAAGTCCGACCGGCCTGGCCGAGGCCGCCGTCCTGCTGCCGGCACTGGTGATGGGGCTGGGTCAGGGCCGCTCGTTCGCCACGAGCTGGGGAGCCATGACGGAGTGCCGCGGCTATCTCGCGCAGCTGTTCGACTTCCTGGACCACCCGTTCGAGCAGTCGGCGACGGCGCAGGAGCCGGCGAGCGTGGGCGCTCCCGTGCCCACGGTGGCGTAGGGAGGAGTCAGAAGGGATGGAGACGGCATCTCGGGTGGAACCGGCGCCGGACGCGACGGCGCTCCTCCTGCGAGGCGTGCGCTACCACTACCCGCACAGCCGGAAGGCCGCCCTCGATGACGTCTCCTACACCTTCCGCACCGGCACGACGGCCATCGTCGGGCCGAACGGCGCCGGGAAGAGCACCCTCGTCAAGTTGGTGACCGGCCTGCTCGCGCCGACGTCCGGCGCGATTCGTGCCTGCCTGACCGACGGGGCCTGCGTGCCCGCGGAGCAGGTGCCCAAGGCGGTCCTCTTCCAGGAACCCTCCCACTTGTACCTGACGGTGCGGCAGAACGTCACGATGCGCTACGAGCGGGCACCCGACGAGGACGCGCGCATCCACCACGCCCTGGAACTGGCAGGGCTGGGCGCGGTCGTGGCGGGCTTGCCCGAGGGGCTGGACACGCTGATCGGTGCGGGATTCGGCGGCCGGGTCGATCTCTCCGGGGGGCAGTGGCAGCGGTTGGCGTTGGCGCGGCTCATCTACCGGGACGCCCCGATCATGATCCTGGACGAGCCGGTCGCGAGCCTCGATCCGGAGGGCGAGCGCGCCGTCTTCGAGCTCTTCGCCACGATGCAGCACAGGGTCATCATCTTCACCACGCACCGGTACGACTCCATCCCGCCGGGGACGCCGATCGTCGTCCTCGTGGACGGCCGCATCAGCGAAGCCGGGACGCACGAGGAACTCCTGCGGCAGGAGCGGGACTACTGGTCCCTCTACATGTCGGGGAGATCGATCGCGCGCGGCTTGCTGGGCGGACGCGGCCGGCACGACGGCGCGAGAGCGGAGACGGCGAACCACGGGGCTGCCCGGGAAGTGCCGTGCCACCCCTAGCCGCTTCCCTGCCACAGGAGCCCTGATGTTCGCCGACGCCATCGCGAAGGTCGCAGCCTCGATCTTTCCCGTCTTCTACGCCTATGAGCACGCGGACGGACCGATCATCGGGGTGAGCGGGACCGGCTTCTTCGTCGACGACGACGGGCTCTTCGTCACCGGCGATCACATCATGAACTGCGCGCCGGACGGCGCGGGCTACTACTACTTCGGGAACCTGCCGGACGAGCTGATCCAACCCCCGCTGGAGATCGAGCGGGTCGCCAGCGATCCCGGCCGCGACCTCTACCTCGGACGGGTCCGGCGGGACCAGCTGCGGGCGGTGGAACTGTCCGAGGAAGCGGTACGGCCCGGAGACTCCGTCTGCCTCTCGGGCTATCCCATGGCCGAGGTGTCCACCAACTCGGAAGGCGGCTTCGTCGCCAACGTGCGGCGCTACTGGCAGCCGACCTTCGTGGTCGATGCGACGCAGGCCGTCGTGGGCGACAGGGTCTACGACGGCTACGTCGTGGGCCACCCGTGCTTCTCGGGGATGAGCGGGGGGCCGGTGTTCGATGTGGAGGGGAAGGTGCGCGGCATGGCCGCCGCGACAGTCACTCGCAGCGAGCCCCAGCTCGAGGGCGATCCGGTCGTCGTGAGAAACGGCATCGTGCTCGATCGCGAGCACATCCGGGCGTTCCTCGAACTCAACCGGCCGACGCAGGTCAGGCTGTAGTCGCCGGCGGACGCGCTGGCTGATCCGCCGGGCTCCCGGGAGATGGGGAAACGTCTTGTACCGCTGATCCGTCCGGGCCACACTGCTCGGTCACCGACGGCGCCCCGGGTCGGCGCCGCGGCTCGGTCAGGGGGATGGCCATGCGGATCGAGATCTCCATCGCCAACGCGGACGCGGCGGGTCGGAACTACCTCACCTGGGCCCCGGTCCGCGCCAGGATCCGGCTCTTCGACGCACCCCCGAACGGCGGCGAACCGGTCGCTGTGACCGTCCGGAACCAGAACCCGCAGGCGGGCGGGCAGCTGGCGTTCTCCCTCTCCCGCGGCGACCCGCGGACCCCCGTGCTCGACCTCAAGCTGCCCACCGACTCCTCGCCGGTGGACTTCTTCGTCGCCGGCGTCGTCGGCCGGTCCAGCCGGGAGGACGGCGACGCCGTCCTCTCGGTGTCCCGGGCCGGGGCGACGCAGGCGCTGGGCAGCAAACGGGTGATGGTCCGCATCCGCAAGAACGCGAACACCCTCACCCCCGCCGAACGGGACCGGTTCACGACCGCCCTGGCCAAGCTCAACAACCAGGGCGCCGGGCAGTTCCAGAGCTTCCGCGAGATGCACCGCCAGCGGGTCGCGCTGCGCCAGGCCCACGGGGCGCCGGGTTTCCTCGCCTGGCACCGCGCCTACCTGCTCGATCTGGAGCGGGAACTGCAGCGCATCGATCCGAGCGTGGCGCTCCCCTACTGGCGCTTCGACCAGCCGGCGCCCAACCTCTTCACGCCGGAGTTCCTGGGCCGCAGCAGCACCCTCGGCACCGCCACCTTCGCCCCCACCAACCTGCTCGCGCAGTGGCGTACCGACGGCGCGCCCGGCATCACGCGGACACCCTTCTTCAACGCGCAGTCGCAGGCCGCCTTCGTGGCCAGCCAGGGCGACACTTTGATCATGGGCGGCCCGCCGCCCACCTCGATCTTCGACACCGGCCCCACCCAGCCGGGCGGCTTCGACGAGATGGAGGGCGACCCCCACGGCAACGCCCACACCAGCTTCGACGGCTGGATCCAGGATCCGGCCACCGCGCCGCGGGATCCGCTGTTCTTCCTGCTGCACTGCAACGTCGACCGGCTGTGGGCGGGGTGGCAGTTCCTCAACGGCCGGTTCGACGGCACCCGCCCGGACACCTACTTCTTCCGCGGGACGGCGGGCCAGCCGGGATCGGCGCTCATCGGCCACAACCTGCTGGACTCGATGTGGCCGTGGAACGGCGACACCGCGCCCCCGCGGCCCCCGACCGCCCCGCGCGGTCCGTTCCCGGTCGTGCCGACGGCGGCCGCTCCGGGCCCCGCCCCGACGGTCCGGGACATGATCGACTACGCCGGCTTCCTGAACCCCGCGGCGGATCTGAACTTCGCCTACGACGGCATCCCGTTCGGCGTCGCGCCGTAAACCGCAGCGGTCCGAGCAGAGGGAGGACACCGTGTCCGAACCGACAGTCGAGAGCCTCGCGGACGAACTGCGGCGCGAGGTCAGCGAGGCGCAGGAGAGCCGCACGCAGTACCTGTCCGGCCTCCGGTCCGCCGCCGGACCGCGGACCCTCTCCGGTGAGGAGAGCGTCGACAGCGATCCTGTGCTGCGGGTCCTCACCGACCGCGGACAGCCGGAGGAGGACCGGCTCGAGCTGCTGCGCCGCCTGGCCAGCACGCTCGGCCGCCGGGACGACTACATCGACGGCCTGCTCACCGTCGTCCGGGACTCCGACGACGCCCCCGCCGTGCGCCAGGCCGCGCTGCGCGTCCTGGCCGCCGCCGCGTTCCAGGTCGAGCGCTTCGCCCCGCACCAGCAGCCCTACGAGGACGCGCTGCACGACCTGGTCGGCGACCCGGATCCGGGCATGCGGGACCGCGCCGTGAGCATCCTCGCGCAGCGGCACGACCCCGTCGTCCAGGAGAGCCTGCTGGCCGGACTGCGCGGCGACCGTCCGCTGCCGGTCGACCGCGAGCGCGCCGTCCGGCTGCTGGCCGAGGACGACCACGTCGACGTCCTGCCCCTGCTGCAGGACATGTACCGGGAGGGCTCGCCGGACGCCAAGCAGGAGGCGGTGCGGTTCATGGGGTCCTACCCCGACGCCCGCGAGACGCTCGAGGGCATCCTCCGCGACAAGAGCGAGTCCCCCGAGGTGCGCCAGCAGAGCGCGGCGTCGCTGCGGTACCTGGCGCCGGAGACCTACGAGGCCACCGCCAAGGAGATCGCCACCGACACCGACGACGACCCCGACGTCCGCACCGCCTCGCTGACCGCGCTGCAGCACCTCGGCGATCCGGAGCGGGTGTACGGCGACGCCGACTTCGTCGGCCGCGTCGAGGCGATCAGCCAGGAGGAGTCCACGTCGCAGGTCACGCAGGTCGCCCGCGAGCTGCTCGACCGGCGGCCCGCGACGTGACGTCGACCGCGACGGACCTCGGCGCGCTGGTCGACCGACTGCGGGACGGGCCGGACGCCGCCGACGAGCTGGCCGCGCTGCTGCCGGAGAACCTGCCGCTGCACGCCGGGCGCAGCGCGGCCGAGATGACCCGCTTCCGCGCGTACCTGCTCGCCGCGTTCGCCGGGACGGGGCTCCCCGACGCGGCGCTGCCCTACGTCGTCGAGTCGTTGGAGGCCGGGCACGGCCCGGACGAGGTGGCCGGCGCGGCCATCGCGCTGCGCGGCCTCGGGACGGCGCCGGTCGACGTCGGGACGCCGCTGCTGCGGGCCCTGGAGAACCTCGCCGGCACCGACGCCACGGTCAGCTTCGAGGCCTACCGGCCGGCGTGGCCGTACGCGGAGCCGACGACGGCGCTCACCGAGGTGGTCCGCACGATCGGCCTGCTGGGCGAGCGGGCCGGGCCGGCGGCGGCCCGGCTCGCCGAGCTGGTCCGGGACGACCGGATCCCCGCCGCCCTGCGGGAGGAGGTGCAACGGGCGGTCGACGCCGCACCGGCCGACAGCGGGTGCTGCGGGTCCGGGACCTGCGGGTGCTGCGCTCCCCCGGCCGCACCGGCGGCCCCGCCGACGGACGACGTCCCGACCGCGACCGTGCTCGAGGACCAGGACGGCCGGACGACGGCGTTCGACGACTTCTTCCGCGGGCGGCCGGCGGTCGTCGCGTTCTTCTACACGCGCTGCGACAACCCCCGGAAGTGCTCGCTGACCGTCACGAAACTCGCCGCGCTGCAGCGGGCGCTCGAGGAACGCGGCGCGGACGGCGCGGTGCGGATCGCGGCGATCACCTACGACCCCGCCTTCGACCTGCCCGACCGGCTGCGGCGCTACGGCACCGACCGCGGCATCCGGTTCGGCGAGCACGTGCGCTTCTTCCGCGTCCCCGCGGGGTTCGACGGCGTCCGGCGGCGCTTCGACCTCGGCGTGAACTACGGCGCCGCCACCGTCAACCGGCACCGGACCGAGCTGTTCGTCCTCGACGGCCAGGGCCGGGTCGCGGCCTCCTTCACCCGCGTGCAGTGGGACGTCGACGCCGTCCTCGCGGCTCTCGTCCGGGACGGCGTCGTCCTGCTGCACCACCGCCGACCGTAGTCGCGGCGGTGACCGAGGGTCACGGACGTCGAGCCGCCGCCGGACGACCCCCGTGGAACCGTCCCCCAGACCTGGGTGGAACCGGCCTTCTCGGTAGACCGCCGGCGTATGCGCCGGTCAGGATGCTGGTGCAGCTGTTCCGAACCTTCGGGGGATCCAGAGACCATGGGCAAGCACTCGCCGGGCCGGCACCGGCTGACGCGCACGTCGATGATCGGCGCCGGCGCGGGCACGCTCGCCGTCGCCGCGGTCCTCGCGGCGATGGAAGCCACCGTCCCGACCGCCGTGGGCGCCGCCGCGGTCGGTCCCCTCGCCGGCGTTCTCGGTGCGGCCTCCGACGAGTCCGCCTACGAGGCCGGGCCGCTGCTGATCCCGAGCATCGGTGTCGTGGCCCCGGGCTTCGACGACCCGTACCTCGCGCTCGCCACGCAGGGCGTGCCGGCTGCGCTGGTCCCGTCCGACTACATCGCCCCGGAGACCACCCGCGGGCTCGTCCTCGGCCCCATCGCGTCGGCGGCCATGCTGCCCGGTCTGACCGTCTCCGCGACGGCGTCGGTCACCGGCGCCCCGCCCGCCCCCGCTCCGGCGCAGGCCCCGGTGGTCGCCGCGCCCGCGGCCCCGGGCACCAACACGTCCGGCACGACGACCTCGGGCACGACGGACCAGGGCACGACGGCCCCGGGCACGACGACCTCCGGCACGACGACCTCCGGCACGACGACCCCGGGTACGACGACCCCGGGTACGACGACCCCGGGTACGACGACCTCGGGCACCACCACGCCAGGGGTGCCCACGACGGACACCACCACGCCGGCCGCGCCGACCACGGACACCACGACCCCGGCGGCGCCCACGACGGACACGACCACGCCGGCCGCGCCGACCACGGACACCACCACCCCGGCGGCGCCCACGACGGACACCACCACGCCGGCCGCGCCGACCACGGACACCACCACCCCGGCGGCGCCCACGACCGAGACCACCACCGCGGCCGCCCCGACCACCGAGACCACCACCACCCCGGCTGCGACGACGGCGGCGGAGACCACGACGGCGACGGCCACCGAGACGCCGGTGGAGCCGCCCTGCCCGGTCGGCGAGGTCCCGAACCTGCCCGAGATCCTCGCGGCCGACCCCCTCGCCCCGCTGTGCGTGCCGGTGGTCCCGGCGACCACCCCGGCCGCCTGACCCCGCGGCGCCGCGTCAGGCGCTGAGCACCACCCGCCACGGGCGGACGTCGACCTGCAGGAAGCCGAGCGCGACGGCCTTGTCGTCCTCGGTCGCCAGCGCCGCGACGTCGACGTCCCCGTGCTCGGGGCGCACGCGGACGACGGTCATCCCGGAGCCGTCCTCGCCGCCGAGCACCGGGCCGGCGGCGACCAGCAGCCCGCGCTCGCGCAGCCGGCCGAGGAAGGCCAGGTGCTCGGCGAACTCCGGCTGGGCGAACAGCGAGGCGCCCTGGGGCAGCGCCGGCCCGGGCCGGTGCAGCAGCGCGAACCAGCGGTCGCCGGCGGCCTCGGCGAACCGGGAGAGCACGAACGCCCAGCCCTCGTCGTAGGAGCCGCGCGCGGCCTCGGCGTCGGCCAGCCGCTCCCAGCCGTCGTGCTCCAGGGTCACGAGGGTCCGGTCGTCGTCCGCCTCGAACGTCACGCGGACGCGGGTGGCGCTCTCCGCCGTCCGGCCGGGGTGCCAGTCGAGCTCGAGCGCGTCCGGCGGCTCCCAGACGGTCACCTCGGCCCACACCGACACCCGGTCGCCGTGCCGTTCGACCAGCCCGGTGCTCTCGAACGCGACGGTGCCGCCGGCACCGAAGACGCTGTGCCCGTCGCCCAGCGGCCACCACTCGGCGATGCGCTCGGTGAACAGCGCGAACGCGCGCTCGGGGGGTGCGGCGACAGAGACCTGACGGACGACCGGCCGGACGGTGCTCACGGGCGTTTCCTCTCCTCGTCCTCGACGAACGCCGCGAACGACTGCAGCGCGGTGTCCCAGACGCCGGTGAGCCACTGCTGGACCTCGGCCAGGCCACCCGGCGCGAGCGCGTACAGGTTGCGGGTGCCGCGCGAGCGGTGCTCGACCAGCCCGGCGCCCTCCAGCACGCGCAGGTGCTTGCTGACGGCGGGGCGGCCCACCGGCAGCCGGCCGGCCAGCTCCCCCACCGGCAGCGCGCCGTCGCGCAGGCACTCGAGGATCCGGCGCCGCATGGGATCACCCAGCGCGTCGAACGCGTCGTCTGCTGCCGCTTGGTTGCTCATCGGTAACGGTTACCGTAGAGGCACCAAGCCGGGCGGTCAACGCCGTCCGGGCTCACCTCAGCGGTTCCTGGCTCACGTCCGGCGCTGAGCCAGGAGCCCGCGGGATCAGCTCAGCTGATCGTGGCCGCCCGCGGCGCGGAGGGCCTCGATGACCACGGCGCGGGTGTCGGCGGGGTCGATGACGTCGTCGATCTCGAACACCGAGGCGACGCCCAGCGCCTTGCCGCGCTCGTAGGCCTCCGCGACCAGCTCGTCGAACCGCGCCTGGCGGGCGGCGGCGTCGGGCAGCGCCTCGAACTCGCGGCGGTAGCCGAGCCGGACGGCGCCCTCGAGGCTCATCGGCCCGAACTCGCCGGTCGGCCAGGCGACGGTGAGGAACGGCGCCCGCAGGTCCCCGCCGGTCATCGCCATCGCCCCGAGCCCGTAGGCCTTGCGCAGCACCACCGCGACCAGCGGCACGGTCAGCGCGGCCCCGGCGACGTAGAGCGCCCCGAACCGGCGCACGGTCCCGGTCCTCTCCGACTCGGGGCCGACCATGAAGCCAGGGGTGTCGACCAGCGAGACCACCGGCAGCCGGTGCGCCTCGCACAGTCGCAGGAAGGCCGCGGCCTTGTCGGCCGACTCGGCGTCGATCGCGCCGCCGAGGTGCCGGGGGTCGTTGGCCAGGACCCCCACCGGCCGGCGGCCGAGCCGCGCGAGCGCCGTGACGATCCCCGGCCCGAACCGCGGCCGCAGTTCCAGCACGCTGCCGGTGTCGGCGAGGGTCTCGAGCACCGGCCGCACGTCGTAGCTGCGCACCCGGTTGGCCGGCAGCAGGTGCCGCAGCAGCCGCTGGTCGGCGCACTCCCCCGCGGCGGCCCGCCCGGTGAGGCAGCCCAGCGCGGCACGGGCGGCGGCGACCGCGGCGTCGTCGTCCGGCACCACGACGTCGACGACCCCGTTGGCCGCCTGCACCGCCGTCGGCCCGACGTCGCCGGGGGCCACGACGCCCAGCCCGCCGGCCTCGATCATCGCCGGCCCGCCCATCCCGATGCTGCTGCCCTCGGTGGCGACGACGACGTCGCAGACCCCGACCAGCGCCGCGTTGCCGGCGAAGCAGTAGCCGGAGACGACGGCGACGGTCGGCACCTTCCCGGCCAGCCGGGCCATCGAGGTGAACGTCGGGACGTCGAGCAGCGACACCCCTGCCGTGTCGGTGTCGCCCGGCCGCCCGCCGCCGCCCTCGGCGAAGAGCACCACCGGCAGCCCCCGCTGCTCGGCCAGCGCCAGCAGCCGGTCGGTCTTCTTGTGGTTGACCATGCCCTGGGTGCCGGCCAGCACCGTGTAGTCGTAGGCGAGGACGGCGCACGGGACCCCGTCGACCTCGCCGATCCCGGTCACCATGCCGTCGGCCGGCGTGCGGGCGACCAGCTCCGCCAGCGTTCGGCGGCGCCGCTGGGCTGCGATGCCCAGGGCGCCGTACTCGACGAAGCTGCCGTCGTCGACCAGCGCGGCGACCATCTCCCGGGCGGTCCTCCGGCCGGCGGCGTGCCGGCCGGCGACCGCCTCCGGCCGCGCGGCGTCCAGGCCGATCCGGTGCCGCTCGATGCTCTCGGCCAGCTCGGGGCGGATCTCGTCGAGGTCGGTCTCGGCCGCCCCGGCGTCGGCCGCGGCGTCGTCGTCCGACGGGGTCAGGACGGCGAGCGGCGCACCGGCCGAGACGACGTCGCCGACCACCACCCGCAGGCCGGCCACCTCGCCGGCGACCGGGGCGCGCACGACGTGCTCCATCTTCATCGCCTCGAGCACGAGCAGCGTCGCGCCGGCGCCGACCCGGTCCCCCTCGGCCGCGGCGACCTCGACGACGACGCCCTGCAGCGGCGCCTCGACCGGCAGCCCGCCGTCGAGCCGGACCGGGCCCGCGGCCTCCGGCGCCTCCGGGGGCAGCAGCTCGGACAGGTGCCCGTCGAGGAAGTCGGTGGTCGCGCGGCCCTCGGCGAGCTCCGGGCGCGCGACCAGTGCCGCGAGCAGGGCCAGGTTGGTCGCCGGGCCGGCGACGTCGAATTCGGCGATCGCCCGGGCCGCGCCGGCCAGCGCCCGTGGCAGGTCCCGCTCGGCCGTGACCACCTTGGCCAGCAGCGAGTCGTAGCGCGGGTTGACCGTGTCGCCGGGGACCCCGGCGGTGTCGACCCGCACGCCGCGCCCGGTCGGCGGGACGAAGCGCTCCAGGGTTCCGGCGGCCGGCTGCACCGTCCCGTCGGCCCGCAGCGTCTCGGCGTTGACCCGCACCTGGACGGCGGCCCCGCGCGGCTCGATCGGGCCGTCCAGCCCCAGCTCGCCGAGGGTCGCCCCGTCCGCGAGCCGCAGCGCCACCTCGACCAGGTCCAGGCCGGTGACCTGCTCGGTGACCGTGTGCTCGACCTGCAGCCGCGGGTTGACCTCGAGGAACGCGACCTCGGACCCGCGGACGAGGAACTCCACCGTCGCCAGGCCGCGCAGGCCCGCCGAGCTCCCCAGCGCGACCGCCGCGTCGGCCAGCTCCCGACGCACCGCCGGGTCCAGCGCCGGGGCGGGGGCGATCTCCACCAGCTTCTGCCGGCGCCGCTGCACGCTGCAGTCGCGGTCGCCGAGGGCCGCCACCGCCGCGCCGTCCCCGGCGAGCTGCACCTCGACGTGCCGGGCGCCGGTCAGCAGCCGCTCGACGTAGACCTCGCCCGAGCCGAAGGCGGCGCGCGCCTCCGAGCGGCAGCGCTCCAGCGCCTCCGCGAGCTCGTCCTCCGACCGCACCGGCTGCTGGCCGCGCCCGCCGCCGCCGGCCAGCGCCTTGACCATGACCGCGCCGCCGACGGCTCGCAGGAAGGCGCGGGCGCCGTCGAGGTCGGTCGGCCCGTCGGTGGCGGCCAGCACCGGGATGCCCAGCTCGCGGGCGCGGGCGCGGGCCCGGGTCTTGTCGCCGAAGAGCTCGAGCACGGCGGCGTCCGGGCCGACGAAGACCAGGCCCGCGTCGGCGCAGCGGCGGGCCAGCTCGGCGCTCTCGGCCAGGAAGCCGTAGCCGGGGTGGACGGCGTCGGCGCCGCTGCCCAGCGCCGCGTCGACGACCGCCGCGGCGTCGAGGTAGGCGGCCGGGCCGGCGCCCTCCAGCCGCACGGCGTCGTCCGCCCGGCGGACGTGCAGCGCGCCGGCGTCGTCGGCCGGCGCCACCGCGACGGTGCGCAGGTCCATCGCCGCCGCCGTCCGCAGGATCCGGACGGCGACCTCGCCGCGGTTGGCGACCAGGAGCCGGGTGATCGCCATCCGCGGGAGTGTAGGTCGGGGCTCAGGCGGCGGCGCCCACCAGCCCGTCGACCGGCTCGACGGCGGGGACCCGCCGGGCCAGCGCGACGCCGGTCGCGGCGATCCAGACCATCCCGAGCAGCCAGACCAGGACCAGACCCTCCACCCACCAGACCGCCAGGGACGCGGCCGCGAGCAGCGCCGCCACGACGACCCCGCTCCAGCCGTGCACCCGGCCCAGCACGCGCGCGCGCATCCCGGCCAGCGCCGCGATCCCGAGCGGGACGGCGACCACCAGCCAGCCGAGCACGAACACCGCGCCGTTCATCAGCTGCAGCGCCTTGGCCAGCTCCGGCGTCAGGTCGCCGTCGCCGGCCATGACGGTCGCGGCCAGCAGCGGCAGCGCGCCGGAGATCCCGACGGCGGCGGCGAGCACCCCGCCGGCGGCCACCGCCCGGGCAGCGCGGTCGCCGTCGGCCGTGCCGCGCAGCCGCTCCGCGACCACCCGGAAGAAGCCGCCCACCGCCAGCCATGCGACCACGGCCAGGTAGATCCCCACGATCCCCAGGGGCGAGGAGCCGACCGCGTCGGCGTACCCCTCGGGGGACGCGTGCAGGTCCGGCGAGCCCCCGCCGATCTTCGTCAGCTCGTTCCCGACGTTCAGCAGCACCACCGCTCCCACCCCCAGCACCGGCGCGGCGATCCTCGACCGCATCGTCATCGCAGACCTCCCCTGTCCGTCCGCGACGTCCCGGGCCGCGGAGTCGGCGGAACGCTAGGGACGAGGTCTCGGTGCGCGCCTCCGCCGCGGCGGCCTCGGCACTCCTCCCGGGGGAGGGGATTCCCCGGCCGGCGCTCGTACCGCAGGGGGAGGTCGGACAGGGGTCCGGCGGCCTACCGTGCGCCATGGCCCACTGGCGGCGGGCGCAGCGATGGGTGGATCCCCTGCTGGCCGCGGCGCTGCTGGGCGGCAGCCTCTACGCGCTGACGGCGCTGCCGGCGAGCGAGTCGGACTTCGTCGCGCCGCCGCTCGTGGACGCCGCCTTCCTCGTCCTCGTCTGCGTGCCGCTCGCCTGGCGCAGCCCGCACCCGCTGCCGGTCTTCGCCGTCGTCCTCGGCGCGACGTGGCTGTGGCTGCTGCTCTTCTACGGCGACCAGCCGCAGCCGCCGTTCTCGCCGGGCGTGGCCCTGCTGCTGGCCACGTTCAGCGCGGCCGCCGTCCCGCGGGCCCGCTCGGCCTGGGCCGTGGCGGTGGCGCTGGTCGCCTTCCTCGTCTCCACCGACGTGCCGGCCGTGCTCGCCGGGCGGTCGTGGAGCGACGTCGTCCCGTCCTGGGTGCTGTTCACCCTGGCGTTCGGCGTCGGCCGGGCGGTCGGGCTGCGCCAGCAGCAGGCCGCGGCGGCGGCCGAGCGGGCGGCGGCCGCGGAGGCCGGCCGGGCGGAGGAGGCGGCGCGGGCCGCCGCGGCCGAGCGGGCGCGCATCGCCCGGGAACTGCACGACGTCGTCACGCACGCGGTCACCGTCATGGTCGTGCAGGCCGCCGCGGAGGCCCGCGCGGTGCCCGAGGGGACGACGACCCACCGGACGCTGACCGCCATCGAGACCACCGGCCGGGAGGCGCTGACCGAGCTGCGGCGCATGCTCGGCGTCCTGCGCGCCGGCGATCCGGGCGCCGACCGCCGGCCGCCGCCGTCCCTGCGCGAGCTCGACGGGCTGCTGGCCGCGGCCCGGGGCGGCGGGCTTGACGTGCGGCTGGAGGTGCGCGGCGAGCCCGTGGAGCTGCCGGCCGCCCTGGACCTCACCGCCTACCGGATCGTGCAGGAGGCGCTGACCAACGTGCGCAAGCACGGCTGCGGCAGTGCGGCCGAGCTGCGCCTCGACCACTGCCCCGACGCGCTCGTCGTCGAGGTCGTCAACCCGTGCGTCGCCGGTCCCCCGGCTCCCGGCGGCCACGGACTGGCCGGGCTGCGGGAACGGGTCGCGCTGCACGGCGGCACGCTGGAGGCCGGGCCGGAGCCGGACGGGCGGTACCGGCTGCGGGCGCGGCTGCCGGTGGCCGCGCCGTGAGCGTCTCGGTGCTGGTCGTCGACGACCAGACGCTCGTGCGGGCGGGGTTCGTGCGGCTGCTGGAGTCCGAGCCCGGCATCACGGTGGCCGGCGAGGCGGCCGACGGGCTCGCGGCGCTGGAGGTGGCGCGGCGGACCCGCCCGGACGTCGTCCTCATGGACATCCGGATGCCGCGGCTGGACGGCCTGCAGGCGACCGCGCGGCTGGTGGCGGCGCAGCCGGGGACGCGGGTCGTCGTCCTCACCACCTTCGACCTCGACGAGTACGTCTTCGAGGCGCTGCGGGCCGGGGCCAGCGGTTTCCTGCTCAAGGACGCCCCGCCGGACGAGCTGGTCCACGCGATCCGGGTGGTCGCGGCCGGGGAGGCGCTGCTGGCGCCGTCGGTCACCCGGCGGCTGATCGCCGAGTTCGCCCGCACGCCGGTCCCCCGCGCCGACGACCGCCTCACCCGGCTCACCCCGCGCGAGCGCGACGTCCTGGCACTGGTCGCTACCGGGCTCTCCAACGCCGAGATCGCCGCCCGGCTCTTCCTCGGCGAGTCGACCGTCAAGACCCACCTGACCGCGGTCCTGACCAAGCTGGACCTGCGCGACCGGGTGCAGGCCGTCGTGCTGGCCTACGAGTCCGGGCTGGTCCGACCGGGCGGATGAGCCCCATCTGCGGCAGGCTTCGGAGCATGACCACACCCGAGCCGAACGAGCCGGTCGAGCGCAGCCTGCCCGAACCCCGCGACATCGCCCTCGAGCAGGAGACGCCCGAGCAGGCCGCGGAGATGGAGGCGCAGAGCGACTCCGCGGCCGGCACCGAGGACCAGCAGAGGTAACAGTCCCCGCCGTCCGATTCCGGCGTACCGTCCGCCCATGAGCGCCGAGGCAGCGCCCGCCGACCGGGTCCTCGCCGGCCGGTACGCGCTGACCGACGTCCTGGGTCGCGGCGGGATGGGGATCGTCTGGCGGGCCACCGACCAGACGCTGCACCGCCAGGTCGCGATCAAGGAGCTGACCTTCTCGATCGGGGCGACCGACGAGGAGCGGCACGTGCTGCGTGAGCGGACCCTCCGCGAGGCGCGCGCGGCCGCCCGGCTCGACCACCCGTGCGTGACCACGGTCTACGACGTCGTCGAGGAGGGCGGCAAGCCGTGGCTGGTCATGGAGCACGTCGACGCCGACAGCCTCCAGCGGATGCTCGAGCACGGCGGCCCGCTCTCGCCCAAGGCGGTGGCCCAGATCGGGCTCGACGTGCTCTCCGCGCTGGAGGCGGCGCACGCCGCCGGGATCGTGCACCGCGACGTCAAGCCGGCCAACGTGCTCGTCGAGCGCAACGGGCACGCCTGCCTGACCGACTTCGGCATCGCCACGGCGACCGGCGACTCCAGCCTGACCACCCAGGGCGCCCTGATCGGCTCGCCGTCCTACATGGCGCCGGAGCGGATCCACGGCGACGAGCCGCGGCCGGCGGTCGACCTGTGGTCGCTCGGCGCCACGCTGTACGCGGCGGTGGAGGGGCGCCCGCCGTTCGGCCGCGGCGAGCCGATGGCCACGGCGATGTCCGTGGTGTCGGAGCACCCGGCGCCGATGGTGCGGGCCGGCCCGCTGGAGCCGGTGCTGCGGGGCCTGCTCACCAAGGACCCCGCGCAGCGCAGCACGGCCGAGCAGGCGCGACGGGGTCTGGAGGCGGTGCTGGCGGACGACGCGCCGCCCGCGGCCCCGCCCGAGTCACCGCCGCCTCCCCCGCCGCCGACCCCGAGCGAGGGCTCGGTGCACCGCTTCGACCAGGCGGACCTGAAGATCCTGGCCGCCGCGTCGAAGGCAGTGCTGGGCTCGGTCGCCCGCGATGCCCGGGACTCCCTGGCGGCGCGCCGGCGCGAGCAGCGCGGCCACGCCGTCCCGGGTCCGGTCGCCGGCCGCCCGCCCGCCGCGCCCCCTCGGCGGCGGCGGTTCAAGCGCCGCTGGGTCGTCGTCCCGGTGGTGACGGTCCTGGTGGTCTCGATCGCGGTGATCGTGGGGCTGATCTGGCTGATCGTGCGCACGTTCGGCCTGGGCTGAGCAACCGCATGCGGAGCCGGGACCTGCTGCTCGACGGCTACGAACGGATCCAGCAGACGCTGCGGCGGACGCTCGACGGGCTGACCGCCGAGCAGCTCACCGCGCGCGTCGGGCCCGAGGCGAACACCATCGCGTGGCTGGCGTGGCACCTGGTCCGCGTGCAGGACGACCACGTCGCCGAGGTGGCCGACCGAGAGCAGGTGTGGACCGCCGAAGGGTTCGCCGAGCGTTTCGGCCTGCCCTTCGACCCGGCGGCCACCGGCTACGGGTTCAGCGCGGACGACGTCGCCGCCGTCCGTGTCGAGTCCCCGGACCTGCTGCTCGAGTACGCCGCGGCGGTGCACGCCCGGACGGCGGAGTTCCTGGCCGGGCTGACCGACGAGGACCTCGACCGGGTGGTGGACCGCCGCTGGGATCCGCCGGTCACCCTCGGCGTCCGGCTGGTCAGCGTGCTCTCCGACGACCTGCAGCACGCCGGCCAGGCCGCCTACGTCCGGGGACTGCTCACCTCGGCATGACTACGGCGCCATCTCGGTCATCCGGTCGCCGGCCGGGACCGTGAGCGCCGGGATCGCTCCCGGAGCTGCGAGGATCAGGAGCCCGAGGGTGAGCAGCAGGACCGTCGTCCCGTAGGACGCGACCCGCCGCCACGGCAGGGTCTTCTCCACGGCGATCACCCCGGCGACGAGGGCCATCCAGACGACGCTCATGATCCCGAGCGCGAACAGCGACGCCATGAGCGCCCAGCAGCAGCCCACGCACCAGGCGCCGTTCTTCGCACCCATCCGCAGCCCGCCCAGGGGGCCGTCCCGCCACGAGCCCAGCAGGAAGCCGAGGGGGCTGCGGCACTTCCCGAGGCAGACGTCCTTGAGCGGGGTCAATTCGTAGACCGCCGCGACGACGAGGGTCCCGCCCGCGATCCACCGGCCGGCCCGGTCCCAGGCGAGGACGTCGCCCGCCACCTGGTCGACGAGCGCGAGCACCGCGAAGGCGACGAGTCCCGCGCCGGTCCACGTGAGCAGGTAGCCGGCGACGAACATCGGGGGCGACAGCCGGGACCGGTGCCGGGTCATGCGCGAGTACAGGGCGACCGTCGGCGCGACCGACGGGAACATCATCGCGGCCATCATCACGACCCAGACGCCGAGGAACCAGCCCAGCGTGCCGAGATCGCTCCACGGCCCCTGGTCCATGCCGCGCATCTGCCGCGCCGTCCACCACCAGCCGACCGCGGCGAGGACGAACAGGAGGGCGACCAGCCCCAGGCGGGTGCGGACGGCGGCGAACGCCGGAGCGAGGCCGCTGGTGGGCCGCACCTGCGCCGGAGCGGTCATCGGGTCAGGCGGACCAGGAGAAATCGGCGTGGGAGACGCCGGTCTTGCCCTCGTACCGGATGCCGAAGGCGTCGATCCGCGAGCGCCGCGCCTCGGCCATCGTCAGGTTCGAGGCGACCGGGTGGAACGCGCCGTCGAACCGGACCGGCGTCCCGTCCTCCTTGCCGAAGGGCACGATGTCCTCGACCTCGAAGTCGATGACGTAGCCGACGCGGACGCTGTGCAGCAGTCCGTCGTCGCGCAGCTCGATCGCGGCCCGTTCCACACCGACGACCTCCCCCACGAGCGGGCCGAGCGCGCCCATGGGGCCGCCGAGCTGGCCGCCGAAGACCTGGACCAGCTTGTCGAACTGCTCTTGGCTGGCCTCCTCGTCGATGAACATCCCGACCCGCCAGTTGCCGTCGGTCATGACCTTCGGCGTGTCGATGATCGTCACGACCTTGCGGCCCCGGACGTCGGTGCCGTCGATCTCGCCCTCGCGGATGTTGAAGGCCAGGGTCGCCCGGCAGTAGTCGTAGGTGGCGCCGTGGGTCAGGGTGAGATTGCACGGGCACATCAGCTCGCACGAGCAGGTCTCCGCGTAGCTGCCCTTGAGGTTCCACGCCATGGCGAGCTCCTTCCGCGCGCCGGTCAGTGTCGACCCGGTGTCCGCACCGGTCAACGGGCCCGCGGGTGATCACCGGCGAGCGGCACCGACCGGAGCGCACTAGCGTCGCGCCGTGACCTCGCCGACCACCGACTTCTACGCGATCGAGGACCTGCTCGAGCCGGAGGAGATCGAGATCCGCGACCGGGTCCGCGCCTTCTGCGAGCAGGAGGTGACGCCGCGGATCAACGAGTACTGGGAGCGCGCCGACTTCCCGTTCGAACTGGTGCCCAAGATCGCCGAGCTGGGCATCTCCGGCGGCACCGTGCAGGGCTACGGCTCCCCCGGCATGAGCGCGGTCGCCGCCGGGCTGGTCGCCGCCGAGTGGGCGCGCGCCGACGGCAGCATCGGCACCTTCTACGGCGTGCACAGCTTCCTGGCCATGCAGTCGATCGCGCTGCTCGGCGACGAGGAGCAGCGCGAGCGCTGGCTGCCGGAGATGGCCCGGCTGGAGAAGATCGGCGCGTTCGGCCTCACCGAGCCCCGGCACGGCTCGGACGCCGTCGCGCTGGAGACCTCCGCCCGCCGGGACGGCGACAGCTACGTGCTCGACGGGCAGAAGAAGTGGATCGGCAACGGCTCGATCGCCGACCACGTGCTCATCTGGGCCCGGGGTGAGGACGGCGCGGTCGGCGGCTACGTCGTCGAGAAGGGCACGCCGGGCTACACGGCGCGGGTCATGACCGGCAAGACGGCGCTGCGCGCGGTGTGGCAGGCCGAGATCACCCTCGAGGGCGTCCGGGTGCCGGTGGAGAACAAGCTGGCCCACTGCACCTCGTTCAAGGACGTCTCGAAGGTGCTCGACCGCACCCGCTACACCGTCGCCTGGCGTGCGCTCGGGCTGGCGACGGCGTCCTACGAGCTGGCGCTGGCGCACGCGCTGCGCCGCGAGCAGTTCGGCTCCCCGATCGCCGGCTACCAGCTGGTTCAGGACAAGCTGGCGCGGATGCTCGCCGAGATCACCGCCATGCAGCTGATGTGCTGGCGGCTGTCGAAGCTCGCCGACGAGGGCCGGATGACCGCGGCGATGGCGTCGATGGCGAAGATGAACCACGCGGCCAAGGCGCGGGCGATCGTGGCCGACGCGCGCGACATCCTCGGCGGCGACGGGATCCTGCTCGACCACCACGTCGCCCGGCACCACGCCGACATGGAGGCGATCTTCACCTTCGAGGGCACCGACTCGGTGCAGGCGCTGATCGTCGGCCGGGAGATCACCGGTCTGTCGGCGATCAGCGGCCGCCGTCCCGACCGCCGCTGACCCCCCGGAGGCGGACCGGTCAGCCGGTGACGCTCAGCGCGGGGACCACCGCGGTGAGGCGGACGCACTCCGGGCAGGCGGTCCGGCCGGTGCCGACGCGGTCCCACCTCTGGGAACCCCACACCTGGACGATGGCCCCGCACACCGCGAGCTCCACCTCCCCGTCCAGCTCGGCCGGCGGGCGGTGCGCCTCGACGGCATGCCACGGGCAGTTCTGCTCCGCCGGTCTCCCCCGGGACCAGCGGTCGGGCCGGGCGAACCCGACGGCGTAGCTCTCCACGGCCTCCTTGTGCCCCGTCTCACAAGCGATCAACCGCCCCGATCGGGCGACACCGGACGACCTCCGGCCGCGGGGTTCGGGCCGGTCGCGACGGGGAAAGGGGGCGGCGGGGAAGCCGCCCCCCACCGCCCCTGCAGGGCAGCCAGCGAGGAGTCGTCATGACCGACACCCAGCGCGACGTCGTCGACCTGCTCACCGCCGACCACCGCGAGTTCGACCGCCTCTTCCGGGAGCTGGAAGGGCTGCTGGGCCGGACCGGGCCCGACGACCTGCGGCGCAAGCGCGAGCTGGTCGACGAGGTCACGATCGGCCTGGTCAAGCACTCGGTCGCCGAGGAGTCGCAGGTCTACCCGAAGGTCGAGAAGCAGGTCGACAAGGACGAGGCGGAGCACGCCAAGCACGAGCACGCCGAGGCCGAGGAGACCATGAAGCGGCTCGAGCGCATGGACCCGGACGACGCGCAGTTCGACACCGAGGTGCAGACGCTCATCCGCGAGATCCGCCACCACGTCGAGGACGAGGAGGGCCGGATGTTCGCCGACCTGCGCCGCACGTTCAGCCGGGCGGAGCTGGTCGAGATGGCCGAGAAGGTCGAGGGGGTCAAGAAGCTCGCCCCGACCCGCGCGCACCCCATGACGCCGAACGACGCCACGGTGCGGACGGTGCTCGGCCCGGTCGCCAGCCTGCTCGACCACCTGCGCGACGCCGTGAGCGGCCGCGGGAAGACGACCGGCTGACCCCTCCCCTCCCGCCCGTCCGGCGCTACCGTCAGGAGGAGACGGAACGGGAGGAGCACCGGTGGAACCGATCAGCCTGCTGGTGGGTGGGGCCTTGCTGGCCGTGGGCTTCGTCGCCGGGCGGCTGCAGCGGCGGGCCCCCGCCCCGCCCAAGCCGGTGACCCCGGTGTGCGGCTGCGGTCATCCGCTCAGCCAGCACGACACCGAGACCTCCACCTGCTACGCCGAGCTGCGCCGCGACGCCTACGACAAGCGCGGCCGCTGGGCCGGGCACACCTGGGTGCCGTGCACCTGCCGGCAGTACGTCGGCCCCCGGCCGATCGACGAGGTGTTCCTGCCCCGCGTCCTGCCGCCGACCGACTGATCGTTCCGAGGGGCCGCCCGGGCGGGCCGGGCGTAGCGTCCGGGAGGTGGGGACGGCGGAGTCCACCGATGCCCAGGACGGGGCCGGGCCACCCCTCGACGTCGCCGCGCTGATCCCCATGGTGCGGCGCATCGTCGCCGCGCGCGTGCCCGACGAGGCCACCGTCGACGACCTGGTCCAGGAGACCCTCGTCCGGGTCCTCGCGGCGACCGGCCGGGTCGAGCCCGGCATGCTCGAGCCGTACGCGATCGTGACCGCGCGCAACGTCGTCGCGTCCCTGTGGCGCGAGCAGGACCGCCACCGCCGCAACCAGCACCGCGTCGTCGACCTGCGCCCGCCCGAGGTGCCGGACGAGGGCCTCCTCGCGCAGGAGGAGAAGTCCGCCGTCGCCGCCGCGCTGACCCGGCTCTCCGAACGCGAACGCCAGACGCTGCTCGCGCACGAGGTGTCGGGGCAGGACACCCGCACCCTGGCTGCCGAGCTGGGCAGCACGGCCGGTGCCGTGGCCGCCCAGCTCAACCGCACGCGGGCCCGGCTGCGGGTCGAGTACCTGCTGGCGCTCGAGCGGACCGAGCCCCCGACCGACCGGTGCCGGCCCGTGCTGCTGGCGCTGTCCGGCGGGGACCGCCGGCGGCAGCGGGAGGTGGACGCCGCCCGCCACCTGCTCGAGTGCGAGGTCTGCGCGCGGCTGAGCCGGCCGCTCCTGGAACGCGGTCAGCCCCGCGACGACGAGGTCCGTATCCCGATCCGGGCCGACGCCGACATCGTCGCCGCCCGGCAGGCGGCACGGGCGGTCGCCGCGCGGCTGTCGTTCTCCGCCAGCGAGCTGACGATGATCGCGACCGCGGTGTCCGAGATCGCGCGCAACATCGTGCGGTTCGCCCGCAACGGCGAGATCGTCGTCGAGCTGCTCGAGCAGCCCCGACCGGGGATCCGCGTGGTCGCGCGGGACAGCGGCCCCGGCATCGCCGACATCGAGCAGGCGCTGACCGACGGCTACAGCACCTACGCAGGGCTCGGGCTCGGTCTGCCGGGCGCGCGGCGGCTCATGGACGAGTTCGCCGTCGTCTCGGAAGTGGGTCGCGGGACGACCGTGACGATGACGAAGTGGCGCGGAGAGGAATGACTCATGGACCAGGACCGCAGCAGGGTCGTCAACGTGCCTGGCCCCGGCACGCCCCTCGACGAACCGGACGGCGCCCAGCTGCTCCCCCAGCTGGTGGCCCATCTGCGCGAGCACCGGACCCGGCTGCGACAGGAGTGGGCCAACCGCGTCCAGGGCGCGCACCTGCTGCACGCGATGACGCCCCAGGAGATGGCCGCCGAGACCACCTCGGTCTACGACAACTACGTCGAGGTGCTCGAGACCGGCAGTGTCGAGGCGCTCCAGCGCTACGCCCGCGACCTCTCGGAGCGGATCATCCCCCGCGGTGTGGAGACCCACGAGGTCGTCGGGATCGTGCTGCTGCTGCGCGACGTCCTCGCCCGGTCGCTGTTCGAGAAGTACCAACGTGACTTCGCCCTGCTCAACCGGGTGCTCGACGCCTACGAGCCGGCTGCCAACCGCATCGCCAACACCGTCGCGGTCAGCTTCGTCGAGGAGCGCGAGCGGATCATCCGCCAGCAGCAGGACTCGATCCGCGAGCTGTCCACCCCGGTCCTGCCGGTGCGCGAACGGCTGCTGATCCTGCCGATCATCGGCATCCTCGACAGCGAGCGCGCGCGGCAGCTGACCGAGCAGCTGCTCACCGGGATCCGCACGCACCGGGCCAAGGTCGTCGTCGTGGACATCACGGGTGTCCCGGACGTCGACGAGGCCGTGGCGAACAACCTGGTACGGACGGTGGACGCCTCGCGGCTCATGGGGGCCAGCGTGATCATCACCGGTCTGTCGCCGGAGATCGCGCAGACCCTGGTCACGATCGGCGTCGACCTGAGCAAGATGGACACGATCGGGGACCTGCAGGGCGGCCTGGAGGAGGCCGAACGGTTGCTCGGGTACACGGTGAGCAAGGCCGACGGCATGGGGGGTCCGTGACCGCCGGGCCCAAACTCGTCTCGATCCTGCGCCAGGGGCCGTACCTGATCGCGTCGATCCACACCGCACTGGACGACACCGAGATGGTGCGGTTCCAGCAGGACCTGATCGACCAGATCGGTCGATGCCGTTCCCGCGGCGTGATCATCGACGTCGCGGCCCTGGACGTGCTGGACTCCTTCGGCACGCGCACGTTGCGCACGGTCGCGGAGATGGCCCGCCTGCGCGGTGCCACGACCGTCATCGTCGGCATCCAGCCCGACGTCGCCTTCGCCATGGTCTCGCTCGGCATGGGCACCGGGACCGTCGCGACCGCCCTCGATCTGGAGGAGGGGCTGGCCTATCTCGACGAACGGATCGGGCGTGCCCGCCCATGACCCCCGTCGAGAGCCTGTTGCGGGACTACCGGGCGGCGTTCCTCGGCTTCCTCCCGCGCCGGGAGGAGGCCGCTCTGCTGCGCGGCTACGAGCTGGGGCGGGCCGCCATGGCCGACGGGCTCAGCGTGCTCGACGTCGCCCGGGTGCACCACGAAGTGGTGTTCCAGGTGCTGCGCGAGGGCGGCGGCGACGACCTCTCCGAGGTGGCGTCCGCGGCCTCGGAGTTCTTCCTCGAGGTGCTCGCGCCCTTCGACATGACCCAGCGGAACTACCCTCGAGGGAGCTGACCGGTGCGGGCCCCGGCCGGGCGCGGGGTCACGGCACCCGGCCGGGGTGGGGTGCCCGCACTGGCCGCACAGGTGAAGATGCCGCCGCCCCGCCGGCATGACGGCGGCGGACTCCTCGCCGACCTGCGACCCGGCGACGACGCGCGGCTCCGCCCCGCGTCACGCCGAGGGTGCCGAGTCGTCCACCCGGGGTAGCAGCCGACCGTCGTCCGACACCGAACGGAGTGCCGATGCCCGCCTCGCGAGTCCCCTACGACCGGCGCGGCGTGCTCGCCGCGACCGAGCCGGTGCGCGCGATGGCCAGCGCCGGCGCGTTCGCCGCGACCTGGCCGCTGCTCGCCCTGGCCCCGCGCGGCGACCGGCACCCCGTGCTGGTCCTGCCCGGGCTGGGCGCGACGGACCTGTCGACCGGAACCCTGCGCCGGTGGCTGCGCGGGCTCGGCTACCCCGTGGTCGGCTGGGAGCTCGGCCGCAACCGGGGGCCGACGCAGGAGGTCGTCACCGCGCTGCCGAAGCTGCTGGAGCGACTGCACCGCCGGCACGGCTCCCCGGTGAGCGTCGTCGGGCAGAGCCTGGGCGGGATCTACGCCCGGCGGCTGGCCGAGCGCGCGCCCGAGCAGGTGCGCCAGGTGGTCACCCTGGGCTCGCCGTTCGCGCTGGTCGGCGGCCCGGCCGATGGCACCCGCGGCGCGCGTGCCTACGACCGGTACCGGCACCTGCACTCGACCGAGCGCCTCTCCTCGGCGCGCGGCGGGCTGCGCCGGCCGCTCCCCGTGCCGAGCACGTCGGTCTACTCCCGCTGGGACGGCGTCGTCGACTGGCGGGCGTGCCTCCAGCAACCCGGCCCCACCAGCGAGAACGTCGCCGTCCGCGCCAGCCACCTCGGCATGGGGTTCGACCCCGCGGTGCTGTGGGTGGTCGCCGACCGGCTGGCCCAATCGGCCGACCGCTGGCGCCCGTTCGCACGCCCCACCCGCTTCGGCCTCGGCGTGCTGTTCCCGGACGACGACGCGGCGGGCGTCGGCTGATCCGGAGGAGATCCGTGCGCGTTACCCGGCCGGATCTCCTCCGCTCAGGTCGACCAGCGCCCGCCGCAGCGCGTCCACCCGGTCGCCGCCGAGGGACTCGGCCAGCGCGGACTCGTGCGCCCGCACCAGGGCCTCGAGCCGGGACAGCCGGGTGCGGCCGGCGTCGGAGAGGTGGACGACGACCTTGCGCCCGTCGCCGGGGTCGGGCAGCCGGTAGGCCAGGGCGGCGTCGACGGCGGCGTCCACCAGCCGGGTCAGCGTGGGCGCGGGCAGGCGCAGCGCGGCCACGAGCTCGCCCATCGAGCGCCCTCCGGCAGCGGCCAGGGCGCGCAGCAGGCGGTAGCCGTCGAGGGTGGCGCCGTCCTCGGCGAGCACCGCGGCGACCCCGCCGGCCACCCGGCGCTGCGTCACGGTGAGCAGCTCGACGAGGTGGTCGGACACCCGACCCGGCGACGGCGTCGCCGCTGTGCCGCCCGCCACCATGGCGGCACCATACTCAGCGGGTGCCCAGCCCGAGGGGTCCGCTGGATCCGTGGGACGTGCTGCTCGCCGGCCCGCGGGCGGACGCCGTGCGGATCGGGCTGGCCGTCCCGCTGTCCGGGCCGCTGGCGCTGACCGCGCCCTCCGCGCTCGACCTGGCCGGGCTGGCCGTCGACGAGGCCAACGAGGCCGGCGGCGTCGGCGGGCGGACCGTCGAGCTCGTCGCCCTCGACTTCGGGCGCGCGCCGGCGGTGGTCGCCGCCGAGACCGCCGCGCTGCACGCGGCCGGCGCCTTCGACGTCCTGGTCGGGTTCCACACCAGCGACGTGCACCGCGCGGTCGAGACGGCGCTGGCCGGGCGGGTCCGCTACGTCTTCACGCCCCCGCACGAGGGCGGCCGCCACTCCCCCGGCGTCGTCCGGCTCGGGCAGGCGCCGCGGGAGCAGCACGCGGCGGCCCTCGCCTGGGTGGTCGCCCACCGGCGGGCCCGGCGGTGGGTGCTGCTCGGCACCGACTACGTCTGGCCACGGGCGGTGCACCGCGCCGCGGCGGCCGTGCTGCGAGGGCTCGGCGCCGAGGTGGTCGGCGCGGCGATGGTCCCGTTCGGCCCCACCGACCCCGGCCCGCTGCTGGACCTGGTGACGCGCACCCGGGCGGACGCCGTCCTGCTCAGCCTGGTCGGGCGGGACCTGGTCGCGTTCAACCGCGAGTTCGCCCGGGCCGGCCTGGACCGCCGCGTGGTGCGGCTCTCCGGCGCGCTCGAGGAGAACGGCCTGTACGCGCTCGGGGGCGACCGCACCGGCGAGCTGTTCGCCTGCATGCCGTCGTTCGCCATGCCCCTGGCCAGTGAGGCCGACGCCACCGCCGACGAGGGGCAGCTGGCGCTGCAGGAGCGGCTGGCCGGCCGGTCCGGCCCGAGCGCGCCGGTCGTCTGCGCGTACGCCCGGGGGCTGTACGAGGGGGTCCGCGAGGCGGTGGCGCTGGCCGCCGGCCGCCGGCGGGTGCGGGCCGTCGCCGCCGTCCCCCGGCTGGCGCACGCCGACGGCCTGCGCTTCCGCGAGGTCACGCTGCCGCGCAGCGCCTGATCAACTCCTTCCACGTGGAAGCAGTCCGGCCTACTCTCTCCCCGCCCGGCCTACCGCCGGGGATGTCCGAGGAGGGATCGCCGTGCCCGAACCACCCACCACCCGTGCGCTCGCGGACGCCGGCGAGGAAGGCGCCGGCGTCGAGGCCTTCGGCTACAAGCAGGAGCTCAAGCGGTCGCTGACCTTCACCGACCTGCTCGTCTACGGCCTGATCTTCATGGTGCCGATCGCGCCGTTCGGCATCTTCGGCAGCGTCTTCCAGGCCTCGGGCGGCATGATCGCGCTGGCCTACGCGATCGGCGGCGTGGCAATGATGTTCACGGCCGTGTCGTACTCGCAGATGGCGCGCGCCTTCCCGATGGCCGGCTCGGTCTACACCTACGCCGGCCGCGGGATCGCCCAGCCGGTCGGCTTCGTCGCCGGTTGGATGATCCTGCTCGACTACGTGCTGGTGCCGGCGCTGCTCTACCTGATCGCGTCGGTGGCGATGAACTCGATCGTGCCCTCGATCCCGGTCTGGGTCTGGCTGGTCGGCTTCATCGTCCTCAACACGGTGGTCAACTACCTGGGCATCGAGATGACCGCCCGGGTCAACAAGATCATGCTGGTGGCGGAGCTGATCGTGCTGGCGATCTTCATCGTCATCGGCATCGTCGCGCTGGCGAGCGGGGAGGGCCGCGGCTTCGACTTCTCGCCGGTCTACGACGGCGACACGTTCACGCTCAGCCTGGTCTTCGGCGCGGTCTCCATCGCGGTGCTGAGCTTCCTCGGCTTCGACGGGATCTCGACGCTGGCCGAGGAGAACCGGGAGTCGGCCCGCATGATCGGCCGGTCCATGATCGCCGCGCTCATCCTGGCGGCCGCGCTGTTCATCGTGCAGACCTGGGTCGCGGCGCTGCTCGTGCCCGATCCGGCGGGCCTGATCGCCAACGGTGACGCCGAGGGCACCGCCTTCTACGACGCCGCCGACGTGGCCGGCGGCGCGTGGCTGGCCACGCTGACCGCGGTGGCGACGGCGATCGCATGGGGCTTCGCCAACTCCCTGGTCGCCCAGGCCGCGACCTCGCGGCTGCTGTTCGCCATGGCCCGGGACCGGCAGCTGCCGCACCTGCTGGCCAAGGTGCACCCGACGCGGCGGGTGCCGGTGAACGCCACGCTCGTCGTCGCCGCCATCTCGCTGGCCCTCGGCCTGTACATGAACTCGAGGGACGACGGGATCTCCCTGCTGGTCAGCCTCGTCAACTTCGGCGCGATGACCGCCTTCCTCCTCCTGCACGTCGCCGTCGTCGTCCACTACGTGGTCAGGCACAAGAGCCGGGACTGGTGGAAGCACCTCGCCGTCCCGGTGATCGGGTTCGGCATCCTGCTGTTCGTCGTCATCAATGCCGACGTGGCCGCGCAGACGCTCGGCTTCGTCTGGCTCGGCATCGGCGTGGTGCTGGTCGGCGTCCTGGTGGCCATGGGCCGCCGGCCCGAGCTGCGCACGGAGGAGAGCCTGTGATGGTCGCCCACCGGTAGGAGCGCTGACCTCGGGCCCTTGACCGCGGCGGTCCGTCGCTGGAGGGTCGGGCATCTCCCCCGCCGGGGAAGGAGGTGCCCGCATGCACCGACGGACCACCGGCCGCCGCCTCGCCGCCCTGCTCGCGCTGGCGGCGGCGGTCTGGACCCTCACCGTGCTGGTCACCGCCGCGTTCGACGACTTCCCGCGCGGGCTGGTGTTCCTGGGGTTCGGGCTGCTCGCCCTCGCGGGAGCCTGGGAGGGGGTGCTGCGCCGCGGCTGGGCCCGGCTGGCCTCGCTGTCCCTCGCCGCCGCCTCGCTGGCGGCCGCGCTGTACGTCCTGATCGACGACGGGTTCGTGCGGTTCCTGCTGTTCCTCACGCTCGGTGCGCTCGTCTGGCACGTCGGCGCCCGGATCGCGTTCGACCCGCACGTCGACCTGCCGCCGGCCGAGCGCCCCCGGCGGCCGGTCCTGTTCGTCAACCCGCGCTCCGGCGACGGCAAGGCGGCCCGGTTCCGGCTGGCCGACGAGGCGCGGGCGCGAGGCATCCAGCCGGTCGAGCTGCGGCCCGGCGAGGACCTGGAACGGCTGGTCCGCGACGCCGTCGCCGACGGCGCCGACGGCCTCGCGATGGCCGGCGGCGACGGCTCCCAGGCGGTGGTCGCGGCGGTCGCCGCCGAGACCGGCCTGCCCTACGCCTGCATCCCGTCGGGCACGCGCAATCACTTCGCGCTGGATCTCGGCGTCGACCGGGAGGACGTCGTCGGCGCCCTCGACGCCTTCGTCGACGGCGGCGAACGGGTGGTGGACCTGGCCGAGGTCAACGGCCGGGTGTTCGTGAACAACGTGTCGCTGGGCGTCTACGCCGAGGCGGTGCAGAACGCCGGATACCGCGCGGCGAAGATCCGCACGCTGCTCGCCACGGTGCCCACGGTGGTCGGCGTCGGGCAGGGCGGCCCCGAGCTGCGCTGGACCACGCCGGGCGGCCGGGTCAAGCGGGGGCCCGCCGTCGTGCTGGTGAGCAACGGGCAGTACCGCCTCGGCGGCGCGGCCGGCGCCGGGACCCGGCCGGCCGTCGACGAGGGGCTGCTCGGCATCACCGTGGTCGACCCCCGCAGCTCGGTCTCCCCGGGCCCGGGCGGCCAGCTGCCGTGGCGGCAGTTCTCCGCGGCCGAGTTCCGGGTCGAGTCCGACGGGCCGGTGCCGGCCGGGATCGACGGCGAGGCCGCGCTGCTCGAGCCGCCCGTCGTCTTCCGCTGCCGGCCGGGGGTGCTGCGGGTGCGGATCGCCGTCCGGCACCCCGGCGCGTCGCCCTCGGCGATCGAGCCGGTCGGCGCGTTCCGGGCGATGGGCGCGCTCGCCGCCATCGCCCGCGGGCGGGATCCGCGGTCCCGCCGGGCCGCCGACCGCCCGCGGGTCCCCGCGGGGTGAGTCAGGCCCGGCGGACCCGCACCGGGATGCTCTCCCAGGCGCGCAGCGTGTTGTTGTGGTGCCGCACCGTCGGGCCGGCGAGCTCGATGGTCTCCACCCGCCGGGCCAGCGCGGTGAGCAGCGCCTCGGCCTCCAACCGGGCCACGTGCTGGCCGACGCACTGGTGGATGCCCATGCCGAACCCGACGTGCCCGGACGGGTCGCGGGAGAGGTCGAAGCGGTCCGGGTCGGCCCACCGCCGCGGATCGCGGTTGGCCGCGGCGAGGAACATCAGGATCTTGCGCCCGTCCGGCACGACGACGTCGCCGAGGCGCACGTCGCGCGTCGCCGTCCGGAAGAACGTCTGCACCGGCGACTCCCAGCGCACCGCCTCGTCGAACGCCACCCGCGCCAGGCCGGGGTCCTCCCGCAGCCGTCGCCACTGGCCGGGGTTGGTCGCGAAGGCGTAGAGGACGGCGGACAGGCCGTGCACCGTCGTGTCGACCCCGGCCGTGAGCAGCGAGCGCACCACCAGCGGCGCCTGCTCGGGGGTGATGTCGCCGCGGTCGGACGCCGCCCAGATCGCCGCGCCGAAGCCGTCGTCGGTGAGCACGTCGCGGGCGCACTGGGCGTTGACCCACGCCGACAGCTCGGCCACCCGGGGTGCGCCCTTCGCGACCAGGTCGTTGGACGGGCCGAAGGCGTTGAACGCGTGGTCGCCGTAGGGCAGCAGGTTCTCCCGGCCCTCCTGCGGCAGGCCGACCGCGTCGGGGAACACCCGGAGCGGGAACGCCTCGGCCAGCGCCGGGACGGCGTCGAACTCCCCGGCGACGAGCACGTCGTCGACCAGCGCCTCGGCGTCGGCGAACCAGGCCTCCCGCAGCGCGCGCAGCGCCCGCGGCCCGAGCACCTTCTTGAGCACCCGGCGCGGGGCGTCGTGCCGGGGCGGGTCGGCCTCGAGCAGCAGGCTGGGCGGGCGCCACGGCTTCTCGTAGCGGAAGTTCGACAGCCCGACCCCGGCCGCGGAGGACAGCTCCTGCCAGTCCACGAGCGCGGCGCGCACCTGCTCGTAGCGGGCGCAGGCGTACACGTCGTACTCGGTCAGGTAGACGACCGGCCCCGCGTCGCGGAGCGCGGCGTGCATCGGCAGCGGGTCCTCGAGCACCTCGTGGCCGAACGGGTCGACGTCGCTGACCGGCATGTCGACCGGCCGTTCCTGGATGACGGTCACGGCAGTTCCCTTCCGGGCTTCCGGTACGGAAAGCCCGACGTCAGAGGTCGAGGACGAGGCGGTCGGAGCGGGCGCGGGAGACGCAGATGTACATGCAGTCGTTGGCCGCGCGCTCGTCGTCGTCGAGCAGGGTGTCGCGGTGGTCGGGCAGCCCGGCGAGGACGTCGGTCTCGCAGGTGCCGCAGATCCCCTGGCGGCAGGAGGAGAGCACCTCCACACCGGCGCGGGCGACCGCCTCGAGCACGGTCTCGTCGGGGGTCACGGTCACCGAGGTGCCGGTGCGGGCCAGCTCCACCTCGAACGGGGCGGTCCGCGCGGGGGCCGCGGCCTCCTCGGCCACGAACCGCTCGGTGCGCAGCGTGTGCGGCGGCCAGCCGGCGCAGGCGGCCTCCATCGCGGCCAGCAGCGGGGCGGGTCCGCAGCAGTAGAGCCGCACGCCGTCCCGCGGCTCGCCGAGGAAGCCGGCCAGGTCCAGCAGCCCGTACTCGTCCTGCGGGCGGACCAGCACCCGGTCGCCGTACTCCGCCAGCTGGTCGAGGAAGGCCATCGAGCCGCGCCGGCGGCCGCCGTAGAGCAGCTGCCAGTCGGCGCCGAGCAGGTCGGCCTGCCGCACCATCGGCAGCAGCGGCGTGATGCCGATGCCGCCGGCCACGAACAGGTAGCGCTCCGACGGCACCAGGTGGAAGTTGTTGCGCGGCCCGCCGACGCCGACCAGGTCGCCGGGCTGCAGCACCTCGTGCACGTACGTGGAGCCGCCCCGGCTCTCGGGCTCCAGCAGCACACCCACCCGGTACGAGTAGGCGTCCCACCGGTCGCCGCACAGGGAGTACTGCCGGGTCAGCCCGTTGGGCAGGACGACGTCGATGTGCGAGCCCGGCGTCCAGTCGGGCAGCCGCGTGCCGTCCGGGTGGGCCAGGGTCAACGTCAGGACGCCGTCGGCAACGACCTGCTTGCCGGTGACGGCGAGCGTCACGGTCGTGGCGGTCGGTCCCTGCGCCGGTGCGGTGGTCGCGGCGGTCATGGCTGAAGACGATGCGACGCGCGTCACTCCCGCGGGAACGGCTCTCTCATCCAATGAGAGACCACGGTGGCGGCGGCGAGCTCAGCGCCCGCTGGATGCCGCGCGCGCCGGCCAGCAGCACCGGGATGCGGGTGTGGCCCTGCCCGTCGTTGGGGACGATCGCCGACAGCGCGGCGACGACGTCCCCCCGCGGGTCCCGGACCGGCACGGCGATGCCGGTGGCCTCCTCGTGCACGTGCCCGTTGAGCTGCACGAACCCCTGCCGGCGGACGTCGGCCAGCAGCGAGCGCAGCCGGTCCGGCGACGTGATCGTCGCGCCGGTGTACCGCGGCAGCGGGGCGGCGAGGATGCGCTCCTGCAGCGCCCGGTCGGCGTGCGCGAGCAGCACCACGCCGGACGACGAGACGTGCAGGGGCAGTCGGCCGGCGATCCGGGTGTAGTTGATGACGGCGTTCGGCGCGGAGAGCCGCTCGAGGAAGAGCACCTGCTCGCCGTCGAGGACACCGAGCTGCACGTGGTGCCCGACGATCGCGTGCAGGTCCTCGAGGTACGGCATCGCCGCCTCGCGCAGGCTCAGCGCCGGGGAGGCGCGGAAGGCCAGCTCCCACAGCCGGACGCCGATCCGCACCCGGCCGTCGGGCTCACGGGCCAGCAGACCGTGCCCGGTCAGCTCGGCGACCAGCCGGGACGCCGTCGCGACGTGCAGCGAGGCCCGGCGGGCGATCTCGGTGACCGGCAGCGCCGGCTCCTCCGGCGTGAAGACCTCGAGGATGCGCACGGCTCGGGTGAGCACCGACTCCCCGCCGCTGCCCTGGGCCACGCCGCGGAGTGTGGCACGGCGAGACTGAACCGTTCGCGGGCGTGCGGCCGTGACCCGGATGGGTGACTGCATGCCTGGACGGCACCGGTCAGGGCAGTCCCGAGAGGACAGTGCGCACCACCGGAGCTCGAGAGAGAGGCGAACATGATCATCCTGGGACTGATCCTGCTCCTGCTTGGTTTCTTCCTGAAGATCTCCATCCTGTGGACGATCGGCATCATCGTGATCGTCGTCGGTCTGGTCCTGCTGCTGCTGGGCACCACCGGCCGCGCCGTCGGCGGCAGACGCCACTGGTTCTGACGCACGTCTGACGAGGCCCCCGGCTCGACGAGCCGGGGGCCTCGTCACGTGTGGACCCGGTGCGCCAGGCTGGCCGCGACCGAACGGAGCGGCGCATGGCGGAGCGGCAGATCCCGGGTCGGCGGACGGCGCTGCTGGTGCTCCAGGCGATCGGGCTGATCGCCGTCTACTACCTGGTCCCCATCGGGGAGGGGTCGACCGGCCGGACGTGGGCGCGGGCGGGGGGCGCGGCCCTGCTCCTCGCCGTGGTGCTCTGGTACGTGGTGCGGACGGTCGCGCGCGAGGTGCGCGCGGAGAGCGCGGCGGTGCACGTCGACCGCCTCGCGCTGGCGGTGATCGCCGGCGTCGTCTGCTTCGCCCTGGTCGACTACGTCGTCGCCCGGCTCGACGCCGACCAGTTCGCCGGACTGGCGACGAAGACCGACGCGCTGTACTTCGCGCTCACGACGCTGACCACCGTCGGGTACGGCGACGTGCACCCGGTCGGCCAGCTGGCCCGCCAGATCGTGATCGCCCAGCTGCTGTTCAACCTCGTCGTCGTGGCCGCCGCCGCGCGGACGCTGACCCGCGAGCTCGCCCGGCGACGTGCCCGCCCGGGGGACGACGTCGCCGGGAACTGGCCGTGAGGCTCAGTCCCGCCGGTCGCTCGGGACGCGCAGCGGGCGCAGGGCGGTGGCGAGCACCGTCGCGAGCGCCAGCAGCGCGGCGACGACGGCGAGCGCGCGCAGCACGGTCACCTGCTCGCCGAGGAACCCGATCAGCGGCGGCCCGCCGAGGAACGCGCAGTAGCCCAGCGAGGCGACGACGGAGACCCGGGCGGCGGCCCGCGCGGGGTCGTCGGCCGCGGCGCTCATGCCGACCGGGAAGCCGAGCGAGGTGCCCAGGCCCCACAGCACGGCGCCGGCCAGGGCCAGCGGGATGCCGGGCGCGAACACGAACAGCAGCAGGCCCACAGCGCTGAGCCCGGCGCACAGGCGCACGACCGGCACCCGCCCGTAGCGGTCGAGCAGCGGCGGGCCGAACCAGCGCGCGGCGGTCATCGCCGCGAGGAACACCGCGAAGCCCAGCGCGCCGACGGCCGGGGAGGCGTCGTAGCCGTCGATGAGCGCGACGCTGACCCAGTCGTTCGCCGTCCCCTCGGCGAAGGCGAAGGCCAGGACGAAGATCCCGACGGCCAGGGTGCGGGGTTCGGTCCAGGCGTGCAGCGCCGATCGTGCGCCGCCGGAACCCGGCTCCCCGGGATCCTCCGCCGCCCGTCCGTCGGGCAGGAAGCGCTGCACCGCCACCGGGACGACGACGCCGACCACCACCGCGACGACCGTCAGGTGCACCGCCACCGGCACCTCGGCAGCGACCACGGCCGCGCCGACGAGCGCCCCGACGACGGTGCCCAGGCTCCAGCCGGCGTGGAAGCGGGACATGATCGAGCGGCCCAGCCCCTGCTCGACCAGCGCACCCTGCACGTTCATCGCGACGTCCCAGGCGCCGTTGGCGAAGCCCAGCACGAACAGGCCCACGACCAGCGGGGCGATCCCGGCCAGGTGGCCCAGCGCCGCGACCGCCAGGGAGGCGCCGAACAGCACGGCCATGGCGGCGACGGTCCGGCGCGAGCCGAACCGGGTCACGACCGGCCCGGCCAGCGGCAGCGCCACCACCGAGCCCGCGGCGATGGCCAGCAGCACCAGCCCGAGCTCGGACGGGCCGAGGTCCAGGCGGTCGCGCACCTGGGGGATCCGGGCGGCCCAGTTCGCGAACGCGAACCCCGAGCCGATGAAGGCCGCGTAGGTGGCGCGGGTCGCCGACCGCACCCGGACGGCGTCCGACAGCACCTCGCTCAGCTTTCCCGTCCTCTCCTCGTGCGCTGCCGCGGACCCTACGCGGCAGCGGCGGCGGGTCGACGCCCCGCCCGGACAGGGCGTCGACCGTTCGCTCAGGCGCCGCCGGTGTCGTCCGGGGCGCCCCCGTGACCACCCGGACCGCCGGAGTCGGTGCCGGTCACGGCGAAGTCCTCGCCGACGAGGACGATCAGGTGCTCGCCGTCGGCGGTGACGATGTGCGACTCGTACACGCCGCCGGAGTCGGTCTCGGTGCGCTCGATCGTCGCGCCGGGGTACTCGGCGAGCACCGCCTCCTCCACCTGCGTCCTGGTGTCCCCGGTCAGCAACTGCTCGTCGCTGCGCTGCGGTTGCGACGGGTCGACGGCCGACTGGCTCGTCGAGCCCTGGGTCGTCGTGGTGCCCTCGTCCGCGCTCGCGCTCAGCGTGCCGGCCAGGATCCCGCCCGCGACGACGCCGCCGGCCACGAGACCGGCCGCACCGCCCCAGCGACGCCACTTCTTCGTGTTCCCCATGTCCGCCCTTCCACTCGGTGGGGCCCGGCCTTCCCGGGCCCCGCGAGCGACGGTCCGGCCCGTTCCTGTGCCTCCGCCCTGCCGGCGCTGACGGGTCCGTGTGCAGACGCGGCCGCAGCGGTTGACGTGCCGCGCTCCCCGCAGCAGCGTGTCCCGTGGGAGGACCTCCGCGGTTCCCCCGACCCGTGCGCCCGAGGAGGAGACCCCGTGGACGTCCCTGCCGGCATCGAGATCACCGCGCCCGTCCTCGACCGCTTCGACGAGGTGCTCACCCCGACGGCGCTGGAGCTGATCGGGTTGCTGAACCGCGAGCTGGGCGAGCGACGGCACGAGCTGCTGCGCGCGCGGGCCGACCGCATGGCGGAGCTGGCGGCCGGCGGCACGCTCGACTTCCGCGCCGACACGGCACACGTCCGCGACGACGACTCCTGGCGGGTGGCCGACCCCGCCCCCGGCCTGGTGGACCGGCGGGTGGAGATGACCGGCCCCACCGACCGGAAGATGACCATCAACGCGCTCAACAGCGGCGCCAAGGTGTGGCTGGCCGACCACGAGGACGCCAACACGCCGCTGTGGGAGAACGTCGTCGGCGGGCAGCTCAACCTGCTCGACGCGATCAACCGGACGATCGACTTCACCAGCGCCGAGGGCAAGCAGTACACGCTCAAGCCGGACGAGGAGCTGGCGACCATCGTCGTCCGCCCCCGCGGCTGGCACCTGCCGGAGAAGCACATCCTGGTGGACGGGAAGCAGACCTCCGGCAGCCTCGTCGACTTCGCGCTGTACCTGGCCACGGCGGGACGGCGGCAGCTGGAGAAGGGCCTGGGCCCGTACTTCTACCTGCCGAAGATGGAGTCGCACCTCGAGGCGCGGCTGTGGAACGACGCGTTCAACCTGGCGCAGGACTTCCTCGGCATCCCGCGCGGCACGATCCGGGCCACGGTGCTCATCGAGACCTACCCGGCCGCCTTCGAGATGGAGGAGATCCTCTACGAGCTGCGCGAGCACTCCGCCGGGCTCAACGCCGGCCGCTGGGACTACATGTTCAGCGTCATCAAGTGCTTCCGGACCCGCGGCAAGGAGTTCCTCCTCCCCGACCGCAACTCGGTGACCATGACCGTGCCGTTCATGCGCGCCTACACCGAGCTGCTCGTGCGCACCTGCCACAAGCGCGGCGCGCACGCCATCGGCGGCATGGCCGCCTTCATCCCGTCCAAGGACCCGGAGGTCAACGAGCAGGCCAACGCGCGCGTCAGGGCCGACAAGGAGCGGGAGGCCGGCGACGGCTTCGACGGCAGCTGGGTCGCCCACCCCGGCATGGTCGAGCTGTGCAAGGAGGTGTTCACCGCCGTCCTCGGCGACCGGCCCAACCAGATCGACAAGAAGCGCGAGGACGTGCACGTCACCGCCGAGCAGCTGCTCGACGTCGCCTCCACCCCGGGGCAGGTCACCGAGGCCGGGTTGCGCAACAACGTCAGCGTCGGCATCCAGTACCTGCACACCTGGCTCAAGGGGTCCGGCGCCGTCGGGATCAACAACCTGATGGAGGACGCCGCCACCGCGGAGATCTCCCGCTCGCAGGTCTGGCAGTGGCTGCACAACGACGTCACGCTCGACACCGGCGAGCAGGTGACCCGCGAGCTGGTCGACCGGATCGTCGCCGAGGAGCTGGCGAAGCTGCCCGGTGACCCGGAGGACTACGCGGCCGCCCGGGACACGTTCCTCGAGGTCGCCGTCGCCGACCACTACGAGGACTTCCTCACCCTGCCCGCCTACGAGCGGATGCCCTGAGAGGCGAACGGCCATGGTGTCGCTCAAGCTGAAGAAGCCGGCGAGGACGACCGACGCGGACGGGCCGGCACCCGACACCCCGCTGGGCCGGGTCGCGGAGCGGCTGCGCGCGGCACTGCCGGACGCCGCGGAGCAGCTGATCACCGACCGGCAGCGGCTGCGCACCTACGAGTGCGACGGGCTGGCCCACTACAAGGTGGTGCCCGGCGTCGTCGTGCTCGCCCGCTCGGTCGACGACGTCGTCGCCGCCACGCGGGCCTGCGCCGCCGAGGGCGTGCCGTTCGTCGCCCGCGGCTCGGGCACCGGCCTGTCCGGCGGGGCGCTGCCGCACGCGGACGGCGTCCTCGTCGTCCTCGCGCAGATGCGCGCGGTGCTGGAGATCGACGTCGAGGCCCAGCGCGCCGTCGTCCAGCCGGGCGTGGTGAACCTGCAGCTCACCCGGCTGACCACCCCCGATGGCTACTACTTCGCGCCGGACCCGAGCAGCCAGCAGGTCTGCTCGATCGGCGGCAACGTGGCGGAGAACTCCGGCGGCGCGCACTGCCTGAAGTACGGGTTCACCACCAACCACGTCACCGGGCTGGAGCTGGTCACCGCCGACGGCGACGTCGTCGAGCTCGGCGGCAAGGCCCCCGACCCGCCGGGCTACGACCTGCTGGGCGCGCTGGTCGGCTCGGAGGGCACGCTCGCCGTGGCCACCAAGGTGACCGTGCGGCTGACCCGGCTGCCCCAGGAGGTGAAGACGCTGCTGGCGGCGTTCCGGTCCACCGACGAGGCGGGCGCGGCCACCAGCGCGATCATCGGCGCCGGCATCGTGCCCGCCGCGATCGAGATGATGGACGCCCTCGCCATCGAGGCCGCCGAGGAGGCCGTGCACTGCGGCTACCCCCGCGACGCCGGCGCCGTCCTCGTCGTCGAGCTCGACGGCCCGGCCGCCGACGTCGAGCACGAGTTCGACGCGGTGCTGCGCCTGTGCCGCGAGAACGGCGCGACCGACGTCCGGGTCGCGGCCGACGACGCCGAGCGGGCGCTGATCTGGAAGGGCCGCAAGTCGGCGTTCGCCGCGGTGGGGCGGATCAGCCCCGACTACATCGTCCAGGACGGCGTGATCCCGCGGACGGCGCTGCCGCGGGTGCTGCGCGCGATCGGCGAGGTCGCCGCCGACAAGGGCGTCCGGGTGGCCAACGTCTTCCACGCCGGTGACGGCAACCTGCACCCGCTGGTGCTCTTCGACGACGCCGTCGAGGGCGAGGCCGAGCGGGCCGAGGAGGTCAGCGGCGCGATCCTCGACCTCTGCATCACCTCGGGCGGGTCGATCACCGGCGAGCACGGCGTCGGCTCGGACAAGGCGAAGTACATGCCGAAGATGTTCAGCGAGGCCGACCTCGACACGATGCAGCTGCTGCGCTGCGCGTTCGACCCGGCGGGCCTGGCCAACCCGGGCAAGGTCTTCCCCACCCCGCGGCTGTGCGGCGAGCGGCCGGGGCGGCGCACCGGTCCGCACCCGCTGCAGGAGGCGGGCCTGGCGGAGGTCTTCTGATGACCGCCGCCACGGTCGACCTGTCCCTCCTGCAGCGGGCGCTGGCCGGGGACGGCGAGCTGCGCGAGGCCGGCCCCGACGACCTGGTCGACGGCGTGGCGCCCGTCGCCGTCGCCCGGCCGACGTCGGTCGACGCGGTGAGCGCGCTGCTGCGCGAGGCGTCCCGGGCGGGACTGGTGACCGTGGCCCGCGGCGGCGGCACCGCGCTGGACTGGGGCGCGCCGCCGGAGCGGGTCGACGTCGTCCTCGACACCACGGGCCTGGACCGCGTCGTCGAGCACGGGGCCGGCGACCTGGTCGTGGTGGCCCAGGCGGGGCTGCCGCTCGCCCGGCTCGCCGAGGAGCTCGCCGGCGCGGGGCAGGAGCTGGTGGCCGACGTGCCGCGGGAGCGGCTCGAGGGCGGGTCGACGGTCGGCGGCGCGCTGGCCACGGCCCCGTCCGGTCCGCGGCGGCTCTCCCGCGGCGCGCTGCGCGACCTCGTGCTGGGCACCACCGTCGTCCGGGCCGAGGGCGTGGTCGCGAGCTCCGGCGGCAAGGTCGTGAAGAACGTGGCCGGCTACGACCTCGGCAAGCTGATGACCGGGTCCTACGGGACCCTTGCCGTCGTCGTGCAGGCGGCCTTCCGGCTGCACCCGCTCCCGGCAGCGCGCGCCTTCGTGGTCGGGCGGACCGGGCTGCGGGAGGCCGCGGAGGCCGCGCGCGCGGTCGTCCGCTCGCAGCTCGCCCCGGCGGCGGTGGAGCTCGACCGGCCGGCCGGGTCGGACACGGCGAGCGTCGCAATCCTGCTGGAGGGCGTGCCCGCCGCGGTGCTGGCCCGCGAGGAGGCGGCGGCCGCCCTGCTCGGCGGCGCCCCGGCGGAGGAGCCGGCCTGGTGGGGCCGGCTGCCGGCCGGTCCGGACGACGTCCTGCTCAAGGTCACCGCGACGCTGCCCGGCGTCGCCGCCGTCCTCGAGGCCGCCCGCGCCGCCGAGCAGGCGCACGGCGTGCCGATCGCCGTCCGCGGCTCGGCCGGCGGGGTGCTGTGGGCCGCCGTGTCGGGGTCCCCGGAGGCGGTGGCCGCCGTGGTGGCCGACCTGCGCCGCGCCGCGCCCTCGCCCGCCGACGGCACGGTCACCGTGCTGCGCGCCCCGCGCGAGGTCCGGGCGGCCGTCGACGTGTGGGGCCCCGTGCCGGGCCTGGAGCTCATGCGCCGGGTCAAGGACCAGTTCGACCCGGGACGGCTGCTGGCCCCCGGCCGGTTCGTGGGAGGGATCTGATGACGGTCGAGGCCACCCGCGGCGCCTCCGGCGAGCGGGGACCGACCCCCGGGCGCAGCGCGCTGCCCGACCTGCTCGCCGAGAGCGCCTTCGACGCCGACCACCCGCCGTCGCGGGAGCTGGTCAACGACTGCGTGCACTGCGGCTTCTGCCTGCCGTCGTGCCCCACGTACACGCTGTGGGGCGACGAGATGGACTCTCCCCGCGGCCGGATCTACCTGATGAAGGAGGGCCTGGACGGCGAGCCGATGACGCAGTCGATCGTGCAGCACATCGACCAGTGCCTCGGCTGCATGGCCTGCGTCAGCGCCTGCCCCTCGGGCGTGCAGTACGACAAGCTCGTCGAGGCCACCCGCGCCCAGGTCGAGCGGCGCGGACGGCAGTTCCGCAGCGTGTGGCAGCGGCTGCTGCGCACGCTGATCTTCGCGCTGTTCCCGCACCCCGGCCGGCTGCGGCTGCTGCGCCTGCCGCTCGCCCTCTACCAGCGGTCCGGGCTCTCCCGGCTGGTCCGGCGCACCGGCGTGCTGGACCGCCTCTCCCCCACGCTGGCCACCATGGAGGCGGTCGCGCCGCCGATCGGCCGCCGCGAGCCGATCCCCGAGCGGACGCCGGCCACCGGCCCCACGCGGATGGTCGTCGGCATGCTCACCGGCTGCGTGCAGCGCGAGTTCTTCCCCGGGGTGAACGCGGCGACCGTGCGGGTCCTCGCCGCGGAGGGCTGCGAGGTCGTCGTCCCCCCGGCGCAGGGCTGCTGCGGCGCGCTGTCGGTGCACAACGGGCGGGCCGAGGAGGGCCGCCGGTTCGCCCGCGCCCTGGTCGACGCGTTCACCGACGCCGGCGTGGAGCGGATCGTCGTCAACGCCGCCGGCTGCGGCTCGACGATGAAGGAGTACGCCGAGCTGCTGGAGGACGACCCGCACTACGCCGAGCGGGCGCGGGAGTTCGCCGGCAAGGTCCGCGACGTCACCGAGCTGCTGGTCGAGCTCGGCCCGGTCGCCGAGCGGCACCCGCTGCCGGTCACCATCGCCTACCACGACGCCTGCCACCTCGCGCACGCCCAGCGGGTGCGGTCGCAGCCGCGGGAGCTGCTGCGCGCCGTCCCGGGGCTGCAGCTGCGGGAGATCGCCGAGGGCGACCTGTGCTGCGGCTCCGCGGGCGTGTGGAACCTGCTGCACCCCGAGCCGGCCCGCGCGCTCGGCGACCGCAAGGCCGCCAACGTGGCGGCCACCGGCGCGCCGCTGCTGGTCACGGCCAACCCCGGCTGCCTGATGCAGGTCACCGACGCCCTGCGCCGCGCCGGCACCGGCATCGCGACCGCGCACACCGTCGAGGTGCTCGACGCCTCGATCCGGGGCGCCGGCCCCGACACGCTGCTGTCCTGAACCGCGCGCCGTCACCCCCTTTTCACGACGCGCGGTCCGTGGTCGACTGCGCATCGTCGCCGATGACGGCGACGCCGGGAGCGGCCTGGGGGCAGCGATGTCACTGGAGCAGGAGCAAGACGACGGCAACCGCGACGGGGTCGCGACGACCCGCACGCCGTCGTGACCACCACCGCGCCCCGGGGCACGAAGCCCGACCGCTCCCCCAGCCGCCGATGGCCGATCGTCGCCGCCGCGTCGGTCGTCGCCTTCGTCGGGCTGCTCGGACGACGACGGCGCACCGGCCAGGAGCTGCCGCAGGCGCCGCTGCGCGTCCCCCGGCGGGGCGCTGCCCGGCGGCCCATCTGGTCGGCGGCCACGGCCCGGGCGAGCATCGCGGCCCGCACGCTGCGCACCGACCGCTGGTGGGTGCAGCCGGCGATCACCGTCGCCGTCCTGCTGGCCTTCGTGGTCTACGCGACGTTCCGGGCGTTCCAGAACGCGTACTACTTCTCCGAGCCCTACATCTCGCCGTTCTACTCGCCGTGCCTGTCCAGCCGGTGCGAGGGCGACACCTTCCCGGAGCTGTTCACCGGGCCGACGTGGATCTCGCCGGCGATCTACATCCTGATCTTCCCGCTGGGCATCCGGCTGACCTGCTACTACTACCGCAAGGCGTACTACCGGTCGTTCTGGCTCTCGCCGCCGGCGTGCGCCGTGGCCGAGCCGCACAAGAAGTACACCGGTGAGACGCGCTTCCCGCTGATCTTCCAGAACGTGCACCGGTACTTCCTGTACGCGGCCCTGATCATCAACGTGATCCTGTTCTACGACGCCGTCCTCGCCTTCCGCGACGAGACCGGCGAGTGGGGGCACATGGGTCTGGGCACGCTGGTCCTGCTCGCGAATGCGGTGCTGCTGGCCCTGTACTCGCTGTCCTGCCACTCCTGCCGGCACATCGTCGGCGGCCGGCTCAACTCCTTCTCCCGGCACCCGATGCGCTACCGGTTCTGGACGTTCGTGTCGAAGCTCAACGCCCGGCACATGCAGTACGCCTGGATCTCGATGTTCGGCGTCGCGCTCGCCGACCTGTACGTCTTCCTACTGGCCGCCGACGTGATCTCGGACGTGAGGTTCTTCTGATGGAGCTCGAGGAGCACGCCTACGACGTCGTCGTCGTCGGTGCCGGCGGCGCGGGCCTGCGGGCGGCGATCGCCGCGCACGAGGCCGGCGCCCGCACGGCGGTGGTCTGCAAGTCCCTGCTCGGCAAGGCGCACACGGTCATGGCCGAGGGCGGCATCGCCGCGGCGATGGGCAACCTCTACCCCGAGGACAACTGGCGGGTCCATTTCCGCGACACCATGCGCGGCGGGAAGATGCTCAACCACTGGCGCATGGCGCAGCTGCACGCGCAGGAGGCGCCGGACCGGGTCCGCGAGCTGGAGGACTGGGGCGCGCTGTTCGACCGCACCGGCGACGGCCTGATCAGCCAGCGCGACTTCGGTGGGCACCGCTACGCCCGGCTGGCGCACGTCGGCGACCGCACCGGCCTGGAGCTGATCCGCACGCTGCAGCAGCGCACGGTCGCGCTCGGCATCGACGTGTTCATGGAGTGCACGGTCACCCGGCTGCTCACCGACGGGGACGGCATCGCCGGGGCGTTCGGCTACTGGCGGGAGTCGGGGCGGTTCGTCGCGTGGCAGGCGCCGTCGGTGGTGCTGGCCACCGGCGGGATCGGCAAGGCCTACAAGGTCACCTCGAACTCGTGGGAGTACACCGGCGACGGGCACTCCCTGGCGCTGCAGGCCGGGGCGTCGCTGGTGAACATGGAGTTCGTCCAGTTCCACCCGACCGGCATGGTCTGGCCGCCGTCGGTGCGCGGGATCCTCGTGACCGAGAGCGTCCGCGGGGACGGCGGGGTGCTGAAGAACTCGGCCGGCAACCGGTTCATGTTCGACTACATCCCCGACTTCTTCCGCAAGGAGACCGCGGAGACCGAGGAGGAGGCCGACCGCTGGTACACGGACAAGAAGAACAACCGGCGGCCGCCCGAGCTGCTGCCGCGTGACGAGGTCGCCCGGGCGATCAACAGCGAGGTCAAGGCCGGCCGCGGCTCGCCGCACGGCGGCGTCTTCCTCGACATCGCCTCGCGCCGGGACGCCGAGTACATCCGCAAGCGGCTGCCGTCGATGTACCACCAGTTCAAGGAGCTGGCCGACGTCGACATCACCCGTGAGGCGATGGAGGTCGGGCCGACCTGCCACTACGTGATGGGCGGGGTCGAGGTGGACCCCGACACCGAGGCCGCGCGGGTGCCCGGGCTCTACGCGGCGGGCGAGGTGGCCGGCGGCATGCACGGGTCCAACCGGCTCGGCGGCAACTCGCTGTCGGACCTGCTGGTGTTCGGCAAGCGGGCCGGCGTCGCCGCGGCCGGGCACGCCCGCGCGCGGGCCGGCCGGACCGCCGTCTCCGACGACGCGCTCGCCGACGCCGCCCGCGCCGCGCTGGCGCCGTTCGAGCGGGAGGGCGGCGAGAACCCCTACGCCGTCCAGCACGACCTGCAGCAGACGATGCACGACCTGGTCGGCATCATCCGCACCGAGACGGAGATGAAGAGCGCGCTGGACCGCATCGCCGAGCTCAAGCAGCGGGTGGCCAACCTCTCCGTCGAGGGCCACCGGCAGTACAACCCCGGCTGGCACCTGGCGCTGGACCTGCCGCACATGCTCGCCGTCAGCGAGTGCATCGCCCGCGCCGCGCTGGAGCGGCAGGAGAGCCGCGGCGGGCACACCCGCGACGACTTCCCCGCCGCCGACGCGGAGTGGGCGAGGACCAACCTGATCTGCACCCGCGGTCCCCACGGCGCGGTCGAGGTGCGGCGACAACCGCTGCCGCAGATGCCGTCCGACCTCGCCGAGATCTTCGAGGAGCAGGCATGAGTTACGACGCCCGGTTCCGGGTGTGGCGGGGGGACGCCGCCGGCGGCGACCTGCAGGACTTCACCGTGCAGGTCAACGAGGGCGAGGTGGTCCTCGACATCATCCACCGGCTGCAGGCCACGCAGGCCGGCGATCTCGCCGTCCGCTGGAACTGCAAGGCCGGCAAGTGCGGCTCCTGCAGCGCCGAGATCAACGGCCGGCCGCGGCTGATGTGCCTGACCCGGATGAGCACGTTCGCCGAGGACGAGGTCGTGACGGTGACGCCGCTGCGGACGTTCCCGATCATCCGCGACCTGGTCACCGACGTCTCCTACAACTACGCCAAGGCCGCGCAGATCCCGGCGTTCAGCCCCCAGCCGCGCGACGCCGACGGCAACCACCGGATGGCGCAGGTCGACGTCGAGCGCTCGCAGGAGTTCCGCAAGTGCATCGAGTGCTTCCTCTGCCAGGACACCTGCCACGTCATCCGCGACCACGAGGACAACAAGAAGGTCTTCTCCGGGCCGCGGTTCCTCATCCGGCTGGCCGAGCTCGACATGCACCCGCTGGACACGACCGACCGCCGGCAGGCGGCGCAGGAGGACTTCGGCCTCGGCTACTGCAACATCACCAAGTGCTGCACCGAGGTCTGCCCCGAGGGCATCCACCTCACCGACAACGGGATCATCCCGCTCAAGGAGCGCGTGGTGGACCGCAAGTTCGACCCGCTGACCTGGCTGGGCTCCAAGATCGGTCGTCGTCCCCGCGACTGAGGTCGTGCCCATGCTGCGGGCGGCGGGGATCAGGCGCCCTCGGAGCGGCGGTCGGTCGCGAGGCGGAGCAGATCGGCGGCGTCAGCGGCGGCCGCCCGGGCGCCCGCCGCGAAGAAGGACTGCTGGAGCACCTCGTCGAGGCGGTGCCGGGACATCATGTCGTTGCCGATGGCCTCCTGCTCCGCCGCGCCGGGGGTGAAGACCAGCGTCCGCACGCCTGCCTCCTCGAGGGCGCGTACCTCCCGCCGGAGCAGTCGCGCGGAGTGCCGCCGGGTGACCGCGTAGAGGTCCGGGCGCAGTCCCGCCGGGCCGCTCATGGGCGAGACGATGATCGCGAGGTCCAGCCCGCTACCGCGGAGCACCGCCGCGTTCGTCGGGGAGTGGATGCCGCCGTCGACGTAGCTGTGCCCGGCGATCGAGACCGGCGCGAAGTAGCCGGGCACCGCGCACGACGCCGCGACGGCGAGGTGCAGCGGCGCCGGCGGCGCGCCCGGACGGCCGAAGACGACCCGGCGGGAGTCGCGCCGCCGCACCGCGGTGATCCACAGCTGATCGGGCCACGCGGCGGTCTCCAGCTCACGCAGCGCGGCCAGCTGCTCGACGATGTCGTGGCGCCCCGGGGCCAGCAGCGCCAGCCCGGCAGCCAGCGGGCGGAACCGCCACGGGCGGGTCACCGCGCGGTGGATCATGTGCCATCCCGGCAGCCGCGCCGGCCGGCGCAGCAGCTCCAGCGGGCGGAACGGGGCCAGCTCGGGGAGGTCCGCGGCGGCCACCTGGTGCAGGACGGCGTCCTCGCTGGACAACGGCGCCTTCACCGTCCAGGCGGCGAGGTCCTCCGGTGAGACGCCGAGCCGCAGCAGGGTGCCGGTGATCGAGCCGGCCGAGGTGCCGACGATCAGGTCGGCGCTGCGGGCGTCGAAGCCGAAGTCGTGCTGCAGGACCGCCAGGACCCCCGAGTGGTACGCCTGACCGACCACGCCGCCGCCACCGAGGACGAGGCCGACGCGCGCCCCGCGGCCCACGGCGTTCACCCGCCCCGCTGCCCGGCGGCCCGCCGCTCGGCGCCGGTCTCCCCCGCGTGGCCGACGTCCTGCCCGGCGGCACGGCCGACGAACTCCTCGGACTCGCCGGCGCCGGTGGTGCTCGCGGCGTCCGGCTGGTCGCTCCGGCCGCCACCGGTCGCGCGCGACAGCGCCTGAGCGTCGTCGCGGTCGACGTCGTCCTCACCCGGTCGCGGATCAGGCTCCATGCCGGGGCAGTACCCGGGTCCGCGACCGCTCGCACGCCGCTACGGTGGCGCGATGCCGCCCACCGAGCTCAGCGTGCCCTCCGCCGACGGGATCTCGATCACGGCCTACCGCTGGGACCCGCGGGGAGCGCCGCGCGGGATCGTGCAGCTCACCCACGGCATGGGGGAGCACCTGCTGCGCTACGAGCCGCTGGCCGAGGAGCTGACCGGAGCCGGGTTCGTGGTCGTCGGCCAGGACCACCGCGGCCACGGCGCCACCGCCCGGGACGGCGCCTGGGGCGTGCTGGGCGAGGGCGGCTGGGACGAGCTGGTGCGCGACATCGGCCGGCTGAGCGACCAGGTCCGCGGTGAGCTGCCGGGCCTGCCCCTGGTCCTGCTCGGCCACAGCATGGGCTCCTTCGCCGCCCAGCAGCACGTCCTCGACCACAGCGACGAGTACGCCGGGCTGGTGCTCACCGGGACGGCGCTGCTCGACCTGCTCGAGCCCGCACTCGACCTCGACCGGCCGCTGGACCTGTCGGCGTTCAACGCGCCGTTCGAGCACCGCACCGGCTACGAGTGGCTCTCCCGCGACGCGGCGCAGGTCGACGCGTACGTCGCCGACCCGCGGTGCGGCTTCGGCCTGGCCGACGTCGACGGCAAGCAGATGTTCGCCTCCGCGCGGCAGCTGGCCGACCCCGCGCGGCTGGCCGGGGTGCGCAAGGACCTGCCGGTCTACATCGCCGTGGGCGACCAGGACCCGGTGAACGGGCAGCTGGCCCTCGTCCGGCCGCTGGTGCAGCGGCTCGAGGAGGCCGGCCTCACCGACGTCTCGCTGGTCGTCTACCCCGGCGCCCGGCACGAGGTGTTCAACGAGACCAACCGCGACGAGGTCGTCGCCGACCTGCTCCGCTGGCTCGACCGGGTCGTTCCCCGGGGCTAGTGCCGTGGCTGCGAACCTTCGCCCTGGTGCCGCGGATCAGTCCCGCGGCTGTCGCGGGTCTCGGCGGGCAAACGATGTGCGGACACGGCGCATCCTGCAACGAGAAGGCGCCGGAACCGCGCACTGCTACCGGTCACCGAGCCGGCGTGGACGGAGTGCCGCTGCTTTTCGGATGTGCCGCGAGGTCGGCTCGCCGTCGCTCCCGTAGGCGGAGTGGGCCGGATACCCACCAAGAGGCGGATCGCGGTGGTCCACTGAACCCGGGATACCGCCGTAAGGCGACACTCGGCGGTATCGCGGCCGGCCCGTCCCCCCGCCAGGGCAGAGGTTGCCTTCCACGGGGCTAGCTCGCGGCGCTCTCCTCGGTGGTCGTCAGCACCCGCGCGAGCAGGTCCCGCAGCGTCTCCTGCTCGCCGACGGCCAGCCCGCGCAACTGGTGCTGCACACCGGCCGCGGCGCGCTCGTCCGCCCGCCGCCGCAGCCGGACGCCCTGCGCCGTTGCGGCGACCAGCTTCGCCCGGCGGTCCGTGGGCGACGGCCGCCGCTCGACCAGCCCCGCCGCGGCCAGCTCGTCGACCAGCGCGACGACCTGGCTGGGGTCGAGGCCGAGCACCTCGGCGAGGCGGCGCTGCGAGATGCCCTCGGCGGTGTCGTCGGCCAGCACGAGCACCGAGTACTGCCGGACCCGCAGGCCGAGATCGGCCAGGGCGGCGTTCGTGGCCCGGACGACGAGCCCGCTCGCCCGCGTCAGCAGGAAGCCGACGTCGTCGCTCAGCGCCGTCATGTAGGTGAACTCCTCAATCGTTGACAATCTCCACGATATCGGCCTAGCGTCCGGCACGGCAACGATGCCGGTGAACGGCATCCCCGTCGTCCTCCCGAGGAGTGCTCGTGGACCTGACCGGCAAGGTCGCCATCGTCACCGGCAGCGGGCGGGGCCTCGGCCTCGCCTACGCCACCGAACTCGCCCGCGGGGGCGCCGCCGTCGTCATCAACGACGTCGACGAGACCGTCGCCGAGGCGGCGGTGAAGTCGATCGCCGACGCCGGCGGCACCGCCGTCGCCGAGGTGGTGCCCGTCGGCACCAGCGAGGCCGCGCAGGCCCTCGTCGACCGCGCGGTCACCGAGTTCGGCCGGCTCGACGTCCTGGTCAACAACGCCGGCATCCTGCGCGACACGACGCTGTGGAAGATGACCGACGAGCAGTTCGACGCGGTGATCACCACGCACCTGCGCGGCACGTTCACCTGCACCCGCGCCGCCGCGATCCGCATGCGCGAGCAGGGCGAGGGGGGCCGGATCATCTGCGTCGGCTCCCCCACCGGCCAGGTCGGCAACTTCGGGCAGACCAACTACGCGGCGGCCAAGGCCGGGATCGTCGGCATGGTCCGCACCTGGGCGATGGAGCTGGCGCGCGCCGGCATCACGGTCAACGCGATCGTGCCGGTCGCGGCCACCGCGATGACCGAGACGGTGCCCTTCCTCAAGCCCTACATCGACGCGCTCGAGGCCGGCGAGCCGCTGCCGCCGTTCGCCCGCCAGCAGCTGGGCTTCGGCTCGCCCGAGGACGCCGCCGGGCTGGTCGCCTTCCTCGCCTCGGACTCCGCCGCGGAGATCACCGGCCAGGCGGTCGGCATCGGCGGCGACCGGCTGGCGCTGTGGAGCCACCCGAGCGAGATCGTCGTCGAGTTCGCCGACGGCACCGGCTGGTCCGCCGACGCGATCGCCGGGGTCTGGGCCGACAAGTTCGCCCCCGCGCAGCAGACGGTGGGCCAGCAGCTGCCGGAGCCCCCGAAGTGACGATCGACCTGGACGCGGTCGTCGCCATCGACGTGCACGTGCACGTCGAGCAGGACCTGCACGGGCACCTGTCGATGGACGACGAGCTGCTCGACGCGGCGTCGAAGTACTTCAAGGGCGACCCGTACCACCCCACGGTGCCGCAGATCGCCGCCGACTACCGCGAGAAGAACATGGCCGCGGTGATCTTCACCGTCGACAGCGAGCTGGCCACCGGTCATCCCACGCTGTCGAACGAGGAGATCGCGCAGGCCGCCGCCGAGCACCCCGACGTGCTCATCCCGTTCGGCTCGATCGACCCGGCCCGCGGGGCCTCCGGGATCCGCGCGGCACGCCGGCTGGTGGAGGACCACGGCGTCCGCGGGTTCAAGTTCCACCCGTCGATCCAGGCCTTCGAGCCCAACGACCGCCGGGTGTACCCGCTGTACGAGGAGCTGCAGTCGCTCGGCGTCCCGGCGCTGTTCCACACCGGCCAGACCGGCATCGGCTCGGGCCTGCCGGGCGGGCGCGGGATCAAGCTGCGCTACTCCGACCCGATGCTGCTCGACGACGTCGCCGCCGACTTCCCCGGCCTGACGATCATCATGGCTCACCCCTCGGTGCCCTGGCAGGACTCGGCGATCGCGGTGGCCCAGCACAAGGCGAACGTCTACATCGACCTGTCCGGCTGGTCGCCGAAGTACTTCCCGCCGCAGCTGGTCCGCGCCGCCAACACCCTGCTCAAGAACAAGGTGCTGTTCGGCTCGGACTACCCGCTGCTGCGCCCCGAGCGGTGGCTCAAGGACTTCGCCGCCCTCGAGATCCGCGACGAGGTCAAGCCGCTGATCATGAAGGAGAACGCGATCCGCGCCCTGGGGCTGCGCCGTGCGTAACGCCGGCCTCGGCTCCTGGCCGGAGCGCCGGCTGCGCATCTCCCCCGGGCGCGACGCGATCTGGTTCGAGGGGACGACGACGTCGCACGCGCAGTTCGCCGAGCGGGTGCGCCGCACCGCTGGCGCCCTGGCCGGCCTCGGTGTCGGCCGGGGCGACCGCGTGGCCTGGGTCAGCGGCAACCACCCGTCGGGGCTGGAGACGCTCTATGCCTGCGGCCAGCTCGGCGCGATCTGGGTGCCGGTCAACGCCCGGCTGACCGCGCCCGAGGCCCGCTTCGTGCTCGAGCACTCCGGCGCCTCGGTGGTCGTGCACGGCCGCGAGCACGGGTGGCTGGCCGACGGGCTGCGCGACGTCGTCCCCACCTGGATCGCCGCGGAACCGCCGGTCGAGGGCGGGACGGCGTCCCTCCCCTACGAGGAGCTGCTCGCGGCGGCCGCCCCCGAGCTCCGCGACGAGCCCGTCACGCTCGACGACCCGTGCCTGGTCATGTACACGTCCGGCACGACCGGCAAGCCCAAGGGCGCGGTGCTCACCCACGGCAACATGACGTGGAACGCGGTCAACCAGTTCATGGGCATGGACTTCAGCCAGGACGAGCGCACCCTGGCGCTGGCGCCGCTGTTCCACATCGGCGGGCTCAACGGCACGGTCAACCCGGCGCTGCTGCGCGGCGGCTGCGCGGTGCTCGTCCGCCGGTTCGACCCGGCCGAGACGCTCGCGGTCATCGAGGAGCAGCGGGTCAACTCGTTCTTCGCCGTCCCGACGATGCTCGACGCGATGTCCCGGCTGCCGGAGTTCCGAACCCGCGACCTCTCCGCGCTGCGCACGATCGGCGCCGCCGGCGCCCCGCTGCCCCTGCCGACGCTGCGCACCTGGCTGGACCGCGGGGTGACCATGCAGCAGTGCTACGGCATGACCGAGGCGGCGCCCGGGTGCACCGTCCTGGACTCGGCCGACGCCGAGCGCAAGGTGGGCTCGGCCGGCAAGCCGGTGTTCTTCACCGACCTGCGCGTGGTGCGCCCCGACGGCACGGACGTCGACGCCGACGAGGTCGGCGAGGTGATCGTCTCCGGTCCCAACATCATGGCCGGTTACTGGGACGAGCCGGAGCGCACCGCCGAGGTGCTGGTCGACGGCTGGTACCACACCGGCGACGCGGGCTCGTTCGACGACGAGGGCTTCCTCTACATCCGCGACCGGTACAAGGACATGATCATCTCCGGCGGGGAGAACATCTACCCGGCCGAGATCGAGTCCGCGCTGCTCGAGCTGCCCGGCGTGGTCGAGGCCGCGGTCATCGGTGTTCCCGACGAGAAGTGGGGCGAGGTCGGCCTGGCGGTCGTCGTCGTCACCCCGGAGACCGAGCGGGACCCCGATGCGATCCGCGCCGCGCTGCGCGAGCGGCTCGCCGGCTTCAAGGTGCCCCGGCTGGTCGAGTTCGCCGACGAGCTGCCCAAGACCGCCACCGGCAAGATCCGCAAGCCGAGCCTGCGGGAGCGCTACGCGGTGACGCCGCCCGGCCTCACCCGTGCCTGAGCCGCCCGAGCTCGTCCATGCGCTCCACCTCGAGGTCGAGGTGGGCGCGCCGCTCGAGGTGGGGACGACGCCGGCCGGGCTCCGGCGCGTCGTGCCGATGACCGGGGGCACGGTCTCGGGCCTCGTCACCGGCCGGGTGCTCCCCGGCGGCGCGGACTTCCAGCTCATCCGCACCGAGACGGAGACCGAGGTGGAGGCGCGCTACCTGCTGGAGAGCGACGAGGGCGCGCTGGTCACCGTGCACAACGTCGGTCTGCGGACCGGCTCGGCCGAGGACATCGCCCGGCTGCGCCGCGACGAGCCGGTCGACCCGGCGCGGATCTACTTCCGCAGCACCCCCCGCTTCGAGACGGCGTCGCCGCGGCTGGCCCGGCTGACGACCCGGGTGTTCGTCGGCGCCGGCACCCGGCAGCCGCGCGCGGTGACCTTCGACTTCTTCGAGGTCAGATAGCCGGCCCGATCGGTCGCTTCACCCACGCCGCGGACTCAGGTCGTCGAGATCCATTGCTTGACGGTCTTGGCGACGTAGACGACCGACAGCGCGAAGAAGAGAACTCCGATCGCCGCCTTCGCCTGATCCTCGGAGAAGGCCGTGCGTTGCGCCACGAACGGTCCGGCGACGTCGGCCACCTTCGCCCGCCAACCCTGCAGTCCAGCCCTGCCCAGTTCCACAGCGGTCACGGCTCCGCCGTACCCGTGAGGCGCCCCGTGAAGCAGGCCGGCGCGGGCTCCGTGCGTGGCGCCGGGGCGCGACCCGTGTCTCTGAACCGCCCACCCAGTGCGACTCGGTTGCCCCCCTCCGAGATGCGCGGATGGGCTGTCCCAAAGGCCGCCTTCTCGAGGCAGGTGCCTGCGCATTCCCGATGCAGGCGCCCGGCGGGGCGGGTCAGCACACCGGCACGGCGCTGGCCGGTGGGGCGACGGCCGGCGGCCGCCCTACCCGGCTCGGACCGCACCGGCCTCCCAGGCCCGCCGCCGCTCGGCCGACGGATCGAACCGCACCCGGGTCACCGCGTCGAACAGGGCGGTCGCCCGCTCGTCGGCGTCGTAGGGGGGCCAGTCGGCGAGCACCCCGGTCGCCGGGTTGCCGTCGGTGACCATCGCGAGCACCGACGCCTGCAGCGCCTCCGTCACCGCGAGGTCCGCCGCGGTCATGGGGCCGCCGGGCCGCAGCAGCAGCGGCCGCTCCAGGAACCGCGGCGGGTGCGCCCACAGGCAGGCGTTGTCCGCGCCGTGCGACGGGCCGAGGACGTCGAACGGCGGCAGCGACGGCGTGTGGTCGAAGCGGGACAGCCACGCGCGGCCGCCGGCAGTGGCCTGGGCCTCGGCCAGCTCCACGACCGGCCGCACCCACATCTCGTCGGTGAGCAGCGCCGGCAGGGGGTCCTCCCCCGGCCGGGCGGTCGCCGTGTAGACCTCGAGCAGCCGGTGGAACCGGCCGTCCCCGACGCGGCCCCGGGCCACGGCGGTGGCCGCCGCCGCGCCGCCGCGCACGAACCCGGCCATCTCGTCGCGGCACGAGCCGAACCACAGCGCGGTGTCCCGCAGCGCGCCGGAGGCGACGACGTCGGCCGGCTGGGCGGGCAGCACGCTCCCGTCGAGCACCGGGGCGAAGATCGCGCCGCCGACCTTGCCCGACGAACGGGACACCCGGCGGGCGGCGTCCATCACCGCGACCGCCGGGACGTCGCGCAGTGCCGCGCGGGGAACGCTCAGCTCCGCCAGCACCCGGCCGGCGACGTCGACCGCCTCCGCCGGCTCCACCGGCGGCCCGCCGACGGACAGCGCTACCGCGGCGCGCGCCCGGCGCCCGGCCGCGGTGGCCAGCAGCGCGCAGACCAGGCTCGCGCCGGCCGACTGCCCCGCCAGCGTCAGCCGGCCGGGGTCCCCGCCGAAGGCGCCGATCTCGCGGACCACCCAGTCCAGCGCGGCGACCAGGTCGGTCATCGCCGGCGACGGCTCCGGGTCCCCGGCGGTGCCCAGCTGCAGGAAGCCGAACGGGCCCAGCCGGTAGGAGACCGCGACGACGACCGCCGGGCCCCGGGCGGCGAGGTGCGAGCCGTCGTAGTCGGCCGCGGCGCCGGTGAGGAAGGCCCCGCCGTGCACCCAGAACAGCACCGGCAGCGGGCCGTCGGCGTCGGCGTCGGCGTCGGCCGGGGCGTACACGTCCAGGGTCAGGCAGCGCTCGGTCCCGGTGAGGGTGCCGTCGGGCAGGTCCTGGACGCCGACCGGCCCCGGTCGCGTGGCGTCGAGGTCCGCCGTCCACGGGGCGACCGGGCGCGCGGGGCCGAACCGCTCGGCGGTGGCGTACGGGACGCCGCGCCAGCTGCGGACGCCGTCGGCGACCCGGCCGGCGACGGGACCCGTGGACAGAAGGACCCGGGACATGCGACCTCCTCGGAACAGGCGCGGGCCCCGGCCGGACGGCCGGGGCCCGCGACGGGACGGATCAGGCGGTGGCGAGCTCACGGTCGCTCCGGACGCGGGCGTCCTTGCGGCCCAGCTCCTCCAGCGGCACGTGCGCGGTCTCCCGCGTCGTCAGGGCGCACAGCCCGGCGATCGCGGCGGCGCCGCCGGTGAGCAGCGCGACCGGCACCCACCCGCCGGAGCCCTCGCCGACGATGGCCGTGGCGATCGCCGGGGAGAAGCCGCCGAGGGCGAAGCCGATCTGGGTGCCGATCGCCGTGCCCGAGTAGCGGACGCGGGTGTCGAACATCTCGCCGTACAGCGCGGGCCAGATGCCGTTGGCCGCCGAGTAGATGACGCCGGAGAGCAGGATGCCGAACAGGAAGACCAGCGCGACGTTGCCCTGCTGCAGCGCCCACAGGAACGGGAAGGCGGCGGCGGCCGAGCCGAGGGCGCCGAAGGCGAACACGGGACGACGGCCGATCTTGTCCGACAGCCTCGCCCACAGCGGGAGGGCCACCAGCGCGACCGCGTTGGACAGGATGACCATCCAGAGCAGCGTCGTCCGCTCCATGCCGATCGCATCGCTCGTGCCCTGCGCCAGCGACCAGGTGCCGACGATCGTGCTCACCACGGAGACCAGGGCGCACAGCACGACCCGGAGCACCGAGGCCCAGTGGTCGCGGAAGAGGACGGCGACCGGCAGCTTCGGGACGGCGTGCTCCTGCTTCTCACGCTCGAACTCGGGCGTCTCCGGCAGCGACCGGCGCACCCAGTAGCCGACGGCGACGACGAGGGCGGAGAGGAAGAACGGGATCCGCCAGCCCCAGCTGAGCAGCTGGTCCTCCGGCAGCAGCGCGACGAGGAGGAAGACGAGGTTGGCCAGGATGAGGCCGGCCTGCGTGCCCTCGAGGGTGAAGCTGGTGAAGAAGCCGCGCCGGCCCTCCGGGGCGTGTTCCAGGGTCATCGAGTTGGCGCCGCTCTGCTCACCGGCGGCCGAGAGCCCCTGCAGGATGCGCAGGGCGACGAGCAGCACCGGGGCGAGCACGCCGACGGCGGCGTACGAGGGCAGCGCGCCGATGAGGAAGGTCGAGACGCCCATCATCAGCAGGGTCAGCACCAGCATCTTCTTGCGGCCGACCCGGTCGCCGAAGTGGCCGATGATGACCGCACCGATCGGCCGGGCCACGTAGGCCACCCCGAACGTGGCGAGCGAGAGCAGCACGCCCGTGGAGGGGTCGGACTCGGGGAAGAACACGTCGGGGAACACCAGCCCGGCGGCGGCCCCGTAGATGAAGAAGTCGTAGTACTCGAGGGCGCTGCCGACGAAGCTGGCCAGTGCGGCCTTGCGCGGCATCCGCTCGGCGGTGGGCCCACCGGGCGCGGTGGTCGAGCTCATGTCGGTCTCCTGGGAGGCGCGGCGGCAGCGATCTCGTCCTGCCGGAGGGGGCGGTCCGGGACGGACCCGGGTGCGGTCAGCGGTGCGTCGATGCAGTCCTGCGGAAAGCGGCCGGGATCACCGGCCCCCGTGGCCGCCCGCGCCCCGGTCGAGGCTCGGACGGCGTCCCCAGCGGCTTATGTACCAACTGGTTACGTACCAGATGGTGAGGTGACCGCGGTCACCTTGTCAAGTCCGGTGCAGACGGCCAGGTCAGCCCCGTAGGGATCCCTCGGCGACCGGGACCGGGGCTACGGTGCCCTGCATGCGGTTCGGCCCGCCGGTCTCCTTCGCGCGCACGCCGAGGGGGGCGAACCTCGCCTACCAGGTGCTCGGGGAGGGCGAGCTGGACCTGGTGTTCCTGTTCGGCTATCCGACCCACCTCGCCCTGATGTGGGAGCACCCGGCCTTCGCCGAGTTCCTGGAGCGGCTGGGCTCGTTCGCCCGGCTGATCCTCTTCGACCGGGTCGGCAACGGGCTGTCGGACCGCGGGCCGACGGGGCACGCCTTCGAGGACTGGATGGACGACATCTCCACGGTGCTGGCTGCCGTGGGCTCCCGGCGGGCCGCCTTCTTCGGCTGCCACCTGGGTGGCCGGCTCGCCCTCCTGTTCGCCGCCACGCATCCCGAGCGGACGGCGGCGGTCGTGACGTTCGCGGCGCACCCGGCCAGCCTGCGCACCGAGGACTACCCGTGGGGCAGCACGCCCGAGCAGCGCGCGGGCCTCCTCGCGCGGCTCCGCGACGGGGCGATGGACTTCGGCGAGCTCCTCACGTACTTCTCCCGGGAGGACGCCGCCGATGCGGCCACCCGCCGCTGGTTCGCGACGTTCTGGCTCTCGGCGTCGAGCGCGGTGGAGAGCATCGACGAGGTCACCGCGCTGGGCCCGGTCGACATCCGGGGCCTGCTCGGCGCCGTCCACGCGCCGACCCTCGTGCTGCACCGGACCGAGGACCGGATGGCCGCGATCGGGGCCAGCCGGTACCTGGCCGAACATCTTCCACGCGCGACGCTGCGCGAACTGCCGGGCGAGGAGCACCTGCCCTTCCTCGGCGACCAGGACACCGTCCTGGCTCTCACGGAGGAGTTCCTCACCGGCCGGCTGCCGGCCGCGGACGCCGACCGGGTGGTGCTGACGGTGATGTTCACCGACATCGTCGACTCCACGGCCCGTGCGGCCGAGCTGGGCGACCGGCGGTGGCGCCGGCTGCTCGAGCAGCACGACGAGGTGGTCCGCACGAACCTCGTCCGGTTCCGGGGGCGGGAGGTGGAGACGACCGGCGACGGCTTCCTGGCCACCTTCAACGGCCCCGCGCGGGCGATCCGCGCCGCGGTCGCCGCGCGCCGTCAGCTCGCCGAGCTGGGGGTGCGCCTCCGGGTCGGGCTGCACACCGGGGAGTGCGAGCTGGTCGACGGGCACGTGCGCGGCATCGCGGTGCACATCGCCGCCCGGGTCCTGGCCCTCGCCGGCCCGGACCAGGTGCTGTGCACGCGCACCGTCAAGGACCTGGTCGCCGGCGCGGGCTTCGCGTTCGCCGACCGCGGCACGCACCGGCTCAAGGGCGTCCCGGACGAGTGGCCGGTCTACGCCGCGGAGCTGACCGCCTGACCTACCGGGCGGTCAGGTAGTCGACCACGAGGTCGCCGAGCAGCCGCCGCTGGTGCTCCCGCCGCGCGGGGTCGAGCATGTCGCGGCCGAAGATCGCGCCGAAGGTGTGCCGGTTCGCCGTCCGGAAGACGCAGTACGCGCTGATCACCTGGTGCACGTCGAGCGCGTCGACGTCCTCGCGGAACAGGCCGGCGTCCCAGCCCCGCTCGAGGATCGCGCGGAGGACGTCGAGGGCGGGATTCGCCAGTCCGGAGAGCACCGCCGAGTGCGCGAGATGCTCGGCGTGGTGGATGTTCTCGATGCTGACCAGCCGGATGAACTCCGGGTGCGCCTCGTGGTGGTCGAAGGTCAGCCCGCACAGCTCGCGGACGGCGTCCACCGGGTCGAGGTGCTCGACGTCGAGCTGCTGCTCGAGCCCGCGGATGCGGCTGTACGCCTGCTCCAGGACCGCGATGTAGAGCTGCTCCTTGCCGCCGAAGTAGTAGTAGATCATCCGCTTGGTGGTGCTCGTCTTGGCGGCGATCTCGTTGATGCGGGCGCCGGCGTAGCCGCGGTCGGCGAACTCCGCCGTCGCCACGGCCAGGATGTCGGCCCGGGTCCGCTCCGCGTCGCGGATCCGCTCCGGGGGGACGCCGAGCTCGGCGGCGTCGGCGCCGGACGGCAGTGCGCTCACGGTTCCTCCACGGATCGACGGTCCCGGACCGGAGCCTACGGCGGACGACGGCGATCCGAATCACACCGAGGGCTGGCGGTCGGCGCGCGGATGTGGTCCCCTCAGTACTAACTCACCAGTTGGTACACAGGCCGGAGGCGCTCGTGACCCCCAGCTCCCGCGGTTTCCTGGTCGGCCTCGTCGGCACCGGCATCGGGCCGTCCCTGACCCCGCCCCTGCACGAGCGCGAGGCCGACGAGCTCGGCATCCGCTACCTGTACCGGCGCTTCGACCTCGACCGGCTCCGCCTCCCGGCCGAGGCGATCGGCGACCTGCTCGCCGCGGCCCGGCTGGCCGGCTACGACGGCCTGAACGTCACGCACCCCTGCAAGCAGCTGGTCCTCCCCCACCTCGACGAGCTCTCCCCCGACGCCGCGGCGCTGGGCGCGGTGAACACCGTGGTGTTCCGCGACGGCCGGGCGATCGGGCACAACACCGACTGGTCCGGCTTCGCCCGGTCCTTCGACCGCGGCCTGCCCGACGCCGCGCTCGACCGCGTCGTCCTCCTCGGCGCCGGGGGCGCCGGGGCGGCCGTCGCGCACGCCCTGCTGACCCTCGGCGTCCGCCGGCTGACCGTGCTCGACGTCGACGCCAAGCGGGCGCGCGGCCTGGCCGCGTCGCTGCGGGAGCGCTTCGGCGCGGCCCGGGTGGACGGCGACGACCTCGCCGCCCTCCCCGGCGCGGTGCGGGCGGCCGACGGCCTCGTGCACGCGACCCCCACCGGCATGGCCGCGCACCCCGGCCTGCCGCTGCCGGCCGAGCTGCTGCGGCCCGAGCTGTGGGTGGCCGACATCGTCTACCGGCCGCTGGAGACCGAGCTGGTGCGCACCGCCCGCGCCCGCGGCGGCCGGGTCCTCGACGGTGGCGGCATGGCGGTCTTCCAGGCGGTCGACGCGTTCAAGCTCTTCACCGGCGTGGAGCCGGATGCCGACCGGATGCTGGCCCACTTCACCGAGCTGGTCGGGGACGGCGCCCGTGTCGGTTGAGCAGCACCGGTCGATCGCGACGGTCTGCCTGTCCGGCACGCTGGAGGACAAGCTGACCGCGGCCGCGGGCGCCGGCTTCCGCGGCATCGAGCTCTTCGAGCCCGACCTGATCTCCTCGCCCTGGAGCCCGAAGGAGCTCGCCGGCCGCTGCGCCGACCTCGGCCTGTCCATCGACCTCTACCAGCCGTTCCGCGACCTGGACTCCACCGACGACGCGCGGTTCGCCCGCAACCTGCGCCGCTCCGACCGCAAGTTCGACGTCATGGAGCAGCTCGGCGTGGACACCGTGCTGGTCTGCTCGTCGGTGGCGCCGGACGCGGTGGCCGACCCCGACCGGCTCGCCGAGCAGCTGGCCACCGCCGCCGCCCGCGCCGGCGAGCGCGGCCTGCGGATCGCCTACGAGGCCCTCGCGTGGGGCAGGCACGTCTCCACCTGGGACGCCTCGTGGGACGCCGTCCGCCGTGCCGACCACCCCGCGCTCGGGCTCTGCCTGGACAGCTTCCACGTCCTCTCCCGCGGCGGGGACCCGGCCGGCTTCGCCGCCGTCCCCGCGGAGAACCTGTTCTTCCTGCAGCTGGCCGACGCCCCGCAGCTGTCCATGGACGTGCTCTCGTGGAGCCGGCACCACCGGCTCTTCCCCGGGCAGGGCGCCTTCGACCTCACCGGGTTCGTCGACGCCGTCCTCGCGGCCGGATACACCGGCCCGCTGTCGCTCGAGGTGTTCAACGACGTCTTCCGGCAGTCCGACCCGGCGCGGACGGCGGTGGACGCGATGCGCTCGCTGCTCTGGCTCGAGGAGTCCCTCGGGCGCACCGCTCCCCCGGCCGGGCCGGCGCTGACCGGCTGGTCGTTCGTCGAGGTCGGCGTCGACGGGATCTCCGGCCCCCGGCTGGCCGACGTCCTCGGCCGGCTGGGCTTCACGCACACCGGCCAGCACCGCTCCAAGCCGGTGCAGCTGTGGGAGCAGGGCGGTGCGCGGGTGCTGCTCAACGCCGCCGTCGTCCGGCCGGGGGCCGCGGGCGTGGCCGCCGTGGCCGCGCTCGGGCTGGAGAGCGAGGACCCGGGGCGCTCGGCGGCCCGGGCCGAGTTCGTCAAGGCACCGGTGCTGCCCCGCAGCCGCGGCCGCGCCGAGGCCGAGCTCTCGGCGGTCGCCGCGCCCGACGGCACGCAGCTGTTCTTCACCCGCACCGTCCCCGACGGCTGGCCGCACGACTTCCTCGACACCGGCGAGGAGGCCGGCCCCGGCGTGGGCGTCACCGGGGTCGACCACATCGGCCTGACCCAGCCGTTCGACTCCTTCGACGAAGCGGGGCTGTTCTACCGGGCGGTGCTGGGACTGGAGCCGCAGGCGCTGGCCGAGGTGGCCGCCCCGTTCGGGCTGGTCCGCATCCGCGCCGTCACCGACCCGGGGCGTGCGGTGCGCCTGGCGCTGTCGGCCGCGGCGCTGCGCCGCGGGGGCTGGGCGCCCGGCGTCCCGGAGCCCCAGTACGTCGCGTTCGCGACCGACGACCTCGTCGCGACGGCGACGGCGCTGCGCGCGGCCGGCGCCCCGCTGCTGGCGCTGCCGGCCAACTACGCCGACGACCTCGACGCCCGCTTCGACCTCGACGAGGCCCTGCTGGCCGCGATCCGTGAGCACGGGCTGATGTACGAGGAGGACGAGCGCGGCGGCTACCTGCACCTGTCGACCGAGGTGCTCGGCGACCGGCTGTTCGTCGAGTTCGTCCAGCGGCTCGACGGCTACGACGGCTACGGCACCGCCGACGCGCCGGTGCGCATGGCCGCCCACCGCCGCGCCCGCACCCGCCTTCCGGTCCCGCAGGGGTAGCCGCCCCCTGGTGCCCGCCGGTCCCGAGGTCCAGGCTCCGTGGTCATGGCGAGCCCCCCGAGGACGCCGACGCGAGTGCCGGCGGCCACGCCCGAGGCCATCGTCGGACGCCGGCGGGAGCTCGCGGCCTGGGGCGACTGGATCCGCGCCGCCCACCGGGGGGCCGGTCGGCTCGTGCTCTGCGCCGGTGAGCCGGGCATCGGCAAGTCGCGGCTGGCCCAGGAGTTCGCGGGCGTGGCCCTCGCCGCCGGGTGCTCGGTGGCCTGGGGACGCTGCCCGCAGGCGGAGGGAGCACCCCCGTTCTGGCCGTGGCGGGAGGTGCTGCGCTCCCTGGGCGCCGACGCCGACCGCCTCCTCTCGACGGAGGTGGCCTCCCCCGCGGACCGGTTCCGCGTCTTCGACGACGTGAGCCGGGCAGTGCGCGCGGCGGCGGACAGCGGTCCTCTCGTCGTCGTCCTCGAGGACATCCACTGGGCCGACGAGTCGTCCCTGCTCACGCTCCGGCACCTGGCGTCCGGACTCGGCGACCGTCCGCTGCTCGTCGTCGCCACCTTCCGCGACGTCGGCCCCGCGGGCGTCCTGCCGGGCGTCCTCCCCGACCTCTACCGGTCGCCGGCGGTCGAGCGGATCGAGCTGGCCGGATTCGACCTCGCCGAGGTGGGTGAGCAGCTGTCTCGAGCGGGGCTCGGCGGGGACGACGCCCGGACCGTGCTGGGCCTCACGGGCGGCAACCCGCTGTTCGTCCGGGAGGTGGCCCGGGCGATGGCCGACGGGACGTGGCAGCAGGACCGGCCGCCCCGCGGTGTGGTGGACGTGGTCCGGGCCCGTCTCGACCGCGTCTCCGCCGAGTGCCGCCGGTTCGTCCAGGCGGCCGCGATCGTGGGGCGGGAGTTCTCGCCGGCCCTGGTGGCGCGGGTCCTCGGCGACGACGTATCGGCGTGCCTGCCCCTCATCGACGAGGCCGTCGGCCACGGGCTGGTCGATCCGGTGGGCTCCGGCGGCGGTCACCGCTTCGTCCACGCGCTCACCCGGGAGGCGGTCGAGAACTCCCTCGCGACCGCCGCCCGCATCGCCCTGCACCGCGCCGTCGCGGAGGCGATCGAGACCGAGTACGCCGGCAACCTCCGCGACCACCTCGGCGCGATCGCCGCGCACTGGACCGCACTGGTTCCGTACGGCGGGGCCGGCGCCGCGCGGGACTGGACCCTCCGAGCCGCGGGCGAGGCGGCTCGGCGCCTGGCGTTCGCGGACGCGATCCGCCTGTACCGAGCGGCCCTCGCCATGCCGGCGACCCCCCTCCCCGACGTCGACCGTTGCCGGGTGCTGACCGCACTGGCCCGGGCCGCCCACCTGGCCGGAGATCTCGCCGGGTGCGCGGACGCGGCGACCGACGCGGCCGAGGCCGCGCGTGCGGCACACAGCCCCGAATTGCTCGCCGAGGCCGCGCTGGTCGTGCAGGCCGCGGCCGACGCCGGCCTCAACACCGTCGCCGGGCAGTTGTGCGAGCAGGCACTGGCCGCCCTCGGGGACACCGGTTCCCGCGCACTGCGGGCACGGCTGCTCGCCCAGCGCAGTCACCTCGCGCTCTACGACGGCGACCAGCACCGGGTACGGGCGTCGAGCGCGGCCGCCCTCGCCCTCGCCCGGGCGTCGGGCGACGACGCGGCGCTCATGGACGCGCTGCACGCCCGCAAGGAGGCCCTCCCGGGTCCGCCGGGCCGGGCCGAGCGCGAGCGGGTCGCCTCCGAGATGCTCCTGCTGGCCCACCGCAGGAACGACCTGCGCGCCGCCATGTGGGGCCGGCTGTGGCGGATCGACGCCCTGGTCGAAGCCGGGCGGCTCGCCGCCGCCCTCGACGAGCTCGCCGTCCTGCGGATGACCGTCGAGCGAGCCGGCGGGCCGATCGACCACTGGCATCTGGAGCGGACGACGGCCTTTCTCGCCCAGGCCACCGGGCGGTATGCCGAGGCGACCGCCGCCGGCCGGCGCGCGTACGACCGGATGCGGGTCATCGAGCCCCGCCCGGCGCGCGGGGCGTACATCGTGCTCCAGTACATCCTCGCCGAGCACTTCGGGATGACCGACGAGACAGCCGGTCTCGCGCGGCGGGGGTTCGATCCGCTGCCGCTGTTCCGGACGCTCGGCCCCGTCCACCGGTCGCTCCTGCTGCTGGCGACCGGCCTGGCGGAGGAGGCGGCGGCCTCGTACCTGGAGGCCGGTCCCGTCGCGGAGTGGCGTCCCCCGCCCTTCCACGTCCTGTACACGTACGCCTCCGGCGTCCTCGCCGCCGCCGGCCTGGGCCGCCCCGACGACGTCGCCGCCCTGCTGGACCGGCTCGAGCCGTTCCGCGGCGAGCACGTGGTCGCCGAGAACGTCGCCTATCGGGGCCCCGTCGAGCTGGTGCTGGGCCGCGGTGCCCTGGCGCTCGGCCGGCTCGACCGGGCGATCGACGACCTGGCGACCGCGGCCGAGTCGGCGCAACGGGCCGGTGCCCCCGGCTTCGCCGCGGAGGCCCGTTACTGGCTGGCCACGGCCCTGGTCGCGCGGGACCACCCCGGCGACGCGGCGCGCGCGTCGTCCGCCGCCGGCCACGCCGACCGCCTCGTCCGGGGTCTGGGCATGACGGCGTACCGGGACCGGGCCGCGGCGCTGGTCGCCCACCTCGGCGCCGGCTCGAGCGGGCGGCTGAGCGCCCGCGAGCGGGAGGTGGCCGGGCTGGTCGCCGAAGGCCTCACCAACCGGCAGATCGGCGCGCGGCTGGTGATCTCCGAACGCACCGCCCAGAACCACGTGCAGCACATCCTCACCAAGCTGGGCTTCACGACGCGCAGCCAGATCGCGGCCTGGGTCGCCGGCGTGCGCGGATGAGCAGAGGAATGAGTCATCCGGCGGATCCCGCGCCCCGGCCCGGTTCCTAGCGTTCCTCCCGTGGCCGCTCCGGCCACCCGGATGAGGAGGAAGTCATGCAGTGCATCACCGTCGGTACCCCGCCGCAGTCGCTGGAGCAGGTGGACGCCGTCCTCGCCGCGCTGGGCAGCCCGCCCGAGGGCATGGAGGCACGCTTCGTCGGCCGCTCGGACGACGGCGAGCTCCGGATCGTGACCCTGTGGGAGTCGAAGGAGCACGCCGAGAGGTTCTTCGCCGACCAGCTCGCGCCGGTGCTGGCGCGGACCCTCGGCCCGGAACCGGCAGGGACCTCGCGGGTCATCGAGCTCGACGTCGTCCGCCGCTACGAACGCCAGCCGGTCGGCTAAGGGGTGTGTGGCCCCCTGCAGGGTCCCGCCGCGAGCGTGCGAGCGGTGGGGGGCAGGGGGTCCTTCCCGTAGCGGGCGACGAAGTTCTTCAGCAGCCGGCCGGGCTCGGTGACCACGCCGAGGGAGAGCCGGGCGATGAGCGACTCGAGCTCGTCGGGCGGGAAGTAGCCGTAGTGCTGGTAGACCCGGGCCCGCGCGCAGATGCCCGGTGCGTCCAGCTCGGGGTGGAACTGGGTGGCGTAGACGTTCTGCTTCACCCGGAACATCTGCACGGGGCAGGCCGCCGACGTCGCGAGCAGCACCGCCGACGGCGGCAGCACCCGGCAGGCCTCCTTGTGGCCGACGAAGGCGTCGAACGTCTCGGGCACCCCGGCCAGCAGCGGGTCCGCCGTCCCCTCGGGGGTCAGCTGGATCGGCACGCAGGCCAGCGCCTCGCCGTAGGTCCGGTCGACCACCCCGCCCTGGTGCGTGCCGAGCGTCCCGACGCCGTAGCAGGCGCCGAAGAACGGGAAGTCGCGCGCGACGACCTCGTCGAGGAGACGGGCAAGCTCCTCCTCGACCCGGCGCTGCACCGGTGACTTGGTCTCGTGCGGATCGCTGGAGTTGAACGGGCTGCCGCCCAGCATGATCCCGGCGTAGTCGTCGAGGTCCAGGTCGGGCAGCGGCCCCGCCTCCAGCCGGACGCGGTGCAGCTGCTCGGGTGGCAGACCCGAGAACCTCACGAAAGCGGCGTACTCGCCGTCGGCGGCAGCGTCCTCGGCGCGCGACGCCAGCAACAGGAACGGCCGCACGCGCCGGATCCTATGTCGGCACCGCCCCGACCAGGCATCACTCGATCGTGACGACCAGCTTCCCGGCGGCCCGGCCGTCGAGCATCCGGCGGATCGCCGCCGCGGTCTCGCCGAGCGGATAGGTCCGGTCGATCAGCGGCGTGACCGCGCCGGCCTCGATCAGCTCGCGGAGCGCGGTCAGGTCCGCGGCGTTCTCCTTGTTGACGAAGAAGCCGAGCCGCTGGCCGATGAACGGCGACAGCAGCACCGCGCGCAGCTGACGGTCCAGGCCGTCCAGCCACCGGCCGCCGGTCTCCCCGCCGACGATGACCAGCCGTCCCTTGGGGGTGAGGGCGCGCCGGAGCTGCCGCAGCGGGCGGTTGCCGCCGATGTCGAGGACGACGTCGTACCGGCGCCGGCCGTCGACGACGTCCCCCGCGGTGTAGTCGAGGACGTCGTCGGCCCCGAGGGCGCGCACCTGGTCGAGCTTCCCCGTGCTGGCCACGCCGGTCACGTGCGCACCCAGCGCCTTGGCGATCTGGACGGCGAAGCTGCCGACCCCGCCCGAGGCCCCGATGACCAGGACCTTCTCCCCCGCCTGCACGCGGCCGTGGTCGCGCACCGCCTGCAGCGCCGTGCTGCCGGAGACGGGGACGGCCGCCGCCTGCTCGAAGGAGAGGTTCGCCGGCTTCGCCGCCAGCCGGTCGGACCCCACGGCCACGTACTCGGCGAAGGTGCCGTTGCCGGCCGCGACGCCGTACACCTCGTCGCCCGGCCGGAAACCGGTGACGCCACGGCCGACGGCCTCGACGGTGCCGGCGAGGTTGCGGCCGGGGTTGGCGAACCTCGGCCGACGCAGGCCGAACACCAGCCGGATCGGATAGGCCAGGCCGGCCATCAGGTGCCAGGTGCCGCGGTCGACGCTGGCCGCACGCACCCGCACGAGCACCTCACCGTCCCCGATCGAGGGCCGCGGCGCCGTCCCGAGCCGCAGCACCGTCTCGGGCTCGGACCCGTACCGGTCCTGGAGAACGGCCGTCATCGTCGTGCTGCGCTGCTCGAACCCGGTGTGGGCCATCACGGTCTCCTGCCTCGGGGTGACTTACGGCGTAAGTCTCTCCCTTACGACGTAAGGTTGTCAATGTGCCGAGGAACGCGAAGGGGATCACCAGGGATCAGGTGCTGCGCGCAGCCGTCGCGCTCGCCGACGAGTCCGGCCTCGACTCGCTGAGCATGCGGAAGCTGGGCCAGGCGCTCGGGGTGGAGGCGATGTCGCTGTACCACCACGTGGGCGGCAAGGAGGACCTGCTCGACGGCATGATCGACGTCGTCTTCGCCGAGATAGAGCTACCCGCCGACGCGCCCTGGAAGGTGGCGCTGCGGCAGCGGGCGATCTCGGCCCGCGCGGCGCTGTCCCGCCACCGCTGGGCGATCGGCCTGATGGAGTCCCGCACCCATCCCGGTGCGGCCACACTGCGCGCGCACGACGCCGTCCTCGGCTGCCTCCGGAAGGCCGGCTTCTCGCTGGAGCTGGCAGCGCACGCGTTCTCGGCGATCGACAGCTACGTCTACGGGTTCGCTCTCCAGGAGCGCGGCCTGCCGTTCGACACCCCGGAGGAGACGGCGGAGCTGGCCCGGACGATGCTCGCGCAGTTCCCGGTCGCGGAGTTCCCGCACCTGTACGAGTTCACGACCTTCCACGTGATGCAGCCGGGTTACGACTACGCGGAGGAGTTCGAGTTCGGCCTCGACCTGATCCTCGACGGCCTGGAGCGGCGAGCCGGCTGAGCCGGTCGCTGGGGCCAGCCGGCGAGGCTCAGCCGGCGAGCTCCTCGTCGTGCTCGTCGTCGTGCCCGTGCAGGTGCTCGCTCTCCTCGTGCTCCCACGGCTTGTAGAAGGTGTCGCCGCCGTCGGGTGGGGCCTGCGACGACAGCCACACCGCGTCGACGGCGGCCAGCGCGCCCAGCTCGTTGGCCACCGTCCAGATCTCCCGGACCCGCCCTCCGGCGAGGGTCAGCACCTCGATGGTGCGCAGCTCCACGACGCGGCCGGTGGCGGGCACCGGCCCGATCGCCGTGGTCAGCGGGCCGATCTGGCGGCCCTGGATCCGGTAGACGACGGTGACCTTCGAGCCCCCGTCGACCACCGACAGCACCCGGATGTTCGGCCACTCGATCGCCGCCTGGAGGGCCCGCGCCCGGGCCACGAGCTCCGTCGTCCCCACGGGTTCGCCGTTGACCGACACCGGGTCGTTGTAGAGCTCGCGGAACGCGGCCTCGGCGGCGTCGTCCGGAAGGGGTTCGAACCGCAGGCGTAGCAGCCGGTCGACGTCGAAGGGCATCGCCCCATCGTGGCCTGGGCCCCGGGCCGGCACCAGGCCATGCCGTGCCGTTCCCCACCCGAGGACCTAGGGTCGGAACGGACAGTGATGCACCTCACAGCCCGGGAGGGCGGCATGACCACCACCGAGCGGCCATCGCGGAAGACCGAACCGGCCGACCGGCCGGGCGCGCCCGAGCAGCCCGTCCCGAGCACCGAGACCGAGGCGCTGGCGTCGGTCGAGGGTGGGGAACCGGTAGGCCTCCCCTCCCCCCGCGGTATCGCCCGGACGCTCCTCTCGGTCCTGGCCCAGCCGCGGCCGCTCGCCCGCGAGGCGGCGCGGCTCGGGAAGGACACCGTGCGCATCCTGCGCGGCACCGACGAGATCGCACCGGCGCCGAAGGACCGCCGGTTCGCCGACCCGGCGTGGACGGCCAACCCCGTGTACCGGCGGCTCGCGCAGGAATACCTGGCGGTCAGCGGGTCGCTGACCCGCCTGGTCGACGCGCACGAGGCCGGCGGCGCCGACTGGCGCGAGGTGGAGACGGCCCGGTTCGTCGTCAACGCGCTCACCAGCGCGCTGGCCCCCACCAACACGCTGCCCGGCAACCCGGCCGCGCTCAAGCGCGCCTTCGACACCGCCGGCCGCAGCGTGGTCCGCGGGGCGCGCCACGCGCTCTCCGACCTGCGGCACAACGGCGGGCTGCCCGCCCAGACCGACCGCACCGCCTTCACCGTCGGCGAGGACCTCGGCGTCACCCCGGGCGCCGTCGTCCACCGCAGCGAGGTGCTGGAGCTGATCCAGTACACGCCGTCGACGCCGACCGTGCGGACCCGCCCGCTGGTCATCGTGCCGCCGCCGATCGGCCGCTACTACTTCCTGGACCTGCGGCCCGGGCGCAGCTTCGTCGAGTACGCCGTGAGCCAGGGCCTGCAGGTCTTCATGATCAGCTGGCGCAACCCGTCCAAGGAGCAGGCCGACTGGGACCTGGACACCTATGCCGGCGGCGTCCTCGACGCCATCGACGTCGCCCGGGAGATCACCGGCTCCCCCGACGTCAACACCCTGGGCTTCTGCGCCGGGGGCATCGTCATGACGACGGTGCTCAACCACCTCGCGGCGACCGGCGACGACCGGGTGAGCAACGCCGGCTACGCGGTGACGCTGCTGGACTTCCACAGCCGGGCGCCGATCGGCGCGTTCTCCGGCCCGCGGATGCTCGACATCGCCCGGCGCAACTCGCGCAAGAAGGGCATCATCTCCGCGCGTGAGATGGGCGCCGTCTTCACCTGGATGCGCCCGGACGACCTGGTCTTCAACTACCTGGTCAACCAGTGGCTGATGGGCGAGGACCCGCCGGTGTTCGACATCCTCGCCTGGAACGCCGACGGGACGAACCTGCCCGCCCGGCTGCACGAGCAGTTCCTGGACATCTTCGGCGGCAACTCGCTGGTCAAGGCCGGGGCGCTCAAGGTGCTCGGCACGCCGGTGCACCTGAGCCGGATCACCGTGCCCACGTTCGTCACCGGCGCGATCACCGACCACCTCACCCCGTGGGACGGCTGCTACCGGACGACGCAGCTGCTGTCGGGGCCGAGCACCTTCGTGCTCAGCAACGCCGGGCACATCCAGAGCCTGGTCAACCCGCCCGGCAACCCGAAGGCCAGCTACTGGACCGGGGGCAAGCCCGGAGCCGACCCGCACGCCTGGCAGGCCACCGCCGAGCGCCGGTCCGGCAGCTGGTGGGAGGCGTGGTCGGAGTGGATGCTCGAGCGCTCGGGCGACGAGGTGCCGGCGCCGACGACGGCCGGGTCCGCCGAGCACCCCGCCCGCGAGCCCGCGCCCGGCTCCTACGTGCTGGACCGCGTGCCGAGCTGATCAGACGATGTTCACCTCGTCGAGGACGCGCGCGGCGTAGTGCTCGTCGCCGTCGACGCGGACGGAGTTCCGCCAGGGCGTCCGCGTCGTCCCCCAGAGGACGAAGTCGGTCGCGGTGGAGGTGGCGGTCGCGACCGGCTCCTGGAGACCGGACACGATGCCGAGCAGGGGCTCGCCGGGCACGAGGGTCCACTCCCCGCCGCCCGGCCCGGTCAGCCGCAGGCCGAGTGGCCGGTCGAGCACCTTCGACACCGACGGGCACATCTGCGGCAGTCCGGCCAGCATCCAGCCGATGCCCGGCCCGAGGACGTCGTCCGTGGCCTCCGGGCGGGGCCGCTCGACCGGCCCGGTGGGCGCGAGCAGGTCGACGGTGAGGTGGCACCACAGGTCGAAGGCGAAGGCGTCGGCCAGGGCGTGCATCGGGTAGGTGCCCAGGTCGGTGAGGGTGAGCGGGGCCGAGGCCAGCGGCTCGTCCTGCACCGCGGCCAGCGCCGCCATCGCCGGGTCGAGGAAGTCCCGGAACTCGGCGGCGACCTGCTCGCTGGACCACCCGCGCCGCTGCTCGACCAGCAGGTCCTGGAGCTGCTCGGCGGTGTCCACCGGGGGCGCCGGGGCCGACGGGTCGGGCGGCTCGGCCAGCACGCGGAAGTTCGACCCGGTGTGGGCCACCAGGTCCTGCACCGACCAGCCGGCGCACCGGCTGGGCCGCGCCCAGTCGTCAGGGGTGAGGCTCGCGACGACTTCCGCGTAGCGCTCCGCCAGGCCGCGTGCGGCCCGCAGTCCTTCCGCCGTCATGGCGCCCTCCGTCGTCGTCCTGACTTACTTGGTTCCGCGACCATAAAGTGGGCGCTCGGACGGGGCAAGGGGCCGATCAGGGCTTTCTTGACGACGTCTCCGCTAACTGTGACTATGGCGGCTGTCACATCCGTCGGCCGCCGACCGTTGACACCGCGGCCCGCCTCTCGACGACAGGAAGTCCCGGCATGACCGACGCCTCCGCAGGTTCCCTCGACGAATCGACACGAGAGGCGCTGGTCGCGCTGGTGGTCCAGGGGATGCACCGCGGCGCCCTCTCCCCTGCCCAGCAGGGGCTGGTCGACGCCGGGCTGGCGATGGCCAAGGGTCCGCTGATCATGCCGACGCCCGAGGGCACCGCCGCGGCCCAGCAGCTGCTCCGCCTGCCCCCGGGCGGCGACGAGGAGAAGGCGCTGCGGCCGCTGTTCGAGAAGTTCCTGCCGGTCAACCACGAGCTGCGCGAGGTGTGCTCGGCCTGGCAGTTGCGCCCGGACGGCTCGCCGAACGACCACGCCGACGCCAGCTACGACGCCAGCGTGCGCGACCGGCTGGACGACGTCGACGACGCGATCGGCCGGATCCTGCGGCGCATGGCGGAGGCCCAGCCGCGGCTCGGGCACTACCGCGCCGACCTCACCGCGGCCCTGGAGAAGCTCGACGACGGCGACCCGTCGGCGCTGACCTCGCCGCTGTCGCACTCGTACCACACGGTCTGGATGCACCTGCACCAGGAGCTCCTGCTGCTGCTCGGCATCAGCCGCGCCGAGGACGAGCGGCTGGAGGCGGAGCTGGTCCGCGGCCAGACGGTCTGATGGCCTACCCGCCCGGGCCGCCGGCCCCCACCGCACGACTCGTCCCGTTCGGGCAGGGCCGGGTGCGCGGCCTGGGCCCGGAGGAGCTCGGGGTCCACGGCGACCAGATGGACCGCCTGGTCGCGCTCGGCCTGCCCACGGTCTCGGGCCTCACCGCGCCGGTCAGCCGGGCGCGGGAGCTCACCGACGTCGCCGCCGCCCGCGAGGCCGTCGACCTCGTGGAGGAGATGACCGGCCGGCGGGTCGGCTCGGCCGACCGTCCGCTGCTGCTGCGCCTGGTCCCCAGCGCGCCCGTGCCGGCCGCCGGGCTGCCGCCGGACCTGCCGGCGCTCGGCGTGACCCCGGCCAACGCCGCAGGGATCGTGGAGGTCATCGGCCGCGACGCGCACCTGCACGAGGTCTGGACGACGACGCTGCGGCTGATCGCCGTGGAGGCGCTCGACGTCGACCCGGACGACCTCGACGACGTGCTGGCCGGCGTCACCAGCCCCGATCAGCTCCCCCCGGTGATGGAGCTGATCGCGCAGAAGGGCAGCGCGCCGTTCCCCGACGACCCCGCCGAGCAACTGGCGCTGGCCGCGCGGGCCCTGCTGCGTCGCTGGGACTCCCCCCGCGGCCGCCGCGCCCGGCGGGCGCAGAAGCTGCCCGACGACCTCGGCCTGGCGCTGCACGTACAGGCGCTGTACATCGGCCCGTGGGAACGGTCGGGTCACGGCACCGCGAGCAGCCGCGACCCCGAGACCGGCGCGCTCGAGCCGCACGGCACGTTCCACCGGGGCGTGGGTCGCAGCTCGCCGCAGCCGGCGGGCACCGGCGAGCCGCTGTCGGCGCTCCCCGAGGGCACCGACCTGCTCCGGCACACGCTGGCCACGCTCGAGCACCACTTCCGCTCCGTCGCCCAGGTCACCTTCGAGCTGCGGGACGGCAAGCTCGCCCTGCTGTCGGCCACGCGGGTGGAGCACGCGAGCCCGCGGGCCGGCCTGCGGCTGGTCGTCGACCTCGCCAACGCGGGGACGATCGAGCGCTCGGCGGCGGTGCGGGCGGTGCGCGCGCAGACCGTGCAGGAGCTGCTGCACCCCCAGCTGCGGCTCACCGGCGCGGAGACACAGCTCGCCGAGGGGCTCGCGGCGTCGCCGGGGGCGGCCTCCGGCCTGGTCGCGCTGACCGCGCAGCGGGCGCTGGAGCTCACGGCGGGCGGCGTCCCCACCGTGCTGGTCTCCACCGAGACGACGCCCGGCGACGTGCCGGCGCTGGTGGCCTCCCAGGCGGTCGTGACGACGGGCGGAGGGCTGGCCTCGCACGCCGCCGTCGTGGCTCGGGGCGCGGGCAAGCCGGCGGTCTGCGGGGTCAGCGCGCTGAAGATCGACCGGGACGAGGGCACGGTCACCGCCGGCGGGCACACCATCCGCGAGGGCGACGAGGTCACCGTCGACGGCCGTTCCGGGCGGATCTACCTCGGCCGGGTCGACATCCGCGCGGCCGAGCCGCCGGCCGAGCTGGACTGCCTGCTGGCCTGGGCCGACCTGGAGCGGCAGCTCGGCGTGCGGACCAACGCCGACACTGCCCGCGAGACCGAGATCGCGATGCGGCTGGGGGCCGAGGGCATCGGGCTGTGCCGCACCGAGCACCAGTTCCTCGGCGAGCGGCTGCCGGTGGTGCGCAGCTTCCTGCTCGCCGAGGACGACCAGGCCCATCGCGCGGCGCTGCAGGCGCTGACCGACGCGCAGCGCGAGGACTTCGAGGCCCTCCTGCGCGCGGTCGGCGACCGGCCGGTGACCGTGCGCCTGCTCGACGCGCCGCTGCACGAGTTCCTGCCGCACGACGCCACGTACGCCGACCCCGAGCACGCCCGGCGGGCGACCGAGCTGCGCGAGGTCAACCCCATGCTGGGTCTGCGCGGGGTGCGGCTGGCGCTGCTCAACGAGGAGCTCTACCCGGCTCAGGCCGAGGCGCTGTTCTCCGCGTGGGTGACCGTCTCCGGGGAGGGCATCACCCCGCAGCTCGAGGTGATGATCCCGCTGGTGTCGATCCCCCAGGAGCTGGAGATCGCGATCGGCCAGGTGCACCGGGCGGCCGACCGGGTCGAGCGGGTGACCGGCGTGCGGGTCCCGTACCTGGTCGGCAGCATGGTCGAGACTCCTCGGGCCGCGCTGATGGCCGACAAGCTGGCCGAGCACGCGGACTTCCTGTCCTTCGGCACCAACGACCTCACCCAGATGACCTTCGGCTTCTCCCGGGACGACGTGGAGAGCCGGCTGCTCACCCACTACATCGGCGAGGGTCTGCTGTCGGCGAGCCCGTTCGCGGAGTTCGACCCGGACGGCGTCGGCGCCCTGGTCGGCATCGCCGCCGAGAAGGCCCGGTCGGTGAAACCCGGCATCAAGCTCGGCATCTGCGGCGAGCACGGCGGGGACGCGGCCTCGATCCTGCGGATCGCGCCGCTCGGGCTCGACTACGTCTCCTGCTCGCCGCAGCGGGTGCCGATCGCCCGGCTGGCCGCCGCGCACGCCGCCGACAAGGACGCCGGGGCATGACGCTCCTGGACGCCGAGCGCGCCGCGGAGCTGCAGGACCTGCGCGCCGCCGTCCGCGAGGTGTGCCAGGACGCCGGCGGTCCCGAGGCCGTGCGCCGGCTCGACCCGGCGGGCCCCGGCTTCGACGCGGAGCTGTGGGACGTCCTCGCGACCCAGATCGGCCTCGGCGGGCTGGGGCTGCCCGAACGGGCCGACGGCCTGGGCGGGCTGGCCGAGGTGGCCGCGGTGTGCGAGGAGCTCGGCCGGGCGCTGCTGCCCGTGCCGTTCCTGACCTCGACCGTGCTCGCCGGCCAACTGCTCGCCGCGGCGGGGCCGGCTGCCGATGCGGCGCTGGCCCGGGTCGCGGCCGGCGAGGTCGCCGCGGCCGGCGTCACGGGGCCGGACGGCGTGTGGGACCCGGCGGCGGTGGAGCTGCGGGCCGACGGGGACACCGTGGACGGCGTCCTCTCGGTCGTGCCCGGCGCCGCGGGGGCGGCACTGTTCGTCGTCGCCGCGCAGACGGACGCGGGCCCCGACCTGTTCGCCGTGGACGCCGGGCCGGCCGTGACCGCGGTCGGCCTCGACAGCCTCGACCTGTCCCGGCCGGCGGCGTCCGTCACGTTCACCGACGCCCCGGCCACCCGGCTGACCAGCGGGGGCTCGGCCGGCGCCGTCGTCCCCCCGGCGCTGGACGTCGCGGCCATCGCGCTGGCCGCCGAGCAGTTGGGCGGCGCGGAGGCGTGCCTCGAGCTGACCGTGGGCTACGTCAAGGAGCGGCGGCAGTTCGGCCGGGCGATCGGCAGCTTCCAGGCGGTGAAGCACGCCTGCGCCGACCTGCTGGTGCAGGTGGAGACCTCCCGCTCCGCGGTCGTCCGGGCGGTCGAGGCCGAGGGCTCCCCCGACGCGCTGGCCGAGGCGGCCTCGGTGGCCCAGGCGTGGTGCTCCGAGGCCTATCGCACGGTCACCGCGGAGACGGTGCAACTGCACGGCGGGATCGGCTTCACCTGGGAGCACGACGCGCACCTGTACTTCCGCCGCGCCCGCGCCGACGCGCTGCTCCTCGGCGGCGCCGCCCACCACCGCGAGCGCCTGGCCCGCCTGCTCGACTGGTAGTCAGGGCTTTCGGTACAGAAAGCCTGGCTCTCGGCGCCGACGGTCCGCTCAGCGGCGGCCGAGCTGGGACCAGGGCACGTCCTTGTCCACCCGCGGCTCCGCGGGCAACCCGAGGACCCGCTCGGCGATGATGTTGCGCTGGATCTGGTCGGTGCCGCCCGCCAGCCGGTAGCCGGGCGCGCCCAGGACGTGCTCGGTCCACCCGAACGTCCCCGGCTGGCCGGTGTCGGCAGTGATCCGCGAGCCGAGCAGGTCGGCGGCGGTCTCCCCGGTGCGCACGAGCAGGTCCGAGGCCAGCAGCTTGCCGATCGAGGCGCCCGGTCCCGGTGAGACGCCGGCCGCCGCGGCCCGGGCCACCCGCTCGGCGGTCGCCGCCCGCAGCACGGTGCGCACGTACAGGTCGGCCAGCGCCTGGCGGACCACGGGATCGCCCGCGCGGCCCACCGACCGCGCCACCCCGAGCACGTCGGCGAAGGTGCCGCCCTTGCGCCGCGTACCCGAGCCGGACGCCGTCCGCTCGAACGAGAGGGTCGCGGTCGCGACCCGCCAGCCCTCGCCGACCCCGCCGATCCGCAGGTCGTCGGGCACGCGGACGCCGGAGAGGAACACCTCGTTGAACGAGGCGCCCCCGCTCATCTGGCGGATCGGCCGGATCTCCACGCCGGGGGTGTCCATCGGCAGCAGGAACGCGGTGATGCCCTTGTGCTTGGGCACGTCGGGGTCGGTGCGCGCGAGCAGCAGGCCGTAGTCGGCCTGCCGCGCCCCCGACGTCCACACCTTCTGCCCGTCGACCACCCAGCTGTCGCCGTCCCTCACCGCCCGGCAGCCCAGCGCGGCCAGGTCGGAGCCGGCGCCCGGCTCGCTGAACAGCTGGCAGGCGAGCAGGTCGGTGCGCAGGAACGGCTGGGCGTAGGCGGCCCGCTGCTCCGGCGTGCCGAACATCGCGACCGCCGGCCCGACCAGCCCGGTGGTCACGCTGATCAGCTCCGTGGACGGCGGCACCGCGAACGCCGCCTCCTCCTGCGCCATCACCATCGCGAAGGACGCCGGCAGCCCGGCCCCGCCCTGCTCGACGGGCAGCGTGAGCGCGCCGTAGCCGGCGTCGTACCGGGCCCGGCGGTAGCCGCGCACCGCGTCGAGCAGCCGCTCCTCCTCCTCGTCGGAGAGGTTGCGGAAGACCGCGAGGTCCGGCGGACCGTCGTCCTCGGCCTCGGCGCTCTTCGGCGGGACGGTCGCGGTCAGCCAGGCGCGCACCCCGGCGCGCCAGGTCTCCAGGTCCGGGGTGCTCATGCCGCCCCCTCGTCGACGGTGAGGACGGCGCAGGCCGAGATGCCCGGCGCGCCGTAGACGTGGGTGAACCCGACCCGCGGCCCCCCGGGCACCTGGTAGCCCGCCGCCCGGCCCTGCAGCTGGCGCACCACCTCGTGCACCTGGCGCAGCCCCGAGGCGCCGACCGGCTCGCCGTTGGCCAGGCAGCCGCCGTCGGTGTTGACCGGCAGCCGCCCGTCGAAATCGGTGTCGCCGTCGGCCAGGAGCTGCTCCTGCTCGCCGGGCGCGCACAGGCCGGTCTCGGCGAGGTGGATCATCTCCGACCCGCTGTCGGTGTCCTGCAGCTGCGCCACCTGGACGTCGGACGGCGAGACCCCGGCCTCGGCGAACGCGGCCGCGGCGGCGTCGATGCTGGGGCTGTGCCAGGGCTCGGGCGCCAGCCAGGGCGAGAAGACCTCGAACGAGCCGAACCGGCGGGTGCGCTGGGTGACCGCGGCCAGTCGCACCGGGCGGTCGCAGAGGTCGGCGGCCCGGTCACCGCGTGCCAGGACGAGGGCCGCGGCACCCTCGTTCGGCTGGCAGAACATGAACTGGGTGAGCGGCTCGTTGACCGGTGCGGCGGTGAGCACCTCGTCCTCGGTGAGCGGCTTGCGCCGCCAGGCCATCGGGTGCGCGGCGCCGTTGCGGAAGGCGCGCGCGGAAATCCGGGCGAGCGTGCGGTCGGAGAGGCCGTGCTCGTGCTGGTACCGCCGGGTCTTCATCGCGAAGTACTGGGTGGTGACCATCATCCCGGTCTGCGCGTACCAGACGCCCAGGCCGTAGGCCGCGGGATCGGCGCCGAACGCGCCGCGCTCGTGCTTGTCGAACCCGACGACGGCGACCAGGTTCGCCCGCCGGGACTGCAGCGCGCTCACCGCGGTCGCCATCGCCACCCCGCCGGTGGCGCAGCCGTTGCGCACCGTGGTGAACGGCAGGCCGGTGAGGCCCAGCCGGGCGACCAGCGAGTCCGGCTTGCCCGACACGTTGCTGCCGCCGACGGCGAAGTCGATGTCGGTCCACGCGACACCGGCGTCGGCGAGCGCCGCGCGGAGGGCGTGCTCGGCCATGTCCAGGCCGCTGACCCCCTCGTGCCGGCCGAACGGGTGCATGCCACCGCCGACCACGTAGACGTCGTCCGGTCTCATGCGTCCTCCTCGGGCGCGAAGGCGTAGGTGACCACGGGCGCGCCGTCGGTCTCCCAGGCGGGTTCGAGCACCAGCCGCACGGGCAGGCCGATCCGCAGCCCCTGGGGGTCGGCCAGCAGGTGGGACTCGACGAGCACCTCGCCCAGGTCGACGTAGCCGACCGGGAACGGCCGGAAGCCGGCGGCCGGCGGCACGTACGGCGCCTTGGGCGCGAAGCCCTGCACCGTCCACGTCCACACCGTGCCGCGGTCGGGCAGGGCGTACGGCGCCATCGCCGGGTTCGGGCACTTCGGGCAGGACCCGGACGCCGGGAAGGTGACGGTGCCGCACGCGTCGCACCGGCTGCCCGCGAGCCGGGGCGGGTCCAGCGAGGCGAACAGGGTCGCGTCGACCGGAGCGGGATCGGGCACGCGGGACCTCCAGTCCCCGCCGGCGGTCAGCCGGCGAGCAGCAGGTGCGGACGGGCCAGCAGGCCGCTGACCGTGCGCAGGAACTCGGCCGCGGGGGCGCCGTCGACCGCGCGGTGGTCGAAGGACAGGCTGAGGGTGAGCACCGAGGTGCGGTGCGGCACGTCGCCCTCCCACCGGACGCCGTCCCGGACCCGGCCGACGCCGAGGATGCCGGTGTTGCCCGGGTTGACCACGGGCGTGAAGAAGTCGACGCCGTAGGAGCCCAGCGAGGTGACGACGAACGTCGCCCCCTCCAGCTGGGCCAGCGTGAGCCGGCCCGCGCGGGCGGTCTCGGCGAGCTCGCGGGTCTGCTCGGCGATGTCGACCAGCCCGCGCTTGTCGGCGTCCCGGACGACGGGCACGAGCAGCCCGTCCGGCACGGCCACCGCGACGCCGACGTGGATCTCCTCGAGCAGGTGGATCGCGTCGTCGCGCACGGTCGCGTTGAGGATCGGGTGCTCGATCAGCGCGTGCGCCGCCGCCCGGACGACGAAGTCGTTGATGGTCGGCACCCGCAGACCGGTGCCCGCCCACTCCCGCTTGAGGTTCTCCCGCAGCGCCAGCAGCGCGCCGACCTCGGCCTCGTAGCCGTGGGTCAGCTGCGCCATCTCCTGCAGGCTCGCGTGCATGTTGCGGGCGATCGCGCCGCGCATGCCGGTCAGCGGGATCACCTGCCCGGCGCGTGGTCCGGCCGGCGCCGGCACCGCCGCGGGGGCCGGCACCGCCGCCTCGGTGGCCGCGGCGGTCACGTCGGCGCGGCGGATCCGGCCGCCCAGGCCCGTGCCCCGGACCTGGCTGAGGTCGACGCCGGAGGCCGCGGCGTGCCGGCGCACCAGCGGGGAGACGACGGTGCCCGCCGGCTGCGCCTCGGCGGCGGGGGCGGGCGCGGCCGCCGGCTGGGCGGCGCCGCGGGCCAGGGCCTCCTCGACGTCCTCGGAGACGATCCGCCCACCGGGTCCGGTGCCGCGCAGGGTCTCCAGATCGACGCCGTGCTCGGCCGCGACCCGACGGGCGTTGGGCGAGGCGAGCAGCCGGCCCTCCCGGTGCACGGGCCCGGAGCGCTCCGGCGCGGTCAGCTGCAGCTCGCCGACGTCGTCGGCGGCCGGCGACTGCAGGGCGGCGACCGCCGCGTCCGGGGCGTGGTCGGGGGCCTGCTCGTCCCCCTCCAGCAGCCAGGCGATGAGCGCGCCCGGGGGCAGGGTGGCCCCCTCGTCGGCCACCGGCTGGAACCGCCCGCTGCCCTCGGCCTCGACCTCGGCGTCGACCTTGTCGGTCGAGATCCGCAGCAGCACGTCGCCGTGGCTGACGACGTCCCCGGCCTTGGCGACCCACTCGACGATGGTGCCTTCCTCCATCGTCAGCCCCAGCTTGGGCAGCAGGACCTCCTGGGCCACGGCTCAGCCCCGTGCCAGCAGCCGGCGGCAGCCGTCGGCGATGTTCGTGCGATCGGGGACGTAGGTGTTCTCCAGCACCGGGCTGAAGGGCACCGGGGAGAACGGGGCGCCGACGCGCAGCACCGGGGCGTCGAGGTAGTCGAACGCCGCCTCCTGGATCTGCGCGGAGATCTCCGCACCCAGCCCGCCGAAGGTGACCGCCTCGTGCACCACGAGGATCCGGTTGGTCTTCCGCGCCGAGGCGACGATGGTGGCGGTGTCCAGCGGCTGCACCGTGCGCGGGTCGATGACCTCGGCGGAGACGCCCTCGGCGGTCAGCTGGTCGGCGGCGGCGACCGCCTCCACCGCCATGCGGCCCAGCGCGACGATCGTGACGTCGGTGCCCTCGCGCAGCGTGGCGGCCTCGCCGAACGGGATCCCGTAGATCTCCTCGGGCACCTCGCACTTGGCGCCGAGCAGCTTCTTGTTCAGCATCATGATCACCGGGTTGTCGTCCCGGACTGCGGTGACCATCAGGCCCTTCGCGTCGTAGGCCGACGACGGCATGGCCACCTTCAGCCCCGGGGTGTGCGCCAGCCAGGCCTCCAGGCTCTGGCTGTGCTGGGCCCCGGCGGACAGCCCCGCGCCGGCGGCGACGGTGACCACCATCGGCACGCGGACGTCGCCGCCGAACATGAACTTCATCTTCGCCGCCTGGTTGACCACCTGGTCCAGGCAGACGGCGAGGAAGTCCATGAACATGATGTCGACGACCGGCCGCAGCCCCCGCGAGGCCGCGCCCACGCCCAGACCGACGATCGCCATCTCCGAGATCGGGGTGTCGATCATCCGCCGGTCGCCGAATTCCTCCAGCAGCCCGTCGTACATGCGGAACACCCCGCCGTACCCGGCGACGTCCTCGCCGACGACGAAGACGTCCTCGTCCTCGCGCATGACCTGGTGCAGGGCCTCGTTGTAGGCCTTGACGTAGGTCAGCTCGCGCACGGGCATGCGGGTCTCCTCCTGCGGGGGTGCGGGCCGGGTCCCGGGTTCAGTCGCTGTAGACATTGCGGGTCACGGTCGACGGGTCGGGCTCGGGGCTGTTCTGGGCGAAGGCGATGGCGTCCGCGGCGTCGGCCCGGGTCTCGTCCCAGATCTTCTGGAAGGCCGCGGCGTCGGCGACGCCGTCGGCCGCGGCGCGGGCCTCGAGCAGCTCGATGGCGTCGCGCTTCTTCCAGGCCTCGACCTCCTCCTCGGTCCGGTACGGCCGCCGCAGCCCCTTGACGCCCTGGTGGTCGTAGTAGCGGTAGGTCTTGGCCTCGACCAGGCTCGGACCCTCGCCGGCGCGGGCCCGGTCGACCGCCCGCTGGACGGCCTGCCGGACGGAGACGACGTCCATGCCGTCGCAGATCTCCTTGGGCATCCCGTAGGCGTCGGCGCGGTCGGCGACGTCGGTGAGCAGCATGTGCCGCTCCTGCGCGGTGAACTCGGCGTAGCCGTTGTTCTCGCACATGAAGACGACCGGCAGCTTGAGCACCGCGGCCATGTTGGCCGACTCGTGGAAGGCGCCGATGTTGCTGGCGCCGTCCCCGAAGAAGGTCATCGCGATGCCGCCGTCGTTCTTGTACCGGCTGGCGAACGCGGCCCCGACGGCGATCGGCAGCCCCGCGCCCACGATCCCGTTGGCGCCGAGCATGCCGATGGACAGGTCGTTGATGTGCATGCTGCCGCCGCGGCCGTGGCAGTAGCCGTCCACCCGGCCGAACAGCTCGGCGAACATGGGCCGGAACTGCGCCCCCTTGGCGACCGCGTGCCCGTGGCCGCGGTGGGTGGAGGTGATCTGGTCGATGTCGGTGAGGGTCGCCATGGCTCCGGCGGCGACCGCCTCCTGGCCGACGTAGAGGTGCAGGAAGCCGGGCAGCAGGCCGCCCTCCATCAGCCGGCCGGCCTCGGTCTCGAAGACGCGGATCCGCACCATGCGCCGGTGCATGTCGAGCACCTCGTCCGCGCCGAAGCCCTCGATCGTCGGGGAGCCCCCCGTCAAGGTCGCCGTTCCCCCGGCCTCCGTCATGTGCCCGCCTCGGTCATCCGGTCCGGCGCGCGCCGCGCGCGGAGCTGGTCGAGGACGCCCCGGTGTGCGCCAGGTCACGCCCGTTACTGGTGAGAAGCTACAGTAAGCCGGGAGGCGGGAACAGACCACCGCGGAGGAGCAGCGATGGCCGGGCGCACGACCCGCGTTCTCGTGGTGACCGGGGGCCACCGCGTCGACCTCGATGCGCTGCTGGGCATGGTCGCCACGCTGGCCGACGAGCGCGGGTGGCTGTGGACGCACGCCGTCCAGCCCTCCGCGCAGCGGTGGCTGGCTCCCGAGCACGCCGGCGCGTGGGACGTCCTGCTGCTGCACGACCTGCCGGGGCTGCACCTGCGCCGCGGCGAGCCGCCCCGGCCGGTCGGCCCCTCCGAGGAGGTGGCCGCCGCGCTCACCGGCCTGCTCGAGCGCGGCGTCGGCGTCGTCGCCACCCACCACGCCCTGGCCGGCTGGCCGGCCTGGGACGGCTGGGCCGACGCCCTCGGCGGGCGGTTCCTCTACGCGCCGGGCCCGCTGCACGGGCGGCCGTGGCCGTCCTCCGGCACCCGGATCACCGGGTACACCGCGCGCGTGGCGGCGCCCGACCACCCGGTGTGCGAAGGCCTCGCCGACTTCTCCCTCACCGACGAGCTCTACTGCTGCCCCGTCTTCGAGGACCGCGTCGTCCCGCTGCTGCGGCACGACGCCGACGTCTCCCCCACCCGGTTCATAAGGACGTACGAGCACGTGCTGGTCGGCGAGGAGGCCGCGCCCGACTGCACCGGGCACCCGCCGGCCAGCGACCTCGTCGCCTGGGCCACGCGCGCGGCGGCCAGCCCGGTGGTCTACGTCCAGCCCGGTGACAGCGGGACGACGTTCGGCCTGCCCGGGTACCGGCGGCTGATCGGCAACGCCGTCGACTGGGTCGCGTCCGACGAGGCGCGCGCCTGGGCCCGCGCCGAGCGCTGATCAGGCGCGGGCGTCGGCCTTCGGTGGGTCGCCGAGGTTGGGCAGCGCGGTGATGTCGAAGTCGGGCCGGACGTCGAGGACCGGCGAGGGCGGCGGCAGCACGGTGGGGTGGCCGAGCCAGAGCCCGACGTTGTCGCCGGAGCGGCCCTCGGGTCCCTCGGCCAGCAGCTCGAGCATCACCTCGGCGACCCGGTCGGGGTCCATCCACCACGCGAGCAGCTCCGCCGGCGGCTCGGTGCCGGGCTCGTAGCCGTAGCCGAAGAACCCGCGGTTCATCGCCGAGTCGGTCGCCCCGATGCAGAGGTTGTTCACCCGGATCCCGTGCGGCCGCAGCATCTTCGCCCAGGACTGGGTCAGCCCGTTGAGCGCCCACTTCGACGCGTCGTAGAGGTCGAGGTAGACCCAGCCGGTCGTGCGCCGCTCGTGCCGCCAGGGGCAGGTGGGGGCGTCGGCGTGGTCGACCGGGTCGGGCCATCCGCAGGTGTGCACGTGGTCGGTGGAGACGTTCACGATCTCGCCGCCGCCCCGTTCCACCATGAGCGGGGCGACCGCACGGCCGAAGAGGAACGCCCCCTTGAGGTTCGTCCCGACGACGGTGTCGAAGTCGGCCAGCGACTTGTCCCAGTCGTCGGTCGGGGTGGTGACGGCGACGACGCCGGCGTTGTTGACCAGGACGTCGACCCCGCCGGTGCGCGCCGCCGCCTGCCGCACCACCCGCTGCACGTCGTCCGGCCGGGACACGTCGGCGACGACGCCGGTAACCCGCCCGCCGCCGGCACTCAGCTGCTCCGCCGTCCGCTCCACGTCGGGCCGGACGTCGCAGATGGTGACGACGGCGCCGGCCCGGGCGAGGGCGGCGGCGAGGGACCGGCCCACGCCGACCGCGCCGCCGGTGACGATCGCCGTCCTGTCGTCGAGCGAGAACACGTGCCCTCCCGATGTGTCGACCCGGTCAGCGGCCGGTCAGCCGCTCCACCACGGGGGCGAAGGCGTCGATCGCCCGGTCGCCGACCGTGACGTACGAGAAGCCGTAGACCTCCCGGCGGCGCTCCAGCTCCTCGCAGATGTCGTCCACCGAGCCGACCAGTGCGTGCGGGAACGTCCGGAGCTCCTCGCCCGCCATGCCGGTCTGCGCGCTGAGCTGCTCCTCGGTCGTCGCGCCGCCCTCGACGGCGAGGAAGTAGGCCGCGAACTCCAGCTCCAGGTCCCCGAAGCGCTCCCCCGCGCCCTCCCGGACCCAGCCCAGCTTGCGCACCGTCTCCTCGTGCCCGGAGCTCGCGACGCTGTCGGCCCCGATGACCCCGGAGCGGTTGTTGAAGTTGATGCTGACGACGTCGGCCTCGGCGCCGGCCAGCCGCAGGATCCGCGGGGCGCCGCCGCCGACGGTGATCGGCGGCGCGGCGTCGAGCAGCGGCAGCGGCGACATGTCGGAGACCCGCACGTGCTCGCCCCGGATGTTCGCCGGGCGGCCGGCGAAGAACTCCTTGAGCAGTGCGATGAACTCGGCGAGGTGCCGGATCCGCTCCCCCGCCGACGGGAACGGCAGCCCCATCGCGTCGTACTCGGCCTGCAGCCAGCCGGCCCCCAGCCCGACCTCGGTGCGGCCGTCGGAGAGCTCGGCGAGCGTGGCGATCTCCTTGGCCAGGACGTAGGCCGCGTGGTAGCCGACGCAGAACATCCGGCAGCCGATGCGCAGCGTGCTGGTCACCTCCGCCGCGACCGCCATCGCCGGGATCGGCGCCAGCGTCACCGGCCGGTGCCCGGTGGAGTCCGAGACCGGCCCCGGCCCGAGGTAGTGGTCGGAGGTGTGCAGCGCCGAGTAGCCGAGCGCCTCCACCCGGCGGGCCAGTTCCCGCCACGCCTTCCCGGACTCGGGCCGGTAGGCCTGGACGGCGAACCGGAAGGGGTGCTGCGGTGTGGTCATGGCGGCGGCTCCGCTCGCCGGCACCGGGGCGCCGACAGGGTTTCTTGACGCTGACTCCAGTTGGCGGGAACCATAACGCACCGGTGGAGGGAGCGGCCGTGCAGCGACTGGCAGGCATCGGGGCCCGGGCCCTCGAGGACCCGGACGGCGTCGCGCTCGTCGACGACACGAGCACGCGGACGTGGCGCGAGGTGGCCCGCGAGGTCGACGCGGTCGGCGGCGAGCTGCTCGCGGTGGCGCCCCGGCCCGAGGACCGCGTGGCGGTGGTGGGCGAGAACGTCGCGCCCACCCTGATGGCCCACGCGGCCGGGATCCTGGCCGGCGTCGGGACGGTCGCGGTGTCCCGCCAGCTCACCGCCGCGGAGATGGCCGACCAGTTCCGCGACGCCGGCGTCGTCGCCGTCGTGACCGGGCCGGCCGGCCTGGCCGCCGCCGTCGGCGCGGCCCGCGAGGCCGGGGTCGCCACGGTGGTCGTGCACGGCACGGACGACGTCCCCGAGGGCGCCACCGCCTGGCGCGCCTGGACCGACGGCGGCCGCACGCTGCCCGAGTCCACCGACCGCCCGGCCAGCCCGCCGCTGGTCTACACCTCCGGCACGACCGGCAAGGCCCGCGGCACCCCGGTGCGCTGGGCGCCGACCACGGTCGCCTCGGGCGCCGAGTACGCCGCGGTGCTCGCCGGCCGCTCCGGCTTCCCCGAGGGCCCGCACCTCGTCGTCGGCCCGCTGCAGCACAACGGCCCGCTGACCTCGGTGCGCCACCTGCTCTCCGGCCGGCCGGTGGTGGTCCTCGGCCGGTTCGACGCCGAGCGGGTGCTGCAGCTGATCGAGCGGCACGGCGTGACCTCGTCGGTCATGGTGCCCACCCACTTCTCCCGGCTGCTCGCCCTTGACCCCGAGGTGCGCGGCCGCTACGACGTCTCGAGCCTGAGCTCGGTGGCGCACACCGGGTCGGCCTGCCCGCCGGACGTGAAGCGGGCGATGATCGACTGGTTCGGCCCGGTGCTGGTGGAGAGCTACGGCGGCAGCGAGATCGGCACCGTCTGCCGGATCACCAGCGAGGAGTGGCTGGCCCACCCCGGCTCGGTCGGGCGGGTCGTCGAGCCGTTCGAGGTCGTCGTCCTCGACGAGGACGGCAAGGAGCAGGGGCCGGGCGAGGTCGGCGTCCTCGGCTTCCGGACGCCGCCGGGCCGGGAGGTCAGTTACCACGCCGACCCCGAGAAGACCCGGTCGGCCTACCTCGCGCCGGGGGTCGCCACGCTCGGCGACGTCGGCTACGTGACCGAGGACGGCTTCGTGTACATCACCGACCGGGTGGCCGACATGGTCGTCTCCGGCGGGGTGAACCTCTACCCGGCCGAGAGCGAGAAGGTGCTGCTGCAGCACCCGCAGGTGGCCGACGTCGCGGTGATCGGGGTGCCCGACCGTGACCTCGGTGAGGCGCTGCGCGCGCTCGTCGTCCCCGGGGATCCGGCCCCGACCCCGGACGAGCTGGCCGCCTGGTGCCGGGAGCGGCTGGCCTCCTACAAGTGCCCGAAGGGCTACGAGCTGGTCGAGTCCCTGCCGCGCAACGTCATGGGCAAGCTCGACAAGCGTGCGCTGCGCAAGCCGTACTGGGCGGGCGACCGCACGATCGCCGGCTGACCGCGCGCCATCCCCGCACCGAGAGGCACCATGACCGACCTGCTGCTCATCCGCCACGGCCTGCCCGTCTCCGGGGTCGTCCAGCCCCCGCTCTCGCCCGAGGGGATCGAGCAGGCCCGTCGGCTCGGCACCTGGCTCAAGGGTGAGGACGTCGACGTGCTGGTCACCAGCCCCATGCGCCGGGCCCGGGAGACCGCCGACCTGATCGCCGGCGAGATGGGCCGGCAGGTGGACGCCGTCGTCGACGACCTGCGCGAGTGGGACACCGACCTGCCGCCGACCGCCTACACCGCGATCGAGGAGATGGGGCCGACCAACCCCCGCGCCGTCGCCATCGCCGAGGGCCGCTACGACGACTTCGTGCCCGAGCTGGACCGGGAGGCGTTCCGGCGTCGGGTCGCCGGCGCCCTCGGCGAACTGCTCGACCGGTGGCCGGACACCCGGATCGCCGCCGTCTGCCACGGCGGCACGATCAACGCGATGGTCGGCGGGGTGCTCCAGATCCCGGCGCTGTTCTGGGTCAACCCCGGCTACACGTCGGTGACCCGGCTGCGCCGGATGCCCGGCGAACGCGTGGTCGTGGTGTCGGTCAACGAGACGGCGCACCTCGTCGCGACCCGGGATTGACCCAACCGCTCCCAACTGTCATGGTGAAGTTATCTATATGACTTCGTCCCGGGAGCTGCCATGACCTCCGTCGTCCCCGACTACGTCCCCGGCCTCGAGCTCGACCTCGCCGACCGCGAGGACGCGCTGTCCCTCGTCGACCGGGTGCGCGCGCTGGTCGACGGGAAGACGACCGACCAGGCCGGCAGCACGTGGGTGGAGCCGGTCGCCAACTACCTCGACCCGGCGCTGTTCGAGGCCGAGAAGGCGCTGCTGTTCCGCCGGGTGCCGCTGCCCCTCGCCCTGTCCTGCGAGCTGGTCGGGCCCAACAGCTGGAAAGCGATCGACGTCGCCGGGACGCCGGTGGTCATCACCCGGGACGCCCAGGGCGCGGTGCACGCGATGCTCAACGTGTGCCGGCACCGCGGCGCGGAGGTCTGCCCCGCCGGGCTCGGCCGCAGCCGGACGCTGACCTGCTCGTACCACGCGTGGTCCTACCGGATGGACGGCGAGCTTGCCGGCGTCTACGGGGCCTCGACCTTCGGCGACTTCGACAAGGGCGCCCGCGGGCTGGTCCGCCTGCCGGTCGAGGAGCGGCTCGGCCTGATCTTCGTGTGCCTCACCCCGGGCGCCGAGATGGACCTGGACACGTGGCTCGGCGACGTCGCGCCCGTGCTCGCCTCGCTGCGCCTGGAGGAGACCCACCACTTCTCCACCCGGATGATGCCCGGCCCGAACTGGAAGGTGGCCGTCGAGGGCTACCTGGAGGGCTACCACTTCGCCTCGCTGCACACGAACACCGTGTTCAAGACCAACCTGGGCAACACCGCGGCCTGGGACTCCTTCGGCTGGCACCAGCGCAACGCCTTCGCGCTGCGGCCGATCGCCGAGCTGGGGGACACCCCGCGCGAGGAGTGGGACCCGGCCACCCTCATCGGCCCGATCGTCTGGCTGTTCCCGGGCTTCGCGATCGCCGGCGGCCTGCGCGACCGGATCGCCGTCGCGTTCCCGCTGCCCGGGGCGACGCCGACCGAGTCGATGACCGAGCAGCGCATCCTCACCCGCACGCCGCCGTCGGACGACCGGGACCGCGAGGAGGCCGAGTTCGCCCGCGACTGGTTCTACGACGTCACCTACGGCGAGGACTACCTCACCGGCTACGGCGTGCAGCGCGGGATGCCGGCCATGGCGGAGCAGACCATGATCTTCGGCCGGAACGAGCCGGGCGTGCAGCACCTGCACCGCGCGATCAACGCGGTGATGGCGCAGCACCACCAGCCGCCGCACCCCCTCCCCCGCACCGCCCAGGAGTGAGCCGCCAGGGGGCCGAAATGGCCACTTCGGCCCCCCTGGCGGTCAGGTACGGGCGGGTTCCTCGGCGGACGACGGGACCTCGCCGTAGAGGCCCCAGGCCAGGCACCGCTCCAGCACGGTCTCGAACTCCGGGAGCACCCAGCTGCCGCGGTCGGTGCGGCCGAGGTCGTCGACCCCGAGGTCCTGGACGTCGAACCGGCCGCGGGCGTGCCCGAGCGTGAAGTAGCAGACCGTCCCGGCCCCGGACCGCTTGAGGTACAGGACGGGCCGCGGCTCGTCGTCGGTGGTCTCGCCCTCCTCGAAGCCGCGGCACGGCCCGGTCCACCTGGTGTGCAGCAGCACCTCCAGCGGCGGGTGCAGCTCGCTGATGTAGAGCTCGTCGGTGACCTCGAACGGCTGGATCCCGCGCACCAGCGGATGGTCGGCGCTGGTCAGCTCCACCCGGTAGGGCGCGATCGGCGGGTGGCCGAGGAACTGGCTGCCGAGCACCTCGGCCACCGGACCGAGCGCGCGGGGCGTGCGGAAGATGCGCTCACCGTCCAGCGGCGGGGCGTCGATGGCGGAGTTGGTGCCGTGCAGCGCCAGCCAGCGGCCGCCGGCCTCGACCCAGTCCACGAGCCGGCGCTGCTGGTCCGGGTCGGGCCGCCGGTCGCAGGTGTAGGTGATCAGCAGGTCGGCGCCGGCCAGCGCGTCCCCGGCCGACGCGCTGCCCGTCGCGTAGTCCTCGAACACGCGGGTGCGCGCCCGCTCGTGCCGCCCGAGCAGCTCGAGCAGGCGCAGCCGCGCGTAGTCGAAGTCGTGCCAGCGGCCCCCGCACACGAGGACCACGTCCAGCCGCCCCGCGGGCCCGGCCATGGCCGGCTAGAACTGCACGCGGGTGACGATGCCGCCGTCCACCACGAGGTTGACCCCGTTGGTGAAGCCGGAACGTGGGCTGGCCAGGAACGCGACCGCGGCGGCGACGTCCTCGGCCCGGCCGTAGCGGCCGACCGGGATCTTGGCCAGCACCTCGTCGTAGACCTCGCGCCGGCCCTCGCGGATCTTCTCCCAGTCGCCGCCGGGGAACTCGATCGGACCGGGCGAGACGGTGTTCACCCGGATGCCCTTCGGCGCCAGCGCCCGCGCCTGCGCGGCCGCGTGGTGGATGACCGCGGCCTTGATCGCCGAGTAGGCGTTGGGCGAGGCCGGGCGCACGGTGTCGAAGGCGTTGGTGGTGCCGATCGAGATGATCGCCCCGCCGCCCTGCCGCTCCAGGTGCGGGACGGCGGCCTCGATCAGCCGCACCAGCGGGATCAGGTCGCCGTCGAGGCTCTTCTGCCACTGGTCGGGCGCCTTCGACGCCCCGGCCGAGACGTTGGAGACGACGATGTCGAGCCCGCCGAGCTCCTGCGCGGAACGGTCGACGAAGGCGGTCAGCGCGTCGGGGTCGGTGACGTCGACCGGCTCGGCGTGCACCGTCGCGCCGCGCTCGCGCAGTCCGGCGGCGACCTTGTCCAGCGTCTCCGGTGTCCGGGCGCACAGCGCGACGGCGCAGCCCTCCTCGGCGAGGGTCTCCGCGATGGCCCGGCCGATGCCGCGGCTGCCGCCGGTCACCAGCGCCCGCTTGCCGGTCAGCTGAAGGTCCATGTCGTCCTCTCTCGGTTGGGTTCAGGCGTCCACGGACGGGTCGAGGCGGACGAGCATCTTCCCGACGTTCTCGCCGCGGAGCATGCCGAGGAACGCCTCGACGGCGTGGGCGAGGTCGTCGACGACGGTCTGCTTGGCCACCAGCTCGCCGCTGCGCAGCCAGCCGGCCACCCGGTCCTGGAACTCCGGGCGCAGGTCCTCGTGGTCGCGGACGATGAAGCCGCGCAGCGTGATGCGCTTGAGCACCGCCTGGATCAGGTGGTCGATGCTCGGCCGCGGCTCGTCGGTGTCGAACTGCGAGATCATCCCGCAGAGCGCGACCCGGCCGCCCAGCCGCATCGAGTCCAGCGCCGCGACGAGGTGGTCGCCGCCGACGTTGTCGAAGTAGAGGTCGATCCCCTCGGGCGCCACCCGGGCCAGGCCGTCGCGCACCCGCTCGGCGCGGTAGTCGATCGCGCCGTCGAGGCCGAGCTCGTCGAGCAGGAGCGCGGCCTTGCGCGCTCCCCCGGCACTGCCGACGACGGCGGACGCCCCGAGCAGCCGGGCGAACTGGACGGCCGCGGAGCCCACGGCGCCGGCCGCGGCGGAGACGAAGACGGCGTCGCCCTGGCGGAACTCAGCGGCGCGGACCAGGCCGGCGTACGCGGTGAAGCCGGTCTGCCCCAGGACGCCGAGCCAGTGCGGCAGCGGCGCCAGCTCCGGATCGACGACCGTGGCGGTGGCCGCGTCGACGACGGCGACGTCACGCCAGCCGAGCCGGTGCCGCACCCACGCGCCGACCGGCACGCCGTCGGCCCGGCTCTCGACCACCCGGCCGAGCGCGGACCCGTCGAGCGGCTCGCCCACCCGGAAGTTGGTCGTGTAGTGCTTCTCGGTCTCCTCGAGCCGGCCGCGCATCGAGGGGTCGACGCTCATGTAGGCGTTGCGCACCAGCAGCTGGCCGCTCGACAGCTCGGGAACCGGCCGCTCCTCGAGGCCGAAGTCCTCTGCCCGAGGCGCTCCCGTCGGGCGCCTGGCCAGCGTGACCACCCGGGTCGGGGACGCGTGCGCCGTCGTCACCAGCCGGACTCCGCGCTGCTCGACATGGACCCTCCCCGGCGCGCCGACGCGCCCGGTGACCGGCGCCCGAAGCGCCTGAGGTTTGTTGACTCAGCGCAGAGTAACTGCTCCGCGCGCCCGCGCCTACCCCTGATCCGGAACTGGTCCGTTGGCTGCGCGAAGGGGCTGTTTCGTGAGAATGTGGCGTGCTTCACTGTAGTCCACCCCAAGAAAGTGCAACCGCGCCGCGGGCGCTGGAGGAGGAGACATGGCTCTGCTGCAGGACAAGGTCGCCGTCATCACGGGCGGGACGGCGGGGCTGGGCCTCGGCATCGGCGAGGCGTTCCTGCGCGAGGGCGGCAAGGTGGTGCTCAACGGCCGCCGGGCGGACAAGGGCGAGAAGATCGTCGCCGAGCTCGGCGCCGGTGACCGGGCCGTCTTCCGCCAGGGCGACGTCCTGAAGAAGGAGGACATCGAGTCGGTCGTCGACTTCGCCGTCGACCACTTCGGCCGGATCGACATCATGGTCAACAACGCCGGTGGCACCGCCGCCACCGCCCCCGTCGTGGACGTCACCGACGAGGACTGGGACCTGAACATGAAGTGGAACCTGTACTCCACCTTCTACGGGACGCGCCGGGCCCTGAAGTACATGATCCCGCAGCAGTGGGGCCGGATCATCAACATGTCGTCGGTCGAGGGGAAGCACGGCAAGCCGGTCCTCTCCGGTTACGTCACGGCCAAGCACGCCATCAACGGGCTCACCAAGGTCGCCGCCAAGGAGGTCGGCACCATGGGCATCACGGTGAACTCGCTGTGCCCCGGGCTGGTGATCACGGAGATCGTCCGGGAGAACGGGCCCCGGACGGCGGAGAGCATGGGCCTGACGTTCGAGGGCATGGTCGACCTGTTCGCGCAGGAGTCGGCGATCAAGCGACCGAACACCGTCGAGGAGGTCGCCGCGATGGCCGTCCTGCTCGCCTCCGACGCGGGCGCCGGCATCACCGGCGCGATGCTCTCCGTCGACGGCGGAACGGCCGCCTACTGATGACGGTCGAGGAGCTGCTCGCCGTCGAGTCCATCAAGAACCTGCGCGTCCTGGGCTCGCGGTACCTCGACTCGGGCCGGCTCGACGACCTCGTCGCCCTGTACACCGAGGACGCCGTCTGCGAGTTCGGCCCCTACGGCACCTGGCGTGGCCGCGACACGTTCCGCGACAACTTCGCCGCGGCCGAGGCGCCGTTCTACGCCAGCGGGTACTTCTCCAACCTGCACGTGGTCACGAACCACGCCGTCGAGCTCACCGGCCCGGACACCGCGACGGGCCTGGTCTACCTGCTCGACTTCGTCACCGGCGACCAGATGCGCGAGGGCGGCAACCCGCTCTACTGGCTCGGCGTGTACGAGGAGGAGTACCGGCGCTCCGGCGACGACTGGCGCATCTCACGGCAGAGTCTGCAGTTCGTCTGGCCGCAGCGGATGGTGGACGACGGCTTCCTGGGGCGGCAGACCACGTCCGCCCCGGTCGCCGGGTAGGCGGGGTCCTTCCTCAGTCGAGCGCCATGATCCGCAGCGAGACCTCCTCGAGGGCGGCCCGCAGGGCCCGCGGCGAACGCCGGCTCAGCGGGCCGCCGTCGAGGCGCATGGGATGGATCGCGATGAGCAGGCTGATCAGGGTGCGCACGGAGAGCCGGGTGGCGGCATGTGCCGCCTCCGCGCTGCGCAGCCGCCGTCGTCCGGCCTCCTGCCGCGCGTAGACGAACGCCCGCTCGATGTGCTGCTCCTCGAACTGCACGCGCAGCAACTGCGCCTGCCGGGTGGCCCCGGGCAGGTGGCTGTAGAGGATGCGGGCGTGGTCGGGGCGGGTCTCGATCCAGTCCCACACGGCCGTGATGATCAGCGGCAGCGCGCCGCCCTGGTCGCCGTCGGGCCGGGCGTTCTCCACGACCTCGTCCAGTTCGCCGATGACCGACTGGAGCGCGACGTCGAACAGCTCGTCCTTGCCGGCGAAGTGGTAGTAGACCGCGGTGGGGACGACGCCGGCCTCCTCGGCGACGTCCTGCACGCTGGTCTCGGCGAACCCCGTGCGGGCGAAGACCTTGATGGCGGCGTCGATGATCTCCTGCCGCCGGGACGGCCGGTGGGCGGGCAGCTTCGCCGGCAGCCCCCCGGTCATCTCCACTGCCTCCGCACGATTGAGCACCAGATCCCCCGTCCTGACCCCGTGAACGCTCGGGGACCATCTAGTGTCGCACTGTGATCGCTCGTGACAAGCGTCCGGCGCATCGGCCATCCCGTCGGGCGACGGTGGTGCACTCCGCGATGGAGCTGTTCGCCTCGCAGCGGTCGGACGCCATCACGGTCGCCGAGATCGCCGAGGCGGCCGGGATGACCTCCGCGGCCGTCTACTACCACTTCGCCTCGAAGGACGACATCCTCCTCGAGGGCCTGCGGTCGCTGGGCGAGGCGCTGGTGACCGAGGCACGCCGGGCGCAGCAGGACATCGCCGCGCGCGGGGCCTCGATCGGCGAGCTCCCGGTGCGCCTGATCCAGTGGATGGACGAGCGGCGCGCCGAGTCCACCGTCTGGTTCGTCAAGTCCGCGGGGGTCAGCCTGGCGGTCGAGCAGCTGCGCCGCGAGGTCCGCGGTGACCTGATCACCGTGTTCACCCGCGCCGCCAAGACGGCCCGGGACAGGATCTCGACGGCGGAGGCGGCGGTGGTGGCCACCGCGCTGCTCTCGCTGCTGGAGACCTCGGCGACCTCGTGGCTCACCGAGGACGAGTCGCTGACCGGGCTCGGGCATAGGAAGTTCCTCGAGGAGACCTCACGGCTGGCTGAGCGGATCGCCGGCGTGTGACCGCAGTTACTACTCTGCCACTACAGTAAGAAGATGAGCAGTACTTCTGTCGCGGGTCGTCGGCGGCTTGCCGTCGTCTCGGGCGGTGGAACCGGCATCGGCCGGGCGTGCGCGGCCGCTCTCGCCGACGACGGGATCGACGTGGTCCTGCTCGGCCGCCGGCCGGACGTGCTCGACGACACCGCGGCCGAGCTCGACGGCCGGGGCGGCGCCACGGTGCGGGCCCTCCCCTGCGACGTCAGTGCGCCGGCCGGGGTGCGGGCGGCCGTCGACGAGCTGCGCGGCCTCGCCGACGTGGTCGACGTCGTGGTGAACAACGCCGGAGCCGCCGCGACCCGCCTGCCGGCGGACGCGCCGCTCGAGGACGTCGCCGAGGCCTGGTCGCAGGCGTGGCAGGGCAACGTCCTGTCCGCCGTGCTGCTCACGACCGCGCTGGAACCCCTCCTCGCCCGTCCGGGCGGCCGGGTCGTGCTGGTGGGCTCCCGCGTCGCCGTCACCGGTGGCGCGACCCCGGCGTACGTGGCGGCGAAGTCCGCGCTCAACGGCTGGGTGCTCAGCCTCGCCGCCCGCCTCGGGCCGGACGGGGTCACCGCGAACGTCGTCGCACCCGGCTACACGTGGACCGATCTCGTGGCCGGCCGCATCAGCCCCGAGCGGCACGCCGCCCTGCTGACCGAGATCGCGGCGGGTCGCCCGGCGCAGCCGGAGGAGATCGCGGCGGTCGTCCGCTTCCTCGCCGGGCCGGCCGCCTCGTACGTCAACGGGCAGGTGCTCGGCGTCGACGGCGGGCCGCGGCCCCCGACCTGAGCCGGTCACCGCGTGGCCACCGCGTCCGCCGCGCGGGCCAGCATCTCTTCGTCCCCCTCCTGCCAGGTGACGGTCAGCGTCACCGCGCCGATCAGCCAGCCGCCGTCCGCGGGGACGAGCCGGTGCACGTAGTGCCCGCCGAGGGTGTAGCGCGCCCCGTCGAGGAAGTGGTCGGCGCGCATCGACGTCCGCACGCGGACGGCGTCGCCGTCCGGCTGCAGCCATGCGTTGACCAGCACGTGCTGGGTCGCGTCCAGGCCGGGGAACAGCCGGCGGGCGCGGTCGACCCAGTCGTCGGCGGGCATCCGGCCCCGCGACCCCGGCCGGTAGGAGGTGTAGTCGACGTCGATCTCGTCGGTGAACACCGAGCGGTAGAGCGGCCAGTCGCGGCCGTCGATGCCGTGCGCGAACCGGGCCAGGACGTCGAGGACGGCGGCGCGGTCCTCGGCCGACGGCCCGAGGGTCACCGCGCCGCCGCGAGCAGGGGCTCCAGGCGCTTCGGCAGCGCGGCCCACGCCTCGGGCGAGTCGACCGCACCGTCGAAGTTGGCGTCCACGATCACCTGCGCGATCCCGGCCTCCCGGGCCCGGCCCACGTCGGCGGCGAGCTCGTCGACCGACAGCGGCCGCAGCCCCCGGACCGGCACCGGCGGCACGGTGTAGACCCGCGAGTAGATCTCCAGCGGCGGGCGGTCGGCGGGCCGGCGCTCCCGCAGCTGCGCCGCCGTGGCCAGGATGTCCTCCAGCGCGCCGGAGGCGGGGTTCCAGATGTCGAACCGCTCGGCGGTGCGCCGCAGGCCGGCCTCCGAGCGCATGCCCGAGAGCAGCCGCGGGCGCGGGCGCTGCAGCGGCTTCGGGCGCACGTCGGAGGTCGGGATGTCGAAGAACTCCCCGGAGAAGCGCACGGGGTCGGGGCCCCAGCACGCCTCCAGGGCGTCGAGCATCTCGTCGAGCCGCCGGCCGCGGGTGCGGGGGTCGACGTCGGCCTGCCGGTGCTCGTCGTCGGACCAGCCCACGCTGAAGCCGACGACCAGGCGCCCGCCCGAGAGCAGGTCCAGGGTGGCCAGCCGCTGGGCCAGCTGCACCGGACGGTGGTAGCCGGCGACCAGGACGCTGGTGCCGATCTCCGCCCGGGTGGACCACGCGGCCGCCATGGACAGGGTCTCCAGCGCCGACAGCGTGGTGCGGTAGGCCTCCGGGACGGCGAGGCCCGGCCGGGCGGCGTACCCCGAGACCGGTTCGTGCGGGAAGAACATGTGCTCCTGCACCCACAGGCCGCCGTACCCCAGCTCCTCCGCGCTCTCCACGAACGAGCGCAGCGCGTCCCGGGTGACGTGCCCCCCGAGCTGGGGCAGGCACAGGCCGACGGTGGTCACGGCACCTCCGCCGGGACGGCGTCGATCCGCACCGTGCCCGCGGTGCCGTCCACGGTGAGCAGCATGCCGTCGGTAAGCAGCGACGTCGCCCCGGTGACCGACAGGACGCACGGCAGGCCGACCTCGCGGGAGACGACGACGGCGTGGCTGTTGAGCGCACCCATGTCGACGACCACCGCGCCGGCCACCAGGAACAGCGGCGTCCACGCGGCGTCGGTCAGCGGCGCCACCATGACCTCGCCGGGCTCGAGCGCCGCGGCCGCGGCCAGGTCGCGCACCACCCGGGCGCGGCCGGTGTAGGTGCCGGCGCTGCCGCCCACCCCGGTGAGCACGGTGCCCTCCTCCGCCGTGGCCTCCGGCGGGCGCGAGCGCCGCTTCCACTCCGACAGCGGCGGCAGCTCGTCGGCGATGATGAACGGCGGCTCGAGGTCGAACAGGGACTCGTACCCTGCCAGCCGCTCGCGGATCACCTCCGTGAAGGAGTCCGGGTCGGCCACGTAGGCGTCCAGCTCGTCGGCCAGCAGCATCGTGACGTCCTCGGGCTCGGACAGCCGCCCGGCGGCGACCCCGCGCCGGCCGAGCTCACGCACGGCCAGCCGCACCTCGTTGATGACGACGGCGCTGTTGGCCTTGGTCTGCTCCCGGAGCGGGATGGTGTCCTTGGCCGACCGCAGCGCCACCTCGAGCGTGCCGCGCGCCCCCTCGTCACCGGCGAGCAGGGTGCGCAGCTCGTCGGAGACGGCCTGCCGCCGCGCGGACAGCCGGGCGGCGCGGGCCTGCGGCGAGCCGTCGTCGGGCGAGGCGCGCAGCGAGTCGACGTGGGCCAGCGCCTGGATCGGGTCGGCGTCCCACGACCGGGCGCGGATGTCCCACTCGTTGGGCCCGCGCATGCCGTACTCGGCGAGGAACTCCGCGAACGCGGTCTGGAAGCCGGCCAGGTCGCCGTCCGCCCCCTCCACCAGGGCACGTGCGACGGCCTGCGGCCCCTCGTCGAACAGCGCCGACAGCTGCGCCGAGCCGCGGACCAGCCGGGACAGCTCCCACAGACCCACGCTGGGCGAGGCCGACTCGACGTCCCCGAGCCCGGAGATGAGCTCGAGCAGCAGGTCGGGCCGGCCGACCTTCGCGCACAGCTGCGCGAGCATCGCCTGCCCGACCGTCGACGCCAGCGACGAGTAGTCGTGCCGGGCGAAGGCGTTGTCGAGCTCGCCGAGGAACGAGCGGGCGTAGGCGACGAGCTCGGCCTCGGACATCGCGGCGAGGTCGGGCCGGTCCCGGCGCAGCTCGCGCACCCGCCGGCTGTCCTCGTCGATCTCCGGGAACTCGGTGCGGCCGAGGATCTCGCCGATCGTCCGCGCGGACTTGGCGCTGCACGCCTCGTTCACGTCGTCCGGGTGCGGCCGGTACGGCGGGGCGTCCGGGTGCGAGCCGAGCAGGGCGGCGTCGAACTGCTCCACCGTCTGCCCCATGCGCAGGCCCATGAGCCGCATGTGCGACAGGTTCAGGTAGAAGTAGCCGCCGAAGAGCCCGGCGACCGGCGGCGGGTCCTCGGGCAGCTCGCCCTCGGCGTAGACGCCGAAGTCGACGAAGCCCCGCAACCAGCCCTTGAGCAGGCCCTGCTCGAACACCAGCGTCCAGCCCAGCGGGCTGCACGGGTCGGGCAGCACCTCACCGGCGTTGGCCCGGGTGTAGTACGGCAGGCGCTCCCAGCGGTGCGAGTCGGTGATCCAGCGGTCCATTCCCTTGTCCACCAGCCCCCGGCTCACCAGGGTGAGGTTCCGCCGTCGACGTTGATCGTCGTCCCGGTGACCCCGCCGCCGGCCTCGCTGCACAGCCAGACGGCGCAGGCCGCGACCTCCTCCACGGTGTTGAGCCGCTTGATCATCGACTCGTTCGCGTAGCCCTGCAGGAAGTCGTCGTAGGAGATGCCGGACTGCTGGGCCACCAGCGGCCCGACCTCCTGCATGAGATCGGTCTCGATCGCACCGGGGCAGATCGCGTTGCAGGTGATGCCCTGCTGCGCGTACTCGAAGGCCGTCGCCTTGGTCAGGCCGTTCATCGCGTGCTTGTTGGTGATGTAGTGGCTGACCATGGGCTTGTTGGCCATCTTGCCCTCGACGGAGGACATGTTGATGATCCGGCCCCAGTTGTTCTCCAGCATGTAGCGCAGTGCCCGGCGGGTGCCCCAGAAGGCCGCGTTGAGGTTCCAGTTCAGCGCCTGCTGCCAGGCCTCGTCGGACAGGTCGCCGATCAGCGCCCAGCCCGACGTGCCGCCGGCGTTGTTCACGATGATGTCGAGCCGGCCGTAGCGCTCGTGGGCGAAGTCGACCAGCGCCTCCACCTGGTCCTGCCGGGTCGCGTCGCACGGGAAGAAGTCGGCGCGGTCGCCGGCGCCCATCTCGGCGAGGGCCTTGCGGCCCTTCTCCTCGGTCCGGCCGCTCACCACGACGCCCAGGGCGCCCTCGGCCAGGAACGCCTCGGCGATGCCGCGGCCGATGCTGCGGGTGCTCTGGGTGAGCACCGCCACCCGGCCCTCCAGCTTGCCCCGGCGGTCGACGGCCGCGTGCGGGGCGACGTCCTCGATCTCCTCGATGTCGGTGGTTCCGCCAGCGCTCATGACAGCTGCTCCTTGATGGCACGGTGGAAGTGCTGCACCCCGGGCTCGTTGCGCCCGAAGACGAACTCCTGGTCGGTCATGGCCGCCAGGCCCCGCTGCACGCCGAACCCGGCGCCGTAGTCCTCGTCGAGGACGACGTCGTGGAACCAGTCCCGGGTGTGGTCGGCGTTCTTGCGCTCCTCGTCGTCCAGCGGCTCGCGGCGGAGCAGGATGTGCTGCTCGGTCTTCGAGCTGTCCCAGGTCCGCCCCGGGAAGACGAACGACACCGCGACCTGCTCGCGCCAGCCGCCGGCGATGGCCAGCCCCGGGAACAGCCAGAAGATGGCGCCGACACAGCGGCGCGGGTCCCAGCTCTCCGGCGGGGTGTCGACCGCCTCGGCGATCGGCCGCAGCGCGAACGCGTTGCGCTGGTGCGGGCCCCAGGAGTCGAACGCGGCCATGTTCGACAGGTTGGTGCGGAACACGGTGGTGCGGTGCAGCGAGGCGAAGTGGTAGCCCTCCAGGTAGCCGTCGACGACGACCTTCCAGTTCGGGCCCTCGAGCATCCGCGTCGAGTGGTGGTAGCAGCCGCCGAGGTCGAGCGCCTCGAGCAGCTCCAGCAGCGCCGGCTCGATCCACGCGTCGAGGTCCAGCTCCCCGCCGGGGGTCAGGCAGACGAACACGATGCCGGCCCGCTCGGCCACCGGCAGCCGGCGCAGCCCCATGTCGCCCCGCTCGACCGGGCCGAACGTCTCCTCGCCGTAGACGCCGGTCAGGCAGCCGGCGAGGTCGTAGGACCAGGCGTGGTACGGGCAGGTGAAGCGGCGGGCGTGCCCGGTGCCCTCGGGCACGAGCTCCGCGCCGCGGTGGCGGCAGGAGTTGACCAGCGCGGTGAGCTCCCCGGTGCGGCCGCGGGTCACGATGATCGGCGTGCCGACGACGTCGAGCGCCTTGTATGAGCCGGGCGTGGGCAGCTCGCAGGACAGCGCCACCGGCAGCGGCTTGGTGCGGTGGATCGCCTGCACTTCGCGCTCCCACAGCTCCGGGTCGCGGTAGTTGCGCACCGGCTCGCGCCACTGCGACTCCACCATGTCCGTCGTGGTGGCGCGGTAGTGCTCGACCAGGCGCGCCATGACGTCGAAGGCGTCCTTGCGGACCGCCGGGTTGGTGAAGTCGATGCCGGATGCGTAGCGCGGGACGGCGGTCATGGGGCTCGTCTCTTTCGTCTCAGGTCGCCGCAGCGGGAGCGGACGCGGACCCCATCGGACGGGAGGCCGCGACAGTGTGGTGGGTCATCTCGCGGCCGGTCCTGGTCAAGCCCGAGATGGCGGAGCGCAGGTCCTGCACGTGCGGCAGCGTGAGGTGCTCGGTGAGCGCAGCGTCGCTGGTCCAGTGCTCGAAGACCCGGACCCGGCCCGGGAGATCCGGGTCGGGGGTGAACGCGTAGTCGATGCAGCCGGGCTCCTCCCGGCTCTTCGCCACCACGACGGCGAAGGCGCGCAGCGCGGCCTCCCGGTCCGCCGGGTCGAAGTCGATCCAGCCGGCGACGATGACCGCGGGGCCGTCCTGGGATGCCACGCCGACCGCCCTTCCCGTCAGGCGTCCAGCATCTGCTGCACGACCTGGTGGAAGTGCGTGATCTTGCATTCGTGGTCGTTGAAGCGGTTCTTCTCGTACGCGGAGGACTGCTTGGTCGCGCCGACCTCCTGGTAGATCTCCACGTCCTCGGCCACGACGTCCTTGAGCCGGTTCCAGTGCTTGTTGACCCCGGCGAGGTACTCCTCGTCGCCCTGCGGGTCGTACTGCAGCTCCCACGTCTCGAACCGGGTGCGGTCCACCGCGAGCGGCACCGCGCGGAAGAGCTGGATGTGGTTCGGGTTGTTGTTGAACACCGCGGTCGGGAAGACCGTGTAGTGGCAGATGGCCAGGCTCTGGTGGTCGCGGGTCTCCTTGAGCCGGGGCAGCACGCCCTTGTACGGGACGATCATCATCCCGTGCGGGCCCCAGTGGAAGAAGGTGCTCTCGCGGCCGTCCTTGGCGTCCTGCGCGGGGACCTTGTGCAGCGCCGGGGCGTGGTAGTTCTCGTTGAAGCCGTCGATGACGACCTTCCAGTTGACCGGCAGCTCCCAGACCAGCTTCTCGACGAGGATCATGTCCTCCATCCGGTAGGCGCCGAGGTCGCCCACCAGATCCTCGCCCAGGTACTCCACCAGCGGCGGAGCGACCCCGGGGCCGGCGAGGACCACCCACACCCAGCCGCCCCACTCGTCGCACTCGACCGCCGGGGCGGCGAGCCCCTCGAGCTGGGAGGGCGCGAAGTCCTCCCGGTCGGGGACGCCGAGCACGTTGCCCTCGAAGTCGTAGGTCCAGTTGTGCCAGCGGCAGGTGAACCGGCGGGCGCCGCAGCCGGACTCCTTCACGATGCGGGCACCGCGGTGCATGCAGACGTTGTGGAACCCGGCGACGCCGCCGTCGCGCCGGCGGGTGACGACGATCGTCTCGCCGTGGCCCTCCCAGACGACGTGGTCGCCGGCGTTCGGGATCTCCGAGGAGCGGCAGACGATCTGCCAGGTGCGGTTGAGGACCTTCTTGCGCTCCTGCTCGTAGCGCTCCGGGTCCAGGTACACCGACGCCGGCAGCTCCGACGGTTCGGCGTCCGGAGGCAGCAGCGGCACGCCGGGGCCGTGCCGGTACGGCAGGTCACCTCGGGTGGGGACGAAGACCACGGAACCCTCCGGAAGACGGGGTGACAGGGCGACTGCGGCCGCTGTGACCTGGGGCACGATCCGCGGCCGACGATTCCCGAAAGCGTAGTCGGTGTCAAGTAAGTCGGCGGGGCCGCTCCTCGTCGACGAGCCGCCGCACGAGCTGCTCCGCGCGCACCGCGGCGGCGTCGGCCGCGGCGTGCACGCGGCGTCCCGGACCGTCCCGGTCCACGGTCTGCTGGATCGCCTCCAGGAGCGGCTCGTCCTCCTCCATCGTGCGTTCGTGGATCCGGCGCAGGGTGTCGTCGACCTCGCGGTCGCCCAGGGCGTAGTCGCGCGCCGCCCACCAGTGCACCCGGGTGGCGCCGGGGTCGATCGGCGTGAACGCGCGCACGAACACCGAGCGCAGCACCACGCCGTCCGCCTCGATGCGCATGTGGTCGACGTGCATGGCCGGCGAGACGAAGACGCCGGACTCGTGCTGCACGGCCCGGGTGTCCGGGGGCAGCCCGGTGGCCGCGCTCTGCCAGGTGGCGATCGGCGCGGCCGGGAAGGTGCGGGCGTAGGACACCGACGTCTCGGTGACCTCGATCTCCAGCGGGGGCGGGCCCTCGAGGTAGCCGCGGGGCGAGGTGTCGGGGTGCACGTACGCGAAGTGGGTGCGGTCCAGCGCGTTCTCGTGCAGCAGCTGGTAGCCGGCGGCCACCGTGCGGCTGCCGCCGAGGACCGACCAGGCGGCGTCCTCCAGCCACGGCACCCGCGGGGGTGCGGCGGTGCCGGCGCGGCGGGGGTCGCCCAGCCAGATCCACACCAGCCGGCCCTCCTCGCGCACGGGGTGGCTGGCCACCGCCGCCCCGTAGGGCACGTGCTCCTGCGACGGCACGAGCACGCAGGCGCCGGTGCGGTCGTAGGTGAAGCCGTGGTAGCGGCAGACCACCTTGTCGTCGACCAGCCGGCCCATGGACAGCGGCAGCGCCCGGTGGGCGCAGCGGTCGTCGAGCGCGACCACGCCGCCGTCGCTCGTCCGGTAGAGGACCACCTGGCGGCCCAGCAGCCGCCGGCTGATCAGCTCGGCTCCCACCTCGTCGGCGGTGGCGGCCAGGTACCAGCAGTCGAACGGGTAGTCGGCCGCGGGCTCCCTGCCGCTGCCCGGGCCGGTCACAGGTCCAGCACCAGACGCGGGGAGTTCGAGCGCGAGACGCAGATCATCATGAAGTCGCCCGCCTCCTTCTCCTCCTCGCTGAGCAGCGAGTCGCGGTGATCCGGGGAGCCTTCCACGACGGCGGTCTCGCAGGTGCCGCAGACGCCCTCGAGGCACGACGACAGCGCGTTCACCCCCGCCTCCTGCACGACCTCGAGGATCGAGCGGTCCGGCGGCACGGTGACCGTGATCCCCGAGCGCTGGCAGACCACCTCGAAGCCGGTCGCCGCGGCGCCCTCGGCCACCGGCTTGGCGGCGAAGCGCTCGACGTGCAGGCTGCCCGGCGGCCAGGCCGCGCAGCGCTGCTCGACCGCCTGCAGCAGCCCCTCGGGCCCGCAGGCGTACACCAGCGTGTCCGGCCGGGGCTCGAGGATCGTGGCCAGGTCGAGCAGGCCGTGCTCGTCCTCGGGCCGCAGCACCACCCGGTCGCCGTAGGCCGCGAGCTCGTCGCGGAACGCCATCGAGCCCGACCGGCGCCCGCCGTAGAACAGCGTCCAGTCCGCCCCCGTGGCCTCCGCCTGCGCCACCATCGGCAGGATCGGGGTGATCCCGATGCCCCCGGCGATGAACAGGTAGCGATCCGAGGCCACGAGCGGGAAGTGGTTGCGCGGGCCCCGCACCGGCAGCCGGGCGCCGGCCTCCAGCCGTTCGTGGACGAAGCGGGAGCCGCCGCGGCCGCCCTCGTCGAGCAGCACGCCCAGCCGCCAGCGGCCGCGGTCGGCGGGCGAGCCGCACAGCGAGTACTGACGGGTCAGCTCGGGCGAGAGCACGAGGTCGACGTGCGCGCCCGGCGTCCACCCCGGGAGGTCCTGACCGTCGGGGTGCTCGAGCACGAGGCTCACGACGCCGTCCGCGACCGGCGTCCGCTCGGCGACCACGAGCTCGTCGACGTGCTCGGAGTAGATCGTGGCCATGGCCGTGGTCGGCTCGGCCGCGGTCATGGGCCGTCCCCCTCGTTACTCGACTGCGAGCACAGTAAGTGTCGCCCGAGTGTGGTCGTGGGCACGACCGGCGTCAACCGGACCACCTGGCACGTCCGGCGTCCGACCGCCAGAATGAGCGCCGACGACGGCGCCGGCGGAAGGTGCGACGTGGACGAACGGATCGCGCTCGTCGAGGCCCTGTTCGCCGCGTGGTCCAGCGGCGACGCGGACGCACCCCGGCCCTATCTCACCGAGGACGCCGTCCTGGACGACGTCATCGGGGGCGTGTACCGCGGGTGGCCGGCGATCCGCGCCTACTTCGCGCGAGGCCTGGCCAGCTGGCCGGATCTGCGCCTGGAGCCGACCGGCGAGTGGTGGAGCCGGGACGACGGACTCGCCTTCACCTGGGTCATGTCGGCGACGGTGTCCGACGACCGCTTCGGCCCGGGGACGGCGGGGCGCCGGTGGCAGGCGCCCGGCATGAGCTACGTCGTCCTCGACGGCGACCGGGTCCGGCTGGAGGTCGACTACCACGACGGCGGCTCCCGGGCCCGCTCCCTGCAGACGCCCGGTTCCTGAGGAGCCCGGACGGGTACCGGACCCCAGCCGGGCACGGCGTCAGGTCACCGAGGCGAGGTGGGATGGGATGGCCACCAGGGTCGAGCGGTCCGTCCAGGTCGGGGTACCGGTCCGGACCGCGTACAACCAGTGGACGCAGTTCGAGGACTTCCCGCACTTCATGGGCGGGGTGAAGGAAGTCCGTCAGCTCGACGACCGGCGGCTGCACTGGGTGGCCGAGATCGCCGGCGTGCGCCGGCAGTGGGACGCCGAGATCCTCGAGCAGGTGCCCGACCGGAAGGTCGCCTGGGCAGCGATCGGTGGGGCGACGAATGCCGGTGCGGTCCGGTTCGAGCCGGCCGGACCGGACTCGACGATCGTCCATCTCTCCCTGGAGTACGAGCCGGAGGGTCTGGTCGAGCAGGTCGGCGACAAGCTCGGCGTCGTCGAGCGCCAGGTGACCTCCGACCTGGAGAGGTTCAAGCAGCTGGTCGAGGACCAGGGGTACGCGACCGGCGCCTGGCGTGGCTCGATCGGCGAAGGCGTCGGCGCCGGGACGCCGGGCGTCGAGGCGGCCGCCGCCTCACAGGGGGACAGCGGCAAGGCCGGGGTGTCCGGGAAGGCCGTCGCCGCGGGGGTCGCGGCGGCCGCCGCGGGAGTCGCCGCCGGCGCCGCCGTGGCCGCGTCCTCGGGCCGGTCCCCCACGGACGACCAGCTCCCGGCCGAGGCCCGCGTGGCACCGACCACCCAGCCCACGGTCGAGGTGTCCCACGTGCCCCCGGAGGCGGGGGTGGTGCCCCTGATGAACGACGAGGTGCCGCGGCCGAGCGGCACGGCCGGCCCGTCGTACGAGGCGCTCGCGGCCGCGGAGGCCGCCGCCGAGCAGGCCCACCAGCCGCCGGCCGAGATCCGGGTGGCGCCGGTGGTCGAGCCCACGGTCGAGGTCGACCCGGGCGCCCACCTCCCGCCGGAGGCGGCGATCATCCCGGTGACGCACACCGAGGGCGAGGACACCGCCCGCTGACCGCCCGGGTCAGCCGCCGATGACCGCCGGGTTGCCGTCGGTCCACCACGTCTCCAGCCGCCGGCGGGTGAACCGCCAGCCGTCGGGGGTGCGCGCGACCTGGTCGGTGTACCGGCCGGCGATGACGTGCAGGTCGCCGCCGGGGGTGCCGGCCTTCACGTGCTGGGCGTGCAGGTAGCACTGCGCGGTCGCGCTGTCGCCGTCCACCTCGACCTGGACGTTGCCGATCAGGTGGTGGCTCCGGTCCAGTGAACCGAGCGCGCCCCGGCAGACCTGCTCGATCGCCGGATACCCCTCGAACGAGCCCAGCCCCTCGTACTCGGTCACCGCGTCGTCGGTGAAGCACGTGCGCAGCAGGGGCCAGTCGCGGGTGTCGAGCGCGGTGCCGTAGCGGTAGCAGAGCTGGGTGATGTCGCGCTCGTCGAGCAGCCGTTGCAGGACCGCGTCCATGGACCTCTCCTCCTCCTGGCGGCCGGGCGGCCGCCGTCGTCAACCGGGGGACGGCGCGACCAGGTCGGCCAGCCGCCGCAGGAACCGGGCGTGGACCGCGGTGCCGATCGCGAGCAGGTTCGGCGTCGAGGCGACGCCGTCGCGGAACAGCCGCAGCGCGGTCAGGTTGGCGCAGGCGCCCTTGAACTGGTTGAACGCCTCCCACGCGGACCAGTCGGCCGGCTCGAGCCGGATGCCGGTGATGCGCTCGATCCGGTCGAACCAGGCCTCGGGCGGTCCGAGCTTGCGGCCGCGGATGATCGCCAGGTACGCCCAGTCCTCGGCCGCGTCGCCGTGGTGCACGAACTCCCAGTCGGTCAGCGCGACGATGCGGCCGTCCTGCGACAGGAAGTTGCCCGGACCGGGGTCGCCGTGCACGACCACGGTGCGGCCGGTCGGGCGCAGGTGCGCCCGCAGCCAGGCGGCGGCCTCGTCGAGCAGCGGCACCGGCTCGGGGACCGACGACCGGTAGACGCCCTCCCACCGGTCGATCTGCGCGGCGACGGCGGCCTGCGGCTCCGGCACGGGCCCGAGCGCGGCCGAGACGACCGAGGGGTCGCTCTCGTGGATGGCGTGCAGGGCGGCGACGAACGCGTCGAGCACCTCGTCGTCGACCGCGTTGCGGCCCGGCACGAGCTCCATGACGAAGAAGGGCCGGCCGAGCACGTCGGGACCCTCGATCCACCGGACCGGCGGAACCGGGAGACCGGCCTCGGCGAGCGCCCGCATGGCGCCGGCCTCCAGGGTGCCGTCGGTGCCGAACGTGCCCCCCTGCTCGATCCGCACCATGTAGCCCGCCGGGCCCTGCGGGGTGGTCAGCTCGATCCGCAGCATCCGCCGGCTGTGACCGCCGGAGACGACGATGGCGCGCCGGACCTCCACCGGCCCCCCGTGGACCTCGGCGAGCCAGCGGGTCAGCCGGTCCAGCTCGTCGGCCGGCACGCCGCGCTCCACCGGCTCGACGTCGGTGGCCGGGTGGCCGCTGAAGGTCTCCAGCAGCGGGGCGGCGACCCGGATGTCCTCGTCGAGCTGGTCGAGCAGCACCGCCCGCACCGCGGCCGCCGTCCCGTCGGGCTCCGGTGCGCCGACCGCCCGGACGAGCACCTCCGACACCTGCCGCAATGCCGCGCCGAGGTCCGGCGCGGAGGCGGGGGTCCCGAGCGCCTCCAGCAGCCGCCGGGCCCGCCCCTCCGGATCGGCGGCGGGACGCTCGGCGGCGTAGCGCGCCAGGCCGGTCAGTTGCACGGCGGTGTCGAGGGCGTGCCCGGGCGGCAGCGCCGGGGCGAGGACGTCGCCGATCGTGGCGGCCACCGCCCGCCACAGGACGGCGTCGTCCACCGGCCGGCCGCTCACCGGCGCAGGCCCTCCGCGACCTCGGCCTCGTAGGCCAGGTCGAAGCCGGAGCCCCAGAGGGGATCGGCGATGGCGCCGTCGGTCTCGGCGAGCGGGGAGTCGCAGAACCAGGCGTAGGTCTCGGCCATGCCGGTGCGGAAGTCCCGCTCGGGCGGCAGACCGACCAGCCGCTGCGCCTTCTCGGTGCTCACGATCCCGTGGTGGCGCGCGGCGAACAGGTGGCTGAACGGCGGCGGCTTCCTCAGGCCGGCCAGGGCGTCGTCGGGCACGGGGACGACGTCCGGCTCGGCGCCCACGACCTCGGCGGCCGTCGCCACATACTGCGCGGCCGTGACCCCCTGCCCGCTGAGGTTGAAGACCTCCCCCACCGCGGCCGGGTGCCGGCCGAGCGCGAGCAGGCCGGTGCACAGCTCGTCGACGTGCCCGTAGGAGGTGGCCACGAGGCCCTGGTGCGGCAGCAGGACCGGCAGGCCGCGGCGGAGGCGGGTGAACATCGCCGCCTCCATGTCGTAGATGTTGTTGGTCGGGCCGTAGATGGCCGCCGGCCGCCCGACCGTGGCGGGGAAGCCCCGCTCATGGGCGGCGTCGAGCAGCACCCGCTCGGCGTAGACCTTGAACCCGCCGTAGGTGGTCGGCGGCTCGTCGCGCACCGGCTGGTCCTCGGTCCAGGGGAAGAAGCCGCTGGGCCGGTAGGCCATGATCGAGGAGACGAACACGTACCGCCCGGTGCGGCCGTCGAGCAGCCGCACCAGGTCCTCGAACGAGGAGCCACCGGCCGCCATGACGAACCCGGACACGTCGTAGACGGCGTCCCACTCCGTCCCCTCGAGGACGGCGCGCATCGCGTCGGGGTCCTTGCGGTCGGCGACCAGCTGGCCGACCCCGGGCGGCGGGGGCGTCCGGCCGCGGTTGAGCAGGGTGACCTCCGCGCCGTCGCGCCGCAGGTGCTCGACCAGCCGCCCGCCGACGAAGCTCGAACCACCCAGGACCAGCGTGTCCACGTTCCCTCCTCCTGCCTCAACCCGCCCGATCACGCGGCGGGAAGGCCTCCGGGCCGAGGGCCGCGCCCGTCCCCCGGTCCTCGAGGCCCTGCCGGAACTGGTCGGTATCGCTGCGCATCGGCTCGCCCAGCGGCTGCTGGCGGGTCCACTCGTGCACGACGACGCGGTGGCGGATGCCCCAGCGGCCGTCCCGCCTGCCGTACCGGTCGGCGTAGCGGCCCCACCAGGCGTCGAGCACCCGGACCCCGGCGTCGTCCCGCCGCAGCACGTGCGCCATGACGTACGCCTCGCCTCGCGCGTCGTCGGGACCATCGAGCTCCACGAGGTGGTTGAGGACGCAGTGCATCGTGGCCTCGTAGCGGCGGTGGGAGGCGATCACCCGGTCGCAGAACTCCACGGCGTCCCCGACGAAGACTCCGTGGTCGTCGACGGCACCCGGCAGGTAGGCGCTGCGCAGCAGGTCGACGTCGAGCCGGTCGATGCCGCGGCAGGCCCGGAGCACGACCTCCCGGATCTCCTCGATCGCGACGAGCCGCTGGACCGGGTCCACGGCGACCGGATCGGTGGAGGTCACCGCTCGTTCGGGACGATGACGGCCCGGCCCTGCAGGGTGCCGTCGGCCATCTGCCGGTAGGCGTCCATGGCGTCCTCGAGGCCGAACGTGGTGATCTCCGGGGTGAGGTGGCCGGCCGCGGCCAGTTCCAGGACCTCCGCCAGCTCCGGCCGGGAGCCCCAGACCGTCGACTGGACGCTGGCCTCGTACGGCATCGTGTAGAAGCCGACCGGCAGGACGCCGCCCGCGGCGCCGATGATGGTCAGGTCCCCGACGTTGCGCACCACCTTGCTGCCCAGTGCCATGGTGGCGTCGGCCCCCACGAAGTCGAGCACCACGTCGGCGCCCTTGCCCCTGGTGACCTCCCGGACCTCGGCCGCGGTGTTCTCGTCGGAGACGAACGTGGCATCGGCCCCGCACTTCTCGGCCAGGCGCAGGGCGTCCTCCTTCACGTCGACGGCCAGCACGCGGGTGGCCGACAGCGCCGTGAGGATCTGCACGCCGAGGTGGCCGAGTCCGCCGACGCCGATGACCACCGCGGTGCTGCCGGGCAGCAGCTTGGCCAGCGAGCGCCGGACCGCGTGGTACGGGGTGAGAGCGGCGTCGGTGAGCGGCGCCGCCTGCACCGGGTCCAGCCCGTCGGGCAGGGGGAACAGGAACCGCGCCTCGGGCACGAGCATGTACGGGGCCATGCCGCCGTCCGCGCCGAGCCCGCCGCCGCCCCCGGGCACCAGCGCGCGGCCGGGGTCCTCGCAGTAGATCTCCGCCCCCGCGCTGCAGCGGGCGCAGGAGCCGCACCCCCAGGGCCCGTAGACCGCCACCGGTTGCCCGACCTCGAACCCGTGCACACCCGGCCCGATCTGGTGCACCCAGCCGGCGTTCTCGTGACCGAGGGTGAACGGCAGCGTGAACGGCACGGCCCCTTCCGGGTAGTCGTGCATGACGTGCAGGTCGGAGTGACAGGCCCCGGCGCCGCCGACCCGGATCACCACCTGTCCCGGCCCGGCCTCCGGCTCGGGGACCTCGACCAGTTCGGGGTCCGACTGCCACCGGGTCTGGCGAAGTGCGCGCATCTGCCGTGCCTCCTGCGGGCGGGGACCGGGCCGCCGACCCACTTACTCGAATCGAGACCCAGAAACTCGGAGCGGTGGGAGGGAGTGTGGTGCGGACCACTCCCGCGCGTCAACCGCGCCCGCGGGGGCCGGCGTCACCGCCCGGAGGGCGCCGCCGACGGCGCTGCCGCCCACATCTTCGCGCTGTCGAAGCCGATCCGGCGCTCGGGGACGATCTCGAGGACGACCCGCCCCGGCGAGTCCAGGTGGGCCGCGAAGGACGCCGCCTTGGCCTCGTCGCCGGGGCGCAGCCGGGCGGCGAACGCTGGGTAGAACCACGCCTTGGTGTCCTCGTCCTCGTGGACGACGCAGGTGCCCTTGTAGGTGAGCGACTTGCTCACCGTGATGCCCGACCCCTTCGAGGTGATCGCGATGCTCACCCGAGGGTCGCGGCGCACCGCGGCGATCCGCGGCCGCCCGGACGTGGCGGTGAGCCAGAAGCGGCCGTCGCGGGCGAGGTAGTTCATCACCACGCCCATCGGGTGGCCGTCCTTGCCCAGCCAGATGAACGTGCACTCCGTCTGCCGCTCCAGCAGCTCGGCCTCCTGCTGCTCCTCCAGGGTGTACGAGCGGACGTCCTCCCAGTCGCGGGCCTTGTCGCCCTGCATGGGGTCACCGGACATCGGGGCCTCCCTCCGGACGCGTGGACGGAGTCTTGCGCTAACTGGAGACGGTGTCTAGTTTCTGGCCCTCACCCGGTCGCTGTCGAAGGGACGCCCGATGCCCGACGCCCTGCAGGAGCTGCTCGACAAGGTCGCGATCTCGGAGCTGCTGGCGCGCTACTGCACCGCGCTCGACACCCGGAACTGGGACGGCCTGGCGGAGGTCTTCGCCCCCGACGCGGTCTGCGACTACGGCACGCTCGGCAACCCGCACGGCGTCGACGACATCACCGACCTGATCCGCGGCACGATCGCCGACCTCGACGCGACGCAGCACCTGGTGGGCAACGTCGTCGTCGAGGTGCGCGGCGACGAGGCGACCGCCGACTGCTACCTGATCTCGCAGCACATACGGAAGGGCGCGCCCGGCGGCGAGCACTACTTCCTGGGCGGCCGGTACAGCGACCGCGTCGTCCGGACGCCGTCGGGCTGGCGGATCGCGCACCGCACGCTGCACCGGATGTGGACCTCGGGCAACCGGGAGGTCGTCCGCCGGCCGACCGGAGGGGAAACGCCCGACTGACGCGGGCGGTCCCCTCCGGCCCGACGGATCAGGTGAGCGCCGCCTCGCGCTCCGGCACGCTGATCACCGTCACCCGCCCGGTCGACCCGTCGACCTCGACCTCGGCGCCGGTGGGGATCCGCCGGGTCGCGTTCGTGACGCCGGCGGCGCACGGGATGCCGAGCTCGCGGCTGACGATCATCGCGTGGCTGCCCATCGCGCCCACGTCGACGACCACGGCGCTGGACACCATGAACAGCGGCGTCCACGACGGGTCGGTCTGCGGTGCGATCAGCACCTCCCCCGGCTGGAAGTCGGAGATGGCGGCCGTGTCGTGGATGACGCGGGCGATGCCCCGGGCCACCCCGGCGGACGCCGGGCCGCCCTGCAGGACGTCGCCGGGCTTGGCCACCTCGACCTCGACCTCGGTCTTGCGCGGGATGTCGGCCAGCGCGGGGACCCCCTGCCGGGAGTCGAGGAAGGTCGGGATGTCGAGGCCGGCGAGGTCATGCCAGTTCCGCTCCCGGTCGGCCAGGCGCTCCTTGAGCGCCTCCGGCTGGGCGATGAGGATGTCGAGTTCGTCGTCGGTGGCCATGAACAGCTGCTGCGGGCTCTCCAGGTGCCCGTCGGCGTGCAGCCGCCGGGCCAGCTCGGTGAGCGCCATCCGCGCCTCGTGCAGCACCTTGATGCAGTTGGTCTTGGCCCGCTCGCGCCAGGCGCCGAAGCGGCGCGCCGAGCCGACGGCGAGCTCGAACGTCGCCAGCGCCTCGGCGTTGTCGCCGAGGATCTCCAGCGCCTTCGCGGTCGCCTCCGTCCGCTCCCGCTCCTGGTCGCCCTGCCGGCTGGCCGGCGAGGCCTCGTCCCCGAGGTGGCGCAGCCGGTCGACCAGGCCGAGGGCGAGCTCGGGCCGGGTCTCCCAGGAGTCGGCGCCGATGTCCCACTCGCTCGGGCCGCGGTAGCCGAAGTCGCGCAGGAAGCGGTGGAACTGGGCGAGGAACTCGGCGTGCCCGCCGTCCAGCCGGTCGAGCAGGCCCGGCACGCCCTCGTCGAACACCTTCATCAGCCCGGCGTCGGCGCGCACCGTCCGGGACAGGTCCCACAGCGCGAACGACGGCGCCGCGGAGTCGACGTCCCCGGCCTGCCCGATCACCTTCACGATCAGCGAGGGGTCGGCCTGGCCGAGCAGCTGGCCGAGCACGGCCGGGCCGGTCGCGGCCTGGTTGCTGCCGATGGTCTCGCTGCGCCAGCAGAGCCGCTCGAACGGCATGAGCGAGCGCGCGTACATCACCAGGGCGGCCGGGCTGAGCGCGGCGAGGTCCGGCCGGGACGCGCGGATCCGCTCCGCGATCTCGCGCTCCTCCTCCAGCTCGGGGAACGTCGTCGTGGTCAGCGCCCACTGGGTACGCGCCCCCATCTTGGCGCTGAGCTCCTCGTTGACGTCCTCGGGCCGCTCCTCGTGCGGCGGGGAGTCGGTGCTGAAGAAGGCGGCGTCGATCGCCTGCCAGCCGATGCCGGCGCGGATGCCGACCACCCGGACGTTCGACTGGTTGATGTACAGGTAGCCGTAGAAGAACCCGGCGACGGGTGCCATGTCCTCCTGGGCCAGCTCCGTCGGCGTGAAGGCGTCGAGCGCGACGTAGCCGGCCGCCCAGCCCGGGATGATGTGCGGGATCCAGCAGAAACTGGCACCCAGGGGCGTGATCGGATCGGGCAGCACGTCGTTGGCGTTGAGCCGCGTGTACACCGGGAACCGCTCGCTCGGAACGGTGTCGATCAGCCAGCCGTGCTGCTCTGACATCGACGGCGGTCCTTCCTGTTCGGCGGGCGGGGCCCGCGGCTGTGACCCGGCTCACGGGACCGGGCGTCGGGGAACTGTAAGGGCACTAACTTGGCAGTGTCACTAGTTTGGAAGCCCCCAATCCGGTCGGAAGGCGGTCGCATGGAGACCTCGGACCCGCGAACCGGGCCAGCGGTCCGGACCCTGGTGGTGGAGGGGTTGCTCAACGTCCGCGACCTCGGCGGGCTCACCACGCCCGACGGCAAGCGGGTGCGGCGCGGCCGGGTGGTGCGGTCGGACAACCTTCGCGGGCTCACCGACGACGGCGCGGTCACCCTGGTCCGGGACGTCGCGCCCCGGCTCGTGGTCGACCTCCGGACGGAGGAGGAGTGCGCGCGGGAGGGCCGCGGCCTGTCGCACGTCGAGCACGTCCGCTACGTCAACCTGCCCCTGCAGCCCAAGGGTGCGCTGACCCCCGAGCAGGCGGCGGCCGGGCTGGCCACGAACCTCTTCGACGACTACGTCCTGCAGCTCCGGGACAACGGCCCGCAACTCCTGGCCGCCCTCGACCTGCTGGCGCAGCAGGACTCCCTGCCCGCGGTCGTCCACTGCACCGCCGGCAAGGACCGGACCGGCCTCCTGGTCGCCCTCCTGCTCGAGCTGCTCGGGGTGGAGCGGGAGCAGGTGGTCGCCGACTACGCCGCGACGACCGACAACATGCCGGGCATCCTCGCCCGCATCCGGTCCTCACCGTTCTTCCAGGGCAACGGCCTGGCGGCGGCGCCGTCCTGGATTTTCGAGTCCGACCCGGCCACCATGCGCGACTTCCTGGCCTGGCTGGACGACGAGCACGGCGGGGCGCGGCGATGGGCCGAGGCGGGCGGGCTGCTCCCCGAGGCGATCGGCCGGCTGCGCGCGGCGCTGCTCGAGCCGGCTGCGTGACGCCGGGGGCTCGTCGCGTGCTGCCGTCGACGATCGCGACCACGGACTACCACACGGGCGGGGAGCCGTTCCGGATCGTCGCCAACCCCCCGGTGCCGATCCCCGGGGCCACGGTGGCCGAGCGCCGCGCCCGGGCGATCGAGGACCCCGACGTCCAGGGGCTGCGGGCGGTGCTGTGCTCGGAGCCGCGCGGGCACGCGGACATGTACGGCGGGTTCCTCGTGCCGCCGGACGACGACGGCGCCCACATCGGCGTGCTGTTCTGGCACAAGGACGGCTTCTCGACCGCGTGCGGGCACGGCACGATCGCGCTCGGCGTCTGGGCGGTGGAGACCGGCCGGGTGGCCGCCCCGGAGACCGGCAGCGTGGACGTGGTCATCGACGTGCCGTCCGGGCGGGTGACCGCGCGGGTGCACCGCGAGGGCGCCCGGGTGGTCGCCGTCGACTTCGTCAATGTGCCGAGCTGGGTGGTCGCCACCGATGTTCCGGTGACCACCTCCCGCGGGCAGGTCACGGTGACCGTCGCCTACGGCGGGGCGATCTACGCGACGCTGCCGGCCGCCGCGCTGGGACTGTCGGTCACCCCGGAGCACCTGGGTGCGCTCATCGCGCTCGGCCGCGAGATCAAGTGGGCGCTGAACGAGAGCGAGCACGCCGTGCACCCCGGCGACCCGCGGCAGAGCGGCGTCTACGGCACGATCTGGGTCGACGACCTCGGCGACACGGCCGGGCAGGTGCACCAGCGCAACGTGACCGTCTTCGCCGACGGCGAGGTCGACCGCTCCCCCTGCGGCTCGGGCACCTGCGCCCGGCTCGCGGTGCTGGCCGCCGACGGCCGGCTGCCCGCCGGCACCGTGCTGCGGCACGACTCGATCGTCGGCAGCACGTTCACCGGCGCGGTGCTGGACACCGTCGACGCCGGCGGACGTCCCGCCGTCGTCCCCCGAGTCACCGGCATGGCGTACCGCACCGGCGAGCACGTGTTCTCGATCGACCCCCACGACCCGCTGGTCCCCGGGTTCGTCCTGCGCTGAGGTCGCGCGCTCAGCCCGGCGGGAGCGGGACGACGGTTCCGGGGTCGAGCGGGCCGCGGTAGACCATGCGGAACCGCCGGGAGGCGAACTGCCAGCCCTCCTCCGTGTGCCGGTACTCGTCGTCGTAGTGCCCGAGGTGCAGCGCCCCGCTGCCGTCCGGCAGGTGGTTGAGCTCCAGCACCCACCAGGCGCCGCGCGCGGTGTCCCCGTCCACCGTCACGGTGCCGGTCGGCGCCAGCTGCGCCACCCACGGGTAGCGGGCGATCGCCGACGTCCACAGCTCGAGCGCGGCCTCACGCCCGCTGACCACCCGGCCGCCGCCCAGGTCCCAGGTGCAGTCGACGGCCCACGTGGCCGCCCAGGCCCGCGGGTCGCGCCGGCAGACCGCGTCGCAGTACCGGGCGACCAGGTTCCGGACGGCGAGCTCGTCGTCCGCGGTGCTCACGGCTTCTCCTCACCGGCCGCCAGCCGCGCCTCCAGGTGGGAACGGAAGGCGGTGCTCACCAGCTCCCACCACAGCCCGGCTCCTCCGTCGTGGTAGCTGAACAGGGTGGGCTTCCCCTCGGGGGGCAGGTGGCGCACCCGCCCCGGCAGGCCGGCGGCGTCGAAGCGGGTGATCGCACCCTCGAGGTCGTCGACCCAGAATCCGACGTGCTGGAGCCCGAGCGCCTGCGCCGCCCAGACCCCGCCGGAGACCTCCTCCACCAGCTCGAGGTACGGGGGCCCCTCCATGGAATAGGTGGCCGCGATGCGGGCCTCCCGTTGGCGGCCGTCGACCAGCACGTCGAGCGTGGTGTCGCCGACCCGGCTCCAGGTGAAGCCGAGGGCCTCCGAGTACCGGGTCATCGCGGCCCGCACGTCGGGCACCACGACGCCGACGTGGTACATGTCCAGCCCCGCCGGCGGCGTTCCGAACCAGCTCATCGCGGCGCCTCCTAGCTTGAGAGCTCCTGCAGAAAGTAGCCGACCCCGGCGGGGTGCGCCCCCTGCCGTCCGGCTACGGTCGGCGCCGTGACCACCGCCCATCCGGTGCCCGCGTCACCGGCGACCCCCTCCCCGCCGCGCCGGCCTCCGGCCCCGGCGCCGCCGCCGTTCTCCATGCACCACACGTTCCTGCTCGCCCAGCCGGACGTCACCGAGCTGTGCCTGGTGCGGCACGGCCAGCAGCAGCTGCCGACGTCGCCGGTGTTCACGCCGGCCGAGTGGGTGGACCCGCCCCTCTCCGAGGTCGGCCGCCGGCAGGCGGAGCGGGTCGGCAAGGCCTTCGCCGAGCGGCCGGTCGACCTCGTGGTCAGCAGCCACCTGAGCCGGGCGCTGGAGACGGCGCGGGCCATCGCGGCGCACCACGACCTGGAACCGGTCGTGCTGGAGGATCTCCGCGAGGTCGAGACCTACCGCGACCTGGAGGACGGCGCGACGCCGGCCGACGCCCTGGCCGAGCCGTTCTGGCGCGGCGTGCAGGAGCGCTTCCCGAGGGAGCGGCGCTGGGACCTCGTCCCGTTCGGGGAGAGCAGCGCGGAGCTGCGCCACCGGGTCGTGTCGACCGTCGAGGGCCTGCTGGCCATGCACCCCGGCGCGAACCTGGTCGTCGTGTGCCACGGCGGCGTCATCAACGCGTACCTGGCCCACATCCTCGGGATCACCGAGGACATGTTCTTCCTCCCCGCGCACACCTCGGTCAGCCGGGTACGGCTGCTGGGCCCGCGCCGGGCGCTGCACAGCCTCAACGACCGCGACCACGTCGAGAACGCCGACCCGGGGCTGCTGACCTTCTGAGGTCGGCAACCCCGGGGGCGACGCCGCGACCTCAGACCTTGCGCGCCGACCGGGCCGCCAGGGCGACCGCGATGATCAGCGCCGCGCCGTTGAACAGGTCGTCGGTGTAGTTCGGGGCCCCGGCGAGCTGCAGGCCCTTCACGCCCGTCGCGAGGAGGTAGATCGCGATCAGGGTGCCGACGACGTTGACCCGGCCGGGCTTGATCTGGGTCGACCCCAGGAAGACGGCGGAGAAGGCGGGCAGCAGGTACGACGGGCCGATGTCGGGCGATGCCGTCCCGATCCGGGCAGCGAGGACGACGCCGGCGATCCCCGCGATGAGGGACGAGGCGACGAGCGATCCGAAGACGATGCGGTCGACGCGCACGCCGGCCAGCCGGGCCGCCACCGGGTTGCCGCCGGAGGCGTAGAGGTAGCGCCCGACCGGCAGGTACTCGATCAGGATGTAGATGACCGCGGCCAGGATGAGCATGGCGTAGAACGGCAGCGGGATGCCGAGGACCCGCGTGTTGCCCAGGTCGAGGAAGCCCTCGCTGAAGCCCGAGACGATCTGCTTCCCGTCGGTGACCCAGAACGTGGCGGCGAGGAGCAGGCTGCTCATGCCCAGCGTCGCGATGAACGAGCTGACCTTCAGACCGACGACCACGAAGCCGTTCACCGCGCCAATGAGCGTGGCCACCACGATGGCCAGGAGGGCGGCGACGAGCGGGTTGAACCCTTCCACCTGCGCCCAGGCGGTCACCGCGACCGAGAGGCCGGCGACCCCGGCGAACGACAGGTCGAAGACACCTGCCGCCAACGGGATGACGATGCCGAGCGCCAGCATCGCCGTGATCGCCTCGTTGCCGAGGATGATCGTGGCGTTGTTGACCGTCAGGAACGTGTCCGGCACCCAGATGGCGAAGACGATGATGAGGGCGGCCCACACGTAGAGACCGCTGAAGCGGTCCAGTCCCAGCGAGAACCCCTTGCGACGCGCACCGGGCTCCTCCACCTCGGGCTGGGTCGACAGGTCGGCCTCGACGACGGGGTTCCCGGCCTCGGCCGGGTTCAGGTGGACACCCGTCTCGGGCGGGGTCACCACCGAATCGACGGCCGGAGCCGTGCCCTCGGGGCCGGCCTCTCCCGCGGAGCGGGTACCGCCGGTGGTGCCGGTGTGCTTCATGCCGCCACTCCCTTGCTCTGGCCGATCGTGGCGGCCGTGATCCTGTCGGGGTCGATGTTGGGTCTGCGCAGGACGTCCGCCACCCGTCCGTTGCGCAGGACGACGACCCGCTCGGCGAGCCGGGTCAGTTCGCTGTGGTCGGTCGAGACGACGACGACGGCGGCGCCCTGCGCCGCTGCCTCCTCGACCAGGACGTGGATGTCGGCCTTGGCCCCCACGTCCACGCCCTGCGTGGGTTCGTCGAGCACCAGCACCGTCGGCTTCTGGCGCATCCAGCGGGCCAGCATCACCTTCTGCTGGTTGCCGCCGGAGAGCGTGGCGAGCGCACGTTCGGGGTGCGGCGGCCGGACCTTGAGCTTCTGCAGCCAGGTGGTCACCTCGGAGACCTCGCGCCGCCGGCTCAGCAGACCCCGGCTCAGGAAGGCGCCCGGGTTCACGATCGAGACGTTCTCGCGCAGCGTCGATTCGAGGAACGCCGCGTTGGCGTGCCGCTCCGACGGCACCAGCGCCAGCCCGGCCTCGACCGCCTTGTCCGGGCGGTGCTCCACGATCTCCTTCCCCCCGACCGAGACGGTGCCGGTGCGGGGCACGCCGCCGAACAGCGCCAGCGCGATCTCCTCGCGCCCGGACCCGGTGATCCCCGCGACGCCGACGATCTCGCCCGGGCGCACGTCGAGGTCCACGCCGGCGAGCACGCCGGAGTGCAGGTCCCGGACCCGCAGGACCGGTTCGCCGGCCTCGCCGGCGGCCTCGGGCGGAGTCGGGAACTGCTCCAGGGTCCGGCCGATCATGAGCGCGATGAGGGCGTCCTCGTCGAGCCCTTCGACCGGCCGGGTGACGATGTGCCGGCCGTCGCGCAGCACCGTCACGGTGTCGCACAGGCCGAAGACCTCGTCGAGGTGGTGGGAGACGAACAGCACGGCCACGCCGCGGTCCCGCACGGAGCGGACGACCTCGAACAGCCGCTTGATCTCGGTGGCCGGCAGGTTCGCCGTCGGCTCGTCGAGCACGAGGACGCGGGGCGGTGTCGCGCGCGGAGACAGGGCGCGGGCCAGGGCGATCGCGGTGCGCTGGCTGACGACCAGGTGGCTGGTGGGCTGACGGACGTCGAAGTCGTAGCCCAGGTCCCGCAGGGTGTCCCGCGCGAGGCGCTGCTCCTTCCGCCAGGAGATCAGCTTGAGCTTGTTGCGCTCGTAGCCGTGCCCCATGGCGAGGTTGTCGCAGGCGTCCAGCGTCGGGACGAGGCCGAGGTCCTGGTGGACGAACCGCAGCCCGGCGTGGTCACCCGCGCCGGCCGTGCCCAGCGCGAGCGGCTGGCCGTCGACGAACACCTCCGCCCCCGGATCGGGGTCGTGGTAGCCGGCGAGGACCTTGATCATCGTCGACTTGCCGCAGCCGTTCTGGCCGACGAGCGCGCGGATCTCGCCCGGCTGCAGTTCGAGGTGGACGTCGACGAGGGCGCGCTGACCGGGGAACGTCTTCGACAGCCCGCGGATCTCGAGCGCTGGTGTTGGCGACATCCGACTCCTCGAACGGGGGGAGGGGGAACGGGCCGTACGGGCCATCTAGTTAGCAGACACCGACCACAGAAACTCGGGGAACTGTAGCCCGCGTCACACCCTTGAGCCAAGAGGTTCTCGGCACCCCTCGCGGGGTCTTCCCCGAGGGCTGCGGCGGATTCCGGACCCAGGTCTCGGGCAGGTCACAACTTTCATGCGACTACAGAAAGCCTCTTGGCTGAGACCCAGGTCACTGTTAGCTTGCCGCCTGCAGATCCCTGCTGACGCAGCGCCGCGCGACCGCCTCGGCGAGGCGCTCCCGAGACGAGGTCGTCGGCAATCCTCGGACCCGGGGGCGCCCTGCCCCTCGACAAGGAGTCGCACCATGCGAACCCGTAGAGCAACGATCAGTGCCGTCCTCGGCGTCGTCGCGCTGACGGCTGCCGCGTGCAGCCAGGGTGACGACGGAAGCGGCGGCGGCGGCAGCGGCGGCGAGGGCGGCGGCAACTCCGCGGCCGAGCAGGAGGTCGAGCAGTACCTCAGCCCGCCCGAGGGCATCCCGATCGACACGCCGGTGGCTACCTGCCCGGAAGAGGGCAAGACCATCATCGTGACCGAGAACCCGCAGGCGGTCACGCGCAAGACCAACGACGGTCTGGAGGCCGGCGCCGAGATCCTGGGCTGGACCGTCATCCGCCAGCCGGTGGGGACCGGCGCCGAGGACCCGCAGCGGGCGTTCGACGCCGCACTCGACCAGAGCCCGGACGCCGTGCTGGTGTCCGGCAACCCCTCCGAGGTGTTCCGCGCCCAGCTCGACCGGGCCACCCAGCTCGGCATCCCCGTGCTGCTCTCCGACAACGGGGAGCCGGTCGGCACCGACGGGACGGCCGTCACCATCTCGCTCGACGACCTGGAGCAGACCGGTCTGTGGGGCAAGATGAACGCGGACTACGCCGCCGCGCAGGGTGCGCAGCACGTCCTGATCGTCGACCTGTCCTTCTACCCGATCCTGCACGCCTGGGCCGAGGGCGCCGCCGACGAGCTGGCGAACATCTCCCCGGACACCAAGGTCACGACGATCGACCCGCAGGTCACCGACCTGGTCGCGGGCGAGATCCCGAACCTCATCGTCAGCGAGATCCAGCGCAACCCCGACATCGACTGGATCCTGCTCTCGCTCGGTGACATGACCACGGGCCTCGACGCGGCCCTGCGCGCCGCCGGGCTCAACGAGCAGGTGAGCATCGGCGGGGAGAGCGCGAGCACGGCCAACGTCGCGGCGCTGCAGGAGGGCACCGAGGACGCCTGGACCGGGTTCGCCGCGGAGATCCACGGCATGTACCGCATCGATGCGCTGGCGCGCCTCTTCGGCGGTGAGGACCCCACTCAGGTCGACTACTCCCAGCTCCCGACGCAGCTGCTGACCCCGGACAACATCGACGACGCGCCGCTGGACGACGAGGGCTACTACGTCGGCATCGAGGACTACACCTCCCACTTCGAGGACATCTGGAAGGCGAACTGCTGACCGCCTGCTGAACGAGGGGTCCCCGGCGCTCGAGCCGGGGACCCCTCGCCTCCCCCTACCGCCGGGGCCGGCGCCGACGTCGTCGGTGGCCGACCGGAGAACCCTCCTGTCGATCCGGTCCCGATCGGAGCATCCTTCGCAAAGGAGTCGCATCCAGTGATGAGCAGGGCACCTCTCAGGGCGGGCGTGGCCCTCACCCTCACGATCGCGGTGGCCACCGGTTGCAGCAACGACCGTGACAGCGGGACGGGCGGCAACGGCGGCGGGTCGGGGAACGCCTCCGCCGAGGTCCAGCAGGCCGTGGACGACTTCCTCCAGCCGCCCACCAGCATCGACATCACCGAGCCGCTGTCCCGCAAGCCGGACGAAGGCAAGCGGATCGTGGTCGTCGAGAGCACCGAGCCCACGTCGCTGAAGACCGACGAAGGCCTGGCCGAGGCGATCCAGGAACTCGGCTGGACGCTGGAGGTCGTCCAGGAAGGCACCGGCCCCGAGGATCCGGCCAAGGCCTTCGACGCGGCCATCGACATGGCCCCGGACGCCATCCTGATCTCCGGCAATCCCCTGGCGACGATGCGCACGCAGGTCGAGCGCGCGAAGGCGGCGAACATCGTCGTCCTCCAGTCCGACAGCGGGGAACCGGTCGGCCAGGACGGCAGCGTCTACACGCTGAGCCTGGACAGCTTCGACCAGACCCAGCTCTGGGGTCAGATGATCGCCGACTACGTGGCGGTCGACGGCAGCAAGCGGGCGCTCATCGTCGACCTGTCCCTCTACCCCATCCTGCACGCCTTCTCCGAGGGGGCCCAGCAGGAGCTGGAGAAGGTCGCGCCGGACACCGAGGCCAGCGTGATGGACGTCCAGATCCAGGACTTCATCGCCGGCAGCGTTCCCGGGCAGATCGTGAGCGAGATCCAGCGCAATCCGGACACCGACTTCATCATCCTGTCGCTCGGCGACATGGCGACCGGGCTCGACGCCGCGCTGCGCGCCGCGGGGCTGGACCAGCAGGTCCGCGTCGGCGGTGAGAGCGCCGGCCTGGCCAACATCGAGGCGCTGCGCGACGGGACGCAGCACGTGTTCACCGGCTTCGCGGCGCTGATCCACGGCTGGCAGCGGGCCGATGCGCTCGCCCGCATCTTCAACGGTGACCCGCTCGACCCGAACCTCGAGTCCACGCTGCCGACGCAGCTGATCACCCAGGACAACGTCGACGAGGCGCCGCTCGACGACGAGGGCTACTACGTCGGGGTCGAGGATTTCCGCGACCAGTTCAAGGAGCTCTGGCAGCTGACCGGCTAGGCCGCGCGACCGCGCGAGCCCGGCTCCCGGCCACCCGTCGGGGCCGGGCTCGCACGCCTCCCGACGATTCGCGGGTCCCGGCCCGTCCCCCGCCCTCTCCGGAAGTGAGGCCATGAGGCTGGACGCACAGCACGGACCCGTCGATGGATGACCTCCGCGGCCGCGTCGCGGTGGTCACGGGCGCCGCGAGCGGTCTCGGCCGCGCGATGGCCGATCGGTTCGCCGCCGAGGGGATGCGCATCGTGGTGGCCGACATCGACCCGGACGGCGCGCAGGAAACCGCCGCGCGCCTGGCCGGGACCGGGCACGAGGCGCATCCGGTCGTCACCGACGTCTCGCGGTACGACGACGTCGAGCGCCTGGCCGAGGAGGCCTACGCCCGGTTCGGCGAGGTGCACGTGCTGTGCAACAACGCCGGCGTCGTGAAGAACGCCCGGGCCTGGGCGCTCACCCTCGACGACTGGAGATGGGTCCTCGGCGTCGATCTGTGGAGCGTCATCCACGGGGTCCGCGCGTTCGTGCCGAGGATGCTCGAACAGGGTGGGGACTGCCACGTCGTCAACACCGCGTCCATGGCCGGGCTGCTGCCGATGCCGAAGCTGGCCGCCTACGCGACGGCGAAGTCCGGCGTCGTGGCGCTGTCCGAGTCGTTGCAGCACGACCTCGACGCCGAGGGCGCGCCCATCGGCGTCTCGGTCTTCTGCCCGGGCTTCATCGCCACCCGGATCACCGACAGCGCGCGGAACCGACCGGCGTCGCTGAGCGAGACCGCCCAGTCCTCCGGACCGCGCACCGTCGCCGGCGTGCAGCCGACGATGACCGCCGAGGACGCTGCGGAGCAGGTGGTGGACGCGGTCCGCACCCGTCGGTTCTGGATCCTGACCCACGCCGAGTACCGGGCCGTGATCCAACAGCGCGCAGCGGGCATCGGCACGGATGCGCGGCCGGTCCCGCCGCCCGTGTGGTGAGACGCCCCGGGCCGGGCCTCTGGACGTGGACCGTCGCGGCAGGTCAGATGATCGTCTCCCCGCCGTCGACGACCAGCGTGGTGCCGGTGACGAAGCTGGCGTCGTCGGAGAGCAGGAAGCACACGGCCGCGGCGAGCTCCTCGGGCTCGGCGGTCCGCTTCTGGATGTTGCCCTGACCGAAGACGGCGGCGCCCTTCTCGACGTCACCCTCGCCGCGGGCCAGCAGGATCGGCTCGGTCATGCCGGAGCGGGTCCGACCCGGCGCGACGACGTTGACCCGGATCTCCGGGCCGACCTCCAGCGCCAGCTGCCGGGTGAACCCGGCGACGGCGGCCTTCGCGGCGCCGTACGGGGCATTCTGCTTCTGGGCGAGGAGCGCGGCGACCGACGCCACGTTGACGATCGAGCCGCCACCGCGGCGGCGCAGCAGCGGCAGCGCGTACTTGCACACCAGGAAGGTGCCGCCGGCGTGGACCAGCATCATCCGGTTCCAGCGCTCCAGCGACCACTCCTCGATCGGCCCGAACTCGGCGTGCCCGCCGGCGTTGAAGACCGCGTCGACGCCACCGAGCTGCTGCTCGGCCGCGGCGAGCGCGGCACGCACCGACTCCTCGTCGGACACGTCGCAGGCGAGGCCGATCGCGCCCTCCAGCTCCCCCGCGACCGCCTTGGCCCGCCCCTCGTCGAGATCGGCGACGGCGACCCGGCCGCCCTCGGCGGTGAACCGTCGCGCCACCGCCGCCGCGATGCCGGAGCCACCGCCGGTCGCGAACAGCACCTTGTCCGTGAAGCGCATGACGCCCTCCCAGGCTTTATTGAGGGTGCCTACAGAAACACCACGCGCGCGGGCTGTCAACGGGCTCGACCGAAGTCGGCAGCGTTACTAGGCTGAGACTCCAGAAAGTCGTCCCGAGGAGGCCCCGTGGCGCCCCTGATCCGGTACCCGGTGCAGCAGCACGCGTTCGTCGTGGCCGACCTCGACGAGGCGATCCCGCGCTGGATCGAGACGACCGGGGCCGGGCCGTTCTGGGTCAGCCGCAACCACCGCGGCCGCGACCACACCTACCGCGGCGAGCCGTCGGACCACCCGCTGCACTACGCCTTCGCCGGCACCGGCCCCACCCACGTGCAGCTGATCGCGCAGGACGACGACACGCCCTCGATCTACCGCGAGATGTTCGGCCCCGGCGAGGAGGGGTTCCACCACATCGCCGTCCTCGTCCCCGAGGCCGAGATGCCCGCCGAGGTGGCCCGGTTCGAGAAGGCCGGCTTCGAGGTCGCCGACACCCTGTGGTCCTACGTCCCGGTCGCCTACATCGACTGCCGCGAGGCGATCGGCTGCTTCGTCGAGCTGCACGGGGAGAACCAGGAGATCCGCGACCTGTTCGCGCTGTTCCGGGACTCGCACGCCGAGTGGGACGGCGTCACCGACCCCGTGCGCGTCCGCAGCCGCACCTCCTCCGCCTGAGCGGAGTGCCCGCGCCCGCCGCGATGAGTTCCGGCGCGGTCGCGAGTCCGTTCTGGCGACCGTCGCAGGACGTCGTTCGACCAGACACCACGGAGGACACCATGGCGACCACGCCGGACGCCCCGACCAGCGCGCTGCCCGGCCGCCCGCCCGTCGTCGACCTGGCCACCTGGCAGGCCGCCCGGGACGAGCTCCTGGTGCGCGAGAAGGCCCACACCCGGGAGGGCGACGCCCTCGCCGCGGCCCGCCGCCGGCTGCCGATGGTGGAGTTCGACGGCACGGTCGAGGTCGTCGGACCGAACGGCCCGGTCCCGTTCCTGGACCTGTTCCAGGGCCGCGACGAGCTCGTGGTCTACAAGCACATGTGGTACGACGGCGCACCGCACCAGGGGCAGTGCGAGGGCTGCACCATGACGACCTGGCAGCTGAGGGACACCGTGTACCTCAACGCCCGCGGCGTCTCGTTCGCCGTCCTCACCACGGGCCGGTGGGACGAGGTGGCCGCCTACGTCGACTTCATGGGCTACACCCAGCCCTGGTACTCGGTGCGCGACGTGGCGGAGCCGGTCGGCGGGGAGATGGGCTACCTCACCTGCTTCCTGCGCGACGGCGACCGCGCGTTCCTCACCTACTCCACGACGGGCCGCGGCAACGAGCCGGTCGCCGCGTCCTTCGGCCTGCTCGACAGGACGCCGTACGGCCGCGGCGAGGCGTGGGAGGACAAGCCCGAGGGCTGGCCCGAGGGGCGTCACGCGTGCTGGTACTGGCGCTCGGACGCGGACGGCAACTTCACCTGGGGCCCGACCAGCCGCCCCGTGCCGCAGTGGACCCGCCCCGGCGCGACCCCCGTGGAGACGCTCGGCCGGCATGGCCCCCACCACTGACCCGTGACGGCGCCGGCGAACGCTCAGGGCGCGAGCAGCGCGCGGGTGGCCTCGGCGAGGCGGCGCACCCAGCCGGCGGGGTCCGAGCGAGCGGCGGGGTTGGGGGCCTCCACGCTGACCGGGGCCGACGGATCGACCCGGCGCAGGAGGTCGGCCAGCGGCAGGACCCCCTCCCCCGGTGGCAGCCGCTGCCCCACCGCCTCCTGCACGGCGCGGCGCAGCCCGGCCGGATCGGTGTCGGCCGGCGCGGCCGACGCCGCGTCGCAGAACTGCAGGTAGGGCAGCCGGGCCGGCCCGAGGAGGTCGAGGTCGGCCGGCGTCCCCCCGCCGCGGGCCAGGTGGAGGGCGTCGACCAGCACGCCGGCGTCGTCCGCACCGGCCGCCTCGAGGAGGGCCAGGGCGTCGGCCGGCGTGCGCAGCGCGGAGAACACCATCGGCTCGACGGCGCACCGCAGCCCGTGCCCGCGGGCGAGGCCGGTCAGCTCGCCGAACACCTCGGCCCGCCGCACCGGCTCGGGGTCCTCCACCGCCGTGAGCAGGAACCGGGCGCCGAGCTCGGCGCCGATCGCCAGCAGCGGCTCGGCCTCGGCGGCCGCCGTCCCGGGGCGGAGCCGGAACACCTCGACGTCGAGCACGCCCAGGCCGGTCGCGGTCAGGGCGGCCGCGGTGGCGCGGCGCAGCGGAGCGTCTCCGACGAGGTCGAACCCCGTCCCGTCGCTCGCCGGCAGCAGCCGCAGGGCACCGACCAGGTCGAACCCGGCGGCTGCTGCGTGCCGCACGAACTCCGGCGGCGGCACGTGCAGCGCGCTCAGGGAGGCCAGCGACAGGGGGCGGCTCACCCCGGCGCGGCCACGGCACGTGCCCCCGACCTCGCCCTGGCAGAGGCGTCGCGCCCGGCGCGGTAGCCGAAGACCAGCGCGGGGCCGAGCGTTCCGCCGTGCCCGCCGTAGGTCATGCCCATCACCGAGGCCATCGCGTTGCCGGCGGCGTAGAGGCCGGGCAGCGGCTCGCCGTCGACGTCGAGCACCCGGGCGTCGCCGTCGGTCTGCGGGCCGCCCTTGGTGCCGAGGGCGCCGACGCGGACCTGCACGGCGTAGTACGGCGGGGTGTCCAGCGGGCCGAGCGTGGCCTGCCGCGTCTCGCCGAACCGGACCCGGTCGCCCCAGGCCCGGTCGTGGTGGCTCTCGCCGCGGCCGTGGTCGGGGTCGGAGCCGGCCGCGACGTTCGTGTTCCACCGCTCGACCGTCGCGTCGAGAGCGGCCGCCGGGACGCCGATCCGCTCGGCCAGACCGGCCAGGGTGGGCGCGGTGGCGATCCAGTCGGGCACGGGCTCCGCGGCCGTGCGCCCGGCCAGACCGTAGGTGGCGAAGTAGTGGTGGTCGAAGAGCAGCCAGGCCGGCGAGTTGACGTACTCGAAGCGGGCGACGTCGACCACGTGGAAGGCGTTGCCGAGGGCGTTGTAGTTGGCTGCCTCGTCGGTGAACCGGTGCCCGTCCCGGTTGACCATGATGCAGTGCGGCCGGGTGCGCTCGGAGTTGATCTGCCAGGGCTCGACGCCGCGGCCCTCGATCGGCACGTCGATGGCGGCCACCCACCAGGCCTCGCGCATGGTGCCCAGCGCGGCGCCGACCCGCATCGCCATCCGCAGCCCGTCACCCGTGTTGGTCGGCACGCTGACCGGGCGCTCCAGCGGGCCGCGGAGGAAGGCCCGCACGAGGTCGGGGTCGCGCTCGAAGCCGCCGGTGGCAAGGACGACGCCGCCGCGGGCGCGGGCCTGGAACGGGCCGTCCGGCCCGAGGAGGCGCACGCCCACCACCGCGCCGTCCTCGACGAGCAGCCGCTCCCCGCGGCAGCCGGTCCGCGGGACGACGCCGCGGTCGAGCAGCCCGCGCAGCAGCCGGCCGATCAGCGCCTGACCGCAGGCGCGCTCGTCGCGCACCCGCCGGCGGGCCAGTTCCTCGGCGGGCACGCCGTCGGGGGCGCGGCGGCCGAGCCCGGTCTCGCTCATCGCGATCTCGCCGGTGAGCTGGTAGCCGCGGGTGACCCGTCCGGCCCACTCCCCCAGCTCCTCGAACGGGAACAGCGGGCACTCGACGGACCGGCCCTCGCGGCGCCCGCCCGGGTGCTCGGGGTGGTAGTCGGAGAGGCCGAGCACGGTCTCGAAGACCACCGGGCTGTTGTCCTCGAGCCAGTCGACGACCTCCGGCGCGGTGTCGACGAAGACACCGGCCAGGGCGGGGTCGATCAGGCCGTGGGACAGCGAGTCCAGGTAGGTGAGGACGGTCTCCCGGTCGTCGGGGATCCCGAGCTCCCGCTCGTGCCGGTTCAGCGGCAGCCAGGAGACGCCGCCCGACCACGCGGTGGTGCCGCCGACGGTGTCGGCCTTCTCGAACAGGCCCACCGACGCGCCATCGGCTGCCGCCCGCAGCGCCGCGGTCAGGCCGGCCGCGCCGGTGCCGAGGACGACGACGTCGTACTCCTCGGCGCTCATCGCGCCAGGTAGCCGCCGTCCACGGCCAGCGCGTGGCCGGTCGTGAACGAGGAGTCGTCGGAGGACAGCCACAGCACGCCGGCCGCGATCTCGTCCGGCGTGCCGAACCGGCCGAACAGGCTCAGCCGACCGGCGACCTCCTGCGGATCGCGGCCGCGCGCGGCGATCGCGCCGAGCAGCATCGGCGTCTCGATGGCGCCGGGGCAGACGGCGTTGATCCGGATGCCGTCGGCGGCGTGGTCGACCGCGCCGGCCCTGGTCAGCCCGAGGACGCCGTGCTTGCTGGCGGTGTAGGCGGCCTGGTGCGGCTGCGGGCGGAAGGAGTTGGTCGAGGCGATGTTGACCACCGTGCCGCCCCGCCCCTGCGCGCGCATGGCCCGGATCTCGTACTTCATGCACAGGAACACCGACCGGAGGTTGACCGCGAGCATCCGGTCGTAGGTGTCCTCCTCGCAGTCGGCCAGCGGCTGCGTCTCGTTCTCGATGGCCGCGGCGTTGACGCCGTGGTCCAGGCCGCCGAACTCGCGCACCGCAGTCTCGACCATGGCCTGCACGTCGCCGCTGTCGGACACGTCGGTGCGGCGGAACACCGCCCGGCCGCCCTTGTCGGCGATCTGCGCGGCGGTCTGCTCGCCGCCCTCGACGGCGACGTCGGCGACGACGACCGCCGCCCCCTCCCCGGCGAACGCCAGTGCGATCGCCCGGCCCATGCCGCTCGCCGCTCCGGTGACGACGGCGACCCGGCCGTCGAAGCGGGCCATCAGCCCGCGGTGCCGGCCGACGCGGCCGGTTCGGCGGCGACCCGTGCGGCCGCGTGCCGTCCGGCCAGGAAACCGAAGACCATGGCCGGCCCGAGTGTGCCGCCGGCGCCGCCGTAGGTCATCCCGAGCACCGACGCCATGACGTTGCCGGCGGCGTAGAGCCCCTCGATCGGCTTCCCGTCGACGTCGAGCACCTGCGCGTTCGTGTCGGTGCGCGGGCCGCCCTTGGTGCCGAGGCAGCCGCTGTACACCCGCACGGCGTAGTACGGCGGCGTGTCCAGCGGGCCGATGGTGGTCTCCGGCCCGTCGCCGAGGGCGCTGTCGCCCCACCACCGGTCGTGCAGGCTCTCGCCCCGCCGGAAGTCGGGGTCGCGCCCCTCGGCGGCGTGGGTGTTCCACCGGGCGACGGTCTTCTCCAGCTCGGCGGCCGGGACGTCGATCTTCTCGGCCAGGGTCGCGAGGTCCGGCGCCTCGACCATCCAGTCGGGTGTGGCGCGCCCCTGGCCCGACTTGAACCCGGCCAGCCCGTAGCGCTGCAGGTAGTGGTCGTCGAAGAGCAGCCAGGCCGGGTGGTTGACGTAGTCGAACTCGGTCACGTCGAGCACGTGGAAGGCGGCGCCGAGGGCGTTGTAGTTGGCCGCCTCGTCGGCGAACCGGCGGCCCTTCTTGTTGACCATGATGCTGTGCGGCCGGCTGCGCTCGCCGTTGACCTGCCAGCCGGCGAGGGTCCCGTCGGGCATCGGGACGTCGATGATCGGCACCCACCAGGCCTCGCGCATGTTTCCGAGGCCGGCGCCCAGGCGCATCGCCATGCGCAGCCCGTCGCCGGTGTTCGTCTGGATGGCGGCCGTGCGCTCCAGGGGACCGCGGATGAAGGTCTGCACCAGGTCCCGGTCCCACTCGAAGCCGCCGGTGGCCAGCACCACCCCGCCGCGCACCCCGACCTGACGACGGCCGGTCGCGGTCTCCAGCACGACGCCGGTCACCCGGCCGTCCTCGCGCACCAGCTCGACGGCGCGGGCGCCGGTCTCCGGTTCGATGCCGCGGTCGAGGCAGCCCTTGAGCAGCGCCCCCACGAGGCCCTGCCCGGCGCCGCGCTCGTCCCGGACCTGCCGGCGGGCCATCTCGTCGGCCGGCACGCCACCGGGCGCGCCACGGCCGAGCGAGGTCTCGCTCATCAGGATGTTGCCCGACAGCTGCGGGCCGACGGTGACCCGGTGCTGCCACGGCCCGAGGTCGGCGAACGGGAAGAGCGGGCACTCCAGGGACCGCCCGCCGCGCCGGGCGGCGCCCGGGTGCTCCGGGTGGTAGTCCGGGAAGTCCTTGATGACCTGGAAGCGGGCGGGGGTGTGCTCCTCCAGGTAGAGGAGCACCTCGGGCCCGGCATCCACGTAGGCGGCGGCCAGCCGCTCGTCGATCAGGCCGTGCGACATCGACATGAGGTAGGTCAGCACGTCCTCGCGGCTGTCCTCGAGCCCGAGCTCGGCCATGTGGTGGTTGTGCGGGATCCAGACCATCCCGCCCGACCACGCGCTGGTGCCGCCGACCTTGTCCGCCTTCTCGAAGACGGCGACCCGCGCGCCGCCGTCGTGCGCCGCGATCGCGGCGGTCAGCCCCGCGGCCCCGGTGCCGAGCACCACGACGTCGTAGGTGTCCATGTCGACCTCCCCCACCGGCGGGTGCCGGACGGCGTCACGAAAGCAGCTAACTGGTGTCGTCGTCAAGTTACTCCGATTGCCAGCGGTCCTCCACCGTGCGGCCGCCCTCACGACCGCCGCCGACCAGCACGTTCTGCCCGGTGACCCACGACGAGGCAGGGCTGGCGAGGTAGAGCACCGCGGCCGCCATGTCCTCCGGCGTGCCGAGCCGCCCGAGCGGCACGGTCGCGGTCAGCCGCGGCAGGTCGGCCTCGCTCAGCTTCAGAGCCGAGAAGAAGGTCTCGGTGGGCACCATGCCCGGCGACACCGCGTTGACGCGGATCCCCGAGGGCGCCAGCTCCGCGGCGAGGGTGGCGGTCAGGTTGAGGACGGCGGCCTTGGCCGCGCCGTAGGCGCCGGTCCCGGGCGCGGCCCGCATGCCGGCGCCGGAGGCGATGTTCACGACCGCGCCGCCGCGGGGCAGCCGGGCGACCGCGGCGCGCACGCACGCCAGCAGCGCGACCAGGTTCAGCTCGAGCATGTCGCGCAGCTGCTCGTCGGAGGTCCGCACCAGCGGCCGGACCGACGGGTCGTCGGTGCCGCCGGCGTTGTTGACCCAGATGTCGAGCCGGCCGAGCTCGGCCACGGCGGCCGCGGCCAGCCGCTCCGGCGTGTCCCCGCGCAGGTCGGCCGCGATCCCCACCGCCCGCCGGCCGCGGGCGCGCACCTCGTCGGCCACCGCGGCGACCTCGTGCTCCCGGCGGGCGGTCACCACGACGTCGGCCCCGGCGTCGGCGAGGGCCAGCGCGATCGCCCGGCCGATGCCCCGGCCGGAGCCGGTGACCACCCCCACCCGGCCGTCGAGCCGGAACAGGTCCAGGATCGACACGGCTCAGGCCCCGTCGGCCACCCACTTGTCGTACAGCGAGTGGAAGTGGCGGATCTTGCTCTCCTGGTAGACCGCGAACGAGACGCCCGGCTTGCGGGTCGCCTTCAGGCCCTTCTGCACCGCCTCGAGGTTGAACTCGTCCTGGTCGAAGACTCGCGCCAGGGAGCCGAGCTCCTCGACCGCGCTGCGCCACGGCTCGTCGGGGCCCAGCCGCTTCTCGGGGGCCGGCGGGGGCCGCTCCCCGTTGAACGGCGAGAGCAGGAAGACGTCCATGATGCAGCTCTCGTGGTCGTCGCCGTTGGGCCGCCAGCGGTAGGTGATCTGGTTGTAGCCGCCCCACGGGTGCATGTTCGGGAACACCGTGAGGAAGTGGCTGTCGACCAGCTCGGCGTCGCAGAGCTCCTCGGCCCGGTCGCCGATCACCGGCCGCAGCGAGCGGCGGGCCGACTCGGCCAGCGTCTGGCGGGCCGTCCAGCCGTCGGGCACCTCGAGCATCGGCGGGTCGTCGATGCGCTGGTCGATCTGCGAGTTGAGCCGCTCCTGCTCCGTCGGGTCCCAGGGCAGGTAGGGGCTGGGCACCCCGCGCGGGGAGATCGCCCGGGAGACGTTGCCGAAGACGTCGTACTGGGAGTTGGCGTCGCCGAAGCCGGGCAGCAGCTGCGGGTGCGTGGTGATCACGTGGAAGGACTCCATGAAGGCCTCCTGCGCGACCTTCCAGTTGGTCCGCAGCACCTTGGAGATGTGCACCCGCGTGTAGCGCTCGTCCAGCGGCCAGCGCTCGAAGAGCGGGTCGATGTTGCCGAGGTAGTCCTCCAGCGGCTCGCAGTCCGGATCCGGGTTGATGAACACGAACCCGGCCCAGGTGCCGACCTCGACCTCGGGCAGGATCCAGCTGTCCGGCCTGACCTGCGGGAAGTCCCAGGCGCTCGGTACCCGCTTGAGCTTGCCGTTGAGCGACCAGCAGAAGCCGTGGAAGGCGCACTCGAACTCGCCGACCCGCCCCGGCCCGTCGCGCAGGGCGCGGCCGCGGTGCAGGCAGGCGTTGACGAACGCCTTGATGCCGCCGGCCCCCGGTGCGGCGCGGACCAGCAGGTAGGACTTGTCGGCGATGTCGTAGACCTCGGTGTCGCCGACCTCGGCGAGCGCCTCCTCGCGGCAGGCGAACTGCCACACCCGCGACCAGAGGTGCTCCTTCTCCTTCTCGTGCCAGGCCCGGTCGAGGTAGCGGTCGACCGGGATGTCGTCCTCGCCGAAGTAGCCGGGCTCGTCGATGCGCAGCAGGGGCGGCACCGGCTTGCTGTCGCGGTCGAGCAGGTCCTGGTAGGTCGGGCCCTTGCCGCGGAAGCCGGTGCGCGAGCGGATGTCGGGTTCGGCCGTCATGAGAACGTCTCCTCGGTCTCGAAGCGGCGGCTGCGGCTGCCGGGACCACCGGCGTGCTTGCCGCCGCTGACGATCCAGCGGCACAGCTCGGGGTCGGCCCGGAACACCTCGCCGGCCACCCAGTTGCCGTCCCGGTCGAAGCGACCCTGCTTGCCGTCGCGCTCGGTGACCAGCACCGGGCCGTGGTCGTCGGGGGCCCACTCGTACACCGCGCGGCTGAGCGCGTGCTGGATCTTGCGCATCGACCCTCCATCGGGGCGGGCAGCGGCCGCGCGGCGTCTCGCGCGGCGGTAGTAACTGCTGTCCGTGCACAGTAAGGGCGGACCAGGTCCCGGTCCAGGGTGCCGGTCGACAACCCCGGGGCTACTTTGTACGGTGAGCCTCCAGTAAGTACAGGCACCGCTCACTACGGACACCGCGCCCCTCGTCGGGGCGGAGGGGAGCCGGGACCGCCGTGACGATCTCCGAACGGCCCGCGAAGCAGCGGACGCCGGGACTGAGCTGGTACGACCTGGTGCTCGAGGACGACCAGCCGGTGCCGGAGCACCTGCGGGAGCGGTTCCCCTACAGCGCGCGCACCCAGCACGTCCCGGTGGAGCGCTACACCAGCCGCGCCTGGCACGAGCTCGAGCGCACGCACCTGTGGCGCCGGGTCTGGCAGATGGCCTGCCGCGAGGAGCACCTGCCCGAGGTCGGCAGCTACGTGGTCTACGAGATCGCCGGCGACTCCTACCTCGTCGTCCGCACCCGCGAGGGCGGCATCAAGGCCTACGTGAACGCGTGCCTGCACCGCGGCCGGGCGCTCAAGGACTTCGACGGCCGGTGCAGCGAGTTCCGCTGCTCGTTCCACGGCTTCACCTGGAAGCTCGACGGCACCCTCCGCTACATGCCGGGCTCACGGGAGTTCCCCGAGATCGAGGCCGACCGGGACGCCTGGCGGCTGCCCGAGGCCAAGGTCGGCACCTGGGGCGGGTTCGTGTTCATCAACCCCGACCCCGACTGCGAGCCACTGGAGGACTTCCTCGGCACGCTGCCCGAGCACTTCGCGCTCTGGGACTTCGAGCACCGCTACCTGCAGGCGCACGTCGCGAAGAAGATCCGCTGCAACTGGAAGGTCGCCCAGGAGGCCTTCGACGAGGGGCTGCACCTCGGCGCCACGCACCCGCAGTCCGCGCCCTACGTCGGCGACGCCAACAGCGCCGTGGACGTGTACGGGAACTACGCCCGCCAGATCAGCCCGTCGGGCACCCCGATCGAGGACATGCCGGTCGAGCCGACCGAGCGCGACATCCTCGCCCGCATGCTCGACGTCCGGGAGGGCGAGGAGCTGCCGATCCCGTTCTCCCAGCGGACGACCGCCCGCGACAGCATGGCCCGGGCCGCCCGCGAGCGCTGGCGGGACGTGCTCGGCGACGAGGCCGAGTCCATCTCCGACGGCGAGCTGCTCGACCACTGGAACTACGCGGTGTTCCCCAACCTGCACCCGTGGGGCGGCTACAACCGCATCGTCTACCGGTACCGGCCCAACGGCGACCGGCACGACGAGTGCATCTTCGAGGTCATGTTCCTGACGCCGTTCCGGGGCGAGCGGCCGCCGCCGGCGTCGATCACCTGGCTCGACTTCGAGGACTCGTGGACCAAGGCCACCGAGCTGCAGACGCTCGCGCTGGTCATGGAGCAGGACACGTTCAACATGGAGGCCGTGCAGCGCGGGCTCCAGACCACCCGCATGCCGTACGCGATCATCTCCGACTTCCAGGAGGACGTGATCACCTGGCGGCACGACCTGCTCACCGAGTGGGTCGAGAAGCGGGCCGAGGAGGACGCCGGGTGATGGAGCCGCAGGGCGGGATCCGCCACCCCCTCAACCCGCGGGCGCTCTACACCCCGGACGAGGGCGGCACGGTCCGCGTGACCATGGGCGAGCGCTGGGGCCGGTTCCGCAAGGACGGGCTCTGGCTGGAGGGCCCGCTCTTCGAGGCCGATCCCGAGCTGTGCCTGTGGGTGTCCTCGCCGCGGCCGACGGGGCACCACCGGATCAGCCGCCTCATGGACATGCCGGCCGAGCGCTGAGGCCGATGCCCGCCCGGGCCGCGGAGGTGGTGGTCGCCGGCGGCGACCAGCTCGGCGAGTGCCCGGTGTGGGACGAGCGCGCCGGCGTCCTGCACCGCGTCGACGCGCTGGCCGGCGCCGTCCTCTCCCACGACGTGGCAGCGGGCACCGAGCGGCGCACCGACGTGGGCCGGCACCTGGGCAGCCTGGTCCTGCGCGAGGACGGCGACGGCCTGCTCCTCGCCACGCACGGCGGCTTCCGCGCCCTGGACCTCGCGTCCGGCCGCAGCGACCTGCTCGCGCCGGTGGACCCGGCCGTGCTGATGAACGACGGCGGCTGCGACCCGGCCGGGCGCTTCCTCGCCGGGACCATGACCCGCGACGTCGTCCCCGGCCGCGGGGCGCTCTACCGCTACGAGCCGCCGGACACCGCCGTGCCGGTGCTCGACGGCCTCACCGTCAGCAACGGGCTGGCGTGGGACGAGGCCGGTACCACGCTGTTCCACATCGACACGCCGCTGCGCCGCGTCAACCGGCTCGCCTACGACCCGGGCACCGGCACGGTGACCGGCCGCCGCCCGGCGTTCGACCTCTCCGCCTACCCGGGGCTGCCGGACGGGATGGCGATCGACGCCGAGGGCTGTCTGTGGGTGGCGTTCTGGCGCGGCGGCGCGGTCCGCCGGTTCACCCCGGACGGCGTCCTGCTGGAGGAGCTGGAGGTGCCGGTGCTGCGCACCACCAGCTGCTGCCTCGGCGGCCCCGACCTGCGCGACCTGTACGTCACCACCGCCCGCCGCAGCATCCGGGAGGTGCCGGCCGAGGTGGAGGAGCTCGCGGGCGCGGTGTTCCGGTTCCGGGTCGACGTCCCCGGCGTGCCCGCGCACCGGTGGAGCCCGAACGGACACGAGGAGGCCACATGAGCACGGTTCCCGCGGCGGACGACACGGACCGCCCGCTCGACGCGTACGACCTGATGATGATCCACCAGCTGCTGGGGTACTACGGCCACGTCGTGGACGACAAGGACTGGGAGCGTTTCGACGAGCTGTTCACGCCCGACGCCACGCTGGACTACACCGCCGCCGGGGCGCCGGCCGTCTACCACGGGGTCGAGGAGATCCGGGCGTTCTTCCGCAGCGTCGACCATCCCTCGGCGCACCACGTCGTCAACATCGTCGTGACCGAGCGCGACGGTCAGGTCCGGGTACGCAGCAAGTTCTTCGCGCCGTACACGCGCGAGACCCACACGCCCAAGCGGTGGAAGGGCGGCACGTACGACGACGTCGTCGTGTCGACCGACGCCGGCTGGCGGTTCGCCTTCCGCGCGTGCACCGCCGCCTGGCAGTTCACCACCGACGACGAGCCGGTCGAGCCGCACCGGCGTACCTGGTAGCGAGGAGAGAACCGTGAGCACGAGCCTGGCCACGAGCGTCGGGTTGGCGGCGCCGCTGCGCGCCCTGCGCCCGGAGGCGACCGACCTGCTGGACGTCGCCGTCGCGCGGGCCTGGGACGCCGTCGACCACGACCTGCTGGCCGCGCTGCGCGCCCGGGCGGCCGTGCTGCTCGGCCATCCGGACGGGCGGCGGACCTCCTCCCCCGACCCGCTCGTCCGCGACTGCGGGGAGTTCGCCGAGCAGTTCGTCCTCGACGTGTCCGGCGTCGGCGAGGCCGAGCGGGACCTGTTGCGCCGGCACCTCGACGAGCCGGCGGTGACCGATGTCGTCCGGGCGTTCTTCCTCGTCGAGTACGCGCTGCGGCTGGAGCTGGTGTCCACCCGGCTGTTCGACGGCCCCGTCGCCGGCCCGGCGCGCCGGCCGGGCGCCCGTGCGGCCGATCCCTCCGCGGCCCTGCGTGCCGCGCTGGCCGACTACCAGGACGCCGTCGTCCGCGGGACCGCGCTGGACCCGGTGCTGACCGAGCTCGTCCGGCTCCGTTGCGCCCGCACGCACAACTGCCGGATATGCTGGACGCTGCGGCTGGCCGACGCCCGGGAGGCCGGCGCCGACGACGCCGTCACCGCTGCCGTCGACCGCTACGAGACCAGCGACCTCGACGAGCGCACCAAGGCCGCGCTGCGCGTCACCGACGCGCTGATCACCCTGCCCACCGGCCTGTCCCCCGACGCCGCCGCTGCGGCCCGGGCCCTCCTCACCCCGAAGGAGCTCGCCGAGCTGTGCCTGGACGTCGCCAAGTGGAGCACCCAGAAGGTGCACGTCGCCCTGGGGACCGACTCGGCCGACCGCCTCCCGCTCGACGCGCAAGGCGTGAGCTTCTTCCGGTTCGGCGCGGACGGGCGGGTGGCCGGGTTCTCGGCCCGGCCCGACGGCGGTTGACGGCGGTCAGCCGGCCGAACGCGACGCCGCCGCGAGCTCCTCGAGGAACACCGGGGCACGATCGGGCTCCGGGCACCAGCCCATCAGCGACACGAACACGTCGGTGCCGCCGGCCTCGACCAGCTCCACCGCCCCGGCGAGCGAGGCGCTGAGGTCGACCGCACCCTGCTCGTCGCGCACCGCCTTGGGTGTGACCCGCACGCGCACCGACGCGGGATCGCGGCCGGCGTCACGCAGGGACGTCCGCAGCCGCCGCACGCCGTCGGCGATCGCGACCGGCCCGTCGGTCGGCGCGGGGATCCAGCCGCTCCCCCAGCGGACGATCCGGGCCAGGTTCCGGTCGGTGAGCTTCCCGCCGATCCAGATCGGCACGCCCGGCTCGCGCACCGGCCGGGGCCGGCAGTGGATGCCCTCCCAGCTGACCGTGGGCGACGCGAAGTCGACCGGCCCGCCCGACCACAGCGCGTGGCAGGCGGCCAGCTGGTCGTCGAAGACCCGGTGGCGAGCGGCCCAGTCCACGCCCAGCGCCCGGTACTCCTCCTCCTGCCAGCCGGTGCCGATGCCGAGGACGACGCGCCCGCCGCTGAGCTGGTCGAGGGTGGCCGCGGTCTTGGCGAGCAGCGCGGCCGGGCGCAACGGCGAGATCAGCACCGCGGTGCCCAGCTCGACGCGCTCGGTGACGCCGCTCATCGCGGCCAGGACCGTCAGCGGCTCGAGCCAGGGAGCCTCCGGGCCGCCGGGGAAGCGACCGTAGGGGTACCGGTCGACCTGCGAGCCCATGACGACGTGGTCGACCACGGAGACGCCGTCCACCCCGGCACGCTCCGCGGCGACGGCGAGGTCGAGCAGCGACCGCCACGGCCGCTCGCCCAGGTAGGACCCGTAGTTGGGCAGGCCCACCGTCAGTGCAGGCATGCTCGCTCCGCTCCTCTCGCGGCTCAGCGCCCGACGGAGTTCCAGCCGCCCACGATCTCGCTCTCGTGCGCCAGCCGCTCCTGCAGCAGCGACTCCCCCGCGGTGACGAGGTCGGCCCGGCCCGCCGCGAGCGCCGTCTCCAGCGCCGCCGACAGGAGGTCGCCGGCGCGGCAGTAGACGTCGACGACGTCGGTGAGGTGCAGGCTCTCCGGGGCGCTGCCCGCCGGCTCGTCGAGAGCGGCCCGCAGCCCGCCGTCCCCGGTGGCGGCCGCGGTGGCCTCGGCGTAGGAGCGGATCGCCGTGACCTCCTCGCGCATCCAGGCGATCTCGTGCGCGGCACGCACCGCCGCGTTGCGCAGCACCTTGTCGAGCATCACGAGCCGGACCTGCGTGGTCTCGTCCGCAACGGCCGGCAGGACGTCGTCCAGGAGCACGCGGCAGCAGTCGAGCAGGACCTGCTCGGTGGTGGGCCGTCCGATCATCGCGCCGTCCCTGCCGGCCGGCCGGTCACGGCAGCAGCCGCCGGCACACGTCGAGGTAGAGGTTGTACTGGTGCGTGACGGCGTTGATCAGGTAGGTCGCCATGACGCCGCGCGACTCGCCGCGGGAGACGGCGTCGAGCGCCTCCAGGATCTGCACGAGCAGCCGCGCCATCCCGATGACGAGGAAGTACTCCACCGTCGCGGGGTTGACCTGTTCCTCGGTGAGGCCGGTGCGTTCGCGGTAGCGCGCCAGGAAGGCCTTGGGGTCGTCGTGGTAGACGTTCGGCGGCATCGGGATCTGCGTGTAGTAGCCGAGGTCCTCACGCGGGTCGCCGATCCGCGCGAACTCCCAGTCGATCACCACGTGTTCTCCCGCGTCGGTGACCAGCACGTTGGACGGCTGGCAGTCGCCGTGCACGAGGGTGAACGGCACCGGCGGCGGCCGGTGGTGCCACAGGCGGGCGCCGACGTAGCGCAGCACCGGGCTGCTGTCGGTGATCTCCCGGTCGATCCGGCGGTACATCTCGAGGACGCCGTCGATGTAGTCGTCCCAGCTCGGCGGGCGCTGCACCGGCAGGCCGTCGAGCGGCGTCGAGTGGATCCCGGCGACGGTGTCGACGAACGACCGGGCGGACCCCGCGGTGTCCTCGGCCGTCCGCAGGACGTCCTGCAGCGACCGCCCCCGGACGTGCTCGACGAGGATGCACTTGGTCCCGAAGTGCTCGCCCGTCGCGTCGTACCACCGCGGGGCCGGGATCGGCGGGGTGCCCGACCGCGCGAGGGCCCCGAGCAGCTCCCACTCGGCGTCGCGGTCGCTGACGAAGACGCCGTCGCCGGGGAGCGGGTCGCCGCGCAGCACGAGCCGTTCCGTGGCGCCGTCGTCCCACTGCACGTCGGCGACCGCGCTGAGCCTGCTGTAGCCGCCGGTGATCGGGCGGAAGCCGGTGACCGAGGCGCGCCGGTCGGGCTCGACGGCGGCGAGGAAGCCGGCGAGTGCCTCGCGCGTCATCGTGGGCTCGGGCATGGTTCCCCTGTCCAGCGCTCCCGCGGGTCGGTGTCCGCGGGCTCGCGGAACCCGTCGCGGAGGTCGGAGTGAGCGCACGGTTCGACGGCAGGGTCGCGGTGGTCACCGGCGGCGCGAGCGGCATCGGCGAGGGCATCGTCCGCCGGGTGGTGGCGGAGGGGGCCCGCTGCGTGGTCGCCGACCTGCAGGAGGACCGCGGCACGGCGCTCGCGGCCGAGTTGGGGAACGCCGTCCGGTTCTCCCGCGTGGACGTGAGCAGCGAGGACGACGTCGCCGGCCTGGTCGACTCCGCCGTGGCGGAGTTCGGCCGGCTCGACTGCCTGTTCAACAACGCGGGCATCCTGGGCCCGACCGGGTCGCTGCTGCAGACCTCGCGGGAGGACTGGGACCGGACGCTCGCGATCCTGCTGACCAGCGTGTTCCTCGGCATCAAGCACGGGGCGCGGGCGATGCGGGAGCAGGGCTCCGGGGCGATCGTCAACACCGCGAGCACGGCGGGCGTGCGCGGTGGCCTCGGCCCGCACGTGTACACCGCGGCCAAGCACGGCGTCGTCGGGCTCACCGAGTCGGCGGCCGTGGAACTCGCGCCGTCGGGGCTCCGGGTGAACGCGATCGCGCCGGGAGCGACGGTCAGCGCGATGACGGCCTTCGCGGCCCTCGGCGACAGCGCCGCCCTCGGGGCGATGGAGGACCGGCTGCGGGAGCGCTTCGGCCGCCCCGCCCTGCCCGAGGACGTCGCGGCGGCGGCCGCCTTCCTTGCCAGCGACGAGGCCTGGTACGTGAACGGCGCCTGCCTGGTGGTGGACGGCGCGAGCGAGGTGCCGGGGAACAAGGCGCGCCGCTTCTACGAGCCGGGACCGTGACCGGGGGCGCGCGCCCGGCGGCCTCGCCGCCGGCCCGCCCAGGTCCATGAAGTAACTCTAGTCGCACACCAGTAACGTCGGTAGGGTCGAGCTCCCGGACATCGGAGGACGCTCGTGCTGCTGGGCCTCGACGAGTACCCGTTCCACCAGGTGACGGCGACCTTCGCCGGTGTCGCCGGCAGCGATCCGCAGTGGAACGACGGGCATTACGTGTGCGTGGCCGACCAGGCCGGCACCGTCTCCCTCGCGTCCACGCTGCGGCTGTACTCGAACAACGACGTGCTCGACGGGTTCGTCTGCATCCGGCACGAGGGCAGGCAGCACAACATCCGGCTGTCGCGGCGGCTGCGGCCCCGGATGGAGGAGCTCTCCGTCGGCCCCCTGCGTATCGAGCTGCTGCAGCCGATGCGGGCGCTGCGCCTGGTGCTCGAGGACAACGAGTTCGGCATCGCGCTCGACATCACCTGCCGCGGCAGCACCGTGCCCTACGAGGGGCCGGTCGAGGTCACCCGCGTCGACGGCCGGCTGGTCGGGGAGCGGCTGACCTACGAGCTGACCGGCAAGGCCGAGGGCTGGGTGCGGGTGGGGTCGACCCGCATCGACCTCGAGCCGTCGACCAGCTCCTTCTTCCGCAACCACTCCTGGGGCCAGGCGCCCGGCCGGGGCGGTCCCCGGCTGTACACCGCACCGGCCCTGAACGCCCGCCGGCGCGTGCCCGGGGTGCGCCAGTGGGTGCTCTTCGACATGCCGGACCACAGCGGCTTCTGGTTCATCGACCCCAGCGGCCGCCGCGCCTCCGGCAAGGGCGCGCTCATGCTCGAGGACCGCGCCGTGCCGGTGACGGCGGTCGACAGCGACCTGCAGTTCTACGACGGCGGCCGCCGCCTGCGCTCGGGCCGGTTCCGGCTCACCGACGCCGACGGCGGGGAGCGCAGCTACGAGGTCGAGGATCTCGGCTGGGTGTACTGCCAGGGGGGCGGGTACTTCGGCGGCTTCGACGACGGGCTGGGGCAGGGCGTCTACCGCGGCGACTCGCACGTGGAGGGCGAGGTCTGGGACGTCTCGCACCCGACCCGGGTCGTCGACGAGCAGGGCGGCTCCTTCGAGTTCGACCACGCCTGGGCCGAGAACTTCACCCGGCTGACCAGCGACGGCGCCACCGGCCTGGCCCACTTCGAGTGCGTCGTGATCCAGGAGGCACAGGGCTGGTCCGCCCGACCGGGCCGCACCCCCGGCGCCGGGACGACGGGCTGACGGCCGTGGACCCCGACGAGGTCCGCGCGCTCGCCGACCAGCAGGCCATCGCCGACCAGTGCGTGCGCTACACGCTCGCGCTCGACACCCGCGACTGGGCGCTGCTGGAGAGCTGCTTCACCGACTCCCCGGTGTTCGTGCACCCCGGTGGGCGACTGGAGGGCTTCCCCGCGATCCTCGCCCGCACCACGGCTGCGCTCACCCCGCTCGACGCGACCCAGCACCTGCTCGGCAGCGTCCTCGTCGAGGTCGACGGCGACACGGCGCGGTCCATCTCGTACTTCCAGGCGCAGCACGTCCGGGCCGGCACGCCGGGGGGCGACACCTACCTCATCGCGGGCAGCTACACCGACCGCTGGCTGCGGACACCCGCTGGGTGGCGGATCGCCGAGCGCGTGCAGGCCTACATGTGGCGCGACGGCAACCGCGCCGTCGTCGCCCGCTGAGGGAGGGGCGCAGCATGCCCGAGCCCCCGACGGTGACCCGTGGTGTGACGCGGACGCCGCTGCTGACCGCCGCGACGCCCGACGGCCTGCGGGTCGACCGGTTCGCCTACCCGCCCGGCGGCCACACGCACTGGCACATGCACTCCGGCGAGCAGGTCCTCTACGGCGAGGACGGGCAGGGGTGGCTCGCCGTCGCCGGCCGGCCGCGGGTGCCGATCGGGCCGGGCGACGTCGTGGCGGTGCCGGTCGGACACCGGCACTGGCACGGCGCCACCCCGCACGGGCCCTGGGGCCACCTGGCCGTGACGGCCGGCGGGGGCACCACCTGGCTCGGCGAGGTCACGGACGAGGAGTACGAGGAGCCAGCAGATCCCGAGGAGGAGACGTGAGCGGACGGGTCGCCGGCAAGGTCGTCGCGATCACCGGAGCGGCCAGCGGTCTGGGTGAGGCGACGGCGCGGCTGATGGCCGCCGAGGGAGCCACCGTCGTGCTCGCCGACATCCAGGACGACCGCGGCGAGCGGCTCGCGGGGGAGCTCGGGGGCGGAGCGCGCTACGTGCACTGCGACGTCACCAGCGAGCCCGCGGTCGCGGGCGTCGTCGACACCGCCGTCGCCGAGTTCGGCCGCCTCGACTGCATGTTCAACAACGCCGGCATCGTCGGCGCCCACGGCGGGATCGACGAGATCCCCCTCGACGAGTACGAGTACACGATGGCGGTGCTGCTCCGCTCGGTGTTCCTCGGGATGAAGCACGCGGCCCGCGTGATGAAGCCGCAGCAGTCCGGCGTCATCCTGACGACGGCGAGCATCGGCGGCCTGCAGGGCGGCCTCGGACCGCACGTCTACGGCGCGGCCAAGGGCGCCGTCGTCGCGTTGACCAAGAACGTCGCCGCCGAGCTCGGGGCGTGGTCCATCCGGGTCAACGCCATCGCCCCGGGCAAGATCCTGACCCCGATGAACGCGGCGAACATCGTCGGCGACCCCGACGCCATGGACGAGGCCCGTGAGGCGTTCCGCACCCGGACGCCGCTGCGGGGCCGGATAGGCGAGGCCTCCGACATCGCGCACGCGGCACTGTGGCTGGCCAGCGACGACGCCGGGTTCGTCAGCGGCCAGACCCTGGTGGTCGACGGCGGGCTCACGACCGGGTCGAAGGAGAACGTCGCGCCGGGCGAGCACGGACGGTGGGCCAGCCGCCGCGACCTGGTGCGCGAGGCGGGCCGCAGCGGCGTCCCCGCGGATGCCGAGAGCTGACGCGGGCATGACGGTGCCGGAGAGACTGGCCGCGCTGCCCGGCTACGCGGACCTCGGCCCGGACGACCTGATCCTGAGCCACTTCAGCCTCGGCCGCGCCCGGCCGTTCGAGGAGCGGGTGCGGGCCGCCGCGGATGCCGGCTTCGCGGCCATGGGGCTCTACGTCCGCGAGTACCAGCGGCTGCGGTCCGAGGGCGCGACCGACGCCGACCTGAACGCCGTCCTCGACGCGCACGGGCTGCGGGTCGTCGAGATCGAGGCGCTGCGCGGCTGGTCCGCGACCGGGCCCGAACGCGAGGCGTACCTCGCCGACGAGCGCGACGTCTTCGCGATGAGCGACGCGCTCGGGCCGGGCCACCACGTGCAGGTGATCGGGCCCTACACCGGCACGCTGGACGACGCGGCCGAGGCCTTCGCCGGCGTCTGCGACCGCGCCGCCGAGCACGGGCTGTGCGCCGCGATCGAGTTCCTGCCGGAGATGACGAACATCCCGGACGCCGACACCGCCATGGAGATCGTGAACCGCGCCGGGCGCGCCAACGGCGGGATCTGCTTGGACTCCTGGCACCACTTCCGCGGCGCCGACGACGACGCCATGCTCCGCCGCATCCCGCCGGAACGGATCTTCGCGGTGCAGATCGACGACGGCCCACGGCGGCCGGTCGACGCCGACTACTACACCGACTGCACGCGCTACCGCCAGGTGCCGGGCGAGGGTGCGTTCGACCTGGTGGGGTTCCTGTCGCTGCTGGCCGGGATGGGGGTGCGGATCCCCCTCTCGGTCGAGGTCATCTCCGAGGAGCTGCTGCAGCGCCCGGCCGCCGAGGTCGCGCGCCGGCTGGCCGAGGGGACGCGCGCCGTGATGGCGGCGGCCCGGTCACGGTGACCGCGGCTGCCAGTCCGTCTCGGCGGTCATCCGCCAGGTCAGCGGGGTGACCGAGGCGACCCGGTCGTGGACGACGGCGTAGATGTCGCTGTCCGGCTCGAGCCGGTCCCAGTCGATCTCGACCTCGACGGTGAACTGGTATGGCTCGCCCAGCTGACGTGGCGAGGCCGGGCGCGAGCGGACGTAGTACGGCTGGCGGCTCTGCACGGTCCTGCGCAGCTCCGTCTCCGTCGTCGCGGACCGGGGCACGTTGAGGCTGAGCACCGACACGCCCTCGGGCATCCCCTCGTCGAGCACCTGCCGGGCCAGCCGATGGGTGAAGTGCCGGGCGGCGGTCCAGTCGATCGCGCCGAACGTCCGCCACTCGCTGATCTGCGTGGTGATCGCCGCGGCGATGCTGGGGATGCCGTAGACCTCGGCCTCGAGGGCCGCGCCGATCGTGCCGCTCACCCCGATGGTGCCGCCGATGTTCTCGCCGTAGTTGATGCCGCTGACGGACAGCGCGATCGGCCGGTCGGCCAGCTCCAGCACCGCGTGCGTCACCGCCATGACCGGCGAGCCGGTGATCGCGTAGCCCGGGACGCTGCGCCCGCCGATGTGCAGGTCGACCCGCTCGACGACACCGGCGTCCGGCCCGCCGAGGAACGCGCGGCTCATGGCGGTCTGCTGGGTGGCCGGCGCGACGAGCAGCAGGTCGCCGAGGTCGGCGACCGCTTCGGCGGCGGCGTGCAGCCCGGGCGACAGCAGCCCGTCGTCGTTGGTGACGAGGATGAGCGGCCGCTCCGCGTGCATCGGTCCTCCTCGCCGGGCGGGGCCGGCAACGGTGTGCTCGGCGCCACGGATGCTGGAGGCTTAGTGTAGACAAAGTCAAGTAACCCCCGGCACACTTCCTCCCCATCGCGGTGCGACGGCGCACCAGCCGGAAGGAGACCGATGACGGCGCGAACCGAGGTTCTGGGCGACATCGGCTGGGTGCTCTGGTCGGGCACCGTCGGGCTGGAGAGCCCGATCCCGGGCCGGATCCAGGCGGCGGTGGCGACCGGCTGCAGCCGGCTGTCGGTGAGTCCGCTCGACGTGGCCCGGGCCGAGGACGCGGGCACCTCGGCCGCGGAGCTGGGCCGGCGCATCCGGGACGCGGGCCTGGGCATCGTGATGGACCCGGTCGGCGGCTGGTACGCGGGCGGTGCCCCGCGACGCGAGTCGCGGTTCGCCCGGTTCACCCCGGACGAGTCGTTCCGGATGTGCGAGGCGTTGCAGGTCGAGTCGATCACCGCGATCGGGCAGGCACCGGGCGAGCGGCCGGCCGAGGACGTCGCCGGTGCGTTCGGCGCGTTCTGCGACCGGGCCGCCGACCTCGGGGCGCAGGTGCACCTGGAGTTCATCCCGATGACCGCGATCCGGGACCTCGACGCCGCCTGGGCGATCGTGCAGGGCGCGGACCGGCCCAACGGCGGGATCCTGTTCGACACCTTGCACTTCTTCCGCGGCAACCCCGACTTCGACCTGCTGGACCGGATCCCCGGGGAGCGCATCTTCGCGGTGCAGGTCTGCGACAGCACGGCCGACCTCCGCGGCAGCCTGCGCGACGAGACGATGAACCGGCTGCTGCCCGGCGACGGCGACTTCGACCTGCCCCGGGTGGTGGCGGCCCTCGACCGGATCGGCGCCCTGCGCTGGGTGGGAGCGGAGGTCATCTCCCCCATCACCGAGGCGATGCCGCCGGTCGAGGCGGCGCGCGTCGCCGGCGACCGGGTGCGGGAGATCGTCGCCGCGGTTCGCGCGGCCGCCGTTCCGGGGGGATCCCGGTGAGCGGCCCGGACGTCGACGTCCTCGTGGTCGGCTCGGGCGCCGCCGGCCTCGCCGCCGCGCTGTCGGCCCGCCAGGGTGGCGCGGCGAGCGTCCTGGTCGCCGAGGCCGAAGGGGTGGTCGGTGGGTCGTCGCGGCTGTCCGGGGGGCTCACGATGGGGGCCGGCACCCGATACCAGAGGGCGCTGGGCATCGCCGACGACGCCGACTCGCTCTTCCACGACTACATGACGCTCAACCACTGGGACGTCGAGGCCGGTGTCGCCCGCCGGCTGGCAGACCTCGCCGGGCCGACGGTGGAGTGGCTCGGCGACCTCGGCGTCGAGTACTACGACCAGATGGTCTACGGCGGTGACGAGCGGGTGCCGCGGGTGCACGTGCCGATCGGCCGCGGGCAGGCCGTCGTCGACGTGCTGCACCGGGCCTGCCGGGAGGCCGGGATCGACATCGCGCTCGGTCAGCGGGTCGACCGGCTGATCGTCGAGGACGGCGCGGTGGGCGGCGTCGCCGTCGGCGACGACGCCATCACCGCCCGCGCGGTGGTGCTGGCCACGGGAGGGTTCGGCAACGACCCGGACAAGCTCGCTGCGCACTTCCCGTCGGCCGCCGCCACCGGGTGGACCTGGTACATCGGCGCTCCCGGCTCGCGCGGCGACGCCCTCCGCCTCGCCGAGCAGGTCGGGGCGCAGCTCCTCGGCCACGACCGCGGCCTGCGGCTGCTGCACGCGAACTTCGCCCCGATCTACGAGGCCTACCTGCCGGGGTGGATCGTGATCGTCAACCGCGAGGGACGCCGGTTCTTCAACGAGACCGCGCCCTACGGCATCACCGACGGCCTGCTGCGGTCCCAGGGCGACGTCGCCTACGCGGTGTTCGACGACGCCGCGCTGACGGCCGCGACCGCCGCCGGGGTGGCCCGCTACAAGCAGCAGGTCCCGGGCTCGACCAAGAAGCAGAGCCCGCACTGGAACGCCGACGTGATCGAGCAGATGGTCGCCGCCGGCAAGGTGCACCGCACCGGCACCGTCGCCGAGCTGGCGACCGCGCTCGGGCTCCCGGTCGACCGGTTCGAGGGCACCGTCGCGCGGCACAACGCGCAGGTCGCTGCCGGCGAGGACCCCGACTACCTCAAGGACCCGACGTTCCTCGAGCCGATCGCCACGCCGCCGTTCTTCGGCGCCGAGATCCGGCCCGCGACCGTGTGCTTCACCTCCTGCGGGCCCCGGATCGACCGGGACGCCCAGGTGCTCGACACCGCAGGCCGGCCGGTGCCGGGCCTGTACGCCGCGGGCGAGTGCGCGGGCGGCGTGATCGGGCCGGCCTACGTGGGCAGCGGCAACTCCTACGCCAACTGTGTCGTCTTCGGCCGGGTCGCAGGGGCGTCGGCGTCGGGAGGGAAGCTCGATGGCTGAGGTCACCGCGGGACTGATCACCGGCAAGGAGACCGTGGAGTTCCTGAGCTTCCCCGACGCACCGCCGGCGCCGGGCTGCGTGACCGTCGACGTGTCGCTGTGCGGCATCTGCGGGACCGACATCGCCTCCTACCGGACCGGGCACCTGCACAGCCCGGCAGTGTGCGGGCACGAGTGGGTCGGCGTGCTCAGCGCCGTGGGGGCCGGGGTGGAGGGGCTGCGCGAGGGCGAGCGCGTCGTGGTCGCCGTCCCCCCGGCCTGCGGTCGCTGCCCGGAGTGCCGCGGGGGCCTGACCGAGTACTGCCGGACGACGTCGATGGTGGCGCGGGGGCGCAACGAGCTCTCCCCGCCGCACGGGGCCTTCGCCCGCAGCATCACCGTCGAGGCGGGCCGCGTCCTGGCCGCCCACCCCGACCTCAGCGACGAGGAGGCGGCGCAGGTGGAGCCGGCGACGGTCGCCTTCCACGGCGTCCGCCGCTCCCGGATCGCCCCCGGGGACGCCGTCGTCGTGCAGGGCGCCGGCCCGATGGGCCAGTTCGCCGCGCAGTTCGCGCGCGCCGCGGGGGCGGGCGAGGTGCTGGTCGTCGAGCCGTCGTCCGCCCGCCGCGCGCTCGCCCTCGAGCTGGGCGCCACCGCGGCCTGGGGCCCCGAGGAGGCCGGCGATGCCGTCCTGGAGCGCACCCGCGGGCTCGGGGCCGACGTCGTCCTGGAGTGCGCCGGCGTGCCGAGCCTGCTGCAGACCGCCGCCGACCTCGCCCGCTCGGGCGGGACGGTGGGCCTGATCAGCTTCCTGGCCCAGCCCGCGACCATCAACGGCGCACGGTGGCTGGCCAAGGAGCTCAGCCTGGTGGCCTCGAACGCGTTCACCCACGACGACTTCCGCCGCAGCATGGCCTTCCTGGCCGACGGCCGGGTGAAGGCGGCGCCGCTGCACAGCCGCACGGTCCCCCTCGACGACCTGGAGGCGACGCTGCGGACGCTGTCGGCAGGGCCGTCGGACGACATCAAGGTCCTCGTCGACCCGCGCGGCGCCGGCGGTGGGTCGCCAGCATGACGGCAGGACAGACCGCCGGTGCCCTGCAGCGGTTCCTCGACGCGGTGGCCCCGGAGCGGGGCGCCGTCGTCCGGGCGGTGACCCCGCTCGGCGGCGGCTACAGCCGGGACACCGCCATCGCCGAGGTGACCTGGGCCGACGGGCGCGACCAGCGGCTGGTGCTGCGCAGCGACCCGCCGGCCGACCGCGGCGTGTTCGTCAGCGACCGCGACGAGGAGTGGCGGACGCTGAACGCGCTCGCCGGCACCGGGCCGGTCCGGATCCCCGCCCCGCTCTGGTACGACGGCACGGGAGAGCCCTTCGGCAGCAGGTGCATCGTCAGCGACTTCTACGACGGTCGCTCGCTGCAGCAGCTCGCCCGGGAGGCCGAGGACCTCACCGAAGTCCGGGAGACCTTCGTCGACACGATCGTCGACGTCCACCGGACACCGCTCGAGACCCTCTCCCCCGCGCTCGACCCACCGCGCGACTGGGACACCTACATCGACGGCCTCATCGATCTGATCGACGCCTCCAGCCGCAGGGGACGCGACAGCGACCCTGCGCTGCGCTACGCCGCTGCCCGGATGCGCTCCTACCGGCCGCCGCCCGTGCCCCTGGTGCTGGTGCACGGGGACTGCCAGCCCGGCAACGTCCTCCTCGGGGACGCCGCGCCGGTGGTGATCGACTGGGAGTTCGCGCGGGTGGGCGACCCGCGGGAGGACATCGGCTACTACGCGCACATGCCGATCCCACCGAACCTCTACGTCACCGACCCCGCCGCGTTCCTCGGCCGCTATCGCGCCCGCACCGGGCTGACCGAGGAGCAGCTCAACCCGGAGGTCGTGGAGTACTTCTACCTGCTCGGCATCGCCCGGCTGTTCGAGCAGGAGATGGCCGCCGCCCAGGCCGTCGCCGAGGGCCGCCCCCGCGGCGTGCTGGCGACCTACCTGGTCAACACCCTCTCGGCGCAGTGCCGGACCTTCTTCGAGACCTGCCGTCGCCTGCCCGCCCCCTCCTCGACGGGACGACCGTGAACGCGCGCCCCACGACCGAGCAGCTCCTCCTGGACTGCGCCCGCGAGCTGATGGAGGACGTCCTGCCCACCATCGCCGACGAGACGACGATCGTGCGCATCGCCATGATCGAGCAGGTCCTCCGCAACGCCGCAGCCCGGTGCGCGCAGGAGATCGACTGGATGGTGGCGGAGATCCCGGGCCTCGCGGAGTACGCCCGCGCCGTGCTCGCCGCGGCGCCCGACGACGGCCTCGGGGCGCTGCTGCGCCGCCTCGAGGACGCCGACGACGGCCTGGGCCTCGACGCCGTCACCGAGCGCTATGCGCGGGCCGGTGAGCTGTTCGCCGCGGCGCTCGAGGTCGCGGTGCTCCGGGGCTCACGGGAGCTGCAGCAGGAGGGCGAGCGGCTCCTCGACGCCCGGCTCGCCCGCGAGGAGCAGGTCATGGCGGGCTGGAGCCCCGCGGGACGGTGAGCGGCCGGGAGGCGGAGCTGATGGACGAGGACCTGGAATTGATGCTGGCCGAGCGGGCGATCTCGCGCGTGCTCACCACGTACTCGCGCGGGATCGACCGGTTCGACTTCGAGGCGGTCCGCTCCTGCTACTGGCCCGACGGCACCGACGACCACGGATCCTTCGTCGGCGGGGTCGACGACTTCATCCCGTTCGTCGAGAAGTCGCTGCTGCGCTTCGAGCGCACGGCGCACTTCCTCGGCAACGTGCTCATCGACGTCGACCTCGGCCGCGACGTCGCCCGGGCGGAGACCTACGCGGTCGCCTTCCACCGCTACACCGACCCGGAGGGGCAGCCGACGGACATGTGGGCGGGCCTGCGCTACGTCGACAGGTTCGAGCGCCGGCACGGCGAGTGGCGGATCAAGACGCGGGTCTGCGCCTACGAGTGGCGGCGGACCGACCGCGTCGACGGGGAGGGCGGGTTCGCCGACGGCTACGTCCGCGGCCTGCGCTCCCGCGACGACGTCGTCTACCGCATCCTGGACGAACCTCCGGCCGGCGGCGGTCAGCCGGGGACCGCTCCGGGGGCGCCGTCGGGCGGGTAGTCGAGCCGGTAGCGCACGCGGTCGGCCCGCGCCCGGCGGCTGACCAGCAGCACAGGACGGCCGTCCTCGTCGGCGGTGAGCCCCTCGCGGAGCAGCACCGGCGCGCCCGGCCGGATCCCGAGGACGGCGGCGTCCTCGGCCGAGGCCGCCTCGGCGGCGAAGGTGCGCCACACGTACCGCAGCGGCCGCCCCGAGCGGCCCAGCAGCAGGCCGTAGAGCCCGTCGCTCTCCTGCCAGCGCCTCTCCACGTCGCCGAGCGTCTCCTCCGGGGCCCAGGCGGTCGACCGGACCCACCGCTCGCCGTCGACCTCCAGGGCACTGTCCACCCGGCGCAGCCGCCCCGCGGGCCGCAGCGCCTGCCGGGCCGCGGGGTCGTCGTCGACACGGGTGGCGAGCAGGACGTCGCGGTAGGCCTGGCCCTGGCTGCGCAGGGCGGTGCGCAGACTGCCGAAGTACTCCTCCGGCGTCAGGGGGATGGCGACCGCGAACGGCTCGGGGCGCGGCGAGACGAACGTGCCGGCGCCCTGCCGCGCGCGCAGCCGCCCCTCCCGGGACAGCTCGTCGAGCGCCCGCCGGACGGTCAGCCGGTGCACGCCGAGGTCGTCGGCGAGGACGCCCTCGCTGGGCAGCCGGTCGCCGGGGGCGTACTGGCCGGAGTCGAGCCGCTCGAGCAGGACGCCGCGGACGCGCTGGTAGAGCGGGAGCTCTCCCCGCCGCGGCGGCGCCATGGCAGGGAGCGTAGCGGCCGGGCCCGTTCCGCCGGGGCGGTCAGCGGGTGGTGTAGCCGGCGTCCACGGGGAGCTCGATGCCGGTGATGTGCCGCCCGGTGTCCGAGACCAGGAAGAGGATCGCGTCGCTGATCTCGGACGGGTCGATCCACCCCACGGGCAGCAGGTTCGTCCCGCGCATGACCTCCTCGGCCTCCTCGCGGGTGACGGTGGCCGGGTCGCGGTCGGGGAAGAGCAGCCCGCGCAGCGAGTCGTTCTGGATCATCGGGGTGTCGACGTTGGTCGGGTGGACGACGTTGACCCGGATCCCGTCCGGCGCGAGCTCCTGGGCGAGCACCCGCATCAGTCCGACCAGCCCGTGCTTGGCCGCGCAGTAGTGGGCGATGTTGGGCACGCCCTTCAGCCCGCCCACCGACCCGATCAGCACGACCGCGCCGCCGTCCCCGCTGTCCCGCAGGTGCGGGATCGCCGTCCGCACCGTGCGGAACACGCCGCTGAGGTTCACGGCGATCATGTCGTCCCACATCTCGTCCATGATCTTCTCGGCGGGCGCGAAGGAGGCGATGCCGGCGTTGGCCACCACGATGTCGAGCCGGCCCAGCTCGGCCACGCCCTCGTCGAGTGCCTGCTGCAGGGCCGCGCTGTCGCGGACGTCGGCCTGCCGGGCCACGATGCGCCGGTCGAGCCCCTCGACCTGCCGGACGGTCTCGTCGAGGTCCGCGCGGGTCGCCATCGGGTAGCCGACGCTCGGGACGTCGGTCAGCGCGTCGACGGCGATGACGTCCGCGCCCTCCTGCGCGAAGCGGATCGCGTGCGAGCGGCCCTGTCCCCGCGCGGCACCCGTGATGAAGGCGACCTTCCCGTCGAGCCTGGCCATCGAGGACCTCCTTCGGCACCGGCCGGCCCTCGGCCGCCGGTTCGCGGTGCCCGTTGACGTGGGGGCTGTCAAGGTACCGGGCTGCGGCGGGAGCCGGGCGGCGGTCAGGCGGGCGGCGGTCAGGGGGACGGTGGGGACCCCTCGGCCTGCAGCTCGGCCACCAGGCCGGTCATCACCTGCTGCGGCTCCGCGAGCACCTCCGGCGCGCGCTCGGCCAGCGCCCGCTCCACCAGCTCGGCGAGGCGGTCGGGGAAGACGACGGTCGCCTCCGCCTCCCACCCGGAGAGCGACCGCTCGACGACCTCCTCCGGCGACGCCTTCCGGTAGGGCACGTCCGCGGCCATGTCGGTGTCGATGAATCCCGGGTGCGAGGTGGTGACGACGACGCCGTCCGCCTGGAGCTGCTGCCGCAGCGCCAGCGCGAGCATCCGCATCGCCGCCTTGCTCGCGCCGTACACCGGTGAGCTGCGCGAGACGACCAGCCCGGTCACCGAGTTGACGACCAGCACCCCGCCGCGGGTACGGCGCAGCGCCGGCGCCAGCCCCTGGACGAGCGCGAGCGGGCCGAAGACGTTCACCTCGAACGTCTCCCGGATGACGGCCTCGTCGCTCTCCAGCACCGGGCCGGTCGGCGACAGCCCCGCGTTGCTGACCAGCAGCTCGGTGTCCCCGCAGGAGGAGACGACGGCCGCGCGGTCGGTCGCGCTCGTGACGTCGAGCCGGACGGGGACCACCCGGTCGCCGAGGCCCTCGCCCAGCGCGCCGGGATCGCGCGCCGCGGCGTACACCTTCGCCGCCCCGCGGGCGAGCAGCCCGCGCACGAAGGCCAGGCCCAGGCCGCGGTTCGCCCCGGTGACCAGCGCAGTCCTGCCCTCGATCCGCATGGTTCCTCCTGGTCAGCGGTAGGTGAGCGCCGCGCCGCCGAGGTGGCTGTGCTCGTTGAAGGTGAGCAGCGCGATCCCCGTCCGCCCGGCGGCGAGCTTGGTGACCGCGGCGTTGACGGCGACCCGGTTGAGCGCCACCAGGCCGGCCGCGCCGGTGCCGAGCAGGTCGGCGCAGACGGCGGCGATCACCCCGGCCGAGGTGAAGACGACGCCGTCCTGACCGGGCTCGAGGTCGGCGACGAGCTGGTGCAGGGCGTCGCGGACGTTCGCGGTGAACTCCGGCCAGCCGCCCGCGTCGCCGTGCTCCACCCAGGCGACCAGGGCGGCGTCGAGCACCATCTGGAACTCGCGGGAGCTGCGCGGCTCCTCGGCGCCGTGCGCCGCGGCGTAGCGCCGGACCAGGTCGATGTGGTCGTACTCGTCCCACCGCGGATCGGTCCGCGGCTCGACGTCGTGCCCGGCGGCCCGGAGGGCCAGGGTCGCCGTGTCGCGCTGCCGGCGCAGCGAGCCGTGCACCGCAACGGGCCGGCGCAGCCCGCGGTCGCGCAGCCAGCGGCCGGTGGCCTCGGACTGCTCCCGGCCGAGATGGGAGAGCTGGTCGTAGTCGTCGTGGCCGAAGGAGGCCTGACCGTGGCGGACGAGGAGGACGATCGGCACCGCGCCAGTCTGCCGTGCCCCGCGACGGAGGTCCCGCCGATGCCCGATCCGGGGGATCCGCTGTTCCGGCCGATCACCGTCGGGACGATGGCGCTCGACCACCGGCTGGTCGTGCCCCCGCACAGCGGCGGCGGTGGCGCCCTGCTCGGCTCCGAGGAGCAGTTCGAGCGGATGTGCCGCTACTGGCTCGCCCGGGTCGAGGGGGGTGTGCAGTGGGTGGGCGGCGGACCGGTCTTCGTGCGCAACCCGGTCATCCCCGGGTTCGAGCCGAGCGGTGTGGGCGCCAACGTGGAGGGCTACTTCCGCCATCCGCTGTTCGTCGAGCGGATGGGCCGCTACCTGCAGCGACTGCACGGGGCCGGCGGGTTCGGCACCGTGCAGATGGTCCTGCAGGGCGGGATGCCGATCGCGCCCTCGCCGACGTTGTCCGGGTATCTGGACCACACCATCCCGCACGCGCTCGACGTCGACGAGATCCGCTGGCTCGTGCAGGAGTACGCCGCGTCCGCGGCCCTGGCGGCGGAGGCGGGCGCCGACGCGATCGAGCTGCACAGCAACCACGACGACGTCCTCCAGTGGTTCCTCTCGCCGCGGACCAACCACCGGACCGACGCCTACGGCGGCGACCTGCCGGGACGGCGACGGCTGGTCCGGGAGATCTGCGAGGCGATCCGCGCCCGGGTGCCCCGCCCGCTGACCCTGGGTCTGCGGCTGTGCCTGGACGAGCGGATCGACGGCGGGTACGGGGTCGAGGAGGCCGCCGCCCTCACGCGGGCGTTCACCGCGGACGGCACGGTCGACTACTTCAGCTTCGACGTCGGCAGCAACTGGGGCGAGCCCAGCTACGTGCCGGTGGGCTGGCACGGGGAGGCGGAGTGGGCGGCCCTCGCCGGGCGGGCGAAGGAGGGCACGCACCTGCCGACGGTGTACGTGGGCCGGGTCGTGCACCCGGAGGTCGCCGCGGCGGTGCTGCGCGACGGGCAGGCCGACCTGGTCGGCCTCGCGCGGGCGACGATCGCCGATCCGGAGTACGTCGCGAAGACGCGGGCCGGGCGGCGCGCGGACATCCGGCCGTGCATCGGGGTCAACGACTGCATCGACCGCCGGTCGGGTCAGGGGCTGCCGTTCGCCTGCGCGGTCAACCCGGAGGCGGGGCGCGAGCACGAGCCGCCCCCGGCGTCCGCCGATCCCCGCCGGGCGGTCCTCGTCGTCGGCGGCGGGCCGGCGGGCACCGAGGTGGCCGCGCTGGCCGCCGAGCGCGGGCACCGGGTGACGCTGCTGGAGCGGGAGGACCGGCTCGGCGGCCAGCTCGCGATCGCGGCGCGCGCCCGCGCGAACCGGCGGTACGCCGACTGGCTGGCGTGGCAGGAGCGCCGCCTGCGCGCACTCGGCGTGCCCGTCGAGCTGTCCACCGAGGCCACCGCGGCCGACGTCCTCGGTCGCGGCGCCGACGTCGTGATCGTCGCCACCGGCGCCCTCCCCCGCATCCCGGCGCTGCCGGGGATCGACCTGCCGCACGTCGTCAGCGCCGCGGCGGCCCTCACCCGGCCGCTCCCCGAGGGGCAGCAGATCGTCGTCGTCTCCGAGGACGACCGCGCGGCGCCGCTCGCGGTGGCCGACCACCTCGCCGGGGACGGGCACGACGTCACCCTGGTCCACCAGTCGCCGGCGCCGTCCCCGCAGGTCGGCAAGTACTCGATCGGCTCGATGCTCGCCCGGCTCGACCGGGCGGGCGTCCGCCTGGTCCCGATGGCGCGGCTGGTGGCCGTCGAGCCGGGCGCCGTCCACCTCGCCCACACCTACAGCGGCCGGCGGTGGCGGCTGGACGGCGTCGACCGGGTGGTCCTGGCCTGCGGCTCGGTGCCCGACGACGACCTGTACCAGCAGGTGCGCGGCCGGCATCCGGCGGTGCACCTGCTCGGGGACGCGTACGCGCCGCGGCGGCTGTCGTTCGCCACCCGCCAGGCCCGGGAGCTGGTGCGCGGCGTCCTGACCTGACGGCGAGCATTGCCCGGATCGGGCCGGGACTGCTGGGATGCGGGGCAGCCAGCCCACGCCACCGAGGAGCACCCGTGACCGCCGATGACGTCGCCGCCCGCCTCGACCGCCTGGAGAGCGAGGCCGCCGTCCGCCGGCTGGCCGCCGACTACTGCCAGGCCTTCGACGACCGGGTGCTGGACCGGTTCCTGGCGCTCTGGCACGAGGACGCCACCTGGGAGCTGCTCCCCGGCACCGTCCTCACCGGCCACGACGGCATCCGCGCGGCGACCGAGGGGGCCTGGGGGTCGCTGCCGGCCACCCGGCACCTGACCACGAACCACACGGTCGAGGTCGACGGCGACGCCGGCACCGGGTCCGCGCAGGTGCTCGCGTTCGTCCAGGGCGCCGACGGCGCGTGGATGCAGGGCGTCTACACCTACACCGACGTCTACCAGCGGCGGAACGGGCGCTGGGCGTTCGCCCGCCGCGGCGCCGTCCCGCACCTGACCGCGCCGCTGCCCACCGGTCCGTGAGTCAGACGGTGAACTTCACGCCCTGCGCGAGCGGCAGCTCGCCCGAGTAGTTGATCGTGTTGGTGGCGCGGCGCATGTAGCTCTTCCAGGCGTCGGAGCCGGACTCGCGGCCGCCGCCGGTCTCCTTCTCCCCGCCGAACGCGCCGCCGATCTCGGCGCCCGACGTGCCGATGTTGACGTTGACGATGCCGCAGTCGGAACCGTCGGGGGCGATGAACCGCTCGGCCTCGGCCTGGTCGGCGGTGAAGATGCTCGACGACAGCCCCTGCGGGACGTCGTTGTTCAGCGCGATCGCCTCCTCCAGGGTCCCGTAGGGCAGGACGTAGAGGATCGGCGCGAAGGTCTCCCGCCGGACGACGTCGGTCTGCCCGGGCATCCGGACGACGGCGGGCTCGACGTAGAACGCGTCCGGGGCCTCGTCCTCGAACCGGCGCCCGCCGCCCACCACGACCTCGCCGCCCTGCGCGACGGCCTCCTTCAGCGCCTGCTGCATGGCCTCGTACGCCCGGCTGCCGATGAGCGGCCCGACGAGGGTCCCCTCCCCCACCGGCGACCCGATCGGCAGCCGCCGGTAGGCCGCGGCGAGGCGCTCGGTGAGCTCGCCGATCACCTCGGCGGAGGCGATCACGCGGCGCATCGTCGTGCAGCGCTGCCCCGCCGTCCCCGCCGCCGAGAAGACGATGCCCCGGATGGCCAGGTCCAGGTCGGCCGACGGCGTCACGACCGCGGCGTTGTTGCCGCCGAGCTCGAGCAGGGCCCGGCCGAAGCGGTCGGCCACCCGCGGCCCGACCGCCCGGCCCATGCGGGTGGAGCCGGTGGCCGACAGCAGGGCGATCCCCGGCGAGTCCACCAGCGCCTCGCCGAGCTCGGGGCCGCCGATCAGCACCTGGCTGAGCCCCTCCGGCGCGCCCTGCTCCGCGATCGCGCGGTCGAGCAGCGCGGCGGCGGCGAGCGCGGACAGCGGCGCCAGCTCGGAGGGCTTCCAGACGACCGGGTCGCCGCAGACGAGCGCGAGCGCGGTGTTCCACGACCACACCGCCACCGGGAAGTTGAAGGCGCTGATCACGCCGACCACGCCGAGCGGGTGCCAGGTCTCCATGAGCCGGTGGCCCGGGCGCTCGGAGCTGATCGTGCGGCCGTACAGCTGCCGCGAGAGCCCCACGGCGAACTCGCAGATGTCGATCATCTCCTGGACCTCGCCGAGGGCCTCGGAGGTGATCTTGCCAACCTCGAGGCTCACCAGCGTGGCCAGGTCCGCCTTGTGCTCGCGCAACAGCTCGCCGAACCGGCGCACGAGGCCGCCGCGGACCGGCGCGGGCACCGTCCGCCAGCTGCGGAACGCCTCGCCGGCCCGGGCCACCGCCGCGTCGACCGCCGCGGCGTCGGACCAGCGGACGGTGACCAGCGGCAGGCCGTTGACCGGGGAGACCACCGGGCGGTCCCCCGCGACGGCGGTCTGGTCCACGCCGCAGCGGCGCAGGGCCTCCTCGGCCTGGCGGGTGAGCTCGTCGGCGCTGGGCAGGGTCACGGGCTGGTCCTTGTCGTCCGGTGCGGCGTGCAGGAGAACTATCTCCCGGACGGCGGACCCGCGGGTGCTCCCCCCTCAGCGCGCGAGGGAGCGGGTCAGCGCCCGCACCCCCTTGACGGCGACGGCGGCCGCCAGGATCCAGGGCCCGGCGACGATCACCGGGTCGAGCGGCTGGTGCACGAGGTCGGCCCGCTTGCGCCCGATCCGCGACGTCAGCCCGTGGTGGGTGAACTCGCTGCGCACGCCGGTCTCGGTGATCGGGTTGTCGGGGCGCAGGGTGGCGAACGAGCGCAGGTGCTCCTCCCAGGCGTCGACGCGGTCGGCCGCCATCAGCAGCAGCCAGTGCGCCGCCCGGCCCTCGCTGTAGCGGGCGTAGGAGAACCGGCGGATCGCCCCGGACAGCCCTTTCGGCGGCTGCGCGGTGCCGAACACCGGCGTCAGGAACTTGTGCTCGATCGAGCGCTCCCGCGGCTCCTTCTCCGGCTGCCGCTCGGGGAACTCCCAGTGCGCGCCGGTGAGGCCCTCCTGGAACTGCAGCTTGGGCACCGACGGCCGGTCCTTCGGGTCCAGGTCGACCCCCCAGCCGGGGATCCGGGCCCGCAGCTGGTCGGGGGTCTCGGCGAGCGGCGGCTTGTGCGGCGTGTAGGCCATCGGTTCCCTCTCAGGCCGCGCTCGGGAGCACGAGCGGCTTGATGCAGTCGTCCAGCTTCGCCGAGAAGATGTGGTAGCCCGCGGCGATGTCCTCGAGCGGGATCCGGTGGGTGACCAGCTCGCTCGGCGTGAGGTAGCCGTTGCGCACGTGCTCGAACAGCCGCGGCCACTGCCGCTTCACCGGGCACTGGTTCATCCGCAGGGTCAGCCCCTTGTTCAGCGCGTCGCCGAACTTGACGGCGCTGAAGATCGGCCCGTACGCCCCCATCACCGAGACGGTCCCGCCCTTGCGGACCGAGTCGATCGCCCAGTTCAGCGCGATCGGCGAGCCGCCCTGCAGCTTGAACTTCGCGGAGGTCAGGTGCTGCAGGAGGTTGCCGTCCGCCTCGGCGCCGACCGCGTCGATGGCGACGTCCGCGCCCAGGTGGTCGGTCTGCTTCTTCATCTCCACGACGACGTCGTCGCACTCGGTGAAGTTGATCGTCTCCGCGTAGGCCCAGGTCCGGGCCTTCGCCAGCCGGTACTCGAGGTGGTCGACGACGATCACCCGGCCGGCGCCCATCAGCCAGGCCGACCGGGCGGCGACCAGGCCGACCGGGCCGGCGCCGAAGACGACCACCGTGTCGCCCTCGACGATGTCGCCGAGCTGGGCGCCGAAGTACCCGGTGGGGACGGCGTCGGTCAGCAGGACGGCGTCCTCGTCCGACATCCAGTCCGGGATCTTCGCGGGGCCGACGTCGGCGAACGGCACCCGGACGAACTGCGACTGGCCGCCGTCGTAGCCGCCGGTGGTGTGCGAGTAGCCGTAGATGCCGCCCACCGCCGTCGCGTTGGGGTTCACGTTGTGGCAGTTGGAGTACAGCCCGCGGGCGCAGAACCAGCACGAGCCGCAGAAGATGTTGAACGGCACCATCACCCGGTCGCCGACCTGCAGGCTGCGCACCGACGGCCCCACCTCGTCCACCACCCCGATGAACTCGTGGCCGAAGGTGTGCCCGATCCGCAGGTCCGGCATGAGCCCGTGGTAGAGGTGCAGGTCGGAGCCGCAGATCGCGGCGAGGGTCACGCGCACGATCGCGTCGTTCGGGTGCTCGATCGCCGGTCTCGGCTTCTCCTCGACCCGGATCTTGTACGGCCCTCGGTACACCATCGCCCGCATCCGGACGGCCTCCTCGTCAGCGACTCCGCAGGGCCTGACCCCACCGGCCCCCGACTCTCCGGCACCCGCCCGGGGACGGCCACTCGACCGCGGATGTGCGGCCCTGACCCCACGGGCTTTCGGTACAGAAAGCCCGGACCAGCGCCGGGCTTTCTGTACCGAAAGCCCGATCCCTGCACCGGGCGGGACCGGCCCTCTCCCGCTGGCGGGGCCGTCGGCGCGGGAGCACGCTCTGCAGACATGCCGGACCTCGTGCCCGCGGTCGGCCAGGCGCTGCTGGCGGCCGCGGACGCCCCGTCGCAGCTGCTGCCGGCGCGGCAGATGATGGCCTTCACCCTCGGCTTCCACATCGTCCTGGTGCCGTTCGGCGTCGCGTTCACCTTCCTGATGCTGATCGCCAACCACCGCGGACTGCGCCGGGGGGACGACGAGGCGATGCTGCTGGCCCGGCGGTGGTCGCAGGTGGCCGGCGTCCTGTTCGCCGTCGGGGCCGTCTCCGGGACGGTCCTGTCCTTCGAGCTCGGGCTGCTCTGGCCGGGGCTGATGGGCCGCTTCGGGGCGGCGTTCGGCATCCCGTTCGCCGTGGAGGGGCTGTTCTTCTTCCTCGAGGCGATCTTCGTCGCGATCTACCTCTACGGGTGGGACCGGATGCGGCCGTGGGCGCACTTCTGGTCCGGGGTGCCGATCGTGCTCTCCGGCATCGGCGGCACCTGGTCGGTGGTGGCGGCGAACGGCTGGATGAACCAGCCGCGGGGCTTCGAGCTGCGCGACGGCCGGGTGGTGGACGTCCGGCCGCTGGAGGTCTTCTTCAACGGCGCGTTCTGGCACGAGGCGGTGCACATGCTGCTGGCGGCCTACATGGTGGCCGGCTTCACCGTCGCCGGGGTGTACGCCGTCGGCATGCTGCGCGGCCGGCGGGACCGCTACCACCACCTCGGGCTGGCCATCCCGTTCACCGTCGCCGCGATCTGCGCGCCGCTCCAGGTCGTGGTCGGCGACCTCGCCGCGCGGGAGGTGTACCAGGAGCAGCCGGCCAAGTTCGCCGCGATGGAGCTGGTGCCGAGCACGGACACGCACGTGCCGCTGCTGCTCGGCGGGTTCATGGCCGACGGCGAGCCGCGGTTCGCCATCGAGATCCCGTGGGGTGCGTCCATCCTGGCCGGGGAGAGCCCCGACACCCGGATCCTCGGCCTCGACGCGATCCCCGCCGACGTCCGCCCCGCCGACCGCATCCTGACCACCGTCCACCTGGCCTTCGACGTGATGGTCAGCATCGGCTTCCTGCTGCTGGGCCTGTCCCTCTGGTGGGCGCTGGCCTGGTGGCGGCGCCGCCGGATGCCGCAGAGCCGGTGGTTTCTGCGCGCCACCGCGGTGTCCGGCGTCCTGGCGCTGATCGCGCTGTGGGCCGGCTGGGTGGTCACCGAGGTGGGCCGTCAGCCGTGGACCGTCGTCGGCCTGCTGCTGACCCGGGACGCGGTGACGACGTCGGGGAACGTGTGGCCGTTCTTCGCCGCGACCGTCGCCCTGTACGCGGCGGTCGCCTACGGCACGTTGCTCGCGCTGCGGCTGCTGCGCCGCCGCTGGCGCGCGGCGGAGGAGGGCGCCGGCGGGGACGCCGACGTGCCCTACGGCCCCTCCCGCGCCCGGGAGGCCGCCGCCGCGGAGGGCGCGACGTGAGCACGTTCGCGGCGGTGGTGCTCTTCCTCGGCGTCCTCGCCTACGCCGTCCTCGGGGGCGCGGACTTCGGGGCGGGGTTCTGGGACCTGACCGCCGGCGGGGCGGAGCACGGCCGCCGTCCCCGGCACCTGGTCGACGAGTCGCTGGCGCCGGTGTGGGAGGCCAACCACGTCTGGCTGATCTTCGTGCTGGTCATGCTGTGGACCGGCTTCCCGACGGCGTTCGCGGCGATCATGACCACGCTGTTCGTGCCGCTGGGCCTCGCGGCGCTGGGCATCGTGCTGCGCGGCGCCGGCTTCGCCTTCCGCAAGGTCATGGTCCGCACCGACCAGCAGCGGGTCACCGGGGCGGCGTTCGCGGCGTCCTCGGTGCTGACGCCGTTCTTCCTCGGCACCGTGGCCGGGGGCATCGCCTCCGGGCGGGTGCCCACCGAGGGGCGGGGGGACCCGGTCGGCAGCTGGCTCAACCCGACCTCGCTGCTCGGCGGGGCGCTCGCGGTGCTCACCTGCGCCTTCGTGGCGGCCGTCTTCCTCACTGCCGAAGCGCGCCGGCGCGACGAGCCCGACCTCGAGGCGTGGTTCCGGCGGCGCGCCCTCGCCGCGGCCGTGGTCACCGGCGCGGTGGCCCTGGCGGGCATCGCGATCCTCCGCGCGGACGCACCGCGGCTGTTCGACGACCTGCTCGGCCCGGGGCTGCCCCTGGTGATCCTCTCCGGCCTGTGCGGCCTGGGCTCGGTCGTGCTGCTGCGCCGGGCCGCCCCGCGGCTGCTGCAGGCGCTCGCCGTCACCGCGGTCGCCGCCGTCATCGCCGGATGGGGTGTCGCCCAGTACCCGTACCTGCTCGGCACGCACCTGACCATCGGGCAGGCCGCGGCGCCGACCGCGACGCTGTGGTCGCTGACCGTCGTCGCCGCCGCCGCGCTCCTGCTCGTCGTCCCCGCGATGGCCCTGCTGTTCGTGCTGGCGCAGCGCGGCCGGCTGGAGAGCCACTGACCGACGGCGTCAGCCCGGCCGGCGCAGCTGCCCCACGACGCTCGGCACCTCGTCGACGACGAGGGCGTCGACGCCGGCCTCGACGAGCAGGGAGGCGGGACCGGCCGACGGGCACCACACCAGCAGCGCGCGCCCGCTGCCGTGCACGAACCCGAGCGCCCGCGCGACGGTCGCCGGGTCGACGGTCCCGCTCCAGGGGTCGGGCGCGAGCGAGCCGACCTGCAGGCCGAGGGCGTCGACCTCCAGGTGCGCGCAGCCGGCCACCGCGGCGTCCAGCGGGAAGCCGTACCAGGTGAGCCAGGTGAGCAGGACCCGAGGCGCCTCCTGGCGCAGCCGGCGCAGCGCCGAGGGATCGAACGCCGAGACCACCACGGGGCGGCTCAGCGCCTCCTCGGCCACGACCGGGGCGAGCAGGGCCGCCGTGGTCCGCTCCGGCGGCCGCAGGCTGTCCTCGATGCAGGACTTCAGGTCCACGTTCACGCCGACCCACGGCGGCAGCCGCTCGAGGAGCGTGGCCAGCCGCAGCGTGCCGCGGCGGTCGGCCACCTCGGCCGTCACCTCGGCCACGCGGGCCCCGTCGGGATAGGCCGCGTCGTGCCCCACGACCAGGACGTCGTCGGCCGTCCGGCGCACGTCGGCCTCCACCCAGCTCACGCCCAGGTCCACCGCGGTGGTGAACGAGGAGAGGGTGTTCTCGCGGTGGCCGGCCACGATCCCCCGCCCGAGCCCCCGGTGCCCGATGATCGCCGTCTCGTCCCCGAAGACGGCGGCCGGCGGTGGGGCGGTACGCGTCATGAGGGCGCCTTTCGCTCGGGCACGCGTCCGGTCCACGCTGCCCGCGCCCGCGGGCTGAGGCAAGGGGTCGCCGGGCGGCAACCCGGGGAACCGGGAGGATGGACGCCGTGACGGAGCCGGGTGGCAACTGGGCGGGCAGCTACACCTACGGCGCCCGGCGGCTGCACCGGCCGGCGACGCTGGAGCAGGTGCAGGAGCTGGTCGCCGGCGCTCGCCGGGTGCACGTGCTCGGCTCCCGGCACTCGTTCACCGGCATCGCCGACTCGGATGAGCTGATCTCCCTCGAGGCGCTGACCACCGGGAGCGGGCTGCCCGCCGACGTGGCGGTCGACCCGGCGGCGGGGACGGTCTCGTTCGGCAGCGGGCTCCGGTACGGCGAGCTGGCCGAGGTGCTGCGCGACGAGGGGCTGGCCCTGCACAACCTCGCCTCGCTCCCCCACATCTCCGTGGCCGGCGCGGTCGCGACCGCCACGCACGGCTCGGGGGTGCGCAACGGCAACCTGGCCACCGCCGTCGCCGCGCTGGAACTGGTGACGTCGGCCGGCGAGGTGCTCTGCCTGGCCCGGGGCGACGCGGACTTCGACGGCGCGGTCGTCGGGCTCGGGGCGCTCGGCGCGGTCACCCGGATCACGCTGGACGTCGAGCCGGCCTTCGACGTCCGGCAGCGGGTGCTCGAGGGCCTGCGCTGGGACGCGCTGGCCGCCCACGTCGACGAGGTCATGTCCTGCGGCTACAGCGTCAGCGTCTTCACGCGGTTCCGGGAGACCGTCGACCAGGTGTGGGTGAAGTCGCGGGCCGGTGAGCCGGAGCCGGACGACCTGTTCGGCGCGGTGCCGGCCGCGGTGGACCGGCACCCGATCCTCGGCCTGGACCCGACACCGTGCACGCCGCAGCTCGGCCGGCCGGGGCTGTGGTCGGACCGGCTTCCGCACTTCCGCATGGGGTTCACCCCCAGCGCCGGCGAGGAGCTGCAGTCGGAGTACCTGGTCCCCCGCCGGCACGCGCTGGCCGCCGTCGACGCCGTCCGCGGTCTGGCCGGGCGGATCCGGCCGCTGCTGCTGGTCTGCGAGATCCGCACCGTCGCCGCCGACCGGCTGTGGCTGAGCACGAGCTACGACCGCGACTCCGTGGCGATCCACTTCACGTGGGAGCGCCGGCCGGCGGAGGTGGCGACGCTGCTGCCCGACCTCGAGCGCGCGCTCGCCCCGTTCGAGCCGCGGCCGCACTGGGGCAAGGTCTTCGCCGCCGAGGCCGCGGAGCTCGCCCCGCGGTACGAGCGGCACGCGGACTTCGTCCGGCTGGCCGAGCGGCTCGACCCGCGGGGCGCCTTCCGCAACGACTGGCTCGAGCGGAACGTCCTGGGCGGACGCTGACCCGTCAGGACGTCGGGCGGCCCGGCGGCGGGCCGCCCGGGCTCCCGAACGGGGAGCCGCCACCGGTGGGCGCCGTCGTCGTGTCGACGCCGACGGCGAGGGAGACGGTGTAGCCGCTGCGCACGTCGCCGGTGACGGTGCCGAGCTGCTTCGCGCCGCCGTCGTCGCCGAAGACGTTGTCGCTCGCCAGGCTGACCCGGGACAGGTTGCGCACCGACGCCTCGTAGCCCTCCTGCTGGTAGACCGTCTCGCAGACGTCCTGCGGCAGCGCGACCTGGGAGGTGGCGATCGCGTTGGCGGCGTCGGTGGTGCTCGCCTGGTCGGGGTAGACCTCGAAGTGGACGTGCGGCCACCGGCCGTCGTAGCAGGCCGGGAAGATGCTGGTGAAGGTCACCGTGCCGGACGCGTCGGCGATCTGCACACCGCGCAGGAAGTTCTGGTCCTGGACGCCGTCGGAGTAGAGCGAGTAGCCGCCCTCGCGGGTGCAGTGCCACACGTACACGGCCACCCCCTCGAACGGCACGCCCCCGCCCGCCAGGTCGGTGACCGTCAGCCGCAGCGTCATGGGCACGCCCTCCGCCGTCCCGGTGGCGTCGCCGAAGCTGGACCGGATGTCGCTGCGCACGATCCCGCTCCGCTGGAGCACGTCCGGCCCGTTGGAGCCGTCGCCGGGGTAGGGGCCCGCGGTCTCGTCGGGGATCTCCCCGGTCGCGGTGCCCGCCGTTCCGGACGACGAGGAGGACGCGGACGAGGAGGACGCCGACGACGAGCTCGACCCGCCGGTGCAGGCGGCCAGGCCCACGGTCGCGGCACCGAGGCCGAGGACCTGCAGGATCCGGCGCCGCGAGAGCAGCGTGCCGACGTCGAAGGCCAGCCCCTGGTCGACGAGCTCGTCCGCCGGCCGGGGCAGGCGGCGGCCCTCGTAGGTGGGTTCGGGACTGCGTCGCTGTTCCTGCACTGCTCCCCCATCGGTTCCGGGTCGGTCGGGGACCAGCCTGGCCGCCCGGACCGTACCGGCGCTGGGCGGCGGCTGGGAGTCCGCTGGGAGGCTCAGGCCTCGCCGAGGACGGCGTCCAGGGTGAGCCGGTCGGCCTCCTCCCGGTCCACGACGGCGGCCGATGCGATGCCGGGGAGCCGGTCGCCCGCCGCCTGGACCAGGACGTGATCCCACCGCGCGGCGTGGCGGGCCATGGCGCGCGGCGAGATCCGGCGGCCGCGGGCGGCCTGGCCGCTCCGGGCGAGCTCGGGCGAGGCGTCGAGCAGCACCAGCCGCACGGACCGCCCGGCCTGCGCCGCCGCGCGGCGCACCGCGGTCCGCCACCGGTCGCTGGTCCACGGATCGGTGAGGACGACGACCGGCGCGCCGCTGCGGAGCCCGCGCAGGACCCGGCGGCGGTGCCAGAGGTGCACCCACGGGCGGAGCAGCCGGTACGGCAGCGCCACCCCGGCGGCCCGCAGGCGGGCGGTGACCTGCTCGGAGTCGAAGCCGGCCACCCCCGCCGGTGCGTCGGCGAGCAGGCGCCGCAGCAGCGTCGTCTTGCCGCTGCCCGGCAGCCCGCCGATGACCACGAGGACGGCGCGGTCGTCGGCCGCGGCGTCGGGGAGCGGGGTCGAAGCGGGAACGGTCAGCACGGCATCCTCCTCATTCCTTCCCCACGATCGGCGACCGCCCTGTGTCCCGGCTGAGCCGCTCCTGTGACTCCGGGCCGGCGCGCACAGCCGACACCCACTTCCGGCTCAGGTGCCGTCCGGGCGGGCATCGGACAGTCGGGGCATGGACGGCACCCGAGGCAGGTGGACGGCCGCGGTGGTGGCGGCCCTGGCGCTGGTCGCGCTGCTCACGCTGACGCCGGAGGGGACGGGCTGGGCGTGGGGCTCGCCGGCCGTGGAGCTGCGCTGGTACCTGACCGGCCTGGACTCGCGCGCCACCCTGCTGCAGCTGGTCGGCAACCTCGGCCTGCTCGCGGTGCCGGCCGCCCTCGCCGTCCTGCGGTGGCCCGCGCTCGGGCGGCTGTCCCTGCTCGCCGGCGCCGCCCTCGCCACCGGCGCGTCGATCGAGCTGCTGCAGTGGGCGCTGCCCCTGGGACGGGTCGTCTCCCCGCTGGACGCCGTCCTCAACGCGAGCGGCGCGGTCGCCGCGGGAACGGCGGTGGTGCTCGTCCGCGCCCTGCCGGCCGCCGTCCCGCGGTAGCCGGTGGACGGCGCGGCCGCTTCGGCCGCACGATCCGGGGTGTGCGCGGACCCCGGCCGGTGCGGCCCCTGCTGGTGATGGGGGTGCTCGTGCTGGCCGCCTGTGGTGCCGGCCGGTCGGGGTCGCCGCTGCCCTACGTCGCGGAGTTCGCCCTCGGGGACCGGTCCGGGGAGTTCGTGCTGACGCCGGCCTCCGTCGAGCCGCTGTCGTTCCGGGCCTCCGTCGCGTGGGTGAACGAGGGCCGGTACCTCGGCGTGATCACCTTCGGCAGCGGCAGCTGCCCCAGCGGCCCGCACGCCCTCGACGTCGTCGCCGACCAGGTGGTCGAGATCCGCCTCGGCCCGCTGTTCCCCGACCGGGACGTCTGCACCGCGGACATGAGCGGCCACGTCACGGTGGTGGAGCTGCCCGAGGGGATCACGCCGGCGAAGCCGCTGACCGCCCGCTTCGGGCAGCGCGAGGTGTCGATCCCCGCCGCCGGCCGCTGATCGTTACTTCCAGCGGCTGATGAACTCCACCGTCGCGGCGTTGACCTCGTCGGGGTTCGTGGCGCTGAGGAAGTGCCGGCCCCCGTCGACGACGCGGAGGGTGGCGTCGGGGCTGTTGACGAAGCGCTCGATCTCGTCCTGGGCGTTGGCGACGGAGTAGACCGGGTCGGCCGTGCCGTGCATCCACAGGACCGGACACCGCACGTCGTCCAGCCGGCCGTGCAGGCCGTCGCGGTCGCGCAGGTTGATGCTGCTGATCCGCAGCCGCTTGCGCCCCGCGTCGCCGGTGTAGTTCTGCTGGTGCGTCTCGTGCCAGAACGTCCGTTCCTCGGGCGGCACGTCACCGAAGCCCTCCGCGAGGACGGCGTCGACGAGCTCGACCGGGATCACCCAGTCGTCGCCGACGCTCTCGGCAAGTGCGTCGATGGCCGGCGTGCAGAAGTCGACCCCGTTCCAGCACCCGAGCTCACGGCTGCGCTGGCTCTCGGAGTCCATCGACGTGCCGAGCGGGATGATCCCCTTCACTGCGCTCGGGGCGAGCATGGCCATGCGCGCCGCCACCCAGCCGCCCTGCGACGTCCCGAGGACGAACGCCTCGGGAATGCCGAGCGCCTCGAGGACCTGCAGGTTCGCGATGGCCGAGTCCCAATAGGTGAAGTGCTCGTACCCGGCGCGGGTCCGGCCGTGGCCGTACGGCTCGAGCGCGAGCAGGTTCGCGGTGGCGACGAGCTTCTCGTCCGCGAACTGGGGCCGGTACAGCTCGACGGAGGTGCTGAACGAGTTGACCATGACGAGCGTCGGGAGCGAGGCGTCGTAGGCCCTGCCGAACCGGTAGCCGATGGTCGAGGTGCCGAGGTGGGGCACCGTGATCGTCTCTGCGCTGCTCATGACCTCTCCCCGTCGTCAGTCCGTGGTGAGCCCGGCCATCGTGGCGTCGCGTCCGACACCCGGTCAATCAGCTCTCGTCGGCCGGGACGAGCACGTAGATGTACGCCTCGACGACGCCGGTGGCCGTGTGGACCGTGGTCAGGACCCGCTCGTAGCCGCGCCCCTCGAAGTCGTCCAGGCGGGACCAGTGCGCGGGCAGGTCGGCCGACTCCAGCACCTGGACGTCGACCGCCGCGCCATCGGGATCGAGGACCAGCGCGGGATAGCCGAGGGCGGCGCCCCAGCCGGCCTCGACGAGCCGCCCGTGCACCTCCCCCGCGAACCAGCGGCCTCCGAGTCCGGCGACGTGGTGGTGGTTGGGCCGGCCGGGCGCGAGGCTGCCGTAGGTGGCGAGCCGGTGGTCTCCGTTCATCCCGCTGATCCTCGGGCCGGTTCGCGTCGCGGCGCCATCAGTGGGCTGCCGAAGATCGGCGAGAACGAGCCTCGTTCAGTTGATGCAGCTCCGGTCGTCGGCGGTGCGGACGTCCTCGCCGACGACCTCGTCCGGCGCGGGCTGGGCGGTGGTCTGCACCCCGACGCCGTTGAAGTCCGAGCCGAGCACGAGCTGCACCGTCCCGGACGTCAGGGTGTCGTCCACCTCGGTGACCGAGCCGGGGATCTGGGCGGCCACGGTGGCCGCCTGGGCCTCGTCGCCGGGGGCGTGCCGGACCAGCGTCTGGGTGTGGTCGGCGTTGTCGGCGTTGCCCGTGCCGGTGACCGTGAAGCCGGCCGCCTCGAGCTCGCCCTGGGCGCCGGCCGCCAGCCCGGAGATCCCGGAGCCGTTGAGCACCTCGACGCTCACGGTGGCGGGGTCCACGGTCGCCGGGGCCTCGGCCGGTGCGCCCGCCGGCGCCTCGGGCTCCGCCGACAGCTGCGTGAAGAACCGGTGCAGGGTCTGCTCGTCCTCGAGCCGGACGATGGAGCCGACCCCGTCGAGGCGCTCGATGCCGACGTAGGGCACGGTCTCGAACGTGATGCTGTCCAGCGTCACCGACTGCATCTGCCGCGCGAGCTGGAACAGGTCCAGGTCCCGGTCGACGGTCAGGGCCTTCGAGGCGGCCTCGACGAGCTCACGCTGCTTGCCCAAGTCCAGCAGCACGTCCCCGGACAGGATGTTGCGCAGCACGCCGGCCATGAAGACCTGCTGGCGGATGATCCGGTCGTAGTCGCCGCGGCCCTGGGGACCCAGGTTGTGCCGCTGCCGGACGAACTTCAGGGCGTCCGCGCCGGAGATGGTCTGCGGGCCGGCCGGGAAGTAGGCGCCGGAGTACTCGCGGTCGTCCACGGCCGCGCAGAGGTTGACCTCGACGCCGCCGACGACGCTGGTGAGCTCGAAGAAGCCGAGCAGGTCGACCTCGGCGTAGTGGTCGATCTGCAGCCCGCTGAGGCCGCTGACGGTCTGCACGAGCAGCTGGGCGCCGGCGGCCTGCTTCTCGGCCTCGGGCAGGGCGTCGTCCACCGAGCCGTAGCCGTAGGCGTAGGCGGCGTTGAGCTTGCCCTGGCCGAAGCCGGGGATGTCCACGTAGGAGTCCCGCGGGAAGCTGACGAACGACGCGCGGGAGCCGTCGGCCGGCACGTGCACCAGGATCATCGTGTCGGTGTTCAGGCCCGAGTCGGTGCCGGCGCTGAGCTCGGCCAGCTGCTCCTCGGTGAGGTCGGCCCGGCTGTCGTTGCCGACCAGCAGGAGGTTCATCGCCTCGGGCGCGTCCCCGGTCTCCTCGTTGCCGCTGGTGGGGATGGCGTCGGTGCGGTTGATGCCCGCCTCGGCGACCTGGCCCAGGTACCAGCCCCAGCCCGAGGTGGCCAGCAGCATCGCGGAGACCAGGCCGGCGAGCACGCGCGGGGCCACGGTGCCCCGCCGCGTGGGCCGCCGGCCGCCGGACCGGCCCAGCCGCGGGTCCAGGCGGGGCGGCAGCGGCCGACCGCCGGGCTCACCGGGCGGGGCGGGCTTCTTCGGGCTCACCGCGACGTCCTCTCCTGTACCGGCCACGCAAGGGGCGCCCGGGCAGGGTAGGGCGGACAACACTGCCCGCGCGGCCGACGAGCCGCCAAAGGTCAGGGCCGCTCACGGCGGATGTCGCCAGCCGCGGTGCTCGCCCCGGTCGGTGCCGCACGGGCGGACCGCGGACGGTCACCCACGGTGCTCATGCGCCGACGACCGCCCGGGCGAGGAGCCCGGGGCGGTCGTCGAGGGGGGAGCTGCGTCAGTCGGTCGCGATCAGCGAGTCGACGTCGACGGTCTCCTCGGTGATGCCGTACTGCGTCATCAGCTCGGCGACCTCCTTGATGGAGTCGACACTCATCTCCTCCGGCCAGGCCGGCAGGTTCATGTTCGCCGCGACGTCCTCGGTGATCTGCGTGTAGGTGGTGATGACGCGGCGGACCTCGTCGGGGTTGTCGTTCGCGTACTTCAGCGACTCCTGGATGGCCGCCTGGAAGTCGTCCACGACGTCGGGGTTCTGCTGGATGTACTGCTCGGTGGTGAAGTACGTCGCCACCGTCAGGTCGTCGACGGCCTCGGCGCAGTTCGCGGCGACCTGGCGGGCGCCCTGGGCCTTCGCCGCGCTGAGGAACGGCTCGACGACCTGCGCCGCGTCGATGTTGCCGTTCTGCAGGGCCGCGCCCATGTCGGGGAAGGGCAGCTCGACGAACTGGATGGTCGACTGGTCGCCGCCGGCGTCCTCCACGACCTTGCGCGTGGTGACCTCGTTGATGTTCTTGAGCGTGTTGATGGCGACCCGCTTGCCGGCCAGGTCGGCGGCCGACTGGACCGGGCTGTCACCCGGGACGACGATGCCGCAGAAGTCGGTCTCCGGGTCCCCGGTGGAGGACACGCCCTCGGCGACCATCCGGAGCGGGATGTTCTGCGAGCCCGCGAGCAGCGTGGAGGTGACGTTGCCGAAGGCGAACTGGAAGTCGCCGGCGACGACACCCGGAACGGCGGCCGCACCGCCGGTCAGCTGCGTGAGCTCCAGCTCCAGACCGTGGTCCTCGAAGAAGCCCTGCTCCTGGCCGAGGTAGACGGGTGCGACGTCGGTGATCGGGATGACGCCGACCGCGATCTTGGTGGTGCCGCCGTCACCGTCTCCGGAGGACGAGCCGCCGCCGCTGTCGGAGCCGCAGGCGGCGGTGGCGAGGACCGCCAGGACGGCGATCGGGGCGAGAAGTCGGCGCATCTGGGCTCCTTTGCCTCGGCGTGTGCAGGGCAGCCTGGCGCGAACGTGCGCGCCGCGCCATGGATCTCGCCGCCGGGAGGACGAGGTCAGGGCGTCCGCCAGACCACCGTGAGCTCGTTGCGCTGCCCGAAGCGCTCGAGGTGGCTGCCGAGCACGTGCTGGATGCGGGCCAGGGTCTCCTCGTCGGGCGCCTCGGCCCGCAGGGTGAGCACGCCGTCCCCGACGACGACCGTCCCCACCCCGTCGCCGATGGCGGCCCGGGACGTGTCGCCGTCGGTCTCCCAGGTCAGCCGGCGGCCGAGGTGGCTCACCAGCTGCTTGGCGTAGCGGGCGGGCACGTCGGTGGCGACGTCGGCGGTCGCGGACAGCGGCAGAGGCGCGGCGGGCGCGTCCCGGAGCTGGATCAGCAGGTCGCGGGCCGCCGGCGCGATCCGCGCGGGCACGCCCAGCTCCTCGAGCTGCTCGGTGGCGGCGGTCATCTCGTCGGCGCGCCGGCGGGCGTGCGCGTGCGTGCCCTCGACCAGCCGGTCCACGGTCCGCGCGTCGAACGAGGTGAGCTCCGCCGCGATGTTGTCGCGCAGCCAGTCCGCGCAGCCCGCGGCCTCGGCCGCCCGCAGCGCCTCGACCACGGCGGCCGCGAGCCCCTTGTAGAAGACGCTGCGCAGCAGCTTGCGCGCGATCGCCGTCCCGACCGGGCCCGGCTGGACGGTGACGACCGCCCCCAGGCCCCCGAGCAGCTCGGCGTAGCGTTCCGCGGCCTCGCCGGAGACGAGCATCGGCGTGCGCAGTCCCTTGCCCGGCACCGGCGACATCAGCGCGACGTCGACGACCGGGATCTCCCCCGCCGTGTCGGCCAACGCGACCTTGAGCCCCGGAGACCCGGTGTTCAGGTCGGCCCACAGCGTGCCGGACCGCAGCGCCGGCAGCGCGTTGACCAGGGCGGTCATCGCGTCGTGCGAGCTGTTGACGCTGAGCACGAGGTCGGCGTCGGCCACCGCCTCGGCCTCGCTGCCGCGCGGCGCCACGCCGTCCACCGTGATCGGCTTCGGGTCGTACCCGCGGACGTCGGCCCCGGCGGCGACCAGGTCGCGGGCGATCTCCGAGCCCGCCTCGCCCAGTCCGAGGACGGCGATCCGCGGGCTCACCGGGTCACCTCGACCGGCGGCGTGCCGTGGGTGTGGAACGACTCGATCGTCTTCAGCCCCCAGGCCTGGCCCTTGGCGCGCTCGGCCTCGGTCCAGTTCACCGGCTGCCAGTCCGGCGCCAGCACCAGGCGGGCGCCGGCGTTGCACAGCTCGATCCGGTTGCCGCCGGGCTCGTAGACGTACAGGAAGAACGTCTGCTGGATGGCGTGCTTGTGCGGGCCGGTCTCGATGTGCACGCCCTGCTCCAGCGCCAGGTCCGCGGCGCGCAGGATGCCGTCGCGGGTGTCGACGGCGAACGCGATGTGGTGCAGCCGGCCCGGCGTCTGCGTCCAGTCGCGGGTCCAGACGGCGTCGTAGCCCTTGTTGGTGAACGTCGTCCAGGTGCCGGAGACCGTGCCGTCGTCGAGCACGATCTGCTCGGTGACCAGCGCGCCGAGGGTGTCGCGGAAGAAGTCGCGGTTGACCACCGGCTCGACCCCGAGCCAGTTGATGTGGTCCAGCCGGCGCACCGCGACGCCGTGGTTCGGGTAGGCCTGGGCCTGGTTCTTCAGCGACGGCCTGAGGTCGGCCGGGGGCTGGTACCACTCGCTCTCGTAGTACAGCCCCAGCTCGTGGCCGTCCGGGTCGGTGAAGACGTAGGTCGGCCCGTACCCGGGGTCGCCGTCGGCCCAGCCGATGCCGCGGCCGGCCGCCTCGATCTCCTTGACCCGGCGCTCCAGCGCCTCGGGGCTCGCCGCCCGCAGGTGGGTGCGGCCCACCCCGGAGGTGGTGTGCGCGGTCAGCTTGATCGTCGTCGTCTCGTAGTCGTCCCAGGCGCGCAGGAAGACCGAGTCGCCGGCCTCCCCCGTCTGCGTCAGCCCGAGGTAGCGGGTGAAGAACTCGACGCTCTCGTCGAGCACCGGCGTCCGGAGCTCGACGTGGGCGAGGTGGGCGATCTCGTGGAGCGGGGGCATCGGGTCTCCGGTCTCAGCGGGGGTAGGCGGTGCCGTCGAAGAGCTTGCGCGCGGTGCGGACGACGCCCGAGCGGACGACGCGCGGCGGCGTGGTGGAGCCGTCGACCTCGACGTCGACGAGCAGGTGGCCGGTCGGGTGCTCGACGTCCACCCGCGAGGCCGGCCAGCCGGCGGTGAGCTCGTGCCCGACCGCGCCGGGCAGCAGCATCCCGGTGACGACGCTGACCGCGGCCAGCACGCCGATCGAGCTGTGCGGCTGCACGGGGATGAACGAGCGGGTGCAGACCTGGCCGCCGTCGCGCGGCGCGGCCAGCAGCGCCGTCTTCGGCACGCTCGACCTGGTCACGTCGCCGAGCCCCATGAGCTGGCCGGCCTTGACCCGGAAGGCGTCGATGCGCGCGAGCAGCGCGGCGTCGGCGGCCAGCTCCTCGTGCGGCTCGTAGCCGGTGAGGCCGAAGGACTCGGCCATCCCCACGGCCACGGCCATCCCGTTGTCGACGCAGGTGACGTCGATGCCGTCGACGGTGTCGCGCACGGAGCCGGTGGGCAGCAGCCGGCCGGTGCTCGACCCCTCGGTGTCGGTGAAGGCCAACGACACGGGCGCCGCCGTGCCCGGGACGCCGGCGATCACCACGTCCCCCCGGTACTCCACCCGGCCGCCCGGCGTCGGGAACGTGGCGACGGCGACGCTGTCGGAGTTGACCATGCGGATCCGCACGGTGGTCTCCCCGTCGCCGGCGGGCACCAGGCCGCGCTCGACCGCGAACGGGCCGACGCCGGCCAGGATGTTGCCGCAGTTCTGCCGGTCGCTGACCGTCGCCTCGTCGACGCCGAGCTGCAGGAACAGGTAGTCGACGTCCACGTCCGGCCGCTCCGACGGCGCGACGACGGCGACCTTGCTGGTCAGCGAGGTGGCGCCGCCGAGGCCGTCGATCTGCCGCGGGTCCGGGGTGCCCATCAGCCGCAGCAGCAGGTCGTCGCGCTCGGCGGAGTCGGCGGGCAGGTCGCGCGCCTCGAAGTACAGCCCGCGAGAGGTACCGCCGCGCAGCATCGTGCAGCGGACGCCGCTGTCGTCGTAGCTCATTCGGCGACCCACTTCTCGTAGGGCACGTACTCGATGCCGAACTCGGGCAGCCGGTCGCGCAGTCCGTAGCGGTCCAGCCCCAGCTCGCCCTGCTCGAAGGCGGCGCGGCTGGCGGCCTCCTTGTCGATCCGCGCCTGCGACGCGGTGAGCGCCCGGGGGACGTCGGCCCGCGGCACGACCATCACCCCGTCGTCGTCGGCGACGACGACGTCCCCCGGGGAGATCGTCTGCCCGCCCAGGACGATCGGGACGTTGACCGCGCCGGCCGTGGCCTTGACCGAGCCCTGCGCGCTGACCGCCGTCGACCAGGCCGGGAAGCCCATCTCGCGCAGCTCGGCGACGTCGCGCACGCCGCAGCCGAGCACGACCCCGCGCACGCCGCGGTGCGCCAGCGCGGTGGCGAACAGCTCGCCGAACAGCCCGTCGGTGGACGGCGAGTTGGTCGCGACCACGAGCACGTCGCCGGGTCGGCACTGCTCGACCGCGACGTGGATCATCAGGTTGTCCCCCGGCCAGCACAGCACCGTGACCGCGGTGCCGCCGATGCGGGCACCGGCCCAGGCCGGCCGGAGCGCGGGACCCAGGTAGCCGACCCGGCCCAGCGCCTCGTGCACGGTGGCCACCCCGAAGCCGCCGAGGGTCTGGGCGTCCCCGATGTCGGCGCGCGGCGGGTCGGTGACGACGACGTTCCTCATGCGGGTCCTCCAGGGGCGGGGTCGGACAGCGCGGCGATCACGCTGAGGAAGTGCGCTCCGGACGCGGCCACGGCGCGGTCGGCGTCGCCGTCGGCCACCGCCTCCACGAGCGCGGTGAGCTCGGCCAGGCTGACCTGCGGGCGGCCCGGCCGGAGGGAGAGCCGGAACTGGTGGCGCACCAGTTGCGCCTGCAGCCGGTCGATCAGCCCCGCCGCCACCGGCTGACCCGCGGCGTCGTGGAGCAGGCCGTGCAGCTGCTGGATGAGCGCCGAGTACTTCAGCAGGTCGCCGCCGTCCACGGCCGCGCGCATCTGCGCCAGGTGGGCGCGCAGCCGCTCGACGTCGTCCGCGGTGACGCGCTCGGCGGCCTTGCGGGCGATCAGGCCCTCGAGGGCCATCCGGCACTCGGTGATCGCGACGGCCTCCTCCGCCGACACGACCCGCACGCGTGCCCCGCGGTTCGGGATGCGCTCGACCAGCCCCTCGGCGACCAGCGCGTCGATCGCCAGCCGGACGTTGCTGCGGCTGACACCGAGCAGGGCCACCAGGTCGGCCTCGACCAGGCGGTGCCCCGGCGCCATGTCGCCGTCGGTGATCGCGGCGCGCAGTCGCTGCTCGGCGAGCAGCCGGCCGGCGCCGGCGTCGGTCACCGGCCGGCCGCCGTCAGGGCGGCGTCGAGCCGGGGGTAGACCCGGCGGACGTTGCCCTCGTAGACGGCAGCGCGCGCCGCGTCGTCCAGCGCCCCCTTCTCGAACGCGGAGTCGATGTAGCGGCGGGTGTCGTCGTAGTGGTGCCCGGTCCGCGGGTCGATGCCGCGGACGGCGCCGATCATCTCCGAGCCGAACAGGATGTTGCCGGTGTCGATCACGTCGAGCAGCAGGTCGATCCCCGGCTGGTGGTAGACGCAGGTGTCGAAGAAGACGTTGCGCATCACGTTGGTCTCCACCGGCGGCTGCTTCAGCATGTCGGCCAGGCCCCGGTAGCGGCCCCAGTGGTAGGGCACCGCGCCCCCGCCGTGCGGGATGACCAGGCGCAGCTCCGGCAGGTCCCCGAACAGGTCGCCCTGCACCAGCTGCATGAACGCCGTCGTGTCGGCGTTGATGTAGTACGCGCCGGTCGCGTGGAAGACCGGCGTGGCCGAGGCCGACACGTGCACCATCGCCGGCACATCGAGCTCGATCATCGCCTCGTAGAACGGGTACCAGGTCGTGTCGGTGAGCGGTGGCGAGGTCCAGTCCCCGCCGCTGGGGTCGGGGTTGAGGTTGCAGCCGACGAAGCCGAGCTCCTCCACGCAGCGGCGCAGCTCCGCGATCGAGCCCTCGACGGGCGCGCCCGGCGACTGCGGCAGCTGGGCCACGCCGATGAACCGCTCGGGGAACAGGCTCACCACCCGGTGGATCAGGTCGTTGCAGCGGCGCGCCCACTCGAGGCTGACCGCGGCGTCGCCGACGTGGTGCGCCATCGCGGAGGCGCGCGGCGAGAAGACGGTGAGGTCGATCCCGCGCTCGTCCATCAGCCGCAGCTGGCTGGACTGGATCGTCTCGCGGATCTCGTCGTCGCTGATCGACGGGTACGGCTCCGGAGAGACCCCGGCCTGCCACGCCGCCACCTGCTCCTGACGCCAGGCGGTGTGGGCCGCGGGCGCGGTCGTGTAGTGGCCGTGGCAGTCGATGATCACGCTTCTCCCCTCGGTGCGGGCGGTCTTCAGCCTCCCGGGGTGTCGACCGGATTGTCAACAATCCCGCCGACACTGCTCGGGACGCAGAGGCCTGCCCCAGCCTGCGCACAGCTTCGGCCGGGAACGTGCGAGCCGCACACCCAGCGAGCAGGGGGAAGACATGACGGACGCGACCGCAACCGGCGAGCAGACGGGGCACCTGCCCCCCGGGCCGCGCATCCGCGCCTCGGACGCCGACCGGACGGCGACCGTGGCCGTCCTGCACGACGCGGTGTCGCGCGGCCTGCTCACCGCCGAGGAGGGCGGGGACCGGATGGCCGCCGCACTGGAGGCCCGCTTCCTCGACGAGCTGCCGGCCCTGACCTCCGACCTCCCGCCCGCCGCTGCCCCGACCGCGCCCGGCTGGCGGGCCGTCGGCTCCATGCTGGCCACTCAGGTGCGCACCGAACTGCAGGGCGGCCTGCGCTCGCGGCGCGTGGCGGTGGCCGCCCTCGCCGCCGTCCTGCTGCTCGTCCTCCTGGTCACCCTCGGCGGGCTCGCCGTCCACGGCCTGGTCGACGGCGGCGTCGACCCCCGCGCCGGCTTCCGCGGCCGGTAGCGGTCGCCGGCGAGCGCGGCCCCAGTGCCGCGGCTGCGAACCTCTGCCCCGGTGCGCAGATCAGTCCCGCTGCTGTCGCGGTTCTCGGCGGGCAAGCGGAGTGGATCGGATACCCACCGAGAGGCGGATCGCGGTGGTCTACCGAACCCGGGATACCGCCGTAAGGCGACACCCGGCGGTATCGCGGCCGGCCCGTCCCCCCGCCAGGGCAAAGGTCCCCTGACGCGGGCTAGAAGATGCTGTACCCGCCGTCGATCACGACCGTGGTGCCGGTCTGGTAGGACGACGCGTCGGCGGCGAGGTAGACGGCGATCCCGCCGAACTCCTCGGGCCGGCCCCACCGCCCGGCGGGCACGCGCGGGATGACCTTCTCGGCGAAGGCGGGCGCCTCCTGGGCCGCCGTCGTCATGTCCGTGGCGATCCAGCCCGGCAGCACCGCGTTGACGCGGATGCCGTGGCGGGCGAGCTCCACCGCCGACGACCGGACCAGCGCGGTGAGCCCGGCCTTGGCCATGCCGTACGCGTGGTTGCGGCCGGCGCCCTCGATGGCGGCCAGGCTCGCCACCGCGATGATCGACCCGCCCGGCCGGCCGCGCTGGGCGCGGTCGACCATCGCCCGCGCGCACTCGCGCACCGTCCAGAAGGCGCCGTCCAGGTTGGTCGCCATCGTGGTCCGGTAGTCCGCCGTGGACGCCTTCACGAGCGGGGCCAGCGGAGGCGCCACGCCCGCGTTGACCACGGCCACGTCGAGGTCGCCGAGCAGGTCCACGGTGGCACGCAGACCGTCGGTCACGGCGGCCTCGTCGGAGACGTCGACCTGCACAGCGTGCGCCACGCCTCCCGCCCGCCTGATGGACTCCGCCGCGTCGCGCACCTTCTGCGCATTCCGCCCCCACAGGGCGACCGCGGCCCCGGCATCGGCCAGGGCCCGGGCCATGGCCAGCCCGATGCCCGAGCCGCCGCCGGTCACCAGCGCCGTCCGGCCGCTGAGGTCGAACAACGAGCTCACGCCGTTCCTCTCCGCGTCGTCAGTAGGTGCAGATCTCGATCAGGTTGGCGTCGGGGTCGCGGACGTAGACGCTGCGCATCGGGCCGAGCGCGCCGGTCCGGTCGACCGGGCCTTCCTCGATCGGCACGCCGCACGCGGCCAGGTGCCGCTCGACGTCGTCCAGCGGGGCTTCGGTGACGAAGCACAGGTCGCCGCTGCCCGGGGTCGGGTGCGCCGCCTTCGGCTCGAACTCCCGCCCGGCCTGGTGCAGGTTGATCTTCTGGCGCCCGAACACCACGGCCCGCCGGCCGGCGCCGAAGGTCTCCTCCCGCATGCCCAGCACCCGCGTGTAGAAGTCGACCGTCCGGTCGATGTCGGCCACGGTGAGCACCAGGTGGTCCAGGCGGTCGAGCTGCACGCCGAGAGTCCTACCGCACCCCCACGAATTTGGGGTCGGCCGACCCCATGGACGCGTCTGCCGGGCCGGGGCTCGTGACCTCGATGCTTCCTGTCAGCACGGGCCAGCGGGCCCGGACCGAGCCGGGGGGCGATGAGGTGCACCAGGACGACACGAGCGCGGGCGGCTGCCCGTTCAGCGGGGCACGGGCGGCAGGCGGGGTGGCCCGGCGGGGCTTCCTCGCGGGGGCGATGGCCACGGCGATGGTGCCGGCCGTCGGCTGGTTCGGGGGCACGGCGCGGGCGGCCGACGAGCCGGTCCCGACCGACCCCGCCACGACGACCGACCCGACGGCACCGGCGCCCACCGACGCGCCCGCCGAGATCGGGGCGCACGCCGTCGGCGACCCCCGCGGTGCGGACATCGCCGTCAAGGTGGACCGGAAGGCGGAGGCCCGCTTCGGCCTCATGTTCAAGGACCTGCCGGCCTTCGCGCCGACCGACGGCCTGCTGAGCTGGCTGGCCGCGAGCATGAACGACAACAAGGCGCCGCTGACCGACGTCGCGCTGTCCGACGTCGCCTTCGACAACCCGGGCATCCCCGCCGGCTACGTCTACTTCGGCCAGTTCGTCGACCACGACATGACCCTGGACACCACGCCGCTGACCAATCGGCTCCAGGACCCCCTGGCGATGCGGAACTACGACACGCCGTGGTTCGACCTGGCCAGCGTGTACGGCAAGGGCATCAAGGGCAGCCCCCAGCTCTACGACCAGGACCCCGCGAAGTACGGCTGGCTCAAGGTCGTGGAGCACGACGGTCTGGTGGACGTGCCGCGCGACGACGTCGGCGCGGCGTACCTGGGGGACCCGCGCAACGACGAGAACCTCATCGTCAACCAGCTGCACATCGTCTTCATCCGGCTGCACAACAAGTTCATGAGCCAGGGCATGACCTACGCCCAGGCACGCCGGCAGACCCGCTGGCACTACCAGTGGCTGATCGTCAACGACTACCTGCCGCGCATCGTCGGCAAGGATGTCGTCGCCAGCCTGATCAAGCGCGACGGGACGATCAAGTTCTTCGGCACCTTCTACAAGCCGGAGCACCCCGAGAACCCGTACATGCCGGTCGAGTACGCGGGTGCGGCCTACCGGTACGGGCACAGCATGATCCGCGCCGAGTACGAGATGCAGGACGGCCACACCGTGCCGATCTTCGGCGCCGACGGCTACGAGGACCTGCGCGGTAACCGCCCGATCCCGGCCAACCTGTGGGCCGACTGGAACTACTTCTTCGAGATCCCGGGCCTCGAGCCGCCGGACGACCGGAACATGGCCCGGCTCATCGACACCCAGCTCTCGCTGCCGTTGTTCACGCTGCCGTCGACGGTCGTCGCGCCCACCAGCAAGGCGATCGTCGCCCTGGCCGAGCGGAACCTGCTGCGCGGCAAGCGGCTCGGCCTGCCCTGCGGCCAGGACGTCGCCCGCGCCATGGGCATCACCCCGCTGACCAACGAGCAGCTGGGCCTCAAGCAGCCGGGCTGGGGAGGCAAGGCGCCGCTCTGGTACTACGTGCTCAAGGAGGCCGAGCTGATCAACAAGGGCCGCAAGCTCGGCCCGGTCGGCGGCCGGATCGTGGCCGAGGTGATCCTCGGCATCATGGCGCTGGACCCGGAGTCCTACTTCAACCTCAAGCCGGCCTTCCAGTGGCAGGAGAAGAAGACGATCGGCGACGTGATCCTCCTGGCCGACGCGCTCGACCCGCGCTCGCGCATCGTCAAGCCACCGGAGGAGGTCGAGGAGACCGGCCCGCTGCCGCTGGCGCCCGACGAGGAGATCAACCCGGAGGCCACCTCGCCGGTGAGCTCCCTGTCGCTCATCGAGTGACCCGGGGTCCCGTGGGCAGCCGGAAGGCGATCCGCCGGGTTACGGTGCGCGGTCAGACGTTGTGCGTGTGAACGGAGGGGACGACCCATGTCTCGTGCTGTCGTGACCGGGGGGGCCGGCTTCCTCGGCTCCCACCTGTGCGAGGCGCTGCTCAACCGCGACATCGAGGTGCTGTGCCTCGACAACTTCCTGACCGGGACGCCGGCCAACGTGCAGCACCTGCTCGAGCACCCCGGCTTCCGGCTGGTCCGCGCCGACGTCAGCGACTACATCCACGTGCCGGGGCCGGTGGACCACGTCCTGCACTTCGCCTCGCCGGCCTCCCCGATCGACTACGCCGAACTGCCCATCCACACGATGAAGGTCGGCTCGATCGGGACCCTGCACACCCTGGGCCTGGCCAAGGAGAAGGGGGCACGGTTCCTGCTCGCGTCGACGTCCGAGGCCTACGGGGACCCGCTGATCCACCCGCAACCGGAGACCTACTGGGGCAACGTGAACCCGGTGGGCCCGCGCGGGGTCTACGACGAGGCCAAGCGCTTCGCCGAGGCGCTGACGTCGGCCTACCGGCGCACGCACGGCGTCGACACCGCGATAGTGCGGATCTTCAACACCTACGGCCCGCGCATGCGGCCGCGGGACGGCCGGGCCATCCCGACGTTCATCCGGCAGGCGCTGGCCGGCGAGCCCCTGACCGTCGCCGGTGACGGGAGCCAGACCCGCTCGGTCTGCTACGTCAGCGACCTCGTCGAGGGGCTGATCCGCTTCCTGCTGTCCTCGGAGCCGGGGCCGATGAACATCGGCAACCCCCACGAGATCCCGGTGATCGACCTGGCGCGGCGGATCAAGGAGCTGACCGGGTCGGAGTCGCCGATCGAGTTCATCCCCCGTCCCGAGGACGACCCGACGGTCCGCCAGCCCGACATCGGCTACGCCCGCCGGGCGCTGGGCTGGGAGCCGCAGGTGACCCTCGATGAGGGCCTCAAGCGCACGATCGACTGGTTCTCCCAGCACCCCGACCTGGTGACCGCCACCCGCTGAACGGGGAAGGGCTTCAGCGGCGGCGCAGCGCCCGCGCCGCCGCGACGGCACCGGCGGCGAGGACCAGCCCGGCGACGACCCCGATCAGCACGCTCTGCGTCATCGACCCGTTCGCCCGCTCCTCGGGCAGCTCGGCCGCCTTGCTGACGTAGGCGAGGGACGCGGGGTCCTCCATCACCCGGAGGTCGATGTCCAGGCTGGAGATCTGGGTGTTCAGCCGGCGCAGCTCGGTCTCCACCGGGTCCAGCTGCGGCGCCAGCGTGCGCTGGATCTGCAGCCGCTGGTTGAGCAGCCGGGACAGCTCCACGGGGTCGGTCTCCGTGGCCACCGCCTGGTCCAGGGCGGCGACCGGCTGGAGGATCTCCTGCTGCCGCTTCGCCAGCGCGTCCCGGTTGCCGACCAGGAGGTCGCGCAGCGCCGTGGCCTGCGCGACGTCGCTGTCGTGCCGGGCCTTCACGTAGGTCTCCGCCCAGGTCTGCGCGGCCTCCTGGGCCGCCCGCCGGGTGCCGGCCTCGGCCGAGAAGACCAGGGCGCTGGAGTCCAGGGCGGCGGCGCTGCGCACCTCGACCTCGGCGTCGTCACCGGCGGCGTCGGTGGCGAGCTTCTCGAACGCGTCGCTCTGCACGTAGACGAGCTCGGAGCCGGTCGAGCGGACCAGCGCCGCGCCCGACGCGCCGCTGGTCCGCGGGAAGAGCTGCTGGCTGTCCTCCGTCCGGATCAGCACCTCGGCCTCCGAGCGGTACACCGGGTCGATGACGTACAGCGAGCCGATGGCCACCCCGAGCACGACGACGAAGGTCAGCAGCGCCAGCCACCAGTAGCGGCGCAGCGCGGACAGGTACTCGCGCAGTCCCGGCTCCGAGTCGTACGAGTCGGGGTCACGGTGGACGCCGCCTTCCCGGTCGGGGGACGTGCGCGACGTCTCGTCAGCGGCAGTCTCGAGCACGGCGGTCAAGGTACCGGGATCGCACCCGTTCCGGGAGAACTCCGACCGTCACGTGTCCCATGCGGTCAGTGATCGTCCGAGCACCCCGGCGAGGGACGCGTTGGGTTCCGCGAACCGCTCCCGCAGCCGGACGGCGGTCTCGGGGGCCATGGGCGGGAAGGACGCCGGGCCCTCGTTGAGCCGGTTGACCAGGTGGCGGGCGCGGTACAGCGTTCGGCTCGGGATCCGGGCGGCGAGCCGGCGCAGGGGGCTGCCTGGCCGCTGGACCGCGAGGAAGGCCCGGGCGAACCGGGCCGAGCGGGGCGCCCGCCCCTCGTTGTGCCCCCTGGTCACGTCCGGCTCGTAGGGCGCGAGGCCGGCCAGGTCGAACAGCTCGGCGCAGATGGCCTGGGCGCCGCGGCGCAGGTCGTCGGAGAGGTAGATGCGCAGCCGCTCCGGGGGCACGGTGTCGAGGAGCATGCGCACGTGCGGCGCGTAGATCCCGTTCCCGACGTACTGCATGTCGCGCGCCTGGGGTGGCGAGCTGACCGCGCGACCCGCCTCCCGGGCGAGGCCCTCCTCGAAGGTGGCCGCGTCCTCCCAGCCGCGCAGCCGGGCGTAGTGGAAGTGCGAGTACGCCCGCGGGACCGGGTTGCGCAGGACGGCGACCACGACCGCCGGCGTGGCCTCGACGATGCGGCGCACCGCGACGGGGTCGTACATCGCCATCGTGTGCTTGGCGACCAGGGGCGCGTCTCCCACCGACGGCGGGAAGTACTTCTCGACCGCGTGCCCCCAGCCGTGCGCGAACTCCTCGTCCCGGCCGAAGAACGGCATCTCCCGGTGCACGTGGCTGCGGACGTCCGGATGGTCGGCCAGGTACTGGAACAGGGCGGTGGAACCGCTCTTGGGGGCACCGACGATCATCAACCTCGGGCCGGGACGCATTCGGAGGATGGTAGGGCCCGATGGCCCGGAATCGCGGGCCGGCTGCGTTACCCTCGCCCCGCCGTGCGCCGTCGGGGGACGGCGGACGGTCGGAGGAGAACGGTGGGTTCCTCGTACGAGAGGCGGGCGCGATCGTGATCGTGCCGCTGCTGGCCGTGGCCGCGTCCTTCGCCGTCTGGGCGCTGGTCTACCGCAGCGTGGTCCGCCATCCGCTCGACGCGATGGCCCTGACCCTCTACTACCTGGCGCTGCAGCTGCTGTGGCGGCCCCTGATGCTGGCCACGGGCCTCGACACGCCGTTCCCCACCGTGCTCTTCGCGGACCGCGACGTCGAGACCCTGATCCTGCAGGGCCAGGCGGTCGTCGTGCTGTTCCTGCTGGCGCTGTGGGCCGGCGCCCGTCTGCTGACCCCGCTGGTACGGCCCGTGTCGGTGCTGTTCCCACAGTCCCGCGGCCCGCTGTCCCCGCGGACGCTGGTCGTCCTCACCGTCATCCTGACCGCCGCCGCCTTCGCCGCGACCGTCGCGCTGTGGATCCGCTACGGCGGGCCGGCGGGGCTGCTCCAGGCCTCGAAGGTCGACCGCGATCTCGCCGACAGCCGGGCGCTGCGGTCCTTCCCCATGCTGGCCGCGCTGGTGGGCGTCGCCGCCTTCTTCTCCGTCCGGCGGGCCCCGCTGCTGAAGCTGATGGTCTTCGGGCTGATCGCGGTCAACGGCTACCTCAGCTGGACCTGGGGGGCACGCGACGTGCCGGTGCTCTCCGTCGTGGCCCTGCTGGCCGGGTCGCTGATCTTCGGCCGGACCGGCCGGCGCGCCGCCCGCCGCCCGGACGGGCACTGGCTGCGCGACCCCCGCTGGCGCCGCCGTTTCCTGCTGGTGCCGGTGCTCGCGCTGCTGCTGGCCTTCACGCTGCGCACCGCCCGGGACACCGTGCTGTGGGGCGACCTCGCGCCGACGATCGAGGGGCAGGGCGCCGTCCGCCAGGTCGCGGTCGCCACCAACAACACCTTCTACGACGCGCTGCTGCTCTACCTCGACGACTGGCCCGACCGGTTCGACTTCACCGGCGGCAAGGACTTCATCGACGGCTCGGTGGCCGCGCTGCCCTCGGTGCTGATCGGCCAGCAGGATCCCTTCGTCTCCCCCGCGGTGCAGCTGGCCCAGACCTACATCAACCGGAACAACGGCTTCCCGGCGACCGCCGTCGGCGACTGGTACGTCAACCTCGGCATCGCCGGCGTCGTGCTCGGCGGGTTGCTCAGCGGGCTGGTGACCCGCGCCGCCCAGTACGCCTTCCGCCGGTTCCCGCGCGACCCGCTGGTCTGGGGCTTCAGCCTGGTCTTCATGATCCGGATCTTCCCCGGCGGCGTGTGGGCGACCTCGGCGCCGAAGTGGGTGGCCCTCGGACTGCCGCTCATCGCGTTCACCGTGCTGGTCAACCTGTTCGTCCGCCGGGCGCGCGAGGAGCGGGGGGCCGCTGCCCCGCCGCCGCAGCCGGCCGGGGAGGACGGCGCCGGCGTGGAACGGACGGCGTCCGCTCGTTGACCGCCCCGCTCGCCCGGGGCCCGGGGGACGCCGAGCAGCGCCGGGCCCTGCGCCGGGACACCGGCCTGGTCGCCGTCGGGCAGCTGGCCGCCGTCGTCAGCGCGTTCCTGCTCACCCTGGTCGGGGCGCGGGTGCTGCCGCCGGACGAGTTCGGTGCCCTGTCCTGGGCGCTGAGCTGGCTGACCTTCCTCGCCGTCCTGGCCCAGTTCGGGCTCACCCAGGTGGCCACCATCGCCTTCGCCCAGCAGGAGCGGCGGACGCACGCGGCCCTGCTGCGCCGGCTGCTCGTGGCGCAGGCCGTCGGGGTCGGGGTCACCGCTGCGCTCTGGCAATGGGCCGTCGGGCCGGCGACGGCGGCGGCCGGCAGCCCACCCGGGGCATACCTGTCGCTGGTGCTGCTCGTGACGCTGTGGCTGCCGGTGGCGGCGGTGGGCCCGGTGCTGGTGAACGTGCTGCGGGCGTGCGACCGGTTCGGGTCCGCGCTGGTGTTCGGCGAGCACGTCCGTCGCGTCGTCCTCGGAGCGGTCCTGCTCGTCGCGGCGGCCGGCGCCGCGACGGCCCGTTCGGCGCAGGCCGCGCTGGAGTGGACCGTCCCCCTCGAGACCGCCGTGTATCTCGTCGGTCTGCTGGTGGTGATCCGCGTGGTGGCCCCGGGCGGCAACGGCCGGCACGCGGCCGGCTCCGCGCCGCGGAGCCGGCCGGCCGGCGGGGTCCCGGCGGACTCGCCGTGGCGGCTGCTGCGCTGGGGCAGCACGTTCACCCTCGCCACGCTGGCGTCGGTGACCGTGCCGCAGGCCGGCGTGTGGCTGCTCGCGGTGGTCGCGCCCGTCGAGGAGGTCGCCGTGTTCTCCGTCGCGGTCCGGATCGCGGTGCTGGTCGCCGTCCCGACCGCGATCGGCATGCGCACCCTGGCCCCGCGGATCGCCGCCGCCTCGGGCACCGGGAGCCTGGCGGCCCTGCAGGAGCCGGTCCGGCGGTTCGCGGCCTGGTCGACCGCGGCCACGGCGCTCGCCGTCGTCGTGCTCGCCGCGGCGGGCCGGGTGCTGCTGCCCGCGCTCTTCGGCGCGGGGTACGGGGCCGCTCTCGCGCCCGCGCTCGTCATGTCCGCCGGCGTCCTCGTCAACGCCTGGACCGGGCCGTGCTCGGTGGTGCTCTCCCACGCCGGGCGGGAGCGCACCGTCGCGGTCAGCGCCCTGGCCGCCGCCCTCGCGTTCGCGGGGCTGGCGACCTGGTGGGGCTCGGTCTGGGGCGGCACCGGAGTGGCCGCGGCCGCGGCGGTGGCCATGAGCGCACGCAACCTGTACCTGGCGCGGGCCGCGCACCGGACACTGGGCATCCGTACGATCGCGCTTCCGGCACGGAGAGGACAGTGATGCCCGGCCCGCAGTTCCTCATCATCGGCGCGGCGCGATCCGGGACGACGGCGCTGTTCCAGTACCTCGCCGAGAACCCGCGGCTGTTCCTCACCGAGCCCAAGGAGCCGCACTACTTCGCCCTGGCCGGGTCCACACCGGCGTTCACCGGGCCCGGGGACCGGCAGACCATCAACCGGCTCGCCGTCACCGATCGGGACGCCTACCTGCGGCTGTACCAGGGGGCCCGGCCGGACCAGCTCCGCGGCGAGGCGTCGGTGTCGACGATGTACTACCCGCAAGCCGTCACCCGGCTCCGCGAGATGGCCCCCGATGCGCGCCTGGTCTGCATGATGCGCGACCCGGTCGACCGCGCCTTCTCCGCCTACGGCTTCATGCGCACCCGCGGCTGGGAACCGTGCGCCACGTTCGAGGAAGCGCTGGCCGACGAGCCGCGCCGGATCGCCGAGGGCTGGCACCACATCTGGCACTACACGGGCATGAGCCGGTACGGCGAGCAGCTGCGCCACGTGCTGGAGGTCTTCCCCCGCGAGCAGCTGCTGGTGCTGCGGCACGAGGACATGACCGCCGATCCCGACGCCGTGCTGGCCCGCGTGTACGCCCACCTCGGCGTGCCGCCCGTCCCCCGCACCGTCGATCCCGACCCGCACCGCTCCGGCGAGCCGCGCAGCCGGTTCCTCGGCCGGGTGGTCAGCACCCACCACCCGCTGAAGAAGCTGCTCTCCCCCGTCGTCCCGACGTCGCTGCGCCGGCGGCTGCGGCGGCAGATCGTCGCCCGCAACATCGTCCGGACCAGCTACTCGCCCGAGACCCGGCGCGCGCTGGTCGAGACCTTCGGCCCCGACCTCGACGTGCTCGAGCAGGTCACCGGCCTGGACGTGGCCGCGTGGCGGTCCCCCGAGCGGCGGGCGCGCACCCGCGGATGACCCGTCTGTTCATGACGTTGCGCCTGCCCGACCGCACCGGCGCGGCCAAGATGGCGCTGGAGTTCGCGCGGGCGCTGCGCGCCGACGGCTTCGACCTGACCCTCGTCCACGGCGCCGTCCCGCGGCAGGGGCCGAGCATCCTGCCCGACGTCGCGGACCTCGGCGTCCGGACCGTCCTCGAACCCCGGCTGGAGCGGCCCTGGGACCCCCGCCTGGTCCCCTCCCTGGCCGACCGGGTGCGCCGGGACGCCGGCCGGTGCGTCATCGGGGTCAACCAGCGCGACCGCGCCCCGGCCCTGCTCGCCGCCGCCCGCGCCGGCGTGCCGGGCGTGCTCATGGTGCAGAACCAGCATCACTTCTGGGGCCCGCGCCCGCTGGCCGCCCTCAAGCGGCGCAGCTACCGGGCCGTCGTCGCCCGCGCCACCACGCTGGCCGTCTGCACCTCCACCGTCGTGCGCGACGAGATGACCGCCTTCGGTGTGCCCGCCGAACGCACCGTCGTCCTCCCCAACGGCATCTCGGTGAGCCCGCCGGTCGAGCTGACCGGGGCGGAGCGGGCCCGGCTGCGGGCGGAGATGGGGGCCGGCGAGGACGACGTCCTGCTGCTCAACGTGGGCCGGCTGGACCCGCAGAAGGGCCAGGACCTCCTGCTGGCGGCCCTCGACGGCCTCGACGCGCCGGTCCACGTCGCGCTCGTCGGCTCGGCCGGGGACTCGGTCGCCGCCCGGCGGACGGCGGACTTCGCGACCTCCCTGCACCGGCAGGTCCGCGACCTCGGCCTGGCCCGCACCGTCACCTTCCTGGGCTGGCGGGACGACGTCCCCCGGCTGCTGGCGGCGGCCGACGGCTACGTGCACACCGCCCGCTGGGAGGGGCCCGCGCTGCCGCTGGCGGTCATGGAGGCCATGGCCGCCGGCTGCCCCACCGTCTTCACCGACTGCTCCGGCCGGCCGCCGGTGTTCGAGGAGGGGCGGGACGGGCTGCTCGCCCGCAGCGAGGACCCCTCGTCGATCCGGGCGCGGATCGCCGAGCTGGCCGCGCTGCCGGCGGCCGACCGCGCCGCGATGGGGGCCGCCGGCGCCGCGCTGATCCGGGCGCACTACCGGGTCGAGGACCTCGGCCGCACCTTCAGCCGGCTCGTCCGCGGCGTGCTGGGCGACGCCGGCTGAGCAGCTCGTCGTAGAGCTCGACGTGCGCCTGCACCATCCGCTCCGGCGTGAAGTGCTCGAGGAAGCGCCGCCGTCCCGCCGCGCCGAGCCGGGCGGCGAGCTCGCGGTCGCTCAGCACCCGCACGAGGTCCCGGGCGAGGTCGTCGACGGCGCCCGCCGGTGACAGCAGCCCGGTCTCCCCGTGGACGACGACCTCCGGGATCCCCTCCACGGCGAAGCCGACCACGGGCTTCGCCGCCGCCATCGCCTCCAGGTTGACGATGCCGAACGCCTCCCAGCGCGACGGCAGGGCCAGGACGTCGACCGCGCGCATCACGTCGCCGAGGTCGTGCCGCCAGCCGGTGAAGTGCACGCGGTCGGCCACGCCCAGCTCTGCGGCGAGCGCCTCCGCCTCGGCCCGCCGGGTGCCGTCGCCGACGACGACGGCGTGCGCCCCCGGCACCCGCTCGACCACGGAGGGGACGGCTCGGACCAGCAGGTCGACACCCTTCTGGTCCTCGATCCGGCCGACCAGAGCGATCAGCCCCGCGTCCGCGGGCAGCCCGAGCCCCTCGCGGAAGCGGGCGCGCTCCGCCTCGGTGGCGTCGCCGACGGTCATGCGGCTGGAGTAGGGGATGACCGTGACGTCCTCCGGCCGGAACAGCCGGTGGCGGACGCCCACGTCGCGGATGAACCGGGAGCCGGCGACGTAGTGGGTGGTGAACAGCCCGAGCGCCCGCTCGACCAGCCGGTACAGGGAGCGCTTCGGCTGCGGCACCCCGTCGTGGCCGGCGTACGCGTGCAGCATGTGCACCCGCACCGGCGTCCGGGCCGACCACGCCGCCACCCTGCCCATCGCGCCGGCCACCGAGGTGTGGGTGTGGACGACGTCGTAGCGGTGGCGGCGGATGGCCGCGCGCATCCGCAGGAACTGGCGGAGCAGCTCCACCGGCCCGTCCGGCGTCGCCTGCTTGAAGTGGCCGGCGCCGTGCGAGGGGGCGTAGTCGAGCACCGGCAGGCCGCTCGCCCGGATCTCGTCGTCCAGCGGGCCGCCGCCGGAGAGGGCGATCGTGGTCTCGAACCGGTCCGGCGGCAGCAGGGTCGCCAGCTGCAGCAGGTGCTCGGCGGACCCGCCGACGGTGATGCCGGTCAGCTGCAGCACCTTGATCCGGTCACGCTGCCGGGGTCCCCGCGGCGTTGTGGAGCGGAGCGGAGCAACGTCGTGGGGTTGTCTCACGTCGGTCCCTCCACGACGGTCGGCCACATCGTCAGCCGGCGACCGAGCAGGTCCTGCAGGTCCCGCACGTCGCCGGCCAGGTCGGCGGCCAGTCGGGCGCGGGTCGCCGGGGCCACCGTGGCCCGGTCCAGGTTGGCCGAGCGGATCCGCTCCCGCTGCCGCTGGGGCACCGCCGCGGTGACCAGCCGCCGCAGGGCCGGGGAGCGCCGCAGGGTGTTGAGCGCGGAGGTGACCGCCCGGCTGCGCGGCAGCCCCGCGGCGTTCACCTGCCGGGACGCGTCGATGGAGACGTCCGGGTCCACGTCGAGGAACTCGAGGACCCGCCGCAGCTGCCCGGCCGGGTCGGCGGTGAACTCCTCCTGGACGACGACCAGCAGCCGGTCCCCGAAGGCGGCGGCGAACGGCGCCAGCTGCTCGGCGTACCGGCTCAGCCGGGCCAGCTGCCACATGTGGCTCCAGCCGGCCCGGGTGCGCTCCTCCTCCTCGGCCAGGCACTCCTCGAACGACCCGGCGTCGTAGCCCCGCGAGCGCAGGTACAGCCAGCTGGAGAAGGCCCGGTCGACCGGGTCCCGCAGCATGACCACCAGCCGGCAGCCCGGCGCGCAGTACCGCTCGATGGCCGGGACCGCCGCGTCCGGGTACGCGAGCGTGGTCACCGACCCCTCGCCGCGGCGCCGCTCGGCGCGGTCCCGGAAGAGGTCGCGCCAGGTCTGCTCGTCGCGGACGGCGACCCGGTTGATCAGGTCGTCGTCGCCGAGGCCGGTGAACCGCGGGGCACCGCCGGGGAAGGCCAGGAAGTGCGGCTCCTTGGGGGTGGAGACGAAGACGTCCGGGTGCTCGCCCAGGAACGAGGTGAGCGCGGTCGTCCCGCTCCGCGCCGCCCCGATGACCAGGAAGTCCGGGGCGTCCGTCACCGGCCGGATGCTACCGGCGCTCCCCCCGCATCCCGCTCCTCCGGCGCCGCGCCATGCCCCCGCATTGGGGGTCGGCCGGACCCACGGGCGGGAGTGTTCGCGGAACCCGCCCTCCCGGAACCTGTGATCACGACGAGAAAGGGCGGGCCACGATGATCGAGGTGTCCTACCGGGAGAGCCGGCGGCGCCCGGCGGTGCGCACGCTGTCGCGCGCACGAGCCGCCGAGGGCTCTGCACCGGACCGCCTTCCGGCCACCACGCCTGACCACCTGTACCCGGCCGACCGCGAGCCGCGCGACCACCGCGCGCTGGTCCGGGGCGGCCTGCTCGTCCTCGACGCCGTCGCGCTGGCCCTGCCGATGCTCTGGCTGGGCGGGATCGACGCTGCCGGCCCCGCACTGGTCGCCGTCACCCTCCTCGTGCTGGCCGTGACCGGCGCCTACCGCCCGCGGATCACCCTCAGCGCCCTGGACGAGGCGCCGCGCCACCTCCCGCGGCTCGCCCTGGCCCTGCTGCTCGTGGCCCCGTTCGCGAACCTCGCCGGGCTGGGTGTCGCGATGCACGCGGTGTGGGCCGTGCCGTGCTTCGTGGTCGGTCGCAGCGTGGGCTACGCGGCCCTGCGCGGCGCGCGGCGGCACCGGCTCATCGGAGAGTCCACCCTCGTCGTCGGCGGCGGCCGGCTGGGCATGGACCTGCTGGCCGCGATGCGGGAGCACCGCGAGTTCGGTCTCCGCGGCGTCGGCTTCCTCAGCGACGGCAGCCCGCTCGACGACCAGGAGCCGCTCGGCCGCATGGCGGACCTCGACCTCGTCCTCGACACCTACGGCGTCCGCAAGGTCGTCGTGGCCTACGGGCCGACGCGCGAGGCCGATCTGGTCGACCTGGTGCGCAGCGCCGCCCGGCGCGACATCGAGGTCTACATCGTCCCGCGGTTCTTCGACGTGGGAACCACGCCGAGCGGCCCGGACGTCGAGGACCTCTGGGGCATCCCGCTGCACCGGGTGCGCCGGGCCGCGTTGCGCCGCGGCGTCTACCGGGTCAAGCGGCTCATCGACGTCGTGGTGTCCGGGACGGCCCTGACCCTGCTGTCCCCGCTCCTCCTCGTCGTCGCCGGCGCGGTCCGGCTCAGCAGCCCCGGCCCGATCCTGTTCCGCCAGCCGCGCACCGGGCACGACGGCGCGGAGATCTCGATCCTCAAGTTCCGCACCCTGCGGATGCCCGCGCCGGAGGAGTCCCCCGACCGGCTCGGGATCGCCGGCTCGACGCGGAGCACGATGCACGCCCGGCAGATCGACGTCGAGCGGCGGCAGACCCGCATCGGCAACCTCCTGCGCCGGACCAGCCTCGACGAGCTGCCGCAGCTGTGGAACATCCTGCGCGGCGACATGTCACTCGTCGGGCCGCGGCCGGAGGAGCGCACCTACGCCGCCCAGTTCGCCGACTCGGTGTACGGCTACCGGGACCGCCACCGGCTGGCCGTCGGCCTCACCGGCTGGGCGCAGATCCACGGCCTGCGCGGCGAGACCTCGATCGAGGAGCGGGCCCGGTTCGACAACTCCTACATCGAGCACTGGTCGCTCTGGCGCGACCTCGTGATCCTCATCCGCACCCTGGCCGCCGTTCAGCGGCAGGCCCTCAACACCGCCGTCCGTACGGCGACCAGCCGGTAAGACCCACCCCTCCCCCTCCTGCCCCGGGCCCGACGCGCCCCTTCGAGACGAGAGAGCCATGACCAAGCGCAGTCCGAAAGCTGCCCCTCAGGGGGACGCCACGACCGCTCCGCACCGGCCGGACCGGCCGACGCTCAGCCGCCGCAGCGCCCTGCTCCTCGGGGTGGCCGGGCTGGCCAGCCTCCCGGTCCTCGGCTCCCGGCCGACGCTGAGCCCCGCCCTCGCGCCCATGAAGGACACGCAGGAGGTCTTGGACCTCCGCAAGGACTTCGGCGCCAGGGGCAACGGCGTGACCGACGACACCAGGGCCGTGCAGCGGCTCCTCGACGCCTCGGCGAAGCGCGGCGCCATCGCGTTCGTGCCCGCGGGCACCTACCGGTGCACGACCGGCCTGCTCCTGCGCTCCAACGTGCAACTGCAGCTCGCCGCGGGCGCCCGCCTGCTCAAGGACTGGGTGGCGCCGCCGGGGATGATCGACGCCTTCCTCCGCAACGCCGACTTCGCGCAGAAGGCCAACCGTGTGCGGATCACCGGGTCGGGCAGCATCGGCGCCCGCGACCACACCCAGACCGGGGTGCTGATCGGCGTCCTCGGGGACGACGTGGAGATCCGGGGCGTCACGCTCGACACTTACGCCGGCGGGCAGGCGCTCATGTACGGCGGGGACCGCGGCCGCATCACCGGGGTCACCGTCCGCAACAGCGCCGCGGAGACCGGGACCGGCGGCATCCGCGTGGTCGCGGGCGCCGACTTCCTCGGCACCGACTGCCACGTCGAGTCCGGGGACGACTGCTTCCAGTTCGCGCCGATCGGCAACCCGGAGGCCGAGCCCACCCTCTACAACCAGAGCATCGCCCGGGGCAGCTTCGTCGGGTGCACCGGCGTCAGCACGGTCAGCCGGTTCATGGTCGCGCTGCTCGAGTTCACCGGCGGCGACCCCGGCACCACGGACATGGACGCCTCGGTGTCCGACTGTTCCTTCGTCGACTGCCACGGTGCCGCGGCCAACCGGGGCATCGTCGTCAAGAACACCCACAGCATCGGGCACATCGCACGGATCGCGTTCACCGACTGCACGGTCGACATGTCCGCCGCCGCGGACGCCTCCACCCAGGAGATCCGGGTGCAGACCGACGCCGGCGACCAGGGCGACATCCGCGACGTGACCTTCACCCGCACCAACATCCTCAACGCCGTGAACAGCACGCTGCGGGCCGGCGGCCCGAACATCAGCGGCCTGACGTTCGACGACTGCACGTTCACCGCGCCGACCGGGGCCGCCCCGCTCACCGCCGTCGTCGACGGCACCGACCAGCCCCTCTTCCGCGGGTGCACCTTCGTGGGTGCTCCCGGCAAGCGGATGCTCGTCGCCGGGCCGGTGAACCCGGTGACCGCGCTGTCGGTGGAGGGCTGCACGTTCACCGAGATCAGCGACGGCGCCTTCGGGGTCGACCTGCTCAATGTCACCGGGGCCCGGGTGACCGGCTCCACCTTCCGGTCGGCCGCCGTGGCCACGACAGCGCGGGCGCTCCGGGTGTCGCCGCAGGCCACCGACGTCGTGATCGACGGCAACGACCTCACGGGCCTCACCCACGCCCAGCCGATCCTCGACCGCGCAGTCGACACCACCCTGAGCAGCAACAGCGGCCTGTAGATGCCGCGGGCGCGACCGGCACCCGGGCGATCGGCCGCCGGGTGCTGGTCGCCACCGCGGTCCGGCGTCATCCTGTTCCCGCCGGTGCGCCTCGGAATCGGGGTTCCCCATGGACGATCCACCGCAGCCTGAACCGCGCCAGGGCGAGGACGGGCGGGCGGCGGCCCCCCGGGTCAGCCGCCGCACCGCCCTCCTCCTCCTGGGCGGGGCCGCCGCCGGTCTGGCCGCCGTCCCGGTGCTCGACCGGCTCTCCCCCTCCGGATCGTCCGCGGCGCCCCCTCCGACGGGCTCGTCCGCGGCGCCCTCCCCCACCGGGTCGTCCGCGGCGCCCTCGACCGCGGAGGCGCCCACGGCTGGAACCCTCGACGCGAAGGACTTCGGCGCCACCGGGGACGGGACCACCGACGACACTGCCGCGGTGCAGCGGCTCATCGACGCGACGGCGCAGCAGGCACGCGTCGGTGTGCTGCCGGCCGGCACCTACCGCTGCACGCGCAGCCTGCTGCTGCCGGCCGGCGCGCAGCTGCAGCTGGACAGCGGCGCACGGCTGCTCAAGGACTGGGCAGCGCCCCCCGGCCTGACCGAGGCGTTCCTCCGGAACGCCGACTTCGCGGCGAAGTCCGACGGGGTGCAGATCAGCGGCGCAGGCACCATCGGTGCGGCCGACCACGGCCGCACCGGCGTGATCCTCGGCCTCTACGGGGACGACGTGGCGATCCGGGACATCACGGTCGACACCTACGCCGGCGGCCAGGCGGTCATGTTCGCCGGCGACCGCGGGCGCATCGAGCGCGTCACCGTCCGCAACAGCGCCGCGAAGACCGGGACCGGCGGCATCCGGGTCATCGGCGGCACGGACTTCCTCGGCACCGACTGCCACGTCGAGTCCGGCGACGACTGCTTCCAGTTCGTCCCGATCGGCAACCCGGAGGCCGAGCCCACCCTCTACAACCAGAGCATCTCCGGGGGCAGGTTCACCGGGTGCACCGGCGTCAGCGCGGTCAGCCGGTTCATGGTCGCGCTGCTCGAGTTCACCGGCGGCGACCCCGGCACCACGGACATGGACGCCTCGGTGTCCGACTGCTCCTTCGTCGACTGCCACGGTGCCGGGGCCAACCGGGGCATCGTCGTCAAGAACACCCACAGCAGCGGAGCCATCCAGCGTCTGACGTTCACCGACTGCTCGGTCGACATGTCCGCCGCCGCGGACGAGTCCACCCAGGAGATCCGGGTGCAGACCGCCCCGGAGTCCCGGGGGGCGATCCGTGACGTGACCTTCACCCGCACCGACATGACCCATGCCGTGAACAGCACGCTGCGGGCCGGCGGCCCGAACATCAGCGGCCTGACGTTCGACGACTGCACGTTCACCGCGCCGACCGGGGCCGCCCCGCTCACCGCCGTCGTCGACGGCACCGACCGACCGACCTTCCGCGGGTGCACCTTCGTGGGCGCTCCCGGCAAGCGGATGCTCGTCGCCGGGCCCGCGACCCCCGTGACGGCGCTGTCGGTCGAGGACTGCACGTTCACCGAGATCAGCGACCGCGCGTTCGGGGTGGACGTGCTCAAGGTGACCGGGGCCCGGGTGACCGGCTCGACCTTCCGGTCGGCCGCCGGGACGACGACCGCGCGGGCGATCCGGGTCGCACCCGGGGCGAGCGGGGTCGTGATCGAGGGCAACGACTTCACCGGCATCTCCCACGCCCAGCCGATCGCCGACCGCGCCGTCGACACCACCCTGGGCAGCAACCGGGGCCGGTGAGCCCCCCGCCACCGGTACCGCGCGGTCCGTCGCCCGGCTACTGGTCACGGCCGTAGTTCGGGTTCATCCTGACCCGCACGGCGCCGGGCCCAGGCCGCCGTCGGGTCCGCCGACCGCTCAGCCAGCGCGGCGCCGGCCTCGCGACCCGCGCACGCCGGTGCGCCCCGGAATCGAGGTCCCGATGGACGATCGACCGCCTGCCGACCCCGCGCGCCACGACACCGGGACCGAGCCCGGCCGGGTGGCCGCGCTGTTCAGCCGCCGCACCGCCCTACGCCTGGGCGGCGTCGGGCTGGCCGTCGTCCCGCTGGCCGACTGGCTCTTCCCTGCCGAGGCGCCCGCGGCCGTGGCCCTCAACGCCAAGGACTTCGGCGCCACCGGGAACGGGACCACCGACGACACGGCCGCGGTGCAGCGGCTCCTCGACGCGACGGCGCAGCAGGCGACCGTGGGGGTGTTCCCCTCGGGCACGTACCGCTGCACGCGCAGCCTGCTCCTGCCGGCCGGCGCGCAGCTGCAGCTCAACAGCGGCGCGCGGCTGCTCAAGGACTGGGCCACGACCCCCGGCCTCGCGAACGCCTTCCTGCGCAACAAGGACTTCGCCGTGCGGTCCGACGGCGTGCGCATCACGGGCCCGGGGACGATCGGGGCGCGGAACAGCACCCGGACCGGTGTGATCGTCGCCCTGTACGGCAACGACGTCCTGCTGCGGGACCTCACCATCGACACCTACGCCGGCGGGCAAGCGGTGCTGTACGCCGGCGACCGGGGGCGCATGGACCGGGTGCGCATCCGCAACAGCGCGGCGGCCACCGGCACCGGCGGCATCCGGGTGATCGGCGGCGCGGACTTCCTCGCCACCGACTGCGACGTCCAGTCCGGCGACGACTGCCTGCAGTTCGTCCCGATCGGCGACCCGACCGCGCTGCTGTTCGACATGAGCATCACCCGCGGCAGCTTCTCCGGGTGCACCGGCACCAGCACGGTCAGCCGGTTCATGGTCGCCCTGCTGGAGTGGACCAGCGGGGACGGCGGCATGACCGCGTCGGTCACGGACTGCTCCTTCAGCAACTGCCGCGGCTCCGGCACCAACCGGGGCATCGTCGTCAAGAACACGCACAGCAGCGGAACGATCCAGCGGCTCGCGTTCACCGACTGCTCCGTCGACATGGCGCGGGCCGCCAACGCGGAGACGCAGGAGATCCGCGTCCAGACCGACCCGACCTCGGGCGGGTCCATCCGCGATGTGACGTTCCTGCGCACGAACATCACCCGGCCGGTCAACAGCGTCCTGCGCGTCGGCGGACCCAACATCAGCGGGCTCACCTTCGACAGCTGCACCTTCGCCAAGCCGTCCGGAACGGCGAACGTCCTCGCCGTGGTCGAGCAGGCCGACAGCGTGCGGATGCTCCGGTCGTCGTTCACGGGTGCAGCCGGCAAGCGGCTGCTCGTGGCCGGGCCGACCGCACCGGTGACGAACTTCTCCGTGGAGGGGTGCCAGTTCACCGAGATCGGGAACGGGTTCTGGGGGGTCGACCTGGTCGGCGCGAGGGGGGCCCGCGTGGCCGGGTCCACCTTCCGGCAGGCCGCGGGGGCGACGACCGCCCGCGCGGTCCGGGTGTCGGCGGCCTGCAGCGGGGTGGTCATCGAGGGCAATGACCTCACCGGTCTGACCAACGCCACGAAGATCACCAACAGCGCGACGGACACGATCATCCGGGACAACCGCGGCGGCTGACCGCGCCGCACCCGGCTCCATGAGCGCCGCTCCCCTCGCGGCGAATGAGTCCGTCCGCCATTCCATCGGTGCGGGCGGTGCCACGAGCGTCGGCTCGATATTCCGGCTCAGCCTTTCACCCAGCCGAATACCCACCGGAGGCCACTGCGCCTTCGAATTGATTCCGGGTCGGATTCACCGGCACATTTCTCCGCCGTGCGGCTCGCCGAACCACGGCTTCCGTCCGGGGACGAGGCGGGGGATGTCGCACAGACCGTCCCGGGCGCCCGTGATGAGGCTGACCAGCGATCCCGGCGGTAAACCTGAACGCAGCGGCATGGGATGACAACGGTCAGTGAGCCAACGTGGCCGACGGAGTCCCTCACCCCCCAAATTTCGGGATCACCCTCCCCCCTCGCTTCGGCTGTGACGCGTGGGTCGCGGCCAGCAGTCTTTTGCCTAGTCAGTGCGGGGATCGCTCGAGGGAGCCGGTAAATGGAATCGCCCAGTTTGTCGCGACGTGACGTCCTGAAGATCTCGGCGGCGGGGACGGCAGCAATGGCCCTTCCCCTGTCGGGGGTCCTGAAGGCGGCGACGGCGTCCCAGCTGCCGGCGAGCCAAATGCCCACGCCGTTCACGGCGAACTTCAAGGCGCCGTCCGTGCTGGAGCCGGTCAGGCGGGACGACATCCGCAGCAACGTCTACGGATATGTCCCCGCCGACTACGTCCCCGCGCCGGGCGATGACCACTTCCCGGGAGAGCCGATCACGGGCTCCGACTATCTCGGCACCGACTACTACCGGATCACCGAAGGCAACGTCCAGGTCCAGCTGATCCCGGGCATCTGGACGAAGATGTGGGGCTACAACCGCTCGGTCCCGGGCCCCACCATCCGGACCTACCTGCAGCCCGACCCGGACAACCCCGGCCAGAAGATCCCCCGCCGGACCGTCGTGCAGGTCATCAACGACCTGCCGAAGCGCCACCCGACGCTCGGCTACATCCCGTGGACGTCCCTGCACCTGCACGGCTCGCCGTCCAAGCCGCAGTACGACGGGTACGCCGCCGACCTGACCAACCCGGGCGAGTGGAAGAACTACCAGTACCCGAACAACGCCACCCCGCGGACCCTCTGGTACCACGACCACGGCGTCCACCACACCGCCGAGAACGTCTACATGGGCCTGGCCGCCCAGTACCACCTCGTGGACGAGGAGCTGGAGAAGGCGCTCGGTATCCCCAGGTGGGACCGGGACAAGGCCGCGGCGGGCAAGCCGCAGTACGAGTTCCCGCTCATCCTCGGCAACGTCTCGTTCACCGCCGAGGGCCAGCTGCTGTTCGACGACAGCAGCCAGTCAGGCGTCTACGGCGACGTGAACCTGGTCAACGGGGTGGCGTGGCCGAACATGAAGGTCGAGCCGCGCAAGTACCGGTTCCGGATCCTCAACGGCACCCTCGCGCGCGGCTACAAGCTCCGGTTCAGCAACAACATGTCGTTCAAGGTGATCGCGACCGACGGCGGCTTCATGCAGACCGCGCAGGAGGTCACCACCCTCACCATCGGCATGGCGGAACGCTACGAGATCATCGTGGACTTCGCGCCGCTGAAGGGCACCAAGGTCCAGTTGCTCAACGACGGCGTCGCCAACGCCGTGGACTTCGAGCACACCGGCAAGGTGATGCAGTTCGAGGTCGGCAAGGGTGTCACGAGCTTCGAGGGCAACCAGTGGCCCAGCGCCCTGGGCCCGGCGCACCCGGTCATGACGCTCAAGGCCGCCGACCGGACCGCGGTCCGCAGCATGCGGCTGCACCGGAGCAACAGCATGTGGAAGATCAACGACCTCACCTGGGACGACGTCGTCCAGTCCAAGTACGAGTACGTCTTCGCCAACCCCAAGCGCGACGACATCGAGATCTGGGACGTGACGAACGACTCGGGCGGCTGGTTCCACCCGCTGCACATCCACCTGATCGACTTCCGGGTGCTCACCCGCAACGGCGCGCCGCCGCGGCCCGAGGAGAAGGGCCCGAAGGACGTCGTCTACGTCGGCGAGAACGAGACCGTCCGCCTGCTCATGCGCTTCGAGCACGAGGAGGGGCGCTACATGATCCACTGCCACAACCTCTCGCACGAAGACCACGACATGATGTTCCAGTACCAGGTGGGCGATCACAGCATCGACTGCGACTCGATCAACAGCGCCCCGCCGCAGCCGCTGCCCGCCCCGGAGCTGACCGGGGAGCTGCCGGCAGACGTCCAGCCGGTCCCGCCGGCGGCAGCGCCCGTCGCTCCCGAGGGCACGAGCACCTCGACGTCGTCCGAGAGCACGAGCACCTCGACGACGGGCACCGGCACGACGAGCGAGCCGGTCACCCCGCCCGTGTCGGACACCACGACGACCACCTCCGGCGGTACGGCGTGACCGCGTCGGTGATCACCCCGGAGCGGACGCCGTCCGCTCCGGGGACCGAGGCAGGCGACGGCGCGGCCCTGTCCCGGTGGCTGCGGATCGGCGCGCTCGGCGCCGGGGCCGCGGGCGGTCTGCACGTCGCCGTGGCGGTCGACCACCTGGGCGCCGGGGAGCTGGCGGTCGGTTTCTTCCTGCTCACGGCGGCCGCCCAGCTCGGTCTGGCGGGCTGGCTGCTCATGACCAGCTGGACCGGCTTCCGGCCCGACCGCCGGCTGGTCACCCTCGCCCTGGTCGCCACCGTGGCGCTGATCGGCCTCTACCTCGTGGCCTACACGACCAGCCTGCTCGACGCCTTCGCGGTCACCGACGCCGCCGGTGGACACGGCAGCGCCCACGCCGCCTCCAACCACGACCCGGGGATCGATCCGGTCACCGGGGTCGACTACTCGACCGGCATCGCGGTCCGGTCCGGTCCGGTCGCCATGGCCGGCGAGGTCGCGCCGGTTCGGCACGCGCCAGGGCTCCTCGGCCCGGTGACCGTCGCCGCCGAGGCGCTCCTGATCGCCGCGCTCACCGCCCTCCAGCCGGCCAGGTGGCGGCGGTACACGGTCAACGGGCTGCTCGCCCTCGGTGGCCTCGCCTGGGCGCTGTGGTTCACCGGCGTCCTCGGCTAGCCGGACCGCGCCACCGACCCCACGGATCGGGCGGCCGCGCCACCCCCACGCGCGGCTGCCCCGCACCTCTCCCTGCGCACGACAGTCGTTCCAAGATCCGTCACTGCTTCGGTGACGGGGGCCGCACCAGCTGATACGGAGCATCCGATGCCATCCCACGCACGACGCCGGAGCTGGATCTCCGCGCGGTACCGCCGCCTCGTCGTCCTCCTCCTGGCCGCGACCCTGCTGCCGCTGGGCCTGGCGACGACGTCGAACGCGGCCACGGAGATCACCGTGACCAACCCCGGTGGGCTCACGGAGGCCGGCCCGGTGAACCCCGCGTACGGGTTCCCGGCGTGGTACCAGGACAACAAGGGCCTGCGGCTGGAGGCCTGCGTCGACCACCTGAACCCGCTCTGCGGCATCCCGGTGGCCGAGGTGCCCAACCCGAGCGCGCCCGTGTCGTTCCCCGCCAACTTCCCCGCCGAGTTCTTCTACCAGCTGGTCGAGGCCGACGTGACCCTGCGCGGCGGCGGTACGGCCACGCTGGTCCTCGGCCTGGAGGGCGCGTGGCTCAACGAGGCGGTCCGCGCCGGCGACCAGACCGTCTTCGCCCGCGTCCGTGTCGACGTCCGGAACGCCGCCCCCGGTACGACCTACAAGTTCAAGCACCCGTTCGGCGAGCTGACCGTCGACACCGACGGGGACGGCCGCGGCCGTTTCGTCGAGGACAAGACGCCGGCCCTGAACAACTTCGACACCCCGCTCGCCGGCAACCTCGGGCCGTTCCTGCGCTGGCGGCCCACCGTGCTGCCCAACCCGCCGGCCGGCTACGTCGGTGACCCGGCCGTGCCGCACCAGGTCACCGGCAGCCCGTTCAGCTACAACCGGTTCACCGCCTGGCAGGGCGACCTGCAGGAGGGCACCACCGACCTGTTCAGCATCTCCGGCAAGATCGCGACCAACACCGGCCTGACCGTCGACCGGGCCGCCGTCAACGGCGGCTTCCTGGACGTGTTCGCCACCAGCAAGGGCACGCAGCTCGAGGTGGCCGGTCAGGACGGGCGCTTCCCCACCACCCCGATGAAGAACGACCCCGGCAGCGACCGGTTCTACGCCCGCGTCCCGCTGCAGGCCGGCGCGGCCCTCCCCACGGAGGTCACCGTGCGCAACACCGGGGACAGCCCGGTCAGCTCGAAGACCTACAAGATCAGCGGCATCACGGTGAACCAGGCCACCTACGACGGCACGAACCTCACCGTGGCGGCCACGGCCGTCGCGCCGGCCAGCTACCCCCTCGAGGTCGTGGGCCTCAAGAACGCCGGTACCGCGGTGAAGCTGACCTCGGCCGCGCCGGTGAGCACCCCGGTGCTCGCCCCGCCGGCCACGGTGACGGTCAAGGACGCCGCCGGCACCACGGCCAGCCTGCCGGTGACCATCCTGGCCGGTCCGGCCACCCCGGGCGGCGGTTCCGGCGGCACCACGCCGGACCCGGCCTCGCTGCCCGGCGCCCCGACCGGTGTCCAGGCCACCGTCGAGGACGGGCAGACCAGCGTCACCTGGGTGGCACCTGCCAGCACCGGCACCTCGCCGCTGATCCGCTACCTGGTGACCGCGGTCGACCCGGCCGGCACGGTCTTCCGGGCCACGGCCACCCCGGACACCTTGAAGGCGGTGGTGACGGACCTGATCAACGGCACCCGGTACACGGTGCGGGTCCGCGCGGTGAACAGCTCCGGCACCGGACCGTCGTCCGCGCCGGTGACCGTCACCCCCGCGGCGCCGTAGCCGCACAGACCGACCGGTCCACCCCGTCACGGGGCGGACCGGACGGACCGAGGGCCCGCCATGACCCCCCGCATGGCGGGCCCTCGGCGCACCCGGACGCTGTAACGTCCCGGCGCGTTCCGAGGAGGGCGCGTGGACTGTTGCGATCCGGCGGTCGCGACCGCCGGCCTGTTCGTGGGCGTCGTCGTGGGGTTGACCGGCATGGGCGGCGGGGCGCTGATGACGCCCGTCCTCATCATGTTCTTCGGCGTCAACCCGCTGGCGGCGGTGTCCAGCGACGTCGTCGCCAGCTTCTTCATGAAGCCGATCGGCGGGCTCGTGCACCTGCGGCGGGGCACGGTGCACCTGGGACTGGTCCGCTGGCTGTGCGTGGGCTCGGTCCCCGGCGCCTTCTGCGGAGTGCTCCTGCTGCGCACGCTCGGCTCCGGGGAGCAGCTCACGGAGATCCTGCTGCTCGTGATCGGCGGCGTCCTCGTCCTGGCGTCGGCCGGCATGGTCGCCAAGGCCTACCTCCACCTGCTGCTCCGGCAGCGCCTGCGCCGGGCGGGCGGGCAGCCGGAGCCCGAGCAGGCGATCGCCACGGTGCCGGTGCGCCGGTTGGCCACCGTGCTGGTCGGCGCCGGTGGCGGGCTGGTGGTGGGCATGACCTCGGTCGGCGCCGGATCGCTGATGATCGTCGCGCTCCTGCTGCTCTACCCGAGGCTGAGGGCGGGACAGCTGGTCGGCACCGACCTGGTCCAGGCCGTGCCCCTGGTCGCGTCCGCCTCGGTGGGTCACCTCCTGTTCGGCGACTTCACGCTGGGCCTGACCGTGAGCGTCCTGGTCGGGGCGATCCCGGGGGTCTGGCTGGGCGCACGGCTCTCGTCCCGATCGCGCGGGGGTCTGGTCCGCAGGGCGCTCGCGGTCGTGCTGCTGGCGTCGGGGCTCAAGCTGCTCGGCGTCCCGACCGGCCTGGTGCTCGTCATCGTCGGCACGGCGGTGGTCGCCGGCACACTCGCCTGGGCGTGGCTGCGCGGCCGCCTCGGGGAACCGCCGCGCCCCTGGCAGCGCCGGCTCCGGGGTGGCCCCGCGCGCACCCGGCTCCGATGACCGGCGCACCGCGGCCTTCAGCATCCGCCGGGACTTCCGTACCTTCGGTCGCATGAGCGCCCGACCGGCGGCCGACGACGCGGCGTGCGTGCCCGCGCTCTCCGACGTGCAGGTGGCCGCCGCGCTCGCCCGCGACGCGGGGAGCCGGCTGCAGCACCTGCGCCGTGACCCGGCCGGCCTGACACCGGACGAGCTGAGGAAGCGGGGCGACGCCGAGGCGCAGGCCCTCCTCGCCGCGGGCCTGGCGGCGGCTCGCCCCGGGGACGCCGTGCTGTCGGAAGAGGCGGCCGACGACCGCGCCCGGCTCGAGGCGGCCCGGGTGTGGATCGTCGACCCGCTGGACGGCACCCGCGAGTTCTCCGAGGGTCGGGCCGACTGGGCCGTGCACGTCGCTCTGTGGGAGCGGGGCGACCTGGTCGCCGGCGCCGTCGCGCTGCCGGGGCTGGAGATGGTGCTCGCCTCGGACCCGCCGCCGGCGGTCCCGGAGCGTGACGAGCGCCGCCCTCTGCGCCTGGCGGTGAGCCGCAGTCGGCCGCCGGCCGTCGCCACGGCCGTGGCCCGGGCGCTGGGCGCCGACCTGGTCGAGATGGGCTCCGCCGGCTTCAAGGTGGCGGCGGTGATCCGGGGCGAGGTCGACCTGTACGTCCACGGCGGCGGGCAGTACGAGTGGGACTCCGCGGCTCCGGTCGCCGTCGCTCGGGCAGCCGGGCTGCACACCTCCCGGCTGGACGGGGCGCCGCTGCGTTACAACCAGGCCGACCCCTACCTGCCCGACCTCCTCGTCTGTCGGCCGGAGCTGGCGGATCGGGTCCTGACCGTTCTCGGCGACCAGCAGCAGGCCCGGGAGGAGTCGTGACCGGCACGCTCACGCACTTGCAGCGGCTGGAGGCCGAGAGCATCCACATCCTGCGGGAGGCGGTCGCCGAGAGCGAGCGCCCGGTGATGCTCTATTCCATCGGCAAGGACAGCTCGGTGATGCTGCACCTGGCGCGGAAGGCCTTCCACCCCTCTCCCCCGCCGTTCCCGCTGCTGCACGTGGACACCACGTGGAAGTTCCGCGAGATGTACGAGTTCCGGGACAAGACGGCGGCCCGGCTGGGCCTCGAGCTGCTGGTGCACCAGAACCCGGAGTGCCTCGAGCTCGGCATCAATCCGTTCACCCACGGGTCGGCCGTGCACACCGACATGTGGAAGACCCAGGGGCTCAAGCAGGCGCTGGACAAGTGGGGCTTCGACCTCGCGTTCGGCGGCGCCCGCCGGGACGAGGAGAAGTCCCGGGCGAAGGAGCGCATCTTCTCCGTCCGGACGGCGCAGCACCGCTGGGACCCGAAGCAGCAGCGCCCGGAGCTCTGGCGCACCTACAACGTGCGGCACGGCAACGGCCAGAACATCCGGGTGTTCCCGCTGTCGAACTGGACCGAGCTCGACGTCTGGCAGTACATCCTGCTCGAGCAGATCCCGATCGTGCCCCTGTACCTGGGGGCGCCCCGCCCGGTCGTCGAGCGGGACGGCGCGCTGATCATGGTCGACGACGACCGGATGCCGCTGTTCCCCGGCGAGGAGCCGCAGCTGCGCAGCGTCCGCTTCCGCACCCTGGGCTGCTACCCCCTCTCCGGCGCCGTGGAGAGCACCGCCGACACCCTGCCCGCGGTGATCCAGGAGATGCTGCTGACCACGACGTCGGAGCGGCAGGGCCGGGTGATCGACCACGACTCCAGCGGCTCGATGGAGAAGAAGAAGCAGGAGGGCTACTTCTGATGACAGCTGGGGGGGTGGGGGGAGACACCGCGCTGATCGCGGCGGACGTCGACGCGTACCTCCGCGCTCACCAGCACAAGAGCATGCTGCGGTTCATCACCTGCGGCAGCGTCGACGACGGCAAGTCCACGCTGATCGGCCGGCTGCTCTACGAGTCGCACCTGGTGTTCGAGGACCACCTGGCCGCGCTGGAGGCGGACTCGAAGAAGGTGGGCACCCAGGGCGGCGAGCTGGACTTCGCCCTGCTGGTCGACGGCCTGGCCGCCGAGCGCGAGCAGGGCATCACCATCGACGTCGCCTACCGGTTCTTCGCGACCGAGAAGCGCAAGTTCATCGTCGCCGACACCCCGGGTCACGAGCAGTACACCCGCAACATGGTGACCGGGGCGTCGACGGCCGAGGCGGCGGTGATCCTCATCGACGCGCGCAAGGGCGTGCTGACCCAGACCCGCCGGCACAGCTACCTCGTCTCGCTGCTCGGCATCCGGCAGGTCGTGGTCGCGGTCAACAAGCTCGACCTGGTCGACTACTCGCAGCGGGTCTTCGAGTCCATCGAGGCCGACTACCGCGCCTTCGCCGCCCAGCTCGGGCTGACCGACGTCGTCTGCATCCCGATGTCGGCCCTGCGCGGCGACAACATCACCGAGCCCAGCCCGCACACCCCCTGGTACCACGGGCCGACGCTCATCGGCTGTCTGGAGACCCTGCCGGTGGGCCGCTCCGCGCAGGACGGCCCGTTCCGGATGCCGGTGCAGTGGGTGAACCGGCCCCATCTCGACTTCCGCGGGTTCGCGGGGCTCGTCGTGGGCGGCCGGGTGGCGGTCGGCGACCGGGTGCGGGTGGTTCCGTCCGGTCAGGAGAGCACCGTCGCTCGGATCGTCACGATGGACGGCGACCTCGAGGAGGCGATCGCCGAACAGGCCGTGACCATCACGCTGACCGACGAGATCGACGTCAGCCGGGGCGATCTGCTCTGCGCCGCCGAGTCACCGGCCGCCGCCGCCGACCAGTTCGAGGCGCACGTCGTCTGGATGGCCGAGCAGGAGATGCTCCCCGGCCGCCCCTACCTGCTCAAGCTCGGCACGGCCACCGTGCCGGTCTCGATCGGGCGGCCGAAGTACCGCGTCGACGTCAACACGCTGGAGCACGCCGCGGCGCCCACCCTGGCGCTCAACGAGATCGGCGTCTGCAACCTCAACCTCGACCGGCCGATCCCCTTCGACCCCTACGCCGAGAACCGGGACACCGGCGGCTTCATCCTCATCGACCGGCTCACCGACGCCACCGTCGGCGCCGGGATGCTGCACTTCGCGCTGCGCCGCGCGCAGAACATCCACTGGCAGGCGCTGGACGTGAACAAGGAGGCGCACACCGCGCTCAAGGGCCACCGGCCCTGCGTGGTCTGGTTCACCGGCCTCTCCGGCGCCGGGAAGTCCTCCATCGCCAACCTGCTGGAGAAGCGGCTGCACGCCTTGGGCGTGCACACCACGCTGCTGGACGGCGACAACGTGCGGCACGGGCTGAACAAGGACCTCGGCTTCACCGCTGCCGACCGCGTCGAGAACATCCGCCGGGTCGCGGAGGTCGCCCGCCTGATGGTCGACGCCGGGCTGGTCGTGCTCGTGTCCTTCATCTCCCCGTTCCGTCTCGAGCGCCGCATGGCCCGCGATCTCGTCGGCCCGGGCGAGTTCTGCGAGGTCTTCGTCGACACCCCGCTGGCAGTGGCCGAGCAGCGCGACGTCAAGGGGCTCTACGGCAAGGCCCGCCGCGGGGAGCTGACGAACTTCACCGGCATCGACTCGCCGTACGAGCCGCCCGAGCACCCGGAGATCCGGATCGACACCACGACGACGACGCAGGAGCAGGCGGCGGAGGAGATCGTGGCCCGGCTGCGCGCGATGAACGTCCTGCCCTGACCGCCGTGTCCGCGGGTCAGGCCTCCTCGGGGGCGATCAACCAGGCCCGGGCCGATTCGTAGTCCTCCGCGACGCCGAGGACCCGGTAGCCGGTGCCGGTCTGCTCGAGCAGTAGCCATGCGTCGTCGAACGCCTCGACGACCGTGTCGTCGCACCGGTCCGGCAGCCCCTGGGGAAAGCGGGCCGAGCGGATCTCGCGGCGCGAGATGGGCGGGGTCACGGGACGCCGGCCCCGACGCGCCGCGGGCAGGCGAGCATCCTCTCGTCAGACAGACCGTCCATCGGGAGTCCTCACGCCGGGGCGAGAACCGATTCTGTCCCGGATCTCACGCTCGGTCACCCAACGACCGGACGCCCAGGACGGTTCGGCGACCCGGCCACGCCCGGACCCCCAGTTGTGGGCGCGTGCCATCCCCCGCATCAGGTCTGCTTTCTGTCGTACCCGAGGGCCACGCTGTGCCTGTCCGGATCTCACCGGCGGATCAGGGGAGAAGGGCGAGGACGAGATGAGGACCTACGACCCCGCGGACGGCATCCTCTACGTCCACCTGGCGCAGGACGTCGACGCTCCGGCAGCCCCGCCACAGCCCCGCGACGAGTGCACCCGGTTGCCCGCCGACTACGCGAACGCGTCCCTGCGGCCCAGGCTCGGCGACTCCCCCACGACCGGCGCCCGTCCCGCACTCGTCCTCCTGCCTGGAGGCGCGGCGGCCGCCGACCGCCCGGCCGCCGCCCCCGCCGCGCCGGCGCTGCGCCTGGCCCGGTAGCGGCAGGGCGCCTCAGCCGCCGCGGATCTGCCGCAGCAGGTCGGTCCGGGCGGTCGCCAGCGACGGGCCGTACCAGGTCAGCTGCCGGCCGGAGACCAGGACGGTGCGCTGGCCGGGGAACGCCTCCGGACCGTCCTCGGCGGTGAAGACGTAGGGCTCGTCCGGGAGCAGCACCAGGTCGGCCCCCGCCCCCTGCAGTCTCTCGAGCTCCACCCGCGGATAGCGCTCCTCCCCCGAGCCGAAGACGTTGACCAGGCCGAGCCGGGTCAGCAGGTCGCCGGTGAACGTGCGGGCGCCGACCACCATCCAGGGATCCCGCCAGATGGGGACGGCGACCCGCAGCTCCGGCCGCGGCGCCGGCCGGCTCCACTCGGCGGACGCGGTCGCCAGCCAGCCGGGTTCGCCGACGTCGAGGACGTCGGCGAACAGCCGCCGCATCGATCGCAGCGCCTCGTCCACGGACTCGATGACGGTCACCCAGACCGGCACGCCGGCGGCCCGCAGCCGCTCGACGTCCAGGCGCCGGTTCTCCTCGCGGTTGGCCACCACGAGGTCCGGGCGGAGGTCGAGGATCGCCGTCCGGTCGGGGTTCTTCGTGCCCCGGACCCGGACGACGTCCAGCCCGGCCGGGTGGGTGCACCAGTCGGTCGCGCCCACCAGCCGCTCGGGCACCGTGACCGCGAGCGCCTCGGTCAGCGACGGCACGAGTGACACGATTCGCCGCGGCGGGCCCCCGAGGACGACCGGGTGGCCGAGGTCGTCGATCACACGTTGCGGCGGTACTGGCCCCCGACCTCGAAGAACGCGTCGGAGATCTGTCCCAGCGAACAGACCCGGACGGCGTTCATCAGCTCGGCGAAGACGTTCCCGCCCTCCATCGCGACCGCCTGCAGGCGGGCCAGCGCGGCGGGCGCCTCGTCCGCGTGCCGGGCGTGGAAGTCGGCGAGCCGGTCGAGCTGGGACTGCTTCTCCGCCTCGGTCGCGCGGGCCAGCTCCACCGTCCGCGGCTCCTCGTCCTGGTCCGGGGCGAGGAAGGTGTTGACGCCGACGATGGGCAGGCTGCCGTCGTGCTTGCGGTGCTCGTAGAGCATCGACTCGTCCTGGATGCGGCCGCGCTGGTAGCCGGTCTCCATCGCACCGAGGACGCCGCCCCGCTCGGCGATGCGGTCGAACTCGGCCAGCACCGCCTCCTCCACCAGGTCGGTGAGCTCCTCGATGACGAACGAGCCCTGCAGCGGGTTCTCGTTGCCCGCCAGGCCCCACTCCTTGTCGATGATCATCTGGATGGCCAGCGCCCGGCGCACGGACTGGGCGCTGGGCGTGGTCACCGCCTCGTCGTAGGCGTTGGTGTGCAGGCTGTTGGCGTTGTCGTAGATCGCGCAGAGGGCCTGCAGCGTCGTCCGGATGTCGTTGAAGTCCATCTCCTGGGCGTGCAGCGACCGGCCCGACGTCTGCACGTGGTACTTCAGCTTCTGCGACCGCTCCCCCGCCCCGTACTTCTCCTTCATCGCCACGGCCCAGATGCGCCGGGCCACCCGGCCGATCACCGAGTACTCGGCGTCCATGCCGTTGGAGAAGAAGAAGGACAGGTTGGGCGCGAAGTCGTCGATGTCCATGCCGCGGGCCAGGTAGGACTCGACGTAGGTGAAGCCGTTGGCCAGCGTGAACGCCAGCTGGCTGATCGGGTTCGCCCCGGCCTCGGCGATGTGGTAGCCGGAGATGGAGACCGAGTAGAAGTTGCGCACCTGGTGGTCGATGAACCACTGCTGGATGTCGCCCATGGCCCGCAGCGCGAACTCGGTGGAGAAGATGCAGGTGTTCTGGCCCTGGTCCTCCTTGAGGATGTCGGCCTGCACCGTGCCGCGGACGTTGGCCAGCACCCAGGCGCGGATCTCCTCGGCCTCGGCCGCGTCGGGCTCCCGGCCCTCCTCCGCGCGGAAGGCGTCGAGGCGCTGGTCGATCGCGGTGTTGAGGAACATCGCGAGGATCGCCGGCGCCGGGCCGTTGATGGTCATCGACACCGAGGTGGTCGGCGAGCAGAGGTCGAAGCCCGAGTAGAGGACCTTCATGTCGTCGAGCGTCGCGATGGACACACCCGAGGTGCCGACCTTGCCGTAGATGTCCGGCCGCAGGTCCGGGTTGCGGCCGTAGAGCGTCACCGAGTCGAACGCCGTCGACAGGCGGGTGGCCTCGCCGCCGGCGGAGAGCAGCTTGAAGCGGCGGTTGGTGCGGAAGGCGTCGCCCTCGCCGGCGAACATCCGCGCCGGCGCCTCGCCCTCCCGCTTGAACGGGAACACCCCGGCGGTGAACGGGAAGAAGCCCGGCAGGTTCTCCCGGCGCAGGAACCGCAGCAGGTCGCCCTCGTCGCGGGTGCGCGGCAGCGCCACCCGGCGGACCTTGTTGCCCGAGAGGGTCTCGCGGGTCAGCGGGGTGCGGATCTCCTTGTCCCGCACCCGGTAGACGTACTCGTCGCCGGAGTAGTCCTCGACCCGGGCCGGCCAGGACTCCAGCAGCTCGCGCACCTCGGGCAGCAGCTCGCCGTGCGCCTGCGCCTCGAGCTCGCGCACGCGGGCGGCCGCCGGCTCGTCCCCCAGCAGCCCGGCCGCGGTGCGCAGCGACTGCCGCCGGTGCACGACGTCGGCCTGCGCCTCCGTCGTCCGGTGGTAGCCGCGGACGGCATCGGAGATCTCCGCCAGGTACCGCGACCGCGCCGACGGGACGACGCTGGTGAGGCCCGAGGAGGCGCGGACGTCGACCCGCGGCAGCACGCCCGCCCCGGCCGGCAGCCCCTTGGCCACCAGCAGGTCCTTGAGCTGCTGGTAGAGCGCGGTGACGCCGTCGTCGTTGAACCGCGCGGCGCTGGTGCCGAACACCGGCATCCGGTCCCACGGGACGCCGAACTCCTGCCGGTTGCGGACCAGCTGGCGGGCGACGTCGCGGCGGGCGTCCTCGGCCCCACGGCGCTCGTACTTGTTGATCGCCACGACGTCGGCGAAGTCGAGCATGTCGATCTTCTCCAGCTGCGACGCGGCACCGAACTCCGGCGTCATGACGTAGAGCGCCACGTCCGAGAACGGCACGATGCCGGCGTCGCCCTGGCCGATGCCCGGGGTCTCGACGACCACCAGGTCGAAGCCGGCGGCCTTGACCGCGCAGAGGATGTCGTCGAGGTGCTCGGGCACCTGCGCACCGGCGGTGCGGGTGGCCAGCGAGCGGAAGAACGTCCGGGCGCGGTCGCCGGTCTCCAGCGCGTTCATCCGGATCCGGTCGCCCAGCAGCGCGCCGCCGCCGCGGCGCCGGGTCGGGTCGATCGCCAGGACGGCGACCCGCAGCTTGTCCTCCTGGTCCAGCCGCAGTCGCCGCAGCAGCTCGTCGGTCAATGACGACTTGCCCGAGCCGCCGGTCCCGGTGATGCCCAGCACGGGCACGGTGCGCCCGGCGGCCGCCTCCCGCAGCCGCGCCGCCAGCTCCGGCGAGCGCCCCGACTCCAGCACGGTGAGCGCCCGGGCCAGCGCGGCGGGGTCGCCGGCGAGCAGCGCCTCGACGTCGGGCTGCGCCTGCGTGAGGTCCGCGTCGCACTCCCGGATCAGCTGGTTGATCATCCCGGGCAGGCCGAGCCGCTGGCCGTCCTCCGGCGAGAAGATGGTGACGCCGCGCTCGCGCAACAGCGCGATCTCCTCGGGGACGATGACGCCCCCGCCGCCGCCGAACACCTTCACGTGGCCGGCACCGGCCGCGGCGAGCCGGTCCACCAGGTAGCTGAAGTACTCGACGTGCCCGCCCTGGTACGAGGAGATCGCGACGCCCTGGACGTCCTCCTCGATCGCCGCGCGCACCATCGTGTCGACGCCCCGGTCGTGGCCGAGGTGGATGACCTCGGCGCCCTGCGCCTGCAGCAGCCGCCGCATCACGTTGATCGCGGCGTCGTGCCCGTCGAACAGGCTGGCCGCGGTGACGAACCGGACCGGGTGGACGGGGACGTGCAGGTCGGACGGCGCGCCGGTCATGCCACTCCCTGGCGGAGAACTAGTAGGACGTCCATGTAAGTTACGGGAGAACTGCTAGGACGTCCAACTACCCGGCTGGGCGGCGCAGAGAGAGGAACGGCATGGACCGGATCGCGGTCATCGGCGGGGGCACCATGGGCGCGGGCATCGCGGAGGTGTGCGCCCGGGCCGGCTCGGCGGTCGTCGTCGTCGAGGCCGATCCGGACGGCGTGGACCGCTGCCGGTCGCGGATCGAGACCTCGCTGCAGCGCGCCGTCCGCGCGGACCGGCTCACCGCGGTCGAGGCCGAGGCGGCGCTGGCCCGCATCGACGTGGCCACCGAGCTCGAGGCCGCGGCGGCGGCCGACATGGTCATCGAGGCGGTTCCCGAGGTCGAGTCGCTCAAGCTCGACCTGTTCCGCCGGCTCGACGCCATCCTCGGGCCGGACGCGATCCTGGCCTCGAACACCTCCTCCATCCCGCTGGTGAAGATGGCCAGCGTCACCGGCCGGGCCGACCGGGTCGTGGGCGTGCACTTCTTCAACCCCGCCCCGGTCCTGCCGCTGGTGGAGATCGTGGCCAGCCTGCTGACCTCGGACGAGACGCTGCTCGCGGTCACGGACTTCGCCGAGAAGCGGCTGGGCAAGACGACGATCCGCTCCCAGGACCGGGCCGGCTTCATCGTCAACGCGCTGCTGATCCCCTATCTCCTCTCCGCCATCCGGATGCTGGAGTCCGGGTTCGCCAGCGCGCAGGACATCGACGCCGGCATGGTCCAGGGCTGCGCGCACCCGCAGGGCCCGCTCGCGCTGGCCGACCTGATCGGCCTGGACACCACCGCCGCCGTGGCGCAGTCGATGTACGAGGAGTTCAAGGAGCCGCTCTACGCGCCGCCCCCGCTGCTGCTGCGGATGGTCGACGCCGGCCTGCTGGGCCGCAAGACCGGGCGCGGCTTCTTCCCCTACGCCCGCTGATGGACGACGACGTCCTGAGCATCCAGGAGCGGCTCTACCCCGAGCTCACCTGCTTCGGCTGCGGTCAGAAGAACGCGTCAGGGCTCCGGCTGCGCAGCTACCCGGCGGCGGACGGCGTGACCGCCACCTTCACGCCGTGGCCGGAGCACGACAACGGCCTCGGCTACCTCAACGGCGGGATCATCTCCACGCTGCTCGACTGCCACAGCGCCGCCGCCGTCGTCCTCGAGGCGCACCGGCGCGGCTGGGTGAGCACCGCGGACGCCGCGCTGCCCTACGTCACCGCCGGGCTCGACGTCCGCTTCCTCCGGCCGACCCCGCTGACCGAGCCGCTGCACCTCGTCGCGACCGTCACCGAGGCGCGGGAGGACGAGATGGCCGCCGCCGTCGAGATCGTCTGGGACGGCAAGCCCCGGGCCGGGGCGGTGGCGCACTGGAAGCGCTGGCGTCCCCGCCCGGGTCAGGGGGCCGGCGGCGCCCCGTAGAGCTCCCGCGCCCGGCGCTCCTGCTCGTGGCGGATGTAGGACGGGAACATCGCGGGCTCCGGCTCGAACTCCTTGAGCACCTCGCGGGCCACGACCGTCTTGTGCACCTCGGTCGGGCCGTCGGCGAGGCCGACGTGGAAGGAGTTGATGACCCACTCCGCGAACGGCATCTCGTGGGAGAGGCCCAAGGAGCCGTGCAGGTGCAGCGCGGTGGCGGCGATGTCGTGCAGCACCGTGGGCATGGTCGCCTTGACCGCCGAGACGTTCTTGCGGATCGCCTTCCAGTCGTGGCCCTGGTCGGCCAGCCAGGCTGTCTCGAGGACGAGCAACCGGAACTGGCGCAGCTGGATCCAGCCGTCGGCGATCTTCTCCTGGACCATCTGCAGATCGGCCAGGCGCCGGCCCTTGGTGGTGCGGGACAGCACCCGCTCGCAGGTCATCTCGAACGCGCGGGTGGCCTGGGCCAGGGTGCGCATCGCGTGGTGCATGCGGCCGCCGCCGAGCCGGGTCTGCGCGACGGCGAAGGCCTCGCCGCGCCCGCCGAGCATGTTCTCGGCCGGCACGCGGACGTCGGTCAGCCGCAGGTGCGCGTGGGTGTCCTCGGGCTCGCCGTAGAAGCCGTAGTTGCGGACGATCTCGATGCCCGGGGTGTCGGTCGGGATGATGAACATCGACGCCCGCCGGTAGGGGTTCGGCGCCTCCGGGTCGGTGACCACCATCATGATGTAGAACGCCGCCGTCTCGGCCTCCGAGGCGAACCACTTCTCGCCGTTGATCACCCACGTGTCGCCGTCGAGGACGGCGGAGGTCCGGAACCCGAGCGGGTCGGCGCCGCCCTGCGGCTCGGTCATCGAGAAGCAGGAGACGACCTCGTTGGCCAGCAGCGGCTCGAGGTACTTCTTCTTCTGCTCGGGCGTGCCGAAGTGCGCCAGGATCTCGGAGTTGCCCGTGTCGGGTGCCTGGGCGCCGAAGACGATCGGCCCGAACCGCGACATCCCGAACTTCTCGTTCATCAGCGCGAGCTTGAGCTGGCCGTACCCCTTGCCGCCCAGCTCGGGACCGAGGTGGCAGGCCCAGAGGCCGCGCGCCCTGACCTCCGCCTGCAGCGGCCGGACCAGCCGCACGAACTCCGGGTCGTGGATGTTCCACTGGCTGCCCAGGAGGAAGTCCAGCGGCTGGACCTTCTCCCGGACGAAGGTGTCGATCCAGTCCAGTTCCCGCTGGAACCCGGGATCGGTCTCGAAGCTCCACATCGCGGTCAGCCTCTCTGCTGGGGACGGGTGGACGCCGTCGGCGGGGTCGTGGTCAGCGCCAGCCGCCGTCGAGGCGGAGCAGGGCGCCGGTGGCGTAGGAGGAGGCCGAGGTCGCGAAGAACAGCGCCGCGCCGACGATCTCGCCGGCCTCGCCGCAGCGGCCCAGCGCGACCGTCTGCTCCATCTCCTCGCGCATGCCCTCCGGCCAGTGGGTGGCGATGTCGGTGAGGAAGGGGCCGGCCTGGATGGTGTTCACCCGGACCTTGGGGCCGTAGGCCTGCGCGAAGCCCTCGGTGAGCACGTGCAGGCCCGCCTTGGCGGCGGCGTACGGGAGCGCGAGGCCGCGCGGCCGGATCGCCTCGATGGAGCCGATGTTGATGATCGAGCCGCCGTCCCCCTCGGCCATCCGGGCCCCGATGACGGCGGTGAGCCGGAACGGCCCGCGCAGGTTGACCCCGATGACCTTGTCGAACAGCTCCTGGCCGACCTCGGCGAGGCTCGGGTAGTGCGGGGACAGCCCGGCGTTGTTGATCAGGACGTCGACGCGGCCGAACTCGCCGTAGACGGTCTCGATGAGCTCGTCGCACTGCTCCCAGGAGCTGACGTTGACCGCCACGGGCAGCGCCGTGGCGCCGTACGCCTGCCGGGCCTCCTCGGCCACCGCCTGGCAGTTCGCCAGTTTCCGGCTGGCGATCACGACCCGGGCCCCCTGCTCGGCGAAGGCCAGCACCATCTCCCGGCCCATGCCCCGGCTGCCGCCGGTGACGACGACGACCTTGTCCTTCAGTTCGTCCATGCCGCGCTCCTCGACTCCGGTGGCGGTGCTGGGGCGTGCCTCACCTTGCCAGCATCGAGGAGCCGGGCCGGACGGGTGTCGTCGGCCCGGGGACACCCCTACGACGACGTTGCCGCCAGGAGCCGCTCGAGCGGGCGGGGCACGCGGTCGGGCTCGACGGCGAGGGTGAGGGCCCGGGCGTACGTGGCCTTGCGACCGCTCGTGGTGCCCAGGAAGCGGTGCAACTGCCGCTCGATGCCCCGTGCCCGCTGCGCCGGCTGGATCTGGAAGCGGCGGAACCGCTCCAGGTCTCCCTCGGTCGCGAGCACGCCCAGGGCGGCCTCGACGCCGAGTGCGCGGATGAGCTCGTCCTCGAGGTCCGTGACGCAGACGAAGAACCCGAGCGACTCCATGGCGGAGCGGGTCAGGCCTTCGCCGAAGCCCGCCTGCTGCAGACCGCGACGGAAGTACCCCTCCTCGGCCTCGTCGCAGAGCCCTCGCACGGGAACGGCCGGCCCCTGGGATCGGAGCACCCGCAGGTACCGGGCGGCGCCCATCGCACCGCCCATCGCCACCACGGCCACGCCCTCCGCGGTCAGGTCTCGGCGCTGCCGCGCAGCGAGAGCCGCCACCGCCGCCTGGTCGCTGACGCCTTCGACCAGCACGACCATGCGCACCTTCCTGCTGGGCAGTCCCTCGGTCACCGGACTCGGCAGGACGCGCACGGCGGGAGTCTCGCAGCACGCCCGCGCGCGGTCATCCCGGTTCCGCCAGGCCGCTCTTGACCGCGCGGCTTCGTTCGTCCACGCTTACCGTTCGTGGGCGCTTACGGAGCGGACGAGGCGTGGAGCGCGCTCGGCGACCCGACCCGGCGGGCGATCGTCGCCTGCCTGGCCGAACGGCCGCGGGCCGTCGGCGAGCTGGCCGACGCGCTGCCCATCAGCCGCCCGGCGGTCTCCCAGGCGCTCGCCGTCCTGAAGGCCGCGGGCCTCGTCACCGATCGCGCGGCGGGGACCCGCCGCATCTACCGGCTCGACCCCGCTGGGGTGGCCGCCTTGCGCGACCAGCTCGACACCTACTGGAACAGGGCGCTGGCCGGCTACCAGGACGCCGTCGCTTCCCCCGACGCCGCCGACCCCGACGACGCACCGGGCGCCGGCGGGGAGCACGACGTTCCCGGAGCACCAGGACAGGAGAGGCCATGACCCAGGCAGCCACCGCCGCCGTGCGCAAGCAGATCGTCGTCGCCGCGTCCCAGCAGCGGGCGTTCGAGGTGTTCACCGCGGGCTTCGGGGACTTCAAGCCGCGCGAGCACAACATCATGTCCTCCCCGATCGCGCGGACGGTGTTCGAGCCGCGGGTCGGCGGGCACATCGTCGACATCGCCGAGGACGGCAGCGAGTGCCGCTGGGCGCGGATCCTGGCCTACGAGCCGCACGACCGGGTCGTGTTCAGCTGGGACATCGGACCGGACTGGCAGCTGGTGGCCGACCCGGAGAACGCCAGCGAGGTGGAGGTCCGGTTCATCGCGGAGTCCGCGGACCGCACCCGGGTGGAGCTCGAGCACCGCCACCTCGACCGGCACGGCCCGGGCTGGGAGGCCGTTCGCGCGGGCGTCGACGACGAGGCGGGCTGGCCGCTGTACCTGGACCGCTACGCCGCCCTGTTCGGCCGCTGACGTGCCGCTCAGGGGGCCGGGCTCTCCGGCTGCGTTCCGAGCAGGTCCCGCACGACGAAGCGCATGATCCCGCCGTGCCGGTAGTAGTCGGCCTCCCGCGCGGTGTCCAGGCGGACCCGGGCGCGGAAGGGACGCCCGTCGGCGAGCACGGTCACGGTGGCCGGTCCCCCTCGCCGGGCCACCGCCTCGGCCAGCCCGTGGACGTCGAAGACCTCGGTGCCGGTGAGCCCGAGGGTGTCCGCGTTCTCGCCGTCGAGGAACTGCAGCGGCAGCACCCCCATGCCGACCAGGTTCGACCGGTGGATACGCTCGAAGGACTCGGCGAGGACCGCGCCCACGCCCAGCAGGGCGGGGCCCTTGGCGGCCCAGTCCCGGGACGAGCCGCTGCCGTACTCCTTGCCGGCCAGCACCAGCAGCGGGACGTGGGGCTCGCGGTAGGCCAGCGCGGCGTCGTAGACGGAGGTGACCTCGCCTGTGAACAGGTTCTGCGTCCAGCCGCCGACTGTGCCCGGCACCAGCTGGTTGCGCAGCCGGACGTTGGCGAAGCAACCGCGCATCATCACCTCGTGGTTGCCCCGACGGGAGGCGTAGGTGTTCAGCTCGAACCGGGGCACCCCGAGGCCGGTCAGGTACTGCCCCGCGGGAGTGTGCGGCGGGATCGCCCCGGCCGGGGAGATGTGGTCGGTGGTCACCGAGTCGCCCAGCTTGACCAGCACCCGCGCACCGGTGAGGTCCCGCACCTGGGTCGGCTCGGGCGACATGCCGTCCAGGTAGGGCGGGCGGCGCATGTACGTGGAGCCGGCGTCCCAGGCGAAGGTCTCCCCCACCGGCGCGTCCAGCCCCCGCCACCGGTCGTCGCCGGAGAACACGTCGGCGTAGGCGCGGGTGAACATGTCCGCGTCCAGGGTGGCCTCGATGACCTCCTGGACCTCCCGCGAGCTGGGCCAGACGTCCCGCAGGTACACCGGCCGCCCGTCCGAGCCGGAGCCGAGCGGTTCGGTCATCAGGTCGACGTCCATGGTGCCGGTCAGGGCATAGGCGATGACCAGCGGTGGTGAGGCCAGGTAGTTCATCCGCACGTCGGGGTTGATCCGCCCGTCGAAGTTCCGGTTGCCCGACAGCACGGAGACCACGTTCAGGTCGTGCTCGTTCACCGCGGCCGACACCTCCTCGATGAGCGGGCCCGACGCGCCGATGCAGGTCATGCAGCCGTAGCCGGCCAGGTGGAAGCCGAGCTGCTCGAGGTAGGGCGTGAGTCCGGCGTCGTCGAAGTAGTCGGTGACGGTCCGCGAGCCCGGCGACAGGCTGGTCTTCACCCAGGGCTTGCTGCGCAGCCCTCGTTCGACGGCCTTCTTCGCCAGCAGGCCGGCGGCGACCATCACCGAGGGGTTGGAGGTGTTCGTGCAGGAGGTGATGGCGGCGATGGCGACGCTGCCGTGGCGCAGCTCCTCGCGACCGCCGGCGAGGGTGGCCGGCACGGGCCGGTTCGCCGTGGACGACGGCGGGGCCGGCTCGGCGACGGTCGCAGGCGCCGCCGGGGTCTCGCTGTCGACGGCCGGCGGGTCGCTCGCGGGGAACGACTCCTGGGACGCCTCGTCCACCCAGGAGGCGGGCACCGCCGCGCCGGCGTCCAGCGCCAGCGCCGCGCCGAGCGCCGACCGGAACGCGGTCTTCGCCGCGTCGAGGGGCACTCGCTGCTGGGGCCGGCTCGGGCCGGCCAGCGACGGCACCACGCCGGCCAGGTCCAGCTCCAGGAGCTCGGTGTAGCGGGGCACGACCGCGGGATCGTGCCAGAGTCCCTGCTCCTTGGCGTAGGCCTCCACCAGGTCCACCCGCTCCGCCGGCCGGCCGGTGAAGCGCAGGTACCGCAGGGTCTCCTCGTCGATCGGCCAGAACGCGCAGGTGGAGCCGAACTCCGGGCTCATGTTCGAGATGGTCACGCGGTCGGCGAGCGAGGTCTGCGCGACCCCGGGGCCGTAGAACTCGACGAATTTGCCGACCACGCCGTGGGCACGGAGCATCTCGGTGATCGTCAGCACGAGGTCGGTGGCCGTCGCGCCCTCGGGGAGCGCCCCGTGCAGGCGGACCCCGACGACCGGGGGCAGCAGCATCGACAGCGACTGGCCGAGCATCGCCGCCTCGGCCTCGATGCCGCCGATGCCCCAGCCGAGCACGCCCAGCCCGTTGACCATCGTGGTGTGCGAGTCGGTGCCCAGGCACACGTCGGGGAACGCCCAGCCGTCGTCGTCCATGACGACCCGGGCCAGGTACTCGACGTTGACCTGGTGCATGATCCCGGTGCCCGGCGGGACGACGGCGAAGTTGCGCAGCGTCGACTGCCCCCAGCGCAGGAACCGGTAGCGCTCGCTGTTGCGGGCGTACTCGATCTCGACGTTGTGGGCGAAGGCGTCCGCCCTGCCGAAGACGTCGGCGATCACGGAGTGGTCGACGACGAGCTCCGACGGGATGACCGGGTTGATCAGCTCGGCGCGGCCGCGCAGCGCGGAGGCGGCGTCGCGCATGGCGGCCAGGTCGACCAGCGTCGGGACGCCGTTGGTGTCGTGCAGGAAGATCCGCGACGGGCTCAGGTCGACGGCCGCACCCGCGGCTCCGTCCAGCCCCCAGGCCAGCAGCGCCTGCACCTGCTCGGCGGTGACCCGCACGCCGTCCTCGTGGCGCAGCAGGTTCTCCAGCACGATCTTGAGGCTGATCGGCAGCCCCGCCGGGGCGATGTCGCCGAGCCGGTGGATCGCGAAGCGCCGCTCCCCCACCGCGAGCTCCCCTGCGGTGCCGAAGCTGTTGCGCTCGACGACGGCGCCGTGCGTGCTCACCGGACTTCTTCCCCCTCGGACGTGACGTGCGGCCAGCAGCCGGCAGCCGGTGTTGACGTGGCTGCCCGGTACCACGCACCGGGCGGTCACCTCTTGCAGACCGCGTAGTGCGGCGCCGAGCGACGCACCCTGCACTCTATAACCTATGAGGAAGATCCAATGGTGTGCTGCCCCCCAAGCCGTCAGGGTCCTTCTCGGTCCGGTGTGGCGATCCGACCCTCGCCGGGTGGGTAGGTTATAACCTGTTCACCGACAGGGGGTCCGATGACGCAACCGGCAGAGCTCTACGCGACGAAGAGCGACTTCGCCTACACGCGCGTGCGTGAGCTCATCCTTTCCGGCCGGCTCGAGCCCGGCTCCGTCATCAACCAGGCCCTGCTGGCCAGGGAGATCGGCATCAGCACGACGCCGCTGCGCGAGGCGCTGCGCCGGCTGATGCAGCAGGGCCTGGTCGAGCTGGACGCCCACCGCGACGCGCGGGTCACCCAGCTCGACGCCGAGGAGGCCCGCGATCTGCTCGAGGTGCGCCGCTCCCTCGACCCGATGGCCGCCTCGCTGGCCGCCGAACGCCGCACGAAGCAGGATCTCGCCGAGATGCGAGCCGGCCTGGAGGGGCTCGACGCACTGCCGAGCAACCCCTCCATGGCCCAGCTGATCGCCCATCGCCGGTTCCACACCGCGGTCTACCGCGCGTCGCACAACGCGCTGCTCATCGAGATGCTCGACGGCCTCTGGGACACCGCCGACCGCTACCGGCGACACGGCCTGCAGATCGAGCGCAGCCCGGAGGAGCGGGCCATGAAGGCCAACGAGCACACCCTGCTCTTCCAGGCCATCGCGGAAGGTGACGGCGAGACCGCCGCCGACGTGATGCGCGCCCACATCCGGACCAGCCTGGGGGCGAAGTCGGCCTGGCGTCTGGCGAAGCCGGCTGCCTCGTCGGACGAGTCTTGACCGGTGAGGACGTCGTCCGGGCCGGCCGGCCGGGGCGTCGCCTGCTGGCACTGCTGCTCGTCCACTCGGTGCTCACGCAGGTCATCACGTTCGTCGTCCGCCCGGCGGTGACCTACCGGGCCATCGAGCTCGACGTCCCCGGCGGATGGCTGGGCGCCCTCGCCGCCTCCTTCGCGGTCGTCCCTTTGCTGCTCGCGGTGCCCTCCGGTCAGGCCACCGACCGGTTCGGGGAGCGCCGAGTGATGCTGGTCGGCGCGTTGCTGCTGACCGCCTCGGCCGCCGTCCTGCTGTCCGCCGGCTCGACCCCGGCCGGGCTGATCGCCGGGATCGTCGTGCTCGGCACCGGGCATCTGCTCTGCGTCGTCGGGCAGCAGGCCGCGGTCGCGAATGCCGCGCCCGCCGGCACCTTCGACGCCGCCTTCGGCTACTACACCTTCGCCGCGTCGCTGGGCCAGGCCGTCGGCCCGGGCCTGATCATCGTCGCCGGGGGACGGCAGGCGGTGCCCGACACCGCCGCCCTGTTCCTGGTCTCGGTCGGGATCGGGATCGTCCTCACGCTCAGCGCCGTGTTCCTCCGAATGCCGCCCCGGCTGGCCTCGTCGCGGGAGCAGGAGGCCGGTGGGATGCGGACGCTGGTCCGCCTGCCCGGCCTGCTCCGAGCGCTGATGGTCAGCTGCATCGTGCTCGCCGCGGTCGACATCACGCTGGTCTACCTGCCCGCGCTCGGCGCCGACCGCGAGCTGGCCGCCGGCTTCATCGGGCTGCTCCTGACCCTGCGTGCCGTCGCCTCGATGACCTCGCGCCTCTTCCTGGGCCGGCTGGTGACCCTGCTCGGCAGGCGCCGCCTGCTGATCGGCACCGCGGTCCTGTCGGCGCTGTCGATGGCCGCCCTCGGCCTGCCGCTGCCGCCGGCCGCCATGGGCTGCCTCGTGGTCCTGCTGGGCCTGGGCCTCGGGGTCGGTCAGCCGCTGACGATGGCGTGGCTGGCGACGTCGGCACCGCCCGGGCTGCGCGGCCGGGCGATGTCGCTGCGCCTGACCGGCAACCGCCTGGGCCAGGTGGTCATCCCGTCCGCGGTCGGCGCGGTCGCCGCCGGCGTCGGCGCGGCCGGCGTCCTCTGGGCCACCGCCGCCGCGCTGGGCGTCGTCGCCACCCTCTCCCGCGGCCTGGCCGGGGACGCTCGCCCCCCGACCACGACCTGACCCTCCCCCGTCCCGCATCCACGCCGGCAGGAGGAACCCCCATGAGCTTCACGACCGCCGACCTGTACGACGAGCACGGCGACGAGCTCGGCTCGTGCGACCTGCAGTTCCGCCAGTTCGGCGGGCACCGCAGCTTCACCGGCCCGGTGACGACGGTCCGGTGCTTCGAGGACAACGCGCTGCTGAAGTCGACGGTCGAGCAGCCGGGCGAGGGCCGCGTCCTGGTCGTCGACGGCGGCGGGTCGGTGCACCGAGCCCTCATGGGGGACAGCATCGCCACGATCGCGGCCGACAACGGCTGGGCGGGAGTGGTCATCAACGGCGTGGTCCGGGACTCCGCGGTCCTGCCGAGCATCGCCGTGGGCATCAAGGCCCTGGGCTCGAACCCCCGCAGGAGCACCAAGAACGGCACCGGTGAGCGCGACGTCCCGGTGAGCTTCGGCGGGGTCACCTTCAACCCGGGCGATCAGGTGTGGTCCGACGACGACGGCGTCGTCGTCCTGCCCGTCACTCGCTGACGTCGTCAGACCGACCGGCCGGCGAACGCGGCCGCCCGCTGGTAGGCGTCCGCACCGTCGGGCGCCGGCTGCTCGGGACCGAACGCAACGCTCCGGTTGTCCTCCGTGAGGTTGGCCTGCATGAACGCCAGGCCGCGTTCGGCCACCTCCGCGTCGAGCGCGCCCGTCGAGCGGCCCGTGGCCTCGGCGAGGTCCCACGTGTGCACCGCGAACTCCGCGCACAGCCAGTCGAGGGCGACGGGTGCGTTCCCGGCATCGCGATCGCGCCACGCCCGGACGAGCTCGTCGGCGTGCGAGCGGAACGCGGCGGCGGGGTCGTCACCGGCCGAGGGCGTCGGTGCCGACCAGTCGATCGGCTCGCCCCGCACCATGCGGGTGAACCTCGTCGGCGCGGCGACGATGTGGTCGACCAGGTCCCGGACGGTCCACTGCTCGCACGGTGTCCCGTCGCCCAGCGCTGCGCGCGGGACGTCGTCGAGCAGGACGGCCAGCTGGTCCAGCGCCCGGCGCAGCACCGCCGGGTCGTCGTCGGAGGTCACCGATCCACGCTAGCGACGCCCCGGCCTGCGGAGAACAGCGAAGCGAACGGGGCGCCGGGTCACGACGACGCCTCCCCCGCCGACTGCCCGGTGGACGACGGCGCGGGACCGTCGCCGGGGATCCGGAGGACGACGTTGCCCCGCTTGCGCCCGGTGTCGACGAAGCGGTGCGCCTCGGCGACGTCGGCGAGGTCGTAGGTCCGGTCGCGGACCGCCCGGTACCGGCCGGCCTCGGCGAGGTCGACCAGGAAGCGCAGGTCGTCGCTGGTGGTCGTGCCGACGCGGCCGGTGACCAGGTGCCCGGTCCGCCGGCTGCGCAGGGGCGCCCGCAGCAGCCCGGGCAGGTCGGCGATCACGAGCAGCAGCGCGCCGCCCGGCTTCAGCAGGTGCCGGACGCGCTCGAACGGCGCGTTGCCGACGCAGTCGACGATCACGTCGTAGGTGGCCGCGTCGGCGGTGACGTCCTCGGTCGTGTGGTCGATCACCCGGTCGGCGCCGAGCGAGGTCACCAGCTCCCGGTTGGCGCCGCTGCAGACGCCGGTCACGTGCGCGCCGGCGTCCTTGGCCAGCTGCACCGCCGCGGTCCCGACGGCGCCCGACGCCCCGTTGACCAGGACCGCCGTCCCGGGTGCCAGGTGCGCCTGCCTCAGGAAGCCGCGGGCGGTGAGCCCGCCGAAGACCAGGGTGACGGCGTCCTCGAAGCCCATGTTCCGCGGCTTGCGCGCGATCGCGTCGCCCTTCCGGACTCGGGCGTACTCGGCGTGCCCGCCGAACCGGGCGTCCAGCATGGCGATCACCTCGTCGCCCGGCGCGAACCCCGTGACGCCCGCGCCGACGGCCTCGACGACGCCGGCGACGTCCATGCCCAGCACGCGACGCTTCGGCCGGAAGGCGCCGATGCCGAACGCGGCGAGCAGCCAGAGCCCGCGGGGCACCTCGCGGCTGCGGGCGCGGTGGTCGGCGGCGCTGACGGTGCTCGCGTGCACCCGGACGAGGACGTCGTCCCGGCCCACCGACGGCGTGGGGACCTGCTCGACGTGCACCTGCTCCGGTCCGCCGAAGCGGCGGTAGACCGCGGCCCTCACCGGGGGGCCCGAGCGGAGGGGAGGGCGGCGACGGCGGACGGCCGGAAGCCCTTGACGGTCAGGTAGACGCCGAGCGAGAACTCCCACACGGCGATCGGGAGCGCGGCCAGCGCAATCGGGCCCATCCTGTCGAAGACGCCGAAGAAGATCGCGATGTCGGCGGCGAGGAGCAGCGGGGCGCCGATGAGCCCCAGCGTGGGGAGGATGCGGGGCACGAGCCCCGAGCGGTACAGCACGTAGCCGAGGCACAGCGCGTTGAAGACCGGCATCAGGCTCTGCGAGAGCAGGAACGTCCAGTCGTAGACCGCGAGCAGGGTGGAGCCCGTGGTGACCAGCGACGCCGGGTCCGCGCCGGCGGTTCCGGCGACGTCGTTCCGCAGGGTGACGATCGACAGCATGCTGACGACCCCGACGATGATGAGGCTGCCCTCCACCACGCGGGAGGCGACGAATCCGAGGGCGGCCGTCTCGCTGACGCGCCGTGTCACCGGGAACAGCACGACGGCCGTGCCGATGCCGGCCAAAGCGACGACGACCTCGGAGAACGAACCCCACAGCACGCCGGTGTCGCTGCCGGCGCCCAGGACGAAGTCGGCGCCGTCCCGCGCGGGCTGGAACACGATCAGCGTGGGCACCGACACGAACGTGATCAGGTACAGGACGCCGGCGGCCAGGGAGGTCCGGCGCATCGGGTCGGCCGGCACCGTCGTCGACGGTGCGGGCGGGGTGGTGGTCGTCATGGCGGTCTCCTGAGTGGCTTCAGTGGGGTCGGCCAGGGGCCGGAGCGGGGTGGTCGGCGTCGAGCCGGGTGACCGAGACCAGAGGAAGGCCCAGGTCGCGGATCCGGGTCAGCACGCCGTGCAGGGCTGCCTGGTCGGCCACCGGGCCTGACAGGACGGTGGTGCCGTCGCCGGCGGGGCTGACGGTCATCCCGTCGAACCAGGCCGCCCAGCGGGGGTCGAGGCGGCCCCCGAGGCGGATCTCGTAGCGGCTCGAGTCGGCACGTCGGCCGCTCGTGCTCTCCGTCATGGAGGGAACGTAGGAAGAGGGGGGTGAGAACGGATCACCATGTGTGGTGATCCGGGTGGTGAGCGACGGCCGGTGCCTACCGGTCGGAAGCCAGCAGGTCGAGTTCCTCGCCCCGGCGGACGGCCGCGCGGCGGCTGGTCACGCCCAGCTTGGCGTAGATGTTCTTGGTGTGGGTGCGGACGGTGTTCACCGACACGAACAGCTGCCGGGCGATGTCCGGGCCGTCGAGATCGGTGCCGAGCAGCCGCAGCACCTCCAGCTCGCGCGCGCTCAGCGGATCGACCAGACGCGGTGACGCCGGCGCGGCCTCCGGGGAGGGCAGGAGCCGGCGGGCGTAGCCGGCGGCGGTGCCCCCCGAGGCGGCCGCGGTCAACAGACCGGTCATGGGCCGCCCTTCGTCGAGGAGGATCCGGGCGTAGCCCTGCGGTTCGGCCAGCGTCAGCGCCCGCCGCAGCGCCGCCAGCGCTGCGACCATGTCGCCGCGGGCCTGCTCGGCGAGGGCCTGCACCACCAGCACCTCGAGGACGCTGCCGGTCCGCCCGCCCTCTTCCGCCGCCTGCAGCAGCCGGGCCAGCAGCCGCGCCGCCCCGGCGATCGAGCGCTCGTCGCCGTCGGCCGCGAACCGGGCGACCAGCGCGCGGGCCAGGGCGACGTGCTCGAACTCGCGCAGGTAGTCCGGGTCGTCGTCGACGGACAATCCCCGCTCCCCCGCCCAGGCCAGCGCGTCGGCCCACCGGCCCTGTCGGGCGTACAGCCGTGCCCGCAGCGCGGGGATCGGGCGCACCTCGGGGAAGAAGTCGCCGACGTAGCGGCGCTCGGCGTCGTCGAGGAGGGCGAGCGCGCCGTCGGGGTCGCCCCCGGCCTCGTGGACGCGGGCCATGGCGACCCGCCGGCGGTACGGATTCTGCGGCATGCCCACGTGCTCGCCCAGGTCCTCGGCGGCGGCGAGGTGGCCCCGGGCGGCGTCGAGCTCGCCGCGTTCGGTCAGCACCCCGGCGATGCCGACGTGCATGTCCGCCGCTCCGCGCAGCACCTGCCCGGTCTCCGGGGTCACCAGGCGCAGCGCCCGCTCGTAGGTGGCCATCGCGGCGCCGAGCCGGCCCTGCGCGAGGCGGATGTCGGCCAGCGCGATCGAGCAGCCGGCCACGTCCGACAGGTGCCCGGCCCGCTCCAGGTGCACCGCGGCGTCGGCGTACCAGCGGTAGCCGCCATCCAGGTCCCCGCTCCCCCAGTACGCGAGCCCGAGGAGGCCGGCGGCGGCTCCGCGGCCGAGGTGGTCGTCCGCGCCGGCGCGGTCGAGCGCCTGCCCGGCATGGGTGATCGTGCCGGCCGCGTCGCCGGACAGGAGGGCCTGACCGGCGCGGTACATCGAGATCGCGGTGGGGATGCGACGGAACGCCTCGTGGTCCACGACGACCATCTCCGCCGACGGCGCGGGAGGGTCTTGGCCGCCGGCCAGCCACCGCTCGGCGTCCCGCAGCCGCGCCTCGACCCCCTCGATCTCGCCGTGGATCATCAGCGCGCCGGCGTATCCGACGCTGAGCACCGGCCGGGACCGGAGCACCTCGTCCGGCAGGGCCTCCAGCCAGCGGCGCATGGTGGCCTCCTGCCGGCCCTGCTGCAGTGCCGGCAGCGTCAGCTCGACGAGGTCCGCCGCCCGTGCGACGTCCCCGCCGGCCAGCGCGTGACCGATGGCCTCGGCCCGGTCGCCGTTGCGCTCGTGCCAGTCGCCCGCCCGCCGGTGCAGCTCGGCCACGGCGTCGGGTTGCTCGTCGAGCAGGTGCGCCTGCAGGACGTCGGCGAACAGGTGGTGGTAGCGGTACCACCGGCGGCGGTCGTCGAGCGGCACCAGGAACAGGTTGCCCCGCTCCAGGGCGGCCAGCATCGCCTTGCCGTCGTCCCGGCCGGTGACCGCGTCGCACAGCGGGCCGGTCAGCCGGCCGAGGATCGAGGTCTGCAGCAGGAAGCCGCGGATCCGCTCCGGCTGGCGCGCCAGGACCTCGTCGACCAGGTAGTCGACGATGTAGCGGTCGTCCCCGGCGAAGCCCGCGACGAAGCCGCTGACGTCGTCGCGGCCCTGCATCGACAGCGCCGCGAGCTGCAGCGCGGCGATCCATCCCTCGGTGCGCCCGTCCAGCGCGGCGACGTCACCGGCGGTCAGGGCCAGCCCCATGACGCCGGTCAGGTACTCCGCGGCCTCCTCGGGCGTGAACCGCAGATCGGCGGCCCGCAACTCGACCAGCTCACCGCGCCCGCGCCACCGGGCCAGCGGCAGCGGCGGGTCGGCGCGGCCGGCGAGCACGAGGTGGACCTGCGCCGGCAGGTGCTCCACCAGGAACGCCGTCCCGTCGTGGATCTGGGGCGACTCGATGACGTGGTAGTCGTCGAGCACGAGGACGACGTCGTCCGGGAGGGTGGCGAGGTCGTTGACCAGCGCGCCCAGGACCGCCTCCGCCGACGACTGCGGCGACGACAGGAGCCCCAGCGCGCCCACCCCGACATCGGGCGCCGCCGTCCGGAGCGCGGCGATCAGGTAGGCCCAGAACAGCGCCGGGTCGTTGTCCCGCGGGTCGAGCGAGAGCCACGCCACCGACCGCCCGTCCGCGGAGCCCAGCCACTCGGTCAGCACGGTGGTCTTACCGAAACCGGCCGGCGCGGAGACAAGCGTGAGGGGCGCGTCGTCCGCCCGGCGCAGGCGCTCGATCAGTCGCGCCCGCGCCACCAGGCCGCGGCGCCGCCGGGGGACGTGGAGCTTCGTCTCGAGCAGTGGTCCCGCCATGTCCCCATCTTCGCGGGGGCCGTCCTCGTCGTCGGCACCGCTCGTCCTCGACCAGCCGGGACGGGCGGACCGTCACCACCGGGCACCGGCCGAGCCGTCGACACCCACGACCTCCCGCAGCCGCACGGTCCCGTCGACCGACGCTGCTCCGCAGGCTCAGTCCGCCTCCGGCCTGCGCCGCGGGCGGCCGGGCGACGCGTCGTCCCCCGGCTCCTGCCCCGTCCCGCCGGTTTCCGGGAGCCCGCCGACCATCGGCAGGCAGGTCGTCGTGCACGCCCTGCCCAGCTCCGGCCAGTAGCGCCACAGCAGCCATCCCAGCGCCGCGGCGGCGCCGATCCCCAGCCCCGCGACCGGCGCCCCGACGAGGACGAACATGATCGCGATGCAGACACCGCCGATCGCGAGGGCGCGCACCCCGTCGCCTCCGCGGGACCTCCGGGTCCACGGCTGACCGCCGGTCCCGTCGCGCTCCCCCGCCTCGGCCGCGTACGACCGCTCGATCTCCTTCCAGGCCCGCTGTTCCTGATCACTGAGCACGGTCCACCTCCTCCTGCCCCCACCATGCGGGAGCCGACGGCACCCCGGCCAGGGCCGCCGCCGGTCACCTCGCCCGGGTCGTCCTTACCGGCTACCGGCAACGAAGCCGGCCGATCGCAGTCCGAGCAGTCGCGGGGGCCATGCGGAGCGGCGTCCGTCGCCACCTTGCCGACGACCGGCAAGGTGGCGGTGCCGGAATCGGCCGGTCGCTGCCCTGATCCGGCGACCTGCGGGCGAGCACAGTGAGGCCAGGTCGCGGGAGCCGCGGTTCCCGCAGAGCGGTGTCGTCCGGACACCAGGAGGAGAGGAAGCGCCATGGCAGGGCGAGCAGAAGGCAAGGTCGTGCTCATCACCGGGGCCGCCCGCGGCCAGGGGCGGTCGCACGCGGTCCGGCTCGCCGAGGAGGGCGCGGACATCATCGCGGTGGACATCGCCGCCCCCATCGGCAGCGTCACCCCGGAGTTCTACCCGGCAGCGACGCCGGAGGACCTGGCCGAGACCGTGCGGCAGGTGGAGAAGCTGGACCGGCGGATCGTCGCCAAGCAGGCCGACGTCCGCGACATCGAGGGCCTCACGGCCGCGATCGACGACGGCGTCGCGCAGCTGGGCCGGCTGGACGCGGTGATCGCCAACGCCGGGATCTTCACGTTCGGCACCGAGACCCACAAGGTGCCCGAGCAGGCGTGGCAGGACCTGATGGACGTCAACCTGACCGGGGTCTGGCACACCGTCAAGGCGGCGACGCCGCACCTGCTGGCGGCCGGCGGCGGCAGCTCCGTCACCCTCATCAGCTCGCTGGCGGGCTTCAAGGGGCTGGCCAACGTCGCGGCCTACACGACCACCAAGCACGGCGTCGTCGGGCTGATGAAGGTCCTGGCCAACGAGCTGGGGCAGCACGGCATCCGGGTGAACACCGTCCACCCGAACGCCGTCGACACGCCCATGGTGAAGAACGAGACGACCTACCGGCTGTTCCGGCCGGACCTGGAGCACCCGACGCTCGAGGACGCCGAGCCGGCCTTCGGCGGGCTCAATCCCTTCGGGATCGGGTTCATCGACCCGCTGCACGTGTCCCACGCCGTCCTGTTCCTGACCTCCGACGAGGCCCGGTACATCTCCGGCACGCAGCTGTCGGTCGACGCCGGCGCCGCGATCCGGTGAGCGGACGTGGGTGGCGGGGGGCCTGCCGGCCGTCGGCAAGGACCAGGGGTGCCAGTTGACCGGCGGCCGACCTATGTGGCGACCGCTGCGGCGGTGGAGGGTCGGGTTCCGCGACGGCGGTCAGGCGGCGAGGAGGTGACCGGGGTGGACACAGGGACGTCGGCACCGGTGCGCTCGACGGTCCTTCTGGATGTGCTCCGACGCAGTCAGGACCGGGCGCCGCCGGGAGCGGACCGACCTCACCGAGGTCGCACACCACGTCCCGACGCGCGCTTCCACCGACCGGTGGGCGCGCTTTTCGTTTCTGGAGGAGAGCACACATGTCCGTTCCCATGATCACGCCGACGCCGACCGCGACGCGGTGGGACTCCTTCCGGGTCCTGCTCGAGGAGCAGCGCGCCGACTGCGTCCGGCAGCGCGAGCTGGCGCTGGCGGAGGCGGCCACCGCGATGCCGGATCCGGTCGCGATGAGCCGCGCCGCGAGCCTGCTGCACACCATCGACGAAATCGATGCGGCGCTCGACCGGATCGCCGACGGCACCTACGGCGTGTGCGCGCACTGCCGGGTCGACATCCCCCTCGAGCGGCTGGAGTTCCGGCCCTTCGCGGCCGGCTGCGTGGCCTGCCAGGCCTCGGTGCGCTGATCGGCCGGCGCGGACATGTCCCACATCCCCCAGGGGCCGGCGTTCGTGGCCGGCCCACCGAAACGCGTGGCGGTGATCGGCGCCGGCATGGTCGGCCTGTCCTGCGCCTGGTTCCTGCAGGAGGCCGGCGTGCAGGTCACCGTCTACGAACGTGACCACGTGGCCGCCGGCGCCTCCTGGGGCAACGCCGGCTGGCTGACCCCGGCCCTGACCGCCCCCCTGCCCGAGCCGGCGGTGCTGCGCTACGGCCTGCGTGCGGTGCTCAGCCCGCGCTCCCCGGTGTACCTGCCGCTGCGCGCCGACACCACGCTGGTGCGCTTTCTCACCGGCTTCGTCGCGCACAGCACCGCGCGGGCGTGGCGGCGGGGCATGGCCGCCTACGTGCCGCTCAACGAGCGCGCCCTGGAGGCGTTCGACGTGCTCGCCGCCGGCGGGGTGCTGGCGCCCACCCACCGCGCCGAGTCGTTCCTGGCCTGCTTCCGCACCGAACGCGAGGCCGAGCGGCTGTGCGTCGAACTCGAGCAGATCCGCGCCGCCGGGCAGCACGCCGGCTTCCACCCGGTGACCGGCTGGCGGGTGCGCACGGTGGAGCCGACGCTGACCGAGAGCGTGGGCGCGGCCGTGCAGATCCACGGACAGCGGTACCTCCACCCACCGGAGTTCCTCACCAGCCTCGCCTTCGCGGTGCAGGCCCGCGGCGGCGAGGTCGTCCAGGGCACCGACGTGGCGCATCTGCAGCACCGCCCCGGCGGCGTCACCGTCGTCACGGACGCCGGGGACCGGCTGCGGCACGACGCCGTCGTCCTCGCCACCGGCGCGGAGCTGGCGCGACTGGCCGCCCCGTTCGGGGTGCGGTGGCCGGTGCAGGCCGGGCGCGGCTACAGCTTCAGCGTGCCCGTCGAGCGGATGCCGCACGGCCCGCTGTACTTCCCGACCCAGCGGGTTGCGTGCACGCCGCTGGGTGAGCGGCTGCGGGTGGCCGGGATGATGGAGTTCCGCCGTCCCGGCGATCCGCTCGACCCGCGCCGCATCGCCGCGATCGTCGACGCCGTCCGCCCCTTCCTGCGGGGCGTGGACCTGGACGACCGGCGCAACGAGTGGGTCGGCTCCCGCCCCTGCACTCCCGACGGGCTGCCGCTGCTCGGGCCCACCGCCTCGCCGCGGGTGTTCGTCGCCGGCGGCCACGGCATGTGGGGCATCTCGCTCGGCCCGATCACCGGCCAGTTGATGGCGCAGGCGGTGCTCAAGGGTGAGACCCCGCCCGAGCTGGCCCCGTTCGATCCGCTGCGCTGACCGGCCCGGCATTCCTCTTCCGCAAGGAGCAACCCCCGTGCTGCACCCCACCGCCCGCCGCTCCGCTCCCGGCCCCGGTCCGCTGCTGTCGGTGACCACCCTTCCCGACCCGCGGCCGGGTCGGGTGGTCGTCGAGGTCGTCGGCGAGGTCGACGCCTACACCGCCCCCGCGCTGGACGTCTGCCTGCAGTCCCAGGCGCGCCAGCCCGGCGTCCGTGAACTGGTCGTCCACCTGGGGCAGGTGACGTTCCTCGGCGCGGCCGGGGTCACGGTGCTGGCGCAGGCGGACCGCCGCTGCCGGATGCGCGGCGCCCGGCTGGTGATCCGCACCGGCGGCCGGCGCGCCGTGCTCCGCCCGCTGCGCCTCAGCGGTCTGACCGATGTCGTGGCCGTCGACCCGGCCGAGCGCGACCGCCCGCAGCCGCGGACCCCGCGGACGACCGGGCGGCCACGAACCGGCCCACGTCGCCCGTCGGCGCGCCGCCCCGGGGGGCGGCTGCTCAGCAGCGGCCAGTAGCGGGACCTGCGGCTCCGAATCGTTCAGCACGGCCACTCCTTGCCGACTCACCATGCCGACGACAGCGCCTCCGGCCACGTGCCTGCCCGGTCGGATGGGGCAGGCTGGCCTTGCCGATCCCCGGCAATTCCACGGGAAGGAGCGCAGATGCCGCACAACGCCGGACGTCGGCCTCCCGGCCGGCGCGCGACAGCGTCGGAGGACGCTCGGAGGAGGGCGGTCCGGCCGCCGAGCCCTGGTAGAACCGCGGGATGGGTTCGGAGGCGCTGCTGCTCCTCGCGCTGGACCTCGCCGGCACGTTCGCGTTCGCCCTCAACGGCGCGCTGACCGCACTGCGGGTGACCCGGCTGGACATCGTCGGCGTCGTCACCCTCGGCATGATCACCGCGCTCGGTGGCGGGATCATCCGCGACGTCCTGCTCGACAGCCTCCCGCCGGCCACCTTCAGCGACTGGCGCTACCTCGCCGTCGCGGCCGGCGGCGGTCTCGTCGCCTTCCTCTTCGGCCGCCACCTGGAGCGGCTGAACACCCCGATCACCGTGCTGGACGCCGCGGGCCTGAGCCTGTTCGCGGTCACCGGCGCCAGCAAGGCGCTCGACCTGGGGCTGGGCCCCGCGCAGGCGGTCATCCTGGGCGCGGTCACCGGCGTGGGCGGTGGAACCCTCCGCGACGTCCTGGTCCGGGAGATCCCCTCGGTGCTGCGCAGCGGCCTCTACGCCATCCCGGCCCTGGTCGGCGCCACGGCCACGGTGGTGGTCACGGTGCTCGACGGCTACGGCCTGGCCTCCGCGCTGGCCGCGGCCGCGCTCTGCTTCGGCATCCGGATGGTCGGCGTCCGTTTCGACCTCAACGCGCCGACGCCCCGGAGACCGCCCGGAACTGGGCCCGGCGGCGATCCCTAGGGGGCCAGCCAGGCCAGCGCGCCGACGACGAGCGCCTGGGTGCCGGTGTCCAGCGTCGGCTGGAGGACCGGGGCGAAGCGGGCGGAGTGGTTGACCGGGATGTCCTGGGCGATCCGGCCCGCCTGCTCGGCGGCGTCGTAGACCGCGGCGTCGATCCCGCCGACGAACCAGTAGGTGTAGGGCACGCCCAGCGCGTCCGGGATGTCGCTGAAGTCCTCGCTGGCCGACTGCGGGCCGGCCGGGGCGGCCCGCTCGCCGAAGAAGTCCGCGAACGCCTCGGCCACCCGCTCGGTGGTCGGCGGGTCGTTGTCGGTCAGCGGGAAGTGGTCGAACAGCTCGAACTCCGGCTCCTTCGGGCAGCCGGAGGCCTGGCACTCCGCGGTCACGATCCGCCGGACGGCCATCAGGATCGTCGTGCGGGTCGAGTCGCTGAACGTGCGGATGTTGAGCTGCAGCGTGGCGGAGTCGGGGATGACGTTGCTCTTCGTCCCGGCCTGGAGGCTGCCGACCGTCAGCACGGCCGTCTCCCCGGGGGCGACCTCGCGGGAGACGACGGTCTGCAGCCGGACGACGATCATCGCGGCCAGGACCACGGGGTCGATCGCGGCCTGGGGCATCGAGCCGTGCGCCCCACGCCCGTGCACGACGATGCGCATGCTGTCCGCGGTGCTCAGCGCCGGGCCGGCGAGCGTGCCCACCCGCCCGGCCGGCAGCGGCAGCACGTGCTGTCCCAGGGCCACCTGCGGAGCCGGGATCAGCTCGGCGAGCCCGGACCCGACCATCCGCCGCGCGCCGTCACCGACCTCCTCGGCCGGCTGGAACAACGCGATCAGCGTTCCGCTCCAGTGCTCCCGGGCGTCGGCGAACAGCTGCGCGGCCCCGGCCAGGCACGCCACGTGCATGTCGTGGGCGCAGGCGTGCATCACGGGCAGCTCGTTGCCGTCGGCGTCGGTGGCGGTGACCTCGCTGGCGTAGGCCAGACCGGTCTGCTCGCGCACCGGCAGCGCGTCCATGTCCGCCCGCAGCAGCACCGTCGCGCCGTCCCCGTTGCGCAGGACGCCGACGACGCCGGTCCCGCCCACCCGCTCGTGCACCTCGAACCCCGCACTCCGGAGCCGACCGGCCACCAGGCCTGCCGTCCGTGTCTCCTGGTGCGAGAGCTCGGGGTGCTCGTGGACGTCGCGGTACAGCTCTTCCTGCCACGGCCTCGTGGTGCGCAGACCGGCGAGGACGGCGGACACGGCTGATTCGGAGACCATGGCGCCCTCCACGACGACAGGGCGGATCTGCCCGCCTCCGGGGGGTTCCACGCGCGCGGGGTAAGAAGTCCGCCCGCGCCGACACCAATCAGACGTGGGAGCGCGAGCAGGTCACCGGCGATGACGACGGCGTTCGTCCTGTCCGGCGGCGGCAGCCTCGGCGCGGTCCAGGTCGGCATGCTGCGGGCGCTGGCCGAGCGGAGGATCACCCCGGACCTGCTCGTGGGCACGTCCGCCGGGGCGCTCAACGCCGTCTTCGTCGCGGCGCACGGAACCGGGCCTGCCGCGCTCGACCGGCTCGCCGCCACCTGGGTCGGGCTGCGGCGGGACGACGTCTTCCCGGTGCGGGCGCCGCAGATGCTGCTCGCGCTGGCCGGCGCCCGCGACTCGCTGTGCGCGCACGACGGCCTGGAACGCCTGGTGCGGCGGCACGTGGCGCTGGCGAGCCTGCAGGACGCCCCCATCCCGGTGCACCTCGTGGCCACCGACCTGCTGTCCGGCGAGGAGGTGCTGCTCTCCGACGGGGACGTGCTCAGCGCCGTCCTGGCCAGCAGCGCCGTCCCTGCCGTCCTGCCGCCGGTGCAGCGGGACGGGCGGACCCTCATCGACGGCGGACTGGCCGACAACGCGGCCATCTCGCAGGCGGTCGCCCTCGGCGCCGACCGGGTCTACGTGCTGCCGACCGGCTACGCCTGCGCGCTCCCGTCACCGCCCACCCGGCCGCTCGCGGTCGCCGTCCAGGCCCTGACCCTGCTCGTGCAGCAGCGGCTCATCGCCGACGTCGCGCTGTACGCCGACCGGGTCGACCTCGTCGTCCTCCCGCCGCTGTGCCCGCTGCGCATCTCGGCGGTCGACTTCCGCCACGCGGCCGTGCTGGCCCGGCGGGCCCACGCCTCCGCCGCTGCCTGGCTGGACAGCGGCGCGGCCTCGCTGCCGAGGCCGGAACGGATCCTGGGCCTGCACGGCCACCCGTCCGAGGACGAGCACCGCCGACGCCCGGCACCCGGTTCCGGCCTCGACCGAAAGGACGTGTCATGACGACCCTCCCGGTGTCCCGCCGCCGCCCCGTGGCGATCACCCTGCTCATCGCGGCGCTGCTGTGCGGACTGCTGGTCGCGCTCACCGCCGGCCGGCAGGCGGACGCCGCGCCGGGGCCCGGTCACGGCCACGACCACGCCTCCGGGCTGCCGACGGCGGCGCAGGTCGCCTTCCACGACCAGATGCGCACGCTCTGGGAGGACCACATCACCTGGACACGGCTGGCGATCGTCACCTTCGCCGACGGGTCGGCCGGCTTCGACGCCACGGCTGCCCGGCTGCTGCAGAACCAGGTGGACATCGGTGACGCCGTCGAGCCGTTCTACGGCCCGGCCGCCGCCGACCAGCTGACCGCGCTGCTGCACGACCACATCACCATCGCCGTGGAACTCCTGACGGCCGCGAAGGCGGGCGACACCGCGGCGTTCGACGACGCCAACGCCCGCTGGTACGCCAACGCCGATCAGATCGCGGAGTTCCTGGCCGCCGCCAACCCCCGCTTCTGGGCCGCCGACCTGCTGCGCGACGCCATGAAGACCCACCTCGACCAGACGCTGGTCGAGGCGTCGGCGGAGCTGACGGGCGACTACGCGGGCAGCGTCGCCGGCTACGAGGAGATCCACCACCACATCCTCGAGATGGCCGACCTGCTCAGCTCGGGGATCATGAGCCAGTTCCCCGACCGCTTCCGTCACTGAGCACGGACGCGGCGCCGGCCCGGCCGGGTGCTGTCACCCGGCCCGGCCGTGCCGCGACCCGCCCGGCTCACCAGGGCAGCCGCTGGGCGACCACCTCGAACGGGGCGGTGGGTGCCTGCTCGTCGAACCGGCTGTCGACCAGCAGCAGGCGCCCGCGGGCCTCCTTGCCGGTGGTGAAGACGCGGTCCGGGTCGGTAGGGGTCTCGCGCAGGAGCCGGGCGGCGTCGGCGTCCCGGTCGAGGTGCAGCGTGGTGATCACACGGGCCTGGTTGCGGATCACGATCAGCGTCGATCCCCGCAGCACGAGGCCGTCGGCGTCGGTCAGGTCGACGTCACCGGTGTCGATCCGGGTGGCCTCCCGCGTGCGCAGGTCGAAGCGCCACAGGATTCCGGTGTTCCCCTGGGCGACGACGAGGGCACACTCGTCGGGCGACACCACGATGCCGCCGAGGTTGAACCCCTCCTGCGTGGCGATGGTGGCGGTGGCGTCCGCCCACAGGCTCACCTGCCACTCGCCGTGCTCGCGGCCGACCCGGAAGATCTGCGGGGCGTTGGAGTTGGTGAAGTACGCCGCGCCGTCGGGGCCGATGGTCACGTCGTTGAGGAAGGCGTTCTCCACGCCGACGTCGAGGGCCGCGAGGAGGTCGCCGTCGGCGGCGTAGATCCACAGGTCGGGTCGGTCGGTGTCGATCCCGTTGGGCCCGCCGGCGATGTAGACCCGGCCGCGGTGGTCGGTGGTGATGCCGCGGGCGGTGGTGCGCCCGTCCGCGCCCTCGTCCAGCCACACCTCGGTCTCCCCGGTGCGGACGTCGCCGCGGTGGATCTCGCCGCCGGTGGTCTCGCTGACGTAGAAGGTCCGCTCGGCCGGGTCCACGCCGATGCCCTCGAACTTCGACACGCCCTCGTCGCCGTCCAGCAGGTAGACGTCGGGCCGGTCGCCGTGCCGGTCGTCGGCGGCGGCCGCGGGCACGCCGAGCAGCGACACGCCGAGCGACAGCGCGACGGTGGCAGGGACGAGTGGACGGCGCATGGGAACTCCCGGGGTCGATGGATGCGGGTCCGCGCTCCGCAGGGTTACCCCGGGGGCCCGTCGGTCGATCGGCGCGCGTCGAGGAGTTCCGGTCACTGCGCCGGCGGCAGCACCTTGCGCTCCTGCAGCACCCGCAGCCAGTAGCAGAACGACTCCTCGGTGTCGTACGTCTCGCAGAACCCGGCCTGCTTGATCTTCACCGTGCTGACGAAGGCCGGCGGCGGTAGCTCGGTGGCGCCGTAGGCGAAGCAGAAGTCGGCGTAGTGGTGCGATTCGCCGAGCAGTTCCGGCATCGAGATCGGGCGCAGCTCGTGCCGCTGCACGATCCGGTCCCACACCTCGGCCCGAGCCGGGAGGAACTCGGCGAGGCTGAGCGGCTCGTCCGGACCCACCTCGACACCGAGCACCTCGGCCATCGCCGGCCACAGGTCCCGCCACGAGAAGACCTCACCGTTGGTGAGGTTGAAGTGCTGGGCATCGGCCTGCGGAGCGGTGGCCGCCCAGCGGATGGCGTGCGCGACCAGCCGGGTGTCCACCGCCTCCCACACGTAGGGCACCCCGCCGGGGAAGCTGAACGGGCGTCCCTCCTCCCGGCAGATGGCCGCGTAGGCGCCGATGACCGGCGGGAGGTTCATCACCACGCCGTAGTTCGGCCCCACGATCAGCTGCGGCCGGAAGATCGTGTACCGCAGGCCCCGCTCGGTGGCCTTCTCCTTGAGGTAGTCCTCCTGCAGCCAGTAGAAGTTCTCGTGCTGGTCGCGCGGCTGCCGTTCCCTGGCGGGGATGCGCATCGGGTGCAGGTGGATCCCGTAGGCCTTCGTCCCCTGCAGCAGCGTCACGTGCTCCAGCGCCGAGTCACCGGCCAGCGGCTCGATGAGGTGCTCCAGCATCGCCAGGTTCGTCTGCATCTGGTCCTGCTCGGTCCAGCCGGCGATCAGGCCGGGCTTCTCGAAGACCGCGGCATAGACCACATGGCTGACGTCGCCGATGCCGGCGAAGGCCGCCTTGCACGCCGCCTCGTCCTGTAGATCGACGGGCAGATGCGTGAACGGACGGTCGGAGAACACCTCGGGCCGGCGTCGCGAGACGGCGACGACGTCCCAGTCCTCCTCCAGGAAGGCGTCCACGGTGGCCGCACCCACCAGTCCGCTCGCCCCGGCGATCAGCACCCGCTTGACCATGATCTCCCCCTGCGGCTCGGCATCGGCTTCCCACCGGAGACGCTGTCAGCGGGCAGGACCGGGCACAAGAGCCGCGCGTAGCAGGGTTCGTCCCGGCCCGGACGACGTCGCGTCCGTAGTGGCAGCCCGCCTGCAGGACGACGATCTCGTCGCCGTCTACCCGTGTGGGGCAACCGGTTTTTCAGCCGGATGCGGGGCAGCCGTCCCGGTGACCGCCGTCGGCGTCGTCGTCGCCATGCCTCGGTTGGCTCGGATCCTGATCCGACATTGACGTCAACGGCAAAGCGGGCCACTCTGCGGCGACGGGCCCGCACCGCCGCGGCCCTTGCTCGACCACCGCCCGGTTGACCAGGGAGGCACTCGTGAGCGACCGCGCCGTCCGGATCGCCAACTTCTCCGGCTACCTCGGCGACCGGTTCACCGCGATCGAGGAGGCCCTCGCCGGGGATCCGGTCGACGTCCTCATGGGTGACTACCTGGCCGAGGTCACGCTGGCCGGGCTGGCGACCGGCTTCCGGCAGCATCCGGAGCGCGGTGGCTACGTGGGCTACTTCCTCCGGCAACTCCAGCCGCACCTGACCACGATCGCCGAGCGCGGGATCAAGGTGATCAGCAACGCCGGCGGTTTCGCGCCCGATCGCATGGCGGGGGCGGTGCGGGCCATGGTCGCCGAGGCGGGGCTGTCGCTGCGGGTGGCGCACGTGGAGGGCGACAACCTCATCGACCGGCTCGGCGAGCTGCACGCCGAGGGCCACGCGCTGGAGAACCTCGACACCGACGCCCCGTTGAAGGACTGGGGCGAGGAGCCGATCGCGGCCAACGCCTACCTCGGCGGGTTCGGCATCGCGGAGGCGCTGCGGGCCGGCGCCGACATCGTCATCACCGGGCGGGTCACCGACGCCTCGCTGACCGTGGGCCCGGCTGCCTGGTGGCACGGCTGGACCCCGGACGACGTCGACGCGCTCGCCGGCGCGGTCGTCGCAGGGCACGTGATCGAGTGCGGCGCCCACGCCACCGGCGGCAACTTCTCCGGCTTCCTCACCGTCCCCGGGATGGCCCGCCCGGGCTTCCCGATCGCCGAGGTGGCCGCCGACGGCAGCAGCGCGATCACCAAGCACGCCCGCGACGGCGGCATGGTCACGGTCGACACGGTCACCGCCCAGCTGCTGTACGAGATCCAGGGGCCGCGCTACCTCAACCCCGACGCCACCGTGCACCTCGACACCGTGCGGCTGACCCAGGTCGGGCCCGATCGGGTCGCGATCGGCCCGGTCACCGGATCACCGCCGCCGCCGACGGCGAAGGTGGCGGTGTTCGCCCAGATCGGCTACGAGATCTCGACGATGCTCTTCTGCACCTCGCCACAGGTCGCGGAGAAGGTGGCGCTGCTCCGCGAGCAGTTGGGCCTGCACCTCGACGGGGTGGTCGACCAGCTCGACGTCACACCGCTGGGCACCGCGGCGGTCGACCCGGCGACGCAGTGGGAGGCCACGGTCCCGATCCGCGTGATCGCGACCGGCCGCAGCCCCGAGCAGCTGCGGGGCTTCGCACCGGCGGTCGCCGGCCTGTACCTGCAGGGGTTTCCCGGCTTCCACCACGACGGCCATGCCCAGCAGGCGCGGGAACCCTGGCCGCGGATCGACTACTGGCCGGCGCTGCTGGAGGCGGAGGTGCTCGCCCACCGCGCCGTCCTCGACGACGGCACCGTGCGCGCCGCTCCGCTCCCCTCCCGCTGGGCCACACCCGAGGAGCTGGCGCAGGCCCCGTGCCCGGAACCGTCCCCCGCCCGGTCGACCAGCGGGCAGCGGATCGAACTCGGCACGCTCGTCCATGCGCGCGCCGGCGACAAGGGCGGCAACTCCAACGTCGGACTCTGGGTGCCGGACCCGGCCCACTGGGAGTGGCTACGCAGCACGCTGTCGACCGACGGACTGCTCGCACTGATGCCGGAGGCCAAGGACTGCACCGTCGTCCGCCACGAGTTCCCGCACCTGCGTGCCGTCCACTTCGTCCTCAAGGGGCTGCTGGGCACGGGCGGGTCGTCCAACCTCCGCGTGGATCAGATCGGCAAGTCGGTCGGCGAGTACCTGCGCGCCAAGCACGTCCCGGCGCCGGAGGGTGCGGCCGGTCGAGCCGGCACGCTCACGCCGGGACCGCCTGCGGGCCGCGGATGAGCCGGCCGGGCAGCTCGCCGGTCTCCTCCCCGTCGGTGTAGGTCTCGACGCCCCGGACGAACGTGTGCCGGTAGCCCTCGGCCCGCTGCAGCAGCCGCCGTCCCCCGCCGGGCAGATCGTGGTGCACCTCCGGCCGCCGCAGCCGCAGCCGCTCGAGGTCGATGACGGTGAGGTCGGCGCGGTAGCCCGGGGCGAGCACGCCGCGGTCGGCCAGCCCGACAGCGGCGGCCGTGTCGCGGCACTGCCGCTGGACGAGGAACTCCAGGCCCAGGGTGCCGGTCCCGCGGTCCCGGGCCCAGTGCTGCAGCAGCGTCGTCGGGAACGAGCCGTCGCAGATCGAGCCGACGTGGGCGCCACCATCGGACAGGCCGGGCAGCGTGCACGGGTGCTCGAGCATCTCGCGCACCGGCTCGAGGCTGCGGTCCTCCCAGTTGGCCGTCATGACGTAGATCAGGCCGCGACCGCCGTCGGCCAGCAGCACGTCGTAGGCGAGGTCGGCGGGCTCGCGGCCCTCGCGGCGGGCCCGCTCGGCGAGCGAGTCGGCCGGGTCCGGCTCGTAGTCCGGCGGATCGGACAGCTCGTACATCAGGTGGTACTTGTCGATCAGCCGGCCGCCGATCAGGGCGGTCTTCTTCTCCCGCGTCTGGGCGGCCAGCACGGCCGCCTTCGTCTCCGGCCGGGCCAGCCGGGCGGCCTGCTCGGCGAGCGGGAGGCCGGCCAGCTCCTGCCAGACCGGGTTGGTCATGAACGGGTGCAGGGTGAGCTCCAGACCCATGACCAGCCCGACACCGCGCGCGGCCACCTGCGCCCGCATCGGCAGGCCGGCGGCCTGGGCCTCGGCGAGACGCTCGAGCACCGTGCGGTAGCCGGACGGGTCGAAGTGGGTCTGCACCAGCGACGCCGACAGCGGCCGGCCGGACGCCTGCACCATCCGCCGCATGATGTCGAGGTCCACGTCGACGTCGAGGAAGTCGGTGACCAGCTGCAGTACGCCACGGCCGGTGGCGCCCACCGCGGTCGCGATCGCGACCAGCTCGTCGAGGCCCGCGTCGTAGGACGGCGTCAGCTCGCCGTCCACGCTCTTGTGGTTCAGCGTCCGCGAGGTGGAGAAGCCCAGCGCGCCGGCCTCGACCGCGGCCGCCGCGAGGCGGCTCATCTCGGCGACCTCCTCCCCCGTCGCCGCGCCGCCGGCCACCGCCCGCTCGCCCATGACGTGCACGCGCAGCGCGGCGTGCGGCACCTGGGTGCCGATGTCCAGGTCGAACCGCCGTCCGCCGAGGACGTCGAGGTACTCCTCGTAGGACTCCCAGTTCCAGGGCAGCCCCTCGTGCAGGGCGGTGCCGGGGATGTCCTCGATGCCCTCCATGAGGTCGATCAGCCGCTGGTGGTGGGCCGGCACGACCGGGGCGAACCCGACTCCGCAGTTGCCGGCCACCACCGAGGTGACCCCGTGCCAGGCCGAGGGCTGCAGCCGCGAGTCCCAGGTCGCCTGGCCGTCGTAGTGGGTGTGGATGTCGACGAAGCCCGGTGCGACCACGGCGCCCTCGGCGTCGATCTCCCGCCGCCCGCGGCCGGCGACCCGCCCTACCTCGGTGATGCGGTCGCCGGTGATCGCGACGTCCGCCGTCCGGCGCGGCGCCCCGGTCCCGTCCACCACCGTGCCGCCCCGGACCACCACGTCGTGCTCGGGCATGCGCCGTCCTCTCCCCGTGACCGGGCCACCCCGACGATGCGGGCTCCGGTCTCGGACAGTAGGGCCGCGGGGCGGCGCCGCGGTAGCGATCCGGAGCCCGGCTCCGGCACGGCCCCCGGGTCCTCAGCCGGCGGCGGGCACCAGTTCGTAGTCCTCGACGGCGAGCTCCGCGGTGCGCTTCCGGTAGTCCTCGACACTGCCCGACCAGTTGTTGGTGATGCGGCCGTCCGGGGTCTTGTACCAGCTGTTGCAGTTGCCGGCGAAGGAGCTCTGCCGCAGCTCGTCCTGCAGCTGCGCGTTGTAGTGCTCGAGGACCTCGGGGCGCAGGTCCAGCGCCGCGCTCTTCTGCTTGCCCACCTCGAGCGCCCGGAGCACGTAGTCGAACTGGCACTCGAGCATCGCGATGATCGAGTTGTGTCCGAGGTTGGTGTTCGGTCCGTAGAGGATGAACAGGTTGGGGAACCCGGACACCGTCATCCCCAGGTAGGCCTCCGGGGCCTCCCGCCACGCGTCCCGGAGCGAGACGCCCTCGCCGCGCCGGGGCGGCCAGCTCTTCGGGGAGCGGCCGATGATCTCGACGTGGCCGATGAACGACAGCGTCTCGAACCCGGTGGCGTAGATGATCACGTCCATGTCGTGCAGCCGGCCGTCCGCCGTCCGGACGCCCTGGGGTTCGATGCGCTCGATCCCCTCGGTGACTAGCTCCACGTCGTCCCGCATGAGCGCCGGGTAGAAGGTGTCGGCGATCAGCAGCCGCTTGCAGCCGATCGGGTACTTCGGCCAGAGCTTCTCCCGTAGCTCCGGGTCGGGGATCTGCGCCTCCAGGTGCTCGCGGGCGACCCGGGTGAACTCCTCGGCCACCGGGTTGTCCTCGAGCTTCATGGCGCCGATCCAGCCCTCGTGCTCCCAGTAGAAGGCGTCGCGGCTCTCGCGCAGCTTCGCCGGGTCGTCCAGGAACTCCCGCCGCTCCTCCTCGGTGTAGGGCCGGTCCAGGCGGGGGACGACGTAGTTGGGCGTGCGCTGGAACACCGTCAGGTGGCCGGCGGCCTCGGCGACCTCGGGGATGAACTGCACGGCGCTGGCCCCGTTGCCGATGCTGGCGACCCGCTTGCCGGTCAGGTCGACGTCGTGCCGCCAGCGGGCGGAGTGCCAGGAGACGCCGTCGAAGTGCTCTCGCCCCTCGATGCCCTTGAAGCTCGGGCGGTTGAGCTGCCCCCAGGCCGCGACGAAGGCGCGGGCGCGGACCTGCTCACCGCTGAGCGTGGTGATCAGCCACAGCCCGCTGTCCTCCAGCCACACCGCCTCGGTGACCTCGGCGTTCAACCTGATGTGGTGGTTGAGGCCCTGCCGGGCCACGAGCCGCTCGATGTTGGCCTGGATCTCCGGCTGCATCGCGTAGACCTGGCTCCAGTCCGGCTGCTCGTCGAAGGAGAACCAGTACAGGTGCGACTGCACGTCGCAGCTGGCGCCGGGATAGCTGTTGTCCCGCCAGGTGCCGCCGACCCGGTCCTCCTTCTCCAGGATGACGAAGGACTCCTCGCCGGCCATCTTCAGCTTCATGCCCATCCCCAGCCCGGCCAGGCCGGCGCCCAGGATGGCGACCTCGTAGACCTCGGTGTGCACGGCTCCCCCTTCGGTGGTCCGCGACCGCCGCCGGCCGCGGTTGGCTCGATCGAGTGCCCGGGAGGAGCCGGCGGTACCGACCCGCTCCGGCGGCATACCGAGACGATGACGGCCGAGGGGCCGCGCGGGCTTGAACGCAGCGAGCACGGCGTTGAACAAACGTGCGGAGGCCCGGCCGGGCCGCGTCTGCGCGCCGCCGTCCCCGGCCCTACGCTCGAAAGGCATCGGCGTCGACGCGGACGCGCATCCGGAGGCCTACCGATGACCCAGCGGTTGATCGCCCCCGACGAGGTCCCCTCCTGGGTACCCGGGCAGCTCACCGTGCACAGCCCCGACGTGGGATGGGACCGGCTGTCGGTCCGCGGGTACCGCTACGGGCCGTCCGACGTCCTCGTGCCCGGGCTCCGGGACTACACGATCGTCGCCTACCGGCGGGGATCCACCCCCATGCGCCGGTGCATCGATGGCAGGTGGACGGCGGAGGACGTCGTCCCGGGCGACGTCTCCCTGCTCACCCGCGCCACGGAGTCCCACTGGGTGTGGCCACGGGACATCGAGGTCGTCCACGCCTACCTGACCCGGGACGAGCTCGCCACGACGTGCCGGCAGATGTACGAACGGGAGGTCGAGGACGTCGAGCTGCACGATGCCGTCAAGGCCTCCGACCCGGCCGTCCACCGCACGGTCATGCAGATCGCGCACGAGGCCGCGGAGGGCGCTGCCGGCAGCAAGCTCATGGTCGACTCCCTGTCCTGCCAGCTCGCCGTGCACGTCCTGAGGAACCACGCGCACGTGCTGTTCCGCGAGTGCAGCGGGACCGGCGGCCTCAGCCTCGGACAGGAACGTGCGGTTCGCGACTACGTCCACGAGCACCTCGCCGAGACGATCTCCCTCGACGATCTGGCCGGGGTCACCGGGTTGAGCCGGTTCTCCTTCGCCCGCAAGTTCCGGGAGACCAGCGGCACGACGCCGCACGGGTTCGTCCTCCGACAGCGAGTGGAGCGGGCCCGCACGATGCTGGAACGCACCGACATCCCGCTCCCCGACGTCGCTGCCGGGTGCGGCTTCGCGGATCAGTCGCACATGACCCGCGAGTTCAAGAAGCGGCTGGGCGTCACGCCGGGCCGGTACCGGAGCCGGCAGCGCTGACGACGGGGCCTCATCTGCCGCCGACGGGGTCACGCCGCTGCGTCGAGCACCCGGACCAGCTCCTCCGCGGTGAGCCGCACGGGGTTGCCCTGCATGCTGCTGGAGCGGGCCGCCTTCTCGGCGACCTCGGCGTGGTGCGCCGGCCGCAGGCCCACCGCCGCCAGGGGTGGCACGTCCAGCGCGGCGACGGTCTCGCGCAGCCAGGCCACGGCGTCCTCGACGGTGGCGTCGTCCCGTCCGGTCAGCATCCGGGCGACCTCGGCGTAGCGGCGGAGTCCGGCGGAGCCCGGCTCCCGCTCGCGCAGCGCTCGCAGGTTCGCCTCGACCACCGGTGCCAGGAGGACCGCGCAGACCGCGCCGTGCGGTGCGTCGACCATGCCGCCGACGACGCCCGCGACGCCGTGCACCGCCCCCAGCTTGGCGTTGGCCAGCGCGATGCCGCCGAAGAGGCTGCACAGCGCCATCTCCTCGCGCGCCGAGGGGTCGTCGCCGTGCTCGTAGGCGCGCCGCAGCGCCCGCGCACCGCGCCGCAGCCCCTCGGCCGCCACGGCGTCGGTCGCCGGGTTGGCCCGTGGCGAGACGTACGGTTCCAGGCACTGGGTCAGCGCGTCGAGCCCGCTGCCGGCGGTCACTGCCGGCGGGCAGGTGAGCGTGAGCAGCGGGTCGACCAGGGCGACCGCCGCCAGCAGGTGCGGGCTGCGGATGCTCGCCTTGAGGCCGTGCTCCGGCGAGCTGAGCACGGCGTTGGCGGTCGCCTCGGCCCCGGTGCCCGCCGTGGTGGGCACCGCGACGAAGGGCACGGCCGGCCGCCCGATGGGCCTGCCGCGGCCCACCACCTCCAGGTGGTCGAGCGGATCGGTCCCGTTGCCGAGCAGCACCGCGACCGCCTTGCCCAGGTCCAGCACGCTGCCCCCGCCGATCGCGACGACCACGTCGGTGTCGGCGCTGCGCGCCTCGCCGGTCGCGGCCCGGACGTCGCCGACCGTCGGCTCGTGCGCGACGGTCACCACGGCGACCGGGTCGACCTCGCCCAGCAGGTGGCGGTGGCGTGCCGGGTTCGCGCCCGTGCACAGCAGCACCCGCCGCCCCAGGCCGGCCAGCAGCTCCGGGAGCTCGGCGGCGCGGCCCGGCCCGAACAGCACCCGTCGCGGAACGGCCAGGTCGAAGCTGCTCACCAGCCGTCGTCCCCGGGAAAGGCGGTGGTGAAGCGCGCCGAGGTGCGCGGCGCGGCCATCATCCCGGCGACCGCGTCGCGCCAGCGCGCGTAGTGCGCCGTCTGCTTGTGCGCGTCGGCCGCCGACTGGTCCACGTACACCTCGTTGAGGACCACGTGCCCGGCGTCGGCCTCGTCGCGCAACACGTCGAAGCGGCGGACGCCGGGCTCCTGCAGCGAGGCCGACGCGTTGCGCCGGGACTCCTCCAGGAACGCCTCGAGGTGCTCCGGCCTGACCCGCACGTGCACGTGGACGACGAGCATCAGACCGGTGTCAGCCCATCGTCTTCTGGCCGTCGATCGATTCCCGCAGGATGTCGGCGTGACCGGCGTGCTGAGCGGTCTCGGCGATGACGTGCAGGAAGACCCGTCGGGCCGACCAGCGGGCGCCCGGCTCGAACCACGGTGCCTCTGGCAGCACGTGCTCGGCGTCGAGGTCCGGGAGGGTGGCGACGAGCTCATCGGTGTGCCTGGCCACCGCCTCGTAGTCGGACAGCACCCCTGCCAGCGTCTCCCCGGGCGCGAGGTGCCAGTGCCGGGCCACGGCGTCGGGACCCCAGTTGCGGTGCATCGCCTCGGCGCCGCCCTCGGCGAACCGCACCCAGCCGGACTCCGTGGCTGCCACGTGCTTGATCAGCCCGGCCAGGTTGAGTGCGCTGGCGGTCGGCCGCCGCAGCGCCTGCTCGTCGGTCAGGTCGCGGACCGTGAAGCGCAGGAAGGCCCGGTGCCGCCGCAGCGACTCGATCAGGTCGGCCCGCTCGCGCGTGAGTGTGGTCGTACCGGTCATGGGATCTCCCCTTCCCGTCGTCCTCCGGTAGGTCGGTGCCGACGCTAGGGGCAGGGAGTGCCGGATGGGACGAGGATCGGCGTCCGCGGGTCAACCGCTCGCGTCGTGCGGGTGCAGGCGGACGGCGAGCACGGCGACGTCGTCGACCGGGTGGCCCGGGACGAGCCGTCGCAGGAGCTCGTCGCACAGCTGCGTCGGCGGCCGGTCGGCGAGCCCGGACAGCGCCTCCTGCAGCCGGGCCAGCCCGGCGTCCAGACCGACGTGACGGCGCTCGACGAGCCCGTCGGTGTAGAGCAGCACGGTGCTGCCGGGCTCGACCTCCGCGACGGCGTCGTGCCGGGGATGCCCCAGGCCGAGGCCGAGCATCGGTCCGGGGACGCCGGTCAGCCAGCGGGAGTCGCCGGCCGGGCTCAGGACGGCGGGTGGCAGGTGCCCGGCCGACGACCACCGCAGCACGGACCCGCCGTCCGGGGCTCGCTCGAGCCGCACGACGGCCGCGGTGGCCAGCGTGTCAATGTCCAGCAGCCGCATCGCCCGGTCGAGCTTGGTCAGCACCGCGGCCGGCGTGGCCTCGTCGAGCGTGGTGGCGATCCCGCGCAGCAGGCTGCGCAGCTGCCCCATCGTGGCCGCCGCGGCGGTGTCGTGACCCGTGACATCCCCGATGACGAGCATCGTGGAGCCATCGGCCAGCGGGAACGCGTCGTACCAGTCCCCGCCGACGGCGGCGGCCTCGGTCGCCGGCAGATACCGGACGGCGATCTCGGCGCCCTTGGGCTGCTGCGGAGCCGTGAGCATGCTGCGCTGGAGCTGCTCCGCGACCTGGTGCTGCTGGTCGTACAGCCGGGCCTGGCCCAGCGACAGCCCGGCGCGGTCGGCGATCTCCTGCGCTGTCGCCGTGCCCTCGGCGTCCGGTTCGCCGGAGTCGTAGAACAGGGTCAGCACGCCCAGGATGCGACCGCCCGCGCGCATCGGCACGACCATTACCGAGGCCGGGGCCAGCGCCGCGAACAGCTCCCGCGCCCGGCCCTGCGGGAGGTCCTCGAGCGCCTCGGCTCCGCTCGTCACGGCGCGGGCGCCGGTGTGCCACGACGGCTGCAGCCCCGAGATGCCCGCCAGGACACCGCGGCGCTCCCTCGCGTACTCGGCCAGCGGGGCGCGGCGGGCAGGGTCGGCGTGCCAGCTGCCCACAGCGTCGGGGACGCCCCGGGCGTCGATGACGGTCACGACGCAGCCGTCGGCGAGCGCGGGGACGACGAGGCGCGGCAGCCGTTCGGCAACCACGGTGGCGTCCATCGTGCCGGCGAGCTCGGCGCCGACCTGCAGTATCAGGCGCAGCCGGGCGGTCGCGGCATCGACGGCGATGCTCCCTGGCACGCGCCCGATGGTGGGCTCGCGGGTGCGCTCGGCCGTGACGTCCCGGGCCGCGGCGAGCAGCCGCGTCGCCCCGCCGTGAGCGCCGCACACGGCCCGCCCGCGCGCCGAGATCCACCGTGTCTCGCCGTGCACTCCCCGGATCCGGCACAGCGCGTCGAAGTCGCCGCACGTGTCGATCGCCGTCCGCACCAGCCGCCGGAGCCGGGTGAGATCCTCGGGATGCAGGCGGGACTCGAAGGCTGCGACGTCCTGCGACCCGTGGATCCGCCGGTCGTAGCCGAACAGAGCGAGCAGCCGGTCGTCCCAGTCGAACGCACCGGTGTCGAGGTCCCAGGTGAAGGTTCCGACGCCGGCCGAGGTGGCCGCCAGCTCCGCGGCCAGCGAGGTGGCCTGCCGCCCGGCCTCGCCGCTGCCGTCGGGCTCGGGCGTCCGGCCTCCCACCTGGCCTCCCCCACGGGTGCGATGCGCGACTGCGACGTGTCAGTGACACGCTACGGCGCGATGCCGGCCGACCGCGCGTAGCCTGCCTCAGCGGCTCCCCGCGAACGTCGTGAGGCGGACGGTCTCGGGCAGCGCCCGGAGCGCCGTCAGCAGGGCCGGGGGCGGCTCGCCGTTGACGTCGGTCACGACGTAGCCCAGCTGTCCGCGGGTGGCCAGCACCTGACCGTCCACGTTGAGCCCGTGCTCGCCGATCAGCGCGTCGGCCCGGGCCAGCACGCCCGGCACGTTGTGGTGCAGCAGCGCGAACCGGGCCGCCGAGGATCCGTGCAGCGCGACCGCGGGCAGGTTGACGCTCAGCGTCGTCGTCCCCGTGCGGGCGTAGTCGACCAGCTTGCCGGCGACGAACCGCCCGATGTCGTACTGCGCCTCCTTGGTCGATCCGCCGACGTGCGGGGTGAGGATGACGTTGGGCAGCCCGCGGAGCACGGAGTGGAACGCGTCGCCCTGCTCCTTCGGTTCGTCGGGGAACACGTCGATGGCCGCGCCCGCGATGTGACCGCTCTCGATGTGCTCGCGCAGCGCCTCGTGGTCGACGACGAACCCGCGGGAGAGGTTGAGGAACAGGCTGCGCCGGCGCATCCTCGCGAACTGCTCGGCGCCGAACAGACCCGCGTTCCCGGCGCGGCCGTCGACGTGCAGCGTCACCGTCTCCGCGCGTTCCAGCAGCTCCTCCAGGCTGCCGCAGGCCTCGGCGTTGCCCAGGGCGAGCTTGTCCTCCAGGTCGTAGAACAGCACGCGCATGCCCAGGGCCTCGGCCACCACCGACAGCTGGCTGCCGATGTTGCCGTAGCCGACGATGCCCAGCGTCCGGCCCCGGATCTCGTGGCTGCCGGTCGCCGACTTGTCCCAGATCCCTGCGTGCAGCGCGCGGTCCCGGTCGTTGAGCCGCCGGGCCAGGCTGATGATCTCCGCGATCGCCAGCTCGACGACGCTGCGGGTGTTGGAGTACGGCGCGTTGAACACCGCCACCCCGGCCGCCGCCGCCGCGACCAGGTCGATCTGGTTCGTGCCGATGCAGAAGGCGCCCACCGCCGCCAGCCCCGGATTCCGCTTCACGACGTCCGCGGTCACCTGCGTCTTCGACCGGATGCCCAGCAGCTCGACACCGTCCAGCGCGGCGGCCAGGTCGGCCTCGTCCAGCGCTCCCCGGCGGCAGTCCACCTCGTAGCCGGCCGAGGACAGCAGCTCCACCGCCACCGGGTCGACGTTCTCCAGCAACAGAGCTCGGCGCATGTCGGACGATTCTCCTCACGACCTCTGGCGGTCGCGCCATCGGTCCCGAGTCCATGGGCAGCGAAACGGAGACGACATGAAGATCCGGATCGGGCTCGGCCTGAGCCCGCTGCACCCGGACGACGACTTCGCCACCGTGGTGGAACGGGTCGAGGACGCCGGGATCGACTCCCTGTGGCTCTCCGAGCAGATTCAGTCGGCGCAGGTGGAGCCGATGATCGGGCTCGCGCACGCCGCAGCCCGGACCACCCGCTTGAAGGTCGGGACCTCGGTGACCGTCCTCCCGGGCCGGCACCCCGCCCTGGTGGCCAAGCAGGTCGCGTCGCTCGCGTGGCTGGCGCCGCGCCGGATCCTGCCGGTCTTCGGGCTGCAGCCGTTCCGCCCCGCGGACCGGGTCCTGTTCCCCGTTCCGGGCGGGCGTCGCGGCGCCGTCCTCGACGAAGCGATGCTGCTCGTCCGGCTCCTGCTGGAGCAGCCCACCGTGACCTTCCACGGCGAGTTCTTCGCCGTCGACGAGATGAGCATCGGGCCGCTGCCGTCGCGCCCGCTGGACCTCTGGCTCGGCGGGTCGGCCGCCGGTGCGCTGCGCCGGGTGGGGCGGCTCGCGGACGGATGGCTCGGCAGCATGCTCACCCCGGATGAGTCCTCGGCCGCCGTCTCGACCATCGCCGCGGCGGCCGCGGAAGCGGGCCGGGCCATCGAGCCCGACCACTACGGGATGTCGCTGCGCGTCGTCCTCGACGACGCCGCCGAGAAGGTGCTCGCGGAGACGGTCGCCCGACGCCCCGACGTCGATCCCCTCGAGTTGGTCGCGCTCGGATGGGCCGGCGCACGCGAGCTGGTGTCCCGCTACGTGGAAGCGGGCGTCAGCAAGTTCGTGGTGCGGCCGGCCTCCCATCCCGGCTCGTGGGAGCGCTTCGCGACCGACTTCTCCGCGGAGTTGTCAGGCCTCGAGAACTGACCGACGGTCACTGGCCGCCGGCCCATCCCGTCACGCCGACGACACGGAGCACCAGCACCCGCGAGAAGGGCTGGTCCCGGTACTGCGGGTAGGCGTGCTCCAGCCTGGCGGCGAGATCCGCCGCCCGGGCGGCCACGGCGTCACCCTGCCAGCGCAGCTCGGCTCGCACCCACCACAGCCGTGACCAGTCGTCGGGGTCCCAGTGCTCCACCAGCAGCGCGGCCCGCGGGTCGGTCTCCAGGTTCCGCTCCCGCTGCAGCCGCGACGACGACTTCGGCTTGACCCGATCGACGGGCACGCCCACCCAGCCGTCGTCGTCCACCACGTACACGACGGGCACCGCGTCGACGCCGCGCTCGGAATGCACCGTGCACAGGACCCCGTGGTCGTGCGCGGCGAGCCGCGTCCGCGCCTCGGTCTCGGTGAGCCTCATCGGGCCTACGCTTACCCGGGCGCCTGGGCGCCCGCGACTCGCTGTCACTCAGCAGTTGGGTGGTGCGATGAACGTAGCCGTGTGGGTGGAGCGGCAGGGCCGGCGTCGGCCGGACGCCCCGGCCCTGGCAGACGGTGACCGGGTGCACGCGAGCTGGCGGGCGTTCGCCGCCCGGACGGCCGGCGCGGCCGCCGGCCTGCGGGAGAGCTTCGGGCTGTCACCGGGCGACCGGGTCGCCATCGTGATGCGCAACCGGCCCGAGTACCTCGAGGCGCTGTTCGCCATCTGGCACGCCGGTCTCGTCGCCGTGCCGGTCAACGCCCGGCTCCACCGCGACGAGATCGGCTACATCCTCGGCCACAGCGGGTCGGCGGTCGTCGTGACCGACGACGAGCACGCCGAGGACGTCGAGCCGCTGGTCGGCACCGTGGATGCGCTGCGGGCGGCGGTGCCGGCGCCCGGACCGCGGTGGGACCGGCTCACGGGGTCGCCGCCGACGCCGCTCGTCGACCGGCAGCCGGCAGATGCGGCCTGGCTCTTCTACACCAGCGGCACCACGGGACGGCCCAAGGGAGCGACGCTCACGCACCGCAACCTGCTCTTGGCGTCGCTCAGCTACTTCGCCGACATCGACCAGGTGATGCCGCAGGACTGCATCCTGCACGCCGCACCGCTGTCGCACGGCTCGGGTCTGTACGGGCTGCCGCACGTGGCCCGGGGAGCGGTGAGCGTCGTGCCGCACTCCGGTGGTGTCGACGGCGACGAGATCGCCGCCCTCCTGGACCGGTGGCCGGGCATGTCGCTGTTCGCCGCTCCCACCATGGTGAAGCGCCTGGCGGGCGACCGCGCCGTCGCCGCCGCTGACCTGTCCCACCTCAAGACGATCATCTACGGCGGCGCGCCGATGTACCTGGCCGACCTGGAGGACGCCCTCGGCGTCTTCGGTCCCCGCCTGGCCCAGATCTACGGGCAGGGCGAGTCGCCGATGACGATCACCGGCCTGTCCAAGGCCGACCACGCCGAGCGGGACCACCCCCGGTGGCGGGAGCGCCTGCAGAGCGTCGGCTTTCCCCGCACCGACGTCGAGGTCCGCGTCGTCGACGGCGCGGACCGGGAGCTCCCCGCCGGCGAGCTCGGCGAGGTGGTGGTCCGGGGCGACGTCGTCATGGCCGGCTACTGGAACCAGCCCGACGCCACGGCCGAGACGCTGCGCGGCGGCTGGCTGCACACCGGCGACGTCGGCAGCTTCGACGCCGACGGGTACCTCACGCTCCGGGACCGGTCCAAGGACCTGATCATCAGCGGCGGGATGAACATCTACCCCCGCGAGGTGGAGGAGGCACTGCTCCGCCACCCCGGCGTCCGGGCCGCCGCCGTCGTCGGCCGGCCCGACCCGGACTGGGGCGAGGCGGTGGTCGCCTTCCTGGTGGCCACTGACGGCACCGCGCCGCCGCCGGTCGAGGACCTCGACCGGACGTGCCTGCAGCACATCGCCCGGTACAAGCGCCCCAAGGACTACCGGTTCGTCGACGCACTCCCGATGAACAACTACGGCAAGGTCCTCAAGCGGGAGCTGCGCGATCGGCTCCTGGCGGCCGACGCCTGAGGAGGGCGACCCCCGTCCCAGGAGCTGTTACGGTCCGCCTCGGCAGGCGAGTCGGATGGCTCGGAGGTGCCACCCGACGCAGCGTCGGCCGTCGAGGTCCGCGACCGCTCGGGAAGGACATCCCGCCATGAAGCTCGCCCTCTACCTGCCGAATTTCCGGGACAAGGTGACTGTCCAGGAGCTCGAGGACCTCACCAGCCTGGCCGAGGAGCTCGACTTCGACTCGGTCTGGACCCTGGACCGGATCGTCGTCCCCGAGGCCTCCGACCGCGGGGAGCTGCAGTACTCGTTCGGCATGATGGTGGAGTTCCCGAAGGCGCTGCCGGTGTCGTCCCGCGGTCAGTGGTACCAGGGCTGGCCGCTGATCCCGTGGCTCGCGGCCAAGACGACGAAGGTGCGGATCGGGATGAGCATCACCGACACGCCGTACCGCGCGCCCGGCGTCCTCGCCGCGGAGCTCGCCACCGTCGACCACCTCTGCAACGGCCGGCTCAACGTCGGCGTGGGGGCGGGCTGGATGCCCGAGGAGTTCGCCGCGGCCAGCGCCTCGCACATCTTCCCGAAGCGGCACGCGCACGTGCGGGAAACGATCGAGATCATGCAGGGCATCTGGACGAACGACCTGTTCGAGTACCACGGGGAGTTCGCCGACTTCGACCGCTGCGGCTTCGGCGTCAAGCCGCTGCAGAAGCCGACCCCGCCGATCTACTTCAGCGGGCTCCGGGACCCCAAGCGTGCGGCCAACCGCGTCGCGAAGTACGGCCTGGCGGGCTGGATCGGCATCCAGGACACGCCCGAGGAGCTCCAGGAGTGGCGGGGTGCCATCGCGCGCGAGCTGGAGGAGCAGCACGGGAGGTCGATCGACGACCTCGAGATCTCCAGCATGATCTGGTTCGTCATCACCGACGAGGAGACCGACCAGACGCCGCGGGGCAAGGGGACGAACCTGCTGGCCGGGACCGTCGCGCAGATCACCGACATGCTCAAGCGCTACCAGGAGGCGGGGCTGACGATGCCCCTCCTCTGGCCGCCGTTCCAGGACGTGCCGGTCTCCAAGACGCTCGACGACCTCAAGCGTCTCAAGGAGGAGATCATGCCGAAGGTGGACGCCGGGTAACGGGCGCGAACGCGTCGAGGACGCGGTCCGCGTACGCGAGTGCCGCGTCCGGGTCGACGTCGGGGGCGACGACCCGGGGCGAGAAGTTGAGGTCGAGGAAGACCTCGGTGACGCCCTGCGCGTGCAGCGCGGCGAGGTCGTCGAGCACCTGCTCGCGCGTCCCCTGGAGTGGCCGCCGCTGCCCGCCGGGGTCGTCGTCGAGGAGGTCGACGAGGCCGCGGACGACGAAGCGCAGGGCCTCCGGGTCGCGGCCGGCCTCGCGGGCGCCGTCGCGCACCGTCTCGATGTCCGCGCCGATGCGGGTGAGGTCGTGCCGGCTGCTGCTGATCCAGCCCTGGGCGAGCCGCCCGGCGCGGCGCAGTGCCGGCTCGGCCGCGCCGCCGAGCAGCACCGGGGGATGCGGTCGCTGCACGGGCGGGGGGCTCTGGTGCGAGCGCGGGACGGTGTAGAACTCGCCGGCGAACTCGACCGGGTCCTGCGTCCAGAGGGCGGTGAGGCAGCGCAGGTACTCGTCCATCCGTGCGCCGCGGCGCTCGAAAGGCACGCCGGCGGCGGCGTACTCCTGCCGCAGCCAGCCGATCCCGAGCCCCACGGTGAGCCGGCCCCCGGAGAGCACGTCGATCGACGTCAGCGCCTTCGCGAGCAGCGCGGGTGCGGTGTACGGCGCGCAGATGGTCGCCGTCCCCAGCCGGATCCGGTCGGTGTGCCCGGCGACGTGCGCGAGCGAGATGAGCGGGTCGTGCACCGTGCGGTACGCCGCGTCGAGCTTGCCGCTGGCGGGGTAGAGCACGCGCTGGAAGCTCCACAGCGACGCGTACCCGAGCTCCTCGGCGCGACGGGCGGTGCGACGCATGTTCGCCGGCGTGGCCCAGTCCCCGGACACCGGCAGGCCGAATCCGAGCAGGGGCAGGTCATCCGTCACGGCGCACGACTCTGCCAGGTCACGGCCCAGTCCTCCCGCTCTGCGGCACCCACGCGAGGAGACGCGGGGGTGATGCCCACGTGACGCCCGGCTGCCTAGCGTGCCGGGACGACGGGCGCTCCTTGCTTGGGAGATGCGCGGCCGGCGCAGGGCCGGCCGGCGCCATCCGGACCGCGGCGCACCGTGACCGAGGGGATGTCACGCGATGACCACGGACCTGCCGGGCCCGACCGACCGCACCGCTGCCGATGGCTTCACCTTCACACCGCTGACCGGCCCGGGAGGCGCGGAGCCCGCGACCATGGACGTCCGGCTGCAGCGGCTGCTGGCCTGGCGCCAGCACGGCAACTCCAAGCCCGCGACCTCCAGCACGGCGGCCGACGAGGTCGCCGTGGTCGCGAAGGTGACGGCGGTGGACGACTTCGTGGCGATGTCGGAGGTGACACCCGGCGTTCAGGTGGGTGCCACGGCCGACGACGGGACGACGATCGTCACGGCGCGGGTGCCCCTGGCGCGGGTCGACCATGTCCGCAGGCAGCCCTTCGTCGTCAGCCTCAAGGCCGCTCAGCGGCTGTCGAAACAACTCCACGCCACGGTCGGGGAGATCGGTGCGCGACCGCAGGACCTGCCGCCCGGCTCCGCGCAGGGTGCAGGAGCCGTGATCGGCATCGTCGACATCGGCTGCGATTTCGCACACCACAACTTCCTGGACGTCGACGGCCACACCCGGCTGCGCAAGCTCTGGAACCAGAACGGCACCGGCTCCGGTGAGCCGGGGTTCGCCTACGGCGACGTGCATCTGGCGGCCGACATCAACGCCGCGCTCGACAGCGGCGACCCGTACGCGGCACTGAACTACTCCCCCGAGCCGAACGCGCACGGGACCCACGTCATGGACATCGCTGCGGGCAATGGAGCGGGAACCGGCGTCCCCGGCGTCGCGCCCTTCGCCGAGCTGCTCTTCGTCGACGTGGCGAACACCGACATCCCCTGGGAGGGGGCGTCGGTCGTGGGCAGCAACTTCGGTGACTCGGTCCAGCTGCTGGAGGCGCTGGTCTACATCTTCCAGGAGGTCGGGACCCAGCCCTGCGTGGTCAACATCAGCCTGGGCACCAACGGCGGACCGCACGATGGCACCACGCTCGTGGAGCAGGGCATCGACCGCCTGCTCACCCAGGCACCTGATCGGGCGGTCTGCATCGCCGCGTCCAACTCGTTCGCCGACGGCATCCACGCCGCCGGCACGGTGCCGGCCGGGGGTTCGCTCGACCTCGCGTGGCTGATCGCGCCGGGTGACCAGACCGAGAACGAGCTGGAGTTGTGGTACCCCGGGGATCGCCGGCTCGCCCTGGAGATCGTCGCCCCGGACGGCCAGAGCGTGGGCAGCCTCGCGCCCGGCCAGAGCAGCACGGCCTCCCAGGGCGGCCAGGTGGTGCTGTTCGCGGCGAACCGCCTCGGGGACCCGAACAACGGGGACAACACCATCGGGGTCTTCCTCGCCCCGGTCGTGTCGTCCGGGCGGTGGGTGCTCCGACTGACCAGCGCGGACGGAACGGAGGTTCCCTTCCACGCCTGGGCGGAGCGGGACGACGACGGCCAGTCCACGTTCGAGGAGCCGCTGGACAACTCGCACACGATCGGCTCGATCTCGTGCGGGCAGAAATCGATCGTGGTCGGCTCGTACGACGCGCACAAGCCGGCGAGACCGCTCTCCTGGTTCTCCAGCGCCGGCCCGACCCGGGACGGGCGGGAGAAGCCGGAGGTCTCGGCCCCCGGACACGATGTCGTCGCGGCCGCTTCCCTGTCGAAGACCGGAACGACGCGGAAATCCGGCACCAGCATGGCGAGCCCGGCCGTGACCGGGTGCGTGGCACTCCTGCTGGCCGAGGCCGCGGCGCAGAACCGGTCGCTGGACGTCGACGAGATCCGCAGCATCGTCGTGGAGACCGCCCGGTCGGCGCCACCTCCGGCCGGCGTGTGGGACGACCGGTACGGCGCCGGCCGGGTCAGCGCGTCGGGGATGATCGCGCGACTCTGACCCGTCGCCAAGGCGACAGCCCGGTCGTAGCCTGACCGTGTGCCCGAACCGCTGCGATTCGACGAGGGCTCGGCCGGCCGGCCGCGGAATGCCCCGGGCGCCGGTCGGAGCCGGGTCATCGTCAAGGTGCGGAAGCCCGGCTACGTACCGGAGGGCTTCGCGCTGCGGACCCGCGTGGACGACCTCATGTTCACCGCCGACGCCGGGGAGGCCGACCTCGCCTCCGCTGCGGCCGATCCCGACGTGGAGTCGGTCGAGCAGGGGCGCCCGCTGCACCTCTCCTGAGGCACGTCTCGTCCACGGTCAGGAGGTCCCCAGGGCCTGCTGGACGAGGAGCCTGACCACCTGCCGCGTCTTGGGTTCCTGATCCCGCGCCGGCGCGAGGCCCAGCGAGGCGAGGTGGGCCGCGAGCGCCTCCTGCGTGCCCACGGCCTCGTCCAGGTCGGCGACGGCGGAGAGCTCCAGGAAGTCGAGCGCCCCGACGGTCCACCTCTCGGCCCGCAGGTCGAGCCCGGGCGGTGCGCCGTCCACCGAGCCCCACCGCGTCGCCAGGACCGGTGGCAGCACCGTGAGCGCTCCGACGTTGATCCGCACCGGGGCGCAGTCCCGGAGGAAGTCCAGCTGGTCGGCCAGGAAGAGGTCCTCGACGTCGCGCCGTCCCGCAGCCACCTCGGCGACGAGGCCCTCGTGGCGGTCGGCGGAGTGCGACACCGCCAACGTCCGGTGATCCCCGGCCCAGTCCGCCTCGATCTTGAGGTCCCAGTCCTCGCCCTTGGTCGCGGCGAGCCAGTGGTCGGTCAGCTGGGACCGGCGGCCCGGCCGGAGCTTGACGGTCACGTCATCCTTGCCGTCCGGCTTGTCCCGCGCCCGGAGGATCACGCCCGCGTCCAGCAGCGGTGTGGCGGGCGACGTGCCCGCCGCGACGTCCTCGCAGAAGTGGATCCGCCACTGCGGCCGGCCGGACGGCAGGCCCAGAGCGGCGACGGCGGCCTCGATCCCCTCACCGAGGGTCACCTTGATCTCGACGCGGTCGAGTCGCATGTCGCCCACCCCGTCCGTCGGTGCTCCGTCGCGGCGGCCCGGTCGGCGTCGCGACGTGCGCGGGACGATAGGCGGGAGCCGTCACCGGCCTGTCACGGCTCCCGCCTCCGTGCCCGACGCGACCGGCAACCGAACACCTCGGTCCCGGCTCAGTAGTGGATCGCCCGAGGCTGCCCGCCGCCGCAGGCGATGGCATCGCCGGTGATCGAGCCGGCTCGAGGCGAGGCCAGGAACGTGACGACGTCGGCCACCTCGTCGGCGTCGACCACCCGACGGATGCTGTTGCCGGCCAGCGTGCGCTCGACCTCGTGCGGCGTCGTGCCCTGGGCTGCGGCGAGGCGAGCGACGACGCCGGGCGTCGCCTCGGTGCGGGTCAGACCGGGGTGGACCACGGTGACGGTGATGCCGTGCGGGCCGAGCTCGTCGGCGAGGTTCTTCGTCATGGCCGCGACCGCGACGTTGCGCATCGAGCCGATGAGGGAGCCGGTGCTCCGGGCCGCGAGGCCGGAGATGTTGACGATGCGCCCCCACCCTCGGTCGACCATGCCGGGCGCGACGGCCTGCGCGCAGCGCAGGTAACCGAGGACCTTCACGTTCACGTCGTCCCAGAACAGCGCGCCCGTGACGTCGGCCAACGCCGGAGGTGTCGTCTGCCCACCCGGCGTGGCGGCGCTGTTGACCAGGATGTCGACACCGCCGAGGGCGTCGACGGCGGCGGCGACCATCGCGTCGACGGACTCGTCGACGCCCGTGTCGGCCACGACCGGCACCACTGTGTGACCGGTTGCCGCCCGTATCTCGGCAGCCGCCTCGTCGAGAGCCGGCTGCGTGCGGGCGACGATGACCACGTCGCAGCCCTCGCCGGCCAGCGACCGCGCCACCGCCTTGCCGATGCCGCGGCTACCGCCGGTCACGATCGCTCGCTTGCCCCTCAGCTGAAGGTCCACTCTCCGCCCTCCGATCGGTGGTCAGATCGTCGGACTGTTCCACGCCGCGCCCGGCCGGATCGCAGGACCGCCTACGGATCAGGCTGGTGCTGCCGGAGCACGGCCAGCTCCCGAAGTGCGGCCGCTCGGATCTTCGTCCCGTTGGTCCCCGACGTCGTCGGCATGTGGTCGATGACATGCACACGCGTCGGAACCTTGAACGTCGCCAGGCTCGCCGCACACCACCGCTTCAACTCCTCCTCGCCCGGTTCGGACGAAGGCTCCGGGACGACGAAGGCGACTGCGACGGTTCCACCCCCTCCGGGGCCCGGCACACCCACGACCTTCGCGAGCCGGACAGCCGGATGGCTCACGAGCCGACCCTCGATCTCCGCGGGATCGACGAGGAAGCCTCGCAGCCGCAGGACGTCGCCCATCCGGCAGATGAACTGGAAGGCGCCGGGCCCGACGATCCGACCCAGGTCGCCGCTGCGGAACCAGCCGTCCGTGGTGAAGGCCGTCGCGGCGACGCCGGGGTCGCCCAGGTAGTCGTCCACGACGTTCGGGCCGCGGAACTGCAGCTCGCCGTCCTCCCCTCGGGGCAGCACCCGACCGGTGGCCGGATCGACCACCCGGACGTCGATCGCCGGCATGACGACGCGCCCGCCGCCGGTCCAGCGCAACGCGGAGGGGCATTCGGCCGGCCAGAACGCGGTGAGGGCGAACAGCTCCGACGAGCCGTACAGCCCGGTCACCGTCGCGCCCAGTTCCTCCTCGGCCCAGGCGCACAGTTCCTGGGAACGCCCTTCGAAGTCCGCGATGCCGATCCACCGGACGGCGAGCGTCGGCCGGTCCGCCCTCCAGGCGTCGGCCACCCGGCCGAGGAGGTCGTCGCCCGCCGCCACGTGCGTCACGCCGTGGTGAGCCATGTCGGCGAGCACCCCGCCGGCATCGAACGTCGGCTCCAGGAGCACCGCGGCGCCGGCGAGCAGGCCCGCCATCGCGGCGTTGAAGCCGAAGACCCCGGAGAGCGGTAGTGCCCCGAGCACGAGGTCTCCCGCTTCCATTCCCGTGCGTCGGCCCACGGCCAGGGCGTGCTCGACGAGCGCTGTCTCGCTGTGGGCGGCGAGCTTGGGGCGACCGGTGGAGCCGGACGTGGTGAACGCGGTGGCGAGCCCAGCGATCTCCGAAGGATCCAGCCGACCGTCCGGGGACGCCGATGGGAACCGGGCAGCGCCTCCTCCCATGTCGTATGCCGATACGTCGCCGAGGGGCTCGGATCCGGGGGCGGAGACGACGAGCGTGCTGGGGGCGTCGGCAGCGACGGCGTCGACGGCGGCCCGGTAGCGGCCGAGCAGGTCCAGACCGTGGAAGCCGTGCGCGATCACGACCACCCGGGGCCGGGACATCTCCAGGACGTGCGCCACCTCGTCGACGTTGTAGCGGGTGTTGATGCCGATCACGTGCGCCCCGACCGAGAGGGCAGCGAGCTGGACCGCCACCGACGAGGACCAGTTCGGCAGCCAGACGGCGACACAGTCGCCCGCTCCGACTCCCCGTGCGCGGAGACCCTCTGCGGCGCCTGCGGCGAGATCCCGCAGCTCCCGCCGGGTGACCGGCAGGGCAGGGGCGCGGCCGGCGTGAGCGTCCAGGAGCACGGTGGCGGCCGGATCGGCGTCGACCAGCTCGTCGAAGATGGCCAGCAGACGTCCAGCGGTCATGGTCCCGTCCTCTCGGCCCGACGAAGAGCCCCGCCTGTGCAGTGTGGCAACAAGGGCCTTCGACCGGGTGGCGTGGCCGGTCTTCGCCGCCCTCCTCGCCACCGGCATCTGGAACGTCCTCTCGATCGGGGACGGCGGGCGGGCGTACCGGACCACCCTGATCGTCAAGCTGGTCCCCGTCGCGGTCTCCGGAGTCACCCAGCGCCGTGAGTGCCCTGTTCATCGGGGTGCTCCTCGCCGGCTGACCAACTCTGCGCACACCGACTACGCGTCGCGATGGACCATCTGGCCACGCACCAGCGCGATGACCGTGCCGAGGCCATCGGTGACCCGGACGTCGTGCACCTCGCGTCTGCCCTGCCGGTGCACGCACCGGCTCTCGGCGATCAGCAGGGTCCCCAGGGCGGCCGGCCGCGAGAAGACGACGTCGGCTGCCGTGGTGACGCCGGCAGCACCCCCCGGCCGGATGGATGCGTAGGCCATGGCGGTGTCGGCCAGGAAGAACAGCAGACCGCCGTGGGCGAGTCCGTGCCCGTTCGTGTGGTCGCGCTGGACCACCATCTCGACCACGGCGTGCCCGTCGCCGACGACCGTGACCTCGGCGCCGATCGCGCGAACCGCGTGGTCCTCGTCCATCATCGCCGCGGCGCTCCGCCGCACCTCCTCGGCGGGGCCGGTCGTGGTGCCGGCGGACGTCCCGGAGTGGCGGTCACTGCCGGTCAGCACCCGGGCCGCCTCCGATCGCGGGCAGGATCCGGCCCCGGGCCTCGCCGAAGCCGAGCCGGGTGCCGTTCGGCCCCGGAGCCGTCCCGGTGAGGACGATCTCGTCGCCGTCCTCGAGAAAGGTGCGCCGCTCCCCGCCGACGTCCACCGGCTCCGCACCGCCCCAGGTGAGTTCGATGAACGCGCCGCGGCTCTCCTTGGCCGGCCCGGAGATCGTGCCGGAGGCGAAGACGTCGCCGGTGCGCGACGGGGCGCCGTTGACGGTGAGGTGGGCCAGCATCTGCGCCGGCGACCAGTACATCTCCCGGTAGGGCGGGCGGCTGACCTCCTGGCCGTTCCACTCCACCGCCAGCTCGACGTCCAGCCCCCAGGGGCGCGGCATCGCCAGGTAGGGCAGCGGCGTCGGCTCCTGGGCGGGCGTGGGCACCTTGGCCGGCTGCAGCGCCAGCAACGGCACCACCCACGGCGAGATGGTCGAGGCGAACGACTTGCCGAGGTTGGGGCCGAGCGGGACGTACTCCCAGGCCTGGATGTCACGGGCCGACCAGTCGTTGAACAGCACCACTCCGAAGATGTGCCGCTCGGCCTCCTCGACGGGGACGGTCTCACCCATCGCCGTCCCGGTCCCGACGACGAAGCCCAGCTCCGCCTCGATGTCGAGCCGGACCGACGGGCCGAACACGGGCGCGGGGTCGTCCTTGCCCTTGCGCTGGCCGCACGGCCGGACGATGTCGGTGCCCGAGACGACGATCGAGCTCGCCCGCCCGTGGTAGCCGACCGGCAGGTGCTTCCAGTTCGGCATCAGCGGGTCGGGGTTGTCCGGCCGGAACAGCCGGCCGAGGTTGGCCGCGTGGTGCTCGGAGGCGTAGAAGTCGACGTAGTCGGCGACCTCCACCGGCAGGTGGAGCGTGACGTCGCCGACCGCGTGCACGGCCTCGTCGGGGATCTCCCCCGCCACCCGCTCGGCGATCTCCCGGCGGACGGCGACCCACCGGTCGTACCCCTGCGCCATGAAGGCGTTGAGCGACGGCTGCGCGAACACCTCGTCGCCGAGCAGGACGGCGAGGTCGATCACGGTGTCACCGAGCCGGGTGGCCACGCGGGGCCGGGATCCCTCCACGGAGAACACGCCGTAGGGCAGGTTGTCCGGTCCGAACAGGGAGTCGGCGGGCACGGTCACGACGGTCACCGCTGCGCCTCCGCCCGCGCCGGCCGGCGTCCGCCGGACCACGACCAGGCGTAGCGCCCGTCGTCCGTCGCGCGCGCCGCCTCCCCGAGGTCGAGCGGCCGGAAGGTGTCGACCATGACGGCGAGCTCGTCGAAGAACTCCGCGCCGAGCGAGCGCTCCACCGCGCCCGGCTGCGGCCCGTGCGGGTGGCCACCGGGGTGCAGGCTGATCGAGCCCTGCCCGATGCCCGAGCCCTTGCGGGCCTCGTAGTCGCCGCCGCAGTAGAACATCACCTCGTCGGAGTCGACGTTGGAGTGGTAGTAGGGCACCGGCACGGCGAGCGGGTGGTAGTCGACCTTGCGGGGCACGAAGTTGCAGATGACGAAGTTCTGCCCCTCGAACACCTGGTGCGCCGGCGGCGGCTGGTGGATGCGCCCGGTGATCGGCTCGTAGTCGGCGATGTTGAAGACGTACGGGTACAGGCAGCCGTCCCAGCCGACGACGTCGAACGGGTGCCGGGGGTAGGTGTGCACCGTTCCGGCGATGCCGCCGGGCCCCGGGCCGCGGTGCTTGATGTGGACGTCGACGTCCTCGCCCTCGACCACCCGCGGCTGCCCTGGTCCGCGCAGGTCCCGCTCGCAGTACGGCGCGTGCTCGAGGAACTGGCCGTACTTCGACAGGTAGCGCTTCGGCGGCGCGATGTGCGAATTGGCCTCGATCGCGTAGAGGCGCACCGGCCCGCCGTCGGGCACGACGTCGTAGGTGGTGGCGCGCGGGAGGACGACGTAGTCGCCCTCGCCCACCGTCAGGTCACCGAAGACGGTCCGGACCTCCGCCCGGCCGGACTCGACGTAGAGGCACTCGTCCCCGATGGCGTTGCGGTACAGCGGGCTCGGTGCGTCGGCGACCACGTAGGACAGCCGCACGTCGCCGTTGCCCAGGAGCAGCCGGCGGCCGGTGACCGCGTCGGCCCCCGCGGCGTCGCCGTCGAACAGCGCGTGGGTGGAGAAGTGCCGCGGGGTCAGCGGGTGGTTGGGCGTCAGCGTCTGGTCGGGCAGCTCCCAGACGCGCACGTCGACCACCGCCGACGGGATGTTGACGTGGTAGAGCAGCGAGGAGTCGGAGGAGAAGCCCTCCTCCCCCATGAGCTCCTCGAAGTAGAGGCCGCCCTGCGGCGTGCGGTGCTGCGTGTGCCGCTTGGGTGGCACGCACCCGGCAGATCGGTAGTGGGGCATCGCCAGCTCTCCTCTCAGCGGACGGCGGCCGCGGTCGCGACCGCCGCCCGGAAGTCGTCGGTGTCGACCCGGTCGCCCAGCAGCAGGGCCAGCCGGGTCAGGAATCCCTCGCGGTCGTCGGCGGGCACCGCGTCGAGGCCCTCGGACAGCCCGAGCCAGGCCGCCTCACGCCGGGCCAGCCCGGCCGGCGGCGCCTCGGCCGCCCCGCCGGCCTCCCGGGCATCCCCGGCGGCGCCTCCGGCGCGCAGATGCGCCGGCAGGCCGGCGAGATCGGTGGCCTGCCCCCGGGCGAGCAGCAGCCCGTCGGGCCGGACGACGAACAGCTCGCCGGGCCGGGCACCCCACACGGCCGCCAGGTCGACCGACTCGGCATCGACGGCGCACACGCCCGGCTGCCGGTCGGCCGCGCCGCCCACCAGCGCGACCGTCACCTGCTCCGCCGGCAGCGCGGCGGCCAGGTCCTCGCGCAGCCGCTCGGCGGCCGCGACCGCGGCGGCGTCCGGAGCGAACCCGACGACCGCGAAGCCGGGACCCCGGATCTCGTTGAGCGAGGTCTCCTTGCCGCCGACGAGCCGGATCCGGCGGTCCTCCACCGGGTCGCCGGGCAGCAGCCCCGCGGCGCCCGGGGCCGCCACCGTCAGCGCCGAGAGGCGGGCGTGCGTGGCGCTGCTCTGCCGCGGGTTGATCAGCGCCCCGAACTCCGGGCGCACGGTGGCCAGCGCCAGCAGGGCGTCGCGGGTGGTCCGGTACCCGTGGCTGCCCGGCGTCATGATCAGCGTGGACTTGCCGGCGTTGGCGACGTTCTGCTCCCAGGCGTGGTGCCGCTCCGCGGAGTAGGTGTCCAGGATCGCGCGGTCGGCCGCCCCGCCGATCACGGCCGCCAGCATCCACGCCAGGGTCTCGGCGTCCTCCATGCCCGAGTTCAGGCCACGGACCCCGAAGATCGGGACCAGGTGCGCGGCGTCGCCGGCGAAGAGCACCCGGTCGTGGACGAACCGGTCCAGCGCCAGGGCGTGCGCCTTGTAGAACCCGTGCCACTCCAGCGTCCACGGCCGGTCGTTGCGCAGCCACTGCAGGTGGCTGGCGATCCGGTCCCGGATCCGGTGCTCCTGCGTCTCGACGTCGGCGTCCTCGGCCGGGTCGAGTTGGTAGTCGATCCGCCAGATGTCGTTGGGCTGGCGGTGCATGATCACCGTGGAACCGGGGTTGCTGGGCGGGTCGAACCAGACCATCCGCTCGGCCGGCAGGTCGGACTGCCAGTGGATGTCGGCGATGACGTAGCGGCCCTCGTAGCTCGTCCCCTGCAGCCGGACGCCGGTGAGCTCGCGCATCCGGCTGCGACCGCCGTCGGCGGCGACCACCCAGGACGCCCGCAGGCGCCGGGTGCCGTCGGCGGTGTCGACGGTGAGCTCGACCTCGTCCCCGGCGGTGCTGCAGCCCGCGACGCGGGCGCCCCAGTGCAGGGTGACCAGCGGGTGCGCGGCCAGCGCGTCGACCATGAGCTGCTCGAACTCGGACTGCGAGACGTTGACCATGGGGCCGCGGACGGTGTGCGGCTCGTTCGGCATGAGGAACCGCAGCACCTCGACGTCGCGGTAGAAGCTGCGGCCGCCGACCCACGGCAGGGCCAGCCGGGAGAGCTCCTCGCCGAAGCCCAGCCGGTCGGCGACCTCGAGGCTGTGCCGGGAGATGCAGATCGCCCGGCTGCCGAAGGACACCTGCGTGGCGGCCTCCAGCACGGTGACCGCGATGCCGCGCTGGGCGAGGCCGAGCGCGACCGCCATGCCGACCGGGCCGGCGCCGACCACGGCGACGGGCAGCGCGGGATCGGTGGCGGTCGTCGACGCGAACCGCGCGGGCGGGTGGGTGCGGGGAACGTGGTACGGGGAAGTGGTCATGTCAGCGCACCGCCTCGGCGAGCAGGGACGGGGAAACGGCGGAGGTCCTGCGGGGGGCCGGCTCCTCCGCCTCGTGCGGCCGGCGGAGCAGGACGAGCGTGCTGGCGAGGCTGATCAGGCTCACGGTGACGAAGTAGGCCGAGATGGCCACCGTCGTGCCGAACTGCGCGTACAGCCACGTCGCGAGGAAGGGAGCGATCCCGCCACCGAGGATCGCGCCGACCTGGTAGCCCAGGGACGCGCCGCTGTAGCGGACGTGGGCGGGGAACAGCTCGGCGAACAGGGCCGACTGCGGGCCGACCGTGCAGCCGAGGACGAAGGCCAGCGCCAGCATCGCGGCGAGCATCACCGGCAGGGCCCCGGTGTCGAGCAGCGTGAAGAAGACCGCGGAGACGACGAGCAACGCGACGCTGGAGGCGACGTAGACCCGGCGGCGGCCGACGACGTCGGACAGGTAGGCCGACAGGCCCATGCCCAGCATCCACACCGGGCAGGCGGCGATGAGCAGCGCCAGCATGGTGCCGCGGCCGAAGCCGAGCTCGGTGGAGCCGTAGCTCAGCACGTAGACCATGAAGACGTAGGCGATGCCGTTGGTGGCGATGAACGTTCCGCCGGCCAGCAGGACGGTCCGCCAGCTGCTGGTCAGCACCTCGAGGAGCGGCACGGACCGGACCCGGTCCTCCTGCGCCACCTTCTGGAACGCGGGGGTCTCCACGACCCCGAGGCGGATCCACAGCGCGACGGCGATGAGGACGACGCTGAGCAGGAACGGCACGCGCCACCCCCAGCTCAGGAACTGCTGCTCGGACATCGTCTGGGTGCACAGGAGAAAGACGACGTTGGCGAGGACGACCCCGGCGGGGACGCCCATCTGCGGGGCCGCGCCGTAGAGGCCGGCCTTGCCCCTGGGCGCGTGCTCGGTGGCCATGAGAACGGCACCGCCCCACTCGCCGCCGACGCCGATGCCCTGGATGAAGCGGAGGGCGACCAGGAGGATCGGCGCCCACCCGCCGATGGCGTCGTAGGTGGGCAGCAGACCGATGCCGACGGTCGCCGTCCCCATGAGCAGCATGGAGACGACCAGCATCGACTTGCGTCCGGTCCGGTCGCCGAAGTGGCCCATGACCGCGCCGCCCACGGGCCGGGCGACGAAGCCGACGGCCAGCGTGGCGAACGCGGCGAGCGTGCCGGCGAGGTGGGAGTCGCTGGGGAAGAACTGCGGACCGAGGACGAGCGCGGCCGCCGTCCCGTAGATGAAGAAGTCGTACCACTCGATCGCCGTGCCGATGAAGCTGCCGGCGACGGCTCGCCGAACGCTCCGCCGGGCCGGGGAGACCGCTGTCGCCATCGAATCGACCTTCCGCTCTGGGATGCGACTGCTCCGCCGCGCACCCCAGAGTGGGCACCGTCACCTCAGCGGAAAAGCGGCGGTTTTGACGGTGATACCTCAGGGTTTCCGCGGTAGCCCGAGCCGGCCCTCCTGCGCCATGCGCACCGCATGGGTGATGAAGGTCCGGGACGCCCTGCTCAGCAGGGACTCCGGGGACCAGACCACGGCGACCGCGACATCGGGCAGCACGGGCGCCGCGATGTCCTTGACCACCACCGGCCGGCCCTCGTAGGTGACGTCGGCGCCGGGGCGCTGGAGCAGCAGCGTCCAGCCCAGCCCGCGGCCGACGAAGGAGCGGGCGGTTTCGTAGGTGCGGGCCCGGTAGACGACCCGCGGGCTGAACCCGGCCGCCGCACAGCAGGCGAAGGCGTGGCCGGAGCTCGGCGGGGCATCGAGCAGCACCATGGGGTCCTCGCGCAGATCCCCGAGCGCGACGGGGCCCTCGGTTCCGGCGAGCCGGTGGTCGGCGGCCAGGACGATGCGCGGCGACAGGCGCGCGAGGGCGGCCACCTGCCAGCCCGGGTCGAGGTCCAGGTCGTAGACGATCGCGAGGTCGAGCTCCCCGCTGTCGAGCCCCTTGCTCAGCTGGTCCTGCGTGTTCTCGTGCACCTCGAGGCGTGCGTCAGGGTGCGCCCGCGTGAAATCGCTGATCAGCGCGGGGAGCGCGGTCGGCGCGAGGGACGGGTAGCAGCCGAGCCGGACCAGGCCCGTGACACCGCGCTCCTCGCCCCGGGCGTCGGCCTCCAGCTCGGAGGCCTGGTGCAGGAGGACGCGGGCGCGTGGCAGCACCGCCTCACCGGTCGGCGTCAGGCTGACACCCTTCGCCTTGCGCCGTCGCAGCAGCTGCGACTGCAGCGCCCGCTCCAGCTCGCTGACCGCCGCCGAGAGTGCCGACGGGGAGACGTGCAACCGCTCGGCGGCAGCGCTGATCGTCCCGGCCTCCGCCACGGCGACGAAGGCGGCCAGCTGGTTCATCGTGAACGCGGGCGCGCCCTCGGCCTTGGCCACGCGTTCGACGCTACTGGTCCGGTGACCCGGTCCCGGGCCGCGGACGGCGATCTAGCCTCGCCCCATGAGGCCTCTGGACCGCGTGCCGGCGTTCACGATGCGTCAGCTCGTGGCCTTCGTCGCGGTGGCCGAGGCCGGCACCATCAGCGGCGCCGCGGAACGGCTGCTCGTGTCGCAGTCGGCCGTGTCCATGGCGATCACCGAGCTCGAACGGGCCCTGCAGGCGCAGCTGTGCGTCCGCCGGCGGGCGCACGGGGTCCAGCTGACCCCGACCGGTCAGATGATGCTGGGGCGGGCGCGGGTCCTCCTCCAGCAGGCCGACGAGATGGAACGGGAGACGACGGGAGCCGGCGGCGAGCTCAGCGGACCACTGTCGGTGGGCTGCTACCCCACCATCGGTCCCACCGTCCTGCCGCCGCTGCTGCGCGAGTTCACCGGCAAGCACCCCGCCGTCCACGTGCACTTCCTGGAGGCGATGAACGACCGGCTCGCCGCCGGGCTCGGGTCCGGGGAGCTGGACGCGGTGATCCTCTACGACCTGTGGATCCCGGAGAGCTGGCGGACGACGACGCTGCTGACCCGGCACCCCGCGCTCGTCGTGCACGCGGAGCACCCGATGGCCGCCGACCGCGGACCGGTGGACCTCTCGGCCGTGGCCGAGGAGCCGATGGTCCTGCTGGAGAGCCAGCCCAGCGCCGAGCACGCCATGCACGTGTGCGCCCGGGCCGGCTTCACGCCGCGGATCGGGTACCGCTCGGCCAATCCCGAGACCGTCCGCGCCCTGGTCGGCCACGGCCTCGGCTGGACGATCATGCTCGCCCCCACCCGGCTGAGCCGGACATACGGTGGCCTGGAGACGGTGTCCCGGCCGATCGGGACGCCCGAGCTCGACCCCGTCCGGCTGGTGATCGCGTGGCGGGCCGACGTCCGCCCGAGCCGCGTGGTGCGGGCGTTCATCGAGCACGCCGGCCGCTCTGTCCGGTCGATCTGAGCGAGCTCGCGTTCTTCAGCTGAGTCGAGGAAGCACCGCGGCTTCTTGTCCTTTTTCGATGCTGTGACCGCAGCCATACTCGGTTGCACCGCCTCGGACCGGGGTCTTCGCAGGACCCGGTGAGGCGCCCCGGTGACCGGACACCGGGCTCTCCCACTCCACACCACACCGTGTCGTCGGTCGCGCCTGCCTGCGCGCGCCCGGCCGGCCACAGGAGACCGCCATGCCAGAACCCGCCCAGCTCCCCCCGCCGCCCGTCCTGTTCGCCCCCGAGTACGAGGAGTTCGCGGCCTGGGTCCGCGACTTCGCCGCCCCGTTCAGCGACGGCTACCTCGAGCGGGCGCACGGCGAGGACTTCCCGTGGGACCTCGCCGGGAAGATGGCCGCGCAGGGCCTGCTCGGCCTCGGCGTCTCCGAGGAACTGGGCGGTCAGGGCCGCATCGGCGAGGTGCTGACGAAGGTGCACCTCGGCATCGCGCACGAGGAGCTGGCCTACGCCGACTTCTACCTCAGCCAGCTCGCCTACACGACCAACCTGACCGGCCCGCTGCTCGAGCGCTTCCTGGCGCCCGACGTCGCGGAGCCGTGGGTCCGCGGCATCGTGGAGGGCCGGCACGTCGTCGCCCTCGGTCTCACCGAGCCGGGCAGCGGCTCCGACGCCGCCGCGATGCGGATGAAGGCGACGCGGGTGGACGGCGGCTGGCGGCTCAGCGGGGAGAAGACGTCGATCACCTTCGCCCCGCACGCCAAGGCGATGATCACGTTCGCCCGCGCCGTCGACGAGAGCACGGGCGCCGGCGGGGTGACCGCGTTCCTCGTGCCGCTGGACGCCCCGGGCGTGAGCATGCAGAGGTTCGTCGACCCGGGGTGGAAGCCGCTCGGGCGTGCCGGGGTCTTCCTCGACGACGTGCTCGTCCCCGACGAGCTCGTCATCGGCGGGGTCGGCGACGGCTTCCGCCTGGTGATGGCCGAGTTCGACTACACCCGCTCCGTCATGGGCCTGATGACGACGGGCGTCGCCCGCAAGGCCCTCGACATGACCATCGCCTACGTCACCCAGCGCCAGGCGTTCGGCCGGCCGGTCAGCACCTACCAGGGCGTCAGCTTCCCCATCGCCGAGGACGCGACCCGGCTGGAGGCGGCCCGGTGGCTGACCTACCGGGCGCTGTCGCTGGCCGACGCCGGCCGGCCGTTCGGCAAGGAAGCGGCGATGACCAAGTGGATGGCCACCGACGTCTCCCTGCAGGCCATCCGCAACTGCATCATCGCCCACGGGCACGTCGGCTTCTCCGAGGAGCTGCCGCTGCAGGCGATGCTCCGCGACATCTCCGGCATGGAGATCGGAGAAGGCACGCCGCAGATCCAGAAGGTCGTCGTCGCCCGCGCGCTGCTGGGCCGGGAGGCCACGACATGAGCGGCGGGCATGCGGCCGGCCGCCGCGCACTGGACGGCGTCCGCGTCCTCGATCTGACCCAGGCCCTGGCCGGGCCGTTCTGCACGGCCCTGCTCGCCGACCAGGGCGCGGACGTCGTCAAGGTCGAGCCGCCGCGCGGCGACTTCCTCCGCGGCGCCGGCCCGTTCGCCGACGACGACCCGGTCCGTGCGTACGGCGGGGTGTTCCAGTCGGCCAACCGCGGCAAGCGCAGCGTCGTCCTCGACCTCAAGCAACCCGCGGCCCGGGAGGTCCTGCTGCGGCTGGCCGACTCCGCGGACGTGCTCGTCGAGAACTTCAGCGAGGGCGTGATGGAGCGGCTCGGACTCGGCTACGACGTCCTGGCCGCCCGGAACCCGCGCCTGGTGTACACGTCGATCCGCGGCTTCGGGGACGCCGCCGGCGGCAAGAGCCCCTACAGCTCCTGGCCGGCGTTCGACATCGTCGCGCAGGCGATGGGCGGCCTGATGAGCATCACCGGACCTGACGCCGCCACGCCCGTCCGTGCCGGTTCCGGCCTCGGCGACACGGTGCCCGGCCTGTTCGCCGCCTTCGGCACGCTCGCGGCCCTGCGCGAGGCCGAGCGGTCCGGGCGCGGGCAGTACGTCGACGTCGCGATGGTCGACAGCGTGCTGGCCGTCTCCGAGGTCGTGGTCAACGCCTTCGCGCACACCGGGCAGGTGCCGGCGCCGATCGGCAACCAGCTGCCGGGCTTCGCCCCCTTCGACACCGTGCGCGCCAAGGACGGCGTGGTGGCGCTGGGCGCACCGCACCGGCCGCAGTGGGTGGCGCTGTGCGCCGCCATGGACCGCCCCGACCTGGTCGACGACCCCCGCTTCGCCACCGACCGCGACCGCTGGCGGCACCGGGAGGCGGTCTACGAGGAGGTCAACGCCTGGACCTCGGGGCACACGGTCGCCGAGCTGATCGAGCTGCTGGGCGGGAAGGTGCCGCTCGGGCCGATCCTGGACGCGGCCGACATCTTCGCCGATCCGCACTTCGCCGCGCGGGACATGCTGCCGACCGTCGAGCAGCCCGGCACCGGCCGGCAGGTCGCCGTCCCCGGGGTGCCCGCCAAGCTCTCCCGCACCCCCGGCGCGGTCGTGCGCCGCGCACCGCTCCTCGGTGAGCACACCGAGGAGATCCTCCGCGAGGCCGGCCTGGACGAGGCCGCCCTCGACGACCTCTGCGCCGCCGGAGCCACGGGGCGCACCACTTCCCAGGAGCTCACCCGATGAAGATCGTCAAGGTCGAGGCGCTGCCCGTCTCCACCCCGCTCACGCGCCCGTTCGTCATGCCGGGCACCCGCATCACGCACATCCACAGCGTCGTCCTGAAGATCACCACCGACGACGGGACCGTCGGCATCGGCGACGCCGGCGACACCTCGACCTGGTACCGGGGCGAGACGCAGGACTCGATCATCTCGATGATCTGCGAGCACATCGCGCCGCGGTTCCTCATCGGGCAGGACCCGCTCAACATCGAGCTGATCGTCGGCCAGATGGACACCTTCGTCCGCGACAACAACCAGGCCAAGGCGCTCGTCGACTTCGCGCTGCACGACCTCAAGGGGAAGGCCTTCGACGTTCCGGTCTACCAGCTGCTCGGCGGCAAGTGCGCCGAGGCCTCCGTGCAGGGCTGGGTCGTCTCCGCCGGTCCTCCCGAGCAGGTGGTGCAGGAGGCGGTGACCGCTCGCGGGAAGGGCTTCGCCCTGATCAAGCTGAAGTCGGACGGGAACGTCGAGAACGACGTGACCAACGTCCGCGAGGTGCGCCGCGCGCTCGGCGACGACGCGCGGATCGTCGTCGACGCCAACGGCTTCTGGAACTACGACCAGGCCGTCAAGGCCATGCGCCGGCTCGACGCCTTCGGCATGGAGTGCATCGAGCAGCCGCTGCCGCACTGGGACATCGAGGGCCTGGCCCGGCTGCGGACCCGCATCGAGACGCCGATCTTCGCCGACGAGTCGGCCCAGGAGCTGCACCACATCCGGGAGATCATCGAGCGCCGGGCGGCCGACGGCCTGTTCATCAAGATGCAGAAGGTCGGCGGGCTGGTGAAGGCGCAGCGCTGGCTCACCCTGGCGCGGCTGGCCGACCTGCCGGTGATGAGCGGCTGCATGATCGGCTCGGGTCTCGAGGCCAGCCCCTCGGCGCACCTGATGATCGCCAACCAGTGGGCCTCGCAGTTCACCCACGAGAACCTCGGCCCGCTGATCATCCACGGCCGGTGGGAGAACGAGGCCGAACCGATCACCCAGGACATCGCACTCAACGTGCCGGTCTTCCGGGACGGCAAGCTGTACCCGAACGAGGGCCCGGGCTTCGGCATCACGCTGAACGAGGAGTTCGTCGCCGGTCACCTCACCGCCGGCAAGCAGATCCGCGTGGTGCAGTGACATGACCATGCGCCACGGCGGGCCGCTCGCGGGGCTGCGTGTGGTCGAGCTCGCCGGCCTGGGCCCGGCCCCGTTCGCCGCGATGTTCCTCGCGGACCTGGGCGCCGACGTCGTCCGGGTCGACCGCGCCGGCGCCGGCTTCACGATGCCCATCGACCCGCGGCTGGACACGCTGCAGCGCGGCAAGCGACCGCTGTGCGTCGACCTCAAGCACCCGCAGGGGCCGGCCGTGGTGCTCGGCCTCGTCGAACAGGCCGACGTCCTGCTGGAGGGGTACCGGCCCGGGGTCACCGAACGGCTGGGCATCGGCCCGGAGGACTGCTGGGCTCGCAACCCGCGGTTGGTGTACGGCCGCATGACCGGCTGGGGGCAGGAGGGCCCGCTCGCCCAGCGGGCCGGCCACGACCCGACCTACCAGGCGATCACCGGCTCGCTGCACGCCATCGGCCGCGCCGGTGGGCCGCCGCAACTGCCGCTCAGCCTGGTCGGGGACTTCGGCGGCGGGGCGATGTACCTGGTCGCCGGGGTGCTGGCCGCGCTCTGGGAGGCGGGCCGCTCCGGGCGCGGACAGGTCGTGGACGCGGCCATCGTCGACGGGGTGGCCCACCTGATGGCCAACCCCTACTCGATGCTGGCCGGCGGCGCGTGGAACGACGAGCGCGGCACGAACCTCATCGATTCGGGTGCGCCGTTCGTCGACGTGTACGAGACGGCGGACGGCCGGCACGTGGCCGTGGCCGCGCTGGAGCCGCCGTTCTACGCCCTGCTGCTGGAGCGCCTCGGCCTGGCCGGCGCCGACCTGCCGTCGCAGTGGGAGCGCAACGGCTGGCCCGAGCTGCGGGAGCGGCTGGCCCGGGTGTTCGCGACTCGGTCCCGCGACGAGTGGGCCGAGATCTTCGCCGGCTCCGACGCCTGCGTGGCACCGGTCCTGTCGATGGCCGAGGCACCGGACCATCCGCACCTGGTGGCCCGCCGCACCTTCCTGCGACGGGACGGGCACGCGGAGCCGGCGCCGGCGCCCCGGTTCAGTCGCACGCCGCCGGCCGTGCCGCACCCCCCAGTGCCGCCCGGAGCCGAGGACCCGGCCCGGGCCCTCGGCGACTGGGGTGTCCCCGACGCGGCCGCCCTGGTCCACAGCGGGGCCGTCGCCCTCCCGGCCGAGACCACCGTCTGAACCCACGCCTGCCCGCTCGCTCCGCCCCCACCACCCCCACGACCCCACTGGAGAGGTCATGACCGTCACCACAGAACGATCCGCACCGCTCAGCCCGCCCCAACGCCGGAAGGAGGTGCGGCGGGTTCTCCTGTCGAGCTACCTCGGCAGCACGGTGGAGTTCTACGACTTCATCCTCTACGCCACCGCCTCGGCTGTGGTGTTCGGCCCGGTCTTCTTCGCCGACCTCAGCCCGGCCGCGGCCACCGTCGCGTCGTACTCGCTGTTCGCGATCGGCTACGTCTCGCGCCCGCTCGGCGGCATCCTGTTCGGCCACTTCGGCGACCTCCTCGGTCGCAAGCGGATGCTGATCCTGTCCATGACCATCATGGGCGTCGCCTCGTTCCTCGTCGGCCTGGTGCCCGCCGTCCCCACGTGGGGAGCCGTCGCGCTCATCCTGTTGCGCGCCGCGCAGGGCGTCGCCGTCGGCGGCGAGTGGGGCGGCGCCACCCTCATGTCGCTGGAGCACGTCAAGGGCAGGAACAGGGGCCTGGCCGCGTCGGTCGCGAACGCCGGCGCTCCGACCGGTGCAGTGCTCGGCACGGTGGCGCTCGCCCTGGTGGCGCTCCTGCCGTCCGAGCAGTTCCTGCAGTGGGGCTGGCGCATCCCGTTCCTGCTGTCCGCCGTCCTGCTGGCGATCGGCCTCTTCGTGCGCTCGCGCGTCCAGGAGAGCCCGCTGTTCCTCGAGGCAGCGGCCCGGCAGGCGGTCCAGCCGACCGGGAAGCGGCCCATCCCGCTCGTCGCGGTCCTGCGCCGTCCGAAGAACCTGCTGCTGGCCGGGCTGGCGACCACGGCCGCGTTCGTGATCCAGGGGCTGTTCTCGACGTTCGGAGTCACCTACGCCACCGCGCACGGGGTGACCCGATCGGAAGGGCTGACGGCGTTCGCGATCAGCCAGTTCCTCGCGATCTTCGCGATCCTCGGCGCGGCCCGGCTGTCGGACGTGTACGGACGGCGTCCGGTGATGCTGTCCGGGCTTGTCGGCATGGCGCTGCTCGCCTATCCGGTGTTCCAGCTGCTGGGCTCCGGCAGCCTGCCGCTGGTGGTGCTCGGCTTCGTCGTCAGCCTGTCGGTCTGCCAGTCGCTCACGTTCGGCCCGATGGCCGCGTTCGTCTCCGAGCAGTTCAGCACCCGGGCCCGCTACACCGGCGCATCGCTCGGCTACCAGCTCGCCAGCCTGCTGGGCGCGGGCTTCACGCCCGTGATCGTCGCGTCGCTCACCGCCGTGTGGGGATCGGTCACCCCGGTGATCGGCTACCTGGCCGCCCTCTGCGTCGTCAGTGCCCTCGTGCTCGCCCTGTTCGTGAAGGAGAGCAAGGACAACGACCTGACGACCGAGCAGCCCGCCTGACCGCACCGCCCGCTCCCTCGGGCCGGGGGCGGGGGCCACGTGGCCCCCGTCCCCGGCCCGTGCGGCGGTTCGACCTCGACGGCGGTGCGTTCCGATGAGCGCCGATCGACGCGACTCCGTCAGGCCCGGTGCGAGCCCGAGAGCTGTGCGCTGGGGATGTGTGAGCGCGACACTGCATCGCCACGGAGCAGCACAACAGGCCGCTGAGCCGGAGTTTTGCTCGCCCGATCGGAGTCGGACCACTGAGTCTGCGATTGATCTCGGCGTGGTGGACTTTCGTCGGCCATCACCGACTGAGCAGGCCAAACGGCGCTTCCGTCGTTGATAGTCGCGGTTCGGCGTCGGTCATCCACGGCAATATTCGATGCATGAGGAGTGCACGCTGGTCCCTTGGGTGCCACGCCCGCACCGCGACCTGACCAGGCCCATGGGCGAACCGTGTTGGATGCATCCGCGGGACGCCTAATCTCGCCCCGCCACGCCGGACAGGCCATGACCCGCGAGCTTGCCCGCGGTTGGACTCGAACCGATGGGCTGCAAGAGCTCCCTCCACGAAGGGGCCCTGATGGAGGACCGACACATGACGAGCATCGGCGATCCGGGTCCCGAGGCAGATGTCGTGGTCCTGGGTGCAGACGATGCCCACTCGCTGGCCGTCCGCTGCTTGGGTGCTCTTGGCCTGAGCGACTCGGATGCCCGCGCCACGGCTGCTCACCTGCTGGACGCGTCACTGAGCGGCTACGAGTTCACGGGGCTGTCGAAGATCGTGAGCATTGCCGGGGAGTTGGGTCGCCGGCCGGCGCCCCGGCCGCCGCAGGTCGTCCGGGAGACCCCCGCGTCGGCGATCATCGACGGCGGCGGCACCATCGGCTATGTCGTTCTCGACCGGGCCACCGATCTGGTCATCGCCAAGGCTCGTGCCACCGGCTTCGGCGTCGTCGCGGTGCGCAACAGTTTCCTGAGCGGGCGTGGCGCGTACTACCTGGAGCGGATCTGCCGGGCCGGCCTGGCCGGCTTCCACGTTGCGGCCGCGCCTCCCATGGTGGCTCCCTTCCGCGGGACACGACCGGCCCTCGGCACCAATCCGATCGCGATCGGCGTCCCCACGTCGGGCGATCCGGTGATCTTCGACGGGGGTACGTCCGCCCTGATGTGGGGCGAGGTCCAGCTCAAGGCTCAATTGGGCGTCGAACTGCCCCCGGACAGCGCGATCGACGCGCACGGATCACCCACGACCGATGCCGCGCAGGCGCTGGCCGGGGCGCTTCTTCCCGTCGCCGGGCACAAGGGCTACGGGCTTGGGTTCATGGTGCAGGCCCTCGCTTTGCTCTCCGGGTCGTTCGACCAGTCGGGAACGAGCCAGGATTTCGGGTTCCTGCACGTCGCCTGGGACCCGGAGCTCCTGATCGGCCGGACTTCCTTCGAGGCCGCCGTGGACGACCTCGTCCGCCGGGTGAGCTCCGTGCCCGCCGGGGAAGGAGAAGAGGTGCGCGTACCGGGTGAGCGCGGATTTCGCGAGCGGGCTCTCGCCAAGGAGACCGGCATTCGGCTGGCTCGCGAGGTCTACGACGCGTTGCTCGCACTCTGCTGACCAGCACCCGCGACGTCGGGCTCCCAGTGGTAGAGCAGGAACTCCCCGCCGTCCGCCGTCTCGGTAGGCCGGTAGGTCAGGCGCACCGGCATCCCCATGAACAGCTGCTCCGGCGGGGCCGCGACGTCGGTGAGCAGGATCGGCCCCTCCTCGAGCTCGGCAGCCACGACGGTGTACGGCGGCGGCATCGACTCGAAGTACCCGCGGTGGAAGATCACCCAGCTCAGCACCGAGCCGCGGCCGGAAATCGCCTCCCACGCCCAGTCCGAGGACAGGCAGCGCGGGCAGGCGGGTCCGGGCGGGTACCAGAACTGCCCGCAGCTGGAGCAGCGCTGAAGACGCAATTGTCGAGCCTGGACGTACTCCCAGAACGGACGCTCGTAGACACCCCGGCGGGGCGCGGGCCTGGCCGTCATCCCACCGACCCGCGCCCGTTCGGGCCTTCGTAGACGAGGCTGACGACCTTGCCCGCGACGTCGGAGACGTACTGCACGAGGCGGGCATCGGTCACTTGCCGGTCGCCGGCCTCACCCCGCAACTGCCGTACCGCCTCGACCTGGTGGTTCCAGCCCTGCATGTAGCTCTCCGACAGGTGCCCGCCCGAGGTGTTGACCGGCAGCCGGCCGCCCGGACGGATCGCTCCGCTGCGGAGATAGGTCTCGACGTCGTCGTCGGAGCAGAAGCCGAAGCCGGTCAGCGCCAGCGGCACATGGGAGCTGAAGCTGTCGTAGACCTGCAGCGCGTCGATGTCCTCCGGACCACAGGACGCCACCTCGTAGACCGTCGCCGCGGCCTCCGCGTGCCCGCGGTGGTAGAAGTCGATCAGCCGTGGCCGGAGGCTCGTCGCGTCGACGTTCAGGTCGCTGCGGCCGAGCCCCCGGATGGTGACCGCCCGGCCGGTGGCCCGTGCGCGTGCCCGATCGCTGGACATGAGGATGAGCGCGACCCCTCCGTCGTTGATGATCGTGTAGTCGTAGAGGTGGAGCGGCTCGACGATGTAGCGCGATGCCAGGTAGTCCTCGATGTCGAGGCGCTTGCGCATCACCGCGTTGCCGTTGAGCGAGGCGAACATGCGCTGCGCCACCGCCACCTCGCCCAGCCCGCGCTCGGTCAGGCCGGTCACCGCCATGTAGCGCTGCGTGAGCAAGGCGTAGAGCCCGCCCTGCGAGGTGAAACCCCACGGCGCGTAGTAGACGTAGGAGAGGAAGCTGTCCCCGCCCATCGCCTCTGGACCGCCGTACTGGACGGCGGCCGACTTCTGGTCGTTGCCGTAGACCAGCGCGATGCAGTCGGCGAGCCCGGTCACGATGGCGGACGCCGCAGAGATGATCGACATCGCCGCGTCCGCCTGCCCGGCCCAGTTGACGTCCAGGCCCAGCACCTCGGCCGTTCGCTCGTAGGCGAGCGTCGGCCCCACGATCAGCCCGTCGACGTCCTGTTTGGTCAGCCCCGCATCGGCGAGGGCGCGGACGAAAGCACGCTGCGCGTAGCCGTAGGAGTCGTCACAGACCTGTCCGTCGCGGGCTCTCCTCCAGTCATCGGCGTAGTCGGTGTCGCCCACGCCGACGACGGACACCTGACCGGACAGCGCCTGCGTCAGTCGTTCGACCCTGTTCGTCGCGGTCACCTCCTCGCGCGTCCACCAGGGGGGAGCCGGCGTCGCCGAGGCGACGCCGGCTCCCGGAATCAGGCCGGGGTGAAGCGGGGAACGGCGTGGCCGGACTCCACGTCGTCGAAGACCACCGTGACGGGCATCCCGATCCGGATCTCGTCATTGGCGACACCGACCACGTTGCTGATGAACCGGAGGCCTTCCTCCAGACGGATCAGCACGACGTTGTATGGCACCGCCTCCGACAGACCGGGGTAGTAGACCTGATGGAAGACCACCCAGGACTGGACCTCGCCACGGCCGGACAGGCCCACCCATTCGGTGTCGCTGGACAGGCACTGGGGGCAGCTCGGCCCGGCCGGGTAGCGCAGCTCCTGGCAGGAGGTGCACCGCTGCACGGAGAGCCGGTGCTCGGCGGCCGCATCCCAGAAGGGTCGGTTCCAGACGTCCAGCGTCGGACCGGGCCAGGTCAGCGTCACTTGTCTCCTCCATAGATCACCGAGCTCGTGATGGGCGCCACTGCCATGAACTGTGCGGTCCGGCAACCCTCGACCTGCCGGGCGCCGGCCTGGCCGCGCACCTGCAGCACCGCCTCGACGTTGAGCGCCCAGCCCTGCATGTAGCTCTCCGAGAGGTGCCCGCCGCTGGTGTTGGTCGGATACTCCCCGCCCAGGCCGATCCGGCCGTCCTGCACCCACTCACCGCTCTCCCCCGGCGCGCAGAAGCCGAAGCCCTCCAGAGTGAACAGCACCGTCGGAGAGAAGTTGTCGTAGATCTGGAGAGTGTCGACGTCCTCGCGCGAGACACCCGAGGAGCCATAGACCTGCTCAGCGCAGCGCTGTGCGGAGGCGTGGAAGAAGTCGTCCGGGTAGACGGGGCCGGTCGTCAGGGAGCTGCTCTGGCCGGTACCGAGGATGTGCACCGGCGGCTGGCGCAGATCGCGGGCGACGTCCTCGCCGGTGATGATCAGACACACCGCCCCGTCGTTGATCAGGCAGTAGTCGAACAGGTGCAGCGGCTCAACGATCCAGCGGGAGGCGTGGTAGTCCTCACGCGTGATCGGCTTCTGCATCACCGCCTGCGGGTTGAGCGCCGCGTGCTTGCGGAAGGTGATCGGCACCTCGGCCAGCTGGTCCTGCGTGGTGCCGTAGCGGTGCATGTGCTGCCGGAAGAGCAGCGCGTGCATGGCACCGAGGGAGGTGAAGCCCCACGGGTCGAAGGCGCCCTCGCCCTCGCCGCCGTAGAAGACTCGCTGGGAACGGCCGTTGTTGCCATAGACCAGAGCCACGGTCCGGCACCGGCCGTCGCGCACCAAGCTGTTGGCCACGTTGACGGCGACCCCGGACTGCCTCCCCTCGGCGGGCAGGGCCACCATGAACGCCGGGTCGAGCCCGACCGCCTCGCCGAACCGGTTGTAGCTCGGGATGCGGCTCGTGATCAATCCGTCGATGTCGTCGACCGTGAGGCCGGCGTCGTCGAGGGCGGCCTTGAACGCCTGGACGCCGAGGCCGAGGGCGTCGGTCTCCGGGAAGTTGCCCCACGCCGTCGTACCCACGCCGACGACGGACGCTCGCTTCTGAGCTGACATGTACTCACCTTCTGGACAGCGTTCGGAGCTTCCCGGATACGGCGCGCGCGTCGCCCGGGCGGACTGGAAGATGGCGGAGCGATGCGTTACGCGCCGTCGAACTGCTGCTTGAGCAGCATCTTGCTGACCTTTCCGGTCGCCGTGGTCGGCAACTGGTCGTTCCCGACGATCGAGAACTGCGCCGGCACCTTGTAGCTGGCCGCCCGCTCACGCACGTACGCCCGCAGCTCGGCGACGAACGCGTCCCGGTCGTCGACGGGATCGCGTGGGACGACGACGCACGCGATGACGTCCTCGCCGGAGGCGTCGGCGACGCTGAACACGTAGACCTGGTCCACGCGGGCGTGGCCGGCAACGACCTCCTCGACCTCGGCCGGGGAGATGTTGATCCCCTTGATCTTCATGACCTCCTTGAGCCGGCCGACGAAGTGCAGCCGCTGTTCCTCGTCGAGCCAGCCCAGGTCGCCGGTCCGGAACCAGCCGTCGTCGGTGAATGCGGCCTCGTTGAGCTCCGGCGAGTCGAGGTATCCCGTCGTCACGCAGCCGCGCAACTGGATCTCGCCGCTCTGGCCCGGCGGGAGCACAGCCCCGGTCTCGTCGACCGTGCGGATCTCCTGGGTCGGCAGCACGCGGCCTTGCGTGGTGAGGACGACGTCGAGCGGGTCGCCCGCTTCCGTCATGGTGGAGTGCCCGTAGGCCTCGGTCATCCCGTAGACGCTGCAGACCTCGCGCACCCCGAGGGTCTCGATGACCAGCCGCTTGTCCTCGGCCGTGAAGCCGGTGGTCCCCGTGCGCAGTGAGGAGATGTCGCGCCGGCCGAACGACGGTGCGCTCAGCAGCATCCTGGTGGCGGTGGCGAGGCCGTAGTAGACCGTGCACCGCTCCCGCTCGATGAATGCCAGAGACTCGTCCCCGGATACCCGTTCCTCGATGCAGATGGTCGCCGCGTGGGCGAGTGCGACCGGGAGCGCGTTCGAGCAGCCGTAGCCGAAGAACAGCGGTGCGGCGAACCAGATGCGGTCCCCCGGCTGGATGTGCTGCCGCGCCCCCAGCTCCCGCCCGCTGCGGACCAGCGCACCCTGCCGAAGCGGCACAGGCTTGGGGTTGGCGGTGCTGCCGCTGGTGAAGAGGATCAGAGCGATGTCGTCGGGTTCGGCACCCGGCAGCGGGTCGCCGCCGTCCTCTGCGTCGTCGATCTCCTCCGGCAGTTCGCTGTCGGATGGCCAGTAGAGGGTGCCCAGCGAGCCGTCCGCTCCCGCCCGGAACGACGGGTCCACCCCGGCGGCCTCGAGGTCCTCGCTCACGCCACGACCGAAGAGCTTGGCGTCGGTGACGAACAGCCGGATCCGCGCCTTGTGCGCGACGTAGCCCAGCTCCGACGAGCGGTACCAGGTGTTGATCGGGACGACATGCAGGCCGGCCAGGTGCCCGGCCAGCATCGCCACCACCCAGCGCAGCCCGTTGGGTAGGTAGACGCCGATCCGGTCTCCGGGCCGCAGGCCCCATCCGACCAGCGCCCGGGCGAGCCGTTCGCACCGGGCATGGAGCTCGGCGTAGGTGACCCGCCCCTCGGGCCCCACGACCGCCTCCGTGTCACCGGCATGCCGGCTCAGTGCCGCCAGCAACTCCGGAACGGTGTACTTCTGGAGGGTCTCGTATGCCTGCACCATTGCCTTCTTCTCTGCGCGCAGTTCTTCCGGATGACGGACGGTCGGGCGAGCGGCGGCGGTCAGCTCATGGGGCAGTCATGCCGAGGAATGCCTGCTCCACCGCCGAACTGCTCTCCAGTTCCGCCCCGGAGCCCTCGACCACGATCGAGCCCCGTTCCAGCACGTAGCCGCGGTGGCAGAGGGCCACGGTGTCGGCGACCGACTGCTCGACGATGAGGATGGCCATCTCGGGGTTCTTCTCGTGCACGAGCGCGAGTCGCTCGAACACCTCGTCGACGAGCTTGGGCGCCAGGCCGATCGACGGCTCGTCGAGCAGGAGCAACCGGGGAGACGCCATCAGGCCGCGTCCGATGGCCAGCATCTGCTGCTCGCCGCCGCTCATCGTGCCTGCCTGCTGGCGAAGGCGAGCCTTCAGCTTCGGGAAGACCTCGAAGACGAACTCGAGGTCCTCTTCCTGGTTCCCGCGTGAAGAGTCCGCGTAGACGGGGACCATCAGGTTTTCCATGACGGTCATCCCGTAGAAGAGCCCGCGCCCCTCCGGTACATGGATCAGGCCGCTGCGGGCAGTCTTGAAGGCCGACGTCCGGCGCAGGTCGAGGTCTCCGAAGGCCAGCTGCCCCTCGTAGACGTCCACCATCCCGAAGAGGGCCTTGAACAGCGTCGTCTTGCCCGCGCCGTTGGACCCCAGGATGGCCACGATCTCGCCGGGCTCCACTCGCACGGTGATGCCGTGCAACACCCGCACCTGGCCGTAGCCGGCGTGCAGGTCACGCACCTCGAGCATGGCTCCTCCACTTCGAACCCAGGTAGGCGTCGATGACGGCCTCGTCGTGCGCGACGTCCTCTGCCGCGCCGTCGGCGATGACCCTTCCTTCGTTCATCACGATGAGCCGGCTGCAGAACCGCATGACCGCCCCGACGAGGTGCTCGATCATCACGACTGCCCAGTTGTGCCGGGCGGCCAGCGACTCCACGACGTCCAGGACGTCCGAGATCTCTGTGGGACGGAGGCCGGCGAGGACTTCGTCGAGGAAGACCAGCGCGGGGCGGCTGGCCACGATCCGCGCGAGTTCGACCTCTTTCATCTCGACGATGTTCAGCTCGCGCATCGGGGTCGAGAGGGTGTGCGAGAGCTGCAGCATGTCCAGCGCCTCGGCGCCGGCGGCCTCTGCCTCCTTGACGTTCCTGGTGTGTACGAGCGCACCGAGCGTCGCACTTTCCAGGGCGGTCATCGCCGGGAACGGGTTGGCCACCTGATAGGTGCGGGCCAGCCCCCGCCGGAACCGGTCATGGGGCCGCGATTTCCGGAGCGCCTCACCGCGCAGCAGGATGTCACCGACCGAGACCCTCAGGTCGCCGGCGACCAGGTTGGTGAGCGTCGTCTTGCCGGCCCCATTGGGGCCGAGCAGGCCCACCCGCTCCCCCTCGCCGACGGTCACGTTCACGTCCCGCACGGCGTGCAGACCACCGAAGCTCTTGCCGACCCCCCTCAATTCGAGCAGCGGGGTCTCGGACGTCGTCGGGGAAACAGAGTTGGCCATCGCTACAGTCCTCCGTCGTTCGCTCGCGAATTGCGGTGAATCGCGAGTTCCTGTTCTTCTGCGCGGCTCTCCTCCGACTCGGCCGGAACCGCGGCCTCGGAGGCCTTCGCTGAGCGCCGCTCTCTCGGGCGCAGGCGGCGCAGCAGCGCGGAGAAGAGATCGGCGAGGAAGGGGTAGAGCCCTCGACGGGACAGGAAAGCCACGATCAGCAGCAGTGCTGCGTAGGCGAGGTTGTTCAGACCCGGCAGCTGGGAGAAATAGGTGTCCGCGAGTTCGCCGCCGGGAATGACGATGATCGCGCCGATCACCGGGCCGAGCACGGTGCCGGGGCCACCGATGAGGCAGATGAGCAGAGCCTGCACGGAGACCAGAGGGCTGTAGACGTCGTTGGGGTCGAACACGAACGCCAACTGGCTGTAGATGCCACCTGCGAGCGCGGAGAAGACGGCGCCGATCATGAATGCGTAGAACTTGTAGCGGAACGTCGGCACGCCTGAGGCCTCGGCGGCGCGCTCGTTCTCGCGGATGGAGACGAAGTAGCGACCCATCCTGGTCGTGGTCAGTTTGGCGGTGAAGAACAGCGCGAACGCCACCAGGATCGCGGCAGCGATGTAGTAGGGAACGCTGCTGTTGAACTGGAAGTAGCCGAGCGAGACCCCGATGAAGGGGCGCGGGATCTCGTGGTATCCGAAGTACCGGGTCAACGTGCTCAGGATGAGCGGGATCGTGAGCGTGGCCAACCCGAAGTACAGCCCGGACAGCCGCAGCGTCGTCAGGCCGATCACCGCCGCGAGGACGAGCGAGGCGGCGACGCCAGCAAGGATCCCGTAATAGGGACTCCAGTTGAACTCGGCGAAGAGGATGCTCACCGAGAAGGCCGTCAGCCCGAAGAAGGCACCCTGGCCGAGGGACAGGGGCCCGGCGTAGCCGGACACGATGTTCCACCCGCAGGCCATGAGGGCCCAGACGGCTGTGAGCGCCATGATGCTGGCGGACTGTTCGGAACGGAGCGCGAGCAGCCCTCCGATGATCAGCAGCCCGCATCCGATGAATGCCGGGTAATAGGTCCGGGACATGGACCTCTTCTTGCCGTCGGCAGAAGCCGTGATCCGACTGCTGGCCATTAGACGCTGACCTTTCGCTGGTCGGTTGCCTTGCCCAGGATTCCCTGCGGGCGGAGCACGAGGAAGACGAGGAACAATGCGTACACCAGTGCGTTCTGCAGCTGGATGTCGAGGAAGTTGGTGCTGAGCACCTGGACGATGCCCACGACGATGCCCGCGATCATGGTTCCCGGAATGCTGCCCAGGCCGCCCAGCACGGGCACGACGAACATGAGGATCAGGAACGTCCAAGCCGTATTCGGGTCCACGGGGTTGGAGACGATGAAAACGGCGCCGACCACACCGGCCAGAGCGATCGACAGGGCGAATGCGTAGCCGTAGACGCGGCCGACATTGATGCCCATGTACTGCGCCGCATCCCGATTCTGCGACGTGGCGCGGATCATGACGCCGAGGGCCGTGTGGCGGATCAACCACCACGTGGCCGCGAAGGCGACGAGGGCAACTCCGGCGGCCATGAGCTGCCCGTAGTTGATGAAGACGCCGCCGATCTCCAGCGCCGAGTTCGCCCACCAGGTCGAGATCGACTGGGGCTGCGGCGAGAAGATGAGCAGAGCGGCGTTTTCGATGATGAGTGCGACCGCGATGGTCGCGATCATCTGGGAGCGTTCACCGAGTTTCACCAGTCGCGGAACCATCAAGCGGTCGACCAGGAAGCCGACCGCCGCCATGATGACGACCACGACGGGCAGCAGGAGGAACGGGTCCGCCTGCGTCACCGTCCAGAGAACCAGTGCGACGTACATCGCCAGCAGCACGAAATGGCCGTGGGCGAAGTTCACGAAGTGGATCACGCCCAGGACGATCTGCTTGCCCAAGCCGAGAATGACCCACACCGCGCCGACGAGAATGCCGTTGACGAGAGCCTGTACCAGCACTTCTGACCTCCTGTGAGAAAGGGACGCCGCTGCGGTCCGTGGGCGGCACCGCAGCGGCGTCCCCTCATGGCCTCGGCTGTTCGCCGGCTACTGCTCCAAGGTGGGCCAGATCGGCTCACCTTCGGCCAGCTCCGTGGGGTAGACCGTGACGGTCTTGTCTCCCTGCCACTGGACGAGGACGGCGACCCGGTCGACGGCGCGACCGGTCTCGTCGAACCGCACTCGCTGGGCGGGCCACGGGATCGCCGCGGGGTCGGGCGCCGACACGTCGGTCTGCGCCATCTCGTCCCGGACCTTCTCCGGCTCGCTGCTCTTTGCCCGGTCCATCGCCTCGGCGAGGAGGTACACCTCCGAGTACGGGGCGAAGTGGTACTCCTGCGGGTAGTTGTCGCCGGCCGCCCGCACCTTGTCGGCCAGCTCCTCCTGCCCGGCGAAGGGTGCCGCCGACGCCACCGCGAAGGTGCCGTTCACAGCATCCGGTCCGAGGGCGTCAACGAAAGCACCGCTCAGGTACGGCGCGCCCGACAGGACCCAGGGAACTGGCGTCTGGCCCCGCTCGACCATCTTGCGGGAGATCTTCTGGATGTCGCTGATGGCTGCCCCGACCGTGAGCAGTTGCGGGTCGGCAGCGCTGATCGCGTCGACGACCGGCGTCGCGTCCTGCAGCGACCCCTCTTCGATGGTCTGGTCCATCGCGATTTCCCAGCCGTACTTCGGGGCATAGGTGTCGCGCAGCTGCTCCGCCGCTGTCACCGCCACCGCATTCGTGCCGGCGATGATGCCGATCCGGTCGACGGAGATGCCGGCGTCGCCGGCCAGCTCCTCGATCGCGCCGGCCCAGAGATCGGTGAACTCGGAGGTCTTCGGGCTGGTCATGAACACGTACTTGAACCCGCGTTCGGTGATCTGGTCCTCGAACGACACATCCGTCCACGGGATCTGGCGCCGCTCGGCGATCTCGGTGACCGCCAGGGTTGTGGAACTGATCCCCGTGCCGATACCGGCGACGATGCCCTTGCCGATGGCACGGTTGGCTGCCGCGACCGCCGTCTCGACGGTTCCTCCGGCGTCCTCGATGACGAGTTCGATCTGGGCGCCGTCGAGACCTTCGATACCGCCCGACTCGTTGATCTCGTCGACTGCGATCCGCGCACCGATCTCCTGCATCCGGCCGGTGTCGGCGAAGGGGCCCGTCTGTGGGACGACCAGCCCGATTTTCACGGTGTCGCCGTCGCCGCCGCCAGAGGATCCCGAGCCGCAGCCAGCGGCGACCAGGGCCACTCCGACGAAAGCGATCAGGGCCCGCGGGCGCCGTCTCCTGGAACCACTTCTAAACATCATCCACACTCCTGAATCGGAAAAGGCCGCCGTTCTGTGGAACGGCCATTGACGGAAGTGCTGCAGCGGCCGGCTCTCCGGCCGGATCATGAGCAGTTGTGGGCACACGTAAGGTGCGCGCCCACGGGGCCTGGCACCCGTTCCCCCGGGAGGCACTGCGGGTGTCGCGGATCACTTCCGCTCCTTTAGCCCTGGTCTTCATCGTGGGATATTCTGTGCTCGGCCGTTCTTCTCGCGCAGCTGTGTCGTCGTTCCTCTGCCGAGTCAGGCCTTTCCACGGAGATCGAGCACCGCAATTCCTGTGAGGGCGAAGCCAGACGATGGCCGGCCGTGCGGAAAGGATGTGCGGAACTCTTCCGGCGGTGGGTCGCCGCTCGTTCCGGTGGCGAGCGCCCGGGTGCCGGAGGCGCCTTCCACGGGCTGCCGGCACGGCGCGGGGTTCGTCTGTTGCCCATCACCGACGGTCCTCGGGTGTGGCGTCGTCAGTGGGGGCACCGGCCTGGTGGACCACGCCGGCGGCCGCGAGCTCCGACACCTCCGCCTCGGCGAAGCCGCAGGCGCGAAGGAACTGGACGGTGTGCGTTCCGACCGCGACGGTCGGGCCGGTGACCGGCTCGAACTCCTCCCCCTGTCGCCGCCACGGTAGGGACAGCGTCTCGACGCCTGCCGCCGGCCGGACCTGCGCCATGGCCTCGATCTGTGGGTGGTCCCGCAATGTCGCGTAGTCGTGGACGGGCACCCCGATGCCATCGCTGCGGACGATCAGCTCCATCAGCTCGTCCGTGGGGAACCTGACGAAGTAGGGCTCCAGTTCCCGACGAAGGTCGGCCATGTTGGGCATCCGCAGCTCCCGGGTGCTGAAGCGGGGATCCTCCAGGAGCGCCTCGGCCCCGATCGCCTTGCAGAAGTCCCGCCACGCCTCTTCCGAGCGCAACGGCTGCCCGTAGTACAGCCGGCTGTCGGCCGTGGCGATCCCACGGTCGGGCGGGTACGTCGCCGCATTGCAGTGGAAGCCTTCCCAGACGTCGGGCTCGTCGAGGGCGGCGATCATCACGTTGTTCGTTCCCATGACGGCCCCGAGCTGGGAGACGGCAGCGTGCTGGCCACCGGTCATGTCCCGCGCGAGCAGGCCCGCCAGAACTGCGTGGACGGCCGTGCAGCCACCCAGGATTCCTCCGACGTCCGCACCGAGTCGCACGGGGGGCTCATTGATCTGCCCGAGGTACCGGAAGACCCCCGAGAGGCTCTGCACCTCCAGTTCGGTTGCCGGCAGGTCTGCCCATGGGCCGATCTCTCCGAGCGGCGTCACGGAGACGTCCAGCAGGTCGGGGTTGGTGCGCCGGAGGTCGTCCGGCGTCAGTCCGACGTCGGTCGCCGCCGTCGCGGTCAGGTCGTGCAGGAAGACGTCGGCATTTCGGAGCATCCGCAGCAGCACCGTCGATCCGCGTGGCGACGTCCAGTCCAGCGCGACGCTGGCCTTGCCCCGGTTGAGCTGGTAGGCCGCCGCTCCCATCCCGTCGATCCAGGGCGGCCCGGCGGCACGGAGCCAGTCGCCGCCAAGGGGTTCCACTTTCACGACCTCGGCGCCGAGTCCAGCCAGAAGGGAGCTCGCATACGGGCCGGAGATCCCTTGGGTGGCGTCGAGGACGCGGACTCCGCCCAACGGTGCCATTGCCGCCTCCGGACGTGGCTCAGTCGTCGTCATCGCTGGCCGCCCTCCACTCGACGATCTCCCTGGTGTGGGCACCGGGCAGCGCGGCCTGCCGTTGCTCGACGCGCGACTTCTCGAAGCTCCACATCGGACCGGCGACCGCCATCTCCCCGGCGATCGGGTGGGGGACGCGGTTGACGAAGCGGTTGAGCCGGAAGTGCTCGTTGAGGTCCGGCGCGTCCTCCAGCGTCCTCAGTCGCACACAGGGCACTCCCGCCCGCGCCAGCCGCTTGGACCACCAGAGGGCTGGACGTGTTCGCAGCGCCGCGGCCAGTGCGGCATCCACCTCATCTCGGTGCTCGATGCGGCCCTGATTGCTCCGCAGCCGCTCGTCCGCCGCCAGATCCGGGCGTTCCACGGCGGCGCAGAGCACCTGCCACAGTGCGTCGGTGTGCGCCGTGACGCTGACGTAGGTCCCGTCCTGGCACTGGAAGGCCCGCGAGGGCACCAGCACGGCAGATCCACTGCCCAAAGCGCCGGGCGACTGCCCGTTCGCGAAGAACTCGGCGAACCGTGTGGTCTGCAGCGCGATAGCGGCCTCCATCTGCGAGGTCCGGATGTATTGGCTCTGACCGGTCCGCCGGCGTGCGTACAGCCCGATGAGGACGGCCTGGAGCAGGTACATCGACGTGGCCAGGTCGATCTGCGCGACGTAGCGGAAGACCTCGGGCCCCTCGCCGGGGTGGCCGGTGATGCTCGCGAAGCCACTGAAGGCCTGGCCCTGTGGATCGGTGCTGCCCATGTTCTGCAGCGGGCCGGCATCACCGAAGGAACTCGACGAGCAGTAGACGAGACCCGGGTTGACGGCGCGCAGCTGCTCGTAGCCCATGCCCAGCCGGTCCATCGTGCCGGCGCGGGCATTCTCGACCACGACGTCGGCAGCGGAAGCGAGCCGGACCGCGACCTCGCGGTCGGCCGGGTCCTTGAGGTCGAGGATGACGCTGCGCTTGCCCAGGTTGCTGGAGCAGTACGTGGTCGGCTCCCCCTCCCTTGTCGGCATGACCGCGCGGATGGGGTCGCCGTACGGCGGGTCGACGCGGATCACGTCGGCGCCCATCTGGGCCAGCAGGGACGCCGCCCACGGACCGACGGCGTAGGCGGTCAGATCGAGCACGCGGACGCCGGCCAGGGGCCCTTTCCGATCGGCGTCGACACGACTCGGCCAGGTGGTCGTGCTGTCCGTCGTCCTCACCGCGGCCTCAGTTCCCGGGTGCACGGCATCCCTCCGCTGGTTCTCCTGGGCGATCTCGGATCGGGTCATGACTCAGTACGACTTCGGCATCCGCAGGACGTGCTGGCCGAGGTAGGCCAGCACCAGGTTGTTCGCGACGGGGGCGGTCTTGTAGAGCCGGGTCTCGCGGAACTTGCGCTCGACGTCGAACTCGGCGGCAAAGCCGTAGCCACCGTGCGCGTCCAAGCAGGCGTTCGCCGCCTCCCAGGCGGCCTCGCTCGCCAGCAGCTTGGCCATGTTGGCGTACTCCGCACACGGCAGCCCGGCGTCGAAGAGCTCGGCCGCGCGCCGTCGGACGAGATCGGCCGCCGTGACCGAGGCGTACGCGCGGGCGATCGGGAACTGCACCCCCTGGTTGGCCCCGATCGGCTTGCCGAAGACGACCCGCTCCGAGGCGTATTTCGCGGCCCGCGCGCTGAACCACCTGCCGTCGCCGACGCACTCGGCGGCGATGAGGATCCGCTCGGCGTTCATGCCGTCGAAGACCTGCCGCAGCCCGTTGCCCTCGACCCCGACCAGCGCATCGGCGGGAAGCCGGAGGTCGTGGAAGAAGACCTCGTTGGTCTCGTGGTTCATCATCGTGCGGATCGGCCGCACCTCGATCGAGTCGGCAGCCTCGCGAAGGTCGACCAGGAAGAGACTCAGTCCGTCGGTCCGCCGGGTGACCTCCTCCGTCGGCGTCGTCCTGGCCAGCAGCAGCAGCAGATCGGAGTGCTGGACCCGCGAGGTCCAGATCTTCTGCCCGTTGACCAGCCAACCGTCGGCCGTCCGTCGCGCACTGGTGCGGATCATGGTGGAGTCCGAGCCGGCGTCCGGTTCCGTGACCCCGAAGGACTGCAACCGCAACCGCCCGGCCGCGATCTCGGGCAGGTACCGCTCCTTCTGCTCCGGAGACCCGTGCCGCAGGACGGCGGCCATCACGTACATCCCCGCGTGGCACGCCGCCGAGCTGCCGCCGCTGGCGTTGATCTCCTCCAGCACGACCGCGGCCTCACGGAGTCCGAGACCGCCACCCCCGTACTCCTCCGGGATGAGCATCGCCATCCATCCGGCGTCGGTGAGGGCGGTGACGAAGTCGTCGGGATAGGCGTCCTGCTCGTCGAGCTTGCGCCAGTACTCGTCCGGGAACCGGGAGCACAGGTCGCGGACACCCTGGCGGATCTCGTCGAGGAACTGCTCGTCGCCGTCCAGTGCAGAGGCCCTCGTTACGTCACCCGAGGCCGCGGCCGACCCGGTGATCGACGCCGGCGCGAGCGGCTGCTTCGAGCTGGTCATGCGGTTCTCCCCCGGGTCTGGCTCCGCTGTTCCTCCGCCGCTTCCAGATGCGAGAGGAGCAGGTTCTTCGCATGCTCGATGTGCGCCACCATGGCTCGGCGGGCCCGCTCGGGATCGCGGTCGCGGAAGGCTTCCAAGATCTCGTTGTGGTCGTGCGCGGTGGCGTCCGCCCAGCCTTCGATCTTGACGTCCTGGGCATTGGGCACGTAGCGCAGTGCGATGCCGAGGAAGAGAGCCAGCTTGGATGAGTTCCCCCCGGCGTAGATCAGCCGATGGAACTCCTCGTTGGCCCGGTCCACGGCCTCGTGACGACCGCTCTCGAAGGCGCTGGTGATCTCCGCCTGCAGGTCTTCCAGGCGCGCCACCACCTCATCGCTGCGGTTGAGCGCCGAGCGGGCCGCCAGCTCGCCGGCCACGAACTCGTGCACCAGATAGGCGTCCTCGATGTCCTGACGCGACAGGGCGCTGACCCGGAACCCGCGATTGGGCAGCAGCTCGACGAACCCGTCCCCGCGAAGCGTCACCAGCGCCTCCCGAATGGGCGTCGCACTGACCCCCAGCGCCTCGGCGGCCGCACCGATCCGGATGAACTCCCCCGGCCGCAGCCGCCCGGAGATGATGGCGGACCGCAGCGTCTGGACGACCTGGTGCGTCAGGTCCCTCTGATTGACCGGCAGGGCTCCCTCGAGGACCGGAAATCCCCCACCGTCGCCCCGATACGCGGACAGCTCGTCAGTCACGTCATCACTCTCGCTCAGCCCGAACAACGCAGATCCGCTCAGGGGACGAGGACAGCTCGCCCCGCGACGCGCCGGTCGTCGACCGCCGCGGCCGCTTCCACGACGCTGTCGAGGGGGAACCTCTCCACCGCTGCCTTGACGCGGCCGTCGGCGACCATCTCCATGGACTCGACGAACGTCGCCATGGACGTGGACGCCGACCCCGTGATGACCGCTTCCTTGCCGAAGACGAAGGCCGGGAAGAAGGAGACTCGCTCACCGGTCATCTGCCCGGTCAGCACGTAGCGCCCGCCCCGGGCGAGGCCGCGGAAACAGCCGGAGAACACGTCGGGGTGTCCGACGTTGTCGAGCACCACCTCGGCGCCCCGCCCGTTGGTGATGTCGAGGATCTGGCGCCAGTAGTTCTTGTCATCCGTGGTGACGACGTGCGCGGCACCGAGGGACAGCAGTTGCTTCTCCTTGGCCGGCGAGCTGGTCACCGCGACGGGGATCCCGCCCAGTGCGGCCACCACCTGCATGCCGTGGATGCCGAGGCCACCGCCGGCCCCCGTGACCAGGACCGTCTCCCCCGCGCGCAGCTTCGCGATCCGCTTGAGTGCCTGCAGACAGGTTCCGACGGCACAGGCGACCACGGTGGCGTCGGCCAGATCCAGCCCGTCGGGCACCGGGAGGAGTGCGGAGTCCTCGACCGCGACGTACTCGGCGTATCCGCCGTAGTTGAACGACTTGTCGGGGCACTCGAGCTCACGGCCGGAGAGGCAGAACGCGCAGTGGCCGCAGGTGGTGAACTGCTTGGCCGCGACCCGGTCGCCGACCGAGAAGTGCCGCACCTTGCTGCCGACCTCGACGACCGTTCCCGCGAACTCGTGCCCGAGCACCTCGGGCAGCGGGATCTTGGTGAGGCCGAGCCGGTCGGCCTGGTCGTGCCCGCAGATCCCGCAGGCGGCCACCTCGACGACGACCTGCGTCGGGCTTGGTGTGGGTCGGTCGATCTCCTCGAGCTGCAGAACCGAGGGACCGCCCGTCTCGTGCACGACGGCTGCTCGCATGGCCTGTTCCTCTCCGGGTGGGGCTCTGGCGCCTCATTGCCGCGTCAACTCGGTCATCACCGGGAGTGCCGTTGACCACGGATGCAATGTGATACACATATATAGTGTGGCGTACGCAACATCGTCAAGAGGCTCGAGCCGACGATTCGCGGTCCCGCGCCTCACGTGACGCGGGGTCCTCGCCGGCCCCTCGCCGCACCATCTGGGGACTGCTGATCCTCACGCTGATCTCGCTCAATCTGCGTCCGTCTCTGACCAGCGTCCCGGCGCTGGTCGACGCGCTGAGATCGGATCTGCACCTCTCCGCAGGCTTCCTGGCCCTGCTCACGGCGCTGCCGCTCCTCGTCTTCGGGCTCTTGTCGACCAGCGTGCCCGGCATCGCCCGGGCGCTCACACCCGAGCGGACGTTGGCCTGCGCCCTCGGGCTACTGACCGTGACGCTGTCGCTCCGCGTGATCGGTGGGCCGACGACGCTGCTGATCGGCACCGCCCTTGCCGCCACGGCGATCACCGTGACCAACGTGCTCATACCCGGATTGATCCGGCGTGACCACAGCGACCGCGCCGGACTTGCCACCGGTCTGTACGCGATGGCGCTCGGCATGGGCGCGTCCGCCGGAGCGGCCACGGCGGTCCCGCTGCAGGATCTGTTCGGCGGACGCTGGCAGCCGGCCCTGGCCGCGTGGGCCCTGCCCGCCCTGCTCGCGCTGGCCGGCTGGCAGCTGGTCACCCGGGCCGGCCGCCGGTCCTCCGCTGTCGATGTGCGGCCACATACCGACGGAAGGATGCTCCGCCAGCCGATCGCCTGGGCGGTCCTCCTGTTCCTCGGACTGCAGTCGCTGATCTTCTTCACCCTGATCGCCTGGTTGCCGGCGTTCTTCCAGGATCTCGGCTACAGCCCTGGCCGAGCGGGCTTCCTGCTCGCCCTGGCGCAGCTCGCGGGCATCCCAGGCGGGCTGATCGTTCCTCAGCTCGCCATGCGCAGCCGCCATCAGGTCGGGTACGTGGTGGCGACGACGCTGCTCAACGTCGTCGGGTTGCTCGGCCTGGTCCTCGCCCCGACGGCGGCTCCGGACCTGTGGGCGGTGTCCGTGGGCGTCGGTAGCACCGCCTTCCCGCTCGGCCTCACCCTGATCGTCCTGCGGACCCGCGTCCCCACGGCGACCGACGCCCTCTCGGGCTTCGCGCAGGGCGGCGCCTACCTGATCGCCGCCCTGGGACCGCTGCTCGCCGGCACGCTGCACGACGCGACCAGCAGCTGGCGGGTGCCGATGGTCGTGCTTCTCCTGCTGTGCCTGCCGCAGCTGGTGGCGGGCATGTCGGCCGGACGAGCCCGACTGATCGCCTGACCCCAACTACCGGAACACGCGGTGGGCGCCCGGCCGGCGGGGTCAGGGCAGGAGGGCCAGGAAGCGCCAGTCGAGCACGTCGCGGGGAGCCTCGCCTGCGGTGCTGCGGGCCTGCACCCGGGAACGGAGGTGCACCAGGCGGCCGTCATCGACCCCGACCACATCGGTGACCGACACGCTGCTGCTGAGCGTGTCCCCCTCGCGGACCGGCGCCACATGGTCGCAGCCGTGCCAGCCCACGACGGTCACCAGCTCCGGGATGGCGCGGACCGCCTGAGAGAGGGCGATGCCGATGGTGTGCCCGCCGTAGACCAACCGCCCGGCGGGTCCGGCCGCGTCGTCGTGATGGGTCCGGGCGATGTTGAGGGTCAGGCGCGCCAGTTCGGGCGCCGAGGAGACGACGTCGCCACCGGCCACCCGCCAGCTGTCCCCGGGGACCAGGTCGCGCCCGGCCGACCGGGGCAGCGCCGCGCGGAAGGCATCCAGACGCCATGAACGAGCGAGGTCGGCGACGGCCGAATCGTCGACCGGGGCGCCGATGGCCCCCACGTCGTCCCGGTGTCCCGTCTGTACGGCCGGGTCGCGGAGCGGGAGCATGGCGCAGCGCCAGAAGTCCAGGACCGTCCGATCGTCCTGGTCGGTGGTCGTGATCCGCAGGACGGCCAGCCCCGTGGCCGGCCGGTCAGGGCGTGGGGTGTTCTGACGCAGGGCCACCACCTCCGTGCGCGTCCGCAGCACGTCGTCGACGGCCGGCGCGCGCCGGAAGTAGAGGCCCCGATAGAAGAGGTTGGCGACCACGTGGTGGGTGACCTCCGTCGACTGGCCGATGGCGACGTCCCACACGAGGGCCGGTGAGACGAACGCCGGGTCCCGGCCGGTGACCGCCCGGCTGAGCGCGCGGTCGAGCGCGAGCCGCAGCCGGTTGCCCACGACGGACTGGTGGGCCGCGGCCAGGCCGGAGGTCAGGGTGACGGCTGGGGCGCCGTCGAAGACGTCGCCCCGGCGCAGCTCCTCGAACCAGGGGCCCTCGGCGACGAGCGAGGCGGGGGCGCGCACGGTCATGGCCGCGGCGCCCTGGCCAGGACCCGGCGGGCGGCCACGGCCACGGCTTCGTCGAGCATCTGCCCGTCGAGCCGCGCCGCGCCGGCGCCGCGGCCGTGCGCCTCGGTCAGGGCCGCGAGCACCCGGGTTGCGTGGTCCACCTCGTCCTGCGTCGGGGTGAAGGCGGCATTGAGGACGTCGACCTGCCGGGGGTGGATGGCCCACTTCCCGTCGAAGCCCAGATCGCGAGCGCGCTGGACTCCGGCGGCGAGCCCGTCGTCGACCTCGACTCCGAGGTGCGGCCCGTCGATGGCCTGGACCCCCGCCGCGCGAGCGGCGACGAGCACGGCCTGCTGGGCGGGCAGCCAGAGGTCGAGCCGTCGCTCTGGCGGGGAGCAGGCACCCAGTGATGCGGCCAGGTCCGCGTAGCCGAGGATCAGCGCCTCCAGTCGCTCCCCCGCCGCGGCGATCGCCAGGACGTTGGCCAGGCCCGTCGCCGTCTCCACCAGAGCCTGCACGCCGACGGGTTGCCCCCGCCCGGCCGCCGCCTCGACACCGTCGAGCAGCCGATCGACGAAGGCCATGTCGCCGGCACACTCCACCTTGGGGACGACGACCGAGGTGACACCGGGCAGGTCCGCCACCGCCTCGAGGTCCCGATGGCACCACGGCGAGCGCGCCGCATTCACCCGCACGGCCATCCGGCGGCCGGCACCGCCAAGCTCTTCCCGCAAGGCGGATCCCAGCCGGTGGCGGGCGTCGTCCTTGGCGTCTGCGGGCACCGAGTCCTCGAGGTCGAACACGATCTCGTCCGCCGGCCCGGCGAGCGCTCGGGCGATCTTGCGCTCGTCCGCGGCCGGCACGGACAGGCAGGAGCGACGACGCGCGACGTCCATGCTTCCTCTTTCTTGTCTCCTCCCGCGGCGACGCTCAGACGATCGCGTAGGCGTTGGCCGGACTCCCCACCCCGCGGGGGACCTTGAGCGCCGCAGAGACGAGCAGGAAGTCGTACCTGCCGGTCTCGGCACAGACGGCCGACAGCTCCTCGAGGTGCCAGAACTCGCCGAGGGCCATGCCCTGCAACGGAATGATCCGCCGGTGCAGGAACCCCTTCTCCCGGTCCACCGGGAGACGTTCGACCGCCACGTTGTCGCCGGCGACGGACGCGAACTCGTGATCCCACAGGAACGCGGCGGTGTCCTGGGAGGACTCGAGGCCGGGACAGGCGAAGCCATGGCCCACCGATCCCCGCATGGCCGCGCGTTCCTCGGCGGGCCGGGTCCGGTACCACTCCGTCCATCCGGTCCGCAGCACCAGGAAGTCGCCCGAGCGGAACTCCACCTGCTCAGCGGCCGCGATCTCGCTGATCAGGTCACCCGTGATCTCGAAGCCCTCCGTCATCACCAGCGGGGTGCCACGGTCGGCCATGTGACGGGCGACGTCGATGAGCACGCCCCGCCCCATCAACCCGTGATCCGACCAGCGGTCGATGCCCAAGTCATCACCGGCGTCCAGGTCGGTGTCCTGCCGCCCGCCCCAATAGCCGTACTGCCGGAAGCGCACGTGGCGAAGGCCGTCCCACTGGCTGGAGAACTGCAGGTAGAAGTTGTCGACCTTGTCGTCCCGGCCACCGCGGTCGACGTCCACGGTGTGCTCGTACGGGTGCCGATCGGGAAAGAGTCCCGGGTCAGGCTCGTTGAGGGGCAGGGTCAGCGAGACCACCCGGCCGTCGCGGACCAGCCCGCAGGCATGGGCGACCTGCTCGCGACCGACGAGGTTGAGCGAACCGATCTCGTCATCCCGCCCCCACACGTCCCAGGCGTGGCGCTCGGTCGAGTCGGGCAGGAAGGGCAGCTCCTTGAACAGCGGCGTCCGCCGCTGGGCGGCCGTCACTGGCGGCACCCGTGCACGAAGCACAGGACGCCGTAGCCGTCCTCCGTCGAGAAGCGCGCGGCCTGGACCGGGGCGCCGTGCCGCCCGCCTTCCCCGCAGTCGCAGAGCACCCGGCCTGGCAGCCGCAGACCCGCGGGCAGGTCGACCATGCCGGTCAGGTAGGGCACCTCGTCCGCCCAGATCGGATCACCCGTCGCCCGCTGCACGACGACCGCCGCCGACACCGTGCCCTCCCCCTCGACGTCGGTCCACTGGGAGTCGAGTGAGCCGCAGGAGTGGCAGACCGGTGCGATGGGCCATCGCACCCGCTCGCAGGAGGCGCATCGTTGGAGCCGCAGCCGCCCCTCGCCGAGCCCCCGCCAGAACGGTTCCGACTCCGGGTGGATGACCGGCTCGGGGCCCGCATAGGTGCCCACCTCCGCCAGCGTTGACATGACGCCTGCCCTTCTTCCTCTTCTGCTCGTCCGGCTCTTCCGCACCAAGGCCGTGGTTCGTCCGGGAGGACGACCGCGGTCAGGCCGTGAGAATCAACGAGTCGCCCCAGGGTGTGACCCACTGCAGCACCGAGGCGTCGGCGATCTGGCGTTCGCCCGCGGTGCCGCGAAGCTGGCGCACCATCTCGATGAGGTGCGCGTATCCGGTGAAGTCACCCTCGGCCATCAGTCCCCCGTTGGTGTTCACCGGCAGCTCGCTGGCCACGCCCACGCCGGACTTCTCGACCCAGGCCGGCGCCTCGCCCTCGCCGCAGAACCCGAACCGTTCGAGCACCATCCACAGGTTGCTGGCGAAGGAGTCGTAGACGTAGAGGCCGTCGAGATCATCGCGCGTGACGCCGGCCATGTCGTAGACCGGCTGCGGCCGAGCGCGGAACGCGTACTCCTCACCGAAGCCGACCCCCAGCCCGGGACGGGAGAACATCACGTAGTCGTCGCGGCTGGACTGGATGCTCTGCACTCCTGCCACCAGTGCAGGACGCTGAGGCAGATCGCGGGCTCGCTCGGTCGTGGTGACGATCAGACACGTCGCGCCCTCGTTGAGCAGCGCGTAGTCGGACCGACGGAAGGGCCCGGCGATGACGGGCTCGTCGAAGTAAGTCTCCATGGTGAGCGGCTTGGCGCGCAGGCCCGCCATGGGGTTCTTCGAGGCGTTCTCCCGGTAGCCGACGCTGATCCGGGCCAGGTCGGTCGAGGTTGCTCCGTACTTCTCCATGTAGCGCTGCGCCACGAGCGAGGTCCCCACGCCCGGTGTGTCGATGCCGTGCACGGTCCACTCGCCGTGGCCGCCGCCGGTGTCCCGCAACCCCTCACGGGTTCCGGACCCGCCGAGCCCGGTGAGGTACCGGCCGTAGCCGCGACGGGTGACGCCGGTGTTCGCGATCGCGACGAAGTCGGCAAGACCGGCCATGACCGCCAGTCCCGCCTGGGCCACCAAGCCGGTGGCCCACCGCCCGTGCGCCCACGCCTGGTCGACGAACCGGCAGGTGAGTCCCATCGCGGCCGTGAACTCTTCGTAGTCCACTCCCGAGGGCGACCCGTGAGCTGTTGCGAAGCCGTCGATGTCCTCCCGCCGCAGACCCGCATCGCGCAACGCGCTGGTGAAGGCCTCGACCTGGAGCCGCATGGGGCTCTTGCCGAGGTCGAACCCGAACTGGTCGCTGGTCCCTACGCCGACGATGCACGCCTGCTGGTCGCCGAGCTTCACGGTGGCACCTACCTCCTCTTCTGCTTGTCCATGGCCTCCGGCGAGGGCGTCGGTAGGGGTAGGCCGCGATCACCGCGCCCTGGGACCCGGGCCCGAAGACTTCTGGAACCGCGGTCCGAGGCCTCTCCGACGGCGCAATCGAAGGTGCAGCGACCCCCGACACCCCACAGGGCCGTCTGTCCGAGCGTCTGTGAGGGCATCGCAGGCTCCGACGCCGACCCAGTAGGTCGCGGGAACAGGACTCCGCGAGCGGGTCCACCCATCAGGGGCATAGGGCTGTGTATCATATATCTATTCCGAGGGACAAGGCTTCCTTGTCGGCGACACGCGTGGTCTTGCCACCGGTGTCGAGGTGCCGCAGCGGGGCCAAGGCGTCGAGATCGTCGGTATCGGCGGAGATCCACCAGGCAGAGGGCCTCGGGGCCGGTCAGGTCCAGGCCCTCAGGCGCGGGGCCGGTGTCGAAGCGCGCGCAGCAGGCGACCTACCGGTCAAGCGCCAGAACGAGCTCACCGGTAGGTAATGGAACGCCGTTGGGTCTCATCCGCGACGGAATCCGGCGGGTGGTGGGGACGCCGGCTACCGCATCCGGTGGGGTGACCGTCCGAGCGGTGCAGAGACACAGCGGCGATTGGTTCCCAACAGAGTCCTGGGGCAGGGCGCCAAACCCGTTTCGACCTGACCGAGGTCGCGTGCTCGGGCACGGCTCGGTCGAGCTGCTGATGGCTCGCGCCTGCATCCGCGGCGTGACCGGCCGTCCGCGCTGGCGGCCCCGCCGCCAGCGCAACAAGAGAGCGGTCCCGGCGCTCGTCGAACGTGCTCGAGATCCGGTGCACGACCGGCAGCTCGTCGACCCGGCCGAATCATGTGGATCGATCTCCTCGACAACGCACGAGCGCAGGACCCGTGCGCACTCCTCATCGAGTCGGTCGTTGATCGGCGCGATCCGCGGCGGCGGGCAGCCAGGGCATCGCATCGTTCCTCGGCCAGCTGTTGCAGCACGTCCATCGGATCGACCGTCCCGACCGCGAGCAGCGTGTAACCCGCGCCAAACACGGCGGCATCCCGTCGCTACGCCTATGCCTGCGGCCGCAAGCTGCGGCGTACAGGGGTCCGCGTAGAGACCGGCGGGCCAGCAGGCCGCTGACTTCGGATGCCGTCGTCACCCACGGCCGGCAGACATGCCGGCATGTCGCGGCACGGGGGTCATCCCGCCACGGTTGACCCTCGGATCACGAGACGACAGGGCAGCGTATCCACGCCGCTGTGGGCCTCTCCGTTCATCATCTTGAACAGGCGCTGCGCGGCCATTCGGCCCAACGCCTCGAAGTTCATGTCGACCGATGTCAGGGGCGGTCGCGACTCCGCGGCCAGGATCTCCCAGTTGTCGAAGCTGACCACCGCGACGGCGCTCGGGACGTCGAGGGAACGGTCCCGCAGCACCTCCAGCGCCCCGCGCGCGATCTGATCCGACCCGCACACGATCGCGTCCACGTCCAGCGCCTGGTCGAGCAGCGTGGCCGTGGCTGCCCGGCCCCACGCCTCCGACCAGTGCCCGTACAGCACCTGGTCCCCCGCCAGCGAGAGGCCCGCGGAGGTCAGCGCCGACTGCACGCCGTCCGCGCGGTCGCGCGCCGCCGCGTACCCCACGTCGCCGGAGATGTGCGCGATCCGCCGCCGGCCGATCGAGATCAGGTGCTGCGCCGCCATCGCCCCGGCCGCCGTGTTGTCCGGCACCAGCGAGACGTCGGCGGGGTCGGACGACGGCGCGTAGGCGTAGACCACTGGCACCGGCAGATCGCCGAGCGACGGCCGTGGGTCCGTCCGCGATCCCACCACGATCAGCCCGTCCACCCGCCGCGCCAGCAGCGCCTCGAGGTGGAACGACTCCCTGATCGCGTCGCCCCGCGCGTCGCAGAGGAACACCGACATCCGCCCGGCCCCGAAAGCGTCTTCGGCGCCCATCAGGATCGGGATCGAGAACCGGCCCTCGAGGTCGTTGGTCAGCAGCCCGACCGTGCCCGACTGCCCGACCAGCAGCCCCCGCGCCAAGGGGTTGGGCGTGAACGCGATCCGCTGCGCGGTCTCCATCACCCGCTGCCGCGTCTCCGGGTGCACTTGGTCCCGCCCGTTCAGCGCCTTCGACGCCGTGGCGATGGAGACACCCGCGAGCCGCGCGACGTCCTTGAGCGTCGGGCGCCGGCCCTCGACCTCCGTCATCCAGACCCTCCGTAGATCCCGAAACCGTTTCGCACCGACGATCCTTGACGCCGTGCGGAGCATCACTCTAACGTGACGAAAAGCATTTCGGCAGAGTTTCGGTCCTGCCTGAGGTCCGAACTCGTGAACCCGGCTTTCGGAGGATCCATGACCAGCGCAAAGATGCGGTGGCGGCGCCCCTCGGCTCTCGCCCCCTTCGCCGTCCTCGCCCTCGCCCTCACCGCCTGCGCCCCCGGCGGAGGCGGCGGCAGCAGCGGCGGCTCGAACGACGGCGACGGCAGCATCACCGTCGGCGTCGAGGCCGGCTCCCCGTGGGAGGCGTTCTACAAGGAGCACGCGCCCGAGTTCACCGAGGAGACCGGCGTCGACGTCGAGATCCTCGCCGTCCCCCACGCCAACATGCGCCAGCAGTTCCTCTCCGACGCCGTCTCCGGCGAGGGCGCCTTCGACGTCTACACCGTCGACCAGCCGTGGGTGCCCGAGTTCGCCGAGAAGGGCTACCTTGTCGACGTCAGCGACAGGCTCTCCGACGAGGACCGCGCCGACTTCCTGCCGCACACCCTCGACACCGAGAGCTACGACGGCGGCCTCTACGGCCTGCCGTTCATGGTCCACAACCTGGTGCTCTACTACCGCACCGACCTCTTCGCGGCCGCCGGCATCCAGAACCCGCCCACCACGTGGGACGAGTACCGCGCGGACGCCGTCAAGCTCACCGACCCCGCCGCCGGCGTCTTCGGCACGATCATGCCGGGCAAGCAGGACGGCGAGGTGTCCACGCGCTTCCAGAGCTACATCCAGCAGGCCGGCGGCGACATCGTCGGTCCGGACGGCGCTCCGACCATCGACACCCCCGAGGCCCGCGCCGCGTTCGACCTCATGACCGGCGTCCAGTTCGAGGACCGCACCAGCCCTGAGGGCCTGCACGACCTGACCGACATCCAGGGCCAGTTCCTCGAGGGCAAGGTCGCCATGGCGCTGGTCTGGCCGTACCTCTACTCCCTCGCCCAGGACCCGGCGCAGTCCAAGGTCGTCGACAACGTCGCCATCGCGCCGGCCCCGGGCAACCCCGACCAGGTCGCGACGACGTTCTCCTGGGGCTTCGGCATCTCCTCGGCATCGCAGAACCAGGACGCCGCCTGGCAGTGGCTGCAGTGGTCGACCGGCACCGAGATGCTCGAGCAGATCAGCCGCGACCAGACCGTCCCGACGCCGCGCAAGTCGGTCGTCGACGCCCTGGCCGCCGACACCAGCCTCACCGACGCGCAGCGGCAGACCTTCCAGGCCTTCGCCGACTCGGTCGGGGCCAGCACCACGATGCCGATGACGCCGGCCTACCCGCAGTACCAGGAGGCCATGGCGGTCGCCGTCTCGGCGGTCATGTCGCAGGGCTCGGACGTCGACAGCGCGCTGAAGACGGCGCAGGAGGCGATGGACGCGGCCTACGAGGAGTCCGGCAAGTGACGGCGGCGACGACGGCCGGGCGCCGCGGGCGGACCCTGGCCGGCCGGCGCCGGCTCTCCGGCATGCTGCTCACCGCCCCGGCCGTCGTCGCCCTGGCCGTCACCGTGGTCTTCCCGGTGCTGTGGACGGTCTCGCTGAGCTTCCAGGAGTTCAGCCTCTCCCCGTCGGGGCCGCCGGCCACCTTCGCCGGCCTCGACAACTACAGCCGGGTGCTCGGCTCCGCGGCCTTCCGCGACGCCCTGCTGCACTCGATCGGCTTCGTCGCGACGTCGCTCGTGGTCGAACTGGCCCTCGGCCTGGCCATCGCGGTGCTGCTCCACCGGGAGACGAGGGGCCGCAAGGCGATGCGGCTGGTCATCGCCCTGCCGCTCATGGTCGCCCCGGTCGTCGCCTCGCTGGCCTGGAAATTCCTGTTCTCCAACGACTACGGGCTGATCAACCGGGGCCTGGACCTCCTGGGGCTGCCCACCCCGTCGTGGTTCGGCGACGAGTGGCTGTCGCGGATCACCATCCTGGTGACCAACGTCTGGCTGGCACTGCCGTTCGTCGTCCTCGTGCTCCTGGCCGGCCTGGCCAACATCCCCAAGGAGCTCGAGGAGGCCGCCCGCACCGACGGCGCCGGCCCGTGGCGCGCCTTCTGGCACATCACGCTGCCGCTGCTCAAGCCGGCGCTGCTGATCATCCTGGTGATCCGCCTCGCCGACGCCTTCCGCGTCTTCGACTCAGTCTACGTGCTCACCGGCGGTGGCCCGGGCGGCTCCACCGAGGTGATGAGCAGCTACCTCTACCGGCTGCTGTTCACCAACACCGACTTCGCCGGCGGCGCGGCGGCCGCGGTCGTCTTCGTCCTGGTCATCGCCGCCAGCGCGTGGGCCGTGTTCGCCCTGCTGCGCGACAAGGAGGACGTGGCGTGAGCACCCTGCTCAAGAACCGCCCCGAGGTGCGCACCGAGCCGACGAAGCGGGCTCCCCGCCGCTCCAGCGCGCCCCGCAGCAACCCGGCAAAGCCGATCGGCGCCGGCGTCCTCACCGTCGTCGCGACGTTCCTGTTCCTGCTGCCCATCGTCTGGATCTTCACGACGTCGCTGAAGCCGACCGGCGAGATCTTCGCGATCCCGCCGACCGTGCTCCCCCAGAGCCCCACCGTCGAGCACTTCGGCGAGGTCCTGACCGGCACCGACGTGCTCAAGCTGTTCGGCAACAGCCTGATCGTCGCCTCCGGGGCGACGCTGGTCGGCCTGGTGCTGGGCGTCCCGGCGGCCTACGGCTTCGCCCGCTTCCGGTTCCGGCTCAGCGGCCTGCTGCTGGGCGCGGCCCTGGTCACCCGCTTCTTCCCGCCCGTGGTGCTGGCCCTGCCGTTCTTCCTGCAGTTCCGCTCCCTCGGGCTGATCAACAACACCCTGGGCCTGGTCATCGCCTACATCCCGGTGGTGCTGCCCCTGGTCATCTGGATGCTCGAGGGCTTCTTCCGCAAGCTGCCCGAGGAGCTCGCCGAGGCCGCCCGGCTCGACGGCCTGGGCACCCTGGGCATCCTGCTGCGGATCATGCTGCCGATCTCCAAGCCGGCCGTCGGCGTCGCGGCGCTGTTCGGCTTCCTCGCGGCGTGGAACGAGTTCGTCATCGCCCTGGCGCTGACCCGCACCCCCGACGCGCAGACCATGCCGGTCGGGGTCGCCGGCTACATCACCCAGTTCCAGACCTACTGGGGGCAGATGACCGCCGCCTCCGTGGTCTACCTGCTCCCCGTCCTCGTGGTCACCGTCGTGGCGCAGCGCGGCATCATCGCCGGCCTCATGAGCGGCGCCTCGAAGGGCTGACCCGCCCGCACAACCCAGGAGAACCCCACCGATGAAGCTGATTGCTGTCCACCTCGACCCCGGCTCGGGCGTCGAGCTGTGGCAGGACGAGCAGTGCGTCGTCCGCCTGGCCGCGCCCGTGGTCGCCGAGTTCGCCGACGACACCACCGTCGTGCACGCCGCGTACGACGAGCTGGCCGACGACGGCGGCGTCCTGACCGGGACGGCGACCGTGCGGCACGGGGACGGCGAGGTGGTGGTCCGCGACGTGTGGTCGGCCGGGGACGACGGCGTCTCGGTCGAGCGCAGCGTCACCGGCTCGGGCGTGCCCGTGCGGGTGTCGCTGGAGAGCACGCTGGTCGACTCCCGGTTCGACGACGCCACGCTGTTCGCCCCGCCGGCGCTCTACGACCTCAACGACATCGACGGGGACGGCGTCGAGGACTACACCGACAGCCGCTCGCTGACCTTCCGCGACGACCGGCTGACCGGCCTGGCCGTGCTCGCCTACCTGCCGGCGCAGCACCTCGGCATCGCGCTCACCCGCGACGACGTCCCGGAGTTCGACGACGTCCCGGACCGTGAGCGGGGGCAGCAGGAGTTCGTCCAGCGCACCGACATCGGCAGCCTCGGCCTGGTTCCGGACGACGCCGACCGGGTCACCGCGGTCGCCACCTACCCGTTCGTCGAGCGGACCCGCAGCCACGCGCTCACCGCGAAGGGCCGGGAGCCGTGGGGCGCCTACTGGCCGCTGGACGAGGGCGGCTTCGAGGTGCGCTACGGGTTCACCACCGTCGCCGGCGAGACGCCGGTCGACGCGCTGTGGGCGCTGTGGCAGCGGCGCATCGCGCACCTCGCGCCTCAGCGGGTCGAGCTGCCGGAGTCCTTCGACGAGCTGCATCGGCTGCGCATCGAGGCCCTGCTCCCCTACTACGCCGAGCGGGCCGGCGAGGAGCCGGTGCCCGCCGGCTTCGTGACCAACTGCCACCCGCAGAACGGCGAGCAGCTGCGCAACGTGTTGCAGTACGGCTTCACCGGTCAGACCGTGCTCAACGCGCTGCACGTGCTCGAGCACGCCGCCGCGACCGGCGACGGCGACGCCGACGCCAAGGCGCTGAAGACGATCAACTTCTTCGTGCACCAGGTGCGCGACTCGGCGATCGGCCTGTGCCCCACGCTCTACGACCTCGACGACGGGCGAAGCCGGGCCTGGTGGAGCGGCCTCCTGCTGCCGCTGGCCTACGCCGACGAGTCCACCAACCTCGAGGAGCTGATGGGCCCGGTCTACGCGCACATGAGGCACGCCATCGACGCGCTCTCGGGCGTCGAGGGCACCTACCTGCGGTGCATGGCCGAGGAGCACGAGGCGCTGCTGCGGGCGTACTCGGCCGAGGCCGCGCGTGGCCGCGAGCACCCCGAGTGGCTCGCCACCGCACGCCGGTTCGGCGAGTTCCTGCTCGACGTCCAGGAGGACGACGGCACCTGGCGGCGCGCCTACGACTTCGACGGCAAGCCGATCGTCGAGCCGCGCAGTTGGTTCGGGCCGACCGAGCTCAACCAGAAGTCCTCCACCGCGACCGTCGTGCCGCTGCTGCTGCGTCTGCACTCCCTCGACGGCGAGGCCCGCTGGCTGGACGCCGCCCGGCGGGCCACCGGTTTCGTCGTCGAGCACTTCATCGACGGCATCAAGCACAACGGCGGCATCCACGACTCGATCTACGCCCGGCCGCAGCTGGTCGACAGCGAGAGCATCCTGTTCTCGATGCGGGCCACGCTGGGTCTCGCCGAGGTGGACGACGACCCGCGCTGGGCCGCCGGCGCCCGCAACGCCGCCCGGCTGCTGGCGACCTGGGTCTACCTCTGGGACGTACCGCTGCCGCCTGGCAGCACGCTCGCCGGGTACGGCTTCCGCAGCACCGGCTGGAGCGCCTGCGACACCTGCGGCGCCGGCTACATCCACCCCTACGAGGTCCACGCCGTCCCCGACCTGTACTCGATCGCGCTGGCCGCCGACGACCGGGACCTGGCCACCGTCGCCGTCCTCTGCCTGCACGGCTCCAACGAGACCGTCGCCACCGCCGAGAAGACCTGGGGCTACGCCCGCCCCGGCCTGCAGGAGGAGGGGCTGCTGGTCAGCTGGTGGCTGATCGACGACCCGATGTTCCTCGGCACCGGCTTCGGCGGCCGCGGCAAGGGCGAGGGCAACAAGACCTGCCTGCCCTGGATCTCGGCGGTCGCCCTCGACGCCCACGCCGAGCTGCTGCAGCGGTTCGGCACCACCGACCTCGAGGCCCACTGGGCGGCCCGGCGTGCCTGACTCGAACTGCACCTGGGGGCGCCCGGTCGTCCCGGCGAACGGCGTGTGGCGTCCGGTCGGGATCGGCGACGTCCGGATCACCGGCGGCTTCTGGGCCGATCGCCAGGAGCTCAACGCGACGGCGATCATCGAGCACTGCGAGCAGTGGGTCGAGCGGATGGGCTGGACCGGCAACTTCGACGCCGCCGTCGAGGGCCGCCTGCCCGCCGACCGGCGCGGCCGCGAGTTCTCCGACTCCGACGTCTACAAGCTCGTCGAGGCCATGGCCTGGGAGATCGGCCGCACCGGCGACCAGGACATGGACCGGCGGCTGCAGGCGCTCGTGGCGCGGATCGCCGCGGCGCAGGAGCCGGACGGCTACCTGAACACCCGGTTCGGCCGGCCCGGACAGGAGCCGCGGTACAGCGACCTGCAGTGGGGTCACGAGCTGTACTGCTTCGGCCACCTGATCCAGGCGGCGGTCGCCCGCGGCCGCACGCGCGGCGACGACCTGCTCGTCCAGGTCGCGGTCCGCGCCGCCGACCACGTCTGCGACGTCTTCGGCCCCGACGGGATCCGGTCCGTCGACGGGCACCCGGAGATCGAGGTCGCGCTCGTCGAGCTCGCCCGGTACACCGGCGACGAGAAGTACCTCGACCAGGCCCGGCTGTTCGTCGAGCGGCGCGGGCACGGGGTCCTCGGCGACATCGAGTTCGGCGCCGCGTACTACCAGGACGACGTGCCGGTGCGGGAGGCGTCGGTGCACCGCGGGCACGCCGTCCGGGCGCTCTACCTCGCGGCGGGCGCGGTGGACCTCGCCGTCGACACCAAGGACGACGAGCTGCTCACCGCCGTCACCCGGCAGACCCGGAACACCCTCGGAACACGCACCTACCTGACCGGCGGCATGGGTGCGCACCACGAAGGCGAGTCGTTCGGTCTCGACCACGAGCTGCCGCCCGACCGCGCCTACTCCGAGACCTGCGCCGGGGTCGCCTCGGTGATGCTCGGCCACCGGCTGCTGCTGGCCACCGGCGAGGCCACCTGGGCCGACGTGGTCGAGCGGACCCTGTTCAACGTCGTCGCCACCTCGCCGGCGGCGGACGGCCGGGCGTTCTTCTACACCAACCCACTGCATCAGCGAGTTCCCGGCCACGTGCCCGACCCCGACGTGGCCAGCCGCCGCGCGTCGTCGGACCTGCGCGCGCCGTGGTTCAACGTCTCCTGCTGCCCGACCAACGTCGCGCGCACCCTCGCCACGCTCGGGGCGTACGTCGCCACCGTCGACGACGACGGCCTCCAGCTGCACCAGTACGCGGCGTCGGAGACCCGGACGACGCTGACCGGCGGCGAGCGGGTCGCCGTCCGCGTGACGACGGACTACCCCGCCGACGGCGCCGTGCGGATCGAGGTGCTCGAGGGTCCGGCCAGGCCGTGGGCTCTGACGCTGCGGGTGCCGTCGTGGGCGCCGGCGGCGACGCTGCGGACGCCGGACGGGACGCAGACCGCCGGCCCCGGCTACGTGACCGTGCGGCGCGCCTTCGCCCCCGGCGACGTCGTCGAGCTCGACCTGCCGGTGGCGCCGCGGTGGACCTGGCCCCACCCGCGCATCGACGCGGTGCGTGGCTCGGTCGCCGTCGAGCGCGGGCCGGTGGTGCTGTGCCTGGAGTCGGTCGACCTGGGCGAGTCCGTCAACGACGTCCGCGTCGACATCTCGACGCCGCCGCGGGACTGCGACGGGACGACCACCGTCCTCGCCGGAACCGTCCCGGCACCCGAGTCGGAGTGGCCGTACGACGCCTCGCCCGCCGACGCCGCCGGCCCGGAGCTGCGCGAGGTCGCGCTGGTGCCCTACCACTCGTGGGGAAACCGGGGCCCGGCGACGATGCGGGTCTGGCTGCCCGTTGTCGAGGCCTGACAGCGCGCGGCCGTGACCGGACGACGCCCGAGCATCGAGGACGTCGGCCGTCGCGCGAGCGTCTCGCGGCAGACCGTGTCCCGGGTCCTCAACGGCTCGCCGCTGGTGAGCGAGGGTGCCCGGCGGCGGGTGGAAGCGGCGATCGCCGAGCTGCACTACCGGCCGAGCTGGGCCGCTCGCGCGTTGGTCACCGGGCGAGCGGACGTGCTCGGGGTGGTCACCACGCGGCTCACCTCCTACGGTCCCGCCGAAACCCTCGCCGGCTTCGAGCGAGCCGCCGCTCGCGCGGGGCTGGCCGTCCAGGTGGCGAACGTGCCGGCCGGCGACCCGGCGGAGGCGCGGGCGGCGGCGGGGCGGCTGCTCGACTGCGGCGTCGCCGGCCTCGCGGTGCAGGTGCCGCTGGACGAGCTGGACGTCGGCGTGCCGGTCATCGGCCTCGGCGTCCCCGCCGGCCCCTACCCCGCCGTCCGGGTCGACCAGGCGGCGGGGGCCCGCGAGGCGACCGAGCACCTGCTGGCCGCCGGGCACGAGACCGTCTGGCACGTCGCGGGGCCGGCGGACTGCTGGGACGGCTCGGAACGCGCCGCGGGGTGGCGGCTGGCCCTGCAGGAGGCGGGTGCGCAGCCGCCGCCGGTCGTGCCGGCTGCCGACTGGAGCGCTGCGGCCGGCTACGTCGCCGGCCGGGTGCTGCGGGAGCTGCCCGGCGTCACCGCCGTCTTCGCGGCGGGCGACTGCCTCGCCCTGGGCGTGCTGGCCGCGCTGCACGAACACGGCCTCGACGTCCCCGGCCGAGTCGCCGTCATCGGCTTCGACGACGTCCCGGAGGCGGAACACTTCACGCCGCCGCTGACCACGGTGCGGCCGGACTTCGCAGCAGTCGGCCGGGAGGCGCTGCAGCTCCTGCTGCCGCAGCTACGCACCGGTGCGTCCGGAGGCAAGCCGCGGACGATCCGTCCGCGACTCGTGCTGAGGGCAAGCGCCGCCACGGCTGCGAGTGTCCGCGGAACTCCCGGTCGTCAAGGCATCCGTGCGGACGACCGCGCACCCCGTCGTTCGGCCACCACCCCGGCACCACGGAAAGGCCGCCTGAACGACGTCGTCAGGCGGCAGACATGACGACGGCGAGGCCAGTGCGGGACTGCCGGTCAGTCGTCCTCGCCGACACCGCGGCCATTCCCGCGACCGTTCCCACGTGCGTTCCCGTCGCCGTTGCCGTCCTCCCCGTCCGCCTGCACGGCCGGCGCGACGGCGTAGGTCACCGTGACGCTTCCGCCCGGCGCGACCGGACCGACGGGGTCCACGGCGATCACCTGCCCTGCCGGAACGTCCCCGGTCGCGATCGTCCGCGGGTGCACCCGCAGCCCCTGCGCGGTCAGCCGCGTCTGCACCTCGACTAGCGGACGGCCGACGAGCTCCCCGGCCGCCACCTCGACAGCGGTCGGCCCAGCCGACTCCGACGACGGCGCCGAGGACGCCGGCGCCGCAGTCGCGGCCGCCGACTCCTCACCGCTGCCGAACACGCCCAGCAGGACGACGAGGACGACGAGCGTCAGCAGCGCCGACCCGGCGACGATCAGCCACGGTCGGGCGCCTGGCGCCCCCGCTGCGCCGGAGACATGCGGCGCAGCGGGGGCGTTGGCAGGCGCCGTAGCAGCTTCGACCCGCGGTAGCACGGCGGTCGCCGGGGCCGCCGCGCTCGGCAGGACCATCGTCTCCTGGCGCGTCGCGATCGCCGGGGAGCCGAGCGCGTCGACGGCGTCCCGGAAGGCAGCCCCGTCCGGGAAGCGCGTGGCGGGGTCCTTGGCCATCGCCCGTTCCACGAGCCGGCGGACGTCCTCGGGGATGCCCATCGGCAGCGGCGGCGGGGCCTCGCGGATCTGCATCGCCGCGACCTGCACGGAGTTCTCCGCCTCGAACGGGCGCCGTCCGCAGAGGCACTCGTAGGCGACGACCCCCAGCGAGTAGACGTCGCTCGCCGGCGTGGCCTCGGCTCCTTGCGCCTGCTCGGGGGCGAGGTAGTGGGGCGTGCCGATGACCTCGCCGGTCCTGGTCAGCTGCACGCTGGACGCCGACCGGGCGATGCCGAAGTCGGTGATCTTCACGTCGCCGACCGGCGTGATGAGCACGTTGCCCGGCTTGACGTCGCGATGCACCACCCCCGCCGCGTGGGCGGCGCTCAGTGCATCGGCGGTCTGCCGCACGATCCGCAGCGCCATGGGGACGTCGAGGCGTCGCACCCGGGCCAGCAGGTCGGACAGCGACTCTCCCGGGACCAGCTCCAGGACCAGGTACGCCACAGGTGCACCGCTGACGGGGTCGACGGTCTCCCCGTAGTCGTGGACGGCGGCGATCGACGGGTGGTTCAACCGGGCCGCGTGCTGCGCCTCCGCGCGGAACCGGCCCAGCAACGACGGGTCCGCGGTCAGCTCAGCGCGCAGCACCTTCACCGCGACCGGCCGCTGGAGCAGCGTGTCCTGAGCCCGCCAGACCCGGCCCATGCCGCCGGTTGCCAGGACCGACTCCAGCCGGTACCGGTCGCCCAGGAGTCGCCCCCTCTGGTCCATCAGCTCAGCTCCGTCCGTGCGCATTGCCGTGATGCCCTCCTCCTTTCCTCGGCGCCCGAAGCCGCAATGGTGACCGTGAGAGCACCCAACGTGTTCGCCGTCCAGGCCATCGAGCGCCATCTCCGAGCACGCCACCAACACCGCCCGCGCTGGTCGGCCCCGCGCAGGCGCACACGGAACCGGCAGGGAGGCAGCACCGGCCTTTCCTCCGGGTCCCGGCGGGCCTAGGTTCAGCAGCCCTGGAGGCCGCCATGACTTCGGACCGAGCATGTTCGGTCGTCATCCGGTCTCTGCTCGCCATCGGCTCGGTGCTGACTGCGACGCTGACTGCCTGCGTCGCGGTGGCACCTGAGGACCCTCAGGTTGCAGAGAACGTGCAGATCACCGTCATGACGCGCAACTTGTACGTCGGCACGGGCATGGGCGACGTCTTCCGGGCGTCGTCGTGGTCGGAGCTCGTGGCGGCCGGGAGCCAGGCGTGGGCCACCCTGCTCGCGAGCGACTTCCCGACCAGGGCCGGGGCGCTCGCCGACGAGATCACGCAGGCCGGTCCGGATGTCGTCGGTCTGCAGGAGGTCACCCTCTGGCGCGATCAGTCGCCCGGCGACGTCCTGACGCAGCCCATCCCGAATGCGACCGATGTGGCCCTCGACTTCCTCGAGCTCCTCCAGGGTGAGTTGACCGCTCGCGGCGTCCCTTACATCTCGGTGGCCACGTCGACGGGCGTCGACGTCGAGTTTCCGCGACAGGGCCCCGGAGGCGGCCTCGTCGATCTGAGGCTCACCGACCGTGACGTGCTCATGGTGCGGGCCGACCTGGCGGACAGCTTCACCAACCCGCGGCACGGTCACTACACCGCGCAGTTCAGCGAGCCCTTCCTGATCGGACCGGGCACCTCCACCCGCGGCTGGGTCTCGATCGACTACCGGCCCGACCCGGCGACGACGCCGGTTCGGATCTTCGCCACCCACCTCGAGGTGGCTGATCCGGTCACCGGCGGGGCCCAGGAACGGCAGGCGGATGAGTTCCTGGCGATGATCGCCGAGAGCCCTTACCCGGTGATCGCGCTCGGCGACTTCAACGCACCTGCCGATGGCGCCCTCTCGCCCACCTACCAGAACCTGACGGCGGTCCTCGACGACGCGTGGACGTCGGCGCGAAAGACTGACCGCGGGTCGACGTGCTGCCAGGCCCCGTCGCTCGCCGACGCGGTCGGGCGCGACAACATGCGCATCGACCTCGTCCTCACCTCCGAGGACTTGCCCGTCACCGGGGTGGCGCGCACCGGCGACGAGCCGTTCCGGTCCACCCCACCGCCGCTGTGGGCTTCGGACCACTTCGGCGTGACCGCGCGGATAGAGCTCCCTGCGGTTTGATCTTGGACGCTTCCGCCTGGGCGGCCAAGACATCCTGTCGGCGCTTGGGCTGAGCCGGCTGACAAGCGGCGCTGAGGGCCATTTCGGATGCGTCAGACCCCTAGGCGGGAGGGCCCTCCACCTTGCCTGAGGCACAGCCATGACGACGGCAGCCGCACCCTTCTCCGCGGCGGGCAGCCTGCCCTGTCGACTAGGTGAGGGGCAGCGGCGGCCCTTGATCCCTCACTGCCAGAGCGGCTGAGTGTGGCGCGCCAGGATCCCTCAAAGTTCGTTTGCCGAGGCCAGCGGGACTGACGGTCTTCCACGGTCCCCGCGGACGGCCGAGACGGTGTCAAGTATCAGCCGAACCCGATTCGTCAAGGATCAGCCGAGCTCGCACAAAGGTGTTGCTCCCCGATTGGACTCGAACCAACAACCCTGCGAGAACGCGCCAAAGGTGTTGAACAGCGTTGATCCACAACGGAAACTGCAGTTCACAAGGGCATTCGATCTGAACGAATATTGACTGAAAAGTATAGATTGCGGTTGATTATTCGTCGTAAGTTCGTCGCCAGAAAGCACGGGTGTCGCCTGGCCCAGGGGTCGAGATCGAGGCCCCAGACGTTCCACGCTGGCGTCGTCGCCCTTGTTGGCAGGCGTGGGCGCGCCATGGGCAGCCCACGACGCGCTTCTGCCTCGACACGGCTGGGTCCCGTGCAGGAGGTCCACACTGCTAGGCCGTCATGATCGCGTTCATGGCGGTTCGCCGCCGTTCCGTAAGCGGGTTGAAGTGGGCTCATGGACGGCCACGGACATCTGCGCACAACCGCGGACGGCCCGAACTGCAACCACAACTGCAACCACGACAGCTCGCCTTTAGCCACGCTCATCAGTTGCGTTCGCGGCGAGAAGAGGCCGCGCGGTCCAGCCGGCGTCGCCTACTGCCAGGGCGGCTGAGGGGGTCCGAAGCGCTACGCCGACGTTCATCTGCGCAGGTCAGAGGGCTGCGTCGTCTCCGGACCCCTGCGTACGACCCTGAACGGGATCGTGAGGCCACCATCGTGGCACCACACGCCAGCCGCCGGATCGACCCAACGACCGTCCGACGGATCGTCGAGGACCGGGAGGGGGCCGCGCAGTCCCGGGCGGCCCCTCATGGCCTCCTTCTGGACGACGCAGGCTCGTCTGGTCATACTTGTGACCATGACGACGTTGTCGCTGGCTGACGCCAAAGCGCACCTGTCTGCCCTGGTGGCCCGGGTCAGCGGCCAGCACGAGCGGGTCTACGTGACGGTCCACGGAAAGCCGTCGGCCGTCCTGGTGGCGACAGAGGACCTCGAGTCCCTCGAGGAGACGATCGAGATCCTGGCCGACGCCGACACGATGCGCCGACTGCACGCCTCGGACGCCGAGCTGGCCCGCGGCGAAGTAGAGACGCGCGAGGAGCTGGGCGCGGCCATGCGCCGCCGCCTCGGCTCCGGTTCGTGACCGAGGAGCCAGCACCCTACGACCTGGCGATCACGCCGACCGCCCGCCGCCAGCTCACCGAGAACCTGCCCCAGGCAGTCGCCGCGGCCGCGTACGAGTTCATCACCGGCCCGCTACTGCACAACCCTCACCGGGTCGGCAAGCGGCTTCGACCCCCATTGGAGGACCGGCACAGCGCGCGCCGCGGCACTTACCGGGTCATCTACCGCATCGACGGCGACATCCGCACAGTGACCGTCGTCGATGTCGCCCATCGCCGAAATGCGTATCGCTCTGGCCGTTGACCACCTGTCGTTAGTTCCTGCCGAGGGCAGAACCAGTAACTGGCGACTTGATCTTGGAATGATTGGCTGTCATCGGTGAACGTCGACTGAGCAGGTCAAACGGAGAGTCCTCGATTGGTCGAGACGGTTTCCTTTGGCCGTTGACGGCCATATTGGATGCATAAAGGGTGCACGCGCTCCCGCGGTCGAGCTCGCTCTGCGACCGGGACTCAGCCCGGTCCGGTCTGCGAACTGGCCACGAACGCCATGGCCAGCAGGCCGACGAGGACGCCGCTCGTCGCGAGGGACGCCATAGGCAATGCGCCACGGCGGACATCGGTGAGGTCCGAACGCTCGACCAGCGAACGGTGAACGCTCCGATAGCGGCGCCGAGCGGCGACGCTGACCGTCAGGGCCTGCAGAAGGCCTAGGCCGGCGAGCGCGACGGCGAACGCGCCGATTGCCGGCGCGGCCAGCCGGCCGGCGCCCACCGCCGCCACAGCCATGGCGAGGCTGGTCCGCCGCCACGCGAGGGCGGTGCGTTCAGCCTGCAACCCGGCGTCGAAGACGCGGTCCGCGGCGCGGCTCACCGCAGGAGGAAACCCAGCAGCAGAAGCACGCCCGCCGCCAACGTCCCGACGGCGATCAGCGGGCTGAGGAGGGGAGACGGCAACGGTCTCCCCTTCCTCATGGCCCGTTCCGTCGCCGTCCAGCCGGTCCACGCCTGGACCGGCGCGAGGATTCCCAGGCCGACGAGCACCAGGGCGCACGCCAGGCGCAGCCCCGGAGCGACAGGCAGGTCGAGCGCCTCGAGGGCCACTCCGGCCGCGGACAGGGCCAGCGACGTGCGGATCCAGGCCAGGAAGGTGCGTTCGTTGGCCAGGCTGAACCGCGGATCCGGCTCCTCCCCCACCCCATACACGTGCCGCGGAAAGCGGCGATCGCGCAGGTCTTCGCTCGTCGTGCTCGTGGGTTCCTCCCCTGTTCCGGCCGCGCAGTGTCCCTGGGCGGCGTCAGCAGTGTGCCGTCCTGGCCGGCTCAGCCCTCGCGGACCGTCACGCTCACGCGAGGCGTTTCCTCCACCTGCGCATGAACCGCATGGCACAAGGCACCCGAAGGATCGGTGAAGACGACGACGGCCCGACGGCGGTTGACCCGCAGGCTCAGAACACTCGCTGGGTCGTAACCGAGCTGGCGGCACAACTCGGGGAACAGGGTCGCGTTCATGATCAGGTCCCAAGACGTCTCGAGGAGCGATTCCGGGCGGAGAAACGTGGGCGGTCCGCGGTGGTGCGGCGGGCTCAGTAGTGGGCGGTGCCGCCGTCGACGGAGAGCAGCGTGCCGGTGATGCCCGAGGCCGCGTCGGACGCTAGGAACACCGCCGCCGCGGCGACCTCCTCGACGGTCACCGTCCGCTGCAGCGCCGCCTCACGGGTGTACAGGTCGATGACCGCCTGGAAGCTGCCGACGCCGAGGCCCTGACCGTCCCTGGACTTCGGGAGGTCGGTGAGGACCAGGCCCGGGCAGATCGCGTTGACGGTGACGCCGGAAGGTCCCACCTCCTTGGCCACGGCCTTGGTCAGGCCATTGATGGCGTGCTTGTTCGCGACATAGCCCGCGACGCCGGCTTTGGCGTGCTTGCCCTCGATCGAGGACATCGTGATGACCCGGCCGGAGCCCTGCTCGGTCATGTGCCGCAGGGCGGCGCGCATGCCCCAGAAGGTGTGGTTGAGGTTGATGTCCAGCTCGAACCGCCACTCCTCGTCGCTCATCCGCAGGATCGGCGCCGAGGTACCGACCCCGCCGGCGTTGAGCACGGCGATGTCGAGGCCGCCGAGCAGCTCGACGGTGCGGTCGACCAGCGCCTCGACGTCGGCCTGCTGGGTGACGTCGGTCGGCACGAAGTGCAGCGCATCGCCGGCGTCGAGCTCGGCGAGCAGCTTCTGCCCCACCTCGGGGTTGCGGCTGCCGACGACGACGCGGGCACCCTGGGCGAGGTACGCCTCGACGATGGCCCGGCCGATGCCGGCCGAGCCGCCGGTGACGAACGCCGCCTTGTTCTCGAGCAGAGTCATGGGAGGTCCTCCTGGGGATCCGGGTCGGCCGCGCAGCGGAAGCCCACGTTGCTGGCGGAGCTGTCGGCGGCCTGCGGGATGCGGGCGGCCGGTCGGTAACGGCGGCAGTAGTTCTCGGCGCAGAGGAACGAGCCGCCCTTGAGCACCATGAGGGGCGGGCCGAGGTGCAGCGGGTCGACGACAGCCGGTCGGGGTGCGCCGCAGCAGGCGCCGGCGACGCTGTGGCCGGGTTCGTAGCGGTCGGTGGTCCACTCCCAGACGTTGCCGATCAGGTCGAGCAGGCCCCAGGCGTTCGGCGGGAACGAGCCGACCGCCGAGGTGCCCGGCTCGCGGTCGGGATCGGCGACCTCGGGGAACGACGGCCCGGGCCAGGTGTTGGCCATCCACCGTCCGCCGGGGCGCAGCTCGTCGCCCCAGGCGAACTCGGCGTCCGTCCCGGCCCAGGCCGCGCGTTCCCACTCGGCCTCGGTCGGCAGCCGCTTGCCGCACCAGGCCGAGTAGGCCTGCGCGTCGTGCAGGCTCACCTGAACCACCGGGTGGTCGAGCCGGTCGTCGATGTCGCTGCTCGGGCCCTCGGGGGCGTGCCAGCAGGCGCCGGGCACGTACTCCCACCACGTCGGGACGTCGAGGTCGACACCGCCGGAGGGACGGCGGAACACCGCTGACCCCGGGACCAGCAAGGCCGGCGGCACCCCCGGGTAGTCCGCCGCCGAAGGCACCCGCTCGGCGTCGGTCACGTACCCGGTCGCCTCGACGAACCGCCGGAACTCCCGGTTGGTGACCGGCGCGACGTCGAGCAGGAACGCGTCGACGTCGCGCCGGTGGACGGGGGCCTCGTCGGCGTAGTGCGCGTCGGATCCCATGGCGAACGCGCCGCCGGGGACGCGAACCATGCTCTCCGTCTGGGTCGGGCTCATCTCACTCGAGCCCGATGCCGACCCGCCGGGCCTCGTCGATCAGCCGCTGAGCGGCGTCCGGCGAGACCTCGCCCGGCTCGTAGGTGACCGCGGTCAGCGCGCCGGTGAACGGGAAGCTGCGGTGCCGCTGATAGAGCTCCCACGACACCGGCGAACGGCGGTCGAGGCCGACGTCGATGCCCTCGAACGGCAGGAACCCCGACAGCTGCACGAAGCCGCCACCGCGGACCCGGCTTTCGCCGTCGACGGTCAGGTCCACGTCCCAGGCCCCGCCGCCCGGCGCCGTGACGTCGACGACGACGCTGCTGCTCGCCTCGGGCATCGGCACCGCCGGCAGCGCCTTCGGCGTCCCGTGCTGGTTCTGCAGGAAGTGCAGCGCGCCGTCCTCGACGTAGAGCACGTAACCCGCCTCCTGGCCGCCGTGCGCGACGACGATGCCCTGGTCACCTCGCCGGTAGGACCAGTCGACGACAATCCGGAACGAGCGCCCCGTGATCAGCTGCGCGGCCCGCCACCGCTCCAGCGTGGGCACGCCGGGCGTGAGCCGAACAGGTCGGCTGAAGACGTCGAGACCCGGCGGCTTGAGGTAGTACTTCAGCCGGTTGCCCTCGTAGAGCGGGAAGACCTGGTTGTCCCAGGCGGCGTCCTCCCACGCCGAGGAGAGCTCCTTGACCAGCTCCGGGTGGCGCTCGGCGAGGTCCTCGATCTGCGTCGGGTCCTCGGCGGTGTGGAACAGCTGCCAGCGGTCCTCGGCGAACGGCGTGAGCGCCCGGTGGAAGGTCACGACCTCCCAACCGTCCCGGTAGTAGGCCCGGTTGCCGATGCACTCGAAGTACTGCTCGGTGTGCGCGGTGGGCACCGACGGGTCCTCGATGCTCGGCCGCAGGCTGGTGCCGGCGAGCGGCCGAGCGTCGAGCCCGTTGCGCTGGGTGGGCAGGGTCAGGCCGATCATGTCGACGAGCGTGGGGAGCACGTCGGTGATGTGCGCGTACTGGCGACGGACGACCTGCCCGCCGCCGTCGATGCGCCGCGGCCACGAGACGACGAGCGGCACCTGGTGCCCGCCGGCGAACGTGGTGATCTTGTACAGCCGGAACGGGGTGTTGCACGCCATCGCCCAGCCGCGGGGGTAGTGCGGCCAGGTGGTGGGCCCGCCGATGTCGTCGATCTTCTCCAGCGCCTCGTCCAGGACGGCCTCGGTCACCTCCCGCGTGCGGCTGCCGCCGTCGCGGAAGTACGCCGTCGTCCCCGACGACTTGCCCTCGCGGGAGGCACCGTTGTCGCTGGTGAACAGGAAGATCGTGTTCTCCAGCTGGCCGAGCTCCTCCAGCACGCGGCGCAGCCGGCCGACGCTCTGGTCGATGCTGGAGACCATCCCGGCGTAGACCTCCATGTACCGGGCGTAGAGCCGCTTCTCCTTGTTGGAGAGCTCGTCCCAGGGCCGGACGTCCTCCCCCGGCTCGCTGTTGCGCGGGGGCAGCCGGGTGCCGTCGGGGACGATGCCGTTGGCCTGCTGCCGGGTGAAACGCTCCTCGCGCAGGGCGTCCCAGCCCTTCTCGTACCAGCCGCGGAAGGCCTCGATGTCCTCCCGCTTGGCGTGCAGCGGCGCGTGCACGGCGCCGTGCGCGAAGTACATGAAGAAGGGCTTCTCCGGGTTGGCCGCCTTCTGCGCGCGGATCATCCGCTCAGCCCGGTCGGTCAGGTCGTCGGTGAGGTAGTAGCCCTCGGGGTATTCATCGACGTCGACGACGCTGTTGCCGTCGTACATCCGGTGCGGGTGGTGGAAGTTGGTCAGCGCCTCGAGAAATCCGTAGAACTCGTCGAACCCGCGCTGCAGCGGCCATGAGGACCGGTTGCCGGCCTCGGACATGTCCTGCTCCTTGCACAGGTGCCACTTGCCGAGCATGAAGGTGCTGTAGCCGTTGGCCCGCATCACCTCCGCCAGCGACGGCTGGTTCTCCGGCAGCTCCGAGGCGTAGCCGGGGAAGCCGGGGTCGACGTGCGCGACGTAGCCCACGCCGGCCGCATGCGGGTTGCGGCCGGTCATCAGCGCCGCCCGGGTCGGTGAGCACAGCGGCGCGACGTGGAAGTTGGTGTAACGCAGCCCCTCGGCGGCGAACGCGTCGATGTTCGGGGTCGGGATCTCCGAGCCGTAGCAGCCGAGGTCGGAGAAGCCAAGGTCGTCGGCGAGCACGATGACGACGTTCGGGGCGCCCTCCGGCGCCGTCGGCCGCGGCGGCCACCAGGACTCCGACGTCGCGAAGACCCGGCCGACCTTGCCCTGGAAGCCGGCGTACGCGCCGGACTCGGGCTGTGCGTTCATCTGCTGCTGCTCCTTCTCTGCATGGGGTTTCCGGGAGCTACTCGGCGATCGGCAGCCGGCGCACCGGCCGGGGCTGCCACCGCCCCGCGCGGACGTCGTCCAGCGGCAGGTACGCGCGGATGACCACGTAGAAGGGACCGGCCGGGGCCGGTAGCCAGGAGGCCGGGTCGACCGGCCGCTCGGCGGAGACGGTCAGCCGCAGCGACCCTCCGGCGTCGTACCGCAGGCCCGGCGTCGCGCTGTTGACGACGTGGCGGCCCAGCTCGTTCGGGACCAGCGCCTGGGTGCGGGCGTCGTAGACGGTCAGCGACCAGAAGGCGCCGACCGGAGGCGGGGGCGCCAGCTCCACCGCGTAGTCGCCGCGGGTGCCGTCCAGCGGCTCCCCCGCCGCGTCCCGGAACGTGGTGAACGCCTGGTTCTCCACCGGGGTGGTCGCGCCCAGGCCGACGTGGTTGGCGGCTGCGCGCCGCAGGTAGTTGAGCCCGTAGGCGCCCGCCGTGCCGCGGTTCCAGCCGGCGCCGGGGATCGGGTTCCCGAGCTGCGCGCGGCAGCCCTGCACGAGCGCCATGCCGTCGGCGAAGCCCTCCCGCAGCCCCTCCCGGACCTGCTCGTCGAGCGCGTCAGCGTCGAAGGGGCTGCGCCCGCCGATGCCGAGCGAGCGGAAGCGGTAGGTGAGCGCGTCGTCCTGTACGGGCCGGCCGCTCGTGCGCAGGACGGCGTCCAGCGCCGCGAAGAAGATGCGCCAGTCGCTGCGCACGGTTGCTGGAGTGGCGGCCGGGAAGGCCGGGGGCTCGCTGTCGGACGCGTCGTCGTAGATCGGCGTGAGCGTCACCCGGTCCTGCAGCCGATGGGCCTCCGCCAGGTCCGCGTCGGTGCCGTCGACGAAGATCCGCAGCAGGATCCACATGTGCCGGGTCGCGACCCGGAACAGACTGGCGCCGTCCGGGACCTCTCCCGCCCAGTCCGTCGTCGCCACCAGGAAGCGGCCACCGTCCGGACCCACGGTCCGGGTGCTCAGGTTGGTCGCGTTGCTGTACATGTCGAGGAAGTTCGCGGTGTAGTACCGCGCCCCGAACGGCGGAAGATCGAGCAGCACCGGCCCGTCGCCGAGGTCCAGCCAGGCGTTGGAGTACAGGGTGTCCGCGTTCGGCGTCGTGAACGCGACGTAGTCGGGGCCGGCGAGCGCGCGGTCATGCGCGAAGGCGTTGAAGCCGGTGTACCGGTCACCGGTCCGGTCGACGGTCTGGGCGTACATCTCGGCGTACTGCAGCGCGGCCGGCAGCCCGTAGACGACGGCGTCCACGGCGAGCGAACGGCTCCACGCCCGGCGCAGGGCAGGATCGGCCGGCAGGATCTCGACCTGGTCGATCGGCTCCCACTGGTCGACGAGGGACAGCTCGTAGCTCGGCACCGGCTGCTCGGGGTAGCGGCGCACGGGCGGCGGTCGTAGCTGCGTCATCCGTTCCTCCTCCGCGATGTGGGCGCGTGCGGATCCGGCCTCGGCGGTGCCGCCGAGGGATGGTCGTGCAGAGGTCAGGCCAGCCGCAGCTCGTGCAGCAGGCCCATCTGCTCGGCGGCCGCGAGGGCGCGCTCCCCCATGCCGACGGCGAGCTCGTGGACGCGCGCGTCGGTGAGGTCGGCGAGCACGGCGAGCGAGGCCGCGACGGCAAACGACACCGGCAGTGCCTGCCGCAGGGCCTGCGACAACTCGGCGAGCGGGAAGTCGGTGACCCCGTGCCCCTCGAGCTCGGCGTGGTACCCGGCGAGCAGGTCCTCGCCGTGGGCGCGCAGGTCCGCCACGGTCAGGCTCTGCGCCAAGAAGTAGGCGACGTCGGAGGTCGGGGCGCCGCGGGAGACGTTCTGCCAGTCGAGCAGCACGATCGGCGCCCGCGCCGCTCCGGCGTCGAACATCAGGTTGTCCAGCCGGGGGTCGCCGTGCACGAGCGTCTGCGGGTGCGCGTCGAGGGCCGCCAGCCCGCGGGGCAGGAACTCCAGCACCGCCGCCCCGATCCGCCGGGCATCGGGGCCCAGCCGCTCCTCTGCCGCCGTGCAGAGCACGGGCCAGCCCTCGCGCATCAGCCGGCTCAGGTTCGCCAGCCGGTCGGCGCTCGCGAAGGTCGTCAGCCAAGCGTGGTCGTAGAGCTGCTCGCGGCGCCACCAGCTGGCGTGCAGGCGCGCCAGCTCGCGCAGGGTCCGCTCGGCCAGGTCGACGGGGCAGCCGACGAGCTGGTCCACCTCGACGCTGCTGCTGACGTCCTCGAGCACGAGGGCGAAGGTGTCGGTGGCCTCGTCGTAGCCGGCCGCGAAGCACCCGGGGGCCCGCACGTCGGTGTGCGGCGCCAGTTCGGTGAAGAACCGGTACTCCCGCTCGTACAGCCGGCCGCGCTGGGCGGTCGCCCGGGACCCCTCGCCCTCGGCCGGCAGCTTGACGACGACGGACCGCGGTGCCCCCGCCGGCCGGTCGCGGTACTCCAGCTCGGCCCGGTAGGACGAGCCGAGGTGGCCGCGGGTGCTGCCGACCCGCTCCAGGCGCACGCCGGCCAGGGCGCAATCGCCGGTGGCCGGCAGCCCGAGCGCCGCGGTGAACCAGGCCTCGTCGAGGTCGGCGGGGGTGACCGGTGGGCGGAAGGGCAGCGCGACCGGCACCGTGGATCGGGGCCGGGCCGGCGTCGGGTGCGTGGCGTTCATCCGGCACCCGCCGCGGCGTCGTCGTCCACGGCCCGGAGTGCCGGCTTGACCATCTGCTTGAGCAGCACCTCCGCCGCCTCGCGGATGTTCCCGCTCACCGTGTCGTCGTGGAGGTAGTAGTTCTCGATCCCCCATCCCATGATCAGGATCCGCACGGCGGCGACGGCGGTGTTGATGTCCGCGAAGGCCGGCAGCTCGCCGGCGTCGAAGGCGGGTGCCACGATCCGCCGGATCTGCCGCTCCTGGATCTCCGCCCGCTTGTCGAGCAGATGACGCAGTTCCGGGTGCCGCATGGCGTCGAGAGGCACGGTGGTCAGGAACATCTGGGTGGACTGCGTCTCGTCGTCCATGCGGGTAGCGGCCCGCTCGATCGTGTCCACGAGCGCCACGAGGCGGGCGCCCGCCAGCCCCGACTTCGCGGCCTGACTCTCGATGCCGTTCCACAGGATCTCGATGGAGGCGTCGAAGACGGCCTCGTAGAGCGCGGTCTTGTCGTCGAAGTAGTGGTACAGCGCGGCGAGGGTGATGCCGGCGTCCTTGGCGATCGCCGACAGCGTCGTTGCGGCGTACCCCTGCGCGGCGAACCGGCGGCGGGCGGCGACGAGGATGTCGTGCCGGCGGCGGGCGCTGTCGGCAGCGGGGGGACGGCCCCGCTGCGGGGCGCGGCGGGCGCGGCTCACATCGACACCGTCTTCCCGCGCAGATCGGCCGACTTCCACCGGGAGAAGTGGTTCTCCACCGCGGCCAGCCCGATGTTGATCAGCACCGCCAGCAGGGCCAGCACGATCAGCAGCGCGAACGCCGTCGGCATGTCGAACTGGTTGGTCGACGTGATCAGCGCCTGCCCCAGCCCTTGGCGGGAGGAGATGAACTCCCCGAGGACGACGGCGAGCAGCGAGTACACCAGCGCCAGCCGCAGCGCCCCGAACACCGACGGCATGATGCCGGGCAGCACCACCATGCGGAACTTCTGCAGCTCGGTCGCGCCCATCGTGGTGGCGACGGTGTCCAGGTCAGGTTGCACGAGCGAGACCGAGGCCTGGGTCGGCACCTGGACGATGAAGAAGACGATCGTCGCCGCGAGCATCACCTTCGAGGTCTGGTCGATGCCGAACCAGAGGATGAAGAACGGCGCGAGCGCGATCTTCGGGGTGGCGTTCATGAAGATCAGGTACGGATCGAGGACCCGGGCCGCGCGCTGCCACCGTCCCAGCAGGAGTCCCACGATCAGTCCCAGCACGGACCCGAGGGCCCAGCCGACCACGGTCTCCTGCAGGGTGACCCGCAGGTTGTTCCAGAACGCCGGGTCCCCGAGGAGCTCGAACAGTCGCTGGAACGTCTCGGCGGGCGTGGCGGCGTAGAGCTCCAGCACCCAGCCTTCGGTGACCGCGACGTGCCAGACCAGCAGGAGCAGGACCAGGACGACGAGCCGGCCGATCCACACCGGCTTGTCGGCCTTGACGAGCCGCGCCGTGAGGCCGCGGCGCTCGGCCGGGCGGGGGGTGGTCTCCACCGCCGTCTTCGGGTCGGGCACGGTGGCCGTGCCGCTAGACGAGCTCACTGCGCAGCTCCTCCCAGACGGCCCGCTCGATCTTCTCGAGCCGGGCGTCGAACAACTGGTCGGCCGGCCGGCGGGGGCGCTCCACGTCCACCCGCACGTCGACCTTGATCTTGGCGGGCCGGGCGGTCATGACGATGACCCGGTCCGCGAGCATCACGGCCTCGGCGAGGTCGTGGGTCACGAAGATGACCGTCTTCGGGCTGCCCTCCCACAGGGAGAGGAACTCGCTCTGCACCTTGACCCGGGTCTGCGCGTCGAGCGCGCCGAACGGCTCGTCCATCAGCCACAGGTCGGGGTCGATGGCCAGGGTGCGGGCGATGGCGACCCGCTGCTGCATGCCGTGCGAGAGCTGCGACGGGTAGGCGTCGGCGAAGTGGTCGATGCGCAGCAGCCGCAGCAGCTCCATCGCCCGCTCCTTGCGCTCCGCCTTCGGGATCCCGCGGATGTCCAGGCCGAGCTCGACGTTGCGACGCGTGGTGCGCCACGGGGTGAGCGCCGACCGGGCCAGCATGTAGCCGATGTCCCGCGACGGGCCGGTGACGGGGTTGCCGTGCCGCTTCACCGTGCCGGCGCTGGCCTTCATCAGGCCGGCCAGCATGTTGAGCACCGTCGTCTTCCCGCAGCCGCTGGGCCCGACGATGGCGACGAACTCGCCCTGCTGGGCGGTCAGGTCGATGTTGTCGACCGCCAGCAGGTTGCCCTTGCCCGGCACGTGGAACTGGACGCTCACGCCCTTCAGCTCCACGGCCGGCGCACCGGTCGTCCCGTTGGGATGGGTCGCTGGCACGGGGGGCGCCTTCCGGATGGTGTCGGGCATGTCAGCACACCTCCACGGCGTAGTCGTCGGTGGTGTAGGCCTTCTTCGCCGAACCGTTGTCGGCCAGAAGCTTGAACGCCTTGTCCATGCCGGCGTCGTCGAGGGCGGTGCTCTCGGCCAGGAAGTCGACGTCCCGGTCGACCACGTCGGCGGCCACGTTGTCGTCCAGGGACAGCAGCTCGGCGGTGTCGGCGACGACGGCGTCGTGGTTCGACTCGTCGTGCACGTACTCCAGGCCCTGGTCCCACGACTGGGTCAGGCGGCAGAGCGCGTCGGCGCTCTGCTCGGCGTTCGCCCGCGAGGTGACCAGCATCATGTCGGGGTGGTCGAGCTCCTCGGGGCCTTCACCGGCCTGCAGGGAGAACGGGTTGGTGGCGATCCCCTGGTCCACCGCGAGCGTCACGCCGGGCTCGAACACGAGCGCGGCGTCGACGGTGTTCCCGTCCAGAGCCGCGAGGGTGGTGTTCGGCAGGCCGGTCGCGATGAAGGTGACCGACGCCGGATCGACGCCCGCCGCCTTGAACATGGCGGTGGCGATCGTCTCGGCCGCGGCGCCACGAGCCACCACGCCGAACCGGGCGCCTTCCAGGTCCTTCACCACGCCCTCCCAGCCGTCACCGGCGTTCGGCAGGTCGTAGTCCTTGTCGACCAGCAGATCCCAGTAGGTCGCCGAGCGCAGCGCGCCGAATGCGACGAGGTCCTGTCCCTGGTCGAGCAGTGGGGCGAGGTTCGCGGCGTTCATGATGGCGACGTCGAGGTCGCCGGACAGCAGCGCCGCGGACTGCTCCGGGCCGGTGTTGACCTGCACGCACTCGGTGGTCAGGTTCTGCTCGTCGTCGTACCCCTGCTTCTCCGCCTCGAATCGGGGCAGGTGCTCGAAGCCGTTCGCGCAGGCGACCTGCAGCGTCACGGGTTCCCCGGCCGACGCGGTCTCGATGCTGCTGCCCCCGGAGCCGCCGGCGTCGCTACCGCCGCACGCGGCGAGGGCGATGGACAGGGACAAGGCCGAACCGGCGGCCAGGACCCGGGATGACTTCATGGACATCTCCTGGAGGGAGGAGGAGGGATGGAGGTCGTCGTCGGGTGCATCTGAGCGGGCACCCGATCGGCTGGACATGAAAGTTATAGTGGTGTTAATTACTTCGTGTCAAGCCTCACATCCTGGCTCCGTATCGCCAGCTCACGGACCTCCGCATCGTGGGCATCCGCCGGTCGGACGCACTCCGGAAGGGCCCCGCATGAACGACACCACCCCAACCGCCCTGACGACGTCACTCTGGGACGCAGCCTCGAACGAGGAGCTCTTCGGTGTGCCGCGACACGATCCCTACGGGCTCGCCGTCCGCGCTTACGTGTGGGGATTCCCCCTCGTCGCCATGGCCCGGATCCGGCTGCACACCACCAACCCCGACGATCCGTTCGCCCCTCGCCCGCCGACGTCGACGGGAGCGCCGTTGAACCGGTGGGGCCACCAGACCGTCCCCGCCGATCCGAGCTTCCGCGCGGGCGTCGGCCCAAGCGTCGACCTGCTGTACAGCTCCCTGCGCCTGGATCTCGCCGGCGGGCCATTCGTCGTCGAGGTGCCGGACTGCGGATCGCGCTACTACACGGTGCAAATCGCGTTCGCCGACTCCTCCGCCGAGCAGTCCTTCGGCCGGCGGACGCACGGGGCGCACCTGCCCCCGCTCCTCCTTCGCGGGCCCGGTGACGACACGCCGATCCCGGCCGGGATGCTGGCCGTCGACAGCCCCACCCGCTACTGCCTCCTGCCGACCAGGTTCCTGTTCGACCCGGCCGATCCGGCCGATCTCGCCGAGGTTCGTGAGCTGCAGCGGCAGCTGACCGTGCGGACCCTGCCCGATCACCTGGAGGGCAGGGACGCCGTCCCCCCGGTGCCGGACCAGCGCCGGCTGGTCGACCCGGCGACTGCTCCCCCGCCCGAGTTGTCGTTCCTGCACGAGCTGGGAAACGTGCTGCGCGATTGGGCGGTGCAGCCGGCCGACCGGGGGCTGGTCGCCTCATTCGCCGGCATCGGCCTCACCACCAACGCCGGATTCCGCCCGGAGCAACTGTCGCCGTCGGCCCGGGACGACGTCGTGCGGGGACTGGCCGACGGCGCCGAGATCGTCCGGCGCAAGTCACTGAGCCTGGGCGAGGACGTCAACGGGTGGACAACCAACGGCCGTGGACCCCGGTTCGGCGACGACCACCTGCTCCGGGCGGGCGTCGCCAAGGACCAGATCGTGGTCACCGTGCCCGAGGAGGCGCTGTACCCGATCGCTCGCCTCGACAGCGAGGGGCGGCCCCTGCACGGAAGGCAGAGCTACCGGATCAGCTTCCCCGCCGACACCCCGCCGCCCGTCGACGCCTTTTGGTCGGTCACGCTCTACGGCGATGACGGGTTCCTCGTCGAGAACCCGATCGACCGGTACGCGATCAGCGACCGCACGCCCGGACTGGTCCGGCAGACCGACGGCACGATCGCCATCGTTGTCAGCGCCCGCCGGCCGCCGTCCGACGCGGACGTGAACTGGCTTCCCGCACCTGAGTCGGAGTTCTACCTGATGCTGCGCCTCTACATCCCACGGCCGGAGGCGCTGAACGGAGCATGGCAACCTCCGGCCGTCGAACGGGTGAGGCACGAGGCACCGGCTCCCTGAGTGCTTCCGCGGGCGCGGAGAAGGGCCGCAGCGCGCATCTGTGGATCACGGCCTCGTCCGACTGGTGGAACTGAGCGGACTCGACCCGCTGGCCCCCTCTCTGCCAGGCCGTCCGTCCGCACTGGTTCATCGCGGATTCGTCGCCCTCGCGAGGGCGCGTCAGTCTGTCGCCCCGGCCACGGACCGGCCGCTCCGCCACCCGTCAGGAGGGGGGGCCGCCGTCAGCTCCCGAGCACAACCGCGTCCCCGGAGCCGCCCGAACCCTGGACGTCCCTTCGCAGAGCCGACGCAGGTGGATGCACCGCAAGCCCTGAGTTTTGAGTGCATAAAGGATGCACGTGGTTATCGTTGGACGTTGCGATACGCGCACGTCTTGGCCTTGCTGGCTCCCCCGATTGGACTCGAACCAATAACCCTGCGATTTGATCTCGGCACGGTTGATGGGAATTGGCTGCGGACGGTTGACCAGGTCACATGCCAGACGGGCCATTGACTACCCACGACCGTTGTCGGCTCAGTTGGCCATATTGGATGCATAAAGGGTGCACGAGCAACCGACGTAGATGGTGGTCGGCATGCTGGGACTCCGAGGGCCTCGTGGGTCCGCGGACCGCAGCGCACGGCTGCCCCATGCCCGCTGGGTCCGAGCGAGCTGGGCGGGCGCCGACCGGTCGCGCCGAGCTCCTGCGACGCTGTCAGCTCCTGGCCGGCTCCTTCGGCAGCAGCAGGCCGAGGACATCGCGCAGCACGTCCTCGAGTTCTGCCTCCGGGTGCGCGATCCAGAATTCGTGAGCTGCGAGAGTGGCGGCGAGGACGGCGTGCCCGACGGCGCTGGCGAACAGGTCGTCACCGGGAAAGCGTGCGCGGGCATAGTGGGCGGCCGTGCCCCGCCACCTGGCGAAGACAACCGCGGCATGGGCCTGGAGGGCCGGCACGGAGAGAACCAGCTGCGCGCGCTGCAGCGCCCATTCGCGGTCCTCGGGAGCCAGCCGCAATGCGGCCAGGACCGCGCGCATGACGACGTCGCGGTAGGACGCATCGGAGGGCGCCGTCCGCAGGCCCTCGCGCAATCGGGCCAGCTCGGCCTGGGACTCGACGAACAGGACGTCGGCCTTGCTCGGGAAGTAGCGGAAGAACGTGCGGCGGCTGATCCCGGCGGCGCGGGCGATGTCGTCGATGCTCGTCCGGTCGAACCCCTGGCTGATGAACAGCCGTTGGGCGACCGCCGCGACCTCGTGCGCGGTGGTGATCGCAGGACGCCCGCCCCGGTCGCCGCTCCCCTGCATCGGCGCGCGTCCCTCCACGGGCAGATCTTCCCCGATGCCGTCCGACGCCACGTCTTCAGTTATGACACCGAGTGCCATAACGTGCGACCCAGATCACGTCAGCGGGACGGATCGACGGAACGGAGGACCGCACGATGGGCCGAGTCGAGGGCAAGGTCGCCTTCATCACCGGGGCGGCGCGCGGGCAGGGCCGCAGCCACGCGGTACGCCTGGCCGAGGAGGGCGCCGACATCATCGCCGTGGATGTCTGCCGGCAGGTGGAGACGGTTCCCTACGCCACGGCGACCGCGGAGGACCTGGCCGAGACCGTCCGCCAGGTGGAGGCGCTGGACCGGCGGATCGTCGCGACCGAGGTCGACGTCCGCGATCTGGCCGGGTTGACCAAGGCGGTCGACGAGGGCGTGGCCGAGCTGGGCCGCCTCGACATCGTCCTGGCCAACGCCGGCATCTCCACTCCCGCGCCCTCGCTGGAGATGGACGAGGAGACCTGGCAGACGATGATCGACGTCAACCTGACCGGGGTGTGGAAGACGCTGCGAGCCGCCGTTCCCCACATCATCGCCGGTGGACGCGGCGGCTCCGTGGTCATCACCAGCTCGCTGGCCGCGATCTTCGCCAACCCGGGCACCGCGCATTACTCGGCGGCCAAGGCAGGTCTGGTCATGCTGGCGAAGGTGCTGGCCAAGGAACTGGCACCGCAGAACATCCGCGTGAACACGATCCACCCGACCACCGTGGCCACGGACATGATCCTCAACGAGCCCACCTACCGGCTCTTCCGCCCGGATCTGGAGAACCCGACGAAGGCGGACTTCGAGGAGGCGGCGTTGACGCTGAACAAGATGCCCGTCCCCGCCTTGGAGGCGGTCGACATCTCCAACGCCGTCCTCTACCTCGTCTCCGACGACGGCCGCTACGTCACCGGCACCACCCACGTGGTGGACGCCGGCGGCCAGCTCTGAGAGGGGGCACGGCCATGGGTCTGCTCGAGGGCAAGGTCGCGCTGATCACCGGCGGGGCCCGCGGACAGGGACGCGCGCACGCCGTCGCCTCGGCGCGCGAAGGTGCCGACGTGATCGTCGTCGACATCGCCGACCAGGTCGGCACGGTCGACTACAAGATGGCCCGCGAGGAGGACCTCGCCGAGACGGTCCGCCAGGTGGAGGCGCTGGACCGGCGGGCGCTGAGCGTCGTCGCCGACGTCCGGTCACAGCAGCAGATGGACGAGGCTGTCGCCCGTGGCGTCGCGGAGTTCGGCCAGATCGACATCCTCGTCGCCAACGCCGGGATCTGGACCGGGGGCCTGTTCTGGGAGCTCACCGACGAGCAGTGGCAGGACATGCTCGACGTCAACCTGACCGGGGTGTGGCGGTCGGCCAAGGCGGTGGCGCCGCACATGATCGAGCGGCAGACCGGTTCGATGGTGCTGATCTCGTCGGTCAACGGCCTCGAGGGCGGCCCCACCTTCGCCCACTACACGGCGGCCAAGCACGGGGTCGTCGGCCTCATGCGCACCATCGCCCTCGAGCTGGCGCCGTACGGCATCCGGTGCAACAGCATCCATCCCGGCGCCATCCGGACGCCGATGACCGATCACCAGGGGGCCTGGGACATGTTCGCCGGGCATCCCGGCGGCACCGAGGCCGACATGATCGAGGGCGGCTACCACTACGGGGCCCTCAAGGGGACGACGTTCCTGCCCCCGGAGGTGATCGCCAACGCCGCGCTGTGGCTCAACTCCGACCTGGCCGCGGCCGTGACCGGGGTGACCCTGCCCGTGGACGCCGGGCACCTGGTCCTTCCCGGCTTCAATCACGCACCCGTGCGCTGAGGCGCCGCGGGTCCTGCGCGCGACCGCGGGGCACGCGCAGGACCCGCGGACGACGGCTGCACCGGGCCGACGTCTCCCATCAGCCGGCCGCGCCACCCGGACCGGGAGCGGAGCTCCGCCGCAATGCGCTTCAGCGCGCTCTCGCCTGATCCGGCGTCCCCGGTACCCGGCCGCTCGCCCGCGACCGGGTACCGGGGAGGTGCGGTCGCCCGTCGACGAGCGCCCCCGGCTCGGCGCGCGCCTGTACCCACCAGACTCCATCCCCGGCCGGACATAGGGAGTGGGATCGAACATCAGGCGAGGGTCCCGCCGTCGACCGTTCTCAGTAGCTGCGCGGGAGGCCGAGGACGTGGGTGCCGAGGTAGTTCAGCACCATCTCCTGGCTGATCGGCGCGATCCGGGTCAGCCGCGCCTCCCGGAAGTAGCGGGCCACGTGGTACTCCTCCGCATAGCCCATGCCCCCGTGCGTCTGCAGCGCGCGGTCGGCGGCCTGGAAGCCGGCGTCCGCGCAGAGGTACTTCGCGGTGTTGGCCTCGCGGCCGCACGGCAGGCCCTGGTCGTAGAGCCAGGTCGCCTTGCGCAGCATGAGCTCCGCGGCGTCCAGGCGGGCGAGGGAGTCGGCCAGCGGGAACTGGATGCCCTGGTTCATGCCGATCGGCCGGCCGAACACCTCCCGCTCGTTGCCGTACCGGACGGCCCGGCGCAGGGCGGCCCGGCCGATGCCGAGCGCCTCCGCCGCGATCAGGCACCGCTCCGGGTTGAGGCCGTCGAGGAGGTAGGTGAAGCCCTTCCCCTCCTCCCCCACCCGGTGCTCCTGGGGAATCCGCAGGTCGTCGATGAACAGCTCGTTGGAGGTGACCGCGTTGCGGCCCATCTTCGGGATGGGTCGGATGGTGACGTGGTCGCGGTCGAGATCGGTGAAGAACAGCGTCAGGCCGTCGGTCTTGCGCGGGGAGTCCTCGTACCTGGCCGACCGGGTCAGCAGGAGGATCTTCTCGGACTCCATCGCCTTGGAGATCCAGACCTTCGCGCCGTTGACGACGTAGTCGGCGCCGTCCCGGCGGGCGAAGGTGGTGATCCTGGTCGTGTCCAGGCCGGCGCCGGGCTCGGTCACCCCGAAGCACACGTGCAGGTCGCCGCTGGCGATGCGCGGCAGGTTCTCCCGCTTCAGCTGCTCCGAGCCGTGCACGATCACCGGGTGCATGCCGAAGATCGACATGTGGATCGAGCTGGCGCCGTTCATGCCGGCACCTGAGGCGGCGACCTCCTCGAGCAGCAGGGAGGCCTCGGTGATGCCGAACCCGCTCCCGCCGTACTCCTCGGGGGTGGTGATGCCGAGCCAGCCCGCCTGGGCGACGGCGTCGTAGAACTCCGTCGGGAACTCGTGCGCCTGGTCCTTCTGCATCCAGTACTGGTCGTCGAAGCGCGAGGCCAGCTCGGCGACGGCCGTCCGGATGGCCTGCTGGTCCTCCGACAGCGCGAAGTCCACGAGGATCCCTCCGATCGAATCCGCTTGCTCCGAGCTCAGGCCGCCAGCGTCAGGCAGGCTTCGAGCACGAACGCTCCAGGCACACCGAGGCCCTCGGCCCGCGGGGTGTCCGTGACCTACCCGTGTGTTTAGAGCGACGAGTCGCAACCCGACCCGTCGAATCGTCACTCACCGATGACCCATCAGACGATGCGCAACTCGATGTGTGCTTCCTCGGGGGCGATGTGGGCCATCTCGACAATCAGTTCGAGAGCCGCTTCCTTGAGGTCCTCGACGCTGTCAGCCTGAGTGGAACCGACGCCCTGCACGTCGATCACCCAGTGGTCGCCCTCGCTGATCGCGGTCGCGGTGTAGTCGGCCATCCATCCTCCCAAGTGAGGCCACGGCAGGAAGTTGCTGAGGTGACGCGTCCCGGCCCTTGAGTCCAATCGTCTCGAACTCTTCGGCGCCCCCCACTGCCAGGGCGGCTGGTAGGGGTCCGGGGAGGTGCGCTGCTGTACATTTGCCCAGCTCAGGCGGAAGTGCGGTCGGCAACGAACCGCCTCGAACAGTCCTGAACTGCGTGAATTGGCCACCACAGTGGCACCGACCTGAGGCTGTCTAACGACCGACTGAACTGCGCTCACCGATAGCCAGGCTGTCGCGGGCGGCGCTGACCCATCGCCTGCCTCGGACATCTGCGGGCTCACCGCAGTCCAACGCCGATGTCGGCTCGGGCCGACCGCAGCCTGCCAGCTCCCCCTCCATCACACATGCCGGGCTGCGCCAGCCGAAGCGCATGCGCGGCCGGCGGTCGATGCGGTGCTCGACCGGTCACCTCGCTGACACCTGGGTCGCTGAGCTCGCCGTCCTGACGGTCCTCGTCGCGCCCTCCAGCGACGTCCACGGCTGCCGACCCACGGAGTGGGCATTTGCGGCGTTGGGTACTGCAGGGGTCATGCTGATCGACAAGCAGCAGGTCCTGGAGCTTCTGCGCGCCAAGGGCGACGAGGGAAAGGCTGAGCGGGCCGCCCAGGAACTGCCCGACCAGATGGACACGGACGAGCATGCGCAGCTGCTGTCTGACTATGGCCTGGGGCCACAGGAACTCATCGCGAAGCTGGGTGGCGGTCCTCTCGGCGGGTTGACCGGCCGTTGAGCCAGCGGACCGACTCGAGCCCCAGCCGCTGGGGCCGGCCGCCGGAGTGCTCACCGCCGGGAAGAAGGACGACGCCTCACGCGCGATCGCCCTCGGCAGTTCAGCCAGCCAGCTCCTCGAGGGCCAGCGCCAGGACCAGGGCGGTGTGCCGGTGCGGAGCCGAGAAGTCGCCGATGAGCTCCTCGATCCGCTGCAACCGGCCGTAGAGGGTCTGGCGTCGCAGCCGCAGCGCCTGTGCGGTCTGCACCTTCGACGATGAATGGGCCAGGTACAACCGCAGCGTCCGCACGAGCTCGCTGGCGTGGGCCGCGTCGTGCTCGGCGAGCCGGCCGATCTCCTCCTGCACCAGCTGACGGGCCAGCGGCTCCTCGCGGACGCCGGCCAGCAACAGCCGGGCGGTCATGCCCGCCGCCGTCACGACCCGCTCCCCGCCGACGGTGAGCACGAGTGCGGCCCGGGCCCGTGCCATCGACTGGTCGACGTCCTCCAGCCTGCCCACCACCGTCCCGGCCACCACCCGGGCGCAGTCGGCTCCTGCGGCGTCCACGGCGCGCAGCACCGCTCCGGCGGTGGCCGTCACCGCCGACGTCCGGACGACGGCCAGCACGTCCTCGCCCACGTCGGTGACGAGGGCCGTGCCCGGCGCCAGGGCGCCGACCACCGCTCGCACGACGGCGTCGGGATCCGCCGCATTCAGGTCGCTGATCACCAGGGCCACGTACCGGCCGTCGGCCGTGAACGGCAGCCCCAGCACCCGGGCCCGGGCGACCAGCTCGCCGGGCGTACGCCAGCGCCGCTCGATGAGGTCGTCGACCAGCTGGCGCCGGCGGACCTCCAGGTCCGCGCCGGCGGCCGAGCGCAACAGGGCCAGGCCGAGGGCCTCGGCGCCATAACTGCACGCCGCGAGGACGAGCGGGTCGTCGGCGCGCGCAGGCGACAGCACGGCGACGTGCCCCCAGTGGCGGTCGAGCAGGACGACGTCGCGGCGGGCCACCGGGCGTCCGCGTCGTTCCCCCCCATCCGGGTCCGATCCCGCGGCGGCGACCAGCGCGCCTTCTGCGGTGGTCAGAACGACCGGTGCCGACAGCAGATCGGAGAGCACGGCGATGAGCTGCTGCGGCCCGGCACCGTCGAGCAACGCATCGGTCAGCACCTGTCGGAGGTCACGTCCCCTGCGCGCCGTGCCCGCTGTGCGCTCCAGGATCGCCGTCTGCACCTGCTCGGTGATCTCGACGAACGGAACGACCTCGCGCAGAACCAGCAGCGGCAGCCCGTGCTCCGCACACGCATCGACCAACGCCCGCGGCGCCTCGGGAAACGTCCAGCCCAGCTCCAACGCCAGTGCGGCCACCCCCCGCTCGGCCAGCGCCGCGACGTAGGCGGCCTCGCCCACCGCGCCGCGGCCTGTGATGCCGAGGCCGGTCGTCAGCAGCAGCTCCCCGCCCCGCAGCAGGTACGCCGCCTCGGCCAGCTCACTGGTGTGCACCCAGCGCACCGGGCGGTCGAGCAGTCCCTCGCCGACCACCACCTCAGGGCCTGCCCGCCGGAAGACGTCCAGGGCGAGGACCTCGGCCAGCGTCATGGTCACGCCGTCGACCTCAGCAGGCGGCGGACGAAACGTCCAGTCTCCCGCTGTCAACCCGCACCACAACGTCCGTGGCGCTTGCACCGTGAAGTCCCGACGATGACGTCGTCGGGCTCGCGTCAGGACGTCGGCGCCCCGAGAGCAGGAGGATGGTCCGTGAAACCAGCTCCCTTCGACTACCTCGCCCCGACCAGCGTCGAGGAGACGCTCGACGTCCTGCGCGAGCACGGCGACGACGCGAAGGTGCTCGCCGGCGGCCAGAGCCTGGTGCCCATGCTGAACTTCCGGTTGGCGCGGCCGGCCGTGCTGGTCGACATCAATCGGGTCGTCGGGCTGGACGGGATCGACGTCACGGACGGCGAACTGCGCGTGGGTGCGATGACCCGGCAGCGGGCCCTGGAGACCCGCTTGTCCGCCGCGATCCCCGGGTCCGCCGGCGGCTGGGGCCTGCTGCGCGAGGCGGCCGGCCACATCGGGCACCTGCACATCCGGGCCCGCGGGACCATCGGCGGGAGTCTGGCGCATGCCGACCCCGCCGCGGAGCTTCCCGCCGCGGTCAGCGCGCTGGGCGCCACACTCGTGTTGCGCGCCGCGGACGGGGAACGTGAGGTCGGACCGGAGGACTTCTTCGAGGGGTACTTCACCACCTGCCTCGCCCCGGACGAGCTGCTCACCGAGGTGCGGGTCCCGGCCTGGCCGGCCGGGACGCGGAGCTGCCTGGTCGAGGTCAGCCGTCGCCGGGGCGATTTCGCCCAGGTGGCCGTCGCCGCGGTGTTGTCCATGGACGACGGCCGGGTGACTCGGGCCGGCATCGGCCTTGCGGGCGTCGCGCCCAGCACCGTGCAGGCGCCCGCCATCGTCGAGGGGCTGCTCGGTCAGGTACCGCAGCCGGACACCATCGCCGAGCTCGCCGACGACTTCGTCGCCACCCTCGATCCGCTGTCCGACACCCACGGCCCGGCCGAGTACCGCCGTGCACTGGCCCGCCACCTCCTCCGGCGGGCGCTCACCGACGCCACCGGATCGGGTGGCACGGCCGTCACCCCCGCGGCGTGACGCCCGGCGCCTCCTCCATCCGGTCATCCCGACGAGCAGGGCCGGCACTGGCCGGCCGGGAGAGCGAGCACATGATGGACCTGGACGAGCGCACGGCTGCCGGTTCGGGAGGGGCCGCGGCGTCCGCCGGCGTGAGGGAGATGGCGGTCCGGGTGACGGTCAACGGGGCCGTGCACGAACGGACGGTTCCGGTCCGGCACTCGCTCGCCGACTTTCTCCGCGAGGACCTGGGCCTCACGGGCACGCACATCGGCTGCGAGCACGGCGTGTGCGGCGCCTGCACGGTGCTGATGGACGGCGAACCGATCCGGGCCTGCCTGCTGTTCGCCGTCCAGGCCGACGGAGCCGAGCTGACCACGGTCGAGGGCCTGGCCTCTGGCGACGAGCTGCACCCCATCCAACAGGCGTTCTGGGAGCACCACGGCCTGCAGTGCGGGTTCTGCACGCCCGGCTTCCTGCTCACCACCTACGACTTCCTGCGGGAGAAGCGGGGGGTCACTGACCCGGAGATCCGGGAGGCGCTCTCCGGCAACCTCTGCCGGTGCACCGGCTACCAGGGCATCGTGCGCTCGGTCCGGGCCGCCGACGAGACGTGGGAGCGCTGACATGGGCGTGAAGATGGTCGGCGCCAGCGTCCGGCGCATGGAGGACCCGCGGCTGCTGCGCGGGGAGGCCGCCTTCGTCGACGACATCCGCTTTCCCGGGGTGCAGCACATGGCGGTGCTTCGCAGCCCGCACGCGCACGCCCGCATCCGGTCGGTGGACGTGAGCGCGGCGCGGGACATGGCGGGCGTGGTCGACGCCTTCTCCGCGGCCGACCTCGGGCCCCACCCCCCGGGCATCCCGTTCTTCTACTCCCCTGAGTCCTTTCGCCCCGCTCCGCAGTACCCGCTCGCCACCGACACGGTCCGCTATGTCGGCGAGGGCGTGGCGGTCGTCGTCGCGGAGAGCCGGCACATCGCCGAAGACGCCCTGGAGCTGATCGAGGTCGACTACGAACCTCTCGAGGCGGTGGTGGACGCCTACGCCGCCATCCAGCCCGGCGCGCCGATCCTGCACGAGAACGCCCCCGACAACGTCGCGGCGACCATGGTGTACGAGAGCGGCGACGTCGAGGCCGCCTTCGCCGCCGCAGACCGGGTCATCAGCAAGCGGCTGGACATGCAGCGCTACACCGGCATCCCGATGGAGACCCGCGGCGTCGTCGGGCACCGCGACGTCGTCACGGGTGAGATGACGATCTGGGCCTCCACGCAGTGGCCGCACACGATGCGCACCGTGCTGGCCGGCATGCTCGCCGTCCCGGCGCGCTCGATCCGGGTGATCACCCCCGACATCGGTGGCGGCTTCGGGATCAAGGCCGACTTCTACCCCGAGGACTTCCTCGTGCCGTTCGCCGCCGGACGGGTCGGCCGGCCGGTGAAGTGGATCGAGGACCGCAACGAGCATTTTCTGACCATCGCGCACTCGCGTGAGCAGATCCACGAGGTCGAGATAGCCCTCCGGGACGACGGCACGATCCTCGGCCTGCGGGCCCGGCACATCACCGACTGCGGCGCCTACCAGCGACCGCTCGGGCTGGTGAATGCCTCCCTGGCCGGGACCAGCCTCGCCGGCATCTACCGGGTGCCGGCCGTGAAAGTGGAGGCCGTGTGCGCGTCCACGAACAAGGCCCCCGCCTCGGCCTACCGCGGGGCCGGCGCGCCCGAGGCGACCTTCGCCCGGGAACGCTTGCTCGACATCGTTGCCCGCGAGCTCGGCATGGACCGCGCCGAACTGCGCCGGAGAAACCTGATCACGCCCGAGGAGCTGCCCTACGACACCGGCCTGGTGTCCTTGGAGGCGGCCGTGATCTTCGACAGCGGCAGCTTCCCCGCGGGGTTCGAACAGGCGCTGCAGATGATCGACTACGCCGGCTTCGCCGCACGCCAACAGGCGGCCCGAGAGGAGGGGCGGCTCATCGGCCTCGGGATCTGCGTCTACCACCAGCTGACCGGCACCGGCCCGTTCGAGGGCGGCAGCGTGCGGGTGGATCCGACCGGCGAGGTGACGATCAATTCCGGCGCCGCCCCTCAGGGGCAGGGCACCGCCACGATGCTGGCGCAGATCGCCGCCGACGAGCTCCAGGTGCCGCACGACTCGATCAAGGTCGTGTTCGGCGACACCGGACGGCTCGCCCACGGTATGGGCACCTACGCCAGCCGGAACGCGGTCATGGCGGGCACCGCCGTGGTCATGGCCGCGACGAAGGTCCGCGAAAAGGCCCTGGCGCTGGCCGCCCATCTGGTCGAGGCCGACCCGGCCGACATGGTGCTTGAGGACGGCTACGCCCATGTCCGCGGTGTACCGACGACCCGGGTGAGCTGGCCGGAGATCGCGGCGGCGGCCACCCCGGGCGGGAACCGGCCGGAAGGCATGGAGCCCGACCTCGAGTCGGTGCAGTACTTCGAGACCATGGCCGCGCCCTACTCCTACGGCATCCACATCGCCGAGGCGGAGGTGGATCCGGACACCGGCGTCACCGCGGTCACCCGGTACGTCGTCGTCAACGACGCCGGCACGATCGTCAACCCCCGCAACGCCGAGGGGCAGATCGTCGGCGGAGTGGCCCAGGGGCTCGGCGGCGCGCTGATGGAGGAGCTCGTGTACGGCTCGGACGGCCAGCCGACGTCGACGTCCTTCCTGGACTACCTCCTCCCCGGAAGCCTCGACGTTCCCGACGTGGAGATCGGCCACCTGGAGACGAAGTCCCCGTTGAACCCGCTCGGCGTCAAGGGCATGGGCGAGGGCGGTGCGATCGGCGGGCACTCAGCGGTGGCCAACGCCGTGGCGGATGCCATCGAGCACCTCGGCTGCACCGTCACCCGCACGCCCCTCACGCCGGCAGCGGTGTGGGAGCTGATGCGGTCGGCCGGCTCACGGGCCCCATCCGGTAGCGGCGCGACGCGGTGATCGGACGCACGACGGTCATCCCCATCCGGGGCGGCCGATGACCGTCACCGTTCTGTCGGGGGCGACGGTCATCACGATGGACGCCGCCCGACGCGTGGTTGCGGATGGGGCGGTGGCCTTCACCGACTCCGTCCTCGCCGTCGGCCCCACGGCCGAGGTCCTGGCGGCCCACCCCGACGCCGACGTCGTCGACTGCGCGGGGCGGGTGGTGCTCCCAGGCTTCGTCAACACCCACACCCATCTGTTTCAGACGCTGCTCAAGGGGCTGGGCGACGACCGAGTCCTGTCGGACTGGTTCCGGACCATGACCGGCCCGTCAGCGGTGCACCTCACCCCCGAGGACTGCTACGCCGGGGCGCTGCACGGGTGCGCGGAGGCGCTCACCACGGGGACGACGACCCTGCTCGACTTCATGTACGTGCACCCCCGGGCCGGCCTCGGCGACGCGGTCGCGACAGCGATGTCGGACGCCGGCATCCGCGGGGTGATGGCACGGGGCTACATGACGGCGGGAGCCGACGTCGGCGCGCCGCCGGAGCTGATCCAGTCACTCGACGTGGCCCTCACCGACGCCGAGCGGCTCATCGACGAGTGGAACTCCCCCGGCTCACGGGTCACCGTGGGTCTGGCACCGTGCATGAGCTGGACGGTGGACGAGGCGACGCTGAGGGAGACCCGAGCGCTGGCCGAGCACACCGGAGCGCTCGTGACCATGCATCTGTCCGAGTCGCCGTTCGACGTCGAGGAGTCCGTCCGTCGATTCGGCGACCGGGACGTGCCCTTCGCAGCCCGCACCGGGTTGCTCGGCCCGGACCTGTTGGCCGTGCACTGCGTGCAGGTCGATGCGCAGGACCTGGACATGATCCAGAAGTCGGACACCAAGGTGTCGCACAACCCGTGCTCGAACCTCTACCTCGGGTCGGGGTTCGCGCCGGTTCCTGCGATGCACCGACGCGGGATCACGGTGGGCCTGGGCTCCGACGGGCCGGCATCGTCGTCGAACCACTCCATGCTGCAGGCGATCAAGTTTGCCGCCCTCCTGCACAAGGGAGTGCACCGCGACCCGGAGATCATGACGGCGGAGAAGGCGCTGGAGATGGCGACCATCGACGGCGCCCGGGCACTGGGTCTCCACGAGTCGATCGGATCCCTGGAGGTGGGCAAGCGGGCCGACGTCGTGGTGCTGGACATGTCCAACCTCTGCCTCACACCAGTGCACGCAGCGGTCTCCTCGCTGGTCTACAGCCAGCGGGGTGACGAGGTGGATCGGGTCTACGTCGACGGCCGCCTCGCGGTGGACGGCGGGGTACTGGTCACCGTCGACGAAGCAGAAATCCGGTCCCTGTCCTCCACGGCGGCCGCGGGTCTTGCGGCGCGTGCAGGCACCGACCGGCTCGCCGTCCGGGGCTGGCGGTCGCTCGTCGGGGCCTGACGCGAGGGTGGCAACGCCTCGAACAAGGCCACGTGCAACGACAATGTGCTAGCGGGCTCGACGGGGCCGACGGTGTCCAACCTGCGGAAGCCTCCGGGCCTTCACACGACGCAAGCGGCCCGGCGTCACGCCTGGGACCGACCCTCCGTCCCTTCCGGAGAGCTCAGTTTCCGGCGGCGCGGAAGGCCTCCAGGACCTCGGCCTTGATGCGCCCACGTGGGGACACGGTGTAGCCGTTGCTGGCGGCCCAGGCGCGAACCGCGGCCGGGTCGAATCCGCTGAAAGGCTTGGCCGGCTCCCCGGCAGCCCCCGCAGCGCGACTCTTACCAGAGACCTTGCGTGCGACGGCGATGTAGCGAGCGAACGAGTCCCGCAGCTGCGCGGCGTTCGCATCGGTGAGGTCCAGCTCGTACTCGCGGGAATCCAGACCGAAGCGCACCGTGGCGTCGGCCGGCTCCCCGGTCAGGTCATCGACCAAGGTGACGACGGTCTTCTTTGCCATAGCGATCATGATTCACGCAGGAACCGGGATTGCCCATGAGACTGCCGGCACGCTCATCCCATGGTGCAAGACAGGTGGCCAGGACGGCGCCGCGATCAATCGCAGGCGACAGTCCTCCCGGGTCGGCCCGTCACACCTGAAGCCCGCCGACTCCCACGCTGCCCCGACCTCGCCGGCTGGTGCGCTCCGATACGCGCCCTGCTGGCCAAGGAGCCCGAGGGCGACGACGACTGGCACGGCGAGCACGTCCACACCGACAGCCGGGCCCGCCGAGATCACTGATCCTCTGAACGCAGGCGCCGCCGCAGTGGCGGCTGCGTTGTGCCGAGGGGTGACCGCCCACTGGCTGGCGCCTCAACATCCACAACCACGTCAGCCGCCCTCGCCCGCGAGACCGCCGACCGGATGCGGCGCGCTGCTGCTGACAAGTAGGGCGGAGCAACTGCGACCAGCACTGCAACCCCTCGATTCGTCGAGCGCGGGGAGACGAAGAGAGCCCTGCTCAGGCGGGGGGCTGGACGGCGACGGCCGTGCGTGGACCAGGCGAACCACGTCAATGGCAACCGCAATGACGGGTCGGCATCCGGCAGCGGCCGGTCGAGCAACGGTCACGGCACGGCAAACGACAGCCCGCGCTAAGCGACGGCGTAGCGCTTGCGGTTCCTCTTGATCTCGTACATGTCGTCATCGGCGTCGGACAGAGCCTGGGCCGCGCTGCTGCCGTCGGTGGCCACGACCTTCATGCCGACGCTGACGTGAACCGACAGCGTCAGCTCGGCCAGGTGCAGTGGGTCGGCGCAGAGCTTCTCGACGCGAATGCGCATCTCGTCGGCGTCCGCGGCGGTCGGCAGGTGCGCCACCAGTACGAATTCGTCGCCCCCGAGGCGGGCGACGGTGTCCTGCTCGCGCAGCGCGTCCCGCAGCCGGGCGGTCAGCGTGATCAGCACGCGGTCGCCGACGACGTGACCGTGGCGGTCGTTGATGTTCTTGAAGTCATCGACGTCGAGGTAGAGGACGGCGACGACGCCGCCGGCGCTGTCGCGGGCGCGCAGCGCGCGCTCGATGTCCTCGTCGAGCCGCGCCCGGTTGCGCGCACCGGTCAGCGGATCGTGCAGCGCCAGCCGGGACAGTTCGGCGTCCCGCAGGCGCCGCTCGGCGATGTCCTCGATGACCACGGAGGCGCCCAGGGCGGCGCCGTCGGCACCTTTGATCAGGGTGGCGGTGACGCGCGCCCAGATGAAGTGTCCGTCGGCGTGCCGGAACCGCTTCTCCACAGCTGGACCGGGGCCGTTCGCGGCGAGCAGTGCGCTGGCCGCCTGCTCGTCCAACGGCAGGTCCTCGGGGTGGGTGAGCGTGCGGTAGCTGTGGCCCAGCAGCCGGTCCTCCGGGTAGCCCAGCAGATCGCACATGGCCCGGTTGACCCGCACGACCTGACCGTCGAGGGCGGTGACGGCCAGTGCGACCGGAACCGCGTCGAACGCCAGCATCACCAGAGCCATCCCATCGAGTCCGTCCGGCGCCGCGACACCCGGTCGCGGTGGACGGTCTGCGCCGGGCCGCCGTGGGTTCGGCATCAGGAAGGTCATGCTGCAGTGGCTCCGGTGGCGGCAGTGCACCGGCCCCCGTGGCCGTGCACGGCCACAGTAGGGGCCGAGTCGCCCGATCGGAACCGCGCACGGGAGGGTCTGCCCAGGGTTCGGTTGCCTGTCCACCTGTAAGGCTGCCGCCACGAGGCTACCCAGACACGGGTCCTCGGCAGCCGATTCGCCCGTTGCTGGGCGTGACGGCGTCTCCAACTGTCATGCCGTCAGGGCCATGAACCGGGCAATGCCCGTTCGCCCGTGCAAGGGAGCGCACGTCGGCTGGCCACGGAAAGGGAGGTGGCGCTGAGCATGAGCCGTGGACAGTAGGCCGCTGCAGCCCCGACGGCCGGAGCGCCCGCTGGACCGAGCACCGTCGGGCCTGCCGCGAGGAGTTCGTCGACGCCGCGCTGGAAGCGGTCCGGCGCACAGGTCCAGAGCTTGCGGTGGACGACGTCGCCCGTAGTGCAGGAGTTTCCAAGACGGTCATCTACCGCTACTTCGCTGACAAGAACGAGATCGTCGACGCCGTCCTCGAGCGAGTCCTCGGACGGATCCTGCTCCCCCGACTGCTGCACGAACTGGAGCTCGGGCGCAATGACGGGCGGGTCCGGCTGCGCGCGGTCATCACGGCTCTCGTCCGGCTGATCGAGGAGGAGCCCTCGCTGTACCGCTTCGTCTACGCGGGCCGCGACCGACCGGTGGACCCGGTGGCGGCCGCTCAACGGGAGATCGCCGAGGCCCGGGCCGCGATCATGGCCGAGCGGCTGCGCGCGGCCGGACGTCCAGCGGGAGCCCGCGACGATCTGGGCGTACGGCGTCGTCGGCATGGTCCAGCTCGCGGCGCACTGGTTGTATGCCGACCGCAGCCTGCCCGCCGCCGACCTCGTCGACAAGCTCACGGCGCTCGCCAGCGACGGGCTGGCCGCCCTGCTACCCCGAGACGGCCCGCGCGCCCGGCCCCCTGGCCCCCAGCCGTCGGCCGCGAGTCCGCGGCCATTCACGGAAGTCCATCTGCGCAGCTCAAGCGACATACGGAACGACGAAGAACCGCAGGGAGCCGCCCCGGACAGGGCGCAATGGTGGTCAAAATGGTGGTCAAGGATCGCCGGCCCGACCTGCAGGATGCGTCCTCTCCTCCGCCCGAGCTTCCGTTGCCGAGCGTGACGACGTCTCAGAGGTCTGCACGTGCGCGCCTGCGGAGTCCTGGACATCGTCCGCGAAGGCACCCGCGCGAAGTCGCGCTGCTGGCGACCGGGCGAGACCCGTCGGAGTGTCCCTCCTGCTACTTTCTCGTGGACGTCCCCCCGATTTCAGACACCTGCCCGCTGACAGCTGCGCCGACCGCGCGCCCATGGGGCCGCGTCCTCAGAGGGACGGCTCCCCCTCCGGTACCTCGGTCGCCACCACCTCGGATACCTCTGCGTCCTCACCGGACAGCCCGTCGCCCTGCTCGTGATCGTCGTGGAAGGCCAGCCAACGCATCCCGAGGGCCTCCCGCTGCTCCTCGTCGACGGACTCCTTGAACGGTGGAAAGAAGTCCACCTCCTCTTCGGTCATGTGGTCGGCGTTGACCTGCCGCGTGGTGTGCACCGCCTCCCACCAACCCTCGCTGCCGACCTGCTGCTGCACGACGGCGGCCGCGGCGTGCCGGATCTCGTTGTGGTCGTGCACGCCCTCCGCCGTCTCCTGCTCGCCACCCGCCTCCTGGGCGAGCAGTGGGTAGAACAGCTGCTCCTCGGCGACGGCGTGCACCTCGAGCTTGGCGTGCAGCGCCTCCCACGCCGCGGCGAGCTCATGGTCGGGCAAGGTCTCGAGCGCGGCGAAATCCCGCCGGAAGACCTCGTGCTCGGCCAGTACCAGGGCGGTGATCTCGAAGTCGGACATGACAGACCCCTACCCGCGTCCGGTCACCGGTTCACCGCCGACCAGCTCCGCTTCGCACGACATCCGACCCACCCGGACTGCTGCCCCGCCAGCGACGGCGAATTGCAGCACATGGCCGGCCCGCACACTGCCGGCCGTCATGATCGCGTTCATGGCGGTTCGCGGCCGTTCCGGAAGCCGCTTGAAGTGGGCTTATGGACGGCCACGAACGTGAGCGCACAACCGCGGACGACCCGAACTGCAACCACAGCTGCAACCACGGCCGCCAGCCCTTAGCGATGCTTATCGGTTCCCTTCGCGGGCGCAGAGAGGCGACGCGGTCAAGATCGCGTCACCATCGTCGTACTCGAAGACAGCAGTCCGGACGACTCGATGAAGTGGTCCGGTGCCGCGCGGACTACGCATCCAGCCGCGGCGGCGGGAGGGCCTGACCGCTTCCTGCTGTGACGCCCCCGTCGACTGGCAGCGCCACGCCGGTGACGAATGACGCCCCAGGCGAGGTGAGGAAAGCGATGACCTCGGCGACCTCTCGCGGTTCGGCCCACCGTTGCATCGGCACCATTCGCCGCAACGACTCGTAACGCTCGGCGCCTTCGGCGATGTGTGCCGTCATGCCGGTGCGGATCGGCCCGGGCAACACGGCGTTGACCCGGATGTCGCTTGTCGCGAGATCGATGGCTACCGAGCGCACTAGGTTGACGGCGCCGGCCTTGGCCGCGGCATAGGGCCAGCGTCGCGGCTCTCCGCCGAGGCCGGTGACGGAGGCGGTCACCACGACCGAGCCGCCTCCGGCTCGGCGCAGCGCCGGGATCGCGGCACGCAGTCCGAGGACGACCGCGCGCAAGTTGACCGCGATCGAGCGGTCGAAGACCTCGAGGTCGACCGTCTCGATGTCGCCGGTTCCACGCACGCCGGCGTTGTAGACGGCGGCGTCGAGGCGGCCGAACCGCTCCTCCCCGGCGGCCACGGCGGCCGCGTTCGCAGTTTCGTCGGTGACATCGGCCGCGAAAACCACCGCCCTGTCGTGACCGGCCAGCCACTGCATCTGGGCGGCGGACAGGTCGACAGCGACGACGGACCCGCCCCGTTCGAGCAGCAGCTCCACCGTCGCGCGCCCGATGCCGGACGCAGCGCCGGTCACCAGGGCTACTGGTGGCCAGTTCCTCGTCATCTGCGGTATTCCGGCGGCGTTTCAAAACCCGACGCGCTTGGTGTAGCCGCCGTCGACGACGACGTTCTCGCCGGTGACCCAGCTGGCCACTGGGCTCGCCAGGACGGTGACGATGGCGGCGACCTCTTCCGCGGTGCCCATGCGCTTGGCGGGGTGCTGGTCGCGGTCGCGGACGAATATTTCAGGGCGCCGCTCGCGCAGGCTGTCCCACTTTCGTCCCTCGATGAGGATCGGGCCGGGGGAAACGGTGTTTGCTCGGATCCCGTCGGCCCCCCAGCGTTGGGCGAGTTGTGCCATGTAGTTGATCGTGGCGGCCTTCATGGCGCCGTAGCTGGGGTTGATGGGCACGTCATGGTGCTCGATGGCGGTGATCGTTCCGATCTGCACGATGGCCGCCGCGTCCGACCGGTCCAGGTAGGGCTTGCTCGCCTCGCACAGGGCGACGCAGCCGAGCATGTCGACCTTGAAGTTGACCTCCCACGGGGCGGGTCCGCTGCCGTGCTGCCCGCTGGCGCTAGCGTTGCTGACCACGATGTCGATCCCCCCGAGCGCCTCGGCAGCGCCGTCGACCCATCGGCGCACCGCCCGCTCGTCAGCGAAGTCGCACGTGTGACCGACTATCGCGCCGTGGGTGCTGAGCTCCTCGACCGTCGCCTTGACGCCCTGCTCGTCGCGGGCGCAGATGGCGACGCTCACCCCCTCGCAGAGCAGTCGGGACGCCACCGCACGGCCGATCCCGTGGCTGCCACCCGAGATGATGGCGCGCCTGCCGGCGAGACCTAGGTCCATGACGTGCTTCCTGACCGGTTGACGTGGACTTGCTGGATAGCCCGGGTGACAACTGCCCCCCACCCGTCCAGCCGAACCGCGGCGTTGAGGCACGATAGGTCGTATAGATGACTGTGACAAGGGCTGGCGGCTGCGCCCGGGCGCATCCGCGATGCTGCAGTAGCGTGCGCTCATGACCGGGTCCGAGGGCGGACACCTGCCGCTGTACCGGCGGGTGCGCCAGGTCCTGGCCGAACGGATCGCGACCGGCGAGTATCGCGCCGGCGACAAACTTCCCAGCGAGCCCGTGCTCGCCGCCGAGTTGGGCGTGCACCGCTTGACGGTGCGGCGGGCGCTCGAGGAGCTGGCCCGGGAAGGACTGCTGCACGCGCGGCAGGGGGCCGGCACGTTCGTCACTCAGCAGCCCAGCCCGATCGCCGTGACGATTCCTCTGTCGCGCGAAGAGTTCTTCACGAGCCTGCGTTCGCAACTGGAGGCCGAGGGACAGCGCTACCGCGACGTGCTCATTTCCACCGAGCACACCGAGAACGATGCCGTCCGTGGAGAGCTGCGGTATCCGCGCGGTCGGCTGCGCCGGGTCGACAGCAGACTCGAGGTGAACGGTGAGCCGTGGGTGTGCTCGACCGCGTGGGGCCCCGACGCCCAGCTCGAGGACGTGGCGGCGCGATGGAGGGAGACCGACGGCGTCTACGGGCTGCTGCTCGACCGCGCAGACGGGCCGCTGCGCTATGTGTGGCGCTCATTCGGGGCGGAGGCGGCGAGCGCCGAGGACGCGGACCAACTGGGCATCCGGGTCGGCGCGCCGGTATTGGTGCGCGAGGGACTGACCGCCGACGCGCTCGGCACACCGGTCCTGAGAATCCGCAGGCGCGCTCGCGGCGACCGTGTCCGCTACGTGCTCGAGTACTCCACCCATCCATTGAGGGGCTCCGGACCGGCGGGTTGACGGCCCGAGCGACGGACCGCCACACTTACTCGTATAGATGACTAGCGGCCCCACGGGTGCCGCCAGACGCCATGGAGCCCTGTGTCTACGCCGCCGTACATCCCCGCGCTCGACTTCACGCCTGCTCTGCGGGAGGACTCCATCAACGTGATGCGCCGGCTCGTCGGTCACTTTCAGAGCAGCACCACCGATCAGGCACCAGAGCAGTACATCGAGCCGGTCAGCAACTATCGCGACCCGGAGATCTGGCGTCGCGAGGTCGAGGGCATCCACCGCCGGGTGCCGCTGCCGGTAGCGCTGTCGGCGGAGCTCCCCGAGCCGGGAAGCTACAAGGCCGTCGAGATCATCGGAATGCCGGTGCTGATCACCCGGGACCGCTCCGGCGCCGTGCGGGCGATGATCAACGCCTGTCGTCACCGGGGGGCGGAGCTGCTGCCCGAAGGTGTCGGCAAGGCCAGGCGGATCACCTGTCCCTACCACGCCTGGTCCTACGACCTGGCCGGCTGCCTCGTCGGCGTTTACGGCGAGGAAACGTTCGGGCCGGTCGACCGGGACGCGATGGGGCTGCTGTCCCTACCGGCGGTGGAGCGAGCCGGCTTCGTGTTCATCTCCCTCGACCGGACGGCGACCCTAGATCTGGACGAGTGGCTCGGCGACATGGCGCCGCTGCTCGACGGCCTCGGGCTCGATCGCTGCTTCCTCCACGGGACCACGCACCTGCCCGGACCGAACTGGAAGCTGGTCGTCGACGGCTACCTCGAGGGCTACCACTTCGCGTCGCTGCACACCACCACGGTATTCCGGACCAACCACTCCAACATGGCCACCTTCGACGCCTTCGGCCCGCACATGCGGGTCGCCTTCGCGTTGAAGACGATCGGCGGTTCGGTCGACCTCCCCGAGCAGTCCTGGGAGCCGGCCTCGAACGTGGGGCCGATCCTATGGCTCTTCCCCGGTATCGCGATCGCCGGCGGCTGGCGTCGGATCGTCGAGGTGTCGATCGTTCTCCCCGGGACCACGTGGGACACCTCGACCACCGAACAGCACACCCTGCTGCGGCAGCCGCCGCTGGACGACGAGGACATCAAGGTGGCCGACCACGCTCGGGACTGGTTCTACGAGGTCACCCTCGACGAGGACTACCGCACTGGCGAAGGCATTCAGCGCGGTCTCGATGCGATGTCGGGTAGCGACCTCGTCTTCGGCCGCAACGAACCCGGCGTCCAGCACTTCCACCGCACGATCAGCCAGATGCTCGCCCCCGCCCCACGGTGATCCCGGCTGGCCGGATACCACACAGTGGACGGTCGACCCCGCACGAACAAGTTCCACCGGCACGATCCCTGACGGTGGTGGAGGTGCTGGATGCCTGACACGGATCTCGAACCACGCGACGTCCTGGCGATCCACCAGCTGCTCGCGCTGTACGGCCACTGCCTCGACGACGGGGAGTTCGACCGGCTGAGGGATGTGTTCACTCCGGATGCGACGGTGCTCTTCGTCGGGCGCGATCGGCCGCCGATCGAGGGCATCGACGCCATCGTCGAGTTCTTCACCAACGCGGCGGGGTCCTCGGCGCACCACGCCTCGAACATCCTGCTGCGCGAACATTTACCCGGCGAAGTGCACGTGAGAAGCAAGTTCTTCGTGCCCTACACCCGCCCCGAGCACGACGCCCATCGGTGGTACGGCGGGACCTATGACGACGTCGTGGTCGAGACCGACGACGGCTGGCGGATCCGCCGTCGCGTCGTGACCGGGCGCTGGCAGCTGACGACGGACGACCGACCCGTTCGCGAGTACCGCCGCACCTACTAGTCTCCCGCCGGACAGCTCCGGGCAGGCACTACGCACGGGGTCGTAGGCCGCGGCAACCCGCGACACCTCCCAGAACTGCTCGACCGGGGCCTCGACATTGATCCTAGTGCTCTGCCCCACCGGGCCATCCTGCGCCTCATTGCTACTGGAGATGAACCAAGATCAAGTGCTACACACGTTTTTGCATCTCAGGTGAGGATGTTCATCGCCCCGGGCCACCTCGCACACATTCCGCAAGACCGTGGCCACCCGCCTCGACGACGCCGGCCTGTCCGCCCGCCAGATCGCCGACCACCTCGGGCACATCCGGCCCAGCCTCACCCAGGACGTCTACCTCGGCCGCGGCGCCGGCAGCCCGCAGGCCGCGGCAGCCCTCCAGCGCAACCTCTGAGCGCCGGCCCCTGAGCGGCCCGGCTTCACGTGCGGCACCTCGGCCGGGCGTCCACGCCCTGCCGCCTCACCCACCGCCGGTTGCGCGCGGCTGACCTCGATGGACGCGGTCTCGGCAAGCCCGTCGCAGCCCCGCCGCGCTTGTAAGTGATGAGTTTGTGATGCGCGGCCGAATAAATTTATCGCCGAGGAGTAGCCGAACAGGCCGCTGAGCTGGGCCTTTGCTCCCCCGATTGGACTCGAACCAATAACCCTGCGATTTGATCTTGTGGTGATTGGCTGGCGTTGAGACTCGACGACTGAGCAGGTCAAACGCAGTTCGGCTCGTTGAGCAGCGCAGGCTGTTGCTGGCGGTCTGCGGCCATATTGGATGCATAAAGGGTGCACGGCGGCCCAGGGGCGACAGGCTGAGATGGGCCCTGGTCAGTAGTGGTAGCGCGCCTGGAGGATGACGAGCTGATCGCGCTCGACCGTGTACACCAAGCGGTGCTCCTGGTCGATGCGGCGCGACCAGCAGCCCGACAGGTCCCCGCTGAGCCGCTCCGGCTTCCCGGTGCCCGTGGCAGGGTCTCGAGCCGCTTCGCGGATGAGCCGGTTGATCCGTGCGAGCACCTTCCGGTCGTCCGCCCAGCTGGTGTAGTCCTCCCACCCATGGGCGGTGAACGCGATCCTCACTCAGTGAGCTCGTGGGGCTCCACCGAGCCGGCCTTGACGTCGGCCAGGCTCTGCCGAAGGCGCTCGGCGTTGCGCGGCGACTGGAGCAGGTAGACGGTCTCCTTCAGCGACCGGTACTCGTCGGCCGAGACCAGGAAGGCAGTCCCCTTCTTCGAGACGATCTCCACCGCGACCTGATCGGCGTTGACCTCTTCGATCAACGGGAACAGCCGCTGACGCGCCTCGCTGGCAGTCACGGACATGCGGATCCTATCGGCTAGTGGTACGGGAAACTGTACCACTAGGTGTATAGGTCCGCCTAATACACGGTCATGGCCGCCACCGACCAGGAGAAGGGCGCCAACGGCATCTCCGCGTTCGCCGTCCGCCGCGACGACCCGGGCTTCGCCGTCGGGTCCAAGGAAACGAAGACGGGCATCACGGGCTCACCCACCTGCGAGCTGTACTCCACCGACTGCGCCATCCCGGCCGACCGGATCATCGGCGCCGAGGGCACCGGGTCAAAAGCCGCGCTGCGCACGCTGGGGTTCACCCGCCCCACCATCGGCGCGCAGGCCGTCGGATCGCCAAGGGCGCGCTGGACGCCGCGGTGGCCTACGTCAATGACCGCAAGCAGTTCGGCACCAGCATCAGCACCGTCCCGGGCGTGCAGTTCACGCTCGCCGACATGGAGATGAAGATTGAGGCCGCCCGGCACGTGGTCTACGTCGCCGCAGCGGCCGGCGAGGTCGGCCGCCCCGAAGTCACCCGGGTCTCGGGCCTCGGCCAAGGCCTATGCCCCCGACGGCGCGATGGCCGTGACCACCGCCCCACTACCGTGACACCAGGACCCCCGCGGACCTCGCGGTGGCCTGAACCCAGCGTCCGTCAGATCCAGGACGGTTCAGTCGTGGGCACGGCCATGACTACGCAGCCCTCGGTCGAGCGGATCACCCAGCGCGCCTACGGCAGGGCCCCTGATGAGCTCGCCGACCGCATCGAACGCTGGCGGGACGATGGGTGCCTACCGCCCGGGACCGATTCCGAGACTCTCGCGCACGTGCTGTTATCCACGGGGCCAGGTCTCGTCATGCAGGACGCCGTGCTCGGCGACATCGACCTGGACTCGTACACGACTGCGGCGGCCGCGCTCTTACCACCGCAGCGCCCTCGTCTAGAGGCATGAACTCGGCAACTTGATGTTGACATGTACGACTGGTGTTGGGCACCGCTGACTGAGCAGGTCGAATGCCACGTGGGCCTCCGACAAGCCGACGATGTCGCTCCACGGCTCGTGATTCAAGGAAGCGCAAGGCTGGTCATGTCGCAGCGGTCCTCGTCGTGCAGGGGCTGGGCCGCGCGTGGCGTCACCAGTCCACCGCCTGCCTCGTACACCCAACCCGAACGAGGACGTGCCGCCGGCCCGGGCGCGGCTCGAAGAGGCGTCAGTGGTCCCCACCCTGCGGGGGCAGCGCGGCGATCAGCGGGTGGTCCTTGGCGATCTTGCCGGTCTTGGCGGCACCGCCGGGGCTGCCCAGGTCGGAGAAGAACTCCACGTTGGCGTTGTAGAACTCCTTCCACTTGTCCGGGACGTCGTCCTCGTAGTAGATGGCCTCCACCGGGCAGACCGGCTCGCAGGCGCCGCAGTCCACGCACTCGTCGGGGTGGATGTAGAGCATCCGCTCGCCCTCGTAGATGCAGTCCACCGGGCACTCGTCGATACAGGCCTTGTCGAGGACGTCGACACAAGCCTGGGTGATGACGTAGGTCATCGCGCCTTCCTCTCCGTACGCGGGATGCCTGCCCTGGGGCCGGGCGTGCTCAAGGCGGCCGCATCGGGCCGGATCAGTTCGGCGAGCCTCGTGGTCGTACGCGTCGGTGAGTTCGATCTCGTCCCCAGACAGGAGGATGACTGTCGACTGAGCGACGAGAGGGCCCTCCCGTCGCTCGGGATGACCCGGGCACTCGGACCGATCTCAAGGTCCGCGAAGACCTCCGGCCAAGGGGCGGTGTACCGGTAGCGAGGCATGAAACTCCGATCAGGACAGGCAGTCCAATACTGCTGCGCGCATCCGATGGCGAGGAGGGCTGCCGCAGCGCGTCATCGGGGTGGGCGCGGGCCGACCACCGGACCTCGTGCGGCGAGTCTGAGGCGACCCGACCGCCCGCAGCAAGACGTCCAGCCGGGACCACGGCGCTCAGCCGACCAGGAGCGGGTCAGGCCGATGCGGCCACCCCCGGCGTGACAGCCGGCACGTCGGAACCGGCACCGAGGACCTGGTGGAAGCCGTCGGGGACGACGACGTGCTCGGGCCGGAGGTCGCGCACCGAGGGGATGCCCATGCCGAGCAGCGCGGAGTCGATGCCCATCCGCATGATGTCCAGCACGTTCTCCACGCCGGCCTGCCCGTTGGCGGCCAGGCCCCACAGGTAGGCCCGGCCGATGAGCACCGCACGCGCGCCAAGGCAAAGGGCCTTCACGACGTCGGAGCCGCGCCGGATGCCGCCGTCCATGACCACCTCGATCTGGTCCCCTACCGCCTCGACGACGGGCCGGAGCATCCGGATCGCGGCCGGCGTGCCGTCCAGATTGTTGCCGCCGTGGTTGGACACCGAGATGGCGGTGACGCCGGCATCGACCGCCCGCCGGGCGTCGTCGACCCGCGACACGCCCTTGAGCATGAACGGCCCACCCCACTGCTCGCGCATCCACGCGACGTCGTCCCAGGTGGGCGGCGGGGTGTTCATCCACTCGTAGTAGGCGCCGAAGAAGCCCGGCGCCAGCTGGCCCGGCCGGGCCAGGTTGGGCGCGCTGAGGTCGGGCAGGCGCCCGCTGCGGGCGAAGGTCGCCAGCCAGCGGGGCTTGCGCGCGACCTCGGGTGCCATGCGGAGCATGGTGCGCAGGTCGACCTTCTCCGGGATCTCCGGGCTGCCCCAGTCCCGTCCGATGGAGAACGACCAGTCCAGCGTGGCGATGAGCCCGATGGCGCCGGCCGCCCTGGCCCGCTCCATCCGCTCGACCATGACGTCGCGGTCGCCGGTCCAGTACATCTGGAACAGCGTCCGCGGGTTCGCCCCGACGACCTCCTCCACCGGCTTGGAGGCGAAGTTGCTGAGTGCCATGAGCGTGCCGCGCGCGGCTGCCGCGCGGGCCACCGCGACCTCGCCGTCGGGGTGGACCGCCTGCACGCCGGTCGGCGAGATCACCACCGGCAGCGCGATCTCCTGCCCCATGAGCGTGGTGCCCAGTTCGCGCACCGGCGGATTGCCGGCCACGTGCGGGGACACACCCAGTTCGCGGAAGGCCGCTTCGTTGTCCGCCACCGTCTGGCCGCGCTCCGAGCCCGCCACCAGCGCGGCGTACACCGACGCGGGCAGTCGCTTGCGGGCGCGTCGTTGAGCTACGGCGACGGACTCGAACCAGGGGTTCTGCTTCCAGGGGTTGGTCAGCCAGGCGGGCTTGGACATGTCGCTCGTCTCGTGTCGGGGGTCAGATGGTGGGGGTGAATACGGCCAGCGGGTGCTGGGCGCACGCCGTCACCGGCGGCGCCGCCGGGGATCCGGCCAGCTTGTCTCGGCGGGACAGTTGCAGCAGCACCGGCGCTCCCCAGGAGACACCTCGATGGCACTCGAGGCCCGATGCGGCCGGAGCCCGCCGCCGTCGGATGCTGCCGTCCGGATCAGCCAGCGTCCTCGCGAGATCCGGCGGACAGATTCCTGAGAACGTGCTCCTGGTCCCGCACCCACGCATCCACGAGAGCCGGCGCATCGTCCATGGCAGGCGTCAGGAACGACATGCCCTTGGTCGGAACGGAGGCACCCAGCTCGACGAGGAGCGGTCGGAGCGTGAAGTCCACGCTCAGGCTGTGCGCCGGATCCGCCACGGTCATGAGCGGGACAGCAGTCACGCCGGTGAGACCGCCCGTCTGGTAGCGATCGAGGAACGCCTTCAACAGGCCGGTGTAACTCGCCTTGTACGTCGGCGACGCGACGATCAGGATGCTTGCCGACGCCACGTCGGTGGACAGCTGAGCAAGCTCGTCGTCGGGCCAGTGGAACAACCGGTCGGCGTGCTCGCACAGGTCCACGGTGCGGTCGTGCGAAGCCCCGGTCAGTTCCGCCACCCGGCCGGCCAGCAGCTCACCGACGGCCAACGTCCTCGATCGTGGCTTCGGATTGCCCACCAGCACGATGATCCGCGTGGGGGCCCCGCTCACGTCGCCTCCTCGAGTCCCCGTGTCGCCCGCAGCCCGCGGGGCGCACCCGTGCTCGAGGCTGGACCGCAGGGAGCCCAGCGACGAGTCCACCCTCTCACCATCGAACCGCCACCATTCGGACGCGGTGCGACGCCAGCCTCGTGGGTCACTCGTCGTACACGATGGCGAGTGCAGGGCAGCCACGTACCGCGTTCTTCAGCGCTTCCTGCTCGTCCGTGCCCTCCGGGCCGTCCTTGAGGGTGCTCACGACCCCGTCGTCGTCGAATCCGAACAGGCTCGGCGCAACCTCGACGCAGTTTGCTGTCTGGACGCAACGCTCCGGAAGGATCTCGTACTTGGCCATCTCTATCTCCGTTCTTCGGCTTGCGAGGGAGGTCAGCTCCACTCGGCCAACAGTTCTCATACGCCGTCACGATGCGTTTCGTGTCTGATCAAGCTGGACCTCGACCGGCCGAAGGCGGGAAACGCCGGAGAGCCGCTCCAGGGTGATGCACCTCCACTCTTGCCACGTCTGGCTCGAGGCGCTGACGGGCGCCAGGCCCGACGGCGAGATGCTCTCGGGCATTGGTGTCACGTCGAGACGATCCGGGTCAGGGCAGTTGGCTGGATCGCGAGTGGCGGCCATGACCGGAGCGAAGAGTCCCTCGCCGGCACACGTGCAGCCCTTGCCCCGTCCCCCAGCTCCCACCTGCGCGCGACCGGAGGACCCGCGTGACGGCGCGACCTCGAGGAGAGCGCCGGAGGGCACCAGCGCATCCGAGCAGAGAGAGCCCATGTGGGCGCACGGACGTCTGTCAGAGCCATGGGAACCCTCTCCAGGAACCGGCAGCCGAGCCGGACGGGCGGATGGACGTCGATGGGGATCTAGCGCAGGATCCTCATGACCAATATAGTGACCCACGCCGCTTGTGGTTCACAACACCAGGCCCGCACGCATCGACGAGCGTCCCCGGGTCCCCGGAGCAGCGACGCGTCGCCGGGGCAACCATCGAGAGACAGGGAACTGCACGACATGACCACTCACGACCTGGCGAAGTCCGCGAACGACTTCAAGATCTACGACCCGGAGACCCTGGCGGAGCCGAACCCGTTCTGGACCGTGCTCCGCGAAACCGCGCCGGTGCACCGGGTCGACGAGGGCTTCACGCTGGTCTCGCGGTACGACGACGTGCAGCAGGTGTTGCGGGACCCGGACACCTTTCGTAATGGCATCAGCGCGCACTTCGCGTCCGCGGGCTCGCCCCACCAGGACTCCCCTGCCGTGGCGGCGATCATGGCCGACGCCGCTCCCTACCGCGAGGTCCTCGCATTCGGCGACGGCGAGGCCCACGCGCGCCACCGGCGCATGGTGCGCAGCGGGTTCACCACACGACGGATTCGCCAGCTCGAGGACTTCATCTCGACGGTCGTCGACGAGTTGCTCGACGAGCTCGTGACCGGCGAGCCCGTGGACTTCATGAAGCAGTATTGCAAGCGCCTGCCGATCCTGCTGATCGGCGAGATCATGGGCGTCGAGAGGGAGCGTGAGCACGACGTCTACCGCTGGGCCACCTCCCTGATGGCCCGGGCCGCGGCGCCGCCGGAGACGGAGGACGACGCTCTGCGCGTCGCCAGGGACGTCGTGGAGTTCCACCAGTACGTGTACAAGGCGGTGGCCGAGCGCCGGGAGAACCCGCGGGACGACTTCCTGTCCGAGCTGGTCGCGAACTCCGAAGGCATCGAAGAGCACGAGCTGGTCCACATCTGCGCGCAGCTCATCCTCGCCGGGGCCGACACCACCATCGCCTGGCTGGGCAGCATCTTCAATCTGCTGCTCGAGCACCCCGACCAGCTGGCAGAGCTCTACGCGGACCGCTCGCTCATCCCCAACGCGATGGAGGAGGCTCTGCGACTGGAGTCGGTCATCAAGACCATCTACCGGGCCGTGAGTCGCGACACGGAGGTGGGCGGCCAGGCCATCCCGGCCAACACGCTCCTGATCCCGCTGCTGCCCTCGGCCGACCGGGACGAGTCCGTCTTCCCCGACGCGACGCGGTTCGACATCCACCGCCCCAATGTTCGTAAGCACATGGCCTTCGGCTTCGGCACCCACCTCTGCGCCGGCATCGAGCTCGCTCGCGCCGAGGCACGCATCACTCTCACGAAGGTCCTGGAGCGCACGAGTGCGATCTCCCGGGTCGAGGGCGAGCCGCTGCCGAAGTACGTGCCTGACTTCACCGTCCGGGTGATCGATCGGCTCCCGATCATCCTCCACCCCGCGGAGCGCTGAGCGTCTCCGGGCGACGACCTGGGGCGGTGATGCCGGCCACCGCCGAAATCACCGCCCCAGGCGCCGGCAGTTCACGGGCGAGGGCGACATCGCGCCTGCCTGCGCCACGGCGCACGCCTCACGCACCCGAGCCGATGGAGAGACGATGACATTCCCGAACCCGCAGGACTGGAACCTCGTTGTCGCGAAGCTGAACGACGCCGGCGAGCCGGACTTCTTCATCGGCGCGAAGCCCGAAGCGACACTCGACATGCCCGGCGTCGTGGCAGGCGCCTGGTACTGGCGCGTGGACGACGGGCATTCGCGAGAGAAGCCCGGCTCGGTGACGAAGGTCTTCGACATCGCGGGCCCGAACGGATCCACGTTCGGCGTGACGCGATTCGCCGCGAACTCAGCCGGGAAGCTGGACGTGGCCGAGGTCGGCATGGACGCGGACACCGGCCACGGCGGCGACGCAGCGATGCACGCGAGCGACACCATCGACTACGAGGTCGTGCTGTCCGGGAAGATCGACCTGGAGCTCCCCGGCGGGAAGGTCCACACCCTCGTCCCCGGCGACCTCCTCGTCATGGCGGGCGTCGCGCACGCCTGGAAGAACCCCTACGACGAGGACTGCCTCTTCCTCATGGTGACCATCGGCTACAACGTCTAGCTTCCGAGCGGGTGTGGCTTGCCTCGAGGCCCACACCCGCTCGGGATCTTCGTGCCCCTCGCCGATCGCCTGCACGACGCTCCATTGCCACGAGCGTGATCGTCTCTCATCTGTGGACCGGCTGGCAGCAGGCGCACATTCCGCAGCGATGAGGATCTGCCGGACCCGGGCTGCCGGCCCGCACCGACTCCGCGGCTGGTCCGCGTGCATGCTGCGGCCCCGATCGACGGCGGCTGGGAGTGGCAGTCACGGGTGTGTGCCGCCTGCTCGACCCGGTGCGAGCGGGAGCTCCCTGCTCGATCAGGGCGGCGCTATGTCTCGGCCTCCATCGACGCCGACGTCATCCAGGACATGGGTCCATGAGACGTCCGGTGCCGACCACACACCACTCCCACAAAGGACAGACCCATGACCGACTCTGAGAACTCGACACCCGGCGGGGCCGATCCCATGGCGGGGATCGTGGCGATGATGGCCGCCCGAGCGGCCGCCATCGACGAAGCCCTCAATGAGGCGCCGAAGAATCACCGGTTCCGGCACAACCCCCGGTTCGACTACCCGAAGCTGGTCGAGCCCCCGGCCTTCATGGGGGCGAAGGTGGTCGTGGCCAACTTCTCCGACTTCTACGTCTCGGACGCCGAGCACGTGCGCCGGCTCGATGTCGAGTGGGAGCGCGAGACACAGGGTCGCCGGACCGGCGTGCGCTGCCTGCGGGTCTTCGACGAGGACCGTCCCGGGCGTCATCTCAGCTTCAACATGTTCGCGACGGTCGAGGACTGGCTGAAGAACACCTTCCTGCCCTCCGGCCACGCGAACATGCTGCAGTACCACCCCTACGTGCGGAACTACGCCGCCACCCAGCTCTACTTCACCGACATCTGGGACAGCTTCGCCCCGCTGGACCCGAACGTCAGCTTCCTGCAGACGTTCGCGCTGGTCGTCGAGGTCGACATCGCCGACGTCGACGACATGGGCGCTTTCGACGAGGAATGGCGCGGGGCGGTGGAGGCGGGGCGCTTCGGCCAGCGCGTCCTGAAGGGCCGTCTCGCAGCCCCATGGGTCGGGCCCGGCCCGATGGCCGCCGAGCGGAACGACGACCGACCAGAGGAGAACCACCCGGGCGCCCACGTCTATCTCGGCCTGTTCGCCTCGCGCGGCGAAGCCGAGGACCAGAAGGCATGGGACTTCTTGGAGACCCTCAAGGCCAACCACGACTCGATCGTGGAGGCCATGGAGGTCGTGAACACCTGGGTGATCCAGGACGCGTGAGACTGGCTTCGGACCATCCGCCAGGGACGTCCACCGCCCTCGGCCGGGATGGCTGCCAGTTCCCGGTCGAGGCGGTGCCGTGGGCCCTCCGAATCGCTGAGCTTCCGGGCGTTGGGGCGACCAGGCTGTCGGCGACCCAGACCTGATCCGGGGCCGGCGCGGTGCAGTTGCCGTCGAGCAGGTCACCGGCCCGCCGCCCGTCCTTGCCTGGCAGCGTGGTGCGGACTTGGCCCGGCGCACTCCGTTCATGCCCAGGTCGCGCATCAGCCGGTCGACCGTGCAGTGCGCCACCGGCAGACCCTGGCGGCGCAGATGGGTCATCTTGCGCCGCCCGTGGAGCGATTCGGGCTGGCCGGCGGTGGCCCGCAGCGCGTCGATGAACAGCGCATCGCTGTGGGTGCGGGACCCCCGACCGCGGTCCGGTCCGCCAAGGGAGGTAGGTCCTCGCGGCGATCTGGCAGCCCTGCTCGCGCAACACCGCGCAGACCGACTCGACGCCAATCTCCGCTCGCGCATCGCGTCGATGAACGCGCAAATCAGCGATGGTGCGGGGCGAGTTCCCGCGCGAAGAAAATCGACGCCTGGCGCAAGACCTCGTTCGCCTCGCGCAGCCGCTTGTTCTCCGCCTTGAGCGCCCGAACCTTTTCAGACTCCGCGGTGCTCACCCCCGGCCGGGCGCCGGCATCGACCTGGGCCTGGTTCACCCCAGCGACGCAAGGCCTCCCGGGAGATGCCCAACTGCGCGCTGACGGCCTTGCAGGCCGCGGTCAGAGAGCCGTAGTCCTCGGCATGATCGAGAACCATCCGAACCGCCCGCTCCCGGAACTGGTGCAAGTAGTACCTCTTGGGCATGGCGCCATCCTCCTGGCTCACAAGGAGGCGGCATCAAACCGTGACGCTTTAATCGTCCCCATCACGAGTGGCCCTCATGAGTGTCATACACATAGTTGTAGGCCGGGTTCAGCTGTCCGATGCCATGAGGTTGAGTCTTGTGAGACCGCAGTAGTGCGGGTAGTTCCCGCGAGATGGCATCGACGTCCCAGTACGGCTCGTGCCACAAGACGTGCGCCGGGGATGCGACCTCCCACAGCGCAATCTTCGGACCGTCCACTCCGATGAATCGTCCGGTGACATCCGAAGCCTCGTCCGAGGCCAACCAGACGACCAGTCCCGCAGCCTCGCTCGGTGGGAAGACACCCAGGTCGCGGGGATCCTGAGGAACGTCCCGTCCTGCCGCGATCAAGGCCTCTCTCGCCCTGTTCACCAGGTCCGCTGCCCCTGGAGTGTCCACGCCCGCACGCACCGCATTGACAGTGATGCCGTGGTCTGCCAACTCCAGGGCCCAGCTGAACGTCGCGGCAAGAACCGCACCCTTGGCTGCAGCGGTGGCCGCCCCGTCCGCAATTCCGTAGACGCCGCTGCTCGCCGCCATGTTGATGATGCGACCACCGGTTCCCTGACGCCGGAAGACCCTGGCAGCAGCGCGGGCGCCGAAGAACACGGCGTCCACGGTCGCCGCGAACGTGGCGCGCCAGGCCTCATCGGTCTGGTCGACGACCGAAACGGGGACCAATGGGCCGGCCGCATTGTTGATCATGATATCCAGGCGGCCGAGCTGATCGGTCGTCGTGGCCACGAGTCGATCGACGTCCTCCCTGGTCGACACATCCGCGACCACTCCGATCGCTTCACCACCCGCCTGCGCGATTTCGGCCACCGCGACGTCGACCGTCGCTCGGTTGCGCCCGTTCACGCACACCGCCGCCCCCCGGCGGGCGAGCTCGTCAGCGACGCCTCTCCCCCAGCCGGCCGATGAGCCCGTGACGATCGCGACCTTTCCATCCAACCTGACCTGAGTGTTCTGCTCCATCGCCTTCCTCCGTGAGTCCTGACATCGTGCAAATGCGAATCCGCCCATAGGTGGTGATGGTTCCGAGCTCGCATCACCATGTGGCCGACGCACTCAGGAGAGACGCCCTAGGTGCGGAGGACGACGTTGACTGCCTCCTGACCTGCACGCAGGTGGCTGATCTGCGTGTGGACGAGGCGGGCCATCCGCGGAACCATGGCCGAGGACGCTCCACCGACGTGCGGTGTGACGAGCACGTTCGGCAGGTGGAGCAGGGGATGGTCGTCAGGCAGCGGTTCCGGCTCGGTGACGTCGAGGGCGAACCGCAGGCGTCCCCGCTCGGCGTGCCGCGCCAGGGCCGCAGTGTCGGCGACCCTGCCCCGCGCGACGTTGACCAGGAGCGCGTCGTCGGGCATCGCCGCGAGGAACGCCTCGTCGACGAGGCCGGTGGTGCTGTCGTTCAGCGGCACACAGACGATGACGATGTCTGCGTCCGGGAGCAGTCCGGGCAGGTCCGCAACGCCGTGCACCACACCCGTGTCCGTCTGGCGCCGGCGGCCGGCGACCCGGGTGAGCCGCACCTCGAACGGCGCCAGCCTGCTCTCAATGGCGCGTCCCACCCCGCCGTAGCCGATCAGCAGCACCGACCGGTCGGCCAGGGAAGGGTGCCAGCGGCGTGCCCGGTTCGGTCCCACGCGGACGATCTCGAGCAGCCCCCGCTGGGATGCGAGGACCAAGGCCAGGGCGAACTCGGCGGTGGACGCCTCGTGCACGGAACTCGCATTGGCGACCACGTGCCCGGGGGCCAGCGCCGCACCGAAGCCGTCGTAGCCGATCGTCTGTGTCTGGACCAGCCGTGGCCGGAGATCGTGCAGATGCGGCAGGCTCGCGAGCTCACGCTGGTACGGCAGCACGACGATGTCCGGGACTTCATCGCGATGCCAACCGCTCTGCATCTCCCAGACGACGACATCGACGTCAGGAGGGAGCGGGCCGAGCGCCTCTCGGAAGGCCTCGTCGGGAACGCTCAGAAGCAATGCGGACGGCATGGTGATCACTCCCTGGTGACCTGGCAGGCGCTCGGCCGTGTACCGAGCCGTGCGCACATCCCGGATCGCGGCAGCCAGGACGGCGGACGGTTGGCGCCCCCGACCCTCCGCGACGGTGTGCGGTGGCGACGTGAGTAGGGGCGGCGATCCTCTGCACCCACCTCCAGGCGCTTCCGACAAACGTCCCGCCCTAGCCCCGAGGACCAGCAGAGAAACGTCACAGCAGAAACGCCGGGCGCGTGCCATACGGCTTGCTCACCGTCACATCGGCGGGCCGTGACACGCGCCCGGCGCTCTGGAAGTCAGGCGCAACGCTGCCTGGACGACATCAGCGGCTGGGGCAGAGGCCTCCATCGACGCCGTAGATCTGCGACGTGATGAACTTGGCGGCGGGCGAGATCAGGAACTGGAACACGGGTGCCAGTTCGGTCTCGACGTCGCCGAAGTGCCCGAGCGGGATGTTGTTGCGAACCTGGCTCTCGAACGTCTTCCGATCCTCCGGGGTCATCTCTTCCATGAGCTCGACGTCGCGCTGGGTCTGCACAACCGGGTTCACGCAGTTAGCGCGGATGTTGTACTTCGCCCACTCGAACGCGATCGTCCTGGTGTAGCTGATGATCGCGCCCTTGGAGGCGGAGTACGAGGCGGTTCGGATCGGACCGTCCTTCAGTGCGCCGCCGGCGGCGACGTTGACGATGGACCCACCCTTCTCCTTGAGGTGCGGGAAGACGGCCTGGCAGAGCAGGCCGGTGCCCCTGGAATTGACCTGCAGCTGCCAGTCCCAGTCGGCCAGGGGGGTCTCCTCAGCAGCGGAGAGGAGCGGCCCTCCGTGACTGGTGATCATCGCATCCAGCCCGCCGAGCTCTCCGACGGCGTACTCGACGCCGGCGGTGATCTCATCGGGGTTCAGGATGTCCACGTGCCGGTAGGTGACCCGACCCGGCCCGGCCTCGGTCGCCTCCTTCGCAGTCTGCGACCCCTCCTCGTCCCTGACGTCGAAGGTGACGATCTGAGCGCCCTGTCGCGCCAGGTACCGAGCGGTACCTCCACCGATCCCGCGGGCACCGCCGGTGATCAGGACTCGCTTTCCCTCGATCGAGAAGAGCTCGTTCATCTCTTTACTGCCTCCTTCTGGACGACTGCGTCTCTGTCATGGTGTGTGAGCCCGCGCGGCGCGCGAGATAGAGCGTTCTCGTTCCTGCTCACCTGGGCGAGCACGAACCGTGGTGCCTCGTGGTGTGCGTCCACAGATCCCTGCCTGTGGAGGCACCCGCGAAGTTCTCGAGCGTTCCCTACGGCGACTCGCTGCTGGAGTCCTTCGGCGGTCGGTCGACGTCGACCTCAAGACGCTGCGAATCCGCAGCCGACCGCATCTCAGATCTGCGGGATGAGACCCATCTTGCGGGCCTTCGCCGCGTATTCGTCGATACCGAGGAACTGGTCGAACTCTTCGAAGGTCTTGTAGTCGTCGTCGATCTGCACCGTGGATTGGTCGGCTGCCAGGACCTCCAGCGCCCTTCTCATGCTCGACTCTGCAGCAAGGTAGGTCGTCGTGGCGTACAGCACGACGTCCGCACCCTGCGCACCCAGGTCTGCGGCGCTCCAGCCGGGTGCGTTCGTCATCACGATGGGCACCCGACTTTCCTCACTCAGTCGCTTGTTCTGGACCTCACCCGGCTTCTGGGCGCGGGCGAGGAACAGAGCATCCGCCCCTGCCTCCTGATAGGCGAGCAAACGGTCGATCGTGGCCTCTTCGCCTTCACCCACCAGCGCATCCGATCGAGCGATGATGAGGAAGTCGTCCGACGATCGCGCGTCCAGGGCCGCCTTGATCTTGTCCACCGCCTGCTCGACCGGGATGACCTGAGGAACCCCGATGTGCTTGCCGAACGTGTGGTCCTCGATGTGCGTCGCACTCGCGCCGGCTTGCTCCAGGACCTGAACCGTGCGGGCGACGTGGATTGCGTTGCCGAACCCACCTTCTCCGTCGACGATCAGCGGAACCTCGACGATCGGTGCGATACGACGGACCATGTCGGCCATGTCGTCGAGCCCCACGAAGCCGATGTCCGGCAGACCGTACTTCGCCGCGGTGACCGCGAAGCTGCCGATGTACGCGGCCTTGAAGTCCAGCGTTCGGACGAGACGGGCCGAGATCCCGTCGTAGGCAAGAGGAGCGATCAGTGGTGCGTTCTCACTGATCAGTGTCTTGAGGGAACGGACCATGGGTCGGAACTCCTTCAGTGGTGGGATTCCAGTGGATCGGACGGCGGGGTGGAGGGACCCGCACGATCAGCTGTCGAGGGGCTTCTCGGCGCGCAGTCCGGCCTCGGCCATCAACGGGAGCACGTCGGAGATGAACAGCTCGAGGCCTTGGGGGTACTCGTGGAAGGTCATGGTGGTGCCGTCCATGCCGACATCCGAGAGCTCCTGGAGCGTCTCGACGACCATCTCCGGAGTGCCGACCACGAGCTTGTTGCCGCCCGCCATCGCAATCGAGTTCCAGATGTCGGGGTTGGCCATCAGCGCGGCGTGCGTGCCGGCGTCGCCCCCCGCCATCAGGCCGACGAACTTGTCGACCGCCTCGGTGTCGACAGCCTCCATCCACGCATCGGCGAAGTCACGCGCCTCCTGCTCGGTGCGCTTGACGAGGACGTCGAGGTTGGACCAGATCGAGACCGGTTTGCCCAGCTTCTCCGCCTCCGCGCGGATCTTCGCGTTGTTGGTCTTGAGAACCTCCCAGTTGACCGTGTTCACGAAGATCATGTCCGCGTTGTTGAGTGCGAAGCTCAAACCCTCCGCGCTCTGGCCGGCGTTCATCACCAACGGCCGCGGCGACTGCACCGGCTTGGGGTTCGAGACAGCACCCTTGGCCTTGAAGAACTCGCCCTCGAAGTCGATCTCCTCGGTCTCCGTCCACAGCCGGTTGACCAGGGTGAACCACTCCTGCGACATCCGGTAGCGCGCTGCGCGGTCCCCCATCTCCATCCCGAACTGCTCGAACTCCGCGCCGAACCACCCGGGCACGATGTTCACACCCCACCGACCGCCGGAGATGTGGTCCAGGGTCGCGCCCATCTTGGCCACCATCACCGGGTGGTACAGCGGGACCGCACACGTGGTGAAGACCTGGATCCGCTCGGTGATCGCAGCCATGGCGCCTGCCCACGTCCACGTCTCGTAGGTGCGGTCCCAGTAACCGCTCTCGGTGTCGAACCCCTTCCACCGAGACGCTGATACCAGCGCCTCGATACCCGCCCGGTCCGCCATGATCGCGAGCCTCTTCTGCTCGTCCCAGTTCGCGATGGTGATCGAGCCGCCCAGCTTGCTGATGCCGGAGGACGTGCCGGAGAGGTTCGTCGAGAAGACCCCCAGCTTCATCTTGTTAGGACTGCTGAAGATCGGGGAGTCGGAAAGCTGGACTGTTCCGTCAGCGAACGGGGTGGACTCGGACAGTTCTCGCGCCATGGGGGTCATACCTTCTTCGGTGATAGGAGTTGTTGATGGCGGTCCCGTGCACCCGCTGTGGCGAGCCGTCCGGCGCCGGCTCGTAGGGAGCTGACGGTTGTCGGGGACGACGCCTCCGCGCCACGCCGTCCCTGCGCGCTGTGCCGGTCGAGTGGTGCTGTCAGGAGACCTGCCACAGTTCCTTGTACTTCTCCTGGAAGTCCGGCGGGTCCCATGTGGTCTCCCCCTTCGGCATGTCCTCGGTCGTCCAGAGCTGCATGTTGAGGGTTCCGTGCTCCTCCGGGAGCGGGTCCATCCCGACGCTCACCCGGGCGATCTGGTCGAAGAGCGCCCACGCGAAGCTCTCCCTCGGGGTCAGGATCGCAGCGTCGTAGTCCCCGCTCTCGACCAGTGCCACGGAGGCCTCATCAGGGAGGGAGAGGTAGATCTGGACGTCGTCCAGACCGGCGGCCGCCAGTGCCTGGGGCAGCCCGCGGGCCAGGTCGGGGAAGGCCGCGATCACGTACTTGACGTCGGGGTGCTGGCGGATGGCCGCGACGATGTTGGACGCGATGTCCCCACCGAGATCCGCAGCGGAGATGCCCAGGGTCTCGAGGGTGCACTGGGGGCACTCGTCGGCGATCCGTTCCGCCAGCGCGTCATCGATGGGTGCCAGGGTGGGGAAGTCCGGCGCGTTCACGTGCAGGACGGTTCCGGTGCCCCCACTGTCGACGATCACCTGGTCCGCCATAGCGAGGTTCCCCAGCACCGTGTTCTCGCCCATGGTGTTGCCGTAGAGGCCGTTCGCCTCACCCTCCGGCTCGCCGACCCCGGCCGCCAGGAAGACAGGGATGCCTGCCTCCTTGGCCGCCTCCAGGCTCGGTCCTATGGCTTGGAGCGAGGATCCCTGGACGACGATGTAGTCCACGTCCTCGCTCACCGCGCGGAGCACGCCGTTGGAGATCGCCTGCGGGTCGGTCCCCTCGACGGCATAGATGTCGACGTCCCACCCCAGGGCCTCCCCCGGGTCCGCGTAATTGCGTGCGAAGTCCTCGGCCGCCGGGTTGTTGTAGCGGACGATGGCGACGCGTTGCCCCTCCTCAGGCTTCTGCGTGAGGGGGACGTCCACCTCGATGTCGTCGGCCGGAGTCAGATACGGGTCGAGACGCTCCTGCGCCGCCGCGACGGCCGCGTCGTCGGTCTCCCCCGACGAACCGCCGCTGCCACCGGCGTCGTCGCTCCCGCACGCCGCGAGAAGGGACAGCAGAACCGCGGACGAGACGGCGACGATTCCTCGCGCTCCGCGGTTGGTTGAGCCGAACAAAGCTGTGCCTCCTGGACGAAATAGATGAGGAAGACCGCGAAACGGGTTGGACCGCCTCGAGACAAGGAGTGGTACGTCGTCGTCGGTTAGAACAGCACCCCACCGTCGACGAGGAACCCCGGCCCTGTCATGGAGAACGTCTCGTTCGAGATGCCTGGTCATCGGCTGACAGCCTGGGGGTTTTTGCCGGTGGTGGTCGGGTTGTCGGCCGCCAGGACCGATGGCTGCGGGCCGGCGGGGTCGGTGGGTTCGACCTGCGTGGTGGTGCGGGCGTTCTGTCGGCGGCTGAACATCACCGCGGCCACGAGGGCGATGCCGTTGAACAGCGGCGTGATCCAGAATCCCGAGCCCGACGAGGACAGCTGCAGCCCCTGCACGCCCAAGGCCAGGGTGAAGATCGCCAGCAGCGTGCCCCAGACGTTGGGCCGCAGGTTGAACTGGGTGGCGCCGAGGAAGACCGCGGCGTAGGCGGGGAAGAGGAACGGCATGCCGATGGAGTTGGTGAACGTCCCCACCTGAGCGATGAACACGACCCCGGCGAGGCCGGCGATCGCCCCGCCCGCGACGAACGAGCCGATGACGACCCGCTCGGTGCGCACACCCGACAGGCGCGCGGCCTCGCGGTTGAACCCCGAGGCGTAGAGGTGCCGACCGACCTTGGTCCACTGCAGGACGTACCACACCAGCAGAGCCAGGGCCACGGTCACGAACAGGCCGTTGGGAACCCCGAAGGTGCGCCCCTGGCCCAGGTCCATGAAGCTCTGCGGGAGCGAGGCCAGCACCTGTTCGTTGTTGGAGATCTTGAGCGCGATCGCCGCCAGGATCTGACTGGTGCCCAGGGTCGCGATGAAGGAGTTGATCCCCAGCCGGCCGACCAGGAGCCCGTTGACCAGGCCGACGAACGCCGACACCAGGACGGCGATCAGACACATCGTCCACACTCCGAGGCCGGGATGGTTGTTGCTCATCCAGGCCATGAGGATCACCGACAGCGCAAGATTGGTCCCCAGGCTGATGTCGAACTCGCCGGCGACGAACGGCAGCAGCGCGGCCAACGCGAGGATGCCGACGACCGCCTGACTGCGGGCGACGCTCTGGAAGGTGATCTCCGAGAGAAACAGATCAGGAATCGTGATGCTGAAGATCACGATGATCAGGACCAGCAGATACAACACGCTGACCCGCCTGGGGCTCAGCGCGCCCAGAACACCCGACACGTTACGCATGGGAGATCTCGCCTTCCGGGAACGCACCGGCGGCGGCCCCGTTCGCTGGTCCTGCCTCCGTCGGCCGCAACTGCTCCTCTTCGATGCGTTCGACGGTCAGGTCAGGACCGGTCAGCTCTGCACCCAGACGCCCTCGGCGGAACACCAGGACCCGGGTGGACACCTGGACCAGTTCCTCGACATCGGAGGAGCAGACGATCACGGCCGCTCCCCCGGTCGCCGCGCCGACGACCAGGTCGTGGATGGTGGCCTTGGCACCGACGTCCACCCCTTGGGTGGGTTCGTCCAGCACCAGCACCTTGGGGTCGGTCCGAAGGAGCCGACCCAGGACCACCTTCTGCTGGTTGCCACCGGAGAACTGGTCGATGACGCGCTCGGACATCGGCGGTCGGACGTCCAGTGTCTTCATCCACTTCTGCGCGTCCTTGCGCTCCAGACGCCGGCTGAGACGACCACGCCGCGAGATCGACCGGATGTGGGCGATGGTGAGGTTCTCGCGGAGGGTCGCGGTGCTGAGCAGGGCATCGCGACGCCGTTCGGCCGGCGCAAACGCCAGGCCTCGCGCCAGAGAAGCGGCCGGGTCTCCCGGCCGGATGGACCGCCCGTCGATCGCGACAGTGCCCGACAAGTGCAACTGCCCGGCGATCGCGCCGGCGATGCTCTCGCGACCCGAACCCGTCAGGCCGGCGATGCCCAACACCTCGCCGGGCAGCACGTCGAGGTCCACGCCATGCAGGCCTGCGCCGTGGACATTCCGGACGGTGAGCCGCGGGGCGAGGCCGGAGTTGCTCTTCGCCGTCGGCGCGTCCGACTGGGCGCGAGGCGTCAGGGCGCGGCCGAGCATCAGCTCGACGAGTCGGTCATGGGACAGATCGTGAGAAGAGACCGTCGTGACCTTGCGGCCATCTCGGAGGATGGTGACCGTCTCAGCCAGTTCCATCACCTCGTCCAAGTGATGACTGATGAACAGCACCGAGCCGCCCGTCTGGGTCAACCGCCGCAGCGCGTCGAAGAGCAACTGGGCATCAGGACCGGGCAGGGAGGCGGTCGGCTCGTCGAGGATCAGCAGCGCCGGCGGCGTCTCGCCATGCAGCGCTCGCACGATGGCGACCACCGTGCGCTGCGCCGCCGACAACGAACCGACCAGGGCCCGCGGGTCGATGTCGTAACCGAAGTCCTTCAGAGCCCGGCCTGCGCGGGACCGCTCATCACCCTTGGAGATCGGGTTCACCCAACCCCGGTGCGACGCCATGAAGAAGTTCTCCGCCACGCTCAGGTCCTCGATCAGACCCAGGTCCTGGTGGACGAACCGCAGACCGGCATCGTTGGCAGCCGCCGCAGACCCCAACTCGAACGGCTCACCGGCAACCGTCGCCTCACTACCGGCGTCCGGGCCGTGGTAGCCGCCGAGCAGCTTCACCAGCGTGGACTTTCCACACCCGTTCTGACCCACAACCGCGTGGATCTCACCCCTGCGGATCTCCAGATCGACCGAGTCCAGAGCACGCTGAGCACCGAACGACTTCGAGACCCCCCGCAGCCACAGGACAATCTCGCGATCAGAACTCGCGACAGCAGTCATCGGCCTCGTCCTTCGAAGGTGGCGGGGTCAGGGTTTCGGCGCACTCGCCCCACCACACGCACGTGGTGGGCGTCACTCCTGTCTGCGGAGTCTGGCACCCGGCCACGCGCCCCGTCAACGGTTCCTCATGACAATTGGCGCAGCGTTTCGAGACGAGCGCCGATGGCGGAAGCGGCGGTCTGTCTCGTGCGACCAGGCAACCCTCGTGGAGGAGCGACCGCGACCCAATGCGTCGCCCCACTCGGCGAAGCGGCCGGTCAGCAGCCAGCGGTGATCTCGACAGGCAGCGGAAGGACGCTGGTCGGGAGTTGAACGGGCGGCCGCCGGGACGGCCTACGTGCTGGCCATCCGGCACCCGGGACGCCCCTGTGTTGACGGCCGGAGGGACGCCGTTCCAGCCACGGGGAGGGGACGGGGCGCGGGTCCGGCCACCCGGTTCGGCGGACCGGCGCGGGCGCTTACCGGACCGCCCCACGGTCGACCCAGCGCGATGCGGTGGAGGTCGCCGCGGCCGGCTCGGGGACCAGGCCCGGCCAACCGGCGGCACCCTCGCCCCCGGTCACTGGTGCAGGTGAAGGCCACCTGGTGCGCCAGGACACCACCGAGTAAATCGGCGGCGCAGGGCGTCATGGAGCAGCTGGGCGGGCTACTGGTCGGCTGACTGGCCGAGGCTGCGGACACCGGCACCCAGGCCGACCCAGGGCCAGCGACGCCGTCGACAGGCGGGGACATAGGTCGTGGGCCAGCTCACCGTCGGTGAGGCCGCGACGGAGCAGCAGTCAGATCGTCCCGGCTCCGGTACTGGCCGGATCGACGCCCGGACCCAGCCATGGTCGGACGGACTTCCAGCCTCCTGCTGAGAGCTGCACTCCCTGCATCCGGCCTACCTGCCGTTCGCGATCGTGTGCCGGGAGCTGGGACCGGCCGTACCGGCCGGCCCCGCGATGCAGGGAGGTCGGCGCGGCGCTCGGCGGAGGACCTCCGGAGCTCGTGGACTGGGTACCTTCGACAGTTCCACGCCACGCCCCCGAGGTCCTTCCCCGGACAAGGTCAGCCAGATCGTGGCCCTGCCGCTGTCGGCCCCGACCAGAGGCCGTGCAGGTCAGGGCCTCGGTCGTCGGAGCCCTAGTCGAGCGCGTTCACGATGTACTGCTTGGCGTAGGGCAGCCCGAGACGCTCGTCCCCCTCCTCGGGGAGGGCGTTGCGCCACGTCCTCAGGCGGGTCGTCGGAGCATCGAGGTCGATCTGGAGCCAGGGCCGTTCGACCCCTGCCTCGAACTGCGCGTTGATGTACTTCTCGATGTATTCCGCTTCGTGCGTCTTGGACAGCATCCGGCGGTGCAGATGCACCCACTTGTCCTCCTCGCCGGGCTCGAAGACGACCTCGGCACGACCCTGGACGATGACGCGACGCATGGGCTCCGCCGTCTCGTCGATGGCGATCGCGACGCGGCCGTCTCGGCGGACGTTCTTCTGCGGTGCGGAGTTGGGCCGCAGCGTGAACTTGATCTTCCCCTCGTCGAACAGGAAGACGATCGGGATGACTCGCGGGTAGCCGTCCTCGTCCACGGTCGCGATCCGGGCGTAGAAGCCCGGAGCGGTCATGAACTCCTCGAACTCCTGCTGGGTCAATTTCGGCATCTGAGTTCCTTTACATCAGGCGCCAGAAGTCCGGTCAGAACTGTCGACACCGAAGATCGCGGTGCGGCAGTGCCGTGTAAACCGTCGTTCCGACAGTGAGTTGTGGGTTGTACGTAGGGCGATCATTCGCAGTGCCCGGCGTCGGAGATATCGGCGTTCTACCCGAATGCCTCCTCCTGTGCCGCGAGGAATTGCCTACGGGCCGACGGCCTGTGGGTCTTTGCCGGTGGTGGTCGGGTTGTCGGCCGCCAGGACCGATGGCTGCGGGCCGGCGGGGTCGGTGGGTTCGACCTGCGTGGTGGTGCGGGCGTTCTGTCGGCGGCTGAACATCACCGCGGCCACGAGGGCGATGCCGTTGAACAGCGGCGTGATCCAGAATCCCGAGCCCGACGAGGACAGCTGCAGCCCCTGCACGCCCAAGGCCAGGGTGAAGATCGCCAGCAGCGTGCCCCAGACGTTGGGCCGCAGGTTGAACTGGGTGGCGCCGAGGAAGACCGCGGCGTAGGCGGGGAAGAGGAACGGCATGCCGATGGAGTTGGTGAACGTCCCCACCTGAGCGATGAACACGACCCCGGCGAGGCCGGCGATCGCCCCGCCCGCGACGAACGAGCCGATGACGACCCGCTCGGTGCGCACACCCGACAGGCGCGCGGCCTCGCGGTTGAACCCCGAGGCGTAGAGGTGCCGACCGACCTTGGTCCACTGCAGGACGTACCACACCAGCAGAGCCAGGGCCACGGTCACGAACAGGCCGTTGGGAACCCCGAAGGTGCGCCCCTGGCCCAGGTCCATGAAGCTCTGCGGGAGCGAGGCCAGCACCTGTTCGTTGTTGGAGATCTTGAGCGCGATCGCCGCCAGGATCTGACTGGTGCCCAGGGTCGCGATGAAGGAGTTGATCCCCAGCCGGCCGACCAGGAGCCCGTTGACCAGGCCGACGAACGCCGACACCAGGACGGCGATCAGACACATCGTCCACACTCCGAGGCCGGGATGGTTGTTGCTCATCCAGGCCATGAGGATCACCGACAGCGCAAGATTGGTCCCCAGGCTGATGTCGAACTCGCCGGCGACGAACGGCAGCAGCGCGGCCAACGCGAGGATGCCGACGACCGCCTGACTGCGGGCGACGCTCTGGAAGGTGATCTCCGAGAGAAACAGATCAGGAATCGTGATGCTGAAGATCACGATGATCAGGACCAGCAGATACAACACGCTGACCCGCCTGGGGCTCAGCGCGCCCAGAACACCCGACACGTTACGCATGGGAGATCTCGCCTTCCGGGAACGCACCGGCGGCGGCGTTTGGTCGCGCTCGGGACTCGCGGTCGCAGTCATCGGCCTCGTCCTTCGAAGGTGGCGGGGTCAGGATCTCGGCGTACTCGCCCACCTCGCGCACGTGGCGCGGGTCACTCCTACCGCGGTGAGTCTGACACCCGTCCACACGCCCGGTCAACGGTTCCTCATGACCAATTGACACCCGGAGGTGGCCCTTCCATCAGGACCTCGTTGCTTCGCCCCGCGAGACGTCAGATGCGCCGGGTCCTCGCGACTCGAGCCGCTACCTCCGCGCTACTGCGGTCGCTGCCGGCAAAGCTGGTGGTGGTGCGGATCACCCAGCCAGCGAGCCACACCAGAGACGGGGAGGTCCGCCGCTGTTGCCGTGACAGCCGGCACATGCCGGACCGCCTCGGCCGATCGCGTGGTCGCCCAACCCCGGGGAAGCCGGGACGTGCGCCGCGGCGTCGCCCACCGCCTGCACCGTGAGCCCGAGATGCTCTACCGCACACGCGGTCGAAGTGCCCGATCGTCCCGGCTGGTCCGCGTCGGGAGTTCGCGTCGCTCAGCGTCGTCACCCTCCCGAGCGCAGATCACGCTCACCCTCGGCTGTGCAGGCGCGCAACTGGCGGTCCTCCACAACGCATCCGGCTCAGCGGCGGTGGGCGGCACTAGCCGCCGGCCTGCCCGAGGGTTCATGATGAGGAATGTGACGAATGAATCCGCTCCTCTGACGGCGGCAGAACTGGGTCAGCTGCGTGCGCTCCTCGAGCGCGACGCAATCCGGCGAGTGGTCGAGGGCTACGCCCGCGGCATGGACCGTTGCGAGGAGTCGAACGCGCGCGCGGCGTACTGGGAAGACGGGCACGACGACCACGGCGGATTCAAGGGCAATGCCCAGGAGTTCGTGACCTGGGGCCTGGCCGGCGCCAAGGAGACCTCTGGCCACCAGCACGTGCTCGGGCAGTCCAACATCGCCGTCGACGGTGACCGGGCATCCGCCGAGACCTACTTCGTGTACTACGCCGAGCTAGGGCGCGCACCTCTCCCCAACGTGGTCAACGCGCTCGCCGGCCGCTACGTCGACTCGCTCGAACGACGGGGTGGCCAGTGGAAGATCTCCGATCGGGTCGTCGTCATCGACTGGAGCACCGTGTGGCGCTCGGATGAGCGGTTCCCCGGGGTGGACGCCTTCGTCCGCGGCGACTGGTATCCGGACGACCGGATTTTCAAGAAGCCGCATTCCCTGTCCTGAGGGACTGGATCTGAGGGACTGGATCGACATAAGATCGCCGGCATCCGCCGAGCCGCTGACCGCGGGCATGGTCCGGTGTGCGCGACCAGCACTCCCCCGCGAGAACTCGAGCATCGAGCGGTAGCCGGAGCCTCCGAACCGGCGTCGCGCACGGCCCGCCCATCGATCGGCGGGCCTCTCCTCCGAATGTCGCCCCGGCGCGACTCCCTGGCGCGTGGCACGTCGACCTGTCCCGGGCGCCGCAGATGAGCTTCAATGCGGTCGGGCTCCTGGCGGTGCGGGAACCGGTCCGGTGGTGACCGGCTGCCGGAGCCCCACGGTCGAGGAGATCGACGCGGCTGAACTCCTGGACCGGCGTCGATGCTAGTTGTTCGCGGTGTCGCGCATGTAGAGATCCACGCATTGCTCGGCGAACTCTTCATTACACAACGGTAGGAGCTGACATGGACGTCGACACGGCCTTCGACGACAAGCGCTTTCGCGAGGTCCTGGGTCACCTCCCCACGGGCGTGGTGGTCATCACGGCGATGAGGCCGGACGGCCGACCCGCGGGAATGGTCGTCGGGTCGTTCACGTCGGTCTCCCTGGACCCGCCTCTCGTCGCCTTCCTGCCCGCCCGCACGTCCTCGTCCTTCAAAGCCCTTCGTGAGGCACGCACCTTCTGCGTCAACATCCTGTCGGCGAAGCAGGAGCCGATCTGCCGTCAGTTCGCTGTCAGTGGCGATGACAAGTTCGCCGGTGTCGACTGGTCTCCGGCGCCCTCGGGCGCTCCCGTCATCGACGGAGTAGTCGCCTGGATCGACTGCGAGTTCGAGCGCATCGACGAGGCCGGTGATCATTACATAGTGCTCGGGCGCGTCAAGCACCTGGACACCGGAGTGCCGACCATTCCACTTCTCTTCTTCCAAGGCGGATATGGCGGATTCGCCACGACGTCCCTCGTGATGGGCGCGAGCGCTGACATGCTGCACAGCTTGTCGATCGCTGACCGAGCACGCGCGGAGATCGAGGCCTTGGCTGCTGACGTGGGTTTCGAGTGTTATGCGCAGGTGTTGAAGGGTGACCAGATCGTGGTGGTCGCGTCAGTGTTCCCGCCCCTGGACGCGGTTCCACCTTGGCGCATAGGAATGAGCTTCCCTGTGGTGCCGCCCTGGGGCGAGGCGTTCATGGCATGGCTCCCTGGGCACGAGCAGGCCGAGTGGATGGAAAGGATCAGGACGCCTGCTGAAGATCGCCAGCGCATCCTCGACGAGATGACGAACATCCGGAGCACGGGATGGTCGATGACCGTGTGGCGATCCATGGCAGACATCGACGAGATTTCCAAGATCATCGCGGAGCATGGAAACACTCCCGCCACGGAGCGTCGAATCGCTCAACACATGACCCGAGCCGGCTCGGTCGCAGCGATCAGGTCGCAGCAGGATGTCGCCCGGTTGGACGACTATCCGATCGAGTCCATCGCGTCCATCAGCGCACCCGTATTCGGCCCCGACGGTGAGCTGGCGCTCATGGTGAACATCCACAACATGGCGCTCACCACTCCCAAGCCGGAGGTCCAGCGATGCATCCAGCGACTCCTCGAGGCGACTGCACGCATCACCGCGCGCCTCGCCTAGCTGCGTTGCCGGACCAACCCTCGGCGTTGTACAGCATGCCGATGGCAGTCTCGCCGCTCGCGGATCTCCGAATGGGCCGCGTGGTTGCGGATCGTCGGGTCGGGTCGCTCGACGAGCGTGGCCTGCCCGACCCGAGACGGCGCGCATGAGCGCCAACCGGTGGAGTGCGTTCCTTTCGCGCCATGGCGCTGGGGCGGCCTCGATGAGTGTGCGGTCGTGGCCGGGCGAACCGACGAGGTTGGCGGTGACACCCAGGGCTTGCAGCAGCGCCCATGGTCCTGATCGTGCGGCTGACGAGTGCTCGCGAACAGGTCCGCTGGGATGCCCGGTTAGGGTGACTCCTCGCCTGTGAGGTCGCGGCCTCGCTGGAAGGACCGGCGTCGTGGCCGAGCCGCTCCCGGAGGATTTCCGACGTGACATGATCGCGGTGGCCTGCGAGGCCGTTCCGTCGATCGCACGGTCGCGCGGAGCTTCGTGGTCGCTGGTGCTCATCTCCGCTCAGCAGCGAGCGCGGTCCCGCCCGCTCTCGACCCGAGCACGAGCGCCGTCGAGCGCAGCCGCCCGAAGACATTGATCACGCGCGAGGGCGGCGCGTCACCGAGCACCTCGACGAGGCAGCTGGTTCTCTTGTAGTCGCGCTCAAGCGCCCCTCATCCTCGGTTCAGTCCGAGGGTTCCTCCGTCCTGACCTTCTCGTGCAGCGTCGTTGCAGTCGCGGTCACAGCCAGCCGACCGGTCCCTCGAGCAGGGCGCCCAGCTCGCCCCGGTTGATCGAGATGACCTCCGAGAGGTGCTCGTCCATGAGTGTCGAGGCAACCTCGCCGTCGCCGTCGACGATGGCCTGAGCCAGCTTGAGGTGGTCCTCGACCAATTGCTTGTGGAGCTTGCGGACGTCCCCGAAGGTGGAGAGGTGGTGGGCGACCAGCTGGCCGTAGGCGCGGAACGTGAGCTGGAAGACCCGGTTGCCGGCCAGCCCGGACACCGCACCGTGGAAACCCTCATGGCCGGTCACGTAGACGTCGAGGTCGACGTGCTCGTCCGCCTCGACGTCACCGGACAGATACGGGGCCATCACCTGCTCGCGCAGCGCAGCGTCGGGATTCATCGCGGCCATCCGGGCGAGCGTCGACTCCGCGAACACCCACGCCTCGAACAGCTCGTCATACGTCGCCCCCGCGAGGTGGAAGAACAGCGCCTCCATCCTGCCCAGATTGGCGGAGTCGACGGTGCCGACCACCGGGCCGCCGCCGGGGCCACGACGGATGCTGATCATCCCCTGGACCTCCAGGAGTCGCAGCCCCTCGCGCAGGGACTCGCGGCTGACGCCGTACTGCTGGAGCATCTGGGCTTCCGAGGGCAAGCTGTCCCCAGGCTGGAGCTGGGCGGCGGTGATGCTGCGCACGACGTCCCGAGCCACGACCTCCGCGGCCTTGAGCGGCCGGAGAACCGAACCTCCGGCGGCAATGGGGATGCCTTTCGCCGGAGTCGCCGACTCCGGGGTCTGCGCCTCGGTCTGCTTCTTCCTCGCCACGTGCACCCTTACTCTTCCGTGATGGGCCTGGAAAGGCCCGCTTCGTAAGGCGGCCACCCAGTTCTCAGGCCGCCATTTCTTTATACCGAATAAATGTCGTAACTGCCGGGATGATGACGCGGTGTGCCGAAGGCTTCCTCCGCCTTCTGCACATCCGCCGGCGTCGCCAGGACTTCCACCGCCTCGTCTCAGGCATCCGCCACGTGAAGAGCGTCGTCTCCAGGTTCTGCGCCGCCGGTCTCGCCGGAACCGAGCAAGACGAGTTCGCTCTGCTGACCCACCACCTCGGCGCCCAGAGTGCCAGCGCGCTCGCCTTTCATGGTAGGTCGTCACCCGACGGTGTCGCGGACGGCTCGGCCACCGGCCCCCGCGCACGGTGCACGGCTTGTCGAGGAGCAGCACGATGTCCGGCTCGGGGCAGGCATACCCAGGTGGGTTCTTCGGCCGATCGCCGGGCCGGCCTGGGACGACATCTCGCCGCCGGCGCGACCGCCACTCCCCGCACTGGTGCAGTCAACCTGCGGCGCGGGTTCCGACGTGCGCACGGCGTGTCCCTCGGCGCATATGCGACGGCACTGGAGACCGCGTTGTGGCAGTGCGGCCTGTCGAGATCTACGAGCAGCTCGCCACCGGGGAGCGGACACCCGCACGGCACTCCACGCGCGAGGCCGGGCGTACTGCCCTGGCCGCCCCCGACATGCGGTCTGCTCGGCGCTGCGACGATTATCGGAAAGCGGGCGAATCAACGATGACGGCCTCCGACGCCGACCGGAGCCCCGGTCCGTCACCGGACGCAACATCGCCAGCGTCGTCGCCACCGTAGGTGTGCCTGCAACCCGGCGGCCGATCCAGTCCAGTCCCTCTTCGGCGTGGATCTGTGTTCGGCCAGGACCGCCTGGAGGAAGCGCGCCGCCAGCAGTGGAGCCGCCGGCAGCGGCGTCGGTTGGCCGGCAGCTCAGATCAAAAGGGGTGCCTGACGCGCGAGCATCGCGCCGACCCGACTCGCAGACGAGACGTGTCCGAGTGGCGCTCGGTGCACCGCACCGACACCAGCTCGTCGTCGCGCGGCCGTGGCGCCGGTGGCGAAGGCCTCCTCGGTGACACCTCGCTCCCCATGCCTGGCACGTCGCGCAGGCTCAGGAGGCGCGGCGAGCGGCGTGCCGGCCGAGCTCGGCTTCGCTATGGCGTTCTTGTGGACCTCGTCGGGACCGTCGGCGAAGCGCAGGGTGCGGATGCCGGCGGCCATGTTGGCCAGCGGAAAGTCCTGCGAGAGACCACCGGGGCCGTGCACCTGGATGGACTTGTCGAGATCTCGCGCGAGGGTCACCAGGCCGCGCTGGACGTCCTCCGGGACGCCCGGGCGACGACCACGGACCTTGTGGACCAGTTGGCCGCAGCGGCCCCGGCCTTCGCCGACTTCCATGCGCACCACCACACGGTCGCGCGGATCCTCAACTACGAGCTCGCTGCCCTCAGCGACGAGCAGCGCGCAGAGATCGATGCGCTTCGCAAGGGCATCGACGACGAGCTGCGCGACCTCGTCGGTGCCGGGGTCGCCGCCAGCGTCTTCCACACCTCGGACCCCGCGCTCGCGGCGACGTCGCTGGCCGCGATGGGTATCGACATCGCGCGGTGTATCGCGAGGACGGCGCCTGGACCCCGAGCAGATCGGCGACCACCACGCCGAGCTGGCCCTTCGGATGATGGGTGCGCGGGTGTCCTGACCGCTCCCGGGGCCTGCTTCGTCCGCCTCGAGCCGGCATGTGCGGCGACATGGGAGCGTCGTCGGAGACGTCGGTATCCCCGGCCGCGCCGCGACCGGGGATACCGACCACGCTGACCGGGCGACTACGAGCTCGCCGGAGTCCTCGTGACGTGTGCGGCCAGGTCGCGGAGGAGGACGTCGTACGTCGCAGTGATCATCTCCGCGGCGACCGGTTCGTCAGCTGCATCGGCGTCGAACTCCACAGCCCAGCGAACGAAGGTCTGACCGGTCGACGTGACCGCCCAGGCCCCGGCCTGGACGTGGTAACTCCGCACCGGGAACCGGTTGGCCCCTACGATCTCGTAGCTGACACTGCGTCGGACCTCGTCGTGTGCGAGCAGGCGTTCCCGCACGACTGCTCCGCTTCGGACCGTGACCGCGCGGACCGCGCCGACAGGTCCCCGGCCGACTGCTCCGTCTTCCAGCTGACAGTCCACGACGGCAGTCAGGCAGTTCGGCATCGCGCCGAAGTCCCCAAGGACACGCCAGACGTCCTCCACGGGCGCATCCACCACCGCCGACACTTCCGTTGTTGCCACGCTCTGCACCTCTTCTGTGAATTGCAATGACGCGGTTGGTAGAACTTCGGTCCCGATGCTGATCTGCGGGTGTCGGCCGGCTCGACCGTGTCCCTGCTCGCAGGAGGCCGGACAGTCTTCCCGGACGTGGTCGACTCTCGTCAGGGGCTGCGCGTACTGCCGGCTGATCCCGGTCCTGGCGAGCCGGTCCGGCCTGTCCAGGCAGCCGGCCGGCGATCACCGCCCCTGACAACGGAGTGCGCCCCGGAGCAAGACTCCGGGGCGCACTCCGTTCACCACGTCACCTGCGCGGGAAGCGGTACAGCTCGCGCGCGTTGGTCTCGACGATCTGGCGGACCTCGTCGTCAGGGACGTCGTGGAGCATCTCCGAGACGATCTTGCGGCTGTTCGGCCAGTAGGAGTCCGAGTGCGGGTAATCGGCCTCCCAGGTGATCTTGTGGACGCCGATCTTGTGCCGGTTCTCGACGCCGTAGTGGTCGGTGATGAAGCAGCCCCAGATGTGCTTCTCGAACAGCTCCGCCGGACGAACGGTCTGGTGGATGTTCTGATAGAAGCGGTGCCGCTCCCAGGTGTACTCCATCCGCTCGAGCAGCCACGGCATCCAGCCGATGCCACCCTCGGCGACCGCGACCTTGAAGTTGGGGTGCCGGTGGAAGACGGGCGAGAACACCAGATCGCAGACGGTGTACATGGAGTTGGTCCCCATGAGCGCCGACATCACGGCCATGGGCGCTTCTGGCGCGGTCAGTCGGACCTGGCCGGAGGTGCCGAAGTGCATGGTCGCGACCGCGTCGACCTCTTCGAACACGTCGAACAGTCGGTCCCAGTGGTCGGTGTGGAACGAGGGGTGGCCGAGCGGCACCGGGTTCTCGGGGAAGGAGATGGCGCGGACCCCACGGTCGGCGAGCCGGCGCAGCTCGACGATGGAGGCCTCGACGTCCCAGTACGGGAGGATCCCGACCGGGATGAAGCGGTCCGGATAGGGCGTGACCCACTCCTCGTGGACGTAGTCGTTCCAGGCCTTCGTACAGAGCAGCGCGAGCTCGGGATCCTTCACGTTCTGGAACATCGTGCCCGCGAACTTCGGGAAGGACGGGAAGAGCAGCTCGGCCTGGACGCCGTCGATGTCCATGTCGATCACCCGCGCCGCGGGGTCGTAGCAGCCCGGAATCATGTCCTCGAAGCGCAACGGCTCGGTGCCGAGCTCTTCGCGGGACTTACCCGCGACAGCGTTGAGCCCGAGCTGCGCGTAGACCAGACCCTCGAGCTGCCAGACCTGGCTGCCCTTCGGGACGCGCTGGCCGAAGCCGTACTGGTCCATCTCCTCACCCGTGGCCTCGATGATGCGGGGCCCGTTCTCCTGGTGCTTCTTGGGGAGGCGGCTGGACCACACCTGAGGACGCTCGATCAGGTGATCGTCCACCGAGATCAACTGCATGTCATCGGTCAATGGCATCGCGTGATTACTCCTCGCTCGTGTCATCCGCGGCGCTCTCGATGAGGTGGCCGCACGGAACCAGGGTCCTGGCTCAGCCCGCGGCGGGCGGCCGGCGTCGGGCTACTCCGAGCCGGGACACGCTCGTCGGTGGATAACGAGATGATACAAACATCAGTAGGAATTCGGAAGGGTCAGTCGGCCGGATGCGGCGTCACGCCGCCGCCCCGGCGCCCTGGGTCGCGGCCATGTAGTGGGCCGTGGGGAGTTGCTGTGCACCAGGTGGGCGTCGTCGGTGGCGGGACCATGGGCGCGGGCATCGCTGAGGTCTGCGCAGGAGCCGGTGTCGACGTCGTCCTGGTCGAGGCGGACCCGGCCGGCGTCGACCGCTGCCGCTCGCGGATCGAGTCGTCGATGCAGCGTGCGGTCCCGGGGGGCGCCTGGCGTCCGAGCAGGCGGATGCGGCCCTCGCTCGCATCACTGTCCTGGCCGATCTCGAGGGGACGAGCGACGCAGACCTGGTGGTCGAGGCGATCCCGGAGGTCGAGAGCCTCAAGCTGGATCTCTTCCGCCGGCTGGATGCACTGGTGAAGCCGCATGCGATCCTGGCGTCCATCACCTCCTCGATCCCGCTCGTGAAGATCGCCGGCAGCACCGATCGCCCGGAGCGCGTGGTCGGCGTCCACTTCTTCAACCCCGTGCCTGTGCTGCCGCTGGTCGAGATCGTCGGCAGCCTGCTCACGTCTAACGAGACCCTGTCCGCGGTCACCGACTTCACAGAGAAGCGGCTGGGGAAGACGACCATCCGGTCGAGGGACCGTGCCGGTTTCATCGTCAACGCACTGCTGGTCCCCTGCCTGCTGTCGGCGATTCGGATGCTGGAGTCCGGGTTCGCCACCGCCGAGGACATCGACGCCGGGATGGTCAAGGGCTGCGCCCATCCCCTGGGGCCGCTGGTCCTCGCGGACCTGATCGGTCTCGACACCACCGCCGCCATCGCCGACTCGATGTACCACGAGTTCAAGGAACCGCTCTACGCCTCTCCCCCGTTGCTGCTGCGGATGGTCGAGGCCGGCCTGCTCGGCCGCAAGACCGACCGTGGCTTCTTCCCGTACGCGAGCTGACCTGAGGCGACATGCCACAGGCGGGGCTGTACCAGCTGACCGAGGAACAGGACGCGATCCGAGCCGCGGTACGCGAGATCTGCGAGCGGGAGATCGCGCCGTTCGCCGCCGAGGTCGACGCCGAGTCCCGCTTCCCGGTCGAGGCGTAGAAGTCGCTGACGGCGGCGGGTTTCCACGCCACCCACCTCCCCGAGGCCTACGGCCGCGAAGGTTCCGACGCGATCGCGACCTGCATCGTCATCGAGGAGGTCGCGCGCGTCGACGTCGCGCCTCGCTGATCCCGGCAGTAAATAAGCTCGGCTCGATGCCGATTCTCCTGTCCGCGTCCGAGGACGTGAAACAGAAGGTGCTGCCCTCGATCGCCTCGGCGACGCGATGGTCAGCTACGGCCTCTCCGAGCGGGAGGCGGGCTCGGACGCCGCGGCGATGATCACCCGCGCCCGGCTCGAGGGCGAATCCTGGGTGCTCAACGGCACCAAGGCCTGGATCACCAACTCCGGGGGCTCGGAGTGGTACACGGTCATGGCGGTCAACGACCCGGAGCGGGCGCCAACGGCATCTCCGCGTTCGCCGTCCACCGGGACGACCCGGGCATCGCCGTTGGCCCCAAGGAACGCAAGATGGGCATCAAGGGCTCGCCGACATGCGAGCTGTACTTCACCGACTGCGCCATCCCGGCCGACCGGATCATCGGGGCGCCGGGCACTGGCTTCAAGACCGCGCTTCGAACCCTGGACTTCACTCGGCCCACCATCGGCGCGGGGGGCCGTCGGCGTCGCGCAGGGCGCCTTGGACGCCGCGGTCGAGTACACCCGCGAGCGCAAGGAGTTCGGCCGCGCGATCAGCGACAACCAGGGCGTGCAATTCGTGCTCGCCGACATGTCGATCCAGATCGAGGCCGCCCGGTCCTCATGAACGGCACCGATGACGTGGTCGTACATGACCAGGTGATGAAAACCCATGTCCTCGACAGCGCGCGCGAAGTCACGCAAGGCCTGCGGATCACCGTGCAACTCGATCTGGGGGCAGATAGCACCGATTCGCACGCTCAACACATTCCTTCCGTGAAGCCCGGGCGACGACTCCCCCGATGCCGTCGAACCCGAATAAATGGACCACCCTCAGCAGGCAGGTGCTCCGGCAGCACAGACGCTGGCGTCACCAGGGGATCACATCCACCCTGATGCGAACCGTGCGCATCGTCTTGATGCGCCAATCTTCCGCAACGCGCTCATAGGTATCATGGTAGAAGCCGTAACCAATGACTTCTTTGTACGGCGCGCCATCCTTGAATCGAAGCCGATCAATGTGCGGCCAGATCGCCGTACCGGTCGTCGGACTGGCGATCTCGATTTCGGGATTGCTCACATGATGAGTCGCAACGCCATTGTCGAGCGCAGACATCCCGCTGGCGACAGCAGCCTCGATGCCCCGGAACACCAGGTCCGGGTCCGGGTAGAGGTTGAAGCCAGTCGAAGGGTCCGTTGCAATACCGCGACAATCGGCCACCACATCGTCGGTGAAGGCATGGAGGAGCAGGTCACGGTCGTTGGTGTCAACTCCTCTCTGCTGCCTCGCCTTCGCGGCCTTGATGCCTTCGACGGCTTGCAGCCTGACCACTGGATCCATTCCGACCTCCGTGCAGTGACGATCACTCAATGAGTCCTTCGGTACGCAAGCGGCAAGGCGTTGTCTCAGAGGTGTGCGCGGTTGCGGGAGGCTCAGCCCAGACCTCGTGCCTTGGCCACCTTCTCGAGGTGCCGCAGATGGTCATCGAGGGTCGAGTAGCCCAGGCCCATGGTCTTCACGGACGCATGCGTTCCACCGTTCGCCTCCCAGGTGTCGAGTGTCCTGAGCACGTCATCGACACCCAACGACTGGAAGCCGGGGCCCACCGTCTCGAGGTCGACGCGGAACCCGTCGACCTCGCGTCCGTTCTCCTCCATCACCTGACGCACCTCCCGCCACCCCGGCAGGGCCATCTCCTCCAGAGGACCCGTGAAGATGAAACCGTCGCCCAGCTTCGCCCCCCGCCGATACGCCGGCGACGACAGACCGCCACAGACCAACGGAATGGGGCTGACCGGTGCGGGATTGAGCGCGGCACGGTCCACGCGGTGATGCTTCCCCTGGTGATCGACGACCTCGCCGGACCACAGGCGCCGAAGAAGACCGATCTGCTCCGTGAGCCGGTCACCACGGGTTTTGAAGTCCATCCCCAGCGCCTCGTACTCGACAGGGTTCCAGCCCATGCCCACGCCGAGTGACAGTCGACCGCCGGACATCAAGGCGACGTCCGCGGCCTGCCGCGCCACCAGGACGGTCTGCCGCTGAGGAAGGATCAGCACGCCGGAGCTGAACTCCAACCGCTCGGTGAGCGCCGCCAGATGAGCAAAACCGACCAGCGGGTCATGGAACGGATCCGTCTCCCGGTAGGGCCCGGTCAAGGGCGGCTCCCGGTCCTCATGAACGGCACCGATGACGTGGTCGTACATGACCAGGTGATGAAAACCCATGTCCTCGACAGCGCGCGCGAAGTCACGCAAGGCCTGCGGATCACCGTGCAACTCGATCTGGGGGTAGATAGCACCAATTCGCACGCTCAACACATTCCTTCCGTGAAGCCCGAGCGACGACTCCGCCGATGCCGTCGAACCCGAAGAGAAAACCCGCCATCAACGGTCGGGGGCAGAGCCCGGATGCGAGAGAGGACGTACACGCGGCTGGTCATACGACGGCGAGTTGTCCAGGAGGCCCGTCGGCCTCTCACCAGGGGATGAAGTCAAGTCTGGTGCGTTCCATTCGCATCGTCTTGATCTTCCAGTCCTCCCCGACGCGTTCGTAGGTCTCGTGGTAGAAGCCATACCCGACGAACGCCTTGAACGGAGCGTCGACTGTGAACCAGATACGATCGATCTGCGGCCAGATCGCTCTACCTGTGGTCGGGCTGGTGATCTCGATCTCGGGATTGCTCACGTGATGGACCGATACGACACCCGCGAGCGAATCCATGGCGGAGGCGACGGCCTCATCGACGCCATGGAGGATGATGTCCGTCTGCGGGGCGGAGTTCGCGCCGGTGACGGGATCGGTCATGACACCGCGACAATCGACCACGGCGTCGTCGGCCCAGACGCGGCGAAGCAGGTCGCCGTCCTTCGTGTCGACGCCTCTCTGATGTCTTGCTTTCGCGAGCCTGATGCCTTCGATCGCTTCCAACTTCGCAATTGCGTCCATCTCGCCTCATCCGTGTCGACCGATGGTGGATTCGATGCTGCCTCCGAGCCGGGGTGATGCAGCGCGATGCTCGGACCGGTGAGAGGTGCACGGGGAATCCTGACCGTGGCCTTCTCCGCTCAGTCCGAGCGACGTGCGCAGTTCGCGCCGAGGCCGGGTCCGAGCGGTGTCCCCGACCGCCGCCAGCAGTACACGGTGCTGCGTGCACGATCGTGCCCGTGTCACCTGCTTGCCCGACCGGGGCCGGCCCGGCGTCGCCTGGGAGAGACGACGCCGGGCCGATCACGAGACCGGTCAGCAGCGGTCAGCAGGCGGTCAGGAGACCTGCCACAGCTCCTTGTACTGCTCCTGGTAGTCCGCCGGGTCCCAGCTCCTTGTGCCCTTCGGGATGTTCTCGGTCGTGTAGAGCGCCATGCCCAGGTCGGCGTTCTCGGCCTGGAGGGGGTCCATCCCGACGCTCACCCGGGCGATCTGGTCGAAGATCGCCCAGGGGTAGCTCCCACTGGGCAGCAGGATCGTGGCGGCATAGTCGCCCTTCTCGACCTGCTCCACGATGCTCGGCTCCGTGGGGATGGCCACGTAGACCTTGACGTCATCCAGACCGGCGGCCTTGAGAGCCTGCGGCAGTCCGCGGACCACGTTGGCGTAGGACCCGAGCACATACTTCGCATCGGGGTCCTGGCGGAGGGCCGCGACGACGGTCGAGGCGACGTCCCCACCGAGATCCCCGGCGGAGATGTTCAGTGTCTCAAGCTTGCACCCGCTGCAGTTGTCGGCGATGTGTGTCTTGATCGCATCGTTGATGGGCGCCAGGGTGGGGAAGTCAGGAACGTTCACGAACAGCGCGTTCCCGGTGCCGCCACTGTCGACGATCATCTCGTCCGCCATGCGGAGATTTCCCCCGACCGTGTTCTCGGACATGGCATTGCCGTACAGGCCGTTCACCTCACCGCCCGGCTCGTCCGTGGCGGGCCCGGCCCCGAGGAAGACCGGGATCCCCGCATCCTTGGCCGCACCGAGGCTCGGTCCCATGGCGTCGATGGAGGATCCCCCGACCACGATGTAGTCCACGTTCTCGCTGATGGCGCGCAGCACCCCGTTGGGGATTCCCTGCGGGTCCGTGGCTTCGACGGCGTAGACGGTGAACTCCCAGTTCAGGGCCTTGGCAGCCTCCTCGAAGAACGGGTCGTACACCGCCGACGGCTGGTTGTTGTAGCGGACCAGGGCGACGCGCTTTCCTTCGTCAGGCTTCCGGGTCAGCGGGACGTCCACGGGGATCTCGTCGGACGGATGCACGTACGGCTCGAGACGCTGCTGCGCCGCGGCGACGGCCGCGTCGTCCGTCTCTCCGGAGGACCCCCCGCCGCCACCGGTGCTGTCGCTGCCGCTGCCGCACGCCGAGAGACCGATCAGCACAAGTGCGGATGAGATGGCTGCGATTCCTCGCGCTCGCCGACTGGGTCCACCCCTGCGAGTAGTTGAACCTAACACTGCCTGGCCTCCAGATGAGAATGTGTTGACGCAACAGGGACGACGAAACGGAACGGTTGCGACCGCCTCGCCGGGCGGTACCCGACGCTCTCCGTCGGTCAGAGCAGCAGCTTTTCGTGCTCGTGCCTCGCCTCGGATGGGTGGCGGACGTCACCTTGGCACCCGACTTCGCAAGCAGTCAAGAGTTCCTCATAACAAATTCGTTGCACGTCCTTGAGCGGAATCGAGCCCAGCAGACGAGTACTCACCGGAGTCCCGGGATCAGGCCGTTCCGCTCCACACGGCGACCGGGCGAGCTAGCGGGCGGCGCGAGCCCGATCGCAGTGGGTCACCGCCCCGGCGACCGAGGAACGCACCGAACTGACCCGCGCTACGTCGGGGAGGACCAGCACGGGACCGAGCGGGAATCCTGAGAGAAGCGCTGGTCGTCATCGTGTGGGGGTCGACGCCGCGGCGCGCCGGCCGCTGAGGGTCGGCCGCTCGGGCGGCTCGGTGCTTTGCTCTGTCACGAGCAGCCGCTCCACTGACGACCGGTCGGACCGGCCGCGGTCCCCCCGCCCGGCGACCTCGACGGGCCGAGGACTGTCCGGGCGGCATCCGGTTCATCCGCTGGAGCTCGGGGCGGTGGCCACCGGTGGACGAAGGACCGGACGGATCACGTCCGCGGGTCGTCGAGGTACGCGAGCGCCTCGATCGCCAGGCCGTGGTCGAGGTCGTTGCGGATCCGGCGGCGCAGTTCGAACGTCAGCGCCCGCCGCGTCGCCCGGAGCGTGAGGTCCTTTCGCTCCGCGAAACCGTTGGCGAGCTCGAGTGCACGGTCGAGCAGCGCATCGAGCGGGAGCACCTCCCCGACGAGCCCCAGCGACAGGGCCTGCTCCGCGGGGATCCGCTGCCCCGTCAGCAGGAAGTACCGGGACCGGTTCGGTCCCATGAGCATCTCCCAGACGATGTTGTTGCCGTCACCGGGCACGCGTCCGGCCGTGAAGTGGGTCGTGTCCTGGATGACGGCGTGCTCGGCGCACAGCACCACGTCCGCCAGGAAGGGCCAGCACGGGTGGACCGTGATCGGACCGTTGATGGCGGCGATGACGGGGACCTCGACGTCCATCAACCCCGTCAGGATCCGCTCCGCCGTCCAACGGATGTGGTCCCATCCGCTCGGCGATGCCTTGCCTGCGGCCGTGCTCTCGCCGACTCGGTCGTTGAAGGTCTCCCCCGTGCCGGTGATGACGACGACCCGGTTCTCGCGGTCTGCCGCGATGTCGAAGAAGACCTCCGACAGCTCCGTGTGTGCCTGCCGACCCATCACGAACGGGCCACCGTCATCGTGGAGGCGGACGAGCAGCACCCCGTTCGGCGATCTCTCCAGGGAGATCGTGCTGTAGCGGTTCCTGTACTCGTCGAGGCTGGGCACGGCGGTCTCCCGGTGAGGGTGCGCGAGTCGTCGTCGACTCTCGGTCAGCGACTGGGATTCAGTCCTCCGTCGACCGCGGGGTTCTGCGCCGTGATGAACCTCGATGCGTCGGAGATGAGGAACACGAACACCGGAGCCAGGTCGCTGTCGATGTCGCCGTGGCCCGCGAGGGGCACCTTCTCGACCTGGCTCCGGTACACCGCCCGGTCCTCGTCGCTCATCTTCGCGCGCAGCTCGTCGCCCAGCGTCGTCTTCACCACCGGGTTCACCGAGTTGCAGCGGATGCGATACCGCGCCCACTCCACGGCGATCGTCCTGGTGAAGCTGATGACCGCTCCCTTGGAGGCGGAGTACGACGAGGTGAGGATCGGGACGTCCTTCAGCGCGCCACCGGCGGCGACGTTCACGATGGACCCGCCCCGCTCCTTCAGGTGGGGGAAGACCGCCTTGCAGACGAAGGCGGTCCCCTTCGTGTTGATGGCGAACTGCGTGTCCCACTCGGACTCCGGAGTCGCTTCGGCGTGCGACAGGATCGGCAGTCCGGCTGAGTTGACGATTGCGTCGAGTCCGCCGAGCTCCGCGACGGCGAACTCGACACCCGCCTCGATCTCCTCGACCTTCGACACGTCCATGTGCCGGTAGGTGACGCGGCCCGGACCGGTTCCGGTCGCCTCCTCGGCGAGTTGTGCCCCCCTCCGCGTCCCGGATGTCGCACGTGACGATGTGCGCGCCTCGTCGGGCGAAGTAGCGAGCGGACTCCCCGCCGATACCCCGGGCACCCCCGGTGACCAGGATGTTCATGCCTTCGATCGAGAAGGGCATCGTCGCTGACTCCTCTGGGACGACGACGGCTCCGTCATCGGAACGAGCAGACCCAGCTCGCGGGGCCTTCGAGCGGTACTCGTCTCCCCCGAGCAAGGCCTAGGTGTACTGCCCGGAGACGTTGGTGCACCGGCTTATGGGCGGGAGGTTGCCCAGAGCGGTGTGGGGCCGGTGGTGGTTGTAGTGGTGCAGCCAGCCTGACAGGGCGGCTCGCCGGTTGGTCTCGGTGGGGTAGAGCCGCTTGTAGGCCCACTCCTCGAGCAGCGTGCGGTTGAGCCGTTCGACCTTGCCGTTGGTCTGCGGCCGGCGGACTCGGGTGCGGGAGTGCTTGATGCCCAGCTGGGCGTGTGCCTCGCGCCAGGCGTAACTGCGGTAGGCGCTGCCGTTGTCGGTCAGGACGCGTTCGACGGTGATGCCGTGGCCGGCGAAGAACGCTCGTGCGCGGGCCCAGAAGGCCAGCGCGGTGGTGGCGGTCTCGTCGTCGAGGGCCTCGGAGTAGGCCAGCCGGCTGAAGTCGTCGACGGCGGTGTGCACGTAGCAGTAGCCGAGGTTGGGATGCCCTCCGCCGCCCTTCTTGCGGGGGCGAGCGGGATCGCGGTGGGCGCTGCTGTTGCGCTCGCCCTGGTCGCGGCCGAGCTTGCGCCAGCCACCACCGTCGGGAATGTTGCCCAGCTTCTTCACATCGACGTGCACCAGCTCGCCGGGCCGGGTCTTCTCGTAGCGGCGGATCGGTTCGCCGGTGACCCGGTCGACGTGCCAGAGCCGGTTGATCCGGCAGGCGACCAGAATCCGGTGCACCGTCGAGGGCGCCAGCCCGACCCGGGCGGCGATCGCCACCGGCCCGAGTCGCTTCTTCCAGCGCAGATGCACGATCCGCCGGACGACCGGCTGCGGCGTGCGCCGCGGCGAGGAGTGCGGCCGGCTGGAGCGGTCGACCATGCCGGCCGGGCCGAGCTCGAGATAGCGGTCCCGCCACCTCGTGGCGGTGGTGCGGGCGACCTGGAACCGCTCCGCGGCCCGGGCGACCGGCCACCCGTGGTCGACGATGCAGCGGGCCAGGCGAAGCCGGCCGGTCTCAGTCATCGGCGCATTACGTCTCAGTCATCGGCGCATTACGGTGAACCACGAGGGACCTCCTGGGTCTGGCTGGGTGCTTGGCGGCTCCCAAACCAAACCCGGAGGTCCCTCCCTACATCAAGATCCGAATCCCTCGGAATCGGTGCACCAACCTGTCCGATCAGTACACCTAGGCGGCGTCGGTACCGAAACCCGGCGTCGACGCTCCCGCTGGGCCCGTCGCACATGAGAGCTGCCAGCGTGTCCGCATGCCCGACATGGGCCAGTTGGCCGATCTGGAGCTGCGCCACGTCGACCAGCAGCCGGATTGGCGCGCGCGGCGGGGAGTCGCCTCCCCTCCCGCCCGGGCGAGGAAGCGAGGCTCCGCGCGCCGAGCGGGGGGCAGCGATCACCCGACGTAGAGATCCGGCTTCCCGCCGGTCGTCACCTTCTCCGGCCGGCCGGATCGCATGGAGGCGAGGAGCGCGTCCGCAGTGAGTGCCGCCGTGTACCCGTCCCAGGCGGAGGAACCACTAGCAGTGCCTTGCAGTGCCTTGTCCACCCAGTCCTGGAGCTGGAGGTGATAGGACTCGTTGAAGCGGACGAGCCAGTCCTTCTCGATCGCGACACTGATCTGCGAATTACGCAGGGTGACGGGCGACGACGGGCCCGGAAGACTGACTATCCCGTCCTCGCACACAACTTCTGCGGTCGACTCATAACCCAAGAACTTGGTGTTCACGAATTGCTCCACCATGCAGAGAACACCCTTCTTGGTCTTCATGACGCAGACCATGGGATCCTGCAGGCCACCCTTCACGTGCCGGCTCGCCTTGGACGTGAGACTCTGGACTTCCTCCCACTCATCGTCTCCCCCGATGAGCCACGGCAAGTAATCGATCTCGTGGATCATCGCGTCCGTGATCTGCATGTCGTTCGTGTAGTAGGGATAGAGCTCAGAGATGTTCTCGGAGCGCTGCGTGGCCCTCACGATCAGAGGATCACCGAACTCTCCGGATTCGAGAAGTTCCTTGATCTGAGTGAGCGATCGGTCGTAACGCTTCATGAAACCGACCTGCACGAGGCGCTTGCCACCCGCGACCTCCGCGTCGACGATCTGCTTGCACTCTGCTGCAGTATCGGCCAGCGGCTTCTCCGAGAAGACCGGCTTTCCCGCCTTGACTGCCGCAAGAACGATGTCTGTGTGGAGAGCGGCAGGTACCGTCACGACGATCGCATCGACCTCATCGCTGGTGATCAGCTCATGGGCGTCCGTGTACCTCCTCGCGCCCCCGACCAGATCTGAGACCTCGTTCGCGCTCTCGTCACTGACGTCGCAGACAGCCACTACCTCGGCTCCACGGACCGCATGGTGCAGCGTCTGGGCGTGAGCCTTGCCCATCGTGCCGCATCCGACGATGCCGATCCTGAACATCTCTACTCCTGATGAAGATGGATGCTCCCGCTCACGCCTGGAATGCCATGCCTGGCGGGTGATCGGCGGTTGCCTCAAGAGGAACGGACCATCAGCCCGGACAGACCATGGGCTTGTCGCTCGACTCTCCGCGGACCAGAGCATGGGGTGTGATGAGGAGCTCATGTCGGGTGTGAGCTTCCTCCCTCATGAGGTTTGGGGCAACCCTTCCCTCATGAGGATTCGGGCCGGCTCGCGAGGGGAGCAGCCCACGATCGAACGTGGCTCGGGTACCCGGGGCCCCCTCGACCGCTGGCCGTCGACACGAGGCAGCGCGCGGTGCCCATCCCCTGCTGGCTGACGGTCGACCGGCAACCGCTGGCACCTCCGCCTGTGACGGCGGACGGCGCACCCAGGTGCTGGCCGCCGTCGATCGCGAACCGCGACCCCCGTTTCGGAGACGTCATCAGGGCCAGCAGGCGACTCCTCATCTGGCGCGTCGTCGCGAGGCATGGCCGCCGACACGCGCAACGCCGAGACGGCAGGGGGATCGACGCACGTCTCTCCGAGCCTTCTCGTACTCATGGCGAGTGCTCTGGTTCGCCATCCCTCACCCGGCACGCCGCGGACGAGCGCGACCTCCTGGCGATCCCCCACTGGGATGGCGCAGAACCGCAGGGATCACGGCGCCATGTGAGTTGCCGGTCTCGGGTCCGCCGGCCAGCGGAGCAGCGTCTGCGCAGTGCGGCCGAAGCGCCACTCCTTGTCGTCGGCCGTCAACTGGTGACTGTCCCGCAGGTGGAAGAGCGCCTCTGCGTAGGAATGCGGCACGACGCGCGCGCGATCGGGGGACGCCAGCTCCGGCGCGATGCCGTCGCGGTAGGCGAATTCGTCCTCACTGCTGAACTCCGGGAAGCTCCGGAAGCCGATGCGTCCGTAGAACCTCGAGATGTCCGTTCCCCACATCAGCCTGCGGGACCTGAATGCATCGACGATCCGCCGCAGGTCCGGCCACAGGTCCTCGAAGGGGTAGGGCTGCTGCGACATCGAGGGCGCCCCGGAGAACTTGATGGCGACGTTGGGATGCGCCGCCAGCTCGAGCAGGTCCGGCAGCGCCCGAACGGCGGTGAGTCGAGCGTCGACGGCCACTGCGGGAGGGCGAGGTGGTCGATGACGACGGTCAGGTCGGGGAACCGCTGAGCGATCGTCGCGATGCCGGTGAAGTTGCCGCCGAAGCTGCGCGGATCCGCCGACGGCGAGGACGGGAGGACGAAGACCGGCATCCCCTCACGCGCGCACGCAGCCAAGGCGGATGCGCACCGCTCCACGGACGGTCTGGCCAGCCGGATGCCGACCACGCCCGGGGTGCGACTCTTCTCGGCGAGCCAGTCGTCGATCGACGGAATCGGCGCCGAGCCCGCCGCTCCCCCCATCGTCATCGTGCCGTCCCCCGCCGCCACGAGGGGCCCGGCCACGAGCGTGAAGCGGTCAGGCAGCCGGGCGGTCCCGTACTCCCCCCACTCGAGGCCGCCGGTGGGGTGCAACACCGCGCGGTCCACACCGATCGCCCGCATGTAGGCGAGGGTCACCTCGGTCATGAGCTCGAACCTGGTCGCTCGATCAGCGCCGGCCCACTCGAAGGACATCGGTGGCTCGTGCAACTGAGCGTCGATCACGAGCACCGAGGACCTCTCATCTGCTCGAACGGTCGCCTTCCTGGTGGCCCCGGACGGCCCACGCCAAAAGCGCCGTCCACGGGAGCGCTGCAACGCTGCCGTGGGAGGGTGCTGCCGTCCGCCGGCGGCGAGTCCGGCGCCAGGCCTACTTGTTCACCAGGCCCGCATCGACAGGCAGGGTGATGCCGGTGACGTACCGGGCCTCGTCGGACACCAGCCACGCGATCGCGTTGCTCACGTCGATGGGCTGGATCTTGTCCACCGGCATCGGGTTCATCAGGCTCGCGGCGATCGCCGGGTTGGACGCGGCGTCGAGCCCGGAGAACCCGACCAGCATCGGGGTGTCGACCCCCGTCGGGTGCACCGTGTTGACCCGGATGCTCTCCGGCGCGAGGAGGTTGGCGTACATCCGCATGATCCCGACGACGCCGTGCTTCGCCGCGGCGTAGCCGAAGTTCCCCCCGTTGGTGCCGGCCACCATCCCCTTCAGCCCGTTGACCGAGCTGGTGATGACGATGGACCCACCCTGACCCTGCTCGCGCAGCGTGGGGAGGGCTGCCTGGATGGTGTTCCACACCCCGACCAGCATGATGTCGACAGCATCGCGGAACGCCTCGTCGTCACGTCCCGGCGCCAGGCCCTGGAACATCACCCCGGCGTTGGCGAGAACGATGTCGAGGCGCCCGAGGGCGGCGACGCCGTCGGCGACGGCCGCCTTGAGAGCTGCGGCGTCCCGGACGTCGGCGACGTACGACACCATCCGCCGGTCGAGCTTCTCCACCATCGCGACCGTCTCGTCGAGATCCTCACGGGAGGCCATGGGATATGAGACCGTCCCGACCTGGTCACAGATGTCGACGCCGATGATGTCGGCACCCTCCTCGGCCAGCCGGACCGCGTGCGAGCGGCCCTGCCCCCGGGCGGCGCCGGTGATGAGGGCGACCTTGCCGTCCAACTTCCCCATGTCACTTCTCCTTTGTATGAATTGGTCCCGGGCTCACGCCTCGGGCACGGGCTCCCACTGCGGGATGGTGACGCCAGGTTCGACGTCCTCGAACCGGACACGGACGGGCATGCCGTCGTAGAGCTCCGGGGCTCCGGGCAGGTACCCGACGAAGCGCACCGACGGGTCCTCGTCGAGCTGGACGAGGACGACCGTGCACGGCGCCGGGAACGCCTCGTGGATCGAGTGCTGCAGCACCGTCCAGGAGTAGATGGACCCCGTCGGGCGGACGTCCCGCCACCCGACGTCCCACGACCCGCAGTGGTGGCAGTACGACTTCGGCAGGTGCAGCGTCGCGGCGCAGGACTTGCAGATGCGCACCACGAGGCGGTGCTCGGCCGCCGCCGCGAAGAACCCGCCGGTCTCCTCGTCGTCGACGACCGGCAGCGGCCTGTCGATGGCTGCCATCACGCGGCCCTGAGGATCAGCGCGCTGGTGACCGTCGGCGTTCCAGAGGTCACCAGGCAGGTCTGCGCCCCCTGGACCTGCGACGTCGACCGGCCCCTGATCTGCCGGACACCCTCGAGGACGTGGTTCATGCCGTGGATGTAGCCCTCCGAGAGGTTGCCGCCGGCGGTGTTGATCGGGACGGTGCCCCCCATGTCGATCGCCCCGCTGGACGCGAACGCACCGCCCTCGCCCGTGCCGCAGAGCCCGTAGTCCTCGAGCTGGAGGAGGACGGTGATCGTGTAGCAGTCGTACAACTGGGCGACGTCGATGTCCGCGGGACCCAGTCCCGCGCGACGGTAGAGCTCCTTGCCCACTCGCCTCCCCGGGTTGTCGAGCAGGTTCGGCCGCATCAAGGCCGGAAAGACCATCCCGCCCTGCATCTCGGGCATCGCTCCCTGCGTGACCGCGCGGATCAGCACTCCGGGGTGCGGGGAGTCCACCGCGCGCTCCGCGGCGGTCACGACGACGGCGCATGCGCCGTCGGTCTCCAGGCAGTAGTCGAACATCCGGAGGGGGTCGGCGATCATCCGCGACTCGTAGTAGTCCGAGAGCGACATCGTCCGATCGGCCATCTGGGCCGCGGGATTGGCGTTGGCCCGCTTCCGCACCGTCATCGCGATGCTCGCGAGGTCGTCGGAGGTCGACCCGTACTCGATCATGTGACGACGCGCGTACATCGCGAATAACTGGCCGGGCGCCATCAGCCCATAGGGCAGGAAGAACTCGTCCAGAGTGCCGTTGCCGCCGACGTGTCGCGCTCCCCCGGACCGCTGGATCGCCGACCCCCTGCCGAGCCTGAGCCCCGACCGGCCGTTGAGGCCCCTGTAGACGAGGACGTTGGTCGCCTGGCCGGACAGGATGGCTGCCACGGCCTGACCGATCATCCCGCACGGGGCCGAACCACCGGTGCCGGTGATCCCCCAGAAGGTGAGGTCGGACAGGCCGAGCCAATGACCGATGTCGTTGTGGGTCACGGAGTCGTAGTCGGATCGGACGACGCCGTCGATGTCCGCCGGCGTGAGTCCGGCGTCGGAGATGGCCGCCAGGCTCGCCTCGGAGACCAGCGCGGCGACACTCCGGCCGGACTTCTTCGAGAACTCCGTCGCACCGATCCCGACGACGGCGCACTTGTCCCGGTGATCGTGATCCGTGCTCGTCATCTCGCGGGCCCTCTCATTCGGTTCTGCGGACGACATCGACGCGGTCGCGCCGGCCACGCGGCGCTCTTCTGGAGACGACTGCTCACAGGACGGTGCCGGAGATCTTGAGCTTGATGATCTCCTCGTAGTCGAGGCCGAGCTCGAGCAGCACCTCGTCGGTGTGCTCACCGTGCTCGGGCGCCGCCCGCAGCGGGTAGCGGGCCTCTCCGAACTGCCAGGGGGACGCCGCGACGGGCACCTTCCGCCCTCCCGCGTCCACATCGGTCAGGTAGCCGTTGGCCAGGACCTGCGGGTCCTGGCTGACCTCGTAGCTGTTCTGCACCCGCGACCACGGGCCGCCCAGCTCCGCCAGCCGGGACTCGACGTCCGCGAGGGTGAGCCGGCCGAAGACCTCGTCGAGGGCCGCCGTGCACGCCTGCCGGTGGGCGGCGCGCGCCGTCGAGTCGACGAACCGCTCGTCCGCGGCGAGCCCGGGCTCCCCCAGGGACTCGCACAGCCGCGCGAAGTAGCGGTCGGACTGGAACAGCGACAGCTTGACGAAGCGGTCGTCCTTCGTGCGGAAGGACAGCGACAGCGGATTGCGGTTGTCCTCGCGCAGCGTCTTCTGGATCTGCTCGCCGCGCATCGCGGAGGCGGTGATCGCCGGCGAGTTGCCCCAGACGGCGACGCTGAGCAACGACACGTCCACCAGCGGCGCCTCCCCGGTGCGCTCGCGGTGGAACAGGCCCGCCGCGACCGCACCCGCCACCGCCGTGGCACCCGGCAGGTCACCCAGCCCCGGTCGCACCGGCGTCGGCCGCGCGGAGCCGGCCGGCGTGAGGTTGTCCGCGGCGCCGCCACGGGCCCAGTAGGTGGTCCCGTCGAAGCCCGGCATCGAGCGCTCGGGGCCGGCCGGGCCGTAGCCGCTGCCGCGGACGTAGACGATGGAGGGGTTCATCGACCGGATGTCGTCGACGTCCACCCGGAGCCGTTTGCGGCTCTCGGGCAGGAGGTTGGTGAGGAACACGTCTGCCCCGGCGACGAGCTTGCGCAGGATCTCGTACCCCTCCGGGGTGCCGCCGTCCAGCCCGACGCTGCGCTTGCCCCGGTTGGCCTGCTGCATCAAGGGTTCGAACGGCTCACCCCCGACGCTCATGTCCGCGATCACGATGGCGCGCTGGGGGTCCGGGTGCTCCGGGTGCTCGATCTTCACGACGTCGGCGCCCCAGTCCGCGAGGATGGCCCCAGCGGCGGGCACGAACAGGTACGACGCCAGCTCGACCACGCGCACACCTTCGAGGACCTTCATGAACGCCTACCTTTGCTCTGAGGTGCGGCCGGGTGTCAGGAGGACAGCGGGTAGCCGATGACGCGGGTCTCGAGGTTCTCCGCGAAACCCGTCTGGCCCCACTCGCGGCCCGGACCGCTCTGCTTCATGCCGGAGAACGGCGAGTCCCGGGCGAACCGGGTGACGAACCGTCCCATGAGCCGGCGCCTTTTCTCGTCGTGACGCGAATAATTCCTCAGGATGAAACGCTAGGCAGTCGTGGGCCGGGTGTCAATGCGCTGTATCCACTACTCCGAGACAACCTCCTCGTCCACGAGCGCGGCGTCGGCCAGGCGGCATCGCTGCTTCCGCTGGGTCCCGCACCAGGGACGACGCCGACCTGCACGCACACGTGGTGAGCATGGGCCGCCTGATGCTGCCCCGCGCTCCGGCACCGTCACCTCTTGACCGACCGCGACGAGGCGCGCCGCAGCCGGTCGATGCCCCCGTCGGTCGGATCGGCCTCCTCGTGACCGCTCCGCGACAGGGCCCCCCGCTCCCCCGCCACGCCGTCTCCAGCTCCGCGGCGGCGACGCTCATCGGAACCGGTCCCCGGGTGCGCTGCCTAGACCTCGACCCGGCCGCTCCGCTCTCGGAGGTCGATCAAACGGCGGCCTCCTGCAGGCTCGCCCGGAGCAATCTCCGCACGAGCTTGCCGTTGTCGTTGTAGGGCAGCGCCCCGACGAGGGCGATGCTCGACGGGGTCTTGCTGGAGCGCAGCTTCCCGCGTACCCACTCCTGGAGCTCGCCGGGATCCGGTGTCCGCCCCTCGACCGGCACGACGGCGGCCACCACACGCTCGCCCCAGTCGTCGTCCGGCAGACCGACGACCCCGGCATCGGCCACGTCCGGGTGCTCGAGCAGGGCGTCCTCCACCTCACCCGGCGAGATGTTCTCCCCGCCTCGGACGATCACGTCGTCGAGCCGGCCCTCCACGAAGACGTAGCCCTCCTCGTCGATGCGCGCGGCGTCCTTGGTGCGGAACCAGCCTCCCGCCGAGTCCGACTCGGTCCCGACGTAGCGGCCCGAGACCTGCTCACCGCGCACCCACAACTCGCCCGTCTCGCCGGGGGCGACCGGCTCGCCGTCTGCGTCGCGCACCGACAGCTCGACCGTCGGCAGAGCGCGCCCGACCGAGCCGAGCCGCGCGCGCACCGCCGGATCGTCCGACGTGAGCGCCAGCCGATGATCGTCCGGCCCCAGGACGGTGATGCTGGAGCTGGTCTCGGTGAGTCCGTACCCGTTCACGAAGCTGGTCTCCGGGAGAAGCGCCATCGCTCGCTCGAGGACCGGCAGAGGCATGCGCCCGCCGCCGTAGGAGAGATGACGCAGGCTCGGCAGTCCGCCGCCGTCCTCGGCGAGCAGGTCCACGATCCGGGCGACCATGGTCGGGACCACCGTCGCGTGGGTGACCCGGAGAGCTCGAACGGTGTCGATCCACGTCCGCGCGTCGAAGGCAGGCAGCTGCACGATCCGGCGACCGCTGAACAGCGTGCTGAGCAGGTTGGCGATCCCGCCGACGTGGTACGGCGGCAGGCTGCTGAGCTGGGCATCCCCTTCCTCCGCCGCCATCAGCTCGACGCTGCCGAGGATGTAGGAGCTCAGGTTGTCGTGCCCGAGGACCGCCACCTTGGGACTACCCGAGGTGCCACTCGTGAACAGCAGCACCGCCGGGTTCGCCGGCTCCTCGGCCCCGCCCTCGATCGGTGCGGCGTCAGCGACGGCCGCCAGGAACTGCGAACGCGCGACCAACTGCACGCCGGACTCCCCCGTCAGGGACTCGAACCGCGGCAGGAACTCGTCGTCGACCAGGACCACCACCGGGGCGAGCCTGCGAATGGCGGCCGCGAGGTCCGCGTCCGACCAGCGGTAGTTCAACGGGCTGAAGGGAAGGTCCGCCAGGGCAGCCCCGAACAGCGCGACCGGGAACAGCTCCGAGTTCACCCCGATCATGGCGACCGTGTCGGCGGAGGACTCTCGCAGGAGGCGGGCGGCCCGGCGGGCACGGTCGTAGAGCTGTGCGTACGTGACCCCGTGCTCGGGGTCACCGAGCACGACCCGGTCACCGCCGGCGTCGGCGGCGATCTCGGCGATCATGGCGATGTTCATCCGCGGTCTCCGCTCAGTCCGATGCGGGGAGGGGCTTGGCGGACTTGAGCGGCAGCTCCGCCCCGTTCAGCGCGAGGGTCCCCGCCCCGGCCTTGACGCAGAGCAGCTCCAGGCCGGTCTGCGGGTCGGCGTAGCGCTTGCCCAGCGCGGTGCCGCCGGCGTGCCCCTCGCTGATCGTCAGGCCTGGGGTGGGCTCGCTGTCGGCGGGGACCAGGGGGTGGCCGCCGCAGGTGAGCGAGACCTCGCCCTCCGGTGCGCGGACCACGACCACCTGGGTGTCGTCCACTGCACTGCGCCAGCGCGATCCGACACGAAGCTGCATCCTCGACCTCCTCAGGAGTGTGCCCCGATCGGTTCGAGGCAGGATTCCTCATGAGGATATCAGTGGCCTGCCCGAGTCGGAAGCCCTTCCGCGGAAGCATGCGGACAGACCGCTCGCCGTCGCGCTCACATCCCGGGGCGGCGCGCGTCGGGACGGCGCGGCTGCGGCGCAGGCCGCGCGGACCGGCAGCGGTTGCGTGCGCGCCGCTCCGGAGGTTCCGGGACACCGCGCCCCGGGGTCCAGGAACACCCGGGGCAGCGATCCGATGGCCATTCCCCCCCCGGTGTGGACGACGCGCACCTGCCTGGCGGTGGAGCCGCTCGTGCAGGGGCGCGCCGAACCTCCGCGCCCGGGCATTCGCCGCGCGGCGGTCTACGCCGGACCGGCTCCTGTGAGATGGGCAGCCCGCGAGCGGTCTCGTTCGTGCAGCGCGGAGCACCCCACCACGCAGGCGAGGCGCCGATTCCCCACATCCGCGACGACGAGGCCACACATCGCGCTGCCCCCTCCCATGACGTCCTGGTGATGGGGACGAACGACCGTGTACGCGTATTGGTGACCGACCGGCCTAACCCGACGCCGCGTCGCCGCCGATCCTCCGCACGACCCCGAAGCCGTCCGCCAGCGCCCGGTCGCTGGACGCCAGTCGTTCGCGCATCGCCTCCACGCGGGCACGTGACCGCGCCGCTGCGAGCGGTTGCTGCTCGGCCGCAGGCGACTCGAGGAAGGCTAGCTCGGCCTGCACCTCCTCGCGCAGACGCTCACCTGCCTCGTCGTGCGTCAGGAGGTCCTCGTCCTCCCAGTCGGACTCTCCGAGAATGCGGATGTCACTCATGTCGTGACCCTTCGACTCCGTTGACGACACAGCCCGACCCACGTCAGGTCGGGTACTTCCGAACCTACGGCACACCATCGCGAGATTGTCCGCACACCGCAATAAACCTCATGATAGAACTCCCCGCAACGGCCAGGGGCGTGGTAGGACTCCGGTGCTGACGAGGCAGTCGGACAGCGGCGGGGACGAGCGTCCCACCGGCCCTGGTCGGACCGCGTGCGCCGTCCATTCCTGACAAGAGGGGGCATCATGGCAACCGAGACGAACCTCGAGCGCTACAAGAAGTACACCGGACTGATCGTCGAGGCCCTGGACCGGGGCGTCGTGCGGGTCTCCTTCCGCCAAGGGGCACACCTCGCGCACGAGCAGCACGCGCACCTGGGTGAGGTCTGGATCGAGCTCGACCGCGATCCGCAGGTCCGCGTCGTCCTGCTCGGCCCCACGCGTGGCGTGGAAGGGGCCCGCGAGGACATCACGACCTACACCGGTGAGACGGTCGGCCAGATGGAGCGCATGGCCACGCAGTGGGACGTCCTCGCTCAGCTCATGCACGAGGCGCGAGAGCTGGTCCACAACATGCTGGCCTTCACCAAGCCGGTCGTGTCGATGTTCCCGGGCGCGTTCACGCCCGCGGTGATCCTCGCGGACATCTCCATCGCCACCCGTGACTGCAACTTCTTCGAGGCCCACACCAACTACGGGGGGGTCGCCGGCGACCACGTCGTCGCCGCCTGGCCGCTGCACATGTCGATGGCCAAGGTCAAGTACCACGCCCTGACCGGGGAACCTCTGACGGGCGTGGAGGCCGAGCGACTCGGGCTGATCAGCCTGCTCGTCGACGACGAGGAGGAACTCGAGAAGCGCGGACAGGAGATCGCGCAGAAGCTGGCGCGCGGCTCCCAGCGGGCCCTCAGCTGGACGAAGAGGGCGCTGAACTACCACTACAAGCAGCACGCCGCGGCCTTCGACCTCTCCGCCGCCTTCGAGCAGCTCACCTTCCTGGCCCCCGACATGCGCGAAGGCATCAATGCGATGCGGGAAGGGCGCGAGCCAAACTTCCCGGAGTACACCCTCAGTGATGGCGCGTTCGGCGCGCTCGTACCCCAGGACGACCGTCCGTCGGCGGACTAGACGAGTAAGTCCTATCGGCGGCCAGGGCCGAAGGGCGCTGTAGGCGCGGGCGGAGGGTGCTCAGGCTCGGGGTGTGAGAACCGACCTAAACACCCTCCTGACCGCACTGTATGTCTGGATTGATGATCATCTCGCCGGTCGCGTGCGCGCCGGACGCCGCCCGCGGCTGACCGACTCCGAACTGCTCACCCTGGCCGTGGCGCAGGTGCTGCTCGCCGTGCACTCCGAGGCCCGCTGGCTGCGCCTGGTGCCCGAGGCCCTGCCCGGCGCGTTTCCCTACCTGCCCGGCCAGTCCGGCTACAACAAGCGGCTGCGCGCTGCCCTGCCGCTGCTCAACCGGGTCATCCGCGACCTGGCCAGTGACACCGACCTGTGGGCCGATCCGGTCTGGCTGGTCGACTCCACCCCGGTGGAGTGCGCCCGCTCCCGCCCGGCCGCGCTGCGCTCGCAGCTGGCCGGCATCGCCGGTTACGGCTGGTGTCGCTCGCACTCGCGCTACTTCTGGGGGCTGCGGCTGCACCTGGTCTGCACACCGGCCGGGCTACCGATCACCTGGGCGCTGAGCCCGCCCACGCTCGACGAGCGCCAGGTACTCATGGCCATGCTCGATCACGACCAGCCGCTGCTGGCCGCCCGACCGGGGCTGCTGCTCATCGCCGACAAGGGCTACATCTCCGCTGAACTCGACGACTACCTCCACCGGCGCGGCGCCGACCTACTGCGCCCCTCCTTGCGCAGCCAACGGCCTCGCCCGGGCCAGATCCTGCTCCCGCCGATCCGGCAGCTCATCGAGTCGGTCTACGACACCCTCAAAGGCCAACTCGACCTGGAACTCCACGGCGGCCGCACGCTCACCGGAGTCAGCGCCCGTGTCGCGCAGCGGATCCTGGCTCTGACCGCCGCGATCTGGCACAACCGCGCCACCGGCCAGCCGATCACCCGATCCCTGATCGCCTACGACCACTGACGGACTTCGGACTTACTCGTCTAGATGGTCGACGTCAAGGGTTCGAGCGGGTTCGGCGTGCCTTGATCGGTCTGATGGGCGAGGGTGCCCACGCCCGGCGTTTCCGAACCCGACGTCGAACTCGGAGGTCCTCATGGACGCCGATCTGGACACCCTCGCCACGGCACTGCATGTGCGCACCGACGATCTGCTGAAGGCCTCGCTGGGGTCGCAAGCCGATCGGTCAGCGCCTGCTTGGTGCCGGCGAAGCAGCTGTAAGGGCTCGCGGCGACGTCGGCGCCGGACACCTCCGGTCTGGATCGCGGGTACGGGATCGGTGCCCAGGCGTCCTCGCCGATCGCCTCGATCGCCGTCCGAATCGCGCGGTTCTGCCGGACGGTGACGGAGAACCGCACGTCGAATGCGCGCGCGAAGCACTCTCGCTGCCGATCAGCGGCTCGAGCATGACACGTCGGTGGCTCAGCAGCATCGGCCCCACCGAGGCGGACCAGGACGTTCCGGGCCCGAAGGCATTCCCGCGGGCCCGGCCGTCGACGGCTCCGCCGGTTGTGCATGCGGTCAGTAGTTGCGTGACCAGACGCTCTTGCGCCGGGTGTACTCCTCCAGCGCGGGCTGTCCGAGGCTCCGCCCGTAGCCGGAGTCCTTGGTGCCGCCGAAGGACACGGCCGCGTCGGTCACCTGGTAGGAGTTGATCCACACGGTGCCGGCGTCGAGCGCCCTGGTCGCGCGCTCGGCGGTCCCGATGTCGCGTGTGAAGACGCCGGCCGCGAGGCCGTAGCGCGACCCATTGGCGACCCGGAAGGCCTCCGCCTCGTCCTCGAACGGCAGGATCGACATGACCGGACCGAAGATCTCCTCGGACGCGATCGTCATCGTGCTGGTCACGTCCGCGAAGATCACCGGCGCCTGGTAGAACCCGTCGAGGTCCACACTCGCGCTGCCCTCGTAGCGAAGCGTGGCACCCTCGCTCTTGCCGGCCTCGACGAAGCCCTGCACCTTCGACAGCTGCTCGGGCGAGATCAGCGGCCCCAGGTCGGTCCGGCTGTCGAAGGCGTGACCCACCTGCAGCCCCTCCGAGTACCTGACCGCCTCGGCGACGAAGTCGTCGTACACGCTGCGGTGGACCAAGGTGCGGGAACCTGCGGTGCACACCTGCCCGGAGTTGTTCCAGACCGCGCGGGCGGCAGCGGCCGCGGCCGCCGGCACGTCGGCGTCGGCGAACACGAGCACGGGCGACTTCCCCCCGAGCTCGAGATTGACCTTCTTGAAGGTCTGCGCCGCCGCGGTGGCTATCCGCCGACCGGTGTCGACCGAACCGGTGAAAGAGAGCCGACTGATGCCCGGGTGGTCCACCATGGCCGCCCCGACCACCCCGTCACCCTGCACCACGTTGAAGACGCCGCGCGGGATGCCGGCCTCCAGTGCGAGCCGGGCCATGTACGCAGCGGAGATCGGGGTGTGCTCCGCGGGCTTCATGACCACGCAGTTCCCCGCGGCCAAGGCCGGCGCGACCTGGGCGAAGATCGCCGCGGGACCGTTCCACGGCTTGATCACACCCACGACACCGACCGGCTCCAGTCGCTCCTGCACGACGTAGTCGGGCCCCACCGGAGGCACCCGGCCCGCGAGTTTCGTGGGCCAGCCGGCGTAGTAGTGCAATGCGTCGGCGGAGTACTGCGCGATGAAGTCCGAATGCGAGCGCAGCACACCCGCGTTGAGGGAATCCAGGTCCCCGATGATCTGGGCGTGCTCCTGGACCAGGTCGCCCAGCCGGTGCAGGCGCGCCTCGCGGTCGCGGGGCGTGAGGTCGCGCCACCGCCCGTCGTCCCAGGCCGCCTGAGCCGCACGGACAGCGCGGTCGAGGTCGGCCGCGTCGCCGCGCACGACCTCGCCCAGCTTGTGGCCGGTGGACGGGTTGACGATGTCGCGGACGCCACCGGCGGAGGTGGCCACCCACTCTCCGTCGATGACGTGCGGGATGGTGCCCTCGTCGAGGAAGTCCGAGGCCCCGGCTGCGACTTCGGTGCCGTCGACGACCTTCTTGTCCGTCAGTTCCTGCGTGGAGCTCATGGATTCCTACTCTCCGTTCGTGCCGCTCGGGAAGCCGTCTCCGGACGGGACGGTGCTCCTCGCTCACCTCGGCGACCCGGTCCACGTACGCCGTCAGGTCGACCTGACTGCTGTTCTCATCGCCTGTCAGGAGCCGCCCGCGGCAATCCTGCCATCCGAACGACCTATTGAGCGGCTCACGCCAGAAAAATCTCATGAGAAAACTCGTGGCAGCCGCCCGGGGCGTGATAGGACTCCAGTCCTGACGAGGTAGGAGAGCAGCGGGCGAGCGTCCGACCGCCCTCGAGTCGGATCACGTACGGCCGTTCATCCTTGACGAGAGGGGCAACGTGGCAGCCGATACGAACCTCGAGCGCTACCAGAAGTACACCGGGCTCATCGTCCAGGGGCAGGACCGCGGCGTGGTGCGGGTCAGCTTCCGCCCCGGAACGCACCTTGCCCACGAGCAGCACGCGCACATCGGAGAGATCTGGCTCGAGCTCGACCGCGACCCCCAGGTCCGCGTCGTCGTGCTCGGCCCCGCTCGGGGCGCGGAGGGGGCCGATCAGCCAGGTAAGGACATCTCCACCTACGCCAAGGGTGCGGTCGACCAGATGTGGCGCATGGCCACGGAGTACGACCTCAACGCCCAGCTGCTCCACGAGGCGCGCGAGATCGTGCACAACATGCTGAACTTCAGCAAACCGGTCGTGGGGCTCTACCCGGGGTCCTTCCAGCTTTGCGTGGTGCTCTCGGACATCTCCATCGCCACCCGTGACAGCAACTTCTTCGACACGCACACCAGCTACGGCGGGGTCGCCGGCGACCACGTCGTCGCCGCGTGGCCGCTGCACATGTCGATGGCCAAGGCCAAGTGGCACGCCCTGACCGGGGAGCCGATCACCGGCGTGGAGGCCGAGCGGATCGGGCTGATCAGCCTGCTCGTCGACGACGAGGAGGAGCTCGAGCGGCGCGGTGAGGAGATCGCGCAGAGGCTGGCGCGCGGCTCCCAGCGGGCACTGAGCTGGACGAAGCGGTCGCTGAACTACCACTACAAGCAGCACGCCGCGGCCTTCGACCTCTCCGCCGCCTTCGAGCAGCTCACCTTCCTGGGCCCCGACATCCGTGAGGGCATCATCGCGCTGCGGGATCAGCGTGAACCCAACTTCCCGGAGTACACCCTCCCCGACGGCGCGTTCAGCGGGCTCGTCCCCCAGGACGACCCGTCGCCGCTGTACACCCTCCCCGACAGCGCGTACAGCGCGCTCGTCCCCCAGATCGACCCGTCGGCGGACTAGGGCCTGTCCTGGCGGTCGTCCACGGTGTGGTTCAGGCTGGTGGGGAATGGTCGGTCGTCAGAACCCACCGATCCCGCCCGCGGATCGAGCCGTTCGCTGCTAGAGGCCGGAAGACGAGTGGCCGGTGGCGTGATCGCCGCCAGGTGATCCGCCACCGGCGACCGGGATCGTGGTCGAGGACGACTCGACCGGGTTCGTGGTACTCCCCGATGGGGACCGAGCCACCGCTGTTCAGCGGGTGACGACCACCCTGCCTTCGACGAGCGTCCCCCGGACGGCGTCGGACGTCGGCGCGTGGAGGACGTCGGTCAGCGTGCGATCCAGCACCACCAGGTCGGCGGTGCTGCCCACGTGGACCCGTCGCGGCGTCCCGCCGGGGTGTCCCGGGGACCCGAGGTAGCCGGCGAGGGCCTGGGCCGGCGTCATGGTCTCCGCGGCGCCCACGACGGCGCCGGACGCCGTTCGCCGGTGGACGGCGGCGGTCATGACGGCCCAGGGGTCCGGCGGGCCGTACGGGGCGGCGCTGGAGAGGGCCAGCGACACCCCGGCGGCCAGCATGCTCGCGCACCGGTACAGGTCGGCGTGGTCGGCGGCCGGCGGGTCGCGGAGGTAGTCGTCGCCGCGGGCGGAGAGGAACCCGGGCTGCGTGACCGCCCGCAGGTCCGTGGCCGCCAGCTCGTCCAACAGCTCGACCGGGACGAGCGCGGCGTGCTCGACCCGGTCACCCGGCCGCACGCCGGTGATGCCGAGGGCCACGAGCAGCAGGACCAGGGCCTCCCGGGTGACGCAGTGCACGGCCACCGACCGGCCCGCGTCGTGCGCCGCGCGGATCCGGTCGACGAGGTCGTCCAAGGACGGCAGTCCGGAGTCGGCGAGGACGATCTTGTACGACCCGGCGATCAGGCCCGGGAGCAGCTCCCGCCGGCCGAGCGGAACCCCGAGTACCTCGACGCGCTGAGGCAGCACCCCGCGGGCGACGGCGCCGGCGATCGCGGTGACGGCGGCGTCGTCCAGGTCCGGGGTGGCGTCGGTGACCGATGTGATGCCCAGCCGGGCCAGCCGGGCGCCGACGGCGGCCAGGTCCGGCGGCGTCGGGCGCGGGAGCCTGTTCCGCAGCCAGTCGTCGGCCCGCCACAGTCGCCCGGTCGGGGCACCGCGACCATTGCGCTCGCCGCCTGGGTGGACGGCGCCGGCAAGGCCGAGGATCTCGGCGCCGCGGCTGTTGACCATCCACAGCGCACCGCTCCCTCGCTTACTCGACCCTGCTCGGCGGCCCGGAGTTCGCCGCCTGGCTGGCCCGCCGGGCCCGGCCGCTGCCGCCCCCGGCGCGCGAGGAACCGGTACGCCTGCGGCGGGACGGTGACGAACTCCGGCTGACCCTGAACCGGCCGGAGCGCCGCAACGCCTACGGACGGCAGCTGCGCGACGCGCTGATGTCGGCACTCGAACTGGTGGCCTGGGACGACCGCATCGTCCGAGTGGTGCTCGACGGCGCGGGGCCGTCCTTCTGCTCCGGCGGCGACCTCGACGAGTTCGGCACCGCGCCGGACCCGGTCACCGCACACCTGGTGCGCACCCGGACCGGGGCCGCCCTGCCGCTGCACCGCGTGGCCGACCGGGTCGAGGTGCGGCTGCACGGCGCGTGCGTCGGAGCGGGTATCGAGCTGCCGGCCTACGCGCATCGGATCGTCGCCGCGCCGGATACCCGCATCCGCCTGCCGGAGATCGGCATGGGGCTGATCCCCGGGGCCGGCGGCACGGTGAGCATCCCGCGCCGGATCGGCCGGTGGCGGACCCTGTACCTGGCGCTCAGCGACACCTTCATCGACGCACGGACGGCCCTGTCGTGGGGGCTCGTCGATTCGGTCGCCGGTCACCTGCCCTCGGTCTGACAGCCGCCCATTCCCCCCGGACGTGGCCGGGTAGCGCTTCATCTGGTGCCACACCCTGGATGTCGGCCATTCACGCAGGAGGAGGGTCCGTCAAGCTGGAACCGGCCTCCTCGCAGCGGGGCCACCTCGTCGACGGAAGCGTCGATGCCGTCGGCGTCCGTTCTGAGGTGCGGAGGCGAGGGCGATGCAGGTCGAGACCGACGAGCCTGAGGTCATCGAGCGGGTCGCGGCGCTGGATGTGGGCAAGGCCGAGGGTGGTGTGCTGCGCGCCGGTGCCCGGCCCGCGCGGGCAGCGGATGCAGGAGGTCCGCACGACCCCAACGATCACGTCCGCGCTGTTGGCGCCGGGCGACTGGTTGGCCGGCCTCGGAGTGACCCGGGGGGTGATGGAGGCGACCAGCGACTACTGGCACGCCTCGTTCTATCTGCTGGAAGACCGCTTCGAGACTGGCTTGTCAACGCCCATGACGTCATCCAGGTGCCCGGCCGGCCCAAGACCGACCGGCTGGACACGGTGTGGCTGGTGCAACGTCGCCGAGCGGCAGATGCTGCGACCCAGCTTCGTGCCGCCGCCGGCGATCCGGGAACAGCGCGCAGTGTGGCGGGCGCCCACCCCGCCACCCCGGCTCGGGTGGACATGCTGCATCTTCTAGGAATTACTGCGCCGGGTGACTGGGAGGCCAACTTCGTCGAGGAGCCGTGCGGCCGCTCGAGCCGTTCAGCCGTGCGCGGCGATGGACACCGGCTCCCACGCCCGCCAGGTGGCCAGCCGCGACTCGTAGTCCTCCACCGCCAGGGCGAGCGGGCCGTCGCCGAAGAAGATCCGCAGCGGCGGCTCGTCTGCGTCAACGACTTGAAGGACGGCCTTTCTGGTGGCCGCCGGATCGCCGGGGGCAGGGTAAAGAGCCTTCCGCTCCACGTCGACCTCCTTGCGGAATGCGTCGTATGAGGGGTTGACGGCGGCCTGTCTGCGCGAGGAACCGGCAAAGTCGGTGCCGTAATAGCCGGGCTCGATGAGAGTGACCTTGATGCCGAAGCCCGCGACCTCGGCTGCGAGGGACTGGCTCAACCCCTCCAGCGCCCATTTGGACGCACAGTAGACGCCGACTTCCGGGCCCGCGATGATCCCGCCGTTGCTCGACACCTGGAGGAAGTGGCCCGATCGCTGCTCGCGGAGGTACGGGAGGGCGGCCTGCGTGACCCAGAGCGCGCCGAAAAAGTTGGCGTCGAACTGCGCCCGCGCCTCGGCCTCGGAGACCTCCTCGACCATGCCGAAGAGGCCGTAGCCGGCGTTGTTGACAACGACGTCTAGCCGACCGAAGCGGCCGTGTGCATTCGCCACGGCAGAGAACACGGCGTCCCGATCGGTGACGTCGAGTTGTACAGGAAGGAGCTTGTCGCCGAATTGCGCGACCAGATCGTCAAGTGTGGCCGTATCGCGGGCAGTGGCGGCCACGTTGTCGCCGCGCTCCAACGCGGCGATCGTCCACTCACGCCCGAAGCCACGCGACGCGCCGGTGATGAACCACGTCTTGGCCATGTCGTCTCCTTCGTCTCGTCCCAGCCGGTCGCTGGCGTTCGTCTGGGCTTCGGGGGCGGCGAGGCCCGGTGCCGGATGGTTCTGCGTGGCCATGGATGCGTCCTCTGGGTGTCGGGAGGTGCGAGCGGGGATCAGGTCGACCGGTGCGCCGCTCCGGCAAGGCGCGGGTCGAGTCCGTACTGGGGCGCGCCGAGAGAATGGCCGGGCAGGGGTGGCTCCCTCGCAGTCCCGGTCGAACAGGTCCCGCTCCTGCTCGAGGTGACCGGAAGGCGTGACGCGCGGACGATCAGGTGACGAGGACGCCCCCTTCGACCGGCAACGTGATGCCGGTGATGTAGCCGCTGGCGTCGCTGGCCAGGAAGAGCAGCGCGGCGCCGATCTCTTCGGGCTTGCCGACCCGACCCATCAGGGTGCGTGGAACGACCACCGTGTCGACGTAGTCGCCCTCGAACTGGTCGGTCATCTCCGATTCGAAGTAGCCGGGTGCCAGTGCGTTGACGCGAATGCCCTTGCGCGGCGTCCACTGTTGGGCGAGGTCGCGGGTCAGCCCGATCAGGCCGGCCTTGCTCGAGGCGTACGCCGCCTGCGGGAGCCCCAGAGTCGTGAGTCCCACGACGCTGGAGATGTTGACGATCGAGCTGCCCGGCCGCATGACCCGACCGGCGGCCTGGGCCATCCAGTAGCAGGCATTGAGGTTGAGCTCGACGACCGAGCGGAACTGCTCCGGCGTCTCCCGCGTCGCCGGGACCGCCGTGCCGACACCGGCGTTGTTGACGAGCACGTCGACCCGGCCGAACGCCTCCATCGCCGCGTCCACGAGCGCCTGGCAGTCCGATGGGCTGGTGACGTCGGTGCGCACCGCGATCGCCTTGCGGCCCAACGCCTCCACCGTGGCCACCACGTCCGTCAGCCTGTCCTCGCGTCGCGCGCCGAGTGCCAGATCGGCGCCCGCCTCTGCGAAGGCCTTGGCGAAGGTCACGCCCAGGCCGCTGGACGCGCCGGTGACGACAGCGACCTTGCCGTCGAGGCGGAACGAGTCGAGGAATCCCATCTCACTGTCCTTCCAGCAGCTCGACCACACCGACCGCACTCATGGCCTCGAACACCTGCTCAGCCTGGAGAGCGAGCACCAGCAGGTCCTGCAGTTGGCCACTCCGGTCCCGGAAGTGGTCGCGCAACAATGCTTCCGCGGTGAAGCCCATTCCGAGGAACATCTCCGTGACCGGCTGCTGCCTGGCCGGCACCTCGACCACCAACTTGAGCAGGCCGGACCGGACGCCGTGGGCGACCGCGTGCTGGGCCAGTCCGCGGCCGATGCCGCGACCGCGGGTCCGGGGGTCAACGACCAGCCGCAGTTCGGCGACGTGGTTGGACCACCCGGTCAGCGGCAGCAGGGCCGCCATCCCGTTGACGGTGCCGTCGGGGGCCACCTCGACCCAGCGCCAGCCAGGGGCGGTCGGCCAGCCCGCGACAGCGGCGGGTGTGACGTCCTCCTTGACGAAGGTCAGATCGCTGTCGGGCAGCCGGATGAACAGCTCCCCGAGGGCGGTCACTTGGTCCCGCGTGAACTCCTGGATGGTCATGCGAGGACCTCGCTCCGCTGCTTCAGGAAGTCGATGATGAGGGGAAGCGTGTTGCGTGCGGCACTGCGCCCGACCATCAGGCCGACATGGCCGGCGTCGAGCCGCAGCTCCTGCTTGTCGTCGGAGCCGATGAGTCCGACGAGCGGGCCGGCGGCGGGCTCGGGGATGATGTGGTCGCGGAGACCGAGGACGTGCATGAACGGCACACGGATGTCGGAGAGCCGGACCCGGTCGCCACCGAGGAAGATTCGGTCGTGGAGCAGCGCGTTGTCCTCGACCAGTTGCTTGAGCTGGCGCGCGACACCGCCCGGCAGCGGCACCTGGTCGTTCGCCCAGCCACTCATCGCCTGGTATGCCCCGACGAACTCGTCGCTCCACAACTTCTGGATCAGGTCGACGCGCGAGGTGAGCTCACCGACCGGCGCCAGGGTGCGAAAACCTTGCACGATGATCGACGGCGGAACCATGCCGTCGTCCCCGAGGACGGCGTCGAGGTCGGTGCGCGCCATCATGTCCGTCATCGGACCGAGCTTCTGCAGATCGGCCGGCGTGGTGAGGACCGTGAGGCTGCGCAACGGTGCGTCGAGATGGTGCGCGGCATGCAGCACCGACAGCACCCCGCCGAAGCAGTAGCCGAGGAGGTTGACGCTGTCGCTGCCGGAGAGCTCGCGGACACGGTCGATCGCGGCGGGAATGTAGGAGTCGACGTAGTCCTCGAGCTTGTTGTGCGCGTCCCCCTCGTCGGGGACGCCCCAGTCGAGCATGTAGACGTCGAAGCCGGCGGCCACCAACTGCTCGATCACGCTGTTGCCGGGCCGCAGGTCGAGGATGTAGCTGCGGTTGAACAGGCTGTAGATGATCAGCAGTGGCGGCCGCAGGGAGACCTGCTCGCTGCGATAGCGCCAGAGCTCGGTGCGGCCCTGGCTCCAGACGACGTCCTTGGGGCTGAGGCCGACGTCGGTCCGCTGGATGCCGGTCACCATCCGGATGCCGTTGCGCGCGCGCAGCGCGGTGCGCTCGACCTCGCGGCGGATGCGGTCAATCGTGCTCAGGTCCTCGATCGCCGCCACGGCGCGTCCCCTCCTTCCGCGCGCGTTGGAGCTCCATCGACAGCAGTCGGAGGTCGCGGTCGAGGGCGCCGACCTGCTGGCGGAGCCGCTTGACGTCGGTACTGGCAGGAAGGTTGACGGCGTGCCATCCCCGGGCGGCCAGCTTGCCGAGTCCAGCCCGGACGGTCTTGTTGGCGCCGGCGAGAAGCGCGACCGCCTGGGCGAACTCCTTCGAGCGGGTCAGCTCGTCGGCGAGCGGGGTCGCCACCTTCTCGAAGCGGTTGTAGAGGTCGCGGGGACCGGGCAGGCCCATCACACCCCCCCGAGGGCAGAGCCGCGAACGAGGTCGGCCAGCACGTCACCGGCCTCGAGGGGCACGAGGTGCCCTACCGCCGGGATCTCGACGTAACGAGCGCCAGGGATCAGCCGGGCCAGGCGCATTCCGTTGCCCACGGGCGTGAGTGGGTCCACCGCTCCGTGCACCACTGTCGTGGGAACCGTGAGGCTGGCCAGCCGTCGGGGTCCGTGCCAGCCGAGGACGGCCAGCGCCTGATTCATCGCTCCGGCGCGCGGCGTACGCCGCTCCCCCACCTGCTCGACCAGCTCATCGAGCAGAGCCGGCTCGCGTTCGGCGAAGCCCGGAGCGGCCTGAGCGGCCCACCGCGACCGGAGGAACTGCTGGATGGGCTCGCCCGGCGGAGGGCGATCGAACCACCGTTCGGTCAGCTCCGGGGGGCTGGGGATCTGTGCCGGCGTGGGGGGGCGGGTCGCGACGAGGAACAGCTCACCCACGAGAGCCGGATGGCGGAGAGCCAACTCTTGCGCGATCATCCCGCCCATCGAAAGCCCGAGCACTCCGGCCCGCTCCACACCGGCGGCACGCAGGACTGCTGCGGCGTCGTCCCCCAGATCTGACATCGTGAACGGAGCAGGCGCCGTCCGCGATAGCCCACTCCCCCGGGTGTCCATGCGGATCACACGGAAACTGCGCTCCAGGTCCTTCAGCCACGCGGCGGGCCACACACTCCCACCAGCGGTCCATCCGTTGAGCAAGAGCAGCGGCCCGCCTTCGCCGCGCTCTTCCCAGTAGACGCGCGGCCGCCGACCAGCCGGGGAACTCTCGCCGGCGGGACGGCCCCGCGACTGGTTGGACCGGCGCTGCCTGGCCTCCCACTCATCCCGCTCGCGGCGTTCTGCGATGGTACGGCGACCTACCAGTCGTGCGGCCAGCCGCTGGGGCTTGTCGGCAGTGGCCGCGAACACCGACTGCGTTCTCGTCGCCAACTCCACCCACGCCGCGAAGGCCTCGTGGCGCGCCAGAGGCTCCAACCACTGACGTGATCGGCGAGCGAGGGCATCCGCAGCGTCGCCCGGGGTCGGGAGCCGGATGGGGGCGCTCACGCCGACCTCAGCTCCCGCCTGAGCACCTTCCCGGTGGCGTTGCGTGGTAGCTGCTCGAGGAACCGGACGGTGCGCGGGACCTTGAAGCGAGCCAGTCGCTCACGCACGTAGAGCTGTACCGCGTCCTCATCCAGCGCCGTCCCCGGCTTCGTCACCACGAACGCGCGCAGCGCCTGACCGAACCGCGAGTCGGGCACGCCGACGACGGCTACCTCGGCGATCCCCGAATGCTCGGCGAGCAGCTCTTCGACCTCCTGCGGATACACGTTCTCGCCGCCCGAGACGATCATGTCGTCCTCGCGTCCTTCGACGAAGAGCAGCTCGCCCTCGAAGTGCCCGATGTCCCCGGAGGCGAGCAGTCCACGCTGCTCCTCCTTGGCGCCGCCACTCGTGTACCCGTCGAACCGCATCGAACTGCCGACGAAGATGCGACCGGTGTCGCCAGCAGGAACAGGCAGCCCCTGACCGTCGAGGATCTCGACGCGCGCGCCGAGCACACGGCGACCGGCCGTTCCGGGGCGCGAGCGCAAGTCGGCGGGTGTGGCGATGGTCGCGAGCGCGACCTCGGTGGAGCCGTACACGTTGTAGAGCACCGCACCGAACCGGTTGAGCGTCTCCGTCGCCAGAGCAGGCCCGAGTGCGGAGCCGCTCGCCGCGATCACCCTGAGCCGGGTCGTGTCGGACGACAGCAGAGCGGAGGGGCCCAGCGCCAGAATCCGCTGAAGCATGACCGGCACGACCACGAGGACGTGCGCGCGGTGGCCGGAGACGGATCGGAGAGTCTCTCTCGGGTCGAAGTGGCGACTCAGCACGGTGGTGGACGCGCGGGCCAGGCCCAGCAGCAGGTTGGTGAGCCCCCAACCGTGGAACAGCGGAGCGGCAACGACCTGGATGTCGCGCGGCCGGTACGGAATGCGGCTCAGCAGCCCCGCCAGGCCCTCGACGGATTCGGCTGCGGAGCTCCGTGCGGCACCTTTGGGACGTCCAGTCGTCCCCGAGGTGAGCACGATGAGGCGTCCCTGCCGACGCGGCGCGAGGAAGCCCCGACGGAGCGCCATGGCCGCCTGCGCCGCCTCGCCGAACGTGCGCCGAGCGCCGCAGCCGACGACCAGGCCCTCGAATTCGTCCTCGTGCAGCAGGAACTCGATACCTTCGGCGGCCACGACCTCGGCGAGCTGGGGAGCTGCGAACTCCGTGTTGAGGAAGACCAGATCAGCGCCGGTGCGGGCAACGGCGACCAGAGCCAGGACGTACTCCCGAGAGTTGCGGGCGAGGATCCCGACCCGTGTCCCAGGCGCCACGCCCTCGTCCACGAGTCCCCGAGCCAGTTGACCGGCGCGCCGCCATAGCTGGCTGTACGTCAGGGCACCGTATGGGTCGACGACAGCGTGGGCCGCCGGATACCGCGCCGCAGAGGAAGCGACCGCGCCGACGATTCCCCGACCCCACATCCCCACCGCGCCGAAGGCCAGGGGTACGCGATGGGGCTGTCGAAAATCGATGTTCGCGCGCGTCAGGATCGCGTCTGTCCGCAACCGCGATCGGATCGACACCGCGGGTCCCCCTGTTGGATCGTCGTCCTGACTGCCTTGGACGATGTTCATCGTCAGACCTCCCTGGCCGGTGGAGGATGTCCTCCACCCGGTCCTCGCCGTCGGCGCGGTGGGGGGTGGGTCACCACCCGAGGTCGCCCCGATCCAGTCGGGCACCCAGTCGGAGAACTCGAGCGGCGGCGTCGCGCCCGATGAGGGTGGAAGTGTCGACGCGACCGGCCAAGCGGGTCAGCTGTGCGTCGAGGATGCGCCGACGCACCTGGTGTGTGTGCTCCTCCCCGGTCAGGGGCTCGGAGCCCTGATCCACCCTCGCCGAAGCCGCGGTGTGGTCGGCGCGGCCCGCGACACGCACGGGCAGGGCTGCGGGTACGTGACCCGCGCCGGGGACCTGGTCGGGCAGGGCAGTGCTCATGTGGACATCACCTCTCCGGGCCTGGGATCGGCCCACCGCCGGTGTCGGTTGGTCACAGTCGTCCGTGGACGAGGCTCATCGCCTCGTTCCGGGTGGCGGGGTTGTCGCGGAAGATGCCCCGGACCGCCGACGTCACCGTGGTGGAACCGGGCTTGCGGATGCCGCGCATGGCCATGCACAGGTGCTCGGCCTCGATGATCACCAGCACGCCGCGCGGCTTGAGCACCTGGTCGAGCGCGTCGGCGATCTGACTGGTCATCCGTTCCTGCACCTGCGGACGGCGGGCGTAGACCTCGACCAGCCGGGCCAGCTTCGACAACCCGGTCACCCGGCCGTCGAGCCCCGGGATGTAGCCGATGTGCGCGACCCCGTGGAAGGGCACCAGGTGGTGCTCGCAGGTGGAGTACATCGGGATGTCCCTGACCAGCACCAGCTCGTCGTGGTCCTCGTCGAAGGTCGTGGCGAGGACGTCGGAGGGGTCCTGGCCCAGGCCGGCGAAGGTCTCCGCGTAAGCCCGGGCGACCCGCGCCGGAGTGTCCTGGAGCCCCGGACGCTCGGGGTCCTCCCCCACCGCGAACAGCAGCTCGCGGACCGCGGCGGCCGCCCGGGCGGCATCGAAGTCACCAGCCACGACGCCCGATCTCCCCGCGTGCGGCTCCGCTCACGGCCGTCTTCGAGACTCGGTCACCGCCGGCGTCGGCGGCGATCTCGGCGAGCATGGCGATGTTCATCCGGGGTCTCCGCTCAGTCCGAGGCGGGGAGCGGCTTGGCGGACTTGAGCGGCAGCTCCGCCCCGTTCAGCGCGAGGGTCCCCGCCCCGGCCTTGACGCAGAGCAGCTCCAGGCCGGTCTCGGGGTCGGCGTAGCGCTTGCCCAGCGCGGTGCCGCCGGCGTGCCCCTCGCTGATCGTGAGGCCTGGGGTGGGCTCGCTGTCGGCGGGGACCAGGGGGTGGCCGCCGCAGGTGAGCGAGACCTCGCCCTCCGGTGCGCGGACCACGACCACCTGGGTGTCGTCCACTGCACTGCGCCAGCGCGATCCGACACGAAGCTGCATCCCGTCCTCCTCCGGACGCGTGCCCCGATCGGTTCGAGGCGCGATTCCTCATGAGGATATCAGCGGAACGCCCGAGTCGGAAGCCGTTCTGCGAGAGGATGCGGACAGGCCGTTCGCCAGGGGGCGCCACGACGGGGACCGGAGCCAGACGAGGTCCGCCCGGCCGGGCCTCGTACGCCGCCCCGAGATGTGAGCGGCGGACTCCCGGGCGGACATCGTCCGGTCCTGTTCCCGGCCCGACCTCCACGTCACATGTAGAGAACGCGGTTGAGGCGGACGAAGTAGTCGGCGTCGGGGTTCTTCGAGGGGTCCCCCATTCGCTCCGTGACGACGGCGGTGGCCAGCTCGCGCCGTCGGGGCGCCCGTTCGGCATCGGCCGCGGCCAAGGCAGCGGGCAGCTCCTCACGGGTCAGATCCGTGCAGTAGGGCGGTGTACCGGGCTGCTGCCGCCAGGATTCGGCGAGCGTTCCGGCATCGAGGGCGTCGAATCCGGTGTCCTCGACCAGCTGCATCCCGATGCGACGGGCCTCGTCGCCGTCGGCCGCGACCGGCAGCGCGATACGGCCAGGGGTGCCCGCCGGCTGCCCCTTGCTCGCCAGGGAGTCGGACCCGATGGAGTTCCACGCCTTGACGACCGTCCGCCCCAGCAGCTCTGCGACCCACACACTCTCGACCTGTCCACCGTCGAGCGCCTCGATGGCGCCGTCGCGCGTCGGGTAGTAGTTCGAGGTGTCGATGACAACGACGTCGTCCGGCAGGTCGCGCACGAGCGGCGCGATCTCGGGGAGTCGGCCGAGGGGCACCGAGACGATGACCACGTCGACGTCGGCGACAGCGTCCGCCGCGGTGACCGCGCGCGCACCGGTGGCGAGGACGTCCTGCCCGATGGCCTGGGGACCGCGCGAGTTGGCGACCTTGACCTCGTGCCCGGCCTCGGGCAGGCGCAGTGCCAGGGTCTTGCCGATGTGCCCCGTGCCGAGGATGCCTATCTTCATGGGTTTCCGTTCCTGTTGTGTGTGCGGATCAGCCCGAGCTGCCGCCGCCCGATCGACGTCCCGTGGACGGACGACCCCTCCTCCGAGGGGAGGAGGGCGACCATGCTGGCGACGTCGTCGGGCGGGCTGGCACGCCCGACGGCGATGCGAACACTTGCTGGTCGAGCGGGCTGCCGGCTCCAGATCAGCGCGTCCAGCGGTCGCCGGCTCACGCCATGATCTCGGCAGACCGGGGCAACGGAGACGTTCCGAGGGTGCGCAGGCGGAGACGGTCGACCCGGGCGCACCGATGGCGTACGTCTGCTGGCGCTGTCTCGCCCGGACGAGGTCCCGTCGTCTCGTCGCCTCAACTCACGCGACTGCGCTGAGGTGGCACGGTCGCGAACGCCCGCGGATCCACAGCGGCGATGAGTTCCCGGGTCTGCTGCACGTCCCGAGCCATCGCCGACACCAGCTCGGAGACGCCGGCGAAGCGGAGCATTCCCCGTAGGCGTCGCACGGACCGCACAGCCAGGACCGAGTCGTACAGATCACCGTCGAAGTCGAGGAGATACGCCTCGACCGTGCGGTGCTGACCGTCGAAGGTCGGATTGGTGCCCACTGAGATCGCAGCCGCACGGTAGATACCACTGCCGGGCGTCCCACTGGCCAGGCCGGCGTACACACCGTCCGCGGGGAGTTGCACCCCCGCGGGTGTCTCCACGTTGGCCGTCGGATAGCCGATCAGCCGTCCACGCTGCTCACCGCGGACGACGAGACCTTGGACGGTCCAGGCGTGATCTTCCGAGGCCACAAGGACAACTCCTCAGACGGTGTCGGTCCGGGGATCCTGGGGACGCTCGTCGATGCCCGCTGGCTCTCCCCGGTGGACCGCAAGCGGCGTGGGTCACTATATTGCTCATGAGGTTCGGGCGCCAGGTCCCGACCGATCCGCGACTGTGCGGACCCGAGAACTGGAGTTGATGGACGTGAGTGCACGGCTGACCGGCAGGGTCGCCTTCATCACCGGCGCGGCGCGCGGACAGGGCCGGGCGCACGCTCTGCGGCTGGCCAGCGAGGGCGCCGACATCCTCGCCCTGGACCTGGCCGGTCCCCTCCCGGGAGTGCCGTACGAGTCGGCGACCCCCGATGACCTGGCCGAGACGGCCCGCCAGGTCGAGGCCCGCGACCGCCGGATCCTGACCCACCAGGGCGACGTCCGGGACTTCGAGGACATGCAGGCGTTCGTCGAGCGGGGCGTCGCTGAGCTCGGCCGGCTCGACATCGTCGTGGCTAACGCCGCAATCTGTATCGCGGGCACCTGGGACGAGTTCACGCCGACGATGTTCAAGGACACGATGGACATCAACATCACCGGCGTCTGGAACACGGTGATGGCGTGTGTGCCGCACGTGATCGCCGGCGGTAACGGCGGGGCGGTTGTGCTGACCAGCTCCGGCGCAGGTAAGAAGATGCAGCCGTTCGCGCTCCCGTACACGACCAGCAAGCATGCGTTGGTCGGCATGACGCGGGCCTTCGCCGCTGAGCTCGGCAAGCACGACATCCGGGTCAACTCGGTGCACCCCGGTGCTGTGGCCACGCCCATGGCCGGCGATGAGCTGATGGCCGCAATGGAGCGGGCCAGCGCCTCCAACCCGAAGCTCGCGGCCATGGGAACCCCGTTCCTCAACGAGGGCTGGATGGAAGCCGACGACATCGCGAACGCAGTCGCCTTCCTGGTCTCCGACGAGGCCAGGTTCATCACCGCCGAGCATCTGTCGGTCGACGCGGGCGTCCAGCACTTCTGAGCGCCAGGCGCGGAGGTGCCGCCGGGCGCGGATCCCTCAGCGGCCGTCCGGCCGGGTGTCCCGTGTCAGGAAGCCGGCGGCCCATACGCACGCAGAGCGCACGATGGCCGAACTCGCTGTCGGTGAGTCGCACCGCGAACGGGGTCATCGCCGCCCGAGTGGTTCTGGCCACCACGCGGGTAGGCAGGCCGTCGCCGTCAAGTGACGGCTCGGCCGTGGGGCAGACGACCGGCTGTTCAAGCGGTTCACCGGGCGGCGGGGTGCCCCGTCATCCAGGAGGAGTAGGACGATGACGGAGCTGTCCGTCTCTGCCCATGGCCTGCGCCGTGCGCTGGCCCGTTCCGAGCGCGGAGTCTCGCTCGACGCGGCTGAGGGCCGAGGCACTGCTGTCGGCCCGCGGGCTGGGCCAGGGGCGAGCCGCTGGACCGGTTCCTGACGGCGGGCTGCCGGCTCCGCGACGCCGGGTTGGCCTCGGCCGGCCGGCCCGGGGTGGTGACCTACAGCCCCCAAGGCGTTCATCCCGCTGGCCCACCTGTGCCGCGACCGCTGCCACTACTGCACGTTCGTCGCCACCCGAGTCAGCTGCGGGCCGAGGGGAAGGCGCCGCGGAGGCCCGGGCGCGGGAGATCGTCGACGGCGACCGGCCCTCGTTCGTCGAGATCAGAACGGCGCCCGCTCACTCGATGAGACGCGCTGGCCAGAGCGCAGCGACTGGTCGGGCCGCAGGGGTTCACGTCACCGACTTCCCCGTCAGCCTCATGCCCGCCGCCGAGGTCAATCAGCAGCTCCCACGAGCGTCGTACCGTTTGTACTGTTCGCTCGTGCACACTCGCAACGAGCTTGCCGTGGTGTCTGCACTCCTCGGACCACAATTCGATCCGGCTGCCCTCACCGTCGTCGGCCGGGAGCAGGGATTCGCGTCGGCGTTCGACATCACTGCGCTGGCGACTGGCTCGATCGCTGCGGCGCACGTGGCGGCGGCCGAGTTGCTGTCCGCACGAACCGGTGTCACGGCCCGTGGGGTGACGATCGACCGGCTTCAGGCGTGCGCATCGTTCAGAAGTGAGGCGCTCTTCCGCCCGGAGGGCTGGCAGCGCCCGGAGCCAGAAGCGCTCATCAATGCCAACTATCGGTGCGTGGACGGATGGATACGCCTCCACGCCGCTTACAGGTGGCATCGGACGGCCGCACTCGCGGCGCTCGGTATGCCGGACGCCGTCGTCGACAAGTCCGAGATCGCGGCGGTCATCGCTGGGCGTGACGGGGAAGGGCTCGAGTCGGCCGTGATTGCAGCCGGGGGAGCCGCAGCCCTGGTGCGCACCACTGAACAATGGGATGCCCACCCTGCAGGTTTGGCGCTGGCGAGCACGCCCGCGGTGGTGTGGGCCGAGCATCGTGGCGGCGAGGCCCACCTCTCCAGAGTGCCCTCCCGTCCCCTGGAGGGCGTCCGAGTACTCGACCTCACGCGGGTGATCGCCGGACCCACATGCACTCGCTTTCTCGCCGCACAGGGCGCGAGCGTGTTGCGCATCGATCCGCCGGATTTCTCGGAGATGGGTGACCTGGTGACGGTGACGACCGCGGGAAAGAGGTGTGCGGCCGTTGACCTGCGTTCGCCGGAAGGCGCAGCGCGCCTTGCGTCACTCGTCGCCGAGTCGGACGTCCTCGTGTGCGGCTGGCGCCCCGATGCCTTGACCCGGCTCGGCTTCGATGAGGATCGACTCGTCTCGCTCAATCCGGCCCTCGTCGTCGCCCGGGTCAACGCCTACGGTTGGGTCGGCCCGTGGCTCAACCGCCGTGGCTTCGACAGCCTCGTGCAGATGAGCACCGGAATCGCTGCCGAGAGTCAACGGATCGCCGGCACATCGGAACCCATGGAGCTGCCCTGTGCCGCGCTCGACTATGCCACGGGGTACTTCATGGCGGCGTCGGTGTGCCGCGCCCTCACGGGGCTCGTGCAGCGCGGCAGAGTGCTTGAAGCTCGCGTCGCCTTGGGACAGACCGCAACGCTCCTGAAGACCCTCCCGGCGCCCGCTGACTCGATCAACGAGCCACCGCCGCCTCTCGCCGAATACGCATCGGAGGAAGTACTCACGGCGTGGGGGCCTGTGAGAGCGGTTCCCGTGCCGGGGTCGATCGACGGCGTCCCCCTCGCCGAACTCCGACCTGCCGGCCCGTTGGGCCGCGACGCACCGTCATACGCGTGACGGCGGCTGCCCGCAGGCAGCTCACACCACGGGGAAGCGATCACTCTGACGGTTGCGGCGTCGGCGCGCTCGTGCGGTGACCGCCTCCCCTTCCCGTCGGAAGACAAGACGGATGTCGGCAGCGTACGACGGTGACATCGTTTTCCTCATGACTTTCCAGTGCGAGCCACAACCCTCCCCACGACCGCTTGACGGCCGAGTCGCGCCGAAGGTAACGTGCGTCACGGCAGATCCTCATGAGGATCTCCAGCATCACCGCCGGGTTCGTGGCCCACCGGTCCGCCCCGGATGATGTGACGACGACGCGATGAGCCGCACGACATCGAGTAGCGGTCTCGACTGCGCCATGCGCCCCCTGGGCGTGTGAGCCGGGGCGCGGCACAGCCCGTTCACCGCAGGAGGTACGTGATGGCTTCACTCGAATCCGCACCGGTCGCCGGATCGCCGCGAAGGCAGTCCCGCGTCGTCATCAGGTTCGCCGGCGACTCCGGTGACGGCATGCAGCTGACCGGTGACCGGTTCACGGCGGAGGCGGCGGCGTTCGGCAACGACCTGTCGACGCTGCCGAATTTCCCTGCGGAGATCCGCGCGCCGCACGGCACGTTGGCCGGTGTCTCGAGCTTCCAGCTGCACTTTGCCGACTACGACATCCTGACCCCGGGTGACCGGCCGGACGTGCTGGTGGCGATGAACCCGGCCGCGCTGAAGGCGAACCTGGCCGATCTGCCGGCCGGCGGAGTGCTGATCGTGGACACCGACGAGTTCACGAAGCGGAATCTGGCCAAGGTCGGTTTCGAGGTCGACCCGCTCGAGGATGGCTCGCTGGCGTCGTACACGGTGCACCGGGTGGCGATGACCTCGTTGACCACCGCCGCGCTGGCCCCGTTGGGCATCGGCAAGAAGGAGGCCGAGCGCAGCAAGAACATGTTCGCCCTGGGCCTGCTGTCGTGGATGTACTCGCGGCCGACCGAGGGCACCGAACGATGGCTGCGAGACAAGTTCGCGAAGCGCCCGGAGATCGCCGAGGCCAACATCGTGGCCTTCCGCACCGGGCACGCCTACGCCGAGACGACCGAGTCGTTCGCGGTGACCTACGAGGTCGCGCCGGCCGCGCTGCCGGACGGCACCTATCGGCAGATCACCGGCAATACCGCACTCGCCTACGGCATCGTGGCGTCCGGCCGGAGGTTCGGGCTGCCCGTCTTCCTCGGCAGCTACCCGATCACGCCCGCCTCGGACATCCTGCACGAGCTGTCGAAGCTCAAGCGGTTCGGCGTGACGACGTTCCAGGCCGAGGACGAGATCGCCGGCGTGGGTGCGGCGATCGGCGCGGCCTACGGCGGCGCACTGGGGGTGACGACGACGTCGGGCCCCGGCATCTCGCTGAAGTCCGAGGCGATCGGGTTGGCGGTGATGACGGAGTTGCCGCTGCTGGTCGTCGACGTGCAGCGCGGCGGCCCCTCCACCGGCCTGCCGACGAAGACCGAGCAGTCGGACCTGCTGCAGGCGATGTTCGGCCGCAACGGTGAGGCTCCGCTGCCGATCGTGGCGCCGCGGTCCCCGTCCGACGCCTTCGACGCCGCGCTGGACGCCGTCCGGATCGCAGTCACGTACCAGACGCCGGTTCTGCTGCTCTCCGACGGAGCGATCGCCAACGGCTCCGAGCCGTGGAGGCTGCCCGAGGACGGTGACCTGCCCGAAACGCCGGTGCGGTTCGCCACCGAGCCGAACGGCCCGGACGGCAGCTTCCTGCCCTACCTGCGCGACTCCGACACCCTCGCGGTCCCGTGGGCGGTCCCCGGCACACCCGGGCTAGCGCACCGCATCGGCGGGCTGGAGAAGGCCGACGGCACCGGCAACATCTCCTACGACCCGGCCAATCACGAGTTCATGGTGCGGGTGCGCCAGGCCAAGATCGACGGCGTCACGGTGCCCGACCTGGAGGTCGAGGACCCGGACGGCGACGCCGACGTCCTCGTCCTCGGCTGGGGCTCGACCTACGGCCCGATCGGCGCCGCGGTCCGCCGGCTGCGAGCTCGCGGGCACTCGGTGGCGCAGGCGCACCTACGGCACCTCAACCCGTTCCCGGCCAACACCGCGGACGTACTGGGCCGGTACCGGAAGGTCGTCGTCCCCGAGATGAACCTGGGCCAGTTGGCCTTCCTGCTCCAGGGACGGTTCTGCGTCCCCGTCGAGTCGATCACCAAGGTCGCCGGCATGCCGTTCGGAGCAGCCGAGCTCGCCGAGCTCCTGGCACCGCTGATGACGAAGGAAGGGGTGTTGGCATGACCGCGATCGACCTGGGGCTGCCGGTGCTCGGCGGACTGGACCGCGTGCCCACTGAGGACGAGGTGCAGCGGGCAAAGGACTTCACCAGCGACCAGGAGGTGCGGTGGTGCCCCGGTTGCGGTGACTACGCGGTGCTGGCCGCCGTCCGCTCGTTCCTGCCGACGCTGCACATCAAGCGGGAGAACATCGTCTTCGTGTCGGGCATCGGGTGCTCCTCCCGGTTCCCGTACTACCTGGACACCTACGGCATGCACTCGATCCACGGCCGCGCGCCCGCGATCGCGACCGGGCTGGCCGTCTCCCGCCCGGACCTGTCGGTGTTCGTGGTGACTGGGGACGGCGATGCCCTGTCGATCGGCGGCAACCACCTGATCCATGCGCTGCGCCGCAACGTGAACCTGACGATCCTGCTGTTCAACAACCGGATCTACGGGCTGACCAAGGGCCAGTACTCGCCCACCTCCGAGGTCGGGAAGGTCACCAAGTCCACGCCGCTGGGCTCGCTGGACCACCCGTTCAACCCGGTGTCGCTGGCGCTCGGCGCCGAGGCGACGTTCGTGGGGCGGGCGATGGACTCCGACCGAGCCGGCCTGACGGAGGTGCTCGATGCCGCGACGCGGCACCGCGGCGCCTCGTTGGTCGAGATCTACCAGGACTGCCCGATCTTCAACGACGGCTCCTTCGACGTGTTGCGCAAGCCCGACCAGTCCGAGTCGCGGGTGATCACCGTGCGGCACGGCGAGCCGATCCTTTTCGGCAACGAGGGCGGCTATGCCGTCGTCCGGAAGGGCTTCGGGCTGGCCGTGGCGCCGACCGCGGAGGTCGCGCCGGAGGACGTCGTCGTCCACGACGCCACCGACACCGAGCTCGCGTTCGCGCTGTCCCGGCTGTCCGACCAGGACCTGCAGCACGCCGTCTTCGGCGTGCTGCGGCAGGTGCAACGGCCCACGTACGACGACCTCGCACGAGCCCAGGTGCAGCAAGCGGTACAGGCCGGGACCGCCGACCTGCACTCCCTCCTGCACGGCAGCGACACGTGGGCTGTCCAGGGCGGCGTCGTGCAGCTCCCGCACGGTTGAGCGCTCGCTGGAGCGAGAGAGTGAGAGGAGCCGACGTGTCCGAGGAGGGTTCCGTTTCTGCGGACCTGTTCCAGTGGCTCTGCCGGGAGCTGGGACACACGGCGGACGAGGTCGTGAGCGTCCGGATCAACCGCGAGCGCGTCGTGGTGGTGGAGGACCCCCCGGCAGGGTCGCTCCAGATGTTCACGTACAAGCCTCACGGCGGTCGGCTCAGGCTCGTCGACCCGGAACCGACCACCGGCCGGGACGAAGAACGCAGGCGGCGATGAGGACTCCCGCCGGCGATCAGGGGCGTGAGCCCCTGCGGTCGTTCCACCCCATCTCGATCGGAGCTGTCGTGCCCCGGTATCGCCATATCTCCCCCTGGCCGGAGGTCTTCTCGGACCTGGAAGTCGGCCGTGACGCCCGGGTGCTCCCGACCGATGGCCGGGCCCTGCCTCCCGCCGGATCGACGGTCATCCTCGTCCCCGGGGACGAGATCGAACTCAAGCAGCCGTACACCCACCCTCACCTCAGGGAGGTGGCCGGACCCCCGGATGGCGATCAGGAGATCCGCTGACCGGTCCAGATCTGCTCGTCAGCAGTCCGCGGCGCCGCACGCACCAGGGGGCGGTCCCGCTGTCGAAGAAGGAGCCGTCATGCCATACGTCATCGCCGAGCCGTGCGTCGATGTCCTCGACAAACGGTGCATCGACGAGTGCCCTGTGGATTGCATCTACGAGGGTGATCGGATGCTGTACATCCATCCGGACGAGTGCGTCGACTGTGGCGCCTGCGAGCCGGTCTGCCCGGTGGAGGCCATCTACTACGACACGGACCTCCCGGACAAGTGGAGCGACTTCCAGGGTGCCAACGCCGAGTTCTTCTCGGCGCTCGGCACCCCAGGAGGCGCAGCCAAGATCGGCCGGATCGGCCGTGATCATCCGATGGTCACCGCTCTCCCCCCGCGGAGCGCGAGTCACTGATCGGAGACGACGGTTTCCTGGCGCCTACGGACCGGTGTTCGTCCCGCTTGCGGCGGGGCCGGGCCTGCACGACTCGCAGCATTTCGACCATTAGTCCGTCAAGCAGTTCCCGGGGCGGCAGCGGTGGGTTGCAAAGGAAAGATCATGATGAATACGATGTCGCCGTGAAACTCCACAACCGACCGTCCCCGTCCGGAGGGGAGGCAGCTCACACGCCTGTGAACGCGCCTCGTGCGCAGCCCGGGACGGTGCCGCCCCACCGTGGCTCAGGCCCGACCCGGACGGAGCCGGCCATGCTCGTCGAAAATGGATCCCTTGATCTCCCAGCGCCCGCCCCGCGGGTGTCGCTCGACACCGTGGAGGCGGCGCTCGCGGAGATTGCTGCGGGTCGCCCGGTGATCGTCGTGGATGACGAGGACCGCGAGAACGAGAGCGACCTGATCATGGCCGCGGATGCCGTGACCCCGGAGTGGATGGCCTTCATCGTCCGGCACACGTCAGGTCTGGTGTGCCTGCCGATGACCGGAGCGGTTCTGGACCGCCTGGGCATCCCAGCCATGGTGCACGAGAACGAGGACGGGATGCAGACCGCCTTCGCGGTCAGCGTCGATGCGAGATCCGGTGTCACGACGGGCATCTCTGCGCGGGACCGAGCCCGCACGGCGCGGCTGCTGGCCGATCCGCGAACTGAGCCCGGGGACCTGACCCGACCGGGTCATCTTCTCCCCCTGCGGGCGAGGGAAGGTGGCGTCCTGGTTCGCCCGGGGCACACCGAGGCGGCTGTGGACCTGGCCCGGCTGGCCGGTCGGCAGCCGGCCGGCGTGATCGCCGAGATGGTCGAGGACGACGGCAGCATGCGGCGTGCCGACAGCTGCCGGGCGTTCGCCGACGAGCACCACCTGGCGATGATCTCGATCCAGGACCTCCGCGACCACCGCCTTCGGGAGGAAGGAATCGTCCGTCGGGTGGTCTCCACCCGGATGCCGACTCGTCACGGAGTGCTCACCGCCGTGGGCTACGTTGACCGGCAGTCTGGGACCGAACACCTCGCACTGGTCGCCGGACTGGACGCAGACGGACACATTCCCGACGGGGACGACGTTCTGGTCAGGATCCATTCTGAATGCCTGACCGGTGAGTCCCTGGGCTCGAGCCGCTGCGACTGCGGCCCGCAGCTGGATGCGTGCATCGAGAAGATCGCAACCGCGGGGCGCGGCGTGGTGATTTATCTGCGTGGCCGCGAGGGAAGAGGGACTGGTCTGCTCGCCACACTGATGGCCTGTTCCCAGCAGGACCAAGGACTCGACACCGTCGAGGCGGGCACCGAACAGGGACTACCCGTCGACGCCAGACACCGCCAGGCGGCTGCCGACATCCTGACCGACCTCGCCGCCCCGAGGATACGACTGCTCACGAACAACCCCGCCGAGGTGGCGGCCATGAGTCGTCACGGCATTCACGTGTCTGCACGGCTACCCCTCACCGTCGGGGCACCTCGGGAAAACGTCCGGTCTCTCGGGACGAAGCGGGACCGGACGGGACACCACCTCGTGGAGGTGGTCACCGGTGACCCGCCCCTCAGGGCGGGCAGACTGCCCCTCCCCACGTGGAGCCGCCCCGACGATGCGGTTCCGGGACTCGGATGAACGGGGCCACCCCTGCCAGAGTCATGCCCGAGCAGGGCTCCTGGAGATCTCCACCGAGGACTGCGTCCCCCACAGGGTGATGCAGGACAGTGTCTGCCCAGATAGGAGCAATGGATGAGTGACCACGTATACGGCCTCAGCGAGATCGTCGGTAGCAGCAGGACCAGCGTCGAGGACGCCATCCGGACGGCCATCCGACAAGCGGCGCAGACCGTGCGCCACATCGAGTGGTTCGAGACGGGAGAGATCCGGGGGCACGTGGTCGACGGCGATGTCGCGTACTTCCAGGTGAAGCTGAAGCTGGGGTTCCGCATCGAGGATCGGTAGCCGAACGGCCTCGTGTTGAGGCGGTGAGAGCCGGCGTCGCACACCACGCTGTTTCTGCAGAGGGCCGCTCTGGCTCACGGACCATTCTTCCCGTAATCCCGAGCAAGGAAGGGTCCAGCATGGGCACAGTTCAGTCAGCGCGCGGACAGTCATGACGACCATCGAATCCTTGTCGGACACTTTCGTCGCTGCTCCAAGCCTTTCGACTTGGACAGGTCCTGTGCCTGTTCCAGATCGGGATTCCGCGTTCTATTGGTCCGGCCTGAGTGAGCGGCGACTGCTGGTATCGGCTTGCAATACCTGCTCCTATCTGATCCATCCGCCAGTGGCCGGTTGCCCCAGGTGCTCGGGTACGGATCTAGGTCAACACCAGCTCGCTGGGACCGGAATCGTCTACTCATTTACGGTAGTGAATCGAGAATTCGCACCTGGGATCAAGCCGCCATTCATCGTCGCCATCGTCCAGATGGACGAGCAAGCCGATCTTAGAATGCTCACGAATTTGGTTGACGTGAAGATCGGTGACGTTCGCGTGAATCAGCGCGTACGGGTTGTCTTTCAACAGGTCAGTTCGGACGCCGTTCTCGCGTTCTTCACGCCAGAGGAGCCTTAGTGCCTTCCAGGACCAACGCTGTCGACGGCAAGGTCGCCCTGGCCGGCGTGGGGTACAGCCAGATTGCGCGTAGTACGGGGCGGAGTGAAGGGTCGCTGGCAGTCGAGGCGTGCAAGAACGCCCTGGCGGACGCGGGCCTCACGATCGACGACGTGGACGGCATCTCCGTGTGGCCCGACCGGATCTCCAGCGCCTTCGAAGGGCCGTCCATTGCATATATGCACAGAGCGCTTGGCATGAAGAACACCAGGTTCTGGCAGGCCTATGGCGCTGGACCTGCACAGCTGTCGTCAATTGTCGGGGCAGCGTATGCCATCGTCGCTGGCGCAGCATCGACCGTCGTGTGCTTCCGCGCGCATCTACGGCAGGAGCAACGGTTCTATGTTGCAGGGGGAACGGGCGCGAGCGGCAATCACGCCACGGGCGATCAGGCTTTCAAGGCACCTTATGGAGTGCCGGCCGGTGCGCCGCGTTTCGCACTCTGGGCTCAGCGCCAAGCCCATGAATTCGGCGTGTCGGATGAAGACCGAGGTGAACTGGTGCTGCTCACCCGAGAGCATGCGCAGCTGAATCCCCGGGCTGTATGGCGCGGAAGCCCTCTTACGATGGACGATTACCTCTCCTCAGATCTGATCTCCAGCCCTTTGCGGATCCTGGATTGCGATATGCCGGTAGACGGTGCCGTCGCCGTCGTCCTTACTCAGGCCGAGCGAGCGCCAGATCTGCGCGCTGCGCCCGCAATCATCCGCAGCATGGGTCACGCCACAGGACCGACCATCGACTTCGACATCTGGCCGGACATGAGTCACATGGGGTCGCGCTACGCCGCTGAGCAGCTCTGGGCTGGGACTGATCTGAAGCCGGCTGATGTGGATGTCGCTCAGGTATACGACGGTTTCTCCACGCTCGCCCTCGCCTGGTTGCAGGACATGGGCTTTGTCGACCAACGCGACGTGGGCGATTGGCTCCGGGAGGGAAACGGCCGGCTGGGAAGCGCAATGCCCATCTGTACTGACGGTGGCCAACTCGGGGGCGGGCGCCTCCACGGCTTCGGAAAAGTCGCCGAGGCAGTGCAGCAACTGCGGGGAGAGTGCGGCCCAAGACAAGTCCCGGGCGCCGAGGTGAGCCTGGTCTGCGCCGGGGGTGGTCCGATGGCTACAACATTGCTCCTGTCGAAGTAGCGCGACTGCTCGTGCTGCTACCCATGGCAACGCTCATGGCTGCGCGGGCTTTCTAGGAGGGCGCGATGAGTGACACGCCCGCCGCACAAGTGACGTCGTTGTGGGCGCCGCTGCGCGTGCGTGCGTTCACGGCGATGTGGCTGGCGCAGTTGGTCAGCATGCTGGGCATCTGGATGCAGACTGCGGGTGCGCAGTGGTTGCGGATACGAACCTGACTCGTCGGCCCTGGTCGCGCTCGTCCAGGTGGCGTCGATCCTGCCGATGTTGCTTTTCGCCCTTCCGGCCGGTGCGCTGGCCGACATCCTCGACCGGCGCAGGCTGCTCATCGGCGTGCAGCTCTTCCAACTGGTCGTAGGTAGCTCGCTCAGCATCCTGACGGCCGTGGATCTGATGCCGCCCGCGCTGCTGCTCTTCTTCACCTTCCTGCTCGGTACGTGCATGACCGCGTCCCTGCCCGCCTACCAGGCCCTGATCCAGTCGTTCGTGCCGCGCGAGCAGGTGCGGATGGTGGCCGCGCTCGGTGGCGTGGCCGTGAACGGAGCGAGAGCCGTCGGTCCGGCGCTGGCAGGGGCGTTGTTGTCCCAATCCGCGCCGGCCGTCGTGTTCGGGTTCACGGCCGTGTCGGCTTTCGCCTTCCTCGTCGTGCTGGGTGTCGTGCGCCGTCCACCGGTCCCGACCGGCATGCCGCCCGAGCGGTTCGCGAGCGCCATGCGGGCGGGTGGGCGATACGTGCGCAACTCGCCCGCCGTGCGCCGGTGGCTGCTGCGGGTCTTCCTCTTCGTGCTGCCTGGCGCCGCGATGTGGGCGTTGTTGCCGCTGGTTGCCTCCGAGCTGCTCTCCAGCGGTTCCACGGGCTTCGGCGTGCTGCTCGGTAGCCTCGGGGCGGGTGCGGTTGCCGGCGCCGCGGTGCTGCCGCGCCTGACTTCCCAGCTGCCGGGCCAATCGGCTGCTGGTCCTGTCGACGGTGCTCTTCGCCGTCTCGCTCGTAGCTTGCGTGACGGTCCCGGTCCTGGCCGTGGTCGCGGTGCTCCTGGTACCTGGCGGCATGGCGTGGCTGTGGGTGCTCATGGGCGTCAGCGGGGCGTTGCGGGTGCTCTTGCCCCAATGGGTGCGCGCCCGCGGTCTGTCCACATTCAACATGGTCTTCGCGGCCTCGCAGGCGACGGGCTCGCGGTCACAGCCAGCCGACCGGTCCCTCGAGCAGGGAGCCAAGTTCGCCCCGGTTGATGCCGATGCCCTCTGAGAGGTGCTCGTCCATGAGTGTCGAGGCGGCCTCGCCGTCGCCGTCGACGATGGCCTGAGCGACCTTGAGGTGGTCCTCGACCAGCAGCTTGTGGAGCTTGCGGACGTCCCCGACGGTGGAGAGGCGGTGTGCGACCAACTGACCGTACGCGCGGAACGTGAGCTGGAAGACCCGGTTGCCGGCCAGCCCGGACACCGCACCGTGGAAACCCTCATGGCCGGTCACGTAGACGTCGAGGTCGACGTGCTCGTCCGCCTCGACGTCACCGGACAGATACGGGGCCATCACCTGCTCGCGCAGCGCAGCGTCGGGATTCCTCGCGGCCATCCGGGCGAGCGTCGACTCCGCGAACACCCACGCCTCGAACAGCTCGTCATACGTCGCCCCCGCGAGGTGGAAGAACAGCGCCTCCATCCGGCCCAGATTGGCGGAGTCGACGGTGCCGACCACCGGGCCGCCGCCGGGGCCACGACGGATGCTGATCATCCCCTGGACCTCCAGGAGTCGCAGCCCCTCGCGCAGGGACTCGCGGCTGACGCCGTACTGCTGGAGCATCTGGGCTTCCAAGGGCAGGCTGTCCCCAGGCTGGAGCCCGGCGGCGGTGATGCTGCGCACGACGTCCCGAGCCACGACCTCCGCGGCCTTGAGCGGCCGGAGAACCGAACCTCCGGCGGCAATCGGGATGCCCTTCACCGGACTTTCCGACGTCGCGATGCGCGCGCCGGTCTGCTTCTTCCTCGTCATCCTTGCCCTCACTCTCCTGTCATGGACGGGACAGCCCCGTTGGTTGACTGCGACCGCGTCGAGGCCCAGCCCTCGGCTCGTGGTCGACTTGACGAGTGCCAGAGCCCCGTCGGGGCTGAAGGCCTGGGGATGACGCCGCATCTGCCAATCGACGGACCCCATCTCTGGGGGACCCCATGGGCCATCGGAGCCGGCGGGGGGAGGGCCGGCGGTCTGGGGACGGCAGCCGAAGGACTCGGCGGGCGTTGCTGCCCGGTCGGCACGACGACCACGCCCTGCATCTGCTCGCACTCGCCGCTGCAACGATCTCCGTTGCAGACCCGGACGACGTGCGCGCGCTGGGCGGAAGGGCTTCGACGCCCGCACGCTCGGGCGGCAGCTGAGCGGTGTCCGATGGCCGCCACCGCACGACCGGTCTCATGGCTGCCTCGAGGCCGGCCTTCAAGACCTGATGAGCAGCGCGCCGGTTCGCCCCACGCCGACGGCTACGCAGCCGAGGGGTGCGGGCCAGCCGAATACGTCGAGGCTGAGTGCGTGCTCGAGCGACAAGCTGCCCGCCCCTGCAGTGCAGGGGAACAGACCGGCGGCGGTGCTGGTCATGACGCACTCGCAGCTCTCGCCGGGCCGGAAGATGAAGAAGCCGTCGCTGCGGTGGTTCGTGCCCCGCGCAACTGCCATGACCTCCACGACCACCGCACCGACCAAGGGCGTCAGCAGACCGAGCAGCAGCACACCTGCCCCCACCTAGGGGACCGACGCCGTCCATGCGTGCAGCCAACCTGGCCTCATCCCAGACTCTCGAACTACCGAGCGGTGCCGTGCACCTCCCCGCCGCCCCACATGTGGTTGCCGCCGTACGCCGGCATCACGAGACCCATGGCCAGGCACAGGATCAGGAGACCAGCGTCGATCGATTCCATGTCAGGCGTCCTCTTCGGATCTGCGGATCATGTGGAGATGACGACGTCGGGCTGTCCGGCAGCGCGGTAGGCATGAAACGCCCATCGAAGATCGAGCCATCCTGAGGGTTCGGACGTCCGGCTCGATCGGCGTGCGAGACCGCACCGGCCGCCGGGCCTGCCACACCCTGCCTCGAGCCACTGGACGCGCATGCCGGAGGCGCGTGCGGCACTCCGACCTGCCACCCAGCTGCCCTGTCAGCTCGAGGAGCGTCACATCGAGGCGTCCGATGCAGCCGGCACGACCGGCAACACGATGCGACTGCCGTCCGAGCCACCGAAGTGCACCTGCTGGCGAGCCTTGACGACCTCGTCGCTGTCCCAAGCCCGCCCGCCGGTATTCAGGTTCACGTCGAACCGTGGGCTGTTACTACTCGACACTTGGACGCGAATCCGATGCCCCTTCAAGAAGACGTAGGACGTCGCGCCGAGCGCCACCCTGACGGCCAAGCCGGCATCCGGCTCACAACGAACCCGACGGATACCGTCGCAGACGCTCAAGGACTTGCCGTCGGGATGAACGTCGCACAGTCGAACCGTGAAGTCAGTCGAAACCGCGCTGGAGGACACTCGGAGATCGGCGTTCACCCAGCCCGTCACTTCCAGATCCTGCTCCACCGGATCCGATGTGAACGTCAGGACGTCATCGCGCGCCTCAATGGCATTCTGGATTACTGGTCCTTGCAGCACCGCCGAGTCCAGCACCAAGTGCGCACCGCCGGTGGTGGGCACAGGATTCATCGGATCGTATTCGTAAGAGGCGGTCTGCTGCTCGTGCAACTGGGCCCATTCCAGGCGCCCCGAGTCGTCGGCCCTACGCATGAAGAGCGGCGTTTCGACTGCTCGGGCGAGTGGCCAGTCGTCTTCGTCACGCCAGACGTTTCGACCCATCACGAACAGCTTCACCCGCTTGCGCTGACGAAATGCACGGTCGTCGCCCTCGAGTTGCTTCCGGAACCAGCCGAGCTGCACGCCGTCGAGATAGAGCTTTGACTGGCGGCCGAAGTCCACGTCCCCGACGCGGATACTCCCCTGGCCACCGGTTCTGGGGGGATAGTGGTTCCACGGACCAATAATGAGGTATTGGCCGTCCCGGGCGGCGTCGGTGGCTGCCCCTCTGCGAAGCCCCTGGTAGTTCCTGAGCGTACCGACGTGGAACTGATCGAACCAACTCGTGACGTGCAGAGCCGGCACATCGATATCGGCGTACCGATTCTCGAGTGAGATCGCCTCCCAGTAGGGATCATCAGGCGTCGCCTTCTCGACCCAGTCCATGAACCACGGCGTCAGGACAGCCAGGGCACCGTCGGGCCGACCCAACTGGTTCCTCAAAGGGAGATCGAGAGCCGCCTGCGGCAGATTGGCGAGGACTTCTTCGATCTCGGCGCGAAGGCGACCGAGCTCACTGCTGTCGAGGTCAGCGAAGCGGAACGAACCGTAGGCCGTCGTTCCCAGCGAGATCGTCAACAGGGCGCCCAGCTCAAACGCACCACCGAAGTACGACCGACCCTCGTAGTAGTCCGAACTGGCCTGGATCGGACTGATGACGCGCAGGTGAGGAGGCCGCGCCGAAGCTGCCGCCATCGCGGTCGCCCCGTGATACGAGCTACCGAACATCCCGACGTCGCCGTTGCACCACGGCTGTGCCGCGCACCACTCGACGGTGTCGTAGCCGTCGTCGCGCTCGACGAACGGTTGGTGCTGCCCTTCCGAGCTCGCCCGGCCCCGCACATCTTGGATCACGACTGCGAAACCTTTTATCACCGCCGAGATCTGGTCGAGATCGACCAGGGTCCCGAATGGCATGTTCTTGTCGTAGGGCGTTCGCTTGAGCAGGACCGGCCAGCGCCCCTCCCCCGGTCTGTAAACGTCCGCCCTGAGAGTCGTCCCGTCTCGCATCGGGACCTCGACGTCCCGCTCGACGACCAGGCTCCTGAACACGTCCTCTGTCCGGCTCACTGCGAACAATTCCTTTCACGTGTCTTCACCGAATGCGGCGCTGAAGGCCCTGACCGACTGACGGAAAGAGCGTCCAGCTCAGAGTGCTGTCCAGAGGCGGGTACGGACTGCATCTCGCCCACAACCGCGCAATGGCCATCGTGATCGAAGGTCCGTGCGGAGGACGACCAGAAGGTGGCGGGCAGGCCGGTCATGTCGACGGGGGCCGGCGCCATCTCTGCGGAATCACGATCTGGGCCTGCCACGCCTCCCTTCCCGGCGCGACAGTCGGCCGGACGGCCACGAGACCGCCCGCCCCGTGACTCAGATCATCATGACGATTTGACCGTAACGCAACACAGCTGCGACGTCCAGCACCGGTCCCGGACACCCGCCCGACCCCCGCACCGCCGACGCGGGCGGCGAACATGGGCCGGTGGCGCGCTCTACCCCTCGCCCCTGCCGCAGCACCCGGGCTGCGCCAGGAGCGAGGGGCTGCGGCTCGTGCGACGCACGCACCGTGCCGCGATCGGGCACGGCACTCCGGGATCGCGGTCGCCGTTGCTCTCGGCCGCGATCGCCTGGGCAACCTCGTCACGTGGCACCGTCGGCGAGCCCAGGCGCTTCTCGCCGCGCTCTGGGCCTGCAGTAGTCCCGGGGAGTCCTGCGCGCCGTGCCTGGGATGAGGGCGAGGTGTCACCGAGGAGGCCTTCGCCGCCGGCGCCACGGCCGCGCGACGGCGAGCTGGTGTCGGTGCCCACCAAGCGCGGTGCGGGCACCTCACGCCTGCTGTTCGGGACGGCCGAAGAGACGGCCCCGCTCCTCGAGGCCAACACTGTGCGCTCTGGCGCGGCGGGGACTCCGAGTGGTCACCCAGTCGGCCTTCCTGCGCTCACGGGGCGAGTGGCATCTGAGAGATGTCGAGGCGGCCGCGCTCCCGTACCCCTACCCCTGTACCAGCCTCGTGGTTCTCGGGAGTCTGACGTGGCGTCGAGTGACGCACCGTTCGGCGAGGTCAATACGTGACGGATCATCGCCGGTGCGGCTCGCCGAACGACGCCTGGGGCGGGGCTGGTTGTCGGTGCCGAGGAGCAGGTCCTTGCGCTGGCGGGCCTGCACGATCACTGGGGTCCGGCGGACGAGCCGGGCGTACCGGCGCGCTGCCCGAGGGGCAGTGACCGGGCTGACCTCGTGCTGCTCGATGTCCCCCTCGCCGACGCGCGCTGGCCGAGCCGGGTGCCGAGCACGTCCGCCGCAGCGTGCCGGGGACCAGCGTCGTACGACGAGCATCAGACCTCGGTCAGCCGGTGTAATCGACCTCGGTCCGCCACTGCGCCGGGTCCTGATGGGCGGCCGCGAAGATCGCCGCGGCAACCCGGTCCGGGGTGAACGGGCCCTCTCGGCCCAGCACACCGCGGACGGTGACCGAGACCGCCCTGATGCCCTGCTCCGCCAGGGCGCCGTCGATGCTCTTCACCAGGTTCCGCAGGCCTGCCTTCTGGACCCCGAGCGAGGCGGCGCCGCTCGAGGGCTCGTCCGCTGCCATCGACCCGGTTGCGGTAACCCGCGCGCCTGGGCGCAGGGACGGCCGGAGGGCCTGGAGTGCGGTCAGAAGGGCGCCGACGCCGAGGGCGACGTCGGCAAGCAGATCGGGGACGCTCAGGGTGAGCGGGTCAGCCGCCCGGAAAATGCTGGGATTGAAATGAAGGACGGCGACCGGACCGAGCTCGGTGGCCAGCTGGCCCAGCGCCGTCCGCGCGGCACCGTCGTCGGTGACATCGACCGTAACGGTGCGCACCCTCGCACCCCGGGCTCCGAGGTCATCAGCCAGGACGGCGAGCTGGTCCTGCTCGGTTCCGGCGAGCCCGACGGGGTGCCCGGCGTCGGCCCACAGGCGGGCGAGTGACCCGCTGACGCCCGGCCCGGCTCCGACGATGATCACCGAACCTTTGTCGTCTGCCTTGGCCTGATCCATTCTCTCTCCTCGTCATCCGTGCGCCGGTCTCGTGCGGCTGGGCCCGTCAGGTGAACAGCACGATCGTTCCGATGTGCTTGCTCGGCTCCAGCATTCGGTGGGCCGCGTCAGCCTGCGTCAGAGGCAGCGTGCTGTGGATGACCGGCCGGACCGCGTTTTCCCCATTAGCAGCCACACGTGGTCCTCGACGTCTACGCACACCGGCGCCTTCTCCTCGACCAGATGCGGGCGTCGGGCCGCGGCCATCGCGCTGGCCCGCTTCTGCATCAGTCGTCCGACGATCAGCTCCCCGCGCATCCTACGCAGATGCGCATGCCACCCATGTCCGCACTGTTCATCTGCTCCTCGTGGACGCACGACCGATGCTGCTCAGAGCGCAGGGTGGGGCTGTCCGCTTGAGTCGACCGCATGAGTTCCATGACGGTCATGCCGCGCAGCTGCTGGACCTGAGCGAGGTGCTCGTCCAGCTGCACAACGATCCGCGCGGTCCGCGCTGCCGGACGCGCTTCAGGTCGATCGTGCGCCCTGGAGGGCTGCCGCTCTGATCAGCTGCGGTGTCCCCACTGGTTGAGGGTCCGCGGTATATGCCGGCGCGGTGGGCGTCGGCATCTTGCTGTTCAGGGCGCCAGGCACGCTGGTGTCCATTCGATCCTGGCCCTGGACCCAGTGATCCTTTCCCGGTAGCGGGAAAGGCTCAATCCCTCAAAGTCGATCGGTAGAACGAGCCCAAGAGCCTTGTAGCGTCTGAGTCAAAGATGATGCGACACGCGGGAGGGAGAAGCGCGGTGGCCGACGCTGACCCCCCTGATGAGAGGATCCTCAGCTGTTGAAACCGATGTTCACGACAAGGAAGACGCAGTCCTCGTCGTAGTGGTTCTTCCAGGCGTGCGGGACGCCCGCGTCGACGAGGAGATCCCCGGGGACAAGCGTGTGAACCTTGCCGCCGGGCAGTTCCAGATCGATCTTGCCGCACAGCACGATGTTGTAGTCGATGGTATCGCTTGCGTGCATCGCGGCGTCACCGTCCTGGCCGGCTTCCACTGTGATCCCAGCGGATGCCATGTCGAGCTTTCCGGCTGAGTTCGCGAGGAAACGCGTCACACCGAAAGTGGATCCGTTCGGGCCTGCTATATCGAAGATCTTCGGTACGCCTCCGGGCGTCTCTCTCGAGTGCCCGTTGTCTGCTCGCCAGTACCAGGCGCCCTGGACAACGCCGGGCAGGTCGAGTACCGCCTCGGGCTTTGCGCCGACGAAGAAGTCCGGCTCGCCGACTTCATTCAGCCTTGCCACAACAAGGTTCCAGTCCTGTGGGTTAGGAAATGACATGGCTTCTCCATCGTGCCGGGACGATCGGCGTCGCCTGAGACGCATGCGATCGCGAGGACTCCGGAGTCTATTAGGCGCTCTACAGTTGAGCAGAACGGCGCCGCCTTCGGGGCGCACCGTAGTCCGCGAAGCTTCGGGGCCGAGGCGGTTGCGGGCGACGGGTCTCGGTGCGATCTGAAGCCACCGATGGACTTGTCGAGGACGGGTGGTCGGAGCTGCTCGGCGTGCCCGGCTGGTGTGCGATGGCTCATCTGGCCAGTGCCGGATGCAGGTCAAGATCCCGCAGCTCACGGAAGCGCTGGTCGGCCGCGTCAACGAGCACCACGCGTTCCTTGCCAGGGTTCACCTCGACCTCATCGATCAGAACGCCCGTAGTAATCAACCAGCTGACCGAACGGATCGAGGCAATGATGGTGCCTTTCATGGCTTCCGCGACCTGGATCTGCACGATCCCCCCGGATCGGCACCGTCACAGCCGACGTCGTTGTGGCCGAGACGGGCACCGACATGAGTTTCCCGACCGGAAAGCACCTCGCCTCCTGGGCCGGCACGACCCCGGGGCTCAACGAGCTCGCAAGCAAGGTGGAATTCAACCGGACCCGTTCGGGCAACCCCTATCCCCAGAGGGCTCTCGGGGCTCGGCCATGTCGATCGCCCGAACGGCTGGCACCCACCTCAACGCGAAAGCAGAAGGATCGCAACCCGCCGCGGACCACAGAAGGCCAACGTCGCCTCCAAACGCGCTGCTCGTCGCGATCTGGCACATGGGAGTCGCCGGCACCCTCTACGAAGATCCCGGAGCCGACTACCACACCCAACGTTGACCAGACAGAGCCAGGCAGCGGGCCATCCACCAGCTTGGAGCCATGGGCTACCGCGTCACGCTCGACGAAGCCTCGTAGCGCTCAGCGCCGCGCAGTCTCGCCATACGCGGATCATCGCGTCAGCCTCTCGACATTGCGTAGTAGCGACGGCCTCGCCCGGGGACTCCATCGCTGCCCCGCCCGTGCACTCCTGCTGCCCCGCTGGCCTGCCCATGCACACGTCCCCAAAATCGTGGTGTTGCGACGCCCATGAAATCCGCCCAGTACACATCGGCAGCGTTCACCGCTGGGTTCCTCGAAGCGGCAATTGCTGCGTGAGACCGACCCCTTACATGTCTTTCTCGCGGGTCTCGGCCATGCACGCGTCGAACGCCGACTGAGCGGACTCCCTCATGAAGTAGACGTCGTAGTGGTGGAAAACGATGTCCGCACCGGCGTTGGGCGTCTGCTTTCCACCGTGTACCCATGGAGTCATCGTCCACAGACCATTCGCGGCGGCAGCCGCCTTCGTTCGCTCCCATGCCTCGCGGATGGTGGGCGAGTTCATCTCCATCAGCGAGAGACCCAGGTCCTGAGCAAGGTCCCCCGGTCCGAAGATGACGGCTCCGACGCCATCGACGGCGCAAATCTCTTCCACATTCTGGAGCCCCCTCCTGGACTCGATCTGGGGGATCATCATCGTATTCCTGGTCGCCCAGGCTTTGATGTCCTCCCACTCCGGCACGGAAGAGTAGCCGGCCATGTAGGATCCAGGCCCGGAACCTCTACTCCCCTCGGGCGAGAATCGCGATACAGAGACGGCTGCGGCCATCTGCTCAGCTGTCTCCATATGGGGAAGAATGATTCCGTCGACGCCGACGTCCATGAACCTCCGAATCGTGGTCGGCAAGCTGTCGGGGAGCCGCGCAAATGAAAGCATGCCACGCGATGTTGCCGCCCGCACGTGACCAAGGGCATCTTTCGGTTCCATGGGAGTGTGTTCGCTATCTACAATCACGAAATGAAATCCAACAGATCCCAGGATGTCCGTCACGGCCGGGTCGAAGAGCGTCGCGAAGACCCCGGTGGGCCGGACTCCTTCCCGAATCAGCGCGCTGATCCGGTCCCGCGCCGGAATGCTGACCTTGTACGTGCCCATAGCGATGTCCTTAGTATCGGCTTCCAGAATAGTGCGCCTGAGCCGCTCTCTTCCAGGACGCGTCCTGGAAGACGCAGTTCGGCCCAGAATTCGTCATTCGATGCCTGCTCACACTCCTCCCCATCGATGGCCACATATCAGATTCCCGCAACGCGAGAATTGAGGAGACACTCTCATCGTCAGCTAGTGCTCCGTATCTGACGTCGTTGATGTCTTGCGGCGGCGTGGGTCGGTGGCCTTGGCAATGACGGTGTCGGGATCCTTGGTCCAGGTGAAGGGCCGGCAGCGGTCGTTCCAGGCGAGGATGAACCGTTCGATGGCGGCGATCAGATCGGCCACGGTCGGAAAGCTGCCCCGGCGCAGCGCCTGGCGGGTGATGATCGAGAAGAAGGCCTCGACCAGGTTCAGCCAGGATCCCGAGGTCGGCGTGAAGTGCAGCCGCACCCGCGGGTGGCGCTGCAGCCAGGCGCGCACCGCCGGATGCGAGTGGGTGGACAGGTTGTCGACCACGACGTGCAACTGCCGGCGCGGATAGGCGCGCGCCACCCGGCGCAGGAAGGCCAGAAACTCCTGGTGCCGATGCCGCTGGGTGCAGGCCTCGGTCACCCGGCCGGTGGCCACCTCCCGTGCGGCGAACAGCGCGTGGTGGTGCCGTGCCGGACGTAATCGAAGCTGGCCACCTCGGGATGTCCGGGCCGCACCGGCAGGATCGGCGCGGTGCGCTCCCGCGCCTGGATCTGCGGCTTCTCGTCCACGCAGAGCACCACCGCCTTCGCCGGCGGATGCAGGTACAACCCGACGACGTCGCAGATCTTGGCTTCCAACTGAGGGTCGGTGGAGAACTTGAACGTCTGCGCCCGCCACGGCTGGACCCCGAAGCGGTGCCAGATCCGGGCCACCGTGGCATGCGAGATCGGCGTCCCCTCGCCGGCCAGCGCGCTGGCCAGCAGCCGGGAGGACCAGTGCGTCGCCCCCAACTGATCCGGCGGCTCGGTCAGCGTCAGCTCCAGCACCCGATCCCGCAGCGACTCGGGCAACTGCGCCGGCTTGCCCGGCCGCGGCAGATCCTCCAGCCCGGCCAGGCCGTGCTCGGCGTAGCGCCCGCGCCAGGTCACCACCGTCCCCTCGGCGCAGCCGACGATCGCCGCGATCTCCCTACCGGGCACCTCGTCGGCGGCCAGCAGCACGATCCGGGCCCGCTCGACCACCCGCGCCGGCGCGCCCTTGTCCCGAACCCGCCGCTGCAGCTCCCGCCGATCGGCGTCCGGTACCTCGACCGTCCGCACGTGCGCAGGCATACGAAATGGTCGACCCCGCGCCATGATCCCATCAAGAAGCACCGTGACGGAGCACTAGGGGACGCAGGGCCCCAGCTCGCCGTCGAGGAAGCGTACGAAGCCGTGGGCCGCGGACGCCACCGGCCGCCCGACCGGGGCGACCAACCGCCATTGGCGCCTGTTCACCTCATGGCGCGTTGCAGTCGTTGTGCGAGGAGCCGTTGTCCACGAATAGAACACTCGCTGCGCCGAGGCGTAGGGCTCGGTGGTCATCACCTGCTCGACCAGCTGCCCGAACGGCTCGAGTCCGGCGGTCGGGGCGCAGCGGCCGAACACCTCGGCGGCGTGCACGTCGTAGGCGGCCAAGTGGGCCAGAGTGCCGCCGCGGCGGTTGTCCTGAGGTCGACCACTCGGAACTGACGCGGCGACGGTCGTCACCGCTACCACCGCGCTGCGCGCCCACGCCGAGGCCCTTCCGGTGCTGGCCGAGTGGACCGACACCGACCATGCCGTCCTCGGCGACCTCGGCTACGAAGGCGAGCGGGACGCCCTCACCGTGCCGGTCAAGAAATCCGACGGCCACCAGCTGACCGACGACGAGCGCACCATCAACGCCTTGCACGCGGCCACCCGAGCCCTGGCTGAACGCGGCAACTCCCTGCTCAAGACCGCCATCAAGGGTCTGCGTCGAGTCAGCCTCTGCCCCTGGCGCATCGGCGCGATCGTCGCGGCCGCGCTCGTCCTGCTCCACCACGAGAACGACCGAACCACATGATCAACAACCACGTCAGCCCGCCACTGGGAACGGCTCAGTCCCCGACAAACGGGACCAGGCACTGACGTTCGGCGCGACACACAACACCAAGGACTCCGACGAGGCGATGGAAGCCCTGGCGCGGTTGACCGACGGTCGGACGTAGCTCACTTTCACCGCATCATCTCGTGTCAGGAGGTCGCGACGCACATTTCCCACAGGATGAAGATGTACATGCCCCAGTCGTAGTGCATGGAATAGCGTCCTCGGCACAGCGAGCCATGACAGAAGAGTGAGAGCAAGGGTGATGAGGAAGAAGCAGGCCGAGGCCCAGACCCCGGAGTCGGCGACTCCGGGGAAAGGCATCCCCATTGCCGCCGGAGGTTCGGTTCTCCGGCCGCTCAAGGCCGCGGAGGTCGTGGCTCGGGACGTCGTGCGCAGCATCACCGCCGCCGGGCTCCAGCCTGGGGACAGCTTGCCCTCGGAAGCCCAGATGCTCCAGCAGTACGGCGTCAGCCGCGAGTCCCTGCGCGAGGGGCTGCGACTCCTGGAGGTCCAGGGGATGATCAGCATCCGTCGCGGCCCCGGCGGCGGCCCGGTGGTCGGCACCGTCGACACCGCCAATCTGGGCAGGATGGAGGCGCTGTTCTTCCACCTCGCGGGGGCGACGTATGACGAGCTGTTCGAGGCGTGGGTGTTCGCGGAGTCGACGCTCGCCCGGATGGCCGCGATGAACCCCGACGCTGCGCTGCGCGAGCAGGTGATGGCCCCGTATCTGTCCGGCGACGTCGAAGCGGACGAGCACGTCGACCTCGACGTCTACGTGACCGGCCACGAGGGTTTCCACGGTGCGGTGTCCGGGCTGGCCGGCAACCGGGTCTTCCAGATCACGTTCCGCGCATACGGTCAGTTGGTCGCACACCACTTCTCCACCGTCGGGAACGTCCGCAAGCTCCACAAGCTGCTGGTCGAGGACCACCTCAAAGTGGCTCAGGCCATCGTCGACGGCGACGAGGAGGCCGCCTCGACACTCATGAACGAGCACCTCTCAGAGGTCATCGGCATCAACCGGGGCGAACTTGGCTCCCTGCTCGAGGAACCGGTCGGCTGGCTGTGACCGCGCCTCGGTCGTGGGGGCCGGCGGATACGGCGTGACGAACGGCCACGACGTCTGGGGTGCGGCCGACCCCCGCAAGATGGTGGGGGCTCTGCGCGCCGTCGTTCTCGAGGCGAAGCGCCCGGAGACCGCGGTGCATCTGCTGCACTGAGCGCCGGAGCGGCACCAGGGCAGTGGACCGTCACGAAGGGCGACGCACATGACAGCCGAAGTTGCAGCGGCGGGAGACACGCGCGGCCCTGAGGTCCTCCTCTGCCCCGACTCGTTCAAGGGCACCTTTTCAGCGCGGGAGGTCGCAGCTGCCCTCGCGCGCGGGGTGCACGAGGCCGGCGGCCAGCCTGTCGTGCTGCCCCTTGCCGACGGCGGGGAGGGCACCGCACAGGCCCTGCTGGACGCCGTCGGAGGCGCCTGGATCGAGGCCACGGCCACCGGTCCCCTTGGCGAGCCGGTGCCGGCGCGTCTGGCCCTCTTGGCCGACGGCCGGACGGCGGTGGTGGACGTCGCTGCGGCGAGCGGGCTGCCACTCGTCGCTCCGGAGGACCGGGACGCCGAGCGCGCCACCAGTTACGGCACGGGGGAACTCCTCACGCGGGCGGTTCGCGAGGGGGCCCGCACGGTGTACGTCGCCTGCGGCGGGAGCGCGACGACGGACGGCGGTCACGGCGCCGTCCAGGCCGTCCTCGCCGGCGGTGGCCTCCAGGGAGCACGGCTGGTGGTGCTCAGCGACGTCACGACGCCGTTCGAGGAGGCCGCGACGGTCTTCGGTCCTCAGAAGGGCGCCGCGCCCCATGCGGTCGGGCGGCTCACCGAGCATCTGCACCGGCTCGCCGCCGGCTTTCCTCGGGATCCTCGCGGCCTGGCCCGGGCCGGCGCAGCCGGCGGCCTGGCCGGCGGCCTCTGGGCCTTCTTCGACGCGGAGCTCACGTCGGGCATAGACGCCGTGATGGACGCGGTGGGTTTCGACGACGCCAGCCGTCGCGCCGCCGTCGTCGTGACGGGCGAGGGACGCCTGGACGACCAGAGCATGCGGGGCAAGGTCGTGTCGGGGGTCGTGCGCCGCGCCGTGGGCCGCCCCGTCTACGTGTGCGCCGGCCAGGTCGCTCTCCCGGACCGTGCCGTGCGGGAGGCCGGCCTCCGCGCGGCGCTGGTCACGCCCGATCTGGAGGACCTCGTGCGAGCGGGCGCGCGCATCACCCGCATGCACGTCGGAGCGCACAGCGACGGGACGGAGCAGGGAGCGACTGCTTGAGGGACCACATCCCGGTGGGGAGTTGGTGTGTCAGCCCGTGAGATCGCGATGCCGCACCGTCGGTCCGCCTCGACGACGCCGGGCCGGCCACATCCAGGCCTGGGCGTGGTACCTGGACGGGAAGCCGGCCGGCTGCAGCGTGGACCACGTCTGCCTGAGCCGACGCCTCAGCCCTGGTGCCATGCACGCGGCGGCCTCTTCGGCCGTCCGCTGGTCGTCCACGACGAGGGACGTGCGTGCTGGAGCGACGATCTGTCCGAAGACGCGAGCGCCGTCAGCATGCCGCCGCTATCCCAATTCCGTGGATGTCCCCCCTTGATCACACTCGTTGATCCCCGGGAATCAGCGACCGTAGCGAAGGGCGCGACTTCACCTGTCCGCTGCTTCTCGAAGCGGGATCCTGATCTCAGCGTGCTGTGAGGGCCTGGACAGAGGTTGCGGCGTCGGTCGTGGTCGTCGCTGAGGCCAGGGACCGCCGGAGGGCGACAGTGGCTCTGGGCCAGGAGACGATGACCGCGCCGACGATGGACTCGTCTGATGCGCCGTAGATGGCGGCGAAGCGCGGACGGGGGGCCGCGCCGTCGCTGACGACGGGCTGGTTCTCGATGATGTCGGTCAGCTCGCCGTGAGCGGGGTCTCCGAGGACCTGGATGTGCCAGTCGTACTGATCGCTCCACACGTACGTGCGGGGCCGGTGCTCGGGGGCATCGCCGTGCACGATGACCTTTGCCACGATCGCTGCTTGGTCGACAGCGTTGTTCCAATGCTCGTGTCGGCGTTGAACGCCGTCATGGGGATCGAGCCAGCGCGCAGCATCGCCGACGGCGTAGATCCCAGCGACGTCGGTCGCTCTTCCTCGGGCGTCGCATGCGACACCGTTCGTCACGTCGAGACGGGACCCGGACAGCCACTCCGTGTTGGGCAGGGTTCCGATCCCGACGACCACGACGTCGCAGGTGAGGACTGTCGAGTCAGACAGGGACAGCTGAATGCCCGAGGTGTTCTTCTGGATCGACTCGACGCGGGTGCTCAACAGGAGCTGCACGCCTCGGTCCTGGTGCAGCTTGATGAATCGCTCGGCGAGCGTGCCTCCCAGCACGCGCGCCATCGGGTGCGGGAGCGGGTCGATCATCGTGACGTCCACGCCCAGGCCCCGGGCTGTGGCGGCTACCTCGGCGCCGACGAATCCTGCACCGACGACCGCGATGCTGGTTGCGCTCTCGAGCGCGCGTCGGAGCTGATCGGCGTCCTGAAGATCCCGGAGAGAGAGCACCCCCTCGACGGTGTCCCACGGGGTGGCTCGGGGGCTGCTGCCGGTCGCAATGACCAAATGCTCGTAAGTGATCCGCGAACCGTCCGCGAGTTCCACCACGTCCCAGTCGGGGTCGACGCCAACCGCTCGGGCCCCGAGCATCATCTCCACGTCGAGGTCGCTTGCTGCCTCCTGCGTGAGGAGGGTGAACTGGTCCAAGGACCTACTGCCGGCCAGATATTGCTTCGACAAGGGTGGCCTGTCGTAGGGCTCGACGAGTTCGTCGGTCAGCAGACGGATCCGACCTCCGTAGCCTTCATTCCGCAACGCCTGGACCGTTCGGACTGCACCGATGGAGCCACCGACAACCACGACGCCTGCTGGTGCTTCGCTCATCGCTCACGCTGCCCAAGTCGGATCCGGCGAGGGCCCGCCGGATGTCGAGTCAGGCTATCGTCCGTCCCGGCGCCGGACGCGCTGCTGCTCGTCAACACCGAGGTCAACCGGTCTGTCGGTCCTGCGATCGCGGGACTGGTCATCGGCTCGCTGAGCTGCGGCACGGCTGTGGTGTTCTTGCCCCTGGGGTCCTCGCTTGGTCGGTCTGCTGTTCACCGCGGCGCTGCGCGGCCAGGCGCCGTGGGCGGACAAGGCGCCTGCTGCAGCTTCGGTTGACGGTGGATAGGAGGCCGGCGGCGGTTGTAGGTTTGCTCGATCCAGGCACGTCTGCGGCGTGGAGTTCGTCGCGGGTGCGCCAGCGCCGGCGGTCGAGGACGATCTTCTGCAGCAGCGCGTGCCTGGCCTCCGTGTCAGCGTTGTGACCCGCGGAGGCGACGCGGCCCATCGATACCTGGAGCCCGGCGGCTGTCAGTACCGCCCGGAAGGATGGTGCTTCTCATTCAGGGAGCCGGCCGCGAAGTAGGCCGCGGCCCGTCGCAGGATCTCGTTCTCCATCCAGCCGTCGCTTCTCCCGGCGCAGCTGCACGATCTCGCTCTGCTCGGCGCTGGTCTGCCCATCGACGACGCCGTCATCGAGGTCGGCCTTTGCTCAGCTTGGTCCAGTCGACCGCCTCGCAGGACCGGCGGCTGCCTGGGCGCGATACCTTCGGTCGCTCGCTGCTCCGAGGCCTGTCCTTCGTGCCCAATCAGGCGCCGCCGTCCGCCCCCACCCTGGAGTGCCCCGTGACCGAGCCCTCGCCTCCTGCGTCGGCGCAACCCGAATTCGGTCTGCGCTGGGGCATCAAGGGATCGTTCCTCGAGTACCTCCAGCGGATGCCGGATGGCAGAGGCTGGTTGGGCGATGGCGCCGTGGCGGTCGGGACGAACGAGATCCTCTTCCCGCCGGAGCAATCAGGGTGGCGGTCCTCCCCCGATGGCGTCCCGGACAGGTTCTGGGCCTTCCGCGGCGACGTCCGCTTCAGTGGTCACTTCGGGATGCTCTTCGTCCGCGTGGCGTTCCCCGTGCTGACCCTCCGCGGCGAGCTTGCCGAGCTCACCGTCGCACCCCTCGAGGACACGGAGGGCGCGGAGCGGTTGACGCTGGTCACGCTTCGTCTCGCGCAGCAGCCTTCGCCGGAGGGGATCGAGATCTGGCGCGGCACGGAGGTCCGGCTGACCGGGACCGGTGCCGGGTTGTTCAACGACGTCTATCCGCCCGGGGAGGGGTTCGAGCCGCTCACGGTGACTGTGCCCCTGCTCGACGCGGGTGGGTGACCAGTGCGACGCCGCCGCCAGCCCGACGTTCGAGGCCAGAGTTGCTCTCCGGCCCCCGCTAATCGACAGCCGAGAACAGGCGGGGAGAGGTAACCAAGATCAGCCGAGACGGTGTCAAGGATCAGCCGGGCTCGCACTCGCCCCCACACCCGGGGAAGCCTGTCCGACTGCGCCGGCGGCCGGAAGGGCGCTTCCCGTCCCTCCGGGATGGGCCTGCGGCCCACCCTTCCACCGGCGCTGCGCAGTCGGAGGGGAGCTGGTTTGTGGGGAAGCGGGGTGGACTCCCGGCTGACCACCCCGCATCCCGCCTCGCCGCGGGAGGGCCCGGCGTCACCGGCCACCCGCCGGCGGTGACGGGTCCTCGGACCAAGATCGTTACAGCTGGTGAATCCTGTCGGACTCAGCCAGCACGGTGCGCTACTGGGCGTTCTGCGCTCTGCTCCCATCTCGCTGCACCAGTGCATCGGAGACTCGAGGGGTCTGCCGGGCGTGGGGAAGCACCCGTCGGGGGCGGCGCGCGTACAGGTGTAGGTGCGGGAAGGTGGCGTGGCTCTTGCCGGCCGGATACCAGTGCACCGCCCAAACCTTCGCGTTGTCTGGAGTCCTGAACTCATACAGGTACGCCGACGTGGCGACCCGCCGGCGCTCCTGCTGGATGTCGTACTTCTCGGGGTCGGTCGGGATGATCCGGTAGTGCATGGAAGCCAGGAACCGGCAGCCGGCCGCGTCACCATGCAAGTACGAGGCCGTCTCCCGCCGTTCAGGCTCCAGCCGGGCGTTTGCCCGTGGTCGCCCGACCGGCGAGCAAGACGACGATCAGCCCGTGCCCAGGAAGGCCGCCGCTCGTTCGAGAGGAGCCAGGAACGCTTCGACCGCTTGATACGGCGACGCTCCCAGCACGAGGCTTCGGCGTACGAAAAGTAGCGCCATGAGCACGTCGAGCAGCCCGGGGTGGGCATCGGGGTCGACGTCTTCGCACTTTCCACCGTCGAGTGCCGCGAGGAACTCTTCGCCGCTCAGGTCCAAGGCGGCGCGGGTCAGACCACCATCTCGATCTCGATCTCGGGGACGCGCGGGAGGGCCAGGACCAGCTCGAACTCCGCCATGTCGGTGATCAACACCTCCATGGCCGAGACGAAGGTGTCACGCATGCGCTGGGCGTCGTCCCGGCTCGCCTCCATCGCCTCACGGCTGTCGAACGTGACCGCGGACGCCGCCCGCCCCTTGGCGCGGTCGATCAGCAGGCTGACGCTGCAGAAGCCCGGCATGTCCTCCAGCTGCGGCACGAGCGTCAACCGATAGGCGTCGAGGACCCGGTCGACGTGGTCGACGTCCATCTTGCTCCACACCACACGGGTGCAGGCGCCCTCAGGCGCCTCGTACATGCGGGGCATGACGGCGACCTCCCACTCCTGCACCTCCTCCGTCTCGTTGCCCATGATCCCCCGCGTCTGGACGCGCGTGCTGGCGAGGCTCTGAGCGGTGGCGCGCATCGCCGCATGGTCGTCCCAGGCCGTGGTCGCGATGCAGAGGCCCGATGCACGGTCGACCAGCAGCGACAAGCTCACACAACCGCGCATCCCGAGGATGGCGGGCGCCACTTCGCGGATGTGCGCGATCCCGTCGTCCACGCGCCGCGGGTCGGCGTGGATGGTCGTCGTGCGTGCGTACATGCCGGTTCTCCTCACGCTTGGCGGCGCCCCCACGGCCCCACCGCACGAGCCACCGTCCTCGCGCCCTCGGGCCGGGAACAGGGACCTTCGACCCTGTTCGGATCAGGCCGGGCGGAGGTCCAGTCCCGTGACGACCAGGCACAGGTCGGCCCGGCCGGCGGTGGCCCGGACGGCAGCGTGATCACCCGAGCAGCAGGTGCTTGGCGGCACGGGCGATTTCGGGGTGCGTCCAAGCTCGGATCATCGAGAAGCGTTGACACTCGTTGATGATTGGAATCACGGGTGCGGCAGCGACCTCTCCTCCGCTCCCCGTAGCCAGCCAATGCCTGCTGCCGCCGGGTCGAGGCAAGGGTGGGCCGAAGGCCCATCGCCAAGCGACGCGCCAGCGCCCTTGCCTCGACCTAGACGGTATGGGGGCTGGGGCCCCCGCCACGGACGATCGTGGGTTGCCGCTCAGGGGCGGGCCCTGGCGGTAGAGCCAGAGGCGTGGGGAGGCCCCAGTGATCGGTCAGCGTACGAGTGTCGGCCTGGATGTTCATGCCCGTCCGCTGTCTCTCTCGTGACCTTGCCTGCCGGCAGGTACCGACCCGATCCGACACGAGGGGTGATCTCGGTCCCCCCAGCAAACCGAAGCCGGAACGGCGCTGACCGCAGCCGCGGACGGGGCCAATTCGCCCGACTGGACGCCGAACAAAACCGAGCCATGTCGACGCCAGCCTCACTGGAGAACGCGCAAGATCAGGTGCCACACACCTTTAGCACCGCCGGACCAGGACGTTCCTGGGCAGCGCACCGGCCGCCATTGCCGACCACCGTCTGGTCGCGGCCGCCCAGTCCGGAGACCGAACAGGGCCTCTCCTGTGGATCATGTGCGCGGCGACTGCCGCCGATGTCCTGACACGACCCACTGCGGGAGGCCTGTTCGCGGTGCCAGCCGTTGTCGGGCAGCGCTCAGGCCGCGAGTTGGAACAGGGATGAGACGCCAGTGAGGTCGAGCACCCGGCGAGCGGATCGGGCCAGTCCACGCAGAGCGGGAGGCTGCCCAAGCTCGCGGGAGTTCTTGGTGTGCCGGAGAAGGAAGCCGACCCCGGCGGAGCCGAGGTGCGTCACCCCGGCCAGATCGACCACATCGATCACCGGGGCGTGCAGAGCGGAGTGGTGGGTCTCGTAGGCGGCGATCGCAGCGTCGTCGATATCCCCGACCAAGCGCAGGACCTGTGACCCGTTGTCAGATTCCATCGTGATGCGACCGGACGGCCGTAACGGAACGAGGACTGGCATATCACCTATGTTCCTTACGCGGCGAGATCAAATCAACACCCTACGCACCCCTTTGCTGGGGGCGACCCCTTCGCGTGGGCCCGCTTCGCTCGCGCTCGGCTGTCGTTGCTGTGCCAGGACGCCGGGCAGCACACCTGGGCATCGCAAACCTCAGCCGTCTCCCGGCGACGTCGTGACCGTCGCCGTCAAGCCGCCGGTAGTGAAGGTGACGGGCTCAAGGCCTGGAGTGGCCGACAGGCGACTGCCGCATCGGGTCGTCGGCTATCGCGCACGGATGAGACCCCACCGTCGAGTCGTACTGGAGAAGTTCGCCGGTCGAACTGGAGGTCGTGTTCCTACGGTCCGCGGCCGTGATGTCGCTGCACAAGCTGACCGCCGGCACCCCAGGAGCGGTCACCTCGTTTGTCGCGAGCCCAGCCGCCAGGCGAAGAGCCGACAAGGGCGGGTCATCGGAGTCGACGTCGAGCAGATACAACGGGTCGACGCCCAGCGCGGCCGCGAGCCGGGGCACGAACCGAGGCCGCGGACGTTCGAGCCCTAATTCCCAAACCCGGATGCGCGCTGGGCTCGAGAGTTCCAGTCTCGTCGCCAGCTCTTCCCTGGTAAGCCCTTTGGCCTCGCGGGCAGCGTGCAGGCGGTCGCCTCGAAGCAGCGGCCGCGCCACGGCAGCCCCCCATGACCGTTCGGTGAACACCCGCCCGTGGCGCTGCACCCTAGCGGCCACCGTGGCCTCACAAGACCTACTCGCCAGCACGACACACGGGCACGCAGTCGGATAGGCACTGGAGCGAACCAAAGGATGTGCGTCAGCTGGGCGCCGGAGCGCTCCGCCGTCGTTCAGCGACCGTTCGTCCACTGGAGAACTTCCGCAGGGATCACGACAAGCGGTGCAGTGCCTTACGAACAGGGACTGGAGAAGAACTGGAGGACGGCGTGCTGGGCGACGGCGCAACCGCGAGAGGGCTATCGAAAGCGCCTGAGTCGTCGTAATGAAGCAACCGAGCCGAGGTGCCAAGACTGCAGGAAAACCGGAAGCGCCCTCCCCAGACTCTCGGCCATGAGACCTGCAGCCCCACTCCGGCCGCGGCGTCCTCTATGGCGGCCAAGGTGCAACCCGGTCGTCGACACCGGCCCCGACTCCGCGGAGTCCGCGGACGAGCGGTCATCCCCTTGCAGGACGGCTCCTGATGTCTAGGACGGCCACGGCACAGGCATCCCTGAACGAACGGCACGATCCGCTGCCGACCGTCGCCCAGGCCGGGGATTACCTGGGAACCGGAGAACGGTTCATCCGCCGGCTGATCGCTCAAAGGCGGATCCCCTACGTCAAGCTCGGCAAGTACGTCCGGCTCCAGCGCTCGGCCCTCGACGCCTTCATCGACGCGGGGCGGGTCGCGAGCGAGCCCTGATCGGCGGGCGCCCCACACCGTGGGAGCCATGCACGCCGCGCGGCGCGCACCACCTGGGGCCGGCGCACCGACCCCGGGCCCGGAACGGGCGCGCGCGATGGGCAGGCCGAGGCACTCCTCCCCCGGCTGCCGGAGGTCTGCACAGGTGTCGGGGTGTCGGAGGCGCTTCCTCGGCCACGCCCGCGCCAGCGAACAACATCGGGTGGGTTCGGCGAACGCCACTCCACCCGAGCGAGGCCTGCGGAACCCGACCCAGACACGCCCGAGCCCCTCTCGCGTCACGGCCGAGGCGGCCGTCGACCCCGGCGCTGAAAGTCGCCCCCGTATCCCGCAAAAGGGGTCACGGGTTCATGACCACGGTGGCGGCCCCGCTGCGGCCGCCACCGCGCATCGCGGCGGCGGCGTGCCGCCCTGCCGGCCTCCCGACGGGATTCCCACCTTGCGCAGGAACCGGCCAAAAGATCCGCGCCCACCAGCCACCGGCCGGCGGCGGCCAGGAAAACTGTGGGTAAAGCGTGGGGCCAGACCCTTGAGCGGGCGACCACACCGCGTTGAGCTGGAGCTTGCTCCCCCGATTGGACTCGAACCAATAACCCTGCGATTAACAGTCGCATGCTCTGCCAATTGAGCTACGGGGGACGGGCGGGCGTCGCCCGCGCGCCCGCCCAGGTTACCTCACGCCGGCCAGGCGACCGGGACCGCCCCGCTGGGCCGCGAGTGCGCGTCGCCACAGGTAGCGTGATCGCCGACGTTCCCAGTCCCCGGAGGTCTTCGTGGCGAAGCTGTCCTTCCTCGCCGGTTTCGGCGCCGGCTACGTGCTCGGTGCGCGCGCCGGGCGCGAGCGGTACGAGCAGATCCGCCGGGCGTGGGAGCACGCCAAGGATGACCCGCGGCTGCAGAGCGTCGCTGGCATGGCCCAGGCCCGCGCCGACGCGGTCGCGCAGTCCGTCAAAGCGAAGATGGGCAGCGACGCCCCGCGCTGAGCTACTCCGGGGAGTCCGCGGCGACGGCGTCGGCGAGTTTCTGCCGCGCCACCTCGCGCGCCTCGGGGTCGCTGCGGTCGGCGTCGTCGTCGAACACGACGGTCCACTCCCGCACGGCCTGACCGGGCACGCGACGGGCCACGAGGATCACCCCTCCCCCGCCGGGCAGCGGGGCGCGGCGGCTGGCGACGACGGTCTGGTCGACCCGACGGCGGACGACGGCGGGCAGATCGCCGGCGTCGCTGAGCGCGTGCCGCTCGACCGGCAGCCGCGCCTGCACACCAGGCTCCACCTCGGTCAGCGGGGTGACGGCGAACGTGCCGCCGGTGCCGGCCGCCGTCCACGCCGCGTGCCCGACCTCGTGCCACGGGAGCAGGCCCACCTCCCCCGCCCGGTCCAGGCCGAGATCGGCCGGCACGCGGCGCAGGCCCCGCGACGTCGCCACCAGCCAGCCCGCGTCGCGCGCCAGCACGCCCCAGGCCAGGACCCGCTCGTCGGCGTCGGGCGAGGCCTGCACCACCGCGCGCACCGGCTCGGGTGGCCGCGTCCAGCGGCGCCGGACGCGGTCGAGCAGGCTCACGGGGTCAGCCCGCCCATGGCCCGCTCGCGCAGCGACCGCGCCTGCTGCTCCAGCGCCAGCAGCTTCATGAACGCCTTGTTGTAGGCGTCGGCCTCCTCGACCGGGTTCATCCGCTGCAGCCGGCCCTTGAGCGCGGCCACCTGGCGGACGGTGGCCATCTCCTGCAGCCGGGCGAGGATCGCGTTGACGTACACGGTGTCGGACTCGCCCCCGACCGAGCGCATCGGCTCGACGGCCAGCGCGGTCAGCTGCGCCCGCGCGGTCTCCCGGTCGCAGTGCCGCGCCACCTCCTCCAGCCACTCCGGGCCGGTCACCCGCGCACTCGCCGCTCCCCCGGCGGCGGCCACCGCCGAGGCCACCGCGGCGTAGTCCGGATCGGTGTACGAGGCAGGCTCGATCGCGTCGAACGACGGCCCGGCGATCTCCGGCACCTGCAGCGCAGCCTTCACCGCCTCGCGCTCCACCCCGACCGCGACGTCGTCCGGGCTGCGCCTCGGCAGCCGCGCCCGGCCGCGGGACGGCGTCGGCACGTCGCCGCCGGCGATCCGGCGCACCCGGTCGAGCACCTCGGCCTCGTCGGTGTTGCCGATCAGCCCGGCCAGCCGCCGGGCGTAGGCCGGACGCAGCGCGTGGTCCTTGATCTGGGCGAGCAGCGGCGCGGTGCGCTCCAGCGCGGCGACACGGCCCTCGACGGTGTCGAGGTCGTACTCGCCGAGCGTGGTCTTGAGGACGAACTCGATCAGCGGCGACCGCCGGGCGACCAGGTCACGGACGGCGGCGTCGCCGTGGGCCTGCCGCAGCTCGCAGGGATCCCGTCCGTCGGGCTCGACCGCGACGAAGGTCTGCGCGACGAAGCGCTGGTCCTCCTTGAACGTCTTCATCGCCGCCGCCTGGCCGGCCGCGTCGCCGTCGAAGGTGTAGACGACCTCGCCGCGGAACTCGTCCTGGTCCATGAGCAGCCGGCGCAGCACGCTGATGTGCTCGGGGCCGAACGCGGTGCCGCAGGAGGCGACCGCCGTCGTCACCCCGGCCAGGTGGCAGGCCATGACGTCGGTGTAGCCCTCGACCACCACCGCCTGGTGCCGCCGAGCGATGTCCCGCTTGGCCCGCTCGATGCCGTAGAGCACCGAGCTCTTCTTGTACAGCGGCGTCTCGGGGGTGTTGAGGTACTTCGGGCCCTGGTCGTCGTCCATGAGCTTGCGCGCGCCGAAGCCGATGACGTCGCCGGTGATGTCGCGGATCGGCCAGATCAGCCGGCGGTGGAACCGGTCGATGAGCGACCCGCGGCTGGACTCCTTCGCCAGCCCCGCGGTGACCAGCTCCTGCTGGCTGAAGCCCTTGCCGCGCAGGTGCCGGGTGAGGGCGTCCCAGCCGCCCGGGGCGAAGCCGCAGCCGAAGTCGAGCGCGACCTGCCGGTCGAAGCCGCGGTCGGCGAGGAACTGCCGGGCCGGCGCGGCCTCGGGGCTCTTCAGCTGCTCGGCGTAGAACTCGGCGGCCGCGGTGTTCGCGGCGACCAGCCGGGCCCGCTGGCCGGCCTGAGCCCGGTCGGGCGCGCCGGTGGGCCGCCCCCCGTCGTCCTCGTAGTGGAGCTGCACACCTGCCTTGCCGGCCAAGTGCTCGACCGCCTCGGAGAAAGAGAGGTGATCGACCTTCTGGATGAAGGCGATGACGTCTCCGCCTTCCCCGCAGCCGAAGCAGTGGTAGAGCCCGCGCGAGGGCGTGACGTGGAACGACGGCGACTTCTCGTCGTGGAAGGGGCAGAGCCCCTTCAGGCTGCCGCCGCCGGCGCGCTTGAGCTGCAGGTGCTCGCCCACGATCTCGTCGATCCGGCTGCGCTCGCGCACCAGCGCGATGTCTGCGGCCCGGATGCGTCCCCGCCCGGCCATCAGCTGCTTCCTCCCGCCACGGCCGCGCCGGCCCCCGCCGCGACCGCGGTGTTGCGCCGGTTGATCACCAGTTCGGCCCACAGCAGGAACACCTGCTGCTCGATCGTCAGCCCCTCGGCAGAGAGCGTCGGCCGCGGCGACCAGCGGCCGGTCGACCCGCTCTCGGCGACCTGCCGGCCACCGGAGAGGTAGCTGTGGGTGCCCTTCCAGAGCGACGCCGACCGCAGCTCCACCGGCGTCCCCTCGAGGTCCAGCGACCAGGCGCCCTTCCAGGACGACGTCTGCCGGGCCGTCAGGCGCACCGTCCCGTCCGGATCCGCCGCGCGGCGCGCGGTGAGCTCTCCCTTCCGCTTGGCGTAGACCCACTCCTGATCGCCGATGACCGCCGTGGCGGCCTCCTTCCAGTTCGACGCGCGCAGCGTCGCCACCACGGCACCGTCGCGGAGCACCGGCACCGTGCCCTTCTCCGCACCGGCCGAGCCGGCCTTGCCCAGTTCGAGCACCGGTGCCTCCTCAGCCGATCCCGGGCGCGCCGGCGACGCTCTCGCCGGTCGCGCGGTAGAGGAGGTAAGCCGCCGTCTCGCGCAGGATGTAGCGGAACTGGGTCGCGCGGGTCTGCACCGCCGGCCCCTGCCGGGTCGGCGAGCTCTCCGCCTCGATGCCCAAGTCCTCCGCCATCCGCTCGGCGCGCATGGCGTGCCACGGATCGGTGACCAGCACCGCGGAGGTCCACCCGCGGTCGGCGAACGCCGTCCCCACGACCCGCATGCTCTCCAGCGTGTCGACGCCCTCCGGCACGGCCAGCAGCGAGTCGACCGGGATGCCGGCGTTCGCCAGGTAGTCGCGCCCGGCCTCGGCCTCGGTGAACTGGTCACCGGCCTTCTTGCCGCCGACGGTCACCACCACCGGCGCGACGCCGTCCTCGTAGAGCGCCAGCGCGTGCTCCAGCCGGGCCTCGAAGATCGACGAGGGCACGCCGTTGTACTGCGCCGAGCCCAGGACGACGATCGCGTCGGACTGCGGGCGCGAGTCCTGGCGGGCGGTGTACCAGATGGCCAGGGCGGTGGAGGTCACGAACAGCACGAGGGCCAGCACGACGGCCGCGACCACCCTGCCCACCAGACTGCCGAGCCGCACCCCCACGCGTCATGGGTACCACGCGACACCGACGCCGTGAGGCGCCTGGGGACGGTGTGCCGTCAGGACCCCGAGCCGACGAGCCCGGTCTCGTAGGCGAGGATCACCGCCTGCACCCGGTCCCGCAGGCCCAGCTTGGCCAGGATGCGGGTGACGTGCGTCTTCACGGTCGTCTCCGCCAGGTACAGCTCGGCGCCGATCTCGGCGTTGGACAGCCCCCGGGCCATCGCGCGCAGGACGTCCAGCTCGCGTTCGGTCAGGCCCGTCAGCTCCGCCGGCACCGTCCCGGCCCGGGACGGCGGCGGACGGCGGACGAAGCTCTCGACGAGCCGGCGGGTGACGCTGGGCGCCAGCAGCGTCTCCCCCGCCGCGCACGCGCGCACCGCCTCGGCCAGCCGGCCCGACGGCGTGGTCTTGAGCAGGAAGCCGGAGGCGCCCGCACGCAGGGCCTCGAGCACGTACTCGTCCAGGTCGAACATGGTCAGGACGAGGACGCGCGTCCCCGGGCAGGAGTCGAGCACCTCCCGGGTGGCCCGCAGGCCGTCGCCGCCGGGCATCTCGACGTCCATCAGGACGACGTCCGGCGCCAGGGCGCGCGCCGCGGCGACCGCCGACGGGCCACTGGAGGCCTCCCCCACCACCTCGATCGCCGGGTCCGCGCCGAGGATCGCCGCCACGCCGTCCCGCAGCAGGTCGTGGTCGTCGGCGATCAGCACCCGGATCCGGTCGCTCATGCGCCGCTCGCCGCCAGAGCCGGAAGCCAGGCCCGCACGCGGAAGCCCGTCCCGTCGGGCCGGGGGCCGGCGTCGAACTCGCCGCCGAGCCGGTGCACCCGCTCGGCGAGGCCGACCAGGCCGTAGCCGCGGCGCGACTCCCGCGCCGGGCCGGGCCCGTCGTCGGCGACCTCCACGGTGACCCCCGCCCCCTGCGCCCGGACCAGCACGGTGACGGCGGCGCCGGGCGCGTGCCGGACGACGTTGGTCAGGGACTCCTGGACGATCCGGTAGACGACCGGGGCCGCCTCGCCCGCCGGCGTCCCCTCCACGACGAGCCGGACCGCCAGCCCCCCGCCGCGCATGCGGTCGACGAGCGCGGTCAGCGCGTCCTCCTCGCCGCCCGTGGACACGGGGGCGCCGAGGGCGCCGGTGTCGATCACCGCCAGGAGCCGCGCCAGCTCCCGCGAGGTTTCGTCCGCCGTGCGCCGCACCACGTCCAGGGCCCGCTGTGCCCGTGCCGGATCGGTGTACCGGGTCGCGAGCGCCGCGCCCGCCTGCATCACCATCACCCCGATCGCGTGCGACACGACGTCGTGCAGCTCGCGTGCGACGGCCAGCCGTTCCTGGCGCACCGCGGCCTGCGCCGCCGCGTCGAGCTCGGCGGCCCGCCGGTCGGCACGGGCCCGCGCCGACCGGCCCCACGCGTCACTGGCCCGGACGACGGCCCCGCCCGCGGTGGCGACCCCGAGCAGCACGAGCGTGAACGGCAGGTTGTCCGGGTCCTGGATGCCGATACCGGCCGCGGCACCCGCCCAGAGCAGCACCAGCCCGGTCGCACCGGGAAGGGGACGCGCGGCCGCCGCGGTCGCCCACGCCAGCACCCCGAGGGTCGCGATGATCCAGAAGCCGCTGGCGATCGGCCGGGTGAGGGCGCTGACCGCGAAGACCAGCCCGCACGCGGCCGCGCCGGCCGCGGGCGCGGGTCGGCGCAGCACGACCGTCGCTGCCGCTGCAGCTGCCAGCGTCACCGACAGCGGGTCGTCACCGACGCCCGGCCGCACCTCGGCGCCGTAGGCGAACTGCTCCGCGATCGCCAGCGCCGTGACGGCGGCGGCGGGCACGACGTCCCCGCGGGCGATCCGCGGGCCGGGCGCGGGCGGGAGCTGCTCGGCGGCGGAGGCGGCGTCGGCCTCCCGCAGCAGGCCGAGCAGCCGCCGCAGCTCGACACCCGCGCGCTCGCCCTCCTCCTGCACCGCGAGCAGCGCCGGTGTCGGGTCGTCGTCCCACCGGCGGGCCGCGGTCTCGGCGGCGTCGCCCATCCGGCCGGCCGCCGTCCGGACCACTTCGTGGATGTCGGCCGCCAGGCGGGACCGCTCCCCGGCCACCGCGGCCGCCGCGACGGCGTCGACCGGCGTCCCCGCGAGCCGGGTGGCCCGCGCGCGCTCGCCGACCGCCCGCCGTCCCGCCCGTCCCGCCAGCCGGACGGCGGCCAGCAGGGTCAGCGCCAGCACGCTGAGGAACAGCAGCTCCGGCCAGCCGGCGTCCTCGCTCAGCAGGACCGCGAGCGCCGCTGCGCCGACCGCCGGGACGGCGGCTGCGGCGGTGAGCACGCGGGAGCGCGACACACGAGGACCGTAGCCATTCCCGGCGGCCCGGGACGTCGTCCGAACGTCGTACCCGGGTCGTCCGCAGGTCGGCTCGGGCACGGTCCCGCGGGTGGACGACCGCCCGGGCCGGCGTTCCTAGCGTCCGTGGTGCCGCGCATCGACAGCCGGTGCGCCCGACGAAGGAGCGATCCATGAACCAGTTGACTCGAGCGGCGCTGGGCGTCGCGGTGGCGGCGTCGGTCTTCTCGGTCGCCGACGCGGTGCTGCGGGCCACGACCGACGTCGTCCCGCCCTGGGACGCCGACCACGGGACGGCGTGGGGCTACGCCGGGGCCGCGATCCTCCTGTCGGTGACCTTCGTGGTGCTGGCCGCGGTTCTCGTCCGGGCTGCCGACTCCATCGATGCCGGCAGCGCCGCACGCCGCTGGATCCGCCGCGTGCTCGCCGCCGATCTGGTCGTCCTGGCCGTGGGGGGCGCGGTGTCGACCGCCACCGCTGCATCGGTTCTCGGCGCGGTCGCCGGGGTGAGCTTCCTCCTGATGTTCGTGCTCGCGGTCGTCCTGGGCGCCACACTGCTGCGCCGCCCGGAGACGCGGGGACCGGCCACCGTGCTGGTGGCCACGCTGCCGGTGATCGGCCTGACCTTCCTGGTGGAGGCCCTCGCCCCGGGCTGGGGTCACCCCGCGTACGCGGAGACGGCGGTGTACGTCGGGCTCGCCCTGCTCGGCCGCAGCGCCGTGGCCGCGCCGGTCCCGACCGGGCCCTTGGCGGCGGCCCGCGGCTGATCGGGGGGCGGGGTGCGGGGCGAGGTGGTCGTCCCGCACCCCGTGCTGGTCACGAGCCGACGTGCTCCGCGCCCAGCGCCGCCCGGCCGGCCTCCAGCCGCGCCACCGGCACCCGGAACGGCGAGCAGGAGACGTAGTCGAGGCCGACCTCGTGGAAGAAGTGCACGGAGTCCGGGTCGCCGCCGTGCTCGCCGCAGACGCCCAGCTTGAGCTCGGGGCGCCCGCGGCGGCCCCGCTCGACGGCGAACGAGACCAGCCGGCCGACGCCGTCGCGGTCCAGCGACTCGAACGGCGAGACGCCGAAGATCCCCTTGTCCAGGTAGGCGTGGAAGAACGCCGCCTCGACGTCGTCCCGCGAGAACCCCCACGTCATCTGGGTCAGGTCGTTGGTGCCGAACGAGAAGAACTCCGCCGACTGCGCGATCTCCTCCGCCGTCAGAGCCGCGCGCGGGACCTCGACCATCGTGCCGATCGGGACCTTCATGTCGACGCCGTGCTCCTTGCACACCTCGGTGATGACCCGCTCGGCCTCCTCGCGGATCGCCTCGAGCTCCTGCACCGCGCCCACCAGCGGGATCATGATCTCCGGCCGCGGGTCGCCGCCGGCTTTCATCCGCTCGCAGGTGGCCTCGACGATCGCCCGCACCTGCATGTTGAACAGGCCCGGCACGACCAGGCCCAGCCGCACACCGCGCAGCCCCAGCATCGGGTTCTGCTCGTGCAGCCGGCGGACGGCGGCCAGCAGGCGCAGGTTCCCCTCGTCCGGGTGGCCCTGCGCCTCGGCCACGGCCACCCGCACCGACAGCTCGGTGAGGTCGGGGAGGAACTCGTGCAGCGGCGGGTCGAGCAGCCGCACGGTCACCGGCAGCCCGTCCATGGCCTCGAAGATCTCGGTGAAGTCCTGCTTCTGCAGCGGCTCCAGCGCGTCGAGCGCGGCCTGCCGCTCCTCGTCGCCCTCGGCGAGGATCAGCTTCTCCACCAGCTGCCGCCGGTCGCCCAGGAACATGTGCTCGGTCCGGCACAGGCCGATGCCCTGCGCGCCGAAGCGCCGGGCCCGGGCGGAGTCCTCCGGGGTGTCGGCGTTGGTGCGCACGCCCAGCCGGCGCACCTCGTCGGCGTGGGTGAGGATCCGGTGCACGGCCTTCACCAGGTCGTCGGCGTCCGCGGCGTCGGGGTCCAGCTCGCCCTCGAAGTAGCGGACGACGGACGACGGCTCGACCGGCACCTCACCCAGCCAGACGCGGCCGGTGGAGCCGTCGATGGAGAGGACGTCGCCCTCGTTCACGACCGTGCCGTCGGGCGCGGTGAACTTGCGCGCCTTGGTGTCGACCTGCAGCTCCTCGGCGCCGCAGACGCAGGTCTTGCCCATGCCGCGGGCGACCACGGCGGCGTGCGAGGTCTTGCCGCCGCGGCTGGTGAGCACGCCCTGGGCGGCGATCATCCCGGAGAGGTCGTCGGGGTTGGTCTCCCGGCGGACCAGGACGACCTTCTCCCCCGACTGCGCCCAGCGGACGGCGGTCTCGGAGTCGAACACCGCCTTGCCGACGGCGGCGCCGGGTGAGGCGTTCATGCCCTGGGTGAGCTGCTGGGCGTCCCCGCCGGAGACGAACCGCGGGAACATCAGCTGCGCGAGCTGGTCGCCGGTGACCCGCCGGACCGCCTCGTCCATGTCGATGAGGCCCTCGTCGACCAGTTGGGTGGCGATGCGGAAGGCCGCGCCGGCGGTGCGCTTGCCCACGCGGGTCTGCAGCATCCAGAGCTTGTTGCGCTCGACGGTGAACTCGATGTCGCACAGGTCGCGGTAGTGGCCCTCGAGCCGGGCCATGATCGACATGAGCTCGTCGTAGGCGCCCTTGTCGATCGTCTCCAGCTCGGTGAGCGGCACGGTGTTGCGGATGCCGGCGACGACGTCCTCACCCTGGGCGTTCTGCAGGTAGTCGCCGTAGACGCCCTGCTCGCCGCTGCCCGGGTCACGGGTGAACGCGACACCGGTGCCGGAGTCCATGCCGAGGTTGCCGAACACCATCGCGACGACGTTGACCGCGGTGCCGGCGTCGCCGGGGATGCGCTCGCGGCGCCGGTAGAGGATCGCCCGATCGGCGTTCCACGAGTCGAAGACGGCGTTGATCGCGAGGTCCATCTGCTCGCGCGGGTCCTGCGGGAAGTCGCGGCCGGCGTGCTCCCGGACGATCGCCTTGTACCGGCCGACGACGTCCCGGAGGTGCTCGGTGTCGAGGTCGAGGTCCAGCTCGGTGCCCTGCTCGCGCTTGACGGCGTCGAGGGCCTCGTCGAACAGCTCGCCCTCGATGCCGAGGACGGTCTTGCCGAACATCTGGATCAGCCGGCGGTAGGAGTCCCAGGCGAAGCGCTCGCTGCCGGACTGCGCGGCCAGCCCCTGCACCGACTCGTCGTTGAGGCCGACGTTGAGGACGGTCTCCATCATCCCGGGCATGGAGGCGGCGGCGCCGGAGCGCACCGACACCAGCAGCGGGTCGGCCGGGTCGCCGAGGGTCTTGCCCATCGCCTTCTCGAGCGCGGTCAGGTGGTCGGTGACCTGGTCGGCGAGGTCGGGCGGGGTGTCGCCGTGCTCCAGGTAGTACCGGCACGCGTCGGTGGTGATCGTGAAGCCGGGTGGGACGGGCAGGCCCAGGTTGGTCATCTCGGCGAGGTTCGCGCCCTTGCCGCCGAGGAGGTCCTTCTGGTCCTTGTTGCCCTCGCTGAAGTCGTAGACCCACTTCGCGGTCGACGACTGCCCGCTTCCACCCACCGTGCACCTCCGCGCTCGCCAGCCCCCGCCCGATGTCCGTCCATCGTGGTGCAGGACGGGCGAGAACAGCAGACGTCTGGGACGTCCGTTCGAGAATGTTGGTGGTGATCGTGGCGGACGGCGGGCGGCACCGCGAGCCCTGGGGCGGGTGACACGGGTCACCGGGCGCCGGCGGCCCGCCGGCGCGTGGCAGGCGCACCCGCTGCTCAGAAGGGATCTCGCGGCGAGGGCTCAGCCGGCCGCCGCAGTGCCGCAGACGCGCGCGCCGCCCTCGTTCACGAGGGTGAGGACGGTGCTGCTCACGGCGTCGCCGTCGGTCCAGCGGACCTCCACCTGCTGCGCGTCGCCGTCCTCCGTGGTGTCCCCGATCCGGGGCGTGCCCGGGCGCAGGTACTCGGCGGCGACGTCCGCCGGCTGCAGGCGGGCCCGCTCGTCGGCGCACAGCAGGCCGTAGGCGGTCTCGACGTCGTCCTGCTGGAGGGCGGCGAGGAAGACGCCGGCCGCCTCGGTGGCCTGCTCCCCCGCCGATCCGCGGACCACCAGCAGGGCGACGGCGGCGGCCACCGCGACCAGCACCGTGCCGCCGAAGATCGCGACCAGCAGGCCGCGCCGGCTGCGGCCGGTGCCGGTGTGCAGGTCCTCCGGGCCCTCGTCGTAGAGATAAGGCCCGGTGCTCATGGCTCGACTCCGGTCTCGATCCGCTCCTCGCTCGTTCCTCGCTGCGATGCTCCCTCGACCGTCATCTTCGCGTCGGTCATCCGCCGCTGACCCCCAGCTCGGCGCCGGCCGGCGGGCGCGGGTCGTCGCGGTCGGCGAGCCATCCCTCGGGCAGGGCGACCGGCCGCGGCGGGCTGGTCCGCCCGCGCGGGGCGCCGAGGACCTCCACCGGGTAGGGCTGGTCGGGGATCCGGTCGAGCAGCCCGGCCAGCTCGTCGAGGCCGCTCACCATCGCCAGCGCCCGGCGGACGTCGGAGCCGACCGAGAAGCCCTTGAGGTACCAGGCGACGTGCTTGCGGAAGTCGGTGCAGCCGTGCCGCTCCCCCTGCTCCTCGCTGAGCAGCTCGGCGTGCCGGTACATGACCGCGGCCACTTCCCGGAGGGTGGGCAGGCGGCGGGACGGCTCACCGGCGAAGGCGGCGGCCAGGTCGCCGAACAGCCACGGGCGGCCGAGGCAGCCGCGGCCGATCACCACGCCGGCGCACCCCGTCTCGGCGATCATGCGCAGCGCGTCGTCCGCCTCCCAGATGTCGCCGTTGCCGAGCACCGGGATGCCGACCGCCTCGACCAGGCGGGCGATGGGCGACCAGTCGGCGGTGCCGCTGTAGAGCTGGTCGGCGGTGCGGCCGTGCAGCGTGATCGCGGCGGCGCCGGCGTCCTCGGCGATCCGGCCGGCCTCCAGGTACGTGTGGTGCTCGTCGTCGATGCCGATCCGCGTCTTCACCGTGACCGGGACGTCGCCGGCTGCCCGCACCGCGGCCCGGACGATGTTGCCGAACAGCACCCGGCGCCACGGCAGCGCCGAGCCGCCGCCCTTGCGGGTCACCTTGGGCACCGGGCAGCCGAAGTTGAGGTCGATGTGCGCGGGGCGGGTGCCGGCGACGCCCTCGTCGACCAGCATCTCCACCGCGCGGCCGACCGTCGCCGGGTCGACGCCGTAGAGCTGGACGGAGAACGCGTCCTTCTCGTCCGGCGTCGCGCGGACCATCTGCAGCGTCTTCTCGTTGCGCTCGACCAGCGCCCGCGTGGTGATCATCTCGCAGACGTAGAGGCCGGCCCCGAACTCGCGGCACAGCGTGCGGAACGCGGGGTTGGTGATGCCGGCCATCGGGGCGAGGACGACGGCCGGGTCGACGGTGAGCTCGCCCAGCCACAGCGGCGCGATCGCCGTCGCCGGCTCGAGCGTGCTGGTCATGCAACCCAGGGTAGGCGGCGCCGTCGGTGCGCTTTGTCGCGATGAAGCACGCGTGGTTCATCGCGACAAAGCGCACCGTCAGCAGACGGGGAGGCGTTCCTTGAGGTAGGCCTCCACGCGGTCCAGGCCGATGCGCTCCTGGGCCATCGAGTCCCGCTCCCGCACGGTCACCGCGTCGTCCTCGAGGGTGTCGAAATCGACGGTGAGGCAGAACGGCGTGCCGATCTCGTCCTGCCGGCGGTACCGGCGGCCGATCGCGCCGGCGTCGTCGAAGTCGACGTTCCAGCTCTGCCGCAGCGTCGCCGCGAGGTCGCGGGCCTTCGGTGACAGGTCGGCGTTGCGCGACAGCGGCAGGACGGCGGCCTTGACCGGCGCCAGCCGCGGGTCCAGCCGCAGCACCGTGCGGACGTCGACACCGCCCTTGGTGTTGGGCGCCTCGTCCTCGGAGTAGGCCTCGATCAGGAAGGCCATCAGCGAGCGGGTGAGCCCGGCCGCCGGCTCGATCACGTACGGCGTCCAGCGGGTGTTGCTGGCCTGGTCGAAGTAGATCAGGTCGACGCCGGAGTGCTCGGAGTGCGTCTTGAGGTCGAAGTCGGTGCGATTGGCGATGCCCTCGAGCTCACCCCACTCCGAGCCCTGGAAGCCGAAGCGGTACTCGATGTCGACGGTGCGCGTCGAGTAGTGCGACAGCTTCTCCTTCGGGTGCTCGTAGTGGCGCAGGTTGTCCCGGGCGATGCCGAGGTCGGTGTACCAGCGGGTGCGCTCGTCGATCCAGTACTGGTGCCACTCCTCGTCGGTGCCGGGCTCGACGAAGAACTCCATCTCCATCTGCTCGAACTCGCGGGTCCGGAAGATGAAGTTGCCCGGGGTGATCTCGTTGCGGAAGGACTTGCCGATCTGGCCGATGCCGAACGGCGGCTTCTTGCGCGCGGCGCCGCTGACGTTGGCGAAGTTGACGAAGATCCCCTGCGCGGTCTCCGGCCGCAGGTAGTGCAGCCCCGACTCGTCCTCGACCGGGCCGAGGTAGGTCTTCAGCATCATGTTGAAGTCGCGCGGCTCGGTCCACGCGCCCTTCGTGCCGCAGTTCGGGCAGCTGATGTCGACCAGCCCGGCGGCCGGCGGCCGGCCCTTCTTCGCCTCGAAGTCCTCCTCGAGGTGGTCTGCCCGGAACCGGTGGTGGCAGCTCTGGCACTCGGTCAGCGGGTCGGAGAAGACGCCGACGTGGCCGGAGGCCACCCACACCTGCCGCGGCAGGATCACCGAGGAGTCCAGGCCGACGATGTCGTCCCGGCTCTGGACGACGGTGCGCCACCACTGCCGCTTGATGTTCTCCTTGAGCTCGACGCCCAGGGGCCCGTAGTCCCAGGCGGAGCGGGTGCCGCCGTAGATCTCACCGGACGGGAAGACGAAGCCCCGTCGCTTGCAGAGGTTGACCACCTTGTCGAGGCGGGCGGGGTCGTGCTGGGACGTGCTGGCGTTCGCGGGCGCTGCCACGGGGGCTCCATCCGGCTGGCGGTCGGCGGGTTGACCCGTCCACGGTAGTTGGCGCCCTCCGGCGGCCCGGCGGACGGCTGGCTAGCCCCAGAGCACGACGGCGACCACACCGACGGCGACGACCAGCAGCACCAGCACGGCGATGACGTACGGCGTGCGGCTGCGCCGGCGCGGCGCCACCACCGGCAGCGGCTCGGCGGGATCCAGCGGGGTGGTCGGATCGGGCGCCTCCGGCGGCCTGAGCTGCTCGGTGGGCTGGTCGGTGAGGGGCTCGCCCGGCGGCGGCACCGGGAGGCGCCGCTCGCGGGTGGGCTCGGGCTCGTCGGGGTGCTCGGGTGGCCGTGTCACGCCGGGTCCTCGGCGGCCACGTAGACGCCCGGCTCGTCGACCGCGTGCACCCACACCGGCGCCCCGGCGATCTTCACCTCGGCGGCGGAGAGGGCGCGGCGGTAGGAGCCGACGCCGTCCCAGCGGGTGAGCAGCGCCCACAGCTCGCCGTCCTCGGTCGAGCGGCCGACCTCCCCGCCGACGAAGCCCGGCCGCGCGGCCAGCGCGGCCAGCAGCGCCGACGCCGCCGCGGCGAGCTCGCCTCCCCCGCTCTCGGGCACTCGCAGGCGCGTCACCGCGAACACGGTCGTCGTCCTCTCGTAGGTCCGCTGGTCACCGAACCGAATGGCACCATGGCCGCATGGCTCGCACCACCCGACAGCGCGCTGCGGTCCGGGCGGTCTTCCAGGACCTGGAGGGCTTCCACAGCGCCCAGGAGGTGCACGCCCGGCTGCGCTCGACCGGCGACCCGGTCGGCCTGTCGACGGTCTACCGCGCGGTGCAGTCACTGGCCGACGACGGCGAGCTCGACTCCATCCGGACCGACTCCGGTGAGGCGCTCTACCGCCGCTGCAGCCCCCAGCACCACCACCACCTGGTCTGCCGCGAGTGCGGGCGGACGGTGGAGGTGGCCGGGCCGCCCGCCTTCGAGCGCTGGGCCGACACGGTCGCCGACGAGCACGGCTTCGCCGACGTCAGCCACACGCTGGAGATCTTCGGCACCTGCGTCGACTGCCGCCTCGCGCCGCCGGCGTCCGGCCCGGCGCGGGAGGAGCAGACGCGGGCGTGAACGCCGACTCCAACCCGGGCCGGCCGGGGAACGGGCAGGGCGCGTCCGCCTACCCGCCGCCCGGGCAGGCCGGTCCCCCGCTCGGGCCGACAGTGGGCGGGCCCGATGGCCCGTCGGCCTCCGGGGGCCGCAAGCGGCTGCTCCAGGTGCTGCTCGGTATCGGCGCGCTCGTGGTGGTCGGCATCGTCGTGCTCGTTGTCGTCCTCACGGGTGGGGACGGCGCCGGCGGCGACAACCCGCCAGTGACCTCCCCGCCGACGACCGCACCGTCGACAGCGGCGCCGACGGACGAGGAGACGCTGATCGCGCGGGTCCCGGGCGGCTTCGACCCGGAGAGCTGCCGCACCAACGAGCCGGCCGGCGACGGCGACCTCGCCTCGGTCGACTGCGGCGGCGCCGCGACCCAGCCCGGCCCGACCGCCTCGGTGTTCTACCTGTACCCGGACAGCGACACCCTCGACAGCGTGTTCCTCCGGGACGTGCGGGCCGAGGGGCTCGCCCAGCTCGACGACACCGACTGCCCCGACGCCCAGGGGTATCGGTTCTACAGCGGCGACGACGACCAGCGCGCCGGGCGGGTCGCCTGCCACATCGATCCGGACTCGCAGGACGCGCTGGTGGTGTGGACACAGGACGACGCCAACGCCGAGGCGATCATCATCACCCAGGGCGGCCAGGAGGGCCTGGCCACGCTGTGGAAGTGGTGGAACGACCCGGACAACAGCGACTTCCGGGTCTGAGGACGGCGGTTCCGCCCCGCGACGATCGGGGGGCGGGGCCGTCCGTCGTTCGAGGCGTGCGCCAGCTGGTGCGCAGCCAGGGCCTCGAGCCGCTGAGCGATGTCATCCGCGGTCGCGGGCCGCGGGACCCTTCCCGCGGCTGCTGGCCGGGAGTAGTTTCCGCCGGTCCCACGGGGGCGTCAGGGGGACGAGCCACAGCTCACCGAGGAGTGGGAATGATGGCGGAGAACGCGGCAGGCTCCGGGATCCCCAGCTGGTTGACTGCCTACCTCGAGGCGTGGAACAGCCACGACCCGGCGCAGGTGGTGGCGTGCGTGACCGACGACGTCGTCTTCGACGACAAGGGGCTCGGTGAACGCTTCGAGGGCACGGATGCGATGCGCGACATGCTCGTCGACATGACGGAGAGCTTCTCCAGCGACTTCCGCCTGGAAGCGGGAGACCTTCTCTTCGCCACGGGCGACATGTGGGCCGCGGAGTGGGTGATGACCGGCACGAACGACCGGGAGGACCGGACGCACGGCCTGCCGAACACCGGCCGCTCCTTCCGGATCCAGGGCCTGTCCATCGGCCGGGTCCGCGACGGCAAGGTCTCGGAGGAGCACCTCTACTGGAACATGGCCGACTACCTGCAGCAGGTCGGCCTGATGCCGGAGGCGCCGCAGCCCGCCACGGCCTGACGGCTGCCCGGAGAGCCGGCGCCCGCGTCCTGTTCCGGGGACGCGGGCGCCGCACTGTCAGGGGGCGCCGTGCGGCGGCTCGAAGGTGAACTGCCGGTTACCCATGCTGGCCCGGACCGCGTGGACGCGGCGTGCGCTCAGGCGCTCCCGAACCGACGCTGCCGTGAGGCGTACTCCTCGCACGCCGCCCACAGGTGCCGTCGGTCGAAGTCGGGCCACAGCGTGTCGAGGAAGACGAACTCGGCGTAGGCCGACTGCCAGAGCAGGAAGTTGCTGGTCCGGTTCTCCCCGGAGCTGCGCACGAAGAGGTCGACGTCGGGCATGTCCGGCTCGTCCAGGAACCGGGCCACGGTCGACTCGTCGACCTTGTCCGGGTCCAGCCGCCCGGCGGCCACCTCGCGGGCGATCGCGGCCGCGGCGTCGGCGATCTCGGCCCGCCCGCCGTAGTTCACGCACATCGTCAGGGTGAGGACGTCGTTGTCCCGGGTGAGCTCCTCGGCGATCTCGAGCTCCTTGATCACGCTGCGCCACAGCCGCGGCCGCCGCCCGGCCCAGCGCACCCGCACCCCGAGGGCGTGCATCTCGTCGCGGCGGCGGCGGATCACGTCGCGGTTGAAGCCCATGAGGAAGCGGACCTCCTCCGGGCTGCGCCGCCAGTTCTCCGTGGAGAAGGCGTAGGCGCTGATGGCCTGGATGCCGAGCTCGATCGCGCCCTCGACGCAGTCGAACAGCGAGGACTCCCCCGCTTCGTGGCCGGCGGTGCGCGGCAGGCCGCGCTGCTTGGCCCAGCGCCCGTTGCCGTCCATGACGATCGCGACGTGCCGCGGCACCTTGTCGCGCGGGATCTCCGGCGGGCGGGCTCCGGACGGGTGCGGGTTCGGGGCCTGGGCCGGTCGGGTCACGTGCGGTCCACCAGGGACAGCGAGCGCAGCCCCCGCTCCAGGTGCCACTGCAGCAGCGCGGCGACCAGGCCGCTGCCCTCCCGGCGCTGGGCGCCCTGGCTGGCCTCGGCGCGGTCCCAGTTGCCGGACAGCAGCGCCTCCATGTGCTCGATGGTGACCGGGTTGGGCATGGCTGCGCCGGTGGGCCGGCACGACGGGCACACGGTGCCGCCGGCCGGGACGGAGAAGTGCCGGTGCGGGCCCTGCTCGCCGCAGCGGGCGCAGTCGCCGAGCGCCGGTTCCCAACCGGCCACCGACATCGCCCGCAGCAGGAAGGCGTCGAGCACCAGGCCGGCCGGGTGCGCCTGCTCCTCCAGGGCCCGCAGTGCGCCGATGACCAGCAGGAACAGCCGCAGCGACGGCTCCTTCTCCTCGGCGGTGAGCCGGTCGGCGGTCTCGAGCACCGCGGTGCCGGCGGTGTAGGCGGGGTAGTCGCCGGCGATCACCTGGCCGTAGGAGCGGATCGACTCCGCCTGGTTCACGATGTCGAGGTTGCGGCCCGTGTAGAACTGCAGGTCGACGTGGCTGAACGGCTCCAGCCGGGCGCCGAACTTGCTCTTCGTGCGCCGCACGCCCTTGGCCACCGCGCGGACCTTGCCGTTCCGGCGGGTCAGCACGGTGACGATCCGGTCGGCCTCGCCCAGCTTCTGGGTGCGGAGGACGACCCCCTCGTCGCGGTACAGCGACTTCGGCGTGGTGGACATCAGTACCCGAGCCGGTTCAGCTTCTTGGGGTCGTCCTGCCACTCGCCGAGGACGGTGACGTGCAGGTCGAGGTGCACCCGGGCGCCGAGCAGTTGCTCGAGGCCGGCCCGTGCCTCGGTGCCGATCCGCTTGATCATCTCGCCGCCGCGGCCGAGCAGCATCGGCTTCTGGCTGGCCCGCTCGACGTGCAGCAGCGCGTGCACCTCGACCAGCTCGGCACCCGGCTTCTTCGGGTCCGGACGGCGGATCAGCTCCTCGACGGTCACCGCGAGCGAGTGCGGCACCTCCTCGTACACCTTCTCCAGCGCCGCCTCGCGGATCAGCTCGGCGATCTGCCGCTCGACGTCGTCGTCGGTCTGCTGCTCCTCCGGGTACATGGCCGGGCCCTCGGGCAGCAGGCCCACCAGGAGGTCCTCGAGCAGCTCGACCTGGTCGCCCTTCACCGCGCTGACCGGCACCACCTCGGCGGCGTCGACGAGTTGGCTCGCCGCCATCAGCTGCTCGGCGATCTGCTTCTTGCTCGCGGCATCGGTCTTGGTGACCACGACGACGACCGGTGCCCGGAACTCCTTGAGCTGGCGGGCGATGAACCGGTCGCCGGCGCCCACCGGCTGGTCGGCGGGGATGCAGAAGACGATCACGTCGACGTCGGCGAGGGTGTCGCGGACGACGTCGTTGAGCCGGCGGCCCAGCAGGCTGCGCGGCTTGTGCAGCCCAGGGGTGTCGACCAGCACCAGCTGTCCGCCCGGGCGGGTGACCACGCCGCGGATCGCGTGGCGGGTGGTCTGCGGCCGGTTGCTGACGATGCCCACCTTGGTGCCGACCATCGCGTTGGTCAGCGTCGTCTTGCCGGCGTTGGGGCGGCCCACCAGGCAGGCGAAGCCGCTGCGGTACGGCTGCTCCTCCGGTGCGCTCACGGCGCCCAGTCTCCCACCCCGGAGCGACACCGCCGCGCAGCGCGGTTGGGAGGATGGCGACATGGCGGGACGGGCGCAGCGGGGGCACGACGAACCACCGGCGGTGCGGGCCGCCCGGGACCGGGAACGGCACATCTCCCAGGTCACCGCGTTCGGCTTCTTCGCCCCGGGCCGGCCGAAGCGCTCGGTCACCGTCACGCCGTCGCCGCTGCGCTACTGGCAGTACGACCTGGCCCGCTGGGTCGTCGTCGTCCTGGTCGTACTCGCGGCCGCCGCGTGGCTGGCCTTCCTCGGCTGGCGGGACGGCGCCGCGGCGGTGACCGACGAGGTCCCGCTCGTGCTCGTGCTCTCGGCGCTCGTCCTGGCCTTCTCCACCGGCCGGCTGACGGTGTCGGACTTCGCGGTGTCGACCGACATCGCGGGGTTGCGCCAGTCGTCGTCGTTCGGGGTGGTGACGCTCGGCCTCGTGCGCGACGTCGTCCGCGGCGCTCCCCCGGCCGGCTGGCCGCGCGCCAAGCGCCGCGGGGGCTGGTGGCCGGGGCGCACGCGGGTCGCCGTCCGCCACCTCGGGCCGGACGGCGAGACCGACCGGGCGTTCACCGTCTGGGTGCGCGACCCCGCGGCCTTCGCCGAGGCGCTCGACCGCCCGCTCTGAGAAAGAACCCTGCTGCAGGGCCATCATCGATGCGGTGGGCATGATGCACGATCGGTACGAGGAGTGCCTGGACACCGCCAACCCGGTGGACGCCGAGCACCTGGCCTACGCGATGCGCTGCAAGGAGCCCGGCTGGGAGGAGCTGCGGCCGGTGCTGCTGCTCGCGCCCCGGCCGATCCGGGCGGCGATGCGGGCCTGGGCCCGGGATGGCGAGCGTGAGCGCGCTCAACGAGTACCTGACCCGCTACGACGCGGCCGCCGGCGCGCGGATGCGGGAGCTGGACGCGGCGATCCGCGCCGCCGCCCCCGAGCTGGAGTCGGCGGTCAAGTGGCGGGTGTTCGTCTACACCGTCGACGGCGACTGGAAGCACTGGATCGTCGGCCTCAATGCCACGAAGGACGCCGTCCACCTGCGGTTCCTCTACGGCGTACTGCTGGCCGACCCGCTGCACGTGCTCCGGCCCGGCAGCTCCTTGCTGACCAGCTGGGACGTCCCGCGCGACGGCGCCGTCGACACCGCGGCCGTCGGCGCCTACGTCACCGAGGCGGTCGGGCTGCACGACCGCTACCGGGCCGACGCCCGGGCGATCGCCGCCGAGGCCCGCGCCCGCGCGAAGCGGCCCTGACTGCGCTTCATCGCGACAAGTCGCGCGTGCTTTGTCGCGATGAAGCGCGGTCAGGCGCTGGTGCGGACGGCGCCGTCGGGTCCGGCGAGGAACACCGGGGCAGACGGCGTCAGGTCGTGGACGGCGGCCAGCCCCTCCTGCTCGATCGCGTCCGCCTCGGACACAATGGCTGCCGCCTCCAGGGCGGTCACCCCGCTGGACACCGCGGCCGCGACGGCCGCCTGCAGCGCGGAGAGCTGCAGCGACGGCAGCGCGACGCTGGCGGCGAGGTAGGTCCGGCCGTCGGTGTCGCGGACCGCCGCTCCCTCGGGCGCGCCGGTGCGGCCGCGGGCGGAGCGGGCGAGGGTGACGAGTTTGGCGTCCTCGGGGTGGAGTTCCGGCACGGGGCGTCAGCCTTCCACGCCGGCCGGCTCCTCCGCGCGGGCGGGTTCGGCCGGCTCCCCCTCCTCCGCCTCGGGCACCCGGCAGACCACCAGGGTGTCGATGCGGTTGCGCCGGCCGCCGGTGCTCTCCGCGACCAGCCGCAGCCCGGCCACCTCGGCCGCGGACCCCTCGATCGGCACTCGCCCCAGCGAGCGGGCGAGCAGTCCCCCGACGGTCTCGACGTCGTCGTCCTCGGGCACCTCGACGCCGGGGAAGAGCTCGGCGAGGTCCTGCACGGGCAGCCGGGCGGTGATCCGCATCGAGCCGTCGGGGAGCTGCTCGACCGGCGGGCGCTGGAAGGCGTCGTGCTCGTCGGCGATCTCACCGACGATCTCCTCGAGGATGTCCTCGATGGTGACCAGGCCGGCGAAGCCGCCGTACTCGTCGACCACGATCGCGATGTGGATGCGCTGCGCCTGCATGTCGCGCAGCAGCTCGTCGACCGGCTTGGACTCCGGCACGAAGGTCGGCGGCCGCATGAGCTCCTCGACCTTGGGCCCGTTGCGCTCCGGCATGTTCTGCGACCGGCGGACGAGGTCCTTGAGGTAGACCACCCCGACGACGTCGTCGACGTTCTCGCCGATGACCGGGATCCGGCTGAACCCGCTGCGCAGCGCCAGCGCCAGCGCCTGGCGGACGGTCTTGGTGCGCTCGATCCACACCACGTCGGTGCGCGGGACCATGACCTCGCGGGCGATGGTGTCGCCCAGCTCGAACACCGAGTGGATCATGTTGCGCTCGCCGGACTCCACGACGCCGCGCTCCTCGGCCATGTCGACCAGCTCGCGCAGCTCGACCTCGGTGGAGAACGGCCCGTCGCGGAAGCCGCGGCCCGGGGTGATCGCGTTGCCGACCAGGATGAGCAGCGTGGCGATGGGGCCGAGCACCCGGCCGAGCAGCTTCACCAGCCCGGCGGTGGCCAGCGCGATCCCGTAGGCGTGCTGCCGGCCCAGGGTGCGCGGCCCGACGCCGACCAGCACGTAGCTGACCACGATCATCACGCCGGCGGCGGTGAGCACGGCCCGCCAGCCGCTGCCCCACACGTCGTAGAGGACGACGGTCACCAGCACCGCGGCGAGGGTCTCGCAGACGATCCGCAGCAGCAGGAGCAGCGCGACGTGCCGGGCCCGCTCGGAGAGGACCTCCTCCAGGGAACGGGACCGCTTGACGCCCTCCCGGCGCATCTCCTCGACCCGCGCCTTGGAGACCCGTTGCAGGGCGGCGTCCATGGCGCCGAAGAGCCCGGCCAGCGGGACCAGGCAGACCGCGATCACCAGCAGGGTGATCGCACCGGTGCTCATCGGGGCCCCGTCTCCCGGGTCGCCGGCTCACCGGTCACCGGTTCGCGGGGGGCGGAGCGCCAGCCGTCGAGCAGCTTCTGCTGCAGGCCGAACATCTCCTTCTCCTCCTCGGGCTCCATGTGGTCGTACCCGAGCAGGTGCAGCACGCCGTGGGTGGCCAGCAGCAGGAGCTCGTCGTCCATCGAGTGCCCGGCGGCGCGCGCCTGGCGCACCGCGACCGTGGGGCACAGGACGACGTCGCCGAGCAGCGCCGGACCCGGTTCCGGGTCGTCGGGCCGTGCGGTGTCCAGCTCGTCCATCGGGAAGGCGAGCACGTCGGTCGGGCCCTTCTCGCCCATCCACCGCTCGTGCAGCGTGCTCATGTAGTCGGTGTCGACGCAGAGCACCGACAGCTCCGCCATCGGGTTGACCTTCATCTGGGCGAGCACGTACCGGCAGACGCCGGCAAGCTCGGCCTCGTCGACCGCGATCTCGCTCTCGTTGGCGACCTCGACGGGCACGCCGCTCAGCTCCCCTGCCGCCGCGGACGCGGGCCGCGCACCGGCGGGCCGGCCGTGGGTCGCGTCTGCTGGTTGGCCGCGTCCCACCGCTCGTAGGCGTCGACGATGTCGCCGACCAGCCGGTGACGGACGACGTCGGAGCTGGTCAGGTTCGCGAAGTGGACGTCGTCGATCCCGTCGAGGATCTCGCGGACGATCTTCAACCCGCTCTGCGCGCCGCCGGGCAGGTCGATCTGCGTGATGTCACCCGTGACGACGATCTTCGAGCCGAAGCCGAGCCGGGTGAGGAACATCTTCATCTGCTCGGCAGTGGTGTTCTGCGCCTCGTCGAGGATGACGAACGCATCGTTCAGCGTGTTGTGTGTGACGAGGAAGTCATCTGTCACGTAGAGCGAGTCCTGGGCGGCCACCTGGATGCACACGGTGTCCATCTCGCCCACAGGTTCGATGCTGTCGATGAACCGCATCGGCCGGCCACCGCCTGCTAGCTCATACGCCCGCTTCTTCCGCGAGAGCCGGAACGGTTCGATGCCCTTCGGCAGGCGGATGTCGAGGATGTAGGAGTCCTCCCAGTGCTCGACTGCGCGTCCGTTCGCGAAGCCCGGAGGACGCCCCGCGGCCTCGCGCAAGCGGCAGTAGACGACTCCGCCCAGCGACCGGACCAGGTGTGTGACGCCATCCTTGAGCCCTGGGGAAGTCGTTGTGTATTGGATTCTGCAGGTTCGCCCGGCTTGCGTCACCGGGCCACCGTCCGAATCGAGCAGCCCCTGCAGGACGGCCATGCGCACGGTTGTCGAGTTGAACAGGTAGTCATCAGGGACGAACTTGGTGGCGGACGTCGTCCCATCCAGCTCGAGCTTGCGCAAGGCCTCCGTCACCGGGTTCGCGATACGCAGGCCCCCACGTCCGCCGTCCCGGTGCTGCAGCACATAGTCGTAGCCCGCCTTGTGCTGCACCCAGATACCGTCGAGAGCCGCCTCAAGCGCCACGACCAGTTGTGGGTCCGCGGTCGCGAAGGTCGGCGTCGTAGACGTCGTGAGGCAGCCGTCACCCAAGAGCAAGCCGAGAGCGTAGGGGTCGAGCGGCACCTTCCTGGGCTCGAAGTGCACCGCCTGCACCAGAGGCAGTTCGTAGCGGCGGATCGCCCCGCGCCGCAGCTTTCCGACCATCTCCTGCGTCTCGAGCGTCCGCGTCTTTCCGCGGCGCTTGTCCTCTGGGGTAGCGACCGTCCACAGGTGCTCGCCGCAGGCGAGCGTCCAGGCGCCGTCCTGGGTTGCCACCCGGTAGACCTGCTTGACGCCCTGGGGGTAGACACCCAGGACAGGGGTCGGGGTGCCGTCGGATCCGATGACGAGGTCGCCGACCTGCAGGGTGCCGATCGGGAGAAAACCGTCCGGGGTGAGTACCTGAGCGTCGTAGGGCTGCGCGCGGCCACGCATGTAGGCCAGCGGCGCGACCTCGATGGTGCCGGCCGCCATCAGTCGCGGAATGGATTCGGGGTCGACCATGTCGTGCAGCGCGTCGTAGAGCGGCCGCAGGTACGGATCGATCTTCTCCGAGAGCGTGCCGGGCAGGTAGCCCAGCCGCTCACCGGCCTCGACCGCCGGGCGGGTCAGGATGATCCGGTTGACCTGCTTGGTCTGCAGCGCCTGCACGGCCTTGGCCATGGCCAGGTAGGTCTTGCCGGTGCCGGCCGGTCCGATGCCGAAGACGATCGTGTGCGCGTCGATCGCGTCGACGTAGCGCTTCTGGTTCAGCGTCTTGGGCCGGATCGTGCGCCCGCGGCGGCTGATGATGTCGAGCGAGAGGACGTCGGCCGGCCGCTCGGAGCCGCCGCTGCGCAGCATGCCGATGACCCGGCGGACGGAGTCCGGCCGCAGCTGCTGGCCGGTGCCGAGCAGCGCGATCAGCTCGTCGAAGACGCGGACGGCGAACGCGTTGTCGGCCGGCTGCCCGGTGACGGCGATCTCGTTGCCGCGCACGTGGACGTCGGCGTCGAGCTCGGTCTCCACCAGCCGGAGCAGCTCGTCGCCGGAGCCCAGCAGGGCGACCATGGACACGGAGTCGGGAACGGTGATCGTGGTGCGGACGGCGGCCGGCTGCTGCGGGAGTGGACCGGTGGCGGCGTCGTCCGCGGCGGCGGCCTGCGCCGAGGCCTCACGGGACGTGGGCGGACCAGCGGCGGGGGCGCCTGGGGCGGTGTCGGGCAAGAACCCTCGACCCTGCCTTCCTGAAACGGAACTACGGACCCCCGCGAGTCTACCCGCGGGGCCCGACACGAACCCCTGCTCTGACTCCTCCGGGGCAGCGCTTCCGGCAGGTCAGCGCCCCGAGTAGGTGGCCTTGCCCGGACCGTCGGCGAGGAAGGACCGCACGGCGCCGCGCAGGTCCTCGGTGGCGAACAGCGCCCCCGACAGCGAGGGCACGAGGCCGTCGGCCGCCCGGACACCCTCCCGGACCGCCGTGGTGACCAGCCCCTTCGTGGCGGCGTGGGCGACCGTGGGCCCGGCGGCGACCCGGCGGGCGTAGTCACGGGCCGCCTCGGCGAACCCCTCGTCGGGCAGCACCCGGTTGACCACGTTCCACTGCGCCATCACGGCCGCCGGGTAGCGCTCGCCGGTGAAGATGAACTCCTTCGCGCGCGCCGGCCCGGCCCGCTCCGCCAGCCGCTGCGGCCCGCCCATCGACGGCGTCAGCCCGACCACGATCTCCACGAGGCCGAACGACGCCCGCTCGGCGGCCAGGAGGATGTCGCAGGCCAGCGAGATCTCGAAGGCGGCCGTGAGGCACAGCCCGTGCGCGGCGAACACGGTGGGCACCGGCAGGTCCTCGAGGGTCTGCGCGATGCGCAGCAGCCGGGTCCACAGGGCGCTGCCCCGGGCGACGGCGTCCGGCGAGGACGCGATCGCGTCGAACTCGTGCACGTCCACCCCGCCGGAAACCACCTTGCCGCGCGCCTCGAGCAGGACGGCGCGGGCGCGGTCGGCCTGGGCGGGGTCGGTGAGCGTCACGAGCTCGGCCACCGCCGCCTCGAAGCCGGCGAACACCGCCTCGTCGAAGAGGTTCAGCGGCGGCTTGTCGAGGACGACGACGGCGACGTCACCGTCCCGCTCGATCCGGACGGGGCTCGCGGCGTCGGTCATGCCCCGATCCTGGCAGGGCCCGCCGGGGGCCGCGCGCGTCCCGGCCGACGACGGTTCCGGCACCCGGGGTTACCGCGGGTCACGCCCCGCCCGACGACCCGGCCCACGCGCCCGGGCGCGCCCCGCCGGACGGGGGTTGTGAGGCGTCTGTGAGGTGGCCAGGGTCGTCGGGTCGGCGCCAGGAAGCGGCTTCGACGACCGATCCACGAAGGGGTTGTCCCCATGAACCGTTCCCGTCTGCTCCTCGTCTTCCCCGCGACGACGGCACTCGTCTTCACCGGGTTGTCCCCCGCATGGGCGCACGGTGACTACGACCACCACGGACCCTCTGCCGAGGTCCTCAGCATCGACGACGACGTACGCGCCAACGACGACGGCGACAAGGCATGGGTGTCGTTCGACTACCGCTGCCGCGGTGAGGAGAAGGACATCGACGTCGAGGTCGACCTGAGGCAGGGCGACGCGCACCTCGAGGCGGACTTCAACGGCAAGGGTGTGCTCGACTGCGACGGCGACCGGCACACGCTGACGGTCACGGTGCGGGACCGCGGCGATGACCTGCGCAACGACGACGCCGACGTGAGAGTGCGCTTCGAGGAAGCGGACGACGGTGACCTCCTCGACGAGCTGACCGACGACGTGGACGTGTCGGGCGTGGACCGCCACGACGACAAGCGTCGGGACGACAACCGTCACCACGACGACCACGACTACCGCAGCAGCTACTAGGCCGGGAACCGTGGGAGGAACCCGCCACCGGCACTGACGAGGACGCCGGGGACCTCACCGTCCCCGGCGCCCCGTCCGTGCAGTCAGCCGGGCGGCCACTTCATGGGGCGTCCCCCCAGCACGTGCAGATGCAGGTGGTCCACCGACTGGCCGGCCTGCGGGCCGGTGTTGGTGACCACCCGGTAGCCGGGCTCGATCCCGCCGTCGCTGACCAGGCCCTCCCGCAGCGCGACCGCCTGCGCGGCCCGGGCCACCTCCGCGAGCAGCTCGGCGTCCGCGGAAGCGAGCGCGCCGAGGTTGCGGTGGTGCTCCTTGGGGATCACCAGCACGTGCGTGGGCGCCTGCGGGTTGATGTCGCGGAAGGCGAGCACGCGGTCGGTCTCGTGGACGACGTCGGCGGGGATCTCACCGGCGACCATGCGGCAGAACAGGCAGTCCGTCACCCGGCCGACCCTAGTGGCACCCCCCTCAGGCCCAGCGGGTCTTGGTGGAGAGGACGGCGAGGGCGGCGGCGCCGGCGGTGGAGGTCCGCAGCACCTCCGGCCCCAGGCGGACCGCGTGCGCGCCCGCGGCCCGGAACGCGACCACCTCGCCGTCGGTCAGGCCGCCCTCGGGCCCGACGACGACGGCGACGGTGCCCGTCCGCGGTACGTCGAGCTGGGCCAGGGGGTGGCGGGCCTGCTCGTGCAGCACCAGCGCCAGGTCGGCGTCGGCCAGCAGGCCGCACACCTGGCGGGTGCTCATCGGCTCGGTGACCTCGGGCAGCCGCGGCCGACGGGACTGCTTGGTCGCCGCCCGCGCGGCCGCGCGCCATTTGGCCAGGCCCTTGTCGACGCGGTCCTCGCGCCAGCGGGTGACGCAGCGCGACGCCGTCCACGGGACGATCCGGTCGACGCCGAGCTCGGTGGCCAGGTCGACGGCGAGCGGGCCGCGGTCACCCTTGGGCAGCGCCTGGACGAGGACCAGCTCCGGCTGCGGCGGCGGCACGTCGTAGCGCGCCTTCGCCTGCACCCGCAGCCCCTCGGGCCCGGCGGAGACGACGACGCCGTCGATCACCGCGCCGCGGCCGTCGCCGACCCGGACCGCCTCCCCCGCGTCCAGCCGCAGGACGTCGACCGCGTGCCGGCCCTCGGCGCCGTCCACCAGCAGCTCGTCCCCGTCGGGCAGGTCGTCGAGCAGGAACAGCGGGGCGCCGTCGAGCTCCGGCATCCCGGCGGCCGTCATCAGCGGCCGTTCCACGCGTCGCGGACCCGGGAGAACAGGCTCTGCTGGGAGTCCCGGGTGGTGTGCGAGGAGTCCTCGCCGCGCAGCGCGGCCAGCTCGCGGAGCAGCTTCTCCTGCTCAGGGTCGAGCTTGGTGGGGGTCGCGACCTCGACGTGCACCATCAGGTTGCCGCGGCCGGTGGCCCGCAGCCGCGGGGCGCCCTGCCCGCGCAGCGTCAGCACGCTGCCGGACTGCGTGCCGGGCTTGATGTCCAGCTCCTGCTCGCCGTCCAGTGTCTGCAGGTTCAGCGTCGTGCCGAGAGCCGCCGAGGTCATCGGCAGGGTGACCCGACAGTGCAGGTCCTCGCCGTCGCGGGTGAAGACCGGGTGCGGCCGCTCGGAGATCTCGACGTACAGGTCGCCGGCCGGGCCGCCGCCGGGGCCGATCTCGCCGTGGCCGGTCAGCCGGATGCGCATGCCGTCCTCGACGCCGGCGGGCACCTTGACCGGGATGGTGCGGCGGGCGCGGACGCGGCCGTCGCCACCGCACTGCGGGCACGGCTCGGGGATGACCTGGCCGGTGCCGGCGCAGGTCGGGCAGGTGCGCGTGGAGACCACCTGGCCGAGGAAGGAGCGCTGCACGCTCTGCACCTCGCCGCGCCCGGCACAGGTGGCGCAGGTCGTCGCGTGGGTGCCGGGGGCGGTGCCGGCGCCGGTGCAGGTACCGCACAGGACCGCCGTGTCGACGGTGATCTCCTTGGTGGTGCCGAAGACGGTCTCGTCCAGGTCCAGCTCGATCCGGATGAGCGCGTCGCCGCCGGCGCGGACGCGGCTGCGCGGGCCGCGCGACGCCGTCCCCCCGCCGAAGAAGGCGTCCATGATGTCGCCGAGGCCACCGAACCCGGCGCCGAACGGGTTGCCGCCGGCGCCCACGCCGGAGGTGTCGAACGGGTCGCCGCCGAGGTCGACGATGCGGCGCTTCTCGGGGTCGGTCAGCGCCTGGTAGGCGCGGTTGACCTCCTGGAAGCGCTCCTTGGCCTCGGGGTCGGGGTTGACGTCGGGGTGCAGGTCACGAGCCAGCCGCCGGTAGGCGCGCTTGATCTCGTTGTCCGTCGCCCCGCGGGCCAGCCCGAGGACGGCGTAGTAGTCGGTCGCCAAGTTCTCTTTCCTCAGCTCTCGGCCAGAAGCTGGCCGACGTAGCGGGCCACGGCTCGCACCGCGGCGATGTTGCCTGGGTAGTCCATGCGGGTGGGGCCGACGACGCCCAGCCCACCCAGTGCGCGGTCGCCGGAGCCGTACCCGACCGAGACGAACGACGCACCCGTCAGCGCCTCGTGGGCGTTCTCCTCCCCGATCCGCACCAGCACGGTGCCCGCATCGACCTCGCTCATCAACCGCAGGACCACGACCTGTTCTTCCAGCGCCTCCAGCAGGGGTCGGACGCTGCCGGGGAAGTCCAGCGAGCCGCTGCGGGCGAGGTTGGCGGTGCCGCCGATGACCAGCCGGTCCTCGCCGGGCTCGACGAGGGTCTCCATAAGTGTGGCGCTGACCGTGCCGACCAGGCCGCGCAGGTGCGGCGGCGCCGTCTCCAGCAGGTCGGGCACCTTGGCGCCGGCGTCGGCGAGCTTGACGCCCACGAAGGCGGAGTTGAGCAGCGTGCGCAGCTCGGCGACCGCCTCGTGGTCGACCTCGAGCGGGGTCTCCACGACGCGCTGCTCCACCCGGCCGGTGTCGGTGATCAGCACCAGCAGCAGCCGGGCGGCCCCGACCGGGACCACCTCGAGATGGCGCACCGAGCTCCGCGCCAGGGTCGGGTACTGGACGACGGCGACCTGGCGGGTCAGCTGCGCCAGCAGCCGCACCGTGCGGCCGAGGACGTCGTGCAGGTCGACCGCGCCGTCGAGGAAGCGCTCGATCGCCCGGCGCTCGGCCACCGACAGCGGCTTGATCGCCGAGAGCCGGTCGACGAACAGGCGGTAGCCCTTGTCGGTCGGCACCCGCCCGGCGCTGGTGTGCGGCTGGGTGATGTAGCCCTGCTCCTCGAGCACGGCCATGTCGTTGCGGATGGTGGCCGGCGAGACGCCGAGATCGTGGCGCTCGACGAGGGCCTTGCTGCCCACCGGGTCGTTGGTTGAGACGAAGTCCTGGACGATCGCCCGCAAGACCTGCAGGCGGCGTTCCTCGTGCGCCACGGTGACACCTCCCCCTACCGGTCGACGCGCCCTTCGACGTCACTGCTGGGGCCTGGCACTCGCAGGGACCGAGTGCCAGGCCAGCATACGACCGGAGGCCCGTCCCGTCGCGCTCCTCGCCCCACCGGGCGCTCGGGCGAGGGAGCGGCGACCGCGAGGTGCGCCCGTTAGGGTGGGAACGGTCGGCGGCCCCAGGAAGGGGCGGGAGAGCGGAGGTCGTTCCCCTGATCTTCAAAGAGGTACGTGACGGCCGCCCGTATCCCGACCACGGCATGACGACCCGGGACTGGGCGATGATCCCGCCCCGCCAGGTCCGGCTCGACACGCTGACGACCACCAAGCGGGAGCTGGCGCTCGACGCACTGCTGGCCGACGACTCGACCTTCTACGGCGACCTCTTCCCGCACGCGGTGCTGTGGCACGGCGAGCTCTACCTCGAGGACGGCCTGCACCGGGCGCTGCGGGCGGCGCTGCAGCAGCGCAACGTCATCCACGTGCGGGTGCTCGACCTCGACGCGCTCATGCCCGTCGCCCACCCGGCCAGCGGGCCCACCACCGAGTCGCTGCCCGCCCAGCCGCCGGTGCCGGCGCCGCAGGAGCGCGGCCCCGAGCGCCGCTGACCTGGACGGCTCCCCGACCCCGAGGGGCGTCAGGGCACGGGCGGGGGGAAGGGGAACACCGAGAAGGCGTCGTCGAGCTGGTCGGGGCCGAGAGCGAGCCAGTGGGCCCGCAGGGCGGCCAGCCTCGCCTGCGGTAGCGGCGGGTTGTTCGTGTCCTGCACCGGCTGCGCCTCTGCATGGATGGCCCAGGCGAGACCCACGAACCGGTCGATGGCGTTCCACCGGTCCGCATCGATGCCCAGAAGGGTCATCGCCCTGAGGATGGCGTGCCACCGGTGGTAGCCGATGGGTGGGTTGGCCGGTCCCGAACTGTCCATCATGTGGACCTTCAGACCGTCCGGGCGCCGGTCGTCGAACAGGTCGCCGCAACCGAAGTGCTCGAAGGCGCTCTGCAGGCGGTCGAGATCGCCGGCGAAGTGCCGGTCCATGATCGCCAGCTGTTCCGCGGACAGGGTCCGCAGCCCCGGCTCGAGCGGCGTGACGTCCGCGAGGAAGGCACCGGGATAGGTGCCGGCATTCCGGGTGAACGTGAACCGACTGCGCACGTAGTCCACGCCGAGGAGGACGGTGTAGGCCTGGATGACCTGCGCCGGTGGCTGGAAGAGGAAGTGGTTGTCGTACTCGAACCAGAAGTCCGACGCCTGTTGCGCCTCGGGCGGCACGGCGACACCACCACCGCCGGTACCGGTGCCGCCGTCGGACGGGACGACACCACCGCCGTCGACGATCGCGTCCAGGGCGGCGACCGTCTGCCCGGACTGGTCGGTGGCGTAGCCGGTCGGCAGCACGCCGGCCAGTTCCCCGGCGACGGCCTGGGCCTCGAGCGCCATCCGGCGGAGGACGCGCACCGAGCCGGCGACGTCCCGGCCGGGTGCGTACCCCATGCTGAGCGGGTCGAAGGGCACGCCGACCCCTAGCGTGGCGAGGTGCTCGCCCAGCGGGTGCAGCGCGAGCAGCATGTGCTGCTTGGCCTGGGCGCTGATGGTCGGGTCCTGCGTGCGGTAGCCGAGGTCCAGCAGGCCCAGGACGAGCCAGTAGTGCAGGTCGCTCAGCCAGGCCAGCCGGCGGCGGGACCCGTCCTCCGGGATGGCGTTCGGGTGGGCCTCGAACGCGCTCGGGTTGGTCCCCAGGTCGACCGACGGATAAGCGGGGTCGCCCGGCGGGAGCGACCAGACGTCGGCGTGCCCGCCGAAGCCCGCGTGGGTGCCCAGGAAGACCGACTTGAAGAACCGGAAGTGGGCCTGCTCGCCCTCGCCCTTGATGGTGGCGAGCCGCTGCGGCCAGGCAGAGAGGTCGGCGACCCCGGGCACCGCGGCCGCGATGACCTCCTCGGTGACCTCGATGATCCTCGTGTAGAGGCTGCCGAGGTGGTTGGGCCGCACGTTCCCGAGCGCGGCCTGCAGCCGCGAGAGGAACTCCTGGGTCGCCGGGTCGGCGTTGCCCGGGTCGTCCGGGTCGAGGGCTGACGCCGGCGCCTCGGTGAAGACGTACTTGGCCAGGGTCTGCGGCGAGAGCGGCTCGAGGTTCAGCGCGAACGGGTAGATGTCCGGCTCGTACGGGAAGTCCTGACGGACGAGGTTCGGCGCGGCGCCGAGGTCCTGGAGCATCCGGTTCACCTGCTCCAGGTGCTGCATCTCCTGGATCGCCACACCCAGCAGGCTGTTCGGACTGGGGAATGCGGCGCCCCGGACCCCGGCATACGCGGGCTTGAGCGAGTAGGCCCCGTACAGGTACTGGACCAGCAGCGCGTGCTCGATCTCGGAGGCCTCGCGCAGCAGTCGGACCAGTTCCAGGTACGGGTCGGCGAAATCCCGGATGATCTCCTCGAGCGGGGCAGGCGCCTCCAGCGCCGTCCTCGCGCGCGGAGCGGACTCGGCGTCGATGCGACGAAGGCGCAGCATGAGGGCCTCCTGGGAAGGAGAAGCCCCGGCATCATCGGGGGACGCCGGTCATGGCGTCAATGGGTCCGAGACCGCGCCGGGCCGGATCTTTCGCGGCCCGGTTCGGGCTACAGCCAGCCCTTCTCCTCCGCGACCCGGGCCGCCTCGACGCGGGTCCGGGCGCCGGTCTTGCCGATCGCCGAGGACAGGTAGTTGCGCACCGTGCCCTCCGAGAGGAACAGCCGGCGGGCGATCTCGGCCACGGTGGCGCCGTCGGCGGCCTCCCGCAGGACGTCGGCCTCCCGCGCCGAGAGCGGCGTCGCCCCGATCGCCAGCGCCGCGGCGGCCAGCTCCCGGTCGATCACCCGCTCCCCCGCGACGACGGCGCGGATGGCGCGGGCCAGCTCCGCGACCGGGGCGTCCTTGACCAGGAAGCCGGCCGCGCCGACCTCCATGGCGCGGCGCAGGAACCCCGGCCGGCCGAACGTGGTAAGGACGACGGCGCGGCAGCCGGGCACCGCGGTGGCGAGCGCGCGGGCGGCCTCGATGCCGTCGCCGCCGGGCATCTCGATGTCGAGCAGTGCGACGTCGGGCCGGTGCTCCCGGGCGGCGGCCACCACGGCGTCCCCGCGGCCGACCTCGGCGACCACCTCCAGGTCGTCCTCCAGGTCCAGCAGCGCGCGCAGCGCCCCGCGCACCATCGACTGGTCCTCGGCGATGAGCACCCGGATCACGGCGCGGCCACCGTCGTCGGCACCGCCAGCGGGACCCGCGCGGACAGCCGGAAGCCGTGCCCGGGCGCGGCGCCGCACTCCAGCCGGCCGCCCAGGGCCTCGACCCGCTCGGTGAGCCCGGCCAGCCCGGCGCCCTCGCCGCCGGCGGGGCCGCGGCCGTCGTCGGTCACCGTCAGCGTGGCGCCGTCCTCGGTCTGCGTGAGCTCGACGGTGACCGAGCGCGCGCCGCTGTGCCGCAGCACGTTGGTGGTCGCCTCGCGCACCACCCACCCGAGGACCGCGTCGACGCTGCCCGGCAGCGGCGGCACGGCGGAGGGGGCGCGCAGGGCGATGCCGGCCGCCGACAGCGCCGACCGCGCCTCGGCCAGCGCCTGGGCGCAGCTGACCTGCCGGTAGCCGGAGACCGCGTCGCGGACCTCGGCCAGCGCGCGGCGGGCCGCCGCCTCGACGTCGGCCATCTCCTGCCGGGCGCGGGCGGGGTCGCGCTCGGCCAGCCGGCCGGCGAGCTCGCTCTTCAGCGCGATGAGCGACAGGCTGTGCCCCAGCAGGTCGTGCAGGTCGCGGGCGAAGCGCAGCCGCTCCTCGGCGACGGCGTTGCGGGCCAGCTCGTCGCGGGCCTCGACCAGCTCGGCGTTCATCGACACCAGCCGCCGGGTGCCCTGCAGCGCGAAGGCGGTGAGCAGGCAGATGACCGGCAGGATGAACAGCTCGCCGAGCAGACCGTCCGCCGCGACCACGCCCGCGCACACCCCGGCGGCGCCGAGCGCCGCGGGCACGACCCAGCGGGCCGGCAGCGCCGCCGCGGCGGCCGCCGACACGTAGATCATCAGGCCGGCCCACGACGGCCCCAGCCAGACGGCCAGCGCGACCCCGAGGACGGCGACCACCGCCAGCCGGCCGAGGACCGGCCCGCAGCCGCCGAACGCCCGGCGGAAGACGCCGAGGTAGACGACGGTGAACGCCAGCAGGCCGGCGGCGGCGACCACCCGGACGACGGCCGGCCGGGGCGTGCCGATCAGGTCGGCGACCGGGAAGGCCTGGAACAGCAGCCAGGGCACCGCCCAGCCGATCTGGTGCCAGCGCCCGAGTCGGTCCACGCCCCGGACGGTAGCCCCGCTCATCCGGAGACGGCGTGCAGCGGGCGGCGCCGTCCCACGATGGTGGCGAGCACCGCGAACAGGGCGGTGAACCCGAGCACGGCGAGCAGCGGGCTCACGCCCGGCGCGGACCCGGCGGCCACGTCGCGGCCCAGCTCGGCGTACCAGTACGAGGGCATGGCGTGCGCGACCGTCTGCAGCGCCTCCGGGAAGACCTGCACCGGCACCCACAGCCCGCCGAGCGTGGCCAGCACGACGCCGACGATGCCGATCGCGCCGCCGGCGGCCTTCTCGTCCAGCGCCAGGCCGATCAGCAGGCCGAGCGCGACGAAGGTGACCGATCCGGCCCAGAGCACCGCGACCAGCGCGACCCAGGTGCCCAGCGGCAGCTGCACGTCGTTGACGAACCGGCCGACCAGCGCGACGACGAGCAGGCTGGGCAGCGTCAGCAGCGCGCCGACCAGGACGTCGACGGTGAGCACCGACCACGGCGGCACCGGCATGATCCGCAGCTGGCGCAGCCAGCCCGACGCCCGGTCGAAGGAGAGCCGGATGGTCGCGCCCAGGGCGGCGCCGAGGGCGCCGTAGGCCATCATCGAGACCAGGAAGTTGCCGGCGTAGTCCTGGTACTGCGCCGCCGAGGCGGCCTGCCCGCCGAAGACCTTGGTGAAGAAGACCGTGAACAGCGCCGGCAGCAGCACGGTGAAGAGCAGGTACTGCCGGTTGCGGCCGACACGGCGCAGCTGGAAGAGCAGCAGGGCGGTCATCGGGCGGCTCCCGTCAGGGTGAGGACGGCCTCCTCGAGGCTGGCGCCGCGGACCTCCAGGTCGGGCAGCGGAACGCCGTCCGCGAGCAGCGCGCGCAGCGTGGCCTCGGGGTCGGTGGTGGTCAGGGCGACGGTGTCGCCGCGCCGCTCGGCGGCGGTGACGCCGGGCAGGTCGGCGAACCCGAAGCCGCCGGCGGCGGTGAAGGAGATGGTGCGGCCGGGGGCCCCGGCCTTGATCTGCGCCGCGGGGCCGTCGGCCACGATCCGCCCGCCGGCGAGGACGACCACGCGGTCGGCGACGGCGTCGGCCTCCTCCAGGTGGTGGGTGGCGAAGACGACGGTGTGCCCGCGCTCGGCCAGCCCGCGCATCGTCGTCCAGAAGGCGCGCCGTCCCTCGACGTCCATCGCCGACGTGGGCTCGTCGAGCAGCAGCAGCGGCGGGGCGCCGGCCAGCGCGAGGGCGAGCAGCACCCGCTGGCGCTGGCCGCCGGAGAGGGCGTCGGTCGCCCGGCCGAGCAGCCCGTCGATGCCCGCGGTGATCACGAGGTCGTCGAGCGGCCACGGGTTGGCGAAGGCGCGGCGGGCCAGGTCGAGCACCTCGCCCACGCGGGCCTCGCTGGGCAGCCCGCCGTGCTGAAGCATCGCGCCGACGCAGCCGGCGCGGATCGCGCCGGCCGGCGGGCGGCCGAGCACCCGGATCGTGCCGGTCGTCGGGCGCAGCAGGCCGAGGACGGCGTTGACGGTGGTGGACTTGCCGGCGCCGTTGGGGCCGAGCAGCGCGACCGTCTGCCCGCGCGGGATGGCGAGATCGACGCCGTCCACGGCGCGGGTCTCGCCGAAGCGGACGGACAGCCCCGAGACGTCGAGGGCGAGCGGGCTGGACACGCCCTCGAGCCTGGCCGAACCGGACCGTCCGGCGGCAGTGCGAGACGTCGCCGGTCCGGCGTGACAAGTGTCAAGCGGTGACGGGGAAGGTGCCCAGCTCGGCGATGTCGTAGCCGTCGGGGTAGCTGCGGACCTGCGGCAGGTCCCGGGCGAACCGCGGCGCGGTGCGCGGCGGGAGGAACCGGACCGCCCGGCCGCGGGCCTTCAGCCCGCCCCGGACCAGCGCCCGGAAGGCCGGGTTCGGGTGCGGGAAGTCGAACGCGTCGAGCAGCGGGTCGTCCATCAGCGCGTAGGACATCCGCCGCACCAGGGCCGGGGGCAGCTTGTCGTTCGGCGGGAAGGTGTTGAGCAGCTCCAGGGTGGCCTCGGCGACCCGGCGCCCGCCGTCGCTGTACGCGAAGTGCGCGCGTTCGTAGGCGTCGAGGTGCCGGGCGAACGCCTGCCAGGTCTCCGGGATGTCCCGGATGCCCATGTACCGGCCGAGCTCGCGGTAGTAGTTGGCCGAGGCGATCCGCTCGGTCTCGCTCATCCGGCGCCAGCCGTACTCGTCGAGCCACCGGATCGGCGTGACGACGAAGGTGCACAGCACGTAGCGCAGGTCGTCCTGGCCGACGTGGTGGAAGCCGTGCATCTGGTTCATCCGGCGCAGCGCCGTCCGCCCGTCGCCCTCGGTCGGCCCGTGCAGGAGGATCGCCTCGAGGAGCAGGACGGTGTCGTCGTAGCGCTTCTGCACCCGGTCGATCAGCTCGCGGGTGCTGGCCAGCAGGCTGCCGATGCTGGGCACTGCGTAGGTCCGGAACAGCGCGAACGACAGCGCCTGATTCATGTCCCAGGGGAACTCGTAGGCGCTGGTCAGCCAGTAGATCTCGCGGAAGTCCCGGACCGGGTCGAGCTGCTCGATCCGGTCGCGCACGGCGTAGCGGCGGCCCATGTCGGCAGTGCGTCAGTCGGTGAGGTCGCGGATCACCGCGTCGGCCAGCAGCCGCCCGCGATCGGTCAGGACGGCGCGGCCCGCGGCGTGCGGCCCGGGCTCCAGCAGGCCGTCGGCGAGGGCGGCCGCGGCGCGGGCGCGGCCGGTGGGCGACAGCGCGGTGAGCGGCAGTCCGTCGCGCAGCCGCAGCCGGAGCATGATCGCCTCCAGCGCGCGGTCGGCGTCGCCGAGCAGCTCGCTGTCCTGCGCCGGGCTCCCGCCCCGGGTCAGCCGCTCGGCGTAGGCGGCGGGGTGCTTGACGTTCCACCAGCGCAGCCCGCCGACGTGGCTGTGCGCGCCCGGCCCGACGCCCCACCAGTTCGCGTTGGCCCAGTACAGCTCGTTGTGCCGGCAGCGGGCCGCGTCCGACGTCGCCCAGTTGCTGACCTCGTACCACTCGAAGCCGGCCTTGCGCAGGGTCGCGTCGGCCTGCTCGTAGCGGTCGGCGAGGACGTCGTCGTCGGGCATCGGCAGCTCGCCGCGGCGGATCCGCCGGGCCAGCCGGGTGCCGTCCTCGACGATGAGCGCGTAGGCGGAGACGTGGTCCACCGGCGCGGCGAGGACGGCGTCGAGGCTCGCCGCCCAGTCCGCCTCGGTCTCGCCGGGCGTGCCGTAGATGAGGTCGAGGTTGACGTGCTCGAACCCGGCGGCGCGGGCCTCGGCGGCCGCCTCCACCGCGCGGCCGGGGGTGTGCCGCCGGTCCAGCACCGCGAGTACGTGCTCGGCCGCGGACTGCATGCCGAGGCTGACCCGGGTGAAGCCGCCCTCCCGCAGCCGCGCAAGGCTCTGCGGGGTCACCGTCTCCGGGTTGGCCTCGGTGGTCACCTCGACGCCGGCGGCGACCGGGAACAGCCGGCGGATCTCGGCGAGGACGGCGGCGAGGTCGTCGGCGGGCAGCAGTGTGGGCGTGCCGCCGCCGACGAAGACGGTCTCGACGGTCGGCAGGTCGGGGCCCAGGGCGGCCGCGGCCCGGCGCAGCTCGGCGATCGCCGTCCCCGCGTACTCGGCGCGGGTGGCGCCGGGGCCGAGCTCCTCGGAGGTGTAGGTGTTGAAGTCGCAGTAGCCGCAGCGGGTCGCGCAGAACGGGACGTGCACGTACAGCCCGAACGGCGTGGTGGCCAGGCCGTCGCGGGCGGCGTCCGGCAGCTCGAAGGTGTCCATCTGCTCCCAGTGTGCCTCTCCGGCAGGATCGGACGGCGTGAGTGACGACGAGGTCCTGAAGGTCACTGTCGAGCGCGGGGTGGCGACGCTGACGCTGGACTCCCCAGCCAACCGCAACGCGCTGTCCCGCGCGATGCGCGCGCGGCTGCGCTCGGCGCTGGCCGACGCGCTCGCCGACGACGCGGTGCGGGTGGTCGTCCTGGACCACACCGGCCGGGTGTTCTGCTCGGGCATGGACCTGTCCGAGGCCGCCGGCGGGGGCGCGCAGCAGCAGGGCGTGCGGGAGTTCCCGGAGATCCTGCAGGCCCTGTGGTCCTCGCCGAAGCCGGTGCTGGCCGCCGTCCGCGGCCCGGCGCGCGCCGGCGGGGTCGGCCTGCTGGCCGCGTGCGACGTCGTCGTGGCCGCCGCCTCGGCGACGTTCGCCTTCAGCGAGGTCCGGCTGGGCATCGTGCCGGCGGTGATCTCGGCGGTGGTGCTGCCGCGGATGCAGCCGCACGTCGCCCACCGGCTCATGCTCACCGGCGAGGTCTTCGACGCGGCGACCGCGGCGACCGGCGGGCTGGTCGACCTGGTCGCCCCCGACGACGACGTGTCCGGGGTGGTGGCCGGCCAGGTGACCGCGCTGGCCGCGGGCGCCCCGGCCGCGCTGGCCGAGACCAAGCGGCTGCTGCGCGCCGGCGCCCCGCCGCTGGCCTTCGACGACCTGCTGGAGCTCTCCGCCCGCTTCTTCGCCAGTGAGGAGGGGCAGGAGGGCATCGCCGCGTTCCGCGAGAAGCGCCCCGCCCGCTGGGTGCCCGCCGCCGACTGACCCTGTTCCCGGCACGCTTGTGCTCTGAGTGCCATCGCACTCAGAGCACAAGCATCGCAGCGGCACTGGTGCCGCACGGGAAAACCTGCGCACGCTGTCCACATGAGCCACCAGGCCGACAAGAACCGCTTCCGGCAGCTGCCCGAGCCGGTGCGGCCCGAGGACATGGTCGAGACGGTGGACGTGTCCGCCCGTCCCGAGCGGGACGAGGAGACCGAGGAGCGCGAGCGCCTCCTGCGCAGCGCCGGCGGCATCTGACCGGCGCTCAGCGCCAGCGGCGGTCCTCCACGTCCAGCTCGACCGTGACGGTGTCGCCCTCGTCGATCCCCTCGGCCCGGCGCACCGCGACCTTCAGCGGGACGACGTACGCGCCGTCCTTGGGGAACAGGGACGTCCCCCACTCGGTGCCGCCGATCCGGGCCCGGACCGGGATCATGCCCCAGCCGTAGGTCACCGCCGACGCGACCTCGTGCAGCCGGCCGCAGTCGTCCTCGGGCACGGTGACGAAGTAGAACGGGGCAGGCCCGCGCCAGTGCGAGACGTCGCCGCTGAACTGCAGGTCCATGGCGCGCACAGTACGGTCGGTTCCGAACGCACGGCGTCCGGAATGGCGGGGTGCGGTGCGCGCCGAGACGAGCCCGACGGCCCGGGCGCTGAGGGTCCTCGAGCTGATCCAGGGCCGGCCGGGGATCACCGCCGACGCGCTCGGCGTCTCGGCGCGCGCCGCCCGGCGGTACGTGGCCGTCCTGCGGGAGGCCGGCATCCCGATCGAGTCGGTGCGGGGGCCGTACGGCGGCTACCGCGCCGGCCGTGGGCTGCGGCTGCCGCCGCTGGTCTTCACGGCCGACGAGGCGCTCGGCCTGGTGATGGCCGTGCTCGACGGCCACCACGACGCCGCCGATCCGGTCGGCAGCGCGCTGGCGAAGATCCTGCAGGCGCTCCCGGCTCCGGTCGCCGCGCAGGCCGAGGCGGTCCGGCGGAGCACGGCACCCGCTCCGGACCGGGCCGCGGCCCGCCCCGACCCGGCACCACGAGCGCACTCGTGCAGGCCTGCTCGGAGCAGCGCCGGATTCGGCTGCGCTACCGCTCCGAGGCCGGGACGGAGTGGGACGCCGAGGTGGACCCGTGGGCGGTCGTCGTCCGCCACGGCCGCTGGTACCTGCTCTGCCACTCGCACGCGGCCGGGGCCGGGGCCGCCTACCGCGTCGACCGAGTGCGGAGCGTCGCGGTGCTCGACTCGCCCGCCGCCCCGCCGGCGGACCTCGACCCGGTCGCGCTGCTCCGGCGTGGTACGCCGAGCAGCTCGCGGCGCTGCCCGCGACGTACCGGATCGTGCGGTGCCCCGAGCTGCAGCAGGCCGCCCGCGTGGTCGGGCAGCGGCTGGTCAGGGCCGCCGAGGGCTGACCGGCCGCCACCCGGGCGGCGGGTCCTCGCCGACGCGGCCGTCCACCACCTCGCGCAGCAGGTCGGCGTGCCCCGTGTGCCGGCCGTACTCCTCGATCAGGTCGCAGAGCAGCCGGCGCAGGCTCGCGTGCCGGCCGTCGGGCGCGGCCAGGCGGACGGGTTGGTCGAGCCCGCCGCGATCGAGCGCGGCGGCCAGCCGCTTCCGGGACCGCTCGACCGCGTCGTCCCAGAGCGCGTACAGCTCGGCCGGCGGGACGTCGGCGACGAGAGTGGTCTCCCAGTCCGCCAGGTCCTCCCACGGCGGGCCCATCGGCTCGCCGGTCAGCCGCCGGGTGAAGATGTCGTCCTCCACCGCGGCGAGGTGCTTGAGCAGCCCGCCGAGGGTCAGGCTCGACGCGCCGACGCGGGCCTGCAGCCCGGCGGCCTCGAGGTCGTCGGCCTTCCAGCGGAAGGTGGTGCGCAGCCGGTCCAGCGCGCCGAGCAGGTGCTCGACCTCCGTGCCGGCGAGCGGCGGTTCCCAGGGCGTGTCGCTGTCGGTCATGGGCGGCACGCTAGGGCGCATTGCGGACGATCGGCGTCCGGTAGGTCAGCGCAGCCGCCGGCCGGCGTCCGGCAGCCGTTCGGTCACGCCACGGGCGTCGAGCCACTCCGCCAGGGGGACGGCGACGCGGCGGCTGGTGCCCCACGCCTGGCGGGCCTGGCTGAGCGTGAACGGCTGCGGCAGCGCGGCGAGGCGGGTCCGCGCCTCGGCGTCCACCCCCGGCGCGAGGTAGATCCCGTCGGCGATGCGCACCAGTTGCCCGCTGCGCACCGCGGCCGCCAGCTCCCGCGGGCCGAGCCCGGCGGCAGCGAGCTCGCCGGCCTCCGGGGCGGCGAACGGCTCCCGGGCCAGGCGGCCCCGGATCGCGTCGACCGCGCGCTGCACGTGCGCCGGAAGCCCGGCGTCGGCGGCGACCACACGCCCGTCGCGGAACGCCAGCGGCCGGCGGACGACGGCGGCCACCAGCTCGGCGTCGGGCAGCTCCAGCTGCCGGCGGACCACCTCGACCGGCGGGCCCGGCTCCAGCGGGTGCTGCCGCCGCCAGTCGGCCACCAGGGCGGGCAGCCGCGCGGCCAGCGCGTCCGGCAGGTGCCCGGCCAGCAGCCACGGGCCGATCCGGACCGCGTCCGCCGGCTCCGGCCAGCCCATCGCGGCGAAGTCGGCGGCCCGGACCACGCGCCGGCGGGCGAGGTCCTCCGCGGCGCCCGCCGTGCCCGGCGCCCGCGCGGCCAGCTCGTCGCCGCGCCGGCGGGCCGCACCGCGGCGGCGCAGCTCCGGCGGGTCGACGTCGCGCACGTCGGCGCCGAGCACGCGGCGCGTGCCGGGGTCGCGCAGCAGCACCCGGTCGCCGATCCGCAGCGGCAGCGGTGCGGCCAGCCGCAGCCGCAGCGCCGTGCCGCCGAGCGGGCGCAGCCGGGCGGCCACGGTCGCCGAGCCGACGTGCAGCACCGGTTCGGCGGGCAGCCGCTCCTCCGGCACCGCGTCGAGGGTCACGTCGACCAGCGCGGTGCGGCGGAACGCGCCGGGGGTCAGCAGCGCGTCCCCCCGGGAGAGCTCCTCGACCGCCACGCCGCGCAGGTTCAGCGCCACCCTGGCGGTCGCGGTGGCCCGCTGCACCGGCTCGCCCAGCGAGTGCACCCCGCGGACGGTGACCTCGCGGCCGGCCAGCTCCAGCCGGTCCCCCGGCGCCACGCCGCCCGCCGCCAGGGTGCCGGTGACGACGGTGCCCGCCCCGCGGATGGTGAACGCCCGGTCGATCCACAGCCGCACGGGCGCGGCGGGGTCCGGCGCCGGCAGCCCGGCGAGCAGGCCCTCCAGCGCGGCGGCCACCTCTGGGACTCCGGCTCCGGTGACCGCGCTGACCGCGACCCCGGGCACCTCCCCCATCGAGGTCTTCGCCAGCCGCTCGCGGGCGTCGGCCAGCACCGGCGCCGGGTCGGCGAGGTCGGCCTTGGTGACGGCGAGCAGCGCGTGCCGGACGCCGAGCGCGTCGAGGACGGCGACGTGCTCCGTGGTCTGCGCCGACCAGCCGTCGTCGGCGGCGACCACGACCAGCGCCGCGGGGACCGACCCGACGCCGGCGAGCATGTTGCCCAGGAAGCGTTCGTGGCCGGGGACGTCGACGATCGCGAGCCGGCGGCCCGACGGCAGCGTCGTCCAGGCGAAGCCGAGGTCGATGGTCAGCCCGCGGCGGCGCTCCTCCTCCCACCGGTCGGGATCCACACCGGTGAGCGCCCGCACCAGCGCGGACTTGCCGTGGTCGACGTGCCCCGCGGTGGCGATCACGTCCACCGGCGGGCCACCTCCAGCACCCCCGCGGCGAGCGCCTCGTCGTCCTCCGGGAGCAGGCTGCGCAGGTCGAGCAGGGTGCGCCCGGCCTCGACGTAGCCGACCACCGGCGGCCGGCCCCGCCGCAGCGGCTCGGCGAACTCCGGCGGCAGCGAGACGCCGGCGCTCGGCAGCGGCTGCTCGGGCGCCCCTCCCCCGCCGACCCGCGCCTCGGTGTCCACCACCCGGGCGTCGAGCCCGGCCGCGGCGAACCGCCCGGCCAGCGCGCGGGCGCGGGCGCGCAGGGTCCCGACGTCGGCGGCGAGCATCTCGCGCACCGGCGGCACCGGCCCGCGCAGCGTCGCCTCCAGCGCGGCGAGGGTGGTCTTGTCCACCCGCAGCGCCCGGTACAGCGGGTGCCGGCGCAGCCGCCGGACCAGATCTTCCTGGCCGAGGACCAGCCCGGCCTGCGGCCCGCCGAGCAGCTTGTCGCCGCTGGCCAGCACCAGGTCCGCGCCGGCGGCGAGGGTCGACTGCAGGTCCGGCTCGTCCGGCAGCACCGGATCGGGCGCGAGCAGCCCGGAGCCGACGTCGGCGACCAGCGGGACGCCGGTGCCGGCCAGCGCCGGGGCCAGCTCGGCGACCTCGACCGACCGGGTGAACCCGCGGACGACGAAGTTCGACGGGTGCACCTTGAGGACGGCGCCGGTGTCCGGACCGAGCGCGCCGGTGTAGTCGGCGAGCGTGACCCGGTTCGTCGTCCCGACCTCGCGCAGGCGGGCGCCGGTGCTGGCGAGCAGCTCGGGGATCCGGAAGCCGTCGCCGATCTCGACCAGCTCGCCGCGGGCCAGCACGAGCTCGCGGCCCTGGCCGAGGGCGGTCGCGACGAGGGCCAGCGCGGCCGCGCAGTTGTTGATCACGAGCGCCGCCTCGGCGGCGGGGACGGCGGCCAGCAGCGCCGCGAGCGCCCCCTCCCCGCGGGGCCCGCGGCGGCCGGTGGCAAGGTCGAGCTCGACGTCGGTGGTGCCGGCGGCCGCGGTCATCGCCGCGACCGCGGCCGGCGACAGCGGCGCCCGCCCCAGGTTGGTGTGCACGAGGACGCCGGTGGCGTTCAGGACCGGCCGCAGGCTGCCCGCGGTCGCCGGCAACGCGGCGAGGACGGCGGGCACGGCGTCGCCGGCCGGCAGCTCGCCGTCCCGGATGCGCTGCTGCACCCCCTGGACGGCGCTCTTGACCAGCGCACGGCCGAGCCGGTCGGCCGCGGCGGCCAGGGCCGGGTCGGCGAGCAGGGCGTCGGTGCGGGGCACCTGCCGGCGGGGGTCCGTGATCATCAGACCCGCAGCGTAGGCGCCCCGGCGCTCAGCAGGCGTTCCCCGACGCCCCCGCGAACGTCGGCCCGCCGGCCGCCGTCCGCCGCGCCGTCCCGGCGTCCGGACCGGCCACCGACCAGTGCTGCCCGTCGACGGTGACCTCCGCGAGCTCGAAGGTGGTCTTGTACGGCGCGAAGGTCACGTGCTCGTTGACCGCGTACAGGGCCTGCGGCGCGCAGAGGAACAGCGCCAGCGCCTGGTCGTGCACGTAGGCGTCGATCCGCTCGGCCACCTCCACCAGCCGGGCCGGGTCCAGCTGCACCTTCATCTCGTCGAACAGCGCGTCGAACTCCGGCAGCGGCGGGCCGGCGCGGAAGGCGCCGTCGAGGCCGAAGAACTCGCGGTGCACCGCCGCCGGGGGCGCCTCGGAGGAGAGGTCGAACCAGGGGTGCAGGAGCACGTCCCAGGGCAGCTCCAGCTTCTTCTCCACCAGCGCCCGTGCCCCGACCGGCAGCGCCTCGGTCGGCACCACCACGACCTCGACCATCAGGTCCAGGGCGGAGCGGATGCTCGCCGCGAGCAGGTGCGCGATCCCGGCGAACGGCTCGGGCGTGGCCAGCCGCAGCGGGCGGCGCGCCGGCCAGCCGGCGCGCGCGAAGGACTCCCGCGCCCGGACGGCGTCGAACGGGTAGGGCTCCGCCCCCGCCGGGAAGCCGCTGCACCAGGGCGGGGTCAGGGCCGGGATCACCGACGCGTAGCCGCCGAAGGCCTGGCCGACGACGGCCTCGCGGTCGACGGCCAGGTTCAGCGCCCGCCGCACCTCGACGTCGTGCAGCGGGGCGTCGCTGCCGCGGTTGAGGATCCCGACCAGCACCCGGTTGGCGTCGCAGACCACCAGCCGGGCGTGCGCGGAGTCGAGCACCCGCTGCGCGTCGGCCGGTGAGACCTCGGTGAGGATGTCGACCTCGCCCTCGGCGTCGCAGACCAGGCGCAGCGCCTCGTCCGGCGCGAGGTCGTTGCGGAACACCACGCGCTCGACGCGGGGGCCGCGGGCCGCGCGGTTCCAGTGGTCGAGGTTGGCCTCCAGCACGACCTGCGGGTCGCGCTGCTCGCTCTCGATGAGCCAGGCCGCCCGGAACGGGTCGGCGCTCATGATCGCGGCGCGGGTGGTGATCGACGACGCACCCTGGACCAGGGTGAACGGACCGGTGCCCCACGGGCCCGGCTCGTCGATCACCTACCAGTGCCCCTCGCCCGAGCCGAACTTCTTGTAGCCGAAGCCGGGGGCGTCCTTGCCGTGCCAGAACGCCGAGCTCGCGACGTGGAAGCCGCGGAGCTTGCCGACGGCGAGCCCGTCCGGGCCGGGGAGGTGGAAGCGGATCGTCGCGTCGTCGACCACCTCGGCGGTGGACGCCGGCGCGGGGAAGTTCAGCCAGGTGCCCGGCGGGTGCGGCGCCGCCCAGCGCTGCATCTCGTCGAAGTTCTGCTTGACGCTGTGCGCCGTGAGGTGCTCGCCGTCCTGGAACCGCACGCCGCGGCGCAGCCGGAGCTCGAGGGTGCGCTCGTCGAGCCACTCGGCCGACTCGGCCAGGGAGAAGACGGTCCGGCCGGCCTCGTCGATCCGGATCGGCTCCTCCATGGTGTTCCAGGTGATGAACAGCCAGTTGAGGGGTGAGGGGTCGACCACGTGGAGGGTGCCGACCGGGTCCGTGGGTGCGCTCATGTCTCGGCCTCCCGAGTGATGTGAGCCAGGTCACATCACAGGGGAACGGTAGCGCACAACCGGCTTCGCGCCGGGAGTCTGTTGGCGGAGGCGGACGGGAATCGAACCCGCCTGACCGAGCTGCTCGGTCACGTCGGCTTTAGAGGCCGCGGGGGCCACCAGACACCCTGACGCCTCCGCCGGGCAGCCTACGTGCGGACGACGCGAAAACTGTCGGTGGTCCCCGCGACCATCCCGGCATGGCCCGCACCGAGCACCGCCCCAGCGCGACGCTGCCCCCGGTCACGCTCACGCCCGAGGAGGCGGCGGCCATCGCGGTCGCCCTCGCCGCCCAGCCCGACGGCCCGTACGCCGAGGCCGGCCGGGGCGCGCTGGAGAAGGTGCTCGGCGTCCTCGAGCCCGACGCGGGCAAGCGCGCGCAGTTGCTGGCCACCAGCCTCTGGGTGAGCGCGGAGGCGGGCCGCTCGGCGGAGCTGCGGACGGTCGTCGAGCAGGCGGTCGAGCGGCGGCGGGTGGTGGTTCTCCGCTACCGCGACGGCAAGGGGCAGCTGAGCCGGCGCGAGGTCGAGCCGCACCTGCTGGCCCTCAGCCACGACCACTGGTTCCTGGTCGGCTGGTGCCGGGAGCGCCAGGCGCCGCGGTGGTTCCGGGCGGACCGCATCGACAGCGTCGAGCTCACCACCGAGACGGCGCCGCGCCGCGACCCGGCGCTCTTCGGCGCCCCCTCCGATACCCACCCCGCCGGGCGGGCGCTGGGCCGCCGTCCGGCCCCGGCCGACCCGCGCCGGGGGCTGGTGGTGCTGCCGGGCGGAAAGGCGTGAGCCGCGCCTAGATTCGCGGGCATGACCAGCGCTCCCGCCACCGTGCGGCTCACCCAGTACGCGCACGGTGGCGGCTGCGCCTGCAAGATCCCGCCCGGGGAGCTGGAGTCGGTGGTGGCCGGGCTGACCGCCACCGGCCCGGCCGACCCCGCCGCCGAGCTCGTGGTCGGTCTGGACGACGGCGACGACGCGGCGGTGGTGCGGATCGCCGGTGGCCAGGGCCTGGTCCTGACCACGGACTTCTTCACGCCGGTCGTCGACGACGCGTACACCTTCGGCCGGATCGCCGCGGCCAATGCGATGTCGGACGTCTACGCGATGGGCGGCACGCCGGTCGTCGCGGTGAACCTGCTCGGCTGGCCGCGCGACGTGCTGCCGGCCGAGCTGGCCGCCGAAGTGCTGCGCGGCGGGCTGGAGATCGCCCAGGAGGCCGGCTGCCACGTCGGCGGCGGGCACTCGATCGACGACCCCGAGCCCAAGTACGGGATGGCCGTCACCGGGGTCGTGGACGTCGACCGGATCATCCGCAACGACGCCGCGGTCGCCGGGACGCCGCTGACGCTGACCAAGCCGCTCGGGGTCGGCGTCCTGAACAGCCGGCTGAAGCAGACCGGCGAGGTGTCCGAGGAGGCGATCGCCTCGATGACCGCCCTCAACCGCGACGCCGGCCGGGCCGCCGTCGCCGCGGGCATCCTCGCGGGCACCGACGTGACCGGCTTCGGCCTGCTCGGCCACCTCTACAAGATGGCGCGGGCCAGCGGGGTCACCGTGGTGGTGGACGCCGCCGCCGTGCCCTACCTGCCGGGCGCGCGCCGGGCGCTGGCCGACGGGTTCGTCTCCGGCGGCACCCGGCGCAACCTCGACTGGGTCCGGCCGCACACCGACCTGTCGGCGGTCGACGAGGGCGAGGCGCTGCTGCTGGCCGACGCGCAGACCTCGGGCGGGCTGCTGCTCGCCGGCGAGCTCCCCGGCGCCCCGGTGATCGGCGAGTTCGTCCCCCGCCAGGACGCGCTGGTGATCATCCGTTAGCTTCCGAGCATGCTCGCTGCCTTCGTCTCGAAGCCCGCCCCGAAGGACCCGCTCTCCGTCCTCGAGGTCGGTGAGCGCCCCGAGCCCGAGGTGCCCGAGGGCTGGACGACGGTGCGGGTCAAGGCCGTGTCGCTGAACCACCACGACCTGTTCAGCCTGCGCGGCGTCGGCCTGCCCGAGGAGCGGATGCCGATGATCCTCGGCACCGACGCGGCCGGCCTGGACGAGGACGGCAACGAGGTCGTCGTCCACGGTGTGGTGGCCAGCCCCGGCTGGACCGGTGACGAGACCCTGGACCCGAAGCGCTCGCTGTTCAGCGAACTGCACCAGGGCACGATGGCCGAGCAGGTCGCCGTCCCCAGGCGGAACCTGCTGCCCAAGCCCGCCGAGCTGTCCTTCGCCGAGGCCGCCTGCCTGCCGACCGCGTGGCTGACCGCCTACCGGATGCTGTTCGTGAAGTCCGGCCTGCGGCCCGGGCAGACGGTGCTGGTGCAGGGCGCCAGCGGCGGCGTCGCGACCGCGCTGATCGTGCTCGGCCGGGCCGCCGGCTACCGGATCTGGGTGACCGGCCGCAGCGAGGAGAAGCGGCAGGCCGCGCTCGGGCTGGGCGCCGACCAGGCCTTCGAGTCCGGCGCCCGGCTGCCCGAGCGGGTGGACGGCGTCATGGAGACCGTCGGCGAGGCGACCTGGTCGCACAGCGTCAAGTCGCTCAAGCCCGGCGGCGTCCTGGTGACCTCCGGCGCGACCACCGGCTTCAACCCGGGCGCGGAGCTGAACCGGGTGTTCTTCACCCAGCTGTCGGTGATCGGCTCGACGATGGGCACCCGCGAGGAGCTCGAGGATCTCATCGAGATGTGCCGGACCACCGAGATCCGGCCGCAGATCGACGTCGAGCTGCCGCTGACCGAGGCCCGCGACGGATTCGAGCGGATGCTCGAGGGACGGACGGCCGGCAAGATCGTCTTCACCCTGTGACCGCGTCGAGCACTCCCGCCTCCTGTCGCCAGGGCGGGACCTCACCGCGCGCCGCGAGCATGGAGTCGTAGCCGGGCTGGCGGAGGATGTCGTGCAGCTGCCGCCGGCGCACGCCCCGGTTCCCGCCGTCGTAGAGCGGGAAGACCATCGCGTCCCGCATGAGGCGCTCCAGGGGAGTCATGTCCCGCGTGTAGCTGGCGACCCCGGTCACCTGCATGCAGTCGTAGATGGCGCTGACCGCCGTCTCCGAGCAGAACACCTTGGTCATGATCGGCAGCTCCTCCGCACGCCCCCGGGTGCGGTCGAAGTCGTGACAGGCCTTCCAGGTCAGGTACCGGCACGCCTCGATGCGCATCTTGACGTCGGCGAGCATGAAGCCGACGTTCTGGTGCTCGATGACCGGAACGGTGCCCAGCCGCTGCTCCGTGCGCGCGAACTCCAGCGCGTACTCGAACGCGGCCCGCATGGTTCCCACGCAGGCGGCGCCGATCAGTGCGGCGGTCCAGCTGAACGCCCCGGAGACGATCTCCTTCCCGCGCCGCCCCGGCTGCCCGATGAGGTTGTCCAGCGGCACCCGCACCTCGGTGAAGTCGACCCGCGGGGTCACCACGCCCCGGTGGCCGACCTTGTCGTAGACGTCGACCACGGTGATCCCGGGCACGTCCCCGGGGACCGCGATGACGGCCAGAGACTCGTCGGCGCCCTGTGCCGGGTCCGTCCGGCACACCACCGTGTAAAGGCGGCACCCGGTGCGGTCCCAGCCGGTGCCGTTGGTCGTGTAGTGCTTCTGGCCGGTGATGACCCACTCGTCGCCCTCGCGGCGGGCCAGGGTCTGCATGCCGCCGTCCGGGTCCGGTGAGTCGAAGTTGGCACCGCCGCCGACATCGGTGAAGGCGTAGGCGGCCAGCAGGTCGCCCTGGTCGTCGAGCGCGAACGGCCGGAGGAGCCGCTCCTTCTGCTCGTCGGTGCCGTACTGGATGATCGGCTGCAGGCCCAGCCCGGTGGCCAGCAGCGTCGTCGGCACGTTCACGTCGACCCGCGTGAGCTCTTCGGCCGCGATCGCGAAATCGAGCATCGAGAACCCGGCGCCGCCGTACTCAGTGGGGATGAACGACTTGGTGAACCCCGCCTTGGCCATCTCCCGATAGGCCTCCCGGCCGGCGAGGAACGCCTCCCACCCGTCGGCGGCGTGGTCGATGCGCTCGCCGACGGGGCGCAGGACCGCCTCGGCGAAGTCGTGCGCATTCTGCCGGAGCTCGCGCTGGCTGTCGGTCGGCGTGAAATCGATGGCCATCTGCCCATTCCTCCCGTTCCTGGGTGGACGGGCCGGTACGAGCACGACCCGCAGGCGAACGATGTCACCGCGGGGGCGATGCCGACAGGAGCACGGCGCCGGACTCGGCGGTACCCGATCCCGGCGTGGCCGGACGGGGCCGGTCGGGGAGACTGGCTCGCCATGGGTCCGGTGAGTCGAGTGGTCGCGGCGCTGCGGGCGGCGGCGATCGAGTCCGAGGTCCGTCGCTTCGAGACGCCGGTGCCCACCGCGGCCGCCGCGGCCGCGGTGCTCGGCGTCGAGATCGGCGCGATCGCCAACAGCCTGGTCTTCGACGCCGACGGCGCGCCGCTGCTGGTGCTCGCCAGCGGCGCGCACCGGGTGGACACCGCCAAGGTGGCCGCGCTGATCGGCGTCGCGCGGGTGCGGCGGGCCACGCCGCAGTTCGTCCTCGCCGCCACCGGCCAGGAGGTCGGCGGGGTCGCGCCCGTCGGCCACCCGGCACGGCTGCGCACCGTGGTGGACGTCGACCTCGCCGCGTACTCCGTGCTGTGGGCCGGTGGCGGCGACCACCACACGATGATCTCGCTGACCTACGCCGACCTGCTGCGGCTGACCGGCGGCGAGGAGGCGGCGATCGCCTGACGACAGCGCCGGGAGCCTCGCAGCGAGGAACGAGCGAGGAGCGGACCGGCGCGCGGAGTCAGGCCGAGGTCATGGCCTAGGAGACGAGGGCGGCGCTCGGGATGATCAGCCCGCGCGGCTCGAACTCCTCGACGACCGGCTCGCCGGGCGGGGCCTGACCGGCGGACATCTCGGCCATGACCGGCTGGACGAGCTCGGCGTCGTAGCGGACGTACTGCTCCTTGGATTCCCAGAGCTCGATGATCTGGAAGCCGCGGGGCGTGGCCCGGCCGAGGTGCAGCAGCAGCCCCTCCACCGGCCCGGTCGTCCGCCGTCCGATCTCGGCGTGGATCGCCTCGTACGCCTCGATCGGCGCCGGCACGTCCATGACGAATCCGTAGGTCATGACGACCTCCGCTCAGGAGTCGGCCCCGGCCCGGCGGTGCCGCCGGGCCGGGGCCGAAGGTAGTCCGCACTCCCCCCGGTCGGGACAGGGCGGAAGGACCTCGATCAGATCGTGCGCGTCCAGCGGCCGTAGTGGAGCACGCCCTCCGGGTCGTAGGTTCGGACGACGTCGGCCAGCCGCCGCAGCGTCGCCTCGTCGTAGGCCCGCCGGGCGGAGTGCTCGTCGTGCACCGGGCCGAAGTTCGGCCACACCCGGCCGTTGTCCCACGGGGCGAGCGCGGCGAACACCCGCTCGGCGTCGACCATCGCCCGGGCCGCCATGTCCGGCTCCGCCGCCAGCCCGACGGCGAGGACGCTGAAGCGCGCGTCCCGGTGGCAGAAGGCGTCCGGGTGCTGCGGCGCACGGGCGTAGGCGCCGCCCAGGGCCCGCACCTCGAGCAGGATCAGCGTCGATCCCGAGCCCTGGCCGGCCACCTCGAGCAGCCGCTCGGCGGCCTCGGCGGGGAACTCCGACAGCAGGATCGCCGGGTCGATCGCCGGCGTCGGGTCCACCGGGTCGGTGTGCACCGAGTCGACCGCGGTGTAGGGCTTGACCGAGGCGTCGTCGAGGATCACCGGCGCGACGGCGCGCATCCGGTCGAGCTGACGCGCCCCCTCCTCCGGGTCACCCGTCCACAGGAACCGCAGGCTCAGGGTCATCCGGCCGGCCAGCATCGGGGGGACCCCGGGCATCGGCGGCAGCTGGAACAGCCCGAACGACGTCGTCCCCGCCTCGGGCAGCTCGTCCGCCCAGGTCCGCCAGGCCTCGATCACCCGCGGCGCGTCCGCGGCGTCGAACCACACCGAGCCGCCGTAGAACGTCGGCACGTGCACGAGGTCGAACTCGACGGCGGTGACGATGCCGGCGCTCCCCTTCCCGCCGCGCAGGGCCCAGAACAGGTCGGGGTGCTCGGTGGGGGTCGCCCGGCGGACGACGCCGTCGCCGGTGACGACGTCGAACGCGCGCACCTTGTTCGCCGCGATGCCGTGGGTGCGGGCCATCGGGCCGACGCCGCCGCCGGTGGTGTAGCCGACGACACCGACGTCGGTGACCGAGCCGGAGAGCGGGGCCAGCCCGTACGGGGCCGCCTCCTGGACCACCCGCAGCCACTTCACGCCGGCGCCCACGCGCGCCCAGCCCTCGGGGTGCACGGTGACCTCGTCGAGGCCCTTGGTGCTGATCAGCAGCTGTCCGGCGATGCCGGGGATCGCGCCGTGGCCGGTCGCCTGCACGCCGGCGGTGAGGCCGAACGCGCCGGCGAAGCGCACCGCGGCGGCGACGTCCTCGGCGCTGCGGGCGTCCACGACCGCGGACGGGTGCAGCGGCACCGCGAGGTTCCAGGGCGTGACGTGGGCGGCGTACTCGGGGGACTCGGGGGTGTGCACCGAGCCGGTGATGACGGCGTCCAGGACGTCGAAGGGGGCGTCGATCGTGACGTCGTCGACAACGGTGTCGAGGGTGAAGCTCACGGTTTCCTCCTGATTCGGTTGACGTCCGATCGACGTCTGCCGGAACCGTGGACCTGAGCTCTTGCCACCGTCTTGCGCGGCTCTTGAACGCCGCTCTCGAGCGCCCTGCCGTCAGAGGGTGGGGTGCGGCGCGAGGAACAGCCCGCGCGGATCGACGCTGCGCCGGATGGCCGAGAGCCGGGCGTGCACCCCCGGCGGGAACGCCTTCCGGGTGTCGGTGGCGTCGTCGAGCATCGGCAGGTACCGGCGTCCGGTCGCCCACGGCTCCAGGGCGGTCAGGAAGCGGGCGGCGTCCGCGCGCTGCCCGGCGGGGTCCCCGGCGAAGCCGACGGACAGCGCGAGGAACGCGCCGTCCAGGGCGTTCAGGGCGCCGCCGTCCGGGTCCGGCCGGCCCAGCGCGCCGCCGAGCTGGCGCAGCTCGGCGACGGCGAGCGAGCTCCCCGAGCCCGGCCCGGCCGTCTCGACCACCGCGGCGATCGCCGCGTCCGGGAGCTCCCCGATCAGCGTGCTGCTCGCGTAGGCCGGGGTCGGCCCCTCCGGTTCCAGGTGCAGCCGCACGAGCGTCGAGGCGGGCACGCGCGACACGGTGTCGAACTCCGGCCGCAGGGCGCGCAGCGGGGCGAGGACCTCGGCGGCCCTCGCGTCGTCGCCCAGCACCGCCCCGTCGATGATCGCCAACCTGCGGCCGTGCAACTCGCGCGGGATGTGGTCCAGCGGCGGCACGTCGACCAACCGGAAGGACGTGGTGGCCTCCTCCGGCGCGTCCGCGCACCAGGCCACCCAGGCGGGCAGCACCCGCTCCACCGCGGTCCAGTCCCAGGCGAGGAAGCCGGCGACGACGCTCTCCAGCGGGAACAGCCGGAACTCCATCGCCGTGACCACGCCCAGCGGTGCCGCTCCGCCGCGCAGGGCCCAGAACAGGTCGGCGTCGCAGTCGTCGCTGGCCCGCACGCACGTGCCGTCGGCGAGCACGAGCTCGACCGCCGTCACGGTGTTGCACTGCAGGCCGAACCGGCGGGCGTACCAGCCGATCCCCCCGCCGAGCGTGTAGCCGGCGACCCCGACGTCCGGGGACGACGGGTGCAGCCCGACCAGCCCGGACCGGCCGGCGGCCTCGGCCAGGTCGCCCCACAGGACGCCCGCGCCGGCGCGCACGGTCCGCCTCTCGGGATCGATCGACAGCTCGGTCATCGCCGAGGTGCGCAGGAGCACCGCCTCGGTCAGCCGGCCGTGCAGCGGCGGCGCGCCGTGCCCGGTGCCCTGGACGGCGACGGCGAGATCTGCGGACGAGGCCGCCCGCAGGACGTCGGCGACCTCGTCGGGGAAGGCCGGGTAGGCGACGGCGGCGGGGAAGTCCGACATCTGCAGGTTCCACGGCGAGCGCGCCATGTCGTAGGAGGCGTCGCCGGGCAGGTGCACCGAGCCCCCGCACAGGCCGCGGAGGACCTCCGCCCGCACCGGGGCGGCGATCTGGACCTGCTGCTCGGTCACGGGACTCCTCTGCTCACCGGCCCACAGCGTCCGTCGGGACACTTGAGAGGAACTTGAGACGCCCGCCGTCGGCCGCCTCGAGCACCGCGTTCACGGTGCCCGGCGTCATGAACAGCCGCTCGGCGACCTCCCGGACGCCCAGCCCGGCCGCGGTGAGGTCGAGCACCCGCCGCTCGCTGATCGACAGCCGAGGGCCGTCCCGGTGCGGCTCGTCGGACTGACCGCGCGCCTCGAGCGCCGCGCAGACGGCGGCCAGGATCGCGTCGGCGCCCTGCGCGTGCGCGGTCTCGCTGGCGGCGCGCAGCAGCGGCACGGCCTCGGCGTCGCCCACCTCGCGCCGCCGGCCGAGCGCGAGCCGGGCGCGGGCGAGCTCGATCGCGCAGGACGTCGGGGTGAGCACGTCGACCGCCTCGCGCAGCGCGTCGACGTCGCGGGTGAGCTCGCCGAGGTGGCGCAGCGCGCTGCCCAGGTAGGAGGGCGCCCCCCACCGGCGCAGCAGCCGGACCTCCTCCTCCAGCAGCTGCTGCGCCTCCCGGGTACGGCCAAGCCCGCGCAGGGCCAGCGCCCCCGTCGTCCGCCAGGGATGCCAGACGGGGTTGCGGATCGGCACCGGGGCCGGGATGCGGACGACCGCGGCGAGCGCCTCCTCGTAGCGGCCCTCGACGACGAGCAGCCGCGCGAGGGCGTGCTGCAGCAGCCGGTCGCCCTCCCCCGCGTGCGGTCCGGCGAGGGCGGCGTCGGCGGCCCGCCGCGCCGCGGCGACGTCCCCGCGGTCGAGGTGGCAGCCGATCTCGAAGGTGCGGACGTAGGGCTCGCCGATCCCGGTGCCGCGCCACATGCGGTCCTGGTCCAGCGCGAGCCGCACGCAGCCCAGCGCCTCGGTGAGCTCGCCTCGCCGCCACCGCCAGAAGGCCTCCCACGCGTTGACCGACAGCGCGGTGAACAGCGAGCCTCGGGCGTGCGCCATGGCCCGCGCGCGGTCCCAGAAGTCGCCGAGGTCGTCGTCGGCGAGCATGAGCGCGTTGGCGGCGATCACCCAGAACAGCCCGGTGTCGACGGCGAACAGCCGGTCGCCGTCCAGCGCGAACCGGCCCAGCCGGACGGCGCGCTCCCGGTCGGCGCCCTCCAGCACGGTCTCGAAGGCGAGGGCGGCGGCCAGCATCTGCGCCCCGGTCCCGGTCCCCTCCGGCTCCGGCTGCTCCGCGGTGCGCCAGACGTCGGGGTGCAGCCCGTGCATGTAGCCGCCCATCCGCTCGATGGCGAGCAGGGCCTGCCGGGCGTCGGGCAGGTCCTCGGGCACCACCTCGGCCGCCTCCCGGGCGAACGCGGTCGCCACCCCGGGCGGGCTGGCGAAGACGTGCGTCCGGGCGATCGCGATCGCCAGCTCCGTGCGGGCCTCGGGATCCTCCTGCAGCGCGTAGGCCTGCAGCAGGTGGCCGGTGCTGGTGCCGCCGTCGACGAGCGCCTCGGCCAGGCCCAGCTCGAGCAGCACGACGGCCCGCGCGGAGGAGCCCGGCGGCTCGGCCAGCGCCCGGCGCAGGTAGGTGACCGCGCTGTCGGCGGCCCCGCGGTCGGCGGCGGTGCGGGCCGCGCGGCGCAGCACGGTGGCGGTCTCGTCGTCCCCACGGGCCGGGGCGAGCAGCAGGTGGGCGGCGACCTGCTCGTCGCTGGCGCCGGCGGCCCGCAGCACCGCGGCCGCCCGCTCGTGCCGGAGGCCGCGCTCGGCGGCGGGCAGGTCGCGGTACACGGCCTCGCGGACGAGCGGGTGGACGAACGCCAGCGGCTGCTCGTCCTTGACGACCTCAGCCCGGGCCAGCGCCGCCAGCGCGGCGGCGGTGTCGGACTCCGGCAGGCCGGCCAGCTCCGCCACGGCCGGCAGCGGGGCGCCGTCGCCGAGCACGGCGGCGGCGCGGGCGACGGCGGTCACGTCCGGCGGCATCCGGCGCAGCCGGACCAGCACCATGCTGGAGACGGCCCGCGAGCCGACGGCGACGACCGTGTCCGCGTGCGCCGCGTCGGGTTTCACCCCGTCGGCCTCCAGCGCGCGCAGCAGCTGGCGCAGCAGGAGCGGGTTGCCCGAGGTCGTGCGGGAGCAGGCGTGGGCGAACAGCGGGGACACCGGCTCGCCGAGCCGGCGGGCGACGATGCCGGTGGTCGCCTCCGGCGACAGCGGTGCCGGTCGGACGACGGTGGTCGCCGGCTCCAGCTCCAGCTCGGCGAGCAGCTCCTCGTCCTCGTGCGGCTCCCCGGTGCGGATCGTGCCGACGACGAGCACCGGGACGGCGTCCAGCCGGCGGACGAGGTAGGCCAGCCAGCGCAGCGACGCGCTGTCGCACCACTGCAGGTCGTCGACGGCGAGCAGCAGCGGCCCGGCCGCGCTCAGGTTCAGCGTGAGCCAGTACAGCCCGTGCAGGGCGGCGAACGACCCGTCGGGGGCGTCGCCCGGCGACAGGTCGAAGACGCCGCGGGCGGCCGCCGCCGCGCCGCCGAGCAGCCGCTCCCGGCTCTCGGGATCGGTGAGCTGCGGCTCGAAGAGCTGGCGGACCGCGCCGAAACCGAACGACTTCTCCAGCTGGCTGCCGCGCGCCGACAGCACCCGCACCGAGCGGCCGGCGGCCAGCCGCCGCGCCTCGGTGAGCAGCCGGGTCTTGCCGATGCCGGCCGGCCCCTCGACCAGCAGGAGCCCGGGCCGGCCGTCGTCGAGGTCGTCGAGGGCCGCGCGCACCGCCGCCAGCTCCCGGTCGCGGTCGACCAGGTCGTCGGGCGCGGCCGGGACGGCCGACCTCGGCGCGGGCACCGCGACCGGCCGCGGCGGGGCGCGGAGCGCCGGCGACTGCGCCAGGACGGCGTCCTCCAGCTCGCGCAGCGCGGGCCCCGGGTCGACGCCCAGCTCGTCGGCGAGGGTGCTCCGCGCCCGGCGCAGCGCGGCGAGCGCGTCGGCCTGCCGGTCGCACCGGTACAGCGCCAGGGCCAGCAGCCGCCACCGTTCCTCGCGCAGCGGCTCGTCGGCGACCATCGCCTCCAGGTCCGGCACGAGCAGCCCCGACTCCCCCAGCTCGAGTCGGGCGGCCAGCAGCCGCTCGCGGGCGGTGTTGCGCAGCTCGGTCAGCCGGCTGATCTCCGCCGCGGCCCACGGTTCGTCGGCGTAGTCGGCCAGCGCAGGACCGCGCCACAGCCGCAGCGCCTCCGCCAGCAGTTCGGCCGCCCGCGCCGGGTCGGCGCCGGCCGCCTGCGCGAGCAGGTCCTCGAACCGCCAGGCGTCCACGGCCGCACGCGGGAGCCGCACGGCGTAGCCGGGGCCCTCGCGGACGATCACCGCCGAGCGTGTGCGTGCCGCGCTGCCCGGCTCCAGCCGCCGGCGCAGGTGCGAGACGTAGGACTGCAGGGCGGCGGTGGTGTCGGCCGGGGGGCGCTCGCCCCACACCGACTCGACGATCCGGTCGGCCGGCACGATCTCGCCGCGCGCCAGCAGCAGGACGGCGAGGACGGCGCGCTGCCGTGGACCGCCCAGGTCGAGGGGCTCGCCGGCGCAGGTGGCCGTGAGCTCGCCCAGGAGGTTCACCCGCAGCCGGTCGCCGTCCACGCACCCTCCCCGTCGCGGGAAAGGTAGACGACGACGGCCGGTTCGAGACAGGGGTCAGCGGAGGACGTCGTAGACCAGGTGCGTGACCCGCTTGCCCTGCACGACCGTCTGCGGATCGGTGAAGAGGATCGGCTCGTCCAGACGGCCCGTGCCGAAGAACGGCCGGCCCGCGCCGAGGACGGCGGGCACCAGGTTGAGCACGACGCGGTCGATCAGCCCCTGCCGCAGCGCCTGGCCGCCGATGTCGCCGGCGGTCACCGAGATGTCGCTGCCCGAGTCGTACGCGCGGGCCTGCTCGATCGCGCTGCGGACGTCCGGGGCGAAGGTGAACGGCGCGGTGCCCAGGTGCGGCCAGTCGGTCACCGGCCGGTGGGTGACGACGAAGACGTGCTCGCCGTTGGGCGGCCGGCCCTCCCAGCCGTTCGTGATGTCGAACAGCCGCCGCCCGCACACCATGGTCGCCATGTGCGGCGCCGTGGATTGCAGGAAGTCCGCTGTCTCGCGGGTGGTGCGGAAGACCCGCTCCTCGTCGCTGAAGGCGCCCTCGACGTCGCCGTTGTAGTACCAGTCGAACAGCGGGCCCACCTGGTCGTGCTCGTCGGCGACGAAGCCGTCGAGGGACACCGCCGCGAACAGGATCGCCTTGCCCATGACTCGCTCCCTTCTGCGTCCGATGCAGGGAAGACGCCGAGCGCAAGCTCAACTCATCGGTTGAACATGCGTCGCCCGAACCGGGCAGCGCCGCTGCCGCGACCGTTCCGGTGTCGCCTCGGCCGGCCGCTACGGTCACGGCGTGCCTCGCCCCCGGACCGTCGACGACGACGCGATCCTCGCCGCGGCCGCGCACGCGGTCGGGGAGGTCGGACCGTCCCGGCTGACCCTGGCCGACGTCGGGGCGCGCGTCGGTCTCTCGCCCGCGACCCTGCTGCAGCGCTTCGGCTCCCGCCGGGGGCTGCTCCTCGCCCTGGCCGCGCACGACGTGGACGCCGTCCCCCTGCGGATCCGCAGCGCCGCCGAGGGTGGGGCGAAACTGCGACGCCTGGTCGACGTCCTCACCGACCTGGCGGCGGGCATACGCACGCCGACCGAATTCGCCAACAACCTGTCCTTCCTCCTCATGGACCTGTCGGACCCGGCCTTCCAGGCGCTGAGCCGGCGGCACGCGCAGGGTGTCCTCGCGGCCATCGTCGAGGTGCTGGAGTCGGCGCGCGCCGCCGGCGAGCTCCCCGAGGCCGCCGATCCGGAGGGACTGGGAGCGCTGGTCCACGCCGTGTACAACGGCGCGCTCGTCACCTGGGGGCTGGATCCGGACGGCCGCCCTGCGGACGCCGTGGCTCGTCGCCTGACGGCGCTGCTGCTGCTCGCCGGCCGCCGCTGACGGCCCTTCCTCGGCGTATCCGGCACGGCCTTGTTAGTAAATGCTCGTTCGTTTATTATCAGCCTCGCCCGCCTCCCGCCCTCCCGAGGAGTCCTGATGGCCGAGAGCAGACAACGCATGCGCCGCCCGGACGTGATCGCCGTCGCGGTGCTCTGCGCCGCGCAGTTCATGCTGATCGTCGACGTCGTCGTGTTGAACGTGGCGCTGCCGACCCTGCGCGCCTCGCTCGCCCTCCCCGACTCCCAGCTCGCGCTCACGACGGTGACCTACACGGTCACGTTCGGGAGCCTGCTGATCGCGGCGGGCCGCGCCGGCGACCTGCTGGGACGGCGGGGCCTGTTCCTCGCGGGCCTCGGCGTGTTCACCGTGGCCTCCCTCCTGACCGGGCTGGCTCAGGAGCCCTGGCAGCTGTTCGCCGGCCGAGCCGGGCAGGGCCTCGGCGCGGCGCTGGTGAGCCCGAACGCGCTGGCGCTCCTGCTGGCCCGCTTCGAGAGCACCGCCGCCCGCAACCAGGCGCTCGGCGTCTGGGGAGCCGTGGGCGCCGGCGGGGCGATCGTCGGTCAGGTCCTCGGCGGCGTCGTCCTCGAGACGCTCGGGTGGCGGTGGATCTTCTTTCTCCACCTCCCGGTCGGCGTCGTCGCGATCGCCCTGGCGCTCAGGGTTCTGCACGAGTCCCGGTCGCCGGCCGACCGGCTGCCGATCGGCGGAGCGGTGCTCCTGGTCGCCGGTCTCGCGCCGCTGGTCCTGTCGCTGGCGTGGTTGCCGGAGAACGGGCTGAGCGGTCGCGTCGTCGTCCTGCTCACGGCCGCGGTCGCGCTCCTGGCCGGCTTCGTGCTGCACGAACGCAGGGCCGCGGCACCCATCGTCGCCGGGCGGCTGCTGCGCACCGCGGGCGTGCTCCCCGCGAACCTGATCCTCGCGCTCTCCGCGGCGACGGTGGGCGCGAGCCTGTTCTTCACGACGCTCTACCTGCAGGTCGTGCTCGATTCCTCCGCCCTGGCGGTCGGGGTCGGCTTCGCGCCGATCACCGCGCTGATCATGGTGCTCGCACCTGTCGCCGCGAGACTCGTGACCAGCCGCGGCGTCCGGCTGCCGCTGGCCGGCGGTCTCCTGGCGGCCGCCGCCGGCATGTGGCTGCTGAGCACGATGAGCGCCACCGGCTCCTACTGGACCGACGTCCTCCCGGCTCTGCTGCTGATCGGAGCCGGCAGCGCGCTGAGCTACGCACCGACCTTCATCGCGGCGACGACGGGGGTGGAGGCGGCCGACCAGGGGGCCGCCTCGGGTCTGGTCAACACGGCTCAGGAACTCGGCCCCGCGCTCGGCCTGGCGGCCATCGCCGGCGTCGCCAGCGCCGTCACGGGCGCGGACGAGTCGATCCCCGGCCTGCTCGACGGGTACCGCGCGGGGCTCTGGACGGCGGCCGCGCTGGCCGTGGTCGCCGCGGTCGTCGCGGCCCGGCTTCCCGCCGGGCTGGGGAAGCAGTCCCCGCGCCAAGTCCCCGAGGCGCTCGACGTCGAACCGGCCTGACGCCGTATCAGCCGTCGGCCGGCGCGTTCCCCGCCGGCCGACGGTGCCTGCGGAGCAGGACGGCGGCGGCCAGCGCGGCCAGGGCCGCGGCGATCGCCGCCCCCGCGAAGACGGTGTGCAGCTGGCCGAGGATCGCCGCGTCGGTGGCCGCGTCGTAGGCGGGGCAGTCGGCCGGTGTGGCCGGGCAGAGCTCCACGGGCGAGCCGATCGCGGCGACCTCGGCGGTGAACCGGCGCAGCGCGACCGCCGTCAGCAGGGACAGGCCGACGAGCATGCCCACGGTGCGGGCGACGACAGCCAGCGCGCTGGCGCTGCCGTGCACCGCGGACCCGGTGACCGCCAGCAGCACGGCGTTGACCGGGGCGATCGCCAGCCCGAAGCCGAGCCCCGCGGCGAGCAGCACGGCGTAGGAGGCCGTGCCGTCCAGCGACCGCTCGCCCCACTGGGTCATCGCGGCGAGCGCGCCCGCGGTCAGGGCCATGCCGGCGGCGGCGACCAGGCGCGGCGGCACCCGCCGGCACAGCCAGCCGCCGGCCACGGCACCCACCGGCACCGCGACCAGCAGCCGCAGCAGCACCAGCGCGGCGCCGAACTGGTCGCCGGGGGTCGTGGTGTTGCGCGCGAACAACGGGACGTCGACCAGCGCCGCCACCAGGGCGACGCCGACCAGCAGGTTGACCAGCAGCGCCCCCCACGCTCCGGCCGGCCGCAGGGCCCGCAGGGGCAGGACCGGGTCGTGCGTGCGCCGCTCGTGCAGCACGAACCCGAGCGCGGCGAGCCCGGCGACCGGCAGGAGCACCGGACCGTACGCGACCACCTGGGTGGCGGGGTCGGCCGCGGCGAAGGCCCACACCAGCGCACCGAGGCCGACGACGACCAGCGCCGAGCCGAGCACGTCGACCTCCGCGACCAGCCGGGGCAGCCCCCGCAGCGGCAGGACGGCGCGCGCGGGCGCGGTCAGGCTGCGGACGACGGTCGCCGCGCCGGCGACGACGGCGACCAGCACCAGCGGGGTCGACGCCGGGACGGCGTCGACGAGCGGCACCCACAGCAGGCCGAGCGTCACGTCCTCCGCCAGCGCGGCCGGCGCGGCCAGCTGCAGCGCCAGCGCGAGCAGGGCGACGGCGGCGAGGACGAGCCCGACCGGCTCCGGTCGGCGGGCGCGGCCGGTGACCACTGCCCCGGCGGCCAGGCCCAGGCCGAGCAGCAGGTTGAGCCAGAAGATCGCCCGCCAGTCGGCGACGGCGAGGACGGCGGCCCCGGCGAGCGGCCCCAGCACCGCGCCGGCCTCCTGCACGGCGCCGACGACGCCCAGCGGCAGCGCGCGGCGCGCGGGCGGCCACCGGTCGGCGACCAGCGCGAGGGTGGCCGGCACCAGTCCCCCGGCGCCGATGCCCTGCAGGCCGCGGCCGGCGACGGCCGGGCCGAGCGTCTGCGCGGTCGCGGTGAGCAGCGAGCCGAGGGCGAACACCAGCAGGCAGCCGACCAGCACCGGCACCCGGCCGCGCAGGTCGGCCAGCCGGCCGAGCAGCGGCAGCGTGGCGGTGTAGCCGAGCAGGAAGCCGCCGATGATCGGCGTGGCCCGCTGCAGCTCGTCGATGCCCACCCCGACCCCGGTGAGGATGTCGGGCAGCGCCAGGACGACGACGTAGGTGTCGGCCGCGGTGACGAGGACGGCGAGGGTCCCGAGGACGACGACGGCGAGGCCGGGCGCCGGGGGCGCGGCGGGCTCAGCCGGTGGGCGGCGCGGTGATCTCGACATCGGCGCCGAAGTCGCTCAGGTCGAGGGTGTAGGTGGCGTCCTCGTCGGCGGTGAAGAACGGCCCGGTCAGCTCGGCCCGCCGCAGCTCGCCGCTGTCGGTGGCGATCGAGAAGCGGGCCTGCACGGGCTGGTCGGGGTCCTGGCTGGTGAGCAGCCGTTCCACCAGGTCGCCGGGCAGCTCGGCGGTCACCTCGCGCACGACCTCGCCGTCCACCCGCCTCTCGTCGCCGAGCTCGGCGTTCTCGGCCTCAGCCAGAAGCTGCGAGATGCCGGTGTCGGGGTCGAGCAGGGCGCCGGGGTCGCCGAAGCCGAACTGCGCCGGGTCGATCTCGCTGTAGTTCGGCAGCAGGGGCAGCTGGGCGTAGACGGTGCCGTTCACGGAGATCACGTCGATGTCGGTGGTGCTGCCCGCGGCCTGCACCTGCAGGGTGCCCTGGAACGACGACGGCCGGAGGATGTCGCCCTCCCCGCCGACCAGCAGGGTGCCGGTGTCGGGCGCGCCGTCGCTGGCGAGGACGAAGTGCGCGCTCTTGGCGTCGTCGAGGGTGGTCTTGGCGCGGTCGAGCAGGTCGGGAGCGGACTCGTCGGACCCGCCGCCGCAGGCGGTCAGGACCACCAGCGCGAGCAGCGGGGCGCCGGCGCGGCGCAGCAGCATGGCGACCTCCCCGTCGCGTCGGGCGAGACCTCCCCGGCCTACCGCGGCGGACAGTAGCGCGCCGTCGTCCTCAGACGGTGGCGCCGGTCCGTGCGGCGATCCGTGCCGCGATCTTCGGCTGGTCCTTGTGCGGCAGGAACTGCAGCGCCGGCGCCAGCTCGGGCAGCCGGGACTTCTGGGTGGTGAACGCGCGGAAGGCGTCGCCGGCGGTGACGCCGTGGTCCGGCCGGTGCTCGACGGTGATCGCGTCCCCGGCGCCGACGTCGCCGGTCTCGAGGACCCGGAGGTAGGCCCCGCTGGCGCCGTGTGCGGTGAACCGCTTGACCAGCCGCGGCACGCCCCAGAAGCGCTCGAAGTTGGCGCACGGGATGCGGGGGGCGGTCACCTCGAGCAGCGCCGTCCCGACCCGCCACCGCTCACCCAGGACGGCGGCGGTCAGGTCGAGGCCGGTCGTGCGCAGGTTCTCGCCGAACCGCCCGGGCGGCAGGTCGCGGCCCAGCTCGGCGGCCCACCAGTCGGCGTCCTCCTGGGCGTAGGCGTAGACCGCCTGCCCCTCGCCGCCGTGGTACTTGCGGTTGACCTGCACGTCGCCGTCCAGGCCGAGCGGGTGGACGGCGACCCGGCCGGCCACCGGCCGCTTGTCGATGCCGCTGCGGTTGGGCCGCCGGTCGGGCAGGGGCAGCAGGTCGCTGCCGGAGACGCAGACGGCCTCGAGCCGGCCGATCACTTCTTGGGAGGCTCGGAGGAGTTGGACAGCGCGGCGACGAAGGCCTCCTGTGGCACCTCGACCCGGCCGACCATCTTCATCCGCTTCTTGCCCTCCTTCTGCTTCTCCAGCAGCTTGCGCTTGCGGGTGATGTCACCGCCGTAGCACTTCGCGAGCACGTCCTTGCGGATCGCGCGGATGGTCTCGCGGGCGATGACCCGCGAGCCGACGGCTGCCTGGATGGGCACCTCGAACTGCTGCCGCGGGATCAGCTCGCGCAGCTTGCCGGCCATCATGACGCCGTAGCTGTAGGCCTTGTCCTTGTGCACGATCGCGCTGAACGCGTCGACCGGCTCGCCCTGCAGCAGGATATCGACCTTGACCAGCTGGGCGTGCTGCTCGCCGGCCTCGGCGTAGTCCAGGGAGGCGTAGCCGCGGGTCCGGGACTTCAGCGCGTCGAAGAAGTCGAAGATGATCTCGCCGAGCGGCAGCGTGTAGCGCAGCTCGACCCGGGACTCGGACAGGTAGTCCATGCCCGACAGCGAGCCGCGACGGCTCTGGCAGAGCTCCATGATCGTGCCGGTGTAGTCGCTGGGCGCGATGATCGTGGCGTTCACGATCGGCTCGTGGACCTCGGCGATCTTCCCGCTCGGCCAGTCGCTGGGGTTGGTCACGGTGATCTCCGTGCCGTCCTCCATGACCACGCGGTAGACGACGTTGGGCGCCGTGGAGATCAGCGACAGGCCGCCCTCGCGCTCCAGCCGCTCGCGGACGATCTCCAGGTGCAGCAGACCGAGGAAGCCGACGCGGAAACCGAAGCCGAGGGCCGCCGACGTCTCCGGCTCGTAGACCAGCGCGGCGTCGTTGAGCAGCAGCTTGTCCAGGGCCTCGCGCAGCAGCGGGTACTCGCTGCCGTCGATCGGGTAGAGGCCGGAGTAGACCATCGGCTTGGGGTCGCTGTAGCCGCCGATCGGCTCGGCGGCGGGCTTGTGCTGCAGGGTCACCGTGTCGCCGACGCGGGACTGGCGGACGTCCTTCACGCCGGTGATGAAGTAGCCGACCTCGCCGACGCCGAGGCTCTCGACCGGCTTGGGCTCGGGCGAGATGACGCCGATCTCGAGCAGCTCGTGGGTGGCGCCGGTGGACATCATCTTGATCCGGTCGCGGGCGGAGATCCGGCCGTCGACGACGCGGACGTAGGTGATGACGCCGCGGTAGATGTCGTAGACCGAGTCGAAGATCATCGCGCGGGCGGGGCCGGCGGCGTCGCCGGTCGGCGCGGGGATGTCGGCGACGATCTGGTCGAGCAGCTGGGGCACGCCCTCGCCGGTCTTGCCGCTGACCCGCAGGACGTCGCCGGGGTCGCAGCCGATGATGTGCGCGATCTCCTCGGCGTAGCGCTCCGGCTGCGCGGCGGGCAGGTCGATCTTGTTGAGGACCGGGATGATGTGCAGGTCGTTCTCGAGGGCCAGGTAGAGGTTGGCCAGGGTCTGCGCCTCGATGCCCTGGGCGGCGTCGACGAGCAGGACGGCGCCCTCGCACGCGGCCAGCGACCGGGACACCTCGTAGGTGAAGTCGACGTGCCCCGGGGTGTCGATCATGTCGAGGACGTACTCGGTGTCCCCGACCTTCCACGGCAGCCGCACGTTCTGCGCCTTGATCGTGATGCCGCGCTCGCGCTCGATGTCCATGCGGTCGAGGTACTGCGCGCGCATCTGCCGCGCCTCGATGATCCCGGTGACCTCGAGCATCCGGTCGGCCAGCGTCGACTTGCCGTGGTCGATGTGGGCGATGATGCAGAAGTTCCGGATGCGGGCCGGATCGGTGGCAGCGGGAGTCGTCACAGTGCCGCCATCGTCCCACGGCGACGGCTCGGCTTCAGCGACCGCCGTCCGGTGTGGGCCGTCGCATGATCGGCCGGGTTGGGGTCGCCCGCGCGACGCTGGTATCTTGGCAGGCCGGTCCGTGTGCGCACGTGCGCCCGGACGATGGTCAGAGGCATTCCCTTCCAGACACCGAGGCTCACGCGTGGCGAACATCAAGTCCCAGATCAAGCGGAACAAGACCAACGAGAAGGCGCGGCAGCGCAACGTCGCGGTCAAGTCCGCCCTCAAGACGGCGGTCCGGCGGTTCCGCACCGCGGCCGACGCCGGGGACGCGGCTGCGGCGGCCACCGCCCTCCAGACCGCCAGCAAGGCGCTCGACAAGGCCGCCAGCAAGGGCGTCATCCACAAGAACCAGGCCGCCAACCGCAAGTCGGGCATGGCGCAGCGGTTCGCGAGCCTGCAGGGCTGACCCCGCTCCAGACCGCAGGAAGCCCTCGTCCCGCCCGGGACGGGGGCTTCTTCGCGTTCCGGGCGGCGGTTCCTGGGCCGCGGGCGAGCGGCGGCTACCGGCCGCGGACGGCGCGGTCCCGCCGGGTCTCGGAGCGGATCTCGACGATCCGGCGGACCGCCCGCTCCAGCGCGTAGTCGGCGCTGGCCGCGGCGCCCTTGACGTCGGCGTTGAGCTCGGCCGCGACGCCGATCGCCCGCTGCAGGCCCTCGATGCTCCAGCCCCGCGACTGCGCCTGCGCCCTCTTCACCTTCCAGGGCGGCATCTTCAGCGCCCGCGCGAGCTCGCCGGGGTTGGAGCTGCTCAGCGAGGCGACCCGGGCGGCCGTGCGGACGCCGTCGGCGATCGCATCGGCGATGAGGACGTGCGCCACCCCTCGCTCCAGCGCCCAGCGCAGCATCTCGAGAGAGCCCTGCCGGTCCCCGACGAGCACCTTCTCGGCCACGGTGAATCCGGTGACCTCGGCCTGGCCACGGTGAAAGCGGGCCACGGCATCGGCGTCGATGGTGCCGCCGAAGTCCGAGACCAGCTGGCCGGCCGCCGCCGACAGCTGCCGCAGGTCGTTGCCGACCGCCTCGACGAGGGCGGTCAGGGCATCGGGGGTGATCCGCCCGCCGACCCGGCGCACCTCGTTGCGGACGAACGCCGCCCGGTCGCCGGGCGAGGTGATCTTCGCGCACTCGTCGACCGCGGCGCCGGCCGCGGTGAACGCCTTGAGCAGCGCCTCGTTGCGCTTGCCGCCCGCGTGGACGATCACCAGCGTCAGGTCCGGGTCGGGATCCTTGGCGTAGGCGGTGAGGGCGTCGGCCAGCGCGCCGGCCGCCTCGTGCACGCCGGTGACGAGGACCAGCCGGTGACCGCCGAACAGGGAGGGCGCGAGCACGTCGGCCAGCTGGCCGACCGGCAGTCCTGCCGCCACCAGGTCGTGCACCTCGGTGTCGGGGTGGCGCTCGAGCACCGCGGCGCGGACGGCGGAGACCGCGCGGGCGCGCAGCAGCTCCTCCTCCCCCACCACGACCCGCAGCCGGGAGGTCGGTGCCGGGGGTGCCGCTGCCACGCCTGCATGGTGTCACGCGGGTGCGACGGTCCCGGGTCGGCGCGGGGGTCGTGGCGGGCACACCGGTCGCCGGCGGGTGCGGGGCCGCGGCCGCCCCGCCGCCGCCCCTTCCCGCGACGCCCCACTCCCGCGCCGTCCCGGCGACCGCGAGGTCGCCCTCCCGGTCGGTGCGGTGGATGCGCATGCCGTCGCGGGCGAGCAGCCGCAGCGCCCGGGCGGTCGGGTGGCCGTAGTCGTTGTCCGCGCCGACCGAGACGAGGGCGACCCGGGCGCCGGTGGCGGCGAGGAAGCCCGGGTCGACGTCGGCGCTGCCGTGGTGCGGCACCTTCAGCACGTCGGCGCGCAGATCGACGCCGCGGGCGAGGATGCGCGCCTGCGCCTCGGCGCCGAGGTCACCGGTGAACAGCACCCGGACGCCGTGCACGGTCACGCGGGCGACGACGGAGAGGTCGTTGGCCTCCGCGTTCGCCGAGGCGATGGCGGGCGGGGGCGCCAGCACGTCCAGGGCCGCGCCGCCGATCGTCCGCCGGTCCCCGGGCACCAGGGTGGTCCGCCGCGCACCGGCGCGGGCGGCGAGCCGGTCCACCGTGGCGCCCCGGTCGTCGGCGGGTGAGAGGCTCCCGGTGGCGACCACGTCCACGGTCCGCCCGGCGAGCGCGCCGGCCAGACCTCCGGCGTGGTCGGCGTCGAGGTGGGACAGGAGCACCATCCGCAGGCGGTCGACCCCAAGCCGGTCGAGGCAGCGGTCCACCGCAGCGACGTCGGGCCCGGTGTCGACCAGCAGGCCCTCCCCCGGGCCGGTCGGCACGAGCAGCGCGTCGCCCTGCCCGACGTCGCAGGCGACGACGACGGTGTCCTCCGGCGGCCAGCCCCGGACCGCCTGGCGCAGCGGCCAGCCGAGCGCGACGAGCCCGACCACGCCCGCCAGCGCCAGCGGCCGGAGCCGAGGGAAGCGCCAGAGCAGGCAGCCGAGGACCAGGAGCAGCGCGGTGAGCTGAATCGCCCCGGCGGTGCCGACCGTCCACCCCGCCACGGCGTCGGGCAGCGCGGCGCCGCGTTCGGCCACGAGCACCAGCCAGCGGACCGGCCAGCCGGCGAACCAGACGAGCACGTCGCCGGCGGGGGCACTCAGCGGGGACACCACGGCGGCGAACAGCCCCAGCACCGTCGCGGGCGCGACCGCCGGAGCGGCGAGCAGGTTCGCCGGCAGCGAGACGAGGCTGATCTGGCCGCTGAGACCGGCGACGAGCGGGGCGGTGGCCAGGCCGGCGGCCGCGCTGACCGCGAGTGCGTCGGCGACCGGGGTCGGGCACCCCCGCCGGCGCAGCGACCGCGACCACCGCGGGGCCAGCAGCACGATGGCGGCCGTCGCGGCCACGGAGAGGGCGAACCCGCCGTCAGCGGCGAGGGCGGGCTCGACGAGCAGCAGCACCAGCACGCTGGCGCACAGCGCCGGGACGGCGACCCGCTCCCGCCCCGAAGCGAGCGCGACCAGCGTGACGGCGCCCATGACAGCCGCGCGCAGGACGCTCGCGCTCGGCCCCGCGAGCACCACGAAGCCGGCCAGCGCTCCCCCGGCCACCAGCGCCTGGACCCGGCGGTCGACCGCCCGCCGGCGCAGCGGCCACAGCACCCCGGCCACGACGATCGCGACGTTCGCCCCCGAGACGGCGGTGAGATGGGCCAGGCCCGTGCGCCGGAAGTCCTCGGTCAGCACCGGCTCCATCGCGCCGGTGTCGCCCACGACGAGCCCCGGCAGCAGCCCGCCGGCACCCGGCCCGAGGACGCGCGATGCGGACCCGGCCAGGCCCTCACGCAGGTCGTGCGCGACCCGCTGCGGCCACCCCGCCGTGCCCACCGGGGTCGGCGGGCCCCGGGCGGACAGGACCGCCACGAGGTGGCCGTCGCGCGGCAGGGACACCGCCGCCCGGACGCGCACCGATTGGCCCGGGGAGAGGTCGGCCCACGATTCCGCGGGCGCGAAGAGCAGCACGTCGTCCCGGACCCGGACCGCCCCGTCGCCGAGGCGCACTCCCGTCGCCGTCGCGTCGGCGACGACCCGCGGCGGCCCGGCGCCGGTCAGCCGGCGGGGCAGGTCGCGCAGCTGCAGCTCCACCTCCAGGGTGCGGCTCTGCTCCGCCGCCGCCCGGAGCGGGGAGGCGTCGATGGCCAGCGCCCGCAACGCCGCAGCCGCCGCGCCCACGGCCAGGGCGGCGAGAACGCCGAACACGACGAGCACGGCCGGCGTCCGTCGCCGGACCAGGAGCAGCGCGAGACCGGCCGACGCCGCCGCCACGACGACCAGCACCCCGGGAGGCAGGACCGGGGCGGCGAGGGCGGTCAGCCACGACGTGGCCGCGGCCGGCGCCAGGCGCAGGTCGATCCAGGTCCAGCGGCCGGCCCGGGTCACACGCTCACCAGGTCCTTCAGCTGCGCGTAGATCGACGGCCCGATGCCGGGCACGTCGTCCAGCTGCTCGACCGTGGTGAAGCGGCCCTGCTGCTCGCGGTAGGTGAGGATCCGCTGGGCGAGGACCGGTCCGATGCCGGGGAGCGCGTCGAGGTCCGCCTCGGTGGCGGTGTTGAGGTTCAGCGACCCACCGGCCGGGGCGGCGCCCGCCGGCTCCGTGGCGGCCCCGGGGACGCCGACGGCGACCTGCTGACCGTCGGTGACCACGGCGGCCAGGTTCACCGACGCGGGATCCGCCTCCGGGAGGAATCCGCCGGCCGCCTCCACCGCGTCGGCGACCCGCGCTCCGGTGGGCAGGGTCACCAGGCCAGGGCGGGCGACCAGGCCGACGACGGAGACCACGACGGTCGTGGCGGTCTCGGCCGCCTCCCCGACCGACGGCGACCCGGGCGACTCGGACGAGGAGGCGGCGGCGTCCGCCCCGGCGGGCTCCACCGGCTCCACGCGCGGCCGGTCGAGCCACGTCCAGCCGGCCAGGAGCAGCGCGGCGAGCACGCCGGCGATCCAGAGGGAGCGGGCGCCCCGGCGGCCCGGGTCCAGCCGCACCGCGGCCTCGGGGGTGCGGTGCCGGCCGATGCCGGACGGGAGCGCGGCGTCGTCCGGGTCCTCGGGGTCCGGGTCGCGGAGGGACGGCTCCTCGCCCGGCTCGTCGTCGGGGTCGTCGGGGTCGTCGGGGACCCAGCCCCCCGCGCGCGGACGCTCATCCAGGAGGACGCGCAGCCGCGCACGGATCACATCGGCGTCGTCGGAGCGGCGGGAGGAGAGGCGCACCGGCGCGACGCTAGGGAACCCGGCGGGCCGCGCAGCCTGTGTCGGGGCAGCTGTGGACGAGGCGGACGGCTGTGGACGACCGACCGCGCGGCGGGGGCGCCGGGGTGCAGGGTGCCCCGCATGCCGACTTCCCCGCGCTCACTCCGCCGGCGGCTCCGCGCCGGACTCGCCGCCCTGATCGGCCGGTTCGGCCGACCCGCGGTCGGCGGGGGCCGGAACCACCACGACGCCCACGGCGCCCGGGCCCACGTGGGCGCCGATCGCGGCGCCGAGCTCGCTGACGTAGAGCTCGCGGAGCTTGGGCAGCCGCTCCCGCAGCTCAGCGGCCAGCCGCTCGGCCCGCTCGGGAGCCGCCAGGTGGTGGACGGCGACGGAGGCCGGGCCGTCACCGGCCGCCTCCACGGCCCGCTGCACGAGCCGGTTGAAGGCGCGCGCCGAGGTGCGCACCTTCTCCAGGGGCACCACCTTGCCGTCGACGACGTGCAGGACCGGCTTGACGGCGAGGGCCGAGCCGAGCACGGCCGCCGCGGCGCCGATCCGCCCGCCCCGGCGGAGGTGCTCGAGCGTGTCGACGACGAAGAGCGTGCGCGTCGCGGCGGCGGTCTCCCGGGCGGTGTCCGCGATCGCGCCGGCATCGGCGCCCTCGGCCGCGGCGCGCGCCGCGGCCAGCACGGCGAAGCCGCAGGCCATGGCGGTGGCCCGGGAGTCGATCACGGTCACGATGTGCTCGCCGATCTGCGCGGCGGCCAGCCGGGCGGCGTCCGAGGTGCCGGAGAGCTCCGCGGACAGGTGGATCGACACGATCCGCTCGGCGCCCTCGCTCAGGCAGTGCCGGTAGGCCGCGACGAAGTCGCCCGGCGTGGGACGCGACGTCGAGACCTGCTGGCCGCGCGCGGCCATCGCCTGGGCGACGTCCTGTGGGCCGATGTCGCGGCCCTCCCGGCCCGATCGGCCCGGCAGCACGACGTAGAGCGGGACGACCGCGATGCCGTACTCGTCGACCAGCTCGGCCGGCAGGTATGCCGTCGAGTCGGTGACGACGGCGACGGACACCGGCCGAGGCTAGCCCGCCCCGGCCCGTTCCCCCCACGCCCCGGCCCGGGGAAGCCGCCCGTCCGGGTTACAGGACGGCGTCGGCATCCGACCCGCCGGCCGGCGCCGCTTCCTCGGGGGTCGCCCCCGCGCGCGGCTGCCCAGCCCCGTCCGGGAAGGGCGACCCGCTCCCCTCCACCGGCTGCGGCACCCAGCTGTTGTGCCGGACCACCCGCCACCCGGTGCCCTGGAACCGCAGCTCGCTCCAGGCGCAGTTGGCGAGCGGGCCGAACACGCGGCGGTGCTCGGAGCCCAGCCCGAGCAGGGCCTCGATCGTCCGCCCGGCGGTGCCCCCGTGGGTCACGACGACGGCGACCGCTGCCTCGGGCAGGTCGGCGAGGGCGGCCAGTGCGCGCTCGGCCACCTGGGCGGCCTCCTCCCCGTTGCGCCCCCGGACCGGCCGGCCGGCCTGCCAGTCGGCGAACTGGTCGGGATAGCGCTCGGCGACCTCGTCGCGGGTCAGGCCCTCCCAGCAGCCCAGCCCGTGCTCCCGCAGCCGGGGGTCCAGCCGCAGGCGGACGCCGAGCAGATCGACGAGCGGTCCGGCGGTCTCCACGGCGCGGCTGAGGTCGCTGGAGACGACGACCGTCTCGCCGGCCGGCAGTCCGGCGGCCAGGTAGGGGGCGACACGGGCGGCCTGCCGGCGACCTTCGTCGTCGAGGGGCGGGTCGAGCTGGCCCTGGAACCGCCCGGTCGCGTTCCACTCGGTCCGTCCGTGCCGCCAGAGCACCAGCCGGGGCACCGGCAGGGCGGTGGCGTCGGCGGTCACCGCTCGGTCGGGTCCGGGGACGGCGGTGGGGTCAGCGGCGTCGGGTCGGCGCTGGCCGGGTCGACGTCGTCGGCGGAGAGGGTCTCGTGGGCGCCGTCGCCGCGGGAACCGGGGCCGCCGGTCTCCTCGCCGGCGGCGTGCCGGGCGGCGTCGCGGTCGACGAAGGGGATGGTCGGGCAGTCCTTCCACAGCCGCTCGAGGGCGTAGTAGGCGCGCTCCTCGGCGTGCTGGACGTGCACGACCACGTCCACGAAGTCGAGCAGCACCCAGCGGGCCTCGGCGACGCCCTCGCGGCGGACCGGCTTGATGCCCTGCCGGCGGAGGCGGTCCTCCACCTCGTCGACGATGGCCTGCACCTGCCGCTCGTTGGGCGCCGAGGCGAGGACGAATGCGTCGGTGATGGCCAGCCGGTCGCTCACGTCGACGATGGAGACGTCGGTGGCGAGCTTGTCGGCAGCTGCCTGGGCGGCGACCAACGCGGTCTCACGCGCCTCGGTGGAGGCGGTCATCGGGGCACCTCGAGTACGTGGGGGGACGGTGGTTCGGCGGACGGTGGTCGGGACGAGCCCCCGTTGGCGGGTGCCCGGTCCGCGGCGTCGGTGCCCGGCGGCGGACGGTCGTAGATCGGCCGGTCGCCGGCGGGCCGGCCGTCCGACGCGGGGTCGCCCGACCGGCGGGCCCGCCGGTCCTCCCCGTAGAGGCCGCGCTTCTCGATGTACTGGACGACGCCGTCGGGGACGAGGTACCAGACCGGCATCCCGCGGGCGACGCGGTCCCGGCAGTCGGTCGAGCTGATCGCCAGGGCCGGCACCTCCACCAGGCTGACCACGCCCTCGGGGAGGTGCGCGTCGGCGAGGGTGAAGCCGGGGCGGGTCACGCCGATGAAGTGCGCCAGCGCGAAGCACTTCCCGCTGTCGCGCCAGCTGAGGATCTGGGAGAGCGCGTCGGCGCCGGTGATGAAGAACAGCTCGGAGTCCGGCCGCTGGACCTTGAGGTCGGTGAGCGTGTCGATCGTGTACGTCGGGCCGCCGCGGTCGATGTCGACCCGGCTGACGGAGAACCGCGGATTGGAGGCCGTCGCGATCACCGTCATCAGGTACCGGTCCTCGGCCGGGGCGACCTCGCGCTCGCTCTTCTGCCACGGCTGGCCGGTCGGAACGAACACGACCTCGTCCAGTCCGAACAGGCCCGCGACCTCACTGGCGGCGACCAGGTGACCGTGATGGATGGGATCGAACGTCCCGCCCATCACCCCGATCCGCCGGCTGACCACCGATCGAGCGTATCCGGTGCCCGGCGGCGGCGGCCTGCTCGGGACCGGCCGGGGCCGAGGCGGCCCCGGCGCCCCTGCGGCCAGGGGAGGCCGGGTCGCCTGCAACCGGCTCCCCCGTGCCGCCGGTCGCCGCCGGCCGGCGGGTGCCGGACCGGACCCGGTGCCGCGGCTGGAGCAACGGCGCCGACCTGCCCAACGGCGACGGAGCCGTTCGGTCACGGCCTGCGCGGCAGGTCGGTCGTCCCGGCGCCGGGTCGGCACGGCGGCCAGTCGTCGCCCGGCTCAGAGGGTCGTGACGAACTCGGCCAGCTGGGCCGCGTTGCGGCACTCCACCATGTCGATGACCTCGCGGTACTGGTCGGCGGCGGAGTCACCGCTGCCCCACAGCCGCTCCGGCTCGGGGTTCAGCCAGTGCGCCGACCGGCACCGCTTGACCATCTCCCCCAGCACCGGCAGCCCCGGCCGGCGGTAGTTCGTCCGGCCGTCCCCGAGCACCAGCAGCGACGACTTCGGTCCCAGCGCCGAGGGCCACCGGTCGGTGAACACCTCGAACGCGTTGCCGTAGTCGCTGTGCCCGTCGAAGGCGACGACGTCGGCCTCCCGGCCGATGCGCGCCACCGCGTCCGCCACGTCGGCCCCCGGCCGGAAGAAGCGGGTCACCTCGTCGGTCGAGTCCACGAACGCGAACGCCCGGACGCCGGTGAAGTGCTCGCGCAGCGCCTGGGTGAGCATCAGCGTGAAGTGGCTGAACCCGGCCACCGACCCCGAGACGTCGCAGAGGACGACGAGCTCGGGTTTGTGCACCTTGCGCGGCCGGTGATGGGTCACCACCGGCACGCCGCCGGTGCCCAGCGAGGCCCGCACCGTCTTGCGGAAGTCCAGCCGGCCCTCGCGGCCGTGCCGGCGGCGCGCGGAGAGCCGCACCGCGAGCCGCCGGGCCAGCGGCGCCACCGTGCGGCGCAGCTCGGCCAGGCCGGCGGCCTGGGCCCGCAGGAAGTCGACCTGGTCGGCCAGCGGCTTCACCGCGCTCTTGGCCACCCGGTCGCGGCCGCGCTGCTCCGCCGAGCGCCGCCGCACCTCGGCCTCCACCGCCGCCCGGAACGCCGCGAGCCGCTCGCGGATCGTCTGCCGGGCCACCTGCTCGGCCAGCCCGCCCTTCTCCCCGCCGCCCAGCAGGCCGGCCAGCAATTGCGAGATCAGCGTGTCCGGCGACAACGCCCGCATCACCCGGTAGCTGAAGAACGACTGCCCCGACGGCGAGGGCTGGCCCTGCCCAAGAAGCTCTACCGCCTGGCGGGCGAACCGGCGCAGCGCCTCGTCGTCCCCGTCGAGCAGCAGCTGCAGCAGCTGCGCGCGCATCAGCTCGGTGAGCTCGCCCGGGTCCATGTCGGGCAAGTCCAGCGTCGAGCCGGGCACGCCCTCGCCGTCGTCGTCCCCCTCACTGTCGGAGGACGGAGCCGGCCGGTCCCCCAGCGGCCACCACAGGTCGAACAGCACGTCGTAGGCCGGCCGCTGCGCGGCCCGCTGCAGCAGCACGGCCGCCAGGCCGTGCCGCAGCTGCTCCCGGTCGAGCAGGTCCACCACGGTCAGGATCTCCGCCGCGTCGACCGCCTGGCTGATCCCGACCGGGATCCCCGCCTCGCGCACCGCGCGCACGAAGCCGTCGAGGTGCCCGGCCAGCCCGCCGGGCTCCACGGCAGTGGACGGCGCGCCCATCAGTTCAGCCGCAGCTCGGCCGCGGCCCGTTCCTGGTCGCTGGCGTGCTTGAGCACCACGCCCAGCGTCGACTTCACCGCGCCCTCGTCGAGGGTGTCCAGGCCCAGCTCGAGCAGCGTCTGCGCCCAGTCGAGGGTCTCGGAGATCGACGGCGACTTCTTCAGCTCCAGCGCCCGCAGCGCCCGGATGGTCCGCACCAGCTGCTCGGCCAGCCCCGGCGCGAGGTCGGGCACCCGGGAGAGCACGATCTCCCGCTCCCGCTCGGCGGAGGGGTAGTCCAGCGCCAGGTACAGGCAGCGCCGCTTGAGCGCCTCGGACAGCTCGCGGGTCGCGTTCGAGGTGAGGACGACGGTCGGCCGGCGGGCGGCGGTCACGGTGCCGAGCTCCGGAATCGTCACCTGGAAGTCGCTGAGCACCTCGAGCAGCAGGCCCTCCACCTCGACGTCGGCCTTGTCGGTCTCGTCGATGAGCAGCACCGTCGGCTCGCTCCGGCGGATCGCGGTGAGCAAGGGCCGGGAGAGCAGGAACTCCTCGCCGAAGATGTCGTCGTGGACGGTGTTCCAGTCCGCGCCGTCCGTGCCCTGCGCCGCCTGGATGCGCAGCAGCTGCTTCTTGTAGTTCCACTCGTACAGCGCCCGGGCCTCGTCGAGGCCCTCGTAGCACTGCAGCCGGATCAGCTCCGAGCCGGTCGCCGTCGCCAGCGCCTTGGCCAGCTCCGTCTTGCCGGTCCCCGCGGGTCCCTCGACGAGCAGCGGCTTGCCGAGCCGGTCGGCGAGGAAGACCGTCGTGGCGATCTGCGCGTCGGGCAGGTAGCCGGCCGTAGCCAGCCGCTTGCTGACATCCGCGACCGAGGAGAACTGGGGCGACTGGGTGGGCGGGAGGGGCAAGACAGATCTCCTAGCGCACGTGGCCGTTGCCGGTCACGACGTACGTGGTCGAGGTCAGTTCCGGCAGCCCCAGCGGCCCCCGGGCGTGCAGCTTCTGCGTGGAGATGCCGATCTCGGCGCCGAACCCGAACTCGCCGCCGTCGGTGAACCGGGTCGAGGCGTTCACCATCACCGCGGCGGCGTCCACGCCGGCGGTGAAGTCGGCGATGGCGCGCGCGGAGTCCGCCACGATCGCCTCGGTGTGCCCGCTCCCCCATCGCGCGATGTGGTCGAGCGCGGCGGGCAGGTCGTCGACGACCCGCACCGCCATGTCCATCGACAGGTACTCGGTCGCCCAGTCCTCGTCGGTCGCGGGCAGCACGCCGTCGTGCGCCGCCTGGGCCGAGGAGTCGCCGTGCAGGGTCACCCCGGCGTCGGCCAGCGCGGCGAGCAGCCGCGGCAGGAACGGCACGTCGCGGTGCACGAGCAGCGTCTCGGCGGAGTTGCAGACGCTCACCCGGTGGGTCTTGGCGTTGAGCACGATCGCCTCGGCGGTCGCCGGGTCGGCCGAGGCGTCGACGTAGACGTGGCAGTTGCCCTCGCCGGTCTCGATCACCGGCACCTTGGCCTCGTTCACCACCCGCTGGATCAGCGACCCGCCGCCGCGCGGGATGACCACGTCGACGAACCCGCGGGCGCCGAGCAACTCGCCCACCGAGGCGCGGTCGGCCGGCAGCAGCTCGATCGAGCCCTCCGGCAGCCCCGCCTTCGCCGCCGCCTCGGTCATCACGGCCACCAGCACCGTGTTGGTGCGGTGCGCCGACGCCGAGCCGCGCAGCAGCGCCGCGTTGCCGCTCTTGAGGCACAGCCCCGCGGCGTCGACGGTCACGTTGGGCCGGGCCTCGTAGACGATCCCGACCACGCCGAGCGGCACGCGCACCTGCCGCAGCTGCAGCCCGTTGGGCAGCGTCGACCCGCGGACGACGTCGCCCACCGGGTCGGGCAGCGCGATCAGGGTGCGCAACGCGTCGGCGACCCCGGCGATCCGGCCGGCGTCCAGGCGCAGCCGGTCGATGATCGACTCGGGCGTCCCGTCGGCGCGGGCGGCGTCGACGTCCAGCGCGTTCGCGGCCAGGATCTCGTCGGCCCGCTCGACGAGCGCGTCGGCCATCCCGGCCAGGGCGCCGTCCTTGACGTCGGTGGGCAGCGTGCGCAGCACACGGGCGGCCGCCCGCGCGCGCAGCGCGGCGGCACCGATCAGCGGCAGGTCGGTGGCGTCGGACACGCCCGCGAGGGTACGCGGCGGGCGATCGGACTCAGCGGGACCGCAGCGCCCGCAGCGCGGCCTTGCGCGCGTCCCCCGTCAGCCGGTCGAGGAAGACCGTGCCGTCGAGGTGGTCGACCTCGTGCTGCAGGCAGCGGGCCATGAGCCCCTCCCCCTCCAGCCGCAGCGGCTTGCCGTCGACGTCGAAACCCTCGGCCGCGCACCACATCGCCCGCACCGTCGGCGCCCAGATGCCCGGCACCGACAGGCAGCCCTCGTCGCCGCCCTGCGTCTCCTCGGAGCGCTCCACGATCCGCGGGTTGACCATGTGCCCGATCTCGCCGTCGATGTTGTACGAGAACACCCGCAGGCCGACGCCGATCTGCGGCGCGGCCAACCCGGCCCGGCCGGGGTGATCGACGGTCTCCTCGAGGTCGCGGACGAGGGCGGCGAGGTCCTTGTCGAACGCCCGCACCTCGTCGGCGGGCGTGCGCAGGACCGGGTCGCCGAGCTCGCGGATGGGGCGGATGGTCACGGCCGCAGTGTGTCAGCCCAGCGACGGGCGCCGGACCAGCACCATCTCGTCGCGGTGCACCACCTCACGCCGGTACTCGGGCTCCAGCTCGCTGGTCTTGCGGCCGAGCAGCGCCGGCAGCTCGCGGGCGTCGTAGGCGACCAGCCCGCGGGCGACGACGACGCCGTCCGGCCCCACGAGCTCCACCGGGTCGTCGGCGAGGAACTCCCCCACCAGCCCGGTGACGCCCGCGGCCAGCAGCGAGGCGTGCCGCTCCCGCACGGCGGTGACCGCGCCCGCGTCGAGCAGCAGCCGGCCGCGCGGCCGGGTGGCGAAGCGCAGCCAGAACTGCCGGGCCCGGGGCCGCGGCGCCATGACCGTGAAGAGCGTGCCGACCGGCTCACCGGCCAGCGCCGCGGCCGCGTTCGGGGTCGAGGTGACGACGACGGGCACGCCGGCGTGCGCGGCGATCAGCGCCGCCTCCACCTTCGTGGCCATGCCGCCGGTGCCCACGCCGTTGCGCCTGGCGGTGCCGAGGGTGACCGCGTCGAGCTCGGCGGGGTCGCGGACGGTGTCGATCAGCTGCGCCGGGCCCTTGCGCGGGTCGCCGTCGTAGACGCCCTCGACGTCGGAGAGCAGCACCAGCGCGTCGGCCTGCGCGACGTGCGCCACCAGCGCGGCGAGCCGGTCGTTGTCGCCGAAGCGGATCTCCTCCGTGGCGACCGTGTCGTTCTCGTTGACGATCGGCAGCGCGCCCAGCGCCAGCAGCCGGTCCAGGGTGCGCTCGGCGTTGCGGTAGTGGCTGCGCCGGGTCAGGTCGTCGGCGGTGAGCAGCACCTGCCCGACGGTCACGCCGTGGCGGGCGAAGGCGTCGGCGTAGGTCTGCACCAGCCGGAGCTGGCCCACGCCGGCCGCGGCCTGCGCCGTCGCCAGGTCCCGCGGCCGGCCGGTGATCCCGAGCGGCGCGAGTCCGGCGGCGATCGCGCCCGAGGAGACCAGCACGACCTCGCGCCCGGCCGCCCGCAGCGCACCGAGGACGTCGACCAGCGCGGTCAGCCGCTCGGCGTCCAGGCCACCCGGCAGGGTCGTGAGCGAGGACGAGCCGACCTTGACGACGACCCGCTGCGCCTTGGCGATCTCGGGGCGCGCCGTCATTCGAGCCCCTCCAGGTCCTCGTCGGTCCAGCCGGCCTCGGTGACCTCGTAGGGCACCCGCCGCGCCCGCTTGGCCGCCAGCCGCTCGGAGGCGCCGACCCGGTCCGTCGTCTCCAGCCGGTTGTCGGTGCCGCGGCCGCCGAGGCCGGCGGTCTCCTCCGCGGTGAGCGTGCCCGCTGGGAGGGTGGGCACCCAGTCGAAGGTGACGTCGCCGATCGTGACCGCGTCGCCCTCGTGCGCCCCGGCCCGCGCCAGCTCCTCCTCGACGCCGAGCCGGTTGAGCCGGTCGGCGAGGTAGCCCACGGCCTCGTCGTTGGTGAAGTCGGTCTGCCGGACCCAGCGCTCGGGCCGGGTGCCGCGCACCACGAACCCCTCCGGGTCGTCCGGGTCGCGCTCGACGGTGAACCCGGAGTCGTCGACCGCCCGCGGGGTGAGCGTGACCCGCACCGGCTCGGGCGGCGGCAGCGTCGCCCGGTGCTGCTCGACCGCGGCGGCCAGCGCGTAGCCGAGCTCGGTCAGCCCCTCGCCGGTCGCCGCGCTGACCGGGAAGACCCGCAGACCCAGCTTCTCCAGCGAGTCGCGCACCAGGTCGACCAGGTCGCGGGCGTCGGGCACGTCGATCTTGTTGAGGACGGCGAAGCGCAGCCGGCCGACCAGGTCGAGCTCGTCGCCGCCGTACTCGCGCAGCTCGGCGGTGAGGACCTCGATGTCGGTCTCGGGGTCGCGGCCGGGCTCCATCGTCGCCATGTCGACGACGTGCACCAGGACGGCGCAGCGCTCGACGTGCCGCAGGAACTGCAGGCCGAGCCCCTTGCCGGTCGAGGCGCCCGGGATGAGCCCGGGGACGTCGGCCATGGTGAACGTGACGTCCCCGGCGCGGACCACGCCGAGGTTGGGCACCAGCGTGGTGAACGGGTAGTCGGCGATCTTCGGCCGCGCCGCGGACATGGCCGCGACCAGCGAGGACTTGCCCGCCGACGGGTAGCCGACCAGGCCGACGTCGGCGATGCTCTTCAGCTCCAGCACCGCGTCGAAGGCCTCGCCGGGCTCGCCGAGCAGGGCGAAGCCGGGGGCCTTGCGGCGGGGGTTGGCCAGTGCGGCGTTGCCGAGGCCGCCCTTGCCACCGTGCGCGAGGACGACGCGGGTGCCCGCACCGACCAGGTCGGCGATCACGCGGCCGTCCGCGGTGCTGACGACCGTGCCCTCGGGGACGCGCAGGACGCGGTCCTCGCCGCGGGCGCCGTGCCGGTTGCTGCCGGCTCCGGGGCGGCCGTTTCCGGCCTTCTGGTGCGGCCGGTGGTGGAAGTCCAGCAGGGTGTGCGCGTTGGGATCGACCTCGAGGACGACGTCCCCGCCGTCGCCTCCGTTGCCGCCGTCGGGGCCCCCGAGCGGCTTGAACTTCTCGCGGTGGACCGAGGCCACGCCGTGGCCGCCGTTGCCGGCGGCGACGTGCACGGTCACCCGGTCGACGAACGCGGCCACTGCTTCCTGTGCCTACTAGATGATGGAACGGCCACCCTTCAGGGGCCCTCCGCCTGCGCTTGCGAGGCGTGGGGGAAGGGTGGTCCTTCTACTCGACGGCGGTGATGGAGACGGTCTTGCGTCCCCGCCGCGTGCCGAAGGTCACCGCGCCCGGCTCGAGCGCGAACAGCGTGTCGTCGCCGCCACGCCCGACCCCGAGACCGGGGTGGAAGTGGGTGCCGCGCTGGCGCACGATGATCTCGCCGGCCTTGACGACCTGACCGCCGAAGCGCTTGACGCCGAGCCGCTGGGCGTTGGAGTCGCGGCCGTTGCGGGAGGACGAGGCGCCCTTCTTGTGTGCCATGTCGGCGTCAGCCCTTCGTGATGTCGCGGACCACGACGTCGGTCAGGAGCTGACGGTGCCCCTGCCGCTTGTGGTAGCCGGTCTTGTTCTTGAACTTGTGGATGCGGATCTTCGGGCCCTTGCCGTGGCCGACGATCTCGCCGGTCACGGTCACCTTGGCCAGGTCCGCCGCGGCGCTGGTGACCGACTCGCCGTCGACCAGCAGGATCGCCGGGAGGGTGACGGTGTCGCCCGCCTCACCGGCGAGGCGGTTCACCGTGAACCGGTCACCGACAGCCACCTTGTGCTGGCTGCCGCCGGCCTTCACGACTGCGTACACCACTGACTCCTCATAACTCGCAACGCTTCATGTCCCGCGTGCACTGTCCGGTTCGGACGCCGGGTGCTGGACGGGTCGCGCACGCCTGCGCGGCGCGCACCGTGAGGTGCGCAGCCCGTGGCGATGCAACCCGACCAGCGTACCTGAGCTCCGATGGCCCCGCTGCAGGGTCCCGCCGCGAACGTGCGAGCGGTGGGGGGCAGCGGGGTCCTTTCGGTGACCCCGGTCAGGCCGGCGGACCGGCCGGCCGGCTCGCCGCCCGACGGCGGCGCGGCCGGGGAACCGCGCCTACCTCCGGGGAGATCTCGTCGTCCGCGGACGCCTCGGCGGCGGGCGCCAGGACCTCCGCGGACCCGGTCCCGGGGTCGAACTCCGCGTCGGCGGTCACCGCGGCGGTCTCGCCGGGGATCTCCACCTCGGCCTCGGGCTCGGGGACGGCGACAGCCTCCTCGACCTGCGGCTCCTCGACCGGCGCCTCCTCGGCCGGCGGCTCCTCGGCCGGCGGCTCCTCGGCCGGCGCCTCCTCGACGATCGTCGCCTCGGCGGGCGCCTCCTCGGCAACCGGCTCGTCGCGGATGGCGGTGAGCACGGCGGCGTCCTCGGCCGCGCGCTCCTCCCCCGACTGGCCGCGGTTGCGCCGGCCGCGGTTGCGCCGTCCGCCGCCGGTGCGGGCGACCTCGCCGTCCTCCTCGGCCTGCGGGCCGCCGTTCGGAGACGCGGCCTCGACCTCGACGGTCTCCTTGGCCGGGGGGCGCTCGGCGCGACCGGAGTCGCGCCGGCCGTTGCCGCCGCCGTTCCCGCCGCGGCGCCGCTCGTCGACCGGGTCGGTGTGCACGATCACGCCTCGGCCGCGGCAGTGCTCGCACGGCTCGGAGAAGACCTCGAGCAGGCCCTGGCCGACCCGCTTGCGGGTCATCTGGACCAGGCCGAGCGAGGTCACCTCGGCGACCTGGTGCTTGGTGCGGTCGCGGCCCAGGCACTCGGTGAGCCGCCGCAGCACGAGGTCGCGGTTGCTCTCCAGGACCATGTCGATGAAGTCGATGACGATGATCCCGCCGATGTCGCGCAGGCGGAGCTGGCGGACGATCTCCTCCGCCGCCTCCATGTTGTTGCGCGTGACGGTCTGCTCGAGGTTGCCGCCGGAGCCGACGAACTTGCCGGTGTTGACGTCGACGACGGTCATCGCCTCGGTGCGGTCGATCACCAGGGAGCCGCCCGAGGGCAGCCACACCTTGCGGTCGAGCGCCTTGGCCAGCTGCTCGTCGATGCGCAGGTCGGAGAAGACGTCGCCGGTGCCGGTGTAGCGGGTCAGCCGGCCGACCAGCTCCGGGGAGACGTGGGCGACGTAGGCCTCGACGGTGTCCCAGGCGTCGTCGCCGGAGACCACGAGCTCCTTGAAGTCCTCGTTGAAGACGTCGCGGATGACGCGGATCGCGAGGTCGGGCTCACCGTAGAGCAGCGTCGGCGCGTTGCTGTTCGACTCGGCCTTCTTGGAGATGACCTCCCACTGCGCCTTGAGCCGGTTGACGTCGCGGGTGAGCTCCTCCTCCGAGGCACCCTCCGCGGCGGTCCGGATGATCACGCCGGCGTCCTCGGGGACGATCTTCTTGAGGATGTCCTTGAGCCGCTGCCGCTCGGTGTCGGGCAGCTTGCGGCTGATGCCGGTCATCGAGCCGCCGGGCACGTAGACCAGGAACCGGCCCGGCAGGTTGATCTGCTGGGTGAGCCGGGCACCCTTGTGACCGATCGGGTCCTTGGTGACCTGCACCAGCACCTTGTCACCGGACTTCAGGGCCTGCTCGATGGAGCGCTGCTTGCCGGACAGGCCCGCGGCGTCCCAGTTGACCTCGCCGGCGTACAGGACGGCGTTGCGCCCCTTGCCGATGTCGACGAACGCCGCCTCCATGCTGGGCAGCACGTTCTGCACCCGGCCGAGGTAGACGTTGCCGGCGAAGGACGTCGCCTGCGCCTGCGTCACGTAGTGCTCGACGAGGATGTCGTCCTCGAGGACGGCGATCTGGGTCCGCTCGCCGCGCTGGCGGATGACCATCTTCCGGTCGACCGCCTCGCGGCGGGCCAGGAACTCGGACTCGGTGAGGATCGGCGCCCGCCGACGGCCGCTGTCGCGCCCGTCGCGGCGGCGCTGCCGCTTGGCCTCGAGGCGGGTGGAGCCGGTGACCCCGCGGACGTCGTCGTCGCTGGTGGTGCGGCCGTCGCGGCCGGCCCGCTCGGGGCGCTCCTCCTCGCCGGTCTCGCCGCGGTCCTCGCTGCTGCCGCGGCGGCGGCGCCGGCGCCGGCGGCGGGTGCTGGAGCCGGTCTCGGCCTCCTCGCCCTCGCCGTCCTCGTCGGGCTCCTCGCCGGTCTCGTCCTCGGCGTCCTCGTCGGCCTGCTCGTCCCGGGCCTCGTCGGTGCCCTCGTCGATGTCGCCGTCCTCGCTGGTGCGGCCCCGGCCGCGGCCGCGACGGCCGCGGCGGCGGCGCCGACTGCCGGACGTGGCGGCCTCGTCGCGGTCCTCCTCCTCGACGTCCTCGGTGTCCTCGGACTCCTCGACGTCCTCGACGTCCTCGACGGCCGTGGTCTCGGCGTCCTCGGCCTCGGGACGACGGCGGGAGCGGCTGCGCCGGGCACGCGGCGGGGCGGACTCCTCGTCCTCCTCCGCCGGGGCCTCGACGTCCTCGATCTCGGGGCTCTCGGCGACGGTGCGGCGGCTGCGGCGGCGCGGCACCGGCGCCACCTCGGCGTCGGGGGCGACGAAGCTGACGAACGCCGGGATCGCCGGCGCCGGCGGCGCGACGGGCTCGACCGAGCCGGGGTCGGCCGCGGCGGCCGGGCGGGTGGCCCGGCGCCGGGGCCGCGCCACGACGGCGGTCGGCTCCGGCGAGCTGAACTGCGCCCCGAACGGGGACGCCGGTTCCGGTTCGGGCTCCGGCTCCGGTTCGGCCTCCGGCTCGGGTTCGGGCTCCTCGGCCGCGGAGGCCTCGGACGTCTCGGAGGTTTCGGCCGCGGGCTCGGCGGTCGCCTCCTCGGGCGTCTCCTCCGGCGCGGTCGGGCTCAGGGCCTCCGGCGTTGCTGTGGTGCCGTCGTTGTCGTCGTTCTGGTCTGCCACGAGGGCTCGCCTCCTGTGGTGTGCTCCCGGGCGCCGATCGGATCGACTGGCGGCCGCGCAGGAGCACGGGTCGGTCGGGGCCGGGCGACCGCACAGGGTGCGGCGGGTCGCCCGACCCGCGGAAGTCTGTGGCCGGCCCCTGCGCGACGGTTGCCGCGGCCGGAGCCGGTGGTGCAGGTGGTGCGGTGGTGCAGGTCTTCGGAGTCCGGCGCCGGGTGGCGCCGGGCGGTGCGGCACGTCTGGCAGTCGTGCGCGTGACGTCGGGGGCGCCGGTGCCGCACCGGTCAGACCGTCGCGTGCTCCCCCTGGCAGCGGGTGCGCGCCGCACGGTCGGGACCGAGCGGATCGGCCACGGTCCCGCTGTCGTCGAGCCGGCCCTGCGCCTCACGCACGGCCCTGGGGGGCGACGGCGGGCGCAGGTCGGCGACGGCAGCCAGAGCGGCCACCACGTCGTCGGGTCGTACGGCGGGCGTCACCTGCCGGACGACCACGTCCAGTATGGCACAACCTGCCTCCCCGCCCGCCGACGCGCCGGCCACCGCGGCGCGCGCGTCGACGTCCCGGAGGCCGTTCTTGGTGCGCCGCGGGACCAGGACGGCGTCCCGCGCGAGGAAGGCGGCGAGGGCCGCCTCGAGGTCGGCGGGCGGGACGCCGGGCAGCTCGATCCGCCAGGCCGCGGCGTCGATCCGGTCGGCCAGCGCGCCGGTCCCCTCCCCCGCCTCGACGCACTCGAGGACGGCGACGTCCGCGGGCAGCGCGGCGTCCAGGGCGGCCCGGATCTCCTCCGGGTCACGCCGCTCGGCGAGGCCGATCTCGACGTACTCGGCCTCGCTCGCGGCACCGGTCGGCGCGGCGCCCAGGTAGGAGATCTTCGGGTGCGGGGTGAACCCGGCGGAGAACGCCATCGGAACCTGCGCGCGGCGCAGCGCCCGCTCCAGGGCGCGCGCCAGGTCGCGGTGGGAGGCGAAGCGCAGCCGGCCCCGCTTGGCGTAGCGGATGCGCAGCTTCTGCACGGTCGGGGGCGGCGGCGGCCCCTCGGGCATGCGGGCCACTAGCGGCCGACCACCGTGAGCGGCAGCAGGCTGCGCCCGGTCGGGCCGATCTGGATCTCCGTGCCCATCGTCGGGCAGACACCGCAGTCGTAGCAGCCGGTCCAGCGGCAGTCGCCGACCTCCTCCTCGGAGATCGCCTCCTGCCAGTCCTCCCAGAGCCACTCCTTGTCCAGGCCGGAGTCCAGGTGGTCCCAGGGCAGCACCTCGTGCTCGGTGCGTTCCCGGGTGGTGAACCAGTCGAGGTCGACGCCGAACGGGGCGAGCCCCTCGGCGGCCGCCGTCGTCCACCGGTCGTAGGAGAAGTGCTCGCTCCAGCCGTCGAACTTCCCGCCGTCGCGCCAGACCCGCTCGATCACGCGGCCGACCCGGCGGTCGCCGCGGGAGAGCAGGCCCTCCACGATGCCGGGCTTGCCGTCGTGGTAGCGCAGGCCGATGGAGCGGCCCACCCGCTTGTCGGCGTTGATCGCCTGGCGCAGCAGCTTCAGGCGGGCGTCGATCGTCTCCGCGCTCGCCTGCCCGGCCCACTGGAACGGGGTGTGCGGCTTGGGCACGAAACCGCCGATCGAGACGGTGCAGCGGATGTCCTTGCGGCCGCTGGCCTCGCGGCCGGCGCGGATGACCTCCACCGCGAGGTCGGCGATCTCCAGCACGTCCTCGTCGGTCTCCGTCGGGAGTCCGCACATGAAGTAGAGCTTCACCTGCTGCCAGCCGTTGGCGTAGGCGGTGGTGACGGTGCGGACGAGGTCCTCCTTGGACACCGTCTTGTTGATCACCCGGCGGATCCGCTCGCTGCCGCCCTCGGGGGCGAAGGTGAGGCCGGAGCGCCGTCCGTTGCGGGACAGCTCGTTGGCCAGCGTGACGTTGAAGGCGTCGACGCGCGTGCTCGGCAGCGACAGGCCGGTGTTGGTGCCCTCGTAGCGGTCGGCGAGCTCCTTGGCGATCTGCCCGATCTCGCTGTGGTCGGCGCTGGACAGTGACAGCAGGCCGACCTCCTCGTAGCCGGTGGCGCGCAGGCCCTGGTCGACCATCGAGCCGATGCCGGTGATCGTCCGCTCGCGGACCGGCCGGGTGATCATGCCGGCCTGGCAGAAGCGGCAGCCGCGGGTGCAGCCGCGGAAGATCTCCACGCTCATCCGCTCGTGCACGCTCTCGGCCATGGGCACCAGCGGCGTCTTCGGGTAGGGCCACTCGTCGAGGTCCATGACCGTGCGCTTGCCGACCCGGGCCGGCACGTCGTCCCGGGTGCGGGTCACCGCCGCGATCGCGCCGTCGGGGGCGTAGGAGACGGCGTAGAAGCGCGGCACGTAGACGCCCTCGACGCGGGCGAGCCGGGCGAGCAGCTCGACCCGCCCGCCGGGCCGGCCCTGCTCCTTCCAGGCGCGGACGACGTCGGTGATGTCCCCGACGACCTGCTCGCCGTCACCGAGGACGGCGCAGTCGACGAAGTCGGCGACCGGCTCGGGGTTGAACGCGGCGTGCCCGCCGGCGACGACGACCGGGTGGGTCTCGTCGCGGTCGACCGCGTGCAGCGGGACGCCGGCCAGGTCGAGCGCCTCGAGCAGGTTGGTGTAGCCCAGCTCGGTGGCGAAGCTGACGCCGAGCAGGTCGAAGTCGCGGACGGCGCGGTGGGCGTCGACGGTGAACTGGCCGACGCCGTGCTCGCGCATCAGCGCGGCGAGGTCGGGCCAGATGGCGTAGGTGCGCTCGGCGAGGGCGTCGGGGCGCTCGTTGAGCACCTCGTAGAGGATCATCAGGCCCTGGTTGGGCAACCCCACCTCGTAGGCGTCGGGGTACATGAGCGCCCAGTGGACGGCGACGTCGTCCCACTCCTTGACCTGGGCGTTCAGCTCACCGCCCACGTACTGGATCGGCTTCTGGACCTGGGCCAGGAGCGGTTCGAGGCGGGGATACAGGGACTGTCCAGTCATGACCGATCCAGGGTAGACGCCGCCGTCGGGGGCCGATGTGGCCACTTTGGCCCTACTTGAGCAGCAGGCCGGAGAGCCGGCGGGCGCCGATCGCGAGGCCGACCAGACCCAGGACGGCGAGGTAGGCGGCGTGGCCGAGCAGCGACCAGTCCACGTCGCCGGTGACCAGGCCGCGCACCAGCTCGATCCCGTGGTAGAGCGGCGTGCACTGCACGACCACCTGCAGCGGGCCGGGGTAGGTCGACAGCGGGTAGAAGGTCGTCGAGAACAGGAACAGCGGTAGCAGGGCCAGCTGGACGAACTCGAAGTCCTGCCAGCCGCGCAGGAACGTGGTGGCCGCCAATCCCACCGCGGCGAAGGCGAACCCGATGAGCACCGCCGCCGGCAGCGCCAGCACCGCCCACCACGACCCGGTCAGCCCCAGGATCGCCATGATCACCAGGAAGGCCGCCGAGTAGGTGGCGCCGCGCAGCAGCGACCAGACCGTCTCCCCCACCGCGGCGTCGGGCGCCGACAGCGGAGTGGCCAGGACGGCGTCGTAGAGCTTCGAGTACCGCAGCTTGAAGAACAGGTTGAAGACCGCGTCGTAGACCGCGCCGTTCATCGCGGCCGAGGCGAGCAGGCCGGGAGCCACGAACTCCTGGTAGGTCAGCGCCGAACCGGAATCGGTGACGACGGAGCCCACGAGGCCGCCGACGCCCACGCCGATCGAGAACAGGTAGAAGAACGGCTCGAACAGACCCGACACGAACAGCGGCCAGGTGCGGCGGGCGACCAGCAGGTTCCGGTGCACCAGGTATCCGGCCCGCCGGGCCGACAGCGGATGCAGCGGGACGATCCGCAGCAGCAGCGACTGCCGGGGCGGCGCCAGGGCCTCGGCGGTCACGTGACCAGCCGCCGGCGGAAGGTGCGGGCCGCGAGGGCGATGCCGACCGCGATCCAGAGCAGCAGGTACCCGGTGTGCAGCAGCGCCGGGCCGGGCTCCAGCGTGCCGAGCGCCAGCCCGCGGGCGAGGGCCACGCCGTGCCAGAGCGGCGTCGCGTAGGCCACCCACTCGAAGAACACCGGCAGCTGGCTGACGGGGAAGAACGTGCCGCTGAACAGGAACATCGGCACGATGAGGAACCGCTGCAGCGCGGCGAACCCGGTGTCGGACTCCAGCCGGCCGGCCAGGGCGGTCACCGGTGCCGCGAAGGCCAGCCCGGTGAGCAGCGCGGCCGGGACCGCCAGCACGACCAGCGGGCTGTCGGCGGCGCCGAACAGCACGAGGACGGCGAGGAACAGCGCCGCCGCCGTCGTCACCCGGAACGCCACGTACAGCAGGTGACCGACCAGCAGGTCGCCGACGGCGGTGGGCGTGGCCAGGACCGCCTCGTAGGTCTTGTCCCACTTGATCGCGCCGAGCACCGGATAGGTGGACTCGAAGGTGCCCGTCTGCATCGCCGCGGCGGCCAGCAGGCCGGGCGCCAGGAACGCGAGGTAGGACAGCCCGCCCGGCAGCCCGGGGCCGCGGTCGACCAGCACGCCCAGGGTGAGGCCCATCGCCGCCAGGAACAGCGCCGGCTCGAGCACGCTGCTGATCAGGCTGCTGCGCCAGTAGTGCCGGTAGGCGGTGAGCCGGTGGGCGCAGAAAGCCGTGGCGCCCGCGGTGACGACGGCCATGTCAGTCCACCAGCGTCCGGCCGGTCAGCCGGAGGAAGACGTCCTCCAGCGAGCTGCGGCGCACCAGGCTGGACAGCGGGTGAACGCCGGCCGCGGTGACGGCGGCGAGCGCGGCCTCGCCGTCCGCCGCGTAGAGCAGCAGCCGGTCGGGCAGCGCCTCGATCCGCTCCGCGGCGCCCTTCTCCAGGACCGGGGCGAGGGCGTCGACGTACTGCTCGGGGCCGGCCCCGCCCTCGACCAGCGGGAAGCGCAGCTCGCAGACCTCGCGGGTCGACCACGTCCGGATCAGCTCCGCGGGCGAGCCCTCGGCGGCGATCCGCCCCTTGTCCATGACCACCAGCCGGTCGCAGAGCTGCTCGGCCTCGTCCATGTAGTGCGTCGTCAGGACGAGGGTCACGCCGCGCTGCTTGAGCCGGTAGAGCCGCTCCCACAGCACGTGCCGGGCCTGCGGGTCCAGCCCGGTGGTGGGCTCGTCGAGCAGGACGACGTCCGGCTCGTTGATCAGCGACCGCGCGATGGTCAGCCGCCGCTTCATGCCGCCCGACAGCGGCTCGACCTTGTCGCCGGCGCGGTCGCTGAGCTGGACGAAGTCGAGCAGCTCGGCCGCGCGGGCCCGCACGGTCGCCCGCGGCAGGCCGAAGTACCGGCCGTAGACCAGCAGGTTCTCCAGGACCGTCAGCTCCAGGTCGAGGTTGTCGGTCTGCGGCACCACGCCGAGGCGCGCGCGGATCGCCGGGCCGTCGGTGACCGGGTCGAGGCCGAGGATGCGCAGCTGCCCCGCGGTCGGCGGTGAGACCGCGCCGATCATCCGCATGGTCGAGCTCTTGCCGGCCCCGTTCGGTCCGAGGAACCCGAAGGCCTCGCCCGGTGCGACGTCGACGTCGATGCCGTCGACGGCGGTGAAGTCGCCGAAGCGCTTGACCAGGCCGCGCGCGCTGATCAGGGGGCCACTGGTGCGCACCGATCGACCGTAACCAGCGGCACCGACGGCCGACGACCGAGTTGTCAGCCCAGGTCGGGGAAGAAGAGCTTCACCTCGCGCGCGGCGGACTCCGGCGAGTCCGAGCCGTGCACGATGTTGGACTGCACCTCGAGCGCGAAGTCGCCGCGGATCGTGCCCGGGGTGGCCTTCACCGGATCGGTGGCGCCGGCCAGGGCGCGGAACGCCTCGATCGCCCGGGGGCCCTCGACGACCAGCGCCAGCAGCGGGCCGCTGGTGATGAACTCGACCAGCGAGGCGAAGAACGGCCGCTCGCGGTGCTCGGCGTAGTGCGTCTCGGCGACGTCGGTGGTCAGGGTGCGCAGCTCGGCGGCGACCAGGCGCAGACCCTTGGCCTCGAGCCGGGAGACGACCTCGCCGACCAGGCCGCGGGCGACGCCGTCGGGCTTGACCAGGACCAGGGTGCGCTCAGCTGTGGGTGCGGACACGAGGCGGCAGCGTACGGGACGCCGTCCGTCAACCAAGGTTGACAGCCTCTATCTGTCAACCTAGATTGACAGCCATGGCCTCACCCACCGACGTCACGACGGCCGCCGCCGCCGACGACCCGGACACCGGCCTGCGTGCGGTTCGCGCGATGCGCGAGCTCGCCGATCGGCTCGAGGTGCTCCAGGTCCGCAACGCGCGCGACCGCGGCTGGTCGTGGCAGCAGATCGCCGACGCCCTCGGCGTCACCCGGCAGGCCGTGCACAAGAAGCACGCCCGCGGCAGGAAGGACACCTGATGTTCGAGCGGTTCACCGAGGAGGCCCGCTGGGTCGTCGTCCACGCCCAGGAGGAGGCGCGCGACCTGCGGGCGGCACGGATCGAGCCGGTGCACCTGCTGCTCGCGCTCAGCCGAGACCCCGGCCGCGGCGGCAGCACGCTGCGCGCCGCCGGCGTCGACGGCGAGCGGCTGCGGTCGGCGCTGCGGCGCTCGTCGGGCCTGGACGCCGACGCCCTGGCCGCCGTCGGCATCGACCTCGACTCCGTTCGCGCCGCCGCGGAGGCCGCCTTCGGCCCGGGCGCGCTCGACCGCCAGGGACCCCCGTCCGGCGGGCACCTGCCGTTCGCCGGCGAGAGCAAGCGGGCGCTGGAGGAGTCGCTGCGCGCCACCCACCGGCACAAGCAGCGCCGGATCGACAGCGGGCACGTGCTGCTCGGCGTCCTCGCCGTCGGCGACGCGACCGTCGGCCGTGTGCTGCAGCAGCTCGGCACCGACCCCGGCACGCTGCGCGAGCGGGCGGCCGGCTCGGACGCCGCGTAGGTCAGCCCGTCGCGACCGCGCCGCCCCGGTTCGGCACGAGCTCCACCCAGGTCGAGCCGGGGGCGAGCGCGACCGGGCCGCCGTCCGGGCCGGTGAGGACGACGGGGTCGGTGACCGACGCCTTGGACCACCGGACGGCGAGGGTGCGGCCGTCCGCGGCGACGAGCGCGTCCCCGCCGCCGACGAGCAGCGTCTCGGGCACCGGGGTGCCGATCGCGTCGACGAACGGCGTGTTGACGACGTCGACCCGCAGGACGACGAGGTTGGTCGCCCGCAGCTGCCGGCCGTCGGCCTCCACCGCCGGGGCGGCGCCCTCGGTCCGCAGCCAGGCGCCGTCCGCCGGGCTCCAGGTCCAGGCGGGGTGGCTGCTCGGGGACAGCGTGAGCCGCACCGAGCCGGTGGGGACGCCGACGGCGAGCGGGGTCGACGGTGTGCCCGGCGCCGCGGCGGTGAACTGCGGGGCGGGCGGGGCCCGGTGGGCGTCGTCGGCCTGGTCGAGCAGCTGCTGCGGGTTCGCGTAAATGTTGTGCGGGGCCCGTCGGCTGCTGGTGCGGTGGAAGCCGCCGGCGCCGGCGTCCTGGCTGATCACCTGCGTGCCGGCCTGGGCGACCGCGTCGACGAACGGGCGCTGGCCGCCGGAGAAGGCGAGCAGGCCGTGCATCGGCGCGACGATCGCCGCGTCCATCGGCCGGACCGAGCGCACCGGGCCGATCTCCGGCGGCAGGGCCGACTGGTAGACGGCGACGAAGCGGGTGATGCCGCCCTCGACGACCTCCTCCCAGACGAGGTCCGCGGCGCCGAGGCCGGTCTGCGGGCGCGCGTCGACCGAGTTCTCGATCTTGACGGCGAGGGCGGGCCGCTCGACGAGCGCGTCGGTCTGCACCCCGGTCAGCGGCCACAGGACGGGCGGCGGAGGTGGCGGCGGCGGTGGGGTCGTCGGGGCCGCGGTGGTCGTGGTGGCGGGGGCGCTGCGCGGTTCCTCGGCGGCGGTGCACGCGGAGCTGAGGACCAACGCGGCGGCGAGGGTGATCACCCCGCGGGGTCGGGCGAGGTGCGGCACGCGGCGGCCTCCGGTCGTCGGCGGTCGCGGCCGCAGCGGTTCTCCAGGCGCGCCAGACTAGGGCGGCCCGACGGTCCGGGGCCGCCGCGACGCGCGGCTCGCTACGGCTGGTCCGGCTCGCCCGGGGGCGCCTTGGGCAGGATCGAGCCCAGCAGCTCCTTGCGGACCTGCAGCAGGTACAGCCAGATCAGCGCGAACACGCCGCCGAGCAGCCACATCACGCCGTTGAACAGCCCGGTGAGGACGACGGGGACCTGCAGCGCCGTGCCGACGAGCAGCCCCTGCGGACGGCGCTGCAGCCCGCCGGCCAGGATCAGCAGGACGGCGAGGGTGAGCAGGACGGTCAGCCGGAAACCGGTCAGCCCGGGACCGGTCTGCGCGATCCCGCGGGGCACGAACAGCACGACGATGCCCTCGAGCAGGAGGACGGCGGCGGCACCGCCGTTGAGCGCCCGCCCGGCGCGGACGGGATCGGGAGCCGTCACGCGCCCGGACCTCCCAGCAGGCTGCGGGTCTCCCCCGCCGTGATCACGCTGCCGGTGACCAGCACGCCCGACCCCCCGAGCGCGTCGTCCGGGCCGGCCTCGGCCAGCTCGATCGCCGACTCCAGCGCCTCGGGCAGCAGCGGGTGCACGCTGACCCGGTCGGCGCCGAAGACGTCGACGGCCAGCGCGCCGAGCTCGTCGGCCGGCATCGCCCGCGGGGAGCTGTTCTGCGTGACGACCAGCTCGGCGCAGATGTCCTCGAGCGCGGCGAGCATCCCGGGGATGTCCTTGCCGCGGACGCAGCCGACCACCCCCACCAGCCGGGTGAAGTCGAAGGACTCCCGGATCGCGGCGACCGTGGCCGCCATCCCGGCCGGGTTGTGCGCCGCGTCGATCAGCACCGTGGGCGAGCTCCGGACCCGCTCCAGCCGCCCGGGCGAGCGGACGGCGGCGAACGCGGCGCGCACCGTCTCGACGTCGATCGGCCCGGTCGCCGCCCCGGCGCCGAGGAACGCCTCGACGGCGGCCAGCGCGGTGACCCCGTTCTGCGCCTGGTGCGCCCCGAACAGCGGCAGGAACAGCTCCGCGTACTCACCACCCAGGCCCTGCAGCCGCAGCTGCTGCCCGCCGACGGCGACCTTGCGCTCCAGCACGCCGAACTCGGTGCCCTCGCGGGCCAGGGTCGCCTCGACCTCGACCACCCGGCGGACCAGCGCGTCCAGCGCAGCCGGCTCCTGGTGGGCCAGCACCGCGATGGCGTCGCGCTTGATGATCCCGGCCTTCTCGCCGGCGATGGTGCCGACGTCCGGGCCGAGGTACTCCGCGTGGTCCAGCGCCACCGGGGTGACGACGGCGACGCGGGCGTCGGCGACGTTGGTCGCGTCCCAGCTGCCGCCCATGCCGACCTCGATGACGGCGACGTCCACCGGCGCGTCGGCGAACAGGGCGTAGGCCATGCCGACCATGACCTCGAAGAACGACATCGGGACGTCGCCGGCGCCGTCCACCATCTCGATGTACGGGGCGATGTCGTCGTAGGTCTCGACGAAGCGCTCGGCGCTGACCGGCTCACCGTCCAGCACGATGCGCTCGCGGATCGACTGCAGGTGCGGGCTGGTGAACCGGCCGACGCGCAGGCCGAACCCGCGCAGCAGCTCGTCGACGATCCGCGCCGTCGTCGTCTTGCCGTTGGTGCCGGCGACCTGGACGACCGGGTACGCGCGGTGCGGCCCGCCGAGCAGGTCGACCAGCGCGTGGATGCGGGTCAGGGAGGGCTCGAGCCGGTTCTCCGGCCACCGGGCGAGGAGAGCCTTCTCGACCCGCGCCATCTCGCCGTGCTCGGTCGTGCTCATCCTGCCCAGGATGCCAGCCCCGGATAATGCGATCGCAGGCCTTCCTACGATGGAGCCCATGGACACCCGCATCGCGACCCCGGCCGGCACCGCCCCGGGAGCCGTGAGCGGCGTACCCGAGAAGCCGTCGCTGGACGGGCTCGAGGAGAAGTGGGCGGCCCGCTGGGCGGCCGAGGACACCTACGCCTTCGACCGCGCCGCCGCGCTGGCCGCGCCGCGGGAGCAGACCTACTCGATCGACACCCCGCCGCCGACCGCGAGCGGCTCGCTGCACGTCGGGCACGTCTTCAGCTACACCCACACCGACTTCGTCGCCCGCTACCAGCGGATGCGCGGCAAGCACGTCTTCTACCCGATGGGCTGGGACGACAACGGGTTGCCGACCGAGCGGCGGGTGCAGAACTACTACGGCGTGCGCTGCGACCCGTCGCTGCACTACGACCCGTCGTTCACCCCGCCGGAGAAGCCCGGCAAGGACCAGGCCCCGGTGGCGCGCGGCAACTTCGTCGAGCTGTGCATGCGGCTGACCGAGGAGGACGAGCGCGCCTTCGAGCAGCTGTGGCGCCGCGTCGGCCTGTCGGTGGACTGGTCGAACGTCTACCGGACGATCTCGGAGACCTCCCGCGCCACGGCGCAGCGGATGTTCCTGCACAACCTCGCCCGCGGTGAGGCCTACGCGCAGGAGGCGCCGACCCTCTGGGACGTCACCTTCCGCACGGCCGTCGCGCAGGCCGAGCTGGAGGACCGGGAGCGCCCCGGCGCCTACCACCGGATCTCCTTCCACGGCCCGGACGGCCCGGTGCACATCGAGACCACGAGGCCGGAGCTGCTGCCGGCGTGCGTCGCCCTCGTCGCCCACCCGGACGACGAGCGCTACCAGCCGCTGTTCGGGTCCACGGTCCGGACGCCGGTGTTCGGCGTCGAGGTGCCGGTGGTCGCGCACCGCCTGGCCGAGCCGGACAAGGGCTCGGGCATCGCGATGATCTGCACCTTCGGCGACCTCAACGACGTCACCTGGTGGCGCGAGCTGCAGCTGCCCACGCGGGCCGTCGTGGGATGGGACGGCCGGCTCGTCGCCGAGCCCCCGGTCGACGTCCCGGCCGGGCCGTACGCGGAGCTGGCCGGCAAGACGGCGCACGCGGCCCGCGAGCGGATGGTCGAGCTGCTGCGCGAGTCCGGCGACCTCGAGGGCGAGCCGAAGCCGATCACGCACCCGGTCAAGTTCTTCGAGAAGGGCGACCGGCCGCTGGAGATCGTGACCACGCGGCAGTGGTACATCCGCAACGGCGGGCGCGACCCCGAGCTGCGGGAGGCGCTGCTGGCGCGGGGGCGGGAGATCCGGTGGATCCCCGAGCACATGCGCCACCGGTACGAGAACTGGGTCGAGGGCCTCAACGGCGACTGGCTGATCAGCCGGCAGCGGTTCTTCGGCGTCCCGTTCCCGGTCTGGTACCGGCTGGACACCGAGGGCGAGCCGGACTACTCCGACCCGATCCTGGCCGCCGAGGAGACGCTGCCGGTCGACCCGTCGTCCGACGTCCCGCCGGGCTTCGACGAGTCGCAGCGCGGCAAGCCGGGCGGGTTCATGGCCGACCCCGACGTCATGGACACCTGGGCGACCTCGTCGCTGTCGCCGCAGGTGGCCTCCGGCTGGGACACCGACCCGGAGCTGTTCGCGCACGTCTTCCCGATGGACCTGCGCCCGCAGGCGCACGACATCATCCGGACCTGGCTGTTCTCCACCGTGGTCCGCTCGCACTACGAGTTCGGCACGGTGCCGTGGTCGCACGCGGCGATCTCCGGGTTCGTCGTCGACCCCGACCGCAAGAAGATGTCGAAGTCGAAGGGCAACGTCGTCACGCCGATCGACGTCCTGGAGCGCTACGGCACGGACGCGGTGCGCTGGCGGGCCGCCGGGGCGCGGCCGGGCGCCGACTCGCCGTTCGACGAGGCGCAGATGAAGGTCGGCCGCCGGCTGGCGATGAAGATCCTCAACGTCGGCAACTTCGTGCTGGGCCTCGGCGCCACGTCCGGGCTGACCGCCGACCAGGTGACCGAGCCGATCGACCTGGGGCTGCTGGCCGGGCTGGCGGAGGTCGTCGACGAGGCGACCGCGGCGATGGACGCCTACAACTACACCCGCGCGCTGGAGGTCGCGGAGACCTTCTTCTGGTCGTTCTGCGACGACTACGTCGAGCTGGTGAAGTCGCGGGCGTACGGGTCCGGTTCGGCGGCGGAGTCGGCGCAGGCCACGCTGGCGGTGGCGCTGTCGGTCCTGCTGCGGCTGTTCGCGCCGGTGCTGCCGTTCGTCACCGAGGAGGTCTGGTCCTGGTGGCAGAGCGGCTCGGTGCACCGGTCGACGTGGCCGGCGGCGAGCGAGCTGCCGCGCGGCGGTGACCCGGCGGTGCTGGAGGTCGCCGGCGTGGCGCTGGCCGGCGTCCGCAAGGCCAAGTCCGACGCGAAGGTGTCGATGCGGGCCGACGTCGAGTCCGCGACGGTGACCGCGCCGGCCGCGCAGGTGCCGCTGGTCGAGGCCGCCCGCTCCGACCTGGTCGACGCCGGCCGGATCGCCTCGCTGTCGGTCGTCGCCGGCGAGGGCGAGCTCACCGTCGACGTCGTCCTCGCCCCCGTCGAGGGGTGATGGGCGCGCGGGCCCGATTCCGCGCCCCGGAACCGGGCCTGCGCGCACATCACCCCGGTCGTAGCAGGGCCAGCCGAGCGGCGTACGTGGCGCGGATGTCACGACGGCAGGCGTCCGGCGTCGTGGTCATCCGGGCGTAGCTGAACCGCAGGGTCTGCCAGCCGATCGTCGCCAGTAGCGCATCGCGGCGGATGTCGTGCTCCCGCTGCTTCCGGGACCCGTGCCAGGCGGCGCCGTCCATCTCCACGGCCAGGAGCACCTCGTCGTACGCCGCGTCGAGGAAGTACCGCTCCCCCGCGACGACGACCTGGCGCTGCTGCACGAACGCTGGCATCCCGGGCCCGCCGAGGACCTGCAGGCACCCCCAGATCTCCAGCTCGCTCCGGCATCCGTCCGCCAGCAGCTGGAAAAGGTCCGCCAACGCGGCCCGTGCGGAGAGCTGGGGACGCCGGGCCAGCTCGTACTGCAGGTCACGGATCGAGCACATCCGCCGGCGCACGGCCGTGATCGCGGCAGCCCGGACCGCGGCCCGAGGCACCGGCCCCGGCCGGCCCCACGTGTCCACGATGGCCCGCTCAACGCAGGTCACCGGGAGGCCGTCGACCCGGCGGATCGCATCGTCGAGCTCCTGCGTGCGATGCAGCGCGACGCTCGGCGACCCTCGCCCGCTGCGACTCCCCGCAACGGTCACGTGCACCGGCCCGGGCGGCGGCGGGAGCAGCCCCCACACCGCGAGGGCGGTCGCGTGACTGGCGACGCCGCGGCGCGAACCCACGGCGGCCTCGACCCGCATCCGCCAGTCCCCGGCCGATGCCGCGGTCGCGTAGACCCCCTGTTCGAGCCGGACCAGCTTTCCGGCCGCCGTCCAGACATCCACGGTCTTGCGGTTCACCCGGGCGGTCAGCGTGGCCCGGTCCGCCCATCCCCCGGGACCCACCACCGATGCGACGTCGTGAGCCACGTCAGCAGCCTCGGCGCCGGCGGCGCTCCGGGGCGCGTACCGCAGGGATCTGTGGAAGGGCCGCGGTGATGTGCGCAGCGGCCCGGTTCCGCGGCCTCGAACGGGGCCGGAACGCACATCACCCGCCGCGGCGGGCGCCGGGGCGGGTGATGTGGAACGACCAGCGAGGGGTCAGGCGCTCTTCTCGCGGGGGGCGCGGGCGGGCTTGCGCGGCACGATCGTCGGGTTGACGTGCTCCAGCACGACCTCCTTGGTGATCACCACGGTGGCGACGTCGTCCCGGCTGGGGACGTCGTACATCACCGACTGGAGCACCTCCTCCATGATCGCGCGCAGGCCGCGGGCGCCGGTGCCGCGGAGGATGGCCTGGTCGGCGATCGCCTCGAGGGCGTCGTCGGTGAACTCCAGGTCCACCCCGTCGAGCTCGAAGAGCTTCCGGTACTGGCGCACCAGGGCGTTCTTCGGCTCGGTGAGGATGCTGATCAGCGCCGGCCGGTCCAGGGCCTGCACGCTGGTGATCACCGGGAGCCGGCCGATGAACTCGGGGATCATGCCGAACTTCAGCAGGTCCTCGGGCATGACCTCGGCGAAGGCGTTGGCCTCCTCGATCTCCTTCTTGCCGCGGATCTCGGCGCCGAAGCCGATGCCCTGCTTGCCGATCCGCTGCTCGATGACCTTCTCCAGGCCGGCGAACGCACCGCCCACGATGAACAGCACGTTCGTCGTGTCGATCTGGATGAACTCCTGGTGCGGGTGCTTGCGACCGCCCTGCGGCGGCACCGACGCCGTCGTCCCCTCGAGGATCTTCAGCAGCGCCTGCTGCACGCCCTCGCCGGAGACGTCGCGGGTGATCGACGGGTTCTCGCTCTTGCGGGCGATCTTGTCGACCTCGTCGATGTAGATGATCCCGGTCTCGGCGCGCTTGACGTCGTAGTCGGCGGCCTGGATCAGCTTGAGCAGGATGTTCTCGACGTCCTCACCGACGTAGCCGGCCTCGGTGAGCGCGGTGGCGTCGGCGATGGCGAACGGCACGTTGAGCATCCGGGCCAGGGTCTGCGCGAGGTGGGTCTTGCCGCAGCCGGTGGGGCCCATCAGCAGGATGTTGGACTTGGCCAGCTCGACCGACTCGTCGCGGCCGCCGCGCTCGCCGCCGGCCTGGATCCGCTTGTAGTGGTTGTAGACGGCGACCGAGAGCGTCCGCTTGGCCTTGTCCTGGCCGATGACGTACTGCTCGAGGAAGTCGTGGATCTCCTTCGGCTTCGGCAGCTCGTCGAACTTCAGATCCGAGGACTCCGAGAGCTCTTCCTCGATGATCTCGTTGCAGAGGTCGATGCACTCGTCGCAGATGTAGACCCCGGGGCCCGCGATGAGCTTCTTGACCTGCTTCTGGCTCTTCCCGCAGAAGGAGCACTTGAGCAGGTCACCGCTCTCACCGATTCGTGCCACGTGATGACCTCCACCTCGGATTCAGGGCCTCGTGGGAAGTGCCCCTGTGTGCATGTCGTGGTGCTGCGCCCCGTGCCCGGCCTCGCTCTGGCGGTCCGCTCCACGAGGCTCTCCTCCCGGCGCTGCCGGCCGGGGATCGGGCGCTCGCCGACCGTACCTGTCGCCACGGACCCGAGAGGGCAATGACGCACCCGCTCGAACCACATCCGTCGCCTGTGCTCCCTGCGCACCTGAACGGTACGGGCCGAGGGTGCGACACGCGCAAGCCTTCGGCCCGTCCCGTTTTCGGCGCTACGCCGGGAGCGCGTTCAGCTTCCGGCTCTGGATGACCTCGTCGACGATGCCGTAGGCCTTCGCCTCCTCGGCCGTGAGGATCTTGTCGCGCTCGATGTCGGTGCGCACCTGGTCGACCGTCTGGCCGGTGTGCCGCGCCAGGATGTTCTCCATCTGGCTGCGGACCCGCTGGATCTCCGCGGCGTGGATCTCCAGGTCGGACACCTGGCCGCCGGACTCGCCGGAGGGCTGGTGGATGAGCACCCGCGAGTACGGCAGGGCCAGCCGCTTGCCCGGCGTGCCGGCCGCCAGCAGGACGGCGGCGGCGGAGGCGGCCTGGCCCATGCAGACGGTCTGGATGTCCGGGCGGACGAACATCATCGTGTCGTAGATCGCCATGAGCGACGTGAACGAGCCGCCGGGCGAGTTGATGTAGATCGTGATGTCGCGGTCCGGGTCGGCGGACTCCAGCGTGATCAGCTGGGCCATGACGTCGTTGGCCGAGGCGTCGTCGATCTGCACCCCGAGGAAGATGATCCGCTCCTCGAAGAGCTTGTTGTACGGGTTGCTCTCCTTCATGCCGTAGCTGGTCCGCTCCACGAAGGAGGGCAGCACGTACCGGCTGGAGGGCATCTGGAAGGTCATGGTCATGTCCTCCGGGCTCAGTTGTCGGTGACCGGGTTGGCGCTGTCGGTCATGGCGGCGCGGCTGACCACGTGGTCGACGAAGCCGTAGTCGAGGGCCTCCTGCGCGGTGAACCAGCGGTCGCGGTCGGAGTCCTTCTCGATCTGCTCGATGCTCTGGCCGGTGTGGAAGGCCTGCAGCTCGTTGAGCTCGCGCTTCGTCCGGCGGAACAGGTCGGCCTGGATGGCGATGTCGGACGCGGTGCCGCCGACGCCGGCCGAGGGCTGGTGCATCATGATCCGCGCGTGCGGCAGGGCGTAGCGCTTGCCCTTGGTGCCGGCGGTGAGCAGGAACTGCCCCATCGAGGCGGCCAGCCCCATGCCGTAGGTGGCCACGTCGCAGTCGATGAACTGCATCGTGTCGTAGATCGCCATGCCGGCCGTCACCGAGCCGCCGGGCGAGTTGATGTACAGGTGGATGTCGCGCTTGGGGTCCTCGGCCGACAGCAGCAGCATCTGGGCCGCGAGCTGGTTGGCGATGACGTCGTCGACCTGGCTGCCGAGGAAGATGATCCGCTCGCGCAGCAGGCGCTCGTAGACCGAGTCGTTGAGATTCATCCCTCCGGCAGCGGCGCGCAGCAGGGGCGCGCCCGCCGAGTTCGGGTGGGTGCTCACGGGTGGAAGGACCTCCGTAGGACTGTCGCGCAGTCGGTCTCGGTGGACGGTGTGGCTCGTCGGGACGGACCCGGATGGGGCTCCCGCCGGGCGGTACCCGCCGGGATTCGCCTGAGTCCTGTCGACCCTAACGCGCGCCCGGACGGCGACAGTCCTCCGCGGGGCGGTGTTCGCCGTGGGCGCAGCGATCGGCCCGCGAAAACGCCGACGCCGTCCCACCCGGGTCGGGGCGGGACGGCGTCGGCGGCCGGGAGGCGGGGGGCTCAGGCCTTGTCGGCGTCCTCGAACGACCCGTCCTCGGTGACCACGACGTCGGCCTCGACGTCGTCGTCGACCTCCTCCATGATCACCTGCGGCTCCGCCGTCTGGGGGCGCAGCGCCTCGAGGTCGACGACGTTGCCCGAGGCGTCCTTGATCGTCGTCTGCTCCAGAAGCTGGGCCAGCGCCTTGGTGCGGCGGACGTCGGCGACGAACTCGGCGATGTTGCCGCCCTGCTGCAGCTGCTGCGCGTACTGCTCCGGGCTCATCCGGTTGCGCTGCGCCTGGGCGATGATCTGCGCGGAGAGGTCGTCGTTGTCGACGGTGATCTCCCGGGCGTCGGCGATCGCGTCGAGGATGAACTGGGTGCGGACCGCCTGCTCCACGTTCTTCCGGACGTCGGCGTCGTAGGCCTCGCGACTCTCCACGCCGGCGGCCTGGAAGTAGGCGTCCCAGTCCATGCCGGCCTGGGCCAGCTCGCGCTCCAGCGCCTGGCCGCGCCACTCCACCTCGCGCTCGACGAGATTCTCCGGCACCGGCACCTCGATCGTCTCGATCAGGTGCTCGACCAGCTTGTCGCGGGCCTGCGCGCCCTGCTGCATCGTCTTGACCCGCTGCAGCCGAGTGCGGACGTCGTCGCGCAGCTCCTCGAGGGTGTCGAACTCGCTGGCGGTGGAGGCGAAGTCGTCGTCCAGCTCCGGCAGCTCCTTGGCCTTGACCGAGCGCACCGTGACGGTGACCTCGGCCTCCTGGCCGGCGTCCGGCCCGCTGAGCAGGGCGGTGGTGAACGTCTTCGACTCGTCGGCCGACAGCCCGCGGACGGCGTCGTCCAGGCCGGCCATGAGCTGGCCGGAGCCGACCTCGTAGGACATGCCGGTCGTCGTGCCGTCCTCGAGGATCTCGCCGTTCAGCTTCGCCTCGAGGTCGATGGAGACGTAGTCGCCGTCCTCGGCGGCACGCTCGACGCCGGTGAGCATGGCGAAGCGCTCGCGCATGACCGAGACCTGCTGGTCGATCTCCTCGTCCGTGACCTCGACGTCGTCGACGGTGACGGTCAGCTCGTCGAGGGAGGGCAGCTCGACCTGCGGGGCGACGTCGACCTCGGCGGTGAAGGCCAGGGTCTCGTGGTCGTCGAGGCGGGTGACCTCGATGTCGGGCTGGCCGAGCACCCGGACCTGGTTCTCGCGGACGACCTCGGAGTAGACCTCCGGGATCGCGTGCTGTACGACCTGCTCCAGCACGACGGGGCGGCCGATGCGCTGGTCGAGGATGCGGTTCGGCACCTTGCCGGGGCGGAAGCCGGGCACGCGCACCTGGCGCCCGAGCTCCTTGTAGACCTCACCGAAGGCGTGGTCCAGGTCGCCCCACGGCACCTCGATCGCCATCCGGACCCGCGTGGGGCCCAGTTCCTCGATGGTGCTCTTCACAGCGGCAGTGCTCCTCGGTCGCAGCGGGGGGTGGGCGCCTCGCGGGCATGGAGGCGCCGGGTCGGTCCACGAGTCTAGAGACGTCGTGGAGGTGGTCGGGGTGGCGGGATGTGAGCCCGCTGCACCCCCGCGATCACGTCGGGGTGGCGGGATTTGAACCCACGGCCCCCCGCTCCCAAAGCGGGTGCGCTACCAAGCTGCGCCACACCCCGTGGCCGCTGCGAGTGTAGGCGGGGACCGCGCCGCCCAGCCGTGACGGCCGGGGACGGCGCTCCTATCGTTGCCGGATGGCGCGCCTCGAGGTGGGCGAGCCGGTCCTCGCCGAGGCCCGGGAGCTGTTCGGCGCCTTCCGCTGGCGGGCCTGCGTCGAACTGCTGAGCGAGGCCGACGCCAGCATGCCGCTGGACGGCGACGGCCTGCTGCTGCTCGGCGAGGCCGCCTACCTCATCGGCGCCGACGAGCAGGCCGCGACGGCGCTCGGCCGGGCCTACCGGAGCTACCTCGACGCCGGCGACGTCCCTGCCGCGGCCCGCTGCGCCGTGTACTGCGCCTTCGCGCTGGAGACCTCCGGTCAGCGCGTCCGCTATCTCGCGTGGGCGGCCCGGGCCGAGCGGCTGCTCGAGGAGCACGGCCTGGCGGGTGGCGCGGAGGCCGGCTGGCTGCTCGCCCACCGTGCCCACGAGCTGCTGCTCGAGCAGCACGTCGAGGAGGCGCTGACCACCGCCCGCGACGGTGAGCGGACCGCACTCGCCGCCGGTGACACGGACGCCGTCGTCCTCTCCCGGCTGACGATCGGCTTCGCCCTGCTCCTCCGCGGCGACGGAGCCGCGGCGATCCGCGTGTTCGACGAGGTCATGCTCGCCGTGTCGTCGGACGAGACCTCCCCGGCCGTGGTCGGTCTCTGCTACTGCGTCTCGGTGGCCGCGTGCGTGCAGCTGCGCGACATTGCCCGGGCACGGTCGTGGACGGCGACGCTGGACCGCTGGGTCTCGGCGCGGCCCGATCTGGTCGCCTACCGCGGGAGCTGCCTGGTCCACCGGGCGCAGCTGTCCACCCTCGGCGGCAACTGGGCGGGCGCGCTCGGCGAGGCGGGCACCGCGCTCGACCTGCTGGAGGGGACGCCGGCGGCCGGCCAGGCGGCCTACCAGCTCGGCGAGCTGCACCGGCTGATGGGGCACGACCGCGAGGCCGAGAACGCGTACCGCCGGGCGAACGCTCTGGGGGTCCAGCCGGAGCCGGGCCTGTCCCGCCTGCGCGTCGCCCAGGGGCGTGCCGCGGCGGCGGCCCGGACGCTGGGGCGCCTGTGCGGCGAGCCGCGCCCGCCCGAGGACCGGGCCGAGCTGCTCGCCGCCCGCGTGGAGGCCGAGCTGGCGCTCGGCGGCATCGCGGCGGCGCGGGCCGGCGCCGACGAGCTGCGCGGGATCACCGAGGGGCTGGGCTCCCCGCTGCTCTCCGGGCTGGCCGACCAGGCGGACGGCGCGGTGCTGCTCGCCGAGGGCCGGCCCGGCGCCGCCCTGGACGTGCTGCGGCGGGCGCAGCGGCGCTGGACCGAGCTCGACCTGCCGCACCCCTGCGCGCAGGTGCGCGTGCTGGCCGGCCGGTGCCTGCGGGCGCTCGGCGACCCTCAGTCGGCCGACCTGGAGTTCGAGGCCGCCCGCGAGTGCTTCGAGCGCCTCGGCGCCGTGCGGGACCTCGCCACCGTCGACGGACCCATCGACGGGGCCCGCCCGGGCCGGCTCACCGAGCGGGAGGTGGAGGTGGTCCGGCTGGTCGCCGCCGGGCACACCAATCGCGCGATCGCGAACCGGCTCTGCCTGAGCGAGAAGACCGTCGCCCGGCACCTCGCCAACATCTACGCCAAGCTCGACGTCCCCTCGCGGGCCGCGGCGACCGCCTACGCCTACGACCACGGGTTGGTGTGACTGCACAGTTCTACCCATGCGCCCACCAGCGCAGATGCACGGTTCGGTCGACGCGGCGGCACGCCTGCCGTTCCTAGCGTCGCCGGCATGACGACAACACAGCACTCCACCGTCGAGCCGGCCGAGCAGTACCCCGAGCGGCTGGGCACCGTCATCATCGGCGCCGGACAGACCGGCCTCGCGACCGCGTACTTCCTCGGCCAGGCCGGCGTCCCCTGCGTCGTCCTCGACGAGCACCGGCGCGTCGGCGACCAGTGGCGGCAGCGCTACGACTCGCTGCTGCTCAACACCCCGGCCCAGTACGACGGGCTGCCGGGCATGCCGTTCGCGGCGGCCCGGGGCAGCTACCCGAGCGGCGCCGAGATGGGCGACCACCTGGAGCGCTACGTCGCGCAGATGGGCATCGCCGTGCGCAGCGGTGTCGCCGTCCGGACGGTCGACCGGCAGGCCGACGGCACCTGGCGCCTGTCCACCTCCGACGGTGACCTCGTCGCGGAGAACGTCGTGGTCGCCTGCGGGGCCGAGCAGATCCCGAACGTGCCGGACTGCGCCGCCGACCTCGACCCCGGCATCCGGCAGCTGCACTCGTCGGGCTACCACAACCCCGGCCAGCTGCTGCCCGGACCGGTGCTCGTCGTCGGGGCGGGCCAGTCCGGCGCCGACATCGCCCTGGAGATCGTCCGCGCCGGCCACGAGACGTGGCTGGCCGGCCGGGCGATGCCGGAGATCCCGGTGCCGTGGGGGTCGCGCCGGTTACGCCTCGGGATGCCGGTGATGATCTTCCTGGCCAAGCACGTCTTCACGGTGAGGACGCCGATCGGCCGGCGCATGCAGCCACAGATCCGCCGGGGCGGCGCTCCCCTGCTGCGGGTCCGCCGCGCCGACCTGGAGGCCGCAGGGGTGCACCTGGTCGAGGCGCGCGCGGCCGGGTCCGACGACGGGCGGCCGATGCTGGCCGACGGCACCGTGCTCGACGTCGCCAACGTCGTCTGGGCCACCGGCTTCCGGCAGGAGTTCGGGCTGGTGCGGCCGGACCCGACCGGGGACGACGGCTACCCGCGGGGCGACGGAGGCATCGTCGAGGACCTCCCGGGGCTGTACTACGTCGGCCTGCTGTTCCAGACCGCGTTCGCCTCGATGGTGATCCCCGGCGCGGGCCTGGACGCGAAGCGGATCGCGGCGCACATCGCCGCCCGCGTCCGCCGCTGAGCTACGCGGACACGGGCGGACGGCGGTCCGCCCACGGCGCCGCCTGCTCCAGGGCCGCGGCGACCCGCACCAGCACGTCCTCCCGGCCGTAGGCGGCGACGAGCTGCACACCGACGGGCAGGCCGTCGTCGGTCCAGTGCAGCGGCAGGCTGATCGCCGGCTGCCCGGTGACGTTGAACTGCGCGGTGTAGGGGATGAAGCTGTTGATCCGCCGGCCCTCCTGCTCCGGGCCCTCGGCGGTGAACCAGCCGAGCTCCGGCGGCGGCGCCCCGACCGTCGGCGTCACGAGCAGGTCGACGCCCCGGCCGTCCCGGTCATCCCAGAAGGCGGCCATCCGCCGGACCCACTGCCCCAGCCAGGCCCGGGCGCCGAGGTAGTCCGTGGCCGGCATCTGGGCGCCGACCGAGCGGTAGACCTGGTTGCGCGGTTCGAGCTCGTCGTCGGCGATGGGGCGGCCGACGGCCCGCTCGAAGGCCGAGATCGTCAGCGCGGTGTCCCCGGCGATGGTGGCGACGAAGAAGCGCGGGAACAGCTCGTCGAACATGCCGTCGGGGGTACCGGGCTCGACCGTGCAGCCGAGGTCCTCGAGCAGCCGGCCGGCGTGCTCGACGGCCGCGCGGCAGTGAGGGTGGTCGAGGTAGGGCTCGGGCGGGTCGGTGTCGAGGAGCGCGACCTTCAGCCGGCCGACCGGGGCGCCGACCTCCTCGGCCAGCGGGCGGGGCAGCGGGGGCGCCCAGTACGGGTCGCCGGGCATCGGGCGGCCGATCGCGTCGAGCGCGGCCGCGGTGTCGCGGACCGACCGGGTGACGACTCCGTCGATGGTCGCACCGGCCCAGCCCTCGCCGATGTCCGGCCCCTGGCTCACGCGGGCGCGGGTCGGCTTGAGCCCGACCAGGCCGCACTCGCTGGCCGGGATGCGGATCGAGCCCCCGCCGTCGTTGGCGTGCGCGAGCGGCACGAGCCCGGCGGCCACCGCGGCCGCCGAGCCGCCGGACGACCCGCCGGTGGAGTGCTGCGGGTTCCACGGGTTGCGGGCCGGCGGGTTGCAGGCCGGCTCGGTGGTGACTGTCGTCCCGAACTCGGGGACGTTGGTGCGGCCGAGGGCGACGAAGCCGGCCTCGCGGAACAGCCGGCCCAGGTAGCTGTCGGTGGGCCAGCGGACGCCGGCGAGGAACGACGTCCCGTACCGGGTCTCGTCACCGGCGACGTGGCAGCCGAGGTCCTTGAGCAGCATCGGCACGCCGCGGAACGGCCCGTCCGGCAGGTCGCCGGCCGCCTCGGCGCGCGCCGCGTCGAAACGCTCGCGGATCACCGCGTCCAGCTGCGGGTTCACCTTATCGATGCGGGCGATCGCCGCGTCGACCAGCTCGGCCGGGCTCGCCTCCCCCCGCCGCACCAGCTCCGCCTGCGCCGTCGCGTCCAGCCACGTGGTCTCCGTCACCTCCCGCACGCTAGCCGCCGCCGGCGAAGCAGCCGCGGCTCGGGATCTCGACGAGAGCGCGTTATGAAGCTGCTGGACCGGCCGGCGGCCCTGCTGGCTGGGAGGCCGCGGGGCGATGCTGCTCACGGTGAACCAGAGGATCGGCCCGCTGGACAGCGTGGACAACGCGCTCGCCTTCGACGAGGGCGAGGACGACCGGACGCGGGATAGCCGGCGGCGCGAGCACACCCGCTACTTCAGGCGGGTCTCCATCGCCGACAGCCAATCGCCGACCGCTAACAGTGGCCCGCCGAACAGGGGATCGTCTCCGAACGGTTCCCGGCGGCCTGGCCCCGCAGCACGCCCACTGACCGGCATCACCGGGCGCCGCTCACGCCCGTTACCCTGGGCAGGCACCGCCGCGGGTGTAGCTCAATGGCAGAGCCCCAGCCTTCCAAGCTGGCCATGCGGGTTCGATTCCCGTCACCCGCTCCACGCGTTTACGCAGGTCAACCTGTCTGTTAGGCCATCCTGAGGACTACTGGAGGACCATCCGGAAGGCACGTTTCAGACTCCTGGAGACCCCTGTTTTCCGCTCCGTTGGTCATGAATTGGTCACGCCGGGCGGGCTCATACAGGCAGGTGGGGGTCCTGTTCGCCCACTACGTGGCCCGCCGCGTGACCACAACCGGTCACGCGGCGAGATTCAGCCCATGCCGGACTGCACTTCTGAACTTCCGGGCCAACTTCACTACAGGACCGACAAGGTCCTCCTGGTCCCGGCCTCTGTCAGCACCGCCCGCGTGCCGCGACTCAGGACCCGTCAGGACGCCTCCGGCGGGACGGCTGCTCTACTTGCCGAGAACCTCTGCTCGATCACGGCGCTTAGGACGTTGACTCAGAACTAGCCATGCGGAGCCGACACCCGCGGACTACCAGGGACAGATCGGGCCCGACCTGCGGGTACTCCCCTGAGCGCCCAGTCCAGCTAGGCACGACGCGTTGCGCGGGCGCGAGAGGATTCGCTCGGACGCGGCTTAGGGTCGCGAGCGTGCAGTCCGACGCTTCGGAGCCTGATCCCGCTGAGCGCGAGGGAGGCGCGCCACCCGAGGGACACACGACGCGACCGGAGTTCCATACGCTGCCGGTAGTCGCATGGATTCTCGGCGTTGCAGCGCTGGCAGTGGGCATCGCGGCTCTTGCCGATAGTCCCACTTGGGCTGTGACCGTGTTCCTCATCGAGTTGATAGCTGGCCTATTGATTCGTTCCGGCTACTACTCGAGAGCGCGCTGGCGGCGCACATCCCTTCTTGTGGCAGGCCTAGTGCTGGTGGCGACTGGACTCGTCGCAGTGGCGGCGAGCGGCGCGACCACATCATCGGGAGCCGAGACAGAACGGCAATCGCCAGCGAGTCCGTCCAACACCGACCCTAGCCAAACCTTGGCGTCTTCATCGCCAGCCCTAACCGCGACGACATCTGCCACCGCGCCATCCACAAGCAGTCCCGTTGCCACCGACACTGCGCCACTGCCTCCACCCGAGGAACAGGTCATCAACGTTGGTCGAGTTGGCGAATTTTTCGGCGGAGCCGTGATCGTGGGAGTTGAGAGCGTCTTTAGCGGTTTCGCCGGCCTCAACGTAACCACCGACACCGAAAGCTGCCCCCACTCAATCTATAATGTTGGGGAGCGAGGCGTACAGGCCGGTCGAATGGGTCGACAAGATACGTTTTTTAGATTGACCCTGCTCGCGACTGAGCCGGACGCGTCCATCACAATTCGGGTCGAGCAGCTCTCACCCAGCGACTACCCGAGCGTCGCTAGCTGCATATGAGCGAAGGCTTCTGCATAAGCAGAAACGGGTGCTTCAGGCTCAAACCGCAGCATCGGTTTTAGCCGAGCGATTGGTAGGCCCAGAGCCGCAAAGCGGCAGTGAGTCCTTCGACATGGCCGCCTACGTCAGGCATCCCGGCGCGCACAGCAGCTGACGGCGGCTGTGCACGACCCTGCCTGAAGTGACCCCGTTAGGCGGACGCCTCGTTTCGTGTCATCTGTTGCGTTATGTTGTTCTCAGAGTCGGCGGGCCTGAGGTTGTCCAGTCGGCTGTGCCGGCGGCGAATGTTGTAGAACCCCTCGATGTAGGAGAAGACCTCCATCTCCAGTGGCCACCGTCGACGACCAGCATCGCCGCCTGCCGGCGGAACTCCTCTGAGCACTTGCTGACCCTCCCCAACCGGGGCCTCCTCCCTGGCTGCTGCCAAGTCTGGAGGTGTCCGCCCCGCGGGGGTCACTTCAGTCCACCGGCTTCATGAGATTCTGCTTTACCACCCTTCCAAGCTGACTGTGCGGTCCGATTCCCGTCACCCGGTCCACTGCGATCGCGGGACGTCGTTCAGCGGTGTCCCGCGACACAGTCTGCGTTCGCGGTCCGCGGCGCCGCCATGACTCTCATCCTTGCGGCGAATGAGAGCCTGAATGCGCATCGCGTAGAGCTCAAAATGCTGAAACCCGACGGCGAGCGCGGCAGCTATCTCAAGCCGAATCAGCATGATCCGGCCGGCCAGCGCGGGCATCTACTTTGTAGAGCGGCAACCACCTGACGTAACCGAGCCAGAGGGCGCGGCGAACTTGGACGCTTCAGAGCCGTTGGATGTGATCGGGCCGGGAGTTACCGGTCGGTGCCGTCCGTCCTCCATCCAGTCGGCCACCCGTTCCGCTGCCGCCGAGCGCGCTCGTCTGCGGCCAACCCAGCATCCACTGGATACGGCACGTCGCCGGCATGGGCCCAGGCCGCTCTGGCTGTCAGCAGGTTCGCAACTTATCTCGTTAATGATCTTCAGGCTCATCACCGGCCGGTTACGTGCCGAGGCTGTGCTGCAGCTGGCGCCGCCTGCCGGGAGTGGTGACGCAGACGTGACGCCCGGGCAACGAGGCCCTGCCTACTCTGCCGCTCTCGCAGAGGCCGCGGAGCGCTCACCCGCTCGCGAGGGACCGAGGAGTTAGCCCGGTGGACCATCACGACCTGACCGGCTACTACACGTACCGCAGCGTGCTCAACGAGCCGGACCCGACCGATGACTTCAACGCGGTCCGCTTCGGCCAGGGCGAGCTGTTCCTGTGGGTCGGGCCCGACGGCGCCATCCGTGGCACGCTGGCCTTCCCCGCGGATCCACTCGCGCCCGAGAAGGACTTCATGGACATCACCGGGCGGGTCACCTCCTGGTCGCCGGCGACTATCGAATTCGACGGCGTGGGTCGCCCGGGCACTGGCACGGCCGACTTCGACTACCGGTACCAGGCCGCGCTCGCGCCGACCTTCTCCGAGGCCGTCGCCCAGCGTCCGACGTTTGTCGGCACCGTGGTGCGCGCGAAGCCTCACGGATCGGCGCCGGCCGGCGTCACAGCCAGCCTGGTCGCTGTGCTGCGTGACTTCCTCCCACCGAAGCAGATCTCCGGGGTCGCGCTCATCCCCGAGGCGATCCAGATGCTTGCCTCGCGCCGTCACCGCTTGCAACACGCGGTCTGGCACACCGTCCGCGGCCAGTGGCACGCCCTCAACGATGTACCCGACGTGGCGCAGCAGATCGCCGAGCGCGGGTGGTGGCCGTCACGCCCACCCTTCCGCCCGGACCGCACCCTGGAGCTGGAGAACGGCGCCGGCGAGGACTTCCTGTTCATGCACCGAGCGATGATCGCGATGCTCGGCGACGTCTACCGCAAGGCGGGCGCGACCCCGCCGGCCGGGTGGACGGCGATCCCGACGGCGGCCGTACCGCAGACGGTCTACGTACCCGGCGCGGAAGCGGGCCAGAGCTTCGTGTTCGCGCCGGACGCCTCGGGCTTCATGGTGCCGCCCCCGGCGCGCGACGACGACACCGACCGCATGTTCAAGGCGCCGGCATTCCTCAGCGGAGTGATGCGTCCCCTCTCCAACCTGTTCCGCTCCCCCCGGTTCCTGTCGGCCCTGACGCTGGGACAGCTCGGGAACCTACTGGAGTTCACCGTGCACGGGTGGATGCACGTCCGCTGGACGCAGACGGTCTACGACCCGGCGACCGGGGAGCCGATCGGCCGCAGCAGCCTGTTCGACATCGACCCCAAATGGGACGACCCCGCGAACGATGACCTCGGCGACTTCTACTCCTCGCACGTCCACCCCACCTTCTGGCGCCTGCACGGCTGGATCGACGAGAGGATCAACGACTGGGCGAGCGCCAACGACGACCGGCTCACCCCGCGAACCGTCGACGGCATCCCCTGGTTCGCCGCCGACGGCCGGCTGGTGCTGGCGGAGAAGCCGTTCACCTGGCCCACCGGGCACGGCGGGCATGACGGCCACGGCCACCATCCGGACCCGGAGGCCGACGTCCGCGTCATGGAGGAGGTCATGGAGATCATGAAGACGGCGCTCACCAGGCCGCAACGGTCTGCTGACGCGATCCCCACGGCCGACGTCGTCCGCTTGCCCGCGCGCCTGGCCTTCCGCGAGCTACTGCTGGGCGTGACGGTGCCTGACGAACGGATGAGCGACTAGGACGCAGTGAGGTTCCCTCACCAGATTCGCCGTCCATGGACGGGCAACAGAGGCGTCCCCTCAGGTCAGCGCCATGAGTCGGCCGAGCGCCGAGTGACCTCTTGGCGGGAGCCTGTTTCGAGGGGCCGTGCTGGAAGTCCCTGACGACTCGCTGAAGGCCTGGCCAGCGGCGTCGATCGCAGCCTTCAACGGGCCCGCCGCTGGGTCGCGGCACGCACCCTGGCTTGAATGAGCAAATTCCAAGACGCGTTTTGAGACGACGCGACCGATACGCGTCCATGAACAGCCCATATCGATGAGGACACCTCGTGACGGGGTTCGCGGACAGTCGTTCAGATGCTCGGCGTGTCACAACCGGCTGATCCTGGAGCGCGAGAACGATGGGCCCGCGACCGCTTCGTCCACGAGCAGCCGGCCGCGCGCTGATGGAGGCGGTCGCGACCGACCTGCGGATGCCGTTCGAGCCCGGTCGGACTCGACATCCGCACACGATGCCAAGCGGAAGGGGCTCGGCCTCATGAGCGGGTTGTCTCGGCGGGAGTTCCTGGAATGTGGGGCGGCAGCAATGCTGGGGGCCGCGCTGGGCCGTGGCTTGACCGGGTACGACCCAGCTCCTGAGAGCAGTAACAGAACCGGGCGGCTCATCGGCGACGGGTCGACCGCCGACACAGGTCCCCAGCCGCACCAGCCAGTGCCCCAGCGGCTGGAGCCAGGGCAGACGCCGCCGCAGTTCGTCGTCTTCTCCTGGGACGGAGCCGCCAACCTGGAGACCGGACTGTTCCCGCGGTTCCGCTCGCTGGCGGCCGAGTACGGCGCGGCGATGACCTTCTTCCTCAGCGGCATCTACGCCCTGCCGTCCGAGGAACGGATGCGGTACGCCCCGCCACGGCATCCGGTGGGCGCCTCGGACATCACGTTCCTGTCCACCGCCGAGGTCGTCGCCACCATGAGCGAGGTCCGCGCCGCCTGGCTGGACGGCCACGAGATCGGCACCCACTTCAACGGGCACTTCTGTGGGGACAACGGGGTCTCGCTGTGGACGCCGGCCGACTGGGCCGAGGAGATCGCCCAGGCCAAGCGATTCGTGCAGACCTGGAAGACCACCACCGGGCTGGCCGGCCGACCCGACGTGGCGCCGCTCCCCTTCGACTACGAGCGCGAGCTCATCGGCGGCCGTACCCCCTGCCTGCAGGGCCAGGAGGGGCTGCTGCCCACCGCCGCTGCGCTCGGCTGGAAGTACGACGCCAGCTCACCCGGTGGAGTGCAGGTCTGGCCCGACCAGCGGTTGGGCCTGTGGAACTTCCCACTGCAGGCTGTGCCGTTCCCCGGCGCCACCGCCGGTAGGAGCCGCCACGTCCTGTCCATGGACTACAACATCATGTACAAGCAGACCGACGGCGATCCGGACGGCGACCCGGGCATGTACCCGACCTGGCGAGCCCAGGCCCGCGACGCCTACCTCGCCGGCTTCCAACGCGCTTACACCACCAACCGGGCGCCGCTGTTCATCGGCAACCACTTCGAACAGTGGAACGGCGGCATCTACATGGACGCCCTCGAGGAGGCCCTACGCCAGATCGCCGAACAGCCTGACGTCCGCCTGGTGTCCTTCCGCCAACTCGTCGCCTGGCTGGAAGTCCAGGACCCGACCACGCTCGCCCGGCTGCGGACGCTTTCGCCGGGTCAACCACCTCCCGACGGATGGCGCACCTTCCTGGCGTCCTGATCATGGGTGCGGTGTCCATCTGAGCCCACGATGCCGCGTAGAGATTCTCGCGGGCGGGGTCACAGAAGGGGTCCGAACTCGAGCCTGGTGCCAGTGGGTCACATATGGGGGGGTCAAGCGTGGGCCTCCGGACAGCGAAAGAAGGGGCTGACCAGCCCAGATGAATTGGCGTGTCCCGCCTTCCAAGCTTGCCATGTGGGTTCGATTCCCGTCACCCGCTCCACGCGTATACGCAGGTCAAGCAGTCTGTTAGCCCAAGACCTTCCCGGCTCCGACACACCAGCCGGTTTCTCGGAGGAGTTCTAGACACCGCCTACACTGCTTCCGGAATTGGTTGTTGGGGTGCTCGCTCGCGATCCAGCGGATGCTCGATCACCAACTCCTTCATGCTGCCTCGCGCCGTTCACGTCCATGTCGCCAAGCAACTGGGACCTGGCCGGCGACGGCTAGTGTTGTCATACCGGGCAACACATCGGAGCTCCTCGCGAGGCGTGACATGGCTAACTCCCGCTCAACCGTCCCCAAGGCAAGGATCTCGCCAGCGCTGTGGGCTACGACCTCGTCGGTAGTCACGTTTCTGGCGATCGTAGTTGGGCTGGTGAGCGCCGACAGGACGCCAACCCTGCTTCCATGGGGCGTCGCTGTCCTCGCGTCCTTAGCTTCGGGCGCACTCGGCTGGTTTCAGGCGAGAGATGCCGACCGGGAACGTCGGCAACTACTCACGGAGGTGGCGACACTCCGGCGTCTCTTGATCAAGCCATCGATAGAAATCATCGAACCCTCGGACGGTTCAGGTATCCAGAATTCGGAAATGACGATTCGAGGACGTTTGAGCGTTGATGATGATTCCGGCGTGTCGGCTCCGTCTTTAGTGCGGGAGCGAAGGCTAGAAGTGGTGCCCTTCGTGCGTCCGATGACTTCCTCTCACGAGCCGTCGAGACGATGGTGGTCCCAGAGAGTGGCGACAATCAACGACGCGAGCGGCGAAGTCTCCGCGGTTACTCATATTGGCGACGAGAGGCATGGAAGAGGAGAGAGCTTTAAGGTTGCACTGGCGATACTGCCGCAGGGTTACATTCCACAACCCGGCACTATCTTAGAGGAGCTGCCGGCAGTCACCGTGGCATTGTCTAGCGTTCGGACGGTTCACCGATTGGCCTAAAGACGGGGACACTGGCGTGAGCGTCCTTGCATGCGGCGGACACTAAGCCTGTCCCTTAGAAGTCGCATCGCCACGATCCAGTCGATGAGTTCAGCGTCGACACGCTTTCGCCGGATCTCCCCCTCCCCGCCACAAGCGCAGGAAGCCCCCAACCCTGGTGTGGGTACGGGGGTCTTTGAGGACAGTGAGCCGTTCGCCGAGACGAAGCCGGCCGTGCCGTTGGGGTCAGATGATGGACGAAGTGCTGAACCCAGGCGAAGTTGGCGGCGCCCTAGGGCGGCGTGCCGTACTTCCAGCGCGGCTTCGTGCGTTCCGACGGCAGGTTCGTGGCGTCGGCGAACGACACTCACGCCCTCCGGTGCTCGGAGCGACATCCCGCTGAGGCGTCGATCCGCCGGCCCGATCGCCCGACGGGCCGGCATCGAGACGTCTGCCCGGTGGAGCTGCCCGGCGAGCACCGAATCGCCTCGCTGGTCAAGCATGCGACGTGGCCGGGATGTTGGCCTCCTCGCGGGACGTCACCGCGCCAGCCGGCTCACTTCTAGCGGGATGGCTCCTCGGCTCAACGTAGCAGAGCTATGTGCCGAGACACGTCCGGTCCGACAACCACAGTCCCGAGGCGCCGACAGTCGAAACGAAGGACCTGCCAGTGTTCATGGTCTTCATCGGGGCCTTCGGCCTCTTCCTCCTCGGCGAGTCGTCGCAAGTCCGCGGATTGGCTACTTCCTGGCCACCGCCACCTTCTCGATCACCGCGGCGACGAGCGACTACTACTGGTTATTCATCCCAGCCCTCATGACCTGCCGGGCGGGGATAGCCGCACCCAATGAGCTCAAGCGGGACAGCTCTAATGGGCATGATCATGCGCCGGCTCAGTCGACACCCAACTTCATCAACGGTGCGACAAAACACCCGGGGCTGACGTTGCTGCTCGAGACGCTCGAGCTTGCAGCCACCGCCCGCCACCCGGGGGGACGAATCCTGGCTCGATATCCCGCGCGCATTCTGGCGCACGGTGAGCAGCCGTTGCATGCGGGGGGAGAGAGATTGCGCTCGGCTCGACTCGCATTCATTGGACGCACGACACTACTTCGGGTATTGGAGTCGCAGGCGGCCTAGCGCTCGAACTTGCTGCCATAATCGCTGTTCGTTCTCATCAGTGCGACTTGGAGGTGTATCTCGATCAGAATGTGATGGATCAGGACGGCCTCGCTACTCGCTTCGGTCTCCGCGTGGAGCCCGACAACAGCGGCCTAGCCGACCTCTTCACGAAGTTCGCTACCGAGTATAGGCGCGCACGGGTCGCGCCTTTCGGAACCTCGACGACGAGCAGTTGGCGCGGGTCCCGTGCTCGACCGGTCCAAGCAAGTCAACATGGCGCACTGATCTCATTTCAGAGAAAGCGCCGTGGGGCAGCGGTGCGTTCCGCTTCGTGGTACTACCGTCGCCATTCTACGCTAGCGTGGGCGGCGTGGCGTCGCAGCCGTCGATCTGCACTGACTCCGCCTCAACGGGCTTGAGGCACACAGAAGCACGACGTTGGGCGTAGTGCCCGCTTACCGTCGGATAAGCGCATGAAGAGCTATAGCCTTTCAGGCGGGCATGCGGGTTCGATTCCCGCCACCCGCTCCATGCATTGTCATGGTCAGCCGCGCTGCTGAGGGTTCTGGAGAACCTACAGCAGAACCTCCCGGATGGCCCCGCGAATAAGGGTTGTTCCGTGCATGCATCGCAGACATCGTGGCTAGCCTGGCGTCTCGGCTGCGTGACTGGTTCGGTTCCACGATGTGACCCCTAACGAGCACAACGCCGCCAACGCCACTGTCGCCGATGCTCTGCCGACGCCGGCGGGCACGGACCCGCTCTTCGGTTGCCACGAACCCGGCGTGCGGCAGTTCCGCCGCACGCTCCACCGTCGCCTGAGCTGACCGATGGCCTCGACGGAGCGCGTCGTCATCGTGGGAGGCGGGCTGTCAGGGCTCGCCACTGCGCTGGGCGCCGCCCTGCGCGGCCGACGGGTCACCGTGTTCGAGTCGGCAGATCGCCTCGGTGGTGCCGCGGCGTACTCCGGTGGGCAGGTCTGGGTCGGCGCCAACCACGTCGCCGCGCGGGCAGGCATCGACGACGACCTGCAGCGAGCCGAGAGCTACGTCCGGGGCATCGCGCACGACCACCCGGACCTGCTCGACGAGCAAGCGATGCGGCGGTGGCTCACCGCCGCGCCCGAGGCCATCCGGCACTGGGAGGACGTCGGCGCCGTCCGCTGGACGCTGATCGAGGGGCTGGCGGACTACCACGCCGACGTGCCCGGCGCGCTGCCGGCCGGCCGCTACCTCACCGGGGAGCCATTCGGCGCCGAGACCCTCGGCGAGTGGCGCGACCGGCTGCAGGTGAGCCCGTACTTCCGGATGGGCACGACGTACGCCGAGTTGTTCGCCAAGGGCCGGCGCAGGACCGCCAACGCCGCCGACGCCGCCGACCTGGTCACCTTCGGCACCGGCCTGGTCGCCGGCTTCCTGGCACGCGCCCTGGCGACAGGTTCGGTCGAGCTCCTCGTCTCGCACCCGGTCCGCGAGCTGCTGCGCGACGAGAACGGCCGGGTGATCGGCGCCGCGGCCGAGGGTCATGAGGGGCGCGTGGAGCGGCACGGCCCGGTGGTGCTCGCCACCAGTACGTGGGACTGGGATGCCGATCTCGTCCGGCGGTTCGTCGGCCTGGAGCCGGAGGACTTCGGCAGTCTGGCGCCGGAGACCCTGCGAGGCGATGCGATCCGGCTGGCGGAATCCGCGGGCGGCGCCATCACGACGATCCCGGCCGGCAGCGTGCCGATGGTTCCCGGCTGGCGTGCGCCGACGGCGACCGGCTACGAGAACGGCCCCGAGTACGCGATGCCGCACGCGATGATCGTCGACCGGTCCGGCCGCCGGTTCTGTGACGACTCGTACTGGCCGTCCATCGTTCCCCGGGTGGTCGACGAGCACGATCCCCACCGGCCGTTCTTCCTCGTCTGGGACGAGCAGCACCGGCGCAAGTACGGCCTGGGCTCCACCCCACCGGACGGCGACTACCCCGAGGGGCTGGTGACCTCGGCCCCATCGCTGGTCGAGCTCGGCGCGGCCCTCGGGATCGACGGCGACCAGCTCGCGGCGACGGCGGAGACGTTCAACGCACACGCCGTCCGCGGGCAGGACCCCGAGTTCGGACGGGGCAGCATCGAGTTCATCCGGCGCTTCTCCGGCGACCCCGAACACGAACCGAACCCGCTCCTGGGGCCGATCACCGACGCACCGTTCCACGGCATGCGGCTGCGGCTGCTGGGCGTCGGCATCGGCTCCAGCGGGGTGCGTACCGACGCAGACGGGCACGTCCTCGACCTGCAGGGCTCCGTCGTGCCGAACCTGTACGCCGTCGGCTCCTGCGCGGCCACCACCACCTTCGGCAGCGGCTACAACAGCGGCTTCGCGCTCAGCCGCGGCCTGACCCTCGCCCACCTCGTCGCCGACGAACTCGGCGCCCGACCGTAGGCGGCCGACAGCCGCGACCGCCTACGGTCGGGCCGGACCCCAGAGTTCCTCAGCTCGTGAGGACGACGAGTTGCTGGGTCGCTCGGGTCATCGCGACGTAGCGGTCGACCGCTCCTTCTATGCCCTCGCCGAACCGCTCGGGGTCGACGAGGACGACCAGATCGAACTCGAGCCCCTTCACCGTCTCCGGGGTCAGCGAACGGACGCGGGACGTCGCCCGGAACGTCGGATCGCCGATGACGCAGGCGATCCCCTCGCCCTCGGCATGCTCGGCGAGCCAGGCGTCGAGGCCCGAGTGCAGCTCCGACACGGATCCGTAGATCACTGGGATGCCGCTCGAACGGATCGACGTCGGCACGTTGGCGTCCGGCAGCACGGCCCGGATCACCGGCTCGGCCTCCGCCATCACCTCGGAAGGCGTCCGGTAGTTGATGCTCAGCGAGGCGAGGCGCACCTGAGAGAGCCCCACCCGCTCCAGCCGCTCCTCCCACGACTCCGTGAACCCGTGCCGCGCCTGCGCCCGGTCCCCCACGATCGTGAAGCTCCGCGACGGGCAGCGGAGCAGCAGCATCTGCCACTCCGCGTCCGTCAGCTCCTGGGCCTCGTCCACCACGATGTGCGCGAACGGGCCGGCGAGCAGGTCCGGGTCCGCGGTCGGCAGCGCGGCCTCGTCGACCAGGGCGTCCCGCAGATCCTGATGGCGCAGGGTCGTCATCAGCAGCAGCTCGGAGTCGTCGGTCGCGATCAGTTCGTCGATCACGCTCGACATGCGCTCGCGCTCGGCGGCGGCGACGGCCTCCTGCCGACGACGGCGCCGGGACGTCTCCGGGTCGCCCACCCGCTGCCGCGCCGCGTCCAGCAGCGGCAGGTCCGACACCGTCCACGCGAAAGGGTCGGACCGCTGCAGCGTCCGCACGTCATCAGGGCTCAGCCACGGCGCGCACCTGCGCAGGTACGCGGGCACCGACCACAAATCACCCACGAGATCAGTCGCCTCGAGCAGCGGCCACGCCCGGTTGAAGGCGGCCACCAGCTCCCGGTTCTGCGCCAGCGACCTCCGCAGCTGCTCGGGCGAGACGTCGTCGTCCTCCTCTTTGTCGACGAGGATCGTGAGCAGCTGCTCCCACACCTGGTCGCGCGCCTCGTTGTGCGGGGTGCCGGGCTCCGCCGCCTCGAACGCCTCGGCCCAGTCGTCGGCGGTGAGCCGCAGATCGGACCACGGCGTCTCCACCGTCATCCCGCGAGACGGCGGCTCCTCGTAGAACCGCACCGCCGCCTCGATCGCCGTCACCAGGTCCGCCGACGACTTCAGCCGTGCGACGAACGGGTCGGTCTCGACCGCCGCGCCGGCACCCTCGGGCACGAGGTCCCGCAGGGTGACGGTCTGCACGCCCTCCTCGCCGAGGCTGGGCAGGACGTCGGCGACGTAGGCCAGGTACGGCTGGTGCGGACCGACGAACAGCACGCCGCCCCGGTGGTGACCGATGCGCGAGTCGGCGTAGAGCAGGTACGCGGTGCGGTGCAGCGCCACGACGGTCTTCCCCGTCCCGGGACCGCCGTCGACGACGAGCGGGCCGCCGGACCCCGCGCGGATGATCGCGTCCTGATCGCCCGCGATGGTGCCGAGCACGTCCCGCATCCGGGGCGACCTGCTGGTGCCGAGGCTCGCGATGAACGCGGACTGGTCGTCGAGCGCGGCGGCATGGCCGGAGAAGCCCTCCGCGGTGAACACCTCGTCCCAGTAGTCGGTGATCCGGCCCCGGGTCCAGCGGTACCGGCGGCGGCCGGCCAGGCCCATCGGGTTCGCGTGGGTCGCACCGAAGAACGGCTCGGCCAGGGGCGAGCGCCAGTCCACGAGCAGCCGGCGACCCGAGCTGTCGGTGAGCCCGAGCCGGCCGACGTACACGGGCTCGGCGCCGTCCGCCGGGTCCATGCGCCCCAGGCACAGGTCCAGGCCGAAGCGGCGCAGGGTCCGCAGCCGCGCGGTCAGCCGGTGGATCTCCAGGTCCCGGTCGAGCGCCTCCTGGCCGATGCCGCCGGGCGCGCGGCGCTCGGCGTCGAGGCGATCGGACAGCTCGGCGATGGTCTGCTCGAGGCTCTCCGCGATGGCCGCGAAGTGCCGCTCGTCGTCGGCGATCAGCGCCGGATCGGCCTTGGCGGAGAGGTTGTCGGGAAGGAGGAACGCGCTGGTGCTGAGGGAATTCACGTCGTCCGCTCTGATCTGAAGTGCGACATTGCCGGATCGGACGGCGATTCTGCGACCCGACCGGGGTCTTGCCGCAAGTCCCACCACGCGCTATACGTTGAAGTGGGAAGGGAGACAGCTCCCTTCCCACTTCTGTGTCCGCCCTCAGCCGCGGACGACGACCCGCGCCGGCGGCGGCTCCGCGGAGAGCAGCGCGACCAGGTCCGCGCGGCGGTCCCGGACCGCGGCCTGGTTGACGTAGCCCTTGTCGGTGATCTCGCCGGCGTCCAGCTGGGGCGGCTCGGTCAGGACCAGCAGCCGCTCGACGCACTGCGAGGAGCCGCCGCCCTCCGCGGCCAGGCGCTGCAGCGCCGCCACGAGGTCGGCGCGCAGGGACTCGTCCGGGACGCCGTCGGCGCCGACGCGGCCGGAAAAGTCGGGGTGCAGCCACACCATCGCGGTCACGCAGTCGCCGTCCTGGCCGCAGATCACCGCGTCGGTGAGCAACCCCTGCGAGGCCGAGAGCAGCTTCGGGCGCAGCGTCCCGACACTGACGAACGTGCCGGTGGCCAGCTTGAAGTCCTCGGCGATGCGGCCGCGGAACAGCAGCCCGGCCGCCGGGTCGTCGGGGTCGACGAGGGTGACGGCGTCGCCGGTGCGGAAGAAGCCGTCCTCGTCGAACGCCGCCTCGGTCAGGTCGGGACGGCGGTGGTAGCCCGGGGTCACGTTCGCGCCCCGGACGCGGACCTCGGTCTTGTCCCCCACCGGGACCAGCACCAGCTCCACCCCGGGCAGCGGCACCCCGAGGACGTCGCTGCGGGTGATCGCGAAGTGTGCGGCCGTCGCGGCCGGTGCGGTCTCGGTCAGCCCCCAGGCGGTGGTCATCTGCATGCGCGCGCCGGAGCCGGCGGCGAGCTTCTCGATCCGGTCCCACAACTGCTGGGGCAGCGCCGCGCCGGCGAAGAAGCCGATCCGCAGCCGGTCGAAGAACGCTCCCGCGGCCGCCGGATCGCGCTCGAGGTGCGGCACCAGCGTCGCCCAGCCGGCCGGCACGTTGAAGTAGACGGTCGGCGAGACGTCGGCGAGGTTGCGGACCGTCCGGCCGATCAACGCGGGGGCGGGGCGGCCGTCGTCGATCCACAACGAACCGCCGTGGGTGAGCACCATGCCGAGGCAGAAGTTGCCGCCGAAGGTGTGGCTCCAGGGCAGCCAGTCCAGCAGCACCGGCGGCTCCTCGGCGACGAACGGCCAGGCCTGCAGCATCTGCTGCTGGTTGGCGGACAGCATCCCGTGCGTGGTCAGCACGCCCTTCGGGGCCGCGGTCGAGCCGGAGGTGAACAGGATCTTCGCGACGTCCTCCCGGCGCAGCGCGGCACACCGGCGGTCCACCTCGGCGCTCGGAGCGGATCCGAACCCGGCGAGCGGCACGGCCCCGGGGACGTCGCCGTCCCGGCTGAGCACCACCCGGTCGCCGCGCACCGCCTCGACGGCTCTGGCGAAGGACGCGTCCTCGGCCACCACCAGGCCGGGCTCGACCAGCTCCGCCATCGCCCGCAGCTTGGCGTGGTCGGCGCTCTGCAGCGAGTAGGCGACGCTGGTCGGGACGACCGGCGCCCCGACGGTCATGGCGGCCAGGGTGACGGCCAGGTGCAGCCGGCTGTTGCCCGAGAGCACCAGCACCGGACGGTCGGCAAGGCCGCGGTCGAGCAGCCCCTGCGCCAGCCGGTCGGCCTGCTCCCGGACCTCGCCCCACGTCGAGCGGGCCCACTCGCCGTCCGCACCCCGCTCGGCGACCAGCAGCCGGTCGGGATGCGCCTCGCTGTGCGCGCGGAAGGAGTGGACGACGCCAACCGGGTGCTCGCCCAGCGGCTCCGTCGAGCGCAGCAGCAACCGTCCGTCGGGGCGGGACTCGGCCTCGATGCGCGGCGGCGCGAACGTCGGGGTGGACATCGGCCGGTCACCTCCTGGCTGAGGGGCACCAGTGTCGCCCTCCGCGCATCCGCTGACCAGGCCGATCACGCCGAGCGCAATTGCCCTTGGACCCTGTCCGTTGAGGGACGTCCGGGTGTCGGATTGGGCCCCGCCGTGCCCCCCGGTCCGGCGTCAGCCGCATTCGAGCAGCGTGCGCCCTCCGACTTCCCCTGGCGGTGAGCAGCATGTCCGTTCCGGGCTCGTGGCCGGGTCTGCTGGGACGTCGGAGCGAGTGCGACGCCCTGAGCGGCCTGGTCGCCGCGGCGAAGGCCGGCCGCAGCCAGGTGCTGGTGCTGCGCGGCGAGGCCGGGATCGGCAAGACCGCCCTGCTGGAGTTCCTCCTCGAGCGCGCGGCGGGATGCCGCGTGGCCCGCGCGTCGGGCGTCGAGTCGGAGATGGAGCTCGTGTTCGCGGGGCTGCACCAGCTGTGCAGCCCCTACCTGGACCGGCTGACCGAGCTCCCCTCCCCGCAGCAGGATGCGCTCGGCACGGCGTTCGGGCTCCGCCCGGGCACCGCACCGGACCGCTTCCTCGTGGGCCTGGCGGTGCTCACCCTGCTCTCCGAGGTGGCCGAGGAACGACCGCTGATCTGCGTCGTGGACGACGCCCAGTGGCTGGACTCCGCGTCGGCGCAGACGCTGGAGTTCGTCGCCCGGCGGCTCGCGGCCGAACCCGTGGCCATGGTCTTCGCCGCGCGCGACTCCGACGCGCAGGCCGTGCTCCCCGGGCTCCCGGAGCTGACGGTACGCGGGCTGAGGAGCGCCGACGCGGCGGTCCTCCTGGAGGGGGCGGTGACGGGCACGCTCGATGCCCGCGTCCGCGACCGCATCGTCGCCGAGAGCCACGGCAACCCGCTGGCCCTCCTCGAGCTCCCCCGCGGCCTCTCCGCGGCCGAGCTGGCCTTCGGCGCCGACAGCGACGACGCCGTCCCCACTCTGGTCCACCGCCTCGAGCAGGGCTTCCTGCGCCAGGTGCAGCCCCTCCCCCAGCCGGCCCGCCGGCTGCTGCTCACCGCCGCGGCCGAGCCGGTCGGTGACGTCCCGCTGCTGTGGCGCGCCGCCGAGCGCCTCGGCATCGGGCCCGACGCCGCGGCCGCGGCCGAGGCGGCCGGCCTGATCGAGCTGCGCGACCGCGTCCGGTTCCGCCACCCGCTCGTCCGCTCGACCGTCTACCACTCGGCTCCCCGCGCGGAGCGGCGGGCGATCCACGCGGCGCTCGCCGACGTCACCGACGCCGAGGCCGACCCCGACCGCCGCGCCTGGCACCGCGCCCACGCCGCCGTGGGTCCGGACGAGGAGGTCGCCGCCGAACTCGAGCAGTCGGCCGGCCGGGCGCTCGCGCACGGCGGCGTCGCCGCGGCGGCCGCCTTCCGCGAGCGGTCGGCCGCGCTCACCCCCGACCCGGCTCGCCGGGCCCGCCGTGCGCTCGACGCCGCCCAGGGCAAGGTGACCGCCGGCGCGTTCGACGACGCCGCGGCCCTCCTGGCGACGGCGGGGGTCGGACCGCTCGGCGAGCCGGAACGGGCACGGATCGAACTGCTGCAGGCCCAGCTGTCCTTCGCCGCGAACCGTGGCAACGAGGCGCTCCCCCTGCTGCTCGCCGCCGCCCGGAGGCTGGAACCGATCGACGCGGAACTCGCCCGCGACACCTACCTCGACGCGCTCGCCGCCGCCCTGTTCGCCGGTCGGCTGGCGGCCGGCCCCGGCGCCCGCCAGGTGGCCGAGGCCGTGCGGACGGCGCCCCCACCGCGCACCCCGCGCAAGCGCGACGCGCTGCTGGAGGGGCTCGCGGTCCTCTTCACCGACGGGTACGCACCCGCGGTCCCGGCCTCGCGCCGAGCGGTCGAGGCGTTCGCCGGCGAGGACCTCACCATGGACGAGGCGCTGCGCTTCTCGTGGCTGGCGGCGGCCACGGCCGCAGACCTGTGGGACGACGCCGACTGGGACGTGCTCACCCGCCGGCACCTGGACCTCGCCCGCGAGGCCGGCGCCCTCAGCGCCCTCCCGCTGGCGCTGAACACCCGCACCGTGCTGCACCTGTTCACCGGCGACCTGACCGCGGCGGCGTCCCTCGTCCAGGAGACCCGGTCGATCACCGAGATCACCAGGAGCACCCTCGCCCCCTACGGGGAGATCGGTCTGCTCGCCGTCCGGGGCCGGCCCGAGCAGGCCGAGCCGTTGATCCGCAGCTGCCTGGACGACGTCGTCGCCCGCGGTGAGGGTGTCGGGGTCAACATGGCCCAGTGGGCCTGCGCCGTCCTGAGCAACGGGCTCGGCCGCTACCGGGAGGCCCTGCACGCCGCGCAGGAGGCGACCGCGGACCCGCTCGAGCTCGGTCCGCCGAAGTGGGCGCTCGCCGAGCTCGTGGAGGCCGGGGTGCGCAGCGGCGAGACGGCGGCCGCGCGGGCCGGACTGGAGCAGCTCGCCGCGCTGGCGCACGCCAGCGGCACCGACTGGGCACTGGGTGTGGCCGCGAGCCGACGGGCGCTGCTGCACGACGGGACGACGGCGGACGCGCTGCACCGTGAGGCGGTCGAGCGCCTCGGCCGCACGAGGGTCCGGGTGGAGCTCGCCCGCGCGCAGCTCCTCTACGGCGAGTGGCTGCGGCGGGAGGGACGCCGCGTCGAGGCTCGCGCGCAGCTGCGGACCGCCCACGAGGCGCTGACCGCGATGGGCCTCGAGGCGTTCGCCGAGCGGGCGCGCCACGAGCTGCTGGCCACCGGGGAGACGGTGCGCAAGCGGACGGTGGAGACCTCGGGCCAGCTCACCGCCCAAGAGGCGCACATCGCCCGGCTCGCCGCGCAGGGGCTCACCAACCCGGAGATCGGCGCCGCGCTGTACGTCAGCCCCCGCACCGTCGAATGGCACCTCCGCAAGACCTTCACCAAGCTCGGCGTGAGCACCCGACGGGAGCTGCGGCGGTCCCTGCCCGAGCTGGACCGGGCCGCCGCCGCCACCTAGCCGCTCACCTCGGGGCGCTCACCTCGGGGCGGGGACCGCCCCCGACCGCCGGTCCCAGCCGTGGAACAGCGAGTGGTCGCCGGCGGTCCAGGCGTCGCGGAGCCCTGGGGTGCTCAGGTCCCAGTCCGGGCGGATCTCCGCGGTCGCCGTCCGCAGGTCGTGCCACAGGTCGTCGAGCGACGGCCGGCCCCAGAACCAGTAGCCGTTGTAGATCGTGTGGATCACGAGTCCGGGCTTGAGCACGAGCGTGTGCGGGATCATCGGGTCGTGCCGGGGGTCGGTGTACTCCTGGATGTCGAGGTCCCGCTGGACGATCCGCCCCGGGTCGGAGAAGAACGTCCAGTGCGCGCCGACCGACGCGCGGAACTCCTGGAGCTCGTGGCGGTCGTCGGTCGTGATCGTGGCGATCCGGGTGTAGGCCACCCGGAGCTTCGACTGGAACGCCGCCAGCTCCAGATGCTGCTGGTGCTCCTTCGGGCAGTAGTGGCCGCGGGCCAGCGTGAGGACCATCGGGTCGCGGCCCTGGATCTCGCTCAGCGTGCGGACGGTCCCGGTGTGGTCGGGCAGTGCGTAGTCGGGGAAGACGCCGCCGGGAACGATGTCGGAACGCATGGCGCCACTGCCTCTCGTGCGGTGCCGCGGACCGGCGGACGCCTGCTCTCCGCCGATCCCCCGGGTCGACTGTTCCCCGACCGAGTGCCCATCGCCCCAGGGACAGTGCCTGGTGGGTCCCTGGCCGCCCTCCCGCGCCCGCCGCAGAGCCGGGGAGCCGGGCAGCAGACCAGGGAATCTCCCTGGGTCGAGACGGCCGCGGCCCGCGCGAGGGTGGCGGGGAGCAGACGGGAGAAGCCGGCCATGGACGTCGAGACCCTGACGGAGCTGCTGCGCGAGGCCGAGGAGCACCACGGGCAGTACGAACCGACCGCGCCACCGCACCAGTGGTCGGCCTTCTACGCCGCCTACATCGTCGCCCGGGAGCAGGGCCGCACCCCCGAGCAGGCCGACGCCGATGCCAGACAGCACATGGCGGCGGTCCTGCGGTGACCGGCGGCGCGCCCGAGCCCGTCGCGGTCGTGCGGAGCCGCATCGAGGCGGACCTGATCGTGGGGTTGCTACGCAGCCATGGGCTCAGAGCCGCCGCGGTCACCGACGACGCCGGGGGCCAGGAGCCGCAGCTGCAACAGGACGGGGTGCGCGTCCTCGTCCCCGCCTCGGAGGCAGCCGAGGCCCGCCTGCTCCTCGCCGACGCCGACGACGCAGGAGAACCGCACCCACGCGGAGAACGGAGATCGTCATGACCAGCACCCTGGAAGCCGGAGTCGAGATCCGCCCCTTCCACGTCGACGTCCCCGATGAAGCTCTGGAGGACCTTCGTCGTCGCATCGCGGCCACCAACTGGCCCGAGAAGGAGACGGTCTCCGATCACTCGCAGGGCGTGCCGCTCGCGATGATGCAGAAGCTCGCGACCTACTGGGGCACCGAGTACGACTGGCGCCGGTGCGAGGCCCGCCTCAACGCCCTGCCGCAGTTCGTGACGGAGATCGACGGGCTGGACATCCACTTCCTGCATGTGCGGTCCCCGCACGATGACGCGCTGCCGCTCGTGGTCAATCACGGCTGGCCCGGCTCGATCATCGAGCAGCTGAAGATCATCGACCGGCTGACCGACCCCACCGCGCACGGCGGGACGGCCGGGGATGCCTTCCACGTCGTCGTCCCCTCCATGCCCGGGTACGGGTTCTCGGGGAAGCCGACGGGCACCGGGTGGGGCCCCGAACGCATGGGCCGGGCGTGGGCGGAGCTGATGCGGCGGCTCGGCTACCGCCGCTACGTCGCCCAGGGCGGGGACTGGGGTGCCTTCGTGGTCGACCAGATGGGCCTGCAGGCGCCGGAGGGGCTGCTCGCCATCCACACCAACATGCCGGCCGTCGTCCCGGCCGACATCGACCAGGCCCTCCAGGCGGGCAGCCCACCCCCACCCGGGCTCTCCGCGGAGGAACGGCGCGCCTGCGAGCAGCTGGTCAGGACCTACGGGCAGGTCGAGTACGCCAAGTACATGGCGGCGCGCCCGCAGACCCTGTACGGCATCGCGGATTCCCCCGTCGGCCTGGCCGCGTGGCTCCTCGACCACAACGACGCCGACGGCCAGCCGGCCGTGGCGGTCACGGCCGCCCTGGACCGGCCCTCGAGCGCCACGGGCGAGCTGACCCGCGACGAGGTCCTCGACAACATCACGCTCTACTGGCTGACGAACACCGGGGTCTCCGCGTCCCGCCTCTACTGGGAGTACCGGGGCGGGTTCTTCAACGCCAAGGGCGTGACCATCCCGGTGGCCACGACCGTCTTCCCGAGTGAGCAGTACCAGGCGCCGCGCAGCTGGGCAGAGCGCGCCTACCCGAACCTCATCTACTTCCACGAGGTCGACCGGGGTGGGCACTTCGCGGCGTGGGAGCAGCCGCAGCTGTTCGCCGAGGAGCTGCGCGCAGCCTTCCGCTCGCTGCGCTGACCCCACTCCGCTCACGCCGCCCGCTGACCACCAGGCACGGCAGCGGGCGGCGACGCGCGTCCGCGACGACCGGAAAGAGGCTCAGGTGGACGAGGCAACGACACGGGCCCTGATCCGGGCGCACTTCGACCACTCGAACATCGCCGCCGCCGGCGGCGCACCGCAGGACCAGATCGTCCGCGCGTCGGAGATCTACGCCGACGACGCCGTCGTCGAGTGGCCGCAGGGCGGCGAGCGCGTCCGCGGCAAGGCGAACATCATCGGGTTCCGGTCCACCTATCCGGCCCGCCAGCAGTTCGAGCTGCACCGGACCACCGGCTGCCACGACCTCTGGGTCAACGAGTACACGATCCGCTACGACGACCGACCGGTGATGGCCGTCGGGATCATGGAGTTCCGCGACGACAAGGTCGTCCGCGAGCGGATCTACTTCGGTGATCCATGGGAGCCGCCGGCCTGGCGCGCCCAGTGGGTCGAGCACGTCGACCCGTACGAGCCCGATCCGCCGGCCCCCGCGGCACCGCCTGCCGGGAAGAGCTCCTAGTCGCGCCGCGCACGCCACGGCAAGCGGCGTAGTTCCTCAGCCAGCGCCCGGGCTCCGGACTCCCCGTAGCGACGCGCCCACAAGGTGAGCCATTCATCATCATCCAGGAAGAACTTCCAGTCGCCGATGAATCCATGCCGCACGAACAGAAACGGCACGGGCGACTGGAATGGCCGGAAGCTCGAGTTGTATATCGCAGTCGCCGTATTGCCTTCGTAGTACGGCCCGAACAGGATTCCGTCTTCCGCATACGACGGAACTGCGAGTTGCCGGAGGACGTCGTCGAAGACGCCCTGGGCACGATCGGCCGGCAGGTCGCTGAAGACGACGACGATGACGTCGTAGATGGCGTCGTCGCCGTCCGTCGGTCGGGTGTCCAGCAACAGTCTCTTGTACCCGGTCATGAGCTCGACGATTTCCCGCATGTCCCGGCCGGCGATCTGCTCGGGAGCGAGCCAGAGGGTCTTGCGCTCCAACGACCCGGGCACGAAGGGACAGACGGTCCCAGCCCGGCCGAGGTCCTGGTGAGGCCTGACCACGAAGGTCGTGATCCAGTCAGCGACGGCGCGAAGCGCATGCAGATCGCTGTCCGCGAGCCGGCTCGTCCTGCCCGCGTCCTGGAGATCCTCGAGGAGGAAGAGATCAGTGGTCTGGGTCGGCATCGAGCTCCTCCTGGAGTGAGCGCGCGGTGCTGCTCCTCGTCGGGGGCGAGGCCTGCACCGGTGGGGAGTTGCTGACCGGCGGCTCCGGGGACAGGTCCCGGGAGCCGCCGGGGTCGTGATCAGCGGCGACGGGCGCCTACGTCGTCCGCAACGGCCGGAACGCCGCCCGGACCTCGGTCGCGAAGAGCTCCGGCTCCTCCCAGGCGGCGAAGTGGCCGCCACGGTCCACCTCGTTGAAGTAGCTGAGGGTGGCGTACGACTTCTCGGCCCAGCTGCGCGGGGTCCGCCAGATCTCGCCGGGGAACGTGGTGAAGCCGACCGGGACGGTGACCGGCGGAGGAGTCCGACCGGCAGCGGCCGCGGCCGCGGGGGCGTCGGCTCCGTAGCTCTCCCAGTAGGACCGGGCCGCCGAGGCGCCGGTGCCGGTGAGCCAGTACAGCGTGATGTTGTCGAGGATCTGGTCCCGGGTGAGATTGCCCGTGGGCCGCCCGTCGACGAAAGCGCCGGCGATCTTGTAGTAGGAGTCGGTGTCGTGGTCGATCATCCAGGCGGCGAGGGCGACGGGTGAGTCCAGCAGCGCGTAGCCGATCGTCTGCGGCCGGGTGGCCTGCTCCTGGAAGTAGGCGAAGCCGGTCGTCGTGAACGTGGTGATCGCCGCGCGGGCCGCGCGTTCCTGCTCGGTCTCCGCCGGCAGGACACCGCCCAGCGCCGCGACGAGCAGGTTGAGGTGGATGCCGAGCAGGCCCTCCGGTGCCTGGCGGCCCATCGCGTCGGTGACGCCGGCGCCCACGTCGCCGCCCTGCGCGACGTAGCGGTCGTAACCGAGGCGGCGCATCAGCTCCGCCCACGCCCGCCCGACACGGGCGACGTCCCAGCCGAGCTCGGTGGGCTCGGCGGAGAAGCCGTAGCCGGGCAGGGACGGCAGGACGAGGTGGAAGGCGTCCTCGGCGCGGCCGCCGTGCGCGGTCGGATCGGTGAGCGGGCCGACGGAGTCGAGCAGCTCGACGACCGAGCCGGGCCAGCCGTGCGTCATGACCAGCGGCAGCGCGTCCTCGTGGCGCGACCGCACGTGGATGAAGTGGATGTCCACCCCGTCGATCTCCGTCATGAACTGCGGCAGGGCGTTCAGCCGTGCCTCGCAGCGCCGCCAGTCGTGGTCGGTGGCCCAGTACCGGGCGAGCTCCTGGATCGTCGCCAGCTGCACGCCCTGCGACCGGTCGTCGACCAGCTCCTTGGTCGGCAGGCGCGTCACGCCGATCCGGCGGCGCAGCTCGACGAGCTCCTCCTCCGGGACGTGCACCTCGAACGGGCGGATCCCGGTCCGGCCGGTCTCCGGGGCGGTGCGCGGGGCGGGGACGGCGCCGGCGGTGGTGGATGCGGTGGGCTGGGTGGGCACGGACATCGGGCGCCTCCAGGGCGGTCTGGCCGGATGGGTCGGGAGTTGCCGGGGCTCAGCCGAACGTGAACGCGTGGGCCCGGGCACCGGGCTCGAGGAACGTGATCTCCAGCGTGCGTTCGCGGACCCCGTCGTGCTGGCGCACGAGCTGGTACATGCGGCCGTGCCGCAGCACGCCGTTGCCCTGCTCGTCGACGTCCACGCCGTGCGACGCGCCCGGTGGCTCGCCGTCGAGGAGGACGCGGAAGGGGATCGGCTCTCCTCCGGCGGAGGACAGCACGAGATGCGCGTCACGGGCGTCGAAGCGGAAGACGATGCTGCCGCCCGCCTGGTCGAGGACGACGTCCTCCGGCTCGATCGTCCACTCCCCGGCGAGGGCCCAGTGGTTGCGGCGGAGCCGCTCGGGGAGCTGGTAGGGGCGGCCGCCCGGGGAGTCGAAGCGCTCTCCGCGCTCGGACCCGAGGTAGGTCTCCGCTGTCCGCAGGTTGTCCCAGTCGGCCGCCGCCTCCGGGCCCTGGCCCTCGACGGGGACGAGCGGGCGGTCGATCCCGAGCAGCTGCTGGAGCAGGCGTTCCGATTCCTCGTAGCGACCCTCGCCGAAGTGGGAGTCGCGGATCAGGCCCTCCCGGTCGACGAAGTAGAGCGCCGGCCAGTAGTGGTTGTCGAAGGCGCTCCAGACCCCGTACTCGTTGTCGACGGCGACCGGGTAGTCGATCCCCCGCTCCTCCACCGCCTCGCGCACGAGGTCGACGTCGTGCTCGAACGCGAACTCCGGGGTGTGGACCCCGATGACGACCAGCCCGTCGGCGCGGTAGGCCCGCGACCAGGCACGCACGTAGGGCTCCTGGCGCAGCCAGTTGATGCAGGTCAGCGTCCAGAAGTCCACCAGGACGACGCTGCCGCGCAGCCCGGCGGGATCGAGCGGCTCCGAGTTGAGCCACGCGGTCGCCGCGTCGAACGAGGGCATGTGCACACGCCGGAACAGGGTGGTCATGAGCGCACCTTCTCGGACGACGGGGTGGCGGTTGCCGGGACGAACGCTCGTCCTCCCGGCTGGGGGTCGCACCCGTCGAACACCCTGGCCCTCCCTGGACCCGGGCCCCGCCCGCGGCCCGTGCGCCGGGTCAGCGACCGGACACGGCGGCGGCCTCCGGGGGCAGACCGGGTGCGCGTCGGCCGCCGGGCGTCTCGCCGCGGGCGACGGCCGCCGGCGCCGCCTCGCGGGGGATCCCGGCGGCGGCGTACGCCTCGTCCTCGCCCAGCGTCTCGCGTTCCAGCAGCGTGTGGGCCAGCCGGTCGAGCCGCTCGCGGTTGCCGCGCAGGGTCTCGACCGCCTGGGCGTAGCACTCGTCGACGAGGCGCCGGACCTCCGCGTCGACGAGTTCCTTGGTCGCCGGCGCGACGCCGTCGATGCCGAACGGCTGCTCCTCGCCGGGCGGCGGCAGCACCGACACCGGCCCGACCGCCGGGGACATCCCCCACCGGCCGACCATCTGGCGCGCGAGCCGCGTGGCCTGGTCCAGGTCGCTCTCGGCACCGGTCGTGACGTCGCCGTAGACGATGTCCTCGGCGGCGCGGCCGCCGAGCGCTCCGGTGATGCGGCCGCGCAGGTACTTCTCCGAGTAGCCGTACCGGTCCATCTGCGGGGTCTGCAGGGTCACGCCCAGCGCCTGGCCGCGCGGGATGATCGTCACGCGCCGCACGGGGTCCGCCCCGGGCGTCAGCATGCCGAGCAGCGCGTGCCCGGACTCGTGGTAGGCGGTGCTCAGCTTCTCCTCGGGCGAGAGCACGATGCCGCGGACGGTGCCGAGCAGCACCTTCTCCAGCGCCTCGCCGAGGTCGGTGCCGGTGACCCGGTCGTGGCCGTGCTGGGCGGCGGCCAGCGCGGCCTCGTTGACGAGGTTGGCGAGGTCGGCCCCGACCATGCCGGGTGTCGCGGCGGCCAGCGCGGCGAGGTCCACCTCGGGCGCGAGCGGGACCTTGCGGGTGTGCACCTCGAGGATCTTCCGCCGGCCCTCGAGGTCCGGCGGGCTGACGCTGACCCGGCGGTCGAAGCGTCCCGGCCGCAGCAGGGCCGGGTCCAGGACCTCCGCTCGGTTGGTGGCGGCCAGGACGACGACGCCCTCGTTGCCCTCGAAGCCGTCCATCTCGGTGAGGATCTGGTTGAGCGTCTGCTCGCGCTCGTCGACCCCGCCGGCGGAGAAGGTGCCGCCGCGCGCCCGGCCGATGGCGTCGAGCTCGTCGATGAAGATGATCGACGGCGCGACCTTCTTGGCCTGGTCGAACAGATCCCGCACCCGGCTGGCGCCGACGCCGACGATCGCCTCGATGAACTCGGACGCGGAGATCGAGAAGAACGGCACCTCGGCCTCCCCGGCCACGGCGCGGGCCAGCAGGGTCTTGCCGGTGCCGGGCGGGCCGGAGAGCAGCACGCCGTGCGGGATCCGCGCGCCCAGCCGGGTATAGCGCTGCGGGTCGCGGAGGAAGTCGACGATCTCCCGCACCTCGTGCTGCACCTCGTCGATGCCGGCGACGTCGGCGAACGTCGTCCGGGTCCCGGCATCCGGCTTGTAGAGGGTGGCCTTGGACTTCCCGAACCCGCCCAGGCCGGCGCCCAGTCCCCGCGCGCTGCGCCGCAGGAAGAGCACCAGCAGGCCGATGAACAGCAGGGTCGGGCCGAAGCCGACGAGCAGCTGCCGCCACAGCGGGGGCGGGGCGTCCGGGTTCTCGGCGTTGACGGTGACGCCCTTGTCCTCCAGCGTCGCGAGCAGGTCGTCGGTCGCGAACGACGGGCGCTGCGTGGTGAACAGGTCGACGTCCGCCGCGTCCCGCGCCCCCGGCGGGTAGTCCACCGCCTTCTTGAGCTCCCCCTGGATGGTGTCCGCCGTCGACGTGACGGTCTCCACGTTCCCGGCGTCGAGCTGTTCGGTGAAGAAGGTGTAGGACACGTCGGTCCGCTCCGGGGGCCCCATCAGGATCGACGCGACGATCCAGTTGATCGCCAGGGCGGCGATCAGGAACATCCAGAAGCCACCGCGCCGCGGCCGCTCGTCCGCCGCGCGCGGGGCGGTGCCGTCCCGCATCCCCTCGACCCGCCACGGTGCGGGACGGCCGGGCTCGTCGCCCGTCCGCCCCCGCAGCCGGTCCCAGAGACCGCGCTGCGGGTCTCCACCGGTGTCCGGTGTACGCCGGGGCTCGTCTCCGTCCACGGTCAGCACTCCTCGTCCGCGCAGGGAATCGGCGCCGGCCGGCACCGCCCCGGTCACGCTCCCGCCTCCTCCGGCTGTTTCGCCCCAGGGAGAGACCCTGGTACGTCGTCCGGCCGGCCTGATGACCGGCGGCTACGGGTGCAGCCGGGGGGTCTTCTCCGCCCAGGCCGCGACGGCCGCGGGTACCCGCCGCCACAGCGGGGCGGACCGCCTCTCGAGGCGGGTGAGCCGCTCCTCCAGCTCGCGCAGCCGCGGTTCGTCGGTGGTGGGCACCTGCGGCCGGGCCGCGGCGAGCTCGGCCAGCCCGTCGGACAAGCCGGTGATCAGCTGTGCGGCGTCCGCCGGGGCGAGGCGGACGGTGCCCACGCACACGTCGTCCCGCCAGACGCTGACGTTGAGCAGGCCGACGTCGGCGTGCGTCGACACGCGGACCGCCCGGCCCCCGCCGCGGGTGTCCCAGGCCCAGCGGCCGTGGGTGGGGAGTGCGATCACCGTCATGGAGCGAGGCTTCCGCCCGACGACCAGCGCGTCAACCGCATGCGGAACGGTGCCGGCCCGCTCAGCCGCGGCCCAGGGCGCGACGCACCGGCGGGGTGAGCAGCAGGACCAGCACCAGCAGGCTCAGCACCGTGCCGGGTACGAGGTACCAGAGCGTGGCGACGGCGAGCGCCAGCCCGAGCACCCACGCCCAGGAGGCGCCGAGGACGACGCCCAGCGCCAGTACGAGCCAGAGCAGACCCAGGACGGCGAAGGCGAGCTTCATCCCGGTCGACTCCGGGGGGATGCCGACGGCGGCGACCAGCCGGGCCCACGGGCCGAGCTCTCCCGCGTGCTCCCCCGAGCGGGGCGTGATGTAGCTGCCGACGACCAGCGCCCGCACGCCGTCGAGCAGCAGGTAGCCGCCCTGCAGGGCGCAGAGCAGCGCGGTCAGCCAGGTCAGGACCCGCACGCGCGGACGGTAGCGCCGGGACCCGCTGTCCCGGTGCGGACCGGGACGGGGCGACCCGGGCGGCCGGGACGCCGGGACCTGCAGGGTGGACGCCGTCCGATCCGAACGGAGGCCCCTCGATGTCCGCCTGGTCCACCACCGCCCACCTCTCGCCCGCCGCCCGCCGGCTCGGCATCGGCGCCGCCGCCCTGCTCGCCTGGAGCGGCGTCGGCGGCGCCGTCTCCGTCGGACTCGGCGCCAACACCTGGTCCGACGCCTGGTCGTCGACGGCGACCCTCGCCGCACCGTGGCCGATGATCGCCGTCCAGGGGAGCGCCGCCGTCCTCGCCCTGACCGGCCGCCGCCCGTGGGCCATCGCGGGCTCCGCCGTGTTGTTCCTCGCCGCCGGGCTGTCGGCGATGTCCGGCTTCTTCGACGGCCAGTTCGCCAAGGCGGGCCTGTCGCCGGTCCACGTCGGGCTGCAGACCGCCCTGATCTCGACCGCCGCCGTCGTCGCCGTCCTCGCCGGGCTCCGCCTGCGGGAACTCATCCGGCGAGGCTGAAGGCCTCCCCCGGCGCCAGCGACGCGGGCAGGCCGAGCCGCGCGAACAGGCCGTTCCCCTCGTCGAGGAAGCTGGTGATGCCGGCGACCTTGCCGTCGACGACGTCGAGCACGTGCACCGCCCACGGCACGTGCCCGCCCTCGGCCGCCGGCCGGTACTGCACGACCGCCGGCTGCCCGTTGGCCTCGATCGGGAACACCCGCGAGCCGCGGCAGCCGGCCCCCGGCCCGAGCATCCAGGTGGCGATGTCGGCCGAGCCGCGCATCCACATCTCGTACGGCGGCATGTGCTGGGTGGCGTCGTCGTGCAGCAGCCGGACGAACGCGTCGATGTCGTAGCGCTCGAACGCGTCGACGTAGCGCTCGAGCAGGTCGCGGGCGTCGGCGTCCAGCGGCCGCGGCTCGCCCCGCCCGCCGACCTCGGCCAACGTGGCCCGGGCCCGCTGCAGCGCGCTGTTGACCGAGGCCACCGTGGTGTCGAGCAGCTGGGCGACCTCGTCGGCCTTCCACCGCAGCACCTCGCGCAGCAGCAGGACCGCCCGCTGCCGCGGCGGCAGGTACTGCAGCGCCGAGACGAACGCCAGCCGGATCGACTCCTTGGCCACGGCCCGCTCCGCGGGGTCGCCGTCCTCCGGCAGGACGGCGCGGTCGAGGACCGGCTCGACCCAGGCCGTGCCCGGCCGGCGGGCGGCCAGCGAGGACTCCACCGGCTGCCACGGGTCGCCGGAGAGGTCCATCGGCAGCGCCCGGCGCTGGCGGCCCGACAGCTGGTCGAGGCAGACGTTGGTGGCGATCCGGTACAGCCAGGAGCGCAGCGCCGAGCGCCCCTCGAAGTCGGCCAGCCCCCGCCAGGCACGGACCATCGTCTCCTGCACCGCGTCCTCGGCGTCGAACGACGAGCCGAGCATCCGGTAGCAGTAGCCGGTCAGTTCCCGGCGGTGCTCCAGCAGCCGGGGGTCGAGCTGGTCGAGCGGGCCGATCGCCACGGTGGTCACCAGGACTCCTCTCGTCAGGGCGCCCAGCACACCACAGGGCTACGACAGTCCGGGAGTCCTCGCGGCCTCGCCGGCTATTGGTAGGTGACCAGGTCCGGCACCGGGTCGACCTGGTCGATCGTCTGCTCCGGCGTCAGCATCGGGGCGTCCTCGTCGTAGAAGTTCTTCCAGCCCCAGTAGAGCGGCCCCGTCGGCAGCGGGGCGGTGTGCAGCGCCTGCCACGTCGCCTGCTTGTCGCCCTGGCTGCCCTGGCCGTCCGCGTGGATCATCACGGCCAGCTCGTCCCGTGACAGGTCGATCCGCTCGCGGTCGGGCAGGCTGTCCAGCCGGAACTGGTGGAGGACGAGGAGCTTCTGCGGCAGGTTGCGCGCGCGGGTCAGGTCGGCCAGCCAGGTGATCACGCTGTTGACCTCGTCCACGCCGACCGAGCCGATCTGGGTCAGGTGCTGCTGCCCGGGCTCCAGCCGCCACTCCGGGTCCAGCGCCAGCCCCACGTTGGGCAGCTCGAGGAGCGGCTCGTAGGCCTGGGCCTGGGTGAGGAAGTCGGTGCGGCCGGGCTGCAGGTCGAGGAAGACGTAGATCCCGGCGTCCGACGCGGCCTCGACCCAGGGGCGCACGGTCTCCGGGTCCAGCTCGGTCGAGAAGTTGCCGTCGGGCCCGGCGGCCGAGGAGGCCACGGTCACGATGATCTCGAAGGCCGGGACGACGGGGCGGTCGACCAGGTCCTCGTACGGCGCGGCGTGGTCGCGGGCCCGCTGCACGCTCGCGTCGGCGTCCTGCTCGCCGAGGACGCCGAGGGCCCCGGACCCCGGCGAGCCGTAGAGGGCGACGAGCATCCGCCCGGGGAACAGCGTCTGCCCGCCGCCGGGCAGCTGCGTGCCCTCCCGCGCGGTCGCCAGCTTCCAGTCCAGGCCGCCCTCGTCGGCGAAGTCGGCGCCGAGCGCCACGACCTGCTCGGCGCTGTCGGCCAGCGCCTCGATCGCGTCCTCGGACGAGCGCGGGTCGGTGCCGCCGATCAGCTGCACGCGGGCGCCGGCGGCGCGGGCGGTGGCCACGCCGGCGAGCGCCTCGGGGCTGCCGCTGGCCAGGACGACGACGCCGTCCAGGGGCTCCGCACGGGCGACCTCGGGCAGCCGGCCGGGCTCCCCCTCGGGCGCCGGGTCGCCGCCGTCCGGGGACTGCAGCGCGGCCGGCCGCTCCGCGTCCAGCGCGGCGACGGCCTCGATCGCGCCGTCGTCGTCCACCGGCTCGCTGCCGGCGAAGCGCAGGCCGGTGGCCTCGGCGACCGCGTCGGGTGCCGCGGGGACGGCGATCGTCTCGGCGTCGCCCTCGCCGTCGGCCGCCCCGACCGCGAGGACGGCGCCCACCTCGAGCCGCTGCAGCTCGGCGGCCAGCGCGTCGTCGGCGGCGCCGTCCTCCGGCTCGAGCAGCAGCGGGACGCCGAGCCCGACGGCGGCCGAGGCGCCCAGCAGCGTCCCGGCCGGGTCGCCGTCCCGGGCGAGCACGGCGACATCGGAGGAGGCGAACAGGGCCCGGCTGGCGCCCACCGCGGCGGCCACCGGATCGGCGTCCGCGACCACGGTGAGCTCCTCGTCCGGCGCCCGGGTGGTCACCTCCGCGGCCTCCGGATCGGTCCGCTCGTCCTCGGTGAAGGAGGTGCAGCCCGCCACCAGCAGCAGGGCACCGCACACCGCCACTCCCGCCCGAACCCGCACGTGCTCCCCCATCCTCGGACGCGCGGCCGCACAGGGGACGCGTCGGCGCGCTTCGGCTGCCCGACCCTAACGGCTCGGGTGATCCTCCGGCCGGTCGCTGGACACCGGGAACGCCGCCCGAGGAGCATCGCGGCCGAGATGACCAGCGCACCGCAGTCGGGCCAGCCCGACCCCCGATCGGCCAGCCAGCGGGCTGGGTCGCCGTCCGCCCCGGCGGCAGGCTCGACGCCATGACCAGCGACACCGCCGTGCTCACCGCATCCCCCGCCCAGGCCTCCCCGGAACCTCGCCGCGGCCTCCTGGCGCAGCTCGGCGCCGACTCCGCCTACAACCTGCTGCGCTTCCCACTCGGCATCCTCGCCTTCGTGGCCATCGTGACCGGCCTGTCGGTCGGCGCCGGCCTGCTGGTGGTCTGGGTCGGCGTCGCCGTCCTCGCCGTCACGCTCCTGGTGGCCCGCGGCCTCGCCGGCGCCGAGCGGGCGATGATCCCCGCCGTCCTGGCGCACGACGTGCCGCGGCCGGCCTACCTGCGGCCCGAGGGCAGCCGCGTCCGCCGGTTGCTGACGCCGCTGCGCGACCCGCAGACGTGGCTGGACGCGCTGCACGCGGTCGTCGCCTTCCCGTTCGCGATCCTGGGCTTCGTCGTCACGGTGACGTTCTGGTCGGTGGCGCTCGGCGGGCTCACCTACGGCGCCTGGGACTGGGCGCTGCCGGACGCGAGCACCGACCCGGACAACAACGACCTGCTCGAGCTGCTCGGCTTCCAGAGCACGGCCGGCTCGCGGATCGCGCTCTACACGGCGCTCGGCGTCGTCTTCGCGCTGGTCCTGCCGTTCGTCATCCGCGCGACGGCGCTGCTGCAGGCGCAGCTCTCCCGCGCGCTGCTGACCTCGCGGGCCGCGACGCAGGCCGAGATCGGCCGGCTGGCCGGCGGCCGCGACGCGGCGGTGGCCGCCGAGGCGGAGCAGCTGCGCCGGCTGGAGCGCGACATCCACGACGGTCCGCAGCAGCGGCTGGTCCGGCTGCAGATGGACCTCGCCCGCGCGCAGCGGCAGATGGAGCGCGACCCGGAGGCCGCGCGGACGACGCTCGGGGACGCCGCCGGCCTGGCCCGGGAGACCCTCGAGGAGCTGCGCGCGCTGTCCCGCGGCATCGCGCCGCCGGTGCTGGCCGACCGCGGCCTGGCCGCCGCGCTGGCCGCGCTCGCCGCCCGCTCCCCCGTCCCGGTCGAGCTCGACGTCGAGGCCCTGCCCGCCGAGCGGCTGGCCCCGGTCACCGAGAACACCGCGTACTTCGTGGTGAGCGAGGCGCTGGCCAACATCGCCAAGCACAGCGGCGCGACCACCTGCCGCGTCTCGGTGGCCCGGTTCGGCGGGCTGCTGCGGGTCGAGGTCGAGGACGACGGCACCGGCGGCGCCGTCCTCGCGCCCGGGCACGGGCTGGCCGGCCTGGCCGACCGGCTGCGCGCGGTCGACGGCGCGCTCACCGTCGACAGCCCGCGCGGCGGGCCGACCCGGCTGATCGCGGAGCTCCCGTGCGGGTAGTGCTCGCCGAGGACTCGGTGCTCCTCCGCGAAGGCCTGGTGCGGCTGCTCGCCGAGGCCTCCGCGGAGGTCGTCGCGGCCGTGGCGGACGGCCCCTCGCTGGTGAAGGCGGTCGACGTGCACCGGCCGGACGTCGCGGTGGTCGACGTCCGGATGCCGCCGACGCACACCGACGAGGGGCTGCGGGCGGCCGTCGAGGCGCGGCGGACAGTGCCGGGCACCGCCGTCCTCGTGCTGTCGCAGTACGTGGAGGTCGCCTACGCCGACGAGCTGCTGGCCGACGGCGCCGGCGGCGTCGGCTACCTGCTCAAGGACCGCGTGGCCGACGTCGACACCTTCCTCTCCGCGCTGGAGGACGTCGTGGGCGGCGGGACGGTGCTCGATCCGCAGGTGGTCGCCCAGCTGTTCGCCCGCCGCCGGGCCGACGACCCGGTGCGCCGGCTGACCGCGCGCGAGCGGGAGGTGCTCGGCCTGATCGCCGAGGGGCACTCGAACACCGCGATCGCCCGTCTGCTCGTGGTCACGCCGGGCGCCGTGGAGAAGCACACCCAGCACATCTTCGCCAAGCTCGGCCTGGCCCCCGACGAGGACCAGCACCGCCGCGTGATGGCCACGCTCGCCTACCTGCGCAGCTGAGTCGCGCCACGATCAGCTGGGATCACCGTGGCGCGTCCTGGCTCAGCGCACACCATGAGCCAGGACGCCGTGGGATCAGCTCAGCTGATCGTGCGCGCCCCAAAGTCGTTGGCGCGGCGTCGTACCGGCCGAGTAGACACGTCCCGTGCCCGAATTCGACGCCCAGCTCCGCCCCGCCACCCGCGACGACTACCCGCGGTTCTGGCGGGCCCTCTACGACGTGTTCGGCGAGGAGCCGACCGGCCCGTACCTCGAGGAGCCGGCGCCGACCGCCGAGCTGGAGCGCTCGCTGGCCCTCTGGGACGGCGACCGCGTCGTCGCGACGTCGGGCATCTACAGCCTCGAGATGACCGTGCCCGGCGCCGTCGTCCCGATGGCCGGCATCACCTGGATCACCGTCTCCCCCACCCACCGCCGGCAGGGCGTGCTCACCTCGATCATGCGGCGCCAGCTCACCGAGCTGCACGAGCAGGAGCGCGAGCCGGTGGCCGCGCTGTGGGCCGCCGAGTACCCCATCTACGGCCGGTACGGGTACGCGCCGGCGACCTACCGCGGCGGCCTGACCGGCCGGGTCGAGCGGCTGAGGCTGCGGTCCGACGTCGAGCTCGGCAAGGGCCGGGTCGACCTGGTGGACGTCGAGGCCTACCGGGCCGCGGCGATGCCGATCCACGACCAGCTGCGCCGGCTCGTGCCCGGCAACCTCGCCCGCGACGACCGGTGGTGGGACCGCGCGCTGCGCGACGTCCCCGAGAACCGCAACGGCGCCACGGCGCTGCGCCACCTGCTGCACACCGAGCCCGACGGCACCGTCACCGGCTACGCCGCCTACCGGGTGAAGGCCACGTGGACCGACACGAGCGAGCCCGACGGCACGCTGACCGTCGAGGAGATCCGGGCGACCAGCACGCCGGCCTACGCGGCGCTGTGGCAGTTCCTGCTCTCGGTCGACCTGGTCCGCCACGTGCGCTACCCCATGGCCTCGGACGACGACCCGCTCCGGTACCTGCTCGCCGACGCCCGCGCGCTGCACGCCCAGCCGGTCGACGCGCTCTGGGTCCGGCTGGTGAACGTCGACCGCGCGCTGGCCGCCCGCCGCTACCCCGCGCCGGTCAACCTGGTCCTGGAGGTGCGCGACCGGTTCTGCCCGTGGAACGACGGCCGCTGGCACCTGCGCGGCACCCCGGCCGGCGCGTTCTGCGCCCGCACCGACGCCGACGCCGACCTGGTCGTGGACGTCGAGGCGCTGGCCTCGGCCTACCTGGGCGGGGTCTCGCTGGCCACGCTGCAGGCGGCCGGGCGGGTGACCGAGGTCAGCCCCGGCGCGGTCGTCCAGGCGTCGACCGCGTTCGGCTGGCCGGTCTCCCCCTGGTGCCCCGAGGAATTCTGAAAGGACCCCGCTGCTCCCCACGCCTCGCACGCTCGGCGCGGGCCCCTGCAGCGGGGCCGTCCTTCATCGTCCGATGGCGGCCGCGGCGTTGAGAATGCCCTCGCCGTAGAGGCCGTTGACGTCCGTCGTCCCCTCGCAGACGGCGTTGAACTCCGGCGGGCGCCCCTCGTCGGTGTAGTCCTCGACCCCGCCCGCGGGGCAGGCGTGGTCGGTGGCCGAGCGGGTGAGGATCCGCGCCACGGTGTCCGGGTCCAGGCCGCGCCCGCCGTGGCCGGTGGAGTGACCGTAGCGTTCGATGACGAGCGCCGCTGCCCCGGCGACGTGCGGCGAGGCCATCGAGGTGCCCTGCAGGTACGTGTAGAAGCCGCAGGTCCCCGCCGGAACGCAGTACTGCACAGAGAACTCGTCGGCCGGGGTGCCGTCCGGGTTGGCCAGCTTCTCGGCGATCGCCACGTGCAGGGGGTAGGCCGACAGGATCAGGTTGCCGGGGGTCTGGAACGCGTCGGTGCCGACGTTGTCCCGGAACCAGCCGCCCGGCGCCGCGAGGTCGACCTCGCCGAGGCCGTAGTTCGAGTAGTCGGCCTTCGTGGTGGACGGGCCGACGGCGGAGACCGACAGCACGTCCGGTGCCTCCGTCGGCAGGTTCAGGCAGGTGTTCGCCACCACCCGGCGCCGGGCGGTGTCCGGCGGGTAGTCCGGGCTGGTCTCGTCGGCCCGCGTCGGCGCGTCCAGGTCCGTGACGTCGTTCCCGGCCGCCGCCACCATGGTGACGCCGCGCCGGTGGGCGTAGGCGGTCGCCGCCAGGATCAGGCGACGGGTCAGCTGCTGCTGGGCCAACTCCTCGTCGGTGACGTCCCCCTCGACGTACTCGTCCCGCGAGCCGCAGTTGAACAGCCACGGGTCGGTGTAGAAGCTCATGTTCACGACGTCGAGGCGCTGGTCGGCCGCGTACACCAGGGCCTTCACGGTCTCGTAGAGGAAGAAGAAGCCGGAGTCCTGGCCGGCCCGGACGTTGACCAGCGTCGCCTCGGGGGCCACCCCGCCGATCCCGAAGCCGTTGTCGGCCGCGGCCACGATGCCGGCCACGTGGGTGCCGTGCCCGCCGTCGTCCACGTCGGCCGGATCGACGCACCCGGCCGCCTCGCACGGCCCGTCGATGTCCGGGATGTCGGTGACGAAGTTCCGCGACCGCTCGCGGTCGAAGTTGGGCGCGATGTCCGGGTGGCTCGCGTCGATGCCGGTGTCGATGATCCCGACGTCGACACCGCGCCCGGTGGCCCGGCGCTGGGCGTCCTCGGCCTGGATCATCGCCATGTCCCACTGCCGGTCGGCCAGCGGCTCGGTGCCCGGGACGGTGCCGGGCCCGCGCCCCGAGCCGGAGGCGCCACGGCCCTCCGCGCCCTGCGGCCGCTCGGTGACGTACCGGTGCGGCATGCCCGGCCGAGCGGTGCCGATCGACTGGTTGTGCGCCGCCCCGGTGATCCCGCCCCGGGCACGGACGTCGGCCAGGAAGCCGGCATCGGCCGAGGAGACCCGGGCCAGCCCGACCTGCGCGGTCACGTCCTCGACCGTGCCGCCCGCGGCCTCGATCGCCGCGGTCGCCGCCTCGGGGCTGCCGGTGAAGGCGACCACGTACTCCTCGGTGCCGGTCGACGGCGCGGCCTGCGCGGTCGCCGCCGGCACCGCGATCGTCGCGGCCACGGTCACGGCGACGACGCCGAGGGTTCTGGTCGTACGGACGCGTCGGGTCACCGGAGCGCTCCAGGCAGGTGCAGGCGGCCGCCGGTCGGCCGCGTCGTCCCCCGTTGCTGCCGCGCGGACCAGTACAGCCGACGCACAGGGACGCCGCCGGGCGGAACGCGACCTTCCCGCCGCGGGTGGCAGGGTCGGCCGAACCGGTTCCGGCGTTCCCGCGCACCGCTCGGCAAGGCTTGCCACCGGTTCCGGAGCGGACCGCAGGAATTGCCGTCAGCGGGGCTGCGCGCCGTCCCACTCGTCGAGCGGGGCGCAGTGCCAGCGCCAGGAGCTCACCTGTTCCCGGCCGGGCAGCGCGGCCCGGCCGGTGGCCCACCGCAGCGTGGCGCACGGGTCGCCGTCGGCCTCCGCCCACGGGAACAGCCGGGCCAGGACGGCGTCGGCGAGATCGGCGGGCGGCGTCCAGGGCAGGCCCAGCGCCTCGGCGACGTCGCCGGCGTGCACGAGCAGCTCCGCGCAGCCCATCCCGGCGAAGCCGGAGGCGTCGGCGAGGCCCCAGTCGTGCCAGCCGCGCTCATCAGGCCCGGCGCCGTCGACGGTGCGGGCGAGGACGGTGGCCGCGCCATCGAGCTGGCGCAGCAGCTCGGGCAGGCCGACGTCCGTCCGCGGGGTGAGCCGGAAGGCGCCGGTCTCGGCCGGCCCGGCCGCGAGGTCCTGGGCGTACCAGACCAGGACCGTGCTCAGGTGCGCGGCGACGCCCGCGACGTCGGTCGCCACGATCGGCACCGGCGCCCTGGCGTCCGGTGCCGTGGCGAAGACCTCCCGGGCGGCGGCCGCCGCCCGCCGGAGCTCCTCCCCCGTCACGCCTCGGTGTGCGTGGGCAGCCCGCCGGCCGGGCGGTGCCGGTCGCGCTCGTAGTCGCTGACCATGCCGATCCGGCGGATGTGCCGCGCATCGCCGCTGAACGGGGTCTCGAGGAAGAGCAGGACGAGCTCGGCGGCCTCCTCGGCGCCGTGCTGCCGGCCGCCGACCGCGATCACGTTGGCGTCGTTGTGCTGGCGGGCCAGCGCGGCGGTGTCGCGGTTCCAGGCCAGCGCGGCGCGGATGCCGGGGACCTTGTTCGCGGCGATCTGCTCGCCGTTGCCCGAGCCGCCCAGGACGACGCCCAGCGTGCCCGGCTCGGCCACCACCCGCTCGCCGACCTCGAAGCAGAACGGCGGGTAGTCGTCCTCGGGGTCGTAGACGTGGGCTCCGCAGTCGACCGGCTCGTGACCGGCCTCCGCGAGCACCTTCACCAGGTGTTCCTTGAGCTCGTAGGCGGCGTGGTCGGCACCGAGGAAGACGCGCATGGCGAGGAGTCTGTCAGGCTCCGCCCGTGGCGGTGCTGGGGGTGGACGGCTGGCGCGGGCAGTGGGTCGGGGCGCTGCTGGACGGCCGTTCGGTGACCCTCCTGGTGCTGTCCGACGCCGCCGCGGCGCTCGCCGTCGAGGGCGTCGAGGTGATCGGCATCGACATGCCGATCGGTCTCTCGGACGACGGACCGCGCGCCTGCGACGTCGCCGCGCGCCGGCTGCTCGGCCGCGCCGGCAGCTCGGTCTTCCCCGCCCCCGTGCGGCCGGTGCTCGCGGCGGCGGACTACGCGGAGGCCTGCCGGATCAGCCGGGCTGCCTCCGGGCGGGCGATGTCGGTGCAGACCTGGAACCTGGTGCGCTCGATCGCCGACGTCGACCGCGCGCTGGGCGACCCGCCCGACCCCCGCGTGCACGAGGTCCATCCCGAGATGGCGTTCCGGACGCTGGACGAGCGCGTCGCCTCTCCGAAGGCCACCGCCCGCGGGCTGGCGGAGCGGATCCGGGCGCTGGAGCCGGCGATGGACGTCCTCGACGCGCTCGCTGCCGCGCCGGCGCGGGTGCCGGCGGTCGACTGCCTCGATGCCTGCGCGGCGGCCTGGTCGGCGCGGCGCCTCGCGGAGCGTGCCGCGTCGTCCGTGGGCGACGACGTCCGCGACGCCCGCGGCCGCCCCATGCGCATCTGGTGGTGAAGCCGTCGGTCAGAGGCCGAGGGCGGTCACCATCGCCGCGCGGGTCCGGGGACCGACGATGCCGTCGACCGTGAGCCGCTGGACCCGCTGGAAGTCACGGGTCGCCCGGTCCGTGATGGGTCCGAACTGCTCGTCGACGGCGATGTCACGCTCGAGGGCCTGGAGCAGGCGCCACTGCCAGGTTGCGACCGCCGCCCCGCTGTCGCCTTGCCGCAGCAACTGGTTGCCCGTGCCGGGTTCGGCGTGCCGGACGTCGACGGCGACACGGCTGGGATCGGTGAGGGTGAACGCGCTCAGGCCGGTCCTGGCCGCCACGCCGATCCCCCAGGTGAGCACGGCCTCGAAGTCGCCCGCGTCAGCGACCTGGCGGAAGGCCGCGAAGCCGGTGAGGTCGGGAAGGGGGCCGGTGAACGTCGGTGTCGCGTCCTCGCGGTGTGCGGCCGCGGGCTGGATGACGATCTCGACGACGGCCCGCCCGCGCAGCGGGATCGGGTTCCCCGTTCCGTCCTCGACCAGTTGGTCCACGTACTGCACGCGCATGCCCGGGACCGGTCCTTCGAAGTCGAAGACCAGTCGGTCGAAGTCCTTGTTGCGGCCGGCGCGGACGCGGACCAGCAGAGCCACGCCGTCCCCGGCGGGGGTCCACTGGATCGGGCCCTCGGTCGTGCTCCGCGATGCCGCCTCGCCGAGAAGATCGGTCATGGCGACAGGGAACCGCCCGGCCGTCACGAGGACGTCAACGGCCCGTCACGGGACCTTGATCACCGGCCTACCCCTGCCGTCGCCGCGCCATGGCCAGCGCGATCAGGTGACGCCGCGGTGACATATCCGGCTCTAGCGTCCCATGGGTGGAAATCCCTGGAAGGAGAGTCAGATGACCGTTCTGTGTGATTTCAACACGGTCATTGGAGACAACCCTGTAGCGGTGAATCCTACGGGGATCGGCGCGGAGGTGCCGCTCGGGAATCCCTTCTCTGCAGGTGGTCGCATCGCTAGCAACACGGAGACGGGACCGGAAGGTGCGCTGCTGATCTTCTCCATCAGGAACATGACGGGCACCGCGCAGGTGTTCGTCAACGACAGCAATGAGGCCGTCGGCGTCATCCGACCTTCTCCGGGTACAGCGTGGTCCACGCAGATCATTGCGATGGCCGGCTTCCGGCTCAACGGGGCCGACGGGAACGTCAACCGGATCAGACTGAGGGATGTGACGGATGCATTCGAGATAAAGGATCTCGTCTGCTTCTACCACCAGAATTCTTGACCGTCGTCCTCGGCCTGCGGACCCGGATCAGCTCGCCGCCAGCCGCGGGCCGGAGACCGCCGACCTCCGAGGCCCGTCAGGTGACGCGGCGGACGACCGAGAGTGGCAACACCCGCAGCAGCGTGGCGACGGGGCGCCACGGCCACTCGGGCACGTAGGCGCGCGCCGGTTCCCGCTCGATCGCGGCGGTCAGCGCGTCGACGCCCTTGTCGAGGTCGACGGTGAACGGCCCGCGGCGGCCGACGTTGATGTCGGTGGCGATGAAGCCGGGCAGGATCGTCGTCACCACGATCCGGCTGCCGTGGACGTCGGAGCGGATGCCCTCGGCCAGCGAGTTCAGCGCCGCCTTGCTCGCGCCGTACGCGGTCCGGGTCTGGCGCATGCCGCGGATGCCGGCGACCGACGAGATGACCACCAGGTGCCCCGCGCCCTGGGCGCGGAACAGCTCCATCGCCGCCTCGCAGGTGGCGTGCGTCCCGAGCACGTTGGTGGCGAGGACGGCGCGGTTGAGCGCCGCCTTGCCGGTGCCGACCGACGCGCCCTTGCCGATGCCGGCGTTGGCGACGACCCGGTCGAAGCCACCGAGCCGGTCGGCCAGCGCCGGGATCACCGTGGCGACCGCGTCCGGGTCGTCGATGTCGAGCGCCGCGGTCTCCACGCGGACGCCGGGGTGCGCCGCGAGCAGCTCCTTCTTCAGCACTTCGAGGCGGTCGGTGCGGCGGGCGACGAGGGCGAGGCCGCGGCCCATGGCAGCGAACCGGCGGGCCAGGCCCTCGCCGAGGCCGGAGCTCGCGCCGGTGATCAGGATGCGCTGACGGAGGGGGTGCGGCACCGCGTCAGCATGCCGCACCCCCTCCGACGGTGCTCTGTCGCGATGGAGCGCGAATCAGTGCTTGGTGACCGCGAGGGTGTCCGCGGGCACCGAGTCCATGTCGGGGCCCTCGGTGCGGGTGCGCTTGAGCTCCCAGAACGAGGGCAGGTTGGCCAGCAGGACGGCGCCGTCGAAGGCCTTGCCGGCGTCCTCACCGGTGGGCACCTTGCTGATCACCGGGCCGAAGAAGGCGACGCCGTCGATGTGCATGACCGGCGTGCCGACGTCCTCCCCGACCGGGTCCATGCCCGCGTGGTGGCTGGCCTCGAGCGCCTCGTCGTACTCGGTAGACGTCGCCGCGTCGGCCAGTTCGGCCGGCAGGCCGACCTTCTCCAGGGCCGGGACGACGATCTCGTCGAGCTCCAGCTTCTCGTGGTGCCGCAGCGTGCCCATGGCGGTGTAGAGGTCGCCGAGCACCTCGTCGCCGAACTTCTGCGCCGCCGCGATGAGCACGCGGACCGGGCCGATGGCCTTCTCCATCATCGCCTGGTAGTCCTCGGGCAGGTCGCGGCCGCGGTTGAGCACCGACAGCGACATGACGTGCCAGTGGATGTCCAGGTCGCGCACCTTGGCCGCCTCCAGCACCCAGCGGCTGGTCAGCCAGGCCCACGGGCACAGCGGGTCGAACCAGAAGTCCACGCGCGCGGTGGTGGGGGCGCTGTGCACTGCCTCGGTCATCGTCGGGTGCTCCTCGGAAAAGTCGTGGGGCGGCAGGACCGCCGGTGCTACGTCACTGGAAAGTCTTCCCGCGCAACGGTTGTTCCCTCAACGATCGGGTGTTCCGGCCGGACGGCGGAGCGGATCCGTCGTCCCCGCGTGGGAAGCTGCCGTGCGTGGCCGTACCCAACCTGACCCGTGATGACGCCGCCGCCCGCGCCGAGCTGCTGGCCGTGCAGTCCTACGACCTGTCCCTCGACGTGACCGACGGTGCCGGGCACCCGGGCGACAAGACCTTCCGGTCGACGACGACGGTGGAGTTCACCTGCCGCCGGCCGGGCGCGGACACCTTCATCGACCTCATCGCCGAGCAGGTGCGCTCGGCGACGCTGAACGGCGCCGAGCTGGACGTCAGCACCTACACCGAGGAGGGCGGCCTGCCGCTGCGCGGCCTCGCGGAGCACAACACCCTCACCATCGACGCCGACTGCCGGTACTCCAACACCGGCGAGGGTCTGCACCGCTTCGAGGACCCGGAGGACGGCCAGGTCTACCTCTACAGCCACTTCGAGCCGGCCGAGGCCAAGCGGATGTTCGCCTGTTTCGACCAGCCCGACCTCAAGGGCGTCGTCACCGTGCACGTGACCGCCCCCTTCGACTGGCAGGTCGTCTCCAACACCGGCGGGCGCACCATCGAGGCCGGCCCGGGCGGGTCGCAGCTGGTGCACTTCGCGCCGACCAAGCGGCTCTCCACGTACCTGGTCGCGCTCATCGCCGGGCCCTACGCCCGCGTCACCGACTCGCACGACGGCATCCCGCTCGGGCTGTACTGCCGCGCGTCGCTGGCCAAGCACCTCGACCCGGACGAGCTGTTCCGGGTCACCAAGCAGGGCTTCGACTTCTACCACCGGGTCTTCGACTACCCGTACCCGTTCGACAAGTACGACCAGCTCTTCGTGCCGGAGTTCAACGCCGGGGCCATGGAGAACGCCGGCGCGGTGACCTTCCTCGAGGACTACGTCTTCCGCTCCAAGGTCAGCCGCGCCCGCTACGAGCGGCGGGCCGAGACGGTGCTGCACGAGCTGGCCCACATGTGGTTCGGCGACCTGGTGACCATGCGCTGGTGGGACGACCTGTGGCTCAACGAGTCCTTCGCCACCTACATCAGCACGCTGTGCCAGGCCGAGGCCACCGAGTACGAGACCGCGTGGACGACGTTCGCCAACACCGAGAAGGCGTGGGCCTACGCGCAGGACCAGCTGCCCTCGACCCACCCGATCGCCGCCGACATGGTCGACGTCGCGGCGGTGGAGGTGAACTTCGACGGCATCACCTACGCCAAGGGCGCCTCGGTGCTCAAGCAGTTCGTCGCCTACGTCGGGCGCGAGGAGTTCCTCGCCGGGATCCGGCGGTACTTCCGCAAGCACGAGTACGGCAACACGACGCTGGCCGACCTGCTCGGCCCGCTGTCGGAGAGCACCGGCCGCGACCTCTCGCAGTGGTCGGACCAGTGGCTGCGCACCAGCCAGGTGAACACGCTGCGGCCGGTCTTCGAGCTGACGGACGACGGCCGGTACACGAGCTTCGCGATCGAGCAGACCGCCGTCCCGGAGCACCCGGTGCTGCGCGACCACCGGCTGGCCGTCGGCCTGTACAACTCGGGCCCGCAGGGGCTGACCCGCAGCTCGCGGGTGGAGCTCGACGTGAGCGGCGCGCGCACCGAGGTGCCCGAGCTGGCCGGTCACCCGGCGGCGGACCTGGTGCTGGTCAACGACGACGACCTGACCTACGCCAAGCTGCGGCTCGACGAGCGCTCGCTGGCCACCCTGCGGGAGCGGATCGGCACGATGCCCGACTCGCTGGCGCGGGCGCTGTGCTGGTCGGCGGCGTGGGACATGACCCGCGACGCCGAGCTGCCCGCCCGCGAGTGGGTCGAGCTGGTCCTCTCGGGGGTGGACGCCGAGAGCGAGATCAGCGTCGTCCAGGCGCTGCTGGCCCGGGTGCAGTCCGCGCTGTCGTCCTACGCCGACCCGGCGTGGGCCCCGGAGGGCTGGACGGCGCTGGCGGACAAGGCGCTGGCCGCGCTGTACAAGGCGGCGCCGGGCAGCGACCAGCAGCTGCAGTGGTCGCGCACGTTCGCCGCCGCCGCCCGCACCGAGGAGCACGCGGAGGTGCTGCGCGGGCTGCTCGACGGCTCGGTCGTCTTCGACGGCCTCCCGGTCGACGCCGACGCCCGCTGGGCGTTCCTGCACGGCCTGGTCGCCATCGGCGCCGCCGGGCCGGCGGAGATCGACGCGGAGGCCGAGCGCGACGCCACCGCGACCGGCATCCGGCGGACCGCCACGGCGCGGGCGCTGCTGCCGACCGCGGAGGCCAAGGAGCTGGCCTGGCAGCGGGCCTTCCACGACGACGAGATCCCGAACGCCGTCCACGAGGCGCTGCTGCTCGGCTTCTGGCACCCCGCGCAGCGCGAGCTCACCAGCGGCTACGTGGAGCGGTACTTCGCCGACATCCGGCCGCTGTGGGACCGCCGGCCGGGCGAGATCGCGAAGAACGCCGTCCAGTACCTGTTCCCGCCGGTCGTCGAGGAGCGGACGGTCGCGGCCGCCGACGCCTGGCTCTCCGCGCCGGACCACCCGCAGTCGCTGCGCCGGCTGGTCTCCGAGGGCCGCGACGGCATCGCCCGGGCGCTGCGCTGCCGGGAGTGCGACGCCGCCGCTAGCAGCTGAGGCGACGCGAGGGCCCGGCCCGGCGGCTGCCGGACCGGGCCCCCGGTCGTTCGCGTCAGTGAGCGGTGCGGTGGCGCAGGCGGCCGGCCTGGTCGGACATCTGGCGCAGGCCGTTGACGATGCCGCCGACGAGGTCACCGCCGGCGAAGGACGTCGTCATCGACAGCACGGCCAGCGCACACGCGCGGTCGGGCACGCGGCGGGCGGCCGCAGCACCGGTGACCACCTCGATCACTCGCTGGCCCGGCGACAGCGCCAGGAGAATGGAGTGGTCGGGGTCCTCGCCGGAGGAGGCGTGCAGCTCCTCGGCGCGCAGCCGGGTGCGCTGGCCGAGGTCGCCGATGTAGAGGGTGAACCGCAGCCCCGTCTCGCGGGAGGCCATGGTCAGCGCCTCGTCGAGGCGGGCCAGCTCCTGCCACGTGAAGATCTCGTCCGGCGCCGCCTCCTCGTGGACGGTGGGGGCGGTCTCCTCGGTGGCCGTGTCGTGGGGCTCGGCCTCGAGCGCGCGGGTCATCGCCGGTCTCCGGAGGGGGTCAGGGGGTCGATGGGGGTCACGGGCCGGTCACCAGGTCCCGCGGGCGCCGCCGCGCGGGCCGCCGGGCACCGGGGTGGCGGAGCCGCTCGCGGCGCCGGAGGTGAGCGCGGCGCGGGTGGCGCCGGCCTCCAGGGCGGCATGGCCGCCCCCGTGCCCGCCGCCGTGGCCGGTGGCCTCGGGGTGCGGCTCGTACCAGACGGGCGCGTGCTGCCAGGGCTGGCCCGGCTTGTACCGGGGGCGCTTGCGCCGGCCCGGCACCAACGTCAGCAGCGCCAGCACCGCGATCACGGCCAGCGGTGCGACGACGTAGACGAGGATGGTCTCGACGACGGTCACGGCGACAACTTACCGGGGCACCTGGCGATTCTCGTCACCACCTGGGGCGGCGTCGCCGCGCCCCCGCCCGGGCGGCCCCGGGGCGGGTAGACAGACGGCATGGACCTGAGCCGATCCACCGCGGAGGCCTGTGACGCCGCCGATCCCCTGGCCGGCTTCCGCGCCCGGTTCGCGGGCACGGACGACGACGGCCCGGACCGGCTGCTCTACCTCGACGGCAACTCGCTGGGCCGGATGCCGCGGGAGACCCCGGCCGCGCTGGCGAGGGTGGTGGAGACGGAGTGGGCGGGCGGGCTGATCGGCTCGTGGTCGACCTGGATCGATCAGGCAGGGCGCATCGGCGACGTCCTGGCCGCCGGCGCGCTCGGGGCCGGGCCGGGTGAGGTGCTGGTCGCCGACTCCACGTCGGTGAACCTCTACAAGCTGCTGGTCGCCGGGGCGGACGCCCGCCCAGGGCGGGACGTGCTGGTCTGCTGCGCTGACGACTTCCCGACCGACCGCTACATCGTCTCGGGGGTGGCCGCGGCGAGGGGGATGACAGTGCGGGAGGTGCCGGCCGACATCGACGAGGGCCTCGACCCGGCGGTGCTCGCGGCGGCCCTGGACGAGCGGGTCGCCGTCGTCGTCCTGTCGTCGGTGGCCTACCGCTCGGGGGCGCTGCTCGACGTCCCGGCCGTCACGCGGCTGGTGCACGACGCCGGCGCCCTGGTGCTCTGGGACCTCTCGCACGCGGCCGGCGCGGTCGCCACCGACCTGGCCGGGTCCGCGGCGGATCTCGCCGTGGGCTGCACCTACAAGTACCTCAACGCCGGCCCGGGGGCGCCGGCCTTCCTCTACGTGCGCCGGGACCTCCACGACCAGCTGCGCCAGCCGATCTGGGGCTGGTTCGGGCAGCAGGACCAGTTCGCGATGGGGCCGGTGTACGTCCCGGTACCCGGCATCGAGCGGTTCGGCGTCGGCACCCCGCCGGTGGTGGCGATGGCGGCGGTCGAGGTCGGCGCCCGGCTGGTCGCCGAGGCCGGCGTCGAGCGGCTGGCCGCCAAGGGGCGGGCGATGACCGAGCTGATCGTCGCGCTCGCCGACGAGTGGCTCGGCCCGCAGGGCGTCGCGCTGGCCTCGCCGCGGGACGCCGGCCGCCGCGGCTCGCACGTCACCGTCGCCCATCCGGCGGCCTGGCAGCTGACCCAGGCGCTGATCGACCGGCGGGTGGTGCCCGACTACCGCACCCCCGACCGGGTGCGGCTGGGGCCCGCGCCGCTCTACACCCGCTTCGTCGACGTCTGGGACGCGATGGACCGGTTCCGCGAGCTGCTCGCGAGCGGCGACTTCGAGCGCTACCCCGCCGAGCTCGGCCGCGTGACCTGACGGCGCGGTACCTTCCCCGGTCGTGCGGCGGCTGCTGATCGACCTGCGCCCGCTGCGCGCCTCGCCGGACTTCCGGCGGCTGTTCCTCGGCTCGGCCGTGTCGCAGCTCGGCGGCCAGATGACCACCTTCGCGGTGATGCTGCAGATCTTCCGGATCACCGACTCCTCGGCCGCGGTCGGCGGCGTCGGGCTGGCCGCGGCGATCCCGTCGCTCGTCGTCGGGCTGTTCGGCGGCCCGCTCATCGACTCGGTCGACCGGCGCCGGCTGGTGCTCGCCATGAGCAGCTGCCTGGCGCTGGTCTCGCTCGCGTTCGCCGTGCAGGCCTTCGCCGGCAACCGGAACGTCTGGCTGCTCTACGTCCTGGTCCTGGTGCAGAACGCCTTCACCGCGGTCAACGGGCCGGCCCGGCGCACGTTCGTCCCGCGGCTGCTCGGCCCGTCGCTGCTGCCGGCCGGCGCCGCGCTGACCATGCTGTCGATGCACGTGAGCCTGGTGGCCGGCCCGCCGCTGGCCGGGCTGCTCACCGCCTCCGCGGGCTTGAGGTACTGCTACCTCGTCGACGCGCTCACGTTCCTGGCCTCGCTCTACGCCGTCCTGCGGCTGCCGGCCATGCGCCCGGAGGGTCAGGGCAGCGGGCGCGGCCCGCGTGCGGTCGCCGAGGGGCTGCGGTTCGTCCACGGCTCCAAGCCAGTGCTCGGCGCGCTGCTCACGGACCTCTCGGCCACCGCGCTGGCCATGCCGATCGCGCTGTTCCCGGCGATCAACGCCGAGCGCTTCGGCGGCTCGCCGCAGACGCTCGGGCTGCTCACCGCCGCGCTGGCGGCCGGCGGGATCCTCGGCTCGGCGCTGTCCGGGCCGGTCTCCCACGTGCACCGGCACGGCCGGGCGATGCTCCTCGCCACGGTCGTCTGGGGCGCCGGGCTGATCGGCTTCGGCCTGGTCGAGGGGCTGGCCGCCTCGCTGGCCTGCCTGGCCGCCGCCGGGACGGCGGACGTCCTCAGCGTGGTCTTCCGGACGGCGCTGATAAAGACGGTGACGCCGGACCGCTACCGGGGCCGGGTCAGCGCGGTCGAGTAAGTCGTCGGCGCCGGCGCCCCGGAGCTCGGCAACTTCCGGGCCGGCGTGCTCGGCTCGCTGGTCGGGCCCGGCCCCGCGGCGGCCATCGGCGGGATCTCCAGCCTGGTCGGCACCGCGGCGATCACGCTGGCGCTCCCGGCCCTGGCCCGGTTCCGCACCCCCCGCGAGCCGGTGGCGCCCTGATCGCTCATGAGTGCGCGAAGACCACCAGGTTCTCGGTGGCGGCCGGTCCTCCGGCGCGCTGGAAGCACGTGATGAGCACCAGCCGTCCCGGCTCGGCCGCCCAGACCTCGGCCGCGCCGGGCAGCGCGTCCTTGGCGTACCGCTCCGTGCGCTCGACGGTGTAGCGGACCGCACCGCCGGGGGTGCGCACCTCGATGACGTCGCCGGACTCGAGCGTGCTGCGCCGGTGCCCGGCCAGCAGCGGGTCGAAGCCGTCGCTGCCGCGCCCCGCCGCGTGCGCGGCCAGGTACAGGGTGTTGTCCGACTGCTCCGGCGCGGCGACCGGCGCCCCGTACGGCTCGATCCAGTAACCCGCGGTGAGCAGCGGCGGGTCGATCACGCCGTCCTCCGGCGACAGCGGCAGCAGCGGCAGGTCCAGGCCCACCGCGGGGATGACCACGTGGATCTCCGACGACGGTGTGTACCGCGCGACCGGGGTCGGCGGAGGCGCCGACGGCTGCTCCGCGGACGGCGCCGGTGCGGTCGTCGCCGCCGGCGGGGCGGCCGCCACCGCGGCCACGGGAGCGCGCTCGACTCCCCCGGAGAGCCCGACGACGACGAGCACCGCCCCCGCGACCGCGAGCAGGGCCGCGGCCGCCAGCGCCGCGGCCCTGCGGTGGGACCGGCTCAGTCGGCGCACGCCGCTCCCGCGCGGCGCGCCTTCCGACCCGAGCGCAGCACCACCGCGGTGCAGACCCCGGCGGCCAACAGCATCCCGGCGCCGAGAGCCACGAGGGCGGACGAGGGCCCGCCGGCGCCGTCGGCCGGCGGCTCGGTCCACCCGGTGTCCGACCGGAGGCCCGCATTGCTCGCCGCCTGGGGCACGGCGGGCGCGGCGGGGACGTCGAGCTCCACCCCGATGACGGAGACGGCGGCGGTCGAGCCCTCCAGCAGGGAGAGGCTGTACTGCCCGGGCCGGAGGTCGGCCGGCAGAGCGACCAGGGCGTTGTACGGACCGGTGGCCGTGACGGCGGCGGCCACGGTGGGCACCGCGCCCTCGCTCCCCGGGCCGGCGGCGGCCCCGGCGAGCCCCCCGAGGACCTGCGGTACCCCGTCCCCGTGCGGCGTCGCCGCCGCCTGGGCCGCGGCCGCGGTGAGGTCGATCGGCTCCTCGTCGGTGGGAATGCCGTCGCCGTCGACCGGCATCAGGACCGCCTGCAGGGAGGTGAGGGAGCCGAGTCCCAACGCCCGCAGCGGCGAGCCGGCCGGAACCGTCAGCGCGAAGGAGGAGCCGGCCGTCACCGGGTAAGCCGGGCACCGCTCGCCGGAGGACATGGGGCACGAGGCGGCGCCCATCGCCACCAGCTGGGTGGTCAGCGACCGCACGGAGACGCCGGTCCCGGTGAACTCGAGCGTGTAGGTGAGCGGCAGGATCTCGACGTTCCCACCGGCCACCGGAGCGAGTCCGCCGAACGTCAGGTAGCCGAACGGGCCGTTGGCCAGGTCGTCGGCCGGCAGGGCGACGCTGTACTGGCCGCCGCCCAGGGGGGTCACGGCCAGGTCGTCCGGCGCCGCGGAGGTGCTCGAGTACGTCCGCGTGGGGTCGGCGTCGAGCGACGGGGCCAGGTCCAGGACGACCTCCATGGCCGAGGCGTCGACCTCGGCCGGCACCTGGACGACCGCCGACCCGCCCCACTCCACAGCGACCTCGTCCCACTCGACGGCGCTGTCCGGGTCAGCCGGGTCGAACGCGCCCTCGTTCTCCACCGGAGCCAGGTAGACCATGAGCTCGGGCGGGTCCAGCGGGATGGTCAGCTCCGGGGCCGCGGCGGCGGAGGGCGCCCCCACGAGGCTGGCGAGAAACCCCGCCAGGACCAGCATCCCGGCCTGTGCAGGCAAGGACCGGACAGCGGACATCGGCACGACACCCTTTCCCCGTGGCGCGGCCGCCCGCACCGGTGGAAGCGGAACGTAGGGGTGCCGTTCCGGCGGGCAGCGCAGGAACACGCCGACGTGATCGAGTCGCGCCCACCCGCCGTCACACCCGTCACACCTGAAGGACCCGACCCTCAGGCCGCGGGGATCAGTCCGGGTCCGGGACGCCGATCGGGTTGCCCGGCTCCCACGCGCCCCCGGCCACGATCGCCCGCCGGAGCGGCGCCAGCAGCGCGGCGAGGCGGTCGCAGCGGGTGTCGCCGAGCGCCCGCCACGGCCCGAGCGCCAGCCGGTCGGTGTCGGCCTCGATCGCCGCGACCATCGCGGTGCCCTCGGCGCTGAGGTCCGCGCCGTCCAGCCAGCCGCGGTCGGTCAGGCGCGCGGCCGCGGCATCCCACGCGGCGTCGTCCCACCCCCGGGCCTTCATCAGCCAGCCGCGGTCGGCGCGGCCCGCCGCGGCGGCGAGGACGTGCGCCGCCGTCCCGTCGACCTCCCGCTCGAGCAGCGCGGCGTTGTGCCCGTCGCCGCGGTGCTCCCGGAGCGTGGTCAGGCCCTGCCACAGGACCAGGTGCGGCCGGTCCGGCCCGGGCAGCGCGGCGTTGGCCGCCGCCAGCGGCCGGCCGGGCTGCTCGACCGCCTCGGCGGCGCGCCGGACCAGCTCGGCGGTCTCCGCCGCCTCCGCCGAGGCCAGCCACTCCTCCCCCAGGACCCGCCGGACCGCGGCGTCCACGCCGGCGAGCCGGGCGGCGAGCGCGGCGACCGGCGTCACCGCGTCCCACACGGCCGGGACCCGGCGTGCCACGAACCCCGGCGCGAAGTTGTAGAAGGTGGCGGTGACCACGGCCGGGCCCACGGCGCCGAGCGGCGCGGCGCGGAAGGCGAAGTAGCCGTTCCAGAAGCCGGTCAGCCCGGCGGCCTCGGCGGCGGAGCGGGACTCGGCGGTGAAGTAGGTCAGCGCGTGGTAGGGCTCCCCGAGCGCCCACAGCCGGCGCGCGGTCGCGGGAGACGTCACGCGCTCACGCTCTCGGGCACGCCCAGCCACTCCCGCCACCGCGGGTCGACCGTGCGGGAACCGAGCAGCCGCCAGGCCGCCCCGCTCGGCGTCCGCGGCGGGTGCGGCAGCTTCCAGCCCAGCTCGGCCAGCGACCGGTCGGCCTTGGTGTGGTTGCACCGGCGGCAGGCGGCGACGACGTTGTCCCAGGTGTGCGTGCCCCCGCGGCTCCGGGGGACGACGTGGTCGATGCTGGTGGCCGAGCCGCCGCAGTACACGCAGGTCTGCCCGTCGCGAGTGAAGACGGCGCGGCGCGACAGCGGCACCTGCGCCGGGTACGGCACGCGGACGTAGCGGGTCAGGCGGACCACGACCGGGACCTGCAGGCTGATGGTCTCGGCGTGGATCACCTCCGCCGCGCAATCGACCGCCTCGGCCTTCTCGGCCAGGACGAGCACGATCGCCCGCCGGCTGGAGACGACGCACAGCGGCTCGTACGTGGCGTTGAGCAGCAGCGTGGCGGCGGTCGTGCAACGTGCCGGGGCAGGCGCGAGCGGTCGGTGATGGGGGTCGCGGCGCGGGCCTGGGTGGCCCACCGTCGACGACCCGGGCGCTGGTCGCGGCACGGGGCACCTCCGGACGCCCCGGACCGCCGGGTGCTCCAGGACCCGCGGGCAGCTCCATTCTGACCTGCACAGGGCCTGTTTCGCCCGCGGGGTCGCGCGCCTTCTCGCCGCGTCGGCCGGGAAGCCCCCATCCGGTCGGTTACCGTGGCGCCGATGCGCTACCCCGATGCCCCGAGGCTCGACCTCGTCGAGGAACTGCACGGACGCCGGATCGCCGACCCGTACCGCTGGCTCGAGGACGCCGAGGACCCCCGCACCCGGGCGTGGGCGCAGGCGCAGGACGAAATCGCCGCCGCGCACCTCGCCGCCCTGCCGCTGCGCGCCCGGTTCGCCGAGCGACTGGCCCAGCTGGTGCACGCCGGCGCCGTCGGCGTCCCGGTGTGGCGGGCCGGCCGGGCGTTCTCCACCCGCCGCGACCCCGGGCAGGAGCACGCCGTCCTGCGGGTGCGCGAGCCCGACGGCAGCGAGCGGGTGCTGGTCGACCCCATGGCGCTGGACCCCGCCGGCACGACGACCCTCGACGCGTGGTCGCCGTCCTGGGAGGGCGACCGGCTGGCCTACCAGGTCTCCGTCGGCGGCGACGAGGAGTCGCAGCTCTACGTCCTCGACGTCGCCAGCGGCAAGGTCGTCGACGGGCCGATCGACCGCTGCCGCTACTCCCCCGTCGCCTGGCTGCCCGGGGGCGAGGAGCTGTTCTACGTGCGCCGGCTCGCCCCGGACCAGGTGCCGGCCGGCGAGGAGCAGTTCCACCGGCGGGTGTGGCGCCACCGGGTCGGCGGCGAGCCCGAGGACGACGCCCTGGTGCACGGCGAGGGCAGCGACCCGTCGACCTACTTCGGCGTCCGCACCAGCGCGGACGGCCGGTGGCTGGTCGTCTCCGCCTCGATCGGCACCGCCCCGCGCGACGACGTCTGGCTGGCCGACCTCGCCGCGGACGGCACGCTGCGCGACCTGCAGGTCGGCGTCGACGCCCAGACCACCGCGTGGGTGGCCCGCGACGGCCGGCTGTGGCTGATGAGCGACCGCGACGCCCCGCGCTGGCGGCTCGCGGTCGCCGACCCGGCCGACCCCGCGACCTGGGCACCGGCCGCCTGGCGGGACGTCGTCCCGCAGGCCGACGACGCCGTCCTCTCCGACGCCGCGCTCGTCGACGGGCCGGACGGCGACCTGCGGGTGCTCGCCGTCCACTCCGTCGACGCGACCGACCGGCTCTCGGTCTGGGCCGCGGACGGGTCGGGGCGGCTGGCCGAGGTGTTCCCGCCCGGCGTCGGCAGCATCGCCGGCGTCTCGGCGCCGCCGGAGGGCGGCACGTCGGCGTGGGTGGGCTACACCGACTACGCCACCCCGCCGTCGGTCTACCGCTGGGACAGCGCCGGCACCGACCTCGACCCGTGGGAGCAGGCCGCCGTCGCCGGCGACGTCCCGGGCGTGACCGTCGTCGAGACGCACGCGACGTCGAAGGACGGCACGCCGGTCCACCTGTTCGTCCTCTCCGGCAACGGCACCGCCGACACGCCACGGCCCACCGTCCTCTACGGCTACGGCGGCTTCAACGTCTCGCTGACCCCGGCCTACTCGGCGCAGGCGCTGGCCTGGGTCGAGGCGGGCGGCGTGTGGGCGGTGGCCAACCTGCGCGGCGGCTCCGAGCACGGCGAGGAGTGGCACCGCGCCGGCATGCGCGAGCGCAAGCAGAACGTGTTCGACGACTTCGCCGCCGCCGGGGAGCACCTGGTGGCGCAGGGCTGGACGACGCACGGCCAGCTGGCCGTCATGGGGGGCTCGAACGGCGGGCTGCTGGTCGGCGCGACGCTGACCCAGCGGCCCGATCTCGCCGCCGCGGTGGTCTGCAGCGCGCCTCTGCTCGACATGGTCCGGTACGAGCGCTTCGGCCTCGGGCGGACCTGGAACGACGAGTACGGCACCGCCGAGGACCCCGCGGAGCTCGGCTGGCTGCTCGGGTACTCGCCGTACCACGCCGTCCGGGAGGGCACCGCGTACCCGGCGGTGCTGTTCACGACCTTCGAGTCCGACACCCGCGTCGATCCGCTGCACGCGCGCAAGCTGGCCGCCGCCCTGCAGCACGCCACCAGCGGGGACGCACCGATCGTGCTGCGCCGGGAGACCTCGGTCGGGCACGGCGCGCGTGCCGTCAGCCGCACCGTCGACCTCGCCGCCGACCAGCTCGCGTTCCTGGCCGCCGCGACGGGACTCGGGTCACACACGCTCACAGACCCCTGACAGACGGCCCCGCATTTGGGAGTATCGACGGTGATGAGCACCTCACTGTCCGTGATCAAGACCGCCGACGAGCTCGTGTCGGCGGTGCCCGGCCTGTTCACCCAGGAGTGGTGGACCGCGCACGCGGACACGCTCGTCACGAAGCCGCTGAAGATCGCGCTGGTCGTCGTGCTGGCCGCCCTGGTGCGGCTGATGATCAACCGGGGCATCCGCCGGCTCACCGACCGCACGGCCACCGGCGCGGTGCCGAGCGTCCTGCGGCCGTGGCGCCGGCGGGGCCGGCAGGCCGACCGGGACGGCGTCGAGCAGATCGCGGCCCGGCGGACCCAGCGCGCCGAGGCGATCGGCTCGGTGCTGCGCAGCTTCGCCTCGTTCGTCGTCCTCGGGATCGCCGTCGTGCTGGTGCTGGGCGAGCTGGGCGTGAACCTGGCGCCGATCATCGCCAGTGCGGGCGTGATCGGCGTGGCGCTGGGCTTCGGCGCGCAGAACCTGGTCAAGGACTTCATCGCCGGGATCGGGATCATCCTCGAGGACCAGTACGGCGTCGGTGACGTGGTGGACCTCGGAGAGGCCAGCGGCACGGTCGAGGCCGTGGGCCTGCGGATCACGCGGGTTCGCGACGCGCACGGCGTGGTCTGGTACGTGCGCAACGGCGAGGTGTTGCGGGTCGGCAACAAGAGCCAGGGCTTCGCGCAGGTCGTCATCGACATGCCGGTCTCCCACGACACCGACCTCGAGCGCTGCCGCACGGTGATGCAGGAGGTCGGCGACGAGATGTACGCCGAGAAGGAGTGGGCGACGGTGCTGCTCGCCGCGCCGGAGTCGCTCGGCGTCGAGTCGATCACCGCCGCGGGGGTGACCATGCGGCTGCAGGTGCGCACGACCAACGACGACCAGTGGCGGGTCGGCCGCGAGCTGCGGCAGCGGCTGGGCGAGCGGTTCGCGGCCGAGGGCTTCAAGGCACCCGGCCCGGTGCTGGCCGGCGCCGCCACGAGCGGGGCGGGCGCTCGGTGAGCGCCCCCGCCCCGGAGGGGGCCATGACAGCCGACGAACACGCCGAGCGCCCGGCGACCTTCCGCGAGGTCTTCGCCGTCCGCGAGTTCCGGCCGCTGTTCGGGACCTTCCTGCTCTCCACCGCCGGCGACGAGCTGGCCCGGGTGGCGCTGACCGTCCTGGTCTACCAGCGGACGTCCTCGCCGCTGCTGTCGGCGATCACGTTCGCGATCAGCTACCTCCCGTGGCTCCTGGGCGGGCCCCTGCTGGCCACGCTGGCCGACCGGCTGCCGCGCCACCGGGTGCTCGTCGCCACCGACGCCGGCCGCGCGCTGCTGGTCGCCGGCATGGCCATCCCGGGGACGCCGCTGCCGGTCCTGCTGGCGCTGATGTTCCTGCTGGCCCTCTGCGCCCCGCCGTTCGAGTCCGCCCGGTCGGCGCTGGTGGCCGACGTCCTGGAGGGCGACCGGTACGCCGTCGCGAACTCGCTGACCAACGTCGGGCTGCAGGTGGCGCAGGTCGTCGGCTTCGTGCTCGCCGGGGCGCTGGTGACGGCGCTGAACCCGTCGGCCGCGCTGCTGCTCGACGCGGTGACGTTCGCCGTCTCCGCTATCTGGCTGTACGCGGGGCTGACCCGGCGGCCCGCCCCGGCCGCCGAGGGTGAGCCGAAGTCGTTCCTGCGGGACGCGGTGGAGGGTCTGGCCTTCATCCGCCGATCGCCGCGCCTGCTGGCGATCATCGCCGTGCTCTGGATCGGCACCGTGTTCACCTACGCCCCCGAGGGCATCGCCGCGCCGCTGGTCGACGAGCTGGGCGAGGGCGCGACCGCGGTCGGCATCCTGCTGGCGGCCAACCCTGCCGGCGTCACGATCGGCGGGCTGGTGCTGGCCCGGCTGGTCGCGCCGCAGCGCCGGGAGCGGCTGGTGCCGGCGCTGGTCGGGCTGTCGCTGGCGCCGATCCTGCTGGCCGGGCTGGTGGCCTCCTTCGCCGGCCCGGGCACCCTCAGCTTCGTCGTCGTCGTCGCGCTGCTGTTCGTCTCGGGCCTGGGCTCGGCGTGGTTGATCCCGCTCAACGTCACGTTCGTGCAGGCGGTGCCGTCGGCCTACCGCGGCCGGGCGTTCGGCGTCGCGGTCAGCGGGCTCTACGGCGTCCAGGGGCTCGGGGCGCTGGGCGCGGGCCTGGCCGCGGAGGGGCTGGCGCCCAGCGGGGTGGTCGTGCTCTGCGGGGCGCTCGGCCTGGCCGCGGTGGTGCTGCCGCTGCTCGCCTTCGTGCGTACGCAGGGTCACGTGGCCGGGGAGCAGCCCGCCGCGGGACCATCGGTGTCATGAGCGAGTCGAGCCGCACGCTGCCCTCGGCCCGGACCTTCTACGACGAGGTCGGCGGGCACCCGACCTTCGTCCGTCTGGTCGCGCGGTTCTACGCCGGGGTGCGCCGGGACCCGGTGCTCGCGCCGCTCTACCCGCAGGACGACTGGGACGGCGCCGAGACGCGGCTGCGCGGCTTCCTCGAGCAGTACTGGGGCGGGCCCACGACCTACTCGCAGGAGCGCGGCCACCCGCGGCTGCGGATGCGGCACGCGCCCTTCGCGATCGGCCCGGCCGAGCGCGACGCGTGGCTGTCGCACATGCGCGACGCCGTCGACTCCCTGGAGCTCACCCCGGAGCAGGACGCGACGCTCTGGGGCTACCTCGAGATGGCGGCCCGCAGCATGCAGAACCGCTGGCCGGACGACGCGCCCGGCACCCTCTCCCTCGCCTGATGAAGGACCTCGCCGCCCCCGACTGGTGGCGGGACGCCGTCTTCTACCAGGTCTACATCCGCAGCTTCGCCGACGGGAACGGCGACGGGGTCGGCGACCTCGCCGGCATCCGCTCGCGGCTGCCCTACCTGGCCGGCCTCGGCGTCGACGCCCTGTGGATCACGCCCTTCTACCCGTCCCCGATGGCCGACCACGGCTACGACGTCGCCGATCCGCGCGACGTGGAGCCGGCCTTCGGGGACCTCGCCGGGTTCGACGCGATGCTCGCCGACGCCCACCGGCTGGGGCTGCGGGTGACCGTCGACCTGGTGCCCAACCACAGCTCCGACCGGCACGCGTGGTTCGCCGAGGCGCTCGCCTCGCCGCCCGGCTCGGCCGCCCGCGCGCGGTACCTCTTCCGGGACGGGCGCGGCGCCGAGCCGCCGAACAACTGGCCGTCGGTCTTCGGCGGGCCGGCGTGGACCCGCGTGCCCGACGGGCAGTGGTACCTGCACCTGTTCGCCCCCGAGCAGCCGGACCTGGACTTCACCAATCCCGAGGTGCTGGCCGACCTCGAGACGACGATGCGGTTCTGGCTGGACCGGGGCGTCGACGGCTTCCGGATCGACGTCGGGCACGGGATGGCCAAGCCGGCCGGCCTGCCCGACATGGTGCCGGCCGAGGACACCGGCCTGCTCGACGACCACGGGCCCGGCGACCTGCGCTTCGACCAGGAGGGCGTGCACGACGTGCACCGGCGGATCCGGCGGGTGCTCGACGAGTACCCGGGCGCGATGGCCGTCGGCGAGGTGTGGGTGCACGACGACGAGCGGCTGGCCCGCTACCTGCGCGCCGACGAGCTGCAGCTGGCGTTCAACTTCCGGCTGCTCATGGCCGACTGGACCCCGGCCGAGCTGCGCTCGGCGGTGGAGCACTCGCTGGCCACCGTCGCCGGCACGCCGGCTCCGGCCTGCTGGGTGCTGTCCAACCACGACCGGCCCCGGCACGTCACCCGCTACGGCGGCGGCGAGGTCGGGACGGCGCGGGCGCGGGCGGCCGCGCTGCTGCAGCTGGCCCTGCCCGGGGCTGCCTACGTCTACAACGGCGACGAGCTCGGGATGCCCGACGTGGACCTCCCCGACGAGGTGCTGCAGGACCCGGTGTGGGAGCGCTCGGGGCACACGGTCCGCGGCCGCGACGCCTGCCGGATCCCGCTGCCGTGGTCGGGCTCGGAGCCGCCGTACGGCTTCTCGACGGCGGGCGCCACCTGGCTGCCGATGCCCGCGGGCTGGGGCGCGCTGACGGTCGAGGCCCAGCAGGCCGATCCCGGTTCGATGCTGTCGCTGTACCGGCGTGCACTGGCGCTGCGGTCGTCGTCCCCGCTGTTCGCGGGCGAGGGGCTGCAGTGGGTACCGGCACCCGACGGTTGCGTCGCGTTCCGCCGTCCCGGGGGGCTGGTGTGCCTGCTCAACCTCTCGGGGGCGCCGGTGCCGCTGCCGGAGGGGCGCGTGCTGCTGGCCAGCGCGGACGTCGCCGGCGGGGCGCTGCCGGACGACGCGGCGGTGTGGCTGCACGCCTGAGTTCCGCAAGCGGGGCGTCGGCCGCCGGCGCGGTCTCCGGTACCTTCCGGCCGGACGACGGGCACCGCTGCCCGCACTCCCGGGAGGAGTCCGACGTGAAGACACGGGACCTGGCCTACATCGCGCTGTTCGCCGCCCTCACCGCGGTGCTCGGCCTCGTGCCGGCGGTCGCCATCGGGCCGGTGCCGATCACCGCGCAGACCCTCGGCGTGATGCTGGCCGGATCGATCCTGGGCGCCCGCCGGGGCTTCCTGGCGCTGCTGCTCTTCCTCGTGCTGGTCGCGATCGGGCTGCCGGTCCTCGCCAGCGGCGCCGGCGGGCTGGCCGTCTTCGCCGGTCCGACCGCGGGCTACCTGATCAGCTGGCCGATCGCCGCCTTCGTCGTCGGCCTGCTCACCGAGCGGTTCTGGGCGCGCTACAACCTCGCCTGGGGCACGGTGGCCAACGTCGTCGGCGGGATCGTGGTGATCTACGCGATCGGCGTCCCCGTGCTGAAGGTCGTCTCGGCCCTGCCGTGGGACGACGCGCTGTGGTTCGGCGCGGCCGTGTTCATCCCGGGTGACCTGGTCAAAGCGGTGCTGGCCGCGGCGATCGCCGTCGGCGTGCGCCGCAGCTACCCGGTGATCGAGCGACCGCAGCGGGCGGTCGCCACCCGGTGAGGCGACGCCGGGAGGCGGCGCCGGCCGACGCCGCGGATCCCACCCGGGGGATCGAGCTGCTCGGCGTGGGGCACGCCTACGGCGAGCGGACGGTCCTCGACGGGCTCGACCTGCACCTGACCGAGCACCGGATCGGGGTGATCGGGGCCAACGGCTCCGGCAAGAGCACCTTCGCGCGGCTGCTCAACGGGCTCGTCGTCCCCACCTCCGGCCGGGTGCTGGTCGACGGCCTGGACACCCGTTCCTCGGTGCGGCAGGTGCGGCGGCGGGTCGGCTTCGTGTTCCAGGACCCGGACGCGCAGATCGTGCACCCGACGGTCGCCGAGGACGTCGCCTACGGCCTGGAGAACCAGGGGGTGCCGCCGGCCGAGCGCGCCGAGCGGGTGGCCGAGGTGCTGGAGCGCTACGACCTGGCCGGGCACGCCGACCACCCGGCGCACCTGCTCTCCGGCGGGCAGAAGCAGCTGCTGGCCATCGCCGGGGTGCTGGTGATGCGGCCCGCCCGGATCGTGTTCGACGAGCCGACGACGCTGCTGGACCTGGTCAATGCGCGCCGGGTCGCCCGGGTGATCGGCGAGCTGCCGCAGTCGGTGGTCGTGGTGACGCACGACCTGGACCTGCTCGACGGCTTCGACCGGGTGCTGGTCGTCGACGGCGGGCGGGTGGTCGAGGACGGGCCGGCCGAGCAGTCGGTGCGCGCCTACCGGAAGCTGATGGCCGACCGGTGACCCTCGCCCTCTACGTCCCGCGGGCCAGTCCGGTGCACCGGACGCCGGCCGGGTGCAAGCTGCTCGCGCTGGCCGCGCTGGGGGTGCTGCTGTTCGCCGTCCCCACGCTGCCGGTCGCGGCGGCCGCCCTGGCCGGCGTGCTGGCGGTGGGACTGCTGCTGGCCCGGCTGCCGGTCGGGCTGCTGGCGCGGCAGGCGCGGGCGATCGCGGTCTGGCTGGTGGCGCTGTTCGCCGTGCACGCGCTGGTGACCGACCTGCCGACCGGCGCCGTGACCGTGCTGCGGCTGCTCGCGCTGGTGCTGGCCGCGGCGGTGGTGACCGCGACGACGCGGGTGACGGCGATGGTGCGCGTGGTCGAGCGGGTCTGCGCGCCGCTGCGCCTCGTCGGGGTGCGGCCGGCGCGGATCGGTCTGGTGCTGGCGATGGCGCTGCGGTTCATCCCGCTGGTGGCCGAGCGGGCCGACCGGATCCGCGAGGCCCAGGCCGCCCGCGGCGGATCGGCCCGCGGGCTGCGCGGCCTGCGGACGACGGTCGTGCCGCTGCTGGTGCAGGTGCTGCAGCTGGCGCACACGGTCAGCGAGGCGCTCGACGCCCGCGGGGCCGACGACGTCCCTCGCCGCCGCTCGGCTCTGGAGGCCTCGTGACCACCGGTTCGCTCACCGAGATCTGGCTGACCCCGTCGGCGGCGGCGCCGATGCGGCGGGTCCCGTCGGCGCGGCTGGTCGCCGGGCGGGGGCTGGAGGGCGACCGCTACGCCCTCGGCGGCGGCACGTGGGCGCAGTACCCGGACCTGGAGAAGCAGCTGACGCTGATCGACGCCGGCGACGTCGCGGCGCTCGCCCGCGAGGTCGGCGCGGAGCTCTCCCCCGGCGACACGCGGCGGAACCTGGTGACGACGGGGCTGGACCTGCCCACGCTGGTCGGCGGGTGGTTCGCCGTGGGCGACACCCTGCTGTTCGGCATGAAGCGCTGCCCGCCGTGCACGCACCTGGAGCGCCTCACCGGGCTGAAGCTGATCAAGGCGATGGTGCACCGCGGGGGGATCAACGCGGCGGTGTTCGCCGGCGGGCCGATCCGCGAGGGGGACGTCGTCCGGCCGGTGACGGACGAGGAGGCCGCGCGGCGGGGCGCGCCGACCGGCGCAGACCGGCCGGTGCCACGGATCGTCTGAGAGTCAGGCCGGCGCCGGCTCGTCGCTCCAGCGGGCCAGGAACTCCTTCTCGTCGGTGGTCAGCCGCCGGGGACGGTTGATCGAGAAGTCGAACGGCACCAGCAGCGTGCTGCCGGTGACGGCGAGGCGGTCGTGGTCGAAGGCCTCGTAGTGGCAGGTGAACGCGGCGGCGCGGATGCCGGACACCCAGATCTGCACGTCCAGCGGCCGCGGCGAGTAGACGACCGGGCGCTTGTACTGGATGTCGTGGGCGGCGACGACGGTGCCGCGGCGCAGGCCGGTCCGCTCCTCCAGCGACGCCCGCTCGAAGAAGAGGTCCACGCGGGCCATCTCGAAGTACTGCAGGAAGACGACGTTGTTGACGTGCCCGTAGGCGTCCATGTCCGACCAGCGCATCGGGACCTGCACCGTGTACCGCACGGTGCGACACCTTGCCGCATCCGGCGCGCGACGCGGCGGCCGGGGCGGCGGCTGCGACCCCCGCCGCAGACGCCGACGGCCGGCCGGAGCAATTGCTCCGGCCGGCCGGGTGGCGAGGGGAAGGATCCCCTCCTCCTCAGCCCTCGCACGCTCGGGCCGAGCCTCGGGAGGGGGCCGTCAGTCGCGGGTGAGCTTGCGGTAGGTGGCGCGGTGCGGCCGGGCGGCGTCGGGGCCGAGCCGCTCCACCTTGTTCTTCTCGTAGTCGGCGAAGTTGCCCTCGAACCAGAACCACTTCGACTCACCCTCGTAGGCGAGGATGTGCGTCGCGACGCGGTCCAGGAACCACCGGTCGTGGCTCACCACCACGGCGCAGCCGGGGAACTCGAGCAGCGCGCTCTCCAGGCTGGTCAGCGTCTCGACGTCGAGGTCGTTGGTCGGCTCGTCGAGCAGCAGCAGGTTGCCGCCCTGCTTGAGGGTCAAGGCGAGGTTGAGCCGGTTCCGCTCGCCACCGGACAGCACCCCGGCCGGCTTCTGCTGGTCCGGGCCCTTGAAGCCGAAGGCGGCGACGTAGGCCCGCGACGGCATCTCGACGTTGCCGACCTTGATGTGGTCCAGGCCGTCGGACACGACCTCCCACAGCGTCTTCTTCGGGTCGATGCCGCTGCGGTTCTGCTCGACGTAGGAGATCTTGACCGTCTCGCCGACCTTGATGTCGCCGTCGTCCGGCTTCTCCTCGCCGACCAGCATCTTGAACAGCGTGGTCTTGCCGGCGCCGTTCGGGCCGACGACGCCGACGATGCCGTTGCGCGGCAGCGTGAAGGACAGGTCGTCGATCAGCAGCCGGTCACCGAAGCCCTTGGTCAGGTCCTGGCTCTCGATGACCACGTTGCCCAGCCGCGGACCCGGCGGGATCTGGATCTCCTCGAAGTCCAGCTTGCGGAACTTGTCGGCCTCGGCGGCCATTTCCTCGTACCGGGCCAGCCGCGCCTTGCTCTTGGCCTGCCGGGCCTTGGCGCCCGAGCGGACCCACTCGAGCTCCTCCTTGAGCCGCTTCTGCCGCTTGGCGTCCTTGGCGCCCTCGACCTTGAGGCGGGCGGCCTTGGTCTCCAGGTAGGTGGAGTAGTTGCCCTCGTAGGGGTAGGCGCGACCGCGGTCGAGCTCGAGGATCCACTGGGCGACGTTGTCCAGGAAGTACCGGTCGTGGGTGACGGCCACGACGGTGCCGGCGTACTTCTCCAGGTGCTGCTCGAGCCAGGCCACGCTCTCGGCGTCGAGGTGGTTGGTGGGCTCGTCGAGCAGCAGCAGGTCCGGGGCCTCGAGCAGCAGCTTGCACAGCGCCACGCGGCGGCGCTCACCGCCGGAGAGCACGGTGACGTCGGCGTCGCCCGGCGGACAGCGCAGCGCGTCCATGGCCTGCTCGATGCGGGCGTCGAGCTCCCAGCCGTCGTGGTTCTCGATGAACTCCATGAGCTCGCCCTGTTCGGCGAGCAGCGCGTCGAAGTCGGCGTCGGGCTCCCCCATCGCCGCGCTGACCTCCTCGAAGCGGGTCAGCGCGTCGCGGATCGGCTTGACCGCCTCCTCGACGTTGCCGCGCACGTCGAGCGCCTCGTTGAGCGGCGGCTCCTGCTGCAGCATCCCGACCGTCGCGCCGGGCGCCAGCACGGTGTCGCCGTTCGAGGCGGTCTCCAGGCCGGCCATGATGCGCAGGACCGTGGACTTGCCGGCGCCGTTCGGGCCGACGACGCCGATCTTGGCGCCGGGCAGGAACGCCAGGGTGACGTCGTCCAGGATCACCTTGTCGCCGTGCGCCTTGCGCGCACGGACCATCGAGTAGATGTACTGAGCCACTGGGCCTCGGAGCCTTCCGTTTGTCTCGCGAACGGGGGCGGGCCCGCCGTTCGCCGGCCCGGCCCCTCTGCGTCCTCGACTCCGATCCTCCCAGTTCCCGGCGGCTAGCGGAGAGCCGGTTCCAGGACCCTGGTGTCGGAGTTCATCTCGTCCAACGTCTCGGGGTCGGCTTCGTAGTCCCGGCCGGCGAGGAGCTCCCCTGTGGGGTCGAACTCGTCGTCGGCCGGCGGCGGGCTCTGGTCGGCCGGGGTCGCCGGGGCCCGCAGCGCCCGCTTGAAGTCGGCGGTGCCCCGGGTGAGGTCGGGGCCGACGACCTCCGCCCGGAGCTTCACCTTGCTGCGCCGGCCCTGGTCGGTGTCCCACTCGTCGGTGAACAGCGACCCGGACACGATGACCGGGTCACCCTTGCTGATCGTCTGGGAGACGTTGCCGCCGAGCTCGCCCCAGCACTCGACGTCGAGGAACAGGGTCTTGTTGTCGACCCAGCCCTGCGCGTCCTTGTCGTAACGGCGGGACGTCGACGCGACGCGGAAGTTGGTGACGGCGCCGTTCGGCGTCCGGTTGCGCTGCGGCGGATTGACGACGTTGCCGACGACGGTGATGACGGTTTCCTTGGACATGGCGTTCCTCGTTCCTCGCGGCGCCTCGGGGGCGCGGCCGGCGCGGTGCCGGGTTACGCAGCACCCTGGGCGGCCGGGACCGACCGCAGGAGGCGCAGGGGGGATCTGTGGACGGGACTGTCGCCTGTGGACGGTGGCCGACGGGCCGTCGTCCCGGCCTGGTCAGGTCGTGCCGTGCGAGGAACCCGAGCGACCGCGAACCGTCCACGCCCGCGCGCTGAGCCGGATCGAGCCGTCGTCCTCGATGGGCACGCGAGCGCGGAGGATCTCCCGCAGGGCGGCGCGGTCGGTCTCGCTCAGGGACATCGCATGGGCCGGTGCCGGCCCGGTGCCGCCGAGGAACGGCGTCCAGTAGTCGTCGAAGTCGGCGAACACCGTGGGGACGACGATCTCGTCGGTCACGACGTCGTCGAGCCCGGCGCTGGTGAACAGGTCCCGCAGCGGGCCGGGGCGGCACAGCGGGAAGCGGCGGCCCTCGTCCAGGGCGGCCGTCGCCGGGTCCCGCTCGGTGGCGGCGTCCCAGAAGTACCGCATGAGCTGCATCCCGCCGGCGTAGTCCCAGACGTAGGCCGCCACCGTCCCCCCGGCCGTGACCACGCGGGACATCTCGGCCAGCGCGGCCGCCGGGTCGGGCACGAAGTTGAGCACCAGCCCGGAGACCACCACGTCGACGGAGGCGTCGTCGAGCGGCAGCGCCTGCGCGCTGCCCTCCCGGAAGGCGGCGCGCGGATCGGTCACGTGCGCCGCGGCGTGCGCGACGAAGTCGGGCGAGGGATCCACGCCCACCACGGCCGCGGGCGCGGCGTAGGCCAGGACCGCGCCGGCCAGCGCTCCGGTGCCGCAGCCGACGTCGAGCCAGCGGCGCCCCGGCGGGCCGGCGAGCCCGGTGACGAACCGACGGGCCACCAGCCGGCTCCACCGGCCGACGTAGGACTCGTAGCGGTCGCCGCCCGCCCACGGGCTCGGCGGCGTCTGCACCTGCTCCACGACCGGCCTCCCCGCCGTGCTGCGGCTGTTCGGCGCATCGTCGTGCGGCCATCGCTGCGGGTCAACGGCCGGGGATCCCTGCCGGCCCTGAGCGAGGTGCGATGATCAGGGCCTCAGCGCCCGTAGCTCAGCGGATAGAGCACCGGACTTCTAATCCGACGGCCGCAGGTTCGAATCCTGCCGGGCGCGCCCCCCGGTCAGCCGCCCGGATGCTGCGCCGAGGCGGTGAGCGGCTGCATGCCTTCGGCCGCGGCATGTGCCGGCTGCCCCGGCGGACACGGTCCCCCGCCCGCCGGAACCGGCTGGTCGATCGGCCCCGGCCGCCCCTTCGGAGCGCCGTGGTGCCAGTTCTGCACCAGCGTCAGGTTCGGCTCGTGCTGCAGCGTGGTCGCGGCCAGTGCGATGCGCGTGAGCAGCGGGATGGTTCCCACGCAGGCCAGGCTCGGCCAGCGTGCGGCGTTCGGCGTCGACGCCTGGGCCGAGGACACCACGCCGTCCCGCGGCCACCGGGGGTTGTGCCCGAGGTCCAGCTCCAGCGCTCGGTGCAGCTCCACCAGGTCGCTGCTGGAGCGGACACTGAGCGCGCGCAGTTGTGCGTAGGTGGTCGGCTCCCGCAGGTTGTCGATGCGCGGCAACCCCGTTCTCAGCAGCAGGAGCGCCTGGTCGACCCAGTCGACGATCCGCTCGGTGGGGATCCGGGCGTCAAGGACCACGTCGACGAGATTCGCCGTCGCCAGGTGCTCGACGTCCTCGATTCCTGCCTCGAGCAGCCGGGACTCGCTCCAGATGTCCATCCCGTCGAGCTGCGACAGCGAGAACGGCGGCTCCAGGCCTCCGCGGAACCGGCCGGTGATCTTGCCGACCGTGCGGCGCAGCAGCTGCAGCCCCACTGTTGGGAACACGCCGATGACGAAGGCGACCGCGTTCTCGGGCGGATACGGGCCCTCCGCCGGGACGCCCTGCATGGCGAAGACCTGGTCGACACCGACCACGAGGATGAGCACCGTGATCACACGGATGACGCCCGCCAGGTACGCCGCAGGGCGCAGGTCGTTCTGGAAGTAGCGCCGGATCAGCAGCGACAGCAGGAAGAAGTAGGCGCCGAGAAAGCCGAAACGCAGGGCGGCGACCAGCCGCGGCAGCTCCTCGGCCGACGGCGCCGTCCAGATGACGAACGCCCAGCCGACGGCCAGTGCGACGAGGCAGAGGTAGACCGACATCAGGCGGCTGAGGCTGTCCCTGGTCTCGTCGCCCCCGGAGCCCGGCCACCGGCCGTACTGGCTCGCGAACTTCGTCTCGTAGACGCTCGGGCAGCCGCTGAATGCCGGCCCGCCGCTGTCGTTCCACGTCTTCCAGGCCCCCGACGCCCGCAGCGGCTCGGGCAGGTACTGCGGCTCGTCCACGCCGAGCCGGTGCAGGTTGTAGACGTACTCCGCGCACAGCGGCTCGACCCGGTAGCGGAGGAAGCGCAGGTAGAGGAAACCCGGCAGGAGGGTCGGGAAGAGGACGAGGAAGCCCGAGGCTGCCGCGACCTGCCAGTCGGGGTGGACGCGGAACACCACGTACACCACGACGGCCAGGGCGATCACGACCAGGAACAGGATCCCCGGTGCGTTCCACACGTGCGTCCGCAGCCACCCGGGTGTCCGCGGCGGATCAACCACCCCGGCACTCCCGTCCGCGCCGCCGCTGGTCGCCATGGGTCACCTCCCCCGGGAGCTGGGTGGGAACCGGTTCGCCCGAGACCGCTCGGTCCGCAAACGATCCACCGCCGCCGCCGACCGCGTCCAGAGCTTCAGCCGCGTCGGCCCTAAGCTGCCCTCGCGGTGACGCGGACCACATTCCGCGACACCTCCAGGAAGCGGAGGGAACGCCATGGCCGACACCAGGGTGATGGGGCTCGTCCTCGCCGGCGGCGAGGGCAAACGGCTCGCCCCGCTCACCGCCGACCGGGCCAAGCCGGCGGTCCCGTTCGGCGGGCTCTACCGCTTGGTCGACTTCGCCCTGTCCAACCTGGTCAACGCGGCGGTCCTGCGCATCGCCGTCCTGACGCAGTACAAGAGCCACAGCCTCGACCGCCACATCACCACGACCTGGCGGATGAGCGACCTGCTGGGCAACTACGTCACCCCGGTCCCGGCACAGCAACGCCTCGGCCCCCGCTGGTACACCGGCTCGGCGGACGCGATCTACCAGTCGCTGAACCTCATCTACGACGAGCGGCCGGACGTGGTCGTGGTGTTCGGCGCCGACCACGTCTACCGGATGGACCCGCGGCAGATGTGGGAGCAGCACCTCGACGGGGGCGCCGGGGTCACCGTCGCCGGCATCCCCGTCCCCCGCAAGGAAGCCACCGCGTTCGGCGTCATCCAGACCGCGGCGGACGGACGGCGGATCGACGCCTTCCTGGAGAAGCCCGCGGACCCGCCGGGCCTGCCGGGCCGGCCCGACGAGACGTTCGCCTCGATGGGCAACTACGTCTTCTCCACCGAGGCCCTGCTCGACGCTCTCCGCACCGACGCCGCCGACGAGAACAGCAAGCACGACATGGGCGGCAACATCGTCCCGCTGCTCGTGGGCCAGGGGGCCGCGCAGGTCTACGACTTCCAGACCAACCGCGTCCCGGGCGAGGACCTCGAGGCGGAGCGGTACTGGCGCGACGTGGGCACCCTGGACTCCTACTTCGAGGCCCACATGGACCTGTGCGCCACCGTCCCGGCGTTCAACCTCTACAACGACCGCTGGCCGATCCTCACGCGCGTCCCGTCGCACCCGCCGGCCAAGTTCGTGCACGACGACGCGAAGCGCGACCGCATCGGCCGGGCCATCGACAGCGTCGTGGCCAACGGCGCCATCGTGTCCGGCGCGACGGTTCGCGAGTCGGTCCTCTCCCCCGGCGTGCGGGTGCACAGCTGGGCGTCGGTCGAGCGGTCGGTGGTCATGGACGGCACGGACATCGGCCGCCGCGCGGTGGTCCGGGACGCGATCCTCGACAAGAACGTGACGGTCGCCGAAGGCGTCCAGATCGGCGTGAACAAGGACGACGACCGCGCCCGCGGCTTCGCCGTCTCCGACGGGGGCGTGACCGTCGTCGGGAAGGGCGAGCACGTGTCCAAGTGAGCTGAGCCGGGGGCGACCCGCGCTTCAAGGTGCGCCGCAAGTGCGCTCCCAGTGGTCGTCAAGTGCGCCCAAAGGGCTCTCCTCCACCGTGGTGCCACACCACATTGGAGGAGGACCCCGTGACCCAGTCGACCTTTCCCCCCGCCGGCGTCCAGCAGCCGTACGGTCAGCCCTACGGACAGCCCGGATTCGGCGGCCCCGGCGCGCCGTTCGGCCAGCCCGCCCCGCCGTTCGGCCACCAGCAACCGCCCAAGAAGAAGAGGACCGGGCTGATCGTCGGCTCGATCCTCGGCGCCGTCGTCCTCATCGGCGGCCTCGCAGTCGGCGCGATCCTCCTGTTCGGCAGCAAGACCCTCGACCGGGGCGACGCCGAGCAGCAGGTGAGCGCAGCGTCCGAGCAGCTGATCGGGGCACCGGCCGAGGGCGTGAGCTGCCCGGCCGACGTCGAGGTCGAGCAGGGCGGCACCTTCACCTGCACCGCCACCCTCGAGGGCCAGGACATCTCGTTCACCGTCACGCAGAAGGACGACCAGGGCAGCGTCGGGATCACCGCGGACAACACCGTCGTGCCGGTGTCCGCCGTGGCCGACGAGGTCAACTCGCAGGTCGAGGCCGAGGCCGGCGTCGAGCTGACCACCAGCTGCGACAGCGACCGCACCGTCCTGGTGGACCCGGCCGGCGAGCGGCTCCCCTGCACGGTCAGCAACGCCGAGGACTCCTCGCTGAGCATCCAGGTGGACGCGATCGTCGAGGCCGACGGCAGCGTCACCGTGGAGTACGAGGACGCCTGAGCGCACCGCGCATCCCCGAGGGCGGTGGCGCCGGTTGCCCGGTGCCACCGCCGTCGCGTCGCCGGCTCATCCGAGGGGCTCGGAGCCGCCGATGCCGTGGGTCTGCAGCCACATCTCCAGGACGGCGAGCTGCCAGAGCCGGTTGCCCCCGGTCCGGGGCAGCCGTCCGCCGGGGTCGGCGAGCACCGCGTCGAGGTACGCCGGTTCGAACAGCGCCCGCTCCTTGGCCGTCGGCGAGGTCAGCACGTCCTGGACCCGGTCGAGCAGCGGCCCGGCCAGGGTCCGCACACCCGGCACCGGGAAGTAGCCCTTGGGCCGGTCGACGACGCCGTGGGGCAGCAGCGGGCGCGCGACGTCCTTCAGGATCCCCTTGCCGCCCTGCGCCAGCTTCAGCTCCGGCGGGCAGGCCGCGGCCAGGGCGACGACGTCCTGGTCGAGGAACGGGACCCGCGACTCCAGCCCCCAGGCCATCGTCATGTTGTCCACCCGCTTGACCGGGTCGTCGGGCAGCATCCCGTGGACGTCGAGCCGCAGGACGGCGTCCAGCGCCGTCTCCGCGCCCGGGCGGCCGACCTGCTCCGCGAGCCACGCCCGACTGACGTCGTCGGGGCAGCGGTGGTCGGCGGTCAGGACGTCGGCGAGCTCGTCGTGGGCGCGGTCGTCGAAGGCGACCCCGAACTCCTCCGCCGCCCGTTCCCGCGGCACGCGGGCCAGCGACCGGTACCAGTCGTAGCCGGCGAAGACCTCGTCCGCCCCCTGCCCCGACTGGACCACCTTGACGTGCCGCGAGACCTCGCGCGCCAGCAGGAAGAACGCGACCGTGTCGTGCGAGCCCATCGGCTCGCTCATCGCCTCGACCGCTCCGTCGACCGCGTCCGGCAGCTCCGCGTCGGTGAGCTGGATCCGCGTGTGCTCGGTACCGAAGCCGCCCGCGACCAGGTCCGACCACTGGAACTCGTCGCCGGCCTCGCTGCCGTCGGACTCGAAGCCGATGCTGAACGTGCGCAGGTCGGGATGCCCCAGGTCGGCGAGCAGCGCCACGACGAGGCTGGAGTCGACGCCGCCGGACAGGAGCACCCCGACCGGGACGTCGGAGACGGTCCGCCGCGCGACGGCGGTGCGCAGGGCGTCGTGCACGGCGGCGCGCCACTCGGCCGGCTCCCTCTCCGGGTGGGCGGACCGCTCGTAGCGGGGCTGCCAGTACACCCGCTCACGGCTGCTGCCGTCGGCCTCCACCACCCGCAGGGTGGCCGGCGGGAGCTTCCGGACGCCCCGCACCACGGTCCGCCGCCCCGGCACGATCGAGTGCCAGGTGAAGTAGTGGTGCAGCGCCTCGAGGTCCAGCGAGGTGTCCAGCGGGCCGGACCCGAGCAGCGCGGGCAGGGTGGAGGCGAACCGGAGCCGGCCGGGCGTCTCGGCCAGGTAGAGCGGTTTGATGCCGAGCCGGTCGCGGGCCAGGACCACCCGCCGGGCCCGCCGGTCCACCAGGGCCAGCGCGAACATGCCGACCAGGTGGTCGACGAACGACTCCCCCCACGTCGCCCAGGCCTTGAGCAGGACCTCGGTGTCGCTGGTCGACCGGAACCGGTGGCCGGCGGCCCGAAGCTGCTCGCGCAGCTCGGCGTGGTTGTAGATGCAGCCGTTGAAGACGACGGCGAGGCCGAGCTCCTCGTCGACCATCGGCTGGGCGCCGGCGCCGCTCGGGTCGATGACCGCGAGCCGGCGGTGGCCCAGCGCGATCCAGCCGTCGTCCCAGGCGCCCTCGCCGTCGGGACCCCGGCTGCGCTGGCGCTCGGCCATCCGGGCGACCGCTTCCCGGTCAGCAGGGGAACCGTCGAATCGGATGTCGCCGGCGAGTCCGCACACAGGCGCTCCTCGCGTGCGGGTCCCGCGGACGACGCAGCGCCGACCATCCCGGGACCGGAGACGGCCGCTGCCTCGACCGCGGTTCGACGTTACGGCAGGGTTTCGGATACCGCCGTTCGAGCGGCGGACCCTGGCCCGCGCGAGGGCCGGCTGCCGGACTCCCCCGCCATGCGGCCGACGCTGTACGAGTTCGCGGGCGGGGACGACGCCTTCCTGCGCCTGGCCGTCGCCCACCATCCCGAGCACGTCGCGCGGCTGGCCGCGTACTGGGCCGAGGTGCTGGGCGGGCCGCCGCGCTGCTCGCAGGAGTGCGCCGACCAGTCGGCGCTGCTGCGGATGCACGCCGCAACGGCGAGATGGGCGACCTCGGCCGCCGGTTCCTCGACTGCTTGGTGGCGGCCGCCGACGACGCCGGCCCGCCCGCCGACCCCGAGTTCCGCGCCGCGTTGCGCGCGTGCATGGAGTGGGCGGTGGCCGACGTCCTCGCCTACTCGCCGGAGGACGCCGTCGTCCCCGACGGCGCGCCGGTGCCGCGCTGGACGTGGGAGGGCCTCGTCCCCGCGTTGGACGTCAGCGCCGGTCGGGGTGCACCCAGCCGATCGCCGGTGCCACGTGCTTCGTGATCGTCTCGAGCAGGTGCACGTTGTAGTCGACGCCGAGCATGTTCGGCACGGTGAGCAGCAGCGTGTCGGCCTCCCGCACGGCGGCGTCCTTGGCCAGGTCCTCGGCGAGCTCGTCGGGCTCGCCGACGTAGCTCTTGCCGAACCGCGCCCGCACGCCCTCGAGCAGGCCGACCTGGTCGGAGCTCTCCGAGCGGTCCCCGAAGTACATGCGGTCGGTGTCGGTGACCAGCGGCATGACGCTGCGGCTCACCGAGACGCGCGGCTCGCGTTCCCAGCCGGCGTCGGCCCAGGCGGAGCGGAAGAGCGCGATCTGCTCGGCCTGCAGCTCGTCGAACGGCACCCCGGTGTCCTCGCTGAGCAGCGTGGAGCTCATCAGGTTCATGCCCTGCTCGGCGGTCCAGACCGCCGTCGCACGGGTGCCGGAGCCCCACCAGATGCGGTCGGCCAGCCCCGGCGCCTGCGGCTGGACCGGCAGCCGGCCGGCGACCCCGCCGGTCATCCGCGGGTCGGCGTCCACCACCGTCGCGCCGGAGATCGCCGCGCGGAACAGCGCGGTCTTCTCCCGCGCCAGCCCGGCATCGCTCGACCCCTCCGGCGGCACGTAACCGAAGGCGTGCGCCCCGTTCAGCGCCGTCTCGGGTGACCCGCGGCTGACGCCGAGCTGCAGCCGGCCGTCGCTGAGCAGGTCGGCGGCCGCCGCCTCCTCGGCCATGTACAGCGGGTTCTCGTAGCGCATGTCGATGACGCCGGTGCCGACCTCGATCCGCGACGTCCGCACGGCCATCGCCGTCAGCAGCGGGAACGGCGAGGCCAGCTGGCGGGCGAAGTGGTGCACCCGCACGAACGCGCCGTCGACGCCGAGCGCCTCCGCGGCGACCGCGAGCTCGACGCTCTGCACCAGCGCGTCGCGCGCCGTCCGCACCTGCGAGCCCGGGATGGGCTGCCAGTGCCCGAAGCTGAGAAAACCGATCTTCTTGTCCATGGGGCTGCCCTCTCGTCGCCCGGTGCCAGCGCCGGCGCCGGGCGCGGGATTCCCGCCGTGGCAGGCCTGCCCATTCCGGGGGCCGGCCTTGGCGGAGGTTGACGAGGCCCCGCGGACATGCCGGGCACCCATCACTGTGTGTAGCGACTCGAACACGACTCTCCGTCAGCAGGTTCCGCCATTTCGGAGCGTGCATGCCTGACCCTGTTCCGGTGAGCCTCCCTGCACGCGGCATGCCGCGGAACCCGGCCGGGACGCCCGGCGCCGGCCAGCGGCTCCGGGCGATCGACACCCTGCTCGCCGACCGCGGCCAGTTGTTCCAGGCGCTCTTCCTCGGCGCGCCCATCGCCAAGGCGCTGGTCGGCCTCGACGGGCACATCCTGGTGGCCAACCCGGTGATGTGCGGGCTGACCGGTCGCACCGTCGAGGAGCTCACCGGCCGGCACGTGGACCTGCTGGCCCACCCCGACGACCCGCCGGTGACCGAGCTCAACGTGCTCCCGGCGCCCGGCGAGGAGGGGCTCGACGCCAACCTGCTCCTGGACGGCGAGCGGCGGCTGCGGCGCTCCGACGGCACCGAGCTGTGGGTGGTCCAGGCGCACGACGTCGTCCGCCACACGACCGGGGCGCCGCAGTTCGTCGTCCTCTCGCTGGTCGACGTGACCGACCGGCGGCGGGCCGAGGAGGACCTGGTCCGCCGCGCCTTCACCGACCCGCTGACCGGGCTGCCCAACCGCCGGGCCCTGACCGACCGGCTGCGCCACGCCGTCGCGCTCTCCCGCCGCCGCGGCCTGCAGGTCGGCCTGGTCCACCTGAACATCGACCGGTTCAAGGCGGTCAACGAGGCGCTCGGCCACGAGGCCGGCGACCTGCTGCTCTCGCAGGTGGCCGACCGGCTGCGGTGGAGCACGCGGGTCGAGGACACCGCCGTCCGCCTGGGCGCCGACGAGTTCCTCGTCGTGGCCGAGGACGTCGAGGACCTCGACGGGCTGCGCGCGCTGGCCGACCGGCTGCTGTCGGTGCTCGACGAGCCGTTCGTCGTGGGTGACCGCGAGATCACGCTCTCGGCGAGCGTCGGCCTCACGCTCGGCAACGACATGACGCCTGACGACCTGCTCCGGCAGGCGCAGAGCGCGCTCACCCGCGCCAAGGCCGACGGCAGCCGGGCGCGGATCGAGGTGCACGAGGGCGCCCTGTCCAGCAGCGAGATCGACGCGCTGCAGCTGGAGACGGACCTGCGGCACGCGCTCGACAACGACGAGCTGCGGCTGTTCTACCAGCCGATCGTGCACCTGGCCGACGAGACGCTGCTCGGCTACGAGGCGCTGATCCGGTGGCAGCACCCCACCCGCGGGCTGCTGCCGCCCGGCGCCTTCCTCGATGCGGCGGAGAACAACCGGCTCACCTCCAAGCTGGGCGCCTGGGTGCTGCGGCAGGCCTGCCACGACGCCGTCACTTGGCCCTCGGAGCTGCGGGTGCACGTCAACATCTCCGCCCGCCACCTGGCCGAGGACGGCTTCAGCGAGCTGGTCTCCGAGGCGCTGGCGGAGTCCGGCCTGGCGCCGGAGCGGCTGGAGCTGGAGATCACCGAGTCCACCGCGCTGTTCGCCGCCGAGGCGACGCTGCACTCGGTCGCCGTCGTCACCGAGCAGGGCGTCACGCTCGCGCTCGACGACTTCGGCACCGGCTACTCCGCGATCACCGCGCTGCACCGGCTGCCGATCCACACCGTCAAGATCGACCGCTCCTTCGTCGCCGACGTCGTCCACGAGCCGTCGACCGCGGCGCTGGTGCACGGCCTGCTGCAGCTCGGCCGCGGCATGGGCCTGCAGGTCATCGCCGAGGGCATCGAGGACCTCGACCAGGCCGACTGGCTGCTGCGGCACGGCTGCGCGATGGCCCAGGGCTTCGCGTTCGGCCGCCCGGCGCCGCTGCCGTCGCCGGCCGAGCTGCTCATCCGCGAGGTCACCGAGGCGCCGGCCGCGGAGACCGTCGAGGACACCCCCGAGCTGCTCAGCGGCGAGTACCCGGAGCTGCGGCCCGCCGCGCCGGTCGGCCACGAGACCGACGACCTCAGCGGTCTGCTCGCCTTCGAGGACGACGACGCCGAGGACGACGGGGCGCACCCCGCCGGCGTGCTGCCGTTCCCGGCGCCGCGCCGCGCGGAGCCGACGGAGGAGCTGGTCGAGACCCCGACCGGGGAGCCGTTCGAGCCCGAGGAGTCCCCCGAGGACTAGGTTCCGCTGATCGCGCCGGCGCGGGGACGGCGGACCAGCTCGCCCGAGCAGTTCGGGCAGACGCCGGCCATCGCCTCGGTGCACGGCACGCAGAAGGTGCACTCGTAGACGCAGATGGTCGCCTCGGCGTCCGGGGGCAGCGGCCGGGCGCACCGCTCGCACTGCGCGCGCATCTCGAGCACGGTCAGCTCCGGCCGGTGAGGGCCTCGAGCTGGGCGGCGTGGTCGGCCTGGTGCGCCGGCAGGAACCGCAGCAGCTCGGCGACCGTGACCGGCTCGCCGCTGTCCCGCAAGCCGGTGCGGTCGCGGTCGGGCGGGGTCACGGCCGCGACCGTGGCGTGCAGCGTCAGCTGCGCGTCGTGCAGGCCGCTGAGCAGCACCGCGCGGGGCACGGCCGCGTAGCCGGCGACGCGGGCGGGTGCCAGCGGGTCGAAGTCGGCCAGCGGCGTGGGGTCGCCGCCCAGCAGCCGCCGGAGCCGGTCGGTGAAGACGCGCGCGGAGTCCCGCAGGTGGCCGGCCACCTGCAGCGGCGTCCAGTCGAGCTCGCCGGTGTACTCGGGGAAGTGGCCGGTGGCGACCAGCGCCCGCCGCGCCCGGCGGCCGAGCCGTGCCTGCCAGCCGGCGTCCGGCAGGTCGGTGAGGACGGCGGCCACCCGCCGCTGCTGGGCCAGCAGCAGCCTGGCCTCGGGCGCCGCGACCCGCACGATCGTGCTCATGGCGCTGAGCCTGCCGCGGTTCCCCGCGCTCCACGAGTGGCAGGCATGACACCGACCGCGCCGTTCCTGCCATCGTGGTCTGCTGTCCCGGTGACTGCTGAGCGCTTCGCCGCCATCGCCGACCCGCGGCCGGGGGACGGTCCGTGGCCGGCCATGACCTGGCCGCCGGCCCCGGACGCCGAGCTGCGCGGGAGCGCCGTCGTCCTCACCCCCGTCGTCCCCGAGCGGGACGCCGCGGAGCTGTTCGCCGCGCTCGACGACGACGCGGTCTGGCGGCACGTGGCCGGGCGTCCGGCGGACGCCGACGAGTTCGCCGGCGTGCTGACCGCGGCGATCGCCGGGGGGCGGCTGCCGTGGCTGGTGCGGCTGGCCCGGCCGGTGGGCGGGCTGCCGGCGGGCGCGGTGGCCGGGATGTCGTCCTACCTCGAGGTCTCCGCGCCCGACGCCCGCCTGGAGATCGGGTTCACGACCTACGCGCCGGCCGTGTGGGGCACCGCGGTCAACCCCGAGACGAAGCTCCTGCTGCTCGGGCACGCCTTCGAGGTGCTCGGCGCCGGCCGGGTGCAACTGAAGACCGACATCCGCAACGTGCGCTCGCAGCAGGCGATCGCCCGGCTCGGCGCCCGCTACGAGGGCACGCTGCGCCGCTACCAGCGGCGGGCCGACGGGACGGTCCGCGACACCGTGCTGTTCAGCATCGTGGCCGAGGAGTGGCCGGCGGTCCGCGAGGGGCTTCGGGCCCGGGTCTAGGCGCGCGGCAGGGCGAGCGGAACCGGCCGCTTCGCTGCCCGGCCGTCGCCGGAGGAGGTCCCTCGCAGCCGCCGTCCGATCCACGGGCCGACGAAGCCGCGGACCCAGGCGGCCTCCTCGCTCACCGCGGTCCGGAACGGCCGCGGGGGCTGCGGTGGGAGCGGGGTGGTCCAGTCGCCGGCGTCGGCGACGGGCACGCCGAGCACGGCGGCCGCCGCGAGCGCCACCCGCCGGTGTCCCTCGGTGGTCATGTGGATGCGGTCGGCGTCCCACATCCGCCAGTCCTGCAACCAGGCGGCGCCCCACTGGTCGAGGACGACGGCGCCGTGGCGGGCCGCGATCGACCAGAGGTTGGCGTTGAAGACGGCGACCCGGCCGCGGATCCGCCGGATGACCGGCGTCTGCCGGACGTCGACGCCGGTGGCCAGCAGCACCTCGGCACCGGCGGCCCGGAGCGTCCCGACGGCGTCCTCGATCAGCGCCGCGAGAACGTCCGGGTCGCCGCCGGGGCGCAGCAGGTCGTTGCCTCCGGCGACCAGGCTGACCAGGTCGGGCTCCGCCGCGAGGGCGACGGGCAGCTGCTCGTCGACCACCTGCCGGACGAGCCGGCCGCGGATCGCCAGGTTCGCGTACTCGACGTCGTGCCCGGGGGCGGCGGCCGCGAGGTGCTCGGCGAGCCGGTCCGCCCAGCCGCGGAACTCGCCGGGCCGCGCGGGGTCGGGATCCGCGAGGCCCTCGGTGAAGGAGTCGCCGAGAGCGATGTAGCGCCGCCACGAACCGTTTCGCACGTCAACCACTTCACCACGGTGACCGAGCACACAGGGTGCGCGGGCCCGGCTACGGACACGATGCCCGCATGCGCATCGACGTGGCCGCCTCGTTGACGGTCGACTCCCCCGCACCGGCGACGGCGCTGCTGCAGGTCGCCGTCGCGGCGCCGGTCGACGAGACGCTCACCGTGCTCACCGAGGGCCGGCCGGTCGAGCCCGAGGAGTTCGCCGTGGACGGCGCCCGCGTGCACCGGCTGCACCTGGGCGCCGGGCACACGACGATCGCCTACACCGCCTCGGCCGATGCGGGTGGCCCCGGACGGGCGGTCACGCCGTCCGCCTGGGCTGCGGCCCTGCGCCCGAGCCGGTACTGCCCGTCCGACCAGCTGGAGGGGTTCGCCACCTCGGAGTTCGACAAGGCCCTGCCGCGGGCCGAGCTCGTGCGCGCCGTCGCCGACTGGGTGCACGGCCGGCTGGCCTACACCTCCGGCGCCAGCCGTCCGGTCGACACCGCCGTCGACACCCTGCTGGCCGGCCGGGGCGTCTGCCGCGACTACGCGCACCTCACGACCACGCTGCTGCGGGCGCTGGAGGTGCCGGCGCGGCTGGTCGCCGTCTACGCGCCGGGACTGGACCCGATGGACTTCCACGCCGTCGTCGAGGCCGACGTCGACGGCACGTGGTGCGTCGTCGACTCCACCCGGCTCGCGCCCACGTCGTCCCTGGTGCGGATCTGCTCCGGCCGCGACGCGGCCGACACCGCGTTCCTCACCCTGCTCGGCGGTGTCGCCACGTTCGGGGAGATGACGGTGACGGCGACCGCCGCCGGCGACCTGCCGGTCCCGGACGACGCCCCGTTCCCGCTGCCCTAAGTCGGGCGAAGCTCCTGCTCAGCGGCGCGAAACTGTCGTAGGTGGTCCGTAGCTTGACCCCATGACCACCGCCGCGCCGCACTCCTTCGAGGAGATCGTGGTCGACGTGGCCTGGCGGCCGGCGGTCGCCCGGCCGGCGCCGGTGGCGTCGCTGTCCCCGGAGCAGAAGGCGGCCGAGCTGCAGCGGCTGCAGGGCGAGCGGGCGCGGCTGGCGGCCCGGGAGGCGGATCTGATGCTGGGGTTCGCCGCCGACCGGCCCGATGAGGACGACCCGGCCGACGATCATCCCGGGGCGCGCAGCCGGGACTGGCGGCAGACCGAGCCGGAGTTCCCCGGCATCAGCGAGTCCTGTCCCGACGAGCTGGGCCTGGTGCTCGGCGTGGGCCGGGGTACCGCGGCGCACAGGCTGCGCCGGGCCTGGAGCTGGCGGCACCGCCTGCCGGCCACCGGCGCCGCCCTGGCCCGCGGTGCGCTGGATGAGCGGCGGGCGCAGATCCTCGCCGACACCCTGGAACACATCCGCCCGGCGCCGGCCGCCCGGGGAGGCGGTGGTGCTGCCCGAGGCCGCCGGCCTGGGCTTCGCCGCGCTCACGCGGCGCATCCTCGAGGTGCTGCTCGACCTCGACCCCGCGACGGCCGACGAGAGCCGCGCGCTCGCCGAGCGCAACGCGGATGTGTTCGTCGAGCCCGGCCCGGCCGGGCGGGTCACCCTCGGCGCGGAGCTGCCGGCGGAGGAGGCCGCCGAGGGCGTCGACTTCCTCAACACCCTGGCCCAGCAGGCCAAGGCCGACGGCGATCCGCGCCCGATCGGGCAGCTGCGCGCCGAGCTGTTCTCCCTGCTCGTGCGCGGCGCCGCCATCGGCGCGGACGGTGCGCGGGCCAGCCTGACGATCACCGCCGCGCTGGAGGCGCTGGAGGGCGCCAGCACCGCCCCGGCCGAGGTCAACGGCTTCGCCATCACCTCGGCGCACCTGGCCGGGCTGCTGCGCCGGATCGGCGCGCTCGGCCTGCAGACCCCGCCCGACGGCGGGTCACTGACCTTCGCGACCACCGACGCGACCGGCCGGCTGATCGCCACGGTGAGCCGGGAGCAGCTGGAGGCTGGTCCGCCGCGGCGACGGGCTCACCCCGCCGGCGGCCACCGCGAACTACACCCCGACCGCCGCGCAGCGGGAGTTCCTCGGCACCCGCGACCGCACCTGCCGGCACCCGTTCTGCGGGCAGCGGGTCGGCTGGGCCGACCACGACCACGTCGTCGCCCACTCCCGCGGCGGGCCGACCGACTGCACCAACCTGTGCTGCCTGTGCCGCACCCACCACCGGCTGAAAACCCTCTTCCGCGGGTGGCGGTTCGCCATGGAACCCGACGGCACCCTGCACGTCACCACCCCGTCCGGTACCACCCGCACCACCCGACCGTGGGCGATGCGACGGCGACCACCACCGCCGCCACCGCCCGACCCGGCCGACGACCCGCCACCGTTCTGACCGCGACGAGGATGCATGTCGGTACGTCGACATGTCCGCATGCCGGCACGCCGACACGACCAGACGGAGCAGGAAGGGGACGACGGTGTCCGGAGCCCGTGCCCACGATCGGCTCAGTGGCCGGCCCCCGACCAGCCACGAACGGATGACCGGGCTGCCCTGGGACGCCTCGTACTCCGACGGCCCGGCGCCGTGGGACGTCGGGCGGCCGCAGCCAGCAGTGGTGCGCGTGGCATCCGCGGGCGGATTCGCCGGCGCGGTGCTCGATGCGGGCTGCGGGACCGGCGAGAACGCCCTCCACGTCGCCTCGCTCGGCCTCTCGGTTCTGGGCGTCGATGTCGCGGAGACGGCCCTGGCGATCGCCCGGCAGAAGGCCGACGAGCGCGGCATCGAGGTCGAGTTCGCCGCCGCCGACGCGCTGCACCTGGAGCGGCTGGGGCGCAGGTTCGAGACCGTGCTGGACTGCGGGCTGTTCCACACCCTCGACGCCGACGACCGACCGGGATACGTGTCGAGCCTGGCGTCCGTGACCGGGCACGGCGCGACCCTGTACGTGCTGTGCTTCAGCGACGAGGGCCCCGACACCGGTCCGCACCCCGTCAGTCGGGACGAATTGACAGCGGCGTTCCACCCCGGCACCGGCTGGCAGATCGCCGCCGTCGAGCCGGAGCGCCTCGAGACCAGGTTCCACGACGACGGCGCGCCCGCCTGGCTCGCCACGGTCACGCGGATCCGGACCGTCTGACAGGGTGGACGGCGTGCGGACGACGAGCAGCCGGGAGGTGTACCGCAATCCGTGGATCCGGGTGCGCGAGGACGCGATCGAGCACGCCGACGGCTCGGCCGGCGTCTACGGCGTGGTCGAGAAGCCGCACTTCGCCCTGGTGCTGCCGTTCGAACGGGCGGGGTTCTGGGTGGTCGAGGAGTTCCGCCTGCCCGTCGGCCGGCGGGTGCCCGGCTTTCCGCAGGGCACGTGGACGCACGGCGGAAGCGGGACGCCGGAGGAGCTGGCCCGTGCCGAGCTCGCCGAGGAGACCGGGCTGCGCGCCGGCACGCTGCGCCACCTCGGCCACCTCGACCTCGCGCCGGGCCTGTCGACGCAGGAGTTCGACGTCTGGCTGGCCACCGACCTCACCCCCGGGCCGACCGCCCGGGAGGCCACCGAGGCGGACATGACCTGCACGTTCCTCCCCGAGGACGAGTTGCGGGCCAGGATCCGCGACGGCCGGTTCCCCGACGGGCCCTCGGTGGCCGCCTACGGCCTGCTCCTGCTCGACCGGGAGTGAGTCAGGACGACAGGGCGTCGTCCTGGCCGAGGCGCCGGCGCAGGTCGGTCGGGAGCAGCTCGAGCAGCTCCTGTGGAAGCACCGGAAGGTCCAGCAGCGACAGCTTCACCCGGCTGCGCGCCGCGGCCAGCGAGCCCTCGATGCGCACCAGCCGACCGGCGTCCGGCCGCAGCGACACCTCGACCACCGCGCCCGGCTCCAGCCGGCCGGAGAGCACTCCGTCGAGCTCCACGGCCGGCGACCCCGCGGTCAGCTCGAGGGTCAGCCCTTCGGCCGGCCCGAGGAGAAGGCTGCGGGCGATCCCGTTCAGCGGCGCGGACGGCGTGACCAGCACCCCCGCCGCGCTCGGGCTCACCACGGGCCCGCCGGCCGCGTAGTTGTAGGCCGTCGACCCCATCGGCGTGGCCAGGATCAGCGCGTCGCACGTGTAGTGGCCGTACGGCTGCCCGGCGACGGACATGGTGGCCGCGACCAGCCCGGCGCCCGGGACGCGGGCCAGGACGGCGTCGTTGAACGCCAGGTGCTCGGCCGACCCATGGCGCACCACCAGGCAGCTGCGGCTCTCGGTCGTCGCGCGCCCCTCGGCCATCGCCTCGAGCGCCGCGTCCAGCTCCGGCCCCTCGACCTCGGAGAGAAAGCCCAGCCGGCCGAAGTTGACCCCGAGCACCGGCACCGGCCGATCGGCGACGAGCCGCATCGCGCCGAGCAGCGTGCCGTCGCCACCGAGCGCGATCAGCCCGTCGGTGGTCGTCGCGAGCTCGTCGGGCGCCACCGCCGTGACACCGGCCAGCCCGAGCCGGGCGACGTCGTCCGAAGCGGCGACCAGCTGCACGCCGTGGGTCGACGTCCACGCCGCCACCTGGCCGACCGCGCCCGCGCAGTCCCGGCGGGGGTGGAGGACCAGGCCCATCCGGGCGGCGAGCCCCACCGGTCAGCCGCGGTAGGTCTCGAGCAACCGCAGCCAGATCTCGCTCATCGTCGGGAACGACGGGACGGCGTGCCAGAGCCGGGCGATCGGCACCTCGCCGACGACCGCGACGGTCGCCGCGTGGATCAGCTCGCCGACCGCGGGCCCGATGAGCGTCACGCCGAGCAGCACCTCGCGCTCGGTGTCGACGACCGCGATCGCCGTGCCCTGGTAGCCGTCGGCGAACAGCGACGCCCCGGCGACGTGCCCGAGGTCGTACTCGACGACCCGGTGCGGCAGGCCGGCCTCCTCCGCCTCCGCGGCGGTCCGGCCGACGCCGGCCACCTGCGGGTCGGTGAAGACGACCGACGGCGTCGCCACGTGGTCGGCCGTGGCCACGAACGGCGACCAGTCGGCCAGGGAGACCTCCTCCCCGCGGGCGCGGGCGACGATCGCGGCGCCGGCCTGCCGGGCCTGGTACTTGCCCATGTGGGTGAGCTGCCGCCGGCCGTTGACGTCGCCCACCCCGTACAGCCACGGCACGCCCTGGACCTGCAGCGAGTCGTCGACGTCGAGGTACTTCCCGCCCGGCAGGCCCACGGTCTCCAGGCCGATGTCCGCGGTGCGGGCACGACGGCCGACCGCGACCAGCACCTCGTCGCCGCGGACCTCGCCGTTCTCGGTGGTGAGCACGACCTCGCCGTCCTCCCGCCGGGCGGCGGTCACCTTCGTGCCGACCCGCACGTCGACGCCCTTGTCCTTGAGCGACGCGGCGACCGCCTCGCCGGCGGCGGGCTCCAGCATCGACAGCAGGCGGTCACCCATCTCGATCACGGTCACCGCCGAGCCGAGCGCGCACCACGCCGTGGCCATCTCGCAGCCGACCACTCCCCCGCCGACCACGACCAGCCGGCCGGGCACCTGCTTGGCGCTGGTCGCCTCACGGGGAGTCCACGGCTGGATCTCGCGCAGCCCGTCGATCGGCGGGATCGCGGCCGCCGAGCCGGTGCACAGCGCCACCGCGTGCCGGGCGGTCAGCCGCGTCTCGGCGCCGTCCGCGCCGGTGACCACGACGGTCCTCTCGCCGTCGAGCCGGCCGGTGCCGCGCAGCAGGGTGATCCCGGCGCCCTCCACCCATTTCGCCTGGCCGCTGTCGTCGCCGTCCCCGGTGAACGAGCTGCGCCGGGCCAGCGTCTCCGCCACGTCGAGCTCTCCGGTCACCGCGGCCGCCGCGCCGCGGACCGCGCGCGCCTCGCCGAGCACCTCCGGCCCGCGCAGCAGCGCCTTGCTGGGGATGCACGCCCAGTACGAGCAGTCGCCGCCGACCAGCTCGGCCTCGACCAGCACGGCGGACAGCCCGCCCTTGACGACGACGTCGGCGACGTTCTCGCCGGTCGAGCCGCCGCCGACCACGACGACGTCGTAGATGTGCTCCCCTGCGCTGCTCACCCGGCTCATCCTGGCGGTGTGGTCGACTGGCCGCCATGCCCGTCGATGCGGACGAGTTCGCCGCCGCCCTCCGGCAGTACGCCGCCGGCGTCTGCCTGCTGACGCTGCAGGACGACATCGACGACGTCGGGACGACGGTCAGCTCGGTCATGAGCGTCTCCGCCGTGCCGCCGCTGATCGCGGTCGGGCTCGCGGCCGACGGCTACCCGGCCGAGCTCCTCGGCGAGGTCGGCCGCTGCGCGGTGACCGTGCTGGCCGCCGAGCACGCGATCGTGGCCAGCCGGTTCTCCTCAGCCGGCCGGCCCAGCGCCCGGCACCTGCTGGAGTCGGTGCCGTGGACCCGCGCGGCCGGCAGCGGCGCCATCGTGCTCCGCGACGGCCTGGCCGCCCTGGACTGCCGGGTGGACCGGCTGGTGGAGGCCGGCGACCACCTGCTCGCCGTGCTCGAGGTCGAGGCGGTGCCGGTGCTCAACCCGGACGCCCGCCCGCTGGTGCGGCTGCGCGGCCGCTACGTCGACGAGAAGGGGGACCTCGCCGGTCGATGAGGCCCGGTGTCACATTCCGGGCGCCGACGGTGCTGTAGAGATGTGGATGTCGTCGCCGCGGTGCGCACCCCCGCCCGCAGGAGCACGGCCGTGACCGCTCCCCGGAGCGCGGTGCGGGCCGATCTCGAACAGGTCTTCCGTACCGGCTACGCGGGGGTGGTCGGTGTCGCCGCCCGCGTGCTCGGGTCCCGCGACGAGGCCGAGGACGTCGCCCAGGAGGTCTTCCTGGCCTTCGGCCGCACCTCGGTCCCGGCCGGCGAGGCACCGCGCTGGCTGGCGGTCGCCGCGGCCCACACCGCGCTGAACCACCTCCGCTCGGGCCGCCGCCGCGCGGCCCGCGAGGAGGCGGCCATCGACGGCCACCCGATCACCCCCGACGTCGCCGACGACGTCGTCGTCCGCGAGGAGCGCAGCCGCGTGCGGGCCGCGCTCGCCCGGCTGCCGCGCAAGCAGGCCGTCGCCCTGGTGCTGCGGCACAGCGGGCTGAGCTACGCCGACGTGGCGGCCGCCCTCGACCTCTCCCCCGGCAGCGTCGGCACCACCGTGCGGCGCGCCGAATCCGCCCTGCGCAAGGAGTTGAGCCCCGATGCGTCGACTGACTGACCGTCACCCGGCCGACGGCACGCTGCGCCGCCTGGTCGACGAGCCGGCCGGCGTCCCCGACGACGACCGCGCGCACGTCGCCGGCTGCCCCACCTGCCTGCTCGGCCTGGCCGCCGCCCGGGAGGACGCCGCGGCCGCCACGGCCGCGCTGTCCTACGACGCGGCGCCCGACGTCGACCTGGCCTGGCGGCGGTTCTCTGCCGCCACGCAGGCGCCCGCCGCGGCCGCCGTCCCCGCACCGGCCCGCCGGCGGCGCTCGCCGCTGCGCAGCCCGTTGGTCGCCGCCCTCGGCGTCGCGGTGATCCTCGGCGGCGCCGGCGCGGCGGCCGCCGCGGACTGGCTGCAGATCTTCCGGACCGAGGAGGTCGCGGCGGTCCCCGTTGCCAGCACCGATCTGGTCGGGCTGCCCGACCTGTCCGCCTACGGCGACCTCCAGCTGGTGTCCGACCCCGACGTGCGCACCGTCGCCGACGAGGCGGCGGCCGAGGAGGCGACCGGTCTGCAGGTCCCGCAGGTCGACGCGCTGCCCGGCGGGGTGACCGGCGAGCCCGAGTACACCGTGGGCGGCCAGGCCGTCGCGGAGTTCACCTTCTCCGCCGCCCGCGCCGCCCAGGCCGCGTCCGAGGCCGGCGAGACGCTGCCGCCCCCGCCGGCCGGGCTCGACGGCAGCACGTTCCGGCTGGTCGCCGGCCCCGGCGTGGCCGCCGTCTGGTCGAGCGACGCGGGCGCGCCGGCGCTGGTCGTCGCCCGGGTGAACGCGCCGACCGCGTTCTCCTCCGGCGTCCCGTTCGAGACCGCGCGCGACTACCTGCTCTCGCTGCCCGGTCTGCCCGACCAGCTGGCCTCCCAGCTGCGCACCTTCACCGCCGACGGCACCACGCTGCCGCTGCCGGTGCCGGCCGAGTTCGCGACGACCTCCACCGCCGACGTCGACGGCCACGACGCCACCGTCCTCGCCTCCCGCGACGGCCTGCTGACCGGCGTGGTCTGGGTCGAGGACGGCGTGATCACCGGCGTCGCCGGCTCGCTGAGCGAGGACGAGGTCCTCACCGTCGCGCGGGGCCTGCGCTGACCGTGGACAGCACCGCCGTCGGCGCCGCCGAGCAGCTGCTGGCCGAGCTGCCGCCGTCCCCGGCGGTCTGGTGCTCGGGGCTGCGCAAGCGGTACGGACGGCGGACCGCGGTCGACGACGTCTCCTTCACCGTCGGCCGCGGGGAGGTCGTCGGCCTGCTCGGCCCCAACGGCGCCGGCAAGACCAGCGTCATCAAGATGCTGCTCGGGCTGGTGCGCCCCGACGACGGCGAAGTGCTGCTGCTCGGCCGGCGGGCGCGGGAACCGCGGGCCCGGGAGCGGGTCGGCTACCTGCCCGAGCTCTTCCGGTACCAGCCGTGGCTGTCGGCGGCGGAGGTGCTCGCGCTGCACGTCCGGCTGGCCGGCGCGCGGGTGCCCGCCGCCGAGCAGCGGGAGGTCCTCGCCCTGGTGGGACTGGCCGAGCGGGCCGGCGACCGGGTGGGCGGCTTCTCCAAGGGCATGCAGCAGCGGCTGGGCCTCGCCGTCGCGCTGGTCGCCCGCCCGGAGCTCGTCGTCCTGGACGAGCCGACCAGCGCGCTCGACCCGCTGGGGCGGGCCGACGTCCGCGACATCGTGCTCGCCCTCAAGCAGCGCGGCGTCGCGGTGCTGCTCAACTCGCACCTCATCGGCGAGGTCGAGCGGGTCTGCGACCGCGTGGTGATCCTCGACAAGGGCCGGGTCGCCGCCGCCGGCACGCTGGCCGAGCTGCTCGGGCAGCGCGAGCTGCGGCTGCGGCTCGGCGGGGTGACCGCCTCGGCGGAGGCCCGGCTGGCGGCGACCGGGGCCGTCACCCGCAGCGGCGAGGAGTTCACCGTCGCGCTGCCCGGTGAGGACGACGGGTCCACCGTGCCCGACCTGATCGCCGACCTGGTGGCCCTCGGCGTGCGGGTGCACACGGTGGAGCCCGGCCGGATCACCCTGGAGGAACGGCTGCTCGGCATCCTGCGCCACGAGGAGGAGCGGTCATGACCGTCCTGACCGTTGCCGGCCTGACGCTGCGCGAGGCGTCCCGGCGCAAGCTGCTGCGGGCCCTGGCCGTGCTCACCGCGGCGCTGGTGGCGCTCTCGGCGTGGGGGTTCTCCCGCCTGGCCGCCAGCGATCCCGAGTTCGGGCAGCTCACTAGCGGTGAGGCGCGCCTGATCGCCTCGCAGCTGCTGAACCTGGTCATGTTCGGGATGAGCCTCATCGCGGCGCTCGGCACCGCGTTCCTCGCCGGGCCGACGCTGTCCGGCGAGCTCGAGTCGGGCCAGGCGCTGGCCGTGCTCGCCCGCCCGGTCCGCCGCACGACGGTGCTCGTGGGCAAGTGGCTGGGCCTGGTCGCGTTCGGCAGCGGGTTCGTCGCCGTCGCCGGGCTGGCCGAGTTCGTCGCCGTGTACGCCACCGTCGGCTACTGGCCCCCGGACCCGGTGACCGGTCTGCTGTTCCTCGCCGCGCAGACGGCGGTGCTGCTGACGCTGGCGCTGCTGCTGTCCACCGCCATCTCCCCCATGGCCTCGGGCATCGTCGCGGTCGGCCTGTTCGGTGCGACCTGGGTCGCCGGCGTGGTCGGCAGCGTCGGCGAGATCATCGGCAACGAGGGAGTGACCCGCGTCGGCACTATCTCGCGCATGCTGCTGCCGACCGACGGGCTCTGGCGCGGCGCGATGCACGCGTTCCAGGACTCCTCGGCGCTGGCCGCGTTCCCCGCGAGCGAGGGGTCGCCCTTCCTGAGCTTCGCGTCGCTGAGCCCCGCCTACCTGGTCTGGGTGGTCGTCTGGGTCCTGCTCATCGGGGGGCTCGCGGCGGTGTCGTTCACCCGTCGGGACGTGTGAGGCGGCCCCCTGCAGGGCCCCGCCGCGAGCCTGCGAGTGGTGGGGGGCAGGGGGCCCTTCGACTAGCGTCATCGGCGATGACCGAGCCGCTGATCCCCACGCAATCCGCCCTGCGCCGTGCGCTGACCCGCGCCGAACGCGGCGTGCGGCTGGACGCGACCGAGGCGGAGACGCTGCTGCACGCCCGCGGGCTGGGCGAGGGGGAGCCGCTGGACCGGCTGCTGACCGCCGCCTCGCGGGTGCGCGACGCGGGCCTGGCCTCGGCCGGGCGGCCGGGCATCGTGACCTACAGCCGCAAGGTCTTCATCCCGCTCACCCACCTGTGCCGCGACCGCTGCCACTACTGCACGTTCGTGACGACGCCGGGGCAGCTGCGCAAGGCCGGCAAGGCGCCGTACCTCTCCCCCGACGAGGTACTCGACGTCGCCCGCGCCGGGGCGGCGCTGGGCTGCAAGGAGGCGCTGTTCACCCTCGGCGACCGGCCCGAGGAGCGCTGGCCGGTGGCCCGCGAGTGGCTGCACGCGCACGGCTTCGACTCGACGCTGGGCTACCTGCGGGCGATGGCGATCCGGGTGCTCGAGGAGACGGGGCTGCTGCCGCACCTCAACCCCGGCGTGCTGTCGTGGGAGGAGATCCAGCGGCTCAAGCCGGTCGCGGCGTCGATGGGCATGATGCTGGAGACGACGGCGACCCGGCTGTGGTCCGAGCCCGGCGGTCCGCACTTCGGGTCGCCGGACAAGGAGCCCGCCGTCCGGCTGCGGGTGCTCGAGGACGCCGGCCGCTCCGCCGTCCCGTTCACCACCGGGGTGCTGCTCGGCATCGGGGAGAACTACGCCGAGCGCGTCGAGGCGATCGGCGCCATCCGGGCCGCGCACTCCCGGCACGGGCACGTGCAGGAAGTGATCGTCCAGAACTTCCGGGCCAAGCCGCGCACCGCGATGGCCGCGCACGACGACCTGGAGCTGCAGGAGTACGTCGCGTCGGTCGCCGTCAGCCGGCTGCTGCTCGGGCCGAAGGCGCGGGTGCAGGCGCCGCCGAACCTGTCGGACTCCACCGAGCTCGGGCTGCTGATCCGCGCCGGGGTCGACGACTGGGGCGGGGTCTCGCCCCTGACGCCGGACCACGTCAACCCCGAGCGGCCGTGGCCGAACATCGACAAGCTGGCCGCGCTCACCGCCGAGGCCGGCTACGAGCTGCGCGAGCGGCTGGCCGCGCAGCCGCCGTACGTCCTCTCCCCCGAGCCGTGGCTAGACCCGCGGGTGCGCCCGCACGTGTCCGCGCTGGCCGGGCCCGACGGGCTCGCGGTGGAGGGCCGGATCCCGGCCGGGCTGCCCTGGCAGGAGCCGGACGAGGCCTGGACCGTGTTGGGGGCGGGGTCCGGCCGGACGGAGCTGCACGTCGAGGTCGACACCGTCGGGCGGACCGGTGACCGGCGCAGCGACTTCGACGCCGTCTACGGCGACTGGGCCGACCTCCGCGACCGGACGACGTCCGCCCGCGACGGGCACTCCACGGCGCTGGCCGTCGGTGACCCGGACGTGCGGGCGGCCCTGCGGCACGCCGAGGCCCACCCGGCGGGGCTGTCGGACGCCGAGTACCTGGCGCTGCTCGGGGCGGACGGGCCGGACCTCGACGCGCTCGCCGCGGTCGCCGACGCGCTGCGCCGGGAGGTCAACGGCGACGACGTCACCTATGTCGTCAACCGGAACATCAACTTCACCAACGTCTGCTACACCGGCTGCCGGTTCTGCGCGTTCGCCCAGCGGCGCACCGACGCCGACGCCTACACCCTCTCCATGCAGCAGGTCGGCGACCGCGTCGACCAGGCCTGGGCAGCCGGGGCGACCGAGATCTGCATGCAGGGCGGCATCCACCCCGACCTGCCCGGCACCGCCTACTTCGACCTGGCCCGCGAGGTGAAGCGGCGGCAGCCCGACATCCACCTGCACGCGTTCAGCCCCATGGAGATCGTCAACGGCGCCGCCCGCACCGGGCTGTCGTTCGAGGACTTCCTCACCGGCCTGAAGGAGGCCGGCCTCGGCTCGGTCCCGGGGACGGCGGCGGAGATCCTCGACGACGACGTCCGCTGGGTGCTGACCAAGGGCAAGCTGCCGACGGCGACCTGGCTGGAGATCATCGGCACCGCGCACCGGGTGGGCATCCCGACGACGTCGACGATGATGTACGGCCACGTCGACACCCCGGCGCACTGGGTTGCCCACCTGCGCACGCTGGCCCGCCAGCAGGACGAGACCGGCGGCTTCACCGAGTTCGTGCTGCTGCCGTTCGTGCACCACAACGCGCCGATCTACCTCGCCGGCGTGGCCCGGCCGGGGCCGACGGTGCGGGAGAACCGGGCGCTGCACGCGGTCGCCCGGCTGCTGCTGCACGGCCGCATCCCCAACATCCAGACCTCGTGGGTGAAGCTCGCCGAGGCCGGCACGAAGGCGGTGCTGCGGGGCGGGGCGAACGACCTCGGCGGCACGCTGATGGAGGAGACGATCAGCCGGATGGCCGGCAGCGAGAACGGCTCGCTGAAAACCATCGCCGAGCTGGAGGCGCTCGCGGCGTCCATCGGCCGGCCGGCGCGCCAGCGCACCACCGAGTACGGCACGCCGTCCGAGGAGCGCCTGCGCACGGCCCGCTCCGAGGAGGGCCGCCGGGCCTTGACGCTGTCCATCACACCGGTCTGAGCTTCATCCCGGACCCACCGGGGAGGCGGCCATGACCGATCTGCGCATCCGGACCACGCGCGAGGTGCTCGACGACCACCTGCGCCTCGCCGACGAGGGCGCGGTCGAGGAGGACCTCGCCCGCAACGTCGCCGAGGACGTCGTCATGCTCACCGGCCGGGGCGTCTTCCGCGGGCACGACGGCGTCCGCGAGCTCGCGCGGCAGCTGTACGAGGAGATCCCCAGCGGCCGGTGGACCTACCTGGCGACGCAGGTCGAGGGCCGCATGGCGTTCCTCGAATGGACCGTCGACGCCGGGCCGTACCGCATCCCCGACGGTGCAGACTCCTACCTGATCGAGGACGGGTTGATCCGGGCGCAGACCATCCACTACACCGTCACCGATGCCGACGGCCGCGTCCTGATCCGCACCGACGGCAGCCGAGCCTGAGGAGAAACCGTGGCCGACGACTGGCACCAGCCCCTACGGCACATCGCGGCCACGGAGCTGTCGAGCGACACCGCACAGAGCGGTGGCATGGTCCGGCGCGAGGCCGTGTCGGGGAAGACCGTCGGCTCCGAGAAGCTGTGGATGGGCCAGACGCACGTGGGCCCCGGGACCAACTCCGGCAACCACCACCACGGCGACTCCGAGACGGCGATCTACGTCGTCTCCGGGCACCCGGTGTTCGTGTTCGGGCAGGACGGCGAGGAGGTCCGGCTGACGCCACAGCCCGGCGACTACGTCTTCGTGCCGCCCTGGACACCGCACCGTGAGGAGAACCCGAGCGACGAGGAGGCGGTCGTCGTCCTCGCCCGCAGCAGCCAGGAGGCGATCGTGGTCAACCTGCCCCCTGGATCGCTCGGGTAGGTCCGCCGGATCCGCACGCGGGGCGGCCGCATCACACGACCGCCCCGCCCTGCGGATCAGTGGTGATGCCCACCGTGGTCGTGGTGGTGGTGGTCACCCCGGACAACGACCACCGACCGCATCCACGGGTGGAGGAGGCACTCGAAGAGGTGCTTGCCCCGCCCCAGGTCGTCGAAGACCAACCGGCCGCCCGCCGGGATCGTGGTGTCGGCGAGCAGCTCCTCGTCATCGCACTCGGGGACGGTCGGCTCCGGATCCCGGAGCGCCTCTTCCACCGGCGGGACGCAGCCGCCGCCGAAGTGGTCGACCGGCGTGAAGGTGTGCTCCTCGCCGCCGACGTTCTTGGCCACGAGGACGTCCCCCTCGTCGATGCGCAGGTACCGGGGGCTGAAGCGCCACTCCGGGGCCTCGTTGAGCCGCCCGAGCTGCCGGATGAACTCCTGGAACGTCGTGTCGCCATTGCCGACGCACGTGCCGGGCCCGATGGCCGCGTTGAACGTCTCCGGGTCGCAGTCGTCCTTGACCTTGACCACTTCCCGGTCGCGATCCCCGCCTCCGCCTCCCGCCTGGGCCACCCCCGAGACCCCGAGCACGGTCAGGGCGACGACCGCCCCGATCAGCAGCTTCCCGTGCAGCCTCATTCCTTCCCTCCCTGATGTGACCCAGATCACACGGACGGGCGAGAAGCTAGGGCCCTCGCGTCAGCTTCCGGGAGACTTCATGGAAGTTTCATGCAGGCCCGCTGGACACCGGGGAGCGCGCCGCCACGCTGCGTGCAACGCGCCTGGACGCGTCGCTGCCCGGCGCGCCGGTCAGCCGCGCTCGGCGGGCTCCGACTGCGTGGCCGGCGCCTTGTCGGGCTGATCGCGGAGGAAGAGGTACCAGTAGGACGTCGCCACGAACACCACGGCGCCGACCAGGTTGCCCAGGCCCGCCAACAGCCAGTTCTGCAGCGTCGGTCCCCACCCGATGCCCGGGACGCCGGCGAACATCGCCGCCGGCAGGAAGAACATGTTGGCGACGACGTGGTCGAAGCCCATCGCGACGAAGGCCATGATCGGGAAGAAGATCGCCAGGATCTTGCCCGACACCGACTGCGCCGCCAGTGACATCCAGACCGCGAGGCAGACCAGCCAGTTGCAGCCGACCGCGCGCAGGAAGATCTGCCACCCCGACTCACCGAGCGCCTTGCCCTCGGCGATCGCGGCCAGCCGGTCGTAGGTGAGGGCGGCGTTGCCGGAGGAATCGGCGTCCCCGATCACCCCGGTCTGCACGGCCAGGAAGAAGGCGACGAACAGCGCGCCCAGCAGGTTGCCCACCAGCACCAGCGTCAGGTTGCGGACGACGTCGCCGCCGGTGATCTTGCCGCGCATCGCACTGAGCGGGACCAGCATCATGTTGCCGGTCGCGAGGTCGGAGCCGGCGATCAGCACGAGCACCAGGCCGAGGGTGAAGGCGGCGCCCATGAAGAGGGTCGGCAGCGTGCCCCAGGTACCGGGGTCCAGCCCGGAGGACACCGTGATCGCGACCAGCCCCCCGAAGGAGATGTACGCGCCGGCCAGGAAGGAGCTGACCAGCACCCGGTCCCACGTGCGGTGGACCTTCTTGGCCCCGACATCGGTGGCGACCTGCGCCATCTCCTGCGGTTCCCGAGCGGTCATCGACGCCTCCCCGGCCTCGGCGGCAGCGCCAGTATGGGTGGCCGGTCCGGTTCCGGCTCGGCGACGGGCTCCCCACCCCTGACGCCTTCGCCGCGGCTACATGACGCGGCGGTGCGGGCATTCCGGGCACGGGCGCCGCACCTGCGCCACGTCATCCCCGTCGCCGTCCGTCGTCTTCATCTGCGAAAGGCCCGAGAACCCCCTGCGAAAGGGCGCCCACGGTGATTCCCACCCGCCTCGTCGAGCTGACGCCGCACGCGCGGGACCACGGCGCACCCCCGCCGCCCGAGGTTGCGTCCGCGAGGCACCTCGGACCGGCGCGCCACGAGATCCTCGACAACCTGCGGCGCCTCGCCGTGCACCTCGAGACGGCGGCCCTGCTGGACCGCCGCGCGGACCGCTCGCCCAACCCGGCGCTGGCCGCGGTGTTCCGCGAACGAGCGGAGCACCGCCGCAGGATCGCCGCGCAACTGCGCGAGCACCTGGCCGGCAACGGCCTCCCCACGTCCCTCAGGCCCGGGGACTGAGGCTGCGCCCGTGGCGGTTTCCCCCGACACCGCCACGGGCGCCCTACCGGGCGCGGACCAGCTCGGCGAGGGCCCCCACGTCGGGCAGGTCGAGGTGCGGGCGCACGTCCGCGGGCAGGTCGGCGAAGGACTCCGCGTGCCCGATCCCGGTGTGGACGGCGACGGCGAACGCCCCGCCCTCGTGCGCCATCGGCACCTCGAGCTCGGGGTCGTCACCCACCACCGCCAGCTCCCCCGCCGGCACACCCAGGTGCCGCGACGCCGCGCGCAGCGCCTGCAGCGACGGCTTGCCGACGACGGTGACCCGCGCCCCGGTGAGGTCCTTGACCACCGCGCTGATCGCCCGGGAGGAGCCGAGGGTGCGACCCTCCGACGTGGCGAAGTACGGCGACTGGGAGGCGCTGTAGTACGGGGCCCCGCCCTCGACGGCGTCGATGGCGGCCTCCAGCGCCTCCATCGTCAGCTCCTGGCGGTACCAACCGGCGAACACGGCGTCGCACGCCGTCCCGCGCAGCGGCGGCAGCGCCTCGATCCCGGCCTGCTCCAGCACTTCCGTGATGCCCTTGACCCCGAGCACCATGACCCGTCGATAGCCGCGCTCGTGGAAGACCTCGACCGCAGAGGAGGCCGGGGTGAGCACGGCGTCCGACGGCACCGGCAGGCCCGCCTCCTGCAGCGCGTCGGCGCACTGCGCCGGCGTCTTCACCGTGCCGTTGGTGAAGACGCAGTACGGGAGGCCGAGGTCGGTCAGCGTGGTGAGGAACTCCAGCGCCCCCGGCAGCGGGGTGAGCCCCTTGTTGTTGCGGTCTCCCAGCACCAGCGTGCCGTCCATGTCGAGCACGAAGCCGCGCACCTGGGCCAGCGATTCAGCCACGGCGCACCGCCAGCGAGAAGCCCGGCTTCGACACCGCCAGGTCGTGGACCGAGGTCCGCGACCCCAGCCCCGACAGCAGCGACAGCACCGGCGCGAGCGACGCGTTGTAGTGCCGCGGCGCGGGGCCGGCGGCGACCATCGCGTCCACCTGCTCGGCCGGCATGTGCGCCCGCAGCAGCAGCTCCTCGTCGGAGACGCCGGGGAACCGGCGACGCAGCTCCTCCGGCGAGGGCGGCGGCGGTTCCGACGCCAGCTCGCGGGCCCTCGGCCGGTCGAGGATCCGGTCCAGCACCTCCGGCTCGATCGGCGCCGTCGGGCGACCGAAGCTGCCCAGCGCGTAGCGGATCACCTGGTCGGGCACGTTCGCGTACCGCTCCCCCATGACGTTGAACAGCGCCTGCGAGACGACCATCTGCGGGAACGGCGTGACCATGATCGGGTAGCCCAGCTCCGCCCGGACCCGGCCGACCTCCTCGATGAGGCTCTCGAACCGGTCCTCCATGCCGATCTCGCGCAGCTGCCGCCGCGTCGTCGTCATGACCCCGCCGGCGATCTGGTGGTGCAGGAACGCCGCGTCGAAGTCCTGCGGCCGGCCCACCGGCAGCTGCTCGGCGGCCGCGTGCTCGTCGAAGAACCGGCAGGCGAGCTCCAGCGCCCGGTCGTCGATGTCGACCGTGTGCCCCATCTCGCGCAGGTTGGCCACCGTCCGCTGCGCCTCCGGCAGCGACGAGCCGTTGCCCAGCGCCCCGCAGCCGACCTGCACCACCTCGACGCCGAGATCCGGCGCGATCGAGTAGGTCTGCGGGGAGAGCCCGATGGTCGCGTGGGAGTGCAGCTCCAGCGGGGTGCCGTGCAGCTCCGCGACGATCGCGGGGATCAGCGTGCGCGCCCGGTCGGCGGACAGAATCCCGGCCGGGTCCTTGACGTAGACCCGGTCGATGTCGGGGCACTCGCGCATCTGCCGGGCCAGGTCGGCGTAGAAGGCGTCGTCGTGCACCGCGCTGATCGTGAACGTGAGCGCCCCGACCACCTCGTCGATGCCGGCCTTCTTCAGCCGGCGGGCGGTCTCGCGGGCGGCGTCCATGTCGTGCATGGGGTCGAGGACGACGACCCGGTCGATGCCGTTGACCGCCAGCCGGTCGTAGACCAGCTGCATCGTCTCCGGGTGCGAGTTCTCCCAGGAGATGAACCGGAACCCGGTGCCGATCAGCTGCAGCTTCGTCGTCGGCATCAGCGCGCGGGTCAGCCGGATCCGCTCCCACGGGTCCTGGCGGTGGTTGCGCACCGAGACCCCCATCGCCGTGCTCGACGTGAAGTCCAGCGCACGGAAGCCGACCCGCTCCAGCACCGGCGCGATCTGCAGCACGTGCTCGGTGCGCAGCCCGGTCGCGCCCCAGAGGCTCTGGTTGCCGTCGCGGATCGAGACGTCGACGAGGCCCACATCTGCCATCAGGCCACCCCCGCCAGGAACCGCTCGAAGTACGCGGTGTCCACCCCGCCGGCCGAGAACTCCGGGTCCGCGAGCAGCGCCTGGTGCACCGGCACCGTCGTCGTCACCCCGTCGATGCGCATCAGTTCCAGCGCTGCCCGCGCCCGGGCCAGCGCGTCGGCGCGGTCGGCCCCGTGGACGATCAGCTTGGCGAGCAGCGAGTCGTAGTACGGCGGGACGACGGAGCCGCCCTGCACGTGCGTGTCGACGCGGATCCCGTCGCCGACGGGCAGCACCACCCGGTCGATCCGCCCCGGCGAGGGCCGGAAGCCGTGCGCCCAGTCCTCGGCGTTGATCCGGCACTCCACCGCGTGCCCGGTGAGGACGACGTCCTCCTGGCGCAGCCGCAGCGGCAGCCCCTCGGCGACGGCGAGCTGCTCGGCGACCAGGTCCAGGCCGGTGACCAGCTCGGTGACCGGGTGCTCGACCTGGATGCGGGCGTTCATCTCGAGGAAGTAGAAGGTCTCCCGCTCCCGGTCGTAGAGCAGCTCGACCGTGCCCAGCCCGCGGTAGCCCAGGTGGACGGCGAGGGCGAGCGCGGCGTCGGCCATCTCGGCGCGCACGCGCTCGGGGATCTGCGGCGCCGGCGCCTCCTCGAACAGCTTCTGGTAGCGGCGCTGCACCGAGCAGTCGCGGTCCCCCAGGGCCACGGCGGACACCCCGTCGCCGAGCACCTGCACCTCGACGTGCCGGCCGGACTCCACGAACCGCTCCAGGTACACCCGCGGATCGCCGAAGGCGGCGGCCGCCTCGCTCACCGCCAGGTCGAGCGTGTGCGGCAGCTCGGCCGCCGAGCGCACCCGCTTCATGCCGCGCCCGCCGCCCCCGCCGACGGCCTTGACCAGCAGCGGGAAGCCGACCTCGGCCGCGACCGCCTGCGCCGCGGCCAGGTCGGCGGCCTCCCCGCCCGGCACGACCGGCAGCCCGGCGGCCAGGGCGTGCTCGCGGGCGGTGAGCTTGTCGCCGACGGCGTGCAGCGACTCGATGCTCGGCCCGACGAAGATCACGCCTGCGTCCGCGCAGGCCTGCGCGAGCGCCGGGTTCTCGGAGAGGAACCCGTACCCGGGGTGCACGGCGTCGGCGCCGACCGACACCGCGGCGCGCACCACCGCCGCCGGGTCGAGGTAGGACTGCGCGGCCGGCGCCGGGCCCAGCCGCACGACGCGGTCGGCCAGCCGGGCCGGCAGCGAGTCGAGGTCGGCGTCGGAGGCGGCGAGCACCGACTCGATGCCCAGCCGGGCGCAGGTGCGGATCACCCGCGCGGCGATCTCCCCGCGGTTGGCGACCAGCAGCCGGTGGATGCGCCTCATGCGGGCTTCACCACCAGGAGCACGGCGTCCTTCTCCGCGAACTCGCCGTTCCCGAGACGGAACTCCACGACCGTCCCCCGGACGCCGGCGTGCACCGGCGTCATCATCTTCATGGTCTCGACGATCCCGACGACCGTGTCCTCGTCGACCTCGTCGCCGACGTCGACGAACGGCGGCGCGCCCGGCTGCGGCGCGCGGTAGAAGGTGCCGAGCAGCGGCGGGTGGACGGCGATCAGCCCCTGGGGGATCTCCGCTCCGGCCGAGGAGGTCTCGTCGACGTCCACCACCGGCTCGGCCCGCTCCACCACCGGCGCCCGCCGCACCTGCTGCTCCGCCGTCCACCCGGTCGCGCCCTCGCGGCGCACGGTCAGCGTGAGGTCCGCCGTCTCCAGGTGCAGCTCGGCCAGTTCGCTGGAGTCCAGCACCCGCAGGACGTCGCGGACGTCGTCCGGTGTCAGGTCCACCTCATGCCCCCGGCTTCTTGCCGCCGAGCAGGTTGAAGACGTGGTCGAACGGCCGCGCGGTCGGGGCGGTGACCTTCGCCGCGGCGTCCTTCTCGGCCCACACCGTCTCCGGCCGGCTCTGCAGCAGGTAGACCAGGCCGTCGGACTCGGCGACCGCCCACTCGATGTCCTGCGGGCAGCCGTAGTGCGCCTCGACCCGGCGGGCCGTCGCCACCAGCTCGGCGAGCTCCGCGTCGGAGATCGACGGGCGGTCCTGCAGCTCGGCCGGCACGTCGATCTCGACCACGCCGTAGCCGGACGGGTCGGGCCGGTGCCAGCGGGTCTTGGTCGCGATCGTGCGCTTGGCCACCTCACCGGTCACCTTGCTGACGACGAACGAGTCGGGCGTGACGTCGCCGCTGACCACGGCCGAGCCCAGCCCCCAGCTGGCGTCGACGGCGACGACCGACCGGTCGCCGGTGAGCGGGCTGCGGGTGAACATCACGCCGGAGCTGCGGGCACCGACCATCCGCTGGACGACGACGGCCATGCCGAGGTCGGTCTCCGGGATGCCGCGCCGCCGCCGGTAGGTCACCGACTCGACGCTGTACAGGCTGGCCCAGCAGCGGCGCACGTGCGCGACCACCGAGTCGGCGCCGCGGACCCACAGGTAGGTGTCCTGCAACCCGGCGAAGCTGTCCTCGGCGCGGTCCTCGCTGGTCGCGCTGGAGCGGACGGCGACCGGCTGGTCCGGGTCGCCGCACTCCTCGCCCAGCGCGGTGTAGGCGGCGCGGATCGCGTCGGCGACGTCCACGGGCAGCGGCGCGGACTCCACCACCGCACGCACCCGGGCGGTGGTCGCGGCCAGCGCCTCGGGCTCGGCCGGGTCGAGCGCCGCGACGAGGTCGGCGATCGGGGCGCCGTCCAGCTCGAGGTGCTCGACGGTCCGGGCGAACGCCGCCGTCGTCACCGCGTAGCCGGTGGGCACCCGGATCCCGGCGCGGAGCAGCTCGCCGAGGCTGGCGCCCTTCCCGCCGACGCGCGGGACGTCGTCCATGCCGACCTCGGAGAAGTGCAGGACGGGACGGGTGTCGGTCGTGATCATCACCGCAGCACCGTCACGATGCCGCGGTCGCCGTCCACCCGGACGCGGTCGCCGGTGCGGATCTTCGCCGTGGCCTGGCCGGTGCCGACGACCGCCGGCATGCCGTACTCGCGGGCGACGATCGCCGCGTGCGACATCGTGCCCCCGATGTCGGACACCGCCGCGGCGATCTTGCCGAACACCGGGCCCCAGCTGGGCGCGGTCACCGGGCAGACGAGGACCTCACCCTCGCGGATCGAGCCGATCTCGTTGACGTTCATCAGCACCCGGGCGACGCCCTCGACGACGCCCGGCGAGGCGGCGTAGCCGCGGACGACGTTCTCGTCGAGCTCCTCGTCGCCGAGCCAGGTCTCGATCGTCTCGTCGGTGATGCCCCAGAGCATCTTCACCGCGGGGTCGTTGAGCGCCGGGGGCACCGGGCCCAGCGCCGGCGGCGGCGACCAGGCCGACAGCGCCTCGACGATCTCCTTGCGGCGGGCCACGATCGGCTGCCAGTGGCGGGCGCCGAGCTCCGTGCCGCCGCCGGCCCAGGCCAGCATCACGTCGGCGAGGGCGTCCTCGACCTCGACGTGCCGCAGGTGGAACACGTCGTCGGCCTCGCCCAGCACGCCCCGGTCGGCCAGCAGCTGACCGAACGCGCGGATCTTCTGGAAGAACCGGGTGGTGAACCAGTGCTCGCAGTAGAACTTGTGCGACTCGATGTAGGGGAAGACCTGCCGGCACAGGGCGAGCATCTGGTCGAAGGCGGCCTTCTCGTCGTCGCTGCCGAGCAGCCCGCGGTACTCGTTCGCGATCCGGTCGCGCTCCTCGGCGAGCCGCTCGGTGGGCCGGGTGAGGTCCTCGCCGGCGCGGATCTGCTCGACGTAACGGGGCAGCGCCGCGAACGGGACGGTCAGGTCGTCGGCCCAGGACAGGTGGTGGTGGTAGAAGCCGTCACCGACCGAGACGTTGAACCAGGGGTCCTTGGCCTCCTCGAACGCGGCCAGCCAGCGGGCGCCGTTCTGGCCCCGCTCACCCAGCGCGGCGAGGACCTTGTTCGGCTCGGCGCCCTCCACGAACAGGTCGGCGAGGTCGAGCTCGACGGCGAGGGCGGCCAGCTTCTTCAGCTCGTCGTCCGGCCGGTACATGGTGACGTCCATGCCGGCGACCATCCGGGCGACCATCTGGTCGCCCATCTCCGGGAAGGCCTGCTTGCAGAACTCGAAGAAGACGACGTAGGCGCCGTAGCCGAGCTGCAGCATCTCGGTGTGGTAGTGCCACATCTTCGAGTACAGGTCGATGCAGCGGTGGTAGTTCTCGCGGAGGTAGTGGTTGGACGCGATGCCGCGGCCACTGGTGACCACCGAGAGGTCGTCGAGGTCGCCGAGCACGGGCACTTCGACCGCCTCGATCTCGGCGATCAGCGCGTCCATCCGCTGCTGCCACTCGCCGTAGATGCGGTCCCAGTTCGCGTAGTAGTGGCCGGCGCGCTCCTGGAAGTGCGGCAGCCGCTGCTCCACCTGCGCCGGGTCCAGCACCGGGTTGGCGGTGATGTAGACCCGGCCGTTGAGGATGCGGTACTCGATGCCGAGCGTGGTCGGGAAGGAGAACAGGCGGGCGAGATTGGCGCCGATCGCCGTGTAGGGGATCTCCGAGGTGATGCCGTCGAAGGCCGGGATCACCTCGGGGAAGTGCATCGAGTTGTAGAACCAGAACCGCTGGTCGTCCTCCGGCTGGAACCGGGTGAAGTACGGGTACATCTGCTCCCAGCCCTCGGCGCCGGGGACGTCGGCGATCTGGGACGGCAGCGGGAACGAGCGCTCGGTCATGGCTCTCTTCTCCTCAGAGGGTGTAGTCCCGCTGCGTGCGGGCGTACTCGACGAAGTCGGCCAGGGCCTCGGGATCGGCCATGGCGCTGGGGTCGGCGACGGACGCCGCGTCGGCGCCGAGGAGGAGCCGGCGGACCGGGACCTCCATCTTCTTGCCGCTGCGGGTCAGCGGGACGGCGCGGACGGCGATGATCCGGTCCGGCACGTGCCGGGGGCTGTACTCCTGTCGCAGGCTGCGGCGCAGCCGCGCCTCCAACTCCTCGGTGAGTTCCTGCCCCTCGGCCAGGACGACGAACAGCGGCATGAAGAACCCGCCGCCCGGCAGGTCGAGGTTGACCACGAGCGAGGTGAGGACGGCGGGGTCGTCCTCGACCACGCGGTAGATCTCTGCGGTGCCGATCCGCACCCCCTGCCGGTTGAGCACGGCGTCGGAGCGGCCCCGGACGAAGCAGCCGCCGCGCTCGTTGACCTCGAAGAAGTCGCCGTGCCGCCAGACGCCGGGGAACGTCTCGAAGTAGCTGGCACGGTAGCGGGCGCCGTCCTCGTCGCCCCAGAAGAACAGCGGCATCGAGGGCATCGGCTGCGTGATGACCAGCTCCCCCACCTGGCCGACGACCGGCTGCCCGGCGTCGTCCCACGCCTCGGCGGCCACGCCGAGCGAGCGGCCCTGGATCTCCCCGGCCCGCACCGGCAGCGTCGGCACGCCGCCGACCAGGCCGGTGCAGACGTCGGTGCCGCCGGATCCGGTGGCGATCCAGAGGTCGGCCTTGACGTCGCTGTAGAACCACGCGGTGATCGCCGGCGCCACCGGGGAGCCGGCCGGCATGATCGTGTCCAGGGCGGAGAGGTCGAAGCGCTCCCGCGGGACGACCCCGGCCTTCTGCATGAGCTCGACGAACGTGGGGCTGGCTCCGAACAGGCGGGCGCGGGTGTCCTGGGCGACCCGCCAGAGGACGTCGACGTCCGGGTGGCTGGGGTTGCCGTCGTAGAGCACCGGCGCGACCCCGGAGAGCAGGGTGGCGACCAGGAAATTCCACATCATCCAGCCGGTGGTGGTGAAGAAGAACGCCCGGTCGCCGGCGTGCAGGTCCATGTGGAAGGCCTGCGCCTTGAGCTGCTCGAGCAGGATCCCGCCGTGACCGTGCACGATCGCCTTCGGCAGCCCGGTCGTGCCCGAGGAGAACAGCACCCACAGCGGGTGGTCGAAGGGCACCTGCTCGCAGGCGAAGTCGTCGACGTCCGGGCCGGCCTGGATCTGCGCCCACGGCGTCCCGGTGCTCTCCAGGCCGAGGACGGGGACGGCGACGACCTCCCGCAGGCTCGGCAGGCCCGCGACGATCTCGGCCACCTCTGACCGCCGGTCGAACTCGCGCCCGCCGTAGCGGTAGCCGTCGGCGGCGAGCAGCACCGTGGGGGCCAGCTGGCCGAGCCGGTCCAGGGCACCGCGAGCGCCGAAGTCGGGCGAGCAGGCCGCCCACACCGCGCCGACGCTCGCGCTCGCCACCATCGCGACGATGGCTTCGGGCACGTTGGGCAGGTAGGCGACCACGCGGTCACCGGGCCGGACCCCGGCCGCGCGCAGGTGGGCGGCGAACCGGCGGACCTGGCCGGCGAACTCCTCCCACGGCAGCTCGCGCACCGGCGAGGTCTCGTCGACGAACAGCAGCGCGGGCTCCCCTGGGCGCTCCTGCCGCAGCACGTGCTCGGCGAAGTTCAGCCGCGCGCCGGGGAACCACCGCGCGCCCGGCATGGCCCGCTCGGCCAGGACGGCGGTCGGCGGCTCGGAGGCCTGCACGCCGAAGAAGTCCCAGATCGCCGACCAGAACTCCTCCAGCTCGGTGGTGGACCACCGCCACAGCGCCTCGTAGTCGCCGAAGTCGCGCCCGGTGCGCGCGGCGGCGAAGCGCGTGAACTCGGTCAACCGGGTCCGCTCGATCCGCTCGGCCGAGGGCGTCCACAGCAGGTCGCCCTCCCGGACCGCGAGCCCGCTCCCCTGCGACGCCGTCGTCCCCATGGCCGGAAACCCTGACTCCCGGCGGGTGTGATCGGCAACACTCTTCGGCCGAGATTTCACTGTGCGAAAAGCGGCATCCCGCGAGTAGGGCCTAACGACTCCGTCCCACTTTGGGGACTCTCCAACCCCCCAACGCGGCTCATAGCGTCTCCGCCCATCGAGCGCAACCCCATCCCGCGCGGGGTGCGCCGATCCGACACTGCACCGCCACTGCGGAGGAATCATGCCTAGGTATCTGATTGCGGCAGGCGCGTTCGCCGCCCTGCTGGGAAGCGCGACGGCCGCGCACGCCCACGACGATCCATCCGACCGGAACGACATCGGCGCCCGGGTCGTCGCGGACCACCTGGACAACCCGCGCCAGCTCGCCTGGGCGGGGGACACCCTCCTGGTGGCCGAGGCGGGCTCGGGCGGCGACGACTGCGCAGCCGCGTCGCCCGGTACCGCCACCGCGCCGACCACCGCCGGGTCCGACGACGGCACCGCCGACCAGGGCAGCGGCGACGTGGCCACGGCTCCCGACTCCGGCTCCACGCCGGAGCAGACCGCAGCGGCGGACCAGTCCTGCAGTGGGGACACCGGTGCGGTCACCGCGATCCGCGACGGTGGCCGAGGTTCCGACCGAGGCGCCGAGGAGGTCGTCACCGGCCTGTTCTCCGTCGCCGGAACGGACGGCGCCGAGGCGACCGGCCCCGGGGGCGTCGCGGCCACCGAGTCCGGCGCCCTGATCATCGCCCAGGGCGCCCCTGCGACCGACCCGCTCGCCGCCGATTCCGGCACCCCGGGGACGGATACGGCGGGGCAGCTGCTGGTCAGCGCCGACGGCGTCACCGTCCCGTGGGTGGACCTCGCCGCCCAGTCGACCACCAGCACGTCGGACGACGGCACCGCTGACCAGGGCAGCGGCGACGTCCTCACCACACCCACGGACGGCACCGCGTCGGACGACGGCACCGCCGACCAGGGCAACGGCGACGTCACCACCACGCCCACCGACGGCACCACGCCCACCGACGGCACCGCGCCCACCGACAGCACCACGTCGGACGACGGCACCGCCGACCAGGGCAACGGCGACGTCACCACCACGCCCACCGACGGCACCGCGCCCACCGACGGCACCGTGCCCAGCTACGGCGCCGCGCCCAGCGGTACGTCCGAGAGCAACCCGACATCCGTCCTCCTCGTCGACCCCACGCCGGGCGAGGAGCCTGGGAGCGACGAGTACGTGCTCGTGACCGACTCCGGCTCCGGGACGGTCTGGAAGGTGACCCCCGACTTCTCCGCGGCCCTGCCGGAGGACTGCGCCGACGGCCGCGTGGCGGCCGAGTGCCTGCCGCCGGCGACGGTGGCGGCCTTCACGCCCTCCGTGGCGGAGGCGGGGCCTGCCGAGTCCACGCCCAGCGCGCTGGCCGAGGACGGCCAGGGCAACGTCTACGTGGCCGACGGCACGTCGCTCGTGCGCTTCGACGAGACCGGCCAGGAGACCGGTCGGTGGAAGGGCCTCGGGGAGGCCAACGGTCTGGCCGTGGACTCCGACGGCCGGTACGCCTACGTCTCGCTGGCCACGGGCGGCAGCGAGGGTCCGGGGGCCGGCACGGGCAGCGTCGTCCGCATCGACCTCGAGCACAGCACCTGGACGGCGGTGGCCGTGCCGGCGCCCGGCGGTGTCACGCTCGGGCACAACGACCGGGTCTTCGTCTCGGCCTACAGCACGTCGCCAGCCGAGGGACGCAGTGATGACCCGGCCACGACCGACGTCGACGAGAGCAGCCCCGGCGGGCAGGTGTGGCGGTTCCGCTTCGACCGCCACGCGGTGGAGTCGCCGCTCCCGGAGGTGCCGACGTCGTCCACCAGTGATGACGGCACGGCCGACCAGGGCAGCGGCGACGTCGGCACCACGACGGACCCGGCGACCACCGGTTCCGACGACGGCACGATCGACCAGGGCACCGGGGACGTCGGCGTCACGACGGACCCGGCGACCACCGGTTCCGACGACGGCACGATCGACCAGGGCACCGGGGACGTCGGCGTCACCACGGACCCGGCGACCACCGGTTCCGACGACGGCACGATCGACCAGGGCAGCGGCGACGCGAGCACGCCCGCCGCGTAACGGGACAGGTGCGGTGCCGCCGGCCACGGGACGGCGGCACCGCACCACCCTCCCGTGGCACGCTCCGGAGGACCCGGTGGGTGCGGCGGCTGTCGGAGGTGGGGCGTGCGCGAGTACCGCGTCAAGCCGATCGACTCCCTGTCGCGCGGCCTGCAGGTGCTGGAGGTGCTGCAGGAGGTGCGCGCCGCGAGCCTGCACGACCTGCATCTCGCGACCGGCATCCCCAAGCCGACGCTGACCCGGATCCTCAAGACCGTCCACCAGCACGGCCTGGTCTGGCAGCGGATGGTCGACGGCGCCTTCCTCCCGAGCCACACCCTGCAGCGGCGGGCCGAGAGCGACGACGACGCGTGGCTGGTGGAGATCGCCTCGCCGGTGCTGGAGGAGCTCTCCTCGCGGGTGCGCTGGCCGTCGGTGCTGTCGGTGCCGCGGCTGGACCACATGGTGACGCTGGAGACCAACAGCTCACGGACGTACTTCGACGGGCTGCCGCCGCGGCCGCACGGGTACCGGGTGAACATGCTCGGGTCGGCGTCCGGGCGGGCCTATCTCTCGTTCTGCCCCGAGCCGGAGCTCGAGGCGGTGCTGGCCCGGCTCCGGCTCAAGGAGGGTCCGGCGTACCGGCTGGCGAGGGACGACGCCGCGGTGCGCAAGCTGGTCGCGACCACGCGGCGGCGCGGCTACGCCGTCCGCGCGCCCGACTTCGGCGGCGACCACGACCGCCCGCGCTCGGAGGTGGACGACGGACGCGAGTCGATCGCGATGCCGATCCGGCTGGGCGACCGGGTCGTCGGTTGCATCAATCTGACCTGGCGGCGGCAGATCATGTCGCTCACCGGGATGGTGCAGCTGCACCTGGCGGACCTGGAGACCGCCGTCCGCACCGTCGAGGAGCGTGCCCGGGCGGCCGGGTTCGCGGCCTGAGCGAGGTCAGTGGACGGGACCGCCGACGTTGATGAGGACGACGCCGGCGACGACCAGCGCCACCCCGACGCCCTGCCACACCGTCAGCGGCTGGCCGAGCAGGGTGACGCCGATGCCGACGACGGCCAGCGTGCCCACCCCCGACCAGATCGCGTACGCGATGCCCACGGACATCGTCTTCACGACGATCGAGAGCAGGAAGAACGAGATCGCGTACCCGGCCAGGACGACGACGCTGGGCAGCAGGACCGTGAAGCCGTTCGTGCGACCGAGCAGCGAGGTGGCCAGCACCTCCGTCGCGATGGCGCAGGCGAGCAGCAGGTAGGCCACCGTCGGAATCCTAGGAACGGCGCCGGCCGTCGACGCTCAGCCGCCGGCCTGCCCGGGGCCGCGGATCCGGTCCAGCGGTTGCTCCCTCCTCGTGCTCGTCCGCCACGCCCAGCCGAAGAAGATCCATGCGAGGGCTGCAGCCACCAGCGTCACCAGGGCGCTGAGCCATTGGAAAGGGTCGAAGCTCTTCTGGGTGAAATCCCAGACGGTCAGGACGAACGTGGCGAGGCTGAGGCAGGTCACCCCGAGCACCACCCGGTTGAGGAACCGGGCCTGCCGCGCCGACATGGCCGTCGTCAGGTGGCCGTAGACGTGTTCGATCGCGGTGAGCTTCGTGTCCATCGCCATGAGCTGCTGCCCGAGTCCCCACACGGTGCTGACCCACTCCCAGACCGCTCTGTCCGGCGCTCCGAGGTGCAGCGGCAACATCTCGACGCCGGCCCGGAACTGCTGGACTTGCTCGAACTCGACCAGCAGCTCGGTCGACCGGGCCTCGAGTGCGTCGAGAGAACAGCGACGCGCCTCCTGACCACCTCTGCTCAGCAGGCCGCCGAGGTTCCGATCCATGTCGATGGCCGCCGCCCACGCGGCCGACTGGGTCGCGAGCACGCGCCCGACCGCGTCGGCCAACTCCGGCTCCGTCGCCGTCGACACGGTGCACGCCGCGGTGCCCAGCCGCACCGCGTCCTGCGGCCAGTCACCGCGCGGCTGGAGGCAGTCGCCTCGCTCGCTCAATTCGCAGGCCACGGTATCGAGCGCCGCGCCGTCGGATCCCCGGTCGGCCTGCACCACGAAGTACGCCTGGACCCACAGCGACGTCCATGGCGCACCTGCCGCCGCGGGACACCCCTCAGCGAAGAGGCGCTCGGTGGCGCTCAGGAGACCGGACTTCTCGCTCGTTCCCATCACGCTGTCCCGGATCTCCGCCCACGTCACCTGCCCGCAGTCCACCAGCCGGTAGATCAACGCAACCATGCCGACCTCCGCGGTCCAGGTCTCGACCGTGCCGCCGACCGGCTCCCACCGGCCGCGGCCGAGCGGCAGGGCCGGGAGCAGGCCCGGGGCGAGATCGTCACTGCTGAGGCGATGCGGCAGGAACTCGCGGAGCGTCTCGTTGACGTGCTCGGAGTACCCCCACAGCCGGAGATGGTCGAGAAGTCCCCGGAACGGCTGGAGTCCGGGGGTCGGGCCGTCCTGCGCGTGCGTGGCGTCGTCGAGAGCGGGCTCCTGCCGTTCCGTCCTCACCGGCGGTGAATCGGCAGGACGGTCCTCTCGGAGCAACGGCACGAACACGACCACGGAGACCGCGCAGTCGCGGGGCGCGAGAACCGCCGACGGCGTCAGCACGGCAGCGTTGCTACTCATGGCGGAACGGTCCCAGGGTCGCCTGGCGCGGTCCACCAGTCGGCGAGCGCATCGTTTTCCCCGCCGGCGGTATGTAGCTCCCATGCCGCCGACCGTTGTCTTCGACCTCGACAAGGTGCTGCTCGGCGGCGACGCGTCGACGCTGTTCCTGCACGGCCGGCTGCGCCGGGCCCCGGTCCGCCTGCTGCCGCTGCTGCTCGCCGCGCCGCTGCTCCTGCCGGGCTCCGCGGTGCCGCAGCTGCGCCCGCTGGCCGCACGGGCGATGACCCGGCTGGCGGTCGGCGGCCGCGCGGAGTCCGACGTCGAGGCGGTCGCCGAGGCCTACGGCGAGGCCCTCATCGGAAAGCCCGAGGCCGCGGTCGCCGACGCGATCGCCTGCGTGCGCCGGCATCAGGCCGAGGGCGACCGGGTCGTCGTCGCCACCGGCTGCGAGGAGGTGCTGGCCCGCGGGTTCCTGCGCGCCATCGGGCTCGGCGAGCTCGACGTCGTCGGGTCGACCGGCTCGGTGCGCCCGCCGCGGGTGCGCCGGGCGATGGGCGAGGAGAAGGTGCGGATGCTCACCGAGCGCGGCTATCCCCCGCCGTGGCGCGCCGTGTACAGCGACAGCACCTCCGACGTGCCGCTGTTCGCCGGCACGCCACGCCCGGTGCTGGTGAACGCCGGCGAGAAGGACGCCCGGAAGGTCGAGCGGCTCCTCGGCCGGCGTCCCGAGACGGTCACCTGGCGCTGAGGGTCAGGACCCGGCCAGCACCTCGTCCAGCTGCTCGTAGCCCTCGATGACGCCGGTCTCCATGCCGGTCGCGACGAAGGCGTCCCGGTCCTCGAACGAGTCGACCAGCGAGGTGGCGACCAGCCGGGTGCGGCCGTCGCCGAGGTCCTCGAAGGCGATCTTCTCCAGCGCGACCCCGTCGGGCATGCCCTCGAAGGTGAACGTCTGCACGATGAGCTCGTTCGGCCGCAGCTCGTGGAAGGTGCCGCGGAAGCGGTACTCCTCGTCGCCCCGCCGGTGGACGAAGCGGTACTCGCCCCCGGTCCGGGCGTCCCAGGTCTCGACCGTCATCTGCAGGTCGCGGGGGCCGTTCCAGCGGACGACCAGCTCCGGGTCGACGTGTGCGCGGTAGACCTTCTCCGGAGGCGCATCGAACTCGCGGGTGATGCGCACGAGCGGGACCTTCTGGTCGACCTCGATCTGCGTCTCGTGCGTGCGGGCGGCGGTCATGACGGTGCTCCTCTCTCGGGTGGTGCGCTGGTGGTCTCCTCGTCCGGCAGGGCGGCGAGGACGTCGTCGAGGCGGCGGTAGCGCTCCTCGGCCTCGCGGCGGTAGCGCTCGATCCACTTGGTCATCAGGTCGAACACCTCCGCCTCGAGGTGCACGGGGCGGCGCTGGGCCTCCCGGCTGCGGCTGACCAGTCCGGCGTCCTCGAGCACCTTGAGGTGCTTGGAGACCGCCTGGACGGTGACGTCGTAGGGCGCGGCGAGCTCGTTGACCGTGGCGTCGCCGGAGGCCAGCCGGGCGACCATGTCGCGCCGGATCGGATCGGCGAGCGCCGAGAACACCCGGGACAGCGGATCGGCCATTCCGGTCTCCTTTCTCAACCGCTCGGTTGAAAATGACCGTAGACCTCCGCCACCGCTTCGTCAACCGTTCGGTTGAAGACGATCGCGGGCTACGTTGCGCCGGTGACCGCACCCCGTCCGCCGTCCGCCCTCGACCGGCTGGCCGACCGGTTCGTCGACGAGTACGCCGCCGCGCAGCCGACGGTGGCCACCTACATCGGCGTCCCCGGCCACGAGGACCGCTGGCCGGACCTCTCCCCCGACGGGCACGCGGCCGTCGCCGAGCTGCTGCGCCGCACCCGGGCGGAGATCGCGACGGTGACGCCGGTCGACCGGCGGGACGACGTCGCCCGGGCCGCGATGCTGGAGCGGCTCGGCGCGGAGCTGGACCGCTACGAGGCGGGGCTGGCGCAGTCGGAGCTCAACAGCTCGATCAGCCCTCTGCAGCAGTTCCGGATGATGTTCGACCTGATGCCCACCGACACCGCCGAGCAGTGGGCGACGATCGGCCGCCGCCTGGCCGCCCTCCCCGCGGCTCTGGCCGGCTACGCCACGGGGCTCGAGACCGCCGCCGCCGGCGGGCACGCCCCGGCCGCGCGCCAGGTCCGGCTGGCCGCCGGCCTGGCCCGGCACTGGGCCGGCACGCCCGACCGGCCGGGCGTCTTCGCCGAGCTGGTCGCGGGCGCACCGGACGGCGACGCGCTGCGGAGGGACCTGGACCGCGCCGCCGGCGAGGCGGCCGCGGCGCTGCGCACCTTCGCCGACCGCCTGGAGCGCGACCTGCTGCCGCGCGCGCCCGAGCGCGACGCCGCGGGCCGGGAGCGCTACGCCGTCGAGTCGCGCTGGTTCACCGGCGTGGACCTCGACCTCGAGGAGACCTACGCGTGGGGCTGGGAGGAACTGGCCCGCATCGTGGCGGAGAAGGAGGCGGTCGCCGAGCTGATCGCGCCGGGCCAGGGGGTCGCCGGCGCGATGGCGGCGCTCGACGCGGACCCCACCCGGCTGGTGCGCGGCCGCCCGGCCCTGCAGGCGTGGCTGCAGGAGACCGCCGACCGCGCGCTGGACGCCCTGCACGGCGTGCACTTCGACATCCCCGAGCCGGTGCGGCGGATCGAGGGACGGGTCATCGGCGCCTCCGGCCTGGGCGTCTACTACAGCGGCCCGACCGAGGACTTCAGCCGGCCGGGCCGGATGTGGTGGTCGCTGCCCGACGGCGTCGACGGCATGACGACCTGGCGGGAGACGACGACGGTGTACCACGAGGGCGCGCCCGGCCATCACCTGCAGATCGGGCAGACCGTCGCCAACGCGGCCGCGCTCAACCGCTGGCAGCGGCTGCTGGTCGACTGTTCCGCCCACGGCGAGGGCTGGGCGCTCTACGCCGAGCGGCTCATGGACGAGCTGGGCTTCCTCGAGGACCCCGGCGACCGCCTGGGCATGCTCGACGCGCAGGAGCTGCGGGCGGCCCGCGTCGTCCTCGACATCGGGGTGCACCTCGATCTGCCGATCAAGCCGGCCGCCGGCTTCGGTCCGCGGTGGACCTACGCGGTGGCGGCGGCGTTCCTGCGGCGGCACGTGTCGATGGACGACGCCATGCGCACCGACGAGCTGCACCGCTACCTGGGCTGGCCCGGGCAGGCGCCGTCCTACAAGGTCGGCGAGCGCGTGTTCCTCACCGGCCGTGAGGAGGCGCGGGCGCGGGCGGGCGCGGCCTTCGACCTCAAGGCGTGGCACCGGGCGGTGCTCGACCTCGGTCCGCTCGGCCTGGGGCCGCTGCGCGACGAGCTGGCGCGGCTGTAGCGGACGTGGAGGATCGACCCGTGGACGAGCCCCAGCCCGTGGACCTCGCGGACCTGGCCGGGGACCTGCTGGCGCAGGCCGCGACGACGAGCGCCCGGCGCGCCGCGCGCACCTTCGCGCACCCGGCCGGCGGCCTGCGCCAGACCGTGATCGCGCTCCTGGGCGGCACCGAGCTCAGCGAGCACGAGAGCCCCGGCCCGGCAACCCTGCAACTGCTGCGGGGACGAGCGCGGCTGGTCGCCGGGGACCGGGAGATCGCCCTGACCGCCGGAGCGCTCGTGCCGGTCCCGTCGGCGCGGCACAGCCTGCATGCCGACGAGGACACCGTCGCCGTGCTCACGATCGCCGTCGCGGAGCAGGCCTCCGCCGAGTAGGAAAGGCCGCGTGCGAGCCATCTCCTATCGCCGCGCCGGCGGCACCGACGTCCTCGAGTTGGTCGACCGCCCCGAGCCGGAGCCGGGCCCGGGCGAGGTGCGGGTCCGCGTCGCCTTCTCCGGGGTCAACCCGACCGACTGGAAGTCACGCACCAACACCGAGCCGGGGCCGGACGGGCAGATCCCGAACCAGGACGGCAGCGGCACCGTCGAGGCGGTCGGCGAGGGCGTCGACCCGGTGCTCGTCGGTGAGCGGGTGTGGATCTGGGAGGCGGCCTGGCAGCGCCCGTGGGGGACGGCGGCCGAGTGCACCGTCGTCCCGGCCCGGCACGTCGTCCTGCTGGGGCCCGGCCCGTCCTTCGAGCTCGGCGCCGCGCTCGGGATCCCGTTCCTCACCGCGCACCGCTGCCTGACCGTCGCCGAGTCGCTGCCCGACCGGCTCGGCCCGGGCGCGCTGACCGGCCACACCGTGCTGGTGCAGGGCGGCGCGGGCGCGGTCGGCAACGCCGCGATCCAGCTGGCCCGCTGGGCGGACGCCACGGTGATCGCCACGGTGAGCAGCGCGCGCAAGGCCCAGCTCGCCGCGGCCGCCGGGGCCACGCACGTCGTCGACTACCGGCAGCAGGACGTCGCCGCCGAGGTGCGCAAGATCGCGCGGAAGGGCGTCGCCGCCGTGGTCGAGGTGGCCGCGGCGCAGAACGCCGCGGTCGACGCCCAGGTGCTCGCCCCGCACGGCGCCGTCGCGATCTACGCCGGGACCGGGGACGAGACGGCGACCATCCCGATCCGGCCCCAGATGCAGGCCAACGCCCGCTGGCAGTTCGTGTTCGTCTACACCGAGCCGGAGCGCGCCAAGGCGATCGGCGTCGAGGACGTCAACGCCGCCGTGCTCGACGGCGCCGTCCGGGTGGGCGAGGAGGCCGGCCTGCCGCTGCACGTCTACCCGCTGGAGCAGACCGCCGAGGCGCACCGGGCCGTCCAGGACGGCGTCGTCGGCAAGGTCATGATCGACGTCACCGCGTGAGCGGAGGAGATCCGTGCGCGTCACGCGCACGGATCTCCTCCGCTACAACCCCAGCGAGCGGGCGATGAGCATCCGCTGCACCTCGCTGGTGCCCTCGCCGATTTCGAGGATCTTGGCGTCGCGGTAGAAGCGGCCGACCGGGAACTCGTTCATGAACCCGTAGCCCCCGTGCACCTGGGTGGCCCAGCGGGCGTTCTCCATGGCGATCTCGGAGCTGTAGAGCTTGGCGACGGCGGCCTCGTGCTTGAACGGCTCGCCGCGCAGCATCTTCTCCGCGGCGCGGTAGTACGCCAGCCGCGCGGTGGAGGCCCGCACCTCCATGTCGGCGATCATGAACTGGATCGCCTGGTTCTTCCCGATGACCTGGCCGAACGCCTCCCGCTGGCCGGCGTACTTCACCGACTCGTCGACGCAGCCCTGCGCCAGCCCGGTGGCCAGCGCCGAGATGGCGATCCGCCCCTCGTCGAGGATGGAGAGGAACTGCGCGTAGCCGCGCCCCCGCTCCCCCACCAGGTTCTCCTCGGGCACCCGGCAGTCGGCGAACGACAGCTCCCGGGTGTCGGAGGCGTTCCAGCCGACCTTCGAGTACCGCTGGCCGACCGTGAAGCCGGGGGTGCCGCTCGGCACGAGGATCGCCGAGATCTCCTTGCCGCCGTCGGGCCGGGTGCCGGTGACCGCCGTGACGGTGACCAGCTCGGTCAGCTCGGTGCCGGAGTTGGTGATGAACGCCTTCGACCCGTTGATCACCCACTGGCCGTCCTCGAGCCGGGCCGTTGTCTTCGTCGCGCCGGCGTCGGAGCCGCCGCCGGGCTCGGTCAGGCCGAACGCGCCGAGCGCCTCACCGGCGCACAGCCGCGGCAGCCAGCGCTGCTTCTGCTCCTCGGTGCCGAACCGGTAGATCGGCATCGCGCCGAGCGACACCCCGGCCTCCAGCGTGATCGCGATCGAGGAGTCGACGCGGGCCAGCTCCTCCAGGGCCACGCAGAGGTGGAAGTAGTCGCCGCCCGAGCCGCCGTACTCCTCGGGGAAGGGCAGCCCGAACAGGCCGAGCTCGCCCATCTGCCGCACGATCGCGGCCGGGAACTCGTCGCGCTCGTAGAACTCGCCGATCTGCGGGGCGACCACTTCCAGGGCGAACTCCCGGACGGTCTTGCGCAGCGCCTCGGTCTCCTCGTCGAGCCGGTAGTCCAGCATCGGGTCACTCCCCCACTGAATCGTCGGCAGTAGCCGCCGGGGTCACCACGGCCACCTGCTCGTCCAGCCGGACCTGCTGGCCGGCGGTCACGGAGAGCGCAGCGACCGTCCCGTCGACCGGGGCGGTCAGCACGTGCTCCATCTTCATCGCCTCGACGACGAGCAGCGGGGTCCCCGCGCTCACCTCGTCGCCGACGGACACCTGCACCACGGTCACCGTGCCCGGCATGGGCGAGGTGACGACGCCGCCGCCTCCGGCCCCCTCGGCCGCGGAGTGCAGCCGCTCGTGCTCGCGCAGCGCGGTCACGGCCCCCTCGGCGGCCAGCCACAGCGTGCCGCCGGTGTGCACGACAGCGAAGCGGTGCGTCACGCCGCCCAGGGTCACGGTCAGCCGGTCGCCGTCCCGGTGCGCCGAGGCGGCCAGCGGGACGCCGTCGCCCACGCAGACCTGCGCGTCGGCGGCCCGGCCGCGCACCCGCACGGTCACCGGCTCGCCGCCGGCCGCCTGCAGCCGCCGGACGGTCCACGCGGGCTCGCCGAGACGCCAGCCGTCGGGCACGTCCCACGGGTCGACCACCGGGCCCGCGGGCTCGGCCTCGAACAGCTCGAACAGCGCGGCCGCCGCGTACACCGCCGCGGCCGGCGGGGCGACCACGGTGAGCGCCTCGCCGCGGCGCTCGATGAGCCCGGTGTCCAGCCGCCCGGCGACCACGTCGGGATCGGCGAGCAGCGCCCGCAGGAACGGGGTGTTGGTGGTGATCCCGAGGACGGCGGTGTGCCCGAGCGCGCCGACGAGGCGGGCACGGGCGGTGTCGCGGTCCCGGCCCCACGCGATGACCTTGGCCAGCATCGGGTCGTAGTCGGTGCCGACGACGCTGCCGACGGCCAGCGAGCTGTCCACGCGGATGCCGGCGCCGTCCGGTTCGGCCAGGCCGAGGACGGTGCCCGCCTGGGGCAGGAAGCCGCGGGAGGGGTCCTCGGCGTAGACCCGCGCCTCGATGGCGTGCCCGTCGAGGACGACGTCGCTCTGCTCGATCGGCAGCGGTTCGCCGGCCGCGATGCGCACTTGCAGCTCGACCAGGTCCAGGCCGGTGACGCACTCGGTGACCGGGTGCTCGACCTGCAGCCGGGTGTTCATCTCGAGGAAGAAGAAGTCGCTCGGCCGGTCGGCGTCCACGATGAACTCCACCGTGCCGGCGCCGGTGTAGCCGACCGCTCTCGCCGCCTCGACGGCGGCGGTGCCCATGGCCGCGCGCATCGCCGGGTCGAGCAGCGGCGAGGGGGCCTCCTCGATCACCTTCTGGTGTCGGCGCTGCAGGCTGCACTCCCGCTCGCCGAGGTGGATCACGTTCCCGTGGGTGTCGCCGAGGACCTGCACCTCGATGTGCCGGGAGTTGCCGACGTAGCGCTCGACGAGCAGCGTGTCGTCGCCGAAGGAGCCCCGCGCCTCGCGGCGGGCGGCGGCGATCGCGTCGCGCAGCTCGTCCTCGCCGCGCACCACCCGCATGCCCTTGCCGCCGCCGCCCGCGGACGGCTTGAGCAGCACCGGGAAGCCGGCCTCGACCGCCGCGGCGGCGACCTCGTCGTCGTCCATGCCCGGCTCGGTGCGCCCCGGGACCACCGGGACGCCGGCGGCGCTGACCGTCTGCTTGGCGCGGATCTTGTCGCCCATCGCCTCGATCGCGGCGACCGGCGGGCCGATGAAGGTGATGCCGGCCTTCTCGCAGGCCCGGGCGAACTCGACGTTCTCCGACAGGAAGCCGTAGCCCGGATGGATCGCCTGCGCGCCGGTGCGGGCCGCGGCGTCGAGCACCCGCTCGATCGACAGGTAGCTCTCCCCCGCCGGCGCCGGCCCGATGGGGACGGCGACGTCGGCGACGCGGGTGTGCAGCGCGCCGGCGTCCGCCGCGCTGTAGACGGCGACCGAGCGGATGCCCATCGCCCGCAGGGTGCGGATCACCCGGACGGCGATCTCGCCGCGGTTGGCGACCAGGACGGTGTCGAACATCGAGGAGGTCCTCACATCCGGAAGACGCCGTAGCCGAGCTCGCCGAGCGGCGCGTTGGCGCACGCCGAGAGGGCGAGACCGAGCACGGTGCGGGTCTGCGCGGGGTCGATGACGCCGTCGTCCCACAGTCGGGCGGTGGCGTAGTAGGGGTGGCCCTGGTGCTCGTACTGCTCGCGGATCGGCGCCTTGAACGCCTCCTCGTCCTCGGCCGGCCACTGCTCGCCGCGCGCCTCGAAGCCGTCGCGACGGACCTGCGCGAGCACGCTGGCCGCCTGCTCGCCGCCCATCACCGAGATGCGGGCGTTGGGCCAGGTGAACAGGAACCGCGGCGAGTACGCCCGGCCGCACATCGAGTAGTTGCCGGCGCCGAACGAGCCGCCGATCACCACGGTCAGCTTCGGCACCCGGGCGCAGGCCACGGCGGTGACCATCTTGGCGCCGTGCTTGGCGATGCCGCCGGCCTCGTAGTCGCGGCCGACCATGAACCCGGAGATGTTCTGCAGGAACAGCAGCGGGATGGACCGCCGGTCGCACAGCTCGATGAAGTGCGCGCCCTTGAGCGCCGACTCGCTGAACAGCACGCCGTTGTTGGCGATGATGCCGACCGGGTGGCCGTGCAGCCGGGCGAAGCCGGTCACCAGCGTCTGCCCGTACAGCGGCTTGAACTCGGCGAACCGGCTGCCGTCGACCAGCCGGGCGATCACGTCCCGGACGTCGTACGGGGTGCGCGAGTCCGGCGGGACCACCTCGTAGATCGACTCCGGGTCGAACAACGGCTCCTCGGCCGGCTCGACGTCCCACGGGCGGGGGGCACGCGGGCCCAGCGTCCCGACGATCTGGCGGACCAGCTGCAGCGCGTGGGCGTCGTCCTCGGCCAGGTGGTCGGTGACCCCGCTGACCCTGCTGTGCAGGTCGCCGCCGCCGAGTTCCTCGGCGGTGACGACCTCGCCGGTCGCCGCCTTCACCAGCGGCGGGCCGCCCAGGAAGATCGTGCCCTGCTCCCGGACGATGACCGCCTCGTCGCTCATCGCCGGCACGTACGCCCCGCCGGCGGTGCAGGACCCCAGCACGGCGGCGATCTGCGGGATGCCGGCCTTCGACATGGTCGCCTGGTTGTAGAAGATCCGGCCGAAGTGCTCGCGGTCGGGGAAGACGTCGTCCTGCATGGGCAGGAACGCGCCGCCGGAGTCGACCAGGTAGATGCACGGCAGCCGGTTGTGCAGGGCCACCTCCTGCGCGCGCAGGTGCTTCTTCACCGTCATCGGGTAGTAGGTGCCGCCCTTGACGGTGGCGTCGTTGGCCACGACGACGCACTCGCGGCCGGAGACGCGGCCGACGCCGGTGATGATCCCGGCGGAGGGGGCGTCGCCGTCGTAGAGGCCGTGCGCGGCCAGCGGGGAGAGCTCGAGGAACCGGCTGCCCGGATCGAGCAGGGAGTCGACCCGCTCCCGGGGCAGCAGCTTGCCGCGCTCGACGTGCCGCTGCCGCGCCCGCTCCCCGCCACCCTCGGCGACGCGGTGCAGCTGCCCGACCAGGTCGGCGACCAGCTCCCGGTGCGCGGCGGCGTTGCGCGAGGCGGCGTCGAGGTCGGGCGAGGCGGGTCGGGGAAGCACCGGTGCATCCACGGCGCCCAGGTTAACGGTCGTTCACCACACGGTCTAGAGGGAGGATGGCGTTTTGTTAACGGCGGTTCACGATCGGCTAGCATGCGGCGCATGGGCGAGAGCGTCAGGGACGCCGCGCTGCACGCCGACGCGGACAACCCGTCGCGCCGCGAGCAGATCCTGCGCGCGGCCGCCCAGCTGTTCGCCGAGCGCGGCTCCCGGTCGGTGGGGGTCGACGACATCGGCGCGGCCGTGGGGGTCACCGGTCCCGCGATCTACCGGCACTTCGCCGGCAAGGACGCGATGCTCGCCGAGATGCTGCTGCGGATCAGCCAGCGGCTGCTGGCCGGCGGCAGCCAGTGCGTGGCCGCGGCGGGCGCCGACCCGGAGGCGCAGCTGCGCGCGCTGATCGAGTTCCAGGTCGACTTCGCCCTCGACAACCCGGCGCTGATCACCGTGCAGGACCGCGACCTGGGCTCGCTGCCCGACGCCGACGCCGCCGAGGTGCGCCGGCTGCAGCGCCGCTACGTCGAGGTCTGGGTGACCGTCCTGGCCCGGCTGCACCCGGCGGCGGACGCGGCGACCTGCCGCGCCCGCGCGCACGCCGTCTTCGGGCTGATCAACTCCACCCCGCACAGCGCCGGCCGGCTGGGCCGCCCCGCGATGGCGGCGTTGCTCACCGAGATGGCCTGGTCCGCCGCGACGTCCTCGTAGCGGCCGAAGTGGCCACTTCGGCCCCTCAGGCGGAGGGCGGGTCGGGGAGCTCGAGGACCAGGCCGCTGCTGGCCGCGGTGTTGAGCGCCGTCGGGTCGCCGCCGGCCTCGGGCACCGCCCAGGAGCTCTCGACGATGGTCACCGTCGACGCGCTCACCGCGCTGGCGTACTCCGCATCGCGCAGCCCGTCCGGCGCCCCCTCGTAGGTGACGCCGTCGCGCAGCAGGTCGTTGACGTTGCCGGTGCCGGTGGTGTCGGCCAGGGCCCGCAGCCTGCGCGCCGCCTCGCTGTCCGGCATCCGCACGTGCGACACCGCGAGCACGACCGGCAGACCGCCGACCTCCGCCGAGTACAGCCCCCGGGAGAGGCCGACGCAGTCGGTCGTCCCGAAGGACGCGCCGACGTCGCCGTACCCGTGGCCGACGCAGGTGTCGTCCACGTCCACGGCCTCCAGCGTGTAGGTCACGCCGCCGACGGTCTGGACGGCGCCGGCCTGCGGACCGGCGGGGGTGCTCTGCGCGGCGGGGCGGGACGTGCCGGCGGGATCGCCGCCGCCGTCGCCGTCGCCGCCGAGCAGCAGCGCGCCGCCGAGCGCGACCAGGACGACGACCAGCACCGCGGCACCGATGAGCAGCGCCGTGCGGCGGCGGGACCCCGGGTCCTCGGCGGGTCGGGGGCCCGCGGGGACGGCGGGCGGCGGCACCGGCGGCAGCGCCGGGGCAGCGGGCGCGTTCTCCGGCACGCCGCCGGCGAACAGGCCGCCGATGCCGCCGGTCTCGTCGACGGGCGGCTCGGGCGGCGCGCCCACGGCGATGGTGTCGCGGAAGGGGACGCCGGCGTACGGGTCGCGGGAGCCCGCCGGGGGCGTGAACGCCGGCGTGGTGGCCGTGACCGACATCGGCGGAGCGGGCGGCGCGGCCGGCGGAGCCTGGGGTACGGCCGCCTGGGTCGGAGGCGCCGCGGCCTGGGCGGACGTCTGCGCGGCCACCGCCGCGGCGATCGGCGACGGCGCCTCGGCCGGCGTGGGCTGCGGCGGGATCGACTGCGGCGGGATCGGCTGCGGCGGCATCGGCTGCGGCGGCGCGGGAGCCGGGGCGGGCTGCGCGGCACCGGCGGCCGCGGCCACCGCGGCGGCCACCGGCGACGGAGCCGGCGGCGCGGTCGAGGCGGCGGTCATCGAGGCGGGCGCCAGCAGCTCCGGCCGGCGCAGCACGTACGGCGAGTACGGGAACCCCTCGCCGTTGAGTTCCTCGACGGTGGGTCCGCGGCCCTCCAGGCCGAGCGCCTCGAGCGCCGCCCGGACGTCGGCGGTGGTCCACAGCCGCGGGTTGTCGACGCCGGAGTAGCGGCCGGCCCGCGCGATGCCGAGCAGCAGCGACCGCGGCTCGAGCAGCGCGACCTGGTCGCCCTCGCCGAGGTCGCCGTCCTCCGGGACGAGGCCGGAGAGCTCGCCGACAAGCACGGTGAGCCGGGCGATCCGCCCGGGCTCCAGGCCGGCGCGACGCAGCCGCATGGCGGCCTCCATGCCGGCGCGCATGAGCCCGTCGAGCGGGGTCGAGCCCCCGCCGGCGAGCTGCAGCACGTCGCCGGGCCCGGCGCCGGGCCCGATCGTCCAGGCGCCGTCCGGGCGGGCGGTGACCACGCCGCTCTGGCGGACGACCTCGACGATGCGGACGACGGCCAGCCCCTCCGGGACCAGCAGGACGGCGTCGGAGAGCCGACGGTCGAGCGCGCCGTCGGTGAACGGCAGCGACGCCACGACCGCGGCGCGCACCGCGCCGCCGGTGTCCCAGCGGGCCAGTTCGGCGAAGAGCGCTCGCTCCCCCGCCGTCTGCAACGGCGTCGGGGTGAGTGCCAGCACGTGGTCCTCCGGCAGGTCGGGTCTGGGTGAGGGCGGCGGGTGCACGGGCACCGGGCCGCCGCGCCCGGATCGCGGGGGTCGACCCTCGCCAGGCGTCCGTGTGCCCTCGACGTTACGTCATGTGACGGGTCGGTCCCGCCCTACACGCCGGAGGCGCCCGCTGCGATCGGCTCGACCTCGGCGGTCCGCTCGGACTCCACCGGCTGCTTCCAGCGCTCGAGCCAGGCACTGCCGGCGACGAGGTCGACGGCCGTCCAGAGGACGCCGAAGCCGACCGCGACCGGGATCGCCGACCACCAGTTCCACGGCGGCAGCAGGTCCAGCGCCTCCTGGCCCGCGCCTGCGGCGTACACGACGCCGGTCACGAGCGGGCCGGCCAGCCAGCCCGGCACCCGGGCCAGGACGGCGAGGTCGATCAGCACCGCGCCGACGAGCAGCACGAACGGGACCGTCGAGGGCGGGAACCCGCCGCCGACCAGCGCCAGCCAGGCGATGCAGCGGTAGGCGAGGTAGGCGCCGGCGAGGATCGTCGCCGTCCAGCGCAGGCCGACCACCTTGCGGGCCACCACCAGGGTGAGCAGGCCGGCGAGGACCAGCCAGGTCGGGTGCACCCAGGACGGCACCGGCAGCATGAACGTCGTCGGCGTCTGGCCCTGCGAGACGGCGAAGTCCAGCAGCGAGGGCTCGGCCGTGGTGTGCCCGGCCAGGTAGTCGCGCAGCGAGAGGACGCCGTACTCCTGGTGCTGGTTGGGGAAGAGCACGTTCTCCAGGAAGAACAGCCACAGTCCCAGCGAGATCAGGTTCCGGGTGCGACCCGGCTGCGCGTAGAGCCACCAGCCGCGGATGGCGCCGGCGAGCATGACCGCCGTCCCCAGGTAGAGGACGGCGTGCGTCGCGCTCCAGCTGGTGATGTCCAGGCCGTAGAGCCGGTGGTTGATGATGTCCAGCGGGATGGCGATGAGGAACAGCGCGATCCCCCACTGCATGAGCCGCAGCGCCCGCCGGTCGACCGCGTAGCCGCTGTAGCTGTGCGCCACGACCAGGGCGATGACGACCGCCGTGCCCACTGAGTTGAGCAGGTGCGGCGGGGCGAGGTCGTCGCGCAGCCACTTGAAGTGCCAGGAGACGTCCCAGGACGAGCCGAGCATCTTCAGCAGGAAGGCAACCAGCCAGCCGGTGTACATCCAGCGCAGCTCGGTCTGGCTCACCGGTCGCCCGGGCCGGCCCGGCGTCATGTACGCCAGCCACAGCCAGCGCACCGTCGCGATCGGATGCGCCAGCGCCCGGCCGAGGGAGCCGGGCGCCGGCGGGACCACGCGCGCGGTCGCGGCAGCTGCGGATGGTGCGGGCACGGCGGAACTCCCCAGGCCTGGAAACGAGATGCCGCCGACCCTAGCGTCGGATCGGTCCGATTCGGAGACTCTCGAGTCGCGCGGCGGCGGCTGATGCGCTAGGGGCGCGCCCCCGGGGCGGCCGGGACACCCGATGCGTACTGTCGGAGCACGTGGCGGAGAGCGCGGGACACCTGGTCTGGATCGACTGCGAGATGACCGGTCTGGATCTGACCAGGGACAAGCTGATCGAGGTGGCCGTCCTCGTCACCGACTCCGAGCTCAACGCGCTGGACCCGGGTCTGGACCTGGTCATCTCCGCGCCCGGCGACGAACTGGATGCGATGACCACGGTCGTGGCCGACATGCACGCCAAGTCCGGGCTCACGGACGCCGTCCGCGCGTCGACCCTGAGCCTCGCCGAGGCCGAGCAGCAGCTGCTGGCCTACATCAAGCAGTTCGTGCCCGAGCGGCGCAGCGCCCCGCTGTGCGGCAACTCGATCGGCACCGACCGCGGCTTCCTCTCCCGGGACATGCCCGAGCTCGACGACCACCTGCACTACCGGATGGTCGACGTCTCCTCCCTCAAGGAGCTGGCCCGCCGCTGGTTCCCGCGGGTCTACTTCGCCCAGCCGCCCAAGGGCCTGGCGCACCGGGCGCTGGCCGACATCATCGAGTCGGTCCGCGAGCTGGCGTACTACCGCAAGACGCTGTTCGTCCCCGTGCCCGGACCGAGCAGCGACCAGGCGCAGGGCGCCGCCGCCGAGGTGATCGACTCGTACGCGGACCTGCTCGCCGCGGGTGATGCCGGCGCCGACAGGACGGCCGCGTCGGAGGGCTGAACGGCTCCGGTATCGTTGTCCCGGTTCCCCGCACGGCCGACGGCCGGACGGCGGACACGGTGGGTGTAGCTCAGCTGGTAGAGCACCAGGTTGTGATCCTGGGTGTCGCGGGTTCGAGCCCCGTCACTCACCCCACGGAGAGAGGCCCTGGTCAGTTCGCTGACCAGGGCCTCTCGCCTTCTCGAGCGCGGTCCAGCGCGCCTCCGACCGGCGGCGCGCTCCGCCTCTGCAGCGAGGTCTCCAGGGCCTATAGCGGGTGGCGGTCGGAGATCGCCGCCCGGTTGGAGCTCCAGGTGAGCAGCCGTTCGATCGGGCCGCGGCCGGCCAGCAGCCGCCAGGCGACGGCGAAGACGACCGCACCGGCGATGTAGAGCAGCCACACGGCGCCTCCGTAGGTGCCGTCGGGGGGGAACATCCGCAGGACCACGATGTGCGCTGCGTACACCGTCAGCGCCATCGCCCCCACCGCCGCGAGCGGGAAGGCCAGGCGGGGCAGCGCGTCAGCGGCCAGCAGGCACACGGCGATGACGGCGGCCGCGAAGCCGGCCGAGGCCAGCAGCCAGGACGGCGTGCCGCTGTGCGGCTGCGCCCCGGCCAGCCACGCCCAGTCCCACTGCCCGACGCTCTCCTCGTCCCACCCCGGCATGCGGCCGAAGGCGTCGGTGGGCTCGGGGAACGCCCGGCCACCTGCGAGGAGCTCGGTGCTCAGCCACCCCAGTGCGTAGCCCACGACCGCGGTCGCCGCGCCGGCCGCCAGCAGGACAGCACGGGTCCGGCGCGCGGTCAGATCGAGCCGGCCCAGCGCCAGGCCGACCAGGACGAACACCGACCACCACAGGGCGGGGTAGGCGCCGGTGAACGCCAGAGAGGCGAACGCCTCCTCGGAGTCGGAGGCGATCACCACCTGCGACAGCAGCAGCGACGCCGGTGGGGCGAGCAGGGCGAGACCCCCGGCCAGCAGCAGCAAGCGGCGCGGCGACCACCGCAGGAACGGCACCGCGAGCACGAACAGCACCGCGTAGACGCCGAGGATGACCAGCACCGACCCGCCCAGCAGCTCGAGCAGGCCGCCGATGACGAACACCCACGCGGCGCGGACGAGGATCCGCATCCGGGCGCGGCGCAGGTCGTCGCCGGAGGCCGGCCGGACGCCGCCGGACAGGAGAGCGATGGACACCCCGGCCAGCACCGCGAAGAGGGCCGCGGAGCGGCCGTAGACCAGCGCCTGCCAGGTCGACGGCGACCACGACAGGTTCTCGGTCAGATCCAGGTGTGCACCCATCATCCCGACCACGGCCAGGCCGCGGGCCAGGTCCAGCCCGACGATGCGCGCCGTCCCACCCGAGCCCGGCAGGATCGCCCGGGCACGCAGCGCCTCGACCGGCCGAGCAGCCGGTGCCGGAGCGGACACCTCAGCGGAAGGCATGGGCCGACGATGCCTCGGAACAGGTCCGGTTCACATCCCGCCGACCGGCGGGTGCTGGCCCGCCGACCGGTGGGACGAGCCGCGTCCAGCCCCGGCGACGGCCGCCTGATCCGTGACTCGGGAGCGGCCGAGGCAGCTAGATGTCCAGCGGGAGCGCGGTGAGCTCGGCGCGGGAGGCGATACCCAACTTGCTGAACAGGCCGCGCATGTGGAAGTCGACGGTGCGGGGGCTGAGGAACAGCTGCGCGGCGACGTCCCGGTTGGACAACCCCTGCCGGACCAGTGCCGCGACCTGCCGCTCCTGGGCGGTGAGGTCGGTGGCAGTGGAGACGTCGCGGCGGCGGGCGGTCTCCCCGGAGGCCCGCAGCTCGGCCGCGGCGCGGTCGGCCCACGCCGCGGCGCCGAGCTCCTCGAAGAGGGTGAGGGCTGCGCGCAGGTGCTCACGGGCGTCGAGCCGGCGGCGGGCTCGACGCAGGTGCTCACCGAAGGCCAGCTCGGTGCGAGCCCGATCGGGCAGGCGCGGCGACTGGGCGTGCGCGGTCAGGGCGCGCCGGAAGTGGTCCTCGACGGCGCTGCCCTGCGCCAGCAGGGCGCGGCCGTGCTCGACGACGGCGACCGCGGCCGGCGCGCCGGTGCCGGCGGCGAACGCCGCCAGCTCCTCCAGCCACGCACGGGCAAGGTCGTCGCGGCCGGCCCGGACGGCGGTCTCCAGGCGGTCGATCGCCCCGAGCCGACCCATCCCGGGCTCGCTGATCTGCTCCAGATGGTGCAGTGCGGTCGCCGGCTGCCGGGCGGCCCGCACGCCTCGCGCCCAGTGCAGCAGGTCGACCACGACGATGTCGGTGACCCCGCCCGGGTGCGCCTGCCGAATGGTCGCCGCTTCGGCGAGGTGGCGCTCGGCGGCATCGTCCCCGTGGAGGGCAGCCAGCACGGCGAGTTGCGCCGTCGGCAGCGCCGTCATGCCCGGACGGCCCGTGCTGGCGGCCAGGGACCTCGCCTCGGCCGCGGCAGTCGCCGCCCTCGCCCAGGCGCCCACGGCGATCTGGAACTGAGCACCGCGGGTCAGGGCGTACTCCACCAGGTCCAGCGCTCCGCCGCGGCGAGCGGTGATCAGCAGCTGCTCGTGCCACCGCAGCCCGCGGGCGTCGTCGCCGATCAGCAGCGCGGCGATGCCCAGGTTGCGCTGCACGTGATCGTGGACGACCTCGGCGTCGGTGAGCGTGAACGCGTCGCGGAAGGCGCCGGCGGCCGGAGTCCAGTCCCGGCGGGCCGCGGCGACGAACCCGCGCAGCAGGGCCGCCGCGGCCCGCGTCCGGACCGGGGCGTCCGGCGCCGGTGCGGGCACCACCGCGGCCGGGTCCGCCGCGCGCGGTGAGCGGGCGCCGTACACGGCGAGGGCCGCGGCGACCACTGCCAGCTGCCGCGCCAGCGACGGGTCGATCCCGGCGGCGAGCTGCGCGGCCTGCAGGACGAGGTCGTAGCCGTCGTCGAGGGACCCGGTGTTCCACTGGATCTGGCCCTGCAGGGCCATCAGTTGCGCCCGCAGGAGCGGGTCGGTCACCTCTGCGGCCGCGGCGGTCGCCAGCGCCGCCGCGCGCGAGGGGTGCGCACCCGACCAGGCCGAGCACGCGGCCAGGTACAGCCGGCGGCCGCGGGCGTGGCCACCGGTGGTGAGCTCGGCGGCGCGGGCCCAGGCGGCAGCCGCGGCCTCGTGGCCGCCGCGGCCGGCGGCTCGTTCGGCGACGGTCTCCAGCGCGGCCACGACGTCCTCGTCGGGTCGGTCGACGGCGGCCGCCAGGTGCCACGCGCGACGGTCGGCGTCGGCCGGCAGCACAGCAGCCAGTGCGCCGTGGGCGGCGCGCCGCTGGGCGCTGGTCGCCGCGGCGTAGACCGCCGAGCGGACCAGCGGGTGGTAGAGGGTGACCGCGTCCCCGTCGACCCGGAGCAGCCCGGCCCGTTCGGCCTCGTCGAGGGCGTCAACGCCGGCGCCGAGGTGGTCGGCGGCGTTCCGGATCACGGTCAGCCGGCCGGTGTCGTCGGCCGCGGCGAGGAGCAGCAGCCGCTGAGCCGGCTCGCCGAGTCGCCGACAGCGGTCGAGGAAGCTCCGTTCCACTCCGCCGGTCAGCGGCAGCTGCGCCGGGAGCGGCGCACGGCCTACCAGTTGGTCGCCGGTGAGGGTGTCGACGAGCTCGCCGAGGGCGAGCGGGTTGCCGCCGGTCGCCTCGACCAGCTGGTCGCGGACCGCCGGATCGACGGGACCGCCCGCGCGGGCGGCCAGCAGCGCGCCGGCCGCCTCGCCGGTCACCTCACGCAGCACCACGGCGGGCAGCTCCCCGGCCTGGAAGTCGTGGGCATCGCCGTCGCGGGCGGCGAACAGCAGAGCGACCCGTTCGGCCTGCAGCCGGCGGGCGGCGAACAGCAACGCCGAGGCCGAGGCGTCATCGAGCCAGTGCGCGTCGTCGACCAGGGCCAACGTCGGGGACTCCTCGGCGGCGTCGGCAAGCAGGCTCAGCGTGCCCAGAAAGGCCAGGAACCGGTCCCCCTCGCCCTCCGCCTCACCGAGCGCCGCGCCCAGCGCCGCGCGCTGCGGAGCGGGGAGCGCCTGGAGGCGGGTGCGCAGCGGCCACAGCAGTCGCTGCAACGCGGCGAACGCCAGCGGCGACTCCGACTCCACGCCGGAGGTCCGCAGGACCCGCATACCGGACGGGCCGGCGGTGCGGACGGCGTCGGCCAGCAACGCCGACTTGCCCGATCCCGCCACGCCTCGCACCACGAGGGCGCCGCCGGCGCCGGCGCGGGCGGCGTCGAGCAGCGCGGCGACCGCTGCGCGTTCGGTGTCCCGGCCGGCCAGCACGAGCGGACGGTACCGATCTCCCGCGGCGGGTCGGTCCCGACCGATCCCGGCGGACGACCCGTGGTGCTGGACGAGACCGGCACCCTGACGAAGGGCAGCCGGAGGTCACCGACGTCGTCGACGGGGGAGCCGACGCCGTCCTGGCGCTGGTCACCTCACCCGGGCCCCGCAGCCGCAGCCGCCGGAGCGCTGAAGCCGGCACAGGCGGACTTCGGGAACCCGGCTCCATCCGCATCCCGGCACGAAGTCCTCGGCAGATGCGCCGTCGCCGGGCTACCTTGGCGTGCCACTGATGCGGTGTGCTGCCGTCGCGGGAGGGAACCGCATGGTCCGGCTGATGATCGTCGACGACGAGGCGCTGATCCGCTCGGGCCTCAAGCTGATCCTGGAGTCCGCTCCTGACATAGAGGTCGTCGCCACCTGCGACGGCGTCCGGGCGCTCGACGAGGCCCGGCACCACCGGCCCGACGTCCTGCTGCTGGATCTGCGGATGCCCGAGGTCGACGGCCTGACGATCCTGCGCGAGCTGCGGACCTGGCCGCAGCGACCCGCCGTGGCGGTGCTCACCACCTTCGACGCCGACCAGTTCGTCGCCGAGGCCCTGGGCGCCGGAGCGGTCGGCTTCCTGCTCAAGGACACCGAGCCCGAGCAGCTGATCCAGGCCGTGCGCTCGGTCGCCGCCGGGGGCAGCGTGCTGTCGCCGGCGGTCACCCGCACCGTCATCGACGGCTACCTCGGCGCCGCCTCCCGGGCCGACCTCGCTCGGGTGGGGGCGCTGAGCCCGCGGGAGCGGGAGGTGCTCGGGCTGCTCTGCGAGGGACTGTCGAACGCCGACATCGGACGACGGCTGCACCTGTCCACCGCCACGGTCAAGGACTACGTCAGCGCGGTGCTCGACCGCCTCGGCGTGGCCAACCGGGTGCAGGCCGCCGTCCTGGCCCGCGCGGCCGGGATCGCCGCCCCCGCGACGGCCGAGACCGGGGGGACCCGGTGAGGGGCCGCTCGACGGTGGTGCTGGTCGACGCCGCCGTCGTCGCCCTGGCCCTGACCGACTCCTGGTTGCGGGCGCTCGACGAGGAAAGCGGGCTGGTCGTCTCGCTGATCGCCGCCCTGGCCCTCGTGCTCCGCCGGCGCTGGCCCTACGTCGCGTTCGCCCTCACGCTCCCGGCGCTGTACACCGCCGACGTGCTGGTGGCACCCCTCGTCGCCCTGTACACAGTCGCCGTCTCCTCGCGGTCGCGGGGAGCGGTGCTGCTGTGCGCGCTCGTCGCGGGTGTCGGCAAGTTCCTCCCGTGGCCGCCCTACCCGGGCGACGTCTCCGAAGGGCTCGGGGACGTCCCCAGTGTCATCTTCGCCGGGCTGTTCGCTGCCGGGCCGGTGGCGCTGGGGTGGCTCGTCCAGGCCCGGCGTGAGCTGTCGGCCCGGCTGACCGAGCTCACCGCCGGCCGCGAGCGGGAACAGCACCTCGTCACCGAGACCGTGCTGGCCCAGGAACGGACGCACCTGGCACGCGAGATGCACGACGTCGTCTCGCACAAGGTCAGCCTGATCGCCGTGCAGGCCGGCGCGCTGCGGGTCACCACCGCGGACCCCACCGTGCGCGAGATCGCGGAGGCGATCCGCTCGCTCAGCGTCCAGACGCTGGAAGAGCTGCGCCAGATGGTCGCGGTGCTGCGTGCCGACGGCGGGCACGTGCCCGATCTCGCCCCGCAGCCGGGGCTCCGGGACCTCCCCCGGCTCGTCCAGGACAGCGGCCTCGACGCGTCGCTGACCTGGGACGGGCCCGATGACCGCCGCTGGCCGGAGTCGGTCGAGCGAGCCGTCTACCGCACCGTGCAGGAGGCACTCACGAACGTCAGCAAGCACGCTCCGGGCGCTCCGGTCACCGTGCTGGTCACGCCGTGGAAGGACGGGTTGTCCGTGGCCGTGCGCAACGGACGACCCTCGGGCGCCGGCTCGCCCTCGTCCGCCCTCCCGGGTGGGCGCCACGGTCTGCTCGGCCTCCAGGAGCGGGCGGAGCTGCTCGGCGGCGTGGTGCGCGCCGTCCCGACGGAGGACGGCGGCTTCCTCGTCGAGGCACTCTTCCCGGATCCGTCCCGCCCCGTCGCGGTGATCTGACCCGCCGGTCGGCGGAAAGGAAAGCAGCCGGTCGGCGGGATGCGGTTCTCCCGGCGCGGCGGCATCGTCACTCTCGTGACCACCTCCGTGCGCCGACCGCCTGCCGGAGTCGCCGGTCGCCACCACCGTCGCGCTCCTCACGGGCAGCCCCGGGGTGGGGCGGTCGTGACCGTCACCGGCCCGCATCGGCCGGAGGTCGTCGAGCAGCTGTTCACCGCCCTCGCCGGCCGCGACGGCACCGGCGCCGCCGGAGAGCTCACGGAGGTCGCGCAGGCGATCCTGCGCGGACGGCTCGTGCTCGTCGCCGCCGTGCGTCCCCTGCGAACCGGGCCCGGCGAGCAGGATGCACTTCTGGCCCGGTTGGTCCGGACGGCGGCCGCGCTGTCGGCCGCCACGGGCGTGCAGGTGGACGTCGAGGCCACCGAGACCGCGCCGTCCACGGCAGTGGACCGCGGCCGAGCCCGGGTGACCATCCTCGGGTCGCCGGTCCCGCTGGAGGCGGTGGCGGGGGCCGTCCAGGCGGTTCGCGCGGCCGGCGGGTGGGTCGACACCATCGCCACCTCGTCGAACGACCCGGTCACCGGGGTCGAGCTGGTCGCCTGCGGCGCGCCCCGATCGCTCCTCTGCCCCGCGCTCGCGCGGGTCGCCGCGGCGACCGACGTCGACGTCGCCGTGAGCTAGCGCGGCCGGCTCACCGCAGGACGACGAGGAGGTCGCCGCCCTCGACCTGCTGCACCGTCCCGATGGCCAGCCGCGCGACCGTCCCGGCGACGGGGGCGGTGATGGCGGCCTCCATCTTCATGGCCTCGATCGTCGCCACGGTCTGCCCGGCCTCGACGGCATCGCCCTCGGCGACGGTGAGGGTCACCACGCCGGCGAAGGGCGCCGCGACCTGGCCGGGATCGGCGCGGTCGGCCTTCTCGGCGGCCTTGACCTGGGCGTCGACGGTGCGGTCCCGGACCACGACCGGGCGCAGCTGGCCGTTGAGGGTGCACATGACGGTGCGCATGCCGCGCTCGTCCGGGTCGGAGATCGCCTCGATGCCCATCAGCAGCCGCACGCCCGGCTCGAGGTCGATCGCGTGCTCCACGCCGGACCGCAGCCCGTAGAGGAACTCCTTGGTCGGCAGGACCGAGGTGTCGCCGAACTGCTCGCGGTGCGCGGTGAACTCCCGGGCCGGGCCGGGGAAGAGCAGTCGGTTCAGCGTGGGCCGCGGCGCCTCGGCCAGGCCGCGGACGTCGTCCTCGGTCAGCTCGGCGGGCGGCTCGGCCGGGCGGCGGCCCTCCAGCGCCCGGGTGCGGAACGGCTCAGGCCAGCCGCCGGGCGGGTCCCCGAGCTCGCCGCGCAGGAACCCGATCACCGAGTCCGGCAGGTCGTACTTGCCGGGGTCGCTGGCGAAGTCCTCCACGGCCACGCCGGAGCCGACCAGTTGCAGCGCCAGGTCACCGACGACCTTGGACGACGGGGTGACCTTGACCAGGCGGCCGAGCAGCCGGTCGGCCGCCGCGTAGGCGTCCTCGACCTCCTCGAACCGCTGGCCGAGACCCAGGGCGATCGCCTGCTGGCGCAGGTTGGACAGCTGCCCGCCGGGGATCTCGTGGGTGTACACGCGGCCGGTCGGCGAGGGCAGGCCGGACTCGAACGGGGCGTAGAGCCGCCGGACCGCCTCCCAGTACGGCTCGAGCGCGTTGACCGCGGCCAGGTCGAGCCCCGTCGCCCGGTCCGTGGCGTCGGTGGCGGCGACGATCGCCGACAACGGCGGCTGCGACGTCGTCCCGGCCATGGAGGCGACCGCCCCGTCGACGGCGTCCACCCCGGCCTGCCACGCGGCCATCAGAGTGGCGAGCTGGCCGCCGGCGGTGTCGTGGGTGTGCAGGTGCACGGGCAGGTCGAACCGCTCACGCAGCGCGGCGACCAGCCGGGCGGCGGCGGGCGGCCGGAGCAGCCCTGCCATGTCCTTGATCGCGAGCACGTGCGCGCCGGCGGCCACGATCCGCTCGGCGAGGCGCAGGTAGTAGTCCAGCGTGTACAACCGCTCGCCGGGGTCGGCCAGGTCGCCGGTGTAGCACAGCGCCACCTCGGCGACCGCCGTGCCGGTCGCGCGGACGGCGTCGATCGCGGGGCGCATCTGGTCGACGTCGTTGAGCGCGTCGAAGATCCGGAAGACGTCCAGCCCGGTCGCCGCGGCCTCGGCGACGAACGCGTCGGTCACCTCGACCGGGTAGGGCGTGTAGCCGACGGTGTTGCGGCCGCGCAGCAGCATCTGCAGGCAGACGTTGGGCACCGCCGCGCGCAGCGCGGCCAGCCGCTCCCAGGGGTCCTCGTGCAGGAACCGCAGCGCCACGTCGTAGGTGGCCCCGCCCCAGCACTCCAGCGACAGCAACTGCGGCGTGGTGCGCGCGACGTGCCCGGCGACGGCGAGCAGGTCCTTGGTGCGGACCCGGGTGGCCAGCAGCGACTGGTGCGCGTCGCGGAAGGTGGTGTCGGTGACCGCCACCGCGGTCTGCGCCCGCAGCTGCGCCGCGAAGGCCTCGGGGCCGAGCGCGAGCAGCCGCTGCCGGGAGCCCTCCGGCGGCGCCGCGGCCGGATCGACCGGCGGCAGCTTCTCCACCGGGTCGACCAGCTGCGGCCGGCCGCCGTGCGGCTCGTTCACCGTGACGTCGGCCAGGTAGGTCAGCAGCTTGGTGCCGCGGTCGGCCGAGGTGCGGGCGGTGAGCAGGTGCGGCCGCTCGTCGATGAACGACGTCGTCACCCGGCCGCTGCGGAAGTCCGGGTCGTCGAGCAGGGCGGCCAGGAAGGGGATGTTGGTGGCCACGCCGCGGATGCGGAACTCCGCGACCGCGCGCCGGGCCCGGGCGACGGCGATGTCGAACGTGCGGCCCCGGCAGGTCAGTTTCACCAGCATGGAGTCGAAGTGCGCCTCGACCTCCGCGCCCAGCGACGCCCCGCCGTCCAGCCGGATGCCCGCACCGCCCGGCGAGCGGTAGGTGGTGATCCGGCCGGTGTCCGGCCGGAAGCCGTTGGCCGGGTCCTCCGTGGTGATCCGGCACTGCAGCGCCGCGCCGCGCAGCACGATCGTCTCCTGCGCCAGGCCGAGGTCGTCCAGGGTCTCCCCCGCCGCGATCCGCAGCTGGGAATGCACCAGGTCGACGTCGGTGACCTCCTCGGTCACCGTGTGCTCGACCTGGATCCGCGGGTTCATCTCGATGAACACGTGCCGGCCGGCGGCGTCGAGCAGGAACTCGACGGTGCCGGCGTTGGCGTAGCCGATGGCCCGCGCGAAGCGCACCGCGTCGGCGCAGATCCGCTCGCGCAGCGCGGGGTCCAGGTTCGGTGCCGGCGCGAGCTCCACCACCTTCTGGTGCCGGCGCTGCACCGAGCAGTCCCGCTCGAACAGGTGGATCACGTTCCCCTGCCCGTCGGCGAGGATCTGCACCTCGATGTGCCGCGGGTCAACCACCGCCTGCTCGCAGAACACCGTCGGGTCCCCGAACGCCGACTCCGCCTCGCGCATCGCCGCCTGCACCGCCGCGCGCAGCTCCGCAGGGTCCTCCACCCGGCGCATCCCCCGCCCGCCGCCTCCGGCGACCGCCTTGACGAACACCGGGAACGGGATCGCCGCGGCCGCGGCCAGCAGCGCGTCGACGTCGGCGCTCGGCTCGGTCGAGGCCAGCACGGGCAGCCCCGCCTCGCGGGCCGCGGCGATCGCCCGCGCCTTGTTGCCGGTCAGCCGCAGCACCTCCGCCGAGGGGCCGACGAAGGTGATGCCGGCCCGGGCGCAGGCCTCGGCCAGGTCGGGGTTCTCCGAGAGGAAGCCGTAGCCGGGGTAGACGGCGTCCGCTCCTGCCCGGCGGGCGGCGCCGACGATCTCGTCCACGGACAGGTAGGCCCGCACCGGGTGCCCGACCTCGCCGATCTGGTAGCTCTCGTCGGCCTTCAGCCGGTGCACCGAGTTGCGGTCCTCCCACGGGAAGACCGCCACCGTCCCGATGCCCAGTTCGTACGCGGCACGGAACGCCCGGACCGCGATCTCGCCTCGGTTGGCCACGAGCACCTTGCGGAACATCACGCTTCTCCTTCGTCGGTGGGGAAGCCTTGCACCCGGACCCGGTGGGGGAACACCCTCGCCGGCCGGCCGCTCCCGGGACGGGCGAGCGGCCGGCCGGGCGTGGTCAGTGGATGTGCGATCCGCCGTTCACGTCGTAGGTGGCGCCGGTGATGTAGCCGGTCTTCTCCCGGCAGAGATACGTGATCAGATCGGCCACGTCGGCGACCTTCCCGTTGCGCCCCACGGGGATCCCGGCGACGAGCTGGGCCTTGCGCTCGCCCTCCAGCGCCCCGCCGGTGATGTCGGTGTCGATGAGCCCCGGCGCCACGGCGTTGACCGTCACGCCCTGCGGGCCGAGCTCGCGGGCGAGCGCGCGGGTGAAGCCCAGCTCGGCGGCCTTGGCCGCGGAGTACGCCACCCCGCCGAACACGCCGCCGCCGCGCTGGGCGGAGACCGACGACAGGAACACGATGCGGCCGAAGCCGCGCTCGGCCATGCCGGGTGCCAGCCGGCGGGTGACGTTGAAGGCGCCGCGCACGTTGACGGCGAAGATGCGGTCCCACTCCTCGCCGGTGACCTCCAGGAACGGGGTGGGCGAGGTGATGCCGGCGTTGTTGACGAGGGCGCCGACCGGGGGCAGCTCGGTGTCGAGCACGGCCAGCGCGTTCTCGACCGACGCCTCGTCGGTGATGTCGCAGCGGATGCCGACGGCCTGCACGCCGTGCCGTTCGGCGATCTCGTGGGCGGCCTCCTTGGCGCTGGCCTCGTCGAGGTCGAGGACGGCGACGTTCCAGCCGGCGGCGGCGAGGGTGTGGGCGGTGGCACGGCCGATGCCGCGCGCGGACGCGGCGCCGGTGACGACGGCGGTCTTGTCGGTGACGGACACGGGATTCCTCCAGGGGTGGGTGGGGTGGCCGGTCAGGCGGTGGCGGGGGCGGGGTCGGCGGCCCAGGGGGCGGGGGTCGCGCCGTCGAGCTCGGACCTGACCCGGGCGACGACGGCGTCGGTCGACAGGCCGTAGCGGTCGTGCAGGGTGGGCAGGGCGCCGGCCGCGAGGAAGGCGTCGGGCAGCGCGATCGGCACCACCCGGGTGCCGGCCCCGGCGAAGGCCAGCGTGGCGGCGACCGACTCGGCCAGCCCGCCGATCACGGTGTGGTTCTCCAGCGTGACCACGAGCCGGTCGGTCCGCGCGGCCCGAAGGATCGCCGCGGTGTCCAGCGGCTTGATCGTCGGCACGTGCAGGACGGCGACGTCGACGTGATCGGCTTCGAGCCGGGCGGCGGCCTGCAGCGCCCGCATGGTCATCAGCCCGGTGGAGATGAGGACGACGTCCCGGCCCGTGCGCAGCTCGGCGGCCTTGCCCAGCTCGAAGCGGTAGTCGTACTCGTCCAGCACCGTGGGCACCGCTCCCCGCAGCAGCCGCAGGTAGGTGGGCCCGGGCGCCGCCGCGAGCGCGGGGACGGCCTGCTCGATGTCGACGGCGTCGCAGGGGTCGACGATCGTCAGGTTCGGGCAGCCGCGGAGGATCGCGAGGTCCTCGGTGGCCTGGTGGCTGGGGCCGTACCCGGTGGTGAGGCCGGGCAGCGCGCCGACGACGTTCACGTTGAGCCCCGGCTCGGCGATGTCGAGGCAGAGGAAGTCGTAGGCCCGCCGGGTGGCGAACACCGAGTAGGTGGACGCGAACGGCACCAGGCCCACCTCGGCCATGCCCGCCGCCGCGCCGAGCAGCGTCTGCTCGGCCATGCCCATCTGGAAGAAGCGGTCGGGGTGGGCGTCGCGGAAGACGTGCATGTCGGTGTACTTGGCGAGGTCGGCCGACAGCCCGACGATCTCGGGTCGCTCCTCGGCCAGGCGGACCAGCGCGTGCCCGAAGGGGGCGCTGGTCGTGCGCTGACCGGGGTCGGCGAACGAGGCGATCATCGCCGAGGTGGTGAGCTTCCTGGCGGGGGCGGTGCTGGTCATCGGGCCAGTCCTGCCTGGAGCTGGTCGCGGGCGATCTGCCACTCGTGGGCCTCGACCCGCATGAAGTGGGCTTTCTCCCGCGTCTCGAGCAGGGGCACACCCCGGCCGATGCGGGTGTCGCAGATGAGCACCGTCGGGGAGCCGCGGTGCTCGCGGAGTTCGTCCAACGCGGTCACGAGCGCGGCCACGTCGTTGCCGTCGACCCGCCGGGCGTGCCAGCCGAAGGCCTGCCACTTCTCGGTGACCGGTTCCGTGCGCAGCACGCCGGCCGTGGGGCCGTCGGCCTGCAGGGCGTTGACGTCGACGATCGCGGTGACGTTGTCCAGCCCGTGGTGGGCACAGGCCATCGCCGCCTCCCAGGTGGAGCCCTCGTCCAGCTCGCCGTCGGAGAGCAGGTTGAAGACGCGGGCCGGGTTGCCGAGGCGGCGCAGCCCCAGCGCCATCCCGGTGGCGACCCCCAGGCCGTGGCCGAGCGAGCCGCCGGAGATCTCCATGCCGGGGGTGTAGGACGCCATCCCCGACATGGGCAGCCGGGAGTCGTCGGAGCCGTAGGTCTGCAGCTCCTCCACCGGGATGATCCCGGCCTCGGCCAACGCCGCGTACAGCGCGATCGCGTAGTGGCCGATGGAGAGCAGGAACCGGTCCCGGTCGGGCCAGTGCGGGTACTGGGGGCGGTGGCGCAGCTGGTCGGTGTAGACGACCGCGAGGACGTCGGCGATACCGAGCGCCTGGCCGATGTAGCCCTGGCCCTGCACCTCCCCCATGTCGAGGGCGTTGCGGCGGATCCGGTAGGCGGCCTGCCGGATGCGCTCGACCCGTTCCGTCTGGTCGGCGGTGCGCTCGCCCGCCGTGTGCGGCGTCGTCAGTGAGGTCATGACGGGTTGCTCCTCGTCGGGTCAGTCGGTGGTGGAGTCGGCCGTCGGCCGCTGGTGGACGGCGGTGCGGGGGGCGGGCACCCCGCCCGGGGCGGCGGACCCGATGACGCTGCGCTCGAGAGCGGCGACGTCCTCGCGCTCGGCCGGGCCCCACGTCTCGCGGGTGATCAGCGCGGCGAGCAGGCCGAGCAGGCCGTATCCGCTGAAGAGCAGCGCCGGGCCGATCCAGCCGAAGCCGGCGTACAGCGCGGTCGCCACCAGCGGCGTGAATCCGGAGACCACCGCCGAGAGCTGGTAGGCCAGCGAGGCCCCGGTGGTGCGGGTCTTGGTCGCGAACAGCTCGGAGAACCACGCACCCTGCACGCCGGCCAGCGAGTTCTGGCAGACGGCGTAGCTGACGATGAAGGCCAGCACGATCGCCGCGGCCGCGCCGGTGTTGAGGACGAGGAACAGCGGGACGCCCCAGAGCACGGTCACCGCGGTGCCGAACAGGTACACGGGGCGCCGGCCGATCCGGTCGGTCAGGGCGCCCCAGCCGGTCGTGGCGAGGATGCCGATGCCGGCCGCGACCATGAGGGCGGTGAGGATGACCGGCCGGTCGGCGAGCTCCTCGCCGGCCAGGTAGGACAGCACGAAGGTCACGGACACGGCGTATCCGGCGGTCTCGGCGATGCGCAGGCAGAAGGCACGGAGCACGTTGCGCCAGTCGTCGCGGAGCACCTCGAGGAGCGGGTTCTTGGAGAGCTCGCCCTCCTCCTTGAGCTCCTCGAACTCCGGGGACTCGTCGACCTTGAGCCGGATGACGATGCCCACCGCGATCAGGACGGCGCTGAGCAGGAACGGCACCCGCCACGCCCACGTGCCACCGAGCGGCACGCTGATCAGGAAGGCCAGGTTGGCCAGCAGCAGGCCGACCGGGAACCCGGCCTGGGTGATGCCGGTGTAGAGGCCCTTCTTGCGCCAGGGCGCGTGCTCGAAGCACATCAGGATGGCGCCGCCCCATTCGGCGCCGAACGCCAGGCCCTGCACCACCCGGACGGCGACGAGCAGGATCCCGGCCCAGATGCCGACCTGCCCGTACGTGGGCAGCAGGCCGATGAGCACGGTCGCGATCCCCATGAGCAGCAGGGAGCCGACGAGCACCGGCTTGCGGCCGATCCGGTCGCCGAGGAAGCCGCCGATGATCCCGCCGAGCGGGCGCACCGCGAAACCGATGCCCAGCGTCGCGAAGGACAGCAGGGTGCCCGAGAGGGGGTCGTCGGCCGGGAAGAAGGCGTCGTTGAAGTACAGGGCCGCGGCGGTGCCGAAGCCGATGAAGTCGTAGGTCTCGATGGTCGCGCCGACCGAGCAGCCGATCGCGACCTTCTTCTTGGCCGGCGTGCCGGACACGGGGTGCCACTCCGCGACCGCCTCGAGGGAGGGGTCGTGGAGCGTGGGGTGCCGTTCGGTCATGGTGACCTCCGGGAGCGGATGTGGGCGGGGATCCAGTGGCCGCTGGCAGTTGACTGTTAACAGTCAACTGGCGACGAAGTCTGGATGGCCGCGGTCACAGTGTCAAGGGTCACTTCGTCGCCGCAGGTGAGCGGCACGAACGCCCGGAGATGCCCGGCCGGCGGAAGGGTCAGGCGGTGGCGGCCGACTCGGCGAAGTGCTCCGCGGCCGAGGACATGTGCTCCTCGACGATCCGCACCGCCTCGGCCGCGTCGGCCCGGTCGATGGCGTCCACGATCGGGGCGTGCCGGTCGCGCGCCATCATCGGCACCTGCCAGGCGGCGCCGTTGAGGATCGCGACGCGCATCCGCCCCTCGAGCCGCTGCCAGGCCTCGACGAGCATGGAGTTGCCGGCCAGCCGGCACAGCTGCAGGTGGAACTCGAGGTCGACGTCCATGCGCGCCGCCGGGTCCAGGTCCTCCTCGGCCATCTTGTCCAGCGCCGTCCGCAGCGCCTCGACGGCGGCCGCGCGCCGCGGGGAGGCGATGAGCTCCCGGACGGCCAGCCCCTCGAGCGCCGCACGCACGCGGAAGAGCTCGCGGACCTCAGCGGAGGTCAGGCTGTTGACCCGCAGCATGCCGCGGTTGCCCGGGCTGACCAGGCCCTCCTGCTGGAGATGCCGCAGCGCCTCGCGCACCGTGCCCCGGCTGACCCCGAGGGACGTCGCCAGCTCCACCTCGCCGAGGTGGTCACCGGGACGGTACTGGCCCGACAGGATCGCCGAGCGGACCGCCTCGAGCGCCCGCTCGCGCAGCGTGCTGCGGTCCAGGCTGGCCAAGGGCTCGATGCTCATGCGCACCTCCGGTCGGTCGTTCCCCATGCTAGCCAGGAGCTGTCGACATCCGGATGAAGACTGTCGACAGCTTCTGGCTCAGTCGGTGGCGACGATGCGGCGCAGCTCCGCCGCCATCGCGGCCGCCTCGCGGGAGGCCCCGCTGATCGCGTCCTGGGCCTGGGCGGTCGATGCGCTCTGGTGCTCCACCGCCGCGGCGATGGTGCCCTGCGCCTCGACGACGCCCTCGATGATCTGCTGCACGCCGGAGAGCGCCTCGCCCGCCGCGCCGACGTCCCCACGGACCGTCTCGACGACCCGGCGGATCCGCTCGGTGGCCTGGGCGGTCTCCGACGCGAGGTCCTTGACCTCGCCGGCCACCACGGCGAAGCCCTTGCCGGCCTCCCCTGCGCGGGCCGACTCGATGGTCGCGTTGAGGGCGAGCAGGTTGGTCTGGTCGGCGATCGCCGAGATGCTCCCGGCGATCTGGTCGATCTCGGCCATGGTCGCGGCGAGGCGCTCGACGGTCTCGGCGCTGTTCCGCGACCGGTCGCTGGCCTCCGAGGCGGTGGCGCTGGCGACACTGGCCGCCGAGGCGATCTCGGCGATCGCCGACCGCAGCGCCTCCATGACGTCGGTCGCGGTGCCGACGTTCACGTCGAGCCGCTGCCCCGCCTGCATCAGCTCGGCCAGTTGCCCTTCCAGGCCGGCCGCGCGCCGCTCGCGCTCCTCCAGCCGGGCCGCCGCCTCCTCCGCGGCGCGGGCGCGCTCGGTCGCCAGCTCCTCGACGGCCCGCGCCTGGGCGGCCGCCTGGTCCTCGGCCCGCTGCTGCTCGGCGCGCCGGGCGCGGTCGGCCTGCTCGCTGAATTTCCAGCCGTAGGCCAGGAACGTCGCCTCCGCCAGCAGGAAGACCGCGTGCAGGAGCGCGAAGAGGATCGGGTGCTCCTGCGCCTGGTGGGTGGAGAACACCGAGTGCGGCATCCAGAGGCTCATCGCCGCGTGGTGGACGGCGACGAAGACGACGGCGAGCAGGAACGGCGTCCACGCCTGGTACAGGGCGACCAGCGCCAGCAGCGCGTAGAACCAGATGTGCAGGTCGGTGAGCCCGCCGCCGACGTGCACCAGCACGTCGGCGCCGACCATCAGGCCGAGGCTGACCGCGCCGGCCCGCGCGACCTGACTGCGCAGCGCCTGACCGGCGACGAGCAGGATCACGATCACGGCGAGCTGGCCCCACAGCAGGAAGCCGCCCACCCCGCGGGAGAGCCCGATCGCGGCCAGGACCGGCGGGTGCAGCGCCAGGACAGCGGAGATGATCCGGTGGCGGGTGAGGAAGCTCTTGCCGTCGAGCCGGGCACCCCGCGGGATCGAGGCCCAGAACCCGGAGGCCGGCTGCGCTGCCGCCTCCTCCACCGTGTGCATCGTCGTCACAGCAGGTAGATCGACCGTTCCCGCCCTTGGATGAAGTCCAACGTCGGGGTGATCGTTTCCCACCCCGCGGCCGACCGCGGGGTCACGGAAGGGTCACGGCGGGCCGTGCGCACGTGACCACTGGGGCGGCTGTGCCGATCCGGGGGAACACGCCGGGCGCGGTACTGGCCGGGCGCGCGGGCCGCTCGGACCCTGTCCGGTATGACGAGCACGTACGCCTACGGCACCGCCCATGCGGTGGTGATGGTCGGCTCCTTCGGCTCGGAAGGCTTGACCCCCCGGCAGATCGGCCCCGCCCACGCCACCATCGGCCGGGTGAACGGGCAGAGCCGCAAGGCCCTCTGTGGCGCCTACGTGGCCCACGACGAGCAGCTGCCCTGGCCGCCGGACGGCTACGAGCCCGACCAGCTCTGCCCGACCTGCGCCCAGCTCGCCACCCTGTAGCTGCCCTCAGCCGCCGGCGATCGACGGCAGCACGTGCACCTGGGTCCCGTCCCGCAGCACCGTCGCCAGCCCCTGCTCGAAGCGGACGTCGTCCCCGTCCACGTACACGTTCACGAACCGCCGCAGCTGCCCTGCCTCGTCCCGGATCCGGCGGCCCAGCAGCGGATGCTGGGCCGCCAGCGTGTCGAGCAGGTCGGCCAGCGTGCGCCCGTCGACGTCGACGTCGAGCTCCCGGCTGCCGCCGGCGAGGTCCGCCAGGACCCCGGGCAGCAGCACCTGCACCGTCATGGCAGCCGCGCCGCGCGGACGGTGAGGACGTCGGGCAGGTGCTCGGCCACGGTCGTGAAGGTCTCCCCCTCGTCGGCGCTGGCGTAGACGCAGCCGTCCCGGGTGCCGAGGTAGATGCCGGTCGGGTCGCCGGCGTCGGCGCAGAACGCGTCCCGCAGCACGGAGGTCCACGACCCGTCGGGCAGGCCGGCGCCGCACTCCGTCCACGTCTCCCCCGCGTCCCGGGTGCGGTGCACCCGCAGTCGGCCGTCCGGCGGGACGCGCTGCATGTCGGCGACCAGCGGGATCACCCAGGCCGTCCCCGGCGTGGTCGGCGAGGACACGATCGGGAAGCCGAAGTCGGCCGGCAGGCCCGCGGCGATCGACGTCCACTTCCGGCCGCCGTCGTCGCTGCGGTAGACGCCGCCGTGGTTCTGCGCGTACATGCGCTCGGGGTCGCCGGCGTCGATCGCCACCTTGTGCACGCACTGGCCGTACTCGGGCTCCTCGGGCAGGAAGCCGGCGGCGATACCGCGGTTGCGCGGCTCCCAGGCGCCGCCGCCGTCCTCGCTGACGTAGACACCGCCGGCGCTCATCGCGACGACGACCCGGTCGGACGCGGGATCGGGCAGGACCGTGTGGACCGTCGCGCCGCCGCCCCCGGGCTGCCAGGTCGGGCGGTGCGGGTGGTCCCACAGGCCACGGACGAGCTCGAAGCTGCAGCCGCCGTCGGTGCTGCGCCACAGCGAGTGCGGCTCGCAGCCCGCCCACACGACGTCCGGCCGCTCCGGCGAGTCGGGCCGCAGCTGCCAGACGCGGGCCAGGGCGGCGCCGGTGTCCTCGGGGAAGCGGATGGCGCCGTGCTCGGTCTCCTGCCAGCTGCCGCCGAGGTCGTCGGACCACATGACCGTCGGCCCCCAGTGGCCGTACTGGATGCCGGCCAGCACCCGCGGCTGCGGACGGCGGGTGTCGATCGACACCGCCGCCACCTCCTGGGCGAGCAGGTGCGGCCCGTCGAGCGTCCAGCTGCGGCGGTCGTCGTCGCTGCGCGCGAGCCACAGCCCCTTGCGCGTGCCGATGGCGAGCAGGTCTGTCATGGCGGCCTCCGGGGTCGACGTCCTCGTCGTGGGGGCGACCGTAGCGCCGGGCACCGACCGCCGGTGCCGTGCGCGAGACCGCCCCTACGATGACTCCGACTCCCCGGGCCGCGGGAACTCAGCGGCGGGTCGAACCGCCGTCGCCGCGCTGCTCCGGCGGCACGGTGCTCTCCGCCGTCCGCTGGTCGGCCTGCATCCGCTCGTCGGCCGGACCGGCGTGCCGGCCGGACGTGCCGTCCGAGGAGAGCCCCGGCGCCAGCTTCTCCGCCTTGGCGCGCAGCTGCTCGGCCGCGGTCCGGTCCTCGTGCGCCTGCGACCGGATCTCCTGCGCCTCCTGCTCGGCCCGCATGGCGCGTTCCTGGGCCTCGGCCTGCTCGCGGCGGGCGCGGGCGGCCTGCTCCTCGGCCAGGGCGTGCTGCTGATCGGCACGGGCCTGCCGGACCTGGGCCTCTTGCAGGTGTTCGCGCGCCTGCTCACGCTTCTTGGTGTTCGCGATCTTGTTCCGTTTCGCAGCCATCAGCGCGAGCAGCGCCAGCAGCACGACGGCGACCACGACGATGAGCACGATCAGCCAGGTGTCCACGACCGTCTCCTCTCTGAGCGGTACGCGAGGTGTTCCCCCAGGCGGACGGCGGAAAACTCAGCGTGCGGGCGCGCGGCCGAACCGGTCGGCCATCTCCCGCGTCAGCGCCGGCCACACCTCGGGGTCGTGGCCGGGCACCAGCGGGTAGCCGCGGGCACCGGCGAGCCCCTTGAGCCGGCGGACCTGCTCGACGCACTCCTCGGGGCCGGCGTGCACGCGGCCACCGATCGGCAGCTCCTGGTCGATGTTCTCGGCCAGCAGGTCGGCCGCGTCGAAGGCGAGCACCAGCCCGCCGCCACCGACACGGTCGTCGAAGTCCACGACGAAGCTCTGGTGGCCGGGGGTGTGCCCGGCGGTGAGCACCGCGGTCACGCCCGGTGCGATCTCGACGTCGCCGTCGGCCAGCCGCCAGTCGTGCCGCGGGTCGTCGAAGTCGATGCGGTAGATCCCGTGCTGCTCGGCCTCGGGGGTCAGCCCGAACTCCAGCTCCCGGCGCTGGCAGTGCACCGGCCGGCCGGTGAAGTGCCGCAGCCCGCCGACGTGGTCGAGATGCAGGTGGGACAGCCCGACCGCATGGACGTCGGCCAGGTCGATGCCGGCGTGCGCCAGCGCCTCCTCCAGCGGCTCACCGGGCCCGGGCAGGATCGCCCGCTGCGCCGGGTCGCCGTGGAAGCGGCGGCGCAGCGCGGGGTCGTGCAGCAGGGCGGTGTTGAACCCGGTGTCCAGCAGCAGCCAGCCGCCGTCGGTGAGCAGCAGGACGCCGGGCACCGGCTCGCGCAGCCGCTGCTCCGGCGGGGCGCCCTCGACCGACACGTCCTTGGGCAGGTCCTCCCACCCGAGGGTCAGCAGGACGACGTCGCGGACGCCCGTGCGGGTCACTTCAGCGCGCTGCCGGCCTGCCACTCCTCCCAGGGAATCGTCCAGTCGTTGATGTTCGAGCGCAGCGTGCCCGCGCTGGAGCCCCGGATCTCCACGACGTCGCCCGGCTGGGAGAAGTTGAAGAACCAGGCCGCCCGGTCGGTGGACATGTTGATGCAGCCGTGCGAGACGTTCTCCCGCCCCTGCTGCGCCACTGACCACGGCGCCGCGTGCACGAACTCGCCGCTGTCGGAGATGCGGACCGCGTACTCGACCGGCGTCCGGTAGCCCTCGGGGCTGTCGACCGGCACGCCGTAGGTGCTCGAGTCCATGATCATGTCGCGGTTCATCTCGGTGACCACGTGCGGGCCGTTGTAGCTCGGGTTGTCCGGACTGCCGGCGCTGATCGGGAAGGTCTGCACCAGCTGGTCGCCGTCGAAGACCTGCATCTGGTGCGTCGCCGCGTCGGCGATGGAGACGTGCTTGGCACCGACGTGGAAGGACACCGTGCGGTTCTTCTCTCCCCAGATGCCGTTGCCGAAGTCGACGCCGTAGAGGTTGGCGTTGAGCGTGACGTCGGTGTTCGCCGGCCAGTACGTCGACGGGCGGAAGTGCACCTCGGAGTCGTTCAGCCAGCTCCACACGCCGTCGGTGGGCGTCGAGCTGACCACCTCGAGGTGGCTCTCGACGGCGGCCTTGTCGACGACCGGGTCGTCGAAGTAGACGCGGATCGGCAGGCCCACGCCGACGGTCATGCCGTCGAGCGGGCCGATCGACGGCGTCGACAGGGTGCCGGGGGTGACCGTGGTGAACGTGGTCGACGCCGTCGCCTCGTCGTCGTCCTCCGCGCCGGTGGCCGTGGCGGTCAGCGTGTAGGTGGTGCCGTACGCCAGCTGCGTGTCGGGGACCCACACCTCGGTCGTGGGCTGCCCGGCGGGGGCCTCGCCCTCGGCCGGCGCGTCGCCCAGCGTGCCGGTCACCGCGGCGCCGGCGGCGTCGACCAGGGTCACGTCGCCGATCTCGCCGTCGGTGACACTGATCTCCAGGGGGACGACGGGCGAGACGTCGGCGGCTCCGTCGGCCGGGGAGACCGCCAGCTGCACCGGCGGGGCGTCGGGGGTGGAGGACGATCCGGCCGACGAACCGCTGCTCTCGGCGCCCTCGTTGCACCCGGTGAGGAGCAGCAGAGCTCCGGCGATCACTGCGGCTGTGCGTCGCACTACCCGACCTCTCTCGTTCCGCCCTGTCCTGGGCATGCGGACGTGCTGGTCCGGACCCCAGTGTCCACGTTCGGGCGACAGGATGGGGATCCCAGTGACCAGTCCCACCCGCCCGGCCGCTCTCCGGCCTGCACGCGCTGGTATCGTCGTCCCCCGGTCGCCCCGGCACGCCGGTCGACACGCGCCATTAGCTCAATTGGCAGAGCAGCTGACTCTTAATCAGCGGGTTCGGGGTTCGAGTCCCTGATGGCGCACTCCCTAGCAAGCCGCTGACGTGGCTCACCACCGGCGTGGCCCCCGCCGTGTGGTCGCCACCCCCCGCCTGAGTCTCCGGGTCGCGTTCCGTCTCCAGACGGAACCGCCGGCGCTGCGGCACGGGGACCCGTGTCGGCCGCGGTGACCCGTGACCGTCCGGTGGGCGCCCTGCCCGCGGCCGGCCTCCGGCCGGCGGGCAAACTGCTCGGAGCCAGCCTGGACGAGACCGCGGCCACCACGCGGCGCCGGTTCGCCGACGCGGGCGCGGTCTCCGCCGAGCCCGACCTGGCCGAGCGGTCCGAGGACATCCTGCGAAGCGACGAGGACGCGGACGCCGCCGGAGGGCGCGACGATCCCAGCGTGTGATCGTCGTCGGCACCTGACCGGTCATCACGCTGCTCAACGACCGCGACGACCACCACGAGCGGCTGCAGTCGTCAAACTCGACCCGGTCCCGCCCGCTCGTGCTGGACGTCGATCCAGCTCTGCAGGTCGTCGCGGCGGTAGAGGACGCGGCGGCCGAGGCGGGAGCTGGCGGGGCCGGTGCCGACGTGCCGCCAGTACCGGAGGGTGGCGACGGGGGTGCGGAGGAGTTCGGCGGCCTCGCCGATGGTGAGCAGGTCGGGACGGCGGTCGTCAGTGCGCTCAGGCATGGCTGGCTCCTGGCTGGTGGGGTCGCGGGTGCACGGGTGGAAGGCGCCGTTTCGTGGCCGTCGCTGACAGTCCACGGCCCACTTCTCCTGTTCTTTGTGCAGTCCTTCTCCAGTCCTGCTGCCCCCCTCGTCGGTGCTCGCGGCACGGCGGAGCCGAGGACGCCCGGGATCACCGGCCGACGCCGACACCGGCGCCGGGTCGGGGCGTCCGGTTCACGACGGGCTCCGGCGGCCGGACGCTGCCGGCGGGTCGCGGCGAGGACGCCGGTGCCGGCGCTGCCCGGCCGGCGCGCCATCGGTCGCGCTCCTCGACCAACCGACCGGCCGGCAGGGCGAGCGGTGCCGGCTCGGCGCTCTGCCCGGCCCACGCTCCACCCAGCCGCACGCACCGTGACGGCGGCTGCCGGGAGGTCACTCGACGCGTAGGCTCCCATCTTGGGAGCGGCTGCAGCCGCTCATGGGTGGCCCCGGACCCGGCGACCTCACCGGTTTCCTGGGGAGAACTCCGTGCCTGCATCCGTTACTACCGCCGTCGCAGGTTCTGCGTCAAGTCCACCGGTCCGCGCCGGAATCTCCCGCCCGTCGTCGCCACTGGATCGCCGCACCCGTTCGCAGGAACCGCGCAGGGGCTTGCGCGCTCACCGGCTCGCCGCCCGCGGCGCCGAGCGGACCAGCGCCGCCGGGAGGACATGGTGATCACCCGGCAGCAGATCCGCGCCGTGTTGGCCGACGGAGGGCAGGTGGTCGACGGCGCCGGTCATTCCGTGGGTCGCATCGTGCACGTGCTCCTGGATGTGCGGACGGTCCAACCTGGCTACCTGACCGTTGCCTGCGTTCTGTGCGACGGGGTCGCGGTCCTTCCACTCACGCGGGCACGATTGCTCAATGGGTGCGTTCAGGTGCCCTACACCGCGGCCGACGTGTGCGGCGCTCCCCGCGCGGACGGGTCCACCGGGCGCCTTGACCCGCGGCAGGTGGAGGAACTCGACCGGTACTACGCCCGCCTGAACGACGGCGCCCCGGTGGCGCCGAACGAGAACGGCGAAGGGGGCCGGGGCGAGGGCTTCGCGCTTGCACCGGCCGATGCGGGGACACCGGCGGCGGCCGGCAACGGTCATCGGCGGGTGAACGGCACCATACCGGGATCCCTCACCGTCCACGCCCGGCTCAGCGTCCACACCGGCTCCGACGGCCTCCCGGCCTACGACGGCTACCCCGCCTACCCGGCCAGCCCCGTCGGGCCCTGGCCGCCGGTGGCCACGTACTCGGCCGGACCGCCGTGGTGGCAGCGCCGGCAGTGGCGCTGGCCGTCCGTCCTCATGGCCGTCCAGGCCATGAGGCTGGAGCTGCGCCCGCTGTTGGACCTGACCGGCCTGCCCGACGGGGAGCTCCAGGACCTCATCCTGGCCGCCAGTGAGGCCGCCAACAACGCCGTCGAGCACGCCCGCCTCCCCACCCCGCCGTGCTTAGACGTCCTCACCGAGGTCGGTGACGCCTGGGCCCGCATCGTGATCCAGGACCACGGTCGCTGGCGTGCACCCACCGCCGGGGGCCACCGCGGCCGCGGGCTGCAGATGATCGGCCTTCTGGCCGACGCCACGCTCACCGTCGGGCCACGGGGCACGACGGTGGTCCTGCGCAACCGTCCGGGGTTGTCCGGCTGACCGGGGAGCCCCCGCCGTCGGCACGTAGCCCGGCGACAACGCGAGTGAGGGGGCGGACATGGCGTCGACACGGGTGGCCGAGATCGTCTGCGCGGCCTGGGCCGAGTCCCCCGACGGCACCGGCGTGCCGGCGAACCTGGCAGCCGCCTGCGTCCGATCCCTCCCGGTGACCGGGGTGGGTCTCGCGCTGATGACTGATGACGGCCCGGCGGGGATCGTCGCCGCGACCGACGGTGCCGCGAGGGAGCTGGAGGAGCTGCAGTTCGCCCTAGGCGAGGGCCCGTGCGTGGACGCCTCCGGGACCGGGCGTCCGGTGCTGCAGCCGGACCTCGCCGCCACGGCGCCACGGCGCTGGCCGGCCTTCGCGGGAGGAGCCCTGGAGGCCGGCGTCCGCGCCGTCTTCGCATTCCCGCTCCGGATCGGCGCCATCCGGGTCGGCGTGCTCGATCTCTACCGGGACCGGGCCGGACCGCTGTCCACCGACGAGCTCACCGAGGCGTGGTCGTACGCCGACGCGGCGACGTTGGTCGTGCTGGACGCGCAAGCCGGGTCTCCGGTGTTGGTGCCGGTCCCGGTCCTCGACGACCGAGCCGAGGTGCACCAGGCGACGGGCGTGGTCTCCGTGCAGGCCGCGGTCGGCCTGGCCGAGGCTCTGGTCATGCTCCGTGCGCGGGCCTTCGCCGACCCCCAGCCCCTCGGGGACCTGGCGCGGAAAGTCCTCGCTGGGACGGTGGACTTCCGGGATGTCCGCGGCAGTGGTTGACGGCACAGCGCGGTGGCGGGACACAGGATCGGACGGGGTCGCCCGGGGCGGGAGGGCATGGATGGTGCGGGAACAACGCCTGGCGGAGGTCTTCGTCGAGCTCGCGGACACCTTGGTCGAGGAGTTCGACGTGGTGGACTTCCTGCAGACCCTGACCGAGCGCTGCGTCGAACTGGTCGACACCGACGCCGCCGGGCTGATGCTCGACGACCAGCGGGGCAACCTCCGGCTGGTCGCCTACACCGACGAGTCCGCACGACTGCTCGAGCTCTTCGAGCTGCAGAAGGCGGAGGGCCCCTGCCTGCACTGCTTCGCCACCGGCCAGGTCATCGCGAACGTCGACCTGACCGCCTCCGGGAGTCGGTGGCCGGTGTTCACCGAGGCGGCGCTGGGGTCCGGGTTCGCCTACAGCCACGCTCTGCCGCTGCGCCTGCGGCGGCAGGTGGTGGGCGCGCTGAACCTGTTCACCGTCGAACGGCGAGCGCTCACCGACGACCACCTCGCCGTCGCCCAGGGCATGGCCGACATCGCCACGATCAGCCTGCTCCACGAGCGGGCCCTGCGCGACCAGGTCGTGCTGGCCGAACAGCTGCAGACCGCGCTGCACAGCCGGATCCTGATCGAGCAAGCCAAAGGCGTGCTGTCGGCGCGGGCCGCCATCAGCGTGGGCGAGGCGTTCAGCCGTATGCGGACCCACGCCCGGAGGACCGGCGAACCGCTGACCACCGTCGCCGAGGCGGTCGTGGTCGGCGCGCTGCGAGACGACCTCCGGCCAGAGATCGACTCTGCCTGAGTGGAACCGGTCCCGCTGGCGGCTCTGCGGGAGTGGCCGGCGGTACGGTCGCCCGCTGCACAACGCCCTCGTCCAGGCCCTCAACGAGTGCCTGTGGGGCCTCGGTCACTCGAGCCTGGCCCCCTACCGGGACCTGTCGGACGAGCGGGACTCAGTGACATCGGAAGACCAGGAGGGGGTGCGCGGCAGCTCGGCGCCGCCTCCGCCGGTGAGCACCGAATGCAACGACGCGGACGCGGCCCGATCCCGCGACGGAGAGCGCCCGCACGCCAGGTCCCCCACGGTGGACCCGGAGGCACCGGCATGAGCTCCTCGACGCGGGCGCAACGGCCGCGGCCGGAACCAGGCAGCGCTAGGCGACAGCTTCTTCGGAAGATGGGGCGGCCCGCCGGCGTCTGTAGGTGATCGGCCCGGGACGGCACCGCGGAGCCCCGGCATGTGAGCGGTGCCGCAGCGGAATCGGCGACTGTCGACGGCGCCTGAAAACTGACCCCCTGGCGGCAGCCGAAAACTGACCCCTCCCGAGACCCTGGCTCGAGCCGAGCCGGGGAGGGAGCGGGTGCTGACCGTGGAGGACTGGGCGGAGATCCGCCGGCTGCACCGGGCCGAGGGGATGCCGATCAAGGTGATCGCGCGGGTCATGGGGATCAGCAAGAACACCGTGAAGGCCGCGCTGCGCAGCGACGGCCCGCCGCGATACGAGCGGCCGCTGCGGGGCTCGGCGGTCGACGAGGTGGAGCCGCGGATCCGCGAGCTGCTGCAGGCGTTTCCGACGATGCCGGCGACGGTGATCGCCGAGCGGATCGGCTGGGATCGCTCGATTCGGGTGCTGCGGGACCGGGTGAGCGAGCTGCGCCCGGTCTACCTGCCCCCGGATCCGGCCTCGCGCACCACCTATGTGGCCGGCGAGATCGCCCAGTGTGACCTGTGGTTTCCGCCGATCACGCTGCCGGTCGGCTTCGGGCAGAGCCGCCCGCCGACGCAGCTACCGGTGCTGACCATGGTCTGCGGCTACTCCCGCTGGGCGGCTGCGGTGCTGATCCCCTCTCGCGCCGCGGAGGACCTGTTCGCCGGCTGGTGGCAGCTGATCGCCGGCCTGGGGGCGGTGCCGCGCGTGCTGGTCTGGGACGGCGAGGGCGCGGTCGGCCGCTGGCGCGCCGGGCGCAGCGAGCTCACCGCCGCCTGTCAGGGCTTCCGCGGCACCCTGGCCACGAGGGTGCTGATCTGCCGGCCGGCCGATCCGGAGGCCAAGGGCCTGGTCGAGCGGCTGCACGACTACCTGGAGCGCTCCTTCCTGCCCGGCCGGATCTTCACCGGCCCGGCCGACTTCAACGCCCAGCTTGCTACCGTCAACGGTCGGCACCTCTCTACCAGGCGCGGGTCGTTGTCCAGGACCCCGCGAGTCGGTCCCGTCAGATCGAGCTCTCACGGAGGATCGTGAGGTTCGGGCCCACCGGCTGGCTCACTGTCAGGGCAAGTGTGACCGAGGACTCCGAGATCGAGCTCTACCCCACCAGCCGCGTCCTTGCGGTCACCGATCTCCGTGAGGTCGCACGGTCCGGCCATCAGGAGAGTGGGGATCGTTGATCACGACTGCACCAGCCCGAGGGTGGCCACGCCGGTCACCACCTAAGCGGGTCGCTCTCTCCACGAGGTCGCCGCCTACCTCGCCGCCACCGGGGTTCTCACCACCGAACGCAGGTCAAGCAACCACCCCTGAGCCGCCTCACGAAGGCTCGCACAACCGCAGGAAGGGCCGGCGGGGCGCCACCGCCACCAGCCTCCCAGGCCCCGCCGAGGTGTAGGCGGTCCGGGAGCAGCCGGTCCTGGGCGGGCCATACTTCGGGAACGCACCGACCAACGGTGCCTCACTGCCGGTGGCGGTTGCTGACCCGGACCGCTCCGGTGTCGCTGAGCTCGCCTGCGATGTCGGTCAGCCTGCGTTCCGCTCCTGCGCGACACGGGTCAACCCTGAGCTCGTACCGCTCCAGCACGATGCCCTTCGCTGCCCGATGACATCCCGGTGACGACGACGAAGGTCGGGCGCCGATCCGGGACTAGCGTGGCCGCATGACCGCCAGACGCACCGCGCCCGCTCGGTGACTGATGCCCTGAGTTCGCTGCTGCGCGCGTCCCATCTGCTCGCACCGGACGATTTGGCGGCCGTAGCGGCGGCCGAGGCTCGGCGGATGGGAGTCCGCGAGACGGTGCTCTACCTGGCCGACTACGAGCAGGCGATGCTGCTGCCGTTGAGCGGTGCCGGGGTCCCCGGACGCCAAGAGCTGCCAATCGAGGGCACGATGGCCGGGCGCGCGTTCCGCCGGGTGGACGTGGTCACCAGCACGGCCAAGGCGGGCAAGCACCGGCTGTGGGTGCCGCTGCTCGACGGGGTGGAGCGCCTCGGCGTGGCCGAGATGGAACTGCCGGCCGCGCCGAGCCCGGAGCTGGAGCGGGATCTGCGCGTTTTTGTCACCTTGGTGGCGGAGCTGATCGTGGTCAACGACGCCTACAGCGACGTCTTCTCCCGGCTACGCCGCCGCAAAACTCTCAGCCTGGCCGCCGAGATGCAGTGGGAACTGCTCCCACCGATGAGCTTCGGCACCCACCGGCTGGTCATCACCGGCGGCCTGGAACCGGCCTACGACATCGGCGGCGACTCCTTCGACTACGCGATCAACGGCAGCACCGCGGATCTGCTGGTCATCGACGCCGTCGGGCACGGGCTGCCGGCCACGGTACTGGCCAGCGTGGCGATCAGTGCCTACCGGCACGCCCGCCGGAACAGGATGGACCTGCCCGACATCGCCGCGGCGGTCAACACCGCCGTCGCCGGGCAGTTCGGCGCCAGCCAGTTCGCGACAGCTGTGCTCGCCCGCCTGGACGTCGACACCGGCCGGCTGCGGTGGATCAACGCCGGCCACCCCGCGCCGCTCATTCTGCGCGGCCCTTCCCTCGTGCAGCCGCCGCACTGCCCTCCCACCCGCCCACTGGGCCTGCAGGAGTCCAAGTCGACCTGCTGCGAGACGCGGCTCGAGCCGGGCGACCGGCTGCTGCTCTACACGGACGGCATCACCGAGGCCCGGTCCCCGACAGGTGAGTTCTTCGGCGAACAGCGGCTGGCCGACTTCATCTCCGCCGCAGTCGCAGCCGGGGAGTCGGCGCCGGAGACCGTGCGGCAGCTCATGCGTCACGTGCTCGCGCACCAAGGCGACCAGCTCCAGGACGACGCCAGCATCGTGGTCCTGGAGTGGCGGACCGGCAACGAGGCACGGTTGCAGTTGTAGACCTGGCTGACTCCGTGTCGAGTGGTCACGAGACGCTCGCTTTGCGTCCTGGCCATTGCTAGGCCGGCCCTGCGGGCTGTCCCCTCATGAGCCGCCGTGGGCAGCTCGACAGGGCTGAGGGTGGCGTCCGCGGCGAGTGTGGCTCGGTGACGCGTGGGCTGATCCTTCAAGCGCCGGTCACGTGGCCGACGGACGCGTCGACGGCGACGCCGGGACGTGATCAGTCGCTAGATGGCGGCCAGAAGAACGCATGACCGACAGCCCACCACGTCCGGCCGCCACTCGTTGCCACGCGACCAACTCGGAGTGCTTTGTGAACTGGATCCGATCGACCAGTCCGGCCCGCAGGGGAGCAGGTGGAAGAGCGGTCGCCATGAGGAGGTACCGCTGCTCGAAGAGGAAGCCGCCACGGTCGCGCCACAGGCGTACGATCTCGTCCTCGCGGAGGCGTCGGCCCTGAGTCGAGTAGCCACGGGGCTGCGCGGACGCCGGCGTACCCGGCCAAGTCTTGTTCTCCGAGCGTCGAGCCGCGCCATACACGACGCCAACAGCGACGGCCGAGTAGATGACGACGCCCACGGGGAACGCCGCGAGGCCGGAGTCGATGACCGACTTGATCGAAGCCAGCGGAACCGCAAGCAGCGTCGCGTCACCCCCGCCGGGTCTCGACCCGCCGCAGCATCCGGGCTTGCACAGCTTCCATGGGCCCGACCTCCCATTTCGACCCCAGGAGCCATCGGCAGGACGAGACCCAACTCGAGCGGAGGCAGGGCGCGACCCCGATCCCGGACCGCCTAACCGGCAATCGGAAGGTGCCAATCGCCGATTACCGAGGCACGTATCACCTCGCCGGGGGACGCAGCCTGTCGGTACGACAGCCCGTCGCGGCGGGCCGACCGTCCCAAAGCGGCCCGTCAAGGGACACCTGTCTTGCGGGCAACCAGCCCCGTGGCGCTGGTCAGCAGGCCGGCGCTCAGGCATTCGCCGAGCCACTGCTGGTACATGCCCGAGCTCCATCCGCGTTCGAGGACGAGCAGCCGGTACACCTCGGGCGAGATGAGCGTCCAGACGACATCGCGGGCCAGCTCTCGGGTCAGCCCGGGTGCGAGCGCACCTAGTTCGGCAAGGTGGTCGGTGAATCCGGTGGCGCCGATGAGCCGTTCGCGGCTGATGGTCTCAGCGAGCTCGGCGAGTTCGGAATCTGCGCTTCGTGCCGCCGACAGCAGCGCCGCGGCGAGGGGCCCCACTCGGGAGATGAGGTCGCGGGAGATCGCGGCGTAGCGCTCGACTGCTCGATGCGGGTCGGTCTCTGCCATGAGGTCGCGGAAGGCCGGCCGCTGTGCCAAGGGAACCGGGTCGAGGTCACCGGCGAGCAGAACGTCGTAGACCCGTTTCACCAGGGCCGGCTTCGGCCCGAACATCTTGTAGAGCCAGGGCACCGATACCCCCGCCGCAGCGGCGATGCCGGCCATCGTGGTGGCCCCGTAGCCGTCCGCGATCAGCATCTCGGCGGCCACTTCGGCCACCCGCAGTTGGCGGGCGCGGGATAACTGGGCGCGAGCGGAGTTGTCGTAGGACCGCGGCGCGCGCTTGACGGCCGGACTCATTAGGTAGACGCTCCTTCTATCTAATTTCTGGCCGAGGAGCTTGCCATGTCCGACGCGTCGATGCTCACAGACCTCGAAGTCGCCCACGATCTGGCGATCCGGGACTTCCGGCTCATGGAGAGCTGGGACGACGCCGAAGCTTCAACCATCCTCGCGCCGACCTACGTCAACGGCGAGGCCGCGCCGGAGCCACCAGCCGCTCGTGTGCCGGGCGTCCCCGGGGCCCGGGCGACCTACGACTGGCTGCACTCCGCGTACGAGGATCTGCGTTGGACCCTCCACACCGTTGTTGCCGAGGGCGAGTGGGTCGTCGCCCGTACGACGATGTCCGGGCGGCAGGTCGGCCCCTTCGTCACCTACATGCCGGACGGACAGGTGCGGGCGGCGTTCCCGGCAACGGGGCGAAGCTTCGCGGTGTCCCAGACCCACTGGTTCCGTGTCGCCGACCGCCAGCTCGTGGAGCACCACGCAGATCGCGACGACATGGCTCAAGCGGTGCAGCTCGGCTGGCTGTCATCCACTCCCGGCCATCCCGGTGAGGGCATTGCGTGATTGCACCGAGGGTTGCCGGCAGGCGTGCATCGGCGCCGCGCTGGAATCCGATCTTCGCCCCCGACACCAGGTGGGGACCTGATGTAGACGTAGCCGGCCGTAGGTCGCCGGCGTGCGAGCCGGCTCAGACCATCGCCGGGCCCTTGGAGACGGACCCAAGCCGAGAATCGCGGGTCCTCGAAGTCGCCTCTGGGACAACTGACCGTTGCCTGTCGAGTAACAGCTTCGTCGATGGTGACTGCCCACTCCGCTGCCCAGCATTCCTATTCCGCCCTCGGCCCGGCTACCGCAGCTCGGGAGTCGGCCGAAGGCCGAGCCCGTAGGGACGGGGAGCGCCCTCCCTGAGACCAAGACAGCCGGCGCACTGCTCGGGGCGGGGCGGGCGGACCATGGTTGCAGACGACGGCGGTCACCCAGACGCCGCCTGGCGGGCATCGGCATGAGCCCGAGGTCTGACCGCCGGGAGACACGGCACCCCCAGGTGGGTGGCATCACCCCACCGTGCCGCTGGCCGAGCGAACCGTGGGAAGCGCCGCCACGGTCACCGCGGGCCGACGCGCCGACGCCTCGGCGGCGCGCGCCGCGTCCATCCGCAGACGTTACCGCAGGTCAACGGCGCAGGGCAGCCCCCTGATCAGCGGCAAGGCGCCACCCGGAATGGACGAGGAATGGCGCCCGATAGCGGCTCTTCATCAGCGGGTTCGGGGGTCGAGGCCCTGATGGCGCACCCACGCTCCACCTGCGGCTTAGTCCTCTGGACGGGGCCGTTTCGTCGTGTACGGGCAGGCGCTGAGCCCTAGGTTGGGCCGGTGCCGTGGAAGCGGGGCGTCTTCGCGCTGTTCGCCGTCGCGGCCGGCACGAACGTCCCGACGCCGCTGCTCCTGCTCTACCGGGACCGCTTCGGGCTGTCCAACGAGGTCCTCACGGCGCTGTTCGGCTGCTACGCCGCCGGGCTGGTGCCCGCGCTGTTCGTCGCCGGCCCGCTGTCGGACCGGCTCGGCCGCCGGCCGGTGGCCGTGCCCGGCATCGCGCTGTCGGTGCTGGCCTCGCTCGCCTTCGCGTTCGCCGGCGACTCCGTCGCCCTGCTCTTCGCCGCGCGCTTCGTGCAGGGCGTGGTCAGCGGCGTCGTCTTCAGCGTGGGCAGCGCCTGGGTCGGCGAGCTGTCGGCGGCGTCGGGCGAGGCCGCCGGCGGACGGCGGGCGGCGTTCGCCATGACGGCGGGCTTCTCGCTGGGCCCGCTGACCAGCGGCCTGCTCGGGCAGTTCGCCCCCGCCCCCACCGTGCTGCCGTACCTGGTGCACGCGGTCGTCGCCACGGCCGGACTCCTCGTCGCCGCCCGGTTGCCCGAGACCGTGCCGCGCAGGGCACACGGCCCGGACGGCGCACCGGCGCCCGCCGTGCCCTTGATCCGGCCGGGTGACGGACGCCTGGTCGCGACCGTGCTGGCGCCCATGGCGGTCTGCGTCTACGCGTTCCCGAGCGCCGTCGTCTCGGCCGTCCCGTTGCTGGGGACGCTGCCCGGCAGCGGCGTGGCCGTCACCGGGGTGCTGGCCGGCGTCACGCTCGGGGCCGGCACGGTCGCCGCTCCCCTGCAGCACCGGCTAGGCCGCTGGACCGCCGTCGCCGGCGCCGCCATGGGCACGGTCGGCTTCGGCGCCGCGGCCGCCTTCGTCGGCTCCGGCGGGCTGGCCTGGCTGGTCGTCGCCGCTCCGCTGCTGGGCGCGGGCGGCGGGCTGTGCCTCGCCGCCGGCCTGACCCTCACCGCCCGCCTGGCCGCACCGACCCGGCGTGGCGCCCTGACGTCGGTGTTCCTGGCGCTGGCCTACGTGGGGTTCGCGGCGCCGTTCCTGCTCACCGCGGGCGCGCGGCTGGGCTCGGCGACCGCGGTGCTGGCGGTGGCCGCCGGCCTGACCGGGCTGCTGGCCGTGCGGCTCGTCCGGCCCGCCCGGCGCGGCCGGCTGTAGAACGCGCGAACGGCGTCCCCTCCCGGCGGGGAGGGGACGCCGTCCGTGCGATCGGGTCAGCCCTGCGCGTCGGCGAGGTCCGCGGCGAACTCGCCCTCGAACGGCTCCTCGGCGACGGTGGCGCCGCCCGGCACGTCGGCCGGCCGCTCGATGTAGCTCTGCAGGCTCGGCGACTTGCCGAGCTCGAACTTGTCGATCGGCACGATGACGCCGCCGGTGTCGATGTCGGTCAGGCCGTTGAACGCGTCGAGCACGCCCTGCCGGGTCAGGTCACCGTTCTCGCACGCCGAGTTCAGGACCTCGTTCATGACCTGGGCCATGCCGTAGCCGAGCAGCACGCCGCCGGCACTGGGGTTCTGCACGTCCGGGAACGCCGCCTGGTAGGCCTCGAGGATGTCCTCGTGCCCGTCGAACGTCGCGATCGGCGCCGCGACGTACAGGTGGTCCTTGAGCCACTGCGCCGTCGGACCGGCCAGCAGGCCCGGCGCGTAGACCGGGTTGCTGCCGAGGATCGGGACGTCCAGGTTCTGGGCCTGCGCGGCCGCGGCGACCGACGCGGTCTGCGTCGGCGCGACGGTCAGCGTGATCAGCTTCACGCCGGCCGCGGCGAACTGGCTGACCTGGGCGCTCATGTCCTGGTCGGTGGCCTTGATCTGGGCCTCCACCAGGTTCAGGCCCTTCGCCTCGGCGACGGCACGGCTCCCGGCCAGGCCGGTCGCGCCGTACTCGCCCTCGAAGTAGATGTGGCCGACGGTGTCGCCCTCGGCGAGCAGGCCCTGGTCGAACAGGTAGCTGTAGCCGTTGGCGATCTCGACGTCGTACGTCGGCCCCAGCACACCGGTGCCCGGGATCTGGGTCAGCGTCTCGCCCCACGCGGACGGGAAGTTGACGATCTGGTCGGCCTCGTAGTCCTGCGCCAGGGCCGTGTTGATCGGCGACCCGATCGTCTGCTGCATCGCCAGGATGCCGTCCTTGATCGAGCTGTACAGCTGGACGCCCTGCTGCGGGACGTAGCCGGTGTCCTGGACGTTGAGCTCGACGTCGTAGGTGTCGCAGACCTGGTTGTCCTGCCAGTACAGCGTGTTGCCGTTGGTGATGTCGTTGCCGAGGGCGGCGAAGACGCCGGTCAGGTCGGTGAGCACGCCGAGGCTGATCGTGGTGCCCTCGACACCGACGTCGGTGGTGACGTCGCCGGCGTCCCCTCCCCCGCCGCCGGAGTCGCTCGGGGCTTTTGTGCTGCAGCCGGTCGCTGTGACGACGACGGCGGCAGCACAGAGTGCCGCCGCACGCGAGTACTTCCCGATTCTCATCTCGTGGTGCTCCCTTGGGCTGGACGGTCGGACGGGGTGGTGCTGGGGGAAGCCTCGGCAGCGGACGACCGCGCCGCGGCGCCCGCCGCGGGAGGAGGTCGTCGCCGGCGGAACCGGTTCGCGATCCCGGCCAGGCCGCTGGGCAGGAACAGGATCACGAGGATGATCGCGGCGCCGTACAGGTAGCGGGCGGCCTCGCCGGCCGCCAGACCCTCCCCACCCGCCCCGGTGACGAACGGGATGGCCCCGGCGTAGCGCTGGAACACCAGGGGCAGCGCCGTGACGAACAGCGCTCCCAGCACCGCTCCGCCCACGGACCCCAGCCCGCCCAGCACGATCATGGCCAGGTACTGGATCGAGACGAACAGGCCGAACGACTCGGGGGCGATGCTGCCGATCGAGAGCGCGTAGAGCACCCCGCTCAGCCCCGCGTACATGGAGCTGACCAGGAACACCCGCGCCTTGTAGGCCTGCACGTTCACACCCATCACCGACGCGGCGACCTCGCTGTCACGCAGGGTCTGCAGCGCCCGCCCCGGCCGGCTGCGCAGCAGGTTGCGCGCGAAGAGGTACGCCGCGAGGGCGATGACCAGCCCGAGGTACCAGAGCCGCTCCGCCTCCCGGAACGGGATGCCGAGCACGAACAGCTGGGGGTCGGCGTTGCCGAAGCTGAACCCGAACAGCGAGAAGTCGGCGACCCGCCGCCCGTTGAAACCGCCGGTGACCGACGTCCAGCTGTTGAGCACGTGCTGGCCGATGAAGACCAGCCCGAGCGAGGCGACGCCGAGGTAGATACCCCGCAGCCGGGCCGCGACCGGGCTGAAGATCAGCCCGGCCAGACCGGCCAGCAGCACGCCGAGCACCAGGCCGGCCAGCGGCGGCCAGCCGAGCCCCTTGACGTCGGCGACGCCGAGCCCACCGGACTCCCCGGAGACGAAGGTGTAGGTGACCGCGCCCACCGCCAGGAAGAACGAGTGGGCCAGCGAGAGCTGTCCGCTGGTGCCCACCAGCAGGTTCAGCCCGATGGCGCCCACCGCGGCACCGAAGACGGCGAAGCCGGTGCGCAGCCAGAACTCCTCCACGTACAGCGGGAGCGCCAGCAGCACCACGAGCAGCACGATCAGGACCACCGGGCGCAGCCACGACCGGCCCGGGCGGACAGCGGCGGCGCGGGGGCCGGCGGTGCGCGTGGCCCCGGCCGGCACGGTCAGTTCAGACACGGGTCAGCTCCTTCGTGCCGAAGAGCCCCGACGGCCGCACGAGCAGGACGACGAGCATCACGATGTACGGGATGACGGCGGAGAAGCCGCGGCCCAGGAAGAGCAGCTGGTCCTGGTAGCCCGCGGCCAGCGCCTCGGTGACCCCGATGAGCAGGCCGCCGACCAGCGCTCCCCCGGTCGAGTCCAGGCCGCCGAGGATCGCCGCCGGGAACGCGCCGAGCGCGACCGTGTAGACCGCCGGGCTCACCCCCGGCGTGGGGGCGCCGACCAGGAAGAGCGCGGCCACCGCGGCCAGGGCGCCGGCCACGATCCAGGCGACCATCGAGACGCGGCCCTGCCGGATGCCCATGAGCGCCGCGGCCTCGCCGTCCTCGGCCGAGGCCCGCATGGCCACGCCCCACGTGGAGTACTTGAAGGCGAGGAAGAACCCACCGATCAGGACGGCGGCCACGAGGATGGCCAGGGCCCGGTTCAGGCTGATGCCGACCGAGCCGATCCGGAACACTCCGCCGCCCCAGGGGTGCGGCACGTTGAGGATGTCCGAGCCGATCCGCCGGATCAGATCGGTGAGCAGGATGATGTCGACGCCGATCGTGACGATGGCCAGGCTGATCACCGGGGCCCCGCGCAGCGGGTTGATGATCAGCCGCTCGACGATCAGGGCCACCAGCGCGGTCAGGACGACGGCGGCCAGGGTGCCGAGCCAGAAGCCGAAGAGGTCGGAGAACCGGACGATGGAGTAGGCGCCGAGCAGCAGCAGCGAGCCGTGCGTGAAGCTGACGACCTCGCTGGCCTTGAAGATGATCACGAAGCCGAGCGCGATGAGGGCGTACATCGCGCCCAGCGAGATGCCGTTGAGCAGCAGCGAGAGGAACTGGGTCACGAGCGGCCCCCCGGGGTCTCGGTGGTGGCGTCGGACGAAACGTCGTGGTGGGCGGCGGCCGAGGGGTCGATCTCGTTGCCCGACCCCAGGTAGGCGCGGATGACCTCGGGGTCGGTCTGCACCTCGGCCGGGGTGCCGTCGGCGATCAGCCGGCCGAAGTCGAGGACGGTCACCCGATCTGCCAGCGACATGACCATGCCCATGTCGTGCTCGACGAGGATGATCGAGATCTCGAGGGCGGAGCTGATCTCCCGGATGGCGTCGGCCATCCGGGTGGTCTCCTCCGCGTTCATGCCGGCCACGGGCTCGTCCAGGAGCAGCAGCCGCGGTTCGGTGCACAGCGCGCGGGCCACCTCGACCCGCTTCTGGTCGCCGTAGGAGAGGACGCCGACCGGCGTGTGCAGCTTGTCGCCGAGGTCCAGGAACTCGGCGATCTCGGCGACCCGTTCCCCGTGCCGGCGGCCCTCCCGGGTGGCGCGCGGCAGCCGCAGGCCCGCGGAGAGGAACCCGGCCTTCGTCAGGTGGTGGCGCCCCAGCATGAGGTTCTCGGCCACCGACTGCGCGCCGGAGAGGGCGATGTTCTGGAAGGCGCGGGCCACGCCCACGCCGGCGATCTGGTAGGGCCGCATCTGGTCCAGCCGGGCGTCGCCGAACCGGACCTCTCCCTCGGCGGCCTGGTAGACGCCGGACAGGACGTTGAACATCGTCGACTTACCGGCCCCGTTGGGGCCGATGACGGCGTGGATGGTGCCGGGGGTGACGGTGAAGGAGACGTCGGAGAGCGCCTTGATGGCGCCGAAGCGCACGCTGACGTGCTCGACCTCGAGCGTCGGCACGTCGGCCCGCGGCGCGGCGTCGCGGTCGAGGGTCTCGGTCATGGTGTCCACCTCGAGAGGGTGCGGCGCGGCCGGACGCGGCCGCGTTCCACGGGTTCGTCGGTGTCGTGGCCCAGGTAGAGGCGGCGGACCTCGTCGGTGGCGGCGAGTTCCTGCGCCGCCCCCGACAGGGACACCTCGCCGACGTCGAGCACGTAGGCGAGGTCGGCCACGCCGAGGGCCATCGTGGCGTTCTGCTCGACGAGCAGCACCGACGTCCCCTGGCGGTTGATCTCGCCGATCACCTCGCCGATCTGCCCGATCACCCGTGGCGCGAGCCCGAGCGACGGCTCGTCGAGCAGCAGCACCTTGGGGCTGGCCATGAGCGCCCGGCCGATGGCGAGCATCTGCTGCTCGCCGCCGGACAGCAGGACGCCGCGCTGGGCCGAGCGCTCGGCGAGGACGGGGAACAGGTCGTAGACCCGCTGCTGCGCCTCCGCCTTGGCCGCCCGGTCGCGGCTGCCCATCCCCCCGGCGCGGAGGTTCTCCTCGACCGTGAGCCGCCCGAAGATCCGCCGTCCCTCGGGCACCTGCACGACACCCGCCCGGACCGTCTGCCCCGGATCCCGGCGGGTCAGGTCGACGTCGCCGAAGCGCACGGAGCCTGCGTCGACCCGGCCGCGGTGCAGGCCGAGCGTTCCCGAGATGGTGCGCAGCAGGGTCGTCTTGCCCGCTCCGTTGCTGCCCAGCACGGCGACGACGGCGCCGTCGGGGATCTCCAGGCTCACCCCGCGCAGGGCCTGCACCGCCCCGCCGTAGGTGACGTGCAGACCCTCGACGGTCAGCATGTTGCCCGAACCAACGATTGTGACGTGGCCCACATGACGACGAACACTAGGGGTGATCGCGCCGCTGCGGCTCCCCGTCGTCCGCTTTCTTTCCCAAGTCGTCACCCGGACGTGTCGGCGGCGCGCCCGCACGGCGTGTCGCGTGTGCCGCCGCGGCCCTCCGGGCATCCGGGTTCCATGACGACGCCGAGCGCCTGGCGCACCCACCTCGACGGGCTGCCCCTCGAGGCCCGCCTCCGGGCCCTGCTCGTGTACGAACTCGCCGCCGACCGCGCCGCCGGCGCACCGCTGGAGGTTGCCGCGGCCACCCTGCGGGCCGCGGCGCAGGCCGAAGGCCTCGACGTCCACCAGCCCTGGATCGACGCCGCCGCGGCCCGGATCAGCGCCGGGGAGGAGAGCTCGCTGGCCGGCTGAGGACGGCGGTCAGCCGACCCCGATGGTGATCACCGGGCGCGCGGCCGGGTTCAGCCAGCGCATCAGCGTCTGCAGGTCGGCCCGCGGTATCGCCACGCAGCCGGCAGTGGCCGCGCTGTTCGCGATGTGCAGGAAGAACGCCGACCCGGCGCCGCGCACGCCCCGGCGGTTGACGTCGATGACCACGGCGTTGTCGTAGAGCGTGCCGGCCGAGGTCAGCCGCTCGCCCGCGCGCTCGTCGAACGGGCAGGTGCCGGGAGCGCAGCGGTGGTACCGGTTGTACTGGGCGCTGTTCACGTCCGACACCCACCAGTCGTAGCCGTCGATCACCCGGTACGGCAGCGCGGTCCCCGGGTTCGCCAGCCGGCCGAAGCCCTCGGTGAGGGTCCAGGTGCCGGCGGGCGTGCGCGCCGTCGTCTCGCTGGGCACCCCGATCCCGGCCGACCCGACGCGGGCGGTCACCGGGCCCAGCACCGCCGTCCACCCGGCGGCGCGCTTCTCCCAGGCGGTCAGCGTCGCGGTCGTCGCACCCGCCGACGGCGCCACCACGGTGACCAGCTGCGTGCCGGGCGGGGTCACGCCCAGCGGGACCAGCCCGCCGCCGGCCTTCGGCGCCCCGGTCACGACGACCCCGCCGGACGGCGTCCAGGTCAGGCGGCCGTACCGGAAGTCCTGGGCGCGGCCTCCGGTGATGCCGTACTCGTCGGAGACCGGGAAGCCGAGCGCGCTGTTCTCCGCGCCCATCGCGCCCCAGCGGGCCCAGATGGCGCCGTGGATGCTGTGCGCGCCGCTGGCCGGCGACCACACGATCGCCCCGCCCTGGAACAGGTTGTACCGGCCCTGCAGATCGGGGGTGGCCAGCTCGTCGGTGGTCGGGAAGCCGAGGCTGCTCTTCTCCCAGCCCAGGGCGGCCCAGCGCTCCCGGATCGCCCCGCCGACCTGGTGGGCGCCGGCGGCCGGCGTCCAGTAGACCGAGCCGCCCTGGAAGTGGTTGTACCGGCCGTAGACCCGCGGTGTCGCCCGCTCGTCGGTGAGCGGGTAGCCGAGCAGGCCCGCCGGCCCGCCGAGCACCTTGTACCGGTCGAGGATCGCGCCGATCACCTGGTGCGTGCCCGTCGCGGGTGAGCTGAACACGTCCGCGGCGGCGGGCGGCAGTCCCACCGCGACCACGGCGCAGAGCGCGGCGACCAGCACCGCGCATCGCCGTCCGACGTGCCGGACCCGTCCGCCGCTCCTCGACCGCACCCGGCCAGGAAACAAGCCGCCCGGACGCGCGACCAGGCACCGCGCGGGCGGCGCGCCCCACCCGCACCACCCGCCCCGGCAGTGGTCAGGAGGACGCGCGGACGACCAGCTCCGTGGGCAGCACCGCCGAGCGGTCGGTGCCGTCCGCCTCCCCCTCCGAGATGAGCCGGATCAGCATCTCGGCCATCTCCCGTCCCATCTCGTCGACCGGCTGGCGCACCGTCGACAGCGGCGGCTCGGTCACCCGGGACAGCGGCGAGTCGTCGAAGCCGACGACGGCGACGTCCTCGGGCACCCGCCGGCCGGCCTCGCGCAGCGCCCGCAGCGCGCCGATCGCCATGAGGTCGTCGGCGGCGAAGACAGCGTCGACGTCCGGCCGCCGCTCGAGCAGCGCGCGCATCGCCCGCACCCCGCTGACCTCGCTGAAGTCGCCCTCGACGACCAGCTCCGGGTCCACCTCCCGGCCCGCGTCGGCGAGGGCCGCGCGGTAGCCGGCGAGCCGGTCCTGGCCGGCGCCCATGTCGTGCGGGCCGGTGATCGTCGCGATCCGGCGGCGGCCACGCTCGAGCAGGTGGCCCACGCCGGCGCGGGCGCCCCCGACGTTGTCCACGTCGACGTAGGCGCCGTCGTAGCCCCCGGGCGGCCGGCCGCCGAGGACCACCGGGAGCCCGCGGGCGCGCAGCTGCCGCGGCAGCGGGTCGTCGCCGTGCAGCGACACCAGCAGCACGCCGTCGACGTGCTGCGGGCTGAGGTAGCGCTCCAGCCGCCGCTGGCCGTCCGGCCCGGCGGTGAGCGCGAGCACCAGCTGGCGGTCCGCGGCGGTGACGCCGGCGCTGATCCCGCGGACGACGCCGGCGAAGAACGGCTCGCCGAACACGCGGTCCTCGCTCTCGGAGATGACCAGGGCGACGGCGTCCGTGCGGCGGGTGACCAGGGCCCGCGCCGCCAGGTTGGGCACGTAGCCGAGCTCGGCGACCGCCGCCTCGACCATGGCGCGGGTGCGCTCGGAGACCTGCGGGGAGCCGTTGATCACCCGCGACACCGTGCCGCGCCCGACTCCCGCCCGCTCGGCCACCTGGTCGAGAGTGGGGCGCTGGCTCGAGGCGGTCACCGCGGCAGTATCCCGCCGGTCAGCACGGCCTCCTGGTGGCCCCGGATGAGGCCGGCGTACCAGAGGCCGCTGTCCTTGGGGCGGCGCCGCTGGGTCCGGTAGTCGACGTGCACCAGGCCGAACCGCTTGCCGTAGCCGTGCGCCCACTCGAAGTTGTCCATCAGCGACCAGACGAAGTAGCCCCGCAGCGGCACCCCGGCGGCGATCGCCCGCGCGCAGCCGTCGACGTGGGCGGCGAGGTACGCCGTCCGCTCGGGGTCGTGCACGGCGCCGTCCGGCGTGACCTCGTCCTCGTAGGCCGCGCCGTTCTCGGTGACGTAGAGCGGCAGCCCGCCGTACTCCCGGTGCAGGCGGCCGAGCATCTCGGGCAGCCCGCCGGCGTCCACGCCCCAGCCCATCGCCGTCGGCGGGCCCTCCGGCGGGGAGGTGGCGGCGATCGCGGCGCCGGGCAGAGGGGAGGTGCGCACCACGTGTCGGGTGTAGTAGTTGACGCCCAGCAGGTCCAGCGGCGCGGCGATCGTGGCGGCGTCGCCGTCCTGCTCGAAGCCGAAGTCGGTGACCGCCGCGAGGTCCGCGCGGACGTCGTCGGGGTACCGGCCGCGCAGCACCGGGTCCAGGAACAGCCGGTTGTGCAGCCCGTCGACCCGGCGGGCGGCGTCGAGCACCGCCGGGTGGTCGTCGGCCGGGGTCACCGGGTAGAGGTTCAGCGTGATGCCGACCTGCTCCGCGCCGCCGGCCCGCAGGACCGGGACGGCGAGGCCGTGCGCGAGCAGCAGGTGGTGGGCGGCGGCCACGGCGGCGCCCGGCTCGTGCCGTCCGGGGGCGTGCTCGCCGCTGGCGTAGCCGAGGAAGGCCGAGCACCACGGCTCGTTGAGCGTCGTCCAGAACCGCACCCGGTCGCCGAGCGCGGCCACGGTCAGCTCGGCGTAGTCGGCGAAGCGCTCAGCGATGTCGCGGACCGGCCAGCCCCCGGCCCGCTCCAGCTCGTCGGGCAGGTCCCAGTGGTACAGCGTCACCCACGGTTCGATCCCCTGGCCCAGCAGCTCGTCGACGAGCGCGCAGTAGAAGTCCAGACCCCGCTGGTTGGCCTGCCCGCGCCCGCCCGGTTGCACCCGCGGCCAGGACACCGAGAAGCGGTAGGACTGCAGGCCCAGGTCGGCCATCAGCGCGACGTCCGCCCGCCACCGGTGGTAGTGGTCGGCCGCGACGTCCCCGGTGTCGCCGCCCCGGACCCGGCCGGGGAGGCGGCTGAAGGTGTCCCAGATCGACCGGCCGCGGCCGTCCTCCGCCGCCGCGCCTTCTATCTGGTACGCCGCGGTCGCCGCGCCCCACAGGAAGCCGGCCGGGAAGGCTGCCGGATCGGGAGCCGGCGCGGCCGCGTCCTGGACGGGGAGGGGCAGGACCTCGGTCGTCACTTGATGCCACCTTCCATGATGCCGCCGATGATCTGGCGGCCGAACAGCACGAAGACGACGACGAGCGGCAGGGTGCCGAGCAGCGTGCCGGCCATGACCAGCGCCTGATCGGTGTAGTAGCCACCCGAGAGCCGGGAGAGCGCGACCTGGACGGTGGGGTGGTCCGGGTCGAGGGTGAGGTAGGGCCAGAGGAAGTCGTTCCAGCGCTCCATGAAGGTGAGCAGCCCCAGCACCGCCGCGGCAGGGCGCAGGGCGGGGAAGACGATCGAGAAGAAGATCCGCGCCGTGGACGCGCCGTCGACCCGGGCGGCGTCGACCAGCTCGTCCGGGACGGCGGAGACGGCGTACTGCCGCATCATGAAGACGCCGAAGCCGCTGACCAGGAACGGCAGGACCACCGCCGGCAGCTGCCCGTTGAGGCCGAGCCGGCCCATGAGCATGTACAGCGGCACGAGGCCCAGCTGGACGGGAACCATCATCGTGCCGATCACCGTGAGCAGCAGGACGTTGCGGCCGCGGAAGCGCAGCTTGGCGAAGGCGAAGCCGGCCAGGCTGGAGAGCAGCACGACCGAGACGGTGCAGACGCCGGCCACGATCAGGCTGTTGACCATCGCCCGGCCGAAGAGGATGTCGCGGTTGGCGAGGACCCGGCCGATGTTGTCGTCGAGCTGGTCGCCCGGGGTCAGCGGCGGCGGGATGCTGGTGATCTCGTCGTTGGGCCGGGAGGCCATCACGACCATGAACCACAGCGGCGCCACCGACAGCAGGACGGCGAGGACCAGGGCGAGGTAGGTCAGCGGGCCGGCCGACCACAGCCGGCCGCCGGCCCGGGACCAGCGGCGGGTGCGGCGGACCGGCGCCGGCGCCTCCTCCACCAGCCCGGGCAGGACGGCGGGCGCCGCGGCGGTCAGCTGCTGCTGCGTCATCGCCGTCCCCTACTCCGCCGATCGGATCCGCGTGATCAGCCAGACGTTGACCACGGCGACGACGGCGATGAGCAGGAACATGACCCAGGCGATGGCCGCGGCGTAGCCGAAGTCCTGGCCCGGGAACGCCTGCTCCACGAGGTACATCGCCACGGTCTGCGACTGCCGCTGGGTGCCGCCGAGCAGCGCGCCGGCGCCGGAGTTGAACAGCAGCGGCTCGGTGAACAGCTGCACGCCGCCGATGGTCGAGACGACGGTGACGAACAGCAGGGTCGGCCGCAGCAGCGGGACGGTGATGCTCCAGAACTGCCGCCACGCGCTCGCGCCGTCGATGGCCGCGGCCTCGTAGAGGTCCTTGGGGACCGCCTGCAGCGCGGCCAGCAGGATGAGCGCGTTGTAGCCGGTCCAGCGCCAGTCGACCATGACCGAGATCGCCGTCCAGGACGACAGCCGGCCGGCCTGCCAGTTGACCGCGTCGAGGCCGACGCGGTCGAGCAGCCAGTTCACCAGCCCGAAGTCCCGGGCGAAGATCAGCGTGAAGATGATCCCGACGGCCGCCACCGAGGCGACGTTCGGGACCAGCACCCCGAGCCGGAACGCGGTCCGCATCCGCAACCGGCGGTTGAGCACCTGCGCCAGGCCGAGGGCGAGCAGCAGCTGCGGCACCGTCGCCAGCACGAACATGCCCAGCGTGTTGCCGACGGCGTTCCAGAAGTAGGAGTCGGCCAGCAGCTCGGTGTAGTTGTCCAGGCCCACCCAGGAGTGGGTGCCGAGCAGGCTCCAGTCGTGCAGGGAGACCCAGAAGGTCCGCACCAGCGGGTACAGCCCGAAGACGGCGAACAGCAGGAAGAACGGCGCGACGAACAGGTAGGGGCTGTACCGGGTGTCCCAGCGGGACAGCGCCCGGCGCCGGCGGGTGCCGGGCCGGGCGTCGTCCCGCCGGGGCGGGGCCGGCGCGGTGGTCGCCACGGTCAGGACGCGGCCTGCTGCGCGGCGTCGATGGCCTGCTGCCAGCCCTCGTCGGGCGAGGCCTCCCCCGACTCCACGCCGCGGAGCACGTTCTCCACCGCGTCGCGGACCACCTGGTTCTTCGCGCCCAGGTAGACCGGCTGCAGCTGGCTGGCGCCGGCGACGAACAGCTGGCCGACGGGGGCGTCGTTGAAGTACTCGTTGGTGGCGTTCTGCAGCTCGGGCCGCTGGTAGAGCGTCGGGTTGCTTGGCAGGTTGCCCTCCGCCTCGAAGGCGGCCAGCTGGCCGTCGGCGGAGGTCAGGAACTCCACCAGCTCCACCGCGAGGTCCTGGTTGCTGCTCGAGCTCGGCACGGCGAGGAACGAGCCGCCCCAGTTGCCGCCGCCGCCGGGCACCGTGGTGATGTCCCAGTTGCCGGCGTTGTCGTCGCCGGACTGCTCCTGGATGTAGCCGGTCATCCAGGCCGGGCAGGCGATCGTGGCGAAGGCGCCGCTCTTGAAGCCGGCGTTCCACTCGTTGGAGAAGGACTTCAGCTCGGCCGAGAGCCCCGCGGCGTCCATGGCGACGGCGGTGTCCCATGCCTCGCGGACTGCCGGGTTCGCAGCGAAGACGAGGGTGCCGTCCTGGTCGAAGTAGGTGTAGCCGGGGTCGGTGCCGGCGGTCTGCATGAGCACCGAGTTGTAGGTGTTGGTCGCCCCGTCGACGAAGTGCACGTCGTCGCGGCCGATGCCCGCCTGGAACTGCTTGCCGGTCTCGATGTACGCCGTCCAGTCGGGCCAGAGGGCGCCGACCTGGGCGCGGTCGGTCGGCAGCCCGGCCTGCGCGAACAGGTCGGTGCGGTAGCACATCGCCAGGCCGCCGACGTCGGTGCCGAGACCGATCGTGTAGTCCCCCTCGGGGGTCGTGGCCTGGTCGAACTTCCAGTCCAGCCACTGGCTGCGGTCGGGCGAGGCGGCGTCCTGGAGGTTGACGAAGTTCTGGGGGTTCTCGAGGAAACTGACGATCTGGCCCTCCTCGATGGCCACCACGTCGCCCGCCCCGCTGCCGGCGGCGATCCGCTGCGTGAGCTGGGTGTTGTACTGGCCGAGATCGCCCTCGGCGGTCTCCACGATCTCGACCCCGGGGTGGTCGGCCTCGAACCGGTCGTAGAGGTCGGCGTAGCCGAACCGGCCGAACAGGTTGACCCGCAGCGTCGTGCCGTCGTCGCCGGAGTCGCCGCCGCAGGCCGTGACCAGGCCGCCGGCGACGCCGAGGACGGCGACCGCGGTCACCGCACGGCGAACCCTCCGTCCGGAGCGGGAGAGATGGGCCGATGCAGCGCGGCTACCTGTCACGGTGCCCTCCTCGGGGCGTCGGTGCCGATCCTGTGGGAGCGCTCCCGGCAGCGTGACGCAGGTCGCATCTCCGGTCAAGAGCTTGTGGGAGCGCTTCCACGAATCGTTGCGCGAGCGTGATCTCAGCCGTCGCCGGGAAGCCCGCGCGCCCCGCCGCCGTTCCCCTTCCCGTGACCCGCCCCCGCCCCGTCGACGTCGCCGTGCTCGGCGCCGGGCAGGCGGGGCTGGCCACCGCCTACGGACTGCTCCGCCAGGGCTTCGCCCGGGAGACGGGGTTCGTCGTCCTCGACGACAACACCCAGCCGGGTGGCGCCTGGCAGCACCGCTGGCCCTCGCTCACCGTCGGGACGACGCACCGGGTGCACGACCTCCCGGGCCTGCCCTTCGACGCAGGCGCCGACGACGACCGGGCGAGCAGGGTCGTGCCGGCCTACTTCGCCGCCTACGAGCGCGCGTTCGACCTGCCGGTGCACCGGCCCGTGCGGGTCACCGCGGTGCGGCCGGGCGAGCGTCTGCTGGTCGAGACCTCCGCCGGCGACTGGGCGGCGCGCGCGATCGTCAACGCCACCGGCACCTGGACGCGGCCGTTCGTCCCCCGCTACCCCGGTCAGGAGCTGTTCGCCGGCCGCCAGCTGCACACGGCCGACTACCGCTCGGCCGCGGAGTTCGCCGGCCGCCACGTGGTCGTCGTCGGCGGCGGCGCCTCGGCGGTGCAGCTGCTCGGGGAGATCTCGCGGGTCACCTCGACGACCTGGGTGACGCGGCGTCCGCCGATCTGGCGCGAGGGCCCCTTCGGGACCGACGAGGGCCGCGCCGCGGTCGCCCGCGTCGAGGAGGCCGTGCGGGCGGGCCGCTCCCCCGGCAGCGTCGTCGGCGTCACCGGGCTGGTCGTCACGCCGTGGGTCCGCGACGCCCTCGACCGCGGCGCGCTGCGGCGACTGCCCATGTTCGACCGCATCACCGCCGACGGCGTGGCCTGGGACGACGGCCGGTTCATGCCGGCCGACGTGATCCTCTGGGCCACCGGCTTCCGCGCCGCGCTCGCACACCTCGCGCCGCTGCGCCTGCGCGAGCCCGGGGGCGGCATCCGGATGGCCGGCACGCGCACCGCCCGGGACCCGCGGGTGCACCTGGTCGGCTACGGCCCCTCGGCCAGCACGATCGGCGCCAACCGCGCGGGCCAGACCGCCGCCCGCGAGCTGCGGGCCTTCCTCTCTCCCGCGTCGCTGGCCGCCTGAGCCGGCCTCAGCTGCCGCCGACCCCGATCGCGGTCAGGAACACGAGGACGACGGTCGCGACGGCGAACACGCCGTGCGCCCCCACCAGCCCGGCCGGGATGTGCCGTTCCGGTGCGGGATCGGTCTCGGCGACCGCGCCGCCCGCGCCTCCGGCGGACCCGCCGCCGACCAGCTCGCCGCGGCGGGTCTTGTTCCAGCGCAGCACGAGCACGTCACCGAGGACGGCGACCAGGACCAGGACGACGAACGCCACCCAGGTCAGCGCGTCGGCGTCCGCGACCAGGTAGATGATCCACACGACCAACCCGGCGGCGGCGAGCAGGAAGTGGCTGAAGACCACCGGGGGCCGGAAGGCACCGCTGGTCGATCGGGTGCCGCCGGCGCGCAGCCAGCGGCCGAGCATCGTGAAGCCCAACCCCGCCGTGACGATCCAGGTGATCAGCGCGGCAACGGCCATGTCAGTCTCCTCGTCTTCCGGGGGCTCGAACGTCGACGGGTGCGCCGGGCCGGGCGAACCCTTCGGCCTGCTCCGCCTCCTCGGCCACGCGGACCCCGTACCGGTAGGCGAGCTTGCCGCCGAGGGAGCCGGAGATCCCGAGGGCGGCGAGGCACACGGCGGAGAGCACCAGCGGCCCGATGCCGGTGGGCCCGTCGTCCGCGGACAGCCGCCAGAGGAAGCCGAGCGCGAAGCCGACGGTGATGGCCAGGTTCAGGCCCATGTGGACCAGCGCCGTCCGGTGGGCCGGGGTCCCCGACGGGATGAGCAGGAAGTCGAGGAAGCCGACCGCCGCGGCCGCCAGGGCGCCGAGGACGCCGATCGCGATCAGCCACAGCGCGCCGGTCGCCAGCGCGGCGCCGTCCCGGACCACGTGCGAGCCGATGTCCAGGACCAGGCTCGAGACCCAGGCGCCGATGGGGACGGTCACCAGGATCGGGTGGAAAGGATGCCCGTAGGGGCCGGCCAGCAGCGCCGAGGCCGGCCGCTTGGCGCGGGTGTCCACTGGCTCCATCGCGACCTCCGAGAGGGTCGGCATTTGCCAATGGATGTTGGTCTTTTAGCGCCGGGGCGTCAAGAGGAAGGGGATCGGCGCACCGATGTTGGCGATACGATGCCGCCCATGAGCACCCCGGGCCGGCAGCTCCCGGACCTCCAGGCCGTGGCCGCGCTCGCCGACCCGGTGCGCCGCGCGCTCTTCGAGCACCTGCGGCGGGCGGACGGTCCGGTGACGCGCGAGGCGGCCGCCGAGGCGGTCGGGATCTCCCGCAAGCTGGCGGCGTTCCACCTGGACAAGCTGGTGGCGGCCGGCCTGCTCGAGGCGCGGACCGGGGACGGCGGCGGCCGGGGCATCGGGCGCCGTCCGAAGGTCTACGCCCCCTCCGGCACGGAGGTCCGCGTGACCATCCCGCCGCGCAGTCCCGACCTGCTCGCCGAGCTGCTGGTCGAGGCGGTGCGCACCGAGCAGCCGACCGAGACGGCGGGCGAGGCGGCCCTGCGCGTCGCCCGTGCCCGCGGCGCCGCCGACGGCGCGGCCGAGCGCAGCGCGCGGCGCACCGGCCGGCTCGGTGCCGAGCGGGCGCTCGCCCTGGCCGGCGCCGTCCTGTCGCGGCTGGGTTTCGAGCCGGTCCGGGAGGCGGGCACCGCCCTGCGGCTGCGCAACTGCCCCTTCCACCCGCTCGCCGCCCGCGACCCCGAGCTGGTGTGCGGGATCAACCACGCGTTCGTGACCGGGCTGCTCGAGGGGCTGCAGGCGCGGACGGTCGATGCGGCGCTGGAGCCGACGCCGGGCCAGTGCTGCGTGCGGCTGCAGCCCGCGCGCCCCTGAGCCCGCGGTTTGGGACAGTGGAGGCGATGAGCACCTCCACTGACGACGCCGCCGAGGGCCGTACCCGCGCCGGCGAGTACCTGCGCCTGCTCGAAGCCGGCGACCCCGCCGCCGACGACCTGCTCGCCGGCGTGACCGGGATCCGCGAGCTGGTCTTCCTGGGCGCCGGGCTGACCGGCATCGCCCGCACGCTCGGCCGGCAGCTGCCCCCTGCCCAGCGCGCCCAGGCCAGCACCCGGCAGCTGCGCCTCGGCCAGCTCCGCGACGCCAACCGCACCGACCCGGAGGGGCTCCGGACGTGGCTGCGCCGGGCCGGGGAGGAGATCCTCTTCCTCCGCTCGCTGCGCGCCGCCGCGGACCGCGCCGTCAGCTGACCCGCGCCCTCAGCTGACCCGCGCCCTCAGCTGACCGGCGCGGTCAGCTGACCCGGACCGAGGCGCGGGCCAGCGGCAGCACCGCCACCAGCACCGCGCCGATCAGCGCGTAGGTCCACGGCAGGCCGAGGCCGACGGCCGCCAGTCCGGGCAGCAGCGCGCCGGCGCCGGTGCCGCCGTCGAACGCGGCGTTCCAGAACGCGCTCGCCGTCGTGGCGCCGCTGTCACCGGCCCGGCGGAACGCGGCCAGCAGCGTGAGGTTCTGCGTCGCGCCGTAGCCGAGCCCGAACACGGTCGCGCCGGCCAGCACGGCCGCCGTCCCCTCCTCCACGCCGAGCGCGAGGACGACGAGACCGGCGGCGGCCAGCACCACCGACAGCGGCAGCAGCACGCGCATCCCGATCCGGTCGGCCAGCACGCCGGCGCGCCAGCGGCTGACGGCGGCGGTGAGGTTCATCAGCAGCAGCGCCGTGGTCGCGATCGCGCCCTCCGGCCGCTCGATCGGCAGGAAGGTCACCACCGCGCCGCCGGCCAGGGTGACCACGAAAAGCAGCACCGACGGGACCAGCGCGCTGCGCACGGCGCGGCGGGACGCGCCCGGCCCGGCCGCCGCGGGCGGTGCGGACGGCGCCGCGCGGACCAGCCGGGGCACCAGCGGCAGGCCCAGCACCGGGGCCGCGGCCAGCCAGGCCAGCCACTCGGCGCGCCCGCCCAGCACGAGCGCCACCCCCAGCGGGACGGCGACCAGCTGCGGCACCGCGATGGCCAGCCCGTACAGACCGAAGGACTCCCCACGCCGCTCCGGAGGGGCGAGCAGCCCGGCCAGCGTCGCGCCCACCACGGTGAGAACCGCGAAGCCCGCGCCGCGCACCGCCGAGATGCCGGCCAGCCAGCCGAGGGAGTCGCCGGCCGCGTACAGCGGGGAGGGCGCGCCGAGCGCGAGCAGCCCGCCGGCCAGCACCGGGCCCAGGCCGAACCGCCGCGTCAGCGCGGGCACCGCCAGCTGGACCGCGATCGTGACCAGCAGGAACACCGTGGTGACGACGCCGGCGGCGGTCGCGCCGGCCCCGCCGGCGACCGCGTAGGCCGGCAGCGAGGCCAGCGTCAGGCAGAAGCTGACGAACCCGAGCGAGGTCGCCGCGATCAGCGCCCGCAGCGCCGGCAGCCGCCACAGCGACTCCCGCACCTCTGCCCCGGCCACGCCCCCACGGTATGCAGGGCCGGTGCCCTTGCTGACCATCGGCCACGGTCCCGACGACCGGGTCCGCCTCGGCGCCCGGCTGGCCGCGGCCTCGGTCGCGGTCCTGGTCGACGTCCGCCGGTTCCCCGGCAGCCGGTCGAACCCGGACGTCCGCCGCGAGGCGCTGGCCGACTGGCTCCCCGCGGCCGGCATCGGCTACCGCTGGGAGGAGCGGCTCGGCGGCCGGCGCCGGCTGCCCCGCGGCGAGCCGGTCGCGGACGGATGGTGGACCGACGCCGCGTTCGCCGCCTACGCCGCGCACACCCGGACGCCGGAGTTCGCCGCGGCGCTCGACGAGGTGCTCGCGGAGGCGGCAGGGGCAGCGGTGGCGGTGATGTGCAGCGAGAGCGTGTGGTGGCGCTGCCACCGGCGGCTGATCGCGGACGTCGCCGTCCTCGGGCGGGGGGTGCCGGTCGCCCACCTGATGCCCGACGGCCGGCTCGCCGAGCACCGCCCGTCGGACGGCGCCGTCCTCGCGCCCGACGGCCTCGTCCGCTGGCCGTAGCGGAGGAGATCCGTGCGCGTGACCGCGACGGATCTCCTCCGCTCAGCCCTGGTGCGGGTAGCGGTGGTCGGTCGGCGGGACGAACGTCTCCTTGATCGAGCGGGTCGAGGTCCAGCGCAGCAGGTTCTGCGCCGCGCCGGCCTTGTCGTTGGTGCCCGACGCCCGGCCGCCGCCGAAGGGCTGCTGGCCGACGACGGCGCCGGTCGGCTTGTCGTTGATGTAGAAGTTTCCGGCGGCGAAGCGCAGGTACCGCTCGGCGTGGGCGATCGCGGCGCGGTCCTGCGCGATGATCGACCCGGTGAGCGCGTACGGGGCGACCGACTCCATCTGCTCGAGCACGCGGTCGTACTCGCCGTCGTCGTAGACGTGCACCGCGAGCACCGGCCCGAAGTACTCGGTCGCGAACATCTCGTGCCCGGGGTCGGTGCCCTCGACGATCGTCGGGCGGACGAAGAAGCCCTCGCTGTCATCCACGGTGCCGCCGGCGACCACGGTCAGCGCCGGGTCGTTCTTCGCCCGGTCGATCACCCGCGCGAGCTTGTCGAACGAGCACCGGTCGATGACCGCGCCCAGGAAGTTGGCGAAGTCGGTGACGTCGCCCATGGGCAGCGCCTCGGTCTCGCCGATCAGGTCCTCGCGCAGCCGCGCCCAGACGCTGCGCGGCACGTAGGCCCGGGAGGCCGCCGAGCACTTCTGGCCCTGGTACTCGAAGGCGCCGCGGATCAGCGCGGTGCGCAGCACGTCGACGTCGGCCGAGGCGTGCGCGACGACGAAGTCCTTGCCGCCGGTCTCCCCCACGACCCGCGGGTAGGCGCGGTAGGAGGCGATGTTGTTCCCGACGGTGCGCCACAGGTGCTGGAAGACGGCGGTGGAGCCGGTGAAGTGGATGCCGGCGAGGTCGCGGTCGGCGAGGACGACGTCGGAGACGGCCACGCCGTCGCCGGGCAGCAGGTTGATCACCCCGGGCGGCAGGCCGGCCGCCTCGAGCAGCCGCATCACGAAGTGCGCGGCGAACTGCTGGGTCGGCGCCGGCTTCCACACGACGGTGTTGCCCATCAGCGCCGGCGCCGTGGGCAGGTTGCCGGCGATCGCGGTGAAGTTGAACGGCGTGATCGCGTAGACGAACCCCTCCAGCGGGCGGTGGTCGGTGCGGTTCCACACCCCCGGCGAGGACACCGGCTGCTCGGCGACGATCTCCCGGGCGAAGTGCACGTTCCAGCGCCAGAAGTCGATCAGCTCGCACGCGCTGTCGATCTCGGCCTGGTAGGCGGTCTTGCTCTGGCCCAGCATCGTCGCGGCGTTCAGCGTCTGCCGCCACGGCCCGGCCAGCAGGTCGGCGGCCTTGAGGAACACCGCCGCGCGGTCGTCGAAGGAGAGGGACTGCCAGGCAGGCGCCGCCCCCTTGGCAGCGAGAACCGCGTCCTCGGCGTCGGCGTGCGTGGCGTGCGCCGAGCGGCCCAGGACGGCGGCGTGCCGGTGCGGCTGCACGACCTCGAACTCCGGCCCGCCGGGCATCCGCTCCTGGCCGCCGACGGTCGCGGTCAGCTCGAACGGGGCGTCGGCCAGCTCGGCCAGCCGCAGCTCCAGCGCGGCCCGCTCCGGCGAGCCGGGGGCGTAGGTGAGCACGGGCTCGTTGCGGGGAGCGGGCACCCGGGTGACGGCGTCCATGGGGCTCAGCCTTTCGTCGCGAGGGAGCGCAGGAAGAAGCGCAGGTTGGCGGGGCGCTCGGCCAGTCGGCGCATGAAGTAGCCGTACCAGTCGACGCCATAGGGCACGTAGGCGCGCACGCGGACGCCGGCGGCGGCCAGCCGGCGTTGCTCGTCGGGCCGGATGCCGTAGAGCATCTGGACCTCCCAGGTGTCCGGCGTCCGCCCGTACTCGGCGGCCAGCCGCTGGGCCAGGCCGACCATGGCCGGGTCGTGCGAGCCGACCATCGGGTAGCCGGGACCGCGCATCAGGACGCCGAGGCAGCGGGCGTAGGCGGCGTCCACCTCCCGGCGGTGGGGGAAGGCGACCTCCGGCGGTTCCCGGTAGGCGCCCTTGACCAGCCGCACCCGTGAGCCGGCGGTGGCCAGCGCGTGGGCGTCGTCCTCGGTGCGGCGCAGCATGGCCTGCAGCACCGCGCCGACCCCGGGGTGGTCACGGCGCAGCTCGGCCACGGCGGCGAGGGTGGCGTCGACGGTGCGGGACTCCTCCATGTCGAGGGTGACCGTCGTGCCCAGCGCCTGCGCCGACTCGACGACCGGGCGGACCAGTTCGAGGGCCAGGTCCTCACCGCCGGGCAGTGCCTGCCCGAAGGCCGACAGCTTCACCGAGACCTCCGCGGCCGGGCCGAGGCCGAGCGGCGCCAGCCCGTCGAGGGCGGCCAGGTAGGCGTCGCGCGAGCGCTTGGCCTCCAGCCGGGTGGTGACGTCCTCGCCGAGGTGGTCGAGGGTCACCGCGATGCCGTCGGCCGACAGGGTGCCGACGACGGTCAGCGCGTCCGCCAGCGTCTCGCCGGCCACGAAGCGGTCGACCACCCGCCGGGTGGCCGGGGTGCCCACGACCAGCCGCCGCAGGGCGGGGCGGCGCGAGGCCGCCAGCAGCCCTCTCTGCATCAGCACGAGCCACCTCCGCACCGCTTGACGACGCCTCCGACGCTAAGCACCCGCGGGCCCGGGGACCAGCGACAGACGTACGACGTCCCCCGTACTGATTTCATACACCTGTACAGGAGGGAGGCGGTGTGCGCGACGAGCTGCAGGAGCTGGTCGACCAGGTGTCCCGGCTGCTGGCGGCGCCGGTCACGCTGGAGGACGCCGAGTTCACCCTGCTGGCGTTCTGCGCCCACGACGGCGCGGGGGGCACCGGCATGGACGCCGTCCGCACGCGGTCGATCCTCACCCGGGGCTCCCCACCGGAGACCCGCCGCTGGTTCGAGGAGTTCGGGATCGCCCGGGCCGAGGGGCCGCTGCGGACGCCGGCCGACCCCGGCGCCGGCATCCTCACCCGGCTGGTGATCCCGGTGCGGCACGCCGGCCGCACGCACGGCTACCTGTGGCTGCTCGACGAGGGCCGCACCGACCCGGACGACGCGGACGACGCGGCCCTGGCCGCCGCGGTGGAGCTCGCCGCCGAGGCCGGCCGGCTGCTGGCGGGCCGCGAGCCCGCGGAGGGCGCGCTGGACCGGGTGCTGCGCACGGCGCTCACCGGGGGCGGCACCGCCCGCGACCGCGCCTTCCGGACCCTGGGCGACCGGTTCGGGGCCGGCGCCGCGCAGCTCGTGGTGGCCCTCGCCCCGGCCGGCGGGGTGCTCCCGTCCGGCTGGCGGGCGCCCGGCGCGGGGGCCGTGAGCGCGGTGCTGGCCGAGGACGGCGAGCGGGTCGCCGTGCTCGTGCCGCTGCGGCGGGCCGGCGACCTGCGGCCGGCCACCGCGCTGACCGCCGCCGCGCTGTCCACGCTGCCGCCCGGCAGCAGCGCGGGGCTCTCGGCGGTGCGCTCCGGCATCGGCGACCTGCCGGGCCAGTGGGCCGAGGCCCGCGCCGCCGCCCGCGTGGCGGCCGGCGTCGAGGAGTTCGCGCCGGTCGCCCACTGGGCCGAGCTGGGTGCCTGGCGGGCGATCACCGCGCTGCCCGGACCCGACCCCGCCGTCGGCCGGCTGCTCGCCGAGCCGGTGCTCGCCCGGACGGCGGAGGTCTTCCTCGACTGCGCCGGCAGCGCGTCCCGGGCGGCGGCCGCCCTGGGCATCCACCGCCAGACGCTGTACTACCGGCTGGGGCGGGTGTCCGAGCTGACCGGTCTCGACCTCGCCGACGGGGCGGACCGCCTGCTCGTGCACACGGCGCTCAAGGCCGGACGGCTGGACCGTACGTGCAGTGGGCGGTGATGCCCCTCGCAGTCACCGCAGCCTCCGCCGGGCCACGGGTGCCGGTGGGTCGACGCCTCAGGCCCCAGCGAAGTAGTCCGTCACGGCCCGCTGGGCATTCGCGATCGGTTCTGCCTGCTTGGCCGCAGGGGGCGCGAACTCGGTGGTCTCGAGCTCATAGGTGAACAGGTCGATCGTCTGGTCCGCTTCCGCCCTGGTCCGCAGCTGCCCTTGCTCTGCGGGGAACATCAGGGTCTCGAAGACGCCGGCAAGGTGGCGCTTCAGCACATCTGCCTCCGGCCCCGGGAGGTTCGCAGCTGCCCTCGCTGGGCCCTCCGTCAGGCGAAGACCGAGGACGTCCGGCTTCAGCGGGTAGAGGCCGGGTGATCCAGCCACCTCCGCACCTCGGTGGTCGAAGGCGTGCAGGGGCAGATTGTTCAGCAGGCCGCCATCCACCCAGAAGCCGCCGTAGTCGTCGACCACCCCCCCTTCCCTCGCCGGCACTTGCGCCTCCACCAGCACCGGCTTGAAGAGGAGAGGCAGATTCATCGATATCCCAACCGCCTCCGCCACCGGAAAGTCCGGCGTCAACCGCTCCGAGAACATCGCTGGCTTGTGCGTGGTGACGTTCGCTCCCGTGACCACCAGGTCGATGCCGGTCAGCTGACGGAACGCTCGGAACGACAAAGCGTCGGCAGGGCGGACCCGACCGAAGTCCCCGCCTGCCATCCTCAGCAGCTTCCCACCCAGGAACGTGTTCATCTGGGACTGGAAGAACCGCCGGGGCTGGAACCCCGGGAAGAGGCCGCGGTCGAAGAGGAAGTTGTAGAGGTAGGCGTCCGGCTGCCGCGCCAACCGTTGCAGTATGGGGGTCGGCGGCCCCAGGACACCGAACCGGATCAGTTGCGGCAGGAGGAATTCCGCGGCCGCCAGCCGGCCCGAGACGCTCGCGGCGCGCGCGGCGACGAAGGCCCTGACATCCACGCCCGGCGGCGCATCGCTACGGACACCGGGCCGGTTGTCCTTGTCCACGACTCGGTAGCGCCCTGGATCGGGCCCGTCGAAGAACCGGGTGAAGGTCGACGGATTGGAAAGGATTCGCTCGAGCGCGGCGGCCGTCGCCCCCATACTGAGCAGCAGTGCCGTGATGGCCCCGGCGGAAGCTCCGCTGATCCCGCGGATCTGGCTTTGCCCGGGGCGGTCGATGTCAATGGGCAGGACGCCCAGTCGTTCAAGTGCCCGGACGGCCCCGAGGTAGGTCACGCCTTTTCCTCCGCCGCCCTCCAGCGCCAGGAAGTGCACGTCCTCGGGCCGCCGGATCCTCACGGCCGCCTCGTGGGTCGCGGCGGCCATGGTGCAGCGCAGGACAGGGGACCGTCCCTACCGCCGAGCCGACCGAGTCCTCGTCCGGCTCCGACCGGTGGCGACGCATCGGATCGGATCGTGCCGGCGGCGGCCACCGACTCCGACAGCGGGCTCACGGGTTCAGATCCGGTCCGGGCTGGAGGTAGATGAGGTTGGTGGGCGTGGTGACCGGCCAGGTGCTGCCTTGGAGCACGCCGGCTCCCTCGGCCTGAGCCGCTGCCACCAGTTCGGCGGCGATCGACACGTAGAGCGGGTCGGAGCTGCTGATCGGTGGCGGGGCGCCGCCGTACCACACCTGTCCTGTGGCGAAGAACCAGAGCGCCACCTGCTCGAATCCCGGCCTGACGGGCACCACTGCCCTGGCGAGCCCCGCCTCGAGGAAGGCGTCGTGCAGCACGTCCACGCCGTCACCGCTGGCTGCGTACGGCCATGCCGTGTGCCGTCCCCAGAAGTACGGATACAGGGTGTAGACGATGTTCTCCCACTCGAATGCCTGCTCGTAGAACGAGATGACTGCGGATTGACCCACCGCGGCTGCGTCGTCGATGAGTGGTTCGTCCTCGGGTGATGCCTGGACGATCGCGCCGAAGGAGCGCAGCGGCGAGCCGGACAGGAGGCTGATGACCGACTTCTTCAGCTCCGCGCGCTCCACTTGCCTGTTGAGGGCGGGGTTCTGGCCGGTCACGATGCCGGCGGAGCTGATGCTCGTCGCGCGACGGCGCTCCTCCCATGCGGAGTGCTGGGCCTCGTAGGCCTGCATGATCGCGTTGAACGTGCGGATCTGCCACTGCTCCAGCAAGCGGTCCGTGCGCTGGCACACGATCTCGACCGTGTAGGCGAATCCCCAGGCGTTGTTGATCGTGAAGGCGAGGGGCACCGTGCCGTCCTCGTCCGCGAGCAGCACGCTGAAGGGTAGCGGCATAGCGGCGTCCCCATTCGCGTCGTGAAACGTGGCGGCACCGACTGCGATCCAGACGTCGAACTTCCACGCGCTCGCGTGCATGACACCGTTGGCACGCACGGCCCGGTAGCCGTCCGGCACCTCCAGGCGGTCCTCGGAGCGGTAGAAGAGGAACGCCGGCGTGGCGGCGCCCGGCGTGTTCTGCTGGTACTCCTGCCGGCCGGACGCCGCGACCGTGGTGAAGAGAGGCGGCGGAGGCTCGACCGCCGCCGAGTACCGCCGGGCGACGTCACGGTAGTTGGCGGCGTCGAGCTGGTCCGGCGAGGTCAGGGGCCCGTCCTCCGGCAGGGCGGGAGCCGCGGGTTCCGGGTCCCCGACCTCCTGCGGCCCCTGCCCCGCCCGCCAGCGGAGGTACGCCCCCGGCTCGGGGACGTGCACCTCGAACATCAGCCGCAGACCGTAGCTGTAGGCGCCGACCTCCTGTACGTCGTCGACGAACCGGTAGATCCCGGCCTTGTTGGGCTGGGAGTCCCCGTTCGTCAGCTGGTGGCGGTTGGTCTCCTCGATCTCGCGGATGGTGATGCGCTGGCGTCGCTCAAGGGTCCGCTCCGCAACCCGCTTGACCGCCCTGTCGACCGTCTCCCGGGCGGTGGTGGTCGCGGTCCGCGTGGCGTTGCTCGTTGCGGACGACGAGGTGTAGCCAAAGCTGGCCGACGCCTGGACCGTCCCGTAGCTCCCGGAGACCTGCGCGCCGACCTGCAGCTGCACCTGCGCGTTGACCTCGTTGCGGGTCTCGGTCTCGAGGCTGAAGCGCTCCGTCGACTGGAGGTCCCGCTCGTCCACGACGGTGCGCTCCGTCTCGAAGAACGTCTGCTCCTCCGTGCGGTCGAGCCGCCGGTGCGTTCGTTCTCGGGTCTCACCGGAGAGGACGTTCTCGATGTAGGTGATCGTGCCGAGGACGTACTCGTCGTGCTCCCGCCGGACGCTGAGGAGCTCACCGATCCCCGGAGGCCGGACCATCCCGGCGACCGGGAGCCGCAGCGCCCCGTATCCGATCGGGAAGCCGCCGGTGGGATCGGGGACCCCATCGGCGGCCCTGGCCGATCGACGACCGGGCACAGCGCTCGCCCGCTCGACCGCATCGATGGCGGATATCGCGTTCACGACACCCGGCGCGACGCGATCGAGCAACGCCCGTGTGCCCTCCGACAGACGATCGCGCACTGCCCCCTGGAGGAGGACCTGCGGAGCGCTCAGGGTGACTGATTCGGTCGGTCGGAGGCGCCGGGGCAACTCATCCGGAGGGTCCTCCTCGAGGGCGGGCCGAAGTTCCAGTGCGTCGTCGGGGTTGACGAGGACCGCGACGAGTTCGGCCAGGGCTGCATCGCGATCCCGTCGGATCCGCTCCGGTTCCAGGATCTCGACCCCCTCCTCGTCAGGGGCGATTTCCTCGCGGATCCGGTCGGCGGCCGCCTCCTGGACGAGTAGAGCGGACACCGCCGGCGAGAGGACCGGCAAACAGGTGTCCAAGAGCTCGCGAAGCCGGGTGTCGAACTCTTCCTCCTCACCGCCCCGGACTTCACCCTCCCAGCGCAGCGCCTGCTGGGCGACCGCCGCCACGACCACCAGCCGGGAGATGTCGCCGCGGGCGTCACCCGCCAACTCCGACAGGAGGGCAACCGCGATGAGGGCGTCCTGAGCGGTCAGCCGAGCGTTGTCCACGACCGCCTCCACGTCCAGGATGGCGCGGATCTGCCGCACGAATCCCCTCAGGGTTAGCGTCTCGACTGGACCGAGAGACTCGTCGAGCCGCCGTAAGCCGGTGAGAGGCCCCTCGACCGAGCCGGGGCCCGCCAGCCATTCCCTAGCCACGGCGGCCACGTCTTCCCCGGCACCCGCGGCCGCCACCACGGCGTTCTCGAAGTCGCTGGAGGGCTCCGACCAAGCGCGGAGGACAGGCCCCAACTCCTGGGGCGTCGCAGGCTCTGCCCCTCGTAGCTGGACGAAGCGGAATAGTTCGTCGGGCATGGCATGCTCCTGCCGCTCGGGACGTGCGGCGTCCTCCAGGCGCGCCCACGGAGCATCGCGGGCAGCCGATGGCCATTCATCGTGCCGACGAGTCGTCACCGAGCCGTCAATCCGGTGTGAACCGGGCTTCGCACCTGGCCGCTGAGTCTGGCGCCCAGCCGCACGGTCCGGGGGACGCGCCTCGCGGACAAGCACGCCGTCTGCGGACACCGGGCTCAAGGCCGGACGGCTGAGCAGGTGATTCATAGTGCACCTAAGCTTGCGGCAATGGCTGCAGGGGAAGAGGCGTCGCCTCGTAGCGGCGTCGACGTCCTGCGGACGCTGCGGACGGCGACGGCGCGCGAGCACGAGCAGGTCGAGTCCGCGCTCGACCTGATGAGTCCCGACCTCGACCGGGCCCGCCTGGCCGACGTCCTCGGCCGGCTGCACGCGTTCTGGCGGGCCGCCGAGGCGGGGCTGGACGACTGGGCCGAGCGCGAGCCGGAGCCCGCGGGCGCGGTGGAGTGGGGCCGCCGACGGCGGGCGGCGCTGTTCGCCGCGGACCTCGCCGCCCTCGGCGCCGAGTCCGTCCCCGGCCTCCCCGTCCTGCCCGACGTCGAGGGGACCGACGAGGCGCTCGGCCGGATGTACGTGCTCGAGGGCTCGACGCTCGGCGGCACGTTCATCGACCGCCACCTCGCCGGCCTCCCCGGGCTCGGCGTCCGGGTCACCGCCTTCTCCCCCTACGGCGCCGAGACCGGTGCCATGTGGCACGCGTTCCGGCGGTTCACCCGCGAGCGCGTGAGCGATCCCGACCGCGCGGTCGCCGCCGCCGGCGCCACGTTCCGGGCGCTCGCCGCCTGGTGCGCACCGGTGGCCGCGTGAGCGGACCGGTGCCGGAGGTCGACTGGCTCGCCCCCGGCACCCCGGTCGACCTCGACAACTGCGCCCGGGAGCCGATCCACGTCCCCGGCAGCATCCAGCCGCGCGGCGTCCTGCTCGCGGTGAGCGAGCCGCACCTGGTCGTCCAGCAGGTGTCGGACAACGTGGCCGAACTGACCGGGGTTCCCCCCGCCGAGGCGCTCGGCCGGCCGCTCCGGGAGGTCCTGGGCGTCGCCCCCGCCGAGGCGGTGGCGCTCACCGCCAGCGCCTTCGGCGACCTGCGGGAGCGCAACCCGGTGGAGCTCACCCTCGACGTCGACGGGACGCCGGTGCCGGTCGACGCCATCCTGCACCGGGCGGTCATCCGGCCCGGCGACCCCCCGCTGCCCGGCCTGCCGGCGGACACCGGCGGCGAGGCGGTGTCGAGCCTGGTGGTCGAACTCGAGCCGGCCCGCGGCCCGCGGCCGTTCTCCTTCCCGAACACCTACCAGGCGGTCCGGGGCACGGTCGGCGAGCTCAACCGGGCCAGCACGCTGCAGGAGCTCTACGACATCACCGCCCAGGCGGTGCGCACGCTGACCGGCTTCGACCGCGTGATGGTCTACCGGTACGACGCCGAGTACAACGGCGAGGTCGTCGCCGAGGCCCGGGCCGAGCACCTGAACTCCTTCCTCGGGCTGCACTACCCGGCCTCCGACATCCCGGCGCAGGCGCGGGCGCTGTACGAGAAGAACTGGATCCGGCTGATCTCCGACGTCGACTACGTGCCGGCGCCGCTGGTCCCGACCGACCACCCCGGCAACGACCGGCCGCTGGACCTGACGTACTCGGCGCTGCGCAGCGTCTCCCCCATCCACATCGAGTACCTGAAGAACATGGGCGTGCGCGCCTCGATGTCGATCTCGCTGCTGCGCGACGACAGGCTCTGGGGCCTCATCGCCTGCCACCACTACGCCGGGCCGCACGCCCCGCCCTACGCCACCCGCGCCGCGGCGGAGTTCCTCGGGTCCACGCTGTCGCTGCGGCTGGTCGACCGCGCGCTGGAGGAGGAGACCCAGCGGGCGCTGCGGGTCCGCTCGACGCTGGCGTGGCTCACCGCGGCCACCCTCGACGAGGACCGCCCGCTGGCCGACACCCTGCTCGGCTCGCCGGACCTGCTGGACCTGCTGCCCGCCGACGGCGTCGTCGTCCGGCTGCAGGGGCACACCGGCAGCCGCGGCGTGACCCTGCCGGACGGCCTGGCCGAGGCCGTCGCCGGCTGGGCGGCCACCCGCGGGGCCGACGTCGTCGCCACCGACGCCCTGCCGCGGCAGGCGCCCGAGCTCGGCGTGCCGGTCGAGCTGGCCTGCGGCGTGCTCGTGCTGCCGCTGCCGGAGGGACAGTTCATCCTCTGGTTCCGCGGCGAGAGGGTGCAGACCGTCGACTGGGGCGGCGACCCGCACAACAAGGCGATCGCGATGCGGGAGGGGGACGAGGTCCGGCTCTCCCCGCGCCGGTCCTTCGACCGCTGGCGGGAGGTCGTGCGCGGCCGCTCGGAGCCCTGGACCGGCCAGCAGGTGGCCGAGGCGACCGAGCTGCGCACCCACCTGCTCGAGGCGCTCTACGCCCGCTCGCGCAGCATCGTGCGCGCCGCCGAGACGCTGCAGCGCAGCCTGCTCTCCGATCCCCCGCAGCCCGAGCACCTGCAGGTGGCCGTGCGGTACGTGCCCGCGGCGCGCGAGGCCCAGGTCGGCGGCGACTGGTACGACGTCTTCGGCCAGCCCGACGGGTCGACCATGCTGGTCATCGGCGACGTCGCGGGGCACGACACCGAGGCGGCGGCGTGCATGGCGCAGCTGCGTGGGCTGCTGCGCGGCATCGCCTACGACAGCGCCGACAGCCCGGCTGCCGTCCTGGCCCGGCTCGACGGCGCGATCGAGGGACTCCGCCTCGGCGCCATGGCCACCGTGCTGGTCGCCCGCCTCGAGGAGACCGGCGCCGGCACCCGGCTGCGCTGGTCGAGCGCCGGCCACCTGCCGCCGGTGGTGGTGGACCCGGACGGCGCCCAGCGGGTGCTGGCGGCGCCCGGGCTGATGCTCGGGGTCGCGCCCGCGGTATCCCGCGCCGACAGCGAGGTCGTGCTCGAGCGCGGCGCCACCGTCGTCCTCTACACCGACGGGCTCGTCGAGCGCCGGGACCAGGTCTTCGACGAGGGCGTGGAGCACCTGCGGCAGGAGCTGGCCGGCCTGCGCGAGCGGCCGGTCGAGGAGCTGTGCGACGCGCTCCTCGCCCGGCTGCTGCCCGAACGGGCCGAGGACGACGTCGCGCTGGTCGCCGTCCGCCTCCGGCCGCGGTAGCTCAGGCCTGCTCGGGGTTGGAGAAGCGCGGGTTCAGCCCGTCGTCCTGGGCACCGCCGGCCCCCGGCAACGGGGTCTCGTCCTCGGCCGCCTCCGCGACCAGGTCGGCGTCCTCGTCGGCGGGTGTTCGGTCGACGTCGCTCTCCAGCGCCTGCAGCAGCCGCTGCTCGTCGGGCCCCAGGTCGGCGGGGCCGAGGTGCTCACCCGGCGCGCCGGCGTCGGATCCGGAGGCCATCGCGCTGTCGGGGAACTCAGCGCTGTCGGGGAGGTCGTCGCGGTCCATCGCAGATCTCCTCAGCGGGGGAAGTTCGGCTCGAGGCGCGGCACGATCTGCATCTCGGGAACGTAGGCCGACGGGTGCAGCAGGAGCAACGTGCGGACGGTCTCGGCCACGGCGGAGGGCGGCATCATCAGGTGGGACGGGATGCCCCACTGCTCCATCATCGGGGTGTCCATCGCCGCGGGGATGACGCTCTGGACGCGGCAGGGGAACGGCCGCTCGCTGCCGTCGGGCAGCCGGATCGCCTTCTCCCGCAGCTCGCGCTGGATGCACCTGGTGGCGTTGCGGAACCCGGCCTTGGAGCCGTTGTAGGCGATCGCGCCGCTGCCGGAGGTGATCGCCGAGAGCGACACGATGTGGACGACGTCGGCGGTGCGGCCCTCCGGCAGGTGCTGCACGCGCTTCATGAACTCGCTGGTGAGGAAGATCGGGCCCTCGCAGTTGACCGCCTGCACCATCCGGTAGTCGGCGAGGTCGATGTCGGTGATGTAGCCCGGGCGGTCGATGCCCGCGACGTTGACCAGGATGTCGAAGGCGTCCCCGTGCCGGTCGAAGAGCGCCCCGACCACGCCGCGCCGGTTCTCGTCGTCGGTGACGTCCAGCGCGACGACGTCGGCCGAGCCGCCCGCCTCGGCCACCATCGCCCGGGTCTCCTCGCTGCCGGCGGCGTTGATGTCGCCGATGGCCACGTGCGCGCCGGCCTCGGCGAGGGCGACGCAGGTCGCCCGGCCGAGCCCGCTCGCCCCGCCCGTGACCAGGGCGACACGCCCCTTGAGCGACCCGGTGACGTCCATGCAGTTCTCCGTTCTGGGTGATCAGCGCCTGCTCGTGATCACTCTCGCGGACAACCGGGCGGCCCGCAGTTCGGGCGGTCAGCGGGTGGGCGCCCGCCCGGGTGCGGCCAGCCCGGGCAGCCGATCGGCGGGGGTGGCCCAGACGTCGGCGAGGGTGACCGTGCGCAGCTTGCGCTCGCTGATCAGGTCGAGCAGCTCCCCGTAGACCGTGGTGACCGCCGGGTGGTTGGCGTGACCGATCACGATCGCCTGTTCGATGAACCACTCGCGGGCGAACGCGACCAGCTCCGGACCCGTCAGCACGGTGGAGTCACCGAGGGTGCCGTTCCACATCGCGATCGTCGGGTGCCCCTGGTCGGCGGCGATGGCGTCCACCCGCTCGTCGTGCGACCCGAACGGCGGCCGGAAGAACGGCATGTCCCGGACGCCGAAGGTGTTCCGCAGGAAGTCGCGGTTGCGGGCGATCTCCTCGGCGATCTCCGCGTCGGACAGCGTCATCAGGTCCGGGTGCGACCAGGTGTGGTTGCCGATCGCCACCTGCCCGGAGTCGATCAGCGGCTGCAGCGCGGCGGCGTTGTCGGTCCAGGAGCTGTACATCCCGTTGGGGAAGAAGGTCAGCCGGACCCCGGTGTCGGCCGCGAACTGGGCGTAGGCGGCCACGACCTCGGTGCTGGTGCCGTCGTCGATGGTCAGCGCCAGCGACGTCCCCTCGCCGGGCAGGTCGGTCACCACCCCGAGCGGCGGATCGACCGGCACCAGGCCGACGACGTTCGCCGCGGGCTCCGCCGGTGGCCCGGCGGCGGCCGCCGGCGGGGCGGCGGCCGGGGGGGCTTCCGCCGCCCGGGCAGGCCGGATCTGCTCGGTGCCGTGGGCGACCGCCGCGCCCGAGACGCCCGCTGCCAACAAGAGGAGGAACCGCCGTCGGTCCATGGCCGGGACGCTAACGACGGCCGGACCGCGCCCCGGGCAGCGCGCGGGCGACGCGCCGCAGCCATTCGCAGGGTCAGACGCGATATACGGACAGTGATGGTGTCGGGTGCTCTCAGCGTACGCCCGGCCACGCTACGTCACTGGTGACGACGTACCCGGGGCCGCCGCCCCACCCCCCGGAGGGGTGAACCTGCGTCCTTTTCCCGCTGGGGTCCATCCAGCAACTCCCCCGCTGAGCCGAAGCCCTTCGCGCAAGGCATCGCAACCAACACACGGAGGTGCACGTGATGCTCAGCAGTACGAGGGGAAGGGCACCCGCCCTCGCCTCACAGGGCGTGACATGGGGCGGGCTGCCCCTGCACGCACGCAGGGTCGCGACGGTCGCGACCGCATTCCTCCTGGCCGCAGGCGTGGCCGGTCCCGCGATGGCGTCGGCCGCCTCGGCCGCGAGCCCGTCGTCGGCCGCTCTCGTCCCGGTCATCGTCCAGGAGCAGGAGGGCACCGAGAACGGTCCCGAGCGCGCCGTCGAGGCGTTCGGCGGCTCGGTCACCCAGCAGTTCTCGGTCTTCCAGGGCTTCAGCGCGAAGCTGCCGGCCGACCGGTTCGACGCGCTGCGGGCCGTGCCCGGCGTCGCCGCGGTGACCCAGGACGCGACGCTGACCCTCAACGGCCTCGGCGACGGTCTGATCGGGTCGGTCACCAAGACCGTCACCGACACGACCTCCACGGTGACCGCGCCGGTGACCTCCACGGTGACCGCGCCGGTGACCTCCACGGTGACCGACGCCACGACCGCCACGACGACGGCTGTCGCGGACACCACGACGGCGGTCGCCGACGTCACCGAGGACACCGTGACCGACGTGGCCGAGGTCGCGGAGGACACAGCCACGGCGGTCGGCGAGGTCGCGGAGGACACCACCGCGGCGGTCGCTGACGTCGCGGAGGACGCCGTGGCCGCGGTCGGTGACGTGGCGGCGCAGGCGGCTCAGGCCGGCTCGCTCTACACGCTCGCCAACGAGGTCACCGGCGCGTCGGCGATGTGGGACGCGGGCTACACCGGCCAGGGTGTGGACGTGGCGGTCATCGACTCGGGCACCGTCCCGGTCGCCGGCCTCGACGACCCGAGCCGGCTGGTCTACGGCCCCGACCTGTCCTTCGAGGCCGGCACGCCGGTGGAGAACCTGGACACCAACGGTCACGGCACCGCCATGGCCGGCATCATCGCCGGTCACGACGCCGACGCCACCGCCCCCTACAGCGGTGACTCGGACAGCTACGTCGGCATGGCGCCGGACGCCCGGATCGTCAGCATCAAGGTCGCTGACGCGCTGGGGCGCACCGACGTCTCCCAGGCGATCGCCGCGATCGACTGGGTCGTCGAGCACGGGGACGAGAACGGCCTGAACATCCGCGTGCTGAACATGTCGTTCGGCACCGACGGTGTGCAGAGCTACCTGCTGGACCCGCTGGCCTACGCGGCCGAGCAGGCCTGGCACAAGGGCATCGTCGCCGTCGTCGCCGTCGGCAACGAGGGCTTCGGCACCCAGAAGGTGAACAACCCGGCCTACGACCCGTACGTCCTCGCGGTCGGCAGCGCCAACGCCAACGGGACGGCCACGACGGCCGACGACACGGTCTCCTCGTTCTCGAACGACGGTGACGGCACCCGCAACCCCGACCTGGTCGCTCCCGGTGAGCGCGTGGTCAGCCTGCGGAGCCCGAACTCGTTCCTCGACCAGGAGCACCCGACCGCGCGCATCGGTGACCGGCTGTTCCGCGGGAGCGGCACCTCGCAGGCGGCCGCGGTCGTCTCCGGTGCAGCGGCGCTGCTCATCTCGCAGCGCCCCGACATCACGCCGGACGAGGTCAAGGCGCTGCTCATGGGCTCTGCCCAGGAGATCCCCGGCGCCAGTGCCGCCCGGCAGGGCAGCGGCCTGCTCGACCTGGCCACCGCCCTGAACACGCCCACCCCGGAGAACGCGGTCCAGAACTACCCGCGCTCCACCGGTGACGGTTCGCTCGAGGCCGCGCGTGGTTCGGTCCACGTCGAGGTCGACGGTGACACCGTGACCGGCGAGGTCGACGTGACCGGCACGGACATCGAGGACTCCTCGGCCGAGACGATCGCCGAGGGCGTCACCGAGCAGCAGGCCGAGCCGGCCGAGCAGCCGGAGCTCTCCGGCGTGACCTGGTCCGGGGTGACCTGGAGCGGCGTGACCTGGTCCGGGGTGACCTGGAGCGGCGTCACGTGGTCCGGGGTGACCTGGAGCGGCGTGACCTGGTCCGGGGTGACCTGGAGCGGTGTCACGTGGTCCGGGGTGACCTGGAGCGGCGTGACCTGGTCCGGGGTGACCTGGAGCGGTGTCACGTGGTCCGGGGTGACCTGGTCCAGCAACTCGTGGTCCTGAACGACCGGTAACTGAACCCAGAAGGAGGTGACGACGATGGCGAACGGTGCTCCTGTCACGGGATCGCGTGCGATCCGGCTCAATGTTCCCCAGCGGATCATGCTGCTCACGGCCGCCCTGGCCGCGGTGGCGGTGGCGCTGTTCGCCGTCGTCGTCCGCACGCTTCCCGGAGCGCCCACGGCCGTGGCCCTGCCGTGGGTGCTCTGGGCGGCGGCCTTCGCGATCAGCGAGGCCTTCCCCGTCCACGTCCAGGTGAAGAAGGACTCGCACAGCTTCTCGGTCAGCGACCTGGTGATGGCCGCCGGCCTCATGCTCACCACCCCGGGCGACCTCGTCGTCGCCTACTTCGCCGGCGTCGCGGCCGCTCTGTTCCTGCACCGCAAGCAGCGGGGCCTCAAGCTCTGCTTCAACACGGCCCTGTGCGCGCTGACCGGCTGCGTGGCCACGGTCATCGACGCGGTCCTGTCCGCGCCGCTGGCCACGTCCTGGTACTGGCTGGCCGCCCTGGTCGCCGTCGTCAGCGCGACCCTGGTCGGCAACGCCTGCATCTTCGCGGTCATCAGCATCTCCGAGGGCCGCGTCGACCTCAGCAAGTTCATGGCGATGTGCACGCCGACCGTGCCCGCCGCGATCGCGGCGGCGGCCGTCGGCCTCGTCGTCGCCCGCACCGCGGTCGACGACCCGGCCGCGCTGGCCCTGCTGGCCCTGCCGACGTCCCTGATCATCGTCGCCTACCGCGCCTTCACCAAGGCCCACCAGCAGCAGGAGAACCTGCGGCGGCTGCACGAGGTCACCGCGCTGCTGCACCACAGCGACAGCCACGCCGCCCTCGGCGAGTTCCTGACCTCGGTCCGGTCGGCCTTCCGGGCCGAGATGGCCGAGCTGGTCCTCCTGGACACGACCGACCGCGAGGCGCTCACCGTGAGCACCAGCCGGGAGGGCACCGAGCCGACCGTGCTGGCCCCGCTCGAGGACCGCGAGTCCTTCCAGGGCCTGCTGCGCACCGCCATGGCCGCGGGTGTGCTCACGACGCGCGCCGGCGTGGGCCGGGGCGGGCTGGAGACCTACGCCTCCGACCGCAGCCTCAAGGACGCCATCGCCGCGGTGCTGCGCACCGACGACCGGGTGCACGGCCTGCTCGTGATCGGCGGGCGCCACGGTGAGGTCACCACGTTCACCGACAGCGACCTCGCCCTGCTCGAGACGTTCTCCCGGCACGTGGGCACGTCCCTGGAGCGCGGCCGGCTGGAGGAGACGCTGCGCCAGGTCACCGACCTCAAGGAGCAGCTGCGCCACCAGGCGCTGCACGACCCGCTGACCGGGCTGCCCAACCGCACGCTGTACCTGGACCGGGCCAAGCAGGCGGTCGAGTCGGCCGGGCGCTCGCAGGTGTGGCCGGCGATCCTCTACATCGACCTCGACGGCTTCAAGCCGGTCAACGACACCTACGGCCACGACGCCGGCGACCTCCTGCTGCGCACCGTCGCCGACCGCTTCCGCGCCTGCCTGCGGCCGTCGGACACCGCGGCCCGCCTCGGCGGCGACGAGTTCGCGATCCTGCTGGGCGGCCCCATCGACCGCGAGGGCGTCGAGCGGGTCATCGGGCGGATCCGCTCGCAGCTGGAGGTCCCGGTGGACCTCGGCGACGGCCGGATCGCCACCGTCGGCATGAGCATCGGCGTCGCCCTGGGCGACGAGGGCATCGCGGACGCCGACGCCCTCATCCGCCAGGCCGACATCGCGATGTACGCCGCCAAGCGCAGCGGCGGCAACTCGCACCTGTTCTACGAGGAGGGCCTCGGCGAGCAGGGCGACATCCGTCAGGACGCCGAGTCCGAGCTGGCTGCGGCCGTGCGCAACGGCGAGTTCGTGGTGGCCTACCAGCCGCTGATCGACATGCGCACCGGCCGGCCGATCGGCGCGGAGGCCCTGGTCCGCTGGCAGCACCCGACCCAGGGCCTGCGGACGCCGGACCAGTTCATCCCGCTGGCCGAGGAGACCGGCCTGATCACCGACATCGGTGTCGTCGTGCTCCGCGACGCCTGCCGGCAGGCCGCGCGCTGGGTGCGCTCGATCGCCCCGGACGACGAGCTGCTGGTCACCGTCAACCTCTCGGCGCGGCAGCTGCAGCACGAGGGGCTGGTGGAGGAGGTCCGCGCGGCGCTGGCCGAGTCCGAGCTCGAGCCGCACCGGCTGGTCCTGGAGATCACCGAGACGATGCTCATGCACGACCGCGACACCGCGGCGGCCACCCTGTGGGCGCTCAAGGACCTCGGCGTGCGGATCGCGATCGACGACTTCGGCACCGGCTACTCGTCGCTGGCCTACCTGCGCCGCTTCCCGATCGACATGCTCAAGGTGGCCCGCGAGTTCGTCGACGGCCTCGGCCGCGACGCGCACGACGACGTCATCACCCGCGCCATCGTCGAGCTCGCCGGCACGCTCGGCCTGCTCACCGTGGCCGAGGGCATCGAGACGACGCAGCAGCAGGAGCACGTGGCGGCGCTGGGCTGCGACCTGGCGCAGGGCTATCTGTTCTCCCGGCCCGTGGACGCCGACATGGTCATGTCGCTGGTCCGCGGTGAGTCCTGGGAGGACATCCCCGGCCAGGAGACGTCGGAGGACCTGACCACCACCGCCTGACCGGCTACGGGACCAGACCCGCGGCCTCGATGAGGCGGGCCTGTTCGCGGCACCAGGGCGACCAGGCGTCACCCTCGGTCTCCTGCCGGCGGCGGAACGCGGCCCAGTCGAGCAGCTCGCAGTCGGCGACCTCGGTGGGGTCCGGCGCCGGGGTGCCGCTGAACCGGCCGAGGTAGACCGGGCACACCTCGTTCTCGACCACCCCGCGGAACTCCGCGCGGTAGCGGTAGCCGGGCAGCGCCGGCCGCAGCGCAGCGACGCCGAGGCCGAGCTCGAAGTCCGCGCGGCGGGCGATGGCGGCGGCGTCGTCCTCCCCCGGACCCGGGTGGCCGCAGACGGTGTTGGTCCACATGCCGGGGAACGTCTGCTTGTCCTCCGCGCGACGGGTGACCAGCAGCCGGCCGGCGTCGTCGAAGAGGTAGGCGGAGAAGGCCCGGTGCAGCGGGGTCTCGCCGTGGTGCACCTGCGCCTTGGGCAGCGTCCCGATCGCCGTCCCCGCGTCGTCCACCAGCACGATCAGCTCCTCCGCCACTCCCCCATCGTCCCAGGCGGCTGCCACCTGGGATCAGCCGAGCTGATCCCAGGGGCTCCTGGCTCACGGTGCAGCGTGAGCCAGGACGCGCTGCCGTGAGCCAGGACAGCGATCCGCGGCCCCCGCACGCGGACCGGGTTGCCGAGCGGCAGAGTTGACCCCGTGGACAGCTTCCGGCGCGGTGACATGGTCTTCGACGTCCAGGACGGCGGACCTCCCGACGGCGAGCCCGTCGTCCTGCTGCACGGGTTCCCGCAGGACTGCACGGCCTTCGACCGGGTCTCCCCCGCCCTGCACTCCGCCGGCCTGCGCACGCTGGCGCCCGACCAGCGGGGCTACTCCCCCGGCGCGCGGCCGGTCGGGCGGGCGCACTACCGAATCCGCGACGCGGCCGACGACGTCCTCGCGCTGCTCGACGCCGCGGAGATCGACCGCGCGCACGTGGTGGGGCACGACTGGGGCGGCGCGGTGGCGTGGGCCCTCGGCGCCTGGCACCCCGACCGGCTGCGCACGCTCACCTCCCTCTCCACGCCGCACCCGGCGGCGATGCAGCAGGCCGCGCTGCGCAGCGACCAGGGACTGCGCTCCTGGTACATGGCCTTCTTCCAGCTGCCGTTCGTGCCGGAGACCCTGCTGATGGCCCGGGACGGCGCGGCCCTGCGCCGGGCGCTGTCCCGCGGCGGGCTCCCGGCCGAGAAGGTCGACCAGTACGTCAACCGGCTGCAGGAGCCGGACTGCCTGTCCGGCGCGCTGAACTGGTACCGGGCCATCCCGTGGAGCGCCCGCCAGCCGGTCGGCACCGTGCGGGTGCCGACGCTGCACGTCTGGAGCACCGGCGACACCTTCCTCGGCCGCACCGCCACCGAGGCCACCGCCCGCTTCGTCGACGCGCCCTACCGGCTCGAGGTGCTCGAGGACGTGCCGCACTGGATCCCCGAACTGGCCCCCGAGCGCACCGCCGAGCTGATCACCGCGCACGTCAGGACGGCGTGACGGCCTCCCGGAAGTGCGGCAGCAGCGTCGACCACCCACCGAGGTTGCGCTCGCGCCAGGCGGGACCGCGCTCGCCGAGCCGCGCCCAGCCCGAGTGCTCGATCTCCACCCGGGTGGCCGAGTCCCCGACCGGGAGGAAGCGGATCTCGACGTCCGTGGCGTCGGCGCGGTCGGTGCGCAGGAACCACAGATAGCCCAGGCGGACCGGTGGCTCCCAGACGGTCACCTCGCCCCACTCGTGCTCGGCGCCGTCCGCCGTCCGCTCGTAGATCCGGCCTCCCACGCGGCCCTCGAGGACGACGGTGGCCTCCGTGGACCCGCTGACCGTGTGGTCGGCCGGCCACCACCCGGCGATGCCCGCCGTCCAGGTGCGGAAGGCGTGCTCGCCGGAGCAGGCGACCTCGAAGGCCAGCCGCAGGGGCTCGGCGGTCACGGCCGCTCCCTCGTGTTCTCGGCGACCAGCCGGAAGCGGACGGCGGCCTCACCCCACACGCGCTGCAGGTAGGCCTGCACCGCGTCGAGCCCCTCCTCGCGGAGGCGGTAGATGCGCCGGGTGCCGCGCGGCTCCTCGGCGACGAACCCCGCCTCCTTGAGCAGCCGCAGGTGCCGGGACACCGCCGGCCGGCTGATCGGCAGCGCCGCGGCGATCTCCTGGACCGAGCGGTCGCCGCGGCCGAGCAGGCTCAGGATCTCCCGCCGGTTCGGGTCGCCGAGCGCGTCGAACGGGTCCCGGGCGGCGGGCTCAGGCACCCGACTCGACGCGCTTGCGCAGCCCGGCGGCGAACTGGTCGAACGACGGCTGCAGATCGGGCATCGACCGCCAGATCAGACCGAGCAGCGGTCCGGTGTACTCCTCGCGCATCCGGAACAGGGTGCCGTCGCCGTCGGGGGTCAGCGTGTAGGTGCGCTCCCCGCGGAACAGGCCGAGCGGCATGCCGCCGCTGAACACCAGCCGGCGGAACGGCTCGACCGTCGTCACCCGGACCGGGAAGGCGCGCCCCGGCGCGGCCGCCGACCTGATCGTGATCTTCTGCCCCTCCGCGATCGTGCCCTCGACGGCGGCCACCCCGGAGTCCCAGGACGGCCACCCGGCCGCGTCGACGAGCACCGCCCAGACGTCGTCCGGGCTCGCGGCGATCGACGCCGTCGACTCGTAGGACCTCATGCCGGCTCCTCTGCTTCGGTAACGTGGCGGTTACCGTAACCCAAAGGTTACGGAGCAGGAAGGTGCTTTCTGTACCGAAAGCCCGGGTATCCGGGCCGGTCATGACGACCACGACCGCCGCGTCGACCCGGGCCGAGCGCCTGGACCGGCTGCCCTTCACGCGGGAGCACGGCCGGCTCGTCGTCGGCTCCGGCCTGGGCTGGGCGCTCGACGCGATGGACGTCGGGCTGATCTCGTTCGTCATGGCGGCGCTGGCCGCGCAGTGGTCGCTGTCGGCCGGCCAGCTGTCGTGGATCGGCTCGATCGGCTTCGTGGGTATGGCACTCGGCGCGACCCTCGGCGGGCTGCTGGCCGACCGGTTCGGCCGGCGGCAGGTCTTCGCGCTGACCCTGCTGGTCTTCGGCGTCGCGACCGGCGCCGCGGCGCTGTCGTGGTCGGTCGGCGCGCTGCTGGTCTTCCGCTTCCTCATCGGGCTCGGCCTGGGCGCCGAGCTGCCGGTCGCCTCGACGCTGGTGAGCGAGTTCGCGCCGGCGCGGGTGCGCGGCCGGGTGGTCGTCGCGCTGGAGGCGTTCTGGGCGGTCGGCTGGGTGCTGGCCGCGCTGATCGGCTACCTCGTCGTCCCGCGCAGCGACGCCGGCTGGCGGTGGGCGCTGGCGCTGGGCACCGTGCCCGCCGTCTACGCGGCGGTCGTCCGGCGGACGCTGCCGGAGTCGGTGCGCTTCCTCGAGCTGCGCGGCCGGACCGAGGAGGCGGAGGCGGCGGTGCGGCGGTTCGAGGACGCCGCCGGCGTCGTCCCGCCGTCGGCTCCCCCGGCCGCGCCGGCCGCCGCGCCGCGCGCCCGCGGGCTGTGGGCGGCCGGCACCCGGGTGCGCACCGCCGCGCTCTGGGTCGTGTGGTTCAGCATCAACTTCGCCTACTACGGCGCCTTCATCTGGCTGCCGACGCTGCTGGTCGAGGCCGGCTTCTCGCTGGTGCGCTCGTTCGGCTACACGCTGGTCATCACGCTGGCCCAGCTGCCCGGGTACGCGGCGGCGGCGTTCCTCATCGAGAAGTGGGGACGGCGGCCCACGCTCGCGGTCTTCCTCGTCGGCTCCGCGCTCGGGGCGGGCCTGTTCGCCGCCGCGGACGGCGCGACCGCCGTCCTGCTGACCGGGATGGTGCTGTCGTTCTTCAACCTCGGCGCGTGGGGCGCGCTGTACGCGGTGACGCCGGAGGTCTACCCGACCGCGCTGCGGGCCTCGGGCGCGGGCGCCGCCGCGGGCTTCGGCCGGATCGCCTCGATCCTCGCGCCGCTGTCCGTGCCGCCGCTGCTCGACGCCGGCGGCAGCGGGCTGGTGTTCGGCGTCTTCGCGTTCTTCTTCGCCCTCGGCGCGCTGGCCACCTGGGGGCTGCCGGAGCTGCGCGGCCGGGCCCTGGACGGATGACCGCGGACGAGGTGCGCGACCGGCTGCGCGGCAGGGGATGGCCACGCCGGTCGCTGCGGGCCAGAGTGACCGCCCATGAGCCTGGACCCCGGGGAGACCAACCCGGAGCACTACGCCGTCGTCTTCGAGAACGAGCGGGTGCGCGTCCTCGAGTACACCGACCGGCCCGGGGACCGGACGACGCCGCACGCGCACCCCGACAGCGTCATGCACACGCTGAGCTCGTTCCGGCGCCGGCTGATCCACGGCGACCAGGTCCGCGACGTGGAGATCGCCGCCGGGACGACCGGCTGGCTGCCGGCCCAGGAGCACGCCGGCGAGAACATCGGCGACACCGAGACGCACGTGCTGTTCGTCGAGCTCAAGGACGGGAGCGGCTCCGGCGGCCCGGCGCTGGGCCCCGCCTGAGTCCGGCTGACCCGGTGGGATCGGGCCGTTCCGGGCCGCAGGTGGCACGACGATGTGCGCAGATCGCCACCCAGCGCGGGGAGGTGACGGGGATGGATGAACTCAGTGTCAGGAGTTGGTTCCAGGCCTACCTGGCCGACTTCATCGCTCTCGGACGCGGCGACGATGACGACGCCCGGCGGCTGCTCGCCCACTACGGGGTGCCCCTGCTCGTCAGCACCGACTCCGGCTCCGTCTCCCTCTCCGACGAGGATCTGGTGCTCGCCGCCGCACGTCAGCAGATCGCCGGCATGCGCGCGGCCGGCTACGACCGGAGCGAGGAGCTCTCCGCGGCCACCACCGTGGTCAACCGGACGTGTGCGCTGCACCGCGCGGCCTTCGTCCGGCTCCGGGCAGACGGCTCCGAGATCGCCCGCGTGGACACGACCTACGTCATCACCGACGGCCCCGCCGGCCCCCGCATCTCTGCCCTGCTCGGCCACTCGGCGGGCTGACCGCCCCCACCGAGCGGGCCCCGCCGGAGGTCAGAGCTCGAAGGCGAGCGGGTGGCGGGCCTCGTAGACGCCCAGCCGCCCGCCGCCGGGCAGCCGGAGCGTGGTCACCCGCCCCCAGCCCTCGTCGCTGACGGGCGTCTCGAACTCGACGCCCTTGGCGGTCCACTCGGCGACCGTCGCGTCGACGTCGTCGCACACCAGGTACAGCTCGACCGCCCCGGAGGTCTCGGCCGGGTGGACGGCGACCTCGCCCGGCGGCAGCTGCGCGATCAGCCACCCGCCGCCGGCGTCGACCGACGGCCGGTCCAGCAGGTCGATCAGGAACGCCCGGTCGGCGTCCGCGTCGCTGCTGTACAGGATCACGTGTGCGCCCTTGATCACGCAGCGACCGTAGGTTCCCGGCGGTCCGGATGGGTAGCGCCCAGCGCATGGCGAAGCTCTCACCCGGCCACCTCCAGGGGCTGACCGTCGCGGTCACCGGCGCCAGCGGCAACGTCGGGACGGCGCTGGTGCGGCGGCTGACGGCCCCGGGGAGCGGCGTGGCCGAGGTCCGCGCGCTGGCCCGCCGGCAGCCGCCGGACATCGCGCCGTACGACCGCCTGCGCTGGCACCTGGCCGACCTCGGGGAGGCGGCCAGCGAGCAGGTCCTGCCGGAGTTCCTCGACGGGGCGGACGCCGTCGTCCACCTGGCCTGGGCGCTGCAGCCGGGCCGGCATCCCGAGCAGCTGCGCCGGGTCAACGTCGAGGGCACCCGCCGGGTGGTGCGCGCCGCGGTCGCGGCCGGCGTCGGCCACGTCGTCCACATGTCCTCGCTGGGTGCCTACGCCCCCGGCGCCCCGGCGCAGAAGGTGACCGAGGACTGGCCCACCACCGGCATCCCGACCTCGCAGTACAGCCGGGACAAGGCCGAGGCGGAGCGGGCGGTCCGCGAGATCATGACCCGCCACCCGGAGGTCGTCTCGAGCATCGTGCGCCCGACGCTGGTGCTGCAGCCCGAGGCGGCGAGCGAGATCGGCCGCTACTTCCTCGGGCCGGTGCTCCTCGGCCTCGGCCGGATGCTGCCCCCGGCGCTGGCCCACCTGCTCCCCCTGCCGCTGCCCGGCGTCGCCGTGGCGTTCATCCACGCCGACGACGTCGCCGACGCGCTCGGCCGGATCCTCGACCGGCGGGCGTCGGGCGCGTTCAACCTCGCGGCGGAGCCGCTGATGGACGGCGACGCGATCGCGCGGGCGCTCGGGGTCGTCCGCGTCCCCGTGCCGGCCCTCGCACTGCGGACGGCGCTGCGCGCGGCGTTCACCGCGCGACTGGTGCCCACCGAGCCCGGCTGGCTGGACATCGGCCTGCAGGCGCCGGCGCTGGACAGCACGCGGGCCCGCAAGCTGCTCGACTGGGCGCCGTTCCACCGCGGCGACGAGGTGCTCGCCCAGTTCGTGGCCGCGCTCGGCCGCGGGGAGGGCGCGCCCGGCCCGCTGCTGGAGCCGGCCGGCGGCCCCGCGCGCGACCCCGCCGGCGACCCCGCGAACGCCCCCGGCCCCCGCGCCAACTGACCCGGCGAGGGACCTCAGCCCGGGAACGCCTCGGGGCTGGGTCCGAACGAGCCCCCAGGGCGTTCCGGCCAGACCACCGTCTGCGCGGGCGCGCTGCCGAGCAGGACGCGGGTCATCGCGTTGCGGCTGTCGAGCAGCTCGTCCAGGGCTCGGGCGAGGTCGTCGGCCGAGACGGCGATCGCGGTGGCGTCCGGGGTGCGGGTGGCGGCGACCAGGGCCGCGCGGCGCAGCAGCTCCTTGAGGAAGGAGGCGGTCGCGCCCTCGGTCCGCGCGAGGACGTCGTCGAGCCGGGACGTGTCGACGTCGAGGTCGCCGCGGTAGAGCTCGAACAGCGCCCGCCGCGCCGCGGCGTCGGGGAGCTCGAGGGCCACCGCCTGGTCGACCCGGCCGGGCCGGGCGGCCAGCGCCGGCTCCAGCAGGTCCGGCCGGTTGGTGGTCAGCACGAAGAAGACGTCGGCGTCCTCGGCCAGCCCGTCCATCTCGTTGAGCAGCTGGAACAGCAGCGGGTGCTGGCCGGGGTGCATGCCGCGCTCCTCGGCGATGAGGTCGACGTCCTCGACGACGACCATCGCCGGCTGCAGCGCGCGGGCGATCGAGCAGGCTTCGGCGACGAACCGCAGGGCATCGCCGGTCAGCTGGACCACGGTCGTGCCGACCAGCCGGCTCATCAGGAACCGGACGGTGTGCGTCTTCCCGACCCCCGGGGGGCCGAAGAGCAGCAGCCCGCGCTTGAGGTGCTGGCCGGCGGCCAGCAGGCGGTCCTTGTGCCGCGCCACCTCGACGGCCTGCCGCTCGACCTCGGCCAGCGTCTGCGGGTCCAGCACGAGCTGCTCGACCGACAGCGTGGGACGGCGGTGGAAGGCCAGCAGGGCCTCGCTGGGGCCGAACACCTCCCCGCCGAACACCTCGCCACCGAAGGAGAGCACCTGCCCGCGGAAGACGTTGCGCGCCAGCGCCTCCGCGCGGATCTCGGCGGCGGCCCGCCGCGCCCGCTCCGGGTCGGTGCCGGCCACGTGCAGCGACGTCACCGGCATGCCGATCTCCGGCTCCGGCCCGCGGAAGAACACGGCCAGCCGGGTCTCCCCCTCGGTGATCAGGTAGAGGCCGCACCGGATGCACGGCCGGACCTCGCCGTCCGGGCCCGCAGCGCGGTTGACCCGGGACGGGTTGCCCGGCCGGGGCCCGAACGGGTCGTGGGGCGAGGAGTCCATGCCCGTGAGCAGCTCCCCCAGCCCGAACGGCCGGTGCTGGTAGCCGACGATGCCGACCAGCTGCGAGCTCCGCGCCGGGTCGGCGAGCCAGGCATCCAGCCCGGCCTGCATGTTGACGTGCTCGTAGCTCGGCCCGCGCTCCTGCACGACCTCGAGCCCGGCCGCGCCCTCGCCCAGGTGGTCGGTCAGGATCCGGGAGAGGGTGATCCGCTCGTCGGCACGGGCGGCGCCGACCACGGCTTTCACGCCGCGGCGCAGCAGCCGGCCGACGTCGGCCAGCTCGGGCCGCAGCGGCTCGGGCGCCCCGCCGTCCAGCTCCGGGGCCGGGCCGTAGCTCGCCCATCCCGCACCGTGCTCCACGGCCGCGGACCGTAGCGGAACCGAACCGCCTCGTCAGCCGCCTTTCGCCCCGGTCAGCCGTCCGAGGACTTCGACGTCCAGGCCCCCACCGCGCGGCCGGTCCGGGCGAAGACCTCCGACGCGCGCTCGGCGCGCAGCGACACGAGCAGCCCCTCCGCCTCGGCCAGCGTCGTGCCCGGGTCGTCCTCCGCCACCAGCCGCCCGACGGCCTTCGCCCGCCGGCCGTCGACGGAGAGCAGCTCGCCGGTGACCAGCAGCGGGACGCCGAGGTGCACCGGCCGCCGGTAGCTGACCGTCAGCGTCGCGGTCAGGCCGCCGTGGCCCGTGACGCGGGCCGACCGGGCCACCACGTGGTCGAGCAGCGTCGCGACGACGCCGCCGTGCACGAGGCCGGGTGGCCCCTCGTGCGGCTTGCCGACCGTGACCCGGCCGACGCAGCGGCCCTCGTCCGGGAAGTCCTCGACCGCCATCGGCGGCGCCACCGGGCTGCCCGGCCCGTACACCGGGCTGTACCAGCGCTCCCCGGTCTCCGGGTCGTCGACCGACGGGATCTCGTGCACCTCGCGCAGCTGGGCGCGCAGCAGCTCGGTCACCTCCCTGGTCATGAGGGCGGCCTTCTCCAGGTCGGCCACCGGCACCTCGGTGCGGACGGCGACGTCGACCAGCTCGCGCAGTGCCGACCCGAGCGCGCCCACGGCGTCCCGCCGGACGGCCCGCTCCTCAGCCACGGCTCATACCCGCCTCGCGCAGCAGCGCCCCGCCGATGATCAGCCGCTGCACCTCGCTGGTGCCCTCGTAGAGCCGGAACAGCCGGGCGTCGCGGTAGAAGCGCTCGACCGGGGTGGTGCGCAGGTAGCCCATGCCGCCGTGCACCTGCACCGCCCGGTCGACGGCGCGGCCGACCATCTCGGTGCAGAACAGCTTGGCCGACGACGGGCCGACCGAGGTGTCCTCGCCGGTGTCGTAGCGGGCGGCGACGTCGAGCACCAGGCTGCGGCCGGCCAGCAGCTCGGCGTGCATGTCGGCGAGCATCGCCTGGACCAGCTGGAACCGGCCGATCGGGGCGCCGCCCTGCTTGGCGGCGGCGGCGTAGGCGACCGACTCGTCGAGCACGCGCTGCGCCATGCCGACGCAGAGCGCGGCGATGTGCAGCCGCCCCCGCGAGAGCACGGTCAGCGCCTTGGCGTAGCCCCGGCCCTCCTCGCCGATCAGCGCCTCGGCCGGCACGTGGACGTCGTCGAAGAACACCTCGGCGGTCCACGCGCCGGACTGACCCATCTTCTTGTCCTTGGGCCCGACGCTCACCCCCGGCGTCGACCTCTCGACGACGAAGGACGAGATGCCGCGGCCGCCCTTCTCCTCGGGGTCGGTGCGGGCGAACACCATGAAGACGTCGGCGATCGGCGCGTTCGTGATGTAGCGCTTGGACCCGTTGATCACCCAGCCGTCGCCGTCCCTGCGGGCGGTGGTGCGCAGCCCGGCCGGGTCCGACCCGGCCTCGGCCTCGGTGAGCGCGAACGAGCCGATCAGCTCCCCGGCGGCCAGCCGCGGCAGGTAGGCCTTCTTCTGCTCCTCGTTGCCGAACTTGGCGATCACCTGGCCGGCGATGCCGTTGTTGGTGCCGAACAGCGAGCGGAACGCCGGCGTCGTGTAGCCGAACTCGAAGGCGAGCTGCACGTCCTCGGACATGGTGACGCCGAGCCCGCCGTACTCCTCGGGCAGCGCGTAGCCGAACAGGCCCATCTCGGCGGCCTGGGCGCGCAGGTCGTCGGGCACGCGGTCGTCGTCCTCGATCTGCTCCTCGCGCGGGATGATCTCCTCACGCACGAGCTGCCGGACGGCGTCGCGGATCTGGCGGAAGTCCTCGGCGTCCATGCCGCTCATGGTGGCCCCTCAGGAGCGCTGCGGCCGCGCGGGGTCGGGGCCGCCGGGAGGTGGCGGTCTGGCGAACTTCTCTAAACGCAACGGAGTCAAGTCATGACAATGTGTTGTGCCGGAGCGAGGAAACGGCATAGGGTCGGAACCGGCTGCAGCCCATGGCCCCCGACACAGCGCCCCGCCCGGAGACCCTGTGCCACTGCTCAACGTCGTCCTCGTCCCAGCCCCCGACCAGGTCGTCGTCCGCCTCACCGGCGACGCCGACCTCTCCACCGTCCCGCTGCTCTCCGACGCCCTCGCCCAGGCCGCCGGCCTCGGCACGCCGCACCTGGTGGTCGACGTGGCCGCCGCCCGCTTCTGGGACAGCTCCGCCCTGCGCACGCTGGCCGAGGTCGGCGCCGAGCTGGCCGGGGACGGGCGCGGCTGCCGGATCGTGGGCGCGGGCGCGGCCACCCGGCGGCTGATCCGCGCGGCAGGCCTGGCCGACGTCCTCACCCTCGACGGCCCGGTGTACCAGCGGGTCGCGCCGGAACCGGACCGTCCGGCACGCCGCCCGGCGAGCCTGCGCACGCGGCCGAGCCTGCGGCCCGCCCGCACCCCGGTGGGCGCGATCCCCCTCCACCGCTGGAGCTGACCGGCGCCGGACCGGTAGGAAGGGCTCCGTGGGCGAGGTCGTCGTGCTGCGGCACGGGCAGACGGAGTGGAGCCGCAGCGGTCAGCACACCAGCGTGACCGATCTGCCGCTGCTTCCGGAGGGCGAGGAGCAGGCGCGCGGGCTGGGGCGCACCCTGGCCGGCCGGTCGTTCGCGGAGGTCTGGGTCAGCCCCCGGCAGCGGGCCCGGCGCACCGCCGAGCTGGCCGGCTTGTCCCCGACGGCGGTGGACGAGGACCTCGTCGAGATGGACTACGGCGGCTACGAGGGCCGGACGACCAAGGAGATCAGCGCGGAGCTCGGCCAGGAGTGGTCGGTGTGGCGCGATCCCGTGGTCCCGGGAACGACGCCGGGCGAGACGCTGCAGCAGGTGGCCGCGCGGGTGGACCGGGTGCTGGACCGGCTGCGCCCGCGGCTGGCCGACGGCGACGTCGTCCTCGTGGCGCACGGGCACGTGCTGCGCGTGCTCACCGCGCGCTGGCTGCGGCTCGGTCCCGAGGCGGGCGCGCTGTTCGCCCTGCCGGCCGGCTCCTTCGGGGTGCTCGGGCACGAGCACGCCCGGCCGGCGCTCACCGGGTGGGGACTGCGCTGACCGGCTGCCACCCGGTGGCGGGCTCCTCGACCGCGGCGCGCGGCCGCGAGGGACGGCCGAACAGCCAGCCCTGACCGAGGTCGGCGCCGAGTTCGGTGACCTCGGCGGCGATCCGCTCGCTCTCCACGCCCTCGGCGACGACGACGGCGCCGAAGGTGTGCGCCTGCTCGACCACGGCCTGGATCATCGTGCGCGCGCCGTCCTCCGGGAGCTGGCGGACCAGCGCCTTGTCCAGCTTGACGACGTCCGGGCGGACCGCCGACAACAGCGACCGGCCGGCCCAGCCGGCGCCGACCTCGGCGAGGGCGACCCGGAAACCGGCCGAGCGCACGTGCTCGAGCACCGAGTCCAGGTGGCCGCGGGCGGCGATCGCCTCCGCCTCGCCGATCTCGAGGACGAGCCGGCGCGGCTCTATCCCCGCGTCGTGCGCGGCCCGCTCGGTGCTGGCCAGGCAGACCTGCGCGCGGAACACCGACCGCGGCGAGAAGTTGACGAACAGGTCGGCCTCGCCCAGCCAGCCGGCGGCGCCGTTCACCGCGGCCTCGCGGCCGATGCGGTCGAGCCGGTGCAGCCAGCCGGCCGACTCGGCCACGAAGAACAGGTCGCCGCCGGACACCTCCCGGCCGTCGACGATGCCGCGCAGCAGGGCCTCGTGCGCGACCTTGGCCCGGCCGTCCAGCGACACGATCGGCTGGTAGACCGACCAGAACTCGGCCTCGGCCAGGACGCCGATCTCCACGGTGATGCCGCGGCGGGCCAGTTCGACGGCGAGCGTGGGTGCGTTGAGCAGCGCGGAGGCGAACGCGTCGTCGTCCGCCGGCGGGTCGGTGGCGACGCGGACCACCTGGGTCTCGGCGTCGGTCAGCTCGTGCGCCAGGCGGGCGAGGAGCCGGTCGAGCCAGCGGCCGCCCCGCTCGTCGACGATGTCGAGCATCCGCGGCGCGGCGTGCACGGACAGGCCCATGGCGCGCGCGGTGCGCGCGATCGCCGGGAGGACGTGACTGATCGGGGTCGCGAGCAGGATCCGGGTCGCGCGCCCCGGCAGCTCCCATCCCGGGTGTTCCGCAGTGCCCACGAACCGAGGATGACCGATGCGCCACCCCTGTCCGGACAGGCGCGCGGTGCGGCAGGATCAGTTCCGGGCCGGGAAAGTTCCAACACGGGTGGGAACCTCTGGCGTTCCTGACTTAAGTGTCTAAAGTCTTGCCCCATGACCGCAGTCTCGGCCCTCGAACCTCCCCGATCCAGCCGGGGCGGTCGCCCCCGGGACCCCAGCCGGGACGGCGTGATCCGGGCCGCGATCCTGCGGTTGCTCGCCGAAGTCGGCTACGGGGCCCTGACCATGGACGCCGTCGCCGCCGAGGCCGGCGTGGGCAAGGCGACCATCTACCGGCGCTGGCGCACCAAGCAGGACCTCGTCGTCGACACCATCGCCGAGCTCAACCGCGAGGAGGCCGCGGCGCCCGACACCGGGTCGCTGGAGGAGGACCTCCGGGTGATGCTGCGCCGGCTCGTATCCGTGATCAACGGTCCGGTGGGCGCCGCGACGCTGTCCCTGCTCTCCACGGTGCCGCACCAGCCGGCGCTGGCCGAGGCCTTCCGCACCGGCCCGCTGGAGGTCTGGCGCAGCGCGTTCGACCAGGTGTGGGCGCGCGCCGAGCAGCGCGGCGAACTGCGGGCGGGGGTCAGCGGCAGCCTGTCGGCCGAGGCGACGAGCGCGCTGCTGGTCCAGCGGTGGCTGCTCACCGGCGAGCCGGTCGACGACGCCTACGCCGACCAGGTGCTGCAGACCGTCGTCCTGCCGCTGCTGAAGAGCTCGGGCGCCGCGACCTCCTGAGTCACCAGCCGAGCGTGGTCGGCCCGCCCTTGAACGGGCCGACCACCTCGTCGGTGATCCATCCGCCGTAGAAGTCGCCCGGCTGCGGTCGCACCACCTCGCCGTCGACCAGCGCGCGGTCGACGCGGCCCGGGTAGAACGCGACGGCGCCGCGCAGCAGCTCGTAGCCGGCGGTCGGCCGCTCGTAGGACCAGGCGACCGCAGGGACGCGCCGGCCGCCGACGACGGCGTCCCAGTACGTGGCGGCGCCCTTCCACTCGCACCACGAGGTGCCCTCCGCGCGTTGGAGCACGCCCTCGACGACGTCCGCGCGCGGGACGTAGTAGACCGGCGGGTGGCTGGTCTCGCAGACGCGGACCGCACGGGTGGTGTCGGCGACGACGCGGCCGCCGAGCTCGACGACGACGTGCCGCGGGGTCACGACGGCCGAGGGCGGGCGCGGGTAGTCCCACACCGACTCCTGGCCGGGACCGACGGGATCGGGGGTCACACCCCCGGTTTCGGCTTCAGTCGTGGTTGCGGATGCGCCGGACGACGGCGACGGTCAGCAGCAGCCCGACCGCGCCCATGGTGGCCATGCCCACCGGGGTCTGCAGGAAGCTCTGGACGGCGGCCTGGCCCTTGGCCCGCAGCCGCGTGGGGCTGCTCCGGTAGACCAGCTGGTCCAGGGTCGCCGCGAGCGACTCGCGGGCGGCGTCGATCTCCAGCTGGATCTGTCGAGGGTCGCGAGGCACGGCGACAGCCTGCCAGACGGCGCTGCGTCCAGCGCGTCTGCGTATCTCGGCGGCACCCGTCCGGGCGACTTCCTAGACTGCTGGTCGCGCGGGAGTGGTGTAACGGCAGCCACGCCAGACTTAGGATCTGGTGCCTTCGGGCGTGGGGGTTCGACTCCCCCCTCCCGCACTCGATCGTCGGCGTTCCCGCGACGCGAGGTTCGCGTCAGCTCCGCAGCTGCCGCCACGCCGTGGGGACGGCGGAGCCGTACCGAGGCCGAGCATCCGGAAGGCCTCGGTACTCCTCGGCCGGTCCCTGTGCAGACACCGCTCGACGAGCCGGACGACGCCCACGGCGCCGTCCAAGCAGCCGGACGACGTGCGCGAGAGCGGCCCCGCTGCCCACCAGCTCGAGGGGCCTGACCGCGATAGTCCCCCGGGAGATCACCGCGGCTGCCTGACCGGTTACCTGCGAGCCCACTCCTCCGGGTCAGCGCTTCTGCCCCCGCAGCTCGCCGGTGCGGACGAGGTGGTCGGCGACGTCGCGAACCTTCGTGTTGGTGGTCATGGACGCATGGGCCAGCAACCGGAACGCCTGGTCGGCGGTGACCTTGTGGCGCTCCATCAGGATGCCCTTCGCCTGGTCGTTGACAGCCCGGGAGTCCAGTGCGGCCTGCAGGTTCCCGGCGAGGTCCCGGGTGCTCTGGTAGTCCTGCATGTTGGCGATGGCGACGGCGGCGTAGGGAGCGAAGCCCGTGGCCGCCGCCCGGCCCGCGTCGTCGAAGGCGTCGGCCTCACGGGCGTAGATGTTCAGCGCGCCCGAAGTCGTCTCGTCGATGATCAGCGGCACGGACAGCGAGCTGAGGTTGCCGCGCTCGGCGGCGCGGCGCGCGTAGTCCGGCCAGCGCTCCTCGGTGCGGGTGTCGACGATCTCGGTCAGCTCGTGGGTGGCGGCCGCGTGCAGGCACGGCCCGTACCCCTCGCTGTACTGCGCCTCGTCGAGGTCCATGGCGAGCTGGCCGGTGAAGGCGACGGTGGCCGCCGCCCGCCCGGGGGCGAGGACGGAGATCGACGCCTCGGGGGTGCCGGGCATCACCGTCCTGGCCGAATCGGCCACGGCCTGCAGCAGCGATTCCATGGACTGCTCGCGCAGCGCCAGGCGGCCGAGGCGCTCCAGGGCGGCTGCGCCCCCGGTGGAGGCCGGCCGGCTGTCGCTGGACATGGGCGTACTCCGACGCGACCGCGCCCCCGGTGGAGGCCGGCCGGCTGTCGCTGGACATGGGCGTACTCCGACGCGACCGCGCCCGCTCCCGAACGCGACGACGCGAGCTCTTTTCGCTCGGACCGGGAGCCTACGCCCGAACGCGGCGTCCAGGGCCCTCATCAGGCCGAGCGCCCGGGCTACCGTTCCGGGAGGTCTCCGGTCGCGGAGAGCTCCTCGGCGATGTCGAGGAGCCGGCGGTTCGTGCGGGAGGACGCCCCGACCAGCAGCGCAAACGCCTGGTCACCGGTGAGCCGGTACCGCTCCATGAGGATGCCCTTGGCCTGCCCGATCAGGTCCCGGCTGCTCACCGCCCGCTGGAGGTTCTCCTCCTGCTGGGCACCCGACAGCGCGACGGCGGCGTGCGTCGCGAAGACGAGCCCGACGTCCTCGGACTCCTCGCCGAAGGCGTGCGGCCGACCGGCGTACAGGTTGAGCGCGCCGAGGTTGTCGCCCTCGACGAAGAGCTGGAGGCTCAGGTTGCTGCCGATCCCGAGACCTGCCGCCTCGGCGGCGAACCGCGGCCACCGCTCCTCTGCGGCCATGTCGTCGATGCGCACCGTCTTCTGGTGCCACACCGAGTCCAGGCAGGGACCTTCCTGCAGCCGGGTCTGCACGTCGTCCACCTTCCGGGGAAGGTCGCCGGTGGCTGCGCGGGACTCCACCCGCCGCCGGCCCTGCACGTAGCTCACGCTGGCCGCCTCGGCGCCCGGCACAGCCCCGACCGCGCCGGCGGTGATGGCTTCCAAGGTGGCCTCGACGTCGCCGTGCTGACGCTGCAGCGAGCGCGCCAAATGGCTCATGACGTCGCCGAGGGTCGTGATCGCCGTGCCGCCGCCGGTCGGTGCGCTGTCCCGCTCCCGCCGGCTCTGCTCGGACCTGCCACCCCGGTCGGGTTGGCTCCCCATCGGCTGAATGTAGCCCCGTCAGGAGCCGATCAGTGCCTGATCCAGGACGGCGATCAGCTCGGTGCGGGTGACGATCCCGGCGAGCCGCCCGGCCCGGTCGCAGCGCCGCCCGTCAGGCCCGGAGGTCCGCGTGCACCCGAGGACTCCCCCGGTCAGCGCGGGCTGAGCGCCTCGGCGACGACCGGCACCAGCGCGGCGAACGCCTGGCCGCGGTGGCTGCGGGCGTCCTTCTCGGCCGGCGCGAGCTCGGCGGCGGTCACGGTCAGTCCCTCGGGGACGAACACCGGGTCGTAGCCGAAGCCGTTGGTGCCGCGCTTCTCGTGGATCACCCGGCCCCGCCACTCCCGCTCCAGCACGTGCTCGGTGCCGTCGGGGGTCACCAGCGCCGCGGCGCACACGAACGCGGCTCCGCGCCGCTCGTCGGGCACATCGGCGAGCTGGCCGAGCAGCAGGGCGGTGTTCGCGTCGTCGTCCCCGTGCCGGCCCGACCACCGGGCCGACAGGATGCCGGGCATCCCGTTCAGCGCGTCCACGGCGATGCCGGAGTCGTCGGCGACGGCGGGCAGCCCCGTGTGGCGCACCGCCTCGCGGGCCTTGAGCAGGGCGTTCTCGGCGAACGTCGCGCCGGTCTCCGGCGCCTCCGGGTACTCGGGGACGTCGGCCAGCCCGACCACCGCCACCCCCGGGACGGCGGACTCCAGCAGCCGCTGCAGCTCGGCGAGCTTGCCCTGGTTCCGGGTGGCGAGCAGCAGCTTCATCGCGCCAGCGCCTCCTGCTGGATGCGAGTGAGCTCTTGACACCCCGCGACGGCGAGGTCGAGCAGCTGGTCGAGGGTGCGGCGGTCGAACACGGCGGCCTCGGCGGTGCCCTGGACCTCGACGAACCCGCCGTCCCCGGTGCAGACCACGTTCATGTCCGAGCCGGCGCGCACGTCCTCCTCGTAGGCGAGGTCGAGCCGCGGCTCCCCGTCGATGACGCCGACGCTGACCGCGGCCACGGAGGTGACGATGGCGTCCTTCTTGGCCAGCTTCTTGCGGTCGGCCAGCCACGTCACCGCGTCGGCCAGCGCCACGTAGGCGCCGGTGATCGCGGCGGTACGGGTGCCGCCGTCGGCCTGCAGGACGTCGCAGTCGATGGCGATGCTGTTCTCGCCCAGCGCGCCGAGGTCGATCGCCGCGCGCAGCGAGCGGCCGATCAGCCGGCTGATCTCGAGGGTGCGCCCGCCGATGCGGCCTTTCACCGACTCGCGGTCGCTGCGGGTGTGGGTGGCCCTCGGCAGCATCGCGTACTCGGCGGTCACCCAGCCCAGGCCCGAGCCCTTGCGCCAGCGCGGCACGCCCTCGGTGACGCTGGCCGCGCACAGCACCCGGGTTCGGCCGAACTCCACCAGCACCGAGCCCTCGGCGTGGTCGAGCCAGTTGCGGGTGATCGTTACCGGGCGGAGCTGGTCGGCCGTGCGGCCGTCGGGGCGGGTCACGGGTGGCCAGCCTAGTTCGGCCGGCCGGTCACCCCGTCCGCGTGGCCAGGAAGACGAACCGGTCGAGGCTGAAGAACCAGTCCCGGCCCTGAGCACGCAGGTCGTCCGCCCACGCCTCGGCGTCGGCCTCGGTCAGGCCGTCCCGGCCGGCCACGAAGGCGGCGATCATGCCGAGCAGTCCCGCGCTGAAGGTCCGCGGCTCGTAGCCGACGTTGAGCAGCGTCAGCGCGTGCACCCCCTGCACCTCGAAGCCGGCCTCGCGCAGGCAGCCGCTGAGCCGGCGCGGCAGATGCGGGTCGGCGAGGTGCTGGTCCCACGCCGCGAGCACCCGCCGGGTCCGGGCGTCGTCCCCGGAGCGCCAGACGACGGAGTCCCAGTCGGTGTCGAGCAGCAGCACCCGCCCGCCGGGGCGCACGACCCGGTGCAGTTCGGCGAGGGCGGCGGGGACGTCGGCGACGTACTCCAGGACCTGGGTGGACACGGCGACGTCGAAGGCGGCGTCGGGGTACGGGATCGCGGTGGCCGCGCCCTGGCGCAGCTCCAGCGTCGCGCCGCCGGTCACGCTCGCCCGCCGCTGCGCGAGGGCCAGCATGCTGGCGCTGACGTCGATGCCGCAGACGCGGCCGCCCGGGCCGACCGCGCGGGCCGCCTCGGCGGCCAGCAGGCCGGGCCCGACGCCGACGTCGAGGACCCGCTCCCCCGGCTGCAGCGCGAGCCGCTCCAGGACACTGCGCCGCTGCCCCACGACGTCGTCGGTCGTGTAGACCTCCTCGAGGCGGCGGGCGCCGTCGGCGTCGAACGCGAGCACCGCGCCACTCTGGCACGCCGGCCCCCGGCCCGGCGGCCACCGGAGCACCGCCCGGGCGGACCCGGCAGGATCGCGCCATGCGATCGGAAGTCCGCAGCGTCCGCACCGGCGGCGTCCCCTGCGTGGTCGACCTGACCGACGAGTGCGCCGAGTTCGTCTCCGCGGAGGCCGACGGGCTGCTGCACGTCTTCGTCCCGCACGCGACCGCCGGGCTGGCGATCATCGAGACCGGGTCGGGCAGCGACGACGACCTGCTCGCCCAGCTCGACGAGCTGCTCCCGCGCGACGACCGCTGGCGGCATCGGCACGGCAGTCCCGGCCACGGCCGCGACCACGTCGTCCCCGCGTTCGTGCCGCCGTACGCGAGCGTGCCGGTCCTCGAGGGCCGGCTGATGCTGGGCACGTGGCAGCGGATCTGTCTGGTCGACACCAACACCGACAACCACACCCGGCACGTCCGGTTCTCGTTCGTGGCGGGGTGAGCTCCCCCGTGTCCCCGCGTCGGCAGGGCAGGGCAGGATGCCGAGCATGACCGAGACCGACGTCGCTCCCGTCCGCCTCTCCCCCGGCGACCCGGCACCGGACTTCACCCTGCCCGACGCAGACGGCAACCCCGTCTCGCTGTCGTCGCACCGCGGCCGCCGCGTGATCGTCTACTGCTACCCCGCCGCGCTGACCCCGGGCTGCACCACCCAGGCCGTCGACTTCACCGCGGCCGCCGGTGAGCTCGCCGAGGCCGGGCTGGACATCATCGGCATCTCGCCGGACCCGCCGGAGAAGCTGATGCGCTTCCGCGAGAAGGAGAACCTGGGCATCACGCTGGTCTCCGACCCGCACAAGCAGGTGCTCCGGGCCTACGGCGCCTACGGCCCGAAGAAGATGTACGGCAAGGAGGTCGTCGGCGTGATCCGCTCGACGTTCGTCGTCGACGCCGAGGGCCGCATCGAGCGGGCCGCGTACAACGTCAAGGCCACCGGGCACGTCGCCAAGCTGCGCCGCGACCTCGGCCTGGCCTGACCTCTCCCCACGACGACCCGGGTCCGGCGACCGGGGTGTCCCCCGGCCGGTCGGGTCCGGCACGATGCCGGGCATGACCTCTCAGATCGGCGTCACCGGCCTCGCCGTCATGGGTGCGAACCTGGCCCGCAACCTCGCCCGCCACGGCCACCAGGTCGTGCTGCACAACCGCACCAAGGCGCGGACGGACGCGCTGATGGCCGCGCACGGCGGCGAGGGCGACTTCGTGCCGACCACGACGACCGAGGAGTTCGTGGCCGCGCTGCAGCGCCCCCGCAGCATCCTGATCATGGTGCAGGCCGGCCCGGCGACCGACGCCGTGATCGACGAGCTGGTGCCGCTGCTCGACGAGGGCGACATCGTCATCGACGGCGGCAACGCGCTGTTCACCGACACGATCCGGCGGACGAAGGCCCTGGCCGAGCGCGGGCTGCACTTCGTCGGCACGGGGGTCAGCGGCGGCGAGGAGGGCGCGCTCAACGGCCCGAGCATCATGCCCGGCGGCTCGGAGGAGTCCTACGCCATCGTCGGGCCGATGCTGGAGAGCATCGCCGCGGTCGTCGACGGCACACCGTGCTGCACGCACGTGAGCACCGACGGTGCCGGCCACTTCGTGAAGATGGTGCACAACGGCATCGAGTACGCCGACATGCAGCTGATCGCCGAGGCCTACGACCTGCTGCGGCGCCGGCTCGGGCTCTCGGTGCGGGAGATCGGCGACGTCTTCGCCGGCTGGAACGAGGGCGACCTCGACTCCTACCTGATCGAGATCACCGCCGAGGTGCTCCGCCACGAGGACGCCGCGACCGGGCAGCCGTTCGTCGACGTCGTCCTCGATCAGGCCGAGCAGAAGGGCACCGGCCGGTGGACCGTGCAGTCGGCGCTCGACCTCGGGGTGCCGGTGAGCGGCATCGCCGAGGCGGTGTTCGCCCGCGCGCTGTCCGGCCACGCCGAGCAGCGGGGACCCGCGCAGAAGGTGCTGCCCGGCCCGGCGGCCGAGCCCGAGCCCGTCGAGGACCGCGACGGCTACATCGAGGCCGTCCGCCAGGCGCTCTACGCCTCCAAGGTGGTGGCCTACGCGCAGGGCTTCGACCAGATCGCCGCCGGCGCCAAGGAGAACGGCTGGGACATCGACCGCGGCGCGCTGGCCACCATCTGGCGCGGCGGGTGCATCATCCGGGCCCGGTTCCTCGACCGGATCCGCCAGGCGTTCGCCGACGACCCGGACCTGCCGACCCTGCTGGTGCACGACTACTTCCGCGACGCGGTCGCCGCCGGCCAGGACGGCTGGCGGCAGGTGGTCGTCGACGCCGCCCGCTACGGCATCCCGGCTCCCGGCTTCGCCAGCGCACTGGCCTACTACGACGGGTTGCGCGCGGAACGGCTGCCCGCGGCGCTCATCCAGGGGCAGCGCGACTTCTTCGGCGCGCACACCTACCGCCGCGTCGACCGGGAGGGCTCCTTCCACACCTTCTGGGGCGCCGACCGGCGGGAGGAGCCGAGCTGAGCTACCGCACGAGCATCCCGGCGTCGACGGGCAGGGCGACGCCGGTGATGTAGCGCGCCTCGCCGGAGGCGAGGAAGGCCACGGCGGCGCTGATGTCCTCGGGCTCGACGAGCATCACGTCGAGCAGGTTGGCGACGTCCTCGGTCGGCTTCGGCGGCTCGTGCTCGAAGCCGCCGCCGAAGAGCTCCTCGACGGCGGGGTTGAGCACCATCGGGGTGGCGACGCCGGACGGGTGGACGGAGTTGACCCGGACGCCGTGCGGCGCTAGCCAGGTGGCGAAGGTACGCATCAGCCCGACCACGCCGTGCTTGCTGGCGACGTAGCCGTCGTCGCCGCCGCGCCCGCTGCCGCCCCGGCCGGTGAGCCCGAAGACCGAGCTGGTCAGCACGATCGCGCCGCCCCGCCCCTGCTCGATCAGCACCGGTGCGGCGGCCTGCACGGTGTTCCAGACGCCGACGAGGTTGACGTCGAGCTGGTCGCGGAAGGCCTGCCGCGGGTCGGCGGCGCGGTCCATGAGCCCGATCCCGGCGTTGGCCAGGACGACGTCGAGCCCGCCGAGCTCGGCGACGCCGTCCCGCACGACCTGCCCCAGCGCCTCGGGGTCGCGGACGTCGACCTGCGCGGTGACCACCCGCCGGTCCTGCGCTTCCACCAGCCGGGCGGTCTCGGCGAGATCGGCGGGGGTGGCCAGCTCGTAGGCGACGGTGGGGATGCCGGCGCACAGGTCGACGGCCAGGACGTCGGCGCCCTCGCTCGCCAGCCGGACGGCGTGGCTGCGGCCCTGCCCGCGGGCGGCACCGGTGATGAACGCGATCTTCCCGTCGAAGCGACCCATGTCAGCACCGACCGCCGACCGATCCGGGACTCATCGGGTCACCCGTGCCCGTGTTCGGCCCGGACGGCCGCGCGGGCCTCGGCGTAGCGCACGACCTCGAAGCAGATGAGCGCGACCAGGACGGCGGCGAGCACGCCCAGCTGGGCCAGCGCCGGTAGCGTCCCCACCGCGAGCGGCGCCAGCAGCAGGACGACGACGGTCACCGCGCGCGGCCGGTTGATCGAGCCGACGTTGCGCTCACGGAAGGCCAGGTGCGCCAGCAGGTAGACGGCCACGCCGGCGTAGAGCGCCCACAGCGGGGTGCCCTTCAGCGGGTCGGCCAGCGTGTGGTGGCCGGTGTCGGAGACGTACTCGGCGACCTTCTTCAGGCCGAGGGCCAGGTAGATGATGCCGGCGACCATCGGGAAGTGCAGGTAGGTGTAGGAGTCGCGGGCCAGCCGGACCCGCTCGGCGCCCTGCTTGCCGCGGAGCACCCGCTCGGCGACCGGCGCGACGACGTCGAAGTACAGCCACCACAGCGCGACGCTGACGGTCAGCCCGAGCAGGGCGGCGACGATCGTGGGCACGGTGACCGGCAGGTCGCTCGCGCCGACGCCGACCGCGATCAGCGACTCCCCCAGCGCGATGATCACGATCAGGCCGTACCGCTCGGCGAAGTGCCCGGGCGCGGGCAGCCGCCAGCCGCCGCCGAGCAGGTAGACGCCCGAGTAGTCGACGATCAGCGCCAGCGCCCACAGCGCGGTCTGCGCCGCGCCACCCAGCACCGCCCCGACCACCAGCAGGACGGCGGCGGCACTCACCGGCACCGCCGTGCGCAGCACCGTCCGCCGCAGCGCGGCGTCCCCGCCCGCGGCGATCACGTAGACCGCGAGATGCCCGAGCCGGACCAGCGCCAGGCAGACCGCCAGCAGCACCGGGGCGCTGATGCCCCCGCCCTCGTCGCCCCACGCCTCGGGGATGGCCAGCGCGACCAGGAACAGCGCGGCCATCGCGACGATCACGGCCGCGCGCACCACGCCCTCGTCGGCCCGCGCCTGGTTGCCCAGCCAGGCGTAGCTGCACCACGCCCACCACAGGAGCAGGAGCAGCACGAGGCCGCGCAGCGCGCCGCGCCAGCCGAGGTCGTCGGCCATGAACGCGGTCACCTGGGTGATCGCGAAGACGAAGACCAGGTCGAAGAAGAGCTCCAGCGTCGTGACGCCGGAGCTCTCGCTCGTCGGCCGGATCCAGATGTGGCCCCGGCGCGGGCGCCCGTCGGCCCCGTGCGGCGCTGCCTCGGCCGTCACGGGCGGGCGACCCCCCGCGTCACCGGCACCCCGCTCACCGGCTCGCCGTTCACCGGCACCCCGTTCACCGCCCCCTCCTTCGCCGACCCGTCGCCGGCCCGCGTGGCGGCGCCGGCGGTGGTGCGCAGCCGCAGCCGCGCGGAGCTGTTCTTCTTCAGCGGGACCGCCCGGCCGGCGGCTGCCAGACCCGCCTCGGGCAGGTCGCTGTAGATGGCCTCGTACTCGCCGGCGCGCACGAGGAAGGTCTCGTGCCAGATGCCGGTGCGTCCCCTCGGATCCCGCCGGTACCAGTTGAGCCAGGCTTCCCGGTGCAGGAGCTCCTCGTCGCGCGCGAAGGCCTCCAGGTGCTCGAAGCTGCGCCAGTACTGGACGATCGTGGCGAAGCCCATGCGGTAGCCGAGCAGTCCCTTCTCCGGGTGCTCGGTCAGGTAGTCGAGCATGGCCTGCATCCCGCGCCGCCGACCGCCGAGGTCCAGGAAGCTCCGCACCGCCAGCCACGGCTTGTTCAGCCGCGCGCCGATGAGGAACACGACGAAGTCGCCGTCGATCTCGGCGGCGTACTGACCGCGGTGGATCTGGGCCATCGGGGCCTCTCCTCTCGTCCGCGCCCCCCGAGCGGACGCCGGTCATCGTGGGAGGTGTGCGCCGCCGGCCTCCAGAGCCGCCCACCCCTGGAGGACCGGCCCGGCTGCCCGGCGGCGCGCCGGAGGCACACGGTCAGCCCGCTGTCGCGCTCCGACACGACACCCGGCCCCGGTCAGGCCCGCCACGTGCCCGGCCGTGGCTGGCACTCCGGCCCGCACGGGTAGCCGTCGTCCCACGGGAACGTGCCCTCCCGGTGCGGCCAGGCGAGCTGGTAGGCGGGCACCGAGAACTCGTCGGGGCGGTGGTAGAAGCGGTTGGCGCCGAAGAGGATCTCGCCGGGGTTCGGCAGCTCCTCCACGACCAGGCTGCCCGCCCAGTCGGGCCAGGTCAGCCGCTCGCCGGCCACCAGGTCGCGGCCGCCGACGACCAGCCGCGCCGCCCGGTCGAGGTGGTGGTGGGTGGGCTCCTGGCTCAGCCCCACGATCACGAGCTCGGGATGGCCGAGGCCGAACAGGCCGGTCGTGTAGCCGAAGGCCGGCTCGGCGGGCCCGTCGCCCCAGACGTAGGTCACGGTGAAGCGGTGCTCCCGGATCATCCGGGCGGTGTGCGCGTCCTCCTGGTCGAGCCAGGCGGTGAGCTGCGGATCGGTCGTCATGGGCGGAAGGGTGCGCGCGGGCACCGACAACCGGACCGGAGCCGATCCGGATCTGTGGACGACGCCCGCCCCTGTGGACGGGCGGCCCCGTCAGCCGCCGTCCGCGGCCCCCGGCCCACCGCCGTCCTGGCTCACGGCAGGACGTCCTACCTCACGGCAGCGGGTCCTCCCTCACGTCCCACCGTGAGGGAGGAGCCCCTGGGATCAGCTCACCTGATCATGGGCGCACCGACGGCGGCGTCAGCGGCCGTCCGCCTGCGCGGCCCGCTTGCGTCGCTTGCCCTCGTGCATGGCGGCCACCCGGGCGACCGGGATGGTGTGCCCCTCCGCGACCAGGTCGGCCGGCAGCTCCTGCGGCTCCGGCAGGGCCGCCGCCCACGGATCGGCGTCCCCGAGCCGCCCGGCCGCGGTCGTGACGGTGACGTCGCCGGGGCGGGCGTCGGCGAGCGCGTCCCACGCGACCGGCGTCGACACCGGCAGGCCGGGCCGGATCCGCGGGCTGTAGGCGGCCACGATCGTCGACGAGCCCGAGCGGGTGGAGTCGAGGAAGACGCGGCCGTGCCGGTCCTCCTTGATGTACGCCGTCGTCGCGAGCTCGGGGTCGTGCGCGGCGGCGCGCGCCGCCAGCGCCCGGGTGGCCGCGGCGACATCCTCGGGGCCGGAGCCGCGCACCGGCACCACGACGTGCACGCCCTTCGAGCCGCTGGTCTTGACCGCGCCGGCCAGGCCGCTGTCGTCCAGCGCCCGCCGGACCAGCCCCGCGGCCTGCACCACCACGCCGAACTCGGCGCCTTCGGGCGGGTCCAGATCGATCACCAGGCCGGTGGGCTCGGCCTCGGCGCCGGCCCGGAAGAACGGCACGTGGTACTCCACCGCCCGCTGGTTGGCCAGCCACAGCAGGGTCCGCCGGTCGTCGCAGAGCACCTGGTGCACCTCGCGGTTCGCCCCGAAGGACCACACCGCGACGGTGCGCACCCACTCCGGCGCGCCCTTGGACACGTTGCGCTGCATGAACGGCGCCTGGCCCGGGCGCACCCGCTTCACGGACAGCGGCCGCCCCGCCAGCTGCGGCAGCAGGCGGTCGGCGAAGGCGTCCACGTAGTCGACCAGGTCCCCCTTGGTGACCTCGAGGCCGTCGCCCAGCGGCGCGTCGAGGCTGCTCAGCGCGACGCCGTCCCGCTCCTCGTCGCTCACCGCACCTCCTCAGACGTCGTACGAGGCACCCGGCGCCACCAGCTCGGCCGCCGAGAAGGCCGACCGGGCGTGCGACAGCTGCGCCCCCGCGTCCACCCAGGCCGGCACGTGCGTGACCAGCAGCCGGCCGACGCCGGCGGCCGCGGCGTGCTCGCCGGCCTGCCGGCCGGTCAGGTGCAGACCGGAGGGCTGGACGCGGTCGCCGTCGGGCTGCGCCGCCTCCGCGAGCAGCACGTCCGCGCCCCGGGCCAGGTCGATCACCTCGGGGCTCGGCCCGGTGTCCCCGGTGTAGACCAGCGAGCGACCACCGGCGGTGAGCCGGATCGCGTAGCACTCGACCGGATGGGCGGTGCGGGCCAGCGCCACCTGGAACGGGCCGATCTCGAGCGTGCCGGGGCCCACCGGGACGAAGTCGAACACGTCGCTGAGGCCGTCGCCGTCGAGGTCGTAGGCCAGGGCCAGCCGGCGCTCGGCACCCACCGGCGCGTAGAGCGGCACGAGTCGCCGGCCCGACCGGCCCGAGTACCGGTGCCACACGACGAACGGGGCGACGTCGAGGCAGTGGTCGGCGTGCAGGTGGGAGAGGAAGACGGCGTCGACGGCCGCCGGGTCGATCACCGTCTGCAGGGTGCCGAACGCGCCGTTGCCCAGGTCGAGCACCAGCCGGAAGCCGTCGTGGTCGACCAGGTAGCAGGACGCCGGGGAGTAGGGGCCGGGTGCGCTCCCCGAGCAGCCGACGACGGTGAGCCTCACGCGGCGCCCACCGAGGAGGCGTGCAGCACCGCGCCGACCTCCGGCCCGAGGAAGCGGCGGCCCAGCCGGGCGAACGGTTCCGGGTCGCCCGTGGCGAGGAAGAGGTGCTCGGGCGGCGGGGCGTCCTCGTCGCGCAGCAGGTCGGCGCGGGTGAGCACCCGGTAGACGTCCTTGGCGGTCTCCTCGGCGCTGGAGACCAGCGTGACGTCCTCGCCCATGACCAGCGAGATCACGCCGGTGAGCATCGGGTAGTGCGTGCAGCCGAGGACGACGGTGTCGACGCCGGCCACGAGCAGCGGGTCGAGGTAGGACTGCGCTAGGCCGAGCAGCTGGCGGCCGCTGGTGACCCCGCGCTCGACGAAGTCGACGAAGCTCGGGCAGGCCGCGCTGGTGACCTGGATCTGCGGGGCGGCGGCGAAGGCGTCCTCGTAGGCGCCGCTGGTGACCGTGGCCTGGGTGCCGATCACGCCGACCCTGCCGTTGCGGGTGGCCGCGGTCGCCCGGCGGACGGCGGGCAGCACGACCTCCACCACCGGGACGTCGTAGCGCTCGCGGGCGTCGCGAAGCGAGGCGGCGCTGGCGGAGTTGCAGGCGACGACGAGCATCTTGACCCCGCCGGCCACGAGGTCGTCCATCACCGCGAGCGAGTGCCGGCGCACCTCGGCGATCGGCAGCGGGCCGTAGGGACCGTGGGCGGTGTCGCCGATGTAGCGGACCGCCTCGTGCGGGAGCTGGTCGAGGACCGCCCGGGCGACGGTGAGCCCGCCGACCCCCGAGTCGAAGATTCCGATGGGGGCATTCGGCCCCGGCTGCGTCGTCCTCATGTCGCAGGTCAGGCTAGCCGTCGGCGCCGACAGAGCGCGGTCCGACGGCCGGGAGAGCCGTTCGCGTGCGCGAAGGGCCCCCTCCCGTCCCGGGAGAGGGCCCTCGTGGTGCACCGGCGGCCGTCAGCCGGACAGCCGGCTCCGCAGCAGCGCCTTGCCCTGCTCGGCGCCCTTGCGGCTGTCGGACTGGGCCTTGCGGAACAGCTCCGCTGCCTCGTTGTCGCCGTCGCGCTCGGCGTCCTGGATGTAGGTCTCCAGCCGCAGCGCATTGCTCAGGCACTGCTCGGTGAACCAGATGAGGTTGTAGTCCTTGTCCTTGGTGCCGGTGACTCCGCCGGTCTCGCTCGTGGCTGTCATCTGCATTGCCCCCTCGTCTCAGGCGACTGCGGAGAGATGCGCCGGTGCCGCGGCACCCACGCACCGACTAGTGCAGCGCACCCGACCGGCGGGCGCCACTCAGGCCCAGAGCTGACCCTCGAGCTGCGCGGTCGCCTCCTCCAGGGTGCCCGCGTAGGCGCCGGTGGACAGGTACTTCCAGCCGCCGTCGGCCACCACGAAGCAGATGTCGGCCCGCCTGCCCGCCGCGACCTCCTTGTCGGCGATGCCGAGCGCCGCGTGCAGGATCGCGCCGGTGGAGATGCCCGCGAAGATGCCCTCCCGCTCCACCAGCTGGCGGGTGCGGTGGATCGCGTCCTCGGGGCCCACCGAGAAGCGGGAGTCCAGCAGGTCGGGATCGTAGAGCTCGGGGATGAACCCCTCGTCGATGTTGCGCAGCCCGTAGACCAGCTCGCCGTAGCGCGGCTCGGCGGCGATGACCTGCACCTCGGGCTTGTGCTCACGGAAGTAGCGCGAGCAGCCCATGAGCGTGCCGGTGGTGCCGAGCCCGGCGACGAAGTGCGTGATGGACGGCAGGTCGGCCAGGATCTCCGGCGCCGTCCCGTCGTAGTGGGCCTGCGCGTTGGCCGGGTTGCCGTACTGGTAGAGCATCACCCAGTCGTCGTGCTCGGCGGCCAGCCCCTTGGCGACGGCGACGGCCTGGTTCGAGCCGCCCGCCGCCGGGGAGGAGATGATCTGCGCGCCGTACATCTCCAGCAGCTGCCGCCGCTCGATGGAGGTGTTCTCCGGCATCACGCAGATGAGCCGGTAGCCGCGCTGCCGGGCCACCATCGCCAGTGAGATCCCGGTGTTGCCGCTGGTCGGCTCCAGGATCGTGTCGCCCGGCTTGAGCTTCCCCTCCTTCTCGGCGCTCTCGATCATCGAGATGGCGGCGCGGTCCTTGATGGACCCGGTGGGGTTGTGGTCCTCGAGCTTGGCCCACAGCCGGACGTCGGGGGTCGGCGACAGGTTGGGCAGCCCCACGAGGGGCGTGCCCCCGAGGGAGTCGACGAGCGAGGCGAAGCGGGCCATGAGAACTCTTCCGGACGAGGTGACGGGCGGGGGTTACCCCGTCAGCAGCCGCCCGCGACCGCCGGCAGGATCGTCACCGAGTCGCCGTCCTTGACCTCGGTGTCCAGCGCACCGGTGAAACGGACGTCCTCGTCGTTGACGTAGACGTTCACGAACCGGTGCAGCTTGCCCTCCTCGGTCACCAGGCGGTTCTTCAGACCGGGGTGCTTGCTGTCGAGGTCGTCGACGAGCGCGGCGAGGGTGCTGCCGCTGCCCTCCACGGTCTTCGCGCCGCCGGTGTGGGTGCGCAGGATGGTCGGGATCCGGACCTCGATGGCCATGGGTTGCGGTTCTCCTCGGAAGGGTGGGGGTCGCTGCGCAGAGTGCGCCGGCGATCGTGGCAGGTCGACCGGGGCAACGCCTCGTCGCGCCGGGGGATTCCGACGGCGAGGCGGATCACCCGTCAGTCGTAGACGACGGTCGTCGGCGAGTGGCCGAACAGGTAGGACTCGACGACCTCGACGTCCTCCTCGCGGACCTCGCCGTCGACGATGCGGAAGCTGCGGAACTCGACCTGGTCGCCGGCCAGTCCCGTCTCGGCGCCGTGGTGCCGGGTGGAGACCAGGACGTAGTGCGCGTTCGGCTCGGAGGCGTAGCTGATGTCGGTGCGCGAGGGGTAGGCCTCGGTGGCGGTGTGCGAGTGGTAGATGACCACCGGCTCCTCGTCCCGGTCGTCCATCTCCCGGTACAGCTTCAGCAGGTCGGCCGAGTCGAACTCGTAGAAGGTCGGCGACCGGGCCGCGTTCAGCATCGGGATGAACCGCTCCGGGCGGTCGCTGCCCTCGGGGCCGGCGACGACGCCACAGGCCTCGTCCGGGTGGTCGTCCCGGGCGTGGGCCACGATGGCGTCGTAGGTCGCGCGGTCGATGCGCAGCACGCCGCCAGTCTAGGTGGGCGTTCCGAGGGCCCGGCCGGACGGCCCGGCCGGGCCGCGGGACGGGGCTATCCGACGGTGACCTGGATCTGCTGCATCACGGGCGTCCCGTTGACCACGACCGGCGGGTCGGCGCCCTCGACCTCGCCGAACTCGTAGGTGCCGATGGTTCCGTCGTCGAGGTGCAGCATCGGCCAGTAGGCCCCCGAGGCGATCGGCTCGTCGGCGGTGATCTCGACGTTCGTCGAGGTGCCCTCGGGGATCTGGGCGAAGTAGTGCACCGGGCCGGGCTTGCCGTTGTCGTCCTCGTGCAGCGCGATCCAGCCGCCGTCCGGCGCGCCCTCCAGGGTGACCGACGCGACGACGACGGTGGTGCCGTCGCTGTTCTGGTCCTCGGCCGTCAGGGTTCCGGTCGCGGCGGCCCCCGAACCGCTCGCCGACGAGGACGCCGAACCGGTGTCGGCGGCGCTGGAGGTGGCCGCGGACGTGCCCTCGTCGTCGCCGCCACCGCAGGCGGCGAGTGCGCCGGCCGCCGTGATGAGGATGGTGACGCCCAGCAGGAAGGATCGGGTTCGGGGAACGGCCATGGTGGCTCCTCCGGCGAGTGGCGGCGGGCGAGCGGCCGCCCGCGCACACGGGTGGTCATGAGGGGGCACGCGCGGAGCCGGGAGTTCGGTTCAGCCTGCGGGCACGGCCGGATACGGTGCGGTCTCGTGTTGATCGAGTCGCTCCTGGTCGCCGGCGTGGTGGCGCTGCCGCTGCCCGCGATGGCGCTCGGGGTGCGCGGCGTGAGCCGGCGGCGGGGGCTGCGCGCCGAGGACCGCGCCTCGTTCGTGACACTGGTCGCGCTGCGGGTGCTGGTCCTGCTGCTGGTGTTCGCCCTCTCGGGCATCACCCTGCTCTCGGCGATCGGCGCGATGATCCGCGATCTGGAGCTGCCGAGCCTCGTCTACACGTTCTTCGGGCTCGACCTGCTGCTCGGCCTGCTGATCCTGCTCACCTTCGGCCGGCGCGACCGGCGGCGAGTGCGTCGACCAGCGAACCCTGCAGCGCGGTGAGCCAGTAGTAGACGGCCAGCTGCTGGCCCTCGTCGCCGGTGAGGTCCTCGGGCGGCTCGGTGTCCTCGGTGATCTCCAGCCGGGTGCCCAGGGCCAGGCGCAGGTCGTTGCTGCTGCGCAGCCAGGCGGCGGCCTGGTCGGGGTCGAGCCGGACGTCGCCGCCGTCCGGCGGCAGGGTCGCGCGGACGGTGGCCAGGTCGTCGGCCTTGCCGCTGCGCAGCGCGGACTCGGTCAGCTCGCGGTAGTCGGCGGCCAGCCGCGGGTCGCCGCGGTGCCCGTCGGGCAGCAGCCGGGCCAGCACCGGGTCGTCCCCGATGTCCTCGGCGTCGGCGGCCAGCAACTGCTCGAGCTGGTCGAGCAGCAGCCCGAGGATGCCCGCCTCGGCGGGGTCCAGCCGGGCCACGACGTCGTCGCCCTTGCGCTTGAACGGCCTCATGAATCCCGCTGGTAGCTGGCCCACAGCCCGTAGGCGTGCAGCCGGCTGGTGTCGTGCTCCATGCGCTCCTTGGGGCCCGAGCTCACGATCGCCTTGCCCTCGTGGTGCACCTGCAGCATCAGTTTCGTGGCCGTCGCCTCGTCGTAGCCGAACAGCTCCTGGAGGACGTAGGTCACATAGGTCATGAGGTTGACCGGGTCGTTCCACACGACGGTGACCCACGGCCGGTCGAGGTCGGTCTCCTCGTCGACCGTGACGTCCGGGGTGCGAGCAGGCGCGAGCGGTCCGGCCACGGCCCCCACTCTAGGACGCCCGCCATCCCCCGGACGCCGACGCGGCGCAGCCCGCCTACGCTCCGGAACCATGCCGATGACCGAGGCGCCGCCGACGCATCCCGCGCTGCTGACCGACCGGTACGAGCTGACGATGGTGGCCGCCGCGCTGGCCGACGGCACCGCCGACCGCGACTGCGTCTTCGAGGTCTTCGCCCGCCGGCTGCCGCACGGCCGCCGCTACGGCGTGCTCGCCGGCACCGGCCGGCTGCTCGAGGCGCTGCCCCGCTTCCGGTTCGGGGACGACGAGCTGGCCACGCTGCGCGAGCAGGGCCTCACCGACTCCCGGCTGCTCGACTGGCTGGCCGACTTCGCCTTCACCGGCGACATCGAGGGCTACGCCGAGGGCGAGCTGTACTTCCCCAACTCCCCCGTGCTGATGGTGCACGCCCCGTTCGCCCAGGGCGTGCTGCTGGAGACCCTCGCGCTCTCGGTGCTCAACCACGACAGCGCGATCGCGTCGGCCGCGGCCCGCATGGTGGGGGCGGCGTGCGAGCGGCCGTGCATCGAGATGGGCTCCCGGCGCACGCACGAGGAGGCCGCCGTCGCCGCGGCGCGGGCGGCGTACCTGGTCGGCTTCGCGTCCTCCTCCAACCTGGAGGCCGGCCGGCGCTACGGCGTCCCGACGACCGGCACCAGCGCGCACGCCTTCACCCTGCTGCACGACGACGAGGCGGCCGCCTTCCGCGCGCAGGTCGCCACCCTGGGCACGAGGACGACGCTGCTGGTCGACACCTACGACGTCGACCAGGGCATCCGGACGGCGGTGGAGGTGGCCGGCCCCGAGCTCGGCGGCATCCGGCTGGACTCCGGGGACCTGCCCACGGTCGCCGCGCACGCCCGCGAGCTGCTCGACTCCCTCGGCGCCACGAAGACCCGGATCATCGTCACCAGCGACCTCGACGAGTACGCGATCGCCGGGCTGATGGCCTCCCCGGTCGACGGCTACGGGGTGGGCACCTCGCTGGTCACCGGCTCGGGCGCGCCCACGATGGGCATGGTCTACAAGCTGGTCGAGCGCGAGGGCGTGCCGGTCGCCAAGAAGTCCGAGGGCAAGAACTCGGTGGGCGGGCGGAAGAACGCCGTCCGACGGCACGACCCCCAGGGGACGGCGACCGCCGAGGTGATCAGCAGCGGGCCGATCGAGCCGCAGGACGGCGACCGCGACCTCGTGCTCCCGCTGGTGAAGGGCGGCACGGTGCTCAGCACCGCCACCCCGGCCGAGGCGCTGGCCGAGGCGCGGGCGCACCACGAGCGGGTGCGCGCCGCGCTGCCGCCCGAGGCCTGGGCCCTCTCCCGCGGCGAGTGCGCGCTGGAGATCATGGCCGCATGACGCGGGCACTGATCGTCGTCGACGTCCAGAACGACTTCTGCGAGGGCGGCAGCCTCGCCGTGGCCGGCGGCACCGCCGTGGCGAGCGCGATCACCGAGCACGTCCGCTCCGGGGCCGGCGGGTACGCGCACGTCGTCGCCACCCGTGACCACCACGTCGACCCGGGCGGCCACTTCGCCGAGCACCCCGACTTCCTGGAGACCTGGCCGGCGCACTGCGTCGTCGGCACCGGCGGGGTCGAGCTGCACGAGAACCTCGACCGCGAGCCGATCGAGGCGGTGTTCGACAAGGGCGAGTACGCGGCGGCCTACTCCGGGTTCGAGGGCCGGGCGGACGGCGTCCCCCTCGCCGACTGGCTGAGGCAGCACGGGGTGGACGCCGTCGACGTCGTCGGCATCGCCACCGACCACTGCGTGCGGGCCACCGCGCTCGACGCCGTGGGCTCCGGATTCGCCACCCGGGTGCTGCTGCCGCTGACCGCCGGCGTGGCCGAGGCCTCCACCGACGCCGCGCTGGAGCAGCTGCGCACCGCGGGCGTCGAGCTGGAGGGCGAGGTCCACCGGGCCTGAGGGCCAAAGTGGCCATTTTGGCCCTCAGGGTGCGGCATCGAGGACCTCGTCGCGGGTGAAGCCGAGCACCTGCAGGACGGCGTCGAGGTAGGGCAGGTTGAGCGCGGCGTGCGCCTGCTCGCGGACGACGGGCTTGGCGTTGAACGCGATGCCCAGGCCGGCGGTGTTGAGCATGTCCAGGTCGTTGGCGCCGTCCCCGACCGCGACGGTCTGCTCGAGCGGGATGCCGTGCTCGGCGGCGAACCGCGCCAGCGCCTTGGCCTTGCCGGGGCGGTCGACGATCTCGCCGACGAGCCCACCGGTCAGCCTCCCGTCGGCGACCTCGAGGGTGTTCGCCGCGGCGAAGTCCAGGCCCAGCTGCTCGGCGAGCGGGTCGGTGATCTGGGTGAAGCCGCCGCTGACGATGCCGCAGCGGAAGCCCAGCCGCTTGAGCGTGCGGATCAGCGTGCGTGCACCCGGGGTGAGCACCAGCGCCTCGCGCACCTCGTCGAGGACCTCGACCGGCAGGCCCGCCAGCGCGCCGACCCGCTTGCGCAGCGACTCGGCGAAGTCCAGCTCCCCGTTCATGGCCGCCGAGGTGATCCGGGCGACCTCGGCGGCCCGCCCGGCGCGGGCGGCCAGCTCGTCGATGACCTCGCCGCGGACCAGCGTCGAGTCGACGTCGAGCACGATCAGCCGCTTGCTGCGCCGGGCCAGCCCGGCCTGCTCGACGGCGATGTCGGCGCCGGTGGCGGCGGCGATGTGCGCCAGCTCGGTGCGCAGGGCCGTGGACTCGGCGCCGGAGACGGTGAGCTCGAAGCTGGTGACCGGGTAGTCGGACAGCCGGCGGATCGCGTCGATGTTGCCGCCCAGCGCGGCGATCGCCTGGGCCGCGCCGGCGACCGCGCCGGGGGGCACCGGCCGGCCGAGGACGATCACGTGGTGCGGACGGCCGGGCCGCTCCGGCTCCGGGTCGGAGGCCGGCTCGACCCGCACCTGCACCCCCGTGGCCGCCGACACCTCACCGGCCAGCCGCACCAGCCGGGCCAGCAGCGCGTCCTCGCTCTCCTGGCCGCCGCCGTCCACCGGCAGCTCGCCGACGACCACGCCGAGCACGAGCTGGCCGTGGACGACGACCTGCTCGACGTCGACGACCACCAGGGGCGACGTCCCGTCGGACGCCCCCGCCAGCGCGCCGAACAGGCGGGCCGTGACGCCGGGGCGGTCGACCCCGGTCACGGTCAGCAGGGCGCGGGGGCCCTCGCCGGTCACGACGGCCGGGATCTGCGGGGCGGGGTGGAGCGACACGTCGTCATGGTGCCCCACCGGCCGCGCCGCCCCGGGAACCGGCTCGGCGCCGTCCCCTCGTGGCGCACGAGCGCCGGCCGCCGGACACGCGAACGCCCCGCCGGCCGAGAGGCCGACGGGGCGGACGCGACGGACCGGGCGGCCCTCGTCAGCTGGGGTCGGGGTCGTTGGGCCCCTGTCGCCGGCCCTCGGTGAGGCCGATCTCGCTGACCCCGGCGTACGGCTCGTGCCGCTTGCCGGAGTGCGCCTCGGCGTGCAACCGCTCGACGAGGTGCGGGTAGTGCGCCTCGAACGCCGGCCGCTCCGAGCGGATCTTCGGGATCTCCAGGAAGTTGTGCCGCGGCGGCGGGGACGACGTCGCCCACTCCAGCGAGTTGCCGTGGCCCCAGGGGTCGTCGCGCAGCGCCAGCTGCCCGTACTTCCAGGACCGCACCACGTTGTAGAGGAACGGGATCACCGAGGCGCCGAGCACGAAGCTGAAGACCGTCGAGATCGTGTTCAGCGTGGTGAACTCGTCGGTCGCCAGGTAGTCGGCGTAGCGCCGCGGCATGCCCTCGTTGCCCAGCCAGTGCTGGATGAGGAACGTGCCGTGGAACCCGACGAACGTGAGCCAGAAGTGGATCTTGCCCAGCCGCTCGTCCATCATCCGGCCGCACATCTTCGGGAACCAGAAGTAGATGCCGGCGTAGGCGGCGAACACGACGGTCCCGAACACCACGTAGTGGAAGTGCGCCACGACGAAGTAGGTGTCGGAGATGTGCCAGTCCAGCGGCGGGGAGGCGAGCAGCACGCCGGTCAGCCCGCCGAGGAGGAAGGTGACCAGGAAGCCGATCGACCACAGCATCGGCGTCTCGAAGGTCAGCTGCCCCCTCCACATGCTGCCGATCCAGTTGAAGAACTTGATCCCGGTCGGGACGGCGATCAGGTAGGTCAGGAAGCTGAAGAAGGGCAGCAGCACCGCGCCGGTGGCGAACATGTGGTGGGCCCACACGGCCAGGGAGAGGAAGCCGATCGCCAGGGTCGCGAAGACCATGCCCTTGTAGCCGAACAGCGGCTTGCGGCTGAACACCGGGATGATCTCGGTGATGATCCCGAAGAACGGCAGCGCGATGATGTAGACCTCGGGGTGGCCGAAGTACCAGAACAGGTGCTGCCACAGCATCGGGCCGCCGTTCTCATCCGAGTAGATGAGGGCGCCGAGGTTGCGGTCGGCCAGCAGCCCGAACAGGGCGGCGGTGAGGATCGGGAACGCCAGCAGGATGAGGATGCTGGTGACCAGGGTGTTCCAGGTGAAGATCGGCAGCCGGAACATCGTCATGCCGGGGGCGCGCAGGCAGACGATGGTGGCGACGAAGTTGACGCCGCCGAGGATCGTGCCCAGGCCACTCACGGCGAGGCCGGCGATCCAGAGGTTGGCGCCGGCCCCGGGGCTGTTCACGACGTCCGAGAGTGGTGTGTAGGCCGTCCACCCGAAGTCGGCCGCACCTCCCGGGGTCAGGAAGCCGGACACGGCGAGCAGGCTGCCGAAGAGGAACAGCCAGTACGAGAAGGCGTTCAGCCGCGGGAACGCGACGTCGGGGGAGCCGATCTGCAGCGGCATGATCAGGTTCGCGAACGCGAAGAACAGCGGCGTCGCGAAGAACAGCAGCATGATCGTGCCGTGCATGGTGAACAGCTGGTTGTACTGCTCGGGTGAGAGGAACTGCAGACCCGGACGGGCCAGCTCACCGCGCATGAGCATCGCCATCAACCCGCCCACCAGGAACCAGGTGAACGCGGTCGTCAGGTACATCAGGCCGATGAGCTTGTGGTCCGTGGTCCGCAGCAGGTTCGAGAGCCGCGACCCCTTCTGGGCCACATGAACCGGGCTCGGCCGGCTCACGATGGGCGCAGGTGCGATCGTCACAGCCGGAGCTTAGACGGTGGCTGTCAGCTCGCCCGTCGGGTCCCTGGAGGCGCGCCGGGCATCGCGACCGGGTCGTGACGACCCGGCGGCGCGGCGATCACGACCGCGCGGACGGACCTCCGCGGCGGGCACACTCCCCGGCATGCCGAGGCCGATCGTCAGCCGCGCCCGGGTCCTCGCCTGGCGCCTGTCGGCCCACGGCCTGGCCGCCCGCCTGCCGGCGGAGCGCCGCGCCGAGGCGGTCCGCCCGGCCGGGTTGCGGACCGGAGGGCCGGACTCCGCCGTCGTCGGCTGGCACGCCCGGGCGGACGGCGTCGGGGCGGACGACGTCCGCGACGCCCTCGGCGCCCGCCGCTGGGTCGAGGCCCCGACCGCGCGCGGCGCCCGGGTGCTGGACCCCCGCGACCTCGGCACGCTGACCGCGGGCGCGCTGCCGGTCGACGACGACGCCCTCGTCGACCGGCTCCGCCGCCGCGGCGTGGCCGCCGGGCAGCACCCGGCCGCGCTGCTGCGCGACGGGGCCGACGCGGCACGGGCCGCCCTCGACGCGGCCCCCCGGACGCAGGGCGAGCTCTCCCAGGTGGTGACCGCCGCGCTGCCGCCGTCCGTCTCGGCCTTCTGCAAGCCCTGCCGTGCCGTGCACGTCGACACCGGGTTGTTCGCGATGGTCGGGCTGGCCGTCGGCTGGGTCCGTGCGGCCGACCGGGAGGACGGCGCCTTCGTCCGGCCCGAGCAGTGGCTGGACGACCCGCCGGTCAGGGATCCCGCGGCGGGCGCGGCGGCACTGCTGGGCTGGTTCCTGCGCGCCCACTCCCCCACCACCCCGGGCGAGCTGGCGACGTGGCTCGGCCTGGGCGCGGCCGAGGCGCGGCAGCGCTGGACCGCCGCGCCGGAGCTCACGGAGGTCGACCACGACGGCCGCCGCGCCTGGGTGCCCACGGCCGACCTGCCCGGGCTGACGGCGGCCGAGCCGGCAGAGGGGGTCCGACTGCTGCCGCCCTACGACGCGGCGCTCGAGGGCCCGGACCGGTCGACGCTGGTCCCCGACCGGGCGCAGCAGAAGGAGGTCTGGCGGATGGTCGCCAACCCCGGCGTCGCCCTGGTCGACGGCGCCGTCTCCTGCGCCTGGCGGGCCCGCAAGCAGGGCCGGCGGCTGGACGTGCGGCTCGTGCGGCTCGACGGCTGGCGGCCGGCCCACGAGCGCCGGATCACCGAGGAGCTGGCGGTCGTCGCCGCGCTGCGCGGGGCCGAGCTCGGCGACGTCCGCACGGACGCCACCGGCCCGGTCAGCCGACCGGGACCCAGGTCGTGACGTCGACGGCCACCGTGACCCGCACCGGCTCCGGCAGGGCGGCGATGCGCGCGGTCAGCTCGGCCGGGTCCACGTGCCGCGCGTGCGGGCCCATGCCCACGAGGGTCCGCACGGCCGCGCGCCCGAGCGCCAGCACCTCCCGGTGCCCGGCCGCGGCCACCGGCCGCAGGTGCGGCTCGAGCGACGCCGCGGTGCGGGCGCCCTTGTCCGGGTCGACGCGCAGCAGCCCGAGTGGCGTCACCAGCTCGGCGAGGTGGTCCGCGCCGGGGGTGACCACCACCAGCCGGCCGTCGGGGCGCAGGACGCGTGCGGTCTCCGGGCCGTTGCGCGGCGCGAAGACGACCAGCACGCGGTCGACGGCGCCGTCCCGGATCGGCAGCCGCGCCCAGGTGTCGGCCACGACGGCCATCGCCCGCGGATGCGCGCGGGCGGCCCGCCGGACGGCGTAGGGCGAGGAGTCGAGCACGATCCCGGCCGCGCCGGGCGCCCGGTCGAGGACGGCGGCCAGGTGGTGGCCGGTGCCGCCGCCGAGGTCCAGCAGCGTCCCGGGCGTCCCGCCGGCGAGCACCGCCGCGGCCAGGGCCGCCGTGACCCCGGCGTAGGCGCCGGCGGCCAGGAAGGCGACCCGGTCGGCGACCATCTCGGCCGAATCGCCGGACGGCGGCCGGTGACCCGGCGGCAGCAGGGTGACGTGGCCCTGCCGGGCCCGGTCGAACGCGTGCCCGGCGGCGCAGCGCAGCCCCTCGGCGGTCGCCGTCATGCCCGCGCCGCAGACCGGGCAGGCGAGCAGCGCAACCGCCCGTTCGGGCAGCGGAAACGAGGCCGGCACGTCAGCGCGGCACGGTGTGGAACGTGACCTCGTGCAGCGCGCCGTCCGCCGCGACGGCCGTGACGAAGGTGCCGTACGGCTGCCGGCGCCGGTCGGTCGGCGAGCCGGGGTTGAGCAGCCGCAGGCCGGCGGGCGCGGTGGTGTCCCACGGGATGTGGCTGTGCCCGAAGACGAGGACGTCGGCGTCCGGGAAGCGGGCCGCGCAACGCTCCTCCCGGCCCTTCTTGTCCCCCGTCTCGTGCACCACCGCCAGGCGCAGCCCCTCGATCTCGGCCCGCGCCACCTCGGGCAGCCGCTCGCGCAGCGGGCCGTGGTCGTTGTTGCCGTGCACCGCGACGAGCCGGCGGGACCGCTCCTCCAACCGGTCGAGCAGCGCGACGTCGACCCAGTCGCCGGCGTGGACGACGACGTCGGCCGCCTCGATCGCCGTCCACACGCCATGAGGTAGGTCACGTGCGCGCTTCGGCACGTGCGTGTCGGAGATCACCACGAGCGAAACAGGCACGACGACATGCTCGCAGCCCGCTAGGTTCATCGATCGGCCGGCGACCCGGCCGTTCCGTAACCGCTCCCGAGGACGACCTGTGACAGACCCCGCGACCACTTCCTCCACTCCCGTCGCCGAGGACCCCGGCGAGCCCTATCCGCGGCGCTGGCTGGCCCTGGCGGTCATCGCGGTGACGGTGCTGATGATCATCCTCGACGCGACGATCGTGAACATCGCGCTGCCGTCGGTCTCGGCCGACCTGGAGATCAGCGCCGCGACCCAGCAGTGGATCGTCACCGCCTACACCCTGACCTTCGGCGGCTTCCTCCTGCTCGGCGGCCGCATCGCCGACTTCTGGGGTCGCAAGCGGACCTACCTGGTCGGCGCCGCCGGCTTCGCGATCGCCTCCGCCGTCGGCGGCCTGGCGGTCAACGAGGGGATGCTGTTCATCGCCCGCGCGGCGCAGGGCGCGTTCGGCGCGCTGCTCGGGCCGGCGTCCCTGGCCCTGCTGACGGTCCTGTTCACCGATGCCAAAGAGCGCGCGAAGGCGTTCGCCGTGTACGGCGCGATCGCCGGCGGGGGATCCGCGGTCGGGCTGCTGCTGGGCGGCGTGCTGACCGAGTACGCCGACTGGCGCTGGTGCTTCTGGGTGAACGTGCCCGTCGCCGTCGTGGCCATCGTGGCCGCGATCCCCTTCGTGCCCGAGAGCAAGGCCCCCGGCGACTCGAGCTACGACGTCCCGGGTGCGGTCCTGGTGACCCTCGGCCTCACCTCGTTCGTCTACGGCTTCACCAAGGTCGCGCAGGCGGCGCAGGAGAACCCGACCGAGAACGCGTGGGCCAACGGCTGGGCATGGTTCTTCATCATCGGCGGGGCCGTGCTCGTCGCGGCCTTCGTGGTCGTGGAGCTGCGGGTGAAGAACCCGCTGCTGCCCATGCGGCTGATCCTCGACCGCAACCGCGGTGGCGCGTACCTCACCTCGACCCTGGTGGGTGCCGGCCTGATCGGCGCCTTCTTCTTCCTGAGCCTGTACTTCCAGCTGGTGCTGGGCTACAAGCCGGTGGAGGCCGGGTTCGCCTCGCTGCCGACCACTCTGGGCGTGCTCGTGTCCGCCGGCGCCGCGAGCGCCCTGGTCCCGAAGCTGGGGCCGAAGCCGCTCATGGTGGTCGGCGGCCTGCTGGCCGCGGGTGGCCTGTTCCTCATGTCCTTCCTGGACGTCGACACGTCGTTCTGGGCGCTGGCCTTCCCCGGTGAGCTGCTCCTCGGCCTGGGTCTCGGGTTCACCTTCGTGCCGCTGTCGAACCTGGCGCTGGTCGGCGCGGGCGAGCACGACGCGGGCGCGGCCAGCGCGGTCCTCCAGGCGGTCCAGCAGGTCGGCGCCTCGATCGGCACCGCGCTGCTGGCCACCATCTCGGTCGCGGCGATCACCTCGTCGCTGACCGCGGACCCGAGCAAGGGCGTCCCGAACCCGGCGGCGCCGGGCACCCTCGTGCCGGGGCCGGTCGCGCTGACCGACGGCTACACGACGGCGTTCGTCTGGGGCGCCGTCCTGCTGCTCGCCGGCGCGCTGGTCTCCGCCGTCCTGGTCAAGGCGACCAAGGAGGACCTGCCCGCCGAGGGCGACGCCCTGGTCCACGCCGGCTGAGTTCCCCGGCGCCGGTCGCCACGATCAGCTCAGCTCACCGCAACGCGTCCTGGCTCACCTCGCACCGTGAGCCAGGACGCGCGGGGATCAGCTGGGCTGATCGTGGCGGGCCGACGCTCAGCCGCGGTTCTGGGCGGCCATCGCCCGCAGCCGGGCGTTGTAGGCCTCGAGGTCGGCGTCGGCGTCCCGCTCGGCCTGGCGGTCCAGCCGGCGGCCGCGGCGCTCCTCCGACCCGGCCCACGAGAAGAACACGATGGCCAGCACGACCACGTTGGGCAGCTCGGCGAAGGACCAGGCGATGCTGCCGGCGGTGCCCTGGTCGGCCAGCAGGTCCACACCCCAGGACGACGGCGGCGCGGCGAAGGACCCGACGACCAGCGACCCGGCCATCATGATCGCGACGCCGAAGAAGGCGTGGAACGGGATCGGGACGAGCAGCTCCAGCATCCGGCCGGGGTAGCCCAGGGTCCGCGGCCACGGGTCCTGCCCGAGGATCGGCCCGAAGAACAGCAGGCCGGTGACCAGGAAGTGGGCCAGCATGAACTGGTGGCCGAGCGGGTTGGCCATCAGGTCGTCGAAGACCGGCGTGAAGTAGACGCCGTAGAGGCTGCCGAGGAACAGCGGCACCGTGAAGAACGGGTTGGCGAGGAACCGGGCGACCCGGCTGTGCAGCGCCTCCAGCAGCAGCGCCCGCGGCGCGCCCGCGGCACCCCTGCCGCGCGGCAGCGCCCGCAGCGCGAGCGTGACCGGGGAGCCGCACAGCAGCAGCAGCGGCGCGACCATCGACAGCACCATGTGCTGGGCCATGTGCACGCTGAACAGCACCATGCCGTAGCCGGACAGCCACGTGCCGGTGACCGCGAACAGCGACACCGCGCCGGCGGCGAAGGACGCCGTCCGCCACCACGGCCAGGCCACGCCCGAGCGGCGCAGCCGCACGACGCCGACCAGGTAGGCGACGAGTGCGACGACGCTCGCGAACGCCAGCAGCGACCAGCCGTCGAGGTGGGGCAGGAACATCCGGCCCCACGTGGGCGGCTCGTCGGGCATCCACATGCCCGAGTGGTCCGCGTGCCGCACCGACGCCTCCTGCCCTGCCGATCAGTTGTGCGCCCCCACTGTCCCACCGGAGGGCTTCAGTCGTGGACGGGCGCCTCGTGCTCGGCGTGCGTCCCGGCTTCGAGTTGGAAGGTGCAGTGGGCGACGTCGAAGTGGTCGCCGAGGCAGGCGCAGAGCGCGTCGAGCACCCGCCCGCCGTGCCCGGCCTCGAGGGCATCGTCGGTGACGACGACGTGCGCGGAGAGCACCGGCAGCCCCGAGGTGATCGTCCAGGCGTGCAGGTCGTGCACGCCGAGGACGCCGTCCACCTCGAGGATGTGCGCGCGGACGTCGTCCAGGTCGACCCCCCGCGGCGCGGCCTCGAGGAGCACGTCGAGCGCCTCGCGGAGCAGGTGCCAGGCCCGCGGCAGCACGAGTCCGGCGATCGCCAGGGAGGCGAGCGCGTCGGCGTAGCTCCACCCCGTCGTGGCGATGACCACCCCGGCGACGAGGACGGCGAACGAGCCCAGCGCATCGCCGAGCACCTCGAGGTAGGCGCCGCGCACGTTGAGCGACTCGCCGCGGCCGCGGTGCAGCAGCGTCAGCGCGACCATGTTGACCAGCAGGCCGACGCCGGCGACGGCGAGCATCAGCCCCGAACCGATCTCGGGGTTCCGGCCGATCCGCCGGACCGCCTCGACCAGCACGTAGCCGGCGACGCCGAGCAGCAGCAGCCCGTTGGCGACGGCGGCGAGGATCTCGATCCGCTGCCAGCCGAAGGTCCGCCGTCCCCGGGCGGGGCGCTGGGCGAGGGTCACCGCGCCGAGGGCGAGCGCGATGCCCGCGGCGTCCGTGGCCATGTGGCCGGCGTCGGCGAGCAGGGCGAGCGACCCGGACAGGACGGCGCCGACGACCTCGGCGACCAGCATGCCGAGGGTCAGCCCGAGGACGACGAGCAGCCGCCTGCGGTGCGCGGCGCCGGCGGTGCCGCCGTGGGCGTGGGCCGCGTGGTCGTGTCCCATCAGGCGGCCTCCCTCCCTGCCCGCTGCACACCGGGCAGTGTGCCCGACGCGCGACGCCCCCGGCCGGATCGATCCGGCCGGGGGCGTCGTCGGTCGGCCCCGTCCCGAGGCTCGCCCGAGCCTGCGAGGGGTGAGGAGGACGGGGTCCTTTCTCAGATCCGGACGCCGCGGTCCCGCAGCCACGGGATCGGGTCGACCTTCGCCCCGTCGAGGCCGCCGACGTGCACCTCGAAGTGCAGGTGCGGGCCGGTGGACTGGCCGCGGTTGCCGAGCAGCGCGATCGTGTCGCCGGCCTTCACGACCTGGCCGGGCACGACCAGGATCTGCTCCATGTGGCCGTAGACGGTCACGTCGCCGTTCTCGTGCTGGATGTAGACGGCCAGGCCGTAGCCGCTGGCCGGCCCGGCCTCGAGGACGACGCCGTCCATCGCGGCGTACTCGGGGGTGCCGATCGGCGCCGCCAGGTCGATGCCGGCGTGCAGCGTGCCCCACCGCGATCCGAAGCCGCTGGTGAGCCGGGCTCCGTCGACCGGCAGGACCGCCTTCGGCCGCGCCGCCTCGGCGATGGCCGCCGCGGCCACCCGGTCCGCCTCCTGCTGGGCCGCCACGGCGGCGTCCTGCTCGGCCTCGCGGGTGGCCCGGCTGGCGGCGAGCTCGGCCAGCCGGTCGGCGTCCTGGGCGTCGGGGGCGAGCGTCGTCTGCTGCGAGGAGATGCCGAGCTCGGCGGCGACGCTCATCGAGTGGCTGGGCTGCTCGACCGGGTCGGCCTGGGCGGCGGAACCGGCAGAGACCGCGCCGATGGCGATCGCGCCGATCACTGCGGCGGCCAGGTACATCGCCGGACGGCGGCGCAGCCGGCTCCAGCGGCCGGGCGCCGAGCCGGTGGACGGCGCGATCTCCGTGACGACGACGACGTCCGCGGGGGCCTCGCTGAGCTGCTCGACGACGGCGCGGCTGCGGGCCTCCTCGACGGCGACGAGCGACGCGGCGTCGGCGAGGTCGCGGACCGGCTCCGCGGCAGCCACCACGAGGACCTCGGGCGCCGGCTCGGCCGCGGCGGGGCGCGGGCGCGGCGTGGGCCGGGGCCGCGGCCGGGGGGCGGGCGCCTCGGCGGCCGGGGTCGCAGCGGGCTCGGGGGTCGCGGACTTGGTCCTCGCGGCCTTCGCAGGCGTGGTCTTCGCGGGCGTGGTCTTCGCGGTGGCTGCCTTCGGCGCGGCGGTCTTCGGCGCGGCGGTCCTGGCGGGCTTCGCCTTCGCCGTGGCGGGCTTCGCGGTCGCGGGCTTCGTGGTCTTCCCAGGCGCGGCCTTGACCGTCGCCGCCTTCACGGCCTTCGCCACCGCGGGCTTCGCCGTCGCGGCCGTGACCGTGGCGACCTTCGCCGCCTTGGCCGCGGCGGGCTTCGCGGTCTCGGCGACCTTCGTGCCGGCCGTGCGCGTGGCCGCGGCCGCGGACCGGGCCGCCCCCGCGGCCCTGGTCACCGTCGCCTTGGCGGTCGCACGGGCGGGAGCGGTCTCGGCCGACCCGCGGCCACCGGTGCGGCGGGGAGTCGTGGTGCCCCGGGTCGACCGCGCCTGCCGCTGGCGCGGCTCGGGGGTGCTCTCCAGAGCCTTCTCCCCTGCCCGGGCGGCCGGCCGCCGCCGGGACCGCGTGCCACCGGCTGGAGCGAGGGTCGATCCGGTGCGCGTGCGGGGCTCCGGGGCCTCGTCGAGAAGGTGGTCGTGGTCGAGCGAGCTCATGCACCTGACTTCCGTCGGCGGACAGGACAAAGCCCCGGGGAAGAGGGCGGTGGAGCCCGCAGCGGTGCGAGCGGGAGCTATGTAAACACGCCGTGACCTGTTCGTGATCTGAGCGCCGTGGGTATAGACCCTCAAATCGTGGGCGGCGTCACTAAGGCCCATCGATGTCGTTCGACCACCCGTCAACAAGATCCGAACAGAGAGTCACGGACACGCCGCACCGGGGCTGTCCCGGGCGCGACGTGGGTCACGAAGGGGCAGGAGGCCTTCTCGACAGCCCCTTTAGGGCCCGATCGAGGGAGAAGACCTTCATGCGCGCAGTGACCTGGCACGGTCGTGCCGACGTCCGAGTCGAGACGGTTCCCGATCCGACGATCCAGGAACCGACCGACGTCATCATCGAGATCACCTCGTCCGGGATCTGCGGCTCCGACCTGCACCTGATCGAGGTCATGGCGCCGTTCATGACCGTCGGTGACGTGATGGGCCACGAGCCGATGGGCGTCGTCCGGGAGGTGGGCGCCGAGGTCACCGCGGTCAAGCCCGGTGACCGCGTCGTCGTCCCCTTCAACATCTCCTGCGGCACCTGCTGGATGTGCTCACAGGGCCTGCACTCCCAGTGCGAGACGACCCAGAACCGCGACCAGGGCTTCGGCGCCTCGCTGTTCGGCTACACCAAGCTCTACGGGCAGGTGCCCGGCGGTCAGGCCGAGTACCTGCGGGTGCCGTTCGGCAACACGCTGCCGATCAAGGTGCCCGACGGCCCGCCGGACGACCGGTTCGTCTACCTCTCCGACGTCCTCCCCACGGCCTGGCAGGCGGTGCAGTACGCCGACGTCCCGCAGGGCGGCAGCGTCCTGGTGCTCGGGCTCGGCCCGATCGGCGACATGTGCACGCGCATCGCCCAGCACCTCGGCGCCGGGCAGGTGTTCGGTGTGGACGACGTCCCGGAGCGGCTGGCGCGGGCCCGGGCGCGGGGCGTCTCCACGATCGAGACGACGAAGAAGGACGAGGTGGTCGCCGCCGTCCGCGACGCCACCGACGGCCGCGGGCCGGACGCGGTGATCGACGCGGTCGGCATGGAGGCGCACGGCTCGCCGCTGGCCAGCATCGCGCAGAAGGCCACCGCGATCGTGCCCGACGCGATCATGGAGAAGGTCATGCAGGTGGCCGGCGTCGACCGGCTCGCCGCGCTGAACACCGCCATCGAGGCGGTCCGGCGCGGCGGCACGATCTCCCTGTCCGGCGTCTACGGCGGGGCCACCGACCCGCTGCCGCTCATGCGGATGTTCGACAAGCAGATCCAGCTGCGCATGGGTCAGGCCAACGTGTGGCGCTGGATCCCCGAGATCCTGCCGCTGGTGGAGGCCGAGGACTTCCTCGGCGTGGAGGGCTTCGCCACCCACCACGTCCCGCTGGAGGAGGCCCCGCAGGCGTACATGAACTTCCGCGAGAAGAAGGACGGCGCGGTGAAGGTGCTGCTCAAGCCGTGACGCACGGCGCCCGGGCCGGTTCTCCCGGCCCGGGCGCATGGCGGGGCCCGGCCGGGGCAGGAGCGGGGCATGACCGTCACCGCGGAGAAGTCGGGCCGGTTCCCCCTCGGGGACCACAAGGTGCACCGCATGGGCTACGGCGCCATGCAGCTGGCCGGCCCGGGCGTCATGGGTCCGCCGGCGGACCGGGCGGGCGCCGTCGCCGTGCTGCGGCGGGCGGTGGAGCTGGGTGTGGACCACATCGACACCAGCGACTACTACGGGCCGCACGTGACGAACGAGATCATCCGCGAGGCGCTGCACCCGTATCCGGAGAACCTCACGATCGTCACCAAGGTCGGCGCCCGGCGGACCGCCGACGGTCACTGGCCGGAGGCGCTCTCCCCCGACGAGCTGCGCCAGGCGGTGCGCGACAACCTCGACCGGCTGGGCGTCGACGCGATCGACGTGGTCAACCTGCGGATGCCGGGCTTCGCGGCGCCGGTGCAGCGATCCCTCGCCGAGCCCTTCGAGACCCTCGCCGAGCTGCAGCAGCAGGGGTTGATCAGGCACCTGGGCGTCAGCAACGTGACGACGCAGATGTTCGCCGAGGCGCACGCGATCGCACCGGTCGTGTGCGTGCAGAACCACTACAACCTCGTGCACCGGGACGACGACCCGCTCATCGACGCCCTGGCCCGCGAGGGTCTGGCCTACGTGCCGTACTTCCCGCTCGGCGGGTTCACGCCGATCCAGTCGGCCGCGCTGGAGACGGTGGCCCGGCGCCTGGAGGCCACGCCGATGGAGGTCGCGCTGGCCTGGCTGCTGGCCCGCTCCCCCAACATCCTGCTCATCCCGGGGACCAGGTCGATCGCGCACCTGGAGGAGAACCTGCGGGCCGCGGCGCGCGTGCTGGGCCCGGTCGAGCTCGCGGAGCTCGACCGCATCGGCGGCACCGGCGACCCCGACGTCGACCTCTAGAGACGTACTGACCAACACGTTGGTCGAGGGCGTGTTCGGCTTCGACGCGGTGACCGGCGCCGGAGAACGGCGAAGGCGCGTAGGCTCGGCCGGACGCCGGCGGAGCGCGGCTGTCGGTGTTGCGTCCAGCAGCGGCGTGGCGCATTGCGGAGCCCACCTCGGGCTTCGCCGCCGAGGTCGCCCCCCGGTATCGATCAGACCGGAGGCCGCCGTGGCCCGCAGCGAGAGCCAACGATCCACCGAAGCCGCCGAGGCGCTGGAGCACCTGGGCCGGCTGTCCCTGCGGGAACTCTCCATGGAGAGCCTGCTGCAGTCGATGGCCGACCTCACCAAGAGAGTCATGCCGGGCGACCCGGAGGCATCCGTGACGCTGCTGATCAGGGACGCGCCGAGCACGGTCGTCGACACCGGGCCGCTGGCCCTCGGCCTCGATGAGGTGCAGTACAACCGCGGCGACGGCCCGTGCCTGCACACCGCCCGCAACGGCGTCCTGGTCGAGATCGGCGACACGCGCGCGGACGGCCGGTGGCCGGACTATGCGCGGTACGTCGCCGCGCACGGCGTCCTCAGCATGCTCGCCGTTCCGCTGACCGTCGCCGGGGAGGAGCAGCTCGCGGGATCGCTGAACATCTACGCCCGGTCGCCGCATGCCTTCGACGAGGCCAGCCGGGCGGTGGCCACCGGGTTCGCCCCCTACGCGGCGGTCGCCGCCGGAACCGTCCAGGCGTACCGCAGCGCCCGGGAAACGGCCGACAACCTCCAGATCGCGCTGGAATCCCGGGCCGTCATCGAGCAGGCCAAAGGCATCCTCATCGAGCGCCACAAGCTGACCCCCGACCAGGCCTTCGAAGCCCTGGCCACCGTGTCGATGAGCAGGAACGTCAAGGTGCGCGACATCGCCGAGCGCCTGGTTCTCACCGGCGAACTCCCACTCGTCCGGACCCGGTCCGCGCCGGTCCGCTGACCAGGCCGTCGAGCAGCGACACCGACAGCCTTCCCGCGCAGGCGCCCTGTGCAGCCGCGGCGCCCACCCGGGGGGTTTGCCGCGGTCAGGCCCCGTCACTCCTGACCGTGGGGTGGCGGGGCCGCCCTGCCTGATGCGGTGGGCCCAGCACCCGGTCGAGGTGCTCGTTGCCCAGCAGACCCGTGGGGTCCAGCCGATCACGGACGGCGATGAACTCGCCGAACCGCGGATAGCGCTGCCGGAGGACGTCGGCGTCCAGGCCGTGCAGCTTGCCCCAGTGCGGCCGGCCGCCCACCTCCCCGGCGATCTTCTCGAGGATCTGGAACCAGCGACCTGGATCGGTGTGCGCGGGCACGTGCGCGGCGATGTAGGCGCTGTCGCGCCCTGAGGCGGTCGACAGCGGGATGTCGTCGGCGGCGGCCACACGGACCTCGACCGGGAACGCCTCCCGCCAGTCGCTGGCCTCGTGCGCGCGGCGCAGCTCGCCGAGGACGGCGGGGGCCTCGGCGCGCGGCACCGCGTACTCCATCTCCAGGAAGCGGACCCGGCGGCGGCTGACGAAGACCCGGTGGGCGTGGTCGGTCCAGGTGCGCTGGGTCAGCGCCCGCGCCGACAGCCGCGCCAGCGGCGGCACCAGCGCCGGCACGCGCTTGCCGGCGGCGATCACCCCGGCGAAGGCGGCGTTGGAGAGCACCTCGTCGTCCCAGACGGCGCGCCAGCGCGGCAACGGGTCGAGCCCCTCGGCCAGCGGCACCCGGGTGTTGCACTTGATCAGGACGGCGTCGGTGTGCGGGAACCAGTAGAACTCGACGTGGTCGCTGCCGGTCATCAGCTCGTCGAACTCGGCCAGGGCCCGGGTGAGGGTGCCGGGGCCCTCGACCGCGCGCAGCGCGAACGCCGGCTCGGCCTGCAGGGTCAGGGCGGTGACCACGCCCAGTGCGCCCAGGCTGATCCGCGCGGCGGAGAACACCTCGGGGTGGTGCCCGGCGTCGCAGTGCAGCACCTCGCCGGCCGACGTCACCAGCTCCAGCCCGCGGACCTGGGTGGCCAGCCCGCCGAAGCGCGCCCCCGTGCCGTGGGTCCCGGTCGCCAGGGCGCCGGCGACCGTCTGTCGGTCGATGTCGCCGAGGTTGGTCAGGGACCAGCCGCGGCGGGCGAGCTCGGCGTTGAGCCGGTGCAGCGGCGTCCCGGCGCCGACGGTGACCAGCCCGTCGTCGGTGATCTGCCGGATGCCCACCAGCCGATCGGTGAGGAGCTGCACGTCCTCGGGCCGGCCGATGCCGGTGAAGGAGTGGCCGCTGCCGATCGGGCGCACCCGCCGGCCGTGCGCGGCGGCCCGGGTCAGCACGTCGGCGACCTCGTCGGCCGAGGAGGGGCGGACGACGTCCACGGTGGCCTGCTGGTTGCCCGCCCAGTTCCGCCAGCGGGTGCGCTCACCGCTCAGGCCGGCAGGTCCTGCTTCCTGCTCCACGGCGCCGCACTCAACACGGGCGAGGCGCCCCGGGTCAACGGGTTGACCAGGCGTGATGGAGCCAGCACGCTGCCCGGACATGGTCACGTCGACGCCCGCGGAGGTCGCGCCGCGCGAGGAGCGACAGCGGCTGGACCGCGCGACCGCCGACCTCGATCCCCCGTTCGCCGTCGTCGACCTCGACGCCCTGGACGCCAACGCCGGGGACCTGGTGCGGCGGGCCGGCGGCAAGCCGGTGCGGGTGGCGAGCAAGTCGGTGCGCTCGCGCGCGGTCCTGCGGCGCGTGCTGGCCCGGCCGGGGTTCGCCGGCGTCCTCGCCTACACGCTGCGCGAGGCGCTCTGGCTGGCCGGTGGGGACGACCCGGTGAGCCCGGACGTCGTCGTCGGCTACCCGACCGCCGACCGCGCCGCCCTGCGCCGGCTGGCCGCCGATGCCGAGGCCGCCGCGCGCGTCACGCTGATGGTCGACTCGGCCGAGCACCTGGACCTGCTCGACCAAGTCGTCCCTCCGGGGACGCGGCCGGCGCTGCGGGTCTGCCTGGATCTCGACGCCTCCTGGCGGCCCGCCGGCGGCCGCGTGCACGTGGGCGCGCGTCGGTCGCCGGTGCACTCCCCCGCCGACGCGGCCGCCCTGGCGCGGGCGGTGGCGCGGCGGCGCGGGTTGCGGCTCGTCGGCGTCATGGCCTACGAGGCGCAGATCGCCGGGGTCGGCGACGCGCCGCCCGGGCGGCCGCTGCGCGGCTCCGCAGTCCGTGCGATGCAGCGGCTCTCCGGCCGGGAGCTCGCGGCCCGGCGGGCCGAGGCGGTCGCCGCCGTCCTCGCGGTGGCCGAACTGGAGTTCGTCAACGGCGGCGGCACCGGCTGCCTCGAGCGGACCGCCGTCGAGGACGCCGTGACCGAGGTGGCGGCCGGCTCGGGGCTCTACTCCCCCGGCCTGTTCGACGGCTACCGCGCCTTCCGCGGCCGGCCCGCGGCGCTGTTCGCGCTGCCGGTGACCCGGCGCCCCGCGCCGGGGCTGGTCACCGTGGCCGGCGGCGGCTGGATCGCCTCGGGGCCGCCGGGCGCCGACCGCGTGCCGGTTCCCACGCACCCGGCCGGTCTGCGGCTGCTGCCCGCCGAGGGTGCCGGGGAGGTGCAGACCCCGCTGCGCGGACCGGCGGCCGACGACCTGCGCATCGGCGACCGGGTGTGGTTCCGGCACGCCAAGGCCGGCGAGCTGTGCGAGCACGTGGACGCGCTGCACCTCGTCGAGGGCGACGCCGTGGTCGACGCCGTCCCCACCTACCGCGGCGAGGCCAGGCCTTCGGCTGACGCGACGCCCGCGCATCAGCGGGGGCGGAGGGGCGGGTGGTGAGGCCGGTTCCCCGCGTCTTCCGCGAGGCCCCGGCGGTGCCGATACGAACGCATACGGTCCCGTCCGTATCGAACCGCCCCTCGAGGAGTGAACGTGTCCCGCCCCGGCCCCGTCCGAGTCGTACGGTCCGCCGACCTACGGTCAGCCGGCGTACGGCCCGCCGACCTTCGGGCCGCCGCCGAAGAAGGGTGCCGGCCTGGCGATCGCGTCGATGGTGCTCGGCATCGTGGCGCTGCTGCTCAGCTGGATCCCGATCATCAACAACGTCGCCGCGGTCGTCGCGGTCGTCGGACTGGGCCTGGGCATCCCCGCGCTCATCCGTGCCCGCCGCGGCACGCACGGCGGGCAGGGCCCGGCGATCACCGGTCTGGTGACCTCGGTGGTCGCGATCGTGCTGGTCATCCTGACCCAGATGCTCTTCGTGAAGGCCATCGACGAGGCCACGCAGGGCCTCGAGGAGGCCATCGCGGAGTCCGAGGTGGCCCCGGCGGAGGGCGCCGAGCCGGTCATCGAGGAGGACGTCGACGCCACCGCCGACGTCGTGCCGCTCGGCGTCCCCGTCCAGATCGGCGACTACGAGGTGACCGTCGACGCGGTCGAGCTGAACGCCGACGCGACCGTCGCGGCCGCCAACCAGTTCAACGAGCCGCCGACCGGCCAGTACGTCATCGCCCAGCTGAGCGCCACCTACCTCGGCGCCGAGGAGGGCACGCCCGGCTGGGACCTGACCGCGGTCTTCCACGGCAGCGACGCCCGCCAGTACAGCGACAGCGAGTGCATGGCGACCCTGCCCGACGATGCGATGGACGCCCCGACCCTGAACAGCGGTGGAGCGGACACCTTCCAGTTCTGCATGGACGTGCCGCCGGCCGCCATCGACGGCGGACAGCTCTCCGTCGAGCCGACCGTCTCCTTCGACTCGTCGGAGCGCGTGTACTTCGCGCTCAGCTGACCCGCAGTTCCTCGCGCCGCCGGTCCTTCCCGTTCGGGTCGGGCCGGCGGCGCGGTCGCTGACGACCCGCTCCGGGCGCCGCGCCGGTTGACCATCGGCGAGTGGCTGTCCGGCACGCCGGCGGGGGCAGCCACCTGCCGATGATCAACGGGGCTTGTCGCCGGCGAGGGAGCGGGCGGCCGCCGTCTCGTCGGCGTCGAAACCGATCTCGCCGGCGGTGCCGTGCTGGGCGGCCTGCTGGTCGATCCAGCGCCGGTGCGCCTCCCACGCGGACTGCCGGGTGGTCCCGAGCGCCGAGCCGATCGCCGCCCACGAGGCCCCGCGCGCCCGCGCGGTCCGGACGGCGAGCTGGCGCCCGTAGCCGCTCTTGCGGGCGATGACCTCCCCGAGCGCCAGCAGCTCCAGCGCCTCGTCGTGGCTCAGCGGCGGCTCGTCCAGCGAGTCGCGGAGCCGCAGCTCCTCGAACCGGGCGACGGCCGCCGTCAGCGTGACTCGCCGCTCCAGCTCCTCGACGTCCATGCCTCAGCATCTGTCAGGTCAGCCTGACAGTCAACGGGCGCGCTGGACTCGGGTCTCGTCGAAGACCGGCTCGGCCGACTCGTACACCCTGCTGTCGGCGCCGAACACGAGGAACCGGTCGAAGGAGCGGGCGAACCAGCGGTCGTGGGTGACGGCGAGGACCGTGCCGTCGAACGCGGCGAGTGCCTCCTCCAGCGCCTCGGCCGAGAGGATGTCGAGGTTGTCGGTGGGCTCGTCGAGCAGGAGCAGCGTCGCGCCGGAGAGCTCCAGCAGCAGGATCTGGAACCGCGCCTGCTGCCCGCCCGACAGGGTGCGGAACAGCTGGTCCCCCGACTCGGCCAGGCCGTACCGGCGCAGCGCGGCCATCGCCCGGCCGCGGTCGACGCCCGGCCGCCCCGGCTCGCCGTGCCAGAGAAGGTCGACCAGGGTGCGGTCGGACCACTCGGGGTGGGCGTGCGTCTGGGCGAAGAACCCCGGGACGACGCGGGCGCCGAGCCGCCAGCCGCCGGTGTGCGCGACGTCGTCCCCGGCGAGCAGCCGCAGGAAGTGCGACTTGCCCGCGCCGTTGGCCCCCAGGACGGCGACCCGGTCGCCGTACCAGACCTCGAGGTCGAACGGCTGCATGAGCCCGGTCAGCTCCAGCTGCTCGGCCATGACCGCCCGGACGCCGGTGCGGCCGCCGCGCAGCCGCATCGCCACCTTCTGCTCGGGCGGGCGGTCCGGCGGCGGCCCGGCCGCCTCGAACTTGGCCAGCCGCGTCTGCGCCGCCGAATAGCGCGACGCCATGTCGGGCGAGTTGGCCGCCTGCTGCTGCAGCGTGCGGACCAGGTCGATCAGCCGCTGGTGCTCCTCGTCCCAACGCCGGCGCAGCTCGGCCAGCCGTTCGTGCCGCGCCGTCCGCGCCTCGGCGTAGGTCGCGAACCCGCCGCCGTGCACCCACGCCGTCCCGCCCTCGACGGTGACCACCCGGTCGGCGACGCGGGCCAGCAGCTCGCGGTCGTGGCTGACGAACAGAAGCGTCTTGCGGGTCTCGAGCAGCCGCTCCTCCAGCCACCGCTTGCCGGGGACGTCGAGGTAGTTGTCGGGCTCGTCGAGCAGCAGCACCTCGTCGGGGCCGCGCAGCAGCGCCTCGAGCGCGAGCCGCTTCTGCTCACCACCGGAGAGCGTGGACAGCTCGCGGTACTTGCACCGCTCGTAGGGCACGCCCAGCGCCGCGACCGTGACGGTGTCCCAGGTGACCTCGGCCTCGTAGCCGCCGGCGTCGCCCCACTGGGCGAGGGCGTGCGCGTAGGCGATCTGGGCCGGCTCGTCGTCGGTCTCCATGAGGGTCAGCTCGGCGGCCTCGACGGCGTCCCACGCCGCGCGGACGGTGGGCGGCGACAGTCGACGAGGAACCGCTGGACCGTGGTGTCGTCGCGGACGGAGCCGATGAACTGGCGCATGACGCCGAGGCCGCCGCTGCGGGCCACCGTCCCGGCCTCGGGGGTCAGGTCGCCGCCGATGATCCGCAGCAGCGTCGTCTTGCCCGCCCCGTTCTCGCCGACCAGCGCGGCGCGGACGCCGTCCCCCACCCGGAACGAGACGTCGTCGAGCAGGACCCTTCCGTCGGGCAGGGTGTGCCGCACACCGGAGACGTCGACGAAGCCCACCCGGCCATCCTCCCGGCACGGGCAACCGGCTTTCAGCGGACGGCCACCGTCGCCTTCGGGATCCCGTTGAACTCGCAGGCCGTCACGCTGGTGTAGGCCCCCATGAAGGGCGCCACCACGAGATCGCCGACCTCCAGCGCCGGGAGCATGGCCGTCGTCGTGATGACGTCCGTGCTGTCGCAGGTCGGCCCGGCGACGACGCTGGGGACGGTCTCGCGGTCCTCGGCCCGGTACGCGTAGAGCGTGGGCTGGACGTGGTCGCTCAGCACGTTCGAGAAGCTGCCGTACACGCCGTCGTCCAGGTAGTACCAGGGCGCCCCGCCGCGCCGGGTCACCCCTACGACGGCGGCCACCGCCAGCATCGCCGGCGCGGCCACGAACCGCCCGGGCTCGGAGATCACCCGGATCCCCCGGCGGATCAGCGGGCGGATCTCCTCCTCGATCGCGGCGACGAAGCCGTCCAGGTGCGGGACGGCGGCGTCGTAGGGCACCGGCAGGCCGCCGCCGATGTCCAGGACCTCCAGCGGGAAGCCCACGCCCGCCAGGCAGTCGAGCAGCATCGCCGCGTGCCGGATGTCCTCCACGAGCGGGTCGACGCTGCTCAGCTGGCTGCCCGGGTGGAACGACAGACCCGTCACCGCCAGGCCCTTCCGCCGCGCGGCGCGCAGCAGGTCGAGGGCCTCGTCGGGCTCTGCGCCGAACTTGTAGGACAGGTCGATGAGCGCCGCCGGGTTGCGGTACCGGAGCCGGAGCAGCAGCTCGACCCGGTCCTCGGCACCGGCGAACTTGTCCAGCTCGCGCTCGGTGTCGAAGACGAACGTCCGGATGCCCGCCCGCACGGCCGCCGCGACGTCGGCCGGCTTCTTGACCGGGTGCGTGTAGATGCACCGGTCCGGCGCCACGCCCAGCCCGGCCACCAGCGCGACCTCCTGCGGCGAGGCGACGTCGAAGAAGCCGCCCTCGTCGCGGAGGGCGGCCAGCGCCGACCGGTGCGCCAGGGCCTTCACCGCGTAGTACGGCCGCACGTCCGGCAGCGCCCGCCGCAGCACCCGGTACTGCTCCGTGAACCGGGCCGGGTCCAGCACCAGCAGCGGGGTGCCGTGCCGCGCCACGAGGTGCGGCAGGTCGAGCCCGGCCAGCTCCCGACCCAGGTCGGCCGCCGTCGGCACCGCCCACGTCGGCTCGGTGAGGGTGGCCATCACGCGGGCGCCCGGCCGAGGAGGTAGATCCCCACCGTGCCGGCCAGGATCAGGCCCAGGCACACGTACTGCGCCGCCGAGATCGTCTCGCTCAGGAAGATCCGGCCGAGCAGCACCACCAGGACGATGCTCGCCCCCGCCCACACCGCGTTGGCCAGGCCGGCCGGGATCGTCCGGGTCGCGAAGGAGAACATGACGAACCCGAGCAGCAGGGCCAGCACCCCGCCGATCAGGTGGCCCGGCCGCTCGAAGCCGTGGGCCTTGCCCAGCAGCACGACGCCGGTCACGTCGGCCACCACCGTCAGGGCCAGGAACACCATGCCGGGGAGAGCGTCCCCGCCTCCCCGCAGATACCTCCCGAGGGGTGGTCAGCCGGCCGCGGCGGCGTTGCGTCCCGCGGCGGTCGCCGCCACCGCGTCGCGGACGACGGCGGAGAGCTCGTCGGCGTCCACCTTGTCCAGCGAGCTGAACCGGATGCAGCTCTTCCCGCAGGAGACGCTGCCCAGCCGGTCGGCGCGGGCCTCGGCGAGGTAGGCGCCGTCGACCACCGCGAACACGTACAGCGACAGGTGCCGCTTCTGCGCCGCCAGGGAGATCAACGGCGTCCGGGTCGCCTCCTTGGCCGACCTCGGCTTGTACGGCATGAGGCCGTAGCCGAGCATCCGGCCGCTGCCCGCCGGGACGAGCTGCCGGTCGATCCCCGGCGCAGCCGCCATGACCAGCGCGTCGACCCGGCGCAGCTCCTCCTCGCGGGGCCCGGCGGCGGCGAACCAGTCCTCGATCTCGTCGGGCATGGCCGTCACCCCGCCAGCGTCGACACCAGGACGGCGGCGACGCCCAGGACGAGCGCGAACACGAGGACCCCGGCGACCATCCGCCGCCGTCGCTGCCCCGCCGGACCCGAGGTACCACCCATCCCCATCACGGGCGGGGGCTAGCGGCAACCGGTGACCGAACGACTCAGTTGATCGACTCCTGCAGCCGGTACCGCGCCAGCCGCTCCACCAGCTCCGGCATCGCCCCAACCGGCGAACCCCCGAGGTCCCGCCGGCTCTGCCGCACGACCCGCACGATCAGCTGCGGGCGCAGCGTGTCGCTGAACTCCTCGGCCAGCCGGGCGACGGCGGAGTCGACCGAGATGTCGACGGAGGGGTCGGCAGCGGTGGGGACGACCGAGGTCATGGGCGGTCCTCTCGCGGATGCGGGGTCATGGGGCGGCGGGCGGTCTGCGCCGTTCCGTATCGGGTGCACACCTTGACCGATGGGACGGGCGTGGCGCCAGGGACCAAGGTCCAATGGGCAGCTAACCCGGCCGCCGTCCCCACAGGAGCGTGTCGAGGGCGATGCCCTCCGGGGTCTCCCGACGCACCTGCTCGAGCCGGTCCGTCTCCAGCAGCGCCGCGACCGGCGCCAGCCGCGCCACGCTGTGCAGGATCGCCGGCTCCTGCGGCCCGCCCACGCCGGCGGCGATGTTCGCCACGTCGTGCCCGAGCACCAGCAGCCGCCCGCCGGGCCGCAGCCAGCCCACCGCCCGGGTGAGCAGCGCGACCGTGTCCGCCTCGGGCAGGTGCAGGTAGGCGACGAGGACCACGTCGAGCGACGCCGCGGGCGCGTCCCAGGACAGGACGTCGGCCTCGACCCAGGTGACCCGGTCGGCGCCCGGCTGCGTGCGCCCGCGGTCCAGGCCGACGGCCGAGAAGTCGACGGCGGTCACCCGCCAGCCGAGCCCGGCCAGCCACAGGGCGTGCCGCCCCTCCCCCGCGGCCAGGTCCACCGCGTCGCCGGGCGGCAGCTCCGCGAGCAGCGAGGCGATCAGCGCGTTCGGGCCGGTCGACCACTGCTGGCGCTCGGCGTACCTCTCGTCCCACTCCGCGGCGCGCATGCCGGGGAGTGTGTCAGTGCACGGTCATCCCCCCGGCGACGTTGAGCGCGTCACCGGTCAGGAAGTTCGAGTCGTCCGAGGCGAGGAACAACGCCGCGCGGGCGACGTCCTCCGGCTCGGCCAGCCGGCCCAGCGGCGACAGCGCGGACCACGCGGCGATGTCCTGCACGCTCCGGTCCGCGGTCCCCATGTCTGTGCGCACGAAGCCCGGGCACAGGCAGTTGACCGTGATGCCGTGCGGGCCGAGCTCCTGGGCGGCGGCCTGGGTCAACGCCACGACGGCGGCCTTGGAGGCGGCGTAGTGCGCGTACCCGGCGCCGCCGGTCCGGCCACCGGCGCCGGCCATGTTCACGATCTTGCCTGCGGAGTCGTCGGACGGCGTCCGGAAGGCGATCATGGCCCGCGCCGCCATCTGGGTGGTCACGAGCATCGCCCGCGTGTTGACCCCGAAGACCTCGTCCCACTCCTCCGGCTCGAGGTCGAGCAGCGCGCCGAAGCGCAGGATCCCGGCGTTGTTCACGAGGACGTCGAGGCCGCCGAGCCAGGCGATCGCGCGGTCCATGGCCTCCCGCGTGGCGCCGACGTCGGCGAGGTCGACGGTCCAGGCCCGGCCGCGGACGGTATCGGCCAGGGAGGCCGCCTCGTCGGCGCGGCGGTCGAGCAGCGCCACGCGGGCGCCCTCGGCGGCGAAGGTGCGGACGATGGCGGCGCCCACCCCGCGGGCGCCGCCGGTCACGATGACGCGGCGGCCGGCGAGGCGGGTCACGAGAACTGCGACATGGTGCGACATCCCTCCGTTCCGACGCGCCGGTACCCACGAATCCGCGTCCCTCACGGTCGGGCGCCAGGGAATTGCGGCCGGACGTCGTACCGGCCTGTCACAGTCGCGCCATGACGACGTCGCACGAGGTGGCGCTGCTGCGGCTGGTCGCGCAGCGCCTCGCCGGCCCGCCCCTGCCGAGTGCGGCGGAGGCGGTCCGGTGGCTGACCGCCGTCCAGGCGCAGGACTACCCCGGCGCGCTGGCCTCGGTCGCCCTGCGCACCGCGGGCGCCACGCGTGCCGGCGTCGAGGCGGCCCTGGACGCCGGCGAGGTCGTGCGCTCGTGGCCGATGCGCAGCACGCTGCACCTGGTCGCCGCCGAGGACCTCGGCTGGCTGCGGGACCTCTGCGGCCCCCGCGTGCTGGCCGGCGCGGCCAAGCGGCGAGCCGGCCTCGGCCTGACCGAGGCCGACACGGAGCGGGCGCGGGAGCTGGCCGTCACCGAGCTGACCGGCGGCGGCCGCCGGACCCGCGCCGACCTGCTGGAGCTGTTCGACAAGGGCGGCGTCGCCCCCACCGGCCAGCGCGGCTACCACCTGCTCTGGTACCTGGCCCAGACCGGCACGCTGTGCCTGGGGCCGACCGCCGGCCCGGGCGGCGAGCAGCTGTTCGTCCTCGCCGACGAGTGGATCCGGGCGCCCCGCCTGCTCACGGGAGAAGACGCCCTGGGCGAGCTGGCGCTGCGGTTCTTCCGCAGCCACGGCCCCGCCACGGTGGCCGACCTCGCCCGCTGGTCCGGCCTGACCCTCACCGCCGTCCGGGCCGGGCTGGCGCGGGTCCGTCCGCAGCTGGCCGCTATCGACGTCGACGGTGTCGAGCACCTGCTCGACCCGGCGACGCCGGACCTGCTGGCCGACGCCCGCCGCGCGGCGCGGGGGGTCCTCCTGCTCCCCGGGTTCGACGAGTACGTGCTGGGCTACGGCGACCGCAGCGCGATCCTCGACGCCGCGTTCGCCGACCGGATCGTCCCCGGCGGCAACGGCATGTTCCGGCCGACCGTGGTCAGCGACGGCCGGATCGTCGGCACCTGGCGGTGGAACGGCAAGGGCGCGAAGCGGGTGCTGGTCGCCGAGCCGTTCACCGACTTCCCCGACGACGTCCGGACGGCGATCGAGGCCCGTGCGGCGGCTCTTCCCTAGACGACTCGCTGGACGACGCCGTTGCGCCGGAGGACGGAAACGGCTCCGACCGTCGCGTAGCCGCGCCACTCCACCGCGGCGGCCGGCGAGTAGGAGGCGAAGTCGACCCGCCAGCCGCCGTCGGGCTGCTGCGCGCCGGCCAGCCGGGCCAGGTCCGCCTCCACCACGCCGGCGCGGAACAGCCGGCGGGACGGCGCGTCGGGCTCGGGGCTGAGGTCCAGCGGGTGCAGCGCCTCCCCCGGCGAGCCGCCGGCCACCGGCACCGCGCCGTCGGGGGGCACGAACGCGCCGAGCACCTCGAGCAGCTCGTCGGCCTCCGGTACGGCCCCGGCCGCGGCGTCGGCGAAGCGCACCGCGAACAGCAGCTCGTAGGCGTGCGGGGCCTCCTTCATCCCGCGGATGGCCGCCGTGCAGTACGCGGTCGCGGTGCGCAGCCACGGCGACGCGGCGACGTCGGGCCGCACCCGGGCCAGCCGGTGCGCCTGCGCGGCGACCTGGCTGGTGGTCTGCAGCGCGGACGCGGTCGGGTCCCCGCCCACCCAGAACGGCGCGCAGCCCGCCGGATCGCGCACCGGCAGGGCGAACGGCAGGCCGCCGTCGGGCAGGGTCACCCGCTGCAGCCAGTCCAGCAAGGCCTGTGCGCGCGGCTCCCCGGGGTCGGCCGCCTCGACGAGCACCTCGAGCGCGTGCATGGCGCCGGCCGGCTGGCTCTCCGGCGCCCGCAGGTCGGGCTCGAGGCCCCAGCCGTAGCCGCCGTCGGCGTTGGCGTAGCCGTCCAGCGCGGCGAGCACCGCGCCGCGGTCGCCGCCGCCCAGCAGCAGGTCGAGGCGCCGGCGGTCGAGCAGCCGGGCGGAACCGGTGACGAACGTGGTCGCGGCGTGCAGGTCGACGTCCATGGCGGGAAGCCTCCCGCCCTGGTCAGCCCGCGTCTTGCACGTTTCGGTCATCCGCGCCGCGCAGCCGCCGCGCCCGCTCGCGCAGCTGCGCCGGGGTGCGCCCGGAGAGCTCGACGGCGTCCCGGGTCAGGTGGGCCTGGTCGGCGTACCCGGCCTCGACGGCCGCCCCGGCGAGGTCGGCGTCCGGGGAGGCGGCCAGCCGGCCGAGGAAGCGCTGGAAGCGCAGCACCCGGTGCAGCCGCTTGGGCCCGTAGCCGACCGCCCGCTCGAAGCGCCGCAGCAGCTGCCGCTCACCGAACCCCGTCGAGCGGCTCAGCGCCCGCACCAGGCCCGGTCCGCGCCACCGCCGGGCACCGGCGACCGCCGCCAGCACCGCGGGGTCGGGCTCCCCCGCCCGCGCCCGCCGCTCGAGCGCGAGCCGTTCCAGGACCGCCGCGGCGTCGGCCGGCCGCCGCGCCGCGGCGAGGGCGTCGGTCCACCGGTCCAGCGGGCCCCACAGCTCAGCGAGGCCGGGCCGTTCGTCGACCAGCGCGGAGGCCGGTACCCCGAGCAGCGCCGGTCCGCTGCCCGGCGGCAGCCGCAGTCCGACGACGAACCCCGACGCCGGCTGCGGCGGGACCCACCACCGCCGGTCCGGGCCGGCGACCGAGAGCCGCGCGCCGTCCCAGAGCAGGTCGGTGCAGCCGTCGGGCACGACCGGGCCCACGTCCCCGCGGGCCACCCACACGCAGGTGGCCAAGTCGGCCAGCGGTGCGCCGACCGGGCGCTCGGCGTAGCCCACGGGTCCGAGCGTGCCACGCCCGAGGGGTGGCAGCGCGGCCGTCGGCGCACCAGGGTGGACGCATGGAGTACACGCGCCTGGGCGCCACCGGTCTCGAGGTCTCGCGGATCTGCCTGGGGATGATGAGCTTCGGCGAGCCGGACCGCGGGGCGCACCCCTGGAGCCTGCCCGAGGAGGAGAGCCGCCGGCTGATCGAGAAGGCGATCACCAGCGGGATCACCTTCTTCGACACCGCCAACGTCTACTCGGCCGGCTCCAGCGAGGAGATCACCGGCCGCGCGATCCGCGACTTCGCCAGCCGGGACGACGTCGTCCTCGCGACCAAGGTGCACGGCCGGATGCACCCGGGGCCGAACGGCGCCGGGCTGTCCCGCAAGGCGATCCTCCGCGAGCTCGAGGACAGCCTGCGCCGGCTCGGCACCGACTACGTCGACCTCTACCAGATCCACCGCTGGGACCCGCACACGCCGATCGAGGAGACCCTGGAGGCGCTGGACTCCGCGGTGCGCTCGGGCAAGGTGCGCTACCTGGGCGCGTCGAGCATGTGGGCCTGGCAGTTCAGCAAGGCCCTGTACCTCGCGGGCGAGCACGGCTGGCACCGCTTCGTCTCCATGCAGGACCACTACAACCTGCTCAACCGCGAGGAGGAGCGGGAGATGCACCCGCTCTGCGCCGACCAGGGCATCGGCGTGATCCCGTGGAGCCCGCTGGCCCGCGGCCGGCTGACCCGCGACTGGGACGAGACGACGGCCCGCTCGGACACCGACCGGTTCGGCCAGACCCTCTACGACGAGAGCAGCGACCGCGCGATCGTCGAACGGGTCGCCGAGATCGCGCGCGAACGCGGCATCCCGCGGGCGCAGGTCGCGCTCGTCTGGGTGCTGGCCAAGCCGGTCATCACCGCGCCGATCGTCGGGGTCACCAAGGACGCGCACCTCGACGACGCCGTGGCCGCCGTCGACGTCCGGCTGACCGACGAGGAGATCGCCCGGCTCGAGGAGCCGTACACGCCCCACGCGGTGGCGGGCTTCTGAGCACCCTCGGCGGGATCAGCGTGCGCAGGGTGTCAGGTCCCGCGTCAGGAACCGACTGCCTGCGCACATCGTCGGCCGCACGGTGGTCCCGATGATCGCGGCAGGACCCCCGCCCGGCCCGCGCGTCAGGCCGCCCGCTCGACGAGGAAGACCGGGATGAGGCGGTCGGTCTTCTCCTGGTACTCGGCATAGGGCGGATAGGCCTCGACGGCACGCTTCCACCACAGGTCGCGCTCCTCGCCGGAGAGCTCGCGGGCCACGCCGTCCCAGGGCTCCGGGCCGTCCTGGACCGTCACCTGGTCGGGCGCCCGGCGCACGTTGGTCACCCACGCCGGGTCGGTGGGGGCGCCGCCCTGCGACCCGACCATCGCGTAGGCGCCGTCGTGCTCGACCCGCATGAGGGCGTTCTTGCGGACCTTCCCCGACGTGGCGCCGCGGGTCCAGAAGATCGCGATCGGCAGGCCGGTGTCGCGCAGCGTGTTGGCCTCGCGGCCGCCGGTCGCCTCGTAGCGCGCCACCTGCTCGCGGACCCAGTCCTGGGCGCTCGGCTCGTACTCACCTTCCAAGGGCATGACCCGAATCTAGGTCGGCTCCCCGGCCCCGGCAGGACGACGCGCGCCGAGCTCTCGCCGGTCCGCGGCGCATCGGTCTGGCTGCGCCGCTCGCGCCGCGTCGGCGACCTCGGCTGGGGCCTGCTCGGGGCCTGCGCCCGGGACGACGAGCAGCTCGCTCAGCGCGTCGCCGCCGCCATCCGCGCCGACCTGGGCTGAGCACCGCGTTTCCGGAGCGGCGATCCGGGAAGCCAGCGCAGATGAGGTTCAACGAGGGTGCCGACCTCGACACGTCGGACATCACCGATGTCCGGGGCGGTGGCGGCGGAGGTGGGTTCGGAGGCCGCGGCCTCGCGGTCGGCGGCGGCGGCCTGGGAGTGGTGGGCCTGCTCGTCGTGGTGCTCATCAACGTCCTCGGCGGGGGCGGCGGCTCCGGCGGCACGGGGTTCAGCGGCTTCGGCAGCATCGGGCAGGGCCAGTCGGCCGACAACACGCAGCTCGAGCAGGAGTGCCGGACCGGCGCGGACGCCAACCAGCACGAGGAGTGCGCCGTCGTCGCCTCCATCAACTCCATCCAGGAGTTCTGGGAGCAGGCCCTGGGGCAGCGCTACCAGCGGACCGACACCGTGTTCTTCTCCGGCTCCGTGCAGACGCAGTGCGGCGGCGCGACGAGCGGATCGGGGCCGTTCTACTGCCCGGCGGACCAGCTCGTGTACATCGACCTCACCTTCTTCGACACCCTGCAGCAACAGTTCGGCGCCGAGGGCGGGCTGTTCGTCGACGCCTACGTCCTCGCGCACGAGTACGGGCACCACGTGCAGAACCTGCTCGGCATCAACCAGCAGGTGAACCCGGGCGAGACGGGGCCGACCAGCGGCACCGTGCGCCTCGAGCTGCAGGCCGACTGCTTCGCCGGCGCATGGGCCAACCACGCCGAGAACGTCCCCACCGCGTCGGGACGGCCGCTCATCACCGACATCACGCAGGACGACGTCGACCGGGCTCTCGACGCCGCCTCCCGGATCGGTGACGACTTCATCCAGCGGGAGCTCGGCGGCGGCACCGTGGACCAGGACGCCTTCACGCACGGCTCCTCGGAGCAGCGGCAACGGTGGTTCACCACCGGCTACCAGACCGGCGACCCCAACCAGTGCGACACCTTCGCGACCGACGACCTGGGCTGAGCGGGCCGCACTGTTGGATGAGGGGGTGAGCGACCTCCTCACCGTCGAGCGCGACGGCGCCGTGGCCGTGCTGACCGTCAACCGGCCCGCCAAGCGCAACGCCATGACCGCGGGCATGTGGGCCGCGCTGCCCGACCTGCTCGCCGGCCTGGCCGACGACGCCGCCGTCCGCGTCCTCGTCGTCACGGGGGCCGGGCCGAGCTTCTGCGCCGGCGCCGACATCGCCGATCTGCTCAGCGGGCCGGACGCCGAGGACCCGATGGCCGCGGTCCGCCGGGACAACCTGGCCGCCCAGGCGGCGCTGCGCGCCTTTCCGCACCCGACGGTTGCGGCGATCCGCGGGCACTGCATCGGCGGCGGAGTGGAGCTCGCGGCCTCCTGCGACCTGCGCTTCACCGACCCCACCGGCGTGTTCGGGGTGACCCCGGCCAAGGTCGGCGTGGTCTACGCCCCGGCGTCGACCCGGGCGCTGATCGACCTGGTCGGGCCCGCGATGACGAAGTACCTGCTGTTCAGCGGCGAGCTGATCGACGCGCCGACCGCGCTGCGCGCCGGGCTGGTCGACCGGCTGGTGCCGGCCGCCGACCTCGACGCCGAGGTCCGCCGCTTCGCCGACGTCCTGGCCTGCCGCTCGGCGCTGAGCCAGCGGGCCACCAAGGAGGTGGTCGCCGCGCTGACCGCCGGCCGGGACGGCGAGGCCGAGGTCGCCCGCTGGTACCGCGAGACGATCAGCAGCGGCGAGCTCTCGGAGGGGGTCGCCGCCTTCGCCGAGCGGCGGTCCCCGCGCTTCCCCTGGGCCGGCTGAGCCGACCGCTGCCGGGTCGGTTCCGTTTCGGTTGGGCGCCACCGGGTAGCAGCCCGTCGCACGACGGCGCTCCCCCCGCCCGAGGCGCATGGACGCGCCCGGCGATGCCCTGCTGCCCCGGAACCGAACCGGTCGGGCACGTGTGGGAGATCCACTACGGGGTAGCGCCAGGTGCGACCACAAACGACCGCCGAGGAGGACCGATGACTCACTCCATCGACGCCCCATTCCCGCCCCCGCCTGCGACCACGACCACGGGCACGACCACGAGCACCAGCGGCGCCACGAGCGTCGGTGGCACGTCGTCCACGACCGAGGTGGCCAAGGACGAGGCGAAGAACCTGGGGCAGACCGCCCAGCAGGCCGGCAGCCAGGTCGCCTCGACCGCCGCCGATCAGGCCAAGGAGGTCGCGCAGGAGACCCAGCGGCAGGCCAGGGACCTGCTCGACCAGGGCCGCTCGCAGCTGAAGGAACAGACCATCTCCCAGCAGCAGAAGGCCGCACAGGGCCTCTCGTCGCTGGCCCAGGAGATGCGCGGGCTCGCCGACGGCACCAGCTCGGGCGCCCCCGGCCCCGCCCGTGACCTGCTGCAGCAGGCCGCAGGCTTCGTCGAGAGCTTCTCCCACAAGCTGCAGAACCGGGAGCCGGCCGACCTGCTCGACGAGGTCCGCAGCTTCGCCCGCCGCAAGCCGGGCACCTTCCTGCTCGGCGCGGCCCTGCTGGGCGTCGCCGCCGGCCGGCTGACCAGCGGCGTCAAGGCCGCGCACAGCGACTCCGGCTCCTCCGGCGGCCAGTACCGTGCGACCGGCTACACGACGAACTACGTCGACCCGGCCCCGACCTACTCCGGCTACACCGACACGACGGTCTACGCCGAGCCGGCCTACACCGAGACGGTCACCACCGGCACCACCGGCACGACCGGCGGCGCTCCGCTGCCCCCGCCGCCGTACGGCACGGTGCCACCAGCCGGCAGCGCCGTCCCGCCGACCACCCCGGCCGGCTGGGACGACCCGAACCGCGGCCCGGGCGGGGTGTGATCGATGAGCACCCCCTACACCGGCTCCACGGCCGGGTCCGCCCCCGGCTACCAACCCGGCTACCAGCCGCCGCCGGGGGACCCGAACTATGCGGTGCCCCCGGAGTCCTACGGCTCGCACAGCGGCGCCATGGGCACGCCCATGACCGACCAGGGTCGCCCCGACGTCGAGGGCACCTCGGTCGGACAGCTGCTCGGTGAGGTCAGCAAGGACCTGTCGACGCTGATGCGCCAGGAGCTCGAGCTGGCCAAGGCCGAGCTCAAGGTCGAGGCGAAGAAGGCGGGCCAGGGCGCCGGGATGTTCGGCGCCGCCGGCTTCGCCGGCTACATGGTCCTGCTCTTCCTCTCCATCGCCCTGTGGTGGGCGCTGGAGAACGTCATGGACGCGGGCCTGGCCGCGCTGATCGTTGCCGTGATCTGGGCGGTGATCGGGGCCATTGCCTTCGTGATGGGCCGCAAGAAGTTCCGCGAGGTCAACCCCAAGCCCGAACGGACCGTGGACACGCTGCAGCAGGTGCCCGGCGCCCTCAAGCCGAACTGATCAGACTCAGGAGTAGTGAGACATGACCAGCAGTGACCCGGACGTCATCCGGCGGCAGATCGAGGACACGCGGCGCGAGCTGAGCTACGACGTCGACGCCCTCAACGAGAAGGTCAACCCGGCCCGTGTCATGGACCGGCGGGTGTCCGCCGCCAAGGGCCGTTTCGCACGGGCCAAGGAGAAGGTGATGGGGAGCGCTTCGGACACGACCTCGTCGATGCAGTACCGGGCCCAGAACGCGGCCGGCTCGGTGCAGGGCGCCGCGTCCAGCGCGGCCGAGTCGGTGCAGAACGCGGCGTCCTCCGCCGTGAGCACCGTCCAGGAGACGCCGGACATGGTGGTGCGGCAGACCCAGGGCAACCCCCTGGCCGCCGGGGTGATCGCCTTCGGCGTCGGCTGGCTGGTGTCGAGCCTGCTGCCTGCATCGGAGAAGGAGAAGCAGCTGGCCCAGCAGGCCGAGCAGGCGGTCCGCGAGAACAAGGACGCGCTGCTGGCGCCGGCCAAGGAGGCCGCGCAGCAGATGGGCGAGCAGCTCAAGCCGGCCGCGCAGGAGGCCGCCGAGTCGGTGAAGGCCACCGCCCAGGACGCCGCCCAGACGGTCAAGCAGGAGGGCCAGGCGGCCGCCCAGGACGTCCAGGGCCAGGCCCAGCAGTCCAAGGACACGGTGCAGAGCCAGGCGCGTTCCTGACCTGACCCACCGGCGGCGCCGTTCTCACCCCGAAGGGGTGGGGACGGCGCCGTCGTGCTGCAGGCGGCTCCCCGGACCGCCGTTGCCCTTCTCGTGGACGATCCGACGGCGCCGCGCGTGCTCGTGGCCGACGACGAGGAGGACATCCGCGCGCTCGTCGGCCTGGCGGTGCGCAAGGCCGGCTGCACCGTCGCGGCCTCCGTCGCCGACGGCGACGCCGCGCTGTCCGCCACCCGCGCCGAGCTCCCTGACCTCGCCGTCCTCGACGTCTCCATGCCCGGCCGCACCGGGCTCGAGGTCTGCACCGCGCTGCGCGCCGACGAGGCCACCGCGGGCATCCGCGTGCTCCTGCTCTCCGCCGGCGCCTCCGCCGACGACGTCGCCCGCGGCCTGGCCGCCGGTGCCGACGCCTACCTCGCCAAGCCCTTCGGCCTCGCCGCGCTGGTCGCCCGGGTGCGGGAGCTCGCGGCATGACCGAGCTGGCGAACCCGACGCACGTGATCCAGGAACTGCGGCGCACCGTGGCCCGGCAGGCCGCGCAGATCGAGCGGCTGGAGGCCGAGCAGGCGACCCTGCACGCGCAGATGCAGACCCGCGGCGAGGAGCTCGAGGTCGCCACCCGCATGCTGCGCGCCCGCGCGCGCACGATGACCAGCGTCATCGACGCGGTCACCGAGCAGTCGATCATCGGCACCGACCGGGACGGCGTCATCCGCGTCTGGAACCCCGGCGCGGAGCGGATGCTCGGCCTGCCGCGCGCCGCCGTCGTCCGCCAGCGGTCGATCACCGAGTTCCACCTGCCGGAGGAGCTGGAGGAGGCGGGCGAGGCAACCGGCGTCCCCGACGGCATCGAGGCGCTCGTGCACGCCGCGCAGGAGAACGGCAGCGACGTCCGCGACTGGACGTACGTGGCCGCCGACGGCACGCACCGCGCCGTCTCGGTGGCCATCACGCCGCGCACCGACGACCGCGGCGTGCAGGCCGGCTGGAACTTCGTCGGCACCGACGTGACCGAGGCCCGCGCGACCGAGCGCATGAAGGACCAGTTCGTGAGCCTCATCAGCCACGAGCTGCGCACACCGCTGACCTCGATCCTCGGCTACCTCGAGCTGGTCCTCGACGACGAGGACGAGCCGCTGACCGAGTCGCAGGCCGGCTACCTGCGCACCGTCGAGCGCAACGCGCAGCGGCTGCTCGCCCTCGTCGGCGACCTGCTGTTCACCGCGCAGGTCGAGGCCGGCCGGTTCACGCTCACCCCCGAGGACGTCGACCTCGCCGCCGTCGCCCGTGCCGCGGAGGAGACCGTCCGCGTGACCGCCGCGGCCGCCGGCGTGGACGTGCGGGTCGACGTCCCCGCGGAGGGGCTGGTCGTCTCCGGCGACGCGATGCGCCTGGGCCAGGCCTGCGACAACCTCGTCTCGAACGCCGTGAAGTTCACGCCCGCCGGCGGGCGCGTGACGATCGCGCTGCGCGCCGCCTCGCGCGACGGCGTCCCGGTGGCCGAGCTGTCGGTCAGCGACACCGGCATCGGGATCCCCGCCGGCGAGCAGGGCAAGCTGTTCACCCGCTTCTTCCGCGCCTCGACCGCACGGCGCGCCGCCGTCGCCGGCGTCGGCCTGGGCCTGTCGATCACCAAGGCGATCACCACCGCGCACGGCGGCACGCTGGAGCTCTCCAGCGCCGAGGGCGCGGGCACCACCTTCACGCTCGCCCTCCCCCGCTGACCCACTCCGCGCTCTATCCCGATAAAGCACGCTTGTCGGGCCGCGAGAGCGCGAGATCCCGGGGTTCTCTGCCGATCTGAGGCTTTCCCGAACGAGCCTTGCGGATTCCTTGCGGATTCCGGGCGGGTGCCCTGCGGTTGGCCGCTCAGAGTTCTCCCTGTCGCCGGGAACGCCCTGCGACGACACGGACACAGGGAGAACGGACATGAGCAGCAAGACCCGCCGGAGCACCACCCGCAAGGTCGTCGGCTCGCTGGCCATCGCCGGCACCGCCGCCGCCGTCGCCGGTCTCGGCACCTTCGGTACCTTCACCGACAGCACCACCCCGGTCGCGACCACGGTCCAGACCGGCACCCTGGACATCAACCTGAACCAGCCGGCCGGCGCCTACGCGATCCCGGTCACCACGCCGAACTTCGTCCCGGGCGACTCGGTCACCCGCGCGGTGAACCTGTCGAACGACGGCAGCACGGCGCTGTCCTCGGTCACGCTGACCTCGCTCTCCACGGGCGCGGCCAACAACCTGACCACCGACACGGTCAACGGCCTCCAGCTGGCCGTGAAGGCCTGCTCCGTGGCCTGGACCCAGGGCGGGACGGCGGCCGCGCCGGCCTACACCTGCTCCGGCACCGAGCGCGCGATGTACAGCGGCCCCGCCGCGATCAGCGTCGCCCTCCCGAGCCCGGCCAGCCTGAACCCGGGCGGCGTGGACTACCTCGCCTTCTCGGTCTCGCTGCCGACGTCGGCCGACAACACGTTCCAGAACAAGACCGCCTCGCTCAGCCTGACCTTCACCGGTACGCAGCGCGCCGCTGCGGCCAAGTGATCGCGGTCTGACGACTCCCAGGGATCTCCGATGACCGCCGTGCTCCCCGTCCGCCGTCCGGGGGCAGCCCTCGCGCTGCCCCCGGAGGTCGAGACGGCCACCTCCGCAACCGCCCGCCGGGCCGACCTGGCGCGCGCGCTGCTCGCCGGCACCACCCGCTGGTTCGTCCGCGGACTGGTCGTCGTGGCGGCGCTGGCGTTCGCGATCCTCGCCGTCGGTCCGCACGTCCTCGGCTACCGCACGATGACGATGCTGACCGGCTCCATGTCGCCGCAGATCGACCCGGGCGACGTCGTCATCTCGACTCCGCTGCAGATCGAGGACGTCACCGAGGGCATGGTGATCAGCTACCACATCCCGATCGACGACCACCGCGTCGTCACCCACCGGGTCATCTCGGTCGAGCACGGGGCCGACGGCAGCATCACCGTCCAGACCAAGGGCGACGCGAACAAGGCGGTCGACCCGTGGAAGGCCACGCTGCAGGGCGACACCGCCTACCAGGTGCAGGCCGTGATCCCGGAGCTCGGGCACGTCATCCAGGCGCTGCGCAACCCCGTCGTCTCCAAGGCGCTGATCTACGGCGCCCCCGCGCTGCTCGCCGGCTGGTTGATCCTCTCCATCTGGCGGCCGGCCGAGGACGACGAGGACGACGAATGACCCGCATCGTCCTGGACGAGGACGGCGTGCAGCGGCTCCTGGCGCGGCTGGCTCATCCCTCCGCGGCCCTCGAGCCGATCCACGACGCCGACGACCTCCACGAGGTCGACCTCGACGCCGAGCTCTGGAACCGCCTGCCGGAGACACCTTCCGGCTCCCGAACCCACTGACCAGCCACATCCCGAGAGGAGGCCCCGACAATGACCCGCATCCGGCGCACCGCCGTCCTGCTGAGTACCGCCGCCGCCGTGCTCCTGGGCTCCGCGCTCCCGGCCGGCGCCCAGTTCGCCGACACCGCGACCGCGCAGGCCGCCGTGATCACCACGGAGACCGTGGCCCCGCCGACCAAGGTGCGGGTCCAGACGTCCTGCACCCTCACGACGACGACGACCAAGGTCACCACGGACCCGACGACGGGTTCGAGCTGGTCGACGACGACCACGTCCATCACGTCGACCAGGTCGATCATCTCGGACCGGACGACGTCCCAGAGCGGCAACACCACGACCACGACCACCCGGTACACCACGGCCTACGTGGACGTCTCCTGGACTGCGAGCAACTCTCGCGGCGTCACCGGCTACGGACTCTTCGCGTACGTGAACGGTGCCGGCACCTACCCGCTGGGGCAGACGCCCGCCACCCGGATGAGCGACACCGTCGACGCGCAGTACCTGGTCCCCGGCGTGCAGCTCACCGTCCGCACCCTCACCAGCTACGGCTGGACCGCGGACGCCCCCCGAACGGACACCATCACATGCTGACCGCCCTCGTCGTCGACCCCTCGCGCAACGCCCGCCACCGCGTCGGCGTGCTGCTCCGGCTGGGCGGCTGGCAGGTCGTCGAGGCCGCCGGCTCCCGGGACGCGCTGCGCGCCGCCGCCGGCCACGACCTCGACCTGGTCGTGACCGAGGCGGTCCTGCGCGGCGAGAGCGGCCTGGCCCTGCTGGCCGAGCTGCGCCGGTCCGGCTCCCGCGCCCGGTTCCTGGTCGTCACCGCGAACCCGACCCAGCGGATCCGCACCGCGGCCGCCTCCGTCGGCGCCCTCGGGTGCCTGGCCAAGCCGATCGACCCGCGGGCACTCATCGACTTCCTCCGCAGCCGGATCGCAGGATCCGCCGCGCCGGCCCGGCCCCGCCACCTGCGGGTCGTCCGCGAGGTGGAGGACCTGCACCAGGCCGACATCGACGCCGACACGATGGACCGGCTGCAGGAGATGTACGTCAGCGCGCTGCCACACCGGCTGTCGCTGATCACCGACGGCGCGCGCTCCGGCGACGCCATGGCCGTGGCCTCGGCCGCGCAGACCCTGGCCGGGGCCAGCGGTCAGCTGGGCCACCCGGAGATCGCCACCGTGTGCCAGGACATCGCCGCCGAGGCCCGCCGCGGCGTCGTCACGCAGAGCCGGCTGATGGAGCTGCAGCTGCTCAGCCTTCGAGCCACCAGCGGGAGCCGGTCCGCGACCAGCGCCCTGCTGGCGGGGGTGGTCTGAGCTCTCGTCGGAGTGGCTCGGGGACGCGATCGGGCGTCGGAGTGGGCACGTGCCCACCCCGACGCCCGCTCGCGTGTTCGGCGCGCGGGATCAGCTGACCTGATCGAAAGGGGTCCTCCCTCACGGTGGGACGTGAGGGAGGACCCCTTTCGGTGAGCTGAGCTGATCGTGGCGGCCGGGCGGGCCGGGCGGACCTGTCAGGCGACGAGGCGGTAGCCGACACCCCGGATGGTCTTGATCTCCGGCGAGCTGAGGCCGGCGGCCTGCAGCTTGCGGCGCAGGTTGGACATGTGGGCCTCGACCAGCCGGAGGTTGCCCTCCCAGTCGGTCTGCCAGACTTCGCGCAGCAGCGTCTCGCGCTGGAGCACCCGGCCCGGTCGCGAGGCCAGCGCCGCGAGCAGGTCGAACTCGGTGCGGGTCAGGTCGACGACGGCGCCGTCCACCCGGACCTCGCGGCTGTCCTCGTCCACCTCGAGCTCGGCGAGCCGGCGCACCGTCTCCTCGATCGGCTCACGCGGGGTGGGGACGACGGCCCGCGGACGGCGCAGCATCGCCTGCACGCGGGCGACCAGCTCGCGGGGCGAGAACGGCTTGGCCATGTACCCGTCCGCGCCGACGGCCAGCCCGATCAGCAGGTCCACCTCCTCGGCGCGGGCGGTGAGCATGAGGACGTAGCACTCGGTCTCGGCGCGCACCTGGCGGCAGATCTCGGTGCCGTCGGCGTCCGGGAGGCCGAGGTCGAGCACGATCAGGTCGGGGGTCTGCCGGCGGACCTCCGCCATGCACTCCTCGCCCGTGCCGACCGCACGGACGTCGAACCCGGCCTTGCCGAGGACCGTCGCGACGAGCTCGCGGATCTCGTCGGTGTCCTCGACGACGAGCACGGACTGATCGGGCAACGACCTCTCCTCCTCACGTCTGACGGTCGCAGGCAGGCAGGGCGGTCCTGCGTCACCTGCTCGGGTGATCGGCAGGTCGCTGTCCGTGCTTGAGCGGGACGGCTGCGCCCAGCCGGCGCCCCTCCCCCGTCCGGGTGAATACGGCGATCGGCCGCCGGGTAGATGAAACGCGTCACAGCAGGGTCCGCTGACCGGGAAGGATGACGGAGAGCCACTGGACGACTCCACTCTTCCCCTGCGAGCGCCAGCAGCCGCCCCTACCGTCGAGAACGATGCCGTCGCTTCGGAGACACCGCACCGCACCGGCCGCCGGCGCCAAGGGCCGCCGGCTCGACCTCGACGTGATCCGGGGCACGGCGATCGTGCTCGCCCTCGGCTGGCACTTCAGCGGCCCGAGCGGCAACGTCGTCATCGACGTCCTGCAGTGGCCCGGCAAGCAGTTCGGCTGGGCCGGGGTCGACCTGTTCTTCGTGCTCAGCGGCTTCCTCATGGGCCGGATCGTGCTCGGCGAGCACGCCCGCACCGGCACCTTCGACGGACGGCGGTTCACTGTCCGCCGCATCTTCAAGCTCTGGCCGGTGCTGTACCTCTTCCTCGCGGTGCACGCGCTGTTCGGCGCCGAGCCGCTGGGCTCCTACCTGTGGCAGAACGCGCTGCACGTGCAGAACTACGCCGGCACGTCGCTGTCGCACCTGTGGTCGCTGGCCGTCGAGGAGCACTTCTACCTGGCGCTGGCCCTGCTGTTCCCGGTGTTCGCCCGCCGCCGGGGGTCGCTCAAGCTGCTCGCCGGGATCCTCGTCGGAGTTCTGGTCGCGGCGCTGGTCTTCCGGGTAACCGGCAGCCTCGCCGGGGTCAGCGAGACGCGGCTGCAGTGGCGGACGCACTTCCGCGTCGACTCCCTCGCCGCCGGTGTGCTGCTCGCCGTCGCCAGCGTGCGCTGGCCGGAGTGGTTCGCGGGGCTGCTGCAGCGCCGCCGGCTGTGGCTGGGCGTCACCGCGCTGGGGGTCGGGTTCCTCGCCACGGTCGGCAAGTCCGGCCCGGTCGGCAGCACGGTCGGCTTCACCGTCGCCTACCTGACCGCCGCCGCCGTCCTCCTGCTGCTGTACCAGGCCGCCTGGGTGCCGCGAATGCGCTGGGTGACCGCGCCGATGGCAGCCCTGGGCCGCTTCTCGTACGGCATCTACATCTGGCACGTCTTCGCCGCGCAGCTCGCGCTCGGCTGGCTCGGGATGGACTGGGAGGCCTCGACGCCGGGTGCCCTGGCGGTGAAGTACGGCGTCGCGATCGGGGTCGGCATGGCCGCGACGGTGCTGGTCGAGCGCCCGGCCCTCGCGCTGCGCGACCGCATCCTCCCGGCGACCCCGACGCCGCAGATGGTCGCGGACCCCGCGCCGCGGCCGGTGCCGTCGCGGATCGAGCAGCCGCACCATGCGCACCTGCTCGAGGGGCCGGTGCTGCCCGCGCGCCTCGCCGCCGCCTGACTCAGTTGAGGGTGCGGGTGCCGGCGGGCAGGGTGCCGCCGGCGAGGAGCTCCGCCGTCGCGTCCTGCAGCGCGGTCAGCGCGACCCGCTGGGTGAACGGGCCGGTGGAGACCCGCGCGACGCCCAGCTCCTCGAGCTCGCGCACCGCCGGCGAGACCTTCGGCACCGCGATGACGCTGAGCTTGCGGGGGCCGAGACCGTCGACCAGGGCGGCGATCTCGTCCCGGTCGACGGCGCCGGGCACGAACACCACCGGGGCGCCCGCCTCGAGGAACGCCCGGCCCCGGCGGACCGCCTCGGCCACGAGCGAACCGCGGTCGGCGTCCCGGCCGGCGTGCAGGAACGCGTCGGTGCGGGCGTTGAGCACGAAGTCGATCCCGGCGTCCCGGCCCGCGCGCAGCACCGCCTCCACCGCGGCGACGGCGTCGTCGAGCGGCCTCATCCGGTCCTCGAGGTTGCCGCCGACGGCACCGGCCGCGATCGCCCGCCGCGCCGTCTCTCCCGGGTCGCCGTAGCCGGCCTCGAAGTCCATGGTCACCGGCAGGTCCACGGCCGCGGCGATGCGGGCGACCATGTCCAGGTGCAGGTCCAGCGGGATGTTCTCGCCGTCCTCGTAGCCGAAGGTGGCCGCGATCGAGTGGCTGGCCGTGGCCAGCGCCCGCACCCCCTGGGTCGCCGCCACCACCTGCGCCGAGACGACGTCCCACACGTTGGCCAGCACCAGGATCTCCGGTGCGGTGTGCAGGTCGAGCAGGGTGCGGGCGCGGGCGGCGAGATCCGGCATGCCGGACAACCTACGGGGCCAGCAGGTCCGCGAGGTCGTCGAGGATCAGGGTCGCCGCGGTCAGGCCGATGCCGGTGAAGAAGACGTCGTCCTCGACCTGGTAGGCCCGGCCGGCCTCGACCGCGCTCAGCCGCGGCCACAGCGGTCCGCCGACGACGGCCTTCTGCCCGGAGTCCACGGTGTCCCCGAAGGAGGAGTAGAGGACGACGTCGGCGTCGGCCAGCGACAGCTCCTCCGGGCTAAGCTCGGCGAACTGCGGCACCTCGCCGGCCGGCAGCTCGGGCTGGGGCAGCCCGACGTCGGCGAGCACCGTGCCCAGGAACGACTCCGGCCGGTAGGCGCGAACCGTGCCCTGCACGAAGCGCACCGGGCTCACCGTCGGCAGCGGCTCCCCGAGCCGCTCGCCGAGGCCCGCCGCCTCCTGCTCGTAGTCGGCCAGCGCGGCCTCCGCCTCGTCCTCCAGACCGAGCGCCTCGGCGGCCAGCAGCAGGTTGTCCTTCCAGACCGCACCGACCTGCTCGGCGAACACCGTCGGGGCGATCGCCGACAGCTCGTCGTAGAGCTCCTCGTGGCGCACCTCGTTCGACAGGATCAGGTCCGGCCGCAGCGCGGCGATCGCCTCGAGGTTGGGCTCGCCGATCGTACCGACCTGCTCGACGTCAGCGGCGTCCTCGGCCAGGTAGCTGAGGAAGCCGGAGGAGACGTCCGTCGTCACCGCGCCGACCGGGGTGACGCCCAGGGCCAGCGCCGAGTCCAGCTCGCCGGTGTCGAGCACGACGACCCGCACCGGTTGCTCGGCGATCTCCGTCGATCCCATCGCGTGCTCGACCGTCCGCGGGAAGGCGCCGTCGGCGGCGGGCGGCGACCCGGCGGCGGGCTCCTCCCCGGACGTGCCGCCGCAGGCGGCGAGCGGCAGGGCGGCGGCCAGGACGAGGACGGCCAGCCGGAGGGAACGGTGCGCGGTCACGATTCTCCTTGCTCTCGGGACGTGCGGGAACTCCCGACGGGGACGACGAGCACGCCGTCGGACACCGGGTCGGGCAGGACGACGGCCTGCAGACCGAACACCTCGGCCAGCAGGTCCGGTGTGAGCACCTCGCGCGGCGGGCCGGCGGCGACGATCCGGCCGGCGCGCATCGCGACCAGGTGGTCGGCGTAACGGGCGGCCAGGTTGAGGTCGTGCAGCACCATGACGACGGTGCGGCCGCGGGTGTGCAGCCGGTCGACCAGGTCGAGCACCTCGACGGCGTGCGCCAGGTCCAGGTGCGTCGTCGGCTCGTCCAGCAGCAGCAGGTCGGTGCCCTGGGCCAGCGCCATCGCGATCCAGGCCCGCTGCCGCTGGCCGCCCGACAGCGCGTCGACCGGGCGGTCGGCCAGGTCGAGGACGCCGGTCTCCTCCATGGAGCGCGCCACCACTGCCTCGTCGTCCTTCGACCACTGCCGGAACCACGCCTGGTGCGGGTGCCGGCCCCGGGTGACCAGATCGGCGACGGTGATCCCCTCCGGCGCGACCGGCGACTGGGGCAGCATGCCGAGCACCCGGGCGACCTCGCGGGTCGGCTGCCGGTCGATCCGCTTGCCGTCGAGCAGCACCTCGCCGCCGCGCGGGCGCAGCAGCCGGCCGAGCGCGCGCAGCAGCGTCGACTTGCCGCAGCCGTTGGGCCCGATGACGGCGGTCACCGCGCCGTCGGGGAGGGCGAGGTCGAGGTCGCGGACGACGACGCGCTCGCCGTAGCCGAGGGTGATCCCGCGGGCGGCCAACCGCGAGGTCACGGGAGCGTCCACGGTCAAGGTCATGCGTCGGTCCTCCGGGTGCGACGGGCGAGCAGGTAGATGAGGTACGGGGCGCCGATGACGGCGGTGAGGATGCCGACCGGCAGCTCGGCGGGCAGCAGCGTCCGCGAGACGACGTCCCCGCCGACGACCAGCAGCGCGCCGACCAGGCCGCCGGCCAGCACCGGCGGCCCGGCCGAGCGGACCAGCCGCAGCGCCACCTGCGGCGCGATGAGCGCGACGAACGGGATCGGCCCGGCGGCGGCGACCGCCACGGAGGCCAGCGCCACCGCGAGCGCGACCTGTCCGGCCTGGGCCGTCTGCAGCCGGATGCCCAGCGCCCGCGCGCTGTCCTCACCGAGCCGCAGCGCGCGCAGCGATGCGCCGGTGACGACGCACAGCAGCGCCGCGAGCCCGACGACGATCCCGACCGGGACGACGTGCTCCCAGCCCCGGCCGTTGAGGCTGCCGGTGAGCCAGACGGTGGCCCGGGTCGCCTCGGTGATGTCGGCGAGGATCAGCAGGTAGTTGGTCAGCGACGCGAGCACCGCGGCGACCGCGATGCCGACCAGCACCAGCCGGAAGCCGGTCACCCCCTGCCGCCAGGCCAGGGCGTAGATCGCCGCCGCGGTGAGCAGCCCGCCGAGCAGCGCAGCGACCGGCAGCCCGACGGTCGCCAGCGCACCGGCCCCTCCCCCGCCGATCACGATGACCGCGACGGCCGCGGCCGACGCGCCCCAGCCGATGCCGAGGACGTCCGGGCTGGCCAGCGGGTTGCGGGCGACCGACTGGAGGATCGCCCCGGACATGCCGAACGCCAGCCCCACCAGGACGGCGGTCAGCGACCGGGGCAGCCGCAGCTCCAGCACGATGAACCGGTCGGCATCGGCACCCCCGCCGACGAGCACCTGCAGGACCTGCGGCACGGTCAGCGGGAAGTCGCCGCGGCCGACGTCGACGGCCATCAGCAGCAGGACGACGGCGGCCAGCAGCACCGGCACGGCCACCGCCCGCGGCCGCCAGGCGGCGGAGACCGGGCCGAACCGCACCGCCCGCCGCACGGCCAGCGTCACAGCGTCACCAGCTTCCGGCGGCGCACCAGCGCGATGAAGAACGGCGCCCCGACGAAGGCGAGCACGAGCCCGACCGGCAGCTCGGCCGGCCGGGCCAGCAGCCTGCCGACGACGTCCGAGGTGAGCAGCAGGATCGCCCCGAGCAGGCCGGCGTAGGGCAGCAGCCAGCGGTGGTCCGGGCCGGTGATCGCGCGGGCGAGGTGCGGCACGACCAGCCCGACGAACGCGATCGGCCCGGTGACCGCGACCGCGGCGCCGGTCAGCAGGGTGACCGCGGCGATGCCGGTGCCGCGGGCGAGGACGATCCGCTGACCGAGGCCGCGGGCGACGTCCTCACCCAGCTGCAGGGTGTTGAGCGCCGGCGCGTTCAGCGCGGCCAGCAGCAGGCCGGCGAGCAGGAACGGCAGCACCCGGACGACGACGTCCTCGCCCCGGCCGACCAGCGAGCCGACCACCCAGAACCGGTAGGCGTCCAGCGTGGTCTGGTCGCTGAGCACGAGCGTGCTGGTCAGCGCGGAGAGCAGCGCGGTCACCGCCGCCCCGGCCAGGGCCAGCGTGACCGGCGTCCCCCCGCCCTCGCCGAGCGTGCCGAGGACGAAGACGACGACGCTGGCGACCAGCGCGCCGCCGAGGGCGAACCACACCGAGCCCGTGACGGAGGTGACGCCGAAGGCGTAGACGGCCAGGCAGACGGCGAACGCCGCGCCGGAGCTCACCCCGAGCAGCCCCGGGTCGGCCAGCGGGTTGCGGGTGTGGCCCTGGATCAGCCCGCCGGCGACCCCGAGGGCGATCCCGACCGCGAGCCCGAGCCCGGTGCGCGGCAGCCGCAGGGATCGGACCACCACGTCGTCGTCCGACCCGGTCGGGGAGAACAGCGCCGACCAGACGTCGCCGGGGGAGATCGCGCGGGCGCCGGCCGCGATGCTCGCCGCCGCCGCGACGGCGAGCAGCACCAGCAGCGCGAGCAGCCCACCGAGCAGGAGGGCACGCCGCCGGGACGCGGGCGCCTTCCTCGCGGGCGCCCGCACCGCCGGTGCCTGGACCACGGTCAGGCCGCGGCGTTCTGCGCGGCCGCGGCCAGCTCGTCGACGAGCTGGTCGAGCGCGTACGGGATGGAGAGCACGCTGACCGAGCTCACCGCCGCGGCGAAGCTCTGGTCGTCGATGAGCACCGCCGAGTCGCGCTGGATCGCCGGGACCTGCGCGTACACCGGCAGCGCCGCCACCTCCTCGGCGGTCAGCCCGTCGGCGAAGCCGACGACGACGTCGGCGGTGATCTCCGGCGCCCGCTCCAGCGAGATCTGCGAGTAGAAGGTGCTCGCCTCGCCGGTGGCGGCGAGGGTGTCGACGGCCGGGTCCAGGGTGAGGCCGAGTTCCTCGATGAGCTGCACCCGCGGGTCGGCACCGAGGTACAGGTACAGCGCCTCGGCGCCCATGCTCGTGTAGGCGAAGCTCAGCCCCGCGAACTCGGGGTGCTCCGCGGCGATCTCCGCCACGGACGCGTGCGTGTCCTCGATCAGCTGCTCGGCCTCGTCGCTCCTGCCCAGGGCCTCGCCGATCATGCGGGTCTGCTCCTCCCACGGCGTCGCCCACGCCTCGCCCGGGTAGGCGACGGTCGGCGCGATCGCGCTCAGGTCCTCGTAGACCGACTCCTCGAAGCCCTCGTACGGCGCGAGGATCACGTCGGGGCGCAGCGCCGCGATCTCCTCGAGCGGCGGGCCGTCGGTGGTGTCGAGCAGGGTCGTCCGCTCCGGGTCGTAGAACTCGTCGTCCCACGGGAGGACGCCGTCGTCCCCGCCGCCGTACGGGTAGGACGGCATGCCGACCGGTGTGACGCCCAGCGAGTAGACGATGTCCTGCGCGCTCCACCCGAGGACGACGACCCGCTCGGGCCGCTCCTCCACCGTGGTCGCCCCGAAGGTGTGCGCGATGGAGACCGGGAAGGCGCCGCCGGACGCGGCCGTGCCGGCGTCGTCGCCCTCGCTCTCGGTGCTGCTGCCGCAGCCGGCCAGCACGGTCAGCGCCGCGAGCGCGGCCAGGGTCGCACGGATCCGCATCCGACAGTTCTCCTCGATCTCGTCACGGGACCTTCCCGCGGAAGTGAGGGAAGGCTAGCCTAACTTTGATCGAGGTCCGCAACCGCCGGGGAGAACGCCGATGACCGTCCAGACCGTCGAGGCCGTGCCGGCCTACCGGCCGTTCGCCGTCCGCGCCCTCCGCGTCCGGCGGCTGACCCCGAGCTTCGTGCGGGTCACCTTCGGCGGCGCCGACCTCGACGAGTTCGCCTCGGGCGGCCTCGACCAGCGGATCAAGGTGCTCCTCCCCCTGCCCGGCCGCGGCCTGGCCGACTGCCCGAGCGGGCCGGACTGGTACGGCGAGTGGCGGGCGCTGCCGCCGGAGCGGCGCAACCCGATCCGCACCTACACCGTGCGGGCGAGCCGGCCGGCGGATCGGGAGGTCGACGTCGACTTCGTGGTGCACGACGGCCCCACCGGGCCGGCCGGTGAGTGGGCGCTGGCGGCGCGGGCCGGCGACGAGGTCGTGCTCATCGGCCCGAACGCCCGCTTCGCCGGCGACACCGGCGGGGTCGAGTGGCGGCCGCCGGCCGGGCCGGTGCAGCTGCTGCTGGCCGGCGACGAGACGGCGGTGCCCGCGATCTGCGCGATCGCCGAGGCGCTGCCGGCCGACGCGACCGGCCGCATCGTCCTCGAGGTGCCGTCGGCCGAGGACGTCCTCCCGGTCCGCGCCCCCGCCGGCGTCCGGGTCACCTGGCTCCCCCGCCGCTCACGGGCGGGCGTCGCGCCGCACGGCGAGCGGCTGACCGCGGCGGTCCTCGCCGCCGCGCCGCTGTCCGGCGAGACCAGGGCGGCCCCGGCCGACCCCGAGCACGACCACGCGCTCTGGGAGGTGCCGGAGGGCACGGCCGCGGCGGCCCACTACGTCTGGCTGGCCGGCGAGGCCGGCGCCGTCACCGCACTGCGCCGCCGGCTGCTGGCCGACACCGGCCTGGACCGCGCGGCGGTCGCGTTCATGGGCTACTGGAAGGCCGGTCGCGCCTCGGCCTGACGGTGTGCCGACGCCGGAAGTCGAGCACCCTCGAATCGACCGGCGGGCTCGGGGTGCTCTCCGGGTTCTGATCCGATCGAGTGGATCTCTCCGCGGTTCCGCTGGAGATGCCCCTGACCGGCGCCGATGAGGCGGGTGCCCACCGAAGGGCGACGTCGGGGCCCGCTGCCCCGCCGACCGAGAAAGGGACCGCTCATGATCGGTCTCACCCGCACCACCGGCGAGCGCTGCTGCCTGGACCCGGCCGCCATCGAGCGCGTCGAGGCCGACCCGGACACGGTCGTGTTCCTGACCGACGGCGCCAAGTACGTCGTCGTCGAGTCGCCGGACCAGGTGATCGGCAAGGTCCGCGACTACCGGGCCGCGGTCATGGTCAACGCCTGGCGGCTGATCGACACCCCGACGCACCGGGCGGAGGTCACCGGGGCCGGCATCGTGCCGTTCTCCACGCGCCGCCAGCCCTGAGCCCGCCGCTCCCGGGGTCGAGTTCGCCCTGTCGGGGTCCTGCAGCGCCCCGGAGGCACGAGTTCGCCTGCCGGAGCCGCGCTGGACGCCGTGCTCTTCGCCCGGACGGCTCCGGTGGGCGGGCCGGCGGTAAGCCGCCCCGAGCCGGGCGGATTCCGCACCGGCAGGGGTAAGACCGGGGCGCCCCGCTGACACTCATCAGACATGCGCACCGACTGGCAGAGCACGCGGGACGCCGTGCAGGAGGAGCAGATCGTCGCGTGGCGGCGCGGCCGGCTCCTCGAGGCCGGGTTCGGGTTCGACCTCGCCGACGCCCTCGCCGGGGAGTTCCGGGTGGATCTGCACGCCCTGCTCGAGCTGGTGGAGCGGGGCTGCCCGCCGGTGCTCGCCGCACGCATCCTGTCCCCCGTGGACGGCGAGGGAGCCCACCGGTGAACGACGCCGACGTGGTGCCGCAGGCCGCCGTCCGCCCCCGGCGCGCGCCGGACGACGGCTCCCGCGCGGACGACGCCGAGACCTGGCTGGGGCCGCTGCGGGCCGGGGGCGAGCAACGGGAGCTGGCGATCGGCCGGCTGCACGCGCTGCTGCTCCGGGCGGCGCGGTTCGAGGCCTCCCGGCGTAGGGCCGCCCTCTCCGGGATCGGCGGCCGCGAGCTCGACGACCTGACCCTGCAGGCGGCCGACGACGCGCTGGTCGCCGTCCTGGCCCGGCTGGACACCTTCCGTGGCGCCAGCCGCTTCACCACCTGGGCGTACAAGTTCGCGATCTACGAGACGTCGGTCAAGCTGCGGCGCCGGGCCTGGCAGGACCGCGAGATCCCGCTCGAGCCGCAGTCCTGGGCGCTGCTGCCCGAGCGCGGTGAGCAGCCTTCCCAGCACGCCGAGACGGCGGAGGTCCTCGCCGCGGTCCGGCACGGGATCGCCGCCCTGACGCCGCACCAGCGCCACGTGCTGGTGGCCCTGACCCTCAACGACGTGCCCATCGACGTCCTCGCCGAACGGCTGGGGACCACCCGGGGCGCGCTCTACAAGACCCTGCACGACGCCCGCCGCGCACTGCGCGGCCGGCTCACCGAGCGGGGCCTGCTGTCCACTGCCACCGCCATCGCCGAGGAGGCGCGGTGAACGACCCGCGACGTGCCCCCGCACTGAGCCGTCTGCTCGGCCCCAGCCGGGAGGAGGTCACCTGCGAGGTCTGCTTCGACGAGCTGGACCGCTACGTCGAGCTGGAACTCGCCGGGGCCGACGCCGAGGCCGCGGTGCCCGGGATGGCCGCCCACCTGCAGGGCTGCCCCGCCTGCTCCGAGGAGCACGCCAGTCTCACCGCGCTGCTCACCCCCGGGGCGGCGCGGTGACCATCCGTCCGACCCCCCTGCCGCGGCTGCGGCAGGGGGCCCTCCGATCCCTCTCCGGGAGCAGGCCATGAGTCTCCTGAGCCTCGGACACGGCGGTGCGAGCCCGCTGCACCGGGTGTCCTTCCTTCCCCGCCTTCCCCGCCTTCCCCGCCGGACCGCGGAGCACGTGCCCGCCCCGGTCGCCGTGGACGACCAGCCGGCGGTCGACGGGCGGGTGTTCGCCGTCCAACGGCTCGGCGCGGTGGGCGTCGGGACGTTCCTGCTGGTCTTCGGCACGCTCGGCCTCACCAGCGGCGTGCCGTTCCTCTCCACCCACGGGCAGCGCCTGCTCGGGCTGTCCTCCAACGGCCTGCTGTCGGTGCTCTCGGTGGTCGTCGGCGCGGTTCTCGTCGGCGCCGCGCTCCGCGGCCCCCGGGTCGCGTCGACCGTGATGATGGTCCTCGGGTCGCTGTTCCTGCTCTCGTCACTGGTGAACCTGGCGCTGCTGCAGACCGGCTTCAACGTGCTGGCCTTCCGGATCAGCAACGTCCTCTTCTCGATCGGCGTCGGCGTCCTGCTGCTCGTGCTGGGTGCCTACGGCCGGGTCAGCGGCAACCTGCCGGAGACCAGCCCCTATGCGCACCCGCACCCCCACGTCGTCGAGCCGCCGGAACTGCCGTCCACGCCCGAGGAGGTCGCCGCGGAGGCGGCGATGCGGGAGGCCGAGATCGCGGTCGTCGAGCACCGCGCGACCGAGGACCAGCAGCGCCGCGTGGCGGCCATGGCCCGGGTGCACTCGCGGCCGGACCGGCGCCACGTGTGGATGGAGTTCGACCGGCCGACGGCCGGCCCCGGCAGTCACTCCCCCGCGGCGGTGACGAGGGCCAGCAGGGCGGCGTAGAGGACCAGGCCGACGACGAACCAGCCGAAGCTGGACCGCCGTCCCGACGGGATCTCCTCCTTGAACACGTTGAGCAGCACCGACCCCGCCAGCAGCGCGGTCAGCAGGGCGACCAGCAGCGTGCTGGACGGTGCGAGGACCGCCGAGAGGAGCCAGCCGGCGATCAGTGCGCCGGCCAGCGCGAGCCTGCCCCGGCCACCGAAGCGGTCGGGGTAGCGCTCTTCCAGCCCACGGTCGGTCAGGACGAAGTGCAGCCCCATGGCCACGGTGAACAGCAGGGCGAAGGCCAAGCCGGTCCGCAGCCGCAGCACCATCGTGTAGGTGATCAGCGCGTTGTAGACCAGGAACGACCCGAGGTGCAGGCGGTACACCCCGGCGCTCTCCCGTTCCGGGCGGCTCCCGCCGGAGCCGGAGCCGGCTCCGACACCGGCGAGCCGGGGGCGGCGCTCCCGGTCGGCCAGCCGCTCGAGGCCGTAGAAGACGGTGAACCCGGTCAGCGCCACCGCGAAGATGCCGAGGTCGATCAGCGGGGTCGGACGCAGGACGTCGGCCAGCGCCTCCCCCACCGCCTCGTTGCCCTCGGCCAGCTCGGGGAGCAGGTGCACGAAGACGTAGGCGACCGCCAACCCGCCCGCGAACGACCCGGTCGCCGCCTCGGGAACGAACGGCAGTCCGCGGATCCGCGGCGCGGCGAGATGCAGGCCCGCCAGCACGACCGCGACGAGGAGGGCGACGGCCACCGCCGCCCCTGTGCTCAGCTCGACGTCCACCCCAGGGGCATGGGCACTGTTGGCATCAGCCAAACGTCAGGCAGGATCCCGTCCGAGCAACGGCATCATCACCTCGTCGACGACGGCCGCCGGCAGGTCGGGACCGATCTCGCGGCCGCGCAGCAGCCAGCGCTGCAGCACGAGGGACGGTCCGGCCTCGGCCGCCAGACTGGTTCCCGCGTCCGGCGGCACCTCACCGCGGGCGGCCGCCCGGGCGAAGGCCGCCGCGAAGGCGCGGTCCCAGCGGTCGAGCGGGCCACGGCGGTAGGCCTCGGCGAGCGCCGGCTCCTCGTCGAGCACGCCCAACAGCGCGCGGCTGGCCCCACCGCCGGGGCCGGCGAGGATCTCGGTGAGCGCGCCCAGCAGCGCCACGAGGTCGTCGCGCAGCGATCCGGTGTCGACGACGACGAGGGTGTCGTCGCTGGCCGCGTCGATGACGCTGACCAGCAGGTCCACCTTGCTGGGCCAGCGCCGGTAGATGGTCGCCTTGCTGACCCCGGCCACCATCGCGACCTCGTCCATGGTCAGCCCGCGGTAGCCCACCTCGGAGAGCACCCGGAGGACGGCGGACCGGATCGCCTCGTCGAGCGACGGGTCGAGCGGGCGCCCGCGACGGCGGCGGTCCGCGGTCACCCCCGCACCGTACCGATCTCACCGCCCACCCCGATCGCGTCCCGGGCCAGGGCGCGCACACACCGGAACTCGCCGGTTTCCGTGTTCGCTGCCTACCGTCGCGCCCGGACGCGGTGCCGATCCGGCACCGGCAGACCGCGGCAAGGACGCCGCGGACGGGGGGAAGCGTGCACAGCCGGCTCAGCTGGGAGTCGCCGAGTTCGCGGCTGGTGCTGCGCGCCGTCCTCGAGGCGCTGGTCGACCACGGCTACGCGGGCGTGACCCGCGAGACCATCGCGCTGCGGGCCGGCGCGGCCGCGGCCGCGCTGGGCGAGGATCCCGACATCGAGGACCTCGTGGCCACCGCGATCTCCGGCGTCGAGCTCTTCGGCACGCCGCCGTCGACCGGCTCGCTCCGCGGCGACCTGCGCGCGCTGCTCAACCCGTGGCGCAGTCCCCGCACCGCCGACGAGATGGCGGTGGCCGCGGTGCTCAGCGACGCGGAGTGGCACGCCCCGCTCAAGGCCGCGACCGCGCAGGCGCTGGACCTTCCGCTCGCCCAGGCGCTCGGCACCGTGCTCAGCCGGGCCGCCGGGGGCGAGGCCCCGCCGTCGGCGCTGCAGACGCTGAGCTGGGTGCTGCGCGGGCTCATGCTCGAGCGGCTGCGCTCCGGCTCGCGTTCGGCGGTCGACCTGGACCTGCTCGTGGACTTCCTCGTCGCCGGTCTCGAGCGGCAGGCCCCGGCGGGCGACCGAGGGTCGGCCTGACGACCGCGGCGGGGACTTTCCTGTTCGACCCCGCCGCGGTCCCCCGTCGTCAGACGGCGGCCGGGCTGCGGGCCGGGACGGCCTCGCCGAGAGCCAGCGCGATCGGGGCGGTGTCCATCACCTCGGTGAACGACGTCACCCGGCCGCCGCGGAGGGTCCAGATGTGCACCCACGGGACGCCGTCGAAGGAGTTGCCGGCGACGGTCCGGCCGCGGTGCCGGCCCTGGACGACCACGGTGTCGCCGGCCTCGAGGTAGCTCTCGGGCTCCACGTGCAGCTCGGCGAAGTTCTGCGGCAGCTTGCTGAAGAACTCCCCCGCCCCCTGTGGCCCGCGGTAGACGCCGCCGAACCGGATGCTCTCCGGCGTGGACCACACGAGGTCGTCGGCGAACAGGCCGAGCACCCCGGGGATGTCGCCGGCGGCGAAGGCCGCGTAACCGCTCCGGGCGATGTCCGCGTTCCCGGACGTGGCGACGTCGGGCGTCTCCGTGGCGGCGACGACGCCGGCCCGCGGCGTGAACACCTCGTGCGCCGGGTGGAAGGTCACCTCCGGCTGCACGTCCAGTCCGAGCGAGGCCATCGCCGGGCCGAGCCGCTGCTCGCCGAACGCGCCGAAGGCCGCCTCGCTCTCCCAGGCGTCGGCGTTGTGGCAGTCCGGCCCTTCCCACCAGGTCAGGTGCGCGTGCCCGCCGTCCGGCGGCCGCTGCAGCCACCCGGTGCGCTCGCGAACGGCGTCGTACTGCTCCGGCGTGATGCCGCGCAGCACGACCTCGGCGATGACCGTCATGTCGAACCTCCTCCGATGGACCCCCGTCGACGTGCAGCAGTGCGCCACGGCCGAACCGGCCGGATCACCGAGAACGCGGTGATCCGGTGGCGGCTCCGGTGACGCATCGAGGACGTGCAGGCGCCCCTGGCCGTCGACCCGACGGCCGTCCGACGGCACCACCGCGTGCGGCCGAACGGCTGTCGTCCGGGGTGGCGCAGCGGTACGGTCCGCGCCGTGGAGTCCTCCGGCTCCCTGCTCGCCGCTCGGCTCGCCGCCGGTGACGACCGCGCCCTCGCGGAGGTGTTCGACCAGCTCGGGGCGGCCGTCCATGCGACCGCGCTGCAGATCCTCGGCAGCTCGGCGGCGGCGCAGGACGTGGTGCAGGACGTCTTCGTCGACCTGTGGTGCCACCCGCAGCGCTACGACCCGACGCTGGGCAGCCTGCGCACCTACCTGACCCTCTGCGCGCGGCACCGCGCGCTGGACGTCGTCCGCAGCGAGCTGCGCCGCGCCGGCCGGGAGGAGCGGCACCAGCGGCTGGTGCCCGAGCCACGTCAGGCGACGCCCGGGGAGCAGGTCGCCGATGCCGACACCGCCGCGGCCGTGCGCGCCGCGGTGCGCTCCCTGCCACCGGACCAGCGGCGGGTCGTGGAGCTCGCGTACTTCGACGGGCTGAGCTACCGCGACGTCGCCCAGCGGATCGGGATCCCGGAGGGGACGGCGAAATCGCGCTTGCGCCTCGCCCTCGCCAAGCTCGAGCACCTGCTCGACCGCCAACTCCTGGAGCCGTCGTGATCACCGGTGCGTCGCTGCCCGCGGGGCTGCGCGAACGCGTGCTGACGGCCGCGCGCGAGGCCCGCGCGGCCGGCCGCGCCCTCCCCGAGACCCCGGACATCTCCCCCGTCGAGGCGTTCAGCCGGGCCGCGGACGCCTTCGCCGGCCTGCTCGCGGCGCTCGAGGACGCGCACTGGCGGCTCCCCGTGCTGCGCGACCTCGACGTCCAGGGACTGGTCGGGCACCTGGTGGGGGTCGAGGAGGACGTGCAGCGCGCGCTCGCCGGAGATCCGGACGTGGCCCGCGTCGACCACATCGCGTCGACCCAGCCGGTGGCCGAGGAGCAGGCGGGGCGGCTCCCGGAGGAGACCCGCCGGACCTGGCGCGCCGCCGCGGAGCGCACGGTGGCGCAGGTGCGCGGCCGCCGCCTCGACGGGGTCGTCGCCGTGCACGGGCTGCGGCTGCCGCTCGGCGCGCTGCTCGTCGTCCGGGCGTTCGAGCTGTGGACGCACGAGAACGACATCCGGACCGCGGCCGGCCTGCCCGCCTCCGTGCCGGACCCGTCGACGCTGCGGCTGATGACCGACCTCGCCGTCGGCATGCTGCCCTTCGGGGTGGCGCGGGTGGCAGACGACCTGCCGGCGCTCGACGTGCACCTCGTGCTCACCGGCGCCGGCGGCGGCACGTGGGACATCCCCCTCGGCGCCCGGGCGGACGGCGAGGTCCCGGAGGTGGCGATCGTCGCCGACGCCGTCGGCTTCTGCCGGCTGGTGGCCGACCGGATCGGACCGGACGCGCTGGGCGCGCACGTCAGCGGGGACGTCGAACACGCCCCCGCCGTGCTCGCCGGCGCCGCCGCGCTCGCCCTCGACTGAGCCGACGCACCGGGTCAGCGGCACTCAGTGCAGGTACTCGTGCCGCCGCCACAGCAGCATCGGCGCGGCCATCGCCGGGAGCATCAGCAGGTGACCGGCGGTGAACACCAGGTCGGCCGAGACGGCGCCGGCCCAGTACGGCACGAGCAGGACGAGGAACGGCACGTACATCGCGGCGGCCATCTCGGCGATCGCGACGCGGGAGTGCTTGCGGAAGGCCATCCAGGCGGCCATGCCGATCGCCATGTTCGTGGCCATCAGCAGGACGTGGACCTCGAAGACGTCGGTCCAGCCGGGCCAGACCAGGCTCCAGACCGGCCCGAGCGCCATCATGCCGACGAGCATGGCCACGACCATCTCGAGGTAGTGGCGGACGAAGTGCCAGACCACCCGGCCGCGGCTGCGGGTGTGCGCGCTGTGCTCCGTGTGCAGGATCTCGGTCGTCATGGCCGCAAGGCTGGCGGCGGACGGCGTCCCGCAGACGTGCCGGAGGTCATGACCGGGGGTCACGACCGGGCGTGACCCGGCTGTCAGAGCAGGTCGAGGGCGCGGGCGCGCAGCGCGGCCTGGGTACGGTCCCGGGCGCCGAGCTTGGCCAGCACGTTGGTGACGTGGTTCTTCACCGTGCCCTCGGCGAGGAACAGCGCCTGCGCGATCTCCCGGTTGCTGCGGCCGCCGGCGAGCAGCCGGACGACGTCCAGCTCGCGGTCCGAGAGCGGCACGACCAGCGGCTGCGGCCGCGGTCGCGGGTCGTCGGAGAGCCGGGCGAACTGGGCGACGACCTTGGCCGCCACCGACGGCTGCAGCACCGACTCGCCGCGCCGGGCGGCGAGCAGCGCCTCGACCAGCCGGTCGGACGACACGTCCTTGAGCAGGTAGCCGACCGCGCCGGCCCGCAGCGCCGCGAACACGTCCTCGTCGTCGTCGAAGGTGGTCAGGGCGAGCACCCGGACGTCGGGCTGCTCCACGCGCAGCCGGCGCGTGGCGGCGATGCCGTCGAGCACCGGCATGTGCAGGTCCATGAGGACGACGTCCGGCTCCAGCACCGCCGCGCGGTCCAGCGCCTCGGCGCCGTTCCCGGCCTCGCCCACGACCTCGACCTCGGGCCGCGCCTCGAGCAGGGTGGTCAGCGCCTCGCGGAACAACGCCTGGTCGTCGGCGAGCAGCACCCGCACCGGCGTCACCCGGGGACCTCCACCAGCAGCGTCGTCCCGGCGCCGGGCGTGGACGTGACGTCGAGCCGGCCACCGAGCCGGGCCGCCCGCTCGCGGATGCCGACGAGACCGAAGCCGGACGCGTCCTTGCCCGGCAGGCCGCGGCCGTCGTCGCAGACCTCCAGCCGCACCGTGGCCGGCCCGCGGAAGTCGAGGACCACCCGGGCGGAGGCCGCGTCGGCGTGCTTGCGCACGTTGGTGAGCGCCTCCTGCGCGGCGCGGAACAGCGACTCCTCGGCCTCGGCCGGCAGCTGCCGCACCTCGCCCTCGACGTCCAGCCGGGTCGGGACGCCGGCAGCGGACGCCTCCGCGGCGAGCGCCTCCAGCGCCGTCCGCAGCGGCGGCCGGGTGCGCTCGGCCCGCAACGCGCCCACCGACCGCCGGACCTCGGCGAGCGCCTCCGTCGCGGAGTCCTGCGCCTTGGCCAGGACGGCGTCGGCGCGGGCCGGGTCGGCGGCCAGCACGGCGCGGGCGGCCTGGACCTGCATCTGGACGACGGTGAGGTGGTGGCCGAGGCCGTCGTGGATGTCGCGGGCGACCCGGTTGCGCTCCTGGGTGGTCGCCAGCTCCTCGGCCTGGGCGGCGTACGCGCGCAGCTGCTCGTGGGCCGCGGCCAGCTCTTCACGGGACCGCTGCTCGCGCAGCAGCAGCACGGTGACCACCGCGGTGAACACGGCCGCACCGAGCATGCCGAAGCCGTTGCGGACGAAGTCGCCCCAGCCCATACCGAGGTGCACCAGCGGCACCACGGCCGTGAGCGCCACGGCGGCGGGCAGGGGCAGCAGCAGGTAGCCCTGGCTGACCAGCACCAGCAGCAGGAGAGTCGCGCCCACGCCGGCCCCACCGAGGCCGAAGACCGCGTAGCCGACCGCGAGCTCGAGCAGCACGTACCCGACCGCCAGCCGCCGTCTCCGCCGCGCCGGCTGACGGTCGACCCAGCCGAACCCGAGTACGGCGATCAGCGTGTAGACCGCGGCGACCGCGATGGCCGCGACCGGCTGGGGGTCGGCGGTGACCTCCACGGCCAGGACGGCCAGCGCCACGCCGGCCATGACCGCCAGGGCTCGCCTCACGTGATCACTCTGCGACCCGGGGTCCGGCGGGTCAACGACCTCACCCGCGCACGCGGCGCACGGGGCAGACGACGGGGGTTCCGGTGACCGGATCGGCCAGGACGACGGACTCGACGCCGTACAGGTCGAGGACCAGCTCCGGCGTCACGACGTCGGCCGGCGCCCCCTCGGCCATCACCGTCCCGCCGCACATCGCGACGAGGTGGTCGGCGTGCCGGCACGCCGTCGACAGGTCGTGCAGCACGAGGACGACGGTGCGCCCGGACGCCGCGAGGTCGTGCACCAGCTCCAGCACCTCGAGCTGGTGGCCGAGGTCGAGCGCCGACGTCGGCTCGTCGAGCAGGACCACCGCCGTCTCCTGGGCGACGACCATCGCGATCCAGGCGCGCTGGCGCTGCCCGCCGGAGAGGGTGTCCAGCGGCCGGTCGGCCAGCCCGTGCAGGTCGGCCGCGGCCAGCGCGCGGTCCACGGCGGCGGCGTCGTCCGGCGACCACTGCCGCAGCAGGCCCTGGTGCGGATGCCGGCCGTAGCGGACCAGGTCCCGCACGGTCAGCCCGTCCGGCGCCTCGGCGGTCTGCGGCAGCAGCCCGATCCGCCGGGCCGCCTCCCGCGGGCGCAGCCGGGCCAGGTCGCGGCCGTCGAGCAGCACCGCCCCGGCCTGCGGCGCGTGCACCCGGGCCAGGGCGCCGAGCAGCGTCGACTTGCCGCAGCCGTTGGGGCCGACGATCGCCGTCACCCGGCCCGGCGGCAGCGCCAGGTCCAGCGCGCGGACGACCGGCGCACCGCCGTAGCCGACGTCGAGCGCGGCGGTGCCGAGGCCGGCGGCGCCGGTGCGGGTCTCCGTGAGCGTCACGGCAGCCTCCGAGTGCGGGTGGTGAGCAGCAGCCAGAGCAGGTAGGGCCCGCCGACCACGGCGGTGACGATGCCGACGGGCAGTTCGACCGGCGCGGCCAGCGTCCGGCCGAGCAGATCGGCGAGGACGAGGACCAGCGCGCCGGCCAGCGCGGCACCGACCACGGGGACGGCGCGCGGCCCCGCGGCCTTCCGGGCGATCTCGGGCGCGAGCAGGGCCACCAGCCCGAGCGGGCCGGCGACGGCCACGGACAGGCCGGTGGCGACCACCGCGGTGGCGACGACGGCCAGGCGGATCCGCCGCACCCGAGCGCCCAGGCCGATCACCACGGCGTCGGCCAGGCGCAGCAGCCGCAGCTGCCGGCCGAGCAGCACGGCCACCGGCAGCACCACGGCCAGGCCGGCGGCGAGCACCGCGACCGCGGTCGGCGACCGGCTGTTGAGGCTGCCGACGGTCCACGGGAACGCCCGGTTGGCGTCGTCGATCGCGGCGCGGGCCAGCATCAGCTGGGTCAGCGCGCCGAGCGCGGCCCCCACCCCGAGCCCGACGACGAGGAAGCGGTAGCCGCGCGAGCCCGCCCCGCCGGCCAGCCCGATCGCCAGCGCCGCGGCCGTCGCGGCGCCCACCAGCGCGAAGGACGACGGCGCCAGCGTCGTGGGGACGGCGACGACACTGGCCACGGCGAACGCGGTTGCGCCGTCGTCGAGCCCGACCGTGTCCGGCGTGGCCAGCCGGTTGCGCGCCAGCGTCTGCAGCAGCACGCCGGCGGTGCCGAGCGCGGCGCCGACCGCCAGACCGCCCGCGATCCGCGGCAGCCGCAGCTGCTGCACGAGCAGGACGTCGCGGGCCTCCCCGACGCCGAACACGGCCGGCAGCGTCCGGACCGGCGGCACCGACGCCGTGCCGACGGCGAGGCTCACGGCCACGGCGCCGACCACCAGCACGGCCAGCACCGACGCGGACACGGCGGCGCGGCGGTCGAGCAGCACCGAGCGGCCGAGCGCGGCCAGACGCCACGTCCCGGGCGGCGCGGCGACGGCGGAGGCGCTCACAGCGCGGGCAGCCGGCGCGAGCGGACGACGGCCACCAGCACCGGGGCGCCGAGCAGCGCGGTCACGACGCCGAGCGGCATCTCGTAGGGCCGGACCAGCAGCCGCGAGGCGACGTCGGCCACGAGCAGCACCGCCGGGCCGAGCAGCACGCAGACGGCGAGCACCCGCCGCAGGTCCGGGCCGACCAGCGCCCGGGCGAGGAAGGGGACGACCAGGCCGACGAAGGCGATCGGGCCCGCCGCGGCGACGGATCCGCCCACGAGCAGCGCCACGGCGGCGAGCGCCAGGACCCGCGCCCGGGCCGGCGAGTGGCCCAGCCCCCGCGCGGCGTCGTCCCCCAGCGAGAGCGCCGAGAGGGGGCGGGCCACGGCCAGCGCCACCAGCAGGCCGGCGGCCAGCACCGGCCCGACCTGGGCGAGCGTGCCGAGGTCGCGCCCGGCGACGGAGCCGACGGTCCAGAAGCGCACCTCGTCGGCGGTCCGCTGGTCGAGCAGCAGGAGCACCGAGGTCGCGGCGTGCAGCAGGCTCGACAGCGCGGCACCCGCGAGCACCAGGCGGATCGGGTCGTCGCCGGTGCCGCGCAGCCGGGCCGCCCCGGCCGCGAGCAGGCAGCCCGCGGCGGCGCCGAGCACGGCCACCCCCGGCCCGAGCGTCGCCGCGCTCGCCCCGAGCGCGATCACCAGGACGACGGCGAACGAGGCGCCGGCGCTGACCCCGAGCAGCCCCGGCTCGGCCAGCGGGTTGCGCGCGGCGGCCTGCAGGACGGCGCCGGCGATGCCCAGCGCGAGACCCACGGCGACGGCCACGAGGGTCCGCGGCACCCGGAGTTCGAGGACCGCGAAGCGCGCGTCGTCGTCCCCGCCGCCGGCGAGGACGGCCAGCGCGCGGCCCGGCCCGACCTCCCCCGCGCCGAGGGCGAGGCCGGCCAACACGGCCAGCGCCAGGGCGATCGCGGCAGGCACCAGCCCGCGCACCAGCACCCGGCTCACGGCACCCTCCCCTTGACCCACCCGACTTAGGTGAGGCTAACCTACGCCCCGGTGCCGAGGGACGGCGCCGTCCGATAGCAGGAGGAAGTTCGTGACCCACCCGCCCGCGGCGCTCCGGCGCCGGGCTCTGCTCCCCGTCGCCGCCGCCTCCGCGCTGGCCCTCACCGCGTGCGGCGGCGGGGCCGAGGCCGCGTCGTCCTCCTCGGCGAGCCCGGCCGCCGCGGACACGACCGTGCGCACCGCCTACGGCGACCTCGCGGTGCCCGCGGAGCCCGAGCGGGTGATCACGCTGGCCGAGTCGGCGCTCGACGTGGCCCTGGCCGTGGGCGTCACCCCGGTAGGCACGACCGCCAGCCGCGGCGGGGACGCGCCGCCGGCCTACCTCGGCGACGACGCCGCCGCGATCCCGGTCGTGGCCAGCGTGGCCGAGCCGAACCTGGAGGCGATCCTCGAGGCCAGGCCCGACCTGATCCTGGCCGCGGCCGGCCTCGAGCAGGAGCAGTACGACGCGCTGTCGGCGATCGCGCCGACCGTCGTCCCCGAGACAGCGGCCCGGGGCGAGTGGGAGGCGCCGCTGCACACCTACGCCGAGGCCCTCGGCGCCGACGACGAGCTGTCCGAGCGGCTGGACGCGGTGGACGAGCGGGCCGAGGCCGTGGCGCTCGACGGCACGGTCGCCGTGATCCGCTGGATGGTCAACGGGCCGGTGCTCATGAACTCCGGCCACATGCCCGGATCGCTGCTGGCCGCGGCGGGCGCGGAGCCGATGCAGGCCGCGGTCGACCTGGGCAGCAAGCCGCACAGCGACCCGCTGTCGCTGGAGAACCTGGCCGAAGTCGACGCCGACCGGCTGTTCCTGGCCGCCTTCGGCACCGACGGCGCCGCCGCCCTGGAGGCCGCGGAGGACCAGCCGGCCTTCACCCGTCTGAAGGCGGTCCAGGCGGACACGGTCGCGGTCGTCGACGGCGGCGTGTGGAGCAGCGCGTCCGGCCCGATCGCGGCCGAGCAGGTCATGGACGACATCGAGGAGGCGGTCTCCTGATGGCCGAGCGACGGCCGCGGACGCCGCGGGTGGCCGAGGTGCTGCGCACCTCCCGCGTGACGCCGCACATGATCCGCGTGGTGCTCGGCGGCGAGGGGCTGGCCGGCTTCCCCGCCGGGTCCTTCACCGACCACTACGTGAAGCTGCTGTTCCCACCGCCCGGCGCGACGTACGCCGTGCCCTACGACGTCGAGCAGGTGCGGGCCGAGCTGCCGCCCGAGCAGTGGCCGGTCACCCGCACCTACACCGTCCGGGCGTGGGACGCCGACGCCAGCGAGCTGACCATCGACTTCGTGCACCACGGCGACGAGGGGCTCGCCGGCCCGTGGGCCGCCGCCGCGCGGCCGGGCGACCGGATCCAGCTGCTCGGCCCCGGCGGCGCGTACACCCCCTCCCCGGACGCGGACTGGCACCTGCTCGCCGGCGACGAGTCGGCGCTGCCCGCCATCGGCGCGGCGCTCGAGCGGCTGCCGGCCGGGGCGCGAGCGCTGGTGTTCGCGGAGGTCGCCGACGCCACCGAGGAGCAGGACCTGGCCACCGGGGACGGCGTCGAGCTCGTCTGGGTGCACCGCGGCGCGGGCGCGCCCGGGGAGGCGCTCGTGACGGCGGTGCGGGCCGCCGTTCTGCCGGAGGGCACCGGGCACCTGTTCGTGCACGGGGAGGCCGGCGCCGTCCGGGAGCTGCGCCGGCACCTGCGGACCGGGCGCGGGCTCGCGCCGGAGTTCACCTCGATCTCCGGCTACTGGCGGCGCGGCGACACCGAGGACCGCTGGCAGGCGACCAAGCGGGAGTGGAACGCCGCGATCCAGGCCGAGGAGGTGTCGGTCGGCGCGTGACGTGCGGCGAATCACACTGAGGCGTTCGCGCAGGTCAGCACCGTGTTGAGCGTGGGAACGGAGCCGACGCCGGGGCGGCTGAACCCGTAGCCTGGACGGGCAGCCCGCTGTGCGCCGCCGCCGGCCGGGCGCCTCCTCCCTGCACAAGCCGTCCCCTCCCCCGGAGCTCATGACTTCCCCGCGCACCCAGATCGCCCCGAAGACCGACGAGACCGAGAAGCCGAAGGCCGGCCTGTCCGCCGTCCAGATCGCCTCCGGCGCGCTCGCCGCGGTGTCCTCCGCGGTGCTGCTCTCCTTCTTCGGCGTCGCCGGCACCCTCATCGGCGCCGCGCTGGCCAGCGTCATCAGCACGGTCGGCGCCTCGCTGTACACCACCTCGCTGAAGAAGACCAACGAGCGGCTGCGCCGGGTGCTCACCCGGGAGCAGGCCGCGGCCACCGAGCCGGCGACGGCCCCGGCCGAGCCGGCCACGCAGGTCCTGCCGGCCCGTCTCGACCCGCGGCGGGCGCCGGCGAAGCGCTTCGAGCCGCGCTGGGGCCGGGTCGCCGCCTACGCGGTGGGCGTCTTCGTGGTGGCCATGGGCATCGTCACGGGCATCGAGCTCATCGGTCAGCAGCCGGTGTCGGCGCTCGTGGGCGGCTCGTCGTCCACGGGGACGACGACGCTCGGTGAGCTGACCAACGCCTCGTCGTCCTCGGACACCACGCCGTCGACGCCGTCCACCCCCACCACGACGGCCCCCGCGACCTCCACCGCCGACAGCTCGCCGGCCGAGCCGACGGAGACGACCTCGACCGACGAGGACGACACCGAGTCGGCGTCCCCGTCGGCCACGACGTCGTCGTCCGGGTCGTCCGCCTCGAGCTCCGCGGCGTCGCCGACCCGCTCCGCAGGCACGAGCTCGGCTCCCACGCAGGGCGCGGCGCCGACGCCCTGACCCGCGCCACCTGAGAAGCCCCGGCCGATTCCCGGCCGGGGCTTTCTCGCGTCGTGGTCTGCCCACCGCGGGCACGGGTCAGCGGCGGCCGCTGCGGCGAGTGGCGTCGCGGACCTCCCCGACCAGCTCCTCGAGGACGTCCTCGAGGGCGACCACCCCCAGCGGGCGGCCGCCGTCGACGACCTCGGCGAGGTGGGCGCCGGTGCGCTGCAACAGCGACAGCGCCTCGTGCAGCGGGATCCCGGCCGCCACGGTGGGCAGCGGGCGGACCGCTCCGGCGGGCAGCGGCCGGTTCCGGCGCGCGAGCGGCACGTGCAGCACGTCGGCCAGGTGCACGTAGCCGACCAGCCGCCCGTCGCCGGCGGCGACCGGGAAGCGGGAGAACCCGGTCTCGGCCACGCGCTGCTCGACCTGCCCGGCCGTGACCGTCTCGGGCACGGTGACCAGCCGCTCGCGCGGCAGCAGGACGGCGCGGGCGGTGCGCTCCCCGAAGGCGAGCGCGTCGACGACGTGCTCGTGCTCCTCCCGGCCGAGCAGACCCTCCCGGCGCGCCTCGTCGACCAGCCCGGCGACCTGGTCGGCGGTGTAGACGTGCCCGCCCTCGTCGACCGGCGCGACGCCGAACAGCCCCAGCACCGCGGTGGCGGCCGCGGTGAGCGCGACGATCGCCGGGCGGAAGATCCGGATGAACCCCAGCAGCGGCGGGGCGAGCAGCATGGCCGCGCGCTCCGGGCCGGCGAGCGCGATGTTCTTGGGCACCATCTCGCCGAGCAGCATGTGCAGCACGCTGGTGGCCAGCAGCGCGAGGGCGAACGCGAGCGGGTGCAGCACCGCCTCGGGCAGGTGCACGGCCGCGAAGACCGGCTCGAGCAGGGCGGCGACCGCGGGCTCGGCGACCGCGCCGAGGCCGAGGGAGCAGATGGTGATGCCGAACTGGCAGCCGGAGATCATCAGCGGCAGCTGCTGGGCCGCGCGCAGCGCCGACCGGGCGCGGCGCGAGGTCTCGGCGAGGCCGGCGAGCTTGGTCTGCCGCGCGGCGAGCAGGGCGAACTCGACGCCGACGAAGAACCCGTTGCCGGCGATCAGCAGCGCGGCCAGCAGCAGCGCCACCGGCGTGCTCATCGCGCGTCCTCCGCGGCCGGCCGGGCGGGCGGGGGCACCAGCACCACCCGGTCGACCCGCAGGCCGTCCATCCGCTGCACCCGCAGCGACGCGCCCCGGGGCAGCTCGACGACGTCGGCCACCCGGGGGATGCGGCCGAGGGAGGTCTGCACCAGCCCGCCGAGGGTCTCGTAGGGCCCCTCGGGCACGTAGACCTCGGTGAGCGAGGTGACCTCGTCGGGGCGCAGCAGCCCGGACAGCAGCCAGGAGCCGTCCCGGCGGCGGCGCGCCGGCGCCGCGGCCGGCCGGTCGGACTCGTCGGCGACCTCGCCGACCAGTTCCTCGACGATGTCCTCGAAGGTGACCACACCGGCGGTGCCGCCGAACTCGTCGACCACGACCGCCATCTGCAGGCCGCGCTCGCGCAGCAGGTCCAGCAGCGGGTCGAGCTCGATCGAGGTGGGCACCTGCACCGGCGGCACCATCACCTCCCGCACCCGCGTGGCACTCCGGCGCCCGAGTGGCACCGCGACGGCGTGCTTGACGTGCACCAGGCCGACGACGTCGTCGGGGTCGTCGCCGATGACCGGGAAGCGGGAGTGACCGGAGGCGCGGGCGGCGTCGAGGACGGCGGCGACCGGGTCGGCGGCGCGGACGAAGCGGACCTGCACCCGCGGGGTCATCACGTCGGAGGCACGCTTGTCGCCGAAGGTCAGGGAGCGGACCAGCAGCTGCGCGGTCGCGGTGGCCAGGGCGCCGCGGTCGGCGGACTGGCGCAGGACCAGCGACAGCTCGTCCGGCGTCCGGGCGCTGCGCAGCTCCTCGGTCGGCTCCACGCCCACGGTGCGCAGCAGCCGGTTGGCCGTTCCGTTGAGCACGGCCACCAGTGGCCGGGACGCCGCGGCGAAGCCCAGCTGCACCGGCAGCACCGCGGTCGCGGTGGCGAACGGGCGAGCCAGCGCCAGGTTCTTGGGCACCAGCTCGCCGAGCACCATCTGCACCACCGAGGCCAGCAGCAGCCCGACCGCGACCGCGACCGGCTCCACCGCGCCCTCGGGCAGGCCGAGCGCGGTCAGCGGCCCGTGCAGCAGGGTCGCGATCGACGGCTCGGCGACCAGGCCGACGGCCAGCGAGGTGACGGTGATGCCCAGTTGCGCGGCCGACAGCTGCGTCGACAGCCGCCCCAACGCGCCGCGCAGCCGGCGGGCGCGGGGATCACCGGCCGAGGCGGCCGCGTCGACCTCGGTGCGCTCGACGGTGACCAGCGCGGTCTCCGCGGCGACGAACAGCGCGTTGCCGGCGATGAGCAGGACTCCCACGCCGAGCAGCAGCCACGGCGTCACGCGCCGGCTCCCGACGGCGGGGCGCCGGAGCGCGTGCGGGCAGACATGAGGTGGTTCAGCCGTCCTTTCCTGGAGGCGCCGGCCGCACGCGGTCAGGGCCCGGACACCCGCGACGCTCTGGCGGGCAGGCTCCACGGTGCCACCCCGGCCGACGACGGCCACGACCCGAGTCGGCGAAGGGCATGGCCGGGACGGGGAGCCTGCGCTCGGAACCCGACCCGGTGCCCCGGCCGGGGAGTTCCCCCTCCACCCGGCCGCGGCATGGTCCGTCGATGGGTTCCCGGGCCGCGGGCGGCCACCGGAAACCTGTGCATCACCTTGACACGGACTGTGCGGACCGACATCTCGGACGGCGGATCGCGCCGTCTGGCAGGTTGACGCCCGTGGCCGATGCCCCGCCGGTGCGCCTGCTCTACGTGCCCTACGACTCGGCGGTCTACGACGCCCGCATGGGCGCCGGCCCGCTCGCACTCGAGCGGGGCGGCGCCGCGGGACGGCTGCGCGAGCGCGGGCACGACGTCTCCGAGCAGGTGCTCGAGCCGGCGTCCGCCTGGCACGCGGAGGTGCAGACCGCCTTCGAGCTGCAGCGGGCCGTGGCCGACGCGACCGACGAGGCCCACCGCACCGGCCGGCTGCCGCTGCTGCTGGCGGGCAACTGCAACGCCACCGTCGCCGTGCTGGCCGGCCTGTCGCGGCCGGGCCGGCGGCTGGGCCTGATCTGGCTCGACGCCCACGGGGACTTCAACACCCCCGAGCTGACCGAGTCGGGTTTCCTCGACGGCCAGGCCCTCGCCATGGTGGTCGGCCGCTGCTGGCGGGCCATGACGGGCACGGTCGGCTCCTTCACGCCGCTGCCCGAGGACCGGGTCCTGCTCGTGGGCGCGCGCGACCTGGACGCCGCGGAGCGGACCGCGCTGGAGGAGTCCGGGGTCGGGTGGCTGCCGCCGGCACGGGCCCGGGACGACGGCGCCGTGGCCGCGGCGCTGGACGACCTGGCCGGCCGGGTCGACGCCGTGCACGTGCACGTGGACCTCGACGTCCACTACCCCGACGCCGTCGCACCGGCCAACCAGTTCGCCGCCGCCGACGGGCTCCTGGCCGACGACGTGCAGCGGATCGTGCGGCAGGCCGCCGACCGGATGCCCGTCGTCGCAGCGACCCTCGCTGCGTTCGACCCGGCCTGCGACGACACCGGCCGGATGCGGGAGACCGCCCTGGACCTCCTCGATCTCCTCGCCGCCGTCGGGACGTGAGCGCGGCGCTCCCCAGGTCGCAAGCCGAGCACCTTGCGGTCAGGCCGGTGCGGTGCGCCAGTGGCTACAGTCCCGCATACCCCCAATTTGGGGGGGCAGGGTCCGAGAGAAGGAGCCGAGAGTGGGGACCATCCGGCTGCTCTGGGTCGAGCCGCCCCGCGGCGTGCGGGCAATCGAGGCAGAAGCCGACCGGAGCCTCCTCGATCGCCGCGCCATCGAGCCGCGCGCCGCGGCCGGCTTCCCAGGACCGACCGGGAGCTACGGGCTCCTGCCCGAGGAGTGCTGGCGGACGATGGAGCCGCAGGACCCGGCGCCCGTCTTCCTCCACGAGTCCTACGAGGCTGTTCTCGAGAAGTGGGTCAACTCGCTGCCCGACGCCGCAGCCGAGGTCAGCATCGTGGCCAGGGTGCGAGACGCGGTGATGCAGCTGGTCGAGACGCGGCTCGCCGCCGATCCCGCGGCGATCTCGGTGAGCCCGACCGTGACCACGACGGAGCCCACCCCGCAGGGCATGGCCGTCGTCGGCCGTTGCGTCGTCCTGAGGCCCGCGCGCGGACTGCGCCGATCGGCCCCGGAGACCACGCCGGGGCGCATCAGCCCGTCCGGGTAGCGGGCGCCGCGTCGGCCGGCAGCACCTTTCCCGGGTTCATCAGCCCGGACGGGTCCAGCGCCTGCTTGATGCCCTGCATCAGCTCGAGCTCGAGCCGGTCCTTGTAGCCGGCCAGGACCGCCCGCTTGGCCTGCCCGACCCCGTGCTCGGCGCTGATGCTGCCGTCGAACGCGCACGTGGCGTCGTAGACGACCCGGGCGAGGGCGTCGGCTCGCGCCCGGAACTCCTCGTCATCGCTGCCGACGGGCTTGCTGAGGTTGTAGTGCAGGTTGCCGTCGCCGATGTGGCCGTAGGTCACGATCCGGATGCCGGGGACCGCCTCCCGCAGCGCCCGGTCGGTGCGTTCGACGAATGGCGGGATGCGGCTGACCGGCACGATTGCTGCGTATCGCCGGCGCGGTCGACGCCTCGGTGATCGTCATCGGCCTGCGCCGGCGTTCCCCGGTGGGCAAGCTGCTCATGGGCAGGACGGCGCAGCGCATCCTGCTCGACGCCGATCGGCCGGTGCTCGCCGTCAAGCCCTGACGTTGCCCTGATCCGTGGCGGTGAGCGCCCGGCCCAGGCACAGGAACCACACCGGCACGGCGAGCCCGCCGAGGACGCCCGGCGCCCCGCCGACGACGAAGGCGACCCACCGAGCGAGCGATTTCTCCGGCAGCAGCAGCCCGGCGCCCGCCACGGCACCGCCGGCGAGCACTCCCCCGCTGCACAGGACGCCGAGCCGGGTCACGTCGTCCGGCAGGGTTGAGCGCCGGCCCCGGCTGCTCTGCAGGATCCAGGCGGCCAGGCCCTCGAACGCGCCGATCGCGATCGGCATCTGCACCCTGAGGGGCACCAGACCGGCCACCAGCGCCGGTCCGGCGAGGGTGAGCACGCCGGTCGAGGTCAGCCCCAACCGGCGGGTCCACCGGCCCGGGCTGACGGCCAGCACCACCGGAACCATCAGCGCGGTGCCGACCGAGCCGACGACGTCGTTCGCCGACCCCAGCGACACGGGCAGCGGCCGGCGCCGTCCTTCCTCGACCGCGTAGAACGCCACGAGCAGGACGTTGGCGGCCATCCCCGTGACACCCGCGGCGCGGGCCCACGGGGCGGCGCGACGAAGGTCCACCTCGCCGAGGTGGCTCCGTCCGTCGCCGGACGTCCAGGGACGCAGGTCCCGGTCGACGCTGGCTGCGTCAGGCGGCCGCGAGGTCCCGCGAGATCGCCTCCGCCGCGGACTGCAGCGCGGCGGTCCAGGCCGGCAGCCGGTCGCGGGAGAACCGCACGCTGGGCATGGCCAGCGAGATCGCGGCCGGCGGTGCGCCGGCGCCCAGTGCGACGCCCACCGCGGTCAGACCGCTCTCGGTCTCCTCGTCGTTCACGGCGACACCCCGCCGGCGGACGCTCCGGAGCTCCCGCTCGAGCCGGCTCGCCGTCGCCTCGTCCAGCGCGCCGAGCACCGCCGCCAGCTCCGGGCGCGGCAGCCCGGCCAGCACCGCCTTGCCTCCGGAGCTCAGGTGCGCGGGCAGCGCCCGGCCGGTGCGGTCACCGACGCGCAGGACGCGAGCGCACTCGACCGTGGCGACGAACCGGACCTCCGAGCCGGCCAGCACCGTGAGGTTGACCGTCTCCCCCAGCTCGTCGACCAGCCGCCGCATGTACGGCAGCGCCGCCTCGCGCAGCCGCGGGACGGCGGCCTGCGGCGGCGCACCACCCTGCAGCAGCCGCCCGGGCCCGTAGCGCCGGTCCGGGAGCTGCTCGGCGAAGTCGCGGTAGACCAGCATCCCGAGCAGCCGGTGGGCGGTGGACACCGAGACGCCCAGCCGCTCGGCGGCATCGGTCACCCGCATCGGCCCCTCCTGGTGCAGGAGGGTCGCGAGCAGCAGGGCCGAGTCCACCGACGAGATCGCGTACGCCGGACGATTCCTCACAGCAGAAAAGCGTATCCCTCCGCACGGAATCGTCGGACAGTCGATGGTGCGGACACCTGCGCCGAGGAGGATTTCGAGCATGACCCAGCAACTGGCCTCGCCGGTCTCCCTGACCGCCGTCGACGCCCCCGACCAGCCGACCCCCACGCCCGAGCTCGAGCAGCTGTACCGCGGCTTCGAGCAGGAGCTGCTGGTCCCGCTGTGGACCGAGATCGGCGACCTGATGCCGGTGCACCCGCGCTCGCGCGCCGTGCCGCACGTCTGGCGGTGGCAGAACCTGCTGGAGCTGGCCGACCAGGCCGGCCACCTGGTCCCCGTCGGCCGCGGCGGCGAGCGGCGGGCGATCGCCCTGGCCAACCCCGCGCTCGGCGGCAAGCCCTACGCCACCCCGACCCTGTGGGCGGCGATCCAGTACCTGATGCCCGGCGAGAACGCGCCGGAGCACCGGCACACCCAGCACGCGTTCCGCTTCGTCGTCGAGGGCGAGGGCGTGTGGACCGTCGTCGGCCGCGACCCGGTGCCGATGAACCGCGGCGACTTCCTGCCGCAGGCCGGCTGGAACTGGCACGCCCACCACAACGCCGCCGACCGGCCGATGGCCTGGATCGACGGGCTGGACATCCCCTTCCAGTACACCTCCGAGTCGCAGTTCTTCGAGTTCGGCCGCGACACGATCAGCGACGAGGAGCGGACGACGCCGGAGCGCTCCCGCTCGCAGCGCCTGTGGGGCCACCCCGGCCTGCGCCCGGTGTCGGCGCCGGGCGCCACCCCCGGGACTCCGCTGCTCAACTACCGGTGGTCCGACACCGACGCAGCGCTGACCGACCAGCTGGACCTGGAGGCCGAGGGGTACGCCGGCACCGTCGAGCCCGGGCATGCCGCCGTTCGCTACACCAACCCGACCACCGGCGGTGACGTGCTGCCGACGATCCGGGCCGAGATGCACCGGGTGCGCCGCGGCGCCGAGACCGCCCCGCGCCGCGAGGCCGGCTCGTCGGTGTACCAGGTCTTCGACGGCAGCGGCACGGTGACCGTCGGCGAGCACTCCTGGAGCGTGAGCCGCGGCGACCTGTTCGTCGTCCCCTCGTGGCAGCCGCTGTCGGTGACGTCCGAGGCGGGCACCTCCGACTCCGACTCCGGCGCGCTGGACCTCTTCCGGTTCAGCGACACCCCGATCTTCGAGGCCCTGCACCTGGACCGCGTGGCGGTGGACCGGTGAAGCTGGCGACCATCCGCACCCTGGAGGGCACGACCCGCGCGGTCCGGGTCGAGGACGACGAGCTGGTCGACCTCGGCGCCGCCGACGTCGGCGAACTCCTCGCCGACCCGGGCTGGGCCGAGCGGGCCGCGGCCGCGACGGAGCCCGCGTCCCACCTGCGGGGCGCGGCCTTCGCGCCGGTCGTCCCGCGTCCCGGCAAGATCGTCTGCGTCGGGCTGAACTACCGCAACCACATCCTCGAGATGGGCCGGGACCTGCCGGAGCACCCGACGCTGTTCGCCAAGTTCGCCGACACCCTCGTGGGCTCGGGCGACGACATCGTCAAGCCGCCGGAGACGACCGAGTTCGACTGGGAGTGCGAGCTCGCGCTGGTCATCGGGACGCCGGTCCGCCGGGCGACCGGCGCGGAGGCCGAGGCGGCCATCGCGGGCTTCGCCGTCCTCAACGACGTCACCTGCCGGGACTGGCAGTTCCGCACCCGCGAGTGGCTGCAGGGCAAGAACTGGGAGGCCAGCACTCCCCTCGGCCCCTACCTGGTCACGCCCGACGAGCTGCCCGGCGGGGTCCGGCCCCGGCTGGAGATCAGCACGAAGATCGACGGCGAGACGGTGCAGAAGGACACCACCGGCGACCTGCTCTTCGACCCGGTCGCCCTGGTCGAGTACGTCTCCACGATGATCACGCTCCGCCCGGGGGACGTCATCGCCACGGGCACGCCGGGCGGCGTCGGCCACGCCCGCACGCCGGCCCGCTACCTCGAGGTCGGCCAGCGCCTGACCACGGAGATCGCCGGTCTCGGCCGCTGCGAGAACACGGTCGTCGCCGATCCGGCCGTCGGGTAGGGATTGCGCCGTGGAGATCCTGATCGTCGGGACGATCACCGTCGACCCCGCGCGACGCGACGCACTGCTCGCCGCGATCCGGCCGCTGGTGCAGAAGACCCGGCAGGAGGAGCCGGGCTGCCTCGCGTACGCGTTCACCGCCGACACCGTCGACGAGAACGTGGTCCAGGTGCTCGAGCACTGGCAGGACGAGGCGTCGCTCGCCGCGCACTTCACCCATCCCAACTTCTTCGCCACCAAGACGGCGCTGCACGAGAACGGGTCGGGCACGTCGTCCATCCGGAAGTTCCGTACCGACCTGAGCGAACCGGTACGGGACGGCGAACGCCGGTACCGCGCCGACTTCTTCACCGCCGAGGACTGAGAGCCCCGAGTCAGTTCATCCGGCGGCGGGCCTCCTTCAGCTCGCGGTCGACGGCCCAGGCGTCGGCGACCGGGCCGAGGTGACCGAGCTTGTCGGGATTGACCACGCCGCGGATGGTCTGGATCTGCCCGTCGAGCACCTCGAGGACCAGGGCGTAGAGGACCCTGCCGCCGCGGTCGCGGAAGATCGCGCCCGGCTGGCCGTTGATCTCCTGCGGCTCGAACGTCACGTCGATCCGGATCAGCCAGGGGAAGACCGAGCCCAGCACCCGGGCCACGTTCTCCGCACCCAGGACGGCCCGCGCCAGCTGCGGGGCCTTGCCTCCGCCGTCCCCGATCAGCTGCACGTCGCCGGCGAGCAGATCCTGCAGCCGGCCCACGTCGCCGTCCCTGAGGGCGTCGAAGAACCGCGCCGCCAGCTCCTGCCGCTCCTGACGGTCCGCCGCGAACCGCGGCCGCCCGTCGGCCATGTGCCTCCGCGCCCGCACCAGCAGCTGCCGGCAGGCCGCTTCCGAGCGCTCCACCGCCGTGGCGATCTCGTCGAACCCGAAGGCGAACACGTCGCGCAGCAGGAAGACCGCCCGCTCCAGCGGGCTGAGCCGCTCCAGCAGCAGCAACGCCGCCATCGAGACCGAGTCGGCCAGCTCCGCCGACCGTGCGGGGTCCTGGTACGGATCGCTCAGCAGCGGTTCGGGGAACCACGGCCCGACGTATTCCTCCCGCCGCACCCGCGCCGAGCGGAGCACGTCGATCGAGATCCGGGTGACCGTGGCCGACAGGAAGGCCTTGGCCGAGTCGGGCCGGGTCGCGGAACGGTCGAACCGCAGCCAGGTCTCCTGCACGGCGTCCTCGGCCTCGCTGACGCTGCCGAGGATCCGGTAGGCGATCGAGAACAGCAGCGGTCGCAGCTCCTCGAACTCCTCCACCTTGCTCACGCCGCCTCCCCTCCCCCGGCCACGCTGGGGGCGTTCAGTTGAACTGCCCGGGTCGATAGTCGCCGGCAGGCTGCTGCGTGATGATGTTCAGCCGGTTCACCGCGTTCATGAAGGACACCAGGATCACCAGGGCAGTGACCTGCTCCTCGTCGTAGTGCTTGGCGGCGTGCGCCCACACGTCGTCGCTGACCCCGACGGCCGCATCCGCGACGCGGGTCCCCTGCTCGGCGAGCTCCAGCGCGGCACGCTCGGCCTCGGTGAAGACCGTGGCCTCCCGCCACGCCGCCACCAGGTTCAGCCGCACCGACGTCTCGCCGGCAGCGGCGGCGTCCTTGGTGTGCATGTCGACGCAGACGGCGCAGCCGTTGATCTGGCTCACGCGCAGCGCCACGAGCTCCTGCGTCGCGGTCGGCAGCGGCGACTCCTTGAGCACCCTGCCCAGCGGCATGAAGTGCGTGAAGGCCTTGCGAGCGATCGGGCTGGCGAAGTAGTTCAGTCGCGCGTCCATGGTGTGCTCCTCCGTGGGTGTCGGTGGCTACACCCCTGAGACGAGATGGCCCGACGCCCAGTGACATGGACGGACGTGACCTGCGCCTCATGCGATCTCTTTGGAGCGGCGAGTCGGCCGGAAGGGGTAGTGACCCGTCCGTGGACCTGGTGACCTTCCTTCTGGCCCGCGTCGCCGAGGAACACTCCGAGGCGTTGGCGGCAGGGAACTCGCGAGGCGTTGCCGACTCTCGGGTCAAGCGGTGGGTCGTGGCCGAGCACATGCCCGTGTCCGCCCCGAACGAGCCGACGCACTGCCGCGTCTGCCGACGTCCCGACGACCCGCTTGCCGGATACGTCCTCTCCCCGTGCCCGACGCTGCGCTACCTGGCCTTCGTCTACGCCGACCACCCCGACTACCGGGCGGAGTGGCGGCCCTGACCTTCCCTCGCCCCGCGTTCGATGCTCAGGCGGCTGCCGACGCGACGAGCAGTTCGCACGGGGCGACGAAGCCGTCGCCGGTCTCGAACTGCCCGAGGGCGTGCTCGATCTGCTCCCACACGGCGGGCCTGTCGCTCTCCGGGACGCCGGCGAGCATCTGGTGCAGGGCGCCGAAGGACTCCTGCTCGAATCGGACGCACTCGGCCGCCGACGGCAGGCGCAAGGGTGCGGGGACCGCCTCGACCCGGATGTCGTCGAAGCCGGCGGTGCTCAGGGCCTCGTCGAGGACACCCGGTGAGCCGAGGGTGAAGGGTCCTGGCTGGCCTGGCGCGGGCGCCGGGAGCTGGGCCGCGCGCCGGATGATCGAGACGGGGACGGAGAAGAAGGCGTTGCGTTCCGGCGTGGAGAAGACGATGGCCGCGATCCTGCCGCCGCGCCGCAGCGCCCGGTGCATTCCGGCGAGGGCAGCCCGCCGGTTCGGGAAGTACATGAGCCCGAGACGAGAGATCACGACGTCGAAGGACGCCGCCGGCAGGACGTCGAGCGCCTCCCCGTCGGCCTCGCGGGTCTCCACGTTCATCAGCCCGGCCTCGGCCGTGACCTTGGCGGCGTACGCGAGGATCCGCGGGGAGATGTCGGTCGCCAGGACGTGACCGCTGGCCCCGACCCGTCGTGCAGCCGCGAGGGTCTGTCCCCCTCCGCCGGCGGCGACGTCGAGCACGCGGCTGCCGGTGGTGACGTTCCCGGCATCGAGCATCTGCTCCGTTGCCGGGCCGAGCCATGTCTCCAGCGTGGGTCCCCAGCGGTGCCAGGCGTCGGCGGCGCTCTCCCACTGATGCCTGGTCGTGGCCTTGTACTGGTCGGGATCGAACGTCATGGCGCCCTCCGATCGGAGTGCACCCGACTTCCCGCACGGGTGCCGGTGAACGGGGATTGCGATCGTGCGCCGAGGCCGAGCCGGTGTCGATACCCGGTCACGTCGCGAGGGGAGGGCGAGGGCGGGCTCCGAGTGGCGTGTCCTACGACCAACGTCGTCTTCCCATGTCGATCCGACGCGTGGATTAGTACATGTATGGGGGACACCTCGCGCCGGCGGGATCGCTGACGGAACGGATCACGACCTGGATCTCGAGGAGAGACGTTGAAACCGATCAGAGTTCTGCGCATGGCGGCCGTGCCGGCAATTCTGCTGTCCCTCTTTACCGGCCAGGTCATCCTCGCGAACAGTGCGTCAGCTGTGACGGTCGCCAAAGCCGAACTGAAGAGCGGTCAGCTGAAAGTCGAGGGAGTGTCGACACCTGGCATCTTCACCATTGCCAGTTCCACGACGAGTTCAGCGGGCGCCCGCTCGGGTGCCGACGGCAGATTCGTCATCCAGGCATCCGATTTCACCGCTCCTGACTGCAAGATCACGGTTTCCGACGGTGGAAGGTCGCCGATCATGACCGCAGCCCTGTCCGGCTGCACGCCGTCCACCAAGCCGGTGACCGCGCCGGCCGCTCCGACCGGCACCTGCGTCATCACCCCGGCTGACCCGGCAACGCTGACGCTCAACCGGTCAACGAGCTACCTCTTCACCACTTCAGGCTGCAACACCACGTTCAACACGGGCGCCACCCCGACGCCGGTGCAGTGGAAAGTCGTGGCGGGAAGCATCCCCACCGGCATGACCGGCCCCAATTCGCAGGGCACGGACGCCGGCAACATCATCGGCACACCGACGGTGGCCGGCACCTACACGTTCACCCTGCAGGTGACCGACTCGGCCGACCAGCGCGACCAGGAGAACGTCACCCTGACGGTGGCCTGAACTCGAACCGGCGCCCGTCACAGCCGCCACCGTTCGGCATTCCCTCCACCTTGCGACCCGGTTGCCCGGCAGCGGCCGGGTCGCTAGGCGTTCCGGGAGCCAACCGGCTCCGTCATGTACGCGGTGACCGCGCTGGTTCTTGCTGTCGCCGGCGCGGTGGTGGCCCTGCCGCGGTCACCGGCGACTTCCCCCGGCCCCGGAGAGTGAGGAGCCGGTCGACGACACCAGAGGTCCGTGCCGCGCGCCGACAGTTCCGGGACGTCGACACGGCGAGCACAGAGTCCGGCCTCGCAGCGGGCACCGTACGGAAGTCTGAGCACCCGACCGCCGCAGGTCATACGACGTTGGATGACCACCGCGGGCTGCGCAAAGTCGAACCACAGACTCAGGTGCTGCAACTCGAACCCCTGACCCCACACTGCCCAGCCGTCAGATCCGGGTTCACAGCAGTTCACGGTCGTTCCGCCGGTGCTTTCAGCGCGCCTGTCGCGGAAGCCCGCAGAAAATTGCACCCGAACCACTGAACAACGGTGGGACGACGACAATGCACCCAAATGGCATACCGTGATGCCGCCTGCGCTGTCGATCTTCGACTCCCACATCGCTCTCGAAGTCCCTGCTCGAGGCCACCCAGTCTGCGAAACGACCATGCCGCCGGACGAGTGCGAAGTCGCATTGACGAAACGGTGACAGGAGCGTGACGGGGATGACCTAACGTCGCGGGTTGCGTACGCAGAGCGCGGCGACTTATCCGACGATGCCGAGTGGTGACGGTCCATGGCATTGATCCGCCCTCGGAGGCCCAGTGTGGCCTTGGTGGCCGCCGTCATCTTCGGAGCGATCGGGGTGTTCACCTTCTGGGTGGGCCTGCTGGATTTCCTGTCCGCCGCCAACCTGCAGTACAAGTTGATCGGGTTCGCGTTCGCCGTGGCCGGACTGGTTCTGCTCACGGGGAGCGCGGTTCTCGGTCGGGAGCAGTGGCGGAGGAAGCGCGGTCGCGTCGCGGCGGTCACCGCAGGCATCGCCGGGGCGTTCGTCGGCGGCTACCTGCTCTTGATGCAGTACCGGGCGCCCGGCCTTTCTCCGAGTCGACTCCCTCCGTTCCCGGCGTGGGTGCCGTGGGCCGGCATCGCAGTGGCCTCGGTCGCGGGCGCCGTCCTCGGGTGGATGAGCACCAAGGGCCATGCCGACGAACAGGTGTGGACCGCTTTCGGAAAGCCCGTGTTCGCCGGCGGGCTCTCCGTGACCGTGCTCTTGAGCGGGGTGCAGTGGTGGTACACGCAGCAGTACCAGCCGAACGCGACCCCGGCGGCACTGACGGTCACGACGGAGCTGAGGCCGGCGGCCTCGGCATCGACCGCCGCGGGCGCGGAGGACATGCCGAACCCGCACATGTTCGAGGGCACGATCACGGTCAAGAACGTCAGCGACGCCAAGGTGCAGATAGTCGCCTCCCTGTATCTGGTCACGAGGATCACCGACGCCCTGCGTGAAGGGATCGAAGGGATCAACGAGGTCGACCAGGAACGGCAGCAGGTGGCCTGCTTCCTCGAGGAGCTCGCACCCGTGACCGACCCTGAGTGCGACGACCCTGGAATCTTCCGGTACGGCCAGTTCAGCGCTGGGGATCCGAGGGGCGAGGACGACTATCCGATCTCCCGCACCACCACCCCGGGAACATTCCAGACACTGCAATTGGGAAAGATAGTCGATGACATGTCCTGGCTCGAGCCCGAGGAAGAGTTCGAGCACAACGTGCTCATCCACGTCCCGGAGGAGCAGGGGGAACCCCGCGCCCCAGACGAGTCCCCCACCCTGACATCGCTGGAACTGTCGGCATGGTTCGCCGTGGCTCAGGGATCGCGACTCGTTCTCGAGCGGATTCCGAGCCACGGGCCGGAAATGGTGCCGCAGGCCCTCATGAGCAATGAGGAGTACCGCGACTACAAGGAGGCGGCCAGGGCCGCCCAGCTCGATGCAGAGCCGGTCCAGGACAGCGCCAACAGCACGGCAACAGACGCTGACGCCACCGAAGAAGTGGAGATCGGACGTCGGCAGGCGTACTACGAGGAACTCACCATGTCGACGAGTCCGAGAGATGCTCCGCTCCCTGTGACAGGGGAGCCAAGGAGGACGCCCCGTCCATACCCGCACCGATACTCCGTGGTGGAGCGGCCGATCGAGGACTTGAGCACCCTCCACCGTCTCGTCTGGGGGTCTCAGGCCGTGGACACGGTGCAGGTCCTCAGCATGCGGCTGTACGACCCAGGGAATCCGTCCGCTCCCATCGATCTCACGGAGGTCGAACTGGCCGACATGGTCACGTGTATCAGCCCTGCCGGCACATTGGGGGACGCGGCCGAGGATTCCGAGATCCGACGCGACCCGACCGCGGTGTGCCCCGGATTCTGGTACTCCCTCGCTGACGACGAGGGGCGCCTGGCGAACGACTACGAGCGCCGATACCAGGAGATGGCCGATTACAGAAAGGACATGGCGGACTTCTACGGACTCGTCGAGACAGGGTCGGCAGACGTGGTGTCATTGACGACAGAGGCCGAGGCAGAGATCGCCGCGACCACGATGCCCGCGTCGCCATCGGTCCAGCCTCTGCCCAGCGAGGTCTTCCAGCAGTGCAAACCGGCGCTCGAGTCCGCGAAGCAGCTCACGGACTACTACAAGGAGAACATCCGGAGCGCCTTCGAACGCCATGCCGCCGGGATGAGTGGAGCGCCAACCCTGCAGGACGGTGCCGACGCAGCCGAGGTCTTCGACGCGTACGTCGAGCGAGCGATCAGTGCGCTGCTGGCCTGCAGCAACAGCGAGGCCCCGGAGGACAGTCCTGCGGCTTCCTGCACCAAGGCCGCGGCCAACGACATCGATGCCCTGAGGTACGCCCGTGACCTCGGTCAGGCATTGCAGGAGGCCGAGTCGACGGACGCCTGGCTCGCACGCGGACGGGATGCCGTGCAGGCGTACCAACGGGCCGAGGATGCGGTCGGCCCGTGGCTCGCGGCATGCCGCTGAGACAAGGAAACGGTGCAGAGATGGACGGCACACTGCTGAGCCAGCCGGATGGATCACGAGGCGTTCGGGCTCGAGGCCCGTCGTACCGACACGCTGCAGGTTCGTGGTGCAGACAGGTGCGGATGTGGTTCGGGCCCCGGCGTTCTCTGCATCCACGGGCAAGGGGGGCGGCCATGTCGACCACGCTCATCCGCCGGATCGGCTCCGCCGCCTCGGTCCTCGTGGCCTTCTTCGCCCTGATGCCGGCGGCTCAGGCGGCCCCGGCCGATGATGAGCGCGTCAACACCGAGGTGGCGGGCGTGCAAGCGGCGCTCGTGCGCATCAAGGTGATCACGGACGTGACCATCGCCCACATCAATCACTCGACGGGTGACGTGGTCATCCACCAAGGCACCTACGAGGTGCCTCAAGCTGAGGCGACCGGCGTGCTGGTCACCGGGGACGGCGTCGTCGCCACGCTGTACCGGTTGCTCCGGGAGAACCTGGACGTGGTCACCGTCCCGGCCGCCAACCGACTCTTCGTCGAACAGATCGGCGCGCAGTTGGTGGACGGGAACAACACGAGGGGTCGCACACACGCGACGGACCCCGCGCTGGACGAGCATCTTCAGCACTGCTACCAGCGGGTCGAGCACTGCGTCGTCGTCCCTCACGCGCGTTATGAGGTCGTGCTGCTCAGCGCGGACCAGCAGGACCCCGTTCCGGCCACCCTGATCAACGAGCCCTCCGGCCCGACCGACGTGGCCCTCCTGCGCGTCGGCGCCGGAGGCCTCCCGACCGCCAGCCTGTCCCCGACCGAGGAGGCCGTCGACGATGCGGCGGTCGTCGGGCTCACCTGGGCGGTCTCCCAGTCGAATCCGGGCACGCGCGCCTGGCAGCCCGCAGACGTGTCTGCACGCTTGAGGGGCAGCACGCTGACGGGGAGCCGGGACCTGACGACCTCGCTGGCGGGTGGGCTCAACGGCGGACCCGTCATCGATCGGGCCACCGGCGGCGTCCTCGCCCTGGCCGACTGCGACCCGGCTACGAACGCCGTCTCCGCGGTCGGAGCCGCCAGCGTCGAGGCTGCGCTGATTGCCGCCGATATCCCGACAGCCCGGTCCGGGTTCGACATCGCGTTCGCCGACGGGCTCACGCAGATGAACCAGCACGAGTACGCGGCGGCTGTCGAACGGTTGGAAGCGGCGACGACGTACTTCGACTCGGCTCTGGCCCGCCAGTACCTCGAGGTCGCCCGCGAGCGCGCCAATGCCGAGGAAGACGCCGCCGACACCCCTATCGCCGACGGCGGTGGGATCGCGTGGTGGATGTGGGGCTTGGTGGCGCTGCTGGTGCTCGCAGCCCTGGCCGCGGGGCTGCTGATCGGACGACGCCGCCGACCGGCCGGCCCGGACAACGGGCCCGCGCGTTCCCGGGCGGCCGGCCCCAGTTCCGACGGCGCCGACCACGATGTCGTCGCGCCCCCCCGCCCGAGGGATGGAACAGCCCCCGCGGAAGGGACCGCAACCGCTGCCCCGCGTCATGCTGACGAGTGAGCCAGCCGTCGCCCAGGAGCACGGCTCTCGGGCCTCGTGGCTGAAGATGAACGCCGCTCCGCTGTCCATGACGGCGACCCAGCACCGGTCGCGGAGATGGCCGCGACCGTGAGCGCGGATGAGGGCTTCTCCGAGAACGTGTATCCGTTCGGGAGGAGGGACGCGCCCCGGCCGGAGAGCTCCACTCCACCGGATGAGGACTCCCCTCCCGGCAACACGTCGCCCGCCTCCTCGACGTCGTCCCCAGAGCGGGTTGCCCCCGGGGACCGGCGACGCCGCCGGTGGCCGGTGTGGTCCGTCGTCGGAGTAGTTCTGCTGGTGGCCGCTGGGGTGCTTCTCGTGGTCTGGCGACCATGGGAGCGCGGGGCCGACCGGGTCACGCGCCAACTCGGGGTCGGCGGGTACTCGGCGGACGTGCCGCGCGACTGGGAACTGTGGCGCCGGCCGGGAATCGAAGGTCAGACCGTGTTGGCCCCCGCCGACTGGTCCGGGATCTTCCTCGGCGAGCCCAGCGCACGACGGGACGCCTCCCTCACGGTCCAACGAGACCCGGAATCGGTGGTCGGCCTGTACGTCGCCGAGAGGCCCCTGCTGGACGCGAGAGACCCCATCGGGCAGCGGGACCAGATCCAGGCGACGTTGCCCTCCGCCACGATCGCTCCACCGGGCGAGCCGACACAGCTGGCCGGCCGAGACACCAGCACGTTCGACGGGACTCTGCAATTGGCCTCGGGGGAGGTACTGCACCTCCACCTGTACTTGATGGAGGGACTGTCCCCGGTTCTCCTCGTGTTCTTCGCTCCCGCCGAGCTGGACCACGCGTGGGTGCCGACGTTCCGCGAGGTCACCACCTCGATACGGGAGTAGAGCGTCGCCCTCCCGAGGGAGATCGTCCGATGAGAAGGGTGGAGCTGAGGGACGGTCGTCGGCTCCCACAACCATCCGAGCAGCGGGTTCGCCGCCGCGCGAAGCAGCAGCGGACGAACGCGAACAGCCGCGGACTGCAACCGTCGAGGGCGGTCCGTCAGCGGCGGCGAGCCCCGGCAGTCAGCTCGTGTGCGCCGTAGCTGTTGTCGTCCGGGTTGACGGTGACGCCCGGCGCGAGGAGCTCGTCGATGCGGTCGAGCACGTCCGTCGACAGCCGGATGTCGGCCGCCGGCAGGTAGGACTCCAGCTGTTCCATCGTCCGGGGGCCGACGATCGCCGACGTGACGCCCGGGTGCTCGAGGACGAAGGCGATCGACATCTCGATGAGGGTCATGCCCGACTGCTCGGCGAGCTGGGCGAGGTCCTCGACGATGTCGAGCTTGCGCTGGTTGGCGGGACTGCTCATGTCGAACCGGGCGCTGGGCCGGGCGCTCGAGGTGGGGGTGCCGGCGGCGTCCTTGCGCCACCGCCCCGACAGCCAGCCGCCGGCCAGCGGACTGTAGGTGAGCGTCCCCATGCCGTACCGCTGGGTGGTGGGCAGGACGTCCTCCTCGATGCCGCGCACGAGGATCGAGTACGGGGGCTGCTCGGTGACGAACCGCTCCAGGCGCCGCTCGCGGGAGGCCCACTGCGCCTCGACGATCTGCGAGCCGGAGTAGGACGACGACCCGAGGTAGCGGACCTTCCCCTGCCGGACGAGGTCGGTCAGCGCGCCGAGGGTCTCCTCGACGTCGGTGTCCGGGCTGGGCCGGTGCACCTGGTAGAGGTCGATGTGGTCGGTGCGCAATCGCCGCAGCGAGTTCTCGACCTCGCGAATGATCCAGCGGCGGGAGCCGCCGCGGGAGTTCGGCTCCTCCCCCATCGGAAAGAAGAACTTCGTCGCGAGGACGATGTCGTCGCGCCGGCCCTGCAGCGCCTCGCCGAGGATCTCCTCCGAGACGCCGGCGGAGTAGACGTCGGCGGTGTCCACGAAGTTGATGCCGGCGTCGAGGGCGCGGTGGATGATCCGGATGGAGTCGGCACGGTCGTCGTTGCCCCACGGGCCGAACATCATCGCCCCAAGGCACAGCGGACTGACCTGCACGCCGGTGCGGCCGAGCGGACGGAATTCCATAGCGCGATCCCTACCCTGACCCGCGGGGGGCAGGCGTCGAATGCGTGCTCGGCGACCCGGGTGGCGGATCATGACCGCGGCCACCCGATGTGGAAGGGCGCGCTGGCGTGCGGTTCTGCGGGCCCGGCCTCACGCCGGCACGAACGGACGAGGGCCCAGGTGCGCCCATGGGGGCACGGGCACAGCAAGCAGGTCCGCTGCACCGGGCGCCATCACGTACGCCACCAACGTCGGCGCCACCAGTCTGAGGGGCAGGACGTGCTCGACACAGCCGGTGGCGAGGGCGGCGTTGGGCATGCTCGGCGCCGCGGCGTCACCCGGGTCCTGCGCGAGCACCCGGCCGCCGGCCCGCCGAACCGCGCGCACCCCCGCGGCCCCGTCGGAGAGGAAACCGGTCAGCACGACGGCCAGCACCCCGCCTCCGAATGCGCCGGCGGCGCTGATGAGGAGCTCGTCGGCCGTCCGGGCGGTGTCGCAGGGCCGCAGCGTCATGCGGCCGTCGGACTGCAGGTCCGCGGTGGTCCTCGCCGGCAGGACCGTGACGCCCGGCTGCAGGACGCCGGAGGCAGCGGTGTGCACCGGAAGGCCGCCCCGGATCTGCAGCAGGCGGGTGAGCACTCCGGGCGTGCCCGGGCCACGGTGCTGGACCACCAGGACGGGGACCGGGAAGTCCGCCGGCAGCCCGGACACAACGGTGCGCACAGCGACCACACCGCCGGCGCTGGCCGCGAGCACCACGACGGAGAAGCCCTCACGTCGGTCCGAGGTCGTGCCTACCGCCACCGACCGAAGGTACCCGACTATGTCAGGTGCCGGACATAGCCAGGAGAGCGTGTACCGGCACCCGACCGCCCTGGCCACCTGGTCGCTGTGTCAGGTGACGTGCACAGGGGTACCGGCCCTGCGGCGTGGCCCAGCCGTTCGCGCCGACACCCGGCACGGTGCCGGGTTGCGGCACGGCCTGCGGGTCGGGCCACGAACCGACCGGGACAGAGCCGACCACACTCCCGAGCCCAGGGACGTCCGCCCCAAGTCGGGAGCCGCCCCATGTCCTCGGAACAGCAGTCACCACAGCCCATGGCGCGGCTCGACGCCCGGCGCAACCTGATCCTCCGCGCCCTACCCGACGACGAGTACGAACGCCTGATCCCTGCGATGCAGCCGGTCTCGCTGCAGGTGCGCGATCAGGTCTACCTGCGCAACGGCAACATCGACGCGGTGTACTTCCCCGTCTACGGCGTGCTCTCCCTCCTCGCCACCGTCGAAGGCGAGGCTGTTATCGAGGTTGCCACCGTCGGCTACGAGGGCATGTCGGGGCTGCCTGCCTTTCTCGGCACGGCGACCAGCCCCCACGACGCCTTCTGCCAGATCGAGGGCGGCGCCATGTGCCTGCCGACCGACCGGATGCGGCAGATTCTGCGGGGCAACGGGGCACTGCACGACCTGCTGCACCGCTACACACAGGCCACGATCGTCCAGCTGTCGCAGGGCGTCGCCTGCAACCGGCTGCACACCACCGAGGAGCGCTGCGCGCGCTGGCTGCTGCAGACCCGCGACCGGGTGGGCGCGGACGAGTTCACGCTCACCCAGGAGTTCCTCGCGCAGATGCTCGGCGTGCGGCGCGGCACGGTCTCGCTGACCGCCGGCGTCCTGCAGCAGGCGGGGCTCATCCGCTACACCCGCGGCCGGATCACCATCCTCGCCCCCGAGCGCCTGCACCAGGTCTCCTGCGACTGCTACGACATCATCCAGGAAGAGTTCCGGCGGATCGGCTTGCTTCCGCACCCCCGGGACGACGGGACATCCGCCAGGTCGTGATCGGACGTCGGCCGTCCCACGTGCCCATGTCTGCCGCGTCGGCGTGGAGCCCGCCCGGTGCACCGTCCGCGTACCGAGTCGCCTGGTCGGCGCGCAGCTCCTCCCACGCGTCCAGGTCTGCCCACAGGGCGTCGAGCGCGGATCCCTGGGACGGTGCCGAGCCGCCCAGCGCCACCGACTCAGGACACGGCGGCCCGCACGAGCGCGGCGACCTTGTTCTCCACCTCGGGGGTCCACGTGACCACTGCGAACCCCACGGGCCAGAGGTCGCCGTCGTCGAGGTGCGCCGAGTCCTGGAACTCCAGGGTCGAGTAGCGCTGGCCGAACTTGCCGGCGTTCTTGAACGCCAGGACGACCTTGCCGCCCGCGTTGGTGTAGGCCGGCATGCCGTACCAGGTCTTGGGCGCCAGGTCGGGAGCGTTGGCGGTCACCGTGACGTGGACGCGCTCGGCGATCGCCCGGTCAGCCGGATCCATCTTCGCGATGCTGTCGAGCAGGGCCTGCAGCCCCTCGGCCTTCTTCGCGCCGCTCTTTCCCTCGGCGCGCAGTTCCTCCGCACGCTGCTTCATCGCGGCCCGCTCTGCAGCGCTGAAGCCGTCGGTCGTGTTCGTGCTGGTGTGGGTGGACATGCTGGTGCTCTCCTCTTCGCCGTCCGGCCTCGTCACCATGGTCCGGGACGAGGTTCGCGTGGATCTGTCGACGGAGCGTCGTGCTCCTTGATGGATTGACACGTCCCGGCCCACGTGTGTGACACCGGATCGACCGACCACCCCGTGGACGCACCCGGGGGCGGCGGCCGCACCACTCCGGCAGGGGATCGGGGGCTGTGCCCGGCATCTTCGGACAAGGCCCCGACCTGCCCCTCAGCCGTCGTCAGCCGGCCGTACGGCTCGCCGCGCCCGGGGTCGTATCGCTGATCTCTCCCGCGCCTTCAGGAAACAGCACCTCGCACGGGGCATCCGCCGACCGGAGCCCCCGCCGGTGGACCGCGGGAGGTGCCACAGACGTTTCCGCCATGGCTGCGCGGGCACGACTTGCACTGCGGGTCGAGGGCGACGCGGCGCCAGCCGAGGGCGCGTGGGCCGCACCGAGGAGGGCCTCTCCCTGTGGACGTTGCCGATCGCTTCACCACGGCCCTCGCCGCCGACCCCGGCGTCGAGCCGGACGATCAAGAACTGCTGCCGGTGCGGCTGGTGCACGCCGCGGCCGCCGTGCTGCCCGCCGACGGGGTCGGGCTGAGCATCCACGGCGAGGCGGACCTCCGCACGCCGCTGGCGTCCAGCAGCGAGGACGCCGCCACCGCGGAGCGGCTGCAGTTCACCGCAGGAAGCGGGCCGTGCCTGCTCGCCGCCGAGTCCGCGCTGCCGGTGTTCGCCACCGAGGACCTCCTCGCCCGGCGGTGGCCGCCCTTCCTCGACCTGCTCGCCACCCGGACGCCCTTCCGCAGTGTGCTGGCCCTCTCCCTGCCCGGTCGGTTGCGCGGCATGGGCGCGATGGACCTGTACTTCACGCGCCCCGACGGTGTGACCGCCATCGACGTCCTCGAGGCCCGGTGCGTCGCCGAACTCATCTCCGGCCACCTCGACCGGGCCGCGGACTGGTCGGCCTGGACGCCGACCGAGCAGCCGCCGTGGATGAGCACGCCGGACGCGCGGCGCCGCGGCCGACTGTGGCTGGCCGTGGGCATGCTCACGCTCGCCCTCGGGCGGCCGGCCGCGGACGCGCTCGCGTTGCTGCGCGGCCACGCCTATGCCGCCGGCCGGACGGCCGACGACATCGCCACCGAATTGGTCGAGCGCCGCCTGCATCCCGGCCAGCTGGGCGAGGACGCGGGCAGCGAACAGTGACCCGCCCGCCCGGGGCCACGGAGACAGCCCCGCTCGGCAGGCCGGCCCGACCAACCGTTCGCCGCTAGGACCGAGTCAGCCAATCCATCGCGGGACGGCGCCGGTCGGCGAACCGGCGGAGCGATTCGACCGTCAATCGACACCCCGCCGGGCAGTCGAACTCGACAGGACTATCCCCCCGCCAGCCAACGGCCGCGGGGCGCTGACATTGGGGACAGGTCTCCCAGGTGACACGCTCGTTCATGGCGCAACCCGAACGCCCAGGGCAGCGCTCGAGCCCGGCTGTTCGGGCACCGCTGCAGCGGGGACGCTACTCCTAGAGGCGCCTCCACTGATGGCTGAGGTCCGTCGCCGGAGCGGTCAGGCCGTATGGTCGTCCGTCGCCCTGTCCCGGTCAGCGGCCCCCGCTCGCGGCCTGATCCAGCTCATCGACTCCGACGAGCCGCCACTGCGCTGGGCCGCCGGCGCCGCCTTCGAGCAGGAGGCCACCCCTGACCCCTACCCTGCCAGGCCGTCATGATCAGGTTTATACGGGTTCACCGTCGTTCCGTAAGACGTTTCACCTGGGTCTTTGATCCTGTGCGAACGTCACCGAACGGCCTCGGACAAGTGCAATGGCAACCACAACTGCAATCAGCTCCCCCAGCTCTCAGCAGTGCTCATGAGTGGGAGAAGGAGTCTTGCCCCTTCTGCGAACAGGCTCAGGGGGCCGACGCGGCCGACAACGCCATCAGTGGGACGTCAAGAACGCGGGGCCTCTCGCTGACGGATCGTCAAGATCACAGAGTTCTGGCGCCCGGCCGGCTTCGAGCCGTGACGTCGGTAACCGATCGCCGCATGGCCGCCCGCGGAGCCCGCCGGCGTTTCGGATCAGCGATCCTGACGCGACCGCGACGCCGGCCCGTAGCTCCGCGGGACCGGCTTCGGCCGCTGAGGAACGGCAGTCACTGCAGTTCCACGAACCGCTCGACGTCGTCGGGGCGACCGGCGATGACGATCACGCTGCCGTAGGTGAGCACCGTGTCCATGCCGGCATGCGTGAACGACGCCTGTCCCTCCGGCTTGACCGACACGACGGTGACGTGGTGCTTCTTGCGCAGCCCGGACTCGCCGAGGGGGACGCCGACGAGCTCCTGCGGCGGCTTGGTCTTGGCGAACACCCACTGCGGGTCCAGTTCCACCCAGTCCAGCAGCCGGCCGGCGACCAGGTGGGCGACCCGTTCGCCCATGTCCTGCTCGGGGAAGACGACGTGGTGGGCGCCGACGCGCTCGAGAATGGTGGCCTGCTGGCGGCTGACGGCCTTCGCCCAGATGTCGCGGATCTCCAGTTCGGCGAGCAGCGCCGTGGTGAGGATGCTGGCCTCGAGGTCGTTTCCGATGGCGACGACCACGCGGTGGAAGTCGCCGATGCCGATCTCCTCGAGCGCGTCCGGGTCGGTGGAGTCGGCGGCGACGACGTGGCCGAGCTGTCCGGACAGGCGCTGGACGATGTCGGGGCGGCTGTCGACCGCGAGCACCTCGGTGCCGCCGCGGGCCAGTTCCAGGGCGAGGGCGGTGCCGAACCGGCCGAGGCCGATGACGGCGACGGGTTCCTTGTGACTAGCCAACGATGGTCCTCTCCTCGGGCAGCTGGTGACGGCGGGCACGCTCGCGCAGCGCCAACCCGGAGGCCAGGGTCAGCGGCCCGATGCGGCCGACGTACATGAGCACCACGAGCAGCACCTGCGCGGCCGCGGGCAGGTCGGCGGTGATGCCGGTGGACAGCCCGACGGTGGCGAACGCGGAGATTGTCTCGAACAGGACCTGGTCGAAGGAGAAGTCGCTGAGCGCCTCCATCAAGAAGGTGGAGACGGCCACCAGGCCGATGCCGAGCAGCGCGATGGCCAGCGCCTGCCGCTGGTTGGTGGCCGGGACCCGGCGGCGGCCGACCTCGACGTCGGGGTCGCCGCGCATCTCCGCCCAGAGCACGTAGGCCAGCAGGCCGAAGGTGGTGACCTTGATGCCGCCGGCGGTGCCGGCACTGCCGCCCCCGATGAACATGAGGGCATCGGTGAACAGCAGGGTCTCGGGCGCGAACGCGGCGATGTCGAGGTTGTTGAATCCGGCCGTGCGGGGCATCACCCCGGCGACGAACGCCGCCAGGATGCGGTCACCGGTCGGCAGCCCGCCGAGCGTGTCGGGGTTGCCGCCTTCGAAGATCAGCATCCCGGCCCAGCCGAGCACGAGCAGGACGACGGTGACGACGACGGTGATGCGGGTCAGGACAGACCACGTCCTCGGCCGCCGCCAGGTCCGGGCGAGCTCGAACACCACGGGGAAGCCGAGGCCGCCCACGATGACGGCCGCGGCGATGGGCAGGCTGATCCACGGGTCGCCGGCGAATCCGATCAGGTTGTCCCGATAGGGCGAGAAGCCGGCGTTGTTGAACGCCGAGATCGCGTGGAAGACCCCGTCGTAGATCGCCCGGGGAAGGAACTCGTCGTAGCCGACGGCGAACCGGACCGCGAGCACGGCCGCGACCACGGCCTCCGACGCGAGACTGAAGAGGACCACACGGCCGACGACCCGGCGGACGTCGGACGGGGACAGCGCCTTCGTCTCCGCCTGGGCGATCAGCCGCGCCCGCAGACCCAGCCGGCGGGACAGCAGCAGCGCGACGAGAGTCGCCAGCGTCATGATGCCCAGCCCGCCCACCTGGATGAGCAGCAAGATGATCGCCTGGCCGAAGCCCGACCAGTAGGTGCCGGTGTCGACGGTCACCAGCCCGGTCACGCACACCGCCGAGGTCGAGTGGAACAGCGCGGTGAGGATGTCCGCCCGGCCCTCTCCGGCTCGCGCGACCGGCAGCATCAGCAGCGCGGTGCCGACGACGACCGCGGCGGCGAACGCGGCGGCGATCACCCGGCCGGGGTGCGGCACGCCACTGGCCGAGCGGGACCGGCCGGGCCGGCCACGGAGGACGGAGGTCACCGCGGCTGCTCCTGTCGGATGCGACGGCTCCTGGACACGGCGCCACCCTGACACAGTGCCGCCCACGGCACGGCCGAAACCGGAGGCAGCCGGCGATGGCCAACACCGCCGCGACAGCGAACATCCCGACCGCGCCTGGAGCGTTCCACGGCTCGGCCGGGACGTCGTTCAAGTGAACGAACGGCGAGAACCAGCGCACCGCGCCCGGCCACCCGAAGGAGTCGGCGAACACCAGCAGCAGGTAGCCGCCGACCGCCGGTGCCACCCCGACCGCGAGCACGGCCGACGGCGCCCAGCCCCGCGCGGCCAGGGCCGCGCCAGCAGTCCGAACGGGGTGAGCCCTCATCCGCCGCAGGTGTGACGGTCCCTCAGCGCACTGCGAGGGCTCGACCGCGGGCGCGGCCTGGAGGAGCGAAACGCTGAGAACCCGCCTGCCACCCGCCGCTGACGACGGCGGACGCCGTGCCACCACGCAAGACACGGACAACCCTGCTCACAAGGGTGGAGCTGAGGGGACTCGAACCCCTGACCCCCACACTGCCAGGCCGTCTTGACCGCGTTCATCGCGGTTCGCCGACGTTCCGGAAGCCGGTTGAAGTGCACTTGTGGACGGCCACGAAAGTGAGCGCGCAACCGCGGACGACGCGAACTGCAACACAATTGCAACCAAGGTGGCCAGCCCTTAGCCACGCTCATCAGTTGCCTTCGCGGTAGGAGGGGCCGCGCCATTCAGTCCGCGTTGCCCGCTCGCACCCGCCCGTCGGAGACCTGCCTCAACGACCGTGAACGCCGTGGGTTGGCCACCATGGTGGCACCAAGGTCAGGCGGCCCGACCGGCCCGACCTGGCGCCGCCGACGTCCTGATCTTGGAATGGTTCGCTCCCTTGGCGAATGCCGACTGAGCCGTTCGAAAGAGAGGTGCGCACATTTGGCCGGGAGGCGCCCAGTGGCCATTGGCGGCCATATTGGATGCATAAAGGGTGCACGGAACTCGGCGGTTGAGCTCGCTCTGCGACCGGTCGTGCTCATGTAGGTCCGCGTCAGCCCTGGCAGACGTCGGGCACGGCCCGCTCGGCCATCGACCGGTCCCGCGCTGTCCCGGCGGGGAGCAGCGCGGGACCGGTCGGCGGTGGTCCTCCGCGTGAGATGGCTGCTACTTGGTGTTCCACCCCGCGTCGACCCGGTGCGTGCCGCCGGTGACGTAGCGGCCCGAGTCGGCGGTCAGGTAGAGCACCGCCTCGGCGACGTCCTCGGGCTGCACCCACGGCACCGGCAGCAGGTTGAGGCTCTGGAACGCAGGGGCGACGTCGTCACGACCCGGGTTCTCCAGGTCGGGCCGGAACAGCTTGTAGGCGCTCTCGTTCTGGATCAGCGTGGTGTCCACGTTGGTCGGGTGCACCGAATTCACTCGGATCCTGTCGGCGGCGAGCTCCTGCGCCAGCACCTTCATCAAGCCGACGACGCCGTGCTTGGCCGCCGTGTAGGCGACGGTGTTCGGGTTGCCGCGCAGGCCCAGCGCGGAGCTGATCAGGACCAGCGCCCCGCCGTCGCCCGTGCGCCTGATGTGCGGGATGGCCGCCTTGGCGGTCAGGAAGACACCGGTCAGATCCACGTCAACGACGTCGCGGAAGGCCTGCGCCGGATAGTCCTCCACCGGTACGTTCGGCCCCCCGATGCCCGCGTTGGCGACCGCGATGTCCAGCCGGCCCAGCTCGGCCACGCCGTCGGCGAGGGCCCGGGTCAGCGCCGCCTCGTCGGTGACGTCGACCGTGGCGGTGACCATACGCCGGCCGTACTTCTCGACCAGAGCGACCGTCTCCGCCATGTCCTCGGGGGTCGACACCGGCGCCGTCGCACCGGGAATCGGGCCGAGGATGTCGACGCCGATGATGTCGGCGCCCTCCTCCGCCAGCCGAACGGCCGTCGCGCGGCCGATGCCCCGCGCGGCACCGGTGATGAAGGCCACCTTGTTCTCGAGCTTGCCCATGACAGTCCCTCTCCTTCTGGCGCCTGAAAGACGCCGCTCAGTCGGTCCTGATCTCGCGCGGTCCCAAGCGCGAGCACAGACCGGGCCTCAGACGCGCGTGCTGATCGATGGGACGGCCGGGAGTCCTCGCACACCCACGATGCCGCTCACGGTGCGGGCCAGCGTGCTCAGCGCGTCCTTCTCGGTTTCAGCCGGCACCTCAGGGGTGCCTCGTGTGCGCTGGATCGTCGCCACTCCCTCGCTGACCGCCACGTTCCAGCAGCCGGGCTCACCGGTGTAGCTCTCGATCAGCCGGAGCAGATCGGCCCGGAGTTGCTCGTCCGGGCGGACCAGCGTGCGCACGAGGTCACGACGGCTGACGATGCCCACCAGCCTGCCGCTGTCGACGACGGGGATGCTGCGCAATCGCTCGTCGACGAAGAGCCGGGCGACGTCGGCCACGTCAGCTGTGGCCTCCACGGTCCGGACGTCCGCCGTCATCACCCCGCGAACGAGCGCCGGCGGAGGAACTGACCCGGTGTCCTCATCTCGGCGCAGGCGCAGGCGCGGGTCCGGCAGCACCCTGCCCCTGAGGACATCGGCCTCGGTGATGATCCCCAGAAGCCGATGCTCCTCATCGACCACGGGGACGGCCGCGAAGCCCCGGGTCGCCAGGATCTCGGCCACGGACTTGACCGACGTGTCCGGTGCGACGGTGACGACCTCGCGGGTCATGACGTCTCGAGCTTGCACGGTGCTCCTGCCTATGCGATCGGTTGACCAGGGGTGGCGGACCCTCGGCTGGTGCGGCGAATCCCTCGCCGCCGAACCCTGTCCGCGTCCCTTCGACTTCGACGATGCCCTGCCAGACGCCGCCCGACCAGGGACGACGTCGGACAGCTGTGACCGCCCGCATTGCCGGTCGTCGGCAATAACTGCCAAAGGAGCGAGCGTCCGGATGACTAGTACATGTGCCGGCCACCGGCACCCCGATCTCCGGCCGATCCGGCGGTCGGTGGTCGCCCACGCCACCATCGCCGCGACCTGGGCGCTCACCGCACGACCGCCCCTCTGCGTCTGCCGACACAGAGGGCTCGGCGGGATGAACTGCGGCGTCCAGCGCGGTTCAGTCCTCCTCTGACCAGCGCCAGAGGCGGCCGTGATAGGCCATCTCCACCGGCCGGCGCGTCCTCCGGTCCGTGAGGGATGGCGTCTGGGCCGGCGACCGGGTTGCTGTGCTGCGGCTGCTCCTCGGCAGCGGCGAGTAGCGCCAGACCGCCAACCCCAGCGCGGCAGCCGCGGCGACCACCAGCCCAGCGACCTGTGCGTCGAAGAGCACCAGGAAGATGGCCCCCCAGACGCCGCCGATCACCGCCACCGGCGCGTCGTCCAGCTCCCTCGGCACCGCCCTTTGCCGGACGTTCGCCCGCCGGCCGGGGCGGGCGGGCTCCTGGGCGTCCTCCGCCCAGAACCGCTCGACGTCGTCCCACACCCGCTGCTCGGAATCGCTGAGCACATCAACCTCCTTGCCGACACCCACCCTGCGGCTCGGCGGGACTGGTCGGCTACCTGCCCATCCGGTCGGACTTTGCGGCCCGGCATTGCCGGTCCCCGGCAACCCGTGCGTTCACCCGTTGCTCTGCCGCGACAGGGCGGGAGGCACGGTGCACGACGCGCCATGCTGAGCGGCGGCCTCCCGGTCGGGGCGCGCGTCGGCGTCTTGCTAGGAATGTCGTGGTGGCCTCCCGCCGTAAGCCACCCGATCATCGAGCGGACCGTTCGCTGGTCGCCGGTCACCGCTCGAGTGGCAGCCCGGATCGGCGGTCACGGTGGTCGCGCTCCCGCGGTGCCGTGGCGCCGGTTGACGAGGCCGCGAGGGCGACTCCGGCGATGCCGGCAAGCAGGCCCACGATGCCCACCATCAGGGCGGTGATGACCAGTCCGGGGATGCCGCCGTCGCTCGAGCTCGCGGCCGACGGGGTGGAGGACCGGTCGGTGCCGGCCTCCCTGGGCGCAGCGGCCAGGCTGAGAACCGGCGCCGGCTGGTCCGGCTCGGTCTGGCCCTCGACGGCGGGCTCGATCCAGGCGACGGTCGTCCCGTCGGAGTAGCCCTGCAGCGCTGGGAAGGTCAGTGCATCGACACCCTCGGGCAGCGGGCCTGTGCTGATGCTGAAGGCCTGGTACTGACCCGAGCCGATGCCATTGCCGGAGTCGGCCGTCCAGATCACCTCGGACACGGCCTCGGTGATCGTCGAGCCCTCGATCTCGATCGGCGTGTCCAACTGCGACGTAGTCGTCCTGGCGGTCCAGCCCGGCGCCGGCTTCACGCTGACGAACGCCAGCGGCGTGTCGGTCGGCAGCTGCACCCGCAGGGAGGTGGTCTCGGCGGTGTCGGACTCGTTCGGGACCCGGAACGTCAGCTCCGCAAAACCGCCGGGGGCGGCGTCCGGTGCGCTGACCGACACGTGGGCCAGCGCCGAGCCGACCCCCAGGGCCAGGACGGCCGCGATGACGCCGGCGACGACGGGAGCGGCCCAGCGCAGTCGAATGGTCACGGGTCCTCCTCAGGGCTGTTCCTGTACGGCCAAGGCCGTTCGGTCATTTCTCTGGCGAGCCGACGCCCGCAGTGCCGCACCGAAGGGTTGGCACAACGCAAGACCTGGTCCCCACCGTCGGGCTGATCACCGAGGCCGCGAGCAGCACCCGCGAAGTCCCGCGCCTCCGGCGTCCATCACCAGGGGAACGACGGCGGCATGTCCGCGGAGCCGTCTGCGGTGCCCTCCGTGGCGGACGAAGGGCTCTCCCGATCCCAGCGGCGCAGGAGGAGCCACACCAGAGCCGTCCCGAGTCCGACCACCGCGCCGGCGAGGAGCGCGCCGAGGACGACCAGGAGAGTCGTGACGTAGACGCCTAGGACCACCGCAGAGACGCCGGCGAGCACCGCGGCCGACACGTCCTCGAACCCGCTGGCATGCCGCTTCCGCGGCGCGTCCTGATCCACGTGGACGCGGGCTACCTGATCGGCCTCGGCCGCGTAGATGCGCTCGATCTCGGCCCATATCTGCTGTTCGCGTTGGCTCAGCACGTTTCCCTCCCGTGCTTCCACCGTGCCGCCCAGGTCGGCCCGCCGGCTAGGCCCGAGGGCGGTGACCTCCGGGAGGTTGTGATTGCCGGCCCCCGGCAACGACCTCAACCCCCACTGGTACCGAGGCCGCGGCTGAACCGCCGGCCGCACGCTGGTTCCCGACCTGAACTGGGAGGCGACTGCCCGCCGCCTCCCGAGTCGGCCAGCCAGGCGACCTCGCGGGAATCGCCTCCCCGCTCCGAGGCCCGAGGGACCGGCCCAGCGCTAGTGGGTGAGCTTGAGCCCGATGACGCAGCCGACAATGCCTGCCAGGAGGAGGACCCGGAGCGCCGACACCGGCTCCTGCCCTGCCCACATCGCATAGCCGGCGGTCAGGGCAGCACCGATACCGACCCAGACGGCATACGCGGTGCCGATCGGTAGGCCGCGCATGGCGTAGGCAAGACCCGCCATGCTGCTGGCGAGCGTCACCGCGAAGACGATGGTCGGCGCCAGGCGGGTGAACCCCTCGGACCGGCCGAGAGCCGTAGCCCACACGGCCTCGAGGACGCCGGAAAGGATCAGAACAAGCCAATACACGGTGTCTCCAGGGACGCCGTCTTGTCGCTGTCCGGGTACGGCGGCTCGTCCGGGAGTCCTTCTCCGGACTCACTTCCACCTTCTCACGAACGGCGCCGAGCCCGTGGTGATCGTCACCACGTGCCGGATCGTCTCGCTCGCCGTCCTCCGGCAATGACTTCGCACCACCCGCAGAAACCTTGCTACGACCCGCGCAGGCGATGAGACGCGTCACGGCGCAGCGCGTTCCGCGACGCCCGCAGCGCGCGACAGCCGGCTGGCTCCGTCTCCATTCTCGAGTTGCCGAGGGACGGCAACGACGGCCACCACCACGTGACCGGTGCACACCCTGTCTGGACGCGGAACGAGCCTGCATCGTCGTAGTCGCACAGATGTCGCGATGCGACCATTCTGAAGGGAGTGCGACCCATTGACTGCTCTGGCATTTTTCGGCCTCTTCTTCGCCGTGGTAGCGGCCGCCCGTCTCCACCATTGGGCTGGCAAGACCCGGGAAGCGGACCACCGACCTCGCGAAGCGCCACCCGCGCTCGCTGCAAGCCGGACGATGTGACGAGGCCGTGGAAGGCGACCTGGCCACGGTGGCTCTGGCCGCGAAGTCCGTTGACGCTCACTTGTCACCGCCGCTTCGACGCGTGAAGGACGCTCCCCATGCGCAAAGAGCAGCAGACGCTCTCATCGCCGGCAGGAGCCGCCTCCTCACAGCCACCGTGCTCGCGTGGATGTTCTGGGCGCCAGTGGCGAGAGCTACTCGATAACGCAATCGCCGCCTCAGAAATGGATCGCGAACTGCAACCCACCGGCTGATCGGGAACGCATGGCCGGCGACACGCCGCACGCCGGCTGATCACCTCCGGTCAGACCGTGGAGCCCGAACGGGATACGCCAACTGACCCTGTTCATCAGCACCTGGTCAAAGGACAGAGAGGAATTCACGATGCCGTCCGAAATGGTGCGGATAGACCGCCCGATCGTCCACGCAGCAGCGCGTCCAACGAGGGACCGGCGGCCGAACGACTCACCGCCCCTTCCGACGGCGGGGCAGGTGATGTCTCGTCATCCCGCAGTGGTCGATGCCGACACGTCGCTGTTCACCGCCTGGGGGCGCCTGCGCGGTGAGCACCATCGGCATCTTGTCGTGATCGACGACGGCGTGCGCCCGATCGGGATACTCGACGAGCGGGACATCGCCCTCGAGTGGCCGCCGGGTCCACTCGCAGCACACCACCTGCCGGTTTCCCAACTGCTCCGGTTCCGGACCGGGCCCCGGGTACGCGGCTCGGACGACCTGGCCAAGGTTGCACGAACCATGCTGGATGCTCGCACCGACGCGGTTCCTGTCGTGGACGAGGACGGCCGGTTGGAAGGCCTCGTCACGGTGCGGCACTACCTCGAGTTCATCGCGGCCGCTCGGTAAACGGCTGGTCATCGGCGTTCCATGGGAGCGCCGACCTGCCCGTCCCGGCGGCGACGGCCGACTGAGGTCAACCTCGCTCTGGCAGTCAACGGGGGTAGGTGGAGCCTGGGTGCGCTATGACACGGCCGGCGTCCCTGAGCGGGCGCTGACCTCGGGGAGCGAGCGGGCGGCGACCACCCCGGCCGCGCCGAGCAGAGCCAGGAACGCCAGCGCCGCCTCGGCGCCCAGCAGGGCCAGGGCGCTGGAGACGACGCCGGCCCCGAGCAGCAGCGCACCCATCAGCGTGTTCGCCACGGCCACGTACTCCGTGCGGCGGTCGCCCCCCGCCATGTCGACGAGGTAGGTCTTGCGCGCCATCCGCACGCCGGTGTGCGTCAGCGCCAGCAGCAGGTGGACCACGGGGTAGAGCAGCACCCACTCGCGCACCGCAGGGACGGCGAGCAGCGCCAGGAGCGCGAGGATGACCGCGGAGGCGGTAGCGGCGCCCGCGATCATCATCTGCCGACTGGAGCGATCGGCCCAGCGTCCGAAGGGGCGCCCACCCACGACGCTCGCCACGCCCGACGCGATGACGAACGCGCTCAGCCCACCCAGCCCACCGCCGTGCTCGGCGGCGAGAGCGACGACGAAGGGCGGACTCAGAGCGGAGACCAGCAGCAGAGTGCGCACCACGATGAAGCGCCGGAAGGCGGCGTCCACCCGCAGGAGCGTGACGGAGCGCCTGGCCCAGCCCGGACTCTCGTCCGTGATCGGGACGGCGTCCCCGGTCGGCTCGCGGATCCCCGCATAGACGGCGAGCGCCACGGTCCAGGCGAGGGCACCGGCGGCGAGCAGCGCGACGAGGGGTCCGGCGTCGCCGCCGTGGACGAAGCGGATGCACACACCGACGGTGATGGCGACGACGCCGGAGAGCACCGTGGCCAGCCCGGTGACCTGTCCCCGCTGGCCCTTGGGAACGGTGCGGCCGAGGACATCCTTGCCGACCAGAGAGTTCAGGGCACGAGAGAGGGAGAAGACGGCGAGGGCCGCGAGGATCGCAATGCCGGCAGCCGTACCGCTCGCGGTCGCCGCTGTGACGGCCATCGAGGCGGTGGCCAGCGCCTGGCCGGCCGAGCCCGCCACCCACAGCCACTTGCGCACCCGGTGGCGTCGCACCCACGGCACGAGAACCGCCTGGGGCAGCATTGAGCCGGATTCGCGGATCGGTACGAGCAGGCCCACCAGCACACCCGGAACTCCGAGCGCAGAGAACAGCCACGGCAGCACCGTCTTGGCGTTGACGATCTGATCGCCGGTGCTCTGGAGTCCCTGAGCGGCGATCTGGCGAAGGCCGTTGGTGGCAACGTCGCTCACGCGCGCGTCCGGGATGTCGGCCGCCTCCCCATCGGGTGGACGGACGAGCCGCCTGTAGAGGCTCACCATCGTCATCATCTGGTTCCCGTCCTGGTCGTCGTCCGTCTCAGCCCGCCAGCCCGCGGCGGACTCCGGCGCCGCGGGCGCATCGCTGGGCAGACCTCGCCGCATGGCGCCGGAACACGTCGGCGCGCGAGTCCATGGCCACTGGGCAGGAGCCACCGCGATGCAGCGACGGAACTCGTCACTGCTCCGTCCCGCGGGTGTCGATCCTGGGCCCAGCCGGTCGTGCTCGAGTCTGCCGGGGAAGGCGCGGGGTCTCGATGGCGACGACGGGACAGCTGCGTACAGCAATCACTGCCGGAGTCCGGCAAGCGCGTGAACTCGTCGCGCCGTCATGGTCAGGCCTCGATGCCCGGCACGTGCGGGCAGATCAGCTCGCGCTGCTTGCTGGACTCCGGCAAGCAGCCCGTCCGTGACATGGCCGGCCGACGCCATGGATGCCGGCCCCGAATCGGACGACGCTTGGTGTATCGCCACGACGAAGGGAGCCGATGTGACGACCGTTCTGATCCGCGGTGCAGAGTTGGAAGTTCCGGAGATGCGGTCGCCCGCAGCGCGGGCCCCAGCGATCCAGACGGTGGAGCCTGCCCGGGTACGGCCCGAAGACGTCGGAGTGCCCGTTGACGAGGGGGCCGCCTCCAGTCCGCCGATCGACATCGTCGATCAGTGGGGAATGCAGTCGTTCCCCGCCAGCGACCCGCCCGCGAACTGGTGACGGACGCATAGCGACGTCCTTCCCCGCTGCTCCGGTGAGCTGAGCGCCGCTCAGCCTCCCTGCCGGCCTCGGCCATCCCGCGAGGCGGGTGGCCGCCCAGCATGGCTCCCTCGGTACTGTTCTTGCCGATCGTCGGCAATGCGGGAGGAGGGAAGATGCCCCGTAGCCAGGAAGGGGCGCGTCCCGACCGGAGGGCAACGCCGGGTGCCTCCGACGAGTGGCTGGCCTCGGTGGCAGCCTCGGCGGCGTCCGCCGTCCAGGCGCCGGCGGAGCTGCTCGGCGAGTACCTGCCGCTGCTGGCCGAGGCCGCGATCAACGGCCGCCGGCCCGACGACGTCGAGCTCGAGGCCGTCCGCGAGCTCGGCCGGCGCGCCGCCGCGCAGGGCGTGGGGGCGCGACGCGCGGTGGACCTCTACCTGTCCGCGGCCTGGCGGCTGTGGCGGCAGCTGCCGGTCGTGGTGCGCTCCGCCGATCCGGAGAAGGTCCGCCGGGCGGCCGAGGCGGTCCTGCGGGTGCTCGACGACGCCATCGGCGTGCTCGTCGACGGCCACCAGTCCGAGCGCCGCGACATGATCCGCCGGGAGGAGGCGCTGCGCGCGGAGTTCGTCGACGACCTGCTGCGCGGGGACGCCGACGTCTCGCGCATGGTGCAGCGCGCCGAGCCGTTCGGCATCGACCTGGGCAAACCCCACCACGTCGCGCTGGTGGCGCCGCGGGACGGGGAGGCCGCGCTCGACCGCGCGGCCACCGGCCTGGAACGGGCCGTCGTCGACCGGTTCGGCGATCGCGAGGTGCTGGTCGCGACCAAGGACGGCCGGGTGGTGGTCGTGCTCCCCGGCGGTGCCGCGCCGGCCCTCGCCCGCACGCCGGGCGGCGACGTGGGCAGCGTGCTGCACCAGGACCTGCGCCGGCTGCGGGTGCCCGGCCGGTGGCGGGTCGCGGCCGGGCGCGCCTTTCCCGGCGCCTTCGGCGTGGCCCGCAGCTACGAGGAGGCGCTGGAGGCGGTCACCGTCGCCGACCGGCTCGGCCTGGAGGGCGACGTCCTCGACGTCCGCGACCTGCTCGTCTACCGCGTGCTGGGCCGGGACCAGGCGGCCATCGTGGACCTGGTCCGCGACGTGCTCACGCCCCTGGAGCGGGTGCGCGGTGGCGCGCAGGTGCTGCTGGAGACGCTGCGGGCGTACTTCGCCGCCGGCGAGGTCGCGACCGAGGCCGCCCGGCGGCTGCACGTCTCGGTGCGCACGGTCACCTACCGCCTGGCCCGGGTCGCCCAGCTGACCGGGTACAGCGTCGCCCAGCCCGACCAGCGGTTCGCGCTGCACACCGCCGTGGTCGGCGCCCGGCTGCTCGAATGGCCCGCGAGGCCGCTGCCCGGCGAACCCTGACCGGGCGCGACACCCGGGAAGGCGGCTCGATGCGGTCACCCGGTGTCGCGACACGGCGCTGGACGGCCAGCCCCAGCGCGACGCCGACGATGAAGCAAGCCAGGCCCACAGCCACCACGGTGGCGGCCAGACCGGCGGGCGCACCTTCGTCCGGGCCGGAAGCGCCCGAGATGCTGACCGGCGTATGAGCAAGGGCAGTGCCCGCTCCTACGGTCAGCGCGGTTACGACGGCGGCGAGCACCGTCAGGACGGCTCGGCGCCAGCGGGTGATCACGACGCTCTCCTTCCGCTGAACAGGTCGGGGGCCGTCCCGGCCATCGGGGGCCGTCCGTCCGCGGACGCGATCGGCGCCCCTCGGAGGGGTCGCCTGGCTGCGCCCAGCTGGACGCGCACCCGGGCCTCGGTGGCGCTGGCCAGTCCCCGGCGCACCCCGGCCCGCAGCAGTTCGGCGCGACAGTGGGTCACCGCGCGTATGACGGCCCCGGCCGGCAGCGCGGGATGGAACTCGCGGACGAGGGACTCGGTCCGCGCGAGCAGCGCCTTGCGCTCGGCGACGACGGTCGCGGCCTGACCCACCTCGGTCACCCCTCGCCCGTCGTCCCGGCGGTGGACCCGCTCGGTGGCCCCTCCTCGCCAGTGCCCGCGGCCAGTTCGGCGAAATGCCACAGGGTGACCAGCCCGAACAGCCGTCCGTCTCGGCCCACCACGGGCACCGCGTCGGCCTGGGCGCTCAACATGGTCCGGGCGACCGTCGCTACGTCATCGCCGGCTCCTACTCGGGGGCGGGCACGGCCGCGCAGCAGGGTGTGCACCGGCGTGCGGTGTGGGTTCATCGGTCCGGGCGGCCACTCCAGGGCGACGGTGCGGTCATCGAGCACGCCCAGCGGCCGGTGGTGGTCGTCGACCACCACGAGATGCCGGAGACGGGCGCGATGGAGCAGGTCCCACGCCCGCCACATCGAGTCACTGTGGTGCACGGTCGACGGCAGGCGGGTCATCAGGTCGGCGGCGGTCAGGTTGCGGCGAGTGGTGGACCGCGCCTCCACCAGCGCACCGGGCAGCGGCTGGACCGCAGGTCGCGGCATCAGTTGCGCGCCGTCTGCAGCCGCTCGGCCGAGATGGACCAGGGAGCTCATCCTCTACTCCTCTCCACGGCCTTCGCCGTGTCTCCAGGGGATTCGGCCTCGATCCTGCGGGGAAACCGACGCGCGCACGAGAGCCTCGGCGGGACAGATGCGTCGGCGATGGATTGCCGACCCCCGGCAATGGAGCGCCGCAGCGGTCGAGCCGCAGCGCGCATCGCTTGCCCGGTGGCGGCGATGTGGGCGGTCGCACCCGGAGCCGTCCCACCGGGAGGCGACGCGGCTACGCGTCGGACCGCGGTTCCTCCGGGCGGCCGCTGCGGCGGTTGGCGGCGAGGGCCATGGCATGGCCCGACGCCGGCGAGGTGAGCGCCACGAAGGCGATGCCCAGCACCGCGAAGGTGATGATGCCGGCGTTCTCGGTCGCCACCGACGAGGCGAGGACGGCGATCACCCCGGGACCGGTGGCCAGGCCCTGCGCGTGCAGCTGGCTGTAGGTGTCCGGCAGGCGCAGCAGGCCGATGAGGCTGATGGTCAGCAGCACCAGGCCCACCAGCAGCAGGGCCACCCCGACGACGTCGAGCACGACGGCGATCATTCGAACGGTCCTCCCGAGGACAGGTACCGCGCAGCGGCCGCGGAGGAGACCAGGGAGAGCAACGCGAGCGCCACCGCCGCGTCGAAGTAGTAGGGCTGGTCGCGCAGGTACGACACCAGCGCGAGCAGGGCGATGACGACCACGGCGAGCAGGTCCAGCGCGACGAGGCGCTGGACGGCGTCCCGGGCCCGGAGCAGCACCAGCCCCCCGGCCACGAGCAGCAGCGTGACCCACACCAGGGCGACGACGAGGAGAGGGGTCGGCACGGCGATCAGGGGAAGACCCGGCGCTGGCGCCGCTCGTAGATGTCCAGCTGCTCGCGGCGCACCGCGTCCGGGTCGCGTGCGTCCAGGACGTGCAGCAGCAGCTCGCCGCGCTGCTCGTCGGCCTCCACGACGATGGTGTCCGGCGAGAGCCCGACCCGGATGCCCCAGGCGGCCGCGGAGCTCGCCCGGGGACCGATGGGCACCGTGACCAGGCCCGGGGCGGGGAGCCGTCCGCGGAGGCAGCAGAGGGCGACCTGCCACGAGGCGCGGGCCATGTCCACGACCGTGCCGCCGAGCAGCGCGGGCACGCCGGCCAGCCGCCGCGCGGGTGTGATTGCCGCCGGTGTGGGATCCGGGCGGCGCACGGAGCGTGTGGTCGCGACGATCGCGAGGGCGAGCAGGGTCCCGACGAGGACGTCGCCGGGGCCCACGCTGGTCAGGACCAGCAGGTAGACGGCGACGAGCACGATGACGCGACCGGCGTCGGCGATCATCCCTACCTTGGTCAACTCTGCCTCCCGGACAGGACTTCGGCGGCGCGTTCGCTGAGCGCCACCAGGGGCTCGGGCCACAGCCCGAGCGCCAGGACGACCAGGGCCAGCGCGGCGAGGACCAGCCGACCCGGCAACGCGGTTGCGCCGCGCTCGGAGTGGTCACCGCGCCAGAACGCCCGCTGGTAGGTCTGGAACATGTAGACGAGCGACAGCGCGCTGCCCAGCAGCAGGAGGACGACGAGTGCGGCACTGCCCGCGGCGACGGCGGTGCGGAACAACTCGAGCTTGCCGACGAAGCCCACCGCCGGCGGCACGCCGGCGACGCTGAGCGCGCCGATGACGACCGCTCCGGCGACCAGACGTCCCCGCAGCCCCGTGGTCAGGAACAGCAGCGCCTTGTTCAGCGCGTTGACCAGGGCGTACAGGACGGCGGCCACCAGGCCCACCGCGCCCCCGACGCCCAACGCCACCAGCACGTAGCCCACCTGGCCGATGGCGGAGTAGGCCAGGGTCTCCGGGAGATCACCCCGTGACGTCGCCAGCACCGCGCCGTAGAGGATCGACGCCACGCCGATGACCACGAGGGCGGTCGAGGCCAGCCACAGCTGCTCCGGGAACATGCCGCCACCGAAGCGCAGCAGGCCGTAGCCGCCGATGTTGGCCACCGCCCCGCTCAGCACCGCCGCCACAGCGGGCCGGCTGCCGGCGTAGACCGTCGGCAGCCAGAAGTGGAACGGGAACAGGCCGAGCTTGACGCTGAAGGCCACGAAGAAGCCGACGGCGACCAGCAGTCCCGCGTTGGCGCCGACCGCCGGCATGCGCGCGGCGATGTCGGCCATGGCCAGGGCACCGGTGACGTGGTAGGTGCCGGCCACCGAGATCAGGAAGATGAACGAGCCGAGCAGGTTGACCGCGGCGAAGATCAGCGCCGCCCGCAGTTGCCGGGCCGTTCCCCCGTACGCCGTGAGCGCGTACGAGGCGGTCATCGAGATCTCGAAGAAGACGTAGAAGTCGAAGAGGTCTCCGGTGAGGAACAGGCCGGTGAGCCCGGCGGCGAGCAGGACCAGCAGGCCGGGGAAGGTCCGTGCCTGCGGCCCGGTGACTGCCTCGTGCGCCGCCGCGGCCAGGAGCACGAGCGCCGACACCAGCGCGAACGCGATGCCGAGCGCGTCGGCCCGCAGCACGATCCCGATCCCCGCCGGCCAGCCGCCGGTCACCAACTGCTCGGGGCCGGAGGCGATCACGCGCACGGTGAGGACGGCGACCAGCGCCAGGGTCGCCGCCAGCGCCGCGACGGCCGCCCACGCCACTGCCGGTCGTCGCCCGTCGAGCACGACGAGCAGCGTCCCCGCTGCCCAGGGCACCAGCAGGGTCACCGAGAGGACCGTCATGTGGCCTCGTCGCAATCGCGCTGCTGGTCCGGCTCGAGGGCCTGCTCGTGCTCGGCCTCCCGCGCGGCCAGCGTCTGCCGGTGCGCCGTCCGGAAGACCACGACGACCCGGTGCACGAGGGCGAGCAGCAGCGCGAGGGTGGCCAGCCCGATGACCAGGGCGGTGAGGACGAGCGCCTGCGGAACCGGGTCGCTGACCGGCCGGCCCGGGTCGGGCGCGATCGGTGCCTGACCGCGGGTGAGGCTCACCCCGATCAGGGTCACCGCCGCCGCCTGGGAGACGAGCGCGATGCCCCCGACGACGCGGAAGAGGTCGCGCTGCTGGAGCAGGTAGGCACCGCTCCCGAAGAGCACGCCGGCGGTCAGCGCGAAGGCGAGGATCATCGCCGTCCCCCGTCGGCAATGGAGTCGTCGACGGGGTCGCCGGCCTCGCTGTCCGGGTCGGCGAGCTGGTGCAGCAGCACGGTCAGCACACCGACGACGAGGAAGAACACGCCCAGGTCGAACAGCAGCGGCGTGAACAGCTCGAGCGCCCCGACGGTGGCGACCTCCTCCCCCGGCCCCGGGAGGTGACTGAACGGCTGCTGCCCGAGGGCGAGGGGGAAGAAGCCCGCGAGCAGCGACAGGACCAGGCCGCCGACCGCGAGGGCCGGGGTGAAGCGCAGGAACGGGAGCTCGCGCTCCGCCTGCGCGGCTCCCAGCGCGACGAACGACAGCGCGACCGCCAGGGCGACGACCACTCCCGCGGCGAACCCGTCACCGACTTCCGAGTAGGCCTTGACCATCAGGCCGACGGCGACGACGAGGCTCGGCCCCCGCACCAGCCGGGCCACCTCTCGCAGCACCGTGTCCGATCTCTTCACCACAGCCTGCCCTTCCGCAGCAGCGTCGCGACCCCGACGCCGGCGATCAGCAGCACGGTGATCTCGCCGAGGGTGTCCAGGCCGCGGAAGTCGGTGATGATCACCGTGACGACGTCCTTGCCGTGCGCACTCGGAGTCAGCCGGATGAAGTCCTCAGCGATGCTCGGGGCCTTGGTCGGGGCGGAGAGGAAGCCCCAGACGCCGGCGAAGGCCGCCAGCCCCGCGACGCCGCTGGCGAGCATCTTCCGGCGCCGGCGCTCCCGGGGCGGGACCGCCGACTGCGGACGCGTGGGGAACCGCCCGACCAGGGGGCCGTCGCGGGGCTGCCGGGCCAGTGCGGCCAGGAAGACCAGCGTGATCGTCGTCTCGACCAGGACCGACACCAGCGCGATGTCCGGCGCCCCGACCAGCGCGTAGACACCGGAGAGTGCGAAGCCGGCGACCGCCAGGGCGAGCACCATCCCCAGCCGCGCCGCGGATCGGGCGGCCACGAGGGTGGCGACCGCGACCAGCCCCAGCAAGGGCAGGACCAGCCAGTCACTGCCGCGGAGCGTGCCGACGGCGAACGCGCCCACCGTCGGGGTGACGAGCAGCGCCAGTCCCGTCAGCACCCCCGCCGGCACGAGCACTGCCGCCACGCTGGTCCGCAGATCGCGCACCTCGCGGTCGTGGACGGCACCGGAGACCCGGAACAACACCCGCAGCGTCCGGTGGTAGACCCGCAGCGGGCCCAGCTTGTCCCCAGACCGCGCCAGCACGGCCGACGCCCGGCCGGCGCCCCGCGGGAGCGCCACGAGCAGGCCGCCCAGCACCCAGGCGCCCAGGGTCATCAGCGTGGCCGGCGAGGCGTCGACGTGGTAGCCGGGCGAGAGCGTCACCGGCGCACCCTGGGTCACGCTGCCGGCGTCCTCGGCCAGGCGCTCGAAGGGCCCGGGCACCAGGCCACCCGCCACGCTGACCACCGCGAGAACGGCCACCGGTGCGGTGAGCAGCACCGAGGTGGTCCCCACGGCCGTGCGCGTCCGCCCGAGGAACAGCAGGGTCCAGAAGCGCGCGATGTACCCGAGCGTGAGGCCCGCGGCGAGCACCGCGATGGCCGTCGTCCAGGGCCCTGCCTCCTGGGCCGCACCGAAGAACAACTCGTCCTTGAAGAACCCGACCGTGAGCGGCAGCCCGGCGAGGTTGGCGGCGGCCAGCCCGGCGGAGGCCGCCAGCACCGGCATCCGCCGTCCCAGCCCCCCGAGCCGGGACAGCCGGTCCTCCCCCGTGGCCATGGTGACTGCGCCCGCGGTCATGAACAGGGCGCTCTTGGCCACGCCGTGGGCGAGCACGTAGAACGCCGCGGCACCGCTGGCGGCGGGTCCCCCGATGCCGTAGAGCACCACCACGTACCCGTACTGGGAGATCGTCGAGTAGGCGAGCACCTGCTTGAGCACGTCCTGGCCGAGCGCGAGGATGCCCCCCACGACGATCGAGACCGTACCGATCACCAGCAGACCGGTGAGCACCGCTTCGCTGCGGGCCAGCAGTGGATTGACCCGCCCGAGCACGAGGACGCCGGCGGCCACCATGGCCGCCGAGTGCAGGTAGGCCGACACAGGGGTGGGCGCGGCCATCGCCTTGGGCAGCCAGAAGTGGAGCGGCACCTGGGCGCTCTTGGCCAGCCCCGCCACCGCGAGCAGTGCCGCGGCGATCGTGGTCGTCGCCCCCGGCTCCGCGCGATCGAGCAGCTCCGGGATGGAGAAGGTGCCGTACCGGGCATAGAGCAGGACGGCGGCGATCAGCAGCGCCACCGCGCTGACCACGGTCACCAGCAGGGCCATCAGCGCCGACCGCCGCGCCTCGGTCTCGGCGCGGTCGAAGCCGATCAGGAAGTAGGAGCAGACCGCGGTCAGGTCGAAGAAGACGAAGAGCAGGACGAGGTCCTGCGCCATGGCCAGCCCCACCATCGCGAACGCGAACAGGGCCATCCACGGCCAGAACCGCCACCGCTCCCCCGCCGAGCGGCCCTGGTGCGTCAGGTGCCGCGAGAGGTACGCCGTGCCGTACGCGAAGACCAGGGCCCCGATACCGGTGGCCAGCAGCGCGTACAGCGCGCCCAGCCCGTCGAGGGAGAAGCTCAGGTGCAGGTCCAGGGTCGGCGCCCAGGGCACCGACCAGGTGCCCCCGCCCCCCGTCCACGCGATCAGGCAGCCGAGGAACGCGGCCGCCGCGAGCGCACTGGACAGCCACCCCTGCCAGTCCGTGGCTCGGTCCCGTCCCGGTGTCGTCGCCGTGGCGACTTCGGCGTGGGCGCGCGCGACCATGGCCACTCCCTGTCGACCGCCGCTGCTGAGCGCCGGAGCGAAAGCGGCAGGACGCACGTCCTCGCCGCGAGCGGTGGAACCGAGCGCGCGGCACATACCCGGGCGCGTGTCCGCGAATCGACGCGGTTCGGTGCCGGGGCCGTACTCGGCGGGGTCAGGGCTCGATCAGGCCTGCGCGGACGGCGACTCGTGGCGGCCGGTCCGGGGAGACTACGCGTTGATCTTGTGGGTCTCGTCACGGATGGCCGCACCGGCAGCCGCAAGGGCCGCCAGGTTCTCCCGGCCGTGGTGGGCGCAGAAGATCAGGTCGTTGCCGGTGGGCAGGACGGCGCGGATGAAGCCCTGCGCGCCGCAGGCCCCACGACCGGTCCTGCCGTTGGGGCCCCATACGACGGCACGTGCATCGCAGCGGTCGGCGAGCGTCAGCGCGCCGACGGTGGGCGCGGAGACCCTGACGTCCCCGTCCCGAGTGGCGGTGGGCATCGAAGCTCCTCCTGTTGTCGATCGTTCAGGTCGATGGACGCGTGGCGCCGGCCCGGCGCCGATCGCGTGGGGCGGGTTCCTCGCCGTGACGGCGTGGGAACCGCTCGAGGTCGTCCCAGAGCTGCTGGTCGTCCTGCTGAGCACTGCCCCGGTTGCTGAGCTCGACCATGCCCTCCGGAACGCACCCCGGCCAGGGGCATGACCGGTCACCCGGTACACCTCGGGCTTGCCGGTCGTCGGCAACCGGATCCGCGGCGCCGCCTGCTGCTGGGGGGCGGGAGCGCCACCCGAGAGGCGGTGATCGGCCTCGGTGCGGCCTCCGGCCGTGACCGCGTCAGAAGCGAGCGGACGCGGCACAGGCCGGGCTATCCCGGTGTCACGGGGGTATCCCAGCTCGCGTGCCGGACCTGACCGCCGTCCTCGCCCCCGCGTCCCCGTGCTGGACGTCGTCATCCGCGGCAGCGTGACGTTCATCGCGCTGCTGGTGACGCTGCGGATCGTCGGCCAGCGGGAAGCGGGTGGGTTCGGCATCACCGGCGTGCTGCTCGTGGTCCTCGTCGCCGAGGCGGCGGCCGCCGGACTGCACGAGGAGGCCAGCTCGGTCGCGGACGGCCTGCCTGCTGGTGGCCACGATCCTGTTCTGGAGCGTCGTGTTAGACGCCGTCGCCTACCGGTGGCCCCGGCTCGGCCCGCTCCTCAAGGCTCGACCGCGGCCGCTCATCAGGGCCGGGGAGATCAACCGCGAGGTGCTCCGGCGGGAGTTCATGACTCGCGACGAGGTGCTTCCCAGCTCCGGCTGCACGGCATCGAGGACCCGGCCGAGGTCGAGCGTGCCTCCATCGAGCCGAACGGCATGATCAGCATCGTCCGCCGCGACCGGGAGGAGCCCGAGGACCCCGTTCGCCGGAGACCGCGTTCTGACCCCGGTCCTCGACCGGGCGACGGCGATCAGCCGGCCACCGGCACCTGGGTCACCGGGCCGCCGGACGCGACGGCTGCGCCCGTCGCCGCGGGCGGTCCGGGCGGGCGGGGGATGCCGGCGGCCGCGTAGATCGCCGGCTCGTCGAGCGTCTCGTGCTCCAGCAACTGCGCGGCGATCGCATCGAGCTCGTCGCGGTGCTGCCGCAGCAACCGCCGCGCCTCGGCGTAGGCCTCGTCGCTGATCCGCCGCGCCTCGTCGTCGACCGCGTCCAGCATGGCGTCGGACACGCCGGCCATCCGCGGGTCGGCGTCCTTCGGGAGCACCGAGACCCGCCCGACACGCTCGGACATCCCCCACCGCCCGGCCATCGCCCGGGCGATCGTCGTGGCCGTCTCCAGATCGCTCTCCGCACCCGTGGTGACGATGCCGAAGACCTCCTCCTCGGCCGCCATCCCGCCCAGTGCGCCGATGATCCGCCCGCGCAGGTAGCGCTCGTCGTAGCCGTAGCGGTCGGCCTCCGGGGTGGAGAGCGTGACCCCCAGGGCGTGGCCGCGCGGGATGATCGAGACCTTGCGGACCGGGTCGGCGCCCGGCTGCAGCATGCCGAGCAGGGCGTGCCCGGCCTCGTGGTAGGCCGTCCGCCGGCGCTCCTCCTCGGGGATGATCACATTCCGCTCGGCGCCCAACTGGATCCGCTCGAGCGCGTCGGAGAAGTCCCGCTCGGTGACCGAGTCGGCCCCGCGCCGGGCGGCACCGAGGGCGGCCTGGTTGACCAGGTTCGCCAGGTCCGCACCCGTCATCCCCGGCGTGATCGCGGCGACGCGGCGCAGGTCGACGTCCGGCGCGAGCGGCACCCCGCGGACGTGCACCTGCAGGATCTCGTGGCGGCCGGTCAGATCCGGCGGGTTGACGTGGATGGTGCGGTCGAAGCGGCCGGCGCGCAGCAACGCCGGATCGAGGACGTCGGCCCGGTTGGTCGCGGCGAGCACGACGACGCCCTCGGAACCGGAGAAGCCGTCCATCTCCGTCAGGACCTGGTTGAGCGTCTGCTCCCGCTCGTCGTGCCCGCCCTGGGCCACCGCGCCGCCGCGGGCCCGTCCGATCGTGTCGATCTCGTCGATGAAGACGATCGACGGCGCGACCTTGCGGGCCTCGGCGAACAGCTCGCGCACCCGCTGGGCGCCCACCCCCACGATCATCTCGATGAACTCCGAGGCGCTGGCCGAGAAGAACGGGACGCCCGCCTCCCCGGCCGTCGCCCGGGCCAGCAGCGTCTTGCCGGTGCCCGGTGGGCCGGCCAGCAGGATGCCCTTCGGTGCACGCGCGCCGAGCCGGCGGTACTTCTCGGGATTGCGGAGGAAGTCGACGATCTCGGAGATCTCTGCCTCCACCTCGTCGATGCCGGCGACGTCGTCGAAGCTGACCCGCACGCTCTCCGGGGCCACCGGCTTCTGCCTCGCGCCACCACCGAACATCCCGCCGCCGAGCGCCCGGGCCTGCCGCCGCACCAGCCACCAGTAGAAGGCGATGATCGCCAGGAACGGGAGGAACGAGATCAGCAGATTCCACAACGCGCCGCGCTGCTCCACCACCGGGGTGGCGCTCACGGTGGCGCCGGAGTCCTCGAGCGCGGCGAGCAGGTCGTCCTGGGCGAAGGTCGGCCGCTCGGTCGTGAACTGCTCGTACGTCTCGTCGGCGCCCTCCGAGACCGGCGCCGCCGTCCGCAGGTCTCCTTCGAGGGTGTCGCCGCGGGCGAAGATCTCCGCCACGTTGCCGGCGTTCACCTGCTCGAGGAACTGGGTGTAGGAGATCTCCCTCGCTCTGCCGTCGTCCTGCCAGCTCACCGCGCCGAAGAGCAGCAGGTAGCCGATGAGCATGGCCAGGAGGGCGGGCAGCCACCGCCCGCGGCCCGACGACTCGCCGCCATCGCCGTCCCCGCGGGGTGCCGGCATCCCCTCCGTGCGCCAGGGCCGGTCAGGTGCCTGGGCAGGTGGCCGAGGGCTGGGGTGGTCGCGGTCCCCCCGCACCGGCTGCCGGAGCCTCCCGTCGCTCATCGCGGCACTCATCGCTCCCACCCGCTGCGCATGCTCGCCGTGATCCGCTGGGCACCGGCCCGGCCGACGCCGTCTCGATGTGGCCGGAAACGCCACAGCAGCAGACCGACAGCCGTCCCCGCCCCGACAGCCGGTCCGGCCACGGTCGCGCCGAAGAGGACCAGGAAGACGGCGACCCACAGGCCGACCGCGAAGATCCCCGGCGCTTCGTCCAGCCGACGCGGCCGCCACCCGTTCGCCACCTCGGCGACACGGCTCCTGGCCACCCGGTCGGCCTCCGGCCCGTACCTGCGGTCGATCTCGTCCCAGATCTCCTGTTCACGTCGGCTCAGCACGACACACCTCCCACTGACTCGAGGGTCCGCCGGCGGAACGTGGCCCACCCAGGAACCGCGCCGGTCGATCCGGCGCACCGGGCTTGCCGGTCCTCGGCAACGTCGTCCGCGCTGACCGGAAGCACCCCCCGGCTCCTCCTCGGACTCAAACCCGGCTGTCCTCCGGAAGGCGGGGACCCGGGGAGCCCAGGACGTACTGCTCGGCGAAGGCCGCACCAGCCGGATCCACCTGCGGGAAGAAGCGCCACAGCAACCACATCAGGCCGGCGGCCGCCCCGACGGCGACACCGGCCATCGGAACGCCGAAGAGCACCAGGAGGACGGCACCCCAGCCGCCACCGACCACCACCGACGGGAGATCGCCCCGCCGGCGCCGCCACTTCTCCGGCCTCGCGGCGACGCAGGCTCCGGCCGCCTCCTCGGTCTCGGGGCCGCATCTCCGCTCGATCCGATCCCAGGTCTGTCGCTCGTGTTCGCTCAGCACGTCATCCCTCCCGTCGACCGCGGAGGCCGGCCCGCGCGACTCGACCTGCACGCCCACGTCGTTCCGAGGGAAACCATGCCTGTGTGAACGGTGCCCCGGCAGGGCCCGCGCCGGTCAGCGTTTGCACGGCTGCATTGCCGACCGTCGGCAATCGCCCCTGCCCCGGATGGGTTCGCGGAGTGTGTTCGCCTGAACCCCTGGGAGCAGGAATTACTCACCCGCGACCGCTTCCTCGCCCGGGTGTTCCTCGGCGGCCTACCCTTCGCCGCCACGCCCGGGACTCCCACCGTTCGTTGCCGAGGTGTTGCCCCGACCGCGGCTCCAGGAGGCGCCATGACGCAGGCCGGGACCCCCAGTCGGCAGCTGATGCCCGCGGCGTTCTTCGGGCACGGCAACCCGATGAACGCGCTCGAGGTCAATCGTTACAGCGCGGCGTGGCGGGTATTCAAGCAGGCCGTCCCCCGGCCTCGCGCCGTCCTCGTCACAGCGCGCATTGGTACATCAACGCCACCCCGGTGACCGCGATGCCCAGGCCACGCACGATCCACGTTTCTTCGGCTTCCCTCAGGCGCTCTTCGATGTCCAGTACCCGGCTCCGGGGCTGCCCGAGCTGGCCGACGAGATCAGCGACGTGGTCCATCCCACCTGGGTCGGTGCCGACGTCGACAGCTGGGGCATCGACCACGGCACCTGGTCGGTCCTCGTGCACGCCTTCCGGATGCGTCCATCCCGGTCGTGCAGTTGTCGATCAACGCCACCAAGGGCTTCGAGCACCACCTGGAGCTCGACCGGACGCTGGCGCCGCTGCGCGAGCGGGGCGTGCTCGTCATCGCGAGCGGCAACGTGGCCGGCCTGGCCGGGGCCGCGGTGGGCGACAGCACGGACGTCCTGGTCACGGCTACGCCTACGGGTCGCTGTCGATGACCGCCTACACCCTCGGCCTGACCTGTCCGGCCGTCACCGCCGACGACGGAGCCCCACGTCCGCCGGCCGAGACCCCGGCGGACGAGTCCAACATCTGACCGGTCGCACGGGCCCGACCTCGTCGGCGGGCGGCAGTTCCGGCACGGCGGACGCCAGGTCGAGACGAGCGGCTGGTCGCTGACCGAACTCCGCTACTGCCGAGGCCGTGGAACTCGGACACCTCTGCCGCCTCGGCGCTTCCTGCCTCGAGCCGAATCGGGCTCGCTGTCGGCTCACATCCGCCCGGAGGCGCAGGTCGGCCAGGCGCCCGACCCGATCATCTGCTGGCGGTCGGCAAGGAGTGCGACCCGAAGATGACCGACCGGAAGCATGGAGCAACTGCCTCGTGTGCGCGATTTTGACCATGGATCACAAGAGCAAAGAGGTTCGTAGACGGCCGTTCCCAGCATCCCGAGTGGGAGCTCCTGGGGAAGCAATCCTTCGCGCTCACCGACGATTGGTGTGCCGGCTCCGAAACGGCACCGCGCGGCGAAACGGAGATCGCATGAATGAATTTCTCGCCGAGGATCTCGTCCGGCTGAAGGGCGAGGTGGGAGCGCCGCGACTCTCCCTGTTCCTACCGCTGTCTCCCGGCACCTCTCGATCGTCCAAGGTCCGCATTCGCGCCAAGAATGCGCTGCTGCGCGCGGACAAGGCCATGCGAGAAACGAGCTCGGCGCGACCAGACACGGCACATGTCCTGGGCCTCGTGAAAGAAGCCCTGGATCAGGCACGCCCCATGGGTGGCAACCATCTCGGCCTGGCAGTGTTCGCCGATTCCGAGCGCGTGCGTCGATACGTCGTCCCGCTACGCCTGCCTGAACTGGCGGCGGTGGGAGACAGGTACACGATCGCGCCGGTGCTTCCGGCACTCAACGGGCAGGGTCGCTTCTACGTGCTGACTCTGAGCCAGGATGAGATCCGGCTCCATCAAGGGTCGCCGCTGTCGCTGGAGCCGGTCGAGGTGGAAGGACTGGAACTCTCGGCATGGAGAACCATGCCGCGGCTGCGGACTCCTGAGGTGCATGCGTTCGTCGCCGACCGTGGCGGACAGCGAAGCCGGGCGATCTTCCACGCCGTCGACCGGGAGTCGAATCAGCGCAAGGAGCGGGCGCTGCAGCACTTCCGCGGCACAGATCGCGCGCTGCGCGAGGTGCTGCAACCTTCCGGCGCGCCACTCATCCTGGCCGGCGTCCAGCACCTGCAGGCGCTGTACCGCGCGGTCAACACATATCCCCACCTGCTCGAGGCCGGCATCGACGGCACCGCGGAGCAGACGGACCTCGAGCAGCTGTACCGCCTCGCTCGGGCCGCCGCGGAGCCGGAGATCCGGCGGCACCGGAGGGCCGCCCTCGAGCGCTACCACGAGCTGCGCGGAACCGGTCGCACGGTCGGCACGGTCACCGACGTCCACCGCGCCGCGGTCGAGGGACGTGTCGAGACCGTGCTGATCAACGAACGAGCCTGCTCCTGGCCGTCCGCGAGCGCCGAGCACACACTGCTTCCCTTGGACAGCACGGCGTCCGCCGACGAAGAGATCGAACTGGCCGTAGTGGAGACGCTTCGGCAGTCGGGTACGGCTCTGGTGATCCCCGAGGGGGAATGGCCAGCGGCCGAGGACGTGGTGGCGGTGCTGCGCTACTAGCCGCGCCAGACCGACCCTCTGCTGCGGCTACAGGGTGGCGGGTCGCCTCGCCGCCGACCAGTCCTTCCCGCGCCGGGCGATCACCCCTCGATGTGGAAGGCGTCAAACATCGCCGTGCGTATGCGCGCGCCTCGTGAACGGGTCACGCACTGAATGCCGAATCGAGAGACGACAATGAACCATCCGAGTCCATCTCGGGCCGTCGTTGACTTTGTCGGACTGTGTCAGGGCCTCCCGGCGGACCTCTTCGAGGTTTCGCGACAGCCCGGGGGCGGTCGGCGGGTACTTGTCGTACGCCCGCGACCCGACACGCCCCCTTACCGGTGGGGTTTTGCCTTGCCATTCGAGACCGCTGTCTCTCGGGGCACGTCCCCGTGAGCCCGGCAGCCAGCGCGCTGTACCTGATCCTGGCTCTGATCCTCGCCTCGGTCGGTTCCTGGCTCGTGTTTCCGGCGCATGGGCGGAATGACTCATGGAGACCCCTGCGCGGGCTGCTCCTCATCATGTCCGCCGGCATCCCCGCCACCGTTTACGGAGCGATCTCCAGCTAGCGCCCGCCCGCCGCACTCCCGGCACTCCTCACGGCGCCACGGGATGGTGATGCTCAGCGGGGAGCCGGCCAATAGCGGTGGCCCACGGACGCAGGCGGTCACCCCGGGGTCTCGATCAGAGGAAGCGTCCGAGCGATGGAAGGAGTGCCGACTCCGAGCCCGGCCGGCGTCCGGCAGTCGCCGCCGGCACCGCCCGGTGACCACACCATGGCGCCGACCGCGACGGTGCGAGGTCCGCCCGAGACGAACCGCTCGTGACCACCGAGCACGCTGACCCCTCCCGGGAGTCTCACGGGCCTTCGGTGGCAACAAGAGTATCGTAGTACGATGTATCCTCGGGGCAGGAGGCGGACCATCACGGCTCCGCCGACTCGCTCAAGGCAACAGAAGGAGCCGATCGATGAATGAGCAGATCGAGATCGAGCGGCAAGGCGATCACGAGTTCGTCGTGCGCCTGGGGACCGGCGAGCAGGCCGTGGAGTCCTGGTTCAACCTATCTCCCGGCGTCCTCGGTCAGCTCGGCGTCGCTCCTGCGGCAGAGGAGGACCTCGTGCGACGGACCGCCGACTTCCTCCTGCAGCACCAGGACCTCGCCGATTTCCCCCAGGTCGTCGAGTTGGAGGACGTCCTTGCCGTCTACGACGGATACCGGGACAGCGTGTGCTCCCCGGTCGACGGCTGACGAGCGGTCTGCCCACGGCGCGGCAGGCAGCCGGTGCCGCGCTACCAGCTGCTGCTGAGGACGGGCGCTCCGTGCCCGTTGTGCTCGCCGCGAAGGGCGACCAGCTCCTCCGCGAGCTTGCCGCGCTCCACCGCGACGCGCGGCATCGCAGAGAAACGGCGCTGACCCTGCCCGCGTGGCATGCGGAGACGTAGCACCGCGCAACAGAACCCCTCGGAGGTCAGCGACCGTGGATCCGACCACTGCCGAACTGCTCGTCGATGAGCACGCCGTCCTCATCGAGCAGGTCACCACCCGCACCGAGAAGATCCTGCAAGCCGTGGCCGGACACCGGTGGCCGGCGGACCAGCTCCAGCGATTGATCGACTACCTCCACGACGAACTGCTGGATCAGACGGTCCATGAGGAGCGATTGCTCTTCCCCGCAGCCGGAGGGTGCTCGGCCGAGCAGATCCGTCCGCTGCTCGCCGATCACGCGGCTCTGCGGCGATCGGTGGAAGAACTCACGCGACTGGCCGCGGACGCCGCCCCGACCCCGGACGCCGATCAACTCCTGCGGGTCATGCGATCCCTCCGGCGGATGCTGAGTGCCCACGCGGTGCGCGAGGAGCGTGCACTGGCGCCCGTCACCCTCGACGGGGTCGGGGCTCGGCGCCGTCCGGCGTGGTCACGCACGTGGTACTGGCTGCTCGAGACCCCCGTCCTGGACCTGGACGCGCTACCGGCCTGTTCTGTCGCCGAAGCGGTCACCCGACGACTGGCCCGGCTGAGGGTCGGCGACAGCGTCGAGATCCGATGCAGCAGAGATGCGGCGGCGGTGCGTACGACGCTGGCTCGCCGTAGGTCCGCTGGATTCAGCGAGACAGGCATCACCGGAGGTCCGCAGGAGTGGAGGAGACGGATCACCCGCCTCGAGTGACGCCTTCTGACACGGCTCCGGCTGCGCATGTGGGACGACGACTGGCAGCCGACCGGGCCTCCGCATCGCCGGTCTCGCCGGCCCACAACCCCGGCCAACGGCGGCCCCTGCCGCGCAGGCCATGCAGCTCGGCCGCGCCTGGGGCGCTACCTGGCCACGCGACCCCGACCCGGGCCAGCGCGTCACCGAAGAACAGTCCGTCGGTGACCCGGTCCGCGTGCGCGACGGCATCGGCTGCTCCCCCGAACGCGCGGGGGACGATGCCGGGGATGGCGCCATCCGGCTCCGCCACTGCCCGTCAGCCCTCTGCGTCCTGAGCCGGCGGCCGCCCGTTCTCCTGCCGGGCCCGCGGGTAAGGAATTCCGCCAGCGGTCCGGGTCGTGGGCGAACCACTTGCGGAGCTCGTGGCTGGGCCCGACAGCGGGCAGCCAGCTGTCCAGCCGGAGGTGGTCCCGGCGGATGCCGCGAGGCCAGAGCCGTTCGACCAGGAACCGGCGCCCGCGCACGTCCCGCTCGCGGTCGTTGACGCGGACCAGCGCGACCTCGCCCATGAGCCGCTCCATCCCTCGATATCCCGGTTCAGGCGGCGTCGGTCATGGGACGGCGGGCGCCAGCCCCTGGCCCGGCTGGCCACACCGCCTCGGAGCGGACGACGACCACGGGACTGTGCGCCCGCCGGACGACTGTTCTGCTGACCGAGCCGAACAACCGGGTCCGCAGCGAACCGCACCCGCGGGAACCGACCACGACGAGCGCCGCCCCTCTCGACTCGGCGATCAGCGAAGTAGCCGGATCCCCGGGCAGCACTTTCCGTTCCACATGGACGTCGGCGAACCGGTGGCGCCAGTAATCGAGGACGCGGTCTACGCCGGCCCGCGCGCGGCCCTCGGTGGCTTCGGGGTGTTCACACGCCGCCTCCATGTCGGCGGGAAGGTCAGGTCGCCACGCATGCACCGCCATGAGCGGGATCCCGCGCTGTGCGGCCGCCCGAAACGCGAAGCCGATGGCGGGAGCGCCGCCAGGCGAGGGGCCGATCCCGACGACGACGCGCGGCCTCGTCGCTCCCGAGCGCACGCCCGGCCGAGAACGGACGACGACGACGGGACAGCGAGCGCGGCCAGCCACCTGCTCGGAAGCGGATCCGGAAAGGGCGCTGTGCCTGCCGGTCGAGATGCGGCCGCCGAGGACGAGCAGTGCGGCGTGCCGGCTCAGTTCCGTGAGGACACGGGAAGGACCGCCGGGGAGCAGGAGGGCCGAGAGGTCGAGGTCCGGTGCCACCGACCTGGCCCGCCGCACGGCGGCGCGGAGCAGGTAGGCGGCGTCCGCCGGCGTAGTCGACACAGCATCGGCTACCGGGACCATCACGTACGGGTCGAGGGCGAGGGGTGGGCGGAAGGCATGCACGAGGACGAGTGGCGCGTGTCGCGTGGCCGCCTCGGCGGCGGCCCAGTCGACGGCCTCGTCGGAGGAGGCGCGATGGGCCCCCACCACGACTGCGCCCCGGCACCCGTCTGCGGTCATCTCCCGCCCCTAGCCGGTTGCGGCGCGACAGGCACCACGCCGATCACGTGGCCGTCCGTCGGGACGGCCACCGGTTCCGCGTCGGGTTTCGGCGGAGCGGGCGGCGGTGCCATCGCGGTCGCCGGGGGTTCGCTCGCCCTCCCTGTCCCGAGCTCTGCGGGGGTCGACCGCTCCAGGAAGCGGAGCAGCTCCACCGGGAACGGCAGCACCACGGTGGAGTTCTTCTCCGCCGCCACCTCGACCACGGTCTGCAGCAGCCGCAGTTGCAGCGCCGCCGGGTGGGCGGCCATCACCTCGGCGGCCTGGGCGAGTTTCTCCGACGCCTGCAGCTCGCCCTCGGCGGTGATCACCCGCGACCGGCGTTCCCGCTCGGCCTCGGCCTGCCGCGACATGGACCGCTTCATCGACTCCGGCAGGGTGACGTCCTTGATCTCCACCCGGTCGATGTGCACACCCCAATCGACCGCCGGGCTGTCGAGCATCAGCTCCAGCCCCTGGTTGAGCCGCTCCCGGTTCGAGAGAAGGTCGTCCAGATCGCTCTTGCCGATGATCGACCGCAGCGACGCCTGCGCCACCTGCCCGATCGCGGCCTGGTAGTTCTGCACATCGACGACGACCCGCACCGGGTCGTAGACCTGGTAGTAGAGGACCGCGTCGACCTTGACCGTGACGTTGTCGCGGGTGATGCCGTCCTGGGCCGGGATCGGCAGCGTGACGATCTGCATCGTGACCTTGTGCAGCCGGTCCGCCCCCGGCGCGATCAGGGTCAGGCCCGGATTCCGGACATCTCCGTGCAGCCTGCCGAAACGCAGCACCACCCCGCGCTCGAATTGGGTGATGACCCGCACGCTCGACCCGAGCAGGACGAGGAGCACGACGAGGACGGCGCCCAGCACGTAGATCACCATCACTCGGCCTCGGCGATCCGCCCGGACGGACGAGGCCGCCCCTGTTGCTTCTTCCTGCGCCGGTGTTGCGACCGGTCCCGCCAAGGGGCGGTGCCGACTCCGCGGGGGCCGATGCCACGGTCCGCCGTCCTCAGCGCCGGCCCGAAGCGCCAGAGCAGCCAACCGAGCCCGGCAGCTGCGGCGATCGCCAGCACGCCGGCTGCCGCACCGGCGCTCAGCAGCGTGAGCGCGAGCGTGATCGAGACTGCGACCACGATGGTCGCCGAGGCACGTGATGGGTGACGGCCCCGGGATGGACGGCGCCAGCGGCCGCGCCCTGGTCGAGGCCCTGGTCGCGGCGCTGGTCGAGGAGGCTGCGCGGCCTCGGCGTGGTAGTTGCGCTCGAGTTCGTCCAGGACACGCTGTTCCCGATCGCTGAGCATGACCAACCTCCTCAAGGCGGCCTGTCCGATGTCGGACGGGTGTCGCATCGCAGGAAGTATCGTAACACGATATTCTTGGCCGTGGCAGAGGCCGAGTCCGCGCTCAGGGAGGAGAATCCCTTCGTGACAGTGGAGCGCTCGGAAGCTGGAGAACCGCTCACCAAGCAGGACTTCGAGGCCCTGGCACGCTTTCGCTTCGGCATCCGGCGCTATCTGCGCTTCAGCGAGGAGACGGTCCGCCGCCACGGGGTGACGCCTCAGCAATACCAGCTCATGCTGGCACTCAAGGGCTTCCCGGATCGGGACTGGGCAGTCGTGCGGGAGCTGGCCGACCGCTTGCAACTGAGGCATCACAGCGTCGTCGAACTGGTCAGCCGGGCACAGGGCGAGGGCTACGTGACGCGGACGGCAGACCCGGACGACGCACGCGCCGTTCGAGTTTCGTTGACCGACGAAGGCGAACGGCTCCTGGGGCGGCTCAGCGCCCTGCACCGTGACGAACTCCGCCGGATGAACAGGATCCTCGCGCTGCCCGAGTGGGCGGCGGAGTGACCGACACCCGTCCAGAAGGACCGTTGGCTCGGCCTCGGGGGGCCCAACCCGGCGATCAGACCGCGCGCGACCGCGGCGGCGACGCTCCTCCGTCGGATCCGGCCTCAGGGCGCCGCCAGGTGGGCTGAGCGCGGCGTCCCGGCCGGGTGTGTCGATGGGCGGTGCATCGTGCGCCCCAGGCCATCTTCGCGACCGCCAGGAGGACCGCAGCGTCGGTCGCCGCCTGCAGGCTGTGCCGAGTCGGCGGGACGACGAGACACAGCGTCATCTGCACCCACGAAGGCGGCGGGACTCGCCCACCACGCCCCCGGCCGGCCCTCGGCCGGGACGCGGCGGACCGGATGGGGCGCGCTGCGGGATTGAGCCGGCACCGATCGACTCCAGTGGCCACCACGGTGGGATCAGAAACGACTCAGGCCGCACTCCCGACGGGAGAAAGGACTGGTCGGAGGGGTGGAGCTGAGGGGACTCGAACCCCTGACCCCCACCCTGCCAGGCCGTCATGATCGCGTTCTCGGACGTCCGCTGACGGCCGCTACGACCGCCTGACGTGCCTGTTCTCGCAATCGGCGACACCCGTTGCGGGGCGACGGGGACTGGACACCGTGCGGGGGAACGAGCGAGCGACCTGCGGCTCCGGCGCTGGGTCACCACTGCCCGTGCTCACCTTGCCGCTGCCCGGCAAGGGAGCGGCACTCAGGTTGGCCGGTCGGCCCGCTGTCAGTCCTGCCGTCGGCAAGGCACCGTGAGGTCAGGTTCTTCGGAGGAGCGGAACCCGCCGCCGGGAACCGATGGCGGCCGGACGCACAGCGTTCCGGGCCGCCACCCTCCGCATCGGCTCCGCGATGGGCGGAGCCGCGAGATCTGCTGCCCGCTGGGACAGCGAGGGAGTGCGATCTCGACCGAGCGGTGCACGACGGACACCCGGAAGAGAGGCAACATCGTGGCAGGACGAGTGCAGGGGAAGGTCGTTCTCATCACCGGGGCCGCCCGCGGCCAGGGCCGGGCCCACGCGATCAGGCTCGCCGAGGAGGGGGCGGACATCATCGCGGTGGACATCGCCGCCCCAATCGCCAGCGTGACCCCTGAGTTCTACGAGGCGGCGACGCCCCAGGACCTGGCCGAGACGGTGCGGCAGGTGGAGAAGCTGGACCGGCGGATCGTCGCCAAGCAGGCCGACGTCCGCGACATCGAGGGCCTGACCGCTGCGATCGACGACGGCGTCGCGGAACTCGGTCGACTCGACGCGGTGATCGCGAATGCCGGGATCTTCACGTTCGGCACGGAGACCCACAAGGTGTCCGAGCAGGCGTGGCAGGACCTGATGGACGTCAACCTGACCGGGGTCTGGCACACCGTCAAGGCGGCGACACCGCACCTGCTCGAGGCCGGCGCCGGTAGTTCGGTCACCATCATCAGCTCGCTCGCCGGCTTCAAGGGCCTGGCCAACGTCGCGGCCTACACGGTCACCAAGCACGGCGTCGTGGGTCTGATGAAGGTCCTGGCCAACGAGCTGGGCCGGCACGGCATCCGGGTGAACACCGTCCACCCGAACGCTGTCGACACCCCCATGGTGAAGAACGCGACGACGTACAAGCTGTTCCGCCCCGATCTGGAGAACCCGACGCTGGAGGACGCTGAGCCGGCGTTCGCCGGCCTGAACCCCTTCGGCATCGGCTTCATCGACCCCCTGCACGTGGCCCACGCCGTCCTGTTCCTGACCTCCGACGAGGCCCGGTACGTCTCCGGCACGCAACTGTCGATCGACGCCGGCGCGGCCATCCAGTGAGCGCGGGCGGGTGGGACGGGCACGGCTCGTCCCACCCGCCGGTGCACGCAACACCTTTGACGACAACACGAGGAGGACGACGACGATGGGCAATCCCTGGTTCGAGACGGTGGCCGAGGCACAGCGGCGGGCCAAGCGCCGGCTGCCCAAGGGTGTCTACGGAGCCCTGGTCGCCGGCGCGGAGAAGGGCCTGACGGCGGCCGACAACACCGCCGCCTTCGACGAGGTCGGCTTCGCCCCGCACACCGCCGGCCTGGCCAACGCCAAGCAGATGGCCACCCGGGTCATGGGCCAGGACCTCTCGCTCCCGGTGATGATCAGCCCCACCGGCGTGCAGGCGGTGCACCCCGACGGCGAGGTCGCCGTCGCCCGCGCCGCCGCCGCCCGCGGCACCGCGATGGGCCTGTCGTCGATGGCCAGCAAGCCGATGGAGGAGGTCATCGAGGCCAACCCGAAGACCTTCTTCCAGCTCTACTGGGTCGGCTCCCGCGAGGACATGGCCGCCCGGGTCGACCGCGCCCGCCGGGCCGGCGCCGCCGGGCTGATCGCCACCCTGGACTGGTCGTTCTCCTACGGCCGCGACTGGGGCAGCCCGTTCATCCCGGAGAAGGTCAACTTCGAGGCGGTCCGCCGCTACGCCCCGCAGGTGGCGCTCAAGCCGCGCTGGCTGCTCGACTTCGCCAAGACCAAGAAGCTGCCCGACCTCACCGTTCCGAACATGGTCGCCACCCCCGGGGACCCGGCGCCGACCTTCTTCGGCGCCTACGGCATGTGGATGTCCTCCCCGATGCCGACCTGGGAGGACGTCGCCTGGCTGCGCTCGCAGTGGGACGGGCCGTTCATGCTCAAGGGCGTCATGCGGGTGGACGACGCCCGCCGCGCGATCGACGCCGGCGTCACCGCCATCTCGGTCTCCAACCACGGCGGCAACAACCTCGACGGCACCCCCGCCTCCATCCGGGCGCTGCCCGCGATCGCCGAGGCGGTCGGGGACCAGATCGAGGTGCTCCTGGACGGCGGGATCCGCCGCGGCGCCGACGTCGCCAAGGCCCTCGCCCTCGGCGCGAAGGCGGTCATGATCGGGCGGGCCTACCTGTGGGGGCTGGCCGCCAACGGCCAGGCCGGCGTGGAGAACGTCCTCGACCTGCTGCGCGACGGCCTGGGCGCGGCGATGGTCGGCCTCGGCAAGAGCTCGATCGACCAGCTGCGCCGCGACGACCTCGTGCTGCCGCCCGGCTTCGAACGGCGCCTCGGCGTCGGCGGCCCAGACGCCCCCCTCGGCATCCGGCCGGTTGCGCGCTCGGCCTGACCCGCGCTCGGCGGGGAAGCGCGGATCATGACGGGACGCGGACAGGGCGGGTCCTCGCCCCCGCCCTGTCCAGGCCCAGATGTACTCCTCGGCGATCGCGCCGTTGACCCTCGTGGCCACCGTGACCATGCGCCCCCGCGTTCTTCCCCGACGACGACCGTCCACTCACCGGCGAGAGCTGACCGCGCGCTCCCGTCAGGACGGCAGCTTGCCGGCCTGCAGGCCCAGGACCGCCTCCAGGCGGCGGCAGGTGCCGGCGTCCGGACACGTCCGCCCGGTCTCCCAGCCGTGCACGGTCTGGCCCGACCGGCCCACCGCGCGGCCCAGCGCCACCTTGGTCAGGCCGGCCGCCACCCGCGCGGCGCGCAACCCGGCCGGGACGTCCCCGGAGTCCCAGCGAGCGCCGGCAGGCAGCGGCAGCAGCTCGATGCCGGCCGCGGCGAGCACGAGGGGGGCCGGGAACCGGTACACCGCGGCCATGCGGCGCCCCACCGCCACGGATGGCCGCCGCTCCGCCGCCCGTAGCGGGCGAGGGACCCGATCGCGATCCCCAGGTGCGCGGCCGCCTCGCGCTGCGACATCCGCGCCTCCCGGCGCATCCGCCGGAGGGGCCGCGGATCGGGCACCCGCACCGGGACGCACGGCGCCGCCAGCGCGGCCACGTCGGTGCCCAGCAGTTTCGCGAGCCGGGCGGCGCGCGCGGGCGGGACGGCGATGCCCGCGGTCTCCCACATGGACAGCGTCGTGGCCGCGACGCCGACCGCCGTCGCGAGCGCGCGCTGAGTCACACCGCGCCAGCGGCGGACGGTGGCCAGCGAGGGCAGCGGCTCGCTGTCCAGGCGGGCAGGCGGAGCGGTGGCGAGCGGGCGCTCGATCTCGGGTTCGGCCAGCCCCAGCACCGCCCCAGGGAGGGCCAGCGGTACGCGCGCAACCGCACGCTGATCGCCGCCAAGGCTCACGGCGCCACGTCATGCCGGCCCTCGCCCGCGAGGCAGCCGACCGGATGAGCGCCGTGCTGCTGACAAGTGAGGCAGGGCTAACTGCAACCACGGAGATGGGTGAAACCGCACAGGACGAAGAAAGTCCTGCTCACAAGGGTGGAGCGGAGGGGACTCGAACCCCTGACCCCCACACTGCCAGGCCGTCCTGATCGCGTTCAGGGCGGTTCGCCACAGTTCCATAAGCCGTGTGACCACCGGATCAAACGGCCGCGCACGGCTACGAATGACCGCGAACGCGGCCAACTGCAACCAGAACTGCAACCACCGACGGCGGGCTCACCCGGCAGCAACGACTGTGACCGTCGCCCCTCAGCCGTGGGCCAAGGACTCCCGCTCGTCTCGAGCCGCGATCCGTCTGTAGCTGTGCGTGACCGAGCGTAGGGGTCAGGCCACGGTCGCTCGAGTGCCCTACGCGCCTGAAGGGCCAGCGCCGGGCCGGGCCGGCTCGAGGATGCCCAGGTCGCGACCGAGTCCTTCGAGGAGGTCGCTCACGGCGTCGGCACGGGAGTGCCCGTAGAGCACGAGGTCGGGCCGGACGAGGATTGCATCAGCCTGCATGTCGTCGAACATCCGGCCGTAGACACCGTCGACGTCCTCGACACCATCGGCACCATCGGCGCCCACGACGACGGGTGTGATGCCGACATCGTCGAGGATCTGGCCGGCGCGCGGCGAGAGTCCGGACAGGACGTCGCCGCGCGTGAGCAGGACGAACCTGAACCCGGTGAGGTCGTCAAGGCGCTGCACCGTGCCATCGACGCCGACCCGTCCCTGGCCCGGAACCGTCCCGGCCTGCGACTGCAGCTTGCCCTTGTCCGCTCGCGCGAGCACTCCGTCGGTCAGGACAGGAAACTTCGGTGTCGGTGCCAGCTTCAGCCGGAACATCAGGTCGCGCAGGGTGGCGAGGACAGGGTTAGTGGTGTTGGCGATCTTGCCGAGGGCGCGGGCGTCGAGCATGAGCTTGCGCACGTGCGGCGTCCGTTCGAGCTCGTAGGTGTCGAGGAGGTCGTCACCGGCGACGCCGCGCAGGATCAGGTCGAGCTTCCAGGCGAGGTTCGACGCGTCGCGCATCCCTGAGCACGCACCCTGCCCGAGGTAGGGCGGGTTGGTGTGCACCGCGTCGCCGGCCAGGATCACCCGTCCTTGCTTCCAGCTCTCCGCGAGCCGGCACTCGAAGGTATAGACGAGGACGCGGATCAGTTCGACGTCGTCGGCCTTGATGCCGTGGTACTCCTCGAGCAGTCGCAGGGCGGCCTGCGGCGTCTCGATGTCCTCGGTCTTCTCCTCCGGGAGGACCGCGAACTCGAACCGCTGCCGCTGCCGGCCGATCGGCATGAACATGTAGCCCCGTTTGGGGTCGCAGACCTGCACCGCGTTCTCGTTGAACTTCGCGGGCAGCGGCGCCTCAGGGGTCGTGTCGACGCACAACCAGCGCTCGTTGAAGCCGAAGTCCTTGCGCGGAATGCCCAGGCTCTCCCGCACGAAGCTCTTGGACCCGTCGGCGCCCACGAGGTACTTCCCGCGGATACGGACCTCCTGATCCGGCTCCGCGTCGGCCGCCGGGCTCCGGCGCCACTCCGTACAGATGAGCTGGACTCCGTCGCCGTCCTGGGTGAGCGCCGTGGCCAGGTACCCCCGCAGCAGCCGCACGTTCCCCGTGGACTCGATCCGCTCGAGCAGCGCCTCCTCGATGTGCGGCTGGTGCACCGAGATGTGGTCGTCCCAGACCATCTTCTTGGTGTTGCCGGCCGCGACGTCCAGGAGCACCTGCCCCTTGCCGTTGATCCACTCGTAGTGCGGTGTCACCCACGAGTCACGCAAGGCCCGGTCGACGTCGCAGGAAAGGTTCAGCAGGCGGGCCGTCTCGCCGTCGATGTGGGTCAACCGGGGCTTGCCGTACAGCGTCGGCCACTTCTCCACCAGCACCACGGAGTGGCCGAGCCCACCCAGTAGCGATGCCAGCGTCAGCCCCGTGGGGCCCGAGCCCACGACGACGACGTCGGCCTCGATGTCCTGCATGTCCACGGTCAGACCTCTTTCTCGGAAGCGCGCTGGGGCGTCAGGTGGTCGGCGAACCAATCCGCGACCACGGAGTCGCGTTCGGGGGCGTGGTTGTAGAGCGTGTGCTCGCCGTCGGGCCACTCACGGAGCTCGCCGCGGGACCCGGCCGCTTCGGCGAACGGTGCTTGGACGGCGGCATCGGGAATGAGGGGGTCGGCGCCGCCGTGCAGGACGAGGACGGGGCAGTCGATGCGGTGGCGGGCGGGATCGAGGCGCAGCGTGTCGAGAACGCCGGTCAACTGCTCGTCGTCGTCGGTGCCGAGCGCAGCGGCGAACTGCGCGCGAGCCATGCGGAACGGCGGCAGCTGAGGAGCGGGCGGGGCGCCGTTGACGACGCACGCCCCGACCCGCCGGTCCTGGGCAGCGAGGTGGGCGGCGAACAGGCCGCCGAAGCTGTTGCCCTGGACGCCGATGCTGTCGCCGAGCCGAGGGTCTGCCTCGACGGCGTCGAGGAAACGGGCAAAGCCCTCGGCGACCTGCGCGTCGACGTAGAGCCCGTCGACGAGCCTCGGCTCTCCCTGCCCCGGCCCCTCGGCGAGCAGGCAGGCGAGCCCGCGGGCGGTGAGCGCCTCGGCGGCGCCGAGATAGGCGGCTCCCCAGCCGGAGAGTCCGCCCCAGACGACGACCGTCGCGTCTGCTCGGCCGGACGGCGGCAGGCAGAGCCAGCCGACCAGCCGCCCGTGCCGGTAGGGCACCTCCACCCGCTCGATGGCCGGCTCGTTCCAGCGGGCGACCTGGGCGACGTGTCGGACGTAGCTGCGGTAGAGCTCCTGCTTGAGCGGGGTGTCCGCGTTCTCGGCCATCTGGGCGAACAGTGCCGCGCCCATGGCCCAGCGGGCGGACTGCGCCGCGGTGAGCCGATGCCCAGCGGCGAACGCAAGCTCCCCGGCGGCACGGCGCGCGTCGGCCAGCTCGGTCGCGACGTGCGCCCACTCGCGGCCGGCCGCGGTGCCGGTGAGCAGGGCCCGGGCGTCGGCCGCGTTCATGCCGCAGTCGACCAGCCTGGTGTAGGGCATCCCTCGGTGCAGCGCTGCCACGGCGGGATCGAGCAGCGATGCGTTGTCGGCCAGGTCGTGCACGCCACGCGCCTTTCGTGCAGCCGGGGATCGCCGGCGGCGGAGCAGCGCTGCACTGTGGCCGCGCCCACGAGAAATGTGAGCGATAGTTCACACACTTTGGCGAGGGCTGTCAACCCTCGCCGCTCAGCGGGCCGTCAGCGATGTCTCGCCGAACCCAGCCGTCTCGAGCAAGTAGGCCGTGACCGCGACGCAAAGCTGGTCGATCAGCTGGTCCCACGACAACGGGCGGCTCGACTCCAAATGCTCACCGTGGATGACGCGGTGCGCGCAGCCGGCATAGGTGAGCCGGTAGGCGAAGTCGATGGCCGCCTCGACGTCGGGATGGTGGCGCAGTGCAGCGGCGGCCAGCATGACCGTGTCCCGGAAGGTGCGAGCGCCCTCCATGCTCGCGGTGGCCCCCTCCTCCAGGACGACCGGATTCTGGGTTCCGAGCAGCATGAACACCCGCAGCAGAGGCGCGTGCGCCCGGAAGGTCTCGGCCACCCCGGTCACCGCGGCGGCGATCACCTGGGCCGGCGGCGTCGCAGCGGTCAGCCCGGTGTCGGAGACCCGCTGGCGGAACTCGGCGCGGAAGTCCTCGGTGAACCTCGCCTGGATGGCTCCCAGCAGTCGTTCCTTGTCGCCGAACCGGCGGTAGACGCTGCCCACCGCCACCCCGGCGGCCGCGGCCACGGCCGCCACCGTGAGCGCCTCCGGCCCACCTTCCTCGAGCAGGCGGGTGCCGGCGACGAAGATCCGGTCCTGGGTGACACGACTACGTGCCTGCAGCGCCGGCGGCACGATCGACGGGTCGCTGCTCACAGCCGCAGCCTACGGGCGGGGTTGACCCGCGTCACCATTGATGTGAACCTCTCCTCACATCGAGGCGGCGCGGAACCGCCACCGATTCAGGGAGGGCGGCGATGGGAGCTGACGCGGCAACGCGGGAGCTGTTCAGCGAAGATCGGTCGGCGGACGTGGTCGCCGCAAGTTTCGAGGCCACGCCGGATCCGCGGCTCCGGCAGGTGCTGACGTCGCTGGTGCACCACCTGCACGCGTTCGTCAAGGACGTCGAGTTGACCGAGGCGGAATGGGGCGTCGCGCGCGACTTCCTGACCCGCACCGGGCAGATGTGCTCCGACGTGCGGCAGGAGTTCATCCTGCTTTCCGACGTCCTGGGCGTCTCGATGCTGGTCGAGACGATCAACCACCGCACCGGCGGGACGTCGACCGAGTCGACGGTGCTGGGCCCGTTCCACATGGTCGAGTCGCCGCGGCGCGAGCTCGGTGACGACATCAACCTCGACCGCAAGGGCACCCCGTGTCTGGTGTCGGGGCAGGTCACCGGCCCGGACGGCGAGCCGCTCGCCGGCGCGTCGGTGGACGTGTGGCAGGCCAACGAGGAGGGCTTCTACGACGTCCAGCAACCCGGCATCCAGCCGGCGGGCAATCTGCGCGGGCTGTTCACCACCGACGACCAGGGTCAGTTTTGGTTCCGCTCGGTCGTGCCGCGCTATTACCCCATCCCCGACGACGGCCCGGTTGGTCAACTGCTGGCCGCGACCGGTCGGCACCCCAACCGGCCGGCGCACCTGCACTTCATCGTCGCCGCTCCGGGCTACCGACCGGTCACCACGCACGTGTTCGTCGCCGACTCCCCCTACCTGGACTCCGACGCGGTGTTCGGGGTGAAGGAGAGCCTGGTCCGCGACGTGCCCGAGGTCGACGACCCCGCCCGCGCCGCCGAGGTCGGGCTGGCCAACCCCTTCCGTGCCCTGACCTTCGACATCACGCTGCTGCGTGAGCACCAGGCACCGCCGGCGGACCCCGAGGTGGCCACCGTTCCCGGACCGCCGTTGTGACCCGCGCCTTCACCTACACCGCCCTGCCCATGCGGGTGCGTTTCGGCGCCGGCTCGCTGGCCCAGGTGCCCGACGAGGTCGCCGCCCTCGGGCTGACCCGGGTACTGGTGCTCTGCTCCCCGGAGCAACAGAACACCGGAAAGCTGGTCGCCGATGCGCTCGGCGACCGCGCCGCCGAGGTGCTGCCGGAGGCCCGCATGCACGTCCCGGTGGAGGTCGCGCATCGCGCTCGCGCACTCGCTCGCGAGCTCGGCGCCGACGGCTGCGTCGCGGTCGGCGGTGGCTCGGCGGTAGGCCTGGGCAAGGCCATCGCGCTTGAGCACGGGCTGCCGGTGATCGCCGTCCCGACCACCTACGCCGGGTCGGAGATGACGCCCATCTGGGGCGTGACGGAGGGGGGCACCAAGCGCACCGGCCGCGATCCGCGGGTGCTGCCGGCCAGCGTGCTGTACGACCCCGAACTCACCCTCACGCTGCCGTCGGCCCTGTCAGCCGCCAGCGGCATCAACGCGATCGCCCACGCGGTCGAAGGTCTCTACGCGCCGGACGCCTCGCCGATCGTCTCGCTGATGGCCGAGGAGGGCGTCCGTGCCCTGGCCGCCGCGCTGCCCGCTGTCGTCGCCGACGGCGCCGATCTCGACGCCCGAGCCGAGGCCCAGTACGGAGCCTGGCTCTGCGGCGCTGTTCTCGGCGCGACCACCATGTCGCTGCACCACAAGCTGTGCCACACCCTCGGCGGCACGCTCGACCTTCCGCACGCGCAGACGCACACCGTCGTCCTGCCGCACGCCCTCGCCTACAACGCGCCGGCCGCACCGCAGGCGGTCGCCGCGCTCTCTCGCGCCCTGGGTGTGGTCGGCGATCCGGCCAGGGGCCTGTGGGAGCTCGCCGGCAGGCTCGGCACACCGCGGTCGCTGCGCGAGCTCGGCATGGCTGAAGCCGACATTCCCAGAATCGCCGAGCTAGCGGTCGGAAATCCCTACGCGAATCCCCGCCCGGTCACTCAAGAAGGCATCACCGCACTTCTCCGCAGTGCATGGACCGGCGACCCACCGCGATGAGCTAGCTAGCAGCCGCGGCGAGGGAGGCGCCACCTCAGCCGCCCGACGGCTGGTCCGGGGCGTTCTGTGCGGCGCTGGCGGATACGGCCGCGACCACGAGGTCGGTGAAAGCGCTCAAGACCAAGACCGGCGGTGGAGCTGAGGGGACTCGAACCCTGACCCCCACTGCCAGGCCGTCATGATCGCGTTCGCGGCGGTTCACTGCCGTTCCGTATGCCGGTTGACGTGCACTCATGGACGACCACGAACGTCTGCGCACATTCGCGGACGGCCCGAACTGCGACCACAACTGCAACCAGCCCTGTCGGCCTCGAGCCACGCTCATCAGTTGCCTTGGCTCGGCGCCATCTGCGCCGCCTGGCGCAGCGCTTCGATCATGCTGCCGACCTCGGCCTTCCCGGTCCCGGCGATGTCGAAGGCCGTGCCGTGATCCACCGACGTCCTGATCACCGGGAGACCGACGGTGATGTTCACGCCCGCCTCGATACCGAGCACCTTGACCGGGCCATGGCCCTGGTCGTGGTACATCGCGACAACGAGGTCGTAGTCGCCCCGGCCAGCGACGAAAAAGGCGGTGTCTGCTGGCAGCGGCCCGCGGGCGTCGATGCCGTCGGCTTGCAGCCGCTCGATCGCCGGGACGATCTTCTCCTCCTCCTCGCCGTAGCCGAACAACCCGTTCTCGCCGGCGTGCGGGTTGATACCGCATACGGCAATCCTCGGCGACGAGACGCCGGCCCGGATGAGCGCCTCGTGCCCGCGGCGGACGGTGCGCTCGACCAGGCCGGGCTCGATCCTGGCCACTGCGTCGAGCAGGCCGATGTGCGTCGTCACGTGGATGACTCGGAGCCGCGTTGAGCTGAGCATCATCGACACCTCCTCGGTGTCGGTGAGGTGCGCCAGCAGCTCGGTGTGCCCGGGAAAGACGTGACCGGCGGCGTGGAGCGCCTCCTTGTTGAGAGGCGCCGTGCAGATCGCCTGGACGCGACCCTCCATCGCCAGCTCGCTGGCCACCCGGATGTACTCGTAGGCGGCGTGGCCGGCAACCGGGGACAACCTGCCCCACGGCAGGTCGGCCGGCAGCAGGTCGAGATCGATGACGTTCACCCGGCCGGGCGGGAACTCCGCCTCGTCGATCGAGTCAACGGCGACCACGTCGGCGCCCACATCGAGGATCTTGGCTGCCGCCCGGAGGCGGCGCGCATCCCCGACCACGACGGGCCGGCAGAGCTCGGCGATCTCAGGGGCGGCCAGGGCGCCGACGACGATCTCCGGGCCCACGCCCGCTCCGTCGCCCATGGTCACGGCGATGATCGGTCGAGGGGCTGCGTCGCTGGTGGGGGTGCCGGCCGGTGCGGGGACAGCGTTCATGGTGTGCCTTCCTTCGAGCCTCGGACCGAGGCGGTCGTCGGTGGTGTGGTGACGGGGCCGATGGAGTGCAGCGCCGCGAGCATCGAGAGCAGGGAGTCGGGGCCTCCGAAGCTGCCCGGCCGGGTGACGACACTGGCACCGTCGGGCATCCGGCAGAGGACGGCACCGTGGTGCACCTGCCCGAGCGGAGTCAGCCGGGTGACGCCGAGGGCGTCGAGGACCCGGCGTGCGGTCTCGCCACCGGTGAGCGCCATGTCGACGGGCGCACCGATCCTGGCCAGCGCACGCGCGACGAGGTCGCTGAGCCCAGCTGACAGACGCCGTGAATCCGCGGGGACGAGCGGTGCCGCCGGGTCGGGGCGGACGACGACCGGTCCTGCGGCGACCGCGGTGGCAAGCTGCTCGACCGCGCCCGAGTCGGATGCCGGCGCCAGCAACGCGGCGGTCGGCAGACGCATCTCGTATACGCCGGCGTCGACCAGGCGCGCCACCTGCTGCGCGACGATCTCCTCGGCGGTGCCCACGACCAGCAGGGGGCCGCGGCTGTCCGGTCGCGGCGGCGGAGGTGCGCCGGGCGCGGCTGACCAGGTGCGCCCGAGGGCAGCCGCGAGGCCGGCGGACCCGGCCAACGCGACGTCCGGCAGATCGGGCGACAGCGCCGCCACCGCAGCGACGACCGCCTCCAGATCGGCATCCGTCTCGCCGTCGCAGATGGGGACAAGACCGGCGCGGAGTGCGTCGGCGATGGCCATGGACAAGTGGTCCGACCGCACGGCCTGCAGGTTCAGCGCCACAGTCCGCAGCGGCGCGCAGGCCACCGCGACCGTGTCCGGTGCGGGCACCCCCTGGGCCGCCCAGGCACGCGTCTGCGAGAGGGGCGCGCCGTCGATGCTGAGGATGCCGTCGCGTACCACCCGGTGGAGGGCGGGCAGGGCGGGGGCGAGGACCACGCCACTCCGGGCGTGCAGCACATCGAGTCGCGCCGCCACATTTCCCCGCAGCAGGGAGTCCAACTTGGCCAGCACGCGCGGTGCCGGCTCCGTCGTCGTCACCGCGCTGAGCACGGTCCTCGCCCGCGAGGCTGCTGCCGCAGGCGTCTGCTCGCGGTCGTCGAGGTCGACGACGAGCACGTCGGCGTCGGCGGGGAGATCGTCGGCCGGCGGGGCGAGAACCAGTTCGGTGCGCAACGTGCGCGACATGAGCACGGATGCGGTCTCCGCCGCGCCGGAGAGGTCGTCGGCCAGGACGAGCACCCCGCGGGCGTCTTCTGTTGTCAGCGCCAAGCCTGCTCCCTCCATCCTCGCGCGATCCCGATCCACGCTGGATTGCCCGAGCGGACAGCCCAGGTACTCCCCCATGACGACGACGGAGGCGAGGTCAGCTTCGGCGGAGGACGGCCCGCAGGGTGCGCAGCGCCACCGACAAGGCGACGAGATCGGTCCGCCCGGACGTCTCCAGCTCCGCGAGGGTCTGGCGAGCACGTCGCACGGCCGGCGCGTGCTCCGCTTCCCACCGCGCGACCGCGGAGTCGACGTCCGAGGGCGCCGGGGAAGCCGGCAGGCCGCCGCGCGCGTGGCCGAGTACGGCCGTGGCCAGTTCACGGTGCACGGTGTAGAGGTCGTCGCGAAGCGCCGCCCTGGCGAGGGTCTCCCAGCGGTCCGTGCGCCGGAGGGCGGAGACCTCCGTGAGCAGGCTGTCGAGGCCGTACCGCTCCGAGAGCACGAACCAGGTCGCGGCCACGTCGGCGTCGGGCACCACCGTGTCCTCCGCCACCTCAGCGATGTCGAGGAGCGTGAAGACCGAGAGCAGAGCGGCCGTGCGCAGCGCCTCGACGGCGTCGACGCCCCCCGAGGTGAACTGGCCGGCCAGGTCCTGCACGTAGTCCAGGTCTTGGCCGAGGAGCAGGTCGGGGATCCGCTCGCCGAGCTCGCGGATTACCGGGCCGAACCGCTCGGCCTCGCGCAGCACGTCGATTCCCTCTGGCCGGGCGTGGAGGAACCACCGCACGGCGCGGTCGAGGAGCCGCTGGTGATGGTGTCGCAGCCGGGCCTGGACGTCCGCGGGCACGCGTCCGTCCAAGGCCTCGGCTGCCGCCCGCCGCGCCTCGAGATCGAACACGTGCGTGGCGACGGCGTGCGCGCGCACGACCTCGGCGGCGTCGGCCCCCGTTTCCTCAGCTGCGCGGAAGGCAAAGGTGATCCCCGCCGAGGCGACCACCCGGTTGACCAGAACCGTGGTGACGATCTCCCGGCGGAGCGGGTGCTCGTCGAGCCGATCGCCGTAGCGCTCGACCAGTTCCACGGGAAAGTACTCACGCACAGCTTTCCGCGCCCACGTCTCGTCCGGCAGCGGGCTGGCGAGCACGGCCGCGCCGAGCGAGATCTTGGCGTAGGCCAGCAGAACGGACAGCTCTGGCGTCGTGAGGCTTCCGCCCGCCCGCCCACGCCGATCGAACTCGGCTGTCGTCGGCAGCGCCTCCAGCTCGCGGTCGAGCTGACCCGCGTCCTCGAGGGCCTGGAGAAACCGTCGGTGCGCCGGCAGGTGCTCACCGGCGAAGGCGGTCTCGATGGACAGCACCCGGTTCTGCTCGTCGTTGTCCCGGAGCACGAGGCGGGCGACGTTCTCGGTCATCCGCGCCAGCGTGCGGTTGCGTTCCTCGGCGTCGAGCACGCCGTCCATGACCAGCCGGTCGAGCAGGATCTTGATGTTGACCTCGTGGTCGCTGCAATCGACCCCGGCCGAGTTGTCCACGGCATCGGTGTTGAGCTTCACCCCGGACGATGCGGCCTCGATCCGGCCTCGCTGGGTCAGCCCGAGGTTCCCGCCCTCGCCCACGACGCGGACGCGCAGGTCGGCGGCGTTGATCCGGACCGCGTCGTTGGCCTTGTCGCCGACGTCGGTGTGCGGTTCGGTCGAGGCCTTGACGTAGGTGCCGATGCCGCCGTTCCAGAACAGATCGACCGGTGCGGCGAGGATCGCCCGAACCAGGTCGTCGGGGTTCAGCCCCGTCGTGCCCACCGGCAGCCCGAGCCGGGCCGCGACCTGCGGTGTGATCGGCACGGACTTGGCCATGCGCGGATGGACACCCCCACCGGGGCTGAGCACCGCCGGGTCGTAGTCGGCCCACGACGACCGGGGCAAGGCGAACAGACGCGCCCGCTCGCGGTAGGACACCGCCGGGTCGGGGTCTGGGTCGAGGAAGACGTGGCGGTGGTCGAACGCCGCGACCAATCGGATGTGCTCGGACAGCAGCATGCCGTTGCCGAAGACGTCGCCGCTCATGTCGCCCACCCCGACGACCGTGATATCGGTGGTCTGCGGGTCGACGCCGAGCTCGCGGAAGTGCCGCTTGACGCTCTCCCACGCGCCCCGGGCGGTGATGCCCATGGCCTTGTGGTCGTAGCCGTTGGACCCCCCGGAGGCGAAGGCGTCACCGAGCCAGAAGCCCCGCTCGGTGGCGATGGCGTTGGCGATGTCGGAGAAGGTCGCGGTGCCCTTGTCCGCGGCCACGACGAGGTAGGGATCGTCGCCGTCGTAGCGGACGACGTCGGCCGGTGGCACCACGACCTGCCGGCCGCCCGCGTCGACGAGGTTGTCCGTCACGTCGAGCAGCCCGCTGACGAAGGTGCGGTAGCAGGCCACCCCCTCGGCCCACCACGCGGCGCGGTCGGCGGCCGGATCGGGTAGCCGCTTGGCGACGAATGCGCCTTTGGCGCCGGTCGGGACGATGACGGCGTTCTTGACGACCTGCGCCTTCACCAGGCCCAGCACCTCGGTGCGGAAGTCCTCAGGCCGATCGGACCAGCGCAGCCCGCCGCGGGCGACCTCACCGAAGCGCAGATGCACGCCCTCCACCCGGGGGCTGTACACCCAGATCTCGTACGCCGGCCGGGGCTCGGGCATCCCGGCGACCTGGGCCGGTTCGACCTTGAAGGACAGGTGTTCGGGCGGCTCGCCGTCGGCTCCGCGCTGGAACGCGTTCGTCCGCAGGACGGCACGGACGGCGGACAGCAGGGCCCGCAGGATGCGATCGGCGTCCAGACCCTCGACGGCGTCGAGCGCCGCCCGGGTCTGCTCCTCCAATACCCGCACGTCCCGCTTGCGCGACCGCTCATCCGGATGCCGACGGGGGTCGAAGCGGGCCTCGAACAGCTCGACGAGGAGTTGGGTCGTCGCGGCCTCGGACACGAGGATACCGGCGACGTAGTCCAGGCTGTACGACAGACCGGTCTGTCGCAGGTAGCGCAGGAGAGCCCGGACCACGGACACCTGGCGCCACGTCAGCTCAGCGGCGAGCACGAGCCGGCTCAGCGCGTCGCTGTCCGCGCGCCCGGCCCAGGCAGCGGCGAAGGCAGCGCAGAACCGGTCGCGGTCCTGCCTGTCGTCGGCTCGGGACGGCCCCCACGGGAAGGACGCTGGCAGGCGGAGACCCACGTCGTACACCCAGACCCGCTGGCCGTCGACGCGCTGGAGCAGGTGCGGGCGCTCGTCGGTGACCTCCACTCCGAGATCGGTGAGCAGCGGCAGCACCTCGGACAACGTGGCCGGGGTGTACCGGTAGAGGCTGAGTTGCCAGGTGCCGGGCTCGCCCGCGGCAGCCTCGCGTAACGCGAGGACCGGTTCCGATGGCGTGTGCGACTCCGCTGTGGCGATGGTCGCGAGCAGGCTCTCGACCCGGCGGAGGTCGTCGACGGCGCGCCGCGCCGGCACCTCCGCGCGGTAGCCGTCGGGAATGCCCGCCAGCCAGCGATGAACCAGGGCTGCCCCGTCCTGCTCGCCCAGCTCCCCCCTGGCCGCGTCCAGCAGGTCGTCCTCCCAGGAGCGGACCGTGGCCGCGACGGCGGACTCCAACTCGGCGGGGTCGGGCTTGCAGAGCGACTCACCGGGCCGGGGACGCACGACGACGTGCAGCCACGCCAGCGCCGACTCGGACACGTGTAGGGCACTCTCGGTCGTCCACCCCCCGAGCGTCTGCTGGAGCAGGTCCGCGACCGCGCCGCCGACTCGGGTCGTGTAGCGGTCGCGGGGCAGGAAGACCAGGCAGGAGACGAACCCGCCGGTGACGTCCGAGCGCAGGAAGACACGGGTGCGCCGGCGCTCCTGCAGCCTGGTGACGGCGAGCGCGGTCGGCAGAATCTCCTCGACCTCTGCCTGCAGCAGCTCGTCGCGGGGAAAGCGCTCCAATACGTTCAGCAGATCGCGCCCCGAGTGGCTGTCGGGAGCAAGACGCGACCGCCGCAGCACCTCCGCGACCTTGTCGGCGACCACCGGGACGCGGCGCACGCTCTCGGTGTACGCGTCCGAGCTGAACAAGCCGAGCAGGCGGATCTCGCCGATGATCTCGCCCTGCTCGTCGTACCGGCGGACCCGCACTTCGTCGGCGTACGCGGAACGGTGCACGGTGGCGCGTGCCTCGGCCTTGGTCACCTGCAGCAGCCGGCGTCCGGCGGGCAGGAGGGCTGACCCGCGGTGGTGCCGCTCCTCCGCCAGCACACCCAGCGCACTGTCCTGGCGGGGGGCCAGCCACGGGCCGCCGTGCCCGTCCGCCCGGTCGTACTCCAGCCAGCCGAGGAAGGTGAACCGGTCGTCGGCGAGCCAGCGGAGGAACCCTGCCGCGGATCGCGCCTCGTCACCGCCACGCTCGAGCTCCTGGGCGAGCCGCAGCACCGCGGCACGGATGGGCCGCCCGTCCCGGTCCGCCGCGCGCACGTCCGCGAGGACGTCGACGAGCTCGGCCACCAGGGTGGCCTGGGCCTCCGAATCCGCCTGCCGGTCGACCTCCACGCGGATCCAAGCCTCGACGACGTCCTGGTCCTCCGCCGAGGCGGCGGGGGCGAGGCCGAGCAGCGCGCCGGTCTCGTCTCGACGGGCGGCCAGTCGGGGATGCGCGACCGAGTGGATTCCTCTGCCGAGCCTGGTGAGTGCGGAGGTGATGCTGTCGACGAGGAACGGCATGTCGTCGGTGACGACCTCCACGGTCGTGCGCACCGGGCCTGCGCCGGACGCCGACCCGTCGACCGCCCGGACCACGGCGTGCCCCGGCGTGCGCCGGAGGCCGGCAGTCAGATGTGAGACGACGGCGGCGGCCAGGTGATCAGCCGAACGCTCCGCAAGTTCCCCGGACGCGTCCGAGGTGGACCACTCGCGGCTCAACAGCCCCGCCGAGGCCGCTGAGCGCAGCGCGGGGGGCAGGGTCTTCCCCCAGGTGGTCGCGGTGACCGGTCGCGTCGGGGCGGGGTCGGCGGGCACGGTGGTCGGAGGCATCGTCGGCTCCTGCTGTCAGGCGGTGCGGTCGGGGATCCGGTGCGACAGGAAGGGGATTCGAGGGCCCGCCCCCACCCGAGGCGGACGGGGGATCGGCGGCGACGCGCCCCGGCGGGGCCGAGACTTCCTGCGACGCTCGTACGCGCCCGTGGGCGAACAGGCACCGACGGCGCCCGCGGGGTCAGCCCATGTGCGGATAGCGGTAGTCGGTGGGCGGCACGAACGTCTCCTTCACCGACCTCGGGGACACCCAGCGGAGCAGGTTCAAGATCGAACCCGCCTTGTCGTTTGTACCGCTGGCCCGGGCCCCACCGAACGGCTGCTGGCCGACGACCGCACCGGTGGGCTTGTCGTTGACGTAGAAGTTGCCGGCCGAGAACCGCAGCACCTCCATGGCCTCCACGATCGCGGCACGGTCCTGCGCGATGATCGACCCGGTGAGTCCGTACGGAGCCGCGTCGGCGGCTTGCCGGACGACCCGGTCGTAGTCGGCGTCGTCGTAGACGAACACGCCGAGGATCGGCCCGAAGTACTCCGTGGTGAACACCTCGTGATCGGGGTCGTCCGCCTGCACGACCGTGGGACGGACGAAGAACCCCTCGCTGTCGTCGGCGGCGCCACCGGCGAGGAGGTCAACCCCGTCCTCGCCGCGGACACGGTCCAGGACGCCGACGAGGCGGTCGAAGGAGCGCTGGTCGATGACCGCGCCGAGGAACATCGAGAAGTCGGTGACGTCTCCCATCGGCATGCCCTCGACCTCGTCAAGGAAGGAGTCGCGCAGCCGGTTCCACACCGACCGAGGGATGTAGGCGCGGGAGGCCGCGGAGCACTTCTGTCCCTGGAACTCGAACGCGCCGCGCACCAACGCGGTCCGCAGGACGTCGACGTCGGCTGACGGGTGGGCGATCACGAAGTCCTTGCCGCCGGTCTCGCCGACCAGGCGCGGGTAGGCCCGGTAGGCGGTCAGGTTCTCGGTGACCGTCCGCCAGAGGTGGCCGAAGGTCGCGGTGGAGCCGGTGAAGTGAATCCCAGCGAGGTCCTGGTCGACGAGAGCGACGTCGCTGACCGCCCGGCCGTCTCCCGTGACCATGTTGATGACACCCGGCGGCAGACCGGACTCCTCGAGCACGCGCATCGTGTAGTGCGCGGCGAGCTGCTGGGTCGGCGAGGGCTTCCAGATCACCGTGTTGCCCATCAGGGCCGGTGCGGTGGGCAGGTTCCCCGCGATCGCGGTGAAGTTGAAGGGGGTGATCGCCAGCACGAAGCCCTCGAGGGGCCGGTGGTCGAAGCGGTTCCAGACACCGGGTGAACTCAGCGGCTGTTCCTCGAGGATCTGGCGGCCGAAGTGGACGTTGAACCGCCAGAAGTCGACCAGCTCGCACGGTGCGTCGATCTCGGCCTGGTAGCACGTCTTGCTCTGACCGAGCATCGTGGCCGCGTTGATCGTGTGGCGCCACGGTCCGGCCATGAGCTCGGCAGCCTTGAGGAAGACCGCGGCCCGGTCGTCGTAGGACATCCGCTGCCACGCCGGCGCGGCGGCGCGAGCGGCCTCCACCGCCGCTCGGACGTCGCCCTGCGTCGCGTTGTGCATCGTGCCGAGGACGGCGTCCTTGCGGTGTGGCTGGAGCACGTCGATGGGTTCACCGCCGCCGAGCCGCTGCTGCCCACCGATGGTCATGGTGAGGTCGACTCGCTCGGCGGCGAGTTTCTTCAACCGGTCCTCGAGTACGGTGCGTTCCGCGCTTCCCGGGATGAAGGTGTGCACGGGCTCGTTGACGGGCGGGGGGACCTGGGTGACGGCGTCCATGATCGCGGAATCACGCTCCGGGGTGTCGGGTCTACCGGCTGACGAGGGCTCGCAGGAAGAACGCGAGGTTGGCGGGGCGCTCGGCGAGACGGCGGGTGAAGTAGCCGTACCAGTCGGTGCCGAAGGGGATGTAGATGCGAACGGTGTGGCCGGCGTGGGCGAGGCGGCGCTGCTCGCCGGAGCGGATTCCGTAGAGCATCTGGAACTCGGCGTCGGCCGGGCCCTTGCCGCGGTCGGCGAGGAATCGCTCGGCGCCCCGGACCATGCGCAGGTCGTGGGTGGCGATCATCGGGTAGGCGCCGCCGTCGACAAGGATGCGCGCGCACCTGACGTACGCCCGGTCGGTGTCGGCCTTCTTCAAGTAGGAGACGGACGCCGGCTCGGCGTACGCGCCCTTGACCAGCCGGACCCGTGAACCCGGGTACGCGAGGTCCCGGGCGTCGGCCTCGGTACGGAAGAGCATGGTCTGCAGGACGCACCCGACCCGGGGGAAGTCCGCGCGCAGCGTGCGCAGGGTTCCCAGGGTGTGGTCGACGGTGGTGTGGTCCTCCATGTCGAACGTGACGTCGACGCCGCGGGCGGTGGCGTGCTGCACCAGATCGTGGGCCCGTTCCGTGGCCTCCTTCGGCCCGTCCGGCCCGAGGGACTGACCGAGGGCGGAGAGCTTGACCGAGATCTCGTTGCCCTCGGCCAGTCCGGTGTCGGCCAGCCGGGTCACGAGCCGGCGGTAGGTCTCGACGGTCTCGACGGCTTGGGCGACGTCGGTGATGTCCTCGCCGAGATAGTCGAGGGTGGACCTGAGCCCGGCGCCGGTCAGGGTGCGGACAGCGCTCTCCGCTGCGTCGACGTCCTCGCCGGGCACGAATCGCGACACGACCGAACGGCTGAGCCGGCTGCGGGTCATCGCCCTGCGGACCGCCGGGTTCCCCGTCACTCCCTGGAGCGTCTGAGCGAACACGCTGTCCCCTTCATGCTTCATCGGCTTGCAACCGACGGTAAGGTGTCACACCTTACCGGTCAAGAGACGGCCGGGTCACCGAATGGACGACGTCCTCGTCGACTGGCCATTCGTCCAAGGACGCCCACCGCTCATCGCAGGACGAAGCCGGGCACCTGCGGGTCGGCGGGGTCGACGACGAAGGTGTGCTCACCGGTTCGGTACGCCATGCCGGTGACCTGCGGGACGATGGCCGATCGGCCGGCGGCACTAGTTGCGGCCACGACGGTGCCGGTGAACTGGGAGCCGACGATCGACTCGTGCCGGAGCTGCGGCCCGTCCGGGGACACGCGGCCCTGGTCGGCCAGGACGGCCAGTCGGGCGCACGTGCCCGACCCGCAGGGTGAGCGGTCGACCTCGCCGTCGGCGAACACCGTCACGTTGCGTTGGTGCACCGATCCGCCGTCCCCCCCGAGATCCTCGTGCAGGATCGTGCCGTAGATCCCGCTCAGTCGCGGATCGTCCGGGTGAGTGGCGTGGTCGGTGTCGTTGAGCGCCCACTTGACCTCGCGGCCGAGCGCGATGAGGTCCTGGTAGTGGGTTGGCTCCACGGTGAGCCCGACACTAGTGGCGTCGATGCTCGCGTAGATGGCCCCGCCGTAGGTGACGGTGACCGCGACCTGGCCGCGACTGGTCCTCAGCGGGACGTCGCGGGCGAGCACGTAGCTCGGCACGTTGACGAAGTCAACCGCGACGGAGCGGCCGGCGTCGCGGTGCACGCGCGCCGTGACTCTGCCGGACGGAACGTCGATGACGACGTCGACGCTGCCGTCGTCGGGCGCCCGCACCACGCCGGTGTCCACGGCCCACACGCCCAGCGCGATCGTGCCGTGCCCGCAGGCGGTGGAGAAACCGTCCTTGTGCCAGAACAGCACGCCCAGGTGAGCTCCGTCATCGTCCGGCGGGACGAGGAAGCCGCCGTACATGTCGGCGTGACCGCGGGGCTCGAAGCAGAGCAGCTCCCGCAGCCGCTGTGCGTCCGGGCTGTCCATCGCGCGTGCCCGTCGGTCGGCGACCGTTGTGCCGGGCAGCGGCACCCCGGGTTCGGCGACGATCCGGAACGGCTCCCCGGCCGTGTGGTAGTCGGTCGTCGACACGGACCACGCGTTCACCGGAGCACCTTCTGGGCCAGGGCGCGGGCGATGGCCCAGTCCTGCACCGCGACGCCGACCGTCTTGAACACCGTGCGGTCGCGTCGCACAGGCGGGTCGGCGAGAGCATGGCCCAGTTCGGTGAGGTCGTTCGTGGTGATCGCGCCCGCCGACAGCGCGTGATGGATCTCCCCTGACTCCTCGAGGATCGCGGGCAGGTCGTCGATGACGACCGTGGCCTCCGCGAGCAGGTCATCCGGAAGCTCCCGCATCGTCAGGCGGAAGGCGCCGATGGCGTTGACGTGGACCCGCGGCGACAACATGGCGGCGGTCACGAGCGGCTCCGTCGCCGGGGTGGCGCAGGTGACTATGTCCGCGTCGGCCACCGCGTCGGCGATGTCGCTACTGACCGCGGTGGCGACGCCGGACAGTTCCGGGCCGAGCACCTCGACCAGCGCCGCGGCTCGGTCCTTGTCGACATCCACCACGGTGAGCTCCTGCAGTGGCCGGACCGCGTGCACGCCGCGCACCTGATCCGCGGCCTGCCCCCCGGCGCCGATGATGGTCATCCGGCTGGCGGTGTCGGGCGCGAGCAGATCGGTCGCCACACCGGAGATCGCGCCGGTGCGCAGCGCGGTGACGGCGGCGGCATCGGCCACCAACTGCTGCGTGCGACCCACCTCGGCCCAGGTCACCGAGCCGATGATGGCCGGCTGCCGCGCGAAGTTGAGACTCAGCGTCTTGACCATCGCCGTGGCGCTCGGGCGGTGGTGGGCCGACATGACCAGGAACTGACCGTCCCTCATCGCCGTCCGGGTCGGCTGCTCGAAGTGCCCCGCGGCGAGGTCGAGGAACGCCTGACGGACCGCGTCGATCGCCTCGCTCATGGAAGTGGCGGCCCGCACGTCTGCGGCGTCCAGCGTGACGGTCTTCATCCGTGTCCTCCTGAGGAGTGATCTCGGGCAAGGGAAGCATGTGACATGTAGCACCTTACACACCGCATGGCATGCTTAGAGAAGATTCGAGCCCGGCGTAAGCGAGGGAGTGCCCAGATGGCGCGCGGCCCGTACGAGAAGGACGACGAAAGTCGACTGGCGTTCCCCTCGTTCTCCAGCAGGCGGAACCTGCGTGAGGAGATCAGGGACATGCTCCGTGGCGCCGTGATCTCCGGCCAGCTGCAGCCCGGGATCGTCTACTCGGCACCCAGCCTTGCCGAGGAGTTCGGAGTCTCGGTCACGCCCGTCCGCGAGGCGATGCTCGACCTGGCCAGCGAGGGACATGTGGAAGCCTTGCGGAACAAGGGGTTCCGGGTGACCGAACTGTCGCCGGCCCAGCTCGACAGCATCACCGATGTCCGCGTCCTGATCGAGGTGCCCACCGTGCGCGCCGTGGCAGAGGCGGGTGCGAATCCGAGCGAGATCAAGCGGTTGAACGCTCTGGCAGACCTGATCATCGAAGCCGCCGAACGACACGATCTTATCGAGTACGTCACCGCGGACATGGAGTTCCACCTGGCTGTGCTGGGGCTTGCCGGCAATCCCGAGCTGGTGGAGGTGGCCCGGTCGTTGCGGACGAAATCGCGCCTCTACGGACTGCAGTCACTGACTCCGGACCAGATCTTCCCCTCGTCGCGGGAGCATGCGGACCTCGTCCACCTCATCGAGGCCCGCGATGGCGACGGCGCCGAACGACTCATGCGGCAGCATCTCCGACATGTCCGGGGCATATGGGCCGGGGGCAGCGAAGCGAGCGAGGACAGCGCACACGTCGCCGAAAAGAGCAGCACCCCTATGGGCTGATCCGCCCGCCCAGGGGTCCCGCTCGTCCCGCATCCTCCCGGCCGCTGTGCCGGAGCCAGCACCCGTCGGCCCGGGGTCCCCGTACCGCGCTTGGTCGGATCCGACAGGCCGCTGTGAGTAGGGGAACGGACAAGCCCTTCCCACGGCTGCGACTTCGTTGACCGTGGCGTCCTCGCGCCGACGCGGCAGGTGAGCGGTCGAGGGGAGCCACTGCTCGCCGGGCTGACCAATCCTCCCGCCCCCAGTCGGCTCGGCCTTCACGGCCTCGCGCTGTCCGGTTCCCGGGGAAAGTTCGAACGGGCATTGTGCCCCTAATCGGCCAGTAGTATGTTACCCATCACATGTGACGCCTCTTACCGGCAGTCCGGAGCTCTTCCCCGCCAGGGCGCGTCATCCCATGACGCTCGTTCGACTTCGAAGGGACCTGAGCAACATGACGAAGACGCGCAGCACGCGAGTGCGCCGGCGCACCCGCCTGACGCTCACCGCAGCATCCGTCGGCCTCCTGACCGCGATGACAGCGTGCGGTGGGAACACGTCGAGCGGCGACGAGGAAGCCGCCGGAAGCAGCGGACAGATCAAGGTGGCGGAGGTCGAGGCCATCTCGGCCACCGTTCCGGAGGAAGTCGCCAAGACCGGCACGTTGCGGGTTGCCTCCGAGGTCTACCCGCCGGCCGTCATCGTTCCTCCCGGGGGCGGCGACCCCTCCGGCTGGGAGGTCGCAATCGCGAAGGACATCGCCACGATCATGGGCCTGAAGGCGGAGATCACGATCGTCCCGTTCGACGGTCTGATCGCCAGCCTGCAGGCCAACCGATTCGATGTCGCCATGGGCGAGATCTACGTCGCCCCGGAACGCCAGGAGCTTCTCTGGTTCGTGTCCGACCACGAGTCGGGCGACTCCTTCCTGGTTGCCAAGGACAGCGAGATCGAGGAAATCTCGAAGCAAGAGGATCTCTGCGGTCTGACGGTCGCCGTCCAGCTCGGATCCATCGAGCAGCAGCGGATGGACGAGGCGGCCGCCGCCTGCAAGGAGCAGGGTTCGCCGACGCTCACCGTCGATACCTACAAGGAACAGGCACAGGTCAACCTGGCTCTGCAAGGCGGCAACGCGGACGTGAGCATCGGGTCGACCAGCCAGCTCGCCTATGTCCTGGACCAGGCCCCCAACCAGTTCCGGCTGCTCGACGCAGACTTCCTCCCGACCCTGGCCACCGGTATCGCGCTCGCCGACACGCCCTACGAGGCGGACATGGCAGAGGCCGTGCGGGCGGCCACCCAGGAGCTCATCGACTCCGGTCGGATGCAGGAGATCCTCGACGAGTTCAACGCTGGAAAGGGCAACGTCGAGAAGGCCGAGATCCACGCCCAGACCGGGGTATGACGACGGCTCGACGACGAGACGACGGGTGAGGCCGGCGCGCCGATAGCGCCGGCCCGCGCCGGATCGGGCGGAGGCTCACGCCAGGCACGACTCACCGCCGCCGGCCCCCCGCGCGCCCTCAGGAATGCGGCGCCAGGGATGCAGGGTGACGAAGAACGTGGTTCACCAGTTCGAGAGGCACTGACATGCACGGCTCCGACGCACCATCGGCGACTCCCTATCCCACCACGATCGTCAGGCGACTGCCCTACGGGCAGTGGCTGGCAGTCGCGGTCCTGGCCGTGCTCCTGGCCATGCTGGCCCACACCCTCCTGGTCAACGATCGCTTCGGCTGGGCCGTCGTGGGCGAGTTCTTCTTCAGCGACCAGATCCTGCAGGGTCTCTGGCGCACGCTGTGGTTGACGGCGCTCGCGATGCTCATCGGCGTGGTCCTCGGCACCGCGCTGGCGGTGGCTCGGATGTCGACGAACCCGGTGCTCTCTCAGACCGCGGGCGCCTACATCTGGTTCTTCCGAGGAACGCCCCTCCTCATCCAGTTGGTCTTCTGGTACAACCTCGCCGCGCTCTATCCGAAACTCAGTCTCGGCATACCGTTCGGCCCCGAGTTCGTGACCGCGGAGACGAACGCCCTGGTCACCGTGTACGTCGCGGCGGTCCTCGGCCTCGGCCTGAACGAGGCGGCCTACATGGCGGAGATCATCCGTAGTGCCCTTCTGTCGGTGGATTACGGCCAGACCGAGGCGGCCCACGCGCTCGGGATGACCGGCATGTTGACGTTCCGGCGAGTCGTCTTTCCACAGGCCGTCAAGATCCTGCTCCCGCCGACCGCCAACCAGACGATCGGCATGCTGAAGTACACGTCGTTGGTGAGCGTCCTGGCCCTGCCGGAATTGCTCTACTCGGCGCAGCTCATCTACTCGCAGAACTTCCAGACGATTCCGCTGCTCATCGTCGTGGCCCTCTGGTACCTGGTCGTGACGACCGTGCTCACCTACGTCCAGTACTTGCTGGAGAAGAAGTACGGACGCGGAGACACCCGGCGCCCGGCACGGAAGGAAGCGACCTTCCTTCCGCACTGGAGGCGGCGCGACAAATCCCTTCTTCCCACTGATGTTGCTGCGTCACAACCCACTGCGGAGGCCCAGCGATGACCCTGGCACCGGACGGACGAGAGCGTGTGCGGGAGACCGCGGAGGGCGGTGGTCGGGACGCAGTGGTGCAGATCATCGACCTCCACAAGAAGTTCGGCTCCCTCGAGGTCCTCAAGGGCGTCGACCTGAAAGTCACCCAGGGAGAAGTCATGTGCATTCTCGGCCCGTCGGGGTCCGGGAAGAGCACCCTCCTGCGGTGCATCAACCACCTGGAAGTGCCGCACCGGGGAGCTGTCCTGGTGCACGGCGAGCCGATGGGCTACCAGCGCCGAGGGGACAAACTTCACGAGCTCCGCCCGCGAGAAATAGCGCGTCAACGGACGCACGTCGGAATGGTCTTCCAAGACTTCCGGCTCTTTCCGCACATGACCGTGCTCGAGAACGTCATCGAGGCACCTATCAGGGTCCAGGGCCGCAGTCGTGCGGACGCCGTCCAGACGGCACAGACGGTTCTTGGGAGTGTGGGGCTCCGGGAGAAGGAGAACGCCTACCCCAACCATCTGTCCGGGGGGCAGAAGCAGCGGGTGGCCATCGCCCGCGCCCTTGCCATGTCCCCGTCCATCATGCTCTTCGACGAACCGACATCGGCGCTCGACCCCGAACTGGTGGGTGAGGTCCTCGAGAGCATGCGGAGGCTGGCCAACGAGGGCATGACGATGGTCGTCGTCACGCACGAGATCGGTTTCGCTCGCAACGTCGCCGACACCGTTGTCTTCATGGCCGACGGGGTCATCGTGGAGCAGGGTCGTCCCGAAGCCGTCATCGACAACCCCCAGCATCCGCGCACCAGATCCTTCTTGAAGAGCATCCTCTAAGCCCCCTGAACCATCTTTCTCCAGTCGACGTCACTTTGAACGGAATGCGATGAAGCCCCTGTCGAACGACCCGCTCCTGCAGCCGCTCCAGATCAAGCACCTTACCTTGCGCAATCGCATCTTCAGCACCGCGCACGCTCCCCTGTACTACCTCGAGGACAACGGCGTGCCGGGTGAGAAGTACGCGATGTACACGGAGGAGAAAGCGAAGGGCGGCGTCGGGCTCACGATCATCGGTGGGTCCAGCAACGTCGCCATCGACTCGGCTAACGTCTTCGACAACTTCGACGCCTTCGATCCGCGAGTCGTGGATTTCTACCGAGACGTGTCCCGGCGGGTGCACGGCCACGGCGCCGCCATCATGGTCCAGATCACGCACCTGGGGCGCCGGTCGGTGGACGTCCGTGGCGACTGGCTGCCCACCGTGTCACCGTCCGCCATCCGGGAGCGCGCGCACCGGAGCTTCCCGAAGGAGATGGAGGACTTCGACTTCGAGCGACTCGTCCGGGCGTATGGCGACGCCGCCGCCCTGGCGAAGGAGGGCGGCCTCGACGGCGTTCAGGTGCAGGCCTCCGCAGGCCACCTCATCGACCAGTTCTTCGCGACACGGACCAACGCCAGAGACGACGAGTACTCGCTCGCGACCGGGAAGCTGAAGTTTGCCCTCGACGTCCTTCGTGAGGTGCGTCGCCGGGTCGGCGACGACTTCATCGTGGGGGTGAAGATCGCCGGCGACGAGGGCGCCGAAGGAGGCGTCCGGCTGTCCGAATCGATCGAGATCGCTCGTGCGCTCGGAGCGTCGGGGCTCGTCGACTTCCTCGACGTGATCTACGGCAGCGGCTACAACGACGCCGAGCTGGCCGACATCATCTCCGGCTTCGGCCGGGCCCAGGGCGAGCACCTGGGAATGGCGGGCAGCATCCGCGCCGCGGTCGACCTGCCGGTCTTCCACGCCGGGCGGATCGCGGACCTGGCGACGGCGCGACACGCGCTGCGCGAGGGGTTCGTCGACGCGGTCGGGATGACCCGGGCGCACATCGCCGACCCGCACATCGTCACCAAGCTGCTCGCGGGCAAGGAGGACGACATCCGCCCCTGCGTGGGGGCGCTGTCCTGCATGTCCCCGAACGGCACGTACTGCGTCCACAACCCGGCCACGGGCCGGGAGCAGTACATCCCCCAGCTGATCCAGCCGACCAGCGGGCGCATCGAACGGGTCGTCGTGGTCGGCGGGGGTCCGGCGGGCCTGGAGGCGGCCCGTGTCTGCGCCGAGCGGGGGCACGAGGTCACCCTGCTCGAGGCGGCCGACGTCCTCGGCGGGCAGCTGTTGCTCGCGTCACGCAGCCATCGGCACTCGGAGAAGGCGGCGATCATCCACTGGCTCGCCGCCCAGGTGAAGGCCGCCGGCGCGACCGTCCGACTCAACACCTACGCCGACGCGGCCGATGTGCTGCAGCTCGACCCGACCGTGGTCATCGTGGCCACCGGTGGCATGCCCAACACCGACGTGCTGGACGAGGGCAACGAGTACGCCGAGTCGACCTGGGACGCCGTGGGGAGCAGCCGGACCACGGACGGGTCGGTGCTCGTGTACGACGACCACGGGACCGAGCAGGCAGCCCTGGCCGCCGAACATCTCGCCGGACTTGGGGCCCGCGTCGAACTCGTCACCCCGGACCGGACCCCCCTGCAGGACGTCGTCCCTCTGCTCACCCCCGACTACCTGCGGGCGCTCTACGGCAAGGGCGTTGTTCTCACCGCCGACCACGAACTGGTCACGGCCCGCAAGGAGGGGACGGCCCTGCGGCTCGAGCTGCGCAATGTCTTCACCGGCGAGATCCAGGAGCGGACCGTCGAACGCCTCGTCGTGGAGCACGGGACACTGCCGGTCACCGAGGTCTACGACGAGCTGCGCTCGAAGTCGGTCAACGGCGGCCAGACGGACCTGGCCGCCTTCGCCAAGGGCGCCCGGCAACCCACGCTGGATGCCCCGACCGGCTCCATCGCCCTGTTCCGCATCGGGGACGCGGTCGCGCACCGGGGCATCCAAGCGGCGATTTTCGACGCCCGTCGTCTCTGCATGAACCTCTGACCGCAGCGAGCGAAGCTGCTCCGTCAGTAGCCGCAGGCCTGGATGGCTGCTGGCGGGGCAGCGCTCCGACGAGCCGGCCGTCCACGAGCGCGGTGCGCCGGCATGGCAGTCGGTTCCCAACGGAAGGAGGACGCGGACCCATGCCGACCAATCGCCTTGGCAGCAGTACGCAGGCGATCTACTCGGCCCGGCTCGATTGCGGTTCCGCGCTGGCGTACGAGGCAGCGACCTTCGTGCCAGCTGTGGGTGAGGTGGTTCCCTGTCGTCGCCATGGCTTCTGCCCCGTCACCTCCCGAGATGGGGGGGACGGCCGAGGGGTGGATCGAGTCGGTCGCACGACACGTCGCAGGTCGCTCGGCGACCTCATGGCGTTCATGAACAGCCGGCCCGTCACGACCCTCCATGCGCTGAGGCACCATCGCTTCACGCTCCGACTCCTGAGCGCGGCTCAGAATTCCGGCCTGCTTGACCTCGATCTTGCCACCGGCCGCGTCACTCTCGCCCGCCCGTCCCCCGCCATGTCCGCCGCGGTGGGCCGTCGACCCGATGACGATCAGCCTCGACGGCGCGAGGCATTCCTCGCCGGCGAAACCTTCCATGACGCGGGACGCAGGTCATGACCGTCCTCGATCGTTTCAGCCTCGTGGGCAAGGTCGCCCTGGTGACCGGCGGCAATCGCGGGCTGGGTCTGGCCATAGCGAGGGCGGTGGGTGAGGCCGGCGCTTCGGTGGCCCTTGCTGCGCGTTCTGCAGAGGCGGCGGCTCACGCCAGAGCGGAACTTGCCGCCGCCGGCATCACAGCAATCGACGTGCGACTCGACGTGACCCGACGCGACGAGATCGAGGCGGGCATCGACCGAGTTTGTAGCGAGTTCGGGCGTATCGACGTGTTGGTGAACAACGCTGGCGTGGGCACCATCCGCACGGCGCTGGAAACCTCCGATGATCTCTGGAGGCGGACCTTCGCGACGAACGTGGACGGCGTGTGGGAGACCTCGCGGGCCGTCGCGAGCCGGATGATCGAACGCCACAGTGGTTCCATCGTCAACGTCGGCTCCGTCGGAGCGACCATGGTCTTGCGCCGACCGCAGGCCGCCTACATGAGCTCAAAGGCTGCCGTACATCAGCTGACGCGGGCCCTTGCCGTGGAATGGGCCCACCACGGCATCCGGGTCAACGGCGTGGCCCCCGGGCCCTTCCTCACGGACATGACGGAACCGGATCAGCCTGAGTACCTGGACCGCCTCCCGCTGCGTCGATACGGAGCCCCGGATGAGCTTGGTCCCGCCGTGGTGTACCTCGCCAGCGAGGCGTCGAGCTACGTGACCGGCGAGATCCTCACGGTCGACGGGGGCGTCGGCTTGTGAGATAGAGCCTGCGCCTCCGTCCGCGCCGACCAGGAGTCGCGCGGTAGACCAAGCCCACTGGCGTCCCGCAGCCGCTCGAGGCGCCCCACGAGTCCCTGGACTCAGTGTGTCGAGACCCGACCGTCTGCCTGGGCGGGCCGTTGACCGTGCAGCCGTGCTCGTGCTTGACCGCTGTGCGAGGGCGGCAGAGATTGCTCATGGACCCGTGCAGCCGGGTGCCGGTGCCTCCCGGGACGCATTGACCCGGGAGTCGGCGATGTCGGTGCGGCGAGGGCAAGCACGATGAGCGTGGCGCAGATGAGCGCGAGGCCGATCCAGCCCATCATCGTCAGTCGCTCATCCACCACGAGAACTGCCAGCACCGCCGCGACGGCCACCGAGGTGAGGGTGAGGGTCGTGGCGGTGCTGGGGCGTAGGCGGGTGAGCCCGTAGCCGAACAAGAGATACCCGAGGAACATCGGCACCAGGGCCATGTAGGCGACCACTGCGACCGACTGCGTCGACGCCAGCAAAGGCGCGCCTGTGATCAGGAGGACGGGGATCAGAAGGCCTCCGCCGGCCCCGAAGACGGCGCCCATCGACGCCGCCCGCGGTATGTCGCTGTCCATCAGCCGATGGACCACCCAGGAGTACAGCGCGTAGCTCGAGCCGGCCAGCAACGCCAGCCCGACGCCGGCGGCTGTCGCCGTGGCGGTCGCTGCCGGTCCGCCCGCCTGCGACAGGCATAGAAGGACGCTGCCGAGGATGCCCAGGGACGCGGCCAGCATCCACGACCTGCTGAGGAGCCGGCGTTCCAGGACACGTTCCAGGACGCTGGAGGCCAGTGGCGCGGCCGCCCCTGAGACGACCGTCCCGATCGCCACGCCACTCAGGTGCATCGAGCTGTAGTTCGCCAGCGGATAGATGCCCAGCGCCACCGCCCCGACGGTCACCAGTCCCGCGTGCCCCCGCAGCGCCTGCCTCGAGCGGCGCAGGGACGACAGGCCGATCACCGCTTGCAGCAGGCCGCCGATGCCCAGTGCGGCCGCTCCGATCGCCAACGGGCCGGCGTCAGCGGCGAAAGTCGCGGCGGTTCCCGTCGTGCCCCACAGAACCGAGGTGACGAGGACCGCGGCAAAGCCGCTGGTCCTCGGGCTCACAGCGCGGCCAGCATCTGGGCGGCAAACGCGCGAGCATGGTGCAGACGAGTCGACTGGCCCTCCAGGCCAGCGCGGGCCATCGCCCCTTCCAGCAGGAAGCTGAAGTGCTCCGCCAGCCGCTCCGCCGCCGCGCTGTCGGTCAACGAACTCAACGACTCGAGAAGGAGGCGCTCGACTTGCTGCTTGTGGCGCCGCACCGCCATCCGTCCAGGATCGCCGACGGGAAGTTCGGCGGCGGCGTTGAGCAGGCCACAGCCTCGGAAACCGTGGTCATAGGCGGCGGCAGCGTGATCGATGTAGGCGTCGAACACCGCCAGCACCCGCTCCCGAGCTGTCGCGGCGTCTAGGATCCGGGCTCGGTACAGGTCGAGCCACTCTTCGTTCCGCCGGTCGATGTAGGCCTCCACGAGCGCGGCCTTCGAGGCGAAGTTGTTGTACAAACTCATCTTCGCCACGCCCGCCGTGGCGGTGATCGCGTCGATGCCGGTGGCACCGATGCCCTCGGCGTAGAAGCGCTGTGCGGCAGCATCCAGAATCCGTGCGCGGGCGGAACCATGGCCACGACCCGCGCTGGGCTTGTGTGTAGTGATGACTGAACCCCCCTGCCCTAGGTAGACCAGTCTACCTAGGCCGAGAAGCAGCGCAATCGAGAGGATCGGCGGGGCCTTCGGAAGGACACTTCGACCGGGTTGTGGTTCCGATCGCCGCTGCTACGTGCCGGTCGACGGGGGCCTGGCCACCCTCCACGCCAAGCAACAGGCCGCCGCACGTCTGACCGCGGCCGAACACAGAGCCCTCCAAGGCACACGGCGCATCCACGGTCCGGTCCGCTCCGCTCCAACCTGCCGGCTGGGTAGCGCCCGATACGACGCGAAGAACAACCGCAGCCACAAGGACACCCTGGTCGTCGCGGTGATCGACGGCGGCGGCCGGGTAATGCTGGTCCGCCAGCTGCCCAACGATCCGGCCGGCTTCACCGCCCTGGCCGCCCTCGCCGTTGAGCACCGAGTCGAGCGGGTCGGCATCGAGGGCTCGACGAATTTCGGCTGGGCCCCCGCCATGCACCTGATCGAGGCCGGCGCAACCGTGGTGGAGGTGCCGCCGCTGCTGACCTCCCGGGAACGGCTGTCTCGACCGGGTCAGGGCAAGACCGACCCGGTCGACGCGGTCTGCATCGCCCGGATCACCGCCCGGGAAGAGAACCTGCCGGCGGTGCGGCCGATGGACGGGCTGCCGGCCGATCTACGGGTGCTGATGGACTACCGCGAGCAGCTCATCTGCGAGCGCACCGCCATCGTCAACCGGGTGCACACCGACCTGGGCTGGCTGCGCCCCGGCTATCAGTACCACCTGCCCCGGCTGACCAGCCCGACCCACCTGCGGGCGGCGCAGGAGCTACTGGAGAACGACTCGAGCATCCGCGCCACGGTCACCCGCGCCCGGTTGGCTCGGTTGCTGGCCATCCACGCCGAACTGGCCGGCCTGCGCGAGCAGATCACCGCCCTGGTACAGCAGAGCGGCACCACGCTGACCGGCATCTACGGCGTCGGGGTGTTCGTCGCCGCGCGGATCCTGGCCGAGGTCGTCGACGTTTGCCGCTATCCCTCCCGGCATGCCTTCGCCGCCGCCAACGGCTCCGCGCCCATTCCCGCCTCCTCCGGGCGCACCGTGCGCCACCGGCTCAACCGCGGCGGCAACCGGCAGCTCAACCGCGTGCTCTACACCATCGCGATCACCGAGATCCGCGCCGACACCGAAGGCCGCGCCTACGACGAGCGCAAACGCGCCGAGGGCAAGACACCCCGCGAAGCGCTGCGCTGCCTCAAGCGCCGGCTCTCCGACGTCGTCTACCGGACCCTGCGCGCCGACCAGGCCTGCAGCCAACCCGTGCCGATCGCGGCCTGAAGGGCGGTGGACGTGAGGTCGGCTAATGGGACACGGCTCTACGGCCTCAGCCGGCTGCGTGGCAGGACTTCCAGTCCCTCTCCCGCTCTTCGCCTCAGCCTGACTCCCACGCCCACCGCAGCCCTCAAGGTAGAACTTCGGCGGCGCTAGACATAGAGGCCCATCTCGGCCCTCGCCATTCGTTGTGACGAGAAGGCGTTGACGGAAGCCGACGGCCGCACGACTGACGGCGGGCCGAGCACGCAGCCGTTTCCCGCGTGCGCCTGACTGCCGGGTGGGCACGAACCCGATCCGATATGGGGTGCGACCTCGGTCCTCCAGCAACCGGACCCAGAGCGGCGCTGAAGGCGGCCACGGTTGGGGCGCAGTCGCCCGGCTCGACGCCGAAGACACGACGCCGAAGATGCCGAGCCATGTCAACGCCACCCTCACTGGAGAATGCACAAGATCAAGTGCTACACACCTCATGCACCGTCGGGTTCCGCAATTCGTGGTGACGAGTTACGGGAGGCTCGTCTGCACCGTTGTCTTCATGGGAAACAGCGGAAGCTCGGAATACCGTGCACGACGGCGCGAGCGCGAGCGGCAACGGCGTCAGCAGGCCCAACGAACCCCAACCAGGGAGGCCCGCACCGAGGTGAAGCCCGCCGGAGTAGACGGCCCCGCACGACGGACGGCCGCCACGACCTGCGGATGGTGCGGTGGGCCGATCACTCCGCGAACCCGAGGGCCGATCCCCAAGTGGTGCTCGGCCACCTGCCGGCACCGCGCCTGGGAGCAGGCCAAGGCAGCGGCCCCGGGCCGGTCTGCTGTGGAGCTCGTCGAGCGGGCGTGGAGGTCCCGGTTCCTCTGGTGCCCACGCGCCGTGAGTGGCCCACGCTGCTCAGCGCGCTCGCCTCCCAGCTGAACGACGAGCGGGTCTACGACCGCGACCTGCCCGCCCTGGCCCGAGCACTGCAACCCGCACTGGAGGCCTACCGGAGACGTGCTCACCTCACCGGCGCACCCGTCGTCGTGCGCTGACCACGAACTTCAGTACTTCTCCAGTAGGGAAGAGAAGGCCGCCGCTCGAGTCTCCGGTCCCCACGGTCGCCACCGGGTTACGGGAGAGGTGGGGGGACTGGAGATCGGCGGCAGGGCCCTCCCCCACTGTGGTGAGGCAGTCAGGAGGCAACGCCCACGCACGGTGGAACCGGGAGATGTCGACATGGCTTATCCGGAACATCCGAGAGCCGACCTGGCCGCCGATCCGCTCCTGGTCACGCCCGAGGAAGCCGCAGCGGTGCTCCGCGTCGGCCGGACGACGGTGTACGCGCTCATGAAGACCGGCCAGTTGCGGCCGGTTCACATCGGCCGCAGCTGCCGACTTACTCGCGCCGAGCTCGAGCGATACGTGAGCCGACTCGCGGGTCCCCAGCCGGTCCACAGCCTCCGCCGGACGCCGCATGAATCCACAGCCCGCCTACTCCCGGTGTGCGCGACCCCTGAGACTGAACCTCCGGCCCACGACCCCGGGGTAGCCGATGGCAGGACGCACGTCGAACGGCGAGTCGACGATCTACAAGGGCGCCGACGGGCGCTGGCACGGGTACGTCTCGGTGGGCTTCACGCTGAACGGCAGGCTGGACCGTCGGCACGTCAGCAGCAAGAGCTGCGGCGTCGTGGTCGCGAAGGTCCGCGAGCTCGAGCGCAAGCGCGACTCCGGGACGGTCACCGAGGCCTCCACCCCCACAGTGGCCGCCTGGCTCGAGCACTGGCTCAACACCATCGCCCCACGCCGCGTTCGCCAACGGACCCTGGAGACCTACGAGTCCGCCGTCCGCCGGCACCTGATCCCGGGCATCGGACGTCACCGGATCGACCGACTACGGCCGGAGCACCTCGACCAGCTCTACGCCGCCCTGCTCGACGACGGCTACTCCCCCGCCACGGTGCTTCGCCACCACCGCATCCTGTCGAGAGCGCTGACCGTGGCAGTCCAGCGCGGACACGTCCCGCGCAACGTCGCCGCGCTCGTCGACCCGCCCGCTCAGCGGCAGAGCGACTTGGCCACCGCCCTGAACCTCGAGGAGGCCCGGGCCGTCCTGGAAGCGGCGGCCCAGGTCCGCAACTCCGCCCGCTGGACCGTCGCCCTCGCCCTCGGCCTGCGCCAGTCCGAGGCCCTGGCGCTGCAGTGGAAGGATGTCGACCTGCTCAACAACACCTTGACCGTGCGGCGCAGCATCCACCGCGTCCGGGGTGGCGGGCTGATCTATGAAGAGCCCAAGAGCAAGCGCAGCCACCGCACGCTGGCCCTTCCGCTGCCACTCGTCGCCGAGCTGCACCGGCACAAGGCCGCGCAGCTCGGCGAGCGGATGCTGGCCGGCTCCGAGTGGCAGGACGAGGACCTCGTCTTCGCCCAGCCCAACGGGCGGCCGATCGACAAGAAGAGCGACTACGACGACTGGACGCGCCTGCTGCAATCCGCCGGCGTCCGCCACGTCCGCCTGCACGACGGCCGGCACACCGCCGCCACCTTGCTGCTGAGCGAGAACGTCCACCCGCGGGTGGTCATGGAGCTGCTCGGCCACAGCCAGATGCGCACGACGATGGACATCTACAGCCACGTCATGCCGGCGCTGGCCCGCGAGGCGGCCGACCGGATGGGCGCCGTGCTGCTCATGAGGCCTGCGTCAACTGCAACCACAATTGCAACCAGAGACGACTCAGGCCGCCCTCCCGAGGGAGAACGGCCTGGTGAGATGGGTGGAGCTGAGGGGACTCGAACCCCTGACCCCCACACTGCCAGGGCGGCTGGTGGGGGTTCGTGGGGGTTCACCGGAGTGCGTTTGTGCACGTCAGGCGACTGTGCGGTCTTGGATGAACCCGCTCGAACGACTCTGAACGCCTCACTTTGGCCACCAGCGTGGCACCACGCGGAGGCCGCCTGATCGGAGCGGACCACCACGCACAGCAGCCTCGTCGGCCGATCATGATCGGCCTGCATGTGGCGAGCTGACTCGAACCCTGCGATTTGGTGAACAGCCCGGGTCACCGGACCGGACAGGGTGCCGCCACCGACGCGCTGCCGTCCAGACCACACACCATGTCGGCGACTACGTGCGGACGGCCGCCGCGTACCGTCCGAGCGACCGCGGGCACGGCGCGACGGGGTCGTCGACTGTCTCTCCTGTCCGGAGCCAGAGGGGGCTTGCCGACTGATGACCAACGGAGCACGACCGCCGTCCGGGGCCCTAACCGACGCCAGGCTGCCCCTTGTCCCCCCGTCCGCCCTGGCGACCCGGGCCACCGCGCCGCTGCTGGCGGAGGACGGGCGGGTCGAGGAGCCCGCCCTACTGGTTGATCTCGGCGCCCGACCGGAGGAGGTCGCGGCGGCAGCGGCGGCCGCCGCCGGGAGCGATCGGGTCCTCATCGGCTTCTCCCCAGACGGCGCCCCGGACCCTCGCTGGAACCCGCTCGTGCGGGCGCTGGACCTGACCCTGGTCCCGAGCGGGGAGGACCGTGGCGCCCCGGAGCTGGTGGCGGTCACCGACCCGGCGGCGGAGGCGCTGGCCGTGCTACGCGCTGTGCACGCCAACCCCGGGGCGAGCACCGTTCTCGCCGGCCTCCTCCGCTGGAGCGGGGCACTGGACGTGCCGGCCGCTCTCGACGCCGAGTCCCTGGCGTACTCGACCCTGCTCGGCGGTCCCGAGTTCGCCGTCTGGCTGGCCCGCCGGGGTCCTCGGCCGCTGCCGCCGCCGGCGTCCGAGGAGCCGGTCCTGCTGCGGCGGGACGGCGACGAGGTCCGGGTGACGCTGAACCGGCCGCAGCGCCGCAACGCCTACGGGCGGCAGCTCCGGGACGCGCTGGTGTCGGCGCTCCAGGCCGTCGCCTGGGACGAGAGCATCGTCCGGGTGGTTCTCGACGGCGCCGGCCCGTCCTTCTGCTCCGGCGGTGACCTCGACGAGTTCGGCACCACGCCCGACCCGGTGACCGCGCACCTCGTGCGCACCCGCGCCGGGGCCGCCCTGCCGCTGCACCGCGTGGCCGATCGCGTCGAGGTGCGGCTGCACGGCGCCTGCGTCGGAGCGGGTATCGAGCTGCCCGCATACGCGCATCGGATCGTCGCCGCGCCGGACACCCGCATCCGGCTGCCGGAGATCGGCATGGGCCTCATCCCCGGAGCCGGGGGCACGGTGAGCATCCCGCGCCGCATCGGCCGGTGGCGGACCCTGTACCTGGCGCTCAGCGACATTTTCCTCGACGCGCAGACAGCCCTGTCGTGGGGGCTCGTCGACGAGGTCGTCCCGGCCCAGGGCCCATGGAAGGACTGAAGCCGCGGACGGGTGGAGCTCTGCCAAGCAACCCCGGGGCGACCGCGACAGGGGTCACCAGTCGAGGTCGCCACGTTCCAGACGTGAGGTCAACCGACGTGCACGGTCTGCCGCGTCGCGAGCGGCAAGGTCGGTGTCGCCCACGCGAGCTCCCAGTCGTCCGAGCTGCGCGGTGAGTACTCGGCGACGGGCCCGCAGGGTTCGCCCCCCGCTGGACAGTGCGTCTGCGTTCCCGAGGACCGTGTCGGGCGCCTGCTCCGGCGCACGCCGGCCGCCGGAGTCGGAGAACTGATTGTCGGGAACGACGATCTTCACGGGAATCACCTCTTGTAGCTGCGTCGAAGACCGTGTCGGACTACGGCGATGGGGATCAACCACGGAGCACGAGACTCATCGCCTCGCCGCGGGTGGCCTGGTTGTCTCGGAAGAGCCCGCGGACGGCGGACGTGACCGTGGTCGAGCCGGGCTTGCGGATACCGCGCATGGCCATGCACAGGTGCTCGGCCTCGATGACCACCAGCACACCCCGCGGCTTGAGCACGTCGGAGAGCGCGTCGGCGATCTGCGACGTCATCCGCTCCTGCACCTGCGGGCGCCGGGCGTAGACCTCCACCAGCCGGGCCAGCTTCGACAGCCCCGTCACCCGGCCGTCCACGCCGGGGATGTAGCCGATGTGCGCCACCCCGTGGAAGGGCACCAGGTGGTGCTCGCAGGTCGAGTACATCGGGATGTCCTTGACCAGCACCAGCTCGTCGTGGTCCTCGTCGAAGACGGTCGCGAGGATCTCCCCCGGGTCCTGCCAGAGGCCGGCAAAGGTCTCGGCGTAGGCCCGGGCCACGCGGGACGGGGTGTCCTTCAGGCCAGGCCGGTCGGGGTCCTCCCCCACCGCCAGGAGCAGCTCCCGGATCGCGGCCTCGGCACGGGCGGCGTCGAAGCAACGAGCCACCTGTCCCTCCCCTGCTCATCACCACTGAAGTCGCTGGCGAACGCCAGACGGCCGCCCCGCGCGGCGAGCTCGATCAGCCGTCGCCGTACACGGGCACTTGCGCACCGCTGACCGGCCACGCGTCAGGGCCGACGAGAAACGCGATGACCTTGGCAATCGCGGCCGGCGGCACCGCCCGGGCGGCCAGGTCGGCTGACATCCACGTACGGTTGTCCGGGGTGTCTATGACAGACGGCAGCACGCAGTTGACGCGGATGCGCTGCCCCCGGAGTTCCTCCGCAAGCAATTCGGTGGCTCGAACGACGGCGGCCTTGCTGGCTGCGTGGGCCACCGGGGCGTCCCCCCGGACTGCCGTCCTGGACCCTACGGTCACCACGGCTCCGCCGCCCCCGCCGGCCATTCGGGGGGCCGCTTCCTGCACGCACCACAGCAATGAGGCCACGTTCGACTGCCACATCTCTTCGAGCAGGTCCTCGGTGAGACCGGCCAATGGGCTCGGCCGGAATCCCCCGGCCAGCGCCACGAGCGCCGTCGGCACACCCATGCGGTCGATCGCCTTCCATGCAGCGTGGACGGCGGATCGGTCGCCCAGGTCCACCGCGATCGCGTTGACGTCCGGCTGCGCACCGATCTCGTCAAGTCGTTCACCGGCGCGGTCTAGGGCGACCAGGGACCAGCCCGATTCGAGGAACTCTGTGAGCACGGCTCGTCCGAGGCTGCCCGCCGCCCCAGTGACCACCGCGATCGGGCGTCCGTTCGCCGTCATGTCCGCTCCCTGTCCGCACACGCTGAGACGGTCATCGCTTCCACACGCACGCGGTCCTCGACGTGCTCGGTCGCTTCGATGCCGCCCTGCGCCGCGAACCGGTCGCGCCGAGGGAGAGCGTCACCGCTCCACGAGGACGTCGCCATGGCTTTGGTCACCACACCTCTGCTGCGACCGCCCGGACCGCAAAAGAGTATACGACAATCCACCCGCGTAACGGAATGCCGCTGGTAGACCGACTGCTACCCGGCCAGGAGGCCGAGGACCTCCTGTCGTTTGTCCAGGACCTGGCGGATCGGCGCTCGCCGTCCGCGTCGAGGAGCATGAGGCCCGAGCAGGCGGGCGTTACTCACCTTCCGGGCCGCATGCCGGGTCGGATGCTGCGCACTGCCCTGCCGTGCCGAGCGGGTCGACGGCGGCTAGCAACACGCGTGCACGCCGTCCCGACGACCCTGGCGAACTGGGATGGGCCCGCTCGGCTCGACCGACTGACCGGCTCGGGGGAACAGGGGCTGAGCAGCGCCTTTCGGCGCTGGACCGGCCGGCAGGCCAACAGCCCTTGCTTCACCGCCGACTCGTTTGAGTATACTCAGTGTTAGATGCGGGTCTGGTCAAAGGGGTGGGCACCATGAATCTCGGGATATACCTGGACATGCGCAATCCTCCGGGGTGGCGCCGGGACTGGTCACGTCTCTACGGGTTCACCCTCGAGCTGTGCGAAGAAGCCGAGCGACTCGGGTTGCACTCGGTGTGGACCAGCGAGCACCACCTGTTCCCCGATGGCTACCTGCCGCAGCCACTCACCTTCAACGCAGCCATCGCCGCCCGGACGAAGACGATCCGCATCGGGACAGGCATCATCGTCGCGCCTCTGCACTCGGCGGTCGAGATCGCGGAGCAGGCCGCCATCGTGGACATCGTGAGTGGCGGACGGCTCGACCTCGGCCTCGGGGCGGGTTATCGGCCCTCCGAATTCGAGCTCTTCGGTGCGGATGTGACGAAGCGCTATTCGTCCACCGATCAGCGCGTTCGGGATATCCGTCAGATCTGGGCCGAGGGAGCGGTGACTCCACCGCCCGTCCAGGAACGGCTCCCCATCTGGCTCGGTTACCTGGGGCCCCAGGGCGCGCGACGGGCGGGCCTGCTGGGCGAGGGCCTGCTCTCCGTCAACCCCGCCCTGCTCGAGCCCTACCAGCAGGGGCTGCTCGAAGGAGGGCACCCGGCTTCCGCCGCACGCATGTCGGGCCACCTGAACGTCTTCGTGAGCAACGACCCCGAGCGCGATTGGCCACTCGTCGGGCCGTACCACAAGTACCAGTGGGACTCGTACCGCGAACTGATGGTGGAGGGCACGGACAATCCGCCGCCCCGGCCTCTGGACCTCGACGTCGCGCGATCGCGTGGTCTGACGATGGGTAAGGGGAACAACCAGGGGATGGGGAACATCCTGGTGGGGACGCCAGAGGACGCCGCGCGCCAGCTCCGCGAGTACATGGGTGACGCCCCCGTCGAGACGCTCTTCATCTACGTCTCGCCCGGTGGCCTGCCGGAGGATCTCACCATGCAGCATCTGCAGGTCCTCGGAGGTCAGCTCGCCCCGCTTCTCAAGTGACGACCCAGTGGGTCCGTCCGGAGGCCAGAGGTTCTGGTCGATGTGCTTCGGCGGGAGACGCTGCGACGCCGTGCCCGTGAGAGATGCACTCCTGCTGCACGGTCAGGCGCCATCCAGCCCGCTGGCCACGCCGGCCGCCATTCCTGGCACGCCCGAGCGCGAGCTTGCGCCGCTACGGCGATCTGACAGCCAGGGGCAGCGTCGCGCTCTGCGTTGCAGGATCGGCAGCCAGGAACGGCTCACGCAACATCTCAGCACGACGCCATGTTCCGACGCGCCGGTGCGGAACCGCCGGCGCCCGTGATGGCGTCCGTCGGATCAGAGGACGAGGTTGAAGTTATGGCGTCGCCGTCCAGCCCTGGCATTTATCTTCCGGAATGGCTTCGCGCCATCGGCCGTCACCGCGGGAGTGACGTCGCTCTGCGTGATCCAACCGGGACGGTGACCTACGCCGAGTTGGTCGACCGCATGGATAACTGCGGTCGGGCGCTGCTCGGGTCGGGGTTCCAGCCCGGGGATCGCCTCGTCACCGCCATGCAGCCCTCGACGGCACACGTGGTGGCCGTCCTCGGGTCCATGGCCGCCGGTATCGCCCCGGTTCCGATGAACACGCGCAGCACAGCGGTCGAAGCCAAGGCATTCTTCGAGCGATTGTCACCGGCGGCCGTCCTCGCCGAGCCGATGTTCGAAGATCTGGCCCGAGCGACGGGACGTCCCCAGCTCGAGGTGCCCGACTCGCTGTCCACGGGGGCCACCGCGCCCGTCGCCGTGATCGGCGACGCCAGAGCGCTCCCGCGGCCGGATCGCGAGTTGCCGGCCCTGATCCTCCCGACCGGCGGGACGACCGGGACTCCGAAAGCCGCTTGGTGGGACCATGCGCGGCTGATGGAACGACTTCAGCTCATCGCGATGAACAATCCGGTGGCTGCGACGGACGTAGAGCTCTACTACTCTCCCTTCTTCCACGTCACCTTGCCGAACATGCTGCTCAGCGTGCTGCTGCAGGGCCGGACGGTGCTGATACAGCCGCGCTTCGACGCCGCTGCCGCTCTACGGGCCCTCGAGCAGGGCGCCTCACGATTGAGCGGTGCACCCACGATGTATGCCGCGCTCAAGAGCGCGGCCGGCTTCGCCGAGGCTCCGCGCTCACGGGTGACCCGTGCCATCTTCGGGTCCGCACCCGCCACGGAGGCCTTCGTCAGGGAGCTCCTCGTCGACTATCCGAACGCGCGCGTCGCCAACGGTTACGGGGCTACCGAGTTCGGTGGGACCGTCTGCGTACTGGAGCACGAGGACCTCACCGCAGGTCGCATTCGCGGGATCGGCCGGGCCTATCCGGGTGTGGTCATCCGCGTGGTCGACCAACGAGGCGAGGAGGTGGCGCCCGGAGAGACCGGTGAGATCGTGGTGACCGCACCTGGAGTCAGCAACGGCTACTTCGGGGACCCCGAGCAGACGGCCGACACGTTCCGGCCGGACGGCGTGCACGTCGGGGACCTCGGGGCCATCGACGAGCACGGGTACCTGCACCTCCGAGGACGCCTGAAAGACATCATCATCACTGGCGGTGAGAACGTGTGGCCGGCCGAGGCGGAGACAGCCCTGGCCGAGCATCCAGCGGTCTCGCAGATCGCCGTGTACGGCATTCAGGACGATCACTGGGGTGAGATGGTCTGCGCAGCAGTGACTCTTCGTCCAGGTCGCACCCTCACCCTCGAGGATCTGCGGACATTCGGACGGACGGCTCTGGCCGGATACAAACTCCCTCGGGAGATGGTCGTCTATGACGCGTTGCCGTTGACCAGCAACAACAAGATCGACAAGCGGGCTCTGCAGCGTCAACACCGGCTGACGCACGCCGCGCGCCCGAGCTGACGGGCTTCCTGTTTTGGGGTTCGGTGCTGCTGCGTCACAGGCGCCCCCATCGGGGTGCAACGCGTGCACTGCTCGAGTTCCTGCCCCAGGCCGACGCCACGGTCATCGGGCAGCAAGGAGGGACCGCCCGGTTGACGCGGCCGTGCTCAGGGAGCTGGGACCGCGCTCCGACACCGCGCGTGCGGACCCTCGATAAGTTCCGAGTCACCGAGCCGCGATCGCCCGGAGATCACGCCGGCGCTGGGATCGATCGCGGGATCGAGCGGCTCCTCGGTCGGGCCCACCGCGTCGCCACCGGTAGCGAACGGTTGCTGCCGGGCAACAGCTGTGGGTTGCGGGACGTCGCGGTCATCCGGCAGTAGAGGGTGCCCTACCCGGCCGGACTCGGAGGGGTGAAGTCCAACTGTGTGTGGACTTGTCACGCGACTCGACACGCTGGCAAGACAGTATAGTGGACTAATCAGGGCTCCGACGCATTGACGTGACCCTGCCACAACCCCGGGCAACCGGGGTACCGAGGTGCATTGTGCTTGCGAGGGGTCACGGGTGACAAAGGGCAACCCTGTCGGGGTCGATAGCGCGGTCAATGCTGACGCAGGACCAGGCGGGGCGGCACGCGCTTCGACGCTTGCCTCGGCGATCGCCCGCCGCATCGAGGGAGAGATCGCCGCCGCGGGCTGGCCTGTTGGCCGGGTACTCGGATCGGAGAGCGACCTCTGTGTCCGCTACGGCGTGAGCCGGGCGGTCCTCAGGGAGGCCATCCGTCTCGTCGAGCACCACGGCGTCGGGCACATGCGCCGAGGCCCGTCCGGAGGCTTGGTGGTGCGGGCTCCCGAGGCTGGTCCCCTGACAGCTGCCATGGTGATCCACCTCGAGTACGTCGGGACCACGGTCGAGGACCTGCTCGCTGTTCGTCTGCTGTTGGAGCCACTGGCCGTGCGTCTGGCTGCCGAACACATCACCGAGGAAGGCATCGAGACCCTGCGGTCGGTGTTGGAGGAGGAACGGTCCCAGACCACCGAGCAGAATCCGCTGGGCGCGAACCTGCTCCACGTCACCCTCGCCCGGGTCAGCGGCAACCCCGTGCTGGAGCTCTTGATCGGCGTCCTGGTCCAACTCACCGAGCGCTACGCCAAGCTCCCGGCGCAGAGGAACGGGTCCGCATCGGATGTCCGGGCCGCCTCGGAACGAGCGCACGAGAAGCTCGTCGATGCCGTGGTCGCCGGGAACGCGACCGTGGCCGAGTCCCGCATGGTCCGGCACCTGACGGCCATGCGGGACTGGATGTTGTCCACCCGCCAGCGGCCCATCGGCCGCTCACCTGGCTTCCTCACCATGGGGCTGGACGGCAAGCACAAGCTCGCAGAGATCACTGCGCGCCGGATCATCGCCGACATCATCAGGTCCCGCGCCAAGGACGGGGAGGTCGTCGGCTCCGAGGCGCAGCTCTTGCAACGCTATGACGTGAGCCGCGCCGTGCTCCGGGAGGCTGCGCGGCTCCTCGAATACCACTCGGTGGCCCGGATGCGGCGCGGACCAGGCGGTGGGCTGGTGGTCTCCACCCCGGATGTGAGCGCCAGCGTGCAGGCTGCGGCGGTGTATCTGGACTACCGCGGCGTTGCCCTGGACGACCTCAAGGCCGTCCGCAACGTCCTCGAGCTCGGTGCGCTTGAGCTCGTCATGGCGCGGCAGGACGCCCCCGAAGTCGCGAACCGACTGGCCGAACACCATCAGGTGCGACCGGACACCCCACTGGCCGTCATCGACGACTTGTCCCGCTTGCTGCACCGTGCGATCGCAGAGCTGTCGGGCAATCCGGTGCTGGAACTGTTCGTCGCCCTGCTGACGGAGGTCTGGGCCCGTCACCACCACAGCCCTGTCGACGTCTCCGCCGAGGACGGGGAGGCCGCCGCGCACGTTGCCAGCGTGCACGACCGCATCGTCGAGGCCGTCGTGGCGGGCGACCTGCCCCTGGCGCGCCACCGGATGCACCGGCACCTCGAGACGCTGAGTGCCTGGTGGGAGTGAGGTTCGACCTGGGTCAACGAGGCCGCGCGCGCCCGCGATGAGCTCCCGACCGGGACCGATGATCATCGCGGGAGACAGCCGGCGAATGACCCTGCCGCTCGAACTCGTGCGCCGCACGCTGACGGCGACCGGGTGAACCGACGCCGCGGACGCCGGCCCGACTCGGAGCTGGTTTCTCGGACCGGCGCGGCCCCGTGCCGCACCGGTGAGCCACTGACCACTGAGGCGGAGAGGGCAGCTCATCGCTGCACGTCGGCTGCTCGCGGTTCCTGGTGAGCGATCCGCTGGGGGGTCCGCATGAACCGCTCGGACTCCGCATGTCGTTCCTGCGGAGGCCGTCCGCCCGGCTAGGTGTACTGCCCGGAGACGTTGGTGCACCGGCTTATGGGCGGGAGGTTGCCCAGAGCGGTGTGGGGCCGGTGGTGGTTGTAGTGGTGCAGCCAGCCTGACAGGGCGGCTCGCCGGTTGGTCTCGGTGGGGTAGAGCCGCTTGTAGGCCCACTCCTCGAGCAGCGTGCGGTTGAGCCGTTCGACCTTGCCGTTGGTCTGCGGCCGGCGGACTCGGGTGCGGGAGTGCTTGATGCCCAGCTGGGCGTGTGCCTCGCGCCAGGCGTAGCTGCGGTAGGCGCTGCCGTTGTCGGTCAGGACGCGTTCGACGGTGATGCCGTGGCCGGCGAAGAACGCTCGTGCGCGGGCCCAGAAGGCCAGCGCGGTGGTGGCGGTCTCGTCGTCGAGGGCCTCGGAGTAGGCCAGCCGGCTGAAGTCGTCGACGGCGGTGTGCACGTAGCAGTAGCCGAGGTTGGGATGCCCTCCGCCGCCCTTCTTGCGGGGGCGAGCGGGATCGCGGTGGGCGCTGCTGTTGCGCTCGCCCTGGTCGCGGCCGAGCTTGCGCCAGCCACCACCGTCGGGAATGTTGCCCAGCTTCTTCACATCGACGTGCACCAGCTCGCCGGGCCGGGTCTTCTCGTAGCGGCGGATCGGTTCGCCGGTGACCCGGTCGACGTGCCAGAGCCGGTTGATCCGGCAGGCGACCAGAATCCGGTGCACCGTCGAGGGCGCCAGCCCGACCCGGGCGGCGATCGCCACCGGCCCGAGTCGCTTCTTCCAGCGCAGATGCACGATCCGCCGGACGACCGGCTGCGGCGTGCGCCGCGGCGAGGAGTGCGGCCGGCTGGAGCGGTCGACCATGCCGGCCGGGCCGAGCTCGAGATAGCGGTCCCGCCACCTCGTGGCGGTGGTGCGGGCGACCTGGAACCGCTCCGCGGCCCGGGCGACCGGCCACCCGTGGTCGACGATGCAGCGGGCCAGGCGAAGCCGGCCGGTCTCGGTCATCGGCGCATTACGGTGAACCACGAGGGACCTCCTGGGTCTGGCTGGGTGCTTGGCGGCTCCCAAACCAAACCCGGAGGTCCCTCCCTACATCAAGATCCGAATCCCTCGGACGCGGTGCACCAACCTGTCCGATCAGTACAGCTAGGCGTCGTACCGGTCAGCTCAGCCGGCGGGCTGATGGAGCAAGGCTCGAACACCGTCCGATCCTGCGTGCCCGTGACTGCGGCCCACGCTGAACCTGCCACACCCCTCTGCTATTCGGTACACTGAGATAGCGCACGAGGTCGACATAGACGAAAGCTGAAGGGGTCCCCTTGGATCACATGGCGATGCGATCGGTATGCGGTATCGAGCTCGACTCCCTCGGGGCGCGCTTCGATCACGTAGGGGTGGCGGTACCACGCATCGCCGACGCCGTACCGATCTACATGACCTTGCTCGGCGGGCGGTTCTTGTTGGCGAACATCGAGGAGGCCGACGGTTTCGCCGCCCTCCAGCTCTCGTTCGGGCAGGACGGGAAGTTCGAGATCATTCAGCCGTACGGTCCCTCAAGCCCTCTTGCCCGCTTCCTGTCCTCGTATTCCAGCGGCGCGTTGCACCATGTGACCTTCAAGGTCGACGACGTCCGGTCCTCGATCGCCGCCGCCGCGAGGATGGGTCTGGAGGTGGTCGGCGTCGACTTGGAGCGGCCCTTCTGGCAGCAGGCATATCTGCATCCCCGGAACTCTCTCGGGGCGCTCGTACAGATCGTCCAGTCCGATGCACCGTTCCCCCAAGATCCGGAGATGACACTGGACCGGCTGCTGGAACTCCTGGACGAGTCCTGAGGCCGCGACACCTCAGCCGCCCTCAGGGACGTCTGTGCTGGTCCAGCCGGTGGCCTGCGCCGCACAGACGGCCTGCTCGTGGTCGACCGCTTCGGTTCCCGGAGCGGTGATCATCGCCCGCTGCCGCGCCGCGAGGAGCACTTCCATGTAGGGCGGCCGGGAGTGGTCGTCAAGGCGTATGCACGTAGTCGAAGCCGATGAGTTGCCAGCTCGTGCCGGTGATCGGCGGTGGCTGTGCGCCCGCCGTTGACACGGCCGTCGGGATCCGGCCGAGCATCATGACGTCGACGGGCAGCAGGTCGCTGTGCCGGCCCGCACGGCATCTTCCCGGGCAGCCGGTCCACCTCGGTACCGGCTGCGGTCGGGCCGGTCCGGCCGAGCATGGCGCTACTTCTCGGCACGCCCGGCAGGACTCGGGTGGCCGTAACTCCTGCGGCCCGTACCGGTCCGGCCAGCCGGCCAGTGGACTCCGATCAAGGCACGTCGACGAAGAAGTCCATTTCAGGCCGCTGGCCTCCCCCGTACTGCGCCAGGTCGACGACCCCGCACTCGGCGAGGATGTCCACGTCGAGCAATGTCTCTCCGGTTCGGTCGGCTGGGAGTCGGAGGACCGCTGTGGCGGCGTCGGCCATGATCTGCGGGGACCGAGCCCGTGCGGCTGCCTCCTCGCCGCCGAGGAGGTTGAGCACCGCGGCGGTCGCAATGGTGCTCTGCGGCCACAGGCAGTTCGCGGCGATGCCGGCGTCCGCGAACTCGGCCGCCCATCCCAGCGTCAGAAGCGTCATCCCGTACTTCGAGAGCATGTAGCCGGGGAACCGACCCAGCCACTGCGGCGCCAGGTTCAGCGGCGGGGAAAGGGTGAGCACGCGAGCGTGCTCCGACCGTTTCAGGTAGGGCAGCGCCGCACGTGTCAGCAGGAACGTGCCCCGCGAGTTGACCTGCTGCATGAGGTCGAAGCGCTTGACCGTCAGTTCCTCGGTACCGGCGAGCGTCAGCGCGCTGGCGTTGTTCACCACGATGTCGATCCCGCCGAAACGCTCGGTGGCGGTCGTGACCGCGCGATCGACATCCGCGTCATTGCGGAGGTCGCCGACGACGGCGAGTCCGCGACCGCCGGCGGCCTCGATCGCAGCCACAGCGGTGTGCACGGTCCCGTCCAGGCGGGGATCTTCCTTGTCGGTCTTGGCCAACAGGACGACGTTCGCGCCGAGACGGCCGGCCTCGACGGCGATGGCCAGCCCGATGCCGCGACTCCCCCCGGACATCAGGATCGTGCGACCGGATAGCTGCGAATCCACGTGTGACTTCCCTCGATCGAAGTACGGCGGCAGCGCGCCGGCTGACAGCGACGACCCCTCACCGCTCGCAAGGGAGGTCGTCTCCCCACCCGCTCAAGCAAGTCCGTCGACGGAGCTCCGTGCAGCCGTGCGCCAACACCCTCGGTAGTGGTAATAAGTACACGGATTGTAGAGGACCAGACCCGCCCGGAGAAGAGCACCTGATCTGTTCGCACCGGCGCCGATCAGCTCTACCGTTCACGCGTCCGCGGCTGTGAACCGTGACGCCAGGCCGCGGAACCAGGTTCGCGCGAAGACGCGGGGCGCATGACTCGAGTCGATCCCTGATCCGACTCCTGGTCTGACTGTGAGCAGCGAGGCGGGCCTTAGGGCACGCCTCGCTCATCCGGTGGTCCACCGCGGCGCGCGCTTCTCGGCGAACGCACGGGCGCCCTCCGCGAGATCGGGGTGGTTCCAGTGCATGCGCACCAGCGCCCAGCCGTACTCCATCGCCTGGTGGTAACCCATGTCCTGCGCCGCCCAGATCGCCTGCTTCGACAGGGACGTGGCGTGCGGTGAGTTGTGGACGATGTCCGCGGCGATGGCATCGGCTGTGGAGATGAGGTCCTCCGGTGCGACCAGCTCGTCCACGAGGCCCAGTTCATAGGCTCGGCGTGCCGGCAGCCGGAAGTTGCGCCCCTGAAGCGTCATGCGCAGCGCGGTGCCGAGCGGCAGGCGTTTGGCCAGTCCGATGTTCTCGATGCCTCCGACCATCCCGACGTTCACATGCGTGTCCACGAAAGCGGCTGAATCGGCGGCCACGACGATGTCGGCATCGACGACGAAGTGCAGACCGCCACCGGCGACGAGGCCGTTGACGGCCACGATCACCGGCTTCCAGACGCGGTTGTGGATGGGAGACCACAACACCTCCTCCGTCAAGGGCCCGTCGGAGTCGTGGGCGCGTCCGCTCTCGGCGATGTCGCCCATGTCGGCACCCGTGGAGAAATGGCGCGTCCCCGCACCCGTGACGATGACGCACCGGACATCGGGGTCCTCACGAGCGTCGTCCCAGATGGCGCGGATGCGTGAGTGCATGGCCCGCGTCAGGGCGTTGCCGCGCTCGGGACGATTGATGGTCATCCGGGCGACGTGCCCTTCCTTCTCGTACAGCACGTCCTCGAACGGCTGCGAGAGGTCGGCCGGCTTGATCATCATGTTCTCCTATGCGCGCGCCGCAGCCGCGGACGCCACCAGTCGAGCCGGCAGGTCACCGGCACCCTATTCCTTATACTTTATCATGGTATCGGTCTCGCATACCAGGTGGCACGCGTGAGCCACGGGGGGCAGCCGGGCCGCTGTCGACTCTTGGGATGCGTTCCCGGGACGATCCCGTGGGATCACGTCACCACGATGCACCACCGAGGCGACATGGAGAAGCGACTGCTGGGCGCCGGCGACACTGGCATCTGCCCGCACTGCTCAGCGTCGCCGCCCGCGCCACCGAGTGCGCGGTCGCGCAGCCGCCTACCTGCAGAGGGACCCGGGACGTCCTGAGGCGAGCTGCGCGGTGCCCGCGAACGGCGCCCCGGGTTCGCGCGACGAGCGGAGACGGCGAGGCCGGAGAGGCTCGGCACCGAGTTCCGGCGGCTCGTGAGAGTGAGGCCGGCGTCCACTATGCGGACCGGGTCGAGGCACGTGCCCGCGAGAGCGTGCGTGCGGCCGTGCACTTGACAGGTACCGATCGCGACACCGAAGCTATCTTCCGAAATCAGTATCCTCCACTGGGTCGTCCCTCACGACGCAGTTTCCCCGCGCGATCGTCCCGCCGCGGTGGAGCCACGCCAGAGGACGAGCCGAGTCCATCCGCCTGATCCGGGAGCCGCAATGGACGTCGCCGAGCCGGGAAGCTTCGACAGCAAGCGCTTCCGCCAGGTCCTGGGGCACTTCCCGACGGGAGTCGTCGCGGTCACCGCCGTCGATCCGGACGGTCAGGCGGTGGGCATGGCCGTGGGCTCCTTCACCAGCGTGTCGCTCGACCCGCCACTCGTCGCGTTCCTGCCGGACAAGAGCTCGTCCAGCTTCCCGAAGATCCGCTCGGCCGGCGCGTTCTGCATCAACGTCCTCGCGGATGACCAGGAACAGGTGTGCCGGGCACTCGCGGCCCGGAGTCCCGACAAGTTCCGCGACATCCCCTGGCAGTCATCGCCGTCCGGTGCTCCGCTCATCGACGGCGTCGTGGCCTGGATCGACTGCGAATTGGAGACGGTCCACGAAGCTGGTGACCATTACATCGCCATCGGCCGCGTCCGCCACCTCGCCACGGGCGGACCGGACCTGCCGCTTCTGTTCTTCCAGGGCGGGTACGGCCGGTTTGCGCAGCTGTCGCTCACGGCCCAGCCCGAGACGGACATCCTCGAGCAGCTCACCCTGGTCGACGCCGTCCGCCCGCACATGGCGGAGCTCGCGGCGCAACTCGGCGTCGAGTGCCTGGCCGCAGCCGTCGTGGAGGACGAGATAGTCATCCTCGGGAGCGCAGGACAGTCACGGCACGGGGTGGGCCCCTCGAGGATCGGCCAGCGCATCCCCTTCGTCCCCCCGCTCAACGCCATCTGGGTGGCCTGGGCCCCTGAGGACGCCGCGGAGCGGTGGATCAGCAAGCTCGACCACCCCGAGGGCGCTCGGCGAGCGGAGCTCCGTACACAACTGGAGCGTGTCCGTCAGCGGGGATGGTCGCTCGGCCTCGGCAACGAGGAGCATCGGGTGCTGGAGGCCGCCGTTGCCCGGACGCCGGCGGCTCCTGTCGATCCGAACGCGAAGCGAGCCGCCCGCGGGCTCGTCGACCGGCTAGCGGGCAAGTACGAACCGGGCGATCTGGAACCTGGCGAGAGCTATGACGTCCGCAACCTGACCGCACCGGTGTTCGACGCGAACGGTCAGGTCGTTCTCACCCTGACCGTGTACGGCCTGCCTCCGCAGTCGACGAGGGAGGATGTCGATCGGTACAGCACTCACCTGCTGGCTGCGACCGACGCGGCGACGGAGGCGATCGGCGGAGTACGGCCTGGTAAGGGGCGGACGGTCTTGAACCCCTAGCTGCCCTAGCGCCGAGGCCGGTCGGTCAGGCCCGACTCCGGTCCGTCGGGGGTCGGGACGGCGAGGAGCTCGATGCTGACGGGGCCTCGTAGCCGGGGGCCCGGATTCGGACTTCGGTCGTGCCCGGGGCGCCGAAGAGCTACACGGCAGGACAGAAGCCCCGACACACCACCGTCCTCCCGCAACCGCATGGGCGCCCGCTATGGGGCGGCCGGCTCCGCCAACGCCGGTCCGGCTCGAAAACACACGCTGACTGAGCGGCCGGTCAGCAACATGTGATTGGGGGAAAGCTGCCCACCCAGACGCCGTACCGGGGCTGTCAGCAGCAGCGCGGCGATCGACAGATTCGGACTTGACGATTGGGCCACCGATCCCTATCTTGAAGGAACAAGGTATACTCTTTTACATAGCCCACCAACGTCGACATGACCGGTGAAGCTCACAGCAATCGGCCCAGGGAGTACACGTGGAGTTCGACTGGAGCGACGAGCAGGCCGCTCTCCGGGGCGAGATCCAGACGTTCCTCGACCGGGAACTGGACCACGACCTCATGGTCAACGAGCCTGAGATCGACAGCTACGAGCGCGGCATGTATGCGAAGAAGTTCGCCGCAGCGCTCAACCGCGAGTCGCTGCTGGTGCCCGGGTGGCCCGAGGAGTGGGGTGGCACGGGGGCGGGTCCCTGGGACCAGCTGATCCTCTCCGAGGAGCTGGTGGCCCGGGGCGAGCCTCGAGCCGGGCAGATCATGAACACGCAGTGGGTCGGGCCGATGATCATGAACCACGGTAGCCCCGAGCAGAAGGAGTACCACCTCCGCCGCATCCGGGCCGGTGACATCGTCTACTGCCAGGGCTTCTCCGAGCCGGAGGCCGGCTCGGACCTCGCCTCGCTGCAGACCGAGGCCGTCCTCGACGGCGACGACTACGTGGTCCGCGGCCGCAAGATCTGGACCTCCTGGGCGAACACCGCTGAGTGGTGCATCCTGCTGGCGCGCACGGACCCCGACGCACCCAAGCACAAGGGGATCACGATCCTCCTGGTCCCGCTCGACACACCGGGCCTGCAGATCCGGAGCATTCCGGCGTTGATCGGTGACTACTACTTCCACGAACTCGTCTTCGACAACGTCCGGGTGCCCAGCAGCAACCGGCTGGGCGCCGAGAACGCCGGCTGGGAAATCGTCCGTGAGGCCCTGGCCAACGAGCGAACCGGTCGCCTCCGGTACGCCCATCAGCTCGTGCGCCTGGATCAGACAATCGCGTGGGCCGCTGAGCGTTCGAGGCTTGACGACTCGGCCACACAGGAGCTCCTCGGGCGGGCCTACGCGGCCGCTCACGCCGCCCGGATCCTCGTGTACCGCACCGTCGACGAGCAGGCGCGCGGCGCGCAGTCCGGTGCGACTCCCAGCATCACGCGCATCGCCCTGGCCTGGGCGGAGCGCGAGGTCGCAGAGTGCATCAACCGCATCATGGGCACCGAAGGCCTGGTCATCCGGACCGCGGCAGACCTGCAGTTCAAGGACTCGATGATGGTCGGCGTCAGCTCCGGAACCTACGAGATCCAACTCAATCTGATCGCACGTGCACTCGCTCTGCCTGGAGGTCGCTGACATGGACTTCTCGTTGACCGGCAAGCAAGCCGATCTCGTGCGTCGCTCCGACGAGGTGTTCCAGAAGCGGGCCGGTGGCGACCGCGCACGCGCGCTCGCCGGCGCAGGGCAGTCCGACAGGGACCTGCTGGGCGCCCTGCGGGACGAGGCTCTCCTCGACGTGTCGCCCCTCGACGCCGTCCTCATCTCAGAGGCCGCTGCATACGCCGCCGCATTCGCGCCGGTCTCGCAGCGTCTCCTGGTGGCGCCGGTCGTGCTCGACCAACCGCCGCTCGTCGTCGGACTGGCCGAGCACGTCGACGAGCCGCTCGTGCGTTTCGGGGCGGACGCCGATGTGGTCCTCGCCCTGGACGGGGACGACGTGCAGGTCTTCGATCAGCAGGGCTTCACGGCGGAAGCCGCACATGTGCGCACGAGTTTCCCCATGGCCCGCCTGAGGTTCGATCGACCTCTCCGAACCCTGCCGGGCGCGGGGCCCGCGCTGCGGCGCAGGTGGCAGCTCGCACTCTCGGCGGAGATCGTCGGGTGCGCCAGTGCGGCGCTGGACCTGACCCTCGCCTTCGCTCGTGAGCGCAAGCAGTTCGGTCGGGCGATCGGGTCCTTCCAGGCCATTCAGCACCGCCTCGCGGAATGCACGGTGGCGGTCGAGACCGTTCGTTGGCTGGTGCGTGAGGCGGCGTACCACGGGGCGCCTGCCCTGCTCGCAGGGATCGCGGCGACCACGGCGACCAACCACGCATCCCGGCTGCTCATCGACACCCACCAGGTCATGGGCGCACGGGGGCTCATCTACGAGACAGACCTGCACCTGTGGACGCTTCGCATCCGCGCCCTCCGGGGCGAACTCGGCGGTGTCGGCGCTCATGCCCGAACGGTCTTCCAGGCGGCCGTGGAAGCACTGCCGGCGGTGCAGGGAGCCCGGAGCGGGCCGAGCTGAGCGGCGACGTCGGTGCTCGGCCGTCGACGGCGCACCGCCCGGCGGTCGTCCGCCACCCGTGCCCGCGGACAGCAGACCGATTGTCGTCGGACACGCCCGGTGCTCCCCACGGTCGGTCTGATCGCCGCGGTGCTTGACCGCCGCCGACGAGCTTCTGCGTCCTTCCAGGATGTAGGGCGGCACGGCGCTGGCAGCCACAGCCCGTTCTGATGCCGGCCGACCGATCCGGTCCGGAAAGAGCGACCTGATTTTGCATAGCCGCCCATGGGCGGTCCCTGACGGAAGGAGTCCACAGTGCGTGACGCAGTGATCGTGGAAGCAGTCAGGTCGCCCGTCGGGAGGCGGAAGGGCGGACTGGCGGGAGTACACCCGGCGGACCTGTCGGCTCACGTGCTCGATGCACTGGTCGAGCGCGCGAACCTGGATCCCTCACTGGTCGACGACGTCGTGTGGGGGTGCGTCTCCCAGGTGGATGAGCAGACCTTCGACATCGCGCGAACCGCGGTGCTCACCGCGGGCTGGCCCGAGACGGTCACCGGTGTGACGGTGGACCGGCAGTGTGGCTCCGGTCAGCAGTCGGTCCACTTCGCTGCCGCTGGTCTGATCGCTGGGCACTACGACGTGGCCGTCGCCGGCGGGGTGGAGTCGATGAGCCGGATGCCCATGGCGTCCTCGCTGGTGAACGGCAGCCCGTACTCGGAGACCTTCCTCGGCCGATACGGCGGAAGCGCCCCGAACCAGGGAATCGGTGCGGAGATGGTCGCCGAGCAGTGGGGTCTGTCGAGGTCCCAGTGCGACGCATACGCCGCGACCAGTCACGAACGGGCTGCCGCCGCTCAGGACGAGGAACGGTTCGTCGGCCAGATCGCCCCGGTGACGCAGCCCGACGGATCGGTCGTCTCGGCCGACGAGGGAGTCCGCCGTGGGACGACGACGGAGATCCTGGCGGGCTTGAAGCCGGCCTTCCGACCTGACGGCGGGATCATCACCGCCGGCAACTCTTCGCAGATCTCCGACGGTGCGGCGGCCCTGCTGATGACCACCAGCGAGAAGGCCCGGGAACTGGGCCTGACCCCGATCGCCCGCGTGCACACCGCCGTGCTCGCCGGCGCCGATCCCGTGATCATGCTCACTGCGCCGATCCCGGCGACGCAGAAGGCGCTCACCAGGTCCGGCCTCTCGGTGGACGACATCGGCGCGTTCGAGGTGAACGAGGCCTTCGCGCCGGTACCGCTGGCCTGGATGGCTGAATTCGGCGCGGATCCCAAAACGCTCAACCCCAACGGCGGCGCGATCGCCCTCGGGCACCCGCTGGGGGCTTCCGGAGCCCGGATCATGACGACCCTTGTGCACCACATGCGTGACAACGGCATCCGTTACGGCCTGCAGACCATGTGTGAGGGCGGCGGCCAGGCCAACGCGACGATCCTGGAGCTCCTGTGATCCTGGCTTCGCGCGCGTGTCCGAAAGACCCACCGGTGGTCACCACGTCACCGGCACGTCGTGCCTCCCGGCCAGCGAGCCGGGTCCCCCGTCGGCGGGTGTGAGCATCGTCCGAGCCCCGCAGTGCGTCGCGACCGCGACCGTGACGCGCGAGCAAGAGCCGCCGCATCGCCAGCGCTGCCTCCACCGGTCGAGCCTGCCCTGCCGTCCCCCTCACGCCTTCGACGATCCTCCGGGCAAGGCGCGGGGACCGGTCCTCACCGCGGTCCGACGGCCCAGCGTCCCGCCGGACCGAGATCCATCAGCTCAGGCCCACCAGGGGCGCCACGGCCGCGAGGTGCCACTCCAACTGCCGTCGCAGCGCCTCCGGGAAGACCTCCGCCGGAGGTCGAACCGCGGAGTCGTGGATGAGACCACGGCTCCGTAGGCACTCCTTCCGTACGGCCAGCGCGATCTTGGCCTGCTGCTCGAAGTTGACCAGCGGCAGGTATGGCAGGAAGGCGGCGCGGGCCGCATCCTGGCCCTCGGAGCGGAACGCGGACACGCAGGCGACGAGCGCCTCGGGAAACGAGAAGCCGGTCATGGCCCCGGCCGAGCCCGCGGCGAGTTCGTCGAGCAGACCGATGCCACCCAGCCCTCCGAACACCGGACGGTCCAGCAGCGCGCTCAGCACGGCGATCGCCGGCGGGGTTGGGGGAGACTCGGCCTTGACCGCAGCCACGCAGGCCAGGTCGGTCAGCGCCGAGGTAAGGTTCGCAGTGGGGATCGAGACACCGCTGACCAACGGGTAGTCCTGCACCACCAGCGGCACACCGGTGGCCCGGTACACCGCCTGCAGATGAGTCGCCAGCGGAGCCGGCTGCGGCGAATTGACCTGCACCATCGCCGAGGTCATCCGGTCGCCCACGGTGTCGCGGGCCGCCAGGATCTCTTCGACAACCGGCGCGGTGCTCAGCGAGGTCGCGCCGACCACCAGGGGCAGGCCGCAAGCGCCGGCCACCGTCGTCAACACGTTCCGGCGCTCGGCGGACGACAGCTGGGCGGCCTCACCGAACACGCCGAGAACGGTGAGCCCGCTGACGCCGACGTGCTCATAGTGCTGGACCAGCCGCTCGAGACTGCGTTCATCGACGTCACGTCCCGGCCCGTGGAAGGGCGTGGGCACGACGGCCCAGACACCCGCTTCCAGGGCGATGCTCACGACGGACCTCGCGAGGAGTCACCGCCTGGCAGGGTCAGGTCCGCGAGACGCCGGCGGTGCCAGCGGGAGTCGCCGAAGAGGGTCTGGTTCAGGACCGCTCGTTTGAGGAACAGGTGGGCGTCGTGCTCCCACGTCATCCCGATCCCTCCGTGCAGCTGCACGCTGTCGGCTGCCACCGCGGCGGCGACGTCGGCGACGTAGGACTTGGCCCGGGCGGCGGCCACCGCTGCCTCGGGGCCGTCGAGGAACTGCAAGGCGTCGGACACGACCAGCTCCGCTGTCTGCACCTGCATGAGCATGTCCGCGCACCTGTGTTTGATCACTTGGAAGGAGCCGATCGGGCGATCGAACTGGACCCGCGTCTTGACGTAGTCAACGGTGCGGGCGAGCACCTCCCCCGCGATGCCCAGGCTGTCCACCGCCACCCCGACGGAGGCTCGCTGCAGAAGGGCGGTCACCTCCGCCGTGCCGGCCTCCCCGGCGGCGAGGACGGCGTCTGCGGGAACCACGAGGCCGCGGGCAGTGACCTCGTCGAAGGAACGGGTCAGGTCCAGCATGGGTGTCGGCGTAATCTCCAGGCCCGCCGCCTCGCCGTCGACGATCGCCAGCAGCTCACCGTCGTCAGTGGTGGCGCGGAGCACCACCAGGTCGGCGCCATGGGCGTCCGGCACGTAACCGCTCGTCCCGTCGACGATCCAGTCGTCGCCGTCGCGGCGGGCGCTGAATCCTGCTGCCACGATGCCGCCGTCGCGGTCGGACAACGCGGCGGTGCCGCGGCGGCTGCCGTCGGCCAGCGGGCCGAGCCAACGCTCCCAGAGCTGGGGCGTTCCGCTGCGGATCAGCGCACCGGCGGCCAGCACCGCGGAGGCGAAGAGCCGCCCCGGGGCGAGGCTGCGGCCGAGCTCTCCCAGCACGACGGCGAGGTCCGCGAACGAGGCACCGCCTCCGCCGGCCTCCTCGGGTACGTCGATCCCGGTCCAGCCGACCTCGACCAGCCGGGGCCACAGCGGGTCGTATCCGTGCTCCTCGCGACCGATGCGGTCGCGCAGAGCATCCGGTCCCGCCAGGTCGAGCAGCATCATCCGGGCTTCACGGCGCAGTTCTTCCTGGTCGAGGAGGAGTTCCTCACTCATCGGGCGCTCCTCCCGGTCGTCGCATCGGCCGGACGCGGCTCGCGCGGCAGGCCGAGCACTCGTTCGGCGATGACCGTGCGCTGGATCTCGTTGGTGCCGCCGCCGATCGTCCAGCTCCACGACCCCAGGTAGTCCAGCATCCACAGACCCGACGCCGAGTAGCCGGCACTCGACGGCTTGTCGCCGCGATGTTGACCTGCCGGCCCCTTCAGGTCGACACCGAATCTCATGAGGTCCTGCAGCAACTCGCTGTAGTAGACCTTGATCAAGGAGGCCTCGGGCCCTGTCCCGCCTCTGCTCACGAGATCGGTGAGCACCTTTCGACAGAGCAGTCGCAGGATCTGCACCCGCGTACCGAAGTCGGCCAGGGCCTCCCGGACCGCTACGTCATCCACGGCCCACCCACCGGCCAGTGGTGTCTCCGCGGCCAACTCCACCAGGAGTTCCGCTGCCTGGTTCATGCGCTCGACCAGCTCCAACACCGCCGGGCCCCGCTCGGCGCTGAGGGTGGCCTGGGCGATCGCCCAGCCGTCGTTCTCCTCCCCCACGAGGTTCTCTGCCGGAACCACCACGTCGGTGAGGAAGATCTCGGCGAACTCAGCTTGCCCCGTCGACTGCTTGATGGGTCTGACCTCTACTCCCGGAGACTGCAAGTCCACGAGGAGGAGGCTCAGTCCCCGCCGCTTGGGCGCATCGGGATCGGTCCGCGCCAGCAGCAAGCAGTAGTCGGACCTGTCGGCACCGGAGGACCAGACCTTCTGACCGTTCACCACGAAGTGGTCCCCTGAGCGGACAGCCCGCGTCCGCAGCGAGGCCAGGTCTGACCCCGCTTCCGGCTCGGAGAAACCCTGGCACCACGTCTGCCCACCCAGGATGGCGGGGAAGAACCGGGCCTGCTGGTCCGGGCTGCCCCCCTCTACCAGAGTGGCGTAGACGTGGTTCAACGCCACGTCGAAGGAGTTGAGGCGTGGCGCGTTGGCCCGGCTCAGCTCCTCGAAGATCACCACCTGTTCGGCCAGGGAGAAGCCGCCCCCGCCGTGCTCGCGGCTCCAGTGCGGCGCGGCGTACCCGCCGGCACGCAGCTGCTTGAGCCACCGGCGCTCGAACTCCAACAGCGCCGGCCCGTCGGCGTGGTGCAGCTCGTGCTCCCAATCGGACGGCACGTGTCGAGCGGCCCAGGCGCGCACGTCCGCGCGGAAGGCGGCCAGGTGGTCACGGTTCTCACTCATCTCGGATCACCCCTCCACGTCGCCTGCACCGGCCCCGCGGTAGCCACTGCAGCCGGTGTCCCTGTCGTCGCCGTCCCCGTCACTGCAGACTCGCGTTGTCCGCGCGCCTCGGGTGAAGACCCGTCGCTGGATGCGCCAGCCGTCTTGCGTCCGGACGACGTCGTCCACGTAGCTTCCCGACCCGACCCGCTTGTCGGGGAGGATGGTCAGCACCCTGCTGTGCAAGCGGACCGGTCCGTCGTCTGCCACCCAGACGTTGGCGATCAGGTGTGCCGCCACATGGCCACCGAAACCCACCAGTTGGTCGCGGATGGCCTCCACCCCCTCGGCCACCCCGAAGCCGATGTCACGGAAGTCGAACGTCGCGTCGCCCACGAAGACGGACGTGAGACTCGGCCAGTCGCAGGCATCGAGGATGTCGCAGTACCGGGCGGCGAGCTCGTGCAGCTCGACCCGGTCGGCCGTGCTGATCGTCATGGTGAGGCCTCCATCGGCAGCATGCGGAGCAGGGGTGCTCGCGTATGTGGCGTCATCTCCGGCAGGGCGATCAGGCCAGCAGCGGCGGGTTCGTTCGTCCGTGGAGCACTTCGAGGTGCGGAATGGCGACGTCCAGCACGTCGCCCCATGAGGCAGTGGACTGGAGCGGGTGGACGGCGACCGGGTACGGGATGGCGCGGCGTCCGGCCGCCCAGCCCCGATCGTCGCCAGTTCACGACGAGGTCGGGAGCGGAGACCCCGTCCACCCCTGGGCACCGGTCACCGTCCGTCGGCGGACGTCCCCCGAGCACCCGCTGGGCCGGGCCGGAGCACCGACAGGACGCGAGTCACGGCCGGCCGACACGCCCCGGCGACCGCTCATGCGTGCGGCCACGGAACGGAGGCAGCCACATTCCATCCGGCACCTCGCTCCGTTCGACCAGCCGCTTCAGAGTATCCTTAATTCTCTACGGCCACAACCCGATCCATGGCGCTCGCTGCCCCGCCAGCGATCCCGGATCGGACGGCGCCCGCGACATTCCGGCTCACCTCATGCGGGCGTCGCTGTCGGCGGGGTGGGAACGAACGGACCGGCTCCTGCCCCTCCCCTGTGCAGACACCACCGTGCCCGTGACCCAGCGGGAGAGGTGCCCGGTCAGCCGAGATGCCGGAAGGAGCGGCCGTGGTGATGTTCGGGCAGGTACGGCCCTCGCCCTGGGAAGAGCTTCTCGCGTAGGGTGCCGGGGCTGTACTCCCGTTGCATCATCCCCCGCCGCTGGAGCTCCGGGGCGACGTGGTCGACGAAGTCGGCGAAGGTGCCAGGCGTGATCATCTGGATGAAGCTGAAGCCGTCGATCCCGGCGTCGGCCCACTCCTGCATGTGGTCCGCGATGGACTCCGGGGTGCCGACGATGCGCGACTTCTGCGCGAAGAACCGCCCGAGGTCGGCCACCGTCAGCTGATCACCGTTGGGCTCGTTCTCGATCCACAGCTGCAGGTTGCCGCGGAGGCCCGGAGCTCGCTCGAGGACCTCGGTCACCGGAGTCTGCGGATCCAGGGTTGCCAGGTCGATCCCGAGCGCCCCACCTCGCATCGCCGCGGAGGCCTCGATGTCGATGTACTCGTCGAGCTCCGCGGCCTTGCGCTGCGCCTCCTCCTCGGTGGAGCCGACGACCAGGCTCATGCCCTGGAGGAACACCACGTCCTCGGGTGACCTACCGGCCGCCTTCACGCGCTCGCGAACGTCCCGCACGACCGCTGGGACGTCGCGCGGCGTGTCGACCATGAGGAACACACCCTCGGCGTGGCGGGCGGCGAAGTTGCGGCCCGCCGGCGACGCCCCGGCCTGGAACAGCAAGGGAGTCCGCTGAGGGGACGGCTCTACCAGATGCGGCCCCTCGACGCTGTACCGACGGCCCTTGTGATGAATCTTGTGGATCTTCTTGGAGTCGGCGAAGATCCCGCGCTTGACATCGGCGAGGACGGCGTCGTCCTCCCAGGACCCTTCCCACAACTTGTAGACGACCTCGAGGTACTCCTCGGCCCACTCGTAGCGCTCGTCGTGCTCCAGGATCTGGTCGAACCCTACGTTGCGGTAGGCGTTCTCGGTGGCGCTGGTCACGACGTTCCAGCCCAGACGACCGTTCGAGAGGTGGTCGAGCGTGGAGGCCTTCCGCGCAAAAGTGAACGGCGGGTACTGGATGATGGAGCTGGTGTAGACGAACCCGATGTTCTCCGTGGCATGCATCATCGCCGGCAGGAGTGTCGCGGGGTCGCCGATCGGAATGTGGATGCCGCGCTCAGGAAAGATGTCCCAGCCGCCGCGATAGTCGCCCTGCAGGCCCGCGACGTCGGCGATGAAGATCGAGTCCATGCACCCGCGCTCGGCGATCATCGCCAGCTCGACCCAGGTGTCCAGGTCGTGGCGAGCCAGGCTCTTGGTCTCCGGGTGTCGCCACATCCCGTGATAGATGTGAGAAACCGAATCCATCGTGAAGATGTGGAATTGCAGTCGGCGCGACATTCAAGACCTCTCTGATGCTCGACGAGCGGACCCTCGACGCTCCGGTCGCCCGTTCCTCGACTCGGCATCCGCGTACGGACGCCCCGCCTTCCCAGCAGTCATCCTCCAGCCCGGCATCGGCCGACGTCAAGACTTGAGGATACTGTTTTGGTCACCGGGCAATGGCGGCTCGGGCCGTCCGCCAGTCCACCCGCGTCGGACATCGTCTCGCAGAGAGTGGGGCCGCACGTCCCGCGGCGCATGCCGCGCCTCGTCCTGGTCTGATGTTGTCCAGCGGATCCACCTTGTGAGTGGACTACCGGAAATAGGTATCCTATACTGCGTACGGCGGGGCAGCTTCCGGCCATCTCCGTGACGCCACAGCCGGTCGGTCGCACTGCACGACCGTGTGATCGCCGGCCGACGTTCGCCGTCCGTGCAGCAATGCACGGCGGCCATGGTTCGTCGTGGACGTGGTGTCGAGAGGTGCTCTCGGGACAACGGTCGATCTGGAGGTGGACGTGGTCCCCACACGTGGAGCGGCTGCTGGGGCACGCCGATGAGTCGCGCGGACCGGGTGCGGCTGGACGGCGTCGAGGACGCCATCGCCGCGATCAAGGCCGGCCGCGCGGTCGTCGTGGTGGACGACGAGGACCGCGAGAACGAGGGGGACCTCGTCTTCGCCGCCGAGCTCGCCACTCCGGAGCTGGTGGCCTTCATGGTGCGCTACACCTCCGGCTACATCTGCGTGCCGGTCACGGAGGCCGACGCCGACCGGCTGGACCTGCCGCCGATGTTCCGGGTCAACCAGGACCGCCGCGGCACCGCCTACACCGTCACCGTCGACGCTCGCGAGGGCGTCAGCACCGGCATCTCCGCCAAGGACCGGGCGCGCACGATCCGCCTGCTCGCCGCCGCGGACACCACGTCCACCGATCTGTCCCGCCCTGGCCACATCGTGCCGCTGCGGGCCAAGGACGGCGGCGTCCTGCGCCGGCCCGGCCACACCGAGGCCGCCGTCGACCTGGCGGTGCTCGCCGGGCTGAAGCCGACCGGAGTGCTCTGCGAGATCGTCAGCGAGAAGGATCCCACCGGCATGGCCCGCGGCGACGAGCTGCGGGTGTTCGCCGACGAGCACGACCTGTGCCTCATCTCGATCGCCGACCTGATCGCCTACCGCAAGCGGTTCGACAAGCTGGTCGAGCGCGTCGCCGAGGCGACGGTGCCCCTGGCGCCGGGCACGTTCACCGCGGTCGGCTACCGCGGAGCCTACGACGACCGCGAGCACGTCGCGTTCGTCGCGGGCGACATCGGCGACGGCGAGGACGTGCTGGTGCGCGTGCACTCCGAGTGCCTCACCGGCGATGTCTTCGGCTCGCTGCGCTGCGACTGCGGCCCGCAGCTGCAGGCCGCCCTCGCCGCGGTCGCGCAGGAGGGCCGCGGCATCGTCCTCTACATCCGCGGGCACGAGGGCCGCGGCATCGGCCTGCTGCACAAGCTGCAGGCCTACCAGCTGCAGGACGCCGGTGCGGACACCGTCGACGCCAACCTCGACCTCGGCCTGCCCGCCGACGCCCGCGACTACGGCACCGGCGCGCAGATCCTGGTCGACCTCGGCGTGCACACCATGCGGCTGCTCACCAACAACCCGGCCAAACACGCCGGGCTGGAGGGCTACGGACTGAAGATCGTCGGCCGGGTGCCGCTGCCCAGCCACGTCACCGAGCACAACGTCACCTACTTGCGCACCAAGCGCGACCGCATGGGCCATCTGCTCGACATCCGCGAGCCGCAGACTCAGCCCTCGAGCAGCCCAGCGGGTTTCGGCGATGCCTGGGATATGCCGGCCGCCAGCGGCCTCTCGGCCGGACGAAGCAGCGGCTGAGGAGATGGGGACGCGCGGCGAGCCGCACAACGGATGAGGGCACGGTGTCGGGTCGGTAGGTGCCGTGGAGGAACTGGTCGTGGGTGCTCGTCGGCAGCGGACCGCCGGGGATTGGCCGTGCCCTCACCGCAGCTCGACATCCTGGCCTGGAACGCCGACGGCACCAACCTGCCGGCCGCGCTGCACTCCGAGTTCCTCGACGTCTTCCGGTCCAACAGCCTGGCCACCGGCGCCCTAGAGGTGATCGGCACGCCGGTCAGCTTGGACCGGATCGACGTGCCGCTCTTCGTCACCGGCGCGCTGAACGACCACCTCACCCCCTGGACCGGCTGCTACCGGACGACGCAGCTGGCTGGCGGGCCGAGCACTTTCGTGCTGAGCAACGCCGGTCACGTGGCCAGCCTGGTCAACCCACCCGGCAACCCGAAGGCCAGCTACGCCATCGGCGGCGAACCGGGGACGGACCCGGAGCACTGGCGCCGGACGGTGGAGCAGCGAACCGGGACGTGGTGGGAGGCCTGGGCCGACTGGGTCCTCGAACGCTCCGGCGACGACCGGCCCGCACCGGCCGGCACCGGCTCCGCCGATCACCCACCCATGGAACCCGCCCCGGGGTCCTACGTCCTGGACCGGACGCCGCCCCGACGATATGCCATCCCGTCGGGATCGACATCGTTCTCGATGGTGCCGCCGACCCGGCTGTCAGCTGTCGCGCCGGGTGGCGGCCGTCGCCCGGCGGGCGAACCAGGGCAGCACGTCGGGACGGTCGACCGCGTCGGCGGACACCACGCGGTCGATCGGCGCTCCCTGGAGCAGGCGCTTGACCGGGACCTCGAGCTTCTTGCCGGTGAGGGTCCGGGGCACCGCCGGGACGGCCACGATCTCGTCCGGGACGTGCCGCGGGGACAGCTGGCTCCGCAGAGCCGCGGCGATCCGGTCGCGCAGCACGGCGTCGAGCTCCACGCCGGCGGCAGGAACGACGAACAGCGGCATCGCGTAGCCGCCGTTGGGGAGCTCGACGCCGACGACCAGACTGTCGCTGACCTCCGGCAGGGACTCGACGACGCCGTAGATCTCGGCCGAGCCCAGCCGCACGCCCCCGCGGTTGAGCGTGGCGTCGGAGCGGCCGGACACCACCACGCTGCCCCGGCGCGTGACGGTGACCCAGTCACCCTGCCGCCAGACGCCGTCGTAGGTCTCGAAGTAGGACGACCGGTACCGGCTCCCGTCCGGGTCGTTCCACAGGCCGATCGGCATGGAGGGCATCGGCGCGGTGACGACGAACTCGCCGACCTCGTCGACGACCGAGCGTCCGTCCGGGTCGTAGGCGGCCGTGGCCACACCGAGCCAACGGGCGGAGATCTCCCCCTGCCACACCGGCAGCAGCGGGCTGCCGCCGAAAAAGGCCGTGCAGACGTCGGTTCCCCCGCAGACGCTGTCGATCCGCACGCGCGGGGGCAGCTGCTCGCCCAGCCAGCGCCAGCCGTCGATTGGCAGCGGTGCCCCGGTCGGGATCACGGTGCGGACGCGCAGCGCGCCGTCCGGCGGCAGCGTCACGCCGGCTCTGGCACATCCGGTCACGTACGCCGATCCCATGCCCAGCACGGTCGCGCCCGTGCGCGCCGCCAGCCGCCAGAGGGCGTCGACGGAGGGATGGGCGGGGCTCCCGTCGTAGAGCACGACGGTGCAGCCGTGCAGCAGGCCCCCGATCAGGAAGTTCCACACGCCATCCAGCTGGTCGAGCTCGGGAAGAGGAACGTGTCCTCGGCGCGCAGGTCCAGGCAGAGGCCCAGCGCCTTGAGGTGTTCCACGACGATGCCGCCGTGGCTGTGCACGATCCCCTTGGGCAGGCCCGTCGTCCCGGAGGTGAACAGGACCCACAACGGCGAGCCGAACTCGACCTGCTCGAACACTGGCTCCCTGGGCGCGGCCACCAGGTCCGCGTACCGCAGTGCACCCGGGATTGCCGGGAGTTCGCCGTTGGGGTCGAGCGACTGCACCACGATGACGGCGCGGACGGTGGGCAGCTCGCTGCGGAGCTGCGCGACCACCTCGCGCCGATCGTGCGCCTTGCCCGCCCACCGGTAGCCGTCCACCGCGATGAGCACCACGGGCTCCACCTGCGCCAGACGGTCGACGACGCTGCGCAGCCCGAAGTCCGGGGCGCACGAGGTCCACACCGCGCCGATGCTGGCCGTGGCCAGCAGCGCCACCACCGCCTCGGGGATGTTGGGCAGGTAGCCGGCGACCCGGTCGCCGGGGCCGACCCCGAGCTCGCGGAGCGCGGCGGCCAGCGCGCCCACACGGCCGCGCAGGTCGTCCCGCGTGATGTGGTGGGGCACCAGGTCCTCGGCGACGGCGACGATCGCGGGCCGGTCCCTGGGAGCGCGGTCGAGCACGGCCTGGGCGTAGTTCAGCCGCGCGCCGGGAAACCAGCGCGCGGGCATCCCCCGGTCCCCGAGGACGGCCGAGTACGGGACGGTCGCGGGCACGGCGAAGAACTGCCACACCGAGGCCCAGAAGTCCTCGAGCTCCTCGACCGACCAGCGCCACAGGGAGTCGTAGCCGTCGAACGACAGGCCACGCTCCCGCTGCAACCAGCGGAGGAACTCGCCGACCCTGCTGGACTCGACATCACCAGGGCTCGGCAGCCAGGTGACCGGCGGCACGGACCGGACGGCATCGTCGCCGGCAAGGGTCATCGACTCTCCTCGGGGATGAGGGCACCGCACGGCTCATGCATTTCCGCCAAGGGCTCTCGCGGACTCAGCTCGCGAGGACCGCCGGACGCAAACGGTACACACTTCTCGTACCGGTCCGCCGTCTCGGCGCGCTCTCGCGCTCGGGGTCCCTTAGCCTGCACTGGGCGTGGCACGGTCCACATGACGAGAGGCAGGCGGATGCTCTACACCGCGTACGAATGGCAGCGGCGGCTCACCGCTCCCAGCCGGGCCACGACGCAGTTCCTCGGCCGCACCCTGGAAGGGTTACCTGCGCCGGTGGCCGGCCTGACGGCTTCCCGCCGGCTCAGAGCCGCCTGTCAGATCGTGGCCGCCTCTCAGCCCACTCACGTCCGCCCGGACTGGGGCATCGACTCGGTGGCTGTCGAGGGCGGGGTGGCCGCGGTCGACGTGACGCCCGTGCTGTCGACACCGTTCGCCACCCTGCTGCACTTCGCCAAACCATCGGTCAGCGGCCAGCCACGGGTCCTGCTCGTCGGGCCCATCTCTGGACACTTCGCCACGCTGCTCGGCCCACGGTCCGCACCCTGCTGGCCGACCACGACGTCCACGTCCTCGACTGGCACAACGCCCGCGACATCCCGCTCGACGAGGGCCGGTTCGGGCTCGACGAGTACATCGACCATGTCATCGACGCCCTCCGGCAGCTCGGACCCGACAGCCACGTGCTGGCGGTCTGCCAGCCGGCGCCGCTCGTCCTTGCCGCTGTGGCCGTGCTCGCGGCCGCCGGCGACGCCGCCGCGCCGCGCAGCCTCACGCTCATCGCCGGGCCGATCGACACGCGAGTCAACCGGAACCGGATCAACAAGAGGGCCCACCGCCATCCGCTGTCTCTGTACGAGAGGCTCCTCATCTCACGGGTCCCCGACCGCTACGCCGGTGCGGGGCGGCGGGTCTACCCCGGGGTCGCCCAGCTGACCGGCTTCATGTCGCTGAACCCGCGCCGGCATCTCGACGCCCACGCGAAGCTCTACCGGGCGCTGGTCTCCGGCGACGTGCAGACGGCGACCACCGTCCGGGACTTCTACGACGAGTACGGCGCAGTCATGGACGTGCCCGCGGAGTTCTAGCTGGAGACCCTGCAGCGGGTCTTCATGGAGCACGACCTCCCTCGCGGGGTCTTCTCCTGGCGTGGGCAGCCCGTGGACCCATCCACCGTCCGAGACACCGGACTGCTCACCGTCGAGGGTGCCCAGGACGACATGTGCTCGCCCGGGCAGACGGAGGCGGCACACCGGCTGTGCACCGGGATCCCGCCGGAGCGCAAGCGCCACCACCTGCAGGACGGCGTCGGGCACTACGGCGTCTTCGCCGGGTCCCGCTGGGAGGCCGAGATCTACCCGGCGATCCGGGGCTTCATCGCCGAGCAGCACGCGCTGCGCCCAGCACCAGCTACCCGGGCCTGAACCGCCGGCCGTACCCGAATGTCGGCTACGTCAGCCTCCCTCGGACCCGGCGCGGGACAGACTGACTCTCGGCATGCCAGCCGCTCCCTGCGCCGTTGACTCCCGCCAGCCACAGGCACGATGGCCCATGCGCGTTGCCGTCTTCGCGGGGTCTCGGACCGGCCCGCCATCGCACTGCCAGGCGGCCGCGGACCTCGGAACCGGACTTGCCCGTGCCGGTGTCGGGATCGTCTACGGCGGTGGGCACGTCGGCCTGATGGGCAGCTTGTCCGACGCCGCGTTGTCTGCCGACGGCGAGGTCATCGGCGTGATACCGCAGGAACTCGTGGACGACGAGCTGGCCCATCCGCGGCTGTCGGAGATCGAGATCGTCATGTCGCTGCACGAGCGCAGGGTCCGCATGGCCGACCTCGCCGATGCGTTCCTGGTACTGCCCGGCGGCGCCGGCACCCTTGCTGAGTTCTTCGACGTCTGGTCGTCGGGGATGCTGGGCCTGCACGCCAAGCCGACAGCTCTGCTGGACGTGGACGGTTGCTGGCGGCCTCTGCTCGCCCAACTACGGCTGCTGTCGGAGGACGGCTACCTCGAGGACCGCTTCCTGGGTGCCCTCGGCGTGGTCAGCAACGCCGCTCGGCTGCTGGCGTTCATCGGCACCTACGAGCACCCTGGGCGCAGACGGAGGTCACCCGGTCACGAGTGACTCACGCAGGGCGGAGGCTGCTGAACAGCGAACGTCGACCGGCGCGTCCGAACCCTCGACGCCGAGGCGCCGCTCGAATGCCCCGACTCAAGCAGTGTCCGCACCCAAGATGAGGGAGACCGGGTCGCTCTGCCTGGCGGTCGGCCAGCTACCCGGCGGATGCCGTGGATCCGAGGCGCGAAGGGAGGATGGTGCGCGCGGACGTCGCGGACTGGCACGCCGGCGCACGTTCGGCGCACCGTTCACGGCCGAGAACGCAAGCGCGCCCACCACGACGTCGGTGATCGTCCCGGCGCTCGACGAGGAACCCACGGTCGGACTGGTCGTTCGCGGTGGCGTCGACGTGCTGGTCGCCCAGGGGCGGCTGGTCGACGAGGTCGTCGTGGACTCCGGCCCGACCGCCGCGAGGCCGCGCGCTCGGGCGGATGCCCAGGACTGTCGTTCAGACCGCGCTGGAGCGGCTGACCGAGGAAGGGGCCCTTACCGAGGCCCGCGTGCGCAGCTGCGAGCCTTTCGGTATCCTCTTCGTCGCGCACATCGTTCGCGGAGCCTTATAGACCGGCACGCACGTCCGCGCACTCGGGTTCCGCGGCTGCGAAGGTGACGGAGGCGGCTGCTGTGTACGTCTGCATCTGCGAGGCCGTGAGCAGCGTGACCGTACGGCAGGTCATCGCCGACGGCGCCAGAACCGTCCGGCAGGTTGCCGAGGCCTGTGGCGCAAGCAGGGACTGCGGACGGTGCGTGGCGCACATCCGGACCTTGCTCGAGGAAGGGCATGGTCCGCGAGCGCGAGGCCGGGTCCGGGTGGCGCCGTGAGCAGGGGCGAGGAGGGTGATCCCACGATGGTGTACCTGGTCACGATCCATCCCGTGAGCGACTACACGCGATGGAAGGCGGAGGTGGACCGATATGAGCCCGCGCTGGCCCGTCTCGGCGTCACCCGGCGCTGGATCTACCGGGGCGCCGACGACCCGGACGACGTCATGACCGTGCTGGAGCTGCCGAGCGTCGGTCACGCCGAGCGGCTGATGAGATCCATGCCGGCCGAGCTACCGGGGTGGATGGAGCGCAGCGGGCTCGAGATCTACCCGACCTTCTTCGTCGGCCAGGAGACCGAGGTTCGGGAATTTCGGCCGCCGTCAGATGCCTGACCTCCGGCCAGCGCCTCCGCCGGTCGGTCGTCCCTCTCGGCGGCGAGCGCCGCCGCGCCCGCGCGTCGAGCTCGTCCGGCGCGACCACGTCGTCGATCGCCCGGCCAGCGCCCGCTCGGCGCCGACGGGACGACCGGCCATGAGCAGGCACGTCACCAACGAGGGCCCGGCCAGCACGGCGCCGGGTCGAGCCACCGGTGTCGATCATCAGCCGTGACCGGTCTCAACAAGGCTGTGCGCAACACGTCGCTCCCCCGCCACCCGACCCCGAGCTGCGTGGTGCCTCGCCCCGAGCAGAACGGTGCCGGTTCGGCGAGACGGTCGCGACCCCGGCCTCGGTGTGTCCTTCGACGAGGCCACGTGCGTCCTCCTCGTCTGCCGGTTCAGACGTCGGTCACCCGGATGCCGGCGTGCACCTTGTACCGACGGTTCACCGACACGAGGTTGATGGTCAGCGCCTCGACCTGCCGGGCGTTGCGCAGCCGGCCCGCGTAGATCCCGCGCAGGCCCGGCAGCCGCCCGGCGAGTGCCTGCACGGTGTCAGTGGCGTCGCGGTCGTCACCGACGACCAGCACGTCCCCGTCCAGGGCCGGCTCGGACAAGTCCTCCAGCAGCACCGCCGACAGGTGGTGGAACGCGCCGACCACCCTCGAATCAGGCAGCAACGCGGCCGCCTGTTGGGCGACCGAGCCCTGCGGCACGTCGATGACGTAGGCGCCCTGCTCGTCGAAGCCCATGGGCACGACGCAATCGACCACGATCTTGCCGGCCAGCGGTGCCGTCAGGTCGGCCAGCGTGGCGGCGTGCCCGCCAAAGGGGACGGCGACTATCACCAGATCCGCCGCACCGGCGACGTCGGTGTTCGACCCGCCGTACACGGACACCTCGCCCCCGCCCGCGGCCACGGACGATGCGCGCTCCGCCACCTCGGCCGCGACGCCCTCGCAGCGTCCGGCGTCCCGGGAGCCGAGAAGAACCCGCTGCCCGGCGGCGGCCAGCCGGACGGCCAGCCCGCGGCCCTGTGGCCCGGTGCCACCCAGAACGCCGACGGTGAGGGAGCTGACGTCGGGCAATTCGCGGGCACGAGGAGCGGCAGCAGCGGCGGTCACCCCCTCATACAATCAGGACACCCTTTGGACGTCAAGCAATGCCTCGCCGACGATTCTGGACTAGGCGGCGTGGCGCTTCCCACGGAGCGTCGCCGTCACCTGCAGCGCGCCGGGTCGGGGCCAGGCGCCGCAGCCGCCCGGCGGGTGACGCGGCACCATCGCGACGTTGTTGGAGGAGAGGGTCTTCGAGTCCGCCCCGAGCGTGGACATCCGCTCACTCGAGCCTTGGTGAATTCGCGGGCCTCTCCGACGTCGTCGTCAGCAGCGCCCCCACTCGTCGGTCGGTCCGCCGCCGATCGTGCCACCGTGGAACGCGCCGCGCTGGTCGGGCACAGGTGCTCGGTCCTCCCCCGGACGCAACTAGGGCCGGATGCGCCAACCCCGTGCGGCTGCACGGCGACGACGCTGCCGTCGTCGACATGCCGGCCGAACTCGTGCCCGAGGACGACCGGCACCCACCCCGGCATGCAGGTCGCTGCCGCAGATTTCCGGCCCGTGGTTACTCGCATCTTCCGACGGCTCGCGAGATTCCGTATACTGAATTCGTGATCATGAATCGCTGCACCACATCTCGTCATCTTGCCGATTTCTCGCGGATCGCCGCCGAACGGCCGGAGCTCAAGCAGGCAGCGGTGGCGCTCTGCGTCACCATGCACGAGGGGGCACCCTCCCTCCTGCTCACCCGCCGGGCGGCCCGGCTGCGCGGCCACGCCGGGCAGTGGGCCCTGCCGGGCGGTCGGCTCAACCCCGGCGAGACCGCGGTCGAGGGGGCGCTCCGCGAGACACAGGAAGAGGTCGGCCTGGAGATCGGCGCGGACGCCGTCCTCGGTGTGCTCGACGACTACGTCACACGGTCGGGCTACGTCATGACGCCGGTCGTCTGCTGGGCCGGTGAGGTGGGCGAGCTCACGCCCGCCGAGGCGGAGGTCGCCGAGGTGCACCAGGTGCCGCTGGCCGACCTCGACGTCGAGCCGCGGTTCATCTCGATCCCGGAGTCCGACGCCCCGGTGATCCAACTGCCGCTGTTCGGCCGGTACGTGCATGCCCCGACGGCAGCGATCATCCACCAGTTCTGCCGGATCGCCTGCCGTGGCGAGGTGCAGCGGGTGGCCGGCTACGAGCAGCCGGTGTTCGCCTGGAGCTGAGCCCGAGGCTGGAGCGACGCGGTCGCGTCAGCCGGTCTCGGGGGTACCGGTCACCCAGAGGGCTGCGACGACGTGCGGCGGACGATGCCGATCCGGTCCGGGGGGCCTTGGCGCCGCCTGCGTGTTTCCGAACCCGCAGGTCCTCGTGCAACAGCGTGCTGCCGCCCGCCCGACCCCACCCAGGCAACTGTTCGTGGTCAGCACAGCCGGGCGGTCGAACCGGGGCAACGACCCGCAGAGAACGCAGACGCCCTCCTCGGAATCGCCGTCGTCAGCCGGCCTGCGCCCAGGCACTCAGCTGTACCGGACCAGGGCGACGACCGGGATCAGCCGGGCCGTCATGGCCTCGTACTCCGCATAGACGGGGTACCGATCCTTGAGCATGACCCACACCCGATCGCGCTCAGCGCCGAAGAGCGGCGCGGCCCGGGCGCCGAACGTTTCGTCTGCGTACTCGACCGTGACCCCAGGCTGCGCGAGGATGTTCAAGAGCCAGTCGGGGTCACGAGCGGCACCGCGGCTGGAGGCGACAACCAGTAGCCTGTCGTCCTCGGCGTGGCACCGCAGGGGAACTGTCCGGCGCTCACCCGTTCGCCGTCCGACGGTGGTCAACAACAGCATCTCGTCGCGGGAGATGAGGCTGCCTAAACCGGCGGCCCCGGCCCGATAGCGCTCGATGACCCGGCGGTCCTGCTCCTTCATGTCCATCACCTGTCCTCGGGTCGACGGCGGCCGGTTGCACCTGCGCTGACCCAACTGCCAAGACCCCGGTGCTCACGACCCGCATGGACGCCTTCCGAGCGACGGTCGACCCCGCGCGCTCGACCGACCGTTCCCGGCAGGCAGGAGCAGCGCGCGGGGTGCACGCCGCGACAGGGTCAGCCCCCGTCGCCCGTCAGCGCCGCAGCACTCCGGCGGCGCAAGCGGGTGAAGTCGCGGTGGCGGATCCGCCAGCCGTCCGGGGTCCGGATGACCCGATCGATGTAGGTCCCGGACCCGGCCCGCCGGTCCGGCAGGATGCCCAGCACCCTGCTGTGCAGCCGGACCGAGTCGCCGTCCACCACACGGATGTTGGTGATGAGGTGCGCCAGGGGGCGCTGCTCACTTCTGTCCATCCACGCCCGGATGGCCTCGAGGCCGCACAGCGGCTCCACCCCGATGTCGGTCAAGTCGAAGACGGCGTCCTCGGTGAATACGCTGGCCAGACCCGGCCAGTCGCAGGCGTCGATGAGGTCCCCGTACCGTGCGGCGAGCTCGTGCAGCTCCATGCGGTCGGCGGTGGTCAGCGGCACCCGGTTCCCCTCCGAAGGGTCATATCCATATCCGTATGCATTCGACGAGGGGCGCTCTCCGCGCGGCAGATCGCCGACCACCTCCGTCACAAGTGGCAGGCAGTCCTCGAAGCGGTCACGCGGCGGCGAGGGCCTCGTCCTAGCCGGCCCCGGCCGCGAGAAGCTTGCGGTACGGCATCAGCTGCTTGATCGCGGCGAAGCCGATGACCGACTGGAGCAGGCCGTCGCCGCCGGTCAGTGCGACGAAGGCGCCGTCGAGGTCGCCGTGGACGACCCGCAACTCGTCCTGTGGCCGCACCCGACCGAAGACCTGTAGCCGTCCGCCGAGCTGATCGGTCCAGACGTATGGCGCGGAGTCGTGGACCGTAGGCGTGCCGGTCAGGTTGGCCGCGACCACCCCGGCGGTCTCGATCGCGTTCGTCCAGTGCTCGACCCGCACGTCCTCGCGATAGCGCGGATGCCGCCACCGGGCGACGTCGCCCACCGCGTAGACCCTGTGGGCGCCGGCGGCCGCGAGGTGCTGGTCGCATACCACGCCATCGCGCAGGTCCAGTCCGGAGTCCGCCAGCCATGCGGTCTCCGGGACGGTGCCGAGCCCGAGGACGACGACGTCGGCCCGCAGCAGGGTGCCGTCGATCAGGCGCACGCCTTCCACGCGGTCGGTGCCCTCGATGGCGGCGACGGCCGACCCCAGCCGCAGGTCGACGCCGGCCGCGACGTGCCGGCGGGTGAGCGCGGCACCGATCTGCGGCCCCAGGCCGCGCACCATGAGGCTGGGTAGCGGTTCCACGATCGTCACCTCGTGGCCGAGGCCGCGCAGCGTCCACGCCACCTCCGCGCCGATGAATCCGCCGCCGACGACGACGACGCGGCCGCCTGCGGCGCAGGCGGATCGGATCGCCGCCGCGTCGGTGGCCGACCGCAGGACGAACACGCCGGGTCGCGGCTCGAGCTCGGGCAGGGTGCGCGGCGTGGATCCCGTCGCGATCACGAGCGCGTCGAATGCCAGGCTGTCGCCACCGTGCAGGGCGAGCCGACGAGCCTCGAGGTCCAGGTCGGTGGCGCGGTCGGTCACCAGCCGCACGCCCAGCTCGGCCAGCGCCTCCCCGCTGATCAGCGCGGGCGCCTCCGTGCCGGTATCGGCGAGGAACCCCTTGGACAGCGGCGGCCGGTCGGCCGCCACGCCGTCCGGCGCACCCCGCTCCTCCCCCACCAGCAAGATCTCCGCGTCACTGCCCTTGCGCCGCAGGGCCTGGACGGTGCGGACACCGGCGAGGGACGCGCCGACGACGAGGATGCGCTCCGCCATGACCGATCCTTTCGTGCTCGTTCTCATCCGCGTGTCCGCTAGCCGCCGTCCGCGTGGCATGGCGACCCGGTCACCAAGCCGGCCCGATCGGAGGCGAGGAAGGCCACCACCTCGGCGACCTCCTCGGCTGTCCCCGCCGGCGCAGCGGATGCTGGCGACCAAGGGAGTCCCGCTGTTCCGGCGGGGTGCGGGTCCTGCGCAGCATCAGTCACCGTCTGCCAGGCGTCGAGGGGCGGTCCGTGAGCGGCGCCCGACCCTCCCGGCGCCCCGGAGGGCGCCGACGGGATCGGCTCCCACCCCGGGTGCACCCTGGTCCTCCTGTCGCGGAGGAGCAACCGCTCGCCTCCCCTGACCCTCGGTTCGGCCCACCGGTCCGGAGGACTACGACAAGGTCAGCCAGAGCTCGTGCGGAGCACGAGGGTTGCCCGAGTACGTGAGCGGCTTCCCCGCCTGGAGCTGGTAGTCCGGGACCCGCTCGTGCCATACCTGGAGGGCGGTCTGGAGCTCCAGCCGGGCCAGGTGCGAACCGAGGCATCGGTGGAACCCGGCGGCGAAGGCGATGTGCGGGTTGGGCTTGCGCTCGAAGTCCACCCGCAGGGGCTCCTCGAATGCCTTCGGGTCGAGGTTCGCCGTGTGCCAGTTGATCTGCATCCACGAGCCGGCGGGGATCGTCGTGCCGCTCGGCAGGTCCAGATCGGCGCGAGCGATCCTCTGCCCCTGCAGGACCGGGCTCTCGAAACGCAGCAGTTCTTCCACGGCACTCGTGATGAGCTCAGGGTTCTGCACCAGCTTGGTCCGGTCCTCGGGGTGCCGCGCGAGGTAGCTGAGGAAGCAGGCGAGCGACGAAGCCACCGTGTCCAGACCGGCGACCATGAAGAGACCCAAGATGTCCAGCATCTCCTCGCGGCTGAGTCGGTGACCGTCAACCTCCGCGGCGAGCAGCCAGCCGATGATGTCCTCTTTCTGCTCCGTCGTCTTCTCCCGCTCGTCCAGCTCACGGGTGAAGTAGGCCTGGATCCAGGCGACGGCCTCGCTCCGAAGGGTCGCGAATTCGTCCGCGCTCAAGCCGACCATCGACGGCTCGGCAGCTAGCGACACACGCTTGAACCTCAGGAAGTCGCTGACGTCATCCATCGGCAGCCCCATGATCGACAGGAAGATCGTCGACGGCAGCGGCTCGCACCAGCGGGAGATCGCCTCGACCTGTCCCTCGTTGATGAAGTCATCGATCAGCGAGTTCGCCTGCTCACGAACGCGGTCCGCCAGCGGAGCGACCCGCGCAGCTGTGAAGACCGGCTCGAGCAGGCGCCGGTACTTCTTGTGCTCGGCCCCGTCCAGACCCAACGGGATGGCGGGGCGATCGCTGCCGAGATACTTGAACCCCTGCTCGACCTGGGGGTGCTTGGTGACATAGCGGATGTCGTCGCGCGTCTGGATCGCGTAGAAGTCACCGATCTTCCGGACCGGCTGGTGGACCACCAGGTCGCGCAGCATGTCCTGGGGCTGCGGCGAGGCCATGGCCGCCGCAAGCTCCGCCTCGGCGAAGGGCTGAGTCATGATCGCGTAGATCATCCGCATCTGCTCGTCCATCGACAACTGCGGGGTGGCCTCGTCCTTCGGCAGCTCGGTGCTGGTCATCCAATCCTCCCGGGACACGTGCGGGCGCGCGGTCTTGCCGCGCGCTCCGGTCCGACGCCTGCCCACGCGCTCATCGAGTGACTTCTGGCGATGTCGCTCAATGCCTCTCCGATCACCACATCCACCTCGTGGTCCGCGGAACCCGCGAGACGGAGCGGTGTGAGCGTGTGGGGCACCATCGGCTTGTACTGGGTATACTCATGTGGGAGAGGTCACTTCCGCAAGAGTCATGTGAGCGGCGCCCACGAAAACCCGGTTTCCGCATAGGGTGCCCGGATATCTCGGGCGACCGAGGGATCTGCGGTTACGCGGCCGAGCCGCCTCGATCGCCGAGGACGCCTGTACGGCGATCCCCCACCCGCGCGCAGACCGGGGACGGCGATGGCTCCTGCCGCACCTCGTGTGCGGCCTTCACCGAGTCCCGCGCCGGACGCCGGAGCTAGAAGCCCGCCCCACACGAGCACCCGATCGTCGAGCGGGTCATCGCCGACCTCGGACGTGGTCCGCTGCGCCTATCTCCCGTCGGGCGCCTTCGCAGCGACATCCCCCTGGCCGGCCCACCCGCGAAGGCTTCACACCGCAACCGCCCGCGCTCAGTTCGTCGCCGTCCCCCGCCCGGCTGGCCCGGCCCGTCTGCCGGCTGCCGTCTGCACCCACCCGCGCGACGACCCTGGCAGGCCGCCCGGAACCAGCCATGGATGCCACCTACGGGCGCCGCGCCGGCCCCACCACCGACCCCGCATGACCCGGACCGGGACCAGCAAAGAAATGCCCCACCGCTCAGTGGCTCACCCACGCCACCCCCCGCGATCAGATCAGCGGTTCAACGAACCGACGCGTCGGAGGGTGGATCGACGATCAGCCCTGCGTCACTCGAGAACGATGGCTCCCTCGGGACACTCCTCGGCAGCCAGGCGGAGCGCTTGCTCCGATTCTGGACTCACCACTTCGGTGACGGGCCGGCCATAGCCCTCATCGTTCGGCTGGAACAGCTCAGGGGCAGTGGCATAGCACCTACCGTGACCACTGCAACGTCCTTCGTCGACGAACACCTTCATCGTTGCCTCCCGCTTGTTCCAGGGTGACGGCGGAGCCACGTCGGTCGCGCGGTGTTCCAGCTCTCTGCCTCGGCGGAACTCGGACCGGCGCGCTCCCGAGTAAAGCAGCCATGGTCGACGCTGTCGACAGCTACGGCCGCATTGAGTGCACGGAGTCGCACACCACTCGCCGGCCAGCCGATGGCGCCACATGCCCCGCGATGACCCCGAGCCGCCGTGGCTGCCCGGGCTCCGTTCGCTATCGCGGACGCATGGAAGCCCCTGCCGAGTGGAGCGGTGGGCTGGTTTCCCCAAGCCTCATCGGGCGAGCGGCTGGTTGCAGGCGAGCGCGTTCAGTGTACCTTTTGGGGGCGGTTACGCTCCGCGCCGTCAGCGCAGACGGCGCTTCGACGGCGAGGAGACCCTGCATGGTCGCGGCCACCGACGAGGAGCTGCTGGAACGGCTCCCCGATCTCCTGATCACGCACGACAACAAGGAGTTCTACCGGGGACTGCTCGAGAAGGAGCTCCGCCTCGGCTGGTGCGCCGATTGCGGCAGGTGGCACCACCCGCCCAAGCCCGTGTGCGCCGAATGCTGGTCGACGAACGTGTGTGCCACCCCGGTCAGCGGCCGGGGCACGGTGCACCTCCTGATCTGGTTGCGCCAGGGCCCTCCGGCGGAGGGGGTCGACTACTCCACTCCCCACCCTGTGGCGACCGTGGAGCTGGAGGAACAGGCCGGGCTGCGCTTCACCAGCACCGTGATGGACGTGACGATGGACGACCTCGCCATCGGGGACGCCGTGGAGCTGGCCTGGGTCGAACGCTCCGGCGCGCCATACCCCGTGTTCCGGAAGACGCGGCCGTCCCGCTCCGGCCGCTGAGCCTGCGCCACCACACGAAGAAGGCAGGACAGATGGCGCGCAACCCCATCAAGGACCAGATCGCCATCGTGGGTGTCGGGTCGACCGGCTTCTCCCGCGACTCCGGCCGCCAGTCCCGCGACTCGCTCGCCGCGAGGGCCGCTATCGCGGCGATCGAGGACGCAGGGCTGTCCAAGGCCGACATCGACGGGGTCTGCGGCACCACGCCGAGCGCGGCGCGGATGGTGTCCCTGCTCGGACTGCCGGAGGTCACGCACTACACCAATCAGCCCAGCCCCATGGTGTTCACCATCGTCGACGCGATGAACGCCGTGTTCTCCGGCTCGGCGGACACCGTGCTGGCATACCACTCGGTGTACCGCAGCCCGGCCGTCTCACGGTCGGCCGCGGCCGACCCGTTCCGGCGCAACCTCGGCTGGGGTGGCGAGCCGGCGGGGCGACACTGGCGCACGGACCCGGAGTCTGTCGAGGGCGCGGTCGGGTACACGGCCTGGGCCAGTCGGTACTTCAAGGAGTACGGCGCCAAGCGCGAGCACCTCGGGTACGTGGCGATCAACGGCCGGACGAACGCGGCGGGCAACCCGCTCGCGGCCATGCGGGAACCGCTGTCCATGAAGGACTACCTCGGCGCACGGATGATCCGCGACCCGCTGTGCATCCTCGACATGGATGTGCCGGTCGACGGGGCGGACGCGTTCGTGATCACCACGGCCGAGCGCGCCGGCGACCTGACCGACCACCCCGTGCTCATCCACGCCGCGACGTCAGGGATCGTCGCCAAGAACGAGGAGGACCAAACACCCGGACTGCACCACCACGGCCAGCACGTCGTGGTGAAAGAGCTTCGGGAGAAGAGCGACATCCGGATCCCGGACGTGGACCTCTACTTCCCCTACGACGGCTTCAGCTTCCTCACCCTGGCCTGGATGGAGAACGTCGGATGGTGCGGTCCGGGCGAGGCCGGCGCGTTCATCGAGAGCCACTGGGACAAGGACGCGAACCGGATCATGATCGACGGCCGGATCCCGGTGAACCCGCACGGCGGTGCGCTGTCCGAGGGAGGGACGCAGGGGTCGGGCCACATCCGCGAGGCGGTCCTGCAACTGCGTGGCGACGCCGGTGCGCGGCAGGTCGCCGACGCGCGCACCGCGTTCCTCACCCCTGGCGGCTTCTTCTACAACGCGCAGGGGCTGGTGCTGCGGCGCGACTGAGGCACGCGCCGTCGGCCGCTCAGGCACCCGCGGGTACGGCGCCCGCTCGGTCGGCGACGGGGGTCAAGGGCGCCAGCGCCGACATCCGTCGGTCGCCCGACGGAGCCGGCGACGCGACGGTGGGCGACCCAGGGGCGGCCCACCGTCGCGTCGATCAGGCGTTGGCGGGAGGTTCGCCGATGTGCGGAAAGAGGTCGAGGAAGGCCCCGATGGTGACTCGGTGGCGCACCGCTTCCGGCACATCGTCGAAGAGCTCGTGCAGCGTCTTCTGCGTGTGTCCGTAGGTGCCCTCCAGGTGCGGGTAGTCGCTACCGAACATGACGTTCTGATAGCCCATGCCCATCACCGTCTGCACCGCCGTCTCGTCATGCTGGAACGAGACGTACACCTGCCGGTAGATGAATTCCTTCGGCGCCATGGACAGGACGGGCCGCACGAACATCGAGTGCTGCCGGTAGCCCTCGTTCATCCGGTCACCGAGGAAGGGCGCCCAGGCGGCACCGCCTTCGGAGACCAGGACCTTGAGGGTGGGGTGACGGTCCAGTGCTCCGCCGGCGATCAGCTGCGTGACCGCCCGCTGACCGCCGTAGGTCGTGTCCACGTAGTTGAGGACCGCGCCGCCCGGACCCCGGAACATCACGGTCTCGCCGTCGGTGCCGATGTGGATCGAGAGAACCATCCCGGTCTCCTCGACCGCCTGCCACAGCGGCTCCCACTCGTCGTTGTTCCAGGTGGGGCGGCTGAGCGGCGGCACGGTGGGGATGAAGACGGCGTGGAAGCCGGTGTCCGCCAGCCGATGGACCTCGGCGACCGCGTCCTCGACACGCAGCAGCGGCAGGGTGCCGGTGGCGATCAGCCGGTCGGGCGCGACGTCCTGGATCTCGGCCTTCGCCCAGTCGTTGAGCGCCTTCGCGCCCTCCGCCACCAGCACGGGGTCCTTGATCATGTTGGCCCACATGCCCAGCGACGGGAAGACCACCTCGCCCCAGATGCCCTCCTGGTCCAGGTCCTTCAGCCGCTCGCGGGTGTTGCCGGAACCCGGCGGACGCGTCGACAGCGTCATGATGTCCTCGCCCGCAAACTCGCCGTCCTTGATCGGCTTGGGCAGTGGACGACGCATCGACTCCCCGTCGATGTACACGGTTTCCCAGCCGTCCTCCTTGACCGACCGCGGCATCCGCTCAGCGAGGGCCGGCGGCAGGATCTGCTGGAACAGGTCCTGCGGCTCGAGGAAGTGCGAGTCTCCGGAGTGTGCCCAGATCTTCTTCTGCATCGGTTCCCTGCCTTTGGTGAGAGTGGGACGGTGAGACCGCCGTCAACGGTTGAGCGCCTCGCGCCCATGAGGATACGTCGTTTAGTACACTCAACCAAGACCGCTGGACTGATGACGAGGAGTTCCGATGTTCGACGACCACGACGAAGAGGTCATGGGTGAGCCGACCTTCGAACTGCGCCTGAAGGATGGGGAGCCTCAGGTGAGTGGCTGCTACTTCATGCATCCCGTGCTCCAGGTGCTGGACGCCCGTTGGGACGAGGACCGGCCGGGGCGCATTCTCGTGACGGCTTCCGACGGGAGCCGGTGGTGCGCCGACGGGGTCCACCGCCGCGGCACGGTGAATGTGACACTCAAGCCCGTCGACGCCTGAGCTGACCTCAAGGCCCGGGTCAGACCTGCCAGTCGACCCGGGTGGGGTCGGAATACCTTCGCCGCGCTTCGGCCTGCGCGGCTCCGGGGGCCCATCGGGCAGGGTCCTCCGATTCGAGACGAAGGTCGGGCGCGAAGGTCGGCGTCCGGAACACCAGGGGGAACACCTGTGGCGGAGGACGGAACGCCGGCGGACACGGAGGCGGCCCACGGTGCGCCGAAGACTCCCCGGTGGTGGACGGAGCGGGTCATCCCCGTGCCCCCCGCCGGCTACGCCGAGATGATCGAGGCAGTGCGCACCCTGCAGGACCGGGTGGCAGCTGCGGTACCGGACGCGGACCTGGTCAGCGACGTGACCACGTGCCTCCTGCACGCCGCGGAACTGTTGGGACCTGCGGAACGGGACGAGTGGTATCGGCTCAGCGGTGTCCTGGAGGACGTCCCCGGCCGCGGGTCGGCGCTGATCCCGGTGCTCGAGGACGTCGAGAGCGACCCGACGTCGCTGCGGGGACGGGTGCGCTTCCGGCCGTTCCACCTCGGCGGCAACGGAGCGGCGCACGGCGGGGCGGTCCCCCTGCTGTTCGACGACGTCCTGGGTCGCTTCGCCAACGCGTACGGTCGGCCCCTCTCCCGCACGGCCTACCTGCACGTGAACTACCGGAGCATCACGCCCGTCGGACGTGATCTCGTGCTCGAGGTCACTTTCGAACGGGAGGAGGGTCGCAAGCGGTACGTGTCTGGGGTGCTGCGCGACGGGGACACGATCTGCGCCGATGCCGCGGGGCTGTTCGTGGAACTGCGCGTCGGACAGCCGTGACCCCCTCTGCACGCTGATCAGCAGCCGGTCCACCGACCGGCCCGCCACGGTCGCCGTGATCGGGCGGACCTGCACAACACCTCCGTCGTCCACCACGACGTCGAGTCGCCCGACATCACCAGCTCGACGGCGAAGGCCCCCGGGGTCACACCAGCCGGCCGGTCACACCTTGGTGGCGCCCTGGTCCACGGTGAGCTGCGTTCCGGTGACCGCGCGCGAGAGGTCGGATGCCAAATACACGACCGCGTCCGACAGGTCGTTCGGCTCCGCAACCGGCAGGGCCGGCAGCAGACTCCCGAAGAGCAGCCCGTAGGACGGATGCTCAGCGAGCACCTTCTCCAGGGTCGGATCCTCGGCCATCGGTGTCGCCACGCCCCAGGGATGCACCGAGTTGACGCGGATGCCGTACTCCCCCAGTTCGATCGCAGCGGTCTTGGTCAGCCCGACGACGCCATGCTTGGCCGCGCTGTAGTGGCCTTGCGCAGGCAGCGACTTGATACCGGCGACCGAGCTGATCGTGATGATCGACCCTCCGTTCCCGGCGGCGAGCATGTGCGGCACGGCCGCCCGCAGCGTCCGCCAGACACCGGTCAGGTTGATGTCGATCATCGTCTGCCACTGCTCCTCCGACATCTCCCAGAACCTGTTCCAGTTGGAGATCCCCGCATTGGCGACGACGACGTCCAGCCGCCCTCCTAGCTCCGGCACCGCCTCGGCCAGCAGCCGGTCGAGTGCGGCGGAGTCCCGCACGTCCATCTGCCGGGCCACGATCCTTCGACCTTCGGCCTCGACCAGTCTGGTGGTCTCCGCGAGGTCGTCCGGTGTCGCGGGTGGGTAGGTGTTCTCCGCCGCCACCGGAGCGGCGACGTCGATCGCGACGATGTCCGCGCCTTCGCGGGCCAGCCGCACGGCATGGCTGCGACCCTGGCCCCGTGCTGCGCCGGTGATGAACGCGACCTTCCCCTGCAACAACATGACCTACCTCCAAGCGCCCGGTACGGTTCAAGAAAAGTACATGCAATCGAGGTGACCGTCGGGGCCACGCGGCACCCTCTACCGTTTCCGCCCCGACGAGGTCCGCAGAAGTTGCCCTTGCATCGGTCGAACTCTTGGCGCAGAGTATACTCTATGTCCGTATCTGCGGAGGTCTTCCGCTGCTGCCGAACCGGACCCAAGCTGCCTGCCGTGCGGGTCGGCCCAAGTCGTGTTCGCCCAGGTCGTCCGGTCTCGGGCTGGAATCGTCCGGCGCCGGCGACTGTCGCGGCCAAAGGCCACACCCAGCCCGACGGGGTCCTGGACGACTCCCCCACCGCCGGGTCCGTAGCCGGTGCACCGTCCTCGGCACCTGGCGCCGTGGACCCATCACGTTCCACTAACTCACTCACCGTGGAGGCCGAGAGATGCGGTTGCAGGGCAAGACGATCGTGATCACGGGCGCGGGCTCGGGCCTCGGCCGAGAGAGCGCGCTGCTGTTCGCCCAGGAAGGCGCGAACATCATCGTCACCGACAAGATCGAGAAGAGGGTCGACGACGTCGTCGCCGAACTCGAGAAGGCCGACAAGCGTGCGGTCGGCCTGCGTGCCGACGTGACCTCGGAGGAGGACATGAACGCGGCCGTCGACCTGGCGGTCTCCGAGTTCGGGCGGCTCGACGTCATGTTCGCCAATGCCGGGATCATGCCGGAGGGCTTCGGCTCCATCAACCTCGAGGACACGACCCTCGAGCAGTGGAACGCGGTCAACGACGTCGTCCTGACGGGCGTCTTCCTCGCCGCCAAGGCCGCGGTCCGCGTCTTCAAGCAGCAGGGTGGCGGCGGCAACATCGTCGTCACCGGGTCCGCGGGCGGCATCGTCGCCTACCCGGGCTTCTTCTCCTACTGCGCGGGCAAGGCCGGGGCGCACCAGCTCGTCAAGGCGATGTCCCTCGACCTGGGCAGGTACGGCATCCGCGCGAATGCGTTGGCCCCGACCCACGGGATGAGCATCAACTTCGCCATGCCGCCGGACGCCGACGTGCTCGGTCTGTCCTACGAGCAGGCGGAGGCCGCGGAGAAGGGCGGCTGGAAGCCCGACGCCTCCCCGATCCCGCTCAAGCTCGACACCCCGCCCACCATCCGCGACAACGCCAACGTCGCCCTGTTCCTCGCCTCGGACGAGTCCCGCTACATGTCCGGCGTGGTGGTCCCCGCCACCGACGGCGGCACCCTCTCCCGGGTCGCCATGTACTTCGAGGACACCTGGGAGCAGAACCTGGTCCCGGACGACGTCGAGAAGGCGGCCGGCGCCTGACGGCCATGGCGGCGCTCGGGAGCTCGACCGGGCGCCGCCAGCCGCGACAGCACCGTTGCTCTTAGGAGAACTCGCATGAAGGCTTGGCAGTACATCGGAGCCGGTCATCCGCTGACGCTTAATGAGGTCGAGGAGCCCGTTGCAGGTCCCGGTGAGATCGCGGTCTCGGTGAAGGCCGCGGGCCTCTGTCACACGGATGTCGGCATTCTCGAGGGAACCGTTCCTGAGTGGGTCCTTGCCGGTGTTCCACACACCCTCGGCCACGAGGTCGCGGGCGTCGTGCAGGCGGTCGGCGAAGGTGTCTCGAAATTCGCTGTCGGCGATCGCGTGGGACTTCACCAAAGCGTAGAAGGCCCAGGGCTCGGTATCCCAGGGGGGTATGCCTCGACCGTGGCGATCAGTGCGGACCTGGCCGTCAGGATGCCTGATGAGGTCAGTTTCCCGGAGGCAGCAGCCGGGACTGACGCCGGAATGACGCCCTACCACGCCATCGTCACGGTCGGTGCCGTCACCAGGGGCACCAAGGTGGGCATCATCGGTCTAGGTGGGCTCGGATTCAACGGCGTGCAGATCGCGGTCGCTCTCGGGGCCGAGGTCTACGCGGCAGAACCCCGCCTCAGCGTGCACCAGCTCGCCAAGGATCTCGGCGTCAAGGAGGTCGTCACTGATGCGACCGAGCTGGAGCCCTTTGGTCTGGACGTCATCGTCGACTTCGCCGGGTTCGGTACCACCACCGCCGGCGCGATCCTCGCCATCAAGCCCAAGGGAAAGATCGTCTTGGTCGGAATCGGCCGCAATGAGGCCACCATCAACACGACGGTCTTCATGAACAAGAATCTCGTGTTGGAGGGCTCGACCGGTGGTTCGCTCGAGGACCTCGCTGCCTATTACGAGCTGGTTGCTGAGGGCAAGGTGAAGCCCGTCATCAGCACCACCTCCTTCGACCAGATCAAGGAAGGGCTCGACCAGGTCGCCGCCGGCGCGGTCACGGGACGGCTGGTCGCGGTCCTCGACGAATCCTGACGAGCCGACGCACGGCGAGGGATCGGCCAGAAGTGCGATCCCTTCAGCGAGGACGGGTCGCGCCAGTCCGACACGATCTTCGCCGAGGATTGATGTCCCCACGTCGCGTCGGATCGCCGGGGGGCCTACACACCCGGATCGACCCTGGATGCCCGGCCGCCGCCACCGGTCCGAATCGGCACCTGCACGTCGGAGTCGCTTGATCGTTCTCCGCGTGCGCGGTGACCGGGGGCTTCGACGCCGATGACCACCGGCGCGGCCGCGTCGGTGCCCTGGCCGGGGCGTGCTTGCCGGCCAGCGTCCACGCCCGCGGGTCGAGCCTGCGGCGACGGCGCCGAGGCAGCGAGACACCGTGCATCCGAGGCGACCGGGCAGAACGCCCGAGTGCGCCCGCCGCGGCGCGATGTCGCCAGGCGGGCGCCGGGCACGGCCGGCGAGACCGCCGATGCGTGCGGGCCAGCAGCACGTCGTCGGCTCCGGAGACGACCGTGTGCCCCGGCCCCGTCGACGGTCGGATCGGGATACAGACCGCTCGCCTCCTCACCCGAGGAGGTGCTCCCACGGTCGCACTGATCAGGCCCTCGACGAACTCGGCCCTGCAGGTCAGGGGCATCTTTCGTGCATCTGCGGAACGGCCTCATTCCTCGAGTGCGGAGAAGCCCGGGCGAGTCGACGGAGCTGCTCTGCGGCGATACGCTGTGTCATCGGATGTCGAGCGTCTTGCGTCGGAGGTCACCTCGTCGAATCGTGAGGAGCCCCCGAGGGCTGTAGTTGCGTCGAGCCCGGCCTGGTCACCACGCTCGAGCGTGTCCACCCGGCGGGAGATCACGCCTGAAGAGGAGCAGACCCTGCTGCTCGACTCGGCTGAGGTGATCCTGGCACGCGGGGGTGGGCGGGGATTCAAGGTCGACGCGGTCCTGCGGCACGCCCACCTGTCCACGCGGTCCTTCTACCGGCATTTCCGCACGAAGAACGATCTGTTCGTCGCGCTGATCGTACGAGACATGGCACGGCTGACCGAGCGGTTCGTCGCCCTGACCGAGCGCCCTCAACCGGCGTCGACGGCCGTCGCCGAGTACGTGCACCTGATCCTCGACTTCGCCTACGGCGACGGACCCGCCCACACCGTTCCCGTCTACACGACGATCTGGCACGAGTTGCGCGCGGAGTACCCCCAGCTGTTCGACGACGTCGAGGGTCGACTTCTGGCCCCGCTCGTCACCCTCCTCCGACGAGGCCTGGATGACGGCGAGTTCCCGAGGTGCGTTCCGGAGGATGACGCGTATGCCATCCGCGCGATCGCGTCGTGGAGAACCATGGAGCAAGTCGCGTCGACGCCCACGCGGCCCCGATATCCCCGATATGAGGTGGAGGCGAGCATCCTCCGGATTGCCGCTCGCCTCACCGGCGGATCGTTCGTCCCGTTCACCCCGCGGTAGGCGCTGAACCCGGACCACCACACGGTCATGCACCGCGAGCGCTGAAGGGGCCGTTCCTGTGCCCTGTGCGCCCGGGTCCGGGCCACCGTAGCCGGCGCGGCGCCGTCATGCGGGACCGCATGGAGGACGGGATGCGGAGAGGATTCATCGATCGAAGACGGCGCGCTCCGGGCGATCCCGAGCCTCGAACCGGCTCTCCTCGACCTACCAGCCGTCTGGGATGGCCGGGCGCAGCGGGAGCCCCGTGGCCCTGGTCATAGGCGTCGAGCAGCCTTCGACGTCTGCCAGGTTCCGCTCACCGGACCAGACGTAGCGGGCGACGAGCACGGGGGTGCACGCATGGAGGACGGACTCCCCGCTAGGGGTTGGGCGGTCCTGAGCGCGTCCGCGAGGGAGGCCGCCAGGATTTTCCAGATCCGCGCTCACGAGCGGACCACAGATGTCCGACAGCTCGGGGCGAATCAGCCGGACCGCGTCCGCCTCCGCCGTGACCAGCAGCCGACATGTCGTCCACGCTCATGTTCCGCTGGGCGCCGAAGTTGCGGTTGAGGCGTCGAGCATCCAGAGCACCGCTTCCGCCCGAGCCCGCTCGCCCGCCTTGGCGGAGCGGTGACGTGACGATGGAGCGCGGCCGCCTCAGCGTCAGGGCGTTGCCCAGCATTCACACCGGCCCATGATCGTCGTAATCCGATCACCCTATCGGCGGAACGAGGTTTTCATGTCCGGGTTGTCAGCCCCTTGCGGAAGTGACCTCTTCCACATGAGGATACCCAGTATCGACCGGCTGCTGCCCACGCCAGGAGCGCGTCGGCAGGCGTCGGACGAAGGCGAACCGGCGGTGAGGTGTTTCCCGAGGGCGTGCTGCCGTCTGCAGCTCGGGGCGAGGACGGCTCCGACGTCCTCCACGCACGATGACCATGAGGCGAAGGAGCCCTCGCATGTCCGAAACGATCCTCGACGGCCTCACCGTAATCGAGTTCGGCGCAGGCAGTCGCGCTGCAGCGCTGGCCGGCGTCATCCTGGCCGACCACGGTGCCCGTGTGCTCAAGGTCGAACCGCCCGAGGGCGACAGGTTCCGCGCCTCGGCGCCGTCGGCGTTCCTGGTCCTCAATCGGGGCAAGGAGAGCGTCATCGCCGACCTCCGCACGGAGGAGGGCCGTGCCACGGCGCGGGAGCTCGTCAGCCATGCCGACGTGCTGATCGAGGGCTTCCGGCCCGGCACCGCCGAGCGGTTCGGCCTCGGGTACGACGACCTCGCAGAGCTCAACCCACGCCTTGTGTACTGCTCCATCACCGGGTTCGGCCGCTCCGGCCCGTACTCGCGGATCCCCGCGTACGAGGGCGTCGTCGCGGCCAAGGCGGGCCTCTTCATGCTGAACGGCGAGGGCGAGTTCGGCTATCGCGAGGACCCGATCTACGTCGACGCACCCATCGCCAGCAACGGCGCCGGACAGTACGCGGCCTCGGGCATCCTCGCGGCCCTCATCGTCCGCGAGACCACCGGCCGGGGGCAGCGGGTCGAGACCGATCTTCTCCGGGGCATGTCCGCGGTCGACTACTACGGCATGGCCGAGCAGCAACTCCGGGCCGGCATGATCAGTGCGCCGGCGAAGCCGGTGTCCGGCGGTCGCAAGACGATCGCCGCCACCCGGATGGCGATGATGCCGTGCACCGCTGACGGCAGGTACGTCTTCTTCACTCATCTGCTGTCCCACCAGGCGAAGGGCATCCTGCGGGCACTGGAACTCGAGTCGCTCCTGGAGGACCCGCGGTTCGCCGGGGCTCCCTCCTTCACGTCTGCCGAGGATGCTGAGGAGTACGAGAACCTGGTCTGGGAGCGGTTCCGGGAGCGGGACTACGCCTACTGGGAGCCCCGGCTGCTGGCCGAGCCCGACGTCGCCTTCGAGCTGGTCCGCAGCGGCGAGGAGGGTCTCGATCACCCCCAGGTCCGGCACAACGGTGACGTCGTCACGATCGACGACCCGGTCCACGGCCCCGTCGAGATGGTCGGCCCCCTGGCCCGCTTCCCCGCCACGCCTGCGCGCCTGGAGCGCAGCGCCCCGGCGCTGGGTGCCAACGACGGACCCGTCCCCCCGGCACAGACTGCGCCGACCACGGACGCCGCCCCGGAGCACCCCCTGGCCGGTATGAGGATCGTGGAGTTCGGCTACTTCTACGCCTCGCCGTTCAGTGTCGCACTGGCCGCGTCACTCGGGGCGCGGGTGATCAAGATCGAGCCGGAGACGGGCGACCCGATGCGAGACGCCTACGGGGCTCCCGAGATGGGCGCGACCAAGACGATGGAGGGCAAGGAGAGCATTGCTCTGGACATGAAGTCCCCCGACGCGCGCCGGATCATCCACGAGCTCGTGGCCAAGGCCGACGTGTTCGTGAACAGCTTCCGGCCGGGCATCGGCGAGAAGTTCGGGGTGGACGCTGACACGCTCACGGCGATCAACCCGGATCTCATCTACGTCCACGCCACCGGGTACGGCAGCGACGGGCCCTACGCGTTCCGCCCGATGTACGCGCAGTGCGCGAGCGCCATCGCCGGGGCGGTGCAGCGGCAGGCGGACGGATGGGCCGACCCGGCCCGGACCGAGGGATTGCCCGCGATGGCGATCCAGGCGGTCTACCAGCCCCGGCTGCGCACCTACGTCGACGGCGACTCCAACGCCTCCATCGCACAGGTCACCACCCTGCTGCTGGCGCTGCTGCACAAGCGGCGCACCGGCCGGGGGCAGCGCGTGGATCGCAACATGGTCGGCGCCAACCTCTGGGCCTACGCCGACCAGGCCATCCGCTACGCGGGCAAGCCGCCGCTCCCCCAGCCGGACGAGGATCTCAACGGCCTGAATGCGCTGTACCGGCTGTACCCGACCGCCCGAGGGTGGGTCTTCCTCGCGGCACCCCGTGACAGTGAGTGGGTGGAGCTGGTCAAGGGTCTGGACCGCGTGGAACTGCTGGATGACGAGCGGTTCGCCACCGCCGGGTCGCGAACGCGCCACGACGCGGAGCTGGTGCAGGTGCTCGAGGAGGCGCTGAGCCGCCGCGACGCCGACGAATGGGAGAAGCTGCTCGTGCCGCGCGGGGTCGGGTGCGTCACCGCCTTCCCGCGCTCGTTCTCGGCGTTCGCCTGCACCGATCCGGTCCTCCGGGAGACCGGCCAGATCGTCGAGGTCGAGCACCCGTGGTTCGGCCGGATGCTGCGACACGGCCTGCCCGTGGAGATGTCGGAGACGCCGGGCCGGGTGGCCCCGGGTTGCCTCGCCGGCCAGCACACTCGCGCCCTCCTCGCCGAGCTGGGCTACTCCGAGGAGCGGATCGAGCAGCTTCTCGACAGCCGTGCGGTGTTCGTCCCCGCCTGAACCGCCCGTCGACGGAGGTCACGTCGTAATCCGGCGCACGCGCATCTCGATCATTCCCCACTCCTGACAAGAGAGGACCCGCACGATGAAGCCAAGCGTGGGCACGACCCTGAAGAGCACGAGCGATGAGACGACGGTGGTCGTCGTCCGGTGGGGCGGCGCCGACGGCGACCTGACGTGTGGGGGGACACCCATGGTGGACGCCCGGGGGCCGGACGCCCAGACGACGCATGAAGCCGACCCGGCCCAGCAGGCGGGCACCCAGATGGGCAAGCGCTACGTGGACGACGACAAGGGTGTCGAGCTGCTCTGCACGAAGGCAGGCCGCGGCACCCTGTCCCTGGACGGCACGCCCCTGCTGCTCAAGGGCGCGGCGCCGTTACCTGCTTCGGACTGAGGCGGTGCCAGCACCCGGCCCCACCACCTGAGGGCACCGACGTGGCCGCCCTCGCAGCCATCCCGTCATCCTTCCGCGTTCCGCGGTACCGGCGTCGCCGAGAGAACCACCCGGCTGCACCCCGTCCCGCGTCTACACACCGATCAGGAGAACAGCAATGACCGCAGCATCCGAGATCAGCCGCGAGGGGATCCCGGTCCACCTCCACATCGGCTCGGACCAGCTGACCAGCGGCAGTGGAGGAAGCCACGACCACGTCAGCCCAATCACGGGCAAGGTCACCGGGACCATCCCGCTCGCCGGTGCGGAGGAGATCGACCGGGCGGTCCGGGCCGCCCACGAGGCCTTCCAGACCTGGCGGCGGACCCCTCCGGTCGAACGTCGCCGACTCCTGCTGCGCCTGGCCGACCTTTGGGACCAGCACGACGCCGAACTCAGCCGGCTGACCACCCTCGAAACGGGGTTCAACTACACGCCACCCACCGGCGAGCAGTCCTTCTTCACGGCCTACACCCGCTACTACGCGGGCTGGGCGGACAAGTACACGACCGACGTCGTCGCGACCTGGTCAGAGCAGAAGCAGTTCGCGTACACCCTCGCCCAGCCCTACGGGGTGGTGGGGGTGATCGTCACCTGGAACGGGCCCCTCGGCTCGATCGCGATGAAGGTGCCCGCCGCGCTGGCCGCAGGGAACACCGTGGTGATCAAGCCCTCGGAACTGACCCCGTACGGGCCCGAGTACTTCATGGGCCTGGTCCGGGAGGCCGGGTTCCCGCCCGGCGTGATCAACATCCTGCCCGGTACCGGTGAGGCGGGCGCGGCCCTCGTCCAGCACCCGCTGGTCAAGAAGGTCACCTTCACCGGTGGCTCCACCACCGGAGAACAGATCGTGAAGTCCTGTGCCGGCTCGTTCAAGCCGCTGGTCCTCGAGCTGGGCGGCAAGTCCGCCAACGTGATCTTCGACGATGCGGACCTGGACGTCTCGTGCACCCACGGCGGGCTGCTCTCCGTGGGGGTCCTGGCGGGGCAGGGCTGCTCCTTCCCCAGCCGGATGCTGGTTCAGGAAACGATCTACCCCGAGGTGGTCGACCGCATGGAGGCGATCGCGAAGTCCTTCACCGTCGGCGACCCCTTCGACCCCGCCACCGTCACCGGTCCGGTGATCAATCAGGCCGCGCTCGACCGCATCCTCGGCATGATCGAGCGGGCGCCGTCCGAGGGGGCCCGACTCGTCACCGGCGGTTCCCGCGCCCAGCTGCCCGGCGAGCTGGCCGGTGGCTACTACATCGAACCCACGGTCTTCGCCGACGTCGATCCCCAGTCCGAACTGGCGCAGAAGGAGGTCTTCGGTCCCGTCCTCGCGATCACCCCGTTCAAGGACGAGGCTGAGGCGATCGAGATCGCCAACTCCACCCAGTACGGACTCGCGGCGTACCTGCGTACGAACGACGTCAGCCGGGCGCTCCGGGTGGCCGAACAGCTCGACGCGGGCGACATCCACGTCAACGGGGCCGGCAACCTGATGATCAACCGCCCCTTCGGCGGCCGTGGCCTCAGCGGTCAGGGCAAGGAAGGCGGCAAGGCCGGCTACGAGGAGTTCTTGCAGTTCAAGAGCGTCGGAATCGGCATGGGCGAGGGGCCGATCATGTCCTACGGATCCTGACGTCCCGCGGGCGGGGCCCCTCCCCGGCGTCGACGCCGGCGAGGGGCCCCCGGGCGCATCGAGTCCACAGCTGAGCGTCCTCTCCGTCCCCGTGGCTCATCCGTGCCACGACGCCAGGGAACGTCCCAGTCCCCCTCCCCCATCGACCGGAGTGCACCCATGAACGTCACGATGCTGCTGGACATGGTCTCCGACGCCCTCGGCGACCGGATTCTCGTGGGCTCGCGCGAGGAGGGGCTATCCGCGACACGGCTGCGGGAGCTGTCCATGGGCGGGGCCGCCCTGATCGCGGAGGCCGACGCCGACGCACTGGTCTACCTCGCGGTCAGCGGCCCGGCGTTCCCGGTCGCGCTGTTCTCGGCCGCCCGAGCGGGGGTGCCGCTCGTGCCGGTCAACTACCGGCTCGGCGCCGAGCAGCTCGAGGCGCTCCTGCGGAACCACCCCAGGGCCCTGGTGGTGGCCGACACCGGCCAGACGGCCCTCCTCGAGCAGGCCGGCCTGAGCCCACGCTCCCCCGACGACTTCCTCGCCGCGGCCGCGGCGGCCGCCGTGGCCGAGCCCGCAGCGGAAGAAGCCTTCGTGGACCCCACCTCGGCCGCCGTGATCATCTACACCTCGGGCACCACATCGGCTCCGAAGGGCGTCGTCCTACGCCACTCCAACCTGGTCTCCTACGTGCTCGGTACCGTCGAGTTCGCCAGCGCGGACGAGAGCGATGCCGCCCTGATGAGCGTGCCGCCCTACCACATCGCGGCGGTGTCCAACGCCCTCACGAACCTGTACGCGGGCCGCCGGGTGATCGTGCTGGACGCGTTCACACCGCAGGAGTGGGTGCGCACCGTGCGGGAGCAGGAGATCACCAACGCGATGGTCGTGCCGACCATGCTGGCCCGGATCATGGACGAACCCGATCTCGATCGGTCGGTCCCCTCGCTGAAGGCGCTGGCCTACGGCGGCGCCGCGATGCCGCGCCGGATCATCGAGCAGGCCCTCGCCGAGTGGCCACATGTCAGCTTCGTCAACGCCTACGGGCTGACCGAGACCTCCTCCACCATCACCGTTCTGGGCCCCGACGAGCACCGCGCGGCCCAGACCTCGGACGACGAGGCCGTCCGGGCCCGCTTGTCCTCGGCCGGCCGCGCGGTGCCCGGCATCGAGATCGAGGTGCGCGACCCTGACGGACAACCGGTCCCCGACGGCTCCCCCGGGATTGTCTGGGTGCGTGGCGAGCAGGTCTCCACGGAGTACGCCGGGAAGGGCTCCTCGATCGACGAGCAAGGCTGGTTCTGCACCCGGGACCAAGGCCGGCTCGACGCCGACGGTTACCTGTTCATCGAAGGCCGGGTCGACGACACGATCATCCGCGGCGCCGAGAACATCGCCCCCGCCGAGATCGAGGACGTCCTGCTGCGCCACCCGGACGTCGCCGACGCCGTCGTCGTGGGGGTACCGGACGAGGAGTGGGGACAGCGCATCGAGGCCGTCGTCGTCCCCCGGCCGGGAATCGAGCTCGACGATGCCGTCCTTGGGGAACTGCGGGAGACCGTGCGCGGCACGCTGCGCAGCTCCAAGACACCGGACCGGATCCTGTGCTGGCACGAGCTCCCGCGCACACCCACCGGCAAGCTGCTCCGCCGCGACGTCCTCTCCGGCCTCCGGTCCGCGTCCGACTGATCGGCCGGCTCCCTGACTGCGCGGACGAGCCGCCAGCTCCCCTCACAAGCGTCGCCGTGGCCCGATCGGGACCGTCTTGTCCATCACGGCACTGCTGTCGCTTCGAGGCGTCGCAACTCCGAGACATTCCCCTTGTGGCCGCCTGCGTGGCAGCCCTTGAATCTGAGGCCCGGAGCCAGAACGGAGACTCCCGTGCACACCGCACACGACGAGGTGGACCTGCACCTGCAGGTGGCCACTCGGACGACGGGCGCCGAGGGTGTCGTCGTCCTCGACCTGCGCGACCTCTCGGGGGCCGAACTTCCCGCCTGGGCACCGGGCGCGCACATCGACCTCAAGCTGCGCGACGGCCTGGTGCGCCAGTACTCGCTGTGCGGCGACCCGAATGACCGGTCGGTGTGGCGGGTCGCCGTGCTGCGGGAGCCGACGAGCCGCGGCGGATCCGAACACGTGCACGAGGCGCTGTCCGAGGGCAGCGAGGTCGCCGTCCGCGGCCCGCGCAACAACTTCGAGCTGGTCGCATCCCCGAGTTACCTGTTCATCGCCGGCGGCATCGGCATCACACCGATCCTGCCGATGCTCGCCGCCGCCGAGGCCGCAGGCGCGGACTGGGAGCTGCACTACGGCGGGCGCAGCCGCCGCTCCATGGCCTTCCTCGAGGCGCTCGAGGACGCGACCGGAAACCGGGTCACCCTGCACCCGCAGGACGAGGTCGGGCTGATCGACCTTCCAAAGATCCTCGGCACCCCTCGGCCGGATACGCTGGTCTACTCCTGCGGCCCCGAGCCGCTGCTCAACGCCGTCGAGCAGCACTGCGGCGCCTGGCCCGAGGGCAGCCTGCACGTGGAGCGGTTCAGCCCCAAGGAGCAGGGCGAGCCGGTGCTCGCCGACTCCTTCGAGGTCGAGCTGGCCACGAGCGGCCTGACCTTGACCGTGCCCCCGGACAAGTCGATCCTCGACGTCGTCGAGGAGGCCGGGATCGAGGTGTTCTCCTCGTGTGCGGAGGGGACGTGCGGCACCTGCGAAACGCCGGTGTTGCAGGGCGAGGTCGACCACCGCGACTCCCTGTTGACCCCGGCGGAGCAGACGGCCAACGACACGATGTTCATCTGCGTCTCCCGGGCGGCCTGCCCCAAGCTGGTACTCGACCTCTGACGACCCGCTGTCCGCACGGCCTCCGACGCCGCGGCCGCATTGGGCTGCGCTGTGTGAAGAATCTCGGACAGGTCCTCGGGTCGGTCAGGGGCGGCGGTCGCCGCGGTGCGGTAGTCGGTGAGCGTTTCGAACGGGGTCCCATACCCCAGGTGGACATCACGCAGGATCTCGGCGATCGCGTCGTGCGGCGCGTACGTCTCGTCGACCGCGGGCAGAGCCGTGGTCCCGGAACATCCCGCCCGCCCGGCCAGTCGGATGCGCTCGCCGTCGTCCCAGCACCGGGCGGCTGCGATTCGGCCGCCCTGTGCGAGCGGCTGGTCGACCAGGAGCAGTCCCCAACGGATGGCGCGTCGGAGCCGGGGAGCTCGAAGGCGGGCCACCTCCGGGCGACGGCCTGCCGATCAGCCCAGGATGCCGCACGAGTGACCTGTGCGAGCCGCCTCCCGGTGGTTGGCGGCTGTCGGCCGTCAGGACATCGATGCCAAGAGCGCCAGTCGAGGGCGGATCCGGCGGTCCAGGAAGTCCTGGAGCGCGTCCCCGAAGACCGCGTTGTCGTCGCCCGCGACCATGTGACCGGCGTGGGCCACGGTCGCAATCTCGGCGTGCGGTACCAGATCGAGGAATCGAACGGCGTCCTGGACGCTCAGCACGTCGGATTCCCCGCCCCGCACGAGGAGGGTGGGCACGCGCAGCGTCGCGGCGGCCGCCCCGAGGCGGGCCGGGTCGATGAGCGGGTCGCGTTGCACCGCTTGGTCGGACGGCGAGCTGAGGAAGGCCGGGTCCCAGTGCCAGAACCACCGGTCGCCGACCCTGCGGAGGTTCTTGCGAAGACCATCGAGATTGGTCGGCCGCGGCCGGTGCGGCAGATACGCGGCCACCGCATCGGCCACCTCCTCCAGCGAGCCGAAACCGCCCTTGGCGTGGGCACTCATGAAGTGGCGGATCCGGCCCGTTCCCGAGGGCTGGAGGAAGGGAGAGACGTCCACCAACACCAGTGCCGAGGCGAGGCGAGGCAGCTGGCCGAGCGCGGCGAGCGAGGCATTGCCACCCAGCGAGGCACCGATCAACACCGGCGGTCGGCCGACGTACTCGACGATCCCGGTGATGTCGCCGGCGAATCGATCGAGCCCGTAAACGCCATCGGGCGACCAGTCGCTCTCACCGTGGCCCCGGAGATCCACGGCGAGCGCATACAGGCCCGAGCCCGCCAGCGCCGCGGCACTCCTCCCCCACGAGTGGCGGGTCTGCCCGCCGCCGTGGAGCAGGACCACCGGTGCATTCGCCGGGTCGCCGTAGGCGTCGGCCCTCAGCACGACATCTCCCGTAGGGATGTCGAGGGTCGTCGGGACTGCCGTGGCGGGGACTGGCTGGGGCATCGGTGACCTTCCGTAGCGGGCGACAGGGCTCACGGTCGTTTGCGCAGGTGTCCGCGGTCCTACGGAGGCAGCGTCGACGAAGCGGAGCTGCTCGAGCTGCACAACCATCCGTCAGCCCACGCCGACGGAAACGGGGCCAGTGCGCAAGCGCACTCACCGTCGGCCGGTTCGGGAGGGCTCACTGTTCGTCGCGACCCATGTACGTCTGGAAGAGATCGGTGTCGGCCAGTGCGGCGGCCGGTCCGCTGTGCACGACCCGGCCGCGACGGAGGACGTAGGCCGTGTCCGCCAGGGCCAGTGCGCGCGAGACGAACTGGTCGACCAGTAGCAGGGACGATCCTTCCTCGACCAGTTGGCGCAGGAACGCGAAGATCTCGTCGACGACGATCGGCGCGAGGCCGAGGGAGGCCTCGTCCACCAAGACGAGGGACGGGCGCCGCACATACGCGGCCGCCATGGCCAGCATCTGCTGCTGACCACCGCTCATCGTCCCCACGATCTGATCGAGTCGCTGGCCCAGGATGGGAAAGGCCGTGCGGGCGCGATCAACCGCCTCGTCCTCGGCCCCTCGATGCGACTGGAGGAGCAGGTTCTCCTTCACCGTGAGTCCGCGAAAGACTCCACGCCCCTCGGGCACCAGGCAGAGCCCATCGGCCGCCCTGCGATGGGCCTTCACCTTGGTGATGTCCCTGCCCTGCATCCGCACCGTGCCACTGGTCGCCGGCAGGAACCCCGACACGGTGCGCAGCAGGGTCGACTTGCCGGCGCCGTTCGGTCCCAGCAGGGCCACCGCCGTCCCTGCAGGCACGGTCAGGGAGACGTCCCACAGCACCCGCGTGCTCCCGTAACCGGCGGACAGCCGCTCGACGTAGAGGGCGGCAGCCCTCGTGCCATGGTCGCCGTGTGCCGCATGGGCCTCGCCCATCACAGCCTTCGCGCGCATAACGTCCGACGCCTCCCCCTGGCCGAAAGCATGTGCAGTCAGCGGCCGGTCCGGGGCCGCGCCGGTCGTCACGAGACACCTCCCGCGGGGCTGTGGCTCACCGTGGCTTCCGCGGCCATCTCGAGTTCCGCGTCGACCTCACCCAGGTAGGCGGCTTGGACGACGTGACTCGACGCGACCTCCGCCGGCGTGCCCTCGAAGATCAGACGTCCGAAGTCCAGGACGTACAAGTAGCTGCAGATCTCCATGACGAGCCCCATGTCGTGCTCCACCAGCAGGACGCCGATGCCGCGCGAGGCGACCACTCGCTCGAGGATCTGGCCGAGTCGCGCGCTCTCCTCCTGGTCCAGACCTGATGACGGCTCGTCGAGCAGCAGGACGTCGAAAGGACCGGCGAGGCACCGGGCCAGCTCAACGAGACGCCGTTGGCCCGTGGACAGGGCACCGACCTGCTCCTGCGCCAAGTGGGCGATGCCGCACAGCTCCATGGCGTCCGCCGCGCTGCGGCGGGCCTCGCGCCACTCGGCGGGTCGAGCAGCGAACTGACTGATGACGTTGGCGCCGGCCTGAGACGCCTCGTGCCCCAGGAGCACGTTGTCCTCAACAGTGAGCGTCTCGCACAGCTCCATACGCTGGAAGGTCCGCCCGAGACCGAGGCGTCCTCGGGCAGCCGGCGGGGCCGTCGTGACGTCCCGGCCGTGCAGGCTGACCGTTCCCTCGAAGCGGCGGTTCAGCCCGCTGCAGGCGTTGAAGGTCGTCGTCTTGCCCGCGCCGTTGGGTCCGATCAAACCGGTGATGCGGCCCGTCGGCGCCTCGAAGGTCAGGTCCTCCACAGCGTGGATGCCCCCGAATGTCACCCGCAGGTCACGCACGGCCAGACCGGTTCGGTCCGCCGACAGCCGGATGGGCTCCGATTCCTCCGGCGCGAGCTCCTCGGGCGCCGTGCTCGCCGGTGCCACGGCTGCCGCGGGCACGCTGCGCCGCCCACCTGCCCGATCCAGCAGCTCGCGGAGCCGGCGCGGCATCGGAGGCGTGCCGCCCTCCATGCCCACGAGCACCGCGAAGACGCCGAAGATCGTGTTGATCACGTGAACCGTGTCCCCACCGGGGATGTAGCCCGGCAGCACGCTCGACACCGCCACCAGCGCGTACCACGGCTCGGCGAACGGAGCAAGGGCGAGCATCGCCAGCAGGAGCAGCGAGTAGAAGGGCTGGAAGGCGGCGTCGGCACCGACGGCGAAGCCTCGGGAGACCCCTAGAAGGACGCCGGCAAAGCCGGCGATGAAAGCGGACGCGCAGAAGACGATGAGTTTGCTGAGCTGGGTGCTCAGGCCCAGCGACGTGACTGCGGTCGGAGAGCCGGACATGCCCTGCAACATGCGGCCGAGGCGGCTGCGCTGGATGACGACGAGCAGGACCGAAACGACCACGAGGGCGCCGAGGACCACGTAGTAGAAGTCCTGAGCAGTCGGCGCCCACTCCGGCCGAGGCATGCGGCGGCCCTCTGCGACCGTGGTGAACATCCAGGGCTGTCTGTAGAACAGCTGCTGGACGAGGATGCCGAATCCGAACGTGGCCAGCGCGAGAAACAGGCCGGAGAGCCGGATCGCCGGTAGGGCGATCAGTGCGCCGACCGGCACGGCGACCAGCGCGCCGAGCACGGCTGCCGCGAGCCAGGGCAGGCCGAGGTCGACGTGGAACTGGGAGAAGGCGACAGCGCCGATGGCCGCGAACGCGGCGTGACACAGCGAGACCTGACCCGAGGTACGGACCAGGAGACCGAGCGACAGCAGGAGGATCGCGGTCACCAGAGCGACGATCCAGAAGGAGAGCTTGCCCCCGACCATCTGCGGCACGAACAGAGCAGGCACCAGCAGGAGGATGCCGAGACCCACCCGCAGACGCGTCGGCGCACGGTACTGCAGCGGCGGGCGCACCTCCGCCCGTCCAGGCCCTGCCAACTTGGACTTGGGCAGGACCAGCAGCACCGTGAACAGGACGAGGAAGGGCAGGGCCGACGGAAGGCCCGTCAGCCACGGGATGTCGAGGACGAAGTTCTTCGACATGTCGGCGGCGACCCCGATGAGAATCCCGCCGAGGAAGGTCAGGGGAACGCTGGAGAACGCACCGATCGCGGCAGCGCCGAAGGCCTGGACGACGAGAAAGGTCAGGCCGATGGCGTCGAGCCCGATGATCGGGATCACCAGCACCCCGGAGAGCGCCGCGAAGGTCGACCCGATGATCCACGCGACCCGACGGACGCGCTGCGGGTCGGTCCCGCGCATGGCGAGCAGGTCCGGGTCGTCCACGACGCCTCGCATGGCCACACCGGTGCGGGAGAAGCGGAAGAGCGCGTAGAGGGCGGCGACCGCGATCACCGCGACGGCGGTGATGATCACCTGGTCCCCGCCGATGACGACGCCGCCCAGGGTGAAGGTCTCAGTGCCGTACGGCAGGTACTGAGGCACTCGGATGGGATTGGGTCCGTAGACGATCGAGGCGAGACCCTGAACGGCGAGGATGAGTCCCACGGTCGCGACGATCTGCAGCGCGATGCGCTGAGGCGCCAACCGGGCGGCGATCCTCTCCATGACCAGACCCATCAATGGGCCGAGCACCACGACGGCGATGAAGAATGCCCAGCCCCACTCGAGCTCCAGCTCCTCCTGCAGCCCGTAGAAGACATAAGCGGCGAGCGTGGCGAGGGCGCCGTGTCCGAAGTTGAACAGCCCTGATGTCTTGTACGTGAGGACCAGGCCGGTACCGGCGAGGCCGTAGATCGCGCCAGCTGCGATGCCGCTGACGATGAAGGGCAAGAGGTGGCTCATGGAAGTCCCGTCCTTGTCCGGCACATCTACGCCTGGCCGGTGCCGTTGAAGAAGGGCTCGGCGCGGATCGGCCGAGTCTCCTTGCGGTGCGCCTGCGACAGTCTCGAAAAGAGTGTACTAAACGGCACTCTATGGTCAAGTGCTTTGGCGAGCCGGAACGAGCGCGGGGTGGCCCACCAGGCGCCCCCGACGGCCTTGGCCGGCTCCCGTCGCCCAGATGGCCGACCGCTACCGCATGCGGCGAGCACGGCAGCGACGACAGGGTTCGCACAGCGACCATCGGTTCTTCGGCCGGTGCGCGTGGCAGCGGATCGAGACACGTCTCATGCGGTACGCGCGACGCACGACCGCCCGGACGATGAGCCATCGACGCTGGGGGGACGGGCGAGACCGCCCGTCCCCCCAGCGTCATCAGCCGGCGGGTTCCTCGCAGACCGGATCCCCCACATCCGGGTCAAACTCGCCGTCCTCGAACTGGTAGAGCCAGTAGCAGCTGATCGTCGGTGACGGCTCGCCGGGCGAGAAGGACACGGGCTGAGGAAGCAGCCCGTCGAGAGTCTCATCCGAAAGGGCGGCGTAGGCGTTGGCGACGGTCTGGCGGGTGACGTTCTCGTCCTCTCCGATGCCCGAGAGAGCCTTCTTGAACAGCTCGCCGGCAGCCCACGCGCCAGTGGAGTAGGGGCGCTCCCAGGAGCTCTCCTCGACGCCGTACTCGTCCATCGCGTCGCGGTATTCCTGAACCGGCTCGGAGTCGATCCACCACGGAAACGCGTTGATTCCGCCCGCCATCCGGATGTCGGGCACCTCGTACAGCTCAGGCCCGAGGGTCGAGTTGGACGCGCCGAACCAGCCCTCGTATCCCTGCCTGATGCAGTCGCCGGCGAGTTTGGCCCCCGATGTCGCCTGCAAGGAGACCTGAAGGTACTCGGTGCCGCGGTCAATGATCTCCAGGCACTCGGCCGTGTAGTTCGGCGCCGTGGAGGCCACCTGAAGGGCGCCGGTGTAGTCCACCCCGAGGTCCTCGGTGGCCGCCTCGAACACCGGGGCCGCCGCGAGACAGGAGGGGTCCTCCGCGCACGCCACCGCCGCGACCGACTGGGCCCCGACATTCACGGCGGCGGCGACCTGCAGGTTGACCGCGTGGGGGAACGACGTCGTGAGCATGTTCCAGTTCGGAAGGGCTCCCCAGACCGTGGGGTTGTAGCCGTACCCGCCGACCACGGCGAGGTCGGACTCGGCGAACACGTCCCCCACCGCGCCCTCGGTGATCACACTGAGGTGCACCACCCCGACGACGGACGGGTCCGCGACGAGCCCCTCGGCGCCGGCGACGGCCGTCGCCGGGTCCCCGCGCGTGTCCTCGACCCGGAGTTCCACCGGGTGACCGCTGATGCCTCCGTTGTCGTTCGTCCAGTCTGCCCAGGCCTCGAGCACTTCGAGAGCCTCCGGATCCCCCTGGACGATGGGGCCGGACGCGTTGGCCAGTACGCCGAGGACGACGGGAGACCCCGACAGATCCGCGCCGGAACCGCCACCTCCGTCGTCACCGCAGGCCGCGGTGAGCAGCGCAGCGACCCCAACGACCGCGATGCCGCGACCTCGAAGCTTACCGGTACGACGCATCTGTGTTCCTCCGACGACAAGGGTGAGGCGAGCGGACAGAAGAGTAGACGGAACCGTCACTTCTGTACAGATCTCGTATACTCTTTCTCGGCATGGCTACGGAGCGTGGCCGCCGCCTGTTGCTCGAGTGCGGGCCGGAGCTTCGCTCGTCGACAGCCCGACCTCCGTCCCAGGGGCAACGGCTCCGAAGGCGTCGGCATGACCACGATCGCCGTCGTCGGCAACCCCAAGCCGCACTCCCGCGCGCGCGGCGCCGCCGGCCTTGTCGTCGAACGGCTCACCGGCGCGCCGCCGGACCGCGTCATACACGTCGTCGGGCTCGGAGCCGGCCTGCTCGAGTGGGGCGACCCCGCGGTGGCAGAGGCCGTCGCCGCACTGAAGGCCGCCGAGGTCGCCGTCGTCGCCCAGTCCTACCTACAAGGCAACGTACACCGGCCTGCTCAAACTGTTCCTCGACCAGATCGCCACCGGCGACCTGACCGGCGTGGTCGCCGTCCCGCTGATGCTCGGTCGGCGGACCCACCCACGCGCTGGCCCCCGAGCTGCTGCTCAAGCCGGTGCTGGTGGAGCTCGGCGCGACCGCGCCGACCCGCGGCCTGTACCTGATAGACAAGGTCTGGGACGACCCGGCGCAGCTCGACCCGTGGCTGGCCGTCGCGAAGCCGCAGATCGACGCAGCCCGCACGATCGGACGGGCTGACTCCGCCGGCGGCACCGCCCAGGCCTTTTCACGGTGCTCATCGGTGACGACCCGGCCAGCGAGGTCTACGTCCGCAACAGGCTCCCGGGCCTGCATCGCGGCCGGCATGGCCGACCGGCACCGTCAGCTGCCCCGCGAGGTCGACCAGTCGACCGCCGCCGCCTTGGTCGACGAGCTCGCCGCCGATCCGGAGGTCTGGGGGCTCCTGCTGCAGCGGCCCACGCACCGGCCAGTTCGCGAACGCGATCTCTAGCTGGCCCGTACAGTGTGCCGGTCCATCAAGGCGACCAGCCGCGCGAGGCCGCCGTCCGGGCCCGTTCTCGCGTCCCAGGTGAGCAGCACCTCGTCCTGGGCAATTCCGTCGACGCGGAGGTTGTGGGCGGGTTGGACGTAGCGGGACCACTTTAGACCTGGTTGTCGCGCCGCTGAGTGGTCCGCAGGGTGCATGCCCTCCACTCAACTGCTCATGAGTAGAGACATGATCAGGTCGGTGCGCCTGGGCATTCGAGGGGTCCCCGAAGATCTGCAGCGCGCTGACCTGCACGCACGATGTGTACAGGCGGCCTCGTGTACCCATCGAATGCAAGACCCGGGTTGACAAGCCAGGGGGCGCGTGCATACATACAGTGTCCTTTATCGCCCCGGCGTTGCTGTCGCCACCCGCCGCCGACCGATCGCGACGCGCAGAGATGACGGGTGACTGCGATTCGGCTTCAGGCCGTAGCCAACGCCCGGAAGAAGGGAATCACGGATCGTGATAAGACGAACTGCGCAGGTCCTGGCGAGTGTGGCAGGAGTGCTGCTGGCGGCAGCAAATATCCCAGCGGCAACTGCGGACGCAGTCGCCGTGTCGCCTAGTGAAGAAGACGTTGGGCGCGCCGACCGGACGCCGGATGGTGATTGCGAAGCAGACGGGCCTATCGGGTTCATCTGTGGGCAGAACAACCCCGAGGACCTGGCCGATATCCCTGGCTCGCCGTGGGTCATAGCCTCGACGTACTCGACCACCGCCGACGACGGTTACCTGTCCGCGCTCCACCAGAGGAACGGCTGGAGCGTGCGGCTCTACCCCGATGAGTCGGCGGGCACGGCCCCTGACAACACGTACAGCGGATGTTCCCAGAAGCCCGACGCCTACAACTCACATGGCATCGGCCTGCTGCCCGGCAGGAATGGAGTCCACACGCTGGCCGCCGTTCGGCACAAGGGACGGGACTCGATCGAGATCTTCCGCGTGGACGCGCGTGGTTCCCAACCAAGACTCACCTGGGTCGGATGTGTTCTCGAGCCTGCTGGCCACGACGTCGATTTCAACTCTGTTGCATGGCTGCCCGACGGTGGCCTCGCGGTGACCGGGTTTGCGACGAACAACGTCTGGGAGTGGCGCCCTGGCACTGGCTGGTCCGAGGTCCCGGGAACCAGGGGCATCGACCAGCCCAACGGGATCGAGGTCTCGCCGGATGGCAGGTGGCTCTACATCGGCGCCTACGAAGGCCGGACCATTTACAGGATTTCGCGTGAGAGTACCCCTGAGCCCACGACCACGCTGCCAGTCGACTTCAAGATCGACAACCTCCACTTCGACGATCACGGGCAAATCCTCGCTGCTGGCGCCGAAGCGACGCCCGAGCAATCACGGGATTGCGCCCTCCTAGGGCAGTGTGCCGGTGTGACATCACGAGCCATCCGTGTCGATCCGGACCTCAGCGAGGTGGAACCGCTGTTCACCTACCCGGCGAATGATCGATTCGGAATGGCAACGACAGCGATTCAGGTGCACAGCCGGATCTGGATCGGCAGTTTCGGACCGAGCGTCGCAGTGATCAAGGACCGAGGTCGACACCGCTGAACCGCCGCATGGCGTCACGAGGTCGCGCCGCAGGGTGTGCCCTGGCGCGGATGGCTGCGACACGCCGGTCGGGCGATGGGCAGGCATGGCAGCTCGCGGGTGATCATCAAGGTCCATACGTGAGGATCGTCATGAGGTGCCACGCCTGCTGAGTGACCGTCCACCAAGGTGGGGCCAGGAGACGAGGACATGGGCCATTCGCAGCCGGTCCGCGGCATGCCTGCCGGCGACCCGCTCCTGCTGACGCCCGAGGAAGCCGCACGGGTGCTCCGCGTCGGCCGCGCGACCATCTACACGCTCATGAAGGCCGGCGAGATCCACCCGGTCCACATCGGCCGCAGCTGCCGGATCTCCCGCGCGGAGCTGGAGCACTACGTCCGCCGGCTCGACGCTCCCCCGCAGAGTGCGTCGTCCCGACGGCGCCGACCTCGGCGAACTACCACGGACCAACGCGGCTTGTTCGAGCTCCCGCGCGATCCGGTGGACCGAGCGTGACCTGTGCATTTCCGGGCTTCGGTGTCAGAACACACCGCGACACTCGATGCCGCTTCAGTAAAGCGACGCAGGGAGCGATCGATGACGGACATCGAGGAACGAGACAGCTCCGGTCCGTGGCGTCGGGCGACGTCCGCGAACAGAAAGCGTGCCAGCGGCGAGTCCTCGATCTACCAGGACGAGGACGGTCGGTGGCACGGCTTCGTCTCGATGGGCAAGAAGGAGAACGGCCGACGCGACCGCGGCACGTCTCCGGCGCCAGGCGCGCCGACGTGGTGACGAAGGTCAGGGCCATCGAGGCCAAGCGGGACGCCGGCATGGTGGAGGCGGCCGGCCACCCACGGTCGGCGAGTGGCTGGACCACTGGATCGACAACATCGCGGCACGCAAGGTGCGCGCCAGGACCCTGGAGAGCTACCGAAGCACCGTGCGGCTGCACCTTCGGCCGGGGATCGGACACCTCCGGCTCGACCGGCTCCAGCCCGAGCACCTGGAACGCCTCTACGCCGGGCTCGCCGACAAGGGGCTGAGCCCGGCCTCGACCCTGCGGGCGCATCGAGTGCTGTCCCGCGCCCTGCGCGTCGCGACCCAGCGCGGCAGGGTCGCGCGCAACGTCGCCACCCTGGTCGATCCGCCGGCCGTGAAGCGGCCGCAAACCGCGTTGCCGCTCAGCCAGCAAGAAGCCAGGCAAGTGATGGCCGCCGCCCAGACGCACCGCAACGCCGCTCGGTGGACAGTCGCGCTCGCCGTCGGCCTACGGCAGTCCGAGGCCCTCGCCCTGCGGTGGGCCGACGTCGACCTGGATCACGGAGCACTCACCGTCCGGCGCGGCCTCCATCGCGTCAGCGGGCGGGGCCTGGTGTACGAGGAGCCCAAGGCCGATCGCAGCCGCCGCACCCTGGCCCTCCCAGCCCCGCTCGTCGAGGCGCTGAGCGCCCACCGGACCGCCCAGCGCGAGGAGCGCATCGCCGCTGGCCCGCTGTGGGAGGACCACGACCTGGTCTTCGCCCAGCCCAACGGCCGGCCGATCGAGCGCAAGTCCGACTGGCGCGCCTGGAAGGCCATCCTGCGCGAGGCAGGCGTGCGCGAGGTCCGGCTGCACGACGGCCGGCACACCGCGGCGACGCTACTGCTGGCCGAGGGCGTCCATCCGCGGGTCGTCATGGAAGTGCTCGGCCACGCACAGATGCGGACGACCACGGACACCTACAGCCACGTGATGCCGGCCCTCGGCCGGGACGCGGCGGACCGGATGGGACGAGCGCTGTGGCACTGAGCCGGCACCGAGATGGCTCCAGTGGCCACCACGGTGGCACCAGAAACGACTCAGGCCGCTCTCCCGTAGGAAGAACGGCCTGATCAGAGGGGTGGAGCTGAGGGGACTCGAACCCCTGACCCCCACACTGCCAGTGTGGTGCGCTACCAGCTGCGCCACAGCCCCGCACGACCCGGTCTGGTGCGTCCGAGCCGTTGGCAACTGTACAGGGCCGCGGCGGCGGTCCGGTGGCAGGGGTGGGTGCGCCGCGTCACGCCGTCCCACCCCTGCCGGTGACGGTCAGCCCTGCTTCATCTGGGCGATGCGGATGTGGTTGCCGAACGGGTCGCGCAGTCCGAAGTCGATGCCGTAGGGCTGGTCGACCGGCTCTTCCGCGATCTCCACGCCCTTCTCCTTCAGCTCCGCGTACGTCTTGTGCGCGTCGTCGCAGCGGAAGAAGAGGTGGCCTCCGGTCGAGCCCTTGCTGAGCAGTTCGCGGACCTGGGCGGCGGTGTCCTGGCTCATCGACGGCGGGCCGGGGACCTCGAGGAGGATTCCCCGGTCGTCGCCGGGGACCTGCACGGTGAGCCAGCGCATGAAGCCGAGATCGACGTCCTCCCGGACCTCCATGCCGAGCTTGCCGACGTAGAAGTCCAGGGCCTGGTCCTGGTCGGTGACGTAGATCTGCGAGGTGCCGAGTGAGTTCAACATGCGCAGAACGCTAGAAGGCCTCACTGACCTGGGGCTTCTCCAAAACTGCTCGGTCTGGTCCAGGCCATGGCGAAGCAGGAGGGAACTGGCGGCAGCGGCCCGCGCCGCCGGTACTCACTCGGCGGCTCGCCGACGATGTCACGGAACACCCGGCTGAACGTGCCCAGGCTGGCGAACCCGACGTCCATGCAGATGTCGGTGACGCTCTTGTCCGTCGACCGCAGCAGCCACATCGCCCGCTCGACCCGGCGCCGCTGCAGGTAGCGGTTCGGCGTCTCGCCGAACGCCGCCCGGAACTGCCGGATGAAGTGCGCCTCCGAGACGTGCGCGATCCGCGCCAGCGTGGGGACGTCGAGCGGCTCGGCGTACGCCCGGTCCATCGCGTCGCGCGCCCGCAAGAGTCGCCGGTTGTTCTCCTCCGACGCCCGCCTCACGGCCGCGATTGGACCAGATCAGACCTCGACGCCGCGGGCGTTCAGCCACGGGAGCGGGTCGATCCGCTTGCCGTCGATGCCGCCCTGGTGCACCTCGAAGTGCAGGTGCGGGCCGGTGGACTGGCCCCGGTTGCCCAGCAGCGCGATCTCGTCGCCGGCCTGCACGTACTGCCCGACCTCGACCAGGATCTTGTCCATGTGGCCGTAGACGGTGACGTCGCCGTTCTCGTGGAGGATGTAGACCGCCAGGCCGAACCCGCTGGCCGCGCCGGCCTTGAGCACCACGCCGTCCATCGCCGCGTACTCGGGCGTGCGCATCGGCGCGGCCAGGTCGATCCCGTAGTGGAACGTGCCCCAGCGGGCGGCGAACGTGCTGGTCAGCCGCGCCCCCTTCACCGGCAGCACCGCCTTGGGCCGCGCGGCCTCCCGGGCGGCGGCCTCGGCCTCCGCGCGGGCGGCACGGGAGGCGGCGACCTCCTCCAGCCGGGCCTGGGCCTCGGCCTCGGTGATCGAGGCCATCGGCATGAGCTCGACGTCCTCGTCGCTGGTCGCCAGCATGTCCTGGGCGGCGAGCACGGACGTCGATTCCGCGGCGGCCTCCGAGGTGCCCTGGAAGCTGATGACCCCGGCGCCCAGCCCGCCCGCGACCAGCGCGGCGAGCAGCAGCATGGGACGGCGCCGGTGACCGGAGGACCGCGTCCTGGAATGGCGTGCCGAACGCTCGAGGAGGTCGGCGTCGTCGTTCCGCGCGCTCATGCACCTGCCCGTCTCGGGGGAAGCGGCCCGGATCCGGGCCCGATTCGGTCGATGCAGATACAAACACCGCGTGATCTGTTCGTGACCCCCCGTGCGGCGTGTCCCGCCTTGACACGCCGTGTGAACCGTCTCACGAATCACACCGGTGTCATCACGGTGCGAAACCGTCAGACCCCACTGCCCGCTCCACGGCGGCGAACCAGGCGGCGCTGAACGCAGCACCGTCGACCTCGGTGACCACCTCGACGCGGCGCTCCCGCGGGTCCGCGCCCCAGTGCAGGACGCCGTCCTCGACCCAGGCGTGCAGCCGTTCGGTGCGGGTGCGCACGCCGTCCCAGCCGCCCGCCACCGCGCAGGCGACGGGGTCGAAGTGGAAGTTCACGAGGTCGTCCGGCAGCCCGGGGTGGGCGCGCCCCAGCTCGGCGTAGCCGGCCTCGTCGCGCCGGGCTTCGCTCTGGTGGGCCAGCAGCTCCCCCACCGGGCCCAGCGCCCGCAGCCGCGGCAGGTCGCGCCCGGTCAGCGGCGCGGACAGCGTCGCCGGCAGCGGCACCAGCGTGAGCCGGCCCGCGGCAGCGGCGACGACCTCGGCGGCCCGGGTGTCCCACTGCACGTTCCAGTCGCGCTCCGGCCCCCAGGCGGGGAACCCAGGCGCGGGCGGGTCCACCCAGCCGCCCATCACCACGAGATCGGCGGCGGACAGCGCGCCCGGCCGCAGCAGCTCGAGCGCCGCGAGATTGGTCAGCGGCCCGATCGCGGCGATCCGCACACCGTCGGCCACCGCCCGCTCGAGCACGTCCAGCGCCGCGCCGGCGGGTGCGGGGCGGGGCGTGGTCGGCGGGAAGAGCGCCTCGTTGGGCTCGGCGAGCTCCCGGGTGGTCAGCGACATGCCCGCGCCCGCGGTCACCGGGACGTCGGAGCGGCCGAGGAGGTCCAGCAGCGCGGCGACGCAGCCCGCCCGCCGTCCGCCGGGGTCGATCGTCGTCGTGATGCCGGCGAGCTCCACGCCCGGCCAGCCGAGCAGCATGGTCAGTGCGCAGGCGTCGTCGGGGTCCCCGCCGAGGTCGGTGTCGAGGTGCAGCCGCATGCCGCCACCTTGGGCCAAAGTGGCCACTTTGGCCCGAGCACTCAGGCGGGGAGGACGGCGTCCTCGCGGGCGGCCGGGCGGGCCGTCTCGCGGAACCGCCGCGCGGCCGCGATGCCGCCGACCACCAGTCCCGCCCCCAGCGCGATGAGCACCGCGACCGCCGCCCGCGCCAGCCACTGCGGTCCGTTGGACAGCACGTGCGCGCTCCACAGCACGTCGACGTCCGGCAGGCCCTCGATCAGCAGCAGCCAGCCGAGCAGCAGGGCCATCAGCCCGGTCATCACGCCGCGCCCGCGCACCGCCGCCCGCAGTCCCAGCCCGGCGACCAGCAGCACCATGGCCGCCGGTAGCAGCGCCGAGACGATCGCGCCGGCGTGCGAGCCGAGCGAGGCCGGCGGCGCCGGCGTCGCCAGCGCGTGCCACAGGGCGGCGACCGCCCCGACGGAGAGCAGCGCCCCCAGCGGCCGCGGCGAGCGGGCCAGCAGCCCGGCGAGGGCACCGGCCAGCGCCAGGACGGCGTACACCGGCCAGACCACCCACGGCGACGGCGGCGGGCTCCAGGTCAGCTCCCCGGCCACCGTCACCTCCTGCCCGCCGTAGAGCATGGGGATCTGCCACTCGAACACCCGGTGGGTGCGCGTGGGGTCGGCGGCGATCGGCGGCGGCAGCTGGCCCTGGCTCATCCAGTGCGTGCGGTGGTCGTGCCACACGTAGGACGGCTCGGTGGAGACCTGCTGCCAGTCCGGCTCGGCGGCGGGGTCGGCGTCCGCCGGCAGGGTGACCCGCCCGAAGCGGTCCAGGTTGATCCAGGTCGCCGGGCTGTGCGCGTTGCGCCAGACGCCGTCCGGGCCGATGCGCAGGTACGGCTCGTCGGAGTAGCCCGGGACGAGGACCTCGGTGTTGCTCGTGTTCACCAGCTCGAACTCGTCCCCGAACTGCAGCACCCGCACCGAGACCCCGGGCATGGCCGGGGTCACCGCGAGCACCCGCCCGTCGAAGTCGCTGCCGGCGGCGCCGCCGCCGACGTGCGCCTGCGCGGGACCGGCCACGAGCAGCGCCGCGATCGCCGCGAGGACGACGAGCAGCACCCGTCTCACGAGCCGGCCACCGTCGCGAGGTCCTCGGCGATGTCGCGCGGGGTGTTGCCGGCGTCGAAGGCCACGTGCGCCTCGTCGTCCGCGCCGTACAGCAGCAGCAGCGACGAGTGCACCTGGCCGTTCTCCTCGGCCAGCGGCACGCCGGCCGACAGCTGCGCCTGGTCGATCGCCGCCTGATCGCCGGTCAGCCCGACGAAGGAGGTCGGCAGGTCGGCGTCGAACCGGTGCAGGTACTCCCCCAGCACCGCCGGCGTGTCCCGCGCCGGGTCCGTGGTCACGAAGACCACCTGGACCTGCTCCGCCGTCGCCGGGTCCATGCCCCGCAGCGCCACGGCGACGTCGGCCATCGTCGTCGGGCAGACGTCGGGGCAGTTGGTGTAGCCGAAGAACAGCAGCGTCGGCCGGCCGCTCGTGGCGCCGGCGAAGTCGTACGGCGCGCCGCTCGTGTCGGTCAGGGTGAACGTGGGCCGCTGGTAGGGCGGGTCCAGGTCGATGCCCGCGTACGCGCCGCGGGGCCCGGACACCTCGGCCGGCGCGGAGCCGTGCCCGTGCGCCGATCCGGCCTGCGACACCGCGGTGTCCCCGGAGCCGCCGGACCCGCCGCAGCCGGCCAGCAGCAGCCCCGCCCCGAGCAGGGCGGCCAGCCGGCCGCGGACAGGGGTGGTCACGAGGACACGGTACGTCGCCCCGCCCGCCACCCCAGGACGACGCCGCCGCCACCGACGAACAGCGCGAGCAGGGCGAGGAAGAGCGCCAGGCCGGCCGGCTCGTTCGTCGTCTCGCCGTCGTGGGTGTGGTCCGCGGCGGCGCTCGTGTCGCCGCTCCCGTCGGACGTGGCGGCCAGCGTCAGCACCGGCGCCGGGCGCTCCGGCTCGGGCTGGCCGGCGACGGTGGGCTCGATCCAGGCCGACTCGGTGCCGTCGCTGTAGGTCTGCACCGCGCTGAAGCTCAGCGAGTCGACGTCCGGGAACTGGCCGAGCGAGAGCGCGAACTCCTGGAACTGCCCCGGCGCGATGCCCGCCCCCGGGTCCGCGGCGAAGTCCACCACCGACACCGCCTCGGTGATCTCGTCGCCGTCCTCCCCCGTCACCGGCGGGTCCAGCTGCGTCCGGGTGAGCGTCGCCGTCCACCCCTGCACCGGCTGGTAGCTCACGAAGGCGAACGGGGTGTCCGCGGGCAGCTGGATGCGCAGCCGCACGGTGCTCGCCGTGTCGCTCTCGTTGGGGACGCGGAAGACGACCTTGCCGAACCCGCCGGCCGCGGCGTCCGGCGAGGACACCGTCACGTGCGCCGAGGCGACGCCGCTGCCGAGGGTGAGCAGGCCGATCAGCGCGGCCAGGACGATGCCGAGCCGGGTGGCCGGGCGGGGCAGGGACACAGTTCTCCTCTGTCGTGGGGGATGGCGCGGGTCAGCGGACGGTGAAGTCGGTGCTCGCCGTACGGGCGGTGAACTCGTCCACGCGGACGGTCACCGTGAGCGTCCATGAGCCGGCCGCGGGGATGGTCATCCCGTCCGCGACGTAGTGGCCGGGGCCACCCGGCAGGAGGGGGACGTCGATCGGGCCGAGCTGCTGCTCGGACTCGGTGATCGTCACGCCGATGTCCGCCGGCTGGGTGAGCTGGCCGGCGTCGTCGAAGAGGTAGACGTGCAGCGTGTTCGGCCCGGTGCTCGCCGGGTCGACCGAGATCTGCACGCTGCCCTCGGACCCGCCGCTGCCCTGCAGCGGCACGGTCACGTCGACCGGCTGGGCCAGCTCGGACTCGGCCGGCGGCGTGCCGACCAGCACCGACGTCACGCCGAGGACGACGAGGGCGAGCAGCAGCTCGACGAGCACCGATCGCCGGAACGGCGGCAGGTCGTCGGCCGCTCCCCGGGCCTGCGCCTTGGCCCGCCGGCCCACGGCGGGGTCCTCGGTCTCGACCGTCGACTCGGCGGCGAAGGCCTGCGCGGTCACCCGGCGGCGGGGCCCAGGCACGCCCAGGTGCTGCTGGACCCACACCCGCGAGACGCCCGCCGCGGCGAGGATCACCGCGACCAGCAGCAACTTGGCGACCAGCAGCCAGCCGTACCTCGTGCCGACCAGGGCGGCCGGCGAGCCGACCTCGCGCACGGACTGGACGATCCCGGTGACGACCAGCGCGACCACCGAGCCGAACGCCAGCCGGGAGAACCGCGGCAGCGCCACCGCGAGCTCGCCGGCCGGCACGCCGGGCCGCAGCAGGCCGGCCAGCAGCCCGGTCAGCCCGCCGAGCCAGACGGCCATCGCCGCCGCGTGCACCGCGGTCACCGGCAGCGCCAGCCCCGGCCACGCGCCGGCGACCGGGTGGCCGACCGCCGCGGTGGTGATCACCAGGCCGGCCGCGGCGGCGCCGTTGAGCGCGAGCATGCGTGCCGACGGCGGCGTCCCGCGGCGCCAGGCCGAGGCCAGCCCGGCGAGCAGGTAGAACGCCAGCAGCGTCCGGACCATGAGGACGACGCCGTAGCCGGTGCCCGCGGTGGTGTCGAGCAGCGACAGGTCGAACACCGACCCGAGCCCCGACCCGGCGGCGTAGGGGCCCTGCAGCGCGAAGCTCGCGAGGGCGCCGACCGCGACGGCGACCGCGCCGGCCTCGCTGAGCCGCCGCAGCCGCTCGGAGCGCCAGCCCGCCGGCCAGCACACCAGCAGCAGCACCGGGATGCCGACGGCCAGCGCCAGGCCGGCGAAGCCGAGCCAGCGGGCGATCGGCAGGGCAGCGGCGATGCCCGGGTCGGCGGCGTCGCCGACGTCGCCCGCCCCGGCGCTGAGCAGCTCGCCCTCGCCGACCACGAAGGAGTACGCGCCGGCGACCGGGTGGGAGTCCGCCGAGATCACCCGGTAGGTGACCAGGTAGCCGCCGTCGGGCAGGTCCGCGCGCAGCGGGATGGTGAGGACATCGCCGTCGACGGACGGCGCCCCGGTGTCGACCCGCGCCTGGCCCGAGTCGAGCACCCGCGCGTAGCCGGCGCCCAGCGAGACGCCCTCGGTGAACGTCAGCGTCACCTGGGCGGGGGCAGCGTCCAGCCGGGCGCCCGACTCCGGGCTGGTCGACTCCAGTTCCGCGTGCGCCGCCGCCGGCCCCGCGACGACGATCCCGGTGAGCAGCCACCCGCCGAGCAGGGCGACGAGCAGCAGTGCCGCGCGCCGCCTCATGCCGCCACCCGGCCCCGGACGGGCGCCGTCGCCGTGCGGCGGCGCCGGCCGCGCCAGGCCATGCCCGCCACGAGCAACACCCCGACGACGAGCAGCAGGTGCAGCACGGCCCGGTCGGCGTGCACGTGGCCGTCGGCCAGGTCGCGCACCGTGACCACGGTGAGCAGGGTCGTGAACGTGCCGAGGAACGGCAGCGCCCCCGCGGCCAGCCGCGGCGCGGCGGCGACGGCCAGGAAAGCCGCGGCCAGCGCCAGGTTCCAGGCGCCGGTCTCGTGCGCCATGTGCACCGGCGCGCTCATCGCCCCTGATCCCGCGGCGAGCGCGGGCCAGGCGATGCCGGCCTGCGCCACCCCGACCGCCAGCAGCGCGAGCCGCAGCGCGGTTCCCACCAGCCTCGCCCGCGCGGCGGCGGCGGTGCCCGGCAGCTCGCGCGGCAGCGCGGCGAGCACGCGCGCGGTCAGGTCCGGCACGGGCGGGGCCGGTGCCAGTCGCGCCCGGCGGGTGACCGCCGCCGTGTCGTCGGCCCAGGCGGCGCACCGGGGGCAGCCGGCGAGGTGGTCGTCGAGGACCCGCTCGGGCATGCCGAGGGCCTCTCCGTCGAGCCGGGCGGAGAGCGCCTCGCGGTAGGCAGGACACTGCATGTGGGAATGGTCGCTCCCCAAAGCGCGGGAGTTCCCGTCCATTCGGCCTCTCCGCAACGAAGATGAGGACGTGGACGAACTCGAGCGGCTCGCGGCGGACGCCGTCGACGGCGATCCGGTGGCCACCGCGGCACTGGTCCGGGCCACCCAGTCCGACGTCTGGCGGCTGTGCGCGGCGCTCGGCGACCGGCAGTCGGCCGACGACCTGACGCAGGAGACCTACCTGCGTGCCTTCGGCGCCCTGCACCGCTTCGAGGGCCGCTCCTCGCTGCGCACCTGGCTGCTGTCGATCGCGCGGCGGGTGTGCGCCGACGCCGTCCGCGCGCGCCGCCGGCGACGGCTGGCCCTGGTCCGGGAGGACGCCGACCTCGAGGCCCTGGCTCGTGGCGACGGCGCCGACCGCGTGGGCGAGGGCGCCGTGGTCAGCGACCTGCTGGGCCGGCTGGACGCCGACCGGCGCGAGGCGTTCGTCCTCACCCAGCTGCTCGGCCTGCCGTACGCGGAGGCGGCCGAGGTGGCCGGCTGCCCGGTGGGGACGATCCGCTCCCGCGTGGCCCGCGCTCGCGCCGACCTGGTCGACGCCCTCGCCGAGCGGAGCGACACGGCCCAGGGCTGAATGAACGTCGGCGGGCGAGAACCTGAACAACAGGTGAACGCCGGGGCACCCGATGATTCACCGTTCGGACGGGTACCTATGCTCCCCGACGGCCTCCGTCCGCCGGCGGCCGTCCCTTCACCGATCCGGAGCCACGCGTGCCCTTCAGCCTGTCGCCCAAGGACTCGAGCTTCTACCCGCTGTTCACCGCATCGGCGGAGAACCTCGTCGCGGCGACCAACGTCCTCTCCGAGTTCATCCACGACCACGCCCGGCGCGAGGAGCTCGCCAAGGAACTCCGCGACCTCGAGCACAACGGGGACCAGTCGACGCACGCGATCTTCCGGCAGCTGAACACCAGCTTCGTCACGCCGTTCGACCGCGAGGACATCTACAACCTGGCCAGCGACCTCGACGACGTCATGGACTTCGTGGAGGCTGCCGCCGACCTGGTGATCCTCACCGGCCTCGGCACGCTGCCCGCGGAGATGAGCCAGCAGACGGCGCTGCTGCAGCGCGCGGCCCAGACCACGGCCGAGGCCATGCCGCGGCTGCGCACGATGAAGGACCTCTCCGACTACTGGATCGAGGTCAACCGCATCGAGAACGAGGCGGACAAGCTCTACCGCCGGCTGATCTCCCGGCTCTACAGCGGCGAGTTCGACGCGCTGGAGATCCTCAAGCTCAAGGAGGTGGCCGACCAGCTCGAGGAGGCCGCCGACGCGTTCGAGCACGTGGCCAACGTGGTCGAAACGATCGCGGTCAAGGAGTCCTGACCCCGCATGGACGGGCTCCTCCTCGCCGTCATCGTCATCGTGGTCGTGGCGCTGGCGTTCGACTACACCAACGGCTTCCACGACGCGGCGAATGCGATCGCCGTCGCCGTCTCGACCAAGGCGCTCACGCCGAAGGCGGCGCTGGCCCTGGCCGCTGTCGCCAACCTGATCGGCGCGATGATCTCGACCAAGGTCGCGAAGACCGTCGGGGAGGGGATCATCTCGACCCCGTCGGGCAGCGAGGGCCTGCACATCGTCTTCGCCGCCGTGATCGGCGCGATCACCTGGAACCTGATCACCTGGTACTTCGGGCTGCCCTCGTCGTCGTCGCACGCGCTGATCGGCGGCCTGGTCGGCGCGGCACTGGCCGCGGCGCACAGCGTGCTGTGGGCGGGCGTGTTCGACAAGGTGATCGTGCCGATGGTCGTCTCGCCGCTGGTCGGCTTCGGCCTGGGCTACCTGTTCATGCTGGCGATCCTGTGGGCGTTCCGGCGAGCCAACGTCAGCCGCGCCAACCGCAACTTCCGGTACGCGCAGATCATCAGCTCCACGACCATGGCGCTCGGGCACGGCCTGCAGGACGCCCAGAAGACGATGGGCATCATCACCCTCGCCCTCGTCACCGCGGGCGTGATCAGCGACTTCACCGTGCCGCTGTGGGTCATCCTCGCCGCGGCGCTGGCGATCAGCGCCGGCACCTACGCCGGCGGCTACCGGATCATGCGGACGCTGGGCCGGCGGGTCATCCAGCTCACCCCGGCCGGCGGCTTCGCCGCGCAGACGGTGGCCTCCGGGGTCATGGTGGCGACCGCGACGGTGTTCGCCGTCCCGGTGTCGACCACGCACATCACGACCACGTCGATCATGGGCGTCGGCTCGACCCGGCGGCTCTCGGCGGTCCGCTGGGGCGTGGCCGGCAACATCGTGGTCGCCTGGATCGTCACCCTGCCGGCCGCGGGTCTCGTCGCCGCGGCCGTCTACTTCCTGACGAGCGCCCTGCTCGGCTGACACCATCAGCGGGTGACCGGCAGCCAGCTCGAGCAGCCGGTGGCCCTGGGCACCGTGCGCGGCCGCTGGCTCATCGCCGTCACGGTGCTCGCCTCGGGGATGGCGTTCCTCGACGGCACCGCCGTGCAGGTCGCGCTGCCCTCGATCGGGCGGGACCTGGGCTCGACGCTGTCCGGCCTGCAGTGGACGATCACCGGCTACGTGCTGACCCTGGCAGCGCTGATCCTGCTGGGCGGCGCGCTGGGCGATCGGTACGGCCGGCGCCGGGTGTTCCTGCTCGGCGTCGCCTGGTTCGCCGCGGCCTCGCTGCTGTGCGGCCTGGCCCAGTCGCCGGGGCAGCTCGTCGCCGCCCGGGCGCTGCAGGGCGTGGGCGGCGCGCTGCTCACCCCCGGCAGCCTGTCGCTGATCCAGTCCTCCTTCCGGCACGGCGACCGGGGGAAGGCGATCGGGCTGTGGTCGTCGCTGGCCGGGATCGCCGGGCTGGTCGGCCCGTTCGTCGGCGGCGCGCTGGTCGATCTCGCCAGCTGGCGGCTGGTCTTCCTCGTCAACGTCCCCGTCGCGGTGGTGATCATCGCGATCGCGGGGCGGCACGTGCCCGAGAGCCGGGACGACCGCCACCACGGCCGCTTCGACGTCCTGGGCGCGGTGCTCGGAGCGCTCGGGCTCGGCGGGGTCACCTACGCGCTGATCGCCGCCGGTGAGGACCCGGGCCGGGCGGACGTGATCGTCTCCGGCGCCCTCGGCGTGCTGACCGGGATCGCCTTCGTCGTCCGCGAGCGACGGATCGCCGACCCGATGCTGCCGCCACGGCTGTTCCGGGACCGGCAGTTCACCGGCGCCAACGCGTCCACCTTCGCCGTCTACGGGGCCCTGGGCGGCTTCTCCCTGTTCCTGGTGCTGCAGCTGCAGGAGGTCCTCGGCTACGGCGCGACCGCGGCCGGCGCGGCGATGCTGCCGTCGATCCTGCTGATCACCGTCCTCTCGCCGCAGGCGGGGGCGCTCGCCGAACGGATCGGCCCGCGGCTGCCGATGACCGTGGGCCCGTTGATCACCGCGGCGGGCACGCTGTGGCTGGCCGGGGTCGACGGCGGCCAGCCGTACTGGGTCGAGGTGCTGCCCGGCTCGGTCCTGCAGGGACTGGGCATGGCGACGACGGTGGCGCCGCTGACGGCGACCGTGCTCGCCGCGGCGCCGGACGTGATGGCCGGGGTGGCCAGCGGTGTGAACAACGCGGTCGCGCGGGCCGCCCAGCTGCTCGCGGTGGCCGCGCTGCCGGTCGCCGTCGGGCTCTCCGGCACCGACTACGCGCGGCCCGAGGCGTTCACCGGCGCGTTCCGGAGCGCGATGGTGATCTGTGCGGCGCTGTTCGCGGCCGGGGGGATCATCTCCTGGCTGACCATCCGCAACGACGTCCTCGAGCCCGGCTGACGGCCCATCCCGCTCCCCGGGACTGGGGGTGCGTCATTCTCGATCGACCTGATAGACATAGTGCGTGGCTTCGACGGCGGTGCTCCTCGTGGGGCGCATCCATGTCGACCTGCTGCGTGTCTGCACCGCGACCTGTCCGGGCTCCTGACCCCCGGCGTCTGACCGGCGCCCTCGTCCTGTTGCTCGTCCACGGCTCGACCGCGCCGTCGAATCCCCGGAGTTCCAGCCCCCGTGAAGACCCTCGTCCTCATCGCCCTGGTCGGCCTGGGCGCCCAGCTCGTCGACGGCAGCCTCGGCATGGCGTACGGCGCCACCTCCTCGACCCTGCTGCTCGCCCTCGCCGTCAACCCGGCGAGCGCCTCGGCCAGCGTGCACCTCGCCGAGATCGGCACCACGCTGGTCTCGGGGCTGTCGCACTGGAAGTTCGGCAACGTCGACTGGAAGGTCGTCGCGAAGGTCGGCGTCCCCGGTGCGGTCGGCGCGTTCGCCGGCGCCACGCTGCTCTCCCACCTCTCCACCGAGGTCGCCGCGCCGGTGATGTCGCTGATCCTGCTGGCCATCGGCGTCTACCTGCTCGTCCGGTTCACCCTGCGCGGCCTCGACCGGCGCAACCTGGGCAAGCCGGTGCGCAAGCGGTTCCTGGGCCCGCTCGGCCTGGTCGCCGGCTTCATCGACGCGACCGGCGGCGGTGGCTGGGGCCCGGTCGGCACCCCGGCGCTGCTGGCCAGCGGTCGGATGGAGCCGCGCAAGGTGATCGGCTCGATCGACACCTCCGAGTTCCTCGTCGCGCTCGCCGCCAGCCTCGGCTTCCTGCTCTCGCTCGGGTCGCAAGGCATCGACCCGGTGTGGGTGCTGGGCCTGCTCGCCGGCGGCCTGGTCGCGGCGCCGATCGCGGCCTGGCTGGTGCGTCACCTGCCGCCGCGGCTGCTGGGCTCCCTGGTCGGCGGGATCATCGTGCTGACCAACACGCGCACGCTGCTGAACAGCGACTGGCTGGACGCGCCGGGCGGGGTCCGCGCCGCGGTCTACGCCGTCCTGGTCGCCGTCTGGGCCGCGGCCATCGTCCACTCCTACCGGCAGTTCCGCGCGGAGCGCGTGCTGGAGTCGGCGGACGCGATCGCGGCCGAGGCCGAACTGAACGCGGCGGCCGAGAACGACGTCGCGCTGGAGCGGCCGGTCGAGGCCCCGCTGACCGCCGGGCGGCCGAGCGCCCCGCAGGACTGAGCTCGCCGCCGTCCTCAGCGGTCGGCGAGCAGCTTCTCCTCCAGCTCCGGCGGCAGGCCGGGCAGCGAGCGACCCGGCGGCGGTGCCGGTCGCTCGCTGCGCCGCATCCACGCCCAGGTGTCGGCGATCGACTCGCGCAGCGGCCGGCTGGGCAGGCCGAGTTCCCGGGCGCGCGCGGTGTCGACGTCCCACGCCGTGACCGCGACATCAGCGGGCAGCCAGAACGGCAGGTGCTGCCAGGGCTCGACGCCGGCGGCCAGCAGGTCGGCCTCCGGCACCAGCACCCACTCCGCGTCGCCGCCGGTGACCTCCCGGCAGAGCTCCAGCACGCCGCCGACGGTGGTCATCCCGGCCGGGCCGGTGGCGTTCACCGCGCCGCCCTGCCCGCGCTCGGCCATGAGGACGAGCCAGCCGGCCAGGTCGCGGGCGTCGACCGCGGCCATCGGCTGGTCGAGGGTCTCGGGGACGACGACGCGCCCCCCGCGGGCGATGCGGTCCAGCCACCAGCCGAGCCGGTAGAGCGGGTCGTGCGGGCCGACGATCAGCCCGGCGCGCGCGGTGAGGAACCGCTCGCCCAGCGCCGCGCCGAGGATGCGCTCGGCCGCGGCCTTGTTCGGCCCGTACTCGTCGTCGTCGGTGTCCCAGGTCGGTTCGACGTCCTCGCGGCCGATCGGGCCGGGCGGCCATGTCCGGTAGGCGTTGAGGCTGCTCACGAACGCGTAGCCGGCCACGTCTGCCAGGGCGGCGGCGGCGTTCCCGGCGGCGGCGCGGGTCTGGCACGAGGTGTCGACGACGAGCTCCGGCCGCCAGTCGCCGAGCGCGGCGGGCAGCGCGGCCGGGTCGTTCCGGTCGCCGCGCAGCGCCCGGGCCCCCTCGGGCGGCGCGCCGGACACCCCGCGGGTGAACGTGGCGACGTCGTGGCCGCGCTCGAGCGCCGCGGTCACGACGTGCCGGCCGAGGAAGTGGGTGCCGCCGAGGACGAGGAGCCGCATGCCCCCACCCCAGCCGAGCGGGCGGACCGTCGTCCAGCCGGTTCGCGGGAAGCGGAACCGTTCAGCCCGCGGGCGTCAGCTCCGGTACCTGCGGGATCGGGGTGGCACGGGCCGCGGCGAGCACCATCTGCGGCGACCGGGGCAGCCCGCGGCGCGTGCACAGCCGCAGCGCCCGGGCGCCGGTGACGACGTCGGTCTCCGGCGGGACGACGAGCAGGTCGGCCCGCCGCGCCCCGCCGTCCCAGCTGATGCAGACCACCTGCGCGTCCATGCTCTGGAAGCCGCCGGTGCGGATGACCCGGCCCAGCACGGCGATCTTGCGCGGGATCTGCTCCCACGCCTCGAGCGAGTAGGTGAACCGCTCGACGCGGACGCCGCGGCGGCCGAGCTCGGCGATCAGCTCGGGCAGCTCGACCGTGAGGTCGTGCCCACGGGGCCACCAGGCGCCGTCGAACGCGGAGTCGTTCGCGACCCCGGCGTCGTGCCGGAGGCTCACCCGGACGTCGATACCGCCCCGGAAACCGTTCCTGCCCAGGGCCGTTCGGGTGATGACCATGCGCGCTCGCGCCGCCTCTCGTGCTCTGTCGTCCGACCCGCGGGGAGACGGGTCCGAGCAGAACGTAGGCGGGTAGAACCGCAGGTCAGTGGCGGGACGATGCGGGCGTGGCGGACCGGTCCGGCCGGTCGCCACCGCCCGTGATCAGCCCGCCACTGGACCCTGACGCACGACGAGGGGACGGTGCTTACGCCTTGGGCTTACGGTTGCGGGACTTGGCGCGCTCGGTCTGGTCGAGGATCACCTTGCGGATGCGCACCGTGGCGGGCGTGACCTCGACGCACTCGTCCTCGGCGCAGAACTCCAGGGCCTGCTCGAGGTTGAGGATCCGCGGCGGCACCAGGCGCTCGAGCTCCTCAGCGGTCGACGACCGCATGTTGGTGAGCTTCTTCTCCTTGGTGATGTTCACGTCCATGTCGTCGGGCCGGGAGTTCTCGCCGACGATCATGCCCTCGTAGACCTCGGTGCCCGGGGCGACCATGAGCGAGCCGCGCTCCTGCAGGGAGAACATCGCGTACGAGGTCGCGACGCCGGTGCGGTCGGCGACCAGGGAGCCGGTGGGCCGGGCCCGCATCTCGCCCTGCCACGGCTCGTAGCCCTCGAGCACGTGGTGCAGGACGCCGGTGCCGCGGGTCTCGGTGAGGAACTCGGTGCGGAACCCGATCAGCCCGCGCGACGGGACGATGTACTCCAGCCGCGCCCAGCCGGTGTCGTGGTGGATCAGGTTCTCCATCCGCCCGCGGCGGGTGGCCAGCGCCTGGGTCAGCGTGCCGACGTACTCGCCCGGGGTGTCGATGGTGACGCGCTCGACCGGCTCGTGCAGCTTGCCGTCGATCTCCTTGGTGACCACCTGCGGACGGCCGACGGTGAGCTCGAACTCCTCGCGGCGCAGCTGCTCGACGAGGATCGCCAGCGCCAGCTCCCCGCGGCCCTGCATCTCCCAGGTGTCGGGGCGCTCGGTGGGCAGCATTCGCACCGACACGTTGCCGACCAGCTCCTGGTCGAGCCGGTTCTTGACCAGCCGGGCGGTGAGCTTCTTGCCCGAGCGGCCGGACAGCGGCGAGGTGTTGATGCCGATCGTGATCGAGATCGACGGCTCGTCGACGGTCAGCGGCGGCAGCGGGCGCGAGTCCTCGGGGTCGGCGAGGGTGTCGCCGATCATGATGTCCTCGATGCCGGCGACGGCGACGAGGTCACCGGGGCCGGCGCTGTCGGCCGGCGTCCGGGTGAGCCCCTCGGTGACCAGCAGCTCGGTGATCTTGACCCGCGAGATGGTGCCGTCGGTCTTGCACCAGGCGACCTGCTGGCCGTTCTTGAGCGTGCCGGAGTGGATGCGCAGCAGCGCCAGCCGGCCGAGGTAGGGCGAGGCGTCGAGGTTGGTGACCTGCGCGCGCAGCGGCTCCTCGGCGTCGTAGACCGGGGCCGGGATGGTGTCCAGCAGCGTCTTCACCAGCGGCGCGAGGTCGGGGCTGTCCGGGCTGGAGCCGTCGGCGGGCCGGGTCAGCGAGGCCTGGCCGGTCTTGCCGTTCGAGTACACGATCGGGAACTCGAGCGCGTCCTCGCCCAGGCCGTTGTCCTCGAGCAGCTCCATGAACAGCTCGTAGGTCTCGTCGACGACCTCGGCGATGCGCGCGTCGGAGCGGTCGGTCTTGTTGACCACCAGGATCACCGGCTTGCGCTGGCCCAGGGCCTTGCGCAGCACGAAGCGGGTCTGCGGCAGCGGGCCCTCGGAGGCGTCCACCAGCAGGACGACGCCGTCCACCATCGACAGGCCGCGCTCGACCTCGCCGCCGAAGTCGGCGTGGCCGGGGGTGTCGACGATGTTCACCGTGACCGGGTTGCCGTCCTCGTCGGCCAGCCGGATGGCGGTGTTCTTGGCGAGGATGGTGATGCCGCGCTCGCGCTCGAGGTCCATCGAGTCCATGACGCGGTCCTGCGTCGTGTCGGCGTCGGTCCCCTCGCCCTTCGCCCGGCCGAGCGCGCCGGCCTGGCGGAGGAGGGCGTCGACCAGGGTGGTCTTGCCGTGGTCGACGTGGGCGATGATCGCCACGTTGCGCAGGTCGTCGCGGGTGGGCATGCGGAGAGGCACCTCAGAGGAGTTCGGGGAGTCCGCGGCGTCCACGCGCGCGGCATCTCGTGCAACAGTCGCCGGCCCGGCGACCTTCCCACTGTACGGACTCAGGAGCGGACGACGTCCCGGTCGGCCACGACGTACGTCACCCCGGCGGCGGCGATCGTGACCAACGCCACGGCCAGCCAGGAGTTCAGCCCGACCCCCAGGGCGAGCACGTGCGCCAGCACGAAGGCCGCCAGGTAGAGCACGCCGAGCCCGATCGCGACGGCCCAGCCGCGGCGGCGCACCCACAGCGCGGCCGCGCCGATCCCGCAGGCGGCCAGCAGCGCCCCGCCGAGCGCGCGCACGCCCGTGCCCTGCGCGACGCCGAACCCCGCGACCAGTCCCACCGCCACGAGCAGCGACGACGGGAAGCGGGTGCGGGTCAGCGTGCGGTCGGCCATGCCGCCAGTCTCCCCCGGCCCGGTTCCCCGGCGGCGGCCGCGGTCAGGAGGGACGCGGGGCGAAGATGCGGAAGGTGTTGTCCTCGGGGTCGCGGAGCTCCACCCAGCGCGCGACCCCGGCGACCTCGTGCTCGGCGACCCGCCGGGCGCCCAGCGCCTCCACGCGGTCGGCCTGCGCGCGCCAGTCCTCGCCGCCGCCGAGGTCGAGCATCAGCCGGTTGCGACCGGTGCCCGGATCGTCCGAGTGGACGAACATCCACGTCGGCCCGTCGCCCTCGAAGCCGATCGTCGCGAAGTCGCGGGTGGCGCCGCCGTCGACCGGGCGCTCGAGCACGCCGGACCAGAAGCCGGCCAGCGCGGCGGCATCGGCGCAGTCGAACGAGTACATCCCCACGGTCAGGCCCATGCAGGGCTGACGACGCGGCGTGGCCGGACTCATCGGTCCGGCCGCAGCGTCAGCTCGCCTGCGCGGACCGCACCGCCGCGGTGACCCCGCTCGCCGTGAGGTCCTCGAGCTGGTGGCCGTCGACGAAGACGGTCGGCGTGCCGGTCACGCCGTCCTTCGACGCCTGGTCGGTGATCTGGTCGACCCAGTCGCCGTAGGCCAGCCCGCGGATCGCCTGCTCCACCGCCTCGCCGCTCGCGCCGGCCTGCTCGGCGTAGGCGATCAGCTGGTCGTCGGTCAGCCCGGAACCACCCTCGGCCGGCTGGTTGGTGTAGAGGAGGTCGTGGAACGTCTGGAAGGCGTCCGGCCCGGCCGCGTTCACCACCACCGCGGCCGCGTTCAGCGCGCGCGTGGAGTAGTCGTCGTTCGCGTTCGTGTCGAGGAACGCCATGCCGTGGTAGTGCAGCTGCACCGTGCCGTCGGCGACCAGCGAGGCGAGGGTGCTGCCGGCGGAGTCCTCGAAGGACTTGCAGACCGGGCACTGGAAGTCCTCGTAGAGGTCGATCGTCACCGGGGCGTCGGCCGCGCCCACGACGACCACCTGCCCGCTGTCGGTCGTGTTCGCCGGCACCGCCGCGCTCGCCGCGGTCGCCGTCCGTGAGGTCTGGACGGCGATGACCACCACGACGGCCACCACCAGCAGCACCGCCGCCACCACGCCGCCGATCACGGCGTGCTGCCGGCGCTGCGCGCGGGCGCGGGCAGCGGCCTCGGCGGCGCGCTTCTGCTCGATGCGGGCGCGGGCGGCGCGGCGCTTGGCGCTATCGGGCACGGGCGAACTCCTCCTGGGGAAGCGGGCGGCCGCCCAGCGCCAGCCGGGAGCGCGGCCATCGGGCGAGGGCGAGCGCGACGATCAGCAGCGCGGTGTCGCGCAGGACCTCGGCGGGGTAGGCGGTGCCGGCCGCGGCGACCTGACCGCCGCCGCCGAAGCAGCCGCAGTCGATCTGCAGTCCGCGGGCCCAGGCCGAGCCCACGCCGACGAGGAAGACCGCCAGCAGCACGGCCGAGGCGATCGCCGCCGTCCGGACGAAGACGCCGGCCAGCAGCGCGAGCCCGACCGCGATCTCCACCACCGGCAGGCCGAAGGCGACCGGTGCGACCAGCGCCTCGGGCAGCAGCCGGTAGGCGCGCACCGCGCGGACGGCGACCGCCGGGTCCGGCAGCTTCAGGGCGCCGGCGACGACGAACACGCCGCCCAGCACCAGCCGGGCCGCGGTCGCGAGCCAGGGCGCGGCGGATCTCACGACATCACGGTCCGCCGCCTGCCTGCGAGTTCGGTGCCGGTGACCTGTGAGAACGCCGGACATGCGACGTCCGATGCGCGTTGCTCAGCCGCGGGGCGACCGGCCACCATGAGGGCGTGTTCGCGCTTCCGGCGGTCTTCGCCGCGCTGCCCGGTCTCCGCCGCTGCGGCTGCTGCGGCGGGGTGTTCCCCCGGGGACGGATGCGCGCCCTGGCCGCGACGCCGGGCAGGGCCGTGTGCGGCGACTGTGCGCGGTCGGCCGTCGCGCACGGTGGGGGGACGACGACGCTGAGACCGAACGCCCGGTAGGCGCCGGCCACGGCGGTCGCCTCCTGCCATGCCCCCCGGATACAGCTGTCCCCGCCTCACCGGACGGCGAGGCGGGGACGAAGGCTGGGGTGTGTCAGGCGGTGCGGAGCACGGCCTCGATCTCGAGCTCGACGGTGACCTTGTCACCGACGACGACGCCGCCGCCGTCCATCGGCATCTTGATGTCGACGCCGAAGTCGTTGCGGTTGATCTCGGTCTTGGCGGAGAAGCCGGCGCGGGTGCCGCCGTAGGCGTCCGGCCCGAAGCCGTTGAGCTCGAGGGCCAGGGTCACCGGCTTGGTGTTGCCCTTGAGGGTCAGCTCGCCGTCGACGAACCAGTCGGCGCCGTCGGTGCGCACCGCGGTGGACCGGAAGGTCATCTGCGGGTGGTTCTCGACGTCGAAGAAGTCGGCGGAGCGGATGTGCGCGTCGCGCTGGTCCTGGCGGGTGTCGATCGAGGCGAGGTCGATCGTGGCGGTGACGGAGGACTGCTCCGGGTTCTCGGCGGTGACGAGCTCACCGGAGAACTCGCGGAAGTAGCCGCGCACCTTGCTGACCATCATGTGGCGGACCGAGAAGCCGACGGTCGAGTGCGACGCGTCGATGTCCCAGGTGCCGACGACGTAGCCGGGGATCTGGACGGCGGTGCTGCTGGTCATGCGGATTGCCTCCGAAATAGTTGAGCGCTTGACCTTCTGCTCGGCTTGAGCGTAGTTGAAGGCTTGACTATTCCGCCAGTACCCTGGAGGCATGAGTACGCAGGTGTTGCCTTCGTCACAGGGCAGGGCGACCGCGGGCGAGCCGCGCTGGCTCGACGAGGACGAGCAGCACGCCTGGCGGGCGTGGCTGTTCAGCTCGATGCTGCTGCAGGATCGGCTCGACCGGGAGCTCACCCGCGAGACCGGCATCTCCCACGCGTACTACGAGATCCTCGTCGCCCTGTCCGAGGCCCCGGACCGGATGTTGCGGATGAGCCAGCTGGCCGACCGCTGCCTGTCCTCGCGCAGCCGGCTCTCGCACGCGGTCTCCCGGCTCGAGGAGCGCGGTTGGGTGCGCCGGCAGGTCTGCCCCGACGACGGCCGCGGACTGCTCGCCGTCCTCACCGACGAGGGGTTCGCCGCGCTCGAGGGCGCGGCCCCGGTGCACGTCGAGGGCGTGCGCACGCACCTGTTCGACCAGCTCTCCCCCGAGCAGGTCGCCGCGATGCGCGACATCGGCGAGACGCTGCTGCGCCACCTCGACCCGCAGGCCGGCGCCTTCTCCACGTAACCGCTGGTGCTTCATCGCGATCAAGCGCAGGGCGAGGCTCGTACCGGAACTCCGCCCCGTCGACCCGCAGCGTGATCTCGGTGTCGACGGCGCGCTCCTGCCCCGGCGGCGGGGGCGGAACGAACGGTGAGTGATCTCCCGGCCGGTCCGGGATCGCGCCCCCTGCCTCCCGGGAGCGGAGGACCGGCAGCGTCCACGGCGCCGGACACGTTCCTTCCCCCGAGGAGTCCCCCGATGACCGCTCCAGCCACGAGGCACGCAGCGACGGCCACGACCGTCGGCGCCGCTCTCTGGACCCTCGTCCCCGTCGCCTTCTCCGCCGTCGACCTGGAGAACGCCGACCGGGGCACGCTCTCCTTCGTCGCCTCCGTGACGGCCGCGTGGCTCTGCCTCGCCATCGCCCCGCTGCTGCTCGTCGCCGGGTTGCCGCCGCTCCGCCAGGCCATCGCGCCGGAGGGCGGACGCTTCGTCGCCACGGGCGCGGCCGTCGCCGGCGCCGGCTTCGCCGCCATGGGCCTCGGCAACGGGATCGAACTCGCGTCGATCACGGCCGGGGGCGGCACCGTGGCCGCCGGCCACGCGATCTTCCTGGTCGGCTACCTGGTGTCGATCGTCGGCGGCGTGCTGCTGGGCATCGCCGTCCTGCGCCGGTGCCCCGACGTCCTGGGGCGCATCGCGGGCACGCTGCTCACCCTCGCCTTCCCGATCGGGCTGGCCATCGGGTTCGTCGGGACGTCGCTGAACCCCGACAACGACGCGTGGTTCTTCGCCGCCGTGACCGTCCCCACGGGCCTGGCCTGGCTGCTGCTGGGCCGTCGGCCGGCGGGCTCGCGGACGGGCGTGCCGACGGCCACCGCCGCCTGAGCGCCGACGCCGGGGACCGCCGCGGTCCCCGGCGTTGACGCGCAGGGCGCGGACGGTCATGGTGCCGACGACGAGGGGTGGCGAGGTGAGCGCGCAGCAGATCACCACGGCGGGGACGGTCCGGGTGGCCCGGGCCGGAGCCCTCCTCCGCGTGGTGGCGTGGGCCATCGTGCCGCTCTACGCGGCGGGCCTGGTCACGTCCCTGGTGCTCCGCGCCCGGGTCGACGCGGCGCAGCGGGTGAACCCGGCCGAGGGGGTGCCGATCCTCGTCGGCTTCGGCCTGTCGGCCGTGCTCGGCGCGCTGCTGGTCTCGCGCCGGCCGGGCAACCCGCTCGGCTGGCTGCTGTCGGGCACCGCGGTCCTGATCTCGCTCGCGGTCGCCGGGGACGCCTGGGCCGAGTACGTCGTGACGACGACCGGCCGGGCCGACGCCCTCGCGACGTTCGGCGCGTGGCTGCAGAGCTGGTACTGGTTCGTCCTCCTCGGCCTCGTCGTCGTCGGCCTCCCGCTGCTCTTCCCCGACGGCCGGTTGCCCTCCCGGCGGTGGCGGCTGGTGACCGCCCTGCCCGTGGCGGGGGTGGGGACGGCGGCCGTGCTCGGGATGCTGTCGGAGACCATCAGCCCGCACGAGGTCGACTTCCCGATCGACAACCCGATCGGCATCGCCGGCCTGCCGCCGGTGGAGCAATCGCCGGTCTTCGGCGTGCTGAGCGCCCTGCTCGTGGTCGGCCTGGTGGAGGGCGTCGCGGCGGTCGTCGTGCGCTGGCGGCGCTCGCACGGCGAGGAACGGCAGCAGATGAAGTGGTTCCTCTTCGCCGTCGCACCGGTGGTGCTGCTCCCGCTGGACCAGCTGCCCTGGGTGAGCGGCGTGGCGTTCGCCTGGGTGCTGATCGCGCTGCCGGTCGCGGTGGCGGTCGCCGTGCTGCGCTACCGGCTCGACGGCATCGACGTCGTGCTCGACCGGACGCTGGTGTACGCGGGGCTCACCGCTGTCGTCGTCGCCGTCTACGTGCTCGTCGTCGGCTGGCTGGGTGGGCTGCTGCACCGGCAGGACGACCTGGTCGTCTCGCTGGTGGCGACCGGCCTGGTCGCGGTCCTGTTCGCCCCGCTGCGCGACCGGCTCCAGCGCGGCGTGAGCCGGCTGCTCTACGGCTCGCGCGCGGAGCCGTACGCCGCGCTGTCCCGGCTCGGTGAGCGGCTGGAGGGCACGCTCGCGCCGGACGCCGTCCTGCCCACGATCGTCACCACCGTCCGCGAGGCGCTGCGGCTGCCGTACGCCGCGATCGTGCTCCCGGACGACGACCGCCCGGTGGCCGCCGCCGGCGAGCCGGTGCCCGAACCGGTCCGGCTGCCCCTGACCTACCGCAACGCCGAGGTCGGCGCGTTGCTGCTCGCGCCGCGGAGCGGCGAGAGCGGGTTCTCCCCCGCCGACCGCCGGCTGCTCTCCGACCTGGCCCGGCAGGCCGGGGTGGCGGTGTCCGCCGTCCGGCTGACCGCGGACCTGCAGCGCTCCCGCGAGCTGCTGGTCGGCGCGCGCGAGGAGGAGCGGCGGCGGCTGCGCCGGGACCTGCACGACGGGCTCGGCGCGCAGCTGGCCGGGCTGACCGTGCAGGCCGGGGTGCTGCGGTCGCTGGTCGCCCGGGACCCGGCCGCGGCGCAGGAGCTGGCCGGCGAGCTGCGGCAGGAGCTGCGGACGGCGATCGCCGACATCCGCCGGCTGGTGCACGGGCTGCGCCCGCCCGCCCTCGACGAGCTGGGCCTGCGCGGGGCGCTGGAGCGGCTGGCCGAGCGCTCGACGGCGGACGACGGCCTGCGCGTCGCGGTCGAGACGCCGGCCGAGCTGCCCGCGCTGCCGGCCGCGGTCGAGGTGGCGGTGTACCGGATCGTGCAGGAGGCGCTGGCCAACGTCGTCCGGCACGCGGCAGCGGCGACGTGCACCGTGCGGCTGGACGTCGACCCCGCGGAGGTGTGCGTGACGGTCACCGACGACGGCGCCGGCTTCGCCCCGGGGTCCCCCGGCGTCGGGCTGGCGTCGATGCGCGAGCGGGCGGAGGAGATGGGCGGCGTCTGCACGGTCGGGCCCGGCCCCTGCGGCGGCACCGTCGTCCGGGCCCGGCTGCCGCGCACCGGAGGCACCGCGTGACCGCGCTGCGCGTGCTGGTGGTCGAGGACCACCCGCTGTTCCGCAAGGGCGTGGTGGCCCTCCTCGACACCGTGCCCGACGTCGAGGTGGCCGGCACCGCCGCCTCCGGCGAGGAGGCGGTCGCCCGGGCCAGGGAGCTCGCCCCCGACCTGGTGCTCATGGACCTGCAGCTGCCCGGGATGAGCGGCATCGAGGCCACCCGCGCGATCGTCGCCGCCGACCCCGCCGTGCGGGTCCTCGTGCTCACCCTGTTCGAGGACGAGGACTCGGTGTTCCTCGCGCTGCGCGCCGGGGCCCGCGGCTACGTGCTCAAGGACGCCGACGAGGAGGAGCTGGTCGGCGCCATCCGGGCCGTCGCGCGGGGCGAGGCGGTGTTCGGCGAGGCCGTCGCGGGGCGGGTGCTGGCGTTCTTCGCCGCCCCGCGGCCGGCGCCCAAGGTGTTCCCGGCGCTGACCGACCGGGAGCGCGACATCCTCGAGCTGATCGCCCGCGGCCAGCCGAACCCGTCGATCGCGCGCACGCTGTCGCTCTCGCCGAAGACGGTGGCCAACTACGTGTCGGCGATCTTCGCGAAGCTGCAGGTGGCCGACCGCGCGGAGGCGATGATCCGCGCCCGCGAGGCCGGCCTCGGGGGTTAGGGCCAAAGTGGCCACTTCGGCCCTCAGTCGGGGGGGACGTCGTCCGGCGGGGCGGGCCAGCGGGGGACGCCGGCGACGTCGGGGCCGTCGCCGAGCGGGGTGCTGAACTGCGGCGGGCGCTTCTCGAGGAACGAGGTCACGCCCTCCGCGGCGTCCGGGCCACCGCCGAGCCGCATGAGCGCCTGCGACTCCAGCCGGTGCGAGTCCCACGGGGACGGCGCGCCGAGCATCGACCACAGCAGCCCGCGGGCCGCGGCGACCGCGACCGCGGACGTGTTGTCGACGATCTCCGCGGCGAGCGCGCGGGCGGTGGGCAGCAGCTCGTCGTCCCGGACGACGCGGGAGACCAGCCCGCCGCGCAGCGCCTCCGCCGCGTCGAACACCCGCCCGGTGGCCACCCACTCCATCGCCTGGCTGATCCCGACCACCCGCGGTAGGAACCAGCCGGACGCGGCCTCGGTGATGATGCCTCGGCGGGCGAACGGGAAGCCGAACCGCGCGGACTCGGCGGCGATGCGCACGTCCATCGGCAGCGTCATCGTCGCCCCGACGCCGACCGCGACGCCGTTGACCGCGGCGATCACCGGCTTGCGCAGCGCGGCGAAGGCCAGAGAGACGACCCCGCCGCGGTCGCGGGGGACGCCGCCGATGGTCTCGCTCATCGGCCCGGCCGGCCGGTTGGCCACCCGGTTCGCGTCGAAGGTGTCCCGGCCGCCGGAGAGATCGGCGCCGACGCAGAACGCCGTCCCGGCACCGGTCACCAGGACCACCCGGACCGACTCGTCGGCGTCGGCGGCCGCGGCGGCCTGCACGAGCTCGTCGGCCATCGTCCCGGTGAACGCGTTGCGCTTCTCCGGCCGGTGCAGCGTGATCGTCGCGACCCGGTCGGCGACGTCGTAGCGGATCTGGGCGAACTCCGTCACGCGAGCGCACCCGCGACCGCGAGGCGGGCGACGGCGTCGAGGTGCTCGGCCTCGTCGCCGAGCAGCAGCCGGTCCACCTTCGCCCGGCGCCAGTACAGGTGCGCGTCGTGCTCCCAGGTGAAGCCGATGCCGCCGTGCACCTGGATCAGGGTCTCCGCGGCCCGCTCCAGCGTGCTCGCCGCCTGCGCCTTCGCCGCGGACGCGGCCAGCGGCAGCTCGCCGGGTGCGGCGTCGGCCGCCCAGGCCGCCCACCACACCAGCGAGCGCAGCTGGTCCACGGCGACCCACGCGTCGACCAGCATGTGCTTGACCGCCTGGTAGGAGCCGATCGTCCGGCCGAACGCCTCCCGCTCCTTGGCGTAGGCCACCCCGAGGGCGACCGCGCGGTCGGCGGCGCCGAGGTCCTCCGCGGCCAGGACGACGGCGCCGACCTGCCGCGCCCGGGCCCACAGCTCGGCGGCGTCCTCGACCAGCACCCGGCGGGAGGTCAGCCGCACCGACGCCAGCCCGCGGGTGGCGTCCAGCGGCCTGCCCGCGGTCGCCTCCCCCTCCCCCACGACCAGCGCCCGGCCGTCCAGCGCGAGGAACGTGGTGGCGTCGGCGGCGTCGATCGACGGGTGGGAGCCCTCCGGGGAGCCGTCGACGACGGCGAACGCCGCCGACCCGTCGGCCAGCTGCGCGGCCAGGTCGGGGTGGTCGGCCAGCAGCACCGCCGCGCGGGCGGCCGTCACCAGCGAGGGACCGGCCAGGACGGCGCCGCCCTGCTCGGCGACGACGGCGAGATCGAGCAGCCCGCGGCCGGCGCCGCCGGCCGACTCCGGCACGGTGATGCCGAGGAAGCCGACGTCGGCCAGCGCCTTGCGGCCGGGCCGCACCGGTCCGGCGCCCTCGAGCGCCTGCCGAGCCGCGCCGGCCGAGGCCTGCTCGCCGAAGAACTCCCGCGCCGCCGCGGCGGCGTCGCGCTGGTCCTGATCGAGGTCGAAGTTCATCGCGCACCCCCGGAGAACGGCGCCGTCTTGTCGGAGCGGGGTTCCGGCGGCAACCCGAGCACGCGCTCGCCGAGGATGTTGCGCAGCACCTGGTCGGTGCCGCCGGCGATCGCCAGGCCGGGGAGGTAGGCCTGGGTCCGCTGCCAGGTGTCGTCGCCGTCGGCGGTGGTCCAGTAGACGGCGTCGTCGCCCAGCAGCCGCACGCCGGCGTCGGCGACCAGCTTGGCCGCCGCCGTGCCGGCGAGCTTGCCGGCGCTGGACTCCGGCCCGGGGAGGCCGCCCTGGCTGAGCACGGTGAACCGCCGGTAGCCGGTGTAGCGGGTGGCGAGCGCGGCGACGACCGCGCGGCCGACCGCCTGCCGGGCGAGCAGCTGCCGCTCCGGGTCGAGCCCGGGCAGCCGGTCGCGGGCGTGCGCGACGAAGGTCTCGACCGGCAGGCCGAGGTCGCTGCCGGCGCCGCCGATGGCGACCCGCTCGTTCATCAGCGTGGTCAGCGCGACCCGCCAGCCCTCACCGGGCTCCCCGAGCCGCTCGCTGTCGGGGATGCGGACGTCGTCGAAGAACACCTCGTTGAAGCCCGCGCCGCCGGCCATCTGCCGCAGCGGCCGCACGGTCACCCCGGGGGCGTGCATGTCGACGACGAACATGGTCAGCCCGGCGTGCTTGGGCCGGCTCGGGTCGGTGCGGGTGAGCAGGATGCCGTAGTCGGCGACGTGCGCCAGCGTCGTCCACACCTTCTGCCCGTTGACGACCCAGTCCTCGCCGTCGCGGACGGCGCTGGTGCGCAGCGCGGCGAGGTCGGAGCCGGACGCCGGCTCGCTGAACAGCTGGCACCAGACGTCGTCGGCGCGCAGCAGCCGGGCGAGGTAGCGGGCCTTCTGGTCCTCGCTGCCGTGCGCGATGACCGTCGGCCCGCACATGCCGATGCCGATGTGGTTGATCAGCGCCGGGATGCGCGCGCGGGCCAGCTCCTGGGCGACGATCGCCTGCTGCACGAGGGTGCCGCCCTGGCCGCCGTGCTCGGTCGGCCAGGTGACGCCGACCAGGCCCGCCTCGGCGAGCACCCGCTGGGTCCGGCGCATCTCCGCCTCGTGCCGGCGCGCGTCGGGGGCCTCCTGCCCCGGCTCGACGTGCAGCAGCTCGCCCGCGTGCTCCTCGAGCAGCGACCGGACGTGCGCCCGGTACGCGGCCTCCTCGGGGGTGTCGTCGAAGTCCACGGCGCGCCTCTCGTCGTCGAGCAGGGGGAGGTCTGCGAGCCTCGCACCGCGGCGCGGTAACGGTCAACGGTGACCGGAAGGGGTCCGACGTCCTACGCTCTCGCGGTGGTCGCGCCGCCCTCCGCCCCCGCCTCCGACGGCGCGCGGGCCCGGCGCAGCGCGGACAGCCGGGCGCTGATCCTGGAGGCGGCGGTCGGCTGCCTGGTCGAGGAGGGGTACGCCGGCGCCTCGACCCTCGCCGTCCAGGCGCGGGCGGGGGTGTCCCGCGGCCGGCTGCTGCACCACTTCCCCTCCCGCGCCGAGCTCCTGGTCGCCGCCGCCGAGCACCTGGCCACCACCCGGCTGACCGAGCTGCGCGAGCGCGCGGCTGCCCTCATGGCCGACGAGCCGACGGGCCCCGCGCGGGTCGACCGGGCACTGGAGCTCATGTGGGCGACGTTCCAGGAGCCGCCGTTCTGGGCCGCCATGGAGCTGTGGGTCGCCGCCCGCACCGACGGCGAGCTGCGCGGCTCGCTGCAGGCCCAGGAGCGGCGGCTGCGGGCGGCCATCCGGGCGGTCGCCGACGAGATCTGGGGCCCGGAGATCGCCGCCGCCCCGCTGTACGCCGAGCTGTGCGAGCTGCTGTTCACCAGCATGCGCGGGGTCGCGATGGTCTACGCCTTCGAGGAGCGCCCGGCGGCGACCGACCCCCACCTGGACCTCTGGAAGCGGCTCGCCCGCCGGCTGCTGTACGCCGATCCCGGTCAGGGTTGACTGCCACGTCACCTCACGGCGAGCATGGCGCGCATCACACCGATCCGAGGAGCGATGCGATGAGCGTCCAGATCCCCGTGCTGCAGGGCCGCGGCATGACGATGAGCGACCAGCTGGCCCGCTGGGCCCGCAAGACGCCCGACGTCTTCGCGCTGCGCTTCGACGGCGGCGGCCGCACCTACGCGGAACTGGACGAGCGGGTGACCCGGCTGGCCCGCGCCCTGGAGGAGCGCGGCGTCGGGGTCGGCGACCGGATCGCGGTGCTGGCGCTGAACGGGATGGAGGTCTGGGAGGCCTACCTGGCCGGGGTCCGGCTGGGCGCGATCGTCGTCCCGGTCAACTTCCGCCTCGTGGCCGACGAGATCGCCTACGTGCTGGCCGACAGCGGCGCCGTCGCCCTCGTCGTCGACACCCCGCTGGCCGAGGTGGCGGCCAAGGCCCGGGAGCAGGTGCCCGACGTGCGCACGGCGCTGGTGATCGGCGGCGGGAACGCCGGGCCGGGCAGCGAGGACTACGAGACGGCGGTGCAGGCCGCGTCGGCGGAGCCGCTCGACCGGATCATCGACGAGTCCGCGCCCGCGTTCATCATGTACACCTCCGGCACGACCGGCCGGCCCAAGGGCGCGGTGCTCACCCACCACAACCTGCTGATGCACGTCTTCAGCCAGGTGGCCACCTACGGCGTGGACCCCACCACCGAGAAGGTCGGCGCTCCCGGGGCCCCGATGTTCCACATCGCCGGGCTCGCCGGCGGGCTGCCGCCGCTGCTGCTCGGCGGCACGCACGTGATCCTGCGCTCCGGCGGGTTCGACCCGGTGGCCACGCTGGACCTCATCGAGCGGGAGCGGATCAACAGCATCTTCCTGGTGCCGGCGATGTGGGCCGCCGTGGTCGCCGTCCCGGACATCGCCTCGCGGGACCTGTCCTGCCTGACGCGGATCTCGTGGGGTGCGGCGCCGGCGTCGACCACGCTGCTGCGCACGATGATCGACACCTTCCCGCAGGCCGAGGTGATGACGGCGTTCGGGCAGACCGAGTGCAGCCCGGTCACCACGCTGCTGCGCGGCGAGGACTCCGTGCGCAAGATCGGCTCGGTCGGCACCCCGATGCTCAACGTCGAGGTCCGGGTGGTCGACGAGCTGATGAACGACGTCCCGCGGGGCGAGGTGGGCGAGATCGTCTACCGCAGCCCGATGGTCATGAAGGAGTACTGGAACAAGCCGGAGGCGACGGCCGAGGCGTTCTTCGGCGGCTGGTTCCACTCCGGCGACCTCGTGCGCGAGGACGAGGACGGCTACTACTACGTGGTAGACCGCAAGAAGGACATGATCATCTCCGGCGGGGAGAACATCTACTGCGCCGAGGTCGAGGATGTCCTGGCCGGGCACCCCAAGGTCGGCGAGGTCGCGCTCATCGGCGTCCCCGACGAGAAGTACGGCGAGGCGCCGCTGGCGGTGATCAGCCCGCGCGACCCGGCCGACCCGCCGACGCCGGAGGAGCTGTCGGAGTTCTGCCGCGAGCGGCTGGCCCGCTACAAGACCCCGAAGCACTACTCGATCGGCGGCCCGCTGCCCCGCAACCCCAGCGGCAAGATCCTCAAGACCGAGCTGCGCACCCAGCACAAGGCCGGCTCGCTCGTCGCCGACCCCGCCGTCTGAACGGAGGCCGAGAGCGCAGGTTTCCTGCGCTCTCAGCCTCCGTGCCAGGCCTCGGCGACGCGGTCGAGCACCGACTTGGCCTGCGCGCGGCCGGCGCGGGCCGACGGCGCACGGGCGGCCGGGTCGAGCACGTTGCGGCCGATCGCCGCGCGGCTGGCCTCGTCGGGCGTGACGACGGCGACCCGCGCCACCAGCCCGGTCACCTGCGCGTCGACACTGGCCATCGGGCCGGCGCCGCGCGCGATCGGCGCCAGGACGACGACCCGGTCGTGGCCGGCCGCGAGGTCGGCGTTGGCCGCCGAGCGCATGCCGCCGTCGACGTAGCGTCGGCCGTCGATGGTCACCGGCGGGTAGACACCGGGCACCGCGCACGACGCCGCGACGGCCTGCAGCAGGGGCACGCCGGAGTCGCGGTCGAGCGCGCGGAACTCGCCGGTGGCCGCGTCGACCGCGGTCACCACCAGTCGGCGGTCGGGCCACGCCGTGCTCAGCAGCCGGGAGCCGATGACGTCGAGCCGCTCCTGCTCGGTGGGCGTGAGGCCGGCCGCCTCCGCCTTCATCGCGAGCGCGCCGACCCGGCGGCGGAACTCCACGTCGCGGCCGCGGCTGGTCAGCATCGCCCACGCGTAGCGCGCCAGGTTCGCCCGCGTCATCCGCGCCACGCGCTCGCTCGACGGCGGCTCGAGCTGCCGCTCGAAGAGGAAGTCGGGGGCGCCGCCGCAGGTCACCTGCGCGCCGACCACCGAGCCGGCCGAGGTGCCGACGACCAGGTCGGCGGTGGTGAGGTCGACGCCGGCCTCGGCCAGGCCGGCCAGGACGCCGATCTCCCACGCGATGCCGGTGATACCGCCGCCACCGAGGACCAGTGCTGTCCGGTTCACCACGCCATCGTGGCAGGTCCTGTCGGTTGTGACGTGAGCCACGCTAACGTTTTTATACGGACCCGTACCGAGAGGACACCGATGACCGCCACGGACCCCGCAGCCGACACCGCCGCCAGCTGGCCCCCCGGGCTGCCCCGCTCGCTGGACTACCCGCAGGTGCCGGTCGGCTCGATCCTGCGCGCGGCGGTACGGCGCTGGGGCGACCGGACGGCGTTCCTGCACCACGACGTGCCGCTGACGTTCACCGAGCTCGGCCGGCGCGCGCACGCGGTGGCGAACTGGCTGGCCGACTCCGGCGTCGGGCCGGGTGACGTGGTCGCCGTCCACCTGCCCAACTGCCGGCAGTACCCGGCCGTCTACTACGGCGTGCTGCTGGCCGGGGCCACCTTCTCCCCCACCAACCCGCTGCTGACCCCGCCCGAGCTCGCCGCCCAGCTCGCCGACTCCGGGGCGCGGGTGCTGGTCACCTGGGAACAGGTGCTGCCGGCGGTCCGCGCGGCGGTGCCCGCGACCAAGGTCGAGACGGTCGTGGTCACCGGCGCCCCGCACGTCACCGACTTCGGCGCCCGGCTCGAGCTGGGCGAGGGCGAGACCGACCTCGCCGAGCTGCTCGCCGCCGACGACACAGACCGGCACCTCGACGCCGGCCTCGACGTGGCCGACACCCTCGCGCACCTCGCCTACACCGGCGGCACGACCGGGGTCAGCAAGGGCGTGGAGCTGCCGCACCGCAACGTCGTCACCAACGTGCTGCAGTCCGCCTGCTGGACGTCGGGCTCGCTGCCCACCCTGGACGCCGAGGGCGACGTGACCCTCGACCAGATCGGCGGCGAGGACGAGTTCCCCACCCGCCTCGGGACGGCGACGATCATCAACCTGACGCCGTGGTTCCACGCCATGGGCGCGATCGGCTACCTCAACGGCATGGTGCTGGCCGGCACCACCGTGGTCATCCACGACCGGTTCGACCCCGCGCGCTACGTCGCCGACGCTCAGAGGTACCGGGTGACCAGCATCGGCGGCGCGCCGCCGGTCTTCGTGGCGCTGCTGCAGGTGCCCGGCATCTTCGACGCCGATCTGTCCAGCGTCCGTGGCATCTCCAGCGGCGCGGCGCCGCTGCCGGTGCCGCTGATCGAGAAGCTCGAGGCGCTGCTGCCGGGCGCCGTGATCGGCGAGGGCTACGGGCTCACCGAGGTCACGATGATGGCGACCGGCAACCCGTCGTTCCGGTCGGGCACCCGCAAGGCGGGCACGGTCGGCGTGCCGATCTTCGACACCGAGATCAGCATCCAGCCGCTCGGCGGCGGCGCGCCGCTGCCGCCCGGCGAGCGCGGCGAGGTCTGCATCCGCGGCCCGCAGGTGATGCGCGGCTACGCGCACCGGCCGGAGGCCACCGCCGAGGCGATCGACGCCGACGGCTGGTTCCACTCCGGCGACGTCGGCATCCTCGACCAGGACGGCTACCTGTCGATCGTCGACCGCACCAAGGACATGCTGCTCTACAAGGGCTACAACGTGTTCCCGCGCGAGCTGGAGGAGATCCTGTTCTCCCTGCCCGGCGTGGCCGGCGCCGCGGTGGTCGGCCGGCCCGACGAGGAGGCCGGGGAGCTGCCGGTCGCCTACGTCGTCCGCAGGGCCGACGACGCCGGCGCCGCGCTGACGGCCGAATCGATCCTGGCCCAGGTCAACGAACGCGTCGTGCACTACAAGCGGCTGCGCGACGTCGTGTTCATCGACGCGATCCCGGTCTCGGCGGCGGGCAAGGTGCTCAAGCGGGAGCTGGCGGCGCGGGAGCGGGCGGCGGCCTCGGCGTAGGCGTCGTCCACCTCGTCGCCGTGGGAGATCCCGGGTTCTGGCGCGCGCTCGGTTACCGTCCCTCCCGTGGTCGACGGCATGGAGGACCCGCACACCGGAGTGCGGTTGGCGCACGTGGAGGATTCGCCGCTGCGCCAGGTGGGCCGGCGGGTGGTGCTCGCGCTCGCGGTCCTGGCGGCCACCGTGCTGATCATCTACCTCGACCGCGACGGCTACCGCGACGGTGACAACGTGGGGCTCTCGCTCCTCGACTCCGTCTACTACGCCACCGTCACGCTCTCGACCACGGGCTACGGCGACATCACCCCGCTCACGCCGGCCGCCCGCATCGTGAACATCCTGGTGATCACGCCCCTGCGGATCGCGTTCCTGCTCATCCTCATCGGGACGACCCTGGAGGCGCTGACCGCGCGCTCGCAGGAGGAGTTCCGCATCCGGCGCTGGAGGTCCCGCGTGCGCCATCACGTCGTCGTCTGCGGTTTCGGCACGAAGGGGCGCAGCGCGATCCGCTCCCTCCTGGCCACCGGTACCCCGGTGGAGGAGATCGTCGTGGTCGACCCCGCCCCCGCGGCGGTCGAGGAGGCCACCTCGACCGGGCTCACCGGGATCATCGGCGACGCCAGCCGCACGGAGGTCCTGACCCGCGCGGCAGTGCAGCGGGCGAGGGCCGTCATCGTCGCGGCCAACCGGGACGACGCGGCGGCGCTGATCACGCTCACCGTCCGGCAGCTCAACCCCGGCGTGCCGATCACGACGAGCGTGCGCGAGGAGGAGAACGCCAAGCTGCTGCGCCAGTCCGGCGCCGACACGGTGATCACCACCTCGGCCACCTCCGGGCGGCTGATGGGCCTGTCGACGGCGTCCCCCGGCGTGGTGGCCGTCGTCGAGGACCTGCTCACCTCGGGCACCGGGCTGGACCTCACCCAGCGCCAGGTCGCCTCCAGCGAGGTAGGCCTGAGCCCGCGGCAGCTGCGCGACGTCGTCCTGTCGGTGACCCGCAGCGGCCAGACGTTGCGCTTCGACGACCCGCTGATCGGCACGCTGCAGTCCGGGGACGTGCTCGTGGTGGTCAAGTCGCACGGCCCGGCGGCGGCCGTCGTCTGACAGCAAGGCCCGCCGGGCGTGGCGCTCGGTCCAGTCGGCGGACCCACGTCGCGGTGGGCTCGCCGCGGCCGCGAAGCACGACGTCGGCGTCGCGGACCCAGTGCGCGCGCTCCTCCGGCGGCGCCGCGCGGACCGTGGGCTCGCTGGCCACCGCGCGTCCCGGGTGGTCCTTGGCCAGCTCGGTGAGCCGGGCGGCCTCGTTCACCGGGTCGCCGATCACCGTGTACTCCAGCCGGCTGGCCGCGCCGACCTGGCCGGCCCACACCCGCCCGCACGCCACGCCGACGCCGATGTCGAGCTCGCCGGCGGACCGGACGGCGTCGCAGATCCGGCGGGCCGCGCGCAGCGCCGCGCCGGCCGGGTCGGCGTGCTCGGCCGGGGCGCCGAAGACGCACAGCACCGCGTCGCCCTCGAACTTGTTGACCAGCCCGCCCTCGTCCTCGACCGCATCGACGACCACGGCGAAGAAGCGGTTGAGCAGGCCCACCATCTGCTCCGGCCCGGTGCGGCGGACCAGCGAGGTGGAGCCGACGACGTCGACGAACAGTGCCGCGGCCGTGCGCAGCTCGCCGCCGAGCTCGACGCCGGCGTCCAGCGCGCGCTGGGCGACCGTCGTCCCGACGTGCCGGCCGAACAGGTCGCGCAGCCGCTCCCGCTCCGCCAGGCCCGCGGCCATGCTGTTGACGCCCTCCTGGAGCAGGCCGATCTCGCCGGCGTCGTCGACGACCACGCTCGCCGCGTAGTCGCCCTCCCCCACCCGCTGGACCGCGCGGCGCAGGTCGCGCAGCGGCTGGCCGACGTAGCGCGCCGTGAGCAGCGTGGCCAGGCCGCCGACCAGCAGGGCGACCACGGAGAGGAAGACGACGACGGCGCGGCCGGGACCGTCGGGGTTCGACGGGTCGAGGACGAGCAGCACCAGGCCGAGGAGCGGCACGCCGCTGGTCAGCCCCCAGGTGAGCAGCAGCCGCGGGCGGACACCGAGGGTCAGCCGGCCGGCCGGCGGGTGCGCGGCCAGCGCGCGGGCGGTGACCGCGCGGGCGGCGCGGGCGACGAGCAGGTAGGTGACGCCCGCGGTGACGACGCCGCCGAGCAGCGTCGCGATGCCGGTGCGGAACCCCACGCGCGCGTCGGGGAAGGCGGCCGCGGAGACGACGCCGACGAGCGCCGCGGCCACCAGCCAGACGAGCCCGGCGACCAGTGCGGTGTCGACCGGCAGCCGCAGCGCGTGCGCGGCCTCCTCGCGGGTCGGCGCGCGGCCGGCCATGAGCCAGGCGTTGGTGACCCGCTGGCGGCGCATCCCGATCAGGGTGCCGGCCGGCAGGGCGACGGCCGTGTAGCCGATCGCCGTCCAGAGGACCGTCGAGCGGCCGGTGTCGGCGCTGCCGTCGGAGACGCCGATCAGCAGCAGGATCACCGTGGCGACGCCGACCAGGTTGGCGACGGTGACCAGCAGCACGATCAGCGGGACGGCGCCGCGGCCGCTGGGCGCCCACGAGGCCCACCCGCCGCGCCGGTCGCTGCTCATGACCGGGTCAACGAGACCCGTCGCCACCGGCAACGGCCCGCTCCCCGATCGTGATCATGCCGTCATGATCGCGGACGGGGCGGATCAGCGCTGGTCGAGCAGGGTGCGCAGCCGGGCGAGGTCGGCCCGGTTCGCCCGGCGGACGGCGGTCGCCATGACCGGCGCCGCCCAGCGGGCGAAGCCTCGCGGCCGGCCGCGGTTGCGCAGCGTCATCCGGGTGCTAGTTGGGTCCAGCGACTGCCAGGTGTAGGTGGTCTCCATCGGGAAGGGGCCCTGCGCCGTCCGCATGACCAGGCGTTCACCGGGCACCAGGTCGGTGACCTCGTAGGTGTAGGCGAGGCGGCGACCGAGGAACCGGGCGACGAAGTCCATCCGCGAGCCCACGGCGAGCGGTGGCGCGGTCCGCCACGCGACCGAGTCGATGTTCGCGTACCACTCCGGGGCGTTCGACGGGTCACTCGCGTAGGCCGCGACCTCGGCGCGGGGACGGCGGATCACCGTCTCGGTCACCACGTCGATCTCCCGGCCCATGGCCTACCCCAGACCGTGGGGCGCCAGGACCAGCTCGCACTTCGGGCAGCGCAGGTCCCGCCGGACGTCGACCCACGCCCAACCGTCGATCCGGAGGAGCCGGTCCGCGTCGACGAGGTCGCAGAACGACGTGCCGTCACCGTCGACCGCGTGCACCGTGCCCGTACGCGGGGGCGCCCCGGACGACGTGCCGGCGCCGGGGACGACCGCGTCCACCGTGCGGTCCGCCGGACCGGGCAGCCGTCCGGCGCGCAGCCGCACGGTGAAGCCGTCGGCGTGCGGGATGAGGGCGATGTCGAGGTCGGCGAGCTGGTGGCACAGCCACAGCCCGAGTCCGGGACCGGCCGAGCCCTCCGGGGCGGGGATGAGGCCGGTGAGGGGGTGTGCCGGGCCGGCGCCGGTGTCGTGGACGCACACCACCATCCGGTCGGTCGCCGTCCAGACCCGGACCGTGGTGGGCGGGCGTCCGTGCAGCTCCGCGTTGACGACGACCTCGGCCAGCGCGAAGAGCAGGTCGTCGAGTGCGGCGGGGCCGATCCGGCCCGCGGCGACGTCCGCGACGCGGCGCCGGGTCTCCTTCAGCGACGCGCCGGTCAGTTCGAGGGCCGGGGCGGTGGACTGCAGCGGATCGAACTCCGGGGGCAGGCTCTCGAACGCGTCGACGTCCTGGTAGCGGGGGCTGTCGGCCGCACCGCCGTCGGGCGTGACCAGGCGACGGTGGGTGCGTTCCACGACGTCACGCACGTCGTCCGGCACGCTGGTGGCGTCGTACAGGCAGCGGCTCCAGACGGGGTGGTCCTGCCAGACGGTGTTGACGGCGGACTCGTACCGGTCCCAGCCCGCGAAGCGGCCGCCGTTGCCCTCGTGCGGAACCTCCCCGGTGATCCGGATCTGGCCGGCACCGGCGGACAGGTGCCGGTCGAACTCACGCCGCCACGCTTTGAGGGCACGTGCGGGCGAGGCGTACAGGCGCGCGTCGCCGATGAACGTGACCCCGTCCGTTCGGGGCAGCGCTCGCCGGATCAGGTCGCACTTGCGTTCGTCGTACCCGATGACGACCGGTTCGCCCGCGGCCACCCCGCCGGTCACGAATGGCACGATCAGCGCCAGGAACTCGCCGTCGTCGACGTAGAACCCGCCCTCGTGGAAGTTCCCGACCCAAGCGCGCGCCGCACCTGTCCTCATGGCTTCGCCTCCAGGACCCGGTGAGAAACGCTACGCCGATCACTCGACGTGGTCGCGTCGGAGGCAGGCTTCCAGTTGCTCGGGCGCGTCGCCGACCACGCGGCCCGTACCCGACCTGACGCCCGCCTGCTCTCTCCCGGCCTCCGCGCCGGGCGGCAGGTCACGCGGAGGCCGGGACGGCGGCGTCCTCCCCTTCCTCGGCGGCGACGAGCCCGCTCGTGTCGGCCGCTCCCCACAGCTCCGCGACCTTGCCGTCCACCACGCGGTACACCTCGATGCCGGTCAGGGTGACCGTGCGCCCGCTGGGCGGGATGCCGAACAGCGTCCCGCCGTGGACGGCGCGGGTGGTGTAGCGGACCGCGACCCGGTCGCCCTCCGCGATCAGGTCCTCGATCTCGTTGCGGCAGTCCTGCAACCCGGCGTGGAGCAGGACCGCCGACTGCACGAGCCCGTCGGCGTCAGGGCTGCAGCCGGGCGGCATGCCGTGCGCGCGGAAGTCCGGCGCGAGGAGCGACGTCAGGCCGTCCCGGTCGACGGCGGCGAACGCGGCGTACAGCCGCGTCACGATCTGCTTGTTCATCTCTGCGGTGTCGGTGGTCATGACCGACGAGGGTGGAGCGGTCCCGCGCCGCGAGCATCGGGGGAATCCCGCATCTTCGGCCTGGTCCGCGGTCAGCCCGTCCGGACCGCGTGCGCCACGGCCTGCGCGCGATTGCGCAGTCCCAGCTTGGCCAGGATCCGCCCGACGTGGTGCTCGACCGTCTTGGCGCTGATGAACAGCCGGTCGGCGATCTCGGCGTTGGTCAGGCCGTGGCCGAGCAGCTCGAGGACCTCGGCCTCCCGCCGGGTCAGCGGCGCCGAACCCCTCGGACCGGGCAGGGACGCCACGCCGAGGAGACGGAGAAGGGCGGCCGCGGCGTCGGCGTCGCGCCGCGCCCCGGCCCGGGAGAAGGCCTCGTGCGCGCTGCTCGCGTGCGCGACGGCGACCTCCGGGCAGGTGGACGCCACGTCCCGGGCCAGCTCCAGCTGGGTCTGCGCGGCGTCCACCGGGAGATGCGCCCGCGCGAACGTGGTCAGCGCCTCGTGCAGGCAGGCCCGGGCGTCGCCTGCCCCCGTTGCGATGCACAGCCTGCCCCGCGCCAGGGCCGCGACGGCCTTGAGCGGATCACCGGACTGGTGCGCGGCCAGGCCCGACAGTCGATCGGCCACCCGGGCGGCGTCCTCGACCGCGCCCGCCGCCAGGTGCACGTCGACGAGCAGGGCGAGCAACGCGCCCTCCGTGGCGTCCTCGAGGCCCGTCGCGGTCAGGGAGCGCTCGAGCAGGTCCTGGGCCAGAGCCGTCTCGCCGCGGGCGAGATGGAGCGCGGCGAGCGGCCGGACGGCGCTCTCGTGCTGCCCGAGCCCGGTCAGCAGCTGGCCGGCCTCCTCCGCCCGGCCCTGGCGCAGCCGCAGGTCGGCCAGGCGGCACAGGACGTTCGCCCGGATCTGCTCGTGCTCGGCCGGGAAGCTGCGCAGCGCCGCGGTGAGGGCGTCCTCGGCCTCGGGCCACCGGCCTGCGGCCACCAGGAGCCCGCCGTAGTACGCCCGGCAGTACCCGCCGATCGTGGAGAGCCGGCGGCGCCGGGAGACGTCATCGGCGGCGCGCAACCACTGCTCGGCACGGACGACGTCGTTGGTCCGCTCGCAGACGTTGAACAGCCCGCAGAAGACGCTCTCCGCCACGGAGACGTCGCCGACCTCGCCTGCGCACACCGAGGCCAGGGCCTCGTCCAGGTACCGCAGCCCGCGGGGGAACCCGGAGAGGACCAGCATGATCCCCAGAGAGGCGAGCGCCTCGCACTCGAGGTCGCCGTCCCCGCATCGGCGGGCCACGTCGATCGCCTCGAGGTAGAGCCGCTCCTGCGCGTGCAGGTCACCGCCGCCCTGCGCCTCGGCCACCAGCACCCAGCCGTGCTCGTTACCGTCCTCCCCGGCCTGCTCGAGCAGGGTGCGGGCCCGGGCGACCCAGCCCCCGTACACCGCCCACTGCCCGTGGACGGAGCCGTGGAGCCAGCCGAGCGACCGGGCCGCCCGGGCGGCACCCAGGAGGTCGCCGTCCCGCCGGTAGGAGAGGTACGCCCGCTCGTAGGCGGCCATCGCCGCGGCGTAGTCGGCACCGAGGTGATGTGCCTGTGCGAGACCCTCGTGGACCTCGCCGGTGTCCCGCTCCTGTGCGACCAGCTCGAAGATCTGCCGCGCGGTCTGCGCGTCCCCGCGGCGACAGGCCTCCTGGCCGTCGCGGATCCTGGCGTCGTCCGACGCTGCAGTCACCGGGCGATCGTGGCACGCCCGAGCGCCTCGATCGCCGTCCGCTGCCACCCGCGGGACGACAGCGCGCCCGACTGACCGGACCACGCGCGACCAGGCCCGTCAGACGTTGGCCGCGTACGCCTGGGTGAGCAGGTCCACGACCTCGTCGTCGACGTCGTCCGGGACGCCGAGGCCGAGCCGCACCGTGCAGGCACCGTTGCCGACGCTCCGGGCGGGCAGCAGCCGACCGCCCGGCTCGCGGTCGGGCAGCCGCAGCCCCAGGTCCACCCGGGTCCGCGTCGTCGCCTGGACGACGGCGAACGTGCGCCGCGGGCTGACCAGCGACACGTATCCCTTCCGCGCCTGCACGTGCACCTCGCCCACGCCGAGGGCGGCGGTGACCACGGCGTCGTACACCGGCCGCAGGGCGGGCTTGCCGGCGTACTGGCCGTCGACCAGCTCGTCCGCCGTGGCCGTGAAGAAGTCCGGGTACCCGAACCGCTCCATGACCAGCAGCATCTGCGGGTAGCCGGTGATGCCCCGGTCCGCGAGCCACGTCCGCACGTCGGGCTCGCTCGCCAGGCCCGCCTCCCGGACGCGCGCCGACCAGGTCGCGACGTCGTCGCCGGTCGCCTCGACCAGCCGCCGCTCGATCCAGTCCCGCATCTCCGCCCAGCTGCGCATCTCCGCCACCCGACCATCCTGGGACACGCGGCGGCGCGCGCTCGACCGTGCCCTTCGCCCACTACTCCCCGGGCCAGCTGCACGACGCCCGGCTGATCGACGCGCTGCGGCGGGCAGTTCGGCGCGGCATGGCCTCGGCGCGGCGTCCCGCTCGATCGCGCCCGGCGACCGGCTCGTGCTGTGCAGCGACGGCCTGTTCAACCACGTGCCGGACGACGAGCTCGGCGCCCTGGTGCTCGACGGGCGCACACCCCAGGCCGCGGTCGACGCACTCCTGGAGCGGGCGCCGGCGCGCGGCGGCGACGACAACCTGTCCGTCGTCGTCGCCGATGTGTGCGCTTGACCGCGGACTAGGCTCCGGCGTACCACGGCGGCGAGGTGAGCCATGCGGGAGATCAGCACCGTCCTGGACGGCCTGTCCTACCTGGAGTGCCCGCGCTGGCACGAGGGCCGGATCTGGGTCTCGGACTTCTACACCCACCAGGTGCTCTCGGCCCGCGAGGACGGCGGCGACCTCCGGGTCGAGGCGGAGGTGCCGGGCCAGCCGTCCGGACTCGGGTGGCTGCCGGACGGTCGGCTGCTGATCGTCTCCCAGCACGACAGTCGGCTGCTCCGTCGCGAGGCCGACGGGTCCCTGGTGACACACGCCGACCTGTCGGCGCACGTCACCGGCGAGCCCAACGACATGGTGGTCGACGAGCAGGGGCGCGCCTTCGTCGGCAACTTCGGCTTCGACCTGATGGCCGGCGCCCCGGTCGCACCGACCGTCCTGCTGCGCGTCGACCCCGACGGCGCGGTGAGCCAGGTGGCCGACGACATGTGGTTCCCGAACGGCAGCGTGATCACCGACGACGGCGTCCTGCTGGTGGACGAGTCGTTCGGCAACCGGATCACCGCCTTCGACATCGGGGCCGACGGCGCGTTGACCAACCGGCGGGTGTGGGCGTCGTTCGGTCCGCTGCCGACCGACCGCGACCTGCAGGCGGCGCTCGGGCAGCTGGCGGTCGCGCCGGACGGGTGCGGCCTGGACGCCGAGGGCGCGCTGTGGGTCGCCGACGCGCTCGCCGGCCGGGTGCTCCGCCTCCGAGAAGGCGGCGAAGTCCTGGAGGAGCTGCCCGTCGGCACCGGCGTGTTCGCGTGCATGCTCGGCGGTTCCGACGGTCGAACCCTGTTCCTCTGCAGCGCGCCGGACTTCGACCGCACCGCCCGGAGCGCCGCGCGCGAGGCTCGCCTGCTCTCCTGCCGGGTCGACGTGCCGCACGCCGGCCTTCCCTGACACCACCGTCCCCCAGGAGGAGTGCATGCAGGTCTCCGTCGCCTTCCCGACCGCGCTGGACTCGCACGAGAACATCGCGCTCGCGGAGGAGCTCGGGTACGAGCGGGCCTGGCTCTACGACACCCCGCAGAACAGTCCCGACGTCTGGATGGCACTGGCTCTCGCCGCGGAGCGCACCACCCGCATCGGCCTCGGGCCGGGCGTCCTCGTGCCCTCGCTGCGGCATCCGATGGTGAACGCCGCCGCGACAGCGGCCCTGGTCGCGCTGGCACCCGGCCGCGTCGAAGTGGCGTTCGGCACGGGGTTCTCCGGACGGCGGGCCATGGGCTATCGAGGCATCCGGTGGTCGTTCATGGCCGACTACATCCGGGCCTACCGGGGGCTGCTGCGCGGGGAGGTCGTCGAGTGGGAGGGCGCCAAGATGCAGATGCTGCACCCGGCCGGTCACGCGCCCGCCCGACCGATCGACGTGCCGATCCTGATCAGCGCCCTGGGCCCGAAGGGGGCCGAGGTCACCCGGGAGCTGGCCGACGGGCTCTACGCGACCCTGCAGCTCCCCGACTTCGCCCGGGAGTTCTCGCGCGTCTCCTACCTGGCCTGGGGCACCGTGCTCGACGAGGGGGAGGACCCGACCTCCGAGCGCGTCCGCCTCGCCGGCGGCCCGGGCACTGCCCTGGCCTGGCACGGCGCGTACGAGTTCGGCGGCCAGGCAGCGGTGGCCGACCTGGCCGGGGGACAGGCCTGGAACGACGTGGTGAGCCGGACGCCCGACGAGCTGAGGCACATCGCCGTGCACACCGGTCACTGCGTCGAGCTGAACGAGGCCGACCAGGCCGCCTGGGACGCGGGGGGTTCCACGCTGCTCGAATCGACCACGCTCAGCGGAACGGCCGAGCAGGTGCGCGGCAAGCTCCAGGATCTGGCCGACGCCGGTGTCACCGAGATCGTCTTCCAGCCGTGCGGGCCCGACGTCCGCCGTGAGCTCGAGAGGTTCCTCGAGGCCGCCCGCAGCTCGACGGCTGCGGCCAGGAGCTGAGCGACCGGCGTCGCAGACGCGAGAAGGCCGGGGACCACTGCTGTCCGCAGTGGTCCCCGGCCTTTCGGTGGTGGGGTGGAGGTGGCGGGAATCGAACCCGCGTCCTACGACGCCAGTCCAGGGCTTCTCCGAGCGCAGTCCGCTGTGCCTCTGCTCGACCCCACCGATCTCACGAACAAGTCGGTGTGACGGGCCCAGTCGCTGTGAGATGTCCCGTACGCGCCCGCGACCGGCACGCACGGTGAGTCATCTAGCTGATGCCAGGATCCGGACCGATGACGAACCCGGGCTGACAAAGGCCTACTTCGCTAGCTGTCAGGCAGCGAGAGCGAAGTTGGCCTTGGCGTCACTCTTGGTGGCGCTTATAGGTGTGCAACGCGTGGTTAACGAGCTCATCGTTGCCTTCCTCGGCTCGCTTCCCCTGGTCGAACGACCGCAGTCGAGACCATTCACCCCCTGTGTAGTTGTGCAGACAGGGTAACCGCAGGCCCCCGCCTGATGTTCCCCGCGCCACGCGCCGGTCACCCGACAGTGGGCCTCAGATCCAGTCGCGGCGCTTGAAGACCAGGTACAGCGTCACGCTCACCCCGAGCATCAGCACCAGGGCGAACGGGTAGCCGAGGTGCCAGCGCAGCTCCGGCATGACGTCGAAGTTCATCCCGTAGACCGTCCCGACCAGCGTCGGCGCGAACAGGATGGCGGCCCAGGCGGAGATCTTCTTGACCTCCTCGCCCTGCGCGATGCTCGCCTCGGTCAGCTCGCGGATCTCGTCGTTCTGCCGCTGCGCGACCAGCGTCGCGTTCACCGTCAGGATGTCGCGCAGCTGCAGCCGGAAGCCCTCCACGCGCTCGTTGACCTGGACGACGTGGTCGGCGACGTCGCGCAGGTAGCTGCGCAGGTCCTCGTCGACGCCGTACTTGTCGAACCCGGCGGTGATCGCGGCGAGGATGCCGGTCAGCGGCTGCGCGGCCCGCTGGAAGTCCAGCACCTCCTGCGACAGCTCGTAGATGCGCCGCGACACCCGCGGGTCGCCGCGGAACACCTCGGCCTCGATCTCGTCGATGTCGTTGGCCAGGCCGTCGACCACCGGCCGGTACCCGTCGACGACGGCGTCGAGGATCGCGTAGAGCACCGCCTCGCTGCCCTTGGCCAGCAGGTCCGGCTCGCTCTCCAGCCGCCGCCGCACCCGGGAGAGGTCCGGCGACTCGCTGTGCCGGACGGTGATCGCGAACTCCCGGCCGAGGAAGAGGTGCAGCTCGCCGAACTCGACCTCCTCGAGCTCGTCGACGTAGCGCGCGGCCTTGAGGACGACGAACAGCGTGTTGCCGTAGCGCTCGAACTTCGGCCGCTGGTGGGCCTTGATCGCGTCCTCGACCGCCAGCTCCGGCAGGTCGTACTGCTCGGCCAGCTCGCCGAGCTCCGCCGGCTCCGGCCGGTACAGACCGAGCCAGACCAGGCGGTCCTCCCCCTGCGCCAGCTCCTCCCGGCTCTCGGCCGCGGTCGCCGGCGTGGCCACGCGGCGGCCCGCCGAGTAGACGGCGTTGTCGACGATCCGCGACGAGGCGCCGCGCGGGTCCCGCGTCGGCTGGGGCTGCGTCACGGGCACGGTCGGCGTCGGGCGCGGCTCGACCCGCGGGCGGCGGGTGAGCGTGGAGAGGGCGGTCAGCGGAGTGCGGCGGTCGGCCATGACGGGCTCCCGGGACGACGCGGGGACGGGGGACGCCGGAGAGGTCCTCCCCCGCGCCGACCGGGCGTCAGGCGGGGCGAACCTCGGGACTCGGACTGGGAGGCTCGCTGCGCATCGCTCGGCCCTCCCCTGTCGTCGCGGGCCGCCGTCCGTCGCGGAGGCCGTCGTCCATCGTGACACGCCGTGTCCAGCGCGCCACCCCCGGGCGGGTGAGCGCCGCTCAGCCGGCGACCTCGCCGTCCGGCGGCGGCACCCGCAGGGCGACGAGGAAGCGCGACACCATCGCGTACCCGGCGACCAGCGCGGCGAGCTCCACGACCTGCCGCTGGTCGAGGTGCTCCTGCACGGCGGCGAAGACGTCGTCCGGGACGTCGACCGCGCGGGTGGAGGCGTCGGTGAAGGCGAGGACGGCGGCCTGCGCGGGAGACCAGACCGGCTCCTCGCCCCCGGACCGCAGCACCCGCAGCTGCAGGTCGGCGAGCCTGGCGCGGCGGGCGATGGGCTCGTGCGCCGCCCACTCGAACGCCGCGCCGTTGAGCACCGCGACGCGCAGGATCACCAGCTCGCGCAGGTCGGCCGGCAGGGTCGTCCCCGACCGCAGCGCGCCGAGCAGCGCGTTCCAGCCCTCGGCGACCGGCGGGCTGTGCAGCAGCAGCCGGTCCAGCGTGGAGAGCTCCCCGCCGCGGCGGGCCCGCATCAGCTCGGCGACCGGTCCCTCGTCGGGCGCCTCGGGCAGCCGCGGCGGGTTCATCAGCGCCCGGCGAGCAGGCCGCTCGGGTAGGCGCCGGCCGCGACCAGCCGGGCGGAGAGCGCCTTGCCCAGGTCGACCACGCGGGCGGTGCGCTCGGCGCCGAGGTGTTCCCAGGGCGCGGCCGACATCTCGTCGGTCTCCACCTCGATCTGCGCCCGCAGCGCCGCGCCGTCCGGAGTGAGCTGCCCATCGGCGAGCAGTTCCCGCTCGGTCAGCGACGCCGTCGTGGCGGCCCAGTCCTCGTCGCTCCAGCCGCGGGTCGCCTTGGCGCCGGACTCGGTGAACCCGCGGCCGGTGACCGTGTGGGTGATCAGCGCCTCGAGTCCGGTCAGCCCGGCGCGCAGCAGGGCGGCGAGGTGCCCGTCGCCGCGGTGCTCGCGCAGCAGCGTCGCGCCGTGCCACAGCACCAGCAGCGGCTCCTCCGGCCAGGGCAGGTCGGCGTGCCCGGCGTAGAGCGGACGCGCCTCGGCGGTGAGCACGCCGCACGCCTCGCGCACCAGCTCGGCCAGCTCCGCGATCTCCGGGGAGCCGGCCACGTCGGCGCCGAGCAGCCGGGTGAGCGACGCGCGGGCAGCGTCGAACCGGGCGGCCACCACCTGCTCGGGCTCGGCGAGCGTCCAGGCGCGCGGGATGTGCCGGGCGACCAGCGCCGGCGCGAAGTTGTAGAAGGTCGCCGCCACGACACCCGGGCCGACCCGGCCCATCGGCGCCGCCCGCCCGGCGAAGTAGCACATCCGCCCGGGCCGCAGCCCCACCGCCGTCAGGTGCTCGTCGTGCTCCGGGGCGAAGTAGAGGTGGTTGTGCAGCGGCTCCACGGCACGGTGGGCGCGGGCCACCACGCGCGGATCCAGGGCGAGGTGATCGACGCTGACCATGCGCCGCACCCTAGCTACGCGCGGACGGGCGCCAGAGCGCGGGCCCAGGACACCTGGCTGCGCCGCGTGGTGAAGCCGAGGCCCTCGTAGAGGCGCAGCGCCCCGGTGACGTTGTCGCTGTCCACCTGCAGGCCCGCGGTCTGGCAGTCCGAGTCGACGGCCACCTGCATCGACCGCACGATGGCCGCGCTCGCCAGCCCGCGGCCGCGCGCCTCGGGCAGCGTGCCGATCTGGCCGAAGTGGGCCTCGCGGACGCCGGTGGCGCGGGTGTCGGACTCGTAGACGTAGACCAGCGTGTAGGCGACGACGGCGCCGTCGGCGAGCGCGAGCACCGAGAGGTCTGGCCGGAAGGCGCGCTGCCCGGTGAACATGACCTCCCACGAGGCCGGATCGCGCTCGCTGGACCCGTGGTGCGCGGTGAAGGCGGCGTTGTGCGCGCGGCGGACCTCGTCGTCGCGGTCCCAGGTGAACGGGACCAGGTCGACACCGGACACCGTGGGGACGTCGGGCAGGTCGGTGAGCGGGCGCTCCATCATGCGGTACCAGCGCACCGCGGTGAGCTCGGCGCGGCGGACCAGCGCCTCCAGCGACGGCATCGTGGTGGGGACGGCGACCGCCAGCCGGCCCGGCGCCTCGGGGTGCCGCTCGGCGTGGATCTCCGCGCCGCGGGCGAGCTGCCACGCCAGCAACGCCCGCCCGATCCCGCGGCCGCGGTGCGCCGGGTGCACCCGCCCCTCGAGGTAGACGGCGAAGGCGTCCCGGAACGTGGGCGGGGCGATCGCGGTGGCGTATCCGAGCAGGGCGCCGTCCGCTCCGTGCACCGCGAGCCCGTCGCGGCGCAGGTCCACCAGCTCGTTGACCCACCACTCGGTGAGGTCGTCGGCGTCGAAGTGCTCGCCGGTGTCGTCGGCCTCCTCGGCGGCGTCGAGCAGCGCGGCGACGGCATCGACGTCGTCCGGGGTCAGCGGCCGCGAGGTCAGGCCCTCGGGCAGCGCGGGAGCGGTCGGCACGCAGCGAGGCTAGGGAGCGGGGCGCGGCGTCGCGAACCGAATTCCCGACCCGACGGCTGGTCGCCGCCGCGCCGCCCTCGCGCGAGGCCGTGAGCGCCCCCGTTGTGCGACTCCGGAGACGTGCGGACCATCGCCTGCGCACGGGGACCGAGTGGAGGCGGGTGCCATGCCTCACTACATGTTCATCGCCAACTACTCCGCGCAGGGCACGCGGGGCCTGCTCGCCGCCGGGGGGAGCTCCCGGCGGTCCGCGGTCGAGAAGATGGTGTCCGGTGTCGGCGGCCGCCTGGAGAGCTTCTACTACGCCTTCGGCAGCGACGACCTGTACGCCATCCAGGAACTTCCCAACGCCGAGACCGCCGCGTCACTGGCGCTCACCATCAACGCCAGCGGAGTCGGCAGCGTGCGCACCGTCGTCCTCATGACGCCCGAGGAGGTCGACGCCGCCGCGCAGATCCACCCGGACTACACCCCGCCGAGCGCCGGCTGAGAGCTAGCCCCGGGTCCAGAGGCAGAACGGGTGGCCGGCGGGGTCTAGGTAGACCCGGACGCCGTCCTGCGGCTGGAACTCGGCCGGGCGGGCGCCGGCGGCCTCCGCGACGGCGCTCGCGGCGGCGAGGTCGTCGACCTCGATGTCGAGGTGCACCTGCATCTGCTGGTCGCCCGGGCCGGCGGGCCACACCGGCGGCACGTGCTCGGGCTCCTCCTGGAACGACAGGCCGGGGCCGCCGTCCTCCGGGCGGAGGGTCACCCACCCCTTCTCGGTCGACCCGAACGGCCAGCCGAGCAGCTCCTGGTAGAAGGTCGCCAGCGCGGCGGGGTCCGGTGTCCCCAGGACGGCGGACGTGAGCGTGAAGCGCGGCATCAGGACTCCACTCCGAACAGTCGGGCGCCGTTGCCCCACAGCACGGCGCGCAGCCACTCCTCCCCCAGGTCCAGCCGGTGCAGCGCCGCGAGCTGGTGCGCGTACGGGTACGGGATGCTCGGGAAGTCGCTGCCCAGGAGCACCTTCTCGCCCAGCGCGGCCAGCCGCGACCGGTCGGCCGGGTCGAAGGGCATCAGCCGCTCGGTGAAGTCGGTGGCGAACATCGTCGTGTCCAGGTGCACCCGCTCGTAGCGCTCGGCGAGGTCGAGGAACGCGCCGTACTCCGGCATGCCGAGGTGGGCGATCACCAGCCGCAGCCGCGGATGCCGCTCGAGCAGCCCGGTCATCGGCTCCGGCCCGGTGTGCTCGCCGGCCAGCGGCCCGGAGCCGCAGTGGATCACCACCGGGGTCCCGGTCTCCTCGAGCCGCGCCCACACCGGCTCCAGGAGGTGGTGCCGCGGATCGAAGGCGCCGACCTGCACGTGCACCTTGAACACCCGGGCGCCGCGGTCGAGCGCCTCGGCCACGTAGGCCGGCGCCTCCGGCTCCGGGTAGAACGTCGCCGACTGCAGCACCCGCCGGTCGCGCTGGGCGAAGTCCGCGGACCAGTCGTTGAGCCAGGCGGCCATCCCGGGCTTGTGCGCGTAGGGCAGCGTCGGGAAGGCCCGGACGCCGAGCCGCTCGAGCACCGCCAGCCGCTCGTCGTCGTCGGGGATCGCGTAGGCGATCGGCCAGTGCGCCCCGTAGTGCGCCTCGGCGTCCTCGAAGTACTTCCAGACCTTGGCCTGCACGCGGTCGGGCAGGAAGTGCACGTGCGCGTCGATCAGCCCGGGCAGCCCCAGCTCGCGCCAGTACCGGGGGACGTCGGCGTCGTCCTCGGGAGGCCTGATCACAGCGTCACGACGACCTTGCCGCGGACGTGGCCGTCGCCCACCAGCCCCTGTGCCTCGCGGACCTGCTCCAGCGGGAACGCCTTGGCGACCGACACCCGCAGCTGGCCGGCGTCGGCCATGCGGGCCAGCTCCTCGAGGTCGTGCTGGTCGGGGCGGACGAAGACGTAGCGGCCGCCGAGCTCGCGCACCCCGGGGTCGACGACGGAGGCGATGCGGGCGGGGTCGCGCACCTGCCGCGGCGCGTCGGCGAGGGTGTCGCCGCCGACCAGGTCGAGCACGGCGTCGACCGGCTCGGGGAGCTGCCCGCCGACCGGCCCGGCGGAGTAGTCGAACACCTCGGCGGCGCCGGCGTCGCGCAGGAAGCCGTGGTTGCGGGGACTCGCGGTGGCGACGACGTGCGCCCCCAGCGCGGCCGCGATCTGGACGGCGAAGAACCCGACCCCGCCGGCGCCGCGGTGCACCAGCACCCGGTCGCCCTCGCCGACGCCGAGCGCCTCGGTCAGCGCCTGGTAGGCGGTCAGCCCGGCCAGCGGCACCGCCGCTGCCTCGGCGAACGACAGCGACCGCGGCTTGAGCGCCACGCAGCGCTGCGGCGCCGGCACCAGCTCGGCCATCGCGCCCCACTGCACGTCGTCCCGCCGGACGTAGGCGAACACCTCGTCGCCGGGCGCGACGTCGGCGACCGCGGGCCCCGCGGCCTCGACGACGCCGGCCAGCTCCCAGCCGGGAACGATCGGGAAGTGGTGCGGGAACGCCCCGGCCAGGCGCCCGGCGCGGATGGCCAGGTCGACGGGGTTGACGCCGGCGGCCCGGGTGCGCACCAGCACGGTGTCGGGCCCGACCGGCGGCTCGGGCAGGTCGTCGCGCACGCTCAGGACGCCGACGTCCCCGAACCGGTCGTAGCAGGCACCCCTCACCGGCGGCCCTTGACGTAGCGGCCGAACGCCTTCTGGATCTCCCGCCGCGAGTCGCGCTCGGCGAGGTCGTGCCGCTTGTCGTAGGACTTCTTGCCGCGCGCGAGCGCGAGCGTGGCCTTGACCTTGCCGTCCTTGAAGTACAGGTCCAGCGGGACGAGCGTGAGCCCGCCCTCCTTGGTCTTGCCGATGAGCTTGTCGATCTCGGCCCGGTGCATGAGCACCTTGCGCTTGCGCCGCGGCGCGTGGTTGGTCCAGGTGCCCTCGGTGTACTCGGGGATGTGCACGTGCTGCAGCCACACCTCGCCGTTGTCGACTGTGGCGAACCCGTCGACCAGCGAGGCACGGCCGGCACGCAGGCTCTTCACCTCGGTGCCGGTGAGCACCAGGCCCACCTCGTAGGTGTCGAGGATCGAGTAGTCGTGCCGCGCCTTCTTGTTCTGGGCGATCAGCTTCCGCCCCTGTTCACGCGGCATGCCCCCAGGCTACCGAGGACGGCGTCCCGCCCGGTCAGCGCGGCAGGTTCTTCTGCACCGCCGACCAGGTCATCAGCAGCGCTGACGTCGCTCCCCAGGCGGCCGTGCAGACCAGCCAGAGCGGCGTGACGGCGACCGCGGTGGCCCGCTCCGCGGCGCTCACCGGCACTCCCCGCAGGGGCACAATCCGCTCCAGAGGGTGCGCAACCGTTCGCGCATGCTCGATCAGCCCTTTCCACGCCATCGGGGAACGCCTGCTGTTTACCCGCCAGTAATCCGGCTCACACACCGGCCTCGCGTGGTGATCAGGGTCACGGACGCAGGGTGGCGACACACCGCCGCACGGACGGTGTGTCGCCACAGATCGAGGACCCTGGGGGCGGCAGTTCCCTACATGCGGACGTAGAGGCGCAGCGTCACGTAGGCGGCGATGCCGGCCAGGCCGACACCGGCCGCGGCGATGATCGGGCTGATCGTCGCGATCGCGCCCCAGTCGACCGGCGGGATGATCCCGGCCTTGATCGGGCCGGCGAGCGTCTTGTCGACGAACAGCACCTTGGTGAGCACGAGCCCGCCCACCGCGAGCAGCGCGCCGATGAGCCCCGCGACCGCGGCCTCGAGGATGAACGGCAGCTGGGTGTACCAGCGGGAGGCGCCGACCAGCCGCATGATGTTGGTCTCGTTGCGCCGGTTGAAGGCCGCGAGCTGGATCGTGTTGGAGATCAGCAGCAACGCCGCCAGGGCTTGCACGACGGCCACCGCGATCGTCGCGTTGCGCGCGCCGTTGAGCAGGCTGAACAGCCGGTCGAGGAAGTCGCCCTCGTCGCGGACCTGGTCCACGCCGTTCTCCCCGTTGGGGAACTCCGCGGCGATGACCGAGTAGCGCTCGGGGTTGACCAGCTCCACGCGGAAGCTCTCCGGAAGCGCGTCCGGCGGGGTGTTCTGCACCAGCTCGGGCTGCTGGCTGAACTGCTGCTGGAAGCGCTCGTAGGCCTCTTCCTTGGACTCGTAGACGTAGCTCGCCACCTCGGGGGAGCCCTCGAGCTTGGTCGCGATCGCGTCGCGCTGCTCGTCGGTGACGCCGTCGGCCAGGAAGATGGAGACCTGCACCTTGTCGTAGTAGATCTCCTTCATGTCGGAGATCATCCCGGCGATCAGCAGGCCGGTGCCCATGAGCCCGAGGGAGATGGCCGTCGTCAGGATCATCGCGACCGTCATGGTCAGGTTGCGACGCAGCCCGGTGGCCACCTCGGAGAGCACGAAGTTGACGCGCATGGAATCCCTGTCGTAGGTGTCGCTCGTGAAGCGGGGTCAGCGGCCCGGCAGCTATCGGCCGACGCCGTAGACGCCGCGCGACTGGTCGCGCGCGATCACGCCGCCGTTGAGCTCGATGACGCGCCGGCGCATGGAGTCGACGATGTGGTAGTCGTGCGTCGCCATGATCACCGTGGTGCCGGTGCGGTTGATCCGCTCCAGCAGCAGCATGATCCCCTCGCTGGTCTCGGGGTCGAGGTTGCCGGTGGGCTCGTCGGCCAGCAGCACGAGCGGGCGGTTGACGAACGCGCGGGCGATGGCCACCCGCTGCTGCTCACCACCGGAGAGCTCGTGGGGCATGCGGTTGGCCTTGCCCTCGAGCCCGACCATCTCCAGCACCTCGGGGACGACGCGCTTGATAGTGCGCTGCGGCTTGTTGATCACCTCGAGCGCGAAGGCGACGTTCTCGGCCACGGTGCGGTTGCGCAGCAGGCGGAAGTCCTGGAAGACGCAGCCCATGGTGCGGCGCAGCTTGGGCACCTTCCACTTGCTCATGGTGTTGAGCGTCTGGCCGTTGACCGTGATCGTGCCCTCGGTGGGGTCGTCCTCCTTCAGCAGCAGCCGCAGGAAGGTCGACTTGCCCGAACCGGAGGACCCGATGAGGAAGACGAACTCGCCCTTCTCGATCTCGGTGGACACGTCATCGAGGGCCGGCCGTCCGCTGGCCGGGTAGAGCTTGGTGACGTGTTGCATTTCGATCACGAGGTTCCACGGTACCGGTCCCCTGCCACCCGGCGCCGCGTACGCCACGGAACGCTCCGGAGTTGATTCTCCCCAGCCGCGTGATCAGCGGCCCGGGGAAGGTCAGGAGGCGGGCACGGACTCCTGCTGACGGCGCCAGCGGATGCCGGCCTCGATGAAGGAGTCGAGGTCGCCGTCCAGGACGGCGGTGGTGTTGCCGGTCTCCTGCTCGGTCCGCAGATCCTTGACCATCTGGTACGGGTGCAGCACGTAGGAGCGCATCTGGTTGCCCCAGCTGCTGCCCTCGCCCTTCAGGGCGTCCATGGCGGCCCGCTCCTCCTCCTGCCGCTTGGCCAGCAGCCGGGCCTGCAGCACGCGCATCGCGGCGGCGCGGTTCTGGATCTGGCTCTTCTCGTTCTGGCAGGAGACGACGATGCCGGTGGGCAGGTGGGTGATCCGGACGGCGGAGTCGGTCGTGTTGACGCTCTGCCCGCCGGGACCGGACGAGCGGAAGACGTCGATGCGGATCTCGTTCTCCGGGATGTCGACGTGGTCGACCTGCTCGACGACCGGCAGCACCTCGACGCCGGCGAACGACGTCTGCCGGCGGCCCTGGTTGTCGAACGGCGAGATCCGCACCAGCCGGTGGGTGCCCTGCTCGACCGAGAGCGTGCCGTAGGCGTAGGGGTGCTTCACCGCGAAGGTGGCCGACTTGATGCCGGCCTCTTCCGCGTAGGAGATGTCGTAGACCTCGACGGGGTACTTGTGCCGCTCGGCCCAGCGCAGGTACATGCGCATGAGCATCTCGGCGAAGTCGGCGGCGTCCACCCCGCCGGCCTCCGAGCGGATGGTGACCAGCGCCTCGCGGGAGTCGTACTCGCCGTTGAGCAGGGTGCGGACCTCGAGCTCGTCGATCTCCTTGCGCAGGGTCTCCAGCTCGCGGTCGGCCTCGGCGAGGCTGCCGGCGTCGCCCTCCTCCTCGGCCAGCTCGTGCAGCACGGCGGCGTCGTCGAGCCGGCGGCGCAGGTCCTCGACCCGGCGCAGGTCGCCCTGCAGGTAGGAGAGCTTGGAGGTCAGCGCCTGCGCCCGCTCGACGTCGTCCCACAGGTCGGGCGCGGCGGACTGCTGCTCCAGCTCGGCGATGTCGCGCCGCAGCTTGTCGACGTCGAGGACAGCCTCGATCGACTTCAGGGTCGTGTCGAGTTCGTCCAGGACGACGGAGAAGTCAGCGGCCACGTCCACCCAGGGTAGTCGCGCCGCGAGGATCGCCGGAGTAGGGACGAGGGGCATGGAGGAACCCCGTGAGAAGCGGTCCCGCGAGGACTACGAGCGCGGCCTGCCCGACTACCACGATCCGACGGCGGGCTTCGGCGGCGCGCCTCCGGCGCAGTCGGCGCTGACCCTGCGCCTGGTGCTGGCGGTCTTCGGTCTGCTGGTCTGCGTCGCCGGCGGCGTCGTGCTGCTGGTGGCCGGCGTTCCGGTCTGGGTCGCGGTGGTGTTCTTCGTGCTCGCCGCGGTGGCCCTGGTCGACCTCGTGGTCGTCGTCCGCCGCAAGGCCCGCGGCGAACCCGGGTAGGCGATGCCTCAGCGGGCGGAGGACGTCGAGAGCCGCGGAGCCCGGCGCCAGACCGACATCCAGCGCTCGAGCTCGTCGGCGGGCATCGGCCGGGCGATGTGGTAGCCCTGCGCGAAGGTGCAGCCCAGCTCGGCCGCCAGCTGCAGCTGCTCGGCGGTCTCCACGCCCTCGGCGAGGGTGCGCGCGCCGCAGGCCGCGGCGAGCCCGACGACGGCGGCGATGGCCGCGGCCGCGGAGCCGGCCCGCCCGTCGATCCCGGCGACCAGGCTGCGGTCGATCTTCAGCACCCCGGTCGGGATGTTGATCAGCTGGTTGATCGACGACCAGCCGCTGCCGAAGTCGTCGATGGAGACCTCGACGCCGGAGCGCCGCAGGGCGGCGAACTGCGCCGCGGCCCGCTGTGGTTCCTCGGCGACCGAGGTCTCGGTGAGCTCGATGACCAGCCGCTCCGGGGGGAGGCCGGCGGCGGCGAGGGCGTCGGCGACGTCCTGCACGAGCGTGCCGGTGGCGAAGTGGCTGGCGCTGATGTTGACGCCGGTGACCAGCTGCAGGCCGCGCCCGTGCCACTCGGCCGTCTGCCGGGCGGCTTCGGTGAGCACCCAGCGGGCCAGCGGGGCGACGAGGTCCTGCCGCTCGGCCGCCGGGAGGAACTCCCCCGGCGGCAGCAGGCCGCGCTCCGGGTGCTGCCAGCGGACCAGCGCCTCGACGCCGCTGCACTCGCCGGTGGGCAGGAACATGATCGGCTGGTAGTGCAGGACGAGCTGGCCGTCGTCGATGGCGTCGCGCAGCTCGGCGGCGAGCAGCGCCTTGTGCTCGGCGGCGTGCCGCAGATCGGTGGTGAAGACCCGCACGCGGTTGCGCCCGGCCGCCTTGGCCGCGTACATCGCCAGGTCGGCGTCCCGAACCAGGTCGGTGGAGCGGACGGCAGGCACGTCGCCGGCGCCGGTGGTGGCGATGCCGATGCTGGCGGTCAGCCGCGCGGTGCGGGCACCCAGCGCGAACGGCTCCTCGAACGCGCTCTGGAAGCGGGCCGCCAGCGCCTCGGCGCCGGCGGCGTCGCAGTCCCGGCAGAGGACGACGAACTCGTCGCCGCCGAGCCGGCCCACCGTGTCGCCGGCGCGGGTGCGGCCGGTCAGCCGCGCGGCCAGCTGCCGCAGCAGCTCGTCGCCGACCTCGTGGCCCAGCGAGTCGTTGACCTCCTTGAAGCCGTCGACGTCGAGGAAGAGGACGGCGACCGCGCCTCGGCCGCGACGCTGCAGTTCCTCGTCGATCAGCTCGTGCAGGTGGGCGCGGTTGGGCAGCTCGGTGAGGTGGTCGTGGCGGGCCTGCCAGGCCGACGTCCGCTCGGCGCGCACCCGGCCGGTGATGTCGGTGTGCGTGAGGACGATCTGCCCGGCCTCGTCGACCCGCGAGGCCTGCAGGTGGATCCAGCGGGTGCCGTCGGGCCGCGGCACCGCGTAGTCGACGGAGACCGCGTCGCGCTCGCCGCGGGAGAGCTCCCGCAGCGACTCGATCACCGAGCGGGTCGCGGCGTCGTCCCGCCGGCGCAGCGCGGTGTCGAAGTAGTTCTCGTCGACGCCGACGACGATCCGGCTGGCGGCGAGGTCTCCGGTCACGGCCATCCAGGCCGCGTTGGCCAGCAGCACCGTGCCGTCGGCATCGAGGAGCAGGGTCGGCGAGGGCAGCGCGTCGAGCACCGCGTCGACCCGTACGGCCTGGTTCGCCGCTCGTGCTGGCACGCGCCCTCCCGAACCCGCGGAGCGTCGTCCTCGTCGCTCCTCTCCCGTCCACCATCGGCCGGGGGCGCCCTGTTGTTCAGTTCCGCCACGCGGTCGGACCCGTTTGGGTGAACGCGGGCGGCGTGTCGGTCCGGACGCGCGGTTCAGGCCTCCCGCGTCTCGGCGGCCAGCCATTCCAGGTAGGCGGGGTTGCCGCCGACGACCGGCAGCGCGAGCACGCAGGGGACGTCGTAGGGGTGCAGGTCACCGGCGCGGGCCACGATCGCCGGCACCAGCGAGCGGCGGGTGTGCAGCGCGACGCGGGCCTCCACCTCGTCGTGGACGGCGCCCTGCCAGCGGTAGATCGAGCGGATCTCGCGGGTCGTGTGCCCGCAGGCGGCCAGCCGCTCCTCGACCAGCGTGCGGGTGAAACCGGCCAGCCAGTCGGCGTCGTCCGCGGTGACCACGACCTCGCAGAACTCCTCGCTGTCCACGCGGCGATCCTGCCGTGGGTGCAACGCCCGCAGGTCGGGGTAGGGCGCTGCCATGAGCGACTTCGTGACGATCAAGCTCGACGGCGAGGAGTACGTGCTGCGGCCCCAGGAGGGGCAGCTGCAGGTGGGCCGCCGGGTCGGGGGCGACGTGACCTGGCTGGACGACGTCGACACCAGCGTGTTCCCCGATGCCGCCCGCAGCGCGATCGAGCGGGGCGACGCCGCCGACCCGGCGCTGCTGACCGCGCTGCGCGGTGTCGTCCAGGCGGAGGTGGAGCGCGGCGGCTGAGCCGCCGCGCTCCACCGGGGGTCACCTCAGTTCGACGACGAGGTGCATCCCCATGACGGCGTGCGGCATGCCGGTCTCCTCGTCTGCGACGAAGCAGAGCAGCACGTAGGTGCCGGCCGGCAGGTCGTAGGTCACCTTGATCCGCTCGCCGGGCGAGACGACCTCGTTGCCGACCGACGGACGGGACGGGTCGAGGAACGCCGGGGGTTCCTCGCTCTCGCTCTCGAGCGCCGCCTGCACCTGCTCGTCGGTCGTCCCCGCCACCACCGGCTCCATGATCATGAAGTGCGGCGTGTCGTCCTCGTTCGCGAAGCTGTAGGTGCCCTCGGCCGGCCAGACGCGCGGGGCGTAGAAGCGCTCGTCCACCGTCGTCACCAGCACATCGCTGTCCACGCCGCTGTCCCGGTCCCCGTCGTCGGTGACGGTGAGCGTCGTCACGGCCGGCGCGGTGCCCTGGAAGTTGGCCAGGTCGACGAGGTTGTAGGTGCCCGCCTCGAGTCGCGTCGTGACGACCAGCGGCGTGTCCTCGGCGACGTCGGCGAGCCCGTGGAACGTGGCCTCGTCGTCGATCTCCCGGGTCGACCGGGCCCGGGCCTCGGCGTCCTCGCTGAACTGGTCCGCCAGGTCGGCGAAGAACTCGTCGAGCGTCACGCCGTGGTCCAGCTCGAACAGCTCGATCGCGCTGCCTCCGCCGCCTTCCGGCGTCTCGGGGTTCGTGGTGGACACCTCGAACCGGATGGGCCCGGCCGGCACGCTGTCGGGGGTCACGGTGACCGAGTCGCCGTCGCCGACCACTTCGACGGTCGGGATGTCGGCTCCGTGGTGGTCACCGTGGGGATCGTCGTGCGCGAGCGCCGAGGGGGCGCCGGTGACGACGAAGGCGGTAGCGGTGATGAGGACGAGGGTGTGACGGAGCATGCGACGTCGCACGGGTGTTCCTCTCGCAGTCCGGACAGTTCGGCTCCCCCGCTGCGTGCCACCGGCCGCGACCAGCCGACGGCCCGGGCAGGATGTCAGCGCTCTGCAACCGCCGGAACCCGGAGCGCACGAAATCGGTCCACCGGTGCGGCCGGTCGGGGCAGGCTGTCTCACGGCGAGTTCACAGCGCGACGGACCTGTGACTGTTCGGGAACGGGCGCGCCCGGCGACGTCAACGGTCGCGAAGCCGCCGCACGAACGCCAGCCCGGACCACGTCGCGTCGACCGCGCACACCTTGACGTCGACCAGCCCCTCGGCGAGGCCGAAGTCGCGGACGACGTTCTCCGTCAGGTCGGTCGGCACCCCGCTGCTCTTCTTGGGCCAGCACACCCACAGCCGTCCCGCCGTCTCCAGCCGCGGGACCAGCGCCGGCCAGCGGCTGCGCAGCCGGGCGGCGTCCGGGGCGAACAGCAGGACGACGTCGTAGGGCTCGCGGCCGGGCCGGCGGTGCGGGGTGACGCCGTCGGGCAGCGGCTCCAGCGGCAGGTCGCCCGGGGCGCCGTCGAGGAGCACGCGGGCGCCCGGCTTGATGCCGAGCTTGGCCGGCAGCGGCGTCCCGCTGTAGCCCGCCGTCACAGCTGGTCCGGCCACAGCAGCCGCGCGGTGTCGTCCCAGGTCTCGAGCCCGCGGCCGCCGCCGAGCGCGATGCCGTCGAGCTCGAGGTCGGCGAGCAGCCCCCAGTGGTCGGACGGCGCCGCCTGCGCGTCGCCCTTCAGCACGACCCTGGCCGAGCGGACGACGACCCGCGGCCGCCAGGTGAACGGCGAGCCGACGAAGACGTAGTCGATGCGGCGCGCGTGCTCCGGCTGGGCGAACACCGCGGCGGCGAACGGCGCGACGTACGGGTTCGCCGACGACCACGTCGCAGGCTCCCCCTCCCCCGCCAGCGCGAAGGCGTCGGCCCAGGAGGTGCTGCGGCCCTGCAGGCTCTGCAGCCCGGTGAGGAAGCGGATGCTGGCCGCCTCCGGTGTCGCGTCGAAGTCGCCGGCCAGGATCGGCGGGTACTCGTCCCCGGCGGCGAGCTCGGCGAGCCCGGCGTCCAGGGCGACGACGGCGTCCTCGCGCAGCGCCTCCTGGTGCGGCCAGCCGTGGGCGGTCGTGGCCGAGCAGAACCAGAGGTGCGCCCCGCCCACGGAGACCCGGACGGCGAGCCCCACGCCGCCGTGCGGCAGTTCGATCACGCGCCTGCCGCGGACGGGGTGCCGGGTGGCCACGGCGATCCCGGGGTCGCCGCGGTACTCGCCGTCCCGGCGCTCGTAGACGACCTCGTAGCCGAGCGGGGCGAACAGCTCCTCGGCCTGGTTGCCCGACCCTGGCCCGCTGTCGACCTCCTGCAGGGCGATCAGGTCGGGCGCCAGGAGGCCGACCTCCTGGCGCAGCAGCCGGGCACGGACGTCGTAGGGGCCGCTGCGGGCCCAGATGTTCGCCTGGAGGACGCGCACCCCGCGCAACCTACGGGGTCCCGTCGTCCCCGATCGTGCGCAGCCCGGCGCCGGGACAGGACGACGTCCGCGAGCCGACGCAGCTGAGGAACGCGGTCTCGCGCGCCTGGTAGGCGGTCGGCTCGGCGTTCCAGGAGCGGACGTGCCCGGCGCCCTCGACGAGCACCTCCTCCACCAGGTCGGGGTGCGCCGCGCGCAGCGCGTCGCTGGTGGCGACCGGCACGGTGTCGTCGGCGGTGCCGTGGAAGACCAGCGCCGGCACGCGCAGCCAGTCGCCGGGCAGGTAGTCGACGGCGTCCCAGTCCAGGTCGTAGCGCCGGCCGGCGATCCACTCGGCCGTCGCGGTGAGGACGTCGGGGATCGGCGTCCCCAGCACCGGCAGCTCGCGCCGGCTCGCGCCGTGCTCGACGGCGGCCCGCAGGTCGAGCGCCGGCGCGTCCAGGACCACGCCGGTGACCAGCGACGCGGACCCGGAGTGCTGCAGGAACGACGCGACGATCGCGCCGCCCATCGACGCGCCGAACAGGACGACGCGCTCGGCCCCGTGGTCGACGGCGAACGCGACGGCCTGCTCCAGGTCGCGCCACTCGGTGGCGCCGTAGCCGTACCGGCCGCTGGAATCGGCCGGCGCGTCGGGGTCGTTGCGGTAGCCGATGAGCAGCACCGGCATGCCGACCGTGATCGCCGGCCCGGCCGCGCGCAGCGGCTCCGCGGGCGAGGAGCCCTTGCCGTGCACCCCGATGAACCAGGTCGACGTCGGTCCGTGGACGTACCAGGCGGGGCACTCGCCGCCAGCGCACGGGAAGGTGGCGTCCTCGTAGGCGACGCCGTAGGCGGCCTGCGGATCGGCCCAGACGTCGGCCTTCAGGGCTGCGGGGGTGCCAGGGTCGGGCGGGGTCCCGGTGGTGACCGTGAGCGTGCGGGTGACGCCGGCGCCGTCCTGACCCGGCTCGCCCCCGAGCACGCCGGCGCCGTCGGGCCAGACCAGGCCGTAGATGTCGCCGGTGATCAGCGGATCGGGGTCGGGGTCGCCGTCGGTCCGGCGCAGCACGACCGACGACCCGGCGGCGGACTCGACGACGAGGTCGTAGCGCTGGGGCTCGTCCTCGTGGTCGGCGGCGAGCGCCTCCGACTCGATCTGCCCGGCGTAGTACCAGCCGCCCCCGCCCAGCAGGACGGCGACCAGCAGCACGAGCACGCCGAGGACGACGAGCAACCGGCGCAGCAGCCGCCGCCGGCGAGGGCGGACGGGCCCGGCCTCCACGACGCCCTCGCTGACCATGGCCGCAACCTATGCGACCGGATGTCAGCCGCCGGGCGAAGGTGGCGGTGAGGGTCAGAGGCCGGGTACGCCCGCCAGGACGCTCCCCGTACCGCTGATCCGCTCCGACGGGGAGCTGCCGTGGGTGTACCGGACGGTGCGCCACTGCCCGGGCGCCCAGGCCCGCATCATCAGGCCGTCCTCCGAGAGCGCGACGAGCGCTGCGCTCTCCGTGACCAGCAGGCCCGCTTCCACGAGCTCGTCCTCGCCACCCGCGTTCTGGACCGTCCACACCGGCATGCGCGCTCCCTGGCTGTTCGGAGACGTCGGCGCCTGTGCTCGGCGCACCCATGCACCCAACCGAGCACGGCGAGTCATCGTCAACGGGCAGCGGGCGTGGCATCGCTGTCCGTCAACGGAACGGAATGGACCGGAATGGGCGCAGGTCAGGCGACCGCGGAGAGCCGTCCGGTTGACGCACGGCTGCCCCGTTCAGTAAGCACCGGCCCGAGCGCGGTCTCGGTATCCACGCGGCCTGCTCTCGCCATGCATGGACTCGTCGAGGAGGAACCGATGGCAGGACGTGTAGAGGGAAAGGTCGCCTTCATCACCGGCGCGGCCCGCAGCCAGGGCCGCAGCCACGCGCTGCGGTTGGCCCAGGAGGGGGCCGACATCATCGCCGTCGACATCGCCGGGCCGGTCCCGTCGATCCAGATGTACCCGCCGGCGACCGAGGAGGACCTCGAGGAGACCGTCCGGCAGGTCGAGGCGCTGGACCGCCGGATCGTCGCCACCAAGGCCGACGTCCGCGACACCGGGGCGCTCAAGGCCGCGCTGGACGAGGGGATCGCGCAGCTGGGACGGCTGGACATCGTGCTGGCAAACGCCGGCGTCTTCGAGCTCGCGCCGTCCCTGGAGCTCTCCGACGACGCCTGGCAGGAGATGCTCGACATCAACCTGACCGGCGTGTGGAACACCTGCAAGGTCGCGCTGCCGCACCTGATCGAGAACGGCGGCGGGTCGATCGTGATCACCAGTTCGACCGCGGGGCTCAAGGGAACGCCCAACACCATCCACTACACGGCGGCCAAGCACGGCGTCATCGGCATCATGCGGACGCTGGCCAACGAGTTCGGCAAGCAGTCGATCCGGGTCAACACCGTGCACCCCACCGGCGTCGACACGGTCATGATCCAGAACCCGAAGGTCTGGGGGCTGTTCACGCCCGACGACCCCGAGCCGACCAAGGAAAAGTTCACCGAGCTGTTCGAGACGCTGCACCCGCTGCCGGTCCCGTACGTGGAGGCTGTCGACATCTCCAACGCGATCCTGTTCCTCGTCTCCGACGAGGCCCGGTACATCACCGGCGTGACCCTCCCGGTGGACGCCGGCTACACCGTCAGGTGAGCCGCCGGAGGGACGGGACGGGTGAACCCCGTCCCGTCCCTCCGGAGCTTCGCTGCAGCAGCGGGGCCCATTGCACGAGTACCGCTGCACCATCCGACCAGTCCTCAGCCGTCGACGTAGCGGTCGCGTTCGACGACGAACTGGCCGGTGGCGGTGTTGGCGTCAATGAACTCCGGCAGCAGCGGGATCCGCACGGTCACCGTGACGCAGACGCTGAACTCCTCCCCCGGCGTCAGCGCCGGCGCATAGGAGCCGGCCGCGCCACATCCGGCCCCGGCCGGCGCGTAGGCCACCACGACGTCGGTGGCGTCGACCGACTGGTCCTCCACCGCCAGCTCCGCGGCCCGCTCGGCCCGCGCCAGCCCGGTCGCGACGTCCGGCGCGGTGCCGATCGCCCGGCCTGCCTCCCGCGCCGCCTCGGTCGAGGCGAACACCCCGCGCTGCACCGCCGAGAACCCGGCCACGATGTAGACCAGCGGCACGAAGACCACCAGCGCGATGAACACGAACTCGACCAGCGCCGAGCCGCGCTCCTCGCGCAGCCGGTCGCGAAGCCTCCTCACGGCTGCTCCTTGACCGCGCGGCCGGCCACCTCGAGCGGCAGCAGGTTGCCCAGCGCGGCGAACAACGTCGGCACCGACCCCGAGCAGCGCACCACCACCAGCCTCAGCCCGGTGGCGTCGACCTCCTCCGCCGACATGCACGCCAGCCCCTCGGCCGTCTGCACCGACGTCGCCCGGGCCACCACCTCGACCGTGCGCGCGGCGCCCAGCGCGGAGTCGACGTCGGCGTTGGCCGCGTACCGGGCGCCCTCCTGCGCGCTCGCCGTCACCACGTTGCGCACGTGCACGTAGACCGCCACCTGCAGCACCGCGAGCAGCAGCGCCAGGATCAGCACCGAGACCAGCACGAAGTCGACGACGGCGCTGCCGCGCTCGCCGTCGTCCCGACGCTCCAGGCGCCGCCTAGCCACCGCTCGTGACGGAGGACAGCGCGTTCTGCACCGCGGAGACGATCGCCTCGCGGAACGGGATGAGGATCGCCAGCACGAGCGCCGCCGTCATCACCGTGATCATGACCCAGCCGGGGACGTCGCCCCGCTCCGGATCCTCTCCGCGCACCCGCTCCGCCAGCGCGACCAGCGCCGCCCACAGCCCCCGCGTCATGTCGTCGTCCTTCCTGTCGGCGTCCGCGGGCTCACTGCGCCAGCGAGACGATGCTGATCAACCCCGGGAACAGGGCGAAGAGAACGGTCACCGGCAGGATCAGGAAGACGACCGGGACCATCATCGCGATCTCCTTCCGCCCGCCGGCCTCGAGCAGCCGCCGCTTGCCGGCCTCCCGGACGTCGGCCGCCTGCGCACGCAGCACCTCGGCGAGCGGCGTGCCGCGCTCGATCGCGACCAGCAGGCCGTCGATGAAGCGGGCGAGCGGCTCCAGCGACGTGCGGTCGGCCACCTGCTGCAGCGCCTCGGTCAGCGGCACCCCGGCCCGCGCCCGGCCGAGCGCCGACCCGAGCTCGCGCGCCAGCTCGCCGCCCGACAGCCGGATCACCCGCGCGATCGCCGCGCTCGGGCTCTCCCCCGCCGTCACCGCGAGCGCCAGCAGCTCGGCGACCACCGGGAACTCGGCGAGCAGCAGCTGCTCGCGCTTCTGGACCTGCTGGGTCAGCCACCAGTCGCGGCCGAGCACGCCGCCGACCAGCCCGGCCACGCAGAGCAGGCCGGCGGAGAGCACGTTGAGGCTGCCGGCCATCACCGAGCCGACGACCGCCAGGACGGCGGCGCCGAGCAGACCCAGTCCGCCCCAGACCACCTGCTCGATGCGGAAGTCCTCGACCGTCGCCTCGCCGCCGAGCGCGTCCAGCCGGCGGCGCACCGCCGACCGGCCGCCGAGCACGCGGTCGACCAGTCGCGCGCCGTCCCCGATCACCGGTCCGAAGATCCGCCGGACGGCGGTGAGCAGCCCGGCCTCGGTCGCGGTGCCCAGCAGCCGGGACGGCGGAGGCGTGTCGTGCACGTACGGGGCCAGCCGGTCGACCAACCGCACCGACCGGAACGGCGGCGCGTAGGTCAGCACCAGGACGAAGCCGACCGCGGCCATGAGCCCGAGCAGCATCCCGACCAGGCCGGCGGTCACTGCAGCACCCGCACGTCCTCGGGCAGCCGCCCGATCCGCAGCATCAGCCGGTAGGCCACCACGCAGACCACGCCGCCGCCGACCAGCAGCGCCGTCCCCACCGGGGAGTCGTAGGCCGCCAGCGTCGTCGACTGGGTGGCCAGCAGGAGCAGCACGACCCAGGGCGCCGCGACCGCGAGCCGCGCGGCCGAGACGACCCAGCCCTGCCGGGTCTCCAGCTCGGCGCGGGCGCGGGCGTCCTCCCGCAGGAAGGTGGCGAGGGTGCGGAGGACCCGGCCCAAGTCGGTGCCGCCGACCTCCCGCGCGACCCGCAGCGTCTCGACGATGCGATCGCCCACCGGGTCGGCGAGGTCGTCCTTGAGGTGGTCCAGGCACGGGCCGAACCGCCCGCTCGACCGGTACTCGGCGGCGAACCGCTCGAACGGCGGCCGCAGCACCTCCGGCCCGCGGGTGGCCAGGGCCGAGAGCCCCTCGGGCAGGGAGAGCCCGGCCCGGACCGCGGAGGCGAGGTTGTCGACCACCTCCGGCCACACCTCGCGCAGGTCGGCGCGGCGCTTGCCGGCCAGCCGGCGGACCTGCGCGTACGGGAGCGCGAAACCGAACACCCCGAAGACCAGGCTGACGGTGACGGTCCCGGTGGTCAGCAGGACGACGACCAGCGCGAGCAGGCCCAATCCGATCTGCAGGGCGAGCAACTGCGCGGCGTTGATCCCGGTCAGCCCCGCGGCGGCGAGCAGCTGCTGCCGGCGGCCGGGACGGCGGGGATCGGTGCGCCGCCGCGGCGCCCGCGACCCGCTGCGCCAGATCAGCAGCAGCCCGACGCCGAGCAGCAGCCCGAGCAGGGCGCCGGTCATCGGAGCAGCCCGGCCAGGTCGAACCCGGCCGCGGCGAAGCGCTCGGCGTGCGGCGGGTAGCCGTCGGCGCGGACCAGCCGGCCCTCACGCGTCGTGAAGACGTCGGCGGCTTCGATCACCCCGCCCTCGGCGCGGCCGGGCAGCGCGACGATCTCCCGCAGCCGCCGCCGTCCGTCGGCGTCGGTGCCGACGTGCACGACGAGATCGACGCTGGCCGCGACCGTGGGGACGACGAACGCGGTGCCGATGTTCTCCCCCGCCAGCAGCGGCAGGGTGCACATCTTCACGATCGCCTCGCGGGCGCTGTTGGCGTGCAGCGTGCACATGCCGGGCAGGCCCGAGTTCAGGGCGATCAGGAGGTCGAGGCACTCCTCCTGGCGGACCTCGCCGACGACGATCCGCGAGGGCCGCATCCGCAGCGCTTCCTTGACCAGGCGGCGCAGCGGGATCTCGCCGGCGCCCTCCAGGTTCGGCTGCCGGGTCTGCATGGCGACGACGTCCGGAAGCGGAACGCGGAGCTCGAAGACCTCCTCGCAGGTGATGACCCGCTCGCGCGCCGGGATGGCCGCGCAGAGGCAGTTGAGCATCGTCGTCTTGCCGGCCTGCGTGCCGCCGGAGACGAGGACGTTGAGCCCCGACGCGACCGCCGCCTCGAGGAACCGCGCCGCCTGGGGGGTCAGCGTGCCGAGGGACACGAGCTCGTCGAGGCTGTGCGCCTGCAGCACGAACTTGCGGATGTTGACCGCCATGTGCCGGCGGGTGATATCGGGGATGACGACGTGCAGCCGCGAGCCGTCGGGCATCATCGCGTCGACGAACGGCGTGGACATGTCGATCCGCCGGCCCGAGGTGCGCAGCATCCGCTCGACCAGGTCGGCCAGCTCACCGGGCTCGAGGATCGTCGTCGTCAGCTCCGACCGGCCACGGCGGGCGACGAACACCCGGCCGGGCTCGTTGACCCAGATCTCCTCGATCTCCGGGTCGTCGAGGTAGCGCTGCAGCGGGCCGAACCCGGCCACCCGGTCCAGCACGTCGCGGACGACGGACTCGGGGTCGGCGATCGGCGGCAGTGCCGAGGTCAGCGACCGCTCCGAGTAGTCGGCGACCACGTCGCGCACCAGCACGCGCACCGGTGCGGGGTCGGTGAACGGGTCCAGGCCGCGACGGCGGATCAGCTCACGGACCTCGCCGTCCACGACGTCCAGCGCAGTCGGCACCCGCGGACTGTAAGAGGACCGGCCGGTCCGCGGGCGGCCGCGCTCACGATCTGTGGACAACCGAACGCGAGGTCCACCCGATCAGGCGACCGCCGCACCGAGATGCGTCTGAGGGGCGGATCCCGGCCGGGGTTCCGCCCCTGCGGCGCATCTCGGCGGAGACGACGACCCGCGCCTCAGAGGGTGTCGGCGAACCCCCGGATGTCGCGTACGGCCGCCTTGTACGACTCCGGCACGGCGGCCCGGAAGGACATGTCCGCCGCGTGCGTGAGCCCCAGGTTGACCCGCCCCACCACCGGCACGCCGGCGCGCTGCAGCAGCCGGAAGTAGGCGATGCCCTCGTCGCGCAGCGGGTCGAGCTCGTTGACCGAGATGACGTGCGGCGGCAGCCCCTCGACGTCGGCCTCGGTGGCGAAGTACGGCCAGCAGAGTGGGTTCTCCGCGTTCTCGCCGGTCGGGTCGTAGACCGCGACGAGCATGTCCATCATCTGGCAGTTGATGTAGTGCCCGTCGTTCTCGACCATCGACGGCAGCTCGCGCAGCTTGCGCTCCCGGCTCCAGCCGTAGCCGCCGCTGATGTACGGCACCATCGCGTAGACGCCGTCGATGCGGTCCAGCCGCCCCTCGCGCTTGGCCTTCAGGGTGGTGGCGAGCACGAGGTTCGCCCCGCCCGACTCGCCCTGCAGCACGATCCGGGTGATGCCGAGCTCGTCGCGGTGCTCGTGCACCCAGTCCAGCGCGGTGCTGCAGTCGTCCAGGCCGGCCGGGAAGGGATTGGGGCCGTCGGCGGTCCACGCGTTCCGGAAGCCGACGGTGACGACGACCATGCCGGAGGCGGCGAGGTCCTCGCTCCAGCGCCGGTGCACCGCGTTGTGCGCCTCGAGGATCGTCATGCCGCCGCCGTGGATGTAGATCAGGCACGGCAGCGGCCCCTCGACGCCGGCCGGGCGGAACACGTGCAGCGGGATGTCGTTGCCGTCGACCCCGCGCACCGTCTCCTGCCGATAGTCCACGTCGGCGCGCACCTCCTCGGGCCAGTCGCTCGGCAAGGCGGCGTACAGCCCTTCGAAGCCGGCGTGCGACTGGCCCACGAACTCCGCGATCTCCTCGGCCGAGGCGGTGCGGTCGAACGGCGGCGCGGCGGCGTGCCCGTCCAGGCCGAACGCGGCCAGCGCGGCCCGCAGGCCGGGGTGCAGCCGGGGATCGGTGCGCAGCTCGACGTCCGGGTCGGCCAGGCGGCCTTCCTGCCGCGCCCGGACTTCCTGCGTCATCTCGCCCATGTGTTCTCCCGGTGCGACACGTTGCCGACATGAGGCACGGGACTGTGGCCTGGGTCACGGACGCTGTCAAGGTGACCGGGAGGCGTTCCCCGTGCTGGGATCACACCGTGACGGAGACGGACGTCGAGGCGGCCAAGCGGGCACGCGCGCAGCAGGTCTACGACCGGACGGGCAGCCTGGCGACGGGCAACCTCATCGCGCAGGGCGCCAGCGGGTTCTTCGGCTTCGCCGCCAACCTGCTCGTCGACGCGGCCGCCGTCCCCTTCTACGCCCAGCTCTGGAACGAGATCCGCGGCATCTACGGCAAGGGCGAGATCACCGCCGAGGCGGTCAAGGCCTACCTCAAGCCCAACCTCGGCTTCCTGGCGCAGGACCTCCTCTGGGACAAGGTGGTCGGCTCGATCCCGATCATCGGCGTCCCGTTCAACATCGTCTTCGCCAAGGCGCTGACCTGGCGGCTCGGGGCCTGGTTCGGCCTGCTCTCGGCCATCGCGGACGACGACAGCGAGGCGCTCACCCGGGACACGCTGCGGCTGACCCGCGAGGTGTTCCCGTCGTCGCGCAGCGTCTTCGACTTCGCCGCACCCGACCGCGACGTCGACGTCTTCGTGTCGTTCATCGCCTCGGTCGACGGCCTCACCACCGACGAGGTGCGCAGCCGCACCGAGCGGGCGCTGCAGGCCCTTCGCGGCGAGTGATCCGACACCTTGTGACGCGGGCCTCCCACCCGGACGGGTGACGCGACGATCCGACCCCAGAAAGTTGTGCACCGCATTCTGCCGTTGGCTGGCTGTAGTGAGAACAACGATGTTCATCGACAGCGAAGCAGCGGAGAAGAAGCGATGAGCGAGCACGACGCCAACCGGCCGGTGGAGACGTCGCAGGCCGACGTCACCCTGGTCACCCGCGGCATCACCGTCACCGCGGTGGTGGACGTCTCCAACGAGTTCGGCCTGGTGGTCCGGCCGGCCGGCGAGCACGCGGCGTGGCAGACGTCGGTCAGCACCGGCGACCCGGTCGAGGTCTTCTGGGTCGCCGGCAACGAGGAGCGAACCCTGCCGGCCAAGATGGTCGAGGTCGAGGACGGCGAGGAGCCCCGGTGGCACCTCGCCCCCACCGGCCCCGCCGAGCGCAGCCAGCGCCGCAAGGCCGTCCGCGCCCGCCTCGAGCTGCCGGTGGTGATGCCGTGGTTGGACTCGCAGCTCACCGGCAGCACCGTGGACCTCAGCGAGGCCGGCATGCGCGCGCTGATGGACGGCTGGGGCCTCCCGCCTCAGGCCGGCACCCGCGTCGCGTTCACGATCTCCCTCGAGAACACCTTCGTCGACCTGCACGGCGACATCGTCTGGGTGACCGCGCGGGGGCCGAAGTGGCTGATGGCCGTGCAGTTCCAGGACGTCGCCGAGCGGGACGGCGACGTGCTCCGCAAGCGGGTGTTCGAGGCCCTGCGCGCCGAGCGCGCGCTCGCCGCGCGGTAGCCCCTACCGGGCCAGCACGACGGCCGTGTAGATCGCGATGTTGAGCAGCACCATGCTGCCGAAGAACGCCGTGACCCCCGAGATGCGCGACCGCACGGCCGTCCGCTTGCTGCCCGGCCGCTGCTGCACCGTCATCCGGCTCCCCCTCGTCGACTCCCCCGGCCCTGCCACCGTCCGTCAGGGCCCGGCGGGTCGCCAAGCGCGCCACGGCACGCGACGGCGCGCACCGGTGTGTCAGCAACTCCCTCCGGCGTACCCGGTCACAGCGGGCCACGCCTCCGCCGGCGTCGTCGGCCAGTCGTAGATCGACACGCCCACCGCGCCCCGCTCGCCGGCCGCCCGCGCCATCTCCGCGTAGTCGGCGGCGGTCTCGGCGGCGTCGAAGCCGCCGACGACCGACACGACCGCGCACTCGTCGCCCAGGTGCGCGCGCAGCCGGGCCACGTTCTCGCTCACGTAGCGGTAGGGGTCGGACCACTCCGGCTCCGTGCGGTTCGACCAGTACGCCATCGGCAGCCACACGTCGTAGACGTCGCTGATCTCCGCCCACGGGAAGTCCGGCCAGTAGCCGGGGTTGAGCAGGTCGGTCACCACCGGCGGCAGCACGATCGCACCGAGGACGACGTCCGGCGCGGCCTCCCGCAGCCGCCGCGAGAGCTCCACCAGCGCCGCCTTGCGCGGGCCGAGTTCGGTGTCCTCGGTGAACTCGATGTCGACCGCCACCGCGTCGAAGCCCTCGCCCGAGGCGCGGAAGTCCAGCATCTCCTGCAGCCGCCGCAGGTCGCCGTCCACGTCGGTGAAGTGCGGCAGGTACCAGGCGACCACCTGCATCCCGCGCGCGTGCGCGCGGACCAGGAACTCCCCCAGCAGATCGCTGCTGAGCAGCCCGGGGAACCGCGGATCGTCGGCGGCCGGCTGCAGGTAGAGCGTGCGCACACCGGCGTCGGCCATGGCGTCGACGTCGGCCGGCGCGACCGGCGGCGCCGGACCGCCGAACTCGCGGGTGAACCGGTACCGGGACAGCCAGGTGCCGACGCCCTCGTACGGCGACGGTGCGACCGCGGCCCCGGTCGGCGATGCCTCGATCGGCGACGCCTCGGCCGGCGACGGGCTCGCGGAGGTCTCGGACGAGGCGCCGCGCGGCTCGCCCAGCGTCTCCGCGGTCAGGAGGACGGCGCCGATGACGACCACCAGCAGGGCGAGCAGGACCGGACCGAGGTGGCGCGCCCGCCGCCGATGCCGCCCCATGACCACCCCCGTCGCAGCATGGAACCCCGTACCCCCGTCCCGGGCAACGACGCGCCGTCAGCGCCCGAGCCCCGCCTCCCGGGCCCGCAGCGCCGCCGCTGTCCGGTCCGGCAGCTGCAGCTTGGTGAGGATCGCCGAGACGTGGTTGCGCACCGTCTTGTCGGTCATGCCGAGCTGCCGGGCGATCGCCGAGTTCCGCTCCCCCGCCGCCAGCAGCTCCAGCACCTCCCGCTCCCGCCGGGTGAGCTCGGGGAACACGGCCGGCTCGGGCCGCCCGCCGGTCCAGAACTCGACGATCCGCCGGGCCACGCTCGCGTCGTAGAGCGCCTCCCCCGCGGCCACGGCCAGCACGGCGCGCACCAGCTCGTCGCGGCCGGCGCCCTTGAGCAGGTAGCCGCGCGCCCCCGCCCGCAGCGCCCGCACCACCGACTCGTCGTCGGCGTGCATGGTCAGCACGAGGACGCCGAGCCCGGGGTCGCGCGCCAGCAGCGCCCGGGTGGCCGCGGCGCCGTCCAGGTCGGGCATCGCCAGGTCGGTGAGGACGACGTCCGGCGTCGTGGCAGCGACCACCGCGAGCAGCTCGCGCCCGTTCGCCGCCTCGCCGACGAGCTCCACCTCCGGCGCGGTCGCGAACGCCGCGGCGACGCCGAAGCGGACCATCGGGTGGTCATCGGCCAGCACGACGCGCACCGGCCGGGTCACGGATGCCCCACTGGCAGTCGCACGACGACCGCGCCGCCGTCCCCGCCCGAGCGCACGGCGAACGAGCCGCCGAGCTCCTCGGCGCGCTGGCGCATCGAGGTCAGCCCCACGCCGTCGCGCGGGCGATCGGGCAGGCCGCAGCCGTCGTCGCGCACCTCGAGCACCAGGTCGGGGCCGACGCTCACCCGTACCAGGCAGTGCGCGGCGCCGGAGTGCCGGACGACGTTGTTCACCGCCTCGTCGACGATCCGGTAGGCGGCCGCCTCGACGTCCGGCGGCAGCGCCGGCATCGGCTCGGGCGCCTCCACGTCGACGGCCAGCCGGCCGGCGACGCCGGCGGCCCGGGCGCGCAGTGCGGGCACCAGCGCCTGGCCGTCGAGGGCCGACGGGCGGAGGGCGTCGATGATCCGGCGTACCTCGTCGACCGCCCGCTCGGCTTCCTCGCGCAGCCGCCCGACGACCCGCTCGGCGGCGTCCGGGTCGGTCCGCACGGTGGCCGCCACCGCGTCGAGGCCGAGCACCACCCCCGACAGCGACGGCCCCAGCCCGTCGTGCAGATCGCGGCGGAGCCGGGCGCGCTCGTCCTCGGCGCCGCGCTGCCGCCCCTCCGCGAGCGGGTCCGGGCGCGGGCCGCGCACCAGGCGGTCGACCCCGCGCTGCAGCCGGTTGCGGGCCGGCACCAGCAGCACCGCGACCAGCGCGGCCCCGACCACCTCGGGCAGCGGGCCGGTCGGCACGAGCGCGGAGACCGCGACCGTCGTCCCCACGTAGACGGCGAGCACCAGGGCGGTCAGGACGCCGTAGAGCAGCGTCCCCCGGACGACGACCTCGACGCCGAGCAGCCGGTAGCGCAGCACGCCGACCGCCACGGCCAGCGGCACGAGCGCCAGCCCGGCGCTGAAGAGCCACCCGGGCGGCTCCGTCACGGCCAGCACGAGCACGCAGCTGACCGCCACCAGCAGCCACAGCAGCTGCGCCCGGGCGGCGCCGCGCGCCCGCGCCGTCCGCACCAGGGTGCCGGTGAGCGCGGCGAGGACCGAGCCCAGGAACAGGACGGCGCCCCCCACGCCCAGCGCGAGCCCCGCCGGCACCGGCAGCTCGACCACCGGCCGGCCGACCGGGCTGACGTCGTCGAAGCCGGACGCGGTCGCCAGCGCGAGGGTGACCAGCAGCGCGCCCGCCGCACCGGCCACGCACACCCACCGCGACCGCGGCGAGGGCAGCCGGCCGTCCGGGTAGAGGAGCAGCAGGAGGGGGACGAGCAGGTAGAGGCCGGGCACCCACAGCGCTCCGCCCGCCGACGCCGCGAGCGGGCCCAGCGGCAGGTGCAGCTCGGGGCGCAGGAAGGCCCAGGCGGCGTAGACCGTCGCCAGGTTCTGCGCCGCGCCCACGAGGGCGAAGGCCAGCAGCAGCCAGCCGATCGCGTTGCGCGGGCGGCTCACCGCCAGCAGCAGGCCGCCGGCGACCACGCCCGCATCGACGACGAGGTCGCCGGGCGAGTAGGGGTCGACGCGCACGCCCCGGAGGTCGGCCTGCCCCAGGAGCGCCGTCACGACGAGCACGGCGACCGCTGCTGCGGCCAGGACGACGGCGAGCACGCGACGGCCCGGCACCCGCTGCCGGACCGCCCGCGCGTCCACCGGCCCAGTGTCGATCCGCGCGGTCGGTCTGTCAGGGGGCTCGCGTCCCGGACCGGGTCGGGAGAACCGCCCGGTCCGACCGGGACGGCGGCCTCATGGCGGCGCGCATTTCCGTCGCCAGCCTCGACAACCACGCCGCGGCGCCGTGCCGCGGTCGAGCGAGAGGAGGAGCCATGTCCCACCCCACCACCACGACGGACGCCCGGCGTCCCGCCGTCCCGGTCCCTGGCGGGACCACCGACCGCCGTGGATCGGCGGTTGCCGCCGTCTCCGGGCTGGTGCTGGTCGTGCTCGGGCTGGTCGCGACCGTGCCCGAGGGGCCGCCGGTCGGGCAGGCGTCGGCTGACCGGATCCGGGCCTTCGTCGGGGGCGACGAGGTCGGGCTGCGCATCGGGCTCACCGGCGGGCTGCTCGTGGCGGTGGCGCTCGTGGTGTTCACCGCGGCGCTGGCCGGGCGCATCCGCGCGGTCCGGCCGGGCTCGGCGCTGGCCGGCACGGTGGCCGGCGCCGGCCTGCTGCTCGCCGTCGTCCAGCTGCTCGACGTCGCCGCGGTGGGAACGCCGCTGCTCCTGCCGGAGCTGATCGACACCAGCCTGGCGGAGGTCGACGACGCGGTCCTGCGCGGCTGGTACGGGCTGACGGCGTTCACCCACTTCCTCGCCGTCCTGCAGATGACGCCGGTCGCGATGGTGATCCTCGGCGTCTCGATCGCGGCCCTCCGGCTCGGGCTGCTCCCCCGGTGGCTCGGCTGGGGCGGGACGGTCATCGGTACCGCGGCCGCCCTCGGCGTCGTCGCGGTGATGGTCGGGGTGAGCCCGCTGTACCCGCTGTGGTTCGTCGGCCTGTACGGCTGGTGGCTGTGGACCCTCGCGGTGTCGGGATGTGCCGCGGTGCGCCTGTGGCGGGCCTCTCGTCCGGCGTGACAGCCGGCGGCACGCCGCCGTCCGCACGGGGACGGCGGCGTGCCGGGCGGGTCAGGCGCCGGGGCGGGCGCCGCCGATGAAGCCGGACCAGCGCATCGAGGCGATGCGGACGGTCTTGCCGCTCTCCGGGGCCTCCAGGATCCGGCCGTCGCCCAGCCAGATCGCGACGTGGTAGATCGTCGACGGATTGCCCGTGTTGCTGGCCCAGAAGACGAGGTCACCGCGCTGCAGGTTGCTCCGCGACACCTTGGGCAGGCTGCGGTACTGGTCGCGGCTGGTGCGCGGGATCGAGATCCCGGCCTGGTAGTAGGCGTAGCGGGTCAGCCCCGAGCAGTCGAAGCCGACGACGCCGGCGTCGATGCCCCATCCCATGCTGGGCCCGGACAGCGAGCCGCCGCCCCAGGCGTAGCGGGTGCCGAGCCAGCGCTGCGCCGCGGCGATCGCGCCCTCCGCCGCCGACGACGGGGCCGGCCCGGCCGAGTCGCCACCGGACGGCGCCGGCTCGGGGGCGGGAGCGGGCCCGGGTGCGGGAGCGGGGGCAGGGGCGGGCGCGGGCTCCGGCTCGTCGGCGACGGCCTCCGCGGCGGCGGCGGCCTGCTCGCGGTCGTACGCGTCGGCGGCGGCGCGCTCACCCTGCAGGTCGGCCAGGGTGTCCTGGGCGGCGTCGAGCTGCTCCTCCAGCTGGGCCCGCTGCGTCTCGACGGCGGCGGCCTGCTCGCGGGCGTCGGTCTCCAGCGCGGTGGCCGCGTCGAGGGCCTCCGACGCATCCTGCTGCAGGGTGTCGGCGGTGGTGAGCGCGGTCTGCGCCGCGCCCCGGGCCCGCTCGGCCTGCTGCTCGACCACGGTGACCCGGGTCAGGACGTCGGCGCGGTGGTCACCGGCGGCGTCGAGCAGGGCGGCCCGCTCGAGCATCTGCGCCGGGCTGCCCGAGGAGAGCAGGCCGGTCAGGCGCGAGCTCGTGCTGCCCGACATGTAGCTGTCGCGGGCGAAGGTGGCGACGTCGGAGCGCGCGCCGGCCAGGTCGGCCTGCGCCTGCCGGGCGGCGGCGTCGGCGGCCGCGGCGGCGGTCTGGGCCGCCTCGTACTCGGCCTGCTTGGCCAGGAACGTGTCGAGCGCGATGTTGGCCTGCGCGTGCGCGGCCTCGACCTGGGCCTGCGCGGAGGCGATCTGCGCGGAGATCCGGCCGACCTCCGCGGCGGCGGCGTCGGCGGCCGTCCGGGCCTGGCGCAGCTCGCTGTCGGAGGGGTCCTGCGGGCGGGCCGCGGCCACGCCGGGCGCGATCCCGAGGCCGACCAGGGTCGCCACGGCCACCCCGGTGACGCGGGTCGCCCAGCGCAGGAGCGTGCGTCGTCCCGTTCCGTTCTCGACCGGCAGCCGCACCGAAATCGACTCCTCGCGTCCGTTCGCGCATTCCTCGTGAATGCGACTGGAAAGGAATCGACCCGATCGGGTGAATGCTTGAGAACCTTTTTCCAGGACTCAATGCGAAATGCGCTAGCCCCATGTCGACAAGGGGATCGCGCCTTTCTCCACGCGGCGCCAGGCAGCCGGCGGCACACCGTGCGCGGTGCGGAACCGGCGGATGAAGTAGCCAGGGTCGGCATAGCCCACCCGGGTGGCGACGGCCGCGACGGTCAGCCTGGGGTCGGCGAGCAGCCGCCGCGCCTCGGCCATCCGCCGCTCGGTCAGCCACTGCTGCACCGTCCGGCCGGTCCGGCGGCGGACGACGGTGGTCAGGTGCCCCGGTGTGAGACCGACGGCGTCGGCGACGTCGCGCAGCGAGATCGGCTCGGCGAAGCGCCGCTCGATCACGTCGAAGACGGCGGCCAGCAGCGGCTCGTCGGCGAGGCGCAGGTGCCGGGAGACGTCCGCGGCGAGCCGGGCGAGGTCGACGAGCAGCAGCGTGAGCAGCGCCTGGGCGGCCTCGGCATAGCCGTCGCGGGCGCCGGCCAGCTCCTCGGCCAGCTCGGCGAACCGCCGGGTCCAGGTGGGCCGGTCGACCTCGGGCACGTGCAGCCGCTGCGGACCGCCCGCGCCGGTACCGACGAACGGGAACAGCAGCGGATGGGCACGCCACGAGATCCCGGCGCCGGCCCGTGCGTCCACGGCGTCCACCGGGAAGAACACCGTCCACGCCGACGCCCCGGCCACGTCGCCGGTCCACTCCGGGCCCACGACCTCGTGGGGCGCGATGACGAAGACGTCGCCGGCGCGCACCGTCCACGCGCGATCGTCGACGCGCAGCGTGCCGCCGCCACGGTCGAAGTAGGCGACGACGACGAAGTCGTGCGCGTGCGCCTGGAAGCGTGGGGCGCCTTCGGGGTGGTCGTCCGCGCTGAGCCGTGCCACGGCGATCGGCGGCGTCCCCGGCACGCGCGGGTAGCCGAAGACGGGCGCGCCGGCCACCCGACGGCCCGTGGGAACGCTGCGTCCCCAGCCCGGCGCGGCAGCCACGGAAAGTCCTCCTGCGCCCGAGGATCGCCCCTGGTCGCGGCTCTGACGAGGGCGAACAGTGGACGTACCCGGCCGACGATCGTCCGATCCCGGCCATCGGTCAAGGGAGAGACGACGCCATGAGCACCGACCTCGCCGAGGAGCAGCACGGTCACCTGCCGCCGATGGGCAGGGAATGGCTGCTGCCGCTCTACGACCCGTTCACCCGTCTGCTCGGCGTCCGCCGGCTGCACGAGCACCTGGCGGAGACCGCCGCCGTCCGCCCCGGGCACCGGGTGCTGGAGATCGGCTGCGGAACCGGCAACCTCGCCCTGCTGGTGAAGGCCCGGTGCCCGGAGGCCACGGTGACCGGTATCGACCCCGACCTGCCGGCGCTGGCCATCGCCACCCGCAAGTCGCGCCGCCGGCGGCTGCCGGTCCGGTGGGACGTCGGTTCCGCGGCCGAACTGCCCTACGCCGACGGCAGCGTCGACCGGGTGCTGTCCTCGCTGATGCTCCACCACGTGCCGGACGGGCAGAAGGCACGCGCCATCGCGGAGGTGCACCGGGTGCTGCGACCCGGTGGCGAACTGCACCTGCTCGACTTCGGCGGCCCGCGCCGGTCGCACGCCTCCGTGCTGCTGCGGCGGGCGCAGGCGGATACGCGTCTGCGGGGGCAGTGGGAGGAGGGCATCGCCGACCTGCTGCGCGGAGCCGGCCTCACCGAGGTGGCGGTGACCGGGCGGTTCACCAAGCTCGGCAGCCCGATCACGGCCTACCGGGCGGTCAACCCCGGCGCATGACGACCCGCGGAGCGCGGGACACGCCGGTCGGCACAGGGACGGCGGAAGACCCTCCCGAGCCGCACCCGCCCGGCGTAGCGTGCCCGCCACCGGAGCCGTTCCGGCCCTCCGCGAGGGAGCGAGAGCCATGGCCGACAAGTCGCCCCACGACGCCCACTCCGCGAAGAAGTCGGGCAAGTCGCTCAAGGAGAAGCGCAGCGAGCGCAAGGAGAAGCAGCAGGTCGCCGCGCAGATGGAGCGCCTGCTGCACCCCCGCGAGGCGCCGCGCCGCTGACCGCGGCTACGCCCCGATCGCGTTGTCGGGCCCCATCCGGCCCGCGTCGTCCTTGCCGCACACCGAGCAGGAGCGGTAGCGCGCGCCGTCCTCGGTGCTGTGCAGCCGCCAGTCGTGCATCCGCAGCACGCGGCAGCGGAAGCGTCGTCCGAACGACGACATCTGCACCTCCTCCGGGGAAGTGGGGATCAGAGACCGAGGGGCGGCGCGAAGCTGCTGGTGCGCTCCCGCTCGCAGACGGCGCACGCCCGGTAGCGCTCGCCATCGGGGTTGCTCGTCGTCCGCCAGTAGTGCAGGCGCAGGACGTGACAGCGGAACGAGCGCCAGGGTGAGGTGGTCGGAGCCATGGCGGCCCTCCTGGAGGATGGACGGAACCGGTCAGCCGGCCGCGCCGGCCAGCCAGTGGGGTGGATCGGGCTTCTCCTTCGCGCAGACGGCGCAGGCGAGGTATCGCCGGCCGTCCGTCGTGGCGAAGGTGCGCCAGTGGTGCCAGTGCAGGTGCCGGCAGAGGAACCTGCGCCAGGGCGGGTCCGCCGACCCGGGGACCACCGGCAGACGGACAGCGGCGCCCAGCGTGCTGCGCAGCGCGTGGGCCCGGGCGAGCACGCCGGCGGCGTAGCGGAGCTGGCGACCCACCGGCAGGCCGTAGAGCTCCGCGACGAACTCGGCCTGGTAGCGCCTCCGGTCGGCGGGGGTCGGCAGGAACCGCGCGACGGTCTCGACCGCCAGACGCGCCGCCGCGGTCGGTGGGCGGACGGGCGCGGTGCCGGGCGGGGCCACCTCACGCCTCCCCCGCCTGCGGACGCAGCTGCCGCACCGCCGACGGGTAGTGGGCCCTGGCCAGCGCCGTCCGCGCGGCGAGCAGGCCGTCGGCGGTGAACCGGTAGTAGCGGCGCGGCGGGCGGCCCTCGGCCTGCGGGTCGATGTCCTCCCACCTGGAGGTGAGCCAGCCGATGCCCTCCAGCCGGGCGAGGATCGGGTGCACGGTGCCGCTGCGCAGGCCCGCCCGCTCGCCGATCTCGAGGCCGTAGAGCTCCTGCTCCGGGTAGCGCAGCAGCGCCTCGAGCACCAGCTGCGTCGGGATGGTCATCCGGGGCTCGGCGTCCATGGTCGTACTCTACCTAGCCCCCTAGGTAGAGAACAAGCATGGCGACGGCGCGAGCTACCTCCGGGGCAGGACGGCGTCGATCAGGTGCGGCCCCGGCTCGGCGAGCGCCCGCCGCAGCTGGTCGGCGAGCTCCTCCGAGGTCTCCGCCCGGGTGGCCGGCACGCCCATGCCCTGCGCCAGCGCCACGAAGTCCAGATCGGGGCCGCCGAGGTCCAGCAGCTGGGCGGCCCGCTTGCCGTCGCCGGCCGCCCCGACCCGGGAGAGCTCGTTCTCGAGGATCGCGTAGGAGCCGTTGTCGCAGACGACGGTGGTGACGTCGAGCTGCTCGCGGGCGTAGGTCCACAGCGCCGAGATCGTGTACATCGCGCTGCCGTCGGCCTGCACGCCGATCACCGGCCGGCCGGGGGCGGCCACCGCCGCCCCCGCGGCCATCGGCAGCCCGTCGCCGATCGCCCCGCCGGTCAGCGACAGCACGTCGTGCCGCGGTGCGCCGGCGGTCAGCTCGCCCAGCCCCACGCCGGACGTGATCGCCTCGTCCACGACGATCGCGCCCTCGGGCAGCAGGGCGCCGAGCACGGCCGACAGCGACCGCGGCGTCAGCGGGCCGGTGGGCAGCTCGGGCCGCGCCGCCTCCAGCAGCTCCGGCTGCGCGTCCTCGGCGATCGCCTCCGCGAGGGCCTGCAGCCCGGCGACGGCGTCCTCCCCCGGCGCCGCGAGCACGTACACGGTGCAGTCCTCCGGCACCGGATGACCGGGCAGCCCCGGGTAGCCGAAGAAGTGCACCGGTGCCGGAGCGCCGGCCAGCACGAGGCGCCGGGTCCCGGCGAGCGCGGCCATCGCCATCTCCGGCGGGTACGGCAGCTTCGGCAGGTCGGGCAGCCCGGCACCGCGCGGCAGGCGGGACGGGAAGGTCTCGCAGATCAGCCGCGCCCCGGTGCCGGCGGCGATCCGCGCGGCCGCCAGCTGCCCCTCCTCCCGCAGGGCGTCCCCGCCGAGGAAGAGCACCGCCGGCTCCCCCGCCGTCAGCGCCGCGGCCGCCTCACCGACCGCCGCGGGGGCCGGGAAGGAAGCGGGATGCACCGGCACCGGCTCCGCCACGGCGGCGCCGTCCTCCCACGAGACGTCGGCCGGGAGGATCAGCGTCGCGATCCCGCCGGGCGCGGTGAGCGCGGCGGCCACCGCGTCGGCGGCGTCCGCGCCGACGTCGGCGGGGGTCAGCGACCGGTGCACCCAGGTGGAGAAGGTGCCGGCGACGGCGTCGATGTCGGACTCCAGCGGCGCGTCCAGCCGCTTGTGCGAGCGCGCGTGGTCGCCGACGACGTTGACCATCGGCGTCCGGCCGCGCCGCGCGTTGTGCAGGTTGGCCAGGCCGTTGCCCATCCCCGGCCCCAGGTGCAGCAGGGTCGCCGCCGGCCGCCCGGCCATCCGCGCGTAGCCGTCGGCGGCGCCGGTGGCCACGCCCTCGAAGAGGGTCAGCACCCCGCGCATCTCGGGGACGTCGTCCAGCGCCGCGACGAAGTGCATCTCCGAGGTGCCGGGGTTCGCGAAGCAGACGTCGACCCCGGCACCGACCAGCGTGCGGATGAGGGCGTGCGCCCCGTTCACGGCATCTCCGGCAGCCCGACCTGGACCTCGTGCACGTCGAAGTGGTACATCGTCGCCCCACCGGTGGCGAAGTTGGCGACGTCCTCGGCCGTGGCCTTGCCCTCGTTCGAGGCGAACGCCTTGCCCATCGCCGCTTCCGACTCGAAGTCGAGCTCGGCGACCAGATAGGGCGCCTCCTGGGAGGGGTCCAGCGACTGCGGCTGGCGGCCCACGGTCAGCCGGATCAGGCCGGGCATCTCCATCGCCAGCGGCGTGTGGGTGTCCCGGTAGTAGTCGTCGAACGCCCCCGGGTCCTCCGGCTTGCCGTAGTTGACGACGACACGATGCACCATGGTCCGTACCTCCGTTGGTCGCGGGCGTTCTCCCCCGCCAGCCAAGCAGCCTCAGAAGGTGAGCACCAGCCGACCACGGATCCCGCCGCGGGCGAGCAGCCGGTGCGCCTCGGCAGCCTCGGCCGCGGGGAACGTCCGTGCCACGCGCAGGGTCACCACGCCCTCCTCGGCCTGCTGGCGCAGCCGGTCCAGCGCGGCCCGGTCCTGGGCCACGCGGCGGACCAGGGTCGGGAACACCCGCAGGTCGCGCTGCCCGTCGCCGCGGTAGCCGCGCACCGTCGCCACCGCTCCCCCGTCGCGGACGGCGGGCAGCACGAGCGCGTCCTGCACCGAGCCGTCGGCCAGCCCGTCCACGCCGTCGGGGAACTCGGCGCGGATCCGCTCGGCGACGTCGTCCCCCCGCCGGACGACGACGTCGGCACCGAGGTCGCGCACCAGCTGCTCGTCGGCCTCCGACGCGTCGGCGACCACGGTCAGGCCCTCGGCCTTGGCCAGCTGGACGACGTAGCCGCCGTACGCGCCCGCCGCGCCGGTCACCGCGAGCACCTGCCCCGGCCGCAGCCCCATGAGGTCGAGGGAGAACCGGGCGGTGAGGCCGTTCATCGGCAGCGTGGCGGCCTCGACGTCCGTCGCGTTCTTCGGCGAGCGGACGACGGAGTCGGCGGGCAGCACCAGGCTCTCCCGGTACGCACCGTGCGCCCCGGTCGGGACGACGATGCCCATCACCGGCGCCCCGATCTCCAGGTCGGGCCGGTCGACGCCCTCGCCGATCTCGTCGAGGACCCCGGCGGCGTCCATGCCCGGGACGAACGGCGGCTCCTTGACCGGGTCGCGCTCGGCGTAGGCCCCCTTCACCAGGTGGGTGTCGGTCGGGCTGACCGCCGCCGCGGTCACCCGCAGCCGGACCTGCCCCGGCCCGGCGTGCTCCTCGGGCACGTCGACGATGTGCAGGGCCTCCGGCCCGCCGAACTCGGTCACCCCGGCTGCGCGCATGCCGTCCTCTCTACCCGGTCACTCTGTGTGAGTTCGCTGTGTACAGAGAACGCACAGCCGCTCTCCGGCTCCGCTCCAGCTGGCCCCACGACGGTGATCGCCATGCCACCGTTGCTGGAGAGCGCCGCCGCACGCGCCGAGGACCCCCTCCCCTGGCGCCCCACCCTCGACGTCGTCGTCCCCGTGCACAACGAGGAGGCCGACCTCGAGCGGTGCCTGCGCCGGCTGCACGCCCACCTGTCCGGCCTGCCCTGGCCGTTCCGGATCACCGTCGCGGAGAACGCGAGCACCGACGGCACCCTGGCCGTGGCCCGGCGGGTGGCCGCCGAGCTGCCCGGCGTCGAGGTGCGGGTGCTGCTCGAGCCCGGCCGCGGTCGGGCGCTGCGCGAGGTCTGGCTGGCCTCCGACGCCCCGGTGCTCGTCTACACGGACGTCGACCTGTCCACCGACCTCGCCGCGCTCCTGCCGCTGGTCGCGCCGCTGATCAGCGGCCACTCCGACCTGGCGATCGGCACCCGGCTCTCCCGCTCGTCGCGGGTGGTCCGCGGCCTCAAGCGCGAGGTGATCAGCCGCGGCTACAACCTGCTGCTGCGCGGGGCGCTGGCCACCTCGCTGTCCGACGCGCAGTGCGGCTTCAAGGCGATCCGGGCCGACGTGGCGCACCGGCTGCTGCCGCTGGTCGAGGACACCGGCTGGTTCTTCGACACCGAGCTGCTGGTGCTCGCCGAGCGGTCCGGGCTGCGCATCCACGAGCTGCCCGTCGACTGGGTCGACGACCCGGACAGCCGCGTCGACATCGTCCGGACGGCGAAGGCCGACCTCGCCGGCATCGCCCGGATGCTGCGCGCGTTCGCCACCGGCCGGCTGCCGGTCGCCGAGCTGCGCGCGTCCATCGGGCGGGGGCCGCTGCCCGACCCGGTGCCGGGCGTGCCCGCGGGCATGGTTGGCCAGCTCGCGCGCTTCGCCGTCATCGGCGTGCTGTCCACGCTGGCCTACCTCGGCATCTTCGTGCTGCTGCGCGGCGTGGTCGGCGCGCAGGCGGCCAACCTCACCGCGCTGCTGCTGACCGCGGTCGCCAACACCGCCGCCAACCGGCGGATCACCTTCGGCATCCGCGGCGGCTCCGGCGCCGCGGTGCACCACGCGCAGGGCCTGGTCGTCTTCGGCCTCGGCCTCGTGCTGACCAGCGGCTCGCTCGCCGTCCTGCACGCCGTCGCACCGGGCGCGTCCCGGGCCGCGGAACTCCTGCTGCTCGTCGCCGCCAACGCCGTCGCGACGCTGCTGCGCTTCGTCCTCTTCCGCGGCTGGGTCTTCCGGCCGCGCCCCGCATCCACCCCTGCCGACGGCGCCCTGGCCGTCCTCGAGATGGAGACCGTTCGATGACCACCACCCTGCCCGCCGCTGCCGCGGAACGCACCGCGCCGCCACCCGCGCCGCCCGCTCCTCCGGCGCGGCCGTCCCGGTCGCGGCGGCTGATCCGCGGCCGGGACGACGACCCGGGCTGGGTGCGGCCGGCGCTGCTCGGCCTGCTCGCGGCGACCGGCCTGCTCTACCTGTGGGACCTCGGCGCCTCCGGCTGGGCGAACGCCTTCTACTCGGCGGCGGTGCAGGCCGGTTCGCAGAGCTGGGAGGCGTTCTTCTACGGCTCCTCCGACGCGGCCAACTCGATCACCGTCGACAAGCCGCCGGCCTCGCTCTGGGTGATGGCGCTGTCGGTGCGGCTGTTCGGGCTCTCCTCGTGGTCGATCCTGGTGCCGCAGGCGCTCATGGGCGTGGCCACGGTCGCCGTCCTCTACCTCGCCGTCCGCCGGGTGGCCGGGTACGGCCCGGCGCTGCTCGCCGGGGCGGCCATGGCGCTGACCCCGGTGGCCGCGCTGATGTTCCGGTTCAACAACCCGGACGCGCTGCTCGTCCTGCTCATGACGATCGCCGCCTACGGGGTGACCCGCGCCGTCGAGAAGGCGAGCCTGCGCTGGCTGCTCGCCGTCGGGGCGCTGATCGGGCTGGCGTTCCTGACGAAGACGCTGCAGGCGATGCTCGTCGTCCCCGGGTTCGCGCTGGTCTACCTGGTGGCCGCGCCGACGACGCTCGGCAAGCGGATCGGGCACCTGCTGGCCGCCGGCGCCGTGCTGGTGATCACCGGCGGCTGGTGGGTCGCGATCGTCGAACTGGTCCCCGCCTCGATGCGGCCCTACATCGGCGGCTCGCAGACCAACTCCGTGTGGGAGCTGATCTGGGGCTACAACGGCCTCGGCCGGCTGACCGGGGACGAGACCGGCAGCGTCGGTGGCGGAGGCGGCTGGGGCGAGACCGGCCTGACCCGGTTGTTCGACGCGGAGATCGGCGGGCAGATCGCCTGGCTGCTGCCCGCGGCGCTGGCCCTGCTCGTCGCCGGGCTGGTCGCGGTCGGCCGGGCCCCGCGCACCGACCGCCGCCGGGCGGCGCTGCTCACCTGGGGCACCTGGCTGGTGGTCACCGGGCTGACGTTCAGCCTGATGGCCGGCATTTTCCACGCCTACTACACGGTGGCGCTGGCCCCGGCGATCGCCGCCCTGGTCGGCATCGGCGGCGGGCTGCTGTGGCAGCGCCGTGCGGCGCTCTGGGCGCGGATCGCGCTGGCGGTCGCGCTGGTCGGCACCGCCGTCTGGTCGTGGGTGCTGCTCAACCGGTCGACGGACTTCCTGCCCTGGCTCGAGTGGCTGGTGCTCGTCGCCGGCGTCCTGGCCGCGCTCGGGCTGCTGGCCGTCGACCGGCTGGGCCGCGCCGTGGTGGCCGCCGTCCTCGCGACCGGCATCCTGGCCGGGCTCGCCGGACCCGCGGCCTACGCCGTCCAGACGGCGGGGACGGCGCACACCGGGTCGATCCCCAGCGCCGGGCCGTCGGTGGCCGCAGCGGGCTTCGTCCCGGGCGGCGGCGGGTTCCGCGGCCTGGGCGGCGCCCCGCCGGCGTTCGGTGGCGGGACCGTCACCCTGCCCACCCCGCCAACCGGCGGCACGACCGGCACCGGCGGGTTCGGCGGCCTCGGGAGGGCCGGCGGCATGGGCGGGCTGCTCGACGCCGGCGCGGTGAGCGACGAGCTCGCCGCGACCCTGGCCGAGGACGCCGGCTCCTACACCTGGGTGGCCGCGACCATCGGTGCGAACAACGCGGCCGGCTACCAGCTGGCCACCGAGCTGCCGGTCATGCCGATCGGCGGGTTCAACGGCAGCGACCCCTCGCCCACGCTGGAGCAGTTCCAGGCCTACGTCGAGGCCGGCCGGATCCACTGGTTCATCGGCGGCGGCGTGGGGATGCGCAGCGACGGCGGCAGCGACTCCGGCCAGGAGATCGCCGCGTGGGTGGAGGAGAACTTCACCGCCGTCACGGTCGACGGCGTCACGATGTACGACCTCACCCAGCCGGCCGCCTGACGCCACCTCCCGGGCTTTCGGTACAGAAAGCCCGGGAGGTTGGGTCACCGCTTGAGGGCGTACTCCTTGAGCAGGCCGCGGCTGATGATCGTCTTCTGGATCTCGCTGGTGCCCTCGCCGATGAGCAGGAACGGCGCCTCGCGCATGAGCCGCTCGATCTCGTACTCCTTGGAGTAGCCGTAGCCGCCGTGGATGCGGAACGCCTGCGTGGTGACCTCGGCGCAGTACTCGCTGGCCAGCAGCTTGGCCATGCCGGCCTCGACGTCGTTGCGCGAGCCGGCGTCCTTCAGCCGCGCGGCGCGCACCATCATCGCGTGCGCGGCCTCGACCTTGGTCGCCATCTCGGCCAGCTGGAAGGCGATCGCCTGGTGCTGGGCGATCGGCCGGCCGAAGGTCTCCCGCTGCTGGGCGTAGGCGATCGCCAGCTCGAACGCGCGGATGGAGATGCCGCAGGCGCGGGCGGCGACGTTGACCCGGCCCACCTCGACGCCGTCCATCATCTGCGCGAAGCCGCGGCCGGGCGTGCCGCCGAGGATGTCGTCTGCGGAGACGGCGAAGCCGTCGAAGACCAGCTCGGTGGTGTCGACGCCCTTGTAGCCCATCTTGTCGATCTTGCCGGGGATGGTCAGCCCCGGGAGGACCTCGCCGAAGCCGGCGGGCTTCTCGATGAGGAACGTGGTCAGGTTCTGGTGGGCCTTCTCTGCGCCCTCGTCGGTGCGCACCAGCGCCGCCACCAGCGTGGAGGACCCGCCGTTGGTCAGCCACATCTTCTGGCCGTCGATGACGTAGCCGCCGTCGGCCTGCCGGACCGCCTTGGTGCGGATCCCCGCCACGTCCGACCCCAGCCCCGGCTCCGACATCGAGAAGGCACCGCGGACCTCGCCGGTGGCCATGCGCGGCAGCAGCCGCTCCTTCTGCTCCGGCGTGCCGTGCTGCAGCACCATGTAGGCGACGATGAAGTGGGTGTTGATGACGCCCGAGACGCTCATCCAGCCGCGGGCGATCTCCTCGACCACCAGCGCGTAGGTCAGCAGCGACTCCCCCAGACCGCCGTACTCCTCGGGGATGGTCAGCCCGAAGATGCCCAGCTCCTTGAGCCCATCGACGATCGCCTGCGGGTAGACGTCGCCGTGCTCGAGCTCCTGCGCGTTCGGGATGATCTCCTTGTCGACGAAGCTGCGGACGGTCGCCAGGATCTCCTGCTGGATGTCGGTCAGGTCGGCGGTCTGCGCCAGGCGGGTCATGCGGGCTCCTCCGGGGACTCCGGTGTCCGTGGGTTACCGGTGAGTATGGGCCACCGGCCGGTGCCGCTCCCGGTGTCCCTGGTCACGTCCGGGCGCCCGGGACCGTTACCGTCGCCCGCGTGAGCACCCGCTCCGCCCGCCTGGCGACGCTTCTCGCGGCCGCCGTCCTGCTGGCCGGCTGCACGGGCGACGGGTCCTCGTCGGAGCCCACCTCCGGATCGGCCGCCGAGACCTCCCCGGAGCCGGCCCCGGCGGAGGCCGAGGCCTCCGCGGAGGCCGCCGCCGACCCCGCCGACGCGACGGACGCGCCGAGCGCGGCGCTGTCGATCGCGCTGCGCGCCGAGGACCTCCCGGACGGCTGGACGGTGCAGGCCAACCCCGTCCCGGACGGCGACCTGGCCGGCAACCCGAGCCTGGCCGGCATCTGCGGCGGGACGTTCCCCAGCGAGGCCGCGCGGACGGCGAAGTTCCCGGTGACCGGGGTGGACCCGGACGGCACGCCCGCCGTGGTGTCCGAGGCGATCAGCTACCGGACGGCCGGCGACGCGGCGGGCGCGCTCGGCGAGCTGCGGGCGGCGTTCGCGGCCTGCCCCGCCGGGGACCGCACGATCGTCGACCCGCCCCCGCGCGTCGACGGGCTCGCGGCGGACACGGTCGTGGTGGAGTACGAGCTGGCGTCCGGCGCCCGGCAGCAGGTGGTCGCACAGGCCCGCGGCGCCGTCGTGTCGGTGCTGCTCGGCGAGGACCCCACGGCGACCGCCGGCGCGGCGCGGTCCATCGCCGGGCGGCTCGCCGCACTACCCCCCGCCGCGATCGGCCTCTGAGGCCGGAGGAGAGAGGAAGCACGATGAGCGGACCTGGCTACGGCCCGCCGTCCGGACCGCCGGTCTACGGGCCGCCGCCGTCCTACGGGCCGCCCGGGTACGGCCCGCCGCCCTACCCCGTCTACGGCCCGCCGACCAACGCGCTCGCCATCGCGGCCCTCGTCTGCGCGCTCACCATCGCGCCGGTCGGGCTGGCCCTGGGCATCGCCGCGCGCAAGCAGATCCGCCGCACCGGCGAGCAGGGCGACGGGCTGGCGCTGGCCGGGATCATCATCGGCGGCATCGTCACGGGCATCTTCGTGCTGATGATCGCTGTCCTGATCATCGCCTGGTTCGCCCTCGCCCGGTCCTCCTTCGGGCCCTGAGCGCAGTTCATCCCGATGAAGCGCGGGTGCCTTATCGGGACAAAGCGCAGTTCCTCTACTCCTCGGGCGGGGTGAAGGACGACGAGCGCTGCATGCCGGCGGCGCGGCCCTTGCCGGCGACGACCAGGGCCATCTTGCGGCTGGCCTCGTCGATCATCTCGTCGCCGAGCATCGCCGAGCCCTTCTTCCCACCCGCCTCGGACGTGTAGTACTCGTAGGCGTCCAGGATCAGCTCGGCGTGGTCGTAGTCCTCCTGCGACGGCGCGTAGATCTCGTTCGCCGCGTCGATCTGGCCGGGGTGCAGCACCCACTTGCCGTCGAAGCCGAGCACCGCGGAGCGCTTGGCCACCTCGCGGAACGCGTCCACGTCGCGCACCTGCAGGAACGGGCCGTCGATCGCCTGCACGCCGCGGGCGCGGGCGGCCATGAGGATCTGCATGAGGATGTAGTGGAACGGGTCGCCCGGGTAGTCCGGGTGCAGGGCGCCCACCACCAGCGACTTCATGTTGATCGACGCCATGAAGTCGGCCGGGCCGAAGATGATCGTCTCGATCCGCGGGCTGGCGAACGCGATGTCGTTGACGTTGATCAGGCCCTGCGCCGTCTCGATCTGCGCCTCGATGCCGATCCGGCCGACCTCCAGGCCGTTGGCCTTCTCGATCTGGGTGAGCAGGAAGTCCAGCGCCCGCACCTGCGCGGCGTCGGCGACCTTCGGCAGCATGATGCAGTCGAGGTTCGCGCCGGCGCCCTCCACGACCTCGATGACGTCGCGGTAGGTCCACTCCGTCGTCCAGTCGTTGACCCGGACGACGCGGATCTTCTCGCCCCACCCGCCCTCGTTGAGCGCCGCGACGATGTTCTTGCGGGCGCCGGGCTTGGCCAGCGGCGCGCACGCGTCCTCGAGGTCGAGGAACACCTGGTCGGCCGGGAGGCCCTTGGCCTTCTCGAGGAACCGGGGGTTGCTCCCCGGGACGGCGAGGTTGGAACGGCGGGATCGGAGCTCGGCCACGGTGCCTCCGCTTGGGTCGGGTTCTTGCTACCGGAGAGTAGCGACGGCGATTCCGGACCGCCCCGCCGGCGTGAGCAACGCCTCAGGTGGCCGGCTCCACCAGGGTCGCAGGCCGGCTCGCCCGGACCACGAGCCCCACCCCCACGACGACGGCGGCCATCCCGGGCAGCGCGAGCAGCGGCGGCAGCTGCTGCAGCAGGACCAGCGCGACGATCAGCGAGCCCGGCACCTCCAGCAGGACGGCGAGGCTGACCACCGTCGGCCCGACCGAGGACAGCACCAGGTTGAGCAGCGTGTGCCCGAAGATCTGCGCGACGACGGTGATCGCGGCGATCAGCCACCAGTCGCGAGCGGAGAACCCGGCCAGCGGCACGCCGACGACCAGCGCGGCCATAGCGATCGCCAGCGCGCAGACCGAGTAGCAGGTGATCGTGTACGCCGAGGTCGCCAGGCGCTGCCGCGCCCGCGCGCCGGCGAGCACGTAGCCGCCCGCGCAGATCGCGCCGAGGGTGGCCAGGCCGTCGCCGGCCAGGGCCTCGAGGCTCACCGTGACGTCCACGCCGGCGATCAGCGCGGCACCGACGACGGCCAGCACCAGCCCCCACCAGACCTGCGCGGGCAGCCGCACCCCGCTGATCCGCGCCGCCAGCGCGGTCCAGATCGGCGTCGTGGTGACCAGCGCGATCGAGGCGGCGACCGTCGTCATGTACAGGCTGGGCAGCCAGGCCGCGAAGTGCCCGGCGAGGAAGAGCCCGGCCACCACGGAGCTGCCGAGGTCCCGCGGCCGCAGCCCGGCCAGCGTGCGCCGCTCCCGGGTGGCCAGCACCGGCAACAGCAGCGCCGCGCCGGCGGCATTGCGCCAGAAGGCGATGGCGAGGAACGGGGCGGCCACCAGCGCGGTCAGCGGGCCGGACAGGGAGATGCCGACGACGGCCACGCCCATGAGCGCGAACTCGCGACCACCGGGCCGGCGGACCGCCCAGGCGTCGGCCGCCGAGCTCAAGGCACCCGGATGCGACCGCTCGCCACCGGCACCACCGCGCCCTGCACCGTCGCGGACTCCGCGCGGCCGGCGCTCGCGGTGACCGTGCAGGTGAGCACCGACGGGCGGCCCAGCTTCTCGCCCTGGCGGATCCCGTAGGACGACGTCCCGTCGGGGGCGACCAGGCCGGTGGCCACCAGCCACACCCCGGCGCCCAGGGCTGCCGACCCCGTCGCGGGGTCCTCACCCCACTCGAGGTCGTGGGCGAACGCCCGGGCGTAGGAGGTCGCGGTCTCCGCCGTCCACGCGCAGACCACGACGCCCTCCCCCACTCCCAGCTCGCCGAGAGCCGCGGGGTCGGGCCGCGCGTCGTCGACGACCTCCGGGCGCACGGCGAGGAAGGTCCACGGCAGGCCGCAGCCGGCCACGTGCGCGGGCAGCCCGACGGCGTCCACCGCCGACAGGCCCATGGCCTCGGCCAGCGTGCCGGGGTCGGGGCCGTCCTCGAGCGTGGGCCGCCCGCCGGTCAGGGTCGCGCCGTCGTCGTCGACCGCGATGGGCAGGACGCCGGCGCCGCACTCCTGCCGGACCGTGCCCGCCGGCAGCCGACCGGAACGCACGAGCGTGTGCGCGGCCCCGACGCTCGGGTGGCCGGCGAAGGGAAGTTCGGCGAACGGCGTGAAGATCCGCACTCTGTAGTCCGCGGCGGAGTTCGCGCCGTCCTCGGTCGGCGCCATGAGGAACGACGTCTCCGAGAGGTGGAACTCGAAGGCCAGCGCCTGGCACTGCTCGGTGGTCAGCTGGTCGGCGTCGTAGACAACGGCCAGGGGGTTTCCGGCGTACGCCCGCGGCGCGAACACGTCGACGACCTCGTACTCCAGGAACTCCGGGCTGCTCACGGCGCCGACGGTAGCCTTCGGCCGTGACGACGGCGACGAGGGCGTATGTGTCCCGGCTCGCCGGGCTGACCGTCTTCGACCCGAACGGCGACCGCGTCGGCAAGGTGCGCGACGTCGTCGCCGCCCTCCGCGTGGGCACCGCGCCGCCCCGCGTGTTGGGGCTGGTCGTCGAGGTGGTCGCGCGCCGCCGCATCTTCGTGCCGATGGGCCGGGTCACCGGCATCGACCAGGGCGCGGTGCTGCTCGGGTCGGGGACGCTGAACCTGAAGCGCTTCGAGCAGCGCCGCGGCGAGACGCTCGTCCTCGGCGAGCTGCTCGACCGGGCCGTGTCCATCCGCGAGTCCGGCAAGAGGGCGACCGTCGTCGACGCCGGCATCGAGCAGACCCGCACCGGCGACTGGCTGCTGACCAGGCTGGCCGTGCAGGAGCCCGGCCGGCTGGGCCGGCGCGGCCAGCTGCACCAGCTGGCCTGGGACGAGGTCGTCGGGCTGGCGCTGGCGCAGGGCGGCCAGGGCGCCGAGACGCTGATCGCCACGTACCGCGAGCTCAACGCCGCCGACCTCGCGCACGCGCTGCAGGAGCTGCCGATCAAGCGCCGGCACGAGGTCGCCGAGGCGCTGGACGACGAGCGGCTGGCCGACGTCCTCGGGGAGCTGCCGGAGGCCGAGCAGATCACCATCCTGGGCACGCTCAGCGAGAGCCGCGCGGCCGACGTCCTCGAGGAGATGGACCCGGACGACGCCGCCGACCTGCTGGCCGAGCTCTCCAACGTCGACCGCAACCGGCTGCTCGAGCTGATGGAGCCCGACGAGGCCGAGCCGGTCCGCCAGCTGCTCAAGTACTCCGAGGACACCGCCGGCGGGATCATGACCAGCGAGCCGGTGATCCTCACCCCGGACGCGACGATCGCCGAGGCGCTGGCGCGGGTCCGCGACCCCGAGCTCACGCCGGCCCTGGCCAGCCAGGTCTACGTCGCCCGGCCGCCGTCGGCCACGCCGACCGGGCGCTACGTCGGCCTGGCGCACATCCAGCGGCTGCTGCGCGAGCCGCCGTCCAGCCTGGTCAGCGGCGCGCTCGACGACCTCGACCCGCTGCGGCCCGAGGCGCCGCTGGCCGAGGTCACCCGCTACTTCGCCACCTACAACCTGGTGGCCGCGCCGGTGGTCGACCACCAGGGGCGGCTGGTCGGCGCGGTCAGCGTGGACGACGTCCTCGACCACCTGCTGCCCGACGACTGGCGGGAGCGGGCCCGCCGTGGCTGAGGGCCGGCGGCTCGACGTCCCGCGGGGTCACGCGCGCACGTTCGGCAACTTCCTGCGGCTCAACCCCGACGCGGTGGGGCGCTTCGCCGAGGGGATCGCCCGCTTCCTCGGCACCGGCAGCTTCCTCGCCGTCCAGACGATCATCGTGGTCGCCTGGATCGGGCTGAACGTCTTCGCCGTCCGGCTGCAGTGGGACCCCTACCCGTTCATCCTGCTCAACCTGGCTTTCTCCACCCAAGCCGCCTACGCCGCGCCGCTGATCCTGCTCGCGCAGAACCGGCAGGCCGACCGGGACCGGGTGCAGGCCGAGGAGGACCGGGCCCGCGCGGCCACCACCCGCGCCGACACCGAGTACCTCGCGCGCGAGCTGGCCGCGCTGCGCGTGGCGATCGGCGAGCTGGCCACCCGCGACTTCATCCGCAGCGAGCTCGCCCGGCTGGCCTCCGACGACGGCGAGCCGCGCGAGCGCAGGCGCCGCGACGCCGTTCCGTGACCGCGGCCGGGAGGCTGTCCACCACACGGCTGGAGCTCGAGCCGCTGCGTGTCGAGCACGCCGCCGAGGCCGCCCGGGTGTTCGACGACGAGCGGCTGCACCGCTTCACCGGCGGGACTCCGGCGACCGAGGCACAGCTCCGCGAGCGCTACGCCCGGCAGGTGACCGGGCGCTCCCCCGACGGCAGCGAGGTCTGGCTCAACTGGATGCTGCGCCGCCGCGACACCGGGGAGCTGGTCGGCACCGTCCAGGCCACCGTGCGCGGCCGGACCGCCGAGCTGGCCTGGGTGGTGGCCGTCGCGCACCAGGGCCAGGGCTACGCGCGGGAGGCGGCGCTCGCGACGGCGGTGTGGCTGCGCGGTCAGGGCATCTCCCGGTTCGCCGCGCACATCCACCCCGACCACGCGGCGTCCGCCGGCGTCGCCCGCGCGCTCGGCCTCTCCCCCACCGGGACGGTCGTCGACGGCGAGACCCGCTGGACCGGCACGTGAGAACTGTCGGTTCCAGACCTCACAATCGCGGTCTCCGGAGCGTCTACCGGGCATGGAGACCACAACGATGAGCAGGACGCACACCGTGGTGCCCTCGCCGATCGGCCCGCTGACCCTGGTGGCCGAGGACGGCGCGCTGGTCCGGCTCGCCATGTCCCCGCCGTCGCGGTTCGTCGACGCCGAGATCGGCGAGCGCAGCGACGAGGGGTTCGGCGACGTCGTCGGCCAGCTCGGCGAGTACTTCGCCGGCGAGCGCACCGCCTTCGACCTGCCGCTGCGGCCGGTGGGCAGCGACTTCGAACTGGCCGTGTGGGAGCAGCTGACCCTGATCCCCTACGGCGAGACCCGCTCCTACGGGTACGTGGCCAAGGCGGTCGGCGAGCCGGGCGGCGCCCAGGCGGTCGGCGCGGCGAACGGCCGCAACCCGCTGGCGATCGTGGTGCCCTGCCACCGGGTGATCGGGGCCGACGGCAGCCTGGTCGGCTTCGGCGGCGGGCTGCCCCGCAAGCGGTTCCTGCTCGACCTCGAGCAGCGCGGCGACCGGCTGTTCTGACGTGCGCCTCGAGCCGTTCGAGGCGGTCGTGCGGCGGCACGGGCCGACGGTGCTGCGGATCTGCCGCGCCGTCGTCGGCCCGGACGCCGCCGACGACGCCTGGTCCGAGACGTTCCTCGCCGCGCTGCGGGCCTATCCCGACCTGCCGCCGGGCAGCAACGTCGAGGCGTGGCTGGTGACGATCGCCCACCGCAAGGCGATCGACCAGCTGCGCGCCGCCGCCCGCCGCGCCGTCCCCGTCGCCGACCTGCCCGACGCGCCGAGTGCCCTCGGCCGGCCCGGCGACTCCGACGGGGACCTGTGGGCGGCGCTGGCCGCGCTGCCCGACAAGCAGCGGCAGACCGTCGCCTACCACCACCTCGCGGGCCTGTCCTACGCCGAGGTCGCCGCCCTCGTCGGCGGCACCCCCGAGGCGGCCCGCCGCGCCGCCGCCGACGGCGTCGCCACCCTGCGCCGCTCCTACCGAGGAGAGCTCCGATGACCCTGGACCACCTGACCGCGCGACTGGCGCACGCGGCCGACGAGGCCGGCCTGCTCGACGTCGCCTTCACCACCCTCGACTCCCCCGTCGGCCCGCTGCTGCTGGCCGCGACCGGCCAGGGGCTGGTGCGCGTGGCCTACGCCGCCGAGGACCACGACGCCGTGCTGCAGTCCCTCGCCGACCGGATCAGCCCGCGGGTGCTGCGCGCCCCGGACCGCCTCGCCCCCGTCGTCCGCCAGCTCGACGAGTACTTCGCGGGCCGGCGCACCGCCTTCGACGTGCCGCTGGACCTGCGGCTGTCGGCCGGGTTCCGCCGCGCGGTCCTGACCCGGCTGCGGGAGGTCGGCTACGGGACGACGGCGAGCTACGCCGCGCTGGCCGCCGCAGCGGGCAGTCCGCGGGCGGTCCGCGCCGTCGGGACGGCGTGCGCGACCAACCCGCTGCCGGTCGTCGTCCCCTGCCACCGGGTGGTGCGCAGCGACGGCGCGCTCGGCAACTACGTGGGCGGGGTCGCGGCCAAGCGCGCGCTGCTCACCCTGGAGGCGGCGGCATGAGGGACCGCGTGGACGCCCTCGACTGGACCGCCCTGACCGCGGAGGTCGACGCGGCCGGCAGTGGGCAGACCGCGCCGGTGCTGACGCCGGAGGAGTGCCGGGAGATCTCGGCGCTCTACGACGACGTGGGCCGGTTCCGGTCGACGATCGACATGACCCGCTACCGGTTCGGCAGCGGCCAGTACCGCTACTTCGACCACCCGCTGCCCGACGTCGTGGCCGCGCTGCGCCAGGCCTTCTACCCGCACCTGCTGCCGATCGCTCGGGAGTGGGCGTCACGGCTGGGCCGGCCGGCGCCGTGGCCGGACACCCTCGACGAGTGGCTGGCGAGGTGCCACGACGCCGGGCAGGCCAAGCCGACGCCGATCCTGCTGCGCTACGGCGCCGGCGACTGGAACGCTCTGCACCGCGACCTCTACGGCGACCTGGTCTTCCCGCTGCAGGTGGTCGTCGGGCTCGACGAGCCGGGCGTCGACCACACCGGCGGCGAGTTCCTCACCGTCGAGCAGCGCCCGCGCGCCCAGTCCCGCGGGTACGCCGCGACCCTGCGGCAGGGCTGCGGGATCGTGTTCACCACGCGGGAGCGGCCGGTGCGCTCGGCCCGCGGCTGGTCGACGGCGCCGATGCGACACGGGGTGAGCACCGTGCGCTCCGGCGTCCGCCACACCCTCGGCCTCGTCTTCCACGACGCGGCCTGAGGCGTGCCGCAGGATCGCCCCGTGTACACCCTCGTGGGTGCCGACAGCCGCCCCTACTCCAGCGAGACGCCCGGCGAGTTCGGCGGCAACTCGAGGCTACGGATCTACGGGCGATTGGACTGCTGGAGTGCACGCGCTGCCCTGCCCAAGGGATACGCCAAGATCCGCGTCTTCTTCGCCGACGAGGCCACCGCGATCGCCGCCGGCTACCGGCCGTGCGGCAACTGCATGCGCAACGAGTACCGCGAGTGGAAGGGCCGTCAGCCAGGGACTCGGTAGTCCTCCGCCGAGATGCGCGATGTGGTTGTCATCAGCGCCTGATGGCCACCACATCGCGCATCTCGGTGGGGATGGTCAGGCCAGCACGCCGTAGAGGACGGCGGGCCACAGCCGGGTGCTGCGGTGCCGCGGCAGCAGCAGGATCAGCGCGAGCACGGTCAGGACGTCGACCACGCCCTGCACGAGGTGCGGCCCCGACCACGCACCGATCACCCAGTACCAGGGCCGCGGCGCTCCCTCACCGCCGAGGACGATGCCTGCCGCAGCGGCGATCAGCGCACCCGGCAGCGGACCCGGCCGCCGGGTCGCCCACTGCGCGGCGACGGCGGTGACCGACACCGCCTTCGCCGACAGCAGCAGCCAGGCCCACAGCAGCCAGGTCCAGCCGAAGCCGAGGACCAGCGCCGCGCCCGCGGCGGCGGACCGCGGCGCCGACGCGCCGTACCGTCGCCGGGTGCCCGCATGGCAGCCGGAGCGCGCCGTCGACACGGCCCGTGCCGAGGCCCTCATCGGCGCCGCCTTCCCGCCGCTGCGCGGGCTCCCGGTCACCCCGCTCGGCGAGGGCTGGGACAACACCGTGTTCGCCGTCGGCGGTACCTGGGTCTTCCGCTTCCCCCGCCGTGCGATGGCCCTGCCGGGTTTCGCCCGCGAGCTCGCCGTCCTGCCCGCGGTGGCGCCGCGGCTGCCGCTGCCGGTTCCCACGCCGGCCTGGGTCGGTGCCGACGACGACCCGGACGAGCCGTGGCCGTTCGCCGGCGCCCGGCTGCTCCCGGGCACCGAGCTCGCCGATGCCGCGCTGCGCGACGCCGACCGGGTGGCGGCCGCCGTCGGGCTGGGCCGCTTCCTCCGGGTGCTGCACGACCCCGCCAGCCGCGCCGGGATCGACGCCGTGCTCCCCGTGGACCCCATGCACCGGGCCGAGCCCGCCGCGCGGGCCGAGCAGACCGACGCTGCGCTCGAGGAGCTGGTCACGCTGGGCATCTGGCCCGGCGACCCCGCGGTGCCCGAGCTGCTCACCGAGGCCCGCCGGCTCGGCCGCCCGAGCGGCGATCCGGTCCTGGTCCACGGCGACCTGCACGTGCGCCACCTGCTGGTCGACGGCGCCGGCCGGCCCACCGGGGTCATCGACTGGGGCGACGTCTGCCTCGCCGATCCCGCCCTCGACCTCGCCCTGGCCTTCGCCGCCTTCTCCGGCGCCGCCCGCGCGGCGTTCCTCGACGCCTACGGCGGGCTCGACGCCGAGCGGGAGCTGCGGGCCCGCGCGCTCGCCGTCCGGCTCTCCGCCCTGCTGGCGGGGTACGCGGCCGGCGACGGCCGCCCCGGGCTGCTGGCCGAGGCCCTCGCCGGCCTGCGCCGCGCGGTCGGGTGACCGGTCACCCGCCCCACAGCACGTGCACCAGCGCGCCGGTGGCCCCGGCCAGCACGAGGACGACGATGAACGGCGCCCGCAGCGCCAGCGCCACCGCGGCGACGGCGAGACCGGCCAGCCGGCCGTCGACCACCAGGTCGTGCCCCGAGGCGACCGCCTGCACGACGACCAGCGCGGCGAGCAGCGCGGCCGGCACGAAGTCGACGACGCGGGTGACCCACGGCTGCTGCACCCACGCCGCGGGCACGGACAGGCCGGCCAGCTTGAGCAGGTAGCAGCCCAGCGACCCGGCGAGGACGACGGTCCACAGCACGCCGCCGCTCATGCCTGCTCCTCGACCGTTCTCCGGGGCCGCCCGGCCAGCGCCACCGCCACCACCGCCGCGATCACCTGCACGCCCGGCGGGACGAACGGGGTGAGCACGAGGGCGACGACCGCGCCGCCGAGAGCGACCCGGCGTTGCACGGCGACCTCGGGGAACGGCGCGCGCAGCCGCGGCCACAGCAGGGCCAGGAAGGCGGCCGGGACGACGGCGTCGAGGGCCGCCTTGGCCGCTCCGCCGAGCGCGGCGGCACCGAGCGCGCCCACCAGCGTCGTCGCGTTCCACATCAGGAAGATCGAGCCGCCGCCGACCAGGAAGGCCAGCCGGGCCAGCCCGCGGTCGGGCGCGGCGACGGCCAGCGCCGTCGTCTCGTCGATGACCCAGTGCGCCGTCCCGAACCGCCGGATCCCCCGCGGGGCGAGCAGCGGCAGGAGGCGGACGCCGTAGACGGTGTTGCGGGTGCCCAGCAGCAGGGCGCTGCCGACGGCCGCCAGCGCGCTGCCGCCGGCGCCGATCACGCCGACGAGCGCGAACTGCGAGGCGCCGGTGAACATCAGCAGCGACATCGCCGAGGCCTGCCAGGCGGACAGGCCGGCGGAGACGGCGGCCGCGCCGAACGCGGCGCCGTAGAGCCCGACCGCCAGCCCCAGGCCGAGGGCGTCGCGCAGCGTCTCGGAACGGGAAGCGGCGGACGACGACACTCCGGCGACCTTAGCCAGGGCCGGTTGCGCCGCAGCCGGCCCCGCCGTCGTCCCGGGGTGCGTCGGTCAGCGCCCGGCCCGCGCGAGCGCCTCGTGCAGCTGCGCGTGCAGCGCCTTGGCGGCGGGAAGGAGCCCGTCGACCGCCCCGGCCTCCGCATCCGGCGTCCCGGCCCGGTCCAGCAGCCGCACGGCCGCCGCGAGCTCGCGCACCACCACGACCCCCGGGGCGGACGTCAGCGGCATCCCCGGCTCGGTGCCGAGTGCGCCCGCCGCCTCCCGGGCGACCGCCGCCAGGGACAGCAGCGTCCGGCCGGTCGCCGTCCGGCTGTCGAACGACTCGGCGGCGTCGTCGGCCGCGACGGTGAGCGCGTCGTGCATCAGCTCGCGGAGGAGCTCGGCGCCGGAGGGGGTGCGGGTCGTGCTGTCGGTGCGAACCAGGGTCGTCGTCATGCCGAGAAGACTGGTTCTGAGGGGTGTCCCCCGGCATCGGGCGACCGGGCAGTCCTCCGGTCGGCCCGGGGCTCAGCCCGCGTAAGGGGGTTCTGAGGGCCTCAGGCCGGCGGTGCGCAGCAGATCACCTCGCCGACCGGCGGCCCGGCGCGCCGGCGGCCGTACAGTGGCGGGTGATCAGGTCCGCGCCGGTCGCCGCAGGCGCACCGGGCACAGGGCCCCGTCGAAGGAGACACACGCACTGATGTCGGACACGCTGACCGGCTCGCCGGCGCTCGACGCCGTCACCGCGGCTCTGGGCACCGTCCAGGACCCGGAGATCAACCGCCCGCTGACCGAGCTCGGCATGGTCAAGGACGTGCAGATCGGCGCCGACGGCACCGTCCGCGTCGAGGTGTACCTGACCGTCGCCGGCTGCCCGATGCGCGAGACGATCACCAACCGGGTGACCGAAGCGGTCTCCGCCGTCCCCGGGGTGACCTCCGTGCAGGTCGGCCTCGACGTGATGAGCGACGAGCAGCGCGCGGAGCTGCGTCGCACGGTCCGGGGCACGGACGCCGCCGACCCGGTGATCCCGTTCGCCCAGCCGGGCTCGCTCACCCGCGTCTACGCGGTCGCCTCGGGCAAGGGCGGTGTCGGCAAGTCCAGCGTCACCGTCAACCTCGCCGCGGCCCTGGCCAGGCGCGGGCTGTCGGTGGGCGTGGTGGACGCCGACATCTACGGCCACTCGGTGCCGCGCATGCTCGGCGTCGACGACCGGCCCACCCAGGTCGACAACATGATCATGCCGCCGCAGGCCCTCGGCGTGAAGGTCATCTCGATCGGCATGTTCACCCCCGGCAACACCCCGGTGGTGTGGCGCGGGCCGATGCTGCACCGCGCACTGCAGCAGTTCCTCGCCGATGTCTGGTGGGGCGACCTCGACGTCCTCCTGCTCGACCTGCCGCCCGGCACCGGTGACGTCGCGATCTCCATCGCGCAGCTGCTGCCCAACGCCGAGATCCTCGTGGTGACGACGCCGCAGCAGGCCGCCGCCGAGGTGGCCGAGCGGGCCGGCGCCATCGCCACGCAGACCCACCAGCAGGTGGTCGGCGTCATCGAGAACATGTCCTGGCTGGACCTGCCCGACGGCAGCCGTATGGAGATATTCGGCTCCGGCGGCGGCGAGGCGGTCTCCGACGCGCTGACCCGCACGCTCGGTGCGCGGGTGCCGCTGCTCGGCCAGATCCCGCTCGACACGCGGCTGCGCGAGTCCGGCGATGCCGGCGCCCCGATCGTGCTCGCCGAGCCCGACTCCCCCGCGGCGCGGGCGCTGACCGCGATCGCCGACGGCCTGGCCACCCGCCAGCGCGGCCTCTCCGGGATGAGCCTGGGGCTGACCCCGGTCCGTCACTAGAAGGACCCCGTCCTCCTCACCCCTCGCAAGCTCGGGGCGAGCCTCTGGACGGAGCCGTCAGGTGGCGTCGATGTCGAAGGGCGGGGGCGTGCCGGCGTCGCGCGGCTTCGCCGTGGCCGCGGCCACCGGGGCGCCGCTGGGCGCCGGCGGGGCGTCGTCGGCCAGCAGCTGGTCGCGGATGAACGTCCGCGGGTGGTACTTGCGCAGGTCGAGGTTGCGCAGCTGGGCCAGCTCCTCGGGCATCGACTCGTCCACCTGGGCGCGGAGACCCGTGACGGCCTCACGGATCTTCTTGATCCCCTGCGCCGCGTCCTTCGCCAGGCCGGGCAGCCGCTCGGGGCCGAAGATGAACAGCGCGGCGAGCGCGAGGACGACGATCTCGCCCCAGCCGATCGAGTCGAACACCCGCCCGCTCCCGTTCCGTCGTCCGTCCGCCGCTCATCCAGGGTAAGGGGCCACCCGGCGCGCGGCCGTCCCCCAATTCGGGCCGGTTCAGGCCTGGTCGAGCGTCGCCTCGAGCGTCTGCGACGAGCCGTTCCGGACCACCTCGACGGTGACCCGGTCACCCGGCTTGTGCGCGTCGACGGCGACGGTGAGCTCCTCGGAGCTGCCGACCGCCTGGTCGTCCACAGCGATCACGACGTCCTGCTCGCGGATGCCGGCCTCGGCCCCGGCGCTGCCGGGCTCGACGTTGAGCACCAGCGCGCCGTCCCGGGTGCCGTCGGTGACCGACCGGGTGTTGACCCCGAGCGTGGCGTGCACGGCCGTGCCGGTGGAGATCAGTTGCTCGGAGATGTCGCGGACGGTGTCGATCGGGATCGCGAAGCCCAGGCCGATCGAGCCGCCGGTGGTGCCGTTGCCGCCCAGCGAGGCGATCGCGGTGTTGATCCCGATGACCGCGCCCGAGCCGTCGACGAGCGCGCCGCCGGAGTTGCCCGGGTTGATCGGGGCGTCGGTCTGGATCGCACTGATGACGGCGTTGGTGTCGCTGCCCTCACCGGACAGACGCACCGGGCGATCGAGCGCGCTCACGATGCCGCTGGTCACCGTGCCGGCCAGGCCCAGCGGCGAGCCGATCGCGACCACCGGGTCCCCGACGACGACCGAATCGGAGTCCCCCAGTGACGCGGTGACCAGGCCCGGCTTCTCGACCTTGAGGACGGCGATGTCGCTGGCGGGGTCGCGGCCGACGATGCGCGCGTCCGACCCGCTGCCGTCGGAGAACACGGCCCGGATCTCGGCGTCGTCGTTGCCGTCGGCGCCGGAGACCACGTGGTTGTTGGTGACGATGTAGCCGTTCCCGCCGTCGACGACGACGCCCGACCCGGTGGCGCCGGCGTTGCCGAGCCGCACCTCGATGGAGACGACCGACGGCATGATCCGCTCGGCGATGTCGGCGACCGAGCCCGGCTCACGGGAGACCCCGGGGTCGACCTCCGACAACTGCGTGCCGGGGGCGAGCAGCGGCGTCTCGGCGGCCTCGCGGGTGAGGTACCAGCCCACCCCGCCGCCGATCGCGCCGACCAGCAGGACGGCGAGGAGGACCAGCGCGGAGAGCCGGATCGACAGGTCCCGCAGCCGGACCTTCCTGCGGCCCTGCGCGTCGACGACGAGCGGGCCCTCCTGCTCCTCCTCGTCGTAGACGGCTGGTGCGCCGAGGCCGGCCGGCGAGTGCGGGTCGCGCCAGGGATCGGAGGCCGCGTCGGGCTTCCACCAGGGTCCGGTCGCGGTGCGCCGGCGGCCGGGGCGGCCACCGGGCGGCTCCTGCAGGCCGCGGCCGGGTCCGGACGGCGCGAACGCCCGCAGCACCGCCTCGGGAGGCGGCGGCGGGGCCGGGGGCGCGGGCGGCACGGGGCGGTCACCGGCGAAGCTGCCGGCCACGCTGGCCGGGCGGCCGAACGCCGCCTGCTGCGCGGGGCTCGGGTCGGGGACGGCGCTGCGGCGGGGGGTCACCCGGTCGCCGGGCGCGTCGAAGGAGCCGGTGGCGCCCTCGGGACGCCCGAAGACGGCGTCGTGCTCCTCGTCCTCCGGCCGGCGGTCCCCGGTGCTGCTCAGGGGGTCCCGCCCGGGGCGGACGCGGGCAGGTTCGCCTTGCCGAAGGTGAAGGCGCGGACGACGGGCGGCACGACCTCAGTCTGCTCCTCGGGGGCCGACGGCCGGGCGACCGGCCCGGACGGCGTGCCGCGGTCGGCGCCCGTCGCCGGCAGGCTCAGGGCGAGCGCGGCGACGCCGAGCCCGAGTCCGGCGAGCGTGCCGGTGACCCCGCGGCGCAGCCAGCGGGCGGTCGAGTCCGAGCGGTGCGGACGGTGCGGCCGCAGCGAGTGCGCCCACGAGCCCGCATCGCCCGAGACGGTGAGCGAGTCCGGTCCCGCGGCCAGCGTCCCCGAGCCTCCGCTCCCGGGTACGTCGGTGGTGAAGGGGATCGCGCACAGCCGGGAGAGCAGGTCCCCCGGGACGGCGACCTCCTGCGAGCGGTGCAGCGCCTCCTTGGCCTCGCGCTGCGCCTGCACCGCCATCCGGCACTGCGCGCAGCCGGAGAGGTGCGCGGCGGCCCGCCGGGCGGGACCGGGGGGCAGCTCGCCGTCGACGAGGGCGGCGATCGCCTCCTGTGCGAGGTGGCTCTCGGGGATGGTCATGCGGCGCCTCCCTCCACTGCAGCGCTGTCGACGGCCGGGTCGGCGGCGGGACGGCGGGGTGCCAGGTGGGCCAGCGCCTCGCGCAGCTGCACCCGCCCGCGGTGGATGCGGCTGCGCACCGTCCCGAGCTTGATGCCCAGCGTCGCCGCGATCTCCTCGTAGGTCAGCCCCTCGATGTCGCAGAGCACCACGGCGACGCGGAACTCCGGCGAGAGCGCGTCCAGCGCCGCCTGGATCTGCGGATCGAGGTGGGTGTCGGCGTACACCTGCTCCGGGCTGGGCGTGCTGCCCGGCAGCCGCTCGGTGTCCTCAGGCAGCGCGTCGAACCGGATCCGCTGCCGGCGCCGCACCATGTCCAGGAACAGGTTCGTGGTGATCCGGTGCAGCCAGCCCTCGAACGTGCCCGGCGTGAACTCCGCCAGCGACCGGAACACCCGGACGAAGGTCTCCTGGGTGAGGTCCTCGGCGTCCTGCGCGTTGCCCGACAGCCGGTAGGCCAGCCGGTAGACCCGGGCGGAGTGCTCGCGCACGACCTGCTCCCAGGTCGGGGCCACCCAGACCTCGGCGGCCTCGGGGACGACGGGCTCGGACACGTCCCCAGGATCGCAGACGAGTGCCGTCCCCATGCCCTCCTCGGGCGCAGGGGTGGGCGATGCCGCTCGGATCAGGCGCACATGGCCGTCAACGGACGGGGCCTGCGGGGGTGTTCCCGCCCACAGCCGACTCCCAGCCGGTCCCTGCGCGCACACCCGTCACGCCGCAACCCGATCGCGGGAGCGGGGCCCACTAATCTCGCCCGGTGATGAGCGCCGAGGGACCGCCGCCGGCAACCGGCAGCGCCGAGGCCGCCGCCTACGCCGACCGGTTCGCCACCGAGTCCCCGGCGATGCTGGCCACGCGGGCCCGGCTCGCGCACCACCCGGGCGCGGTGTCCGTGGAGCCCGCGGCCGGTGCCGCGCTCGCCGTCCTCGCCGCCCAGGGGCGGGCCCGCTCCGTCGTCTCGATCGGCGGCGGCGGGATCGCCGGGCTCTGGCTGCTCAAGGGCATGCGCCTGGACGGCGTCCTGACCGCGCTCGACGGCGACCCCGAGCAGCTGCGCGCCGCGCGCACGGCCTTCGCCGAGGCCGGGATCCCGCAGGGCCGCACCCGGCTGATCTTCGGCACCCCCGGCGAGGTGCTCCCCCGCCTCTCCCCGGGCGCCTACGACCTGGTCTGCTGCGCCGGCGCCCCGCGGGAGTACAACGGCCACCTGCCGGCGCTGCTCGACCTCATCCGGACCGGCGGCAGCCTGGTCTGCCACGGCCTGCTCGCCGGCGGCCGGATCGCCGACCGGGCCGCGCGCGACCCGCAGACGGTCGCCTGGCGGGAGCTGGCCCGCACCGTCCGCGAGGACGAGACGCTGCTCTCCGCCGTCCTGCCGGTGGGCAGCGGCCTGCTCGTCGCGACGAAAAGGGATTAGCCGACGCAGTCGGTCCTGCTGCCCGTCGGCCCCGTCCCGGGTCCCACCTCGAGCCTGCGAGGGGTGGGGAGGACGGGGTCCTTTCAGAGGACGGCGCGGGCGCCCTTCCCCAGGACGGCGACCCCTCCGGCGGAGACGTGGTAGTGCTGCCGGTCGGCCTCGTGGTCCACCCCGATCCGCGCCCACGCTGGGACGACGACGTTCTTGTCCAGGATCGCGCGGCGCACGTAGGCGCCCTCCCCGATCTGCACGCCGTCCATGAGCACGCTGTCCTCGACGCGGGCGCCGCGGTCGATCCGCACGCCGGGCGAGACGACGGAGTGGTGCACCGAGCCGCCGCCGATGATCGCGCCGGCGCTGACCATCGACTCCTCCGCGCGGCCGCCCAGCACGAACTTGGCCGGGGGCAGCTGCGGCGGCGAGGTGAGGATCGGCCAGCGGTCGTTGTAGAGGTTGAAGATCGGCGTCACGGACACGAGGTCCATGTGCGCGTCGAAGTAGGCGTCGATCGTCCCGACGTCGCGCCAGTAGCCGTGGTCGCGCTCGGTCGACCCCGGCACGATGTTCGTGGAGAAGTCGTAGACCCACGCCTCACCGGCGTGGGCCAGCATCGGCATGATCGAGCCGCCCATGTCGTGCGCGGACGACTCGTCCGTGGCGTCCTTCCGGAGGGCCGCCAGCAGCGCGTCCGTGGTGAACACGTAGTTGCCCATGGAGGCGAAGCTCTCCTCCGGCGAGTCGGGCAGACCAGGCGGCTCGGCTGGTTTTTCCAGGAACCCCCGCACCTTGCCCGCCGCGTCGGCGTCGATGACGCCGAACTCGGTGGCCTCGTGCCGCGGCACCCGCAGCCCGGCGATGGTCACGCCCGCACCGGTCTGCAGGTGCTGGTCGATCATCTGGCCCGGGTCCATGCGGTAGACGTGGTCGGCCCCGAAGACCATCACGATGTCCGGCCGCGCGTCGTAGATGAGGTTGAGGCTCTGGAAGATCGCGTCGGCGCTGCCGGTGTACCAGCGCGGGCCGAGCCGCTGCTGCGCCGGCACCGGGGTGATGTAGTTGCCCAGCAGCTGGGACAGCCGCCACGTCGTGGTGATGTGCCGGTCGAGGCTGTGGCTCTTGTACTGGGTGAGGACGGCGATCTGCCGGACCTCGGCGTTCACGAGGTTGGACAGCACGAAGTCGATGAGCCGGTAGTTGCCCCCGAAGGGGACCGCAGGCTTGGCCCGGTCCTGGGTCAGGGGGGCGAGCCGTTTGCCCTCACCACCTGCCAGGACGATGCCGAGCACTCGAGGACCGCCGCGCATGCTCGGCAACGTAGCCGGTCAGCGCGCGATCCGTCCCGCTGGACCAGCGCCTCCCGCCCCCTAGGGTGACGCCGTGCGCATCGGGATCGTCACCAGGGAGTGGCCGCCGGACGTCTACGGCGGCGCCGGAGTCCACGTCGAGCACCTCGTGGCGGCGATGCGCTCGCTGCCCGCGGGCCCCGACATCGACGTCCACTGCTTCGGCGGGCCCCGGCCGGACGCCGTGGGCCACGAGGTCCCGGCGAACCTGAAGGACGCCAACGGTGCCCTCCAGGCGGTGGGGATCGACGTGGAGATGGCCGCCGCGCTGGGCGGTGTCGACCTCGTCCACTCCCACACCTGGTACGCCAACCTGGCCGGGCAGCTCGCCTCACTGGTGCACGGCGTGCCGCACGTGGTCAGCGCGCACTCGCTCGAGCCGCGGCGGCCGTGGAAGGCCGACCAGCTCGGCGGCGGCTACCGGCTCTCGTCGTGGGTGGAGCGCACGGCCTACCTCGCGGCGGACGCCGTCGTCGCCGTCAGCCGCGGGATGCGCGACGACGTCCTCGCCGTCTACCCGGAGCTCGACCCCGCCCGGGTGCACGTCGTCCACAACGGCGTCGACGCCGAGGCCTACAAGCCGATCGAGGCCCCGGACGTCGTCCGCTCGCTCGGGGTCGACCCCGACCGGCCGTACGCGCTGTTCGTCGGCCGGATCACCCGGCAGAAGGGCGTGGCCCACCTGCTGGCCGCCGCCGAGCAGCTGCCCCCGGAGGCCGGGCAGCTGGTGCTGTGCGCCGGTGCAGCGGACACCCCCGCCGAGCGGCAGCAGGTCGCGGACGCCGTCGGCGCCCTGCAGGCCCGCCGGGGCGGCATCGTGTGGATCGAGGCGATGCTGCCCCGCGAGCAGCTGGTGCCGCTGATCACGGGCGCCACGGTGTTCGTCGTCCCCTCGGTCTACGAGCCGCTGGGCATCGTCAACCTCGAGGCCGCCGCCTGCGCCACCGCCGTGGTCGCCAGCGCGGTCGGCGGCATCCCCGAGGTCGTCGACGACGGGCGCACCGGGCTGCTCGTCCCGTACGACGCCGACGACCCTGCCGCCTTCGAGGCCGGGCTCGCCGCCCGCATCGCCGAGCTGCTGGCCGACCCGACGCGCGCGGCGCAGATGGGCGCCGCCGGCCGGGAGCGGGTGCTCTCGGAGTTCGGCTGGCCCGCGGTCGCGCAGGAGACCGTCGGGCTGTACACCGCCGTCCTCAACGGGCAGGCCTGAACCGGAGCACGTCTCCGGGGCGGAGCTGCGCGGCGGCCGGGAGGTCGGCGGTGACGACGACGGCGAGCACGGGGTAGCCGCCGGTCACCGGGTGGTCGGCGAGGAAGAGCACCGGCGCGCCGTCGGGGGGCACCTGCATCGCGCCGGGCACCAGGCCCTCGCTGGGCAGCTCCGCCTCGATGGCACGCTCCAGCCGGGGACCGGTGAGCCGGATGCCGACACGGTCGCTGTCGGCGCTGACCGCCCACTCCGCGGAGACCAGCCGGGTCCACGCCTCACCGGTCAGCCAGTCGCGTCGCGGGCCGGGCAGCACCCGCAGCACCGGGGCGTCCGCCGGCGCGGGCACCGGCGCGACGTCGACCACAGGCTCGTCACCGGCGCTGTCCCCTACGGCCAGGAGCGCTCCTGCCGTCAGCGGTTCCGGCCCCAGCCCGCTGAGCCGGTCGGTGCTGCGGGAGCCGAGGACCGGCGGCACGTCCACTCCCCCGCGGACGGCGAGGTACGAGCGCAGCCCGACGGCCGGCACCCCGAGCAAGAGCTCGGCACCGGCGGGCACCGTCGTCGGCGCGTTCATCGACGCCGGACGGCCGCCGACGGTGAGCGCGGCCGGGGCGCCGGTGAGCGCGACCAGCACCGTCCGCTCGGCCCGGGCCCGCAGGCCGCCCGCGGTGATCTCCACGGTGGCCGCGCCGGGGAGGTTGCCGACCAGCCGGTTGGCCAGGTCGTGCGAGGCCCGGTCAGCCGCGCCCGACCGCGGCACGCCGATGCCGGCCCAGCCGGTGCGCCCGGCGTCCTGCACGGTGGCCAGCGGGCCGGGCGCGAGGATCCGCAGCACGTCAGCGCACCTCCCGCAGGCGGACGCGGGTGCCCGGGCTCAGCAGGGCCGGCGGGTCCCGGTCGACGTCGAACAGGACGGCGTCGGTGCGTCCGACCAGCTGCCAGCCGCCGGGCGAGGCCCGGGGGTAGGCGCCGGCGAACGGCCCGGCCAGGCCGACCGAGCCGGCGGGCACCCGGGTGCGCGGCGTGCTGCGGCGCGGCACGTGCAGGTGCTCCGGCAGCCCGCTGAGGTAGCCGAAGCCGGGCGCGAAGCCGGCGAAGGCCACCGTGAGCTCCACGCCGGTGAGCTCCTCCACCACCCGGGGCACCGGCCGGCCGGTCAGCTCCGCCACGTCGTCGAGGTCCGGGCCGTCGAAGACCACCGGCAGCTCGATCGACCGGACCGCCCCGTCGCCCGCCGGCGCGGTCAGCGGCAGCCGGCGGAGCCGGGCGGTGTCGGTGTCGACCGGCGCGCGGTCGAGGAGGACCAGCACCGTGCGCGCCGCCGGGACCAGGTCGACCTGACCGGGCAGCGGCTCGCGCTCCAGCGCGGTGCGGACGGCGGCGACCGCACCCAGGTCGGGCACCTCCACGAGCAGCGCCCGGTCCCCGTACGGCAGCACGGTGATCCCGTCGTCCGCCGCCATGCCGCCATGATCCCGCCACCGGCCGGGGACCGCCCCGTGGAGCCGGGCGCCGCCGGGAGGCGGACAATCGGGGAGTGACCATCGCCGGACGGTTCGAGGACGCCCTGGTGGCGGCTTCCGAGCCCGGCTCGGAGGGCCCGGAGCTGCTGCCGGTCCGGCTGGCGCGCGCCGTGGTCCGGATGCTGCCGGTCGACGGCGCCGGGATCAGCCTCGCGGGCGACCACGCGCAGCGCATCCCGCTGGGTGCGAGTTCCGAGGCCGCGGCCATGGCCGAGCGGTTGCAGTTCACCGTCGGGGCCGGGCCGTGCATGGCCGCGCAGACGGGCCGGGAACCGGTGTTCGCCCTCCACGAGGACCTCCGCCGCCGCTGGCCGCCGTTCGCCGATCTGCTGGCGGCACGGACGCCGTACTGCGCGGTGGTCGCCCTGCCGCTGCGGGAGGCGATCGCCGGCCTCGGTGCCATCGATCTCTACTTCACCCGCGACGACGCCGTCGCGGAGGTCGACGTCTTCGAGGCGCTGGCCGTCGGCGACCTGATCACCTCCGCGCTGTCCGAGACGGCGGTGTGGTCGGTGTGGTCGCCGGCGCGCGGCCCGGAGTGGCTGCACGGCCCGGCGGCGGAGCGGCGGGCGGCGGTGTGGGAGGCGATGGGCACCGTGTCGCTCCACCTCGACGTGGACCCCGCCGAGGCGCTCGCCGTCCTCCGGGGCGCCGCCTACGCCTCCGGCCGCAGCGTGGACGACGTCGCCGCGGACGTGCTGGCCGGCCGGATGGACCTCGGCGACCTGGACCCCCCGGAGGAGTCCGCCTCGGCCGACCCTGCTCCGGCCGGGTGACCGCCCTCAGGCGGTGAACGACCCGACCCGCAGGCCGGCGCGTTCGAGCGCGCTGCGCACGCCCCGCGCCAGCTCCACCGCGCCGGGGGTGTCGCCGTGCACGCACACCGAGTCGACGGCGACGTCGACCGTCGTGCCGTCGACCGCCACGACGACGCCCTCGGCCGCCATCCGCACCGCGCGCTCGGCCACCGCGCGCGGGTCGTGCACCAGCGCGCCGGGCGCGCGCCGGGACACCAGCGTGCCCTCGGGCGTGTAGCCCCGGTCGGCGAAGCCCTCCGCCACGGTGCGCAGGCCGGCCGCCTCCGCCTTGCGCAGCAGCACCGAGCCGGGCAGACCGAGGACGGGCAGCCCGCGGTCGTAGGCCGTGACTGCCTCGACCACCGCCTTCGCCTGCGCCTCGTGCGTGACGACGGCGTTGTAGAGCGCGCCGTGCGGCTTGAGGTAGGAGACGCGGCCGCCGCTCGCGCGGGCCACCCCGTCGAGGGCGGCCAGCTGGTAGAGCACGTCGTCGGTCAGCTCGGTGGGTGCGACGTCGATGAACCGGCGGCCGAAGCCGGCCAGGTCCCGGTAGGACACCTGCGCGCCGATCGCCACGCCGGCCGCGACGGCGCCCGCGCACACGCGGCGCATCGTCGACGGGTCGCCGGCGTGGAACCCGCAGGCGACGTTCGCGCTCGTGACGACGCCGAGCAGCGCGTCGTCGTCCCCGAGCCGCCAGACGCCGAACCCCTCGCCGAGGTCGGCGTTGAGATCGATGGCCCGGCCGTCGGATGTGGTCACCGGCGCAGTCTGGCACCGCATGCGCGGTCGGCTCCTGTCGTGGGTACCCCCCGGCGCGACCCGACCGGACCCGGATCGAGGACCGTCATGAGCAGCACGGACGAAACGGCGACCGCGGCACGCAGCCCCCGGAAGGTGATCGTCGCCAGCCTGATCGGCACGTCGCTGGAGTGGTACGACTTCTTCCTCTACTCCACCGCGGCCGCCGTGGTGTTCAACCGGTTGTTCTTCCCCGACTTCGCGCCGGCGACCGGGACGCTGCTCGCCTTCACGACGGCCGCCGTCGGCTTCGTTGCCCGGCCGCTGGGCGGGATCGTCTTCGGCCACCTGGGCGACCGCCGCGGCCGCAAGCAGGTCCTGGTGATCACCCTGCTGATGATGGGGCTCGCCACGATGCTCATCGGCGCGCTGCCCACCTACGACGCGATCGGCATCGCCGCCCCGCTGCTGCTCGCGCTGCTGCGGTTCGTCCAGGGCCTCGGCCTCGGCGGCGAGTGGGGCGGCGCGGTGGTGATGACGCTCGAGCACGGCGCCGGCGACCGGCGCGGGCTCAACGCCAGCTGGCCGCAGGTCGGCGTCCCCATGGGCAACCTGCTGGCCGCCGGCACGCTCGGGCTGCTCGGCGCGGTGCTCAGCGAGGACGCGTTCCTGTCCTGGGGCTGGCGCATCCCGTTCCTGCTGTCGGGCCTCCTGGTGCTCGTCGGGCTGTGGATCCGGATGTCGGTGGCGGAGAGCCCGCTGTTCGCCGAGGTGGAGCGCGCCGGGGCGAAGGTGAAGATGCCGCTGGTCGAGGTGGTCAAGCGGCATCCCCGCCAGCTGCTGGTGGCGATGGCCGCCCGCATCGGGACCGACGTCGCCTTCTACACCTTCACCGTCTACAGCCTGGTGTTCATCACCGACAGCGTCGGGCGGGAGCGCAGCGTCGGGCTGACCGCCGTCCTCGTCGGCTCGGCCTTCCAGCTCGTGCTGATCCCGCTGTTCGGCGCGCTGTCCGACCGGTTCGGCCGGCGGCCGGTCTACGCCCTCGGCGCGGTGGCGGCCGCGGGGTGGTCGTTCGCTCTCTTCCCGCTCCTCAACAGCGCCTCGACGGCGGTCATCGTGTTCGCCGTGTCCGTCGCGCTGCTGACCCACGCGGCCATGTACGGGCCGCAGGCGGCGTTCATCGCCGAGCTGTTCAGCACCGAGCTGCGCTACAGCGGCGCGTCGATGGGTTACCAGCTCGCCGGCGTCCTGGGCGGCGGCATCGCGCCGATCGTGGCGATCGCTCTGGTCGACGCCACGGGCACCTCGTACTCCGTCTCCCTCTACGTGCTCGCCATGCTGCTGCTGACGCTGATCGCGCTGGCGGTCGCGCCGGAGACCTCGGCGCGCTCCCTGCGGGAGGACTCGCAGGTGGCGGCCGCCACCCGCTGACCGGCCTCTGAGGAAGGACGCGATGGTGCGGCCCAGCCAGCCGGCGACGGTCGAGAGCGGCCCCAGCAGCCCGGTCGCGGCCGTGGCGAGGGCACCGGCCGAGTAGCGACGAACTGACCCGACTGCGGACCGGTGTACAGCGTGCCCTCGACGTTGTTGATGTTGACCGCGTTCTGTGAGCCGATGTGCACGCGGGCCTCCTCAGCGGTACCGGTACGGAACGGGGAAGCGCTGCTCCACCTGCCGTCTGCCGGCGGTGGCCGTCACGTGCAGCACGATGCCGACCACGATGAGGACGGCGCCCGCGAGCGCGGCGACGTAGCCGACGAGGAGCACCGGGCTGAACAGGTCCAGGTCACCACCGTTCGGCGGGTCTGCGTCGTCGCCGCGTCGTTGAGGGCGGCGAGGAACGGGAGCATCCGCGACAGCACCGCGGCCAGGCCACCCACCACCAGGACCAGGCCGAGTCAGACGAACCACCGGGCGCGGGTATCTCGTGCGCGCTCTGGCTGGGCACGACCATGCCGCCGCCCCCGGGCGCAGCGGCCGGATAGGCCTGCGTCGCGGGATGGGTGGCCCCGGCGGGCCGTCGAGGCGCAGCCGCTGATGGCCGACCCCGATCAACGCCCCGCCGCCGACCTCGGTCGAGCAGGTGACCCGCAGGCCGCCGACCGTCGTCCCGTTGGTGAAGCCGAGGTCATGGCGAACCACCGGTCGGCGATCCGGGCGAGCTCGGCGTGGTGCCAGCTGACCCGCCGGCGTGCCGTGCGGCGCGAGTACGACCAGGCGCGACGCGAGGGCGTCCACCACGCGCACCTCCCGGCGCGGGGATCGGGACCCCGACGCCAGGGGCGCCCCGGGACCCGGCCCAGGCCCCTCCGGCTCTGCCGAGCGGGGGCGGTCAGCCGGTCTGGCCGGTGTCCGCGTGCGCCACCCCGACCGGCTTGGACTCCGGCGATCCGCGCTGGCGGAGGTAGACGGAGAAGATCGCCATCGACCCGACGGCGAGCATCTCCGACTGCCAGTTCTGGAAGGACCGGTTCCAGAAGTCGGCCTCGACGAGGTAGCCGCCGAAGCTCACCGGGTCCTGCCGCTCGCTGAGCTGCTCGCTGTTGAACGCCGCCCACCCGGCCACGGCCGAGGCCGCCCAGGTCAGGAGGAACAGCGTGCCCATGAGCACGCCCAGCGACCGGGAGAACAGCGTCGTCCGCCAGTTCCCCGCCTTGGCCCACGCGGGCGAGTCCTCGTCGGCGTGCCGGCCGACCTTCTGCTCCTCGTCGGACTCGGTGCCCTCCTCGCCGGGCTGCTTCGACTCGGCCGAGCCCTTCTGCACGAGCCACACCGTGGCGAATATGTAGAGGAGGAACTGCAGGTACTCCGACTGCCAGTTCTCCATCACGTCGACCATGAAGGACGACGACGTCACGTAGTCCAGGAACGAGACCGGCTCGAGACCGTTCGAGATCTGCTGGGCGTTGAAGTCGGCGGTCCCCGAGATCGCCTGCCCCACCAGCGTGGCCAGGAAGAGCGTGCCGAAGGCGAGGCTCAACGCGTTGTTGCGCAGGAAGCCGTAGCTCGGTTCCTTCGTCGTCACCGCCCGGTCACCCCCAGCACGACGGCGTAGGCGATGCCCAGCAGGATGATCACCAGGTAGGTCGCGAAGACCGCGCGCACACCCTTCACGGCCCCTCCACCTCGCAGTCGTAGGGCGCCTCGCCCCGGGGCTCGCAGCCGGCCGCGGCGACCCGCCAGCCCGCGTGGGTCTCGGTCAGGAAGACCGTCTCGTCGCCTAGCCGGACCTGCGCGTCACCGCCCCACACCTCGACCGCGGTCACCTCGCCGCCGGGCAGCGGCACCTGCGTCAGGGCGTCCTCACACGGTGTGGACTCCTCGGACTCGAAGGCGACCAGCGTCGCCGGCGCCAGCAGGTCGCAGCGGGCCTGCGGATCGCCGGCGGGGTCCTCGAACGCGGTGGCCACCCCGGCCACGTCCGGTTCAGCGGCACTCGAGCACCCGGTCAGCAGGAGGGCGAGCAGCCCTCCCCCGCCGAGCAGCACCCGTCCCGGAACCACCCTCGACCTTCCCCTGGGCACGGCACTCTCCTCGGGGTCGGCGGCCCGGGGAAGTCCCGATGCGCCCGGCGGACCGCGCAGCGATGGCCGGCCTGGGTTCGGCCGGGCACCGAGCGGCTACCCCCGTTGCCTGCCGGGCCAAACGATCATCACCCGAGCGGGGGACCGGGCCGGCCGATCTACCGTGGCCGCGTGGCACGGGTCGTGGTCGTCGGGGCGGGGCTCGGCGGGTTGGCCGCGGCGGCCCGGCTGGCCGCGCTCGGTCACGCGGTCACCGTGCTGGAGCAGGCGCCCGAGGTGGGCGGCAAGCTCGGCTGGTTCGCCCGCGAGGGCCACGGCTTCGACACCGGGCCCAGCCTGCTCACGCTCCCCCAGCTCTATCGGGACCTGTTCGCGGCGACCGGCGGTCCGCTGGACGACGTCCTCGACCTCGTGCCCCTGGACCCGGCGGCCGAGCTGCGGTTCGCGGACGGCACCCGGCTGCGGATGCCCGGCCGCCGCGCGGACGTGCCCGGCGCGCTGGACGACGCCCTGGGCGCGGGCGCCGGGGCGCAGTGGGCCGCGCTGCTGCGGCGGGCCGAGGCGATGTGGCGGGTGGCCGAGCAGCCTTTCCTCCGGTCCCCGCTGGCCGGCGCGGCCACGCTCGCCGGCCTCGCCCGCACCCCGGCCGACGTGGCCACGATCGCGCCGTGGGCCACGCTGCGCGGCCTGGGCCGGCGCCACCTGCGGCACCCGCACCTGCGGACCCTGCTCGACCGCTACGCCACCTACTCCGGCTCTGACCCGCGGCGGGCCCCGGCGGTCCTCGCCACGGTCCCGTACGTCGAGCAGGAGCACGGTTCCTGGTACGTGCGCGGGGGGCTGCGCCGGCTCGGCCTCGCCGTGGCCGAGCGGGCTGCCGAGCGCGGCGCGGTCGTGCGGACGTCGTCGCCGGTGGCGTCGGTGATCGTCGAGGGCGGCCGGGCGGCCGGCGTCCGGCTGGCCACCGGCGAGTTGGTGCCCGCCGACGTCGTCGTCTCGGCCGCCGACGCGACCGCGCTCTACCGCGACCTGCTGCCGGCCGACCGCCGCACCCGGGCGGTCCGCGCGGCGCTGGCCCGGTCGACGCCGTCGCTGTCGGGCTTCGTCCTGCTGCTGGCCCTGCGCAGACGCACGCCGGGGCTGGCCCACCACACCGTGCTGTTCCCCGACGACTACGACGCCGAGTTCGATGCCGTCTTCGGCACGGGACGCTGCCGCGGCGCACCGCGGCCGGTCACCGACCCCACCGTGTACGTCAGCGCACCGGACGACCCCGCGACCCGCCCTGACGACGACAGCGAGTCGTGGTTCGTGCTGGTGAACGCGCCGCGGCACGACCCGGACGGCGGGGTGGACTGGACCGCCCCAGGCCTGGCCGACGCCTACGCCGCGCGGGTGCTCGCGACGATGGCGCGGCGGGGCCTGGAGGTGCGGGAGCGGCTGCGCTGGTGCGTCGTCCGGACGCCGGCGGACCTGGCGCGCGACACCGGCAGCGTCGGCGGCTCCATCTACGGGACGTCGAGCAACGGCACCCGGGCGGCGTTCTTGCGGCCGGCCAACGCCTCCCCCGTCCCGGGCCTGTTCCTCGTCGGCGGTTCCGCCCACCCCGGCGGCGGCCTGCCGCTCGTCGCGCTGTCGGCCGAGATCGTCGCGGGGCTGGTCGGGCGCGCCTGACCCGTCCGGGCGCTCTGAGAGACCCGGCGCCGTGCAGGTCGCATACCTGTGGCCGCTGGAGGTCCGCGCCGCGAGCGGACCCTCGCAGTGCCGGGTGTGCGGCTACGGCGGCCGCTGACCGCGCTGGCCCTCGACCCGGTCCAGGCGCCGAGGTGGACGCCGTCCAGCGCCTGTGTCTCGCCGAAGCGCTTGGTGAGGCCCTCGACCTCGATCCCGTAGGTGGTCGTTCTCCCGTCGTCGCCGCCGACCATGACGAAGGGTGCTGACCGACCGCGCACACGACGTTGACACGGCTTGGGGCAACGTCTCAGGTCAGTACCGCTAGAACGGTGGCGGGTCGTCGGCCGGATCCGGCGGTGGCGGCGGTGGGGGTCGCCGGCGCATCGCCCAGGGGCGGGTGGTGCGGGTGACGCCCGACGGGGTGGTGACGTGCAGCGTGCCGTCGGGGTCCATGGCGAACCGCCAGCCGCGGAAGAGGGTCTTCAGCCGGTGGTGGGTGCGGCACAGGCAGCACAGGTTGGTGCAGTCGGTCGGCCCGCCGCGGGAGTGGGCGACGACGTGGTCGTGGTCGGCCCAGCCGACCCGCTGCCCGCAGTAGGGCATCCGGCAGGTGCGGTCGCGGGTGCCGATGAACTCCCGCTGCGCGCCCGTGGGGGTGTAGCGGTCGGTCGCCGCCGGCGGGTTCAGGCCCGCGCCCCGCTTCACCAGGCGCTGCAGGTCGGCCAGGGACGCGGTGGCGAGCAGCCGGCCGGTCTCATCGGTGAGCGCGAAGGTCAGTGACCCGCCCTCGGGGGTCTGCAGGCCGAGCGCGCCGATCCGGCGCAGCAGGTCGGCCAGGTGCGCCGGGGTGATGGCGAAGCCGTTGACCTGCGCCGGGGCGGTGCTGGCGCCTTTCAGTGCCTCCAGCGCGGCGGTGATGGTCAGGCTGGCCCGGGCACCGGCGGCGCCGATGGCGGCGCCGCGCACGAGCAGGGAGAACAGCTCGTTGCGGAGCTGCCCGATCGGGCGCGGATCGCCGTCGGCCTTGGCCTGCTGGGCCAGGGTGTTGAGGAAGTCGAAGCCCTCGGCGGCCTCCTCGGCCGGCAGGTCGGCGCCGAGGGTGGCCCGCCCGTCCGGGCCGGGCTCGACGAACACGTCGGCGTTGCGCTCCGCCAGCGTGCGGCTCTCGTCGGCCGCGGCGGGGTCGAGGTCGAGCAGCACCTCGAGGATGCGCCGCTTGAGCGCGGCGAAATTCAGCCCGGCCGCCTCGGGCAGCACCACCGCCTCCACCCGGGCGGCCAGCGCCGGGCGGGTGTGTTCCAGGGTGTCGGCGAGGATCTGCGCCCGCCGCTCGTCCAGCGCACCGCGCCGCAGCGCGGCGCCGGTGGCCGGCAGGCGGTGCCGCCAGGTCCAGGCCCGGCGCAGCCTGTGCGTCGCGGTACCCCGCCCGACGCCGAGCACCAGGCCCAGCTCGTCGGGAAAGGACTCGCTGATCCCGGGGAACTCCGGCTCGGTCTGCCGCCAGTCCCGGCTGCGCGCCCCCGGGTGATCGTCGGCCGGGTCGTCCTCATCGGGCCGGTCGGCGGCGAACCCGAGGATCAGATCCGCCTCGCGGGCGGCCAGCCGGGCCCGCTGGGCCTGCAGGCGCTGCAGCTCGGCGGCCTTCTGCTCCGCGGTCAGCCAGGAGACCGGCAGCCGCGGTTCCGGCGCCGGCCGGGTCCGCACCCAGTCGACCAGAAAGCCCTCCACCGTGGAGGTGCCCGCCGTCTGCTGCATGACCCCAACCTAGGGACGGGGTCTGACAGTTCTGGCGCCTTCAGCAGGACATCTGTCTGCGGCGCCTGACAAGGTCGCCCGGTGCGCACCGACCCGCCGAACTCCGGTTCCGAGCTCGAACTGCTCAGCGGATTCCTCGACTTCCTCCGCGAGACCGTGCTCCTGAAGACCGAGGGCCTGACCCGCGAACAGCTTGCCCAGCCGCATCCGCCGTCGACGCTGACCCTCGGCGGCCTGCTCAACCACCTGGCGCTGGTCGAGGACTGGTGGTTCCGGGTCAACGCCCTCGGCCTGCCGCACGTCGAGCCGTGGGCCGCGGTGGACTGGACCGCGGACCCCGACTTCGAGTTCCGCACGGCGGCCGACCTCGAACCGGAGGAGCTCCGCGCCAGGTACCGAGAGGCGTGCGACCGGAGCCGTGAGGTCGTCGCACGCGCCCAGAGCCTCGATCAGCCGACCGCGCAGCCACCGCGCGAGGGCGGCACCCGGAACCTGCGCTGGGTGCTGATCCACATGATCGAGGAGACCGGACGCCATGCGGGCCACGCGGATCTGCTCCGCGAGGCGATCGACGGGACGACCGGCGAGTAGCGGCCTCAGCGGCCGGTCGCGCCCTTCCCCATGTCCCGCGCCGCACCCGGCAGCCCCGCCACGGGCCATGCTGGCGCGATGCCCGAGCCCATCGACCTCGCCGCCGTCCTCGCCACGTTCGCCGAACCATGGCAACCACGCACGGTCGCCACACTGAACGACTACGACGTCCGTGTCGTGCGCACGCACGGTGAGTTCACCCGGCACAGCCACCCGGAGACCGACGAGTTCTTCCTCGTCCTGCGCGGTTCGCTGACCATCCGGCTCGACGACGGCGACGTCGAGCTCGGCCCCGGCCAGGCCTACGTCGTCCCACGCGGCGTGCCGCACCAGCCGGTGTCCAGGGACGGCGCCGAGGTGCTCCTGGTGGAGCCCAGCGTGACCGTCAACACCGGGGACAACCCCGGCGAGCTGACCGCCGAACGCCATCTGGCCAGGTGAACGCCCCGCCCACGGGCACACAATTCCATTACGCGCGATCAAGGTTCTGATTACGCACTGTGGCGACGCCACGGGAGAAACTTCTCCAGTCAAGAACGGGGGCCCACAGGCCCTGTTGGTGTCTGTGTACCTCAGGTGCTAATGGGGCAACTTCCGCCCCGGGACCACCCAGGGGAAACACGAACATGTCGGGGGACCACATGCCGCAGGCCGTAATGCAGAACGCTCGGGGGCTCGAGGGCGCACGCGTGCTCATCGTCGACGACCACCGGACGTTCGCCGAGCTACTCAGCGGCGCCCTGGCCTCGGCCGGCATGCAGCCCATCGGGACGGCGTCCTCGGCGGCCGAGGCGATCGCGATGGTGGAGCAGCTGCGCCCCGACGTGGTCGTCATGGACATCGAGATGCCACGCCAGGACGGGCTGGCCGCCACGCGGCGCATCCGCGAGGTCTGCCCCGAAGCGATCGTCGCCGTCGTCACCGCGCACCGTGATCCGGAGTGGGTCATGCGGGCGGCGCAGGCCGGCGCCTCGGCGTTCGTCCCCAAGGACGGCTCGCTCGTCGAGATGCTCGACGTGCTGCGCAACGTCCACGCCGGCCAGATGCTCGTCGCCCCTTCCGCCTTCGGCCGCACCGGCGCGTCGTCCGGCCCCGCCCCGCGCGACCCCACCGTCCCGCAGCTGACCAAGCGCGAGCAGGAGGTGCTCGAGTACCTCGGCCAGGGCATGCAGGTGAAGGGCATCGCCCGCGTCCTCGGGATCACCCTGGAGACCTGCCGCGGCTACGTGAAGTCGCTGCACGCGAAGCTCGACGCGCGGTCCCAGCTGGAGGCCGTGGTCAAGGCCCAGCGCCTCGGCCTGCTCGACAAGCGCGACGCCTCCTGACCGGAGGCCACCTCAGGCACCGCAGGCCCAGCGGCGCGCGTCCGGACGGACGCGCGCCGCTCGGGCATGCCGGCACCGTCGCGTCCCTCGCCGGTGGCGACGACCGGGCGTGTAGCGCCGATCCCCCAGCTTGTGGGGGGTGTCCACACCCCAGGTGGCGGCTTGGACGACGGGCACTCCCGCGGCACAGTTGTCCGCAGCAACGAGCCCGTGACCGAGCGAGGGAGACCCGATGGAGACAGCCGGCGACCTGATGACGCTGTCCCTGTTCGGCGGCGCTGCTGTCGCGTCGGAGACCCTCCGGTGAGCGCGGCCGTGGACACCGCGGGCGAGCTCTCCGCCGCTCGGGTCCGCGCCCGCCGGACGACGGCGGGGTGGTCGTGGACGGCGATCCTGGCGTTCGCGGCGTCCGGTCTGCTGCACCTGCTCGTGGCCGCCCGCCACGTCGACCACAGCACCGCGGTCCTCGGCTTCTTCCTGATCGTGGCCGCCGGGCAGGTCGGGGCGGCAGGTCTGCTGTTCGTGCTCACCCGGCCGGGACTGCGGCCGTCAGCCGGCCTGCTGACCGCGGGCATCGCGGGGACCGTGGGGCTCATCGGCCTCTACCTCGTCGCGCAGCGCACCGGCCTGTTCACCGACCTCCTCGGCACGAGCAGCGCCGCCGCAGGGCAACACGCCGGGCACGGGGACCCGGTGCCGGCGGAGTCGGGTGCGCGCGATGCCGCCGTCCTGGGTCTCGAGGTCCTCACCGTCGTCGCGCTCTCCGCCCTCCTCCCGCGCACCTGGCGCGGCCGGGTGGTGGACGCCCTCTGCGCGCTCGGCGCGCTCACCTGGCTCCTGTGGCTCACCGGCGTGCTCGGGTGAGCTCCTCCCCCGGAACCCCGGGCTCGGCGGCCGTCCCCCCCGTGCGGTCGCCGGGCCCGGCCCGGGTTCTGCGCCGAGCGGGGACCGTCGTCCTGGTCCTGCTCATGCTGCTGGTGGTCGGCTCGACCATCGGCGTGCTGCCCGTGCAGCTCGAGCGGGTCGGCTCGGACAGCATGATGCCGACCATCGACCCCGGCGACCTGCTGCTGGTCCGCGAGTGGGGCGGTCCACCCGAGCGGCGCGACGTCGTCACCGTTCCCGATCCCGACGGCGGCGAGCTCCTGGTGAAGCGGGTGGTCGCCGTGGGCGGCGACACCGTGGGCATCGAGGACGGCGTCCTGGTGGTGAACGGGACGCCGGTGTGCGAGGCCGCCATCGACCCCGCCCTGATCGACGGCGAGTTCTTCGGCCCGGTCGACGTGCCGGCCGGGCAGATCTTCCTCCTGGGCGACAACCGGGACCGCTCCATCGACTCCCGCCACTTCGGCACCGTCGCGGCAGCGGACGTGGAGGGCGAGGTCGTCGGCCGGGTCTTCCCGTCCCCGGGCTCCCTGCCCGACCCGCGCTGCTGAGCCCGGATCAGCCCCGGGCGGCGCCGTACCCGAGCAGCGCGGCGAGCCCGAGCGCGCTGCGGGCCGCGTACGGCATCCGCCACAGCCCGCCGTGCACGGCCAGGTTCGCCTCGTCCTGCCACGGGTGCTCGTGCGCGGGGCCGCCCTGTGTGTGCAGGTCGTGCACCAGCAGCGCGGCCATGAGCACGTTGGACGTCGCCGGCTCGAACACCTCGACCCCGAAGCGGTGCGCCCCCGCGTAGGCCGCGGCCAGCGCCCGGTTCTTGACCACCGAGCGGGTCCGCGTGGGCGGAGCGACGTTCATCGACACCGTCGCCCCGGCGGCCCGGGCGGTCGTCGCCCGCCAGCGCTGCAGCCGCTTGGCCAGCGCGTAGTTCGGCCCCTGCTGCGCCACCAGGACGTCGCTGATCCCCGGGTCGGCGCCGGGCACGTAGGCGCGGCGCAGCAGCCGACCGGCAGACAGCGTGCGCAGCGGCCGGCTGATCAGCTTGGCCCGCGCCGAGCGCCCGGCGTAGGCGGCGGCCGAGTGCGCGACCGCCTCCCCGGGGACGGCGAACACGTCGGTGGGCGTGGCGAGGAAGGCCAGCGCCAGCTCGGGGCGGGCCTGCTGCATCCGCACGGTCAGCGCGTCGACCGCCACCGACACCCGCACGTTGGCGGCGCCGTCGGCGTAGACGTAGTTCCCGAGCACCGGCGTCCCGGGCAGCCCGGCGAGCCAGTCGCCGATCGCCGGCACCTCGGTGACCAGGTCGGCGCCGGCGTGCCCGGCCACCTGCCGGTCGTCCGGATCGCCGCCGGAGGTGACCGGCAGCAGCAGGGTGCCGGCGTTGCGCCGCGCGGTCTCGACCACCCGCTGCCACAGCGGCGGGCGGGGCAGGTCGACCCCGGCGACCCGTGCGCCCCAGCGCAGCAGCGAGGGCAGCGGACCCATCTCCGCCCCGGCACCGAGCACGACCACGGTGGTGTCCGGCAGCCGCAGCCACTCGGGGTGCGCGACGACCGCTCGCACGGCCTCAGCCGCCGAGGGCTCCAGCACCCCGCGCTCGGCCCAGTCGTCGAGCCGGCGCAGCAGGTCGTCCCCGCGCAGCCGCCGCCCGGCGTAGGGCAGGGAGAACTCCTCCTCGCGCTCGCCGGTCCCGTGCACCTCGACGGTGTCCAGGGCGCGTGGCGGCGGCGCGGTGGCCCAGGCGTCCAGCGGGACCTCCGCGTTCGGGGGCAGCGCGACGCACATCCGCCGGTGCAGCGAGGCGAGCCCGGCCGTGGCGATCGAGCGGGCGGCCTCCCCCGAGGCGAGCCCGGCCTCGACCAGCCGGCGGAAGTGCACCAGGTAGCCCGCCCGCCAGTTGGTCTCCTGCTCGGCGGCCAGCGCGCCGGCCGGGTCGACCGGGCGCAGCGCGTCGGCGACGACGGCGCGTCCCAGGGCGGCGGTGCTGCGCCGTCCGTCCGGGCCGGCGGGGAAGACGACGCCGCTGTCGTCGCTCATGACACTCCTCGTCCGTGCCGGCCGGCGCCGGCCGCGAAGCGGGCCGCCCCGGGCAGCGCGTCGACGGCCAGCGACGCGCGCCCGTGCCGGAACTCGTTGGCCAGCGCGGCCGCCTCGTCGAGCCCCTCCTGCTCCAGCAGGGAGGTGCGGTCCTGACGCAGGCAGGTCTGCGGGAAGGCGGCGAGCTGGGCGGCCACGGCGACCGCGGCCTCGTCGTCGGCGTCGCGGCCATCCTTCAGGGCCCCGCGCCGAGCGTGCGAGGTGTGGGGGGAAGGGTGGTCCTTCTCCGGCCCCGACCGCTCGACCGTCACCGCGCTCATCAGCGCTCCAGGACCGAGGGCGGCGGAGCCACCGGTGCGCCGGCCTCCAGCCACCGCACCAGCGTGCGGGCGCCGAAGCCGGTGCCGCCCTTGACCACCTCGGCGTCGTCCGAGGCCGCGCGGGCGGGGCCGGCGACGTCCAGGTGCGCCCACGGCAGGTCACCGGCGAACGGCCGCAGGAACAGCGCCGCCGTCGTGCTGCCGGGGTTGCCGGGCGCGTTGTTCGCGTCGGCGACGTCGCTGTCGAGCAGGTCCCGGTACTCATCGGCCAGCGGCATGCGCCACAGCGCCTCGCCGGCGTGCGCCCCGGCGGTGGCCAGCGCGTCGGCCAGGCCGTCGGTGGTGGTGTACAGCCCGGCGGTCTTCGTGCCCAGCGCGATCTTCATGGCGCCGGTGAGCGTGGCGACGTCGACCAGCACCGTGGCGCCCAGCTCGAGGCGGGCGTAGGCCAGCCCGTCGGCGAGCACCATCCGCCCCTCGGCGTCGGTGTTGAGCACCTCGGTGGTCCGCCCGCCCACGTGCCGGACGACGTCGGCCGGCCGGTACGAGGAGCCGGACACCGCGTTCTCGGCGGCGGGGACGACGGCGGTGACCGCGACCGGGAGCCGCAGCCGCGCCGCGGCGTCGACGGCGGCCAGCACCGCGGCGCCGCCGGCCATGTCGGTCTTCATCTCCCGCATGCCGGCGTTGGGCTTGATCGAGATGCCGCCGGTGTCGAAGGTGATGCCCTTGCCGACCAGGACCGGGTGCCCCTCGCCCGCGCCGGCCGGCCGGTAGGAGGCGACGATGACGCGCGGCGGCGTGGCCGAGCCGCCCCCGACGGCGAGCACGCCGCCGAAGCCGCCGGCCCGCAGGTCGTCGGGCTCCAGCACGGAGACCCGGACGTCGTCGAGGCCGGCCAGCCGCTCCCCCGCCTCGGCGGCCAGCCAGGCGGGGTTCTTCGTGTTGCTCGGGGTGTTGACCAGGTCGCGGGCCCAGGCGACCGACTCGGCGGTCACCTGCCCCGCCCGCGCGGCGGAGGCGAGGTCACCGGCGTCGGTGGCCACCACGGTGACGGTGTCCAGGCGCGGCGGGTGCGGCGTCGACGTCTCGCGGAACCGGTAGCCGGCCAGCAGCGCGGCCTCGACCGCGGCGCGCACCTCGTCGGCGCCGGCCGGCGCGACGCTGGTGTCGACCGGGAGCACCAGCCGGCGCGCGCCGTGCTCGGCGAGGGTCTGCGCGCGCCGGGCGGCGGCCGCGGCGTACCCGCGCAGGTCGGGCACGGTGCCGTCGCCGACGCCCACCGCGACGACGGTGCGCGGGCGGCGGCCGGGCACGGGGACGTCGGTGAGCCCGCCGGGCTTGCCGCCGTTGCCGGTGTCGGCCAGGACACCCGCGACGTAGTCGGCGCCGACCTCGGCCGGCAGCCACGCGGGCAGCGCGCCGCGGGCCCCGACCGGGACGGCGAGAACGTCCTCCTCGGTCAGCGCGGGGAGGGTGGCGAGGAGGTCGACCCGCGGCAACGGCGCGGCCCCGGTCGCCGGCGGTCTGCCGGTGGCCGGGGCCGTGTCGTCGTGCGCGGGGCTGCCCGGGGGCAGGCTCGCGGCGCTGGTCAGCTGGTCGCGCCCTTCAGTGCCTCGGACAGCGCGGCCGCCTCGTCCGGCGACAGCTCGACGACCAGGCGACCGCCGCCTTCGAGCGGTACGCGCATGACCAGCCCACGGCCCTCCTTGGTGACCTCGAGGGGACCTTCACCCGTGCGCGGCTTCATGGCCGCCATGCGTGCCTCCTTCGCCGGCCGTCCGCACCCTCCCGCGGGAGAGCGAACGGCATCCGTCGCTGCTGACCTCTCCGGTCAATGATCCCGTATCGCGAGCTTCCGTCCAACACGAGCCCCCTCAGCGGGTGGCGCGGAAGCAGGCGGCGACGTGGTCGTCGACCATGCCCGTGGCCTGCATGAGGGCGTAGGCGGTCGTCGGGCCGACGAAGACGAAGCCCCGCCGCTTGAGCTCCTTGGCCATCGCGACCGACTCGGGGCTCGTCGCCGGGACGTCGGCGATCGTGGCCGGGCGCGGCCGCGGAGCCGTGGGCGCGAACGACCACAGCAGGGCGTCGAGGCCCTCCGGCAGCTGCTGCGCGGCCCGTGCGTTGCGGACCGCGGCGGCGATCTTCGCGCGGTTGCGCACGATGCCGGCGTCGGCCATCAGCCGCGCCTCGTCGTCCTCGGTGAACTCCGCGACCGCGTCGATGGCGAAGCCGGCGAACGCCTCGCGGAACGCCGGCCGCTTGCGCAGGATCGTGATCCAGGACAGCCCCGACTGGAACGCCTCGAGGCACACCCGCTCGAAGAGCGCGTCGTCGCCGTGCAGCGGCGTCCCCCACTCCTCGTCGTGGTAGGCCACGTACTCCGGCGCACTCGTGGCCCACGCGCAGCGCACCGTCCCGTCGTCCACGGCGGGCACGCTAACCCGGGCCTGCGACAGAACCCGTCCGGCTACCGTTCCGGATCGTGACCACGCTCGCCGAGGACCGCCACCCGCGGACGGCGCACCGCCCGCCGGTGGCCTGGGCCCTGCTGGCCGCCCTCTCGGCGGCGCTGACCGTCCTGCTGCTGGCGTTCGCCGGCCGCTACGGCTACCACCGCGACGAGCTCTACTTCCTGCGCGCCGGGCGCGAGGCGGCGTTCGGCTACGTCGACCAGCCGCCGCTGACCCCGCTGCTCGCACACGCCATGGACACGCTGGCCCCCGGGTCGCTGGTCGCGCTGCGGACGCCCTCGGCGATCTCCGCCGGGCTGGTCGTGCTGCTCACCGGGCTGATCGCCCGCGAGCTCGGGGCCCGCCGGGGCGGGCAGGTGCTGGCCGCGGCATCGGCCGCGGTCGCGGCGGTGTTCATCGCCGTCGGCCACCTGCTGTCCACGACCACCTTCGACGTGCTCGCCTGGACGGCGCTGTCGTGGCTGCTCGTGCGGGCCTTCCGCGACGGCGGCCCGGTGTGGCTGGCGGCCGGCGCGGTCGCGGGCCTGGCGCTGCAGAACAAGACGTCGCCGGCGTTCCTGCTGGCCGGGGTGCTCGTCGGCGTGCTCGCGGCCGGGCCGCGGAGCGTGTTCCGCTCCCCGTGGCCGTGGGCCGGCGCCGCGGCGGCCCTGCTCCTGTGGGCGCCGAACCTGGTCTGGCAGGCGGCGCACGGCTGGCCGCTGCTCGATCTCGCGGGCGCGATCGCCGGCGGCAGCTCCGGGACCAGCGAGCCCTGGTACCTGTTCGTCCCGATGCAGCTGGTGCTGGTCAGCCCGGTGCTCGTGCCCGTGTGGGCGGCCGGCTGGTGGCGGCTGGCCCGCGATCCGGAGCTGCGGACCTGGCGGGCGTTCGCCGTCGCCTACGCCGTCCTGACCGTGCTGTTCGTGGTCACGGGGGGCAAGCCGTACTACATCGCTGGCCTGTACCCGGTGCTGCTGGCCGCCGGCGCCGACCCGGTGCTGCGCTGGGCCGAACGCGGCGCCGGGGCTCTGCGCCGCCGGCTCGTGGCCGCCGCGCTCGTGCTGAGCCTGGCGATCGCCGCGTTCCTGTTCCTGCCCGTGGTGCCGGTGGCCGCGCTGCACGCCACCCCGGTGCTCGCCGTGAACTACGACGCCGGCGAGACGGTCGGCTGGCCGCGGTTCGCCGCGCAGGTCCGCGACGTGCGGGCGGGCATCCCGGCCGGCGAGCGGGTCGCCGTCCTCACCGCCAACTACGGGCAGGCGGGCGCGGTCGACCGCTTCGCGCCGGAGCTCGGGCCGGCCTACAGCGGGCACAACTCGTACGGGACGTGGGGACCGCCGCCGGACGACGCCACGACGCTGATCGTGGTCGGCTACGACCGCGCGACGCTGCAGCGGTGGTTCGGCGACGTGACGCCGGCCGGGCGGATCGACAACGGCGTCGACCTCGACAACGACGAGCAGGGCACGCCGCTGTGGGTCGCGCGCGACCGGCTCGAGCCGTGGTCGCGGCTGTGGCCGGAGGTCCGCCACATCGGTTAGGGGACGGGCGCCTCGACGGCCTCGGCCGGCTGCGGTGCGCTGCGCCGCGTGGCGAGCACGCAGCCGGCGAGCACCAACGGCAGGCCCAGTGCGATGCCGAGCGTGAAGTCCTCACCGAGCAGGAGCACGCCGAGGAGGACGGCGACCGCCGGGTTGACGAAGGTGATGACCAGCGCCCGCTGCGGCCCGACCTCGCGGATGAGCAGGAAGAAGACCGCCAGCGCCAGGGCGGTGCAGACGACGCCGAGGCCGGCGACCGCCAGCAGGGCTCGCGCCGGTGCGTGCACGGCCTCGTCGAGCTCGGGGATCGCGAACGGCGCGTAGACGATCCCGGTGACGGTGAGCGCGAGCGCGCTGGCGGCGACCCCCGGCACCTCCGGCAGCGCGCGGGTGACCACCATCGGCCCGGTCGCGTAGCCGACGACGACGACGGCGACCGCCACGATCGGCAGCAGCTGTGCCCCGCTCACGTCCAGGCCGAGCAGCGCGACGATCCCGACGACGCCGAGCGCCATGCCGGCCAGCCGGACCGCGGTGAGCCGGTCCTCGTCCCCCGCGATCCGCCCGGCCAGGGCGGCGACGAACGGCGTCGTGGCGACGAGCAGCCCGGTCAGCGAGCTGGACAGCGACGTCTCCGCGTAGGAGAGCAGCAGCCACGGCACGGTCATCTCGAGCGCGGCGAACAGCAGCAGCGCCTTCCAGTGCCGCAGCGCCGGGCGCAGCCAGCCCTTCGTGGCGGCCCACGGGAGCAGCAGGACGGCGCCGACGACGCAGCGGCCGAAGACGACGAGCACCGGCGAGAGGTCCTCCACCGCGACCTTGATGAGCAGGTACGGGATCCCCCAGATGACCGACATCGAGAGGAACAGCACCCAGCCACGGCGACTCACGGGGCGATCCTGCCAGCCAGGCGGGTCGGTCCACGTTGCGCTGCCCTGCCCGAAACCGCTGGGATCGTGCCCATGGACGCCGAACAGCGGTTCGCCGCCCTGGTCGAGGCCCTCGCCACGCGGCCCGGCGTCGGGCCGCCCGGTGCCGGCGGACGGCGGGGGTTCGGGTCCGCCGCGCTGACCGTGGACGGCCGCATCTTCGCGATGGTCGTGGGCGGCGGGCTCGTGCTGAAGCTGCCGCGGCACCGGGTCGAGGGGCTGGTCGCCGCGGGCACCGGGCTGCCGTTCGCCGCCGCCAACGGCACCCCGATGCGGGTGTGGGTGGCCCTCGACCACGGCACGCCGGAGTCCGACCTGGCCCTGGCGGAGGAGGCGCTGGCGTTCGTCCGCGGCTCGTAGGCTGGGTTCGTGGACTGGTCTGCCTACGCCTCCTTCCTCGGGCTGGCGACGCTGCTCGTCCTGGTGCCGGGCGCGGACTTCGCCGTCGTCACCCGCAACGCCCTGGTCGGGGGCCGCCGGCGCGGCTGGTGGAGCGCGGTCGGCGTCACCACGTCCAACGTCGTCCAGGGGGCCGCGGCCGCGGCCGGGCTGGCCGCCGTCATCGTGCGCATCGAGCCGCTGTTCCAGGCCATCCGCTGGGCCGGGATCGTCTACCTGGTCTGGCTGGCCGTGCAGTCGCTGCGCTCGGCGGTGCGCGGCGAGTACGCGTCGGCGCCGGACCCCCAGACCTCCCCCGGCCAGGCGTTCGCCGGCTGGCGGCAGGGATTCCTCTCGAACATCACCAACCCGAAGGTGCTGGTGTTCTACCTGGCGGTTCTCCCGCAGTTCCTCGGCCCGGACGCGCCGCTGTGGACCCTGCTGCTCTTCGCGCTGACCCACGCCGTCGTCGGCCTGGTCTACCTCGTGGCGCTGGTCGGCGTGCTGGACCGCGCCCGGGGCTGGCTGGCCCGCCGGCGGGTGCGCCGGTCGCTGGACGCCCTGACCGGCGTGGCCCTGCTCGGCTTCTCCGCCCGCCTCGCCGTCGAGTAGCGGGCTTTCTGTACCGAAAGCCCGTCATTCGGGGCGGCTGAACATCCAGGCGGCGACGGCGAGCAGGAGGCCGCCGACGCCGGCGACGATGACCACGTCGAGCCAGACCGGCACCGGCCACGAGCCCCAGTGCAGCGCGATCGAGGCGTCCAGGCCGGGATCGACGTAGTGCAGCACCAGCCGGCGCACCGCATCGACGCCGTAGGTCACCGGGTTGACCAGCGCAAGGACGTGCAGCCAGGCCGGGAGCGCGCTGCTGACCGGGAAGAACGCCCCGGACAGGAACATCAGGGGCGCCAGGAGCAACTGCACCCGCGGCATGACGGTCTGGATCGACTGCACCCGCACCGCGAGCACCAGCCCGAACGCCGTGATCGAGAACGCGATGACGAACAGCAGCACGATGGAACCGATGATCATCAGTGGCGCGTAGGGCACCCCGACCAGGCCGGCCAGTGCGAGCAGGACGACGGACTGCAGCGTGGCCACGGTCGCCCCGCCGAGCGTCTTGCCCAGCACGATGCTGGTGCGGCTGACCGGGGCCACCAGCATCTCGCGGAGGAACCCGAGCTCGCGGTCCCACACGATCGAGATCGCCGAGAACACCGCGGTGAACATGACCGAGGTGGCCAGCACACCGGGGAAGAGGAACGTCGAGTAGTCGGCGTCGCCGAACGCGTTGCCCGGGATCGAGGCGCCCAGCCCCTTGCCCAGCACGAAGAGGAACAGCAGCGGCTGGGCGAAGGAGGAGAGGATGCGGCCGCGGTCGGTGCGGAACCGGTAGAGCTCCCGCTGCCAGACGACCTTGGCCGCGCGCAGCTCGTGGAGGGGACCGCGGGTCGCGACCCGCACCGGTGCGATCGTCGTCATCGCCGTCCTCCGAACATGAAGGCGGTCATCCGGTTACCGCCGGAGGCCTCCTGGCGGTCGGCCATGCGCGCGCCGGTGTAGGCCAGGAACACGTCGTCCAGCGTCGGCCGGGAGACGCTCACCGAGCGCACCGTCAGCCCGAGCTCGAACAGCTTGGGGACGAACTGCTCGCCGTCCGGGGTGAGGACGACGAGCGCGCCGCCCTCCCGGGTCGTCTCCACGCCGAGCCGCTCCCGGATCAGCGCCTCCGCGGCGTCGTCGTCCGTCGTGACGACCCGCACCCGGTCGTGCCCGACGCTCGCCTTGAGCGCCGAGGGGGTGTCGAGCGCGCCGATCCGGCCGGCGTCGATGATCGCGATCCGGTCGCAGCGCTCGGCCTCGTCCATGTAGTGGGTGGTGAGGAAGACGGTGATGTCCTCCTCGGCCCGCAGCTGGTCGACGTAGCGCCACAGCGTCGCTCGCGACTCCGGGTCCAGGCCGATGGTGGGCTCGTCGAGGAAGAGCACGCGCGGGGAGTGCAGCAGCCCGCGGGCGATCTCCAGCCGGCGCTTCATGCCGCCGGAGAAGGTGCGCACCTTGGAGTCACGGCGGTCGGCGAGGCCGACCATCTCCAGGACGCCGTCGAGCCGCGGGCCGACGCTCGCCCTGGGCATGCCGTAGATCTCCGCGTGGAAGCGGAGGTTCTGCTCGGCGGTCAGGTAGTCGTCGAGCGTCGTCTCCTGGAACACCAGGCCGATGTGCCGGCGCACCTCGGTCCGGTCGCGGACGACGTCGAAGCCGGACACCCGCGCGGCGCCGGCCGTCGGCTGCAGCAGAGTGCACAGGATCTTGATGGTGGTGGACTTGCCCGCGCCGTTGGGGCCGAGGAACCCGAAGAGCTCCCCGGCGCGCACCGAGAGGTCGATGCCGCGCACCGCCTCCACCTCGTCGTAGGTCTTGACCAGGCCGCTGGCCTCCACCGCGGGCGGGCGGTCGACGGCGGCTTCCCCGGCAGGGGTCCCTAACGTTGTTAGAGCCACTCCCGCAGCCTGCTCTAACGCCGTTAGAGTGTCAACCGTGCCGATCACACGGAACGACGTCGTCCGCGCGGCGATCGACGTCCTCGACGACGAGGGGCTGGCCGGGCTGACGCTGCGCGGCGTCGCGGCCCGGCTCGGCGTCAGCGCGCCGACGCTCTACTGGCACGTCAAGGACAAGCGGCACCTGCTGGACCTGGTGGCCGAGCAGGTGCTCGCCGAGGCGCCGGACAGCGCCGGCGCCCCGCGCGAGGGCCAGTCGGTCTGGGAGTGGCTGGCCGAGAGCACCCGCCTGCGCCGGGCGCTGCTGCTGGCGCACCGCGACAGCGTGCAGGTCGTCGCGGGCAACCGGCCCACCGAGGAGGGCCGGCCCGGCATCGAGCGGACCCTCGAGGTGCTGGTGGCGGCCGGCCTCGAGCCCGGGGAGGCGGTGCGGGTGCTCACGGCGCTGGGGTCGTTCCTGCTCGGCGACGCCCTCGAGACCCAGGCGGCGCGGGACCGCCCGCTGGAGGAGCTGCCGGCCGGCGACCCGGGCCGGTTCCCCCTGCTGACCGCGGCGACCCGCACGGTGGGTGGCGACGACGAGCGGTTCGAGGAGGGGCTGGGCCTGTTCCTCGAGGGCCTGCAGGCGCGCCTGGAGCGCCGCCGCGCCGCCGCCGTGACACCGGTCGGCGAGATCACCCCCGCCTGAGAGCGGGAATGCACGTCGACCCCGAGGGCGTGGCGCCCTGGGCGATGCAGCTGGTGGCGCACATCGAGAAGAGCGCCCCGCCGACCCGGACCGCGGTCTGCGCGGCCGCGGCGGTCGCCGTCGTCCGGCTGCTCGCCGACGACCGGGCCCGGCCCGGCGGTGAGTGGTTCCCGCCGGTCCGGCGGTGGACCGACGGGCGCATCCGCAAGCACTGCCGGCGAGCCCGGGGCGCGGCCTGGGAACGGCTGGGGGCGCTGCCGGGAGTCACCGCCGAGGTCGGCGGTGCCGAGGTCCGCGCGCTCGTGCCCACCGCGACCGACGAGATCCCCCGGGAGGTGGCGAAGCTGCCGCTGTCCGGCAGCGAGCTCGACGACCCGGAGGCGTGCCCGGCGATCGACCCGGTGCCCGGCGGCCCCGTCGTGGTGTCGATCTGCCCGGAGCCGTTCCTGCCGCTGGGCAAGGCCGCCGCGGCCGCCGGGCACGCCGCGCAGGTGACCGCGCTGCGGATGCCCGCGCAGCGGCTGGCCGCCTGGTCGGACGCCGGGTTCCCGCTGGTCGTCGAGCACCCCGGCATCGCCCGGTGGGCGCGGCTGCGCTCGCGCGCTTCCGTGGAGATCCTCGACGCCGGCTTCACCGAGGTGGCACCCGGCACGTGCACGGCGCTGGCCCGCTGGGCGTAGTCGGCGCACCTGTCGCGCCGTCCCTGTCGCGGCTACGGTCCGGGCATGAGTGAGAAGTCGCTCGCCAACGCCCACCGCCGCATCGCCGATGCCGAGCACCGGGTCGAACGGATGATGCTCGATCAGGCCGACGACGTGTCCGACCCGGCGGACATGCGGCAGCGCGCCCACGAGATCTCGGCGAACGCCCGCGACCACGAGAAGTCGGCGAAGCGCATCGAACGCCGCGCCGAGCGGAGCGGTGGGTGACCGCTCTCGAGGACGCGGCGGCCCTCGCCGCGCGGGAACACGGCCTGACCGTGGTGGCCACGCTGCGCGGCGACGCCACGATCCAGACCTCCGTGGTCAACGCCGGCCGGCTCCCGCACCCGGCCACCGGGCGGCCGGTGCTCGCGAAGGTCACCTACGGCCGGGTCAAGCTGGCCAATCTGCGCGCGCGCCCCCAGGTGACGCTGACCGTCCGGTCCGGGTGGGAGTGGGTCGCCGTGGAGGGCCGGGCCGAGCTCGCCGGCCCCGACGACCGGCAGCCGTGGCTGACCGACGCCGACCGCCTGCGGCTGCTGCTGCGCGAGGTGTTCACCGCCGCCGGCGGGCAGCACGACGACTGGGCGGAGTACGACCGCGTGATGGCCGAGCAGCGGCGCACCGCGGTCCTCGTGGAGCCGACCCGGGTCTACAGCAACCGCTAGGACGTGTGGTCGCGGGCGAACGCGGCGAACCGGCGCAGCGAGAAGCGCATGCCTGCCCGCATCCCCGGCTCGACCAGGGGCCAGCCGAGCCGGCCCAGCCCGCCGAGCGGCAGGTCGACCTGCTCGGTCCAGACGAACGTCGAGTGCGCCCCGTGCGGCCGCACCTCGAAGATGCCCGCCCCGCGCACCACGCGGCCGGTGTGCCGGACGTCGACCCGGGCGGGCGGCTCCCAGCGGACGATCTCCATGGTGTCGACGACGCCGATCCGCCCGCGCCGGGGCAGCGGCAGCCCGGTGACCGCGATCAGCCGGCCGCCGACGCCCCGCGCCGGCCCGACGACCGGGCGGACGTCGGTGGCCACCATCCACTCGCCCTGCCGCGCCCAGTCGGTGAGCGCGGCCCACACCTGCGCCGGCGGGGCGTCGACGTCGATGCTCTCGGTGAGCTCAGGCATCGCTGCGCTCCCCGTCGGCCGGTGCGGCGTCGTCGGACTCCCCGGCCTCGGGGCTGCGGTGTGCGCCCTCCCCCAGCCGCGCCCGCAGCGTCGCGAGCTCGGCGTCGCGCTCGTCGAGCGTCTGGGCGAACTGGCCGAGCAGCCAGTCCACCTCGGTCATCCGGTAGCCACGGAAGGCGACCGAGATGCGCAGCGCGCGGATGTCGTCGCCGACCACCGGCCGGTCGTCGGGCAGCTCGACCGGCGAGCGGTCCAGCTCGGCCGGCGGCTGGGTCTCGCCGCGGCCGAGCAGCAGCGAGCCGACGAGGAAGAGCAGGCCCCCGACCAGGAGCACCCCGACGACGAAGAGCAGGAAGGACAGCACCTCAGCCCTCGACGGGCCCGCCGGCCGGCGTCTGGTCCGACCGGATGCCGTGATAGCCGACCGGCGCGCGCATGCCGCCGCCGCTGTCGCCGGCGGCCTCGCGCTCGGCTTCCGACTTCTGGATGACCCGCACCGCCTCGTCCACGTCGTCGGTGACGTGCAGCAGATCGAGGTCCCCCGGGCTGATCGTGCCGGTCTCGACCAGCGTCGTGCGGACCCAGTCCACCAGCCCGCCCCAGTACCCGGTGCCGTAGAGGATCACCGGGAACCGGGTGACCTTGCGGGTCTGCACCAGGGTCAGCGCCTCGAACAGCTCGTCGAGGGTGCCGAACCCGCCGGGCAGGATCACGAACGCCTGCGCGTACTTGACGAACATCGTCTTGCGCACGAAGAAGTAGCGGAACGAGATGCCGACGTCGACCCACTCGTTGAGCTCCTGCTCGAACGGCAGCTCGATGCCCAGGCCCACCGACAGCCCGCCGGCCTCCGAGGCCCCGCGGTTGGCCGCCTCCATCACGCCCGGCCCGCCGCCGGTGATGACGGCGTAGCCGGCCTGCGCGAGCGCCGCGCCGAGCTCGACGCCGGCGGCGTAGTGCGGGTGGTCGGGCGGGGTCCGGGCGCTGCCGAAGACGCTGACCGCCCGGGGCAGCTCGGCCAGCAGGCCGAACCCCTCGACGAACTCACTCTGGATCCGGAGCACGCGCCACGGGTCGGTGTGCACCCAGTCGGTGGGGCCGCGCCGGTCGAGCAGCCGCTGGTCGGTCGTCGTGCCCTGGTAGGCCGGGTCCGGCTCGCCGCCGCGCAGCAGGATCGGGCCGCGCTGGCGGGTCGGCCGGGGACGGCGGCCGTTCTCAGGGGGCTGGGTCATTCGGCGCTCCGGGACAGGTAGGCGGTCAGGGCGTCCTCGGCCGGCTTCAGGGCCGCGACGCGGACGGATTCCTCGCGGGTGTGGGCGAGCTGCGGGTCGCCGGGGCCGTAGTTGACCGCTGGGATGCCGAATGCGGCGAAGCGGGCGACGTCGGTCCACCCCAGCTTGGCCCGCGCCGGGCGGCCGACCGCGGCGACGAACGCGGCCGCGGCGGGCTCGGCCAGGCCGGGCAGCGCGCCACCGGCGTTGTCGGTCACGGTGAGGGTCGCGCCGGTCGCGAGGGCGTCGGCGAACACCTCCCGCACGTGCGCCTCGGCGGCGTCCTCGTCCCGGTCGGGGGCGTAGCGGAAGTTCACCGTCACCGAGCAGGCGTCGGGGATCACGTTGCCGGCCACCCCGCCCTCGATCCGCACGGCGTTCAGCCCCTCGCGGTAGGTGCAGCCGTCGATCTCGACCTCGCGGGCCTCGTACCCGGCGAGCGTGGCAAGCACGCCGGACGCCGCATGGATCGCGTTGACCCCGAGCCAGCTGCGGGCGCTGTGCGCGCGCCGGCCCTTGAACTCGAGGACGGCGCGCATCGTCCCCTGGCAGCCGGCCTCGATCTCGCCGTCCGTCGGCTCCAGCAGGATCGCCAGGTCGCCGTAGAGCCAGCCCCGGCGCTCCCGCGCCACCCGGCCGAGACCGTTCTTGGCCGACTCGACCTCCTCGTTGTCGTAGAAGACGAACGTCAGGTCGTGCGCCGGCTCCGCCCCGGGGACGCCGAAGCGCGCGGCCAGCCGCAGCATCACCGCGTCGCCGGCCTTCATGTCGCTGGTCCCGCAGCCGAACAGCCGGTCGCCGTCGAGCGTGCTGGGCACGTTGTCGGCGATCGGCACGGTGTCCAGGTGCCCCGCGAGGACGACGCGGCTGGGCCGGTCGAGGTTGGTGCGGGCGAGCACGGCGTTGCCGACCCGCTCCACCTCCAGGCCGCCCAGCCCGCGCAGCGCCGCCTCGACCGCGTCGGCCAGGACGTCCTCGGTGCCGGACACCGACGGGATGTCGACGAGGGCACGGGTGAGCGCGAGGACGTCGGCGGACAGGTCCAGTTGCGCGTTCCCCACGACCGTCGAGCCTACGGGCGCCGTCCGGCTCCGGCCGGAGGTGGATGCCAGCGCCTCGGTAGCGTCGTGACCCGTGACGAACGCCGAACCGCAGCGCGCCTCCGGAGTGGGCCTGGCCACCGTGACCACCGACGGGACCGTCCTCGACGTCTGGTTCCCCTCCCCCGCCCTCGACGCCGGCAACGGGAAGCCGGGCACGCACCAGATGGGGACCCTGGAGCTCGGCGGCGCCCTCGGACCCGACTACTCGGGTCTGGTGCGCAGCGACGAGGCCCGCGGGGTGCAGGTCATCCCGGTGCAGACCACGATCGAGGACCTCGCCGCACCGCCGGCGGACACCTACGACGTCTGGCTGCGGCTGCACCTGCTCTCGCACCGGCTGATCCGCCCGCACGGCGCCAACCTCGACGGGATCTTCGGCCTGCTCACCAACGTGGCGTGGACCAGCGCCGGGCCGGTGCTCGCCACCGAGGTGCAGCGCCGCGCGGCCATGCTGCGCGCCGCGCACGGGCACCTCACCGTCTTCGGCGTCGACAAGTTCCCGCGCATGGTCGACTACGTCGTCCCGACCGGTGTGCGGATCGCCGACGGCGACCGGGTGCGGCTGGGCGCGCACCTCGCCGAGGGCACCACGGTCATGCACGAGGGGTTCGTCAACTTCAACGCCGGCACGCTGGGCCCGTCGATGGTCGAGGGCCGGATCAGCGCCGGCGTCGTCGTCGGCGCCGACAGCGACGTCGGCGGCGGCGCGTCGATCATGGGGACGCTCTCCGGCGGCGGCAAAGAGGTCGTCTCGATCGGCAGCGGCTGCCTGCTCGGCGCCAACGCCGGTGTGGGGATCTCCCTGGGCGACAAGTGCGTCGTCGAGGCCGGCTGCTACGTCACCGCCGGCTCGCGGGTCACGCTGCCCGACGGCTCGGTGGTCAAGGCCCGCGAGCTCTCCGGCCGCGACGGGCTGCTCTTCCGCCGCAACAGCGTCAGCGGCGCGCTGGAGGCGCTCCCCCGCGACGGCGACTGGGGTGCCCTGAACGCCGCTCTCCACGCCAACTGACAAGGGGCTTCCCCCGCGCTCCTAGTAGGGCCAAAGTGGCCACTTTGGCCCTACTGGGAGGGACGCCGTGGCCGGGACGCCGTACAAGATCCTGCTGGACGAGTCGCAGCTGCCGACGCAGTGGTACAACGTCGTCCCCGATCTGCCGAGCCCGCCGCCCCCGCCGCTGCACCCGGGGACGCTGCAGCCGGTCGGGCCGGACGACCTGGCGCCGCTGTTCCCGATGGACCTGATCCTGCAGGAGGTCACCGGGGAGCGGTACGTCGACATCCCCGGCGAGGTGCTCGACGTGTACAAGCTGTGGAGGCCGTCGCCGCTGTTCCGCGCGCACCGGCTGGAGAAGGCGCTCGGGACGCCGGCCCGGATCTACTACAAGTACGAGGGCGTCTCACCGGCCGGCTCGCACAAGCCGAACACCGCGGTGCCGCAGGCCTTCTACAACGCCAAGGCCGGGGTGCGGAAGCTGACCACCGAGACCGGCGCCGGTCAGTGGGGGACGGCGCTCGCCTTCGCCAGCGCGCTGTTCGACCTCGAGTGCGAGATCTGGATGGTCGGCGCCTCCTACGACCAGAAGCCGTACCGGCGCACGATGATGCAGACCTACGGTGCGCAGGTGCACCGGTCGCCGTCCGACCTCACGCAGGCCGGCAAGGCGATCCGCGCCGACAACCCCGACCACCCCGGCTCGCTCGGCATCGCGATCAGCGAGGCGGTGGAGGTCGCCGCGCAGGAGCCGGACACCCGCTACGCGCTGGGCAGCGTGCTCAACCACGTGCTGCTGCACCAGACGGTCATCGGCGAGGAGGCGCTGCTGCAACTGGCCGTGGTCGATGAGCAGCCCGACGTGATCGTCGGCTGCACCGGCGGCGGCTCCAACTTCGGCGGCATGGCCTTCCCGTTCCTGCGGGAGAAGCTGGCCGGCCGGATGGCGCCGACGATCCGCGCGGTGGAGCCGGCGTCCTGCCCGTCGCTGACCCGCGGGGTCTACGCCTACGACTTCGGCGACACGGCCGGCATGACGCCGCTGCTCAAGATGCACACGCTCGGCCACCGGTTCATCCCGGACCCCATCCACGCCGGTGGCCTGCGGTACCACGGGATGTCCCCGCTGCTGTCGCACATCTACGAGCTGGGTCTGATCGAGGCGATGGCGCTGCCGCAGACGGAGTGCTTCGCCGCCGCGCTGCGATTTGCGAAGACCGAGGGGATCGTGCCGGCGCCGGAGCCGTCGCACGCGCTGGCCGCCTGCATCCGCGAGGCGCTGGCCTGCAAGGAGTCCGGCGAGGAGAAGGTGATCCTCACGGCGCTGTGCGGGCACGGCCACTTCGACCTGGCCGCCTACGACGCCTACCTCTCCGGCCGCATGGTCGACGAGGACGTCCCCGACGAGCGCTTCGCCGGCGCCCTCAGCGAGCTCCCGCAGGTCCCCGCCGGCGCCTGAGGCCCCGTCCCGGGTCCCACCCCGAGCTAGCGAGGGGTGGGGAGGACGGGGTCCTTCGACTGGTCGGCGGGGACGTCGAGGTGCTCGAGCAGGGCGACGACGAACTCCTGTGGCCGCTCGACGTGCGGCGAGTGGCCGACCTCGGGGAAGACGACCTCCCGGTAGGAGCCTCCGGCGGCCGCGTACCGGTCGAGCACCGCGCGGGTCTGGGCGATCATCGGCTGCGGCGGGAACTCCTCCGCGCCCGGCCAGCCGGGGACGGCGCCGACCGAGCCGAGGAACGCCAGGTCGAAGGCCGAGGTGTCGGAGACGATCTGGTCGGCGTCGCCGCGCACCCACAGGATCGGCGGCTTCTCGGCCAGCTCCACGATGCCCGACAGGTCGAAGACGGTCGGCGCCATCGTGTTGAGCACGCCCCGCTCCCCCGGCGCCGCGCCCGGCCAGCTGTCCACGACCTGCGCGTCGCCCGGGTAGTGGTCGGTGCCGCACCGGGTGGTGTTCATCGACGCGACGAAGATGTCCTCGAGCTGCGGATCGATCGGCAGCGAGCCGGGCGCCACGTAGAACGCCCGCAGGATCGACCGCGGGCTGGTCGGGCTCGCGTCACTGGTGTCACCGGCCTCGAGCGCCGCGACGAACTCCGGATTGGCCGCGCCGCCGCCGGAGCCGCAGCCGGCCGGGTGCACGAGCCGCCCGTCGGCCCCCGCCGTCCCGCCGAAGCCGTACGGCGAGACCGGGGCGACCAGCGCCACCGAGGCCACCGTCGCCGGGTGGTCGAGCAGGTACTGGAGGACGACGCCGGCGCCCATGCTCCAGCCGACGAGGTGCACGCGGTCGAGGCCGAGGGTGTCGACCAGCGCGGCGACGTCGTCGGCCCAGTCGCGCACACCGCGCCGGGCGTCGATCGGCAGCGGGTCGGTGCCGCCGTAGCCGCGCAGGTCGACGGCGAGCGCCCGCACCCGGCCGGTGTCGGCCAGCGCGAGCAGCGGCTGCTGCCAGAACAGCGACGAGCTCACGTTGCCGTGGACGAAGAGGACCGCCTCGCCCGGACCGGAGAGCTCGGTCCCCTCGGCGGCGAGGACCTGCTGGGTCAGCCGGGACGTCTCGACACGGGTCGCGGTGATCCCGGGCAGCAGGTGGTCGGCCATGGGGGCTCCTCTTCTCGCAGGTCGGCGGCTCACCGTAACGATCACCGACCCGCGGCGACAGCGACTCGTGTCCGGCACGACGTCCTCGGGTGACCGGGACCGAGGGTCTGCGCACCTACAGTCGACGGTGATGAGCCCCGCACGCACGGTCGCCCGCCGGCCCACGGCCCGGAGGACGACGGCCAGGCCCGGGGTCCGCCGCCGTCCGGTGCGCCGGCGGTCGAAGCCGTCGCGGACGAAGGCGTCGCGGTCGAGGTCGTCGCGGCTGACCACGCTGCGGCCGGCCCAGCTCTGGCCGCCGATCCTCGTGCTGATCGTCGTCCTCGTCGGATTGGCGTGGGACGCCGACGGGCAGGACGTGCCCGTGGCCACCGCCGAGTGCACCCTTCCGGCCACCGGCCTGACGCTGACCGGTGAGCAGATCGCCAACGCCCGCACCATCGCCCAGGTCGCCTACGACCGCGGGCTGCCCGAGCGGGCGGTGGTGATCGCGCTGGCCACGGCCATGCAGGAGTCGCGGCTGCGCAACCTCGACTACGGCGACCGCGACTCGCTCGGGCTGTTCCAGCAGCGGCCGTCGCAGGGCTGGGGCACGCCGGAGCAGGTGCAGGACCCGATCTACGCGGCCGGCACGTTCTACGACCACCTGGTGCAGGTGCCCGGTTGGGAGACGATGCGCTTGACCGACGCCGCCCAGTGGGTGCAGCGCAGCGGCTTCCCGGAGGCCTACCAGAAGCACGAGGGCATGGCGGTCGAGCTCGCGGCCGCGCTCGGGCACGACGACCTGCCTTGCGGCTGACCCGCGATCCGCGCCGTTTCCGGGCCGCGACAGCGGCACGGATCGCTGTCAGTGCCGGTCCCCATCCGGGCGTCGGCGTAGAGCTTCGGGGACCGCACGGAGTCCATGCGGGGCGGCCGTCGGTGCCGGTACCCCACGGGGCACGTGAGCCGAACCGGAGAGGGCCGGCAAACGACGCGTACAGGCAGAATCACCGTCCCGGGGGCCGGTTCACCCGGTCGTGCGGATGAGCCGCAGGGTTGAGACCCTTAACCTGAGGCCGTGACCCAGCGGGGGGTTGGTGACCGGCGTCGTTCACCGGCGGTCGTGGTGACGTGGGTGGCCGCTGCAGCGGCCACCGTGACCGTCGCCGTGGTCGCCCTCCCGTTCATCCGTTTCGCCTACCGGGCGCCCGCCGTGCACGTGGCGCTCGAGACCGCGGACGCCATCATCGCGCTCCTCGTCGCCTATCTGATCTACGGCAGGTTCCGCGACAGTCGCAGAGCGCAGGAGCTGCTGCTGGTGCTCGCGCTGTGCACCCTGGCGACGGCGAACCTGGTGCTCAGCGCGCTGCCCAACGCCGTCGCGCTCGCGGAGGGCGAGGAGTTCAGCCGCTGGGCCGGGCTGGTCATCCGATTCGCGGGTGCCCTGCTGCTCGTGGGAGCGGCGCTGACGTCCCCGGCGGCGCGGCTCGCGCCGCGCCGCGCCGGAGCGGTAGGCGCCGGTGTGACCGCGGGTCTGGTGTTGCTCGCCGCGGCGGGGATCGCCTTCGGCGACCGACTGCCGCCGACCGTCGACGCGGCGCGGTCGCTGGCGGATGCCAGTTCCCCGGTCCTGGCGGCGCATCCCGCCGTGTTGGTCGTCCAGGCCGTGGCAGCGCTCTGCTATGCCCTGGCGGCCATCGTGCTCACCCACCAGGCACGGGCGACCGGGGACCAGCTGATGCCCTGGGTGGCGGCCGGCTGCGTGCTGGGAGCGGCGGCCCGCGTCCACTACCTGCTCTTCCCGTCGCTGTACTCGGAGTTCGTGTACACCGGAGATCTGCTCCGGTTGTCCTCCTACCTGCTCATGCTGGTCGGCGCGGCACGCGAGATCCGGTCGTACTGGGAGCTGCGGACGAGGACCGCCGTCATGGAGGACCGCAGGCGCACGGCTCGGGACCTGCACGACGGGCTCGCCCAGGAGCTCGCCTACATCACCGCCCAGTCCAAGCGGCTCGCCGCGCAGCCGGACGACGTGACCGTCGCCGAGCGCATCGGCGCAGCGGCGGCGCGCGCCCAGTTCGAGGCCCGGAGCGCCCTCCGTGCCCTGACCCGGCCCGTGGACCTGCCGTTCCCCGAGGCGCTGCAGCAGGTGGTCGACGACCTGGCCCTGCGGTACGAGATCAAGGCGGTCACCGACCTCGCACCCGACGTGCGTCTGGGTTCCGACGATGCCGAGGCGGTGCTGCGCATCGTCGGCGAGGCCGTGCGCAACGCCGTCCGGCACGGCGAAGCGCAGTGCATCGAGATCCGCCTGGAGGAGGAGCCGCTCTGCCTGTCCATCACCGACGACGGCCGGGGCTTCGCCACCGGCCCTGCCGACGGACAGCGGGTCGGCGGCTTCGGTCTCACGAGCATGCGCGAGCGAGCGTCCCGGCTCGGGGCGGACCTGAGCATCACCTCTGTTCCGGGCGCGGGGACGACGGTGCGGGTGACGTGGCGGTGAGCACGCTGCGCGTCGTCCTGGCCGACGACCACGCCCCCACGCGGGAGACCGTGGCGGAGGCGCTGAGTGCTCAGGGCGTCGAGGTCGTGGCCTCCGTCGGGAGCGGCGACGCCGCCCTGCTGGAGGCGCGGGAGCACCGGCCCGACGTCTGCCTCCTCGACATCCACATGCCGGGCAACGGCATCGTCGCCGCGGCGGACATCACCCGGGAGGTTCCGGGCGTCGCCGTCGTGATGCTCACCGCGTCGGGGGACGACGAGGACCTGTTCGCCGCCCTACGAGCCGGGGCCTCCGGGTACCTGCTCAAGGAGATGGATCCCGACCGGCTCGCGCCCGCGCTGCGCGGCGTGCTCGCGGGCGAGGCCGTGCTCCCCCGGTGGCTGGTCAGCAAGGTCGTCGACGAGTTCCGCTCCCGTCCACGACGCCGGATCCCGCTGCCCAACCGCGGGCGGCCGGCGGAGCTCACCGAGCGGGAGGCCGAGACCCTCGACCTCTTGGCAGCCGGGTTGTCCACGGAGGAGATCGCCCAGCGGCTGTTCCTGGCCCAGGTGACCGTCCGCACGCACATCGCCGCCATCCTGCGCAAGCTCCGCGTCACGGACCGGGCCGCGGCGATCAAGCTTGCCCGCGAGGCCTCCGGCGACAACTGACCGGGTCGCGTTGAGGGATCTCAACGGGCTGGCCATGGGCGTGCAAGCGATTGCGCCCTAGCGTCTCTACCGACAGACCGCGACGCACTGATCCTGGGCCTTCATCTGGTCGCTTGGGCCCCGGGGAGCGAGCAGCGAACCCCTCGCGGTGTCCTCCGGGCTCTGCTGAGCCCTCTTTCGGTACGGGGGTACCTCCATGCGGACGCGCACGCGATCCCAGGTCCTGACGGCACTCGTCACAGGCCTGCTCATCACCGGAGGCGGCCTTGCGGCCGCCGACGACATATCGAACACCATCGACGCGACGGTTGACACCGTCGCCGAGGTCATGCCGCTGAACGTCGGCGGCGCCAACGGCACCACTCAGCTCACCGTGACCCCGCGGAACGGTGACGGCAAGAGCGGCTGCAACCTGACCGCCGCCAGCAAGCTGAGCCTCAGCGTCACCTCGAGCAATCCCGCTGTGGCGACCGTGTCCCCGTCCTCCGTGACGTTCGAGAGCTGCGGTGACACCAAGACCGTGACGGTCACCCCGGTGGCGCTGGGCTCGGCGACCGTCTCCGTGTCGCAAACGAGCAACAACACCGGGGGAACGTTCAACCTCGCGCCCGCGGCGTTCACGGTGAACGTCGTCCCACCCCCGAACACCGCCCCCGCGATCGCGGTCACGGGTGTCACGGGTGGAGCGATCTACGACAAGGGCGCGGTGCCGACTGCCAGCTGCCAGGTCACGGACGCCGAGGACGGCAACAGCTCGTTCGTCGCCACGCTGAGCCCGCCCACGGGCATCTACGCCTCCGACGGTCTCGGCAACCAGACGGCGAGCTGCTCGTACACCGACGGCGGCGGCCTGACGGCGAGCGCGTCCGAGACGTACACCATCGTCGACCCCTCGGCACCGGTGATCGCGTCCAGCGTGAACCCGGCGTCGCCGGACGGCGACAACGGCTGGTACAAGAGCAACGTCTCGCTCACCTGGAACGTCAGCGAGCCGGAGTCGCCGAACTCGCTGCAGAAGACGGACTGCGCCGACCAGAGCATCACGGCCGACCAGGCGGCGACGACCTACAGCTGCTCGGCGACGAGTGCCGGCGGGTCCGCCGGCCCCGTCGACGTGACGATCAAGCGGGACGCCACAGCGCCCTCGGTGAGCTACACGAGCGCCGCGGGCACCGCCGGCTCGAACGGCTGGTTCGTCACTCCCGTCACCGCGACGTTCACCGCAACGGACGCCACGTCCGGGCCGGCGAGCGCCACTGCCACGGCCGCGTCCGTGGGACAGGGTTCCAACGTCCTGGTGGGCAGCCCGGCATTCACCGACAACGCGGGCAACACGACGCCGGCAGGCCAGGTCACCGAGAGCTTCAAGATCGACCTGGACGACCCGACTGCCACCTTCAACGGCAACCCCGTCGGCTCGGTCTACTTCGGCTCCGTGCCGCCGGCTCCGACCTGCTCGGCCAGCGACCCCACGTCGGGGCCGGCCGGCTGCTCCGTCACCGGGTACAGCACGGCGGTCGGCTCCCACACCCTCACCGCCACGGCGACCGACAACGCCGGGCGAACCGGCACGGCCACCCAGGCCTACACGGTGCTCCCGTGGACCGCCCGCGGCTTCTACCAGCCGGTCGACATGGGATCGACGGTCAACACGGTGAAGGGCGGCAGCACCGTTCCGGTCAAGTTCGAGCTGTTCGCCGGCAGCACCGAGCTCACCGCGACGGACATCGTGAGCCTGAATGCCGTCCGGACCTCCTGCAGCCCGACCGCTCAGGTCGACGAGATCGAGGTCCTTGCCCCTGCCGGCAGCACGGTTCTCCGGTACGACACGGTGGCCGGGCAGTACGTCTACAACTGGAAGACGCCGACCGGTGCCGGTAGCTGCTACCGGCTCACCATGACGGCGGCCGACGGCTCGACCCTCTCGGCCAACTTCCGCACGAAGTAGCCCCGCACCACCACGGAGGCGCCGGTCCCGCTCAGGGGCCGGCGCCTCCTGCCGTTCAGGCGAGGACGGCGGCGACCGCGAGGCTCTCCTCCTCGATCCCGAGCCCGTCCTCCGCGCTCCACAGCGCGGAGACGACCGCGTAGACCGCCGTCCACGCGCGGCCGCGCTCGAGGTCGACGTCCATCGCCGGGCAGATCAGCGCCAGCCGGCGCTCCAGCAATCGGGCGAGCGCGGAAGGCTCCTGCGGCAGCGTGCCGAGCGGGTTGAGCATCGCCACCGCGACGTCCAGCGCGGGCTCGGCCCACACGCCCCGCGGATCGATCGCCACCGCGCCGTCGCCGCGGCGCAGGACGTTGCCGTGGTGCAGGTCCCCGTGGCAGAGCACCGCGGCGGCCGACGTGCTCAGCAACTCGTCGCGGAGCACGGCGGCGGCCGCGGTCAGCCCGTCCGGCAGCAGCGGATGGCCGGTGCGCAGGTCGGCGAGGCCGGCGGGGTCGAGCGCGACGGCCGGACGCGGCGTCCCGGCCTGGTGCAGCGCCCGCGCCACCCCGCCGATCAGGGGGAACGCCTCGTCGTCCGGCAGCTCCGTCAGGTCGGTGCCCGGCCGCACGCGGGCCAACAGCAGCGCGACGGCGTCCGGATCGTCGAGGTCGGCGTCCAGCAGCCGCACTGCGCCGCAGCCGTCCCAGGCGGCGAGGATCCCCGCTTCCCGCGCCAGATCCTGTTCCGCGGTGGCGATCCCGAGCTTGAGGACGACCTCCTCGCCGGCGCGCCGCCCGGGCGCCACCAAGTGGTGGTCGGCGGCGAACGGCGCGTCCAGCCACAGCCCCCACCGCCGCGCGCGGTCGGCCACCAGCGAGGGCAGGCGGGCGCACCAGTCCGCGCCGCGCGACCCGTGGACGGCCGTCATCGACGCCGCCAGCCCGGGTGGGACGACGACCCCCGCGGTCACCTGCCCAGGCGCTCGACGGCCGCGTCGATCCGCTCGTCGGTGGCGGTCAGCGCCATGCGCACGTGCTTCGCGCCGGCCGCGCCGTAGAAGGTGCCGGGCGCCGCGACGATGCCCAGGCCGGCCAGCCAGTCGATCGTCGTCCAGCAGTCCTCGTCGCGGGTGACCCACAGGTACAGCCCGGCCTCGGAGTGGTCGACCCGCGCCCCGGCCCGGCGGACGGCGGCCAGCAGCCGCGCCCGCCGCGCCCGGTAGCGCTCCTTCTGCTCCGCGACGTGCGCGTCGTCGGCGAGCGCGGCGGCCATCGCCTCCTGCACGGGCCCCGGGACGAGCAGCCCGAGATGCCGGCGCACCTCCCAGACCCGCCGCACCAGCGCCGGGTCGCCCGAGAGCAGGCCGCCGCGGTACCCGGCGGCGTTGGACTGCTTGGACAGCGAGTGCACGCCGAGCAGGCCGATGTGGTCGTCGCCGGCGATCGCGGGATGCAGCAGCGACCGCGGCTCGACGTCCCAGCCGAGCGTCACGTAGCACTCGTCGGCCACGACCGGCACCCCGTGCGCGCGGCCCCAGGCGACCCAGCCCCGCAGCTGGTCGTCGGTCAGCACGCGGCCGTGCGGGTTGCCCGGCGAGTTGAGCCAGACGAGGACGACGCCGGTCGCGTCGTCCGGCGGGACGTCGGTCCGGTGCGCGGCCAGCCCGGAGAGCACCGCGCCGACCTCGTAGGTCGGGTAGGCGACCTCCGGGATCAGCACCGTCCCGCTGCCGGACAGCCCGAGCAGCGTGGGCAGCAGCGCGACCAGCTCCTTGGAGCCGATCGTGGGGATGATCGAGGGGTCCGCGCCGTGGGGGTCGGCGAGCACGACGCCGAGCCGCCGGCGCAGCCAGTCCGCCGCCGCCGTCCGCAGCGCCGGAGTGCCCAGCGCCGTCGGGTAGCCGGGCGAGTTCGCGCCGGCGCTCAGTGCCTGTGCCAGCACCGCGGGCGTGTCGTCGACCGGGGTGCCGATCGACAGGTCGACCACGCCGCCCGGGTGCCGGGCCGCGCGGGCCCGTGCCTCGGTCAGGGCGTCCCAGGGGAAGTCGGGCAGCCGCCGCGCGGCCGCGCCGGCTTCAGCGGTGGTCAGTGGCCCTCGCCCTGCGGCGGCAGCGCGGCCACGAGCGGGTGGTCCTTGGCGATCTTGCCGGTCTTGGCGGCGCCGCCGGGGCTGCCGAGGTCGGAGAAGAACTCCACGTTGGCGTTGTAGAAGTCCTTCCACTTGTCCGGGACGTCGTCCTCGTAGTAGATGGCCTCCACCGGGCAGACCGGCTCGCAGGCGCCGCAGTCCACGCACTCGTCGGGGTGGATGTAGAGCATCCGCTCGCCCTCGTAGATGCAGTCCACCGGGCACTCGTCGATGCAGGCCCTGTCGAGGACGTCGACACAGGGCTGAGTGATGACGTAGGTCACGGTGGTTCCCTCCCGGGGACGCGCGGGCAGCGACCGCCGGCCGCAGCCGCGATCTGTTTTGTCGCGGCAATAAGTATCACCTCCCGCGGACGGGCGAGCGCGACGCCCTCCCCCGCGGCCCGGACCTCCCCCGCAGGGGTGGTGCCCGGAGAACCGGCTCAAGCCCCGCGGGCCGGTGCCGATCTCGCCAGCGTGACATCGGTCCAGGCTCGACGGGCACTCGGGACGCGGCCGCGCGTCCCCGCGCCGCGCCCCGGTCTGCCGCCGCACCGGCCGGCCGCGCCCGGCTCGCCCTACGACGCCGGGGCCGCCCTCGACCACGAGCTCGGCCGGCTGAGGAGAGCGCTCGGCGCGTCCCGTGTCTCGGTCTGGGTGCACGAGGCGACCACCGGCACGGCCACGCCGTACCGGCAGTCGGTCTGCCCCGGGGCCGCCGTGGCCGACGACACGCTGCTCAGGAACCCGCTCACGGTGTCGCGCTCCCCGTTCGTCTCCGCGGTGATCAACGGTGGCCGGCCCGTCGTCGTCCGCGCGGACGGCCGCCGGGCCGCCGACAAGGAGGCCGCCCGCTACGGCATCCGGTCCGCGCACGGCGAGCCGCTGATCCGCAACGGTGAGGTGGTCGGCGTCCTCACGATCGAGCCGGCCGCGGCTGCCTCCCCCGCTCCCCTGCGCCAGGCCGTGCCCGGCATCGCGCTCGCCCTGACCGAGGCCTGGCGGCGGCGCACCGAGCGCCGCCGGCTGGACTCCGCCGAGGTTCTGCTCGGGCTGGTCGAACGAGCCCACCAGGCGGACTCGATCGAGGACGTGCTGTCCGTCGCCTGCCGTCAGCTCGCCGAGCTCGGCGAGGTCGAGCGGGCCTGCGTCTTCCTGCTGGAGGACGGCCGGCTGGTCCCCCGCATGGCCGGCTACGCGGACGGACGGCGGGACGAGGCGGAGTGGCAGCAGTTCCGCACCGCCGCGGCTGCGCTTCCGCTGGCCGAGACCGTGCTGCGCACCGGCGAGCCGATGGCCGCCGACCGGGACTCCGAACTGCTCTCCGGATGGTGGGCCGACACCTTCTCCATCGCGTCCGCGCTGGCCGTGCCGCTGGGCCGCGCGCCGGACGTGGCCGGTGTCCTCATCCTCGACAGCCCCCGGCTGCGCCCCTTCTCCGAGGAGGTGCGCCGGATGGCCTCGGCCGCCGGCGCCTACCTCGGCGGCGTCCTCGAGCAGGTCAGCACCAGCCACGCCCGCGCGGCGTCGCTGGCCACCGCCGAGGTGGTCCGCCGGCTGCTGGTCGACGGCGCGCACGCCACGAGCGTCCCGGAGGCGGCCGAGGTGCTGGCCCGGGCCGTGCAGGGGCTGGTGGGCACCGAGCGCAGCGCCGCCTACAAGGTCGACGCCGACGGCTTCATCGAGGACGTGCGCCACGTGGGCTGGCCCGACGCGCACAAGGAGGTCATCCAGCAGCAGGTGATCGGCAGCCCGGCGGCCGACGTCAAGCTCTGGCGGCACACCGTCGAGGAGCGGCTGCCGGTGTTCGTCGAGGACGCGGCGGCCAGCGACCTCATCGACCCGCGACTGACCGAAGCGCTGGACCTGAAGTCCTACGTGAGCATCCCGCTGCTGGCCGGCGACCGGCTCATGGGCCTGGTCGTCACCGGCTCGACCACCTCGACCGGCGCCTGGTCGCCGGAGATCCGCGAGGCCGTGCGCCGGGTGACCCTCGAGGGTGCGCTGGTCGTGGAGAACGCCGTGCTGCGCGCCGTGGAACAGATGCGGCTGAAGCAGCTGGCCGACGAGGCGCACCACGACCCGCTGACCGGCCTGCCCAACCGCCGCCGGTTCATCGAGGAGCTGGAGCGGACCGTCTACGACGACGCGGCCCGCAGCTGCGCCGTCCTCATGATCGACCTCGACCGCTTCAAGGAGATCAACGACAGCTTCGGGCACAGCGTCGGCGACGACCTGCTCTGCCTCGTCGGTCCGCGGCTGGAGAAGGCGCTGCAGCCCGGTGACCTGCTCGCCCGCATGGGCGGCGACGAGTTCGCCGTCCTGCTGCCGGACGCCGACCGCCCCCGGGCCCACGAGGTGGCCCACCGGCTCGGAGCCGCGCTGCGCGATGCCTTCGTCCTCGACGGGATGCCGCTGCACATCGACGCGAGCATCGGCATCGCGCTCTGCCCCGACCACGGCCGCGACCGGTCCCTGCTGCTCGCCCGCGCCGACACCGCCATGTACGCGGCCAAGCGCGACCGGCACGGGTTCGAGGTCTGGGCGCCCGACGGCACCCCGGACTCCCGCAACCGGCTCGAGACGCTGGAGCAGCTCCGGTCGGCCCTCGACACCGAGGAGCTGGTGCCCTACTACCAGCCCAAGCTGGACCTGCGCACCGGCTCGGTGGTCGGCGTCGAGGCGCTGGTGCGGTGGCAGCACCCGCGGCGCGGACTGCTCACCCCAGACGTCTTCCTGCCCCTGGCCGAGCAGGCCGGGCTGATGCGCCGGCTCGCGCTGCGGGTCCTGGAGCGCTCGCTGTCGGACCTGCGGTCGTGGCGCGCGGCCGGCCACGAGCTGTCGGTCGCGGTCAACCTGTCGGTCTCCAACCTGCAGGACGTCGCCCTGCCCGAGCAGGTCGCGATGCTGCTCGACAGCCTCGACGTGCCCGCCCCGGCGCTCACGCTGGAGATCACCGAGGACGTCCTCATGGCCGACGCCGCCCGCAGCCAGCAGGTGCTCGACGGCCTGCGCCGGCTCGGCGTGAAGCTCTCCATCGACGACTACGGCACCGGCTACAGCTCGCTGGCCTACCTGCGGGCGCTGCCGGTCCATGAGCTCAAGCTCGACCGCAGCTTCGTCCGCAACCTCACCTCGGACCCGCGGGCGGCGGCGATCGTCCGCAGCACGCTGCAGCTGTCGCGCGACCTCGGCATGACCATGGTCGTCGAGGGCGTGGAGGACGCCGACGCGCTCGCCGCCCTGTGCGCGTGGAACTGCGACATCGCCCAGGGCTTCCACGTGGCCCGGCCGATGCCCGCCGGGCAGTTCCTCGACTGGCTGACCGCCCGGTCCCTGCCGGCCGACCTGCACCGCTGAGGCACCATCTCCTGGTGCCCACCGTCGCCGAGCAGCCGACCGTCGCGGAGCTCGAGCGGATCTCCGCGGAGAGCTGGCGGGGGCTGGAGCGGGAGCGCTACGGCGACTGGCTGCTGCGCGCCGGCGGCGGGTTCACCGGCCGGGCCAACTCCGTGCTGGCGGTCGGCGACCCGCCGGAGACGGCCGCGGTCGAGACGGTGACCCGCTGGTACACCGCGCGCGGGCTGCGGCCCCGCGCGCAGGTGCCGCTGCCGGGTGCCGAGGCGGCCGACGCGGCGTTCGCCGCCGCGGGGTGGTCCCGGGACGAGGACGTGCTGGTGCTGACCGCGCCGTTGGCGGGCTGGCCCGTCCCGGCGGTCGCCGTCGACCTGGCGCCCGAGCCGGACGAGGCCTGGCTGACCGGCTACCGGTACCGCGGGACGCCGCTGCCGCCGGTGGCGCGGGAGGTCCTGATGGCCGCCGACGAGCCGGCGTTCGCCGCCGTCCGCCTCGACCCGGACCCCGCCCCGCTGGCCGCGGTCGCCCGCGGCGTCGTCGTCGACGGCTGGCTCGTGGTGACCGCCGTGACCGTCGACGAGCGGCACCGCCGCCGCGGCCTGGCGACGGCGGTGATGGCCGGCCTCGCCGGATGGGCGGCCGAGCGCGGCGGGCACTCCTGCCTGCTGCAGGTGACGACCTCGAACGCACCGGCTCTGGCGCTCTACGGCCGGCTGCGCTTCACCGAGCACCACCGCTACCACTACCGGGTGGCGCCGTCGTCCTCCTGAACCGGTAGCGGCCGCGGCGCGGCCAGCACACGGCCGACCGCGAACGCCGCCGCCACCACGCCGAGCCCCAGAAACGCCAGGCCGACGTACCCCAGCGCCCCCGTGCCGACGACGACCAGGTCGCCCTCCGGGCGACGCTGTGTCGCGGCGATCGCCACGGCGCCCCACGCCAGGGCGGGCAGGACGGCGACCACGCGGGACCCCGACCAGCGGTACGCGGTGCCGACCACCAGCAGGTTGCCCACGACCGCGGCCGGCACGGAGACCGGGACCAGCACGCCGCCGACCCGCAGCGGCAGCCAGAACACCTCGACCAGCGCCAGCCAGGCGCCGACGACGAGGGCCGCGACGCCCCAGCCGGCGAGCGCGAGCAGCCTCATCCGGTCAGGCCGGCGAACAGGTCGTCCTCCCAGCCCTGCTCCCCCGGGCCGGCCGGACCGCGCTCGCCGCGGACGAGCCGGTAGTACTCGGTGCCCAGCACCTCCTGCCCGAGGTTGTTGGACAGCGCGAAGAACGGCCCGTCGACGGTGATCTGGGTGGGGTGGGCGCGCAGGGCGGCGTCCTTGCGGTGGGCGTGGGCGCGGGCGTCGACGGCGGCGGTGATCAGCTCGTCGGGCACGACGAAGTCGACCTCCTCGATGTCGCCGAGGCCCTCGAACGGCGAGGCCTCACCGAGTTCGGCCATCGCCGCGATGCCCTGCTGCACCACCGAGCGCGGCAGGGCGCACCAGTAGACCTTGGCCACCTGCCACGGCTCGCCGAGCTCGGGGTGGAAGTCCGGGTCGGCGGCGGCCTCGACCGCGCGCATCGCCACGCGGTGGGCCTGGATGTGGTCCGGGTGGCCGTAGCCGCCGTTCTCGTCGTAGGTGACGACGACCTGCGGGCGCACCTCGCGGACGACGGCCACCGCGTGCGCGGCGGCCTCCTCGAGGTCGGCGTTCCAGAAGGCGCGCGGGTGCTGGTTGGCCGCCGTGCCCATCATCCCCGAGTCGCGGTAGCGGCCCGCCCCGCCCAGCCAGCGGTGGTCGGTGACGCCGAGCGCGGCCATCGCGGCGGAGAGCTCGCTGATCCGGTACCCGCCGAGCTGGTCGGCCTGGTCGGCGGCCAGCTGCGCCAGCTCAGGGACCAGCACCTCGCCTTCCTCACCCAGCGTGCAGGTGAGCAGGGTGACGCCGACGCCCTCGGCGACGTAGCGGGCCATGGTGGCGCCGTTGTTGATGGACTCGTCGTCCGGGTGGGCGTGCACGAGGAGGATCCGCCGGTCTGAGATCACGCGGGCCATCTTCCTATGCCGCCGTCCCGACCCGTCGGGGCATCGGAAGCTCTACCCCCCCGATCCGCGCGGATCGAGGGGTAGAGCTTCCGTTGCCCTACAGGACCTTGACCGCCTCGGCGTAGTGGCAGGCGTTGGGGTGGCCGGCGCCGCGGTCCTCGAGCGCGGGCTCCTCGTTGATGCACAGCTGCCGCTCGCTGTCGCTGAGCACGTTGGCGAACTTCTGGCAGCGGGTGCGGAACCGGCAGCCGGACGGCGGGTTCGCCGGGCTGGGGACGTCGCCGCTGATGATGATCCGCTGGCGCTCCCGCTCGCGGCGGGGGTCGGGCAGCGGGATCGCCGAGAGCAGCGCCTGCGTGTACGGGTGGGCCGGCCGCTCGAACAGCTCGTCCCGGCCGGCCACCTCGATGATCTTGCCGAGGTACATGACCGCGATCCGGTCGGAGATGTGCCGGACCACCGACAGGTCGTGCGCGATGAACAGGTAGGACAGGCCCAACTGGTCCCGGAGGTCCTCGAGCAGGTTGATGACGCCGGCCTGGATCGACACGTCGAGCGCGGAGACCGGCTCGTCGAGCACCAGCACCTTCGGCTCGAGCGCCAGCGCCCGCGCGATGCCGATGCGCTGCCGCTGGCCGCCCGAGAACTCGGCCGGGTACCGGTTGGTGTGCTCGGGGTTGAGCCCGACCCGCTCCACCAGCTCGCGGACGCGCGCCCGCAACTCCTGGTCGTTCTTCGTCAGGCCGTGGATGATCAGCGGCTCGGCGACGATGTCGAACACCGGCAGCCGCGGGTTCAGCGAGGCGTACGGGTCCTGGAAGACGATCTGGATGTCGCGCCGCAGCGGCCGCATCTCCTTGCGGCCCAGCCCGACGAGCTCCCGGCCCTCGAACTTCACCGAGCCGCCGGTGGCCGGCTGCAGGTTGAGGATCGCGCGGCCGGTCGTCGACTTGCCGCAGCCGGACTCACCGACCAGCCCGAGCACCTCGCCCGGGTAGAGGTCCAGGTCCAGCCCGTCGACGGCGCGGACCGCGCCGACGGTGCGCTTGATCAGCCCGCCGCCCTTGATCGGGAAGTGCTTCTCCAGCCCGCGCACCATCAGGATCGGCTCGCCGTTGTGCCGCGCGGCGGCGACGCGGTCTGCGGCAGGGGCACTCACTTGGCCTCCTCGCTGGCGCTCGTCGACCGCGTTCGCGGCACTGCTGCACTCATGGGTGAGCTCGCAAGCTCGCTCACGTCTGGGTTCCCTTCGGGCTGACCACGGTGCCGGTCTCGTCGTCGGTGCCGGCGGTGGGCTCGGTCTGGTCGTGCGGCGGCGGGGTGCGGACGTCGGTGTCGCGCCCGCCCTCCGGCGACGCCGTCGCGGCCTCGACCGGGTAGGCGTCGCCCCCGAGCAGCGTGTCAGCACTGGTCTCGTCGAAGACCTCGGCGGCGTGGCCGTGCGCGTGCTCGACGATCTCGGTGCGGATGCACGCCGCGGTGTGCCCGCGGCCGACGTCGAACAGCGGCGGCTCGGCGGCGTCGCACTCGGGGATGTGCAGCGGGCAGCGGGGCGCGAAGGGACACCCGGGCGGCATGTTCACCAGGGACGGCGGCGAGCCGACGATCGGGGTCAGCCGCTCCCGGCCGGTGCTGTCCAGGCGGGGCAGCGAACCGAGCAGGCCCAGCGTGTACGGCATCCGCGGCTCGTAGTAGATCTCCTCCACGCTGCCGACCTCGACCGGCCGGCCGGCGTACATGACCAGCACGCGGTCGGCGACCCCGGCGACGACGCCGAGGTCGTGGGTGATCAGCACCATGGCGGCGCCGGTCTCCTCGAGCGCGGTGTCGAGCACCTCGAGGATCTGCGCCTGCACCGTGACGTCCAGCGCCGTCGTCGGCTCGTCGGCGATGATCACGTCCGGCTCGTTGGCCATCGCGATCGCGATCACGACGCGCTGGCGCATGCCGCCGGAGAACTCGTGGGGGAAGGAGCGGACCCGGCCGGCGGCGTTCGGGATGCCGACCAGCTCGAGCAGCTCGACCGCGCGCGCCTCCGCCGCCTTGCGGGACAGCCGCTTGTCGTGGACCCGCAGCGTCTCCTCGATCTGGTACCCGACGCGGTACACCGGGTCCAGGGACGTCATCGGGTCCTGGAAGATCATCGAGACGCCCTTGCCGCGCACCCGCGACATCGCGGGATCGGCCTGGCCGAGCAGCTCCTGGCCGCGGTAACGCACCGAGCCGGTGATCTGCGCCGAGGCCGGCAGCAGGCCCATGACGGCCAGCGACGTCACCGACTTTCCCGAGCCGGACTCACCGACGATGCCGAGCACCTCGCCGGAGCGCAGCGTGTAGTCGACGCCGCGGACGGCGTGCACGAGGCCGTCCTGCGTCGGGAAGCCGACCCGCAGGTCGCTGACCTCCAGCAGCGGTGCGCTCGGGTCGAATCCGGGCAGGCTGTGCGCCCGCTCGGGCTGGAGGGTGCCGGTCGAGGTGGCACCCGCCGGGGCGGTGGTCATGGAGCCCCTTTCTCAGGCCCGCACGCGGCGGTTGCTCGGGTCGAAGGCGTCACGGATGCCGTCGCCGATCAGGTTGATCGACAGCACGATGATCAGCAGCGTGATGCCCGGGAAGTAGAACAGCCAGGGCCGGGTGCTGGCGGCCTGGACACCGTCGGACACCATGCGGCCGAGGGAGGTCTGGTTCGCCCCGTTCACACCGAAGCCCAGGTAGGTCAGGGACGCCTCGAGGATGATCGCGGTCGCCGCGGCCAGCGTCGTCCAGACGATGAGCGAGCCCAGGGCGTTCGGGATCAGGTGCTTGAAAATGATCCGCGAGTTCGATGCGCCCAGCGCGTGCGCCGCCTCGACGTACTCCTTCTCGCGCAGGGAGAGGAACTGGCTGCGGACGATGCGGGCGAGGTCCAGCCAGCCGAAGAGCCCGAGGATGATGCCGACGCCCAAGGGGGTGCGCGAGCCCGGGAAGTTGCTGGCCACGACCAGCAGGACGACGAGCAGCGGCACCGTGAGGATCAGGTCGACGATCCGCATGAGGACGTTGTCCACCCAGCGGCCGAAGTAGCCGGACAGCGCGCCGACGAGGACGCCGAGCGGCAGGGCGATGACCACGAAGAGCAGCACGATGAACATCGACCGCTGCACGCCCTGCATGAGGCCGGCGAGCACGTCGCGGCCGATCTCGTCGCTGCCCATGATGTAGCCCGCCGTGCCGGGGGCCACCGACTGAGCGTTCCGGTTCTGCGTCGCGTAGTCCACGCCGTGGATGAACGGCCCCACGAAGCCGAACAGCAGCATGATCACGAAGATCACGAGGCCGGTCATGCCGACCTTGTTGTGCAGGAAGTGGCGGATGACCTGCTGGCGCTGGCTGCGCGCCTCGACGGTGAACTCGCGGTCGACGCCGCCGGTCGGCGGGGTGCCGGCCTCGGCGGGGAGCGCCTGGGCGCCGGTGCTGGCCTGGGTGGTGGCCATGACTCTCTTCTCTCTCGCGCACCGGGCCGGTCAGGCCAGGCGGATCCGCGGGTCGAGGACCGCGTAGAGGATGTCGGCGATCAGGTTGAACAGGACGATGACGGCGGCACTGACGATCAGCCAACCGAGCACGACGTTGATGTCGTTGTTGGCGATGCCGTCCTCGAGCAGGTAGCGCCCCATCCCGTTCCAGACGAACACCTTCTCGGTGATGACTGCCGATCCGAACAGCGTGCCGATGCCGAGCGCCACCACGGTGGTCAGCGGGATCAGCGCGTTGCGCAGGCCGTGGCGGTACACCGTGCGCCGGTAGGTCAGGCCCTTGGCCCGCGCCAGCCGCATGTAGTCCGAGCCGAGGACGTCGAGCATCGACGCCCGCTGGAAGCGGCTCCACGCGGCGAAGGTGAGCAGCGCGAGGCTCAGCGTCGGCAGCACCAGGTGCCCCAGCCGGTCGGTGAAGATCTCCCAGTCGCTGGTCGCGAACTGCTGGATGCCGGGTGTCTCCTCGCCGATCGTGTAGAGCACCTGCTGGCCGAAGAGCCGGTTGATCCGCACCGCCAGGAACTCCTTGAGGAGCGCGGCGAACCAGAAGGTCGGCAGCGCGATCAGGATGTAGGCGATGAAGGTGAAGACGTAGTCGGAGGGCTTGTACTGCCGGACCGCGCCGATGACGCCGACGATGACGGCCAGCAGGACCGCGAGGATCACGGCGGCGAGCATCATGCGGCTGGTCACGCCGGCGCGGGTGAGCAGCTCCCCGCTCACCGGGGTGCCGTTGACGCTGGTGCCGAAGTCGCCGGTGACCACGCCGGTCAGCCAGTTCCAGTAGCGCACGAAGAACGGGTCGTTGAGACCGAGCTGGTCGGCGACGTTGTTCAGGAACTCCTGCGTGGGCGGCGGCTGCCGCTGCCGGTAGTGGGCCAGCGGGTCGAAGCTCTGCGCGCACAGGAAGAAGACCAGGAAAGAGCTGGCCAGCAACACGAGGACGGACCCGATGATCCGCCGGATCGTGAAGAAGAACATCAGCGCACCTTACGTCGAGGAGCGAACGTCCTCCGCGGATAGGTTCCCACGCCCGGAGGTACCCCCGCAGGGCGCGCGGGAGACCGGAGATCCTCGTGCACGGAGGCCGGAACCGAGCCGGCGCACGCCGGTTCCACGAGGGGAACGCGGGCCGCGGGGGAGACCGTGGGCGGGCAGACCGCGGCCCCCGGGGCGGAGCGCTCCGGGGGCCGCGGTGGTGCTGGCTGCCGGGCGGGCCGGCGAGGGTGGCCGAGCGCGCCGGCAGCGCGCTCGACCACCTCATCTCACTGGGACAGCGCCCACTGCTCCGAGTTCCAGAGCGGACCCGCCTGCGAGGCGTTGTCCTCGACGTTCTGGATGTTCGCCTGGTAGGCGATGAACGTCGGCTTCTGGTACAGCGGCAGCGTCGCCATCTGCTCCCACAGCGCCACGTCGACCTGGTTGGCCAGGGCGGCGGCCTTGTCGGGGTCGGGCTCCGACACCATCTGCGCCAGCAGGTTGTCGATCTCCGGGGTACCGGTCCGGGTGTAGTTCTGGCCCAGGCCGTTGGCCGGCGAGTAGTAGATCGACTGGTTCGACGCGACGAACGGCGTCGACACCCAGGCGAACAGCGCCGCCTGGAAGCCACCGGCCACGAGGCTGGTCGGCTTGTCGACGTCGGCGAAGATGTCCGGGTTCGCGTTGAACGTGGCCTCGATGCCAGCCTCCTTGAGCTGCGGGATCATGACCTCGATCGTGGTCTGCCGGAGCGGGTTGTTCGCCGTCGTGTCGATCTGGATCGCCAGGCGCCCGCGCTGCGGGTGGGTGTAGATGCCGTCCGGACCCAGCGTGTAGCCCGACTGCTCGAGCAGCTGCTTGGCCTGGTCGGTGTTCTTCTCCTTGTACTCCTCAGGAGCGTTGTCCTGGTACTCCGGCTGGTTGTTCACGTAGAGCCGGTTGTCGAGGACCTGCGCGTCGGAGGAGAACTGGGCGACCGTCTGGTCGACGATCTCCTGGCGGTCGAGCGCCATGGCGAACGCCTTGCGGACGTTCGGGTCGGCCAGGTGCACGTCCTGGGTGTTGAAGTCCACGTGCTCGAAGGACAGGCCGAAGGTGATGTCACTGGTGACGTTCGGCTTCAGCGCGTCCACCTGGTCCACCAGGTCCAGCTGCGGCTGCGGGTAGATGACCCCGAGCTCCTGGTTCTGCAGCCCCTGGACGGCGGTCGTCGGGTCGTTGCCGATGCCCTGGACGACGAGCTGGTCCAGCGCCGGCTTCTCGCCCCACCACTTCGGGTTCGGGGTGAGGACGACGACCTGGGCGCCGACGTCGATGTTCTTCTTGAGCAGCTGCCACGGGCCGCCGGAGATGTCGCTCGGGATGCCGTCGGCGATCGGCCAGCCGTTGGTGAAGGTCTGGCACTGCGCCACCGGGTCCGGGTTGGCCATCAGGTGCGCCGGGTACAGCGGCGTGAACAGCGCCTGCCAGTCGGCGTACGGCTCCGCGAAGGTGACCACGACCTCCTTGTCGCTGGCGCCGGCCTCGACGCTGGCGATGTTGGCGTAGCCGTTGGTCGAGAGCACCGACTCACAGCCGCCGTCGGCCGGGTCCGCGCTGCGCTGGGAGTTCCAGGTGTAGGCGAAGTCCTCGACGCTGATCGGGGTGTCGTCGCTCCAGACGGCGTCGTCGCTGATCGTGTAGGTGATCGTCTGCGTGCCGCCACTGGTGTCGAGCGTGGGCTCCTCGGTCACCAGGTTGGTGTCCGGCTCGACCGAGAAGTCGGGCTTGACGATGAACGGGCCGGGGAGGACCCGGCCCATGATGTTCTGCGTCGAGGTCGCGTTACCGGCCGAGATGCTCTGGAAGAGGTTCTCGGGCCAGTCGGTCGCCTCGCCGTAGATGACGCGGCCGCCCTGGGACTCGGAGCCCTCCTCGCCGCCGCCGCCACCACCCCCACAGGCGGTCAGCGCCATCGCACCGGCAACGCCGGTGGCGATCAGCGCGGCATGGCGCTTGCTCAACTTCACGTGCAATGCCTCCCTCGTCCCGCGCGCGCGGGGGGAATGGACTGGTCGGCCAGCCGCCGGGCCGCGAGTGCCCAGCACTGACTCTCACTCGAAAGGCGCGCCGAGCAGGCAGAGGCCTGCTCCGCACGTCGGGGCGACCCTAGGCACGGTGCGGACGGAGCGTCCACGACCGACACCGATTTGTGACCTGCACCCACGACCCGCCCCGCCAGCCTCAACTTCCGCTCGTGTCACGGGCGTGGAACGAGACCACTTCCGGCCCATGACCCTCAGCTCAGCAGACCTTTCGGCAGATCGCCGTGGAAGCTCCGTGTGTCGGCGCGGCGGCGCGCGGGTATCGCAACGGCTCCAGCGGATCAGAGGAGGTCTCATCCGATGAGCGACAAGATGGAGAACAAGGCGCAGGAGCTGGCCGGCCGGGCGAAGTCGGCGGCCGGCGCGGCCACCAACGACCGCGACCTTCAGGCCGAGGGCGAGAAGGACAAGACGGCCGGCAGCCTCAAGCAGGCCGGCGAGAAGGTGAAGGACGCCTTCAAGTAAGCCCTCGTCACCGGCGACACACGCAAGGGGCGCCGGTCCCGCTCGCCGGGACCGGCGCCCTCCCGCGCCCCCGATTTTTCGGGCTGACCCGCCGCGCCTTTTCGGGCTGAACCACCGCGGCTTTTCGGGCTAAACCACCGCGGGCACATCAACCGACAGCGTCGGACTCCGCCAGGGCCTCGGCAACCCTGCTCACCACCGAGGCAGGGTCGTGCAGATCGAACGAACTGAGCCGGATGACGCGCCACCCCGCGGCGACCAGGCGCTCATAACGCGCATCGTCCCTGCGGATCTGCAGCTCGTCGAAGTGGTAGGCGCCCTCGTATTCGATGATCAGCTTCGCCTCCGGCCACGCGAGGTCGACCTGGCCGAGGAAGACGCCATCCACCCACACCTCGAACTGCGGCACGGGACGTGGCAGGCCGGCCCGCACGCAGGCGACCCGGACACGGGACTCCGGCGGACTCATCGCCCTGCCGTCGACCAGCGGGAGGACGGCCTGCGCCCTCTTGCTCCCCCACCGGCCTCGGCGCGCGTCGAATTCGTCAGCCAGCGCTCGCTCGGTCAGCGGACCGTCGTCGAGCTTCGAGTCCCTGAGCATCCCGTCGAGCAGGGCCACGGCCGTCGGCAAGGTCTCGATCGTCGCGATGTCCCACGCCGTCCGCCGAGCAGTCGTGAGCCGGACGCCGTCATCCGTCGTCCAGACCTCCGAGGGCCGGAGATCGGTCTTGTGCACGCGAACGCCGCGCGGTCCGTCCCAGGTGGATCCTCGCGGTGCGATCACCAGCACGGGGTCGGCGAGGCCGGCGAACGGAGCACCGAACCATGCGGCAGCTGAGCGACCGCCGATCGCCGCCTCCGGCGGCATGACCAGTGCGGCGGCACGGGCTCTCAGCCGGTGGTCGTCAACCATCGAAGGATCCACGTACACGTTGTGCATGACCCGGCGGAAGACCCCGGACTCCAGCTGCCTCCGGGTGAGGAGCCCCTCAGCCACGGCATGCGAACCGAGAAAGAGGCCCCCGAGGAACCGCCGGTGCGATGTCACGCCGCCAGCCTGTCGCAGCCGGGACGTGTGGCGATGCGTCCGTCCACAGGGTCGGCGCGACGTGGGTCAGCCCGAAAATCCGCCGTGGATCAGCCCGAAAAAGTGCGTCAGGTGCGGGCGAGGAGGGCCTTGACGTCGGGGAGGAGCGGGCGGTCGGCGGGGATCCAGTCGAGGTCGTCGAGTTCGTCGGCGCGCACCCAGCGCAGCTCGGCGTGCTCGCGGGCCACCAGCTCTCCCCCGGCCAGCCGCGCCCACCACACCCGCAGGGTCGAGGCGCCCGGTTCGCCGCCCGCGACGACGCCGTCCAGCAGCACCTCGCCCACAAACGCCTGGGGGACGACGTCGACGCCGAGCTCCTCGCCGATCTCGCGTACCAGCGCCGACAGGTCCGACTCCCCCGGCTCCACCTTGCCGCCCGGGAACTCCCAGCAGCCGTCGTACGGGCCGCCGGACCGCTGGGCGACGAGCACGCGGTCGCCCTCCACGACGGCGGCGCCGACCACCTGCACCACCTCGAGCGCGCGGCGCGACGCGGCGGCCGCGTACAGGTCGAGGTGGGCCTGCATCGCCCGCAGGACCCGCCGGCGCAGCACCAGCTGGTCGACGAGCCCGCCGAGCGGTCCGGGCAGGCCGGTCTCCCAGTCGACCTGCTCGTCGACGAGCGTGCCGGCGCCGGTCGCGGAGAACCGCCGGGAGTGGGTCAGCCAGCCCCGCCCGCGCCGGGCGGCGTAGACGTCGCGCACCGGCCGGATCGACACGACCTCCTCGAGCGGCTCCGTCCAGGGCCGGCCGAGGGTGCGCGCCACGTCGAACGCGACGGTCAGCGGCGCCTCCACCAGAGTGGTGAAACGCAGCTGGAACACGGATGCACCTTCCCAGACAGGGCAGGATGGACCCGCAGCACCCGGGAGAAGGAGCACCGTGCGCATCACCGCCCGCGTCGACTACGCCGTCCGCGCCGCCCTCGAGCTGGCCGCGGTCGCGCCCGACGCCCTGACGTGCGAGCGGATCGCGACCGCGCAGAACATCCCGAACCGGTTCCTCCAGGCCATCCTCGGCGACCTGCAGCACGCGCGGCTGGTGATCAGCCAGCGCGGCCGCGAGGGCGGCTACCGGCTGGCGCTGCCGCCGTCGGAGATCTCCGTCGCCCGGGTCATGCGGGTGGAGCAGGGCTTCCTCGCCGACGTCCACGGGCAGCGGCCGGAAGAGGTCGAGTACCCCGGAGCGGCGGGTCCGCTGTCCCGTGTCTGGGTCGCCGCGCGCGAGGCCTACCGCCGGGTGCTCGACGAGGTCACGCTCGCCGACGTCGTCGCCGACAAGTTCCCCTCGCACGTGGCGGAGCTGGTCGCGATGGAGAGCGCCTGGCGCTCGTTCGGCGACAGCCGCACCGGCTGACCAGCGGCCGCGGGCCCTCAGGAAGACTGGGCCCATGTCCGACGGCGTCACCGTGTTCCTCACCGGCCTGTCCGGGGCCGGCAAGTCCACCATCGCCGACGCCCTCGTGACCGATCTGGAGTCCGACGGCGTCCCGGTGACCGTGCTCGACGGCGACGTCGTCCGGACCCACCTCTCCAGCGAGCTGACCTTCTCCCGCGAGGACCGCGACCTCAACATCCGCCGGATTGGCTTCGTCGCCGGTGAGGTGGTCAAGCACGGCGGCACCGTCGTGGTCGCGGCGATCGCCCCCTACGAGCAGGCCCGCGAGGACGCGCGGAAGCTGGTCGAGCAGCACGGCCGGTTCGTCCTCGTGCACCTGTCGACCCCGCTCGAGGTCTGCGAGCAGCGGGACGTCAAGGGCCTCTACGCCAAGGCCCGCGCCGGCGAGCTGCCCGCCTTCACGGGCGTCAGCGACCCGTACGAGCCGCCGGCCCGCGCGGAGGTCACCATCGACACGTCGGTCACCCCGCTCGAGGAGTCGGTCGCCCGCATCCGCGCGGCGATGGACGGCGGAGTGACCTGAACCACGCCGCCGTGTTGCGGGAGTGTGACACCATGGAGCGCATGACAGACCGTGGCGCTCTGCTCGTCGCGCGTCTGCACATCGACTTGGCGCTCGTCTCCAGCGCCGTGTGTCGCGCCCTGCGCTGACACCGGTCCCCTCGCGCGACACTGCGCACCCCGATCTGGCCCAAGCGCACCTCCCCGCCCGGGTCGCTGCCCCGTGCGCGGACGGCGCAGGAAGAAGTCCGACGTGACCACCCCACCCCGCACCAGCACCCGGCCCAAGCGCGGCGAGGGTCAGTGGGCCCTCGGCTACCGTGAGCCGCTCAACCCCAACGAGCGGATGAAGAAGGACTCCGACGGGCTCGACGTCCGCCAGCGGGTCCTCGACATCTACGCGCACACCGGCTTCGACGGCATCGACCCCAGCGACCTGCGCGGCCGGTTCCGCTGGATGGGCCTCTACACCCAGCGCGCCCAGGGCATCCCCGGCGGCAAGACCGCCGTCCTCGAGCCCGAGGAGCTCGAGGACTCCTATTTCATGATGCGGGTGCGGACCGACGGCGGTGCGCTCACCAGCGAGCAGCTGCGGGTCATCGCCGGCATCAGCACCGAGTTCGGCCGCGACATCGCCGACATCACCGACCGGCAGAACATCCAGTACCACTGGATCCGCATCGAGGACGTCCCGGAGATCTGGCGGCGGCTGGGCGCGGTCGGCCTGACGACGACCGAGGCGTGCGGGGACACCCCGCGCGGCATGCTGAACTGCCCCCTCGCCGGCATCCTCGAGGACGAGGTCCTCGACGCCTCCGGCGTCCTGGCCGAGACGGTCGCCAAGTACGTGGGCGACCGCGAGTTCAGCAACCTGCCGCGCAAGTGGAAGACGGCGATGTCCGGCTGCGCCGACCACTGCATCGGGCACGAGATCAACGACGTGTCGTTCGTCGGCGTGCGGACCGAGTCCGGCGAGGTCGGCTACGACCTGTGGGTCGGTGGCGGCCTGTCCACCAACCCGCGCTTCGCCGAGCGGATCGGCGTCTTCGTCCGCCCGGAGCAGGTTCCCGACGTGTGGGCCGCCGTCACCGGCATCTTCCGGGACTACGGCTACCGGCGGCAGCGCAACCGCGCCCGCATGAAGTTCCTGATGGCCGACTGGGGCCCGGAGAAGTTCCGCCAGGTGCTCCAGGACGAGTACCTGCACGTGGCGCTGCCCGACGGCCCCGCCGCCGCGCCGCCGAAGCACGACCAGCGCGACCACGTCGGCGTCATGAAGCAGAAGGACGGCACCAACGCCCTCGGCTTCGCGCTGCGCACCGGGCGGATCAGCGGCTCGCTGCTGGCCCGCATCGCCGACCTCGCCGACCGGTACGGCCAGGGCCGGGTCCGGACCACGGTCCAGCAGAAGATGGTCATCCTCGACGTCGCCGACGCCGACGTCGAGCCGCTGATCGCCGCGCTCGCCGAGCACGACCTGCTCGTCCGCCCGAGCGCGTTCCGCCGCGGCACCCTCGCCTGCACCGGCCTCGAGTTCTGCAAGCTGGCGATCGTCGAGACCAAGCAGCACGCCCAGGACCTCTACGCGGAACTGGAGAAGCGGCTGCCGGAGTTCGACACGCCCGTCTCGATCAACGTCAACGGCTGCCCGAACAGCTGCGCCCGGTTCCAGACCGCCGACATCGGCTTCAAGGGCTCGATGGTCCGCGACGACAGCGGCGAGATGGTGGAGGGCTTCCAGGTCCACCTCGGCGGCCACCTCGGCTTCGAGGCCGCCCTCGGCCGCAAGTTCCGCGGCCACAAGGTGACCAAGGCCGAGACGGCGGACTACTGCGAGCGGGTGCTGCGCGGCTACGTCGAGCGGCGCCAGGACGGCGAGTCGTTCGCCGCCTACGTCGCGCGCGCCGAGGAGGCCTGGCTGCTGTGACCGAGGGCGCGCCGGACGGGACGCGGCACCTGCCCGTGTTCTTCTGCCCCTACTGCGGCGAGGAGGAGCTCACGCCGCACGAGGAGCCCGGGGCCTGGCGCTGCAGCGCGTGCCTGCGCACGTTCACCGTCCGCCTGATCGCGACAGGAGTGCAGCAAGGATGACGACCGCCGTCCGGCCGACGCCGGAGCTCGCCGCCGAGGCCGACGCCCGCTTCGAGGGCATCGCCGACCCGGTCGAGCAGGCGCTCGCCGTCCTCACCTGGGCCGGGGAGACCTTCGGCGAGGACTTCGCGATCGCCTCGTCGATGGCCGACGGGCTGCTGGCGCACCTGGCCAGCACCGCGATCCCCGGCGTGCAGGTGGTCTTCCTCGACACCGGCTACCACTTCGCCGAGACGATCGGCACCCGCGACTGGATCACCAGCGCCCTGCCGATCACCCTCGTGAACGTCACCCCGCCGCAGACCGTCGCGGAGCAGGACGCCGAGTTCGGCGCGAAGCTGCACGACCGCGACCCCGACCTGTGCTGCTCGCTGCGCAAGGTGCAGCCGCTGGCCAGGACCCTCGCCGGCTTCGCCGCCTGGGGCTCGGGTGTCCGGCGCGACGAGTCGCCGACCCGGGCGGGCACCCGGCTGGTCACCTGGGACGCCAAGCGCGCGATGATCAAGATCAACCCGATCGCCGCCTGGACCCAGGACGACGTCGACGCCTACATCGAGCGCCACCAGGTGCCGGTGAACCCGCTGTTCGAGCTCGGCTACGGCTCCATCGGCTGCGCGCCGTGCACCCGCCCGGTCGCGCCGGGCGAGGACCCCCGCGCCGGGCGCTGGGCGGGTCGCGGCAAGACCGAGTGCGGCCTGCACACCTGACGAAGGACCTCGTTCCACCCCACGACGCGCTTCGCGCGCCGCGGGGCCCTGGAACGAGGCAGCTCCAGCACGGCACCATGAGCGGCATGGCATCGCGCCTCTCCCCCGACGAGCTGTCGGCCGCGCTGCACGGTCTGCCGCTGTGGTCCGGCGACGGCGAGGGCCTCCACCGCAGCGTCGAACTGCCGAGCTTCCGGGACGCCGTCGCCGCGATCGGGTCGATCGCCGACGTCGCCGACGAGATGGACCACCACCCCGACATCGACCTGCGCTGGCGCACCCTGCACCTGCATCTGGTCACCCACTCGGCCGGTGGGGTGACCGAGAACGACCTGGCGCTGGCCCGCCGGATCGACGGGCTGCTCCCCGGCTGAGCGCGGACCTCCGTCAGGCGGCGAGGAGCTGCTCGAGCTCGGCCCGGTCGACCGGGTCGGGCGCGGGCGGCGGCAGCTCGGCGGCGACCTCGGCGACGCGGGCCCGCAGCGCGGGATCGCCGAAGACGTCCGCGCTCGTGCGGTGCACGTTGAGGATCTGCAGGAAGGCGCGGTAGAGGTCGTCGTCGTGCGCGGCGGCTCGCAGGAAGAGGGCACGGGGGTCCGGCTCGGGGAGCCGCCCGGGCTCGGCCAGGGCGGCGCCGATGCCGCCCAGCCGGCTGCGGTCGAAGCCGACGGTGTCGGCGTACCAGGCGCGCACCTCGTCGTCGATCCGCCGGGCGTGGTCGAGCGCGACGTCCTCCGGCGGGACCTCCCGCAGGGCGTCGCGCAGGTGCTGCGCGTGCCGCAGTCCGAGCGCCAGGCCCCGGCCGAGCATCGGGTTGTTGCAGGCCACCGCGTCCCCGACGGCCACGAGGCCCGTCGCGCACGGCGCCTCCCCGCGGATCAGCCGGCGCCACCGGCTCTGGATGCTGGCCATCGGCGCGACCCCGCCCACGGGTGTGGCCACGGCGGGGTCGACCCAGTCGCGGGTCGGCGGCAGGACGGCGGTCAGAGCCCGCAGCCGCGACGGGTCGCGCAGCCCCCGCAGGAGCCGGTCGCGGGCGGCGCCGACGACGGTGACGGAGAACCAGCCGTCGTCGGCGGTGAACCGGACGACCGTGAAGGTCCGGTAGTGGGCGAACGGCAGCGCGCTGTCCGGCGGGACGACGCTCCCGGAGAGCCGGAACCACTGGGTCCAGTAGGTGAAGCCGTCGAGCTCGGCCTCCTCCAGCGGAGCGGCGGCGCCGATGTCCTCCAGGAGCCGGGGCAGCGGTGAGCGGCGCCCGGCGGCGTCCACCACCAGGTCGCAGTCCACGACCGCGCCGGCAGTGGTCTGCACCCCGACGACGTGCGGCACTCCGGGGTCCCGGCCGGGGACGGCGCGCAGTCGCCGGGCACCGACGCCCGGTAGGAGCGTGATCCGGGGATCCGCCGCGGCGCGCCGGTGCAGCACCATCTCCAGCGTCGTCCGCCGGACACCGATACCGACCAGGTCCTCGTCCCCGGCGCGGCGGGGGCGCTCGCCCAGGTAGTCCAGCTGCGCCGCGCCGGCCGCCGCGAGGTCGTCGAGGACCTCCGGCGCCTCGGTGCGCAGGATCTGCCGGACCCGTCCGAAGAAGGCGTGCGTCTGCCGGAGCTGGGGCACGCCGTGGCGGTCCCAGTGCGCCCACACGTCCTCCGGGTCGGTGCTGGGCGGGGCGCCGTCCCGCTCCAGCACGGTGACCTCGTGCCCGTCCGCGGCGAGCAGCAGCGCCGTCCCCAGCCCCACGATGCCCGCCCCGATCACGCACGTCCCGGCCATGGGGACCAGCGTGGGACGCCGACCTGTACTGCGACCTGCCCGCCGGGTTCACACTCGTTTCATGTCCGTGGCGGTGTGCCTTCTCGGACCGGTGAGGCTGGTCCGGAACGGCGCACCGATGCCGCTGACCCGGGCCAAGGAGCGGGCACTGCTCGCCCGGCTGGCCCTGGCCGTGCCCTACGCCGTGCCGGTCGACGATCTCGTGCGGGACCTGTGGCCGGCCGATCCGCCGGCGCGGGCGGTCGACGTCCTGCGGGTGCACGTGTCCAACCTGCGACGGCTGCTCGGCGGGCCGGACACCGCGGGCGGGGAGCTGCTCGCGACCGTGCCCCGGGGCTACCGGCTGGCCGTGCCCGCCGACGCGGTGGACCTCCATCGCTTCGAGCGGGCCGTCCGCGCCGCGCGAGACGCCGCCCGGGAGCGGGACGGCGGTGCGGCGGGGCACGTCGCCGTCCTCGAGCAGGCGCTGGCCCTGTGGGAGGGGTCGCAGGAGGCGCTGGCCGACGTGGACCTGCCGTTCGCCGAGCTCGAGCGGATCCGCCTGACGGAACTGCGCCTGTCCGCCGTCGAGGCACGGCTGGACGCGGGCCTGCGGGCCGGCCGCGCCGGGGATCTCGTCGCCGAGCTGGAGGTGCTCTGCCACCGGCACCCGCTGCGCGAGCGGTTCTGGGCCCAGCTCATGACCGCGCTGTACCGGGCGGACCGGCAGAGCGATGCGCTGGCCGCCTACCGGCGGGCGCGGACGCGGCTCGGCGAGCTGGGCGTATCCCCGGGAGCGGAGCTGCAGCAGCTGGAGCGTGCGGTCCTGACCCAGTCGCTCGCCCCCGCCGCGGAGCCCGCGCCGTCGGCGGACCGCCCGAACGTGCAGTACGTGGACGTCGACGGCGCCCGGGTGGCGTTCGAGGTCGTCGGCCGGGGCCCGACCGACCTGCTCCTGCTGCACGGCGGGTTCCTGCCGTGCGACACGCTCTGGGACGCCGCCCTGCCGGCCACCTTCCTGCAGCGGCTCGGGCGGCGGTTCCGGCTGGTGCTCTGCGACCGCCGGGGCGTGGGCATGTCGGACCCACCCGGCGGCCCCCTCACCTACGACCACTGGGTGGAGGACTGCCTGGCCGTGCTCGACCGGGTCGGCAGCCAGCGGGTGCTCGTGTACGCCCACGAGCACGCCGGGCCGGCCGCGGTCCGGCTGGCCGCCGAGCACCCGCAGCGGGTCGCCGGGCTCGTGCTGCACAACACGCGGGCAGCGGCCGCGGACGACGGCGATCGGCTGGCCCGGACCGAGCGGATGATCGACGCCGGACCGGCCAGCGGGGTGGACCTGCTCGACGCGGTCGCCCCCAGCGCCGGTCACGACCCCCGCCTGCGGGGCTGGCTGGAGCGGGCCGGCCAGCTCGGGGCCGGCCCCGCCCGCGCCAAGGAGCTGCACCGCCTGTTCCACCGCGAGGACGTCCGCGACCTGCTGCCCGCCGTCCGGGCGCCGGTGCTCGTCCTCCACTCGGCCCGCAACCGCTTCTACGACGTCGCCGGCGCGCGGGCGCTCGCCTCGGGCCTCCCCCGCGGCCGGCTGGTGCTGCTCGACAGCGCCGACCACGTCGCCTGGGCCGGCGACACCGACGCCGTCCTGGGCGAGCTGGTCCGCTTCGCCGATGAGCTGGCGGCGGGATCGGGCTCCCGATCCGTGCTGGCCGCGCTCGTGGCGGTGACCGGCGACGACCTGGCCGAGGCCGCCGAGGAGCTCCGCGGGCGGGCGCTGTGGGGTGTCACGGTCGGGGACGGCGCCGCCGTCGCGGCGCTCGGGTCGGCCTCCGGCGCGGAGGAGCTGGCCGCTCGGCTGTGTGCGGGACGGCTGGGCCGGCGCGCGGCGGTGGACGTGGCGGAGCTCGGCCCCGGAGCGGACTGGCCGGCGGTGTCACGGGCGGTGCGCGCCGCCCGGGACGCCGCGCCCGGGACCGTCGTCCGCTGCCCTGCCGCCGCGGTGGTGCTCGGCGGTGACGGATCGCAGCCGGTTCAGCCGGGGAGGGGGCAGAACAGGTCCACGCGGTAGCCGTCGGGGTCGGCGACGGTGGCGTAGCGCTGGCCCCACGGGGCGTCGAAGGGCTCGTGCACGACGCTGCCCCCCGCGCCGGCAGCCCCTCCGGCGGCGTCGTCCACCTCCGCCGGCGAGTCGAACAGGACGGCGAAGGCCGCGGTGTTGCCCGGCCGCGGCGGCTCGCCGTGCAGGCCCTCCAGCAGGGCGGCGGTGTCGATCATCAGCCGGACGCCGGCCTCGGCCTCGACGTGCTCGGTGCCGGCCTCCAGCGGCGGGAACCGGAAGCCGAGCCCTTCGTAGAACGCGACGGTGCGGGCCAGGTCGGTGGCGCTCACGGCGACGGCGGCGATCTGCATGCCCGGGGTCTACACCCGGGCGGTGACAGGACGGCTCAGCTGCGGCACTCCACGTTGGTCAGGCCGCTGCGGGCACCGGACGCGGTGTTGTCGCAGGTGACGGTCGTGCTCTCCCGCATGCCTCGCGGCCCGGCGGCGTTGATGCCGTAGCCCGGCCCCTCGACGTGGGCGGTGTTGCCGCGGAAGACGTTGTCCCTCCCCCACCCGTCGACCACCTCGTGCACCTGGAATCCGTCCTCGGGACTGGTCGTGCCGACGTTGTCCTCGATGACCCAGCCGTTGCCCTTCACGTCGACCCAGGAGTCGCCCTCCACCATCCCGGCCCCGTCGAACCGGTTCCCGCGGACGACGCCGTCGCTGGTGCCCTCCTTGACGTCCACGGACTCGGCGGTCGTCGCGGCGATGTCGTTGCCCTCGACCAGGTTGCGGTCGCTGCGGTCGGGCCGGCAGTCGGAGAGGTCGCACCAGTTGCTCTCGGCGCTGCCGACGTACACGCCCTCCCCGAACTTCGGCTTGCGCAGCCCGGTGTCGCGCACGGTGTTGCCGCGGACGACGTTGTCCGTGCTGCCCGTCCGCAGGTGGATCGCCTCGTCCCCCACCGACTGCACCAGCAGCCCCTCCACCAGGTTGCCCACGCCGGCGTCCACCATCAGCCCCTTCTGCCCGCCGGTGAGCGTGAGGCCGACGACCCGCCAGTGGGCGGCGCCGTCCAGGTGCAGCGTGTAGCCGCCGCCGTCGACGTCCCCGCCGTCCAGCACCGCACCGCGGCCGCCGCAGAGCGTGATCGGTGCGCCGGCCGTGCCCCGGGCCGTGGCGACGAACGTGCCGCGGTAGCGGCCGTCGGCCACGTGGATGGTCGTCCCGGGCCGGGCCGCGGCGAGCGCGGAGACCAAGTCGTGGGCGGAGCGCACCTCCACCGCACCCGCCGTCTCGCAGGTCGCCGCCGGCGGCGGGGACGGTGCCGCGGTCGAGGCGGACGGGGAAGCGGGCTGCCGCGACGGCCCGGACGGCGACAGGGAGGGCGACGCGCCGGACCCGCCGCGCCCGCAGGCGACGAGCAGGAGCACGGCGACGGCGAGCGGGACCAGACCCCGCGGCCCCCGGCTCATCCGCCGCCGCCTCCTCCCGATGCGGCCGGTGCGCCGGCCGCCCGCGGAACGAAGACCGGCGCCGCGCGCAACTCGTCGGTGTAGGGCAGGGTGCCCGGCGCCGGCCGTCGCCGCCGGCCGCGCAGCGAGGCCAGGACCGGCACCAGCAGGACGACGACCCACAGCACCACCATGGGGTGCCGGGGGATGAAGCGGGACCAGTAGACCCAGTCGTCCTCGTCCACCGTCCAGCGGTCGGTGTCGTTGCCGGCGACCCGGACCTCGGCGTCGTCGTCGAGGCGGTAGGTGTCCACCGCGGCCGGGCCGCGGCCGGTGACGGTGTTGGCGACGACCGACGCGGCGGACGTGCCCGACACGGAGACGCCGTAGTGGGCGGCCGCCCGCACGTCGTTGGCCCGTACCGCGCCGTCGGCGTCCTCCAGCCGGATGGCGGTCCGGCCGCCGCCGATCCGGTTGCCCTCGAGCCGCGCGACGCCGTCCTGCAGGGAGATGCCGAAGCGGCGGGTGCCCCGCACCACCGTGTCGCGGACGGTGGTGGGGAACCGGGTGCCCACCAGGACGACGCCGTCCCGGCCGCCGCCAACGGCGAGCCGGCTGATCGACACCGCGGAGCTCTGGACGATCCGCACCCCGGTGCGGCCGTTGCCGTCGGCCCGCCCGCCGGTGACGGTGAGACCGCCGAAGATGCGGGTGGAGGCGCCGCCCGCGGACGGCCCGTCGGCGAGCGGCGCGCCGCTGAAGGAGATGCCGGACACCGCGTTGCGCGAGGCGTCGACGCCGGTCAGCCGCACGTCCTCGGTGCCCATGTCGGCCGAGACGCCGTGCCGGCCGTTGCCCGTCGCGCGGCCGCCGGTCACCTCGGTGCCGACCGTGCGGCGGTGCAGCCCCAGCCCGTCGACGGCGTTGTCGACGAAGGCGGAGTCGGTGATCGTCAGGCCGCGGGCGCCCGAGGCGAACACGCCGTAGTGGCCGCGGGCGAACAGCGACCCGCGCACCGAGCCGCTGGTGGCGGCGCGGGGGCTGCCCGTCCACGCCACCCCACCGGTGCGGCCGGACCAGAAGCCGAGATCGCGCGCCTGCACGAAGTCCAGGGTCATGCTGCCGCCGGCGGTGCGCACGTAGGCCCGGCCGTCCAGCGGGCTGGGATCGGCTGCCGCGGGCCCGGGGCTCCAGCTGGTCACGCTCAGCGGGGACCCCGGGTCGCCGGCGAGGACGAGCGTGGCCTTCCACGCGACCAGCGAGACGAAGCGGCGGCCGTCGCTGCGCAGCCGCAGCGTGGTGCCCGGCGCGACGATCCGCAGACTCGCGCCCGGGGCGACGAGGACGTGCCGGACGACGTCCACGCCCCCGTCGGGAGCGCGGACCGCGGCGCCGAGCGCCTCGAGGTCGGGCAGCCCGTAGTCACGGCCGATGGGAGGGAGCACCACCGTGGCGTCCCGCCCCGCCCCGGCCGTGTACGGCGGCGCACCGAACGGGACCGCGGCGACCAGGTCGAGCAGCCGCCGGTCCTCCGCCTCGAGCAGGCGGCTCTGGCGCTCCGCCCGCACCCCGGCCAGGTCGTGGCGGAGGACGGCCAGGCGGGCACCGGGGGCGTGCGCGCCCGGCTCCGGGTCGCCGCCCGGCACGGGAGTCGTCGGCAGCACGGCGGCACCCGTGACGACGGCGGCGGTCAGCACGAGCAGGCAGCTCAGCGCGACGCGTGAGGGCACCCGCGACCGGCTCACGAGGACACCGCCACACCCTGGGGCCGGGCCATCCCCGGAGCGAGGCTCGCCTCGTCCTGGCCCTCGCCTCCGACGAGCGCCGAGCGCCGGGTGAGCCACCCCTGCCGGTTCATCGTGAACAGCGCGTAGGTCTTGATCGGCAGGGCCACCAGCGCGATGACGACCACCACCACCGGCAGCAGGACGATGTCCGCGGGCTTGCGGCGCAGGTGCGAGAGGCTGCGGATCGTACGGCCGATCAGCAGCCAGGCCCCGGCGAAGAGCAGCCCGCGGACGCCGGCCGGGCCCGTGCCGGCGAGGATCACGTAGTAGACGGCGGCGAACATGGTCACCGGCGTGAAGAGGATCTGCAGCACCGTGACCTGGCTGACCAGGGGCACCTGCCACAGCCACCCGTTCCAGGCGGCGGTCAGGTAGCAGCGGTAGGAGTTGCGGCTCCAGCGCACCCGCTGCTTGCAGAACGCCCGGAACGTGTTCGGGAACATCGACAGCGCCCGCGCGCTGCTCTGGTGCACCGTCCGGTACCCGCTGGCCAGCACCAGCCAGGTGAGCCGGCCGTCGTCCCCGGCGATGCAGCGCCGGCCGAGGAAGAACTCGTGCTCCAGGTGCTCCAGCACGGGGACGACGGCGCTGCGCCGGTAGGCCGCCGTCCGGCCGGAGACGCAGACGACCGCGCCGGCCAGGCCCGTGGCCGGCACGTAGTCCAGGTACCGCAGGTCGATGATCCAGTCCGCCACCCGCCGCCAGACGTTCCAGCCCGGCCGGTAGACGTTCTGCCGGGTGCCGACCGCGCCCACCCGGAGGTCGGCGAAGGGCATCTGGACGGCGGAGAGCAGGCCCGGCTGCCAGGCGGTGTCCGAGTCGCACAGCACGAGCACCTCGCCGCGGGCCGCCCGGATGCCGACCCCCAGGGCGGAGCGCTTGCCCCGGTGCGGGAAGACGATGACCGTCAGCCGCGGCTCCCGCCGCTGCTCGAGCCGGCGCTGCGCCTCCCGGTCCTGCACGTCCAGGACCACGATCACCTCGGTCGGCCGCTGGGCCAGCCAGGTGTCCAGGCAGCGCTCGAGGACGTCGGGGTCCTCCCGGAACGAGGGCACGACGACCGACGTCGTCGTCCGGAAGTCGTTGACCACCGACCGGTACCGGTTGGACAGCAGCTTGCGGATCAGCCAGATCGACCAGGAGAGGATCCCGATGACCCCGATCGGGACGAACAGGTGCCAGTCACGGGCGAAGGCGGACAACAGGTCGGACACCAGGCGCTCCCCCATCGGCGGGCGGCGCCGTTCCCCTTCCCCCCGTCACCTCGGGCAACGACACGCGTGCTCCGCGATACGTCTTCGTCTCGGCAACGGTGCGGGAGCGTAAGGGCAGGTCCACGACGTGGACCACCATTTCGGGCCCGGCGCGTCCCGGTGGCGCGGCCCGGTCACGCTCAGGACGCCGACACGACGGGGCCGCGGGTGACTCGCCGTGAGCGGCCTGATACGGCTCAGCCCTGGACAGGGGCTCCGGCAGGACGGCGCCGTCGGCGGACGGCGATGAGGAGCAGCAGCCCCCAGAGCAGGAACCAGGGGTCCCAGAGCAGCACGTGCCAGCGCAGCGCCCGGGGGTCCGCCGGCTCGCCGAGCAGACCGGTCAGCGCGAGCCCGCCGAGCAGCATCTGGGCGGCCCCGTACAGGGCGAGGGCGACGCCGACGGCCAGCGCGGTACGCGCCAGCAGGAGCGCCGGCACCCGGGCGCCGAACGGCCGGACCAGCGCCAGGGCCAGCACCCCGCCGGCGAGCTTGGCCAGCACGGTGACCAGTCCCAGCACCACGCCCGCCGCTCCGCCGCCGCGCGCCAGGCGCTCCAGTCCGCCGCCCACCGTGTCCAGCAGCGCGGTGCCACCCGCCGTCCAGTAGGCGCTGACCGCGGCGTAGGCGAACGCGAGCGCGGCCGCCGCCCAGGCGGGACCGCGGGCCGACCTCACCGCTCGACGGGCAGGACCAGCAGCCGGAACAGCCGGTCGGCCTCGGCGTCCGGGTCGTCGGTCAGCCCGGTGTGCACCGGCCCCGGCTGGACGACGGTGCTGCGCGGCGCGGTCAGCCAGCGGAACCGCGAGCCCAGCGCCTCCCGGCCGGCCGCGCCGGCGACCGGATCGGCGGCGCAGACGTCGGCCGCCGCCTGCAGCGCCCGCCCGATCGCGCCGGCGTCCGCCGTCGGGTCCAGCGCCCGGAGCCGGTCGGCGTCGAGGTGCACCCGCGAGCCCAGGTAGTCCCGCTGGCGGCAGTACACGAGGACGCCGGCGTTGAGCACCTCGCCGCGCTCCACGCGCGGCACGACCCGCAGCACCGCGTACTCGAACACATCTCTCCGAGGGGCGGACCTCACCGCTGGGTCACCCCCTCGGGCGGCGGCGGCCCCAGCCATCCCGGCCGGTTCTCCCCGCGCGGCGCCCGCCGCCGCCCGGCGCCGCCCGCCGCGGCCGCGGCCACGACCCCGGGCAGCCACGAATCTCGGGCGCCCAGGCGGGCGAGCAGCTGCTCCACGTAGCGCGTGCGGACGGCCTCCGGCGGGTCGTCCGGCGACGGACCCTCGAGCCACTCGTCGGGCACCAGCGCGAGCACGCCCTCCAGCAGCCGGCCGGTCACGCGCGCAGCCAGGGCGTCGTCGGCTCCGGCGACGTCCGGCGCGCACTCGATCAGGGCGTGCTGCGTCGCGTCGTAGGGCCGCTCGACCGCGGCCGCCGCGCCCGGCCAGTGGTGGTGGAAGGTCAGCGCGGCCCCGTGGTCGATCAGGTACAGCGAGCCGTGCCAGAAGAGCATGTTCGGGTTGCGCCACGACCGGTCGACGTTGCCGATCAGCGCGTCGAGCCAGAGCACCCGCCCGGCCAGCGCCGGCTCGACCGACGCCACCCCCGCCTCGAAGTCCAGCGCGCCGGGCAGGTAGTCCAGGCCGAGGTTGCGGCCTGCGGAGCGCTGCATCAGCTCCTGCACCTCGACGTCCGGCTCGCCCACGGCGAGCTCCGCGGCGACGTCGACGGTCACGAGCGCGGGCACGGGCAGGTCCAGCGCGCGGGCGAGCTCGCCGCAGACCACCTCGGCGACCAGCACCTTCACGCCCTGGCCCGCGGCGCGCCACTTGACCACGTAGGTGCCGAGGTCGTCGGCCTCCATGAGCCCCGGCAGCGAGCCACCTTCGCGCAGCGGGGTGACGTAGCGGGTGGCGGTGACGTCGGGCAGCACAGTGCGCGAGACGTTACCGGCAGGCAGGGTGACGACGTGGGCCTGTTCCGAGCCGCCGACCTGGACCGGCTCGCCGCCGCGCCGTTCACCTACGCCGAGGTCGGCGCGACGAGGGAGGGACCGCTGCCGCCCGGCTACGCGCACGCGGAACGCACGGCGGTGGTCGGCGAGGGCCGCGCCGCGTTCGACCGGGCCGTGGCGGCCGTCTTCGACTGGCGCATGCAGCGCGGCGCCGGCCTGCGCGTGCGGGCGAGCGGATCGCCGCGGGAGGCCGGCACCGTCGTCGTCCTGACCGCCGGGTTCCGGCGGCTGGGTTACGACATCCCGTGCCGGGTCGTCTGGGCACGGACGGACGGCGACGAGCAGGGCTTCGGCTACGGCACCCTGCCCGGGCACCCGGAGAGCGGCGAGGAGGCCTTCGTCGTCACGCTGCGGCCGGACGGCGCCGTCGTCTTCACCACGCGGGTGTTCTCGCGGCTGGCCTCGCCGCTGGCCCGGCTCGGCGGGCCGGTCAGCCGGGCGGTGCAGGCGGCCGCGCTGGACCGCTACGTGGCCGCCGTGCGCGGTTAGACGTCCCGCCGCTCGAGCAGCAGCGCGGCGAGCGCCCAGGCCGCCACCGCCCAGCCGCCGACGACGGCCAGCCCCACCGGCCAGCCGGTGCCCGCGGCGAGGAAGGCGTCCTCCCCCACCCGGAGTGCAGGCAGCACCTGCGAGGCGCGCTCGGCTCCGGCGATCGCCAGCACCGGCGGGAGCACGAACACCAGGGCCGTGCCCAGCCCGGCCCCGCCCGCCGTGGAGCGCAGCGACGTGCCCAGCCCCACCGACAGGACGGCGACCAGCGCGGCCCACACCACCTGCAGGAGCAGCTGCCGCAGGACGGCCGGCGCGGCCAGGTCGACCCCGCCGGGCACCACCGTCAGCGTGCGCGCGGCCAGTCCGCACCCCGCGGCGGCGACGGCGGTGAGCAGAGCGCACCAGCCGGCCACGACGGCGGTCTTCGCGGCCAGCAGCCGGCTGCGCCGCGGCACCGCGGTGAACGACGCCACCGCCAGGCCGGTGGTGAACTCGCCGGCGCCGGCCAGCACCCCGAGGACGACGAGCACCAGCTGGGCGAAGCCGAAGCCGGTCAGCGCGCCGGAGATGGCGACCTCCGCGCTGGGCGCCCGGTCGGTGGTCGCCGCGGCCAGCCAGCCGAGCGCCAGCGCGGCGACCAGGTAGACCGCGGTGCACACCCAGGTGGACGACAGCGAGCGCAGCTTCGTCCACTCGGCGGCGAGCAGGTTCACCGGGCACCCGCCCGGTACTCGACCTCGTCGCCGGTCAGCGCCAGGTAGGCCGACTCCAGCGACGCGGTGACGCGGGCGAGCTCGTGCACCGGCACACCGGCGGCGAACGCCACCTCCCCGACCGCGGAGACCTCCATCCCGGTGACGCGCAGCGCGCCGTCGTCCTCCAGGGCCACCTGCGCGCCCGTCCGGGTCAGCGCGGCCGCCAGCAGCCGGGACCCCGGCGTGCGCACGCGGACCCCCGCCCGCGCGCCGAGCAGCTCCTCGATCGGGACGTCGGCGAGCAGCCGCCCGCGGCCGAGGACGACCAGGTGGTCGGCGGTGTCCTCCATCTCGCTCATGAGATGGCTGGAGACCAGGACGGTGCGCCCCTCGGCGGCCAGGTCGCGCAGCAGCTGGCGGACCCAGCGGATCCCCTCGGGGTCCAAACCGTTGACCGGCTCGTCGAGCAGCAGGACGTCGGGGTCCCCGAGCAGCGCGGCGGCGATGCCCAGCCGCTGCCCCATGCCGAGGGAGAAGCCGCCGACCTTCTCGTCGGCGACGTCGGCGAGGCCGACCAGCTCCAGCAGGTCGTCGGCCCGGTGCCGCGGCAGTCCGTTGCTCTGCGCCAGCGCCCGCAGGTGCGCGCACGCCCGCCGCCGGGGGTGCCGGGCGCGCGGGTCGATCAGCGCCCCGACCCGCCGCAGCGGCGAGTCCACGTCGCGGTAGGGCATGCCGAGCACGGTCGCCGTCCCCGCGGTGGGCCGGGTGAGGCCGACGATGCAGCGCATCGTCGTCGTCTTGCCGGAGCCGTTGGGGCCGAGGAAGCCGGTGACCCGGCCGGGCTCGATCCGCACGGTCAGGTCGTCGACGGCGACCCGCGCGCCGTAGCGCTTGGTGAGGCCGTCGAGCTCGATCACCCCGACAGCATCGCCACCGGGACGGCGAAGTCGCGGGAGGCGCGGCCGTCAGCCACCGTCCGCGGCCACCGCGCGTTCCCGCTCGATGAGCTCCTTGGCCCGGAGCAGCCGCAGGAAGGTGACCACGAGCAGACCGCCGGCCATGTTGAGCAGCGCGGTGTACCAGAACCAGCCCAGCCAGTCGGCGTAGCCGAACGGGGCGCCGGCGTGCAGCGCGCTGAAGATGATCAGCGAGTCCAGGATCGAGTGGAACAGCGACAGCCCGGCCAGCAGGAAGCCGCCGGCGACCGCGGCCACGATCTTCGCCGGGTCCGACGTCGTCCCGTGCTGCATGCGGGTCATCAGCGTCAGCGTGCTGCCGGCCAGCAGCGCCAGGCAGACCGCCCGCAGGTCCAGGGGCGCGTCGACGAACGGCACCGCCGACTCGATCGCCGTGGGCGCCAGCTGGGGAAACGCGGTCATGATGAGCCAGGTCACCAGCCACCCGCCGGCCAGGTTGGCGACCAGCGTGCCGCCCCACAGCTTGGCCAGCTGCGACCACGACGCCCGCCGCGCCACCACCGCCGTCACCGGGACCAGGAAGCCCTCGGTGAACAGCTCGCTGCGGGCCAGCAGCAGCGCGATGAAGCCGATGCTGAACGCCAGGCCAGCCAACAGGTGGCTGCCGGTCTCGGCGAGGACCGCGAACAGCGCGAGCACGCCGGTGGCCACCTCCAGGCCGCCGGCCAGCCCGGTCGAGAGCACTTCGCGCCAGGTGCGGTGCAGCCGCTGGGCACCCTCGCTGACGATCGTGTCGAAGGCCTCGGTCAGCTGGTCCTCGGCCGGGGCGTCGGAGTCGCCGAGCTCAGCGCGGGTGTCATAGGTCGTCACGGCGTAGCCCGGTACCCGTCGGCACCACGGCATAGCCTCGCGGTGGTGGACGGCGACCCGGTGGTGACGCTGCACATGTGGGGCGTGCCGGGCCGCGCGGTGCCCGGCGCGCTGCTGCGCATGGCCGCCGACCGCCGGCCGCTGCGCCGCACGCCCGGCCTGCGCTTCGCCAAGCTGCTGGGCACCGGCAGCGGCCGGACGTTCACCGTCCGGGACGCCGACCCGCGGCGCTGGGCGCTGCTCGCCGTCTGGGACGACGACGCCGCGGCCGGCGCCTTCGCGGACGGTGACGTCGTCGGCCGGTGGCGCCGGCTCGCCGACGAGGAGTGGACCGCGCGGCTGCGCCCGCTCGCCGCCCGCGGCCGCTGGTCGCGGCGGGAGCCGTTCGGCCGGCCCCCGCCGCAGCGGTGGGACGGGCCGGTCGCCGCGCTCACCCGGGCCCGGCTGGTGCCCCGCACGGCGCTGCGCTTCTGGCGCGCCGTCCCGCCGGTGTCGGCCGATCTGCACGAGAGCCCCGGGCTGCGGCTCGCCCTCGGCGTCGGGGAGGCGCCGATCGGCCTGCAGGGCACCTTCAGCGTCTGGGAGTCGGCGGCCGCGCTCAACGCCTTCGCCTACGGCCGGGCGCCGCACGCCGCCGTGGTGGCGCGCACCGCGCGGGAGGGGTGGTACGCCGAGGAGCTGTTCGCCCGCTTCGGGGTGGTGTCGTCCTCCGGCACGGTGACCGGCCGGGACCCGCTGTCCGACATGGTGTGACGGCTGGCCGGGACCGGCCGCCCGCGGCGCGCGGAACGGCACCGTCCTCTGACTTCGCGCGCTGACGAGCGTCACGACGCATCGCTGGAGCGGCCATGCATCGCAAGGGGCGATAGTGGCAACCGTGACCCTGTCCGGCGTCCTCGACCCCGGCGCCGTGGGGATCGGCGACTTCACCCCGGGGAAGCCCGTTGAGCTCGGCTGAGCACGGCATGCCGGCGCCCCTCGAACCGCCGTGGGGCACCGGCACGCCCGGCCTGCTGCGGCTGCCCTCGGGGCGGGTGGTCCGCGGCCGCGGCGTGCGCCGGCCGCTGCCCGACGGCCCGCTCCCCCAGTTCGGCGTCTACCTGCTGGGGCGGGCGCCCGAGGTGGCGTGGGAGTCGGTCTGGGTGCGCTGGCCGGACTTCCGGCTGCCCACCGACCCGGCCGCCGCCCGGGCCGCCCTCGAGCAGGCCTGGGCGCGGGCCGCGACCGAGCGGGTCGAGGTGGCCTGCGGCGGCGGGGTGGGCCGCACCGGCACCGCGCTGGCCTGCCTCGCCGTGCTCGACGGCGTGCCGGCCGACGAGGCCGTGGCCTACGTGCGCGCCCACTACCACCCGCGCGCCGTCGAGACGCCGGGGCAGCGGCGGTTCGTCAGGGCCTTCGGCTGAGCGCCCTCGGCCCGGGGCCCGGCCGGCCGGTCAGGACGACGGCCCGGCGGAGCGGCCCGCGGCGAGGACGGGCACGTCGTCGACGAACGGGATCTTCGTCGAGTACTGCTGGAACAGCTTGACGCCGTCGTCCACGGACAGGTGGCCGAACTCGAGCAGCGTGGACAGCCCCTCCAGCTCCGCCTTCGCCGCCTCGGCGGTGGTGAGCCGGTTGAGGGCGGCCTCGTGCGACTTGGCCAGGTTGCTCATCACCGCGGCGCCGATGGACACCAGGAGCGCGAGCAGGCACAGCGTCCGCCAGACGTAGGAGTCGCTCGAGAGCCCGAAGATCTTCTGGACGCCCTCGGCGAAGGTCTCCCCGCCGACGGCCGGCCCGGCGGTGAAGACCGCGGCCAGCGAGCTGAGCACGATGGCGATGGTGGCCTGCCGCCGGATCCCGGGTCTGTTCGCCCGGAGGAACTGTGCGACGGACGCCCGCCGTGCCTCGATGCGCGCCACCAGGTCCCGCCGCAGCTGGTCGTTCTCGTCCATGGTCGCCTCCCCCGGCGCAGCGTCCTCCTCGCCGGGAGACGGCGACAACCCGTTCCGGAACGTCACACACACCGGTGCACGGCGGCCCAGAACTCGTCGGGCTCGTCGTGCGCGCCGGTCATCATGCGCTGGGTCAGCAGCACGGCGGCGAGGTCGCGTGAGGGATCCACCCAGGCGGTGGTCCCGGTGCCGCCGTCCCAGCCCCACCGGCCGGGCGAGCGCCACGGCCGCACGCGTTCGGTGTCGACGCCGACCTGCAGCCCCCAGGAGCGACCCCGGCCCAGGAACTCCCGGCCGGCCGCCCGCTGCTCCGGGGTCAGGGCGTCGCGGGTCATCGCGGCGGCCGACGCGGCGGAGAGCACCGGCCCGCCGCCGTCGGCGACGGCGCACAGGAAGGCCAGCACCTCGGGGGCCGTGGACACCAGCCCGCAGGACAGGCTCTGGAACCGCGGCCGCCCGGCGAGGACGCCGTCCGGGGGGTCGACGACGTCCAGCCCCCCGTCGGTCGGCCAGTACAGCGGGGGCAGCCGGTGCGGATCGACCGCGCGGAGGCCGGTGTCGGCCAGCCCGAGGGGGCCGGTGACCTCGTCGGCGAGGAGGTCGGCGACGCTGCGGCCGGTCGCGCGGGAGAGCAGGACGGACAGGACGTCGGAGCAGGTGTGGTAGTTCCAGGTCTCCCCCGGCTGTCCGGACAGCGGCAGCTCCCCGAGCCGGGCCAGGTACTCGTCCGGCGAGAGCTCGGGCGGCAGCGCGCTCGGGCCCACGCCGCGGTCGTTCATCGCCTGCTCCAGCGGGCCGAGACCGGGCGCCCAGCCGAGACCGGCGGTGTTGGTGAGCAGGTGCCGGACGGTGATCGGCCGGACCGCGGGCACGGTGTCCTCCAGCGGCCCGCCCCGGCGGGCGGTCACCCGCGGCTCGGCCAGCTCCGGCAGCCACCGGCCGACGGCGTCGTCGAGGCCGAGCACGCCGTCCTCGGCGAGGGCGAGGGTGAGCGCGCCGCCGAACGGCTTGGTCACCGACGCGAGCCGGAACAGGGTGTCCGGCTCCATCGGGGCACGGCCGTCGACGGCGAGCCGACCGCCGGCCAGCACCTCCGTGTCCCCGTCGTGCCGCACCGCGGCGACGAAGCCGGGTAGCCGGCCGGAGTCGACCTGGGCCTGCAGGACGTCGGCCACGGGCCGGAATCTCCGCGTCATGCAGCGAGAGACCTCGCCGCGGCCCGGAAGTCATCGCCGGGCTCAGCCCGACGGACCGAACCGCTCCACGCGGATGTCGTGGTCGGGCACGCCGACGTCGAGCAGCAGCTGGCTGGCCGCCTCGGCGAACCGCGCCGACCCGCAGACGTAGGCGGTGTGGCCCGGCTCCCACAGCGACCGCAGCTCGTCGACCATCAGCCGGGCGGCCGCGCGATCGCCGTAGGGCTCGCGGGTCAGCACGATCAGGGCGCCGGCGTCCATGAGCTCCATGGCGTAAGGCAGCTCGACGAGCGTCCGGCTGGAGACGGCGATGCGCAGGAGGTCGGTGCGGCCCAGCCGGCGGGCGTGGCGCAGCATCGCCAGGAAGGGCACGACCCCGGTGCCGCCGCCGACCAGCAGCGCCGGCGACTCGCCGTCCCAGATGAACCAGCCGCCGATCGGCCCGCGGACCTCCAGCTCGTCGCCGGGCTCGACGACGTCGGCCAGGAAGGTGGAGACCTCGCCCTCGTCCAGCCGCTCCACGAACAGCTCCACCTGCGGGTCCCCGGGAGCGGACGCCACCGAGTAGGAGCGCTGGGCCCGGTAGCCGTCGTCGGCGGTCAGCCGGACCACGTAGTGCTGGCCGGCCAAGTGCTCGACCCGGTCGGGGATGTCGAGCCGCAGCTCCACCGTGCGCGGGATCGGGTGCCGCACGGTGGCGACGGTCGCCGTCCGCCAGCCCCCGCTGGGCGCCGACGGGCGCGTCGCGAGCTCAGTCACCCTGATACCTCTGCTCGCGCCAGGGGTCGCCGCGGTCGTGGTAGCCGTTCTGCTCCCAGAAGCCGGGCTGGTCCCGGTGCATCAGGGTCAGCTTGGTGACCCACTTGGCGCTCTTCCAGAAGTAGAGGTGCGGCACCAGCAGCCGCACCGGCCCGCCGTGCTCGATCGGCAACGGCTTGCCGTCGAACTCCCAGACCACCCAGGCCTTGCCGCCGGTGACGTCCTCGAGCGGGAGGTTGGTGGTGTAGCCGGTCTTCGACGTCGCCATGACGAAGTGCGCGTCGGGCAGCGGCTGCGCCGCCTCGAGCAGGGTGTCGACGCTGACCCCGGCGAACCAGGTGTCGAACTTCGACCAGGTGGTGACGCAGTGGATGGCGCCGCGGTACTCCGAGGGCGGCAGCGCGTGCGCCTCGTCCCAGGTCCACGTGCGGGACTGCGCCACCCCGCCGTCGACGGTGATGCTCCACGTCTCGGGGGCGATCCGGGGCGTCGGCTCGGCGGTCAGCACCGGCCAGTCGCGGCCCACGTCGTACTGGCCCGGGGGCAGCCGCGGGTCGCGCTCGCGCCGGCGGCCGAGGAAGCCGCGGGTGGTTCCGGCCATGTCGGGGTCCTCCTCCGCGCAGGCGGGTCGAGGGACGGACGAACCCTAGCGGTCGAAGGCCGGTAAGGGCGTCCTTACATGAGGTTGATCACCTCGTGTTGACATGGCCGCAACCCCTGCGGCGGCTTAGCGTGAGATCTCGTGGCAACGGTGACTTCTTCGGGCCAACGACGGACCCCGAAGGTGGCGAAGACCAACTCGGTCGCGAAAAAGATCGTCATGGCCGTCAGCGGCATCATCATGGTGCTGTTCCTGATCGCGCACATGATCGGCAACCTGCACGTCTACCAGGGCGCCGAGTCGTTCAACGACTACTCGGAGTGGTTGCGCACGTTCGGTGAGCCCGCGCTCCCACCGCGCACGCTGCTCACGGCCATCGAGGTCGTGCTCGTGGTGTCGGTGGTCGCGCACATGTGGTCGGCCATCTCGCTGTGGCGGCAGGCCCGCGCGGCCCGCCCGGAGCGCTACGCGGTCAAGAAGTCGGTCGCGCAGAGCTACGCCTCCCGGACCATGCGCTGGGGCGGCGTGATCATCATCCTCTTCGTCGTCTACCACATCCTCGACCTCACGTTCGGGGCCGCGAACCCGGCGGGCACGGACTCCACCCCCTACCAGCGGCTGGTGGAGGGCTTCCAGAACCCGATCGTGACCGCCGTCTACGTGATCACGCTGATCCTGCTGGGCATGCACCTGCGCCACGGCATCTGGAGCGCCACGCAGACGCTCGGTCAGAGCAACCGCCGTCGGGAGAAGACGGTCAACCTCTTCGCGCTCGGCTTCTCGGTGCTCCTCATCGCCGGGTACCTGATCGTGCCGTTCTCCGTGCTCTTCGGGCTCGTCGACTAAGGACCTCCATTGCCTCTCGATCTGTTCACCGTCGGCAACCCGATCGCCGACACCAAGGCACCGACCGATGTGCCCATCAACGAGCGCTGGAGCGAGCGCCGCTTCCGCGGCCGCCTGGTCAACCCCGCCAACCGGCGCAAGCTGACCGTCATCGTCGTCGGCACCGGGCTGGCCGGCGGCTCCGCCGCCGCGACCCTCGGCGAGGCCGGCTACAAGGTCAAGTCGTTCTGGTACCAGGACAGCCCGCGCCGGGCGCACAGCGTCGCGGCGCAGGGCGGCATCAACGCGGCGAAGAACTACCGCAACGACGGCGACAGCGTGCACCGGCTGTTCTACGACACGGTCAAGGGCGGCGACTTCCGCTCCCGCGAGAACAACGTGCACCGCCTGGCCGAGGTCAGCGTCAACATCATCGACCAGTGCGTCGCGCAGGGCGTCCCCTTCGCCCGCGAGTACGGCGGCCTGCTCGACAACCGCTCCTTCGGTGGCGCGCAGGTCTCGCGCACCTTCTACGCGCGCGGCCAGACGGGCCAGCAGCTGCTCTACGGCGCCTACCAGGCGCTGGAGCGGCAGATGGCGGCGGGCAACGTGGAGCAGTTCGCGCGCACCGAGATGCTCGACCTGATCGTCGTCGACGGCCGGGCCCGCGGCATCGTCGCCCGCGACCTGGTCAGCGGCGAGATCAGCACCCACTACGCCGACGCGGTCGTGCTGGCCACCGGTGGCTACGGCAACGTCTTCTACCTGTCCACGAACGCCAAGGGCTCCAACGCCACGGCGATCTGGCGGGCGCACAAGCGGGGGGCGTACTTCGCCAACCCCTGCTACACGCAGATCCACCCGACCTGCATCCCGGTCAGCGGCGACTACCAGTCGAAGCTGACGCTGATGAGCGAGTCGCTGCGCAACGACGGCCGGGTGTGGGTGCCCAAGGAGCGCGGCGACACCCGCGACCCCCGGGACATCCCGGAGAGCGAGCGGGACTACTACCTCGAGCGGATCTACCCCTCGTTCGGCAACCTGGTCCCCCGCGACATCGCCTCCCGCCAGGCGAAGAACGTCTGCGACGAGGGCCGCGGCGTCGGCCCCAACGGCCTGGGCGTCTACCTCGACTTCGGCGAGGCGATGCAGCGGCTGGGCCGCAAGGCCATCGAGGCCAAGTACGGCAACCTCTTCGACATGTACGCCCGGATCACCGGCGAGGACCCCTACGAGGTCCCGATGCGGATTTACCCGGCCGTGCACTACACCATGGGTGGCCTGTGGGTCGACTACGACCTGCAGTCGACGATCCCCGGCATGTTCGTGATCGGCGAGGCCAACTTCTCCGACCACGGCGCCAACAGGCTGGGCGCCAGCGCGCTCATGCAGGGCCTGGCCGACGGCTACTTCGTGCTCCCGGCGACGATCAGCGAGTACCTCGCCGACGGCCCGTTCGAGAAGATCGACGACAGCCACCCGGCCGCCGCCGACGCGATCAACGGGGTCAAGGCGCAGATCCACAAGCTGCTGACCATCGACGGCAACCGCAGCGTGGCGTCGTTCCACCGCGAGCTCGGCCGGCTGATGTGGGACCTGTGCGGCATGGAGCGCTCCGAGGAGAGCCTGCGCAAGGCGCTGGACCGGATCCCCGAGCTCAAGCAGGAGTTCTGGACCAACGTCAAGGTCGTGGGCGACTGGAGCTCGTTCAACCAGAACCTCGAGCAGGCCGGCCGGGTCGCCGACTTCATCGAGCTCGCCGAGCTGATGTGCATCGACGCCCTGCACCGCAACGAGAGCTGCGGTGGCCACTTCCGCGCGGAGAGCCAGACCCCCGAGGGCGAAGCGCTGCGCGACGACGAGAACTTCGCCTACGTCGCGGCATGGGAGTGGACGCCGGACGGCCAGCCGCCGGTGCTGCACCGTGAAGCCCTCGAGTACGAGTACGTCCACCTCGCGCAGCGGAGCTACAAGTGACGATGACGGCCCCCGGCCCGCACACGGAACGGCGGACCATGAACCTGACCCTGAAGATCTGGCGGCAGAAGGGTCCGTCGGTCAAGGGCAACCTGGTCACCTACCAGGTCAGCGACATCTCCCCGGACATGTCGTTCCTGGAGATGCTCGACGTCCTCAACGAGAAGCTGATCCTCGACGGCGACGACCCCGTCGCCTTCGACCACGACTGCCGCGAGGGCATCTGCGGCATGTGCGGCGTCATGATCAACGGCATGGCGCACGGTCCCGAGCAGACCACCACGTGCCAGCTGCACATGCGCTCGTTCAAGGACGGCGACACGATCGTCATCGAGCCCTGGCGGTCGCGGGCCTTCCCCGTGATCAAGGACCTCGCCGTCGACCGGCGGGCGTTCGACCGGATCATCCAGGCCGGCGGCTACATCAGCGCCCCGACCGGGACCGCGCCCGAGGCGCACTCCATCCTGGTGGACAAGAAGTCCGCGGACGCGGCCTTCGACGCCGCGACCTGCATCGGCTGCGGCGCCTGCGTCGCGGCCTGCCCGAACGGCTCGTCGATGCTGTTCACGGCGGCCAAGGTCACCCACCTCGGGCTGATGCCGCAGGGCCAGCCGGAGCGCAACGACCGGGTGATCAACATGGTGGCCCAGCAGGACCGCGAGGGCTTCGGCGGCTGCACCAACATCGGCGAGTGCTCGGCGTCCTGCCCCAAGGGCATCTCGATGGAGACGATCTCCCGGCTCAACCACGACCTGCTCGGCGCGCTGCGCGCCGGCGCACGGCCCAAGAGTTGAAGGACCCGCCTGCCCCCACCCCTCGCACGCTCGGGGCGGGACCCTGCAGGCGGGCCGACCAGTACGTGCGCGGGCGGAGATCCCTTCGGGGGTCCCCGCCCGCTCGCGTTCCAGCCCCCCGGGTGGCGTCCGCTGAGTTCAATGTGCGAACCTAGATCCATGACGGCTGAGATCGCCCCCGACCTGTCCCCCGCCGCCGAGTTCCCCGCGGCATGGGGAGAGGCCCGCTCACGCACGGTGGCCTGGCACGACCCGCGGATCACCGCCGCAGGCGCCCTCGAGCGCTCGGGCCTGGAGACCCTGCAGGCGATCCGGGACGGCGTGCTCCCGCCGCCGCCGATCGCGCTGCTGATGCAGATGGACATCGTCGACCTCGCCGAGGGCCGGGTCGAGTTCGGCTGCCGGCTGGACGAGTCGGTCTACAACCCGATCGGCGTCGTCCACGGCGGGCTCGTGTGCACGCTGCTCGACACGGTGGCCGGGTGCGCGGTGCACACGACGCTGCCGCAGGGGCTCGGCTACACCTCCATCGAGCTCAAGGTGAACTACCTGCGGCCGGTGCACGCCACCAGCGGTCCGCTGACCGCGATCGGCACCGTGGTCAAGCCCGGGCGCCGGGTCGCCTTCGCGGAGGGCGAGGTCCGCGACGCCGCCGGCCGCACGGTGGCCACGGCGTCCAGCTCGCTGCTGGTCTTCCCCATCCCCACCACCTGACGGGCTTTCGGTACAGAAAGCCCGTCAGGAGGCGACGGCGGCGGGCGAATGGTCGGCCAGCCAGGCCCACAGCGCGTCCGGCGGCAGCGGCCGGCTCAGGTGGTAGCCCTGGACGATGTCGCAGCCGAGGAAGGTCAGCGCGTCGAGGGTGGCCTGGTCCTCGACCCCCTCGGCGACGAAGGTCAGCCCCATCGCGTGGGCGAGCTGCAGCGTCGAGGTGACGATCGACTCCGCCCGCGGGCTGCCGGCCATCTCGCCGACGAAGGCGCGGTCGAGCTTCAGCTCGGTCACCGGCAGCGTGGCCAGGTAGGCGAGGCTGGAGTAGCCGGTGCCGTAGTCGTCGATGGCCACGCCGACGCCGGCGTCCCGCAGCCGGGCGAGGACCCGCTCGGCCCGCTCGCGGTCGGCCATGAGCAGGCTCTCGGTCACCTCGAGGACCAGCACGCCGGAGGGCACGCCGTGCGTGGCCAGCAGGCGCGCGACCTCGTCCGGGAACTGTTCGTCGACCAGGTTGGAGGGACTGACGTTGACCGCCACCGTCAGCCAGCGGCCCTGGTCGGCCCACGCGCGGCACTGGGCCAGCGCCAGCTCGATGACCCGGGTGGTCAGCGGGCCCATGAGCCCGGCGGACTCCGCGAGCTCGATGAACTGGTCGGGGAAGACCAGGCCGCGCGTGGGGTGCTGCCAGCGCACGAGGGCCTCCACGCCGTCGACGTCACCGGTGGCCAGCGCCAGCTTGGGCTGGTAGTGCAGGACCAGCTGGTCCTCGGCGATCGCCTGGCGCAGCTGGGCGACGTCCTCCAGCCGGTGCCGGCCGGAACCGTCGCGGGCCTCGTCGTAGACGGCGGCGCCGGACCGGGCCCCCTTGGCGGAGTACATCGCCAGGTCGGCCAGCTGCAGCAGCTCCTCCGCCGACGACGCGTGGCCGGGACCCACGGCGATGCCGAAGCTGGCGTCGACGGTCAGCCCCATGCTGCCGTGGCGGAACGGCCGCTGCAGCTCGCTGCGCAGCCGGCCGGCGAGGGCGAGCGCGCCGTCGGCGTCGAGGTCCTCGGCGAGGACGACGAACTCGTCACCACCCAGCCGGGCGAGCAGGTCACCGGACCGCAGCAGGCCGGCCAGGCGGGGCCCGACCTGGCGGAGCACCGCGTCGCCCGCGGCGTGGCCGAGGGAGTCGTTGATCTCCTTGAACCGGTCGAGGTCGATGATCAGGACGGCGAACGACCCACCGGAGGCCAGCCGCTCGTCGGCCGCCTCGAGCGCCTCGTACACGGTGCGCCGGTTGGCCAGGCCGGTGAGCTCGTCGGTGCGGGCCTGCCGGCGGCTGTCGGCCAGCGCCCGCACGTCGCGGAAGGTCAGCGCGGTGCGCGCCAGCGCCGCGAGGACGGCGCCGAGCCCGAGCACACCGGCGACCGGGTCGCCCCCGTTCTGGTAGCCCTGGAAGAGCAGGCCGAGCGCGGCGAAGGCGCAGGCGGCCGGGACGACGAGCGCGGTCATGCCCTCGGGCCGGCCGGGCTCCCCCTCGCCGGAGGGCAGGCAGGCGGCGACGCCGAAGCAGACGAACGCCAGGCCGTAGCCGGCATCCAGCGAGCCGGCCTGGTAGCCGCCGTGCACGACCGAGTAGGCGAAGAGGGTGTCGGTCGCGGCGAAGATGACCATGCCGCCGGCCAGCCACCACCAGCAGCCGCCGGCCGCGCGCCCGACGATGACCAGTGCGCCGCCGACCAGGACCAGCAGCAGCAGGTCCGCGATCGGATAGGCGGCGCCGGCCAGGACGACGGCGACGCTGCCCCCGGTCAGGCGCAGCGAGGCGCCCAGGGCGAACGCGGCCGCGAACGCCGCCGCGGTGAGTCCGGTGACCACGCCGTCGAGCAGCATGCTGGGGGTCAGCCGCTGGACCCGGGCGCGCAGCATCAGGAACACCGCCGCGTACGCCAGCGGGTAGAAGGCGATGAACCCCGCGTCGGCCCACGAGGGCCGCGGGACGACGTCGGCGCCGGCGTAGAACACCTGGTGCACGAGCGCTCCGCACAGGTAGGCGCCCACGCCGGCGGCGAAGCAGAGCCAGGCGGCGCGATCCCGGCCGCCTCCTCGCGCGCGGACGACCAGGACGACCACCAGGCCGACCATGAAGAGGATCTTGCCGCCGCCGGCCATCAGCGCGACGACGCCCGTGGCGTCCAGCGCGCTGGCCAGCAGGCAGAGCAGGTAGGTCCCGCCGAACACGCCGGCGAGCGCGCGCACACCGAGCAGCGACCGGTCGGCTCCCTGCCGCCGGCCCCGTTCTCCCCGGAGGACGCCGAAACGCATCAGGACCATGCGAACAGCGATCGGCCGCTCCCCCACCGTCCTTCAGTCGCCCGGCCGCCGGTTTCCTCCCGAGGGGGGAGAAGAGCGGGAACCGCCCCGGCCTCGCTCGGCAGGGTGATTCCCGGCGAAGCCTGATGACACGCACTGTTGTGAATGCGCTACTAAGCGTGCTGCCCATGGACCGGGTGGCGTTGTGCCCTCACGGAGAAAGCGCAGGCAGTCCATGACGATCTACACCGGAGCGCGGCCATGAGCCGCGGCATCCCCGGCCGCACCCTGCGCGCGCTCACCGCTCTCACCACCGGTGCACTGGCCTCCGTCGTGCTCGCCGCGCCTGCGGAGGCCGCCGACCTCGGCTACGACACCAGCGGCAAGGGGGCGCTGTTCAACATCGCGCAGGTCGTGGGCGCGCACGCCTCGTACACCGCCGGGTACACGGGTAAGGGTATCGGCGTCGCGCTCATCGACACCGGCGTCAGCGAGGTGCCGGGGCTCGACACCGGCAACGTCTGGCACGGCCCCGACCTGTCCTTCGACAGCCAGTCCCCCGAGCTGGCGCACCTGGACGCCTACGGGCACGGCACCCACCTGGCGTCGGTCATCGCCGGACGCGACCAGGCCGGGACGCCGGCGTCCTACCTCGACCCCACCCGGTTCACCGGCATCGCGCCCGACTCCACGCTGGTCAGCCTCAAGGTCGGCGCCCACGACGGCGCCGTCGACGTCAGCCAGGTGATCGCCGCGATCGACTGGGCCGTCGAGCACCGCAACGACCCGGGGCTCAACATCCGGGTCATCAACCTCTCCTACGGCACCGACTCGAGCCAGGACCCGGCCGTCGACCCGCTGGCCTTCGCCGTCGAGAACGCCTGGAAGCACGGCATCGTCGTCGTCGCCGCCGGCGGCAACGACGGATCGTCGACGTACTCCCTCGCCAACCCGGCCCGGGATCCGTACGTGGTCGCGGTCGGCGTCGACGACAGCAAGGGCACGGTCGACACCCGCGACGACGACGTCCCTGCCTGGGGTACCCGCGGGACCAACCAGCGCCACGTGGACGTCGTCGCGCCGGGGGTCTCCGTGGTGGGCCTGCGCGTGCCCAACGGCTACGCCGACCTGCAGCACCCGGAGTCCCGCGTGGGCAGCCGGTTCGCCAAGGCGTCGGGTACCTCGCAGGCCGCCGCGGTGGTCAGCGGTGAGGTGGCACTGCTCCTGCAGGAGAACCCGGCGCTCACGCCCGACCAGGTCAAGCAGAAGCTGATGACCACGGCCGAGTCCGTGCCGCGGGAGAGCAACCAGTACCGCGGCAACGGCGTCGCCGACGCCCGGATCGCCCAGGTGGCCGGCGACAACGCCGCCCGTCAGTCCGTGGCCTTCTACGGCACCGGCACCGGCTCGCTCGAGGCGGCGCGCGGCTCGTCGCACGTCTCCGACGGGGTGGCGCCGATCTCCGGCGAGGTCGACATCTTCGGCAACGCCTGGGACGGCGCCGCGTGGGCCGCGGCCACCGCGAACGAGACCGTCTGGGACGGCGGCACCTGGCGCGGCCTGCCGATGACCGGCGACGGCTGGGACGGCCGGACCTGGCGCTCCGCCGACTGGTCGGGCCAGTCGTGGACCGGGCAGAGCTGGACCGGGCTGCGGTGGACCGGGCTGCGGTGGACCGGGCAGTCCTGGACCGGGCAGAGCTGGACCGGGCAGAGCTGGACCGGGCAGTCCTGGACCGGGCTGCGGTGGACCGGGCAGTCCTGGACGGGGCAGAGCTGGCGCAGCGCCGACCTGGCCAGCGTGGGCTGGAGCTGACACCTCCCCGATCACCCCTCCGGGGTGCCCGGGCCCGGCAGGGGCGGGTGGAACTTCAGGTTCCGCCCGCCCCTGCCGACGTCTCGGTGAGGAGGTGACGCAGATGCCGACGACGACCACGCCCGGCCGGGGTGCCGCCGGTGGCCTCCGCCTGCGCCGGGAGTCCCTCCTGGTGCTGGGCACGGTGGCCGTCCTGCTCGGGATCGCCGCGGCCCTGGCGCCGACCGTGGCCGAGACGGCCCCCTTCCTGCCGGGCACCGCCGTCCCGTGGTGGGCCCTGGCGCTGGCGTTCGCGGCCACCGAGGTCTCGGTCCTCACCATCCAGGTCAACCGCGAGGCGCGGTCGGTCTCACTGAGCGAGCTGCCCCTCGTCCTGGGGCTGTTCTTCGCCTCCCCGCTGGCCCTCGTCGCCGGGCGGGTGATCGGCTCCGCCGCGGCCCTGGTCCTCAAGCGCCGGGCGCCCGTCCTGAAGACCACGTTCAACCTGGCGCTGTTCACCGCCGAGACGGCGGTCGCGGTCGCGATCTTCCGCGTCCTCGCGCCCACCGGCGCCGACGGCCTGCACCCCTGGACCTGGATCGCCGCCTACGCCGGTGCCTTGGTGGCCAACATCCTGGGCGGTCTGGCCATCGGCGTCGTCATCTCCATCTACGACGGCGGACTGCGCCCGGTCCGGCTGGCCCGCGACGCGGTGAGCGCCGCGGCCACCGCCCCCATGGTGGTGACGCTCGCCCTGGTCGCCGTCACCAGCCTGTCGGCCGCCGTCGAGAGCGCCTGGCTGCTCGTCGCGTTCGGCGCCCTCATCCTGCTGGCCTACCGCGGGTACGCCTCGCTGGCCGACCGCCACCTCAACCTGGAGCGGCTCTACCGGTTCAGCCAGGCGGTGACCAGCGCGCCGGAGATCGACGGCGTCCTCACCAGCGTGCTCGGCGAGGCCAAGGAGCTGCTGCGCTCCGAGCGCGCGTCGGTCGGGTTCGTGTCCGAAGGGGGGCACGTCGCCCGCGTGCGGCTGGGTGCCGGCAACCGGCTGTTCCGCACCGAGGAGCCGCCGAACGACGTGGACGCCTGGCTGCTCCGGCGGGTCGTCGAGGACGGCGAGTCCCAGCTCTTCGCCCGCGGCAGCCGGGACCCCGCCGTCCGCCGGCTGCTCGACCAGCACGCGATGCGCGAGGCCGTCGCGGTGCCGCTGCGCGGGGCCGCCGGCGTCATCGGCGTGCTGCTCGTGGCCGACCGGCTGGGCGACGTCCGCACCTACGACCACGGCGACGTCCTGCTGCTCGAGACGGTCGCCAACCACGCCGGCGTCGCCCTGCAGAACGGGCAGCTCATCGGCCAGCTCAGGCACGACGCCCAGCACGACGCGCTCACCGGCCTGCCCAACCGGGCGTTCCTGCAACGCGCCCTGACCGGCGCGCTCGACGCCGTCGCCGCCGGCGGCTCCCCCGGTGCCGCCGTCATGATCCTCGACCTCGACGAGTTCAAGGGGGTCAACGAGACCCTCGGCCACCAGCAGGGCGACCGTCTCCTCGTCGAGGTCGGCGCACGGCTGACCACCGCGGTCGGCACGGCGGGCACCGTCGTCCGCCTCGGGGGCGACGAGTTCGCCGTCGTGGTGCCCGGCACGGCCGACGAGGACCGCGTCCTGCACCTCGGCCGCCGCATGGTGCGGGCGCTCGAGCAGCCGGTCGCGCTCGACGGGCTCGAGGTGGAGATCGGCGCCTCCGTCGGCGTGGCCCTTGCGCCGCTGCACGGCACCGATCCGGCCACGCTGCTCAAGCGGGCGGACCGGGCGATGTACGACGCCAAGATCTCGACCCGCCGGCTGCGGCTCTACGAGCCCGAGCTCGACAACGAGAACCCCCGCCGGCTGACCCTCGTCTCGGCGCTGCGCACCGCCCTGCAGGACGGCGGCATCTCCGTGGTCATCCAGCCCCAGGCCCGGCTCGCCACCGGCGAGGTGGTCGGCGGCGAGGCACTGGTCCGCTGGGACCACCCGGAGCTGGGCCCCGTCTCCCCCGACGAGTTCATCCCGGTCGCGGAACGCAGCGGCCTCATCGGCCCGCTCACCACGCTGGTGCTCGACTCCGCGCTGGCCGCCTGCGCGCAGTGGCGGGCCGCCGGCGCCGACTTCGGCGTCGCCGTCAACCTCTCCGCGCGCAGCCTGCACGACGCCGATCTGGTCGACGAGGTCGCGCGTCTGCTGCGCCGGCACGGCGTCCCGGCCGGCCGGCTGACCCTCGAGGTCACCGAGAGCTCGGTCATGGCCGACCCCGCCCGCGCGGTCGCGCTGCTGCACCAGCTGCGCGACCTCGGCGTCCGCCTGTCCGTCGACGACTTCGGCACCGGCTACTCCTCGCTGTCCTACCTCAAGCGGCTGCCGGTGCACGAGGTGAAGATCGACCGCAGCTTCGTGAGCGGGCTGCGCGAGCAGGGCGAGGACGTGGGCATCGTGCGGGCCATCGTCGACCTCGGCCGGCACCTCGGCCTGGAGGTCGTCGCGGAGGGCGTCGAGGACGCCGACACCCACGAGATGCTGGTGGACATGGGCTGCGACCTGGTGCAGGGCTGGCACCTGGCCCGGCCGATGCCGCCCGGGGAGTTCCTGCCGTGGCTGGCGACCCGTGCGCACACGGCCCGGCGACGGGGGCTGCGCGTCGTCTGACACTCGCGGCGGCGCTCGCGCGTGCCAGCATGCGCGGGACCGCTCCGAGCGAGGGAGAGAGCCGTGGCGACCTGGGACGACGTCCGCCGCGCCTGCGCGGCGCTGCCCGAGACGAACGAGAGCCTCTCCGGCGAGGGCACCCGGCAGTGGCGGGTGAAGGACAAGCTCATCGTCTGGGAGCGCCCGCTGCGCCGCCGCGACCTCGAGGAGCTCGGGGCCGCCGCACCCGACGGCTCCGTCCTCGGCGCGCGGGTCCCCGACGAGGGCGCGAAGTTCGCGTTGATCGCCGAGGAACCCGGCGTCTACTTCACGACGTCCCACTTCGACGGCTACCCGGCGGTCCTCTGCCGGCTCGACGCGCTCGACCCCGCCGGGCTGGAGGAGCTGGTCACCGAGGCCTGGGCCTGCCGGGCCCCGAAGCGGCTGCTCGCCGAGCACCGCCCCGGCGACTAGGTTGCCCGCATCCACGACGGCGCTGGGGGCGCGATGGAGGTCCGGCTGCTCACCGCCGACGGCGTCCGCGCGGCCAAGCCGGGAGACCTCCCGGACCTGCTCGCCGCCGGGACCGGCGTCGTGTGGGTCGACGTGCCGGAGGGCGATCCGGATGCCGCCGGCGTGCTCACCGACGTCTTCCGGTTCCACCCCAAGGCCGTGGCGGACAGCCTGGGCCGCAGCCCGGTGCCGAAGGTGCACGTCTACGCCGACCACGTCTTCGTCGTCCTGCACGCGCCCGAGCCGGGACGGGGCGGCCACATCCACTACGTCGAGCTCGACCAGTTCGTCAGCGAGCGGTACGTCGTCACCGTGCACGGGCCGGTGAACCCCGCCGTCCCTCCCGCGGCGATGCTGGTCGAGACCGAGGCGGTCGCCGCCCGCGTGGCGGGCGGGCGGTTCCGGCCCGCCTCGGGCTACCAGCTGTCCACCGCGATCGTCGCGGCGCTCACCGGGCGGATGCGCGAGCACGTCAGCGCCCGGACGGCCGAGGTGTGGCAGTTCGAGCAGCGGGTCACCGCCGACCACTTGGCCGACCCCGAGCAGTTCCTCGACGGGATGTTCCGCGTGCGGCACGGGCTGCTCAGCGTGCGGACCATGGCCGCGCAGAGCGCGGAGGTCTACGGCCGGATGCACGCCCTGGCGGTGTACGGCCCCGAGGGGCAGCGGCTGCTGGACGACAACGTCGACCAGTTCCGCCGGATCGCCACGATGGCCCGCAGCCAGGAGGACTACCTGCAGGGCGTGATCGAGTTCTACCAGACCCGCACCAACACCAAGATGACGATCGCGGCCGAGCGGCTGGCGGTCATCGCCGCGGTCACCCTGCCGATCACGGCGCTCTCCTCGGTCATGGGCATGAACGTGATCGTCAACAGCAGCACCCACTGGGTCACGCTGGGGGTCCTGCTGGTGATCATGGCCATCTCGTCGGTGCTGCTGCTGGTCTGGGCCAAGCGGCACGGCTGGTGGTGACCCCTGCGGGAGGGGCACCGCGAGCTTGCGGAGATCTTGCGGCTTCCTCGCGGGGAGGATGCGGTCCGGGGCCGAGAGTCCGATCTGCCGGCTGGCACCCGCCGGGCGGAGCGGATCGGAAAAGGAGCACATCGGCATGCGGATCAATCGTCCCGGGCGGGCGCGCACCGCCCGGAAGGTGGCCGGTTCGGTCGCCGTCCTCGGCGTCGCCGCCGCGGTGGCCGGCCTCGGCACCTACAGCACGTTCACCGACAGCACGAGCCCGGTGAACACCGGCGTCGCGACCGGCGTCCTGTCCCTCTCGCTCAACGACGGGAACGGCGCCGCCGCGGTCCAGCCCTTCCCGGGCGGCGGCCTCATGGCCGGCGACTCGGTGACCCAGGCGCTCGACCTGGTCAACGACGGCAGCACGGCCTTCGGCTCCGTCACGATGAAGATGTCGGCGACCGCGTCGACCATCCTCGACACCGACACGACCACCGGCCTGCAGCTGTCCGTCAAGTCCTGCTCGGTCGCCTGGAGCGGCTCGGGCGCCTCGTCGTCGTGCGCCGGCAGCCAGTCGTCGGTCTACTCCGGCCCGATCGTCATGTCAAAGGCCCTGACCGGCGCGGCCAGCCTCGCCCCGGGTGGGGTCGACCACCTGCTGCTCACCGCGAGCCTGCCCGCCTCGGCCAACGGCTCGGCCTACCAGGGCAAGGCGAGCACTCTCAGCCTGGTCTTCGACGGGGTGCAGCGTGCCGGCGCCGGCCGCTGAGCGCGCGGAGGTCACGTACCTCGCGACGGTGCAGCTGCCCTACCGCGACGTGCGCAGCGCGACGCTGGGCCTGCGGGCCGAGCTGCGGCACCGGGTGTCCGTGGTCGGCGGCGGAGCCCCCGACTGGGACAGCATGGTGCTGCGCGGCCCGGCTCCGGTGGTCGACGGCCGGGGACGGCGGTGGTTCGAGTACACCGCCACCGTCCGCGGCCCGGGGGGAAGGGACGTCGCCGTCCCTCAGGTCTGAGGGACGGCGGCGGCCACCGCGGCCAGGTGCCGCTCCCTGTCCGCGGGCGGCAGGAAGCTGGCCCGGAAGCTGTTCTCGGCCAGACGCCGGCGTTGATCCGGCGTCAGGCCGAGGGCTCGGGTCACCGCCACGACGTTGTCGTGCAGGTAGCCGCCGAAGTAGGCCGGGTCGTCGGAGTTGACGGTGGCGACGAGGCCCGCGTCGAGCATCGCGCGCAGCGGGTGGTCGGCCAGCCGGTCGACGCAGCGCAGCGCCACGTTCGACAGCGGGCACACGGTGAGGGGCACCCGCTCCTCGCGCAGCCGGGCGACCAGCGAGGGATCCTCCACGCTGCGGATGCCGTGGTCGATGCGCTCGGCGCCGAGGCGGTCGAGCGCCGCGGTCACGTACGACGGCGGACCCTCCTCGCCGGCGTGCGCCACCCGGTGCAGCCCCTCGTCGGCGGCCATCGCGAACACCCGCTCGAACAGCTCGGGCGGCCGGCCGGCCTCGGCGCTGTCCAGGCCGACCCCGATCACCAGGTCGCGGTAGGACAGGAGCCGCGGCAGCAGCGCCTCGGCCTCGGCCGGGTCCCGGTCGCGCAGGAAGCAGGCGATCAGCCGGGCGGACAGCCCGTGCCGCTGCTCGGCGGCCCCGAAGGCCTCCCCCAGCCCCTCGAGGACCACCTCGAGCGGCACCCCGCGGGCGAGGTGGGCCTGCGGGTCGACGAACACCTCCGCGTGCCGGACGCCCTGCGCCGCGGCGCGGGCCAGGTAGGCCTCCGCGAGGTCGGTGAAGTCCCGGGGCTCCCGCAGCACGGCCATGAGCTCGTAGTACAGGTCGAGGAAGGACTGCAGGTCGGAGAAGTCGTAGGCGCTGCGCAGCGCGTCCAGCCCGTCGAAGCGCAGCCGGACGCGGTTGCGGGCGGCCAGGCGCAGCGCCAGCTCCGGCTCGAGGGTGCCCTCGATGTGCAGGTGCAACTCGGCGGTCGGCAGCGGCGGGACGTCGTCGGCGGGCACGGTCCGATCCTGGCTCACGCGGCGGCCGGTGCGGGCAGCCGGCGCCGGACGTCGCGCACGGCCACGGCGAGGGCGGCGAGGGTGAACGCGACGCTGACCAGCAGTCCCCGCGCGTAGGCGGAGCCGTAGTCCGCTTCGCGGACCGCTCCGCCGGCCGCGGCACCGGCCGCCGAGGCGTAGAACACCGCGGTGATGACGGCGGCGCCGACGGCGTTGCCGATCCGCTGCGAGGTCTGCAGCATGCCGCCGGCCGTCGACCCGCCGCGGACGTCGACCTCCGCGAGCGACAGCGCCTGGTTGGGCGTGATCACCGCACCGCCGCCCAGGCCGGCGACGAACAGCGCCGGAGCCATGAACAGCGCGACGGAGAACGGACGGACGCTGCCGGCGGAGGCCGCGGCGATCAGCGCGGCCGCGCCCACCCCGAGCCCGAAGAGGACCAGGGCGGCGACGAGCACCCGCCCGCCGGCGCGCGGCAGCAGCCGGCCGGCGATCGGGGCGGCCAGCGCCGCCCCGACGGCGTACGAGGAGGCGGTCAGGCCCGACTGCAGCGGGGTGAAGCCCAGGCCGTCCTGCAGGAACAGCGCCAGCACCAGCGGCGTCCCGGTGTAGGCGCAGAAGAACAGCACCGCCAGGACGACTCCGTCGGCGTAGGAGCGGATCCGGAACAGGTCCAGGTCGACCAGCGGGTGCCCCCGCCGCCGGGCCGGGCCGCGCTCCCACGCCACGAAGCCGGCGAGCACGGCCAGTGCCGGGACGACGAGGACGAACAGCCGGGCGTCGTGGCTCGCGTCGAACTCGACGGCGGGGAACAGCAGCCCGAACACCCCCACGGCCAGCAGCCCCACGCCGGGCAGGTCGAGGGCCGGCGTGTGCGTCCGCGGCGGCGGGTCGGGCAGCAGCCGCCGGCAGAGCAGGAACGCGACGACGCCGATGGGCACGTTGACGAGGAAGCACAGCCGCCAGCCGAACTGCTCGCCGCCGACGGCGATGATCGCGCCGCCCACGACGGGGCCGGTCGCGGTGGCGATGCCCACCGCGGCACCGAGCGCCCCGAACGCCTTGCCCCGCTCGGCCGGCGCGAACAGCTGCTGCACCAGGCCGGACACCTGCGGGTTGAGCAGGCCGCCGGCCAGGCCCTGCAGCACCCGGGCGGCGAGCAGCACCCCGGGCGTCGGCGCGAGACCGACCAGCGCGCTGCAGCCGACGAAGGCGCCGATGCCGAGCAGCAGCATCCGCTTGCGGCCGCGGTCGTCGCCCAGCCGGCCGCCGATGATCGGCACCATGCCGAACGCCAGGGCGTAGCCGGAGACGGTCCACTGCAGCTCGGCCGGGTCGGCGGACAGGCCGCGGCCGATCGAGGGCAGCGCGACGTTGACGATGCTGATGTCGAGCAGGGTCAGGAAGACCGCGGTGATGCACGCGGCGAGAGCCGGCCACCGGCGGGGATCGAGGTCGCCGGCAGCCGAGGTCACCGTTGCATCCTGCAACGCTTGTCTGTGCCGGCGGGGACGGCCCCCGCCGGCAGGATCCCTACAGGACCAGGTCGGCCAGGCGCGCCAGCCCCAGGTACTGCGGCCGGCCGGTCGCTGCCTCGTCCGCCGACCGGGCCAGCGGGTCGGCGTCCGCGTACGCGGCGAGGTCGTAGCCGGTGGCCTCGGCCAGGTCGCGGACGGCGATCTGGAACGTCCGGTAGGCCCCGAGCTCGAAGCCCTCGACGGCCTCCGTGCGGTCGTGCTGCTCGAGCAGCTCCCGGATCAGGTCGCCCTGGCTGAGCAGGTACGCGGTGGCGTGCAGCCCGGTGCCGTCGCCGTTCGGCATGACCACGATTTTCCAGAACTCCCGCGGCGCGACGACGCCGGGCGTGATCTCCGGGTCGTCGTCCCGGACGACCGGGCCGGTGAACACGCACACCCGGAACCCGTGGGTGCGGGCGCTGGTCAGGATGTACTTCTCCAGCCCCAGCCACAGGTCGCTGCCCCGGTTCATCTCCGCGTGCTGGGGTGCGGCGTTGGTGTAGTGGAAGGTGTCGCCGTCCGCCCGGACCGCCAGGGCGGTGGCATCCGCCCGGTCGGCCGCAGCCGGGTCCCAGTTGGGGTCCTCGCGGCGCACCAGGTGCCCCCGGTCGATCTCCGGGTCGTCGAAGTCCGACTCGCGCAGCTGGCTGCCGGCCGGCAACCGGCCGTCGGCGAACCAGCGGTCGTCCCCGCGCTTGATCCGCACGGTGTGGGCGCCGTCGATGTTGACCGCGGTCATCAGCGGCTGGCGCCGGCCGGTGGAGAACCGGACGCCGAAGTGCGTGTACCGCAGCTCGAAGGGCTGCTCGGGGAGCTCGTCGCCGGGCCGGGCGAGGTCGGCCAGCACGGCGTCGGGGAGGCCGGGCCAGGGCGCGGCCAGGCCCTCGCCCAGGAAGCCCGGGTCGTAGCCAGGACGGTCGGCGAGCTGCTCCGGGGTGTGGACGCCGGCCGAGGCCGCCTCGGTGTCGTCGGCCGCCCGCCGCGGCACCGGGATCACCGCCGGGCCCGTGCCCGCCAGCGCCGCCTTGATGCTGCGCACGCCGACCGCGCTGTTCTCCACGCCGTAGACGCCGGCGAAGTGCAGGCCGACGACCCGCCCGGTGTCCAGCGAGATCAGCGGCGACCCGGAGTTGCCGCCGAGGCTGGTGCAGTCGTGCGTGAGCTGGGTTCCGGCGGAGAGCGCCTGCATCACCCGGCCGGGCGCGAAGCGCTTCACGTCGAACAGGTCGTGGAAGTACTGCGCCTGGGCGTCGACGTCGTTGCGGCTGTCGAACGCCGGGTAGCCGATGAGCGCCACGAGGTCCTCCACGCCGGCCTCCTCGTCGGCCAGCGGCAGCGGGTCGGGCAGGCCCTCCCCCACGATCCGCAGCAGCGCGACGTCGGGCGCCGTGTCGTCGGCGAGGTAGACGATCTCCCGGACGGCGAACGGGCGGGCGTCGGTGCGCAGCGACCCGACCTCCTCCTTGAAGTCGAGGTTCACCCCGTACCGGCTGCCGGTGGACGGCGAGCGCAGCAGCACCCCGCGGCCGTCGGCGGCGCGCCGGGCGACGAGCTTGGCGACGTGCCGGTTGGTGGCCACCACGCGGGAGTCGGCGTCGTTGCTGATCACCCAGCCGGTGCCGCCCCAGGCCATCCGGTGGTTGACGAACTCGACCCGGCCGACGGAGAGCACGTCGGCCTCCACGGCCTTGATCCGGGCGTCGGTCCCGGCCGGGAAGTCGGGCAGCGGCTCGAGCTCGACCGCGTCGTTGCGCACGAGCAGCGGCGGGCGGCCGACCCGCTGCACGATGGCCTCCAGGGCGTCGGTGGGTACGACGCTCTCGAGGGGCTCGCGGTCGGCCTCGAGGAGATCCGGCGCCTCCGGCGGGATCACGTCCCGGGCCGCGGCGGGCACCGTGCCCGCGGCGACGGCCGCGCGGACGGCCGCCTCCAGCGCGGGGTTGTTCGCCAGCCGGGCGCGGACGCCCTCCAGCCTGTCCTCGGCGATCGTCATGCGCGCTTCTCCTGTCTTCTACAGCTCCCGGTGGACCAGCAGGACGGCCAGGGCTGGGACGAAGGCCGCGGGCACCCGGCGGCGCAGCAGCACGGCGGCGACGGCGGCCGCGCCCTCCGGAACGGCCTCCCGCGCCGCGAGCAGCGCGCCGGGCAGCCGGCGGGCGACCCGCCCCGTCGGGTCGGGGCGGTCGTCCCCGGTCCAGGCGGCGAGCTGCTCGCGGCTCGCCGCCGCGGGGTCGCCGGCCGCCTCGAGCGCGACCAGCCGGTCGGCGAGGGTGACGTCGAGCGGGCGGGACCAGGCACGCCACGTCGCCGGGGGCGCGCCGTAGGACCACTGGCCCGCGGCGGTCCGGCGCCAGCGCTCGGCGCTCTGGGCGATCAGCCGCAGGTCCGGATCGCGCAGCCGGAACGCCGCCGCGCCGGCCCACTCGGCGAACAGGCCGAGGGCGGCCAGGCCGTCGACCGGCTCGACCGGCTGGGCGGGGCCGGCGGACGGCGGCACGCCCGCCGGCGGCAGGCCGCCGAGCCCGACGAGCCGGCGGTCGGCCGCCGCGGCGTGCCGCTCCGGCGCCGGGTCGCCGCGGACCCGGCCGAGCGTGACCGCGGCGTCGACGTAGGGCGTCAGGACCGCCAGCAGGCGGGCGGACCCCGGCGGCGCGTCCGGGGACACCGGCCCGAGGCGGCGGGCGAGCCGCTCCCCCGCCGCGGCCAGCGCCGGCGCGACGCCGCCCTGGGCCAGCCAGGTCGCCGCCGCGGCGCCGACGGCGTCCGCACCGTGCCACGCCGACGCCCGCGAGGACAGGCCCACCCGCCGCGCGGCGAACCCCAGGGCGCCGTCGCTGAGCTCGGACCGCAGGCCGCAGTAGGCGACGTCCTGGACGACCCGGGCCAGCCGCTCGTCGCGGCCGAGCGCCCGGACGAAGGCGGCGAAGAACAGCTCGGCCCGCATCTCGAGCCGTGGGGCGGCGAGGTGCGCCGGCAGGTCGGCCAGGTCGCCGTCGTCGGGGCGCGGCCGGTCGCGCTCGCCGAGCAGCCGCCGGGCCGCGGTCCACCGGCCGGCCCGCCACAGGAAGGCCAGCGCCGCGTCGGCCACCGCCGAGCGGGGGTCGAGCTCCCGCCCGGCGACGGCCCGCTCGTACACGTAGCCGGCCTCCTGCCAGTCGCCGCGCTCCACGAGCGCGCCCAGCTCCGCCGCCGTCCCGGCCGCCGGCGCACCGCCGGGCACCGGGCCGCCGCGGGCCAGCGACGACCGCTCGCCGCGCGCCCGGCGCACGACGTCCTGGGCCCCCGGCGGGAGGTCGGCGAGGCTGCGCGCGTCGACCCGCCGCAGGACCGCCCGGTCGATCTCCGGCGGCGCCGGGTCACGGCGCATCAGCTGGAGGCGGTGGTACGCGGCCTCGACGGCGGCCCAGGACTCCGGACGCCGGGCGAACCAGCGCGCGGCGGCCCGGTCGATCGCCGCGGCCTGCGCCGGCCGCGTCTCGTACACCCGCCGGAGCAGGAGCCGCCGGACCTCCGGCCGGTACCGGAGGAAGCCGGCGGCGACAGGGTCGGGTGCGACCAGCCAGGTCTGGCCGGCCAGCTGGTCGAACAGCTCCGCGGAGCGGCCGGCCTCGACCCGGCCCAGCCCGACGTGCGGTCCGACGACCTCGGCGAGCACGGCGGCGTCGAACCGGCGGACGACCAGGCCCGGGAGGAGCAGCCGGCGCACCCGCTCGTCGGCGAGGGACGCCCGGGCCCAGCGGCCGAGCAGCGCGGCCTCCGACCGCTCGTGCCGCGGGGAGGTCACCGCCCCCGTCTCCCGGGCCACGGTCGCAGCGACCCGCAGCAGCAGCGGGTTCCCCCCGGCCGCCGTCCGGACGGCGGCCGAGGTCTCGGGAGCGACGTCGAGGGCGGCCAGCACCTGGTCGGCGCCGGCGTCCGGCAGGCCGGCCAGGTCGATCCGCCCGCCGATCCGCTGCGGCGCGCCGTCGAGGGCGTCGCCGCGGCCGGCGGCGAGGACGGCGACCGGGTGCAGGCCGAGCCGGACCAGGACGTCGAGCCAGTCGAAGATGCGGGCCGGATGCGTCTCGCCGCGGGCGCGCAGGGCCTCGAGCGTGTCGAGCACGAGCAGAACCGGCCGGCCCGCGCTGCGCACCTGCTCCCCGATCGCCTGCCCCAGCCGGACCGGCAGCCGTTCGCGGGACCTGCCCTTCAGGCGCAGGGGGCCGGCCGCGGGCGCCCCGGACGCCGCCAGCCGGGCCTCGCGGAGCGCGTGCGTCTCCTGGCCGGTCTCCGCGGCCAGCTGACGGGCGAGCTCGACGGTCAGGCCGGTCCGGTCCTGCGCGTCGAGGCCGGCCCGCTCGAAGTCCAGCCGCACGGCGAGCCAGCGCTGCGGCGCGGAACGGGCCCGGCGGACCGCCTCCTCCAGCAGCGTGGTCTTGCCGAGCCCCGCCGGTCCGCCGAGGAACAGCGCCCGGACCGGTGGGGCGACCGCCGGGGTGCGCAACCAGGCCGCGATCGCGGCGAGCTCGTCGTCCCGGCCGACGACGCCCCCGGCGAGGAGGGTGCTGCGGCGCTCGTCGGCGTCCAGCCGGGCCAGCGCCGCGCGGACGTCGTCGAGCAGGCCGGCGGCCGGCGCCGGCGGGCCGGCCCGGTCGAGGGCGACCGCCAGGCGGGCGAGCGCGTCCCGCGGGCCACCCGCCGCGACGGTGCCGCGGACCGCGGCGGGCGCGCACTCACCCGCGCCGACCAGGGCGTCGAGCAGCTCGCCCGTCTCGCCGTCCGCCGCGCCCAGGCCACGGCGCCAGGCGACCGCGTCGGCGATGCCCCGCCGGTTCTCGACGTCCGCGAGGGCCCACCGCCGCTCGACCCCGCGCATCAGCCAGGCGCCCTGCCGGGTGTCGCACACCCGGGCGAGATGGGCGCTGAGCTCGACCAGGCGGTCGGGGTCCGGAACGCCGCCCTGGACCGCGCGCAGCGCCTCCCCCGGGTCGAACACCCCCGAGAGCGCGGCGTAGTCACGCAGCTCCTGCTCCTGGAGGTCGGGGGCCACGCTGGTCATCCCGCGCCCCCGCGCCTGGCCCGCCAGGCACGCAGGTCCGCCCGCAGCGCCGTCACGACGGTCTCCACGTCGTCGGCCCGGTAGATCCCGTTGAACGAGGTCAGCGGCGTCAGCGCCCGGTCGGCGATCTGGTCGAGGACCGCCGGGTCCGCCGGCCGCCCGGTGAGGTCGGCGTGGGCACGGGCCAAGAAGTCGAGGACGGCGCCGCGCGGGAACCCGCCGAGGTACTCGACCACGAGCCCGGGCGGACCCGCGCCGGTCGCCGCGGACGGCGCGGCGAACTCCTGACCCGGCAGGGCGACGGTCTCGAACCCGGCCACGACCAGGCGCAGGTGCGGCTGCAGCAGCGCCGCGGCGACGAACCCGTCGAGCAGGAGGCGGGCGGACTCCGACAGGGCGACCGAGGGGTTGTCGAAGAAGAACCACACGGTGCGGCCGGCGGCCGCGGCGGCCTCCTCGACCGCGGCGGCCAGCTGGCGCGTCCGGTCGCGCGCCGCGGACTCCGGGGTGACCGGCCCGGGTCCGGCCGGGTCCGGCAGCGGGTGCAGCGGCAGGCCCGCGGCGGTGACCCGGCGGCAGATGTCCGCGACGAGGTCGGTGACCAGCTCGTCGAACCCGATCCGCACGAGCGTGGAGCCGGCGCCGTGGCGGTGCAGCAGCCGGCTCAGCAGGTCGTGGGAGAACGCCAGCCCCGTCGTCCCGCCGGCTGCGACGTCGCGCCGCTTGAGCCGCAGGCCGCGGACGCGGCCGGTGGCGTCGCGGGCGGCCGCGACCGCCTCGAAGAAGAGGTCGCGGCCCAGGACGAGAGCGCCGGACTCGGTGCCGTCGAGCGACCACAGTGCCGTCGGGCCGGTGTCGGCCGCCACCAGCGGCCGCAGATCGGCCAGGAACCGGGACAGCGGGACCAGCCGTCCGCCGCCGTCCCACTTGCCCTGGTGCACGCCGGCCAGCTGCAGGGTGGCGTCGAAGCAGGCGCCACCGGACGAGCCGCCCTGCGTGGTGATGTCGTGCCGCCAGCGCGCGGTAACGTTGCGGATCTTGGCCAGCTGCCCCACGCCGTAGCCGCGGTCCGCGCCCTCCGGGTAGTGGACCAGGAACAGCACGCCGTGCGTCGCGGTCGCAGGCGCCGTGGCGGGCAGCCCCGCGAAGCCCAGGTGCGCGGCCGCCGGCCGGCGCATGAGAAGGACGGCGACGTCGTTGCGCCCCTCGACGTCGGCGTCCCGCCGCGGCGCCCGCCCGTCGTACTCGGCGTCCCCGCAGAAGGAGGCGAAGCTCGGCGGGACGATGACGTCCTGCTCGGTGGAGTCGGCCAGGGCCACCCGGATGGACGGCGCCGGCTCCTGCGGTCCGCCCGGCGGGCCGACGGCGACGACGTGCCAGGCCGTGAGCACCAGACTCGGCCCGATCAGGCAGCCGCTGCCGGCGACCTTGCCGTTGACCAGGACCCGGCAGCGGAAGGACTGCGCGCGGGCGCTGAACACGGTGAACGTCGCGGGGTCCACGTGGTCGGCGAAGTCCGCCGGTTCGGGCCGGGTCAGCGGCACACCCTGCCCCTGCAGCGCCGCGGCGAAGGCGTCGACCAGGCGGCGGTGCTGCAACTGCTCGAGCCAGAGCTCCGCGGGGTCACGGCCGAGGAGGTCGGCCGCGGCGGCCAGGCTGTCTGCCGTCAGCCGCGGGCCGTCGCCCTCCTGCACCGCCGCGAGCGCCGCACCGGCCTCCAGCGGGTGTCCCCGGATGGCCTCGGCCAGCTCGGCCTCGTCCCACATCCCCCGGCCCCGCCGATCACCCGACGGGAGCGGGCACGGTCGGCGCCATGGCAGATCGCCTCGTTCCCCCAGCGATGAGGGGCCTCACTGTCCGCCCCTCCGGCAGGGGGCGGAAGTGATTTCCGCGCGATCCGGAACCCCCCGGGGACGCCGCTGCCGGAGGAAGGCTCAGGCGGGGTCGGCCATCGCCTCGGCGGTCAGCGTTACCGAGCGCAGCCGCTCCTCGGTCGTGGGCGACTGGAAGGCGACGATCAGCTCGTCGGCGTCGGCCTGCTTGACGAACCCCTCGAGGTAGTCCCGGACCTCCTCGCGGGTGCCGACCGCGCTGTAGGTGAGCATCTTCTCGACGTGCCGGCCGGCGGGTGACCCGAGCAGCAGGTCGGCCTCCTCCTCGCTGTAGTCGTGGTCGCGCCGGCCGAACAGCCCGGTCGCCCGGATCCGGCGGGTCTGCTGCAGCTGCCGCTGCGCGTCCTCGGTCGTGTCGGCGGCGAGGACGTTGACGCCGGCGATCACGTAGGGCCGGTCCAGCTGCGCCGACGGCCGGAACTCCTGGCGGTACGTGGCGACGGCGGGCTCGAGCATCGCGGGCGCGAAGTGCGAGGCGAACGCGTACGGCAGGCCCAGGGCGGCGGCGAGGGTGGCGCCGAACAGTGACGAGCCGAGCACGTAGAGCGGGACGCGCGAGCCCTTCCCGGGGATGGCGTCGACGCCGGGGACGCGGGTCTCGCCGGCGAGGTAGGCCTGCAGCTCCAGGACGTCCTGCGGGAAGCGGTCGGCCGAGCGGTCGTCGCGGCGCAGCGCGTACATCGTGTTCTGGTCGGATCCCGGCGCGCGGCCGAGGCCGAGGTCGATCCGGCCCGGGTACATCGCGTCGAGGGTGCCGAACTGCTCGGCGATGGTCAGCGGCGAGTGGTTGGGCAGCATGACGCCGCCGGCGCCGAGCCGGATGGTGTTCGTGTGCGCGCCGACGTGGGCGATGAGCACGCTGGTCGCCGAGGAGGCGATGCTCGGCATGTTGTGGTGCTCGGCGTACCAGACCCGCGAGTACCCCGTCTCCTCCGCGCGCTGCGCCAGCGCGACGCTGGCCGCGATGCTCTCGCGCACGGTGCTGCCCCGGGCGATCGGAGCGAGGTCGAGGACGGACAGGGGGATGCGCATGAAGGAGCCTTTCCGAGGGGGTACCTCCAGGGGAACCCCTCGGACAGGCATCCGCTTCCCGCGTTCGGTTCAGCCGGCCGTGTCACGCCTCCGCGGCGCGGCGCCCAGCCGGCCGCCGCGCAGGGCCGCGACCCAGCCGACCAGGACGACGTTGGCGGCCAGGTCCAGCCCCGCGCCGATGCGGGCGCCGAGCAGGTCGGTCTCCAGGCTCTGCTGTGCGGCCTGGACGGGGTCGATGTGCGTCACCGCACCGCCGTCCCCGGTGGTGTGGTTGGCGTGCTGCACCTGCAGCAGCTCCGACTGGAACCGGTAGTCCATCGCCGCGCTGATGCCGACCTCCGCGGTGCCGACCAGCGCGGCGGCCGCGGCGATCAGCAGGGCGGCCGGCACCACGGTGCGCAGCGAGTGCAGCGCCGGCCCGAAGCGCCGCCGGGCGATGGTGTGGGCGCCCAGCACGACGGCGAAGAAGATCGGCAGCGTGAACGCGGTGGTCTGCAGCCAGCTGACGAACGGGCCCTGGCTGCGCTCGATCGCGCCGACGGCCCCTTGCACGGCGGTGAGCACGAACCCGTCGGCGGCGGCGAGGAGCACGGCCAGGGTGGTGACCGTGCCCCAGGGGACGGGCCGGGGAGCCGGCAGCGCCCGCGAGCGCTGCCGGACCGCCGGGGTGAGGGTGGCCGTGGTCACGGCGTGATCTCCCAGCCGAACATCATCGCGTGGTCCTCGTGCGCCAGGTTGTGGCAGTGGGCCACGTACTGGCCGACGAAGTCACGGAATCCGCGGTAGATGATCACCGACTCGCTCGGGTCGAGGGCGACGAGGTCCTCGCGCGAGTAGTCGTCCGGGTGCCCGGGGCTGCCGTTGCGCGCCGACACGTCCTTGCCGTTGCGCATCACGGTGCGGTGCTCCTCCATGTGCAGGTGGAAGGGGTGCACCCAGCCGCCGCCGCCGTTGCGGATCTCCCACAGGGCGAAGCTGCCCTTCTTCTGCGTCGCCGGCAGCATCCGCCCCGCGGGGTTCTTCAGGCTGGTCGCCGGCTTCGTCGGGTCGAAGGCCTGGCCGTTGATCAGCCACTCGGTCTCCCCGCCGGCACTGCCGCGCTGCACCTCGAAGACCAGCCGGTTGTCGAGCATGGTCTTCCAGTTGCTCGGCAGCGGCGGCAGCTCGCGCAGCGGCGTCCCGTCCTTGACCTGGCTGTAGTCGGGCTCCATCTTGTCGTCGTCGATGACGATCTTCATCATCGGGACCTTGTAGTTCTTGTCCGGGGAGAAGCGGGACGAGTTCGACCACATCCGGCCGTCGGGCATCTTCATGACGTTGGTCAGGTAGATGACGTCGTCCTTCTTCGTGGGCGAGCCGTCCATGTACCGCGTGAAGTCCACGACCATCTCGCGCCGCTTGGCCGGCCACAGCTCGAACGAGTCGCGGTTGAACGCGAACGGCACGAGCCCGCCGTCCGAGGCGACCTGCAGCCACTTCATGCACTGCTGCCCGTCGGGGATGCGGTACTGCCCCTGCAGGTCGGCGTCCTTCATGCCGAGGTCGCGGGCGGAGACCGGGCCCTTGGTCGACGTCATGAGCTGCAGCTCGTAAATGCGGGCGATCGAGGCGTCGAGGAACCGGAAGCGGTACTTGCGCCGCTTCACCTTGAGCGTCGGGTAGGCGACGCCGTTGACCGTGAAGATGTCGCCCACGAAGCCGTGGTTCGGGAAGTGCTTGAAGAACGTCTTGCCCCACCACTCCGGGTGCGCCTTGTTCGCCGACTCCGGGAACTCGCTGTCGTGGAAGTCGTGGTGGGTGGTGACGCCGTCGTCGAGCCGGCAGTCGTAGAGGGCCAGCGGGATGTCGTACTCGACGTCGAACGCGCCGTCCTGACGATCGATGCGCTTGCCCGGCAGCCGCAGCCCCTTGGTCTCGTCGCCCGGGTCCAGCTTCGGGTCGTAGATCGGGTAGAGCCCGACCATCCCCTTGTAGACGTTGGACCCGGTCTGGTCCATCCGGTGGTCGTGGAACCAGAAGAAGCTCTGCTTCTCCCGGTCGTCCCCGCCGGCCGGCCAGTTCAGGTACAGGTTGTCGCACCACATGCCCGGCCGGTAGCCCTCGTACTTGGGGCCGTTGCGCATCGAGTAGTGCGGGTTGCCGTCGCTCTCCGGCGCGGTGTGCCCGTTGTGCAGGTGGGTCAGGAACGAGTAGTCGTGCGTGCCGAAGTCCTGCCGGTCCAGGTTGTCGGGGTTCTCGTCCAGGTGGTTGGCGAAGCGGACCAGGGCCGGCTTGCCGTACTCGGCGTTGATCATCGGCCCGGGGAACGTGCCGTTGAAGCCGTAGATCGTGCTCGGCGGCAGGTCCCGCAGCGTCCCCGCGGCGACCGGCTTGCCCGCCTCGTCGAACGACTGCGTCGGCTGCCCGTCCGGGCCGATGGCCAGCACCTTCGACGTGGTGAACGAGTGGGTGTTCACGCGGACGTCGATCTTGTAGACCAGCGGATCCGGGTAGCCGGCCGGCTTCCAGATCTGGTGCCGCTCGTTGTTCAGCGAGCTCTGCTGGCCGGGCCCGGGGCCCGGCGCGCCGCCGGCCATGCCGGCGATCTCCGAGCTCGGGACCGGCGCCAGCGCCTTCGGGATCGGCAGCTCGTCCTTGAACGGCTCGAGGATCAGCGGGCTGGTGGGCCACACCTCGGTGTAGACGGAGTCGGCGATGGCGATCGAGGCCGCGCCGAACACCCCGTCGGCCGAGAGCAGGCCACGCGAGCCGAGGCTCGGCAGCAGGGCGTTCCCGGCGGCGTAGAGGCCGACGGCCGCGGCGCCGGTCGCCCCGACCCGCAGGAACATCCGCCGCGAAACCTCGTGCGCGCTCGGCGTCGCCTCGTGCGTGGTGGCCGGTCCGTGGTTCAGGGTGTCGGAGCTCACCGGGCTCCCCTTTCGAACTCGCCCCGTGTGTGTTGAGGAAAGGGTTCCGCCCGGACGTGTCGGGCGGCAGCCCGTCAACAGGGGGGTGCAACACCCGAAAGTTGGGGAGGGCAACCCCGGGTGGCCGCGGCTGCACTCGATTTCCGTAGCGCAGGGTGAGTCAGCGGCTCTGCTGCGAGGCCAGGGGGGATCTGGTGCCGGCCGGTCGTCGGAGGCGACGGTCAGGACAGGCCGACGGGCCGGGTGGAGGCGTGCCGGTCACGCACACCTCCACCCGGCCCGCTCGGTGCCGTCGGTCAGGTTTCCCGGCGCCGGGGCGCGGCGTCGAGCCGGCCGCCGCGGAGCGCCACCACCCAGCCGACCAGGACGACGTTGGCGGCCAGGTCCAGCCCCGCGCCGATGCGGGCGCCGAGCAGGTCGGTCTCCAGGCTCTGCTGTGCGGCCTGGACGGGGTCGATGTGCGTCACCGCACCGCCGTTCGCGCTGGCGTGGTTGGCGTGCTGCACCTGCAGCAGCTCGGACTGCAGGCGGTAGTCCATGGCCGCGCTGATGCCGACCTCGGCGGTGCCGACCAGGGTAGCGGCGGCGACGACCAGCAGCCCGGCCGCGGCCACCTTCCGGGCCGAGTGCAGCGCCGGCCCGAGCCGGCGCCGGGCGACGGTGAACGCGCCCAGCACGACGGCGAAGAAGACCGGCAGCGTGAGTGCGGTGATCTGCAGCCAGAAGACGAACGGACCCTGGCTGCGCTCGATCGCGCCGACCGCACCCTGCACGGCGGTGAGCACGAACCCGTCGGCGGCGGCCAGCAGCACCGCGAGCGCGGTCACCGTCCCCCACGGGACGGGCCGGGGGCCCGGCAGCACCCGCGAGCGCTGCCGGACCGCCGGGGCCAGGGTGGCCGTGGTCACGGCGTGATCTCCCAGCCGAACATCATCGCGTGGTCCTCGTGCGCCAGGTTGTGGCAGTGGGCCACGTACGGACCGACGAAGTCCCGGAAGCCGCGGTAGATGATCACCGACTCGCTCGGGTCGAGGGCGACGAGGTCCTCACGGGATTTGTCGTCCGGGTGACCCGGGCTGTTCACCGTCACGTCCTGGCCGTTGCGCATCACCGTGCGGTGCTCCTCCATGTGCAGGTGGAAGGGGTGCACCCAGCCGCCGCCGCCGTTGCGGATCTCCCACAGGGCGAAGCTGCCCTTCTTCTGCGTCGCCGGCAGCATCCGCCCCGCGGGGTTCTTCAGGCTGGTCGCCGGCTTCGTCGGGTCGAAGGCCTGGCCGTTGATCAGCCACTCGGTCTCGCCGCCGGCACTGCCGCGCTGCACCTCGAAGATCAGCCGGTTGTCCATCAGGCTCTGCCAGTTCGGCGGCAGCGGCGGGAGGGGGCGCAGCTTCTTGCCCTCCGCGATGTCGCTGTCGTCGGGAGCCATCCCCGCTCCGTCGATGACGAACTTCAGGATCGGGACCTTGTACTGCGGGTCCGGCGTGAAGCGGGGTGTGTTGTTCCACATCCGGCCGTCTTCCATCTTCGTGACGTTGGTCAGGTAGATCTCGTCACCGTCGCTGGTCGGCGAGCCGTCCTGGTACTTGGTGAAGTCGATGACCATCTCGCGGCGCTTGGCCGGCCACAGCTCGAAGGCGTCCCGCTCGAAGGCGAAGGGCAGCAGCCCACCGTCGGAGGCGATCTGCAGGAACTTCATGCACTGCTGGCCGTCGGGGATGCGGTACTGCCCCTGCAGCTCGCCGTCCGTGTATCCGAGGTCCTTGGCGGCCTTCGGGCCCTTCGTCGAGCTCAACAGCTTCAGCGTGTAGATGCGGGCGATGGAGGCGTCGAGGAACCGGAAGCGGTACTTGCGCCGCTTCACCTTGAGGGTCGGGTAGGCGACGCCGTTGACGGTGAAGATGTCGCCCACGAAGCCGTGGTTCGGGAAGTGCTTGAAGAACGTCTTGCCCCACCACTCCGGGTGCGCCTTGTTCGCCGACTCCGGGAACTCGCTGTCGTGGAAGTCGTGGTGGGTGGTGACGCCGTCGTCGAGCCGGCAGTCGTAGAGGGCCAGCGGGATGTCGTACTCGACGTCGAAGGACCCGTCGGAGTTGTTCTTGCGGACGCCGGGCAGGCGCAGGCCCTTGGTCTCGTCGCCCGGGTCGAGCTTCGGGTCGTAGATCGGGTAGAGCCCGACCATCCCCTTGTAGACGTTGGACCCGGTCTGGTCCATCCGGTGGTCGTGGAACCAGAAGAAGCTCTGCTTCTCCCGGTCGTCCCCGCCGGCAGGCCAGTTCAGGTACAGGTTGTCGCACCACTCCCCCGGCCGGTAGCCCTCGTACTTCGGCCCGAACCGCATCGTGTAGTGCGGGTTGCCGTCGCTCTCCGGCGCGGTGTGCCCGTTGTGCAGGTGGGTCAGGAACGAGTAGTCGTGCGTGCCGAAGTCCTGCCGGTCGTAGTTCTCCGGGTTCCCGTCCAGCATGTTGTTGAACCGGACGAGCACGGGCTTGCCGTACTCGGCGTTGATCATCGGCCCGGGGAACGTGCCGTTGAAGCCGTAGATGCAGCTCTTCGGCAGCTCGTACCCGGCAGCCGGGTCCACGGGAACCGGGTTGCCGGTCTCGTCGAACGCGTTCGTCGGCTGACCCAGGTTGGTGATCGGCAGCACCTTCGACGAGGTGAAGGAGTGGCCGGCGACCTTGATGTCGATCTTGTAGACGATGGGATCCGGGGAGCCGACCCGGGGATCGGTGGGCCAGATCTGGTGCTGCTCGTTGCCCAGGGAGTTCTGCTGCCCCTGGCCCGGGCCCGGAGGCTTCGCCCAGGACTTGTAGTCGGCGCTCGGGGCGAGCGCCTTGGGGATCGGCAGCTCGTCCTTGAACGGCTCCAGGATCAGCGGGCTGGTCGGCCACACCTCGGTGTAGACGCCGTCGGCGATGGCGATCGAGGCCGCGCCGAACACGCCGTCCGGAGAGAGCAGGCCACGCTGGCCGAGGCTCGGCAGCAGGGCGTTCCCGGCGGCGTAGAGGCCGACGGCCGCGGCGCCGGTCGCACCGACCCGGAGGAACATCCGCCGCGAGACCTCGTGCGCGCTCGGCGTCGCCTCGTGCGTGGTGACGGCAGCGGCCTGCGTGGTGGCCGGCCCGCGGTCCATGGTGTCGGAGCTCACCGGGCTCCCCTTTCCAACTCGCCCCGTACGTGTCGAGGGAAAGGGTTCCGTCCGGGCGTGTCGGGGGGCAGCCCGTCAACAGGGGGATGGCACACCCGAAAGTTGGGGAGGGCAACAGCCGGGTGGTCGACGCCCGTTGCCGACGGTCACTCAGCGGCTCTGCAGCGCATCCAGAGCGACGGCCATCGCGGCCGCGACGCGGAAGTCGAGCCGGGGATCCGGGACCGTCACCGTGTAGCGGTCCCGGATGGCCTTGCGCCGCTCGCTGACCAGCACGACCCGGCCGGTGGCGGTGTCGACGAAGTCGAAGTGGAAGACGAACGGCACCCAGATGTCGCCGAGGTAGGGGATGAAGTCCCAGATCCGCCGCAGGATCGCGATCGCCGGACGGCGCTCCCGCCCGACGGCCTGCAGGCCGGGCACGCTGAGGTTCCAGGTCGAGCGCAGGAGGCTCGCGCCGAACTGCTTGCTGAAGCTGCCCAGGACGACGCCGTTCTCGTCGTAGACGTCGTGCTCGGCGTGGACGTCGAGCACCTGCCGGGCCTTGAAGGAGAACACCCGGCGGGTCTTCGCCTCGTCGGCGTAGAAGTCGACCTGCTCCTTGAGCTTCATCCGCTTCTGCTCGGCGAACGCGAGGAGCTGCCCCTCGCTGCCGTCGGGGTTGGCAGCCCGGATCTCGTACCGGTTGACCATCACCGTGATCCGCTGGCTGATGAGGAAGTTCGGCACGACCATCGCGGCCGCGGGCGGCCCTCCGGCGTAGTCGGTCACGGTGCGCTCCCAGGGCTCGTCGCGGGCAGGTCCGCCCATCCTGGCGTCGTCCCGACCGGACGTCGACGTTCTCCTTGCCCGCCGGTCCCGGGCGGGGCTAGCGTCCGCGCGCATCGCTGCGGGGGGCGAGCCCACACGAGCACTCGGGAGCACCCCATGTTGAGCGACAGCCGGGTCGAGGCGAACATCCCCGCGGCGGACCTCGGGCGGGCGCGGGAGTTCTACGCGGACAAGCTGGGCCTCACCCCGGTCCACGAGTTCGGCGGCGTCCAGCTGACCTACGAGACCGGGGGCGGCACCCGGTTCAACCTCTACCAGACCGCCTACGCCGGGCAGGCCGGCCACACCATCGCCCAGTGGCACGTGGCCGACATCGAGGCCGAGGTTCGCGACCTCAAGGCCAAGGGCGTGGCGTTCGAGGTCTACGAGGGCATGCCGGGTGTCTCCTGGGACGGCGAGATCGCGTCCCTGCCGGGCATGGGCAGGGCGGCCTGGTTCAAGGACAGCGAGGGCAACATCCTCTGCGTCGACCAGCCCGAGGCCTGAGCCGGACGTCCTCGCCGACGCGTGTACTAATCCCCTTCCTCGCCGCTCTGGGGAGGAGTAGACCTGCCCGCGTCCGCGGGGGTCGGATACCGAGAGGGGAACACGGTGAGGCAGACCTATCGAGTGATGGCCGGGCTGATCGCGCTGGGGGTCGTGGTGCAGGCCGCAGCCATCGCGTTCGGCTGGTTCACCGCGATCAGCGACCTGGACTCCGGCCTGGTCATCGACGAGAACTACGAGGGCAACGGCGGGCACGCGCTGCACGGGATCGTCGGCCTGTACGTCATGCCCGCCCTCGGCCTCATCTTCCTGATCGTGGCGCTGGTGGCCGGCCGCGCCGTGCCTCGCGGGCGCACGTGGGGCGCCATCGTGTTCGTCGCGATCCTCGTCCAGGTCGTGCTGGCCATCGTCGCGTTCAGCGCTCCGGCGATCGGCGCACTGCACGGGCTCAACGCGCTGGTCATCCTCGGGACCGCCGGCCGGGCGGCGATGCTGGCCCGCACCCCGGCCCCCGCGGTGGACCGGTCCGCGGCCGGGACGTCGCTCCCTGTCTGACCGGCCCCGCCGCCGCTGGCGGCTGTACGTGCCGCTGGCCGTCGGCGTCCTCGTCCTGGGCGCGCTGGGCTGGTACTGGATGGCAAGCCTGGTGCCCTCGACCTACTCGGTCATGGACATGGGCTACGTCGACTCCGGCGGCGGGCCCGCGCACGCCCACGGCGCCGGCCGCAGCGTCGCGGACCTGACCGGTCCGGAGACGGGGCAGCCGGCCCTCGCCGTCGAGCTCGAGGCACGCCGGGGACCGGTGCGGCTGGCCAGCGGCGAGGTGGTGCAGGGCTACACGCTGGGCGGCACGTCGCCGGGGCCGGCGCTCGAGGTCACCCAGGGCGACCTGGTCGAGGTCACGCTGGTCAACGTCGACGTGCCGGACGGCGTCACGCTGCACTGGCACGGGGTCGACGTCCCCAACGCGGAGGACGGCGTCGCGGGGGTCACCCAGGACGCCGTGGCCCCCGGGGACAGCCACGTCTACCGGTTCGTCGCCGAGGACGCCGGCACGTACTGGTACCACTCGCACCAGGTCTCGCACGAGCAGGTGCGCGGGGGGCTGTTCGGCACGCTGGTCGTCCTGCCCCCGAACGGCGTGGCGGAGACCGACGTCGTCGCCCCGGTGCACACCTACAGCGGCCGGCGCACGCTGAGCGGGAGCACCGGGACGACGGAGGTCGCCGCCGACGCGGGAACCCGCGTGCGGGTGCGCCTGGTCAACACCGACTTCGGTCCGCTGCGGGCGTGGGTCAGCGGCTCGCCGTTCCGGGTGCTGGCCGTCGACGGGTCCGACCTGGCCGGGCCCACGGACCTCATCGACGAGGGCGTGGTGGTCACCGCCGGCGGGCGGACCGATCTGCTGGTCACCGCGCCCGCCCGGGTCGACGTCGGCGGCGGCGCCGCGCTGGTGCTCGGCCCGCCGGGTACGGCGGTCGAGGCGCGCACGGCGCCGTCCCGCCAGGTCGACCTGCTGGCGTACGGCAGCCCGGCGGCGCTGCCCTTCGACGCCGAGCACCCGGACCGGCACTTCCGCTACGACATCGGCCGCCGGATCGGCCTGATCGACGGCCGGCCGGGGTTCTGGTGGACCATCAACGGCGGCCTCTACCCGGACGTCCCGATGTTCCACGTCGAGGAGGGCGACGTCGTGCGGATGACCATCCGCAACGACAGCGGCGACGTCCACCCGATGCACCTGCACGGGCACCACGCGTTCGTGCTGTCCCGCGACGGCGTCCCGTCCACGGGCAGCCCGTGGGAGGTCGACTCGCTCAACGTCCTCGACGGCGAGACCTACGAGATCGCGTTCGTCGCGGACAATCCCGGCATCTGGGCCGACCACTGCCACAACCTCGAGCACGCCAGCGACGGACTGGTGGCCCACCTCGCCTACGCCGGGGTCACCGAGCCCTTCCGGGTGGGGGACGACGCCGGGAACGACCCGGAGTGACCCCGGTCAGCCCCGCTGCTCGACCACCTCGGCGGTCACGATCGGGTGCTCGGACGTGCTGTCGGACATCGGCATCTCCCGGGCGACGTTGCCCTGCGCCGCCGCGGCCCGCTCCGTGGCGGGGGCCCCCCGCTGCGCCGGCGTCCGGAGAGGTGCCTGCGGCAGGGCCGAGGGCTCCGCGCGGCCCCACTCGGACTCCACGTCGGTGAGCAGCGCCTCCAGGTACGCGCGCAGCTGCGTGCGGCAGGCCTGCGCGAACGCCTTGAGGTAGGCGACCTGCTCCTCGAGCTCCTCGGTGGTGGCGCTGCGCTGGGGAGCGGCCGGCTCCTCGGCGGCCGGCGTGCCGGTGCCGACCATGCGGGCGGCCTGCTCGTGCGCGGCCTGGATGATCGCGCCGGCGCTCTCCCGCGCCGTCCGGAGCGACTCCTCGTAGCGCGCCCGGGCGTCGGCGGTCATCTGCCGGCTGAAGTCCTCCGCCTCTGAGACGTACTGGTCGGCCGTCTGCTGGGCCGTGGCGAGCAGCTTCACGGCCTGGTCGCTCGGGGCCTCGTGGGTCACGGCCTCCTCGACCTGGTCCTGCAGCGCACGCACCTGCGAGCGCAGGTCGGCCTTCTCGGCGTGCAGCTGGCTCACCTCCTGCGCGACCCGGTTGAGGAAGCGGTCGACCTCCTCCTCGTTGTAGCCGGGGCGCAGCATGGTGCCGCGGGAGAACTGCACGCTGTGCAGGTCGTTCGGGGACAGCCGGCGTCCCCGCTCTCCGGACCCGCGCTCGTTCGTGGTCATTCGGTCACGTCCCCCTCAACGTTGGGTCCCTGTCGGCTGGCGGCGAACACCTCGGCGCGGATGCGCTCCCGTTTCAGGCCGGACGCCACGAGCCGGGACTCGGTGTCCTCGACCATGGGCGCCGGCCCGGCGACGTACACGTCCCGGCTCAGCCACGGGCCGTGCCGGAGGACGACGTCCCCGATGTCTCCGTGTTCGAGCGGTGACTCCTTGTCATCGGAGACAGCGTAGGTGACGGACAACCACGGGTACTCCTGCACCAGGCGGTCGAGCTCGGGCCGGTCGTAGAGCTGGTCCTCGATGCGGGCGCCGACGAACAGGTCCACCCGCCGGGCCGGGCCGTAGCGGGCGACCTGGTCGACCAGTGCCTTGAGCGGCGCGAGGCCCATGCCGCCGGCGACGAGCAGCAGGTCGCGGTCGGCCTCGGCGTCGAGGGCGAGGTGGCCCAGGGGCGGGCCGAGGCGCACCCAGTCCCCCACCCCGGCCTGCCGCACGAGGGCCGAGCTGACCGGGCCGCCGTCCCGGGCCTTGACGTGGAGCTCGATGTGCCCGTCCTGGCGCGGCGCATTGGCCGGCGAGTAGTAGCGCCAGAGCTTCGGCCGCAGCTCGGTCTCGATGGAGATCGACTGCCCGGCCGCGTAGGGCAGCTCCTTCTCCGGCCGCAGCCGGAGGACGGCGATGTCGAACGTCCGGCGCTCGTGCGCGACGATCTCGGCGTCCCACCACGCCGGCTGGTCCTCGGCGGCCAGTGCCGCGTCGATCATGACCTTGGCGACCAGCTGGTAGGCCGCCGTCCAGTCCTGGGCGAGCTGCGGGTTCCACTCGTCGTCGAAGTGCCGGAGCGTGGCCAGCAGGCTCTCGCCGACCGGCGGGTAGTGCTCGGCGACCGTGCCGAACTTGCGGTGGTCGCGGCCGAGCGCCTGGAGGACCGGGATGACGCTGTCGAGGTCGTCGAGATAGTTGACGACGTCCCCCAGGGCCTGGAACAGCCGGTCGCGCTGGTGCGCCATCGAGACCGGGAACAGCCGCCGGGTCTCGGGATGGGTCAGGAACAGGTGGGAGTAGAAGTACAGCGGGGCCTCGTCACCGGCGGCCGCGGCCTTGGCGAAGTTGGCCCGCATCGCAGCGATGTCCACGCGGTAGAGCTCCTCCGGACGGCGGTCAGCGGGCCGCGCTGCGCGCGCGGACGAGGGCGTGCGGGGCGAGCCCCGGATGATCGCGGGCGCCGTCCCCGGCAGGCCCGCAGGTCTGCTGTCCGCATGGTCGTTCGTCGGTCGACATCACCTGCTCCGCCTTCTCCCCCGTGATGTCGGTGTCCTCCACCCTGACATGGCGATCGAGATCTCACGACCCGGGCTGCGAGGACGACGGCGTGTCCGGCCGATGTCGGCAGGCAGCGGCCGGACTCAACCCGAGACCCGCGAGAAGGCATCCGGGGCTCTTCGTCAGATCGTGGCCGTGTGCCCCGGCCCCCGGCGGGGGACCGTCCCGCATCATCGTTGGGCGCTGGCAGGAGGCCGCGCCGCAACACTTTTCCAAGGAGGACGCCGGTGCACATCCGTGCCTGCACACGGCGTCCGATCGTCGGCCGGCCCGTCGCGCGCCGCCGGCCGGCCGGCCGGGGCCGCCCGCGGTGGGTGCACTCCGGGACGGGCGCCGCGGCCGACCGCCGCGGCGACCTCGGGCTGGCCGATCCCGCCGCCGAGGACTTCCGCGACCACAGCTGGCGGGGCCCGATCCGCTAGCAGCGGTGTCACCCCGCGGGCCCGCTGATCGGCGCGGTCACCAGCGGGACGCCGGAGCCGTCGAGGATCCGCACGCTCTCCGCGCCGCGGGGCGGCAGCGGCGCGATGCCGGCGCCGTCGACGAGCGGGACCGTGGCGGCGAGCGCGCCGTCCAGGAGGAGCACCTCGGCCCGGGCCCCGGCGCTGGGTCCGCTCACGACGAGGGAACGGGACAGGCGCAGGGCGAACACCCGGTCGAGCACCGCGGTCCCGGCCGGCGCAGGCCGGACCAGCGTGCAGTAGGTCGGCCGCCCCGAGGTGGACCGCGGGTCCGTCCGGTAGGTCGCGACGTAGGCCGTGGTGGCGCCCGAGGGGAACGTCCCGCCCACGAGCAGCGCGCCCGGGGTGCTCAGGAGGAGGGTCAGGGCGATGTCGTCGGCGTTCGCGCCGTACTGCGCGGCCAGGACGCCGACGGCGAAGTCGAGCTGCCCCTCCGGGACCGAACCGCGGAGCCCGCGGGGATCTGCCGGCTCCACCGGGAAGGGCCGCCCGTCGCCGTCCGAGCGGTCGGTGAGCTCCGGGTAGAACGGAGCGACGCCCCCACCCTGGCGCAGGATGCGCACCGGTGGCGTCCCGAGCCGGCTCGCCAGCGGGTCGACGCGCACCGCGCCCGCGCCGTCGTCGCTCGGGACGTGCGCCCATCGCTCCTGGGTCTGGCCGGACGCCGTGACGGTCCGCCCGGTCACGACCTCGATCCGGTCTCCGGGGAAGGACACCACCGTGACCACGGTGCTGTCCGCCCGGGCGGGGACGTCCCACAGCGCCAGGGGGTCGTGCGGCCCCACCTCCGCCGGCCTCGCGGCGAGCCGCATCCGGCCCGGATCGGCGTTCTCGGGGCCGGTGAACCAGGCGTGGAACACCACCGCGCCCTCGGGGCGCGCGAGCACCAGTGCCACCCGTCCCCCGGGGACGTCGCCCGCGAAGGCGACCGTGCGGGTGCCGGCCGGTGGGTCCACCGGCTCGCTCACCGGCCGCGCGCCGGCGGGGTCGCGCCACGCCCAGCTCAGCGCGGCCACGCCGGCCAGCCACTGCCCGTCGCCGGCCAGCGAGCCCCGTGTCGGCTGGTCGACGAGCTCGCGCGGCGCGACGGTGCGGGCGACCTCCTCCGAGCGAGCGGCGGGCTCGGCCTCCCGCGCCTCGTCGACCCCGCCTCTCAGCAGGGGTACGGCGGCGAAGGGCAGGAGGACACCGAGGCCCGCGCCCGCCAGCCACAGCCGGAGACGCCGCTGCCGACGGGCGTCGTCCCCGGGCCCCATGAGGTCCTCTCCGCTCGAGGGATGACGGTTCCGGCGGCGATCAGGCCGACGGCAGGCCGCGGTCGCGCGGGTATCCGAAGAAGCCCCGCTTCTTGATCAGCTCGGCCACCTCGGTCGGCACCTGCGACTCCCAGCCGGTGTCCTCGGTGGGGATCCGCCGGAGCACGTCCCGGCTGAGGATGGGCAGGTAGTCGGGCTTGTAGTTGTCCAGGCAGACGAAGCTGCCGCGGCGGTAGAGGTAGTCGAACAGCGGCCGCAGGTCCTCGGCGACCTCGACGGTGTCCACGGTGACGACGGAGCCGTCCCGGAGCATCGGGTAGACGAACAGCCGCAGGTCGTTCTTGAACAGCCGGCCGAAGCTCTCCAGGATGCCGCCGGGCAGGTCGGCGTGGCGCGACTCGTCGAACAGGCCGAGCAGGCTCGGGACACCCATGACCATCCCGATCCGGCCGTCGGTGCGCAGGGCGAGGTAGGCGGCGAGCCGGTGGTAGGCGAGGAAGTCGCTGATCAGCACGGTCAGGCCGCACGCGGAGAGCAGGTCGGCGCGGGCCAGGAAGTCCTTCCGCGAGACCTCGCCCTCGGCTCGCAGGTTGGCCATGGTCAGCTCGGTGAGCATCAGGATGTCGCGGCCTGCGACGGCGGGATCGGCCTCGAACTTCTCCCTGGCCGCCTCGAGCATGTCGATGTTGACGACGGTCGGCGGCCGGAAACTGCCGCGCTCGACCAGGATCGCCTTCTTGCGCAGCACCTCGCTGGGCTGGAGCACCTGACGGTCCGGCGCGAACATCGCCGCGCCGCTGAGGCCGAGCTGGACCAGCTTGAGCGCGAGCACCCGGTTGTCGACCGCGCGGAACTCGATGCCGCGCATCTCGATCAGGTCGATCTCGATGCGGCCGGTGGTCAGCTGGTCGAGCAGGCTCTCGACGACGCGGTCGGGCTCGTGGTGCTGGAAGAAGGCGCCGTGCAGCAGGTTGATCCCGACGACGCCGAGGGCCTCCTGCTGCTGCCCCGCGTCGTCGTCGAGCATCCGCACGTGCAGGACGATCTGGCTCGGTTCGTCCCGCGGGTGGGACTGGAACTTCACACCGATCCAGCCGTGGCACTCGTTGCCCCCGCGATAGCTGCGGGCGACCACCGTGTCGGCGAACGCGAAGAAGGAGGTGTCGTCGCCGCGCTGGTCGCTCAGCCGCTCCAGGTTGAGCTCGAACTCGTGGTCGAGCATCGCCTGCAGCCGGCCCTTGGAGACGTAGCGGTCGGCCTTGCCGTAGACGGCGTCGCTGACGGCCATGTCGTAGGCCGACATCGTCTTGGCGACCGTGCCCGCCGCGCCGCCGGCACGGAAGAACCAGCGCGCGACCTCCTGCCCCGCCCCGATCTCGGCGATCGTGCCGTACCAGCGCAGGTCGAGGTTGATCTGCAGCGCCTTCTGCAGGGTGTCGACGCCGGCGTCCATGCGGGCTCCCCTTCCGGTACCCCCGCGGGTGGCGCGGAGCCTAGCCCGAGGCGGTCCTCATCGACCCCTGAGCGCGCGCCCGATCCGCCACCACGAGGCGCCGTCCGCCCGGGCTCGCGCGACGGACCTGCCGATCTCCCGGTCGAGCCGGCGCCGGACGGCGGCCCGGGCGGCCACCAGCTTCTCGATGCGGGCCAGCGCGCGTCGCCCCGGTTCCCGCCGGTTCACGGCGCCGCTTCCTGCCCGGCAGGAGCGGCCCGCCAGGCGGCCCGCCACTCGGGCGCCTCCCAGGGCTCCATGGAGTAGTCGGTCTCCCGGGCGACCTTGCCGCCGCGGAACTCGGCGATGTCGACGCCGTACTTCCACGGGCCGCCGTCGTAGCGGAGGCGGAGCTCGATGACCCACACGGCGCCACCGCCGCGGACCCGGTCGATGACGAAGTCGACCTTCGCCGGGAACTGCGCCCGCCACTCGCGGAAGTTCTCGACGCCGGCGAACCGCTCCCCGGACTGCGGGAACTCGAGCACGGCGTCGTCGGTGTAGACCTCGTGCGCCTTGGCCATGTCGATGGCGGCGAGGTCGAAGTGGTGCTGCATCGTCGCGCGGACGGCGTCGGCGTCCAGGGTGCCCGCGGCCGCCCCGGCGGCGGGCTCGTCCGCCGTCCCGGGCGCCCGCCAGCGCGCCCGCCACTCGGGGGCATCCCAGGCCTCGGTCCAGTAGATGGACTCGCGGGAGACCAGCGCACCGCGGAACTCCAGGATGTCGACGCCGAAACCCCACGGCCCGTCGCCATAGCGGACGCCGAACTCCGCGACCCAGACGTCGCCGGAGCCGCGGACCCGGCGGAGCTCGAGGTCGACCGACGGGGCGGGGTACTGCCGGCGCCACTCCTTGAAGTTGGGGACGCCCTCGAACCGCTCCCCCGACTGCGGGAACTCGAGAACGGCGTCGGGGGCGTAGATCTCGTGCGCGCCGTCCTCGTCGCCGGCGGTGCTCCGGTCGATGTAGTGCTGCAGGGCGGCTCGGACGGCTGCGGCGTCCATGACTCCCCCTACGGAACGAGGCGGTACCGGCCGAACGTACCGCCGTCCGCGCCCGCGCAAAACGGTGCGCCGCAGCGCCGTTGCGGCACTACGGTCCGCCGCGTGACCCTGCCCCGTGAGCGCCCGCCCCGGATCGCCGACGAACGGACCCAGCTGATCGGGTGGCTGGACATGCAGCGATCCCTGGTGCCCTACAAGTGCGAGGGGCTCGCCGAGGAGGACGCGCACCGGGCGCTGCTGCCGAGCTCTCCCCTGATGACCGTGGCCGGCCTGGTGTCGCACCTGCGCTGGGTCGAGCACTGCTGGTTCGAGGTGGTCTTCCTGGGGCGCGGCGAGGAGGAGAACCCGCAGTTCGGGGACGTCGACGACGCCGACTTCATGGTCGACGACGTCCCGCTGTCCCGGCTGCTGGACGAGTACGCCGCCCAGTGCGCGGCGTCGAACGAGACGATCGCCGCCGCGTCGTTCGACGACGTCGGGCGGCATCCCGAGTACGGCGCCGAAACGCTGCGCTGGATGCTGCACCACATGCTCGAGGAGACCGCCCGGCACGTCGGGCACCTGGATCTCCTGCGCGAGCAGCTGGATGGGACGAAGGGGTACTGGTGAGGCGACCGCGTGGCCGACGCCACGTCGCCCGGGTGCGCGGGGTCGGGCGGCGGTCACCCTAGAGTCGGTGCACCGCCGGCCCCGAGGGCCGTGCACCTCCTTCACCTCCCCACGAGCGGCGCCGGGCATGCCGGTGCCCGTTCGTCCCGCTGTTCGGGTCCGCCGTTGCGGGTGGCGCGACGGGGGTGGGAACGTTCGGCAGTCGACGACAGGGAGCTCTCCGCGTGGCCCGGCACAGCGTCCAGCACGTCCTGGCGGCAGCCAGGGCCGCCGACCCGCGCGTCGTCGCGCCGGCCCGCCCCCTCCGGGGCCGGCCGCCCCGCCCGCTCTCGACCGGCAACCTGCTGGCCGACTGCGAGCGGTGGTGCCGCGACCACCTGACGCCCGGCCCCGCGGGATCATGCAGCACCCGGCCCGCTGACCGCGGACAACAGATCCGCAGCGGGCGCTGAAGATGCTCACGTCATGAGCTGACCGGCGGGGACTCCTTCTCCGTCGCGTCGAGTGCCGACTCGACCCAGGAGACGGCCGGCCAGACTTGGCTCGATTCCTCGGCCGTCAGCGCGGCGTCCAGACGTCGGCGGGCCAGGGCCACGCCCTTCTCCGGCAGGCTCCATCGGCGCTCCGCGGCGTCCAGCTCCCAACTGGCCACGGCCAGATATCCCCGCCGTCCGTGCGGGCGCCAGGAACGCTCGTTGCGCATTATCGCGCGCTCGTACTCCGCCAAGGCGAACTCTTCCCGGTTCAGGGCGAGCAGCGCCAACGCGAGATCGAAACCCTCGGACCCGGATCGGCGGGGGACGGTGAGCCGGAGCAGGCGGTCGACCGCTGCCTCGAAGTTCCCGAGCTGGAACTGGCAGACTCCTTCGTCGAGCAGCGATGCCCCGGCCAGCGAGAGCCCCTGCCCGAAGGCCTCGACGGCGCCGTGCGGGTCATCGAGCGCGAGCCGCGCCTCGCCGAGCCGCCGGTACAGCCAGCTGCTCGGCCCCTGCTCGCGCAGCACCCGCTCCACCGTCTCCGCGTAGGCGGGCCCGGCGTTCGGCTCGTGGCGCAGCGCCCAGATGAGTGGCTGGAGGGGACGGGGATCGGCCGGCGATCGGATGACGGCCTGATTGAGGGCACGGTGGCTGGTGGTGAAGAAGCCGGCGTCATTGAGCAGTACCCCGGCCAGCGTGAGCCCCTCCGGAGTGGGCGAGTCCGACAAGAGGAGCCGTGCGATCGTCCACGCCTCGTCGGGGGCATCGAGCTGGACGAGGCGTTGGCCGACGTCGAGAAGCAGGCCTGGCTGATCCGACCGCTCCTGCCAGAGCTTCTGAAGCCGCTCGAGTGCCTGGTCAGGCTCGTCGAGGAGGTCGTAGGCCTCCGCCAGGTCCATCAGCAGTTCCGCGTCCGGTCCGCCGGACGGCGCGGGCGTGTCCGACGAGCCGGATCGGCTGGTGGCGCGCTCGAGGACGGCAACGGCTTCGTACGCGTTCCCGCACTCCAGCTGCGCCCGCCCCAGCCCGTGCAGGAGCTCCACGTTGCCCGGCTCCAGATCGACAGCTCGGGTCAGGCTCGCGATGGCGCCGTCCGTGTCCTTGGATTCGAGCTGGGTCCAGCCCAGCTGCGACCAGCCCTCTGCGTCGCCCGGGTAGTCCGTGACGTACGCGTTCGCCTTGGCCAGGGCCTCGGACCGGCGCCCGAGGAGGCGAGCCAGCCGGATGTACTCGAGAACCACCGACCGCTCGGATTGACGTCCCAGCACGGCAAGGTGGCGGAGAGCCTCCTGCGACATCCCCAGCTGCCAATAGACCTCGGTCAGCATGGCGCGGGCCTGCATGGCCGACTCATCGGTCCCCACCACTCGCTCCAGCACCTGCCGCGCGGGGTTGAGTCGACCCAACATCGCCAATGCATAGCCTTCGGCCTCGAGCATCGACGCGCTGTCCTCCCCGGCACCTCGAGCCTGCTCGACCAGCTCGAGGGCGCCTTGCGCGTCGCCCGCGGCGAGCGTTGCCCAGGTCAGCCGCTCCCGAAGTCTGGGGTCCGTGGGATTGCTCTCCCGGATCTCGGTCCACAGCTGAGCCGCCCCCCGGAAATCGCCCCTCTTCTGCAGCACCTCGGCACGGAGCTCGTCGACGGGGAGTCCGGGTGCCGCCTCCGGACCGATGGCGGACAAGGAGCGTTCGGCCCCGTCGGCGTCACCCAGGTCGAGGAGGAGCTGCGCCCGCCGGAAGAGCAGCCTGGGATGGCGAGGCCATGCCGACAGGGCGGCATCCAGCTGCTGGCGTGCCCGGCCTGATTCCCCCAGGTCGACGAGCACGTCGGCGCGGCGGACGGACAGTTCTGGCGACCCGAGCTCGTCTGCTGACTGCTCCAGCAGCGCCAGCGCCCGCTCACGGTTCTCCGGACCGAGTGCGGTGGCGAGAAGCAGATCCACCTCGGCGTTCGGCCCGAGAGCGTCCCGTGCCTGGGTCAACGCCGTGACCGCGTCGTCCGCATCGCCGGCGTAGAGGTGCAGACGCCCAAGCTCGAGGAGCAGGCTTCCTCGCAACCTCTTCTGAGCCCTCGGAGAGACGAGCGCTCGGGTGGCCAGGCCCGTCGCCAGCCGGTCGAGCCGCCGGTCCACGAGCTCGCTGACGAGCGGCAGGACGACGTCCTCCTCGATGGCAACCGACGCCAGGAGTGCGTCGGCCTCCCCGGATCGATCGGTTCGTTCGTACGCCTCGGCCAAGGACGCCACGACGAGGGGATGTCGGTAGCCGGCGTCGACGGCCGGCTCGAGAGCCTGCACTGCCTCGGGGAATCGACCGAGCGCCGCGAGATCCAGGCCTCGGACGACCAGGAGCGACGGCTCCCCCGGTCGGAGCTCCAGTGCACGCTCGGTGACGGACAGGGAGTCCTCGTGCCGATTGAGCCGAAGCAGGGACTCGGCCAGTCGTGAGAGCAGCTCCGGATCGGCATCGCGCGACTGGACCGCCGGACCGAGAAGCTCGACGACTTCCTCCGGCCGACCCGCGTCCCGGAGCAGGTCGGCCAGACTCGCCAGCACGTCAGAGTCGTCCTCCGTTGCCTCGTGGACCAGTCGCAGGACGTCGATGGCGTTGTCGACACGCCCGGCGAGTCGAAGCTCGTCGGCGTAGCGAAGCCACGCGGACGTGGGCGTTCGGTCCAGCGCTTGAGCTCGCAGGAGATCCGCCCGCGCGGCTCGCTTGTCACCGACAGCCGCGCGGCGGGCGAAGAGCACCGGGTGCCGGACTCCGGCAGCGATCGCTCGATCCAGGACCTCCTTCACCTCGCTCGCTCTGTGCAGCCGCAACAGCAGGCGAGAGAGCTCATCGGCGACCTGGATGTCGTTCGGCGCCCTGGCCCCGACAGGGGACAAGTAGTCCACAGCCCCCTCGAGATCCCCCTCGCTCTCGCGGACGGCTGCTTCGAGCAAGTCGTCGATGACGCCGGGGGACGTGCCGACCGCCCCAGGGTTCGCGTCGACGAGTTGGTGGAGCAGCCTTCTCGCTCGTCGCGCGTCGCCGAGTTGCGCGTATGCCAGGGTCTCCACCCGAAGGGCTGCCACCGAGGTGCCCGTTTGCGTTGCGTCCATCGGTGCGCGCGCGACCCGGTCCGCCTCCTCGGCCGCAGCAGCGAGACGGCCGGACAACCGCAAAGCCTCAGCGAGCACGAGCCTCGCGCCGGCACGTTCGGGATGCGTGGTGATCACCTGCTCGAGCTGGTCCACCGCCAGATCCGCCTGGCCCAGCGCGAGGAAGGCATGACCGGCGCGTTCGCGCAGGGCCGTGCCATCGGCGTCCGCCTGCTCCAGCAACCGCGCGCAGGACGCCTGGAGATGTGCGTCCGAGGGCCGGCGGGACGCCGCCTCCGCCAGGAGGTCGACCGCAGTCCGGTGGTCCTTTCCCGCGATGCGCAGCATCGCCACCGCGGCCGCAGCCCACGGGTCGAGAACGGCTCGCCGGCCCGCCAATATGGCGAGCATCGAGGAGGGGTCGTCCCTGCGGAGCGCGAGGACGGCGACCGACTGTGCGTCCAGGCTCTCGATGGGGCATTCCCCCAGCCGCTTGTCGGCATCGTCCCAGTCCGTGGACCTCCCGGTGCACCACGCGCGGCCTCCGGCGGCCGAGGCCAGGACTACCTGACCGGCCAGGGCATCGGAGAATCCGTCGGCCGCCTTGGCCGCCGCGGCGAAAAGACGCACAGCGTGCTCGTTGTCGCCGGAGACCGCGGCCCTCCATCCCTCCGCGAGGAGGGAGGCAACTCGCGTGACGTCGGCCTGCGGTCGCGTGGATACGACGCCGGGCATCAACCAGTTGCTAATCACGACGCTCACCCACCGCTCGACCCCTTGGCCACGCTCCCCATGCTGGGCTTGGACACCGATCCCGCACGCGGCGGCTTCCCCGTCGACATGCGCATGCGGAGGTTCGCCAGCTCACCCGCCCATTCCTCGGTCGCCACAACGTCTCGGCCGAGTCCGAGACGAGCCCACCACGCCGCATTGAGCACGTGACGAAGACCCACCTCCGGGCTCTTCACGAACTCCTTGGCCGCCTCGACGTCGGACAGCAGCGCCAGATCGATGGCTTTGCCCCAGTCGCCCAAGGAAAAGGGACTGTCGAGGCCGATCTCCACGGGCAACCCCGCGGCGATCTCCGCGAGACGGGAGCTTCTGCTCTCATCGATCTTGGGTGCGCGCGCCTGCTTTTCGGCGGCTCGCCACCGCGCGAAGAGGGGATCGACGACCTTCGCCGGAAAGTCGTATCCGAGTAGCGACCCACGAGGTTGATCGACGAGGGCGCAGCGCGCGATGCAAGCACGGTCGGCGTCTGTGAGTCTGCCTCTTCCGATCGGCTTGCCGCGCGGATCGAGTTCCAGGTAGAGCAATGCTGCTACATAGGCCGGCCCGAGCGCCCACGTCGCTATGACGTCAGCGGCGAGCGTCTCCAGCCCCACCGCTCCGAACAGAGCGCGATCACCACGTGCAGAGGCGGCGTGCGCCCTGATCCAGGCAGCGATCTGCTCGCCCGCGGCCAGCCGGCCGAATTCGTGCGCGACGAGGGGCAGGCCCCACAGTGACCACTGCCCGACGCCGAGGGTCAGCACCGGCAGATCGACGAAACGTAGCGCGGCTTCCCGGGCCGGGATCATGAGTGAGTACCTGCCACCGGACGACAAGGACTTGGACAACTCCCCGGAGGCAAGGGCGTAGGAGATGTCACAGAGATCATCGATCCGCTGTCCCGTCATCGAGACGCCCCGCTCGCGGATGGAGATTCCCCCGAGGAGATCCACGTACTGAGCGAGGACTCGCTGCGTTGCTGGAACGACGTCGTCCCCTATCGCCGCCCATGCCTGCGCGACCTCGCCGCGGCGAGCCGTCCGCCCGACGTCGTCGAGCTTGGACCTCCAGTGGTCGGCCACCTTCTTGACCTGACCGGCGAGGTCCGGGTCGAAGGCCACGAGCTGTTGTTCGCTCACCCTCGCGGACCCGGCGATCCTGGACAGTTGCTCAGCCGCCTTCGTCAGGTCGTCCTTCAGGGTGGCTGCCGGGCCGGCGACCTTCTTGATCACGAGGTAGAGCTTCTGCGCATCCAGTTCTTCGAAACTGTCCTCACCGTCTCCTCCCGCGCCTTCGTCCGAGAGGGCCTTCCCGAGCAGGTCCACCAGCGATTCGGCCTGCGTGACGAGGAGCTCGAGCTCCGTTTTGGCCATGGCGGAAGCACGGGACAACTCCTTGATCCTCTTGGCACTCTCGGCGAGAACCATCGACAGTTCGGCCACGTGGGTCAGGCCCCGAACCAGCGAGGCCACGCGCTGGTTCAGGATGTCCGGCATCTCCGAGACTGCCGACGTCCCCGAGACGTCCGCCATCTCTGCAGGGTTCACGCCACCGCCCCCCTCAACGCCGCGGCGATTCGGCCGGCAGCAGCGGGTTCCTCGCGCCAGTCGTGGCGCATCCGGATGAGCCAGGCCGCGTTCAGCAGAGCCACCAGGTCTCCGGCCACCGGTTGCCTCCCCTCTTCCAGCTCAGTGGCCGCTGCGAGGGCGGCGCGCCATACCGAGAAGCGGTTGCGGGGCACCACCGCCGCCTCGAGCTCCTGGCGGACTTCCGACAGGAACTCGACCCATTCCGCACCGGCGTCCACCGCACCACCCTCGGCCGCCCACGCCTGCTCGAGCCAGGCGACGACGTCCTGGGGAACCTCCCCTGTTCGCTGAAGGCTTTCCAGAAGGTCGAGGGAGAGGCCGACGCGGAAGCTCCACGCGGGGTGGTTGGACTCGACCGAGCGCCGGACTCTCGGCGATGCTCGCCAGACCAGCGCCGCGGTGTAGGCGGGACCCAGGAGCAGGGTGGCCAGGCCGTCGGCCAGGAGTTCCTGCACCTTGGAAAAGTTCAGCCAGCCGGGCTTCCTCTTCCCAGCCACCTGCTCGGCGAAGGCGCGCAGGCTCCGCTCGCCCCGGGAATCCTCCAACCTATCGACAGCGACGTGACCCAGTTCGTGGACAGCGATGGGCAGCGACCAGGCATCGAGGGGATACCGGACGTAGACGACCCATGCGCCCTTGCGCGTGTGCTCGCCGGTGGCGACGAGGACGAGACGATCGAACGGCAGGTCGAGGGCACCGGCCAGCCGGGCGAGGAGGGCGTCCGCGACCTTGCCCATGCCGGCGTCGACCGACGTCCCCCGGAGGCAGGCACCGGCCACGACCTCCAGGGCATCCTCCACCGCTTCCCGGCCAAGGGTTTCCGCGTCGAAGAGGTCTGCCCAGGCCTCCTGCCATTCCGCCTGGTTCTCCGCAGTGACCTGCAGAGAGTCGTCGAACGCTGGCACGGCCCGGAGAACGTCGCTGACGCGCTTGTCGAACCATCCGGTCAGGCGCCGGACGACCGCGGCTGACTCATCAGCCCCTCGAGCCTTCCCGCGAACGAGCTCCTGCGCGGCCACCATGCGTTCCAGCAGGGCCGCGCGCCTCGACTCGAAGAGGAGCATCTGTCGGTTCGCCGGCGTATTCATGGCACTCGAAGTGGAGCTCGCGACTACGTCTTCTTCTCGTCGCGGAAGATCTCATACCTGAATTCCAGGTCGTCCTTCCGGAACCGCTCGCCGTCGGAGGGGTGCACACCGAGACCGAAGTCGTCGCGGTTCTGGAACCAAGTTGCCCGGTAGAGCCCGATGGCTCGTCCCGTGGCCTGCGACAACAACCGGAAGACGACGCCGCTCAGGCGTGCCGCCGCGGCGGCGGCAGCCGTCACCACACCGACGGCGGGAACTCCGAAGGCGAGCTTGCTCACGTCTCCGAGCGCTCCGGAGATCTCCGCCGACTCCTTCGCCAGCAGTTCGGCGAGATCCGGCTGGTCATCGGCCGCTCTGGAGGCAGCGATGGTGACGTCGAGGAAATAGGCAGGGTATCCGGAGTAGAGCAGCATGCCCTTCGCCTCTTTGTCGATCGGCAGCTGCTCGTGGTCCCGCACGCCAGAGAAGCGGAACGTGGTGGGCGAATAGAGGTCCGGCACACCATCCGATGGGACCGTTACGCAGATCGCGTCGAGGCGGATGTCCGCGGCTCCGAAGAGCCGCCGGGTGTCGTGAATGGTGACATCTCGAATGGTCACGGAGATCGGCGTCGCGCTGACGCCTTCGAAGCCCGCGGTCGTCGAGATCTCGAACTGCTCCTGAACGCGGGACAAGGTCTCCGTTTCGTCGATGAGCCAGTCGGACATTGCTCCCCCCTCATGCCCTGCTCGCCGGCATGATGACACGGCTGCGCCCTCTTTTGGAGCCCTGACCGACTCATATCTCATTGCCACACGTGTGCCTACGCTGCGCAACTCCCTCGCTGGCTGTGGTCTCACGGTCGAGCGGAAAGACCCCGCTGGATCAGGAAGGCCCCGTAGCCGACGACCCGGCGGGGATCCGCGCCGACGTCGGCGGAGGTGGCCAGCCGCAGCAGTTCGACGGCGAGATCGCGCTCCGCGGCGAGGTGCAGCAGGCCGCACAGCGGCCAGTAACCGCACGCGTCGTCCGGCCGGAGCGCGGACGCGTCCCGGGCGAAGACGGCGGCGGCGGTGCGGTCGTCCCGTTCCCGGGCGGTCCGCTGGTCGAGGTAGTGGCTGAGGTCGGTGGAGACGACGGCGACCGCACCGGGCTCCAGCAGGCGGGCCAGCAGGTCCGACACCGCGGACGGCGGCGTGCGGCCGACCACGACGGGGAGCACGCGGACATCCGGGGTCAGGCTGCGCTGCAGGAACGGCAGCTGGGTCTCCAGGGAGTGCTCGGGCGCGTGCGGGGCGTCGTCCACCGCGACATCGGGGGATCCGGCGGCGACGGTCCTCGCGTCGTCGTCGATCCCGACCGGCCCCAGCGGGGTGGCGAAGGCGTCGACGCCGGGAACGGCCATCCCGTCCAGCGGCACGAAGTGCGCCGGCCCGAGGACGACGACGCGGGTGATCTCCTCGCGCCACGGGACGAGCTGCGCGTAGGCGTGCGCCGCCACTGCCCCGGAGTACTGGAAGCCGGCGTGCGGGGCGACGACCGCGACCGGGCGGGCTCGGGGTTCCTCGGCCGGCACGTCGCCCAGCAGCTCGTCGACGAGGGCGGCAAGGGCGTCCGGGTCGGCGGGGTAGAACCGGCCGGCGACCGCGGCCGGTCGGACGCGCATCGGTCAGCTGCGGGCGAGGGACACCGGCAGCCGCCGGGCTCCCCACCGGCCGACCGGCCCGTCGAACCGGCCTGGGACGGCGGTGCCGCAGGCCGTGCAGCGCCCGTCGTCGGTGAGCCGGTAGCCGCCGATGACGTACCAGTCGCGCTCGACCACGGCCTGCCCGCAGCCGGGGCAGGTGGTCCGTCCGCCGTCGGCGTCGTGGACGTTGCCGGTGTAGACGAAGCGCAGGCCGTGGCGCAGCGCGATCCGGCGGGCCCGGGTCAGCGTCGACGGCGGGGTCGGCGGGACGTCGCGCATCTTGAAGTCCGGGTGGAAGGCGGTGAAGTGCAGCGGCACGTCGAGGCCGAGGTTCGCCGCGATCCAGGCGCACTCGGCATCGATCTCCTGGTCGGAGTCGTTGTGCCCCGGGATGAGCAGCGTGGTGATCTCGAACCACACGTCGGTCTCGTGCCGCAGGTAGACCAGGGTGTCGAGCACCGGCTGCAGGTGGCCGGCGGAGACGCGGCGGTAGAAGTCCTCGGTGAACGCCTTGAGGTCGACGTTCGCGGCGTCGACGTGCGCGTACAGCTCCCGCCGCGCGGCGTCGCCGATGTAGCCGGCGGTGACGAGGACCGACCTGATGCCCCGGGCCCGGCAGGCGTCGGCGACGTCCACCGCGTACTCGAGGAAGATCGTCGGGTCGTTGTAGGTCATGGCGACGCTGCGGCAGCCGAGCCTCTCGGCGGCCTCGGCGATGTCGTCCGGGCCCGCCGCGTCGGCCAGCCGGTCGATCTCGCGGGACTTGGAGATGTCCCAGTTCTGGCAGAACCGGCAGGCCAGGTTGCAGCCGGCGGTGCCGAACGACAGCACCGCGCTGCCGGGCAGGAAGTGGTTGAGCGGCTTCTTCTCGATCGGGTCGACGCAGAAGCCGCTGGACCGCCCGTAGGAGGTCAGCACCACCTGGTCGCCCGCGCGGCCGCGGACGAAGCACAGCCCGCGCTGCCCCTCGTGCAGGCGGCACTCCCGCGGGCAGACGTCGCACTGCACGCGCCCGTCGTCCAGCCGGTGCCAGTGGCGACCCGGAACCGTGTACCCGTCGTCGAGACTGATCTCGGTCATCGCGCCCCCCGGCCCACGATAGGCCGCTCGGAGCCCCGGGTTTCCCCCAACGGACACGGCGGTACCGGCGCGGCATGGGGACGCCGCCACGAGCGCTGCTCCTCGACCTGGCCGGGGTGCTGGCCGACTTCGACCGGGAGACCCGCCTCGACCGGCTGGCCACCGCGGCCGGTCTGACGTCCGACGAGGTCGCGGCCCGGCTCTACGACAGCGGGCTGGTGGCGGCCGCCGACGCGGGGCAGCTGGGCGCGGAGGAGTTCCGGGCGGAGCTCGTCGACCGGCTCGGCCTGCCGGACGGCGCCGACCTCGACGAGCTGTGGACCTCCGCGTTCAGCCCCTACCCCGGTGCCGTCGCCCTGCTCGAGCGCCTCGACCCGGCGCTGCCCCGGGGCCTGCTGACCAACAACGACGCGCTGCTGGCGACGCTGCTCCCCCGCCGCTTTCCCGACCTGTTCGCGCGCCTGGACCCGGTCGCGTTCGCCGGCGCCCTCGGCGTCGCCAAGCCCGACGCCGCTGCGTACCTGCGCGCGATCGAGCAATGGGCCGTCGGCCCCGGCGAGGTGCTGTTCGTCGACGACTCGGGGAAGAACGTCGACGGTGCCCGCGCTGCGGGCCTCCGGGCGGAGCGGGCGACGGGTGTGGACGAGCTGACCGCCGTCCTGGTCGCCGCCGGGCTGGTGGGTTGAGCAGCCGCGCTCGACTACCGACCGTGCTGCATGCCGCGGACCATGCGGATCTCCCGCACCCCGTCCTCGACCTGGGCGGTCCCGTCGGCGACGAAGCCGTGCTTGCGGTAGAACGCCTGTGCGCGAGGGTTGGGGTCGGCCACCCACAACGCCGCCGACTCACCGGGATCGACGACCGCCTCCAGCAGCGCCCGCCCCGCACCCGTGCCGTGGTCGGCTGCGATGACGTAGAGCACGTACAGCTGCCTCGCCCACGCCGCCGCGGCGTCCAGCGGCGGGCCCGACATGGCGATCCCGACCAACTCGCCGTCCCGCTCGCCGACAGCCACGCGGTTGGCGCGATGGCGCTCGTCGGTCAGCGCGGCGGTCCAGAACCGCTCCCGAGCAGCCGGGAAGCCCGGGTCGTCGAGGACTGCATCCGGCACGAGCCCTCGATAGGTCTCCTGCCAGCACCGGACGTTCACGCGCGCCATCTGCGCGACGTCCTCGACCCGGGCCGGGCGAACCGTCAGCGAGGAACTCACCGCCGAACCGTAGTGCGGCGGTTCGCTGAACTCACGACTCTGCCGGGGACCCTGGTCGCGGGCCGACCGTACTGACTCTTACGCGCACACAGAAGGAATGTTCCGGCAATCCCTTTTCGCGGACGGCGCAACAATTCAGCGGTCAGCGGAAAAGGTGTGATATGGGCATGTCGCACGGCCATTCGGAGCAGACTCCGACCCATCGGCACAGTCACCGATCCGGAGGTTCCGCCCATGCCCGCTCCTGCGTCGACGAGCGGCGATGGTGTACGAATGCTGAAGGTAGGACGATCGGCGAGCCTGCACGACGCGATCTTCGACCGGCTGCTCCGCGAGCGGATCATCTTTCTCGGCCGCGAGGTGGACGACGAGATCGCCAATCAGTTCGCCGCGCAGATGCTGCTCCTCTCGGCCGAGGATCCGAAGCGCGACATCCACCTGTACATCAATTCTCCGGGCGGCTCGGTCAGCGCGGGCTTGGCCATCTTCGACACCATGCGCTTCGTCGACTGCGACGTCGCCACGTACGGCATGGGGCTGGCGGCGTCGATGGGCCAGTTCCTGCTCACGGCCGGGACGCCGGGCAAGCGCTACGCCCTGCCGCACACGCGCGTGATGATGCACCAGCCCTCGGCCGGGGTCGGCGGCACGCAGTCGGACATCGCGATCCAGGCCGAGCTGTTCGGACGGCTCAAGCGTGAGGTCAACGAGCTGCAGGCGCTCCACTCGGGGCAGACCGTGGAGCAGATCGAGCGGGACTCCGACCGGGACCGCTGGTTCACCGCGGAGGAGGCCCGTGCGTACGGACTGGTCGACCACGTCGTCGCCTCCGCGGCGGCGCTGCCGGCCCCGCCGGAGGGACGACCGGACGCCGGGTGACTGCGACGGGTGACCGCGACGGGTGACCGCTGCTCCCGAGGCGCACGACGCGCCGCCCGATCCGCAACCCCCGGCACCGGAGGCGGCATCGGGGCGCGCCCTCGCCGGCGTCGGCGGATGGCCGGTTCCCGCCGCGACCGAGCCCGTCCGGTGCGCCGGGCGATCAGCGAACCGTTCGGCCGCATCGCGCCCGACGGGCTGCTCCGGCCCGGCACAGAGCATGCTGTCCCGGTGCCGGAGATGCGCAGCGAGCCGACGGCGACCGGCGTGGGGACCTCGGTCGCGGCAGCGGCCCCGGCCGTCCCGGCGCGGGTGTCGCGGCGCAGCGCCGCCCGGCGGCTGCTCCGGCGGACCCTGGGCAACGCCTGGAACGACGACATCTTCAGCGAGTCGGCGTCCGCGGCGTTCTGGCAGACCCTCTCGGTGCCCCCGCTGCTGCTGGGGCTGTTCGGCACGCTGGGCTTCGTCGGGCAGGTGTTCGGTCCCGACACCGTGGCCGCGGTGCAGCGGTGGATCATCCAGCTCACCGGCGGCTTCTTCAGCGAGGAGGCCCTGGACGAGATCGTCGTCCCCACGGTCGCGGACATCCTGAACACGACCCAGGCGGGTGTGGTCTCGGTGGGGTTCGTGCTCTCGTTCTGGTTCGGGTCCTCGGCGATGGCCGCGTTCGTCGATGCCATCACGCGGGCGTGGGGCCAGTACGAGATCCGCAACCTCCTGTGGCAGCGCGTCCTGGCGGCGGTCATGTACCTGGTCAGCCTGCTGACCGGCATCATCGCCATCCCGCTGCTGACCCTCGGCCCCGAGCGGCTGCTGCCGGTGCTGCCGGACTCGTGGGAGCCCACGGTCAAGGCGGTCACGACCGCGCTCTACTCCCCGCTGACCGGCGTCGTCCTGCTCGTGGCGCTGACGACGCTGTACAAGGTGGCGCTGCCGCTCAAGCCGCCCTGGTACCGCGGCCTGCCCGGCGCCTTGCTGGCCGCGCTGGTCTTCTTCGCGGGAACCACCGGTCTGCGGCTCTACCTGGACTGGATCTCCGACACCGGCTACACGTACGGCGCGCTCGGTGCGCCGATCGCCTTCCTGCTGGCCACGTTCTTCATCGGGTTCTCGATCATCCTCGGCGCGCACCTCAACGCCTCGGTCCAGGCGCTGTGGCCGGTGCCCCTGCGCGACCGCCGGGGCCGGCGGGCGAAGTCCGGACCGGGGACGCCGGCGCTGCGCCGGGCCGTGCGCGAGGATCCGGAGGCCGCCGCCGCGCTGCTCGAAGAACTCGACTACACCGTGCAGCGACCCGCACCGCCGCGCGACTGACCGGCTGCGGGGCCGGCCCTTCCGCACCGGACGGCGCGGCATCATGGACCGCCTCTCAGCCGAGCCGCCGCGATCGGGAGGACGCCATGAGGACAGCAGCCGTCAGGTCGACCGCGACCGGGGCCACCGCGGTGGGAGCGTCGGCGACCGGGGCCCGCAGCGTCGCCTTCGCGGCCGTGCTCGCGTGGGCCTCCGCGGCATCGGCCTTCGCCGCCGTGGCGATCTGGCGCCTGGTGATCCGGAAGCTGGCGATCGGGCAGATGAAGGTGGACCGGCTGGAGATCGACGAGCTCACCGTCCGCCGGTTGCACGTCCTCGAGCGGGAGTGACGGCGCTGCGCGTCCCGTGAGCGCCCCGCCGGAACCCGAGACGCGGTACGCGCGGCTCGGCGACGAGCGCATCGCCTACCAGGTCGTCGGCAGCGGGCCGCCCGACCTCGTCCTGTCGTCCGGGACGTTCAGCAGCATCGACCTGGACTGGGACGACCCGGAGCTGGTCGCCATGTACCACCGGATGAGCCGGTTCTGCCGGCTCATCCGGTTCGACCGCCGCGGCTCCGGCGTCTCGGATCCGCTGCCGCTGCGGGCCCTGCCGCCGTGGGAGTCGTACCTGGAGGAGGTCCTCGCGGTCATGGACGCCGTCGGCGCCCGGCGCGCGGCGGTCATGGGAGTGTGGGACGCAGGCCCGATGGCCGCGTTGTTCGCGGCCACGCACCCCTCCCGGACGAGCGCGCTGATCCTCGCCAACACCGCCGCGCGGGTTCTGGCTGCCGACGACTACCCCATCGGCACGACACCGGAGCGCGCGGCCGCCGTCGTGGACCAGGTGGTGGAGACGTGGGGCACCGAGGACCAGGTGCACCTGCAGGTGCCCAGCCACGCCTCCGACGAGCACTTCCGCCGGTGGTTCGCGCGCTACACCCGCAGCATCGCCAGTCCCGGCGCGGTCCGCGCCTACCTGACGGCGATGCTCGACGCCGACGCCCGCCCGGCGCTGCGCAGCGTGCACGTGCCCACGCTGGTGCTGCACCGCCGCGACTACGCGATGTACCGCATCGAGCACGGCCGCTACCTCGCCGAGCTCGTCGAGGGCGCGATCTTCGTGGAGCTGCCCGGGCGCGACGGTCCGCTGGCCTGGGAGCACCCGGAGCTGGCGGTCGACGCCATCGAGGAGTTCCTCACCGGCGCGCTGCGCAGCACCGCGCCGGAGCGAGCGCTCCGGACCATCGTCTTCACCGACATCGTCGGATCCACCCGGCTCGCCGACGCCCTCGGTGACGCGCGCTGGCGGCAGCTGCTCGACCAGCACGACGAGACGGCGCGGCGGGTGGTGGCGGCCTTCGGCGGCCGGCTGGTCGAGACGACGGGGGACGGCGTCCTGGCGACCTTCGACGGCCCCGGGCGCGCGGTCCGCGCGGTGCTCGCGCTGCGGGAGGACCTCGGCCGCCTCGGCCTGGAGATCCGGACCGGCGCGCACACCGGCGAGGTGGAGGTGCGCGGTTCCCACGTCGGAGGCATCGCCGTCCACATCGCCGCCCGCGTCATGCAGGCGGCCGGCGCCGGCGAGATCCTCGTCTCCCGGACGGTGCGGGACATCCTGGCCGGGTCGGGGCTGCACCTCGCCGAGCGCGGGCCGCACGCCCTGAAGGGCGTGCCGGAGGAGTGGGAGCTCTTCGCCGTCGAGTCGTGAGGCGGCTCAGCCGAACTGCCGGTCGTAGCCCGGTCCCACCCCGGTCAGGACGGCGAGCGCGCGCAGGTGGCGGCCGGTGTTGCCGGCGGTCCACAGGAACCGGTCCGCGTGCGGCCACGCGTAGGCAGGCGCGCCGTCGTCCAGCAGGCCGGTCAGGCGCGGTTCCCCCAGAGCGGCGGCGGAGAACGCGTACAGGTCCGGGAGCCGGGGCGCGATCACCCCGTAGTCCAGCGCGCGGGCGAGCGGCTGCTCCCGGGCGATCGCCTCCGTCAGCGGCATCCGCAGCGGATAGTGGCTCGGGAAGGAGCGGCGGAGGTCGAGGAAGAGCCGGACCGCCGGTCCCCGCGGGTCGGCGAGCACCGGGCCGAGGGGGCGCAGCGGGCCGAGAGCGAGCCGCGGACGGGCGACCAGCGCGTGGGTGTAGAGCACCCGCAGCAGCGCGACGTTCATCATGAACCGCTCCACGGGCAGTTCGTCCGCCGTCAGCCGCTCGTGCTCCAGGTAGGCGGCCACGATGCTGGCGTTGTGGGCGCGGTACCAGGCCGCCGGCGCGGGCTCGCGGAGGAACCGCAGCCACAGCTCGACGCTGGCTGCGCGGGGCTGACCGTGCGCGCCGGCGGCCAGCAGATCGGCCTCCACCTTGTCCCGCAGCAGCCGCTCGTTGACCGCCCGCCACCACGGGCTGCCGGGCTGCTCGGCGTCCGGCGGCGCGAGCACTCCCCTGGCGAGCGCCCACCGCAGGAAGCTGAGCTCGGCCGGGGCGTACCGCCGTCGTGGACCCGCGGCGTCCCGGTAGAAGCGCGCCGCCAACGCGTAGCGCGCCGCAGGCTCGTCGCGGACCTCGGCCACTCGCTGGGCCGCGGTCGCCGCCGCATCGCCCATCGGGGCCCTAGAAGCGGTAGTGCAGGACGATCGTGCCCTTGCGGGACCAGGCCGTGCTGTGCGACGACAGCCGGTAGTACAGCCGCAGCACCGGCGGGAACCGGGCGATCTCGGGTTCGCGGCTGAGCAGGATCTCCCGCACCAGGTGCAGTCGGGGGTTCCAGCGCTCGAAGACGCGGGGGTCGTCGACGCCCGGGAACTTGAGCAGGCCGGAGACGCCCTTGGTGCCGGGAGTGTGCTTGGTCGCCCAGATCGCGAACTTCGCGTAGGAGTTGAAGACCATCTCACCGCTGGGGAAGTGGCCGATCAGCCGGTCGAGCAGGGAGGTCACGTCGTCCTGGGTGAGGAAGCCGATCAGGCCGTCGGCGACGATCACGGCCGGGCGATCGGTCGGGACGGCGTCCAGCCACTCCGCGGTCGTGACGTCGGCGCCGATGGTGTGCGTGTTCGGCCGATCCGGGATCAGGCCCGCCCGCGCCTCGATCACCGCCGGGAGGTCGACGTCATACCAGTCGACGGTGGACGGCGGGTCGAGGCGGATCGCCCGGGTGTCCAGGCCCGCGCCCAGGTCGAGCCCCACCGCGTCCGGGTGCCGGGCGAGGAACGCCGACACGACCTCGTCCATCTTCTTCGCCCGGAGGGCCGCGTTCAGCCGCAGGTTCGTGTCGATGTGCAGGTGGCCGTAGTCGTAGCCCAGCGTGCGGACGATCTGGTCGGCCATGGCGTCGCCGAGGACCGGATGCGGGGAGCGGTTGTCGAGCGCGCGGCAGCAGAGCGTCACGAAGAGGCTGTCTTCGAGCGGCGTGAAGGCGGGCAGGGTGGTTGCCATCGTTCGACCCCTCGTGGTCGTCGTGGATGCGTTCCCACGTGCGGCGGCGGCCCCCGCTGATCCGCTCCCTTCCGCCTCCACCCAAGCGCATCCCGGACGGCCTCCCACAGGGCGCTTCGGCCCTTCATCGGTCCGGTTCAGCCTGCGTCGTCGCCCGGGGCCTCGTACGCGTCCACGCCCCGGCGCGCCAGAGCGGGAACGGCGTCGCGGGCCAGCCAGTCGCCCGCGGCGGCATCGTCGCGGAGGACGGCGTCGAGGTGGGCGAGGGTCAACGCGCCGGCGAAGGTGTGCGCCGCCTCCGCCGTGCACAGCTCGGCGAACGGCCGCAGAGCGCCGGGGATCCACGCGGCCTCACCGGGCAGCGAACTCGCCCGCAGGGCCTCGTGCGCGCTCGCCGCGTCATCGAGGAAGTGCAGGTGATCGGCCCGCCGCAGGACGAACATCCGCTTGGGCGGCGGACAGCGTCGGAACAGTTCGGCGACGCCGTCCAGGGGCGTCAGGACGTCCTGGTCGCCGGTGAGGACCAGCGTGGGCACGGGCCGCCCCCAGGCGAAGGAGAGCGTCACGGGCAGGACGCCCGGCCGGGGATGCGAGCTGCCCGCCGGCGCCAGGCTCACCACGGCCCGCACGCGCGGCTCGACCTCGGGCGCGGCCAGCGCCGTCCAGCCGCCGAAGCTGTGCCCGACCACGGCGGCTCGGCTTCCCTCCGACAGCCGGTCGAGTGCCAGGCGCAGGTCCGGCACGCGGCTCGCGACGACCGCCTCGATGCGGCGGGCTGCGGCCTCCGCTGTCTCACCGTGCGGTGCCCTGAGCTCCGGGACGACGACCTCGCTGTGATCCAGCGCGGCGACGGCGTAGCCGTGGGCGGCGAGGTGCTCGCACAGGTACGTCGTCGAGTGCCGATCCCCGCCGCTCAGGTGTGAGACCAGCACGAGGGGTGGGCGTGCCGATCCGACCGGCCGCCACACATCACACGGGAGCCGGCGGCCGCGGACGCGATCGACCAGGTCGGAGGACTGCACGTCGACCCGGCACGGACCGGCCGCGAACGGGTCGTAGGGAGCGGCCACCGGGCAAGCCTGGGCTCATCGGGTGCTCGCGCACCACCAGCGCCTGCTCGGCGGGTGTCATCGCGGACGCCGCTCGCTGACCGCATCCGGGGGCGCCCCCGTGGCCGAAGAGGGGATGACAGTTCGGACACGGGAGCCGCCCAGCATGGACAACAGCTCTGCCGTCACCCGCATCGCGGGACACGCTCGAGGGGCACCGGATGCCAGGGCGCCCATTGCCGGTTCAGCCCCCAGGCCATGACGGAACCGGACGACATCATCCGGCGGGTCAGCAGCAGCGAGCCGATGAGCGTCGCCGAACTCCAGCGCGCGCACGCGTCGTTGGGGCGCTACGTGCAGTCGGGGCGGCCGGACGTCCTGGCGGCCCGGCTGCGCGTGGCCATCCGGCTCGAGCAGCTCGGGGCCTGAGCCCGCCTCGCCGCACCGGTTGGCGGACGGCATTGGCGGGTAGCGCGGGGACGGCGCGATCGACGGGCCGCCCGCGCAGCGCCCCGCTTCGCCGGCCGCCCGAGGTGGGGAGGCGGCCATGGCATTGCCCGATCGAGGCATCCTGCGGACCTGGGTCGGCAGAACGGTGATCGACCGCGACGGCGCCGAGATCGGCGTGTGCACCGCCGTGCTGACCGACGACGGCACGGGACTGCCGGAGTGGCTCTACGCCGAAGTCGACGAGGCGACGGTGATCGTCCCGCTCGTCGACGCGACCGAGGCGGGCGAACACGTGCAGGTCGCGGTCAGCCGCAGCAAGGTCGGCGACGCGCCGCGACCCGCGGGTGACACCCAGCACCTGTCCCAGGGCGAGGAAGCGGCGCTCTACCGCCACTACGGGATCGAGTACTCGCGGGCCGCATCGGAGACCGTGCTGCCGACCGATGTCCCGCCGCCCGATGCTCCCGTCGGCACACCCGAGGCGGTCGCCGACCAGCCCGACAGGGCGGATGTCGCTCGACGGGGTCCGGGCGTGGCAGCGGTTCTCGCGGTCCTCGCCGGCGTGGGGGTCCTCGTCGCCGGGGTACTGCGCCTGCGCCGGCGGCGGTCCCAGCCGCAGCCGGGACTGACCGTCCGACGCGCCCGCGACGGTGCCGCGGCGGCCGGACGGGTCGCTGCCGCCGCCGCGAGCAGTGCCCGCGCCGCATCGGTGGAGGCGACGGCGCGGACGAGGGAGATGGTCGCCGCGGCGGCGCCCCTGGTCGCGGCCATCGGGGGGCTCGTCTGGCGCGGGACGCGCGCTGGAGCGGCGTCCGCCCTGCATGCCGCGAGCGCGATCAGGCTCGGCGGCGCCGTCGAAACGGTTCCCGAGGTCGTCTCCGAGACGGGCAAACGACTACGGAAGGGCAGGAAGAAGCTCATGGGCAGGTTGTCGTTGGGATTGGGCTTCGGCGTGGGATACGTCGTCGGTGCCCGCGCGGGGCGGGCGAGGTTCGAGCAGATCAAGCGCGCCGCCTCGAGCTTCGCGGAACGGCCGGAGGTCCAACAGGCACTGGACAAGGTGAAGGATGCCGCCCCGGCCGCGCTGCAGGCCCGCATCGGCGCGATGTCCCAGCGCACGTCCGGGGCCACCAGCGATGTGGGACGACCTGCTGGCGAGGACACCGTCACCGTCCTCCCGCCGGTCGTGGATGCCGACCCGGTCATCGGGGCATCGGGCGACGTCGTCCCACCGCCTGCGCCGAGCGACGGACCGGACGGGCCGCCGTGACCCCCTGCACCGAGGAGCGCGGCGCGCTGATCTAGGCGGCGGACCAGAGCACGGCCACCGCGGCGACCGAGCCCACCACGGCGGCGCCGTAGCACAGCACCGCGACGGTCCGCTTCTTCTTGATCTGCAGCCCGTCGTACAGCGTGTACCGGAAGCGGTGGGCGCTGTGCACGAGCGCCAGCACGAACGCGACGAGCAGGGCGATGAAGGTCAGCGGGTGACCGACGACGGCGCGCAGGTGGGCGTAGTCGAGATCGAGCCAGCCCAGCGGGACCAGCAGCCCGAACAGAAGCACCATGATCGGCAGGGCCACCGCGGCCAGCACGCCGCCGGCGCTGAACATCAGCCACACGAGCGGTTCGACGCGCCGCCGGCTCATCGGGTCACCAGCCAGAGCACGAACAGGGAGACCACCACCAGGCCGGTGTACTGCCCGGCGAGGATGTGGAAGTCCGGCACCTTCCGGCCGTCCAGCCGGACCTCCATCGCCTGCGGGGTGAGGGCGAACCAGGTCACCGTGTGCAGCAGCACGAAGACCAGCGCCAGCAGGTTCAACGCGATGACCCACGGCGCGGACGCCCAGTCGAGGAAGCGCCGGTACTGCGCCTCGCCCTGACCGACGGCGTAGAGGAGCAGCAGCAGGTACACCACGAACCAGGCGATGAAGACGCTGCTGATCTCGCGCATCACGAAGACGAAGTAGGTGCGCTTCCGGGTCCACCACCAGGTCGAGATGCGCGGCCGGTACAGGCGCAGAGGGGCCGGCGTGCCCCCGGAGGGAGTCATCGCGCGCCCCGCGGGAGCAGGAAGGCCTTCACCGTCTGCAGCGCCGTCTTCAGCTTGTACCGCTGGATGGCGGAGGCGGGATCCACGTGCTTCGGGCACACCCGCGTGCACTCGCCGACGAAGGTGCAGCCCCAGACGCCCTCGTGCTCGATGAGGACGTCGAGACGCTGCCGCCCGCCGTGATCGCGCGAGTCGAGGTCGTACCGCTCGGCGAGCGCGATCGCGGCCGGTCCGATGAACTCGGGGTCGAGGCCGTAGACCGGGCAGGCGGAGTAGCAGAGCATGCAGTTGATGCACATGCTGAACTGCCGGTAGGCGTCCAGCTCCTCGGGCGTCTGGAGGTACTCCACGTCGGGCTCGACGTTCCGGTGCGGGTCGTCGTCCGGGCGGATGATCCAGGGCTTGACCCGCGGCAGCTTCGCCATGAAGTCGGACAGGTCGACGACCAGGTCACGCACCACCGGGAAATTCGCCAGGGGCTCGATCGTGACCGGGCCCGGCGCGTAGTCGGAGAGGAACGTGGCGCAGGTCAGCTTGGGTTCGCCCTCGACGTTCATGCCGCAGCTGCCGCAGATGCCCATGCGGCACGACCAGCGGAACGACAGGGTGGTGTCGACCTCGTTCTTGACGTGGTTGAGGCCGTCGAGGACCGTCCACTCCTTCCGCATCGGGACCTCGTACTCCTGCCAGTGCGGCTCGGAGTCGGTGTCGGGTCGGTACCGGGACACCCTGAGCTGGATGCTGTCCGCCATCGCTACCTGCCGTAGATCCGTTCACCCGGAGCCCACCGGGTGATGGTCACTGGCGCCCGTTCGACCCGCGACGTCCCGTCGGGATTGCGGTACACGAGCAGGTGGGTCAGGAAGCGTTCGTCGTCGCGGGTGGGGAAGTCGGTGCGCTGGTGCGCGCCCCGGGACTCCTCCCGCTGCATCCCGGCCGTGAGGATGCACTCGCTGATGTCGAGCATGTTGGCCAGCTCCAGGGCGGCCAGGAGCTCGGTGTTGAACGAGCGGCTGGTGTCCGCCAGGCCGACGTTCGCGACGCGCTCCTGCAGTTCGGCCAGGGTGTCCGCGCCCTTGGCCATCTCCGGTCCGGTCCGGAAGATGCCGGCGGCCTCCTCCATCGTGGCCTGCATGTCGTCGCGGATGGCGGCGATGCTCTCGGTGCCGGGTCCCTTGCCCAGCAGGTCGTGCTCCAGGCGGCGGACCTCGTCGTCGGCCTGCGCCTCGATGACGGACGGCGTCGTCCCCGCGGCGGAGGCGTACTCGGCCGCCGCCCGCCCGGCCCGGGCCCCGAACACCAGGCACTCGGGCAGCGAGTTGGAGCCGAGCCGGTTGGCGCCGTTGATGCTCACGCACGCCGTCTCGCCCGCGGCGTAGAGCCCGCCGAGCCCGGTCGCGCCGTCCATGTCGGTGGAGACCCCGCCCATCATGTAGTGCACCACCGGGCGGACGGGGATCAGCTCGTGCACGGGGTCGATCCGCTCGTACTTCAGGCACAGCTCGCGCACGAAGGGGAGCTTCGTGTCGATCAGCTTCTCGCCGAGGTGGCGCAGGTCGAGGTGGACGACGTCCCCGTAGGGCGACTCCACGGTCCGGCCCTTCTCCATCTCGTGCACGAACGCCTGCGACAGGCGGTCGCGGGGGCCGAGCTCCATGCTCCGGAGCTGGGGCGCGTAGGTCGGCGTGCCCAGGTCGTAGTCCTGCAGGTAGCGGTAGCCGTCCTTGTTGAGCAGCCAGCCGCCCTCGGCGCGGGCCGCCTCGGTGATGAGGATGCCCGTGAAGGGCAGACCGGTCGGGTGGTACTGGACGAACTCCATGTCCTTGAGCGGCGCGCCCGCGCGATAGGCCAGGGCCATGCCGTCGCCGGTGTTGATGTTGGCGTTCGTGGTGAACGGGAAGACCTTGCCGCAGCCGCCGGTGCACAGGACGACCGCCTTGGCGGTGACCGCCTGGATCCGCCCGCTCATCAGTCCGATCGCCACGACGCCGTGCACCCGGCCGTCGTCCACCAGCAGCCGGGTCACGAACTCCTCGTCGTACCGCTTGACCTCGCCGAACTTCAGCGACGTCTGGAACAGCGTGTGCAGCATGTGGAAGCCGGTCTTGTCGGCGGCGAACCAGGTGCGCATCTTCTTCATGCCGCCGAACGCGCGGACCGCGACGCGGCCGTCCGGCCGCCGGCTCCACGGGCAACCCCAGTGCTCGAGCTGCAGCAGCTCCTCCGGCGCCTCCCGGACGAAGGCCTCGATGGCGTCCTGGTCGCCCAGCCAGTCGCTGCCGGAGACCGTGTCGTAGCAGTGCTCGTCGAGGCTGTCGTCGTCGCCGATGACTCCGGCCGCGCCGCCCTCGGCCGAGACCGTGTGGCTGCGCATCGGGTAGACCTTGGAGATCACGGCCACGTCGAGCCGGGGGTTGGTCTCGGCGATGGCGATGGCGGCGCGCAGGCCTGCGCCGCCTCCTCCCACGATCAGGACGTCGTGCGTCGCGCGTATGACGCTGTCACTCACCTCGCCACTCCTCGTCCGCCAGAACCTTTCCGTTGTGGTGGACGACCATGCGGTGGCAACTGCCGTCGTGGAACTCTTCCCGGGCGCTCCGGCACCCGCAGGAGTACCGGAGTTCCTCGGTGATCAGACCCTCGTGGTCCTCGGTCAGGTACTTCTCGCCGCCGTGCGTGTGGCCGCACGGCGCGAGCCTTGGGTCAAACGGAGCCGCGACGGCACTCACGGCTCACCTCCCCTACTGCGCAGGGACAGTGACCTCCGACCAGCAGGGACGAGCGTGCTCCGCGCCGCCCGGATTGGGAAGGGTTGTGGCGCCGGACGGGCCGTGGTGCCGCCCGAGTCGGAGGTCCGCCCTCCTCGTCGGGCCGAGACCAGAGCCATGATGCAGCGCACGTCGACGCGGAACTGCACACATCAACGACGTCGGTCAGGGGATCCTCAGCGTCTCCGTACAGCCGCGACACCGGGAGCGAGGAATGGCGTTCATACTCGGCATCTTCGACCTGCTGGCGTATGCGATACCCGGATCGCTCTACCTGACGACGTTCGCGTACGTGTCCCACCGGGCCGGCTGGATCGACGTGCCGAGCCTTCTCGGACTCCCCTCTTTGCTCCTGCTCATCGCCCTGGCTGTTGCGGCGTTCTTGACCGGGCAGGCGTCGCACCCTCTCGGAAAGGTGGTCGATCGATTCAACCCCTTCGGGTCGACGGAACCGTCGAAAGAAGCTCGAGAGGAGTTCCTCCGACGCAACGCCATTTCGACCCCGCGCACATTCCTGCAGCTGGATCCGTTCACACTGCTCGCCGCGCTCGAGGCGGACGACAGGGAAGCCGCTGCTGACGTCTTCCGCCTGAGATCCATCAGCCTGATGCTCAGTCGCTCGGTCCCGGCACTCGTCCTGGGCGCCGTGGTAGCTCTCGTGGAGATCTTCACCGGCGGACTTCCACTGTTCGCCGGGCTGACCGGCCTCGTCCTCGCACTTGTCGCCGCGGGATGCCTCTACCAGTCAGCGACGTTCCGCAAGTCGGCGATCATCCGAACGTACGAACTGTCCTTCTGGAACGACGACCTGGACGACCGACTCCCGGATGAGGGTCAGTAGGCCGAGGGGGGCCGATCGCGCCTCATCAGACGTTGAAGCGGAACGAATTCGGGGTCATCGAACGACGTTGACAGCTTACGGATATGCCTTCTGAGCTGCGCACATGCCGTTGAGCAAGATCGGCCGCGATGGGCCCTGATTGACCGTTCTGCGGACTCTGTGCGGACTGCCGCGGCCTGGTTCGCCCTCCAGGGACACCTCGCGCTCGCTGCGGACAGCTCTGGTGTCCGGTCGCGTCCTCCATGGGTCCCCAATGCCGGCCGAGCCTAGAGGGGTATGACCAGCTTCTCGATCGCGTTCGACCGGGTACCAGCGAGTTCGACGTCGAAGCGTTCACGCTTCTGCCGGAGGCCACGTCGTCCTGACCCGGCGAACACCCACGTCGACCCCGGCGCCGACCCCTGTCGTAGGAGCTCTGCGGCCCTCATCCCCCGGTATCTCCTCCATAGGTTATGGACGGTGACGCTCGGGCGGCGTCCTCCAGATCAGCAGTGACGTCCCCAGGGAGGAGGGGTGACATTCGACTGGCCGTCGCGGTCGATGGCAGTGACGGTTCAACGTTAGGTACTGCTGCTGGCGATGGGGCCAGCGCGCCGGCGTCGCCGGCGTAGCCGAAATCTCGGCATGCATTTACCAATGCCATTCAACAATGACCGGCATGTCATCCCCCGAAGATGCCGACAAGCCCTGTGAAGCGCGGCCCGAGCTACCTCTGTCGGTAGCACACGTGCCGTTCCTCGGTAAAGGTTCTAATGATCGGTTAAGCATTGACTGCGGTTGGCTATTGGGGAGGCGATGGAGAGAGCATTTTGGGGCGGCATCATGGAGAGCTAGGGCCGGCCGTGTGATCTTGGCCGAGTCCACCTCGGCGTCGGATGGCCCCAGATGCCGCGACTCCTCCTGTACGGGAAGCCCTATGGCAACCGGAACCCCGTCGGCAGCATCTACGGGGCTCTCGCGGAGGCCCAGACCACCTGCGCCGTCCCCCCAAGCGGGCGGGGCACCCGGCCCGGCTGGGCAAGCTGCGGTGGAAGAGTCCTCGCGGGCTGTGTGCCAAGGGCCTTGCGCCCCTCGGCCGCGACGGCGGTGCGCTCGCCGCGGTGGCGGTGGTCTTCGTCGCCAAGGCCCGTACCTTTGAGGTGGGCCCGTCGCGGCTGCGTGCGGGAAGGTCTCCCTATCCCGGTCGGGGTAACACGTGATCGCACGTGCGGCACGGGGTCTGCAGGGAGCGCTCAAGGACAGCTGTGCCAGTCGGGTCAGCCGATCGCGTCGAGTTTCGGACGCTCGGGTAGTCACCGCCCCGGGTCGATCGCGCTGGGGTTGCGCTCCTCGCCGAGTGACCACCAAGCGAGTTGACCTGGTGCCAGGGTCAGGTAGGCAAAGTCGCTCTGACCCGGCAGGCGAGCCATCAGTGTCACAAACTGGTTGCTCGCCCGAGCTGTCACGATCTCCTGGGCGCGATCCGCAAGATCGACGGAGTCGTCCAGTTCCCACACGAGGTCCGTCCCGGCCATCCGCAGCATCTTCGGCATGGTTCAGCCAATCAGCCGTGCCTCCGGATGGGCCACTCGACCCCATCGCGGATTCTCTGGCGGAATGTCGATTGCTCCTGAGGTTGTCGTTGGTGCTGGTGAATCCACCTGGGCTCGCCGAACATCCCCTGCCCGTGATTCGCCAGGGCTCCCGGAACCGGTGGCTGTTCCCTTGTCGATCGCACGTCAGCCGACCAATAGGCCAACCGTGGCCACGCGGCAAGCCGATGGCCGTCCCACCCACAACCGCCAAGCGAGACCTCCTGCCATGGCATGTGGAATCACGTCTGCTTGACCGCGTCCGAGGAAGCAGGAGGGAACGCGTAAGTTGGTGGTCGGTGTCACTGCGACGCCAAGCCCCTCCGCTGACGGAGGGAGATCGGCGGTCCCTTCGATGGGGCCCACCACTACCCAGAGGCACTACCGACGCGGAACGGTCCGGTCATGACGACCATCCGGGTCACCCGCCGACCCCCAATCTCCCCGGACGGCGTCGACCGCACGGCGACGTCGTCGTCGCTCCCCTTGCCCGAGCCTGGCGATGAGGAGGCCGCCCGCGTCGCTCTGATCGATCCACCGGCCGCAGGTAGCGCATTGGATGGGGCATGGTGGCCCCGATCGCGGAATCTGACGCGTGAGCTGCCCCCGCTTGTCGAGGAGCTGCACCGGCGGGGAATCCGGGTGACTCGAGTGGCCTACAACCCCGACGCGTGGGAGCTGGCGACGCGGCGGCTACAGGCGGGCGGGCGAATCATCCGTCTCGGCTGGTTCCGCGGCGTGGACCGGCAGTTGCTGAACTTGACCGCTGACGTGGGGCCCGGTCGGGTGGATCTCCTCGTCGTTCCGCCTGAGACGACGGCGGCAGTCGCGCAGCGCGCCTTCTCGGCCGCCACTGACCGTGCCAACCGGGACACCCCTACCGCGCTGCTCGACGCGCTGAGCGCAGCGGGCCCGCCGGTGTCACCACCGCCCTCACTGTCCTCCCGGTCAACCATCGAGGAGGCCACGGTCTGGGAGTCCGAGGGAGGTCACTTGACTCGCTGACGCGGGCATCCACACATCCAAATGTGCGGATGGTGCCCGGAGGCGCCCTTGTTCTGCACGGGCCGGGCGACTCAGAGCCACGGCGAGGGCGCGGTCCCTCCGCTCGTTGGGCGGTGCGTCTCTGCGCGAACAAGTCGTCCGACTCGTCTTGTCCGGCGCAGAGAGGCGTAGGATCGGAATCGTCCGGAATGGGTGACAGGCCACCGCCATGGTGCCCACCGAACCGGCAATGGCATCGGTCCGGAGCAGTCCATGTCTCTTCATCCCACCAACGATGTCCCGGGCGCCGACCAGGCTCCCGTCAACGGGGGCTCTGTGCCCCCCAGCCCGCAGCCAGAGCAGGTCAGCGCCCCGCGGCCGTCAACGGGGCCGCGGCAGCGGGTGCGCGGCACGCGCACCGGACGGCTGTGGGTGGCAGCTTGCGCCGCAGCACTGATCACCGTCGCACTGATCATCTTCATGGTTCAGAACACCCACACTGTGGTGGTGTCCTTCCTCGGCCTGACCGGCAGCACCTCCCTGGCCCTCATGCTGCTCATCGCTGCGGTCGGCGGCACCCTCCTCACGCTGCTCCTCGGTAGCGCGCGCATCATCCAGTTGCGCCATGCAGTACGGAAGCGGCACGACTGAACTGCCGATCCGGCGGCACCGCTCCTGCTTGGCCGGCCCGGGCCCAACCGCCTCGAGACAGGACTTAGGGGACAACCGAGGGTCCACCCCGCTTCCCCATAAACCAGCGGTCCTCCGACTGCGTAGCGCCGGGGGGAAGGGTGGGCCGGAGGCCCATCCCGGAGGGACGCGCAGCGCCCTTATCTGTGGAGGGGCCCCTGGTCAATCGTGTCCATCCACCTGCCCCCGACAGCTGCGGTTGTTGCCGGCCCGGAGCCGCGGTCAAGGTGGAGCGCCCCACTGGACGAACGACCTTGACCGCGGCGAGGACCGGCACACCATGTCCGCGGCCGGGGGCAGGGTCAGCTTGTTCCGCGCGATGAGCGGCTCCCGTCCGGCGGTGCGCCGGTGGTCGCAGGGGCAGGGGTGCGGCGCGCGGGCGCCCAGCCTTATCTCGGTGCGCGCAGCCAGGGGTGGGGCGGCTGCGGCGACATGATGATCTCTGGGGTGTCCCACGGGACAGGCGGCCGCTCAGTCTTTCCGGGCCGTTTCGTGCTGATCGCACGATCGGCAGCGCTATGTGCAGGAGCGGGCCGCGGGCATCGGCGGTGGGCAGATGCGCGCACTGCATCCCCTCGGATCGGGGTCGCGGATCAGGCCGGGGCGAGGGCCTGGTCACCGAGGGCGCGCAGGGTGTGATGCGCCCGGCGGACCATCTTGCGGGCCACCGAGAGGGTGGCCCGTCCGCCACCGACCCGGTCGGCGACCCGCCGGTAGTAGGCGTACTCGGGCGAGCCAGGTCGGGCGGCGCACTGGGCGGCCTCGAACAGCACCCAGCGCAGCAGCGGCGAGCCCTGCCGGGACAGGTGCGCGGCGGTGCGTTTGCCGTCGGAGGAGTGCACGGTGATGTCCAGGCCGGTGTGCCGCACCGCCTTGCGCGAGGCGGAGAAGCGGCGGGAATCGCCCAGTTCGCTCCACAGCGCCGCGGCGGTGATCGGCCCGATGCCGTAGTCGGCCTGCAGTGCCCGGCAGCCGGGCTGCCGGTCGGCGAACGCGGCGATCTGGCGGCGCAGCGGATCGAGCTCGGCATCCAGGGCGTCGATGATCCGCAGCGCGGTCGCCACCGCCTGGCGCCCGGCCGGCGAGAGGCCCTCACCGGACTCGAGCATGCGACGGTTGTCCAGGCTGAGCAGGCCGCCGCTGACCGCCGCGACGCCGTGGTGCAGCAGGATCGCGTGGATGCGCTGCACCCAGCCGGTGTGCTGCTCGCGCAGGTCCTTGAACAACTGCAGCCGGGCGCGCATCTCCAGCACGTGCGCCGGCGGGATCCACGACTCGGGCAGCCGCCCGTCGGCGAGCAGATCGCGCAGCAGCCGGGCGTCGGCCCGGTCGGTCTTGGCCCGCCGCTTCGGCGCGCACAGCCGCGGTGTCGGCCGGCTCGGCCAGATGCGCCTCGATCCCGGCGCGTTGCAGCTCCTCGACCACGAACCGCCAGCCGGTGCAGCCCTCGACCGCGAACGCCGCCGGCGCGCCCGTCCCGGCGAACAGATGCTCCAGCCAGCCGCGCAGCAGCATCCGGTCGGCCGGAGCGATTCGTCCGTGCCGGGACTCGCCGCTGCGCTCGTCGAGGTAGTCAAAGGTGATCTGCCGCCGGTGGATGTCGAACCCGCCTACGATCCCCATCGAGACCTCCTCAAGCTCCATCACAGTCGACGCACCCAGGCTGCGCTGAGCTGAGGGGGTCCCTCATGTCCTCCTTCCAGCGCCCCTCCAGCAGCCGCGGCTGCGGCCGGGCGGGGAGCGGCAGCCCATGGTCAACCCCTCCCATGCGGCCGGCCCGACGGACGGAACCCCCGGTCACCGCTACTGGAGAACAACTGGAGAAGCGGGTGGACGCTCCGGTGCGGGCGAGCACCGCCGCCATCACGCCGCTCTCCAGCGTCGAAGTGGCAGTGGTCCGCCATAGATTCTCGCCGCAGCCCCGCCGGCGGACCCGTGGGCGCTACACCGGGACCTCGGGCGGGCGCCCGATCGACCGACGACGAGGGGCAGCAGCATGGCCAGCATCTCGAGGCTGCCGAACGGCAAGTACAGGCCGCGGTACCGGGACGAGCACGGCAAGGAGCATGCCCGCCACTTCGACCGCAAGGTCGACGCCCAGCGCTGGCTCGACGAGGTCACTGCTGCCGTGGTCACGGGCACCTACGTCGACCCTGGGGCGGGCCGGCAGACCTTCGCCGAGTACTACGCCGAGTGGTCGGTCCGCCAGGTGTGGGCGCCCGGCACCGAAACGGCGATGAGCCTGGCCGCCCGGTCCACGACCTTCGCCGACGTCCGGATGCGGTCCCTGCGCCGCTCGCACGTCGAGCACTGGGTCAAGAGCATGGTCTCCCGCGGCCTGGCACCGGGCACCGTGCACACCCGGACCAACAACGTCCGCGCCGTCCTGCGCGGCGCCGTCGCCGACCGGGTCATTCCCCGCGACCCGAGCGAGGGCATCGCCCTCCCCCGCCGCCGCCGCGCGGCCGCCGCCATGACACTGCCGACTCCAGCTCAGGTCGGCGCGATCCTCGAGGCCGCCGACGGGCCCTTCGGCGCCTTCGTCGGGCTGTGCGGCTTCGCCGGCCTGCGCCTGGGTGAGGCGGCCGCCGTCCGCGTCGGCGACGTCGACTTCCTCCGCCGCACCCTCACCGTCGCCCGCCAGGTCCAGCGCGCCCCCGGCGGCGCGATCGAGCTGCGCGCACCGAAGTACGGCAGCGAGCGGCAGGTGTACCTCGCGCCGTCTCTGGTCGACCTGCTCGCCCGGCACGTCGCCGCCCACTGCCCAGAGGGCACCTGGCTGTTCACCGGGGACGCCGGCCAGCCGCCACACCAGAACACCGTCGGCCACCGCTGGCGGACGACGCTCGCCGCGGCCGGCCTCAGCGGCGTCAAGCTGCACGACCTCCGGCACTTCTACGCCTCCGGGCTCATCGCCTCCGGCTGCGACGTCGTCACCGTCCAGCGCGCCCTCGGGCATGCCACGGCGACCACGACACTGAACACCCACAGCCACCTGTGGCCCACCGCGGAGGACCGGACGAGGCGCGCCGCGGAGCAACTGTTTGCGGACAGTTGCGGACTCTCTGCGGACTCGGGTACCTCCGCAAGCCACTGACCAGCGGAAACTCACCCAGTCAGACGTTGAAGCGGAACTCCACGACGTCGCCGTCCTGCATGACGTACTCCTTGCCCTCCATGCGGACCCAGCCACGGGCCTTGGCCTCGGCCATCGAGCCGGCCTCGACGAGCTGGTCGAAGGAGACGATCTCGGCCTTGATGAAGCCGCGCTGGAAGTCGGTGTGGATCACGCCGGCGGCCTGCGGGGCGGTCGCGCCGATCGGGATCGTCCAGGCCCGCGACTCCTTGGGCCCGGCCGTCAGGTAGGTCTGCAGGCCGAGGGTCGCGAACCCGACCCGCGCCAGCTGGTGCAGCCCCGGCTCGTCCTGCCCGACGGCGGCCAGCAGCTCGGCGGCCTCTTCCTCGGGCAGCTCGGCGAGCTCGGCCTCGATCTTCGCGTCGAGCAGGATCGCCTCGGCCGGCGCCACCAGCTCGCGCAGCGACGCGATGGTGGCCTCGTCGGCCAGCTCCTCTTCGTCGACGTTGAAGACGTAGAGGAAGGGCTTGGTGGTCAGCAGCGACAGCTCCCGCAGCGGCTCGAGATCGATACCGGCGGAGAACAGCGTCCGCCCCTCGTTGAGGATCTGCTGCGCCTCGACGGCGGCCTTGTGCAGCGCCGCCCGCTCCTTGTCCTTGCGCGACTCCTTCTCCAGCCGCGGGACCGCCTTCTCCAGCGTCTGCAGGTCGGCGAGGATCAGCTCGGTGTTGATCGTCTCGATGTCGTCCTTCGGGCTCACCTTGCCCTCGACGTGGACGACGTCCGGATCGGTGAACACGCGGATGACCTGGCAGATCGCGTCGCTCTCGCGGATGTTGGCCAGGAACTTGTTGCCCAGGCCCTGCCCCTCGCTGGCGCCGCGGACGATGCCGGCGATGTCCACGAACGACACCGTCGCCGGGATGATCTTCTGGCTGCCGAAGATGTCGGCGAGCTTCTTGAGCCGGCCGTCGGGGACGCCGACCACACCGACGTTCGGCTCGATGGTCGCGAACGGGTAGTTCGCGGCCAGCACGTCGTTCTTGGTCAGCGCGTTGAACAGCGTCGACTTGCCGACGTTGGGCAGGCCGACGATCCCGATGGTCAAGCTCACGGGAGTCCAGCCTACGTGGGTGCCACGGCGCCTCAGAACGTGCGCGGGTAGTACTCCCCCTCGCCCAGCGTGGCGATCTGCGACCGGAAGTCCGACTCGAACGGCCAGTCGTCCTCCTCGCCCTCCACCGGACCTTGCGCGAACCGACCGGCAGGTCCACCGATCCGCTCGTCGCTGACCAGCGAGTACGCCTGCCGCCGGTAGGTCCAGTTCTCCGGCTGGAGACGGTGGCAGGCGTTGAAGTGCGCGATCGCCCGCTCCCGCCGGCCGGTACGCCACAGGTGGTCGGCCAGCTCGAAGTGGGCCGCGGCCTCCGACACCGCCTTCGGCCGCGGCTGCGAGCGGGCGACGACCTCGGACGGGCTCAGCGCGTACGCGCTCTCCGCCCCCAGCTCGACCCAGTCCCGGATCGCATCGGCGTAGGCCCCGCGGTCCTGACCGGTCCTGGTCAAGGTGCGCACGTCCAGCGCGCCCTTCGGCGTCGGCGGTGCGCTCCTCGCACGCCCGAGCCGGGGCATCGACTCGGCGATCGTCGCGGGCAGGTGCGACGCCCCGTCCGGCCAGCCGGGCTCCGGCGGCCGCACGATCAGCCCCTGCTCGTCGATCCAGACCACGTTCGGGATGTTGACGACGCCGAACAGCGCGTCCATGCGGTGCGTGGGATCGAGCAGCGAGGGGTGTTCCGGCCGCGCCGCCTCGATGTGCGGCCGGGAGGCCTCGGGGCCGGAGAGCTCCAGCGAGACCGTGACCACCTCGAGGCCGCGGGGGTGCAGCTCGGTGCGCAGGGCCTGCCACCCGGGCAGGTCGAAGGCGCAGCCCTAGTAGGGCGCCCAGGCGACGAGCACGACCTTCTGCCCCCGCAGCGACGAGAGGCGGAACTCCGTGCCGTCGAGGTCGTCGAGCAACAGCTCGGGCGCCTCCGCGGTGACGAGCGCCCGGTCGCCCAGCGACTCCGGGCCGAGCGCCCAGAGGCCGGTCTCCTCGTCGTGCACGAGCGCCATGCCAAGTCGCTCCGCCGTCCGCACGAGATCGAAGCCGGAGCGGTCGAGCGGGACGCAGGCCTCGGCCTTGCAGGCACCCTCCGGCTTGATCTGCCAGCCCGTACCCGCGGCGAACCGCGCCGGCGAGACGTCGAGCGAGTCGAGGATCACCCCGGCGACCGTAGCCCACGGCAATGTCCGGAAACCGCCAGTCCTGCGTCGGTGGGCGGTGGCAGGCTCGCTCCCGTGACCGAGGCCCTGGACCACGAGCGCTGCTACCGCGCGGTCGCCGGCCGCGACGCCCGGTTCGACGGCTGGTTCTTCACCGCGGTGCACACCACCGGCATCTACTGCCGCCCGTCCTGCCCGGCCCGCACCCCGCTGTCCCGCAACGTCTCCTTCTTCACCACCGCCGCCGCGGCCCAGGCAGCCGGGTTCCGCGCCTGCCGCCGCTGCCGGCCGGACGCCGCCCCGGGCTCACCCGAGTGGGACGTGCGCGCGGACGTCGTCGCCCGCGCGATGCGGCTGATCGCCGACGGCGAGGTCGAGCGCTCCGGCGTCCCCGGGCTGGCCGCGCGGCTCGGCTACTCCGAGCGGCAGCTGCACCGGCTGCTGGTCGGCGAGCTCGGCGTCGGCGCCCTCGCGCTGGCCCGCGCCCGCCGCGCGCAGACCGCCCGCGTGCTCATCGAGACCACCGACCTGCCCATGGCCGAGGTCGCCTTCGCCGCCGGGTTCGCCAGCATCCGGCAGTTCAACGACACCGTCCGCGAGGTCTTCGCCGCGACGCCGACGACCCTGCGGCACAAGCGCCGCGGTGCCCCGGGCACGCCCGGCGAGCTCACCCTGCGGCTGGCCGCCCGCGCGCCCTACGACGCGGCCGAGGTCCTCCTCTTCCTCGGCGCGCACGCCGTCCCCGGCCTGGAGGAGTGGGACGGGACGACGTTCGCCCGCGTCCTCGACCTGCCCCACGGCCCCGCGGTGGTGCGCCTCTCCCCCGCCGACGGCTCCGCGGTCACCGCCCGGCTGCGGCTGACGTCCCTGCGGGACCTTGGCGCGGCGGTCACCCGCTGCCGGCGAATGCTCGACCTGGACGCCGACCCGGCCGCGGTGGACGACGTCCTCGGCACCGACCCCGCGCTGGCCGGGCTGGTCGCCGGCGCGCCCGGCCGCCGCGTGCCGGCCTCCCCAGACGCCGCGGAGCTCGCGATCCGCGCGGTGCTGGGCCAGCAGGTGTCCGTCGCCGGCGCCCGCACGCTCACCGCCCGGGTGCTGCGCGCGGCCGGCACCCCGCTGCCGGAGCCGGTCGGCACGCTCACCCACGCCTTCCCCCGCGCCGAGGCGCTGGCCGAGGCCGACCTCACCGCCGTCGGGCTGACCGGCACCCGCCGCCGCACCGTGCACGCGCTCGCCGCCGCCCTCGACCGCGGCGACGTCCCGCTCGACCCCGGCGCCGACCGGGCGGAGGCGGCCCGCGCGCTGGTCGCCGTCCCCGGCATCGGCCCGTGGACGGCGGCGCTGGTGGGCCTGCGCGGCCTCGCCGACCCCGATGTCTGGCTGCCCGGCGACCTGGCGCTGCGCCGCAGCCTGGCCGCGCTCGGCAGCTCTGACCGCGACGCGGCTGGCCGCTGGCGGCCGTGGCGCTCCTACGCGGTCATGCACCTGTGGGCGCTCGCCGTGCCGTCCCTGTTCACCCGCGCCGCGCTGCCGAGGAGTGCCTGATGACCGCCCGCCACGCCACCGTGGCCACCCCGCCCGGCCCGTTCACCGTGGTGGTCGCCGAGGACGACGCCGTCCTGGCCGCCGGGTGGACGGCCGACGTCGGCGACCTGCTGCCGGTGGTGCACCGCTCGCTGCGGCCGGCGACGAGCGAGCGCGTCGCCCGGCTGCCGGTCCTCGACGCGGTCGAGGCCTTCCACGCCGGCGACGTCACCGCGATCGACGACGTCGTGGTCCGGCAGCGGTCGGGGCCGTTCCTGCAGGAGGCGTGGGAGGAGCTGCGCCGCATCCCGGCCGGGAAGCCGGCCACCTACGCCGCGTTCGCGGTGCGCTGCGGCCGCCCGACGGCGGTGCGCGCCGCGGCCAACGCCTGCGCGCGCAACGCCGCGGCGCTGTTCGTGCCCTGCCACCGGGTGCTGGGGTCCGACGGCGGTCTCGGCGGGTTCCGGTGGGGCACCCCGGTGAAGCGCTGGCTGCTCGACCACGAGGCCTCACACGGCGCAGCCTGACCGGAACTGTCGGTGGCGTCGGGCACCCTGCCCGACATGGACGCCGCCTCCCTGCTGCTCGGGCTCCTCCTCGGTGCGCTGCTGGCCACCGCGGTCACCCTCGGCGTCGTCGCGCTGCTCGCCCGCCGCCGCCCGGCAGAGGCCGGCCTCGAGCCGCTGCACGAGTCGCTGGACCACCTGCACCGGCTGCTCACCGGCATGGAGCGGGCCCGCGCCACCGCCCACGGCGAGCTGCGCGAGCAGATGGGCACGGTCGGGCACGCCTCGGCGCAGCTGAAGCAGGAGACCGCCGCGCTGGTCACCGCGCTGCGCACCCCGCACGTCCGCGGCCGGTGGGGCGAGGTGCAGCTGCGCCGCGTGGTCGAGGTCGCGGGCCTGCTCGAGCACTGCGACTTCGTCGAGCAGCCCGGGTCGACCAACGACGAGGGCGCCGGCGTCCGCCCCGACCTCGTCGTCACCCTCGCCGACGGGCGGCAGGTGGTGGTCGACGCGAAGGTGCCGTTCACCGGCTACATCGAGGCCGTCCAGGCTCCTGACGAGGCGGTGCGGGTGCAGCGGGTGGCCGCGCACGCCCGTCAGCTGCGCGCGCACGTCGACGCCCTGTCGGCCCGCCGCTACCCGACCGCGTTCCGCCCGGCGGCGCCGTTCACCGTCCTGTTCGTCCCGTCCGACGGCTTCCTGACGACAGCACTGGAGGCCGAGCCGGGGCTGCTGGAGTACGGCTTCGCCCGCGACGTCGTCCTCGCGACGCCGAGCACGCTCCTGGCGCTGCTGCGCACCGTCGCCTACTCGTGGCGGCAGGAGCGGCTGGCCCGCGACGCCGACCAGGTGCTGGAGGTGGGCCGCCGGCTGCACGCGCGGCTGACCACGCTGTCCGGCCACCTCACCCGGCTCGGGGCCGCGCTCGGCACGACGATGACCCGCTACAACGAGACCGTCGGCTCCTACGAGACCTCGGTGCTGGCCGCCGCCCGCCGCTTCGACGACCTGGGCGTGGGCGAGAAGCCGGTCCCCGAGCCCCAGCGACTGGAGGCCACCGTGCGGGCGCTCCGCCCGGCCGACCCCGACCTGCTGCCGCCCTGCGAGGAGGACGCCCGCGACGGCACCCACGGCTGACGCCCCCGCGGGGCACAACCCGCAGCCCCCGCGCGTTGCACGGTCGGACCGGGGGTACTCGCAACTGTGTGGTCACGTGCCGTGTCGACTTCGGCACTTGTTGACAGGGCGACTCGGCCTCGGCGTCCCGCCGGGTCGCGGTCGGACTGGCTACCGTGACGAACCGGAACGGGGTGGCCGCTCGGGTTGCCCGCAACGGGACGGGAGGGCGCCATGGCGGTGAACGCAGCCGACGCCTGGCAGCACAGCGGGGCGCCGGTCGGCCGGTCCTCCCGGGCACGCGCGGATCGCGCGATGGCCGCTGATCGACCGGCGCGTCCGCGCGGTGCGATGCCGCCGCGCCCCCGGCCGGCCGACCGCCCCCGCGCCCGGGCCGACTACTCCGACGAGTCGCCGCAGTACTCCCGGCCGCCGGTGCCGCGCCGTCCCGCCGAGCCCAACCGTCCCGTGCGCGCGAGCGAGCGGGAGCGCTACGACGACGAGCGGGCCGCCGCTCGGCCGGCCCGCCGGCCCGCCCCCGCGGTCGAGGCCGGCGGCAGCAAGCTGCGCGGCATCCTCGCCGTCCTCGCCGTCTTCCTCGTCACCCTGGCCGCCGCCGGCGCCGAGTCGTTCCTGGCCACCGGCCTGGGCATGATCACCCTGGTGGCGCTGGTCGTCTCCACCGTGATCGCCGCGTTCGTGGTGCGCCGCCGCGACCTGCTCAGCGTCGTGGTGAGCCCACCGCTGGTCTTCGCCGCCGTCGCGGCCGTGAACATGATCGCGGCGCCGTCGGTGCAGCTGTCGGGCATCAAGGCGTTCGGCCTGCTGATGGTCACCCTGCTGGTCCAGGGCTTCCCGACCATGGCCGTGGCCACCGGCGCCGCGATCGTCGTCGCGCTCATCCGGCTCGCTGCCCGCCGCTGACCGCCTCGGCCGGCGCGCCGGCCAGCGTGTCCTCGCCCGCGCTCGCCGCGATGTGCTTCGCGGTGTCCACGTAGTGCCGGAAGCGGCACACCCGGCCGGACTCGTCGAACGTCCACAGGTGCAGCTCCTCATCGGCGAACCGTCCGCCGCCGGGTAGCTCGAACGACGCCCGGATCTCGGCGACCACCTGCGGGCCGTCGCCGATCAGGTCCAGCACCTCGAAGTACCCCGGCGTCCAGGCGCCGACGAGGGCGAAGAAGCCGGCGACGTCGTCCCGCCCGCGCCGCGGCACCATGTGGGGCACGCCCGCCCGCTGGGTGAAGTTGTCGGTCCACTCCTCCCACATCACGTCCTCGGTGAGCCGGTCCAGGATCGCCGGGACGTCGCCGCGCCCGAAGGCCGCGTAGATCTCGGCCACAGTCGTCGTGGTGCTGCTGGTCATGGGGATCGCCTCCGCGAGTCGGGATCGAGCGCGGGAAGCGTCGCGCCGGCCGGCGGGGCGGGCATCGGTCGTTCGGCCTACCCCGGCAGCAGCCCGTGCTCCATCGCGAAGACCGCCGCACCGGCGCGGGTCCGCCGGCCGGTCTTGTCGAAGACGTGCGCGAGGTGGTGGCCCACCGTGCGGTCGGAGACGCCGAGGTGACCGGCGATCGCCCGGTTCGACAGCCCCCGCGCGGCCAGCCGCAGCACCTCGACCTCGCGGTCGGTGAGGTCGCACGGCCAGGCCGGCCGCGGGCGGGGCAGCCCCGCGCCGGCGACCACCGCGGCGCAGGCGTCGGCGTCCAGCCGGCCGGCCGCGGCCTCCGCGGTCAGCACAGCGGCCGCCTGCGCGGGGGTGGCCGCCGGCCGGTGCGGGCGGCTCTCGGTCAGCGCCGCGAAGACGTCGGCCGCCGCCAGCAGCCGCGCCGCCACCGGCAGCTCGGCGCCGCCCACCCCGCGGTGGTAGCCGCTGCCGTCGCAGCGCTCGTGGTGACCGGCCGCCACCCCGGCCAGCGGCGCCAGCCCGCTGCAGCGGCGCAGGATGCGGTCGGTCCAGTACGGGTGCAGCCGCACCCGCTCCACGTCGGCCGCGCCGAGCGGCCCCGCCCGGTCCCACACCGCGCTCGACACCACCGCGCGGCCGAGGTCGTGCAGCAGCGCGGCGGCGCGCAGCGACCGCCGCTCCTCCTCCGGCCATCCGGCCGCCCGGGCGCCGGCGTCGGCGAGCTCCGCGACGTGCGCGGAGTGCCCCAGCAGGTGCCGGCCCTTGAGGTCGACGACGGCGGCCATCGCCGAGCACAGCCGGTCCAGCTCGGCGTCGCCCAGCGCCGCGGCCGGCGCCGGCTCGACCGCGAGGACGGCAGCCAGCAGATCCGGCGCGTCGAGCACGGCCAGCAGCTCGTCGGCCGAGCAGAGGAACGCCGCCGCGAGGTCCGGGTCGAGCTGTCCGCCGGCGCGCCGGCCGACCTCGGCGACCACCGCGGCCCGGCCCCCGTCGGCCGCGGCCAGCACGGCCTGCTCGGCGACGTGGACGACGCGCATGACCGGCGAGATCTCCTCGCCCCGCCGCCGGCCCGGCAGGCCACCGCCGTCCCACCGCTCGTAGACGTCGTCCAGCGCGTCGACGACGGCGTCCGCGAGCCCCAGCTGCCCGCCGAGCGCCCGGCTGACCTCGCACCCCGCCGGCACTGGCCCGCGGCCCCTCGGTGGGGGCGATCTCCACGAAGCGGCGGGCCATGGCCACCTGCCGGCCGGGCACCCAGCTGCCGAAGTCGGCCAGCTGCGCGGCCAGCACGGCAGGGTCCCCGGGGTCGAGCCGGCTGAACGCGGCCTCGAACGCGGTGTCGTCCCCGAACAGGGCGGCGTTCTCCGACGCGTGCGAGGTGCAGCCGATCGAGCGCAGCAGGGCGGTGTGGAAGACCGCGGCCCGGTCGTGCTGGTCCAGGCCCAGCGTGCCGGCGAAGGCGGTGGCCAGCGCGCAGGTGCGCAGCCCCTTCTCGAACGGCAGCCCGGTGGCCAGGTCGGTGGTCAGCGAGAGCGCGGCGAAGACCTCGGTCACCCGGACCCGCGGCATGCGGGGAGGGTAGGCGGACCCGACGGCGCGCGGGGTCTCAGCGCGCGCGGGCCGGGACCCGGCGCACGAGGGCACCCGAGGCGTCGAACCGCCGCTTGAGGGAGAACGCCCGCGGCGTCGGCCCGTACCGCCGAAGGTGGGTCAGCCGGGCCCGGGCGGCCGGGACATCGGGTCGCTCCTCGTCGGCCACCCACCACAGCGCGGTCGTCGGCGGCGGCGCCGGCTCGAACCACCGCGACCGGCGGCGCAGGAAGGCACCGTGCGGGCTGCGGTAGACGAAGTCGTGCAGCGCCTCGTAGCGCGTCCACAGCGACACGTTGACCACCCACAGGCCGGTGTCGTCCTCGACCAGGGGCGCGTGCCCGCCGGCCTGCAGCCGCCACACGAAGCCCGGCGACCGCTCGGCCAGCTGGTTCACCGGGTCGAAGCCGGCGGCGAACTCGCGCATCACCGGCGAGTCGATCGGCCCGCGCATCCGGGCGACGTTGACCTGGGCGAGCAGCACGCCTCAGCCGGCGGCGTTGCGCCGCGACCGCAGCTCGTGCGGCAGCGCGAAGACCAGCCGCTCCTCGGCGGCCTTGACCGTCTCGACATCGGGGTAGCCGCGCTCGGCCAGCCAGTCGAGCACCTCGCTGACCAGCACCTCGGGCACCGACGCGCCGCTGGTGACGCCGACCGTCGCGACGCCGTCGAGCCAGGCCGGGTCGATCTCGGTGGCGAAGTCGACCAGGTGCGCGGCGCGGGCGCCGGCCTCCAGCGCCACCTCGACCAGCCGCACGGAGTTCGACGAGTTCGTGGAGCCCACCACGATGACCAGGTCGCACTCGCCGGCCATCTGCTTGACCGCCTGCTGCCGGTTCTGCGTGGCGTAGCAGATGTCGTCGCTGGGTGGCGACTGCAGCGTCGGGAACCGCTCCCGCAACCTGTCGACGGTCGAGAGCGTCTCGTCGACCGACAGCGTCGTCTGCGACAGCCAGACCACCTTGTCGGGGTCGCGCACCTGGACGTTCGCGACGTCGTCGGGTCCGTCGACGAGCTGGATGTGCTCGGGCGCCTCGCCGGAGGTGCCCTCGACCTCCTCATGACCGCGGTGGCCGATGAGCAGGATGTCGTAGTCGTCCTTGGCGAAGCGCTTGGCCTCGGAGTGCACCTTGGTGACCAGCGGGCAGGTCGCGTCGATGGTGCGCAGCTGCCGGTCGGCGGCCTCCTGGTGCACCGCCGGGGAGACCCCGTGGGCGCTGAAGACGACGACCGAGCCCTCGGGCACCTCGTCGGTCTCGTCGACGAAGACCGCGCCGCGCCGCTCGAGGGTGGCGACGACGTGCTTGTTGTGGACGATCTGCTTGCGGACGTAGACCGGCGCCCCGTGGATCTCCAGGGCCCGCTCGACGGCGACCACCGCCCGGTCCACCCCGGCGCAGTACCCGCGCGGGTCGGCCAGCAGGACGCGTCCGCGCTGATCAGCCATGACGCCCATGGTAGGTGGGCATGCGGCCCCGCTCCCGGACTGAGACGAGCGCCACGTAGGGGTGGATCGGCGGCTCCCGGGTGTGTCGCGCGCGTGGTTGTGGGGCAGGGTGTGCGCATGTCCCGTGAGATCCCCCAGGTCGTCCGCGCCGCCGCCGGGCTGGCCGCCACCCTGCTCGACGAGACCCGCAAGCTGCCGCAGACGCTCCCCGGGCTGCCGGTGCGCGTCATCGGTCTGACCATGCAGACCGCGATGTGGCTGCAGCATCAGTACACCGGGCTGGTCGCCCGCGGTGACGAGCTCTTCACGGGGATCCGCGGCGAGGCGGAGCCGGGCCTGGCCACGTTCGACGAGGACCTCCCCGTCGAGGAGGCGCCCGCGGCTCCCGGTTTCCGCGACTCCGCGTTCGACCGCGTCGGCGACGAGGTGACCGAGGAGGACCTGCTCGCCGGCCTGGCCGACGACGCCGCGGCCGACACCGCCGTCCTCAGCACCGAGGACATCGCCGAGAGCGCCGACGGCGCCGAGGAGGTCCTCGAGGAGCTCGCCATCGAGCAGCTCGTGGACGACGAGCTCGCGGGCCTGCCGCCGGAGCCGGCGCCCGCGGAGGTGGTCGCCGCCGTCGAGGAGATCACCGCCCAGGTCGACGCGGCCGACATCGCGACCCCCGCGGAGGAGGATTCCGCGGACGCCGCCGCCGTGGAGAACGCCCTGCTGGAGGCCGACGCGGCCGGGGCCGCCGCCGAGCCCGGTGCCGCGGACGGCGGCGTCGGCACCCTGGTCGACGTCCCCGCGCCGGACGGCGGGGTCGCGACCGTCGAGGCCACCGTGACCGACGAGGGCGTCGCCGCCCCGGAGGCGGCGCCGGAGCCGGCCGTCGAGGCCACGGACGAGGGTGGGACGCCGGTCGCCGCGGCCACCGGCGTGCGCACCGACGTGGCCGAGGACGCCGGGCCCGCCGACGACGAGGGGACCACCGGGGCGCAGGCCGCCGGCACCGCGCCGATCGAGGGCTACGACGGCTGGTCGATCGCCCAGCTGCGCGGCCGGCTCCGGGGCTACGCGCTCTCCACCGTGCAGGACCTCGTGACGTACGAGGAGGCGACGCGGGCCCGCGAGCCCTACCTGCGGATGCTGCGCAACCGGCTGGAGAAGCTCGTGGACCAGGCGGTCGAGTCCAGCCCGCTCACCCCGCGCGGCGCCTGAGCCGTCGGGGGCGGATGGCACCCTCAGGGGCGTGACCGCACCCTCCTCCCCCGAGGCGCCGTGGCCGGTGCGCACGGTCGCCCGCAAGGTGGCCGAGTGGATCGGCCGGCTGGGCGAGGTGTGGGTCGAGGGCCAGGTCGCCCAGCTGTCCCGCCGCGGGGGCGCCGCGACGGTCTTCCTCACCCTGCGCGATCCAGCGGCCGACCTCTCCATCCCGGTGACCTGCGCACGCGACGTGGCGGACCGGCCCGGGCTGGAGCTCTCCGAGGGCGCCCGGGTGATCGTGCGCGCCCGGCCCGACTACTACATCGCCCGCGGCTCGTTCAGCCTGCGCGCCACCGAGATCCGCGCCGTCGGGCTCGGCGAGCTGCTGGCCCGCATCGAGCGGATCCGCCGGCTGCTCGCCGCCGAGGGGCTGTTCGACGCCGTCCGCAAGCGGCCGCTGCCCTTCGCCCCGGCGGTCGTCGGCGTGATCACCGGCCGCGACAGCGCCGCGGAGCGGGACGTCGTCGTCACCGCGCGGCGGCGCTGGCCGGCGATCCGGTTCGAGATGCACCACTGCCTGGTGCAGGGGCCGAGCGCGGCCGCGTCGGTGATCGACGGCCTGCAGCGGCTGGACCGGGATCCCGACGTCGAGGTCATCGTGATCGCCCGCGGCGGCGGTTCGGTGGAGGACCTGCTGCCGTTCTCCGACGAGGGGCTGGTGCGGGCGATCGCCGCCTGCCGCACGCCCGTGGTCACCGCCGTCGGCCACGAGACCGACACGACGCTGGTCGACCACGCCGCCGACGTCCGCGCCGCCACCCCCACCGACGCCGCGCACCGGATCGTGCCGGAGATCGGCGAGCAGCGGCGGCTGGTCGACGGGCTGCGCGCCCGCGCCCGGCACCTGCTGGCGACCCGGCTGGAGCAGCAGGAGCGGTGGCTGGAGTCGGTGCGCAGCCGGCCGGTGCTGGCGGCACCCGAGCGGCTGCTGCACGGCCGCGCCGACGACGTCGCCGCGCTGCGGGCCCGGGCCCGGCGCACCGTCACCCACCGGGTCGAGGGCGCCGAGCGCGACCTCGAGCACGCCCGCGCCCGCGTGGCCGCCCTCTCCCCCGCCGCGACCCTGGAGCGGGGCTACGCCGTCGTCCAGCGGGCGAACGGCGACCTCGTCCGCGATCCCGACGCCGTAGCCGACGGCGAGCGTCTGCGCGTGCGGGTCGCCGGTGGGCGGCTGCCCGTCCGCGTCGACCGCAGCACCGATCAGGAGGAACCGTGACCACGCCGGAGCCCACGCAGACCTACGAGCAGGCCCGCGAGGAGCTGGCCGAGGTGGTCCGCAAGCTGGAGGCCGGCGGGCTCACGCTCGAGGAGTCCCTGGCGCTGTGGGAGCGCGGCGAGGCGCTGGCGGAGTTGTGCCAGCACTGGCTGGACCGCGCCCGCGAGCGGCTGTCCGCGGCCGCACCGAAAAACGGCGAGGCCGCCGACGGCCGGCCTGCGTAGCGGCCCCCTGCAGGGTCCCGCCGCGAGCCTGGTGACGTGCTGGAACGGCCGCCCTGCAGGGTCCCGCCGCGAGCCTGCGAGTGGCGGGGAGCAGGGCGGTCCTTCCTCAGCCGGGGTAGGGCGCCAGCGCTGCGGCGACCGTCTCGAGCTCCTCGTCGGACGCCGAGCCGCTGATCACCACCGTCACGCCGTCGCGCTCGCGCGAGAGCACGGTCTCGGTGTCCCGCTCGTGCAGTCGCGTCGAACGGGTCCACGTCTCCCCGGCGATCTTCAGGGTGCCCCCCTCGGTCGCGTCGCCGAGCAGCGCGGTGACGGCGTCGGCCCGCGGGTCGTCGCTGACCACGAAGCCGGCGAACTCGCCGGCCGGGGTCACGTAGCCGATCTGCAGGGTGACCGGGTCGCCCTCGCCGGCGTCCCCCGCGTCGGTGCGGGCGCTGGTCGCGACGTACCCGCCGGGCAGGTCGGTGGGCACCGGCAGCGGGTAGCCCGCCCGGTTCGCGGCCAGGCTCACGGTGCTGTCGAGGTTCTCCGCCGGCTTCACCGGGTCCACGTCGGGGGTCTGCCGGAACGTCGTCCACGCGACCACGGCCAGCACGATGACGATCAGCGGCAGCAGCGACCGCAGCATGTTGGCGAGGGTGAACCGGGCCGACCGGTCCGTGGCCGGCGGCACCTCGGTGGCCACCGGCCCCCCGTCGTCGGGGGTCGGGTGCACGCGATCGTCCGTCGGGCCGTCTCCGGTCATGCACCTAGGATCGCAGCACCCGGTGGTCGAACCTGGAGGTCCCGTGTCGCTGCCCGAATCGCTGGCCCCGAACCCCACGGGGGGCTTCCGGGCGGACCGGCCCGCCCCCGACCGCAACCTGGCCCTCGAGCTGGTGCGCGTCACGGAGGCGGCCGCCATGGCGGCCGGCCGCTGGGTCGGCCGCGGTGACAAGAACGGCGGGGACGGCGCGGCCGTCGACGCCATGCGGGCCCTCATCGGCACGGTGAGCATGAAGGGCGTCGTCGTCATCGGCGAGGGCGAGAAGGACCAGGCGCCGATGCTCTACAACGGCGAGCAGGTCGGGGACGGCCAAGGCCCGGAGTGCGACGTCGCCGTCGATCCGATCGACGGCACGACGCTGATGGCCAAGGGCATGCCGAACGCGATCGCCGTCATGGCGGTCGCCGACCGCGGTGCGATGTACGACCCGTCCGCCGTCTTCTACATGGAGAAGATCGCCACCGGGCCGGCCGCCGCCGACGTCATCGACATCACCGCGCCGGTCGCCGAGAACATCCGCCGGGTGGCCCGGGCCAAGAAGGGCTCCCCCGGCGACGTGACCGTCTGCATCCTCGACCGCCCGCGGCACGAGCAGCTGGTGCAGGAGGTGCGCGAGGCCGGCGCCCGCATCAAGTTCATCACCGACGGCGACGTCGCCGGCGCGATCGCCGCGGCCCGCGAGGGCACCGGTGTCGACCTGCTCATGGGCATCGGCGGCACCCCGGAGGGGATCATCGCCGCCTGCGCCCTGAAGTGCATGGGCGGTGCGCTGCAGGGCCGGCTGTGGCCCAAGGACGACGAGGAGCGGCAGAAGGCGGTCGACGCCGGGCACGACCTCGACCGGGTGCTGTGCCTGGAGGACCTGGTCCGCGGCGACGTCTTCTTCGTCGCGACCGGGATCACCGACGGCGAGCTGCTGCGCGGCGTGCAGTACCGCGCCGGCGGGTGCACCACGCAGTCGCTGGTCATGCGCTCGCGGTCGGGCACGATCCGCCAGATCGACAGCCTGCACTCGCTGGCGAAGCTGCGCGCCTACTCCGCGGTGCGGTTCGACGCGACCGACCAGCTCGACTGACCCCGTCCCCGGTGCGTCAGGCCGGCGGGCGCCGCTCGGCCAGCCGGTCGAGCAGCGCGCGCCACCGGCCGGCGGACTCGCCGGGGGCCAGGCTGCGCAGCCGCACGTCGCCGAAGACGCTGCGGACGCGCACCACGACGTGCGGCGTCCCGGTCAGCCGTGGCACGGCGGCCAGGGCGGTCTTCCGGCTGCCGAGGACCGTCCAGCCCTCGAGCACCGCGTCCACGCCCTCGGGGACGACGACGTCCACGTCGCCGAAGACGCTCCACAGCTCCAGCTCGATCCGCTGCGCGTCGGTGCGCAGGCCGCTCAGGTCGATCCGGACGTCGCCGAACACGCTCCCGGTCCGCCGCGGAACCGGGGACCCGTCGCCGATCCGGATGTCGCCGAAGAGCTCGACCAGCGTCGCGGGACCGCGGGCGCCGACGAGCTCCCCGGAGGTCTGCGCCGGCAGGTCGGCCACGACGGGCTCGAGCTCGGCGGTCGTCCGCGCGGCGTAGGCCGCCTCGGCGCGCGCGCCGAACTCGTCGACGTCGATGCGTCCCTCCGCGAGCGCCTGCTCCAGGCGGGCCACGACCGCGTCGCGGTCGGCGTCGGACGCCCGGATCCCGGCCTGCTGTCCCGGCTGCTCGGTCATCGGTCGCCTCCCGTGCCGGCCCGGCGTTCCCTCCGAGCAGCGTGGCACGACCGGCGGCGCAGGAACATGCCGCCGGTCCCGCGACGACGGACGGCCCGGCTCCTCCGAGGAGGGACCGGGCCGTCCGGGTGATCGGCGAGCGCGTCAGCCGGGGAAGGCGTCGACGCAGAACCGCTGGGTGCCCTCCGGCTGGCGGCCGGCGCAGGTGTCGGCGTAGCGGGTGTAGTTCGCCAGGTTCGGGTCGTCCTTGGTCCCCTGGAAGAGGGCGTCGCAGGCGCCCATGACGCCGTCGTAGCAGGCCTGCGCGAACGCGTCCCAGGCCGGATCGCCACCGAGGCCGGTCGGCGGGATCGTCGCAGGCGGGATGCTGCCGCCCGGCACGCTGGACTGGGTGTCCTCGGTGCTGGTCGAGGTCTCCTCGCTGCTGGACGACAAGGACGACGAGCTCGACGAGCTGGTCGTGGTGGACGACGCCGTCGTGGTGCTGCTCGCGGCCGCGGGGTCGTCGTCGTTGTTGCCGAGCAGCAGGAACAGTGCGACGCCCACGCCGGCCAGCACGAGCACGCCGGCGAGGACCAGCGCGATGATCATGCCCTTGTTGCTCTTCTGCGGCGGCTGACCGTAGCCGCCCTGCTGGCCGTAGGGCTGCCCGTACTGGCCCGGCTGGCCGTACTGACCGGGCTGGCCGTACTGCGGCTGCCCGTACTGCGGCTGCTGGCCGTAGCCGCCCTGCTGGCCGTACTGCGGCTGCCCGTACTGCTGCCCGCCGTACTGGCCGGGCTGGCCGTACTGCGGTTGCTGCCCGTACTGGCCCGGCTGGCCGTACTGCGGCTGCTGGCCGGGCGCGGCCGGCGGGGGGTACTGACCCGGCTGCGGGAACTGCGTCGTCTCGTCCCGCTGCCCCTGGCCCCTGGACCCGAACTGCTCCGTCGGCTCGTCCTGCGGGGCCTGTCCCCAGCCCTGCTGCCCGGGCTGCTGACCCGAGGGGTCGTTGCCGCCCTGCGGCGGGTACGGCGGCTGTGACATGGCGCGGATCTCCTCGGGTCTGGGTGGCGTGCGGATGGTAGGGGCACCCGACGCGAGTCAGGATCCCCCTCGCGACGCGTCCGGTGGGCTGCGTCGTGCGCGCCGCGTCGGTCAGTCGCCCAGGTCGGTGCAGAACGGGACGGTGTACTCCTTGACCCGGCCGCCGCAGGTCTGCGCGTAGCTCTCGTAGTCCGACAGTGGCGGCGACTCGTAGAAGAGGTCGTCGCAGCTCTGCAGGTCCCCGTCGAAGCAGCCCTGCGCGTACTGGTTGAGCACCGGGTCGGGGCCGGGCGCCGGCGGCAGCGGGTCGGACTGCTCCACCTCGCCGGGCGGGTACGCCGACCAGCCGTAGTCCCCGGACAGCAGCCCACCCATCGACTCCTCGAGCGAGCGCGTCAGGCCCTCGCCGATCGACGTGCCGATCTCCTCGCCCACGCCCTGGGCGATCTCCCGGCCGATGTCCTCCGCGCTGCTGAGGAAGACCGCACTGACGAGGAACGCCGCCCCGATCGCGCCGGCCAGCGCGCCGCCCGTCCCCACCAGGCCGAGGACCACGCCGCGCCGGTTGCCGGCCGGCGGCGCCGGGACGACGGGCGCGCCGGCCGGCGGTGCCCAGGACGACGTCTGCCAGGACGGCGTGCTGTACGCCGGCGGGACGACGTCGTAGTCGGTGGGCTGAGGCCAGCCCGACGGGTACGCGTCAGGGGCGCCCGCGGGGGTCTGCGGCTCGGACATGCGGCCCTCCAGGGCTCTCGGCGTCCGGCGGAGCGTAGGTGTCGCGCGCTCCGCGACCCGGCAGCGGCGCCGGAGCCCGTCCGTCGCCGTGACCGAACGGCGATCCGGTGTCTCTCTGATCCCAGCCGCCCCAGGCGGTCAGTCCTCCAGATCGGTGCAGTAGGCCACCTCGAGCGGCTTCACCCGGCCGCCGCAGGTCAGTCCGTACTGCTCGTAGTCCGACATCGGGTCGGAGAGCGTGTACAGGTCGTCGCAGGCCTGCAGATCGCCGTCGTGGCACCGGTCGGCGTACCCGTCGAGCCCCGGGTCGTCGCCCAGCCCGGCCGGATCGGCCGGCGGCAGGGTGCTGGTCGGGGCGGCGGCCAGCAGGTCCGCCTGGGTGCGGCCCACGTTGATCCCGCCGATCACGACCACCGCGATCAGCGCGGCCGCGAGCAGCACACCCCCGACCACGAGGGCAACGGTCCTGCGGCTCGGGGACCGTCGGCCGGGTGGCACCGGCGGCGGGCCCCACGGAGCGGGCGGTCCCCAGGCCGGCGGGGCGCCGTACGGCCAGGACGGCCCGCCGTAGCCGTACGGCGCGGCCGGTGGCCAGGGCGCGGGCGGTGAGGCGGCCGGAGGCTGCGGGCCCGGCCAGGTCGGGTCGACGTCGCCGGGTACGGACGGCGGCGGCTGGGTCATGACTCCTCCGAGGGCTGCGGGTCCGGCGCAGCGTAGGTGCCGGCAGCACCGGATCCCGGCCGCGGCGCCGGGAGGCAGCCCCCGCCCCAGGGCGACCGGGATCTAGGGTCGCTCCCGGAACACGGACACCATCCACACCACACGGGAGCGCAGCAATGGCCCAGCAGCCCGCCCCTCAGCAGGACGGCACGGAGTACCGCATCGAGCACGACTCCATGGGCGAGGTCCGGGTGCCGGCCTGGGCCAAGTGGCGGGCGCAGACCCAGCGGGCCGTCGAGAACTTCCCGATCTCGGGCACCCCGATCGAGCGGGAGCTGATCGCCGCGCTGGCCGCCATCAAGGGCGCGGCCGCCACCGTCAACGCCGACCTCGGCGTCCTCGACAAGGAGGTGGCCGCCGCCGTCTCCGACGCCGCCGCCGACGTGGCCTCCGGAGCGTGGGACGAGCACTTCCCCATCGACGTCTTCCAGACCGGCTCGGGGACGTCGAGCAACATGAACACCAACGAGGTCATCGCCACGCTGGCAACCGAGGCGCTCGGCAAGCCCGTGCACCCGAACGACCACGTCAACGCCTCGCAGTCGTCCAACGACGTCTTCCCCTCGGCCATCCACGTCGCGACGACCCGGGCGATCGTGCGCGACCTCGTCCCGGCCCTGCGCCACCTCGAGGCCTCGCTGTCGCGCAAGGCCGAGGAGTTCGCCGAGGTGGTCAAGAGCGGGCGCACTCACCTCATGGACGCCACCCCGGTGACCCTGGGCCAGGAGTTCGGCGGCTACGCGGCGACGGTCCGGTACGGCGTGGAGCGGCTGGAGGCCTCGCTGCCCCGCATCGGCGAGCTGCCGCTGGGCGGCACCGCCGTCGGCACCGGGATCAACACCCCGCCCGGCTTCGCCGCGGCGATCATCGACACGCTGGCCGCCGAGCTGGACCTGCCGCTGTCGGAGGCGCGCAACCACTTCGAGGCGCAGAGCTCGCGCGATTCGCTCGTGGAGGCCTCCGGGCAGCTGCGCACCATCGCCGTCGGCCTGACGAAGATCGCCAACGACCTGCGCTGGATGGGCTCGGGCCCGCGCACCGGGCTGGGCGAGATCTACCTGCCCGACCTGCAGCCGGGCAGCTCGATCATGCCGGGCAAGGTGAACCCGGTGATCCCCGAGGCGACGATCCAGGTCGCCGCCCAGGTGATCGGCAACGACGCCGCCGTGGCGTTCGCCGGCACCACCGGGAACTTCGAGCTCAACGTGACCCTGCCGCTGATGGCACGCAACGTGCTGGAGTCGATCCGGCTGCTGGCCAACGTCAGCCGGATCCTGGCCGACCGCACGGTCGACGGCATCACCGCCAACGTGGAGCGCTGCCGCGAGCTGGCCGAGTCCTCGCCGTCCATCGTGACGCCGCTGAACAAGTACATCGGCTACGAGGAGGCGGCGAAGGTCGCCAAGCAGTCCCTGGCCGAGCAGAAGACCATCCGCCAGGTCGTGGTCGAACGCGGCTACGTCGAGCAGGGCAAGCTCACCGAGCAGCAACTCGACGAGGCGCTCGACGTCCTCTCCATGACCCATCCCTGAGACGGCTGCGTCGCGGGCGCGGTCTCCGCGCCTGCGACGTCGCTTCGGGGCGGGCGTGGCGGATGTGATGCCGGGGCCGCGCGTCGCCTCCGGCGTCGGCACCCACCGCGTTTCCGTTGGCACACTGCGTGATGTGAGCGTCACGAACCAGCCCGAGTTGGATCGGCTCGAATCCATCGCCACGGACGGTCTGTACAACCACGGCCCGATGCCGACCAGCCTGCGGTACTTCGCCGGCATCCTCCGGCGGCACTGGCGGGGCGCTCGCTGCCTCGAGCTCGGCCCGGCCGAGGGGATCGTCACCGCGGAGCTGGCCGGAGCCTTCCCCGAGCTGACCGTCGTCGAGGGCTCCAGCACGTTCTGCCACGAGCTGTCGGCCCGCTTTCCCGGTGTGACCGTGGTCAACGCGCTGTTCGAGGAGTTCACCCCGGCCCACCGGTTCGACACCGTCGTCCTCGGGCACGTGCTCGAGCACGTCGTCGACCCCGTCGGACTGCTCGACCGGATCCGGGACTGGGTCGCGCCGGGCGGCGTGCTGATCGCCACCGTGCCCAACGCGCAGAGCCTGCACCGCCAGGCCGCGGTCCTCATGGGCCTGCTGCCGACGGAGAACGCGCTGAACGACACCGACCACCACTACGGGCACCGCCGGGTGTACGACCCGGCCGAGATCCGGGCGGACTTCGCGGCCGCCGGCTGGACCGTCACCACGACCGGCGGGTACTGGCTGAAGCCGGTCTCCAACGCGCAGACGGCCGAGCACTGGTCGCCGGAGATGCTCGACGCCTTCCTCGAACTGGGCGAGCGCTACCCCGACGTCGCCGCGGAGATCTATGTCGTCGCCGAGCCGTGACGCCGTGCTCGAGCAGTCGCTCCGGCGCCTGGACTGGCAGCCGGTCCTGCTCGACGAGACACCGCGGCGCCTCGACCTCCTCTCATTGACGCCGTCCTGGCCGACGCGGGAACTGCGCATCCGCGTCCACCGCAACACCGCGTTCGAGTACGTCGCCTCCCTCCTGCCGCCGTTCCTGGCGTTCGGCGGCCTCTCGGCGACGTTCGAGTACGGCGACTACGACGACTCGCTGAGCGGTGTGGGGCTCGACGGCCCCTCCGCCGACGTGGAGCTCGTGTGGCTCGACTTCGACCGGTACCCGGACGCCGACCCCGTCGCACTGGCCGATTGGCTGGTCGAGCGCCTGCAGGCACTGCGCGCGCGGACCCTGGCCCCCATCCTGGTGGCGGACCGGCCGGGCCCCGGCGAGGCGGCGGCGGCGTTCAACCGCCGGCTCGAGCAGTGCTGCCGGCGGATCGCCGGTCTGGCGACCGCCGACCTCTCCGCGGTCGCCGAGCGGGTCGGGAACGGCTTCCTCGACCCCCGGACCAGGTCCGTCGCCGGCACCAGCATGAGCGCGCGGGCCGCCGTCCTGACGGCGCAGCGGATGGGGCTGCGCTGGCTGCCCGCCCTCGTCGCGCCGCGGATCAAGGCCCTCGCGGTGGACCTCGACATGACGCTCTACGACGGCGTGCTCGGAGAGGACGGACCGGACGGCGTCGTCCTGACTCCCGCGCACCGCGACCTGCAGCAGACCCTGCGCGACCTCAAGGACGACGGCGTCCTCCTGGCGCTGGTCTCCCGCAACGAGCCCGACGACGTCGACGCCCTCTTCGCCGCGAGGACCGACTTCCCGCTGCGGCCGGCGGACTTCTCGGCGCGCGCGATCGGCTGGGGCGCGAAGAGCCAGGCGGTGGCGGTCGCCGCGGCCGAGCTGCGGATCTCGACGGAGGCGGTGGTCTTCGTCGACGACAACGTCGGCGAGCTCGCGGAGGTCGCCGTCGGCGCGCGGGTCGGCGGGCTGATCCACGCCGCGGACCCCGGCCGGACGGTCACCGCGCTGTCCCTGTTCCCCGGCCTGCACGGTCATGCGCGGACCGACGAGGACGCGCTGCGCGCGGCCGACCTGGCCGCTGCCGCGCTCCGGACGCCGGGCGCCGCCGGCGATCCGGAGGAGTACCTGCGGTCGCTGCGGCTGCGCCTCGAGCTCGCCCTGGACGACGCCGACCACCTCTCCCGGATGGCGGCGCTGACCGCGAAGACCAACCAGTTCAACGCCGCGCTGCGGCGCACGGGACCGGCCGAACTGGCCGGATGGCTGGAGGACGACGACGTCCACGTCGTCACCGCGGGCCTGAGCGACCGGCTCTCCGACAGCGGCATCGTGGCGCTGGTGGCCGGCCGGCGCGGGCCGGGAGACCGCCTCGTCGTCGAGGAGTTGTGCATCAGCTGCCGGGCGCTGGGGCGCGGCATCGAGGACGTCCTGCTGGCCGCGGCCGTCGGCGGCCTGATGGAGGCGTCCGGCACCGACTCCGCGACGGTCGTCTACGAGCCGGGACCACGCAACGAACCGGCGCGCGCCTGGCTGGCCGCACACAGCGGTGCGCCCGTGACCGCACCCGGCGAGGTCGCCCTCACCTGGAACCCGGCGACCTGCAGAAGCCTCCTCGCGGAGGCCCCCATCGCCCTCACCTGGAAAGGACGGACATGACGCGCAACGACGTCGAGGCACGCGTGCACGAGGTGCTCGCCCTGGTCCTCAAGCTGCCCAGCCCGCCACAGGAGCCGCTCCTCAGGGCGGAGGTCCCCGAGTGGGACTCGCTCAGCCACGTCGAGATCATCTACGCGGTGGAGGAGAGCCTCGACGTCACCTTCTCGGAGGAAGAGATGAGCGAGCTCGACGGCTCGGCCGCGATCGTGGCAGCGGTGGAGCGGAACCTTGCGGCATGACGTCCGCCTCGACGGGCCGGCGTTCCGCCTCCGGCCGGTCGGGCTGAACGACGCCCCCACGATCGTGCGACTACGGCGGGATCCGACCCGGTCGCAGTTCCTCCACGAGACCCCGCCGTCGGTCGAGGTGCAGGTCCGCTGGCTGGAGGCCTACCTCGAACGGGCCGGTGACTACTACTGGGCGGTCGAACGCCGCGTCGACGGGACCACGGAAGGCTTCGTGGGCGTCTACGACCTCGACGGTGACGTGGCCGAGTGGGGCCGGTGGGTGCTGAGACCCGGCTCGCTGGCGGCGGCGGAGAGCGCGTGGCTGGTCCACCAGGCCGGGTTCACGCTGCTGGGCCTGGAGTCGATGGTCACCCGGACCCTCGCCGACAACCGTGCGGTGGTCGCCTTCCATGCCCGGTACGGGGCCGAGGCCCTGCGCACCCTGCCCGGCCACGCGCGGATCGGCGGCGTCGCGCACGACGCCGTCGAGGCGCGCATGACCCGCGCGCTGTGGGAGACAGCCGGTCCCGGGCTGCTCGCGACGGCGGAGCGGACGGCGTCGCTGCTGGCGCGGCGCGCGGGGACGCGCACCCCGGCTGCGCCCCCGGGCGGCGCACGACGCTCCGGCTAGGTTGGCTGCCGTGGAGCGGGAAGGTCGGTACAACATCCAGCGCATCGGGTCGCGGACGCAGGCCGAGGCGCAGGCCTCCCTCGTTCGGCGGCTGCGCGAGAGCCCGATCCCGGACGCCGAGCTGGCCGACCACCTGCCGCTGTACTCGTCACGCCACGCCGTGGGCCGCGTGCTGCTGATGCACGCGCTGTACGAGCGGATCCTCGACGTGCACGGCGTGATCCTGCTGTTCGGCGTCCGATGGGGACGCGACCTGGCGATCCTGCAGACGCTGCGGTCGATCCTGGAGCCCGGCAACGCGACTCGCCGGATCATCGGGTTCGACACCTTCGAGGGCTTCCCCTCGGTATCGGACCTCGACGGAGGCGCGCGGCCGGGCGACTACGGCGTGTCTGCCGACCACGCCGACGTCCTGGAGGCCCTGCTCGGCGACCGCGACGCCGACGAGGGCAATCCCTATCCCCGCCGGGAGATCGTGCAGGGTGACGCGACCGTCACCCTGCCGCGGTGGCTGGAGGGCCATCCCGAGACGGTCGTCGCGATGGCGTACTTCGACATGGATCTGTACGAGCCCACCCGCGCCTGCCTGGCGGCGCTCGAGCCCTACATCACCAGGGGGGCCGTCATCGGCTTCGACGAGGTGGCGCACCCCGGTTGGCCCGGGGAGACGGTGGCGCTCCGCGAGGTCCGGGGACTCCACCGGGTCCGGCTGCAGCGCACCCGGTTCGCCGGGACGCCGTCGTTCTTCGTGGCGGAGTAGCGCACCACCGGCCGTTCAGCGCTGCAGCAGCTCGACCAGGCTTCGGGTGCGGAGCATCACGAAGGCCACCGGCCGGTGGTCGAAGGCCACCGCGGGGGCGGGCGCGGAGACCGTCCGATGACCCGCCGCACGCAGCTGCGCCAGCGCCCCGTCGAGATCATCGGTCTCGTAGCAGACGTGGTACATCTTCACGCCGCGCGCGAGCCAGTCCATCAGCGGCGACTGCTCGTCGATCGGCTCGAGCAGCTCGACCCGGAACGGCCCGAGGACGTGGAAGGACCCTCGCACCCGCTGGTGCGGGTCCTCGAACTCGCCGCCCTCGGGGGCGAAGCCCAGCAGCGCGTGGGCGGCTGCCTCCTTCGCCAGATCGCGGCAGGCCAGGCCGACGTGGTGGAACGAGAGCCCGGGCAGCCCAGGCAGCGCACCTCCGTCCGGCCGCTGCGCGGACGTCACCGGACCGCCTCCCGCAGCTGGCGTCACGGCGTGTCCCAGAGCGGTGAGGTCAGGACCTGCTCCAACTCCTCGAGCGACTCCGGCTGCAGGGGCAGTTCGGCCGGGAGAGCCGGCCCGACGAACCGAGGAGCCCGCGGGTCGATGTTGAGGTCCCCGCAGTCGTCGGTGTCGGTGCCGTTCGCGGCGAGGACGGGCAGGAGGGCCTGGACGCTCTGCGCCCCGGACCCGTCGTCGTCCGCGGTCAGCGGAAGGCTCACCCGGAGCGGGGGGTGGTCCTGGGCGAGCCGCACGAGCCGCATCATCCAGGCCGGGTGGTCCGCCCACCCGCGGGCCACGCGGACCGACAACCGCCGCGCGCCGCGGTCCTGACCGGCCACGAAGAGGTCGGCACGCATGCGGCCGTCCATCTGCGGCCCGAGCGCGAAACCGAAGGCCGCCGGCTCCGGCGCCCTGTCCCGGCCGAGGGTGAAGGGCAGCAGTGCGCTCCCGTAGTCGCTGTCCCGCACCTGCCCCGGGTGCGCCTCGAGGTCCGCGATCGGCACCTCCTCGGCCTGTCCGTACACCTGCTCCAGGGCCTCGTCCCAGCCGCGTCCGGTGTGGGCCGCCAGGACCTCCGACCGGGCGTGTTCGCCGCGCTTCCGGCGCAGCTCCGGGTCCTCCACGAGCGTGCGGACGTCGGCCAGGTAGTCCTCCTCGGTGCGGTGGGCGTACCCGGTGCCCGCGAGCCCCGGCGCCCGCGAGGAGAACAGCTCGGCGTACCCCTCGTGCAGCTGCAGGCTCACGGGAGGCAGTCCTGCGGCAGACGCCTCGAGGATCGCGGTCTCGCTGCCGCACGGGAAGGAGTCGAGGTAGACGTCCATGCCGGGGAACAGGCTCTCGACACCCTCCACCCTGCCCAGCGGGAAGACCCGCCCGGGGAACTCGGACTGCAGGCGGCTCCAGGGGCCATCGGCGGGCGGGCCGGCCAGGACCACCACGAGCTGGGGAATCCTGGCCAGGACCGGGCCGAGCAGCTCGTCGAAGCCTCGGCCCCAGATGGGCTTCATCTTCATCGGACCCGCGACGGACAGGGCGGCCACCTGGCCGGGCCGCAGCCGGAGCTGCGCCCGGACGCTCTTCCTCGTCGAGCTGACCGACCCGGACCCGATGGGGATCGGGAGGAGCGCGCTGCGTCGCTCCGGCACCCCGCGGAGCTCACGGCTCACCCGCTGACCGATGCCCCGGTTGTCGACGACCAGGTCGGCGGCGCCGAGGCCGAGCCAGAAGGTGTGGTCGGAGTGGTTCTCGTAGAGCACCGGCGGCCGCGGGCCGGGCAGGCTCGCCGCGGCCAGCGCCACGGCGTCGTAGGGGTGCACGTGGAAGACGACCCTGCTCGCGCCCGCCATGAGCCCCCGGAGGGCGTGCGCCCGGTCGGTCAGGCTAGGGAAGCCTTCCCGGAGGTCGTAGATGCGCCCACCCGAGCGCGTGACCGCCGTCCGCAGAGCGTCGGGCACCGGGTTGTACTGCATGGTCAGCGCCACGTCGGCCGGGCGCGGGTCACTCTCCAGCCAGCGCCACACCAGCCGGGTGTGGCCGCCGAGGGAATAGCCCTCCGAGAGCACGTGCAGCACTCGACCGTCCGCCGGTCGGCGGTCGATCCGGGTGGCTCCGTCGCCGCGCACCGCGTCCCGGACCAGTCGTTCCAGGTCCGGATCGCACAGGACGCCCGTCGGGGCGTGGTACGCGAAATTGGCCGCAACGGTGGCGGCCCGGAGGACGCGCTCGACGTCGCCGCGCCGGGCGTGGCTGCGGGCCACGTCGACGACCCGCTCGTATCTCTCCAGGTTCTCCTGCAAGCGAGGGTCGGGTGCGGTCGAGGCCTGCATGTTCGGCTCCATCGTCGTCTCGGGAGACGCGGCGCACGGCCGGCCGCACTCGGCAGGGCCCGAAGGGTGCGGCGCACCGTGCGCTTCCGTCGACCTCGGCGGGGCCTCGGCCCGCAGCACGAGGTGGCTACGCCCCGGACGCTAGTGGAGAAACGCCGCCGGGCCGGGCAGGTCGGCGGCTGACAGCCTCGGCGCGCACAGCAGCCGCACGAGCCCCACCCGAGGCGCCGAACCGGGCCGCCCGTGGAGCGGGTGTGACGGAAGAGTCGCCACCGCCGCGGCAACCGGCGACATCCCCGGGGTGCCCCCTCACTCTGCGTACATTCCGTGCTGGTTCATGTTCGCTCCGCGACCAGCTCGCGTGCTCCACGGATGGACGGCAGATGACCACCTCGCAGGCCGCGCCGCATCCCGCGGCCCCCCACGACCGCCGGTCTCCCTCGACCGGCCGCCGGGCCGGCGACTGGCACCCGTCCGCGCGGCGCGAGGGCGCCGGGTGCCGGATCGTCGACCTCCCCCGGGTCACCGACCCCCGCGGCAACCTGACCTTCCTCGAGGGCGGCGCGCACGTGCCCTTCGACATCGCGCGGGTGGTCTACCTCTACGACGTCCCGGGCGGGGAGACCCGCGGCGGGCACGCGCACCGCGAACTGCAGCAGCTGATCATCGCCGTAGCGGGCAGCTTCGACGTGGTGGTCGACGACGGGCACGACGTCGAGCGCTTCTCCCTGAACCGGTCCTACTACGGCCTCTACGTGCCCGCGATGGTCTGGCGGGAGATGGAGAACTTCTCCAGCGGAAGCGTCTCGCTGGTCCTCGCCTCGACCCCTTACGACGAGGCCGACTACTACCGGGACCACGACGAGTTCCTGCGCGCGGTCCACGGGCAGCAGCGCCCGTGACCGGGGTCCTCACCGGGACGGTGCCGTTCAACGAGACGGCGCGCGAGTACCGCGCGCTGCAGGAGGAGCTCGAGGCCGCGGCGCTGGCGGTGCTCCGCGGCGGGCACTACGTGCACGGCGCCGAGCACGCCGCCGTCGAGCGCGACCTCGCCGGCTACCTGGGGGCGCCCTACGCCGTCGGGGTGGCGAACGGGACGGACGCCCTCGAGATCGCGCTTCGCGCCGTGGGGGTGCGCGCCGGCCGCGAGGTGGTGACCGCGGGCAACGCCGGGGGCTACGCCGCGGCCGCCGCCCGGCTGATCGGCGCGGACGTCGTCGTCGCCGACGTCGACCCCCGCACGCTGCTGCTCGATCCGGCCAGCGCAGCGGCGGCGTGCACCGACCGCACCGCCGCCGTCGTCGTCACCCACCTGTACGGGCGAGCGGCCGACGTCGCCGCGCTGCGCGGGGCGCTGCCCGCCTCCGTCGCGATCGTCGAGGACTGCGCGCAGGCGATCGGCGCGGACGGCGCGGGCGGCCGCTGCGGCACGCTCGGGGACGTCGGCACCTTCAGCTTCTACCCGACCAAGAACCTCGGTGCCCTCGGCGACGGCGGCGCTGTGACCTGCCGCGACGCGGAGACGGCCGAGCGGGTCCGGGCGCTGCGCCAGTACGGCTGGTCGGAGCGCTACGTGGTCGGGACCGAGGGCGGCCGCAACTCCCGGCTCGACGAGCTGCAGGCGGCGCTGCTGCGGGTCAAACTCCCGCACGTCGACGCGTGGAACACCCGGCGCCGCGCGATCGTCGCCGCCTACGCCGCCGCCGCGGTGGGCACGTCGCTCGAGCTGCCCGCACCGGCGGCGGGGGACGTGGGCCACCTGGCGGTCGGGCGGCACCGCCGTCGCGACGACCTCGCCGCCCGGCTGGCCGGGCTGGGGGTCGCGACCGCCGTCCACTACCCGGTGCCCGACCACGTGCAGGCGCCGCTGGGCGCCCGGCCCGGGCCGACGGGGGTCGCCGAGGTCGAGCGCGCCTGCGCGGAGGTCATCAGCCTGCCCTGCTTCGCGTACCTGACCGACGCGGAGGTGGACCGCGTCTGCGACGCGATCCGCCGGTGCGCCTGAGCGCGTGCCGCCTCCGCACATCCAGCCACTCCGCCGGCCGGCGGGAACGAGAATGGAGCCGACCACCGTGTCCTCCGGAGACGTGTCCACCCTCGAGAGCCCGGCCGCCGCGCCGCAGCCGCTGCTCCCCCGCTCCGGCCGCCGCGCGACCGACCACTGGCTCCCCGTCGGGCCGGGCGAGGGCTGCCGCATCGTCGAGCTCCCGCGGGTCCAGGACCCGCGCGGCAACCTGACCGCCCTCGAGGGCGGCCGCCACCTGCCCTTCGACGTCCGGCGGGTCTACTACCTCTACGACGTGCCCGGCGGTGAGTCCCGGGGCGGCCACGCCCACCGCGCGCTGGAGCAGGTGATCATCGCCGCGGCGGGCAGCTTCGACGTCGTGGTCGACGACGGCGTGCGCACCGACCGGTTCTCCCTCAACCGGTCCTACTACGGCCTCTACCTGCCCCCGATGGTGTGGCACGAGCTGGACAACTTCTCCAGCGGGAGCGTCGCGCTGTGCCTGGCCTCGGAGCGCTACGACGAGGCCGACTACTTCCGGGAGTACGACGCCTTCCTCGCCGCGGCGGAGGTGGACGGCGCCCCCGTCCGGTGAGCTCCCGGTCCGGCGGTGACGGCGGGCGGCCCGGCGCGCGATCCGGGGGGAGTTAGCAGTAGCGTCGGCGGTTGATGAGCGAGACAGATGTAGCCCTGCGCTACCCCGGTGGAGAACTGCCCCTGCCCGTCGTGCGCGCCACCGAGGGCGCCGACGGCATCGACACGAGCAAGCTGCTGTCGACGACCGGCCAGGTCGCGCTCGACATCGGCTTCGTCAACACGGCGTCGTGCACGTCGGCGATCACCTACATCGACGGGGACGCCGGCATCCTTCGCTATCGCGGCTATCCGATCGACCAGCTCGCCGAGAGGTCCAGCTTCCTGGAGGTCACCTACCTCCTGATCTACGGCGAACTGCCCACCGCCGACGAGCTGGAGTCCTTCGACCAGCGGATCCGCCGGCACACCCTGCTGCACGAAGACCTGAAGATGTTCTTCAACGGCTTCCCGCGCGACGCGCACCCGATGCCGGTGCTGTCCTCGGCGGTCAGCGCGCTGTCGACCTTCTACCAGGACTCGCTCGACCCGTTCAATCCCGAACAGGTCGAGCTGTCGACCGTGCGGCTGCTGGCCAAGCTGCCGACGATCGCGGCCTACGCCTACAAGAAGTCGGTGGGCCAGCCGTTCCTCTACCCCGACAACTCCTGCGGGCTGGTCGAGAACTTCCTGCGCATGACCTTCGGCTTCCCCGCGGAGCCCTACGAGGTCGACCCCGACATGGTCAAGGCGCTGGACATGCTCTTCGTCCTGCACGCCGACCACGAGCAGAACTGCTCGACGTCCACCGTGCGCCTGGTCGGCTCCTCGCAGGCCAACCTGTTCGCCTCGATCTCGGCCGGCATCAACGCGCTGTTCGGCCCGCTGCACGGCGGCGCCAACCAGTCGGTGCTGGAGATGCTCGAGGCCATCCAGCGCGACGGCGGGGACATCCCGCGCTTCGTCGAGCGGGTGAAGAACAAGGAGCCCGGCGTCAAGCTCATGGGCTTCGGCCACCGGGTCTACAAGAACTACGACCCGCGCGCGGCGATCGTGAAGCGGACCGCCGACACGATCCTCGGCAAGCTGGGCGGCAACAACGAGCTGCTCGACCTCGCCCAGCAGCTGGAGGAGATCGCGCTCAAGGACGAGTACTTCGTCCAGCGCAAGCTCTACCCGAACGTCGACTTCTACACCGGCCTGATCTACCGGGCGATGGGCTTCCCGACCCGGATGTTCACCGTGCTGTTCGCCCTCGGCCGGCTGCCCGGCTGGATCGCGCAGTGGCGGGAGATGATCAACGACCCGGCGACGAAGATCGGCCGGCCGCGGCAGGTGTACACCGGCGCGACCGAGCGCGACTTCGTCGAGGTCGAGAAGCGCTAGTCCGAACCGCACGGGGCCGGCGTCGCGGACGCCGGCCCCGTGGCGCGTCCGCGCCCGTGTCCCCGCTGGTCCGGGGCCCCTACGGTGGATCCGCTCGCGCATCTCCTGGAGGACCGTCCATGGCCGAACCGCCCGCCGAGGACGTCCTCATGCTGCCGCCGATCCCCCTGGCGACCGGCAACGTGCTGGAGCCCGAGGACGACGGGAAGCCGGTGCGGATCACCAAGCTCGAGTTCGTCGTCTCCACCGAGGACGGCGGCGAGCTGCGCATCCCGCTGGTCCACCGGCACGGCGCCTGGTGGGCGCCCTGACCTCCCGGTCCACCGATCGGGCGACATCGGCCGAGATTCACCCTCCCCCCGTGGGGTGAGCCCGCCCCGCCTCCCCCTCCTGCGCCTCCCCCGCGACGTCGATGGACGGCTAGCGCTCCGCTGCGACCCGCAGCCGGAGCCGGCCAGTCCGGACGACGAGACCCCGGGGGGACGCTGTGCCCGGCACGCGCGCGACCGCGCCCTCCGCCCGGACCCGAGCCGCCACGTCCGGTGCCGCGGCGCGGCCGGTTCTCTCCGCCGCCGAGGCGCAGGCGCTGCGCCGGCTGCTCGCCGAGCGCGCGGCCGCCGAGGGCCGTCCCGCTCCCGCTGCCGGCAACCGACCGGTCCGCCGCACCACCGCCGCCGGAACGGCCACCACCCGCAAGCCCGCCGCCCGCAAGCCCGCCGCCCGCAAGCCCGCCGCCCGCAAGCCGCGGACCCGTGCCGCGCGCGAGGCCCGCAGGGCGCAGCGCCGGCTGACCCGCCGCCGCTGGGCCCGGCGCTTCGCCGTCACGGTGAGCGCGCTCGCCGTCCCCGCGGTCCTCGCGCTGCTGCTGCCGGCCGGCGCTCCGCACGGCGCCACCGGTCCCACCGACGCCACCTCGCTGGCCCTCACCGCGCAGACCACGCTGCTCGACGCGGCCGGCCGCTACCGGCAGCTGGAGCAGCAGGTCACCCAGCGCCGCGCCGAGCTGGCCGCGGCCCGCACCACCGAGGAGGAGGCCCGCGCCCGGGTCGCCACCGAGCAGTCGGTGGTCGGCAGCTCCGCGGCGGACCTCTACCGCAGCTCGGCGACCGGCCGGTACCCCCTGCTGGACCTGAACCTCACCGACCCCGACGCCACGGCCGGCGCCCTCTACCGGCAGGCGCTGGCCGCCCGCGCCGACGAGGCGCTGGAGGGCGCGGTCGTGCGCGCCGAGCGCAGCGATGCCGCCGCCGAGGCCGCCGCCGCGAACGTCGCCGCCGCCGAGGCGGCTCTGCGCGTCGCCCAGCGCCGCGCGGCCGCGCAACTGGCGGACGTGCGCGCCGAGGTCGACGGGCTCAGCACCGAGGTGACGCTGACTCTCGCCGGGCTCAGCACCCCGGTCGCCGGACCGCAGCAGGACCGCAACGCCGCCGCGCTGCACCGCTGGCAGGACTACCTCGCCCGGCTCGACGCGGCCGGCATCGACCCCCCGTCCGCCCGTGAGCTCGCCGACCCCGGCGACCTCCCGGCCGGCTTCTCCCCCGCTCTGGACGACCAGGGGCAGCCGGTCCCCGGCGTGGCGTGGGCGGTCATCGGCAGCAGCCCGGTCACCGTGCTGCCGGCCGAGACGGTCGCCGCGGTCAGCTCCGCGCTGTCCCAGCTCGGCAAGGGCTACGTCGCCGGCGCCACCGGCCCCGACACCTACGGCTGCGGCGGGTTCACCGCGGCCTCCTGGCTGCTCGCCGGCTACGCCCTGCCGGTCACCCCGGCCGAGCAGTGGACCACGGGCGCCGCCGTCCCCGTGGCGCAGCTGCAGGTGGGCGACCTCGTCGTCACCGACGGCGGCCAGGACGTCGGCATCTACCTCGGTGCCGGCGAGGTCGTCGGCGCCTCGGCCGGCGGCTTCTCGGTGGCGGTGCGCTCGCTCGGCGCCGACGTCCACGCCGTCCGCGCGACCCTGCCGTCGCCGGACCAGCCGAACGCGGCGCTGACCCCGGCCGCCGGCATGGGCGCCTGCGGTGCTCCGCTGCCGCCGCCCGGCAGGGTGGACCCCGCGTGGGGCGGCTACGCCAACGGACGGATCCCCGCGTCGGCGCTGTGCCGCCTCGGCGTGGCCGGGCACACGCTGCGCTGCGACGCCGCGGCCTCCTACGCCGCGCTGAGCGACGCGTTCCGGGCCGCGTTCGGCACCCCGCTGTGCATCACGGACTCCTACCGGTCCTACACCGCCCAGCTGGCCGCCTACCGGGCCAAGCCGCGCCTGGCCGCGTGGCCGGGCACGTCCAACCACGGCTGGGCGCTGGCGGTCGACCTGTGCGGCGGCGTGAACATCGCCGGCAGCCCGCAGTGGACCTGGATGCAGGCCAACGCCGGCCGCTTCGGCTTCGTCAACCCGCCCTGGGCCCGCCCCGGCGCGGAGAAGCCGGAACCCTGGCACTGGGAGTTCGGCGTCTTCGACTAAAGCCCCCGCTACGGCTGAGGCCCCGCTGCAGGGTCCCGCCGCGAGCTTGCGAGCGGTGGGGGGCAGTGGGGTCCTTCTACCAGGGGAGGTCGGCGAGGGAGCGCCAGGGCAGGACCACGCGGGCCTCCCCCGTCTCCCCGGCCAGGCGCGCGGCGACGCCGGCCCCGGCGCAGGCGACCGGACGGCGCGGCGTCACGACCACCGACATCTCGCGCAGGTCGAGCCCGGCGGAAGCGAGGCGCTCGATCATCCGCTCGGGCGCGACCAGCGCGGCCGTGGCCAGCAGCGGCGCCGTGGGGTGCGACCAGAGCCCGACCGGGCCCTCGATCCGCAGGTCGAGTTCGACGGCGTGCGCGCGGCCGGTCGCGGCCGACCGGGTCCGGTGCACGAGGGAGGCGTCGGCGGACGGCGACGGCGTCCACGGCACGAGCAGGTCCCCCCGCCGGACGACGACCCGCCAGCCGACGGCGGTCTCCCGCGCGTCGGTCCAGTCGAGGACGGCGACACCCTCGGCCGCCGCGGCGGCGTCGGTCACCGGCCGGTGCGCCACCCAGGTCGACAGCGCCGCGGCGATGTCCCCCGGCGTCGCGCGGACGCCGGCGTCGGTCATGTCCGCGGCGAGGTCGGCCAGGTGCGCCCGCACCCGCCGCTCGCGCTCCTCGAGGACGACCGCCCGGTCGAGCACCGAGATCCGCAGCGCCGCCGTGGCGAGCTCCGGCAGGACGGCGTCGGCGGCCTCGCGCAGGTCCTCGACGCTGACCGGCTCGGCCCGCCGCCGCTGCAGCAGGCCGAGCGAGGAGCGGCCGAAGGGGCTGCCCATCAGGCGGCTCCCCCGCCCAGCACGGAACGCAGCGCGTCCGGCAGGCCGGGGACGGCGAGCACGCTGGCCACCTCCGCGGCCGAGAGCCGGACCGCCAGCACGTCGGCGTCCCAGCCGGTGGCCAGGCGCACCCGGGCCGCCGACGCCGGCCAGACCGCGTCGCGGGCCGCGGCGACGTGCAGCTCGGTGAGCACGTCCTGCAGGTGGATCGCGGCGACCGGGTGCACGGGGCAGGTGGCCAGCGCCTCCCCCACCGCGGCGGCCAGCTCGGCCCGGTGGGCGCCGGTCAGCCAGTGCGGGACGAGGACGGGAAGCGATTCCTCGGCGGGCAGCGCGCTCACCGGCGCACCCCCACCGGACGGCCCGGCGTCCCGGCTGCTGTGCAGCGGCTGGGAGTCGGGCACGGTGTCACGGCTTGGATATCGGCAGTGGGGTCGCCCCATCGACCCGGGTCACGGGCGATTTCCGACAGCATCTGCGGCCGATTCCCGTAACCGCTCGGCTCGTCCCCGCCGCGAACCGGTCGGGCCCTCTCCGAGGTTTCCGGAGAGGGCCCGAGGGGCGACGGGTGCGTGCGGCGTCAGTCGGAGAGCTCGGCCAGCCGGGCCTTCAGCGCCTTCTCGACCCGGTCGGCGTAGACGTTCATGTTCCGCACCGAGGTGTTGAGTTCCGCCGACAGCTGGGTCTTGGTGCGCCCGCCCCAGGTGGTCAGGTACCAGGTGGCCCAGCCCAGCACGTTGGGCTGGCCGGCCCGCTGGTCCCGGCGCGCCTCCGGGTCGGGCGCGCAGGCCGCGGTGAGGGCGTGCGAGAGCAGCGTCTGCTCGGCCTCGCCCATGATCTCGTCGGGCGCCTCGGAGGAGTCCGGCAGGAGCACCTCGGTCGTGTCCGGGCCGCCGTCGAGGGACTGCAGGTTGCGCAGCCCGTTGAGGGTCGCCACCGTCTGCGAGTTGCGGCGCAGCGTCGCCACGCTCTGCCCCATGAACGCGGCCAGCTCCTTCTCGCTGGGCCGCCGCTGGTGCTCGGCGATGAAGGCCGCGATGGCCTTCTGCTGCTTGTGCTCGGTGTCCGCCGCGGTACGGCCGTGGGCGTTGCGGCCCAGGTCGTGCACCCACTTGGACAGCTGGGTGGCGAGGAAGGCCCCGAACGGGACCCCCTTGGCCTCGTCGTAGTGGCCGACCGCCTTGAGGATCCACTCGAACACCTGCTGGCCGAGGTCGTCGGGGTCGGGCAGGTGCAGGCGGATGGTGCTCATGTTGCGCTGCAGCCGCTTGAGGCTGACCGGCCCGTAGTGCCGGCAGAGGTCGGCGAGGAAGTCCGCCGGCAGGTCCCGCGGGGTCCGCCGGCGGACGTCGGTCTCGGCGCGCAGGCCCACGGTCGTGCAGCCGTGCCGTGCGCACCACGCCCGCACCCACTCGGCGAGGACGGACGCCGATCCCGGGGCGCCGTCGACCCGGTAGAGGCCGTCGCCCTGGTCGTAGCTCACCGTCACGCCGTCGGGGGCGTCGTCCCGGAACTCCTCGAGCGGCAGCTCGCGGTCGGTGCGGAAGTGCACGCGGTCGCGGGCGGTGATCGGCGCCAGCGCCCATCCCTCGGCCTCGGGGATGCCCCCGAAGACGAGCGGGGCGCGGGTCGCGGTCGCGGACGAGGAACGGGACGGGGAGAGCGCACGATCGGACACCGGAACTCCTGGCACTGCGTGGGGAAGAGAGGAGGTGAGAGGAGAGGCGGCGGGTCAGGCCGGGATGCGCTCGGCGAGCAGCGCCTCGCGCGGAGCGGGCACCGGCTGCGCGGCGCCGCGGGCGGCCGTCTCCAGCAGGGCGGCCGCCGCGGCGCGCTCCTCGGCGCTCGGCTCGGCGGTGTAGACCGGCATGTGGTCGTACAGCGAGGTGAACATCGCGCTGACGAACGCGTAGGCCTCCTGCGCCTGCGGCGAGAACTTGGCGATCGCGGTGCGCGGGCCCAGCTCGACGCCGACGGTCAGCCGCACGACCCGGTCGTCCTTGCTGACGCCGGTGACGGCGAACGCGACCGACTCGTGCTCCGCGGCCAGTGCGGCCAGCGCCGCCAGGCACTTGCGGGTGGCGCCGCGGCGCGGCCGCAGCTGCACGTGCACGACCACGGTCTCGTTGTCGACCGCGACTGCGCCGTCCGTAACACTGCGTTGCATGATGATCGCCCCCTGTTCCGTGCCTGGGGGAAATCTGCCGCATGAGGAGCCGGACAGCGGCACAAGACTCGCCGTGTCCTACGCAGTTGTGAGGGGTCCGGTTCAGCAGGTCTTGCCCGTGTCGCACGACCGGGAGGTCGGCGACCGGGACTCGCTGGCGAAGCCTGCCAAACCTTCCGGACCCCGCGCCCGACATCTGTCAGGCGGAGGGCTGCTCCTCCGGCGCCGCGGCGTCCTCGACCGCGGTGGGCACGAAGGCGGCCAGCGCGCCGAGGCTGTCGGCGGTCACCTGGGCGGCCAGCAGGTTCGCCTCGGCGATCTGCCGGTAGACCTCCTCGCGGTGGATCGGGACCTCGCGGGGGGCCTTGAAGCCCAGCCGGACGGTCCCGCCGCGCACCTCGACGACGTGCACCTCGATGTCGTCGCCGATGCGGATCGTCTCGCCGACGCTCCGGGTGAGTGTGAGCATCTGTTACCCCTCCATGGGTTGTGGTGGCCTCCGTGGCATTCGGTACTGCGTGCCTGCCGGAGCAGGCGGGGCGACTCCCGCCGCCAGCATCGTTATCGGCGCAGGGGACGCCGGATCGGATGGGCCCCGTCGGCGAGCACGACCTGGCGGGCGCGGCCGGAGACGGGGTTGACCACCACGGGAGCCCGGAGGTTCGCCGTGGCGGCGCCGACGTCCCCGCGGGGGACGGTCAGCAGGCAGTACAGCTGTGCGTCGGCCGGGTCCTCCAGGTCCAGCTCGGCGCAGACGGTCATGGGCAGGGACGGGGTGTAGTCCGGGAAGAACGCGGCCGGGGGCACGGCCAGGAACCGCGGACCGTCGGGGTCGACCGACTGCAGCCAGAACAGCGGCCCGTCGGTCGCGGCGACCAGGGCGTAGTCGCGGTGGCGCGGGAAGCCGGGCAGCGGCTCGGTCAGCCCGAGCACCACGACGGAGGCGGGCAGGGTCGCGGCCGGCGCCAGGGTCATCGGGGCAGGTCCTGTTCGGTCAGCGGAGGAAGTCGAGCAGCGTCGGCTGGACCACCTGGGCGGTGGCCTGCAGCGCGGCCTGGTAGCCGACCTGCTGCATCTGCAGCTCCATGATCGTCTTCGGCAGGTCGATCTCCTCGGTCGCGGAGAGCTGCGTCTTCAGGCTCAGCGCCTGGCTGGAGTTGACCTGGCCGGCCGTTTCCATGCGCGTGGAGCGCGTGCCGACGTCCGCGGCCGCGGCGAGCAGCCCGTCGATGACCGTGTCGAGGTTCTTCAGGTCGTCGGTGAGCGCCGTCGTGTCCGCGACGTGGGAGACGACCGCGTTGACGACGGAGAACAGGTCCTTGCCGCCGGCCGGGTCCCCGAACGCCTCGGGGCCGGTGATGTCCACCCGGAGGGTCTCGACGTCGGAGATGCGCCGGGTCAGCGGCTGGACGGCGACCCCGCCGGCACCGCCGATGCCGATGTAGCCGCCCGTCGCGTCGTACGCCCGGGTGCCGGTGGTCACCCCACCGAACAGCGGCCGGCCCTGCACGACCTGGTTGGCCTGGCCGAGCATGCTCTCCCGGATGCCGGCGACCTCGGTCGCGATCGCCTCCTGCGACTGCGCGGACTGCGCGCCGCCGTTGAGCGCCTGGACCGTGAGGTCCCGGACGCGACGGACCTGGGCGAGCATGTCCTGCAGCGCCGAGTCGGTCGCGTCGAGGAACGTCTGGCCGTCGGTGATGTTGCGGGCGTACTGCTCGTTGCCGGTGATCGCCTGCCTCGTCTGCAGCGAGGTGTTCGTCCCGGTCGGCGAGTCCGAGGGCTTGCTGATCGTCTTGCCGGAGGTGAGCTGCTGCTGCAGCTTGGCGACCGCCGACAGGTTGCTGTTCAGGCCCTGCAGGCTGGTCTGGACGACCGCGCGCTGGGTGATCCGCATCATCGTCTACGTCACCGCACCATGTTGATCAGCGTGTCGAGCATCGAGTTGATCGCCGAGACCAGCTGGCCGGCGGCGGCGTACCCGTGCTGGAACTGCAGCAGGTTGCTCATCTCCTCGTCGAGGTTCACCCCGGCGACCGACTCCCGCGACGCGTCCACCTGGCTGCTGATGACGCTCTGCGTGGTCAGCCGGTTGGTGGCCGTCGCGGCCTCCACGCCCAGCGAGACGATCATCTTCCGGTAGGTGGCGTCGGTGCCGGTCGACGTCAGGCCGAGCTGGTAGATGCGGTCGGCGTTGGAGTTGTCCCCGGACGCGACGGTGCCCATGCCGCCGGCCGGGTCCGGCACCGGCGCCAGCGAGGCCGCCGCCAGCTTGCGCGGGTCGGTGATCCGCATCGTCAGGTTCGCCGCGGTGATCGCCGTGAGGTCGACGGTCGCGGCGCCGCTGCCGTCGTCCAGGAGGGGACCGCCCTGGACGCCGTAGTCGTCGTAGCCGTCGTCGTGGACGTCGTTGAGCTGGGTCGCGAGCTGGCGGGCGAGGTCGTCGATCGACGTGCGGTACTGCGGGATGGTCGACGTCATCGCGGTCAGCTTGCCCTCGGCGGTGCCGCCGGCCCGCACGAGCATGGTGCCGGGCGAGGTGACGATCCGCGGCGGGTCGCCGGCCAGGTCATCGGGGTCGCTGCTCCCGAGCAGCGCGAGCTTCAGGGTCGAGCCCCCGGAGACCAGCGTCGCCCCGCCGACGGCCACGGTGATGCCGCCGTCCTCGGCCGGGCTGGAGGTCGCGCCGACCTGCTGGGACAGCTTCAGGACCAGCACGTCCCGCTTGTCGACCAGCTCGTTGCTCGGCAGGCCGGACTGCGTGGCCCGCCGGATCGCTACGTTGAGGTCGGCGATGGAGGCCGCGGTCGCGTTCACGTCGTCGACCAGGGTCGAGAGGTTCTCGTAGTCGTCGGTCCACTGCTGGTCCAGCGCGGCCCGGGTGGTGCGGATCCCCGCGACGAGCGTCTCGGTGCGCTGCAGCACCTCGCTGCGCGCGCCGGGGTCGGTCGAGTTGTTGTGCACGTCGCCCCAGGCCGCCCACATGTCCGACAGCTGCGCCTGGATGCCGGTGTCGCCCGGCTCGCGGAACGCCTGCTCGATCTGCGCCAGCGTGTCGTCGGCCACGGTGAGGGTGGCGGTGCTCGCCTGCTCGGTCTGCGCCCTCCCCTCGAGGAAGGCGTCCCGGATCCGGGCGATCTTCTCCGCGCTGACGCCCTCGCCGACGTTGTTGCTGACCGCGTAGGTCGCCGGGACGGCGGTGCCGCCGAGCGACTGCAGCTCGGCCCGCTGCCGCGAGTAGCCCTCGGTGTTGATGTTGGCGATGTTCTGGCCGGTGACGTCCAGCGCCCGCTGCTGGGCCCACAGCGCCGTCCGCGCCGTGTTGAGCCCGCTGAAGGTCCCGCTCACAGGGCGCCGTCCAGCGTGACCGCGCGGGAGCCGCCGGTCTGCGCGCGGCCGGTGGCCCCGTAGGTGCCGGCCGACGGCGTCCGCACCGAGAGCAGGGCGTCGCCGAGCACGGCCATGCCGCCCTCGATCAGCTCGCGGTTGGCGTCGGACAGGCTGCGCAGGTCGGTCACCAGGACCAGCAGCGCCTCGTGGTGCTTGGCGAACAGGTCGTTCCACGGCGTCGGCGCCTTCTCGGCGAGCTGACGCAGCGACGGGTTCGCGCCCAGGCCCAGGTGGACGGCGAGCGCCTCGGTGGCCGCCGCCCGCTCGACCTCCAGGGTGCGCAGCTGGTCGAGCACGATCTCGATCTCGTGCGCGATGCGCGCCAGCCAGCGGGTCTTGCCCGTGAGGATCAGGTACTGCTTCTCCTCGGCCTTGAACAGCAGCAGGTCGAGCAGCTCCTGCTCGCGCCAGAGCAACGTCGACAGATGCTGGTAGTCCACGTTCTCCACCGCCTTCCTCTTCTCGCCTTGTCGACAGGGGCATCGGCACGTCCGCGGAAGGGCTCAAGCCGAAATCGCGACACGACCGGGTGAAGCGCTCAAGGACCGGAGGAAATCTGCCGACGACGGTGCGATGGGCCCCGGAACGTGCCGAGAGAGAACGGCGTGAGACCTGCCCGTGCCCTGGTGACCGAACGCCCCGGCACCCGACCGCCGCACGACCAGCGGTCGGCGCGTGACGTCGACGCGCTCGTGACCGAGCACCTGCCCCTGGCGCACTTCGCGGTGAACGCGGTCGCCTCGAGGATCTCGCTGCCCGGCCACGTCAGCCGCGAGGACCTGATCTCCTGCGCCCAGGTGGCCCTGGTCGAGGTCGCCCGCCGCTTCGACCCCTCCGCCGGCGCGTCGTTCGCGACCTACGCGCTCGCCCGGCTGCAGGGCGCGGTGCTCGACGAGCTGCGCAGCGGGGACTGGGCCAGCCGCTCCGTCCGGGCCGCCGCCCGGCGCACCGACGCCGCCGCCGACGCCCTCGCCATCTCCCTGGGGCGCCCGCCGACGAAGGCGGAGCTGGCCGAGAGCCTCGGCGTCGCCCCCGGCGAGCTCGACGCCCTCCAGGTCGACGTCCACCGTGCCGTGATGGTCAGCATCGACGCCGACCACGGCGGCGAGAACGGCTCCTTGGACATCCCCGACACCGGCGAGTCGCCGGAGCGGGCACTGCTGCGCAACGAGCGCAGCCGGCATCTGCAGGAAGCGATCCGGGCACTTCCCGATCGGCTCGACGAGGTCATCGAGCGCAATTTCTTCGGTGACGAATCATTGACCGAGATAGCGGCCGATCTGGGGGTCACCCTCTCCCGGGTCTCGCAGATGCGCGCCCGTGCTCTGACCCTGCTGCACGCCGCGATGAGCGAGGTGTGGGAGGGCCGCGCGGTGCCGGCGGACGGCGGCGTGCGCGCCCGCAACCAGCAGCGGATGTACGTGGACCGCGTCGCCGGCCGGGGCGCGGCCGCGTCCCCCCTCCCCCGTCAGCTCAACCCCTGGGCGGTCGTGCCGGGCCGCGGCCCGGCGGCGCAGCCCGCGTGACCTGATCGGCGGAGTTTCCGGAAACTTTCGGCCCATTCGCCTCAAGGCCACGGGGGTCCCCGCCGAAATCAGATCTGCAACACCCCGCAGCACGGACGCAGCGGGCCACCGGAAATGCCCCATTCCAAGGAGGAAGCACCATGGGCATGAGCGTCAACACCAACGTTGCGGCGATGAACGCCTACCGCAACCTGTCCACCACCAACAACGCGATGGGCAAGTCGCTGGAGCGGCTGTCCTCGGGTTACCGCATCAACAAGGCGGCGGACGACGCGGCCGGTCTGGCCATCTCCGAGGGTCTGCGTTCGCAGATCGGCGGTATGACCCAGGCCGTTCGCAACACCCAGGACGGCACCAGCGTCGTGCAGACCGCTGAGGGTGCGCTCAGCACCACCACGTCGATCCTGCAGCGGATGCGCGACCTGTCGGTCCAGGCCTCCAGCTCCGGCAGCCTGAACGACGACGCCAAGGCGAGCATCCAGAAGGAGATGACGCAGCTCAAGTCCGAGCTGAGCCGCATCTCCGACACCACCACGTTCAACGGCACCAAGCTGCTGGACGGCAACTACAAGGGCACCTTCCAGGTCGGGGCCAACGCCGGAGAGACCATCTCGGTCAACATCGGCAAGGCCATGAGCGCTGCGGGCCTCGGCGTCGACGGCGTCGACGTCACCGGCGTCGGCAAGTACACGGCCTCGGCCGGTGCTGCTGCGGGCAAGGTCAGCACCACCAACGCCACCTCGGCGGCGTCGGCCTCCCTGCTCATCACCGCCGACTCGGGTACTGCGGCGAACTTCGCGGCGAGCGCCGCGTCGTTCGAGGACCTGACCGGCCAGATCAGCTTCGGTGGCAAGACGCTCGACCTGAGCTCCGTCGACTACTCGGGTGCCGCTGCCGGCGGTGCCGACGGGATCACCAACGCGACCGAGGCCCTCGCGGCTCTCAACAAGGCCGCGAAGGCCGCCTTCGGGGTGACCACCGACCCGTTCGCCCTGTCCGGCAACAACCTGACCTTCGGGATCAAGGACGCGGTGACCGGCTACACCGGCGCGAACGGTGTGGCGCTCAACGCGGCGGGTGGCGCCTCCACCGCGGCCGAGGTGGCGGCGGCGACCGCGACGTTCTCGGGTGCCACCGGCGCGTCGGACGGCATCAAGAAGATCGACGCGGCCATCAAGGCCGTGTCGGCGCAGCGGGCCGACCTGGGTGCCATCCAGAACCGGTTCGAGCACACCGTGAACAACCTGAACGTGGCCATCGAGAACACCACCGCCTCGGAGTCGCGGATCCGCGACACCGACATGGCGGCGGAGATGACCGCCTTCACCCGCGCCCAGGTCCTGACCCAGGCCGGCACCTCGATGCTGGCCCAGGCCAACCAGTCCACGCAGAGCATCCTCAAGCTGCTGGGCTGATAGCGCTCCGCACCACCTAGCACCACCCGGTGAGGGGGGAGGCCCCGGCCTCCCCCCTCACTGCGTGCAGCACCGGCCCCGACGACAGAGGAGGAACCGCCATGGCAGGCGTGAGCATGGGCACCGGTCTGACCTCGGGGATCGACTACAGCACGATGATCACCCAGCTGATGCAGATCGAGGCCCGGCCGCAGACGCTGCTGAAGAGCCAGCTGGCCGACACCAAGACCCAGGCCGGCGCCCTGCGCCAGGTCAACACCGCCTTCGCCGGGCTCAGCTCCGCCGCCCAGGCGCTCACCAAGGCCGCGGCCTGGACGCCCGCGAAGGCCACCAGCTCCTCCTCCACGGTGACCGCCACCGCCTCCGGCGGCGCGCAGAGCGGAACCCTCAGCTTCACCGTCGACCGGCTGGCCAAGGCGCACTCGGTCGTCGCGAGCCAGACCTGGGGCAGCACCTCGGAGGCGTTCGGCCTCGGTGCGACCCTCACCTTCACCAGCCCCGACGGCACCACGACCTTCGGGTCGGTCACCCCGACCGACTCCGACGGCGACGGGACGGTCACCCTCGCGGACGCCGTCTCGGCGATCAACAAGAACTCGCTCGGCTACACCGCCACGGCGGTCAACACCGGCTCCGGCTACCAGCTCCAGGTGACGTCGAACGCCACCGGGGCGGCCAAGAACTTCCGGATCAACTCGGACACCACCCCCGGCGGCCTCACCACGGCCCTGGTCACCGGCCAGGACGCGAAGATCGTCATCGGGGACGGCTCGGGCACCTCGACCATCTCCGCCACGTCGGCGACGAACACCTTCACCGGCGTCCTGGACGGCACCAGCTTCACCGTCAGCCAGGCCGGCACCAGCGCCACGATCACCGTCGGCACGGACACCGGCGCCATCACCTCGGCGGTGAAGGCGATGGTCGACGCCGCCAATGCCGCCATCGCCAAGGTCAAGGAGACGACGGACAGCAGCGAGGGCAGCGATGCGGCGCTCAAGGGCAACGCGACGCTGACCCAACTGGCCGGGAAGATCCTCACCGAGGTCTCCTCCGCCGTCGGCGGCAAGTCCCCCGCGACGGTCGGCATCCAGCTGACCAGGGACGGCACCATCACCTTCGACGCCGCGGCGTTCACCAGCGCGCTGTCCGCCACCCCGGCACTCGCCCAGAGCATGCTCAGCGGCGCGACGGGTGCCGGTGCGGACAACGTCGCCTACACCCCCGACGACACGATCGACGTCGACGGCCTCGCCGCCCGGCTGTCGGTCCTCGCCGAGCAGGCCAGCGACTCGGCCGCCGGCGTGATCACCGCCCTGGCCAACGGCCGGGACACCCGCGCCAAGGACATCCAGAGCCAGATCGACGCGTGGGATCTCCGCCTGCAGAAGCGGCAGGAGACGATGACCGCGCAGTTCAACGCCATGGAGTCGGCGCTGGCGTCCCTGCAGAGCCAGTCGACCTGGCTCACCTCCCAGATCAACTCGCTGCCGAAGTGGTCCTCCTCCTCCAGCAGCTGATCTTCGTTCCGTCGGACTCTCCGTCCCGATCCCTGAAACCCCAGGAGACCCTTCCCGATGAGCACCGCTTCCCTCCGCGCCCGCTACCTGAGCGACCGCGTCGCCACGGCGTCGCCCCAGCAGCTGCTGGTCATGCTCTACGACCGGCTGGCCCTCGACCTCGAGCGCGGTGAGGACGCCCTGGTCCGCAACGACCGTGAGACGGCGCGCGAGCAGATCCAGCACGCCCAGGAGATCGTCCTCGAGCTCCGGGCGACGCTGAAGGTGGACGTCTGGGAGGGCGGCCCCCGGCTGGCAGCCCTCTACGTCTGGCTGGTGCAGGAGCTCATCCAGGCCAACCTCAAGGGCGACGTGCGGCGCGTGCGCGACTGCCGCAAGGTCGTCGAGCCGCTGCGTGACGCCTGGCGGGAGGCCGCGGCCTCCCTCGCCGGGGTCCCCGCATGACGAGCCGGCCGGGCGCCGACCGGAGCCCCCGGTCGAGCACCTGGCACGCCGTCCTGGACGACCTGGAAGGTGAGGTCCTCGAGGCCGAGGCGACCCTCGCCCGTGACCGCGCCGAGGAGATCGCCGCCTGGGGGCGGCGGTCGGCCGACTGGGTGCCCCCGTCGTCGCTGGGCCCGCTCCCCGACGAGCTCCGGGAACGGGCGGCCCGGCTGCTCCAGCACCAGCTCGCGGTCGCCGAGCGGCTGGTCGAACGGATCACCCAGAGCCAGCGGCAGCGCGACGTCGCCGCACGCATGTCCTACGGCCCCAGCCGCCCCGTGGCGGCCTTCTTCGACCAGGGGATCTGAGCGCCGGTCGCCCCGCGCACGTCCCGTTCGGCTGCCGGGCTGCCGATGACTACCGGAGCACCGGCAATCGAAAGGTCCGTCCTCATGCGCGTCCTCATCGCCTATTCGGCCGCCAGCCCCGGCTCGGTCCACTACCGCATCAACGAGCCCGCCCGCGCGGTCAGGGAGTCCGGCGCGGACGTCGAGGTGCGGACGAGCCTGGGCATCGCGACGACCGTGCGACCCACGGCGGACGGCGCCACCGAGGTGACCGACGTCGAGACCGGCGGCGCCGACGTCGTGGTCCTCCAGCTGCCCAAGACGCCCGCCATGCTGCAGACCATCCGCGTCCTCAAGGCCAAGGGAGTGGCCGTGGTCGTCGAGGTGGACGACCTCCTCTCCGGCGTCCCCTACGGCCACATGGGTCACGACAACCTGGTCCGCAAGGGGATGGGGCGCGTCTTCCTCGAATGCGCCCGGGAGGCCGACCTCGTCACCGCCTCCACGCCCGCGCTGCTGGAGGAGTACGCGCCCCACGGCCGCGGCGTCGTGGTGCCGAACGCCATCCACCGCAGCATCGTCGAGCTGCCGCCGGCCTACGAGCGCGAGCCCGAGATGGTCACCGTCGGCTGGACCGGCAACGTGCTCGGCCACCCCTACGACCTGCAGGAGATGGGGTCGGGGCTGCGTCAGGCTCTGGACCGGGCCCGGGACCAGGCCCGCTTCGCCGTCCTCGGGCAGAAGTGGGACGCCCGCGCGCGGCTGGGGCTGGCCGAGGAGCCGGAGGAGATCGCCTGGCTGGACGACGCGGACGAATACCTCGCGCGGATGGGCGAGGAGTTCGACGTCGGCGTCGCACCGCTGCGGATGGACCGGTTCAACATCTGCAAGAGCTGGCTCAAGCCGCTGGAGTACTCCGCGCGCGGCGTCTTCTGCGTGCGCGCCCGCACCCCTGAGTACGAGCGGCTCGGCCTGGGCCTGCCGGCGAAGGCGCCCAAGGACTGGGCCAAGTGGATCTCGGTCGGGATCCAGGACGCCGACCGCCGCCGTGAACTGGCCGCGGCCGCGCGCGAGAAGGTGCTCGCCGCGCACCTGACCGAGCACACCGCCGAGCAGTGGGTCGGCGCCTGGCGGCAGGCCCTGGACAACCGGGCCCGCGCCCGGGTCCGCGAGAGCGGGCTGGCCGCCGCCCGCGCCTGACCGCTCCCCCTCGAGAACGCCCGGATCGCCGCCACACGCGGAGATCCGGGCGTTCTGCTGTCTGCTCCCCCGTGCTGCCGTCGGCCGGTAACGCGCAGTCACACCGGTCCCGGCGTTCACCGCACGCACCATCACCCCCTCGTGTGCCGCCCGCTCGGTCAGTCGCGGACCCCAGGGTGCCGATGAGGGGTGAGCACGGACAGCAACGTCTCGCCACGGATCGGCGGACCCTGCACCTGCGCGCTCGCGCGCGGGTGCCCATGCCGCGTATCCGGAGGTACCTCGTGTCGTCCTGCGCCTTCCGCCGGCGGTCCGGCCCATGCTGATCGAGGACCGCACCATGACGGCGCTGCACAGCGCCCTCTCCGGCCTGGCCACTCGTCAGCGGGTCACTGCCGACAACATCGCCAACGTCAACACCCCGGGATTCCTCGCCGGCCGCACCGACTTCGAGACCGCGCTGAAGAGTGCCGTCACCAACGGCGACACCCCGTCGATCTCCGGCGGGACCGTGGCGCGGTCGCTGGAGCCGACGAACACCAACGGCAACAACGTGAACCTGGACAGCGAGACCGTCATCGCCACCGAGACCGGCCTGCGCTACCAGCTGGCCCTCAACGCGCTCGACGGCAAGTACGCACTGCTGCGCAACGCGCTGGCGACGACCTGACATGGCGCTCTTCGACGCGATGAGCATCGCCGGCTCCGGCATGCTCGCGCACCGCAAGTGGCTGGACGCCGTCTCGGACAACATCTCGAACATCAACACGGTCTCGGCGACCAACGAGGACGCGTTCAAGGAGCGGTTCGTCGACGTCCAGGCCGTCGACTACGGCTCGGGCTCCGGCGGCGTGCGCGTGGCCGGGGTCAAGTTCGGCAGCGGCGAGGGCCGGCTGGTGTACGAGCCGGACAACCCCCTGGCCGACGCGAACGGGTACGTGAAGTACCCGGACATCGACCTCGGTGACCAGATGACCGAGCTGATGATGGCCCAGCGCGGCTACCAGGCCAACGTCGCCGTCATCGAGCGGGCCAAGGACGCCTACACCGCTGCGCTGCAGCTCGGGAAGGGCTGACCGTGACCTCCCCGATCCCCGGCGTCTCGATCGCCGGGTTCACCGGCGTGGCCGCGCCCAGCGGCATCGGCGGCGCGACCGCGGTCTCGAGCAGCAGCGGAGCCGACTTCGCGTCGGTCCTCGCCTCGTCGCTCGACCAGCTGCAGGGTGCGCAGTCCACGGCGGACAACCTCGCCACGCAGGCCGCCACCGGCGACCTGCAGGACGTGCACGACTACATGATCGCGAGCAACGAGGCGTCACTGGCGACGCAGATGGTCGTCACGATCAAGAACCAGGCGGTCAACGCCTTCAACGAGATCATGAGGATGCAAGTCTGATGCCTGCTGCGCTCGCCGGGCCGTTGGCGCGGATCCGGTCCGTGCTCTCGACGATCAGCCTCGGGCAGAAGGTCGTCATCGGCCTCCTGACCGTCGGGCTGGTCCTCGGCGGGTTCTACTTCTACAGCTGGATCACCGCGCCCACGTACTCCCCGCTGTTCTCCAACCTGTCCTCGACCGACGCCTCGGCGATCGTCGACGAGCTCAACGCCCAGGGCGTCTCCTACGAGCTCACCGACGGCGGCGGCACGATCATGGTGCCCAACGAGCAGGTCTACGACCTGCGCCTGTCCATGAGCGGCAAGGGGCTGCCGGCCGGCCAGGACACCGGGTACGCGCTGCTCGACGAGCAGGGCATCACCACCAGCGAGTTCCAGCAGCAGGTGACCTACCAGCGCGCCATCGAGGGTGAGCTGGCCAGCACGCTCGAGGCGATCGACGGGGTCAACACCGCGGTCGTCCACATCGCGCTGCCCAAGGACGAGGTGTTCGTCGAGGACCAGGGCAAGCCGACCGCCTCGGTGCTGCTCGACCTCGCCGCCGGCACCGACCTCTCCGGCGAGCAGATCAACGCGGTCACCAACCTGGTCAGCTCGAGCATCGAGGGCATGGACCCGACCGACGTGACGGTCGCCGACTCCAGCGGCAAGGTGCTCTCGGCGGCCGGCACGGGGCTGACCGCCGCGGCCGGCGACCAGCGCTCGCAGATGGAGCAGGAGTACGAGAACCGGCTCGCCGCCAACGCGCAGAAGATCCTCGACCAGGTCCTGGGGCCCAACCGCGCCGTCGTCTCGGTGCGCGCCGACCTCGACCTGTCGCAGCGGCAGTCGACGTCGGAGACGCACAGCTACAACCAGGGCACTCCCCCGGTCTCGGAGAGCACCTCCTCGGAGACCTACACCGGCGACGGCACCGGCGTGGGCGGCGTGCTCGGGCCGGAGAACACGGCGGACGCCACCACCGGCGGCGGCACCTCCAGCTACGAGAAGGAAGAGTCGACGGTCAACAACTCCGTCGACACCACCACCGAGACCGTCCAGAGCGCGCCGGGCACGATCAACCGGCTCACCGTCTCGGTGGTCATGGACGGCACCGTCGCCGGCAACCTCAACCAGCAGCAGGTCCAGTCCCTCATCGGCAACGCCGTCGGCCTCGACACCGCGCGCGGCGACGCGATCACGGTCGCCGCGATGCCGTTCGACACCACCGCCGCCGATCAGGCGGCCGCCGAGATCGAGGCCGCGAAGGAGGCCGAGCAGCAGGCGCAGATGTGGTCGCTGATCAAGACCGGCGGCATCGGCCTGGGCATCCTGCTGGTGATCCTGCTCGTCTGGCTGCGCTCGCGCCGCCGCGGCGAGGTCGAGGAGGAGTACGAGCCCCTCGAGCTCTCCGACGACATGCTCGCCGAGCTGGAGCGGCTGCGGGTGCAGAGCACCCGTGACGAGCCGCCGGTCATCGACACCGCCGCCCTCGAGCTGGAGGCGGCCGAGCGCCAGCGGGTGCGCAGCGAGATCTCCACGATGGTCGCGGAGAAGCCCGACGAGGTCGCGGCGATGCTGCGCGGCTGGCTGTCCGAGTCGAAGTCAGGAGCGTCGGCGTGAGCACGGACCAGAGCGGAGCGACCCGATGAGCATCGCCTCCGTGGAACAGCTCGTCGGACTGGGCGGCGGTGCGGGGAACCTGCCCGCGACCACCGCCCAGGACGCGCCGGCGCGGCCGGAGCTGCCCGGGCTGCGCAAGGCGGCGGTCTTCCTGGCCCAGATGACCAAGGAGGAGGCCGGCATCCTGCTGGCCAAGCTGCGGCCGCGGGAGGTCGAGTCCCTCACCCGCGAGCTCATGCGGCTCAACGCGGTGGAGCCGGAGGACGTCGACGGCGTCCTCAACGAGTTCCACCAGATGATGACCGCGCAGCGGTTCGTCGGCCGCGGCGGCGTCGAGTTCGCCCGCGAGATCCTGGCCGCGGGTCTCGGCGAGGACAAGGCCGACGGCATCCTGTCGCGGCTCAACGTCGTCTACACCGAGGTGCCGTTCGCCTCGCTGCGCAACGCCGACGTCCGCCAGCTGGTCACCTTCCTCAAGGACGAGCACCCGCAGGTCATCGCCCTGGTGCTCGCCCACCTCACCGCCGCGCAGTCGGCCGAGGTGCTCTCCGGGTTCGTCCCCGAGCAGCAGGCCGAGGTGGCGCACCGCATCGCAACCATGGACCGCACGTCACCGGAGATGGTGCGGCTGGTCGAGGAGGAGCTGGGCCGCCGGATGGGCTCGCTGCTCGCCCACCAGGACATGACCACCGTCGGCGGCGTGGAGACCCTGGTCGAGATCATCAACCGCTCCCCGCGGCCCACCGAGCGCTCCATCCTCGAGTGGCTGGACAACACCGACCCGGAGCTGGCCGACCAGGTCCGCAGCCAGATGTTCGTGTTCGAGGACATCGTCACGATCGACGACCGCTCCCTGCAGCTGGTGCTGCGCGAGGTCGAGGCCAACGACCTGGCCACCGCGCTCAAGGGTGTGCGCCCGGACGTCCGGGACAAGGTGGTCCGCAACCTCTCCGAGCGCGCCGCCGAGAACCTGCTGGAGGAGATCGAGCTGCTCGGCCCGGTCCGCACCCGCACCGTCGAGGAGGCCCAGGCCAAGGTCGTCGGTGTCATCCGCACCCTCGAGGAGCAGGGCGTCCTGACCATCAGCCGAGGGGGCGAGGATGACTTCGTCGCGTGAGGGTGCGCTGCTGCGCGGCGCCTCCGCGGCCCGGGCGGTGTCCTACCGGGACGTCATGCCGTACCAGGCCCCCGCTCCGTTCGCGGGCCCGGAGCCGTCCCGGGACTCCGGGCCGTCCCCCGAGGACCGGCGGACGACGATCCGCCGGGCGGCCGACCAGCCGGTGCCGGTGGAGACCCCGGCCGACGCGCCGGTGACGGGGCGGCCGTCGTTCCGGCTCGGCGACGTCTACGCCGAGGAGCTGGAGCGGCTGCGGCAGCAGGCGCGGGCCGAGGGGTTCGCGGCCGGCCACGCCGAGGGGCTGGCCGCCGCCGAGGAGGTCGTCGCGCAGACCGAGCGGGCGGCCGCCGAGCGGCTGGCCGAGGTCCAGGCCCGCTGGGAGCGCCGGCTGGTGTCGGCGACCGCCGCGCTCGGCGCCGCGGTGACCCAGCTCGACCAGGCCGCGGTGCCGGTGGCCGAGGACATCCGCGAGTCGATCCTGTCCGCCGTCGTCGTGCTGGTCGAGGACCTCCTCGGCCGGGAGCTGGCGCTGGCCGAGTCCCCCGGCCTGGACGCCGTCCGCCGGGCGCTCACCCTCGCGCCGGGCGACAGCCCCGTCGTCGTCCGCGTGCACCCCGACGACCTGGCCGAGATCCCCGCCGAGGCGCTCGGGGCTCTGCCGGGGCACGTGTCGGTGCTCGGCGACCCGTCGGTGGAGCGGGCCGGGGCGGTCGCCGAGACCGGCCCGCAGCGCATCGACGCGCAGCTCGGCGCGGCGCTCGAGCGGGTCCAGGCGGTGCTCGCCTCGTGACCATGGGACCGGCTCCCTCGCAGGGGCCCGCCGCGAGCGTGCGAGCGGTGGGGGGCGAGGGGGTCCTTTCGCTTCTTCCCCGGGCCCGGGCCGCGGCGCGGCCCCAGGTCACCGGCCAGGTGGTCGGCGCCATGGGCCTGACCCTCTCGGTGGACGGCGTCGTCGCGGCCGTGGGTGACCTGGTCGAGGTCAATCCCGGCGCGGAGCGGGCGCTGCTGGCCGAGGTGGTCGCGGTGGCCCGGGACAAGCTCACCTGCATGCCGCTGGGCGACCTGTCGGGCGTGCACGCCGGCGCCCCGGTGCGCAACACCGGCCGGCCGCTGCAGGTGCCGGTGGGCGGCGGGCTGCTGGGCCGGGTGCTCGACGGGCTCGGCCGGCCGGTGGACGGCGGCCGTCCGCTCGGCGCCGGCGTCTCCTGGGTCGACCTGTCCAGCGAGACCCCGCACGCGCTGTCGCGGACGCGGGTGGACCAGCCGCTGACCTTCGGCGTCCGCGCGCTGGACACCCTCGTCCCCTGCGGCAAGGGCCAGCGGCTGGGCATCTTCGCCGGCTCGGGCGTGGGCAAGTCGACCCTGCTGGCGCAGATCACCCGGGGCACCGACGCCGACGTCCGGGTGATCGGGCTGATCGGCGAGCGCGGCCGTGAGGTGCGGGAGTTCCTCGAGGAGACCCTCGGCGAGGAGGGCATGGCCCGCACCGTCGTCGTCGTCGCCACCTCCGACGAGCCGCCGCTGGTGCGCCTGAAGGCCGCGTTCGTCGCGACCCGGATCGCCGAGGGCTTCCGGGACCAGGGCCTCGACGTGCTGCTGCTCATGGACTCGATCACCCGGACGGCGATGGCCCAGCGCGAGGTCGGGCTCTCCGCGGGCGAGCCGCCGGCCACCCGCGGCTACCCGCCGAGCGTCTTCGCGATGATGCCCAAGCTGCTGGAGAAGGCCGGCACCGGCGCGACCGGCTCGATCACCGGGCTCTACACCGTGCTGGTCGAGGGCGACGACCACAACGAGCCGATCGCGGACACCGCCCGCGGCATCCTCGACGGGCACATCGTGCTGACCCGCAAGCTCGCGACCACGGGGCACTTCCCCGCCATCGACGTCCTGGAGTCGATCTCCCGGGTGGCCGGTGCCGTCGTCGCGCCGGACCGGATGGCCGACGCCCGCGAGGCCCGCCGGCTGATGGGCGCGCTGCGCGACGTCAAGGAGCTCATCGAGATCGGCGCCTACCAGGCCGGCAGCGACCCGACGGTCGACCGCGCCCGCGCGCTGGCCCCGGCGATCGACGCCTTCCTGCAGCAGCCGGTCGGCGACGGCACGCCACCCGAGGAGTCCTGGGCCTGGCTGCACCGGATCGTGACCGGTCAGGCCGCCTGATGGCCAAGCGTGCCGCCTTCCGGCTGCAGCCGGTGCTCGAGCTGCGCCGCACCCAGGAGCGGGCCGCCGCCTCGGCCGCCGCGGAGGCGGCCAACGCCGCGACCGAGGCCGACCGGCGCGCCGCCGAGCGGGAGCAGTCCCTCGCCGGGGCCCGGCCGCCCGCCTCGGCACCGCCCGGTGTCTTCCTCGCCTCCATGGCGCTGCTGCGCGTGGCCGCCGAGGACGCCGCCGCCCAGCGCGCCCTGGCCACGGCCACGGCCGAGCAGGCCGAACTGGTCCGCGCGCAGTGGACGGCGGCCGCCCAGCGGACCAAGGCGCTCGAGCGGCTCAAGGATCGGCACGCCGAGGCGATCCGGTTGGCCGACCAGGCTGCCGAGGAGAGAGCCGTGGACGACCTCGTCACCGGCCGTGCCGGCCGCCCGCGCACCGGGGAGGTGCCGTGGACGGAGTGACCGCGGTGCAGTCCCGCATCGCCGAGATCCAGCAGCGGTTCGTCCTCGGCACCCGGTCGACGAGCAGCACCAACTGGGCGTCGGCGGCCGCGGCGGCGGGTCTGTCGGGCACCGACACCGGCTACGCGACCGGGACCGCCGGGACGGCGTCCGAGCAGGGCGTCGTCAGCGAGGCCATGAAGTACCTGGGCGTGCCCTACCTGTGGGGCGGCACCGACCCGTCGAAGGGCCTGGACTGCTCGGGCTTCACCCAGCTCGTCTACGGCAACCTCGGCATCGACCTGCCGCGGACCTCCTCGCAGCAGGCCACGTCCGGCCAGGCCGTCGCCTCCCTCGCCGACGCCCGCCCCGGCGACCTGGTCTTCTTCGACTACAGCTCCTCGCGGCCGGGCGTCGACCACGTCGGCATCTACATCGGCAACGGCCAGATGATCGCCGCCCCGCAGGAGGGCGAGACGGTCAAGGTGCAGTCCGTCGGCAACCCCACGGTGATCCGCCGCGTGCTGCCGGCCGAGGCGAGCACCGCCAGCACCGCCGCCGCCGGTGCGTCGCTGGCCGGCGTCCCGTACGCCAACCTCTTCACCAGCGCCGCGGCGCGGTACGGGGTGGACGCGTCGGTGCTGGCCGCGGTGGCCTCCCAGGAGTCCGGCTTCGACTCGCGGGCGGTCTCCTCCGCGGGCGCCCAGGGCCTCATGCAGTTCATGCCGGCGACCGCGAAGGGCCTCGGGGTCGACGCCTTCGACCCCGCGTCGTCCATCGACGGCGCCGCCCGCTACCTCTCGTCCCTCACCCAGCAGTTCGGCTCCACCGACCTCGCGCTGGCCGCCTACAACGCCGGCCCGGGCAACGTCCGCCGCTACGGCGGCATCCCGCCCTTCAGCGAGACCCAGAACTACGTCCGTGCCGTGATGAGCAAGGCGGAGGCCTACCGATGAGCGCTCCTGTGATGCCGGGCCTGCCGGCGGTCCGCTCCGCGTCGACCCCCGGCCCGGGCGCATCTGGGGCCGAGGGCTCCGCCGCGTTCGCCTCGGCCCTGGACGGCGCCCTCTCCGCCGGCCGCGAGACCGCCCCCGGCCGGGTCGTCAGCGAGGCCGCGCACCAGCGCAACGAGGAACGGGCCGCTGACCGGGCGGCCGACCGGGCTGCCGAGCCCGCGCGCGGGTCGCGCGGCCGCGCGGTCGGGCCGCGCGACGGCCGGCCGGACGGCTCCGCCGCCGAGAAGGCGACCGACGAGACCGCCGCCGAGGACGAGGAGGCGGCGACCGCGCCGGATCCGGTGGCCGCCGCACCGGCCGCCGCGTGGGCGCTGCTGGTCCAGGGCGCGCTGAGCGCCGCCCCGCAGCCCGCGGTCGCCCCGAACCCGGTTGCCGGCGCTCCCTCGGTCGGCGAGGTCGCCGCCGGGGTGGCCCCGGCGGCGACCGCGGGCACCGGACTGCCGGCGGCCGCCGACCTCCCGGCGGGCGCCGCCCCGGCCGGTCCTCCGCTCCCGGCCGCGGTTCCTGCAGCGGCCGCGGTCCCCACGCTCGACGTGCCGGCCGCGCCTCCCGCGGGCGCCGACGCCACCCTTCCCGCGCCGTCGGCGGGAAGCGCACCCCTGCCGGCCGACGCCGCCGCGCCGGAGAGCGTGCCGGTGGTGCTCACGGCGGCGCCCGCGCCGGCGGCCACGACCGCGCCGGTCGCCGCGACGCCTGCCGGCGACGTGCAGGCCGCCGGTGCGGCGGACGCCCCCGCCGCCACGGCGCCCGCCGAGGGCAGCACCGCCGTCGCCGAGGCCGAGGGATCCCTGCCCACGTCCACCGGCGGGGGCTCGGAGCAGCCGCCGTCCGACGGCGACGGGTCCGCCCCCGCCCCGGCTCAGCTCGTCGCGGCCGCGGCACCGGCCGCTCCCGCGCCGGCGCCGGCGGCGTCGGCGCAGGCCGCCCCGGCCGCGCAGCCCCCGGTCAGCAGCCAGGTGGCTCAGCCGGTCGCCGTCCTGGCCAGCCGGCCGGACGGCGTCCACACCATGACCGTGGTCCTGACGCCGGACAACCTCGGCCCGGTGCACGTGCAGGCGACCGTCAGCAACGGCAGCCTCGACCTCACGCTGCACGGCGCCTCCGAGCACGGCCGGGCGGCGCTGCTCGAGGCGCTGCCGGAGCTGCGCCGGGAGCTGCAGAGCGCCGGCGTCACCTGTTCGCGGCTCGACGTCTCGCGCGACGCCGGCTCGTGGTCGGCGGCGCAGCAGCAGTCCGCCGGCCAGTCGTGGCAGCAGGGCTCGCAGCAGCGCGGCGAGGGCCGGTCCGGCCCGTGGCTGCGCACCCCCGACCGCGGTGAGGGCCGGCCGGTCCCCACCTCCGCCTCGTCGTCCACGTCGACCGGCGTGGACGTGCGCGTCTGACACACGGAGACGACGAATGACAGCCCCGGTGAGCGGCACGAGCACGGTCGCGACCAGCACCGCGACCCCCTCGATCAGCCGCGACGACCAGATGGACAAGGACACGTTCCTGAAGCTGCTGGTCGCGCAGATGCGCTACCAGGACCCGAGCAACCCGGCGGACACGACCCAGTTCATGTCCCAGACGGCCACCTTCACCCAGGTGGAGAAGCTCGAGCAGCTGGTCACGCAGAACGCCTCCCTCGTGGCGCTGCAGAAGTCGATGAGCGCCGGCTCGCTCGTCGGCCACACGGTGACCTACACCGACGACACCGGTGTCGAGCAGACCGGCAAGGTCACCTCCGTCGTCCTGGGCGACGACACCACCGAGTCCACGGCGACCATCGACGGCCAGTCGGTGCCCATGGGCCGGATCACCGAGGTCGCCTGACCTCCCCCGCTCCCCTTCCCCGATCCGACCCCCAGCGAGGAGTTCCTCCCCATGCTCCGTTCGATGTTCTCGGCCATCTCCGGCCTGCGCGCCCACCAGACGAAGATGGACGTCGTCGGCAACAACATCGCCAACGTCAACACCGTCGGCTTCAAGAGCAGCAGCACCGTCTTCGAGGACACGCTGTCCCAGGTCCTGCGCAACGGCTCCGCCCCGACCGCGGACACCGCCGGCACCAACCCCGCCCAGGTGGGCCTCGGCGTCAAGGTCGCCGGCATCACCACCAACTTCAGCCAGGGCTCGACGCAGAACACCGGCCGCTCGACCGACTTCATGATCAGCGGCGACGGCTTCTTCATGACCCAGTCCGGCAACGAGACGCTCTACACCCGCGCCGGCTCGTTCGACTTCGACGGGGTGGGCAACCTGGTCACCCCGGACGGCGCGATCCTCCAGGGCTGGATGGCCGTCGGCGGGGTCATCAACACCAACGGCCCGGTGGACGACCTGAAGATCCCCTACGGGCAGATCGTGGCGCCGGTCGCCACCACCGGCGGCGCCGCCGCGGGCAACCTGTCCGCCGAGGCCGTCTCCACCGACGCGCCGGTGCAGACCCAGGTCACGATGTACGACGCCCTCGGCAACGAGCACCAGATCAGCTACGTCTTCACCAAGGACGCCCTCCCGGCCACCACCTGGACGATGAAGGTGATGGAGGGTGCCACGCAGTACGGCGCCAACCAGACCCTCGGCTTCAGCGCGACCGGCGTCATGACCACGCCGGCGGCCAAGGAGATCACCGGCCTCACCGTGCCGTGGGGCACGATCGACATCGACCTGACCAAGGTCACCCAGTACGGCGGCAAGAGCACGGTCACCGCGACCACGACCGTGGACAGCGGGTCGGCGCTCGGCACGCTGGAGTCGTTCTCCCTGGGCAACGACGGCACGATCACCGGCATCTACTCCAACGGCCGCCGGGAGCCGATCGGTCAGCTGGCGCTGGCCACGTTCACCAACCCGAGCGGCCTGACCAAGGCCGGCAACAGCTCCTACCGGGTGGGCGACAACTCCGGCAACCCGCTGGTCGGGGTCGCCGGGACCGGCGGCCGCGGCACGCTCACCGCCGGCGCGCTGGAGATGTCCAACGTGGACCTCTCCGAGGAGTTCACCGGCCTGATCGTCGCCCAGCGTGGCTTCCAGGCGAACAGCAAGGTCATCACGGCGTCCGACGAGATCCTGCAGGACCTGGTCAACCTCAAGCGCTAGTCCGCACCGGCGCCGATCCCCCCGTCGGCGTCTGCGGCGGCCCCGTCCCGGGTCCCACCCTGAGCTTGCGAAGGGTGGGACCCGGGACGGGGTCCTTCCAGCGACGGCCCGGTCGCCCGCAAGGGCGCCGGGCCGTCCGGCATCGCGGCACCTGCGGCATCCCCGCGCGAACCCCGCATCGGTGAACAGGCCGTTCGGCTCAAGCCGGACCGCTTTCGAGCCGATACGGAGAATGCAGTTCTGCCCCACCGTCGGGGCCCAGTTCCCCGAGCGAAGGACCCACCGTGATCCGTGTGACGCGCCTCAACGGCGAGGGATTCGCGCTCAACCCCGACCTCATCGAGCGCGTCGAGGCGCACCCCGACACGGTGGCGTTCCTCGTGGACGGCACCAAGTACGTCGTGCGGGAGAGCGTCGAGGACGTGCTGCAGGAGATCCGCGAGTACCGCGCGAGCATCCTCGCCACCTCCTACGAGATGGACCGCGGCGAGTACCGCTCGTCGTCGTCCGCCGACGGCCCGGCCACCGGCTCGTCCGTCGTCCCGTTCCCGACCCGAGAGGAGCGCTGATCCATGGATCCGGCGACTCTGATCGGCATCGCCCTCGCGATGGTCGCCCTCCTGGTCACCATGATCATGGAGGGCTCCAGCCCGATGGCGATCATCCTGCTGCCGCCGCTGATCCTGGTGTTCGGCGGCACGTTCGGCGCGGCGATCGCCGGCTCGGCCATGGCCGACGTCAAGAAGATGGGCGGCTGGTTCAAGCAGGCGCTCATGCCGGCGAAGGTCCCGCCGATCGCCGACCGCATCCAGACCCTGGTCAGCCTCGCCGAGAAGGCCCGCAAGGAGGGCCTGCTCGCGCTGGAGGCCCAGGTCAAGGAGATCGAGGACCCGTTCCTCAAGCGGGGCCTGCAGATGGGCATCGACGGCACCGACCCCGAGGAGCTGCGCGGCGTCCTCGAGGGCGAGATCGCGGCCAAGAAGGCCGAGGACAAGGTCGCCGCCAAGTTCTTCACCGCCATGGGCGGCTACGCCCCGACCGTCGGCATCATCGGCACCGTCGTCGGCCTGATCCACGTGCTCGAGAACCTCTCCAACCCGGAGTCCCTCGGCCCGCTGATCGCCGGCGCGTTCGTCGCGACCCTCTGGGGCGTGCTCTCGGCCAACATCTTCTGGCTGCCGATGGGTGCCAAGATCACGCGGATCAGTGACCTCCAGGCGGCCCAGATGGAGCTGCTCGTCGAGGGCATCACCGAGATCCAGGCCGGCACCAGCCCGCGCGCCGTCCGCATGAAGCTCACCTCTCTGGTCCCGCCGAGCGAGGTCAAGCAGCAGGAGGCGGCGTGAGCTCGGCCGGCCGCGGCCGGCGCAAGCACAAGGGCCACGAGGAGGAGGAGCACGAGAACCACGAACGGTGGCTCGTCTCCTACGCGGACATGGTCACCCTGCTCATGTGCCTGTTCATCGTGCTGTTCGCCATGAGCCAGGTCGACAAGGAGAAGTTCGCCGCGCTGGCCAGCGGCCTGTCGGCCAGCTTCGGTGCCCCGGTCTCCGCGATGGACACCAACGCCACCGGGTCCACGGCGTCGGTGCTGGACGGCCTGCCGAACCCGGTGGACATCGCCGCGGGCGTCGGCGAGACGAAGACCTCCCAGGGACTCTCGCAGGAGCAGGTCGACGCGGCCGCGGCGCAGGCGGCGCTGCAGCGGGCGGAGGCGATCGAGGCCGAGGCGACCGGCGCCTACGACGAGCTCGCCGCCGTCCGTGACCGCATCGACGCCGCCCTGGCCGCCGCCGGTTACCCCGGTGCGGCGAAGTACGAGATCGACGAGCGCGGCCTCGTCGTGCACGTGGTCTCCGACGGCGTCCTCTACGACGCCGAGTCCGCGGCGCTGCGGGCCGACGGCGTGCGGGTGCTCAACGCGATCGCCCCGGAGCTCGTCGCGCTGCCCAACCACATCCGGATCGAGGGCCACACCAACTCGATCCCGGTGACGCCCGGCGGCCCGTACCCGTCCAACTGGGAGCTCTCGACCGACCGCGCGACCGCCGTCGTCCGGTACCTGATCACCCGCGGGCTGCCCGCGCCCCGGGTGTCGGCCACCGGCTACGCCGACACGCAGCCGCTGGTGCCGGACTCCGACCCCGCCTCGGTGACGGTCAACCGGCGCGTCGACGTCGTCGTCCTGTCCAACGCCTCCGCCGAGGCCAACGCACAGCTGGCGGCGCTCGACGCCGCGCACGGGAACTAGGAGAAGACACATGGCTGACAAGACCAAGACCGACGGCGAGGAGACCCCGGCGAAGGGCGGCAAGACGAAGCTGCTGGCCGTCGTCGCCCTCCTGCTCGTCGCCGCCGGTGCGGCCGCCTACTTCTTCCTGTTCTCCAGCAGCGGGGAGGCGGAGGCCGCCGAGCCGGAGCCGGGCGAGGTCGTCGTCCTGGAGCCGATCGCGGTCAACCTGGCCGGCGGCGGCTACCTCAAGATCGGCCTCACGCTGCAGCTGACCGCCGACGCGGCGTCGGGCCACGGCGGCGGCGAGGTCGACGGGTCCAAGGCCCTCGACCTGGTCATCTCCTCGTTCTCCCAGGCCAACCCGGCCGACGTGACCGGCGCGCGCGACGCCCTCAAGGAGGCGCTCGAGAAGAAGATCGTCGACGCCTACACGGAAGACGGGCACGAGATCGTCATGGGCATCTACTACAACGAGTACGTCACCCAGTAGCGGTCGACCCCGTACGCGAAGTGCCAGTTCCGGACGCCGGGACTGGCACTTCGCGCATGTGCTGGTCCCAGTAGTCACAGGTCTCCCGCGGGCCGACGGCAACAACCGACAGCCGGTCAGGGTGCCCCCCTCCCCCGCCGATGAGGGGGGACGTGACCCGACCCGAGACCGGCGCCGCCTCCGGGGCAGGCCCGTTGTCCCAGGCCCTGGGGTCACGGGCGCACCGCAGCGAGCCCCGCACGTACGACTTCCGCCGGCCGACGAAGCTCTCCCGTGAGCACGTCCGGGTCCTGCAGATCGCGCAGGAGGCCTTCGCCCGCCAGGCCACCACGCACCTGACCTCGATGCTCCGGACCGGCGCCCGCCTGGAGCTGGCCGGCATCGAGCAGTTCTCGTACGACGACTACATCGCCACGCTGCCCGACCCGGTCTACATCGCCACGTTCACGATCGAGCCGCTGGCCGGCAAGGGGATGCTCGCCTACCCCCTCGACATCGCCATGGCCACGGTCGACCACATGCTCGGCGGCTCCGGCGCGGCCGAGCAGCCGAACCGGCCGATGACCGGCATGGAGAGCGCGATCCACGGCCACCTGCTCGACCGGCTGCTCCACGAGTTCGCGGCGTCCTTCGCGCACATCACGACCGTGCAGCCCGAGATCGACAGCATCGAGTACAACCCGCAGCTGGCCCAGGCCGCGGCTGGGTCGGACACGGTCATGGTCGCCTCGTACACGCTGGCCATCGGGCAGCGCGAGGGCGAGGCCACGCTCGTGCTGCCGTTCTCCTCGTTCGCGCCGGCGCTGAACAACGCCGCCTCGCCGCAGCTGTCGGAGTCGGCGCTGCGCAAGCGCAAGCGGGCCCAGGACGCCCTGGCCGCCCGCCTCAACCTCGTGCCGGTCGACGTCAGCGTGCGCTTCGCCCCGCTGAGCGTCTCCTCGGAGGACCTGCTCTCCCTCGCCGTCGGTGACGTGCTGCTGCTGCGCCACCCTCGCGACAGCCCGCTCGAGGTCACCACGAACGACGTCACGTTCGCCTACGCGATCGCCAGCAACCACCGCCGCCGGCTGGCCGCCGCCATCGTCCCCACCCCCGCCGCTGCCGTGAAGGACACCGCATGACCGCTCCACGCACCGCCGAGCACTCCGACTCCGAGACCGTCACCGCGGTGGTCTCGGCGGCCGCGCGTGCCGCCGCCGCGCTGGTGCCCGCCACCGCCGAGCTGGTGCCCGGCGCCCCGGTCAGCGACCCGGACACCGTCCCCCTGCCGCCGGCCGCCGCGTCGGCGATCACCGCGGGGCTCTCGGGGGAGGTCAGCGGGGACGTCGTCCTCGTGGTGTCGGCCGACGTCGTCGAGGCGCTGTCGAACTCCCCCGTCGGCCGGATGGACGTCGCCGCTGCCCTGCGCCCCGCGCTCGAGGCCGCCGCGGCGACCCTAGGGCGGGTCAGGGTCGCGTCCGAGCGGGTCGAGGAGCCGGTCGCCGCCCTCGACGGGCTCCGCGACAAGGGCATGTTCGTCGCCGTCCCGCTGCTGGCCGACGGCGAGCACCAGGCGACGTTCGCGCTGCAGGTGAACCTGCCCCGCCCCGCCGCCGGCGGCCAGCGCGGCAGCCTGGACCTGCTGCGGCACGTGGCCATGGAGGTCACCGTCGAGATCGGCCGCACCCGCATGACGGTGCAGGAGCTGCTCTCCCTGCACCCCGGTGAGGTGGTCGAGCTCGACCGCGCGGCCAGCGCCCCGGCCGACCTGCTGGTCAACGGCACGCTGATCGCCCGCGGCGAGGTCGTCGTCGTTGACGAGGACTTCGGCCTGCGGATCAGCGAGATCGTCACGGACGCGGCAGAGGCCCTCTGACATGACGTGGATGATCATCCGGCTGTTCCTGTCGCTGGCGTTCGTCGCCGGCGTCCTGTGGTTCGCGGCGCGGCTGGCCAAGAAGCGCGGCCTGGGCCAGGGCAGCGGCCTGATCGAGGTCGTCGCCCGGCAGCGGATGGGGCGGTCGAGCACCGTCAACGTCGTCCGCATCGGCGACACCTGCCTGGTGGTCGGCGCCACCGAGGAGCAGGTCACCCTGCTCGCCGAGGTGGACGCCGAGACCGTCGACGCCGCCGTCGCCGCGCGGCAGGTGCCCCGCCCGTCCCGGGCCCCCGAGGACGGCGAGCACGAGCCCGCCGCGCCGCCCCGCGTCGTGGCCCGGACCTCGTCCGGTGCGCTGAGCGGCACGGTGTTCGACCGCAACGGCTGGGGCTCGTTCGTCAGTGAGCTGCGCGAGAAGACGGTCCGGCGCTCGTGAGTGTCACCGGAACGCTGCAGGCGTCCCGGCGTCCGCTGTTCACCCGGCGCCGGCTGGCGCTGGCCCTGCTGCTGACCCTGGCCGCCGTGGTGGCCGTGCTGCTGGTGGCCGGGCCCGCGCACGCGGCGCCGACCGACCCGGTGGCGCCGACGGCCCCGGTCGACCCGGGGGCCCCGGCCGTCGACGGCGGGGTCGACATCTCCGTCGGCGGCGGCAGCCCCAGCACGTCGATCACCCTGATCCTCGCGATCACGGTGCTGTCGGTGGCGCCGTCGGTGCTGCTGCTGTGCACCTCGTTCACCAAGATCGTCGTCGTCCTGTCGCTGGTCCGGAACGCGCTGGGGCTGGCCCAGTCGCCGCCGAACCAGGTCATGACCGGCATCGCCCTGTTCCTCACGCTGTTCGTGATGGGCCCGGTCTTCTCCGACATCAACGACGTCGCCGTGCAGCCCTACCTCAACGGGCAGGTGTCGGTCTCGCAGGCCTACGACGCCGGCGTGGTGCCGCTGCGGGAGTTCCTCCTCGACAACACCCGCGAGGACGAGCTCAAGCTGATGATCGGCCTCTCCGGCGAGGAGGCGCCCGCCGACCGCGAGCAGGTCAGCATGACCACGCTCATCCCGGCGTTCGTCCTGTCGGAGCTCAAGAGCGCGTTCATCATCGGGCTGGTCGTATTCATCCCGTTCCTGGTGCTGGACATGCTGGTCAGCGCGGCGCTCATGGCGCTGGGCATGATGATGGTGCCGCCGGCGATCGTCTCGCTGCCGTTCAAGCTCCTGCTCTTCGTCGTGGTCGACGGATGGGCGCTGATCACCACAGCGCTGGTCCATTCCTACGGAGCGGGGTAGCCGATGAGCGACGCTGACGTCACCGAGATCGCGGCGCAGACGATGCTGCTGGCCGCCAAGGTCGCGGCGCCGATCCTGATCACCGCGCTGCTGGTCGGGTTCCTGATCTCGCTGTTCCAGGCGGCGACCCAGATCCAGGAGCAGACGCTCTCCTTCGTGCCGAAGATGATCGCCGTCTCGATCGCCCTGCTCGTGTCCGGCAACTGGGTGCTCAACGAGATGGTGAGCTTCACCCACACGCTGTTCGACATGCTGCCGGCGCTGCTCGGCCGGACCTGACCGGCCGTGGACCTCTCGGTCCCCGCGGTCACCCTGGTCGGGCTGCTCCTGGCCACCGCTCGAGCCGCGGGCTTCGTGCTGCTCGCGCCGCCGTTCAACACCCGCACCATCCCGGCGGCCGCGAAGGGGGCGCTCGCCCTCGCCCTGTCCGTCGCGCTGCTGCCCACGGTGACCGCGGGGCTGCCGGCGTCGCCATCCCCGGGCTTCGTGATCGTCGGCGCGGTGACCGAGGTGGCGGTCGGCGCGGGCCTGGGCTTCATCGTCCAGGTGCTGTTCACCGCGGTGCAGATCGCCGGCGACATCCTCGACCTCACCGGCGGCTTCTCGCTGCAGCCCGCCTACGACCCGCTGGCCATGACGATGACCAGCAACATCGGCCGGCTGCACTACATGCTGGCCACCACGCTGCTGTTCACCAGCGGCGGCCACCTGATGCTGGTCCGCGGCTTCGCCACGTCGTACGAGGGGCTGCCGGTCGGGGGCACCGTGCCGACCGACCAGCTGGCGGCGGTGCTCATGACGGCGCTGTCGATGATGTTCCTCGCCGCGCTGCAGATCGCCGGCCCGATGGTCGCCGTCCTGCTGCTGGCCGACGTCGCGCTGGCGCTGCTCAGCCGGGCCGCGCCCGCGCTGAACATCTTCTCCCTGGGCTTCCCGGTGAAGATCATGCTGACCCTCACGCTGCTCGGGCTGACCTTCCCGCTGCTGCCCCCGGCGCTGGACACGCTCATCGAGCACGCGACCCGCGCGATCGTGTCGCTCAAGGGCGGGTGACGCGTGGCCAAGGACGGCCCGGGTGGTGAGAAGACAGAGAAGCCCACTCCCAGGCGCCTCAAGGAGGCGCGCAAGGAAGGGCAGATCCCGCGGACGCCGGAGCTCGGCACATGGGCCGGCGTCGCGGCGGCCAGCGTGCTGCTGCCCATGCTGGTGAGCACCTCCTTCACCAAGGTGCAGGCCCTGTTCGTGCAGATCGGCGCGGTCGCCCAGCGGCCGGAGGCCGCGGCGATCTCCACGCTGATGGGCGAGGCGCTCTCGGTGTTCCTCACCAGCCTGCTGCCCACCGCGCTCGGGCTCATGGCGGTCGGCTTCGCGACGTCGGCGGCGCAGGGCGGCATCACGTTCGCGACGAAGGCGGTCAAGCCCAGCTTCAAGAAGCTCAACCCGCTCAACGGCATCAAGAAGATGTTCGGCGGCCAGGGCCTCTGGGAGGCGGCGAAGTCGCTGATCAAGACGGCGGCGCTGGCCGCGGTGGTCGTGGTGACCAGTGGGCGGGCGGAGGAGCTCGTCTCGTCGTCCGGGTCGCTGCCGCTGGCGTCGGTGGTGGCCACCTTCACCGACTGCGCCGTGCTGCTGATGCGCACCATCGCGATCACCGGCCTGGTCATCGCGATCGCCGACTACATGATCGTGCGGTTCCGCACGATGAAGCAGCTCAAGATGAGCAGGTACGAGATCGAGCAGGAGCACAAGCAGTCCGAGGGTGACCCGCACGTGAAGGCGCAGCGGCGCTCGATGCAGATGGCGATGTCGCGGAATCGGATGATGAGCGACGTCAAGGAGGCCGACGTCCTCCTGGTGAACCCGACGCACGTCGCCGTCGCGCTGAAGTACGAGGCGGACAAGGGCGCGCCCCGGGTGGTCGCCAAGGGCGCCGACGAGATCGCGAGCAAGCTGCGCGAGATCGCCACCGAGGCGCGCGTGCCGCTCGTGCAGGACATCCCGCTGGCCCGCGCGCTGCACGCCTCCTGCGAGATCGGCCAGGAGGTCCCGGCGCAGCTGTTCACCGCGGTCGCCCGGGTGCTCGCCTTCGTCATGCACCTCTCGGCGCGCGGCGTCCTCGGCGGCTTCCACCGACCGGGCTTCGAGGCCCCCGACGTCGAGGACCTGCCCAAGGCGGGACGGCGCCGGGCTGCTCCCGCGTGAGGCACCAAGGACGCGCCGCCGGACTGGCAGAAGTAGCTGATTGATCCCGCAGTGGGTACCACCACCCTCGGCAACTGCCGATGTGTGCCGACGTGAGCCGAGTGTCGAAGGTCGCCGTGCCCGTGGGCGTGGTGGCGATCGTGCTCATGCTCGTCGTCCCGCTGCCGGCGGCGGTGCTCGACCTGCTGCTCGGGCTCAACATCACCGCGTCGCTGCTGATCCTGCTGGTCGCGATGCAGATCAAGCGGGCGCTGGACTTCGCCGTCTTCCCGTCGCTGATCCTCATCGCCACGCTGTTCCGGCTGGCGCTGAACGTGTCGTCGACCCGGCTGGTGCTCACCGACGGCTACGCCGGCAAGGTCATCGAGGCGTTCGGCCACTTCGTGATCGGCGGCTCGCTGATCGTCGGCCTCGTGATCTTCGTGATCCTGACGATCATCCAGTTCGTCGTCATCACCAACGGTGCCGGCCGCGTGGCCGAGGTCGGCGCCCGCTTCACCCTCGACGCCATGCCCGGCAAGCAGATGGCGATCGACGCCGACCTCAACGCCGGCCTGATCGACGAGAAGACGGCGCGCAAGCGGCGCACCGAGGTCACCTCCGAGGCCGACTTCTACGGCTCGATGGACGGTGCCTCCAAGTTCGTCAAGGGCGACGCGATCGCGGCGATCATCATCACGCTGATCAACCTGATCGGCGGGTTCGCGATCGGCGTCATGCAGAACGGCATGGCGCCCGCCGACGCCGTCACGACCTACTCGCTGCTGTCGGTCGGCGACGGCCTGGTCTCGCAGATCCCGGCGCTGCTCATCTCGACCGCGACCGGCATCATCGTCACCCGCTCGGCCTCCGACAGCGACATGGGCAGCGACCTGCTCGGCCAGCTGGGCCGCTACAAGCAGCCGCTGCGCATCGCCGGCGGCGCGGCGGTGGCGCTGTGCCTCATCCCCGGTCTGCCGAAGCTGCCGTTCCTCCTCGTCGGCGGCCTGTTCCTGGTCATGGCCGCGCGCATGAAGGAGGCCCCGGTCGAGGACCCGGAGGCCGACGCGCTGGCGGAGGCCGCCGAGAACGAGCCCAAGCCGGACTCGCCGGAGGCGATCGCCGAGAAGATGCGGGTCGACCCGCTCGAGCTGGAGGTCGCCTTCGACCTCGTCGACCTGGTCGACAGCTCCCGCGGCGGTGACCTGCTCGACCGGGTCAAGGCGCTGCGCCGGAAGGTGGCCATGGACACCGGCCTGGTCATCCCGCTGGTGCGCACCCGCGACAACCTGGACCTGCCGTCGTCGCAGTACGTCATCTGGCTCAACGGCGTCCCCGCGGCCAAGGGCATGTCCCCCGCCGGCACCGTGCTGGCGATCGGCGACAACCTCGACGGGCTGCCGGGCAAGGCGACCCGCGAGCCGGTTTTCGGGCTGCCCGCCAAGTGGGTGCCGATAGAGCTGCAGCGCCAGGCGGAGATGTCCGGCGCGACCGTCGTCGACCGCTCCTCGGTCATCACCACGCACCTGGCCGAGGTCGTCCGGCAGAACGCCGCCGACCTGCTCGGCCGCGAGGACGTCAAGCTGCTGGTCGAGATGATCCGCCGCTCGCACCCGATCGTCGTCGAGGAGCTCACCCCGGCGCTGCTCACCCTGGGCGAGATCCAGCGGGTGCTGCACGCGCTGCTGGAGGAGAACGTCTCCATCCGCGACCTGGTGCGCATCTTCGAGGCGCTCTCGGTGCGGGCGAAGACGTCCACCGACCTCGACGGCCTGGTCGAGGCGGCCCGCTCGGCGCTCGGCTCGGCGATCAGCCAGCCCTACGTGACGGCCGACGAGCGGCTGCACGTCATGACCCTCGAGCCGGCCTTCGAGCAGCGGCTGCTGGAGTCCATCCGGCAGACCGACGGCGGCCAGGTGCTCGCCCTCGACGCCGGCACCGTGGACGCCCTCGTCCACGGCTGCTCCGGAATGCTGGAGGAGGCCGAGCGTTCGGGCCTCTCCCCTGTCCTGGTGTGCTCCCCGCAGGTGCGGGCCGCGCTGGCCCGCCTGGTGCGCCAGGTCCTGCCCAGGCTGCCGGTGATCTCCTACACCGAGGTGTCCCGGACAGCGCAGATCGAGTCGCTGGGAGTTGTGAGCGGTGCCGTTGCGATCCGTTGAGGCCGCCACGCGTGACGACGCGATCGCCGCGGCCCGTGAGCAGTTCGGGGCCACGGCGCGGGTCGTCGGCGTCCGGCGGGTGCGCTCGGGTGGGGTCCTGGGGTTCTTCGCGACGGAGCGCTACGTGGCCGAGGTCGACCCCGAGGTCCCGGCCCGCCCGGCGCGGCCGGCACCCGCCAGCGGCCCCGCCGCCTCCCTCGAGGAGCGGGCCCGCGCGGCCGCCGAGTCCATCGCCCGGTTCACCGCGGCCCAGGACGACAAGGTCGACGAGCTCGCCGGTCTGCTGGCGCCGGAGACCCCGGCGGAGCCGGTTCCGGTCTACACCCGCAGCGCCTTCCAGAAGGCCGCGGCGGAGAACGCCCGGAAGTCGGCCGCGGCCCCGGCCGCCAGGGCGGCGGCGAAGGCGACGCGCGCGTTCACCCCGGAACCGGTGACGCCGGTTCGGGAGTGGCCCACGGTGGAGACGGACGCCGAGGGACCGGTGGTCCCCACCCCCGGCGCGTCGGCGTCCCCGTCCCCCTTCACCGCGGCCCTGGCCCGCATGGTGTCGGGTGACCGTGAGGTGCGTCAGGCGGTCCAGGACGCCCTGCAGGAGACCGACGCCCTGCAGGAGACCAGGGACGACCGCGGCGAGATCGAGACCCCCCGACCGAACTGGGCGGCCATCGTCCGGGCGGCGGAGAAGTCAGCACAGCAGGGTGCGGCGCACCCAGAGGAGGAACCGGTGGACGAGCAGAACGAGCAGTCCCCGGACGTGCGCCCGATGGCCGTCCCGGCCTGGGCCGCGGAGCCCGCGGTGGCCGAGGCCGAGCCGCCGGCCGCCGCGGTCGCGTCGTCCTCCCCCCGGGAGGAGGTGATCGCCGACATCCTCCGGGCGGCCCTCGCGCAGGGGCAGTCGGACGAGGCGCTGGCCGACATCCTGCGGACCGTGCTCGCCGGGTCCTCGCCTGCCGCGGCATCGATGGGGTCGCCGGTGGAGACGCCCGTCGAGGCGCCGGCCCCCGAGCCGCTGTGGGCGGAGCCGGCGCCGGCCGAGCCGGTGTGGGCCGACGTCGCTCCCGACGCCGCCCACCTGGACATCGCCGCCGACGAGCCGATCTTCGCCGAGGTCGTGCTGCACGAGCCGGCCGCGCCGGTCGTCGAGCCGGCGCCGCCGGTCGTCGAGGCCCCGGTCGTCGAGGCCCCGGTCGAGGCCGTCGTCGTCGAGGCGCCGGTCGAGGCCGTCGTCGTCGAGGCGCCGGCCGAGGCGGTCGTCCCCGAGCCGGTCGTGTCCGTGGCCGCCGAGCTGGTCGCCGAGCCGGTGGAGGACGTCGTCGCCGAGATGCCGGTGGCGACCCTGGCCCGGACCGCCAGCGACCCCGCGCCGCTGCCGCTGGACGCCACGACCGTGATGCCCCCGCTGTCCCTGCTGCCGCCGCTGCCCTCGGCCCGCCGCGGTGGGCTGCCGCCGGTGCCGCCGGCCGCGTCCCGCCCGGCCGTGCCGTCGCCCGCCGCCGCGTCGCGGTCGGCCGCACCGGTCACCGAGCCGATGGCGTCGTCGGCGCCCGCCACCCCGCTGGCCACCGTGGTGCGCCTGCCCTTCGCGCCGCTGCCCGATGTCGACTTCGTCGAGCCGGCGTCGACCGAGGTCGAGGAGACCGTCGTGCCAGCACCCGCGCCCGCACCCGCCGCTGCCGAGCCGGCCGTGGTCGAGCCCGCCCCGCTGCCCGCCGTCCCCGCGCCCGTCGGCGACGTGGCGGCCCGGCTGGTCTCCGTCGGCATCCCCGCCGACGTGCTGGGTGCGGACTTCGCCGCCGCGGCCGCCACCCAGGGCACCTACGCCGCGCTGACCGCGGCGCTGGCCGCCCGGCTGCCCGTGGCGCCGGCCCTGCCGACCGGCCCGGGCGAGGTCCTGTTCATGGTCGGCCCGGGCGTGGAGACCCTGCGCGCGGCCCGCTCCCTGGCCGCCTCGCTGCGGCTCGACCCCGACCGCGTGCAGTGGGCGACCCGGGGCGACCTGGCCGCGCTGGCGCCGAAGGGCAGCCGGATGACCACGATCGAGGCGGCCATCGACCGGCGCCAGGACGCCGCGCGCGCCGGCACCATGACGATCGTCGCCGTGGACGCGCCGCTGCGGACCGACGCCTACTGGATGTCGCAGATGCTGGCGATCTGGGGGCCGTCGGCGGTGTGGGCGGTCGTCGAGGCGACCCGCAAGCCCGAGGACCTGGAGCAGTGGCTCGACGGGCTTCCCCGCGTCGACGCGCTGGTCGTGCAGGACACCGACCTGTCCGCCGACCCCGCCGCCGTCCTCGCGCGGGTCGACACCCCCGTGGCCCTCCTCGACGGCGTCCCGGCGACGCCGCACCGCTGGGCCTCGCTGCTGTGCGAGCGGCTGGAGACGCTGGAGGCATGAGTCCGCTCCGCTGGGACGTACTCGGGGTCGGGTTCGTGCTGGCCCTGCCGCTGCTGGCGCTGTACCTGCACGGTGACCTCACGGTCGAGGCCATGACCGGCCGCCTGCCGTGGTGCCTGGTCGCCGGCTACGTCGTCGTCGCGCTGCTGCGCTGGGCCGGGCGGCCGCGCGACGAGGCCCCGGCCGGGGCCATCGAGCCCGCCGAGCCCGAGCCCTCCCCGACCATCTAGCCATCGCTCCTGCGGTGTTGCTGCCGCTCCTGCGGTGATGCAGCACCGCAGGAGCGGGCAATGCACCGCAAGAGCGGCCGTCCACAGATGGGCCGGGAGCCGCGTGCGCGCAGGTGCGCCGCGCGAGGCTCGCTGCGTGACCGACCTGCTCCGCCGTTCCGATGCCCTCGCCGACGGGATGACCGACGGCGAACTCGCCCGGCTGGTGCGCCGCCGGGAGCTCACGCGGCTCCAGCGCGGCACCTACCTGCGGGACGCCGCGCTGTTGGCGGGAGAGGCGCGGCACGTCGCGGTGGTCCGGGCGACGGTCGCCGGCCTGCGGGTGCCGGGCGTGGTCAGCCATGTCTCGGCGGCGGTGCTGCACGGCCTCCCACTGTGGAACGTTCCGCTCGGACGCGTGCACGTCACGCGACGCCCACCGGCCCACGGCAGCGGTTCCCGTCGGGTGCACCTGCACGTCGCGCGACTGCCGGACGACGAGGTGACCGTCGTCGACGGCGTCGCGCTCACCGACCTTGCCCGGACCTCGGTGGACGTCGCCCGCACGCTGCCCTTCGAGCAGGCCGTGATCGTCGTGGATGCCGCGTTGGCCACACGGAAGGTCACCCGGGACGAGCTGATCGCCTGCCTGGACCGGCTCGGACCGGTCCCGGGTGCCCGCCGGGCCACCCGCGTCGTCGCCTTCGCCGACGGTCGCAGCGAGAGCCCCGGTGAGAGCCGCAGCCGCGTGCTCATGCACCGGCTACGCCTGCCGGCACCGGATCTGCAGTTGCGGGTGCACCGGCCCGACGGCAGGGAGGTGGCCCGCTGCGACTTCGGCTGGCCGGAGCAGCAGACGGTGGCGGAGTTCGACGGCCGGATCAAGTACGGCCGCCTGCTGCGCCCCGGCCAGGACCCGGGCGACGCCGTCTTCGAGGAGAAGCTGCGGGAGGACGAGATCCGGGACGGCGGCTGGAAGGTCGCCCGCTGGATCTGGCGCGAACTGGACAGCCCGCAGGTCATCGGCGACCGGTTGCGCCGGGCGTTCGCGCGCCGCTGACCGCACTCTTGCGGTCTTTCCACCGCTTCCGCGGTCGTGCAGTACCGCAAGAGCGCGCGGAAGACCGCAAGAGTGCGGCGGCACCCCCCTACAGCGGGAGGTCCTCCAGCATCTCGGTGACCAGGGCGGCGATGGGCGAGCGCTCCGAGCGGGTGAGGGTCACGTGCGCGAACAGCGGGTGCCCCTTGAGCGCCTCGATGACGGCGGTGACGCCGTCGTGCCGGCCGACCCGCAGGTTGTCCCGCTGCGCCACGTCGTGGGTGAGCACGACCCGCGAGCCCGACCCCAGCCGCGAGAGCACGGTCAGCAGGACGCCGCGCTCGAGCGACTGCGCCTCGTCGACGATCACGAACGAGTCGTGCAGCGACCGGCCGCGGATGTGGGTCAGCGGCAGCACCTCGATCAGCCCGCGGTCGGCGATCTCGTCCAGCACCGCCGGGGACACCAGCGCGCCGAGCGTGTCGTAGACCGCCTGCGCCCAGGGCGACATCTTCTCGCCCTCGGTGCCCGGCAGGTAGCCGAGCTCCTGGCCGCCCACGGCGTACAGCGGGCGGAAGATGACCACCTTCTTGTGCGCCCGCCGCTCCATCACCGACTCGAGGCCCGCGCAGATCGCCAGCGCCGACTTGCCGGTGCCGGCCCGCCCACCGAGCGACACGATCCCGATCTCCGGGTCGAGCAGCAGATCCAGCGCCACCCGCTGCTCGGCCGACCGCCCGTGCAGCCCGAACGCCTCCCGGTCACCGCGGACCAGGCGCACCTGCTTGTCCGGCGTCACCCGCCCGAGCGCCGACCCGCGGGAGGACAGCAGCACCAGCCCGGTGTGCGGCGGCAGCTCGGCGGCGCCCGGGGAGAAGACCTCCCCCGACTCGTACAGCGCGTCGAGCTCGGCGTCCTCCAGCGACAGCTCGGCCATGCCGGTCCACCCGGCGTCGACGGCGTCCAGGACCCGGTACTCGTCGGTGTCCAGGCCGACCGCCGCCGCCTTGACCCGCAGCGGCACGTCCTTGGTGATCAGGCAGACGTCGCGGCCCTCGGCCCGCAGGTTCAGCGCCACGACCATGATCCGCGAGTCGTTGCTGTCGTTGCGGAAACCGGCCGGCAGGACGGCGGCGTCGCTGTGGTTGAGCTCGACGTGCAGCGTGCCGCCGACGTCACCCACCGGGACCGGCGCGTCGAGCCGGCCGTGGGCGACTCGCAGGTCGTCGAGGATCCGCAGCGCCTGACGGGCGAACCACCCGAGCTCCGGGTGGTGCCGCTTGTCCTCCAGTTCCCCGATCACGACGAGCGGGAGCACGACGTCCGCGTCGCCGAAGCGCAGCAGCGCGCCGGGGTCGGACAGCAGGACGGAGGTGTCGAGGACGTACGTGCGGCGAGTACTCACGAGTCGACTCCCGTGGGGCGCGTGCTGCGCCCCGGCTCGAAGGTGACCGGGTCCCGGCACAGGAGCCGGGCACCGGCCCCCCTGGTCGACGAACTCGTCAGCACCAACCGGGCCTCCCGTGGACGGCGAGGTGAGCTCGCCCTCCACCGCCGACGGTAGAACCGGCAGGTGACAGAAGCGTGACGAGCAGGCGGCGTGTCCCCCCTCCGAGGGACCCATCCGCCTCACTCGTCTCAGCTGGACTCGCGCTTGAACCGCCGCACGCCGAACCACCAGCCCAGCACCGCCAGCGCGAGGGTCAGGCCGAGCCCCCACCAGGCGGTCGGGGTCGAGTAGTCGCCGGCGAAGAACGACCGCGCCCCCTCGACGATGTGCTTGAAGGGGTTGACATCGCTGATCCCCTGCAGCCAGCCCGGCGCGAGGCTCATCGGCAGCAGGATCCCCGACAGCAGCAGGATCGGGAAGACGACGGCGTTGAGCAGCGGCGCGAACGCGTCCTCGCTCTTGAGGGTCAGCGCCAGCGCGTACGACACGGCCGAGAGCGCCGCCCCGAGCAGGCCGACCACCACCAGGGTCAGGACGACGCCGACGAACGGTGCCCGCAGCCCGAACGGCAGCGCCACCAGCACGAGCACGATGCCCTGCACCAGCAGCACGATGACGTCGCGCAGCACGCGGCCGAGCAGCAGCGCCGTCCGGCTGGCCGGGGTGACCCGCTGGCTCTCGATGACGCCGGCCCGCCACTCGGCGATCAGCCCGAAGCCGACGAACAGCGCGCCGAACATGCCGACCTGGACCAGGATCCCCGGCACGAAGATCTGGTAGGCGTTGCCGGCGGCGCCCAGCGAGCCCGACAGCGGCTCGAGCAGCGGCCCGAACAGCAGGATGTAGAGCACCGGCTGGGTCAGGCCGATGACCACCCACGCCGGGTTGCGCAGCGACAGCCGCATGGCCCGGGCGAAGATCGTCCAGGTGTCGCGGGGCACGCTGCTGCCCATCACGGGCAGGGTCATCGCAGGGCTCCTTCCGGCTCGGGGACTTCGGCGGACGGTGACGGCGCCCCTTCCTCGCGCAGCGACCGGCCGGTCAGCTGCAGGAAGACGTCGTCCAGGCTGGGCCGGCGGCTCTCGATGCCGGCGACCTCGACGCCGGCGGTGTCCAGCTCGCGGACCAGGCGCACCAGCGCCGCGCCGCCGTTGGGCACGCGTCCGACGACGCGGTGGTCGGCCACCTGCGGCTGCTCCGCGCCGGGCAGCGCGCCCACCAGCCGGGCGACCTCGGCAGCCGCGGCGGCGTCGGCCACGGTCACGGTGAGGACGTCGCCGCCGACCCCGGACTTGAGCTCGTCCGGCGTCCCCGACGCGACGATCACGCCGTGGTCGATGACGAGGATCCGGTCGCAGAGGGCGTCGGCCTCGTCGAGGTAGTGGGTGGTGAGGAAGACCGTCGTCCCCCGCTCCTCCCGCAGCGCCCGGATGTGCTGCCAGAGGTTGGCCCGCGCCTGCGGGTCGAGGCCGGTCGTCGGCTCGTCGAGGAAGACCAGCCCCGGCTGGTGCACCAGGCCCATCGCGATGTCGAGCCGCCGGCGCTGCCCGCCGGACATCGCCTTGGGCTTGCGGTCCCACAGCCCCTCGAGGTCGAGCTCGGCGAACAGCCGCTGGCCGCGGGCGGTCGCATCGGCGGTGCTCATGCCGTAGAGCCGGGCGTGGTCGACGACCTCCTCGCCGGCCAGCGCCTCGGGCTGGGTCGAGCCGCTCTGCGAGACGTAGCCGATGCGCCGGCGGACGCCGACCGGGTCGGCCAGCAGGTCGCAGCCGGCCACCGTCGCGTTGCCGGCCGTGGGCACGAGCAGCGTCGTCAGCATGCGCAGGGTGGTGGTCTTGCCGGCGCCGTTCGGCCCCAGGAAGCCGACGATCTCGCCGGCCGCCACGTCGAGGTCCACGCCGTCGACGGCGCGCACCTCCTGCTTCTTCTTGCGGAACGTGCGGACGAGTCCGCGGGCGTGGATCACGCGCGGGAGTATTCAACTTTGACTAGAAGGGGGTCAAGCCGTTTTCTCGGGCGGCAGATCGGCCAGGACGGCGGGCGGCCACACGCCCGCGTGGGGGCGGTCCGGCGCCCCCTCCTCGCCCGCGAAGCGGTAGTGGCCGGCGTCGATGCGGGCGCAGACGTCGCGCACCCAGGAGCGCTCGCCCGCCACCCACGCTGCGATGGCGTGGAACAGCTCGACGGTGCTGGCCGGCGCCATCCGCGACGACTCCACGCTGCGCACCGCCGACGCCATCCCCGACACCGTCGCCTCGAGCACCAAGTCCCGGGCGCGCAGGGCCTCCCGCACCTCGGCCCGCGGCAGCGTCGTGAAGAAGCACAGTCCGGCGAGCAGCCGGCTCGGGTCCCCGGACTCGGGCTGGCGCAGAGCGGTGCCGAGCAGCCGCTGGTACTCCACCTCGCCGTCGGCGGTGAGCCGGTAGGACACCGGGTCGCCGGGCAGCTCCTCGAGCAGGCCGTGCGCGGTCAGCGTCCGCAGCCCCGAGTAGATCGACCCCGGCTTGACGTGCGCCCAGTCCTCCACCTGCCAGCTCAGCAACTCGCGACGCAGCAGGTACCCGTGGACCGGCTGGAAGATCCGGACCGCCCCGAGCAGGAGCAGCCGCGTGGTCGACATGCGCCCACTGTGCCCCGCCGCAGGCCGTGCGGACAGCGGGCTCACTCCTCCCGGCGATCCCGGGGGACGTCGGGCAGCCACGGCAGCTCGCGGGTCGGCGGCAGCTCCCGACGCGGCCGGCGCGGCTCGGGTGGCTCCCGGGGCTCCCGCGGCTCCGGCGGCCAGCGCTCACCGGCGTCCTCCCTCCGGACGGCGGGCCGCCCGCCGCGCGGCCGGACCGCCACCAGCGCCCAGAGCACGGGCACGAGCAGCACCGGCCACTGCACCGCCAGGTCGCCGAGCCACAGCAGCAGGACGAGGAGCAGTCCGAACAGCCACGCCGCCGTCCACAGCCCCAGGACGCGGGCCTGCCGCGGAGTGCGCCGCGCCATGAGCTCAGGCGGCCCGCAGCTCGCCGGCCACCACCGCGGGCGTCAGCGGCTCGTCGAGCAGCCGGAGGAACCGGTCGGCCACCGGCTGGCCCGCCGGCCGGGCGGCCAGCCAGCGGGAGAGCAGGTCGAAGCCCTCGACGTAGGTGGAGATGTAGGCGCGCCACAGCGGATGGGTCAGGAACCGCAGCTGCTGACGCGCGCGCTCGGTGCTCACCAGCGACCACCGCTGGAGGAACGCCACCACCTCGTCGGCGTCGGCGCCGCGGTCGTGCAGCAGGATCGCGGCGTCCTGGCGGACCCGGTTCAGCGGCGCGGCGGCCGCGGTCACCCGCTCGGCGAGGTCGCCGTCCAGGCGCAGGCCCAGGTCGGCCAGGATCTCCGCCGCCCACGGCCCCCAGCCGTCCCCGATCGACGCCTCGACGCCGAGGTCGGCCAGCCCCTCGGCCATGAGGCACTCCGGGGTGTTGACGAGGAAGACGGTGTGCTCGGGCCGGTCGGCCAGCTCGACCAGGCCGAGCTCCTTGCGGCAGTGCTCGGTGTGGTGGCCGGGATAGGACTCGTGCGCCACCAGGTGCGGCAGCTGGCCGAGCCGGTGCGGCAGGTCGGCGTTGATCGCCACCCGGGAGCGGAAGGCGCCCTCGTAGTAGTTGAACCCCGACCACGGCTGGTCGGTGACGACCTCGTACTTGACGGTCTCGGCGTCGGGCAGGCCGTAGGCGAGCCGGACCCGGTCGCGCAGCGCGCTCGACAGCGCGTGCACGGCCTCCTCGAGGCGGTCGGGCGGGCACTCCTCCCGGCGGCGGTGGACGGCGTAGCGCTCGGCCAGCGTGCCGGTGCCCGGCAGCAGCGCCTCCAGCTCCGCGTGCGCGGCCGCGTAGACCGCGGGATCGCCCAGCTCGACGTCGACCTGGAAGTAGGCGGCCACCTCGTCGAGGAAGGCGACCGGCTCACCGCTCATCTTCCGCGCGGTGCACTCCAGGCCGGTGAGCTGTCCGCGCAGGAACGCCGTCCGGTCGGCCGGCAGGTCGGCGGAGTCGAGCTCGTGCAGCAGCCCGCGGGCCTGGTCGCGAAGGCCCTGCGGGGTCGGGGCCGGCTCGTCGACGACCTCGGCGCGGATGCGCGGATCGCCGGTGTAGGCGTCGACGAAGCCGGACTCCAGTCGGTCGAACCGCAGGCCCAGCCGCACGTACTCGAGGGGGACGTCGACCATGCCGCGAGTCTGTCAGCTCCCGAACCGGCGATGTCTCGCGGAGTAGTCGCGCAGCGCCCGCAGGAAGTCGACCCGGCGGAAGTCGGGCCAGTAGACGTCGGTGAAGTAGAACTCCGCGTGCGCGGTCTGCCAGAGCAGGAAGCCGGAGAGCCGCTGCTCGCCGCTGGTGCGGATGATCAGGTCGGGGTCCGGCTGCCCGCGGGTGTAGAGGTGCTCGGCGATGTGCTCGACGTCGAGCACCTCCACCAGCTCGTCGAGGCTCGTGCCGCGCTCGGCGTGCTCGGCCAGCAGCGAGCGGACGGCGTCGGCGATCTCCCGCCGTCCGCCGTAGCCGACGGCCAGGTTGACCGTCGCCCCCGGCCGGTCCCGGGTGAGCTCCTCGGCCTGCTTGAGGACGGCGACCGTCTCGGCCGGCAGCAGCTCCAGCGCACCCATCGCCCGCAGGTGCCAGCGGCGGTGGACGGCGGAGAGGTCCTCGACGACCCCCTCGATGATCCGCAGCAGCGGCACGAGCTCGGGCTCGGCGCGGGACAGGTTGTCCGTGGAGAGCAGGAAGATGGTGACGACCTCGACGCCCGCCTCGTCGCACCAGCCGAGGAAGTCGACGACCTTGTCCGCACCCACGCGGTGCCCGGCGTTGACGTCGTCCAGGCCGATCGAGCGGGCCCAGCGCCGGTTGCCGTCGATGATCACGCCGACGTGACGGGGGATGTCCGCGCCCTCGAGCGCCCCGGCGAGGCGCCGTTCGTACACCCGGGTCAGTACGTCGCGGACCCTCTGGCGCGCCCCCACGGGGGTCACAGTAGGCCCCGCCGGGTCCGTTCCCCGGCATGCCCCGCGACCTCGGCCGATGCCGCCGGCGGGTGGCAGCAAGCTCACAGCCCGCTCGTGGTGCCGACCGACCTACGGATTCGTAACCTCGGTGCATGAGCGTTCTGCCCCCTGACCAGGAACCCGTCCGGGTGGAGGCCGACGAGGCAGAACTGGAAGCGCCGCGCGGGCAGGCCGTGACCGCCGTCCTCGAGGAGGGCGAGCAGGTCGAGCGGACGTGGACCGCCGCCGACTTCGCTGACGACGACTGGGACCACCCCGACACCCGCCCGCGGCTGCGCGGCTGGCTGCACCTGTTCGCGTTCTTCGGCGCGATCGCCGCCGGCGCCGTCCTGGTCCCGCTCGCCTCGGTGCTCGGCGCCCGGGCCGGCTTCTCGGTGGCCGTCTACTGCCTGACGATCTGCGGGCTGTTCGGCATCAGCGCGCTCTACCACCGCGGCCGCTGGTCACCGCGCGGCTGGAAGATCATGAAGCGGCTCGACCACTCGATGATCTTCCTGTTCATCGCCGGCACCTACACGCCGTTCTCGCTGCTGGCGGTCGACCAGCCGGCCGGCTACTGGGTGCTCGGCATCGTCTGGGCCGGCGCACTGGCCGGCGTCACGCTCAAGCTGAGCTGGCCCACCGCCCCGCGCTGGGTGGGCGTCCCGTTGTACATCGGGCTCGGCTGGGTCGCCGTCTTCGTGCTCACCGACATCCTGCACATCGCCGGGGTGACGTCGCTGGTGCTGCTGGCGGCGGGCGGCGTCCTCTACACGCTCGGCGGCGTGGCCTACGCGATGAAGAGGCCCAACCCGTGGCCCGGCGTCTTCGGTTACCACGAGGTCTTCCACGCGATGACCATCGTGGCCGCGATCTGCCACTACATCGCCGTCTACTTCGCGATGTACAACTCCCCGTTCGTCGCGTGACGCGCTTTTTCGGGCTGAAGCACCGTGCATTTGCCCGAAAAAGCTCAGGTCCAGGGTGGGCGGGCGTCGCGGCGGGTGGACCAGGCCCCGGCCCGGCGCCACACGCGCGCGACGACGTCGGCGTCCTCCTCGGTGACCAGGTTGCCCATGACCCGCAGCGCGATCGTCATCAGCACCCGTGAGCGCATGCCGACCGGTCCCGCCGCCGGCAACAGCCGGGGCAGCGTGAGCAGGCCGGCCAGGCGGCGGGCGATGGAGAACGCCGCCCCGTAGTTGCGGCGCAGGACGGCCGGCCACGCCTGCGACCAGTCCTCCTCGTCGAGCAGCCCGGCCAGGTCGCGGCCGGTCTCCAGGCCGTAGTCGATCCCCTCGCCGTTGAGCGGGTTGACGCAGCCGGCCGCGTCGCCGACCAGGGCCCAGTTGCGCCCCGCGACGCCGGACACCGCCCCGCCCATCGGCAGCAGGGCGGACGCCGGGGCGCGGACGTCGCCGTCGAGCTGCCACTCCTCGCGACGGCTCTCGGCGTAGGCCCCCATCAGCGTGCGCAGCTGCACACCGGCGGGACGCTTCCCCGTCGCCAGCGTGCCCACGCCGATGTTCACCTCGCCGTCGCCGAGCGGGAAGACCCAGCCGTAGCCGGACAGCAGCTCGCCGTCGACGCCGCGCAGCTCCAGGTGCGAGGAGATCCACTCGTCGTCGCTGCGGCCCGAGCGGATGTAGCCGCGCGCCGCGACCCCGTACGCCGTGTCGCGGTGCCACTCGCGGCCGAGCACCCGGCCCAGCGGGGAGCGCGCGCCGTCAGCGACGACCAGGCGCTCGCAGCGGATCGTCGTCCGGTCGTCGCCGCGCTCGAGGACGACGCCCGTCACGCGGTCGCCGTCCCGCTCGACGTCGACGGCGCGCGCGCCCTCCACCGGGACGGCGCCGTCGGTCAGGGCCACCTCGCGGATCCGGGCGTCGAGCTCGGTGCGCGGCACCGCGCCGCCGTGGTCGGGCAGCGAGCCGCCGGGCCAGGGCAGCAGCAGCTCCTGGCCGAACCCGGCCGCGCGCAGACCCCGGTTGCGGCCGCGTTTGCGCACCCACTCCCCCAGGCCGAGCAGGTCGAGTTCGGCGATCGCCCGCGGGGTGAGCCCGTCGCCGCAGGCCTTGTCGCGCGGGAAGACCGCCGCGTCGGCCAGGACGACGTCGCGCCCGGCCCGCGCCGCCCAGGCGGCCGCGGCCGAGCCGGCCGGCCCGGCGCCCACGACGAGGACGTCGGTGGAGGTCGGCTCGGCGGCGGCGCTGGCTGGCACGCGCCCCAGTGTTCCCGACGTTCAGCCGAACAGCGGGATCCGGTCGGCGAGCGCGCCCAGCTCGGCACGGTCGGCGCCGGACAGCGGCTCGCGGCCGGTGGCCCGGCGCGCCGCGGTGGCGTCGTCCCACCCGGCGGGCAACGGCCCGCCGAGCAGGCCCTCGAGCACCCGGCGCACCTCCGCCAGCGGCGCCTCGGCCGGTCCCGGCCGGTCGAGGTGTGCGATCAGGTCGAGGTGGTGGATCGCGGCCTCGACCACGTAGTGCGACAGCTCGTCGGCGACGGTCATCGCCGCTCCCTGACCGCGGACGACGTCGGTGGGCCGCACCCGCTCCGCCGCGACGAGCACCGCCGCGCAGGCGTCGGCGTGCCGGCGGGCGAGGTCGGCGATGTCCTCCCGGACGCCGGCCGCGATCACCGCGTCCTCGCCGTCGTGCGGTGACGGCCGGCCCGGCCGCCAGTACTCGACGGCGTCGGTGTCGGCCGGCCCCACGGCCGGGCTGTTGAGGTCGACCAGCGCGCGGTGGGCGTCCTCGACCAGGTGGAAGGCGAGGTCGAGGACGCGCCACCCCCGGCACCCCGACGGCCGCCGGCTCTCCTCCTCGGTCACCGACTCCAGGACGGCGGCGAGGTCGCCCAGCGCCGTCCGCAGCACTGCCAGATCGGCCATGCCGGCAGCGTCGCAGGTCAGGTCAGATTCGGCCCGCGGGAGCGCACCTCCTCGACCGAGGCCATGGCGTCGCGCAGCTCGCCCAGCCACTCCTCCGCGTGCTGGCCGACCAGCCGGACCGCCCAGGCCAGCGCCTCGGAGCGGGAGCGCGCCACCCCGGCGTCGACCAGGGTGTCGAGCACCAGCCGCTCGGGCTGCCGGAGCCGGGTCATGACGGGCACCGACAGGTTGGTGAACACCTCCCGGTTGTCGCCGCAGACCGCGCCCCACGCGACCGACCGGCCGTAGCGCTCCTGCGCGGCGTCGTGGATGGCCATCCGCTGCTCGCGGGTCTCCTCGCGGAACCGCGCGATCCGGCCGGCGCGCGCGGCGGCCGGATCACCCTCGCCGGCCTCCGGCTCGGCCAGCGTGCCGATCACGGTGATCTCGTCGCGGTCGATGACCAGCTCGACCGGCCCGGTGAACCAGCCATCGGGCAGCCGGCCGGCCAGCCATCCGGCGACCTCGGCGCGGTCGACCGGCGGCGACGACTCGGCGCCGCGTCCCCGGCCGCCGAACCCGCGGCCGCGGCCGCCCCAGCCGCGGCCGAACTCCCGGCCGAACGGGCCGCCGGCGAATCGATGTGCGTGCATGACACCCTCCCGGCATCCGTGTTGATTACACAGTTACACGGTAAGCCGGGTGGATAGGGGTCAGGAAGGGGCCATCGCTGCGCTCAGAGCGGACACGTCCGTGACCGGCGCGGAGCAGACGAAGCCGCGGCAGACGTAGGCGGCGGGTCGGCCACCCACCAGCGGCCGGTCGGCGAGCAGCGGCACGCCCGGGGTGTCCGGCTCACCGACGACGACCACCGCACCGGGACTGGTGGACGCCCGCGCCGCCGCGGCGAGCGCGTCCCGCTCCGGCCCGGCCGGCCCGCTCACCGCCACCTCCAGCGGCCCGGCGAGCAGCGCCTCCCCCACCGCCGCGGCCCAGCCGGCCGCCCGCGGCGCCCGCTCCACCAGCCGGGCCAGCCCGGCCAGCGCGGCCTCGCCCAGCTCCCGATGCCGCGGCGACCCGGCGAGCGCGCCGTAGCTCACGGCGGCGCCCGCCGCGGCCGCGACCCCGGCCGGCGTCGGGCCGTCGGTCGGGTCGTAGGGCCGGTGCACCAGGGCCTCGGCGTCGGCTGCGGTGTCGTGCCAGCCGTCGGCGTCCACGAACTGCTCGGCGACGACGTCGAGCAGGTCCCCGGCCAGCTCCAGCCACCGGCCGTCGGCGGTCGCCTGGTGCAGGGCGAGCAGCCCCTCGGCCAGGTCGCCGTAGTCCTCGAGCACGCCCGCCGGGGCACCGGCGACGCCTTCCCGGGAGACCCGGCGCAGCCGCCCGTCGACCCAATGCGTCCCCGCCAGGAGTTCGGCGGCGCGCCGGGCGGCGGCGATCGACTCCGCCGAGCCGGTGAGGACGCCGTGGTCGGCCAGCGCCGCGATGGCCAGCCCGTTCCAGGCGGTCACCACCTTGTCGTCGCGGGCTGGCTGCGGCCGCCGCGCCCGCGCCTCGAACAACCGGCGCCGGACGTCGGCCAGCCGGTCGGCGTCCTCGGGGTCGGCGAGCAGCTGCAGGGTGGAGCTGCCGTGCTCGAAGGTGCCGGCGGCGGTCACCCGGAAGACCTCGGCGGCCCACCGGCCGTCGTCCGCACCGAGCACCTCGACGAGCTGGTCCGGCGTCCACACGTAGGTGAGCCCCTCCACCCCCTCGGTGTCGGCATCCAGCGCCGAGGCGAAGCCGGCCTCCGGGGTGGCGAGGTCGCGCAGCAGGAAGGCGGCGGTCTCGTCGGCGACGCGGCGGGCCCAGCCGTCGCCGGTCGCCCGCCACAGGTGCGTGTAGGCGCGCAGCAGCAGGGCGTTGTCGTAGAGCATCTTCTCGAAGTGCGGCACCACCCAGCCGGCGTCGACCGAGTACCGGGCGAAGCCGCCGGCGAGCTGGTCGTAGATGCCGCCGCGGGCCATCGCCTCGAGGGTGCCGCGGGCCATCCTCAGCGCGCGGTCGTTCCCGGTGCGGGCGGAGTGGCGGAGCAGGAACTCCAGCACCATCGACGGCGGGAACTTCGGCGCGGTGTCGAAGCCGCCGGCGCGCTGGTCGTAGCTGCCCTGGAGAGCGTCGACCGCCCGGTCCAGCAGCTCCGCCGACAGGGGTGCGGGCTCGAGCTCGAGCCGGTTGGAGATCGCGGCGGCGACGCGACCGCCGGCGGTCTCGACCTGGTCGCGCTGGGTCCGCCAGGCGTCGGCCATGGCCGTGAGCAGCTGCCGGAAGGCCGGCATGCCGTGGGCCGGCCGGGGCGGGAAGTACGTGCCGCAGTAGAACGGCCGGCCGTCCGGGGTGGCGAAGACGGTCATCGGCCACCCGCCGTGCCCGGTCAGCGCCTGGGTGGCGGTCATGTAGACGTTGTCGACGTCCGGGCGCTCCTCTCGGTCGACCTTGACGCAGACGAAGTTCTCGTTCATCTGGGCCGCGGTCGCCTCGTCCTCGAACGACTCGTGCGCCATGACGTGACACCAGTGGCAGGCGGCGTAGCCGATGGAGATCAGCAGCGGGACGTCGCGCTCCCGGGCCTCGGCGAAGGCCTCCTCACCCCACTCCCGCCAGTCGACCGGGTTGTCCGCGTGCTGCAGCAGGTAGGGGCTCGTCGCGCCGGCGAGACGGTTCGGCATGCATCCCACATTCCCTCACCGGTGCGCGCGCGAACGAATGCTGGGAACCCGCCTCCGGGCTCAGCGGGACACCGGCTGCGGAGTGGTCGCTGTGGTCGCGGTCGCCGCGGGTGCCTCTGGGGCGGGCAGGGGGAGCCGCTTGAGCAGCAGGGCGTTCACCGCGACCAGGAAGCTCGAGCCCGACATCGACAACGCGGCGATCTCCGGCCGTAGCACGAGCCCGAAGGCCGGCTCGAACACGCCGGCGGCGATGGGCAGCGCGATCGCGTTGTAGCCGACGGCCCAGCCGAGGTTCTGCCGCATCTTGCGCAGCGTGCCCCTGCCGATGGTCAGCGCGGTGGGCACGTCGAGGGGGTCGGAGCGCATGAGGACGACGTCGGCGGTCTCGATGGCGACGTCGGTGCCGGCGCCGATGGCGATGCCGAGGTCGGCCTGCGCGAGCGCCGGGGCGTCGTTCACGCCGTCGCCGACCATCGCGACCCGCTTGCCGGCCCGCTGCAGCTCGGCGATCTTCGCGGCCTTGTCGCCGGGCAGGACCTCGGCGATGACGGTGTCGATGCCCAGCTGGCCGGCGATGCGCCTTGCGGTGGCCTCGTTGTCTCCGCTGAGCATGACCACCTCCACACCTGCCTCGTGCAGCGCGGCCACCGCGGCGGCCGAGGTCTCGCGCGGGGCGTCGGCCAGCGCGAGCACGCCGGCGGCGCGGCCGTCGACGGCGACCAGGACGGCGGTGCGGCCACCGTCGGCCAGCTCGTCCCGGCGCGCGCCGAGCGTCCCCAGGTCGACGCCCTCGTCGGCCATCAGCTTGGCGTTGCCCACCAGTACCCGTCGTCCGGCCACCTCGGCGGCCGCCCCGTGGCCGGGCACGTTGCGGAACCCGGTGGCGGTCAGCGCCGGCACGTCGAGGTCGTCGGCGTGCCGGGCCACGGCGGCGGCCAGCGGGTGCTCCGACTCCCGCTCCACCGCCGCGGCCAGGGCCAGGACGTCGCCGGCGTCCATCCCGTCGACGACGAGGTCGGTGACCTCCGGCTCGCCCTTCGTCAGTGTGCCGGTCTTGTCCAACACCACGGTGTCGATCCGGGCCGAGACCTCGAGTGCGGTGGCGTTCTTGAACAGCACGCCCCGCCGGGCACCCAGGCCGGTGCCGACCATGATCGCCGTCGGGGTCGCCAGGCCGAGCGCGTCCGGGCAGGTGATCACCACGACGGTGATCGCGAACAGCATCGCCGTGGCGAACGAGGCCCCGGCCAGCAGCCACACCGCCAGGGTGAGGCCGCCGCCGAGGAGCGCGACGAGCACCAGCCAGAACGCGGCCCGGTCGGCCAGCCGCTGACCGGGCGCCTTCGAGTTCTGCGCCTGCTGCACCAGCTGGACGATCTGCGCCAGCGCGGTGTCGGCACCGACCTTCCTCGCCCGCACCCGCAGCGTGCCGGTGGTGTTGACCGAGGCGCCGATGACCTCGGCGCCGGGCGCCTTGTGCACCGGCAGGCTCTCGCCGGTGACCATCGACTCGTCGACCTCGGAGTCGCCGTCCTCCACCGTCCCGTCGACGGGGATCTTCGCGCCCGGCCGGACCAGCAGCAGGTCGCCGACGACCACCTCGACGGTGGGCACCTCCACCGGCTGCCCGTCGCGCAGCACCACCGCACGCGGCGGCGCCAGCTCCAGCAGCGCGCGGATCGCGTCGTTCGCCCCGCCGCGGGCCCGCATCTCGAACCAGTGCCCGAGCAGCACGAAGGCGGTGAGCACGGTGGCGGCCTCGTAGAACACCTCGCCGCCCCCGGTCAGCGTGATGACGAGGCTGTAGATCCAGCCGGCGCCCACCGCGACGGCGACCAGCACCATCATGTCCAGCGTCTTCGCCCGCAGCGCCCGCCAGGCGCCGTCGAAGAAGATCCAGGCCGAGTAGAAGATCACCGGCAGCGACAGGACCAGCGAGAAGACGTCGTCGCGCAGGCCGAACGGCGCGGGCGCGGTGAAGCCGAGCACCTCCCGGCCGATCGGTGACCACAGCAGGATCGGGACCGACAACAGCGCCGCCACCAGGAACCGGTTGCGCATGTCGCGGACCATGTCGTCCATCGACATGCCGGCGTGGTGCCCGCCGTGGCCCATCGCTTCCTGCGGGGTCATCCCGGCGTGACCGCCGGGTCCCGCCTCGTGGCTGCCGTGCTCGTGCGGCGCTCCCCCGGTGTCCGCCGCCGGCCGGTGGCCGTCGTGGTGGCCGGCCGGGCCGTGGGGCTGCGGCTCGACCGCGGGGTCGCACACGTGCTGGGGCACCGACTGTCCGGCGCAGTGGTAACCGCAGTCGCGGATCCAGGCGGCGAGGTCGGCCACCGAGGTCCGCGTGGGGTCGTAGGTGACCGTCGCTGTCTGGGCAACGGGGTTGGCCTCGACGCTCAGCACGCCCGGCCGGCGGCCGAGCACCGCTTCGGCAACCGACTTCTCCGACGCCCAGTGCACACCGGCGAGCTCCATGACCACCGTCTGTTCCGTCGGCACTGCCACTCCCTCCGTCGGAACCGGATGACCGCGCGAACAACAGTACCCCCAGGGGGTATTCCGCCGATGTCGCAGCCCGGACCTGGCGCCCGGAAGCGGCTGCTGCCGGGCCTCGGCCCGGACGGTCCGTAGACGGCTGGTCCCGGGCCGCCCCGAGAAGGCGACGAGCTCAGCGGCCGGTCCGGGTCAGCCGCTTGCTCCTGGCCGCGATCGCCGGCGCGGTCAGCCCGATCGCGCCGCGGATGGCGCGCGGCAGCGGCGGGATGCGGGCGTAGTCGATGCCGCCCCAGGGCGGCTGCGGGTCGTAGTCGATGGCCCGTTGCACCCGGCGGCCGGTGGCCTCGCCGGTCAGCCGGGCCGCGAGGTGCAGGGCCATGTCGATACCGGCCGACACCCCGGCGGACATGAGCAGGTTGCCGTCCTCGACCCATCTGCGCTGGTGGTAGGTGGCGCCCAGGTTCTCGAGGACGTCGGAGTAGAACCAGTTGGTCGTGGCGTCGCGTCCATCCAGCAGGCCGACCGCGCCGAGGATCAGCGAGCCGGTGCAGACCGAGGTGATCAGCTCGGCCGAGGCGGCGGCGGAGCGCACGTAGTCACGCACCAGTGGGTCGCTCATCGCGCGGATGGTGGGCAGCGCGCCCCCCGGCACGAGCACGATCGCCGGGTGCGGGACTTCCTCGAACGTCCGGTCCGGGATCACCGGCACACCCACGTCGGTGGGCACCGGCTCGCGGCGGGCCCACACGACCACGGTCCGGTAGCCCGGCGCGAGCCGCTGCACCATGGTCAGCACCTGCAGCGGGCCGACCATGTCGAGCACGGTCAGCCCCGGGTAGAGCACGAACGCGATGAGCCGCTCATCGCCTCCCTCGGGAACGGCGGTGGGGACGCCGGCGGGGTCGCGCAGCATCCGGGCGAGGTCCTCGTCGGCGAGGTCCGGCTCCACCCGGCCGAACGGCGGCTGGGGGTCGTACTCCGCGGACAGCTGGCCCAGCCGGGCGACGGCCTTGCCGCGCAGCCGCGCCAGGAGGGGCAGAGTCATGTCGATGCCGGCCGTTCCGCCGGCGGCGGTGTGCAGCCGGCCGTCGGCCAGCCACCGCTCGGTGGCGGGGATCGCGCCCAGCTTCTCCAGCGGCTCGGCGTAGGCCCAGTGGACGGCCGCCCGCTTGCCGCGCAGCAGGTCGGCGGCGGCCAGGACGAGCGCGCCGTTGCCGGTGGAGCCGACGACCTCCGCCGCAGCAGCGGCCGAGCCGACGTAGGACAGCAGCGCCTCGTCCTCCGCCGCGGCCAGGGTGGACGCGCCGCCGCCGGGCACGATCACCGCCCACGGGTTCGGCACGTCGGCGAAGGTGGCGGTCGGCTGCAGCTGCAGCGGCGTATCGGTGGCCAGCGCCTCGGCGCGCTCGCCGACCACGACGGTGCGGTAGCGCGCGCCCCCGATGCCGGGCGTCTTCAGCACCGTGAGCGGACCGATCAGGTCCAGCGGCGTCATGCCGGGGTAGACCGGAAATGCGAGGACCTTCTCGTTGCGGGGCATGGCGGTCTCCTTCCGATGCTCGGCGTCACTTCCGGACGTGGGGCGGGGCCGCCTGCGCATCGGGCGCACCCCGCGGCCCGGGCACCTGGCCGCTGTGCAGCGCGGCGGCCGTGCGGGCCGCATGGGCAGCGACGTGGGCGGCGTCGTCGGCGACGAAGCCCAGCAGCGCCGAGCCGCGGGTGTGCTGCCAGGGCAGGCCGAGGAAGTACAGCCCGGGCACCTCGGTGACGCCGCGGTCGTGAGCGATGCGGCCGTCGCGCAGCACGCCGGGGATGTCGATCCAGGTGTGGTCGGGCCGGTAGCCGGTCGCCCAGACGACGACGCCCACCTCGCGGCTGGTGCCGTCGGCGAACCGCACGGTGCGGCCGGTGGCGTCGACCAGCCGGGGCCGGAACCGCACGCCTGCCCGCCGCAGGCCGCGCCGGCTGCTGCCGATGAGGAACTCGCCGCGGGCCTGCATCCGGCGGCCGAGCCGGGACCCGGCGGTCACCCGCATCAGGCCCAGTCGGGTCAGCCACCAGAACAGGTCGCGGCCGAGCAGGCGCTGCGGCAGCGCCGGGTAGGCCGAGCCGGCCGAGAACTCCACCGGCCGAGTCGCGGCCAGCTCCTCGGCGATCTGGAAACCGGAGTTGCCACCCCCCACGACCAGCGCGGGGCCCGCGGGCAGGGCGTCGGGGCTGCGGTACTCGGCGCTGTGCACCTGGGTCACCGAGGCATCCAGCCCGGCGGCCGGCGGTGGCACGAACGGGGTCTGGAACGGGCCGGTGGCCACGATGACCGCCCGGGCGGTGTACGTCCGGTCGGCGGTGTCGAGCCGGAACCCGCCGTTCGTGCGCTGCAGCCCGGTGACCCGAGCGTTCAGCTCGACCGGCAGGTCGAAGGCAGCGGCGTAGTCGCGCAGGTAGTCGGTGACCGCCTCCTTGCCCGGATAGGTGCCGGCCGGCGCCGGGAACGGCCGGCCGGGCAGCGCGTCGTGCTCGGCCGGGGTGAACAGCCGCAGCGACTCCCACCGGGTGCGCCAGGTGTGCCCGAGTTCGACTGCCGCCTCCAGGACCCGGAACTGCATGCCCTGCTGGCGTAGGTGCCAGGCGGCGGCCAGGCCGGCCTGCCCACCGCCCACGACGACGACGTCGAACGGCTCGACCGGGGCGGTCACGGGGTCGCCGCCCGGTCGACGGTGAAGCTGAACATCATCCCGGAGTGCATGTGCTCGGCGATGTGGCAGTGCGCCATCCACAGGCCGGGGTTGGTGACGTCGAGCAGGATGTCGACGGTCTGCCCGGTCGGGATGAGCACGGTGTCCTTCCACACCAGGTTGGCCTCGGGCACCCCGTCCCGGCTCAGGACGAGGAAGCGGCCGGCGCCGTGGATGTGGAACGGGTGGTGCATCGGATGGTCGGAGTCCATCTCGTTGACCAGCCGGATCTTGACCCGGTCTCCGGCGGTGAACCGCCAGTCGACGGGGAGCCCGTCGCCGCCGGCGGTGCGGTCCAGCAGCTTCCAGCGCATCGTCTCGGTGGTGGTGACCCGGTTCATCTCGGCCATCTCGTCCTCCCACTCGATCCCGTCGGCGGTGGCGGAATCGTGGTGGTGGGCGTGCGCGCGAGTTGCGTCGTGAGCCGTCGAGGACGTCTCCGCGGCATGCGCACCGTGGCCCATGTCGTGGCCGTGCTCCATGTCGTGGCCCGCAGTGGCGCCGGCCGTCGCCATCAGTTTCATGCCGCACTTCGGGCAGCGCCCCGGCTGGTCGCTGACCACCTCGGGGTGCATCGGGCAGGCGTAGGTCACCGCCGGCGCGGTGGCCATGAGCTTCATGCCGCACTTCGGGCAGCGCCCCGGCTGGTCGCTGACCACCTCGGGGTGCATCGGGCAGGCGTAGGTCACCTGGCCGGCCGCCGCGGCCGCACCGGGGTCGTCCATCTCGGCGACGATGGCCAGGACCTTGTCCGGCGGCGCGGCCAGCCACGACTCCAGCCGCTCGCGCTCCGCTGCCAGCTCCGGCGCGGTGCGCAGCACCTCGAACTGCTCGCGCAGTGGTGGCTCGGCGACCTCACCGGTGACGGTGATCGCCGCCAGCCGATAGGTCCGGTTCGGCGTGCGGTGCTCCAGCGCGAACTCCCCCGCCCGGTCGAACAGCACGTCGACGACCGCCCGCTCCGAGGGGGCGAGCACCACGTCGTCGGCGAACTGCTCGTGCTCCATCCGGCCGCTGTCCCCGCCGACCAGCTTCATCCGCGCTCCGGGCACATCGACCCGGAAGACGCGGCTGTTGGCCGTGTTCGTCAGCCACAGCCGCACCACCTCGCCGCTCTTCGCGGTGAACGCCGGAGCGGTCTCGCCGCCGGTGAGCATCACGTTGCCGTAGCGGCCCATCGCCGCGTAGTTGGTCTCGGTGCGGCTGAACGGGGCGATCACGCCGTCCTCGATCAGCAGGTCGTCGAGGGACAGCACGACGTCGCGGTGCGCCGGCGGCCAGTAGTCCGGCTCGGCCGGCTCGACCAGGATGCTGCCGTAGAGGCCCAGCTCCTGGGTGACGTCCTCGCGGATGTGCGGGTGGTACCAGTACAGGCCCGGGTCGGGGAACTGGATGCGGTAGGTGAACTCGCCGCCCGGCGGGATCGGTGCCTGGGTCTCGTGCGGAACCCCGTCGAAGCGGTTCTCCAGGCGCAGCCCGTGCCAGTGCACCGTGGTGTCGAGGTCGGTGTCGTTGCGGACGTGCACGACGACCTCCGAGCCCTGCCGGACCTTCAGCGTGGGGCCGGGGACCGAGCCGTTGTAGCCGAGCATTCGCACCGTGGCGTCACCCAGGCGCTTAGCGACCGGGCCGGGTCGCAGATGCAGCTCGTCGCCGTCGCCGAGCTCGAGCACCTCGGGCGTTGTGGCCTCGGGCAGGTCGGTGATGTCGGTGGAGAAGAAGGTGGTGTCCACGGGTGACCTCCTGGTCGGGTGGGGTGGACGGCTGAGGTTGAGCGTCGGCGGTGGCCGCGCCGCTCGACCCGGTGATTCCGCCAGGTCTGCTCAGGAGAGGACGGGGACGCCGGCCGTGATCGCGACGGCGATCAGTCCGGCGGCGACGAAGTCGACCGTGGCGCAGAACGGCGGCCACCAGCGGGTGCCGGCGACGAAGCCGGTGCGGTGCTGCCACATGTCCTTGACGCCGTGGCCGACCAGGCCGGCGACGATCAACCAGGCCGTTCCGGTCACCGCGGCCGCGGCGACGACCACGAAGGCCGACGCGACGGCCGTCTCGACGGCCAGGACGTGCCGGCGCCCGTCGGCGACGGCGAAGCCGATGTAGATCGCGGCGATCAAGGCGAGCCCGAGGGCGTAGACCGTCGCGGAGTCCAGCCAGAAGAAGGCCAACGGGGAGGCGGCCTGGAGAACGCCGATGACGACGCCCCAGGCCACCGGTGTGCGCAGGCTGCGGCGCACGGAGCGGGGTCGGACGGCGGTGGTGCTGGTCATGAGGACCTCCGGCTGCGGCGGGGGTGGGTATCGGGTCCGTGGTCGAGGGTCGGTGTGGATCCGACGTCCTCGGACCGGTGATGTCGCCGGGTTCGCACACCGGATGGCCCGGTTCGGGTGGTGCCGGTAGGCGGGGAGCCGTCGGTGGCCGGGGCGACGGTGTAGCCGGCCGCGGTGTAGCCGGCGCCAGTGACGGCCGCGGTGATCGCGGCGGGATCGGCGGAGCCGGTCACCTGCACGGTGCCGGTGGCCAGATCGGCTCGGAGGGTCTGCACCCCGGGGACGTCGCTGATGCAGGCGCTGATCGCCCGTACGTCCTGCCGTGCGGTCATGGCCGGCACGTGGACGGTGATCATGGCGTCTCCCTCGGTGGGTGGTTCCACCGTGACGGGGGGCGCTGTCCGAACGCTGTCCGGGCGCTGACCGCACGTCCGGCGGCCGACCGTGAACGCGTTGTGCGGGCTTGCTGCGAGGTCGAGACTGGGCGACTCGGCCAGACGGACCCGTTCCGGGAGGGGCGCCGCATGGACATCCGCGTCCTCGGGCCGGTCGAGGTGGTCGTCGACGGGCTGGTTCGGTCACTGCCCGGGGGTGGCGAGCGGGAGCTGCTGGCGCTGCTGGCGCTCTCGGCCGGGCGGGTGGTCGCCGTTCCGGCCCTGGTGGACGGCCTGTGGGGTGAGGCGCTGCCGGTGAACCCGGGCAATGCGCTGCAGGTGCGGGTGTCGAAACTGCGCCGGGCGCTGGCCGCCGCCGGTGCGCCGGGCGAACCGGTGGTGACTCGTCCGCCCGGCTACCTGCTCGACATTCCTCGTGATCGCGTCGATGCGCTGCGCTTCACCGACCAGGTGGCGGCAGCCCGCGCCGCCGACGGCGCCGATCCGGTCGCGGCCGCGCGGCTCTACCGGGAGGCGCTGGCGGCCTGGCGAGGGCCGGCGCTGGCCGAGTTCGCCGGCTCGGCGTGGGCGGGGCCGGAGGCCGCCCGGCTGGCCGAGCTGCAGCTGGCAGCCCGGGAGGAACTGGTCGACCTGGAGCTGGCCGCCGGGCGGCACGCCGAGGTGCTGGGTGAGCTGGAGGAGCTCACCCGTGCCCATCCGCTGCGCGAGCGACTGCACGGCCGCCTCATGCTCGCCCTCTACCGCACCGGCCGGCAGGCCGACGCCCTCGCGGCCTACCAGCGGGCCCGCGCCGTGCTCGACGCCGAGCTCGGCCTGGCCCCCGGAGCGGAGCTGCGCGGCCTGCAGGAGGCGATCCTGCAGCAGCGGCCGGACCTGGCCGCCCCGGAGCGGGGCGCCAGCACCCAGGCCCCGAAGGCACCCGCCCCCACGCTCCGGCACCGGCTGCCGGCGCGGCTCACGTCGTTCCTGGGCCGCGAGAGCGACCTCCGGCGGGTGGGCGAACTGCTGCAGACCGCGCGGCTGGTCACCGTCACCGGTCCCGGTGGGGTCGGCAAGACCAGCCTCGCGCTGGAGGCCGCGCGCGCCGCCGCCGAGCGCTTCGGCGACGGCGTCGCGTTCGTCCGGCTGGCCGGCGTGACCGACCCGGGGCAGGTGCCGTCGGCCGCGCTCGCCGCGCTGGGCATCCGCGACGTCGCGACCGCCACCGCGGAGGACCAGCTGCTCGGTCACCTCCGGGACCGTTCGGTGCTCCTGCTGCTGGACAACTGCGAGCACCTCGCCGACGCCTGCGCGTTGCTCGCCGAGCGGCTGCTGGAGTCGTGCCCTGCTGTGCGGCTGCTGGCCACCAGCCGCGAGCCGCTGGCCGCCCGCGGTGAGGTGCAGTACGCGGTGGACCCGCTGCCGGTGCCCGGCGGCGAGCAGGGCGTTGCCGACGTCGTGGGCAGCGCTGCGGTGCAGCTGTTCGTCGACCGGGTCCGCGCCGCGCTGCCGGATTTCGCCCTCGGCGAGGACAACGCGGTGGCGGTTGCCGAGATCTGCCGGCACCTCGACGGCATCCCGCTGGCCCTGGAGCTGGCCGCCGCGCGCGTGGCGGCGCTGCCGGTCGGCGAGCTCGCCCGGCGGATGGGCGACCGCTTCGCGCTGTTGACCACCGGCCCCCGCACCGCCGAGGCCCGGCAGCGCACGCTGCGGGCCACCGTCGACTGGAGCTACCAGCTGCTCTCCGACCCGGAACGGGTGCTCTTGCGGCGGCTGTCGGTGTTCCGCGGCAGCTGGACGCTGGACGCGCTGCAGGCCGTCGTCGCCGGCGACCCCCTCACCCCGACCGCCGTGCTCGACCTGCTCGGCCGGCTGGTCGACCGGTCGTTGGTCGTGGTCGAGCGCACCGGGCCCGACCGGGGCGCCGGACCGCGCTACCACCTGTTGGAGACCATCCGGGAGTACGCCGCCGAGCGGCTGGTGGAAGCCGGCGAGGGCGACGCGATCTCCCGGGCGCACGCCGGCCACCTCACCGTGCTGGCCGAGCGGGCCGAGGTGGAGCTCCGCGGCGACGGGCAGGCCCGCTGGCTGCCACGGCTGGCGCTCGAGCGCGACGACATCGACGCCGCGCTGGCCTGGTGCACCGCGCATGCGGACACCGAGCCGGACGCCGGGCTGCGGCTGGTCGGCTCCCTCGGCTGGTACTGGTACTTCGCCACCCTCCCCGACGGCGGCCGGCAGGTCGCGGCGATGCTCGCCGCCGCACCCGGCGGTTCCCCAGCGGCGCGGGCGCGGGCGCTGCAGGCACTGGCCGTCGCCGCCCGGCCCGGGGCCTGCATCGTGCACCCCAACCCCGAGTGCGCCGCCGCGGCGGCGCAGAGCCGCGCGCTGTTCGCCGAGCTGGGCGACGCGCTCCGCGCCGCCCTGTCGGACACGCTGGCCGCGGTCGAGGCCATCGGCGGCCCGGAGACGAACGCGGCCTTCGCCGTCCTTGCCGAGGCCGACCGGGAGTTCACCCGGAACGGCGACGCGTGGTGCGCGGCGCTGGCCGACTTCGTCCGGCTGGAGCTGCACGCCGGCACCGGCGACCTGGACGCGGCTACTGCCGACGGTCACCGCGCGCTGGCGGCGTTCCGCGCGCTGGGTGATCAGTGGGGTGTGTCGGCCATCCAGTTCCACCTCGGCATGGCTCTGCACCGCGCCGGACGGTGGGAGGAGGCGCTGGCCATGTACGAGGGAGCGCTGGCCAGCGTCCGCGACGTCGGCCCGGCCAACACCGTCCAGTACGCCCTCGCCGGCGCCGGCCACGTCACCCTGCTCCTCGGCGACGCCGACCGCGCCGAGCAGCTGTTCGCCGAGTCGCACGAGGTCGCCCGCCGGCTCGGCGCCGACGGCAATCCCCGGGCCGCGGTCGGCGAGGGGCTGCTCGCCCGCGACCGCGGCGACGTCACCGCCGCACGGCAGCACTTCACCCGTGCGCAGGAGCTGCTGGCCGGGCTGACCGAGCCGGAGTGGACCGCCGCCGCCCTCGTCGGCCTCGGCCACCTCGCCGAGGCCGACGGCGATCTCGACAGCGCCGAGTTCTTCCACCGCCGCGCGTGGCAGACCGCGCCCGGCCATGCCGCCGCCCTGGAGGGCCTGGCCTGCGTCGCCGCCGCCCGCGGCGACGCCGCAACCGCGGCCCGTCTGCTCGGTGCAGCCGCGTCCTGGCGGCAGCGCCGGCACCGGCCGGCGTCCCGGCTGGAGCGCGCCGACGCCGAACGCGCCGGCCACGGCGCCCGCACTGTGCTCGGCGACGCCGGATTCGACGTCGCCTTCGCGGGCGGCACGGCCAGGCCCGACGCCGTCCTCGACAACGCCGACCGCGTGCCCCTCCGGCGCTGAGGGACGCGGCGCGATCCCAGACGCCCGCCTGGTCAGGCCTCCTCGGGCTCGCGCTCCTTGCGGCGCAGCAGCCAGGACGTCAACCCGAGCAGGAGCACCAGGACACCGAGGACGCCGATCTCCGCGAGCCGCTGGGTGAACTCGTCGCCGCGCCCGACGACGCCGGCCGCCTCGACCGAGAGGACGACGATCTCCTTGATCGAGGCGATGATGCCGACGATCAGGAAGGGCTCGGCGACCAGTTCCCGCCGCTCCACCGTGGCGCGGACGGCGAAGAGCAGCTCGACGAAGATGAAGACCAGCAGCAGGATGTCGAGCGCCTCGAGCAGCGGGGCCTGCGAGAAGTCCGACAGGACCCCCAGCGTCGTCCGCGCCGCCAGCACCAGGAGGGCCAGCGCCCCCACGAGCAGCAGGACGGCGATACCCGCGTAGACGACGTTCTCGGCGACCTCGAGCGCCCGCGTACCCGCCCGGCCGAAGCCGGGCGGCGGTACACGCTTCTCCGGATCGCCGCGCCCTCGCTGGTCCACGCTGCGGATCTTCGTGCACCGGCGGGGCAGCGCGCGCGCCGTGGAGCCGACCGTCACCCGTGGTGAGGAGCCGCTCGCTTTAGCGCACGACAGGCAGGAAGGCAAGCAGCCACGCCGCATTACCTATCAGGAGATGCCAAGGAAATGCCCAGCAGTTCGTGATCTACGTAACAACCTGCCTATACCCAGGTGGGGCGTGTCGGCGGATTCTGACGGCGGCGCCAACCAAAGGAGGTCCGCCATGAGAACCCCTCTCCGCCTTCTCGTTCTCGTCCTGACGAGCGTGCTCGCCGCGCTCGCCCTCACCGTCCCCGCCCAGGCGGCCACCAACCCGTACTGCGGCATCACGTGGGGATCGCTCGACAAGAGCCGTTCCGCCGGTGCCGGCGGCTACGTCGACGACGTCCGCGCGGGCCGGCACGCCTGCTACGACCGCCTCGTCATCGACATCCACGGCACCCGCAGCTACGGGACCTGGCACGCGGGCTACGTCGACGAGGTGCTCGCCGACCCCTCGGGGCTGCCCGTGCCGCTGCGCGGCGGCGCGTTCCTGCAGATCTCCCTGCGCGCACCGACGCACACGCCCAACGGCACGCTGACCTACGCGCCGGCCGACGACCGGCACCTGGTGAACGTCGCGGGCTTCCGCACCTTCCGCCAGGTCGCCCTCACCGGCTCGTTCGAGGGCGTGACGACCATCGCGCTGGGCGTGCGCGCCCGCCTGCCCTTCCGCGTGGTCGCGCTCACGGGCATCCCCGGCACGGCGAACGGAACGCGCGTCGTCCTCGACGTGGCGCACCACTGGTGACGCACCCCGACGGCGTCCCCGGGGTCGGCCCCGGGGACGCTCCCCGGCGCTCCCGTCGCGCCGATCCGCTCCTCTCCTCCGCCCTCTGGAGCACACCGTGACATCGATCCGCACCCGCCTCCGGCTCCTCGTCGTGGCGCTGGCGACCCTCGCCGGGCTCGCCGTCGTCGCCCCCGCCCAGGCCGCCGCCCCCTACTGCGGCATCACCTGGGGCTCGCTCGCCAAGACCACCGGCAGCTTCACCGACGCCGACATGGTGCACGGGGTCCGAGCGGGCCGGCACACCTGCTACGACCGCCTGGTCATCGACCTGCTCGGCGAGGACACCAGGTTCAGTTCGTACGACGTCCGCTACGTCCGCGCCGTCACCGCCGACGGCTCCGGCGCCGTCGTCCCGCTGCGCGGCGGCGCCTTCCTGCAGGTGACCGTGGGCGCGCCGTCCTACGACGGCGACGGCAACGCCACCTTCGCCCCGGCCAACCGCCGTGAGGTGGTGCCGGTCGGTGGGTTCCGCACCTTCCGGCAGGTCGCCTGGGCCGGCTCCTTCGAGGGCCGGACCGACTTCGGCCTCGGCGTCCGGGCCCGGCTGCCGTTCCGCGTGTTCGTCCTCCCCGGAGTGCCGCAGTCCGACGCCGGCCCCCGCCTGGTCATCGACGTCGCGCACGCCTGGTAGGCCCGCTCCCCGGCGGCCGGTCACCCCTCGCGGGTGGCCGGCCGCCGGCCGTTCCGGGGCTTGACGCGGGCGGTCACACACACGAATACTCGATGCAGAGTATTCGGAGGTGTCATGACCCGACGCCGGGTGTCCAACCCGCTCGCCCTCGCCGTCCTGGGCTGCCTGGCCGAGCGCCCGATGCACCCCTACGAGATCTCCACGACGCTGCGCACGCGCGGCAAGGAACAGAGCATCAGGCTCAACTACGGCTCGCTGTACTCGGTGGTGGAGTCGCTGCAGAAGCACGGTCTGATCGCCGCCCGGGAGACCACCCGCGAGGGACGGCGACCCGAGCGCACGGTCTACGAGATCACCGCCGCCGGCCAGGACGAGTTCGAGGACTGGCTGGCCGAGTTGCTCAGCACGCCGGTGCGCGACTACACCTCGCTCGAGGCCGGCCTGTCGCTGATGCCCGGCCTGCCGCCCGACGAGGTGGCCCGGCTGCTCACCGAGCGCGCGGACAAGCTGCAGATGGAGATCGGCGCGCTGGACGCCATGTTCGCCTTCGCCGCCGAGCGCAAGCTGCCGGAGCTCTTCTCGGTGGAGAGCTCGTTCCGCCGCGCCATGCTCGCCGCCGAGCTGGACTTCGTCGCCCGGCTGGCCGAGGACATCCGCTCCGGCGCCTTCGGGGGCACCGCCGTCTGGCGCCGGCTGCACGAGCTGCGGGCCGAGGGCCTCTCCTTCGAGGAGATCCTCCGCGACCCGGTCGCTCACCTGGGAGAGGAGGCACGTCCGCTCGCGATCGACCCGGCGGCACAGGACCGCCCCTAGCGACAGAACCCCTGCCCGGTGCGGCAACACCGGACAGGGGCCCGAACACCCGAGCGGGACCGCACGCGGCCCGTCCGAGGCGCACTCACCACGATAGGCGCGCCGGTCCTGCTCCCCATCCCCCTCGGGAGCACGACATGTCCCTGTCCCCCTCGGCTGCCCTCTCGGCCGCCGACCTGGTCAAGACCTACCGCGGCGGCCGCGGCGCGCCACCGGTGCGGGCCCTCGACGGCCTGTCCTTCGAGGTCGCGCCCGGCTCCGTCTTCGCCCTGCTGGGCCCGAACGGCGCCGGCAAGTCGACGACGGTGCGCATCCTCACCACGCTGTCGCGGCCGGACTCCGGCACGGCCGCCGTCGCCGGGATCGACGTCCTGCGGGCGCCGGACGCCGTCCGCCGGGCCATCGGCCTGGTCTCGCAGAAGCCCTCCGGCGACCCCATGGCCACCGGCCGGGAGAACCTCGTCCTCGCCGCCCGGATCCAGGGCAGCTCGGCGGTCGAGGCGACCGCCCGCGCCGACCGGCTGCTCGACCGGTTCGGCCTCGCCGACGCCGCCGGCCGGCTGGTCAAGACGTACTCCGGCGGCATGGCCCGCAAGCTCGACGTCGCACTCGGCATCGTGCACGCGCCGCGCGTGCTGTTCCTCGACGAGCCCACCACCGGCCTGGACCCCGAGGCCCGCGCCGAGATGTGGGGCGAGATCGGGCGCCTCGCGGCCGAGGAGGACGTCACCGTCCTGCTCACCACGCACTACCTGGACGAGGCCGACCGGCTGGCCGCGCGGCTGGCGATCGTCGACGCCGGCCGGGTGGTCATCGAGGGGACGCCGGAGGCGCTCAAGCGCGAACTGCACGGCGACACCGTGGTCGTGGAGCTCGCCGAGCACGACGTCCCGGTGGGTCTGGCCGCGCTGGCCGGGATCCGCGGGCTGGCCGACGTCACCGCCGACGGGACGACGCTGCGCGCCCGGGCCGACGGCGGGGCGGGCGCGGTACCGCCGGTGCTCGCCGCCCTGGACACCGCGGGCGTGGCGGTCGTCTCGGTGACCGTTGCTCGCCCGTCGCTGGACGACGTGTATCTGCGTCACGTCGGCCGCAGCTTCGAGGCCGCGGCATGAACGCCCTGGTCGCGGACGCCGTCCGCACCCCGCGGGTGCCGCGGTCGTCGCTGCTGCTGCACGCCGGGCTCCTCACGGCGCGGTCGACGAAGGCGCTGTGGCGGCAGCCGGCGTTCGCCGCCGCCACCCTGGTGCAGCCGATCATCTGGCTGCTGTTGTTCGGCCAGCTGTTCCGGCCGGTCGCGGAGATCCCGGGATTCGCCGCCGCGCACGGCTCCTACCTGGAGTTCATCACCCCGGGCGTGGTCATCATGACCGCGCTGTTCTCCTCCGGGTGGGCGGGCACCGTCTACATCGAGGACATGCAGCGCGGCGTGATGGACCGGCTGCTGGCCTCACCGGTGCGCCGCGGCGCGATGATGATCGGCACCCTGGCCTACCAGGGGCTCACGACGGTGCTGCAGACGCTGGTGATCCTCGGCATCGCGCTGCTGGCCGGTGCCCGGTTCCCCGGCGGGGTGGCCGGCGGCGCCGTCACGGTGGTGGCCGCGGTGCTGATCTCGCTGATCGTGGCGTCGCTGTCGAACGCTCTCGCGCTGCTGCTCCGGCAGCAGGAGGCGCTGATCGGGATCAGCCAGTTCATCGTGCTGCCGCTGCAGTTCCTGTCCTCGGCGATCATGGACACCCGGTTCTCCCCCGACTGGGTCGCCGACGTCGCCCGCTACAACCCGGTGGACTGGGCTGCGGTCGCCGCCCGGGAGGCGCTCTCGGCGAACACCGACTGGGCGGCGGTCTGGTCGCGGCTGGGCCTGCTCACCGTGCTCGCGGCGGTGATGGCCTGGCTGGCGACGCGGGCGTTCGGCGCCTACCAGCGGTCGCTGTGATCCCCGGCCGGCCGGTCAGCCCCGCGCGTCGGGGTCGGCCGGCCGGTCCTCCGGCGGCGGCTCGATCGCCCTCGGCGCCCGGCGCAGCGTGTCGAGCAGGTCCTGGCCCGGCTCGGGCCGCTCCTCGAACAGCTCCGCGGCGTCGTCCGGGACGACGACCTCCGGCGGGTCGAAGCTGGCCGGCACCCGCTTGAGGTGCCGGCTCATCGACTTCACGAGGAAGACCACCGCGATCAGCAGCAGCACGATGAGCAGCAGGCCCAGCGGACCGGCCTTGCCGACGTCCTCGGGCAGTTGCTCGTCGGCGGCGACGATGACCAGGTTCATCGCACTCCCACCTCGCTGCGGATCCCGGCGAACAGATCGTCCTCCGGCGCCGGGACGTCCACCAGGGACCGGGCCAGCTCGTAGTCCTCGGTGGGCCAGACCTGCTGCTGGACCTCCATCGGACAGGCGAACCAGCGGCCGGTCGGGTCGATCTGGGTGGCGTGCGCGATGAGCGCCTCGTCGCGCACCGGGAAGTACTCGGCGCACGGCACGCGGGTGGTCACCCGGTGGGACACGTCGCGCGCCGGGTCCCAGTTCGCCAGCCACTCCTCGTACGGCGACTCCGCGCCGCTGGCCAGGATCGCCTCGTGCAGCGCCCGCGTGCGGTCGAGGGTGAAGCTCATGTGGTAGTAGAGCTTGCTCGGCTGCCAGGGCTCGCCCAGCTCGGGGTAGCGGTCCGGGTCGCCCGCGGCCTCGAAGGCGTGCACCGAGATCTCGTGGGTCTTGATGTGGTCGGGGTGCGGATAGCCGCCGCGCTCGTCGTAGGTCGTGATCACCTGCGGCTTGAACCGGCGGATCAGGGCGACCAGTGGCGCGGCCGCCTCCTCGAGCGGTACCAGGGCGAAGCAGCCCTCCGGCAGCGGCGGCAGCGGGTCGCCCTCGGGCAGGCCGGAGTCGACGAAGCCGAGGAACTCCTGCTCGATGCCGAGGATCTCGCGGGCCCGCGCCATCTCCTCGACCCGGATCTGGGGCAGCCGCTCCCAGACCTCGGGTCGGTCCATGGCCGGGTTGAGGACCGAGCCGCGCTCGCCGCCGGTGCAGGTCGCCACCAGGACGCGCGCGCCCTCGGCCACGTACTTGGCCATGGTGGCGGCGCCCTTGCTCGACTCGTCGTCGGGATGGGCGTGCACGGCGAGCAGGCGCAACTGGTCGGGCGAGGTCACCCGGGCATTGTCCCCCGCCGGTGCGACGGGGCGGCGGACCCCGCGGGGAGCCCGGCGGCCGGCGGCGCACAAACCCCCTGTTCGGGTGCTCCACCAGGGTGAAAGGTGGTGCTCGTCACGGGTCGGTCCGGTACGGTTCCGCATTCCCCGGGTCGGCTCAGGGCCGTGCATCCGAGCGGATGACGGTGTTAGCTTGGCCCGGATCGAATTCGAGGCCGTTCCCTTCGGGGGGCGGCTTCCCGACTTTCAGGAGTACCCCCACGTGTCCACCACTGACGAGCAGGACCAGGGCGTCTGGCTGACGCAGGAGGCCCACGACCGGCTGAAGGCCGAGCTCGACGAGTTGGTGGCCGCCCGCCCGGCCATGGCCGCGGAGATCAACGCCCGCCGCGAGGAGGGCGATCTCCGGGAGAACGGCGGGTACCACGCCGCCAAGGACGAGCAGGGCAAGCAGGAAGCGCGCATCCGCCAGCTCACCGACCTGCTGCGCAAGGCGAAGGTCGGGAACGCGCCCACCACGGCCGACAAGGCCGTGACCGGCACCGTCATCACCATCCGCTTCCAGGGCGACGACGAGACCGAGAAGTTCCTGCTCGGCTCGCGCGAGATCGCCGGGACGACGCGGCTGACCGTCTACTCCCCCGAGTCGGCGCTCGGCTCGGCCATCCTGGGCGCCAAGCCCGGAGCCACGGTGACCTACCAGGCGCCGAACGGCCGGGACATCACCGTCGACGTCGTCGCCGTCGAGCCGTTCGTCCCCTGACGGGGAGGCGGGTGACCGGCATGGCCGGGCACGCCCGCTCGCGCCGGGCGGAGAACACCGGGTTCGTCTGCGGGCACTGCGCCGCGGACGTGCCGGCCAACACCGATGGGCACTACCGCAACCACTGCCCGTTCTGCCTGTGGTCGCGGCACGTCGACGAGCTGCCCGGTGACCGCGCCAGCGAGTGCCGGGCGCTGATGGAGCCGATCGGGCTGGTGGAGAAGTCGGGCAAGGGCTGGCAGGTGGTGCACCGCTGCACGGCGTGCGGCCACCGCCAGCCCAACCGGCTCGTCCGCGACGGCGACGCCCCCGACGACCTCGACCTGGTGCTGCAACTGCCCTGGCTCTGAGAGGCTGGCCCCGCTGCAGGGTTCCGCGCCGAGCTTGCGAGGCGTGGGGGCAGCGGGGTCCTTTCTCAGGCGACCGGGGCCAGGCCGCGCCTCCGGAGCAGGGGCCCGGGGTCGGCGTCGCGGCCGCGGACGGCGCGGAACGCGGCCAGCGGGTCCACCGAGCCGCCGCGGGAGAGCAGCCGCTCGCGGAAGGTGTCGCCGTTCTCGCGACGCAGCCCTCCGTTCTCCTTGAACCACTCGACGGTGTCGGCGTCGAGCACCTCCGACCAGATGTAGCTGTAGTACCCGGCCGCGTAGCCCCCGGCGAAGATGTGCTGGAAGTAGGCGGTCCGGTACCGCGGCGGCACCAGGTCGGAGGCGACGCCGGCCTTCTCCAGCGCGGCGCGCTCGAACTCGACGGGGTCGCCGATCTCGGTCTCCGGGGTGATCCGGTGCCACGCTTGGTCGAGCAGCGTCGCGGCCAGGTACTCCAGCGTCGCGAAGCCCTCGCCCCACAGGGACGCCGCCTCGATCGCCTCGACCACGCTCGCCGGCAGCGGCTCCCCCGTCTCGACGTGCCGGGCGTAGTGGGCCAGCACCTCCGGCCAGCGCGCCCACATCTCGTTGACCTGGCTCGGGTACTCGACGAAGTCGCGCGGCACGCTGGTGCCGGCGAAGCGTGGATAGGTCACCGCCGAGGAGAGCCCGTGCAGCGCGTGGCCGAACTCGTGGAAGAGCGTGTTCACCTCGTCGAGGGTCAGCAGGGTGGGCTGACCGGCCGCGGCCTTGGTGATGTTCAGGTTGTTCAGCACCACCGGCCGGGTGCCCAGCAGCCGCGACTGCGTGACGAACGAGCTCATCCAGGCGCCGCCGCGCTTGCCCTCGCGGGCGAAGTAGTCGCCGAGGTAGAGGCCGACCGCGGCGCCGTCGGCGTCGGTGACCTCCCAGACCCGGACGTCGGGGTGGTAGCCGGCCAGCTCCGGCCGCGGGGTGAACCGGAAGCCGTAGAGCCGTTCCGCGGCGGCGAAGACGCCGTCGACGAGCACCCGGTCCAGCTCGAAGTACGGCCGCAGCGCCGCCGTGTCGACGGAGTACCGCTCGGCGCGCACCTGCTCGCTGTAGAACGCCCAGTCCCAGGCGGCCAGCTCGACGCCGTCGCGGGCGGCCGCCTCGGCCAGCGCCTCGGCCTCCCTCTCGGCGTTGGCGACCGACGGCCCGACCATCGACGTCAGCATGGCGTCGACCGCCTCGACCGTCTTCGCGGTCTGGTCGGCGACGACCACGTCGGCGTGGGTGTCGAAGCCGAGCAGCCGGGCCCGCTCGGCCCGCAGCCGGGCCATCCGCGCGGCGACCGGCCGGTTGTCGTGCTCGCCGGACGACGCCCGCGACACGGAAGCCTCGAAGACCCGGCGGCGCAGCTCGCGGTTGCGCAGCTTGGCCAGCACCGGCTGGCCGGTGGGGAGCAGGAGCGTCAGCAGGTAGCCCTGCTGCCCGCGGTCGGCGGCGGCGCCCGCGGCGGCGGCGATCTCCTCGTCGTCGAGGCCGTCGAGCTCGGCGGCGTCCTCCACCCGCACGGCCGCGGCCTCGGTGGCGATCTGCAGGTTCTGGCCGAACGTGGTCGACAGCGCGGACAGCTCCTGGTTGAGCTCGGTCAGCCGGGCCCGCCCCGCCTCGTCCAGCTGCGCGCCGGAGAGGACGAAGTCGAGGTGGTAGCGCTCGACCAGCCGCACCGCCTCCTCGTCCAGCCCCGCCTCGTGGCGCTGCGCGTGCACCGCGTCGATCCGGGCGAACAGCGCCGGGTCCAGCCGCAGGGCGTCGTTGTGCGCCGCCTCCAGCGGGGCCAGCTCCCGCTCGATCTCCCGCAGCCGCGGGGTGGACAGCGACGAGGCGAGGTTGCCGAAGACCAGCGCGGCCCGGGTCAGCAGCTCACCGGAGCGCTCCAGCGCGACGACGGTGTTCTCGAAGGACGGCGGCTCGCCGGAACCGACGATCGCGGCCACCTCCGCCCGCTGCTCGGCCATGCCGGCCAGCAACGCCTCCCGGCAGTGCTCGAGGGAGATGTCGGCGAACGGCGGGAGCCGGAACGGCAGGGACGACGGTGCGGCCAGCGGGTTGTCGGCGGAGAGGGCCGGCGCGGCGGTGGCGGGGTCGGAGGCGCTCATCGGCGCCCATCCTGCGCCTCGGCGCCGCCGCGGGTGCGGGCGGCCCACCGGGTCGGAACACTGCCGCCGTGCGGGACTACGCGGACGCGGTCGCCGGCCGGGTGCACGATGCCCTCGGGACGCGGCTGGTCGGCGTGTGGCTGGTCGGCTCCGCCGTCCTGGGTGACTTCGACCCGCGGCGCAGCGACATCGACATCCAGGCGGTGGCGAGCGGGCCGCTGCCGCTCGCCGAGCGCCAGGACCTGGCCGCGCGTCTGACGCACGAGTCGCTGCCCGTTCCCGCCCGCGGTCTGGAGTTCGTCCTGTACGCGGCCGGCGACCTCGCCGCCGAGGGCGGCCCCCGCTTCCAGCTCAACCTCAACACCGGCCCGCGGATGGACGCGCACGTGGCCTACGACGCCGCTGAGGACCCCGGCTTCTGGTTCACCATCGACGTCGACATCGCGCGGAACACCGCGGTGCCCCTGCTCGGCCCGCCGGCCGCCGACGTCTTCCCGGACCTGCCGCGCGAACTCGTGGCGACCGCCGTCCTGCAGGGCCTGGACTGGTGGTCGAGGCACTCCGGGACCCCGACGCAGACGCTGCTGTCCGCCTGCCGCTCCTGGGCATGGGCCACCGACGGCCGCTGGCGGTCCAAGAGCGAGAGCGCCCGCTGGGCGATCGCCCGGCTGCCGGAGCCGGACGGCGTCGAGGCGGCCCTGCGCAACCGTGCCGGCGAGGGCGGGCCGCCGGGCCGCGACGACGTCGAGGAGGTGGTCGCCGAGGCCCGGGCGGCGCTTCAGCGGCTCGCGGTGCGCTGGTAGATCCGCACCGACAGCGGCACGAAGATCGCCAGCAGCAGCGCCATCCAGATCAGCGTGTAGAGCACCGGGTTCTGCATCGGCCAGGCATCGGAGGCCTCCAGGCCCGGGGCGGTGTTGCCGAACAGCTCACGCGTGGCCTGCACGACCGCCGAGACCGGGTTCCAGTCGGCGAACGCCTTCAGCACCGGCGGGAAGTTGTTGGTCGGCACGAAGGTGTTGGCGATGAAGGTCAGCGGGAAGATCACGATGAAGCTGGCGTTGTTCACCACCTCCGGCGTCCGGACCAGCAGGCCGACGGTGGCCATGAGCCAGCTCATGGCGTAGGCGAACAGCAGCAGGAGCAGGAAGCCCAGCACCGCCTCCCCCACCGACGAGTGGATCCGCCAGCCCACGATCAGCCCGGTGATCACCATGACGACGATCGACACGACGTTGAGCCCCACGTCGGCGCCGGTGCGGCCGACCAGCACGGCGGAGCGGGCCATCGGCAGTGACCGGAACCGGTCGATCAGGCCCTTCTGCAGGTCCTCGGCCAGGCTGTAGCCGGTGATCGTCGACCCGAAGATCACCGTCTGCGCGAGGATCCCGGGCAGCAGGAACTCGGCATAGGAGATGCCCTGGAGCGGGATCGCGCTGCCGAACACGTAGACGAACAGCAGCACGAACATGATCGGCGACAGCGTCGCGAACACCAGCAGGTCCGGGACCCGCTTGACCTTGATCAGGTTGCGGCGGGTGATGGTGAGACCGTCGGAGACGGCCACGCCCAGCGACGTCATCGCGCACCTCCTCCGGCCTGCGCCGGCTCGGGTCGGCCGTTCACCGCCGCGTCCTCCGCGGCGTGCCCGGTGAGGGTCAGGAAGACGTCGTCGAGGTCCGGACGGCGCAGCCCGACGTCGACCAGCTCGGCGTCGCTGCCCTCCAGCAGCCGCAGCGCCTCGGCGAGCACCTCGGCACCGCCGCGCACCGGCAGGGTCAGCCGCCGGATCTGCTCGTCGATCTGCGGCTCGTCGATCCCCAGCGGACGCAGCCGCTCGGCGACGCCGGGCAGCATCGCGGCACTGGTCACGGTGAACTCCAGCCGCTGCCCGCCGACCTGGGCCTTGAGCTCGTCCGCGGTGCCCCGCGCGATGACGCGGCCGTGGTCGATGACCACCATGCGGTCGGCGAGCCGGTCGGCCTCCTCCAGGTACTGCGTGGTGAGCAGGATCGTCGTCCCGCCGTCGGCGAGGTCGGCGATGAACTCCCACATCGACAGCCGGCTGCGCGGGTCGAGGCCGGTCGTCGGCTCGTCGAGGAAGAGCACCCGGGGACGGGCGATCAGCGAGGCGGCGATGTCCAGCCGCCGGCGCATTCCGCCCGAGTAGGTCTTCGCCGTGCGGTTCGCCGCGTCGGTGAGGTCGAAGCGCTCGAGCAGCTCCCCCGCACGCTTCCGGGCCTCCCGCTTCGGCAGCCGGTAGAGCCGGCCGACCATCTCCAGGTTCTCGAGGCCCGTGAGGTACTCGTCGACCGCGGCGTACTGGCCGGTGAGGCCGATGGCGGCGCGCACCCGGTCGGCGTCGCGCACCACGTCGAGCCCCATCACCTCCGCGCGCCCCGCGTCCGCGGTCAGCAGGGTGGTCAGGATGCGGACCACGGTGGTCTTGCCCGCCCCGTTCGGGCCCAGGAGGCCGAGGACGCTGCCCTCGGTGACGGTGAGGCTCACACCGTCGAGTGCTGTGGTGTCGCCGAAACGTTTGACCAGGCCGTCGACGACGATCGCGTCGGTCATGGCGTGCACGCTAGGGCCGCGGGGTGACGGTTTCCGACCGCTTTTCGCCAGGGGCGTATCGCCAGATGCATGCCCTCAACGACCGCGCGGGACCGTCGAACTCATCGCCGGGGTCACTCCGGGGTGGGCGCGTAGCCGGCGCGCACCAGCGCCGCGGTGACCTCCGCGGCGTGATCGGGCCCGCGGGTCTCCAGGACGACGAAGACCTCCACCTCGCCGACGTGCAGGCGCGCCCCCGTCCGCTCGTGCTCCACCTCGAGCACGTTGGCGCCGACGGCGGCCAGCTCGCTGAGCACCGCGGCCAGCGAACCCGGGCGGTCGGGCACGCGCAGCCGCAGGGACAGGTAGCGCCCGGCGGCGGCCATGCCGTGCTGGACGACCTTGAGCAGGAGCACCGGGTCGATGTTGCCGCCGGACACCACCGCGGCCACCGGCGGCGCGAACGCCGTCGGGTCGGCCAGGACGGCGGCGACCGCGGCCACCCCGGCCGGCTCCACCACCAGCTTGGCCCGCTCCAGGCAGAACAGCAGCGCGCGGGAGAGGTCCTCCTCGCTGACCGTGCGCACCTCGTCGACCAGGTCGCGGACGTGCGCGAACGTCAGCTCGCCCGGCGCCGGCACGGCGATGCCGTCGGCCATGGTGGTCATCGAAGGCAGGGCCACCGGCCGGCCGGCGGCCAGCGAGCCGGGGAACGCCGCGGCCCCCTCGGCCTGCACAGCGACCACCCGGACCCCGGGACGGCGGCTCTTCACCGCGGCCGCGATGCCCGACACCACTCCCCCGCCACCGGCGCCGACGACGACCGTGGCGACCTCGGGGCACTGCTCGACGATCTCCAGCCCGACCGTCCCCTGCCCGGCGATCACGTCGGGGTGCTCGAACGGGTGGATGAACACCGCCCCGGTCCGCTCGGCGAACTCGGCGGCGGCCACGAGCGGCTCGGCCAGCGTCTGCCCGAGCAGGTGGATCTCGGCGCCGTAGGACTTCGTCGCGGCCAGCTTGGGCAGCGGCGCGGTCTCCGGCATGAACACCGTCGCCCGGGCGCCGAGCAGCTGCGCGGCCAGCGCCACCCCCTGCGCGTGGTTGCCGGCGCTGGCCGCGACGACGCCGCGGGCGCGCTCGTCGGCCGTCAGCCGGGCGATCCGGGTGTAGGCGCCGCGGATCTTGAACGAGCCGGTCCGCTGCAGGTTCTCGCACTTGAGCCAGACCGGCCCGCCCACCCGCTCGGCCAGCCCGCGCGAGTGCTCGAGCGGCGTCCGGCGGACGACGCCCTCGAGCAGCGCGGCGGCGGCCTCGACGTCCGCACCGCTGACCAGGGGGACCTCGGCAGTCGACACGCGGCCGATCCTCGCATCGAGCGCGCGGCGGACCGGTGACCGCAGACACCTCCGCGTCGTACCGTGGCTGAGGTGACGGACCCCGTGCTCCAGCCGGCCACCCCTTCCCCCGCACCCACGACTCTCGGCGACCTCCGCGACAGCGGTGCCACGTACCGCACGGTCAAGGCCGAGATCCGCGCCAACCTCCTCGCCCGCCTGGCCGACGGTGTGACCAGCCTGCCCGGGATCGTCGGCTTCGACGACACCGTCGTCCCCGAGATCGAGCGGGCCCTCATCGCCGGCCACGACGTCGTCCTGCTCGGCGAGCGCGGCCAGGGCAAGACCCGGCTGATCCGCACGCTCGTCGGGCTGCTCGACGAGTGGACGCCGGTCCTCGTCGGCAGCGAGCTCAACGAGCACCCGCTGCACCCGATCTCGGTGTGGGCGCACCGGCAGATCGCCGAGCACGGCGACGCCACCCCCGTCGGCTGGCTGCACCGCAGCGACCGGTTCGGCGAGAAGCTGGCCACCCCCGACACGAGCGTCGGCGACCTGATCGGCGACGTCGACCCGATCAAGGTCGCGGAGGGCCGCACGCTGGGCGACCCGGAGACCGTCCACTACGGCCTGGTGCCGCGCACCAACCGCGGCATCTTCAGCGTCAACGAGCTGCCCGACCTCGCCGAGCGGATCCAGGTCGCGCTGCTCAACGTGCTGGAGGAGCGCGACATCCAGATCCGCGGCTACCGCGTGCGGCTGCCGCTGGACCTGCTGCTCGTCGCGAGCTCCAACCCGGAGGACTACACCAACCGCGGGCGGATCATCACGCCGCTCAAGGACCGCTTCGGCGCCGAGGTGCGCACCCACTACCCGATCGAGCTGGCCGACGAGATCCGGTTGCTGCACCAGGAGGCGCACGTCTCCTGGCTGGGCAACGGCGCACTGGACACCCCGATCATCCCGGAGCACCTGGCCGAGATCGTCGCCCGCTTCACCCGGCTGGTGCGCGAGTCCAGCCACGTCGACCAGCGATCCGGCGTCAGCGCCCGGTTCGCCATCGCCGGGCTGGAGACGATCGCCGCCTCCGCCGTCCGTCGGGCCGCCGTCGCCGGGGAGACCCGGCCGGTCGCCCGGGTGGTCGACCTGCCGAGCATCGTCCCGGCCAGCCGGGGCAAGGTCGAGTTCGCCGACGCCGGGTCCGACCCGGACGACGAGCGCGAGCTGGAGGTGCTCGAGCACCTGCTCCGGCAGGCGACCGCGCAGACCTTCCGCGCCCGGTGCGCCGGGCTGGACCTCTCCGGGCTGCAGGAGCACTTCACCGGTGGGGAGACCGTCGAGTCCGGGGAGCTGGTGCCGGCGGCCGCGCTGCTCGGCCAGCTCGGCACCATCCCGAAGCTCGCCGAGCTGCTCGGCCGGCTCGGCGTCCCGGAGGGTGAGCAGTCGGCCGAGCAGGCCGCGGCGGCGGTGGAGTTCGCGCTCGAGGGCCTCTACCTGACCCGCCGGCTGGCCAAGGACACCGACGGCACGCGCACGGTGTACGGAGCCTGACGTGGCCGGGGCGGGCGGGCGGAGATTCGGCAACCGCGGCTACCGGTACGGCCGGTGGCGGGGCGGTCCCGATCCGCTCGCCCCGCCGTACGACCTCGGCAACGCTGTCGACGAGATCGGCGACTCGGTGCTCGGGGGCAGCGGCGTCCGCGAGGCGCTGCGCGAGCTGCTGCGCCGCGGCATGCAGGGCCGCCGCGGCCTGGACGAGCTGCGCCGCTCGGTGCGCGACCGGCTGCGCCAGGCCCGGACGGCCGGCCGCATGGACGGCACGCTGCAGGAGGTCCGCGAGCTGCTGGACAAGGCGCTGACCGCCGAGCGGCGGGAGCTGTTCCCCGATCCCGACGACAACGCGCGGCTGGCCGAGGCCGAACTGGACGCCCTGCCCGACGACACCGCCGGTGCCGTCCGGGCGCTCAAGGACTACCCGTGGCGCTCGGACGAGGCCCGGCAGGCCTACGAGCAGATCCAGGACCTGCTGCGCCGCGAGGTGCTCGACAGCTCGTTCTCCTCGATGAAGCAGGCGCTGGAGAACGCCAGCGCGGAGGACCTGCAGGCCGTCAAGGACATGGTCGCCGACCTGTCGAACCTCCTCGACGCGCACAACCGCGGCGAGGACACCGACGAGATGTTCCGCGACTTCATGGACAAGCACGGCCAGTTCTTCCCGGACAACCCGCAGAACATCGACGAGCTGATCGACTCGCTGGCCCGCCGGGCGGCCGCGCAGGAACGGATGATGGCCGGGATGTCGCCCGAGCAGCGGGCGGAGCTGGCCGACCTGATGGCCCAGACCATGCAGGACATGGGGCTGGCCAGCGAGATGGCCCACCTGCAGGACGCGCTCCGGCAGGCCCGCCCCGACCTGCCGTGGGGCCAGCGCGGCCAGGTGCCCGACGGCTCCCAGCAGCTGGGCCTGGGCGACGCCACCACCGCGGTCGCCGAACTGGCCGACCTCGAGGCGCTGTCCAATCAGCTCTCGCAGGGCTACGCCGGCGCCTCGCTGGCCGACGTCGACGAGGAGCTGCTGGAGCGGGCGCTCGGCCGCGACGCCGTCGACGACCTCGCGGCGCTGCGCCAGATGGAGCGCGAGCTGGAGCGGCAGGGCTACCTCAACCGGTCCGACGGGAAGCTGGAGCTCTCCCCCAAGGCGGTCCGCCGGCTCGGCGCCACCGCGCTGCGGCGGGTGTTCGCCAAGCTCACCGCCACCGGCCGCGGCGAGCACGACGTCGCCGACGCCGGCGCCGCCGGGGAGCTCACCGGCAGCTCGCGGGAGTGGCGCTTCGGCGACGAGCAGCCGCTGGACGTCGTCCGGACGGTCAAGAACGCCGTCCTGCGGACCGCCGCCGAGCCCCGGGCGGAGGGCGACCGCGCGGTCAGGATCGCGGTCGACGACTTCGAGGTGGTCGAGACGGAGCGGCGCACCGGCGCCGCGGTCGCCCTGCTGGTCGACCTCTCCTACTCCATGGCGCTGCGCGGCACGTGGGGCGCGGCGAAGTCGACCGCCATGGCGCTGCACTCGCTGGTGACCACCCGGTTCCCGCAGGACGCCATCCAGATCATCGGCTTCTCCTCCACCGCGCAGGTGCTGCGGCCGGAGACGCTCGCCGAGCTGTCGGTCGACACGCTGCAGGGCACTAACCTGCAGCACGGCCTGATGCTCGCCCGCCGGTTCCTCGCCCACCACCGGGACGCCGAGCCGGTCGTGCTGATCGTCACCGACGGCGAGCCGACCGCGCACCTGGAGGACGACGGGACCCCGTTCTTCTGCTGGCCGCCGATGCCCGAGACGATCGCCCGGACGGTGGCCGAGGTGGAGCGGGTGGCCCGCACCGGGGCGACGGTGAACGTCTTCGCGCTCGACCCGGACCCGGGGCTGGTGCACTTCGTCCACGACCTCACCCAGCGCGCGGGCGGCCGGGTCTTCCAGCCCGACAGCGAGCGGCTCGGCGAGTACGTCGTCGCGGACTATCTACGCACCCGGAGGGGGCGCCGCGCCCGCTGAAGGGACACTGGCCGGGTGAGCTCCGACGCGCTGACCGGGACGATCACGATCGAGAAGGTCGACGCCGTCGCGTGCTACCCGTTGCGCATGCAGGAGCTCCGCGAGGGCCGGTCACCGGAGATCGAGGAGGACGACGCGCCCTACACGCTGCACCTCGCCGCCCGCCTCGACGGCGGCGAGATCGTCGGCGTCGTCCGGTTCCACCCGCGCGACTGCCCCTGGCGGGACACCGAGGGCTCCTGGCAGCTGCGCGGCATGGCCACCGATCCGCGGGTGCGCGGCCGCGGGGTCGGGCGGGCGCTGGTGGCCGAGGGGCTGGCCCGGGTGTCGGCGTCGTCCGGACAGCTGGTGTGGTGCGACGCGCGCAAGGCCGCCGTCGGCTTCTACGAGCGGATCGGCTTCACGATCGTCACCGACGAGTACGACCTGCGCCCGGTCGGACCGCACCGCGGGATGCTGATCGAGCTACCGATCCGCTGACTGCGGCGCGGGGTCGTCGCCGCTGGAGCTGATCCCCGGGATCACACCCGCGCGGAACGCGTCGACGAAGAGCCGGTGGTCCTCCTGCGTCCGGCGGGCGTAGTCGTGCGCGAACTCGACCATGTCGGCCAGGAACTCCTCGCGCCGCTCGCCGATCATCGCCGTGATCGCCTCCTCGGTCTGGAACGGCACGAGGTCGTGGTCGCTGTCGGCGTCACCGACGCAGTGCACCTTCGCCGTGGCCCGCCCGAGCTGCGCCATCACCGGGCGGATCTCGTGCGGCTCGGTGAGCTCCTCCCAGTCCAGGTCCAGCTCGTACGGCGAGAGCTCGGCGACGAAGAAGCCGACGCCGTGGATCTCGGTGTGCCCCACGAACTGCGACGTGTGCGCCTGCAGCGCCCGCTGGCTCAGCGCCGTCCGGTGGCCCTCGTGGTCGAAGTGCTCGCGGATCGCCGCATCGGTCACCACCCGGCTCGGCGCGGCGACGTTGCCCTGCTTCAGCGACAGGACGACGTCGTTCTCCAGCGCCTGGTCGTAGCCGTCGAGCAGCACGTTGTACGCGGGCAGGCCGGCGCTGCCGATGCCGAAGCCCCCGGTGCCGACGACGTCCTTCACGTCGAAGGCCACGTCCCTCCGCCGCGCGGGCGGGTGCACGGTCTCCCGGTAGCGGTCGATCGCGGCGAGGACCTCCGCCCGCTCGTCGTCCTCCAGCCGGCGGTTGCGCGGGCTGTCGGCGAACCGGCGCTCGAACCTCTCGACGACGGAGAGCCGGTCGAGCAGGGCGATCCGGGTGCGGGCCGTCGTCTCGAGGATGGCGTCGTGCACCGCGCCCTCGGTGTTCTCCCGCACCAGTGCGAACGTCCGGTCGTCGGCGGAGCGGGTGAAGGCGGCCACCTGGTCCAGGTAGGAGGTCAGGTAGCAGCGCAGCAGGTCCTCGATGACGTCGTCGGACAGCGCCTTGCTCCAGGCCAGCAGCGCGAAGCTGGCGGCGAAGCGGCGCAGGTCCCAGCTGACGTGGCCGAGGTAGGCCTCGTCGAAGTCGTTGACGTCGAACACGATGCGGCCGGAGCCGTCCATGTAGGTGCCGAAGTTCTCCGCGTGCAGGTCACCCTGGATCCACACCCGCGACGTCCGCTCGTCGCTCCACGGATCCTCGAGCGTCGCCATGTCGGCGTAGAACAGGCAGGCCGACCCGCGGTAGAACGCGAACGGGTCGGCGGCCATCTTGCGGAACTTGGTGCGGAAGGCGTCCGCGTCGGCCCGCATGAGCTCGGCGAAGGCGTCGACCAGCACGTCCACGATCACCTGCGCGCGGTCGGACCCACTGTCGGGGGATACCGGTACGGGAGGCGAGGACACAGAGTCACCGTAGGGGGCGGTTAGCCTGCGAGGCAGGTGATCGACCACCCGAGAAGGGGACGGGGACAGGGTGACGCGGGCGAGCACAGCGCGACGGCTGGCGGCGGGGGCCGCTTACGGCGGTGGTGGCGTCGGCCTGCTCGGCGCGGCGCTGCTGGGGCTGCTGCGGGAGCAGGCCCGGTCGGCGCGCCGCAAGGTCGAGGCCCGCACCGCCAAGGCCGATCCACCCTCCGGGAACGGCCTCTACGGCCGCGGCCGCGGCAAGCCGCTCGTGTTCGCCGTCCTCGGCGACTCCAGCGCCGTCGGGCTGGGCGTGGAGCGGGCCGCCGAGACCCCGGGGGTGCTGCTCGCCGCGGCCCTGGCCGAGCTGGCCGAGCGCCCGGTGCGCCTGGTCCGGCTGGCCGTCTCCGGCGCGGTCTCCCGCGACCTCGACGACCAGGTCACCAAGGCGCTGGCCGAGCAGCCGGACGTCGCGGTGATCATGATCGGCGCGAACGACGTCACCAGCCGGACCAGGCCGGCGGTCTCGGTGCGCCACCTCGCCGACGCCGTCTCCCGGCTGGTCGAGGCCGGCTGCGAGGTGGTCGTCGGCACGTGCCCGGACCTCGGCACGATCCGGCCGATCGGCCAGCCGCTGCGGCTGCTGGCCCGCCGGTGGAGCCGGCAGATGGCGGCCGCGCAGACCATCGCCGTCGTCGGGGCCGGTGGGCGGACGGTGTCGCTGGGCTCGGTGCTCGGCCCGAGCTTCGCCTCCGACCGCACCCTGTTCAGCGTCGACGAGTTCCACCCCAGCGCGGCCGGCTACGCCGCCGCGGCGGCGTGCCTGCTGCCCTCGATCGCCGACGCCGTCGGTGTCTGGCCCGCGGTCCCCGAGCGCGGGCTGCGCCCGCTGCGCCGCGAGACGGTGAAGCCGGTCGCCCGGGCCGCGGCACGGGCGGCCAGCCGGCCGGGCACCGAGGTCCAGCCCACCGAGGTCCGCGGCTCCGACACCGGCCCGCGCGGGCCGTGGGCGCTGCTGCGCCGTCCCCGGCCGACCGAGATGCCCACCCCCGAGCAGGCGGAGGAGGCAGCCGAGGCACCGATCGGGGGCTGAGGTCCCCGGCCCCGGCGCGTTACCCGGGGGTAGTTTCGCGGGTGTTCCGCCGTCCGGTGCTCCAGCGTCGGAGCCGACCTTTCTCGTGGAGGACCCCATGCCCGAAGCAGTCATCGTCGCGACCGCGCGTTCGCCCATCGGTCGCGCGTTCAAGGGGTCGCTCAAGGACCTGCGGCCCGACGACCTCGCCGCCACGATCGTGCGGTCCGCGCTGGACAAGGTGCCGGCGCTCGACCCGGCCGACATCGACGACCTGATGCTCGGCTGCGGCCTGCCCGGCGGCGAGCAGGGCTTCAACATGGCGCGGGTGGTCAGCATCCTGCTCGGCTACGACCACCTGCCCGGGACGACGATCACCCGCTACTGCTCGTCCTCGCTGCAGACCACCCGCATGGCCATGCACGCGATCAAGGCCGGCGAGGGCGACGTCTTCATCTCCGCGGGCGTCGAGATGGTGTCCCGGTTCGTCAAGGGCAACTCGGACTCGCTGCCCGACACCCACAACCCCGCGTTCTCCGAGGCCGAGACCCGGGTCGCCAAGGTCGCCGAGAGCGGCGCCGACACGTGGACCGACCCGCGCGAGAACGGCGACGTCCCGAACGTCTACATCGCCATGGGGCAGACCGCCGAGAACCTGGCGCTGCTCAAGAACGTCTCCCGGCAGGAGATGGACGAGTTCGCCGTCCGCAGCCAGAACCTGGCCGAGGAGGCCATCAACAACGGCTTCTGGGAGCGGGAGATCACCCCGGTCACCACGCCCGACGGCACGGTCGTCAGCAAGGACGACGGCCCGCGCGCCGGCACCACGCTCGAGGGCATCTCGGCCCTCAAGCCGGCGTTCCGCCCCGACGGCCGGGTCACCGCCGGCAACGCCTGCCCGCTCAACGACGGCGCGGCCGCGGTGATCGTCATGAGCGACACCAAGGCCCGCGAGCTCGGCCTGACCCCGCTGGCGCGGATCGTCTCCACCGCGGTCACCGGGCTCTCGCCGGAGATCATGGGCTACGGCCCGGTGGCGGCCAGCCGGCTGGCGCTGCAGCGGGCCGGGATGAGCATCGACGACATCGACCTCGTCGAGATCAACGAGGCGTTCGCCGCCCAGGTGATCCCGAGCTACCGCGACCTGAACATCGACATCGACAAGCTGAACGTGCACGGCGGCGCGATCGCCGTCGGCCACCCGTTCGGCATGACCGGCGCCCGCATCACCGGGACGCTGATCAACGGCCTGCAGACTCGGGACGTGACCTTCGGCCTGGAGACGATGTGCGTCGGCGGTGGGCAGGGCATGGCCATGGTCATCGAGCGCCTCTCCTGACCCCGGCCCCGGGCTTTCGGTACCGAAAGCCCGGGACGGCCGTCGGCTCCGGGGGTCGAGTTCAGGCATCCGGGGTCCTGCAGCACCCGGGGAGCGCGAGTTCGACCCCAGGAGGGTGCCGTGACATGACGGTGGCCCGGCCCCCTCGCGGGGACCGGGCCACCGTCGTGCGGAGCCGGGGTCAGCTCACTCGCGGAAGTAGCTGAGCAGCCGGAGGATCTCCAGGTACAGCCACACCACGGTGACCAGCAGGCCGAAGGCGATGTACCACGCGAACTTCGCCGGTGCGCCGCGGCGGATCGCCTCGTCGGCCATGTCGAAGTCGAGCAGCAGCGAGAACGCCGCAACGCCGATCACTACCAGGCTGAACACGATCGCCAGCGGACCACCGTCGCGCAGGCCCAGGCCGTTGTCGGACCAGAAGTACGCGAGCCAGTTGGCCAGCGACAGCACCAGCACGCCGACGAGCGCGCCGATGACCCAGCGGGTGAGCTTGGGGGTCACCCGGATGGCGCCGGTCTTGTAGACCACGAGCATGCCCGCGAAGACACCGAGCGTGCCGATCACCGCCTGGATGACGATGCCCTCGTAGACGCTGTTGAAGGCCTCGCTGATCGCGCCGAGGAACACACCCTCGACGGCGGCGAAGGTGAGAGTGGCCGCCGGGTTGGCGATCGTCTTGAACGAGATCACCAGGCTGAGCACGAAGCCGACCAGGATCGCCGGGAGCGCGAGGCCCCAGCCCGTCGTGCCGGGCAGCGCCCAGATCCCGGCGGCGGCCAGGATGGTCACCAGGAAGGAGATCCCGGTCTTGGTGACGACGTCGTCCATCGTCATGTATCGGGTCGCCGGCTTGGTGTACGGCGACGGGGCGGCGTAGGGGTCGTACTGCGTGGGGGCGCCGTACTGAGGCGCCCCGTACTGCTGGGTGGCACCCCAGCCGCCGTACTGCCCGCTCCGGGTGGCGCTCTGGAAGCCGCGCCCGAAAGCCGGGTTGCTGCTGGGCATCGTCATCTCCTCGAGGTGACTGGTCGGACCGGAAGTCCACGGTGGCGGACTCCACGCAGTCAGGTCAACGCCCCGCGCCGCCTGCGCGTTCCCGGAGCCCGGCGGTCACCCCGACGGGGGTGGACGTGCCCCCGGTCGGGTTCGAACCGACACTGGGACCCTTTTAAGGGGCCTGCCTCTGCCAGTTGGGCTACGGGGGCGGTGTGCGCACGGTAGCCCGACGGACGGCGGCCGCCTCGCGTGCGCTGCCCGGCGGTCGCCCGTCGTCCCCGTACGGTGACCGGGATCGCGCCGTCGTCCCCGGAGGTCCCATGCCCCGCACGCCCCACCTGCCGTCGGTCACGATCATCGGCGCCGGGTTCGGCGGGATCGGGATGGCCGTCCGGCTGCTGCAGGCCGGCGTCCGGGACGTCACCCTCCTCGAACGGGCCGATCGCGTCGGCGGGGTGTGGGCGGCCAACAGCTATCCCGGCGCGGCCTGCGACGTCCCCGCGCCGCTGTACTCCTTCTCCTTCGCGCCCAAGACCGACTGGACCCGGCGCTACCCGCCGCAGGAGGAGATCCGGCAGTACCTGGAGGACACCGCCCGCCCGTTCGGCGTGCTCGAGCGGACCCGCTTCGGGACCGAGGTGGTCGATGCCCGCTTCGACGACGCCCGCCGCCGGTGGGTGCTCACCCTCGACGACGGCGCCACACTGGAGACCGACGTCATCGTCGCCGCCTGCGGCCAGCTCTCCCGGCCCGCCGTCCCGGCGATCCCGGGCCTGGAGACGTTCGCCGGCACCGCCTTCCACTCCTCGGCGTGGCGGCACGACCACGACCTGACCGGCCGCCGGGTCGCCGTCGTCGGCACCGGCGCGAGCGCGATCCAGTTCCTGCCGCACGTGGCCGAGCGGGCCGCCGCGACGACGGTCTTCCAGCTCGACGCACCGCACGTGGTCCCGAAGCCCGACCGGCCGTACGGCCCACGGCTGCGGGCGGCGTTCCGGCGCGTCCCGGGACTGCTCAGCCTCAACCGGGCGGCCACCTACGTCCAGTACGAGACGCGGGCGCTCGGGTTCACCCGCCGGCCCGGCCTCATGACCCTGATCGACAAGCAGGCCCGCGCCCACCTGCGCCGCCAGGTGGGCGACCCCGCCAAGCGCGCGGCGCTGGCCCCGCAGGGGACGCCGGGCTGCAAGCGGATCCTGCTCTCCGACGACTACTACCCGGCGCTGGACCGCCCCTCGGTCGCGGTGGTGACGGCGCCCATCACCGCGATCGGCCCGGACGGGATCCGCACCGCCGACGGCCGCGAGCACCCGGTCGACACGATCGTCTGGGGCACCGGCTTCCGCGCCACCGACTTCCTCGTCCCGATGGCGGTGACCGGAGCCGGCGGGCGCGATCTGCGGCGGGCGTGGGCGGACGGCGCCGAGGCCTACCTCGGCATCGCCGTCGCGGGCTTCCCCAACTTCTTCCTGCTCTACGGGCCGAACACCAACCTCGGCCACAACTCGATCGTCTACATGCTGGAGAGCCAGATCCGCTACGTCCTCCAGGCGGTGCGGCGGCTGGCCGAGGGTGCCGCGACGGTCGACGTCCGGCCCGAGGTGCAGCGCCGGTTCAACGCCTGGGTGCAGGCGCGCATCGGCGAGACGGTGTGGGACCGTGGCTGCACGAGCTGGTACCGCACCACCTCGGGCCGCAACACCACCAACTGGCCCGACTTCACCTTCGTCTACCGCGCCCGCACCCGGCGGTTCGACCCGGCCGACTACCGGATCGAGCCTCAGCTGGCCTGAGCGCGGGGCGACGGCTCGGGCTGGGGCGGCGGCAGCGCCCCCGGGCGGCCGGTGTTGGCGGCGAACACGAACTCGCGGCGCGGGTCCTGCAGCTGGCCGAGGGAGATCACCTCGCGGCGGAACAGCAGCGCCAGCGTCCAGTCGGCGACCACCCGCGCCTTGCGGTTGAGGGTGGGCAGCCGGCTGACGTGGTAGCTGCGGTGCATGAACCAGGCCACGAAGCCCTTGAGCTTGATGCCGTAGACCTGCGCGACGCCCTTGTACAGGCCGAGGCTGGCCACCGAGCCCGCGTACGCGTGCCGGTAGGGCTGCGGTTCGTCACCGGACAGGACGGCGACGATGTTGTCGGCCAGCCGCTTGGCCTGCCGGACGGCGTGCTGGGCGTTGGGCGCGGTGGTCGCCGACGGGTCGTCCTTGGTGACGTCCGGGACGGCGGCCAGGTCGCCGGCGGCCCAGGCGCCGTCCACCCCGCGGACCTGCAGCGTCGCCTCGCACTCCACCCGGCCGCGGCCGTCGACCGGCAGGTCGGTCTGCGCCAGCATCGGGTGCGGCTTGGTGCCCGCCGTCCACACCAGGGTGTCGCTGGGGAACTCCTCGCCGTCGGAGAGCCGGACCAGGCAGTCGTCCGAGATCGACTCGAGCCGGGTGTTGAGGCGGACGTCGATGCCGCGCTCGGTCAGCTGCCGCACCGTCCACGCGGCCATGTCCAGGTCGACCTCGGGCATGATCCGGCCCATCGCCTCGACCAGCACCCAGCGCATGTCGGCCGGCGACAGCCGCGGGTAGTAGTGCTTGATCGCGTACCGGGCCATGTCCTCGAGCTCGGCGAGCGCCTCGATGCCGGCGTAGCCGCCGCCGACGAAGGTGAAGGTGAGCGCCCGGCGGCGCACCGCGGGGTCGTCGGTCGAGCTGGCCGCGTCCAGCCGGCCCAGCACGTGGTTGCGCAGGTAGATGGCCTCGCCGACGGTCTTGAACCCGATCCCGTGCTCGGCCAGCCCGGGGATCGGCAGCGTCCGGGCCACCGATCCGGCGGCCATGACCAGGACGTCGTAGGAGAGGTCGAAGTCCTTGCCCTCCAGCGGGGCCACGTGCGCGCGCCGCTCGGCGTGGGACAGGCCAGTGACCGCGCCGGTGATCACCCGGCAGCGCGGCAGCGTGCGGCGCAGCGGCACCACGACGTGTCGGGGCTCCACCGAGCCGGCCGCCGCCTCGGGGAGGAACGGCTGGTAGGTCATGTGCGGCTGCGGATCCACGACGACGATCTCGGCCCGCCCGCGGGAGAGCCGCTTCTGCAGCCGCAGGGCGGTGTAGAGGCCGACGTAGCCGCCGCCCACGACGAGGATCACCGGACGCTGCGTTGGCGCACCCATGCCGGGAGCCTAGGGGCCTGCGCGGGCCTCAGGCGACGGTCGCGGCCAATTCGGTGGCCCGGGACAGGACGGCGTCCAGCATCGGCTCGGTGAGCTTGCCGGTGAACGTGTTCTGCTGGCTGACGTGGTAGCTGCCCAGCAGGGTCAGCGGCCCGCGCGGGCCGGCCAGCTCGACCTCCACGCCGTGCCCGAACGCCGGCCGGGGGCGGGGCAGCGCGTAGCCGGCGGCGCCGAGGATCGGCCAGAGCGCCGTCCACCCGAACCCGCCGAGGACGACGACGACCCGCAGCCGCGGCAGCAGCGCCAGCTCCCGGGCCAGCCACGGGGCGCAGGTGTCCCGCTCCTCCGGCGTCGGGGCGTTCGCCGGCGGCGCGCACCGGACGGAGGCCGCGACCCGGACGTCGGTGAGCTCGAGCCCGTCGCCGATGTGCGTCGACGTCGGCTGGTTGACCAGGCCGGCACGCCACAGCGCGGCGAAGATCCAGTCGCCGCTGCGGTCGCCGGTGAACACCCGGCCGGTGCGGTTGCCGCCGTGCGCGGCGGGGGCGAGCCCGACGACGGCGATCCGCGCGTCGGCCGGGCCGAGCCCGGGCACCGGCCGGCCCCAGTAGTCCCAGTCGCGGAACGAGGCGCGCTTGACCCGGGCCACCTCCTCCCGCCAGGCGACCAGCCGCGGGCAGGCCCGGCAGCCGGACACGCGGGCGTCGAGGACCGGCAGCTCGCGGGCGCCCGCCGCGGAGCGCACGACGCCCGCGGCGCTGCGCGTGACCGGGAAGCCGTCCGCGTCGAGTGCCACGCCTCGAAGCAGACCACGACCGTTCCGCTCTCCTCGGCAGGGGGTCGGGCAACGCCGTTCCCGCACATCGCTGCCGGGCCGGGTTGGAGACGCTCAGCCGCGGGCCAGGCGCAGGGCGATGCCGTCGAGGATGTCGTGCTCGCTGACGACGACCTCGTCGAGGGCGAAGGCGTCCATGACCACCCGCAGCACCAGCGCGCCGGCGCCGATGACGTCGACCCGGCCCGGGTGCATCACCGGCAGCGCCGCGCGGCGCTCGTGGGAGGCGGTGAGCAGGCCGGCGGTGACCGAGCGGACGGCGCCGACGGGGATGCGCGAGCCGTGGATGGCCACCGGGTCGTACGCGGGCAGCCGCAGCGCCAGCGCGGCCACGGTGGTCACCGAGCCGGCCAGGCCGACCAGCGACGCGGCGTCGGCGACCGGCACCTCGTCGGCCACCACCGCCAGCGCCGCCCGGATGTCGGCCTCGGTGGCACCGATCTCGTCGGCGGTCGGCGGGTCGCCGGCCAGGTGCCGCTCGGTGAGCCGCACGCAGCCGATGTCCACCGAGCGGGCGGCCCGCACCCCGGAGGAGTCGCCGAGGACGAACTCGGTCGAACCCCCGCCGATGTCGACGACGAGGAACGGCGGCCGCGGCGGCGGGTTGCCGTGCGCCTGCGCCGCCTTGTCGAGGGAGGCGGTCGCGCCGAGGAAGGACAGCTCCGCCTCCTCCCGGCCCGGGACGACGTCGGGCTTCTGGCCGAGCGTGGCCACGACCATGTCCTCGAAGTCCGCGCGGTTGGCGGCGTCCCGGGTGGCGCTGGTGGCGACCATGCGGACGGCGGTGGCACCCAGGTCCTGCGCGGTCGCGGCGTACTCGGCCAGTACCCGGCGGGTGCGCTCCAGCGCCTCGGGGGCCAGCCGTCCGGTGGCGTCGACGCCCTGGCCGAGCCGGACGATCTCCATCCGGCGCACGAGGTCGGTGTGCGGGCCGCCGTCCTCGGGGACGTCGGCGACCAGCAGGCGCAGCGAGTTCGTGCCGCAGTCGATCGCGGCGACCCGGGTCATGCGTCCTCCTGGGCGCAGGGACCGTTCGCCCACCACTCCCCCATCTCGGCCACCGCGCGGTCGCCGATCGGGTTGACCCCGGAGCCGGCGGCCAGCGCGTGCCCGGCGAGGGCGTGCAGGCACTTGACCCGGTCGGGCATGCCGCCGGCGGTGTTGCGGGTGGGCAGCACGCCGCGGGCGTCGCGCTCGGCGAGGTACGCCTCGTGCGCGGCGCGGTAGCCCGCGGCCAGCTCCGGGTCGGTGGCCAGCTCCGCCTGCCACTCGCGCATCCGGCCGGTGGCCTCCAGCCGGCTGGCCGCGGCGGTCGCCCGCGGGCAGGTCAGGTAGTACAGCGTCGGGAACGGCGTGCCGTCCTCCAGCCGCGGCGAGGTCTCCACCACGTCGGGCTGGCCGCACGGGCAGCGGTGCGCCACGGCGACCAGGGCGCGGGGCGGCCGGCCGAGCTGGCGGGCCACGATGTCCCGCTCGTCCGGGGTGACGGGCGTGCGCTCAGCCACCGGACCCCGCAGCATCGCCGTCGGCCGTCGCGAGGGACTCCATGAGCCCCTCGTACCACGGCGGCCGCTCGGCCGAACGGGTCTCGCCGGACGGCAGCGTGCCGGCGTCGCCCTCGACGGTGCGCCCGTCGACGACGACGACCAGCCGGTCGCCGGGCAGCACGTAGGTGAGCCGCTCCCGGGCCTGCCGGACGGTGAAGGCGGGGTCGGCCTGGCGCTCCAGCTGGTCCTGCAGCTCCTGCGCGCGCTGCTCGAGGCGGCTGCGCTCGGCGGCCAGCTCCACCAGCTGGGCGCGGCCGGCGAGGAACTGGCGGACCGGCCCGGCGAGGGTGAGCGCGAGGAGCAGCACGAGCGCGCCGAGCAGCACGGCCCGGCCGGTGAACAGCGGCCGGCGCCGGGCGCCGGCCCCACTGCGTGCCGGCCGACGTCCCGAGCGCCGCTGGCCCGGCCGGCTGGGCGCGGTGGAGCGGGCGCTGCGCACCGGGCCGGTGTGCACCGGCCCGGTCGCGCGGGAGACCCCCCGGCCGGCGGCCCGCCGGCCCGCGGGCGCCGCGCCGCGCCGGCCGCGGACGCTGCTCATCGGTCGGCGGACCTCACGCGGTCAGCCGTGGGAAGGCGGCGGCACCGGCGTAGCGCGCGGCGTCGTCCAGCTCCTCCTCGATCCGCAGCAGCTGGTTGTACTTGGCCACCCGCTCGCTGCGCGCCGGGGCGCCGGTCTTGATCTGCCCGCAGTCGGTGGCCACCGCCAGGTCGGCGATCGTGGTGTCCTCGGTCTCGCCCGAGCGGTGGCTCATCATGCAGCGGTAGCCGCTGCGGTGCGCCAGGTTCACCGCGTCGAGGGTCTCGGTGAGGGTGCCGATCTGGTTGACCTTGACCAGCAGCGCGTTCGCCGCGCCGCGGGCGATGCCGTCGGCCAGGCGCGTGGGGTTGGTGACGAACAGGTCGTCGCCGACGAGCTGCACCCGCTCGCCGAGGGCGTCGGTCAGGGCGATCCAGCCGTCCCAGTCCTCCTCGGACAGCGGGTCCTCGATCGAGACGATCGGATAGGCCTCGACCAGGCCGGTGTAGTACTCCGCCATCTCGGCCGACGAGAGCTTCCTGCCCTCGAAGGCGTAGGCGCCGTCGGTGTGGAACTCGGTCGCGGCGACGTCGAGGGCGAAGACCACGTCGCGGCCGACGGAGTACCCGGCCTGCTCGACGGCGCGGGCGATGAGGTCCAGCGCCGCCCGGTTGCTCGACAGGTTCGGGGCGAAACCGCCCTCGTCGCCGAGGCCGGTGGACAGCCCGTCCTTCTTCAGCACGGCCTTGAGCGCGTGGTAGGTCTCGGTGCCCATCGCCAGCGCCTCGGCGAAGGTCCCCGCGCCGATCGGGGCGATCATGAACTCCTGCACGTCGACGTTGCTGTCGGCGTGGGCGCCGCCGTTGAGGATGTTCATCATCGGCACCGGCAGCAGGTGCGCCGACGGGCCGCCGACGTAGCGGAACAGCGGCAGGGCGGCGGAGTCGGCGGCCGCCTTCGCCACGGCGAGGCTCACGCCGAGGATGGCGTTGGCGCCGAGCCGCGACTTGTCCGGCGTTCCGTCGAGGTCGATCAGGCGCTGGTCGATCAGCCGCTGCTCGCTGGCGTCGTAGCCGACCAGCTCCGGGCCGATGACGTCGAGCACCCCGTCGACGGCCTTGGTGACCCCCTTGCCGCCGTAGCGCTCACCCCCGTCGCGCAGCTCCACGGCCTCGAAGGCGCCGGTCGAGGCGCCGCTGGGGACCGCCGCGCGGGCGATCGTCCCGTCGTCGAGGGCGACCTCGACCTCCACGGTGGGGTTTCCGCGCGAGTCGAGGATCTCCCGCGCGCCTACGGCGTCGATGCTGGGCACGCAGAGCAGCCTAGCCAGCCCGGCGGCGGGCCAGCGTCAGCCGCGTCGATGCGAAGTCCGCCTGCCACGATGGGCGGTGATGAGCACTCCTGCCGCGCCACCCCGGCCGCACCGGCGGGCCGCGACCCAGCTGCTGCTCGGCTACCTGCCGCTGCTCACGGTGGGCGTCGTCCTGCTGGCCGTCCTGGCCGTGCGGCTGTCGGCCACGCGGGAGCCGCTGGCCGCCGCCACCGCCACGGCGACCGCGAGCGTCGTCGACTCCGGTCGGCCGCCCGACGGGCGCGGCGTGTCGGTGACCTTCGAGGACGACGACGGCGCACGGCGCACGGGGGTGCTGGTGCTGCGCGACCCGATCGAGGTCGAGGCCGGCCGCCAGGTCACCGTGCAGTACGACCCGGCGTCCCCCGCCGAGGACACGGCGGTGTACGCCAACGGCGACGCCGCGCACCGGGCGGTCGAGGACGTGCTGTTCGGGATCGTCGCCACGCTGTTCGTCGTCCTCCTCGCCTCGGTCGTGACCGGGCTGCGGTTCCTCGCCCGCCGGCGGCTGCGCCGCGCTCCGGTCACCGAGGCCACGGCCAGCCGCGTCGTCGTGCGCCAGGGGCTCGTCGTCCGCAGCTGGCTGGAGCTGGCCACCGCCCGCGGGCAGCGGTGGCTGCCCGTGCACTGGTCGCCGGAGCTGGCGGCGCTGGAGCCGGACAGCCCGATCGAGCTGCGCGGGGACGTCGCCGGGCGGGCGGTGCTGCCGGTGGTGGACGGCGCCGAGGTGTGGCCGTCGGGCCGGCTGAGGTCCCGGGCGCCGCGGGGGGAGCGGCGGGTGGCCGCGCCGGCCGACGCACCGGCCCGGCCCGCGACGTGGGGGCGCCAGGTGCGCAGCGACGTGGTCGTGGTCTTCGCCGCGCCGCTGCTGGGCCTGCTCTGGGCCTACGTCGACGGCAGCGGGGTGGCCGGTTTCGTCTTCGCCACCGCGCTGTCCGCGGCGCTGCTGTTCTGGCTGGCCCAGCTGCTCGGCTCCGACCCGAGCCCGCCCGAGCGCCGCGCCTGAACCGGGCTTTCGGTACCGAAAGCCCGGGTTCCGCCTGGGGCTTTCTGTACCGAAAGCCCCAGGGCGGCCGCCCCGGTCAGGCGTCGGCGGCCTCGGCGGCGGCGTCCAGCTCGCCGGCGTAGCGGCGGACGGCCTCGCGCAGTGCGTCCTCGGCGTCCCAGCCGCGGCCGGTGGCGGCGACGACCAGGCCGAACAGCTGCTCGCCGAGCGCCTCCGGGCTGTCGACGGACAGCTCGGCGGGCGGCGGGGTGGGCAGCCCGGCCCGCCCGGCCCGGCGCACCAGGGCCGCGCCCCACGAGGCGGCCGGCTGGGAGCGGGAGACCCCCTCGGTCGGCGAGCGGCGCTGCTTCTCGGCCTTCTTGATCTCCTCCCAGCCCGCCTCGACCTGGGCGACGTCACGGGGGCCGGCGTCGCCGAAGACGTGCGGATGCCGGCGGACCAGCTTGTCGACGAGGTCGCCGGCGACGTCGTCGATGTCGAACCGCCGCCCCGGCTCGGCCTCGGCGCCGAGCCGGGCGTGGAAGACGACCTGCAGCAGCACGTCGCCGAGCTCCTCGCGCATCGCGCCGGCGTCGTCGTCGACGATCGCGTCGTAGGCCTCGTGCGCCTCCTCCAGCAGGTACCCGCGCAGCGAGGCATGGGTCTGCTCGGCGTCCCACGGGCAGCCGCCGGGCGACCGCAGGCGGTCCATCACCCGCACGACGTCGAGCAGCCGCGCGCCGGGCGGCTCGGGCGCCGCGGCCACGACGGGGACGCCGGGCAGGTCGGCCAGCTCCGCGGCGGTGGCCAGGCACACGACCTCGTCCGGGCGGGCGCGGACGGTCGCGGGGTCGGCGACGTCCTCGACCTGCACGTCCGCGGCCCGCAGCGCGTCCGCGGCCCCGGCGGCGCCGGGCAGCGCCAGCACCGGCCGGTCGCCGGTGACGGCGCGCCAGCCGGCCGGCGCGAGCAGCCCCGGCAGCCGCGCGCTGACCTCGAGCGCGAGCGCGACCGGCACGCCGATCAGCCCCCGGTCGTGCCCGACGGGGTGGCGGGCGCCCCGCCGGCGCCGGAGTCGTCGTCGAGGATCTCGACGACGCCGTCCTCGCCCTCGACGACGGCGTTCTCCTGCAGGACGCCGTAGCGCGGGTTGACGCGGACGTCGAGGTCGTCGCGGAAGTCCTGCACGAGCTGCTGCGCCTGGTCGTCGACGGTGGACTCTGCGGCGGCCTGCAGGTCCGGCCGGACGTCCTCGAACGGACGCACGGTGACGTCGGCGACGAACGTCACCACCACGCCGGCGCCCTCGACCGGCACGCTGAAGGCGGTGCCGGGCTGCGCGGCGCGCACCTGGTCGGCCACCACCGACGGGATCTGGTCGGCGCTGCGGGGTTCGGGCTGCGGCAGGGTGATCTGGCCCGGGAAGGCGGCGGCCGCCGCCGCGTAGCTCGCCGGGTCCGCGGTCAGCTGGCCCACGACGGCGTCGGCCGTGGCCTGGTCGGGCACGGCGATGAAGCCCACCGAGTACTGCGTGTACTGGGCGAGGTTCTGGTCGTACTGCTGCCGCAGGGCGGCGTCCGAGAGCGGGTCGTCCAGCCCCTCCGCCGCGGCGATCTTCTGCCGCACCAGCTGCTGCCGGACGTTCTCGAAGACGTCCTCGCGGGAGACGCCCTGGGCGGCCAGCTGGGCGTAGACCGCGTCCGGGTCGTTGCCGGCGAGCAGGGTGTCGATGCGGTCGCGCACCTCGTCGTCGGTGACGGTGACGTCCCACCGCTCGGCGGCCGCCGCGTACACGTCCTCCCCCACCAGCAGGCCGAGGACCTGGCGGGCGAAGGCGTCCGGGTCGGTGTCGGCGAACGCGGCGACGTCGTCGTCCTGGAGTCGCTCGTCGATCGCGGTCTGCAGCTCCGCGACGGTGATCTGGTCGTCGCCGACGTAGGCGGCGACGTTGGGCGAGGTCCGACAGCCGGCCAGCCCCGCGACGGCGAGGACGGCGGCGGCCCCGGTCAGGACGATCCGGGGAACTCGACGCATGTGCACGTCGCGAGACTCCCACATGCGGCGTGGCGAGCCTCGCATGCGGCCCTGCAGTTGCGGAGGAGATCCGTGCGCGTGACGGGCACGGATCTCCTCCGCACACGTCAGGAGGCGGCCTTGACCGGCTGCTCCAGGACGGAGGACAGCAGCGCGTGCAGGTTCTCCAGCAGCGCGACGTCGCGCAGCGGGGTGCGCCGGTCGGGGCCGACCGGGACCTTGAGCGAGATGGTCTCGACGGCCGACTTGTAGGTAGCACCGTCGGCCAGCCGGGTCAGCCGCATCTGCTGCGACTCGCGCAGTGGAACGGGCGAGATGCGGATGGCGCGACCCTGCAAGGAGACCTCGGTGACGCCGAACTTCCGCATGGCGGCGCGGAAGCGGGCCACCGCCAGCAGGTTCAGCACAGGCGCCGGCGGGGCGCCGTAGCGGTCGGTGAGCTCCTCGAGCACCGCGGCGGCCTGGTCGTCGTCCTGGACGGAGGCGACCTTGCGGTAGGCCTCCATCCGCAGCCGCTCTCCCGGCACGTAGTCGTGCGGCAGGTGGGCGTCGACGGGCAGGTCGACCCGCACCTCGACCGGCTCGGCGGGGGCCCCCTCGCCGGTGACCTGGGCCCGGTAGTCGGCGACGGCCTCGCCGACCAGCCGCACGTAGAGGTCGAAGCCGACCCCGGCGATGTGCCCGGACTGCTCGCCGCCGAGCAGGTTGCCCGAGCCGCGGATCTCGAGGTCCTTCATCGCCACCGCCATGCCGGCGCCGAGGTCGGTGTTGTGCGCGATGGTGGTGAGCCGGTCGACCGAGGTCTCGGTCAGCGGCCGGGTCGGGTCGTAGGTGAAGTAGGCGTAGGCCCGCTCGCGGCCGCGGCCGACGCGGCCGCGGATCTGGTGCAACTGGGAGAGGCCGAAGGTGTCGGCCCGGTCGACGATCAGGGTGTTGGCGTTCGGGATGTCCAGGCCGGACTCGACGATCGTCGTCGCGACGAGGACGTCGTACTCCTTCTCCCAGAAGCCGACCATGATCCGCTCGAGCTCGTGCTCCCTCATCTGCCCGTGGCCGACCGCGACCCGGGCCTCGGGCACCAGGTTGCGGATCTTCGCCGCCGCCTTGTCGATCGACTGCACCCGGTTGTGGATGACGAAGACCTGGCCGTCGCGCAGCAGCTCGCGGCGGATCGCGGCGGCCATCTGCTTGTCGTCCCAGGCGCCGACGTAGGTCAGCACCGGGTGCCGCTCCTCGGGCGGGGTGAGGATGGTCGACATCTCGCGGATGCCGGTCAGCGACATCTCCAGGGTGCGCGGGATCGGGGTGGCCGACATCGACAGGACGTCGACCGCCGTCCGCATCGTCTTCAGGTACTCCTTGTGCTCGACGCCGAAGCGCTGCTCCTCGTCGACGACGACCAGCCCGAGGTCCTTGAACCGGGTGGTCGGCTGCAGCAGCCGGTGGGTGCCGACCAGGATGTCGACCTCCCCGCGCGCCAGCTCCTCGAGGATCTGCCGCGACTCGGCGTCGGACTGGAACCGCGAGAGCACCCGCACCTTCACCGGGAACTGCGCGACCCGCTCGGAGAAGGTCTTGTAGTGCTGGTTGGCCAGCAGCGTCGTCGGCACGAGGACGGCGACCTGCTTGCCGTCCTGCACCGCCTTGAACGCCGCCCGCACCGCGATCTCGGTCTTCCCGTAGCCGACGTCGCCGCAGATGATCCGGTCCATCGGCACCGGCTGCTGCATGTCGGCCTTGACCTCGTCGATCGCGGCCAGCTGGTCGGGGGTCTCCTGGAACGGGAAGGCGTCCTCGAGCTCGCGCTGCCAGACGGTGTCCGGGCCGAAGGTGTGGCCCTTGGTGGCCATCCGCGCCGAGTAGAGCCGGATCAGCTCGGCGGCGATCTGCTTGACCGCCTTGCGGGCCTGGCCCTTGGTCTTCTGCCAGTCCGCGCCGCCGAGCTTGGACAGCGCGGGGGACTCCCCGCCGACGTAGCGGGTGAGCTGGTCGAGCGCGTCGGTGGGGACGAACAGCCGGTCCGGCGGCTGGTTCCGCTTGCTCGGCGCGTACTCGACGATCAGGTAGTCGCGCTGCCCGCCGTTGACCGTGCGGCTGACCATCTCGACGTAGCGGCCGATGCCGTGGTGCTCGTGCACGACCAGGTCGCCGGGCTGCAGCTGCACCAGGTCGACGGCGTTGCGCCGCCGCGCGGGCATCTTGACCGCGTCGCGCATCGTCGTCCCGCGCTGGCCGGTCAGGTCGTGCTCGGTGAGCAGCGCCAGGCCGGCGGAGGGGAAGGCGAAGCCGGTCTCCAGGTTGCCCTGGGTGACGTGGGTCAGGCCGGCGTCGGGGGCGCCGGCGATGTCGGGCACCAGCCGGACGCCGAGGTCCGCCTCGGTGAACTGGTCGGCGGCGCGCTGCGCGGGGCCGGGGCCGGCGAAGGTGACGACCACCCGCCAGCCGTCGCGGTGCCAGGCCCGCTGCTGCTCGACGGCCTTGCCCTGGTCGCCGTGGAAGCGCTCGACGGTGGTGGCGTCGAGGGTGACGTGCGTGTCGTCGTCCTCGGCCTGGAGCGTGAAGGCGCCGGTCGTCCACCACGGCAGGCCGCGGCCGCGGGCGGCGGCCTCGACGTCGGCCAGGTCGCGGAAGGACGACGCCCCGAGGTCCAGCGGCGCCTCGCCGGCCTCCGCCGCGGTGGCCCAGGACGCGGCCAGGAACTCCGCGGCGGTGCGCACCAGGTCGGCCGCGCGGCTGCGCACCCGCTCCGGGTCGAGGACCAGCACGTGGGTGCCACGCGGCACGAGGTCGGTCAGGAGGTCCATGTCCCCGGTGATGAGGGCCGGGGTCAGCGACTCCATCCCCTCCACGGCGATCCCCTCGGCCAGCTTGCCGAGGATCTCCAGCAGGCCGGGGTGCTCGACGGCCAGCGCGGCCGCACGGGCCCGGACCTCGTCGGTGAGCAGCAGCTCGCGGCACGGCGGGGCCCACAGCCGCTCGGGCCGCTCGTCGAGGGAGCGCTGGTCGGCGGCGGAGAAGTAGCGCAGCTCGTCGACCTCGTCGCCCCAGAACTCGACGCGGACGGGATGCGGCTCGGTCGGCGGGAAGACGTCGAGCAGGCCACCGCGGACGGCGAACTCGCCGCGCTTCTCGACCAGCTCGACGCGGGTGTAGGCGGCGTCGACGAGGGCGCGGGCGACGTCGTCGAGCTCGGCGGCGTCGCCCGGCTTCAGCTCGACCGGGGTGAGGTCGCCCAGCCCGGGAGCCAGCGGCTGGAGCACGCTGCGCACCGGCGCGACGAGGACGTCGATCGTCCCGTTGGCGCCGGGGTGGGTCAGGTCGCGCAGCACCGCCAGCCGGCGGCCGACGGTGTCCGCGCGGGGCGAGAGCCGCTCGTGCGGCAGGGTCTCCCAGGCGGGGAAGGTCTCCACCCGGCGCTGGGGCAGGAAGCAGCGCAGCGCGTCGGCGGTGGCGTCGGCGTCGCGTTCGCCCGCGGTGACGACGAGCACCGGCACGCCGGCGCCCGTGCCGGTCGCCGCCAGCGCCGCGGCGACCAGCGGCTGGACCGGCGGCGGTGCGGTGACGGCCAGCTCCGCGGATCCGGCCGACGCGACGACACGCGCCATGCCCGGATCGGTGAGGACGACGTCCAGCACGCCGCGCAACGTCACGGGGATGTTCCTCCTGGGCTGGGGAGGCCGCGGCGCCGGACGCGGCGGGGGCCGGTTCCCAGGTTAAACCCCGGGAACCGGCCCCCGCCGTCCTCGACCGGGCTGCTCAGGAGCTGAGCGCGCGGGCGACGCGGCCCACCGGCTCCTGGGCGTCGATGGCCAGCAGCGCCTTGCGCAGGATCGTGCTCGAGGTGTGCATGGTGTACGGGAAGTACCGCACCTCGACGCCGACCGCGGCGAAGTCGCGCTCGAGCTTCTCCCCCTTGGGCGTCCCCCGCCAGTCGTCGCCCTTGAAGATCACGTCGAAGCCGACCTGGCGCCAGGTGTCGATCTTGTCGGGCACGACCTCCGCGTGCACGTCGTCCACGAAACGCAGGTTGCGGACGATCTCCAGGCGCTCGGCCAGCGGGATCACCGGCAGCTTGCCCTTGGTCTGCAGCAGCATCTCGTCGGAGACGACGCCGACGATCAGCCGGTCGCAGTGCTCCTTGGCGTGCTTGAGGATGTTCAGGTGCCCGATGTGGAACAGGTCGTAGGCACCGGGCGCGTACCCGATCACGGTCATGGTGGTTCTCCCCCGTTGCGTTCTGCGGTCCGCGCCGACGGCACGCGTCCACCTGACTGTGAGTGATGTCAGGAGACGCCTGCGGCGCACGACCGCTTTCCGACCAGGGAAAATACGCGAGTGAAGGTCACGCACGGTGAGGTTCGCGGGTCACTTCACCCGTTCGGATGCGGGCGCCGCGGGGCTCTCCGGCCGTCGTCCGCCCCGAACGGGTGAGCCCGCCCGCGGAACCTCCGGGAACGCCCCGTCCGGCCTCTAGCATCCGGAACTCGAGAGGCTCACGGACAGCGGGGGTGCCGGCCTCGGAGCACCGCTCCCGGCTGCCCTGTGACAGGCAGCATCGGGGACGGTTATGGAACTGACGGACTACCTTGCCGCGATTCGTCGCTACTGGCTCACCTGGGTCGGCATCACCGTGCTCGGCGTGGTCCTGGGCGCGGCCGCGTTCCAGCTGACGCCGCGCACCTACGAGGCGACGGCGCAGGTGTTCGTGTCGGTGTCGCCGTCGATCCCGAACAGCGCGCAGTTCGTCGCGCAGCGGGTCAAGACCTACCCCGACGTCGCCGTGAGCGCCGCCGTCCTGCGGCCGGTGATCGAGCAGCTCGGGCTCGAGGAGAGCCTCGCCGCGCTGCAGGACCGGGTGTCCGCGGACGTCCCGGTCGACACCTCGCAGGTGCGGGTGACCGTCTCGGGCGGCGACGCGCGGGAGGCGGCGGAGATCGCCAACGCCGTCGCCGGCCAGCTGACCGCTGCGGTGGAGGAGCTGGAGACGCCGTCGTCGGGCAACCGTCCGGTGACCCTCACGGTGAGCGACCCGGCCTCCGTGCCGACCGGCCCGGTCTCCCCCGTCGCGCTCTACGACCTCGGTCTCGGCCTGGCCGTGGGCCTGTTCCTCGGCCTGGCCGTGGCCGTGGTCCGCAGCCGCCTGGACACCAGCGTGCACACCGAGCAGGACGCGCGCCGTGCGTGGGGCGCCGAGGCGGACCTGGAGGTGCTCGCGCCGCGCCGCGGCCGGGCCCGCCGCAGCGCCCTGACCGGCCGGCCGGCCACCGAGCTGGCCCGCCGGCTGGAGTTCACCGCCGAGGGACGGCGGCTGCGGGTCGTCCTGGTCTCGCCCTCGCCGGCGGACAAGGCCACGCCGCGCGCGCTGGCCGACGAGGTCGCCGCCGAGCTGCGCCGGCGCCGGCTGCCCACCACGGTCACCGGCCCGGAGGCCGCCGCGCGGGCTTCGGCGGAGGAGGGGCCCGGCGTCCAGCTCACCGTGGCCGACCCGCTGGCGCCGCTGTCGTTCTGGCGGCAGGTGGCCGAGCACTACGACGGCGTGGTCCTCGTGGCCGCCGCCGGCCGGGTGGACGCCGCCGAGCTGCAGGAGATGCGCGTGCTGCTGCGCGCGACCGGCGTGCAGACCCTCGCCGTCGTCGTCACCCCCCGGCGCACCCGGCCGGCGCCGGCGGCACCCGAGCCGGTCGCGGTCGACCGGACGGCGGTCGCCGCGCCGGCGCCCCGCCCGGCGAACGCCCGTCCGCCGCGGGCCGAGGCCGGCGAGCCCGCGCGCACCGGCCGCTGACCGGGGCCCGCGACTAGCTCCGGGGCGACCCGACCGGCGGGAAGACCTCGTCGACGTCGACGTTCATCACGACCTCGCAGTCGCAGAAACCGCCGTACTCCTCCAGCCCTGCGTGCAGCCGCGCCGGGTCCACGCCCGCCCGGACGGCCCAGGCGTCGGTCGCCGCGCGGGTGAGGCCGCAGCCGTCGCTCGCCACGGCGGAGTCCACGTGCGCGAGCAGGGCGATCAGCTGCACCCGGTCCAGGAGCAGCAGAGAAGAGCCGGGAGCCCTCGCTGCCCAGTCCGTCGACGCCATCCGTCGCCCCCTCCGATCCGGCCCGACGTCCTCATCGGCAGGCAGCGGGCAGGGTCGTACGGGCGGGTCACCGCCCCGCGGGCTCCAGCGGGCGGTGCGGCGCCTCCGGCGCGGGGCGGAGCTCGTCGCCGAGCCGGGCGCGGGAGCCGCCCTCGGCCAGCAACGACACCGCGAAGAAGGCCAGGAAGGCCGGGGTCGCGTCGAACAGGCCGCTCTCGAGCAGGCTGCGGCCGGTCACGAACACGACGACGCCGAGGAACAGCACGCGGTGCGGGTGCGGGGCGCGCAGCGCACCGCGCACCACCCAGAGCACCCAGCCGATCGCGACGAGCAGGCCCAGCAGGCCGGCCTGCACCAGCAGGGACACCCAGCTGCTGTCCAGCGGCTGCTCGTTCCACCACTGGCCCTTGACCTCGATGATCTTCACCGACAGGCCGCCGCCGAACACCAGCTGCCAGCCCGTCTCCGCCCAGGAGGCGGCGGCCCGCCAGGCGATGAAACGGGAGTCGAGCGTGCTGGTGCCGGTGCCGTCGCGCTCGGCGAACGAGGTCAGCACCCCGGTGGTCAGCACCGCGACCGCTCCGACGGCCGCCACGACGAGGGCGCCGACGACGAGTCCCACCCGGGCCCGGCGGATGTGCAGCGCCATCACGACGACCGCGACGACGAGCATGAGCAGCCCCGTCCGCGAGCCGGTGACCCAGATGACGCCGAGGGCCGCGACCGCGGCGCCGGTGCGCAGCCACCCGGCCTCACCGAGGACGGTGCGCCAGGCGACGTACAGGACGACGACGCCGGCCAGCAGAGCCAGCTCGTTCGGGCTCAGCGGCGGCACGCCACCCGCCAGCCGCCCGGAGGCCAGCGTGGACACCCCGGTCACCGCCGCGACCAGGCCGACGGTGCCGCAGGCCAGCGCGAGTGCGGAGAACGCCTCGTGCACGGTGGCGGTCCGGAGGAGGAAGAACACCGTCAACGCCAGGACGGCCACGCGGACGCCGACCAGGCCACCGGCCGCCGGCGTGCCGTGGGTCAGGGCACCGAACACCGAGCCGCCGAGCAGGGTGGCGAGCACCCACAGCGAGCCGGTGCCCAGGGCGCGCCGGGTCCCGGCCTGGGCCGCGAGGAACGCGATCAGCAGCGCGACGGCGGACAGGCCGCCCTTGGCCACGACCACGGGGTCCAGCGAACCCGAGAAGTACTGCGCACGGCGCCAGCCGACCGTGCCGGCCACCAGCAGGAACGCCACGAGGAGCTGCCCCGGCCGACCAGGGGCGAAGCCCGGCCTCATGCCGCCTCCCCGGAAGCCTCGATGGTCACGCCGCGGGATGCTACGGGCACGAGGCGTGCCCGAGGGCGCTGACACGGCGAATATCAGGCTTACGGAGGACCGAGGCGGGCGCAGGCAGAAATGGCGAACGTCTCCCGCCATTCCCTTTTTCCGTTCCGCCCATCCCGCGGTGGCGGTCATCACGTCCGGCGCCCCACCCGATGGAGTCAATCAACGTTCCGAGCTGGCCATTTCCAGCTCTATCTTCGTCTTCGACGGGGAAATTCCTCGCGCCGGGACACACGTCGGCACACCGCGCTCGGAGGAAGAGCAAACGATGTTCAACTCATGGATCGATCGAGCGGAAGAACTCTCCAGGGAATTCCGGGAGGCCCGGCCCTTCCCGCTCCTGGTCATCGACGACTTCCTCGACACCGCCGTCGCGGAGAGCCTGCTCGAGGAGTTCCCCCAGCCGGACGCGATGCCGAAGTCCCGGGACTACCTCTTCGGCGACAAGCACGAGCTGTCGAGCGTCGCGGAGCAGGGCCCCACCAGCAAGGCGTTCTACGACGCCCTGATGGGCGAGCAGTTCCAGAAGTTCATCACCACGCTCACCGGGATCGACCTCTTCGTCGACCCGGCCTTCCACGGCGGCGGGTTCCACCAGAGCGGTGACGGCGGCTTCCTCGACACGCACGTCGACTTCAACATGCACCCGCTGCACCCGAACTGGCGGCGGACGCTCAACGTCCTGCTGTACCTGAACAAGGACTGGAAGGCCGAGTACGACGGCCGCCTGCTCATCAAGTCCAGCCCCGACGAGGAGCCGCGGGCCATCGAGCCCCTGTTCAACCGCGGCCTGATCATGGTGACGGACGACCACACCTACCACGGCTTCAAGAAGATGAGCCTCCCGCCGGGCGTGACCCGCAAGTCCATCGCGACCTACGCGTACGAGCTGGTGCCCGAGGGCAGCGTGGTGGCTCGCACCACCGGTTGGTCGCCCGAGGCGGCCGGTCCGCTGAAGCGCGTCTTCGCGCGGCACTACGACACGGCCGTGAAGGTCAAGACGAAGCTGTTCGGCAGCGCCACCGCCAACAACCGGTGACCGAGGCGTCCCCCGGGCCACGCACCCGGCAGGCCTGACGGCGACGGATCGGCCGGCGTCCCTCCCGGACGCCGGCCGATCCGCGTCGCGACGAGCGGCCGCCGGCCGCTCTCGCACCCACCCTCTCGCTGACGCGCTCCGGCGAGCACCGACACCGCGGCTGATTGGAGACTCGCTGTGGACCTGCGGCGTTCCGGCCGGACCATCGCCATCCACCCGCACGCCGACCTGTACGGCAGTGACCGCATGTTCCTCGAGAGCGTCGCCGCACTGGGGCCCGATGTCCTGGCGGTCGTGTCCAAGGACGGCCCGCTGGTCGACGCGTTGAGGCAACGGGCGATCCCTTGCGAGATCAAGGAATTCCCCGTTCTCCGCAAGGTCGATCTCCGGACACCGGCCAAGGCAGTTCTCTTCGTCCTCCAATTACTCCGCTCCCTGGTCACATTGACGTCCTGGCTGCGCGCACAGGACGCCGCCGTCGTCTACGTGAGCACGATCGCCGCACCGGAATGGCTGATCGCCGCGAGATCGAGCGGGGCCCGGGTCGTCTGCCACGTCCACGAGAGCGAACCGCAGATGTCCCGTCTCGCGAGCGCGCTCCTGCTGTCCCCGCTGCTCGCCGCGCACTGCGTCATCGCGAACAGCGCGGACACCCTGGCCTGGATCGGGTCGTCCCTCGGCACACTCCTGACCCGTCGCACCCGGGTCATCCACAACGGCGTGCGCGAGCCCTCCGGGAGCGGCTCCTCGCCGACCACTGCGACGACCGCGCGCAGCCTCGTCGTCGTCGGCCGGCTGGCCGCCCGCAAGGGCCAGCAGACCGCGATCTCCGCCCTCGCGCTGGTCCGGCGGGCCGGCTTCGACGTCACGCTCACCCTCGTCGGCGACAGCTACCCCGGGTACGAGGACTACGTCGAGGCCCTGCACGCCCTGGCGGCCCGCGAGCAGGTCGGTGACAGCACCGTCTTCGCCGGCTTCCAGGACCCAGCGCCCTACGTCGCAGCGGCCGACGTCGTCCTGGTCCCGTCGCTGATCGAGCCGTTCGGGCTGGTCGCTGCCGAGGCGCTGCTCCTGGGCCGGCCGGTCGTCGCCTCCCGGGTCGGTGGTCTGCCCGAGATCATCCGGGACGGCGAGACGGGGCTCCTCGTCGATCCCGACGACCCGCGGGCCCTGGCCGACGCGATCATCCGCCTGCTCTCCGATCCGGCGCTCGCGGCCGAACTCGGCCGGGCGGGCCGGGCCGACGCCCAGGCCCGGTTCTCCATGGCCGCCTACTCGGCGCACCTGTCGGACGCCGTGCTGGAGGGAAGCGCCGCACAGCTCGGCCGATGAGTTCCGGTCGGGTCGCGAGTCCGTTCTGGTGACCGTCGCAGGCCGCCCTCGACGAGCTCGTCGTCCACCCCTCCATGTGGTACGACGGCGCGCCGCACCAGAGGCAGTGCGAGGGCTGCACCTTCAACGTCAGGCAGATGCGCGACGCCGTCTACCTCAACGCCCGCGGGCTGCTCGACAGGACGCCCTACGGCCGCGGCGAGGCCTGGGAGGACAAGCCCGAGGGCTGGCCCGAGGGGCACCACGCCTGCTGGTACTGGCGCTCGGACGCGAACGGGAACGCCACCTAGGGCCATCCGCCCCGTGCCGCAGTGGACCCGCCCCGGCGCGACGCCCGTGCACACCCTCGGCCGGCACGACCACCACCACTGACGATGGAGGACTGCGTCGGTCAGGCGGCCGCCGCGTGCACGGCCGGGACCGCCGTCCTCTCCCGCAGCATCGGCGAGAGCACGTGCCGGCGGACGGCCGCGGCGGTCAGCAGCGGCCCGGCCGCGAGAGCGAGCGGCGCCCAGATCTCGCCCCCGTCGACGACCTGCACCAGGACGACGACCAGGACGAGCGCGGCGAACTCGAGCGACCGCAACGCCAGCACCCGGCGCTGCCGCCGGTGCACCGTGGCCAGGCCGCTGTAGGGCAGGAGGAAGGCACCGGCGACGGCGTAGGCACTCCAGCCGGCCACGGCCAGGACCGGCACGGCGTACTCGCCGCCGGTGAGCAGCGGCTCCACGAGCGGCTGGAGGACGACGGTTGCGGCGCCGATGGCCGCGACCGCACCGGCGAGGCCGAACGCCACCCGGTCCGCGACGCGGATGGCCTCGGCGACCGGCCGGTCGCGGGTGGCCACGAAGTGCGGCAGCAGGAAGGACCCCAGACCGGCGACGACCACGAGCGTCGGCGCGGTGTACACGCGAGCCGCCTCGAGCGGACCGTAGGCGGCCGCGCCCAGGGCGAGGACGACGACCAGCCGCAGGCAGGTGAGCAGGCCGGGCCGGACGGTCTGCCCGGCCGCCCGCCAGACGCCGAAGGAGACGACCGCCCGCAGGTCCGGCGACCGCCACGGCCCGCGCGGCCGCTCCCCCGGGGACGCGCAGAACCACGCGACGACCGCGGCGGTCGCCTGCCCGGCCACCAGCGCGACGAGGAACGAGGTCAGCGTCAGCGGACCGGCTCCGGCCCACAGCAGCAGGACACCCAGGGAGAACACGAGGCTGGTGGCATCGACCGCCGGCAGCGACCAGAAGCGGCCGGTCGCCATGAGCAGCCGGCGCAGGACGTCCTCGAGGACGTAGGCGGCCACCGCCACGGCGAGCACGAGGACCGCCCACGACGAGACGACCCCGGTGACGACGGCGGCCGCCGCGCCCAGGCCACCGGCCCCGACGGCGACGACCACGGCCACGACGTGCAGTCCGGCGCGCACACCGCGCTCCCGGCGGTCGAGGACCGTGAGCGAGTCGCCCACCAGACCGCTGGACACCGCGGTGACCAGGACCATCGCGCCGTAGATCACGGAGAAGGTGGCCAGCCCCGCCGCACCGAGGGAGCGCGCGGCGGCCACCTGCAGGACGAGACCGGCGACGGCCTGGGTCACCTGACCGGCGACCGCGCCGGCGGCCGGTCGGCGCAGGAGTGCGCCCAGCCCTCGCGTCATGCCGTCATCCTCCCAGCACGAAACCGCAGCTCAGCACGCCACAGCCGGCCTCTCACCCGAAGATCCCCCCACCGCCGGGGGCGGTGGGGGGATCTTCCGGATCAGCGGACGACGTCAGTCGGCCGGCACGACGACCAGGTCGTCGAACCGCAGCGTCACCCCGGATGCCGCGCTGCCGGAGAGGTAGCCCAGCAGACCGACGGAGCCGGGCGCCTGCAGCGAGGCGGTCGTGTCCGTTCGCGTCACCGTGGGCGTGGCAGGCTCCGGTGTGCCGGCCGGCCAGACGGTGACCGCCAGCTCCGTGGTCCCGGTGCCGCGGACGACGAAGCGGACGTTGAGCACCTCGTCGGTGGTGTACCCCTCGGGCAGGATCACGTTCGTCCCGAGCTGGGTCTCGCTGGACGACCCGGCCAGCCGGGTGACCGCGACGCCGATGCTGCCGTCGGCGAGCAGCCGCACACGGGCCCGGTACTCCTGGTTCGCCCCGACCCGCCGGCCGACCAGGTACACGTACGTGCCCGAGCCGCTCGGGGTCTGCGTCGAGGACAGGGACGCCGTCATGTCGACGTCGGTCCGCGAGACGGCCCCGAGGTAGGACCCGGTGTTCGTGCCCGGGGTCATCGCGAAGACCGCCGACCCCGCCGAGACCGACTGCCGCGCGCCGCCCGCGGAGACGGTCCAGGTGCCGCCCGCGTCGGCGATGCCGAGGCCCCCGGCGACGATCCGCTGGAAGGCATCGGCGGCCAGAACGGCGCCGGACACGTGCAGCGTCTGGCTGACGGTCGAGCTGTCGCCGTCGTCGTCGGTGACGGTCAGGACGACGGTGTAGTCGCCGTCCGCGGCGTACGTGTGGCTCGCCGTCCGCCCGCTGCCGGTGCCGCCGTCCCCGAAGGTCCACGCGTGGGAGACGACGGTGCCATCGGCATCGGTGGACCGTGCGGCGTCCAGCACCACCGTCCTGCCGGTGGCCGTGGCGTCGAACGCCGCGGTCGGGAGGACGTTCGGCGGGGGCTCGGTCGTCGTCACCGACGCCGTCCTCGTCGCCGTGGCGCCGTCGTCGTCGGTCACGGTCAGCGTCACCGTCCAGGTGCCCGCCCGGCTGTAGGCGTGCGCCGGGGCCGGGCCGGTGCCGGTGGTGCCGTCGCCGAAGTTCCACGCGTAGGACGCGATCGTGCCGTCCCTGTCGGTGGAGCGGCCGGCGCCGAAGGTGGCGTCCAGGTGATCGACCGAGGAGGTGAACGCCGCGGTCGGCGGCAGGTTGATCGGCTGCCCCGTCGTCGCGACCGCATAGTGGTTCGCGACCTGGGCGGCCGACAGGACGCTCGGGTAGACGGCGACCTCGTCGATCCGCCCCGAGAACGTCCACGCCCCGCCCCAGTTGCCGTCGGCGCCGACCCGCCAGTAACCGTTGTAGGCCTGCGCAGCCTTGGTGTCGGTGCGGGAGCCGACGACCCGGCCGTCGACGTAGAGCACCATGCCGTCGGGCCCCAGCGTCGCCACCACGTGGTGCCAGCGCCCGTCGTTGTAGCGCTGCGTGCTGGCCACGGTCCTGGCGGCGCCCGGGTGCACGCCGAACAGCACCCGCCCGGCGGTGTCCATGTAGATGTGCCGCTCGTAGTTGGTGCTGAAGCCGGTCTTCGCGTCGCCGAAGCCGACGATGCGCCCGCCGGCGGTGGAGGTGGTCTGGAACCACGCCTCCTCCGAGAAGACCTGCGGGCCCGCGACCGCCGTCTGCGTCGCCGCGTAGGCAGTGGCACTGCCGTTGAAGGAGAACGCCGTGTCCGCGTCACCTGCCCCGAGCGCGCCGGCGACGCCGCGGGCGGCCCCACCGGCCAGGGTCATGTCGGAGATCCCGCCGTGGTCGATGGCATTGCCCGACCGCTCGCCCAGGGTCCAGTAGCCCATCGGACCGTCGGCCCGGACGGCGTCCGCGTACGGCCGGGCAGCCGAACCAGTGGTCACCGAGACGTCGATCCACGCGGAGCTGACCGTGTTGCCGAAGGGGTCGCTCGCGGTGACCCGGTAGGAGTGCGCACCGGCCGGGAGCCCGGTGTCGGCCACGGCGATGACCGGCCGCTTCCACCACTGCGACGCCCGGACGCTCTCGTAGATCGGCGTCGTCGTGTTGCCGTCGCGGTACAGGCGGTAGGTCAGGTTCTCGTTGTCCGCGTCGGACGTGGCGGTCCAGCGGATGCGGACCGCACCTGCACCGAGCGCGCTGGCCGTGGGCGCCAGGGTGGCCTCCGGGCCGATCTTGTTCGGCGCGATCGTGGGCAGGGCGTAGCGGACCAGCCCCTGCTGGCCGACGCCGTTGACCCGCGGGAACTCACCGCCGTAGGACAGGTACTGGCCGTTGCCGGTCACGCTGAAGCCGGCCTGGAACTGGCCGGTGTACTCGCCCGGCGTCATCGTCGGCCACCACGGCAGCATCGTCGGGGCAGGCTTGTTCGCCACGAGGGATCCACCGAAGGTTGCCGTCCCGTTCCGGCCGGTCGCGGCCAGGGTGTAGGCGACCCCGAACTTGTGCACCCGGACGGTCTGCTCCGGGAAACCGCCCATGTTGCCGCAGTTGTGCGCGTGCGAGGACACGTACAGGACCCCGGCCATCGGGAAGCTCGAGTAGCTGTCCCCGCGGCAGTCGGCGAACCAGCGGGGCGTCCCGCCGGCCGCGGTCGCGATCCACGGGCCCTCGAAGTTGCCCGTGCCGCCGTAGTGGTAGGTCGTGCCGTAGACCGTGGTCCCGTCGCTGTGGAGGCTGAACACCGCGGCGTCGACGCCGTTGTTGGTGATGGTCTTGTTGACCGCGAACGGCTGCACCGCACCGGTGGTCGCGTTGACCGCCCCGACGCCGGTGTTCTTGCCACCGTTGAGGTAGTAGAACCGCCCGCCGATGACGACCTGGGTGTTGTTGCTCGTCACCGCCAGGGCCAGCACCTCGTTGGCGCCCTTCACCGGCCCGTTGCCCGGGACCGGCGCCCACGACAGCAGCGCGCCGGTGGTGGCGTTGACCGCGGCCACGCGGGTCCGGCTGACCTTCCCCACGGCGCTGAAGGCGCCGCCGAAGTACACGGAGGTGTTCGTGGTGGCGAGCGCCCGCACGGTGCCGTTGACGCTGGGCGCGAAGGACGTGATCAGCGCGCCCGAGGTGGCGTCGAAGGCCGCGAGCCGGTTGCGGGTCACCCCGTTGGCCTGGGTGAAGTCACCGCCGACGTAGATGCGCGTGCCGTCGGGCGAGGCCTTGATCGCGCGCGCCTGGGCGTTGACGCTCGGCGCCCATCCCGGGATCAGCGCACCGGTGCGGATGTCGTAGGCCAGCAGGTTGTCGCGCACCGTCTCGTTCGTGCCGAGCGCGGCGCCCGCGGGGCGGGCATGGGCGAACGAGCCGGCGACGTAGACGGTGTTGCCGACGGTGACCTGCGACCAGACGACCCCGTCGATCTGCACGGTGGGCAACCCGTCGGCGGAGACCGTCGCGGGTGTCGTCGTGCTCGTGGGATCGAGGGGCGCGGAGTCGGCCAGGGCCGCTGCCGGGACGGCGAGCTGGGCGCCGCCGACCAGGAGCAGGAGTCCGAGCAGGCCGGCGACAGCTCGCCGGGCCGCGCTGGACGCGCGTGCGGGCATGGGTGTTCCCCCGTGATTCATCGTTTCGAAGGCCGGAGCAGGCCTGGCGAGATCCGATACTAAGAGTGACGAAAACAGGATGGCCAGGGGTGAGGTGATCACCCGATACGGTGGTTGACCTGGGATTACGTTTCGAGCGGTTAGGTCGGTGCGATCACCGACAGTGACTTCCGCGGTTCCCGATCGGAGGACGCGGGACACGCTTCCGGGCACCGGGACGACACCGTCCCCGGCCGCCTCGAGGAACGGCCGGGGACTGGCGGCGGAGGGATCCGCGGTCAGCGGACGGGCGTCACCGACAGGCCGGTGAACCGCACCGCCAGCGGCGCCGTGGCGCTGCCGGACAGGTAGGCGGACAGGGCCGGGCCACCCGGCGCCTGCAGAGCCGCCTCGGTGTCGGTCCGCGTGACCGTCTGGACGCCCGGCTCCAGCGAGCCCGCCGGCCACACCGTGGCCGCCAGCTGCGTCGTGCCGGTGCCGGAGACCTGGACGCGCACCGAGAGCGGCGTGCCCGGGGTGTAGGTGAGGCCGGGAACGGTCACCTCGCTGCCGATGACGGCCTCCGCGGACGTGCCGGCCAGCTTGGTCAGCGCCAGCCGCACCGAGCCGTCGGCCAGGAACCGCAGCCGGGCGCGGTACTCCAGGTTGGTCCCCACCCGGCGGCCGGTGACGTACACCGAGGCCCCGCCGCCCGTCGGCGCCGCCGACAGCGAGAACGTGGTCAGCACGTCCGCGCTGGTCTCGGCGACCTCCCCCAGGTAGGAGCCGGTGACGTTGCCGGCCGCGTCCAGGCGCAGGGTGGCCGCGCCCGGCGCCACCGACTGGCGGGTGGTGCCGTTGGACATCGTCCAGGCGCCGCCGACGTCGGCGGTGCCCAGGCCGCTGGTCACCGTCCGGTCGAAGGCGTCCGAGGCGAGCACCACCGGGACGTAGATGGTCACGTCCTGGCCGTTCGTGCCGGTCGCGCCGTCGTCGTCGGTCACGGTCAGCGTGACCGTGTACGTGCCGTCGGCCGCGTAGGCGTGCGTCGCGGTCGCCCCGGTGCCGGTGGTGCCGTCACCGAAGTCCCAGCGGTAGGAGGCCAGCGAGCCGTCCGGGTCGGCCGACGCGGACGCGTCGACGCTCACCGTCCGCTCGGTGACCGCGCTGGTGAACGACGCGGCGGGCAGCCGGTTGGCCACCACCGTCACCGGCACGGTGGTCGTGCCGGTCGCGCCCCGGTCGTCGGTGACCGTGAGCGTGACGGTGTACGTGCCCGCCGTGGCGTAGGTGTGCGCCGCGGTCTTCCCGGTCGCGGTGGCACCGTCGCCGAAGTTCCAGGCGTAGCTCGCCACCGTGCCGTCGAGGTCGACCGAGGGCGACGCGTCGACCGCGAGGTCGAGGTCGTCGGTCACGGTGCCGAAGCGGGCCGTCGGGGCGACGTTCGCCGGCTTGCCGTTGCGGCCGACGGTGTGGTGCGCCGCCACCTGCTCGGCCGAGAGTGCCGTGCCGTAGAGCGCGACCTCGTCGATCCGGCCGTTGAAGGTGTCCGACCCGGCCATGGCGTCGTCGCTGCCGACGCGGAGGTAGCCGGTGAACGCCTGCGCGGAGGTGGTGTCGCTCCGCGAGTCGACGACCTTCCCGTCGACGTAGAGCGCCATGCCACCTGCGCCCACCGTCGCGACGACGTGGTGCCACTTGCCGTCGTTGAAGGAGGCGCTGCTGCCCACCGTGCGCTGGGTGGTGAAGATCCACAGCTTGGCGCTGACGCCGAAGTTCACCCGGCCGCGGCTGTCCAGGTAGATCTGCCGGTCGGAGCTGCTGCTGGTGCCGCTGCTCCGGTTGCCGAAGCCCATGATCCGGCCGCCCTTGGTGGACGTGGTCTGGAACCACGCCTCCTCGGTGAAGACGGTGGGGGCCGCAGCGGCGGTCCGGGTCGACAGGGTCGCCGACGCGGTGTTGTTGAACGAGAAGGCGGTGTCGGTGTCACCGGTCAGCGCGCCGGCGACACCCTTGCCCACCCCGGAGCCCACGGTGAGCGCGGAGCCGCCGATGCTGTCGGCCGCGCTGGACCCGGAGGTCTCCCCGAGCCGCCACTGGTTCGTGGCGCGGTCGGCCCGGACCAGTTCCGGGTAGCTCTGCGCGGTGCCCGGCGCCGGGACGCCGGCGACCTCGACGGTGGCCGCGGCCGAGGTGACCGTGTTGCCGAACGGGTCGGTCGCGGTGACCACGTAGCGGTGGGTGCCGCCGGTCAGGCCGGTGTCGGTGATGGTCATCGCCGGCGTCTTCCACCACATCGAGGCCTGCAGCGCGGTGTACACCGGCGTGGTCTCGCCGTCGCGGTAGACGCGGTAGGTGAGGTTCTCGTTGTCCTGGTCGCTGGTCGCCGTCCAGGTCAGCTTGGCGCTGCCCGCCCCCGCGGCCGTGACGACCGGCGTGAGCGCGCCGGAGGCGGTCGGGCCGACCTTGTCCGGGGCGACGTCCGGGACGGCGAAGCGGACCAGGCCCTGCTGGCCGACGCCGTTGACCCGCGGGAACTCACCGCCGTAGACGACGTACTGCCCGTTGCCGGTGACGCTCCAGCTCGCCTGGCCCTGCCCGGTGAACGTGCCGGGGGTGATGGTCGGGAACCACGCCAGGTTCGACCCGGAGGGCGAGTTCAGGAAGTTGGACCCCTTGAGCAGGTGCGTCTTCAGCGTGCCGGTCGGCGCCAGCGTGTAGGCGGTGCCGAACTTGTGCACGCGGGTGGTCTGCTCGGGGTAGCCGCCGATCGCCGCACAGTCGTGGGTGTGGCTGGCCACGTAGATGACGCCGTCGGTGACGTAGCTCGAGTACGTGTCGCCGCGGCAGTCGTTCACCTCGACGATCGCGCCGCCGTCGGCCTTCGCGACGAAGGAGCCCTCGAGGTTGCCGGGGCCGTAGTAGTCGTAGGCCGTGCCGATCACCAGGTCGCCCGAGATCGTGAGGCTGTAGACCGCCGAGTTGATGCCCTGGTTGGTGATCTTCTGGTTGATCGCGAACGGCCGGGTCGCGCCGGTCACCGGGTCGAGCGCGGCGACACCGGTGGCCTTGATGCCGTTCATCGAGTCGAAGCGGCCGGCCGCGACGACCTGGCTGCCGTTCCCCGTCACGACGAGGGACATGACCTGGTCGCTGGTGGCCTTGTTGCCGTCGCTGTTGCCGGCGGTGGAGCCGACACCGGGGACCGGGGCCCACGGCAGCAGGGCGCCGTCGGCGGCGCGGACGGCGGCCAGCCGGCTGCGGCTCACGCCGCCCACGGCGGTGATGCTGCCGCCCAGGTAGACGGTGTCGTCGGTGGCCGCGATCGCCCGCACCTGGCTCTGCATGTTCGGGCGCCAGGTGCTGATCAGCGTGCCGCTCGCGGTGTCGAACGCCGCCACGCGCTTGCGGACCTGGCCGTCGACCTCGGTGAAGTCACCGGCGACGTAGACCCGCGAGCCGTCGGGCGAGGCCGAGACCGCGAGCACCTGGCCGTTGAGGGTCGGCGCGAAGGAGGTGATCAGCTCGCCAGTGCGGATGTCGTAGGCGAGCAGGTTGGACCGCGGCGTCTCGTTGGTGCCCGCGGCCGCGCCGGCCGGGCGGGCGGAGGTGAACGAGCCGCCGACGTAGACGGTGTTGCCGACGACGGCCTGGGCCCAGGCGACGCCGTTGATCTGCACCGTGGGCAGCGCGTCGGCCGCGACGGTGACCGGCGTGGCCGCGGACGCGGTCAGCGGGCGCGAGTCGGCCCGGGCCACTCCGGGCAGGAGGGCCGTGGCGCCGACCGCCATGAGCAGTGCCACGAACCCGGACAGGGCGCGCGTGGACCTGCGCGCCGGCAATGCGGACATGAACGTTCCCCCGTGTCGTCCCCCGTCGCCGGCCCGGCGAAGCGGGCCGACGCGTACAGAGAGTGACGGTGCCACGAAGATGGACCTTTGAGCACCACACGATCGAGGGATCGGCTGCGGGAATCCGTCGTTCGGGGGACCCGGACCTCACTCTCCGTGGTGGCACCGGGGTGCGTCGCTGAGCGCGAAGAGGCGGCACACCTGCGGAAGGTGTGCCGCCTCCTCGAGACGCGGTGCTACGTGCCCGGACGGGCGATCAGCGCACCGGGCCGGCGAACAGCAGGAGCGGGGCGCCGGCCTGGTAACCCACCTCGACGGTGACCGCGTCGCGGGCGTCGGAGGGCACGGTGAACACGTAGACGCCGTCGGCCGACTCGCCCGGGTCGACCATGTCGACGCCGAACGGCCGCTGCGACGGATCGTCGAGCGGAGACGCGGGGGTCTTGTCCGCGCCGTAGTACATGTTCACGGCGGCGCCGGCGAGCGTGATCGGGTCGGCCGTCCCGTTCTCGACGTGCACGGTCACGCGGATCGCCGGCCCGGCGATGTTCCCCGGCCCGTTCGCGGTGCCCTGGATGGCCTCGATCCCGGTCAGGGTGGCGACGACCCCGTTGCCGACCGCGGCCGGGGAGTCGAGCGCGACCTCCGGCAGCGCCGCCGGCAGTTCGTCAACGTTCTCCGTCGGCCCCGTCGGGATCGGCGTCGGCGGGTTGGGGACCACCTCGGCGTCGCGGCTCGCCGTCGTGCTCGCCGCGGCGGCGCCGTCGGCGGCCTCCGCCGTCCCGTTGCCCCGGTTGACCACCAGGAGCAGCGCCACCAGTGCGGCGGCCAGCACGAACGCCGCACCGGCGAGGAGCAGACCCCGGCGGCGGGTGCGCGCGCCGTCCGGCGCGGGGCCCGTGGTCGGCGGGAGGGTCTTGGTCACTGCGGCCTTCTTCCCGGCGTCGCCCGTCCGGGGGCCGCCGTCGTCGCTGGAGGTCATCGGGGCAGGCGGCCGATCTCGCGGAACCACTTGACGCACGCGAGCAGCAGGTAGCCCGCCGTCGCCGCGAACAGCGCGGTGTACACCGAGAAGAACGCCAGGGGTGCGCCCATCAGCAGGAAGACGCAGCAGAGCAGCCCGTAGTCGGTGGGGACGACGATCAGCGAGCGCAGCACGCTCGGCCGTTCCGCCGTGCGCGCGGCGCGGGTGACCGCACCGTGCCGCTCCCGCAGGGCCTCGTTCAGCATCGTGGCGAAGAACAGCACCGCCGCCACGACGCAGAAGCCGATGGGGACGAGCAGCCATGCCCCCCGGTCGACGGTCTCGAAGCGGTAGACGCCGATCAGGACCGCGAGGTGCAGGCTGGAGATCTTCGCCGCGTCGATCATGTGATCCAGCCACTCCCCCGCCGGCGAGCCGCCGCCGCGCAGGCGGGCCAGCTGGCCGTCGGCGGAGTCGAGGGCGTAGCCGAGCACCAGGCAGGCGGTCACGGCGACACCGGCCGGCCACGACGGGCGGACCAGCGCGACGATCGCGATCGCGGTCGCGGTGAAGCAGGCGCTGATGCCGGTGACCACGTCGGGCGTCAGCCGGGCGTGGAACGCGAGGGCCGCGAGCAGGCGCCCCAGCCTCCGGTTGACGAACCGCGAGTAGGCCGGAGCGCCCTTGGTGCCCTTCTGCGCCGCGGACAGCCGCCGCACGGTCTCGGACAGCGTCTCGGTGACCGGTGCGCCCGGCCGGACGGTGGCGGTCACCGCTGCGCCCCGCCGGAGGCCAGCCGCGGCTGCGGCAGCGCGAGCAGGCCGCGGTCCTCGACCGCCGGTGCCGGCGCCGGGACGAGCAGTTCCTCGAGCGGGACGACGTCGGCCGCCCGCCGCCGTCCGTCGGGCCGGCGCTTCGGGTAGGCGCGCGCGGCGAGCCGTTCCGCCAGGCGCTCGTAGCCGTCGGCGACGTCGTCCCAGTCGTAGCGGCCGGCGAGCACGCGGGCCACGGCCCCGGCCTCCACGACGGCGTGCGGGGAGGCCTCCGCCTCCTCCAGGAGGACGGCGACGTCGGCCGCGTCGGCGAAGTACCGGCCGGCGTCGGCGGCGACCTCCCGGTTGAAGTCCACGTCGTACGCGACCACCGCAGCGCCGGCGCCGAGCGCTCGCAGCAGCGAGGGGTTGGTGCCGCCCACGGAGTGCCCGTGCACGTAGGTGTAGGCGTGCGCGTACAGCTGGTCGAGCTGCACCTGGTCCCACACGCCGCCGAGGAAGCGCACGCGGTCGTCGGCCAGGCCGTGCACCCGGGCGGTGTACTCGTCGGCGTACGGGGCCGAGCCGACGACCACCAGCGGCTTGCTCGCCGCGCTGCGGCGGTAGCCGTCGACGATGACGTCGACGTGGTTCTCCGGCTCGAACCGGGCGACCACGAGGTGGTAGCCGCCGGGCTCCAGGCCCAGCTCGGCCAGCCGGTCGGATCCGGGCGCGATCAGCGGCGCGCCGTAGGTCAGCAGGGTCGTCGGGGCGGCGAACTCGCGGCGGTAGTAGTCGGCGATCCCCTCCGCGTCGGCGATGAGGACGTCGGACCAGCGGACGGCCAGGCACTCCGCCGTCCGGTAGTAGCGCTGCCCCGTCGGGCCCCACTTCGCGCGCTTCCACTCCAGGCCGTCCACGTGGGTGGCCACGGGGATGCGAGCCAGGCGCAGGGCCGGCAGCAGCGGGGCGTTGGCGGCGTTGAACACGATGGCCGCGTCGGTGCGGTGCGCGAGCAGGTGCGCGATGGACAGCGCCGAGTGGCTCAGGGTCTCCAGCGCGCGCTTGCGGGCGGCCGGGAGGTGGACCAGCCGCATCCCGAGGTGCTCGACGGGCCGCTCGATCTGCCCCGTCGTCGTCCGGCAGTACACGACGACGTCGTGCCCACGGGCCACCAGGCGGCGGCCGACCTGCTCGACGGCGGTCTCGAAGCCGCCGTAGCGGGCGGGGACACCCCGTGTCCCCACCATGGCGATCCGCATCGTGCCCCCGTCCGTTCGTCCGGCGCTACCGTCCGCGCCCGGCCGACCCGGAGGTCCGGACGGCGAACGCCTGAACAGCCTGAGCGACGCAGCGCCGTCTCGACCCCGAACGCAAGGAGGGCGTCACCCCCGCGGGTGACGCCCTCCTGGGACCGGTGACGGCCCGGTCAGTACGCGCCGGAACGGCTCAGCACCGCCCGGCCGGTCTTCCAGAGGATCAGCAGGTCCAGCGACAGGGACCAGTTCTCGACGTAGCGCAGGTCCAGCCGGACAGCCTCGTCCCACGGCAGGTCGCTGCGGCCGGAGATCTGCCACAGCCCGGTCAGCCCGGGCTTCACCAGCAGGCGGCGGCGCACCGACGTGTCGTACCGGGCGACCTCGCTGGGCAGCGGCGGCCGGGGGCCGACGAGGGACATGGAACCGCCGAGCACGTTGAACAGCTGCGGCAGCTCGTCCAGCGACAGCCGGCGCAGGACCCGCCCGACCGGGGTGATCCGGGGGTCCTCCCGCATCTTGAACAGCAGACCGTCGGACTCGTTGCCTCCCCGCAGCGCCTCGAGCCGCCGGTCGGCGTCCGCCACCATGCTGCGGAACTTGATCATGCGGAAGGTGCGGCCGTGCACGCCGACCCGCTCCTGGTGGTAGAAGACCGGCCCGGGGCTGGAGAGCCGCACCGCGAGCGCGATGGTCAGCAGCACCGGGGCCAGCAGGACGATCGCCAGCGCAGCGACCGCCCGGTCGACCCCGCCCTTGACCACCCGGCGCCAGCCCTCGAACCGCGGTGCCTCGACCGCGAGCAGGGGCAGGCCCTCGAACGGCCGGATGTGCAGCCGGGGGCCGGCGACCTCGATCAGGCCCGGCGCGACGAGCAGCTCCAGCCCGGTGCCCTCCAGCTGCCAGGACAGGCGGCGCAGGTACTCGGCCGCCGTCTCGCTGGCCGACGTCACCGCGATCGTGTCGGCGCCGTGGCGCACCGCCATGTCGATGACGTCGCCGAGCCCCGCGACCGGGAGGCCCGCGGACTCACGGACGACGTGCTGGTCGGCCGGCGTCACGCAGGCCGCGACCACCCGCAGGCCGGCGTACGACGCCCGCTCGAGGCCCGCGACCAGGTCGAGGACGGCGTTGCCGCGGCCGACGACGACCACGCGCTTGGTGCAGTGCCCGAGGCCGCGCAGGCGGCCCAGCCCCTTGCGGGCGGCGAAGCGCAGCAGCACGGTGCCGAGCGCCAGCGCGGGGACGGCGACGGCGACCAGCGAGCGAGAGAGGTCCAACCCGGCCGCGTAGGACAGGAAGCCGGCGGCGGCGAGCAGCAGCAGTCCGGCACGGACGACGCGGCGGTACTCCTCGCTGCCGGTGCCGAACACGCTCTCGGAGTGGGCGCCGACGGAGGCGAGCAGCAGCGGCCAGACGGCGACGAGCGCGCCGGACGCCCAGAACAGCACGCTCGAGACCGGCGCCTCGGCGTGGACGAGCAGGACCCCGCCGGCCGCGGCCGCGGCGGCGAGGACCTCCAGCGTGATCAGGACGGCGCGGTAGCGGTCCACCCACGCGCGGCGCGGCGAGCGCCACGGGAACCCGAGGCGTTCGGCGCCCAGCTGCGACAGGTGCGCGGAGCGCAGTTCCGGGACGGCCGCCGTCCCCCGTTGTTCGACAAGCAATGTTCCCCCCGTTGCCGACGACTACTCACCGTGGTCGGAGCAGGCGCTGATCGCCGGGGCCGGTCACCCGAACGGGCCCGGCCAGCGGCCACCGAGCCGCCTGCCAGGGAGAACCTCACTGTGCGTGACATGCCTGGTCAACCCGGAACGGGCGCGTTCACCCTTCGGGGGCGGCGCGATCACCCGCGCGGGCAGCGGGTCACGTGCGGGGGTGGATGTCGTTCTGCGCCGCCTCGAGGCCGCGGGCGAGCAGCAGCTCGGTGGCGTCGGCGGCCTCGGAGAGGAGGAAGGGCAGTTCCTTGCGCTCGGTCGCGGAGAAGTCCTTGAGCACGAAGTCGGCCGGGTCCTGCCGGCCGGGCGGGCGGCCGATGCCGACGCGCACCCGCAGGTAGTCCTTGGTGCCGGTCGACCGGGTGATCGACCGCAGGCCGTTGTGCCCGCCCTCGCCGCCCCCGCGCTTGAGCCGGACGCTGGCGAAGGGGATGTCGAGCTCGTCGTGCACGACGACGAGGTCGGCCGGGTCGAGGTGGTGGTAGTCGAGCAGGCCGCGGACCGGGCCGCCGGACTCGTTCATGTAGGTCGTCGGCCGGGCGAGGACGACGCGGCGCCCGGCCAGCCGGCCCTCGCCGGACAGCGCGCGGGCGCGCGCGCCCTTGCCGGGCGAGAGGCGGATGCCGGCGCGCTCGGCGAGCTCGTCGAGCACCATCGCGCCGACGTTGTGCCGATTGCCGGCGTAGCCGGGGCCTGGGTTGCCGAGCCCGACGACCAGGAAGGGGCCCTCGGGCACGACGACGGGGGCGCCGGCGGTGCCGGCGCCCCCGCGGGTCGTGCTGTCGGTCAGCGGAAGCCTCAGCCGTTGTCGGCGGACTTCTCCGCCGACTCCATCGACTCACCGCTGCCCTGGGCCTGCGGCTCGGGGACGACGTCGCCCTCGCCGACGCCCTCGGCCGCCGAGGCGGACTGCTCGCGCTCGATGCCGGCCTCGGCCTCCGCCCCGGCGAGCTCGGCCTCGAGAGCCTCGGCGGACTGCGCGGCCTGGAACGCGATGGCGACGGCCGCGCCGTCGGTCACCAGGGTGGCGCCGGACGGCAGCGGCAGGTCGGCCGCGGTGATGCTGTCCTGGGCGGTCTTGCCGGTGACGTCGACCTCGATGGTCTCGGGGATCCGAGTCGCGTCGGCCTCGATGGAGACGGTGTTGAGCTCGTGCAGCACCAGCGTCTCGGGAGCCGCGTCGCCGACCACGTGGACGGGGACGTCGACGGTGACCTTCTCGCCGCGGCGGACGACGAGCAGGTCCGCGTGCTCGTGCTGGCGGGTCAGCGGGTCGCGCTGCACCGACTTGGTGAGCGCCAGCTGCTCCTTGCCGTCGAGGACGACGGTCAGCAGGGCGTTGGCGCCGCCGTTGCGCAGCGCCGCGGCGAACTCGCGGGCCGGCAGCGACAGGTGGACGACGTCCTGGCCGTGCCCGTAGAGGACGGCGGGGATGCGGCCCGCGCGGCGGGTCCGGCGGGCGCTGCCCTTGCCGAACTCGGTGCGGGCCTCGGCGACGAGGCGGAAGTCAGCCAATGTGTGCTCCTAGAGATCGGGTTCGGTGCCGGCGCACGATCGCGGCACACCCCGCAGGGCACACGCACGTCGATCACGGAGCAGCAGCTCCCTCGCCGGGCTGACGACCAGGCTACCTCAGCGCGACCGGTCGCCGTCCCCGGGCTTTCTGTACCGAAAGCCCGGAACTCAGCTGGCTCCGCCGAACAGCGACGTCACCGAGCCGTCCTCGAAGACCTCCTTGATCGCCCGGGCCAGCAGCGGGGCGATCGACAGGACGGTCAGCTTGTCGAACTGGCGGGCCGGCTCGATCGGCAGCGTGTTGGTGACGATGACCTCGCTGACCCGGCTGTTCTTCAGCCGGTCGACCGCCGGGCCGGAGAGGACGCCGTGGGTGGCGGTGACGATCACGTCGGCCGCACCGGACTCGAACAGCGTCTCGGCGGCCTTCGCGATCGTGCCGCCGGTGTCGATCATGTCGTCGACCAGGATGCAGACCCGGCCTTCCACCTCGCCGACGACGCGGTTGGCCACGACCTCGTTGGGCCGCATGGGGTCGCGGGTCTTGTGGATGAAGGCCAGCGGTACACCGCCGAGCTTGTCGCTCCACCGCTCGGACACGCGGACGCGGCCGGAGTCGGGCGAGACGACGGTGAGCTCGCGGTCGCCCCACCGGTCCTTGACGTGCTCGACGAGCAGGTCGAGGGCGAAGAGGTGGTCGACGGGGCCGTCGAAGAAGCCCTGGATCTGCGCGGTGTGCAGGTCGACGGTCATCAGCCGGTCGGCGCCGGCGGTCTTGAACATGTCGGCGACCAGGCGGGCGGAGATGGGCTCGCGGCCGCGGTGCTTCTTGTCCTGCCGGGCATAGGGGAAGAAGGGCGCGACGACGGTGATCCGCTTGGCCGACGCGCGCTTGAGCGCGTCGACCATGATCAGCTGCTCCATGAGCCAGGTGTTGATCGGCGCGGAGTGGCTCTGCACGACGAAGGCGTCGCAGCCGCGGACGGACTCCTCGAAGCGCACGAACAGCTCGCCGTTGGCGAACTCGTACGCGGCGGTCGGCGTGGTGGTCACCCCGAGGTGACCGCCGATCTCCTCGGCCAGCTCGGGGAATGCCCGGCCGGAGAAGAGCATCAGGCTCTTGCTGGTCGTCTGCCGGATCGCGCTCATCGGCTGTTTCGCCCCTACTGGTCGTCCGTCGCGGAGCTCCCGGACTCATCGGAGGTGGCCGTCCGGGACTCGGCCGCTTCCGCAGCCTCCGCCGCGGGCGTCCCGGCCCGGCGGCGGCGCACCCAGCCTGCCACATTCCGCTGCCTCGCCCGCGCCACACCCATGGCGCCCGGGGGGACGTCCTCGGTGATCACCGACCCCGCCGCGGTGTACGCGCCGTCCCCGATGGTGACCGGCGCCACGAGCATGGTGTCGGAACCGATGCGCACGTGGTCCCCGATGGTCGTGTGGTGCTTGTGCACTCCGTCGTAATTCACAAAAACGGTCGCGGCGCCGACGTTCGCGCCCCGCCCGATGGTGGCGTCGCCGACGTAGGACAGGTGCGGCACCTTCGAGTCCTCGCCGACGGCGGCGTTCTTGGTCTCCACGAACGCGCCCACCTTGGCGCCCCGGCTCAGCCGGGTGCCCGGCCGCAGGTAGCTGAACGGGCCGACGGTCGCCGCCGAGCCGATGACCGCGCCGGTGCAGTGCGAGCGGACGACGCTGGCCCCCTCCCCCACCTCGCAGTCGGTGAGCGTGCTGTCCGGGCCGACCACGGCGCCGGCGGCGACGGACGTTCCGCCGAGCAGCTGGACGCCCGGCTGGAGGACGGCGTCCGGCTCGACGGTCGCGGTCACGTCGACCCAGGTCGTCGCGGGGTCGACGACCGTGACCCCCGAGATCATCAGCTCGTCCAGGACGCGGTCGTTGAGCGTGCGGCGTCGGGCGGCCAGCTCCCGCCGGTCGTTGCAGCCGAGCACGTCGGCCGGGTCCTCGGCGATGTGCCCGCCGACCCGGGCCCCGTCGCGGACCAGCAGGGCCAGGACGTCGGTCAGGTAGATCTCGCCCTGGTCGTTGTCGCCCTTGACCTCGCGCAGCGCATCGCGGACGGCGGCGATGTCACCGACGTAGACGCCGGCGTTGACCTCGCGTATCTCGCGCTGGCGCTCGTCGGCGTCCCGCTCCTCGACGATCGCGCGCACGGCGCCGTCGCGGTTGCGGATGATCCGCCCGAGCCCCGTGGGGTCGGCCACCACGGCGGTGAGGACGGTCAGCGCGTTGCGGTCCTCCCGGTGGGTGGCCACGAGGTCGAGGACCGTGGCCTCGCGCAGCAGCGGCGCGTCGCCGTTGACGATCAGGACGGCGCCCTCGATCCCGGTGAGCGCGTCCAGGCCGATCGCCGCGGCGTGCCCGGAGCCCCGCTGCTCGTCCTGCACGACCGGCAGCGCGGCCGGCGCGATCCGGGCCAGGTGCTCCTCGACGGCCTCGCGGCCGGCGCCGACGACCACCACCGTCCGCGCCGCCCCGAGCGGCTCGGTGGCGGCCAGCACGTGGCCGAGCATCGAACGGCCGCCGAGGGTGTGCAGCACCTTCGGCGTCGCCGAGCGCATGCGGGTGCCCTGGCCGGCGGCGAGGACGACGACGGCGGCCACGGCCGCCGGGGAGGACTGCGGGCTCACGGAACTGGGCGCCTTTCGAGCGATCGCGTGGTCGGCTGCGGCCGGGACGCCGTCCCGGCCGACTCGCTGGGGGACTCGGACTCGAACCGAGACTTCCCGGCTCCAAAGGCCGGCGGGCTGCCGATTACCCCATCCCCCATCGACCGGCTGCGCCCTGCGCCGCAGCGGCCGGCGGGCGCCGGTTCGGACCCGGCTCCCGCGACGAGCCTAGGGCCGCGCGCCGCCGGAGGCGCGGACGGTTGGGGAGGCCGAATGGCGGGCATCCCTACGGGCACGTAGGTTACGGCGACGTAGCTTTCCGCGGCGGCAGCCCGCCCGCCGCCCTCTCCCGTCCCGCTCAGCACCTCGGAGGCCCCTTGTCTGCTCCCACCCTCGACCGGCCCGCGACCCGTCCCAGGGTCGCCCGCCCGGTCGGCCCCGCCGACCCGGACGCCGGTCTCCCGGCCAACGCCCTCGGCGCCGAGAAGGGAGCGGGAGAGCAGATCGCGCTCTACGTCTTCGTGCTCGTGCCCTTCCTCGCCCTGGCCGCGGTCGTGCCCGCGGTGTGGGGCTGGGGGCTGTCCTGGACCGACGTCGTCCTCACCGTCGTCTTCTACTTCGTCGCCTGCCTCGGCATCACGGTCGGCTACCACCGGTACTTCACCCACGGCTCGTTCAAGGCGAATCGCGGCCTGCGGATCGCGCTGGCGATCGCCGGCTCCGTCGCCATCCAGGGCCCGGTCGTGCAGTGGGTGGCCGACCACCGGCGGCACCACGCGTTCTCCGACCGCGCCGGCGACCCGCACTCCCCGTGGCGCTACGGCGACGACCTGCGTGCGCTGACCAAGGGCATGTTCCACGCCCACATCGGCTGGCTGTTCGACCGCCGGCAGACCAACCCGGAGCGCTACGCCCCCGACCTGCTCAAGGACGCCGCGCTGCGCCGCACCAGCCGGCTGTTCGTCCTGTGGGCCGGGATCGGGATCTTCCTGCCGGCCCTCATCGGGGGCCTGGTCACGATGAGCTGGACCGGCGCCTGGACGGCGTTCTTCTGGGCCGGGCTCGTCCGCGTGGCACTGCTGCACCACGTGACCTGGTCGATCAACTCGATCTGCCACACCATCGGCTCCCGGCCGTTCGCCGCCCGCGACAAGTCGACCAACTTCTGGCCGCTGGCGATCCTCAGCGCGGGCGAGTCGTGGCACAACCTGCACCACGCCGACCCGACCTGCGCCCGTCACGGCGTCCTGAAGGGCCAGATCGACATCAGCGCCCGGACCATCTGGCTGTTCGAGAAGCTCGGCTGGGCCCGCGACGTGAAGTGGCCCGACCCGGTCCGGCTGGCGGCCAAGCGCCGGACCCCGGCCTGAGCGTCCCCGCGTCTCCTCCGCCCGGGCGATCCGGCACCCGCCGGTCGCCCGGGCGGAGCTCGTCGAGGGGCACGATGAGGACCATGACCAGCAGCGCGGGCCGGCCACGGGTCCGGATGACCGGTGCCCAGCGGCGCCAGCAGCTGCTCGACATCGGCCGCGAGCTGTTCGGCCAGCGCGGCTACGAGGCCACCTCCATCGAGGAGGTCGCCGCCCGCGCCGACGTCAGCAAGCCGGTCGTCTACGAGCACTTCGGCGGCAAGGAAGGGCTCTACGCCGTCGTCGTCGACCGCGAGATGCAGCTCCTGCTCGACCGGTTCGCGTCGGCGCTGTCCACGCCGGGCTCACCCCGGGAGCTGCTGGAGCGGGCCGCCCTGGTGCTGCTGGACTACATCGAGGACGACACCGACGGCTTCCGGGTCCTCACCCGCGACTCCCCGGTCACCAGCGGGACGGGGACGTTCTCGTCGCTGATCGGCGAGGTGGCCCGCAAGGTCGAGCACATCCTCGGTGACCAGTTCGCCCACCGCGGCTACGACCCGCAGCTCGCCGAGCTCTACAGCCAGGCCCTGGTCGGCATGGTGGCGCTGGTCGGGCAGTGGTGGCTGGACACGCGGTCACCGGGCAAGCGCGAGGTCGCCGCGCACCTGGTGAACCTGGCCTACAACGGCCTCTCCCACCTCGACCCGTTCCCCGGCCTGGTGGGGGACCCCGCCGGTACCTGAGGCTGGCCCTCCTGCAGGGGCCCGCCACGAGCGTGGTGACGGACTGGAACGGCCACCCTTCAGGGCCCCGCACCGAGCGTGCGAGGTGTGGGGGGAAGGGTGGTCCTTCAACCGATGAGGCGGGCGCCGGGCACGGGGCCGTGGACCACGCGCACGGTCCGGAAGACGCCCTCCCCGGACAGCGCCGCGGCGAGCCGGACGGCGGTGTCCTCGTCCTCGGCCAGCGCCGCGACGGTCGGCCCGGAGCCTGAGAGGAACGCGGCCAGCGCACCGGCGTCGGTCGACGCCCGCATCGCCCGCCGCAGCTCCGGGCGCAGCGCGACCGCGGGGGCCTCGAGGTCGTTGGCGAGCACGGCCGCCACGGCCGACGGCGGACCGCCGCTGAGCGCGGCGATGACCGGCTCAGGGGACGGCGGCTCCGTGCCGTCGGGCAGGCGGCCGGTGGCCCGCAGCCGGTCCAGCTCCGCGTAGACCGCGGGCGTGGACAGTCCCTCCCGCGCGATGCCGAGCACCCAGTGCGTCTGCCGCCGGGCCAGCACGGGCGAGAGCCGCTCCCCCCGGCCGCTGCCCAGGGCGACCCCGCCGAGCAGGCTGAACGGGACGTCGCTGCCGAGCTGCGCGGCCAGGCCGGCCAGGTCGCCGCGGGTGGCGCCGGTGTTCCACAGCGCGTCGAGGGCCACCAGTGCCGCGGCGGCGTCCGCACTGCCCCCGGCCAGCCCCGCCGCGGTCGGGATCGACTTCGCGATGTCGATCGACGCGTGCGCCTTGACGCCGGCCTGCTCGGCCAGCAGGACGGCGGCCCGCCAGACCAGGTTGCGCCGGTCCGTGGGCACCCGGTCCACCGACGAGCCCGGCGCCGACCCCTCGCCGGAGACGCTCAGCGACAGGCCCTCACCGGGCCGGACGGTGATCGTGTCGAACAGCGACACGGCGAGGAAGACCGTCTGCAGGTCGTGGTAGCCGTCGGGCCGCAGCGGGCCGATGGAGAGGTGCACGTTCACCTTCGCCGGCGCGCGCGCCACGACGGCGCCACCGCCGGTGATGCGGCCCGGCCCTCCGGACGTCGACCAGCTCATGGCCGTTCATCCTCCGGCACGGGCGTGGCCGCGAGGCGGGCGAAGTCCGTGACAGAGAGCTGTTCGCCCCGGGTGGCGGGGTCGATCCCGGCCGCCCGCAGCCGTGCCTCGGCCGCCGCCGGGCTGCCCGCCCAGCGGGCGAGCGCGGCGCGCAGGCTCTTGCGGCGGGTGGCGAACGCGGCGTCGACGACGGCGAACGTCGCGGCCCGGTCACCGGGCGGGGGCGGACGCCGGACCAGCGCCACCAGGCCGGAGTCGACGTTGGGCTCGGGCCAGAAGACCCGGCGGCCGATCGACCCCGCGCGGCGCACCTCGCCGTACCAGGCCGCCTTGACCGAGGGGACGCCGTAGGCCGCGCTCCCGGGTGCGGCGGCCAGCCGCTCGGCCACCTCCGCCTGCACGAGGACGAGCGCGCGCTCCACCGTCGGCAGCAGCTCCAGCAGGTGCAGCAGGACCGGCACGGCGACGTTGTAGGGCAGGTTGGCCACGAGCGCGGTCGGCGGCGGGCCGGGCAGTTCCCGCACCCGCAGCGCGTCGGCCTGCACGACGGTCAGCCGGTCGGCGAGCGCGGGAGCGCGCTCGGCGACGGTGCGCGGCAGCCGGTCGGCCAGGCGGGGATCGATCTCGACGGCGATCACGGCCGTCACCGCGGGGAGCAGCCCGAGGGTCAGCGAGCCGAGACCCGGGCCGATCTCGAGGACGACGTCGTCCGGGCGCAGCTCGGCCGTGCGCACGATCCGCCGGATCGTGTTCGCGTCGTGCAGGAAGTTCTGCCCGAGCGTCTTGGTGGGTCGCAGCTCGAGCTGCCGGGCCAGGTCGCGGATCGCGGCCGGGCCCAGCAGCGCGTCGGGCTCCGGGGTGCTGCTCAGCGGGATCCCATCAGCCGAGCAGGCGGCTGCCGCAGGCGGGCCAGGGCGAGGTGCCGCGCGCCTCGTACAGCCGGGAGCCGATGGCGATCTGCTGCTCGCGGGTGGCCTGGTGCGGGTACTGGGCGTACTGCCCGCCGCCGTTGGCCAGCCACGTGCCCTGGTTGAACTGCAGGCCGCCGTAGTAGCCGTTGCCGGTGTTGATGGCCCAGTTGCCGCCGGCCTCGCACCGGGCCAGCGCGTCCCAGTTCAGGCCGGTGGCCGGGCGCTCCTGGGTGCCGACCGTGACCAGCTCGTCGACCGCCGGGCGGGTCACCGTGGTGTCGAGCTGCTCGCGGCCGGTCTCGACGCCGTCCACGACGGTGATCCGCCAGGTCGTGGCCTGCTCGCCGTCCACGCCCTCCTGGGTGACCGTCTCGTCGCCCTCGAAGGCGTTCGGGTCCTCGGTCTCGACCCGGCCGTGGGCGACGGGGGTCGTCTCGACGACCTCGCTGACCTGCACCCGGAAGACCTGCAGGCGCATGCGGTCCAGCAGTGCCTGGGTCGGGTAGAGGCTCGTGCGGTCGGTCGGGCTCAGCGTGATGCCCTGCTCGGCGAGCAGGTCGCCGGCGGTCGCGGCGGTGGTGGTGACCACGCGCTCCTGGCCGTCGGCGACGAGGGTGACGTCCTTGGGCGTGGTGATCGAGAGCTGCATCCCGTCCAGCGGGAGTCGCTCGCTGCGGCTGGCCGAGAGGACCAGGTCGTCGGCGCGGTAGCCCAGCTGCTCGAGCGCCTCGTCGACGGAGAGGGCGGTCACGTAGACCTCGCTGCTCACGCCGTCGACGGTCAGCCGCAGGGGCCGCGCCCGGTTGAGGACGACGGTGTCGCCGTCGGAGACCTCGGCGTCCTCGGCCGGCAGGACGACGTCGTGGGCGGCGGGCACCAGCCCCTCGTCCTCCAGGACCTCGCCGACGGTGCCGGCGTAGGTGCTGACCGTGCGGGCCTGCCCGTCGACGGTCAGGGTCAGCGACTTCTGGGCCAGGTAGTAGGCCACCGAGCCGCCGACGAGCCCGACGAGCACGACGGCGAAGAGGGCGAGCTGGAGAGGACGGCGCACGACACTTCCACGGGGTCACGGAACCCGGGCAGGAGGGCCGCGCACCGCCCGAGGGGACGGTCCGCCGCCGTGCTGGCCGATCCAGGCCGCGCGCCACCGGGACGTGGAAGACCCGGTCGGTCGACGCCGCCCGGGTCGGTCTCCACCCCGGCTGTCAGTCACGACACGATAACGAACACGGTGCGAGGAGCAAGGTGCGTGCGCAGTCAACCAGAGGGCTGCAATGTCGCTATGTGGACGCGCCGACACGCAGTGTCACGGACGTGCCGGACGATGCCGGTGTGACGACTGCGGCGCGTGAGGGCTCGTGGTGAGCAAGCCCACACTGTGGCCGCCCTCGCACCGGGGCACCCGCGCCCTCCGGGGCGGCCCCCTCCAGGGCACCGCCCCGAGCCTGCGAGGGGTGGGGAGGAGGGGGTCCTTCCATCAGCCGGCTAGGGCGCGCTCGTTGGAGCGCACCGGGCGCAGCCAGGTGAGCAGGAAGCCCGCCACCGCGACGCCGGCGGCCAGCGCGGAGAAGCCGCCGGCGACGAGGGCCACCGGCAGCAGGTCGAAGCCCTCGGAGACCCGGTCGCCGCGCTCGATGCCGGCCACCAGCAGGAGGGCGCCCAGCGGCAGGAGAGCCAGCACGCTCGTGGCGGCGGCGACCAGGTGGGCGGTCCAGGTGCGCAGGGCCTCGTCCACGGGGACGTCGGCGCCCTCGGCCGGCAGCGGGCGCAGGAGGATGCGCAGCAGCGCGATCTCGGCGAGCGCCCAGGCCGCGAGCGGAACCGCGAGGGCGACCCAGCCGACCGCGTCGGCCAGGAGGTCGCCGCGCCACAGGACGACGGCGGTGACCACCTCGGCGACGACGACGACGCGCATGGTCCACAGCAGCCATGCGGAGATCTGCTCGCCGCGGCGGGGCCGCCGCACCGGGCTCGCCGGCTCCCAGCGCGGGCGCGGGCGGGTCGCCTCGGCCAGCACCACGCCGATCAGCAGGCCGATCGCCAGCGCCGGCACCCACAGGAAGACCGACGCCTCGGCGAAGAGCACGACGCTGCCGACGATGCCCAGCACGCCGAGCAGGAAGCCCAGCCGGCGCAGCCGCCGTCCGTGCTGCGCCTGCCGGTGCAGCGTCGCCGTGCCCTGCGGGGTGGGCGCGGCGAACTCGACCGCGGCCGCGGCTACCGCGCGACGGCCGGCGGCCAGCCACCACCCCCGGGCGAGCAGCACACCGGGGACCAGCACGGCGATGAAGAGCACGACGGCGATGAGGCGGCCCACGGCACAAGTGTGCATCGCTTCCCCCGGCGCGGGCACCGGAGTGCCTCCCGCACCGTCGGCCGCCTAGCTCTGCCAGGGACCGAAGACGCGTTCCGCCGTCGCGGTCAGGGCCTCGCAGAGCTGCTCGAGCCCGACTCCGGTGACCTCGGCGAGCGCGCGCACGGTGTGCGGCACCATCCGCGACGCGTTGGGCCGGCCGCGGTGCGGCATCGGGGTGAGGAAGGGCGCGTCGGTCTCCACCAGCAGCTGGTCGACCGGGGTGAGCGCCGCGGCCTCGCGCAGGTAGCCGGCGTTGCCGAACGTCAGGGTCCCGGCGAAGGAGAGGACGTAGCCGCGCTCCACGCAGGCCTTGGCGAAGCGCGCGTCGCCGGAGAAGCAGTGGAAGACGGTGTGCTCCGGGGCGCCCTCGTCCTCGAGCACGCTCAGGATCTCCTCGTGCGCGTCCCGGTCGTGGATGACCAGCGCGACCCCGCGGTCCTTGGCGATCCGGATGTGCGCGCGGAACGCCGCCTCCTGCGCCTCCCATCCGTCCGGCCCGGTGCGGAAGCGGTCCAGGCCGGTCTCCCCCACCGCACGCACCCGCGGCAGCGCGGCCAGCCGGTCGATCTCGGCGAGCGCGGCGTCGGTCGCGCGGCCGGCGCCCGCCTCGTTCGGGTGCACCGCGACCGCGGCCAGCACGTTCGGGTGCCGGGCGGCGAGGTCGGCCGACCAGCGCGAGGAGGCGACGTCGACGCCCACCTGCACCAGCCGCGGGACCCCCACCGCCACGGCGGCCGCGATCTCGGCGTCCACCTCGTCGTCGGTGGGCAGCGCGCCGTCGTCGTCCTCGGCCGGGCGGTCACCCAGGACGATGTCGAGGTGGGTGTGGCTGTCCAGCGCCGGGGAGGGCAGCGGCTCCGGGGACGGCGGCGGTTCCCCGCGCCGGTTGGCGCGGGACGCGGCGGATCGACTCATGCCATCGCCTCGCTGGCGCTCGGCGCCGGCATCCGCCGGACGACTGCTGTGCTACTGGGTGAGCTCGCGAGCTCGCTCACTGCGCCTCGGCCTCGAGACGGGCGAGCTCCTCCTCCACCACCGACTCGTCGAGCTTCTTGAACACCGGCGTCGGCGGCTGCAGCGGCGTCCCCGCCTTCAGCGGCCGGGAGGCCCAGACGGCGTCGGCGGCGGCGTAGTCGCCGGTGATGATCGGGTACGGGGAGCCGTCGTCGAGGTCCGCGCTCTCCACCACCTGCGGCGCCGGCGACCACACCCCCGTGCCGCCGAGCAGCTCGTGCACCTGCTGCGCCGAGTGCGGGAGGAACGGGGTGAGCAGCGTGTTGCAGTCGCTGACCGCCTGCAGCGCGGTGTGCAGCACGGTGTCCCGGCGGGCCGGGTCCTCCTTGAGCTTCCACGGCGCCTGGTCGGACAGGTACTTGTTCGCCTCGCCCACCACCCGCATCGCCTCGGTCGCCGCCGCCTTCTGCCGGTTGCGCGCCAGCAGGTCGCCGACGGTCGTGAAGGCGCCGGAGGTCGCCGCCAGCAGCGCCCGGTCGGCGTCGGTCAGCTCCCCCGGCGTCGGGACGGCGCCGACGTTCTTCGCCGCCATCGACACGCTCCGGTTGACCAGGTTGCCCCAGCCGGCGACCAGCTCGTCGTTGTTGCGGCGGCGGAACTCCGCCCAGGTGAAGTCGGTGTCCTGCGTCTCGGGCCCGGCGACGGCGATGAAGTAGCGCAGCGCGTCGGCGTCGTAGCGGTCGAGGAAGTCACGGACGTAGATGACCACCTGCCGGGAGGAGGAGAACTTGCGCCCCTCCATGGTCAGGAACTCGCTGGAGACCACCTCGGTCGGCAGGTTCAGCCGGCCCAGCGAGCCCGGGGTGCCGCCCTTGTCGCCCTCGCCGTTGTAGCCCTGCAGCTGGGCCGGCCAGATCTCGGCGTGGAAGACGATGTTGTCCTTGCCCATGAAGTAGTAGGCGTCGGAGTCCGGCGTCTGCCACCACTGCCGCCACGCGTCGTCGTCCCCCGACCGGCGCGCCCACTCGATCGACGCGGACAGGTAGCCGACGACGGCGTCGAACCACACGTAGATGCGCTTGTCCGGCCGGTCGCGCCAGCCGTCGAGCGGCACCGGCACGCCCCAGTCGATGTCGCGGGTGTAGCTGCGCGGCTTGAGGTCGTCGAGCAGGTTCTTGGCGAAGTTGAGCACGTTGGGCCGCCAGCCCTGCCGCGAGTCCAGCCAGGCGCCGAGCGACTTGGTGAACGCCGGCAGGTCGAGGAAGTAGTGCTCCTCCTCGACGAACTTCGGCGTCTCGCCGTTGATCCGGCTGACCGGGTTGATCAGGTCGGTCGGGTCGAGCTGGTTGCCGCAGTTGTCGCACTGGTCGCCGCGGGCGCCGTCGTAGCCGCAGATGGGGCAGGTGCCCTCGATGTAGCGGTCGGGCAGGGTGCGTCCGGTGCTCGGGCTGATGGCACCCAGCGTCGTCCTCGGGAAGACGTAGCCGTTCTTGAGCAGGCCGAGGAAGATCTCCTGGCTGATCGCGGCGTGGTTGGCCGTCGTCGTCCGGGTGAACAGGTCGTAGGACAGCCCGAGGCTGGCCAGGTCGCCGACGATGATCCGGTTGTTGCGGTCGGCGATCTCCCGCGGGGTGACGCCCTCGGCGTCGGCCGCGACGGTGATCGGCGTGCCGTGCTCGTCGGTGCCGCTGACCATCAGCACCCGGTTGCCGGCCATCCGCTGGTAGCGGCTGAAGACGTCGGAGGGGACGCCGAAGCCGGAGACGTGGCCGATGTGCCGCGGGCCGTTGGCGTAGGGCCAGGCCACGGCGGTCAGGATGTGCCGATCACTCACGGCACGAGCGTAGTGAGGCGCGTCGAGCGACTTCCGCTCAGTGCGTGCTGGAGACGACGCTGCCGGGCGCGTCGGGGCCCGCGCCCACGGCCGGCGCGACCAGTGCGACCGCGCCCAGGACCAGTCCGATCACCGCCAGCGTGGCGGTGCAGAGGCCGCGGTGGGCGGCGACCGGGTCGGTGCGCCGCTCCCGCGGGCGGGGGCCGGCCGCGACCCAGGCCAGCGCCGTCGGCGACCCGGCCAGCAGCAGCTTGCCGGTCGGCACGGCGAGGGCGAGCAGCGCGACGGCGGGCAGGGGCAGCGCCGGGGGCAGGTAGCCGTCCAGGTGGGGAGTGAACAGGCCCACGAGGAGCAGCAGGCCGACGAGGGCCAGCTCGACGTAGGCGACCCAGGCGTAAACCCCGCGCCCGGCGCCGTCGGCGAGGGTGGCCGCGCCGCCGGCGCAGCCGACGATCCAGCCGGCCAGGGTCAGCAGCAGCAGCGCGACGACCGCGCCGTCCGGCCGGTGCGGGGAGGTCAGGACGCCGTCCAGACCGGTGAGCGCACCCGCGAGCAGCGCCACGGACTCGACCACCCCGAGCGCGGCGGCGCCGACGACGGTGGCCGGCAGGCGGCGGACCGACGGAACCGCCCCGCGCGTTTCGCGGACGTCGAGGGCACTGGTCGCCACGAGGAGCTCCTTGACCGGGGACTGCTGTCCCCGGTTCCGTCGGTGCTCTCGTCCAGGCGCTGAACGACCCCGTCGGGGGGTCTCCCCCCTCCGGGTGAGGTCAGGTCAGGCCGGCGTCCTCCGGCATCCGCTCGCGGGTGGCCAGCCGGCTGCGGCGGTGCCCGTAGACGAAGTAGGCGCCGAGGCCGATCGCCATCCAGATGAGGAATCGCAGCCACGTGTCGGCCGGGAGGTTGACCATCAGCCACAGGCAGGCCAGCGCGGCAAGGATCGGCAGCACCGGCGTCCACGGCACGCGGAAGGAGCGGTGCAGGTCCGGCCGCGTCCGCCGCAGGACGAGGACGCCGACCGAGACGAGGAAGAAGGCGAACAGCGTGCCGATGTTGACCAGCTCCGCCAGCGTGGTCAGGGGCACGAGCCCGGCGAGGACGGCGACGACCACGGCGGTGATCAAGGTGATGCGGTAGGGCGTGCCGTAGCGAGGGTGCACCTTGGCCAGCCCCTGAGGGAGCAGCCCGTCACGGCTCATGGCGAACAGCACCCGCGACTGGCCGAGCAGCAGGATCATGACGACCGAGGTCAGTCCGGCCAGGGCGCCGATCGAGATGATGCTGGCGAAGACCGGCAGGCCGACGGCGGAGAAGGCGCCGGCCAGGGGCGCGTCCGGGTTGAGCTCGGTGTAGTTCTGCATGCCCACCACCACCAGCGACACCGCGACGTAGAGCAGCGTGCAGATGGCCAGGGATCCCAGGATGCCGCGGGGCATGTCGCGCTTGGGATCGCGGGTCTCCTCGGCCGCCGTCGCGACGATGTCGAAACCGATGAAGGCGAAGAAGACGATCGACGCCCCGGCGATGACGCCCATCCAGCCGAAGGTGCCCTGGTTGAAGCCGAGCAGCTGGATCAGCGGCGCGTGGATCCCGCCCTCGCCCTCACCGGCCGGCTGGGCGGGCGGCACGAACGGCGAGTAGTTGTCCGCGTTGAGGTGGAAGACGCCGACCGCGATGACCAGCAGGACGATCGCGACCTTGATCGCCACGATGACCGCGGTGACCCGCGAGCTGAGCTTGATGCCGAGGATCAGCACGCCGGCCATGACCAGCACGATCACGATCGCCGGGATGTTGAACCTGGCCTCCTCCCCGGCGATCGACGAGGGCAGCGGGGTCCCGATGTCGCTGAGCAGCTGGTTGAGGTACCCCGACCAGCCGACGGCGACCGTCGCGGCGCCGAGCGCCAGCTCGAGAACCAGGTCCCAGCCGATGATCCAGGCGATGAACTCGCCGAACGTCGCGTAGGAGAAGGTGTACGCCGACCCGGCCACGGGGACGGTGGAGGCGAACTCCGCGTAGCAGAGCGCCGCCAGCCCGCAGACGATCCCGGCGATCACGAAGGACACGGCGACCGCCGGGCCGGCCTGCGCCTGGGCGACGACGCCGGTGAGCACGAAGATGCCGGTGCCGATGATCACGCCGACGCCGAAGACGGTGAGATCGAGGCCCGACAGGTTCTTCTTGAGCCGGTGCTCCGGTTCGTCCGTGTCGCGGATGCACTCCTCGACCGTCTTGATCCGGCGGTTGGCTGCGGGCACGGCGTCCTCCCTCGTCCGGGTGCGAGATCGACTTCCCGGAAGGCGCCACGGCTAACCACAGCCGGCGGACCTACGCTGACCGCGCCACACCGCCCGTCGCCGGCCGCCGAGGAGGGACGCCGATGAGCACCACCGACTCCCCCGGCACGCCGCTGGGGCTGCCCCCCACCACGCGGCCGCGCCCAGCAGGCGCGTCGCGTCCGGCGCCGGGGCGCCGGGTCTCCCACAGCCCGATCGTCGACTGCGCCGTCTACGTCGACGGGCGCCGCCAGCCGCACGTCTCCCCGGACGACGCCCTGGCGGTGGCCGTGGACCGCGGCGGCTTCGTGTGGCTGGGCCTCTACGAGCCGACCCAGGCCGAGCTCGACGAGATCGCCGAGCGCTACGAGCTGCACCCGCTCGCGGTCGAGGACGCCGTCGAGGCGCACCAGCGGCCCAAGCTGGAGAGCTACGACGACGCGCTGTTCATGGTGCTCAAGACCGGCCGCTACATCGAGCACGAGCAGCTGACCGCGACCAGCGAGGTGGTCGACACCGGCGAGGTCATGGTCTTCCTCGGCCGGCACTACGTGATCACCGTCCGGCACGGGGAGCACAGCGGCCTGACCGAGCTGCGCCGGGCGCTGGAGGACCAGCGCGAGCTGCTGTGCCTGGGGCCGTCGTCGGTGCTCTACGCCGTCGCCGACCAGGTCATCGACAACTTCACCGACGTCGCCAGCGCCGTCGAGGAGGACGTCGACGAGCTCGAGGCCTCGGTGTTCAGCCCCGAGCGCACCGACGACATCGGCCGGATCTACCAGCTCAAGCGCGAGCTCATGCAGCTGCGGCGGGCCGTGGCGCCGCTGGAGATCCCGCTGCAGCGGCTGGCCGAGCGGCAGATCGACGTCGTCCCCGAGGCGATGCGCTCGTACTTCCGCGACGTCCTGGACCACGCGCTGCGGGTGCGCGAGCAGGTGAACGGGCTGGACGAGCTGCTGTCGTCGATCCTGCAGGCCTCGCTCGCCCGCACGTCGCTGTCGGACAACGAGGACACGCGCAAGATCAGCGCCTGGGCCGCCATGATCGCCGTCCCGACGCTGATCACCGGCGTGTACGGGATGAACTTCCAGTTCATGCCGGAGCTGAGCTGGCGCTACGGCTATCCGGCGGTACTGCTGCTCATCGTCGTCGTCTGCTGTGTCCTCTACCGCGGCTTCAAGCGCAACGGCTGGCTCTGAGCCCCGCCCGCGGCGTCGTTGTGCACCCAGGCGCTCCGCCGGCGCCGGCGAAGACCGACTGGGCGCACAACCGCTCAGCCCACGAGCTCCCGGAGCCTGGCCAGCAGCTCGGCTGGGCGCTGGAGGTCCGCCGCCGTCACGTGGACGACCCGCCAGCCGGCGGCCTGCAACCGGTTCAGCCGCTGCCGATCGCGTGCGAACTGCCCCGGCTCCGCGTGCCAGAGCCCGTCGTACTCGGCGGCGACGCGCCGGTCGGGCCAGGCGAAGTCGACGCGGCCCACGAACCGCCCGTCCCGATCCCGAACCTCGAACTGCGCGACCGGCGCCGGCAGGCCGCTGCGCAGAAGGAGCAGTCGCAGCCGCGTCTCCTGCGGTGACTCAGCCGCACCGTCCGCGAGCATTGCGACGAGACGGGCCCGGGCCGATCCCGCCCCTCGCGTCGGCCGCCGCGTCGCGGACGGAGGACAGCGACACCAGCCGTCGGGTGATCATCCGGTCCACGGCGGCGACGGCCTCGTCCACCGGGAGGGCGCTCGAGAGCCGGACCGCGGTCGCCTCCGGCGTCGTCACCCGCACGCGGCGATGCTCGCGGACCGCGTCGTCGAGCAGCGTGGCCCGGCGGACGCGGAGGCCGGGGATCCGCACAGGATGACGTCCTGGGGGCAGCGTCAGCTCGACGTCATCCCGCTCCGAGGCAAGGTCGAGACCCCAGAGCACAGCTGCGCTCAGACCGGTGACGACCGCACCCGGCAGGAGCACCCCCGCCGCGGCACGCGCGCGCAGAGCGTGGTCGACGGGCGCGTCCCGGTGCACGTAGACGTCCGGGAACAGTCGCCGCCACAGCGCGCCGTGCAGCTGGTGCCTCGTGAGCAGCCCGGCCGCGACCGCCGTGGACCCGCGGAAGATCGCGCGCCGCAGTTCGGGAGGCACGGGAGCGGGCTGCGGCACCCCAGCACGGTGCCGCAGGGGCGCGCCGACCCGCTGACGCCGTCCACAGGCGCCGCCGTTGTGCGTGCAGTCGCCGTTCCGGCCGCCTCGAAGGGCGACCCAGCGCACAACGGCACCGCCGTCAGGTCGCCTTCGACGAGACGACGGCGTCGTAGACGGTGCGGCGGGGCAGACCCGTCCGGACGACGACGGCGCGGATCGCGTCCTTGCGGCTGGCGCCCGCGGCCTCCTCGGCGGCCACTGCCGCGGCCAGTTCGGCGGCGCCCAGCTCCACCGGCGCCGGCGTCGCCCCGGCCACCACCAGCGTGATCTCCCCGCGCACCCCGTCGGCCGCCCACGCGGCGAGATCGCTCAGCGGGCCGCGGCGGATCTCCTCGTGCGTCTTGGTCAGCTCCCGGCAGACGGCGGCCTCGCGGTCGGTCCCGAACGCGTCGCACGCGTCCCGCAGCGCGTCGGCCAGCCGGTGCGGGGACTCGAAGAAGACCATCGTCCGGCGCTCGTCGGCCAGCCCGGCCAGCCGCGACCGCCGTTCGCCGGCCCGGCGCGGCAGGAACCCCTCGAAGCAGAAGCGGTCGCAGGGCAGGCCCGACACCGCCAGCGCCGTCGTCACCGCGGACGGCCCCGGCACCGAGGTCACGACGACGCCGGCCTCGATCGCCGCCCGCACCAGCGTGTACCCCGGGTCCGAGACCGAGGGCATGCCCGCGTCGGTCAGCAGCAGCACCGTGGCGCCGTCGTTCAGGGCGGCCAGGAGGCCGGGCAGCCGCGCGCGCTCCACCGACTCGTGGAACGTGACGATCCGCCCGGTCAGCGAGACGTCCAGGTCCGAGGCCAGCCGGTGCAGGCGGCGGGTGTCCTCGACGGCCAGGACGTCGGCCTCCGCCATCGCCTCGCGCAGCCGGGGGCCCACGTCGCCGGGCTGCCCCAGCGGAGCGCCCCCGAGAACCAGCCGTCCGGTCACGGACACGAGCCTGTCACGGCCGGGGCACCGGCACGTTCGGCCCGCCTCCAGGGGCCCGGCGCGAGCCTGCGAGTGCCGGGGGGCGGGGGGTCCTCTGTCTACCCTGGCCTGCATGGCGGTGCCGGTGGAGACAGCTGCGCCCGCGGCCGTCCCCGCGACAGTCAGCACGCCGCCGCCCGCGCGCCGCTGGCCGCTGCCCCGCCCCCACCGCGACCGCATCCCGCCGCTGCCGACCGACCGGTTGTCCTCCTGGCTGCTCGCCCTCGGCCTGGGCCTGGCCAGCTTCGTCGTCCGGCTGTGGGACATCAGCTACCCGAGCGACAAGCTCTTCGACGAGGCCTACTACCCGCCCGAGGCGCACGAGCTGCTGCGGTGGGGGTTCGAGTACAACCGCGGCTACACCTTCATCGTCCACCCGCCGCTCGGGAAGTGGCTGATCGCGCTGGGCGAGGCGGTGTTCGGCTATGACTCGCTGGGCTGGCGGTTCCCGTCGGCGGTGGCCGGCTCGATCGCCGTCGTCGTCCTGGTCCGCCTGACCCGGCGGCTGACCGGGTCCACCTGGCTCGGCCTGGTCGCCGGCCTGCTGCTGGCGCTGGACGGGTTCTCCTTCGTGCTCTCGCGGATCGGCCTGCTCGACGTCTTCCTGCAGCTGTTCGTCCTCTCGGCGGTCGCCTGCCTCGTCGTCGACCGCGACACGGTCCGGCAACGGATCCGCGAGCGCGGGGACGCCGTCGGCTTCCGGCTCGGCCCGCGCGGGTGGCGGATCGCCGCCGGGTTCCTCTTCGGCTGCGCCTGCGCGGTCAAGTGGAGCGGCATCTACTTCCTGGCCTTCTTCGCGGTCCTCTCGCTGTTCTGGGACCGCACCGCCTGGCGCGACTCCGGCGTCCGCCGCCCGACCCGCGCGGCCGCGCGCTACGGGCTGCCCGGCGCGCTCTGGGCCCTGGCCGTCCTGCCGGTGCTCACCTACGTCGCCAGCTTCACCGGCTGGTTCCTCGGCGAGACCAGCCAGGGCCGGCACTGGGCCGACCAGCACCCGGAGACCGCCTTCCCGTTCGTCCCGGGCGCGCTGCGCTCGCTGTGGCACATGCACGCCGAGTGGTGGAGGTTCCACAACGGCCTGTCCAGCCCGCACCCGTGGGAGTCGGGGCCGTGGTCGTGGCTGGTCGACGGCCGGCCGATCCTGCTGTGGAACCCGCAGGGCCTCACCGACGAGTCCGGCGGGCAGATCGTCCGCTACATCCTCATGGTGGGGACGCCGACCCTCTGGTTCGCCTTCGCGCCCGCGCTGCTGTGGCTGCTCTGGCGGATCGTCGCCCGCCGTGACTCCGCGGCGATCACCGTCGCCGTCGCCATCGCCGCCGGCTGGCTGACGTGGTTCCTCAACCCCGAGCGGACCATGTTCATCTTCTACATGGCGCCGGCCCTGCCGTTCTTCGTGCTCGCGGTGACCCTCGTGCTGCAGGACCTGCTCGGCACCGGGCACCCCGAGGGCTGGCGTCGCCAGGCGGGGCTGGGAGTCGTCTGCCTCTACGTGGCGGTTGTGGCGGCCACCTTCGTCTTCTTCTACCCCGTGCTCACCGGGCAGCCGCTGCCGCACGCCGACTGGCTGGCGCGGATGTGGTTCCCCTCCTGGTTCTGACGGCCGCCTGAAGGTGCGAGGTGGTCCTCTAGATAGTTGGGTGTTACAACTGCCCCGTGGATGCGGACGAACTCGCGGGACGGCTGGACGACGCCGTCGCCGCACTGCGCTCGGCCACCCTGCCGCGGGCGGGGCTGAGCCTCACCGCCGCGGCGACCCTCGCCCGTCTGCAGCGCGCCGGCCCGGCCCGGCTCACCGAGCTGGCCGTCGCCGAGGGGATCAGCCAGCCGTCGATGACCGCGCTGATCGGGCGGCTGGCCGACCAGGGGCTGGTGTCCCGTGCAGCGGATCCGCGGGACGGCCGTGCCGTCGTCCTCTCCCTCACCGCGGCGGGCGAGGAGCTCCTGGCGCAGCGGCGCGCCGAGCGCACCCGCCGCATCGCCGGCCCCCTGGCCGACCTCTCCCCCGCCGACCAGCGGCGCATCGCCGAGGCGCTGCCCGCACTCGTCCGCCTGGCCGACGCGCTGCGCCGGCCCCCTGTCCCCGTGGAGGTATCGCGGTGAGCTCGGCTCAGAGCGCGAGCATGTTCAAGCAACCCAAGGCCGTCTTCGCGGTCGCGTTCGCCTGCGTCGTCAGCTTCATGGGCATCGGCCTGGTCGACCCGATCCTGCCGGCGCTGTCGGTGCAGCTGCACGCCTCGCCCAGCCAGGTGAGCCTGCTGTTCACCAGCTACCTGGTGGTCACCGCCGTCGCCATGCTCGTGACCGGCTGGGTCTCCAGCCGCATCGGCCCGAAGCGCACCCTGATCGCCGGCCTGGCGATCATCGTCGTCTTCAGCGCGCTGGCCGGGCTCTCCGGCTCGATCGACGGCATCGTCGGCTTCCGCGCCGGCTGGGGACTGGGGAACGCGCTGTTCATCGCCACCTCGCTCGCGGTCATCGTCGCCTCGGCGACCGGCGGCTTCGCCGGCGCGATCGTGCTGTACGAGGCCGCGCTGGGCCTCGGCATCGCCGCCGGTCCACTGGTCGGCGGCCTGCTGGGTGACATCAGCTGGCGGGGACCGTTCTTCGGCGTCGCGACGCTGATGGCGATCGCGCTGCTCGCGACGGTCGTCCTGCTCGACGAGATCCCCAAGCCCACCCACCGGACCCCCCTGTCCGCGCCGCTCAAGGCGCTGCGGCACCGCAGCCTGCTGACCATGGCGATCACCGCGGTGCTCTACAACTGGGGCTTCTTCACGATGCTGGGCTACGCGCCCTACCCGATGGAGCTCGACGCGATCCAGCTCGGCTTCGTGTTCTTCGGCTGGGGCCTGCTGGTCGCGCTGTTCTCGGTCTTCGGCGCCCCGAAGCTGCAGGCCCGGTTCGGCACGGCGCCGTCCCTGTACGGCGCGCTCGGCTTCTTCGCCGTCCTGCTGCTGCTCATCGGCCTGTTCACCGACAGCCGCTGGGCGCTCATCGTGTGCGTGATCGCGTCCGGCGTCGTCGTCGGCATCAACAACACGCTCACCACGCAGGCGGTCATGCTGGTCGCCCCGGTCGAGCGGCCGGTCGCCTCCGCGGCCTACGGCTTCGTGCGCTTCATCGGCGGCGGCCTGGCGCCGTTCGCCGCAGGCAAGCTCGTCGACGCCTGGAACATCCACGTGCCGTTCGTCGTCGGCGCGGTCGCGGTGGCGCTCGGCATCGCCGTGCTGGCCACCGGCCACCGCATGCTCAGCCGCGCCGACGCCGCGATGGCCGCCGGCGGGCACGGGATCCCGGACGACGAGGTCGCGGGCGAGGTCGCCGACGAGTTCGGCGGCGCCCCGGGCGCCATCGACGACGAGCTGCACGTCGCCCGTTCCTGACGCGGTCCTCCGCGCCGCCCCATACGGTGAGCGGCAGGGACCAGCGAGGAGGACGGCGATGACGAGCACGCAGGAGCGGCCGCGGGTGCTGACCCAGGTCGACGGCGACGTCTGGCGCATCACCCTCGACCGGCCCGAGGCGGGCAACGCCCTCGACCCGGCGCTGGCCCACCAGCTGGGGCAGGCGCTGCGCGAGCGGCCCGAGCAGACCCGCACGGTGCTCCTGCTGGCCAACGGCAAGCGGTTCTGCGTCGGCGGCGACGTCTCCTACTTCGCCGGCGCGGAGGAGCCCGGTGCGGCGGTCGGCCAGCTGGCCCACGACTGGCACGAGGTCGTCCGGCTGCTGATCAACACGCCCGTTCCGGTCGTCGCCGGTGTGCAGGGAGCGGTCGCGGGGGCCGCGGTCGGGCTGATCGGGGCGTGCGACATCGTCGTGTGCGCCCGCTCGACGAAGATCGCCCCTGCCTACGGCGGTCTCGGCTTCTCCCCCGACGGCGGCTCCTCCTGGGCGCTGACCCGGGCGCTGGGGGCGCCCCGGGCGCTCGAACTCATGCTGACGAACGGCCATCTCAACGCCGCCGAGGCGCACACGTTCGGCCTGGTCAGCCGCCTGGTGGAGGACCAGGACCTGCACGCCCAGGCGATCGAGCTGGCGCACCGGGTCGCCGCCGGCCCCGTCCGGGCGATGGTCCGCACCCGCGCGCTGGTCCGCAAGGCCGCCGTCCGGACGCTCGACGAGCAACTGGACGACGAGGCGCGGCTGATCGCGGAGTCCGCCGCCGACCCGGAAGGCCGGGAGGGCGTGCGGGCGTTCCTCGAGAAGCGCACGCCCGACTTCCGCGGCGCTCGGTGATCCCGGCGGCGGCCGGCCAGGATGATGCCCTGCCCGGCCGCCCCGGAACCCGCCGCTCGGTCAGTACCGCCGGTCGGTGACCACTCCGGTGGCCGCCGTCCACGTGATGTAGCCGCGCTCGAAATTGGCCCGGCGGCCACCGGGGATCGCGAACTCGTCGCTGGTCGGGTAGCCGAGGTAGGACCGTTCCCAGCCCAGCTGCGACCAGCGGGTGCGGATCGCGCCGTGCACCTCGTGGGCTCCGGTGCGCGCCGTCCAGTAGACGGAGCCGCCCTCGAAGTGGTTGAAGCGGCCGAGCCCGTCGGGGGTCCTCGTCTCGCTGGTCGTCGGGAAGCCCAGGATCCCGGACTCCCACCGCAGCGCTCCCCACTCCTGGTAGATCGCGCCGTGGACGCTGCGCGCCCCCAGCCCGGGCAGCCAGTAGATGCCCCCGTTCTGGAAGGTGTTGTAGCGCCCCCGCCCGTTCGGCGTGCTCAGCTCGTCGGTCTTCGGGTAGCCGTGCGGGCTGCGCTCGAAGCCCATCGCCTTCCACAGCGTGGCGATGTCCCCGTAGACGGCGTGGGCGCCGGTGGACGGCGACCAGTACACCGAGGCGTTCTGCAGGGCGAAGTGGTTGTAGCGGCCGACGCCGTCGGGCGTCGTCCTCTCGTCGGTGAGCGGCTCCCCGAGCTTCACGTGGCCGCCCACGGCCAGGTAGTCGGTGAGGATCGAGCCGTGCACCTCGTGCGCCCCGGCCCGCGGTGACCAGTACATCCGGCCCTTGGCGTAGGTGCGCCAGCGCACCGCCGCGTCCCCGGCCTCCGGCGCCGTGGGCGCCCCCAGCAGGGTGCGCAGCGCCGCCTCGCCGTTGTACCGCCGGTCGATCGGCGTCAGGTACGTGGCGGTGAGGGTCAGGTCGGCATCGGGCATCACCTGCGTGCGCTCCCGCGCCGCGCCGTCGCTCCACCGGTCGAAGGTGGCCACGTTGTCGGAGGCGACCACGGGCGCGATCACCGACACCCGCGCGCCGGCGGTGACCTGCGCGGTGGCGCGCGCGGCACCGTTGACGGTGATCGCGGCCGGCGTGCTGGCGACGATGGTGAGCGTCCGCAGCCGCGGCGCGGCGGTGAAGGCCTGCTGCGTCCGCACCCCGGCGCTGTCGGTGGCGGCGACGTTGATCTCCAGCCGGGTGTCGTCGCCGTGGTCGTCGAACGGCCGGTCGAACGTCGGGCCGGTGAAGGTCTCGCCCGGGTGGTTGTGGCAGTAACCGCCGCTGCAGTGCACCAGGACGACGCTCCAGGTGACGTCGAGCGGTCCGTCCTCGGCGTCCGTCGCGGTTGCGCCGGCCTGCACCGCCTCGCCGACGGCGAACTGCCGCGTGGCCGGCGGAGCGGTCAGGCTGATCACCGGGACGTTGTTGGCCGGTGCCACGGTGAACGTCGTCGTCCCTGTGGCGCCCTGGGCGTCGGTGACCGTGAGCCGGCCGGTCCGCACCGTCGCGTCGGGGTACTGGTGGCTCGCCTGGGCGCCGGTGGCCGTCGCGCCGTCCCCGAACTCCCACCGGTAGGTGAGCGCGTCGCCGTCGAGGTCGCTGGATCCCCGCCCGTCGAAGGCGACGGTGCGGGTCGCGGGGTCGGTGGTGAAGACGGCGCTCGCGGTGGGCGCCCGGTTGCCGGCGGCGTAGCTCAGCCGCTTCAGCACGGCGCCGCCGATGTCGGCGTAGACGATGTCGCCGTTCGCCGGGTGCGCGGCGAACCGCACCGGCGCGCCGTTGCCGGTGCCGAAGCCGCCGGCCTCCGGCTGCCGGGCGAGCACGCCCTGGCTGTCGTAGCGCAGCGTGTAGACGCGGCCCGCGGCGTAGTCGCCGAAGAAGTAGGCGCCCTGGTAGGCCGCCGGGTACGCGGAGCCGGTGTAGACGATCCCGCCGGTGACGCTGGTGCCGAGCGGACCGTGGGGGTAGGTCCACAGCGGCGCGGAGTTGCCCACGCCCTGGCAGCCGGCGAGGTCCTTGTAGCCGGGGGTCTGGGTGTTGCCCTCCCAGCACGGCCAGCCGTAGCTCGCGCCGGGCCGGATCAGGTTCACCTCCTCCCAGGTGTTCCAGCCGACGTCGCCGAGGATCGGCCCGCCCGTGGTGGGGTCCAGGCTCAGCCGGAACGGGCTGCGGAAGCCGCTGGCGTACACCCGACTCTTGAAGGACGACGGGTTGGCGGCGTCGTAGTAGGGGTTCGACGGCACCCCGCGGCCGTCGGGGAGGACGTGCAGGAGCTTGCCGTAGCCCGTGTTGATGTCGAGCGCGCGCAGCGCCAGTGGGTCGACGAACCGGAAGTCGGCGCTGTCGCCGATGGAGACCCAGAGCGTGCCGTCCGCTGCCGCGACGATGCCGGTGGTCGCGTGCACGTCCGAGCCGTTCGGCAGGTCCCAGATCACCCGCTCGGTGCCGATCCCGGTCGGCTCCGGTGAGCCGGTGACCGTGAAGGAGGCCAGGCGCATCGTCCAGGCGTTGTTCACCAGCAGCGTGCGGGCCAGGTAGATGCGCTTGCTGGTCGCGTAGTCGGGAGCGACCGCGAGCCCGACCAGCCCGAGGTCCTGGGTGGTGACGACGGGCAGCGTGGCCAGCGTCCGCGCGGCGCCGGCCGCCGACGCCCACGCCACGCGGCCGTTCTTGCCGATCGTGAAGTAGCTGCCGTCGGGCAGGAACGCGAAGTCGGTCAGGACGTCGCTCTGTCCGCTGGGCATGTCCCGCACCGCGAACCCGGCCGGCAGGGCGGCCTGCGCCGTCACCGGGACGACGACCAGTGCCCCGAGGACGACCGCCGCGACCAGCCCGATGCGCAGCAGGCCCGCACGCAGCGCCTGCGGCAAACTCCGTGGAGCGGTTCCCCCGTTTGTGATCATGGTGGCGGAGTGTGAGGGCTGATTACGCAGCGCCACAATATCCTGGGCGCCGCTGGCACGAATTTCACCCTCTCCGGCGGTGGACGCTCCGAAAATCGTGACTCTGAGTGCCTGTCCCCGCACATAGACGGCGCATGAGCAGTGGGATGACTACACGGCGTTCTCGTCGAGCGGGAGCGCGGTGAAGGTCGCCTGCGCGCGAATGCCGACACTGTCCGTGGCGGTGGCGCGGATCTCCAGCCGGGTGCCGGGCCCGTGGTCGTCGAAGGGCCGGTCGAACGTCGGGCCGGTGAAGGTCTCGCCCGGGTGCTCGTGGCAGTACCCGCCGCTGCAGTGGATGAGGACCACGCGCCACGTGACCTCCAGGGCGCCGTCCTCCACGTCCGTCGCCGTGGCACTCGCCCGGACCGGCTCGCCGACGGCGAACCGGTGGTCGGCCGGGGGTGCGGTCAGCGCGACCACCGGGACGTGGTTCGCCGGGACCACCGTGAGGGTCGTCGTCCCCGTCGCGCCCTGGGCGTCGGTGACGGTGAGGCGGGCGGTGAGCGGTGCGGTGCCGGGGGCGGCGTAGGTGTGGGTCGCCTGCACACCGGTGCCCGTGGCGCCGTCCCCGAAGTCCCAGGCGTAGGTGACCGCGTCGCCGTCGAGGTCGGATGACCCGCTGCCGTCGAAGGTGACCGTGCGGGTGGCCGGGTCGCTGGTCTGGGTCGCGCTCGCCGTGGGCGCGCGGTTGCCCGGGGCCGCGACCAGGCGCTTGAGCACCGCCCCGCCGATGTCGGCCCAGACGACGTCGCCGTTCTCGGGGTGCGGGGCGAACTTCACCGGCGCGCCGTTGCCCGTGCCGAAGCCGGCGGCCTCGGGCTCGCGGGTGAGCGCCCCCTCCGCGTCGTAGCGCAGCGTGTAGACGCGGCCCGCGGCGTAGTCGCCGAAGAAGTAGGCGCCCTGGTAGTCCGCCGGGTAGGCCGTCCCGGTGTAGACGATGCCGCCGCTGACGCTGGTGCCGAGCGGGCCGTGGGGGTAGGTCCACAGCGGCGCGGTGTTGGCGGCGCCCTGGCAGCCGGGCATCTCGGCGTACCCCGGCGTCGCGGTGTCGCCCTCCCAGCACGGCCAGCCGTAGCTGGCACCCGGCCGGACCAGGTCGATCTCTTCCCAGCTGTTCCAGCCGACGTCGCCGACGATCGGCCGCCCGGTCGCGGGGTCGAGGCTCAGGCGGAACGGGCTGCGGAAGCCGCTCGCGTAGACCCGGCTCGGCCAGGACGCCGGGGCGGCGGCGTCGAAGAACGGGTTGTCCGGCACGCCCTGCCCGTCCGGCAGCACGTGCAGCACCTTGCCGTAGCCGGTGTTGATGTCCAGCGCCCGCAGGGCCAGCGGGTCGGCCACGCGGAAGTCGGCGGCGTCCCCGGTGGAGACCCACAGGGTCCCGTCCGGAGCCGCGACCAGGCCGGTGATCTGGTGCACGTCGGAGTTCTGCGGGAGCTCCAGCAGCACCTGCTCGGCGTCGATGCCGGTCGGCTCGGGGGCTCCGGTGACGGCGAACGACGACACCCGGGTCACCCGGGCGCCGTCCACCTCCAGCGCCCGGGCTAGGTAGATGCGCTTGCTGGTCGCGTAGTCGCTCGCCACGGCGAGGCCGACCAGCCCGAGGTCCTGCTGCGTGACCACCGGCAGCGTAGCCAGCGTCCGGGGGGCGCCCGCGGCCGACACCCAGGCGACCCGGCCGTTCTTGCCGGTCGTGAAGTAGCTGCCGTCGGGCGCGAACGCGAAGTCGGTCAGCAGCTCGCTCTGCCCGCTGGGCATGTCCACGACGGCGAAGCCGGCGGGCAGGGCCGCCTGTGCCGTGCCCGGTGCGACCGCGACGCCCGTGGCGACGACGGCCGCGACCAGCGCGCTCCGCAGCAGCGCCCTGACCGCACTCCGTCGCCGGAGCCTTCCCCCTGGCTGATCCATGGCGGCGGAGTCTTTGGGAAGCCGGCGGGGGGATCAAGCTGAACCGCGGATAATGATCTCCGGACGGCGAACACGCGGGCTCGTTCTGACCGAGGGTGCCTGTGTGCGTGCGCTCGGCCAGTCGCGCCGGACTGCGACGGACCGGCACACACAAGTACCGGCGCGGCCACGACACGCGAACGCCGCCGGGGCGGGATGCCCCGACGGCGTCGGTGTCGTGCACGGGTGGAGCTGAGGGTGTCTGAGTTCAGGACATCGTGCACACCTGTCTCGGGACATCGTTCACACCCTGACCCGAAGGGGTGTGTGCGATGGGGATGCCGGAGCTGGTGGTCGCCGCGGTCTTGGTGGAGGGACGCAAGAAGGCTGAGGTTGCCCGGGACTACGGGGTCTGCCGACGCTGGGTGATCACCCTCGTCCAGCGCTACCTCGCCGAGGGCGAGGCCGGGCTGCAACCCCGCTCCCGGCGGCCGCGCACCAGCCCCCACCGAACCGCCCCCGAGCTCGAGGACGAGATCGTCGCCATCCGCAAAGATCTCGATCGGTACGGCCACGAGGCCGGCGCGGCCACCATCGCCGCCCACCTGCAACGCCGGCACGGATCGGCTCCGGCGGTCTCCACCATCTGGCGGATCCTCACCGCCCGCGGGTTCGTCACCCCGCAGCCGCACAAGCGACCCCACAGCTCCTACGTGCGCTTCGAGGCGGTCCAACCCAACGAACGCTGGCAGGCCGACATCACCCACTGGCCGCTGGCCGACGGCACCGACGTCGAGATCTGCAACTGGCTCGACGACCATTCCCGCTTCTGCCTGGCCAGCACCGCCGCCCCGGTGTTCACCGCCGGCGCCATCGACCGGCTGTTCCGCCGCCTCGCCGCCACCCACGGCGACCCGTCCGGCGTGCTCACCGACAACGGCGCGGTGTTCACCGGCCGCTACCGCGGGCACGGCCGCGTCGCCCTGGAGGTCACCCTGCACGGCCGCGGCGTGGTGTTCGCCCACTCTCGCCCGTATCACCCGCAGACCTGCGGCAAGGTCGAACGCTTCCACCAGACACTGAAGAAGTGGCTGGCCACCCAGCCCGCCGCCGCCTCCCTCGCCCGACTGCAGGCCCAGCTCGACGAGTTCACCGGCTACTACAACACCGTCCGGCCCCACCGCGCCCTGCACCGGCGCACCCCCGCCGAGGCCTACACCGCCCGACCCAAGGCCAGCGCCACCGGCATCCCGTTCGTCGACGGCCACTACCGGGTCCGCCACGACAAGATCGACTCCAACGGCAAGCTGACCCTGCGGTACAACAGCCGCCTGCACCACATCGGCCTGGGCCGTCGCCACGCCGGCAGCCCCGTGCTCGTCCTGGTCCACGACCGGCACGTGCGCGTGCTCACGACCAGCGGAGAACTGCTGCGCGACCTGACCCTCGACCCGACCCGGGACTACCAGCCACAGGCCCAAACGTGAACGATGTCGCGGGACACCTGTGAACGGTGTCCCGCGACATCGCACGGGTGGAGCTGAGGGGATTTGAACCCCTGACCCCCTCGATGCGAACGAGGTGCGCTACCGGACTGCGCCACAGCCCCGCGACGGACAGATTACCCGTCGAGCGCTCCAGCGCCGCCACCGGGGCGGCGCCCGAGCGTCGGATCAGCCGTTGACCACCCGGGCGGGGCGGTACTCGTCGATGTCGGCGAAGCCGATGTCGTCGTCGTCCAGCCCGACGACGGCGCTGTGCTGCCAGCCCGCCGGCGCGGCCGTGCGCGCGGCGACGACGCGGCCGGGGCGCAGCGGGTGCACCGGGGCCAGCGGCAGGCTCGGGTGCGGCAGCTGCGGCGGCGCCTCCGGGGTGACGGTGGCGTGCTCGGCCTCCGCGACGGCGGCGGCCCGCCGGTCGGCCGCCGCGGCCAGCCGGGCCTCGCGCGCCGCGGTCCGGGCGGCGCGGCGGGCGGCCATGCGCTCTCGGCGGGCGGCCTTCCGGAGCACCAGCACGTAACCCACGACCGCCAGGTCGAGCAGGCCCTGCGCCGGCCACACCCAGGAGCTGAGGAAGAACGCTCCCGCGAGGGCCAGCAGGGCCAGGAGGACGAGGCCGCCCAGCACGCGCCGGCGCAGCTTGTGCACGTCGACCTTGAGCTCGCCGCTGGTGCGCAGGGCCTCGCGGTCGATCGTCACCCGCTCGGTGTCGGCCGAGACGACGTGGTTGGCCGTCCGCCGCCGCTGCAGCGTCCGCCCGGACGAGGCCGGCTCGCCGCGGTCGGCATGCGAATCACCGCGGGTCACCACCATCGGCACCAGCACGACGAACCACAGCACGACCAGAGCGGCGAGAAGCGCGCCCGATCCCATCCAGAACACCACCTGTCACACGAGTCACCGGCTTGGCGCAGGTTAGGCAGCGGATTCACCCGAATCGGGGAGGCGCGCTGGAGTGTCGCGTGCGAGTTCTGGAACTGGTGTGACGACCGGCGCGGCGTGTCGACAAGAGGACACCGCCGGCGAGGGGTCAGCGTGGTAGGGACTCACGCCAGCGGGCGAGCACGCCGGCCGGCACGTCTTCGGCCAGCAGGGCGTAGGTGAGGTGGTCGCGCCAGTCGCCGTCGATGTCCAGGTACCGGCGCAGCAGCCCCTCGCAGGAGAACCCGAGCCGCTCCACCAGCCGCCGGCTCGGACCGTTCTCGGGGCGGATGTCGGCCTGCAGGCGGTGCAGCCCGACCGGCCCGAACGCGTGGTCGCAGACCAGCGCGACGGCGAGGGAGGCCATGCCGCGCCCGGCCACCGCGCGGTCGATCCAGTAGCCGAGGTGTCCCGAGCGCATCGCACCACGGACGATGTTGTCGATCGTCACCTGGCCGGCCAGCCGGCCCTCCACGTCGATGGCGAACGGCAGCGAGGTCCCCGCGCGGGCGCGGCGGGTCACCGCGCGGCGCATCGCCCGGTAGGCCGCCGGGGTGTGCCGCAGCCGCCAGGGCAGCGGGGCCGACGGCTCCCACGGCGTCAGCCACTCCTCGTTGGCCAGCCGCAGCCGGCTCCACTCCGCGGCGTCCCGGCGGCGCAGCGGGTGCAGCTCCACCGGCCCCCAGGCCAGCCGTGCCGGCCACCCCGGGTGCACGACCGGATCGCTCATGGGACCTCGGTCAGCCGCCGAGCAGCAGCGGCATGACCGTCACCAGCCCGCCGGGGGCCACCTCGGTGACGTCCTCGTCGACGACGATCAGGCAGTTGGCCCGCGCCATCCGGGCGAGCTGCGCCTCGCTGCCGTCGCCGACCGGCTCGACGACGTAGCCGCCGTCGGGGTGCCGCATCACGGTGCCGTGCAGGTACTGGCGGTAACCCAGGGGCGACACCAGCTGCTGGGCCGAGATCGCCTGCACGGTGCGGCGGAACAGCTGGCGCTTGCCGAGCATGAGCCGGATCGCCGGGCGCACGAACACCTCGAAGGACACCAGCGCCGACACCGGGTCGCCGGGCACGCAGATCGCCGGGACGGAGTCGCGGCCGAGCCGACCGAAGCCCTGCACGGGCCCGGGGTGCATCGCGATGGAGGTGAACGTCGTCGGGCCGAGCCCGGCGAGCACCTGCGGCACCAGGTCGAATCCGTCACCGGCGAAGGTGCCGGAGACGAGCACCAGGTCGCTGCGCAGCAGCGCGCTCTCCAGCCGCTCGGTGAGCCGGTCCCGGTCGGTCGGCAGGATCCCGCCGCGGTAGGCGTCGGCGCCGGCGTCGCGGGCGGCCGCGGCCAGCGCGTAGGAGTTCACGTCGACGACCTGCCCGGGGGCGGGGTCGGTGCCGACGTCGACCAGCTCTGCCCCGGCGGAGAGGACGGTGATCCGCGGCCGCGGGCGCACGTGCACCCGGTCGCGGCCCACCGCGGCCAGCAGGCTGATCTGCGCCGGCCCGATCGGCGTGCCGATCTGCACGGCGGAGTCGCCCACGGCGACGTCGTCCCCCGCCCGGCGCACGTAGCTGCCCGACGGCGGCGCGGCGTGGACTGCCACCCGGACCTCGCCCTGGTCGGTCCACACGGCCGGGACGACGACGTCGGCGCCGGCCGGCAGCATCGCCCCGGCCGTCACCTTCTGCGCCAGGCCGGGCCCGATGGAGACGGGCGCACCGCTGCCCGCGGCGGTCTCCCCCACGACGGCCAGCTGCACCGGCGCCTCGAGCGTGGCGACGGCGACGTCCTCCGCGCGGACGGCGTAGCCGTCCAGGGCCGCCTGGTCGAAGGCGGGCAGGGCGCGCTGGCTGACCACGTCCTCGGCGCAGAGCAGGCCCTGCGCGTCGAGCACCGCGAGCTCGATGGGGTCGACCTCCGGCACGGCGGCGAGGATCTCGTCGAGGTGCCGCTCGACGGTGGGCACCTGCGGGGTCGCCGGCGCGGGTGGCGGCGAGGGCATGCGCTCGAGGTCGATCTGCGTGGTGTCGCGGACCGTCCCGGCCGCCGGCTCCCGGACGGCATCCTGGACGGCCTCCTGGACAGCAACGCCGTGCCGCAGGTCCATCTGCGACGTGTCGCGCCGCGACCCGAACCCCCCGCTCGTGCTGTCGTCCGTCATGCCCACGCGCTCGATGGTGCCCCCTGTCGCCCGCGCTCAGGCCGGCGACGCGCCATCGGCGGGCAGGTCGGCGACGAACTCGGTCAGCCACGCGCGCAGCGGCGGGCCCAGGTCGTCGCGCTCGGTGGCCAGCCGGATGACCGCCTTGAGGTAGTCCAGCCGGTCGCCGGTGTCGTAGCGCCGACCGCTGAAGACGACCCCGTGCAGCGGCTCGCCGCGGTCGACCAGCGTGGCCAGCGCGTCGGTGAGCTGGATCTCCCCGCCGCGACCGGGCGAGGTGTTCCGCAGCACCTCGAAGACCTCCGGGGCCAGCACGTACCGGCCGATGATGGCCAGGCTGCTCGGCGCCTCCTCCACCGGTGGCTTCTCCACCAGGCCGGTGATCCGCACGACCTCGTCGCCCTCGCCGGTGTGCCCGCTCGGCTCGACGGCGACGGCGCCGTACTTGTCGATGTTCTCCCGGCCGACGTCGAGCAGGGCGATCACCGAGCCGCCGTGCTCGGCCTGCACGGCCAGCATCTGCTCGAGCAGGTGGTCGCGGGCGTCGATCAGGTCGTCGCCCAGCAGGACGGCGAACGGCTCGTCGCCGACGAACGCCGCGGCCTGCAGCACCGCGTGGCCGAGCCCCTTGGCCTCGCCCTGGCGCACGAAGTGCACCTGGGCGACGTCGGTGGACGCGTGGACGGCGGAGAGCCGGTCGGCGTCGCCCTTCTTCTCCAGCGCCGTCTCGAGCTCCGGCGTCCGGTCGAAGAAGTCCTCGATCGCGGACTTGTTGCGGCCGGTGACCATGAGCACCTCGCGCAGGTCGGCGCGCGCGGCCTCCTCGACGATGTACTGCAGCGCCGGGCGGTCGACCACCGGCAGCAGCTCCTTGGGCACGGCCTTGGTCGCCGGCAGGAAGCGGGTGCCCAACCCGGCCACCGGGATGACCGCCTTGCGGGTCGGTCGGGAACTGGCAGTCGGCATGCAGGGAGCCTAACTAGGCTTCCGAAGTGATCACTCACGGCGAGCCGGTCGGTGCCAAGGCAGCGCTGCGCGAGCGCTTCCTCTCCCGCCGTCGCGCCCGCACCTCGGCCGAGCGCGCGGCCGCGGCGGCCGCGGTCAGCGCGGCGCTGCTGCGCGGCCTCGCCGGCACCCGCACCATGGCCGCGTTCGCTCCGGACGAGATCGAGCCGGGGTTCGGCCGGCTGCCGGCGGCGTACACGCAGCTGGGCGCGCGCGTGCTGCTGCCCATCACACCGAACGACGGCGACGAGCTGTCGTGGGCGGTGGACACCGGCCGGCTCGCGCCCGGGCGCTACGGCCTGCTGGAACCGGTCGGCCCGCGGCTGGGCCCGACCGCGATCGGGACGGCGGAGGTCGTCGTCGTCCCGGCGCTGGCCGTGGACCGCGGCGGCGTGCGGCTCGGCCGCGGTGGCGGCTACTACGACCGCGCGCTGGTGCACGCCCGCGCGGACGCCGTCCTGGTGGCGGTGGTCTTCGACGACGAGCTGGTCGACGAGCTGCCCGCCGAGACCCACGACCGCCGGGTGACCGCCGTCGTCACCCCCTCCGGGGGCTGGCAGGCGGTATCCCAGGGTGGCTGACACAGTGGACTGATCCACCCCCGACGTCGTGGGAGGGGCCCGTGTCCCCCGAGATCGTCACCATCATCGGGCTCGTCGTGATCTTCGCGATCGCCACCTTCCTGCCCATCAACATGGGGGCCCTGGCGTTCGTCGCCGCATTCCTCATCGGCACCCTGTCGGTGGGGATGAGCACCGACGACATCCTCGGCGGCTTCCCCGCCGAGCTGGTGGTGACGCTGATCGGCGTCACCTACCTGTTCGCCATCGCGCAGAACAACGGCACCGTCGACCTGCTCGTCCGGGGCGCCGTGCGGCTGGTCGGCGGCCACATCGCCGCCATCCGGTGGATCATGTTCTTCGTCACCGCGCTGCTCACCGCGATCGGCGCGCTCTCCCCCGCGGCAGTGGCGATCATCGCGCCCATCGCGCTGACCTTCGCCGCGCGGCACGGGATCAACCCGCTGCTCATGGGCATGATGGTCATCCACGGCGCGCAGGGCGGCGGCTTCTCGCCGATCAGTGTCTACGGCGTGACGGTGAACGAGATCGCCGACGCCGAGGGCCTGCCGGACTCCTCGATCGCGGTCTTCCTCGGCAGCCTGTTCTTCAACCTGGCGATCGCCGTGGTGCTGTTCCTCGTCCTCGGCGGCCGCCGGCTGATCGGCCGGAAGGTGACCGTCGCCGTGGAGGAGAAGGAGGAGGTGCACGCCGGGCACGGGCACGGCAACCCCGTCGTGCGCGGCCACGGGGCCCCGCCCGGTCCGGGCGTCGGCGGGGACGACGCCGGGGAGGAGCACCTCCGTCCGCGGCCGGTCACGCCGGAGCAGATCCTGACGCTGGTCGGCCTGGTCGCCGTCGCCGTCCTCGCGCTGGTGTTCGACCTCGACATCGGTCTCGTCTCGATCACCGTGGCCGTCGTGCTCGCGATGTTCTCGGCGAAGATGCAGAAGGGCGCGGTCAGCCAGATCAGCTGGTCCACCGTCCTGCTCATCGCGGGCGTGCTGACCTACGTCTTCGTGCTGCAGGAGGCGGGCGCGATCGACTACGTCGGCGAGGCGGTGATCGGCCTGGGCGTCCCGCTGCTGATCGCGCTGCTGCTCTGCTACATCGGAGGGGTGGTGTCGGCCTTCGCGTCGTCGACGGCGATCATCGGGGTCGCCATCGCGCTGGCGGTGCCGTTCCTCCAGGAGGGGAGCATCGGCGCCGTGGGCGTGGTGGTCGCCCTGTCCGTGGCCTCGACCATCGTCGACGTGAGCCCGTTCTCGACGAACGGCGCGCTGGTCCTGGCCAACGCGCAGGACGTCGACCGCGACCGCTTCTACAAGCAGATCCTGGCCTACGCGGGGATCGTCGTCGCCGTCGGGCCGTTCCTGGCCTGGCTGGTGTTCGTCGTCCCCGGGTGGCTCTAGACGATCGGAGACCCCCGTGTCCGGACCGCTCGACGGCGTCCTCGTCGTCGACCTCACCCGCGCCCTCGCCGGCCCGCACGCCGCGATGATGCTCGGCGACCTCGGCGCGCGGGTGATCAAGGTGGAGAACCCCGGCGCCGGGGACGACACCCGCGGGTGGGGTCCGCCGTTCGTGCAGCCCGAGAGCGGGGACCGCGAGTCGACGTACTTCCTGTCGGCCAACCGGAACAAGGAGTCGATCACCCTCGACCTCAAGGACGAGGGCGACAAGGCGCTGCTCACCGAGCTGCTGCGCCGCGCCGACGTGCTGCTCGAGAACTTCCGCCCGGGCACGCTGGCGCGCCTCGGGTTCGGCACCGACGTGCTGGCCGAGCTGAACCCGCGGCTGGTGACCCTGGCGATCAGCGGCTTCGGGCACGACGGGCCGGAGGGCGGCCGCGCCGGCTACGACCAGATCGCCCAGGGCGAGGGCGGGCTGATGTCGGTGACCGGGCCCGGCCCCGACGACCCGCAGCGGGTGGGCGTGCCGATCGGCGACCTGCTGGCCGGGATGTACGGCGCGTACGGCGTGCTCGCCGCGCTGCTCGAGCGCGAGCGCACCGGCCGCGGCCAGGTGGTGCGCACCTCGCTGCTCGCGGCGATCGTCGGCGTGCACGCCTTCCACGGGACGGCGTGGACGGTGGCCGGCCAGGTCGGCCGCGCGCAGGGCAACCACCACCCCTCGATCGCGCCGTACGGGCTGTTCCACTGCGCCGACGGCAGCGTGCAGGTGGCCTGCGCCAACGAGTCGCTGTGGCGGCGGCTGTGCGCCGAGTTCGGCTTCGACCCGGAGGCACCGGGCATGGCCAGCAACGGTGAGCGCGTGGTCAACCGGCAGAAGGTGATCGACCTGCTCGAGGGTGCCTTCGCGTCGATCGCGGCCGAGGACCTGCTCGCCCGCCTCAACAAGGTCGGCATCCCGGCGGGCAAGGTCCGCACGATCGACGACGTCTACGCCTGGGACCAGACGGCGTCCCAGGGCCTGCTCGTCGACGTGGAGCACGCGACACTGGGCCCGCTGCGGATCCCCGGTCCCCCGCTGCGGTTCTTCGCCCCGGGTCCGGACGGCGAGCGCGAGACCACCCGCCGCGACCACCTGCCCCCGCCGGTGCTCGGCTCCTCGAACGAGGCCATCCGGGCGTGGCTGACCGACGGCGTGCCCCAGCCGGACCAGGACGACGTCGTGGACGGGCACGCCACATGACGACGGCCCGCCCGGCCCGCCTCGACGCCCGGGCACTGCGGGACCTGGTGCTCGACCCGGGGTCGTGGACCTCGTGGGACAGCCCGATCCAGCGCCGGGACACCGACCCGGAGTACGCGAAGGACCTCGCCGAGGCGGCGGAGCGGACCCACCAGGACGAGGCGATCGTCACCGGCGAGGGGCGGCTGCGGGGCCGCCGGGTCGCGGTGATCGCCGGCGAGTTCGGCTTCCTCGCCGGCTCGATCGGCGTGGACGCCGCCGAGCGGCTGATCGCCGCGGTCGAGCGGGCGACCGAGGAGGGGCTGCCGCTGCTGGCCGCGCCGGTCTCCGGCGGGACACGGATGCAGGAGGGCACCGTCGCCTTCCTCCAGATGGTCGGCATCACCGCCGCGATCGCCCGGCACAAGCAGGCCGGCCTGCCGTACCTGGTCTACCTGCGCAACCCGACGTTCGGCGGCGTGCTGGCGTCGTGGGGCTCGCTCGGCCACGTGACGATCGCCGAGCCGGGGGCGTCGATCGGGTTCCTGGGGGCGCGGGTGTACGAGGCGCTCTACGGCGAGCCGTTCCCCGAGGGCGTGCAGACCGCCGAGCACATGGCCGAGCGGGGGCTGCTCGACGCCGTCGTCCCGCACGAGGAGATCGCCGACGTCGCCGACCGCGCGCTGCGCGTGCTGGCCGCACGGCAGACCTGGCACCTCGACGTGCGGGGCGCGGAGGGCCCGCGGCCGGAGGACGGCACCGACGCCGACGACCCCGAGGACCACCGCAGCGCGTGGGACGTGGTCACCGCCTCCCGCCGGCCGGACCGCCCGGGGGTGCGGCGGCTGCTGCGCACGGCGGCGACCGACGTCGTCGGCCTGTCGGGCACCGGCGCCGGCGAGAAGGACCCGGGGCTGCTGCTGGCGCTGGCCCGCTTCGGCGGCGCGCCGTGCGTGGTGCTCGGGCAGGACCGGCGCGGGCAGTCGCTGACGGCGCCGCTGGGCCCGGCGGCGCTGCGCGAGGCCCGGCGCGGCATGCACCTGGCCGAGGAGCTGCGGCTGCCGCTGGTCACGCTGATCGACACTCCCGGCGCCGCCCTCTCCCGCGAGGCGGAGGAGGGCGGGATGGCCGGCGAGATCGCCCGCTGCCTGCAGGACCTGGTGATGCTCAAGGCACCGACGCTGGCGGTGCTGCTCGGCCAGGGCACCGGCGGCGGCGCGCTGGCCCTGGTGCCGGCCGACCGCGTGCTGGCCGCCGCCAACGGCTGGCTCGGCCCGCTGCCGCCGGAGGGCGCGTCCGCGATCGTCTACCGCGACGTCGACCACGCCGGGCAGATGGCGCAGGAGCAGGGTGTGCGGGCCACCGACCTGTGGCGGGCCCGCATCGTGGACCGCGTCGTCCCCGAACGGCCGGACGCCGCCGACGAGCCGGCGGAGTTCTGCGGCCGGCTGGGCCGGGTGCTCGGCGAGGAGCTGGCCGGCCTGCTCGGCCGCGACGACACCGAGCGCTTCCGCAGCCGGCTGCACCGGTACCGCCACCTCGGCCGCTGAGCCGCTCCTACTCCTCCAGATCCCCGCCGTGCTCGACGCGCAGGCTGTGGTCGGGATCGAGCCGTTCGAGCACGGTCTCGAGCACCTCGCAGAGCGCCTGGGTCTGCTCGGCGGTGAGCGGGTCGAACAGCGCCGCCCGGACGGCGTCGACGTGCCCGGGTGCCGCCGAGCGGACGACGTCCCACCCGGCATCGGTGAGCACCGCGACGTTGCCGCGGCCGTCCTCGGCCGAGCGCTCCCGGCGCACCCAGCCGCGCTCCTCGAGCCGGGCGACGGTGTGCGAGAGCCGGCTCTGCGACTGGTTGGCCCGCCGCGCCAGGTCGCTCATCCGGCGGCTGCGCCCGGGTGCCTCCGAGAGCATCGCGAGGACGACGTAGGCGGCGTGGGTCAGGCCCGCGTCGCGCTGCAACTGGGCGTCGAGCACCCGCGGCAGCAGCTCGGAGGCGGTCAGCCAGGCCCGCCACGTGCGCTGCTGCTGCTCGTCGAGCCAACGCTGCGCCACGTCACCGACCGTACCGGGCGGTACCACGCGCAGCGGGGTGCGGCGTCACCTTCGGTGCCCACCCGCCGCGTGGGAGCCGGTACCGGTCCGGAATCGAGCCGCGCCGTGCGGCCCCCGGCAACGGTCCCCCCGCTTCTCGAAACGAAGGTTACAGTCGCTAACGTTATGTGGACCACCCGACCACGTAAGGTGAGCATCGTCGCCGCCATGCTGCTGCTGGCGATCACCGGGATCCTCACCTTCTTGACGTGGCGGGTCACCACGCACAGCGAGCAGCGACTGCTGAGCCGACAGGTGGCGCAGGTCGGGACGCTGGTCACCAACCAGGCGGCGGTCCTGGAGGTCCAGCTCGCCGACATCGCCCAGGTCGCGGTGAACACCCACGCCAATCCGGCGGCCTTCGCCCGCTTCGCCGACCGCGAGCTGGAGCAGACCGGGCAGTCGCTGTCGCTGTGGCGGACCGCGGACGGAGAGACCGAGCAGCTGGCCGTGCAGGGCCTCGAGCCACGGCTGCCCGACGACGGGACCGGCGCGCTGGCCGGCCTGGAGCCGACCGGCGAACTGGTGATCCTGGGCATCCTGCCCGGCGAGCCGGATCGGCTGGCCTACGCGCTGATGCCGGCCGACGGCAACACCGAGCTCGTCGTCTACGCGGAGACACCGCTGCCCGAGGGCCGGCGGATGGCGGTGCCGCCGAACTCTCCGGTGGCCGGCCTGGACCTCGCGCTCTACCTGGGACGGACGACGGAGCCGGGGCAGCTGCTCCAGGCGACCGCGCCCACGCCGATCGACGGCGACACCCGGCGCACGACGGTGCCCTTCGGCACCAGCACGGTCACCATCGTCGCGGCCTCGCCCGCCCCTCTGGCCGGCACGCTGTCGAGCGCCCTGCCGTGGATCGTGCTCGGTGTCGGCTGCCCGCTGGCCGTCGGAGGAGCCGCGACGGTCGAGTTCGTGTCACGCCGGCGGGCGGTCGCAGAGCGGCTCGCCGAGGAGAACGCGCGGCTCTACCGCCAGCAGCGCGGCATCTCCGGGACGCTGCAGCACGCCCTGCTGCCCGCCGTGCCGGAACTGTGCGGGGTGGACGTCGCCGCCCGCTACGTCGCGGGCGTCGACGAGCTCGAGGTGGGGGGCGACTGGTACGACGTCATCGAGCGACGGCCCGGCTGCTGCGTGTTCGTCGTCGGCGACATCTCCGGCCGGGGCCTGCCCGCGGCGACGACGATGGCCGCGCTGCGGTTCGCGGTGCGCGCCTACCTCGCCGAGGGCCACTGCATCGAGACCGTGCTCACCCGGCTGCGCGGCCTGCTCGACGTCCACGCCGACCACCAGTTCGCCACCGTGCTGCTCGGTGAGCTCGACGCGAGTGCGGGCCGGCTGCGTCTGGTGTCCGCCGGCCACTTCGGCCCGCTGCTGCTCAGCGACGGCGGGGCCGAGTTGCTCGACTGCGCGGTCGCGACGCCGATCGGCGTGCCGAGCGCCTCCCCGCCGGTCGTCACGACCGTGCAGGTGCCGCAGCCGGCCACGCTGCTGGCGTTCACCGACGGCGCCGTAGAGCGCAGCGGCGAGGACATCGACACCGGCCTGGAGCGGCTGCGCTCCGCGGCAGCCGCACGCGAGAACGAGCCGCTGGAGCCGATGCTCGACGACCTGCTGCGCACGCTCACCGCCGAGGGGCGGAAGGACGACACGGTCCTGCTCGGTCTGCGCTGGGCCGGCTGACCGGACGCCGCACCTGCTGACCGGGCGGCGAACCCGCTGCCGGTCGGCGGGTCAGCGGCCGGTGCGCTCGCGGTACCGGGCGGCGCGCTTGGCCGCCGCGGCCCGCTTGCGCTCGCTCTCCTGCTTCTGCCGCACGAGGGCGCGCTGGTCGCGGTACGCCTGGGCGGTGCCCACCGGGTAGCCGGCCTTGACGACCCGGTTCTCGGCGGTCTCGGTCATGTAGGCCAGGGAGTAGATCATCGCCAGGAAGATCCCGCCGCCGGCCGCGGCGGCGCGCAGGCCCCAGCCGGCGGGCAGCAGCGTCAGCACCAGCGCGATCGGGATCGACATCTGCACGAAGGTCCGGGCGATGTGCCGCAGCGCCCAGGTCTCGGTCGTGGTGTCGTAGAGAACCCAGCCGCGGTTGCGCCGGGGCAGCCGGCCGCCGAGGGCGTACCAGAGCCAGCGGTGCGGAGCCGGACGGACGATCGGCTCGGCCGGTACGCCGGGCTGCGCTTCGGGTTTCCCCATGACGACTCTCTCCTGGTCCGTGAGGCTCACATCCCCATGGTCTCCCAGAACGCTAGGCGTACCAAGGATTGGGGGACCAACTGTCAGCGGGTTCACATCTCAGGCGACGGTCGCCTCGGTGGTTCCGGCCGGGGCGGCCAGCGCCCGCTGCGAGGCGCTGATCACGCGGGTGAGCGCCCCCTGCAGTGCGATCAGCTCCTCCACCGGCATGCCCAGCCGCTCGACGATGCCGGCGGGGATCTGCTCGGCCTGCGCGCGCAGCGCCCTGCCCTTGTCGGTCAAGGCGAGCGCGAGGTTGCGCTGGTCCTTCGGATCCCGCTCCCGCCGCAGCAGGCCGCCCGCCTCGAGCCGCTTGAGCAGCGGCGAGAGCGTGCCGGGGTCGAGCTGCAGCAGGCCGGAGAGGTCCTTGACCGAGAGCGGCCCGTGCTGCCACAGCGCGAGCATGACCAGGTACTGAGGATGGGTCAGCCCCAGCGGCTCGAGCACGGGCCGGTAGACCGCGACCACGTTACGGGCGGCCACGGAGAGGGCGAAGCACACCTGCCGCTCCAGGGCCAGCATGTCGTCGGACCCGACGGGCTGCGCGGGCGTCTCACCGGTCGTCACGACTCCAGCGTAGGACCCGTGGCAGCCCAAGCATTGGTCCACCAAGCACGTCCGGCTCCAGGCTCAGGACGACGGGTCGCGGTCGGGATAGCGGGCACGCGCCAGCGCGTACCCGCCGAACGCGGCGAACCCGACGGCCACCCCGGCGAGCAGCCACGGCCCGCCCCGCGCGTCGGCGATCGCGGTCATCGCGCCGTCCAGGCCGGTCGCGGTGGAGACGTCGGCCGACGCGGCGGCCTGCCACAGCAGCACGCCGACCAGGCCGAAGGCGATGCCCTTCGCGGCGTAGCCGACCCGCCCGGCCGTCTCGATCCACGGCTCGACGCGGTCGGGCGCGGTCGGCAGGTCGATGTCCTTCATGAACCCGCCGGTGAGCCCGCGGACCACGCTGTAGAGGCCGACGGCGACCACCGCGACGGCGACGACCACCACCAGCGCCGTCCCGCCGGGGATCTGCAGCGTCCGCCCGGTGAGCGTCCGCAGCCGCTCGTCGGCCTCGTAGTCGAGCCCCACGGCGAAGAGCAGCGCGGTGACCCCGAGGACGGCGTACACGGCGGCCTTCGCCAGGCACTTGCCGCAGACGAACGCGGTCCGCCTGCGGTGGGCCCGGTCGAACAGACCGCGCCACCACAGCAGCACCTCGCCGGCCTGCCAGAGGGCCAGCGCCAGCATCCCCAGGCCGATGACCCACAAGAGCACCAGCCCGCCGGGTGAGTCCGCGACCGTCTGCAGGGCACCGGTCTGGTCGGCGTCGGTCCGGTCGGTGCCCCGCGCCAGCTGCAGGGCCAGCCAGCCGATGAGCAGGTGCATGACGCCGTAGGCGACCAGCCCGACGCGGGCTACCGCCTCGAGCACCGGGTGGTCAGTGACCTCCCGGGCGTGCTCGACCACGCGATGCACGCGGTCGAGCAGGGAGCGGGCGGCGGAGGTCACCGCACCGATGCTGCGGTACCCGGCCCGGATCCGCACGGGACGTGCTCGCCGGCGGTCGTCTCCGATGGCCGAGCGAAGGTCCGGGGGCTGACCGACGCCCTCCGGAAAGCATGGCCTCCTCGCGGAGCCCGGTGTGACGCGTCGGGCTCAGGACCTCCCGATCAACGCCCCGACGAGCACGAGGGCCAGGCCCGGGACGACGAGCGAGCCGACGACGACCGCGACCCGGCGGCCGGTCATCCAGCGCTCGGCCGTCGTCGGTGGCGGCGGCTCCCGCTCCGGCCCGGGCGGATCGGCCAGCCAGCGCTGGGCGGTCACACGTCGACTTCGCCACCAGCGCACCCAGCCGACGGTCGCGCCGATCATGAGAATCGCTCCCACAGATGCGCTCACCGGCCGGTCCCACTGGCCGGCGAGGAGAAAGCCGAGCGGACACAAGAGCGCTGCCCAGCCGAGTCACGCGGTTGCGGCCAAGTAGCGCGCCTGCCGGTCGGCTCTCGTCCGCAGTTCCGGGCCGGGGTCGACGTGCCGTCGCAGCGCTGCCTGGATCCGGTAGGCGGCAGACGTGTTGTCGCGGAGCGGCGGGATCACGTGGGAGGTATCACCAGCAGGTCACGCCGACGTTCAGCGCGTTCGGCCCCGGACCAGTCGATCTCGCCCGCCGGCGGGGTCACGCGACCGGCTCCGCGACGCCCGGCAGCGGCGGGGCGGCCGGCCACCCGGCGGCGGGCTGGGTCGCAGGTCGGCGGGCAGGGGGGCACACGGCGCCCACCGTAGGAAAGGCCACCGAGACCTGCGGCTTCTGCGGACGGCACAGAGCCACCCGGTCGGGGCATGCCGCGAACCCGTGCGCGCGGCCGGAATGCCGCACCGGCAGCAAGGCGTTCACCTCCCGACGGACCTGATCCGCCGCACACGTCACCCTCACGAGTCCGCACCGCTGACACTCACCGACAGGCGTGGACGAAGTGCACGGTGAGGGCGCATCATTGGCACTCGACAGGGACGAGTGCCAACCAGGCTCACCCGACGAGGAGCGCAACCGCCGTGCCCACGTACCAGTACGTCTGCACCAACCCCGACGGCAAGCACGAGTTCGAGCTCGTGCAGTCGTTCACCGACGAGCCGGCCAGCGAGTGCCCGAGCTGCAGCAGCCCCGTTCGGAAGGTCTACGGCTCCGTGGGCGTGGTGTTCAAGGGCTCCGGCTTCTACCGGACCGACAGCCGCGCCGGGGCGTCGGCGAGCAACGGCTCCTCGTCCTCGAGCGGCTCGTCGAACGGCTCCTCGTCCGGCGGGTCCTCGGACTCCTCGAAGTCGTCGTCGTCCTCCTCGACGTCGGGCAGCGCGGCGAAGGCCGCCGCCGGCTGACCCTGCTCCCGATCGACCGGTACCGGCCCCTCGCTGTCCACAGCGGGGGGCCGGTTCCACAAGTGGCGCCGGCCGCCTCCTCCCCGCCCGTGGGATGAGCACGCTGTGGGAGTGCTGCGCTTCCGCCGCCCCCGCTCCCCCGTCCACACGCTGCGGCGTGCCCTCGCGGCGCTGCTCGCGGCCGGCGCGCTGCTGCTCGCACTGCGCTCGCCGGCGCCGGCCGCCGTCGCCGGGCCTGTCACCGTCGCGGTCACCGTCGCCGCCGTCGACCTCCCGGCCGGCACCGTGCTGGTCCCCGCTGATGTCGCCGAGGCGCGGCTGCCGGCCGGAGCCGCACCCTCGGGCACCGTGGCGGATCCCGGCGAGCTCGTGGGCCGGCGGCTGGCCGGGAGCGTGCGCGCCGGCGAGCCGCTGACCGACGTGCGGCTCGTCGGGCCGGGGCTCACCGCGGGCCTGCCGGAAGGCCAGGTGGCCGCACCCGTCCGGCTGGCCGACCTCGCGGTCACCGGGCTGCTCCGCACCGGCGACCGGGTCGACGTGCTCGCGACCGCGCCCGACGCGGAGCGCGCCGAGACGGTGGCCGCCCGGGCGCTGGTCCTGGCCGCGCCCGGCCCGCCGGCGGACCCGGCGGCCGCGGGCGACGACGCGGGCCTGCTCGTACTCGCCGTGGACGCCGCGACGGCCGCCCGGCTGGCCGCGGTCGCCACCACCTCGACGCTGACGGTGAGCCTGCCACCGCCCTGACCGGCCCGTTGCCTGGCCGGGGCCGCCCGTATGTGGCTGGATGACCGGGTGTTCAGAGGCTTCAAGGACTTCCTGCTCCGCGGCAACGTCGTCGACCTCGCGGTCGCGGTCGTCATCGGCGCGGCCTTCACCGCCGTCGTCGACTCCTTCGCGGACTCCTTCCTGACCCCGCTGATCGGGCTGGCCGGAGGTGGCGGCGAGCTCGGCGGCGAACTGGAGGTCAACGGCCAGCACTTCACCTGGGGCGCGTTCGCCAGCCAGGTGATCAGCTTCGTGCTGACCGCGGCGGTCGTCTACTTCGTCGTGGTGCTGCCCATGAAGAAGCTGCTGGAGCGCCGGCACCGCGGAGAGGAGCCGGGTCCCACCGTGCCCACGCAGGTGGAGTTGCTCGTCGAGATCCGCGACCTGCTCCGCGCCCAGCAGGGCGCCGTCCCCGGGGCCACGCCCTCCGGGCCGGGGACGACGCCCCTCCCCGGTCAGCTCTGAGCGGCGGTCAGTCGCTGCCCCAGTGCGGCGGCCGGTTCTCGAGATAGCGGCGGTCGTCGTCGCGGGCGTCGTCCGGGCGCTCGCCCCAGCCGAGGTCGCTGTCGTCCGGCGCCCGCTCCGGTGCAGGCCGCGCGGGTGCCGCCGGCCGCTGCTCCACCGGCTGGCCGAGCCCCTCCAGCACCTGGGCGCCGGGGAGCCGGGCGAGCAGCGCACCGGGGACGGCGAGCTTGCTGCCGCGGGTGCCCGAGCCGATCACGACCAGCTCCGCGCCGGCCACGGCGGCGTCGACCAGCACCGGCCAGCTCTCCGGCAACCCGATCGGCGTGATGCCGCCGTACGCCATGCCGCTCTCGGCGACGGCGACGTCCTGGGGGGCGAACGAGGCCTTGCGGGCGTCCAGGTGCCGACGCACCAGCCCGTTGACGTCGGCCCGTGTGGTCGCCAGCACGACGCAGGCGGCGAGGGTGGTCTGCCCGGAACGGCGCGCGGCCACCACGACGCAGTTGGCCGAGGCGGTGGGAGGCACGCCGTAGGCGTCCATGAAGGCCGCGGTGTCGGCGAGCTCGTCGTCGATCTCGGCAACCCACGCCGGGCCCGGCAGTGAGGGCAGGGCCGCCGCGACGGGTGCGCCGAGCAGCTCGGGGTGGTCGGCGGCCGGGCGCCAGGACAGCGAGCCGAGCCGGGGCGCGGTCATCGGGCGGCGACGGGTCGGCGGGCGGAGCGCATGCCCCGATCGTGCGGCACGCCGGCGCGTCGCCGCAGGCGGGGTGGCCGGAACGCTGCGCCGCGCGGCCGGGATCCGGCTGTCGCGCCCGGCCTCCGTGTGGTCAGGATGGGGGCATGATCGGCCAGCTGCACTCCGTCGTCATCGACGCACCGGACGCCCACGCGCTCGCCACCTTCTACGCCGAGCTGCTCGGCATGGAGGTCAACGGCTCTCCCGGCGACGACTGGGTGGTCGTCACGGGCGCCGGACACCGGCTGGCCTTCCAGCAGGCGCCGGACCTGCAGCCGCCGGACTGGCCCGATCCCGACCGTCCGCAGCAGTTCCACCTCGACGTCTACGTCCGGGACATCGACGAGGCCGAGCCGAAGGCGCTCGCGCTCGGCGCGAAGCGGCTGCCCGGCGAGGGCGGCGACTTCCGCGTCTACGCCGACCCGGTCGGGCACCCGTTCTGCCTGGTGTGGGACGCGGCGTGACCATGGACCTCCCCTCCCCCGACCTCGCCTCGGCCAGCCGGTTCGTCGCCGCCTCCGGGTTCGTGGTCACCGAGTTCACCGGCTCGCGCGTCGACGGCCACGTCGACCTCGGCCCCGACCAGCAGACGCCGTGGGGCGTCGTGCACGGCGGCGTCTACTGCACGGTCATCGAGTCGGCGGCGTCCATCGGCGCCAGCGCGGCGGTGGCCGACCGCGGCCAGTTCGCGGTCGGGGTCAACAACCAGACGGACTTCCTCCGCCCGGTCACCGCGGCGCGGGTCGACGTGCTCGCCGAGCCGATCCAGCAGGGCCGGACCCTGCAGCTGTGGCTGGTGACGCTGACCCGCGCGGACGACGGCAAGATCGTCGCCCGCGGCCAGGTGCGGCTGCAGAACGTGCCGCTGCCGCAGTCGGCTCAGTAGGCGCGGGCGACGACGGCGAGGGCGCCGGGGGTGTCGTCGTCCGCCGGCGGGCCGCCGTCGGGCAGGACGAGGCAGCGGACGGTGACGCCGTGCTCGGCCAGCCGCGCCTCGCCGTCGGGCCCCAGCCGCGCCCACTCCACGCGCGCCCAGCCCTCCTGCCCGGCGGCCAGGGCGTCGTCGGGCGTCCGGACGTCGACCGTCCCGTCGGCCAGCCGGGCCCGCGCCTCCTCGAACAGGCGCGTCTGGTCCTCGTCCAGCGCCGCGACGACCTCGTCGACGACACCGGTCAGGGCCACCGGCGCCCGGGTGCCTGCGATCCGGCGCACCACGCTCGCCCGGCCGTCGGCGACGTCGCGCGGGCCGAGGTCCACTCGCACCGGCACGCCCTTGAGCTCCCAGTCGACGGCTCGCCGTCCGAAGGAGACCTCCGCGCGGTCGTCCAACTCGACCCGCACCCCGCGCGCACGCAGGCCCTCGACCACCGACCGCGCCGCCTCGACCACGCCGTCGCCCGCTCGCGCGACCACGACCACCACCTGGACCGGCGCGAGCCGGGGTGGCAGGCGGAGCCCGGCGTCGTCCCCGTGGCCCATGATCAGGCCCCCGACCATGCGGGTCGACGAACCCCACGACGTCGTCCACGCGTGCCGGCGCTCGCCGTCGGCGGCGAGGAAGTCGATGTCGAAGGCCCGGGCGAAGTTCTGCCCGAGCTCGTGGCTCGTGCCCATCTGCAGGGCCTTGCCGTCGCGCATCATCGCCTCGCAGGTCAGCGTGTTGACCGCACCGGCGAAGCGCTCCTTGCGCGTCTTGCGGCCCGCGACGACCGGGATGGCCAGGACGTCCTGCAGCACGGACGCGTAGACCTCGTCCAGGATCCGGCGCGCGTACGCCCGGGCCCCGGCCTCGGTGGCGTGGGCCGTGTGCCCTTCCTGCCACAGGAACTCGGTCGTGCGCAGGAAGATCCGCGGCCTCAGCTCCCACCGGACCACGTTGGCCCACTGGTTGAGCAGCAGCGGCAGATCCCGGTGGCTCTGCACCCACCTGCCCATGTACTCGCCGATGACCGTCTCGCTGGTCGGCCGGACGACGGCGGGGACCTCGAGTTCCCGGCCGCCGGCGTGGGTGACCACGGCCAGCTCGGGGCTGAAGCCCTCGACGTGCTCGGCCTCGCGTCGCAGGTAGGGCTCGGGGATGAGCATCGGGAAGTAGCAGTTGCGGGCGCCCGCGGCCTTGATGCGCGCGTCGACCTCCGCCTGGATGCGCTCCCAGATCGCGTATCCGTACGGCCGGATCACCATCGTCCCGCGCACCGGGCCGTTCTCGGCCAGCTCGGCCTTGGCGACGACGTCCTGGTACCAGCGGGGGAAGTCGGCGGACTGGCGGGTGAGAACCGACGGCGTGACCACGCGGAGACGCTGCCAAACAACGCCGGGACGCGGCACCCGGTTTATCCGCCGCGGCCGGGCAGGTGCGCCGGGTCGAGGACGACGGTGAACAGCGCCCGCGGGTCCTGCAACGTCGCGCGGGGCCGGGCGGCGGAGCGCGGCACGACGCGGTCCCAGCGGGCCGGCCGGCGGTGCGGCAGCAGCTCCCGGCCCTGGAACAGGTAGTCGCCGACCACCTCGCCGAGCAGCAACCCGGCGCCGTGCTCGATCGGCACGGCGACGGGATCACCGGGGCGCATCTCGTCGAGGAACGCCGAGAGCTGGCGCAGGTCCTTGGCCGGCCGGCGTCCGGAGAGCTCCTTCGCGAGGGCGCGCAGCTCGGCCGGGGACAGCCCGGTCGCGTCGATGTCCACACCCGACTGGGTGCCCAGGCCGACGACGCCGGCGGCCAGGCAGGCGCCCAGCTCGCCGTGCGCGCGCGGGCGCACCACCCACACCCGCACGCCGTCCGGCTCGGGTGCCGCGGGGACGTCGTCCGGCTCCGGCCAGACGTAGGGCAGGTCGTCGGGTTCCGGTCCGAACAGCTCGGCGAAGCGCGCCCGGTAGAACTCCGGGTCCTTGGCCAGCAGGTTCGACCGGTGCGACCGGTGCAGCGCCTCGTCGCCGACCCAGGACGGCAGCAACCCTGCCTCGGCCAGCTCGGCCTGCGAGCGGCCGTCCACCTCGGGCGCGAACTCGGCGATCGGCGTCGCGGTGCTGTCGGCGAAGCCGCGCTCGCGCCAGACCCTGACCATCGCCAGGCCGTAGGCGACCAGCGCGGGCGTCCGGCCACGCCACATGCGCACGGCCGGGTGCGACGCCCAGCCGTAGTCGGGCAGCTCGAGGGCGCGCAGGATCTGGAGGGTCTCGACGCGCTGCTTGCCGAGGCGCGGCGAGTCGAGCAGCCGGGCGCTCTCCTCGAAGTCGGCGACGGGGACGAAGGTCTGCATCGGCGACCATCCTCGCCGAGCCCGCCCGGGGCCGCCGGTCGATCAGGCCGCGGCCGCCACCTGCCGGGCGAGAGCGGGCAGGACGTCCCCCAGCGGCGCATCGAGGCGCACCTCGGCCTTGGCGTCCCCGCGGGTGGGGCCGACGTTGACGATCGCGACCGGGATCCCCTGCTTCGCCGCGTGCAGCACGAACCGGTAGCCGCTCATGACGGTCAGCGAGGAGCCGAGGACGAGCAGGCAGGCGGCGTCGTCCACCAGCCGGAAGCAGCCGTCGACCCGGCCGCGCGGGACCGTCTCGCCGAAGAAGACGACGTCGGGCTTGAGCGGCCCGGAGCCGCAGGCGAGGCAGTCGACCATCACGAAGCCGTCGAGCACCTCGTCGGGCAGCTCGGCGTCGCCGTCGGGGTTGATCTCGTCGGTGCGCGGCCCGAAGTCCGGGTTGGCCGCGCGCAGCCGCTCGTCGAGGGCAGCTCGGCTCGCGACGTGGCCGCAGGCCAGGCAGATCGTGCGGTCCAGCCCGCCGTGCAGCTCGACCACGCCGCGGGCGCCCGCGGCCTGGTGCAGCCCGTCGACGTTCTGGGTGATGACGCCGGAGACCAGCCCCGCGTGCTGCAGCTCGGCGACCGCGCGGTGCCCGGCGTTGGGCCGGGCGCTCCTGATCTGCCGCCACCCGACGAAGCTGCGCGCCCAGTAGCGGTGCCGGCCGCGGGGACCGCGGGTGAAGGTCTGGTACGTCATCGGCGTGTGCCGGCGCAGCGAGCCGGTGGCCCCCCGGTAGTCCGGGATCCCCGAGTCGGTCGACAACCCCGCGCCCGAGAGGACGACGACGTCACCGTCGGCGACCAGCGCGGCCAGATCGTCCAGGGACTGCGCCGGGACGGCTCCCTCGCCGCTGCTCGGGAGGGCGGTCGGCGCGGCGGTCACCCCGCCATGGTGCCTCGCCGGCGGCCGGCGTGCCGGGAGCTCACGCCAGCTCGCGCTCCAGTCGGGTGAGCAGCTCGCCGTACACCCGGCGCAGCCCCTTCGGCGCGAAGGTGCGCTCGAAGAACCCGCCGATCCCGCTCGCCCCGTTCCAGGTGGTCCGCGCCCGGACGGTGGTCACCCCCGCGTCGGCGGGACGGAGCGTCCAGGTGGTCACCATCGAGGAGTTCACGTCGCGCTCGACCACCGTGTCGGCGTCGGGCTCGGTGACCTCGACCAGCTGGTCGCGGACCCGTTTGGAGGTGGCCGCGAAGCGCCAGCGCACGCGGGTGCCCGCGCCGGTGCCGCCGGCCTCCACCCGGTAGTCGCTGAACTGCTCGGGCATGGCCCGGCGGCGGGCGCCCTCGTAGTCGGTCAGTGCGGCCCGGACCCGGTCGGCCGGCGCGCGGACGACGTGCTCGGCGGTGGCGACGACCTCGCTCATGCCGTCCATCCTGCCCGGGGCTCACCACGGTGTGCGCCGGGGCGACCAGTCGTCGCACGGCTCCGTGGCCACCCGCGCGCGGGTGGCCACGGAGGCGCGGCCCGGGCAGCGCCGCCCCCGGGTTCAGCAGCCGAGTTGCGCGGCGAGGTCCTCGAGCGAGTCGGCGACGACGAGACCGGGCAGCTCCGGCGGCTCCTCGGCGACGCCGGTGCCCCACTCGTCCGGACGGCGCACGAACAGCGGGCGCAGCCCCACCTCGGCCGCCGCGCGCAGGTCGTCGGCGTGCGCGGCGCCCATGCCGACCTCCTCCGGGGCGCAGCCGAGCAGCTGCGCCGCCCGCCGGTAGACCCGCGGGTCGGGCTTGTAGCTCTCGGCCAGCTCGGCGGAGAGCACGGCGTCCACCCGCCAGCCGCCGAACCGCAGCAGGTCCACGAGCAGCGCCACGTGCCCGTTCGAGAGCGTCGCCGTGGCCAGCCGCGTGCGGAGCCGCTCCAGCCCCGGCGCGGTGTCCGGCCACGGCCGCAGCCGCCGCCAGGCCTGCACCAGCCGCTCGCGCTCGGCGGGCGGGAGGTCCACACCGTGCCGGGCCAGGACGTCGTCCAGGGTCTCCCGCTGCAGCACGTCGAGGTCCCGCCACACCGGCTCGCGCCGGGCCCGCGCCAGCGCCGGCGGATAGGCCCGCCGCCAGTCGTCGACCACGGCGGCCCAGTCGGCGGCGGCACCGGTGCCCGCCGCCTCGGCGAGCACGCTCGACCGCCAGTCGACGAGCGTGCCGAAGACGTCGAACACCACCGCGCGCAGCTCCGCCACGACGCCACCCTGGCAGGGAGTGGGCAAGCTCACCGCTCGGCAGGACGGCGGCGGGGTAGTCACGAGAGCAATGTCTGTTCTTGCCCTCCCCGCGCCCCTGTACGTCGACCGCTCCGGCTCCGGCCAGCCCCTGCTGCTCCTGCACGGCATGGGCAGCTCCCGCCGCGACTTCGCCGCCGTCGTCCCCCTGCTCCGGCAGCACTTCGACGTCCTCGCGATGGACCTGCCCGGGTCCGGGCACTCGCGGCACCTCGACGAGCGGCCCACGGTCGCCGCGCTCGCGGACGCGGTCGAGCGCACCCTCGACGCGGAGAACGTCGGCACCGTGCACGTGCTGGGCAACTCGCTCGGCGCTCGCATCGCCCTCGAACTCGCGGTGCGCGGCCGCGCGCGCTCGGTTGTGGCGATCGCGCCGTCCGGCCTCAACGTCCCGCCGGAGCGCGTCTACCAGGGCGGCGGCATGGCGCTGGCCCGCGTCGTGATGCGGACGGCCGCCCCGCTGATCCAGCCGCTGTCCCGGTCGGCGCTCGGCCGGATGGCGCTGCTCGCGCCGCTGAAGGCACGGCCCTGGAGCACCAGCCGCGAGGAGGCGATCGGCGCGCGCGAGGGCTTCGCCGACACGCGTGACTACTGGCGCACCCTCTTCTACGGGCTGATGCTCGACGTCCCGCGCGGCCTGGACCGCATCGACTGCCCGGTCACGCTCGTGCAGGGCGCGGCGGACTGGGTCGCCTCCGGGCAGACCGTCCGCTACCTCCCGCTGATCCCGGGGTCGCGGTTCCGTCCGCTGCTCGCCGCCGGCCACGCCCCGCAGTCCGACCGGCCCCGGACGATCGTGCGGCTGGTCCAGGAGGCCGCCGCCCGTGCCGTCCAGACGCCCGCCGGCGTCACGCCCGTGGCGACCCGGCGGTCAGCGTGACTCCTCGGCGTTGAGGTAGGAGCACCGGAACCGCGCGTTCGACATCGCCTCGGTGAACCGCGCCTCCCAGGCGGGGTCGGTCGCCGGGAACGTGTCGAACACCCGCTCCTCCAGGACGGCGGGACGCCCGTCGAGGCCGGTGTAGCTGCGGCGCAGCAGGATCCGGGTCGTGCCGTCGACCTCGTCGTGGGCGGCCGCCCAGCGGGCGCGGGCGATCTCGTCGGCCAGCCACGCCCGGTCCCGGGCCGGCAGCCGCGGGGTCTGGCCGCCGAGGACGCCGGGCTGCAGCACCCGCCAGGCCGCCCAGATCCCGAGCCCGAGCAGGCCGATGACCAGCGCGACGAGCGCCAGCTGCACCAGCACGCCGCCGACGGTAGTTCGCCCGGACCTCTTCCGGGGAGGACGGCGCCGCGGTCGGGCAACGGCGACCGGCTAACCTCTGCGGCGTCCGGCGTCGGGTCCCACCCGCCGACGCCCTCGTAGCTCAGGGGATAGAGCAACCGCCTCCTAAGCGGTAGGCCGCAGGTTCGAATCCTGCCGGGGGCACCACGGGGACAACTCGTCGCCGCCTCCTCTTCAGCTCGACCGCCTTCCTGCCGATCACCCGGTCAGGTGACGCAGGACCGCTGCGCCACCGCGCGCGACGGCGGGGAGGTGGGACGGCGATGCCGAGGCTGCTCGCGGTCTCCCCGTGATGCCGGCGCCGGATGTGGCATCCGGCCACGGGGACCGCCCCGACGGTCACCGGCTCGCGCTGCTCGGGTACGCGGCCGCCCTCGGCGGCTGCTTCCTGGCGTTCGGCGTGGACCCGGTCCTCGGCTTCCTGGCCGGCGCGCTCAACGTCGTCTTCGCGCTGTACTTCTTCCGCCACCTCGCCTTCGCCGTCTGCGCCGCGCGCTGGGCCGGGTCGGACCTGCTGGCCGCCGACGTCGACCTGACCGGCTACGCGCCGCCCGTCGCGGTCTTCGTGGGCTGCAAGAACGAGGAGCTCGTCGTCGACGGGATGGTGACGGCGCTGCTGGCGCTGGACTACCCCGCGGACAAGCTCACGATCGTCGTGGTCGACGACGGCTCCGACGACCGCACCGGCGAGATCCTGGACCGCCGGGCGGCGGCCGACCCGCGGCTGCGGGTCCTGCACCGCCGGCCCGGCGCGGGCGGCGGGAAGTCGGGCGCGCTGAACGACGCCCTCGCCGGCGTGGACGCCGAGATCGTCCTCGTCTTCGACGCCGACCACGAGCCGGACCCGTACGTGCTGCGCCGCCTGGTGCGGCACTTCCGCGATCCGCAGGTCGGCGCCGTGATGGGCCGCTGCATCATCCGCAACGGCGAGGAATCCACCATGGCCACGACGGTCTTCGTGGACTTCCTCTCCGGCTACCTGGTCAACGAGTACGGCCGGCAGGCCATGTTCGAGCTGCCCGCGTACGGCGGCGCCAACTGCGCGGTGCGCATGTCCACGCTGCGGGCGCTGGGCGGGTGGAACCCGCAGACGGTCACCGAGGACACCGACCTCACGCTCCGGGTGCTGCTGCGCGGTCAGCGGGTGCGCTACGACGTCTCCGCCGTCGACTACGAGGAAGCGGTCATCAGCGCGCAGCGGTTCTGGAAGCAGCGCTACCGCTGGGCCCGGGGGCACCAGAAGTGCTTCCGTGACTACTGGAAGCCGATCCTGCGCTCGCCGCACCTCTCGCTGGTCGAGAAGGGCGAGTCGCTGATGTTCCTGCTCGGCTACCACGTCCCCGTCCTCACCGGCGTCGGCGTGCTGCTGAGCGTGCTGCGGGCCTTCGACATCGGGGACCGCCCGATCGTCGGGCTGCTGCCGCTGTCCATGCTGCTGTTCGTCGGCCCGCTCGCCGAGCTGTCGGTCGGCCTGCTCGTCGGCCGGGTGGAGCGCCGGGCGGCCTGGTCCCTGCTCGGGTTCCTGCCCGCCTTCGCGCTGTCGATCTGGGTCACCACCCGCGCCTACCTGGACGGGATGCTGGGCCGGCCCTATACCTGGGTGAAGACCACCCGCTCGGGTTCCACCTCGACGGTCGTCCCGGCCGCGACGCAGTCGGCAGGCGCCCGGTGAGCGGCCGGCACCGGCGGGGACGGCGGCTGCCGTGGGGCACCGGGGGCGGCCGGCGGCGGCTGTCGGTGCTCGTGGAGCTGATCGCGGCCGCGGCCGTCTGCGTCGCCGGCTACACGCTGACCGCCCCGTGGTTCCAGGAGAACGAGGCGCGGTGGGTCGTCGGCGCGCTGCGCCTCGCCGGCGTCGACCAGGTGTCCGACGCGCTGCCCGGCCGGATCCTGATCTTCCGGGCGGACGGCGAGCTGCTCAACGCCGAGGTCACCGCCTCCTGCTCGGCCGTGCTGTCGGTGTTCGGCCTGACCGCGCTCACCCTCACCGTGCTGCGCAGCCGCCGGCTGCACGCGCTCGCGGGCCTCGCCGCCGCGGTCGTCGGCGTCGTCGTCCTCAACGACCTCCGGCTGACCGTCTCCACGCTCGCCGGCCTCTGGTGGGGGCACGGCGCGCTGGTCCTCTTCCACGACTGGGCCGGGACGATCTGGACGTTCGCCTCCACCCTGGCCGGCTTCCTGCTCATGGTCTGCCTCACGCTGCCGGCGGCCGAGCGCGCCGAGCAGGACGTCGCCGGCCACCACACCGCCCGCCGCCCGAGCAGCTGGGCCCGGCCCGGCCTGGGCTACCGGCTGCCCGAGCTGGACGACGTCTCCCCCGGTCGCCGGCGCCGCACGCTGACCGGCCTGGTGCACCGCTACCTGCTGCCCCGGTGGGTCTCCCGCCGGCTGGGCGCCCGCCGCGAGGCCGGCCGGATCGACTACCGGATCGGCCACCTGCCCGCCGTGGAGCGGGTGACCCGGGTGCGGGCGCTGGCCGGTGCCGGGCTGGGCGTGCACACCGCGACGCTGCTCGCGGTCGCCACGTACGAGCAGGAGCCGCGGGTCCTCGACGCCCTGGCCGAGGCGGTCGCCGCCCGTCAGTGGGAGCCCGTCGTCAACGACCGGGTCTCCGCGCTGCGCCTGTGGGCCCGCGGCTGGCTGTTCCACCGGCCGGCGCCGGCGGCCGACCCGCCCGAGGACCTCGCCCGGCGCTTCGCCGCGCTCGCCGCGGCGGTCGCGGCCGGTCCCGTGCCGACCGACCCCTCCGTCCCCACCCGTCCGAGATCCGAGGACCCCCGATGACCCTGTCGCCGCCTCTTCCCCCGGCGCCGCTGCCCTCCACCCGGCCCGGCCGGCCCGCCGTCCTGGTCACCGGCGCCGGCGGCCCCGCCGGGATCGCGGTGGTGCGCCGGCTGCTCGCCCTCGGCGAGCGGGTCGTCGCCGTCGACGCCGACCCGGCCGCGGCCGGTCTCGCGCTCGCGGACGTCGGCCTCGTCGTCCCCCGCGCCGACTCGGCCGACTTCCTGGACGCCCTCCTGCTCGCCGCCGCCGTGCACGGCGCCGACGCGCTGATGGCGACCGTGGCCGAGGAGCTGCCCGCCCTGACCGCGGGCGCGGACCGGCTCGCCGCCGCCGGCGTGGCGACCTGGCTGCCGGACCTGCCGGCGGTCGACCTGTGCTGCGACAAGGCCGCGTTCGCCGCCCGCCTGCGCACCGCCGGCGTCCCCTCCCCCGCGACGGCGCAGGACCCGGCCGGCGCCGCCGCGGTGCCCGGGCCCTGGATCGTCAAGCCGCGCTCCGGCCGCGGCAGCCGGGGCGTCCAGGCACTGGACGACGCGGCGGCCGTCGCCCGCGCGCTGGCAGCCGACCCCTCCCTGATCGTCCAGCACCGGCTGGCGGGGCGGGAGTTCACCGCCGACGCGCTCGTCGCCCACGACGGCCGGCTGCTCGCCGCCGTTCCCCGCTGGCGCGACGAGACGAAGGCCGGCATCTCGGTCAAGGGGACGACGTTCGAGTCGCCCGCCGTGGTCGCCGTCGCGGCCGCCGCCCTGGCCGCGGTGGGCCTCACCGGACCGGCCAACGTGCAGGGCTTCGTCGCCGACGACGGCACCGCGACCGTCGTCGAGATCAACCCCCGGTTCTCCGGCGGCCTGCCGCTGACCCTCGCGGCCGGCGCCGACGTCGTCGCCACCTACCTGGCCGGGGTCCGCGAACCCCTCGCCCGGCTGCCCGAGCTGTCGTTCCGCCCGGGGGTGCGGATGAGCCGCTACTTCGCCGAGACGTACTCGAGCGAGGACGGCGCCCCGGTGGCCGACCCGTGCACGCGGGCGGCGGTGCGCGCATGACCCGCACCCGGCACGTGCTGGTGCCCTTCGGCACCCGCCCGGAGGTGGTCAAGCTGGCCCCGGTGGTCGCGGCCGTGGCCGCGGCCGGGCACGAGGTCACCGTGGTCGACACCGGCCAGCACACCGACCCGGCGCTGAGCTCCTCGCTGCAGGAGGCGCTCGGGCTGGCGGTGTCGCACCGCTTCGCCCTGCCGCCGGAGCCCGCGGCCCGGGTGGGTGCGCTGCACGCCGACGCCGCGACCGCGGTGCAGAAGTTCACCCCCGACCTGGTACTGGCGCTCGGCGACACCAACACGGTGCCGGCGTACGCCCTCGCCGCCCGGGCCGCAGGCGTGCCGTTCGCCCACGTGGAGGCCGGGTTGCGCAGCTTCAACGCGCGCAGCGTCGAGGAGGTGAACCGGCGCGTCGCCGCGGCGGTGGCCCAGCTGCACTTCGCCCCCACCGACCGCGCCGCCGCCTTCCTCGCCGCCGAGGGCGTGCCCGCGAACCGCGTGTTCGTAGTCGGCAACCCGGTGATCGACACCCTCGTCGCCCGCGGCGTCCGGCCGGCGCCGGTGCCCGACCGGGCCGGCGTCCTGGTCACCGCGCACCGGCCGACCAACGTGGACGACCCCGTGCGGCTGGCCCGCCTGGTGGCCGTGGTGCAGCAGCTGGCCGACCGGATCGGTCCGGTCACCTTCCCCGTGCACCCGCGGACGGCCGCCCGCCTCGCAGCGGCCGGCCTCACCGACGCCCTGGGCGGGCATCCCGGCGTCACGCTGACCGGACCGGCCGACTATGACACGCTGCTCACCACCCTCGCCGGCTCCCGGCTGGCCGTCACCGACTCGGGCGGCATCCAGGAGGAGGCCGCCTACCTCGGCGTCCCCGTCGTCGTCCTGCGCGGCTCCACCCCGCGCTGGGAGGGGGTCGAGGCCGGGACGACGACGCTGGCCGGCCTCGCCGACGACGGCGCGGCGGCCGCGGTCCTCGCCGCGGCCACCGCCCACACGAGCGCCGCGGCGCAGGCCCGCGCGGCGGCGACGCCGTGCCCGTACGGCGACGGCACGACCGGGTCACGCATCGCCGCCGTCCTGAGCGACCCGGGCACCGACGCACTGCTGGCCCTGCCCGAGCCCGACTTCACCGACGGGCGGCTGCCGTGGTGACCGCCCCGCCGCTCGGGGTGGTCGTCGACCTCGACGACACGCTCTACCCGCAGGCGGACTACCTCGCCGGGGCCACCGCCGCGGTGGCGCACGCGGCGGCCGCGGCGGGCCTGGACGGCGCGGCCGTGCACACCGCGCTGACCGCCGAGCTGGCGGCCGGCTCCGACACCGGCGGCACCATCGACCGCGCCCTGCTCGCCGCCGGGGTGCCCGACGCCGCCCTGCCCGGTCTCGTGCCCGGCCTGGTGGCCGCGTTCACCGGGCACCGGCCCCGGCACCTGCCGCTGTATCCCGGCGTCCGCACGGCGCTGGAGTCCCTGGCCGCCGCGGCACCGCTCGCCTGCCTGACCGACGGCAACCCGTCGATCCAGGCGGCGAAGCTGGCCGCGACGGGGCTGGGCGACCTGCTCCCGGTCGTCGTCGTCACCGACGCGCTGGGCGGCCGGGCGCTGCGCAAGCCCCATCCCGCCGGCCTGCTCGCCGTCGCCGAGCGGCTCGGCGTCCCCGCCGGCCGGCTGCTGGTGATCGGGGACCGTCCCGGCAAGGACGTCGCGGTGGCCGCCGCCGTCGGCGCCGGCTCGATCCGGGTCCGGCAGGGCGAGTACGCGACCGCACCGGACGACCCGCGCGCGGACACGGTGGTCGAGTCCTTCCCCGCGGCGGCGGCACTGGCCCTGGCCGCGCTCGAGCCGGGCCTGGCCGCCCTGTCCTGACCCTTCCGGGTGAGCTGCCGCCCGCGCGGGTCTCCAGGCCCGGCCGCCGTGTGCCGATGGGACCGCGACAGCAAGTAGGCCCGCGGAACCCGAGGACGCAGGTGGACGGCAGACGGAGCAACGCACGGGTGCTCGGGCGACTCGCCCGGCACGCGGCGCTGGCGCTCGCCGTCGTGGCGGCGGCGACCGTCGTCACCCCCGGCGTCGCGGCCGCCGCGGGCGGCGACGTCCTGCCGGTGCTGAACTGCGTCACGCCCGACGGCCGCGGCGGCTACACCGCCTGGCTGGGCTACCGGAACACCGGCACGAGCACCGAGAGCATCGACCTCGGTTACCGCAACCGCATCTCGCCCAGCCGGTACGACGGCGACCAGCCGACGCGGTTCAGGTCGGGGACGCAGAGCCGCGTCTTCTCCCTCACCGTGAGCTCGGGCAGCGTCGCCTGGACGCTGGACGACACGACCCTGTGGATCAGCGCCTCGAGCTCACCCAGCTGCTCCGGCCAGACCGCGACCCCGGAGCCGGCGGGCCAGGTCACGCCGCTGGTCGACTGCATCGAGCGGGAGAGCTCCTGGACCTACACCGCGGTGATCGGCTACTCGAGCACGTACAAGAACACCGTGACCCTCCCGCTCGGCTCGGACAACTCCGTGCTGCTCTCGCAGGACGACCCGCCGACCGTGTTCTCTCCCGGTGTCCACCACGGCGTGGCGAGCCTGTCGATCACGGCCCTGGGCGCGTTCTGGACGCTGGACGGGACGTCCCTGTACATCGCCCCCGGTCGCGCGCCGGAGTGCCCGGCCGAGACCACGATGCCCGCGGAGGGCAACGACACCGCCGCCGCGTTCGCGCTGGTCGGTGCCGCCGCCGTGGGCGCGCTGCTCATCCGGCGCGCCCGGCGCCAACTGAGCGGCGGGAAGACCACCTCGGATCCGGAGGACGGGAATGCGTAGCGTGCTGGCGGTCGGGGCGCACCCCGACGACATCGAACTCGGCTGCGGGGCCACCCTGCTGGCGCACGTCGCCGCCGGTGACCGCGTCACCATGCTGGTCGTGACCGGCGGCGAGAACGGCCCGGGCGACGCCGGCCAGGTCATCGGCCGCCGGACCGAGCAGATCTCGGCCGCCCGCACCCTCGGCGCCACCCTGCGCTGGGGCGGCCTGCGCGACTGCGCGATCCCCAACGACAGCAGCACGGTCGCCCTCGTGGAGGACGTCCTCCGCGAGGTCGACGCCGACCTGGTCTACGTCCACGCCCCCGAGGACAGCCATCAGGACCACCGCACGGTCGCGGCGGCCACCCTGGCCGCCGCCCGGCGACTGCCGCGGGTGCTGCACTACCAGAGCCCCTCGACGCTCACCTTCACGCCGAGCGTGTTCGTCGACGTCACCGCCCACCTGTCGGGGAAGCTGGCCGCCCTGCGCTGCCACGCCTCGCAGGTCGACCACTCCGCGATGGTGGAGCCCGACGCCGTCGTCGCCTCCGCCCGGCACTGGGGGGCGCACGCCCGCATCGGCTACGCGGAGGCCTTCGCGCCCACCCGGATGGTGCTCGACCTGGCCCCGGTGCCCGGCTCCGCGCGCACCGGCGTGAGCACCTCCGACCGGCTGCCCCGCCTCGTGCCGCACGTCTGAGCGGCGCCCGCCCGCCGATGTCGGTCGACGTGCCCACCGGCGCGTCGTCGGCCACGGTGGGGACATGGCGCTGGTCCGCTGCGACTTCTTCTCCGACGTGCTCGGCCTGTCCACCTCGATGACGGTCCTGCTGCCGCAGGCCACGTCGTCCCAGATCGGCCTGACCGGCGCCGCGGGCCGCGGCGCCGCGCCCACGCTCTACCTGCTGCACGGCCTGTCCGACGACGACACCATCTGGCTGCGGCGGACGTCGATCGAGCGCTACGCGGCCCCGCTCGCCTGGCCGTCGTCATGCCCCAGGCCGGCCGCAGCTTCTACACCGACGAGGTGCACGGCAACCGCTACTGGACGTTCCTCTCCGAGGAGCTGCCGGCCCTCGCCCGCTCCTTCTTCCCTCTCTCCGACCGGCGCGAGGACACCTTCGTCGCCGGCCTGTCGATGGGCGGCTACGGCGCGGTGAAGTGGGCGCTGCGGCACCCCGGCCGGTTCGCCGCCGCGGCCACCCTGTCCGGCGCCGTCGACGTCGTCGGGCTCGAACGGCTGGAGCACGAGCCCGACCGGGAGAAGCTCTGGCACACGATCTTCGGCGGGCGGCCGATCGAGGGCACGGACGACGACCTGTTCCACCTGCTGGAGACCGTCGACCCGGCGGAGGCGCCGCGGCTCTACGTCGGCTGCGGCACCGGGGACCGGCTGCTCGCGCACAACGAGCGCTTCCGCGACGCCGCCCGCGCCCTCGGCTTCGACGTGACCGACGACTTCCGCCCCGGCGAGCACGAGTGGGGGTTGTGGGACGCCGCCATCCAGGACGTCCTGCGCTGGCTGCCGTTGCGATCCTGACGGAACGCAACCGCCCGGATACACAACCGGTGGGTGCGCAGCCACGGACGGTTGACTTCGCCGCCGGCGGGGAACAGTCCCGACACCTGACACGTCGGTCTTGAACAACAGGGCCGGCGAGCGTGTCCGGGTTACCGTGCTCGGGCACACGTCGCGTCCCGACAACGGCGCCGGGCGACGGAAGGTGGACGAAGGACGATGGAGACGACTGTGGTCGACGTCCCCGAGCGGGGACGCTTCGAGATCCGGCTCGGCGACCGCGTGGTCGGCCTGGCGAGCTACCACGTCGAGAACGGCACCATGACACTGCCGCACACGGAGGTCGACCCCGGCGTGGGGGGCCGGGGAATCGGCACGGCGCTGGTGGCCGGCGTGCTCTCGGCGGCGCGTGAGCGCGGGCTGCACGTGCTCCCCTACTGCTCCTTCATCCGGCACTACATCCAGCGCCACCCCGAGGAGGTCGATCTCGTCGCCGCGGAGGACCGGCCGCACTTCGGCCTGGAGCCCGCCACCCGCTGACCTGCGCGCCGGTTGTGCGCCACCTAATCTGGCGCAGGTGCCGACGTCGCTGCTGTGGTTCCGCCGCGACCTGCGGCTCTCCGACCACCCCGCGCTGCTCGCGGCCCGCGACGCCGCCGGACCGGACGGCACGGTGCTCCCGCTGTTCGTCGTCGACCCGCGGCTGTGGGAGCCGGCCGGACGGCCGCGCCGGCAGTTCCTCCGCGACTGCCTCGCCGACCTGTGCTCGTCGCTGGACGGCGCGCTCGTCGTCCGGTCCGGTGACCCGGTGGACGTCGTGCCCCGGCTCGCGGCGCAGGCGGGCGCCGACAGCGTGCACGTCAGCGCGGACGCCGGGCCCTACGGGCGCCGCCGGGACGCGGCGGTCGAGCGGGCGCTCGGCGACGTGCCGCTCGTCCGCACCGGGTCGCCGTACGCGGTGACCCCTGGCCGGCTGACCAAGGACGACGGCACGCCGTACCGGGTCTTCTCCCCCTTCGCTCGCGCCTGGCGCGCGCACGGATGGCGCACCCCGGCCGCGCACCCGCGCGCCGTCGCGTGGCACCGCGGCGCCGCCTCCGAGGACCTGCCGCCTGCCCAGCACCTCGACGGCGTCCGGCTCCCCCCGGCCGGTGAGGCCGCTGCCCGGGCCGCCTGGCGGCGCTTCCGCGACGAGCGGCTGGCCGGCTACGACGACACCCGCGACCGCCCCGGCGTCGACGGCACGAGCCGCCTGTCGGTCTACCTCAAGTACGGCTGCGTGCACCCGCGCACGCTGCTGGCCGACCTCGCCGGCGCCGACGACGTGCCGCGCGCGCACGTCCGCCGGTTCACCGACGAGCTGGCCTGGCGGGACTTCTACGCCGACGTCCTGTGGCACCGGCCCGAGACCGCCCACGAGTCCTTCGACCGCCGGATGGCCCGGCTCGAGTACGACACCGGCCCGGACGCCGACGCCCGCTTCGACGCCTGGGCGCAGGGGCGCACCGGCTACCCGATCGTCGACGCCGGCATGCGGCAGCTGCTCGGCGAGGCGTGGGTGCACAACCGGGTGCGGATGATCGTCGCGTCGTTCCTCACCAAGGACCTGCACGTCGACTGGTGGCGCGGCGCCCGGCACTTCCTCCGGCACCTGGTCGACGGCGACCTGGCCAGCAACAACCACGGCTGGCAGTGGGTCGCCGGCACGGGCACCGACGCCTCGCCGTACCACCGGGTGTTCAACCCGGTGCGCCAGGGCCAGCAGTTCGACCCCGACGGCGCGTACGTCCGCCGATGGGTGCCGGAGCTGCGCGACGTCCCGGCACGCTGGATCCACGAGCCCTGGCGTGCCCCGGACGGCGTCCCGGTGGGTTACCCGCCGCCCATCGTCGAGCACGCCGCCGAGCGCGAGGTCGCGCTGGCGCGCTACGAGCGGGTGCGTGCCCGTGCCTGAGGGACACACGCTGCACCGACTGGCCCGCGAGCAGACCGCGCTGTTCGCCGGCCGCCCCGTCCACGTGACCAGCCCGCAGGGCCGGTTCGCCGCCGGCGCGGCGCTGCTCGACGGCCGGGTGCTCGACCGCGCGACCGCGCACGGCAAGCACCTGTTCGGCCACTTCGGCGGCGACGTGCTGCACGTGCACCTCGGCCTGTACGGGTCGTTCACCACCGGCGCCGGCGTCCCGCCGCCGGCCCGTGGCGCCCTGCGCATGCGGTGGGTGGCCGACGGGCCGGACGGCGCCGGCGTCTGGACCGACCTGCGCGGGGCCACGGTGTGCGAGGTGCTGCCCCGGCCGGAGGTCGCCGGCATCCTGGCCCGGCTGGGCCCGGACCCGCTGCGGCGCGGGGCGGACGGCGGCGCCGCGTTCCGCCGCATCGCGGCCAGCCGCACCGCCCTCGGGGCGCTGCTCATGGACCAGTCGGTGCTCGCGGGCGTCGGCAACGTGTACCGGGCGGAGCTGCTGTTCCGGCACCGGGTCTCCCCGTTCCGGCCCGGCCGCGCCGTCGACGCCGACCTCTGGGCGCGGATGTGGACCGACCTGGTGGCCCTCATGCGGGCCGGCGTCCGGCTCGGGCGGATCGTGACCACGCTGCCGGCGGACCGCGCGCGTCGGCGGGGCGCGGTGGACCCGGCCGACGCCCACTACGTCTACCGGCGCACCGGGCTGCCCTGCCGGATCTGCGGCACCGAGGTCCGCACGGAGGTCATGGTGGGCCGCAACCTCTACTGGTGCCCCGTGTGCCAGGCCGTCTGACCAGCCGTCCGACCCGCCGCCTGACGCGCCCCCCAAAGGAGGGCACCGAGGCCTTCGAACCGGCCGCGGACGGACCTGATCCGTGTACCTTCCGGATCGATGAGACGTGCGCTGCGGGCACTGCTCGTCTCGGGCGCAACCGCCGTGGCCCTGGTCCTCGGCCTCCCCGCGACGAGCGCCTCCGCCGCGCCGTCGACCGGGGGCCACGACGTGTCCCACCCCCAGTGCGGCGAGCCGCTGCCCACCGGCCAGGACTTCGGGATCGTCGGGGTCAACGGCGGCCTGGCCACCACCGCCAACACCTGCCTGGCCACCCAGCTGCGCTGGGCCTGGCGCTCCTCGGGCGAGGTCGACGGGCAGCCGCCCGCGCAGGTCTACGTGAACACCGCCAACCCCGGCCAGGTGCGCGACGAGGTGACCACCTGGCCCTCGTCGGGCAGCACCCCGTACGGCGCCTGCGACGGCCGCAACACGACCGCCTGCTCGTGGCAGTACGGCTGGGAGCGGGCCCGCACCTCGGTGACCTCGTTCTTCGTCCCGGCCGCGCAGGACGCGGGGGTGGACGACGACCCCGCCCGGTACACGTGGTGGCTCGACGTGGAGGACGCCAACACCTGGCAGTCGGGCTCCACCGCCGCCCAGACCCGCAACCGGGCCGCGCTCGAGGGCATGGCCGCCTACCTGAATGCCCGCGGCGCGGTGGTCGGCCTCTACGCCGTCCCGGCGCAGTGGCGGGAGATCGCCGGCACGGTGCCGGCCGAGAGCAACCTCTACGAGCTCGACAGCTGGCTGCCCGGGGCGAGCACGGCCTCCGGGGCGTCGGCGAACTGCCGCAAGGCGCCGCTGACCGCCGGGGGCCGGGTCACCCTCACCCAGTACGTCAGCGGCGGCGTCGACCGCAACGTCTCCTGCGGCTGACGGCTACAGCGCCCCCTTCCGCCCGTCCCCGGCCGGCACCGCGGTCAGCCGCCGGACGACCGGCGGCCCCTGCACCTTGCCGGCCAGGGCCGCGCCGAGCCCGGTGAGCGCCGGGGCCGAGCCGTGCGCCCGCAGCGCCTCGGGGCTCTCCCAGCGCTCCACCATCCAGAACTCGCCGTCCCCCTCGTGCAGCGCGTAGAGCTCGCAGCCGGGTTCCTCGTGCACCTGCGGGATCGCGCTGAGCAGGGCCTCGCGGACGGCGTCCTCCTCGCCGGGCTTGGGGGTGATGGTGGCGACGACGACGACCGGCACGGGGATCCTCCGAAGGTGGACGGGGCGAGGGGTGGCCTGGTGCACACCCACCGCGCCGGGTCAGGATGCCAGGCGTGACGAACGACAGCGCCGGACCCGCTCCCTCCGCCGACCGACCGCTGCGGGTCGCGGTCATCGGCGCCGGCCCGGCGGGCATCTACGCCGCCGACGCCCTGACCCGGCAGGACGACGTCCCGGTCGCGGTCGACCTGGTCGACCGGCTGCCCACCCCGTTCGGCCTGGTCCGGCACGGCATCGCGCCCGACCACCCGAAGATGCGGGCGATCCGCGAGACGCTGCACCGGTTCCTCGACCACCCGCGCGTGCGGTTCGTCGGCAACGTCGAGATCGGCCGCGACCTCACCCTGGACGAGCTGCGCCGGCACGTCGACGCGGTGATCTACACCTACGGCTCGGCGCTGGACCGGCGGCTCGGCATCGAGGGCGAGCACCTGCCCGGCAGCCTGGCCGCCACCGACCTGGTCGCCTGGTACTGCGGGCACCCGGACGCCGACCGGGCGCTGGTCGAGGACGCGGTGCGGCACGCCCGCTCCGTCGTCGTCATCGGGGTCGGCAACGTCGCGCTGGACGTCGCGCGGGTGATGGCCCGCACCGGTGAGGAGCTCGAGCCCACCGAGATGCCGCAGCACGTGCTGGACGCGCTGGCCGCCTCGCCGGTCCAGGAGGTGACGATCCTCGGCCGCCGCGGCCCCGCGCAGGCGGCGTTCACCACCCAGGAGCTGCGCGAGCTCGACGGGCTCGCCGGCGCCACCGTGCTGGTGGAGCCGAAGGACCTCGAGCTCGACCCCGACGCGGAGGAGCGCGCGCAGGCCGACCGGGTGGTCAGCCGCAACCTCGCGGTGCTGCGGGAGTGGGCCGGCCACACCCTCGAGCCCGGCCGGATCCCGCTGCGGCTGCGGTTCTTCAGCCGGCCCGCCCGCCTGCTCGGCACCGACCGGGTGGAGGCGATCGAGATCGAGCGGACCGCGGTGGACGGCGACGGGCGGGCGGTCGGCACCGGCGAGACCGAGGTGCTGCCCGCCGACCTCGTCATCCGCTCGGTCGGCTACCGCGGCATCCCGCTGCCGGGCCTGCCCCTCGACGAGCGCTCCGGCACCGTGCCCAACGTGGAGGGACGGGTGCACCGCGACGGCGCGCCGTCGGCCGGCGAGTACGTCGCCGGCTGGATCAAGCGCGGGCCGACCGGCGTCGTCGGCACCAACAAGCACGACGCCCGCGAGACGGTCGCCCACCTGCTGGCCGACGCCGCCGACGGCACGCTGCGAGTGGGCGGGCCGGTCGACGACCTGGTGCAGACGCTGATCGACCGCGGCGCGGAGCCGGTGCTGCTCGAGGACTGGCGGGCGATCGACGCCGCCGAGATCGCGCTGGGGGCGACCCGCGGCCGGGCCCGGACGACGCTGCACGAGCGCGAGTCGCTGCTGGCCGCGGTCCGGGAGGCAGCCGCCCGCCCGAGGTAGTCGCCGTCCTGACCCACCGTGCGACGTCCTGGCTCACGTCCCACCGTGATCCAGGAAGGGCTGGGATCAGCTGAGCTGATCGTGGCCCGCCCCGGCGGCGGCCACCAGACCCGCGAACAGCCGCCGGTCGTCGCCCACCTCCGGGTGGCCCTGCACGCCGATGACGAACCGGGCGCCGTCGAGCTCGGCGGCCTCGACGGTGCCGTCGTCCGCCCAGGCCACGGCCGTGAGTCCGGCGCCGAGCCGCTCGACGGCCTGGTGGTGGTGGCAGGCCCAGGTGGCCTCGGTGCCGATCAGCCCGGCGAGCCGGCTGCCCGGCGCGATCCGCACGTGGTTGTCGCCGTAGACGCCCGGCGACGGCACGTGCACGTCGGTGCCGACGACGTCGGGCAGGTGCTGCACCAGTGCGCCGCCGCACGCGACGGCCAGCAGCTGCAGCCCGCGGCAGACGCCGAGCACCGGGAGGTCGCGCTCCAGCGCACCGGCCAGCAGCGCCAGCTCGGCGTCGTCGCGGTGCGGCTGGGCCGGGCCGGTGCGCGCCGCGCGGGTGGCGCCGTAGCGGGCCGGGTCGACGTCCGCGCCCCCGGCCAGCACGAGCGCGTCGAGCCGGTCGAGCACCTCCGCGTCGCCGGGCAGCGGCGGCAGGAGCACCGGGATGCCGCCGGCGGCGGACACCTGCCGCACGTAGTCGGCCGGGAGCAGGACGGCGGGGCAGTTCCAGACGCCCCACCGGGCCGTCTCCTGGTAGGTGGTGACGCCGACGACCGGACGACGGGTCACAGCGGGGTGACGTAGGCGCCCGAGATGCCGCCGTCCACCAGGAAGGTCGAGGCGGTGATGAACGAGGCGTCGTCGGAGGCCAGGAAGGCCGCCGCCGCGGCGATCTCCTCGGACTCGGCGAACCGGCCCATCGGCACGTGCACCAGCCGGCGCGCGGCGCGCTCCGGGTCGCTCGCGAACAGCTCCCGCAGCAGCGGGGTGTTCACCGGGCCGGGGCACAGCGCGTTGACCCGGACGCCCTGCCGGGCGAACTGCACGCCGAGCTCGCGGCTCATCGCCAGCACCCCGCCCTTCGAGGCGGTGTAGGAGATCTGGCTGGTGGCCGCGCCCATGACCGCGACGAACGACGCCGTGTTCACCACCGCTCCCCCGCCCCGTTCCAGCAGGTGCGGGATGCCGTACTTGCAGCACAGGTACACCGAGGTCAGGTTCACCTCCTGCACCCGCCGCCAGGCGTCCAGCTCGGTCTCCAGGATCGAGTCGTCGTCTGGCGGGGAGATGCCGGCGTTGTTGAAGCAGACGTCCAGCCCGCCGAACCGGTCGATCGCGGCGGCGTACATGCCCTGGACGTCGCCGGCGTCGGTGACGTCGGCCCGCACGAAGAGCCCGTCGATCTCCTCGGCCAGGGACGTGCCGCCGTCCTTGTCCAGGTCGGCGACGACGACGTGCGCCCCCTCCGCGGCGAACCGGCGGGCGCTGGCCCGGCCGATGCCGCTGGCCGCGCCGGTGATGACCGCGACCTTGCCCTCGAGCCGACCTGCCACCTGTCCTGCCTCTCGGTCCAGTCGCTTCACTCAGTTGCGAGGAAGACGTTCTTCACGTCGGTGAACGAGTCGAGCGCGTCCGGCCCCAGCTCCCGGCCCAGCCCGGACTGTTTCATCCCGCCGAACGGCGTCCAGTACCGCACCGACGAGTTCGAGTTCACCGAGAGGTTGCCGGCCTCCACCGCCCGGGCCACGCGGAACGCCCGCCCGAGGTTCTCCGTCCAGATCGAGCCGGACAGCCCGTACTCGGTGTCGTTGGCCAGCCGGATCGCCTCGGCCTCGTCGTCGAACGGGACGACGGCGACGACCGGGCCGAAGATCTCCTCGCGCCAGGCCGGCGAGGCGGGGTCGACCGGCGCGAGCACGGTCGGCGGGAACCAGAAGCCGGGTCCGTCCGGCGCGCTGCCGCGGAAGGCGACCGGGGCGTCGTCCGGCACGTAGGCGGCGACCCGGTCGCGCTGGCCGGCGCTGATCAGCGGGCCCATCTCGCTGTCCTCGGACCGCGGGTCGGCCACCTTCAGGCCGGTGACCGCGCCCTCGAGCCGGCCGAGGAAGTCGTCGACCACCGAGCGCTGCACGAGGATCCGGGACCGGGCGCAGCAGTCCTGCCCGGCGTTGTCGAAGACCGCGTACGGCGCCGCGGCGGCCGCCTTCGCCAGGTCGGCGTCGGCGAACACGATGTTCGCGCTCTTGCCGCCGAGCTCCAGCGTCACGCGCTTCACCTGCTCGGCGCAGCCGGCCATGATCCGCTTGCCGACCTCGGTGGAGCCGGTGAAGCACACCTTGCGCACCGCAGGGTGCGTGACGAACCGCCAGCCCACCACCGAGCCCTTGCCCGGAAGCACCTGGAAGACGCCGTCCGGAAGGCCGGCCTCCCGGGCCAGCTCGGCCAGCCGGATCGCGGTGAGCGGGGTGAGCTCGGCGGGCTTGAGGACGACGGTGTTCCCGGCGGCCAGCGCGGGTGCGAACCCCCAGCCGGCGATCGGCATGGGGAAGTTCCACGGCACGATGATCCCGACGACGCCGAGGGGCTCGGCGAAGGTGACGTCGACCCCGCCGGGCACCGGGATCTGCCGGCCGGCCGCCCGCTCCGGCGCCGCCGAGTAGTAGGTCAGGACGTCGCGGACGTTGCCGGCCTCCCAGCGGGCGTTGCCGATGGTGTGGCCGGAGTTGGCCACCTCGAGCCGGGCGAGCTCCTCGAGGTGGTCGTCGACCAGTTCGGCGAAGCGGCGCAGCAGCCGGCCGCGGTCGCCCGGCGCCACCGCCCGCCAGGCGGGGAACGCGCGCGCCGCCCGCTCGATCGCGGCGTCGGCCTGCTCGAGCGAGGTCTCCTCGACGGTGGTGACGATCTCCTCGGTGGCGGGATTGACGACGTCGAAAGCAGTCACAGGCGCTCGAATCCCCGGAATCTCTCCCAGTCGGTCACCGCGGCCTCGTAGGCGGCGAGCTCGACGCGGGCAGCGTTGGTGTAGTGGTCGACGACATCGTCCCCGAACGCCGTCCGCGCCACCCCGCTCTTCTCGAACAGGTCGGCCGCATCGCGCAGGGTGGCCGGCACCCGCGGCTTGTCGGAGTCGTAGGCGTTGCCGGGGAACGCCGCCTCGAGCGGCAGGTCGTTCTCGATGCCGTGCAGCCCGGCGGCCACCACCGCGGCCAGCGCCAGGTAGGGGTTGACGTCGCCGCCGGGCACCCGGTTCTCCACCCGCAGCGACGACCCGTGCCCGATCACCCGCAGCGCGCAGGTGCGGTTGTCGAAGCCCCAGGCGATCGCGGTCGGCGCGAAGCTGCCCAGCGCGAACCGCTTGTAGGAGTTCACGTTGGGCGCCATGAGCAGGGTCAGCTCCTGCTGGCAGGCCAGCTGGCCGGCGAGGAAGTGCTCGAACACCGGCGAGAAGCCGTGCGGCCTCATCCCCGCGAACACCGGCCGGTCGTCCCCGTCGCGCAGGCTGACGTGCAGGTGGCAGGAGTTGCCCTCGCGCTCGTTGAACTTGGCCATGAAGGTCAGGCTCATCCCGGACTGCGCGGCGATCTCCTTGGCGCCGTTCTTGTAGACGACGTGGTTGTCGGCGGTGCCGAGCGCGTCGCGGAAGCGGAAGGCGATCTCGTGCTGGCCGAGGTTGCACTCCCCCTTGGCCGACTCGACCGTCATCCCGGCCCCGGCCATGCCGTTGCGGATCGCGCGCAGCAGCGGCTCCACCCGCGCCGTGCCGAGCAGCGAGTAGTCGACGTTGTACTGGTTGGCCGGGGTGAGGTCCCGGTAGCCGCGGTCCCAGGCCTGCTCGAAGCTGTCCCGGAAGACGATGAACTCAAGCTCGGTGCCGGCCATCGCCGTCCACCCGTGCTCGGCGAGGCGGGCCAGCTGCCGGCGCAGGACCTGCCGCGGCGAGGGTGCGACCGGGGCGCCGTCCAGCCACTCCAGGTCGCCGAGCAGCATCGCCGTCCCGGGTAGCCACGGCACCCGGCGCAGCGTGGCGAGGTCCGGGCGGACGGCGAAGTCCCCGTAGCCCTGCTCCCACGACGAGATCGCGAACCCCTCGACGGTGTTCATGTCGACGTCGACGGCGAGCAGGTAGTTGCAGGCCTCGGTGCCGTGGGCGAGGACCTCGTCGAGGAAGAACCGGGCGTGGAACCGCTTCCCCTGCAGCCGGCCCTGCATGTCGGGGACGGCGAGGACGACGGTGTCGACCTCGCCGTCATCGACGAGCCGGGCGAGCTCCTCGGCCGTCAGGGTCACGCGGTCTCCTCCGCCAGCTCGATGTCCCGCTCGACCTCGGCCAGCTCCTCCTCGGTGCCCTGGACCTTCGGACCGTTGAACCACTTCCGCGCCGAGACCAGCCACCAGATCCCGGCGAAGCCGAGCACCACCAGGACGGCGACCGGCGTGTAGTTGAAGGTGGTCGCGTCGACCGGGCTGACCTGCGGCAGCATGAACAGCACGGTGATGAAGGCGACCCAGACCACCGCGATGATGCCGACGGGCCGGCTCCAGCGCCCGAGGTGCCAGGGGCCGCGCTGGAAGTCCTCGCCCGCACGCAGCCGCAGGAACGTCGGGATGACGTAGGCGATGTAGAGCCCGATGACCGCGATGGAGGTCACCGCTGCGTACGCCGTGACGTTCCACAGGTACGGCAGGCCGAGGACGAAGGCGCCGCCGGCCGCGAGCCAGATGGCGTTGGTGGGCGTGCGGGTCCGGGCGTTGATCCGGTGCCAGAAGGCCGACGCCGGCAGCGCGCCGTCCCGCGAGAAGGCGTAGATCATCCGCGAGTTCGCCGTCACCGACGACATGCCGCAGAACAACTGCGCGCCGATGACGATCAGCAGCAGGAGCTTCGCCGTCGTGAGCCCGACCGCGTCGACGAAGATCTGCGCCGGCGGGACGCCGGTGTCCGGCGCGTCCAGCGCGTTCTGGTAGTTCTGGATGGCGAAGGTGACGCCGATGAGCAGCACCCAGCCGGCGATCAGCGAGACGACGATCGACATGACGATCCCGCGCGGGCCGGCGACGTCGGCCGACCGGGTCTCCTCGGTCATGTGCGCCGAGGCGTCGTAGCCGGTGAAGGTGTACTGCGCGAGCAGCAGGCCGATCAGGGCCACGTACACGGTCGAGCCCCAGCCGGTGTTGTTGACGAACCCGGTGAACACGAAGTCCGCCGACTGGTGGTTGTCCGGCACGAACGCCAGCACACCGACGATGATCAGCACGCCGAGGATGTGCCACCACACGCTGATGTCGTTGAGCAGCGCGACGAGCCTGACACCGAAGGTGTTCAGCAGGCCGTGCACCAGCAGGATCAGGCCGAAGAGCAGGATCGTGTGCCAGGGGCGGGTGTCGAAGCCGAACTGCAGGTCGAGGAAGGCGTTGAGGAAGAACGCCGCGCCGAAGTCGATGCCGGCGGTGACCGCGACCTGGCCGAGGAAGTTGAACCAGCCGGTGAACCAGGACCAGGCGCCGGGGTTGTTCCGGGCGAGCTTGGCCGCCCAGTAGTAGAGGCCGCCGGCCGTCGGATAGCTGGAGCAGACCTCGGCCATGGCCAGCCCGACGATGATGACCATGATCCCGACGATCGGCCAGCCCCAGACGATGACCGCCGGGCCACCGGTGTTCATCCCGAAGCCGTAGAGGGTCAGGCAGCCGGACAGGATCGAGATGATCGTGAACGACACCGCGAAGTTGGAGAAGCCGGACATGTGCCGGCGCAGTTCCTGGGCGTAGCCCAGCTGATGCAGGCGGGCCTCGTCGCTGCTGGGTCCGGGGGCGTTCGGGGAGTGCCCGGCGGAGGTGCGAGGGTCCACGGCGTCGCCTTCTCTCTCGCGTCGGCGAACCGGCGGCATGCCGCTCGAGAGTGCGCCGCCTCGGAGCGCGGGCGGGCCCGGTCGGCGGAGTCGCGAGGCCCGCGTCGGGAACCAAGGGGGACCCATTGACGGGGTGGAGGCCGCCGGCTGTCAAGGGGATCGCCCCCGACTCCGCAGGTCAGGCGAACGCGCGGAGCAGTTCCTCGGCGGTCTCGCGGGTGTCCGCGGCGACGAACCGGATCAGCCCCTCGGTGTCCGGGCGCAATCGGACCTGGTCGCCGTCCGGGGTGAGCGCGACCCCGCCGGCCGCCGCGAGCAGGGCCAGGCCGCCGGCGACGTCGTGCACGTGCGCGCCGCTGCGGTCCAGGTCGTGCCAGGCCGCGGCCGAGCCGTCGGCGACCAGGCAGAGCTCGACCGCGGTGCAGCCGGTCACCCGCACCCGGCGCGCACTCGCCGGCACGGTGACCGCGTTCCCGCTGGGCGCGGACGGGACGACGACGGTGCTCCCGGCGCGCGGGCGCACCGGCAGCCCGTCGCGCCAGGCGCCCTCGCCGTCGGCCCACCAGCGCCGGCCCGAGGACAGGTCGACCACCACGCCGGCCAGGGGCCGCCCGTCCTGCACCAGACCGGCGGAGAACGCCCACGGCGGCAGCCCGGCCAGGAAGTTGCCGGTGCCGTCGAGCGGGTCGAGCACCGCCCACGGCGCGCCCTCGGGCACCCGCCGGTCGGTGCGCTCCTCGCTGAGCACCGGCACGCCCAGCTGACCGATCACCTCCGCGGCGGCCACGTGCGCGGCCTCGTCGGCGGCGACCGACGGGCTGCCGTCGGCCTTGACGCGGTCCTCGCCGGCGCCGCGCGCGAGGGCGACCGCCGTCTCGACGCGGGTGGCGGCCAGCGCCGCCAGGTGCAGGAACCGCTGCGCCACGGGGACGTCCGGCCCGGGCGGCGGCACCGGCACGACCCCGCGGCCGCCCGGCCGGTCGCGGACGCGGTCGCAGCCCCAGGCCGCCGCGGTCGCGAGCACCGCGGGGGTGTCCGGCCCGATCCCCGAGGAGGCCAGCAGCACCGCCTCCGCGATGCCCTCGGGCGTCCACTGCCGGCGCAGCAGGACCGCCGAGCCGTCGTCCCCCACGAGGACCCGGTAGGCCGGATCGCTCACCGCCGGGGCCAGCGCCGCCGGGGCCAGCGCGAGGGACGCCGCCGCGCGGGACAGCCCCGGACCGCCGGTGGCGACCCGGTGCTCAGCCACTGTTGCGAAGCGCCGTGGCGATGCCGTTGATGGTCAGCTGGATGTTGCGGCGGGTCAGCTCGTCGTCGTCGCCCCCGCGGCGGCGGCGCAGCATCTCGACCTGCAGGTGGTGCAGCGGCTCCAGGTACGGGAAGCGGTTGCGGATCGAGCGGGCCAGCGACGGGTTGTCGGCGAGCAGCCGGTCGTCGCCGGTGACCGCGAGGAGCATCCGGCAGCTGCGCTCGTGCTCGGCGGTGATCTGGTCGAAGACGCGGTGCCGCAGCCGGCGGTCGGGCACCAGTTCGGCGTAGCGGGCGGCGAGCCCCAGGTCGGTCTTGGCCAGCACCATGCCCATGTTCGACAGCACCGTCCGGAAGAACGGCCAGCGGCGGTGCAGCTCCTGCAGGCGGGCGAGACGGGCGCCGTCGCCGGGGGCCCCGTCCCCGGCGACATAGCTCTCCAGCGCGGAACCGGTGCCGTACCAGCCGGGCAGCATGATCCGGGCCTGCGACCAGCTGAACACCCACGGGATCGCGCGCAGGTCGGAGATCTTGTCGCCGGCCTTGCGCGACGGCGGCCGGCTGCCGATGTTCAGCTCCGACAGCTCCCCGATCGGCGTGGCCGCGCGGAACCACTCGACGAAGCCCGGCGTCTCGTGCACGAGCGCCCGGTAGGCCTGCTGCGCGCGGGCGGCGAGGTCGTCGAACAGCTCGTACGTGGCCTCGGCGTCGTCCCCCAGGCCCTCGATGTCGAGCAGCGTGGCCTCCAGCGTGGCCGCGACCATGGCCTCGAGGTTGCGGCGGGCGCGGTCGGGCTCGCCGTACTTGGCGGCGATGACCTCGCCCTGCTCGGTGAGCCGCAGCTGGCCCGCGACCGCGCCGGGCGGCTGGGCCCGGATCGCGTCGTAGCTCGGGCCGCCGCCGCGGCCGACGGTGCCGCCGCGGCCGTGGAACAGCCGCAGCCGGAGGCCCTCGCGGCGGGCGACCTCGACCAGCGCCAGCTCGGCGCGGTAGAGCGCCCAGTTGGCGGCCAGGTAGCCGCCGTCCTTGTTGCTGTCGGAGTAGCCGAGCATGACCTCCTGCACGTCGCCGCGGGAGGCGACCAGGGCGCGGTAGAGCGGCTGGTCGAGGACGGCGGTCATCGTCGCGCCGGCGTTCTGCAGGTCCTCGATCGTCTCGAACAGCGGCGAGATGCCGACCGGACAGGTGGGACCGTCCTCGCCGTCCGGGTCGAGCAGGCCGACCTCCTTGAGCAGGACGGCGACCTCGAGGACGTCGCTGACCGACTCGCACATGCTGATCACGTAGTTCGGGATCGCCCGCGGGCCGAGCAGCGCGACCTGCGCGGCGGCCGCCTCGAGGACGTCGAGCTCCCCGCGCACCTTCTCCGACAGCTCCGCGCCGCGGCGGACCAGCGGACGGCGCAGCCGCAGCTCGGCGGCGAGCAGCTCGACCCGCTGCTCCTCGCTCATCGACGCGTAGTCGGGCGTGACGCCGGCCCAGGCGAGCAGCTCGGCGACCACCTCCTCGTGCACCTCGGCGTTCTGCCGCAGGTCCAGCCCGCAGAGGTGGAAGCCGAACACGTCGACCGCCTCGCGCAGCCGGGCCAGCCGGTCGTCGGCCAGCGCGCCGGCGCCGTGGCTGCGCAGCGAGGTGTCGACGGTGTCGAGGTCGGCGCGCAGCTCGGCGGGGTCGGCGTAGGGCGGCAGCTCGACGTCCGGCTCCGGGCCGTGGATGTGCCCGACGGCGCGCTTCGCGGTCGCGGCGACGCGGGCGTGCACGCCGACCAGCGCCCGCCGGTACGGCTCGTCGGCGCGGAACGGGGAGTCGTCGCGGCTGGCCTCGGCCAGGTGGTACAGCTCGGGCGTCGGCGTGACCAGCCGGTCGGACATGGACAGCTCGACCCGCAGGGCCTCGGTCTCGGCGAGGTAGAAGCGCAGCGCCGTCTCGGCCTGGCGGGTGGTGGCGGTGCGGAGGGCGTCGGCGGTGACGTAGGGGTTACCGTCGCGGTCCCCGCCGATCCAGGAGCCGGGCAGCAGCATCGGCCGCCGGAACAGGCCGGCGTCGGGCCAGCGCTCGGTGAGCGCGCGCCGGAGCTCCGCGTTGATCGCGGGGATGACCTCGAACAGCGAGAGCTCGTAGTAGCGCAGCGCCTCGTCGATCTCGTCGGCCAGCCGCAGCCGCGAGAGCCGCAGCAGCGCCGTCTGCCAGAGCGTGAGGACCGCGCGCCACAGCTTCGCCGACCACTCGTCGTCGGCCTCGCCGAGGGCCGCGCGATCGCGCGCCCGGATCAGGTCGGCGACCTGCCGCTGCACCTGGGAGATGGTCTTGCGCCGGACCTCGGTCGGGTGGGCGGTGACCACCGGGCAGACCAGCGCCCCGGCGAGCTCGCGGGCCACCGTGTCGGCGTCGAGGTCGGCGCGGTCGAGCAGGCCGAAGGTGGCGGCCAGGCTGCCCTGCTGCGGCGGCGAGCCCTCGCGGCGGTGGAACCGGCGGCGCCGCTCGTGGTGGATGTCCTCGGCCAGGTTGGCCAGCAGGGAGAAGTGGCTGAAGGCGCGGATGACGTGGTTGGCCGAGCGGATGTCCAGGCCGTCCAGCCGCGCGGCCAGCTCGTCGCGCTCCACCTCGGAGCGGCGGATGCGGAACGCCTCGACGCGGGTCGCCTCCACCAGCGCGAGGACGTCCTGGCCGGCCTGCTCGCCGATCACCTCGCCCAGCACGCGGCCGAGCAGCCGGATGTCGTCGCGCAGCGGGGCGTCGTCGGCGCGGTCGTCGGAGGTGTCGCCGTTGTGGTGGCGGAGGTCGGCGACGTCGACGGTTGCTTCGGACACCCGGGGATCATCCCCCGCGCATGTGAACGGCTCATGTCGGCGCCGGGCCGCCGTCCCCGGGCTTTCGGTACAGAAAGCCCGTCAGCTCTCCTCGAACTGCTCCAGGGCGCGCAGGGCCAGGTCGTCACCGGCGGCCACACCCAGGCGGAACTGCTCGACCGCGCCGTCGACGTCCCCGCGCTCGACGAGCAGCAGGCCGAGGTTGTGGTGGCAGAAGACGTCGCCGGCGCGGATGCCGGCGCGGTAGGCCTCCTCGGCCGCCTCCTCGTCGCCGAGCTCGTCGCAGTAGAGGTTGCCCAGGGGCAACCAGGACTCGGTCTCCCCCAGCTTGGCGCCGTGCTCGAGCACCCCGCGGGCCTCGTCGGTGCGCCCGGTGTCGCGCAGCAGCCGGCCGAGGTCGGCCCGGGCCGAGGGATAGTGCTTGGCGCCGGCCCTCAGATCCGCCTCGAGCGCCGGGTCGAAGGTGGTCGCCCAGCGCCAGCTCGCGACGACGGCGGCGGCGACGGGATCGCCGAGCGCGGCACCCCGCTCCGCGGCGGCGAGGGCCTCCTCGCGCTCCCCCTGCTCGCGCAGCAGGAAGGCCAGGCCCAGCCAGCCGGTGGCGTCGCCGGACTCCCCTGCGCCGCGGTAGGCGCGCATGGCGCCGGCGAGGTCGCCCAGCTCCTCGAGCACCAGCCCGAGGTTGCGCCAGGCGTCGGACTCACCGGCGGCGAGCGCGGCCTGGTACGCCTCGACCGCGTCCTCGCAGCGGCCCTGGGCGGCCAGCGCGTTGCCCAGGTTGAACGACCCGACCGGGTCGCCGAGCTCGGCGGCACGTCGGAAGCACAGCTCCGCGTCGCGCTGCCGGCCGGCCTCGGCCAGGTCGCAGCCCAGGTCGATGAGCTCGCCGGGGTCCCCGGAGGCCCGGAGCCGCCGGAGGCGCCGGTCCAGGTCCTCTCGCACGCAAGAGATCATCACCGGGCGAACGCCCCGGCGGGACGGCTCGGCCGCCGACCTCACCCGATGGGGCGGGCGCCGCTGGCGCTGCCGAAGGCCTCCCGCCAGGCCGGCATCAGCGTCGCGCGGCTCCACTCGAGGAACGGCGCCTGCTGGTCGCCGCCGATCTGGACCAGCGCGAGGTGGGTGAAGCCGGCGTCGGCGTAGGCCTTCGCCGCCTCGAGCACCGCGTCGACGTCGTCCCCGCACGGGATGTTCTCGGCGACGTCGTCCTCCCTGACGAAGGACGACGCCGAGTCGAAGGCCGGCGGGCCGGGCAGCTCGGCGTTGACCTTCCAGCCGAGACCGAACCAGCGGAACAGCGCGTGTGCCCGCTCCACGGCGGCCGACCGGTCGGCGTCGTAGCAGATCGGCAGCTGCCCGACCCGCGGCTTGCCGGCCCCGCCGGCGGCGTCGAACTGCTCGAGGAGCTCGCGCTTCGGCTCGACGGCGATGACGAGGTCGGCGAGCTCACCGGCGATCTGCGCGGACTGCTCGCCGGAGACGGCGATCCCGATCGGCACCCGCTGCTCGGGCAGGTCCCACAGCTTCGCGGACTCGACGTCGAAGTGCTCGCCCCGGACGTTGACGTACCCGCCGTCGAACAGCTCGCGGATGATCCGGACCGCCTCGACGAACATCTCCTGGCGGACGTCGGCCGCGGGCCAGCCGCCGCCGACGACGTGCTCGTTGAGGTTCTCCCCGGAGCCGAGGCCGAGGGTGAACCGGCCGCCGGAGAGCAGCTGCAGCGTCGCGGCCTGCTGGGCGACGACCGTGGGGTGGTAGCGGAACGTCGGGCAGGTCACGTAGGTCATCAGCGGGATGCGGCTGGTCGCCTGCGCCGCGGCGCCGAGCGTGACCCAGGCGTTGGGCGAGTGGCCCATCTCGTCCAGCCACGGGAAGTAGTGGTCGCTGCTGACCGCGAAGTCGAAGCCGACCTCCGCGGCGGCGACCACGTGACCGACCAGGTCCGCCGGCCCGGCCTGCTCGGTCATCATCGTGTAGCCCAGCTGCATCGCCATGCGGCCCCGGCTACCCGAGGCCCCTGACGGGCAACCGGATCATGCGCGCTCGGCCTGCAGCGCCTCCCGCAGCTTGATCTTGCCGCTGGTCCGCAGCAGCGCACCGGCGTAGATCCGCCCGCCCAGCCGGACGATCAGGGCGATCGCGACCAGCATGAGGACGACGGCGACGCCGACCTCCCACCAGGCGGCCTCCCCCGCCGCCATGCGCACCGGCATGACCAGCGGCGAGAGGCCGGGGATGTAGGAGGTGACCGTGGCCAGCGTGCTGGTCGGGTCGCCGGCCGCCTGGATCGCGATGATGAAGCCGCCCACGAGCAGGATCGTGGTGGGCGTCAGCACGCTGCCGAGGTCCTCCTGCCGGCTGACCAGCGACGCCGCGACGGCGAACACCGACGCGTAGAACGCGTAGCCGACCACGAACCAGGCGACGACGGAGCCGATCGTGCCGACGACCTGTCCCGGGACGTCGACGAGGTCGAAGGCCAGCGCCCCCGCGCCGCCCACCACGGCGATGGCGACGATCTGCGCCAGCCCGAGCAGGCCCAGGCCGAGGATCTTGCCGGCCAGCAGCTGCCACGGCTTCATCGTCGCCAGCAGCAGCTCGACCACCCGGCTGGACTTCTCCTCCACGACGCCCTGCGCCACGAACTGCCCGAAGAGGATCAGCAGCGTGTAGAGCAGACCCACGCCGATGATCGCCACGACCGTGGCCTGGGTGCGGTCCTCGCCACCGGCCTCCAGCGGGACGACCTGGAGCTGCGGCGGGGGGTCCAGCGCCACGTTCGCCTGCTGCAGCTGCTCGGCGGTGGACAGGGTGGTCAGTGCGCCCTGCACGAGGTCCCGCTCGGTGCCGGCGTCCCGCTCGACCAGCAGCCGCGGAGCCGAGCCCTCGGGGTCGACGACCGCGGCGTCGACGTCGCCGTCGTCGACCGCGCGCCGGGCGGCGGCCTCGTCAGCGAGCTCGCGGACCTCCACCTCGGTGCCGAGCAGGTCGCCCTGCGCCACCAGCACCTGCTCGATGTTCCGGCCGTCGCCGACGACCCCGATCGTGGTGGTCGACCCGCCGCTGTTGACCACGATCTGGAACACCATCACGCCGATGATCAGCAGCAGCAGGACGGCGGAGCTGATCAGGAAGTTCTTGTCGCGCATCCGGGTGGAGATCTCCCGCCCCGCGACGAGGCGGACCAGCGCGGCGCTCCCGAGGGGGCGGGGCTCACTCCATGCCCCCGGTTCGCTCCCGCGGGACGCCCCGCTCCTCGCTCGTTCCTCGCTGCGATGCTCACGTCCCTGTCCGCTCACGCCGCCACCTCCGCGCCGGCCGGCTCGGCCACCGCCTCGCGGAACAGCTCGACGAGGCTGGGTTCGCGCCAGGCGAAGTGGGTGACCCGCCCGGACTTCAGCGCCGCGGCGAGCACCTCCTGGTCGTCGGTGCCGCCGTCCAGCTCGAGCATCGTGTCGCCGGCCTGCTGCGAGACGACCCGGACGCCGGGCATCCCGTCGGCCCAGCCGGGTCCGGCGTCGGGGACGACGACCCGGAGCACCCGGCCGGCCTCCCGCCGGCGCAGCTCCTGGACCGTGCCCGCCGCCACCATCCGGCCGCGGGCGAGGATGCCGACGGAGTCGCAGAGCCGCTCCACCAGGTCCAGCTGGTGGCTGGAGAAGAGCACCGGCACGCCCTGGCGGCACTGCTCGAGCAGCGCCTCGGCGAGGGAGTCGACGCCGACCGGGTCGAGGCCGGAGAACGGCTCGTCGAGGATCAGCACCTCCGGGCGGCTGACCAGCGCGGCGGCCAGCTGCACCCGCTGCTGGTTGCCCAGCGACAGCTTCTCCACGCGGTCGCCGCGCCGCTCGCCCAGGCCGAGCCGGCCGACCCACTCGTCGCTGGCCCGCGCGGCCGCGGCGGCGTCCAGGCCGTGCAGCCGGGCGAAGTAGGTGACCTGCTCGCCGACCCGCATCTTGGGGTAGAGCCCGCGCTCCTCCGGCATGTAGCCGACCCGCCGCCGGGCCGCCTCGTCGAGCGGGCGCCCGCGCCAGCGGACCTCGCCGGCGTCGGCCCGCGCCAGGCCCATCGCGATGCGCATCGTCGTCGTCTTGCCGGCGCCGTTGGCCCCGCAGAAGCCGAACATCGACCCCGGGGGCACCGTGAAACCGACCCCCTGGAGCACGGCGTTGTCGCCGTAGCTCTTGTACAACCCGTCGAACTCGAGCACCCGCGCTCCTCCGTCTTCGCTGCTCCGGCACGTGACCGTATCCGGTCGGCGCGTCACTTTCCAGATCGGAAACTCGCGTGTCGGGGGAATTCCGAGGCGATAGCGTGCCGGTGTGCAGGAGGTCGGGACGCGGCTGCCTGCCGACCTCTGGCGGGTGTGCGCCGCCGCCGTCCTCGCCGGCATCGCCGTCGTCACGCTGCCCTCCCTGACCCACGCCCGGCTGGCTGGGTAGCCCCGGGCGCCGTCCTGCGGTCTCATCACGGACATGAGCGAGCGCAACGGTGTGGCGCAGCCGCCGGCCGGGGTCGGGCTGGACGGGCTGCGGTCGGCCGCGGCCGGGTGCCGGGCCTGCGAGCTGTGGGAGCCGGCGACGCAGACGGTCTTCGGCGAGGGGCCGGAGACCGCGCGGGTGGTGTTCGTCGGCGAGCAGCCGGGTGACCAGGAGGACCGCAAGGGCGAGCCGTTCGTCGGCCCGGCCGGCCGGCTGCTGGACAAGGCGCTGGCCGAGGCCGGCATCGACCGGCGCGACGTCTACATCACGAATGCGGTGAAGCACTTCCGCTTCACGCCGACGCCCAAGCGGCGGATCCACCAGACGCCCGGCCCCGAGCACCTGCGCGCCTGCCGGCCGTGGCTGGAGGCCGAGTTCGAGGTGCTCAAGCCCGAGGTGGTGGTCTGCCTCGGCGCGACGGCGGCCAAGGCGCTGATCTCGCCGTCCTTCCGGATCACCAAGGACCGCGGGCAGCTGCTGCCCTGGACCCCGCCCGGGGCGGCGGCGGAGGACGACGACGAGGACGCTCCACACCAGGCGTGGATGCTCGCGACCACGCACCCGTCGGCGGTGCTGAGGACGCCGGACGAGTCCCGCGGCGCCGCCTACGACGCCCTGGTCGCCGACCTCACCGTGGTCGCCGGCGCACTGGCCTGAGCTGGAGGGAAGGGATGGGCATGGAGCGGCTCTACACCGCGGAGGCGACCGCCTACGGGGCGCGGACCGGAGCGGTGGTGACCTCCGACGACCGGCTGGACCTGCAGCTGTCCCGGCCGGCCGGCATGGGCGGGGACGACGGCCCGGGCACCAACCCCGAGCAGCTGTTCGCCGCGGGCTACGCCGCCTGCTTCCACAGCGCGATGCGCTACGCGGCGAAGGAGCTGGGCCTGCCGCCCGGCGCGCTGGAGGGATCACACGTCACCGCGCGGGTGCACTTCCTCAAGGCGCCGCCCGCCGACTTCCGCCTGGCCGTCGAGCTCGAGCTGACCGCCCGCGGGCTGGACGCCGAGCCGGCGCGCGCGGTGATGGAGCGGACCCACCAGATCTGCCCGTACTCGCGGGCCACCTCCGGCAACATCGAGGTGCAGCTGCTCGTGGCGGAGCCGGCCGCGCCCTGATTACTGCGACGAGCGGGAGGCGCGGAAGTAGCGGAACGACGGGACGACGAGCGCCACCAGCAGCATCGCCAGGACGACGAGGATCCCGCCGGACACCATCGCGACGGTGACCGACGTGGCGCTGGCCAGCGCACCGGCCCGCAGGTCGCCGAGCCGCGGGCCGCCGGCCACGACGACGATGAAGACGCCCTGCATCCGGCCGCGCATGTTCTCGGGCGCGGCCAGCTGCAGCATCGACGTCCGCAGGACGGCGCTGACCATGTCCGCGCCGCCGGCGACGGCGAGGCAGGCCACGGCCAGCCACAGCGCCGGGGCGAAGCCGAAGCCGATGATCGCGAAACCCCACACCACGATCGCGCCCAGCACCACGGCGCCCTGGCGGTCGACCCGGGACACCCACCCCGAGGAGAGCCCCGAGAGCAGCGCGCCGATGGAGATGCCGGCGAACAGCCACCCGAGGCTGTTCGGCGAGGACTCGAAGCGGGTGGCGGCCAGCTCGGGGAAGACCGCCTGCGGCCAGGCGAAGAACATCGCGCAGATGTCGACGACGAAGGTCATCAGCAGCACCGGCTGGGTGCGCAGGAAGGTGAAGCCCTCCCAGACGCCGCGCACCGCCGCCCCGATCCGCAGCGGCCCGGCGTCGCCCCCCGGCGGCAGCGGCGGCAGGCCGCGCAGCAGCAGCAGCGCGGCGAGGAAGCCCAGGGCATCGACCGCGTACGTGACGAACAGGCTGCCCGCGCCGATGAGCAGGCCGGCCAGCAGCGGGCCGACGATGACCCCGACCTGCCGCACGGTCATCGCCAGCGCGTTGGCGCCCGCGACGCCCTGCGGCCCGACCAGCGCGGGGATCACCGCCCCGCGGGTCGGCTGGTTCACCGCGGCGAAGCCGGAGACCGCCGCGGTCAGCAGCCACAGGACGACGAGGTTCCCGTCGCCCGGCAGCGCCGCCTGCACCGCCAGCAGCGCGCTGGTCACCGCGGCGCCGATCGAGGTGATCAGCATCAGCCGGCGGCGGTCCATGGCGTCGGCGATCGCGCCCCCGAGCAGGCCGAAGACGATCAGCGGCACGAGCGCCACGATCGAGGTCACGCCGACCAGCAGCGACGAGCCGGTCACCCGGTAGACCTGGTACGGGACGGCGACCAGCGTCATCTGCTGGCCGAGCATCGTGGCCGCCGTCCCCCAGAACAGCCGCCGGTAGTGCCGGTTGCGCAGCGGCGCGGTGTCGATCGCCCAGGCGCGGGGCGTGCGGGCCTGCTCGGCCACCGGCTCGGCGACCTTGCCCGCCCCCTCGACGGGGTCGACGGGCGTCGGCGTCGGCTCGGTCACGGGGCGAGCCGCTGGACGATCCAGCCGCCGCCCTCGGCGTCGTCGCGGACGAAGCGCAGCCGGTCGTGCAGCCGGTCCGCGCCCCCCTGCCAGAACTCGACCCGCTCCGGCACCACGCGGTAGCCGCCCCAGATCGGCGGCCGCGGCACCGGGCCGCCGGTGGTCTCCTCGTCGAGCAGCCGCACCCGGTCGGCCAGCTCCTCCCGCGAGTCGACGACGGTGGACTGCACGGACGCGACCGCGGCCAGCTGGGCGCCCCGCGGGCGCGGGTTCCACAGGTCGTCGGAAGCCGCGTCGCCGACCCGCTCCACCCGGCCGCTCACCCGGACCTGTCGGTGCAGCGCGTGCCACGGGAAGACCAGCGCGGCCCGCGGGTTGACCGCCAGCTGCGCGCCCTTGGCCGAGGCGTAGCTGGTCACGAAGACGAACCCGAACTCGTCGTACCCCTTCATCAGCACGATGCGGGCGTCCGGGGCGCCGTCCGCGTCGGCGGTCGCGACCACCATCGCGTTGGGCTCGGGCAGCTCGGCGGCGACGGCGTCGGCGAACCAGCGGTCGAACTGCTCGACCCAGGTCGGCGCCAGGTCCTCCTCGCGCAGGCCGCCGGCACCGGGCGAGCCGTAGTCGGTGCGCATGCGGGAGAGATCGGGCACCTCGCCATGCTGGCACCGCATCCGGCGCCGCGCCGCGCCGCGCGCACGTCACGACCGGTGAACAGCCTCACACAGCGGGCCCGGATGGAAACACCGCCGACACACGGCCTAGGGTCCACCCAGTCGTGCGCGCACCCTTCGTCGCGCACACGTCCCGCGCGCAGAGGAGCAGGCGAGATGGCCGACGACTTCGTACCCGGCCTGGAAGGCGTCATCGCTTTCGAGACCGAGATCGCCGAACCCGACAAGGACGGCGGCGCGCTCCGCTACCGCGGCGTCGACATCGAGGACCTAGTCGGCAAGATCACGTTCGGCAACGTATGGGCTCTGCTGGTCGACGGCAAGTTCGGGCCCGGCCTGCCGCCGGCCGAGCCGTTCCCGATCCCGGTGCACACCGGCGACGTCCGCGTCGACGTGCAGGCCGCGCTGGCGATGCTGACCCCGATCTGGGGCTACAAGCCGCTGCTGGACATCAGCGCCGAGGAGGCCCGCGAGGAGCTCGCCCGGGCCGCCGTCATGGCGCTGTCCTACGTCGCCCAGTCCGCCCGTGGCATCGGCGTCCCGGCCGTGCCGCAGCGGCGCATCGACGAGTGCAACACGATCGTCGAGCGGTTCATGACCCGCTGGCGGGGCGAGCCCGACCCGCGCCACGTCGCCGCCGTCGACGCCTACTGGACCTCCGCGGCCGAGCACGGCATGAACGCCTCGACGTTCACCGCCCGCGTCATCTCCTCCACCGGCGCAGACGTCGCCGCCGCGCTCTCCGGCGCGATCGGCGCCATGTCCGGCCCGCTGCACGGCGGCGCCCCCTCCCGCGTGCTGCACATGCTCGACGGCGTGGAGCAGGTCGGCGACGCCGAGAAGTACGTCAAGGACCTGCTGGACCGCAAGGAACGGCTCATGGGCTTCGGCCACCGGGTCTACCGCGCCGAGGACCCGCGCGCCCGCGTCCTGCGCAAGGCCGCGCAGGAGCTCGGCGCCCCGCGCTTCGACGCCGCCCTCGCGCTGGAGAAGGCCGCGCTCAAGGAGCTGCGCGAGCGCCGTCCCGACCGGCCGATCGAGACCAACGTGGAGTTCTGGGCGGCGATCGTCCTCGACTTCGCCGAGGTGCCCAGCCACATGTTCACGTCGATGTTCACCTGCGCCCGCACCGCCGGCTGGTGCGCGCACATCCTGGAGCAGAAGAAGACCGGCCGCCTGGTGCGCCCGTCGGCCCGCTACATCGGCCCGGAGGCGCGCAAGCCGGAGGAGGTCGACGGCTTCGACACGATCACCGTGAAGTCCATCACCGCCGCCGCGCCTGCCTGAAGCGCGCACTGACGTACTGACGGCCCGGGTCCGCGCTCGCAGCGACCCGGGCCGTCGTCATCCGGCCCGACCCACCCCGGAAAGAGGCACCTCCCGCATGACCATCCAGATCCCCGCCGAGCTCCTGCCCGCCGACGGACGGTTCGGCTGCGGTCCGTCCAAGGTCCGGCCCGAGGCCCTCCGGGCCCTGGCGACCGACGGCGCCGCGATCATGGGGACCTCGCACCGGCAGGCGCCGGTGAAGAACCTCGTCCGGCAGGTCCGCGAGGGGCTCACCACGCTGTTCGACCTGCCCGAGGGTTACGAGGTGGTGCTGGGCAACGGCGGGACGACGGCGTTCTGGGACGCCGCGATCTTCGGGCTGATCCGCGACCGCAGCGCCTTCGGCACCTACGGCGAGTTCTCGGCGAAGTTCGCCTCCGGTGCCGCCGAGGCGCCCTTCCTCGCCGACCCGGTGATCGCCAAGGGTGAGCCCGGCACGCTGGCGCTGCCCAAGGCCGAGGCCGGCATCGACGTCTACGGCTGGGCGCACAACGAGACCTCGACCGGCGTCATGGCCCCCGTCGTCCGCCCGGCCGACGCCGACGACGACGCGCTGGTGCTGATCGACGCGACCAGCGCCGCCGGCGGCCTGCCGGTCGACGTCGAGCAGACCGACGTCTACTACTTCGCGCCGCAGAAGAACTTCGGCGGCGACGGCGGGCTGTGGATCGCGCTCATGTCGCCGGCCGCCCTGCAGCGGGTCGCCGAGATCAAGGCGTCGGGCCGCTGGATCCCCGGCTTCCTAGACCTCTCGATCGCGGTCGACAACTCGGGCAAGGACCAGACGTACAACACCCCCGCCGTGGGCACCCTGTTCCTGCTGGCCGACCAGATCCAGTGGCTGCTCGGCCTCGGCGGGCTCTCCGGGGCGGTGGAGCGCACGCGGGAGTCGTCGAGCCGGCTCTACCGGTGGGCGGAGAAGTCGGAGTACGCGACGCCGTTCGTGGCCGAGCCGGCGCAGCGCTCCTACGTCGTCGGCACGGTCGACTTCGTCGAGGGCGTGGACGCCGCCGCGATCGCCACGACGCTGCGCGCCAACGGCGTCGTCGACGTCGAGCCGTACCGCAAGCTCGGCCGCAACCAGCTGCGGGTGGGCATGTTCCCCGCCGTCGACCCCGACGACGTCAGCGCGCTGATCGCCTGCATCGACCACGTCGCCGAGCGCCTGTGAGTGCTTTTTCGGGCTAAACCACCGTGGTTCAGCCCGAAAAAGCACGTCAGGCCAGCAGCCAGGTGTCCTTGGTGGCCTCGCCGGTGGGCTGCGTCGCCGGGGACGGCGCCACGCGGGTGAGCGGCGCCGGCAGGACGGCGGTGCCCGAGCGCCCCGCCACCGAGAACACCCGCAGGTCCACCGGCCGCGGCTGCAGGGCGCCGTCGACCAGCGTCGGCGCGGTGGAGAGCTCGACCGGCTCCGCGGCGACGAACCGGTGCGGCGCCGCGGCGACCTCGGCCTGCAGCTGGGCCAGCTCCACCGCCGAGCACTCCGGACCGGCGACCGCGCCACCCCCGCCGTAGGCGCCGACCGGCGTCAGCACCAGCTCGTGCAGCCGGTCGCGGACCTCCGCCCACTGCGCGGGGTCGGCGAGCACCCAGGTGCGCACGGAGCCCAGCAGCGGCTCCTCGCCGAGGTAGAAGCGGATCAGCCGCGGGACGACGGCGTACGTGGCCGGATCGTCGGCGAGCGCGTTGCCGGGGACGTTGGCCAGCCCGAGCGTGCCGCTGCGCACGCCCTCGGCGAGCAGGGGCGCGAGCTGGGTGCCGGCCGGCGTCCGGTGGGCGGCCAGCTCGGCGTCGGCGAAGCGCCGGTACAGGACGTCGACCGGCAGCCGCCGGTCGTCGACGACCGCCTCGATGCCGCCGTCGGTCCGCGGCCAGAGGTCGGCGGCGCGCACCAGCGGGACGTCGAGCGCCTCGGCGAGCAGCCGGTGCTCGAACCAGGCGGGATCGGTCTCCCCCACCGTGAGGACGGCGATGCGCGGGGCGCCCGGGCAGGCCGGCGGCGCCGCGTCGGCCAGCGCGGCGCGCAGCGCCGGGACGGCGTCGTGCGGATCGGCGACGCGCACCGCATCGTCGGCGAACAGCTCCGGCACCGCGGCGCGGGCACCGGCGCGGGCGGCCAGCGCGTAGCCGAGGCCGGCGGGCGCCCGGAGGTCGTCGGCGAGCACCGTCCAGCCCGTCGCGGTGCGCACCACGTCGGCGGCGGCGACGGTGGCCCGCGGCTGGCCGGGCCAGGCCAGCGCGACCGCACCGGGATCGCGGCCGGGGCTGTGTGCGACCGCCCACGCCGGGAGCACGCCGGCACGCACCACCTCCGGATCGCGGTCGGTGTCCCCGCGGCGGCGGCCGGCCGGGCGGTAGGCGTCGGCGAGGAAGGCGACGAGCGCCCGGTGCCGCTGGGCCACGCCCGCGGCCAGCCCGGCCCAGGCCGCGGCGTCGACCAGCCGCGGCACCGGGTCGCTGGGCACCGGCCGTACCGTCTGCCGGCCGTCGGCCCAGCCGGCCACGACCACGCCGCGGCGCTCCCGCTCGGCGGCCAGGGCGGCGGCCGCGGCGGCCAGCCCCGCCGTCCCCAGCCGGTCCAGCACCGACCCGAGGACGGCGTCGTCCTCGAAAACAGAACTCACAAGTGGCGATCGAACCAGGCCGCGACCCGATCGCTGAGCTCCACGAGGTGGTCGCGCCCCACGATGGTGTGACCTTCACCCCGCAGGAGCAGCAGCTCGCTCGGCCCGCCGCGGGCCAGCAGCGCCTGGTGCGCCTGCACCGACTCGGCCACCGGCACGTTGGTGTCCCGGTCGCCGTGGCACAGCAGCACCGGCGAGGTGAGCCGGTCCAGGTGCGTCATCGGGGAGATCGCGGCCAGCATGTCGCGGTCGGCGACGGGGTCGCCGTACTCGGTGACCGAGGCCGCGGCCATCCACCGCTCGGTTCCGGCGAAGAAGCTGCGCAGGTCGCTCATCCCGGCCAGCGTCGCGCCGGCGGCGAACAGGTCGGGCCAGCGGGTCAGCGACACCAGGGTGAGGTAGCCGCCGTAGGACCAGCCGTGCGCGCCGATCCGGCCCGGCGCCGCGATGCCCGCGGTGATCAGGGCGTCGACGGTCGCCGGGACGTCGTCGAAGGACGCCTCCCGGGCGGGGCCGTCGTCGGCGGCCGCGAAGGCACGGCCGAAGCCGCCGGAGCCGCGCACGTTGGGCGCGAAGACGGTGATCCCGGCGGCGACCAGCGACTGCGCGACCGGCGACCAGGCCGGGCGCTCCTGGCCCTCGGGGCCGCCGTGGAAGCTGACCACCGTGCGGTTGGGCCCGCGGACGCCCTGGGGGACGTAGAGCCAGCCGGAGAGCTCCAGGCCGTCGGCCGCCCGGTAGCGGTACAGCACGGGGGTCACCAGCAGGTCGGGGTTGGGCCGGCGCGGCGAGCAGGGCAGCGGCCGCGGCGCGCCGCCGTCCAGCGGCACCACCCACAGCGCCCGCGGCGCGCAGGGGCCGGTCAGCTCCGCGACCAGCGCGCTGCCGTCGGCGGCCAGCGACCAGCCCGGCATGACCGGCTCGGGCAGCGGCACCTCGCGCACCACCGCGCCGTCGGCCAGGGCGTGGATGCTCAACTGGGTCACCCCGTCGGCGGTCCAGACCGCGAGCACGGTGCCGTCGGCGCGCACGGCGTAGCCGTCGAGGTCGGCGTCCGGGCGGTACAGCACCACCCGCCCCTCCCCCGGCACACCGTCCTCGGACAGCGGGACGGCGACCAGCCCGGCGCGGTCGCTGCCCGGCTCGCCCGGCAGCGACGCCCGGACGAACACCGACCGGCCGTCGGGGCCGAACCGGCCGTCCTCGGAGGCGATGCCGCCCGGCGCGTCCAGGGGCAGCACCCGCCGCTGCTCGCCGGTCGCGACGTCGATGAGGACGACGTGCCGGAAGCCACGCGGACCCCGGCGGGCCAGCAGCCGGCGCTCGTCGGCCGAGACCGAGGTGACGGCGAGGAAGCCGCCGCGGGCCAGCGTCCGGTGCGCGCCGCTCTCCGCGTCGACCAGGACGATGTCGGCGTCCGGCCCGTCCCCGGGGGCGATCGAGCAGACGTAGTGCCCGGGACGGGTCCAGCCGCCGGCGAAGACGGTGGCGAACGGGTCGGCGCCGGCGACCACCCGGTGGTCGCTGCCGTCGGGGCGCACCACGTGCAGTTCGGCGCAGATGGAGCCGCCGGGGCTGACCAGGTAGGCCAGCCAGGAGCCGTCGGGCGACCAGGCGACGGAGACGACCTCCTCGCCGGGGCCCGAGAGGACGGCCGGCGCGGTCTCCTGCCCGAGGAACGCCACCTCCAGGCGGGGCAGGCCGGAGCGGTCGCTCACGTAGGCGATCCGGCCGTCGTCGGGCGAGAGTGCCGGGCACCACGCGCCGGCGGCCCCGGCGATCTCGGTGATCGTGAGGCGGACCTCGGTGGGCAGGCCCTCGACCGGCCCGCCCGGCAGAGGTGCGGTGGTCGTCCTCGGTTCGGTCAGGGGGCTGGCCATCGCACCTCCTCGGCTCGGAGTTCTCGCACCCGCCCGCAGAGCGGCCGGGCGAGCGGCAGGATTCCACGCGGGAGGCGTGAACCGGCTCACCCGGCGCACGCCGTCGCCGCCGCCGTCCCAGCGGCCCCACCGGACCCCCGCCACTGTGCCGACCGCATGTTGCGGACACGTGACATCCGGAGCGGACACGCGCCACGCCGGGCGTGCCTGCCGGACCGGTTCGCGCGGCGCGGATAGCCTCGGACCCCAGGTCTCTCTCCGGGGCCGTCCGCCGTCCCAGCAGGAGGTCGCCTTGCGCACGCTGCGCCTCGTGGCGCTCTCGGACGACGGCAAGAGCCTGATCCTGACCGCCGAGGGCGTCGACGGGTCCGACGAGGTCGAGCGGTTCGAGCTGCCCATCGACGAGCGGGTCCGCGCCGCCGCCCGTGGCGACGCCCGCCTCGGCGCGATCGAGGACCTCGGCAACACGCTGCCGCCGCGGGTCATCCAGGCCCGCATCCGCGCCGGCGAGACCCCCGAGCAGGTGGCCGAGGCCTCCGGCACACGGGTCGAGCGGATCATGCGCTTCGCCCACCCGGTGCTGCAGGAACGCGCGCGGGTCGCCGAGCAGGCCCGCGACTCCCGGGTGCGCCTGTCCGAGGGGACGACGACCACGTCGCTGGAGAAGTTCATGAGCGCCCGGCTGCGGCTCATCGGCGGCGACCTGGACGACGTCCGCTGGGACGCCCACCGCAGCGACGACGGCTCCTGGCTGGTCACCGCGGCGTGGCAGGCCGGCGGCAAGTCCGGCGCCACGCGCTGGACCTACGACATCCCGGCCCGCACGGTGACCCCGCTGGACGCCGCGACGACGGACTTCGCCGAGGGCACTCGCCTGGTGCGCGTCGTCCCCGACGTGCCCGCCGGGCCGTTCGGTGCCGCGCCCGCCGGCCGGCCGGTCACCGTCGTGCGCGACCAGGAGCCGCCCGAGCCCGGATCCGCCCCGGCGTCCCCGGCGGCGCGGGACGAGGACGACGACGAGCACGTGCGCGACGTCGTCCCGGCCGACGGCTCCCCTGCCGGCGACCCGTTCGACGAGGACCCCGAGCTCGCCGAGCACGACACCGTGGTGCTGGGCCGCACCGGCGAGGACTCCGAGGACCCGCGCGCCCGCATCCCAGCGTGGGAGGACATCGTCTTCGGCGTCCGCCGCCACCGCTGACGCCGCGACCGGGCTTTCTGTACCGAAAGCCCGGGGCGCCCGCCTCTCGAAACTCGTTCGCCAGCGTCAGTACCCCGACCTAGCCTCGGGGAGCCATGGCTGCGCCCTCCCCCGGCAGGCTCTCCGCCCTCCGCCGGCTCGTCCCGTTCGCCCGCCCCTACCGCGGGCTGATCCTGCTCACCTTCGGCTCCGCCCTGGCCGCGACGCTGGCGCAGCTGACCGTCCCGCTGGTCACCCAGGCCGTGGTCGACGGCCCGCTGGCCCGCGGCGACCGGGACGGGCTCTGGCCGCTGCTGGCCCTCGCGCTGGTCTTCGGCGTGGCCGAGGCCGCGCTGTTCCTCCTCCGCCGCTGGTCGATGGGCAAGAGCAGCCTGCGGCTCGAGCGCGACCTGCGCCAGGCGCTCTACGAGCGGCTCCAGCGACTGCCGGTGGCCTTCCACGACCGGTGGGCGTCGGGCCAGCTGCTCTCGCGGGCGACCAGCGACATGTCCACGATCCGGCGGTTCGTCGGCTTCGGCGCCGTCTTCCTCGCGGTCAACCTGATCACCTGCGCCGTCGTCCTGGCGCTGCTGATGGTCAGCTACTGGCCGCTCGGGCTGCTCGTGCTGCTCACCACCGTGCCGCTCACCGTCGTCGGGCTCCGCTGGGAGAAGCGGTACAACACCGAGTCGCGCCGGGCGCAGGACCAGCAGGGCGAGCTGGCCACCGACGTCGAGGAGGCGGTGCAGGGCATCCGCGTGGTCAAGTCGCTCGGCCGCAGCCGGCTGGTCTACGAGCGCTACGACGCCAAGGCCCGGCACCTGCGCAAGCAGCAGCTGGCCAAGGTGCGCACCCTGGCCCTGCTCTGGTGCGTCTTCGAGTTCCACCCGCAGCTGACGCTGGCGATCATCCTGGTGGGCGGCGCGTTCGCGGTGAGCGGCGGCGCCATGACCGTCGGCGGCCTGGTCGGCTTCGTCGCCCTGTTCACCGTCCTGCTGTGGCCGATCCTGTCGCTGGGCTTCCTGCTCGCCATGGCGCAGGAGGCGGCCAGCGCCTGCGACCGCATCGGTGAGCTGCTCGACGAGCCGATCACCGTCACCGACCGCCCCGGCGTGCGGCCGGCCGCGATCGGCCGCCCGGCGCGGCTGCGCTTCCAGGACGTCGGCTTCACCCACCCCGGCTCGCGCACGCCCGTGCTCGACGGCGTCGACCTCGACGTGGCCCCCGGGGAGACGGTCGCCCTCGTCGGCGCCACCGGTTCCGGCAAGACGACGCTGACGGCGCTGGTCCCCCGGCTCTTCGACGTCACCGCCGGGCGGGTCACCCTCGACGGCGTCGACGTCCGCGACCTGCCGCTCGCCCAGCTGCGCAGCGTGGTCGCCACTGCGTTCGAGGACGCGACGCTGTTCTCGATGAGCGTCTGGGAGAACCTCACCCTGGGCCGGCCGGACGCGACGGACGACGAGGTCGCCGAGGCGCTGGCCGTGGCCCAGGCCGGGTTCGTCCAGGACCTGCCCTGGGGCCTCGACACCCGGATCGGCGAGCAGGGGCTGTCGCTGTCCGGCGGCCAGCGGCAGCGGCTGGCGCTGGCCCGCGCCGTGCTGGGCCGGCCGTCGGTGCTGGTGCTCGACGACCCGCTGTCGGCGCTGGACGTGCACACCGAGGCGCTGGTCGAGGCGGCGCTGCGCGAGGTCCTCTCGGGGACGACGGCGCTGGTGGTCGCCCACCGGCCCTCGACGGTGCTGCTCGCCGACCGCGTCGCGCTGCTCGAGGCCGGGCGGATCACCGCGGTCGGCAGCCACTCGGAGCTGCTCGCCGAGGTGCCCGCCTACCGCGACCTGCTGGCCCAGGAGAGCGAACTGGCCGAGGTGCTGCCATGAGCGCCGAGCAGAGCTGGCGCGGCGTCGCCGCCGAGGACGACGACAACCTCTCCGCCGGCGCCGGCCTGTTCCTGCGCGCCCGCTCGCGGCGGCTGCTGGGCGAGCTGGCACGCCCGCACCGCCGGTCGCTGTGGGGACTGCTGGCGACCATCACCACGCAGAACCTCGCCTGGCTGGCCGGGCCGTTCCTCGTCGGGGTCGGCATCGACGTCGCCGTCCCCGCCCTGGTGGACGGCGATCCCTGGCCGCTGGCGTTCATCGCCGGGGCGATGGCCGCGGCGGCGGTGGCCGACACCGTGCTGCGCTACGTCTTCATCACCTGGTCGGGCCGGGTCGGCCAGGCGGTGCTGCTCGAGCTGCGCCGGCGGGTCTTCCGGCACGTGCAGCGGCTGCCGCTGTCGTTCCACGAGCGGTACACCTCCGGCAAGACGATCAGCCGGCTCACCAGCGACGTCGAGGCTCTCTCCGAGCTGCTCGACGAGGGCCTGGACAACCTGCTCTCCGCACTGTTCAGCGTGGTCGCCATCGGAATCGTCCTGGTCGTCCTCGACCCGCCGCTCGGCCTGGTCGTCCTGCTCGGCTTCGCGCCGCTGTACTGGGTGGTGCGCTGGTTCCAGCGGCACTCGACGGCGGCCTACCGGCGCACCCGCGCGACGATCGCGGCGCTGATCGTGCAGTTCACCGAGACCTTCGGCGGGATCCGGGCCGTGCAGGCGTTCCGCCGCGAGCCGCGCAACGACCGGCTGCACGCCGCGCTCAACGAGGAGAACCGGCTGGCGCACGACCGGGCGTTCTGGCTGATCGCCGTCTTCGTGCCCGCGGTGACGCTGATCGGCAACCTGGTCACCGTCGCGGTGCTCGGCTACGGCTCGCTGCGGGTGCTCGACGGCAGCCTCGCCGTCGGCACGCTGGTCAGCTTCCTGCTCTACCTGCGGCGGTTCTTCGACCCGCTGCAGGACGTCGCGATGTTCTACAACTCCTACCAGTCGGCGACGGCGGCGCTGGAGAAGCTCTCCGGCGTCCTGGAGGAGGAGCCGACCGTCCCCGAGCCGGCCGACCCGGTGCCCCTGCCCAAGCCGCGCGGCGAACTGGTCTTCGACGGCGTGACGTTCGGCTACACCGAGCGCACCGTGCTGCCGGAGCTGGACCTGCACGTCCCGGCCGGGCAGACCGTCGCGCTGGTCGGCGCGACCGGCGCGGGCAAGTCGACGCTGGCCCGGCTGGCCGCGCGGTTCTACGACCCGGTCGGCGGCCAGGTCCGGCTCGACGGCGTCCCGCTGGACCGGCTGGCCGACGCCGACCTGCGCCGCGCGGTGGTGATGGTGACCCAGGAGAGCTTCCTGTTCTCCGGCTCCGTGCGGGACAACATCGCGTTCGGCCGGCCGGAGGCGTCGCAGGAGGAGATCGAGGCCGCCGCCCGGGCGATCGGCGCGCACGCGTTCATCAGCGCGCTGCCCGAGGGCTACGACACCGACGTGAGCAAGCGCGGCGGGCGGCTGTCGGCTGGGCAGCGGCAGCTGGTCAGCTTCGCGCGCGCCTTCCTCGCCGACCCGGCGCTGCTCATCCTCGACGAGGCGACGAGCTCGCTCGACGTGCCGAGCGAGCGGCTGGTCCAGCGGGCGCTGCAGACCCTGCTGGCCGACCGGACGGCGCTGATCATCGCCCATCGGCTCTCGACGGTGGAGATCGCCGACCGGGTGCTGGTCATGGAAGCCGGCCGGATCGTGGAGGACGGCTCGCCCGCCGAGCTGGTCGGCGGCCTCGGCCGGTTCGCCGATCTGCACCGCGCCTGGGCCGACAGCCTGGTCTGAGCAGGCACACTGAGGGGAACGGCACTACCGGCGAAGGAGTTGGTCAGGGCATGTCAGCGTCGGTGTCGATGCCGCTCGGCGGCGTCCAGGTCGGGTCCTACGACAGCTACGAGCAGGCACAGGCCGCGGTCGACTACCTCTCCGACGAGAAATTCGCCGTGGAGAACGTGACCATCATCGGCTCGGACCTGCGGATGATCGAGAAAGTGACCGGCCGGCTCACGATGGGCCGGGCCGTCGCGGCCGGGGCCGCCGGCGGCGCGTGGTGGGGCCTGTTCGTCGGCCTGCTGCTGGGCATCTTCTCCGACAGCGGCACGGCGTGGATCGGGTCGGTCCTCACCGGCCTGGCCATCGGCCTGGTCTTCGGTGCGGTGTTCGGGGCGATGGGCTACGCCGCCACCCGCGGCCGGCGGGACTTCACCAGCACCAGCCAGATCGTGGCCAGCCGCTACGACGTCATGTGCAACCCGGCGCACGCCGAGGAGGCGCGGGCGCTGCTGGCACGCTTCTCGCTGCGCGGCTGAATCAGAGGCCACTCAGCGCAGGAGGGCGAACGCGATCGCCGCGGCGGCCGCGACGCCGAGCGAGTCGACGCCGGCCCGCATGGGGATCCGCGCCCGCACCCGCGCCGCCGCCTGCGCCGCCGGTGTGAGCCCCGGGCCCTCCGCACCGAGCAGCACCGCCGTCCTCGGGTGGCGGCGCGGGTCGACGTCCCCCAGGTCGACGGCGTCGGCCGCGGGGGTGAGCGCCACGGTCAGGTAGCCGGCCTCGTGCAGCCGGCCGAGGTCGCCAGGCCAGTCCGGCAGGACGGCGAACGGCAGCGCCAGGACGTGCCCCATCGAGACCCGCACCGCCCGCCGGTACAGCGGATCGGCGCAGCGGGGGTCGAGCAGCAGGCCGTCGATGCCGAGCGCGACCGCCGAGCGCGCGATCGACCCCAGGTTCTCGGCATCGTTGAGCGCCTCCAGCACCGCCAGCCGCCGCGGCGCCGCCGGGTCCGGCCCGGTCAGCAGCGCGCCGAGGTCGGCCGGGGGACGGCGGTCGGCCGACGCGAGCACCCCGCGGGTGAGCCGGAAGCCGATCACCTCCGACAGCACCCACTTGTCGGCCTCGTAGGCGGGGACGTCGTCCGGCAGGTCGAGCGCGGCGACCCGCCCGGGGACGCCGAGGACCGCCCGCACCCGGTACGGGGAGGCGAGCAGCCGCTGCACGGCCGGCACGCCCTCGACGATCACCGGCCCGGTGCCGCGCGGCGTCCCCGGCCGCCGGTCACCGGCGACGAGATCGCGGAAGTCGGCCACCCGCGGGTCGGCCGGATCGCTGATCAGGACGGGCGCGGGCACGCCGCCGATCATGCCCAACGGTCCCCTCCGGACGCTTGCCCCCAGCGCTCGAGGGGCGGGAGGCCCCGTCCCTAGCTTGCGAAGGATGTGGGTGGGTCCTTCCAGGGCACGAGAAGGGGACCAAAGGCCCCGTTGACCGCCACCGAGAAACTCATCTAGCGTTGAGTTCATCATCCGTTGAGTTCTTCGGAGGTGCACGTGGACAGCGCCGTCACCGTCACCGACCTGGTCGTCGACCGCGGCGGCCGCCGGGTGCTGAAGGGTCTGTCGTTCGCCGTCCCGGTGGGGCAGGTGACCGGCCTCCTCGGCCCCAGCGGCAGCGGGAAGACGACGCTGATGCGCGCGATCGTGGGCGTGCAGAAGGTGCGCTCCGGGGAGGTCGCCGTCCTCGGCGAGCCCGCCGGGTCACCGGGGCTGCGCGCCCGGGTCGGCTACGTCACCCAGAGCCCCAGCGTCTACGCCGACCTGACCGTCCGCGAGAACGTCCGCTACTTCGCCGCCCTGTACGGGATGAGCTCGCGCGAGGCGGATGCCGCGCTGCGCGACGTCGGCCTCGGCGCCGCGGCGGGCCAGCTGGTCCGCGACCTCTCCGGCGGGCAGATGAGCCGCGCCTCGCTGGCCTGCGCACTGGTCGGCTGCCCCGAGGTGCTGGTCCTCGACGAGCCGACCGTCGGGCTGGACCCGGTGCTGCGGGTCGAGCTGTGGGACCGGTTCCACGCGCTGGCCGGCGCGGGGACGACGCTGATCGTCTCCAGCCACGTCATGGACGAGGCCGGCCGCTGCGACCGGCTCCTCCTGCTCCGCGACGGCGAGCTGCTCGCCGACTCCACGCCGGCGCGGCTGCGCGCCGACTCCGGCACCGACGACCTGGAAGAGGCGTTCCTGACCCTCGTCCGCAACCGTCAGGAGGTGGCGGCGTGACGACCCTGACCCGCGCCGATGTGATGACCCCGTCGGCGTTCAGCCCGCGCCTGGCCGGCGCGACGGCGGCCCGTGTCCTGCGCCAGCTGCGGCACGACCACCGCACGATCGCGATGATGCTGGTGCTGCCGAGCCTGCTGCTCGGCCTGCTCTACCTGCTGTGGAAGGACGTGCCCGCGATCCCGGGCCAGCCGGGGATCTTCGACCGGGTCGGGCTGATCATGATCGCCATCTTCCCGTTCGTGGTGATGTTCCTCGTCACGAGCATCGCGATGCTCCGCGAGCGCACCTCCGGCACCCTCGAGCGGCTGCTCACCACTCCGCTCGCGCGGCTGGACCTGCTGCTCGGCTACGGCGCCGCGTTCGGCGTGGCCGCCGCGCTGCAGGCGCTGATCACGGTGACGGTGGCGACCACGCTCTACGACCTCGACGTCGCCGGTTCGCTGTGGCTGGTCGTGCTGATCGCCGTCCTCGACGCCGTGCTCGGTGTCGCGCTGGGGCTGCTGGCCTCCGCCTTCGCGCGGAGCGAGTTCCAGGCGGTGCAGTTCATGCCGGTGATCGTGCTGCCGCAGTTCTTCCTGTGCGGTCTGCTCGTCGCCCGCGACCAGATGGCCGACTGGCTGAGGTACATCAGCGACGTGCTGCCGCTGACCTACGCCGTCGAGGCCCTGCAGGAGGTCGGCCGGTCGGCGGCGGAGACCGGCACGATGTGGCGGGACATCGGGATCGTCGCCGGCGCCGCCCTGCTCGCACTGAGCCTGGCGGCGGCCACCCTGCGGAGGAGGACCAGCTGAGCGCACCGCCGCGCCGGAGCGCGGTCCGGCCGACGGGCCGGCGCCCCGGCAATCCCGACACCCGCGAGGCGGTGCTCGCCGCCGCCCGCACCGCCTTCGCCGAGCGCGGCTTCGACGGCGCCACCATCCGCGGGATCGCGACCGCCGCGGGCGTCGACCCGGCGCTGGTGCACCACTACTTCGGCAGCAAGGACAAGTTGTTCCTGGAGGCGGTCCACGCGCCGGCCGATCCCGAGGAGCTCCTCCCCGAGGTGCTCGCGGGCGGGCCGGACGACCTGGGCCGCAACCTGCTGCGGATGTTCCTGCGCGTGTGGGACGGCCCGGCCCGCGCCGGCGGGCTGGCCCTCGTCCGCTCGGCGGTGGGCAGCGAGTGGACGGCGAAGCTGCTCCGGGAGTTCCTCGTCGCCCGGGTGCTGCGCCGCGTCGTCGGCACGCTCGGCTACCCCCCGGCCGAGCGCGACGCCCGCGGCGCGCTGGTCGGCTCCCAGCTGATCGGCATCGTCATGGCCCGCTACGTGCTGAAGCTCGAGCCGATCGCCTCCGCCTCGCGCGAGTCGCTGGTCGAGGCCTATGCCCCCACCCTGCAGCGCTACCTGACCGGCGACGTCGTCCTGCCGGACTGACGAACGTGTCCCCACCGTGACCGGCGGGCCCTAGAGTGCCGCCTCGATGACTGGTCAGGAGGGGTTCCGGTTCGCCGCTGACCCGCTGGCCGACCCCGTGTTCCGCGCACCCGGCACCGAACCGGCCGACGGCCCGGCGGCGGTCTGCCGCGACGTGGTCAAGACCTACCGGACGGCGACGGAGTCGGTGACCGCCCTGGACGGCGTCAGCCTGGCGATCCCGCGGGCGCGGGTGACGGTGGTGGTCGGTCCGTCGGGGTCCGGCAAGTCCTCGCTGCTGCGGCTGCTGGCCTGCGTCGACCGGCCGGACTCCGGCGAGGTGCGGGTGGCCGGGCGGCGGGTGGACTCCCTGCGGGCACGGGCCCGCCGCAAGCTGCGGCAGCAGCAGGTGGCCTATCTGTTCCAGCGGCCCGGCGAGAACCTGCTCCCCTACCTCGACGCCGTGGCGCAGGTGCGGCTGGCCGCCCAGCTGCGCGGCGCCCGGGTGAGCGACGCCGCGGTGCACGAGCTGCTCGACCGGCTGGGGCTCGGCGCCCGCGCCGACCACCGGCCGGCGCAGCTCTCGGGTGGGGAGCAGCAGCGGCTGGCCGTGGCCTGCGGCGTGGTCGGCGACCCGGCGCTGGTGGTCGCGGACGAGCCCACCGCCGAGCTGGACACCGCCGCCGCCGAGCGGGTGCTCACCGCCATGGAGGACCTCACCGCCTCCGGCGTCGGGTTCGTGATCTCCTCGCACGACCCGCGGGTCATGGCGATCGCCGACGGCTTCGTCCGCCTCGACCACGGCCGGGTGGTGGAAGCGTGAGCGGCTTCACGGGTGTGGCGCTGCGCAAGACGTTCACCCGCGGCACCGAGCCCGTGCACGCCCTCGACGGGGTGGACCTGCGGGTCGCGGCCGGGGAGCTGGTGGCCCTGGTGGGCCCGTCCGGATCGGGCAAGAGCACCCTGCTGGCGCTGCTGTGCGGCTGGGAGACCGCCGACTCGGGCACGCTGACCTACGCCGGGGAACTGGCCGGCCGGCCCCCGGCCATGCTGGGCTGGCCCGAGCTCGCCCTGGTGCCGCAGGCGCTCGGGCTGGTGCCCGACCTCTCGCTGGCCGACAACGTGCTGCTGCCCGCCCGGCTGCGCGGAGGCCTCGGCGACGTGACCGAGCGCGCCGAGCAACTGCTCGCCGACTTCGGCCTCGGCCACCTCGCCGACCGCTATCCGCACCAGGCCTCGCTCGGCGAGCAGCAGCGGGTCGCCGTCGCCCGTGCGCTGCTGCTGCGGCCCGCCGTCCTGCTCGCCGACGAGCCCACCGCGCACCAGGACCGCGGCCACGCCGACGCCCTGCTCGACGCGCTCACCGCCCAGGCCCGGGCGGGCTCCGCCGTGCTGGTCGCCACCCACGACGAGATCGCCTGGTCGCACGCCGACCGCGTGCTCTCGATGCGTGACGGCCGGCTGACCGAGGGCTCACCTTCGTGAGGGGCCTGTGGCGGCTGCCGCCGTGGAGCCGCGCGCCGTGGCTGGGGCTGCGCGCGCCGGCCGCCGTCGTCGCCGTCCTGGTGACGACGGCGATCCTGGCCTGCGCCGTCGCCTCGGCGCCGCTGTTCCTCTCCTCCGCCCGCTCCGCCGCCCTGCAGGAACAGCTGGCCCCGCAGTGCGCCGAGGCGGCGTGGCCGCAGATCGGCTCCGTCGCCGCCGCCCCGGCAGGCACCTCGCCCGACGAACTCGCCGACTACGCCGACAGTTTCGAGTGGACGGCGACCGGGCGCACCAGCGAACCGGTCCTGCAGGTGACGCGGGCGGTCGGTTCCGGTGGCAACGCGCAGTTCGGGATGCTCGTCCGTGACCCCGCCGGTGAACCCCTGACCCAGCCGGCGAACCTCTTCTGGCGGCCCGGGGTCACCTCGCACGTGGAGACGGTGCAGGGCTCGGACACCACCGGGGTGTGGCTGCCGGCCTCCTACGCCGAAGCGGCGCACGCCGGCATTGGGGACACCATCACGATGTCGGGGACGCAGGTGGCGGTCGCCGGCGTGTACACCGACCTGTTCGAGACCGATCCGGGCCCGTACTGGTGCGACTACCAGCGGCTGTTCCTCAACCTGGCGTCGGCCAACACCCCGCCGCCGGCGCTCGTGCTCGCCACCGACGAGGACACCTTCTTCCGCCTCGCCGCGGCGGCCGGCTTCTTCTCGGTGCAGGAGCAGGTGCGCACCGACGCGCGGACGCTGTCGGTCACCGACGCCCGCGGCCTCCTCGTCGACCAGGAGCGCGCGCAGCGGGCCGCTCTCCCGAGCGACCTGGTGCAAGCGCAGCCCAACGAGCGGCTCGCGGATGCCGTGGACCGTGCCGAGACGATCGAGCGGGGCCTGCAGGGGCCGGTGCTCCCGGTGGCGATCGCGGGCGGTCTGCTCGCCCTCGTGCTGGTCGCGGCGGCCGGCAGCTTCTGGGCCGACCGCCGGGTCGACGAGGTCCGGCTGCTGGCCGCCCGCGGCGTGGGACCGGCCCCACTGGCCGGCAAGGCCGCGCTCGAGCTGGCGCTGCCCGCGGTGGTGGGCACCGCGGTCGGCTGGGGCGCCTCCCGGCTGCTGATCGCGGGACTCGGGCCGGCCGACGACCTCGACCCGGCGGCCACGACGACCGCGGTGTGGTCGGCGGTCGTCGCCTTCGTCGTCGGCCTGGGCTGCGCCGCGGCCGTGGCCGGGCTGCGTGCCCGCGGCACCGCCGAGCGGCCGCTGGGCGCCGCGCCGCGCTGGCCGTCGCTGGTGCCCTGGGAGCTCGCACTGCTGGTCGCGGCCGGCTGGTGCTGGGTGCTGCTGGAGAGCCGCGACGCGATCGTCGACGACCACGGTGTCGCCCAGGTCAACGGCCTGCTCGTGGCGTTCCCGCTGCTGGGAATCGCCGGCGCCGCCGTCCTGCTCACCCGGCTGCTCACCCGCCTCCTGCCGGCGGTCCGGCGAGTCGCCGCCCGCCGCTCCCCCGCCGTCTTCCTGGCGGTCAACCGGCTGGCCGCGGCCCGCCTGGCGACGGCGACGCTGCTGGTCGCCGTCACCCTGCCGGTCGCCGTCCTCGGCTACACCGCGACGCTGACCTCGAGCAGCCAGCGGTCGCTGGACGCGAAGGTCGGCGTGCAGGTGGGCGCCGAGCGGGCGGTCGTGACCGTCGCCCGGCTGGCGCGCGACGCGCAGACCGCCGCCGTCGGCACGGTGGTCGACCGCTACAAGGGCAGCGCCACCGGCGCCGGCGGGAACCGCGTCGAGGTGCAGGTGCTCGCCGTGGACCCGGCCACGTTCGCCGGCACCGCCTTCTGGGACGACACCTTCGCCGACGAGTCCCTCGACGACCTCGTCGCCGCGCTCACCGGCCCGGACACCGGGGGCCGGCTGCCGGTCGTCGCCGCCGGACTGCCGGACGGCGACCCCGACCTGCGACTGGGCAACCGGGAGGTCCCCGCCGAGGTGGTCGCGACCGCGCGGGTGCTGCCCGGCCGCCGCACCGCCGATCCGGTCGTGCTCGTCGCGGCCGACCGGCTCCCCGAGATCAGCCGCGAGGCCGGTGCCGACCGCACCTCGGAGCTGTGGACCGGCGCGCCCCGCGCCCGCGCCGTGGAGGCCGCGACGGCGGCCGGCGCCACGGGCCCGCGGGTGGTCGAGCCCGACGACGTCTTCACCACCGCCAACTTCCTCGGCATCACGTGGACCTTCGGCTACCTGTCGGCGCTGGCCGTGTTCGTCGGGGTGATCGCGGTCGGCGGGCTGTTGCTCTACCTGGAGGCGCGCAGCCGCACCCGGGTCTCCGGCTACGTGATGGCCCGCCGGCTCGGGCTGTCGAAGGGCGCGCACCTGCGCTCGCTGGTCGTCGAGCTCGCCGGGGTGGCGCTCGCCGGGCTGGTGCTGGGCGCGGTGCTGGCCGCCGTCGCGGTCGCCGTCGTCTACCGGCGGCTGGACGTCGACCTGGTGCGGCCGCCGACGCCGCTGCTCGACGTCCCGTGGACCGCGATCGGGTCCACCGCGCTGGCCGCCGTCCTCGTCGCCGTCCTGGCCGCCGCCTACGCCCAGCGCGCCGCCGACCGGGCCGACCCCGCCACCGTCCTCCGCGAGGACGCCTGAGAAAGAACCCCCTGCCCCCCGCCGCTCGCACGCTCGCGTCGGGCCCCTGCAGGGGGCCTCAACGCGCGAGCGGGGCGCGGGCGAGCTGGCGGCTCTGGGCGACCAGTCGGCCGGTGGAGTCCCAGATCCGGTAGTCCTCGTCGAGCCAGCCGCCGGCGATCTCCCCCGCCCGGGCCTCGACCAGGCACCAGCCCGTCGCCGGCAGCGCCCGCACGAGCACCTGCAGCTGCACGGTCGGCGCCCACCCGAACTGGCCGATCCCCCAGCTGGTCGGGGGCAGCACGTCGGCGAACAGGATCAGCGCGAACGGATCGGGGTCGCGGCCGTCGGCCAGCCGCACCCACGCCCGCATGAGCGGCTCCCCGGACGGGCTGCCCACGGCCCAGCCCGCCGTCGCCGGGTCCATCCGCGTCTCGACCCGGTCGCGGATCCCGACCTCGGGCACGGGGTGCCCACCGAGGTCCGCGCCCGCCTGGGCGACCAGGCACTCCTCCGGGCCGGCGACCTCCGGCATCGCCGAGGAGTACACGGGGACGTCGTCGCCGAGGGTCGCCGTCGTCGCCTGGACGGCGAGCGTGGGCCCGTCGGCGGTCCCGAGGACGACGGAGGAGTGCGCCAGCGTGCGCCCGCCCGAACCCGGCGTGACCGCGAGCGAGGCCGGTCCGGGGCCGGTGGCGCGCAGGTAGCTCGCCGACAGCGCGACCGGGTGCGGGTGCGGGCTGTCGAGCACCGCCGCGCGAGCGGCGACCGCGAGCAGGTAGCCGCCGTTGAGGATGCCGCCGCCGACGTCCCAGCCGGGGTCCAGGTCGGCGACCAGGCCGCCGCCCTCGGCGCGGGTCACGGCGGTGGCGGCGTCGAAGTCGGGCACGGCATCGTCGGTCTGCGGCACGACGGCCAGGGTGCCAGGGTGATTCTCATGGAGTACACGCACCTCGGTCGCAGCGGCCTGTCGGTGTCCCGCCTGTGCCTGGGCACGATGAACTTCGGCTGGCAGACGCCCGAGGACGACTCGCACGAGATCATGGATCGCGCGCTCCAGGAGGGCATCAACTTCTTCGACACGGCGAACGTGTACGGCTTCTCCGAGGGCAAGGGCCGGACCGAGGAGGTCATCGGCACGTGGTTCGCCCAGGGCGGCGAGCGCCGCGAGAAGACCGTGCTGGCGACCAAGGTCTACGGCGGGATGTCGGACTGGCCGAACGACACCTTCCTGTCCGCCCGCAACATCGTCCGCGCCTGCGACGCCTCGCTGCGCCGGCTGCGGACCGACTGGATCGACCTCTACCAGTTCCACCACGTCGACCTGCGCACGCCGTGGGAGGAGATCTGGCAGGCCTGCGAGACGCTGGTCGCGCAGGGCAAGGTGCTCTACGTCGGCTCCTCCAACCACGCCGGCTGGCAGATCGCCGCAGCCAACGAGGCGGCGGCGCGGCGCAACTTCCAGGGCCTGGTCAGCGAGCAGTCCATCTACAACCTGCTCACCCGCCAGATCGAGCTGGAGGTGATCCCGGCGGCGGAGCACTACGGCGTCGGCATCATCCCGTGGAGCCCGCTGCACGGCGGCCTGCTCGCCGGCGCGCTGGAGCGGTCGGACGAGGGCAGCCGCCGCTACGAGGGGCGCGCCAAGCAGGACCTGGAGGACAACCGACCGGCGCTGGAGCAGTACGAGGCGCTGTGCCGGGGCCTCGGCGAGCGCCCGGCGGACGTCGGCCTGGCCTGGCTGCTGCACCAGCCGGCCGTCACCGCCCCGATCGTCGGCCCGCGCACCATGGCGCAACTGGAGGGCTCGCTGCACGCGCTCGACGTGACACTGGACGGCGAGGCCCTCGAGCGGCTCGACGACATCTTCCCCGGCTACAAGCCGGCACCCATGGAGTACGCCTGGTGAAGGACCCCCTGCCCCCCGCCGCTCGCAAGCTCGCGGCGGGCCCCTGCAGGGGGCCGTTCCATCACGTCACCAGGGGCCACGCGGCGACCGTCTCGTAGCGCGGGGCCGGGCCGAGGTGGCTGCGCAGCAGCAGCAGCTCGGTCACGGGCCAGTCCGGCCCCGCGTAATCGGCCAGCCGGTCGGTCAGCACGCCGTCGGCCGGCCGGCCCGGGCGCCACCGGCCGATGGTGAGGTGGGCACGGAAGGGCCGGTCCTCCACGGGCAGGCGCAGCGACCGGGCGGCGGCCGCGAGACGCCCGGCCAGGTCGGTCAGCGGTCGCACGTCCCCGGCCAGCCCGGCCCAGGCGACCTGCGGACGGCGGCGGGAGCCGAACCGCCCGCCGCCCGAAAGCCGCAGGGTCATCGCCGGGGTCGGCGCGACCGCCGGCCCCGCGGCCTCGATCAGCGGCGGCACCCGGTCGGCCGGCACGGTGCCGAGGAACAGCAGGGTCAGGTGCCAGCGGTCGGGATCGGTCCAGCGGGGCTCGCCGGGCGCGCCCCGCAGCGGCCGCAGCGCCTCGGCCAGGTGCGCCCGAGCCTCCGGCGACGGGTCGACGGCGAAGAACAGCCGGGGATCGCCGGAGCTCAGCCGCGCACCACCAGTCCGGCGCCCTCGAGCGCGGAGATCACCCGCAGGCGCTCGATGTCCCGCGGGATGCCGACCGGGGTGTCGGGCAGCGTGTGCGGGATCTCGAGCACCGCGGCCGCCTCCATGAGGACGGCGTCGTAGGCGCTCCACAGGGCGCGCCAGCGGACCAGCGGCGCCCCGGCGGGCACGAGGGCGAACTGGCGGGAGAGCCGGCGCAGGTCGGCGGCCACGAGCTGGATGGGCCGGCCGGTCGGCTCGGGCGACCGGTGGACGTGGTTGCCGCGCAGCACGAACCGGCGGCGGCGCGCGGCCCAGCGGCCGTGCAGCACGAAGCGGTCGAGCAGCGGCAGCTCGAACCAGAAGAGTGCGAGAAGGAGGACGACCCCGCACGGCAGGAGAACGGCCGACATTCTCCCCTCCCCGAGCCCAGGACGGTTGCGACGACGGTACCCCGCACGGCGCCGGAACGGCGTCCGCGCAGGCGGGGATGGACATCGGCGGCTGCCCGGGGCTGAGATGCCGCCCATGAGCAGACGGACCCGCCCCTGGCCGCCCGGCATGCCCTGCTGGGTGGACCTCACCGTGCCCGACGTCGCCGTCGCGACGACGTTCTACTCCGCCGTCCTGGGCTGGACCGTCCAGGACACCGGCGAGGAGTTCGGCGGGTACGCCATCGCCTCGGTCGACGGCGCGGCCGCCGCGGGGATCGGCCCGCAGCAGCAGCCGGGTGCGCCGGCCGCCTGGACCCTCTACTTCGCCAGCGACGACGTCGACACGACCGCTGCCGCCATCTCGGAGCACGGCGGCACGCTCCTCCTGCCGCCCGGCGACGTCGGCCCCCTGGGGCGGTTGTGCATCGCCGCCGACCCGTCCGGCGCCGTCTTCGGCGTCTGGCAGCACGGGGCGCACATCGGCGCGGGGGTCGTCAACGAGCCCGGTGGCGTCACCTGGGAGGACCTGCGGTCCACGGACCCGCAGGCGGCCAAGGCGTTCTACACCGCCGTGCTCGGCTGGACCACCCAGCCGTTCGCCGCCGCCGGGCCCGACTACGACCTGTTCCACCTGCCCGGGGACGACGCCCCGATGGGCGGCGTGGGCGGGATGATGGGGGCGCCGGAGGGCACGCCGTCGCACTGGGTCGTCTACTTCGCGGTCGCCGACGCCGACGCCGCGGTCTCCGCGGTCACCGCGAACGGCGGCACCGTCCTCATGAGTCCGATCGACACGTCCTTCGGCCGGATGGCCGCCGCGCAGGACCCCGCCGGCGCCGCCTTCTGGCTCGCCCAGACGGACGGGACCGACCAGCCCGACCGCGGGGACTGACCGGTTCAGCCGCCGGCGGCCCGGGTGCCGGTCGCCGACCCGGCCGCCGCCTCCTCGGCCGCCCGCAGCGGCGGCGACGGCACCGACGCCCCGATGGGCCGGCTCACGTGCAGCGCCAGCCGCGGCGGGGCGACGTGCGCCTCCAGCCGCACCCGTCGTCCCCGGGCGAGGTACAGCCCGGCGCCACAGCCGGCGACGACGACGAGGGCCCCACCCAGCAGCAGCCCCCACGGTGCGCCCAGGTGCTCGGAGACCCAGCCGATCAACGGGGCGCCCAGCGGGGTCCCGCCCATGAAGCACATGAAGTACAGGGCCATCACCCGGCCGCGCATCTGCGGGTCGGCACCCAGCTGCACGTAGCTGTTCGCGGCGACGCTGAAGACCAGCGCGGACGCACCCGTGGGCACGAGCAGCACGGCGAACGCGGCGTAGCTGGGCATGAGGCCGGAGACCACCGTCAGCAGCCCGAAGACGATCGAGGAGACCACGAGGAAGCGCTGCCTCGGACGCGCGCTGCGCCGCGTCGAGAGCAGCGCCCCGGACAGCGACCCGACGGCGAAGGCGGTCGAGAGCAGGCCGAAGTCCTGGGCGCCGAGCCCGAACTCCTCGCGGGCCATGAGCGCGATGGTGACCTGGTAGTTGAAGCCGAACGTGCCGACGAGGAACACCAGCGCCATCGCCAGCACCAGGTCCCGGTGCGCCGCGGTGTAGCGCACGCCCTCGCGCAGCTGCCCCTTCTTCCGGCCGACCGGCGCGCTGCGGCGCAGCTCCCCGGCCCGCATGCCGGCCAGCGCCGCGATCGTGAACGCGAAGCTGGCCGCGTTGACGAAGAACGCCGGGGCCGTGTTGCCCGACGAGGCGCCGATCAGCACACCGGCGACCGCCGGCCCGACCAGCCGGGCGCCGTTGAAGATCGTCGAGTTGAGGCTGACCGCGTTGGGCAACAGCTCCGGGCCGACCATCTCCGACACGAACGCCTGGCGGACCGGCGCGTCGATCGCCGACACCGCGCCGAGCAGGCCGGCGAGCACGAACACGTGCCACAGCGCGATGCCGCCGGTGGCCACCAGCAGGCCGAGCGCCAGCGCGAGCACGCCCATGAGGAACTGCGTCACGAGCAGGACGCGGCGTTTGTCGTACCGGTCGCCGAGCACCCCGCCGTAGGCCGACAGCAGCAGCGAGGGGCCGAACTGCAGGGCGGTGATCAGGCCGAGCGCGATGCCGCTGTCCCCGGAGAGCTGCAGCACCAGCCAGTCCTGGCCGATGCGCTGCATCCACGTACCGGTGTTGCTGACCAGGTTCGCCGAGGCGTACAGCCGGAAGTTGCGCACGCGGAGCGAGCGGAACATCCCGCCGCCCGGCGCTCGATCAGCGCTCGTCTACCTCACCCACTGGCCAGCTTGTCCATGATCACGGCCGCCTCGCGCAGCACCATCCGCTCCTCGGCGGTCAGCTGCTGCAGCTGCCCCGACAGCCAGGCCTCACGCGCCCGCGCCTCGCTGGCCAGCAGCTCGTCGGCCGCCGGCGTGAGCCCGATGACCACCTGCCGACCGTCGGTCGGGTGCGGGGTGCGGGTGACCAGCCCCATACCCTCCAGCGCCACGACGACACGGGTCATCGACGGCGGCTGCACCCGCTCCTGGGCGGCGAGCTCCCCCGGGCTCATCGGCCCGTGCCGCTTCAGCGTGGAGAGCGCGGCCAGGTGGGTGAGGGTCACGGAGGTGTCCACCCGCTGGTTGCGCAACCGGCGGGAGAGCCGCATGACGGCCAGGCGCAGGTCGTGGGCCAGCGCCGCGGTGTCCAGCGTCGTCCGGCTCACGATCCTTAGCCTAACTCAGAAAATCTGCTGCAACGGCTCCAGCGCGAAGTAGATGAGGAAGAGCACCGCGATCAGCCACATGAGCGGGTGGACGTCGCGCCGCCGGCCGGTGACCGAGCGCAGCAGCACGTAGCTGATGACGCCGGCGCCGATGCCGTTGGTGATCGAGTAGGTGAACGGCATCAGCGCGATGGTCAGGAACGCCGGGATGACCAGCGTCAGGTCGTCCCAGACGAGGTGCCGGACCTGGGTGATCATCAGCGCGCCCACGATGACCAGCGCGGGCGCGGCGGCCTCCGACGGCACGACCTGCACCAGCGGACTGAAGAACATCGCGACGAGGAACAGCACGCCGGTGACGACGCTGGCCAGGCCGGTGCGCGCGCCGTCGGCGACGCCGGACGCGCTCTCGATGTAGGTCGTGTTCGACGACACGCTGGCCGCGCCACCGGCCGCGGCGGCGAGGGAGTCGACCAGCAGCACCGGCTGCGACCGGGGCAGGTTGCGGTCCTCGTCGAGCAGGTCGCCCTCGGCGCCGACGGCGGTCACCGTGCCGACGGTGTCGAAGAAGTCCGCGATCATGATCGAGAAGACGATGAGCAGGGCGGCGATGATGCCGATCCGCTCGAACCCGCCGAACAGCGAGAACTTGCCGATCAGCGACAGGTCGGGGGTGCTGACGACGTCGTCCGGCAGCGTGGGGACCTGCAGCGCCCAGCCGCGCGGGTTCTCGGCGCCGTCGGCACCGAAGCGCGGACCGAGGTCGGCGATCGCCTCGACGACGATCGCCAGGATCGTCGTGACGACGATGCCGATGAGCAGCGCGCCCTTGACCCGGCGGACGACGAGCACGCTCATGAGCAGCAGGCCCACGACGAACACCAGCAGCGGCCAGCCGGCGAGCTGGCCGTTGATGCCGAAGCTGATCAGCGGGTTGCCCGGGCGGATCACGCCGGCGTCGGCCAGCCCGATGATCGTGAGGAAGAAGCCGATGCCGACCGCGATCGCGGTCTTCAGCTGCGGCGGGATCGCCTCGAACACGGCCCTCCGGAAGCCGGTGAGGACGAGCAGCGTGATGAGCAGGCCCTCGAGGACGACCAGGCCCATGATCTCGGGCCAGGAGAGCTGGGTGGCCGCGTAGACGGCGACGATGGCGTTGATGCCGAGACCGGTCGCGAGCGCGAACGGGTACCGGCCGACGACGCCCATGAGGATCGTCATCACGCCGGCCACCAGCGCGGTCACCGCGGCGACCGCGGGGAAGGGCAGCGTGTTCCCGTTGATGTCGGCGCCGGACAGGATGATCGGGTTGAGCACCACGATGTAGGCCATCGTGAAGAAGGTGGTCAGCCCACCGCGCGCCTCCCGGCCGACGGAGGAGCGACGGGCGCTGATGCTGAAGTAGCGGTCCAGCCCGTTCCTGGGCCGGGCCCGGGGGCCTTCGCTGCGGCGGGGTGCCTTCTCGGTGCCGGCGACCACCTCGGCGGGGGTCCCGCTGTCGGTGGTCGACGCGCGTGCGCCCGTGGACGGGCGGGACTTCTCGGGCATGGACCTACTCCTGGACGTGCGGGAACGGCGGCGACAGCGTGCCACACACCGGGGGCGGTGCCGCGCCGGCTCGTCCGCGGGCCTAGGGTGCGCCCGTGCCCGGTCCCGAGAAGCAGGCCCCGCCGCCGTTGCAGGTCGACACCGTCCGCGTCGTCCTGGCCGGGACGGCGCTGTGGGCGGTCGCCCTCGTGGTCCTGCTGCTGCTCGGCGACCGGGTCGACCGGCTGTGGACCTGGACCTGCGTCGCCGGCATCCTCCTGGCCGGCATCGGGCTGGCCATCATGCGCTGGCAGGGGCAGCTCGGCCGCAAGGACTGAACGCGGCCGCCCCCGCTCTCACAGCACGTCGAAGTCTGCGGTGTCGTAGCGCGCCGACGTCACGACCTCGGTCGCGTCCTCCACGACCAGGGTGGCCTGGCTGTGCGCGCCGCAGCCGTAGTCGACGGTGACCACGCGGCCGTCGGCCGGTGAGTAGGCGTTGCCGCACGCGCCGAGGCGGCCGCGCAGCGAACCGGCGAGGGGCAGCCAGAAGCCGCAGGTGCCGCAGGGGCCGGGGGCGTGCCGGGCCATGGCCGCGCGCGGCCCGAAGTCGCCCGCCGCCCAGCGGCCGGCGGCCTCGCTGCGGCCCTCGGCGGACATGACCCGCTCGCGGCCGAGGCCGAGCTCGGCGGCCACGGCCTGCGCCTCGGGGTCCTGAGCGGCGTCGTCCTCGATCACGTAGCTGGGCACCAGGCGCGGATCGTCCTCGGTGGAGGGCAGCACGTCCCCGACGGAGAGGTCCCCGGGGCGCAGCCGCTCGTGCCAGGGCACCCAGGCGGGGGCGAGCAGCGCCTGCTCGCCCGGCAGGAGGACGACCTCGTCCACCGTGACCTCGTCGGCGCCCGGCACCCGGGCCAGCGTGACCGCCCAGTGCCAGCCCGCGTAGCCGGCCAGCCGGCTGGCGAAGGTGTGGGTGATCACCTCACCCAGCGCCGGCGGCAGGTGCTCACCGGTCGGCTCGCGGACGGCGCCGAGGTGCTCGCCGACCAGGTCCGGGTCACCGGCGGTCTCGGCGGCCGCGGCGCGGGCCTGCTCGACGGCGGCGAGCAGCAGGTCTCCGGATGCGACGTCGGCGGGCGGGAAGGAGTCGGGCACGCCCCCATTGTCCCTGACGCGGCAACGACCTCACCGCCCGCGCCCAGTTTCGTGGGGCACGATGGACCGGTGTCCGCCGATCGTCCTCCTGGTGCGCGCCGGCGGTCCGGCCTGCGCCGCCACGACGAGGACGAGCCGACCGGGCGCATGGACACGACGCCTCTGCCGCTGCCGCAATGGGCCGCCCAGCAGGGGCCGGCACCGGACGGTCCGCCGCCGGGCGGTTTCTCCCCCACCGTCCCGGACGCCGCGCCGCCGCCTCCGCCGCGCACGACCGTCACCCGCGTCGCCGCGGCCCGCACGCGGGAGCTGACCGGCGCGGCGGTCCGCCGCGTGCAGGCGGCCAGCCGGGCCGACGGCGCGGGCGAGAGCGGGCTGACGCAGCTGCTGTGGGTCAACGCCGTGCACATGGCCGGCGACGCGATGATCGCCGTCTCCCTGGCCGGCACCCTGTTCTTCGCGGCGACCACCGACGCCCAGCGCGGCAACGTCGCCCTCTACCTGCTCGTGACGATGGCGCCGTTCGCCGTCCTGGCCCCGGTGATCGGCCCGGTGCTGGACCGGCTGCAGACCGGCCGGCGGTGGGCACTCGCGGCCAGCACGCTCGGGCGGGCCGTGCTCGCGCTGGTGATGGCGCGGCACTTCGACGACTTCTGGCTGTACCCGGCCGCGCTCGGCGTCCTGGTGCTGTCCAAGGCGCACAACGTGCTGCGCGCCGCCGTGGTCCCGCGCGTCCTGCCCGCGGCGATGTCGCTGACGTCGGCGAACGCGCGGCAGTCGGTGTTCGGGCTGCTGACCGCGGGGATCGTCGGCGGCCTGGCGGCCGGGATCGCCAAGCTGCTGGGCTTCGAGGTGGAGCTGTGGGCCACCGCGCTGGTGTTCGCGGTCGGCGGCGTGCTCGCCGTCCGCCTGCCCAAGCACGTCGACGTCCCTACCGGGGAGCTGCCGGCCGACGTCCTGACCACCGCTCCCCTGCCGGCCGGCGGGCGCCGCCGCCGGGTCAGCGCCACCGTGGTCCTCGGGCTGCGCGCGAACGCCGCCCTGCGCGGGCTGGGCGGGTTCCTCACGATCTTCTCGGCCTTCCTCGTCGAGGAGACCGTCGAGGGCGGCTGGCCGGCCACGCTCACGCTCGGCGGCATCGCGGCGGCGGCCGGGGTCGGCAGCGTCCTGGGCACGGGGATCGGCTCCCGGCTGCACGCGGTGAGCCCGGACCGGCTGGTGCTGATCTCCGCGGGCGCGGCGGCGGTGATCACCGTCGTGGCCGCGATCTTCTTCAGCCTGCCCATGGCGGCGCTGGTCGCGGGCGTCGCCGCGGTCACCAACGCGCTGGGCAAGGTCGCGCTCGACGCGATCATCCAGCGCGACGTCCCCGAGTCGCTGCGGGCGTCGGCGTTCGCCCGGTCGGAGACCTGGCTGCAGCTGGCCTGGGTGGCCGGTGGCGCGATCGGCATCGCGCTGCCGACGATCGGCTGGCTCGGCTTCACCGTCGCCGCGGCGCTGCTGGTCCTCGCTCTCGGGCTGATGGTGTGGAGTCTCTACCGTGGGCGCAGCGGCCGGCCCGCGGAGGTCCGCCCGGACGCGCCGACCACGCCGCTGGACGAGCAGTGGGGCTGAGCCGCGCGACGGCTGCGGGCACGGTGCTCCTCGCGGTCCTCACCGGGTGCGGCCGGGACGCGCCGGCGGGACCGCCCGACGTCACCGTGGACGTCGGCGGCCAGACCGTCGACCTGGGGCCCACGCAGTACTGCCTCGACGGCACCGGGCAGCGCTACGACGTCGCGCCGCCGATCATCGAGGTCTCCCCCGACACCACCATCACCCTCACCGTCCCCGACGAGCTCGCCGAGCGGGGCTGGAGCGTGCAGGTCTTCGACGAGAAGCTCGACGAGAAGCTCGGTGAGGTGGAGGTCGACGAGGGCAAGGCGGTCTTCGACGAGATCAACTCCTCCGACGTCGTCCCGCCGACGTTCTACCTGGTCGTCGTCGAGGACAAGGGCGGCGACTGCGGCCTGTTCACCGGCGCCTGGCCGGTGGGCTTCATCCGCGCCGGCGGCGAGGCCAGCGGCAGCTCGACGCCGAGCCCTCCGGCCGGCTGACCGGCGTCAGGTCTCCAGGTCGGTGGCGACCGCCCGGAGCACCGCGGCGACCTTGCGCGACTCGGCGCGGTCGGGGTGCCGGCCGCGGCGCAGGCTGTTGGAGACGTCGTCGAGCAGCTTGATCAGGTCCTCGATGATCGGGACGAGCTCGTCGGGTTTCTTGCGGGACGCCGCCGCGTGCGTGGCAGCGACCGACGGCAGCGGGTCGAGCACCCGCACCTGCAGCGCCTGGTCGCCCCGCCGTCCGGCGACGATGCCGAACTCGACCCGCTGACCGGGCTTGAGCTCGGTGGTGCCCGAGGGCAGGGCGTCCTTGTGCACGAAGACGTCCGGACCGTCCTCACGGGACAGGAAGCCGAACCCCTTCTCCGGGTTGAACCACTTGACTCTGCCGGTGGGCACGTTGGATCCCTCAGTTCTCGCCAGGCGGCCCGGCGCTCGGCCGGAGGACGACGCGGCGCGCCGGCCGCTCGCCCACAGGTTAGTCGCCGCCCCCGCCGGCGGAACCGAACCCGCGCCCGCCGTCCTCACTCTGCGGTCAGCGCGGCACCATGGCCCGCTCTTGCGGCGTCTCACACGCTCTCGCGGTCGTGCATCGCCGCGGAAGGGTGCAGAACACCGCAAGAGCCCGGCGCCTGACGCGGTTCCGGGGGCGAACTCGCGCCTCGGGGGTGCTGCAGGGCTCCCGGAGCGCGAAGTCGACCCCAGGAGCGGCGTGACCGACCCCGGAATCAGCGGGCGCCTCAGCCGCCCGCAGTGGGGGGCTCGATGATGCCCAGCCGCTCGAGCAGGATCAGGAAGACGGCGGCGAAGTCGTTCTCGGCCACCTCGCGGCGCACCCGCTCCCAGTCGACCTGCTCCCGCATGGCGCGGGCGACCGGGATGATCCGGCCGAAGTCGCAGTAGTGCTCCTCGAGGGCGAGCAGCTTGGTGACGACGATGTCCGTCGCCTCCAGCACCGGCATCTGCACCGAGAGCACCGAGAGCGTCTCCGCGCGGTCGATCAGCTCGTTCTCGACCGGGTGCCCGCAGGTCCGCCAGATGACGTCGACGAAGGACCGCTCGCCGACGACCTTGGTGAGCCAGTCCTCGGCCGGCGGGACGACGTTCAGCCCCGCGTCGGCGAGCGCCTTGGTGGCCCGTTCCGCCTCCTCCTCGGCGACCAGGAAGTCTGCGTCGTGGTCGGGTTCGGGCGCACCGCGGACCCAGGCCGCATAGCCACCGCACAGGGCGAAGGGCACTCCCTCCTGCTTGAGCGCGACGGCCGTTCGCTTGAGAAGGTCGCGGATCTCGTCCCGCTCCGAAGGCTCCACGACCCCCTGCTACCCCCGGCGGCGCCGCGGACGAACCTCGGGCGGTAGATCGCCTACGGGCGGGGCACAGGAGGCTGCGTGCGCATCGCGACCTTCAACATCCTGCACGGGCGCTCACTGGACGACGGCCTGGTCGACTGCGACCGCCTCGCCGACGCGGTGAAGCAGATCGACGCCGACGTCCTCGGCCTGCAGGAGGTGGACCGCGACCAGCCGCGCTCCATGAACGCCGACCTCACCGCCGTGGCCGCCGAGGCGATGGGCGCGGTCGACTCGCAGTTCGTCGCGGCGCTGTCCGGGACGCCGGGCGGCACCTGGATGGCCGCGACCGGCGACGAGCAGCCCGGCTCGGCCAGCTACGGCATCGCGCTGCTGTCCCGCCTGCCGGTGGTGTCGTGGCGGGTGGTGCGGCTGCCGGCGCTGCGGGCCCGCGTGCCGATGTGGTTCAAGGGACGGCGCCGGCCGATCATCGTCAGCGACGAGCCCCGGGTGGCGGTGGCCGCGGTGCTGGAAGGGCCCGACGGGCAGTTCACCGTGGCCAACACCCACCTGTCCTTCATGCCGGCCTGGAACGCCCTGCAGCTGCGCCGGCTGGTGCGCTCCCTGGCGGGCACGATCGAGCCGCTCGTGCTGATGGGCGACCTCAACATGGAGCCCCGGCAGGCGACGCGGATCAGCGGCCTGCGGTCGATCGCGGCGGCGGACACCTTCCCGTGGGACGAACCGCGCCGGCAACTCGACCACGTGCTCGTGCGCGGGCCGCTGCGGGCCACCGGCCCCGCCACCGCGATGCGCCTGCCGCTGTCGGACCACCGGGCGCTCGTCGTCTCCGCGGCAGCCGCCTGAGCTGCGTCGACGCGCGCCCCGGGAGATCATGACCGCATGGCGCGATGGTTCAGCCTGGCAGCCGCCGCGGTCCGCCTCGTCGGCGGGATCATCGGCGCGGTGATCCTCGTCCACGCGGTCTTCGTGCTGTTCGAGGCGAACCCGCGCAACCCGCTGGTGGAGTTCACGCGGTCGTGGCGGGAGAACCTCGGCTGGTTCACCGTCGACCTGTTCTCGACGGACACCCCGAAGATCGGCGAGGCGATCAACGCCGCGCTGGCCGCACTGATCTACGTCGTCCTCGGCAGCCTGATCTCGAAGCTGATCGTGCGCCTGTCCCCCGCCCCGAAGGCCAGGACGAAGTCCTGACCACGGATCTCAGGCGTTCCGGACGGCGGCGGCGGACTGCAGGCCCAGCTCGTCCACCGACACCTGGCGCATCTCGACCTTGCGGATCTTGCCGGTGACCGTCATCGGGAACTCGTCGACGATCTTGACGTAGCGCGGGATCTTGTAGTGGGCCAGCTTGCCGCTGCAGAACTCGCGCAGCGACTCCGCGGTGAGCGGCTCGGCGCCCGGCCGCAGTCGCACCCAGGCCATGAGCTCCTCGCCGTACCGCTCGTCGGGGACGCCGATCACCTGCGCGTCGACGATGTCGGGGTGGGTGTAGAGGAACTCCTCGATCTCCCGCGGGTACACGTTCTCCCCGCCGCGGATGACCATGTCCTTGATCCGGCCCACGATGTTCAGGTAGCCCTCGGCGTCCATCACCGCGAGGTCGCCGGTGTGCATCCAGCGCGCTCGGTCGATGACCTCGGCGGTCTTCTCCGGCTCGTTCCAGTAGCCGAGCATCACCGAGTAGCCGCGGGTACAGAACTCCCCCGGCGTTCCGCGGGGCACGGTCAGCCCGGTCTCCGGGTCGACGATCTTCACCTCGAGGTGCGGGTGCACCCGCCCGACCGTCGAGGTGCGGCGGTCGAGGTCGTCGTCCGCCCCGGTCTGCGTGGAGACCGGTGAGGTCTCCGTCATGCCGTAGCAGATGGTCACCTCGGTCATGCCCATCTCGTTGACCACGCGCTTCATCACCTCGACCGGGCACGGCGAGCCGGCCATGATCCCGGTCCGCAGCGACGAGAGGTCATAGTCGGCGAAGTCGGGCAGGCCCAACTCGGCGATGAACATCGTGGGGACGCCGTACAGCGACGTGCACCGCTCGTCCTGCACCGCCTGCAGCGTGGCCGCGGGGTCGAAGCCGGGCGCCGGGATGACCGCCGTCGCCCCGTGCGAGGTGCACGCCAGGTTGCCCATGCCCATGCCGAAGCAGTGGTAGTAGGGCACCGGGATGCAGACCCGGTCGGCCTCGGTGTAGCCGCAACCCTCACCCACGAAGAAGCCGTTGTTGAGCAGGTTGTGGTGGGTGAGCGTGGCGCCCTTCGGGAAGCCCGTCGTCCCCGAGGTGTACTGGATGTTGATCGGGTCGTCGGCCGACAGCTGCGTCTCGCGCTTGGCCAGCAGGTCACGGTCGCCGGTGCGGCCGAGCGCCATCATCCGCTGCCACTCCGGGTCGCCGATGAAGAGGACCTCGCGCAGCTCCGGGCAGTCGCCGCGGACCTCGCCGACCATCGCCTTGTAGTCACTGGTCTTGAACGACGGAGCGCTGACCAGCACCGAGATGCCGGCCTGCTTGAGCACGTAGGCCAGCTCGTGCGTGCGGTAGGCCGGGTTGATGTTGACCAGGATCGCGCCGAGCTTGGCGGTGCCGTACTGCACGAAGGCCCACTCCGCGCAGTTGGGCGCCCAGATGCCGACGCGGTCGCCCTTGCGCACGCCGAGGGCGTCCAGGCCCAGGGCGCAGGCGTCGACCTCGGCGACCAGCTCCGGATAGGTCCACCGCCGACCGGTGGCGCACTCCACCAGCGCCTCGTGGTCCCCCACCCGCGCCGCCGTCCGGTCCAGATTGGCCCCGATGGTGTCCCCGAGCAGGGGAACCGTGGAGGTCCCGCTCGAGTAGGACGGCAACGCGGGTGCGGTCATGGCTACTCCCCTGCCATCAGTCCGGCGCGGTTGGGCTTGTCGGTCGGGTGCGCGTAGCGAAGCCGGTCGACCGGGATGGGAAAGGCGTGGTCCTCACCGAACGGGGACAGCGACCCCGCCGGCTCCGCGGTGAACTCGCTGACCGGCGGGCCGCCGGCCTCGTTGCGGCCCCAGGTGGGCTCGACCAGGTGCGGGTTCTTCGCCTTCTTCGCCATGTCGCCTCCGTGTGTCCCGGCGCACCGAGGCGGTGCGCGCTCGGACACATCTTCCCGCGCAGCGCACCACAACTGCAGGAGGACCGGTAGTCCCCTGCAACGTCCGTGTCACCTCCGGCGCGGAACCGTCCGCGCCCCGACCAGCGTGCCCAGCCCCTCGGCGGTGAGCACCCACTGGGCGCGACCCACCGGCGCGGCCAGGATCTCCGCCCCGTCGAGCCGCTGGACGGCGCGGGTCCGCCAGATCGCCGTGCTCAGCAGCCGCAGCCGGACCTGCTCGTCGTCGGGGTCGAGCTCGTCGTACCCCTCGGGCTCGAAGGCGACGATCGCGGGTCCGGCGATGCGCAGCCGGCCGGTCCGCCAGGTCGTGCCGGACAGCGCCCGCCGCCAGCGGGTGGTGCGCACCAGCGCGCCGGTCCCGGCGATCACCGCCGCGATGCCGAACAGGACGAGCGCGAGGACGGCAAACCCGAGGATCGAGTAGCTGCGGCCGGTGTTGTTCGCGACGGCGACGGTGGCGGCGCCGAGCACGACGCCGAGGACGACGGCCATGACGCCGCCGCCCAGCCACCGCAGCCCGCCGGCCTGGTGGGCGGCCAGCGCCGTCGCGGTCTGCGGGTCCTCCGCGGCCGATCGCACCCCTCCATGCTGGCGCACGTCCGGGCGGGCCGGGGCCGCACGGGGGACGACGACGTAGCGTGGACCGGATGTCCGCCGAAGGCCCCGCCACGCTCGCCGCCTGGCTGCGCACCCGCAGCGACGAGCAGCTCTCGGCGCTGCTGGCCGCGCGGCCCGACGTGGCCCGACCCGCGCCGAGCGACGTCGTGGCGCTGGCCAGCCGGCTCGCCGTCCCCGTCTCGGTGGACCGCGCGCTCGACGAGCTGGACGCCGCCACGCTGCAGGTGCTCGACGTCGTCCTGCTGGCGGCCACCGACGGCGTGCCCGCCGACGAGCTGCCCGCCCGGCTGCCGGAGGTGCCCGACGACGTCCTCGAGGCGGCGGTAACGCGGCTGACCGACCGCGCACTGCTCTGGGGGGACGACGTCCTGCGGGCGCCCGAGCCGGTGCGCCGCGCCGTCCGCTACCCGGCGGGGCTGGGCCGGCCCGCGACCGAGGTCCGCCTCGCCCTGCCCGCGGACCTGCCGAAGGTGCTGGGCGAGCTGCCGGCCGACGAACGGACGGTGCTCGAGCGGCTGGCCGGCGACCGCCCGGTCGGCCACCTCCCGGACACCCCCGGCAACGGGCAGGCCACCCCGGCCCGGCGGCTGCTGCAGCGCGGGCTGCTGGCGCGCATCGACGCCCTCAACGTCGAGCTGCCGAGGGAGATCGGCCTGACCCTGCGCGGCCCACTGCCGTACGGTCCGCCGCGGCTGCGGCCGGAGCCGGCGGTCGTCACCCGCGACCCCGCGGTGGTCGACCGGCAGGCCGCCGGCGCCGCGCTGGAGACGATCGGCCGCATCGGCGAACTGCTCACCGCGCTGGAGGACGAGCCCGCCGGGCTGCTGCGCAGCGGCGGGCTCGGCGTCCGCGACCAGAAGCGGCTGGCCCGGACCCTGAAGGTCTCCGAGCCGGACGCGGGCTGGCTGCTGGAGCTGGCGCACGTCGCCGGGCTGCTCGACGTCGGCGGCCCGCACCGCGACGAGTGGCTGCCCACCCGCGGCTACGACCAGTGGCGCGAGCTCGACCTGCCGGCCCGCTGGGCGGCGCTGGCCGCCGGCTGGCTGACGAGCATCCGGCTGCCGTCGCTGGTCGGGCAGCGGGACATGGCCGGCAAGGCGGTCAACGCGCTCTCCCCCGACCTGGTGCGGCACACCGCCCCGGCGATCCGCCGTCCGGCCCTGGCGGTGCTGGCCGAGTACCCGCCCGGGTCGGGGCTGGCGCCGGAGGACCTGGTGGAGCTGCTGCGCTGGCGGACCCCGCGGCGCGGCGACCGGCTGGCGCCGGTCCCCGACATGCTCGCCGAGGCGGCGCGGCTGGGCGTCGTCGTCGGCGGCGTGCTCTCCACCGCCGGCCGCGGGCTGCTCACCGACGGGGAGGACGGCGCGGCCGACGGCATGCGCGGCCTGCTCCCGGACCCGGTCGACCACGTGCTGGCCCAGCCCGACCTCTCGCTGGTCGCGCCCGGGCCGCTGGTGGCCGACCTCGCCGACACCCTCTCCGTGGTCGCCGACGTGGAGTCCTCCGGCGGCGCGACGGTGTTCCGGGTCTCGGAGTCCAGCGTGCGCCGGGCCCTGGACGCCGGGTGGTCGGCGGGCGACCTGCACGAGTTCTTCGCCCGCGCCTCGCGGACGCCGGTGCCCCAGGCGCTGGACTACCTCATCGACGACGTCGCCCGCCAGCACGGCCGGCTGCGGGTCGGCGCGATCGAGTGCTACGTGCGCTCCGACGACACCGGGCTGCTGTCGCAGGTGCTCAACGACCGGCGGACGACGGCGGCCGAGCTGCGCCGCCTGGCGCCAGGGGTGCTGATCAGCCCGCTGGGCGCCGACGAGGTGCTCACCGTGCTGCGCGAGGCGGGCTACGCGCCGGCCGGGGAGTCGCCGGGCGGCGCTGTCCTGACCCGGCCGCCGGGGCGGCCGCGTGCGGCGGGCCGGCGCACCGGCTCGGAAGCGCTCGCCGTGGGCCGCCCGCTGACGCCGGAGGAGCTGGCCACCACCGTGCGCGAGATCCGGGCCGGCGACGCCGCGCTCTCGGCCCGGCGCAGCGAGGCGGTGCGGCAGGTGCCCGGGGTGACCACCGCCGGCACCCTCGAGCTGCTCTCCCGGGCCGTCCGCGAGGGCCGGCCGGTGTGGCTGGGCTACGTCGACGCGCAGGGCAGCGGCAGCCAGCGGGTGATCCGGCCGGTGTCGCTGGCCGGCGGCTTCCTGCAGGGGTTCGACGAGCGGCGCGGCGAGGCCCGCACCTTCGCCGTCCACCGGATCACCTCGGTCGCCCTCGTCGACGAGGACGACGTCGCGACCTGAGCCCTCCGCTCACCGGGTCAGCAGCACCGCCAGGGCGACCAGGCCGAGGACGACGATCGCCGAGCGCAGGACCGCCGACGGCAGGCGCCGGCCGAACCGGGCGCCGGTGTAGCCGCCCAGGATCGCGCCGCCGGCGACCAGCGCGGCGGCCCGCCAGTCCACGCGGTCGGTCGCGACCACCACGTACGCCGCGGCCGCCACCGCGTTCACCGCGGTGGTCAGCACGTTCTTCACGGCGTTGAGCCGCTGCAGGGACTCCCGCAGGAGCAGGCCGAAGATGCCGATCTGCAGCACCCCCTGGCTGGCGGCGAAGTAGCCGCCGTACGTGCCGGTCGCGTAGGCGCCGGCCACCAGGGCGGCCAGCCGTCCGGCGCCGATCCTGGGCTCTCCGCCGTCGTCGCCGGATGGCCGGCGCCGCGCCAGCGCCCGCTGCACCGCCGGCTGGACGGCGACCAGCACCACCGCCAGGCCGACGAGCACCGGCACGATCGCCTCGAAGGCCGACGCCGGCAGGTGCAGGAGGAGGAACGCGCCGGTCAGGGCGCCGAGCACCGACGCGGGCAGGAGCCGCACCAGCAGTCGGCGCTGGCCGCGGAGCTCCCGGCGGTAGCCGATCGCGCCGGTCAGGTTGCCCGGCACCAGGCCGAGCGAGTTGCTGACGGTCGCGGTCACCGGCGGCAGGCCCACGGCCAGCAGCACCGGAAAGGTGACCAGGGTGCCCGAGCCGACGACGGCGTTGATCCCGCCGGCGGCGAACCCGGCGGCCGCCACCGCCAGCATCTCCCAGCCGGTCATGCGTCCATCGCGCAGCAGCCTCGCACAGCGCCCGCCTGGTCTTCCCGCCGCACGGAGCTGCTGGTGGGGTTCGACGAGCGGCGCGGCGAGGCCCGCGCCTTCGCCGTCCACCGGGTCACATCGGTCGCACTGGTCGACGAGGACGACGAGCTGCCGGCGGGCTGACCACCTCGGCCTCCACCGCCACGGCCCGGCCCGGCCAGCGGGCCCCCGGCCAGGCACCACGGCTGTCAGCGCGGCCAGGCGCGGCGCACCACCGGGGTCAGCGGGGCGCCCAGCGCATGAGGATCCGCGGGAACCCGCCCGCGACGGCGGGGGTGTCGGCCGCCTTGGTGAACCCGGCCTTCTCGAACGAGCTCCGGGTACCGACGAAGGCCATGGTCAGGTCGACCTTCCGGCCCTCCTTGTCGACCGGATAGCCCTCCACGGCCGGGGCGCCGTGGGCCGTTGGTCCGCGAATCGACCCGGTGGCTCAGGCACCAGCAGACGCTCGAGGCCGGAGCTTGACGCCGAGCATCGTCGCGACGTCGTCGAACCGCGCCGTCGTCGCCGGCTCTCTCGCGATGGCCACCGAGCCACGCTGGCGCCGGATACCCGCCGTACCGATGAGAACGGGGGTCCGGCACCGTCTTCTCCGCGACACCGACCGCACCCCGATTGCCGAGGAGCAACCATGGGCGCCATCAAGGTCCACGAGTTCACCACCGTCGACGGCGTCGTCGACACCCCGATGTGGACGGTGGACTACCCGTTCGCCGACGACCTGTCCGCCAGCATCGGGGCGCTGACCGGCTCCTCCTCCGGCATCCTGCTCGGACGGCGGACCTTCGAGATGTTCGCGCCGGCGTGGTCCACGCGCACGGTCGAGGAGGACCCCGGCGCCCCGTTCTTCAACGACACCCGCAAGTACGTGGTCTCCGCCACCCTCGATGACGCCGAGTCGGTGTGGCGGAACTCGACCGCGGTGGGCGGCTACGACGCCGACCGCCTGCGCGCGCTCAAGGACGAGGTCGGAGATCTGTACGTCAGCGGCAGCGCCACGCTGGTCCGCGCCATGCTCGCCGACGGGCTGGTCGACGAGCTGCACCTGTTCGTCTACCCCGTCGCGCTCGGCACCGGCATCCGGCTGTTCCCCGACGGTGCACACCGCACGCCGCTGGCGCTGCTCGGGGCCGACCGCCTGAGCAACGGGGTGGCCCACCTGACCTACGGTCCGGCGGCATGAGCGATCCCTTCGCCGCCTTCCGGGCGGCCGTCGAGGCCGACGAGATCGACGCCGCCGTCGCACTGTTCGCCGAGGACGTCACCTTCCACTCGCCCGTGGTGCACCGGCCCTACGTCGGGCGCGAGCCGTTGCGCGCGATCCTGCGCGCGGTCACCACGGTGTTCGAGGACTTCCGCTACACCGCCTCGTACGGCGGGGACGACGGACACGTCCTGCGGTTCACCGCGCGAGTGGGCGACCGGGATCTGGAGGGCGTGGACATCCTGCGGGCCTCCGACGGGGTGCTCACCGAGCTCACGGTGATGGTGCGGCCGTACTCCGCCGCCACCGCCCTGCGGGAGCGCATGGCCGCCCTGCTGCAGTAGCGCCGCGGACGGAAGGACCTGTCGGCGGGCGGCGTTACCTTGGGTAGTCCGGCGCTGCCCATGCGCCTCCCCCGCTCTGCAGAGAAGGTTTCCGCGTGACCGACGGTCCCCTCATCGTCCAGTCGGACAAGACCCTGCTGCTCGAGGTCGACCACCCGCTCGCCCGCGAGTGCCGGGCGGCGATCGCCCCGTTCGCGGAGCTGGAGCGCTCCCCCGAGCACGTGCACACCTACCGGGTGACGCCGCTCGCGCTGTGGAACGCCCGCGCCGCCGGGCACGACGCCGAGCAGGTCGTCGACGCCCTCGTGCGCTACTCCCGCTACCCGGTGCCGCACGCGCTGCTGGTCGACGTCGCCGACACGATGGACCGCTTCGGCCGGCTCACCCTGGCCAACAACCCGGTGCACGGCCTGGTGCTCACCACCTCCGACCGCGCCGTGCTGGAGGAGGTCATCCGCTCCAAGCGGGTGGCGCCGATGCTGGGCGTCCGCATCGACGAGGACACCGTCGTCGTCCACCCGTCGGAGCGCGGGCGGCTGAAGCAGGCCCTGCTCAAGATCGGCTGGCCGGCCGAGGACCTCGCCGGCTACGTCGACGGGCAGGCGCACCCGATCGATCTCGACCAGACCGGCTGGCACCTGCGCGACTACCAGCAGGAGGCGGTCGAGGGCTTCTGGTCCGGCGGCTCCGGCGTCGTCGTCCTGCCGTGCGGCGCGGGCAAGACGCTGGTCGGCGCAGCGGCGATGGCGCACGCGAAGGCGACCACGCTGATCCTGGTGACCAACACCGTCGCCGGGCGGCAGTGGAAGCGGGAGTTGATCGCGCGCACCTCGCTGACCGAGGACGAGATCGGCGAGTACTCCGGCGAGCGCAAGGAGATCCGCCCGGTCACCATCGCGACCTACCAGGTGATGACCACCCGCCGGAAGGGCGAGTACCGGCACCTGGACCTGTTCGACGCGCAGGACTGGGGCCTGATCGTCTACGACGAGGTGCACCTGCTGCCGGCGCCGATCTTCCGGCTCACCGCCGACCTGCAGTCCCGGCGCCGGCTCGGGCTGACTGCCACCCTCGTGCGCGAGGACGGCCGGGAGGACGACGTCTTCTCGCTCATCGGGCCCAAGCGCTACGACGCGCCGTGGAAGGACATCGAGTCGCAGGGCTACATCGCCCCGGCCGAGTGCATCGAGGTGCGGGTCAGCCTGGACGACGACGAGCGGATGACCTACGCCGTCGCCGAGCCCGAGGAGCGCTACCGGATCGCGGCGACGGCGGCGTCGAAGATGCCGGTGATCCGCCGGGTCCTCGACCGCCACCCCGAGGAGCAGAAGCTGGTGATCGGCGCCTACCTCGACCAGCTCGAGGAGCTCGGCACCGCGCTGGACGCCCCGGTGATCCAGGGCTCCACCACCAACCGGGAGCGGGAGAAGCTCTTCGACGCCTTCCGCGCCGGCGAGCTGCGCACGCTGGTCGTGTCGAAGGTGGCGAACTTCTCCATCGACCTGCCCGAGGCCGCGGTCGCCGTCCAGGTGTCGGGCACGTTCGGCTCGCGCCAGGAGGAGGCACAGCGGCTCGGCCGGGTGCTGCGTCCCAAGGCCGACGGCCGGCAGGCGCACTTCTACACCGTCGTCAGCCGGGACACCCTGGACTCCGAGTACGCCGCCCACCGGCAGCGCTTCCTCGCCGAGCAGGGCTACGCGTACACGATCGTCGACGCCGCCGACCTGGCCGGCCTGGGCGAGGTCAACGGTCCCGACTGGACGGACGAGCCGGCCGACTGAGCTGAGGAGTGCCCGGCGCGGTTTCCGCGCCGGGCACTCCGCTTCAGGCCGGGGTTGGTTGCGCTCGGCTCTCGCACCGGCCGCACCGTGCCGATAGGCGAGTGTGGAGCACGTCCTGCACTTCCTCGCCGCGGTCGTGCTGGGTCTGACCGTCGTCGGGGTGCGCGTGCTCGTCGCGAGTCGTCGACGAGCCGCCGTGCGGCACGGCGAGGCCACGATCGTCCCGGCCCGCTTGGCCAGGGGATCCGAGCGCCCACGCGCCGGCAGCCTGGTGCTGTCGACGCAGCTGGTCTGCTGGTTCGCCCGCCGGGGATCCGATCAGGTCGACCTGGCCGGCGGCGAGGTCCTGTCGGCCGCCCCCGCGACCGGGTTCAACGCCAGAGAACTCGAGGACGTCGTCCGCCTGGGGCTGCCCGACGGATCAGCGGTGACGGTCCGCCTCTTCACCGAGGACGCGGCCACCCTGGTCGAATCGCTGCGCCGGGGACCACGGCCGTCCGGTGGGCCGTCCTCCCTGCGGAAGCCACCGCGGTCGGGTGCCTGGGCGGTCGCCTCCCTCGTGCTGGGCGTTGCGTTCATCGCCGTCTACGTGGCCATGGCGCTCTCGTCGGATGCCGCGGTCGCCACGGTCACCGATGGCGACGGTGAGGGGACGTGCCAGGTCACCTGGACCAGTGCGGGCGGCCATCCCGACACCGGCGAGGTGGACTGCCTCGACGAGACCGTGGGGAGCACCCGGACCGTCTGGGTGCTCAGCGACGAGCCCGGCGACGTCGTCGACCCCGGTCACCTCACCGCCGGCATGGTGGGCCTGGGCCTCGTGCTCGGGCTCCCCGGCGGCGTGCGCTGGCTCGTCGTCCGACGCCGTCGGCGCACCTGGCTTCTCGCCGGGGGCCACGCCGCAGCCACCCCGCTGAGCCCGGCCCCGCCCCTGTTCTGACCCCCGGGGCGGCTGGGAAAGCCGGGACCGGCGGGGTGTGACGGGACGGTCCGGCACCGACGTGGGAATCGCCACACCCGCCACAGGCGCGCAGGCGAAACAGCAGGTCATGAGCGTGACCGGGCGTCCCCATAGCCGACCCGCGCATGGCACGCCCGCCCCTGGGCGGTTGGGCGTGTTGCTCAAGCGCCCCGCAGAATGGCTCCCGACATGGGGAGTGCAGCACGAGCGGAGGCCCTGGGCCCGCAGACCACCAGCCGACCGCTCCGGGCCTGGCAGCAGGCCGCGCTCGAGCAGTACGAGGAGCACTCCCCCAAGGACTTCCTGGTCACCGCGACCCCGGGCGCGGGCAAGACGACGTTCGCGCTCACCCTGGCCGCCCGGCTGCTCTCCCGCCGCGAGGTCGCCCGCGTGATCGTGGTCTGCCCCACCGACCACCTGCGGCTGCAGTGGGCCGAGGCCGCCGACCGGATGGGCATCGTCCTCGACCCCAACCTGCTCAACTCCGTCGGCCCGGTGCGCGCCGGCACGCAGGGCTACGTGACGACGTACGCGCAGGTCGCCGGCAAGCCGATGCTGCACGCCGCCCGCGCCACCGCGGTCAAGACGCTGGTGATCCTCGACGAGGTGCACCACGCCGGTGACGGCCTCTCCTGGGGCGAGGCGGTCGAGGAGGCCTACGGCTTCGCCGCCCGGCGGCTGTGCCTCACCGGGACGCCGTTCCGCACCAAGCCCGACGAGCGCATCCCCTTCGTCCGCTACGAGGAGGACACCTTCGAGGGCGACGACGGCGAGGGCGGCGTCGGGCTGGTCAGCCGCGCCGACTACACCTACGGCTACAAGGAGGCGCTGGCCGACAACGTCGTCCGCCCGGTCGTCTTCGCCGCCTACACCGGCACCTCGCGCTGGCGGAACTCCGCCGGCGAGGTGGTCGCCGCCTCCCTCTCGGAGGCCGGCACCCGCTCGGTGGAGATGGCGGCCTGGCGCACCGCGCTGGACCCCAAGGGCCAGTGGGTGCCGCACGTGATCGCCGCGATGGACGACCGGATCACCCACCTGCGCGAGAACGGCATGCCTGACGCCGCCGGGCTGATCCTCGCCAGCGACCAGGACGACGCCCGCGCCTACGCCAAGATCGTCCGCCGGGTCACCGGCAAGGCGGCCGAGCTGATCCTCTCCGACGACCCCAAGGCGTCGAAGAAGATCGAGCGGTTCGCGACCGGCTCGGCGCGGATCGCGGTCTGCGTGCGGATGATCTCCGAGGGCGTCGACGTGCCGCGCGCCGCCGTCCTGGCCTGGATGACCTCCTACCGCACTCCCCTGTTCTTCGCCCAGGCCGTCGGCCGCGTCGTCCGCGCCCGGGCCGCGCACGAGTCGGCCACGGTCTTCCTGCCCGCCGTCCGCCCCCTGCTGACGCTGGCCGCCTCCATGGAGCAGGAGCGCAACCACGTCATGCCGCCGCCGCGGAGCCAGCCCGACGAGGAGCTGGAGGCGCTCGACCTGCCGCCGCGGGAGCCCCAGGAGGGCGGCGCCAAGGAGTGGGAGGCCCTGGAGGCCGACGCCCGCTTCGCGCACGTCCTGCACGGCGGGACGGCGCACACCGGCGAGGGCAGCGGCCCGCTCGGCGTCGAGGAGGAGGAGTTCCTCGGCATCCCCGGCCTGCTCACGGCCGAGCAGACGGCGGAACTGCTGGCCAAGCGGGACGACGAGCTGCGACTGCGCGTCGAGGCCGCCCGCCGGATCGCCGACGACGACGAGCACTTCATGCTCGTGGAGGACCACCCGGACGAGGACGACGCCGGCCGGTCGTGGCGGGACGCCGCCGAGCTGCGCCGCGAGATCAACCGGCTGGTGAGCCGGGTGTCGGCGAAGACGTCGACCCCGCACGCGGTGGTGCACACGCAGCTGCGCAAGTCGGTGCCCGGGCCGCCGTCGGCCTCCGCGTCGGTCGACGTGCTGCGCGCCCGCCGCGAGCGCCTCCGCACCATGCTGTGACCCGCTGGGGGCCGAAGTGGCCACTTCGGCCCCCCAGCGGCCGACCGGGGTCACCCCGGAGAAGCAGAACCAGGGGCGGATCCGGGCGTTCCCCGATTCCGAGCGGCCGCCGGGGCGACGACGCTTCTGGGCATGACAGCGATCCCCCCGACCGTGGACCAGCCGACCGCCGAGCAGCCCCCGCCCACCCCCGCCCCGCGCCCGCAGCTGCGCCGCAGCGGCTCCGAGAAGATGCTCGGCGGTGTCTGCGGCGGCCTGGCCGAGTACAGCGGCATCGACCCGCTGCTGTGGCGGGTCGGCTTCGTCGGCCTGACGGTCGCCGGAGGCGCCGGCGTCCTGGTCTACCTGCTCCTGTGGGTGCTCATGCCGAGCGGCCCCGTGGGCCCCGACGACCGGACGAACGTGCTCGACGAATGGGTCGCGCGCCTGCACGACAAGCTCACCGGCGAGCGGACGACGCCCGGCCGCCCCTGACCCCCGGCGGCCGGCTCAGGCCGGCGGCAGCAGCCCGCGCTGCGCCGCGATGGCGACCGCCTCGGTGCGGCTGCCGGCGTCGAGCTTGGTCAGGATGTTGCTCACGTGCACGCTGGCGGTCTTCTCGCTGATGAACAGCGCGGCGCCGATCTGGCGGTTGGTGCGCCCCTGCGCCAGCAGCGCCAGCACCTCGGCCTCCCGCGGCGTGAAGACCGCCGCCGGATCGACCGCACGGCCGGCACCGGGCAGCACCGGCTCCAGCCGGCCGCGGCGGGCGAGCGCCTCGACGCCCGAGCGGAGCGGGGCCGCCCCCAGCCGGACGGCGACCTCGTGGGCGGCCCGCAGCTCGGCGCCGGCGGCCTCGCGGTCGTCGGCGCCGAGCAGCGCCTCGGCCAGCCGCCAGCGTGAGCGGGCCTCCTCGTAGACGTGGCCCAGCCCGGCGAAGGCATCGACCACCGCCTGCCACGCCTCGACCCCCGGCTTGCCGGTCAGCCGCGCCTGCTCCGCGTCGAGCCGCAACTGCCAGGCGCGCCCTTCCGGCCCCACGAGGAAGCCGGCGGCGGTGTACGCGTCCACGGCGTCGGCGGCCAGGGCTCCCAGCCGTTCCCCGTCGGCCACCCAGCGGTCGGCGGCGGCGGTGTCGCGGACCAGCCGGGCGGCCGCGGCGGCGTCGGCCGCGGCACCGAGCGCCATCGCGATCAGCCGGACGGCGGCCATCCGGTCGACCTTCCACAGCTCGGCCAGCCGGAGCACGGCCTCCTCGGCCCGCCGGACCGCCGTCTCGGCGTCCCCGGACCACCCAGCCAGGTCGATCTCGGCGGCGGCCAGCGAGATCATGAGCATGACTTGCGTGCCCAGCCGCCCGCTCAGCGTCCGGGCCCACGCGATCCGGGCCTCCGTCGCCGGGTCCCCCCGGCCGACCTGCACGAGCAGACCGGCCGCGCGCACGTGGGCCGCCATCTCGGGCACGCGGGCCAGCTGATCGGCGGCGGCCAGGCTGAGGTCCCAGTCGCCCGTCATGTAGCCGGCCACGACCTGCAGGTGCCGCAGCTCGGCGGCGTAGAACGACCACTCGACCCCGACGGCGCAGGCCCGCTCCACGGCCGCGGTGCTGCGCCGCAGGGTGTCGGCCACATCGCCGGCCTCGTAGGCGACGATCGCCTGGTTGAACAGCACCCGCATCTCGACGTCGAGGTCGCCCGACCGGCGGGCGCGGGTGAGCGCCTCGGCGAGGCGGCCTTGCACCGCCGCGTAGTCGGCCTCGTCGCGGAAGCGGACCACCGACACCGCCGTGTCGGCCCAGGCGCTGTCCAGGCCGAGGGCGTCGGCGGCCGCCAGCGCCTCCTCGGCGGAGGCGTCGGCCTCCCGGCCGCGGTCGACGTAGTAGGCGGCCCGGGCGTGCGTGGCCGCGGCCCAGGTCCGCTCCGGGCTGGGCGGCTCGGCGGGGACGAGCGCCATCGCCGCGCTGGTCTCGCGGTACGCGCCGGCGTGGTCGTCGACCCAGATCAGCGCCTGGGCGAGCGTGTAGTGCACCCGGGCGCGCACCAGCGGGTCGCCGTCCGGGCCGAGGGTGTCGCGCGCGGCACGCAGCAGCGCGATCCCGCGGCCCAGGTCGCCGCCGGCCCGCGCCGCGGCGGCGGTCTCGATCAGCAGCTCGATCTGGCTCCGGCCGGCGCGCTCGGCGGCATCCGGGACGGCGGACCAGAGGGCCAGCGCCGCCTCCAGCTGCTGCAGCTGCTCGGCCGGCGCCCCGGCCCGCTGCGCCTCCGCGGCCGCCTCCAGCGACGCGGTCAGGGCGCCGGGGAGATCGTTGCTCTCGCGGGCGTGGTGGGCGCGCTCGGCCGCGGTGCCGGCGGACGGGTTCGCGGTCAGATAGGCGGCGACGGCCGCGTGCAGCCGCACCCGCTCGCCGGGCAGCAGGTCGGCGAGCACGGCCTCGCGCAGCAGCGCGTGCCGGAAGCGGTAGCGGCCGCCGTCGGAGACCACGAGCAGGTGGTGGTGCACCGCCTCGGCCAGCGCGCCCTCCAGCTCGCCGGTGTCCAGCCCGCTGACGACGGCCACGAGCTCGTGCCGCACCCGCCGGCCGGCCACCGCGGCGACCCGCAGCACCTGCTGCGCGGCCGGGCTCAGCAGCTCGACCCGGGCCAGCAGCACGTCGGTCAGGCCGAGGGGCAGGGTCTCCCCTTCCAGCCCCGCGGCGAGCAGCTCCTCGGCGTAGAACGCGTTGCCCTCGGCCCGCGCGACGACGTCGTCGACGGCGGCCGAGTCGGCGCAGCCGGCCTGCGCGGCGAGCCGGCGCACGAGCTCCTCGACCGCGCCGTCGGGCAGCGGCGCGAGTTCCAGCCGTTCGACGCCGGGCAGCCGGACCAGCTCGGCCAGCAGCGGACGCAGTGGGTGCCGGCGGTGCAGGTCGTCGGAGCGGTACGAGGCGACGATCGCCACCCGCTCGTCCACCAGCCGGGCGAGCAGGTACCGGAGCAGGTCGCGGCTGGACCGGTCGGCCCAGTGCAGGTCCTCCAGGACGACCAGCAGCGGCGCCGCCGCGGCCAGCTCCCCGAGCAGCGCCGCGACCGACTCGAACAACTGCAGCCGGCCGTCGTCGACCGCCGGGCGCAGGCTGCGGTGCGGGAGCCCGCGCCCGAAGTCGCCCGCGTCGGCGGACTCGGCCGAGGCCACCCCCGGCCGGCCGGCCAGCAGGTCGGTCAACGCCGGCAGGCCGGCCGCCGCCGGCGCCAGGGCGGGGTCGGCGGCGACCGGCCGCAGCAGGTCGACGAACGGCAGGTAGGGCAGGCCGACGTCGCCGAGGTCGACGCAGTGCCCGACGAGGACGCGGACGCCCCGCTCACCGGCGCGGGCGGCCAGCTCGTCGAGCAGCCGGGTCTTGCCGACGCCGGCGTCCCCGGCCAGCAGAACGGCGGACGGACGCCCGGCCGCGGCCCGGTCGACGTGCGCCAGCAGGTGGTCGAGCTCCTCGGCCCGGCCCACCAGAGGTCCGTCGTCCCATCGCGGCACGTCGTCGATCGTGGCACGCGCCACCGACAGGACGAGCCCCGCCAGGGGCTCGGCGACGGCGGTCAGAGCGACGGCCGGCGACGCGGGAGCCAGCGGCGGCCGCGGCTGCGGTTGCCCGCGGCCTGGAGCAGCTCGCGGCGGTAGGCGAGTTCCGCCTCGAGGGCGGGGTTGCTGTAGGTCGACATCGTCTTCTCCTTCTGCGTCTCGGACGAGAAGGAGATTCCTGCTGAGGGGTGGCCCCCGGCATCGGTCGACCGGGCAGTCCTGCCGCCGGAATGACCGGCTGAGGCGGCCTAAGGGGACCTCAGACCGCGCTCAGCTGCCGCTCAGCGCAGCTCGGTGCCGTTGGTCTCCCGCATGGTGAGGATGACGGCGAACGAGATGACGGCGGCGATGGCGACGTACCAGAAGAACCACAGCGGGTGCCCGGCGTCGGACAGCCAGGTGATCACCAGCGGTGCGGTGCCGCCGAAGGTGGCGACGGTTAGGTTGTACCAAGCGCCGATGCCGGTGGCCCGCAGCTCGGTCGGGAACAGCTCGCTCATGATCGCCGGGGCCAGCGAGGCCATCAGCGCGTACAGCCCGAGACCGGTGCAGAACACCACGATCAGCGAGAACAGGTTGTCCCGGACGAGGAAGGACAGCGGCACGATGAGCACCGCCATGGCCCCGGACCACACCAGCAGCTGGGGCTTGCGGCCGAACCGGTCGGAGAGCTTTCCGAACGGATAGCAGAGCGCGACGAAGAGCGCAGTGCCGATCGAGAGCGCGACGAAGACGTCGGTCTTGTCGGCGCCCCGGAAGGTGATCGCGAAGGGCGTCAGCGCGCTGAAGAACGTGTAGTACGACAGCGTGTTGAGCAGCGTGAGGGCGACCAGTTGCAGCACGGCCTTCGGGTGGTGCTTGATCGTCTGCAGCAACGGGTGCTTGGTCGCGCGGGCCTTCTCCGCGCTCTCCTCGAACTGCTCGGTCTCCACCAGGGAGCGGCGCAGCCACATGCCGATCAGGCCCAGCAGGCCGCCGATGAAGAACGCGATGCGCCAGCCGTAGCTCTCCAGCTGGTCGGTGTCCAGCACGTTCGTGAGCAGCACGCCGAGCAGCGAGGCGACCAGCAACGCCGAGCCCGTGGAGATGTAGAAGAACGAGGAGTACCGGCCGCGGTGCTCCTTCGGCGCGATCTCCCCGAGGTAGGCCGACGCGTTGGAGACCTCCCCACCCAGCGACATGCCCTGCGCGATGCGGGCGACCAGCAGCAGGATCGGCGCGAGCCAGCCGACCTGCTCGTAGGTGGGCAGGATCGCGATGACCATCGAGCCGCCGGCCATCAGGAGGATGGTCAGCAGCATCCCCGCCTTGCGGCCGCGCAGGTCGGCGAACCGGCCGAGGAGGATGCCGCCCAGGGGCCGGAAGAAGAAGGCCAGCGCGTACGCGGACGTCGCCCCGATCAGGGCCAGCGCCTCGTTCTCGGCCGGGAAGAACTGGCCGGCGAAGAAGACGACGAACGTCGCGTAAACCGTCCAGTCGAACCACTCCACCGCGTTGCCGATGCTGGCCGAGACCAGCGTCTTCACGGGCAGCCGGTGCCGCCCGGTGTCGAGGGTGGAGTTCTGTCGGAGGGTGTCGGCCATCGTGTCGGCCTTCCGTGGGGGCGGCGTCCGTTCGGTACGGAACTAACCCGACCGGAGGCGTTGCACACGCCCACGGCCCATTTCCCTCGAGGGATTTGGGCCGTTCCGCCGCCGAGGCCCGGACCGGGTGCTGGCCGCCTCGCGGCGAGAGGCACAACGCGGCTCCGGCCCCCGACCGTGCGGCCGAGGCGGTATTCCGCGAAGGCGATAACCAATTGGCACCCGGGGGCACAGATCACCCGGCCCGGACGTCTTCGACCATACCCCCGCTGCGGGACCCGACACCCGGGCCGCGGAGGTCAATTGAAGCCGCGGTCGTCCTGCTTGAGGGCGGTGTCCACGGTGAGCGCCGAGGCGATGACCATGCTGGCCAGCGGCTCGGGCAGGCGGAAGTGCACGTGGACGACGTAGTTGTCGGCCGTGGTGAACAGCGTCCGGGCCACGCCCTCCCACGTCTTCGTGATCCGCGCCACCTCGGTGCCGGCGGCGTCGGTGATGGCGAAGTTCCAGGCGCGCCAGTTCTCCGCCTGGATGGCGCCGACCAACTGGCCGCCCGCGACCAGGTCGAAGCGGATCTTGCCGAAGACGTTGGCCTGCACGATCTCGCCGACCGGTGCCCCGTCCGGCCGCGTCACGACCACCCGCGACCTGACCAGCTTGGCCGGCCGGGTCAGCACCAGCACCACGCCGCCGGCGTCCCGGACCTCGAGGCGGTGGGTCAGGAACTGGTCGAAGTTGGACACGAAGCGCAGCGCCTTCTTCACCGCGCTCTGGCCGACCTGGACCACCGCGCCGATCTGCTGACCCTGCCCGTCGTAGACGGCGTACTCGTTGGTCAGCTCGATCAGCTTGGTCCGCTGGCTGACCACGATCACCGGCTGCTCGTAGAGCGAGGCGCCGGAGTGCGCGACCGTCTGCTGGACGGCGCCGGGCTGCGCGCCCGGCGAGGGGGGCGGCGGCAGCGGTGGCGGCGTCTGCTGCTGCGGAGGCGGCGGCGGAGCGGCGGGCGCCTGGACGTGGTCGGTCCAGCCCTGCCCGTTCCACCACCGGGTCCCTCCGCTGCCGGCGGGATCGGGGTACCAGCCCGGTGGGGGCGGCGGCTGCGTCACGGCGCCACGCTAACCCGGCCGCGTGGGCGGTCGTGCCAGACTCCGCGCCGTGGCGGACCTGACGACGGCGGAGCAGCGGACGCTCGACGCCGTCGACGAGGACTGGCTGGTCGACCGGCTGCGGCGGCTGGTCGCCGTCCCCTCGGTCGGCGGGACGGCCGCCGAGAGCGAGGCGCAGCACCTCGTCGGCGACTGGCTCGAGGAGCTCGGCTGCGACGTCGACCGCTGGCCGATCGACCTCGCCGCGGCCGCGACCGAGCCGGACGCCCCCGGGCAGGAGGTCGTGCGCACCGAGGCGTGGGGCGTCGTCGGCACCACGCAGGCGGACGGCGTCCCCGCGCTGGTGCTGGCCGGGCACACCGACGTCGTCCCCGCCGGGGACCGCGCGCTGTGGCCCGGCGACCCGTTCGACCCGCGGGTGGACGGCGCCGCCGTGCACGGTCGCGGCTCGTGCGACATGAAGGCCGGCGTCGTCGCCTCGCTCGGCGCGCTGGCCGCCGTGCGGGCGGCGGGGCTGCGCCTGGCCCGTCCGGTCGCCGTGCACAGCGTGATCGGCGAGGAGGACGGCGGCCTCGGCGCCTGGGCGACGCTGCGCCGGGGGCACAAGGGTGAGACCTGCGTGATCCCCGAGCCGACGGCGGGCGCGCTCGTGACGGCGAACGCCGGCGCGCTGACCTTCCGGCTGGAGGTGACCGGGCGCGCGGCGCACGCGGCCTACCGCGACGAGGGCGTGAGCGCGGTCGAGCTGTTCGCCGAGCTGCACGCCGAGCTCCGGGCGCTGGAGGCGGAGCGCCAGGTGGGTGCCGACCCGCGCTTCGGCGGCGCCCGCTTCCCCTACGGGCTGTCGATCGGCAAGGTGTCGTCCGGCGACTGGGCGAGCTCGGTGCCCGACCGGCTGGTGGCCGAGGGCCGCTACGGCGTCGTCGTCGGCGAGCCGGTCGAGGCGGCCCGTCGCACCTTCGAGCAGCGGGTCGCCGCGTTCTGCGCGGCGCACCCCTGGCTGGCCGGGCACCCCGTGCGCGTCACCTGGACCGGCGGCAGCTTCGCCAGCGGTCAGCTGCCCGCCGGGCACCCGCTGGCCGACGACGTCCGCCGCGCCGTCCGGGACGCCGGGGGTGGCGACCCGGAGGAGCGGGCCGTCGCCGCCGGCAGCGACCTGCGGCAGTACGCCGCGGCGGGCATCCCGACGCTGCACTACGGGCCGGGTGACCTGCGGCTGGCGCACGGCCCGGACGAGAAGGTGCCGGTGGCCGACCTGGTCACGGCCGCCCGGGCACTCGCGCTGCTGGCCGTGCGGACGGCGGGCGTGCGATGACCGTCCGGTTCGAGGACTGGGCGGCGCTGGCCGGTGACTCCCCCACCTCCCGCACCGAGTGGGCCGCCCTGGTCGAGGCCTGGAGCGAGCCGCACCGCCGCTACCACGACCTCGCGCACCTGGCGGCGGTGCTCGGCATCGTCGGGGAGCTGGCCGCGGCCGCCACCGACGCCGACGCCGTCCGGCTGGCCGCCTGGTACCACGACGCCGTCTACGACCCGCGGCGCGACGACAACGAGCGGGTCAGCGCCGCCCGCGCGCGGGCCGGGCTGCGCGGGCTGGTGGACGACGCGCGGATCGCCGAGGTGGAGCGGCTCGTGCTGCTCACCGCCGGCCACGACCCCCAGCCCGGGGACGCCAACGGGGCGGTGCTCTGCGACGCCGACCTCGCCGTCCTCGCCAGCCCGCCGGAGGCCTACGCGGCGTACGCCTCGGCGGTCCGCGAGGAGTACCGGCACCTGTCCGACGAGGTGTTCACCGCGGGCCGGGCCGCCGTCCTCGAGCGGCTGCTGGCGCTGCCGGCGCTCTACCGGCTGCCGGCCGTGGCCGAGCAGTGGACGGCGCGGGCGCAGGCGAACCTCACCGCGGAGCTCACCCTGCTGAGGGCTCGTGGTTCTTCTTCCGCCGCAGACCCGCCGCCCGCAGCCGGCTGAGCAGCTCGCGGGCGCCGACCGCCTGCGCGCCGGCGGCGACCGCCACCTCGTAGAGCTCCTCGGGGAGGTCGTAGTGGTCGCCCTGGAACGCCCGGCGCGGGATGCCGAGCTCGGCCGCCACGAACGCGTGCAACTCGTCGTAGGAGACGTCGCTGACCAGGTGCGACCACTTGCGCCCTCGCCACGGCCACACCGGGGGGTCGATCAGCAGCGCCACGCGGGTCAGTCTGCCTGCCGGATAGCGTTCCGCGGATGAGCGAGGAGATCCGCTGGGGCGTCGTCGGGCCGGGCCGCATCGCCGAGAAGCTGGTGCAGGACTTCGCCGTCGTCGACGGGGCCCGGGCGGTGGCGGTGGCGTCCCGGTCGGCGGCCCGCGCGGAGGAGTTCGCCGGCCGGCACGGCCTCGAGCGGGCGCACGGCTCCTACGCCGCGATCCTCGCCGACCCCGACGTCGACGTCCTCTACATCGCGACGCCGCACGCGCAGCACCACGCCGTCGCGCTGGGGGCCCTGCGCGCGGGCAAGGCGCTGCTGGTGGAGAAGGCCTTCACGGCGACGCTGGCCGGCGCGCAGGAGGTCGTCGACGTCGCCCGCGAGACCGGCGTCTTCGTCATGGAGGCGATGTGGACCCGCTTCCAGCCGGCGATCGTGCGGCTGCGCGAGCTGATCGCGGACGGCGCGATCGGCGAGGTCCGCGCGGTGCAGGCCGACCTCGGCGTGATCCGCGAGTACGAGCCCAGCGACCGGCTGTTCGACCTGACGCTCGGCGGCGGCGCGCTGCTCGACCTCGGCGTCTACGTGGTCAGCTTCGCGCAGATGCTGATGGGCAGCCCCGACACGGTCACCGCCGCCGGGTCGCGGTTCGACAGCGGGGTCGACGCCGAGGCCGCGCTGCTGCTCGGCTGGGCCGACGGCCGCAGCGCCGCCCTCAGCACGTCGCTGCGCTGCGGCCTGCCGGGTCAGGCGCGGGTCTTCGGGACGGCGGGCTGGATCGACGTCCTCCCCCGCTTCCACCACCCGGACACGATCGTGCTGCACCGCAACGGCGCCGAGCCCGAGACGATCGCCCGGCCGCACGTCGGCGGCGGGTACGCGCACGAGCTGGTCGAGGTGAACGAGTGCCTCCGCGCCGGGGCGGCGGAGAGCGCGGTGATGCCGCTGGCGGACACCCTCGCCGTCCAGGCGGTGCTGGAGCAGGCGGCCGGGCAGCTGGGGGTGCGGCACGCGGAGGACCCGACGGCCTTACCCGACCGAGCAGGGACCTAAGTCCTCAAAGGTTCAAGTTGGGTGGGTCGGCCGCCGATAGACGTGAGGCCGGTCGCCTCGGGCCGGTCCCGTCCACGCCCCTCCCGGGGCCGGCCGCACAGGAGTACCGAATGTTCCTGCTCGAGGGTCTCGCCGCTGTCGCGGCCAAGATCGCGTCTGCCTCCACCGTCGCCCAGATCGCCACCGGCGTGGGCATCACCGTCGCCGGCGTGACCGGCGCCGGCGCCGCGGGGGTCCTGCCGGGTGCCGTCCAGGACGGCGTCGCCGGCGCCGTGGAGGCCGTCTCCCCGTTCGACCTGCCCGACTCCGCCGACGACCGCGTCACGGGCGTCGACGACGACCCGCAGGAGGCGGAGACCGACGACTCGGGCCGGGACGGCGCCGACGACGTCCCGGGCGCCGACCCGACCCAGGTCCCCGTGGTGTCCACGCCGGCCGCGCCGAGCACGTCGCACGAGACCGAGGTCGAGGACGAGGTCGAGCACGAGGCTGGTGACGACGACGGCATCCACCAGCACCGCGGCGGCCGCACCGCCGAGCAGACGCCGGCCGTGCGCACGGACAACTCCGGCCCGGGCAGCGTGAACAGCGGTCGCGACCACGACGAGGACGACGACGACCACGCCACCGGCGCCACCGCCCCGTCGACCGTCGACACCCCCGAGGTCGAGGACGAGAGCGACGACGACGGCGGCCACCACGGCGGCCGTTCGGGCTCGGGGTCCGGCTCCGACGACGACTCCGACGACGACGACGACAACTCGGGCCACGGCGGCGGGGACGACGACTGACGCACGCCCCGGCCGGGCGGCGACCCGCTACGCGGCGGCCCAGGCCAGGCCCGAGGCCTGGTCCGGCGTCGGCACGCGGGTCGTCGTCCGGCCGGTGGCGCGCACGGCCGCGGCGAACGCGACGGCGTCGATGACCGCCGCGCCGCCGGGGTCGTTGTTGAAGTAGACGACGACGTCCTCGTCGTCGGTCCAGGTCGCGGCCAGCCGCTCGGCCCACAGCTGCAGCGTCTCGGGCCGGTAGCGTGGCCAGGGTTCCGCGACGCCGGTGTGCAGCCGGAGGTAGGCCCAGTCGGCGGTGCGCCACAGCGGGGCGATCGGCTGCTCCTCGCGGTCGGCCCAGCACAGCGCCGCCCCGTAGTGCTCGAGCAGCGCCCGGATCTCGTCGGTCCACCAGCTGTCGTGGCGGGGCTCGACGGCCACCCGCACGCCAGGCGGGAACCGGGACAGGCACTCGCGCAGCAGGTCGGCGTCGACGCGCAGCGTGGGCGGCAGCTGCAGCAGGATCACGTCCAGCTTGGCGCCCAGGCCCACCGCCCGCTCCATCAGCCGCGCCACCGGCTCCTCCGGCTCGCGCAGCCGCTTGATGTGGGTGAGGTAGCGGCTGGCCTTGACCGCCCAGCGGAACTCCGGCGGAGTGCGCTCCCGCCACTTCTCGAAGGTCGCCCGCTCCGGCAGCCGGTAGAAGGCGTTGTTGCTCTCGACGGTCGCGAAGTGCTGGGTGTAGTGCTCCAGCCACAGCCGCTGGGGCAGCCGCTGCGGGTAGAAGCGGCCGCGCCAGTCGCGGTACTGCCACCCCGACGTCCCGATCAGCACGGTCACCGCGACCGCCTACCCGGGCGGGGTCGGGACGACGCACGTCGGCCGGCGGGGTCCCCCACATTGGGGTGACCACTTCCCCCATGCAGCGGCTGCCTGGGAGGGGCCTGTGTAACGGACCGTTCCTGCGGGCCTCCTCACCCGAGCGGGGCACCAAGCGGCTCGACTGCGGAGAGGCCATGACTACGACACGACCGAGCAAGTACAGCGGTCGCGGGGGCGGGACTGCCGCTGCAGCTCCCTCCGCGTCGCGACAGCCCCAGCGCGGCAAGCGAGCACGCCGCGTCCTCCTCGCCGGCGCCCTCGCGGCCGCCTCGGCCACGAGTTCCTTCGTGCTGGCACAGCCTGCCGGCGCCGCCCCACCGGCGTTCCCCAACAACCTCGTGGTCTTCCCCGACCGCGACTTCGTCACCGTCGAGGGCTTCCAGAACCGCGTCGGCCAGACGGCCACCCTCGAGGTGATCCGCGCCGGCGCGGTCGTCGGCTCGGCGCAGTCCGTCGTGGCGGCGGGCGACGTGGCCTTCGAGGTCAACCACCCCGGCGGCGCCTGCTGGGGCGCCGGCACCGACCTCAAGGTCACCCCCGACATCCGTGCCGGGGACAAGGTGCAGATCCGCTTCGGTGCCACCGTCCTCGGCGACACGATCGTGCAGGACGCGGCCGTCAACGCCGGCGCCGTCCGCAGCGGGAACACCGTCACGGTCCGCGGCTACCTCAACGACGGCGTCAACGCCGCCCAGGTCGAGCAGCGGGTCATCAACCCCGACCTCAAGGACACCTCCATCGGCCGCCGCGACATCCGCGCGGTGCCGGGCGGCACCGGGGACACCGGCTACACCTCGAGCCTGGCCATCGACGAGGCGGCCAACACCTTCACGGCGACCTACAACTTCACGGGGCCGGATGCCGCGACCGTGGCGGGGATGGTGGCCGACGGTGGCGGCGAGCGGTTCATGTCCTGGCAGGTGCAGGACGGCGCGGGCAACCGGCAGGGTCTGACCATCGCCGAGTTCGGCGAGCTGGGCGGTCCCGGCATGGGTGGCTGCCCGGCCGGCCCGACCGACGCGGCCGCCCCGGCGGGCTCCTTCTCGGCAGTCAAGTCGACCACGGACCCGACGAAGACGACGGTCTCGTGGACGCCGGCCGCCGCCGTGCCGGACGCCCAGGCGGTGACCGGCTACAGCGTCCTCGCCATCGAGGCCCTGCCCGCGGGCGCGGCGGCCGACACCCCGCGCAACCAGGTCGGTGTGCGCCTCGGCGCGGCGGCCACGAACACCACGCTCACCCTCGACCCGGCGAAGCAGTACGACATCGAGGTCCGCTCGATCGCCGGCCCGCGGATGAGCGAGGCCTTCACAGGCGGTCCGACCGCCGGCGGCACGACGGACGGTCAGGACGGCGTCGGCCCGCAGTTGACCACGACCCCCGCCCTCAACGGCGACACGGTCGTCACCGGGGCCACCGTGACCGTGTCCGGCTCGACGGACGTCTACTACACGACGGACGGTAGCGCCGTCCTGACCGGGGACGTGCCGTCCGCCACCGCCAAGGTGTACACGGGCCCGATCCCGATCACCGCCGCCAACACCCGGGTCAACGTCGTCGGATTCGACGCCGCTGGGGACTTCACCACCCTCACCGGCCTGGTCTCGCCGGCGCCCGCTGCTCCGGCGGCGGTCCCGACGAACCTGGCGGTCGAGAGCGTCGGTGCCGCCGGCGCCGACGCCGCCAACCCGCAGGGACGCGTGAGTCTGTCCTGGAACGCCGTCCAGGACGCCACGGACTACCGCGTCCAGGTCTGGACCGTGACCGGGACGGGCACGACTGCGACAGTCACGCGGGCGGCCCAGTTCGACAAGATCGTGACCACGCCCACCGCGGACATCACCAACCTGCCCAAGAACGCAGACGGGCAGCGGTACCGATTCCGGGTCGCGTCCCGCACGCCGGCGGCCACCACGTTCTCGGCCAACTCCGCGAACGTCGACGCGACGGTCCCCGGCGACGAGGTCTCGATCGAGCTGGCCGACTACCGGACCGGCAACGAGTTCCGGCTCGGCGGCAGCGCGAGCATCGTGGGCGCCACGATCACGATCCTCCGCTCCAACGCCGCGGGGACCGCTCCGACGACGACGGTCATCGGGACCGCACCGGTCACGGCCGTCGCCCCGCCGGAGGTCGGTGGCGAGTGGGTGCTCCGCCTGGCGCCCCCGCCCGCCAACCCGGGCAAGATCTTCATCAGGTCGAGCCAGGGCGGCGTGGCCGGTCCCTTCGACGTCACCGTCGTCCCGTGACCGCCTCCCGGCCGGTCCGACGCCCACCCCAGGGCTGAACCCGGCCGGGAAGCACCACAACTGAACAGCACCGAGGGCCCGTCACCAGCCGGTGGCGGGCCCTCGGTGTTGGGTGTTGAGGTGGGCCATGGCCGCGCCCGCCCGGTTCAAGGACCTCTGCCTCGACGCCCGCGACCACCAGGCGCTGGCCGACTGGTGGTGCGCCGCCCTCGGCTACGTCCGCCGCGACGCCGACCGGCCGGCGTCCGACCCGGTGGCGATCGAGGACCCGACCGGACGCGGACCGCTCATCTGGCTGAACCCGGTGCCGGAGTCGAAGACGGTCAAGAACCGGGTGCACTTCGATGTCGACGGCGACCGGGACGCGCTGCTGGCGGCGGGCGCCACGCTGGTGCGCGCGCGGGACGACGAGATCCGCTGGGACGTGCTGGCCGACCCCGAGGGCAACGAGTTCTGCTGCTTCGCCCCCGACGCATGACGCGAGAGACCGGCGACCCCGGTATGCGGCGTGATCATCTCGGGTCCAGCGGTGCCTCGGCGCGAGCGAGGCAGCGGTGGACTCGAGGTGATCTTCGAGGCCGACCCGCAGACGCCGACAGGGGCGGCCCGCTCGGAAGCGGACCGCCCCTGCCGGGCAGTGCTGGTGTTACCGGGAGGCCGGACTCAGAAGTCCATGCCGCCCATGCCACCGTCGCCACCCGGAGCGGCCGCGGCGGCCTTCTCCGGCTTGTCGGCGACGACGGCCTCGGTGGTGAGGAAGAGGCCGGCGATCGACGCGGCGTTCTGCAGCGCCGAGCGGGTCACCTTGGCCGGGTCGATGATCCCGGCGGAGACCATGTCCACGTACTCGCCGGTGGCGGCGTTGAGGCCGTGGCCGGTGTCGGAGTTGCGGACCTTCTCCACCACGACGCCGCCCTCGAGGCCGGCGTTGACGGCGATCTGCTTCAGCGGCGCCTCGAGCGCGACGCGCACGATGTTGGCACCGGTGGCCTCGTCACCCTCGAGCTCGAGCTTCTCGAACGCGACACCGGTGGCCTGCGCCAGGGCGACGCCACCACCGGCGACGATGCCCTCCTCGACGGCGGCCTTGGCGTTGCGCACCGCGTCCTCGATGCGGTGCTTGCGCTCCTTGAGCTCGACCTCGGTGGCCGCGCCGGCCTTGATGACGGCGACGCCGCCGGCCAGCTTGGCGAGGCGCTCCTGCAGCTTCTCGCGGTCGTAGTCGGAGTCCGACTTCTCGATCTCGGAGCGGATCTGGTTCACGCGACCCTGGATCTGGTCGGCGTCCCCCGCACCCTCGATGATCGTCGTCTCGTCCTTGGTGGTGACGAACTTGCGGGCGCGGCCGAGCAGCGACAGGTCGGCGTTCTCGAGCTTGAGACCGACCTCCTCGCTGATGACCTGGCCACCGGTCAGGATCGCGATGTCCTGCAGCATGGCCTTGCGGCGGTCACCGAAGCCCGGGGCCTTGACGGCGACGGACCTGAAGGTGCCGCGGATCTTGTTCACGACCAGGGTCGCCAGGGCCTCGCCCTCGACGTCCTCGGCGATGATGGCCAGCGGCTTGCCCGACTGCATGACCTTCTCCAGCAGCGGGAGCAGGTCCTTGACCGAGCTGATCTTGGAGTTGACGACCAGGATGTACGGGTCGTCGAGCACGGTCTCCATGCGCTCGGGGTCGGTGACGAAGTACGCCGACAGGTGCCCCTTGTCGAAGCGCATGCCCTCGGTGAGCTCGAGCTCGAGGCCGAAGGTGTTGCTCTCCTCGACGGTGATGACACCTTCCTTGCCGACCTTGTCCATCGCCTCGGCGATGAGCTCGCCGATGGCGGTGTCGGCGGCGGAGATCGACGCGGTGGCGGCGATCTGCTCCTTGGTCTCGACGTCCTTGGCGGTCGAGAGGAGGTACTCGGTGACCGACTCGACGGCCTTCTCGATGCCCTTCTTCAGCGACATCGGGTTGGCGCCGGCGGCGACGTTGCGCAGACCCTCGCGGACGAGCGCCTGGGCCAGCACGGTGGCGGTGGTGGTGCCGTCACCCGCGACGTCGTCGGTCTTCTTCGCGACCTCCTTGACCAGCTCGGCGCCGATCTTCTCCCAGGGGTCCTCGAGCTCGATCTCCTTGGCGATGCTCACACCATCGTTGGTGATGGTGGGCGCGCCCCACTTCTTCTCGAGGACGACGTTGCGGCCCTTCGGACCGAGGGTCACCTTGACGGCGTCGGCGAGGGTGTTCATGCCCCGCTCGAGGCCGCGGCGCGCCTCTTCCTCGAAGGCGATCATCTTGGCCATGTGGTGGTGTCCTCCATGCATGGATCGCTGCACGGCCGGGCCGGCGCCCGCGACGGACGACACCCGCCGGCGTGGGCGCTCCGTCGGCCCACGGACCGGTGCCTCACCGTTCCGACCATGATTGGCACTCGGAGTCCCCGAGTGCCAGAACCGAGTTTGGCACTCGACCCTGGCGAGTGCAAGGAGAGGGTCTGGGAGACGCCTGGAAGCTCATCTTCGTCGGCGAGCGTCACGGTCGCGGCGCGAGCCGCTTCCTCGCACGGAGCTGCGCCGTCGAGGTGCGCTAGCGTCGCGCCCTCTGGCCGAGGGGGTGCCCGATGGCGAGGATGCCCGACCCGAGAGTGCTGGTCGAGGTGCTGCGCAGCGGGAACCTCCGCGCCCGGCTGCGGGCGGCGCGGGACGGGCAGGCGGCGGTTCGCCTGCAGCTGGTCGCGGCGGCCGCCGATCTCGGGGTGCTCGACGCGCTCGCCGAGGGGCCGGTCGGCACCGCCGCGCTGGCCGACCGCCTGGGTGCGCCCGATCCCGACCTCCTGGCGGCCTACCTCCGCGTGCTGGCGGCGGCGGGGTTCATCACGGGCGAGGGCTCATGGGCGCTCACCAAGGCCGGTCGAGCGGTCGTCGACGACGACCAGGTCCGGGCCATCTACCAGGGCTTCGGCGGCTACCACACCGAGCTCTACCGGGAGCTGCGACCGCTGCTCTCCGGCGCCCTGCGACGCCGCGACACCGAGGAGCAGGCCGAGGTCATCGCCCGGCTCTCCGCCGTCTTGGAGCCGCTGCTCCACGACCTGCTCACCCGGACGGTCCGCGAGCGCCGGCCGCGCCGGGTGCTCGACATCGGGTGCGGTGCCGGCCTCCACCTGGCGGCGATGCTCGAGGCCGCTCCGGACGCCACCGGCGTGGGTCTGGACGCCGACCCCGACGCCGCGGCGCTGGCCCGGCGCACGCTGAGCGAGCGGGGCCTGGCCGACCGGGCCGCCGTCGAGGCGGTCGACATCCGGAACGCGCTCGCCGTCGGTCGCCCGGGCGCCCTCACCGACCGGATCGACCTGGCCCTGCTCGCCAACGTCATCTACTACGTACCGGTCGACGGGCGGGTGGAGCTGCTGCGCGCGGTCGCCGGCCTGCTCGCCCCCGGCGGCGCTCTCGTGGTCGTCACCACCGTGGCGGGGCCGCAGCTGTTCAGCCGGCACCTGGACCTGCTGCTGCGGGCGCAGGAGGGCCGCACGGAGCTGCCCGCCGTCGACGGGCTGCTCGGGCAGCTCCGCGAGGCGGGCTTGCGGCCGGACCCACCGGAGCGGATCGGTCCCGCCGGCGCTGCGCTCAGCGCGGTGACAGCGATCCGCTGAGGACGTCGGCGGCGGAGATCACCCCCGGTGACGCTCGCCGACAGTCTCGAGCCGTCCGACGACAGCGACGAGGCCCGGTTCCCTGAGGGAACCGGGCCTCGCTGGGAACGGTCTCAGGCGACGCGGACGGCGTCGGCCTGCGGCCCCTTCTCGCCCTGGACGACCTCGAAGGTGACCCGCTGGCCCTCGTCGAGGCTCTTGTAGCCGTCCATCTGGATGGCGGAGTAGTGGACGAAGACGTCCTGGCCGCCGTCGACGGCGATGAAGCCGAAGCCCTTCTCGGCGTTGAACCACTTCACGGTGCCCTGTGCCACGTGTGCTCCCACGTTTCGTGCGTGCGGACGATCCCCCCTCAGTGGAGGGACCGGGTTACTCGCTCTTCCGCCCGCTCGAACACGTGCGTGGAACTCGAACCGCGCGAGACGGTACAGCACAGGACACGCCGGGAGCGCAACTCCACGCACGGCGAACACCCGGTTTCAGCGGGAATGTCGTCTCCGCGGGTGAACCGGTCCCCCGGAGCCTACGCCCCTACCCGATGAGCCCCGCGGCCCGTACCGACTTCAGCGACGGGTCCACCCGGTGGGTGAACCCGACGACCGGCTCCAGCGGGTCGAGGGTCTTCAGCCCCTCCCCCGTGTTGAGGACGACGGTCTCCTTGGTCGGGTCCAGCCGCCCGTCGGCCACCAGCTGCTTGAGGACGGCGACCGTCACGCCGCCGGCGGTCTCGGCGAAAACGCCCGTGGTGCGCGCCAGGTCACGGATGCCTTGGACGATCTCCTCGTCGCCGACCCGGCCGACCGAGCCGCCGGTGCGCCGGATGGCGTCGAGGGCGTACGGGCCGTCGGCGGGGTTGCCGATGTTGAGCGACTTCGCGATGCCGAACGGCTTGACCGGCCTGACGACGTCCCAGCCGTTCTCGAACGCCGTGGCGATCGGGTCGCACCCGGCCGACTGCGCGCCGAAGACCGTCCACTCGGTCGCCTCGACGATGCCGGCCGCGGTCAGCTCCCGCCAGGCCTTGTCCACCTTGGTCAGCAGCGAACCGGACGCCATCGGGATGACCACCTGGGCCGGGATGCGCCAGCCCAGCTGCTCGGCGATCTCGTAGCCCATCGTCTTGGAGCCCTCGGCGTAGTAGGGCCGCACGTTCTGGTTGACGAAGGCGGTGTCCTCGAACTCGTCGGTCTCGGCGAGCTCGCTGGTCAGCCGGTTCACGTCGTCGTAGGAGCCGTCGACGGCGACCAGGGTCTGGCCGTACACGGCGGACTGCACGACCTTGCCCGGCTCGAGGTCGCTCGGGATGAAGACGAAGGACGGGATGCCGACGCGGGCGGCGTGCGCGGCGACCGAGTTGGCCAGGTTGCCGGTCGAGGCGGCGGCGATCTTGCGGTAGCCGAGCTTCTTCGCGGCGGTGGCGGCCAGGCTGACCACCCGGTCCTTGAAGGAGTGGGTGGGGTTGGCGGAGTCGTCCTTGACCCAGAGGCCGCCGGTGATGCCGAACTCGGCGGCCAGCCGGTCGGCGCGGATCAGCGGCGTCATGCCGGGCTCGAGGGTCACCCGCTCGGCGGGGTCCTGCCCCACCGGCAGCAGCGGGGCGTAGCGCCAGATGCTCTGCGGGCCGGCCTCGATCTGCTCCCGCGTGACCGCCTTCATGATGTCGGGGTCGTAGTCGACCTCGAGCGGGCCGAAGCACTCGGCGCAGGCGTGCTCGGCGATCAGGCCGAACGTCGCGCCGCAGTTGCGACAGACCAGGCCGCGCGCGGGATTGGCGGCGTAGGCGGACGTGGGAGCGGTCAGGGTCATGCGACGACTACCTCCTCATCTTCCCCGCGGCGGGCCGTCGAGCCGCGCGGGACGGAATTGGCACCTCCCCGCCTTGGTGGCGGCGGTTGCCGGGGCTTCACCGGGCCGTGTCCCTCTGCCCCTCTGGATGAGTGGAACGCCTCGACTGTACCCAGGTCGCCGGAGTGCCCCGGCGCACGGTCAGGATGGCCCCATGGCCGGCCCGCCCACCCCGCGCATCGTCTACACCGACATGGACGGCACGATGGTCGGCCCGCGCGGCTCGTTCTGGCACAACGCGGCGCGCGAGCTGACCGCGGAGCCGGCCACCGCGCTGCTCGAGCTGCACCGCGAGGGCGTGCCGCTGGTGCTGGTCAGCGGCCGCACCTACAACCAGCTGCTGGAGGCCGCGCGGCTCTTCGCCGCCGACGGGCTGATCGCCGAGCTCGGCGCCCTGGTGAGCTGGCAGACCGGCCGGGAGGTCGAGCTGCTGCCCGGCGAGCTGCCCGAGCGCTACGCCGGCCGCGCCCCCATCGAGGTGATGACCGAGCTGGGCATCGTCGAGCGGCTCCTGGCCGAGCACCCCGGTCTGCTCGAGTGGCACGAGCCGTGGCACGCCGACCACGCCGCCGACGCCATGCTCCGCGGCCGGATCGACCCGCTGGCCGTCGACGCGTGGCTCGCCGAGGAGGGCGCCGGCTGGCTGACGATCAAGGACAACGGCGCGATCCCGGTGTCGTCGCGGATGACGTTGGCGCCCGAGGCGCTGCCGCCGCGGGTCTACCACCTCATGCCCCGCGGCATCTCCAAGGGCGCCGCGATCGCCTGGGACCTGCAGCGGCGCGGGATCGATCCGGCCGACGCCGTCGCGATCGGCGACAGCGCCAGCGACCTGGAGATGGCCCCCGCGGTCGGCCGGCTGTGGATCACCGCCAACGGCGCCGCCGTCCCCGGGATGGCCGAACGGCTCGCCGCCGTCCCCAACGTCACGGTGACCGACGCCGCCATGGGCGAGGGCTGGGCCCAGGCCGTCCGCGCCAGCCTGAACGGAGGCTGAGCGCGCAGGATTGCTGCGCGCTCAGCCTCCGTCAGGAGGTGACGTCGCGGCGGGCGAAGTGCCGGAAGCCGAGGCAGGTGAAGACGGCGGCGTAGACCAGCGACTGGACGACGCCGCGGAACAGGTCACCGGAGTCGACCGGCGTCTGCAGCAGGTCGGTCCACGCGAACTCCTCCGCGGTCGGGAAGTAGTCACGGATCGAGCCCAGCTGCTCGACCTGGTCGAGGATCGCGAAGACGAACATCGTGAACACCGCGCCGCCGACGGCCGCCAGCGGCGCGTCGGTGATCGTCGAGAACCAGAACGCGAGGGTGCCGACGACGAGCAGGTGGACGGCGAGGTAGCCGACCATCCCGGCCAGCCGCAGCAGCCCGTCGCCCTGGTCGAGGGTGACCCCGACCGGCGTCTGGATGTCCTCGAAGCCGAAGGCGATCCCGCCGGCGACCAGCGCGGTGAGCACCAGCACCACCAGCGCCCCCACCGAGAGCACCAGCGCGGCGTACCACTTCTGCCGGAGCAGCCGCATCCGCGGCACCGGGGTGGCCAGCGTGTAGCGCAGCGAGCCCCACTGCGCCTCGCTGGCCACGGTGTCGCCGAAGAACAGCGCGTAGACGACCACGAGGAAGAAGCTCGTCGTCGCGAACAGCACGAACAGCGTGAAGTTCAGCCCGCTCGACGTGGCGACGTCGACCAGGTTGATCCGGCTGTTCTGCTGCGCGTCCTCGCTGGCGCCCAGCTGCAGCGCCGCGATGAGCACGAGCGGCAGGGACACCATCAGGATCAGGACGCCGATGGTCCGCCGGCGCTTGAACTGCCGGCGCAGCTCGACCCACAGCCGCAGCGTGCGCTCCGGCCGGTACCCGGCCACCGCGCCCGTGGGCTGCACGTGCTGCTCGACGGTGCTCACTGGACCGGCCCCTCTCCCACGAGCGCCAGGAACGCATCTTCGAGGCGCCGTCGGGGCGTGAACTGCTCGACCGCGATGCCCGCCTCCACCAGGGCCTGCAGCGCCTCGGCGCGGCTGGTCGGGCCCAGCTCGGCGACCAGCCCCTCGTCGGTGCGCTCGGCGCTCACCCCGGGCAGCCCCGACAGGACGGCGAGCGCGCGGCCGGTGTCGGCGTCGTCCGCCAGCCCGATCAGCACCGCGCCGCCGGTGCCGACGATCTCCTCCACCGTGCCCTGCGCAATCTTCTGCCCCTTGGCCATGACCACGACGTGGGTGCAGGTCTGCTCGATCTCGGCCAGCAGATGGCTGGAGACGATCACCGTGCGGCCGGTCTGCGCGTAGGAGCGCAGCACCTCGCGCATGGCGTGGATCTGCGGCGGGTCCAGCCCGTTGGTCGGCTCGTCGAGGACCAGGAGGTCGGGCAGGCCGAGCATCGCCTGGGCGATCGCGACCCGCTGGCGCATGCCCTGGCTGTAGCGGCGCACCGGGCGGTCGATCGCCTTGCCGAGGCCGGCGACCTCGATCGCCTCCTCCATGTGCGCGTCCTCGGCCGGGCGGCCGGTCGCGGCCCAGTAGAGCCGCAGGTTGTCCCGCCCCGACAGGTGCGGCTGCAGGCCGGTCCCCTCCACGAAGGAGCCGAGCCGGGACAGCACGGGGGCACCGGCGCCGGCGGCGTGGCCGAAGACGCGGATGGTGCCGGCGGTGGGCCTGATCAGGCCCATCAGCATCCGCAGGGACGTCGTCTTGCCGGCGCCGTTGGGCCCGAGGAGGCCGAGCACCTGGCCGCGGCGAACCTCGAAGGAGAGGTCGCGGACGGCGACGAACTTGTCCTTGTAGGCCTTGGTGACCCCCTCGAAGCGCAGCGGCACGTCCTCGCCGTCCGGATCGACCTGGGAGATCCGGCGCCGCCGGTACCGGCCCCACAGCAGCGCGGCGCCCCAGCCGAGCAGGAGCAGGCCGACCACGACGGCGAGCAGCACCCACCAGCGCGAGGAGCCCGCGGGGTCCTCGGTGTTGCCCGACACCCGGGGCACGGCGAGGTCCGCGGAGGCGTTCCCGAGGCCGGCGGCCAGGCCCACCCCGTAGACGGTGGCGTCGGCGGGCAGGGCATACGCCTGGTCGGTGGAGGAGACCACGACCCGCAGGGTGTGGCCGGCCTCGAACCGGTGGTCGATGGCCGGCAGCGTCACCGGCACGAGGGTGGGCGCGGCCGGGTCGGCGGACACGCCGGTCAGCGACAGCGGGGCCACCAGCCCGGAGGGCAGCGTCATCGACCCGTCGGGGCCGACGTCGTAGAGCTTGGCGAACAGCGTCGCGGCACCGGCCGGCGAGGTGACGGCGAGGTCGATCGTCGGCGCGCCGACCACCTCGACGGCAGCGTCGAGCGGCGCGCTGTCGAAGGCCGCGAACTGGCCCGGGATCTCCACCGTCTGCCCGCCGAGCGCGCTGCCCAGCGCGCCCAGGCCGGGCACGGTCGTGATGGCCGCGGGGTTGCCGCCGGCGGGCGTGACCACCGGCTGGGCCGGTCCGCTGACCTGCACGGCGCTCCGCCGCGCCGGGTCGGCGCCGGCCAGCCCCGGATAGGCGTCGGCGACGACCGTCTGGCTGCCGCCCTGCACGAAGCCGCCGCCGGTGCCCCCGAGCCCGGTCGGCGCGGGGAACTCGAAGCCGGTGCCGGGGTCGGTGCCGCGGTCGGGGTCGCCGGCCGGCCGGAGGTACCAGTCGAACCAGCCGGCGATCTGCTCGCGCAGCCGCTCGGTGACCCGGTCGGAGGCGCCGGTGTCGTGGCCCCCGGCGTACCAGAGCACCTTGACCGGCGTGCCGTTGGCAGCGATGCCGCGGGCGTTCGCGTCGGCCTGGCCCAGGCCGAACAGCGAGTCCTGGGTGCCCTGCACCAGGAGCGTCGGCGCGGTGATCCGGTCGAGCACCGAGGCCGGGCTGCTGCGCTCGAGGACGGCGCGGATCTCCGGCGTCAGGGAGCCGCTGGCGGCGGCGACCTGGTAGGCGGCGCAGATGTCGGCGCGGAACCGGCCGCAGAGCAGCGCCTGCTGGACGGCCTGCGGGTCCACGGAGGCCGGGTCGAGCCGCGGGATGCTCTCCGCGGACCCGTTCGCCGTCGCCTCGCCGTCGGTCTCGCCGTCCGCGCCGGTCAGCGCGCCGAGCAGCCCGGCCGAGCCCTCGCCGAAGAAGATGCCGGCCCACAGCCGCTTGTAGACACCGGACCCGTTGCCCTGCGGGACCGCCGCGACGGTCTGCGCGCCGTCCACGGACCCGGTCTGCGAGGGGAACAGCGCCGCGGTCAGCGAGTTCCAGGTGATCTGCGGCGCGATCGCGTCGACGCGGTCGTCGTAGGCGGCGCCGAGCAGGGACAGCGCCCCGCCGTAGGAGGCGCCCGCGACGCCGACCCGCGGATCGCCGTCGCCGTCGGAGAGCACGTCGTCGCGCGCCGCCAGCCGGTCGACGAGCGTGGAGAGGTCGGCCACCTCGAAGCGGGGGTCGTCCAGCCCGATCTGACCGGTGCTGCGCCCGAAGCCGCGGGCGGAGTAGGTCAGGACGACGAAGCCGCGCTCGGCCAGGAAGGTGGCGTCGTCGGCGACCGAGTCCTTGCTGCCGCCGAAGCCGTGCGCCAGGACGACCGCGGGCGCCGGGTCGTCCGCCGTCGCCGACGACGGGACGTAGAGGGTGGTGTCGAGCTCGACCGCGTCGGCGCCGGAGCCGGACGGCACGCGGGCCCCCTCGGTCCGCACGTCGTCGGCGGCCGCGGCCGGCGCGGCCGGCACCAGGACGACCAGCGCCCCGGTGAGCAGGACGGCCAGCAGTGCGGCGAGGGTTGGGCGCCCGGCGGATCGCGGGCGGGCAGGCTTCAGCCCGCGGAGTGGACGCACGCAGCGGCCAACGGTCGACAGCTGGGGCGTGTTCCGACGGTGGGAGATCAGGGCTGCCAGTCTCCGGCCACGACGACGACCAGGCCGGGCGTGGGCTGATCGGGCACCTCGAAGAAGCGCGGCGTGGGCCCGCCGGTGATCTGCGGGAACTGCTCGACCAGCTGCTCCGCGGCCTGGCGCTGCGTCTCGTCGCCCTCGGTGAAGAACACCGTGGTGACGGGCACGTCCCCGCCGGTGTAGCCGCCGGTCGCGGGGGTCTCCCAGCCGCCGCCCTGGAACTGCTCGGCGATCCGCCCGGCCAGGCCGGTGACGTCGGTCGCGTTGAGCACGGTCACCGGGACGCGCACCGGCGTCGCCGGGGCCTGCTCGACCGGCGCGGGCTCCACGTCCAGCGGCGGCAGCGTGGCGTCGGCGACCCCGCTGGGCGGCGCCGCGGCGCTGGTGCCCGCCGCCCCGCCCGACGCGGCCTCCTGCGTCTTCGGCGAGGTGAAGGAGTAGACGCCGAGGACGCCGAGCGCGACCACGGCGACGGCCACGAGGGCCATCACCAGGCGCTTGGGCGCCCCCCGGCCGCCGGCATCGTCCTTGCCGTCGAGGTAGTCGCGCGCGGTCAGGGTCTCGCCCTGGCGCTTGAGCTCCTTGCGGCGCTCGACGTCGACGGCCTGGCGCGCCGCGCGGTCGGCCGCCCGGCCGCCGCGGACCTGGGTGGACGGGCCGGTGCCCGGGTCGGTCAGCGGGCCGGCGTCGGTGATCGCGCCCGACGAGCGGCCGCGGACCGGCTCGTCGTAGTAGTCCTCGCCGGTGTACGCCTCGCCGGCGTAGTCCCCGTCGGCCGCGTCGTCGTAGCCGTCGTAGGCGTAGTCGTAGTCGTCCTCGTCCACCTGGGCGCCCTGCCGGCCGCGGGAGATCTCCCGCTCGGGGATCGCCGTCGTGGCCGGCGGCGGAGCGATGCGCTCCTCGGCGCGCTCGGGGGTGGACCGGCTGGGCCGCGTCCAGTCGCCGTAGGCGGGGCCGGACGGGTGGGCGCTGCCCTGCCCCGGGCGCACGCCGGCGGGGAGCCCGGCGGCCAGCGCCGCCGATGCCGGACGGGGCTGCGCGCGGACGCCGGCCGGACCGGTCGACCAGGGAGCGGAGCGCTCCTCGTCGCGGGCACGGACCGGGGCGGGCTCCGCCTGGGTCGGCGGGCCGGAGTACGGGTCGGCCTGCGGCTGGACCCGCCGGGAGACGGGCCGCTCGGGAACCGGCGCCGAGGGGTGCCCCTCGGGCAGGGACGGCGCCGGCGTCCGGGCGGAGGAGGGCGCCGGCCGGGCCTGGTCGGCGAGCGGCAGCCCGGACGGCGGTGAACCGGGCAGCGGGGTCTCGGCCAGCCGCTCGGGCGAGTACTTGTCCGGCTGCGCCTCGGGGGCGGCCACCGGGAAGGGGGCGACCGTGGTGCGCGGGGCCACCCGTCGCGGCGCCGCCGGCGGCACCGGGGGCCGACGGCTGACCGGCGCCGGCATGTCGGGCTGGCGGACGTCGGGCCGGGGCACGCTCGGCAGGCGGGCGGAGTCGTCCCCGAGCTCACGGCGACGGTCCGCCCGGCGCCGTCCCGGCGTGGTCGGGTGGTCGCTCAGCTCGGCATCCGCGGGCGGGCGCCGGCGGCTGCCCGGTGCGTCGGTACGGCGACGGCCCGGCTCGGGAGCGCTCTCCCGGTCCGGTCGTCCGTCACTGCCTGGCGCGGCGTGCCTGCCCACGGTGAGCAAATCTAAACGGCCGGACCGCCGTTGCCCAGGATCTCCGGTGAACGTCCGCGTCGCCGGGCGCTGCGCAGCCTCCGGAGGCGTCGGACGAGCAAGGGATCGGCCGCGAGCGCGGCGGGTCGGTCGACCAGGGCGTTGAGGACCTGGTAGTAGCGGGTGGGCGTCACGCCGAACTGCTCGCGGATCGCCGTCTCCTTGGCTCCCGCCGAGCGCCACCACTGCCGCTCGAAGGTGAGCATCTCGTGCTCGCGGCGGCTCAGGCCCGCGGGCGCTGGGGTCGTCTCCCCTGGACCCTCGACCCGTGGCGGGGAGACCACGGGGGCCGGGTCGGTGTTCATGGGTGCTGTCTCCTGACCGGCGTCCACCGCCCCGACGGGGGCGGTGCGGATGGCACGACGGTAGGCCGAGGGGCCGACACTTTCGACCCGGGACGGCGTGCCGGCGTTCAGACGGCGGCGGGCACGGGTTCGGCCGGGCGACGGCCCGCGGCCCGGGCGGCGCGCAGGCTGTCGACGGTGAACACGCCCAGCGCCACCCACACGATCACGAACCCGGCCAGGCGAGCCGGAGGCATCGGCTCGTGGCGGATGAACACGCCGATCGCCAGCTGCATGAGCGGGGTCAGGTACTGCAGCAGCCCCACCGTCGACAGCGGGATGCGCCTCGTGGCGGCGGCGAACAGCAGCAGCGGGACGGCCGTCGCGACGCCGGAGCTCATCAGCAGCAGGAAGTGCCCCGCTCCCGCGCTGACCGCCGTCCCGTCGCCGGAGGTCTCCAGCACGCCGACGACGACCGCCGACGGGAGGGCGACGATCGCGGTCTCGACGAACAGGCCGGGCGCCGCCTCGACCTTCACCAGCTTCTTCATCAGGCCGTACAGGCCGAAGGTCGCCGCCAGGGTGAGGGCGATCCAGGGCGGCCGGCCGTAGTCGACGGTGAGCACGACGACGGCGACCGCGGCGATGCCGACCGCCGTCCACTGCAGGGGCCGCAGCCGCTCGGAGAACACGACGACGCCGAGCAGCACGCTGACCAGCGGGTTGATGAAGTAGCCGAGCGAGGTCTCGACGACGTGCCCCGAGTTGACGCCGTAGACGAAGACGAGCCAGTTGACCGCGATGAGCGCCGCGGCGCCGCCCAGGACGAGCAGCGTGCGGCGGTCCCGGACGGCGGCGCGCACGTGCGCCCAGCGGCGGACGGCGGTGAGCAGCACCGAGATGAACAGCAGCGACCAGAGCACCCGGTGCGCCACGATCTCGACGCCGCCGGCCGGCTCGAGGAGCGGGAAGTACAGCGGGAACACGCCCCAGAGGGCGTAGGCGGTGATGCCGGCGGCGACTCCGGTCCGGCGCTCGTCCACGCCCCCACGCTACTGCGGCCCCGTCCAGGGGCCCGCCCTGAGCGTGCGAAGGGTGGGGAGGACGGGGTCCTTTCTCAGGGGTGCTGGATGTAGTCGACGAGCGAGGCGCGCTCGGCCTCGAGCTCGTCCAGCCGGGCCTTGACGACGTCCCCGATGGACACGATGCCGACCAGCCGGCCGCCGTCGACGACCGGCACGTGGCGGACCCGGTGGTCGGTCATGGTCTGGGCGAGGTCGTGCACGCTCGCGGTCGGCGGGCAGGTGTGCACCTCGGCCGTCATCACGCTCGACACCGGCTCGGCGAGCAGCCCCGCCCCGCGCTCGTGCAGGCCGCGGGCGATGTCGCGCTCGCTGAGGATGCCGTCGATGTGCTCGCCGTCGGCGGAGACGACCAGCGCGCCGATGCCGTGCCCGGCGAGCAGGGCGAGCGCCGAGCGCACGCTCTCGCCCGCGTCGACGGTGGCCACGTCGTGGCCCTTGCGGCGCAGTACCTGGCTGATCTGCACGGGAACCTCCTCCCCACGTGCTGCGCAGTGTGGCCCCGGACCCGGCTCCCGGCAACGCGTGTGCACCCGATCCGGGGACGGCGGAACAGGCCTACCGTCGTGCTGTGCGCACCCGGCACGGACGGCGACCCAACCCGCTGCAGTGGATCTGGTACGCCTTCGGCGGCGGGCTCCCGCGCGAGCTGGCGCCCTGGGTGCTCTTCGACACGACCGCCCGCACCTGGTGGCTGCGGCACATCGCGCGCGCCGTGGTGCAGCTCCTGCCGCTGATGGTGATCTGCGTGGTCGCCGTCCCGGTGCCGATGGCCTACCGGCTCAGCGCGGCCTTCGGCGGGCTGATCCTCGGCCTGCTCTTCTCGCTGGCGTTCATGACCGAGACCACCGAGCACCGCGTCGCCAAGGCCGGGTACGAGACCGGCACGGCCGCCCGCGTGCGCGAGGAGCGGGCCGAGCGGGAGCGCATCGAGCGGCATGCGCCCTACCGGCAGGACGGCGCGGGCAGCTTCGACTAGTCCTCGACCCGGAAACCGATCTTCAGCGTGACCTGGAAGTAGGCGACCGCGCCGTCGGCGACCTGGCCGCGGACCTCCTTGACCTCGAACCAGTCGATGTTGCGGACCGTCTGCGAGGCCTTGGTGATCGCGTTCTTGATCGCGTCGTCGATGCTGGTCCGGCTGCTGCCCACGATCTCGCTGAGCCGGTACACGTGGTCGGTCACGGGTCGCCTCCTCGCGTGCCCGCCGCCGGGCGGCAGCGGAGCGCCTGCGAGCCTGGCACGCCCGGCGACCGGCGGAAACCTCGAAGGAGAGCCGACGAGGGGACTCGAACCCCTAACCGCTCGATTACAAGTCGAGTGCGCTACCAATTGCGCCACGCCGGCGGTACGTGAGGACTGGCCCCGAGGACAAGTCTAGGGACACCGCACGGGACGACTCCGCCGCGCCGGCTAGCGCAGGGCGGCCTCGGCGAGCAGGTCCACCTGCGACGGGTCGCTGACGGTCGGGTCGAGGATGAGCTCGTCCACCCCGACCTCCTCGAACGCGGCGATGATGTCCCTGATCGCCTCGGGTGACCGGTGCGCCGAGCTCGCGATCATCTCCGCGGTCTCGCGCCCGAGGATGCCGTAGTAGTCGTGCAGGTAGACCCTCGACTGCTCCTCGGTGTCGCCGAGGGAGAAGTAGTTCAGCGCCACGATCCGCGGCGCGCCCTCGCGGCCGGCGTCGCGCCAGGCGGCGCGGAGACGCTCCAGGAACGGCGGGAGCAGCTGCGGCGGCGCGCCACCCGCCGTCCACCCGACGCCGAACTCGACGGTGCGGCGGATCGCGGCGTCCGACGTCCCGCCGATCAGGATCGGCACTCCCCCGGTCAGCGCGTCCGGCACCACCGGCCGTGAGTCCTCCAGGAGCGCCTCCCCGGCGAAGGCCCGCCGCAGGTCGGCCAGCTGCTGGTCGAACAGCCGCCCGCGGCCGCCGAAGTCGCGTCCGGTCAGGCGGTAGTCGTCCTCCCGGGCGCCGACGGCCAGGCCCAGCGTCAGCCGGCCGCCGGTCAGCTCCTGCACCGAGGCGGCCTGCTTGGCGAGCTCCGCGGTGCTGCGTGTCGGTGCCAGGAGCACGTCGGTGAGGAACCTGATCCGCTCGGTCACCGCCCCGGCGGCGGCGAAGACGGTCAGCTCCTCGAAGCCCGGATACGCGACCCGCCCGATCGAGCCCATGCTCGAGAAGCCGGCGGCCTCCGCTCGCCGCGCCCACTCGAGCAGCTGCGGGCCCGTGGTGCCCCGGACGGTGTTCGGGATGCCGATGCCGATGTCCACCCTGCTGTCCTCTCGTCAGGTCGTGCCCGCCCAGCCGGTCCACCGTTCGACGGCGACCACGAGGAGCGGACCGGACGGCGGCTCCGCGCGGTACTGCGGGAACCGCAGGACGCGCGCAGGGATTCCGGCGTGCCCGTCAGCCCTGCGGCGCCGCAGGTGTCACGAGCTCCTCCGAGGTCGTGGCCGCCGTCGTCGACGCGGAATCCGTCGCCGGCGTGGCGGGTGGAGGCTCGGTCGCCGGGAGCGACGCCGGAGGGTCGGACGGCGGCGGGGTGCTCGGTGGCGGCGTGCTGGGAGGCGGCGTCGTCGGTGGCGGCGGTGTGGTCGGTGGCGGCGTCGTCGGTTGAGTGGTCGGCGGTGGGCTGCTCGGCGGAGCCGGAGTCGCCGGAGCAGGGGTCGCGGGGGCCGGCGTCGTGGGAGCCGGTGTGGTGGGCGAGGGCGCCGGAGCGGGCGGGAGCGGAGCCGGCGCACCGGCCGCCGCGGGCACCTCCTCGGCCGCGGCCGGCGGTGGCCCGGGGTTGGCCGGCGGCAGGGCCGGGTCAGGCGGCTCGACCGTCGTCGGGATGACCGGCGGCGCCGTGCCCGCGTAGGTGGCGGCGAGGGTCAGGACCGTCGCCACGTAGCTGTCGGAGTGGTTGTAGGCCAGCACGGCGCGCGTCTGCCCGCCCACCGAGGAGAGGTCGCCGCCGGCGGCGCAGAGGTAGGCCGCCGTCGCCGCGGCCGCGTCGTCGATGTCGAACGGGTCGCGCTGCCCGTCGCCGTCGCCGTCCCGGCCGTAGGAGGACCACGTGGAGGGGATGAACTGCATCGGGCCGACGGCGCGGTCGTAGACCGTGTCACCGTCGAGCCGGCCGCCGTCGGTGTCGCGGATGAGCGCGGTGCCGACGCCGTCCAGGGCGATCCCGATGACCGGCGGCGTCGAGCGCCCGTCGGTGCGCAGCTCTGCGCCGGCGAACCGCCCGTGGTTGGACTCCACGCGCCCGATGGCGGCCACCAGCGACCAGGCGACGTGGCACGACGCGGGGGCGGCGTCGGCGGCGCGCTGGTAGGCCGCGAGCGCGACCGACGGGATGCCGCTCGCGGCCAGCGGGGAGACGGCCGCGCTCGTGCTCGCGCCCGTGCTCGCGGCCGACGATCCCGCCGCCGAGGATTCCGCGGGGACGGCGGCCGGCTCCGGTGTCCCCGCAGGGAACGGCTCGGTGCTCGGCGCCGCGCCCGTGGCCCGCGCAGGGGCATCGGCGGGCAACGTCGGCTCGGCCTGTCCGACGGAGGCATCGGCTCCTCCGCGCGCGACGGCGAGCAGGGCGGCGATCGTGACGCCGACGGCCAGCCGGCGACGGAACGCCGCCAGCTCGTTGCGTGCCACCATCGACGCCGGCTCCGTCCGCAGGCCCGCCGCGATCCGTGCGGCGAGGGGTGCCCGGCGTCCTGGACCAGCCGGCTCCGGCGCCCACGCTAGGAACCCGTTCCGGGAGCGCACACCCCCTCACTGGGGGCCTGCCCCCACCCCATTCGACGGCGCCTCGGGCAGCGCTCAGCCGGTCTGACCCCCAGCGGCATTGCCGCGCACGTACTCGGCCGGGTCGCTGCCCGGCTGCGGGCCGTCGGCGAGCCAGCTCGCGAAACCCTCCGGGTCGCGCCGCTCGAGCTCGTCCAGCGCCTCCTGCCGACGGCGCACCAGGGACTCCCGCGCGGCGGGCTCGAGCCAGCCGGCCAGCGCGGCCGTCGTGCGCACCCACTCCCGGCCCAGCGCGGCGGTGGGCAGGTCGGACACCGGCGCGGTCAGCCGGGCGGCGCCGCCCGCGTCGGGGCGCCCCGCCGGCCCCACCGGAGTGCCGTGCCCGAGCCAGGTCGCCACCGGCCGCGGCGGCAAGGCCGGGCCGCTCGGGTCCGCCGGCGCGGTGCGGTCGGCGGCGGGCCGCACCGTGCGCGAGCCGCGCAGCAGCCACACGAGCAGGGCGCCGACCGCCCCCGCGGCGCCCACCAGGACGGCGGCCATGCCGCCGCCGACGGCCGCGGTCCCGGCCACGACCATCAGCGCGCCCACCGTCCACGCCCCCGCGCGCACCGCGGCCTCGAGCGGCGGCGTCCGCTCCGGCCCCGTCGTCTCGCGGGCCAGCCCGGCGGCCAGGCAGGCCGCGACGGCACCGGCGAGGACGACGGCGATCACCCCCGACGCGCCCAGGACCACACCCCCGGCGAGCGCGAGGACGACGGCGCAGAGGACGCCGGCACCGAGAAGGAGCCGGGCGAACGGACCGCGGATGGGCACGGGCAGCCTCCTGCGAGCAGGCCGGACACGGATGATCCACGGTCGCTCACACCGCCGTCCGGGTCCCGTCCGGGGGGTCGCTCCCGCGCTCGATTCCGGCACTACCCAGACCGCATGCGGCTTGCACTCGCAGTGTGCTCTTCCCTCGGACGGTGCCGGCGAGCAGGCTTCTCCCCGGAAGCCGACGCCGCTCCGGCGCCGGCCGTGCTGTCGTGCGGAGGTGCCCTGTGACGACCTCGACCTCATCCGCCCCGGTCGACCGGGACGCCGGTGGTCCACCCGTCCGCGACGTCGTCGTCGGGGTGGACGGCAGCGAGGTCGCGATCTCGGCGGTGCGCTGGGCGGCCCGCGAGGCCGCCGCACGCGGAGCACCGCTGCGGATCATCCACGCGGCCGACTACCTCGGGGAGCCGGCATCCCCCGGCGCGCCCCCGCCCGAGCTGCCGCACGCCCGGCGCATCACCGCCGCCGCCTACACGGCGGCCCTGCACGCGGCGCCGGGGCTGACCGCCGCGACGGAGGTCGTCCCCGGCGACGCGATCGCCGCGCTGCTCAAGGCCACGGCCGCCGGGCAGCTGCTGGTCCTCGGCATCAGCACCACCGGCGCGGCCGACGAGCTGGTGATGGCCCCGGTCGCGCAGCGGGTGGCGGCGCGCTCGCCGCAGCCGGTCGTCGTCGTCCCGCGGTCGCGGCCCGACGCCTCGGGCGGCCGCCCCGTGGTCGCCGTCCTCGGGCTGGGGGACCCCGCGGAGGACGAGGCGGTCGCCACCTTCGCCGCGGCCGCCGCCCGGCGCGGCGGGGTGCCGCTGTCGCTGCTCCAGACCCGCCGCCCGGAGGAGGCGGACGACGCCTGGGCCGACCGGCTCGGCGACGTGGAGGTGCGGCAGGTGTCGATGCCGGGCGCACCGGCCGTGGACCTGCTGGGCGCGGCCTGCCCGACGCCGCTCATGGTCCTGAGCACGGGGCACGGCGGCCGGTTCCACCGTGGGCTCGACGGACTGCACCGCTGGCTGCTGCGCCACTGCACCTCGCCGATGGCCCTCGTGCCGGCCGCGGGCCGCGCCGCGGACAGCGCCCCGGAGGAGGCGACCACCGGGACCTGAGCGGCGTCCAGACGACTCACAGGTTCCGCCCAGCACCAGATCAGCCCTCGCGCCGACAGTCGGTGCAGAACGTTCGGCCGGACGGCCGGGCAGAGGGAGGACTGGAGCAGTGACCGAGCACGGACACCCGGACGCGTCCGGGCAGGACCCGCGGACCACCCCGGCCGGGGCGACCCCGGCGCAGCCGGCGTACGGGCAGCCGGCCGCCCCCCAGCCGGCTGCCCAGCAGCCGGCCGCGCACCAGGCGAGCGAGCACCCGAGCGCCCCGGCGCAGCCGGGCGTGTGGCTGCCGCCGCAGGCGCACCAGCAGGTCCGTCCGCCGACCGGCCAGGTCTTCGGCGCGCCCGCCTACCAGGGCGCGGTCCCGCCGGGCGGCTCCGTGCCGCCGCCGGTCCGTCGCTCCGGGCGGCTGCGGATCGGCATCGCCGGCCTGGTCGCCGGTGCGGTCATCGGCGGCGGCGCGGGAGCCGGCGTCGTGGCCCTGGTCGACCAGCCGGGCAGCCCGGCCTCGTCGGCCGCCGCCGCGCAGAGCGTGGTCATCAAGGACCCGAACTCGGCGACGTCCGTCACCGCGGCGGCCGCCAAGGCCGCGCCCAGCGTGGTGACCATCTACGTCACGGGGTCGTCGGCCGCGGGCAGCGGCTCCGGCGTCGTCCTGACCGACGACGGCTACGTGCTGACCAACAACCACGTGGTCACGCTGGAGGGCGAGGCGTCGAACGCCGACATCCAGGTGCGCACCGCCGACGGCACGCTCTACGACGCCACCGTCGTCGGCACCGACCCGTCCAGCGACCTCGCCGTCGTCAAGCTGGACGGCGCCAGCGGCCTGACCCCGGCCACCTTCGCCGACTCCGGCAAGGTGCAGGTCGGCGACCTCGCCGTCGCCATCGGCGCGCCGCTGGGCCTGGAGAACACCGTCACCGACGGCATCGTCAGCGCCACCAACCGCGCCGTGCAGACCGGCTCCACCCAGAGCGACGCCACGGTGATCGACGCGATCCAGACCGACGCGGCGATCAACCCCGGCAACTCCGGCGGCGCGCTGGTCAACGCCGCGGGCGAGGTGATCGGCATCAACACGGCGATCGCCTCGGTCGCCTCCTCCGACCTGCCGGGCCAGCAGTCCACGCAGAGCGGCAACATCGGCGTCGGCTTCGCGATCCCCAGCAACACCGCGAAGCGGATCGCGACGGAGATCATCAAGACCGGCTCGGCCAACCACGCCGTCCTCGGGGTCAGCGCGCAGACCGCGACCGACGGGCAGAACACCGAGGTCGGCACGGGCGCCGAGGTGGTGCAGGTGCAGGCGGGCAGCGCGGCGGCCGACGCCGGGCTGCGGGCCGGTGACGTCATCACCGCGGTCGACGACCGGCCGGTGACGACGTCGACCGAGCTCACCGCCGCCGTCCGCAGCGCCCCTCCCGGCGAGAAGGTGACGCTCACCGTCCGCCGCGGCAGCGACACCACGACGGTGGACGTCACCCTCGGCACCTCGACCAGCTGATCCGGCTGCGTCGTCCCGACCGGCGGCCCCGGCACCGACCCCCGCGGTGCCGGGGCCGCCGTGCGTCCCAGCAGCCCACAGCCGCGGTGCCTACGCTCGGGAAGGTGCCGGCTCCCCGATCGCTCGCGCCCCTGGCGGGCTCCCTCGACGACCCGCAGCGCGCCCGCGACCTCGCCCGCATGAAGCGGCTGGCCACCGGCCTGTTCCTGTTCGCCGCGGCCGTCTTCCTCGCCTGCGTGCTGATCGGCTCCGACGCCGGGGCGTGGGTCGGCTACGTCCGGGCCACGGCCGAAGCCTCGATGGTCGGCGCGCTGGCCGACTGGTTCGCCGTCACGGCCCTGTTCCGGCACCCGATGGGGCTGCCGATCCCGCACACCGCGATCATCCCGCGCAAGAAGGACCAGATCGGGGCCAGCCTGGGCACCTTCGTCCAGGAGAATTTCCTCACCCGCGCGGTCGTCGAGGACAAGCTGACCACGGTCGACGTCCCCGGCCGGTTGGGCGACTTCCTCGCCGCGCCGGGCCGCGCCGAGCGGCTGGCCGGCGACGCCTCGGCGGTGCTCACGGCGTTCACCGGCCTGCTGCGCGACGAGGAGCTGCAGCCGGCCGTGGCCGCGCTGGTCGACCGCAAGCTGCACGGCACCCCGGCCGCGCCGATCGTCGCCCGCGCGCTGGAGCTGGTGGTCGACGGCGACCGGCACCAGGAGGTCCTGTCGGTCGCGCTGCGCGGCCTGGCCCGCTTCCTGGAGGAGAACCGCGTCGTCTTCCGCGCCCAGCTCGGCGACGCCTCCCCCGCCTGGGTGCCCGACTGGGTGGACGAGCGGCTCTTCACCAAGGTCTTCACCGGCGTCCAGCAGTTCCTCGAGGAGGTCGGCGCCGACCCCCAGCACGAGCTGCGCCGCGCCTACGACGCCCGGCTGCGGGTCTACATCCACGCCCTGCGCACCGATCCCTCGACCGCCGGGCGCGTGGAGGAGGTCAAGAAGGAGCTGCTCGAGCACCCCGCCGTCCGCCACTGGTCGGGCTCGCTGTGGAGCAACGCGAAGAACGCCGTCCTCGCCGCGGCCGCCGACCCGGACTCCGAGCTGCGCGCCCGGATGACCGGGATGATCCGCGAGCTGGCGCACAACCTGCAGACCGAACCCACCCTCCGGGAGCTCGTGCAGCGGCACGCGCACACCGTCGCGGGCTACCTCGTGGAGCGCTTCTCCGGCGACGTCGCCGACCTGGTGGGGACGACGGTCCAGCGGTGGGACACCGACGAGACCAGCCGGCGGATCGAGCTGCAGGTCGGCCGGGACCTGCAGTGGATCCGCGTCAACGGCACCGTCGTCGGCGGCCTCGCCGGCCTGCTGATCTACACCGTCGCCCAGCTGATCGGCTGACCCCTCGCCGCGGGACCGCGGAGCTCCCGGGGGACGGACGCTCTACGGTCGCGCGCATGACCTCGCCCGTGCACACCGACGTCCCCGGGATGCTGCCCGGCCTGTTCCCCTACTCGCTCGCCGTCCGCGTCGGGGACACGGTTCGGACGGCGGGCATCGTCGGCATCGACTACACGTCCGGCCGCCCGAGCTCGCTGACCGACTTCCGGACCCAGGTGCGGGCCACGATGGACAACCTCGTCGCGGTGCTGGAGGCCGCCGGCACCTCGGCGGAGCGCGTGTACGAGACCCGGTGCTATCTCACCGACATGGGCCGCTGGGACGAGTTCAACGGCATCTACAGCGAGTACTTCACCCCGCCGATGCCGATCCGCACCACGATCTCCTGCGGCCTGGTGCCGCCGTTCCTGGTCGAGGTCTCCGCGGTCGCCCGGGCCGGCTGAACCGCGCGCGAGTTCAGCGGCGGGCGGCGGCTGCCTGGTACAGAGCGATGCCGGCGGCGACGCTGACGTTCAGCGACTCGGTGTCGCGCGAGATCGGGATCCGGACGACGACGTCGCAGCGCTCGCGCACCAGCCGGGACAGCCCCGCTCCCTCCGCGCCCACGACCAGTGCCACGGGATCGGCGAAGCCGTCGTACTCGTGCAGCTCGACGTCCCCGTCGCCGGCCAGGCCCACGGTCATCAGCCCGGCGTCCTGGTAGCCGGCCAGTGCCCGGGCCAGGTTCACCGCCCGCGCGACCGGGAGCCGGGCGGCGGCGCCGGCGCTGGTCCGCCAGGCCGAAGCGGTCATGCCGACCGCCCGGCGCTGCGGCACGACGACGCCGTGCGCGTCGAACGCGGCTGACGAGCGCACCACGGCGCCGAGGTTGCGCGGATCGGTGACGCCGTCCATCGCCACGATGAGCGGCGGCCGGCCGGAGTCGTGCGCGGCGGCGAGCAGGTCGTCGGGGTGCGCGTACTGGTAGGGCGGGACCTGCAGGCCGATGCCCTGGTGCAGGGCGCCGCCGGACATCCGGTCGAACTCCGCCTTGCCCACCTCGAGCAGCGGCAGCCCGCGGTCGGCGGCCAGGTGCAGCGCCTCGGTGATCCGCTCGTCGGTGCCGCCGCGCGTGGTCTCCCCGGTCACCACGTACAGCGCGGTCGCCGGGATCTGCGCCCGCAGCGCCTCCACCACCGGGTTGCGGCCCAGGAGCAGCTCGGGGGCCTCCTCGGCGCGCTGGCGCTGGCGGGCCCGGTCGGCCCGCTGCCGGGCGTCGGCAGCCGCCCGGCGCTGCGCGGGGTGGCCGGGGCGCATCTCGGCCGGCGGCGTCGCCCCGCGACCGGCCAGCGCCCGGCGCCCCTTGCCGCCGGTTCCGGCGGTGGCGCCCTTCTTGCCCGTGCCGCTGCGCGCCCCGCGGCGCTGGCTGTTGCCGGCCATCAGCGGGCCAGCTCCCAGCGCGGCCCCTGCGGGGTGTCCTCGACGAGAACGCCCAGGGCGGCGAGCTGGTCGCGGATCGCGTCGGCGGCGACGAAGTCCTTGCGGGCCCGGGCCGCCTGGCGCTGCTCGAGCGCCAGGGCGACCAGCCCGTTCGTCACCCCGGCGAGCTTCTCGTCGGCACCGCCCGCCCACTGCGGGTCGAGCGGGTCCAGCCCGAGGACGGCGAGCATCGCCCGCACCGACCCCAGCGCCCCGGCGACGAGGGCATCGTCGCCGGCTGCGAGAGCGGTGTTGCCGGCGCGCACGGTCTCGTGGATCGCGGCGACGGCGGCCGGCGTGCCCAGGTCGTCGTCCATGGCCTCGACGAACTCGGTGCAGAGGACCGCCTTGCCGGCGTCCTCCCCGACCCGTTCGACGGCCCGCTTCACGAACGACTCGATCCGCTGGTAGCCGGCCGCGGCCTCGGCGAGGGCCTCGTCGGTGAACTCGACCATCGACCGGTAGTGCGGGGCGACCAGGTAGTACCGCAGCTCCACCGGGCGCACCCGCTTGACCACCTCGTCGATCAGGGCGGTGTTGCCCAGGGACTTGCTCATCTTCTCGCCGCCGAGGGTGACCCAGCCGTTGTGCAGCCAGTACCGGGCGAACCCGTCGCCGGCCGCGCGCGACTGCGCCTGCTCGTTCTCGTGGTGCGGGAAGCGCAGGTCCAGACCGCCGCCGTGCACGTCGAACTCCGGACCCAGGTAGCGCTCGGCCATCGCCGAGCACTCCAGGTGCCAGCCGGGCCGGCCGCGGCCCCACGGAGTCGCCCAGGAGGCCGTGTCCGGCTCGCCGTCCTTGTGCCGCTTCCACAGCGCGAAGTCGCGCGGGTCCCGCTTGCGCTCGTCGGTGTCGGTGTCGGCGGCCGGCTGCAGGTCCGCCAGCCGCTGGCCGGTCAGCGCCCCGTACTCGGGGAACGAGCGGACGTCGAAGTAGACGTCGCCGTCGACGGCGTAGGCGTGCCCGGCGTCGATCAGCCGCTGCATCAGCTCGATCATGTCGGGCACGTGGCCGGTCGCGCGGGGCTCGTAGGTCGGCGGCCGCACCCCGAGGACGTCGTAGGCCCGGGTGGAGGCGCGCTCGTTCTCGTACGCCCACGCCCACCACGGCACGCCGTGCTCGCCGGCCTTCGCGAGGATCTTGTCGTCGATGTCCGTGACGTTGCGCACCAGCGTGACGTCGAGGCCGTGCCCCTGCTCCAGCCACCGGCGCAGCACGTCGAAGACGAGCGCCGAGCGGACGTGGCCCACGTGGGGCGGCCCCTGGACGGTGAGCCCGCACACGTACATGGAGGCCCGCCCTGCACGCAGGGGCGTGAAGTCGCGCACGGCACGCGCGGCCGTGTCGTACAGGCGGAGGCTCACCGCTCGGAGTCTACGGACGCCGTCCTGACCACCAGCGCGGTCGCCACCGCGGCCCGCCCCTCGCCGCGGCCGGTGAGCCCGAGCCCGTCGGTGGTCGTGGCGCTCACGCTGACCGGCGCCCCCAGCGCGGCCGACAGGGCCGCCTCCGCCTCGGCCCGCCGCGGACCCACCTTCGGCGTCGGCGCGATCAGCTGCACGGCCGCGTTGCCGACCCGCCAGCCCGCCGCGGCGAGGGTCTCCCGGACGTGCTCGAGGACGGCGACGCCGGAGGCGCCGGCCCAGCGGGGGTCGTCGGTGCCGAGCAGGCCCCCGATGTCGCCCAGCCCCGCGGCGGAGAGCACGGCGTCGGTCAGCGCGTGCGCGGCGACGTCGCCGTCGGAGTGGCCGGCGCAGCCGTCGGCGCCGGGCCACTCCAGCCCCGCGAGGAAGCACCGGCGGCCGGCCTCGATCGGGTGGACGTCCGTGCCCAGCCCCACCCGCGGGAGCTCGGTCACCTGCGCGCCTGCAGTTCGGCCAGCGCCAGGTCGTGCGGCACGGTGACCTTGGCCGCGCGCTCGTCGCCCTCCACGGTGTGCACCGGCACGCCGGCGGCGCGCACGACGGCGGCGTCGTCGGTGAGCTCGGCGTCGTCGGCGAGCGCGGCGTAGGCAGCCACCAGGGTGGTTCGGTCGAACCCCTGGGGGGTCTGCACGCGGCGCAGCGGCGCCCGGGGGACGGCGTCGGTGATCAGGCCGTCGCCGTCCACGACGACGGTGGTGTCCACGACCGGCAGCACCGGGACGACCGCCCGGGCCCCGCCGGCCAGCGCGGCCAGCACGCGGGCCACGACGTCGGGCGGCGTGAGCGGCCGGGCGGCGTCGTGGACCAGGACGGCGTCGGCGCGCTCCCCCGCCGCGGCCAGCGCGGCGCGCACCGAGGCGGTCCGGGTGCTCCCGCCGCCGACGAGCCGGACGTCGGTCGGCAGGACGGTCGCGAAGGCGGCCTGCTCGTCGGCCGGCACCGCCACCACGACGTCGTCGACCCCGCCGCCGCGCAGGGTGTCGACGGCCCAGCACACCAGGGCGCGGCCGGTCAGCGGGACGAGCGCCTTGGGGCGATCGGCCCCCAGACGCAGACCACTCCCGGCCGCTGCGACGATGCCGACAGCGTGCACGGGAGTGGTCGGGAGGTGCGGTGCGAGCTCGCCGGGCGAGCTCAGCTGGCGAGGACCTCGTCGAGCAGGACCTCGGCCTTGTCCTCGTTGGTGCCCTCGGCGAGCGCGAGCTCGCTGACCAGGATCTGGCGGGCCTTGGAGAGCATGCGCTTCTCGCCGGCGGACAGACCGCGGTCCTTGTCCCGGCGCCACAGGTCACGGACGACCTCGGCGACCTTGTTCACGTCACCGGAGGCGAGCTTCTCGAGGTTGGCCTTGTAGCGGCGCGACCAGTTGGTCGGCTCCTCGGTGTGCGGGGCGCGCAGCACCTCGAAGACCCGGTTCAGCCCCTCCTGACCGACGACGTCACGCACGCCGACGATCTCTGCATTGTCGGCCGGCACGCGCACGGTCAGGTCGCCCTGGGCGACCTTCAGCACGAGGTAGGCCTTCTCTTCGCCCTTGATGACGCGCTTCTCGATCGCCTCGATGAGCGCCGCACCGTGGTGCGGGTAGACGACGGTCTCGCCGACAGTGAAGCCCATGTGTGTGTGACCCCTTTCGCTGCCTCCAGACTATCACGGAAGACTGTCGGGCGGATCGGCCTGCGGCCGTAAATCTGCAGGTCAGAAGGCACATCAACTGGTCGAGAGGGGTTGACACGGCGTGGTCGATGTGCCTGCCGGGCGGCCGGGACCCCTGGCGACGGCGCGCGGCCTGGTGCTCGCGACGCACGCCGGACCGGCCGCCGCGGTGACCCTCGTCGCCACGCTCCTGGCGGTCGCCGCGGGGGTCGGACCGGGGCGCACCGTCCTGCTCTGCCTCGCCGTCCTCGCAGGTCAGGCGTCCATCGGGTGGAGCAACGACTGGCTCGACGCCGACCGCGACCGGGCCGTCTCCCGGGCCGACAAGCCGGTCGTCCAGGGGGCGGTGAGCCCCCGGCTGCTGCGTTCGTGGGCGCTCGGCGGGCTCGCGCTCGCCGTCGTCCTGTCGCTCCTGCTCGGTCTCGTCCCCGGGCTCCTCCTGCTGCTGCTGGTGGCCAGCGGCTGGGCCTACAACGCCGGGCTGAAGCGCACCGCGCTGTCGGGCGTGCCGTACCTCGTCGGGTTCGGCGCCCTCCCGGCGGGCGTGGTCGCCGCGGCGCCGGGGACGCCGGTCGCGCCCTGGTGGCTGGTCGGCGCGGGCGCGGCGCTCGGCGGCGCGGCCCATCTGGCCAACGTCGCCCCCGATCTGGAGGACGACCTGGCCACGGGGGTCCGCGGGCTGCCGCACCGGCTGGGCGCGACCGCCTCCGCCGTGCTGGGGGCGGTCCTGCTGGGGACGGCGTCCCTGCTGCTGGTGCTGGGGCCGCCCGGAACGCCGACGACGGCGGGCTGGGCCGGGTTGGTCCTGGCCCTGCCCGCCGTCGTCCTCGCGGCGCTGGCCGGTACGGCGCGCTGGCGCCGCCTGGCCTTTCCGGCGGTGATGCTGCTGACCGTGCTCGACGTCGTCCTGCTGCTCGCGGGCGGCGCCGCCGTCAGCTAGCGCCTCAGCGGTTGCCGCGGCCCGAGTTGCCGTGGCCGTTCCCGTTGCCGCCGGCGTTGCCGTTCCCACCGGCGTTGCCGTTGCCGTTGCCGGAGTTGCCCCGGACGGTCGTGGTGGCCGTCTCCTCCGGAGTCACCTCGGCCTCGGGCTCGGCGCTGTCCACGTCGGACTCCTCCGCCGGGGCCTCGGGCGTCGCGGTGTCGTCGTCCACGGGCCACTCGACGTGCTTCCGGTGGGCCCACTCGCTGATGGTCGCCCCGTTCGCGTACCCCTCGCGGGCACCGGCGCTGACCCACGCACCGAAGGACGGGTAGCCGTCCGGACCCTTCTCCCACTCCTCCCGGGACAGCTGCTCGTCCTCGGCCGCCACCGGCTCCTCGACGGCCTGGGTGTCCTCGGTGTCCTCGGCCTCCGGGGCGACCACGTCGTCCTCGGTCGGCGCGGGCTCCTCGGTGGTCAGCTCCTCCTCGGAGGTCGCGTCGTCCGCGGCGGGGACGTCCTCCGGGTCGGTCGCCTGGACGCCGACCGTCTCGGCGACGGTCGCGAACCCGTGCTGCAGCGGGTCGGGGAGGACGCCGGCGGACCCGGCGCCGGTGAAGGCCACCAGCACGATGCTCGCGCCAGTGGCGGCCTGGGCCACCGCGCCGGCGGAGAGGAACTTGGCGATGAGGGCGGGGATGAACATGGCGAAACGTCTCCGTCTCCGGTTCCGGGACCGCGACGGGTTCCCGGCCGTGGGGGCCGTCCTGGTGGACGGGCTCGACTGGTCGGTGAGAAGACCGTCGGCGAACAGATCGGCGAGGGCGGCGGAGGGCCGTCCGGGCCGGTCCGCCGTCGCCCGGACCGCCTCCGTGAAGGCGGCCAGGCCGTCGGACCGGCCGGCCGCCCCCGTGGGGGCGGGCCGGCCGGCGAGGGCCGCCTCGAAGGCGTCCTCGACGGCTGCGTCGTCGGCTGTTCTGGTCATCTCGCCCCCGTCATCGCCGGGCGGGCCGACAGGGGTACGCCGCGCCGGGAAGTTTTTTCCGTCGAGGTGTCGAGGCGGTCCCGCAGCGTGCGCAGGCCGCGTCGCTGCAGTGCCTTGACCGAGCCCACGGAGCGGTCCATCACCTCGGCGACCTGCTCGACCGTGAGGTCGGCGAGGATGCGCAGCAGCAGCACCGACCGCTGGTCGGTGGGCAGTCCCGCGCAGAGCTCGTGCACGGTCTCGGCGCCGACCCGCAGCAGGACGTCGTCCTCCACGTCGCCGCCCGCGAGCTCGACCAGGTCCCCCGGGTCGTCGGCGAGCTGGGGCCGGCGGCTGCGCCGCCTCCAGTCGTCGAGCAGCCGGCGGTGGGCGATGGTGAAGACCCACGACCGCAGCCCGGCCTCGTCGCCGCTGAACCCGGCCAGGCCGGTGAAGACGCCGAGGAAGGTCTCGCTGGCCAGGTCGTCGGGCTCGGCGGCGCCGTGCAGCCGCAGGTAGCCGGTCACGGCGGGCGCCAGGTCGCGGTAGAGCTGTTCGAACGCCCAGCCGGCGCCGACCTGCGCCGCGGTCAGGACGCCGTCGAAGGCAGGCCCGATCGCCATCCGTCCTCCCCAGGTCCGAGTCGTGCTCCCCCTTCCATCGGCGGGTCCGCACCGGAACTGGAGGACGGCGACGCGGCGCCCCTTCCCTGCGGGCGGCGCCCGGAGGTCGACCGTTACGCTCGGCCCCATTCGGGAACTGATCCCGTCGTGCCACCGGCGCCGGTGGTCCGCACGTCCCCTGGGAGGTCGACGGCTGTGAACCGCGCACTGCGCGCCGCCACGGTGGGTGTCCTGCTCTTCACGCCGGTGGCGCTCTCCGCGTGCAGCGCCGGCCAGGTCAACCAGACCTCGACCCAGCTGCGCGACAAGGTCGGCCCGTCGGCGATCGTCGGCGACCTCGAGCTGCGTGCCGTGCAGCTCGCCTACCCGACCAGCGGTTCCTACTCCGCCGGGGACGACGCCGAGCTCAACATGGCCGTGGTCAACGACGGCGCCGAGGACGACGCCCTCACCGGGATCAGCGGCACCGGCTTCGAGCGGGTCCGCGTGACCGGCTCCTCCACCGGCACGGGAGCGCCCGCGTCGCCGACCGCGACCACCTCCGCGGCACCGACCAGCGCCTCCGGCGGCCAGCGAGCCCTGAACATCACCGTGCCGGCCGACTCGACGCTCTTCCTCGGCCAGAACGGCCCCACGGTGACCCTCGTCGGGCTGAGCGGGGAACTGACCCCGGCCCAGACGATCGAGCTGACCTTCACCTTCCAGCGCGCCGGTGACATCACCCTCCAGGTGCCGGTCGCCGTCCCGTCGAGGGAGGTCGCCCGCGGCAGCGCGTTCAACTTCCACGAGGAGGAGAACGAGGGCGACGAGCCGGGCAACGAGGCCGCCGGCGGCATCCCCAGCCAGCGCGAGGAGGGCAACGGCTGACGCCGTCCTCCCCCTTCCCCGTCGCCTCCCGGGGACTGTCGGACCCCGGCGTTACCGTCGGCGAGTGCCACCTGCCGGAGTGAAGTCCCGTCCCGCCCACCGCTGCACCGAGTGCGGCTACGGCTCGGCCAAGTGGGTCGGCCGCTGCCCCGAGTGCCAGGCCTGGGGCACGCTGCAGGAGGTCGGCGCCCCGGCGTCGCCGCTGCGGGCGGTGGCGGCCGGTCCGGTGTCCGCGCCGGCCCGCCCGATCGCCCAGGTCGACCTGGCCGAGGCGCGGGCCGTGCCCACCGGCATCGAGGAGTTCGACCGGGTCCTCGGCGGCGGGCTCGTGCCCGGTGCGGTGCTGCTCGTGGCCGGCGAGCCGGGCGTGGGCAAGTCGACCCTGCTGCTCGAGGTGGCCCACCGGGTCGCGGCCACCAACGGGCCGGCGCTGGTCGTGTCCGGCGAGGAGTCCGCGGCGCAGGTGCGGCTGCGGGCGGAGCGCATCGGCGCCCTGCACGAGCGGCTCTACCTCGCCGCGGAGACCGAGCTGTCCGCCGTCCTGGCGCACGTCGAGGACGTCGACCCCACGCTGCTGGTGCTCGACTCCGTGCAGACGGTGCGCTCCCCCGCGGTCGACGGCACCGACGGCGGGTCCACCCAGGTCCGCGCGGTGGCCAGCGGGCTGACCGGCGTCGCCAAGGCCCGCGGGATGACCACGATCCTGGTCGGGCACGTCACCAAGGACGGCGCGATCGCCGGGCCGCGGGCGCTCGAGCACCTGGTGGACGTCGTCATCTCCTTCGACGGCGAGCGGCACTCCACGCTGCGGCTGATCCGGGCGGCCAAGAACCGGTTCGGTCCCGCCGACGAGATCGGCTGCTTCGAGATCGGCGACGCCGGGGTCGTGGGCGTGCCCGACCCGTCGGCGCTGTTCGTGTCCCGCCGCGCCACCCCGGTGCCGGGCAGCTGCGTCACGGTCACGCTCGAGGGCAGCCGCCCGCTGCTGGCCGAGGTCCAGGCGCTGGTCGCTACCTCCGGCGGTGGCGGTTCGCCGCGCCGGGCGGTCAGCGGCCTGGACTCGCAGCGGGTCGCGATGGTCAACGCCGTCGTCGAGCGCCGGGGCGGGGTGCGGCTGGCCGACGCCGACGTCTTCGCCGCCTCGGTGGGGGGCGTGCGCATCGCCGAGCCGGCCGCCGACCTCGCCCTCGCGCTGGCGATCGCCTCCGCCGCCAAGGACCGCCCGCTGCCGCAGGGCGTGGTCGCGCTCGGCGAGGTGGGCCTGTCCGGCGAGATCCGCCGCGTGGGCGGCACCGGCCGCCGGCTGGCCGAGGCCGCCCGGCAGGGCTACCGCGTGGCGCTGGTGCCCGAGGACGCCGGAACGGCGCCGCCCGGGATGCGGCTGATCGAGGTGCCGGACCTCGGCACCGCCTTCGCCCGGCTGTTCTCCGACTGAGCCGGCGTCGCGCCGCACACGTCCGCGGGGTCCCGAGCCCGACTCTCCGCCGTTCGTGCACGTAGACTCAGCCGCCGCAACGTCTCGACCGTCAGGAGCGCTCGTGCCCGCCGCTGTGGACCCCGAGGTCGCCCTGCGGGAACTCCTCGGCCGCATCGCACCGGGGACCGCGCTGCGTGACGGGCTCGAGCGGATCCTGGCCGGCCGCACCGGCGCGCTGATCGTCCTGGGCTACGACCGCGTCGTCGAGTCGCTGTGCACCGGCGGGTTCGCCCTCGACGTGGCGCTGTCGGCCACCCGGCTGCGGGAGCTGGCGAAGATGGACGGCGCGGTCATCGTCTCCTACGACGGCACCCGGATCGTCCGCGCCGGCGTGCACCTCATGCCCGACCCGACCATCCCCACCGAGGAGTCGGGCACCCGGCACCGCACCGCGGAGCGGGTGGCGATCCAGACCGGCTTCCCGGTGATCTCGGTCAGCCAGTCGATGCACATCATCTCGGTGTACGTGGCCGGCCGGCGCTACACCCTCGAGCACCCGACCACGATCCTGGCCCGCGCCAACCAGGCCCTGGCCGCCCTCGAGCGCTACAAGCTGCGCCTCGACGAGGTCGCCAGCACCCTCTCGGCGCTGGAGATCGAGGACCTGGTCACCGTCCGCGACGCGATGAGCGTCAGCCAGCGGCTGGAGATGGTCCGCCGGATCGCCGACGAGATCGAGGGCTTCGTCGTCGAGCTCGGTACCGACGGCCGGCTGCTCGCCCTGCAGCTGGACGAGATGCTCGCCGGCGTCGAGGAGGACCGCGGCCTGCTGGTCCGCGACTACCTGCCCGGCGGCGGCCGTCGTCCGCGGACGATCGACCAGGTGCTCACCGACCTCCGCGCGCTGTCGGCCACCGAGCTGCTCGACCTCTCGGCGGTCGCCCGCTGCTACGGCCTGCCGACGTCCCCCGACGCGCTGGACTCCCCGGTCAGCCCACGCGGCTACCGGTTGCTGGCCCGCGTGCCGCGGCTGCCGACGGGGATCATCGACCGGCTGGTCGACCACTTCGGCGGGCTGCAGAAGCTGCTGGCCGCCACCATCGAGGACCTGCTCGCCGTCGAGGGCGTCGGCGAGGCGCGGGCCCGCGGCATCCGCGAGGGGCTGTCCCGGCTGGCCGAGACCTCGATCCTCGACCGCTACAGCTGAGGACGGCCTCCCTCCAGGGGCCCGCCGCGAGCTTGCGAGTGGCGGGGAGGAGGGAGGTCCTTCTGCCCGTCCTCCTCAGCCCTCGCAAGCTCGGGCCGAGCCTCTGGACGGGGCCTTCAGAGGATGGTGAAGGGCGCGTCCGGGCTCACCGCGGTGTCCAGCCGGCCCCGGACCACATAGGCGCCCGGCGCGAGCGGCGCCCGGGGCGCGGTGCAGGTCGGCTCGCTGGACAGCCCGCCCCACACCACCGGGAACGTGACCACCTCACCGGGCGCGAGCGTGCGCAGGTCGCTGCTGATCTCCGGGAAGCAGTCGTTGCTGCCCCAGACACGTGCGCCCGCGCCGTCGAGGAGCACGAGCTCCTGCAGCTGCTTGTCCAGGGCCCGGACGCAGGGGACGGGCGAGGTGTTGGTGACCGCCAGCTCGAAGGTGGGCTTCCCGCCGACCGGGGCACTGCCCGGCGTCCGCACCTCCAGCCCGATCATGTCGTCGGTGCACGGCCCGCCCGGTGCCGGCGGGGGCGGCGCGGGTGGCGGGGTCTCCTCGGCCGGCGGAGCCGTCGTCGTCGCCACGGTCGGCGTCCGGACGCTGGCCAGCGACGGGAGCACCCGCTCCAGCGCGGGGACGGCGATCGAGGTGCCCGCCGGGCGGGTGGACGACGCGGTCGCCGTCGCGTCGGTGATCCGGCCGGTGGCGACGGCCCAGCCGGTCCATCCGCCGCCGCCGAGGACGGAGAGCACCAGGGTGAGCGCCAGGGCGCGTCGCCGCCAGTAGACGGCGGCCGGGAGAGGGCCGACCGGGTGCAACACGCCGGGAACGGTAACGGCCGGGCCGGACCGGACCGCTCCGGCGCGCCGCTGCCGGGGAACGGCACACTGGACCGTCGTGGACACCCCGACGAGCGACACCGGCGAGGTCCTCGTCGACTGGTACGCCACCGCCGCGCGCGACCTACCGTGGCGCCGGCCGGGCGTGGATCCCTGGGCGGTGCTGGTCAGCGAGGTGATGCTGCAGCAGACCCCGGTGGCCCGCGTGGAGCCGGTCTGGCGGGCATGGATGGCGCAGTGGCCCACCCCCGCCGCGCTGGCCGCGGCGACGCCGGCGGAGGTGATCCGGGCCTGGGGCAAGCTGGGCTACCCGCGGCGGGCGCTGCGGCTGCGGGAGACCGCCGTCGCGCTCACCGAACGGCACGGTGGCGCGGTGCCCGACGACGTGGCCGCCCTGGAGGCGCTTCCCGGCATCGGCACCTACACGGCCCGCGCGGTGGCCTGCTTCGGGCACGGGCGCCCGCAGCCGGTGGTCGACACGAACGTGCGCCGGGTGGTGGCCCGGCTGGTGCACGGCCGCGCCGAGGCCGACACCGCGCGGGCGAGCGACCTCGCCGACGTCGCCGCGCTGGCCCCGGCGGACCCGGCGCGGGCGGTGCGCTTCTCGGTCGCGGCCATGGAGCTCGGCGCGCTCGTCTGCGTGGCCGGGACGCCCCGGTGCGCCGTCTGCCCGGTGCGCGACCGCTGCGCCTGGCGGCTGGCCGGCTGCCCGCCGCACGAGGGGCCGCCGCGGCGGGTGCAGAAGTTCGCTGGCACCGACCGGCAGGTGCGCGGGCGGCTGCTGGACGTGCTGCGCGCGGCGGCGCACCCGGTGGAGGCGGCGGAGCTGGACGCCGCCTGGGACGACGCCGTCCAGCGGTCCCGCTGCCTGGACTCGCTGCTGGTCGACGGCCTGGTCGAGCAGACTCCCGACGGCCGCTTCACCCTGCCGCGGAGTTGACCATCGGCAATTGGCTGCACGACACGCCGTCAGTGGCAGCCAGTCGCCGATGATCACGGCTGGAAACGACAGAGGCCGCCCCACCCGAGCGGGTGGAGCGGCCTCTGTGCCTAGCGGGTCACTCGGCCTTGGCGGCCGGGCCCTCCTCGTCGCCGCCCGAGAGGGCGACCGGCGGGGTGTCGGGCACGTCGATCGGCTTGGCCTCGCCGCGGAAGGTGAACTTCGCCTCGGCGCCCTCGCCCTCGATGTCCACCACCACGATCTGGCCGGCGGCCAGCTCGCCGTAGAGGATCTTCTCCGACAGCGCGTCCTCGATCTCCCGCTGGATCGTCCGGCGCAGCGGCCGGGCGCCCAGCACCGGGTCGAAGCCGCGGTGCGCCAGCAGCTTCTTGGCCGGCTCGGTGACCTCGAGCGCCATGTCCTTGTTCGACAGCTGGGTCTCCACGCGAGCGAGCATGAGGTCGACGATCCGGATGATCTCGGCCTCGGTCAGCTGGTGGAACACGACGATGTCGTCGATTCGGTTGAGGAACTCGGGCCGGAAGTGCTGCTTGAGCTCGTCGAACACGCGGGTCTTCATGCGCTCGTAGTTCGACTGCGTGTCGTTCCCGGCCTGGAAGCCGAGGCCGACCGCCTTCGAGATGTCCCGCGTACCGAGGTTGGTCGTGAGGATCAGGATCGTGTTCTTGAAGTCCACGATCCGGCCCTGACCGTCGGTGAGCCGGCCGTCCTCGAGCACCTGCAGGAGCGTGTTGAACACGTCCTGGTGCGCCTTCTCGATCTCGTCGAAGAGCACCACCGAGAACGGCTTGCGCCGCACCTTCTCGGTCAGCTGGCCACCCTCGTCGTAACCGACGTAACCGGGAGGCGCACCGACGAGACGGGAAACGGTGAAGCGGTCGTGGAACTCGCCCATGTCGATCTGGATGAGCGCGTCGTCGTCACCGAAGAGGAAGCTCGCCAGTGCCTTCGCCAGTTCCGTCTTACCGACACCCGAGGGGCCGGCGAAGATGAACGAACCGCCCGGACGGCGCGGGTCCTTGAGGCCCGCACGCGTGCGCCGGATCGCCTGGCTGACGCTCTTGATGGCCTCTTCCTGGCCGATGATCCGCTTGTGGAGCTCGTCCTCCATGCGGAGCAGACGCGTGGTCTCCTCCTCGGTGAGCTTGAAGACGGGGATACCGGTCCAGTTGGCCAGCACCTCGGCGATCTGCTCGTCGTCGACCTCGGCGACGACGTCCATGTCGCCGGCCTTCCACTGCTTCTCGCGCTCGGCCTTCTCGCCCAGGAGCTGCTTCTCCTTGTCACGCAGCGACGCGGCCTTCTCGAAGTCCTGCGCGTCGATGGCCGACTCCTTCTCGCGGCGGATGCCGGCGATCCGGTCGTCGAACTCGCGCAGGTCCGGCGGGGCGGTCATCCGCTTGATCCGCATCCGGGCGCCGGCCTCGTCGATCAGGTCGATCGCCTTGTCCGGCAGGAAGCGGTCGGAGATGTACCGGTCGGCCAGCGTCGCGGCGGCGACCAGGGCGCCGTCGGTGATGCTGATCCGGTGGTGCGCCTCGTAGCGGTCGCGCAGGCCCTTGAGGATCTCGATCGTGTGGGTCAGCGTCGGCTCGCCCACCTGGATCGGCTGGAAGCGCCGCTCGAGGGCGGCGTCCTTCTCGAGGTGCTTGCGGTACTCGTCGAGGGTGGTGGCGCCGATGGTCTGCAGCTCGCCACGGGCCAGCATCGGCTTGAGGATGCTGGCGGCGTCGATCGCGCCCTCCGCGGCACCGGCCCCGACGAGGGTGTGGATCTCGTCGATGAACAGGATGATGTCGCCGCGGGTGCGGATCTCCTTGAGGACCTTCTTCAGCCGCTCCTCGAAGTCACCGCGGTAGCGGGAACCGGCGACCAGCGCGCCGAGGTCGAGGGTGTAGAGCTGCTTGTCCTTCAGCGTCTCGGGCACCTCGCCCTTGACGATGGCCTGGGCCAGGCCCTCGACGACGGCGGTCTTGCCGACGCCGGGCTCGCCGATGAGGACCGGGTTGTTCTTGGTCCGCCGCGACAGGACCTGCATGACCCGCTCGATCTCCTTGCCGCGCCCGATGACCGGGTCGAGCTTGGAGTCGCGCGCGGCCTGGGTCAGGTTGCGGCCGAACTGGTCGAGGACCAGCGAGGTCGACGGCGTGCCCTCGGCGGGGCCACCGGCTGCGGCCGGCTCCTTGCCCTGGTAGCCCGAGAGCAGCTGGATGACCTGCTGGCGGACGCGGTTGAGGTCGGCGCCCAGCTTCACGAGGACCTGGGCGGCGACGCCCTCGCCCTCGCGGATCAGGCCGAGCAGGATGTGCTCGGTGCCGATGTAGTTGTGGCCGAGCTGCAGCGCCTCGCGCAGCGACAGCTCGAGCACCTTCTTGGCCCGCGGGGTGAAGGGGATGTGCCCGGACGGGGCCTGCTGGCCCTGGCCGATGATCTCCTCCACCTGCTGGCGGACGCCCTCCAGCGAGATGCCGAGGGACTCGAGCGCCTTGGCCGCGACACCCTCACCCTCGTGGATCAGGCCCAGGAGGATGTGCTCGGTGCCGATGTAGTTGTGGTTGAGCATCCGGGCCTCTTCCTGGGCCAGGACGACGACTCGGCGGGCTCGGTCGGTGAACCGTTCGAACATCTGCTGCTTCTCCTCTGACCGGCTGGTCCGGCTCGTTCTCCCCGGTTGCCCGGGGGGAACATCCGACTGGAGTCGGCGCGCTGGCGCACCGGTCATTCCACTGTAGTCACGGACCACGCCGTCCCGTCGGCGGAAGCCCTGGGACGGTGGGTGGCTGTCCGGTCCAACCGATGCTGGCGCAGAGGTGTTCCGCCCGTGTTACGCCGTCAGCGGACACGCCGCCGACGCGCCGGACGCCGTCCATCCCCTCCCGCCCGCCCCGCCTACCCCTCGGTAATGCCGACGGCCCGGCTTCCCCGAAGGGGAACCGGGCCGAAGGTGACCTGCCGGAACGGCCGCCCCGTCCAGAGGCTCACCCTGAGCTTGCGAAGGGTGAGGAGGACGGGGTGTTTTTCAGTGGGCGGCCTCGTAGGCCTCGACGACGCTGGCCGGGATGCGGCCGCGGTCGCTGACCTGGTGGCCGTTCTTGCGGGCCCAGTCGCGGATGGCGCCGGCCTGCTCGCGGTCCATGCGGCCACCACCGGTGGCACGCGAGCGGCCCCCGCCCGAGGCGCGGCCGGCGGCGCGGCCGACCTTGCGCGCCGCCTGGACGTAGCGCGAGAAGACGTCGCGCATCTCCTTGGCGTTCTTGTCCGACAGGTCGATCTCGTAGTTGGTGCCGTCGAGGGCAAAGCTCACGGTCTCGTCCGCGGAGACGTTCTCGTCGAGGTCGTCGCTCAGGATGACCTGAACCTTGCGCGCCATTCGTTCCTCATTTCGTCGAGCCGCCCGGGCGGGGTCAATTCCACCCGGGTCGGGGTGCGGCTCATTCCACCACAACTCCCGACCATTTGACCAATGTCCGGGCGTGGCGTCACTTGAGAGAATGAAGATTCCAGCCTTCGGACGACGAGTTTCGGAACGCACAGCGTTCTCTCAGGTGGAAAGCGGGCGCACCAGAGGGAAGAGAATGGTCTCGCGGATGCCGAGGCCGGTCAGCGTCATCATCAACCGGTCCATGCCCATGCCCATGCCACCGGTCGGCGGCATGCCGTACTCCAGCGCTTCCAGGAAGTCCTCGTCGAGCACCATCGCCTCGGGATCACCCGCCGCGGCGAGCGCCGCCTGGGCGCTGAAACGTTCCCGTTGCACCACCGGGTCGACGAGTTCGGAATAGGCGGTGGCGCGTTCCACGCCGCCGATGTACAGATCCCACTTCTCGGCCAGGCCCGGCGCGCTGCGGTGCGCCCGCGTGAGCGGCGAGGTGTCGACCGGATAGTCGACGACGAAGGTCGGCGACTGCAGCGTGTGCTGGACGAGCGCCTCGAAGATCTCCTCGACCACCTTGCCGGGCACCCATGCGGGGTCGACGCCGACGTCGTGCCGCTCGGCGACGGCGCGCAGCTTCTCGACCGGCGTCTCGGGGGTGATCTCCTCCCCCACGGCGTCGGAGACGGCGGTGTAGAGGGGGATCTGGGGCCAGACGCCGGAGAGGTCGACCTCGGTGCCGTCGTGGTGACGGGCGACGTGGTCGCCGAACAGCGCGGCCGAGCACTCCTGGATCAGCTCGCGGGTGAGCGTGGCCATCACCTGGTAGTCGGCGTAGGCCTGGTAGCACTCGAGCATCGCGAACTCGGGCGAGTGCGAGCTGTCGGCGCCCTCGTTGCGGAAGTTCCGGTTGATCTCGAACACCCGGTCGAGCCCGCCGACGATGCAGCGCTTGAGGAACAGCTCCGGCGCGATCCGCAGGTACAGGTCGAGGTCGAAGGCGTTCATGTGGGTGCGGAACGGCCGCGCCGCCGCGCCGCCGTGCACCGTCTGCAGCATCGGCGTCTCGACCTCGAGGTAGCCGCGCGCGGTGAGCCCGGACCGCAGCGTCCCCATCACCGTCGCGCGCTGGCGGACGGTCCGCCGCGCCTCGTCACGGACGATCAGGTCGACGTAGCGGCGGCGGACCCGCAGTTCCTCGCTCATCGGCTTGTGCGCCACCGGCAGCGGCCGCAGCGCCTTGGCGGTGAGCTGCCAGCGGTCGGCGAACACCGACAGCTCGCCGCGGCGCGACGTCCCGATCTCGCCCTCGACGAACACGTGGTCGCCGAGGTCGACGTCGGCCTTCCAGGCGGCCAGCGAGTCGTCCCCGACCCGGTCGAGGGAGAGCATCACCTGCAGCTCGGCGTCGCCCTCGCGCAGCGTCGCGAAGCACAGCTTGCCGGTGTTGCGGACGAAGATCACCCGCCCGGTGACGCCGACCCGCTCGCCGGTCATCGTGTCGGGCTCGAGGTCGGAGTGCTTCTCCCGGACCTCGGCCAGCGTGGCCGTGCGGGGCACCGCCACCGGATAGGGATCGACACCGGCCTCGCGGAGCCGGTCGAGCTTGGCGCGGCGGACGCGCAGCTGTTCGGGTAGGTCGTCGCCGGGGGGTTCATCGGTCATGACGCCGCACAGCCTACGGGGAGGCCGGACGCTGGGCGGGCGGGTGACGGACAGCCTGATGCCGTTCGAAGGCCAGCCGCAGCCCGTGCACGGTGAGGTCGGGCTCGCGCTCGCCGATCGACCGGCAGCTGTCGACGACCACCGGCGAGAGCCCGCCGGTGGCGACGACGACCGGGGCGGCCCCGAACTGCGCCACGATCTCGGCCGCGATCCGGGCGACCAGGCCGTCGACCAGCCCGGCGAACCCGAGCACCAGTCCCGACTGCAGCGCGGCGACCGTGTTCTTCCCGATCGCCTGCGGGGGCACGGTCAGCTCGACCGAGCGCAGCTGCGCGGCCCGGGTGGCCAGCGCGTCCAGGCTCACCTCGACCCCGGGGGCCAGTGCGCCGCCCAGGAACTGCCCGTCCGGGCCGATGGCGTCCACGTTGGTCGACGTGCCGAAGTCGACGACGACCACCGGTCGGCCGCGGCCGTCGGGCCAGCGGCCGAACAGCTCGTGCGCGGCCAGCGCGGTGACCACGCGGTCGGCGCCCACCTCGCGGGGGTTGTCCACGTGCAGCGGCACGCCGGTGCGCACCCCCGGCCCGATCAGGACGACGGGCACCTCGAGGGAGTCGAGCAGCTGGCGCAGGGTCGGCAGCAGCGCGGGCACCGTCGAGCAGGCCGCCACCCCGGTGATCTCGGCGTCGCGCAGCAGGCCGCGCCAGAGCATGCGCAGCTCGTCGGCGGTCGCCCGCGGCTGCGTCGTGACCCGCCAGCAGCCGACCCGCCGGGCGCCGTCGAAGGTTGCGAGGACGGTCTGGCTGTTGCCGACGTCGACGGTGAGGAGCATCCGTCACCCGGCCCGCAGGTCGAGGGCGAGGTCGAGGATCGGCGAGCTGTGCGTCAGCGCGCCGACGGACAGGTAGTCCACGCCCGTCCCGGCGACCTCGCGGGCGACCGCCAGGGTGAGGCCGCCGGTGGCCTCCAGCTCGGCCCGCCCGCCGACCTGCTCCACGACCTCGCGCAGGACGGCCGGAGGCATGTTGTCGCAGAGCAGGAAGTCGGCACCGGCCGCCACGGCCTCGACCGCCTGCGCGGGGGTGTCGACCTCGACCTGCACGGTGACCTTCGGGGCGCGCTCGCGCACCGCGGCGACCGCGGCGGCCACCGAGCCAGCGGCGGCGACGTGGTTGTCCTTGATCATCGCCACGTCGTAGAGGCCCATGCGCTTGTTCTCGCCGCCGCCGCAGCGGACGGCGTACTTCTCCAGCGGCCGCAGCCCCGGCGTCGTCTTGCGGGTGTCGAGGACCCGCGCCTTCGTGCCCTCGACCGCGTCCACCCAGGCGCGGGTGTGCGTGGCGATCCCGCTCGCCCGGCTGGCGATGTTCAGCGCGCTGCGCTCGGCGGCCAGCAGCGCCCGCACCGGGCCGCGGACGGTGAGCAGCACGTCGCCGCGGCGCACGCGGTCGCCGTCGGAGGCGACGCCGGTCAGGGTGGCGCCGGGTGCCAGCCGGAGGAACACCCGGGCGGCCACCGGCAGGCCGGCGACCACGCCGTCCGCCCGGGCCACCAGGTCGGCGGTGCCGAGCTGCCCGGCCGGGATGGTGGCCGAGCTGGTGACGTCGTGGGCGACGGCGAGGTCGGGCGGGCCGGGCAGCGGCGCGCCGCCGGTGAGGTCCTCGGCGAGGGTGCGCTCGACGAGCTCGGCCACCCAGGCCTCGGACAGGCCGGTGCCGGTCAGGTCGGCCGGGTCGCCGCTCACCAGCCACCTCCGACGGGCGCGCCGACCGGGCGGCGGGTGAGGTGCATGCGGCCGTCGTCGTCGAGGCGGACGTCGACGTGCACCCGCCACGCCTCCTCCGTGCCGGGGTGGTCCTCGCGCCAGTGGCAGCCGCGGGTCTCCTCCCGGGCGGCCGCGGCGGCGGTCAGCGCGCCGGCCACGGTGAGCAGGTCGGTGGCCTCCCAGCTCTCGACCCCGGGCCGCAGCGGGCTCAGTCCTCTGGCCAGGGCCGCCAGGTCCGCCGTGGCCCGGCTCAGCCCGGCGCCGTTGCGCAGCGCGCCGACGTGCTCCGACATCGTCCCGGTGACGCGGTCGCGGCCCGCTGGGTCGAGCAGTCCGGACGTCGACGGCTCCTCCGCGCGCGCCGGCTCCGGCGGCGGCAGCTCCCGGGCCAGCGAGTCGCCGATGCGCGCGGCGAAGACCAGCCCCTCCAGCAGCGAGTTGGAGGCCAGCCGGTTGGCCCCGTGCACGCCGGTGCAGGCGACCTCGCCGCACGCGTACAGCCCGGGCACCGTGGTGCGTCCGGACAGGTCGGTGGCCAGGCCGCCGGAGGCGTAGTGGGCGGCCGGGGTCACCGGGATCAGCTCGGTGACCGGGTCGATGCCGGCCGCCCGGCAGCTGGCCACGATCGTCGGGAACCGCTCGGCCAGATCGGGCACGTGCCGGGCGTCGAGCCAGACGTGCGGCACGCCGTCGCGCAGCTGGATGCGGGTGATCGCCTTGGCGACGACGTCGCGCGGGGCGAGCTCGGCCATCGGGTGCACGGCGGTCATGAACCGCTCGCCGGCGCCGTCGACCAGCACCGCGCCCTCGCCGCGCAGCGCCTCGCTGACCAGCGGCTGCTGCCCGCGGGCCCCGGGGCCGCGGTACAGGGAGGTGGGGTGGAACTGCACGAACTCCAGGTCGGTGGCGACCGCACCGGCGCGCAGGCCGAGCGCGACGCCGTCCCCGGTGGAGACCGACGGGTTGGTGGTGGCCGCGTACACCTGCCCCATGCCGCCGGTGGCCAGCACGACCGCGCGGGCGCGGACGGCGCCGACGCCGTCCTCGCTGCCCTCCCCCAGCACGTGCAGGGTGACCCCGGCGGCGCGGCCGTCGGTGTCGCGGAGGAGGTCGAGCACCATCGCGTGCTCGACGAGGGTGATGCCGGGATCGGCGTGCACGGCGCTGCAGAGCGCGCGCATCACCTCGGCGCCGGTCGCGTCACCGCCGGCGTGCACGATCCGGTTCGCCGAGTGCCCGCCCTCGCGGGTGAGCAGCAGGTTGCCGAGGTGGTCCCGGTCGAAGGCAGCGCCCCAGCCGATCAGCTGGCGCAGCCGCTCCGGGCCCTCGTGCACCAGGGCGTCGACGGCCGCCGGCTCGCAGAGGCCCACTCCCGCGACGAAGGTGTCGTGGGCGTGCGCCTCCGGGCTGTCGGACGGGTCGAGGACGGCGGCGATCCCGCCCTGCGCCCACCGGGTCGACCCGTCGTCCACCAGGACCTTGGTGACGACGGCGACCGACAGCCCGGCCGCCCGCGCGTGCAGGGCGACGCAGAGCCCGGCCACCCCGGAGCCGACGACGCAGACGTCCGCGGAGAGCTCCCAGCCCGGGGCGGGAGCGGCGAGCCGGAGCGGAAGGCCGGTCGCGGTGAGTGTCGTCACCCCCGGATCGTGTCGCCCCGCACCTGCCCGAGTACACCCGGGGAGGGCGCGGCGGGGTCTCCGCCCAGCTCGACGATGCGGTTGGCGCCGTCGACGTGCACCACCTTGGGGATGTAGCTCTTCGCCTCGGTCTCGTCCATGACGCCGTAGCTGATCATGATCACCAGGTCGCCGGGGTGCACCAGGTGCGCCGCGGCACCGTTGATGCCGATCACGCCGCTGCCCCGCTCACCAGGGATGACGTAGGTCTCCAGGCGGGCGCCGTTGGTGACGTCGACGATGGCCACCTGCTCGCCGGGCAGCAGGTCGGCGGCGTCCAGCAGGTCCTCGTCGATGGTGACCGAGCCGACGTAGTGCAGGTCGGCCTGGGTCACCGTCGCGCGGTGGATCTTGGACTTGAGCATCGTGCGCATCATCGGTGGGCTCCCAGGTTCACGGGCACGTTGTCGATCAGGCGGGTGCTGCCGGCGCGGGCGGCGACCAGCAGGCGGGCGGGGCCGGCGGCGGGCGCCGGGCCGAGGTCGGGGTCGGTGAGCTCGAGGTAGTCGAGGACCAGCCCGGGCGCGGTCGCGAGCACCTCGTGCGCGGCGGCGAGCACCGCCTCGGCGCCCTGCCGGCCGGCGTCGGCGCCGGCACGCAGCGCCGCGGACAACGCCGCCGCGGTGTGCCGTTCCTCCGCGGACAGGTAGCGGTTGCGGCTCGACAGCGCCATGCCGTCGTCCTCGCGGACCGTGGGGACGCCGACCACCTCGACGCCCAGCGCGAGCTCCCGGGCCATGGCGCGGATCAGCGTCAGCTGCTGGTAGTCCTTCTCGCCGAAGATCGCGATGTCGGGGCGCACCAGGCCGAAGAGCTTCGCCACCACTGTCAGCACGCCGGCGAAGTGCCCCGGCCGGACGGCGCCCTCGAGCACGCCGCCGAGCGGACCGGGCTGCACGGTCACGCCCAGCGACCCCGGCGGGTAGACCTCCTCGACCGGCGGGTGGAAGACGACGTCGGCGCCCTCCTCGGCCAGCGCGGCCAGGTCGGTGTCCCAGGTGCGCGGATAGCGGTCGAAGTCCTCCCCCGGCCCGAACTGGGTCGGGTTGACGAAGACGGAGACGACCACGCTGCCGCCGCGCTGCCCGGCGGCGCGGACGAGGGTGCGGTGCCCCTCGTGCAGCGCGCCCATGGTGGGCACGAGCACCACCAGGCCGGGCAGCTGCGCGCGCAGTCGGGCGAGCTCGGCGGTGGACTCGGCGACGGCCGGGGGCGTTCCGACGCTCACCGGGAGCTCGCGGTGTCAGGCGGGGTCGTGGGGTGGGCGGACGGCACGGCGTCGTAGAGCAGGTCGAGCAGCGGAGCGGCCTCGTGCCGCTTGAGCCGGCCGGCACCGAGCGCCCGCTCGGTGGTCCGCTGCGCCATGGCGACGTACGCGGCCACGGAGGCCGGCGCGCGCTCGTTGAGCGTCTCGAGGTGGTCGGCCACGGTGCCGACGTCCCCGCGGCTGACCGGGCCGGTGAGCCCGCGGTCCCCGCGCCGCAGGCCGTTGTCCAGCGCCGCGGTGAGCAGCGGCGTCAGCACCCGCGCCGGCTCCTCGACGCCGGCCGAGCGCAGCAGGTCGGCCGCCTCGGCGACCAGCGTGACCAGGTGGTTGGCGCCGGTGACCAGCGCGGCGTGGTAGAGCCGCCGGTCCGCCTCGGCGACGTAGAAGGGCTCGCCGCCCATCTCCAGCACCAGGGTCTCGGCCACTGCGCGGTGCTCGGGGCGGCTGGTGACGCCGAACGGGACGCCGACGAGCCGGTCGACGTCCTCGGGGGCGCCGGTGAAGGTCATCGCGGGGTGCAGCGCCAGCGGCAGGACGCCGGCCAGCTGCGCGGGCGCGAGCACGGCCAGCCCGTGCGCGCCGGAGGTGTGGAAGGCCATCTGCCCGGGGCGCCAGACGCCGGTCTCGGCGAGGCCGGCGACCAGGCCGGGCAGGGTGTCGTCGGGCACCGCGAGGACGACGAGGTCGCTGGTGGCGACGACCTCGTCGGCGTGCAGCAGGGGGACGCCGGGCAGCAGGCGGGCGGCCCGCTCGGCGGAGGCGGTGGACAGGCCGGCGGCCGCGACGACGTCGTGTCCTGCGGCGGCGAGCGCGGCGCCGAGCACGGCACCGACGCGGCCCGCGCCGATGACACCCACGCGGAGGCGGGCGGGAGCGGTGGCGGCGGGCGCGAGGCCGGCAGCGCGATGGGTCCTGCGGGCAGCAGGCATCGGTGCACCTCTCGTTCCAGTCCCTCGCGGGTACCGGACTCAGGGGCGGGTCCACGCCGTCGTGGACCTCGGTGGGCAGCGCTGGTCTCGCTGGGTGGTTCCGGCGCCGTCCCCGCTGCAACCCGGATGTGTCACGCGGGTGTGGCACCGATGGCGAGTGTGTGACCGCGGTGCGCACCCCGCAACGGATCGGGAGTGTGGGGTGCCTCACCCTGGGGCCCGCACCTACGCTCCGCGCGGCGACGGGGCCCGACGAAGGAGGACGCGTGTCCGCAGGCAAGCCCTCGATGGAGGGACGCACCGCACTGGTGACCGGCGGCAGCCGGGGCATCGGCCTGGCGATCGCGCAGAGCCTGGTCGACCGCGGTGCGCGGGTGGTGTTGACCGCCCGCAAGCCCGAGGCGCTGGCCGAGGCGGTGGAATCGCTCGGCGGCGCGGAGGTGGCCGTGGCGGTGCCGGGTCACGCCGGCGACGCCGAGCACCGAGCCCACGCCGTCCGCACGGCGGTGGAGACCTTCGGCAGCCTGGACATGCTCGTGGGCAACGTCGGCGTCAACCCGGTGTACGGACCGGTCGTCGACCTGGACCTGGACACGTTCCGCAAGGTCCTCGACACCAACGTCGTCTCCAGCCTGGGCCTGGTGCAGGAGGCGTGGCGGGCGTGGATGGCCGAGCACGGCGGCTCCATACTCATCGTCGCCTCGGTGGCCGGGCTGCGGTCGTCGGAGAACATCGCGGCCTACGGCGTCAGCAAGGCGGCGCTGATCAACCTGACCATCCAACTGGCGGTGGAGCTCGGCCCGAAGGTGCGGGTCAACGCGGTGGCGCCCGCCGTGGTGAAGACCCGCTTCGCCGGCGCGCTCTACGAGGGCCGCGAGGCCGAGGTCGCCGCCAACTACCCGCTGAAGCGGCTCGGCGTCCCGGAGGACGTCGGCGAGGCCGCGGCCTACCTGCTGGGCGACGGCGCGGGGTGGATCACCGGGCAGACCCTGGTGATCGACGGCGGCGGCCTCTCCAAGGGGCCGCGCTGACCGCTCGGCGTCAGTTCTGGCCCAGCACGCGGGCCAGCACGTCGTCCGGCTCGTCCTCGTCGCGGTAGCGCCTCCGGCGACGGCCGCCCGACGGCGGCTGCGCCTCACGGTCGGCGAGGATCTCGGCCAGCCGCCGGTGCCCGGCGGAGTCGGCCTCCTCGTGCACCGGCGCCGGCGCGGGCGTCGGCCGGGGGCGGGGCGAGGGCCGGGGGGACGGCGACGGCCGGACGATCGGCTCGTAGCTCGTCGCCGGGGCGGCCGGCCGCTCCTCGGTGCGGTCGTCGAGCGGCTCGTCGGTGCGGCGCCGGCGCTGCGGCACCGGGGGCTGCCGGTCGGCCGGCGGCGTCGCGACCTCCTGCCACGCCGGCGTCTCGTGCCGCGGCGGGTGGTCGGCCTGCTCCGCGGCCGCGTGGCGGGAACGGCGCGGCGCCGTGTCCGCCGGCTCGACGAGGGCGCGGTCGGCCAGCCACTCCAGGGGCGTGGGCGGCGGAGGCGCGGGCGGGGTGGGCCGGGCGGTGACCGGCGGCGCGGGTGCGGCCGGCGCCGGGGCCGGCGGGAAGGCCGCCGTCCCGGGCGCCGGATCCGTGCGCTCCCACGACGGCGTGCTCCACGCGGCGGCCGACTGCTCCACCGTCCACGAGGCGGCCGCCGGCCGGCTCCCGGGCAGCGGCCGGTCCACGCGCACGCGCTCGGCCTGCCGCGTCTCCGGCAGGTCGTCGAGGCGCACCGCGGGCCAGCCACCGGTCAGCTCCCGCGGCGGGCGGTCGTCCTCCCACATGGCCGGCGCCTCGACGGTGCGCGGGGTCTCGGCGGTGCCGGCGTCGGCCGGCGTCCGGATCGACTGGGTGCGCAGCAGGATCCGCTCGACCAGCATCTCGCCGTTGAGCTGCTCGGTGAGCTCGGCCCGCAGCCGGCCCATGTCGGCGCGCAACTCGGCGAGCTGGGTGAGGTCCTCCCGGAGCGCGGAGAGCGAGGCGACGTCGGAGCGCAGCGCCGCCAGCCCGGCCACGTCGTCGCGCAGCGCGGACACCCGGGCGACCTCGTCCCGCAGCGACGAGACCCGGGCAACTTCGTCGCGCAGTCCGGACAGGCCGGCGATCTCCTGGCGCAGCGCCGTGAGCTCCGCGCGCATCGACTGCTCGGCCTCGCGGCGCAGCTCGTTCTCCAGCTCCAGCTCGTACGCGCGGTGGGCGGCGGCCTCCCGGTCGAGCTCGTGCTGGTAGCCGCGCCGGAGCTCGGCCTCGCGCTCGGCGGCGGCCTGGGTCTCGGCGCGGCGCCGTCCGGCGAGGAAGGCGGCGAGCACGAACGCCCACGCCGCGGCGATGACGGCCAGCCGCAGGTGCTGGGGGTTGTCGGTGAGGAAGACGACGGCGGTGGCCGCCACGGCGAGGACGAATCCGGCGACGAGGCCGGAGGTCCGCAGCGCCGAGGACGGCGGGGGCTCGTCCCGGCGGTCCCTCGGGGCGGGGTGCCGGGCGACGTCGTCGTCCTGGGGCCCCCGCATGGTGACAGCGTAACGGCGGACAGTGATCCCGACCGGGAGGAACGGCTCAGGAGCGAGCGGCGTCGGGCACAGTGACCGCATGTCGCTGTCCCTGCTCGACTGGCGCCGCCGGGTGGCCGGTCTCTACGCCGCGGCTCGCTCGTCGGCCGATCCCGAGGCCGGGTGGCGCACCTGGCGGGACGGCCGCGACGAGCTGTTCGCCTCGCACCCGGACTCCCCGCTGGACGCCGCCGCGCGCCGCGGTTTCGCCGGCCTGCCGTTCGCGGCGTACGACCCGGCGCTGCGGTTCGAGGCGACGCTGGCGCCGGCCGAGCCGCGCCGGCTGGAGCTGCAGACCGACAGCGACGGCGTCGTCCCCCTGGACCGGATCGGCACCGTGACGCTCGGGCCGCTGGGGCCGGTCGACGTCTGGTGGCTGGGCGGCTACGGCGGCGGGGTCTTCCTGCCGCTGCGTGACGGCAGCGCGGGCCGGACGACCTACGGCGGCGGCCGCTACCTGCTGGACACGATCAAGGGCGCGGACCTGGGCGGGACCGGCGAGCGGCTGGTGGTCGACCTCAACTTCGCCTACCACCCGTCCTGCACCTACGACCCGCGGTGGTCCTGCCCGCTGGCGCCGGACGGGAACCGCACCGCGGTCCCCGTCGACGCCGGCGAGCAGCTCCCACCCGGCGGCTGGTGAAGGACGTCCCTGCCCCGCCACTCGCACGCTCGCGGCGGGACCCTGCAGGGAGGCCTCAGCTCTGGGCGAGGGCGCCGTCGGAGCTGAACACCAGGCCCATCGAGACCTCGCCCTGCTGGATGGCCGCCTTGGTGAGCGGGCCGCCGGCGTCGAACTCCTGGAAGCCCGCGAACTTCAGGCCGTAGGTCTCCTCCAGGCCCGGCTGGCAGGCCGGCCGGGTCGGGCACTCACCGGGCCCGCCGAGGGTCAGCGACCCGTCACCGCAGGCATCGGCCAGCTCGGAGAGCGTGGTGACGCCGAGGTTGTCGGCGAACTCCTGCGTGACGGCGAAGGCGTTCTGGTCCGCCGCTTCGGCCGGCTCGCCGAAGACCAGCCCGACGCCCTCGGCCAGGGGCGTGAGGGCCTCGACCGTGGCGTCGACGTCCCCGGAGGCGACCTCGGTGGAGTCGTCGCCCTCGATGAACTCGGTGACCGTGGCCAGGTACTCGGGGAAGGCCTGGATCTCGCCGCGCTCGAGCGCCGGCAGGTACAGCTCGCGGTTGCCGACCGTCTGCACGGTGGCCTGGAAGCCGGCGGCGTTGAGCACGTCGGCGTAGAGCGTGGCCAGCACCTGCGACTCGGTGAAGTCGGCGGCACCGACGACGACCGGGCCGCTGCCGCCGCTGACGCCGGAGTCCAGGCCCTTGTCGGCGACGTAGCCGGCCGCGACGTCCTCGACGCTCTGCCGCTGGACGTCGACCGCGGCGTTCATCTCGATCAGGTCGTCGGTGGTGAGCACCCCGGAGACCGCGTTCAGCGTGTCGAGCAGGGCCGGGTTGGCCGCGGCCGCCGCGGCGTTGACCGCCGGGATGACGTTGTCGGCGTTCTGCAGGTGCTTGTCGTCCTCCAGCACGACCAGCTGGTCACCGGCCACGGGGGCGCAGGCGTCGCCCGCCGCGGTGCCGCCGCTGTCGTCGCCACCGCCGGTGCCGGAGGAGCCGGACTCGCCGCAGGCCGCCGTGGCCAGCACGGAGGCCAGTGCGAGAGGGATGAGGTACCGGGCGCGCCGCGTCATGGCTCCCCGCCTTCTGTGTCCCGGGCGGTCCAGGTGCGACCGCCACGCGTGTCTGGCGGGAGGTGTCCCGCGGCGATCATCGAACCCCGCGCTTCTCCATCGAGGCAATGCGGGGGTGCACCGTCTTTGCCGATCTGTTACGGGCTTCACAGGGGGACGTCGGCCGCCATGGGGTCCCCCGCGCGGATGGCGGCCCGGGGACGGGCGGTGAACGGCAACCGCTTCTGGCCCGGGGTCAGCGCCCACGACAGGGCGGCCAGGACCAGCTCGGTCAGGATGGCGAGCGCGGCCACCAGGATCGCCCCGGCCAGGACGGCGCCGTAGTCCTGCTGGCGGAATCCCAGCGTGATGATCCGGCCGAGCCCGCCGCCGGCCACCAGCGCGGCCAGCGTGGCGGTGGCCACCACCTGGACGGCGGCGGTGCGCACCCCGGTCATCAGCAGCGGCGCGGCCAGCGGGAGCTCGACCCGCATGGCCACCTGCCGTCCGCCGAACCCCATCGCACGGGCCGCCTCGACCACGTCGCGGTCGACGCCGCGGAACCCGACGTAGGTGTTGGTCAGGATCGGCGGGACCGCGAAGACCGCGAGCGCGATGGTGGTCGCCGTCGGGCCGAACCCGATCGGCGTGACGGCGAAGAGGGTGAGCAGCGCGAGGGTCGGCACCGCGCGCGACACGTTGGACAGCGCCACGGTGAACCCGCCGCCGCGGCCGGTGTGCCCGAGCAGGACGCCCACCGGGATGGCGACCACCATGGCGGCCAGCACGGCGAGCGCGGAGATCCGCAGGTGCTCGGCCAGCAGGTCCAGGATGCCGTTCGGGCGGGTCCAGTTGAACGGGTCGTTGAGGTAGACGAAGGCGTCGCCGAGCAGGTTCATGCGCGCACCCGGCTCGCCCGGGGGGTGAGCAGCCGCTCCACCCCGACCAGCAGGAGGTCGGCGAACAGCGCCAGCAGGACGCAGCCGACCGCGCCGGTGACGATCTCGGCGCGGTAGAAGTTGGCGGCGAAGCCACCGGTGATCAGCTGGCCGAGGCCGCCGTGGCCCACGATGACGCCGACGGTCACCAGCGCGACCGTCGACACGGTGGCGACGCGGATGCCGGCCATGAAGGCGGGCAGCGCCAGCGGCACCTCCACCTGCCAGAACAGCCGGGCCGGGCCGTAGCCCATCCCCCGCGCGGCCTCCCGCACGTCGGCGGGCACCGACTGCAGCCCGGCGAGGAAGTTGCGGACGAGGATGACCAGGGAGTACAGGACGAGGCCGACCAGCACGGTGGTCGTGGTCAGCCCGGTGACCGGGGCGACGAAGGCGAACATGGCCAGCGACGGGATCGTGTAGATGACGGTCGACAGGCCGAGCACCGGGCCGGCCAGCCAGCGGCTGCGCCGGGCCAGCACGGCCAGCGGCAGCGCGATGACCCCCCCGAGCAGGACCGCGAGGACGGTCAGCCGCACGTGCTCGCCCAGGTAGCCCAGAATGGACGACCAGTTGTCCACGACGTAGGAAGGGTCGAACCACGGGTTCGGGGCGGCATCCGCCGCCAGCACCGCGCTCACGACCGAGCGCATCCCAGGAGGGGCACGACGTGGACGCTACTGCGCTGCCGGGCGACGGCGCGACGGCGCGGGACGCCGGGTCCGCGCAGGAGATCCGGCTCGAGGGCGTCAGCAAGATCTACCCCGACGGCACCGTGGGCGTCGCGGAGCTCGACCTGACCTTCGCCGCGGGGGAGCTGACCGTGCTGGTCGGGCCGTCGGGCTGCGGAAAGACGACGACGATGAAGATGATCAACCGGATCATCGAGCCGTCGACCGGGCGGATCCTGCTCGGCGGCGAGGACGTCACCCGCGTCGACCCCGATCAGCTGCGCCGGCGCATCGGCTACGTCATCCAGAACGTCGGCCTGTTCCCCCACCAGACCGTGCGCACCAACGTGGCGACGGTGCCGCGCCTGCTCGGCTGGGACAAGCGGCGAATCCGCGAGCGGGTCGACGAGCTGCTCGACTCGGTCGGCCTCGACCCCGGCGTGTACGGCGACCGCTACCCCGCCCAGCTCTCGGGCGGTCAGCGCCAGCGGGCCGGTGTCGCGCGGGCGCTGGCCGCCGACCCGCCGGTGCTGCTCATGGACGAGCCGTTCTCCGCCGTCGACCCGATCGTGCGCGAACGGCTGCAGTCGGAGTTCCTGCGGCTGCAGGCCGAGGTCCGCAAGACGATCGTGTTCGTCACGCACGACATCGAGGAGGCGGTCCGGCTCGGCGACCGGATCGCGGTCATGAGCCAGGGCGGGCACGTCGAGCAGTTCGCCTCCCCCGCCGAGCTGCTCGGCCGGCCGGCCAGCCCGTTCGTGGCCGACTTCGTCGGGGCCGACCGCGGGCTCAAGCGGCTGGCGGTCACCGGCATCGACGTCGAGGACCTGGAGCAGCCGCCGGTGGTGCGGGAGACCGACCGCCTCCCCGACGCCCGGGCCGCGCTGGAGCGGGCGGGGGCGCGCTGGGCCGTCGTCCTCGACGACCACGGCACCCTGCACGGCTGGCTGTCGGCCGAGCGCGCGACCGGCGACGGCACGGTCGGCGCCGCGGCGCGGCGGATGGAGGCGTGGGTGCCGGTCGACGCGACGCTGAAGACGGCATTCTCGACCATGCTGCAGCTGGAGGCGGGCTGGGTGGCCGTGCTGGACGGCGACCGGTTCTGCGGCGTCCTCACCCCGACCTCGCTGCACGCCGCCCTGCGCCGCTCCGTCGAGGGCGCCGAACCCGAGACCGCCGGCGCCGCCCGGTAGCGGGCTTTCCGTACCGAAAGCCCGCTCAGGCGTGCGGGGTCAGGGGCGGCGGGTCGTCGTCCCCGCCCGGGGGGACGCGGCAGACCGACTCGAGCCGCAGCGCCGCCCCGGCCAGCGCGGCGGCCAGGACGACGCCCAGCACCGCCGCGACCGTGTCGCCGCCGGCCGCCTGCAGCGAGCCGATCTCGGGGGCGACGTGCAGCAGCACGCCGGCCCAGATGCCGACGAAGACCGCGCCCACCCAGGCGCTGGCCTGGGCCAGGACGGCGAGCCGGGCCACCAGCATCGGCTCGACCGGGCGAGCGGGTCCCGGGGTCCGGCCGGCCGCGGCCGTGCCGCGCCGCTGCGCCGTCCGCGCCTCGCGCTCGGCGGCCAGCCGGTTGCCCAGCGTGCGGGCGCCGAGCGCCTCGGCGAGCGCGAGCACGCCCAGCGGAACGGCCAGCCACCAGTCCAGCCGCGGCAGGTCGCCGTAGAAGGTGCGCACCAGCAGCCACGCCGCCACGGCCAGCCCGACCGCGGCGACGGCCAGGTCCCGCCGGTTCACCGGCTTCACCGCAGGTCCTCCCACGTCACGACGGCGGCGACGTCCTCGGGCGGCAGCTTCGCGACGAGGTCGGCGACCTTCCCGTGGCCGGGCAGCTCCGCGACCGGGTCCAGGGTCAGCCACGGCACCAGAACGAACGCCCGCTCGTGGGCCCGTGGGTGCGGCAGCGTCAGCTCGGGGTCGTCGGAGAGGACGGGCGCGCCGTCGTCCCCGGTCACTGTGACGACGTCGACGTCGAGCGTGCGGGCGCCCCAGCGGACCTCCCGGGTGCGCCCGGCGGCCTGCTCGATCTCGTGCGCGCGGGCCAGCCAGCCCGCGGCGTCGCGCGGTCCCCGGACGACCGCGATCGCGTTGAGGTACGGCGGCTGCTCGACCGGGCCCCATGGCGGCGTCTCGTAGAGCACCGAGCGGGCGACCAGCCCGTCCTCGGCGAGGGCGGTGAAGGCGGCGCGCAGCGTGCCGGCGCGGTCGCCGAGGTTCGCGCCGAGCGAGAGCACCGCGCGGGTCACGGCCGCTCCCGGCGGATCGCCACCGTGACGTCGTCGAAGGGGACGCCGAGGTCGGCGTCGGGCTTGTGCACGGTGATCTCGACGGCGTCGACCAGCGCGTCGGCCAGGCAGACGTCGGCCAGCCGCTGGGCGAGGGTCTCCAGCAGATCCACCGGCTCGCCGGTGAGGACGGCGTGCAGCCGCTGGGCGAGCTCGGCGTAGTTGACCGTCTTGCCGAGGTCGTCGCCGGCCGCGGCCGGTGCGGTGTCGAGCTCCAGGACGGCGTCGACGCGGAAGGTCTGGCCGCGCTCGCGCTCCCAGTCGTAGACGCCGTGGTGGGCGTGCGCGCTGATGCCGCGGACGGTGATGCGGTCGGGGCGGCGGGGTGGGTGGGTGCTAGGCACCGCGCACCGCCGCGACGACCTTGACCGCGTCGACCGAGGCCGCGGCGTCGTGCACCCGCACGCCCCAGGCGCCGGCCTGCGCGGCGAGCACCGTCGTCGCGAGGGTGGCGGCGTCCCGCTGCTCGGCGGGGCGCAGGTCGCCGTCCGGGCCGGCCAGCAGCCGGCCGAGGAACGTCTTGCGGGAGACGCCGACCAGCACCGGCAGCCCGAGGGAGACGATCCGGTCCAGCCCGGCCAGCAGGGCCCAGTTGTGCGGGGCGTTCTTGGCGAAGCCGAGCCCCGGGTCGAGCACCAGCTGCTCCGGCATGACGCCGGCGGCCAGCGCGTCGTCCCGGCGGGCGGTGAGCTCGGCGCAGACCTCGGCGACGACGTCGTCGTAGTGCGCCCGCGCGTACATCTGCCGGCTGTGCCCCCGCCAGTGCATGAGCACCCAGGGCACACCGGCGTCGGCGACCAGCTTCGCCATGCCGGCGTCGGCCAGGCCGCCGCTGACGTCGTTGACCAGCACCGCGCCGGCGTCCAGCGCCGCCTCGGCGACCTCGGCGCGGGTGGTGTCGACGCTGACCCGCACACCCGCAGCCGCCAGCTCGGCGATGACCGGCAGGATCCGGCCGCACTCCTCGGCGGCGTCCACCCGGTCGGCGCCCGGGCGGGTGGACTCCCCGCCCACGTCGACGTAGTCGGCGCCGGCCGCGTGCATCTCCAGGCCGTGCGCCACGGCCGACCCGGCGTCGGCGTAGCAGCCGCCGTCGGAGAAGGAGTCGGGGGTCACGTTGAGGACCCCCATGACCACGCAGTGGCCGGGGTGGGGCAGTTCGATGCGGGTCACCGGCCCGTGCCCATGGCTCGGTTCCGGGCTCGCTCCGCTCCTCGCTCGTTCCTCGCTGCGATGCTCACTCGCCCGTCACCCTCGCATCACGAGGCTCATCGCCTCGCTTCGCGTGGCCAGGTTCTCCCGGAAGATGCCCCGGACGGCGGAGGTCACGGTGCGCGCTCCCGGCTTGCGGATGCCGCGCATCGCCATGCACAGGTGCTCGGCCTCGATGACCACCAGCACCCCGCGCGGCTTGAGGACGGCGGCGAGCGCGTCGGCGATCTGCGAGGTCATCCGCTCCTGCACCTGCGGGCGGCGGGCGTAGACCTCGACCAGCCGGGCCAGCTTCGACAGCCCGGTCACCCGGCCGTCGTCCCCGGGGATGTAGCCGATGTGCGCCACCCCGTGGAACGGGACCAGGTGGTGCTCGCAGGTCGAGTACATCGGGATGTCCTTGACCAGCACCAGCTCGTCGTGGTCCTCGTCGAACGTGGTCGCGAGGACCTCCCCCGGGTCCTGCCAGAGGCCGGCGAAGACCTCGGTGTAGGCGCGCGCGACCCGCGCGGGGGTGTCCTTCAGGCCGGGGCGGTCGGGGTCCTCCCCCACCGCGATGAGCAGCTCGCGGATCGCCGCCTCGGCACGGGGCCGGTCGACGCCCTTGAGCGCCCCCTCGATCCCCCCGTGCAGGTCCTCCGTCACCGCTGGATCGGTGCGCCGACGTCGCCGACCGGGGTGTTGTCGCCGCTGACGTGGCCGTTGCCGTTCTGCGCGGCCCGCTCGGCGGGCGTGAGCACCGGCGGCTGGTCGGACGGCGTGCGCTTGCCGAAGCCGTTGTACGGCGCGAGCGAGGGACGCTTGGTGACCGGCGCGCAGATGCGGGCCATGTCCTCCTTGGACAGCGTCTCCTTCTCCATCAGCTCGAGCACCAGCTGGTCGAGGACCTCCCGGTACTCGACCAGGATCTCCCAGGCCTCGTCGTGCGCGGCCTCGATCAGCGCGCGGATCTCGGCGTCGATGTCGGCGGCGACGGCCTCGGAGTAGTCCGGGTGCGAGCTCATGTCGCGGCCCAGGAACGGCTCGGAGTCGTCGCGGCCGTACTTCACCGCGCCGAGCTTGGCGCTCATGCCGTACTGCGTGACCATCGCCCGGGCCATCGCGGTGGCCTTCTCGATGTCGTTGCCGGCACCGGTGGTCGGCTCGTGGAAGACCAGCTCCTCGGCCGCCCGGCCGCCCAGCGCGTAGGCCAGGGTGTCGATCATCTCCGACCGGGTCTGCGTGTACTTGTCCTCGGTCGGCAGGACGAGCGTGTGCCCGAGCGAGCGGCCGCGCGGCAGGATCGTCACCTTGTGCACGGGGTCGAGGTTGGGCAGCGCGTGCGCCACCAGGGCGTGCCCGCCCTCGTGGTAGGCGGTGACCTTCTTCTCCTTCTCGCTCATCGCCCGCGTCTTGCGCTCGGGGCCGGCGATGACGCGGTCGATCGCCTCCTCGAGGGTGGCGTCGTCGATCAGCGAGCGGTTGTTGCGCGCGGTGAGCAGCGCGGCCTCGTTGAGCACGTTGGCCAGGTCCGCGCCGGTGAAGCCGGGGGTCCGGCGCGCGACGGTCGCCAGGTCGACGTCCGGGGCGAGCGGCTTGCCCTTGGCGTGGACGGCGAGGACGGCCTTGCGGCCCTCGAGGTCGGGCCGGTCGACGGCGATCTGCCGGTCGAAGCGGCCGGGGCGCAGCAGCGCCGGGTCGAGGATGTCCGGCCGGTTCGTGGCGGCGATCATGATGACGCCGCCCTTGACGTCGAAGCCGTCCATCTCGACGAGCATCTGGTTGAGGGTCTGCTCGCGCTCGTCGTGCCCGCCGCCCATGCCGGCGCCGCGGTGCCGGCCGACGGCGTCGATCTCGTCGACGAAGATGATCGCCGGGGCGTTGTTCTTGGCCTGCTCGAACAGGTCGCGCACCCGGCTGGCGCCGACGCCGACGAACATCTCGACGAAGTCCGAGCCGGAGATCGAGAAGAACGGCACCCCGGCCTCGCCGGCCACCGCACGGGCGAGCAGCGTCTTGCCGGTCCCGGGCGGGCCGAACAGCAGCACGCCCTTGGGGATCTTCGCGCCCACGGCCTGGAACTTGACCGGGTTCTGCAGGAAGTCCTTGATCTCGTGCAGTTCCTCGACGGCCTCGTCGGCGCCGGCGACGTCGGCGAACGTCGTCTTCGGGGTGTCCTTGCTGACCACCTTGGCCTTGGACTTGCCGAAGGCCATGACCCCGCGGCCGCCGCCCTGCATCGAGTTGAACAGCCAGAACAGCAGCAGGAGGAGGACGACGAACGGCAGGAAGCTGACCAGGATCGAGACGAACACGCTCTCCTGGGTCACGGTCGTGTCGAACTTGACGCCGTCGCCGTTGTCGGTGCCCGTGCCCGACACCAGGTCGAAGATGTGCTCCGAGGCGCCGATCGGGTACGAGGAGCTGATCTTGTCCGTGCCGTCGACCGCGTTCTTCAGGTCGAGGTCGAGGGTCTGTTCCTTGTCGTTGATCGTCGCCGACTCGACGTTGCCCCGGTCGAACTGCTCGAGCGCCGTGGAGGTGGACACCTCCGTGTAGCCGCCGTTGCCGCGGAACAGGGACGAGAACGCGACCGCCAGGAGAACGACGAGCACGACCCAGAACCACACGGAGCGGAAGATCTTCTTACGTTCCATACACCGAGACCGGGCGGCCGGGCGCCCCGGCTGCCCGTCGACCCTCCTGATCGTCCGGGGACACCGCCGGCGACCCGGTCACCCCGGCGCACGGCTCGGCGTCGTCGTGTCCGACGGTACACCGGCGCTGCTGTGCGTTCCCTGGTCGCGAGCCGTGAACAAGCCCGAAGGAATGACGTGTGTCCCGGTCGCGGGGCCCCGGACGGCCCCCGACCGGGACACGAGCAGCGGCTCGGCGCAGCAGGGGAACGGCACCCGGCCGCGGTGTCGTCCGGCACGGCGACCTCTACGACGTGTAGACCTCCGGCCGCAGCGTCGCGATGTAGGGCAGGTCGCGGTAGCGCTCGGCGTAGTCCAGGCCGTAACCGATCACGAACTCGTTCGGGATGTCGAAGCCCACGTACCGCACGGGCACCTCGACCTTGATCGCGTCGGGCTTGCGCAGCAGCGCGCACACCTCGAGGGAGGCCGGCTGCCGCCCGCCGAGGTTCTTCAGCAGCCAGGACAGCGTCAGCCCGGAGTCGATGATGTCCTCGAGCACGAGCACGTGCTTGCCGGTGATGTCGCGGTCGAGGTCCTTGAGGATCCGGACCACGCCGGAGGAGCTGGTCGCCGAGCCGTAGGAGGAGACGGCCATGAACTCCATCTGGGTGGGCAGCTGCAGCGCGCGGGCGAAGTCGCTCATGAACAGGACGGCGCCCTTGAGGACGCCGACCAGCAGGACCTCCTTGCCGGCGTAGTCGCGGGCGATCTCCTCCGCGAGCTCGGCGATCTTGTCCTGGATCTGCTGCTCGGTGAGCAGCACGTGGTCGATGTCCGGGCCGTAGCCGTGGTCGTTCCCCAGCGCGCCGGTCACGGTCGCAGGCTCTGTCACGGACGGTGCTCCTCGGAGTGCTCGGGGCGCGCACCCGGATCGGTTCCCGCGGGGCGCAGCACCAGCCTGCCAGACGCCCGGACCACTCCCGCACCGCCGGGTAGGTCGACCCGGCCCTGCCCGCGCCAGGCCACGAGCAGCCGGTCGACCGCGTGCAGGTGGACCGCCTGAAGGCCGGGGATGCCGCCGGTACGCAGCCAGGTGCGCAGCACCCGCCGACGCAGCGCGGCCGGCAGCGCGGCCGCGCCGGGCGCGTCCAGCCCGTCCGGTCCGGTGAGCCGGGCGGACTCGACGGCGGCGAGGTCGTCGAGCGCGTCGAGGTCCTCGCGCAGCAGCGCGGCGGTGCGGGCCAGCGCCGGCGCCACCCCGCCGCCCAGGACCTCCTCGAGCAGCGGGAGCGCCTCGCCGCGCAGCCGGGCGCGGGTGTAGGCGGGGTCGGCGTTCCAGGGGTCGTCCCACACGGGCAGCCCCTGGTCGGCGCAGGCCTGCCGGGTGGTGGCGCGGCGGACGCCGAGCAGCGGCCGCCACCAGATGCCCCTCTCCTCGACCATGCCGGCGACCGACCGCGGCCCGGAGCCCCGGCCCAGGCCGAGCAGCACCGTCTCGGCCTGGTCGTCGAGGGTGTGCCCGAGGGCCACCCGGGCGTCGCCGGCGGCGGCCTGCAGCGTCCGCAGGCGCGCGGCTCGGGCGGCCGCCTCCGGTCCGCCGTCCGTGCCGACCTCGGCGGTCAGGACGGCGACCGGCTCCAGCCCGAGCTTGCGCAGCAGGCCGGCGGTGGCCTCGGCCCGCTCGGCCGACCCCGGCTGCAGGCCGTGGTCGACGGTGACCGCGCCGGCGGGGACACCGGCCCGCGGCGCCTCGAAGGCGATCGCGGCCGCCAGCGCGAGGGAGTCCGCTCCCCCGCTGCAGGCGACCAGCACCGGCCGCGGCGGGCGGGTCAGCCCCGGGCGGACGGCGGAGCGCAGCTGCGCGACCGCCGGGCTGGGCCCGCTCATGGGCTCAGGCGGTGATGGCGGGGCGGCCGAACACCCGGTCCACCCACTTCTGCGGGGCGGTGAGCTCGTCGATGAGCGGCAGGTTCGCCGGCCCCTCCCACACCCGGTTGAAGCCCTGCATGCCGACCAGGTCCACCACGCCGCCGACGAAGTGCCGGCCGTCGGCGTACTGCTTCATCTTCTGCTCCAGACCGAGCAGCCGGCGCAGCACGCGGTCGAACGGGCCCCGGCCCTTGCGCCGCTGGGCGAACCGCTTGCGCAGCGTCTTGACCGACGGGACGACGTCCGGGCCGACGCCGTCCATCACGTACTCGGCGTGGCCCTCCACGAGGCTCATGACGGCGGTGACCCGGTCGAGCACCTCGCGCTGGCGGGGGTCGCGGACCAGGGCCAGCAGACCCTCGCTGTCGCCGTCCCCGCCCCGGATGGCGTCGCCGAGGCTGTGCAGCACGTCGGTGAGCCGCTCCCGGAGCACCTCGGGGGTGAGGTCGGTGGCCTCGACGAACTCGGCGATCTGCGCCTCGAGGTGGGTCTTCAGCCACGGGAACGCGGTGAACTGCAGCTGGTGGGTGACCTCGTGCAGGCACACCCAGAGCCGGAAGTCGCTCGGGTCGACGCCCAGCTTGCGCTCCGCGTCGACGATGTTCGGCGCCACGAGCAGCAGCCGGCCGCCGGTGCCGAAGACCTCGTACTGGCCGAGCACCCGCGAGGACAGGAACGCGAGGATGCCGCCGGCCTGCACGCCGGTGGCGCGCGAGCCGATGGCGGTGGCCAGCGGGCCCGGGCGGGTGCCCTGCTTCTCGGCCAGGGCGTCGACCAGCGGGTTCAGCAGCGCCGCCATGCCGCCGGCGTTGGCGTCGATCCAGCCGGGCCGGTCGACGACGGCCACCTCCGGCGCCGGGCCGCCCTCGGCCGGCTTCAGGCCGGTCAGCCCTTCGACGTGGGCGACCGCCCGCGCCGCGGCGTCGTGCAGCTCGCGGACGACGCTCTCTGCTTCTTCCCGGGTGGTCTCCGGGCCGGGACCGACCAGCTTGCGCGCGGTGCGACCGGCGAGGTCCCAGTCGACCATCGAGGACGGGCTGCTCATCGCCTCACCGTACGCGGACAGCCTGTCGAAGGGCTGTCGAAGGACCCCCCTGCCCCCCACCCCTCGCAGGCTCGCGGCGGGCCCCTGCAGGAGGGCCTACCGGCAGCCGCACTCCGCGAGGGCGGTCGCGACGTCGTCGAGGGCGGCCTCGGCGCTGTCGACGCTGCCGGCCGCCGCGTCGGCGAGGACGGCGAACACGAGCAGCCGGCCGTCCTCGGTGACGACGGTGCCGGCGAGGCCGTTGACGTTGAGCAGCGTGCCGGTCTTGGCCCGGACGGCGCCCGGCGCGGTGGCCGGGTCGTCGTCCCCGCGGTCGGCGAGCGTGCCGTCGTAGCCGGCGACGGCCAGCCCCGACAGGATCGGCGCGGCCTCGGGCAGCGAGCCGTCGGCGGCGTCGGTAAGCAGCCCGGTCAGCAGGTCCACCGGCACGCGGTCGTCGCGGGAGAGCCCGCTGCCGTCGGAGAGCTGCACGCCGCTGACGTCGACCCCGGCGTCCTCCAGGGCGCCGACGACCGCCTCAGCCGACCCCTCGAAGGAGGCGGGCAGGTCACGGGCGAGCGCGACCTGGCGGGCGAGGGCCTCGGCGAGCATGTTGTCCGACTGCGACAGGGCCTGCTCGACCAGCCGGGCGATCGAGGCGGAGTGCACGGTGCCGAGGGTCTGCGCGCCCTCCGGCGCCTCCCCGAGCGAGATGGCGGCGCCGGGCGCGCCGAGGGCGTCGGCCAGCGCGGTGCCGGCGTCGAGGCCGGGCTGGCCGCTGCGGGCGTCCGCGCCCGGGGCGACCCGCGCGCCGTCGACGGCCGTCGCGGTCACCGGAGCGGCGTAGCTGGACGGGGCGTCGCCGGGCGCCCAGCCCTCCGCCGTCAGCGGGCCGCTGTAGAGGGAGCTGTCGACGACGACGCTGGTGATCGGCGTCCCGGCGGGCACCGCGGCGAGAACCTGGGTGGCGAGGTCGGCCATCGTCGGGGCGCCCGGGTAGCTCTGCGACGGCGCGGTGCGCGAGAGGGTCGGGTCGCCCCCGCCGACGAGGACCACCTCGCCGGGCGAGGAGCCGGCGACGACCGTGGTCTCGAGGGTGTCGTCGGGGTCGAGGGTGGTCAGCGCGGCGACGCTGGTGAGCAGCTTCGCCGTCGAGGCCGGGGTGGACGGGGTGCTGCCCTCCTGGTCGAAGAGGGTCTCGCCGGTGGCCACGTCGACCACCTGGGCGGAGACGCCGGTGCCCAGCGCGACGGCGGACAACAGCGGGGTCAGCTCGCCCTCCAGCGCCGTGGGGTCCGGCGCGGGGGCGTCGGACGACAGCGCGGCCAGGACCGGGGTGGCGTCCCCCAGGTCGGGCAGCCGCGCCTCGGCGGCGGCCGCGGCCACGGGCGAGGTGGCGTCGTCGTCCCCCGCCGCGACCAGGACCGTCGCCACGATCGCGACGACCAGGACGAGCACGCCCAGACCCGCGACGATCAACCGGCGACGGAACCTCGAGTAGTTCGCTGTGACGACGGTCGAACCGCTCGACGTGATGGTGCCCACCCCCCAGAAGGCGACCTCCGCCGATTGCGCGGGGTCGCCGTGGGCCACACTACGTGCGTGCAGTTCGACGTGACGATCGAAATCCCGAAGGGCCAGCGAAACAAGTACGAGCTGGACCATGCCACCGGACGCATCCGGCTCGACCGGATGCTGTTCACCTCGACCCGCTACCCGGCCGACTACGGGTACATCGAGCACACCCTCGGCCAGGACGGCGACCCGCTCGACGCGCTGGTGATCCTCGACGAGCCGACGTTCCCCGGGTGCCTGATCACCTGCCGGGCCATCGGCATGTTCCGGATGACCGACGAGAAGGGCGGCGACGACAAGGTCCTCTGCGTGCCGGCGACCGACCCGCGGATGGCCCACCTCACCGAGATCACCGACGTCCCCGAGTTCGACCGGCTGGAGATCCAGCACTTCTTCGAGACCTACAAGGACCTCGAGCCCGGCAAGTCGGTCGAGGGCGCCGAGTGGGTCGACCAGAAGTCCGCCGAGGAGGAGATCCGCGCGTCCCTGGAGCGCGCGAAGGAGCAGAACTACCACACCTGACCGGCGCTCCCCCGGCCCTCGCCGACCGCGCCGAGCGCACGTACGCGACGGCGGCGCCCCTCTCCAGGGATGGCGCCGCCGTCGCGTGCGTTCAGGGCGCGGCGATCGGGTGCCCACCGTCCGGTGCGGGACCGGCCCCGGTGTCGCGGGGCACGCGGACGGGTACGCCGCGGCCCCGGTCCCGCGATACTCCGGGGACCGGTCGGGACGGCGCCCGGCACCGGTGGCGGACGGAGCCGCCACCCTTCGGGCGCGAGGTGGCCGAGGGTGGTCGGGAGGTGGCGGCCCGTGCCTGATGCGAGGCCTGCGTGGCAGCGCGAGCGCAAGGAGATCGGCGACGACGTGCTCGCCCTCCTGGAGGCGTTCACCCGCCTGCGCGAGTCGCCGTCGGGCAACGGCCCGCCGCGGACGACGCTGAACAAGGCCGCCGAGGAGGTCGCCCGCCGGCCGCGCCCCGACGTGGCCGCGGAGCGCCAGCAGCTGCGCGCGCTGGGCCGGTACCTGGCCCCGGACACCGAGACCCGCGAGCCGATCGAGCTGCACGGCAAGCCCGGGCGCCGCGGCACCTTCGCCACGCCCGAGGCCATCCGCATGGCCCAGGCGGTCCGCCTCATCCGGCGCGCCCGGGAGCGGGAGCTGGCGCGCCGGCGCGAGCTCGAGGACATCCAGCTGGTCAGCGCGGTCGACCAGCGGGTGCTGCGGATCGGCGGCCGCCAGTCGCACTACGAGCGCTTCCTCGGGGTGCTCGTGGGTCGTCTGCACACCCACTTCCCCTGGATCCGGCTGGAGCTGCGGCTCGTCGCTGGCGACGGGACCGACGCCGACCTGGGCCGGCTGTTCCGCGGCGAGCCGCCGGAGATCGACTACCTGCTGGTCGAGGACGACCACCCGGAGACCTGCTACGAGTACACGCTCCGGGTCGTCGGGACGGCGCCGGAGCTGGCGCGGCTCGGCGGGCGGGAGGGGCGACCGGCGGACTGCCCCGCGCACCTGCTCGACGGCGAACCGCTGCTCGCCGCCCCGCCCGGGCACGCCTCGCGCGACCGCCTCGACCGCATCCTGCGGCGGAACGGGGTGTCCCCGGCGCGGGTGGTCGAGGAGCCCAGCCCGCTGATGCGCTACGTCCGCGCGCTGGCCGGCGAGGGCTTCGCCGTCATGTCCGACGAGTACAGCGCCATCGGCGGGACCGGCGCGACGTTCCCCTCGCTGCTCGACTCCGGCCACCGGGCCACGCAGACCGTCCGCCTGCTGGGCCGCGAGGAGCTGCGCGGCGGGGTGCACACGGCCCTGCAGTGGGAGGTCGCCCAGTTGCGCGCCGAGGAGGCCGAGCAGGGCTGGGAGGGCCGCCCGGCCGCGCTGGGCTGAGCGGCGCTCGCGCTCGCCACCGGTGGCCCGTGAGGGACCGGTCCGGTCGGCCGATTTGGCCGTCCGCCGCCGTCCTGGAGCCGTTCCGGATCTGCCGGTGCGCGTGGTCAGGTGGTCGGGTGAGACGGAACCACCGCCCGGCGGCACCCGGGAGGAGGCTGGCTCTGGGGATGGCGGGCGCCGTGGTCCCGATGCTCGCGCTGACCGCCTGCGCCGACGAGGAGGCGCCGAGGCCCGCGGCGGCCTCGCAGGACTGCCCGCGCGTGGTCACCGCCCGGCTGGACGCCGATCAGCCGGCGAAGCGGCACGACGTCTACCTGCCCGACGTGAGCGACAGCGGGGGCGCGAGCCTGGAGTCGCTGCGGCCGCAGCTCGAGGGGATCGTCACCGACGCCGTCCAGGGGCAGGCCACCCTCACCGTGAACGTGATCGGCGACTCGGCGACCGACACCACGACGATCCTCGACTGCCCGGCCCTCGCTCCCCTGGTCAACGACGAGGACGCCCGGTCGCAGGTGACGAACAACCTGATCACCGCGGTCACCGACGCGGTCCTGGACGCGTATCCGGAGCGCGACCGGCGGCACGGGTCGGACCTCTACGGTGCGCTGATCGCCGAGAGCGACCGGCTGCCCGCCGACGGCGTGCCGGTGCGGATCATCAGCACGTCGGACGGCATGCAGGTCGGCTCGACCGACATCCCGCTCGAGCTGCCCGGCGTCACGGTCGAGCTGTACGGGCTCGGCCGGCTGGCCGACCAGGGCCTGGACAGCGTCGCCGCCACCCAGCTGCGCGACACCTGGACGCGGCTGCTGGAGCAGGCCGGCGCCACCCCGGTCATCCGGTTCACCGCCTACGTGCCCGGTCAGGTGGGCCGGTGACCGGGCCGCCGCGTCCGCGGGCGCTGCCGGGCGAGGGGCGGACGGCGGCCGAGAACGCCGCCGGGTCCGCCGCCGTCGAGGGCTCGCTGCGCGCCCTGACCGCGCGGCTGGTGCCGCTGAGCCGGCGGGGCCGCCGGCAGCGGGGCCGGGTGGCCGCCTGGACGACGCCGACCGTGCAGTTCTACGCGGCCCTGGACAGCTCGGTGGAGGCCGCCCGCCGCGCCGACGCCCACCGGGACGAGCTGCCGCCGCGGCCGACGCCGTGGTCCCTGCCCACGCTGCTGCTGGTCATGGCCGTGCTGACCGCCGGCGACTACCTCGGCGTCAACGCGATCCTGCGGGCGGCGAACCTGCCGGCCCGGGCCAGCTTCACGCTGCCCCTCGTGATCAGCGTGACCATCCTGGTCACCGCCAAGGTGCTGGCGCACTGGGACCTCGGGTCCGTCGTCCCCCGGCGGCAGGACGCCGAGGACCGGCCGCAGCCCGCGGAGGACGCCGGACTGCGGGTCGTGACGGCCCGCAGCACGGCGACGGGGGTCCGCGCCGGCGCCTACGAGGAGAACGAGCGCCGGCTGCAGGCGCTGGCCGGGCCGGTGGCGCGGCGCAAGCGGACGGTGCTGTACGCGGTCCTCGTTCTGACGCTGCTGGGCGTGATCGGGCTGATCGCGGGCCTGGGCGCGCTCGGTGGTCAGCTGTCGGGCAGCCTCGGCCTCAACGACGGCGAGCACGACACCCTGCTGCTGGTGTGCACGTTCGGCCTGACCGCCGGCATCGTGCTGCTCAACGTGTCCGCCGCCTTCGCGCTGGCCTACGGGCAGTACGTGCCCGGTTCGGCCGAGTACCGCGCCGCCGTCCGCAACGCGCTGGTCAAGCGGGCGTGGGTGCGGCTGCTCTGCCTGACCGCGCGCCCCGAGCGGGGTTCGCGCCGACTGGTCGAGCGGCTGCGCGCGGAGGGCGAGCGGGCCGATGTGCGGGCCGCGCTGGGCACCTCCGCGGGCCTGCAGGACGTCTTCGACCTGCAGCCGGCCCGTGAGTCGGTGGAGGCCGGCGAGCTGCTGGAGGACATGGTCGCGCGGTCGCGGGCGCAGACGCCGGCGGAGTTCGGCAGCGGCTACGACGAACGCGTCGACGGGCTCGGCGGGCACCTGCGGCGGGCCCCGGCGCAACCGCAGGACGCGGGCGTGGCATGACCCGCCGCGGGCGGCGGCGATGGGCGGCGAGCCTGTTCCGCCGCCTGGAGATGCACAGCCGCCACGGGGTGCCGACGGTGCGCCGGGTGCCGGTCAGGCGGGCCGCCCGCGTGCGCCGCGACCGCCGGGTCCCGGGCTGGCTGTTCCCGGTGCTCGCCGCGCTGCTCGCGCTGGGCACGCTCGCGGTCGTCTGGCCCTTCGACACCTCCCCGGAGGCGGCACCGGCCCGGCTCGGCGACGCCCAGCTCGGCGGCGACCGCGCGCTGACCGGCCGCGCCTGCGTCGTCCTGGCCTCCGACCTGTCCGGGTCGATGCGGCAGTTCGCCCAGGACCGGCGGGAGGCCCTGCACGACCTCCTCGACTTCTCCCGCCGCGTGCTGCGCCCGGACGACGTCGTGCTGGTCGTCACCTACGCCGACACGATGGCCGTCGCGCTGCCGCCCACGCAGGTGGGCGACCTGCCGGCCGGGGACCTCCCGGAGCCCGATCCCGGCACCGACGGCACCGCGCTGACCCCGGTCCTCCAGGGGACGGCGGAGCTGCTGGCCGGGCAGCACTGCGCGGCCACCGGGCTGGCCGGCGTCACCGACGGCCTGCTCCAGGACCACGCCGCCACGCTCGACGCCGCCGTCCGGGAGGCGGGGGTCGCCCAGGTGCACCTGCTGGTGCCCGGTGGCTCCGGACGCCCCGGACCGCTGAGCTCGCCGCTGCTCGACGACATCCAGGTCGGGCACTTCCGGCCGGGGGACACCGAGGAGCTGGGGCTGGCGTACGGCCGCCTGCTGGCCCTGCTGACCGGCCAGGAGCTCCGCGGGCGCTGACGCCTCACGCCCGGCGCGGCGGCCCCAGGGACTCGCGCAGCCGCAGGGGCATGGGCACCCGGTGCTCGTCGCCGCCCGGCGCGTTCCCGCCCAGCAGCAGGTCGACGGCGGTGGTGGCCAGCTCGCGGTGCGGCAGCGCGACGCTGGAGAGCGCCGGCCGCAGCCACACGGCGAGGTCGGAGTCGTCGAACGAGATGACCGAGACGTCGCTGGGCACGCGCAGCCCGCGCGCGGCGAGGGCCTGGTAGACGCCCAGGGCGATCCGGTCGTTGAAGGCGATCACCGCGGAGGGCCGCTCCCCCTGGTCCAGCAGCGTGCAGACGTGCTCGAAGGCCGACTCCGGCCGCCAGGTCGACGGCACGATCCCGGCCAGCCGCACGCCGGCGCCGCCGAGCACCTCCTCGATGCCGCGCAGCCGCTCGGCGGCGGCGATGACGTGCGGCGCGGGCTCGCCCACGAGCCAGATGCGGTCCCGGTGCCCGGCGGCGAGCAGCGCGCCCGCGGCGGAGCGGCCGGCGGCCACCTCGTCGGGGACGACGGAGGCCAGGCCGCTGCCGGGTGCCCGGCAGTTGAGCAGCACCACCCGCTCGCCGCGGAGCGCCTCGGGGAGCCGGACCTCGCGGGTGAAGAAGGTGGCGTAGAGAAAGGCGTCGACGTGGCGGGCGAGCAGCTCCTCGACCAGCCGCTGCTCGAGGTCGGGGTCCTCGGCGGTCTCGCACACGAACAGCAGGTGCCCGTGGGCGACGGCCGCGGCGAGCGATCCGTACACCAGCTCGCCGGCGTAGGCCTCGGTGGCCACGGAGTCGGTGACCAGCGCGATCGTCCGCGTCACCCGGGTGCGCAGTCCGCGGGCCATGAGGTCGGGCCGGTACCGCAGCTCGCCGGCGGCCCGCAGCACGCGGCGCCGGGTGTCCTCGCCGATGCGCATCTCGCGGTCGCGGCCGGTGAGGACGTAGTGCGCCGTCGTCCGCGACGTCCCGGCCAGGTCGGCGACGTCCTGGAGCGTCACCCGTGCCGCCACGCGCGGAGTGTGGCACGCGGGTCGGCAGCCGTTCCCGGCCGTTTCCCCGTGCCGGTTGACAGGGCTGGGTTGAGACCCTTCACTGAGCGCTGAATCCATCCAGCCCTGGGTGCATCGGCTCGATCCGAACGGACAGGCGAACCGACGATGAGCGAGCGGGTCACCTGGGAGACCTGTCCCCGCTGCGGGCGCAGCGCGGCCGTCGGCTGGGTCGACGGGCGTGCCGTGGAGGTCGACTGCCCGGGCGGGTGCGCCCTGCCCTCCGCGGAGTTCGCCCGGCAGAAGGCGAAGGCGGAGGGCACGACCTCCTCCGTCGAGCGCTGGACCGCGGCGATGGACCGGTGGCTGTAGGCCGCTGCCCGTCAGTGCATGACCAGGCCGGCGGAGACGTTGACGTCCTCGCCGGTGATCGACGCGGCCCGAGGTGAGGCCAGGAAGGCGACGACGTCGGCGATGTCGCCCGGCGCCACGACCTTGCCGAGCGGGGAGCCGGAGGTGAATTCCGCGCGCGCCTGCTCGACGGAGATGCCGCGGGCGGCGGCCTGCTGCTCGAGCACCCAGGCCAGCCGGTCGCCCTCGACGCCGCCGGGCGAGACCAGGTTGACCCGCACGCCGGCCGGGCCGAGCTCCCAGGCCAGCGTGCGGACCAGGCCGATGAGCGCGGTCTTCGACGCGGCGTAGGGCGTGCGGTTGACCAGCGGGCGCTTCCCGGTCATCGAGCCGATGACCACGATCGACCCCGTGCGCCGGGAGATCATCGCCGGCGCGAACGCCTTGCAGCAGAGGTAGGTGCCGGTCACGTTGACCCGGAAGGTGTCCTCCCACTCCTCGAGGTCGATCTCCCACAGCGGCCTGCTCGGCCCGCCCACGCCGCTGTTGCAGACCAGGACGTCGACCCGGCCGAACGTGCCGAGCGCCTCGGCGGCCGCCGCCCCGACCGAGGCGGGCTCCCGGAGGTCCAGGGGGACGACGAGGCTGCGGCGGCCCGCGGCGGAGACCTGCGCGGCGACCTCCTCCATGGCCGGCACCGAGCGGCCGGCGAGCACCACGTCGGCGCCGGCGGCCGCCAGGCCGAGGGTGATCGCCCGCCCGATGCCCGTCCCCGCTCCGGTCACCACCGCGACCGCGCCGTCCAGCATCGCCGGTCCCCTCCCCCGCCCCGGTCAGGCGCCGACGTAGGCCGCGAGGTGCTCGCCGGTGAGGGTGGCGCGGGCGGCGACGAGGTCGGCCGGCGTCCCCTCGAAGACGATCCGGCCGCCGTCGTGGCCGGCGCCGGGGCCGAGGTCGATGATCCAGTCGGCGTGCGCCATGACCGCCTGGTGGTGCTCGATGACCAGCACCGACTTGCCGGAGTCGACGAGCCGGTCGAGCAGGCCCAGCAGCTGCCGGACGTCGGCGAGGTGCAGGCCGGTGGTCGGCTCGTCCAGGACGTAGACCCCGCCCTTCTCGCCCATGCGGGTGGCCAGCTTGAGCCGCTGCCGCTCGCCGCCGGACAGCGTGGTGAGCGGCTGGCCGATGGCGAGGTAGCCGAGCCCGACGTCGGCGAGCCGGCCGAGGATCGTGTGCGCCGCCGGCGTCTTCGCCTCGCCGGCGGCGAAGAACTCCTCGGCCTCGGTGACCGGCATCGCGAGCACCTCGGCGATGTTCCGGCCGCCCAGCGTGTACTCCAGCACCGCCGCCTGGAACCGCTTGCCCTCGCACTCCTCGCACGGGGACTCGACGGTGGCCATGACGCCGAGCTCGGTGTAGATGACGCCGGCACCGTTGCAGGTGGGGCACGCGCCCTCCGAGTTCGAGCTGAAGAGCGCCGGCTTCACGCCGTTGGCCTTCGCGAACGCCTTGCGGATCGGATCGAGCAGGCCGGTGTAGGTCGCCGGGTTGCTCCGCCGCGATCCCTTGATGGCGCTCTGATCGACCGTCACGACGCCCTCCCGGCCGGCCACCGAGCCCTGGATCAGGGAGCTCTTCCCCGAGCCCGCCACGCCGGTGAGCACCACCAGCACGCCGAGCGGGATTTCGACGTCGACGTCCTGCAGGTTGTGCGTGCTGGCGCCGCGCACCTCCAGGACTCCCTTCGGCGTCCGCACCGACGGCTTGAGCGAGGCCCGGTCGTCCAGGTGTCGGCCGGTCAGCGTGCCGCTGGTCCGCAGCTCTTCGACGGTGCCCTCGAAGACGACCTCGCCACCGGCGGTGCCGGCGCCCGGACCGAGGTCGACGACGTGGTCGGCGATCGCGATCGCCTCCGGCTTGTGCTCGACGACGAGCACCGTGTTGCCCTTGTCCCGCAGCTGCAGGAGCAGTTCGTTCATGCGCGCGATGTCGTGGGGGTGCAGCCCGATGGTCGGCTCGTCGAAGACGTAGGTGACGTCGGTGAGCGACGACCCGAGGTGGCGGATCATCTTCGTGCGCTGGGCCTCGCCTCCGGACAGCGTCCCCGCCGGCCGGTCGAGCGACAGGTAGCCGAGCCCGATCTCGGTGAACGAGTCGAGCAGGTGCCGCAGCCCGCTCAGCAGCGGGGCGACGGACGGCTCGTCGAGCGCGCGGACCCACACGGCGAGGTCGCTGATCTGCATCGCGCAGAGGTCGGCGATGCTCTGGCCTTGGATCGTCGACGACCTGGCCTCCCGGGTGAGCCGCGTCCCGTCGCACTCGGGGCAGGTCTGGAACGTGATCGCGCGCTCCACGAACGCGCGGATGTGAGGCTGCATCGCGTCGACGTCCTTGGAGAGCATCGATTTCTGGATCCTCGGGATGACGCCCTCGTAGGTCAGGTTGATGCCCTCGACCTTGATCTTGGTCGGCTCCTTGTAGAGGAGGTCGTGCAGCTCCTTCTTGGTGAACTTGGCGATCGGCTTGTCCATGTCGAAGCCGGCGCCGCTGAAGATCCGGCCGTACCAGCCGTCCATGCTGTAGCCGGGGACGGTCAGCGCACCCTCCGCCAGCGACTTGGTCTCGTCGTACACCGCCGTGAGGTCGAAGTCGGAGACCGAGCCCATGCCCTCGCAGCGCGGGCACATGCCGCCTAGGTAGACGACGTCGCGCACCACGGCCTTCTCGACCCGGCCGCCGGCCTTCTCCGTGCTCATCACCCCGCTCGCCTTGCGCGTCGGGACGTTGAAGGAGAACGCCGTGGGGGGGCCGATGTGCGGCGTGCCGAGCCGGCTGAACAGGATGCGCAGCATCGCGTTGGCGTCGGTGGCGGTGCCGACGGTGGAGCGGGGGTTGGCGCCCATCCGCTCCTGGTCGACGAGGATCGCCGTCGTCAGGCCCTCGAGGAGGTCGACGTCCGGCCGCGACAGCGTCGGCATGAAGCCCTGCACGAAGGCGCTGTAGGTCTCGTTGATCAGCCGCTGGGACTCCGCGGCGATCGTGTCGAACACCAGGGAGCTCTTGCCCGAGCCGGAGACGCCCGTGAACACGGTCAGCCGGCGCTTCGGGATCGCGATGCTGACGTCCTTGAGGTTGTTCTCGCGGGCGCCGTGCACGCGGATCAGGTCGTGGCTGTCGGCGACGTGCCGCGCGGGCGAGTGCGGATCGGTCCTCGTGGCCGTGCTCATCGGGTCTCCCTCTCCTCGGGCAAACGCCTGTCGCTGTCTACCTCATCGGCGGCGCCGGCGGCGAGCCCCGGGAACGACGAAGCGGCCCCGCCCGGGAGGGCGAAGCCGCTGGTCACCTGCGAGCCGCCTGTCGGAATCGAACCGACGACCTTCTCATTACGAGTGAGATGCTCTACCGACTGAGCTAAGGCGGCGGACGTGCTCGGACAGCCTACGGCACCCGCGCGGCCGACCGGTGCAGGGGCGCCGGCTCAGCCGGCGGGCAGTCGCAGCGCGACGGTGAGGGCCTCGAGCGCGATCTGCGGCTTCACGTTCTGCTCGAGCGCCTCCCGGCAGGTCAGGATCGCGTCGATGCGGCGCAGCGCGCCCTCCGGCCCGAGCCGGCGGGCGAGCTCCTCGGCGTCGGCCCGCCGGTCGGGGTGGTTGAGCGCGGGCGCCTGCTCGCCGGCCGCTGCCAGCACCAGCGCGTCGCGGTAGAGGGCGGCCAGGTCGACCAGCGCGCGGTCGAGGGAGTCGCGGCCGATCCGGGTGGCCCGCGACTTCTGCCTGCGCTCGAGTTCCTTGAGCGCGCCGGCGCCACCGCGGGTGGCCGCGGTGACCCCCGGGCCCCGGGCCCCGACGCCCAGGCTGGCCTTCATGGCCTCGGTCTCGGCGCTGTCGAGGACCGCCGTGGCCGCCTCGGTCTCCTCCTTGGCGGAGCCGACCAGTTCGTCGGCGGCGTCCAGGCAGGCCGACAGCGAGACCAGCGACAGCGGGACGTCGAGCACCGCCTTGCGGGCCAGCCGGGCGTCGTCGTCGCGGGCCAGCCGGCGGGCGCGGCCGACGTGCCCCCCGGAGGCCGCGGCGGCCCAGGCGGCCAGCGCCGGGTCGACGCCGTCGCGGCGCACGAGGACGTCGGCGATGGCGTCCACCGGCGGCGTGCGCAGGCTGACCAGGCGGCACCGGGACCGGATGGTGACCATCACGTCGTCCGGGTGCAGGCTCGGGACGCAGAGCATCATCACCGTCCGCGCCGGCGGCTCCTCGATCATCTTGAGCACCGCGTTCGCCGCGTGCTCGGTCATCCGGTCGGCGTCCTCGACCAGCACGATCTGCCACCGGCCCTGCGACGGCGCCCGGCTCGCACCAACGACCATCTCGCGGGCCTCCTTGGCCCCGATCGACAGGCCGTCCGGAACGATGATCTTCACGTCGGCGTGCGTGCCGGCCAGCGCGGTGTGGCAGGCGTGGCAGGTGCCGTCGCCGCCGTTCGGGCACTGCAGGGCGGCCGCGAACGCCCGCGCGGCGACGCTGCGGCCCGAGCCCGGCGGGCCGGTGAACAGCCACGCGTGGGTCATCGCCGCCGGGTCGGCGACCGCGGCGCGCAGCTCGGCGACGACCGCGGGCTGGCCGATGACCCGCGACCAGACGTCCTCGGCGGCCTCGACGGTCGTCACGGGTGCAGCTGCGGGGTCGGGCCGGTCTGGGCGTGCGGGCGGTGCGGGACGGCGCCGGAGGCGTCGGCGTGCCCGTTGACGTCGGCCCTGGCCCGCCGCTGCCGGCCGCCGGGCAGGGTCTGCAGCGGCAGGCCGGAGAGCAGCTCGGTGACCCGCACCCGGATGGCCGCGGCGAGCTCGTCGGGCGGGGCCTGCGCGTCCAGCACCAGGTACCGGTCCGGCTCGGCCTCGGCCAGGGCGAGGAAGGTCTGCCGCACCCGCTGGTGGAAGTCCAGCGACTCCGACTCGAGCCGGTCCGCGGCCGCGCGCCCGCGCGCCCGGGCCAGACCCACCTCCGGCGGCAGGTCGAGCAGCACCGTCAGGTCGGGCACCAGGCCCTGGGTCGCCCAGCGGGACAGGCCGCGGACGTCCTCCATCGGGATGGTCCGCCCGGCGCCCTGGTAGGCCAGCGAGCTGTCGACGAAGCGGTCGGTGATCACGACCTCGCCCGCGTCCAGCGCGGGCCGCAGCACGTCGTGCACGTGCTGGGCGCGGTCGGCGGCGTAGAGCAGCGCCTCCGAGCGCGGGGAGATCCCGGCGTGCGCGCGGTCGAGCACGATCGAGCGGATGCCGGCGCCGGAGGCCGTGGCGCCCGGCTCGAACGTGGCCCGCGCGACCAGCCCCTCGTGGGTCAGCCATTCCTGCAGCCGCTTGACCTGGGTCGACTTTCCCGCGCCCTCGCCTCCCTCGAACGCGATGAGCACCCCGCCCTTGGCCAGCCGGCGGCGGGCGGTGGTGTCGCGGCGCAGCGCGGTGACGACGTCGGCGACCAGCGGCACCGGCCGGCCGTCGTCCATCTGCCGGTAGGCGACGATCCCCACGCCGGCGGCGAGCAGACCGGCGACGAACAGCATGATCCGGTCGCCGGTGATCTCGAACGCCACCGCGCCCAGGTCGACGCCGTGCTTGCCGAACAGCCCGACGCCGAACGGCACGACCGCCAGGCTGAGGATCAGCGCCGCCCGGACCAGGGACTGCACCAGGGCGAAGGTGCGGCCGCGGACGGCGTCGTCGATCTCGGTGCCGAGCAGCGTGAAGCCGGCCAGGTAGGCGATCCCGGCGAAGAAGCCCATCAGGACGACGAGCAGCAGCGAGATCCAGAGGGTGAACGACCAGGACAGCAGCAGCAGGGCGAGGCCGGCGCCGACGATGGCCACGCCGAAGAGCCGTTCCCGGGACAGGTCGCGGGCGATGCTGGGACCGACGCCGATGCCCAGCCCCAGGCCGATGAACACCGCGCCGAAGAGCAGGCCGTAGGCGGCGTCGCCGCCGCCCAGGGACGCCGCGTACGCCTGTGCTGTCGCGATGACGACGCCCGCGGCCATGAAGGCGCCGGTGATGCCGACGACCAGCCCGCGGACCAGCCGGGTGTGCCCGGCGAAGCTCAGACCGCTCTTCAGCGAGCCGAGGAAGCTCTCCGTCTTCACCTGCGCGCCCGCCTCCCGGCGGCCGCTGATCGAGGGCAGGTTCCAGATGACGACGGCGGCCACGAGGAACGTGAGCGCGTTGAGGTAGAGCGCGAGATCGATCTCGGACAGCCACGGCAGCGCGGCGTCCATCGACCCGCCGAGCGAGGTCAGGACGGCGAAGACGATCGCCGCCGCGACCGGCGTCAGGCCGTACGTAGTGACCAGCGAGAGCTGGTTCGCCGGCTCGATCTGGTCCTTGCGCAGCATGTTCGGGACGGCGGCGTCCTTCGCCGGGATCCAGAACAGGCTGATCGCCTCGATGAGGAACTGGGCGATGAACAGCCAGATGAGGTTGTCGACCAGCGGGATCGAGGCGAACAGCCCGAACCGGAGGACGTCGCAGACCACCATCGTCTTGCGCCGGTCGAACCGGTCGGCGAACGCGCCGGCCAGCGGGCCCAGCAGGATCGCCGGCAGCAGCCGGAAGGCGAGGACCGCGCCCAGCGCGAAGTTCTGCAGGGCGAAGGTGTCCACCAGCGAGGTGGCGGTCGCGGTGATCGCCAGCAGGCCCAGCCAGTCGCCGAAGCTCGAGAGCGCCATCGACTCCCAGAGCCGGCGGAAGTCACGGACCCGGAGGACGGCGCGGACCTTCGCGACCAGGCCGACCGCGCCGACGGAGTCCCCCGGGTGCAGCCCGTCGACCGCGTCCCCGTCGTCCCCGGTGTCCGCGCCGGGCATGGCGGCACCGGGCGCCGGCTCCCGGACGGACGTCTCGAGCCCGGCCACGGGGCTCGGGGAGTCCGCGGGCACGGGCGTGCCGCCGTGCGGCAGACCGTCCGCGGGTACGACGGTCCGCGCGTCCGGCTGCGGCGGCGGCCCGTCGGAGGGCTGCTGCGCCGGCGGGGGCGGGTCGGACCTGATCGGGGGCTCCCGGGGGTCGGGGTGGTGGGCGGAGCTGGCCCTCGGCTGCCTCACGGTACCGGGCGGAGGTGACCGTTCCCCGGACTTCGTCGCGCGACGGGGCGTCGGTCGGGACACACCGGACGACGTCGGACGACGGCGGGCGACTAGGGTCGCGGCCGGTGGACGCCTGGGACGCCTCGACCTATCTGCGCTTCGCCGACGAGCGGGCGCGGCCGTTCGCCGACCTGGTCGCCCGGGTGCGCGCGACCGATCCGCGGGTGGTGGTCGATCTCGGCTGCGGCGAGGGCGCGCTGACCGCCTCCCTGGCGCAGCGGTGGCCCGGCGCGCGGATCACCGGGATCGACTCCTCCCCCGAGATGCTCGCCGCGGCGGCCGCGCACGCGGTGCCCGGGCGGGTGGAGTTCGCCGCGGGTGACGTCCGGGAGTGGACGCCGGCCGAGCCGGTCGACGTGCTGCTCAGCAACGCCGTCCTGCACTGGGTGCCGGGGCACGACCGGCTGCTCTCCCGGTGGGCCGGTGCGCTGGCCCCCGGCGGCGAGCTGGCGGTGCAGGTGCCGGGCAACTTCCGGGCGCCGACGCACGCGCTGCTTGCGGAGCTCTGCGCTGCGCCGCGCTGGGCGGACCGGGTCGGCGACGCGGCGCCGCGGCCGGACGCCGTCCTGGACCCGGCCGGCTACCTCGACGTCCTGACCGCCGCGGGGCTGGCCGCCGACGTCTGGGAGACGACGTACCTGCACGTGCTGACCGGCGAGGACCCGGTGCTCGGCTGGGTGCGCGGCACCGTGCTGCGGCCGGTGCTGGCCCGGCTCGGGGACGACGACGCCGCCGAGCTCACCGCTGCCTACGCCGCGGCGCTGCGCGCGGCCTACCCGCGGCGGGGGGACGGGACGACGCTGCTGCCCTTCCGGCGGGTCTTCGTGGTGGGGCGGCGGATCGCCTGAGCCCGCGTCAGGCCGGCCGCAGGCGGTGCGCGGTGGTCACGTACGGCAGCTCGAGCACCGCGTGGTCCCGGGTGCCGGGATGGGTGGCGAGGAGGTCGCGGATGCGGCCGAGGAAGGCCTCGCGCGCGGGATCGGCCATCGTCGCGACGTAGCTGCGGGTGGCGATGCCCGCGACCACCTGCTCCGGCGTCACGATCTGCACGATGCCGGACTCGAAGTACTCGTCCCGGGCACCCAGCTCCTGGGCGAACCCCGCGACGACGGTCTGGTCGGCCTCGTGCCCGCGGGCCTCGTGGGCGAGCAGCTCGCCGAGCGCGCCGACCCACGGCACGCGCTCGTCGCGGGCGTTCCAGATCAGCCCGACGGCGCCGCCCGGCCGCAGCACCCGCCGCATCTCCCGGGCCGCGGGGCCGATGTCGAACCAGTGCGCCGCCTGACCGGCCACCACGGCCTCTACGTCGCCGGAGGGCAGCGGGATCTCCTCGGCCGAGCCGACCCGGACCACGACCTCGGGATGCCGCGCGGAGAGCTGGGCCAGCATCTCCGCCGACGGGTCGACGGCGACGACCTCGTGACCCGCCGCGACCAGCCGCTCGGTGAGCAGACCGGTGCCCGCGCCGAGGTCGAGCACCCGGCGCGGCACGTCGCCGAGGAGGAAGCGCACCGCGTCGTCCGGGTAGCTCGGCCGCAGCGCGGCGTACTCGGCGGCGACCGAGCCGAACGAGGTGCGGCGGCTGTCCCAGCCGGCCGGGTCGAGGGACCCGGTCCCCGTCGGCCCGCCGCCGCTCATCAGCCCGCGTTCACCGGCTCGGCGGCCTTCTTCGCCGCCGCCTTCTTGGCCCCCGTCGCCTTGGCCGCGGTCTTCTTCGCGGTCTTCTTGGCGGCCTTCTTCTTGGTCGCCGGACCGCGGGCGCGCCGGTCGGCCAGCAGCTCGGCGGCGCGCTCGATCGTGATCGACTCGACGTCGTCGCCCTTGCGCAGGCTGGCGTTGGTCTCGCCGTCGGTCACGTACGGGCCGAAGCGCCCCTCACGGACGGTGACCTGCCCCTGGGTGACCGGGTCGGGCCCGAGCTCCTTGAGCGGGGCCTTGGCCGCCGCCCGGCCGCGCTGCTTGGGCTGGGCGAAGATCGCCAGCGCCTCCTCCAGCGTGGTGGTGAACAGCGCGCCCTCGCTGGGCAGCGACCGCGAGTCGGTGCCCTTCTTGAGGTAGGGCCCGTAGCGGCCGTTGAGCGCCTGGATCTCCTCGCCGTCCGGCGCGGTGCCGACGGTGCGGGGGAGGGTGAGCAGCTGCAGCGCCTCGTCGAGGGTCACCGTCTCCGGCGACATCGAGGAGAACAGGCTCGCCGTCCGTGGGCTGTCCTTGCTGCCCTCGGGGACGACCGTCGTCACGTAGGGGCCGTACCGGCCGGCCTTCACGACGACGGGGTGCCCGCTCTCCGGGTCGGTGCCCAGCTCCCGGTCACCGGACGGCGCAGCCAGCAGCTCCGCCACCTTCTCGGTGGTCAGCTCGTCCGGCGGCAGGTCCTCGGGAATGCTGACCCGCGGCCCGTCCTCGCCGCCGGCCTGCAGGTACGGCCCGTACCGGCCGACCCGGACGACGACCGGCTCCCCCTGGGGGCCGGTGGCGCGCAGCGGGATCGAGTTGATGCCGCGGGCGTCGATCTCCTCCAGCCGCTCGCTGATGACCTGCTTGAGCCCACCCGAGGCGGCGATCCCGCCGGCGTGCCGGCCCTCGCCGCCGAAGTAGAACTCGGTCAGCCAGTCGACCCGGCCCAGGCTGCCGCTGGCGATCTCGTCGAGCTCGTTCTCCAGCAGCGCGGTGAACTCGTAGTCGACCAGGTCGGCGAAGTGCTGCTCCAGCAGGTTCACCACGGCGAACGCCACGAAGGAGGGCACCAGGGCTGCGCCCTTCTTCCACACGTACCCGCGGTCCTGGATGGTCTGCAGGATCGAGACGTAGGTCGACGGCCGCCCGATGCCGAGCTCCTCCAGCCGGGCGGTCAGGCTCGGCTCGGTGTAGCGGGCCGGCGGGGTGGTCGTGTGCCCCTTGGGCTCGAGCTCGCGGGTGTCCAGCCGCTGGCCGCGCTCGACGCGGGGCAGCCGGCGCTCGGCGTCGTCCCTGCCGGGCTCGTCGTCGCCGTTGGCCGCGCCCTCGTCGCGGGACTCGACGTAGGCACGGAGGAAGCCCGGGAAGGTGATGGTGCGGCCGCTGGCGGTGAACTCGACCGCCTCGTCGGTGCTGCTGCGGCCGGCCAGCCGGATGCTGACGGTCTGCCCGACGGCGTCGGCCATCTGCGAGGCGATGGTGCGCTGCCAGATCAGCTCATAGAGGCGGAACTCGTCGCGGGCCAGCTGGCCGGCGAGCTGGCCGGGCGTGCGGAAGTGGTCACCGGCCGGGCGGATCGCCTCGTGCGCCTCCTGGGCGCCCTTCGCCTTCTTCGCGTAGCGGCGGGCCTCGGCGGGCACGTAGGCGTCGCCGTAGAGCTCCCGGGCCTGAGTGCGGGCCGCGTTGATCGCCTCGTTCGACAGGTTGGTCGAGTCGGTCCGCATGTAGGTGATGTGGCCGTTCTCGTACAGCCGCTGGGCGACCCGCATCACCTGCGCCGAGGACCAGCCGAGCTTGCGCCCGGCCTCCATCTGCAGCGTGGAGGTGGTGAACGGCGCGTACGGGCGCCGGCGGTAGGGCTTCTCGTCGACCCGGCTGACGGTGACCTGACGGCCCTCGAGCCGGGCGGCCAGGCCGCGGGCACCGGCCTCGTCGAGGTGGACGACGTCGCCGGTGACCCGGCCGGTCGCCGGGTCGAAGTCGCGGCCGGTGGCCACGCGGCTGTCGTCCACACTCACCAGCCGGGCGCGGATGGTCGTCGGCTCGCCCTCGTCGGCGCCGCTGCGCTGCTCGGCGACGGCGAAGGTGCCCTCGAGCGACCAGTAGTCGGCGGAGTGGAAGTTCATCCGCTCCCGCTCCCGCTCGACCACGATGCGGGTCGCGACCGACTGGACGCGGCCGGCCGACAGCTTCGGCAGGACCTTTTTCCACAACACCGGCGAGACCTCGTAGCCGTAGAGCCGGTCGAGGATCCGCCGGGTCTCCTGGGCATCGACCAGGGCGGTGTCGAGGTCGCGCGGGTTGGCCACGGCGCGGGCGATCGCCTCGGGGGTGATCTCGTGGAACACCATCCGGCGGACCGGGACCCGCGGCTTGAGGGTGTCCACCAGGTGCCACGCGATGGCCTCGCCCTCGCGGTCCTCGTCCGTCGCGAGGTAGACCTCACTGGCGTCCTTCACCAGCGCCCGGAGCCGGCTGACCTGCTGCTTGCGGTCGGGGCTGACGACGTAGAGCGGCTCGAAGGCGTTGTCGACGTCGACGCCCAGCCGGGCCCACGAGGCGCCCTTGTGCTCGGCCGGCACGTCGGCGGCGTTGCGCGGCAGGTCGCGGATGTGCCCGACGCTGGCCTCGACCACGTAACCGTTGCCCAGGTAGCCGGCGATCTTGCCGGCCTTGGTCGGGGACTCCACGATGACCAGCGGCTTTCCCCCGGCCACGGCGGAGCGCCGCCGGGTGGGCGTGCTCGACCCGGTGGCGGTCCCGGTCGCGGGCTTGCTGCCGTTCTTCGCGGTCCTGCTGGGCACGGTGCTCCTGTCGGTGGTGCTGGGGTGCGGGCGCCGGGCATGCCGACGTCGCGGACGCCATCGCTGTACGCCCCTCGGCGGGCCACGGTAGGCCACGTCTCCGACGAACGGCCGGGTGCGGACACATCGTGGGCGTGCCGTCACCCTCAGAAGCGATCCCTCCGGCGACCTGTTCCCGAAAGGGGTGAGCCGGCGCGGACGACGCATCCGGCGGCTCACCGCGGCCCCGTGCCCGCCACGACCTCGCCCATGGCGCCGAGCGTGGGCCGGTCGCGGTCGAAGTAGTCCCAGTGCGCCGTCCCGGGATCCACCGGCAGCTCGCTCGCCCCGAACTCCTCGGCCCACGTGTTCTGCCCGTAGTAGCCCGACCACGAGATCGGATCGGCCGGGGAGGCGGCTCCATAGACCTGCGCCACCTCCAGGCGGCCGGCGTTGCGGCTGAGCCCCGGGCTGCCGAGCAGGACGACGGCGTCGGCCGCGAGCTCCCCCTCCGCCCCGGCGGCCTCGTCGACGACCACGGTGCCGTAGCTGTGCGCGACCACCGTCGTCCGCGGGTCGGCTGCCGCCAGCGCCTGCCGGGCCGCGTCGAGCCCGTCGAGCGCCCGGTCCAGGGCCGCGCCGCCGCGCCGGGCGTCGCCCCGCGTGAGGATCGAGGGCAGGCCCTGCGGCGTCCGGTAGCCGATCCACGCCATGGCCGCGACCGCCAGCCCCGGCGCCGCCGCCTCGGCCTCGGCGGCGAGGTCGCGGGCGTGCGCCACCTGCCCGGTGAGGTCGTCCTCGGGCGTGGTGCGGATGCCGGGCACCAGCACGCTGACCGCGCCGGCGGTGTCGAGATCGCCCACGGCCAGCGCCACCAGGTCCGCGTCCGGGTCGAAGGTCCACAGCTGGACGCTCCGGCCGGCCTGCTCCTGGCGCGCGATCTCGTCGGTGACCACGGTGGCCAGCGCGCTGCCGGCGTCGAGCGCGGAGGCGAGCAGGAGCCGGTTCGCCCGGTCCCGCGCCCAGGCGGGGACGCCGTCGAGGGCGCCCACGAGATCGGGTGCGGAGGCGATCGCGGCGCGCTGGTCTGCTGCCGAGAGCGCGGCCCACCAGCGCGCGACGTTTTCCGGCGCGCGCCCGACCGGCACCACCGGGACCACGACGGCGTCGGGGACGCGGCCCGCGAGGTCGGCGAAGTCGGCCGGCGGCCGGGCGTGGACGGCGCCGGCGGGCAGCAGAGCGCGATCGGCGTCCTCCGCCGCGACGGCCACGGCCGCCGCCGCCTCCATCGCCCGTGCGGCCAGTGCGCCCACGCGGGCCACGATCACCGCGCGCTGGGCCACGGCGGCGGCCTGGTCCGGCGCCATGGCCGGGGTGAGCTGCGGCGCCACGACAGTGCCGTCGTCGTCGAGCGGCACCTGCTCGGCGGCGGCCAGGGCGAGGGCGGTGGCCGCCGCGTCCTGGGCGGCCTCGGCGGCCCCGAGCACGAGCCCGAACGCCGCGAGGGACTCGCCCAGGGCCGAGGACACGGCCGTGGTGACCGCGGACAGCTCGAGCACCGCGCCGGCCGCGGTGCGGGCGGCCGGCCCGGACCAGACCCTCGCCGTCTCCAGGTCCCGGCCCACCGTCTCGACGTGGGCCCGCCAGGCGGGCAGCCGGTCCGCGACGCCGTCGAGCGTGCTGATCGCGCTGCGCAGGAGGGCGACGTCCCAGGCCGCCAGGGCGGACAGCGACGTGGCGGTCATCGGGCGATTGCGGTCGCGCCGACCGGGCCGGGACCGACGCGCTGGGCGAGCGCGGTGTCGGCCTCCCGGTAGGCGATCACGGCCCGGGACAGCGTGGTGGCGACCGCGTCGGTCCGCTCCGCCAGGACGCCGAGCAGCCCGGCCCAGCCGTGCCCGGCGTCGCCGATCCGCTCGCCGTCCCGGCCGCCCAGGGCCGCGGACAGCGAGCGGGCGGAGGACGTGCAGAGCGGCGCCTCCTCCGACAGGGTCACGGACAGGGCGGCGAGCTCGGCGGCGAGCGCCGCCACGTGGTCGAGCTGGACGGAGATGAGCGCGGACATCCATGCCTCCCGGCGTCGGTCGGCGGTCCTCGGCGGGACCGACGGCGGCGGACGCTAGGAGCGGGCGGGGACGGCGAGAGGGCCGCCGTCCACATCGGACGACGGCGTCCACAACCGACACCGGGACCCTCGGCCGGCGCGGTGCCGGCCGGAGGATCCCGGTGTGCGGATCAGCGGGTGGCGATCAGGGAGCGGAGGCGGTCAGCGACTCCTGGTTCGAGCTCGGGGCCCCGCCGACGACCACGGACCGCCGCTTGGAGACGACGACCGCGCCGATGATGACCGCCACCGCGACGAGGGCGATGACCGTCCGCACCGCGGTGTTGGCGTCGTCGCCCACCGACAAGCCCACGACCGCGGGCGCGATGAGCAGCGCCACCAGGTTCATGACCTTGATCAGCGGGTTGATCGCGGGGCCGGCGGTGTCCTTGAACGGGTCGCCGACGGTGTCGCCGATGACCGTGGCCGCGTGGGCCTCGCTGCCCTTCCCGCCGTGCGCGCCGTCCTCGACCATCTTCTTGGCGTTGTCCCAGGCGCCGCCGGAGTTGGCGAGGAACACCGCCATGAGCGTGCCGGCCGCGATGGCACCCACGAGGTAGGCCGCCAGCGGGCCGAAGCCGAGCCCGAAGCCGACCGCGACCGGCGCCATGACGGCCAGGAGGCCGGGGGTGGCCAGCTCGCGCAGCGAGTCCTTGGTGCAGATGTCGACCACCGCGGAGTAGTCCGGCCGCTCGCTGTAGTCCATGATCCCGGGCCGGGTCCGGAACTGCTCCCTCACCTCGAAGACCACCCGGCCCGCCGCGCGCGAGACGGCATTGATCGCCAGCCCGGAGAAGAGGAACACCACCGCGGCGCCGACGATCGCGCCCACCACGTTCTTCGGTGTGACGAGGCTGAAGGCGTCGCCGATCGAGCTGCCGGCCTCGGCCAGCGCGGTGCGGATCTGCGCGTTGTAGGAGCCGAAGAGCGCGGTGGCGGCGAGCACGGCCGTCGCGATCGCGATGCCCTTGGTGATCGCCTTGGTGGTGTTGCCCACCGCGTCGAGGTCGGTGAGCGTGCGCGCACCCTCCTCGTCGAGGTCGCCCGACATCTCGGCGATGCCCTGCGCGTTGTCGCTGACCGGCCCGAAGGTGTCCATCGAGACGATGACGCCGGCCGTGGTGAGCAGGCCGCAGCCGGCCAGTGCGACCGCGTAGAGCGCGGCGCCGCCGCCGATCAGGAAGGCGACGTAGACCGCGCCGCCGATGAGCAGCGCGGCGTAGACCGCCGACTCCAGGCCCAGCGAGATGCCCGAGAGGATCACCGTGGCCGGGCCGGTGAGGGAGCTCTGCGCGACGTCGCGGACCGGCTTGCGGCTGGTCTCGGTGAAGTAGCCGGTGAGCATCTGGATCGCGACGGCCAGGACGATGCCGGTGAGCACCGCGAGGAAGCCCAGGACCTGCGGGCTGACGGCGAGGTCCTGCGCCTCGGAGACGCTGGGCAGCACCGTGAAGGCGGCGGCCGCGACCAGCAGCAGGGAGACGACGGCGGAGGTGAAGAAGCCGCGGTTGATCGGCGCCAGGCCGTTGCGGTCGGCCTTGCCGGGGTTGCTGGCGAGGATGCCGACCACGGAGGCCACCACGCCGATGGCGGCGACGGTGAGCGGGAAGACCATGCCGACGGCGCCGAAGAAGACCTGGCCGAGGATCAGCGCGGCCACCAGGGTCACCGCGTAGGACTCGAACAGGTCGGCGGCCATGCCGGCGCAGTCGCCGACGTTGTCGCCCACGTTGTCGGCGATGGTCGCGGCGTTGCGCGGGTCGTCCTCGGGGATGCCGGCCTCGACCTTGCCGACGAGGTCGGCGCCGACGTCGGCGGCCTTGGTGAAGATGCCGCCGCCCACGCGCATGAACATCGCCAGCAGCGCGCCGCCGAAGCCGAAGCCCTCGAGGACGACAGGGGCGGTCTCGTCGAACAGCAGCAGCGCGAGCGCGGCGCCGAAGAGGCCGAGGCCGACGGTGATCATGCCGACGACGCCACCCGTGCGATAGGCGATGCGGAAGGCCGGGCGGTAGCCGCCGGAACGCGCGGCGGCCGCGACACGGACGTTGCCGCGGGTGGCCAGGGTCATGCCGATGAAGCCGACCATCGCGGAGAAGAGGGCACCGACCAGGAAGAAGACGGCCCGGCCGAGGCGGGTGCCCCAGCCGCCCTCGGACACGGGCAGGGCGATGAGCAGCAGGAAGACGATGACGGCGAAGACGCCCAGCGTCCTGAACTGCCGTCGCAGGTATGCCGCGGCGCCCTCCTGCACCGCCCGGGCGATGTCGCGCATCGTCTGCGTGCCCTGGTCGGCGGCGAGGACCGCCCGTACCAGGAAGCCGGCGAAGCCGAGCGCGGCCAGGGCGACGACGAGGACGACGGCGACCAGCACCATGTCCCCGCCGGACAGTGCACTGTCGGGCATGTGGTTCCTCCCAGCGGTCGGCAGCCGCCCGGCCCGCACGCCGGGACGGCGAGGTCACGCCCGGGGCGCGCCGGAGGGCTCCGTCGACCAAGGGACGCCGCGCGATTGTAAGCGAGGTCACAGGCTGTACCGGAACCTGCGACGATCTGTTGCCTTCATCACATCTGTGTCATCTGTGGGTGCCCGGATGTCGCATACGGGTGTGACAGTGGAGGCGTGACCACGCTCCACCCGGTCCGCCCGGCTCCCCCTCCCGGCGCGGACCCGGTTCTTCCCGGGGCGGACCTGCTGGCGAGCCTCCTGGCCGGCACCTCCGAGGACGAACGACCCGTCACGTACGTGCACCGGCTCCCCATGCGGCGGAGCGACTCCCGGCCCTGGCCCGACTGGGTGGACGCGGGCCTGCGCGCCCGGCTGGCCGAGCGTGGCGTCCCGTCCCCGTGGCGCCACCAGGTCGAGGCCGCCCAGCTGGCGTGGGAGGGCACCCACGTGGTGGTCGCCACCGGGACGGCGTCCGGCAAGTCGCTGGCCTACCAGCTGCCGGCTCTGGCCCGGCTGGCCGCCGACCCTCGCGCTTGCGTGCTGTACCTGGCGCCCACCAAGGCGCTGGCCCGCGACCAGCTGGGGTCGGTGGCCGCCTTGGCCGACCCGTCGGTGCGGCCGGCGGCCTACGACGGCGACACACCCGCCGAGGAGAGGGACTGGGTCCGGCGGCACTCGCGCTGGATCGTCACCAACCCGGACATGCTGCACCGCGGGATCCTGCCGGCCCACCAGAAGTGGTCGAGCACGCTGCGGCGGCTCGCCTACGTCGTCGTCGACGAGTGCCACGCCTACCGCGGCGTGTTCGGCTCGCACGTCGGCCATGTGCTGCGCCGGCTGCGGCGGGTCTGCCGCCGCTACGGCACCGAGCCGGTGTTCGTGCTCGCGTCGGCGACCGTGGCCGACCCGGCGCAGGCGGCGACCCGGCTGGTCGGCGCACCGGTCGCGGCGGTCACCGCCGACGGCTCGCCGCGGCCGGGCGCGACCTTCGCGCTGTGGGAGCCGCCGCTCACCGAGCGGACCGGCGAGCACGGAGCTCCGCTGCGCCGGTCCGCCGCCGCCGACGCCGCGACCCTGCTGGCCGACCTGGTGGAGCAGGGCGCCCGGACGCTGGCCTTCGTCCGCTCGCGGCGCGGCGCCGAGTCGGTGGCCGACCAGGCCCGCCGGCTGCTGGCCGACCGCGGCCGGGCCGACCTGGTCCGCCGGGTCGACTCCTACCGCGGCGGCTACCTGCCCGAGGAGCGGCGTGAGCTGGAGCGGCTGCTCTCCTCCGGCGAGCTGCTGGGCGTGGCCACGACCAATGCCCTCGAGCTCGGCATCGACATCGCCGGCCTGGACGCGGTGGTGCTCGCCGGCTATCCCGGCACGCTCGCGTCGATGTGGCAGCAGGCCGGGCGGGCGGGACGCGCGCAGCGGGAGTCGCTGGTCGTCTTCGTCGCCCGCGACGACCCGCTCGACCACTACCTGGCCCACCACCCGCGCGCGGTGTTCGGCCGGCCGATCGAGGCCACGGTCACCGATCCGAGCAACCCCTACGTGCTCGGGCCCCAGCTGTGCTGCGCCGCGGCGGAGCTGCCGCTGACTCCTGCGGACCTGGCCGACTTCGGCGGCCCCGCGGCCGAGGCGCAGCTCGAGGCGCTGGTGGCTGCGGGAGCGTTGCGGCGGCGGCCGACCGGCTGGTACTGGGCCGGCCGGGGACGACCCGACGTCGACATCCGCGGCAGCGGCCTGGAACCGGTGTCGATCATCGAGGCCGGCACGGGGCGCCTGCTGGGCACCGTGGACGGCGACGCGGCCCACTCGACCGTGCACACCGGCGCGCTCTACGTGCACCGCGGCGAGACCTACGTGGTGGACGAGCTCGACGTGGAGGAGGCAATCGCCGTCGTCCACGCCGAGAGCCCCGAGTGGACGACTGTGGCGCGCGACGTCACAGACCTGTCCGTGGTGAGCACCGAGCGCACCCGTGCGCTGGGCACGGTCACCGCGCACACCGGCGTGGTCGACGTGACCAACCAGGTCGTGGCCTACCAGCGCCGGCGGCTCGGGACCGGCGAGGTGCTGGCCGAGTTCCCGCTGGACCTGCCGCCGCGCCAGCTGCGCACCCGAGCCGTCTGGTTCACCCTCGACTCCCGCGCGGTGCAGCGGGCCGAGGTGGACGAGATCGCGCTGCCCGGCTCGCTGCACGCGGCCGAGCACGCGGCGATCGGCATCCTGCCGCTGCTGGCCACCTGCGACCGCTGGGACCTCGGCGGGCTGTCGACCGCGCTGCACCCGGACACCGGGGCGGCGACGATCTTCGTCTATGACGGGCATCCGGGCGGGGCCGGCTTCTCCGAGCGCGGATACGCCGTCCTGCGCGGCTGGCTGCAGGCCACGCGGGCGACGGTGGCCACCTGCGAGTGCGAGAGCGGCTGCCCCTCCTGCGTGCAGTCGCCCAAATGCGGCAACGGCAACGACCCGCTGGACAAGACCGGGGCGGTGCGGGTGCTCGACGTCGTCCTGGACGAGCTGGCGACCGCCGAGCGGCAGCCTCCGGACGACACCGGGACCGCGCCCGGCTCCCCCGGGGCCGGCTCCGACGTCGAGGACGAGGACGAACTGGTCTTCTGAGCCCGCGCCGCTCACCGCGCGCCCACCGGCCCGGCGCGAGCCCGCCCGGTCGCGCGGAACTGCCCGAGCGGCCCGAGGCGCACCGGCACGGCGACGGTGAGCTCGACGACGGCACCGCCGCCGACGGTGCAGGAGGTCAGTTCGGCACCGTTGGCCGCGGCGGCGCGGGCGGCGGCGGCGCAGGCGACCGGCTCGCCGCCGGCCGCCACCAGCGCCGCAGCGAGGGCCGCCAGGTCGGCCGCGGTCCCGGCCCGGTGGCGGGCGGTCACCGCGGCGCCGACGAGGACCGCGGCGAGGCCCACTGCGGCGAGCACGCCCGCCAGCGCGAGCACCCACACCGTCGCCGACCCCCGTTCGCTGTCACCGCGAGCCCTCATGGCCCCGACTCCGTGCCGGGTTCGCGCTGGGCCACCGCGTCGGCGCGCACGCCGATGCGCAGCGGGACCGGCCCGAGCGGCGCGACGTCGGCCGACACGGTGACCCGGACGGCGTCCCCGGTGCCGCCCACGTCGACGAGGGCGCCGTCGGGCGCCGCCTCGGCCACCAGTGACGCCACCACGGCGGCCGGCTCACCCCGCGCCGCGGCCCGCGCGGCCTCGCGCGCGGCGTCGACGCAGCGCAGCTGGGCCCCGACGACGGTCACCGCCGCGACCGCCCCGGCGAGCACGAGCAGCAGGACCGGGAGGACGACCGCGGTCTCCGCGGTCACCATTCCCCGCTCCCTGCGCAGCCGGGCCAGTCGACCGGCCACGGTCAGGACAGCGTGGCCAGCGCCGACTCGACCAGGCGGCCGAGCGCGTCGACGATCGAGCCACCGGTGACGACGCGGTACAGCACCGCCGCGAAGGCACAGGCGGCGACGGTGCCCACGGCGTACTCGGCGGTGCTCATGCCCGCCTCCCCGGTGGCACGGACGCGCGCCCACCGCCGGGCGAGCGCACGGCCGAACCTGCGGACGGGTGCGGATCGGGTCTGTTCCACGGCTGCTCCTCGGTCGGGGCCCGCCTTCCGGGCCGTGCTCCCGACCCTGGCGATCCGGGAGCCGCCGCCCCAGCGCCCGCGGGGATCTGTGGAGGGCGCCACCGGCTGTGGACGGCCGGGTCACCGGAACACCTGCCCGGCGATCCCGAGGACCAGGGGCACCACGCCGAGGCAGACGAACGCCGGCAGGAAGCACAGGCCCAGCGGCGCCAGCACCCACACGCCCGCCCTGCGGACGTCGGCCTCGATCCGGCCGCGGGCGACGGCCCGCCCGTCGGCCGCGAGAGCCCGCAGCGCGGACCCGACCGCCGACCCGGACTCCCCCGCCCGCACCAGCACCCTGCCGAGCGGCACCACCTCGGCCGGGACGCCGGACCAGGCACGTCGCGGCTCCGCACCCAGCCGGTAGAGCCCGGTGACACCGCGCAGCACCCCGGCCAGCGGCTCCCCGACGGCCTCGGCCACGGCGCCCACCGCTGCGGACACCGGCATCCCGGCGGCGAGGCAGACCGCGAGCAGGTCCGCGGCGGCGGGCAGCTCCCGCTCGAGCGCGGGCCCGCGGTTCCGGTCCTCGGCACGGTCCCCGCGCAGCACGCGCTCGCCGGCGAGCCCGACCACGACAGCGGCCACCGCACCGGCCGTCCCGCCGACCAGCAGGCCCACGGCGCAGCCCGCGGCACCCGCGAGCAGCCGGCGCTGCCAGGGCGCACCGGCCGCCGGCACACGGCCGGGCCTTCTCCCCCGCGGCGCCACCGCCGCCAGGGCCCGCACCCGCGCGGCGGTCCGCGCTCCGGCCGGCGACCACACGGCCACCGCGGCGGCCAGCGCGAGCAGCGCCGGCCAGCTCCCGCTCATCGGCCGGCCGGCGCGGCGCCCCGCGTCGCCCGCGCCACGAGCCGGCGCGACCACGTCACGCCGGCGATCTCCAGGCCCACGCCGGCGACGAGCAGGACCTGCCCCGTCGCGGTCGCCGTCAGCACGTGCCAGGGGTCGGCGCCGACACCGCTGCCCATGGCGAGGCCGACCACCGGTAGTCCCGCCAGCAGCGCGGCGCTCGCCCGCGGGGCCGCGACCGCCGAGCGCAGCTCGAGGCGGTGCCGCTGCCGGGCACGCAGGTCGTCCTCCACCGCCGTGACGACGTCGGCCAGCGAGGCACCGGTCCGTGCGCTGAGCCGGACGGCCGCCGCCAGCCGGTCCAGCGCCTCGTCCACCGGGCCGGCGCGGGGGCGGGCGGTCGGAGGGTCGGTCGCCCGCACCGTGCGCAGCAGCGCGCGGCCCAGCTCCTCGTCCCCGCCGGAGCGGGCGGCCGCCGCCGCGGCGATCTCCGGCGGCATCCCGCTGCGCAGCTCCGCAGCGAGCACCCCGAGCAACTCCGTCACCGCGCCCGCGCGGGCGTCCTCCCGGGCACCCCGCCGGCGGCCTCCCCAGGCTCGGGCCGCCAGTCCGGCGCAGCAGGCGGCCAGGACGGCGACCAGCGGGGTGCTCGCCGCGGCCGCGAGGGCCGCTGCGGCACCGGCCGCGAGCGCCGGCCCGCCCACGGGACCGAGCGCCGGCGGCGTGGGCAGACGGCGCCGGACCGGGGACAGCCGCGCCCGGCGCAGGGCCGCGGGCTCGGGCCACGCGAGGATCCCCGCGGCCAGGCAGAGCAGGGCGGCGGTCACCGGTCGCCGTCCTCGGACAGCAGGATGCGCAGCGCCTCCCCGGCAGGGCACGCGCTGCCGTCGGCGCGCCAGCCCGGCTCGACGACCACCCGGTCGCCGGCGCGGCGGACCAGGCCGATCTCGTCCACCCGCCGGCCGGCCGGCGTCCGCCGGACGTGCACGACGACCGACAGCCCGGCCGCGGCCTGGCTGTGCACGGCCGCCCGGTCCAGCCCCGCCGCCACGCCCAGGGCCTCCAGCCGGGCCGGGACCTCGGCCGGCCGGTTGGCGTGCAGCGTGCCGCAGCCGCCGTCGTGGCCGGTGTTCAGGGCGGCCAGCAGGTCGGTCACCTCCGCGCCCCTGACCTCACCGACCACCAGCCGGTCCGGGCGCATGCGCAGCGCCTGCCGGACCAGGTCGCGCAGCGTCACCAGGCCTGCGCCCTCGACGTTGGGCGGCCGGCTGAGCAGGCGGACGACGTGCGGATGGGCCGGGCTGAGCTCGGCCGCGTCCTCGCAGAGCACCATCCGCTCCGCCGGGTCCACCAGGCCGAGCAGCGCGGAGAGCAGGGTCGTCTTCCCGGCGCCGGTGCCCCCGGTGACCAGGAAGGCATGCCGCCGGGCGACCAGCGCGCGCAGCAGCCGCTCGCTCCCGGCCGGGAACGCCCCCGCCCCGGCGAGCGCGGCGAGGTCCGGCGTCGCCCGGCGGAGCACCCGCAGCGACAGGCAGGTGCCGCTGCCCGAGACCGGGGGCAGGACGGCGTGCAACCGCGTGCCGTCGGGCAGGCCGGCGTCCACCCACGGCGCCGCGTCGTCGAGCCGGCGCCCGGCCGCGGCCGCCAGCCGGACGGCGAGCCGGCGGACGGCGGCGTCGTCCGGGAACCGCAGCGGGGCGCGCTCCAGCCCGGCGCCGCGGTCGAGCCAGACCTCGTCGGGCCCGTTGACCAGCACGTCGGTGACCCCGGGCAGCCGGAGCAGCGGCTCCAGCGGCCCGGCGCCGGCCAGCTCGTCCACCGCGTCCCGGACCGCGCGCAGCACGTCGTCCTCACCGAGCAGGCCCGCGGCCTCCTCGTGCACCAGCGCGGCGACGGCGGCCCGCGTCGGGATCCCCGCCTCGGTCGCCAAGCGGGCCCGGACCCGCTCGAGCAGCGGCAGCCCCGTCACGCCACCACCTCCCCGCGGCGGGGCAGCTGCGCCAGCAGCCGCCGGGCCAGGACACCGAGCGGCGCGCGTGCCGACACCAGCGGCGGCTCACCCCGTTCCCCCCGCGGCACGGCCGCCCGGTCGTGGCCGAGCTCGGCGAGCACCGGGCGGCCGATGGCGTCGGCGACGTCCTCGCGGGACAGGCCGCCGGGCACCGGCCGCACCACCACGACCGCCGCGGACCACGGCGCCCTGGGCGCCAGCAGCAGCCGGGCGGCCGACGCCGCGCGCAGCCGCGCGGGGACGACGAGGACCGCGAGGTCGGCCTCGGCCAGCACCGCCTCGGCGAGGGCCGGATCGCCGCGCGGCAGGTCGACGACGACGGGCGCGCCGGCCGCACGGCCGGCGAGGGCGACCGCGGTCAGCGCCTCCGACGGCAGCGGAACCACCGTGTCCCGCGAGGCGGCGAGCACGTGCACGCCGTCCGTCTCCGGCAGTGACGCGAGCAGGGCGTCGCCGGCCACCCGCCCGCGCAGCCCGGTCAGCTCGGGCCAGCGCAGCCCTTCCGCGTGCTCCGCGCCCAGCAGCAGGTCGAGGCCACCGCCGCCCGCGTCGCCGTCGACGAGCAGGGACCCGGGCGCCGCGGCCAGGGCCAGAGCGGCCGCGACCGTGCTGGCGCCCGCGCCGCCGCAGCTGCCGCCCACGGCCACCAGCCAGCCGCGCTCCACTGGCGAGCGCACCGCCGCCGCGCACCGCGACAGCACCCACGCCTCGTCGGCCGGCAGCAGCGCCACCCGCTCCGCGCCGAGCTCCACCGCCGTCGCCCAGTCGGCGGTGGGCAGCTCGGCACGGGAGACGACCACCACTCCCGGTCGCCGCGGCAGCGCCTGCACGGCGGCGGTGGGGAGGACGTCGGCGCCGACCAGGACCAGCGGGGCGACGCGGTGCGCGCGGCGCAGCGCCGGCCCGCCGGTGGCGAGCTCGGCCTCGGCGCCGGCCGCGGCGAGCAGCCGCAGGAGGTCGTCGACGAGCGCCTCGTCGGCGCTCACGACGAGCGGCCGGGCGGAGCGGGACACGGGCGGGGACGGACGGGACGTGGCGAGGGGCACGGATCCACCCCACGGCGGTGCGGGCAACATCTGCCAGCGGCCGCCGGGATCTGTGGATGACTCGTTCGGGTGTGGACGGCGCGCGACCCACGTCACAATCTGCGGATCCACTTACAGTCGTGCCTTGTGACCCGCGCTGCGGCGTTCTTCGACCTCGACAAGACGGTCATCGCCAAGTCCAGCACCCTGGCCTTCGGACGACCGTTCTTCCACGGTGGGCTGATCAACCGCCGCGCCGTCCTCAAGGCTGCCTACGCGCAGTTCGTCTTCTCCCTGCAGGGCGCCGATGCCCAGCAGATGGAGCGCCTGCGGGCGCAGATCACCGCCCTCTGCACGGGCTGGGACGTCGCGACGGTGCACGACATCGTGGGCGAGACGCTGCACGACATCGTCGACCCGCTGATCTACGCCGAGGCCGCCGACCTGATCGAGGAGCACAAGGCGGCGGGCCGGGAGATCGTGATCGTCTCGAGCAGCGGCGCGGAGGTGGTCGAGCCGATCGGCGCGCTCCTCGGTGCCGACCGCGTCGTGGCGACCCGCATGGTGACCGTGGAGGGCCGCTACACCGGCGAGATCGACTTCTACGCCTACGGCGAGAACAAGGCGGCGGCGCTGCGGGACGTCGCGGCCGAGGGCGGCTACGACCTGGCCGACTGCTACGCCTACAGCGACTCGATCACCGATCTGCCGATGCTGTCGGCCGTCGGCCACCCGACCGCGGTCAACCCCGACAAGGGCCTGCGCCGGGCGGCGCTCGAGCGCGGCTGGCCGGTGCTGGAGTTCAGCCGGCCGGTGTCGATGCGGGCCCGGTTCTCGGTGCCCCCCGCGCCGGTCGTGACCGGCGCCGCGGTGGGCGTGGGGGCGGCCGTGGTCGGGTTGGCCTGGTACGCCCGGCACCGGGCGCTGCGGCACCTGGCGCCGACCGCGGAGCCGGGTCCCCTGCCCGGCCGCTGGCGCCGCCGCGGCGCCTGACGGCAGCGTTCAGCGCCGTGGCCGGCCCTCGCGCTCGCGGCGCAGACCGGCTACACGCTCATCCCACGCTGAGGTCAGACGCCCAGCCGCTCCCGGACGCCGTCGACGAGCGAGCGGACTCTCGAGACAGGCGAGAACGACCGCGCGGCCGCGGTCAGCGCGGCCTGCTCGTCGTCGGCCAGGGCGATGTCGGCCGCGGCCGCGTTGGACTCCATCTGCTCGACGCTCGACGCGCCGGGGATCACCACGACCCGCGGCAGGCCGAGCAGCCACGCCAGCGCGATCTGCGCGGGCTTGGCCGCGTGCGCCGCGGCCACCTCGCGCAGGACGTCGAGCAGCGGCTGCGCCCGGCGGAGGTTCTCGGTGCCGAAGAGCGGGTTGGCCGCCCGGACGCCGCCCGGCCGGTTGCCCGCGGAGTACCGGCCGCCGAGCAGTCCCTGCGCCAGCGGGCTGTAGGCGATGACGACGCGGCCCTCTCGCTCGGCGAAGGGCACCAGGTCGTCGAGCGGCCGCGCGGTGGCCAGCGAGAACTGGACCTGGTTGCTGATCACCGGCCTACCGAGCGCCGCGTCGGCCGCCCGCCAGCGCGCCAGCGAGTAGTTGGAGACGCCCGCGGCGCCGATGCGGCCGGCGTCGAGCAGGTCCCGCATGCCCGGCATGGTCACCGAGTCGCGGATCAGTGGATTGGGCTGGTGCACCTGGTAGAGCGGGATGCGGTCCAGGCCCAGCCGCCGGGCGCTGCCCGCCCACCGCTGCCGGACCACCGGTGGGAACGGCGCAACCGGGAAGATCTTGCTGGCGACGACGACCTCGCCGCGATCGTCGGCGAGGGCCTCCCCGAGGATCCGCTCGCTGCGGCCGAAGGCGTAGATCTCGGCGGTGTCGAACAGCGTCACGCCGAGTTCCCGGGCGCGGCGGACGATCTCCGTGGCGCCGCGCTCGGCGTAGCTGTCGCCGTAGCCCCACTCGCGGGAACCGAACTGCCAGGTGCCCAGCCCGATCCGGCTGACCGGGCCCAGCCCGTCGACCTCGAGGTACCGCATTCCTGCAGTGTGCCGGTCCCGAGGAGTGGCGGCCGGTGGCCGCGACGGCACCTGGCCGCGGTGTCGGCCGGAGGCCGACGATGGCATCCCTCAGCCGCGCAGGATCGCCTCGGCGATGGCCAGGCCCTCGACCGCGCCGTGCTCGGTCGCCCGGCAGCAGTGCACCAGCCAGCCGGCCAGCCCGTCGGGCTCACCCGACGCGTAGCCGGCGAGGGCCGCGGTGTAGGCCTCACGGCCGAGCTCGGCGAAGCCCACCTCCGGCGCCGACACCGCCTTGGGGTCCAGGCCTCGGGTGATACCGGTCAGCCGGGCGGCGGCCCGGGCGACGACGCCGTCGGCGGAACCGAACGGCGCCATCGCCGCCAGCTCGCCGTGCACGAGGGCGGCGACCAGCACCGCCGGAACCGTCGTCTGCACGGTGACCAGCCCGAAGAGCCCGGCCAGCCGCGGGCCGGCGTGCGCGGTGGGCCGGCCCAGGGCCGCACGGTCGACGAGGTCGGCGGCGGCGAGCACGTGCAGCCGCGCCAGCACCTGCCCCGGCGCCCGCGGCCACGTCTCGACCATCGAGCCCAGCGCGACCGAGACCCGCAGCGAGCCCTGCACGACCGGGTCGTCGACCGCACCGGCCCGCAGCTCCGCCAGCGGCACGTCCACACCGTCGAGCGCGGCCGAGGCGCGGGCGCCGCGCAGCGCCGACTCGGTGCTGACCTCGGCAGAGCGGTTGCGCATGAGCCGGTGCGCGAGCAGCCGGTCGATCGCGGTCCGCGCCGAGCCGGCGGCCTGCGTCACGCCAGGGAGCTCCAGCAGGTGGGCCAGCGGGTCCCGCCCGCTCGGTCGGTCGGCGGACCGGGCGGCACCGGGCCGGACGGGGATGGTCACGGGGACGACGGTACGAAACGCGGGCGCACGCCTGCACTGCGCCCTCGCCTACGCTCCGAGCACGATGACCGGCCCGCTGACCCTGCTGCTCGTCCGCCACGGGCAGAGCGAGTGGAACGCCGCCGGCCGGATGCAGGGGCAGACGGCGCACGTGCCGCTGACCGCGCTGGGGCACCAGCAGGCGGCGGCCGCCGCACGCGAGCTGGCGGCGCTGCGCCCCGGGGCCCTGATCTCCAGCGACCTGCACCGGGCCGTGCAGACCGCCGAGCACTGCGCCCGGGCCACCGGCCTGCCGGTGACCACCACGCCGGCGCTGCGCGAGCAGGGCTACGGCGTCCTCGAGGGCCGCCCGTCGCGGGAACTGTGGGACGTCGTCGACTGGACCGATCCGCACTGGTCGGCCGAGGGCGGCGAGAGCCTCGCCGCGCTGCACGCCCGCGTGGCGGACTACCTGCGCGATCTGCGGGAGCGGCCCCCCGCGGAGGTCGTCGCCCTGGTCACGCACGGCGACACCATCCGCGCGGCCCAGGCGGTCGCGGCCGGCCTCGGGCCGGAGGCGATGCCGGCGGTCACCCCGCACAACGGCACGGTCACCAGGCTGGGGTTGTGAGCAGGGTCCTGGTCCTCGGCGGCAGCCGGTCGGGCAAGTCGGCGCACGCCGAGTCGCTGCTCACCGGCGTGCCCGACGTCACCTACCTGGCCACCTCGGTCCGCGCGGACGACGACGCCGACTGGGCCGCGCGGGTCGCCGCGCACCGCGCCCGCCGTCCGGCCGGCTGGACGACGGTCGAGACGACCGCCCCCTCCGAGTTGCTGCGCGGCGGCACGATCCTGGTCGACAGCGTGACCACCTGGGTCGCGGCGCTGATGGACGAGACCGGGGTCTGGGCCGACGAGCCCGGCGCGCTCGACCGGCTGGCCGGCCGCTGCGACGCGCTGGTCAACGCGTGGGCGATGACACCGGCGCACGTGGTGGCGGTCAGCGACGAGGTGGGACTCGGCGTCGTGCCCGAGACGCGGTCGGGCCGGCTGTTCCGCGACACGCTGGGCGAGGTCAACCAGCGGCTGGCCGGCACCGCGGACGAGGTCTGGTTCGTCGTGGCCGGCCTGCCGCAGCGGCTGCGATGAGGTGGACCGGCCCGCTGGAGTCCGCCGCGCTGCTGACCGTGCTGCGGGTGCCGGCCGGAGCAGCGGCGAGCACCCGCGGCGTGCTGCCGTGGGCGCCCCTGGTGGGGCTGGTCCTCGGGGCGGTCGCCACGGGGATCGGCGTCCTCGGCGCACGGCTGGTCTCGCCCTTCGCCGGGGCGGTCCTGACCGTCGCCGTCCTCGCCGCTCTGACGCGCGGACTGCACCTGGACGGCCTCGCCGACACCGCCGACGGGCTGGGCCCGCTGCGCGGCCGGGAGCGCGCGCTGGAGGTGATGCGCCAGAGTGACATCGGCCCGTTCGGGGTGCTCACCGTGCTGCTCACGGTGCTGCTGCAGGTCGCCTGCCTGACCGTGCTGCTGCCCGGTCAGTGGGCGGCGCCGGTCACCGCCGTCGTCACGGCGCGGCTGGCCATGGCGCGCACCGGCCTGCCGGGAACGCCGACGGCCTCCGGCTCCTCGCTCGGCCGTGCGGTCGCCGGCACGGTCTCCCCCGGCTGGCTGGCCGGGTGCATCGCGGCGGCGGTCGCGCTGGCCGGCGCCGCCCAGTGGCTGGTCAGCGGGCCGGCCGACGCCGCGATGCTGATCGCCGCCGCCGTCGCCGGGCTGCTCGCCGCGGAGCTGCTGCGGGCACGCGCGACCACCCGACTCGGCGGGGTCACCGGCGACGTCATGGGGGCGATGGGTGAGGTGGCGGCGGCGGCCACGCTGCTGGTGGCCGCCGCCGTCCTCACCTGATCGGGTTCAGGAGGCCAGTTCCTCGCAGGTCCGGCAGCGCAGCACGCCGACGGTGGGCTCGGCCCAGTCCCTCTGCGGCAGCGCGATCACGTTCGTGCCGCAGAGGGCGACGTCCTCGTCCTTGCGGAACAGGCGGGTCACGGCGTGGGCCACGCCCGCGGGCTTGTCGTCACCGCGCACGCCCACGGCGGACGAGGCGCCGACCGCCACGATGCGCTTGGCGCCGGTCATGTACTTGCTTCTCACGATTACAGGGTGCCCCGATCGGGTGACAGACCGCTATGACGAGCGCCATGTACCGCCGAATCAGCGACGGCCGGTCACCGAGGAGATCAGCCGCTGCAGTCCGGACTTCGGGGGCTGGCGCTTGCTGCGCAGTCCCCAGCCGACGGACGGCGTGGAGCGGCCGGGCGGGACCTTGCCCCTGGTCGCGCGCGTGGTGCGGCCCCGGCCGGCACCCTTCATGCGCGGATCGGCAGACGTGCGGCGCCCGGTCGCGGGGTCGGCGGAACCGAGGATCTTCTGCATGAGTCCCATGGGCGTCCGGTGCCCAAGGAACGGGTCCGGACGCCACCCCGCCGACACTCTTCGGCGTGGCGGCACGCTCCGCACTCAGGCGCGAGCACCCGCGGGAGTCTCGCCGCCCTCCAGGTCGCCCTCGGTGTCCAGGTACGCCTGCTGCAGCTGGGCCAGGAGCGCCGGGTCCGGCGCGGCCCACATGCGACGGTCCGCCGCCTCGAGCAGCCGCTCGGCGATCCCGTGCAGCGCCCAGGGGTTGGCCCGCTCCAGGAACTCCCGGTTCTCCGGGTCGAGGACGTAGGTCTGCGTGAGCTTCTCGTACATCCAGTCGTCGACCACGCCGGTCGTCGCGTCGTAGCCGAACAGGTAGTCGACCGTCGCGGCGAGCTCGAAGGCGCCCTTGTAGCCGTGCCGGCGCATCGCGGCCAGCCACTTCGGGTTCACCACCCGCGCCCGGAAGACCCGCGACGTCTCCTCGGTCAGCGAGCGCGTGCGCACCGACTCCGGGCGGGTCGAGTCGCCGATGTAGGCGGCCGGCGCCGTCCCGGTGAGCGCGCGCACGGTCGCCACCATCCCGCCGTGGTACTGGAAGTAGTCGTCGGAGTCGGCGATGTCGTGCTCACGGGTGTCGACGTTCTTCGCCGCCACCGCGATCCGCCGGTAGGCCGCCTCCATGTCCGGGCGCGCCGCGACGCCGTCGAGGTCGCGGCCGTAGGCGTAGCCGCCCCACACCGCGTACACCTCGGCGAGGTCGGCGTCCCCGCGCCAGTTCCGCGAGTCGATCAGCGGCAGGATCCCCGCCCCGTACGCCCCCGGCTTGGAGCCGAACACGCGGGTGGTCGCCCGCCGCCGGTCGCCGTGGACGGCGAGGTCGGCGTCCACGTGAGCCCTCACGAGGTTGTCCGAAGCCGGCTCGTCGAGTTCCGCGATCAGGGTGACCGCGTCGTCCAGCATGGTCACCACGTGCGGGAACGCGTCGCGGAAGAAGCCGCTGATCCGCACGGTGACGTCGATCCGCGGCCGGCCGAGTTCGTCGAGCGGGATGGGCTCGAGCCCGGTCACCCGCCGCGAGGCGTCGTCCCACAGCGGGCGGACGCCGAGCAGCGCGAGCACCTCGGCGACGTCGTCGCCGGAGGTCCGCATCGCCGACGTCCCCCACACCGACAACCCCACGGACGCCGGATAGGCACCCGTGTCCGCGCGGTAGCGGTCGACCAGCGACTCGGCCATCGCCTGCCCGGTCTCCCACGCCAGCCGCGACGGGATCGCGCGCGGGTCGACCGAGTAGAAGTTCCGGCCGGTCGGCAGCACGTTGACCAGCCCGCGCAGCGGCGAGCCGGACGGCCCGGCCGGGATGTATCCCCCGGACAGGGCGTGCAGGACGGCGGAGAGCTCGTCGGTGGTCCGCTCCAGCCGCGGCACCACCTCGTCGACGGCGAAGCGCAGGACGGCGGCCACGGCGTCGTCGTCCCGGCCCAGCGCCTCGGCCATGACGGACGGCACGGCGGACGCCGTCCAGCCGGCCGACTCCATCCCCGCCACCAGCGCGTGCGCCGCCGCCTCGACGGCGTCGGTGGTGGCGCGATCCGCCCCCTCGGGCAGGCCCAGCGCCTCGCGCAGCCCCGGCAGCGCGACCGAGCCGCCCCAGATCTGCCGCGCCCGCAGCATGGCGAGCACCAGGTCGACCCGGTCGGAGCCGGTCGGTGGCACGCCGAGCACGTGCAGGCCGTCGCGGATCTGGGAGTCCTTGATCTCGCACAACCACCCGTCGACGTGCAGGACCATCTCGTCGAAGTGGTCGTCCTCCGGCCGCTCGTTGAGCCCCAGGTCGTGGTCGAGCTTGGCCGCCTGGATCAGCGTCCAGATCTGCGCCCGCACCGCGGGCAGCTTCGCCGGGTCCATCGCCGCGACGTTGGCGTGCTCGTCGAGCAGCTGCTCCAGCCGGGCGATGTCGCCGTAGGAGTCGGCGCGCGCCATCGGCGGCACCATGTGGTCGACCAGCGTGGCGTGCGCCCGCCGCTTGGCCTGCGAGCCCTCCCCCGGGTCGTTGACCAGGAACGGGTAGACCAGCGGCAGGTCGCCGATCGCCGCGTCGGGCGCGCAGGAGGCGGAGAGGCCGACCGTCTTGCCGGGCAGCCACTCCATGTTCCCGTGCTTGCCCACGTGCACGACCGCGTGCGCGCCGAACTCCGACCGCAGCCACCAGTAGGCGGCCAGGTAGTGGTGCGACGGCGGCAGGTCGGGGTCGTGGTAGATCGCGATCGGGTTCTCGCCGAAGCCGCGCGGCGGCTGCACCATCACCACGACGTTGCCCGCCCGGAGCGCGGCGAAGACGATCTCGTCGCCGTCCACGAACAGCGAGCCCGGCGGCTCGCCCCAGTGCTGCGTCATCGCGTCGCGCAGGTCGGCCGGCAGCGTGTCGAAGAAGGCGCGGTAGGAGGCCGCCGGTATCCGCACCGGGTTCCCGGCCAGCTGCTCGGACGTGAGCCAGTCGGCGTCCTGGCCCCCGGCGGCGATCAGCGCGTGCACCAGCGCGTCGCCGTCCAGGTCGGCGACGCCGGGCAGCGCGTCCGGGCCGGAGAACGGGCCGATGTCGTAGCCCTCGCCGTGCATCGCGGCCAGCAGCCGGACGACGGACGCCGGGGTGTCCAGGCCGACTGCGTTGCCGATCCGCGCGTGCTTGGTCGGGTAGGCCGACAGCATCACGACGATCCGCCGGTCCGCGGGCGGGGTGTGCCGGAGACGGGCGTGTGCCACCGCCGTCCCGGCCACCCGCACGGCCCGCTCGGCATCGGCGACGTAGGAGGTCAGCCCGTCGGCGTCGGTCTCCTTGAAGGAGAACGGCACGCTGATCAGCCGGCCGTCGAACTCCGGGATGGCGACCTGGTTGCCGACGTCGAGCGGCGAGAGCCCGTCGTCGTCGGCCAGCCACTCCTCGCGGGAGCGGGTCAGGCACAACCCCTGGATCACCGGGACGTCGAGCGACGCCAGCTGGCCGACGTCCCAGGCGCCGTCGTCCCCGCCGGCCTGCGCCGTGGCCGGCCGCGAGCCGCCGGCGGCGAGCACGGTCACCACGAGCGCGTCGGCGGTGCGCAGCGTGTCGAGCAGGTCGTCCGGAACGGACCGCAGCGAGCTCACGAACACCGGCAGCGGCGAGCCGCCGGCCTCCTCGATCGCCGCGCACAGCGCCTCGACGAAGGCGGTGTTCCCCGCCAGGTGGTGCGCCCGGTAGTAGAGGACGGCGATCCGCGGGCCGGCGCCGGCCGAAGCCCGGTCCAGCACGCCCCAGTCCGGCGCGACCGCCGGCGGCTCGAACCCCTCGCCGGTGAGCAGCACCGTGTCGGAGAGGAAGCGGTGCAGCTGCACCAGGTTCGTCGGGCCGCCCTGCGCCAGGTAGGCGTGCGCCTCGGTAGCGACGCCCATCGGGACCGTCGACAGCTCCATCAGCTCGGCGTCCGGCAGCTGCTCGCCCCCCAGGACGACGACCGGCGCCGGGCCGGCCAGCAGCGGCGCGAGCAGCTCCTCGAACTGCCGCCGCACGCCGAGCAGCCGGACGACGACCAGCGCCGCCCCCTCGACCAGCGCCGCGATGCCGGCCTCGTCGAGCCGGACCGGGTTGCCCAGCCGCCAGTCGGCGCCGCTCGCCCGCGCGGAGAGGAGGTCGGTGTCGCTGGTGGACAGCAGGGTGAAGGCGCTCATCGGGCGCCGACGCTACCGGCCCGGGCCGCCCGCCTCGGCTGCGGCTACGAGCCGTGGACCGTGCAGCCGCATCCACCGGAGCAGGTCCTCGAACACCGCCACCGCACCGATCCGCCCGTTCGCGGCATGGTCGGCCCGCGCGCGCCGGAAGCGGGCGGTGAGCTCCTCGATGGCCTCGCGCGGCGTCATCCCGGGATAGCCGGCGCACATCAGCCGCAGCCGGCGCGCCTGGTCGGCCACGGGGACGGCGGACTCGGTCAGGTCCGCGCAGCACCACACCGCATGGGCGAAGTCGACGATCCACGGCGCGGCGTGCACGGCGCCGTCCCAGTCGATGAGCCCGACCGCCTCGTCGCCGCGGAAGACGGTGTTGTGCGGCCCGAGGTCGCCGTGGCACATCACGTCGCCGTCCGCCAGCCCGGGAAAGCTCGCCGAGGCGTCGTGGAACGCGCGGACCAGGGCGGTGACGCTGATCAGCTGGGCGTCGGTCAGCAGCGCCGGCAGGTGGTGCGGTACGTGGCCGTCGATCCAGCTGACCACCTGGCGGCCCCGCTCGTCGTAGCCGAGCGGACGCGGTGCACCGGTGAACCCCGTGTCGGCCAGGTGCCGCAGCAGCGCCTGCACGACGTCCGACCGGCCGTGCCGCGGCCGCCGGACCGTCGCCCCCACCCGGACGATGCCGGTGCTCTGCGCGCCACCGGAGAGCGGGATCTCGACGACGTCGGCCACGTCAGGCGCGGGTGGCGTCGAGCAGCTGCAGCAGGTCGTGGGCGGCCAGCTCGATCTCCTTGTGCCCCCACTCCGCCGCGCGGTAGTGGCAGGCGATGATGCCCATCCGGTGCACGCGGCGGAAGTCGCCGTAGACGAAGCCGTAGCGCGCCTTGGTCTCGTCGTTGGCGCCCTCGGTGAGCGCGAGGTGCCAGGCCCCGTACTCCTCCCACGAGTGGTTGGCGAGGTAGGCGTTCTCGTCCTCGGCGGTGGGCTGCACCCGCCCCCACTCGCTGCGCAGCACGTACCGCCGGGCGGCGATGAGTTCGCGCGCGTGGGCGACGCCGGCCTCGTTGAGCAGGTACTTCGCCATGGGCTCAGTCCAGCAGCAAGCGGTCCACCGCGTCGACCAGGAAGTCGGCGTACTCCTCGAGGCTCCAGCCCCGCACGCCCATCAGGTTCTGCACCGGCTCGTGGGAGAACAGGCCCCAGAAGATCTCGGTGGCCCGCTCGACGTCGAGCCCCGGGCGCAGCCACGGCTCGAACGACCCGATCAGCACCCGGTTGTCCTGCAGGCGGCGGCGCTCGTACTCCGCCCACGCCTCGGCGATCTCGGCGTCGCCGGCCGCCGCGTCCGCGAACACCCGGATCATCGGCACGGTCAGCGGCACATAGCGCAGGGCCAGCTCCCGCGCCGCTGCCAGCTTGCCCGCGCGGTCCGGCGCCTCGACCAGACGGACGAACAGCGCACGCTGCGCCAGGGGCGCCTCCTCGTCGTCGCCCACGACCGCCCGGTCGACGCAGGCGAGCAGCAGCGACGCCTTGCTGCCCTGACCGAAGACCGTCTGCACCGACACCCCGGCCTCCGCGGCGACGTCCTTCATCGTCGTCGCCGCGTAGCCCTTGCCGAGGAAGCAGCGCCCCGCCGCGTCGAGCACGGCCGCCCGCGTCCGCTGCGCCTGCTCGGCCCGCAGCGGCGAGTTGTAGACCCTCTTGCCCGCCGTCACGGTTTCACTCTAGCATCGCGCCATTCGTTAGAGCACCGATCCACTCAAAGGAGAGTCGTCGTGACCGCCGCCACCGCCCACCCGACCCAGCTGATGCTCGAGGGTCAGCACGCCGCACCGGAGGGCCCGGTCGACCTGGCCGGCATGTACCTGATGCACCGCGCCTTCCGGCGGGACCTGAACCTCTTCGCCGAGGCCGCCCCCGCCGTGCCGGCGTCCGACCGCGACCGGTGGCGGCGGATCGAGCGCCGCTTCGCACTCTTCGCCACCGTGCTGCACAAGCACCACCACGGTGAGGACGTCGGCCTGTGGCCGCTGCTGGCCGAGCGGGGCGCCGACCGGACCGTGCTCGACGCCCTGGAGGCCGAGCACGCCGTCATCGACCCGCTGCTGGCGTCGGTCACCGCGGACCTGCGCACGCTGGCCGGCGGCGCCGGCGACGAGGCCACCCGCGACCGCCTGGCCCGCACCGCCGCCGAGCTGCGTGACGCCCTCCTGGCGCACCTGGCCCACGAGGAGAGCGACGGGATGACCCTGGTGCAGCAGCACCTCACGCCGGAGGACTGGACGCGGCTGGACGAGGAGGTCTTCTCCAAGGACTACACCGCGCGCGAGATCCCCGCCGTGATCGGCTGGGTCGCGTCGGGCTGCCCGACCGAGGCGCTGGGCCGCATGCCCGGGGCGAACCCGGCCCTCGTGCTGCTCGCCCGCGTCATGGCCCGCCGGTTCGGCCGCCGCGAGGCGCGGATCTTCGGGGGTGCCCGATGACACGGAAGGACCGGGTCCTCACGGTCGTCACCAAGTACGCCGCGAAGCTGCACGTCGCGATGCACCGGCGCTCCGGCGGACGGCTGGTCCGGACGTTCCGCGGCGGCGACGTCGTCCTGCTGACCCACACCGGGCGCAGCTCTGGCCGGACCTTCACCACCCCGCTGCTCTACGTCCGGGACGGCGAGGACCTCGTGGTGGCCGCCTCCAACGGCGGCATCGACCACGAGCCGCAGTGGTGGCTGAACCTGCAGGCCGACCCGCGTGGCGCCACGGAGATCGGCGGGCGGCGCACCGAGGTCGTCACGACCCGGGTGGCCGAGGCCGACCGGCAGCGGCTGTGGGACGCGCTCATGGCCAAGTGCCCGACCTACGACGACTACCAGGCCGGGGTGTCCCGGCGGATCTCGCTGGTCCGGCTGTCCCCGATCGCGGCGGAACAGGCCGCCTAGCAGGGCGCCTGCTTGCGCGTGACGGTGCGGTTCCGCATGGTGTCGCCGTGCGCGCGCAGGGGACGACGTCGAGGACCAGCCTCCGCGCCGTCTTCGCCGGCCGCCGCGGACGGCTGCTGGCCGCCCTCCTGCTGGCCGAGTTCGCCGCGGCCGTCCAGGGCATCGCGTACGCGACGGTGCTGCCGCTGGCGGCGCGCGAGCTCGACGGCGGGGCGCTCTACGGGGCGACGCTGTCCGCCGGTTTCCTGACCGGCATCGTCGTCCTGGCGGCCGGGCCCGGCGTGACGGCGCGGCTGCCACCGCGGCAGAACCTGGTGCTCGCGACGGTCCTCTACGTCGCCGGCGTCGCCGTGTCCGCGACGGCGCCGGCGATGGGCTGGCTGCTCGCCGGCGGCATCCTGCGGGGCCTCGCCGGCGGCCTGCTCGCCGCGTTCGGGCTCAGCGCGATCGGGGGGCTGTTCGAGGACGACGTCCGCCCCCGGGTGCTCTCCCTGTTCGCCCTGGTGTGGCTGCTGCCCTCGCTGGCCGGCCCGGCCGCGAACGCGGCGATCGCGGTGTGGGCCGGCTGGCGCTGGGCGATGGCCTGGCCGGTCCTGGTGGTCGTGGTGGCCCGGGTGCTCATCGGCCGGGACGCCGGGCTGATCCCCGCGCCGTCCGGCCGGCGGGAGACCTCCCTCGGCACGGGTCTGCTCGTCGCGGCCGGCCTGGCGGTGGCCTCGGCGGCGACCACGCGGGGCGGCTGGGGCGTGCCGCTGCTGGCCGGGGGCCTGCTGCTGGCCGCCGTCGCCGGCGTGCGCGTGCTCACCCGGGCCACCGCCGACAGCCGGCGGCGGACGGCCGTCGTCCTCTCCTTCGCCGGGCTCATCACGGCGTTCTTCGGCGGCGACGGCCTGATCCCGGTCGCCGTCGTCGAGGGGCTGGGGCGCGGCGTGGTCGCCGGCGCCGTCGCGCTCGGCGCGGGGCTCGTGGCGTGGTCGGTCACCGGTCTGCTGCCCCCGGCGCCGGCCGGCCGCCGGCCCGACCGGAGCACCGTGGGAACGCTCCTGGTGGTCCTGGGGCTGCTCGCCGAGGCGCTGGCGCAGACCGGGCTGCTCGGGCCGACGGCGGCGCTGGTCCTCGCCGTCGCGGCCTGGGGCGTCGCCGGCTTCGGCATCGGGCTCGCCTACGCGCAGATGTCGGCGCAGGCCTTCGACGACCTCGACCCCGAGCGGGTCGCCGCGGTCGCCGGGGCCGTCGCGTTCGCCGAGACGGCGGCGGTCGTCGTGGGCTCGCTGCTCGGCGCGGGCAGCTACTCGCTGGCGACCGGCCTGGACGCCGATCCGGGGACCGGCATCACGGTCGGCTTCCTGCTGGTCGCCGCGGTCGGTGCGGCCGCCACGGCCCTGGCGACCCGGAGGGGCTGAGCTCAGTCGGCGCCGAGGGCGTCGGCCATCCGGTGGTGGACGGCGGCCTCCTCGGCGCGGCTCTGCCGCTCGAGGGTGCGGGCCAGCGCCCGGCGGGCCCAGCCGTTGGCCGGCGCCAGCTCCACCAGCCGGGTGAGGGTCTCCTCGGCGCGGCCCAGCTGGGCGGATCCGAAGTAGGCCCGCGCCAGCAGCTCGAGGGCGGCCTGGTTCGCCGGCTCGGCCTCGACCACCGCGGTCAGGATGCGGGCGGCCTCGGTCGGCTGCCCCATCGCCAGGAACAGGTCGGCGCGCAGGTACTCGGAGTGCAGGTCCAGCTCGAAGGGCGTCGTCACGACGGTGGGAACAGCTCCGGCCGGCCGCGCCTTCCCACGGTGCATCCGGGGGGCCCGCCCCGGTGGAAGGAGGGGCAGACCGTCCTCGTCCAGGGAGCCCGCCCATGTCCCTCGCCCTCCGCCGCCACCTGACGCCCGTCGCACCCCGGGAGCGCGTCCTCGCCGTCCACCGGTTGGGCGCCGTCGTCGTGGCGCTGGTGATCCTCGTGTTCGGGCTGCTCGGCTTCGCCGGGGGCCTGGAGTACTTCTCGACCGAGGGGGAGCCGGTCCTCGGGCTGTCCTCCAACGGCCTGCTCTCGACGATCTCGGTGGTCACCGCGGTCGTGCTGATCGGGGCGGCGGTGCGCGGTCCGCGGATCGCCTCGACGGTGATGATCGTGGTCGGCGTCCTCTTCCTCGTCTCGGCGCTGGCCAACCTGGCCGTGCTGGACACCGGCCTGAACGTCCTGGCCTTCCGGCTGGCCAACGTCTTCTTCTCCATCGGCGCGGGGCTGGTCCTGCTGCTGCTCGGCACCTACGGCCGGGTCAGCGGCAACCTGCCGCCGGACAGCCCCTACGCCCGCCCGCGCGGGACGGACGACGCCGTCGACGGCACGGCCGACGAGCTGCCCCGGACCGCCGAGGAGCTGGCCGCGGAGCGGGCGATGCGCTGGGCGGAGATCGCGGTGGTGCAGCGCATCGCGACGGCCGACCAGCACCGTCGGGTGGCGGCGATGGCGCGGGTGCGCGGCCGTGCCGAGCGGCGCCGGGTCTGGATGTCGTTCGACGGCCGCTGATCCGCACGCCGTCGTAGCCTCGCGGTCGTCATGACTGCCGCCCCCCGCCTCCGCGCCGACACCTGCCCCGGCGCCCTGCAGACCCACGCCGCCGCCGACGGCGCGCTCGCCCGCGTGCGCGTACCCGGCGGCCGGGTCACCGCCGCGCAGCTGCGGGTGCTCGCGGCGGCGGCGCGCGAGCTCGGCGACGGCGCCCTGGAGCTGACCAGCCGCGGCAATCTGCAGCTGCGCGGCCTGGCCACCGGCACCGAGGTCGAGCTGGGCGACCGGCTCGCCGCGGCGGGCCTGCTGCCCAGCGCGACGCACGAGCGGGTCCGCAACGTGCTGGCCAGCACCCTGTCCGGCCGGGCCGGCGGGCGGGCCGACGTCCGCCCGTGGGTGGACGCGTTCGACGGGGGGCTGCGGGCCGACCCGGCGCTGGCCGACCTGCCCGGCCGGTTCCTCGCCACCCTCGACGACGGCCGCGGCGACGTCTCGGGCCTCGGCGGGGACGTCGGTCTGCTCGCGCTGGCCGACGGCTCGGTCGCGCTGCTGCTCGGCGGCGCCGACAGCGGCCTGCGCGCGCTGTCCGACGACGCGGTCGACCTGCTGCTCGCCGCCACCCGGGCCTTCCGCGCCGAACGCGCCGCCCAGGGCGGCACCGCCTGGCGGCTGGCCGAGCTGGACGACGGCCGGACCCGGGTGGCGGCACGGCTCCAGGCGCCGGACGGCGACCGCGTCGAGGTGCCGGCCGCACCGGTGGTGGGGCCGGTCGGGGCGGAGACGCAGGTGGACGGGCGGATCGCGCTGATCGGCGTCCTCCCGCTGGGCCGGCTCGGCGCCGATCTGGCCGAGCTCCTCGCCCGGCTCGCCCCCGAGGTGCAGGTGACCCCGTGGCGCAGCGTCGTCGTGCCGGACCTCGCCGAGGACGCGGTCGACGACGCCGCGGTCGACCTGCACCGCACCGGCATGGTCTTCGACGCCGGCAGCCCGTGGCTGCAGGTGAGCGCCTGCGCCGGCCGGCCGGGCTGCGCGAAGTCGCTCGCCGACGTCCGGGCCGACGCGACCGCCGCCGTGGCCACCGGCACCCTCCCGGCCGGTGGCGCGCGGCAGCACTGGGCGGGGTGCGAGCGCCGCTGCGGCCGCCCCCGCGGCGACGTCGTCGACGTGGTCGCGACCGGCGCCGGCTACCGCATCGGTTAGTCCCGCTCGGGGTCGGGGAAGCGCGCCCCGGCCTCGACCGTGGTCCCCGGGTCCAGGCGGGCGGCGCGGCCGACCAGGGTGATGTCGCCGTCCCCGCCGACGGCGCAGCCCTTCCCCACGTCGACGCCGTCGTCCAGCACCGCCCGGCTGACCGTCGCGCCCGACCGCACCCGCACCCCGGGCAGCAGCACCGAGTCGACGACGGTCGCGCCGGCCTCCACGACCACGCCCGGCGAGAGCACCGAGCCCCGCACCGCGCCGGCCACCCGGGTGCCGCCGGAGACCAGGCTGTGCTCGACCTCCGCCCCGCGCAGGACCCGCCCAGCGCTGTGCCGCCCACCGCGGGTGTGCACCGGCCAGCCCGGGTCGTCGAGGTCCAGCGGCGGCTCCTCGGCGAGGAAGTCCTGGTGCGCCGCCCAGTACGCCGACACGGTGCCGACGTCGCGCCAGTAGCCGTCGAGCGGGTACGCGCGGGCGGCGCCGTCCTCGGTCTGCCCCGGCAGCAGATGGCTGCCGAGGTCCTCGAGGCCCTCCTCGCCGACGTCGGCGGCGATCGCCTCGAGCCGGTCCAGCGTCGCCTCCGGCGAGAAGACGAACACCTCGTTGGTGGCCGTGGTCGTCGCCGGCTCGTCGGGCTTGTAGGCGTAGTCCACGACCCGGTCGCCGTCGACCCGCACGATGCCGTAGCGCGACGCGTCGTCGGCGGCGACCTCGGTGGTCACCATCGTCACCTCGGCGCCGGAGCCCAGGTGGGCCTCGGCGACCTCCCGGTAGTCGAGCTTGTAGACGGCGTCGGCACTCACCACCACCAGCGCGTCGGCGCCGAACCCGCGGATCAGCTCCGCCTGGCGCCACAGCGAGTCCGCCGTCCCCTCGTTCCAGCCGCCACGCTCGGTGCCCTGGTACGGCGGCAGCGTCATCAGCCCGCCGTAGGTGCGGTCGAGGTCCCACGGCCGGCCGTTGGCCAGGTGGTCGGACAGCGACGTGGGGTGGAACTGCACCGACACCCACACGTCGGCGACGCGTGCGTGCTGGCAGTTGCTCAGCGGGAAGTCGATCAGCCGGTAGACCCCGGCGAAGGGGACGGCGGGCTTGGCCCGGTGGTCGGTGAGCAGCTCCAGCCGGCCACCGGCGCCGCCGGCGAGGACGAGGACGAGGATCTTGGGAAGGGCCACGGGGGTCCGCTACCCGCGTCCGGTGCCACGTAGCCTCCCGTACCGATGTACGACTACGAGAAGGACGGCGCCGCGATCTACCGGCGCTCGTTCGCGACGATCCGCGCCGAGGCGGACCTCGCCGGCCTGCCCGAGGACGTCGCGCGCGTGGCGGTCCGCATGATCCACGCCTGCGGGCAGGTCGACCTCGTCGCCGACCTCGCCTTCTCCCCCTCCGTGGTCGCCCGGGCGCGTGAGGCCCTCGACGCCGGTGCGCCGGTGCTGTGCGACGCGGAGATGGTCGCCTCCGGCATCACCCGCCGCCGGCTGCCCAAGGACAACGACGTCGTCTGCACGCTGCACGACGAGCGGACGCCGGCGCTGGCCGCCGCGCTCGGCACCACCCGGACCGCGGCCGCGCTGGAGCTGTGGCGCGACCGGCTCGGCGGCGCCGTCGTCGCGATCGGCAACGCCCCCACCGCGCTGTTCCACCTGCTGGAGATGGTCGAGGCCGGCGCCCCACGGCCGGCCGCCGTCCTCGGCATCCCGGTCGGGTTCGTCGGCGCGGTCGAGTCCAAGGAGGCGCTGGCCGCCTCCGACCTGCCGTTCCTCGTCGTGCGCGGGCGGCGCGGCGGCAGCGCCATGACCGCCGCGGCCGTGAACGCGATCGCGAGCGACGTGGAGTGAGCGGACAGGGGCGTGAGCATCGCAGCGAGGAACGAGCGAGGAGCGGAGCGCCCCGCGGGAGCGGGGGGCATCGAATGACGACCGGCCGCCTCTACGGGGTGGGGCTCGGGCCGGGTGACCCGGAACTGGTCACGGTCAAGGCCGCCCGGCTGATCGGCGCCGCCGACGTCGTCGCCTTCCACGCCGCGCGGCACGGGCGGTCGGTGGCACGAGCGCTGGCAGCGCCCTACCTGCGCGAGGGGCAGATCGAGGAGCTGCTGGTCTACCCGGTCACCACCGAGACCACCGACCACCCCGGCGGCTACCAGGGCGCGATCGAGGAGTTCTACGCCGACGCCGCGGCCCGGCTGGCGGCACACCTGGACGCCGGCCGGGACGTCGTCGTCCTGGCCGAGGGGGATCCGTTCTTCTACGGGTCCTACATGCACATGCACAAGCGGCTGGCGCACCGGTACCCGACCGAGGTCGTGCCCGGGGTGACCAGCGTGAGCGGCGCGGCGGCGGTGCTCGGTCGGCCGCTGGTGGAGCGGGACGAGGTGCTCACCGTGCTGCCCGGCACGCTGCCCGCCGACGAGCTCGCCGAGTGGCTGGCGACGACGGATTCGGCGGCCGTGCTGAAGCTGGGCCGCACCTTTCCCGCGGTGCGCGAGGCGTTCGAGGCGGCCGGCGTGCTGGACCGGGCGTTCTACGTCGAGCGGGCGACGACGGAGCAGCAGCGGGTGGCCCCGCTGGCCGACGTCGACCCGGCGACCGTGCCGTACTTCTCGCTCGCCCTGCTGCCCAGCGAGCTGACCGGGCCGCTCCCGCAGGCCGAGGAGCACGCGCCCGAGGCGCACGCCGGCGAGGTGGTGGTGGTCGGGCTCGGGCCGGGCCAGCGGTCCTGGACGACGCCGGAGGCCGCCGACGCGCTCGCGGCCGCCGACGACCTGGTCGGCTACGGCCCGTACCTGGACCGGGTGCCGGCCAACCCGCGGCAGACCCGCCATCCCAGCGACAACCGGGTGGAGGCCGAGCGGGCGGCGCACGCGCTGACCCTCGCGCGGTCCGGACGCCGGGTCGCGGTCGTCTCCAGCGGGGACCCGGGCGTGTTCGCGATGGCCGCGGCGGTGCTCGAGGTCGCCGAGCGGCCGGAGTTCGCGGGTGTCCGCGTGCGGGTCCTGCCCGGGCTGACCGCCGCGCAGGCGGTGGCCTCGCGGGTCGGGGCGCCGCTGGGCCACGACTTCGCCGTCCTGTCGCTGTCCGACGTCCGCAAGCCGTGGCGGGTCGTCGTCGAGCGGCTGCGCGCCGCCGCGTCGGCCGACCTCGTGCTCGCGCTGTACAACCCGCGCTCGAAGGCCCGGCCGCACCAGCTCGGCGAGGCGCAGAAGGTGCTGCTGGAGAACCGGTCGCCGGACACCGTGGTCGTCGTCGGCCGCGACGTCGGCGGGCCGGAGGAGAAGGTCGTCGTCACCACCCTCGGTGACCTCGACCCCGAGACCGTCGACATGCGCTGCCTGGTGCTGGTCGGCTCCTCCCGGACCCGCGTCGGCCCGTCCGGCGCCGTCTGGACCCCGCGCACCCACGAACCCTGAGGGGCGCGCCGCCGGACGGGAATGCGAGCGCGCCGAGCGGGCTTGAGGGTTGTCGTGCCGACCCGCCGACTGTCCCGACCGGCCGCGTTCTGGTCGGTCGCCGTCCTGCTGGTGCTCATGCTCGCGGCGTCGGGTGTCCCCTCCCCGCTCTACCGCGTCTACCAGCAGGAGTTCGGCTTCAGCTCCGGCGTCCTGACGACGATCTTCGCGATCTACGCGTTCGCGCTGCTGGGCTCGCTGCTCGTGGTCGGCGGGCTGTCCGACCACGTGGGACGCCGCCCCGTCATCGCCGCCGCGTTCGCGCTCGAGGCGGCCGCGATGGCGCTGTTCCTCACCGCGGACGGCGTCGGCTGGCTGCTCGCCGCCCGCGTCGTGCAGGGCCTGGCCACCGGCGCGCTGACCAGCGCCCTCGGCGCCTGGCTGCTGGACCTGCAGCGACAGGAGCGGCCGCTCGGCCCGTTCATCAACAGCGCCTCCCCCGGCATCGGCCTGTCCCTGGGCGCGGTCGGGGCCGGGCTGCTCGTGCAACTGGTCCCCTCGCCGACCGACTGGGTGTTCGGCGCGCTCACCGCCGTCTGCGCGCTCGCCGTCCCCGGGGTCCTGCTCCTGCTCCCCGAGACCTCGCCGCGGGTGCCGGGCGCGGTGGCCTCGCTGCGCCCCCGCGTCGAGGTGCCGCCGCGGCACCGGCGCCCCTTCCTCGTCGCGCTGCCGGTCGTCGTCGCCGCGTGGGCGCTCGGCGGGCTCTACGCCTCGCTCGGGCCGTCGCTGGTGGCCGAGGTCTTCGGCGTGGACAACCACATCGTCGGCAGCCTGCTCATCCTGGCGCTCAACGGCACCGGCGTCTTCGGGTCGCTGGCCATGCGGCCGGTGGCGCCGGAGAAGGCGCTGGTCGCGGGCTCGCTGACCTTCGCCGTGGGTGTGGCCGGCACGGTCATCGCCGTCCTGGTGGGTTCCCTGGCGCTGCTGTTCGTCGCCGCCGTCGTCACCGGGTTCGGCTTCGGCGCCTCGTTCCTCGGCGCGATCGCGATGATCACGCACGGCGTCGAGCCCGGGCACCGGGCGGGCCTGCTGGCGGCCACCTTCGTCGTCGGCTACCTGGCGTTCAGCCTGCCGGCCATCGCCGCGGGCCTCGCGGTCAGCGGCATCGGGCTCGGGCGGACGACGGAGATCTACGGCGGCGTCGTCATCGTCCTGGCCCTGATCGCGGCGGCCAGCGTGACGGCGCGCCTGCGCCGGGCCGGGGCGTCCGCCGAGGAGTCCGCCCCGGAGACCGAGCCGCTCGCCGCCTGATCGTCTCCCGGGGACCCGCCGCCCGTTCTTGCGCGTTCCTTGCGGATCCGTCGAGGTGGCCCTGCGGCCGGGAGGTCACGGTCGTTGCTGTCGGCGGGAGACCCCGCCGGCGAGGCCCGACCTGGAGACGATGTTGACCCTCGCCCTCGACCGGTCCGACCAGCTCGATCATCCGGCCGTCCCGGCCGCGCCGCGCGTGCTGGTCGTCGACGATCACCGGGCCTTCGCCGAACTGCTCTGCGGCGCCCTGCAGGCCGCCGGGATGGACGTGCTGGGGACGGCGCACTCTGCCGTTCAGGCCGTCGCGATGGCCGAGGACCTGCGGCCGGACGTCGTGGTCATGGACATCCAGATGCCGCGGGAGGACGGGTTGTCCGCGACCCGTCGGCTGCGTGAGGTCGCACCGGACGCCGTCGTCGCGGTGGTCTCCGCTCACCGGGATCCGGAGTGGGTGGTCCGCGCGACGCAGGCGGGCGCGTCGGCCTTCATCCCGAAGGACGGCTCGCTGGCCGAGATGCTCGACATCATCTCCCGCGTCCGCGCCGGGCAGATGCTGGTCGCTCCCTCCACGTTCTCCGCCACGCCGACCGCCGGTTCCCCCGGGGCGCCGGTCGACGAGATCCGGCCGGAGCTGACCCGCCGGGAGCAGCAGGTGCTCGACTGTCTGGGCCGCGGGATGCAGGTCAAGGGCATCGCCCGGGTCCTGGGGATCACCCAGGAGACCTGCCGGGGCTACGTGAAGTCCTTGCACGCCAAGCTCGGCGCCCGCTCCCAGCTGGAAGCGGTCGTGAAGGCCCAGCAGCTCGGACTGCTGGGCTCCGCCGGGGCGTGACCGGCTCCGGCCCGCTCACGGCGGACCCCCGCTCGCCGACGCGGCCGACCCGGACGGCAGCCGTCAGCTGTAGGGGTGGGCCTTGAGCAGCCGGGCCAGGTGCGCGGCGTTCTCGGCGAGGGTCTGCGTGGCCTGGGCGACCGGCTCGGGCGTTTCCTCCAGGTCGAGGTAGTCGACGCCCTGCATGGCCTCGCCGTTCCAGTACGTGACGCCCTGCGCCGGGATGGTGAACCCGACGTCGTCGAGCGCCTGGAAGGCATCGGCGCTGATGTGGTGCGCGCCGTCCTCGTTGCCGACGACGGCCACCACCGCGACCTTGCCCGTGATCAGCGGCCGGCCGGAGTCGTCGGTCTCCGAGAGCTCGGCGTCCAGCCGCTCGAGCACGCCCTGGGCGATGCTGGTCATGTGCCCCATCCAGGTCGGCGTGGCGAAGACCAGGATGTCGGCGGCCAGCAGCTTCTCGCGGATCGCCGGCCACTCGTCGCCGTCGCCCATGTCGACCTCGACGCCGGGCTTCACGTCGTGGTCGACCACGCGGACCAGCTCGTGCGTCACCCCCCGCTTCCCGAGCGCGTCGAGCACCTCGCGCGCGAGCTTCTCGCTGCTGGACGGCGCCGGCGACGGCTTCAGGCTGCAGACGAGGGCGAGCGCGTGCAGGCCCGGGCTGTCTCCCATGCCGGACGCTTGCCCATCCGACCTGGGGTTTCACACATTCCGCCGGGCGGCTCTTCCGCCGCGACGCCGGGGCGACGACCATGGCCGCGCGCGGCTCCCCGGGTGGTGCGAGATGGCCGAACTCCCTGACCGGCCGCGGGGACGGTTCCTCCTCGCGGTGATCGACGCCGGTGGCACCCTTCCGCCCGCACTGGGCCTGGCCGCGGAACTGGTCCGCCGGGGCCATTCCGTCGAGGTCCTCGGGGACCCGATCACCGAACGGTCCGCCCGGGCCGCGGGCTGCGGCTTCCGCCCGTGGCGGACGGCGCCGCACATCGACTCGATCGCCGAGCAGACCGCGCTGATCGCCGAGATGGAGAGCGGCAACGGCCTGCACCAGCTCAGAGCCGCCCGCGACCACTTCATCGTCGGACCGGCCGCGGGATTCGCGGCCGACGTGGTCGCCGCCGTGCGGGACCACCCGGTGGACGTGATCGTCGCCGACTCCCTCCCCGGGATGCTGATCGGCGCCCAGGCCACCGGCCGGCCCACGGCCGCGCTGATGGCCAACATCTACGTGCGCCCGACCCCCGGGATGCCCGTGATGACCTCGGGCTGGCTGCCGCCCCGCGGCCCCCTCGGGCGGGCGCGGGACGCGGTCATCCGGGCCGCGATGCGGCGGGTGCTCCACCGGTTCGTGCGGGGGCTGAACCCGGTGCTCGCGGCCAACGGCCGGCCGCCGGTCCGCGACATGTTCGAGCTGTTCGACCGCTGCGCCGAGGTGCTCGTCCTCACCAGCCCGTCGTTCGACTTCTCCTCGCCGCACATCCCGGCGAACGTCCACTTCGTCGGCCCGCAGCTCGACGACCCCGACTGGGCCGCCGGCGGCGACTGGCGGCCGGCGGGTGACCAGCCGCTCGTCCTGGTGGCGACCAGCTCGGTGTTCCAGGACCAGGTCGACCTGCTGCGCCGCGTCGCCACCGCGCTCGGCGGGCTGCCGGTCCGGGCCGTGCTCACCACCGGCCGCGCGGTCGACCCGGCCGACGTCCCGGCCCCGGCCAACGTGCGGGTGGTCCGCGCCGCGCCGCACCGCGCCGTCCTCGCCGAGGCCGCCGCCGTCGTCACGCACGCCGGCCACGGCAGCGTGCTCAAGTCGCTGGCGGCCGGCGTGCCGCTGGTCTGCATCCCGATGGGCCGCGACCAGAAGGACAACACCGTGCGCGTGCTGCGCCTGGGCGCCGGGGTCCGGGTGGACAAGAAGGCGCCGCCCGAGCGGATCGCCGCGGCCGTGCGCCAGGTGCTCGACGACCCGGCCTACGCCGAGGCGGCCCGGCGGTTCGCCGACGTCCTCGCGGCCGAGGCCAAGACCCGGCCGAGCGCCGCCGACCGCGTCGAGGCGCTGCTGCCGCGCTGAGGTTCAGGAGGCCGCCCGGCTCACCGCGGCGCAGAAGCGGCGATGGGCCTCGCCGGTCCGCGCCAGCGGCTCGAGGACCTCCTCGCGCCCCACCTCGGCGATCCGGTCGGTCAGCCGCCGCCGTGCCTGCCGGGCGCGCCGCCGGGCGCGGAGCAGCACGAACGGCCGCGCCAGCAGCGCCACGAGGGCGCCGGCGAGGAGCCCGGCGCCGAGCAGCAGCGTCGGCAGGGGCAGACCCTGCACCCGGGGCAGCGGGACGACGTCGTCCAGCTGCAGCCAGCCGAGGACGACGAGCACCAGCAACCACAGCGCCCCGGCCAGCGCGGTCAGCGCCAGCAGCCACTGCAGCCCGCCGACCGCGCGCTGCCAGAGCGGCACCCGGTCGGGCCCGAGGTCGGTGCCGGCCACCGCGCGGTCGAGCCGGTCGGCCAGCCGGGCCTCGCTGACCTCGAGGGTGCGCCGCAGGTCGTCACGCCAGGCCTGCGGCAGGCCGTCGCCGGCCGCGGTCCGCTCCCGGCGCAGCGCCGCGGTCAGCGCCGCCTGCTGGACGGCGCCGGCCGGGGGCAGCGACGTCCGGGCGCGCTCGTCGCCCAGGTGCAGCCGCCGCAGGGGGTCGGGCCGCAGCCGGGCGGCCCAGCGCACGAGCGGCCAGCCGGTGCGCGCCGTCCCCTCGCGCCGCGCCGACCGCTCCACGGCGCCGACGACGGCGGGCACCCCGGCGGCGTCGGCGAGGGCGTCGGTCAACCCCTCGCCACCGTCCCGGCGGCCGCCGTCCGGGCGGTCGGGGGCGCAGTGCGCCGCCAGCTCGGCGGCCACCCCGCGGGCGTCGGCCGCCAGCCGGTCGGAGGCCGCCCGGCGGGCCGCCACCCGGCGGGCGAGCTCCGCCCGCAGCTCCGGCAGGCCGCTGCCGGTCCGTGCCGACGTGGGCAGCACCGGCGTCGCGGCCAGCCCCTCGGCGTCCAGCAGCCGGCGCAGGTCGGCCAGGCACGCCTGCACGGCGGGCGGATCCAGCCGGTCCACCTGGTTGAGCACCACGAGCAGCACCCCCGCGTGCCCGGCGAGCGGGGCCAGGTAGCGCTCGTGGACGGCGGCGTCGGCGTACTTCTGCGGGTCGAGCACCCACACCAGGACGTCGACGAGCTCGACCAGCCGGTCGACCTCGAGGCGGTGCTCCAGCCGGACGCTGTCGTGGTCGGGCAGGTCGAGCAGCACCAGCCCGTCGAGCGCCGGATCGGGATCGGCGACGCGGTGCCGCCGCGGGACCTGCAGCCAGTCCAGGAGCCGGTCGCTGCCGTGCTCGCCCCACACCGAGGCGTGGGCCACCCCCGTCGTCGGCCGGCGCACCCCGGGGCTGCTCACCTCGGCCCCGGAGAGCGCGTTGAACAGCGTCGACTTGCCGCTGCCGGTCGCGCCGGCCAGCGCGACCACGGTGGCGTCGCCCAGCGCCTCGCGCGCGCCGGCCTTCGCCAGCAGCCGGCGGGCGGCGCCGAGCTCGGGCAGCTCCAGCCGGCCGTCGGCGACCTCGACCGCCTCCCGCAGGGCGGCCAGCCGGTCGCCGAGCGACGTCTCCCGGCGGGCGAGGAGCCGGGTCACCGCTCCTCCCGCCGGGCGTCGGCCAGCGCGCGGGCCGCGGCGCGCAGCTCCTCGGCGCTGCCGGGCGGCGGGGCGGCGTCGTCCACGAGGACGTCGAACCGGTCCTGCTCGCCGCGCAGCAGCCGGTCGGTGCGGCGGTCGAGGTCCGTGCGGGCGCGCGCGGCCAGGCTGCGCACCGCCGCGTCGCCGAAGACGGCCTCGAGGACCCGCTGCCCGACCGCCGTCGTCCCGCCGGCGACCGCGACCTCCCCGCCGGTGAGCCCGCCGGTCTGGGCGAAGATGCCGACCATCACGACCGCGCCGGCCCCGTTCACCCCCCACGACAGCGCGCGGGCCTTCGACCGCTTGCCGGCGCCCTCGTCCCGCACCAGCTCGAGCACGTGCCCCTGCCATTCCCGGACCTCGTCGGCGGCCGCGGCGGCGAACCCCGGTGAGCTGCGGTCGAGCTCGCCCTCCCGGCCGGCAAGCAGGCCGGGTCCGCCCGGCAGGGTGCGCCAGCCGAGCACGGTGCGCTCGGCCGCCTCGTCGGCCTCGGCCCGCAGCAGCACCTCCACCCCCGACTCCAGCGCGTCCCGCAGCCCCGCCGCGGGCGTCGGCCGGCCGGTGAGCGCGGCGGTCGCCCGGTCCCGCAGGCGGCTCACCTGGCCCTGGAGGCTGCGCATCCACTCGCCGGTGCCCACGAACTCCTGCCAGCGGGCCAGCACCTCCCCGCGCAGCAGGCTGCCGTTCGCCACCCCCTCGGCCACCTCGGCGCGGGCCCGGTCGTAGGTGTCGGCCGCGGTGGCCCGCAGCGCGTCGGCGGCCGCGGCCTGCTCGTCCACGGCGGCGGCCACCCCGGCGACCCGCCCGTCCAGGCTCTCCAGCGCGCCGGCGAGGGTCTGGCGGACGACGGCGGCGCGCTGCTCCTGGTCGGCGGCCAGACCGTGCAGCCAGGACCGGAGCGGCCCGACCTGGTCCTCGGGCAGCAGTCCGTCGACCAGCGGCCGCTCCTCGACCACGAACAGGGTCGCGGCGGCCAGGCCCGCGCGGCGCAGCATGCCCGCCAGGTCGTCGGCGACCTCGCGCACCGCCTCGGGCGGCACCCGGTCCAGCACGACCGCCAGCGCGGTCCCGCGTTCCTGGGCGGTGCGGAGCAGCTCCCAGGGCACCGCGTCGGCGTAGCGGGCCGCGGTGGTCACGAAGATCCACAGGTCCGCCGCGGCGAGCAGCTGACCGGCGAGGTCGCGGTTGGCCTCGACGACGGAGTCCACGTCGGGGGCGTCGACCAGCGCCAGGCCGGTCGGCAGCGCGTCACTGGCGACCAGGCGCAGCCCGCTCGTGCCGTCGCCGTCGGCTCCGGTCGTGCGCGCGAGGTGCGGCAGCACGCGGTCCCCCGCGAAGGCGGCCTGGTCGGCGGGCGCGCACACGAGCACGGGGGCGCGGGTGGTCGGCCGCAGCACCCCGGCCGGGCTCACCGCCGTCCCCAGCAGGCTGTTCACCAGCGTGGACTTGCCCGCGCCGGTGGAGCCGCCGACGACGGTCAGCAGCGGCGCGTCCAGGTCGTGCAGCCGCGGGAGCAGGTAGTCGTCGATCTGGTCGACCACCGCCCGGGCGGCCCGGACCGCCGGATCCCGGCCGGCCGTGGCCAGCCGCAGGGGCGCCGCGGCGACACGGTCCCGCAGTGCCTCGAGCGCATCGGGCAGGCGCAGGGCGGCGGACACGGGTGCCTTCCTGCCCGTTCGCGGCCCGGCTCACCCCTGGCGCACCTCGGCCAGCGCGGCGGGGACCTCCGCGGGGGTGCCGACGACGAGCGCGCCGGCCTCCGCCAGCTCGCCCGGCGGGGCGGGTCCCCAGCCGGCGCCGATGCAGGGCAGCCCGTGCGCGGCGGCGCCCAGGACGTCGTGCGCCCGGTCGCCGACCAGCACCGGATCGCGGCCGCCGGGGTGGGCGGCCAGCGCCGTCCAGGGTCGCGCCGTGCACCGAGGCGAAGAACCGCAGCAGCCCGGTGTGCTCGAGCACGCGGACGGCGAAGGTCTCGGGCTTGCTGGTGGCGACGGCCAGCGTGGCGTCCGCGGACAGCCGGCCCAGCAGCTCGGGGACGCCGTCGTACACGCGCACGTCGAGCAGGGCCCCTGCCGAGTAGTGCGCCCGGTAGGCGGCCACCGCCCGCGGGACGTCGGGCAGCGGCACGCCGAGGACCAGCGCGAACCCGTCCTGCAGCGGCGGGCCGACCATCGCGGTGAGCTGCTGCTCCGTCGGCTCGGGCAGCCCGAGCCGCGCCGCCGCCACCCGCACCGACGCCCAGATGCCCGGGGTCGAGTCGACCAGCGTGCCGTCGAGGTCGAACAGCACCAACGGGACCCCTTCCGCATCCGGCTTGGAGCTGGTTGCATGAAACGTCAACGACCTGTTCCCTCCGGGAGGACCGACGAGATGACCCGCACCTCTGCCGCGCCGGTCAGCACGGCCTCCACCGTGCGCCCCCTGCAGCTCACGGCGGTCCTGGCCCTGCTCGCCCTCCTCTGGCAGTTCGCCACGGCCGGGCGGCTCCTCGGCGGCGCCGACGTCCTCGGGGCGCACGGCGCGGGGGCGATCGCGCTGCACGTGACCACGGGCCTCCTGCTGGCCGCGACCGCGCTGCACTGGCGTCGCTCCCGGGGCCCGCTGTGGCCGGTCGCGCTGGCCGGGCTGGTCTTCCTCGCGACCTTCGTGCAGGCGGCCCTCGGCTCGGCCGCCGTCATGGCGGCGCACGTGCCGGGGGCGATGGTGCTGACGGTCGGCACGGTGTGGCTCACGGTCTGGGCGTTCCGCTCGGCCTGACCCCGGCCCGTCCCAGCCAGGCCAGCGCCTCCTCGACCGACGCCACCACCGGCGTCCCGGGCGGGAGCGGCGGCCGGCGCACCACGACCACCGGGATGCCGAGTTCGCGCGCGGCGGTCAGCTTCGCCTCGGTGAGGTGCCCGCCGGAGTCCTTGGTGACGACGACGTCCACGGCGTGCTCGCGCATCAGGGCGAGCTCCTCCTCCACCGTGAACGGCCCCCGCTCGAGGACGACGGTGGTGCGTTCGGGCACCGGCGGCTCCGGCGGGTCGACCGAGCGGACCAGCACCTCCTGGTCGAGCCCCGCGAAGGCGCCCAGGCCGGTGCGGCCCGTCGTGAGGAAGACGTGCGCGAAGCCGGCCACGGCCTCGGCCGCCGCCTCGAGCGAGTCCACCCACCGCCAGTCGTCGCCCGGCTGCTCCCGCCAGCCGGGGCGCTGCAGCCGCACGTAGGGCGTGCGCGTGTCGGCCGCCGCCCGCGCCGCGTGCTGCGTGATCGCCGTGGCGAAGGGGTGGGTGGCGTCGACCAGCGCCCGCACGGGGTGTCCGCGCAGCCAGTCCGCCAGCCCCTCGGCGCCGCCGAACCCGCCGATGCGCACCTCGCCGGGGGGCAGCAGCGGGTCCGCCGTCCGGCCGGCCAGCGAGCTGAGGACGTCGCCGCCCTCGGCGGTGAGCGCCTCGGCCAGCCGCCGGGCCTCCCCCGTGCCCCCCAGCAGCAGCACCTTCCCGGTCACCATGCCTTCCTCCCGTGCATGCTGATCACGTGACCAGCGGGCTGCGGTACGGGTGGACGACGGGCGCGTGCGCGACCGCCGCCGCCACCGCCGCCTACACCGCGCTGCTCACCGGCGAGTTCCCCGATCCGGTGCCGATCGACCTGCCGCACGACAAGCACCCGTCGTTCGCGCTGGCCCGCGAGTCGCTGGGCGAGGGCACGGCCACCGCCGGCATCGTCAAGGACGCCGGCGACGACCCCGACGTCACCCACGGCGCGCTGGTGTCCGTGACCGTGACCCACGGCGCCCCGGGCAGCGGGGTGACCTTCCGCGCCGGCCCCGGCGTGGGCACGGTGACCAAGCCCGGCCTGCCGCTGGCCGTCGGGGAGCCGGCGATCAACCCGATGCCGCGGACGTTCATCCGCGAGCACCTCGCCGCGGTCGCCGCCCGGCACGGCGGCAGCGGGGACGTCGTCGTCACCGTCTCGGTGGAGAACGGCGAGGAGCTGGCACGCCGGACCTGGAACCCGCGGCTGGGCATCCTCGGCGGCCTGTCGATCCTCGGCACCACCGGCGTCGTCGTCCCGTACTCGTGCTCGTCGTGGATCGACTCGATCCGCCGCGGCATCGACGTCGCCCGCGCGGCGGGGCACACCCATGTCGCCGGGTGCACCGGCTCGACGTCGGAGCGCGTCGTCACCGAGCTCTACGGCCTGCCCGAGGACGCCCTGCTGGACATGGGCGACTTCGCCGGGGCCGTGCTCAAGTACCTGCGCCGCCACCCGGTGCCGCGGCTGACCGTCGCGGGCGGCATCGGCAAGCTGGCCAAGCTCGCCGACGGGCACCTCGACCTGCACTCCGGCCGCTCGCAGGTGTCCTTCGACTCGCTGGCCACGCGGGTGCGCGACGCCGGGGGCTCCCCGGAGCTGGTCGAGGGCGTGCGGACGGCGAACACCGCGCTCGACGCCCTGCGGCAGTGCACGGCCGCCGGCCTGCCGCTGGGCGACCTGGTGGCCGCCGGCGCTCGTGAGACCGCGCTCGGCGTGCTGCGCGGCGCGCCCGTCGAGGTCGACGTCGTGGTCATCGACCGCGGCGGCACGATCGTCGGCCGCGCGTAGGCCCCGGTGCAGGGACCCGTCGCGAGCGTGCGAGCGGTGGGGGGCAGCGGGGTCCTTCAACACCGCGGGACCTCGTAGCGGCCGCAGAGGAAGTTGCGGTTGCGCGCGACGTCGACCAGGACCAGGTCCAACCGCCTCGGCAGCAGCGGCGCGCCCGCGCCCAGGGTGACCGGGGCGTACTGCACCCACACCTCGTCGAGCAGGCCGCGGTCGGCGAACTGCCCGACCAGCTCGCCGCCTCCCACCAGCCACACGTCCTTGTCGCCGGCCGCGGCCACCAGCTCGGGGTGGACCTCGGCGACGTCGTCGCTGGTGAACCGCACACCCGCCGGAGGCGGCGGGAACTCGCGGTGGGTGAACACCCAGGTCGGCAGCGTGTAGGGCCACTCGGCGTGGTCGAGGAGCCACCGGTAGGTCGAGGCGCCCATCGCCAGGGCGCCGATCCGCTCGATGAACGGCTCGTAGCCCATCGGTCCGGCGGGATCGACGTCCTGACTGAGCAGCCAGTCGAGCGAGTGGTCGGCGGTCGCGAGGAAACCGTCGAGACTGGACGCGGTGAAGTAGTGCGTTCGCGTCATCGGGGCCTCGTCGTCGAGTAGAGGTGGCTGTCGGGGAACTGGGCCGCGGTGAGCACCGGGCCGACGATCACCACCGCCGTCCGCTTCACCCCGGCGTCCTCGACCCGCTCGGCGATGTCGGCGAGCGTGCCGCGCAGGACCAGCTCGTCGTCCCGGCTGGCGCGGGCGACGACGGCGACCGGGCCGTCCTCCCCGTAGTGCGGCACGAGTTCCGGCACCAGCTCGCGCAGACGCTGCACCGCCAGGTGCAGCACGAGCGTCGCGCCGGTCGCGGCGTAGGCGGCCAGCGACTCCCCCGGCGGCATCGGCGTCGAGCGGGCCGACGTCCGCGTGAGGACGACGGTCTGCCCCACGCCCGGCACGGTCAGCTCCCGCTTGAGCGAGGCCGCCGCGGCCGCGAACGCGGGCACCCCCGGGACGACGTCGTAGGGCACGCCGGCGGCGTCCAGCCGGCGCATCTGCTCGGCCATCGCGCTGTAGACCGACGGGTCGCCGGAGTGCAGCCGGGCGACGTCGAGGCCGGCCTCGTGCGCGGCGACCAGCTCGGCGGTGATCTGGTCCAGGTCGAGGTCGGCGGTGTCGACGAGGCGGGCGCCGGGCGGCGCGGTGTCGAGCAGCTCCCGGGGCACCAGCGCGCCGGCGTAGAGGCAGACCGGGGCGGTGGCGATGATCCGCGCCGCGCGCACGGTGACCAGGTCCGCCGCCCCGGGTCCGGCACCGATGAAGTGCACGGTCACGACGCCGTCCTCCGGGGCTTCAGCCCGAAAAACCACGGAGCTTCAGCCCGAAAAAGCGCTCTCACCGGGTCGCCGACCAGATCGTCACGGGCATGGCGGGCTTCCAGCCGGTGAAGCCGCCGATCGGCTCGGCGCGCTGCACGGCCACCCGCACCAGCTCGCCGCCGACCCGCGCGTGCCACGAGCCGAGCACCGCCTCGCTCTCCACGGTGACCGCGTTGGCGACCAGCCGGCCACCGGCCGGCAGCGCGTCCCAGCAGGCGTCGAGCAGCAGCGGCGTGGTGAGGCCGCCGCCGATGAACACCGCGTCGGGCGCCGGCAGCCGGGGCAGCACGTCGGGGGCGTGCCCGTGCACCACCCGCAGGTACGGCACGCCCAGCCGCGAGGCGTTGCGCACGATCCGCTCCGCCCGCTCGGCCGACGCCTCGACCGCGACGGCGCGGCAGGCCGGGTGCGCCCGCATCCACTCGATGCCGATCGAGCCCGCGCCCGCGCCGATGTCCCACAGCAGCTGCCCCGGCACCGCGGCCAGCCGGGCGAGGGTGATCGCGCGGACCTCGGACTTGGTCAGCTGCCCGTCGGACTCGTAGGCGCCGTCCGGCAGCCCCGGCGTGGTCGGCAGCGGCATGGTGCCGCGCTCGGCGCGGCACTCGACCGCGGTCACCACCAGGGACGGCGCCGGCTGCGACCAGGTGGCCGCGGTGCCGGTGCGCACCTCCTCGTCCGGCCCGCCCAGCCCGCCGAGGACGGTGAGCGTGCTCGGCCCGTAGCCGCGCGCGGCCAGCAGCGCGGCCACCTGGGCCGGGGTCCCGCCGTCCGAGCCGAGGACCAGCAGCCGGCGACCGGGCTGCACGTGCGGGTGCAGCAGCTCCAGCGGCCGGCCGACCAGGCTGACCACCTCGGTGTCCTCCACCGCCCAGCCCAGCCGGGCGCAGGCCAGCGACACCGACGACGGCGCCGGCAGCACCCGCACCCGCTCGTGGCCGAGCAGCCGGGTCAGCGTCGTGCCGATCCCCGAGAGCATCGGGTCCCCGCTGGCCAGGACGACGACGGCGCGGCCGGCGTGAACCTGGAACAGCCCGGGCAGCGCCTCGGTCATCGGCGAGGGCCACGGCACCCGCTGCGCGGTCACCGACGGCGGGACCAGGTCGAGCTGGCGGGTGCTGCCCATGAGCACCTCGGCCCGCTCCACCTCGGCACGGGACGTCGGCGCCAGCCCCTCCCAGCCGTCGGCACCGATGCCCACGACGACGACGGGCGTCCGGGAGACCGGGGTCTCGAGCACGTCGCTCATGCGGGCAGCTCCCCGTCCGGCCCCGCCGCCTCGGCCAGCAGCTGGTCGCGCTGCGCCTCGGGCAGCCGGTCGACGTAGACGGTTCCCTCGAGGTGGTCCACCTCGTGCTGCAGGCAGCGCGCGGCCATCCCGGTGGCCTCGATGGTCACCGGCTGGCCCGACACGTCGACGCCGTCCACCCGGGCCCGGAAGGCGCGCGCCAGCTCGGCGTACGGGCCGGGCACCGACAGGCAGCCCTCCTCGGTGACCTCCTCCGCGGGCTCGTCGCCGACCGGCCCGGGCAGCGTGAGCACGGGGTTGACGACGTAGCCGACGACGTCCTTCCCCTCGGCGTCCGGGCAGTCGATGACGAAGATCCGCGCGTCGACGCCGATCTGGTTGGCGGCCAGCCCCACCCCGTCGGCGGCGTGCATGCTCGCGAACATGTCGAGCACCAGCCGGCGCAGGTCGCGGTCGAAGTCGGTGACGGGTGCGCACGGCCGGTGCAGGACCGGATCGCTGCCGTAGGTCACGATCGGCCGGGCGGTGCCGTCGTAACGGCCGGGCAGGCGCATGCCCGCAGATCCTAGGGACGGCGCACCGGAGGGAAGTCGGCACGATGTCGGCCGTGCGCTCCCCCACCGCCGCCGGGCTCGTCCTCGGCGCCGCCGCCGACCTGCTGCTCGCCGACCCCCGGCGCGGCCACCCGGTCGCCGGCTTCGGCACCGCGGCCGCCGCACTCGAACGCCGGGTCTGGCGCGACTCCCGCGTCGTCGGCGCGGGCTACGCGGGCGGGCTGGTCACCGGCGCCGCCGTCCTCGGGCTCGCGCTCGACCGCGCCACGCGCCGCCGGCCGGCCGCGCGCCTGCTGGTCACAGCCGCCGCCACCTGGACCGTGCTCGGCGGCACCTCCCTGGGCCGTGCGGCCGGCACCCTGCAGGGCCACCTGGCGGACGGCGACCTGGCTGCCGCGCGCGCGGCGCTGCCCACCCTGGCCGGCCGCGACCCCCGCGGGCTGGGCGAGGGGGAGCTGGCCCGCGCGACCATCGAGTCGGTCGCCGAGAACACCGCCGACGCCGCGGTCGGCCCGCTGGTCTGGGGCGCCGTCGCGGGGCTGCCGGGCCTGCTCGCCTACCGGGCGGCCAACACGCTCGACGCGATGGTCGGCCACCGCTCCCCGCGCTACGCGCGTTTCGGCTGGGCGGCGGCCCGCACCGACGACGTCCTCGGGTGGCTGCCGGCCCGGCTCACCGCCGCGCTCACGGTGCTCTGCGCACCGCTCGCCGGCGGCTCGGCCCCCGCGGCGCTGCGCACCTGGCTGCGGGACGGCGCCGCGCATCCCAGCCCGAACGCCGGACGGTGCGAGGCCGCGACGGCGGGCGCGCTCGGCGTGCGGCTGGGCGGCCGCAACGTGTACGGCAGCCGCGTCGAGGAGCGCCCGCTGCTCGGCAGCGGGCGGACACCGGTAGCCGGCGACATCGGCCGCGCCGTCCGGCTCTCCCGCGCCGTGTGGGTGGCGGCGGCGATCGCCGCCGCGGCCGGACGGGTCGCCGCAGCGCACCGGACCACTGACTGTGCGTGATCGGACGGTGACGGCTCGCTCGGACGGGCCCGGCGCGCAACGTCCCGTTCCGCCCTCTCGTGCGCAACGGCGGGGGTGGACGTACGGTCTTCCGCATCGGAGCGACCGGCCCCGCGCGGGCCGGTGGATGCGCGGTGTCGAAGCAACGGCAGCGAGCTCCCGTCGTCCAGGGCCGACGCGCCTCTGACCAGGAGTTCCCCATGGTCTCACCGGCTCCTCCCCGCTCCCGCACCGCTCGCCGCCCGCGCTCGGGCCTGACCGGCATGACCGCAGCCGCACCACCCCGGCCGGACGCCGTACCGGCTGACCGCTCTGGACTCACCGGCCGGTACCGCCTCGATCCCCGCACGACCGCCTGGTGGTGGTCGCCGGAGATGTACGAGCTGTTCGGGCTCCTGCCCGAGGGCACGCACCCGTGCACCGAACTGCTGCTGCAGTGCCAGCACCGCGACGACCGGGCGCGCATGATGGCGGCGCTCGACCGCGCAATGACCGGCCGGCCGTTCGCCCTCGAGACCCGCGTGCTGCGCTCCGACGGCACGCTGCGCGTGATGGTGCTGCTCGGGGAGCCCCGGCCGGGGCCCGACGGATCGGTGGCCGCCGTCGAGGGGGCCTGCGTCGACATCACCGGCGGACGGCTCGTGCACGACGACGACATGGTCACCGCCCTGCAGACCGAGGTGAGCCAGCTGCGCACCGCCATGGCCAGCCGGGCGACGATCGAGCAGGCCAAGGGCATCCTCATGCTGCTGACCAACTGCAGCGACCAGGTCGCCTTCGAGCTGCTCACGCACATGTCCAGCCACACGCACCGCAAGGTGCGCGACGTCGCGCAGTCGATCACCGAATCGGCCGCGGGGCGGGCGGCGCTGCCCGACGACGTCCGCGCGATCCTGCGGGACGCCTGCCCTCCGTCGCCGCGGCTGCACTGACCCTCGGCCGACCGACGGACCGCGCGCCGCCGCGTCCTCGCCCCGCACCACCGTGGGAGGGCGCCGCGGCGGTTCGGGAGAATGCGCGCGCCGGGCGTTCCGGGGAGCTGCCGCTCCCGGCCGGACACCGCCGGCCCGAGGAGGAGAAGCGCCGCGTGTTCTACATCCTGGCCCGGTTCGTCATCCGGCCCCTGTTCTGGCTGCTCTTCCGCCCGCACGTCACCGGCCGCGAGCACGTGCCGCTGACCGGCCCCGTCATCTTCGCCAGCAACCACCTGTCGTTCATCGACAGCATCGCGATCCCGACCGTGGCGCCGCGGAAGGTCCACTACCTGGCGAAGGCGGAGTACTTCACCGGCACGGGGATCTCCGGCTGGTTCTCCCGCACGCTGTTCAGCGCTCTCGGCGCCCTGCCCGTCGAGCGGGAGACGCACCGGGCCGCGCAGGCGGCCCTGGACACGGCGCTCGCCGTGCTCAAGGACGGCGAGGGGTTCGGCATCTACCCCGAGGGCACGCGGTCCCGTGACGGCCGGCTGGCGCGGGGCAAGACCGGCGTCGCCTGGCTGGCCCTGACCGCCGACTGCCCCGTCGTCCCGGTCGCCGTGGCCGGCACGGACAAGGTGCAGCCGGTGGGGGCGCGGTGGCCGCGGCCGGCGCGGATCACGGTCACCTTCGGGGAGCCGCTCACCTTCCCCGAGCAGAAGGGCCAGGCCGGCAAGGGCAAGGCCCGCCGGGTCGTGACCGACCGGATCATGCACGCGATCGCGGACCTGTCGGGGCAGGAGAAGGCCGGGTGGGGCAGCCCGTCGGAACCAGCCGCGTGACGAGCGGCGTTTCCCCCGTGACCATCGGCAGGTGGCTGCTCCCGGTCGGCGTGTCGCCCGCCATCCGCCGATGATCGACTCCCGTTCCGGCGCGGTCCTGGTCGCGGGCACGACCTCCGATGCCGGCAAGTCGGTCGTCACCGCCGGCATCTGCCGGTGGCTGGTGCGCCAGGGCGTCTCGGTGGCGCCGTTCAAGGCGCAGAACATGAGCAACAACTCGATGGTCACGCCCGACGGCGCGGAGATCGGCCGGGCACAGGTCATGCAGGCCGCGGCGGCGCGGGTCGAGCCCGAGGCGGCGATGAACCCGGTGCTGCTCAAGCCGGGCGGCGAGAACTCCAGCCAGGTCGTCGTCCTCGGCCGGCCGGTCGCCGACGTGACCGCGCTGTCCTACCGGCCGATGAAGGCCGGGCTGCTGGAGACCGTGCTCGACTGCCTGGCGGACCTGCGCTCGCGGTTCGACGTCGTGGTCTGCGAGGGCGCCGGCTCCCCCACCGAGATCAACCTGCGCGACGACGACATCGCCAACATGGGCCTGGCCACGGCCGCGCGGCTGCCGGTGCTCGTGGTCGGCGACATCGACCGCGGCGGGCTGTTCCCGGCGCTCTACGGCACGGTCGCGCTGATGCCGCCGGCCGACCAGCGGCTGGTCGCCGGGTTCCTCGTCAACAAGTTCCGCGGCGACGTCCGACTGCTCTCCCCCGGCCTCTCCGCGCTCGCCGAGCTGACCGGCCGGCCGACGTTCGGCGTCCTCCCGTGGGTGCCGGGCCTGGACCTCGACGTCGAGGACTCCCTCGGGGTGGGGGCGGCGGCGCAGCCCGCGGGGCCGCCGCACGGCGAGGAGGTGCTGCGGGTCTCGGTGGCCCGGCTGCCGCGGCTGTCCAACTTCACCGACCTCGATGCGCTGGCCGCCGAACCCGGCGTGCTGGTCCGCTACGCCACCCGCCCGGAGGAGCTCGCCGACGCCGACCTCGTCGTCCTGCCCGGCACCCGCTCGACGGTGGCCGACCTGGCGTGGCTGCGCTCGTCCGGCCTCGCCGACGCGGTGCTGCGCCGGGCCGCCGTGGGCGCCCCGGTGCTCGGCATCTGCGGCGGCCACCAGATGCTGGCGCGCACGATCACCGACGACGTGGAGTCGCGCGCCGGCACGGTGCCCGGGCTCGGGCTGCTGCCCGCCGACGTCCGCTTCGCGCCGGAGAAGACCCTCGGCCGGCCGTCCGGCACGGCCCTCGGCGAGCCGGTGCACGGCTACGAGATCCACCACGGCGTCGTCACGGTCGACTGGGACTCCGACGACCCGCCCACCCAGCCGTTCCTCGACGGCGCCCGCTCGGGGGCGGTGTTCGGGACGACGTGGCACGGGGCGCTCGAGAACGACGGCTTCCGCCGCGCCTTCCTCACCGAGGTCGCACGGATCACCGGCCGCCGCTTCGTGCCCGCGCCGGACACCGCCTTCGCCGCCGTCCGCGAGGCCCGGCTGGACGCCCTCGGCGACCTGATCGCCGAGCACGCCGACACCGCGGCGCTCTGGCGGCTGATCGAGGACGGCGCCCCCGCCGACCTCCCGCTGCTCCCGCCCGGCGCCGGCCGTTAGGCCTCGAGCCGCTGGCGGACGTCGTCCGGCCAGGGCTCCGAGCGGTCCGCCGCCACGCAGACGTACGTCGTCCGGACGACGCAGCAGACCCGCTCGCCGACGCGGACGGTGAACCGCGCCGTGGCGCTGGTGCGGCCCACCTTCTCGGTCTCCGCGTCGACGGTCACCGTGTCCCCCCACCGGGCCGGCGAGCTCCACTCCAGCGTGCTGGCCTTGACCACCGGCTCGATGCGCCGCTCGGCCAGCTCGGCCCAGGTGATGCCGTGGGTCTGCCACCAGCCGTTGGAGGCCTCGTCGGCCCAGGTGAGGTAGTGGGCGTTGAAGACGATGCCCTGCTGGTCGCACTCGACGTAGCGGACGGGGGCGCTCCAGGTGACGGTCACGTCGGGCACGGTAGCTACCGTCGTCCCCATGGACGACGTCCTCGCCGGCTACCGGCCCCCGTCGCAGCTGGTGCGGGACAAGGTGATCGACCAAATCGACGCGCACTGCCGGGCGTTCATCGAGCTCTCGCCGTTCGCCGTGCTGTCGACCGCCGACGCCGACGGCTTCCCGGAGGTCTCCCCGCGCGGTGGCGACCCGGGCTTCGTGAAGGTGCTCGACGAGCACCGGCTGGCGCTGCCGGACCGGCAGGGTAACAACCGGGTCGACAGCCTGCGCAACCTCGCGGCCAACCCGCGCGCCGCGCTGCTGTTCTTCGTGCCCGGCTTCGAGGAGACGCTGAAGGTCTTCGGGACGACCGAGCTGCTGCCCGCCGACGCGCTGGACCTCGACCTCACCGAGTTCGGCAGGGCGCCGCGGTCGGTGCTGCTGCTCACCGTGCAGCGGGCCTACCTGCAGTGCGCCAAGGCGGTCATGCGCTCGGGCCTGTGGGACCCGTCGCGGCAGGTGCCGCGGTCGGCGTGGGCACCGTTCGGCGAGGTGCTCAAGGACCACTGCCGGCTGACCACCCCGCTGCCGGACGACGCCACGATGCGCGCGGAGCTGGCCACGGAGCTGTGAGAACCGTCGCCCGGCTGCTCTACGGTCCGGCCCCATGGCGACGGATTTCCAGGTGGTCATCGACTGCGCCGCCCCGCACGAGCTCGCCGACTGGTGGGCCGAGGCGCTCGGCTGGCAGGTGGAGGCGCAGGACGCGGCGTTCATCCGCCGGATGATCGAGGCTGGGTACGCGACCGAGGACCAGACGACGACGCACAAGGGCGCGCTGGTGTGGAAGGAGGGGGCGGCGATCAACTCGCCGGACCCCGGGCGGCCGCGCGTGCTCTTCCAGCAGGTGCCGGAGGGCAAGACGGTCAAGAACCGGATGCACCTGGACCTGCGCGTGGGCGCCGAGCGCCGCGAGGCCGAGGTGGCCCGGCTGGTGGCCGCGGGCGCGACCGAGCTCTGGCGCGCCTCGCAGGGGCCGCACGAGTGGGTGACGCTCGCCGACCCGGAGGGCAACGAGTTCTGCGTCGCCTAACTGGCGAGGAGGTCCCGGGCCAGCTTGCGATAGGCGACCGTGCGTTCGGTCACGAGCCGGACCCGTTCCCGCTGGGTGCGCCGCTCGCTACCCAGGTAGCGCGCGTCCTCCACGAGCTGGAAGGCGGCGAGGACGCTCGCCTTCACCTCGCGGGCCCGCGGGGCGGCCGGTCGCACCGGTTCGGCCGAGTTCATGGAGCCCCCCTCTCCCGGGGAGCCGCGTCAAGACCACCCCGTGACTAGATGGTGCCCTTGTATCGGCAACTCCAAAACATGTCGTGACCAATTGGTACCTGAGTGTCACGTGAGTCTTCTGGGACGTCTCCGTACGGTGGGGGGCATGGCGCGCGCGGGCTTCGGGGAGCGGCTCGGCCGGCTGGTGCGCACCCTCGTGCGCCCGTCCGCCCGCGGGGCACGCCCGGTCCGCTCGGTCGAGCGTGGCCCGGCCGCCGGGGACCGGATCGGCTACACGCCGCGGGCCGACGGCGCCCCCGATCCCGGCGAGGTGGTCTGGGCGTGGGTCCCGTTCGACGAGGACGACGGCCGGGGCAAGGACCGCCCGGTCCTGGTCATCGGCCGGCGCGGCGGCGACCTGCTCGCGCTGATGCTCACCAGCAAGGACCACGACCGGGACGCCGCCGACGAGGCCCGCTTCGGCCGCTACTGGACCGACATCGGCCGCGGCCCGTGGGACTCCCGCGGCCGGCCCAGCGAGGTGCGCCTCGACCGGCTGCTCGTGCTGGACCCCGCCGGCGTCCGCCGGGAGGGCGCGGCGCTCGACCGGGTGCGGTTCGACCGCGTCGTCGCCGACGCCCGGCGCGTCCAGGGCTGGTGACCCGCCTGCTCAGGTCGCCGCGGCCGGGGCGAAACCGGCCAGCATCTCCTCCAGCGCCCGCTGGTCCGGCCCCACGAACGGGTCGGCATCCGGAGCCTGCCGCAACGTCGTCAGCAGGTCCTCGGCGTCGCCGAGCACCGGCGGCAGGTGGGTGCTGAACACCGCGGACGGCGACATGGCCCGCAGCGGCTGGAAGCTGCGCTCGTAGGCGGCACGGTCCACCTGGTGCACCCACGGGCTGTCCACGGCGGCCCACAGCAGCTGGGCGGCCTTCAGGTCCTCCGGCGGGATCGCACGGACGTCGTCCCCTGCGGCCAGCTCCTCGCTCGGCAGGGGCGCGCCGAAGCAGTCGGAGCTGAACACCGCCCCGCCGGCCGACTCCTGGAACCCGACGGTCGCCGGGCTGTCGAACAGGGGCGGCCGGAACGCCCGCAGCTCCCGGTCGCCGACGTCCAGCGACTGGCCGGGGTTCAGCAGGTACACGCGGTCGACGGGCAGCGGGCGTTCGGTGGACATGATCCCCATGCCGAGGAACGTGGTGACGACCCGCGCCTGCGGTGCGGCGACCAGCAGGTCGAACAGGCCGCCGGTGTGGTCGCGGTCGGGATGGGTCAGCCAGATCCAGCGCACGTCGGCCGGATCGACGACCGCGGCCAGGTCCTCGACGAAGTGCCGGTCGGCGAGGCTCAGGCCGGTGTCGACGACCACCGGCTCGGCGGCGTGCAGGACGAAGGCGGAGACCGGGAGGTGGCCGATGCCCGGCACCTCCAGCGGGTCGGACAGGACGGTGACCCCGGGGACGGGGCGGTGGATGTGCACGAGAACCTCCTCGGAGAATCGGCCACCCTTCAGGGCCCCGCGCCGAGCGTGCGAGGCGTGGGGGGAAGGGTGGTCCTTTCAGAAGGGGACCTGCTCGGCGAGCAGGCCGGTCCCGGAGCCGCGCCCGGAGACGACGCGGCAGAACTCGACGGCGTCGAGCTCCAGTTCGGGCCCGCCCGTCCCGGTGGACCACTCGCCACCCGCGGGCCCGGTCAGGTGCAGCCGGTACGGCCTCCCGTGCCGCGCCGCCCACTCGGCCACGACGTCGGCGACGAGCCGTCCGTCGTGCTCCGGGGTGAGCTGCAGCTCGCGGCCGGTCGCGCGGCTGATGTCCACGCGGTGCATCCAGGGATCCCTGGTCAGCACGGTGGTGAACAGGTAGTCGAAGCGCCACGTCTCGCGCCGGCCGCCGACGACCTGCTTCTCCGGCATCGGCAGGCGGCCGATGACCGCGGCCAGGCGACGGCGCCCGCGGACCGCGCGCGGCCCTGCGGCGGCGAACCGCTCGACCAGCTCGTCGGTGCGCAGCTGCGCCCGCGTGCGGACCTGGTGCGCGGTCAGGTTGTCGATGCCCCCACCGGCCCGAGCGGCGGCCGCGTTCTGCACGACGAACTGACGGAGGGAGGCGGTCATCTCCGTCATGCCGAGGGTGTGGCCGGCCATGGCGCGCACGTCCCAGCCGGGGCAGTCGGTCGGCCTCGTCCAGTCGGCCGGCTCCAGCCGCGTCAGCAGCGCGCGGAACCGGTCGTACTCCGTCGCGGCCAGGCGCATCGCCGACTCCCGGTCCATGGCTGCGGAGCGGGGCGGCGTCCGGGTGACGGTGGCGCTCATCGGAGGTTCCTCTCAGGAGGAAGGGGCGGGTGGGTGCACGAGCGGCCCGCCGTGGTGGGCGAGCCACATGGCGATCACGTCGGGCAGCGCGCGGGTGAAGGCGCCGGTCTCGAACGGCTCCCCGGGCGCGTTGGACAACTGCTGGGTGATGACGCCGGAGGTGATCGCGGTGTAGGTGCGGAAGGCCAGGTCGAGGTCGGCGTCGGCCCGGAGCACTCCCCGGTCGCGCAGGCCGGCCACCCGGGCGCGCCCCCACGCCGTCACCTCCACGGCAGGTGCGTACGCCTGTTCCGAGGGGGTGAATCCGGGCACCGGCCGCCAGAACATCAGCGGGGTGTAGGCCGGGTGCTCGACGGCCCAGCGGACGAACGCCGCGCCGTACGCGTACACCTCTGCCACCGGATCGGCCCCGTCGAAGCCCTCGCGCACGCTGCGCATGGCGTCGCCGAGCAGCCGCCAGCCGCGCTCGAAGAGCGCGTCGTAGAGGGCGTTCTTCCCGTCGAAGTAGACGTAGAGCGAGGGCGGCCGGATGCCCATCCGGCGGGCGACCTCGCCGAGCGTCAGACCGGCCACGCCCTGGTCGGCCATCACCTCGACGGCGACGTCGAGCACCTGCTCGATCGTCTCCTGCCGCCGGACGTGCCGGCGGTCGATGCGGGCCGGGTGCGCCATGGCGGCAGTGTTCTCCTAACATCATTAGGAAGTCAACAGGGTCATAGGTAATCAGTCGCGCGGGCGCCCGGTGATCCGGCACAGTGGCCGCGATGAACGGCACCGACGTCTTCTGGGCCCTGCACTCGGACCTGCCGCGCGAGGGCGTCGGTTCCGACCCGACCACCCGCGCGCTGCTCGACCTCGCCCGGCCGCTGCCGGGCCGCCGCGCCCTGGACATCGCGTGCGGTCCGGGCCGCTCGGCGCTGGTGCTCGCCATGGAGGGCCTGCAGGTCACCGCCGTCGACCTGCACGAGCCGTTCCTCGATCGGCTGCGCGCCGCGGCCGCCGAGCGGCACCTGCCGATCGCCGTCGAGCGCGCGTCGATGCGCGAGCTGCCCTACGCCGACGGCTCGTTCGACCTGCTGTGGTGCGAGGGCGCGGCCTACATCATGGGCGTCGACGCGGCGCTGGCCGGCTGGCGGCGGCTGCTCGCGCCCGGCGGGGCGCTGGTGTTCACCGAGGTCGGATGGACGACGCCGGCGCCGTCCCCCGAGGCGCGCGCGTTCTGGGCGGCCTACCCCGCGATGCGCGACGCGGCGGCCACCGTCGCCGCGGCCGAGGCCGCCGGATACGAGGTGGTGGCCACCCGGCTGCTGCCGGACTCCGACTGGGAGGACGAGTACTACGGCCCGCTGTCCGCCCGCATCGCTGCCTGGCCGGACCCCGACCCGGAGACGGCGGCGGCACTCGCGCAGTACCGGGCGGAGATCGACCTGCGCCGCGCGCATCCGGGCGACTACGGCTACACCGGCTTCGTCCTCCGGCGGGACCGCTGAACCCTCACACGGCCACCGCGGGAGCACCCGCGGTCGAGGAGAGGCGGCGCTTGGCCACCGCGATCGGCAGCTGGCCCACCACCGCAGGCAGCACCCAGAAGACCGTGCTCCCCGTCTCGGCGACCAGCAGAGCCGTGACGAGGGCGATGTAGGAGCCCCCGAGCAGGTGCGGCTGGAGCGTCGGCCAGCGACGCCACCCCCGCCGGCGGGCGAGGGCACCGGTGACGGCGAGCGCCTGGATCAGGACGGCGACGGGCAACAGCCAGGCCAGCCCCGGGGCCGTGGCGGCGAGCCCGGCGCCGGTCGAGCTCGCCGTCCCCAGGGCGAGGTGGTAACCCGCGGCCGGAACCCGACCCCGGGTCCGGGTCAGGCGGGCCAGCAGCCAGGCAGGGCCGAGGACCAGGGCCACCGTGCCCGCGAGGACGTGCGCGGTGAGGACGGCCTCACGCATCGCCGGGCCTGCTCCCGGACGGTTGGTCGGTCATGACAGCGACCCTGGCGGCGCCCAGGGGCCACCGCCAGATGCCATCTGTCATCCACCGCGGGAAGAGCTCAGTCGGCGGCCGTCTGGTCGGGCACCACGCGGCGCTCCGGCGTCCGCAGGCGGTAGACGCCGGTCTGCTCGGTCAGCGACTCGAGGTCGTACCGGTGCACCACCTTCGGCCCGCCGTGCAGGTGCACGTGGGTGATCGTCGGCAGGGGCTCGCCGTGCCGCGCCGCCCGGATCTCCACGCGCCCGTCCAGCGGACCGCCGACGAAGAGCAGGACGGCGTCGTCGACGCCGACCTCGTCGGTTCCCCCTGCGTGCTCGGACAGCGCGGCCTCCTCGTGGACGAATCCGGACCAGCCAGGGTAGGCGCGTCCCGCACCGCGGTCACGCGGCCGCCGGCTACGCGCTCCTCCCGCCACGCAGCAGCCACCTCGCCAGCAGCGGCGCGGAGAGCAGCATCACGTACAACCGCAGCACCTGGACGGCGAGCACGAAGGTGGCGTCTGCGCCGCTGTCGCTGGCCGTCGCAAGGACGGCGAACAGGCCACCCGGCGTCGTCGCCAGGTAGGCGTCGAGCTGTCCCACCCCCGCGGCGGGCGCCAGCACCGCGCCCAGCCCGGCGCACGCCGCGATCAGCCCGGCGATGATCGCCAGCGCGAGCGGCAGCGCCCGCCCGACCGTGCGCAGGCTCTCCCGGGTGAAGCTGACCCCCACCTGCAGGCCGATGACGAGGAACGCCGCGTTCGCCACCAGGTCCGGCACCACGGCGCCGCGGGAGAGGCCGGACAGGTCCGCCACGGCGGCGACCAGCATCGGGCCGAGCAGGGCGCCGACGGGGACCCGCGTGAGCCGGCCCAGGACGATGCCCACGCCGGCGCAGACGACGGTGAACAGCAGCCCGGCCGGCCAGCCGGGGCCCGCGGTGGCGGCGGGACCGTCGCCGGAGACCGGCGCAGCGCCGTAGACCGCCGCCGCGGCCACCGGCATCAGGACGGCGATGAGCAGTACCCGCAGGTACTGCAGGACGGCGACCATCCGCTGGTCGGCGCCGAGGTCGCGGGCCATCGCGGTGATCCCGGAGGCGCCGCCGGCGATCATGCTGAACGCGCCGGTCACCGGGCTGATCCCGCGCTGCAGCCGCAGCAGCTGACCGGCGGCGACGCTGAGAAGAAGGGTGCCGACGGTCACCAGCAGGACCGGCAGCCAGTGCTCGCCGATCGCGGCCAGGGTGTCCAGGCGGACGAGCGCGCCGATGGTCACGCCGATCACCGCCTGCGCCCCGGTCAGCGCCGGCCGCGGTACCTCGAGCCGGCCGGGAACGGCCAGCGCGCGCACCAGCCCGGCGAGCAGGCCGCCGAAGAGGGCGGCCGACGGCACGTGCAGCAGATCCAGCAGCAGGCCGGCGAGTGCGCCGCCGGCGACGACGGCGGCCGCGTCGAGCAGCCGCCGTCGGTCCTTCACGCCGTCACTGTCCTCCTGCGACCCGCGTCACCCGCCGGTGATCCGGCGCAGCTCGGCCACGTGCGCGGCGAACGCCGCCCGCCCGGAAGGGGTCAGCACCAGGCTGGTGCGCTGCCGCGAGGCGATCGTCGCCTTGCGGACCTCGACGTAGCCGGCCTCCTCCAGCTGCTTGACGTGCTTGGAGAGCACCGAGTCGCTCACCCCCACCGCGTCGCGGACGGCGGCGAACTCCATCGTGTCGACGGCGGCCAGCAGACCGCAGATCTGCAGCCGCGGCGGCGCGTGGACGACCGCGTCGAACCGCGGCTCGACGGTGGTGCTCACAGCCCCTCGCGCAGCTCGGCGATGTAGATCCGCGACCACCAGTGGCTGATCAGGGCGATCCCGACCCCCAGCACGGCGCCGCCCACCACCATCGCGCCGTGCCACCCGAGCCCGAACTCGGCGCCGGCGGCCAGCGCCAGGACGACGCCGTAGAACACGAACCACAGGAGGATCAGCTTCCGGGTGCGGCCCGGGCGCAGCCCGCTGACCCAGAAGCCGGTGATCCGCTCGTAGGTCCGCTTCAGCACGAACAGGCCCGCGAAGAAGACCGGCAGCACCGCGACGGTCACCCACGGGTAGCCGAAGGAGTACGAGCCGAGGAAGGCGAAGACCAGCAGACCCAGGGCCGCGTCGTACCACCAGGGCTGCATCGCCCGGTCGGCGATCGCGGCGCGGTCGGCCCGCAGCGTCTCGAGCTGGGCGACCGCGGCGGCGACGTCATCTCTTTCCATGTCGGAAAGTCTGGCGACGACTTTCCATCTCGTCAAGTGAAGGGGGGCTGTCGGCGCGTCGGGTGCGCGTGGTCGAATGACCCCCGAACTGCGACGGCAGTGGAGGAAGCCGGTGGAACTCCGGCGCGGTCCCGCCACTGTGAGCCGGCCCCGCGCCGGTCAGCCAGGAACTCCCGCCGTCGCCTCCTGCCACCTCCGGGCGTGGACACCCGGGGAGAGGACGCGTGGTCGGCTTGACCTTCCCCTTCGGCGCCGTCGTCGGCATGGACGACATGCGGCTGGCCCTCCTGCTCAACGCCGTCTCCCCCGCCGTCGGCGGCGTGCTCGTCCGCGGCGAGAAGGGGACTGCGAAGTCGACGACGGTGCGCGCGCTCGCCGCCGTCCTGCCGCCGGTGGCCGTCGTCCCCGGGTGCCGCTTCGCCTGCGACCCGGCCGCGCCGGACCCCGCCTGTCCCGACGGACCGCACGACGCCGGCGTGCCGGGACCGACCCGGCCGGCCCGGCTGGTGGAGCTGCCGGTCGGCGCGTCGGAGGACCGCGTCGTCGGCTCGCTGGACCTCGAGCGGGCGCTGACCGAGGGGGTCAAGGCGTTCGAGCCGGGGCTGCTGGCGGCGGCGCACCGCGGCGTGCTCTACGTCGACGAGGTCAACCTGCTGCACGACCACCTGGTCGACCTGCTGCTCGACGCCGCCGCGCTGGGCACCGCCTACGTGGAGCGCGAGGGCGTGTCGGTGCGGCACGCGGCGCGGTTCCTGCTGGTCGGGACCATGAACCCGGAGGAGGGCGAGCTGCGCCCGCAGCTGCTCGACCGGTTCGGGCTGACCGTCGAGGTGGCCGCGCCGCGCGACGCCGACGTCCGCGCCGAGGTGGTGCGCCGCCGGTTCGCCTACGACGCCGACCCGGCCGGGTTCGCCGCCGCCTGGGCGGCCGAGGAAGCGGCACTGGCCGCGCGGATCGCCGAGGCCCGCGCCCGCCTGCCGCACGTCGTCCTCTCCGACGCCGCGCTGCGGCAGGTGACCGCCGTGTGCGCTGCGTTCGACGTCGACGGGCTGCGCGCCGACCTGGTGACCGCCCGCGCGGCGATCGCGCACGCCGCGTGGTCCGGCCGCGACGAGGTGACCGAGGACGACGTCCGGGTGGCCGCCCGCCTGGCGCTACCGCACCGGCGCCGGCGCAACCCCTTCGACGCGCCCGGTCTCGACGAGGACACCCTCGACCAGGCGCTCGAGGACTCCCGGCCCGAGGAGCCGGAACCGCCGGACGACGACGGCGGCGCCCCTCCCCCCGACGGCCAAAATGGCCATTTTGGCCCTTCCGACGGGTCGACCGAGGACCGACCCGACGGCCAAAATGGCCATTTTGGCCCCTCGGGGCCGGCGCCGGAGCGGGCGGCGGTGGCGCCGGGCGAGCCGTTCCGCGCCCGCCGGCTGGAGGTGCCGGGCATCGGCGCGGGCGCGGCCGGCCGGCGCAGCCGCGCCCGCTCGGAGCGCGGGCGGGTCGTCGGCTCCAGCCGTCCCACCGGCACGGTCACGCGGCTGCACCTGACCGACACCGTCCGTGCCGCGGCCCCGCACCAGGTGGCCCGCGGGCGCAGCGGCCCGGGGCTGCGGATCCGGCGCGAGGACCTGCGCCAGGCCGCGCTGGAGGGCCGCGAGGGAAATCTCGTGCTGTTCGTCGTGGACGCGAGCGGGTCGATGGGGTCACGATCCCGCATGGCCGCGGTCAAGGGCGCCGTCCTGTCGCTGCTGTTGGACGCCTACCAGCGGCGGGACAAGGTCGGGCTGATCACCTTCCGCGGCGCCGGTGCGGAGCTCGCGCTGCCGCCGACCTGGTCGGTGGAGGCGGCGGCCGCCCGGCTGGCCGAGCTGCCCACCGGCGGCAGGACCCCGCTGGCCGCCGGGCTGCTGCGGGCGCACGAGACCCTGCGCGTCGAGCGGGTGCGCGACCCGCAGCGCCGTCCGCTGCTGGTGGTGGTCACCGACGGGCGGGCGACCGGCGCCCGCGGCGGCAGCCACCTCGCCGACGCGCACGCCGCCGCCGGGCTGCTGGCCGCGGCCGGTACCGCGGCTGTCGTCGTCGACTGCGAGTCCGGGCCGGTCCGGCTCGGGCTGGCCGGCACGCTCGGCGCCGCCCTCGGGGCGCAGACGCTGCGGCTCGAGGAACTGGCGGCCGACGCGCTGGCGGCCACCGTGCGCACCGCGAGGGCGGCCTGATGCCCAAGGGACAGGTGCTGACCCCCCCGGACGACGGGCTCTCCACGCGGCAGCGGCGCAACCGGCCGATCCTCGCCGTCCACACCGGCGAGATGAAGGGCAAGTCCACCGCCGCCTTCGGCATGGCGATGCGCGCGTGGAACCAGGGCTGGCCGATCGCGGTCTACCAGTTCGTCAAGAGCGCGAAGTGGCGGGTCGGCGAGGAGAACGCGCTCACCGCGCTGGGCCGGCTGCACGAGCAGACCGGCGAGGGCGGTCCGGTCGTGTGGCACAAGATGGGCTCGGGTTGGTCGTGGTCGCGCCGGCAGGGCACCGAGGTCGACCACGCCGCCGACGCCGCGGAGGGCTGGGCGCAGATCAGGCGTGACCTCGCCGCCGAGACGCACCGCTTCTACGTGCTCGACGAGTTCACCTACCCGATGAAGTGGGGCTGGGTGGACGTCGACGACGTCGTCGAGACGCTGGTGCACCGCCCCGGCAACCAGCACGTCGTGATCACCGGCCGCGACGCGCACCCGAAGCTGGTCGAGGCGGCCGACCTCGTGGTCGAGATGACCAAGGTCAAGCACCCGATGGACGCCGGCCAGAAGGGCCAGCGGGGGATCGAGTGGTGACCCCCGCCCGCCGTGATCATCGGCATGCGGCTGCCCTCCACCGGCGTGTCGGCAGCCACCTGCCGATGATCAACGGGGGGAAGGGATGACCACCCTCCCGCGGGTCGTGCTCGCCGCGCCGTCCTCCGGCGCCGGCAAGACGTCGATCGCGACGGGCCTGGTCGCCGCGCTGACCGCGCGGGGGCACACGGTGTCCCCGCACAAGGTCGGCCCCGACTACATCGACCCCGGCTACGCCGGCCTCGCCGCAGGGCGGCCCGGCCGCAACCTCGACCCCTGGCTGGTCGGCGAGGAGCGCATCGCGCCCCTGTTCCTGCACGGCGCCCGGGGGGCCGACGTCGCGGTCGTCGAGGGCGTCATGGGCCTGTTCGACGGGGCGTCGCACCCGGGCGTCGAGCCCGGATTCGCCTCGACGGCGCACGTCGCGGCGCTGCTGCGGGCGCCGGTCGTGCTGGTCGTCGACGCGTCCTCCCAGGCCCGAAGCGTGGCCGCGCTGGTGCATGGCTTCGCCACCTTCGAGCCGGGCGTGCGGATCGGCGGCGTGATCCTCAACCGCGTCGGCAGCGACCGGCACGAGGAGATCCTGCGCGAGGCGCTGGATGCCGCCGGGGTGCCGGTGCTCGGCGCGGTCCGCCGGCTGGAGGCGCTGGCCACGCCGTCGCGTCACCTCGGCCTGGTCCCCGCGGCCGAGCGCACAACCGAGGCGGTGCGGACGGTCCGCGCCCTCGGCGAGGTGGTGGCCGCGTCGGTCGACCTGGACGGCGTCCTGCGGCTGGCCCGCTCCGCCCCGGACCTGACCGCCGCGCCGTGGGACCCGGCCGCCGAGGTGACCGCGACGGGCGCGCGCCCGCGGATCGCCGTCGCCGGCGGCGCCGCGTTCACCTTCGGCTACGCCGAGCACGCCGAGCTGCTCGAGGCCGCCGGCGCGGAGGTGGTGACCGTCGACCCGCTCGCCGACGAGGCGCTGCCCGAGGGCACCACCGGGCTGGTGCTCGGCGGCGGGTTCCCCGAGATCTACGCCGCGCAGCTGTCGGCCAACGAGTCGCTGCGCGCCGACGTCGCCGCGCTCGCCGCGCGGCGGGGCGCGATCGCCGCCGAGTGCGCCGGCCTGCTCTACCTGGCCCGCCGCCTGGACGAAGTCCCGATGTGCGGCGTACTCAACACCGAGGCCGCGATGACACCGCGGCTGACCCTGGGCTACCGCGCCGCCGTGGCCCCGGTCGACTCCGTCCTCGCCCCGCGCGGCACGCGGGTGCGGGGCCACGAGTTCCACCGCACCGCGTGCACGCCGCGGGCCGGGACCCACGCCGCGTGGCAGTGGTCCGCGACCGGTCCCGAGGGGTTCGTCACGGCGAGCGTGCACGCCTCCTACCTGCACCTGCACTGGGCCGGGAGCCCAGCGGTCGCCGAGCGGTTCGTCGCGGCCTGCGCCGCGGTCGGGAAGGAGGTCGAGCGTGCACATCGCTGAGGGGTTCCTGCCGCCCGCCCACGCGCTGGGCTGGACGATCGCCGCCGCACCGTTCGTCGCGCACGGGGCACGGGCCGTGGTCAAGGAGGTGCGCGAGCACCCCGAGTCGACGCTGCTGCTGGGCGCGGCCGGGGCGTTCACCTTCGTGCTCAGCGCGATCAAGCTGCCATCGGTGACCGGCAGCTCCAGCCACCCGACCGGCACCGGCGCCGGCGCCGTCCTGTTCCGACCACCGGTGATGGCCCTGCTCGGCACGATCGTGCTGCTCTTCCAGGCGCTGCTGCTGGCGCACGGCGGCATCACGACGCTGGGCGCGAACGCGTTCTCCATGGCGATCGTCGGGCCGTGGGCGGGCTACGGCGCCTACCGCCTGGTCCGCCGGCTCGGCGCGGGGCTGCTGCCCGGCGTCTTCGTGGCGTTCATGGTGGCCGACCTCGCCACCTACGTGACGACGGCGCTGCAGCTGGCCTGGGCGCACCCCGACGCCGGGACCGGCTTCCTCGGCGCGGCGGCGAAGTTCCTCGGCGTCTTCGCGATCACGCAGATCCCGCTCGCGGTCGGCGAAGGCCTGCTCGGCGTCCTGCTGTTCCGCGTGCTGCTCACCAACGCCCGGCCCGACCTGGAGCGCCTCGGCGTGGTCCCCGCGCAGCCGGAGGAGGTCCGGTGAACCGCCGCCGGCTGGTCACGGTCCTGCTGATCCTGGGCGTCGTGGCGCTGTTCGCCGTCCCGCTGGCGCTCGACCGCGGCCGCTCGGACTACTCGGGCACCGACAGCCAGGCCACCGAGGTCATCGAGCAGAACGACCCGGGTTACACGCCGTGGTTCTCGTCGCTGTTCTCGCCGTCGTCGAAGGAGGTCGAGTCCGGGTTGTTCGCGCTGCAGGCCGCCGTCGGCGGCGGCGTGCTGGGTTACGTGCTCGGCCGGCTGCGCGGCCGCCGTCTCGCCGAGAAGGCCGAGAAGAAGGCCGAGAAGAAGGCCGAGACGCTCGAGGACGCCGGACCGTGACCGGGCTGGCGATCGACGACGCCGCCTGGGCGAGCGCGTGGCGGCGGCGCTCCCCCGGCGACAAGTTGCTGCTCTGCCTCGGCCTGGTGATCTGCGCGCTGGTCCTGCCGGTGTGGCCGGGCAGCGCGCTGATCGGGGCGGCCGCGGTGGGGCTGGCCCTCGGTCCGGCCCGCGTGCCCGCCCGGACCTTCCTGCGCGCGGTCCGGCTGCCGCTCGCCTTCGTCGCGATCGGCGCGGTCACGACCGTCGTCCGGGTGGACGGCGACGGCGTCGGCTGGGCCCCGGACGCCGCGGCGCAGGCCGGCTCGCTGGTCGGGCACTCGCTCGCCGGCGGCGCCGCGGTGATGCTGCTGGCCACCACGACGCCGATGTCGGACCTGCTGCCGGCGCTGCGCCGGCTGCGGGTGCCGGCGGCCGTGATCGAGGTGGCGAGCCTGGTCTACCGGCTGCTGTTCGTGCTGCTGGAGAGCCTGCGCACGATCCGCGAGGCCCAGACGATGCGGATGGGCTACTCCTCGGTGCGCCGCTCGTACCGGTCCTCCGGGGCGCTGGCCGCGGCGGTGCTGACCCGCTCCTGGGACCGCGCCCGCCGGCTGCAGGAGGGGCTGGCCGGGCGGGGGCTGGAGACGGGGCTGCGCGTGCTGCCCGAGGCGCTGCCGTCGTCGCGGGCGTTCCTCGCCGCGACGGGCACCGGCCTGGCCGGGATCGTGGCCGTCAGCCTGGTGCTCGCATGAGCCATCGCACGCTGGCCGCGCACGGCCTGGTCGCCGGCTACGAGCGCGGCCGCCGGGTCCTGGACGGCGCGTCGCTGCACATCCCGGCCGGCCGCCGGCTGGCCATCCTCGGCGCGAACGGGTCCGGGAAGACGACGCTGCTGCGCTGCCTGTCGGGCGCGCTGCCGCCCACCGCCGGCGCGGTCACCGTCGACGACGTCCCGCTGGAGCACTCCCGCCGCGGGCTGCGCGCGCACCGGCAGGAGGTGCAGCTGGTCCTGCAGGACCCCGACGACCAGCTGTTCTCCGCGTCGGTGGCGCAGGACGTCTCGTTCGGCCCGCTCAACCTGGGCCTGCCCGAGGAGGAGGTGCGGGAACGGGTCGCCGAGGCGCTGCGTCTGCTCGCCGTCGACCACCTCGCCGGCCGCCCGACGCACCAGCTGTCCTACGGCGAGCGCAAGCGGGTGGCGATCGCCGGGGCGGTCGCCATGCGCCCGTGCGTGCTGCTGCTCGACGAGCCGACCGCCGGCCTGGACCCCTCGGCGGTGGCCGAGGCGCTGGCCGCGCTGCGCCGGCTGCAGGAGGCCGACTCGACCGTCGTCATGAGCACCCACGACGTCGACCTGGCGCTCGCCTGGGCCGACGAGGTCGCCGTCGTCGTCGACCGGCGGGTGGTCCAGGGGCCGCCGCAGGAGCTGCTCGGGGACGACGACCTGCTCGCCCGCGCCCGGCTGGACCGCCCGTGGGCGCTCACCGTGGGCGCGCGGCTGCGCGACCTGGGCCTGCTGCGCGAGGGCGCGCTCCCCCGCGACGCGGCCGGACTGCTGGCCGCCCTCCCGGAGCGGCCCGGGGTGACCGCGTGATCACCGTGGGCGTGGGTGCGTCGTCGGGGGTCACGGTGGACGAGGTGCTCGCGGCGATCGACGCCGTCCTGCCCGCCGGGCGGACGGACGTGCAGCTGTCGACGCTGACGAAGCGGGCCCTCGAGCCCGGGATCGCCGGGGCCGCCGCCGCGCGGGACTGGCCGCTGTTCGGCCACGACGCCGAGGAGCTGGCCGCGGTCGCCGTGCAGGACCCGTCGACCTTCGTGGCGGACGCCGTGGGTACCCGTTCGGTGGCCGAGGCGGCCGCCCTGCTGAGCGGCGACCGGCTGATCGTGGGCAAGACCGTCGTGGGCCGGGTCACCGTGGCGGTCGCCGAGTGAGCCTGCACCACCACGGGGACGACGAGCTGGCGCCCGGCCTGGTCGACCTCGCGGTGAACGTCCGCGCCGGGACGCCGCCGGAGTGGCTGCGCGCCGTGCTGCACGCCGCCGTCGACGCGGCCGCCGCCTATCCCGACGCCCGGCCTGCGCGGGCCGCCGTCGCGGCCGCGCACGGCCGCGACCCGGCCGAGGTGCTGCTCACCGCGGGCGCGGCCGAGGCGTTCGTGCTGCTCGCGCGCGCGGTCCGGCCGCGGCGCGCGGTCGTCGTCCACCCGTCGTTCACCGAGCCCGAGGCCGCGCTGCGGGCCGCCGGCCACCCGGTCGAGCGGCTGCTGCTGGAGCCGCCCGGGTACCGGCTGCGCGACGTCCCGGAGGACGCCGACCTGGTGGTGCTGGGCAACCCGACCAACCCCACGTCGGTGCTGCACCCCCACGACGACGTCGCCGCGCTGGCCCGCCCCGGCCGCGTGCTGCTGGTCGACGAGGCGTTCGCCGACACCGTGCCGGGCGAGCCCGAGTCGCTGGCCGCCCGCACCGACCTGCCCGGCCTGCTCGTCGTCCGCAGCCTGACCAAGACGTGGGGACTGGCGGGGCTGCGGGTCGGCTACGCGCTCGGACCGCCGGGGCTGATCGCCGCGCTGACCGCCCAGCAACCGCACTGGCCGGTGTCCACCCCCGCCCTGGCCGCGCTGGTCGCCTGCACGACGCCGGCCGCCCGCGCCGAGGCCGACGCCGCGGCGGTGGAGCTGGAGAGCGCGCGGAAGTCGCTGCTCGCCCTCCTGCCCGAGGGCGTCGAGGTCGTCGGCGAGCCCCGCTCGTCGTTCGTCCTGCTCCGGGTGCCGGACGGCGCGCGGGTGCGGGCCGCGCTGCGCGACGCCGGCTGGGCGGTCCGCCGCGGCGACACCTTCCCCGGCCTCTCGGCCGACCACCTGCGGGTCGCCGTCCGGGACCCGGAGACCTCGCGCGCGTTCGCCGCGGCGCTCACTGCGATCCTTGACCCTGCCCGCCGCCCCGAGGAGTTCCGCTGAGCACGCTGCTGGACCAGACGATCGCCGCTGTCCGCCCCCGGGACGCCGCGGCCGAGCGGGCCGCCCGCGAGCGCCTCGACCGGATGACCAAGCCACCGGGCTCGCTCGGCGTGCTGGAGGACGTCGCCGCGCAGCTGGCCGGCATCGCGGGCACCTGCCCGCCGCCGCTGCCGGAGCCCGCGACCGTCGCCGTGTTCGCCGGCGACCACGGGGTGCACGCCCAGGGCGTCACGCACTGGCCGCAGGAGGTGACCGCGCAGATGGTCGCCAACTTCGCGGCCGGCGGCGCGGTCGTGAACGCCTTCGCCGCGCAGCTGGGGGCCGAGGTCGTCGTCGTGGACGTGGGCGTGGGCGGCGTCCTCGACCCCGCGCCCGGGCTGCTCGACCGCAAGGTGCGCCCGGGCACCGCCGACCTCGCGATAGGCCCGGCCATGTCCCTCGACGAGGCGCGGCGGGCGGTCGAGGTGGGCATCGACGTCGCGACGACGCTGGCCGCCGGCTCCGGCTGCCTGATCACCGGCGACATGGGCATCACCAACACGACCGCGTCGGCGGCGCTGGTCTGCGCGTTCGCCGGCGCGACCCCCGCCGAGGCCACCGGCCGGGGCACCGGCGTCGACGACCCGACGCTGGCTCGCAAGGTCGACGTCGTCACCCGTGCGGTCGCGCGGGTGCCTGAGGGGACCGATCCGCTCGCCGTGCTCGCCGAGGTGGGCGGGCTGGAGCACGCGGCGATCGCCGGGTTCGTGCTGGGCGCGGCCGCGGCCCGGACGCCGGTGCTGCTGGACGGCGTCATCGCGGGCTCGGCCGCCCTGGTCGCGGGCGTGCTCTGCCCCGCAGCCCTTGACTACGCGCTGGCAGGACACACGTCGGCCGAGCCGGGGCACTCGATCGCGCTGCGCACCCTCGGCCTGCGCCCGCTGCTGGGGCTGGATCTGCGGCTGGGCGAGGGCACCGGCGCGCTGCTGGCCCTGCCGCTGGCGCAGAGCGCCGCCCGCGCGCTGCGCGACGTCGCCACCTTCGACTCCGCCGGCGTCACCGAGAAGAGCTGATGGCTGCTACTCCCGTCGACCCGGCGTCCGGCGTCGTCTACCCGGTCGGCCTGCGCCTGCTCGGCCGGCGCGTGGTCGTCGTCGGCGGCGGGCAGGTCGCGCACCGCCGGGTTGCCGGGCTGCTCGAGGCGCGGGCGCTGGTCACCGTCGTCGCGCCCGACGTGACGCCGGCGCTGGAGGCGCTGGTGGCCCCCGGGTCGATGACCTGGGTCCGCCGGCGCTACGAGCCGGGCGACCTCGACGGCGCCTGGTACGCGGTCGCCGCGACGAACGACCCGGCGGTGAACGCGGCGGTCGCCGTGGAGGCGGAGGCGCTGCGGATCTTCTGCGCCCGGGCCGACGACCGGTCGGCGTCGTCGGTGTGGACACCGGCGGTCGGTCGCCAGGGCGACCTCGTCGTCGGCGTGCACGGGGGCGGCGACCCGCAGCGGGCGGTCGGCGTGCGCGACGCCGTCGTCGCGGGGCTGACCGACGGGTCGATCGCCGACCGGGCCGGCCGGCCCGGGCCCGAGGGCGGGCCCGGCTCGGTGGTGCTCGTAGGGGGTGGGCCGGGCGATCCGGGGCTGATCACCGTGCGCGGGCAGCAGGCGGTGGCGCAGGCCGACGTCGTCCTCGCCGACCACCTGGCGCCGCAGTCGCTGCTGGCCTCCCTGCCCGCCGACGTGGAGGTCATCGACGCCTCGAAGCTGCCCCGCGGGCGCTCGATGGCGCAGGAGCAGATCAACGGGCTGCTGATCGAGCACGCCCGCGCCGGAAAGCGGGTGGTGCGGCTCAAGGGCGGCGACCCGTTCGTGTTCGGCCGCGGCATGGAGGAGCTCGAGGCCTGCGTCGCCGCGGGCATCCCGGTCGAGGTGGTGCCCGGCGTGACGAGCGCTATCGGCGTCCCCGGGCTGGCCGGCATCCCGGTCACCCACCGCGGGCTCACCCACGAGTTCGTGGTCGTGTCGGGGCACGTGCCGCCGGGGCATCCGCAGTCGCTGGTCGACTGGCCGGCCCTGGGCCGGCTGCGCGGGACGCTCGTCGTGCTGATGGGCGTCGACACCGCGCCGGCCATCGCCGCGGCGCTGATGGAGCACGGCCGGGCGCCCGACACCCCGGTCGCCGTCATCACCGACGGCTCGACGCCCACCCAGCGCACCGTGCGGACGACGCTCGACGGCCTGGCGAAGACGATGGCCGAGGAGGGCGTGCGACCGCCGGCGGTCTGGGTGGTCGGCGACGTGGTCGGGCTCTCCGGCGGCACGCGGGCGGTCCCGCCGTCCGACGACACCGAGGACGAGGGTTAGCTGCATCGAGATGCGCCTGAGTGCTGTTACCCGGGCCGGAAGGCGGCACTGAGGCGAATCTCGGCGCTCAGACGACGGTCGCGAAGACCACCTCGTTCTCCTCGCTGGCGCCTGCGGCGCGGTCGAACTCCCCGCCGCAGGTGACGAGGGCGACGTCGGCGTCCGGCGGACGGCCGTTGAGCGCGTCGGCCAGGGCGGACGTCGCCTTGTCCAGGCCGGTCAGCGGCTCGCCGAGCACCCGCAGCCGCAGGACGGCGCCGTACCGCACGGTCCCGCGCGGCTCGACGGTCGCGTCCACACCGATCGCGGGATCTGCAGGCGGACCGGGACGATCGGCCCGTTCGCGACCGAGGCGTCCGCCGGCAGCGGGGCCAACTGCGGCGCGCTCCCGGCCGCCGGCGCGGCGACCGTCTCGGGCCGCGCGGTCCACACGAGGACCAGCCCGACCCCCACCCCGAGGACGAGCAGGAAACGGCCAGCGGCCGGACGAGGTCAGCCGCGCGCCGCACGCGAGCTCACCCGGTAGCCCGCCGCACCGAGACCGCTGAGCACGACCAGGCAGGCGAGCACGCCGAGGGGGACGCCGGCGCCGGCGCGGGGGGCTGCGGCTGGTTCCCGCCGGAGGACGGCGGCGGCGTCACACCCGGCGCCGTCGGGACGCAGTCCTCCTGCAGCGTGGTGATCAGGTCCTGCAGGGCTGCGGCGAGGGCGTTGCCGGTCAGCGCCTCCGGCCCGAGGCCCTGCCCGCCGTTCTCGAGCGCGCCGACGAGCTCGGTCAGCAGGTTCGGCAGGTCCTCGCCCCCGGTCGCGAGCGCGTCGACCATGGTCTGGAAGTCCTCGTAGACGCCGTTCCCGCACTCCTCGGAGATGCCGAGCGGCGCCAGGAGCTCCGCGAGAGCCGCGGGGGGGCCGGCACCGGCCCGGCCTCGCCGTCCCCGCCTCGCCGGCGAGGAGGTCCTCCGCCGTCTGCGTGAGCGGGTCGAGCGGGGTGCCGTCGTCCGCGGCGGCCACGCCGGGCGCGAGGACGACGGCGGCGGTGAGGACGGCGGGTCGAGCAGGCGAAACGGCTTCCCGGACGACGCACGGCGCACGGACAACGAGAACCCGCAGGTCAGCGGCGATCGCTTTCCCGGCGGCAACGAGCGGGGACGAGAAGGATACGGACCCGTCCGGCCCTGCCCAGGGGGTCCCTCTCAGATGTTGGCGCCGTCCGGGGGCGGGCCGTCGGGCAGCGGCGCGGCGAAGCCGGCGCCGTCGGGCGCCGGCGCGTCCATCCCGACCGTGTACGCCGTCATCGACAGCGAGCCGTAGGCGTAGCCGTCGACCAGCACGTCGGCCGACGTGCCGGTCGCCCCGGCCACGCCCGCGACGTAGAGCAGCGGGATGAAGTGGTCGGGCGTCGGCACGGCCAGGTCGTAGTCGCGGTGCCCGTCGAGGCGGCCCAGCTCGGTCGGGTCGGTGAGCATGACCTCCTTGGCCGACTGGTCGAACCGCTGCGCCCAGTCGAAGCCGGCGTCGGGCAGCGCCCGCGAGACGCCGCCGAGGTTGTGCACCACGTTGCCGCTGCCGATCACCAGCACGCCGTCCTCCCGGAGCGGCGCCAGGGCCGCCCCGAGCTGCAGGTGGTAGTCGGTGGACTTGAGCGCGTTGATCGACAGCTGCACGACCGGGATGTCGGCGTCCGGGAAGGCGTGCATCAGCACCGACCAGGTGCCGTGGTCGATGCCCCAGCTGTCCAGGTCGGCGCCCACCCACGTCGGGTGCACGATGTCGGCGACCTCCTCGTAGAGCGAGGGCAGCCCCGGCGGCTCGTAGCGGACGTCGAACAGTTCGCGCGGGAAGCCGAAGAAGTCGTGGATGGTCCGCGGCCGCGGCATGGCCGTCACCGCCGTCGCATGCACGAACCAGTGCGCCGAGATCACCAGGATCGCCCGCGGGCGGGGCACGCTCTCGCCGAACGCGCGCCAGGCCTGCGTGTACCGGTTCTTCTCCAGCGCGTTCATCGGGTTGCCGTGCCCGAAGAACGCGGCAGGCATGACGGTCATCGGACCTCTCCCCCTGAACCTCGGTGCACTGCGGTCCCGTCGGATCATCACCCCGCGGTCGCCGATGCGCGAGACCCGGAAACGAAACTGTCCGGATCAGCCCGCGTCGCTCCTCCCGGGTCACCCCGCGTTGCTGGTGGGCGGCACCCGGCGCAGCAGCGGCGAGAGCCAGCGCGCCCCGGGCCCGGCCGACGCCGCGACGTCGCCAGGGTTGGACAGGGCGCACGTGCCCAGCGACAGGCAGCCGCAGCCGATGCAGGAGTCCAGCCCGTCGCGCAGCTGCACCAGTGCCGCGATCTGCTCGTCGAGCCGGTCCCGCCATCCGCTGGAGAGCCGCGCCCAGTCACGGGCCGTCGGCGGCCGGCCCTCCGGCAGCGTCGCCAACGCGTCGCGGATCTCGGCCAGCGACAGCCCCACGTTCTGCGCCGCGCGGACGAACGCCAGCCGGCGCAGCACCGACCGGGAGTAGCGGCGCGCGCCCCCGCCGGTGCGCGTCGAGGAGATCAGCCCCTGTTCCTCGTAGTAGCGCAGCGCGGAGGCGGCGACGCCGGACCGCGCCGACACCTGCCCGATGGTCAGCTCCATCGAGAACCCCTTGACCTCAAGTCAGCTTGAGGTTCCACGGTAACCCCATGACCTCCACCGCACTCGTCACCGGCGCTTCCCGTGGCCTCGGCCGGGCGCTCGCCACCGCGCTCGTCGACCGCGGCTGGCGGCTGGTCGTCGACGGCCGGGACGCCGACCGCCTCGCCGCCGCCGTCGCCGATCTGCCGCGGCCCGACCTCGTCACCGCGATCCCCGGCGACGTCGCCGACCCCGCCCACCGCGCCGCCCTGGCGCAGGCCGTGGGCGGGACGCTGGACCTGCTGGTCAACAACGCCAGCGACCTCGGCCCGAGCCCGCTGCCACCGCTCGCGCGGCTGCGGCCGGACGACCTCGCCCGCGTGCTCGCGGTCAACACCATCGCCCCGCTGGCGCTGACCCAGCTGGTCCTGCCCGCGCTGGAGCGGGCCGGCGGGCGGGTCCTCGACATCAGCTCCGACGCCGCCGTCGAGGCCTACGAGGGCTGGGGCGGCTACGGCGCCAGCAAGGCCGCGCTGGACCAGCTGTCCGCCGTCCTCGCCGTCGAGCACCCCGCCCTGCGGATCTACGCGGTCGACCCCGGCGACATGAACACCGACATGCACCAGGCCGCCGAACCCGGCGAGGACCTCAGCGGCCTGCCGGCGCCGGAGTCCGTCGTCCCGGCGCTGCTGCGGCTGGTGGACGACGACCTGCCCAGCGGCCGCTACCGCGCCGCCGACCTCTCACCGCTGGCCGCCCGATGATCACCTTCAGGCTGCCGCCCGACGCCGAGGCCACGGCCCCGCCGGAGTGGACGGGCACGCCGCGGGACGGCGTCCGGCTGATGGCGGTCCGCCCCAGCGGGATCACCTCCCACCTGTTCCGCGACCTGCCCGAGCTGCTCGAGCCCGGCGATCTGGTCGTCGTGAACACCTCGGCGACGCTGCCGGCGCGCCTGGACGCCACCCGGGCCGACGGCGTCGCCGTCCCGCTGCACGTGGCCGGCACGCTCGACGACGGCGACTGGGTGGTCGAGGTGCGCCGTCCGGACAACGACGGACCGGACCTGCGGGTCGAGCCCGGCGCAGTCCTCGCGCTGCCCGGCGCCGTCCGGCTCACCCTGCTCGCCGGTCATCCGGACCCGGGCCATCCGTCGCGCCTGTGGCGGGCCCGCCCGGAGCCGGCCGTCGGCGCCGTCGAGCTCCTGGCGCACCACGGGCAGCCGATCCGCTACGGCTACCTGTCCGGCAGCTTCCCGCTGGCGGCCTACCAGACCGTCTACGCCACCGAGCCGGGCAGCGCCGAGATGGCCAGCGCCGGCCGGCCGTTCAGCGAGGCGGTGCTCGTCCGGCTGATGGCGCGCGGCATCCCCGTGGTCCCGATCGTGCTGCACGCCGGCGTCTCCAGCCCCGAGCTGCACGAGCCACCCACCGCGGAGCGGTTCGCCGTCCCCGAGGTGACCGCACGCCTCGTGACGAGCACCCGGCAGGCCGGCCGGCGGGTGGTCGCGGTGGGCACGACCGTCACGCGGGCGCTGGAGACCGCCACGGACGACGACGGCGTCACCCGGCCGGCGCGCGGCTGGACCGACCTCGTGCTGGGCCCCGACCGCCCGGCCCGCGCGGTGACCGGGCTGATCACCGGCCTGCACGCGCCCGAGGCGAGCCACCTGCAGTTGCTGGAGGCCGTCGCCGGACCGGACGTGGTGGCCGCCGCCTACCGCGCCGCCGTCGCCGAGCACTACCTCTGGCACGAGTTCGGCGACTCGATGCTCTTCCTGCCGTAGTCGTCCGCCATGCTGGGCGGCGATGAGCAGCGACGAGGAGCCGCCCGGCGCCGAGTGGGTCCGCGAGCGGCTGCGGCTGCTGGCCGAGGCGGCCGGTCAGCCGGTCCCGCGGCTGGTGGTCGACCAGCCGCGCGCGCAGGAGCGGCCCCCCTCGGCCCGCGAGGCGAACGGCGAGCGGACCGTCGTCGTCCCGCCGTCCCTGCTCACGGCCGACCCGCCCCGCCAGCTGTGGCACCTCGCCGCGTGCCTGGGCCGCTGGACGTCGCCGGTCCCGAGGCAGCGGCACCGCCTCGGCGGGATCCTGCTCGCCGTCCTGCTGGTCGCGTACGTGGCCCTGCTGTTCCTGCTGGCCCCCACCGTGCCGTGGCTGTGGATCACCGTGCTGCTGCTCTACCCCGTGGGCGCGTGGACGCTGCGGTGGGAGCGGCAGGCGATGGAGGACGCCGGGCGCGGTGTCCTGGCCGCGGCGGGGCATCCACCCGTCGAGGTGGCGCGGGCGGCGTTCGGCGACGAGCCCGACCCGCCGTTCCTCAAGCGGCTGCTCTCCGGTGAGCCCGCGCCCAGCAGCCGGATCGCCGCCGCGGAGGCGGAAACGGCTTGAGCGGTCACATCCGCTCGGCGGCGTCCTCGAGCAGGATCTGCCGCTCGGCCGGCGGACGGTGCGGGCACGAGGTGCACATCGGCTCGTGCGGCACCCGGTACAGCAGGCAGCACGACGCCCGCCGGGTGAACCGGGCCCCGGCGACGTCGACGTAGCGCGGCGCCGGCAGCGGCGCCCCGATCCGCTCGGCCAGCGGTGCCGCCAGCGCGGTCGCGGAGGGCACGTCGGCGAGCGCGCGGCCCAGCGCGAGCAGCCGGTTGGCCAGCGAGTCGGTGGCGATCGCCCACAGCGGCCGCTCGCGCAGGCGGCCGGCCTCGGCCACGGCGGCGATCACGGCCGCCAGCGACTCCCGCAGCCCGTCGGCCGGTTCGCGGGCGGCCGCCGACGACACCGCCGCGACCGGCAGGCCGCCGGAGAGCGTGTACAGCGTGGTGTCGGCCAGCCGGGCCGACAGCGGGCAGCCGGTCACCAGCCCGGCCAGCGGCGGGGTGAGCAGCACCGACGACGCCGAGTACCACCACACCGTGGCCAGCACCCGCCGGTCCCCGATCCCCTGCGTGACCGCACGCCGGTCCAGCACCGCCGCCGTCCAGGCGGCGTCGGCCAGCAGCGTCGCCGGCAGGCCGGTCGTGCCCGGCGGCGCCACCAGGCCGAGCGCTGCCGCTCCCGGCAGCCGCGCGGCGACGGCCGCCTGAGGATCGCTCACGAGCAGACAGTGTCGCTGCACGGGAGGTGGCACGGGGAGGACGCCGGGCGGCCGGGGTCATACGGTGTGGTCAGTGTCATATGGCAGGCAGCCATGTCGAGGGAGGTAGCGCATGAGCGAGACGAGCGAGGCCGCGACCCGACGGTTCCCGCCGTCCGACGAGCTGGCCGCGCAGGCGAACGTGGGCCCGGACGTCTACGAGGACGCCGCCCGCGACCGGCTCGCGTTCTGGGAGAAGCAGGCCCGTCGCCTGACCTGGGACAAGGAGTGGGACCAGGTCCTCGACTGGAGCAATCCGCCGTTCGCCAAGTGGTTCGTCGGCGGCCGGCTCAACGTCGCCTACAACTGCGTCGACCGGCACGTCGAGGCCGGGCACGGCGACCAGGTCGCCTACCACTGGGAGGGCGAGCCGGGCGACACCCGGACGATCACCTACGCCGAGCTCAAGGACGAGGTCTGCAAGGCCGCCAACGCCCTGCTGGAGCTCGGCGTGCAGACCGGCGACCGGGTCGCGATCTACATGCCGATGATCCCGGAGACGATCATCGCGATGCTGGCCTGCGCCCGCATCGGCGCCGTCCACATGGTGGTGTTCGGCGGCTTCTCGGCCGACGCGCTGGCCAGCCGGATCACCGACGCCGGCGCCGTCCTGGTGATCACCTCCGACGGCGGCTACCGCCGCGGTGCGCCCAGCGCGCTCAAGCCCGCCGTCGACGAGGCGCTCAAGCGCACCGAGGGCGTGCGCAACGTCGTCGTGGTCAAGCGCACCGGCGAGGACGTCGAGTGGAACGAGGGCCGCGACCTCTGGTGGGACGACGTCGTCGAGCGGCAGTCGGCCGAGCACACGCCCGAGGCCTTCGACGCCGAGCACCCGCTCTACATCATGTACACGTCGGGGACGACGGCGAAGCCGAAGGGCATCCTGCACACCTCCGGTGGCTACCTGACCCAGGTCGCCTACACGCACTGGGCGACGTTCGACCTCAAGCCCGACACCGACGTCTACTGGACCGCCGCCGACGTCGGCTGGGTCACCGGCCACAGCTACATCGTCTACGGCCCGCTGGCCAACCGGGCGACGTCGGTCATGTACGAGGGGACGCCGGAGACGCCGCACCGCGGCCGCTGGTGGGAGATCATCGACCGCTACAAGGTGTCGATCCTCTACACGGCGCCGACGACGATCCGCACGTTCATGAAGTGGGGCGAGGACGTCCCCGCCGGCTTCGACCTGTCGTCGCTGCGGGTGCTCGGCTCGGTCGGTGAGCCGATCAACCCCGAGGCCTGGCTCTGGTACCACCAGAACATAGGCCACGGCCGCTGCCCGATCGTCGACACCTGGTGGCAGACCGAGACCGGCGCGCACATGATCACGCCGCTGCCCGGCGTCACGAACCTCAAGCCCGGGTCGGCGCAGACCCCGTTCCCCGGGATCTCCGCCAAGGTCGTCGACGACGAGGGCAACGAGCTCGGCGACGACACCACCGGCCTGCTGGTGCTCACCGAGCCGTGGCCGTCGATGCTGCGCACCATCTGGGGTGACGACGACCGCTACGTCGACACCTACTGGTCGCGGTTCGGGAACAACGTCTACTTCGCCGGGGACGGCGCGAAGAAGGACGCGGACGGCGACATCTGGCTGCTCGGCCGGGTGGACGACGTCATGAACGTCTCCGGCCACCGAATCTCCACCACCGAGGTGGAGTCGGCGCTGGTCAGCCACCACGCGGTGGCCGAGGCGGCGGTCGTGGGCGCCAGCGACCCGACGACCGGGCAGGGCATCGTCGCGTTCTGCATCCTGCGCCAGGACGCCGTCGACTCCGGTGAGGACCTGGTCAAGGAGCTGCGCCTGCACGTGCGCCGGGAGATCGGCCCGATCGCCAGCCCGCGCCAGATCATGGTCGTGCAGGAGCTGCCGAAGACGCGCTCGGGCAAGATCATGCGCCGCCTGCTGCGCGACATCGCCGAGAACCGGGAGCTCGGCGACGTCACCACGCTGACCGACTCCTCGGTCATGGACCTGATCAAGGAGAAGCTGCCCAGCTCGCCGTCCGAGGACTGAAGAACACCCCTCGCCCCCCGCCCCTCGCAAGCTCGCGGCGGGCCCCTGCGAGGGGCGGGGCGCGCGCGACCTGCGCGCATCCGGCACGATCATGTCCAGACCGTCGTCGAGGGAGGAGCCCGTCGTGGCCCACAGCGCAGCGTCCAGCCACACCACCGGGGCCTCGGAGCCCTCCATCGGCACGCTCGTCCAGAGCGCGATGGCCGACATGTCCACCCTCGTCCGCAGTGAGATCGAGCTGGCCAAGAGCGAGATGAGCCGGTCGGCGAAGAAGGCCGGCATCAGCGCCGGCGCCTTCGGTGCGGCCGGCGTGCTGCTCGCCTTCGCCGGGATCTACTTCTTCTTCGCGCTCGCCGAACTGCTCGCCGAGTGGCTGCCGCGCTGGGCGGCGTTCGGCATCGTCTTCCTGCTGCTGGCCATCGTCGCCGGGGTGGCCGCCCTGATCGGCATGCGCATGGTCAAGAGCATCGAGAAGCCCGAGCGGACCATGGAGTCGCTGCGCGAGCTGCCCGAGGTCCTGCACCGCGAGGAGCCCGGCCGGCGCCGCCGCGACCTGCCGGTCGTCGCGCACGGTCAGGTCACCAAGCGCGACCCCGACAGCTACCTGGTCTGACGGGCCGGTAGCCGCTGCCGGTGCCCACCCCGGACTCCTTCTCCGAGGACAAGGTCCTCCCCGACGCCACCAGCGTCCTGCTGCCCGGGCCGTGGACCCACCGCGACATCTCGGCCAACGGCGTGCGGCTGCACGCGGCGGAGGCCGGTGAGGGCCCGCTCGTCCTGCTGCTGCACGGCTTCCCGCAGTTCTGGTGGACCTGGCGCGCCCAGCTGGTCGGGCTCGCCGCGGCCGGGTTCCGCGTCGTCGCACCGGACCTGCGCGGCTACGGGGCCAGCGACAAGCCGCCTCGCGGCTACGACCTGCCCAGCCTCTCCGCCGACGTCGCCGCCCTGGTCCGCGCGCTCGGCGAGCAGGACGCCGTCGTCGTCGGTCACGACTGGGGCGGGCTGCTGGCCTGGACGACGGCGGCGTTGCACCCGCGCAGCGTCCGGCGGCTGGTGGTCTGCTCGATGGCGCACCCGCGGCGGCTGCGGGCGGCGGTGACCGACGGCGCCCAGCGCGCGGCCCTGCGCCACGCGCTGCGCTTCCAGCTGCCCCGGCTGCCGGAGCGGCGGCTCACCCGGGCCGACGACGACCCGGTCGCCGAGCTGATGCGCCGCTGGGCCGGCCGGGCGTGGACGTCCACCGCCGACTTCGCCGAGGCCGTCGGCCGCTACCGGTCGGCCGCCCGCATCCCGCAGGCCGCCTACGGCGCGATGGAGTACTACCGCTGGGCCGGCCGTTCCCAGCTGCGTCCCGACGGGCTGCGCTACGCCCGGCGGATGGCCGCCCCGATCTCGGCGCCCACGCTGCAACTGCACGGCGGCGACGACCGGTACATCCTGCCCACCACCGCCGAGGGCTCCGGCCGCTACGTCGCCGGCGCCTACGAGTGGCGCACCCTGCCCGGCATCGGCCACTTCCTCCCGGAGGAGGCCCCGGACGAGGTCACCGCGGCCGTCGCCGCCTGGGCGAGGTGACCTGAGGAACGGCCCCCGTGCACCGCCCCGCCGCGAGCCAGGTGACGTGCTGGAACGGCCACCCTTCAGGGGCCTGCGCCGAGCGTGCGAGGCGTGGGGGGAAGGGTGGTCCTTCTATTCGCAGGGGCCGGTGTCGGCGGGGCTCTGGTTCGTGGCGCCGCGGGTGGCGGCGTTGGCCACCTGGTCCGCGGTGAGGGCGTAGCCGGTGTTCGGGTCGTCGATCGCCGAGGCGAACACGACACCGAGCACGCGCCCGTCCGGGTCGAACAGCGGTCCGCCGGAGTTGCCCGCCCGCACCTGGCCGTTGAGCGCGTAGACGTCGCGCACGACGGTCTGCTGGTTGCGGAAGTCGGGCCCGCTGATGTCGACGCGGTCACGGACGCGGGCGGCGCCGACGTAGAGGCTGCCCCCACCCGGGTAGCCCATGATGATCGCGTCGTCGCCGGTGCCGACGTCCTCCGCGGCGAAGGACAGCGCCACCTGCGGCAGCCCGGGCACGGCGAGGACGGCGACGTCGGTCTCCGCGTCGACGTAGACCGGCACCGCGTCGTACTCCTCGCCCTCGGCCTCCACGACCGGGTCGGTCACCCCGGCCAGCACGTGCGCGTTGGTCATCACGCGGTCGTCGGCGTAGACGAACCCGGAGCCGTCGATCTGCCGCGAGCACGACGGTGCGACGCCGCTGATCTTCACCACCGACCCGGAGACCTGCCCGACGACGGGGCTGCTCTCCAGCGCCTCGTCGGGCGCCTCGACCTGGCGGGCCTGCGTCGGGGTCAGCGGGTCGAGGACGTCGGGCAGGCCCCGGCGGTCGATGGCCTCGCGCAGGTTGTCGTAGACCGCGCGGACGCTGTCGGGCACCGCCGCGTCCACCGCCTGCACCAGCGCCGACTGCCGCACCTGGCTGGCCACCTGCGGGAACGGCGAGGTGGCCAGCGGGGTGGCGACCATCCAGGCGACCAGCAGGACGGCGGCCGCGGACAGCACCGCCCCCGCCACCGCGTCGACCAGCTTGGCCGGCTCCCAGGTGACCCGCCGGCGCACCGCCCGGCCCACCGCGCCCGCGAGCAGCTGCCCGAGCAGGGCTCCGGCCAGCACCACGACCAGCGCGACGAACACCCGGGTCACGCTCGAGCCGTCGACCCGGTCGGCCACCGGCCCGGACAGCTGCGCCCCCAGCACCGCGCCGCCGAAGAAGCCGAGGAAGGAGGCGGCCGAGACGATGAGCCCCTGCCGGAAGCCGGAGAGGGCGAACAGCAGGGCCAGCGCGATGAGGATCAGGTCGACGATCGACATCGGCTCACCCACCGACCGTCATCGTGCCGACCTGACCGAGCTGGGTGTGGAAGCTGCACTCGAACGGATAGTCGCCGGGTGCGGTGACGGTGAACTCGATCGTCTGCCGGTCGCCGGGCGCGAGCAGCGGGATCTCCGCGGTGATCGGCTCGGGGAGCGCGTCCGGGGTGAACCGGAAGTTGTGGGTCAGCTGGGTGGCCACGTTGATCACCGTCAGCCGGACCGGGCCCGGGCGCACGGTGAAGCGGTCGGGCGTGAACACGTAGTCGTCCTGGGTCTGCAGCGTGAGCTCCTGGACGCCCTCGGCGTCCGTGGTCACCGTGCCGAGGTCCGGGGCCGCGGACGACGACGCGGCCGGTGAGTCCCCGCCGGCCGCGCCGCCGCAGCCGGACAGCGCCCCGGCCGCCAGCACGCATCCGACCACGAACGCTCCGCTCCGCCGGGCCGCCGGACCCGGTCCCCCCAGAACCGTCATCGCGGGCCGACCGTACGCGTCGGAGGGCCGTCGGGTGCGGGGTCGGCGACCGTCGGCGCGGCGTCGTCCTCGTCGCCGCCCTCACCGAGGGCGCCCGGCAGGGCGGCCGACCGGGCTCCGGGCTCGGGCAGCGGGCGGACGTCGTCCCGGTTCCAGGGCACGGCCAGCCCCGCCGCCTCGAGGATCGCGTCGAGCAGTCCGGCGGTGAAGCCCCAGACGACCATGTCGGCGACGCCGAAGGCGGGGCCGATGTACCCGGACGGGTGCGACACCCGGAACCGGTTGGCCGGGTCGACCAGGTCGGCGAGCGGCACGCGGGCCACCCGGGCGACCTCCCGCGGGTCCCCCACGGTCACGTCGCGCGGGTCGTCCCACCACGCGACCACCGGGACGACGAGGTTGTCCGACGGCATCAGGTAGAGCTCCTGCAGCGTGGCCAGCACGCGGACGCCGTCCGGGTCGATGCCGGCCTCCTCCTCCGCCTCGCGCAGCGCCGTCTCGATCGGGTAGTCGTCCTCGGGATCGGCGCCGCCCCCGGGGAACGCCGGCTGCCCGGCGTGCCGGCGCAGCGCGGTGGACTTCTCGATCAGCAGCACGTCCGGTCCGGCCGGGCCCTCGCCGAACAGGATGAGCACCGCCGAGCGCCGCGCGGTCGCGCTCGCCCGGGGCGCGGCGTGCCGCAGCGGCAGGTCCACCGTGGCGTCGACCAGCCGCTGCAGGTACTCCGGGACGCCGTCCCAGCCGTTCCCCCCGCTCACAGCCGCACCCCGAGGTGCTCGGCGACCAGCCCGCGCAGCTCGTCGAGGGAGTCCACCGGCCCCACCTGGGTGTAGGTGATCGCGCCGTCGGCGTCGAGGAAGTAGGTGTAGGGCAGCGCGTTGAGCCCGAGCCCGGTCATCAGCTCCCCCTCGCCGTCGAACGCGCTGGGGAAGCTCGCCCCGGCGTCGGCGGCGAACGAGGTGGCCTGCTCCGTGCCGTCCTTGCTCACGACGCCGAGCACGGCCACCTGCCCGCCGGCGGTGTCGGCGAGCTGCTGCATCAGCGGCAGCTCCTCCCGGCACGGGGCGCACCAGCTCGCCCAGAGGTTGACCACCGTCGGGACGCCCGGCGCGCGGCCCAGGTCCAGCGTGCCGCCGCCCAGGCAGTCGAAAGCCAGCGGCGGGAGCAGCTCGGCGCCCGCGGCGGCGGTGCCGGACTGCTCGGGGCAGGGCAGCAGGTTCTCGTCGGCGGCATCGGCCGGGTTGTCGCCCCGGCCGGCCACCGGCGAGGCGGTGTCGCCCGCGCCGCAGCCGGCCAGCAGCCCGGCCAGGAGGAGCGCCGCGAGCGCGGCCGATCGCAGCCGGCTCATTCGGTGTCCGACGCGGCCGGGGTCTTGACCAGCTTCAGCGCCAGCTCCGGGTCGGTGGGGCCGATGCCGTAGGAGGGGCACCACTGCGCGAGGCCGCAGGCGCCGCAGGCGGCCTTCTTGGCGTGGCAGACGCGCCGGCCGTGGAAGATCACGCGGTGGGAGAACATCGTCCACTCCCGCTTGGGGATCAGCTCGGCGATCTCCGACTCGACCTTGACCGGGTCCTCCTCGGCGGTCCAGCCGAACCGCCGGACCAGCCGGCCGAAGTGCGTGTCGACGGTCAGCCCCGGGACGTCGAAGGCGTTGCCCAGGACGACGTTGGCGGTCTTGCGCCCGACGCCGGGCAGCGTCACCAGGTCCGCCATGCGCCCGGGCACCTCGCCGTCGAACCGCTCGACCAGCGCCCGGGCGAGACCCTGCACCGAGTTGGCCTTGGCCCGGAAGAAGCCGGTGGGCTTGAGGATCGTCTCCAGGTCCTCGCGGTCGGCGCCGGCCAGGGCGAAGGCGTCCGGGTACTTGGCGAACAGGACCGGTGTGACCTTGTTCACCATCTTGTCCGTGGTCTGGGCGGAGAGCACGGTCGCGACCAGCAGCTCGAAGGCGTTGGTGAAGTCCAGCTCGCAGTGCGCGTCGGGGTGGATGACCGCGAGCTCGCGCGCCATCCGCCGCGCGCGGCGGGTGCGCGCCAGCGGCGTCTCGTCGGGATCGAACGGCGATCCGCCGGGCAGGGCACCGCGGCCGGGACGGCGGGCGGCTGCCGGGCGGCCCCGCTGAGGGCGCGCGTAGACGGGCGTGGACACGCGGTCGAGGGTAGGCGGACAGCCTGACATCGACCGGCATGTCATCATCGAGGACCGCTGGAGCCGCCGAGGCGTTCCCCGTCCGATGCGCGGGTATCCCTCCCCGCAGACGAACCGGCCGAGGAGGTTCGCATGGTCGCCCTCATCGTCATCCTCTTCCCCCCGCTGCTGATCGCGTTCCTGCTCGTGATGGAGCGCGTCGAGGAGCCGCTGCGCCGTCCGGCCACCGGCCGCGAGGTCGACGAGTTCCTGTCCACGGCCACCGCCGGCGAGGTGGACACCCTGGCGAAGTCGGGCATCCGGCGGGCGCTGAGCCGCTGGCGGCGGCGCCGCAGCAGCCGGGCGAGGCGATCCACCGCACCGCTCATCTGACCTGCGGTGTGACGGCGCACACTCGCCCGTCGGAGGCATGTTCTCGATCTCGAACGGGTGACCGTCGGCACAGCCCCCTAGACTCACCCGTCGGACACGGATGCCGGCAGGCGTCCGATCGGGAATCGGTGTGAGAGGACGCGTAGTGGACGAGGTGCTGGCCCAGTCCGGGCTCTTCCAGGGACTCGCGGAAGACGCGGTGGAGCCGGTCGCGAGCCGCCTGGAGACGCAGACCCTCCCGCGCGGCCGGGTGGTCTTCAACGAGGGCGAGCCGGGCGACAGCCTCTACATCGTCATCTCCGGCAAGATCAAGCTGTCCCGCCGCGCCCCCGACGGGCGGGAGAACGTGCTGGCGGTCATGGGCCCCTCCGACCAGTTCGGCGAGCTCTCGGTGTTCGACCCGGGCCCGCGGACGGCGACCGCCACCGCAGTGACCGACGTGAAGCTCGCGCGCATGCCGCAGTCGGTGCTGCGCCCGTGGATCGAGGCGCACCCCGAGGTCGGGGAGCGGCTGCTGCACGTGCTCGCCCGCCGGCTGCGCCGCACCAACGACTCGGTCGCCGACCTGATCTTCACCGACGTCCCGGGCCGCGTGGCCAAGGCGCTGCTGCAGATGGCCGACCGCTTCGGCAGCCGCGACGCCGAGGGCCTGCGGGTCCGCCACGACCTGACCCAGGAGGAGCTGGCCCAGCTGGTCGGCGCCTCCCGCGAGACGGTGAACAAGGCGCTGGCCGACTTCGTGCACCGCGGCTGGATCCAGCTGCAGGGCAAGTCGGTCGTCGTCCTCGACGAGGAGCGCCTGCGCCGCCGCGCCCGCTGACGCGCCGCCCAGGCAGAGGATCCTCTACCCCTCCCCCTCCGAGGGCTCAGGCGGGGAGGGGCATGACCAGCCGGATGCGTGTGCCGTCGGGCAGCACCGCCCAGCGGCCGTCGGGGGTCTCCTCGAAGGTCGGGCTGATCGGGTGCAGCGGCTCCGGCGGCGACCCGGCGAGCGCGGCCGCGACGTCGGCGAACGGCGCCAGCTGACCGAGGGTGTGCTGTGTCGGCGGCAGCATCGGCCGGGTCCCGGACTCCGCCTCGGCCAGCGCCGCGGCCGGCGTCAGCCAGCTCGCCTCGTCGGCCTCCCCGGACACGTGCCGGGCCTCCTGGCCGACCGGCAGCGCGGCCGCGAAGAACTTCGTGTCGTAGCGCCGTGGCTCCACCGGCGGGGTGATCCAGTGCGCGAAGGGGCGCAGCAGGTCGGAGCGCACCGCCAGCCCGCGCTCGGCCAGCAGCTCGGCGAGCGAGAGCTCCCGCGAGAGCAGCGCCTGGCGCCGCTCCTCCCAGTCGTCCCCGGAGACGTCCGGGACGACGTCGCCGCCGTCGGGCGAACCGGCCAGCAGCACGCCGGCCTCCTCGAACGTCTCCCGGACCGCCGCGCACACCAGCTCGCGGGCCATCGGCTCGTCGCAGCCGAACGCCCCCGCCCAGTCCGCCGGGGAGGGCCCCACCCAGGCGATCTCGGTGTCGGCGTCGCGGGGGTCGACACCCCCGCCGGGATAGGCGGTCATGCCGCCGGCGAACGGCATGCCCTTCGTGCGGCGGAGCAGGTAGACCTCGAGCCCCGGGACACCGTCGCGCAGCAACAGGACCGTGGCCGCCTGCCGCGGCTCGGCCGTCATGCCTTCAGCTCGACCGTCAGCTCGACCTCGACGGGGCTGTTCATCGGCAGCTCCGCGACGCCCACGGCGCTGCGGGCGTGCTCGCCGGCGGGGCCGAAGATCTTCCCGAGCAGCTCGCTGGCGCCGTTGACCACGCGGGGCTGACCGCTGAAGCCCTCGGCGCTGGCCACGTAGCCGACGACCCGCACGATCCGCGCGATCGAGTCCAGGCCGACGAGCTCGTCGATCGCGGCCAAGGCGTTGAGCGCGCACAGCTTGGCGTCGGCCGCGGCCTCCTCGACCTCGACCGAGCCGCCGACCTTGCCGGTGCGGCGCAGGCCGCCCTCGACGAAGGGCAGCTGGCCGCTGGTGAACACCAGCTGCCCGCTGCGCACGGCCGGCACGTACGACGCGACCGGGGCGGCCACCTCGGGCAGCCGGATGCCGAGCTCGGCGAGCCGGGCGCGCCAGCTCTGCGCGCCGGCGTCCGTGGGGGTGGGGGCACTCATCGGGGTGGTCCTCAGTCCGTCGGTCGCTTGAGGTAGGCGACCAGCTGCTCGGCGCCGCCGGGGCCGGGAAGCACGGTCACCAGCTCCCATCCGTCGACCCCCCAGGAGTCGAGGATCGCCTTGGTGTTGTGGATCAGGAGCGGGATCGTGGCGTACTCCCACTTGCGCCGAACCGGTTCGCTCATGGCCCAGGACGCTAGCGCCCGTACCAGGGAAGCGGCGCCTCCGGGTGCACCTACCGCGAGGGGCCGCGCACAGGAGCTGCTCCTAGGCTGGGCGGCGTGAGCAAGCTTGCGAGCTCACGGATGAGCACAGCAGCGCCGCGAACGCGGCCGACGAGCGCCAGCGAGGAGGGTGCGTGAGCTCCGATCCCCTGCCCGTGCGCTGCCACGTGGTCACGGGCAAGGGCGGGACCGGCAAGACCACCGTCGCCGCCGCCCTGGCCCTCGCGCTGGCCGCCGAGGGACGCACCGTGCTGCTCGTCGAGACGGAGGGGCGGCAGGGCATCGCGCAGCTGTTCGACACCCCGCCGCTGCCGTACGAGGAGCGGCGGGTCGCCCTCACCCGCGGGGGCGGCGAGGTCAGGGCGCTGGCCATCGACGTCGAGGAGGCCCTCCTCGAGTACCTCGACCTCTTCTACAACCTGCGGCGGGCGGGGCGGGCGCTGCGCAGGATGGGCGCGATCGACTTCGCGACGGCGATCGCGCCGGGCCTGCGCGACGTCCTGCTCACCGGCAAGATCAAGGAGGCGGTGACCCGCCGGCACGACGGCCGCCGGGTCTACGACGCCGTCGTCGTCGACGCGCCGCCCACCGGCCGGATCACCCGGTTCCTCAACGTGACCAACGAGATGGGCCAGCTGGCCCGCTCCGGCCCGATCAAGACGCAGAGCGACGGTGTCATGGCCGTGCTGAAGTCCCCGCAGACGGCGGTGCACCTGGTGACCCTGCTGGAGGACATGCCGGTGCAGGAGACCGCCGACGCCATCGAGGAGCTCACCGCCGCCGGCCTGCCCGTCGGCAACGTGATCGTGAACATGGCGACCGAGCCGCTGCTGCCCGAGGCCGGCCTCGCCCCCGCCGCGGAAGGCCGGCTCACCGGCGCGGAGCTCGTCCCCGCGCTCCAGGCGGTGCACCTGCCGGGCGCGCTCGCCGACGCGCTGGCCGCCGAGGCGATCGAGCACGCGCAGCGCTGGGCCGCCCAGGACGCCCTGCGCGGGGACGTCGAGGCGCTGGGCCGGCCGGTCATCGAGCTGCCGCTGATGCCCGGCCCGATGGACGTCGGCTGCCTGTTCGAGCTGGCCGGCCGGCTCGAGCCGCACTTCCGGGCGAGGGCCGCGGCATGACGCAGCCCGCGCCGATGGACCTCGACGCGCTGATCCGCGACCCCGCCACGCGCATCGTCGTGTGCTGCGGCGCCGGCGGCGTGGGCAAGACGACGACGTCGGCGGCGCTGGCGCTGGCCGCGGCGGAGGCCGGCCGCACCGTCGTCGTCCTCACCATCGACCCGGCCCGCCGGCTGGCCCAGTCGCTGGGCCTGGGCGAGCTGGACAACGAGCCGCGGCGCGTCGAGACACCGGGATTGGACGGCGAGCTGCACGCGATGATGCTGGACATGAAGCGGACGTTCGACGACGTCGTGTCCGCCCACACCAGCCCCGAGCGGGCCCAGCAGATCTTCGAGAACCCCTTCTACCAGGCGCTGTCCTCGTCCTTCGCCGGGACGCAGGAGTACATGGCGATGGAGAAGCTGGGCCAGCTGCGGGCCACCGACCAGTGGGACCTGATCATCGTCGACACGCCGCCGTCGCGGTCGGCGCTGGACTTCCTCGACGCCCCCAACCGGATGGGCCGCTTCCTCGACGGCACGATGATCCGGCTGCTGACCGCGCCGGCCCGCGCCGGCGGCCGGGCCGGGATGCGGCTGGTCGGCGCCGGCTTCATGGTGTTCAGCCGGATCATCTCCAAGATCCTCGGCGGCCAGCTCCTGCAGGACATCTCCGCGTTCGTCGCGGCGCTGGACACGATGTTCGGCGGCTTCCGCGAACGCGCCACGGCCACCTACGAGATGCTGCGCATGCCGGGGACGTCGTTCGTCGTCGTCGCCACCCCGGAGCCCGACGCGCTGCGCGAGGCCTCCTACTTCGTCGACCGGCTCTCCACGGAGGGCATGCCGCTGGCCGGTCTGGTGCTCAACCGCACGCACCCGCCGGCGACCACCGCGCTGTCGGCCACCCGTGCCGAGGCCGCCGCGGAGGAGGTGGTCGACGCCGGGGCTCCGGGCGCGAAGCTGGCCGCCGGTGCGCTGCGCGTGCACGCCGAGCGGATGACCCAGGCCGCGCGCGAGCAGCGGCTCGCCGACCGGTTCACCAGCGCCCACCCGGAGGTCGCCGTCCGGACCGTCCCGGCCGCCGCCGGCGACGTCCACGACCTCGACGGGCTGCGGGTGATGGGCGAGGAACTGACCGGTCCGGACGACGAGACCCCGACCGGCATCCCGAGGACGCGAATCCTGCCCGCGCGCCGTCCCTGAGCGCGACCGCGTCCGACCCGTCGGCCACGTACCCTGGCCTGCGATGTCGGAGAATGCGCGATTCCGGACCAGGCTGCTCGCCAAGCTCGCCGGAACCATCGTCCTGGCCGGTGCCCTGCTCGCCGGCGTCCTGTTCCCGTGGATCGGCGGAACGGGCCTGGTGGCCCGCAACTCCGCCTCGCTGCTCGACGCGCTGCCCAGCGAGCTGACCGACCGGACGCCGGCCGGACCCAGCAAGGTGCTCGCCGCGGACGGCTCGCTGATCACGAACTTCTACACGAACAACCGGACGCCGCTGCCCAGCGACCAGATCGCCGAGGTGATGAAGCAGGCGCTGGTCGACATCGAGGACTCGCGCTTCTACGAGCACAACGGCCTCGACGTCCAGGGCACCCTGCGCGCCCTGGTCACGAACGTGGCCGCCGGCTCGGTGCGGGAGGGCGGCTCGACGCTGACCCAGCAGCTGGTCAAGCAGACCCTGCTGCAGACCGCGGCGACGCCGGAGGAGCGGCGGGCGGCCACCGAGCAGACGCCGGGCCGCAAGCTGCGCGAGGCCCGGCTGGCCCTCGCCCTGGAGGAGAAGTACTCCAAGGAGGAGATCCTCACCCGCTACCTGAACATCGTGTACTTCGGCGAGGGCGCCTACGGCATCCAGGCCGCCGCGCAGCGCTACTTCAGCGTCAACGCCGCCGACCTGAACCTGCCGCAGGCGGCGATGCTGGCCGGCCTGGTGCAGAGCCCCACCAACGACGACCCGATCACCAACCCGGAGAACGCCAAGGCCCGCCGCGACCAGGTGCTGCAGCGGATGAACCGGCTCGGGCACATCGACGACAAGGAACTCGCCGACGCGATCGCCGCGCCGATCCAGGTGGTCGAGGGCCAGAGCCCGCCCAACGGCTGCATCGACGCCGCCGTCGGCGGCTTCTTCTGCGCCTACCTGAAGAGCTACCTGGTCAACACGCTCGGCCTGACCGACCAGCAGATCAACGACAGCGGTCTGACCATCCAGACCTCGCTGCGTCCCGACATGCAGGTCGCCGGCGACCAGGCGGTGCTCAACACGCTGCCGATGGGCGCCTCGCTGGCCGGCATGTACACCGCGGTCGAGCCCGGCACCGGGCACGTGCTGGCGATGAGCGTCAACCGCCGCTACGGCTGCGACGGGCCCGAGTGCGAGTCCGTCGTCCTCAACACCGCAGCCAGTCAGGGCGCCGGCTCGACCTACAAGGTGTTCACCGCCGCGGCCGCCCTCGAGGAGGGCTACTCGCAGTACTACACGCTGACCACGGGCAACCGGTACACGTCGCGGGTCTTCAAGAACGGCAGCGCGCCCTACACGATCGAGAACGCCGGCAGGTACCCGGGCACGCTGGACATGGTCAAGGCGCTGTACATGTCCTCCAACACCTACTTCGTGGCCCTGGAGGACGCCCTCGGCAGCGTGGAGAAGCCGGTGCGCATGGCCCAGCGGATGGGCCTGCACTCCATCGACGGGATCGCCGACCAGATCATCGAGGAGGAGCGCGGGTCGTTCACCCTCGGCCCGGAGCCGACCAGCCCGCTGGACCTCGCCAGCGCCTACTCGACGCTGGCGGCCAGTGGCACCCAGTGCGACCCCACGCCGGTGGTGCAGATCCTCGACCGGGCCGGCCAGCCGCTGACCGACGACGACGGCAACCCGGTGATCACCGACGACAACTGCCACGCCGAGGCGATCCCGAGCGGCGTGGCGACCACGCTGAACCAGATCCTGCGCAAGGACGTCGAGCCGGGGAACCCGGGCCAGACCGGTGCCCGCGCCTACGTGCCGGGGCACCAGATCGCCGGCAAGACCGGTACCTCGCAGAGCAACTTCTCGGCGGCCTTCGTCGGCTACACGCCCGAGTACGCGGCCAGCGTCATGGTGCTCAACCCCAAGGAGAACCAGAACGTCGGCGGCTTCGGCGGCAACAAGCCGGCGACCATCTGGAACGACGCGATGGAGCCCATCCTCAACGCCGCCCCGACGAAGGACTTCCCGCCGGCCGACCAGACCGTCGTGAACGGCAACACCCGGGTGGTGCCGAACTGCGGGTCGGTCAGCCGCTGCGAGTCGGCGCTGGAGTCGGCCGGGTTCCGCTACGACACCGCCGAGGTGGAGAGCGACGAGGAGGAGGGCACGTTCGTCGGCCTGAACCCGCCGTCAGGCTCGCGCGCCACCGAGGACCAGGTGATCACCATCCAGGTCAGCGACGGCTCCGGTTTCGTGGCCGAGCCGGCCAACCCGGCGCCGCCGGCCGAGGGGGACAACTCCCAGGACGGCGACCCCGGCAACGGTCCGGACAACGATGACGGCGGCGACAACTCCGGTCCCGGCGGGGGGAACGACGGCGGCGACGGGGACGGCGGCGGCGGGGACGGCGGCGACGGGAACGGCTGAGAGGGGACCGCTCAGCCGAAACCGAGCTGACGGCGGACCTCGGCCGCCACGCGCGCGCCCTCGGCCCGTCCGGCGACGGCGGCCTGGGCCGCGCCCATGACGCGGCCCATGTCCTTGATGCCGGTCGCACCGGTCTGCGTGATGACGTCGGCGACCAGCGCGGCGAGGTCGGCGTCCTCCATCTGCGCGGGCAGGTAGCCGGCGAGGACCTCCCCCTCGGCCCGCTCGCGGTCGGCCTGCTCGGCGCGGCCGGCCTCGGCGAAGGCGTCGGCCGCCTCGCGCCGCTTCTTGGCCTCCCGCCGCAGCACCGCCTGCACCTCGTCGTCGCTGAGCTCCCGGGCCTCCTTGCCGGCGACCTCCTCGGCGCTGACCGCGGCCAGGGCCATGCGCAGCGTCGCGGTGCGCAGCTCGTCGCGGCTCTTCATCGCGGTGGTCAGGTCGGCGCGCAGCTGGTCCTTGAGCTCGGTCACGCTGCCAGCCTGGCACGGCACCACCTGTGACGTAGCCCGTACCGTGGGCTCTCGTGCGCTGGTACACCGCCCTGCCCTCTGCCGCCGTCGCCGCCGGGACGGCGACGGTCGCCTACGCGAGCCTCTACGAGCGCACCCGCTGGACGCTGCGCCGCTTCGACGTCCCGGTCCTCCCGCCGGGGTCCCGGCCGCTGTCGGTGCTGCACCTGTCCGACCTGCACATGACCGCCGGTCAGCGGGACAAGCAGGCGTGGGTCGCCGGGCTGGCCGGGCTCGAGCCGGACCTGGTCATCGACACCGGCGACAACCTGGCCGGCTTCGACGCGGTGCAACCCACCCTGCGGGCACTGGACCCGCTGCTGGACCGGCCGGGCGCCTTCGTCACGTCGTCCAACGACTACTTCGCGCCCAAGCCGAAGAACCCGCTGAAGTACTTCAAGAAGAACCACAAGCGGGTGCACGGCGAGCGGCTGCCGTGGCGCGACCTCCGTGACGGGCTGGTCGAGCGCGGCTGGCTGAACCTCACCAACGCCCGCGGCGAGCTCACCGTCGACGGGCGGCGGATCTCCTTCGCCGGACTGGACGACCCGCACCTGAAGCTGGACCGCTACGAGCGCGTGGGCGGCCCCGCCGACCCGACGGCGGACCTGCGCATCGGCCTCGTCCACTCCCCCGAGCCGCGCGTGCTCGACCGCTTCGCCGCCGACGGCTACGACCTCCTGCTGTGCGGGCACACCCACGGCGGCCAGCTGCGGGTGCCGTTCTACGGGGCCCTGGTCACCAACTGCGGCATCGACCGCCACCGGGTGCGGTGGCTGCACCGCTGGGCCGAGCCGACGGCGAGCAACCCGAACGGCACCTGGCTGCACGTCTCGGCCGGCCTGGGCACCAGCCCGTACGCCCCCGTGCGGTTCGCCTGCCCGCCAGAGGCGACGCTGCTGACGCTGACCGCACGGGAGGACTAAGGCCCGCCGCCGGGGCCGGCGCGGCGGCGGGTTAGACTCGTCGGGCACCTCGGGGTGTGGCGCAGCTTGGTAGCGCGCGTCGTTCGGGACGACGAGGTCGCAGGTTCAAATCCTGTCACCCCGACTTCAGTGCTCAGGGGCCGCCGATGGCGGCCCCTGAGTCGTTCTGCGAGGAGGAATGCGTGCCCGCCGTACCGGACGCCCCAGCCCTGTCCCCCGAGGTCACCGCGCGCTGGCAGGCCCGCTTCCGGGCGCCGCGGGTGAGCCTGCCCCAGTGGGCCGACGACGCGCCCGACCGCTGCCTCTACACCTCGGACGTGAGCGGCGTCGTCGAGCAGTACGCGTGGGACCGCGCCACCGGCGCCCACCGCCAGGTCACCGACCGGCCCAACGGCACGCTGATCGGCACCATCTCCCCCGACGGCGAGACGATCTGGTGGTTCGCCGACACCGACGGCGACGAGTTCGGCACCTGGCGGACCCAGCCGTTCGCCGGCGGCCCCGACACCGAGCCGCTGCCCGAGGTCGGTCCCGCCTACCCCGCCGGGCTGGAGATCGGCCGGTCCCTGGTGGCCGTGGGCCGCTCCACGGACGACGGCAGCGAGCTGTGGCTGGCGCCGTCCGCGGGCGCCGCCCGGGTGGTCTACCGGCACGAGGACCCCGCGTCGGTCGACGCCCTGACCCGGGACGACGAGCTCCTGGTCATCTCCCACTCCGAGCACGGCGACCCCCGCTACCCGGCGCTGCGCGTGCTGCGCACCGCGGACGACTCCGTCGTCGCCGACAAGTGGGACGGCGAGGGCCGCGGCCTGCACGCCCTGGAGTTCGGCCCGCTGCCCGGCGACCGCCGGCTGCTGGTCGGGCACGAGCGGCGCGGCCGCGAGGAGCTGCTGATCTGGAACCTCGCCACCGGCGAGGAGACCGAGCTCGCGCTGGACCTGCCCGGCGACGTGACCGCGGGGTGGTACCCCGACGGCTCGGCGCTGCTCGTCGGCCACGACTCGGCCGCCCGCAGCGAGCTCTACCGGTACGACCTGGCCGCCGGGACGCTGGTGCGGCTGGACACCCCGCAGGGCGTCGTCCGCGGGGCCACGGCGCGGCCGGACGGCACCGTGGAGCTCGCCTGGTCCTCGTCGGAGAGGCCGCCGGTGATCCGCCGGGCCGACGGCCCCGTCGTCCTCTCCGTGTCCGAGGAGGAGCCGCCGGCCGCCTACCCGGTCGAGGACCGCTGGGTGCCCGGCCCCGGCGGCGACGTGCACGCGCTGCTGGTCCGCCCGGAGGGGCCGGCCCCGTACGCGACGGCGTTCCTGGTGCACGGCGGCCCGGAGTCCCTCGACGACGACTCCTACCGCGCCCGGCGGGCGGCCTACGTCGACGCCGGCTACGCGGTCGTGCACGTGAACTACCGCGGCTCGGTCGGCTACGGCAGCGAGTGGCGCGACGCGCTCACCGGCCGACCCGGCCTGACCGAGCTCGAGGACGTCGCCGCGGTCTACGACGCGCTCGTCGCCGAGGGCGTGGTCGACCCGGCCCGCGCGCTGCTGTCCGGCGGCTCGTGGGGCGGCTTCCTGACCCTGCTCGGCCTCGGCACGCAGCCCGAGCGGTGGGCCGCCGGCATCGCCGAGGTGCCCGTCGCGGACTACCTGGCGGCCTACGAGGACGAGATGGAGGGCCTGCGGGCCTACGACCGGGCGCTGTTCGGCGGCTCCCCCGAGGACGTGCGCGACGTCTACGTGCGGTCCTCCCCGATCACCTACATCGACGCCGTCGCCGCGCCCGTGCTCGTGGTGGCCGGGGCCAACGACCCGCGCTGCCCGATCCGGCAGATCGAGAACTACCTCGGGGAGCTCGACCGGCTGCGCAAGCCGCACGAGGTGTACCGGTTCGACGCCGGCCACGGCTCGCTGGTCATCGAGGAGACGATCCGGCAGGTCGAGGTGGCGCTGTCGTTCGCGCTGCGGACGGTGCCGCCGACCCGCTGAGCCGCCGCACCGGCAGCAGCGCCAGCAGGACCAGCACGATCGCCGCGTAGACGTCGTCGGACAGGACCCCGAGTAGCCCCTGCCGGTACCCCTGGCCCGGCACGCCCTCCACCCCGAACCACATCACCGACAGCCCGAACGCCAGGACGACGGCGAGCGCACCGAGGCCGGCGCCGAACCGCACCGGACGCTCCCGCGCCGGCGCGACGCCGAGCACCGGCGTCCCGGCCGCCACGTCGACGAGCACGACGACGGCGGGCAGCACCCAGTAGAGGTGGTGGGTCCAGGTGATCGGGCTGATCGCGCACGAGGCCAAGCCGACCAGGGTGAACCCCACGAGCTCGTCGCCGGCCCGGCAGGCTCGCACCGCCCGCCGCAGGGCCAGCACGAGGATCCCTGCGGCGAGCACGGCCCACAGCAGACGGTTCGGCTCGTCCGTCGCGGTCGCCCGCGCCAGCACCCCGAGCACGGACTGGTTGGTCTGCTTGCTGACCGGGCCGACCCGGGAGTCGTCCCAGAGGTCCGCCGTCCAGTACGTCCAGGACGCCCTGCCGTCGGCGAGGAACCCGACCAGCGTGGCGGCGAGGAACGTGCCGATCGCGGTGGCCGCGGGCCGCAGTCGCCGGGTCAGCAGCAGGTAGAGGACGAACAGGCCGGGAGCCACCTTCAGCGCTGCGGCCAGCCCGATGCCGACCCCGGCCCACGGCCGTCCGCGCTGCAGCGCCACGAGGTCGGCCAGGACCAGCCCGAGGATGAGCATGTTGATCTGGCCGTAGCCGAGCGTCTCCCGGATCGGCTCGAGCGCGAGGACCACCGGGACGGCCAGGGCCACGGTGAACGCCGGCGGCCAGCCGTGCCGGCGCGCGACGGGGACCAGCAGCACGGCCGCGATCAGGGCCACGGCCACCAGGCCGGCGGTCAGGACCACCGCCACGGCCACGGGCAGCGGCACCAGGGCCAGCGGGACCATGACCAGGAGGGCGAACAGCGGATAGGTGAACCCGTACCGGGTGTCGTCCAGGCGGAAGTCGTACAGCGGACGGTCGGCGAACCACCACTCCACCGAGCCGCGGTAGACGCGCAGGTCGAAGAAGTCGTGCCAGACCGGCCGCTGCGAGACGTGGAAGACGACGAACCAGGCCACGGCGGCGACCGCGGCCACGGCAACGGCCGAAATGGCCACTTTGGCCGGGCCACGCAGGCGAGTCGCGTCCCGACGCCGCGCCGAAGTGGCCATTTCGGCCCTCGTCAGCGGGACTGGGCGGCGACGAGTTCGGCGATCTGGACGGTGTTGAGCGCGGCGCCCTTGCGCAGGTTGTCGTTGCTGACGAACAGCGCCAGCCCGCGGCCGTCGGGGACGCCGGGGTCCTGCCGGATGCGGCCGACGTAGCTCGGGTCCTGACCGGCGGCCTGCAGCGGGTTCGGCACGGTCGAGAGCTCCACGCCGGGCGCGCCGGTGAGCAGCTCGGTGGCCCGCTCGACCGACAGCGGCCGGGCGAACTCGACGTTCAGCGACAGCGAGTGCCCGGTGAAGACCGGCACCCGCACACAGGTCCCCGACACCAGCAGGTCCGGGATGCCGAGGATCTTGCGGCTCTCGTTGCGGAGCTTCTGCTCCTCGTCGGTCTCGAAGCTGCCGTCGTCGACGAGCGAGCCGGCCATCGGCAGCACGTTGAACGCGATCGGGCGGACGTACTTGACCGGCTCCGGGAAGGTCACGGCCGAGCCGTCGTGGGTGAGCTCGGTGGCCTTGTCCACGACCGCCTTCACCTGGATGTCGAGCTCCTCGACGCCGGCCAGGCCGCTGCCGGAGACCGCCTGGTAGGTGCTGGCGACGATCCGGGTCAGCTGCGCCTCGTCGTGCAGCGGCTTGAGCACCGGCATCGCGGCCATCGTGGTGCAGTTCGGGTTGGCGATGATGCCCTTGCGCATCTCGGCCAGCGCGTGCGGGTTGACCTCGGCGACGATCAGCGGGACGTCGGGGTCGCGCCGGAACGCGGAGCTGTTGTCGATGACGGTCACGCCGGCCTCGGCGAACCGCGGGGCCTGCACCTTCGACGTGCCGGCGCCGGCCGAGAACAGCGCGACGTCCAGGCCGGCGGGGTCGGCGACGGCGGCGTCCTCGACCTCGATCTCGCCACCGGCCCACGGCAGCGTGCTGCCGGCCGAGCGCGCGGAGGCGAAGAACCGCAGCTCGCTGATGGGGAAGTTCCGCTCGGCGAGGATCTGCCGCATCACGCCGCCGACCTGCCCCGTGGCGCCGACGACGCCGACCCGCAGGCCGTCGTTCCTGCCAAGCCCACTCAACAGCGTGCTCATCGTCCGGTCCCTCCGTAGACCACGGCCTCGACCTCGTCGGTGCCCAGGTCGAACGCGTCGTGCACCGCGCGGACGGCGACGTCCACGTCGGTGTCGCGGCAGACCACGGAGATGCGGATCTCCGAGGTGCTGATCAGCTCCAGGTTGACCCCCGCGTCGGCGAGCGCGCCGAAGAACTTCGCCGAGACGCCGGGGTGCGAGCGCATGCCCGCGCCGACCAGCGACACCTTGCCGATGTGCTGGTCGAAGCTCACGTCGGTGTAGCCGACCGTGTTCTTCACGTTCTCCAGGGCGGCGAGCGCGGCCGGGCCGTCGCTCTTGGGCAGCGTGAAGGAGATGTCGGCGAGCTTGCTGGCCTCGGCCGACACGTTCTGCACGATCATGTCGATGTTGATCTCGGCGTCGGCGAGCACGCGGAAGATCTGCGCCGCCTCACCCGGGCGGTCCGGGACGCCGTAGACGGTGATCTTGCCCTCGCTGCGGTCGTGCGCGACGCCGGTGATGATCGCCTGTTCCACCGAGAGGTCCTCCATCGAGCCGGTCACGATCGTGCCGGGGAGCTGGGAGTAGGAGCTGCGGACGTGCACCGGGATGCCGTAGCGGCGGGCGTACTCGACGCAGCGGAGCATCAGCACCTTGGCGCCGGACGCCGCGAGCTCGAGCATCTCCTCGTAGGTGATGGTCTCCAGCCGCCGGGCGTTCGGGACGATCCGCGGGTCGGCGGTGAAGACGCCGTCGACGTCCGTGTAGATCTCGCAGACGTCGGCCTCGAGCGCCGCGGCCACCGCGACCGCGGTGGTGTCGGACCCGCCACGGCCGAGCGTGGTGATGTCCTTGGTGTCCTGGCTGACCCCCTGGAAGCCGGCGACGATGACGATCGAGCCCTCGTCGAGCGCCTGGCGCAGCCGGCCCGGCGTGACGTCGATGATCCGCGCCTTGCCGTGGCTGGACGTGGTGATCACGCCCGCCTGCGAGCCGGTGAACGAGCGCGCCTCGTACCCGTGCGTGGAGATGGCGATGGCCAGCAGCGCCATCGAGATGCGCTCACCGGCCGTGAGGAGCATGTCGAGCTCCCGGCCGGGCGGGTCGTCGGTGATCTGGCTGGCCTGGTCGAGCAGCTCGTCGGTCGTGTCGCCCATGGCCGAGACCACCACCACGACGTCGTGGCCGTCCTTCTTGGCGCCCACGATCCGCTCGGCGACGCGCTTCATGTGCGCTGCGGAGGCGACGGACGAGCCGCCGTACTTCTGGACGACGAGAGCCACGGGTCAACAGGCTACCGTCGCCGCGTGCACGATCCCGAGCAGTGGCTGCTCAGCGCGGAGGAGCGCGGCAACCCGGCGACGGACATCCCCGCCTGGACGGCGGGCAACCTCGCCGAGCCGCTGATCCACGGCGCCGCCTACTTCGACCGGCTGGTCGAGGAGGTCGAGGCGCTCGGTCCCGGTGACCAGCTGTTCTTCACCGACTGGCGGGGCGACCCCGACGAGCGGCTGCGCGAGGAGGGCCCGACCGTCGCCGAGCTGTTCACCGCTGCCAGCCGCCGCGGCGTGTGCGTCCGCGGCCTGGTGTGGCGCTCGCACTGGGACAAGCTGTCCTTCAGCAAGGAGGAGAACCGGGCGCTGGACAGCGAGATCGAGCACGGCGGCGGCGAGGTCCTGCTCGACCAGCGGGTGCGGCGCATGGGCAGCCACCACCAGAAGTTCGTCGTCCTGCGGCACGCGGGCGACCCGTCCCGCGACGTCGCCTTCGCCGGCGGGATCGACCTGTGCCACTCGCGCCGGGACGACGCCACGCACGCCGGGGATCCGCAGCCGCAGCCCATGTCCCAGGCCTACGGGCCCACCCCGCCCTGGCACGACGTGCAGCTCGAGCTGCGCGGTCCGACGGTCGCGGTCCTGGACACGATCTTCCGGGAACGCTGGGACGACCCGGACAGCCCCGACTCGGACCACCCCTTCGCGTGGATCCGCGACCACTGGCGGCACGCCCGGCTGCACGCCGACCCCCTGCCCCCGCAGCTCCCCCCGCCGCCGGAGTGCGGCCCGCACGTCGTCCAGCACCTGCGCACCTATCCGGCGATCCGACCCCGCTACGACTTCGCGCCGGACGGCGAGCGGTCGGTGGCTCGCGGCTACTCGAAGGCCGTCGAGCGGGCGCGGCGGCTGATCTACCTCGAGGACCAGTACATGTGGTCGGCCGACGTCGCCCGGCTGTTCGCCAGGTCTCTGGCCGAGCACCCCGATCTGCACCTCGTCGTCGTCGTGCCGCGCGTGCCGGACCAGGACGGCGCCTTCGCCGAGCGGCCGCAGTACGTCGGGCGGTGGCAGGCGATCGAGATGTGCCGGCGCGCCGGGCAGGACCGGGTGCACGTCTTCGACGTGGAGAACCACGAGGGGACACCGGTCTACGTGCACGCCAAGGTCTGCGTCGTCGACGACCTCTGGGCCAGCGTGGGCAGCGACAACTTCAACCGGCGCTCCTGGACCCACGACAGCGAGCTGTCCTCCGCCGTCCTCGACACCACCCGGGACCCCCGCGAGCCCCGGGACCCGGCAGGCACCGGCGAGGGCGCGCGCGTCTTCGCCCGTGACCTGCGCCTGCGGCTGGCCCGCGAGCACCTCGACCGCGATCCCGACGGTAGCGAGGACGACGACCTGCTCGACCCGCAGCGGTTCGTCGCCGCCCTGAACGCCGCCGCCGGCGCGCTCGAGGCCTGGCACGAGGGCGGCCGCCGCGGGCCACGGCCGCCCGGCCGGCTGCGCCCGCACAACCCCGAGCGGCTCTCGCTGCCCACCCGCGTCTGGGCCACGCCGATCTACCGGCTCTTCGACGACCCCGACGGCCGGCCGCTGCGCCTGCGGCTGAAGAAGTCGTTCTGATCGACCGGCGCCCGAGAGCGGGTTCAGTCGAGGCAGAACGTGGTGACCTGGGCGTAGCCGACGATCGGCCCGAGGTAGCGGCCCACGAAGTACTCGGCGTCCCCCTGCGTGGCGAAGTGCACCGCCGCCGTGAGGTCGTCGGGGTCGACGCCGAGCGCTTCGGCGGCGCCGGCGTCGCAACCCACCTGGGCGATGCCGGCGCCGTCGTAGCCGAGCGACCGGAGGTCGGCGAGTGCCCGGTCGAGCTCGGGGGCCGGACCGGGCGCGACGGCCAGGTACACGCCCCACGCCTGTCCGCCATGGACGGCGGGCGCCTCCGGTGGCGGCCAGGGCGGCGCGGCCGGCGGCGTGGTGGTGCTCTCGGCCGCAGCCGATGACTCCGCGTCCCCGCTCGCCGGCGGGGGCTGCGACCCGGTGTCCGCGGTTCCCGGCGAAGCCGACGTCCTCTCCGGCCCGGTGCTCGGCGCGGCCGACGTCTCCGTGGAGCCGGCTGTCGGTGAGGCGGACGGGTCGGACTCGCTCCCGCAGGCCGGCAACAAGGCCAGCGACAGCAGGAGCGCGGGGACCAGGGCGCGTCGATCCTTCATCCCGGAGCCTTCGTTCGGGGCTCCCCGCCGGAGCCGTGTGCTCAGAAGAGGGGGGAACGTGAGGTTCCGATACGAGTTCTCTCGCCACTTCGGTCGGGGACGGCGTGCCGCGACGATGCGTCCCCCTCCCGCTGCGTGCCTCCAGACCGATCCACCGGCTCCTCGACGACACCCACTACCGCCCGCGTCCCCCGTCCTGCCTCTCCCCGGCACGCTGGTGCTCTGAGTGCCACTGCACTCAGAGCACCAGCGTCCTGCCATCACTGTGTCGCGGACCCTCCGTCCACAGCCACGCAGCCGCTCCACAGATGCGGTCTCTCGATCCATCGGACGTCACGCCGGGCCGACCATCGCGCCGTGCCGGACTTCGACCTCGTGGGCGCGCTGAGGCGGATCCGGCGGGCGGCGGACCTCTCCCAGCGCGAACTCGCCGCCCGGTGCGAGATCTCCCAGTCCGCGATCGCCCAGGCCGAGAGCGGTCGACGTGACCTCCCGGTGGGGATCATTGCTCGAGCCGCGGAACTGGCCGGAATGCGGCTGGGGTTGCTGGACGCCGCCGGCGTTGTAGTGACGGGCATGGCCGACGGCGCTGTCCGCGACCAGGCGGGTCGGCGGTTCCCGGCCCACCTGGACACCCGCTACGGGGACCAGTACTGGTGGCACGGCGACGAGCGCTACAGCCGGGAACAGCCCTGGTACACCTTCGACCGCGTCCGGGAATGGCGCGATATCCGGCGCGACCGGCTCGGCACCCCGGACGACCACCAGTTCCCGCAGCCAGGGGACTCGCCGGCGGAACGGCAGGCGGCCCGGGTCCGGGCAGCACGGCTGCGCCGCCAGGACGCGCAGCAGCGCTGGCGCGAGGAACACCGCGGCCCGGGGACACCGCCGTGGACGTGCGAATGTCCGCCGGAGTGCGCGGAACTGGACATCGGCGAACGTCCGGTACACGCCGCGGGCTGCCCGTGTGGGTGCGACGTGGACTGACTCGCTGCTACCGTGGGGGCGTGCGCGGCAGCCTCCTGCTTACCCGCCGCGGCGAGGCCCTCTCCTAGGTCGGCCCCCTCGCCGCGGAGACTTGCCGTGACCGAGTGCGTTCCCGGCGCCTGCTGACCGCCCCACAACGGAGCTGAGTCCAGCCCGCGCCAGAGGAGCCAACCCAGTGAGCAACCCCAGCACGCACCCGCACGTACGCAATCCGCAGCAGCCCTCGCGGATGCCGATCCACCGCTACGCCCCGTTCACCCCGATCGACCTGCCGGACCGCACCTGGCCGAACCGGGTCACGACCGTCGCCCCCCGCTGGTGCGCCGTCGACCTCCGCGACGGCAACCAGGCGCTGATCGACCCCATGACCCCCGACCGCAAGCGGCGCATGTTCGAGCTGCTGGTCCGCATGGGCTACAAGGAGATCGAGGTCGGCTTCCCGGCGGCCAGCCAGACCGACTACGACTTCATCCGCCAGCTGGTCGAGGAGGACCTGGTCCCGGACGACGTCACGGTCCAGGTCCTGACCCAGGCCCGCGACGAGCTGATCGAGCGGACCTTCGAGTCGCTGCGCGGGGCCAAGCAGGCGATCGTCCACCTCTACAACTCGACCAGCACGCTGCAGCGTCGCGTCGTCTTCAACTCCGACCGCGCCGGCATCGTCGACATCGCCGTCCACGGCGCACAGCTGGTCCGCAAGCTGGCCGAGGACATGGGCGACACCGAGATCCGGTTCGAGTACTCCCCCGAGTCCTTCACGGGCACCGAGCTGGACTTCGCCGTCGAGGTCTGCAACGCCGTCACCGACGTGTGGGAGCCGACGGTCGACCGGCCGACGATCATCAACCTGCCGGCCACCGTCGAGATGGCCGAGCCCACCGTCTACGCCGACCAGATCGAGTGGATGCACCGCAACCTCGGCCGCCGCGACGCGGTCGTGCTGAGCCTGCACCCGCACAACGACCGCGGCACCGCCGTCGCCGCCGCCGAGCTGGGCTACCGCGCCGGTGCCGACCGCATCGAGGGCTGCCTGTTCGGCAACGGCGAGCGCACCGGCAACGTCGACCTGGTCACCCTGGGCCTGAACCTGTTCAGCCAGGGCGTCGACCCGCAGATCGACTTCTCCGACATCGACGAGATCCGCCGCACCGTCGAGTACTGCAACCAGATCGGCGTCCACGAGCGGCACCCCTACGGCGGCGACCTGGTCTACACCGCCTTCTCCGGCTCGCACCAGGACGCGATCAACAAGGGCTTCAAGGCCCTGGAGGCCGACGCCGCGGTCGCCGGCACGCCGGTCGACGACATGCCGTGGGCGGTGCCGTACCTGCCGATCGACCCCAAGGACGTCGGCCGCAGCTACGAGGCGGTCATCCGGGTGAACAGCCAGTCCGGCAAGGGCGGCGTCGCCTACATCATGAAGACCGAGCACCACCTCGACCTGCCGCGCCGGCTGCAGATCGAGTTCAGCGGAGTCATCCAGCGGCACACCGACGACGAGGGCGGCGAGGTGACCGCCCAGCAGATGTGGTCGGCCTTCAGCGCCGAGTACCTGCCCGACCCGTCGGCGCCGTGGGGCCGTTTCGCGCTGACCGGGCACCGGCACCGGGCCCACGGCGAGCAGCTCGACGAGATGACGGTGGACCTCACCGACCAGGGCGTACCGGTGAGCATCTCCGGCCACGGCAACGGCCCGATCGCCGCCTTCGTCGACGCGCTGAAGGGCCTGGGTGTCGACGTCCGGGTGCTGGACTACGCCGAGCACGCGATGTCCGCCGGCGGCGACGCCCGCGCGGCCGCCTACGTCGAGTGCGCGGTCGGCGACCGCGTCCTGTGGGGCGTCGGCATCGACCCGAACATCGTCACCGCCTCGCTGCGCGCGGTGGTCTCGGCGGTCAACCGGGCCCAGCGGTAGGAGAAAGTTCGGGCTGGGGCGTCGGGGAACCGGGCGCCCGGACGACGACCGGACATGAGCAGCAGCCCGGGGTCGCGCGCGGTGGGTCCACCGCCCGACCCCGGGCTGCTGGCTCTCTACGACCGGACCCTGCCCGAGGTCTACGGCTACCTGCTGGCCCGCTGCGGCTCGCGGGCCCTCGCCGAGGACCTCACCGCCGAGACCTTCCTGGCCGCGGTCCGCGCCGAGGCCGACGGGCGCGGCCCCACCACGGCGGCCTGGCTGATCGGCACCGCACGGCACAAGCTGATCGACCACTGGCGCCGGAAGGAGCGCGAGGAGCGCAGCCTGCGGCTGGTCGAGGGCGCGGACACGGTCGAGGATCCCTGGGACGTCGAGCTGGACGCGATGCGCGCGCAGCAGGTCCTCGACGGGCTCTCGACGCAGCACCGCGCCGTCCTCACCCTGCGCTACCTCGACGACCTGCCCGTGCCGGAGGTCGCCGCCCTCCTGCAGCGCACCGTCCACGCGACCGAGGCGCTGCTGGTGCGCGCCCGCAGCGCCTTCCGCCGCGCGTACGTCCTCACCGGGGGCAGCGATGCCTGACCCGTTCACCCAGCTGCGGCGCCCCGCCGACCGCGCGGAGCCGGACCCGGCCTTCGCCGCTGAACTGCGCGAGCGCCTGCACCGTGCCCTCCTCCAGCAGCCCCGTCCGACCGTGCCCACCGAGCCCACCGGAGGTCCCGCCATGTCGCACCTGACGCCCTACCTCGCCGTCCGTGACGCCCGTTCGGCGATGACCTGGTACGCCGAGGCCCTGGGCGCGCGCGTGGTCGGCGACCCCTACGTCATGGACGACGACCGGATCGGCCACGCCGAGCTCGAGGTCGACGGTGCGCGGCTGTACCTGTCCGACGCCTACCCGGAGATGGGCATCGTGTCCCCCGAGGACGGCCGGGTGTCCGTGTCGCTGCACCTCGCCGTCCCGGACGTCGACGCGGCGATCACCCGCGCCGCCGAGCTCGGCGCCACGGTCGAGCGGCCCGCCCGTGACGAGCCCTACGGCCGCACCGGCGTCGTCGTCGACCCGTACGGGCACCGCTGGATGCTGCAGACGCCGAGCCCCGCGCCGCAGAGCGAGCCGCGGCCACCGGTGCGCCCCGGCGACGCCGTCTACCTGACGCTGCAGGTCCGCGACGGCGCCCGCGCCCGGGACTTCTACGAGGCCGTCCTCGGCTGGTCCGCCGTCCCCGGGCGGGTGCCCGACGGCTGGCAGGTCGAGGGCCCGGTCCCCATGGTCGGCATCGGCGGCGGGTCCGACGAGCCCGGCATGGTCCCGATGTACGCCGTCGACGACCTCGAGGTCGCCGTCGCGGCGGTGCGGACGGCGGGCGGCCTGGCCGGCGAGATCCAGCAGCAGCCGTACGGGCCCACCGTCCTGTGCCGGGACGACCAGGGGCTGCCGTTCTACCTCGGCCAGCTGGGCTGACGTATCTGACGGCGGTGCCCGCCCTCAGTCCGGGTGATGGACGGGGAGCGAGCACCGCAGCGAGGCGGGTCAGCCCTCGGCGACCTCGGCCGCGGCGAGCCAGTCGGTCTCGACGCGGTCCTTCTCGGCGAGGAGCTCCCGCAGCTTCGCGTCGAGCTCCATGACCCGGGTGTGGTCGGTGGCCGCCGCGGCGAGCTCGGCGTGCAGCCGCTCCTCGTCGGCGGTGAGCTTCTCCAGCCGGCGCTCGAGGCGGGCCGCCTCCTTGCGGGCGGTCCGGACCTCCGCCGCCGAGGGGCCGGACGGCACGGGGGTGACGCCGGCCTGCGCGGGCCCGGTGCCGCCGGCGGGACGCAGCTGCGCCTCCCCGGCCGCGCGGCGGGCCAGGTACTCCTCGACCCCGCCGGGCAGCGCGGCCAGCGAGCCGTCGCCGAGCAGCGCGACCACCGAGTCGCAGACCCGGTCGACGAAGTAGCGGTCGTGGCTGACCACCAGCACGGTGCCCGGGAACGAGTCGAGCAGGTCCTCGAGCGCGGTCAGGGTGTCGATGTCGAGATCGTTCGTGGGCTCGTCGAGCACCAGCACGTTCGGCTCGCCCATGAGCAGCCGCAGCAGCTGCAGCCGCCGCCGCTCGCCGCCGGAGAGGTCGCCGACCGGCGTCCACTGGCGGGCCGCGGCGAAGCCGAACCGCTCGGCCAGGGACGACGCGGAGATCTCCTGGTTGCCCAACCGGGCGATGCGGGCGACCTCCTGCACCGCCTCGTGCACCCGCAGCCGCCCCGGCAGCTCGGTGACATGCTGGGAGAGGTAGCCCGCCGCCACCGTCTGGCCGCGCACCACCAGGCCGCGGTCGGGCTGCAGCTCGCCGACAAGCAGCCGCAGCAGCGAGGTCTTCCCGGCCCCGTTGACGCCGACGACGCCGATCCGGTCACCCGGGCCGACGTGCCAGGTGAGGTCGCGGAACAGCACGCGCTCGCCGTCGTCCGAGCGGACGGCGAAGTCGACGTCCTCGACGTCGTAGACGGTCTTGCCGAGCCGGCGGGCGGCGAAGCCCTTGAGGGCGAGCGACTCGCGTGGCGGCGGCTCGTCCGCGATGAGCGCCTCGGCCGCCTCGATGCGGAAGCGCGGCTTGCTGGTGCGCGCCGGCGGGCCGCGGCGCAGCCAGGCCAGCTCCTTGCGGACCAGGTTCAGCCGGCGCTCCTCGGTGACCGCCGCGATCCGCGCCCGCTCGGCGCGGGCGAGGGTGTAGGCGGAGTAGCCGCCCTCGTACGCGAAGACCTTGCCCTCGGCGACCTCCCACGTGGTCGAGCAGACCTCGTCGAGGAACCACCGGTCGTGGGTGACCACGACCAGGGCGCCGACCCGGCTCTTCACGTAGTCGGCCAGCCACGCCACCCCCTCGACGTCGAGGTGGTTGGTCGGCTCGTCGAGCACGAGCAGGTCCAGGGGGCGGATCAACTGGGCGGCCAGTGCCACCCGGCGCCGCTCGCCGCCGGACATGGGTGCCACGGGGGCATCCAGGCCCAGGCGGTCGAGCTCGAGGCCGGTGAGCACGCTGCGCACGGCCGGGTCGGCCGCCCACTCGTGCTCGGCGGCGAACAGGCTCTGCGGCAGCACCACGTCGCGGACCGTCGTCCCCGGCGGGAGCGTGCCGGACTGGTCGAGGACGCCGACGGCGAGGTCCCCGCGGCGGGTGACCCGGCCCGAGTCGGCGTCCTCCCGGCCGGTGAGGACGCCGAGCAGCGTGGACTTGCCGCTGCCGTTGCGGCCGACGACGCCGATCCGCTCGCCCGCGGCGATGCCGAGGGAGACGTCGTCGAGCAGGACGGTCGTGCCGTGCGCCTTGGACACGCGCTCCAGGGCGATGAGGTTCAGCGGCGCACTCATGGGAGCCCCAGTATTCCCGCCCGCTAGTGAGCCCCAAGAGCGCCCCAAGCGATCCCCGGCAAGGTCAGCACCGAACGAGGCACAGCGCCCCACCCGGGGGCGGAACGGGAGGACGGTCCATGAACGCGGCGGTCGCACGGCAGGACTCCGACGGCGCACCGGCGAACCGGCGGCCGGGGCTGCGCCGGGTGCCGCCCCCGGCGCCCGCCCCGGCCATCGTGTGGCTGGCCCGGCTGGCCCACCGCACGGCCGGCGGCCCGGCCGAGCACTCCCTGGTCCTGGTCAACTCCGACCGCTTCCCCGACGGCACCCCCGTGGACTTCAGCGCCCAGGACGCCCGCGGCCGCCGTCCGGCCGGCTGGCTGGTCGACGTCCGCTACCGGGCCTGCGACGGGCGGATCCGGCGGATCGACGTCTCCGAGTCCGTGGCCGCGCCCGAGCCGCCGCTGTGGTTCGCCGAGATCGCGCACGCCGGCAGCGGCGTGCCGTCGGCCTCGCTGGTGGCCTTCGCGGGCGGCGCCTACCCGGCCGGTGCGCTGGTCGGGCCGCACGACGTCGCCCGCCGGGGCCTGCGGATGAGCGACCGGGTGGGCGAGATCCGCTGGTGGATCCGCTCCGGGGTCGTGGAGACCGTCTCCGTCGAGCCGGTGTTCCGCCGGCAGGGCATCGGCCGGGTGCTGGTCGCCGCGGCAGAGGGCCTGCGGACCGTCCGCGGCTGGGCGCCGCTGACCACCGACGGCCGGCTCACCGACTCCGCCGCCGCCTGGCTCGCCGGAGCGCCCGGGTACTGGCGGCCCCGCCTCGCGGAGCGGACCGCGCACCTGCCCGAGGACGACGAGCCCGAGGGCCCGACCGGCGTCGCACGCCTCCTCCGCTGACGCGGCGCCGGTCACGGGAGCTTTTTCGGGCTGGAGCACCGCGCGCATGGCCGGGCGGGGGCCCGGCCGGGTGCTTCAGCCCGAAAAAGCGCCTCTCGGGGCTTCAAGCAAGGCGGGTGACCTCGACGGTCACGGCGTGCCCCTCGCTCGTGGGACCGGAGAACAGGCCCTTGAACGGCGGCACGTCCCCGTAGTCGCGGCCGCGGCCGATCGTCACGTGCCGCGGCCCGATCTCGACGGCGTTGGTCGGGTCGAAGCCGGTCCAGCCGCCGTCCCACCACTCCACCCAGGCGTGGCTCTCCCCCGTCACCGGCGCCCCGATGGCCGCGTCCGGCTGGGGGTGCAGGTACCCGGAGACGTAGCGCGCCGGCAGGCCGAGCGCCCGCAGCAGCCCGATGGTGACGTGCGAGATGTCCTGGCAGACGCCCTTGCCCGTCGTCCAGGCCTGCATGGCGTTGGTCTTCACGTTGGTGGCGCCGGAGAGGTAGGCCATGCGGTCGCGGACGAACCGGCAGACCAGCGCGCCTGCCTCGTGCGGGTTGGCGCCGCCCACGGCCGCCCGGGCCTCCTCCACGACCGAGTCGTCCATCGCGGTCAGCGGGGTGGGGCCGAGCAGCTCGCCGAACCGGTCGCGGACGTCGCGGCCGGCCAGTTCGGGCCAGCCGAGGAAGCGGTGCAGGGCCGGCTCGGGCCCGGCCTCGACGATCGACGTGCCGGTGATCAGCAGCTCGCGGTGCGGCACGTGCAGGTCGAAGGCGGTGACCGTCGTCCCCCAGTAGTCGCGGTAGGGATAGGCGGTCGCCGCGGGCTCGATCTCGATCCGGGAGCGCAGGGTCGTCTGCCGGCTCGAGTTCTCCGGGGTCAGCCGCGCCTCGTTGTAGGACGAGCGGACCGGCCCGCTGTAGGAGAAGCGCGTCCGGTGCACGACCTGCAGCCGCCACCGCTGCGCGGACAGCCGCGGCCCCTGCACCTGCGTCTGCGTCACCCGACCTCCTCCGGCACCCACACCTGCGGCGCCTGCTCGGTGAAGAACCGGTGGGTCACGGCCGCGCTCGCCGCCGAGCAGGTGCGCTGCAGCTCCTCCAGCCGGGCCGGCAGCCCGGCGAGCAGCTGGTCGGGGGCCATGAACTCCAGCATCGTGCGCGCACGGCCCACGATCCGGTGCGCCTCGCCGGCCACGCCGACCCGGGTCGCGTCGCGGACCGGCGCGCGCTCCAGCTCGGCGAGGCAGGCCTCGGCCTGCTCGAGCGCGGCGAACACCGACCGCGGGAACAGCCGGTCCAGCAGCAGGAACTCCGCGGCCCGGCCCGAGTTCACCACCCCGCGGTAGGTGCGCAGGTAGGGCTCGTACGCGCCGGTCGAGCGCAGCACGAGCGTCCAGGAGGGCGCGGCGTCCCCTGCCAGGACGCGGGTGGAGATCATCCGCGCGGTCATGTCCACCCGCTCCAGCGACCGGCCGAGGATGAGGAACAGCCAGCTCTCGTCGCGGCTCATCGTGGCGTCGGCCAGGCCGAACACCATCGCCGAGCGCTCACGGACGAACCGGAACAGCGAGTGCGGGCCGTACCGGCGGGCCATCGTGCGCTGCTGCGGCAGGGCGTTGTGGGTGACGTTGAGCGACTCCCAGATCTCGGCCGAGAGCACCTCGCGGGCGCCGCGCGCGTTCTCCCGCGCGGCGGACAGGGCCCCGACGATCGAGCTGGGGCTGGTCCGGTCGAAGGCCAGCGTGTCGAGCACCCGCTCGGTGTCGGCGCCGCCGTCCGGGGCGCCCATGAGCGCGAGCAGGTTGGCGCAGGCCCGGCGCTCGTCGATCCACGGGTCCTCGACCAGCCGCTGGGTGTGCACGTCGAGGATGCGGGCGGTGTCGTCGGCCCGCTCGACGTAGCGGCCGATCCAGAACAGCGACTCGGCGATCCGGCTCAGCATGATGGCCTCGCCCGGAGGCTCGACCCGAGCTTGCGAGGGTTGAGAGGGGCGAGGTCCTTTGTCTGCTGCTGCTGCTGGGACTGTCCGGCCGCCAGGTCGTTCAGCGGCCCGGCGTCCGGGGTGACCCCGGGCAGGTCCTCGGTGCTGAACTCGATGCGGGTGAGGTCGGGCTCCTCCGGCTGCTCGGTGGCCGGCCGCGGCGGGCTGATCACCCAGGTGTCCTTGGAGCCGCCGCCCTGGCTGGAGTTCACCACCAGCTCCCCCTCCGGCAGCGCCACGCGGGTCAGCCCGCCGGGTAGCACCCACACGTCCGAGCCGTCGTTGATCGCGAACGGCCGCAGGTCCACGTGCCGCGGCGCGATCCGGCCGCCCACCAGCGTCGGCACGGTCGACAACCCGATCGGCTTCTGCGCGATCCAGTCCCTCGGTCTCGCGCGCACCTTGGCGGCCAGCTCGGTCAGCGTCCGCTCGTCGGCGTGCGGGCCGATCACGATGCCCTTGCCGCCGGAGCCGTCGACCGGCTTGAGCACGAGCTGATCCAGCGAGTCGAGCACCCAGGCGACGGTGTCCTCGTCGTCCAGCCGGTGGGTCTCGGCGTTCTGCAGCACCGGCTCCTCGCCGAGGTAGTAGCGGATCAGGTCGGGCACCCACGTGTAGAGCAGCTTGTCGTCGGCGACACCGTTGCCGACGGCGTTGGCGACGGTCACCCGACCCGCGCGGGCGGCGTTGAGGACGCCGGCGCAGCCGATCACCGAGTCCGGCCGGAAGTGCACCGGGTCGAGGAACTCGTCGTCGATGCGCCGGTAGATGACGTCGACGCGGCGCTGGCCGTCCGTCGTCCGCATGCTGACCTGGTTGCCGGCGCAGACCAGGTCGCGGCCCTCCACCAGCTCGACGCCCATCTGGCGGGCGAGCAGCGCGTGCTCGAAGTACGCCGAGTTGTAGACGCCCGGCGTGAGGACGACGACCGTCGGGTCGGTCACGTTCGACGGCGCCGAGGCCTTGAGCGCCGCGAGCAGCCGGGTCGGGTAGTCGTCGACGGGCTGGATGCGGTGGTCGGCGAACAGCTCGGGCAGCACCTGGCTCATCGCCGACCGGTTGGTGATCACGTAGCTGACGCCGGACGGCGAGCGCAGGTTGTCCTCCAGCACGCGGAAGTCGCCGGCCTCGTCGCGGACCAGGTCGATGCCGGCGACGTGCACGCGGACGCCGTTGGGCGGCACCAGCCCGTGCGCCTGGCGGTGGAAGTGCGCGCTGGTGGTGACCACGCTGCGCGGCACCACCGTGTCCTCGAAGACCTCCCCGGCGCCGTAGACGTCGGCGAGGAACGCCTCGAGCGCCAGCACCCGCTGCGCGACGCCGCGCTCGATGACGTCCCACTCCTCGGCCCCGATCACCCGCGGCACGATGTCGAGCGGGAACGGCTGCTCCTCGCCGGCGTGCGCGAAGGTGACGCCGGCGTCGCGGTAGGTCTGCGAGAGCAGGTCGGCGCGGGCGGCCAGCTCCTCACCGGCCATGGGCTGCAGGGAGGCGAAGAGTCCGGAGTAGGCGGGCCGCGGAGAGGTGGGCGCGCCGAACATCTCGTCCCACTGCCCACCCAGGGGGTAGCCGTCGAAGAGGTCCGCCATGGAGCGCAACCTAGTTCGGCCGTGTGTCCAGCGCGTTTCGAAACGACGACCTGGTCAGCGCGCCGCCGCGACGCCGAGCCACGGCCGCACCGCGCCGTCCCCCAGCAGCCGGGCCATCCGGCCGGCCTGCTCGCGGGCCTGGCGCAGCGCCGGCTCGTCCCCGTGCCGGCGCGCGACCTCCTCGTCGACGGCGTCCGCGCGCTCGTCCCAGCCCGGCGGGTTGTCGTGCAGGTCGGCCTCGGTCGCCTCCAGCAGGGCGAAACCGGCGTCCGCGAGCAGCCTCTCCAGCTCGCCGGACGAGGGGAACTCGTTGCCCTCGGGCGCCGGGCCGGTCAGCGGGCCGTCGGCCACGAAGACGAGCAGCCCGAGGCGGCCGCCGTCGGCCAGCACCCGGCGCAGCTCGGCCAGGGCGGCCGCCTTGTCCGGCAGCGTGCACAGCACCCCGAGGCACCAGGACGCGTCGAAGCAGGCGTCGGGGAAGGGCAGCGCCTGGGCGGCGGCGACCACGGCGGGCAGGCCGAACAGCCGGCGGGCGGCGGCCACCGCGTCGGCCATCGGCTCCGCGCAGACCGGCCGCACGCCCCGTTCCCCGGCCAGCCAGCCGGCCGGGCCGCCGACGCCGGCGCCGTCGTCCAGCAGCCGGGCCCCGGGCCGCAGCGCCAGCCGGTCGGCCAGCCACCGCAGGGCGCCCTCGCTGCCGCTGCCGCGGCACCCGGCCGGGACGGCGTGCTCCGGCCCGAGCGCCCGCACCGCCTGCTCGGTCCAGGCCGCGACGGTGCCGAACTCGGCCTCCATCGCCTCGCTCGCAAGTTCGCTCACCCGCGGATCCTTCCCGCCACCTCGGCCTTCACCCGCGCGCCGTCGTCCTCGCCGGCCGCCGACGCCAGGCCGGAGAGGTTGACGCCGACGACGCCGGGCACCGCCAGCAACGCCCGCGCCTCCTCCACCGCGGCGGCGATGCCGGCCTCGCGGGGGTCCGGCGCGGCGAGCACCCGCTCGACGGCGTCGCCGTCCAGGTGCAGGCCGGGGAAGCTCTGCAGCACGCGGGCCGAGCGCTCGTCGGTGTAGACCGCGACGCCGGCGAGGAACGGCAGCGTCGCGCCGGCCGCCCGGGCCGCGGCGACGAACGCGGCCACCCGCGCCGGCGTGCCGACGTGGTTGAGCACGCACAGCGCGGCCCCGGCCCGCTGCTTCTGCACCACCCGGGCCGGCCGCAGGTCGACCGGCGGCGCCTCCGGCGACTCGGCGACGGCGGCCGACAGCCCCGCGCGCGCGGCGAGGGCGGCCAGCCGCGTGCCGTCGAGGTCGAACACCTGGCTGACGCCCGGCCGAACCGAGACCCCGCGGGCGTCACCGGTCACGCAGAGCACGCCGTCGACGCCGAGCGCGGCCAGCCCGGTCAGCTCCTGCTCCAGCACCACCCGGTTGCGGTCGCGGCAGGCCAGCGTCGTCCAGAGCCGGCCGCCCGCGGCGAGCGCCTCCGCGGCGAACATCGTGGGCGGGAAGTCGGGCCGATTGGCGTGCTCGCCGATCAGCAGGCCGTCGGCCACCGGGCTCAGCACCTCGACGACCCGGCGCAGCGAGCCGCGGTCGAAGGGGGCGACCGTGAGGTCGGCCAGCACCACCGGCCCGCTGCGCGCACGGTCGAGCAGGCCACCGGGCCGGGGCGGCGGCACCGGCTCGGGCAGGTCGTCCCACGTCACGAGCGGGGCGTCGACGAACACGCAGGCGTGCTCGGCGACCTCGCACCGGCCGTCGTCCCGGACGCCGCCGCACGGCCCGAACACCATCCGCTTCGGGCAGCCGAGGCGGCCGGCGGCGTCGTCCACGGCCCCGATCCTCCGACGGATCGATTCCCTCCGCGCGAGGGGGAACACTGGGGCGCCCGACAACGCTACAGTGCGCACTAGTTGAGCTCTCAACCGAGGAGGCCCGGCATGCCGGCCATCACCGTCGAGGACACCACCACCCTCCCCCGCGTCCCCGTCCCGGCGCCGGGCACGGTGCAGCGCCGGGTTCGGTCGGTCACCACCGCGCCGTCGGGCTTCGAGGGCGAGGGCTTCCCCGTCCGCCGGGCGTTCGCCGGGGTGGACCTGCGCGACCTGGACCCGTTCATCCACCTGGACCAGATGGGCGAGGTCGAGTACGCGCCCGGCGAGCCCAAGGGGACGCCGTGGCACCCGCACCGCGGCTTCGAGACCGTCACCTACATCATCGACGGCACCTTCGAGCACGCCGACTCCCACGGCGGCGGCGGCACGATCAGCAACGGCGACACGCAGTGGATGACTGCCGGCGGCGGTGTCCTGCACATCGAGCGCCCGCCGGAGCACCTCGTCGTCACCGGCGGCCTGTTCCACGGCCTGCAGCTGTGGGTGAACCTGCCCAAGGCGCAGAAGTGGGTCGAGCCGCGCTACCAGGACCTGCGCGCGCACGACTCGGTGCTGCTGGCCAGCCCCGACGCCGGCGCGTTCCTGCGCGTCATCGCCGGGGACGTCGCCGGCCACACCGGCCCGGGCAGCACCTACACCCCGATGGCGATGGTGCACGCGACGATCGCGCCCGGGGCGACCCTCGAGCTGCCCTGGCGACCGGACTTCAACGCGCTGGTCTACGTGCTCTCCGGCGCCGGCTCGGTCGGCATCGACAAGCACCCGGTGCGCACCGGCCAGCTCGCCGTCTTCGGGCCCGGCGACACGATCTCGATCCACGGGGCGCTCCAGCAGGAGTCGCGGACCCCGGCGCTGGACGTCGTCATCCTCGGCGGGCAGCCGATCCGCGAGCCGATCGCGATGTACGGGCCGTTCGTGATGAACACCCGGCAGGAGGTCCTGGACGCGTTCACCGACTACCAGGCCGGCCGGCTGGGCGTGATCCCCGCCCAGCATCTCCCGCACGCCGCCGTCCAGGGTGAGACCGGACAGCCCGGCGCCGAGGAGTGACCCGGTGAGCAACCTCGACCGGCGGCCCGAGCCGCGGGAGCTGGGCGGGCTGGAGCAGACCTCCGCCCGCCCGGCGCTGGACCTGCTGCCCGGCCGGGAGGTGCTGCTCGGCGAGAGCACCCGCGTCCGCCGGCTGCTGCCCACCCTGGGGCGGCGGCTGGTCGGCGCGTGGGCGTTCGTCGACCACTACGGCCCGGACGACATCACCTCCTCGCCGGGGATGCAGGTGGCGCCGCATCCGCACACCGGGCTGCAGACGGTGTCCTGGCTGCTGGAGGGGGAGGTCCACCACAAGGACTCCCTCGGCAGCGACGTCCGGTTCCGGCCCGGCGAGCTGGCGCTGATGACGGCCGGCCACGGCATCGCCCACTCGGAGCAGTCACCGGCCGACCACCCGCGCTTCCTGCACGGCGCGCAGCTCTGGGTCGTCCTCCCCGATGCCTCCCGCGACGTCGCGCCGGCGTTCGAGCACCACGGCACGCTGCCGGGATTCACCTCCGACGGGCTGTCGGCGACCGTGCTGATGGGCTCCTTCGGCGGGGCGACGTCCCCCGGGACGGCGTACACCCCGCTGGTCGGCGTCGACCTCGACCTGGCCGCGGGCGCCGACGTGGAGGTGCCGCTCGAGCCGGACTTCGAGCACGGCGTGCTGGCCGCGTCGGGGTCCGCGACGGTCGAGGACGTGCCGCTGGCCCACGGGACGATGGCCTACCTCGGCAGCGGCCGGCGGACCCTGCGGGTGCGCGCCGACGAGCCGGCCAAGCTGCTGCTGCTCGGCGGCGAGCCGTTCGAGGAGCGGATCGTCATGTGGTGGAACTTCGTCGGCCGCTCCGGCGACGAGATCGCGGAGTTCGCCACGGCGTGGAACGAGGACGGCGGCCGCTTCGCGCCGGTCGTGGGCTACGACGGCGACCGGATCGAGGCCCCGCCGCTGCCCCCGCTCCCCCTCGTCCCCCGCGGCCGCGTCTAGCCGTCGGCCGAAGTGGCCACTTTGGCCGTTCTCGGGACGTGAGGGACGCGCCCTGGGGCCAAAGTGGCCACTTCGGCCCCAGGCTCACTCGTCGGCGCGGAGGGCGGCGAGATGGGCGCGGCGGCGGGCCTGCTCGTCGGGGTCGGGCACCGGCAGCGACGCGAGCAGCCGCTGCGTGTACGGGTGCTGCGGCGCGCCGAGCACCTGCTCGCCGGTCCCCTCCTCGACCAGCTGCCCCCGGTAGAGGACGGCGATCCGGTCGGCCAGCAGGTCGACCACGGCCAGGTCGTGGCTGATGAACAGCGCCGCGAAGCCGAGCTCGCGCTGCAGGTCCTCGAACAGCTCGAGCACCTTGGCCTGCACCGAGACGTCGAGCGCCGAGGTCGGCTCGTCGGCGATGAGCAGCTCCGGGAACAACGCCAGCGCGCGGGCGAGCGACGCCCGCTGCCGCTGGCCGCCGGAGAGCTCGTGCGGGTACCGGTCGCCGAAGCTCTTCGGCAGCTGCACCGACTCCAGCAGGTCGTCGACCCGCTTGCGCGCGCCGGCGAGGTCGTCGTGCCGGCCGTGCACGATCAGCGGCTCGGCGACCGCCTCGGCGATGGTCAGCAGCGGGTTGAAGCTGGTCGCCGGGTCCTGGAAGACGAACCCGATCCGCTCGCGCACCGGCCGGAACGCCTTCTCCTTGACGCCGTTCATCTCGGTGCCGAGGACCGAGAGCGACCCGTCCGTCACCTTGGTCAGGCCGGCGATGGCGCGGCCGATCGTCGTCTTGCCGCTGCCGCTCTCGCCGACCAGGCCGAGCACCTCGCCGGGGCGGATGGCGAAGCTGACGCCGTCCACGGCCGTGAAATCCGGACGGCGGAACCGGCCCGGGTAGACGATCCGCAGGTCGCGGGCCTCGACCACCGGTGCCGCCGACTCCCACCCCGGCTCCCGGCGGGCGGCCCGCTCGGCCGCCCGCGCCGTCCCCTGCCCGATCCGCGGCACCGAGCCCAGCAGCTGCTTGGTGTAGTCGTCCTGCGGCTCGCGGAACAGCGTGCGGACGTCGGCCTCCTCGACGATCCGCCCCTGGTACATGACCGCCACCCGGTCGGCGAGGTCGGCGACCACGCCCATGTTGTGGGTGATCAGCACGATCGCGGCGCCGAACTCGTCCCGGCAGCGGCGCAGCAGGTCGAGGATCTCCGCCTGCACGGTCACGTCCAGGGCGGTCGTCGGCTCGTCGGCGATGATCACGCCGGGGTCGAGCACCAGCGCCTGCGCGATGACGATCCGCTGCTTCTGCCCGCCGGAGAACTGGTGCGGGTAGTAGTCGATCCGCTCCTCCGGGTCGGGGATGCCGACCCGCCGCAGCACGTCGATCGCCTTCGCGCGGGCCTCCGCCCGGGACAGCCCGCCGTGCGCGCGCAGCCCCTCGACGATCTGCCAGCCGACCTTGTAGACGGGGTTCAGGACGCTGCCCGGCTCCTGGAACACCATGGCCGCGTCCCGGCCGCGCACCTCCCGCAACTGCTTGCCCGAGAGGGAGACGACGTCGTGCTCGGCAGCGCCGTCCTTGCGGGTGAGGACGACGGCGCCGCGGGTGGTCGCCGTCTCGGGCAGCAGGCCCAGGATGCTGCGGGCGGTGACGGTCTTGCCGCTGCCGCTCTCCCCGACGATCGCCAGCACCTCGCCGGCCTCCACCGAGAGGCTGACGTCCTGGACGGCCTCGACCGTCCCGGCGTCGGTGGCGAAGGAGACCGCCAGGTTGTCGATGTCGACGACGGTCATCGCGCGCTCCCCGGTTCCAGCCCTGCAATTCCCCCGGGTGCGGCCAGCGCGCCGCCGGGCACGACCGCCACCTCGGCCAGCCCCTCCGGCTCCCCCTCGGCGACGCGGCGGCGGGTGCGCAGCCGCGGGTCGGCGAGGTCGTTGAGGCTCTCGCCGACCAGGGTCAGCCCCAGGACGGTGAGCACGATCGCCGTCCCCGGGAACACCGAGGTCCACCAGATGCCGCTGCTGACGTCGGAGATCGACCGGAAGAGGTCGTAGCCCCACTCGGCGGCCGCGGTCGGCTGGATCCCGAAGCCGAGGAAGCCCAGCCCGGCCAGGGTCAGGACCGCCTCCGAGGCGTTGAGCGTGAGGATCAGCGGCAGCGTGCGGGTCGCGTTGCGCAGCACGTGCCGGGTCATGATCCGCCAGTTGCTCGCGCCGATGACCCGCGCCGACTCGACGAATGCCTCGGCCTTGATCCGCACCGTCTCGGCCCGCACCACCCGGAAGTACTGGGGGATGAACACCACGGTGATCGAGATGGCGGCGGCGAGGATGCCACCCCACATGCTGGACTGGCCGCCGCTGATGGCGATCGCGACCACGATCGCGAGCAGCAGGCTCGGGAAGGCGTAGATCGCATCGCACAGGACGACGAGCACGCGGTCGACCCAGCCGCCGAAGTAGCCGCTGACCAGGCCGAGCAGCACGCCCGCGACGATCGAGAGCAGGACGGCGACGAGGATCACCAGCAGCGCCGTGCGGGCGCCCCAGATGACCCGGGACAGCACGTCGTAGCCGCCGACCGTCGTGCCGAGCCAGTGCGCGCTCGACGGCTCCTGCTGGGCGCCGAACGTCCCGTCGGGATCGCGCAGCTGGCCGTACTCGTAGGGCGCGAGCAGCGGCGCGAAGATCGCCGCGATCACGAAGACCGCCATGAGCACCAGACCGGCGACCAGCATGCCGCGCTGCAGGCCGACGCTCTGCCGCAGCTGGTGGACCACCGGCAGCCGCCGCCAGGAGCGGCGCCGGCGCGGAGCGGGCGGGGTCGAGGCGTCGGTGGAGGCCGGGGCGGGGGCCGCGGTGGCCATGTCAGTACCTCACCCGTGGGTCGATGAGCGCGGCGATGATGTCGACGACGAAGTTGGTGACCGCGACGATCACCGCCAGCAGGGCGACGATCCCCTGCACCGCGACGAAGTCGCGCGCCTGCAGGTACTGGGAGAGCTGGAAGCCCAGCCCCTTCCACTCGAAGGTGGTCTCGGTGAGCACCGCGCCGACGAGCAGGATCGCCACCTGCAGCCCGATGACGGTGATGATCGGGATCAGCGCCGGCCGGTAGGCGTGCTTGCGCAGCAGCCGGTACTCCCCCACCCCCCGCGAACGCGCCGCCTCGACGTAGCCGGCGCCCAGCGTGCCGATCACGTTGGTGCGCACCAGGCGCAGGAAGATGCCCGCGGTCAGCAGGCCGAGGGCCAGCGCCGGCAGGATCGCGTGCTGCAGCACGTCCTCCACGACCGACGAGTCACCGGTCTTGAAGGCGTCGATCAGGTAGATGCCGGTCGGGTTGTCCAGCGTCTGCAGCTGGATCTCCGCGCCGGTGGAGGCGCGGCCGGCGACGGGCAGCCAGTCCAGCCCGACCGCGAAGATCAGCTTGAACAGCAGGCCGAGGAAGAACACCGGCGTCGCGTAGAAGAAGATCGCGAACACGCGCAGGACCGCGTCGGGGAACCGGTCCCGGAAGTAGGCGGCGACCATGCCCAGCGGGATGCCGACGATCAGCGCCACGATCACGGCGTAGACGGTCAGCTCGAGGGTCGCGGTGCCGAACGTCGTGAGGACGTCGAGGACCGGCCGGCGGTCGCTGATCGTCGTCCCGAAGTCGCCGCGGAGGACCCCGCCGAGGTAGTCGAAGTACTGCACGAGCAGCGGCCGGTCGTAGCCGGCCTCGTGGACGCGCTCGGCCAGCTGGTCGGCCGGCAGCCGGCCACCCAGCGCCGCGGTGATCGGGTCACCGGTGGTGCGCATCAGGAAGAACACGGTCGTCACGAGGATGAAGATCGTGGGGAAGATCAGGAGGAACCGCACGAGGACGTAGCGGCCCAGGCCGCCACCGGATCTCCTGCGGCGACGGGCGGCCGGCGCGCCGGCGCCGTCGTCCTGCGCTGACCCCTCGGTCAGCTCGGTGGTGGTCGTGGACATGGCTCCCAGCCGTTCGGCGCCGACCCCTCGGTCGGCGGCCTGTGTCGTGTTCAGCCGGTGCTGCGGCACGGAAAGGATGCGCCCCGGGGGGCGCCACACGCACCGGGCCCCGGGCAACTCGCGCGAGGCGAGCCACCCGGGGCCCGGCTACCGGTCCGCCGGCGGTCAGCTGGTGCGGGACAGCACCCCGTACCGGAACTTGAAGGACGGGTCGAGCGTGTCCTGCGCCCCGTCGATGTCCGTGCCGGTGACCGCCACCTGGGCGCCCTGCAGGTAGGGCACCGTGGACAGGTCGGCCGCCTCGAGCTCCTGGATCTGCTCGATGAGCGCGGTGCGCTGGTCGGGGTCGGCCGTGGTGGCCTGCTGCAGGATCAGGTCGTTGATCTGCTGGTTGCTGTAGTGGTTGCCGAGGAAGTTCTCCGTCAGGAAGAACGGCGTGAGGTAGGTGTCGGCGTCGGAGTAGTCCGGGAACCAGCCGAGCTGGTAGGCCGGGTACACGTCCGCCGTCCGGTCCTCGGAGTACTGCACCCACTCGGTGGACTGCAGGTTCACCTCGAACAGGCCGGTGGCCTCCAGCTGGTCCTTGATGAGGGCGTACTCGTCACCCGACGACGGGCCGTAGTGGTCGGGGTTCCACTGCAGGCTCAGCTGGACCGGGGTGGTGACCCCCGCGTCCTGCAGCACCTGCGCCGCCTTGTCCGGGTCGGGGCCGCCGTTGCCGTCGCCGTACATGTCCTTGAGCGGCGTGGTGGCGCCGGTCAGGCCCTCGGCCACGAAGGAGTACAGCGGGGTGTAGGTGCCCTTGTAGACCTGGTCGGCGAGCTCCTCGCGGTCGAGCAGGTGCGCCACGGCCTGACGGACGGCGAGCGCCTTGGCCGGATCGGCCTCGGGGGTCGTCGCGCCGTAGGGCATCGTGTTGAAGTTGAAGACGATGTAGCGGATCTCGCCGCCGGGGCCGTCGACGACCTTCACGTTGTCGTTGCCGCGCAGGTCCTCGATGTCGGTCGCGGTCAGGCTGCGGAAGGCGACGTCGATGTTGCCCTCCTGGACGTCGAGCTTGAGGTTCGACGCGTCCGAGTAGTACTTGACGTTGATCTTGTCCGTCTTCGGCGTGCCGAGCGCCCCCTGGTAGTCCGGGTTCGCCTCGTACGACACCAGGTTGTTCTGGTCGTAGTTGGTGATCGTGTAGGGGCCGGCGAAGGCGTTGGCGTCCACGATGTCCGTGTCCGGCGTCAGGGCCTCGGGGTCGAAGACCTCCTCGTCGATGATCGGGCCGACGTTGCTGGACAGGATCTGCGGGAAGATCTGGTCATTCGGGTTCTTCAGGTGGAACACGACCGTGGTGTCGTCCGGCGCGTCGACGCTGGCCAGGTTGTACAGCAGCGAGGCGGGGCCGTTCGGGTCGTTGATGGCGACCATGCGGTCGAAGCCGAACTTCACGTCCGAGGACGTCAGGTCGTGGCCGTTGGCGAAGGTCAACCCCGACTTCAGCGTCACCGTGTAGTCGGTGGGGGACGTGAACTCGGCCGACTCGGCGATGTCCGGCGCGACGTCGGGGTTGCCGGGCGTCGTGTTGAGCAGGAACGGGTAGACCTGGTTCATCACCGTGAAGGACCCGTTGTCGTACGAACCGGCGGGGTCCAGCGTGACGATCTTGTCGGTGGTGCCGATGGTGAGCGTGCCGCCACCGCCGCCGCCCGAACCGCCGTCGTCGTCGCTGCCGCCGCCGCACGCGGTCAGCGCCAGGGCCGTGACCGCGATGCCGGACGTGGCGGCCAGCAGGCGCCGGCCACCCCTCGAAACGGATCTCATCCGCTACCTCGTCTTCATGGGAGCGGACGCCGGGCGCGGAGGGCGCCCCACAGCGGCCGCCCGTGGCTATGGAGGGTTCATGCCTAGCACAGAGCATTTCCCGTGCAGCAGGCCTGGCGAGCTGCTGTTATCCGGTCGTGACCGGCGCCGGCCGGACGGCTTGCAGCGACAGGCTCACCTCGAGACGACGGAGGCGTCCTCGGGCAGGCTGTCGGCATGGCCGCCCCGGATCCCCGCCTGCTCGCCGTCCTCGCCGACCGCCGCTGGGGGGTGCTGGCGACCGTCAAGCGCGACGGGCGCCCGCAGCTGTCCACCGTCGGCTACGCCTACGACACCGAGGCGGACGTGGTCCGCATCTCCGTGACCGACGACCGGGTCAAGACCCGCAACCTCCGGCGCGACCCGCGGGCCACCCTGCACGTGACCGGCGAGAGTCTCTGGACCTGGGTGGCGGTCGAGGGCACCGCCGAACTCACGCCGGTCGCCGCCGATCCGCACGACGCCACGGTCGAAGAGCTGATCACCTACTACCGGGGCACCGCCGGCGAGCACCCGGACTGGGACGAGTACCGCGCCGCGATGGTCACCGACCGGCGGCTCGTCGTCCGGCTCCGCCCGGAGCACGCCTACGGCCAGCTCGGCGGGTAGCCGAGCCGGCCGCGTGCGGCGCGATCAGGTGGACGGCGCCTGCATCACCTCGAACGGCGCGCCCCAGGGGTCCTCGACGACGGCGAAGCGCCCGAACGGCGTGTCCGTCGCCGGCATCGTGACCTTGCCGCCGGCCGCCTCCACCGCCGCGACGGCGTCATCGGTCGACGCCACGGAGAAGCAGACCAGCCAGCCCGTCGGCGAGCCGGGCTGCGCGCCGCCGAGCCCGCCCAGCGGGTAGTCCGCCGCCCGGTCGCCGGTCTTGAAGGTCGTGTAGCCGCCGGCGCCGGGGACCTCGTCGTAGGTGTAGCCGAACACCGCCGCGTAGAAGGCCCGGGCGGCGTCCGGATCGGCGAGCGCGGCCTCGTTCCAGGTCACCGACCCCGGCTCGTTGTAGCGCTGGAAGCCGGTGTGCTCGCCGGCCTGCCACAGGCCGAACGCCGTGCCGGTCGGATCGACGGCGATGACCATGCGCCCGAACGGCGCGACGTCCATCGGCGGGACGACGACGGTGCCGCCGGCCTCGGTGATGCGGGCGGCGGTGGCCTCGGCGTCGTCGGTGGCGAAGTACGTCGTCCAGGCGACCGGGTCCGACTCGTTCATGCGGGGGCCGAGGCCGGCGACCAGGAGTCCGTCGCGGGCGGCGTTGAGGTAGCCGCCGTACTCCTCGCCGCCGCCGCTGAACTCCCAGCCGAGCAGGTCGCCGTAGAACGCGCGGGCGGCCGCGATGTCGGGGGCGCCGTAGTCGACCCAGCAGGGCGTGCCGGGCGGCCAGGCGGTGTCACGGGTGGGCATGTCTCCTCCTTGGGACGGGGAGACGCACCCTCCTCCGCGGGACCGACAGTTTTCGCCCCGGTCCGGCCCCGCTGCAGGGTCCCGCCGCGAGCTTGCGAGCGGTGGGGGGCAGCGGGGCCCTTCTAGAAGTCCCCGCCCCCGCCACCGAAGTCGCCGCCGCCCCCGAAGTCGCCCCCGCCGCCGAAGTCACCGCCGCCGCCGGCGAAGCCGCCGCCGACGTCGTTGTCGTGGTCGCCGAACAGCAACCCGCCGAGCACGAGACCGCCCAGGCCCCAGCCCAGGCCGCTGCCCATCCCGCCCCGACGGCCGTACCCGCCGCCCCAGCCGCCGCCGTAGCCGGGGGCGCCGTAGCCGCCGCCCCAGCCGTAGCCGGTGCGCTGCGACCACTGGGCGACGTCCTCCTGGGCCACGTCGAGGGCGTAGCGGGCGAGCTGGTCGGCGTGCTGCGCCTCGCGCAGCGCCCGGACCGGGTCGTCGTAGGCCTGCCGCGCGGCCGCCTCGAGGTGCCGCTCTGCCTCGGCCAGCCGGGTCCGGGCCTCGCTGCCCACCGCGCCGCGGCGGGTGCTGATGAAGTCACCGGCCGCCGCGACCGCCGAGCGGGCGGTCAGCAGCGCCTGCTCCAGCGCCTCGGTGGCCCGCCGGCGGTTGGTCTCGGCGTCACGGGCGCTCACCAGCGCCTGCTCGAGTGCGGCGTCGGCCTCCTCGATGCGGCGCAGCGCGGCCAGCGGGTCGGGCTTGCCGCCGTCGGCCGGGCGCAGCGCGGCCTCCGCCGACCTCAGCTCGGCCTGCGCGCGGGCGACGTGCGGCTGCAGGTTGTCCCGGTCGCCGCGCTCCATCAGCGCGCGGGCCTCGGCCAGGTCGGCCTCGGTCTCGGCGCGCGCGGCGGCGAGCCGGTGCTCGGCGGCGGCCAGGTCGTCGGCCAGCCGGTCGATCGCGTCGAGCAGGGTGGTGCTCTGCGTGACGGCGTCCTCGGCCGGGCGCAGCCGCCCCACGGCCTGCCCCGTCTCGCCGGCGTCGTGGGCCTGGCGGGCCTGCCCGAGCAGCTCCGCGGCGGCGGCCAGCCGCGCCCCCGCCTCCTCGACGTTCACCGCGACCGGGGCGAGCGCGGCCGGGGCGTACCGGTCGGCCAGGGCGGCCAGCCGGCGCTGCTGCTCCGGCAGCCGCGCCCGCAGGGCCTCGATGCGCCCGCCCAGCTGCTCGATCGCCTGCGGTGCCGCGGCCTCCTGCGCGCGCAGGGCGTCCAGCGCCGCCGACTGCTCCTGCAGGCGTGCGCTCGCGGCGTCGGTGAGCGAGAGCAGCTCGGTGAGCATGCGCCGCTGCGTCGGCTCGTCCTCGGGGATCTCGTCGTCGAGCTCCTGCCGGATGGTGAAGGCCCGCGCCAGCTCGCCGCGGGTCCGCTCCAGCGCCTCGTCGGCACCCGGCACGGCGTCGGCGCCGAAGTGCGTCCGCGCGAAGTCCACGTTCACCTGAGCGGTGCGGACCCGCTCGTCGAGGTCGAGCAGCGCCTCGCTGGCGCGGCCGTTGAGCTCTGCCGTCGGGGTCCCGGCGTGCGGGTCCGGCTCGGCGCGGCGGGCTGACCCGGCCGGGAGCTCCTTCTGCTGCCGCCGCCGGCGGGACCGGAAGAACAGGTAGCCGCCGCCGGCGAGCAGTGCGACGACGAGCAGCAGGCCGAGGACGGCGCCTCCGCCACCCCCGGAGGACTCGGACGACGACGCCGAAGGCCCCCCGAGGGCCTCGGCGGCGGTGGCCACCAGCCCGTCGTAGTTGCCGTCGTCGAGCTGCGACCCGATCGCTCCCGCCGCCTGGTTGAGCTCGGCCTGGGCCTCCTGCGTGCCGGCGTAGAAGCCACCGGAGGACTCGTCGGTCGCGACGGCCAGTACCACCTGGTTGCCGGAGAGCCCGGAGGCCTCGAAGGTCTCCCGCGCCCACTGCTGACCGCTGGCGCCGTCGAAGTCGTCGACGTAGACCACGTACATCTGGGTGCCGGTGTCGGACCGCAGCTGGTCGAGCGTCCCCTCGACGTCGGCCTCCTCGCCGGAGGACAGCACGTCGGCCGTGTCGGTGACCGGCTCGGACACGGCGGTCGGGGGGTCGGCGAGCGCCGGGACGGACCCGGCGAGCAGGACGGCGGCGAGGACGCCGAGGACGATCGTCAGGCGACGCACGGTGCAGACCTCCAGTTGGATGGGGCGCCCCAGAGGACGTCCCGGACCTCATCCACGCGCGGGAGCGCTGCGTGGTTCCCGCGCCGGCCGGGTCAGAACCGACCGCCGCCACCGTGCCGGCGCCCGCCGCTCCGGCTGACCGAGCGGCGGGTGCCGGACGAGCGGCTGGAGGACCGGTATCCACGAGCGGAGCCGCCGAATCCGCGACGCCCGCCACTGCTCCAGCCGCCGGAGCTCCAGCCGCTGCCGCGGTAGAGGTCGCCCTCGGCCTGCTGCCGCGCCGTCGCGGCCAGCGCGGCCGCCCCGCAGCAGCCCCGCGAGCAGTCCGAGGACGACGAGCGGCCGGCGCACGGCGGGCACCTCCAGCGCGGTCGGGATCGGGCGAGCCCGGACCCTAGTGGCGGCGGGGGTCGGATGGGGGCGTCCTGGGTAGGGCGCGCACCCGACGTCCTCGAGCGAGGAGGCACCCGTGACCGAGCCCGACCGGATCCCCGCCGCCGACCTGCCGCCCGGAGCGGTCCGCCGCGCCGGCGAGTGGGCGGTCGGCAACGCCGGCGGGTCGTACTTCGCGGTCTCCCGCCGCTGCCGGCACCAGCTCGCCGACCTGGCCGAGGGCAGCATCGATGCCGAGGGCTGCCTGGTCTGCCCGTGGCACCAGAGCCGCTACGACGTCCGCACCGGGGAGATGGTCGAGGGGCCGAAGGGCTTCCTCGGCTACCACGGGCCGACGCCGGGCTACACGCAGCTGGCGCGCGCCTACGGCCGCTGGCTGCGGCTGCGCGTCCGCCGCGCCGTGCGCCGCGGCGACGACGTCGTCGTGGAATGACCGGAGGAGATCCGTGCGGGTGACGCGCACGGATCTCCTCCGGTCAGGCGTCGATGCGGCGGCGGCCCTCGAAGGCCCGGCCGAGGGTGACCTCGTCGGCGTACTCGAGGTCACCGCCGACCGGCAGGCCGCTGGCCAGCCGGGAGACCGCCAGCCCCATCGGGGCGACGAGCCGGGCGAGGTAGGCCGCGGTGGCCTCGCCCTCGAGGTTGGGGTCCGTGGCGATGATCAGCTCGGTGACCTGGCCGTTCATCAGCCGGGTCATGAGCTCCTTGACCCGCAGGTCGTCGGGGCCGACGCCCTCGATCGGGCTGATCGCGCCGCCGAGCACGTGGTAGCGGCCGCGGAACTCGCGGGTGCGCTCGATCGCGACGACGTCCTTGGGCTCCTCGACGACGCAGATGACGTCGTCGGAGCGGCGCGGGTCGCGGCAGATCCGGCACTGCTCGCCCTCGGCGACGTTGTAGCAGGTCACGCAGAAGCGGACCTCCGCCTGCACGCGCTGCAGCGCGGCGACCAGCCGGCCGACGTCGGCGCTCTCGGCGGCGAGCAGGTGGAAGGCGATGCGCTGGGCGCTCTTGGGCCCGACGCCGGGCAGCCGGCCGAGCTCGTCGATGAGGTCCTGGACGGCGCCCTCGTACACGGTGGGATTCCTCGGGTTCGGTCGTGCGGGGAAAGGCTCAGAAGCCGGGCAGGCCCAGCCCGCCACCACCGAGACCGCCGGCCAGCGGGCCCATGCGGCTGGCGGCCAGCTCGTCGGCGGCGCGCTTGGCGTCCCGCACGGCGGCGACGACGAGGTCCTGCAGCGTCTCGACGTCGTCCGGGTCCACGGCGGCCGGCGCGATGGTCAGCGCGGTCAGCTCGCCGCTGCCGGTCATGGTCGCGGTGACCAAGTTGCCCCCGGCCGAGCCGGTGACCTCGGTGCGCGCGAGCTCCTCCTGCGCGGCCACCAGCTGCTGCTGCATCTGCTGGGCCTGCTGGAGCAACTGCGCCATGTCGGGCTGGCCTCCGGGGAACATGCACCGAGCGTAGGCCGCGGCAGCGACAGCGGCGTGACACGCGGACCTGCTCGGAGTGCCACGGCGCGGAAAACGCGCCCGGGCGCTCCGCTCAGCTGTCGACGGGGCGGGCGCCGAGCTGGGCGCGCAGCAGCGCCAGCGCGGCCTGCTCCGGATCGACCGCCGGGGTGTCGTCGACCGGCACGCCGGCGGCCTCCGCGGCGCGCTGGGCCACCAGCTCGCGCTCCTCGCGCTCCTCCGCGACGCGGGCGGCCTCGCGGGCCACCTCGGGCGAGACCTTGGCACCGGCCGGGGCGCCGGCCCCCTCGACGACCGCTTCGACCTTCCAGCGGACGCCGAGCAGCTCGTTGAGCGCCTCGCGCAGCACGTCCTTGTTGAGGTCGTCCCCGATCCGGCGGGCCAGCGCCGGCGACCCCGTCGACAGGGTGAGCACGCCGTTCCTGAGCTCGTGCACCTGCGCGTTCTTCAGCAGCGCCTCGGTGGTGCGCTTGTGCCGCTTGACCACCGACAGCAGCTCCGGCCAGATCCGGCGGACGTCGCTGGTGGTCAGGTCGCCGCCCGAGGCAGGCTCGGGCGGGTTCGCCGAGACGACCGGCGTGGGCTCGCCACCGCGGGGGGCGGGCGCCGACTCGGCCGCGGCACGCGGCGGGGCGGCCGGGGCGGCGGGTGCCTCGGTGCGGGCGGCCGCGGCCTGGGCGGCGGCTGGGCGGGCCGGGTGCGGCCAGTCCTCGTCGTCCGTCGGCTCCGGCGGCAGCGGGATGTCCGGCTCGCCGGTCGCGACCCGCGGTCCGGACGGCGCGGCGGCCGGCGGCTGGTCGGCGGGTGCCGGCGGCGCGGCGGGGCCCGGGGCCGGCCGGGACGCGCCACCGGAGCCGGGCGGCACGGTCTCGGGCCAGTCGTCGTCCGCGACCGGGGCGGCGGCCGGCGGGGTGGCGACCGGTGCGGACGGCGGAGCGGCCGCCTGCTGCGACTTGCGCACGAACTCGCGGCGCGGGGCGGCCGGGGCCTCCGTCCGTTGCTCAGCGGCCGGTGCCGCGGGCACGGCCGGTGCCGCGGGCACGGCCGGTGCCGCGGGCGCGGCCGGTGCCGCGGGCACGGCCGGTGCCGCGGGCGCGGCCGGTGCGCGGTGCACCGGCGCGTCGAACTCCTCCACGGGCCGTCCGGCGTGCTCGCCGGCGATCGACATCCGCCGCTCGAGGCGCTCCAGGCGCTGCAGGGTGGCCGCCGCCGAGCCGTCGGTGGCGGGCAGCAGCATGCGGGCGCAGACCAGCTCGAGCAGCAGCCGGGGCGCCGTCGTCCCCCGCATCTCGGTCAGGCCCTCGTGCACGGTGTCGGCCATCCGCGACAGGGTGGCCGAGCCGAGGGCCTGCGCCTGCGAGCTCATCAGGTCCAGCCGGTCCGGCGGGCAGTCGAGCAGGCCGTTGCCACCGGCGTCCGGCACGGCGTCGAGCACGATCAGGTCGCGCAGCCGGTCGAGCAGGTCGGTGGCGAAGCGGCGCGGGTCGTGGCCGGCCTCGACGACGCGGTCGACGGCGCGGAACACCGCCGGGGCGTCCCGCGCGGCGAGCGCGTCGATCGTCTCGTCGAGCAGCGCGTCGTCGGTGACGCCCAGCAGGCCGACCGCCGTCCGGTAGGTGACGCCCTCGGGGCCGGCGCCGGCGAGCAGCTGGTCGAGGATCGACAGCGAGTCGCGGACCGAGCCACCGCCGGCGCGCACGACGAGCGGGAACACCGTCGGCTCCACCTGCACGCCCTCGGCGGCGCAGGTCTTCTCCAGCAGGCCGCGCAGCGTGGTCGGCGGGACCAGCCGGAACGGGTAGTGGTGGGTGCGCGACCGGATGGTGGGCAGCACCTTGTCCGGCTCGGTGGTCGCGAAGACGAAGACCAGGAACTCCGGCGGCTCCTCGACCACCTTGAGCAGGGCGTTGAAGCCCTGCGTGGTGACCATGTGCGCCTCGTCGACGATGTAGACCTTGAAGCGGCTGTGCACCGGCGCGAAGAAGGCGCGTTCCCGCAGGTCGCGGGCGTCGTCGACGCCACCGTGGCTGGCCGCGTCGATCTCGATGACGTCGATCGAGCCGGGGCCGTCGGGCGCCAGCGAGACGCAGGACGTGCAGACGCCGCACGGCGTCGACGTCGGGCCCTGCTCGCAGTTCAGCGACCGGGCGAGGATCCGTGCCGACGACGTCTTCCCGCAGCCGCGCGGGCCGCTGAACAGGTAGGCGTGGTTGATCCGGCCGGCGTCGACCGCGTTGACCAGCGGCGTGGTGACGTGCTCCTGCCCGACCACCTCGGCGAAGGTCGCCGGGCGGTACTTGCGGTAGAGCGCCAGAGCCACGCAGGCAGGTTACGTGCCGGAGGTGACGAAGCCGCGGACCCGAGCCAGCGGGTGTGCGCGATCACCCGGGAAAAGAAGGGACCCCCCGCGCACCCGCCAGAGCCCGCTTATCCTTGCTGCCTTCCGGCCCTGGGGAGGTTCACAGGGTGACGCCACACGAGGGGTCTGCACCCACTGTACGGGAAAGCGCTCGGGGGACCGACGACCCGCCCGCTACCCTCGGCGCCATGCCGCCCCGCCGCGCACTCGTCCTGCCCCCTCCGCGCTCCTGACCGGAGCGCCGCGGGGCTGACCGCTCCCCCGCCCGGGCCCTGATGGCCCGGGCGTCCTGCTGCGCGCTCCGGACCGAGCCCCTCACCCGGATCTCGCCCCAGGAGCGTCATGACCCCCTCGTCCCCCGCGTCTCGTCGCGGGTTCCTGCTCGTCGTCCTCGCCGCCCTCTGCTGGGGGACGTCGGGCATCAGCGGCCGGCTCGTCGCCGACCGCACCGACCTCTCCCCGCTCGACATCGCCTGGTACCGCCTCGCCGTCGGCGCGGTGGTGCTGCTGGCCGGCTGGGCGCTGACCGCCCGCCGGCGGACCGGCGCCGTGCCGGTGACCCGGCCGGTCGCCGTCCGCCTGGTCCTGGTCGGCGCCGGCCTGGCCGCCTACCAGCTCGCCTACTTCAGCGCGGTGGCCCGCGCCGGGGTGAGCATCGCCACCCTGGTCGCCCTCGGGCTGGCGCCGCTGCTCATCGCCGTCGGGGCGGCGCTGCTCGGGCACGGCCGGCCCAGCCGGACGACGCTGGCCGCGCTGGCCCTCGCGCTGGTCGGCCTGGTCCTGCTCGTGGGCGTCTCGGCCGGCGCCGACACCGGGACGGCGGTGCTGCTCGGGGCACTGCTGGCCACCGGCTCGGCGCTCGGCTACGCCGTCGTCACCCTGGCCTCGGCCGGCGTGCCGGCGGGGGTTCCGGTGACGCTCGCCGGCTTCGCGGGCGGGGCGGTGCTGCTCACCCCCGTCGTGCTGGCCGCCGGCGTGCGCTTCCCGGCCGATCCGGTGGCGATCGCCGTCCTGCTCTACCTGGGGCTGGTGCCGAGCGCGCTGGCGTACGGGCTGTTCTTCACCGGCGTGCGGACGGTGCCGGGCGCGGTCGCCTCGATCGTCACGCTGCTCGAACCGCTGACGGCGACGGTGCTGGCCACCGCGTTCCTCGGCGAGCGGCTGGCGCCGGGCGCCGTCGTCGGCGGGCTGCTCCTGCTCGCCGCGGTCGCGGGCCTGTACCTGCGCGAGCTGGGCCGGGCGCCGGAGCTGGAATCCGCGATGTGAACGCGACAGGCCCCCGGCGTGACGCCGGGGGCCTGGTCCTGCGGAGGATGGGAGATTCGAACTCCCGAGGGGTTGCCCCCAACCCGCTTTCCAAGCGAGCGCCATAGGCCACTAGGCGAATCCTCCAGTGGCGCCGATGGTACCGGGCGGCCCCGGACCGGTCAGCCGCGACACCGCCGCGCCGCCCTCCGGGGCCCGCGTGCGGCATCCTGCCCCCGGGTGGTTGGGTAACCGATCACCGGGGAAGGCCACGGGGGGAGTTCGGCGGAGGAGGGCGTGTCGTGAGCGAGTTGGGCAGCGAACGGGACGACGTGCGACCCGAGGTCGTCGACGCGATCCTCGGCGTCCTCAAGGGCGGCGATGCCGAGGCGCTGCCGCCGTCGGCGACCCGCGCCGAGAAGGCCGCCGCGCAGGACCGCTACCTCTCGGAGTTCGCCGCCGAGCGCAGCAAGCGCGACCGGCAGACCCACGCCTGGGAGCTGCTGCTCACCCGCAGCTACGACGAGCCCCCGACCTGGCAGCGGCTCTTCGACGACCTCGCCCCCGAGGCGGTCGAGGAACTCGGAACGCTCTACGACGCCCTGCCCGCCGGCGCCCAGGAGGAGTACGCGCGGCGCTTCGGGGTCCCGTCCGCCGTCTGACGGCGGCGCCGATGACCACACCCCTCACCCGGCCGGGACGGCTCGTCGCCGGTCGCTACCGGCTCGTGTCGCAGATCGGTGGGGGCGGCATGGGCACGGTCTGGATGGCGCAGGACGAGCTGCTCGGCCGCCGGGTCGCGGTCAAGCAGGTGCTCCCGCGGCCCGGCGCCGACCCGCACGAGGCCGAGCAGCAGCGGCAGCGGGCGCTGCGGGAGGGCCGGATCGCCGCCCGGCTCAGCCATCCGCACGCCATCTCGGTCTTCGACGTCGCCCTCGACGGCGGGCTGCCGTGGCTGGTGATGGAGTACCTCCCCTCCCGCAGCCTGGCGACGGTGCTGGGTGAGGACGGTCTGCTGCGGGTGGACCAGGTGGCGCAGATCGGCGCCCAGGTCGCCGATGCGCTGGCGGCCACCCACGCGGCGGGCATCGTGCACCGCGACGTCAAGCCGGCGAACATCCTGATCGGCGAAGGCGCACGGGTCGAGGGCCTGGTCAAGATCACCGACTTCGGCATCTCGCACGCCAGCGGCGACGTCAGCCTGACCCAGACCGGGCAGATCACCGGCACGCCGGCCTTCCTCGCGCCCGAGGTAGCCCAGGGCCAGGAGCCGGCACCGCCCAGCGACGTGTTCTCGCTGGCCGCGACGCTCTACACCTGCCTGGAGGGGCAGCCCCCGTTCGGCCTGAGCGACAACTCGCTGCAGCAGCTGCACCGCGTGGCCGGCGGGGAGATCATCCCGCCCCAGCGGTGCGGGGCGCTGACCGCGCCGCTGCTGCGGATGCTCGCGGCCGACCCGGCGGCGCGGCCGTCGATGACCGAGGTCCGCGACCAGCTCGCCTCGCTGGCCGCCCACGACGGCGACACGACGACGGTGCTCATGGCGCGGACGAACCTGCGCTCGTCCGCCCCGGGCCGGCAGCGGACGGCGACCTTTCCGCCCCCGGCCCCGACGCCCGCCCCGGCCCCGGCTCCGTCCTCGCCCACGCCGCCGCCTCCCCCGCCGCGCCGGCCCGTGGTCGTCGACGCCCCCGCCCGCCCCTCCCGCCCCTCCCGCCCCGCCGGCGAGCGCCGGCGCGGGGCACCGTGGCTGTGGGTGGCGGCCGGCGCACTGGTGACCGCCGCACTGATCCTCGGCGGGGTGCTGCTGGCCACAGCGGGCCGCGACGACGGGGACACGAACGCCGGTGCCGGGACGACGACGCCCGCCGCCGCGCCGACGTCGTCCGCCGCCGTGGAGCCGACCACCCAGTCCCCGGCACCGGCCACCACCACGACGGCGGAGCCGCCACCGACGACGACCGCCTCCAGCGCGCCGGCGGCGGACGTCGACGCCGGCGACGTCCGCGACTTCCTGCGCGACTACCACCAGCTGGTGACCGACGACCCGGAGGAGGCCTGGCAGCTCACCGGGCCGACGCTGCGCAGCAGCATCAGCGAGCAGGGCTACGTGAACTTCTGGTCGCAGTTCAGCGACGTCAGGCTCTCCGGCGTGCAGGCGGAGGACGGCTCGCTCACCGCCACCGGCCAGCTGGAGTTCCGCACCCGGGACGGCTCCCGCGAACGCGAGGAGCACCGGTTCACCCTGGTCGTCGACGAGGACGGCGACCTGCTGCTGGACAGCGACGTCGCGATCTGAGGAAGCGAGAACGGCGGCGCCCGGCGGGCGCCGCCGTTCCCGGCTGGCTGGCGGTGGCGGTGGGATTTGAACCCACGGAGGCTTGCACCTCACACGCTTTCGAGGCGTGCTCCTTCGGCCGCTCGGACACGCCACCGCCGAAGAGGTTACAGGGCCCGCTTCGCGCGGAAGAACGCGCGTAGGAGCGCGGCGGACTCCTCGGCGCGGATCCCGGCCGTGACCTCGGGCCGGTGGTTGAGCCGGCGGTCGCGGACGACGTCCCACAGCGAGCCGACCGCGCCCGCCTTCGGGTCGTCGGCGCCGTAGACCACCCGGCTGACCCGCGCGAGGACGCTCGCACCGGCGCACATGGTGCAGGGCTCGAGCGTGACGACGAGCGTCGCGCCGGTCAGCCGCCACCCGTCCCCGTGCCGCCGGGCGGCCTCCCGCAGGGCCAGCACCTCGGCGTGCGCGGTGGGGTCGCCGCGCTTCTCCCGCTCGTTGGCGGCCTCGGCCAGGACCGTCCCGTCGGGCCCGAGGACGACGGCACCGATCGGCGTGTCGCCCCACTCCTGGGCCTGCGCGGCGAGCTCCAGCGCCCGCCCCATGGCGGTCTCGACGTCCACGGGTGTCCTCAGCGGGGGGCGCCGTCCAGGCGGAAACCGACCAGCTCCGACAGCTCGGCGAGCGCCAGGGCGGGCTCGACGACCTTGATCGTGCGGAAGCCCAGCTCGCGGGCCGGCTTGAGGTTGATGCCGAGGTCGTCGAGGTAGGCGCAGTCGGCGGCGGCGATCGGGCGGCCCACGGCGTCGGAGAGGCGGGCCAGCGCGCGCCGGTAGATCTCCGGCTCCGGCTTGCGCACGCCCTCCACCGACGACTCGACGATCGCGTCGAAGAGCCCGAGCAGCGCGCCGAGCTCGCCGGTCCGCTCCATCGGCGCGACGTTGTTCGACAACAGGCCCAGCGGCAGCCCGGCGTCCCTGAGCCGGCGGACGGCGGCCACCATCTCCGGGCGCAGCTCGCCCCGCAGCGCCTCCAGCACCCGGGCGGCATCGACGTAGTGCCCCGCGGCCAGGGCCTCCGCCTCGAACGCCGCGCTGAACCCCGCCACGTCGAGCTCGTTGCGCTCGTACCGCGCCCACGCGTTGGTGTCCGGATTGGTGCTGTTGAGCCGGCGGATCAGGCCCTCGGGCAGGCCGGCCTCCCGCTCGTAGGCGGTGAACGCGTGCAGCGGGCTCTCGGTGATCACGCCGCCCAGGTCGAAGATCACCGCGCCGACCAGCGCGCTCACGGGGCGACCACCGCCCGCAGCTGGTCGGCGAAGCCGAGCCGGGCCGCGATCCGGGCGACCATCTCGTCGGCCCACAGGTCGTCGGCGGTCACGATCGGCCGCAGCTCCTCGGCGGGCAGGCCGTCGTCGGCGAACACGTCCAGGTCACCTCCGGGCCAGCCGGACTCGTCGTCGTCGAAGGCGCCGTCGGTGTCGACGGCGATCCCGTAGCGCTCGACGACCTCCGCGGCCAGCACCCACTCCTGCATGGTCGCGTCGGAGATCAGCGCCCGCACCATGCCGCCCGGGCCGTGCCGGAGGACGACGAAGTACAGCCGCGAGTCGACGACGACGACGAAGGGCCCCGGCCAGTCGGCGCCGGGCTCGCCGAGGGCGCGCTCCAGGACGGGGAGCTCGTCGGCGGCGTCGGCGGCCAGCAGCTCGACCGCCCAGCGCGTGCCGGAGCGGCTGACCCGCACGGCGTAGCTCGGCCGCGGGGCGGCGCCGTCGCTCATCGCTTGCGCAGCAGGGTCAGGCCGTCGGAGACCGGCAGCAGCACGGTCTCCCAGCGCGGGTCGGCGGCCAGCGCGGCGTTCAGCTCGACGAGGGCGTGGTCGTCGGCGTTCTCGGGGGCGAGCACCCGCCCGTTGCGCAGCGTGTTGTCCAGCAGCACCAGCCCGTTGTCCACAAGCCGCCCGTGCAGCTGGTCGACGTAGTCGGCGTAGCCGGTCTTGTCGGCGTCGACGAAGGCCAGGTCGAACACCGGCTCGGCGGGCAGGCCGCGCAGGGTCTCGTGCGCGTCGCCCAGCCGCAGCTCGATCCGGTCGGCGACGCCGGCGCGCTCCCAGTACCGGCGGGCGATCGCCGTCCACTCCCCGTTCCGGTCCAGGCAGACCAGCCGGCCGTCTTCCGGCAGGCCGCGGGCGACGCACAGGGCCGAGAAGCCCGTGAACGTCCCGATCTCGATCGCCCGCCGCACCCCGAGGGCGCGGGTGAGCAACTGCATGAACGCGCCCTGCTCCGGCGGGATCTGGAAGGTCGGCGGCACCTCGCCTCGCTCGGCCAGCCGGGCGGTCTCGGCGATCAGGTCCACCACAACCTCGTCGGGCGGCTCGCAGCCGGCCCGGACGTAGTCGCCGAGCTGCGGGGTGAGGAGGAACGACCGCGGCGTCATGGCGCGTGGGGAGGGAGGAACGCGTGGGCCATAGTGTCCGATCATGGACGACGTCCCGGCCGAGCTGTTCGCCCGGCTCGCGGCCGACCCACTGGCCGGGCACCTCGGCATCACGCTGGAGCAGGTCCGCCCCGGCTACGCGCGCGCCTCGATGACCGTCGGGCCGCAGCTGCTCAACGCCGTCGGCATGGCGCACGGCGGGGCCACGATGGCGCTGCTCGACGTCGTCCACGCGGCGGTGAGCAACAGCCACGGCACGGTGGCGATCGCGCAGGACGTGCACACCGAATTCCTCGCCGCCGGCGCCGAGGGCGACCGGCTGGTGGCCGAGGGCGTCGAGGTGCACCGCAGCAACCGCACCGCCGTCTACCGGGTCGAGGCCCGCGCGCAGGACGGCCGGCTGGTCGCGACCGCGCTGGCCCGGGTCTTCCGCACCGACCGCCCGTGGGAGGTGTCGTGACGTCCTTCCCGGTGCCCACCATGCCGGCGCCGCCGGTCTCGGTCGTCGGCCTGGGCCAGCTCGGCGGCTCGCTCGCGGCGGCGCTGGCGGCGGCGGGTCGCCCGGTCACCGGCTGGGACGTCGACCCCGCGGCCCGCGACGCCGCGGCGGCCCGGGGCGTGCGAATGGGGCGGGAGCTGGACGGCGTCGTCGTCCTGGCCGTGCCGCTGCCGGCGATGGGCACCGCGCTCGACGACCTCGCCGTCGCCCCGGACGCGACGATCACCGACCTCGGGTCGGTGAAGGCGCCGGTGCTCGCCGAGCTCGGCGCCCGGTACGGCGGGCGGTTCGTCGGCGGGCACCCGATGTGCGGGACGGAACGGTCCGGCCACGAGGCGACCGACCCCGCCCTGTTCACCGGCGCGCGGTGGGCGGTCTGCCTGGAGCCGGGCACGGACCTCACGCGCTGGCTGCGGGTCGCCGAGGTGGCGCTGCAGGCCGGGGCCGAGGTCGTCCCGGTCACCGCCGCCGAGCACGACGACGCCGTCGCCGCGATCAGCCACGTGCCGCACCTGCTGGCCGCCGCCCTGGCCGCCGCGGCGGGCGAGGCCGGGCCGCTGGCGCTCAACCTGGCCGCCGGCAGCTTCACCAGCGGCACCCGGGTGATCGGCAGCGACCCCGCGTTCGTGACCGCGATGGTCGAGGGCAACGCCGGTCCCACCGCGGCCGCGCTCGACCGGGTGCGGGGGCAGCTCACCCGGCCGTGGCCCGAGCTCGTCGCCGCCGGGCACGCCGTGGCGGCGCGGCCCCGCGGCCGACGGGAGGTCCGCGTGCCGGTCGACCGGCAGGCGCTGCTCGCGCTCGGCCGCGCCGGCGGGGCGGTCACCCGCCGGCTGGCCGCGTTCCTCGAGGGCTGGGTGCCCGAGCAGGCCTGACCGTTTCCGTGGGAGGACCCGAGGGCAGGGAGGACGCCGTGGACGAGAAGGACATCCTGAGCCGGATCTCGGCGCTGGTCGACGAGGAGCACAAGCTCCGGGACAGCGCCGAGCACACCGACGATCAGCGGGCGCGGCTCTCCGAGCTGGAGGCGCACCTCGACCAGTGCTGGGACCTGCTGCGGCAGTGGCGTGCCAAGCGCCAGTACGGCGAGAACCCCGACGAGGCCACGCCCCGCCCCGAGCCCGAGGTGGAGAACTACCTGCAGTAGGGGCTCACCCGCGCAGCCGCGCGTTGAGCCGGGCGGCCTGGCGGGTGAGGTGGTCGCGTTCGGGGAGGTCGGTCGCCGATCGGGCGGCCTCGGCGTAGAGCCGGGCCGCGGTGGCCGGGTCCCCGTCCCGCTCGTGCAGGTACGCCGCGACGGCGGCGGCGCGGGGCAGGGCGGGGTCGAGCTCCGCCAGGGCGGCCAGGCCGGCCCGCGGGCCGTCGGCCTCCCCGACCGCGACGGCCCGGTTGAGGCGGGCGACCGGGCTGCCGGTGAGCCGCACCAGCTCGTCGTACCACTCGACGATCTGCACCCAGTCGGTCTCCGCCGCCGTGCGTGCGTCGGCATGCAGCGCGGCGATGGCGGCCTGGGCCTGGAACTCCCCCAGGCGGTCACGGGCGAGCGCGGCCTGGAGCACGTCGACGCCCTCGGCGATCAGCCGGGTGTCCCACCGGCCGCGGTCCTGGTCGGCGAGGGGCACGAGGCTGCCGTCGGGGCGGGTCCGGGCCGGACGCCGCGCGTGGTGCAGCAGCATGAGCGCGAGCAGGCCGGCCACCTCCGGGTGGTCGATCCGGGCCGCCAGCTGGCGGGTGAGCCGGATCGCCTCGGCGGCGAGGTCGACGTCGCCGGAGTAGCCCTCGTTGAAGACCAGGTAGAGCACGCGCAGCACCGTGGCGACGTCGCCGGGCTGGTCGAACCGGACGCCGGAGACGGTCCGCTTGGCCCGGCTGATGCGCTGGGCCATGGTCGCCTCCGGCACGAGGTAGGCCTGCGCGATCTGCCGCGTGGTCAGGCCGCCGACCGCGCGCAGCGTGAGCGCGACCGCCGAGGCCGGGGACAGGGACGGGTGCGCGCAGAGGAAGTACACCTGCAGCGTGTCGTCCACCGCCCCGGCCGGCCCGGGCGCCGGCTCCGCGTCGACGAACTCCTCGCGCCGCCGCCGGGAGGTGTCGGCGCGGGCGGCGTCGAGGAACCGGCGCCAGGCCACGGTGACCAGCCAGCCCTGCGGGTCCCGGGGCGGGTCGTCCGGCCACACCCGGACCGCTTCGACCAGGGCGTCCTGGACGGCGTCCTCGGCCGCCGCGAAGTCGGCTCCGCGGCGGCCGAGGACCCCGATCACGGTGGGGACGATCGCCCGGAGGAGGGCCTCATCCACTCCGCGGACCACCGTGCGTCACTCCGTGATGGTCTGCGGTGCGCCCAGGAACGGGCGCACCTCGAGCCACTCGTGGATGGGCTTCCCGCCCGCGCCCGGCGCCGCGGACAGCTCGCCGGCCAGCTCGAGCGCCCGCTCGTAGGTGTCGACGTCGATCACCATCCAGCCGGCGATCAGGTCCTTGGTCTCCGCGAACGGGCCGTCGGTGACCGGCGGCCGCCCCTCGCCGTCGTAGCGGACGAAGGTGCCCCTCGGGGAGAGCGCCTGCTCGTCGACGAACTCACCGGTGGCCTCGAGCCGGGTGGCGAAGTCCCGCATGTACTGGACGTGGGCGACCACCTCCTCCGGCGTCCACTGGTCCATCGGCACGTCGTTGACCGCCGCCGGAGCGCCCCGGTAGTGCTTGAGCAGCAGGTACTTCGCCATGGTGTTCTCCCTGGTCGGGTACGGCCCAGTGTGGCCGCGTGCACCCAGGGGACGGAGCCGCGCGCGGGTTCTCGACATCCCACGGCGAGATTTTTTCCCGCCGTTCAGGCGGAGCGGGCAGGGCGGCGCTGCTCGGCGCCCAGCAGCGCGAGCTGCCACTGCAGCCGGGCGCGGGGATCGGTGAGCTTGCGGCCGGTCACCGTCTCGATCCGCCGCAGCCGGTGCATGACCGTGTTCCGGTGGCAGTAGAGCGCGTCGGCGGCCCGCGTCGGCGACCCGTCGGCCGCCAGGAACGCCGCGAGCGTGTCCAGCAGCACCTCGCGCTCGTCGTCGGGCAGCTCGAGCAGCCCGCCGAGGGTCTGGCCGACCAGCCGCGAGCTGATCTCCGGCGAGTTCGACAGCAGTGCCTCGGGCAGCCGGTCGTCGATGGTCACCAGGCGGGGCGCGCCCACGGGCAGCGTGCGGGCGGCGGTCTCGGCCAGCCGGTAGGCGGCCGCGCAGCCGGCGGCGCCGTCGACGACGGCCGAGACGCCGACCGGGCCCAGGGCCAGCGCGGCGAGCCAGGCCTGGACGTCGCCCGGGCAGCGGGAGCCGAGCGCGACGAAGCCGACCTGCGCGCCCGCGCGGGTGCCCCACACCGAGCGCACCCCGCGGCGCAGCAGCGCGCCCGACGGGTCGGCGAGCGCCGCGGCGCCGTCGGGGTCGGGCAGCGCGACCACGGCCAGCAGCCGGCCGGCGAGCGGCACCGCGAGCAGCTCCGAGGCGGTGCGCACGAACGCCGGGTCGCCTCCGCGGCCGTCGAGCAGCCCGTCCAGCACGTGCTGGCGGGCCTCGTCGTCGACGCCGGCCAGCCGGCGCTGCTCCTCGCGGTAGCTCTCGGCCACCGCGCCGCACTCGAGGTCGTTGGACCGCCAGATCGAGCCGGCCACCTCGAGCAGCAGCGGGTCGTGCCCTCGGCCGGCCACCCGGGCGACGTCGAGCAGCCCGTCCCAGATCACCTGCCCGGCGTACCGGTAGGCGCGCAGCACCGCCTCGAGCGGGATGCCCTGCGCGGCCCGGCGCCGGCCCACCTCACGCGCCCACGCCATGGAGGCCCCCCGGGGCAGCGCCCCGATCAGCCCCCGCACGCCCCGCTCGAGCCCCGCCCGGGTCGAGGTGCGCAGCTCGGTCGCCGAGTGCCCGGCGAACTGGCGGTAGGCCGGCTCGTCGCGCAGCAGCAGCTCGATCATCCGGTCGTTCATGTCGCCGAGCCGGCCGAGCAGCAAGGGAGTCAGTTCGACGAGGCGGGCGGTCACTTCCGGGCGGAACGCCTGCACTCGGCCTCCTTCTCGGTGGGGCAGCGCCGCGCACAACGGAGCTGTGCGGAAACTGTGCGGCGAGCCCATTGTGACTGCCCTCACCGGCGGGGAACGTCAGGGGGACGTAGCCGTGACCCAATCGTCGCCGAGCCCTCTCCGGCCGGGCGACCTCCCCGACGAAGAGGAGACATGGGCCTGTTGGCGCAGCCGCCCGAGCGACCTGTCAGTAATACGGAACCGGATCGGCTGGTAGCCGATCGCTCGCCCGGCTCCCGGCTCGAGATGTCCGGGATCACGGTCACCTTCGGCGGCGTCACCGCGCTGTCCGACGTCTCCCTCACCGTCGAGCCCGGCCAGGTGCACGGGCTGATCGGGCCCAACGGCGCGGGCAAGACCACGCTGTTCAACGTCGCCTGCGGGCTGGTCCGCCCGACCGCCGGCCGCATCGTCTGGCGCGGCGCGGAGCAGCGCCGGCTCAAGCCGGCCGCGCTGGCCGGGATGGGCATCGCCCGCACGCTGCAGGGCGTGGGCCTGTTCAACGGCCTGACCGTGCTCGAGAACGTCATGGTCGGCGCCCACAAGCACGCCCGGGCCGGCTTCGCGTCCGCCCTCTTCGGCCTCGGGGAGAAGGACGAGCAGAAGCTGCGCGGCCGCGCGCTGGCCGCCCTCGAGGAGCTCGACGCGGTCGACTACGCCGGCCGCTACCCCGGCAGCCTCCCCTACCCGGTGCAGAAGCGGGTCGCGCTGGCCCGCGCCCTGGTCACCGACCCGGAGCTGCTGCTGCTCGACGAGCCGGCCAGCGGCCTGTCCGAGGAGGAGATGCACGATCTCGGGGACCTGATCGGCGCGCTCCAGTCGCGGATGAGCGTGCTGCTCGTCGAGCACCACATGGACCTGGTCATGCGGGTCTGCGACCGGGTGACCGTGCTCGACTCCGGCCTGCAGATCGCGGCCGGCACCCCGGCGGAGGTCCAGGCCGACCCCGCGGTGACCGAGGCCTACCTGGGCGAGCAGGTCGACGCCGAGGCCGACGCCGCACAGCTCACCGCAGGCGAGGGAGGGTCCCGTGGCTGAGCCGGTCGCCCACGGCAGCACGGCGGTCTCCGGCACGGACGCGGACGGCACCGCCGTCCTGGAGGTCCGCGACCTCACCACCCACTACGGGCCGGTCCGCGCCCTGGACGGCGTCTCGCTGCGCGCCGACCGCGGCCGCATCACCGCCGTGCTGGGCGCCAACGGCGCGGGCAAGACGACGCTGCTGCGCACGGTCAGCGGGCTGATCCGCCCGGTGCGGGGCCAGGTGCTGCTCGACGGCGAGGACATCACCAAGGCCCCGGTCGAGGCGATGGTCGGCAAGGGCATGTCCCACGTGCCGGAGGGCCGGGGCGTCATCGCCGAGCTCACCGTCGACGAGAACCTCCGCGTCGGGGCGCTGTTCCGCGGCAAGCCGCCGAAGGAGGAGTTCGACCGGGTCTACGACCTGTTCCCGCGGCTGGCCGAGCGCCGCACGCAGCCGGCGCACAACCTCTCCGGCGGCGAGCGGCAGATGCTCGTCGTGGGCCGCGCGCTGATGGCCCGGCCGCGGGTGCTGCTCCTGGACGAGCCGTCGCTCGGGCTGGCGCCGCGGATCGTGGCGCAGATCTTCGGGCTGGTCCGGCACCTGGTCGACACCGAGGGCCTGTCGGTGCTGCTCGTCGAGCAGAACGCCCGGAGCGCCTTGTCGGTCGCCGACGTCGGCGTAGTGCTCAACCTCGGCCGCGTCGTCGTCACCGACTCCGCCCGGACCCTCATGGCCGACGAGGACCTCCGGCACGCCTACCTCGGCTTCTGACTCCGGCGACCAGGAAGGCAGCGCTTCTCCGTGCAGCAGTTCATCACCCTCACCGTCGCGGGTGCGGTCCAGGGCGCGATCTTCGCGGCCTTCGCCCTCGCGCTGGTCCTCATCTGGCGGTCCACCCGGATCGTCAACTTCGCGCAGGGCGCGATGGCGGCGGCGACGACGTTCATCGCGCTCGCGCTGATCGAGGCCGGCCAGTCCTACTGGGTCGCCGTCCTCGTGGCGCTGGTCAGCGGCTTCGTGCTCGGGGCGGTGATCGAGCGGGTGGTGATCCGCCCCGTGGAGGGCGGCCCGGAGCTCAACGCGGTCATCGTCACCCTCGGCCTGTTCATCGCGATCCAGGCGGCCATCGGGATCATCTTCGGCAACAACGAGCGGGCCTTCCCGCCGCCGTTCGGCCGGGTGGGATTCACCGTGGGCGGCACCAACATCGCGCTCACGCCCAACAACCTCTACACGCTCGGCGGGGTCCTGCTGACCCTCGCGCTGCTGATCGTGCTGTTCCGCTACACCCGCGTGGGGCTGGCCATGCGCGCCTCCGCCTTCGGCCAGGAGGTCGCCCGGCTGCTCGGCGTCAAGGTGGGCCGGATGCTCACCCTCGGCTGGGCGCTGGCCGCGGTGGTCGGCGCGATCTCCGGCGTGCTCATCGCCGGCGAGGGCTCGTCGCTGACGCCGACGTTCATGGACGCGCTGATCGTCTACGGCTTCGTGGCCGCCGTCCTCGGCGGGCTGGACTCGCCGATCGGCGCGGTGGTCGGCGGCGTCGCGCTGGGCCTGCTGCTCGGCTACGTGCGCGGCTACCTCGGCGACGAGGTGGTCAGCCTGGCGGCGCTGGTGATCCTGGTCGTCGTCCTCCTGGTCCGCCCCGGCGGGTTGTTCAGCAGCGCCAAGGCCCGGAGGGCATGACCGATGAGTGACCTGCAGACCCCCGGACAGGCGACGGACGACGCCCCCACGGTCGCGACCGCGGCGGCCGACGCACCCACCGCCACGGCCGGCGGACGGCGGCGGAAGTGGGGCCTGCCCCAGGCGGCCCTGCCCCGGCACGCGCTGCTGCTCCTGCTGGCGCTGATCGCCGGGATGCTCCTGATCGAGGTGACCGACCGGTTCACCCACACGCAGATCGCCCAGGTCGGGTTCTACGCGGTGGCCGCGGCCGGCCTGACGCTGCTGACGGGCGTCAACGGGCAGATCTCCCTCGGCCACGGCGCCCTCATGGCGGTCGGCGCCTACACCACGGCGCTGTTCTTCGAGCACCAGGAGAACCCGTGGCCGCTCCCGGTGATCTTCCTGATCGCCGCGGCGCTCACCACCGTCGTCGGCGCGGTGGTCGGCGTGGCGGCGGCGCGGCTGCACGGGCCCTACCTCGCCGGCGCGACCCTCGCCCTCGCCGTCGGCCTGCCCGGCCTCGCCCTCGTCTTCCCCGAGACCCTCGGCGGCAACCAGCCGATCACCTACCGCCGGCCGGAGCCGCCGGAGTGGTGGCAGGACTTCTCGTTCTTCCTGTCGGGGACGCAGCCGACGAACCAGAAGTGGCAGGCCTACCTCGGCCTGATCTGCGTGTTGATCACGTTCTTCCTGCTGGCCAACCTGGTGCGCAGCCGGATCGGCCGCACCTGGCGGGCGGTCCGTGACCAGGAGGTGGCCGCCGAGCTGGCCGGCATCCGGCTGGGGCACTGGCGGGTGCTGGCCTTCGTGGTCAGCTCCGCCTGCGCCGGGCTCGCCGGCGCGCTGCTGGCCTTCGTCCTCGGCTCGGTGTCGGCGCTGTCGTTCACGCTCGTCCTCTCGCTGTCGCTGCTGACCGCGATCGTCATCGGCGGGCTGGGCAGCATGCTCGGCGCGCTGCTCGGCGCGGTGATGCTGGTGTTCCTCCCCGAGCTGGCCCGCAACACGGGATCGAGTCTGAACCTCAGCGACACCGAGGCCGCGCAGCTGTCCCCGCTGGTCTACGGGATCGTGCTGATCGTCGTCATGCTCTTCGCCCCCGCCGGCCTGGTCGGGACCATCCGGCTGCGCTGGCTGTCGGCACGGGCGAAGCGCGCCGGTGCGCGCGCCGGCAGGGGGTGAGGGCCCTCGGCCGTCCTCCGCTCCGCCATTCCAGACCTCCGGGCAGCGGTGCCCGGATCGCACAGAGGAGAACAATTGCGCACATCCTCACGGCGCCTCGTGTCATTCCTGACCGCGGCCACCGTTGCCTCCGCCCTCGCCGCCTGCGGCGCGGGCGAGAGCCGCGACAGCGGTGACGACACCGGCGGGGCCAACGAGGCCTCGGACATCGGCATCACCGAGGACAGCATCAAGATCGGCGCCCACTACCCGCTGACCGGTGTCGCGGCGCCCGGCTACAGCGAGATCCCGACCGGCGTCCAGGCGTACTTCGACTGGGTCAACGAGAACGGCGGCGTCAACGGGCGGCAGATCGAGTACGTCTACCGGGACGACGGCTACAACCCGACCAACACCGCGTCGGTGGTCAACGAGCTCGTCCTCGAGGAGGAGGTCTTCGCGATCGCGGGTGGCCTCGGCACGCCCACGCACAGCGCCGTCCTCGACTTCCTCAACGGCGAACAGGTGCCCGACCTGTTCGTCTCCTCCGGCTCGCTGCTCTGGGACAACCCGGAGGAGAACCCGTACACGTTCGGCTGGCAGCCGGACTACGAGATCGAGGGCAAGATCATCGGCAACTACATCGCCGAGAACTTCCCGGATGCGAAGGTGGGGCTGTTCCTGCAGGCCGACGACCTCGGCGAGGACGGCGAGAAGGGCGTCCGCCAGTACCTCGACGCCCAGATCGTCGACGTGCAGACCTACGTCCCCGGCAACACCGACATCACCGCGCAGATCGCCGCACTGCAGGCCGCCGGCGCCGACTTCGTCGTCGGTTTCAACGTGCCCAGCTACACGGCGATCGCGCAGCTGACCGCGCTGCGCCTGGGCTACAAGCCGCAGTGGTTCTACTCGAACATCGGCTCGGACCCGCAGCTGGTCGGCGCGCTGCTGGCCAACTTCTCGCAGGGCCAGGTCAGCGACGCCAGCCTGCTCAACGGGGCGTTCACCACGGAGTACCTCAACGGCGTGGACGTGCCGGACGACCCGTGGGTGCAGCAGTGGCAGGAGATCTGGGACGCCTCCGGCCAGGAGGGCGAGCTGACCAACTTCCGCGTCTACGGCATGGCCCAGGCCTACACCGTGGTGCAGGCGCTGCTCGCGGCCGGGCAGAACCCGACCCGCGACAGCCTGGTCGAGGCGATCGAGGAGAACGGCCAGGACTGGGAGGGCCCCTGGCTGGCGCCCTTCCGGTACTCCGCCGACCGGCACGCCGGCATCAGCGGCGTGAAGGTCGTCCAGCTCAACGGGCTGGTCGGCGAGGACCAGACCGGCGTCCTGACCACCGACAACGGCGACGCCGAGATCGAGGAGTCCGACGGCGAGGCCAGCGACGTGCCGGAGAACGGGATCCCAGAGGCCTGACCGGCCGTACCGCACCACCGCACGACGCGACGGGCCGTCGGCTCCCCACCCGGGAGCCGGCGGCCCGTCCGCACGAGCGGGGAGGGCACGTCGGCCCCGGCGGACGGGGCAGCCCTCCGGGGGCGGCCGCCTGGTCCGGGTCGGCGGCCTCGGAGGCCCGCACGCCGTCCGCCACGATCGAGAGCGAGCATGGGCACTGCGCGCCGAGGCGGACTCGGAGCGGCCGGTGAAGGCGATCGGGGTGGCGCTGGGGCCGGACGCCGACCTCGACGTGCTGCGGCAGATACCCGAGGCCACGGGCGGCGCGGCCTACTCCGCGGAGGACCCGGCCGACCTGCAGGACGTGCTCTACGACGCGATACGCCAGCGGCAGTGAGCTGACCCGCATTTCGGCGAGCGGTGTCGCCGTCACCTGCCGTTTCCCGGTCGGTGGCACCGGATGTGGCGTCCATCACGGCGACAATGCACATAACGGGACGTAGCGTTTTGGCTGCGCTCAGCAAACAAGGAGCGCGGAGCCGGTCCGCCAAACCCTGCCCACCGGCTGCCATCCCGAACAGTTCAGGGCAGGGGTGGGGGACCCACTTTCCACGGCGCGCCACGGCCTCGGGCCGCGCGCCTCGGGGTGAAGCCGCGCGACCCGCGGCCGGGCACCGATCGCCCGAACCCGACAGCTCACCTCGCCGGCGGTGATCGGAGATCACCACACACCATGGCCAAGCACCGCGCGCCCCGCTACGTCCGCACCAAGAAGGTCATCGCCCGCGCCCCCGTCGCCGCCGGCGCCACCGTCGTCGGCATCGGCGTCCTGAGCTCCCCGGCCCAGGCCTCCACCACCCACGACTGGACCGGCGTCGCCGAGTGCGAGTCGGGCGGCAACTGGAGCATCAACACCGGCAACGGCTACTTCGGCGGCCTGCAGTTCAGCCAGTCCACCTGGGCCGCCTTCGGTGGCACCGACCTCGCCCCCCGCGCCGACCTGGCGACCCCCGCCCAGCAGATCCAGATCGCCGAGGAGGTGCTCGCCGGGCAGGGCATCGGCGCGTGGCCGACCTGCGGCAAGCGCCTGACCGACGGCACCACCGCGGCCGCCGCCGAGGCAGCCCCGGCCCCGGCTGCGGCGGCCCCCGCTCCGGCCGACGCGGCCGCCGAGAAGGACGCCGCCGAGAAGGACACCGCCGACACCGCCGCCGCCCCGAGCGACGGAGCTCCGGCCGGCGACTACACGGTCGAGCCCGGCGACACGGTCGCGAAGATCGCCGCCGCGCACAGCGAGCCGTGGCGCGAGCTCTACCAGCGCAACGCCGGCGTCATCGGCGGCAACCCGAACCTGATCTTCCCGGGCCAGGTGCTGCTGACCTCCGGCTCGGCGCAGGCCGCTCCCGAGGCCGCTACCGACGCCGCGGCGCCGGTCGTCGCCGCTCCCGTTGTCACCGCCCCGGCCGTGGCGCCCATGGAGGTGGCGCCCGCCGCCGCTCCCGTCGCCGCCCCCGCGCCGGAGGCCGCCGCCGCACCGGCCACGACCACCGCGACGATCACCAACACCGCCGGCGCCATCAAGCCGCAGGCACAGGCGGCCGCCGACGCGGTCGTCTCCAACGTGCCCGGCGCCGACGCCATCACCCTCGGCGGCACCCGGGCCAGCGCGCGGGACCCGCACGGCCACCCGTCCGGCCTGGCGATCGACTACATGGTCATGAGCGACGCGGCCCTCGGTGACGCGATCGTCGCCTACCACCTCGCCCACTGGGACGAGCTCGGCGTCGAGTACGTCATCTGGCAGCAGCGGATCCTGACCTCGCCGACCGGCGCCTGGAAGCAGATGGCCGACCGCGGCAGCGCCACGCAGAACCACATGGACCACGTCCACGTGAACTACGGCGGCTGAGCCGCGCGGGAGGCCGAACGGTCTTCCGCCGACCCCGGACCGCCCCGCCCGCATCCCGCGGCCGGGGCGGTCCGTCGATTCCGGGGCAAGACCGGCCGGCCGGGTGCCGCCGCCTGACCGGACCTTTCTGTACAGAAAGCCCCGGTCAGACCCGGGCGAGCAGGCCGTCGAGGGCGGCGGTCACCTCGTCGACGGTCACCTTCGCCAGGGCCGGGTCCAGCTCGGTGCCCCATGGGTCGCCGGTTCCGTCGCCGTGCCAGAGGACGACGTGCTGCTCCCGCGGCGGCGGCCCCCACAGCGCCGGGGACACCGGGCCGAACAGCACCACCGACGGGCGCCGGTAGGCGGTGGCCAGGTGCGCCACGCCGGTGTCGCCGCTGACGACCACGCGGGCGGCCGCGACCACCGCGGCCAGCTCGAGCGACGACGTCCGTCCCGCGAGGACGGCGTCCGCCCCCAGCCCGGCCCCCTCGGCAACGGCGCGGGCCAACGGCTCCTCCGCCGGCCCGCCGGTGATCCGGACGTCGTGCCCGGCGCGCGCCAGGGAGCGGGCGACCGCGGCGAACCGGTCGGGCGGCCACCGGCGCCCGGGAAACGCCGCGCCGGGGTGGATCACGGCGGCCTCGGTCACCGGCGGGAGCACGGCCGGGACGGCGAGGTCGAGGGCGTCGGGGTCGGCGGGGACGCCGAGCCCCTCGGCGACCAGCCGGCACCAGCGGTGCACCTCGTGCTCGTCGGGCCGCCAGATCGGGCCGGGGTAGCCCGGGCTGGCGAAGGTCAGCAGCCGGTCGGGATGCAGCTGGTCGACGATCACGTGCGACGCCGGGCCCTTGCCGTGCAGGTCGACGGCCAGCTCGGGCGGCGGGCGGTCCCAGTCCAGCGGCTCCAGCTCGCACGCCGGCAGCACCTCGTCGACGGCGTCGATCAGCTCGGCCAGCGGCTGGAGAGCGGCCGTCGTCGCCAGGACGAGGTGGTGTTCAGGGACGGCGGCCCGGATCGCCCGGATCGCCGGCACGCCGGTGAGCAGGTCCCCGAGCCCCAGCGGTCTGAGGACCACCGCCGTGCGCGCTTTGTCGCGATCAAGCACCACTAGACGCGGGAGCGCTCGACCAGCGCGGTCGTCGAGTGCCCGTCGAGGTACGGCAGGACGACGGCCTGCCCGCCCCAGCGCCGCAGGACGGCGGCCTCGGGCAGGTCGGCGCCGGCGTAGTCCCCGCCCTTGGCCCAGACGTCGGGGCGCAGCCGGTCGAGGATCTCCGCCGGGGTGTCCTCGTCGAAGACGACGACGGCGTCGACGAACTCCAGCGCCTCCAGCACCCGCGCCCGGTCCGGGGCGCTCACCAGCGGCCGCGACGGCCCCTTGAGCCGGCGCACCGAGTCGTCGGAGTTGATGCAGACGACCAGGCAGTCGCCGAGCCCGCGGGCGGCGCGCAGCGTCGCCACGTGGCCGGGGTGCAGCAGGTCGAAGCAGCCGCCGGTGGCGACGACGGTCCCCCCTCCGGCCCGCACCCGGGCGAGCAGCGCGTCGACCGACGAGTCCGCCACGGGGGCCGGCTCCTCGACCGCGGCGTCCCAGGCGGACGCCCCGCCGCGCGCGACGAACGCCGAGGCCGCGGCGACCGCGGCGGCCACCGCCTCGCCGGTCACCGCGCCGTCGGCCAGGGCCAGCGCTGCCGCGGCGGCGAAGGAGTCGCCGGCACCGCACGGGTCGCCGCCGGTCAAGGCCACCGCCGGCACGACCATCGGCGCGCCCTCGCCGTAGGAGAGCAGCGCGCCGCGGGAGCCGAGGGTCACCGCGACCGCGCCCACGCCCCAGTGCCGGATCAGCGCCTCGGCCCGGGCGCCGACCGCGGCCAGCCCGTCGCCGGTGGCTCCGCACCCGGCCTCGGCGGCCACCCGGGCGGCCTCCGAGCCGTTCGGCGTCACCAGCCGCGCGGTCGGCACCGGGTCGGCGCCGCGCGGGTGCGGGTCCCACACGACCGGCCCGCCGGCCTCGGCCAGCGCCGCGCGCACGTCCGCGGCCGCCGTCGTCCCCCGGCCGTAGTCGGCGACGAGCACCGCGGCGGCCGACCGGATCGCCTCGGCGGCCTCGGCCGGCAGCGGGCCCAGCGTGGCCACCGGGCTGCCGCTGTCGATCCGCACGACCGAGTGGTCGCCCACCCGCACCCGCTGCTTGACCGCGGTGCCGCCGGACGACGGGATCGCCACCAGCCGCACCCGCCCGGCCAGCAGCGCGCGCAGCCGGTCGGCGCCCTCGTCGGAGTCGACCGGCGCGACCAGCACGACCTCCCGCCGGGTGGCCGCCGCGGCGACGACCGCGGCCAGCGCCGCGCCGCCGGGGCGCTCGCGGCGCTCGACGTCCTCGACGACCGGCACCGGCGCGTCGGGGGTGAGCCGGGACGCCGTCCCGACCAGGTCGACGTCGAGCAGGGCGTCGCCGATGACGACCAGCGGCCTCATTCGACGACCTGCACGCGGTTGGCGGTCGACACCCGGGCCGGCTCGCTGAGCACCGCCGCGTCGAAGGCGGCGCAGATCAGGTGCAGGCCGACCAGGTGGCACTCCTGCACGGTCGCGGTCCAGGGCGAGTCGATGCAGACCGCCTCGTCCGCGGCCGCGGCCAGCGGGTTGGGCGCCGGGCCGGTCATGGCCAGCACGGTGATGCCGCACTCGCGCGCCCGCCGGGCGGCGGCCACCGCGTTGGGCGACCGGCCGGACGTCGACAGCAGCACGAGGACGTCGCCGGCCCGGCCGTGCGCCTCCACCTGGCGGGCGAACAGCTCGTCGGCCGGGTAGTCGTTGGCGATCGCGGTGAGGCTGGACGTCTCCGCGGTCAGGCAGATCGCCGAGAACGGCGGCCGGTCGGCGCGGTAGCGGCCGACCAGCTCGGCGGTCAGGTGCTGCGCCTGGGCGGCGCTGCCGCCGTTGCCGGCCGCGAGCAGCCGCCCGCGCCCGGCGCCGCAGAGCACGTCGGCGAGCAGCCGGCCCCAGCGGTCGAGGATGTCGAGCTGCCCGTTCAGCGAGCGCAGGGCGGCGGTCAGCGACGCGACGTGATCGGCGCCGGTCAGGTGGGTGCAGGAGTCCGGCGAGACGACCTCGCCGTACGAGTGCGGCGCCACGGTCATCGGGCGACCTCCACGAGTCGGGGGGCGGACAGGACCTGGCGGTACACGGCCTCCGTGTCGGCGACGACGCGGCTCCAGCGGTAGCGGGCCCGCGGGCGTTTCACGCCGGCGGCGCCGTAGGCGGCGCGGCGCTCGGCGTCGGCGAGCAGTGCGCCGGTCACCTCGGCCAGCCGCTCGGGGTCACGGGGGGGCACGAGATCGCCGGTGACGCCCTCGGCCACGCTGTCGACCAGCCCGCCGACGGCGGTGGCGACCACCGGCCGCCCGCAGGCCATGGCCTCCAGCGGGGTGATGCCGAACGGCTCGTACCAGGGGACGGCGAGCACCACGTCGGCCGACCGGATCCAGGCCGGCACCTCGGCGCGGGACACCGAGCCGGTGAAGCAGACGCGGTCGGCCACCCCCAGCTGCCCCGCCACCGACCGCAGGTGCGCCACGAACGGGTCGTCGTCCAGCCGGTCGGCCGGCGGCCCGCCGACGACGACCAGCTCGGCGTCCGGGATCCCGGCCAGCGCACGGACGGCGTCCTCCTGCCCCTTGCGTTCGACCAGCCGGCCGAGGACGAGCAGCCGGGGGCGAGCGGAGCGAGCCGCAACAGGCCCTCGGGGTGTGAAGACAGCGGTGTCGACGCCGCAGGGCACGATCGAGGCGCGGTCGGTGGGCAGGCCCAGGCGGCGCAGCTCGAACACCTCGTCGGAGCAGGTGGCCACGACGTGGCTGACGTTGCGGCACAGCGCCCGCTCCAGCTCGACCCGCTGCGGCGGCGAGGTGTCCGCGGCGCCCTGGTGCCGGCGCTTGACCGAGCCGAGCGCGTGGAAGGTCTGCACGACCGGCAGCGAGCCGCGCGCGGCCACCGAGGCCAGCCCGCTCATCCAGAAGTGCGCGTGCACGAGGTCCGGCGGCTGCTCGGCCCAGGTGCGGCGCAGGAACGAGGCGAACTCCGGCATGTGCCGCAGCAGGTCGTCCTTGGGCAGTACCGCCGCCGGGCCGGCCGGCACGTGCGCCACCTCGTACCCGTCGGCCGTGGCGACCCGGTCGGGCAGGTCCGGGTCGTCGCGCCGGGTGAACACGGTGACCTCGTGCCCGCGCCGGGCCAGGCCTGCCGCCAGCGCGGCGACGTGCACGTTCTGACCGCCGGCGTCCACGCCGCCGATGGCGGCGAGGGGACTGGCGTGCTCCGATACGAGATCGATCTTCACCGGGTCACCTCCTCGAGCAGCACATCCCAGTCACGGAGGAACCGGGGAAGCCCGTAGCGCTCCAGCGCGGCGGCGCGCGCCGCCTTGCCGGCCAGCCGGGCGGCGTCCTCGTCGTGCACGAACTCCCGGACGGCGCCCCACAGCCGCTCCGGGTCCGTCGAGAGCACGCCGGCCTCCGCCGGCACCGCCTCGACCGCTTCGGTGGTGGCCAGCCCGACGACCGGCATGCCCAGGTGCATCGCCTCGAGCAGCGAGAGCCCCAGCGAGGTCCAGCGGACCGGGTGCACGTACACCCGGCGGCGGGCCAGCTCGGCGTGCATCGCGGCCTGCGGCGGGTCGTCGTGCAGCGTGACCCGATCCGGGTCGAGGCCGTACTGCTCGTGCAGCCCGGCGAGCCCCATGCCGAACACGTCGACCGGCGCGGCCGCGGCCAGCCCGGGCAGCAGGTCGGCGCCGACGTAGCGGCCGCGGCGGACCGGCTCGTTGGTGACCACGGCGGCCCGCGCCAGCTCGCCGGTGTACCGCTCGCCCGGGTCCGGGATGCCGTGCTCGATGACCGTCGTCGGCGCCCGGCCGTTGTCGTAGAACAGCCGGTTGAAGTGCGTGACGTGGGCGATCGGGATGTCGCCGCGGTCGGCCAGCGGGTGCCGGGTGTTCGGCACGCCGCCGTCGGGGGCGTTGTGCTCGAGGAAGACGGCGGGCAGGTCGCGGCCGGGCTCGCGGCCGAGCCACTCGCGGACCAGCTCGAGGTCGCGCATCCGCTGCAGGACGACGACGTCGGCGTCCTCCGCGCGCAGCTGCGCAGGCGTCACCTCACGGGCCGACGCCGGCCAGTCCCAGGTGCGGGCGCGGCCGAGACCGTCGGGCCCGCGGTCCGGCGTCACCGGGATGAGGTACTCGTGGTCCCCCTCCACGAACGCCGTCGTCCACGAACCGTGCACGTGCCAGAGCAGGACCTTCACGCACTCACCAGCTTCCCGACCGCGGCGACGACGTCGGCGGGGCTGACCGACGACAGGCAGGGGTGGCCGGGCACGGGGCACTCGCGGGCCCGGGTGCCGGCGCAGGCCGCGCTCTGGTCGCCGAGCAGCACGGTGGGGACGCCGTAGGGCGCCCACCGCTCCGCCGGGACGACCGGGGAGAAGAGCGAGACGACGGGGGTGCCGACCGCGGCGGCCAGGTGCGCCGGGCCGGTGTTGCCTACTACGACGGCGGCCGCGCCGTCGAGCAGCGCGGCCATCTCGGCCAGCGAGGTGTCTCCACCGAGGTCGACGCCGCGGCGACCGGCGACGAACGCGGTGAGCTCCCGCTCGCCCGGCCCTCCGGTGACCAGCACGCGGTGGCCGGCGCCGGCGAGGGCCTCGACCGCCTCCGCGCAGTGCGCGGCCGGCCAGGCGCGGGCGGGCACCGAGGCGCCGGGGTGCAGCACCACGTAGCCCGGCTCGTGGGCGATCGGCGGCAGCGGGCGGCGCACGGCCAGCCGGCCGTCGTCGCCGTCCGGGAGCTCGAAGCCGGCCGCGCGGGCGAGGGAGAGCGCCCGCTCGGGCTCGGGCAGATCGTCGTCGACCCGGTGCCGGACGTCGAGCAGCGCGCCCGGGTAGTCGACGCTGATCGCGGAGAGGTGCGGCACGCCGGCGGCGCGCAGCAGCAGCGCCAGCGGCAGCGGCGACTGGTGGAACGACGTGGAGATCACCGCGGCGTCCGGACCCAGGACGCGGACCCGCTCGGTCAGGGCGGCGAGGTCGGCCGGGTCGACCGCCGGCGGCTCGCCGAGGATCCACGGGCACGCCCAGGTCCAGACCTCGTCGACGCCGGGCAGCAGCCGGGCCGCCTCCGCCCCGTCCGGCCCGGCGAGGAACACGACCCGGTCGGCGCCGGCCGCGACCGCGCGGACCAGGGGGCCCTGCAGCAGCACGTCGCCGGCGTTGTCGAGCCGGGCGACCAGCACGGTGCTCACCAGGCACCGGCCAGGACGTCGTCCACCGCGGCGGTCAGGGTCGCGGCGGTGCGCGCGGCGGCGGCTACCTCGGCTCGCCGGGTGACCGGGGTGGGCACCATGATCCCGGTCGCGCCGGCGGCGGCCGCGGCGTCGACGTCGGCGCCGATGTCACCGATGACGATGGTGCGGGCCGGGTCGACGTCGAGCGCGGCGCAGGCGTCCTTGACCATGCCCGGCGCCGGCTTGCGGCAGGCGCACCCGTCGTCCGGGCCGTGCGGGCAGTACCGGATCACGTCGAACGGCCCGAGCAGCTCCTCGAGCCGGGCGTTGCACGCCGCCACCTGCTCCTCGGTGATGATCCCGCGCGCGACGCCGGACTGGTTGCTGACCACGCCCACCCGCACGCCGCGGGCGCGCAGCCGGTCCAGCGCCTCCTTCGCGCCGTCGACCGGCCGCACCCAGTCCGGATCGCCGTTGTACGGGAAGTCGTGCACGAGCGTGCCGTCGCGGTCGAACAGCACCAGGTCGGGCAGCCCGCGCCACGGCCGGACCGCGCGGTGCCGCACGACGCCCCTCAGCCAGTGCCAGGTGGCCAGCGCCGGGATGGCGGCCGACGTCACGGCCATGGTGGCCACTTCGGCCCTCGTGCGCGGGCCGGGCTCGATCCGGCGCCAGGCGAACTCGGCGGTGCCGGCCAGCCAGGCGCCGACCGCCAGTGCGGCGGCGCGCGGCCGGCGGGCCGCGGCGAGGACGAGGGCCGCGACGCCGGCGGCGGTCACCGCCAGGTGCTGGGGACGGCGGCCCAGCGGTGCGTCCGCCCGCTGCCGCCAGTCCGGCCCGTGCAGCCGGCGCATGAGGACGTCGTCGGCGTTGCCGGCCTGCACGCGCAGGCTGACCCAGCGGTCGACCGGCCGGACGGGGTGGGTGATCCGGCGTTGGCCGCGGACCAGCCGGGCGCCGGTGTCCATGACCCGCAGCGCGAGGTCGGAGTCCTCGCGGAAGGCGCGCGGGAATCGCTCGTCGAAGCCGCCGACGCGGGCCAGCGCGGCGCGGCGGTAGGCGAGGTCGGCGGTGATCCAGCTGCTGGTGGCCAGGCCGGCGGTGCCGCGCTCCCAGTCGGTGGGCCTGCGGTCCTCGGGCAGCGGCACCCGCACGCGGCCCTGGCTGCCGGCGACGTCGGCCGGCAGCTGCGCGAGGTCCCGGTCCAGCCGCTCGTACCAGTCGGCGTCGGGGACGACGTCGTCGTCGAGGAAGGCGATCCACTCGGTGCGGGCGGTGCGCCAGCCGAGGTTGCGGGCGCGGGCCGGGCCGCCGCCGCCGGTGCGGACCACCCGCGTCGGCGGCAGCCCGGGACGGTCGACGGTCAGCGGCTCCCCGGCGGGCCGGTCGTCGACGACGAGCAGCTCGGCCGGGCGCGGGCCCCGCGCGGTGGCCAGGGCGTCGAGCAGCACGTCCAGCGAGGGCCGGCCGATGGTCGGCACCACGACGGTGCACTGCCCGAGCATGATCGTCCGGTATCCGGCCCGGAGCGGCCGAAACACTACGGGCTTGAAGTTTTTCGGCGTCGTTTCGCTGGCTACCCGGGAGAGTGAGTCCCAACCGCCGTCGCGGCGTGTCCGTGACGGTCGGTCAGCGGCGGGAGCGCGCGGCCGCCGACACCCGGGCCAGCGCGTTGGTGACGACGGCGGCGTCGTCCCCGAGCAGGGTCAGCAGGTGGGCGACGAGGTCGTCGTGCGTGCGGACGGCGGCGTCGACGCGCTGCCGTCCCGACGGCGTGAGCCGGGCGTGCAGCAGCCGCTTGTCCTCCTCGGCCCGCTCGCGGACGACGAGCCCCTCCTCGACCAGGCGGGTGATCGTGCTGGTGACGCCGGGGCGGGACAGGCCCAGCGCCTCGGCGACCTCACCCATGCTGGCCCGCTCACCCGGCGACTCGGCGAGCAGCCGCAGCGCCTCGAAGCCGGTCAGCGACAGGCCGTGCTGGCGGTGCAGCGCGGAGTCCACGCGGTGGGTGATGCGGTCGTGCACCTGGACGATGCGCAGCCACGTCTCCGCCGGCAGCGGGTCCGCGCCGGGAAGGCTGGAGGTGTCGCGGGGAACTCCGCGCGCCAGCGCGTCCTCGGCCGAGTGCACGATCCCATCGTCCCCTGGAGTGGCGTCAGGCGCCTGCCGTCGGCGTGCCCCGACGGTGCCGGCGGGCGCCTTCGAGCACCAGCCCGCCCGCGGCGCCGACCAGCGAGATCCCGGCGAGGGCCGGTGCCCAGGGCGACCCATGCCGGGTCACCCGCACACCCGGGACGTCGGCGACGGCGACGTCGGCCTGCAGGTCCAGTCCCCCGGCCGGCGCCTCCGCCGCGACGCCGCCGTCCGTGGTCGCGGGCACCGTCGCCGGACCGGAGGCCCCGGGCGGGGCGATCGCGGCGCAGTCCTCCTGGGCCGGCCGGGTGAAGCTGTACGGCACGAGGTCGTCGGCGAAGGTCTCCCCCGAGCCGTCGAGCGCGGTGAACTCGAGCCGGCTGTCGATGGTCTCGCCCCAGTCGACGTCGCCGGTCTGCAGGAGGACGGTCTCGCCCGGCGCGAGCTCGGCGGAGTCCTCGCCGTCCGGCTGCCGGGTGGTCGCGAGCACCACCGCGTAGGGCCCGGTGCCGGCGACGACCTCGATCTGCACGCCGCCGGGGTGGCAGTTCGGGCCGGAGGTGAGCCGGTAGTCCGGCTTCGTGAGGTCGTCGACCGCCGCGGCGGCGGGGGCCAGCGCGACGCCGGCGCCGAGGAGCAGTCCCAGCAGTGCCGCCGTCCTGCGCGCACTGCTCGGCGTCGGCCTGGCCGGCACGGCGTCCCCCTCGAACTGCTGCCGCGCCCTGTTCCCTGCCGCGGGATCCCCCTGAGCTGCCGGCCCGCCCATTGTGCACGGCTGTGACGGAAAGTTGTCCGGCCGTTACGGCCTCTCCGGGCGTGTCGTGCGGCGTGTCGGCAGAAACCGGGACGGGCCGGGTCCGGAAGCCCGCCGGGCCGGCGCTCACTACGGTGCGGTGCGTGGACTCGGCAGCGGGCATGGGACGTCGGCGGCAGGACGCGGTCTACCGCGCGGGCGTGTACGGACGGCGGCCGCGGGTGCCGACGACGGCGCGCGGCCTGCAGCGGCTGGCGAAGCGGAAGCTGAACCCGCGCGCCTACTCCTACGTCGCGGGCGGCGCCGGCGACGAGGCGACCCAGCGGGCCAACCGGGCGGCGTTCGACCGCTGGGCGATCGTGCCGCGGGTGCTGCGCGACTGCAGCGCCCGGGACACCTCGGTCGAGCTGTTCGGACGGCGGCTGCCCGCGCCGCTGCTGCTGGGGCCGGTGGGCGCGCTCGAGCTGGTCGACGCCGAGGCGGACCTCGCCGTGGCCCGGGCGGCGGCCGCGACCGGCGTGCCGATGGTCTTCTCCAACCAGGCGTCGGTGCCGATGGAGAGCTGCGCCGCGGCCATGGGCGACGCACCGCGCTGGTTCCAGCTCTACTGGTCGACCTCCGACGAGCTGGTGGAGAGCCTGCTGGCCCGCGCCGAGGCGGCCGGCTGCGACGCCGTCGCGGTCACCCTCGACACCACGATGCTCGGCTGGCGGCCGCGCGACCTGGATCTCGGCCACCTGCCGTTCGCCCTCGGCAAGGGCATCGCGCAGTACACCTCCGACCCGGTGTTCCGCCGGCTGGTCGAGCAGCGGGTCGCCGGCACGCCCGCGCCGGCGCAGCCCGGGGCGTCGGCGGCGCGGGACCGCCAGCCGTTCCCGACGCCGTCCGCCGTCCGGGCGCTGGTGGGGATGGCGCGGTCCTGGCCGGGGCCGCTGCTGGAGAACCTCCGCTCGCCCCTGCCGCGGGCCGCGGTCGAGACCTTCCTCGGCATCTACTCCCGGCCGTCGATCTCGTGGGCCGACCTCGCGTGGCTGCGCGCGCGGACGCGGCTGCCGATCGTGCTCAAGGGGATCCTGCACCCCGACGACGCCCGGCGGGCCGTGGACGAGGGTGTCGACGGCGTCGTGGTGAGCACGCACGGCGGCCGGCAGGTGGACCGCTCGATCGCCGCCCTGGACGCGCTGCCCGACGTCGTGGCCGCGGTCGACCACCGGGTGCCGGTGCTCATCGACAGCGGGATCCGCAGCGGGGCCGACGTCTTCACCGCCGTGGCGCTGGGCGCCCGCGCCGCGCTGCTCGGCCGGCCGTTCGCCTGGGGGCTGGCGCTCGCGGGCGAGGCCGGGGTGCGGCAGGTGATCGAGGACGTGCTGGGCGAGTTCGACCTGACCCTCGGCCTGACCGGCCACACGCGGGTCGACCAGCTCTCCCCCGCCGTCCTCCGGCGCATCGCCTGACCTGCGCTTCATCGGGATAAAGCGCAGGTGCTTTGTCCCGATAAAGCGGGAGACACGCCCGGGGCGCACGGACACGCCGACGGGGGTTGACCCGGGCGAGTGACGGCGCTCACAGTGTGTGTGGGCGGGGGCAGCCGGCAATGAGTGGCCACCGATTGCTCGGTGGACCGACCAACGCGGCCAGACCGTCAGGACCGGCCCCCCGCCCCTCATCCCGGGACCGACGAAGCCGTGTGACGTCCGCCCGGTCGCGCGTCTTCCTGGCACCACCGCACAGGGAGGACCCGCGCCGTCGAGACCCGGGCGGCCCGCATCGCCGTCCTCGGGCAGACCCACGGCCGGCCGGCCCGCGTGAGCACGGCGCAGGCGAAGGCCGCACTGCGGGCCCTGGCGACGGCGCCCGGGTTCGACGGGGCCTTCGCGGCGACCCTGCACCGGCACTACGCGGCGGGGGCGCCGTTCAGCGCGCCGGTGACCGTCGCCTTCGGCTCGCGGGACCGCCTGCTGATCCGCCGGGATTACCACCGGATCGACCAGCTGCCGCCGGGCACGCGGGTGGCGAGCCTGCCGGGGTGCGGGCACGTGCCCATGGCCGACGACCCCGCGGCGGTGGCCGCGCTCGTCCGCGTCTCCGCGACCCGGGACGTCGCCCGCGCCGGCTGACCGACCTGCACCCGCACGTGGGACAGGCGCAGGATGGGGGCACCCCAGCCGAGGAGGTCGTCATGGCCGATCTGTACGCCGACGTCCCGGGCCTGAGCCGCCCCGTCCCGACCGGCCTCTACATCGGGGGCGAGTGGCGCCCGGCCGGAGGCGGCGCGACGTTCGAGGTGCACGACCCCGCCGACGCCTCACTCCTGGCGCGCGTCGCCGATGCCACGCCCGACGACACCACCGCCGCGGTGGACGCCGCCTCCGCCGCGCTGCCCGGGTGGGCCGCGACCCCGCCGCGGAAGCGGTCGGAGATCCTGCGCCGCGCGTTCGAGGCGATGCTCGACCGCGCCGACGACATCGCGCTGCTCATGGTCCGCGAGAACGGCAAGACCATGACCGACGCCCGCGGCGAGCTCACCTACGCCGCCGAGTTCTTCCGGTGGTTCTCCGAGGAGGCGGTGCGCATCGACGGCGACTACCGCATCGCGCCGGCCGGGGGCACCCGCACCGTCGTCGTCCGCCAGCCGGTCGGCGTCTGCCTGCTGATCACGCCGTGGAACTTCCCGGCGGCGATGCTGACCCGCAAGCTCGGCCCGGCGCTGGCCGCGGGCTGCACCAGCGTGGTCAAGCCCGCCGAGGAGACCCCGCTGACCGCGCTGCTGCTCACCGAGTTGCTCGCCGAGGCCGGCGTCCCGGACGGCGTGGTGAACCTGCTGCCCACGACGAGCGCCAAGGACGTCGGTGCCACCGCGATGGCCGACCCGCGGCTGCGCAAGGTCAGCTTCACCGGCTCCACCGAGGTCGGCCGCATCCTGCTCAAGCAGGCCGCCGACCAGGTGCTGGTCAGCTCGATGGAGCTGGGCGGGAACGCGCCGTTCATCGTCTGCGCCGACGCCGACCTCGACGCCGCGGTCGAGGGCGCGATGGTGGCCAAGCTGCGCAACGGCGGCGAGGCGTGCACCGCGGCCAACCGCTTCTACGTGGAGTCGCCGGTCGCCGAGGAGTTCGGCCGCCGGCTGGCCGAGCGGATGGGCGCGGTCAAGGTCGGCCGCGGGGACGACGACGGCGTCGGGCTCGGCCCCCTGGTCAACCAGGAGACCGTGGAGAAGGTGGAGCGCATCGTGCGCGAGACCGTCTCCGCCGGCGCCCGGCCGGTGCTCGGCGGCGAGCGCCCCGAGGGTCCCGGCTGGTTCTACCCGCCGACCGTGCTGCTCGACGTCCCCGCCGGCTCGCCGGCCACGGTGGAGGAGATCTTCGGCCCGGTCGCCCCGATCGTGCCGTTCGCCTCCGACGACGAGGTCCTGCGGATCGCCAACGGCACCGAGTACGGCCTGGTCGCCTACGTCTACACCGGCGACCTCGCCCGCGGTTTGCGGCTGTCCGAGGCGCTCGAGTTCGGCATGGTCGGGATCAACCGCGGGGTGGTCAGCGACCCGGCGGCGCCGTTCGGCGGCGTGAAGCAGAGCGGCATCGGCCGCGAGGGCGGGCACGAGGGCCTGGCCGAGTACCTGCAGACGAAGTACGTCTCCTTCCCGCTCTGAACCGTTCCCGCGCTGAACCGTTCCCGCGCTGAACCGTTGCCGCGCTGGCTCCCGCGCGCTCGCGGCACCGGCACCGGTGGCCGCTCGTTCCCGGGAGGGACGTCGCGAGAGGAGCGATCGCATGAGCGAGCAACGCCGCAGGAGCGAGTGGCCGCCGCCGTTCGGCCGGCTCGACCGCATGTTCGAGGAGTGGTTCCGGACCCTGCCGATGCGGCGCCCGGAGTGGCCCGGGCAGGAGGAGGACCTGATCCGGGTGGACGAGTACCGCGACGACGACACCCTCGTCGTCCGGGCGGAGCTGCCCGGCATCGATCCCGACCGGGACGTCGAGATCACCGCCGGCGACGGGATGCTGCGGATCAGCGCGGAGCGGCGGGCCGAGGAGCGCAGCGCCGACCGGCAGTACTCCCGCCGCGAGCTGCGCTACGGCACGCTGACCCGATCCCTGCCCATCCCCGACGGGGCGCGGGAGTCCGACATCGAGGCGTCGTACAAGGACGGGATCCTCGAGGTCCGGATCCCGGTGGCCGAGCCGCCGCCGTCCGAGCCGACCCGGATCAACGTCAGCCGGGGCTGACCCCGGCCGTCACCGCAGGGCCAGCACCAGGCACACGACGGCCAGGACCACGCGTGCACGGTAGTGGGCCGGAGGCGTCCCGGTCCGCAGGCGCTCGTGCCCTGCTCACTCCTGTGGGCAGGGCACGAGCGTCCGCAGCCGATCGTGGTGGTCAGTCGCGGGTGAGGACCAGCGGCTCGTCGATCACCGGCCGCGGCCGCTCCACGGACGGCGCCGGCACCGGCTCGTGCCGCTGCGCGGGCAGCCACCCGAGCCAGCGCGGCAGGTACCGGTTGCGGTCGCCGAGCAGCTGCATGACCGCCGGCAGCAGCAGCGCCCGGACGACGGTGGCGTCGAGCAGCACCGCGACCGCCAGTCCCAGCCCGATCTGCTTCATGTTCGTCGTGGACAGCGTCACGAAGGTCGCGAAGACGAACACCATGATGACCGCAGCGCTGGTCACGACCCCCGCCGAGGACGTGATGCCGTTGGCGATCGCGGCGCGGGTGGACAGACCCCGGTCGTAGCCCTCGCGGATCCGGCTGAGGATGAACACGTGGTAGTCCATCGACAGGCCGAAGAGGATCACGAACAGGAACAGCGGCACCCAGGTCACGATCGCGCCGGTGGAGTCCAGCCCGATCAGTGAGCCGCCCCAGCCGTGCTGGAACACCAGCACCAGCGTGCCGTAGGCGGCCGCGACGGACAGCAGGTTGAGCACGATCGCGGTCACCGCGACCACGACGGAGCGGAACGAGACAAGCAGCAGCCCGAACGCCAGCACCAGCACGAAGGCGAACACCCACGGCGTGCGCTCGGCGATCAGGTCGCGGAAGGCCACCGACCCGGCGGTGTCGCCCGTGACGACGGCGGTGGCGCCGTCCACGCGGCCGACCGTGTCGTCGACGATGGCCTCCAGCTCGTGCAGCGCGTCCACCGACGCCCGCTCCTCGCCGTCCCCGACCAGGGGCACCGACACGACCGCGACCTCGCCGTCCGTGCTGGTCTCCATGCCGATCGGCTCGTTCATCCGGCCGCTGTCCAGCGCCCGGGTGCGCAGCTCGCCGATCGCGGCCTGCACCTCGGGCGCGGCGACGTCCGGCGCCTCGACGACCACCTCGGCCGGCGACGAGCCGCCCGGGAAGGCCTCGCCGATGCGGTGGTAGGTCTGGATCACCGGCAGGTCCTGCGGCAGGTCGCGGATGCCCTCGTTGCGCAGCTGCAGGCCCACGGTGGGGACGGCGAGGCCGACCAGCGCACCGCCGGCGACCACGGCCGCGACCACCGGCCGGCGCAGCACCGCGCCGAGGACGACCGTCCAGAACCGCGACGGCCCGGCGGTGCGGCGGTGCAGCAGCGGGATGCGGCCCTTCTCGATCCGGTCGCCCAGCCAGCTCATCAGCGCCGGCAGCACGGTCAGCGAGCCGAGCACCGAGGTGGCGACGACGAGGATCGTGGCGACGCCGATGCCGGTGAAGATCGCCGAGCCGGTGAGGAAGACCCCGGCCATCGCCACCATCACGGTCAGCCCGGAGACCAGCACCGACCGGCCGGAGGTCGCCGCGGCGATGTCGAGTGCGTCGACCGGACCGGCGCCGCGGGCCCGCTCCTCGCGCTCGCGCTTGAGGTAGAAGAGCGAGTAGTCGACGCCGACGGCGAGCCCGATCAGCAGCATGACCGTCTGCGCGGTGGCGTTGACGTGCCAGAGCTGGCTGGCGAAGGTCAGCAGGCCCAGCGCCCCGACGAACGCGGTCAGCGCGAACACCAGCGGCAGCAGGGCGGCGACGATCGCGCCGAAGGTCAGCAGGAGGACGGCGAGGGTGATCGGGATCGCCAGGTACTCGGCGCGCTGGAAGTCCGCGTCGAGCGCCTCGTTCAGCGCCGCGTCCGCGCTGGTGCCGCCGAACTCCTCCACCCGGACGTCGGGGTGCCGGTCGGCCACCGCGCTGACCGCGTCCTGGATGGGGCCGATCCGGGTGTCGGCGTCCTCGGGGTCGCCGGCGATGTCGAAGGTGACCAGCGCCGACCGGCCGTCCTCCGACACCAGCGGTGCGCCGGAGAGCGGGCTGGCCACGTTCGTGACGTCGGCGGTCCGGCCGAGGGTGTCGACGACGTCGGTGAGCGCCGCGGTCGCCGCCGACTCGGGGACGCCGTCCGCCCGCTGGACCAGGACCATCTCCGACGCCGGCTCCTCCCAGCCGTGCGCGTCGAGGATCCGCTGCGCCTGCGCGGTAGGGCCGATCTCGGACTCCGCCCGGGTCAGCTCGGCCCGCGGGATCAGACTGCCGAGCGTGATGGCCAGGGCGACGAACGCCAGCCAGCCGAGCACCGCCGTCCGCCGGTGCCGCGCGCTCCACCGCCCCATGCGCGCTGCGAGATTGCGTTGCACGTGCTCGCCTCCCCTGTCGTCTGCGGTTTCAGCCGCGTCGAATCTGCCGTCGGGCGGGGCGCGCGCCCATCCCGCCACCTGGCCGGTCGGCGGTCGGGCCAGCCCGAACACCGCCCGGGGCCAGTGCGGGCCAGATCGGCGATCTCGCCCGCATCACGGGGCTGATGGCGGCGAGATCGCCGATGTCGCCAGGTGGCGGCGGCTCAGGTGAGGACGGCGGGGAGCTCGGTGCGCGAGGTGATGCCGAGCTTGCGGTAGGCGCCGGAGAGGTGGACCTCGACGGTCTTCGTCGTGACGAACAGCGCCTGGGCGATGTCGCGGTTGCTCATCCCCTCGGCCGCGAGCCGGGCCACCCGACGCTCGCTGGGCGAGAGCGCCTCCAGCCCGGTGCGCCGGGGCGTGCGCGGCCGGGCGCCGGCGGCGGCGAGCTCCTCCACCGCCTGCCGCACCAGCGCGGTCGCGCCGCACCGCGAGGCGAAGTCGAGCCCCTCACGCAGCGGCTCGCGGGCGTCGGTCCGCCGGTTGGCCCGGCGCAGCGCCGCGCCCAGCTCGACCAGCGCCCGGGCGTGCTCGAGCCGCGCCGCGGTGGGCGCGAGCAGATCGGCCGCCTCGGCGAGTGCGTCCCGGTCGTCGGTCACCTGGCCGAGCGCACGCAGCGCGACGCCGGTGGCAACCGGGGCTGCGTAGCGGCGCGCCCCGGCCACCGCCGCGGCGGCCTCCGCCCGCGCCTGCGCCGTCCGGCCGAGCCGGTGCAGGGCGAGGGCGGCGTCCGCGCGCCACGGCAGCAGCCCCGGGTGCCGCCAGCCGCGCAGCTCCAGCCGCTTCCCGCAGGCGACGAACGCGTCGAGGGCCTCGGCGTGCCGCCCCTGGGCCGAGCGCAGCCGGCCCAGCCCGCCGAGCAGCTGCGCGTGGTCGAGCGGAAGCGTGAGGGCGTCCAGCTCGGCCTGCGCCGCGGCGAGGTCGTCGCGGTCCACCAGCAGCGGCAGCAGGATGCCGAGCTGCAGGCGGCGGGGGTAGGGCGCCCCGGCCTCGGCGGCGAGGTCCAGGGAGAGCCGGAGATCGGCCTCGGCGTCGAGCAGCGCGCCCGTGCGCCGCGCCATCTCCGCGCGCGAGCCCAGCGCCGCCCCGAGCTCCACCGGCGCACCGCGGGCGCGGGCGTCGGTGACCGCCGCGTCGGCGGCCGCCTGGGCGGCGGACAGCTCCCCCGCCGCGGCCAGCACGGGTCCGGCCAGGTAGAGGACGCCGGTGACGAACGAGGCGCTGTCCGGCCGGATGATGCCGGCGAGCGCCGCCCGGGCCTGCGCCACCGCTTCCTGCGCCCTGCCCGGCACCTGCAGCAGCTCCACGGACGACGTCGCGAGCAGCACGCAGCCGGCGACGGTGTCCGGGCGGGCGGTGGGCAGCAACCGGGCGAGCCGCGCCAGGGCGTCGGCCCGGACGGGCGGCCGCGACCGGGCCAGCCCGATGTACTCCGCCTCGAGCAGCCGGCGCAGCTCCGGCTCGACATCCGCGGCGGCGTCGGCTTCCCGCACGGCGTCCCGGAGCACCGCCAGCGCCCGCGGCAGCTCCCACGCCGTCTCCAGGCCGCGGGCCAGGCGCAGCGCGACGCGGGCGCGCTGGGAAGCCCCCTCGGTGACCGCCAGGGCCTCGGCCAGCCGGTCGAAGCCCGCCGTCGGCCCGAGGTGGGTCTCGGCGTCGCCGAGCTCGAAGAGCACCGCGGCCCGCAGCTCCGGCGACGGGGGCTCGGCGAGGGCCCGGCGCAGGTAGCCGACGGCCGGGCCCGGCGCACCCTTCGCCAGCGCCTCGCGGGCCGCCGCCCGCAGCCGGTCGACCACCCAGCCGTCGCGCAGCGGCTCCACCTCCAGCAGGTGCGCCGCGACGGCCTCGGCGGGCGCGCCGTCGGCGGCGAGCTCGCGGGCCGCCGCGCGGTGGGCGAGGTGCCGCTCCCCCGCCGGCATGTGCTCGGCGACCGCCTGCGCGATCAGCGGGTGCACGAACGCCGGCCCCGGCTCGACGAGCTCCGCCGCGACCAGCCGGTCGAGGGCGCGCGCCGCCTCCTCAGGCTCCAGCGCGGCGACCGCGGCCAGGTGCCGCAGCCGCGCGCCCGGGCCCAGGACGGCGAGGGCGCGGGCGAGCGCGGGCGCCTCGCGCGGCAGCTGCCGCAGCCGCGGCAGGACGAAGGCGGCGACGATCCCCGGCGCCCGGTCGTGCACCGCGGCGACCGTCGACGCCACCGGCGGCAGCCCCGCCTCGGCCAGCGAGCGGGCCAGCGCACCGAGCAGCAGCGGGTTCCCGCCGCTCACCGCGGCGCAGGCCGTGACGAACTCGTCCGCGACGTCGGTGCCGAACACCCGCCGGAGGACGACGGCGGTCGCCCGCACCGACAGCGGGCCGGGGCGCACGACGCGGGTGGCGGGCTCGGCCAGCAGCGCGTCGAGCAGCTCGGCGGCCTCGCTGCCGGGCTCGGCCGGCCGGGCGGTGACGACAACGAGCACCGGCAGGTCCTCGATCCGGTGCGCGAGGTGGCGCAGCGCGCGCAGCGACGGCCCGTCGGCCTCGTGCGCGTCGTCGACGGCGAGCAGCAGCGGCGTCCGCTCCGCCAGCCCGGCGAGCAGCCAGTAGACGCCGTGCAGGGTGGCGAAGCCGGGCGCCGGGCTCGCGCCCGGGTCCAGCACCGGCGCGGCCAGCCGCGCGGCGCCGTCCAGCAGCGCCGCCCGCTCCTCCGGGGAGGCCGCGCGGACCACCGGCTCGAGCAGCCCCCGCACCACACCGAAGCCGAACTCCCGCTCCAGCGGGCTGGCCCGGGCCAGGAGCACCCGGAAACCGCGCTCGCCGGCGGCCGCGCGGGCGGCGTCGAGCAGACGGGTCTTGCCGATGCCGGCCGGGCCCTCCACGACGAGCACACCGCCGCGGCCGGTCGCGGCGCCGTCGAGGGCGGCCACGATCGCCTCGACCTCCGCCTCCCGCTCCAGCAGCGGGTCGGCACGCGGAACCGTGCGGGTCATGGGCCGCAAACGTTAGGGACGTCCCCCGAGGCGCGACAGGCCCTCCGGCGCGTGGGATCGGCGCATGACTTCCAGCATCCCCAGCCCCGTCCCGCCGGTCGCCGTCCCGGACGTCGACCTGCCTGCGTTCCTGCTCGGCGGCGCCGCCGCGCGGGGTGAGCGCCCCGCCTACGTCGACGGGCCCACCGGGCGCACCGTCTCCTTCGCCGCGCTGGAGAGCACGGCCTGCCGCTTCGCCGGGGCGCTGGCCGCCCGGGGCTTCCGCCGCGGCGACGTGCTGGCGATCCTGGCGCCCAACCTGCCGGAGTGGCCGGTGGCCATGCTCGGCGCCCAGCTGGCCGGCGGCGCGGTCACGCCGATCAACCCGCTCTGGACGGCGGAGGAGATCGCCTACCAGCTGCGCGACTCGGGGGCGCGCACGGTGCTCACCGTCGGGCCGTTCGTGGACAGGGCGCGGGCGGCCGGCGCGACCGACGTCGTCGTCCTCGGGGACGCCCCGGAGGGGGCGACGTCCTTCGGCGAGCTGCTCGCGGCCGGGCACCCGTGCCCCGACGTGCGGATCGACCCGGCCCGCGACGTGGCGCTGCTGCCCTACTCCTCCGGGACGACGGGCCTGCCGAAGGGGGTGCAGCTCACCCACCGCAACGTCGTGGCGAACGTCGTCCAGACCGAGGCCGTGGTCGAGCTGCGCCGGGACGACGTGCTGATCGGGCTGCTGCCCTTCTTCCACGCCGCCGGCTGCTTCGCCGCGATCTGCCTGACCGTGCACGCCGGCGCCACCGTGGTGACCCTCCCGCGGTTCGACCTCGACGCCTGCCTGCGGCTGATCGAGCAGCACCGCGCCACGGTCCTCCCGGCCGCGCCGCCGGTCGTGCTCGCGCTGGCCCGCGCCCCCGCGGTCGACCGCTACGACCTCTCCTCGCTGGAGCTGGTCATCTGCGGGTCGGCGCCGCTGTCGGCCGAGCTCGAGCAGGAGGCCGCGCGGCGGCTGGGCCGGCCGGTGGTGCAGGTGTACGGCCTGACCGAGACCAGCCCGGTGCTCTCCATCAGCCGGCGCGACGGCCGCGGCCACACGCCCGGCGCGGTGGGCACGCTGGTGCCGGCCACCGAAGCGCGCGTCATCGACCCGGCCACCGGCGGCGACCTCCGACCTGGCGACACCGGGGAGCTGTGGTTCCGCGGGCCGCAGGTGATGGCCGGCTACCTGGGCAACCCGGCCGCGACGGCGGCGGCGATCGACGCCGGCGGCTGGTTCCACTCCGGCGACCTGGGCACGGTCACCGAGGACGGCGAGGTGGTGGTCGTCGACCGGGTCAAGGAGCTGATCAAGGTCAGCGGCTTCCAGGTGGCGCCGGCCGAGCTCGAGGCGCTGCTGGTCACCCACCCCGCCGTCCTGGACGCGGCGGTCATCGGCCGGCCGGACGCGCGGACCGGCGAGCGGCCGATGGCGTTCGTCGTCCCGCGCGGCGCCCTGGACCCGGCCGAACTGATCGAGTGGGCCGCCGTCCGCACCGCGAGCTACAAGCGGCTGGCCGACGTGGAGATCGTCGACGCGGTGCCGCGGTCACCGGCGGGGAAGATCCTGCGCCGGGTCCTGCGCGACGGCGCCGCCGCGGTCCCCGCCTGACAGCGTGCTTTGTCGCGATCAAGTACGCGGCCGCGGCCCTGGCCGAGCTGGACGCGACCGCTCCGCACGCCGCGGCGAAGCTGCGCGGCTACGCCGACCTCTACCTCGACGTGCTGAGCCGGGACCGCATGTGCCTGTGCGGCATGCTCGCCACCGAGTACCGCACGCTGCCCGAGCCGCTGCAGGCGTCGGTGTCGGCCTTCTTCACGCACACTGGACAGTCACCTCCCCGGCCTGAGCCACTCTCAGGCATAGGTACCCATACGTGCGTCCTCGGCGCCGATCCGCAGGTATAGGTACCTATGCCTGAGACGCGGACGTTCGACGCCGGCGGGGTGACCGTCACCGAGCGCGGCGCCGGCCCGGCGATCCTGCTCGTGCACGCCGGCTCCTCCACCGGCGCGATCTGGGACGCCGTCGCCCGGCCGCTGGCCGAGCGGTTCCGGGTGCTGACCTACGACCGGCCCACCTACCGCACCCCGCCGCCCCCGCGCGGCGCCGCGGCCATGGCCGCCGAGGTCGCCGACCTGCTGGCCGTCGCCGCGGCCGAGAAGGCCCCGCTCCTCGTGGTCGGCCACTCGTCGGGCGGGGTGGTCGCGCTCGAGGCGGCGCTGCGGCACCGGTTCGCCGCGCTGCTGCTCTACGAGCCGCCCGTCGCCGTCGACCGGCCGATCGGCGGCGACGCGCTGGTCCGCGCCCGCGCGGCGCTGGACCGCGGCGACCCGCACGCGGCGATGGTGATCCATGCGCGGGACATCGTCCGCGCCGGCCGGCTCGGCGCCCTCGTCTTCCGCCTGTTCCCCGCGGTCGGGCGGCAGCTCATCGAACACGCGGAAGGCCAGGTCGCCGACGACGAGGCGATGGAGTCGCTCGGCGTGGGCGTCGGCCGGTACGCGGCGGTCGACGTCCCGGTGCTGCTCCTCGGCGGCGGGCGCAGCCCGGCCCACCTGCGCGCGGGGCTCGACGCGCTGGCCGCCGTCCTGCCCCGGCTGGACTCGGTCGTCGTCCTGCCGAGGCAGGGCCACGTCGCGACCGTGCGGGCGCCGGAGCAGGTCGCCGCGGTGATCGGCGACTTCGCCGGGCGGATCCTGCGCTGACGGGTTCCGCGCTGCGCTCCCGCGCGGGAGGCTCGGGCCCGCCATGCAGTCGGCCGACCGAGGGAGCGGACATGGCTTCGTACGCGCAGACGGGTCCGGTCACCACCTGGTACGAGGAGCACGGCGACGGCCCACCGCTGGTGCTGCTGCACGGCGGCCTGGTGGACGCCCGGTTCTTCGAGCCGAACCTGAAGCCGCTGGCCGAGCGGTTCCACGTGTACACGCCCGAGCGGCGGGGGCACGGGCACACGGCCGACGTCGAGGGGCCGATCACCTACCAGCTGATGACCGACGACACGATCGCCTTCCTCGACCAGGTGCTCGGCGGGCCGGCGGACCTGGTCGGGCACAGCGACGGCGCCGTCGTCGCCATGCTCGTGGCCATCCAGCGCCCGGACCTGGTGAACCGGCTGGTCATGATCAGCGGCGGGTTCGACAAGTCGGGCGAGGCCGCGCCGGACATGGAGTTCGACGTCGACCAGGTGGTGCAGTTCCTCGGCACCTCCTACGGCGAGGTCTCACCGGACGGCGAGGCGCACTTCCCGACCGTCGTCGCGAAGATCGGCGAGCTGATGAAGACCGAGCCGCACGTGGACATCGCCGAGCTGGGGAAGATCCGCGCCCGGTCGCTGGTCATGTTCTCCGACGACGACCTGGTGACGCTCCAGCACGCGGTGGCCATGTTCGAGGCCATCCCGGGTGCGGAGTTCGCCGTCGTCCCCGGGACGTCGCACTTCCTCACCCAGGAGAAGCCGCACCTGGTGAACGCGATCGTGCTCGACTTCCTCACCAACGAGCCGGTGCCGACCGTGGCGCCGATCCGGCGGGCTCAGAAGGAGTGAGCCTCGTCGTAGCCGTAGTCCTGGTCGAGCTCGGGACTGCGATGCGCCGGGGCGCGGCGGTGCTCGGGCTGCGGTGACGGCTCGGTGCGCTGCGGCCGGCGGACGTCGGCGTGCACCTCGTCGTAGCCGTAGTCGCCTTCGGGCTCCTGGTTCTGCGGCTCCATGAGCACTCCTCGCAGACGGCGTGGGTCCCGGCCATGGTTCTCCGGACGGCGCCCGCCCACAACCTGCGGCGGAGAACGCGCGGCCCCGTTCTCGTCGTCACGAGAGCGGGGCCGCGGCGCTGTCTCAACCAGACGCGCGCCCGAAGGGACTCGAACCCCTAACCTTCTGATCCGTAGTCAGATGCTCTATCCGTTGAGCTACGGGCGCAGCACCGCGCGAGCGGCGCAGCATCAGTGTAGCGGGCGGTCGCCGTGAGCCTCGGGGCGGTCCGTCAGCCGCCGACGAGGACGGCCTGCCAGAAGGCGTGCGCGACCGCGGGGTGCCTGATGTCGCTGTGCGCGCCGGACGGTCCACCGCCGTTGCGGATGACGTCGCTGGCCTCGATGTTGAGCACCCTCCCGGCGGCCATGTCGTAGCGCTGGCGGTCGTCGGTCATCGTCGCGTCGCCGGCGTCCTTGACGCCCTGCGCGCCGAACGACCCCACCCCGCCGAACTCGGGGAAGTCATCTCCCCCGAGGACGCGCTGCCGGGCGACGCCCGCGCCGAGGGGGTAGAGCTTGCCGACGGCGGTGTCGAACCGCGAGCGGGTGGTGACCAGCGGGCCGCTCACGAGCTGCTGGTCGACCAGGGGGCGGAAGTACCCGGCGGTGCCGCGCTGGTACGGGATGTCGTCGGTGAACGCCCAGAGCGACAGCGCGCCCTGGACCAGGAACAGGGTGGCGACCGGGCGGCGGACCGACCGGTCGGCGGGAGCCCCGGCGACGGCGGCCGAGACGACGATGCACCCGAAGCTGTGCCCCATCAGGTGGATCCGGGCCTCCGGCGCGGCCTCCTGCAGCTGCCGCACGAGGTCGTGAGCGCCCCGCTCGCCGAACTGCCGTGCCCGGTCCTTCATCCTCCAGAACGACAGCTGGCGCAGCGGCATGCGAACCAGGTCCAGCAGCTGGTCGCCGGACCCGCCGAGCACCGCAGGGCCCGACTCGGCCGCCTCCGCCCGGGCGTCCGCGACGATCCGCTCGGGGGCGAACTCCGGCTGGTCGGCCCCCGGCGGAGCGCCGGCGCCCTCGGTCGTGAGCCCGGACTCGGCGAAGAGGACGCCGTAGGCGGCCTCGACCTCGGGCGGCAGGACCTGCGCCTCGGTGGCCGGCCGCGCCGAGACGATCGTCCGCAGCGCGTCGCGGGCCGCGGGCGTGTCCGCGATGCGCCGCGCGTAGGCGTCGACCAGCGCCGCGTCGTCCATGGCGTCCTCGGCCGCGAACTCGTCGACCTCCTCGTCCGCCTCGGACAGCAGCCGCGCCCCGTCCGGGATGCGCTCGTCGCCCCACGGCTTGCTCGGCCAGTGCAGCCCGACGACCAGCGACCGCCACTCCGGGCGGCGGGCGTGCGCCGCCTCGCGGTCGGCCCGCTGGTCGTACATGACCCGGAGCCAGCGGTCGTACTGGCGGATCGCCCCCGGGACGTCGCCCATCCAGCCGTGGCTGACCAGGAAGATGTCGGACGGCGGCTCGTCCCGGGCCGCGTCGAGCACCCGCTCGCTGTATCGGCCGTCGTCCTCCCGGCGCTCGCGGCCGTCGTCGTCGAACGCCAGCAGGTGATAGGTGAGATCCCGGTCGGGGACCCGGCGCAGCGGCATGGCTCTCCTCCTCGCGGTCAGCCCGCGCGGCGCACCAGGGCCGGAGAGACGGCGGTGTCCCCGTCGCAGTGCACGGCGTAGATGAGCCCGAGCGGGTTGCGGTGCTGGGTGACGAATTCCTGGCAGAGCGCGCGCACGATCTCGCCGAGCGGCTCAGCGTCGAGGAAGCGGTCGAAGAACCGCCCCGCCCACTCCTCGGCGAACAGGGCGGGGATCTTGCACTCGGTGCCGATGACGCCGCGCGCGCCCTTGGCCATGAAGTAGGGCACGAAGCCGTCGTAGAACAGCGGGCTGAGCTCGGAGGACTCGCAGGCGTTGACGAACACCAGCGGGTTGCCGGCGAGCGCCGTCTCCGTCGGCGCCTCGCGGTAGAGGTCGGCGAGGGTCAGGGCGCCGTCGCCGAACTCGACGGAGGAGGCGCGGATCCCGCCGGCGTCCCGGGGCCCTTTCGCCGTGGCGTGGCAGTACAGGTAGAAGACCTGGTCGGCGCAGTCCTGCGCGGCCAGGGCGGCGAGCACCTCGGCCTTCCGGCTGCGGCCGATGACCCGGAGGTTCGACCGGCTGGTCGACGTGGCCTGCCACCAGTCCTGCTGGTCGGCGACGAACCGAGCCTGCATCTGCTGGTCGATCGCGGTGTTGAGGTTGAGGCTGACCGACAGCTCCGGGCTGTCGCTGGCGATCGAGGTGACCACCTCGGGGAAGCCGTTGCCGAACGGGATGCGCTCCATGACGCAGCGCATGCCGAGGAAGTTCTCCCAGCGCAGCTCCGCCCCGGCCTTCACCTCGCCGAGGTAGATCAGCGGCCACGGCACGGGGACGTCGCGCGAGACGATCTGCAGCTTCAGCGGCGCGCCGTCCTGCAGGGCGACCTCTCGCAGGCCCCGGCCGATGTTCTTCGCGTCCTCGCCGGCCGCCGGGTGCCAGAAGAGCCGCTGGAACAGGTCGGCTCCGGCGAAGGCGAGGGTCTGCAGGGCGAACTGCTCGGCGGCCTCGGGGACGTCGAGGCCGTCGCTGAACGGGTAGCCGGTGCCCTCGCGGTGGTTCACGACCTGCATGAGGGCCGCCCGGACCTGCTCGGCGGCGTCGGCGAGCTCCTCGTCCTTGATCGGCAGCTCGGCGTAGCGCGCCGTCCGGCCCGTGACGACGCAGGTGTAGCCACCGTTGCGTCCCGGGCTCAGCTGGAGCGACAGCTCCCGGGGCCCGCGCAGCTCCCCCGCGACCACCTGCCGGCCCACAGAGGTGAACTCGACCGGCTGCGTCGTCTGCTGCCCGACCGGGAGGGTGATCGTCAGCCGGTGGATGAAGTTCCCCTCCCGGTGCAGGGTCGCGATGATCGTCCCCGGCCCCTCGTGCAGCGGGACGATGTCGAACCTCGCCTTGTTCAGCGAGCGCCCGGTCCGCGGCACCCGCAGCGGCCGGCTCTGCTCGGAGACCTCGAAGTCCTTGGTGTCGAGCTGGACGGTGAGCTCGACGACGGCCTGGTCGCTGTCGGGGGCGAACAGCTGCGCATCCGCGACCGAGGCGCCGGCTATGGCGTCCGGGGGCGGCTCCGGGGCGATGGCCAGGGCCACGGTGTAGCCCTGGCCGACCTCGAGGGGCTGGTCGCGGTCGTGGTCCTCCAGCTCGCCGTAGAACACCCGCCCGTCCTGGCGCGCCACCGGCTCGGGCGTGGCCTCGTCGGCCGGCGTCCTCGGGGCCGGAACCGGCGACGCCGCGGGGGTTGACGGCGGCAGGACGACGGGGGCCGGCGGGGTGCCCGTCTCCGCGGGCGAGAGCGTTCGGGGCCCCTCCTCGACGGACTCCTCCGCGGACGCCGGCCAGTCCGGTGCCGCCTCCGGGGCGACCTCCACCATGGCCTCGGAGAAGCCCAGGTCCCCGCTCTCGGCGGGTCCCTGCTCCGCGAACGACGGCGGCGACGCGTGCAGCACCACCGCGCGCGGGCCCTCGGAGGCCACGACCGCGAAGTCGCGGACGTCGGTCGCGGTGGTCTCGAGCGCGGCGACCAGCGGAGCCGCCGTGGCGTCGGCGGCGAACCACGCGGTGAGCGAGACGTCGCCGGAGCGCCCGAGCATCCAGCCGAGCGCCCGGGCCCCGGCCGGCGCGAGCGCCGCGGCGGGCCCGTCCGGACCGAACGCGCGCCAGGCCTCCGCCACCGCGGTCGGGTCGGGATGCGCGCCGGGGACCAGGTGCTCGATCAGCGCGACGCACTCGTCGAGCAGCTCACCGGGATCACGGACGCCCTCGGCCAGCGCCGTGGCCAGCCGGCGGACCAGGTCGGTGGCGAACGCGGACCCCTCGCCGCCGCTGAGCGCGCCGAGGTCGCCGACGTCGATCGTCGGGACCGGCGAGCCCGGCCACTCCTCCAGGACCCGTCTCGCCGAGGCCAGCGCCGAGGAGTCCTCGGACGCCTCCCTCGGTCGTGGTCCGCTGTCCGGCGTCGTCATGTCCGCCCCCACTCGGCCGAGTGGGGCGACGATCCGGAGCGGCCGGCGCGGGCGGCAAGGGGCGCGTGAGCGACGCGGACCGGGCAGTGCCGTTCGGTCGGCGCGTCAGCCCCGTCCGTGACCGGACGATGGCGCGCCGAGCAGCGTGACGGCGCTGCCCGGCAGGGGCGGAGGCTCCGGGATTTGAACCCGGGATGGGGGTTAACCCAAACCGCATTAGCAGTGCGGCGCCATAGACCGGACTAGGCGAAGCCTCCTGGAAGCCCGAGCGGGCCACCGCGACGCAGGTTACCAGCGAGCCGCCGCCGTCCCCCAGCCGCCTCGGCGGTCAGGCGGCCACCGGCTGACGGTCCACCGCCACCGACGGACGGCGACCCGGCACCAGCGTCACCGCCACGGCCAGCGCCGCGCCGACGGCGGCCAGCACCAGCGAGGCGGACACCCCCAGCGACGTCTCGATCAGCGCCCCGCCGACGGCGGCCCCGATCGCCGAGGCGCCGAACGCGATCGTCGACAGCCAGGTGAACGCCTCGGTGGTGGCGTGCGCCGGCGCGATGGAGCCGACCAGCGAGCTCTGCACGGTCAGCGTCGGGGCGATCGCCGTCCCCCCGAGGAACAGCAGGGCGCCGAGCACCAGCGGGCTGGACACCGTGGCCAGCGGGGCGAGGCCGATGGTCACGCCGAGCAGCCCCCAGCGGTACTGCCGGGGCAGCGAGACGCTGACCACGCGGGCGCCGAACCACAGGCCGCCGGCGACCGAGCCCAGCGACCACACGGCCAGGAGGACGCCGGACATGCCGGGCGCGCCGGCCGCGTCGGCGAACGCCGGGACGGCGACCTCGAGCGCGCCGAAGCCGAGCATCAGCGCCGAGCCGCTGACCAGGACCCGCGGCATCCCCGGGGCGAGCACCGTCGAGAGCATGCCCCCGGACCGCTCGGCCGGGGGCGCCCAGCCGCGCATCGCGCCGCAGGTCGCGATCGCCACGGCGCCGGAAACGGCCAGCGCGCCGGCGACGCCGACCGCGATCGCCGGGGTGGCGAGCACGGTGAGCGCGGCGACCGTCGTCGGGCCGGCGACGAAGACGAGCTCGGTGAAGGTCGCGTCGAGCGCGTACGCGGTGCCCCGCACGGTGGGGTCGACCCGTGACCACAGCGCCCGGACGGTGCCGGACACCAGCGGCGTCGACGTCCCGGCCGCGAACGACGCGGCGACGATCGCCTGCACCGGTGCCCCGCCGAGGACGACGGCGACGAGCAGGCCGAGCAGCACCGGGTAGGCCACCGACTGCGCGAGCAGGACCCGCCGCGGGCCGCGCTGGTCGGCCAGCCGCCCGAGGATCGGCGCCATGAGCGCCATGGCGATGCCGTGGGTGGCCGACGCCAGGCCGGCGATCGCGTAGGAACCGGTCTGCTGCTGCACCATGAGCAGCAGCGCCAGCGGCACCATCGCGGACGGCAACCGGCCGGCGAAGCCGGCCACCAGGAGCACCGGGGCGGAGGGCAGCCGCCAGACGGTCAGGTACGCACGCACGGTAGAGCTCGTTTCGCAGAACTTGCCGGGAAGGAATTCGTAGGGGCCAACTCGATGTTCACCACCTACGCAGGCTCGACGGTATCCAGCAGCGGGTAGGGAGTCAAATGGACTACGACACCTACGGGTCAAGTGCCGTCGAGTTGGCCATCGATCTGGCGAACGCCGAGCTCGGGACCCCGGAGACCTTTCTCACATCCCACGCCGAGTGGTTCTCGCCCGGCATCACCCTGGAACTGACCGGCCGGGACGCGGCGAAGGTGCGCGAGACGGCGCAGCTGATCCGCGCGGTCGCCGTCGCGGAGTCGCAGCCCGAGGTGATCGACCGGCTCAACGAGCTGCTCGCGCTGGCCCGGCCGCGGCCCTACGCCACCGACCACGACGGCGAGCTGCACCTGCACTACGCCAGCGCCGACGCCCCGGTGCTCGAGCAGCTGACGACGACGGTGGCGATGGGCCTGTCCCAGGTGGTGGTCCAGCACGGGTGGCAGCGGCTGGGCGTCTGCTCGGCCGAGGGCTGCGACAACGTGTACGTCGACACCTCGCGCAACGCCAGCCGCCGGTACTGCTCCAACACCTGCGCCAGCCGCTCGACGGTGGCCGCCTACCGCGCCCGCAGCCGGAGCGGAGGAGATTCGCCGCGGTAACGCGCACGGATCTCCTCCGCTAGCGTCCCGCGCATGCCTCACCCGCGGACGTGGGACGCGCGCCTGCACGCGCTCGTCGGCGCGCTGCCCGCCTCGCCGGCCGACCGCTGGCTGCGCCGGCTTTCGATCGCGGCCAACCACGGCCGCCTCTGGCTGGTGCTCGCCGTCCTGCTGGGGCTGAAGAAGGGGTCGCTCCGGCGCGGTGCCCTCCGCGGGGTCGGCTCCCTGAGCGTGTCGAGCCTGCTCGTCAACCTCGTCCTCAAGCGGCTGTTCGGGCGGGTGCGGCCGGACATCGCCAACCTGCGCGCCGACCGGAAGCTCCCCCGCTCACCGGTCACCGAGTCCTTCCCCAGCGGGCACTCGGCGTCGGCGGCGGCGTTCGTCACCGGCGTCGCGATGGAGAACACCCTGGCCGGGGCGGCCCTCGCACCGGTCGCCGCCGCGGTCGGCTACTCCCGCGTGCACGTCGGCGTCCACTACCCGGGGGACGTCGTCGCGGGCTTCCTCGTCGGGGGCGCAGTGGCCACGGCCAGCGAGCGATGGTGGCGGGTCCGGCCGAAGACGCCGGCGCGGGTCCGTCCCGCACACGAGGCCCCGGCGCTGCGCGAGGGCGAGGGCCTGGTCGTCGCGGTCAACCCGCGGTCGGGCACCGACGAGTACGACCCGGCCAAGGACGTCCTGCGGCTGCTCCCCCGCGCGCAGGTCCACGAGATCACCGAGCAGCACGGCGTGACCGAGCTGCTGCAGGACGCCACCCGCGACGGCGCCCGGGCCCTCGGCGTCGCCGGCGGCGACGGCAGCGTCGCGGCCGCCGCGGCTGTGGCGCTCGAGCACGGGCTGCCGCTGGCCGTCGTCCCCGCCGGCACGCTCAACCACTTCGCGCGGGACGTCGGCGTCGACACCCCCGAGGACGCCGCCGAGGCGGTGACCTCCGGCCGGGGCGTGCAGGTCGACGTCGCCGAGGTCAACGGCACGCCGTTCCTCAACACCGCGAGCATCGGCGCCTATCCGGAGATGGTCGCCCGCCGCGACCGCTTGGCCCGGCGCATGGGCAAGTGGACGGCGATGACGGTCGCGGTGGCGCAGGTGCTGCGCCGCGGGACGCCGGTGTCGATCGTGCTGAACGGCCGCCCGCTCAAGGTCTGGATCCTGTTCGTCGGCAACTGCTGCTACACCCCGCGCGGGCTCTCCCCGGCCTGGCGTCCGCGGCTGGAGGACGGCCTGCTCGACGTCCAGTACCTGCGCGCCGACGTGCGGTTCAGCCGCACACGGGCGGTGCTGGGCAGCCTGTTCGGCATCAGCGACCGCAGCTCCGGCTACGAGCAGCTGCAGGTGGAGTCGCTCGACGTCGTCTCCCGCTCGGGCCCGCAGCAGGTGGCCTTCGACGGCGAGACCGGCGAGACGACGACCGAGTTCCGCTTCCGCAAGGGCGCGCACCTCACCGTCTACTGCTGCCGCACCGACTGACCCCGCCCCCGCACGGTCAGTCGGGAACCAGTGAATCCAGCACGGACCGCATCTCCGCGTGCCCGCGACCGGACGCAGGCTTCCCGAACGTGTACAGGAACGGCCACTGCTCGCCGGTGTACGAGGCCGGCACGAAGCCGAGTCGCTCTGCGATGGGGGCACCGACTTCCTGGAAGAGCCCCACGAGGAGGCCCAGCGCCCCCAGAGCACTGAGTTGGCCAGTGGCCAGAACCTCGCCGACGCCGCCCACGAACGAGGCGCGGCCGGCAACCTCCAGGGCCCGACGCAAGGCACCCGGCGGGCCGTCCTGCAGTTCGCCCTTGTCGAAGTCGTGCTGGACACGTCGAAGGACAGCACCCCTCACGTCCGTCGCCCCGACCGCGACCAGTTCCGCAAAGATCTCGCCGACCCACCCTGCGAGCTGCCGATGGCCCTCACCGTCCATGAAGTCACGCAGCGAAGTCCGCCGGGCGGCATCCAGGTGCTCCAGCAGGCGCAGGATCTCGCGGGTGAACTCCGCCAGCTCCGCATCGGACAGCGTCCGGCCGATAGAAGGCGTGCGTGGAATGGCGCTCCCGAGCCGATCCTGGGTCAACTCCGCCATGAGCGTGACGAAGCGGCTCTCCCGCGGCTGCAAGAGGAACGGCGCCTGCGACTGCGCCTCGGCGACCGCATTGACGTGGTTGTACGCATCGCGCAGCACTTGAAATGCGAGCGTGTCAGGCCTGCCTGTGAGCTTGTCGGCTGCCTCCAGCACGCCCACGGGGATCTCGGCGCGCCGCTCGGCGTCAGTGACCATGGCCGTGATCAGCTCGACCAGCCTGCCGTTTTCCTCGAGTTCCCTCTCAGCGAACTCCTTCCCTCCCTCGGGCTCCGCGATGATGACCCGACGCTCGGAAACGGGACAGAACTGGTCGCCGACCGCCATCGTCCGCAGCGCCTTGTCGAGGTAGTCGTCCCAGCTCGCCCCAACCCAGGACGCGTCTCTCCGCTGCTCGCGCCCGAGCAGCCAGTGCTCGCGGCCGATGACCTTGATCAGGCCCCGGTCGACGTAATCGAGGAAGTCGTGAGGGGGCACTCGGCAGGAGGGCTGCGCTAGAAATGCGCTCGACGGGGCCCACAGTACGAGCGGCGAGCTGACCGCGATCATCCGGTGCAGGTTTGCGTATCCCTCCACCCCGTACTCGCTGACGTGGCAGAAAGTGCGGAAGGACGCCACCACGTAGCCCTCACCGCGCCACGAGGCGCGGAATCGCGTCCCGCGATTCGGGATCCGAATCGTGGCGGTCGTAGGGCGCGTCGCTTGCGGACACGATCCAGAGATCTTCTCGGCCGTCGTTCCGCACGGCGTGCGACCAGTTCAGTGGGGGGATGACAGCGACCGCCCCGGTCCCCGTGTAGCGGTTCTCGCGGCGATCCGTCCCGGGGCCGGTATCCCAGTGCAACGACCAGGCGTCCCGGTAGATGACGGCGATGAGCTCGCCTCGTCGCGAGTGGTAGTGGTTACCCCGGACGTGCCCTGGCTTGATCGCTGCGATGTGCAGGTCCTGGACCGGTCCGATCGCAGACAACTGCTCCTGGACGACCGAGAAGCTGATCCCACGGTCGTCGCTCGAGTCGGCCAGCGGCTCGACCCTGATGTCCTCCACGCTGCCGCCCTTCCCGCGATCAGTCGCTGCCCAAGGCGACGGTCTCACGGCCTACTGCTGCCGCACCGACTGACCCCGCCGGCGCACGGTCACGACCAGCACCAACGCCGACAGCGCCTCACCCAGCTCCTCGACGAACGTGCTCGCGGCATGGGTCAACGCACCGGCGGAGGTCTGGACGGCGGCGGCGAGAAAGGTGACCGCGTCCAGCCCGATCGCCGCCCCGGCGTAGAGCGCCAGCGCGCCGACCACCGGCCCGGTGGCCGCCACGCCCCAGCGCCGCCCGAGCACCCACAGCAGCACCAGCGCGGCGACGGCGAGCCCGACGCTGCCCACCAGCGTGAGCACGGCGGAGTCGGCCTTGGCCACCGAGTGGGCGCTGACCAACTTCAGCAGCGCGAGGACGGCCCCGGCCGCGGCGATCGCCGTCCACCAGAGCCGGTGGCGGCCGGCGGCCCGGCGCGCCGTCCCCCAGGCGAGGACGGCGGTGGCGACGAACATCGCCGTCGTCACCAGCCGCGGCAGGCCGCCCAGGGCCTCGAGGTCGAGCAGCCGCGCCGCCGGCCCGCCGCACCGGCCGAAGGCGGCACAGCGGATCCGCACGAGGAAGCCGGCACCGAACAGACCGACGAGCGCCAGCGCCGAGCCGTGGACCCACCAGCCCCGGCGCCGTCCCGGCGGCGCGTCGGTCTGCATCGCTCGATCATCCGGGGCGCAGCCCGCTACCGGGACGTGGGCTGCGCCACTACCGCTAGTTCCGGCTGGCGAGGGGGAGGGTGAACCGCCCCTGGACCCCGAGGACGGAGGTGGAGGCAGAGGTGGCGGTCGCCCCCGCCGCCGGCACCGGGGTCGGCGCCGCGAAGGGCACGTCCTGGCTGCACACGGTGCCGGGCGCCGGCAGCGTGAGGTCGACCAGGTAGGCCTCCGTGGCGGTGTCGATGCAGGCCGAGTTGCCGCCGTAGGCGGTGTGCCCGTCGCCGTCCATCGTCAGCAGCCGGGCGTTGCCGAGCTGGGCGGTCAGCTGCTGGGCCCACTGGTACGGCGTCGCCGGGTCGTAGGTGTTGCCGATGACCAGCGGCGTCGGCGAGCCGCCCGGCACGGTCCACGGGCCGCCGAAGGCGTCCCCGTCGTGCACCGGCCACAGGGAGAAGCTCACGTCCGGGTAGCCGGTGTTCCACCAGAAGTGCTGGAACGTCGCCCAGGAGTCGGCTCCCTGGTCGAGGTAGAAGTCGACGTCCCCGAGGAACTCCTGCTCGGAGCCGGCGATCGTGAAGAAGCGGTCGGAGCCGGGGTCGAAGGTGCCGTCCGGCAGGCGCCCGTAGAACGCCTCGTCGACGGCCGCGCGCATCGCCGAGCCGTCGCCGGCCGCGGTCTGCGCCAGGATCGCGGCGAGGTCGCCCCAGAACTGCTTGGCGTACATCGCGATCACCGTGACGGCGCGGATGTCGTCGCCGTCGACCGGCCGCGGGTCGGGTGCGTAGTTGGGCGCCGGGATCGGGTTGGCCTCCGCCGCCTCGACCAGGTTGTCGTACGCCAGCCGCGGGTCGGCCCCGCCGAAGCCGGAGCACGCGACCTGGTCGGCTGCGCACGCCTCGAGGAAGTGGGAGAACGCCCGCTCGAACCCTTCGGTCTGCTCGAAGCCCAGCGCCGACGTGTCGTGGATCCACTCCTGCGGGTCGACGGCGCCGTCGAGGACCAGCGCGCGGTAGCGGTCGGGGAAGAGCGTGGCGTAGGTGCTGCCCAGGAACGTGCCGTAGGAGAACCCGAGGTAGGTCAGCTGCGGGTCACCCACGGCCGCGCGCAGCGCGTCGAGGTCGCGGGCCACGTTCGCCGTCGAGACGTGCGCGAGGATCTCGCCGTTCGTGGCCAGGCAGGCGTCGACGTAGGCCTGCGACTTCGCCACGAAGGCCGGGACGTCGATGTCCAGCGGGGTCGGGAACGGCTGCGAGGCCAGGCCGATCGCCTCCTGGTCGACGCGGCAGTCGATGGACGGCGTGCTCTGCCCGACACCGCGCGGGTCGAAGGCGACGAGGTCGAAGCGCTGGTTGAGCGTGGCCAGGAAGCCCGCGCCCGCTGCCTGCAGGAAGTCCACGGACGACGCGCCGGGCCCGCCGAAGTTGAAGAACAGCGAGCCGATCCGGTTGGCCTGGTCGACGGCCGGCACCCGGGCGACGGCGATCTGCACCTGCGCGCCGCCGGGATCGTCGTAGTCGAGCGGCAGGCCGGCCGTGGCGCACTCCACGCCCGCCGCCGTCCCCTCCGCGGTGGTGCCGCACGGCGCGAAGGTCAGTGTCGGGACGACGGTCGAGGGATCGACCACCGCCCGCGCCGCGGTCGTGCTCAGCACGACGAGCAACAGCGCCAGCACGGGGACGACGACACCGCGGCGAAGAGGGGTGGGGATCGGCCTGCTGTCGGACATGGGCGGGGTCCCTTGTCTCAGGCGCTGTCTGTGCGCGTGCTGTCAGCCTGCGGTGGGCAGCCAACCTCCGCTCGGTGAACGAGGCAACATTTCGTGACGGAGCGGTCCGGCTCTGCCCCCACCCGACGGCCGGTCGATCCGGATGCGTGACCGCGCCATCCCGGATCCGTGAGCACGCCGGGTACGGGCGGACGCCCGTGTCCCCCGTTCGGAGGCCCCGCCCCCGTGACCCGGCCGGGACGGCGGGGCCGGCTGGGAGGATGCCGGCGTGAAGGTGCTGCACGTGATCACCGGCCTGGCCGCGGGCGGCGCGGAGACGCAGCTGCGGCTGCTGATCGCGCACAGCCGGCACGACGCCGAGGTGGTCGCGCTGTACAACGCCGGGTCGGTCGCGGCGCAGCTGCGCGCGGACGGCGTTCGGGTCACCGACCTGGGCATGCGCAGCAACAAGGAGCTCGGCGCGGTCCTGCGGCTCGCCGCGCTCATGCGCCGCGGGAACTACGACGTCGTCCACACCCACCTCTACCGGGCGTGCCTCTACGGCCGGCTCGCCGCCCGGCTGGCCGGCATCCGCAACGTCGTCGCCACCGAGCACTCGCTGCTCGACGACCAGCTGGAGGGCCGGCCGGCCACCCGCGGCGTGCGGCTGCTCTACCGCGCCGGCGAGCGGCTGGGCCGGGTGACGATCGCCGTCTCCGACGCCGTCCGGGCCAACCTGCTGCGCTGGGGCATCGCGCCCGAGCGCGTGGTCACGGTCCCGAACGGGCTGGACCTCGCCGCGCTGGCCTTCGACGCCGACGCGCGGGCGGCGGTGCGCGCCGGCCTCGGCATCCCCGCGGACGCCGCGGTCATCGGCGCGGTCGGCCGGCTGCACCCCGGCAAGCGGTTCGACGTCCTGCTGCGGGCCCTGGCCGAGCAGCTGCGCGGCGGCCGGCACCTGCTGGTGGTCGGCGAGGGCGCCGAGCGGGAGACGCTCGAGCGGCTGGCCGCCGACCTCGGCGTCACGGAGAACGTGCACCTCGTCGGCGAGCAGCCGATCGCGCCGCATCTCTCCGCGATGGACCTGCTGGTCTCGCCGTCCCGCTACGAGACGTTCGGCCTCGCCGTCCTGGAGGGCCTCGCCGCCGGGCTGCCCGTCCTGTACCGGCGCTGCCCCGGCCTCGACGAGCTGGCCGCGCCGCCGCCGGCCGCCGTCCCCCTGCCCGACGACGACGCGGAGCTCCCCCGCCTCGTCGACAAGGCCCTCGCGGCGCCGCCCGCGACCCGTGCGTGCCCCGACGAGCTGCGCCCCCTCGGCATGACCGCCGTCGCCGCGCGGGTGGACGCGGTCTACGGATCCTGAGGCGACAGCAGGGGGTAGCCCCCGCCGCTACGGTCGCCACCAGGGGATTGTCGCGGGCGGGTGCTGGGAAGCAGGGTCGGCGACGATCATGAGCTCCACCGAGGGAAGAAGGTCCACCATGTTGGTCCGCCGGATCGCCCGGCCGCTGCTCGCCGCCTCGTTCGTCTACGGCGGCATCGAGACCCTGCGCAATCCGCAGAGCCGGGTGGCCGGCGCGCGACCGGTCGTCGAGAAGGTGACCGAGACGGCGGACAAGCAACTGCCCGTGCAGGTCCCCCGGGACGTCGAGCAGTGGGTCAAGGCCAACGCCGGCGTGCACGTCGCCGCCGGCTCGCTGCTCGCGCTGGGCCGGCTCCCCCGGCTCTCGGCTACGGCCCTGGCGGTGAGCGTCGTCCCGACCACCCTCGCCGGGCACCGGTTCTGGGAGAAGGACGGCGCCGAGCGGACCGGCCAGCTCATCCACTTCCTGAAGAACCTCGGCCTGCTCGGCGGGCTGCTGATCGCCGCCGTCGACACCGAGGGCAAGCCGTCGGTCGGCTGGCGGGCCCGGCGCGCCGCCCGCAGGACCGCCGACGTCACCGAGAAGCAGCTGACCAAGGCCCAGAAGAAGGCCGCGAAGGTGCAGAAGAAGGCCGCCAAGCAGGCCAAGGCCGCCCGCAAGGAGGCCAAGAAGCAGGCGAAGAAGGTCACCTCCTGACCGCTCCCGACCCCGCGGGCGCGCTCCGGAGGATCGCCTTCCTCCTGGAGCGCGCCCGCGAGCCCAGCTACCGGGTGCAGGCGTTCCGGTCCGCGGCCGCCGTCGTCGACGCGATGGACGACGCCGAACTGGAACGGCGGATCCGCACGAACACCCTCAAGGACCTCAAGGGCATCGGCCCGAAGACGGCGGCGGTCATCGTCCAGGCCGCCAAGGGCCAGGTGCCGGACTACCTCACCGGGCTCGAGGAGAAGTTCGCCGACCTCGTCCCGCTCGCCGACGACGTCGCCGAGTTCCGGGCGATGCTGCGCGGTGATCTGCACACGCACTCGGACTGGTCCGACGGCGGCAGCCCGATCCGCGAGATGGCGGAGGCGGCGATCGCTCTCGGCCACGAGTACCTGGCGCTGACCGACCACTCCCCCCGGCTGACCGTCGCCAACGGGCTGACGCCGGAGCGGCTGGAGCGGCAGCTGGACGTCGTCGCCGCGCTGAACGAGGAGCTGGCGCCGTTCCGGATCCTCACCGGCATCGAGGTGGACATCAACGTCGACGGCTCGCTGGACCAGACCGACGAGCTGCTCGGCCGGCTCGACGTCGTCGTGGCCAGCGTGCACTCCGACCTGCGCGCCGACGCCGCGAGCATGACCGAACGCATGATCCGGGCCATCGCCGACCCGCACACCGACGTCCTCGGGCACTGCACCGGCCGGCTGGTGATCGGACGCCGGCAGCGCAACGGCACCCAGCGGCCGCGGCCGGAGTCGCAGTTCGACGCCGAGGCCGTGTTCGCCGCCTGCGTCGAGTTCGGCACCGCGGTCGAGATCAACTCCCGCCCGGAGCGGCTGGACCCGCCGCGCCGGCTGCTGCGCCTGGCCGTCGAGACCGGCTGCGAGTTCGCGATCGACACCGACGCGCACGCGCCCGGTCAGCTGGACTGGCAGGGCAACGGCTGCGAGCGCGCCGTCGAGTGCGGCGTCGACCCCGAGAAGGTGGTCAACACCTGGACGGCCGACGAGCTGCTCAGCTGGACGGCGAGCTGACCGCCGGGGCGGCCGACAGCGCCTCGCGGAGCCGCCGCCGGCGGTTGTGCGCACCCAGCAGCACCCCGCGGGCCAGGGTCACCGCCAGGCGGGGCCGGCGCAGCGCGGACGACAGCTTGAAGGCCAGGCCCGGCGTCCCGTACGCGACGTAGAAGCGCACCGGGGCGCGGCGCTGCGCGGCCAGCCGCAGCAGCGCCGCGGCCGGCAGCCCGAGGAGCAGCTCGACCTCGGCCGAGGACGGACCCCCGTCCAGCACCCGGCCGAGCAGGACCGCGTCGTGCCCGGCGAGACCCACGGGCGTGCCGCCGGCGGTCAGCCGCGCCACCAGGTCCGCGTAGGCCGCGCGCATCGACTCCTCCCCCTGCGCGCCCCCGCCGGGCGTGCTGTCGGCCCACTGGCCCTTGACCACGCGCGCCGACAGGCCGTCGAGGGCCGCGGCGTCCGCCGCGCTCCGGGCCCAGCGCGCGGGCAGGGCGACCCCGGCGTCCGCGCCCAGGTCGCGGGCCGCCCGCGCCAGCTGCAGCGTCCGGTCGGCGTCCTCCGGCGCGTGCGAGTCGAACACCAGGCCCACGCCGGCGGCACGGGCGGCCTCGGCGAGGCGGGCGACCGCGTCCGGATCGAAGCCCAGCACCGGCGCCTTGACCGCCACCTGCGGCCGCCCCGGCCAGCCGGCCAGCTCGGCGATGCAGGCGCGCAGCTCGGCCTCGACCGTCGCGCGCGCCTCCTCGGGGGCGTTCCAGAAGGCGACGGTGACCGCGAACCCGCAGGCCACCAGGCGGCCGGCCACGTCGAGCGCGTGCCTGCGGGTGGGCCCGGCCATGAAGGCCCGCCCGGCCCGCCGGATCACCGGCGACAGGAGCGCGAGCAGCACCCGGCGGACGACGGCGGTCACGCCTCCTCCGGGCGACCGCGCAGGCGGCGCAGGCGGGCGGCCACGGCGCGGGCGACCCGGGGCGACAGCTCGGCAGCCACGGCCGCGGCCGCCGGCAGGCTCCAGAGCGAGAGCGGGTAGGCGTGCACCTCGACACACGGGCGCACCGACGTCGACCACATCGCCGTCCACGGCTCCTCGACGCCCAGCAGCTCGAACGACTCGAGGCCGCGCCCGGCGGCCCAGGCGACGGTGTGCAGCATGAGCAGCGTGCCCGGGGAGCAGCGGGCGAACTCCTCGACGTAGCCGATCTTGAAGACGCTGTACCGGCCGCCGTACTCGGCACCCAGCTGCATGGCCACCGGCCGGCCGTCGATGCGCAGGACGGCGAAGCGGATCGCCTTCTCCTCGGCCGCCAGCCGGCTGTAGCGCCGGTAGTACTCCCGCAGCCGGGGCTGCGCGGCCAGCGAGGTGCCGGCGCGGGTCTTCCAGCCGGCCGCCTCGACCGTCACGAACTCCTCGAACAGCCGCTCGGCACCCTCCGGTGTCGCGGGTTCCTCGACGCTGAGCTCCACCTCGCCGAACGTCGAAGCGCGCCGCCGGGCCGCCCGGAAGTCCTGCCGGCGCTTGGCGCTGAAGTGCGACTCCGGGGCCTGCCAGCTCTCCTCGAGCGCGATCGTCGGGGTGCCCTTGGTCGGGCGGGCCAGCACGAGCGCCCGGCCGCGGCAACTGCGGCGCAGGGCGGGCAGCAGCGGCGAGTCGGCGGGCAGCCGCTTCAGGCGCAGCGGCAGCCGGCGACGGGCGAGGACGTCGGCCACCGGCGCCAGCGCCGCCTCGTCGGCGAACCGGGCATCGGTCGGCTCCAGCATCTCGCGCACGCCGAGCGTCTCCAGGAACCACGGCCGGCGTCGGGACCGCACCAGGGGGACGACGGCGTCGGGCGCTGCGGCGTCCCCGCTCACGGCGACCGCCAGGCGGTGGTCGCCGCCGTACACGGCCAGCCACGCCCGCACCCAGGCGCTGCTGCCGACCGGGCCGGTCGGGGCGGGCAGCCGGTCCCAGCCGGGTGCCGAGGCGAGCACCTCCTCGGCGCCGGTGAGCAGGCGCGCCTCCCGGCCGGTCACGCCGGACGCCCGGGTGACAGCCGGTCGCGGACCTGGCGCAGCCAGGGCGCCCGCTGCCGGGCGATCCGCAGCGCGGCCGCCCGCCCGTCGACCGCATGCAGGTAAGGCCACGCACCGGGGGAACCAGGCCGGCTGAGCAGCAGCCGCTCGTTGGGAACCGTCTCGGGACGCCAGCGCAGCTTGTAGTCCTCGGTGCCGCGAAGCATCGAATACCGCGGCAGACCGGCGGCCCGCGCGAGCTCCAGGTCGTGGCTCACCTGCAACGACGCGACGTCGATCAGCCCCTTCAGCCGCGGCGAGATCCCGGCGAGGTAGTAGCCGAGGAGATCGTGGGACAGGACGTCGAGCTGGCAGCCGAGGACCTCGCCGCCGAGGCTGTAGACCACCACGACAGCCGAGCCGTCGGCGACCATCCGCGGAACCGCCTCGGTGAGGTGCGCGGCGAACCGGTCACTCAGGTGCTCGGGGTCGATCCCCCGCCCGGTCCACTGCTCCGCGTGCAGGCGAAGCAGCGTGGCGACGGCGTCAGCGACCTCCTCCACCGGCAGCGTCGTCGCCTCCACGCCGCTGGCGTCGAGTTTGCGCAGCTTGCGGCGGAGCACGTTGGCGGTCTTGCTGGGCACGCGGGCGAGCAGCTCCGGCAGCGGGAGGGCGGGCAGCTCCAGCACCGTGTCGGACCGGCGGCGGGTGACCCGGCCCGGCCAGTCGGCGGCCCAGCGCAGCGCAGCGCCGCGCGGCTGCACCTGCGGCAGGTCGACCAGGCACCACCCCGGCTCGTCGAGCAGCGCGCCGGTCAGCGTCCGGATCGCCGACTCGGCGCCACCGGCGACGAGCACGTCTGTGAAGTCGCTCAACCGCCCGCCCAGCGGCGCGAGGATCGGCCACGGCCCGCGGCGGACCAGGTGCAGCGGCGCCGCCGCCACGAGCCGGCCGCCGTCGCGCACCAGGGCCACGCGCAGCCGGCCGGGCCGGCAGTAGACGCGGGCCCACGCCGCGAGCCACGCGTGGGACTGGAACGGCGTCGCCGTCGGGGACGCGGCGTGCAGTGCCGCCCAGTCCGCCGCCAGGGCGTCGAATGCGGCCTGGTCCCGGACGATCTCGGTGCTCAGCCTCGCCCCCGCCACCGGCCGCTCGGCCGAGGCTGTGTCGGTCAACGAACCCTCCTCCACGCAAGCCGTCGCCGCAGCGAACGGACGTCTCTGTCACCCTGCCCCGGAGTGGCGGGGATCGACGGCGCCCGGCAGGACGGATCACCCGTTCGGGCGCCCGGTGCAGACGGCGTCGCGTCCGCCGTCCGTGTGATCAGTTCCGGAGCGTCGCCGTCGTCCGGCGGAGCGCGTCCTCGCTGGGCGTGCCCTCGACGGCGAAGCCCTCACCGGAGTAGACGGTGAAGGCGCGGACCCAGCTCCAGGAGGCGGCCTGCCGGAGCGCCTCCGACAGGTACTCCGAGCGCTCCGGCTCGGCCACGTAGTACCAGTTGCCCGGCGTGGTGTCGTAGCCGAACTCGCCGATCACCACGTCGCGCCAGATGCCCTCGTCGGCGTGGACCTGCTCGCGCAGGCGGTCCAGGCCGAGGAAGGTCATGTCCTTGACGCCGAACTGCGTGGTCACGTCGTGCTGGCCCGAGACGACCCGCGGGTCATAGCCCGCGCCCTGCTCACCCGCGTAGGGGTGGACGCCGAGCTGGTCGTAGAAGAACCCGTTCTCGGCGTTGCCGCCGCGCTCGGCCAGGGCCTGGCTGAGCGCGTGCATGTAGCCGAGGTCGTTGTTGCTGAGGACGCCGCCGATGAGGGTCACGTCGGGGTCGACGTCCTGGACGGCCGTCCACACGGCCTTGAGCAGGTCGGCGTACTGGCCGGGGTCCGGCCCCTGCTCCCACGCGTCGACGAGGTTCGGCTCGTTCCAGACCTCGTAGCCCTCGATCTCGGTGCCGAACCGCGCCACCATCTGGGCGAACAGCCCGGCCCACTCCTCGGCGCCCTCGCCGGTCGGGCCGTACCAGGTGCCGCGGTCGTCGATCCAGGACGGCGTGCTGTTGACGTGCAGGTACACCCGCAGCCCCCGCTCCCGGGCCCGCTCGACCAGCGGCTCGAGGGGCGCGGTGGTGCACTGCCGGGTCGGGCACAGCCAGCTCATGTCGGCGGTCACCCGGATGCCGGTGGCCCCGAAGTCGACGGCGGCGTCCACCTCGGCGACCGCGCTCTCGGGGGTCTGCAGCCCGGAGGCGACCTGCCCGCCGACCGGGCTGACCGGCAGCACCATGACGTTCGCGCCGTCCTGGGGCGGCGTGGGAGCGAGCTCGTCGTCGCCGCTGCCCGCGGTGGCCACCACGGCGGCGGCCCCGCCGGCCACCGCGACGGCGAGGGCGGCGGCCACCCACCGGCCGCGACGGCGGCGGGGCGCTGCTGTGTGGGCGCCCATCAGCCCGGGGTCCGCTGCCGCGTCGGGTCGGCGCACGCGCGGTCGGGCTCCCCGCTCGCCCGCATGCGCACCTCCAGCTCCGCGGCCGGTCGCCGGTTCCAGGGGATCCGCCCAGGTGGCGGGCCTCTCGACGGCCGCGACCCTACCCGCGGATCGGCCCGGGCCGGTCGGCCGGGCGCGCGGACCCCGTGGAGCACTCACGCGTCCCGGCGCCCGCGCGCCCGTGCGGGCACCGTCGCGGCCAGGACGACGGCCAGGACGACGCCCACGCCGGCTCCGCCCGCGGGCACCGCCCACGCCGGGGTGGTCGCGGTGCCGGGCACCGTCGGCTCGGCCACCACGGTGGCGTCGAACGGCGGGAACGGCCCCACGTCGGTCAGCGCGTCGGCCACCGCGGCGGCGATCCGCTGCGCCGTCTCACCGTCGGTCGCGCTGCCCGTCACGCTGATGATGGGGGCGTCGGGCGCGGCGATGACCCGCACGAACTGCTGCGGGTCGGCCGCCGCGTCGTCCAGCCCGGCGTCGCGCAGCGGCTCGCCCACCACGCCCGGCTCGGTCGCCAGGCGGGCCAGCGCCTGTGCCGCGCGCGACACGTTGACCGGGTCGGTGGCGGTCGAGGAGGAGACGGTGAGGATGGCCGTCGACCGGTACACCGGCTCCACCACCCGGCCGGCGCCGAACCCGGCGACCAGGCCGAGGACGATCCCGACGGCGACCCACCAGCTGCGCCGGAGCAGCAGCCGGACGCCGGGCAGGCCGCCGCGGAGCGGCGGCGCGTCGACCGGATCGGCGGCAGCCGTCTCCCGGTCCACCGTCGCCGTGCCCGTGCTCAGCGCCCGGCCGATCGCGAGCGCCGGCGCCGGACGATGCCCTGCGCGACGACCAGGCCGACGACGGCGCCGACCGCCGCGGCCGCGGCCACGATGAGCGGGGTCACCAGGGCGGCCCCCTCGGCCGGGGCGACCGCGTCGGCGACCTGCCGGAGCCCGTAGCCGGGCACCGGGCTGCGGTCGTCCTCGGCGAGCAGCTGCGCGGCGACCGCGTTCGCCCAGTCCGCGGACCGGTCGGGGTCCTCCGTGACCGCGGTGACCGTGATCACCGGGGCGTTGGGGGCCTGCGTCAGGGTGACGGCGGAGGCCAGCGTCTCGCCGCTGACGCCCAGGTCGCCGGCCGCCTGCAGGAGGACGGCGTCGGAGCTGCCGACCTCGGTCCAGATGCCGGCCACCGGGATCGACACCTCGTCCGCCGGGTCGTCCGGCAGCACCGCGACCAGCGCGTCGGCGGTGTAGGTGGGCGGCGTGGTGGCGCCGACCGCGAACGCCGCCCCGCCGAACAGGGCCGCGCCGAGCAGCGGCAGCACGATCAGCCACACCCATGCCCGGCTGCGCCGGCGGGGGACCACGGCGGGGCTGCGTGCCGGGGGCTCCGCGTCAGGGGCCGGGGCAGGGCGCGCGGCAGCCGTCGCCGTGCCCCCCGCGGTCGGGGCCGTCGGCGCGATGTCGGTGTTCGCCTTGCTCGCCACGCCGCGATGGTAGGTAGCCGACCTGGGAGTTGTCGGCCCACCACACCAACGAGTGACCGAGGTCGCCCCGGAGTGCTCCGCACGGGACAGGTCGCCGACCGGCTGGCAGACTGCCTGCGACAGCACCGCATCGAGGCGGCGAAACGGCTCCTCGGCGAGTCGACGCGCGCACCTGACCCGAGGGCGCCTCCCGCGACGACGCCGACTTCTTGGCCAGGTGGGTGATGGTTGTTCTGCAGACGGCGGCGCCCCGCCGGTCCTTCCGCCTGTCCGACGTCCCCGCCGTCCTGGCCCGGCCGGGCACGTGGGTGGCGGCCGCGGTGCTGCTCCTGGCGCTCGCCCCGGCCGAGGACGCCTCCGCCACCGCGGCGGTCAGCCCCAGCGACCTGGCGATCGTCGTCGCCGCGCTGTGCGCCGTCCGCCAGATCCTGCGGTCCGAGCGGCTGCGCATGGTCCGCAGCGTCCCGGCGCTCGGGTTCTTCGCCATCGCGCTGATGAGCCTGGTCGCGGCGGCACTCGCCACGAACTTCCCGCAGAACCTCGTCGGCGGCATCCGCTTCGTCGAGCTGTTCCTGTTCGCCCCGGTCGCGGTGATGGTGGCGCTGCGCACCCGCGCGGACGCCGTCGTCGTGGTCGGGTCGCTGCTGGGGCTGGGGCTGGTCGAGGGGCTGCTCGGGCTGTTCCAGTACGCGACGGGCACCGGCGCCGGGATCGGTGAGGAGAGCATCCGCGCCGTGGGCACGTTCGGGGCCTACAACATCGGCACGCTGTCGCACCTCACGGCGATGAGCTACGTCATCTGCCTGGCGGTGGCCGTCGTCCGGCGGGGTGCCGGGCGCTGGTGGGGCGCGGCCGGCGCGGTGTTCTTCGTCGTGGCCAACGCGGCGACCCTGAGCCGCGGGGCGTGGGTGGCGATGGCGCTGGCCACCGTCGTGGTGGTCAGCCGGGGCCGGCCGGTCCGGCTGCTGGCGACCGTCGGTGCCGCGGCGCTGGCCGCGGCCCTGATCGTTCCGCCGCTGGTCTCGAGCGGATCGGCGATCGGCACCCGGCTGGAGAGCCTGCTGTCCGCGGACTCCGCACCCGACCAGTCGCTGCTCGACCGCGAGGCGCTGTGGCGGGGCGCGCTGCAGATGGCGCTGGACCACCCGTTCACCGGCGTCGGGCCGCGGGCGTTCCCCGACTTCCGCGACGCCTACGCCGACTTCAGCCTGCTCGGCTCCAGCGACATCTCGTTCGGCTCGACCTTCGAGCGGGTGGAGCTCAAGTCGCCGCACAGCCTCTACCTGCTGATCGCCGGCGAGCAGGGCCTGCTCGCGCTGCTCGTGTTCGTCACCGTGCTCGCCGTCCTGCTGGCCCGCGGGCTGGCCCGCGCGGCACGGCCGCGGTCGGACCTGTCGACGACGGTCACGCTCATGGGCGTCGGCGTGCTCGCCTACGAGCTCGTCGCGATGGTGACCGGCGACCTGGGCGGGCCCGGATCGATCCTCACCGGCGTCGCGCTCGGCCTGTCCGGCTGGGCAGCGGCCGACCTCGACCTGCTCCGGCCGGCACGGGCGGTCCCGGACGCCGCCCCCGCCGTCCGCACCTCTGCCGGGAGTCCTTCGTGATCAACGTCCTCGTCGTCTGCCCCAGCGTCACGGAGGCCCACGCCGCGCGCTTCTGCGCCGCCGTGTCCGCGGCGATGGCGAAGGGCGCCGACCTGCGCGCGGTCCTCGTCGCCAACCACGCCTCGGTGCAGGCGCTGGCCGCCGAGTGGCCCGACGTCGTGGTCCCCGGGACGAACGCCGGCTTCGCGGTGAGCATCAACCAGGGCGCCGCGGCCGGCGGGGAGTTCCGCTGGCTGGTCGTCGCCAACGACGACATGGACTACGAGGCCGACACCTTCGTGCGGATGGCGGAGTTCCTGGCCGGCGAGACCGCCGAGGAGCACCGGCTGATCCGCCTCGCCCGGGAGCTGCCCTGGCGGCGGATTCCGGGTCCGGCCGGGGTCTTCGCGAACCTCTCGATGATCGAGCAGATCGCGTTCGGCCTCGGCGGCCTCCCGGACACCGCGACGCAGTCCCCCGACGACCCGCGCCTGTACGCGCCGCTGAGCCTCGTGGCGATCAGCGCCCCTCTGTGGGAGGCCGTCGCCGGCCTGGAGGAGTCGCTGCCGTTCTGCTACGAGGACGCGTGGTTCGGCCGGGTGGCCCAGGCCTCCGGAGTCCGGCTCGACAGCCACGACCTCGACGTGCACCACCTGATCGCGGCGAGCACCCGCTCGCGCGTCGACGTCGTGCTGCCGGTGATCACCTGGTCCGCGTTCGTCTACCTCGAACTGCTCGGGGTGCGGCCGTTCCTGGCCCGCGCGCTGTGCCTCGCCGCGCTGCTGGTGCGCACCCCGCTGTCCCTGATCGGCAGCGCGCACCGCGGCAAGCACCTGCGCGGGATCCGCGACTCGGCCCGGGCGCTGCTGACCGGCCGCAAGCCCAGCCTGCCCGCGCCCGGCTCGCCGGCCCTGACCGGATGACCACCGGCGTGCAGGGCGAGGCCGACGCACCGGTCACCCGGCTCGACCGGTTCCGCGCGATCCCGGTCCGGCGACTGGCCGGCTTCCTGGGGCTGCCACTGATCTCGGCGATCGCGCCGTTCCTCGTGCTGCCGGTCCTGCTCGGCTACGTCGGCACCGAGGCGTGGGCGGGGATCGCCATCGGGCAGTCGATCGGTACCGGGGCGTCCACGCTGGTGCTGCTGGGCTGGACGGTCGTGGGCCCGTCCCTCGTGGCCGAGGCCCCCGGCCGGCAGCGGGAGCTGTACACCGAGAGCCTGATCTCCCGGCTCACCGTCTTCACCGTGGCGGCGCCCGCCGCGACGGCGCTGGCCGCGGTCCTGGCGCCGTCCTCCGCCCGGCTGGAGGCGGGGCTGATGGCGCTCGCCTCGGCGATGCTGGGGCTGTCCGCGGCCTGGTTCTTCGTGGGCACCGGGCGGCCCGGCGCCATCGCCCGGTACGACACCGTGCCCCGCGTCGTGGCCACCGCCGCGGCCGCGCTGCTCGTGGCCTGGCGCCCGGAGGCCTGGCTCTACCCCGCTGCGCTGATCGTCGCGTACACCGTCATGGCGGTCGCGGTCACGGCCCGATACGGGCAGCGGACCGAGCTGGCCCCGCTGCGGACGACGGCGCGCGTGGTCCGCCAGCAGTGGGCGGCCGTGGGGGTGTCGGTGCAGGCCGCGCTCAACACCATCCTGCCGATGGCGCTGCTGGCCGCGGTGGCCCCGGGCGTGGTCGCCGCCTACGCCGCCCTCGACCGGGTCACCAAGTTCGTGGTCTTCGCGCTCAACCCGGTCGGGCTGGCGTTCCAGGGATGGGTCTCCGAGCCCACCGATCACCCGGCCCAGCGGCGGCGGACGGCGTTCGCGATCACCACCGGCGTCGGGGTGCTGCTGGCCGCCGGATTCCTCGTGACCGCGCACCTGCTGCTGCGGGTGCTCTTCGCCGCGAAGATCGAGGTCCCCGACGTCGCGGTGGTCTTCGCCGCGGTCTCCATCGTGTGCGTGGCACTGGGCACGACGCTGGGGTTCCACCACCTCGTGCCGCTGAAGATGAGCGGCTGGATGGCCCTCTCGACGACGATCAGCATCGTCGTGGCCTCCGCCGGGATGGCGCTGCTGGCTCCCCGCTACGCGGTGCCCGGCGCCGCGCTCGCCGTGATGCTGGCGGAGATCGCCGTCGTCACCACCCAGTCGCTGGCCCTGGTGACCCGCCGCCGCAAGGGGTGAGCCCGCGCAACAGTGAGCGCCCGCGGCGCATTCTCAGCGCAGGACTGCGCCATTCCCGTACATCGTCGAGGCGCCGGAAGTCTCAGGACGCCGCGGCGCGGGCCCGGGCGCGGACGACGTGCCGCACGAACTTGGCCTCCAGCCGCAGGCCGGTGTCCTGCTGCCCGACGTAGAACCGCGGGATGGCGTGCCGGCGCGGGCGGGTGTGGTCGTCGGTGACGCAGGCGTAGTCGTAGCCGGCGTCCACGACCGCCTGGACCGCCGCGTCGTCGAAGGACCCGTAGGGGAAGCAGAAGCCCGGCACGTCGGCGCCGAGGACGTCGGCCAGGACGGCGCGGCTGTGCGCGATCTCCCGCGCCAGGACCTCGGGCCCCACCGCGGCCAGCCGCACGTGGGTGCTGCTGTGGCTGCCGACCTCGTGCCCGGCCGCGGCCGCGGCGCGGACGTCGTCGGCGGTCATGAGCGGCTGGCTCGGCGGCTGGTCCCAGTCGCTGGCGCCGCCCAGCTTGTCCGCGACGATGTAGACGCTGGCGGTCATGCCGTGGCGGGCGAGCAGCGGCATCGCGTGCTCGACGAAGTCCCGGTAGCCGTCGTCGAAGGTGAGCGCGACCAGCCGCGCGGCGTCCCCGCGGTCCACCGCGGCCAGCCATTCCGCGACCGAGACACCGCGCAGCCGGCGCCGCCGCAGCCAGGTCAGCTGCTGGTCCAGCCGGTCGGGGTGCACCCGCAGGGCGTGCGGGTCGGGGCCGGTCGCCGGGCTGATCGAGTGGTACATCAGCACCCGGGGGGCGCGCGGGAGCGGCGTGCCGGCGGGATCCATGGCCGGGTCCTTTCTCAGCCGGCGCGCCGGGCGGCCGCTGCGCGGTCCTCCGGGCTCGCCTGGTCAGCCGAACGGGGGCCGCCGGCCACGGTCGCGCGGACGGCGGCGATCCGCTGCGGCAGCGAGCGCACCCACGGGGCGCGCCGCTTGGCGACGCCCACCGCCCGCGCGCGCAGCAGGACGGCGGCGGCGTACGGGTACGCGGCCGCCGTCCGGCCGAGCACGAGGCGCCGGCTGACCCGCGGCACGGGCTTCCAGCGGTCCTTGTGCTCCTCCCGGCCGCGCAGCATGGAGAGGACCGAGAGCCCCGCCCGCGCCGTGATCCGCAGATCGTCGCGCAGCAGGAACGGGAAGAAGTCCATCTTCTTGTAGACCGCCGGCCGCACGCCCACCAGGTAGCCGCCGGTCATGTCGTGGCCCACCAGGGCGAGCTTGACCCCGACCACCTCACCGTCGAGCCGGAAGCGGCTCAGCACCGCCTGCCCGTCCCGGATCATGCGCCCGAGGGCCTCGGTGAGGTGCTGGGCGAACCGGGGCCGCAGGTGCTCGGGGTTGACGCCCCGCCCCTCCCACTGCTCCGCGTGCAGCCGGATCATCTCCGCGACGCCCTCGGCGACCTCCTCAGGCGGCACGTCGACCATCTCGATCCCGAGCGCATCGGCGCGGCGCAGCCGCCGGCGCACCTCGCTCGCGCGCTTCGACGGGAACTGCGCCAGCAGCTCCTCGAAGCTGCCGGCGTGCACCTCCATGCAGGTCGACGCCGGCAGCGACCAGCGCGGCCCGTGCCAGCCGTCGAGCAGCAGCTCCGCGGCCGCGCCGGGTCGTGCCTCGGGCAGGTCGACGACGTCCCAGCCGCCGGCGGCCTCCAGCGCCGTGCGCAAGGCCGCCACCACGCCCGGCACCTGCTCGGGCGTCAGCAGGTCCTCGGCGACGAGGACGTCGGTGAAGTCGGAGATCGCGCCGCCCAGCGGGGCGAGCACGCGCACCGGCCCGCGCCGGCGCAGGTGCAGGGGTGCCGCGGCGACCAGCCTGCCCTCGCCGTCCCGGACGACGGCCACCCGCAGCGGACGCCGGCCGCCGTAGGCGCGCCACCACGCGTCCAGCCACGCATGGGCCTGGAAGGGGGTGGCGCGGGGCGCGGCCCGGTAGAGGGCGTCCCACTCCGCGGCCAGGGCGGTGAAACCGTCGCCGTCCCGGATCACCTCCGCGCGGACATGCCCGTCCAGCGGCGCCGCCTGTTCCACCCCGTGCTCCGATCCCTGTCTGCCGACCCGGCGGGGCGCCGCTGCGCTCGACGGGGTTCCGTTCCGGTCCAGTCTCACAGGCTTCCCACGTCGAAGGACAGTCGCCTGATCCGGTTGTCGAAGTTCGACGGTACGAGCTCCGGCTCCCCCACCGGCCGGATGCCGGGCGCGCGGGTGAGCAGCTCGCGGAACAGGAGGCGCAGCTCGGTGCGCGCGAGGGAGGCGCCGAGGCAGTAGTGCGGGCCGGTGCCGCCGAACGCGAGGTGCGGGTTGGGCCGCCGGGTGATGTCGAAGGACTGGGGGTCGGTGAAGACCGCCTCGTCGCGGTTCGCCGAGGCGTAGAGCAGCAGCACGGTGTCGCCGCGGCGGAGGCGGGCGCCGCGCCACTCGCAGTCGCGGGTGACGTTCCGGCGGAACTGCACGATCGGCGTGGCGCACCGCAGCATCTCCTCCACCGCGCCCGGCAGGTGCGCGTCGAGGTCGGAGAGCAACAGGGCGCGCTGGTCGGGGTGCTCGCCGAGCAGCCGCAGCCCGTGGGCGACCGCGTTGCGGGTGGTCTCGATGCCGGCGATGAGCAGCAGGGAGAAGAAGGAGCCGAGCTGCCGGCCGCCGAGGTCGGCGGCGACCAGGCTGGAGACGAGGTCCCCGGTCGGACGGCGGCGCCGCTGGGCGCCGATGCGGCGCACGAGCAGGTGCATCCGGGCCAGCGCGGCGAGGTTGCGGCCGGGCATCCGCAGCCGCGGTCGGGCGTCGCCCTCGACCCCGATCAGCTCGGTGGACCCGGTGACCTGGTCGAGCACCATCCGCCGGCGCTGCGGGGGGATGCCCATCATCTCGCAGATGACGTGGGTGGGCAGGGGTGCGGCGGCGACCGAGACGAAGTCCCCGGTCCCCCGCCGGAGGACGTCGTCCACGATCTCCGTGGCGATCCGCTGGACGGACTCCTCGATCAGCGCCACCCGCCGCGCGGTGAACGCCTGCTGCACGACCCGGCGCAGCTCGGCGTGCCGGCGGCCGTCCATGTTCACCATCGAGTCCCCGAACACCGCGCGCACCCAGCGCTCCGGCGGCGGCGTGGTCACGCTCGGCTCGCTGCTGAACAGGTCCGGGGTCGTGCTGGCGGCGACGACATCGGCGTGCCGGACGAGGGCGTGGAAGCCGCCGTCCGGGCCGGGGAAGAACTGCGGCCGGTCCAGCCGGCGCAGCTCGGCGAAGGCGGCGTGCTGCTCCTCGGCCGGGCGCGCCCAGAAGGCCGGGTCGGCGAGGTCGACGGACACCGTGGTCACCGTCGCACACCCCCGGACGGGGGACGGAGCCACCCCGCCGGCACCGGATACGGGCAGGTCGGGAGAGGATCGGCGTCGTGCGCCCGACGACGTCCACCCCCGGCGCGCCGGACGCCCCGCCGCTGCGGGTCCTGCACGTGGTGCAGAAGTACGCCAGCGGAGTGGGCTCGGCGATCGCCCAGTACACGCGGTCCCTGCCCGAGGCCGAGCACCACCTGCTCTCCGGGACGGCGGTCCACGCCGAGGGCGATCTGGCCGAGCAGGGCGACTTCGCCTCCACGCACCGCATGCTCGGCAGCCATCTCGCGCGGATCCGCCGGGTCCGGGAGGTGGTCGCCGAGCTGCGGCCCGACGTGGTCCACGCGCACTCCAGCCACGGCGGCGGCTACGCCCGGCTCGCCGTCCGCCGGGGCTCGCCGTACCTGGTCTACACACCGCACTGCTACTCCTTCGAGCGCCGCGACGTGTCCGCGGCGGTCCGGGCCGGCTTCTGGCTGGCCGAGGCCCTGCTGGCGCTCAACACGTCGGCGTTCGCCGGCTGCTCGGCCCGGGAGGTGCAGCTGTCGGCCTGGCCGCTGCGCCGGGCCCCGCGCGTCCTCGTCCCGAACATCGCGCCGCCGACCCGGCCGCGGGCCCGCACCCGCCCGGCCGGGCCGCCGCTGGTCGTCGGCGGCGGCCGGCTCTGGCCGCAGAAGGACCCCGAGTTCTTCCTGCGGCTCGTCGAGCGGCTGCGCGGCAAGCTCCCCGACCTGCGGGCGCGCTGGCTGGGGGACGGCGACACGGGCCGGGCGGCGCTCGAAGCGGGCGGCGTCGAGGTCTCCGGCTGGCTGCCCCGCGCCGCCGTCCTCGAGGCCCTGGGCGAGGCCGACCTGTACCTGCACTCGGCCCGGTGGGAGGGCTTCCCGCTGATGGTGGCCGAGGCAGCGGCGCTCGGGGTGCCCACCCTCGTGCGCCGGCTGCCCAGCTTCACCGACGTCCCGGCGGGGCTGACCCTGGCCGGGGACGACCCGGCGCCCGCGCTGGACTGCCTCCTCGACGCCGACGCCGCCAGCGCCAACGTGCGGGGCTGGGCGGACGTGCTCGCGCACAACACCGTGCCCGCCCAGCACGCCGCCCTCCTCGAGGTGTACGCGCCTGCCCGCCGCGACGCCCACCGTCAGTAGGCGCCCGAGCTGCGCAGCACGGCCCGGACGGTGCGCCACATGATGACCAGGTCCAGGCCGAGCGACCAGTTCTCCACGTAGCGGACGTCGAGCTCCACCGACTCGTCCCAGCCGAGGTCGGACCGGCCGCTGACCTGCCACAGCCCGGTGAGCCCCGGCTTCACCAGCAGCCGCCGGTGGACGTCCGGCCCGTACATCTCGACCTCGCGGGTGACGTGCGGCCGGGGGCCGACCAGCGACATCTCGCCCTTGAGCACGTTGAGCAGCTGGGGCAGCTCGTCGAGGGAGTACCGCCGCAGGAAGCGGCCGACGGCGGTGACCCGCGGGTCGTGGCGCAGTTTGAACTGCACCTCGTTGCCCTCGTTGAGGCCCATCAGCGCGATGTCCGGCGGCGCGTCGGCGACCATGCTGCGGAACTTGTAGAGCGTGAACTCCTGCCCCTGCTTGCCGATCCGCCGGTGCCGGAACAGCGCCGGGCCCGGGCTGGTCAGCCGGATGGCGGCCACGATGGCCAGCGATCCCGGCAGGGTGAGCAGCAGCAGGAAGCCGGCCACCAGCCGGTCCAGCGCCGTCTTGAGGAACCGCCGGTAGCCGCGGAACTCCGGCTCCTGGATCTGGATCAGCGGCATGCTGGCCGTGGGACGGACCTGCAGCCGCCGCGGCGCCACCTCGATCACGCCCGGACCGACCAGCACGTCGATCCGGGTGCCCTCGAGCCGCCACGCCAGCTCCCGCAGGTAGCTGCCCGAGGACTCGCTCGCCGAGGCCACGAGGACGGCGTCGGAGCGGACCTCGTCGAGGACCCGCACCACGTCGTCCAGGCCGCCGAGCACGCGGACCCCCTCGGCGACGAGCAGGCTGGACTCCCGCGGCCGCGGCACGCAGGCACCGACGACCCGCAGGCCGGCGGTGGGGTCGCGGCGGATCCGCTTGACCAGGTCCAGGACGGCGCCGTCGCGGCCGACGACGACCACGGCCTTGGTCATCAGCCCCTGCGCGCGGGCGCGGTGCAGGCGCCAGCGGTTCGCCACGTGGGCGACCAGCGAGAGCACCGTGGCCAGCGGCGCGGCGACGAGCACGATCCCGTCGAGGGCGCCGTCGACGAGCGAGCCGGCGATCCCCGCGCCGGCGACCGCGACCAGGCCCGCGAGCGCGACCCGCCGGAACTCGTCGCCACCGGTGCCCTGGCGGCGTTCGGCGTAGGCGCCGGCACCGGCCACCAGGAGCGGCCACAGGACGGCGGCAGCCGCTACGGCCGGCCAGCCGAGGGGAGCGCCGACGAGCCGGGCCAGCAGCACCGACACGACGGCGGCCAGCGCGTCGACGGCGACGACCGTGGCGGTGTGCCGGACCAGCCACTCGGGCGTCGGGCGGCGGCGGGCGGCGAACGGGTCGTAGACCGGCCAGGCGGTGACCGGGGCGCGCTGCGACCGCGCGGCGCGGGGGCGCGGCGGCGCGGGCGGCAGCGGCGGCACCGGGCGCAGCGTCTCCAGCCGGTGGACGATGTCGTCCTCCTGCAGCACGTAGGGCTCGTCCTCGGCGTCGGCGGACGGCGCCGCGGTCAGGGCCGACAGGCGGTCCTTGCCGACGCCCCGGCTGCGTCGCCGGGGCGTGGGGACGTGCGTGTCGCGCTCGTCCGGCGACGACATGTCGGATCGTGCGAGCGACATGACTAGACCCCCTTCTGCTGGTCGAGCGGGGCAGGGACGTGCGCGCTCATCGCGGGGCGCGGCATCTCGGCGGCCTCGGCGGGCGGGCTCGATGCGTTCGGTGTCATCGAAAAACGAAGTCCTCGAAGCTGAGCACACGGGCGGTGCGCTGATCGGGTGCGGAGCACGACGGGCGTGCGACGGTCGGGACGGCGGCCGGGTCACTGCCGCTCGGGGGTCGGCGATGTGACCACGGGCCCGACGGCGGGAGGGCGAGCGGGCGCCCTCGGCGCGGAGCGGTCGAGGCGCCCGCTCAGTCCGGTCGGACGGCGGGGTCCTCCGTCCCGCGGAGGACACAGCCGGCGGTGTCCGTGGCCGTGCCGAGGAGCGCGCCGCCCACGGAGTGCAGCGCGGACCCGACGGGCAGGACGGCGAGCGGTCCGTGGTGGGAACCGTGGCCCTGGTTGCCGCCGGAGCCGCAACCGCCCCCGCCGGCGCTGGTGGTCGGCGCGACGGGTGCCGGGGGCACCGGTGGGATCGGCGGCAGCGGGCTGGGCGCCGGTGGTGGCGTGTCGGAGGTGCCGAGGGCCGCGGGGGCGCCGACGGGCGGCACCGGGGCGTCGGACGACGCGGAGCCCGTGCTCGCGGCCCGCTCATGGGGACCGGCCGGCACGGCCAGGACGCCCAGCAGCGGCACGTCGACGGGGGCGGGCGGCGCGACGGCCTCCGTCGGTGGCGGCGGGGTCTCGACGACGGGCTGCTCGACCGGCACGGGCACGGGCACGGGCACCGGCACGACGACCGGCTTGGCCGGTGGGGCGCACGGGTCGGGGGCCGGCGTCGTCGTGGTGGTCGTCGTCGTCGTCGTCGTGCTCGTCGTGGTCGTCGTCGTGCCGGTGGCGGTCGTGGTCGATGCGGTGGTGGCCGCGGGCGCGGTCGTCCCGGAGGTCGCGGCCACCGTCGTGGCCGTGGTGGTCGGGCACGAGGTGGGCGTCGTGGGGGTCGTGGCCGCGGCCGGCTTGGGCGTGGTCGCGGTCGCGGCGGGCTTCGCGGGGGCGGGCGCCGCCGGGGCCACGACCGGGCAGCCGTCGGCCGCTGTGGAAACCGTGCCGGCGGCGGCCGAGGTGACGGCGGCGCATGCCGGGCCGTCGTCCGCGGGCGCCTCGTCGGGAACCTCGGTGTCGGGGGCGTCGTCCTCGACCGGGACGTCGCCGTCCGACGACGCCTCGTCCGGCGGCGGCGGATCGGCCGGGGGTGGGGGGTCGGCCGGCGGCGGGGACGCCGGGGCCGGGCTGCCGACGGGGAGCTCGGTCGTGGCGCCGACCAGCAGCGGCGTCCCCTGGGCCTGGTGCTCGTAGCGCCAGTCGGCCCAGAGCTGCTGGCCGGCCGGACGCGGGGCGAGCCCCTCGTCGGCGCGCGCCCCGTCGGCGAAGAGGGCCAGCAGCACCGAGCAGCCGAGGAGCAGGAGCGCGGCGAGCAGGCCGCGGCCGAGCCAGCGCGAGGCGCGACGGGCGGGGACGACGTAGGCGGGGACGGCGCAGGAGCGGCCGGGGCCGCTCATCACCGTGTGCACCGTCGCGCCTCCACCTTCCCGGTCCAACAGTCGTCCGTGCCGGCTGCACGCTTTCGGTCAGCCGTCGCCCGGGCGAGACTTTGCGAGCGCTCACGCCGGGTCAAGTGATCGCGACTCCCCGGATCGGGTGAGCGGCGTGTACGTAACCCAGAGTGATGACTCCGGGGCGTTCTGGACCGGTTGCGCTTGGTCCTTGGCCCTCTCGTGCAGCCACTCTGCCTCATGCACGCTCGAACGGCACATCGGTATCGCCCAAGTAGCTGGCCCGCCAGATGACGTTCCGTAATGGGCGGTTCGTTGAACACGGAAACACTCCGGCCGAAATCCGGTTCGGACCTTCGTCACGTGGCCAAAGACACAGCCGAACGGCAGCATGAACCCCGGCGTGGCGTCCGCCACCTGCGGATTCTTCAACGGGGCCCCGATGACATGGGTGTTGGTGGTCGGAGCGTGGCTCGCGCTCGGCCTGCTCGCGGCGGTGCTGATCGGGCGCACGATCGCGCGGGCCGACGCCGAGGAGGCCCGGTCCGCTGACTGCTGGCCGACCTGGGCCGGCGTCCCCTCCCCCACACTGTCGTCGTCCGCCGTGCCGACCCCTCGCCCGCCGTCGGACCGGCCGGTCGCCAGGCCTCACCCCTCCGAGTAAGAGGCAGGTCACAGGCCGGATTTCCCTCCATAGCCTCGATGCGACAGCACGGGGACGACGGGGGACCGCTTGAACGCCGACGAGTCGCACGCGCACGGCCGCCATGCCGCGCCGACTGCCGACGAGCCGCACACGTCCGCCGAGGACGTCGAGCCCCATCGCCGGAAGCTGCTCCGCCGCACGCTGATCGGCGCCGGCGTCCTGGCGCTCATCCTGGCCGTGCTCGTCGGCGGCGGGCTGTGGTTCGTCACCGCCCGGTACGCGGGCAACGTCGACCGGATCGACGACGTGTTCGCCGGTCTCGACGAGAGCGACCGGCCGGCCCCGGCCACCTCGGCCGACGACCCGGGCGGTGACCCGGTCACCTTCCTGCTGGTCGGCTCCGACACCCGCGGGCACCCCGCCTCGGGCGAGGACCCGGACGGTCGCTCCGACGCGATCATGATCGCCCGGCTGTCCGCGGACCGGCAGCACGCCCAGCTGATCTCCATCCCCCGCGACTCGTGGGTCGACATCCCCGGCCACGGGATGAACAAGATCAACGCCAGCTACGCGTTCGGCGGGCCGGGCCTGCTCATCCAGACCGTCGAGCAGCTGACCCAGGTGCGCATCGACCACTACGTCGCGGTCGACTTCGACGGCATCGCCGAGGTCACCGACGCGCTCGGCGGGGTCGACGTCGAGGTCGCCGAGACCACCACCAACGGCGACTACACGTTCACCGCCGGCGTCAACCACATCACCGGCGAGCAGGCCCGCTGGTACCTCGGCCAGCGCTACGGGCTCGACGGCGGCGACTTCGACCGCGTGAAGCGCCAGCAGCAGTACCTGCAGGCCGTGTTCGACAAGCTGTTCAGCTCGGACACGTTCAAGGACGTCGGCAAGCTCGACGGGTCGCTGCGGGCGCTCACCGACGCGGTCAGCATCGACGACACCCTCGGCAGCACCGATCTGTTCCAGCTCGCCTACTCGATGCGCGACCTGACGCCGGAGAACGTCGACTTCTTCACGGCGCCGGTGCTCGGCACCGGCCGGGAGGGCGCGGCGAGCGTCGTCTACCTGGACGGCGTGACCTGCGAGCGCATGTGGGCCTACCTGCAGAGCGACTCGCTGGCGCAGAACGCGGCGGAGTTCGACAAGCAGGCGCTGCCCGACGTCCCCCGCTGACACCAGGCGCCGTCAGCCGGCGCGGCGGCCCAGGGCGCGGTAGCTCCAGCCGGCGGCTTCCCAGGCGTCCCGGTCGAGGGCGTTGCGCCCGTCGAGCACCCGCTTCTGCCTGACGACCTTGCCGAACTCGACGGGGTCGAGCTCGCGGTATTGCCGCCACTCGGTGAGCACGAGGACGGCGTCGGCGCGCTCGGCGGCCTCCTCGGCGGTGTCTGCGTAGTCCAGCTGCGGCCACAGCCGTTGGCTGTTCTCGATGGCAGCCGGGTCGGTCACGCGGACGACGGCGCCCTGCAGCTGCAGCTGCGCGGCCACGTTGAGCGCGGGCGAGTCGCGGATGTCGTCGGAGTCGGGCTTGAAGGCTGCGCCGAGCACCGCCACCCGCTTACCGAGCAGCGAGCCGTCGCACACCTCGCGGGCCAGTTCGACCATGCGGATCCGCCGGCGCATGTTGATGTTGTCGACCTCGCGCAGGAAGGTCAGCGCCTGGTCGGCGCCCAGCTCGCCGGCACGGGCCATGAACGCGCGGATGTCCTTGGGCAGGCAGCCGCCGCCGAAGCCGAGGCCGGCGTTGAGGAACTTGCGGCCGATCCGGTCGTCGTAACCGATGGCGTCGGCCAGCAGCTTCACGTCCGCCCCGGTCGCCTCGCACAGCTCGGCCATCGCGTTGATGAAGGAGATCTTGGTGGCCAGGAACGAGTTCGCCGCGGTCTTGACCATCTCCGCGGTCGCGTAGTCGGTGACGACCTGGGGCGTCTGCCGCGCCACGATGGGCGCGTACACCTCGTCCAGCAGCGCGCGGGCGGTCTCGCCGTCCTGGCCGGGCGGGAGGCCGTAGACGAGGCGGTCGGGGTGCAAGGTGTCCTCCACGGCGAAGCCCTCGCGAAGGAACTCGGGGTTCCAGGCCAGCAGTGCGCCGGGCACCTTGCCGGCGACGAGCTCGCTCAGCCGCGCCGCCGTGCCTACCGGGACGGTCGACTTGCCGGCCACGAGCTCGCCGGGCGCCAGGACGTCGAGCAGGGACTCGGTGGCCGCCTCGACGTAGTGCAGATCGGCCGCGTACTCGCCCCGCTTCTGCGGCGTGCCGACGCAGAGGAAGTGGACCTGCGCGCCGGCGGCATCGGCGAAGTCGGAGCTGAAGCTCAGCCGCCCCGAGGCCAGGGTGCGGCCGAGCAACTCCTCGAAGCCGGGCTCGTAGAACGGCGCCTTCGCGTGGCAGAGAGCCTGGACCTTCTGCTGGTCGACGTCGATGCCGACGACCTCGTGGCCCAGTTCCGCCATCGACGCAGCATGGACCGCGCCGAGGTAGCCGCATCCGATGACCGAGATCCGCATGACAACGGACGGTAAGTGCTGCTTGCTGCCCTAGCCAGCCCCGCAGACGGGGGGCCAGCCGGCAGCAGGCGCGGCTCCTCCTGTCGAGGGAACCGCCTGGTGGCTAGGCCGCAAGGCGGGCCCGGAGCTCAGCGGGCGGCTCGTCGCGCCACCGGCGCGGTGGCGCGCCGGTCGACGACACGAGACGCGGCAGCACGCCGACGAGGAGGACCACCAGCAGTCCGACGGCGGTCAGCGCCTCGGCGCTCTCCTCGACGAAGGTGGCGAAGGCGGCGGACACGGGCCCTCCGGTGATGCGGGCGTAGGTGGACGCGGCCGAGAGCCCGACCGCAGCGACCACGTGCGCGGCCAGGACGGTGACGATCCGCCGGCCGTCGCCGCTGAGCCGCCAGAGGAGGACCAGTCCCGCAGCCGCTGCGACGCCGAGGACGGCGGCGCCGCGCCATCCCTGCGCGCCGGAGCCGAATACCGGGACCAGATCGACCCGCAGGCCCCCCGCGAGCTTGGCCACGCCGAGCGCGCCGGCGATCGCCGCCACCGCCGACCACGACAGCCGTCTGCCGGGCCGCTGATGGGCGCCCAGCACGGCCACCAGAGTCGCGGCGAGCAGGACGCATGCGACGAACAGCCGGGCGAGCGAGCCGGGCAGGTCCATGGAGAGCAGCCGGCCCAGGGCGCCGCGGACGTCGAAGAGCCGGACGCCGAGGCCGACGGTCTCGAGCACGGCCGCGGCGGCGGCGAGGAGCGCGGCGACCGGCGGCACGACGGGATGCACTGGGACGGACCGGTTCACACCTGCTGTGTATCGCCGGCCCGAGCAGGGCCGGCCGTGGCACGCCGCATCCCGGCTCGGCACCCGTTGCACCGATCCCACCGTTCACACGGCACCCAGCTGCCACGGTTGACGGCCGCGCCCGGGGGCACACCACGGTCGCAGGAACACCGTCCGCGTCGGACGACCCGAACGCCGCCCGCCTCACTCGAGGACGCTCATGACCTGGGTGCTGGTCATCGGGATGGCCTGGCTGGCCATCTCCGCGATCGTGGCTCTGGCGATCGTGCACGGGATCCGGGTGGCCGACGAGAAGGAGGGGCACTGCCCCGAGGATGGCCGCACACGAGCCGGCGACTCCGCCCCCGTCGAAGGCCGGGTCGGATGGCGCGACGACGGGAGGAAGGCACGGCCGCTGATCGCCGTCCGCCACCGCTCGTGAGGCGGGATCCGCGGATCAGTCGAGGGAGCTGGTGCCGTGGCTGCGAACCCTCGCCCTCGTGCGGCAGATCAGTCCCGCTGCTGTCGCGGTTCTCGGCAGGCGAGCGATGTGCGGACACGGCGCCTTCCGGCAACGAGAAGGCGCCGGAACCGCGCACTGCTACCGGTCACCGAGCCGGCGTGGACGGAGTGCCGCTGCTTCGGATGTGCCGCGACGTCGGCTCGCCGTCGCTCCCGTAGGCGGAGTGGATCGGATACCCACCAAGAGGCGCATCGTGGTGGTTCACCGAACTCGGGATCCCGCCGTCAGGCGACATTCGGCGGTATCGCGGCCGGCCCGTCCCCCCGCCAGGGCAGAGGTTGCCTGACGCGGCACTAGCTGTGGGCAGGGGTGGGCCCGGACGTGAGGAGACGGACGGGCCTCCAATAGCGGCCGTCACGGACTTGCAACACGTACTGGTCGGACTGCCGCGCCCCGGTCCGAGTGGCGGCGAGTCGATGCCGGATGGCCCGCATGGTTCCTTCGATGGCCGCGCCTTCAGTGCCCGCTCCCTCGAACTCCTGGTCGGGCAGCACCGAGCCTGCGGTCGTGACGAGCCGGTACCTGGCCATGCTCGCCCCATACCCAACAGATGTGGGGTCAATGAATCCGTTGCGGACCGCTCGGCCCGGTCCGGGAAGTTCAGCCGCGTGCGTCCCGAACGGCCCGTTGACCGGACACCCGTTCGGGGAGGTCCAGCGTCTGCGCATCCACCTCGCGGCGTAGCGGCCAGCCGGCAGGCAGAACCAGACGCGGCGCGACACCAGCGAGAACCGCGATGAAGACGGCGACGCCGGCGAGTGCCTCGCCCGACTCCTCGACGTACGTCGCCGCGGCGCTCCACGCGGGGCCCGCGATGCCCGAGAGAGCGGACAGGCCGACCGAGGCCACGGCGTAACCGGCCAAGGAGCCCAGGACCCGAGCGCGGTCACGCCGCTCGGTGCGGCTGAGGAACCACAGTGCACCGACGACCGTCGCGGCCGCGACGACGCTGAGCGCCGTGGCCGCGGTCGCGCCGACAGCGGCGCCGAGTGCGTGCAAGCCGTCCGCGTGCACGGTGCTGCCGGCCTTCACCGCGGCGATGACACCGGCGACCAGACCGACGGCAGTCCACCACGTCCGGCGGCCCGGCATCGCGCCGGCCCCGGCCAGCGCGACGAGCGCGGCGCCGGCGAAGAGCAGGGCGACGAACAGGCGCGGTGCGGAGTAGGGCGCGTCCATGGAGAGCGCACGCGTCGTCGAACCGTTCAGCCTGAGGACGAACCCGATGGTCTCCAGCGCGACGGCGAGCGCCGCCAGCGCGATGCCGATCGGCGGGAGAGGGACACGTCGGCGCGGCTCACGGGCGAGGACAGGTGCAGAGGCCGGGCCAGGGAGCCCCGCCGTCGTCAGGACGCCGTCCGCCTCGTGACGATCGGCCAGCCGGATGCCCCGGCCGATGACGACACCGACGAGCAGACCGACGGCGAGCCATGCACCGAGGCCGCCCAGGACCCACCAGACCCACACGCTGGACTCATCGGCAGACCAGGCGCCGAACCTGAGTGGTACACCCGAAAGAAGTCAACCGCCGGCGGCGAACTCCGGCAGCTGCTCCGTGCTGAGGTGTGCAGCACCATGCGATGCGAGCGCCGGCCGGCCGGTGAGTCATCCGGTCACCCACGCATCACGTCAGGGAGGCTGACGGATCCGCGCGGGGGTCGCGGTCGTCGTCCACGAGCCTGCCGCTCGGGGCGCCGTCTGCGCCGGCCATCCCGAGCCCGGCGAATCGCTGCAGGAGCGGCAACAGTGCTGCGGCGATGAGCTCCCCGGCCTCCTGATGCGCCTCCACCGCCAGGTTGATCGGATCGAGGATGTCGTCGTCCTGGCTGCTCACGTGGCGCGCGCGAGCAGTGGCCATCTCTCTCACGAGATCGCGCGCCAGGGACGGGACGTCGGAGCCCCGAGGCGCGACATCCCCCAGCATCCGGAGGAGGCTCGCGGCCTCCCTGAGCGTGAAGGTCCGGGCCAGCGCGCGCGGCGAGGTCTGGAGGACGTCGCCCCTGTGGCGGCGGGTCATGGTCAGGATCAGGTCGGCTCCGTCGGCGTGCACCCGCTGCAGCTGGCGCGCGACGAAGTGCCCCGGCTCGCCACCGAAGTTGCGCAGGACGAGAGCACTGTCCGGATGCATCCCCGCGCCGACGACGGCCCCGGTGCCGGCGCTGCGGAGCTGGATCAGTCCGGCGCGCTCCCCGAGCACGTCGTGCAGGTAGGCCCGCCCGAGCCGCTCCGCCAGGGCCGAGCGGCAGATGTTCCCCGTGCAGACGAGGAGGACGGTGAAGACGTCGCTCGTCCGGCTGCGGGGCACCGGAACAGTGTGCAGCGCTCGCGAAGGCGGGGTGAGAGGTGTCATGGCGTGACGCACTGGCAAGGCCTGAGGCGGCGCGGGCACGACCGCGCCACCGTTGTCCGAGCGTCCGGGGAGGTGAGGACTCAGGTCGTGGCGGCGTAGCCGTATCGAGTGGCGAGGCCCCGGGCATTCGCGAGGTCCGCACCACGGGGCACCATCGTGATCACCAAGCCGAGCGGAGCACCGCCGACCTGCTCGAGCGCCCCTACCGCCTGCTCGAGGTGATCCGTCCGGGTACTGCCGTAGCGGACCACGACGAGCGAACCGTCGACCACTGTCGCGATCTGCGCCGCGTCCGCCACGGGGAGCACGGGTGGCGCGTCGACCAGGACCACGTCGAACTCGGCCCGCAGCTTCTCGATGAGGGCGCGCATGTTCTCCGAGACGAGCAGCCGGCCGGGATTCGGGGGCGTCGGACCGGCCCCGAGGACGGCGACGCTGCTGGTCGGTGACGCTTGGATCACGTCCTCGAGGTCCGCGCCACCGGCCAACACGTTCGTCAGGCCGACGTCCTCGACCAATCCGAGGATCTGCGCCACACGGGGGCGTCGCAGGTCCGCGTCCACGATCACGACCCGGTTGCCGACCTCCGCGAGGGCCATGGCCAGCCCCACGGTCAGCGTCGACTTGCCCTCGCTGGCCTGCGCGCTGGACACCATGACCACTCGCGGCGGACTGTCCACGTCCAAGAACTGGAAGTTCACCCGCAGCCGCCGGTAGTCCTCGGTGACGACAGCATCGCCGGCGCGGAGATCCTTCGTGGCGCCGGGGTCGCGCAGCGTCACGCCCACCACGGGCACGTCTGTCACGGCCGTGGTGTCATTCTCGTTCTTCACCGTCCGGTCCAGCCGCGCACGCAGCACCGCGATGCCGGCACCCAGCACCAGGCCACCGAGCAGGCCGATGCCCACGTTCTCGAGAGGATCGGGGGAGCTCGGCTCGATCGCCAGCTCGGGCGGATCCGCGACCGTGACGCGGACGGCGGTGCCGCCGGCAACATCGGAGCTCTCGAGGCCGGCCACCATGTCGGTGAACTCGGTACCGAAGGCGTCGGCGATGGCCAGGGCGCGAGCGGCCGACGGATCTGCCACGGCCACGTCGAGCAGCACGGTCTCGGGCACGGCCTCGACCGTCACGTGCGCGGTCAGTTCCTCGGAAGTCATGTCGAGGTCAGCACGGTCGATGACCCGCTGCGCCAACTGATCGCCCTGGAGGAGCTCGGCGTACGACGCGATCCGCGCCTGCGAGAACTGGCCACCCTGGAGCACCTCGGACGTCGAGGTCGACCCCGTGGTGGAGACGAAGAACTGGATCGTGGACGTGTACTGCGGGGTCATCGCACTCGTGGCGCCCAGCCCCGATGCACCGCCCAGCACGAGGCCCGCCACGAGCATCCACCACCGTGCCCGGAGGGCGTTCACGATGTCCCTCGTCTCCATGCGACCTGTTCCCCCAGAAACTCGGAAATGGACTCCCCCATGTGGGCCCGCGAAAATGTAGCTCCCGGGGAGCACCATTCATCGCTTGAAATAGCGGGCAGCCCCCCGAAGGAGCGACGCGATCCCTGAACACCTTTCCACACTTGGTGAGGTGCATCACACGGTTCTCGCTCATGCGGGCGAGAGCGCTCGCACGAGGAGGCCGGTCGGCTTGCATTTCGTGGACCATTCGAGCGACCGAAGACGAGTGCCCGCCGGGGTCACGGGGGCATCGCCATGAGAGGAAGAGGTGCACGTGGTGTCGGTGGGGACGCACGACGACGATCGCCCGCACCCCACGACCGATGTCGTGGTTGCACCGGGCGCCCCGCTGGCCTTTGCCGGGAAGCGTGTGCTGTTCGTCGCCTCGACCGGCGGCCACCTGACCGAACTCCATCGCCTGGCCGACGCGATGGGAGCCGCCGCAGACTCCCCCTGGGTCACGTTCGACTCGGCACAGTCCCGTTCTCTCCTCACGGATCGCCCGGCCCACTTCCTGCCCTACATCAGGCCCCGGGATCACCGCGCCGTGCTCCGCGCGATCGCGCCCTTCCGCCGCATCCTCGAGGAGGCACGGCCCGCCGCCGTCGTCAGCACGGGCGCCGGGGTGGCGCTCAGCGCCTTCCTCGCCGCGCGCTCGCTGCGCATACCCGCCCACTACGTCGAGAGCATCGCCCGTTTCGACGGACCGTCGATGACCGGCCGCATCGTCGCCGGCCTGCGCCTGGCCCGCCTCTACACCCCGCACGTGGAATGGGCGACCGATCGATGGCTGCCCTACCCGAGCCTGCTGTCCGGATGGGAGGTGTTGCCCTCGAGGGCGCCGGCATCACCCGACGCTCGCCCCCGGCTGTTCGTCAGCCTGGGGACGATCCATCCCTACCGCTTCGATTCCCTCGTGGATGCCGTGCTGGCCACCGGGCTGGCCGACGAGCGGACGGTGTGGCAGTTGGGTGCCACGACGCGCGACGACCTGCCCGGACAGGTGATGAGCACGATGACGAGCGACGAGTTCGAGGCTCGCTGCCGGGCGGCCGACGTCGTCATCACCCATGCCGGCGTGGGGACCGCGATCACCCTGTTCGAGGCCGGCCACTTCCCGGTCGTCGTCCCCCGGCGGGCGGGACGCCGGGAGCACGTGGACGACCACCAGCAGCAGATCGCCCGACTGCTGGCCCGCCAAGGGATGGCCGCCGTCGCGGAGGTCGAGGACGTCACGGCATCCGTGGTCCTCGGGGCGGCCGCCAAGCAGGTCCGCCGCCGCACCGCAGTCCCGTCGGCATGACGACGGCACCGCACCCACCGCGGGTGCTCATGCTCACCGACGCTCTGGAACGCGGCGGACTCGAGCGGGTCGTCGTCGACCTCAGCCGAGGGCTCGCCGAGCGAGGGCACGCGGTCACCGTGGCCGCCGAAGCGGGCGGCCCCCTCTGGGACGATCTGCCCGATGGCGTGGAGCGGTTGCACGCACCCCCGCGGACGACCGCCGTGGAGAAGCTGCGCTACGCCACCTGGCTGACGGCACACATCCGCAGCGGTGCCTTCGACATCGTCCACGCGCACCAGCGCGGTGTCGCCCTGCAGGCTCGTGCAGCGCGTTCGGGCACGCGGGCTCGTGTCGTCGAACACGTGCACAACATCTTCCGCCCGGGTCCCGACCGCTGGCTCTCGTTCCGTGGCGACCACCTCATCGCCTGCGGCCGCACTGTGGCCGACATGCTCGTCCACGACTTCGGCCGCGACCCTCGACGTATCGCCACGGTGGCCAACTCCGTCCCCGACCTCGGCGTCGGACGCAGCCTCGCCCTGCCGGCCACGACCGGAGCGCCCCTGCCGACCCTCGTCGCGGTGGGCCGCCTGAGCCCGCAGAAGGACCCGCACCGGTTCCTGGACGTCGTCGCCGCGCTGAACACCGGCATGCAGCGGGTTCGCGCCTTCTGGGTCGGCGGTGGCGAGTTGCTCGCCGAGTGCCGCGACGAGGTCGTACGTCGCGGCATCCCGGGGCTGGAGTTCGTCGGCGACCAGGACGACGTCGCGTCGTTCCTGGCGCTGGCCGACCTCTTCGTATCGACCTCGCGGTGGGAAGGCCTGCCGCTCGTGCTGCTCGAGGCCGCGTCCATGGGACGAGGGATGATCGCGCCACGGATCGGTGGGTGCCCCGAGGTGATCGAGGACGGCGTCAACGGGCTCCTGTTCGACGTCGATGCCGACGCTGCCGAGATCGCCCGACTGGTGGGGAAGGTGCTCGACCCGACCGGCCTCGCAGCCCTGGGCGCCGCCGCCCGCCGCACGTACCTCGCGCGCCCCGGCGCCGCCGAACAGCTGACCCTCGTGCAGGAGGTCTACCGCCGTGCACTCGCCGCATGACCTGACCGCGGCTCCCTCGTCGGGTGCCACCCGCCCCCGCGTGCTGGCCGTCGTCACCTTCTTCCCCTGGCCGCAGGACCACGGCGACGCATTGCGCCGATTCATGCTGCTCGAGGCGCTGGCCGCGTCGTCGGAGCTGACGGCCGTCTGCATCCGGCGCCCGGAGACCACTGACGACGACGTCCGCGCGCTCAGGCAGCAGCTGGGGACAGCGCACGTCGTGGTGAGGGACCCGTGGCAGAGCGACCTGCGGGCGACCGGCGCCCGCGTCGCGCGCGTGACGCGCGGACTCGCCACGAGGACCCCGCCATGGGTCTACCGCCAGTGGGGCCCGGACGTGGCACGAACCGTGCGGGAGCTGTGCCGGGAACCCTTCGACCTGGCCGTTCTGGTCGGCGAGCCTGCCGGTGTCTTCGCCGACGCGGTCCGCGCCTCCCGCGTGCTCTGGGACAAGTCGAACGTCCTCACCGCCTCCGATCTCGATGCCCTGCGGACGGTCAGCTCCGTGACGGGCAAGGCCCGGGCACTCACCGCCCTGCCGTTCCACTGGGCCTTCGAAAGGCGCGCGCTGCGCGGCGTCGACGAGGTCGTCGTGACCTCCGACGAGGAGGGCGGGCGGCTGCGCCGGCACTTCGGGTCCGTCCCGGCAACGACGATCCCCTCGGCTCTCCGAACCGGCACCCCGGCTCCTGGCCTGGATCCCCACAGCCGGACCTTGCTGTGGCTCAGCACGCTGAGCTACACACCCAACTGGGACGGACTCCTCCGCTTCCTCGACGCCTCCGGCGCCCACCTTCGCGACGGCGGCTGGACGCTCCGGGTGGTCGGCGCCGGTGCGAGCGACCGGCAGGTCGCCGCGCTGGAATCCCTCCCCTACGTCGACTACCGCGGCTACGTGCCGGAGCTCGCCGACGCCTGCGCCGGCGTCGCCGCAGGCGTGGTGCCGGTGTGGGCCGGCGCGGGCGTGAAGCTGAAGACGCTCACCCTCATGTCCCTCGGGGTGCCGCTCCTCGCCACGCCCGTAGCCCTGGAGGGCATCCCGCACGAGGCGGCGCTGCGGGTCGTCCACACCCCCGCCGACTTCCCGGCGGCGCTGCAGGACCTGGATCCGGCATCGCTCCGAGCGGCGTCCCTCCGCGGGCGGGAGATCCTGGAGCGCGACTTCTCCCGCGAGGCTTTCATCCAGTCCGTCGTCCGGCTCGTTCCGCCCTCCGCCTGAGCACGCTCGGGGCGCGACGCACTGCCGGCGGTGGGATGCCGGCACCCGCTCAGGCCGGAACAGTGCGGCGCGCGGAACGCCGGGACCCGCCCACGACCGCGGGGCCGGGAGCGCTCGCGCGTGTCCGCGTCAGCGTGGCCGCCAGGACGAGGACCAGCCAGCCGAAGTAGCCCATGAAGGACTGCTCAGAGATCCCGTAGAGCAGCAGGAGCACGGTGACGACCATCGGCCACGCGCCGGCGGCCGAGCCCCCGAGCACCGCCCGCCCGGACGCAGCGAGGACGCGCAGGAAGGCCAGCGCGAGCAGCGCGAGACCGACGATGCCGCACTGCATCAGGACGTCGAGATAGGCGTCGTGCGCATGCGGGAATCGGAACCCCGCGACGGCCCACATCGCCCGGGTGATCAGCGAGTCCGCGGTCCACAGGGCATCCCAGCCATAGCCGTGCCACGGCCGGGCCGCGATGTACGGCTCGATCGCGGCCCAGATGACGGTGCGACCGGTCAGTGTGTCGTCGCGCCCCAGGAGTTCGCTCACGAGGCCGATCACGGCCTGCGCTCGCAGAGCCAGGAAGGCGGCCACGACGAGGACGACCGCGAGCACGCAGCGTTTGGTCACCCGCGACCAGCGCCGCGCGGTGACCGTCACCAGCATGCCCAGGGCGCACACCGTGGTCACCGCGAGCCCGGTGCCGCTCTGCGTCGCCACGAGCGTCGCCGCCGCGACGATCGTCCACAGCACGGCGGAGCGCCGGCGCGAGGCGTCGCTCAGGGCGCGGAACAAGAAGGTCAGCACCGCCACTGCCATGACGAAGGCGGCCGAGTTGCGCTGGACGAAGACCCCGGTCAGCGCACCGTGGTGGTAGAGCTCCTGCTCGGTTCCCATCGACGGGACCGCCAGGTACAGCGCCCAGCTGAGCAGGATCAGCGCCTTCAGGGCCGTGCCGAGCGCCTCCAGCGAGCGAGCTTGGCCGAGCCGGGCGGCCAGCGTCGCGACCCCGAGCGAGAGGGCGACCGACACGAGGACGCCGCGGATCGTCTGGCCGGGGGTCACCGACCAGGCGAGCGAGGCGGTGCACCAGACGAGAAAGGCGACCAGCACGCGGCCGGGGGACACGAGTCTGCCGCCGGAAAGCGCGTACGCGAGGCAGAGCAACCCGAGTCCGAACACCACGGGCCCGCTGCCGGCGAACGGAGCCGAGGCGGTGACGGCGAGCAGGAGGGCGAGGACGCGGGCGGCCAGCGGCGTCCCTGCCGCCCGCGCTCGTCCGTCCAGACGGTCTGCGGGGACGTCGTGCTCATGCGACGAGGACACGGGCGTCGTCCCTCCTGTCGGACGTGGCCAGGAGGAACCACCAGGCCCCGGCCGTGATCAGCGCGGTGAGGGCGAGTGCCCAGGTGCCGGCCTCCGGACCGCCCGCCAGGGTGACCACGGCGATCGAGGCCACGGACGCCGGACCGAGGACCCACCGCCAGCGCACCTGTCGCTGCAAGAGCCCCGTCGTACGCAGGGCCAGGCCGAGGCAACCGCCCAGCATTCCGGCTGCCGCCTGCAGCGTCAGCGGCACGACGAACGGCCGCACCTGCGGCCATCCCGAGCCGGTGACGACGGTGGCGACGTCCACGGGCAGGGCCAGGACAACGAGTCCGTAGGCGAGGAAGAAGCCGCCACCCACCAGCCCGGCGATCGTGGCGAGCCGGACCGCGGCGGCGTGCCCGCGAGCCGCCTGCTGCACCAGGATCGGCTGCAGCGCGGAGAGCAGCCCCATGGTGGCAACCGCGGTCGGCCCCATCCACACCTGCCCCTTGCGGATGAACGCCATGGCGAGGGGGCCGCTGAGGGCCGCGATCACCAGCGTGGCGCCCTGGGCGGTGGCCTGCGTCAGACCGAAGTCGCTGACCAGAGACGTGATGAGCGTCCGGTTGGGGCGCAGCCAGCCCGGTCCACCGCGCAGCGTCAGGGGGACGCGGCCGAGCACGACCGCGACCACGACGGCGGGCAAGACGCTCCAGCTCCAGAGCAGCAGGCAGAGCCAGCCGGGCACGTCGTGCGGTGTGACGAGCGCTGCGAAGAGAAGCGCCGCGATCGAGCAGACCGTCCAGAGCGAGTCGTTCAGCAGCGCCCGACCGGCGGTCCCACGGGCGAACTCGACCCAGCGCAGGTGGTCCTGGAGGCACAGCAGGGGCAGCGCCGTGCCGCTGACCAGCACGACGAGGACGGCGTCGTCGAACCCGGACGGCCCGAGGAGCCCGAGGGCGACGCCGGAGATGACGACGACGAGCCCGAGGGCGACACCGAGCCGAAGAACGGAGGTCGTGGATCGACGGCGGTCTTCGTCCGCGTCCTGTCGCGACCGGGAACGCAGGACCAGCGGATCACCGTGCGAGCTCCGGCAGGCCATCGTGACCAGGATCAGCACGAGCATCGCCGTCGAGAACGCACCGAAACCCGCCAGCGAAGCACTGTGTGCAGCAATGATGCTGCATCCCAGATTGCCGATGCTCGCCACCGCGGAATCGGCCAGGCCCACCGCCAGGCCACCAGCATTCCGCCGCCGGAGCGAGGCGAGCAATGACCCTCCACTGTTCGAGCCATCGATCATTTCTGGCCGGACGGCAGTCAAGCTTCCGCAGCGAGTATCGACCATTTCTGCGGGCGGGACATCGTCGTCTCACTACATTGAAGGAGGTCGCCTGCGCGAGCGCGAAGAATCCCCCAAGTCTTCCGCATGCAATGTGTTGACGTTGCCCGCCATCGGATTCTCGGGGGCTCCGTCGGGTGCTGCAGCGATCAGCTGCCAAGGGGGACGACCGTGGCGGCCCCGTGGCCGGATCCGGTGCGGGAGGGTGCCCTTTTCGATGACCTAGGAGGCCGCGCCGTCGCCGCGCACGCGGACGACGACGACGCTGACGTTGTCCTGGGCACCGCCGTGCGTCGCTTCGGCGACGAGGTGGTCGGCGAGGACCTGGTCGTCGGTGTCGATCGCCATCAGCTGGGCGATCCGCTCGTCGGTCAGCTCTCCGGTGAGGCCGTCGGAGCAGACGAGGAAGCGCTGGCCGGCCTGCACGGGCAGCAGCGTGATGTCGGGCTCGCCGCGGTCCCCGAACCCCAGAGCCTTGGTGATCATGTGCCGCTGCGGATGGGTGAGCGCCCGCTCCTCGGTGATCGCGCCGGCGTCGACCAGCGCCTGGACGACGGAGTGGTCGGTGCTGACCCGCTCCAGCCCCTCCCCCGTCCACCGGTAGATGCGCGAGTCCCCGATGTGGAACACCGCCCAGCACAGGGTGCCCTCGTGCTCGGTGAGCGCCAGCCCGGCGACCGTCGTCCCCGGCTTGCTGCTGGCGTCGACGGACTCCCCGAACGCCATGATGTCCTTGTCGGCCTGCTCGAGGGCCGTCCGGATCGCCTCGACGGCGACCGTGGGGCCACCGGCGATCTCGGCGAGGCGGGTGACGGCGTGCTCGCTCGCCTGCGCTCCCCCGACGTGGCCGCCCATGCCGTCGGCCACCGCGAACACCGGGGGCGCGACCACGAACCGGTCCTGGTTCTCCGGCCGCAGCCCGGGATCGGTCGCGGCTCCCCAGCTCAGCTCAGGCATCGGCGCTCCTGTTTCGTCGTCCTCCCCGTGACCGCTGGTCCCCCCGAGGGCAGGCGGGCAGAGCCTAAGCGCTGACCAGGCGCTCCGGCGCGTCAGGGCCGCACGTCGGCCCCGCGCCGTCAGACCGACGAGGCCGAGAGGAACGCGACGAGGACGATCAGCCCCGGTATGACCCCGATGATCCCGCAGACCAGGCCGGCGATCGCGAGGCCGCTGCTCGCCCCGGTCTTCTTCGCCTGCGACATGCCCGCCCCGCTCAGGACGACGCCGGTGGCGGCGAGCAGGAAGCCGAGGATCGGGATCCAGGAGAGGATCAGCCCCACCAGCCCGGTGACGAAACCGGCCACCCCGAGCCCGCTGGTCGGCGCCTGGGTCGCGTAGTACGGCGCGGGCGCGTATCCCGGCGGCGGCCCGTAGGGCATCGGCTGCTGCGGCATCGCCTGCTGGTACGCAGGCTGCTGGTAGGGCTGGTACTGCCCGGGCGTCGGCTGCTGGGACCAGGGCTCCTGCGGTGCGCCCCAGCCCTGCTGCGCCCCGTACGGCGGCACGCCGTCCTCGGGCCGCTTCGGTTCCTCCGGGTTGGTCCCGTACTGGTCGCTCACGTCAGCTCCTCACCCCGTCGGATCCGGCGCCGGCGACGCCTGGTCCACAGTGCTGACCTGTGCGCCGCCTGGCAAGCGACTGCCGCCGGTCGCACCCCCTCCGGGGCAGCGGGGGCGGTCCTACGAGAAGGACGACGTCACCGCGACCACCACGACCAGCCACGCGATCACCGCGATGAGGCCGCAGACCAGGCCGGCGATGGCCAGGCCCGTGCTCATCCCCTTCTTCCTGCCCTGCGCGATGCCCACCCCGCCGAGCACGACCCCGAGCAGGCCCAGCACGAAGCCGACCCAGGGCAGCCAGAAGAGGACCAGCCCGACGAGGCCGGTGACGAAACCGGCCACGCCCAGGCCGTTGGTGCCCGCCTGAGGCGCGTAGTAGCCCGCGGGCGCGTAGCCCGGCGGCTGCCCGTACGGCGTCGTCTGCGGCCCGGCCTGGTACTGCGGCTGCTGCGGTGCCTGGTACTGCGGTCCGCCACCGGGCTGCCCGGCGCCGTACGACGGCTGGCCGGGCCCGTAGGGCGGCGGCCCGCCGGGTTCCCGGGAGGGCGGCTGGTCCGGGTTGAAGCCGTGCTGGTCGCTGCTCATGACAGCTCCTCGTGCCGAGGGGTACCGGCGCCGGCGACGCCATGGTCCACAGTGGGGACCCGGCTCCCGGCTGACAAGCGGCCCGTGCGTCCCACGCGACCGCACCGGCCGGGAACGACGACGGGCCGGCGTCCCGGTCGTCGAGCGACCAGGGCGCCGGCCCGTGCCTGCGGCCGGAGCGAGCCTCAGAAGGTCGAGACCGACGAGGCGATCGAGAAGACGAAGGCCAGCAGGAGGAGCCACACGAGCACGGCGAGGATGCCGCAGACGAGGCCGGCGATCGCCAGGCCGGTCGGGGCGCCCTTCTTCTTGCCCTGGGAGATGCCGATGCCGCCGAGCACGACACCGACGAGGCCGAGGACCATGCCGAACCACGGCACCCAGCACAGGACCAGGCCGACCAGGCCGGTCACGAAGCCGGCGACGCCGAGACCGTTGCCGGGCGCCTGCGGCGCCGGGGCGTAGCCGTAGGGCTGCGGCGCCGGGGCCGCGTAACCCTGCGTGGGCTGCGGGGCGTAGCCCTGCGGCGGCGGCGGGGTCTGCGGGGTGGTCGGGTCGTACGGAGGCGTGGACATGGGTCCCCGTTTCGGTTCTGTCGTCGGCTCGTCCGACGTTCCGGGGCAGATTCGTGACGGACGTCGCCGTCCGCAAGGGGGCGCACCGCGCCACGTCCGCTCAGCAGCCGCGTCCGGGCACTCCTGCCCCAGCCGTCGGGGCTTGTCCCCTCGGCGGGGTACGCCCCCGCGGTTGCCGCGGTCACGGTCCTGGGTGAACCTGCTTCCGACGAGCCGGGGTGCAGCAACCGCCCCGGCATTTCGCACGCCCCCCGACTTGCCCCCTCGTTCCCCGGCGTCGACGCGCAGCCGACCACGGGGCAGCTCCCGCGCGCCGGAACGACCGTGACCCCGTCGTCCAAAGGACGGCGGGGTCACGGCCCGGTGCGCCGCGTCCTCCCCCGCGGTCCCAGCCGTCGCAAGCGCCCCGCGGCCTGCCCGCTCGCGGCCGCCGTCCTGCCTAGCTTGGGAACGTGGCGAGCACCCGGACGGACGGCGGATCGCGCCGCGCCTGGCTCGCCCCGCTGCTGGCGCTGGTGGCCATCGGCCTGCTGCCCGTGCTGGGCCGCTCGCTCGTCTGGCTCGGCACCGCGGCAGCCGGCACACCCGTCGCCGCGTCTGCCCCCTCGGCGGCCCCGTCCACCGGCCGTCCTACGGCGGCGCCCGCCACCCGCAGCCCGGACACCGCGACCGCCGCCACCGTGCCCGCCCCGCCCGCGACCTCGGCCCCGGTCGTCCGCGCCGCCCGCCCGGCCGCCGAGCTCGGCGCCGCCGCCGAGGAGGCGCCCGCCGTCCCGGTCCCGAGCGCGCCCGAGGTCGTCGTCCCCGCGCCGGAGGTCGTCGTCCCGTCGGGCGAGGACACCGACGCCGTGGCCGGCCCCGAGGACCAGCCGCCGACGTCCTCCCAGCCGGACGCCGACGTGCGCACGGCCGACCAGCCGGTGGTGGCCGACCCCGTCCCCGAGGACCCGGCCCCCGAGCCGGAGACCCCGCTCGAGCCGGGCGGCAACTGACGCCGTCGTGGCGCCTGTGACGGACGTGCCCGACGGGTTGCGACACGCTCTCGTTCCGGGCTCGCCGGCCCGGCCCGCCCCTAGCCTCTCCGGCATGCCCTGTCCCACCTGTGGGGCGACGGATGCGCGCACCCAGCTCCTGCCCGGTTACTGGCGCTGCGACGCCGTCGCCGCGGTCGACCAGCTGGTCGGCGTCGGCGGCGCCCAACCGGCCGCCGGCGCACGCTGCGGCACGATCTACCTGCAGGCGCGGGCCGACGACTCCGGCCCGGCGCTGTGCCGCTGCGGAGAGCCCGCGCTCGGCGAGTGCTCGGAGTGCACCCGCCTGGTGTGCGGCGACCACTCCGACCTGTGGCGCGGCTGGCGGGTGTGCGACCGGGACCTCGCCCGGGCGCGGATGCAGGAGCGGGCGGCCGCCGCGGCGGAGGAACACCGCATCCGAGAGGCCGTGGCCGCCGCCGAGGCCGAGCGCCACCGGCAGCGCAACACCCGGCTCGAGCTCTCCGCCGAGGACGCCCTCTGGCTGCTCTACGTCGACGAGCCGCGGACCGAGCAGGAGATCCGGTCGGCGGCCGACGTCCTCCGGCGCCTGCCGGCCGCGGAGTTCACCGCGCTGTGCCTCGCCGTGCTGCCGCAGATCTGCGACAAGGTGAAGACGCGGCGCAGCGGCCTGCACCGGCTGTCGGGCTGGCCGTTCGCCGGCCCCGACTACCACGACCGGTCGTGGTTCCTCACCGCCAAGGGCGACTGGTACCGCAGCGGCTCCTACGGGGAGTCCGGCGCGGAGCAGGGCCACCGCGGGCGGAAGGTGCGCTTCGACGACACCGAGAAGCGGGCGATCGTCTACGAGATGGCCTGGCAGCAGTCGGTCGACAGCGGCGTCGCCTGACCGTCACCGGCTGATCGTCGGTGCGTGCCCGTTCTCCCGGGCGGCGAGCCGCTCGCGCTGCGGGACGACGGTGTACTTCGGGTCCTTGCTGCTGGCCACGCCGGCATCGAACACGCCGAAGCGGGTCAGCAGCGAGCCCGCCGCCAGGAGCACGCCCGAGGCGACCGCGCCCAGCCGGGACCGGCCGGCCAGCAGGGCGAGCCCGGCGCCGGCCGCCGTGCACGCCTTGGCCACGCGCAGGAACGTCCCGGCCCGGCCCTCGTGGTACGGCTCGCTGACGATCCCGTGCCCGTTCTCCACCCGGTGCATCGCGGCCAGTTCGATCGCGGCCCCGGCGACGGCCATCTTCCGCGCCGGCCCGGCCTCGGCCACCGGCGAGAACGCCATCGTGATGCCCCCGCCGGCCGCCATCGCGGAACCGGAGAAGACGAACGGCAGCTCCTCCCCCGCCGCGTGCCACGACGGGACGGCGGTGTTGGCCAGCAGCACCGCGGTGTAGGTCGTCATCGGCCCGCCGAACACCCCGGCGCCGACCGCGGCGATCTTGCGCAATGCCGGGAACCGGCCGAGCACGTGCAGCCCCGCCGTCCCCACGGTGAGCGCGCTGAACGGCGAGAGGATGTACGTCCCGACCGACAGCGGCGACGTCGGCTTGAACACCCGCAGCATGTGCAGGAAGCGCTCCGGCCGGCCGAGGTCGACGACGAGCAGCCCCACCGAGGCCAGCGCGCCCCCGCCGGCCAGCAGGTGCGCCGCCTTGGTCAGGGTCGGGCGCCTGGTGAACTCCCCGAGCGCGCCGAGGACCGACGACGACCCGGCCGCGCCGCCCAGGAACAGGTAGAGCGGCACCTCCGGGCTCTTCCACACCGGCGGCTTGAGGATCGGGCGCCCGTAGTAGGAGGTGAACTCGACGTCGTCGACCATCGAGATCTCGCCGCGGGCCCCTCGCCCGCGGCCGCCCTTGCGCCGGCGCGCCGGCCCGCGGTCCGCCTGCTGCCCGCCCCCCGCGGTCACTTGCGCCGCCAGGACGCCAGGACGGCGGACACCGCCACGCCGACCACCATCGCCGCACCCTTCGCCGCCGCCCGCCACATCGCCGGCAGGTCGCGGGTGGTGACCACCGGGTCCGGCGGCAGGCCGTAGACCTCCGGCTCGTCGAGCAGCAGGAAGAACGCCGCGTTGCCGCCGACGCCGTCGTTCTCGTCGCGCCCGTACAGCCGCGCCGTCTCCACGCCCTGGCGCTTGAGCGTCTCGAGCCGCGCGTCGGCCCGTGCCTGCAGCTCGTCGAGGTTGCCGAACTGGATCGACTGGGTGGGGCAGGCGGTCGCGCAGGCCGGCATCAGCCCGTCGGTCAGCCGGTCGTAGCACATCGTGCACTTGAAGGCCCGGCCGTCGTCCTTGCGCCGCTCGATGACGCCGTAGGGGCAGGCCGACACGCAGTAGCCGCAGCCGTTGCAGATGTCGCCCTGGACGACGACGGTGCCGAACTCGGTGCGGAACAGCGCGCCGGTCGGGCAGACGTCCAGGCAGCCGGCGTGCGTGCAGTGCTTGCAGACGTCGGAGCTCATCAGCCAGCGGACCTGCGTGTCGGTGCCGCTCTGCGCCGTCTGCGGGTCGTACTCCGACAGCGCCTCGGCGTTGAGCACCGACTGCTGCGCGTCCGCCAGGCTGTCCTCGTGCGCGTTCGCCGGGGACGGGCCGGCGTCCCGCCGGGTGTCGCCGGGCCGGCGATGAGTGGGCATCGGCAGGTCGACCGTGCGGCTCTGCTCGATGAACGCCACGTGCCGCCAGGTGTTCGCGCCCAGCTGGCCGGTGTTGTCGTAGGACATGCCCGACAGTCCGATCACGTTCTGCCGGCCGTGCGAGTCGTCCATCGGCAGCGTGTTCCACTCCTTGCACGCCACCTCGCAGGCCTTGCAGCCGATGCAGACGGAGGTGTCCGTGAAGAAGCCGACCCGCGCCGGGTGGTCGCCGTCGTAGCCCGCCTCGCCCTGCACGTCGGGCAGCGGCCCGAACAGCCGGTTCTGCGGGTCGCGGCCGGTGAAGGCCGGGCTGGCCGAGCTGATCGGGCTCATGCGCCCACCGTCCACAGATCGGATCTGCTGGGCAATACCGGCGGATATCCTTGCGGCATGCCCAAGGTCATGGTCTCCCTGCCCGCGGAGCTGCTCGCCGACCTCGACCGGGAAGCCGCGCGACGAGGGAGTACCCGGAGCGCCCTGCTGGCCACCGCGGCACGGCGTGAGCTGGAGCAGCAGGGCCCCGAGGAGCTGGACGCCGCCCTGCAGCGGGCACGCGCCGCGCTGCGCGGCGCCGGGGCGTTCGAGGCGGCTGACGTCGTCCGCGCCGAGCGGAACCGGTGATCTTCCTCGCCGACACCTCGGTCGTCCTGAAGTGGGTGCACGAGGACGGCGAATCCGATGTCGAGGCTGCGCGCCGTCTCCTGGACGCGCACCGCGGGGGCACTGCCCTCGTCCTGCTGCTCGACCTGGCGGTCTACGAGTTCGGCAACGTGCTGCTGCGGGCGCTGCGGCAGCCCGCGCGCGAGGTCGTCGACCAGGTGGAGCTGCTGCGGCGGCTCTGCGGACCGTTCGTCCACCCGGCCCCCTCCTGGCTGGCCGAGGCGGCCCGCCTGGGTGAGCAGCACCGGTTGACGTACTACGACGCGGCGTGGGCCGCGGCGGCGCGAGCCCTCGACTGTCCTCTGGTCAGCGCCGATCGGGGCCTGCTCGCCGCCGGTCTCGCCATCCCGCTGCCCGAGGCGGTCGCCGTCCTCCCGTAACGCACTCCCCGCCGTCACGTCGTCTCCTCGCCGGTCGAGGCCTCCACCGGGGCGCGACCGTTGAGGCCCACCCGGCCGGACTGCACGCCGGCCCGCCGCCGGTAGGACTCCACCAGCTCGAGCAGCTCCCTCCCGCGCGGACGCCGACCCGGCCGGATGTCGCAGGTCGACACCTTCGACTCCTGGATGTGGGTGTTGGCGTCGAGCACGATGCCCAGCAGGTCGTTGGCCGAGTCGCCGGTCGAGATGCCGCTGTAGGCCCAGTGGTAGGGCATGCCGATCTGGTGCACCACCGTGCCGTCGCGCAGCCGGATCGGCCGCACCCGCTCGGTGACCAGCACCTTGGCCTCCACCGCCGTCCGTGCGCTGATCAGCGTGGCGTACTCGCCGTTGGTGAGCCCGCGCAGCTCCGCCAGCTCGGGGCTGACCTCGACGAAGAACTCCGGCTGCAGCTCGGCCAGGTAGGGCAGGGTGCGGCTCATCCCGCCGGCCGTGTGGTGCTCGGTCAGCCGGTAGGTGGTGACGCCGAACGGGAAGACGTCGCTGCGGGTCGGGTTCGCGCGGTTCCACGGCCCTTCGATCTGCTCCAGGGTGGGGTTGGTCTGCTGCTTGTAGAACGCGTTCTCGACCACCGACTCGGCCGGCTCGTAGTGCGTCGGCATCGGGCCGTCGACCAGGCCGGACGGCGCGAACAGCCACGCCTTGCCGTCGCCCTGCATCACGAACGGGTCGTTGCCGGCCAGCGCGGCCTGCGCCTGCGCACCCTCCGGCGGCACGTAGTCCGGCCGCTTGTCGGGCTCGAAGTCGGGGACGTCGGCGCCGGTCCACTTCCCGGCGTCCTCGTCCCAGTAGACGTACTTCTTCCGCTCGCTCCACGGCTTGCCGTCGGGGTCGGCCGAGGCGCGGTTGTAGAGCATCCGGCGGTTGAGCGGCCAGGCCCAGCCCCACTCCAGCGCCACCGGCCCCTGCTCGCGGCCGGGCTTGCGCCGGGCGGACTGGTTGGCCTCGTCGGCGTAGACGCCGCAGTAGATCCAGCAGCCGGAGGACGTCGACCCGTCGTCCTTGAGCTGCATGTACGAGTTCAGCGCCTTGCCGTCGGGCCCGACGCCGTTGATCTCGCGCAGCACGGCCTCGGCGTCCGGGTCGGCGGTCTCGCCGATCGTCGGGTAGTCCCAGGTCAGCTCCAGCAGCGCGCGGTCGCGCGGATCGGTGGAGTCCTTCAGCCGCTCGCGCAGGATCCGGCCCAGGTGGAAGTAGAACCACAGGTCGCTGCGGGCGTCGCCCGGCGGCTCGACCGCCTTGTGCCGCCACTGCAGCAGCCGCTGCGTCTGGGTGAAGGTGCCCTCCTTCTCCACGTGCGTGGCGGCGGGCATGAAGAAGACCTCGGTGCCGATCGTCTCGGGCGCCAGCTCGCCCGTCTCGATCTCCGGGGCCTCCTTCCAGAAGGTCGCCGACTCGATCATCTGCAGGTCGCGGACGACGAGCCAGTCGAGGTTGGCCAGGCCGAACCGGTTCATCCGGCTGTTCGGATGGCCGACCGAGGGGTTCTCCCCCACCAGGAAGTAGCCGCGGACCTTGCCCGCGATCATGTCGGCGACGGTGCGGTAGGAGCTGTGGTCGCCGTCGATCTTCGGGATGTGGTCGAAGCAGTAGTCGTTCTCCGCGGTCGCGTGCTCGCCGAACCACGCCTTGAGCAGGCTGACCGTGTACGCCCGCTTGTTGCCCCAGAACCCGGCCTTGCCGGCCGCGTCGGCGACGTAGTCGTCGAGCGTCTGGTGCTGCAGCGCGTGCGGCTGCGGCAGGTAGCCCGGCAGCAGGTTGAACAGGGTCGGGATGTCGGTGGAGCCCTGGATGCTCGCGTGCCCGCGCAGGGCCATGATCCCGCCGCCGGGCCGGCCGATGTTGCCCAGCAGCGCCTGCAGGATCGAGCAGGTGCGGATGTACTGCGCGCCGACGCTGTGCTGCGTCCAGCCCACCGAGTAGACCCACGCCGTCGTCCGGTCGCGGCCGCTGTTCTCCGTCACCCACCGGGCGACCTGCTCGAAGACCGCGGGCTCGATGCCGCAGACCTCGCTGACCATCTCCGGCGTGTAGCGGTCGAAGTGCCGCTTGAGGACCTGGAAGACCGTCCGCGGGTGCTGCAGCGTCTCGTCGCGCTTGGGCTTGGCCGGGATCGGCGGCCCGCCGCTGCCGGCGGCCTGGGCACGGTCGGACGCCTTGACGTCGGGGTGCTGCTCGACGGCCTTCTGCTCGTCGGCCCTCTGCGGGTGGTCCGAGCCCGAGTGCGGCGGCTCCTCCGGCTCGTACTGCCAGCTGCCCTCGTCGTAGTGCCGGCTGTCCGGGTCGAAGCCGGAGTAGAGGCCGTCGAGGTCCTCGGTGTCGACGAAGTCCTCGCTCACCAGCGCCGCGGCGTTGGTGTAGGCGACCACGTACTCCTTGAAGTACAGCTCGTGGTCGAGCACGTACTTGATCAGCCCGCCGAGGAAGGCGATGTCGCTGCCGATCCGCAGCGGCACGTGCAGGTCGGCGATCGCGCTGGTGCGGGTGAACCGCGGGTCGATGTGCACGACCTTGGCGCCGCGCGCCTTGGCCTCACCGACCCACTGGAAGCCCACCGGGTGGCACTCGGCCATGTTCGAACCCTCGATGACGATGCAGTCGGAGTTCTCCAGGTCTTCCAGGAAGTTGGTTGCGCCACCACGGCCGAACGAGGCACCCAGACCGGGCACCGTGGAGGAGTGCTATATGCGCGCCTGGTTCTCGATCTGGATCGCGCCCAGGGCGCTGTAGAGCTTCTTCATGAGGTAGTTCTCCTCGTTGTCGAGGGTCGCCCCTCCGAGGCTCGCTATCCCCATGGTCCGGTTGACGCGCTTGCCGTTGTCGGTGTCCTGCCAGCCCTTGCGGCGCGCGTCGAGGACGCGGTCGGCGATCATCTCCATCGCCGTGTCGAGGTCGAGGTCCTCCCACTCCGTCCCGTACGGACGGCGGTACTTCACCGTCGTCACGCGGGTCGGGCTGGTCACCAGCTGCTTGCTCGCGCTGCCCTTCGGGCACAGCCGGCCGCGGCTGATCGGCGAGTCCGGGTCGCCCTCGATCTGCACGACCTGCTCGTCCTTGACGAAGACCCGCTGCCCGCAGCCGACGGCGCAGTAGGGGCAGACGCTCTGCACGACGCGGTCGGCCGTGGCGGTGCGCGAGACGACCTGCTCGGTCGCCTTGCTGCGGGCCGCCTTGCCGCGGCCGAGGGGGTCGTTGCCGGTCAGCTGGCGGTACACCGGCCACGCGTCGAGCCAGGTCTTCACGTCCGCGAGCCTGCCACTGCTGCGGGATTACGGCACGCCGACGACCGCGCCCGATTCGCCGCCGGGCTGCGCGTATCCCCTGGCGCGGTCCTCGAGGGCGCCGCCGCGGATGATGAGGGAGAAGACCGCGGTGGTGAGCACCGCGGCGGCGAGCCACGCCCCGAGAAGTACGAGGATCACGCCGGCACCGTCCGGGTCGCGGGTGACGGGCGGGGGACAGCGGGCCGAACGCCGGCCGTCGCGTGCGGGTACACCTCAGGCCACATCGTGGAAGGTTCCCTCCCTGCCGTCGTCCCGGGGCAGCCGGCCGGCCTGCTCGCACTCCTTGACCGTGTTGGCCATGGCGCCGAAGAAGAGGGCAGCGGCGATCGCGACGACGAACCACGCGATCAGCACCCAGACCCACCACGGCATGGCTCGCTCCTCCTCGCGCCTACGAGGAACACGCTGCGCCGATACCGGACGGTTCACTACCCCCAAAGCTGGCTGAAGCGTCAAGGACTTTGGTCGTACGACCCCGGGCCGACCTGCACGGGCGGGGGTTACGGGACGGCGGCACCCTCCGGGACGGCGGCGCCCTCGGCGGCGAGCCGGGCGCGGATGCGGGCGGCCTGCCGCCGGCGCTGCTCCGCGCGGCGGCGCAGGGTCGCGACCTGTTCGGGATCGGTGGTCCGGTGGGCCTTGAGGTCCAGGGCGGCGGCGGTCTCCAGGTGCAGCGCCATCGCGCGCAGATCGGCGGCCGGCGCGGGCCGGCCCTCGGTCCGCTGCGGCCGAGGTGTCGCCTCCCGCAGCTCGTCCCCCAGGATCATGCGCCGATCGTGGCCGTGCGGTCCCGGTCGCGCGAATCGGATCTTCGCGGACACGACCGTCGCCGTGCGGCTTCGGTCCATACCTGACCGCCTGACGCCGGACGGTGTGCGGAAGCGGCGCATCTCCGGCGCGGAAGTGCGCCGAACACGCACATCGTCACGGGTCCTGCCCCGCCCAAGCCCCGCCGTCCCCGCAACGACCCGAAGCCGCTCCTCTTTCGGGTGAACGGCCCGCAACCACTCTCCAGCCGGCACCGTCGGGTTCCGACTCCCGTTGGGTGAGCACTGCGCCCCGTCCGGGGCAGTCCGGCGACGACGCGCGCGGCGGCACCCGCCTCCCGCGCGGCGTCCGCTGGACCCTGCTCGTGGGCCTGCTGGGCCTGGCCGCCGCCGTGCCCTTCAGCGCGCCCGACGGCACCGGGATGCAGTGGGACGAACTCGTCCTCACCGGCGTCGCCGCGAGCTCGGCGTGGGCGCTGTTCCGGCGCACCCGCACCATGTCCGGCGCCGCCGCCCGCCCGTGGCGGGTGATGGGTGCCGCCGCATCCCTGTTCGCCGTCGCCCAGCTGCTGGCCGGCGCCTTCCCGGGCCCGGAGTTCGACGGGTTCGGCGTCGACGACGTCCTGCTCTTCCTCGGCGCCACCGCACCGCTGGTCACCTGCGCGATGCTGGTCCGGCGGGTCCGCCGCACCCGCTGGGGCGCGCTGGCCGTCGACGGCGCGATGGTCACGACCGCCCTGCTCGTCGTCACCGAGGTGCTGCGCACCCCGCTGGTCAACCCGGTCGGCGCGCCGGAGGACCTGCGCTCCCTGGTCCTCACCTACGGCGGCTACGCGGCGGCGGCGCTCGGCGTCGGCACCGCCCTGTGCACCGTCTCCACCGCGGCCCTGCGCCGCTCGGTCACCACGATGGTCCTCGCCGTGGCGCTGCAGGCGGCGGCCGCCTTCTGCGAGGCGATGGCCATCGTCGCGCCGTCCCCGCTGTGGACCGCGGGCTCGGATCTCACCGTCGCCCTCGCGCTGCAGGCCACCGTGCTCGCCGCCCTGTGCGCGCCCGACACCTACGACGACCGCAGCGCCCGTGCCTCCGCGGCCCGCGTCAGCCCGGTCGGGCTGGTGCTGCTCGTCGTCGCCGTCCTCACCCTGCCGGCGGCCTTCGCGCTGAGCGTGCTGCAGCACGAGCCGCTCAGCCGCGGCGCGGAACTGGGCGTCGCGGGCGTGTTCTCCCTGCTCGCCGTCCGGCTGGTCCTGCGCATCCGCGAGGACGGCGAGGTCACCGAGCACCTCGTCCGCAGCGAGGAGGAGTTCCGCGAGCTGGTCGAGTCCAGCTCCGACGGCGTCGCGATCGTGGACGACGAGCTGCGCCTGCTGTTCGTCTCCCCCGCCGCCCGGGCGATGCTGGGCCTGGCCGGCGAGGCCGAGGACGTCCCGCTCGCCGAGCTGGTCCACGCCGAGGACCGGGAGCTCGTGCGCACCGCCCTGCTGCGCCCGGACGGCCCGGAGCTGCACGTCCGCGTCGGCGACCGCGAGCTCGAGGCGACGTCGTCCGAGCGGCCCGGCAGCCGGCGGGTGCTGCACCTGCGCGACGTGACCACCCGGCGCCGCCGCGAGCGCGAGCTCGAGCGCATGGCCTACACCGACCACCTCACCGCGCTGCCCAACCGGGCGCACCTGTTCGAGGAGCTCGCCGACGACAGCACCGCCGAGCGCTGCCTGCTGGTACTGGACCTCGACGGGTTCAAGGCGGTCAACGACGTCGCCGGGCACGAGGCCGGGGACCAGCTGCTGGTCGAGATGGCCCGCCGGCTGTCCACCGTCATCCGGGAGGACGACCTGGTCGCCCGCCTCGGCGGTGACGAGTTCGCCGTCCTCGTGAGCGGCACCCTCGACGAGTCGGTCGAGGTCGCCCAGCGCGTGGTCGACGCGCTCGCCCTGCCGCACCGCACCGGCGAGCGGTCGTTCGCGGTGGGCGCGTCGGTCGGCGTGGCCCGGATCGGCGTCGCCGGCGGGCAGGTCGCCTTCCGCGAGGCCGACACCGCCCTGCGCGCGGCGAAGCGGGCCGGCAAGGGGTGCGTGCGGGTGGCCGGCGAGTCCGCGGTCGCCCTCGACGAGCGCCTCGACCTCGCCGCCGCCCTCGCGGCCGGCGAGCTCGAGCTGCGCTACGACGCCGTGACCGCCCTCGACGGCCGGGTCGCCCAGGTGCAGGCGCGGGCGGTCTGGCTGCACCCGGAGCTGGGCCGGATCGACGGGCAGGACCTGTGGGCGCTGGCCGAGCGGCAGGGCCTGCTGCTCGAGGTGCAGCGCTGGGGCATCCGCCGCGCCTCCCGCGAGATCGCCGCCATGGACGGCGACGTCGGGCTGGTCCTGCGCCTGCCGGCCAGCCAGCTGCCGGGCGAGGTCGTGATCACCGAGATCGCCGCCGCGCTGGACGCCGCCGGCCTGGCACCGTCCCGGCTGACCCTCACGCTCACCGAGGAGACGCTGCTGACCTCGCCGGCCGGGCTGGTGCCCGCGCTGGAGACCGTCCGCCGCAGCGGGGTGCGACTCTGCCTCACCGGCTACGGCATGGGGCACAGCCTGTTCGCGCTGCTCGCCCGCGTCCCGCTCGACGCCGTCCGCGTGGACGTCGCCACCCTCGCCGTCCGCGACGACCTGCCGCGCGCCCTGCGCGTGCTCGCCGCGATCGTGCGGACGACGGACGCGTTCGGGCTCACCGCCGTCGCCGACGGGGTCGACACGGTCGACGCGCGGGACGGCGCCCTGGCCGCCGGCGCGCAGTTCGTCGCGGGCCGGGTCGCGCCGAGCGACCTGACCTCGGCCGAGGTCGCCGCCCTCCTCGCCACCCCCGCCCTGCTCCCCTGACGGGCTTTCGGTACGGAAAGCCCCGGCAAGTCAGGGGGAAATGGGGTGATCACCGGATCCGGAGCGTCGGTGGGCCGCTGGATACTGGCGGGCGTGAGCGACCCGGACCTGCACTTCCTCGGCCACTCGACGGTGCGCGTCGAGCTGGCCGGCCGCACGGTGCTCACCGATCCGGTCCTCACCCCGAGCATCGGCCCGCTGCGCCGCGTCGTCCCGCCGCCGGACGCCGCGTCCTGGGCCGGCGTCGACCTGGTGCTGCTCTCCCACCTGCACGGCGACCACCTGCACCTGCCCTCGCTGCGCCTGCTCGGCGACACCCGCATGGTCGTCCCCCGCGGCGCGGGCGCGTGGCTGCGCGGCAAGGGCTTCGCGCACGTCGAGGAGCTCGCGCCCGGCGAGACCCTCCGGGACGGCGACCTGACGATCACCGGCGTGCACGCCCGGCACAGCGGCCACCGCTGGGGGCCGCGGCTCGAGCACGGGCCGCAGACCCGCGCGATGGGCCACCTGATCCGCGCCGACGGGTGCACCGTCTACGCGAGCGGCGACACCGACCTGTTCGACTCGATGAGCTTCCTCGGCGGCCTCGGCATCGACGTCGCGCTGCTGCCGGTCTGGGGCTGGGGTCCGAACCTCGGCCACGGCCACCTCGACCCGGTGCGCGCGGCGGAGGCGGTCGCCCGGCTGCGGCCGCGGATCGCCGTCCCGGTGCACTGGGGCACGTTCGCCTTCGGCGGCAGCCACCTGCTGCCCCGGCTGCGGCGGCGGATGCGCCGGGTCCTGGTCGAGCCGCCGCGCACCTTCGCCGCCGCGGTGGCGCGGCGCGGGCTGCCGACGAGGGTCGTGCACGTCGAGCCGGGCGGGCGCGTGCCGCGGCCGGTGACCGCGACATGAGCGCGCTCGCCGTGAGCTGGACCGACGCGTCGTCCCTCGGCTACCCGGTCCTGTTCGGGGGCGTGCTCCTCGGCTCGATCGTGCCCGTCGTCCCGACCGGCGCGGTGGTCGGCGCGGCCGCGGCGGTGGCGGTGAGCGCCGGCTCCCTCTCGCTGCCGCTGGTGCTGCTCGTCTCCACCGTGGCCGCGCTCTCCGGCGACCTGGTCACCTTCGGCATCTGCCGCTTCGGCGGGCCGTCGGCGGTGCGCTGGGTGTCGCGGGGGCAGCACGCCGACCGGATCGAGGAGGTCCGCGAGCAGTTCCGCACGCACGGCTGGCAGATCGTCGTCGTCGGCCGGCTGCTGCCCGCGGGGCGGATCCCGGTGCTCCTGGCCGCCGGCGCGCTGGCCTACCCCTGGCGGCGGCTGGTCCCGGCCGCGCTGCTGGCCTCGTTCCTGTGGGCGGTGGCCTACGCCCTGCTCGGCGTGCTCTCCGGCGGCCTGTTCGACAACCCGCTGATCGCGACGCTGATCGCCGCGGTCCTGATCCTCCTGGTGAGCGGCCTGGTGAACCTGGTCTCCACCCGCCGGCGCAGGCGCCGGGCGGAACGGGAGAAGGAGCCGACCCGGTGAGCACCCCGGCGCCCGCCGGCCGGCTGCTGCAGACCGGCCGCACGCTCGCCCGCGTGCTGCTGACCTGGGCGGCCGCCACCGGCGCGCTGCTCGCCCTCGACGCGGGGATGCGCAAGTTCTCCCTCGGCTCGTGGTGGCAGCCGCCGGTGCTCGCGCTCATCCTCGGCGTGCTCGCCGCCGTCGTCTGGCCGCTGGTCATGCGGGTGGCGCTGCCGCTGGCGTTCTTCACGCTCGGCCTGGGCGGGTTCGCGCTCATGGGTGCCGGCGTGCTCGCGATCTCCTTCGCCATCCCCGGCGTCGTCGTCGCCACCCTGGGGACGGCGGTGGTCGTCGCGCTGGCGATGGCCGGGGTCGCCGGCGTCATCAGCAGCGTGCTGGCCGTCGACGAGGACGAGGTGTTCTTCCGGCGCGCCCGCCGCCGGGCCGCCCGCGGGGCGGGCCGGGAACCCGCGCCGCCCGGCGTGCTCTTCCTGCAGATCGACGGGCTCGGCTACGACACCGTGCGCCGCGCCGTCCGGGACGGGCTGATGCCCACGCTCGCCGGCTGGCTGCGCTCGGGCAGCCACGTGCTGACCTGCTGGCACACCGACTGGAGCTCGCAGACCGCGGCCAGCGTCTGCGGCATCCTGCACGGCTCCAACCACGACATCCTCGGGTTCCGCTGGTACGAGAAGGAGACCGACCACGTGCTGGCCGCGGCCCGCCCGATGGACGCCGCCGAGATCGAGCGCCGGCACTCCGACGGGCGCGGCCTGCTGGCCGGCGACGGCGCCGCGCACGGCAGCCTGTTCACCGGCGACGCGGCGCACGTCACCCTGACCATGAGCTCGCTGGCGCACGTGGTGCCGCGGTCCTCCCGGCGGGCGCGGCGGGCCCGCGACCGGGTCGGCACGGGCTACTACGCCTACTTCGCCAACCCGGTGAACGCGCTGCGCACGCTGGGCGTCTCGGTGCTCGAGGTGGTGCGCGAGCTGCGCGCCGCGGCGCGGGAGCGGCGGGCCGACGTGCGGCCGCGGGTCTCCCGCGGCGGCATCTACCCGCTGGCCCGGCCGGCGACCACGGTCATCACCCGCGACGTCGTCGTCTCGGCGCTGATCGAGGACATGCTCGCCGGGCGGGCCGTCGTGTTCGCGGACTTCCTCGGCTACGACGAGGTCGGCCACCACTCGGGGGTGGAGCGCTTCGACTCCCTCGAGGTGCTGCGCAGCATCGACCAGCAGATCGGCCGGCTGCACCGGGCGACGTCGCTGGCGCCGCGGGAGTACCACCTGGTCTGCCTCTCCGACCACGGCCTGACCCAGGGCTGGGCGTTCGCCGACCGGTTCGGCGAGTCGATCGAGCAGCTGGTCGGGCGGCTGTGCGGCGGGGTGCCGCCGGCGGAGGAGGCGCTGCCCCGCCCGGCCAGCAGCCGCCGTCCCGTCGAGGGGTGGCAGGTGACCTCCGCGCTGGCCGAGTCGGGGGGACCGATCGCCCGGCGGCTGCGCGAGCGGGTGGAGCGCGGGGAGTCCGCCGAGCACGCGGCGCACCCCGCCGCCGGGCCGGAGAAGGTCACCCGCGTGGCCCCCGGCGTGGTGTGCACCGTCTCCGGCCACACGGCGATGGTGTCATTCCCTGACATCCCCGGCCGGGTGCCGCTGGAGGAGATCGAGCGGCACTGGCCCGACCTGCTGCCCGGCCTGGTCGACCACGACGGCGTCGGGTTCCTGCTCGTGCAGACGCTCGAGCACGGCCCCGTCGTCCTCGGCCGCGAGGGCCTCCACCGGATCGCCACCGGCGAGGTGCTCGGCGCCGACCCGCTGGCGCCCTACGGCCCGCACGCGGCGGCGCTGGTCGCGCGGACGTCGTCCTTCCCGCACTGCCCGGACGTGGTGATCAACAGCCGGTACGACCCGGAGACCGACGAGGCCTCCCCGTTCGAGCCGCACGTCGGCTCGCACGGCGGCCTGGGCGGCCCGCAGCAGCGCGGGTTCGTCGTGCACCCGCGGTCGTTCGCCGCGCCGGGCGACGTGGTCGGCGCCGAGCGGCTGCACCGGGTGTTCCGCGGCTGGCTGACCGACCTCGGCCACCCGGAGCCGACCGGCGAGGGGGCGACGGTGGGCCCGGACAGCCCCACCGCGCTGCGCGAGGCGACCGCCCCGGTGTGAGCGCAGGTCACGGCTCGGGCACGAAACGTGCTGGGTCCGTGACGAACAGGTGAACAGCGTCGCGCCCCCGTGGCGGCGAGACCGGATCGTCCCCGAGAGTGGGCCGATGCGACCCGATGCCCGCGCCTGGTTCGAGCACCGCACGTCGTCCGCCACCTCCCTCGACGACCTCGATCCCGCCGCCCTGCTGCGGGCCAAGCGACGCGGCGGCCATCGCGTCAGCGTCGTCCTGCCCGCCCGCAACGAGGCCGCGACCGTCGGCGGGCTCGTCGCCGACCTGCACGAGCACTGGGTGCGCCGCGTCCCGCTGGTCGACGAGCTGCTCGTCGTCGACTCCGACTCCACCGACGAGACCGCCGCCGTGGCCCGCGCTGCCGGCGCCGACGTCGTCGCCACCACCGACGTGCTGCCCGGCCACGGCACCCGGCCCGGGAAGGGCGAGGCGCTGTGGAAGGCGCTCGCCGCGACCGGCGGCGACCTCGTCGTCTTCCTCGACGCGGACCTGCTCGGCGACGTCCGCCACTACGTCCCCGGCCTGCTCGCCCCGCTGCTGAGCGACCCGTCGGTCGTCTACGTCAAGGGCTGCTACACCCGGCCGCTGGCGGTCGGCGGCGTCGAGCAGCCGGCCGGCGGCGGGCGGGTGACCGAGCTGACCGCGCGGCCGCTGCTCAACGCGCTGTGGCCGGAGCTGGCCGGTTTCGTCCAGCCGCTCGGCGGCGAGTACGCCGGCCGGCGCTCGGCCCTCGAGCAGGTGCCGTTCGTGTCCGGCTACGGCGTCGAGGTGGGCCTGCTGGTCGACCTGCTGGAGCGGCACGGGCTCGGCGCCCTGGCCCAGGTCGACCTCGGCGTGCGCCGGCACACCTCGCAGAGCCAGGAGGCCCTCGGCGCCATGGCGGGGCAGGTGGTCTCGACCGTGCTCGCCCGCACGCCGATCCGGGGAGCGCACGGACTGCTCACCCAGTTCCGGCACGACGGGGAGGGTTTCGTGCCGCGCAGCACCGCCGTCGCCGTCGACGAGCGCCCGCCCCTCGCGTCGGTCCCGGAGTACGCCGCGCTGTGGGCAGAGATCATCGGGTGAAGCACCCTCTGCCCCCGGCCCTCCTGCAGGGGCCCGCCGCGAGCCTGCGAGCGGTGGGGGGCAGGAGGGTCCTCTTTCAGGCCAAGGGCGTGTGGTCGAGGGCGGCGGTGAGGTCGGCGGGGGTGTCGAAGATGTCGACGGCGCCAGCGTCGCGCAGCTCGTCGTCCCCGAAGCCCCCGGAGCGCACGACGAGTGCCGGCATCCCGGCGTTCTTGGCCGCCTCGACGTCCCACACCGAGTCGCCGACCATGACGCTGTCGGCGTCCTCCGGGGCGCCGATCTTCTTCAGCGCGACCTGCAGCAGGTCCGGCGCAGGCTTGGACTCCTCGACGTCGTTGCTGGAGGTCCAGGCGTCGGCGATGCCGCGGGCGTCGAGCAGGTCGAGGAACGCGTCGACGTGGTGCTCCTTGCCCGAGCTGGCCAGCACCAGCGGGTGGCCGCGGTCCTTGATCGCGAGCAGCAGCTCCCGGGCGCCGGGCAGCACGGACATCTCGCCGATGAGCTTGTCGGCCTCCTCGACCTGCCGCTTGCGGGCCTCGTCGCCGATCCGCCGGTCGAGCTCCTCGCCGCCGATCGCGGCCACGAGCTGGTCGCCGCCCATCCCGATCAGCCGGTGCAGCCGCCAGATCGGGAACGTCTCGCCGAGCGAGCGGAACGCCCGGTACCAGGCCAGCGCGTGGTGGTAGTTCGAGTCGACGAGGGTGCCGTCGACGTCCAGGACGGCGATGGTTGAGCTCACGACGGGCCTTTAGCCCGATAAAGCACCGGTCACGCGTGCACGAGCAGGCCGCGGATGGTCTCGCCGGCGGCCTGGGCGCGGTAGCCCTCGGTGATCTCCTCGATTGTGTACCGCTTCGAGATCAGCCGGTCGAGCTCGAGCCCGCCCTCCTCGTGCAGGCGCTGCAGCATCGGGATGTCGCGGAACGGGTTGCACGAGCCGAAGAGCGCGCCCTGGATGCGGTGCTCGAACACCGTCGTCACCTGGCCGCGCAGCAGCACGTCGGCGTCGTGCGGCCGGTCGCCCAGCGCGGTCAGCACCAGCGTGCCGCCCTTGCCCAGGCAGGCGACGGCGCCGGCCATGACGTCGGGGCCCATCTTCCCGACGGTCACGACGACGACGTCGGCGCCGGTGCCGCGGGAGAGCTCGCGGGCGAGCGGCGCCGCCTCCGCCGCGTCGGCGACGACGTGCGTGGCCCCGAGCGACGCGGCGAACTCCCGCTTCATGGCCACCGGGTCGACGCCGATCACGCGCTGCGCCCCGGCGTGCCGTGCCCCCTGGACGGCGTTGACCCCCACGCCGCCGAGGCCGACGACGACCACCGTGTCACCCGGCCGCACCCCGCCGGAGTAGACCGCCGAGCCCCAGCCGGTCGGCACGCTGCAGGCCAGCAGCGCCGCGGTGTCCAGCGGCACGTGCGGATCGATCCGGACGCAGGAGAACTCCGACAGCAGCGCGTGCCGGGCGAAGGCGCCGACCATGCAGAACCCGCCGAGCGGCTCGCCGTCGAGCAGGTACGGCCAGCGCCCGCTCGGCAGCTGCCCGGTGGCGATCGTCGCGCCCTTGTCGCAGAGGTTCGACCGGCCGGCCGCGCAGAAGCGGCAGTGCCCGCAGGCGGGCAGGAAGCTGGTGACGACGCGGTCGCCCGGCGCGACGGCCGTCACCCCGTCGCCGACCGCGAGGACGACGCCGGAGCCCTCGTGCCCGCCGACGATCGGGTACCGGCCGCCCGGGTTGGCGTGCCGCAGGTGCTCGTCGGAGTGGCAGAGACCGGCGTAGGCCATCTCGACCAGCACCTCGCCGGGGCCCGGGTCGGCCACCTCCAGCTCCACGACCTCGTACTCGGTCTCCGGCGCCCGCAGCACCGCGGCAGTCGTCCGCACCTGGCCATCCTGACCGGCCCCGTCCCGCGACGGTCGCCGGGGTGCGGCAGGATCGGCGGGTGCCTGCTCCGTCCTCGACCGCCGTCGCCTGCCCCGGCTGCGGCGCCGTGCTCGCCGCCGTCCCCGAGGACGGCCGCGCGCACCCCGGCGCCTCGGCCTCCTGCACCCGGCTGTTCGAGGTGACCCTGCGCGGTCTGCGTGAGGACGCTGCCGCGGACCCACGGGCCGGGGCGGCCGTGCAGCTGGCCGACGACGCCTACGCCGTGCAGCACGCCGACGGCGGGGCCGGCGACGCGCTCGAGCGGCTGGGCGCCCGCTTCGGCCTCGACCTGTCCACCGGGCGCCGTCCCGCGGCGTGGCAGTCGACGATCGCCGACGTCGCCGCCGATCTCGACGTGATCGACCTGCCGGTGCTCGTCGGCACCTGGGCGCGCACGGTCGTGGAGGACTGGTCCACATCACACCGGTGATCACGGATCAGACGCGTTTTGCTCAGTCCTTCAATACTTTGCGTCGATACACTTAGCACCGTGAGTGAGCTCCAGGACCGTCGTGCCCGCAAGAAGGCGCGGACCCGCGCCGAGATCCGCACCGTCGCCCAGCGGCTGTTCGCCGAGCGCGGCTTCGACGCGGTCACCATCGCCGACATCGCCGGCGAGGCGGACGTCGCCGTCCAGACGGTCTTCAACCACTTCCCGACCAAGGAGGAGCTCTTCTTCGACGGCCGCACGCCGTGGGTGGAAGGTCCCGCCGCGGCGGTGCGCAACCGCCCGGCCGCCGTGTCACCGCTGCGGGCGCTGCGCGAGTACCTGGTCGAGGTGGTGTCCGGGCTCGCCGGCGCGCACGCGAGCGGCGAGCGGCGCAGCTTCGTCGCCACGATCGAGGGCTCCCCTGCGCTGAAGACGCGGGAGCTGCAACTGGTGAACGAGTCCGAGACCCGGCTCGCCGAGGCCCTGGCCGAGGCCTGGAACGGGGACGACGCTCCCGGCGGGCCGGTGCCGGGTGACCCGGCGACCGCGGCGGCGCTGACCGCGGCGACCTGGCTGTCGGTCGCGCGCGTGCTGCTGGTGAGCCAGCGGTCCGTGCTGCTGGAGCGCGGGGACGCCGCGCACTCGGCAGCCCTCATCGGGTCGCTGATCGACGGGCTGCTGGTCCAGCTGGAGCAGGGGCTCGGCCCGCTGCAGGGGCGCCCGGCCGCGGTCACGGGCTGGCCGGGCGACGTCCGCCGCGCCGGCTGACCCCGCCGGTCAGACCCGGGCGGCCTCGGAGGTCGGCTCCACGACCGGCATGAGGACGTCGTCGACGACCCGCTGCACCTGCTCCGGGGTCATCGCGCCGTCCCCCGCCGCCGTGTAGCGCTGCCACCAGAACGCCTCGAGCACCGAGCCCAGCAGCGCGAGCCGCCGGTTGTCGATCGGTTCGCCGCGCGCGGCCGATCGCGCGCCGAGCTCCTGCACGGCGGCGGCCAGCGGCTGCACCAGCGCCGAGTCGAGGCCGGCGCGCAGGTCCTCGTCGTGCCGCGCGGCGCCGACCAGGCTGGCCGCGGCGCGCTCCTCGCGCGTCAACGGCGAACCCCAGGGGGCGACCAGCGCGGCCAGGTCACCGCGCAGCGAGCCGGCGTCCTCCGGCAGGTCCACCAGGGTGAACCGGCCGACCGCGTGGCGGGCCAGCGCGGCCATGGTGGACCACCGGCGGTAGATGCCGGCCTTTCCCGCGCGGGCGCGGGCGGCGATCCGGTCGCTGTTGAGCCGGCCCCAGCCCTCCTCGGCGAGGATGTCGACAGCGACGGCGACCAGCTGCTCGGAGAGCTCCGCGCTGAGCGGGCGCCCCGGCGTGCCGCTCACGCCCGGTTCCCGAGACGTTCGGTCGTGCTCACCCGGTCATCCTGGCCCCAATGGTGTAGTGACCACAATGACCGCACGCAACAGGCCTCCGGTCGGGGCGGAACCGGAACCGATACGTCCTCGTCGCTCAGGCGCCGGCGGCGCTCTCCACGTGCACCTGCAGGCTGCCGCCGTCCTCGCTGAGCCACCCCTTGTCCCGGGCGACGGCGACCATCCCCTCCCAGCGCTCGAGCCAGTCCGGCGCGCTGCTCTGCGGCTGCGCGGCCTTCCGCAACGCCTCGATGTCCAGGACTCCGGTGTCCGAGTCGGGCAGCCGCCCGAGCCCGGCGTCCCGCAGGGACTGGTCGGCCTCCTCGTCGGTGACCGCGCCCAGGGCCAGGTGCAGCCGCGTCAGGTCGTCGACGTCGACCACCTTCACCTGCGGCCGCTCATCGGTTCCGCCCACCACTTCGACGATCACGTGCTGACCTCCTCGTCATCCCGTGGTGCTTTAGCCCGAAAAAGCGCGGTTCAGACGTGCCAGGGGAAGCGGCTGAAGTCGGGGTCGCGCTTCTCGAGGAAGGCGTCGCGGCCCTCGACGGCCTCCTCGGCCATGTACGCCAGCCGGGTGGTCTCGCCGGCGAACAGCTGCTGGCCGACCAGGCCGTCGTCGATGAGGTTGAACGAGTACTTGAGCATCCGCTGCGCGGTGGGGCTCTTGGCGACGATCCGGCGGCCCCAGTCCAGCGCGGTGCGCTCGAGCTCGGCGTGCGCGACGACCTTGTTGACCATGCCCATGCGGTGCGCGTCGTCGGCGGTGTACTCGTCGCCGAGGAAGAAGATCTCGCGGGCGAACTTCTGGCCGACCTGGCGGGCGAGGTAGGCCGAGCCGAACCCGCCGTCGAAGCTGCCGACGTCGGCGTCGGTCTGCTTGAACCGGGCGTGCTCGGCGCTGGCCAGGGTCAGGTCGGAGACGACGTGCAGGCTGTGCCCGCCGCCGGCGGCCCACCCGGGGACGACGCAGATCACGACCTTCGGCATGAACCGGATGAGCCGCTGCGCCTCCAGCACGTGCAGCCGGCCCGCGCTGCGCCCCTTGTCGTGCTCGTAGCCGTACCGGCCGCGCACCCGCTGGTCGCCGCCGGAGCAGAAGGCCCAGCCGCCGTCCTTCGTGCTCGGGCCGTTGCCGGTGAGGATCACGCAGCCGACGTCGGTGGACAGCCGCGCGTGGTCCAGCGCGGTGATCAGCTCGTCGACGGTCTGCGGGCGGAAGGCGTTGCGGACGTCGGGACGGTCGAACGCGATCCGGACGACGCCGGCGTCGACCGCGCGGTGGTAGGTCAGGTCGGCGAAGTCGCAGCCCTCCACCGGGCGCCACGCCGCGCTGTCGAAGATCTCGGAGACGTCGTCGCGGGCGCTCATGCCTTGCGAACCTAGTGCGGCAGTCCTCACGCCCGGTCAGGGGACGAGGCCGCCGACGACGCCGCCGACCCCGTCGGTCACGCCGTCCACCGCGCCGGTCGCGCCGCCGACCACGTCGCCCGCGGTGTCCCCGACGTCGTCCAGCACGTCGCCGACGGTGCCGCAGAGGCAGTCGTCGTCCCCGCCGTCGGAGCCGCCGCCGCCGGCCGACCCGCCGCCTCCGGTCGAGCCGCCGCCCCCGGTGGTGCCGCCTCCCCCGGTCGACCCGCCGCCGCCGGTCGACCCGCCGCCTCCGGCCCACCCGCCGCCGCCGGTCGACCCGCCGCCGGTCGACCCGCCGCCGGTGGACCCGTCTGTCGGACCGCCGCCCGTCGAGCCGCCGACGGAACCGCCGGCCGTCGAGCCGCCGGCCGACCCGCGCCCGGACCCGGCGGGCTGCCCGGCCGACACCGCGCCGCCGGCCGAACCACCCGAGCCGCCGGCGCCGGTCGCCGAGCCACCGGGGCCGGTGGCCGAGCCTCCCCCTCCACCGGTGGCCCCGCCGACCGCGAGCTCGCCCGCAGGGGCGCCGCCGGCCGCGGGGCCGCCGTCGGCGGGGGCCGGCCCACCGCCGGCGGCCGGGCGCGAGGCGGACTCGGTCGCGATGCCCGGCCGGCCCGGAGCCGAGGTGCTGCTGGCACCGCCGCGGGAGTCGGCGCCGTCGTCCCCACCCGAACCGCCGCTGAACACGCCGGAGTTCCCGGCGTCCGAGCCGGGCGGGCCGGAGAGGAGCAGTGCGATCGGCGCGGCGACGAGCAGGAAACCGCAGGCGAAGGAGACCAGCAGGAAGGCGCGGGCCCGGCCGCGACCGCGCAGGGCGTGCCGCGCGTGACCGAGACCGAAGCGGCCGGAGGATGCGGTGCCCGCAGCGCGGTGGCGTGGGCTGGACAGGACCGGCTCCTTCGGTCGTGCACGTGCTGGGCCGACGGCTCTTCCCCCGTTGCAGGCGGTCACAAACCGGGGGCTCGGCGTGTCGAAAAGTCAGAAGACGGCGCCGGCGTCGCGCAGCAGGTCCTGCAGCCGGCTCAGGGACGCGGCCAGACCGGGGTGCAGCGGCACCTCGTCGAGCCGGCGCAGCGCGATCCAGGCCACCCCGTTGCTCTCGCCGTCCAGCCGCAGGTCGCCCGGCTCGATGGAGCGGGCCGGCTGGGCGAGCACCGTCGTGTAGGACCAGCCCCCGTGGTCGTCGACCGACGACGGCCCGAGGACGACGTCGTGCGGCAGCAGCCCGAGCTCCTCCCGGGCCTCGCGCAGCGCGCCGCCCTCGGCCGACTCGTTCACGTGCAGCGCCCCGCCGGGTGTGCCCCAGGTGTCGCCGTGGTGCGACCAGGAGGCGCGGTGCTGCAGCAGCACCTCGGTGCCCTCCGCGCCCGCGCGGTGCAGGAACAGCCCAGCGGCGCCGGCCCGGCCCCAGTGCCGGTGTCCCAGCGCGCACGTCGTCCAGCCGTCGGTGGAGGTGAACACGCAGCCAGTGAACCCGCCCGGTGCAACCGGCGGCGTCCGAGCCGCCGGGCCGGTTGCGAGGATCCCGGCATGAGCACCGTCCAACTGCGCCGCTACCGGATGGAGCCCGGGCGGTTGCCCGCGTTCCTCGACTGGTTCCCCGCCCTGATCCCCACCCGCGAGCAGTTCGGCTTCCGCCTGCTGTTCGCCTACGCCGACCACGAGAACGAGACGTTCACCTGGGCGGTCGAGCACGACGGCGACGCGGCGGCGTTCGCCGCGGCCGAGGAGAGCTACCACGGGTCGGCTGAGCGCGCGCGGGTCTTCGAGTCGTTCCCCGCCGGAATCGCGGCCATGGAGATCGGCCTCGTCGAAGACGTCCTGCGCCGCTGAGAGGGTTCGGCGGCGGGCTGGCAGGATCGCGGCATGACCACGACGACGACGTTGGCGGAGCTGCCCGGCCTGGTCGGCCAGGAGCTGGGGACGAGTGACTGGTACGAGATCTCCCAGGATGCGGTCAACAAGTTCGCCGACGCGACCGGTGACCACCAGTGGATCCACGTCGACGTCGAGCGGGCCAAGGCGGAGAGCCCGTTCGGCGGCCCGATCGCGCACGGGTTCATGACCCTCTCGCTCCTTGTGCCACTGGCGTCGGGGACCTACCAGATCTCCGACGCGGTGATGGGCGTGAACTACGGGCTGAACAAGGTGCGCTTCCCGGCACCGGTGCCGGTCGGCTCGAAGGTCCGCGCGCGGGTCGTGCTGCAGGACTCGCAGCAGATCCAGGGCGGCCTGCAGAACACGTTCGCCATCACCGTCGAGCGTGAGGGCGGCGACAAGCCGGTCTGCATCGCCGAGTGGGTCACCCGGGCCTACGGGGGTTGAGCAGGATCGTGCGTGTCGCCGTCTTCACCGGGTCCCAGGCCGGCCCGCCCGCGCACCGGGATGCCGCGGCCGCCTTCGCCGCCGGTCTGGCCCGCGCGGGCGTGGGCGTCGTCTACGGCGGCGGGCACGTCGGCCTGATGGGCGTGGTCGCCGACGCCGCGCTCGCGGCCGGCGGCGAGGTCGTCGGCGTCATCCCGCAGCACCTGGTGGACGACGAGCTGGCCCATCCCGGCCTGCCGCGGCTCGAGGTCGTGACCTCGATGCATGAGCGCAAGGCCCGGATGGCCGAGCTCGCCGACGCCTTCGTCGCGCTCCCCGGCGCCGCCGGCACCCTCGAGGAGCTGTTCGAGGCCTGGACCTGGGGCATGCTCGGGCTGCACGAGAAGCCGACGGCGCTGCTCGACGTCGACGGGTTCTGGCAGCCGCTGCTCGCCCAGCTGCGGCGCATGGTCGACGACGGCTACCTCGACGCCCGGCGGCTGGACGCGCTGGGCGTGGTGACCGACGCCGACGGGCTGCTGGCGTTCATCGACGGCTACGAGCACCCCGCCCGCAAGTGGACCGCCAACCGTCCACCCGCGGCCTGAGCATGCTTTATCGGGATAAAGCACCCGGGGGCGGACGGCGCCCCGGGTGGACGGCGACCTGACCGCCTAGCGTTCGCGCCGTGGAGCGCTGGGACGTCGTCGTGGTGGGCGGCGGCCCGGCCGGGTCGGCGGCCGCGCTGGCCGCCGTCCGCACCGGCGCGCGGGTGCTCGTGCTCGACCGCGCCGACTTCCCGCGCGACAAGGTCTGCGGCGACGCCGTGGCGGCCGAGGCGTTCGACGTCCTGGCCGGGCTGGGCGTCGCGACGGCACCGCTCACCGCCGGTTTCCCCCCCGTGCCACGGCTGTCGCTGCGCTCGCCCGGCGGCGCCACCGTCGCCCGCGCGACGGCCCGCCCCTCCTTCGTCATCCCCCGCGAGGTGCTCGACGCCCGGCTGCTCGCGGCGGCGCGGGCGGCCGGCGCCGCGTTCCGACGGCGCACCGTCCGCCGGATCGAGCCGGGAGCGGACGGCGTCGTCGTGGACGGCGACCTCCGGGCCGGCGTCGTCGTCGGGGCCGACGGGGCCGAGTCCGCCGTCCGCCGGGCGCTCGGCGTCCCGACCAACGCGCCGGCCCGGCTGGCCGTGGCGATCCGCGGCTACGCACCCACCCGGGACGGCGGCGCCCTGACCCTGGTCACCACCGCGCAGCGCTGGCCGGCCTACGCGTGGTCGTTCCCGATCGGCGACGGGCGGGCCAACGTCGGCTACGGCGAGCTGGTGTCGGGCGGGGCGACGCGGCAGGGGTTGCTCGACGGCCTGCACCGGCTGCTCCCGGACGCCGAACCGGTGCAGCTGCGCGCCCACCGGCTGCCGCTGTCCACCGGCCGGCCCCGGCAGCCCGACGGGCGGGTGCTCCTCGCCGGCGACGCGGCGAGCCTGATCAACCCGCTGACCGGCGAGGGGATCTTCTACGCGGTCCTGTCCGGTGCCCTCGCAGGGGAGGCCGCGGCGCACGGTGCCGATGCCGGCCGGGTCCTGCGCACCGCGCTGCGACGGCGGCTGGGCGCGCACCTGCGCTCGTCGGCCGCCGCCTCCCGGCTCTCGGCGTGGCCGCGGCTGATGGACGCCGCGTTCCGCGCCGCCACAGCGGACCAGGCGGTTTTCGACGACGTCGTCGCCCTCGGCCTGGCCGACGGCCGGCTCACCGCGCGCACCCTCGCGGCCGCGGCGCGGAACCTGCGGTAGCCACTCTTCGGCAACCGGACGCGGCGCCTCCGGGCGGTGGTCACGGTCCGGACACCTCGCGGCGGCGGCGGATCGTGTGCGGCGCGGCGGGGGTGCTCACCGCGCTGGGCGTCCGCGTCGTGGTGGTCCCGCCGTCGGTGGCCTGGCCGCGGTCCGGGCGGCTGGTGGTCGACAACCGGGCCGGCTGGCTCGGTGAGCTGGCCCTGCGCACGGTCGTCCCCGACGAGCCGGGCGGGGACGTCGGGCCCGCGCGGCCGGTGGCAATCCACTGCCGCACCGCGTGCGGCGAGAAGGTCGCCGTCGGCGACCGGCCGTGGGACGACCTGCAGCGGGTCGTCGCGGCCCGCGACCTCGTGTTCGAGGTCCGCCTGCTGCCGCCCTCCGGCTGCGGTGAGACGGCCGCACGCCCCGGGTAGGGAGTCGCCGTGACCTCCTTCCCGCGGTTCTCCCCCGTCGACGGCCGGCCCGGCGAGCTGATCGACCTGAAGCAGTGGCGGCTCAACGCGCTGCCCGACGAGGACTCCGACGAGGACTGGGACGACGACCGGGAGCTCTACGGCCCCGACGGCGAGCGGGTGGAGACGTGGCGCGAGCACTATCCCTACGACGAGCGGATGGAGCGCCGCGAGTACGAGGTCGAGAAGCGGAAGCTGCAGATCCAGCTGCTCCGGCTGCAGGGCTGGGTGAAGGACACCGGCCAGAAGCTCGTGATCGTCTTCGAGGGCCGCGACGCCGCCGGCAAGGGCGGCACCATCAAGCGGTTCACCGAGCACCTCAACCCGCGCGGTGCCCACGTGGTGGCGCTGGACAAGCCCTCGGAGCGCGAGCAGACCCAGTGGTACTTCCAGCGCTACGTGCAGCACCTGCCGGCGGCCGGCGAGATCGTGCTGTTCGACCGCTCCTGGTACAACCGCGCCGGCGTGGAGCGGGTGATGGGCTACGCGACCGACGAGGAGTACCAGCTGTTCATGCGCCAGGCGCCGGAGTTCGAGCGGATGCTCGTCGAGAGCGGCATCGCCCTGGTCAAGTTCTGGTTCTCCGTCACCCGCGGCGAGCAGCGCAGCCGCTTCATCGTGCGGCAGATCGACCCGGTGCGGCAGTGGAAGCTCTCACCCACCGACCTGGCCTCGCTGGACAAGTGGGACGAGTACACCGAGGCCAAGGAGGTGATGTTCCTGCACACCGACACCGCCGACGCACCGTGGACGGTGATCAAGAGCAACGACAAGAAGCGGGCCCGTCTGGAGGCCATGCGGCACGTGCTCTCCCTCTTCGACTACGAGGGCAAGGACCCGGACGTCGTCGGCACGCCCGATCCGCAGCTCGTCGGCTCGGCCGCCGACGTCCTGGACGACGACGCCGTCGTCACCCTCCCCTCCTCCTGACCGCGCTACCGTCGGCAGCGCCTACCCCGGGAGGACCCCGTGCTCGGATTCCTGGTACTGCTGCTGATCGTCTGGCTCGCCCTGATCGTCATCGGGGCGGTGGTCAAGGGACTGTTCTGGCTCGCCGTCGTGGGGTTGCTGCTCTTCCTGGCCACCTCAGCCCTGGGCTGGACGCGCCGGCGCACCTGAGGCGGCCGAACCCCTGGCGGGCCGGGGCCGCCTTGGCCATCCTGTGCCGTCGGCGCGCGAGGGCCGCCGCTGATCAGCGAGGCGCGGCACGAGAAGACGATCGAACGGCAGTCGCAGTACGTGCACGTGCAGACCCCCGGCGTCCCCTACGGGATGCCCGCGGCGCCGCCCGCTCCCGCCGCGCCGCAGGTGGACCTGGTCGAGCAGCTGCGCAAGCTCGGCGAGCTGCGCGACGCCGGCATCCTCACCGAGGAGGAGTTCGCCGCCCAGAAGGCGAAGCTCCTCGGCTCCTGATGGCGGCCTCGGTGGGCTTCGGTACAGAAAGCCCACCGGGGTCAGCGCCGGAGCGCGGTCACCAGGCAGCCCCCCGCCGACTCGGACGCCTCGACGGCGAAGCCGAGCTGCAGCAGGACCTCGGTGACGGCGGCGTTCATCGCCAGCGCGACCGCGGCGTCGGCGTACGCCCCGCGCGAGTGCTCGACGCTCATGCGGTCGTGCGCGTGCCAGCCGACCAGGACGCCGCCGCGCGCGAGCTCGGGGGTGAGGCACACCCCGCCGGCCGTGCCGCCGGGAGCCGGGGTGCGCTGCGCGCAGTCGTGCAGCGGCAGTCCGGCCTCGACCAGCGCCGCGGCCACCTCCACGACGAGGGTGGTCAGCGGATCGGTGTCGGTCAGCAGGTCGTCCCAGTCGTCGTCCAGCCGGTCCAGCTGCTCGCCGAGGACGCCGAGCCACGCCAGCTCCTCGGGCGTGGGCCGCAGGGTCAGGCCGCCGTCGGCACGCAGCACACCGTGCGCCGCAACGGCCGGGAGGTTGCCCGCCAGGGCGGCCCAATCGGCGTCCAGCCGGTCGGGAAAGGGGCCGGCCACGACGTGATGGCCCGCGCCGTCCTCGGCGTCCTGGACCAGCCACCACCCGGTGCCGGACGGGACGCCGGCCGGGGGCGCGACCGGCCGGACCGCCACGCCGACGGCCTCGCGCCGGGTCTCCCCGCCGGGGGCGTCGGCGGGCCCGGTCGCGGCCCGGCTGCCCGCCGGGTGCGCACTCGCCCCGCGTGCGGCGGACCGCTGCTGCTGCGGCACCCGGTTGCGCTCGAACTCGTAGCGGGCGGTCGAGCTGGCGCCCAGGGCGACGACGAGGCATATCAGTGCGAGAAAACCGAGCGCGGCCACCGCAGGCCACATCAGCGCCACACCAACGCTCACGCGGGGTCTCCTCACACACGTCCTGGCCGCGACCGGGGAAGGTGTCGCGGTAGCCGGGAAAGTTACGGACCTCCCTCCCGCGACACGCCCGTTCGCGCAGGCCGGAGTCGCCCCCGTCACCGATTCGTTGCGGCGGGCCCGCCGGACGGCGGATGACCCGCCGCACAGGGCGCCGCCTTGTCGACAAGCTGCGGTTTTCCCCGCGTGCGGGGCCGGGAACGCCGGTCGGTCATCCCGATCGGGGACGTCGGCGACGGCGTGTCGGCTGCCATGCTGGCCGCATGGAGCGGTGCGTGGTGGTCACCGGCGCGACGGGCGGGATCGGCGCCGCGCTGGTCCGATGCTTCGTCGAGCGCGGGGACGCCGTGGTCGCGGTCGCCCGGCCGACGTCCGCGCTCGACGCACTGTGCGAGCGGACGTCGGCCACGCCCGCCCCGCTCGACCTGCGCGCGCCCACCGACCTGCCACCCGCGCTGCGCGCCCTCGACCGGGTCGACGCGCTGGTGCACGCGGCCGGCATCGCGGACGTCGCCGCCGTCGAGGAGACCCCGCACGAGCTCTGGCAGGACATGTTCGCCATCAACGTGACCGGTCCGGCGGAGCTCACCCGGGCGCTCCTCCCGGCGCTGCGCGCGGCGCGCGGGCGGGTGGTGTTCGTCAACGCCGTCGCCGGGCTGCACGCCGTCCCCCGGTGGTCGGCCTACGCGGCGAGCAAGGCGGCGCTGACCGAACTGGCCGACGCGCTGCGCCTCGAGGAGGCGCCGCACGGCGTGCGGGTGACCAGCATCTTCCCCGGCGGCGTCGCGACCGAGCTGCTGCGCACCGTGCGCGGCCGGTTCGGGCACGAGTTCGACCCGGCCCGGTGCGTCTCCCCGGAGAGCTTCGCGCAGGTCGTCGCCTGGACGCTGGACGCGCCCGCCGACGTCGACCTGCACGAGATCGCGCTCGAGCCGCCTCCCGTGGTGGCCTGATAACGGGTCCGCGGCCCGCGCTCATGATCGTTGTGGGGTGGTTCGGCTGCGGCGGAGTGCCCGGCGCCACCGTTTTGCCTGCTCCGGCTGACCTGCTGTCGTGTCCCCGCCGTCGGGAGCCGGGTGCCGGGCTGCAGCCTCGGTGGCCGCAGCGGGGATCTCCACCGACGGCTGGCTCTTCACCCTGTCGAGGACCGCGCCGGCCTGCTGGTCGACGAACCGGGTGAACGTCTGCTGGGCGTAGCCGAAGACCACGGCCCAGGCGAGGATCTGCGCGGAGGAGTCCAGAGCGCTCAGGCCGGGCACGAACCCGCCGCGCATGAGCAGGATCCCGAGGACGGCGGTGAGTGCGCCGAGCGGGAGTTTGAGGACCGCCAGCGCGACGGGGATGGCCAGCGGTGTGCTGCTACCGCGGACCTTGCGCAGGGCCACGGTGGCGGAGATGGCGGCCGCGGCCAGGCCGAGCGCCTCGACGGTGAGCAGGTCCCACCGGCCGGCCGCGTCCCGGATGGTCTCGTCGACCGCCTCGGACGGCGTGGTCCCTGCGTCCGCGCCGTCCTCTCGGACCGCCCGCTGCGACGTGGGACAGACGACCGTCACGCGGTCGTCGCTCTGGGGGGCGAAGCACAGCGGGACCGTGGCCGGGCTGCTGATGCTCAGGACGGCGGCCATGGCGGCCAGCAGGATCAGGATGGTCGAGGTGACGACCAGGGTGTTGCGGAAGCTCTGCGCCTGCATGAGCGCACGGACCTCTTCGGAACTCGCCGCCCGCACCGCCGCGACGATGACACCGCGCTCCTCCTCGGTGAAAGCCTCCACGCGGGCCGACGACGCCCGGGTCCGGCCCCCGTTCTGGCTCCGCTTCGTGGCCTGTCGCTGCGCGACCAGTGCCTCCAGCTCCACCCTGCGCGCATCGGTCACGGCGAGGTACCGGCGGACATGGGTCAGCAGTCCTGGCAGCTGGCCCTCCAGGTAGGCCGCCGGCGCCAGGCGCAGCAGCGTCGCCTCGGCTGCGTCCAGGTTGCTTGCGGTGCGTTGCAGGCTGGCGCCGGTCATCCCCCGCCACACGCTTCGATCCCCGGCGGCGGTCCGGCGGGCGATCTCGAGGTGCCGGTGGATGGCGGTGGACAGCTCGCGGCGTGCCGTGCGGCCCGGCTCGCTCGCCTCCGCGTGCAAGGAGTCCAGCCACCGCCGCAACGTCTCGAGCTCGTTGGCCCGGGTGACCGCACCCTCGCGCCAGGGCCGGCTGGCCGGCCGCTCGACCGGGAACGGTGGAGCCACCTCGTCGTCCACGTCCGCCATCGCCGCACCCTCCCGGACACTGCTGCCCGCACAGCGTGACCGCGCAGCATCACGGCGGCGTCACTCCGGCGACAGCCCACGCCCTGCACATGGGCGCGCCGTCCCGACCGGTCTGTCAGCCGCGGCCGGAACGGAGCAGGGCGTGGGTCGTGTCCGGGCAGGCGCCCTGCAGCTCGGCCGAGCCCGTGAGCTCGGCCGGCAGGTCCTCGCGCGGAACCGGCGCGAAGCCGAAGCGCGGGAAGTAGCCGGCGGCGGTCTCCGTGAGCAGGGCGACCGGTGCGCCGAGGGCGTCGGCCCGCTCGAGCGCGGCGGCGGTGAGCGCTGCGCCGACGCCGCGGCCGCGCCGGTCCGGCTCGACCGCGGCGGAGCGGAGCAGGAACGCGGTCCGCGGGCCGCCGCCGTGCCGCTCCAGCGCCACCGTCCCGGCGAGCCGGCCGTCGACCTCGGCCACCAGGACGGCGGCGTCGTCGAGCCCGTCCAGGGGCAGGCCGGCCCGGGCGACGAGCTCCCGGACGGCGGGCAGGTCCGCCGGTGTCGCCTCGCGGACGAGCACCGGCGGGACCTCCACTCCGGGCGGCGTGGTCATGCCCGGGCGCAGCACGCCGCGTCGCGCGACGTCCTGGTGGCCAGGCGCTCGGCCCAGCGCTGCACGCGGTGGCCGGTCCGCGCCCAGGCGCCCGGCCGGCAGCACCGGGCGAGGGCGGCGAGCCGCGCGCCGGCGGCCCGCCGGCGCAGGTCGGCCGCGTGGCCGGTGACCAGGAGCTGATCGAGGTCTGTCGTCGTCATCGTGAACCTCCTCGACCGGTCAGCAGCAGGCGGCGGATGCGGCCGGCTCGGCGCCACCGGCCGCCTGGCTCGCGTCGCTACCGCAGCACCGGGGACCGTCGCAGGTCTCGCTGAAGAAGGTCTCGCTGTCCGCCAGGACGGTGTAGACCTCCCACCGCTCGCCGCCGGGACTTCCCTCGACCCAGAACTTGTCCTGCTTCGCGTAGCAGCAGGTGGTGCCGCGCTCGTCGACCGAGGCCAGGCCGTGCGCGGCCAGGCGCGTCTGCTCGGCGTCGACCTCGTCGACCGAGGCGACCTCCACACCGAGGTGGTTGAGGGTGCCTCCCTGGCCGGGGTTCTCGAGCAGCACCAGTTTCAGCGGCGGGTTCGCGATGGCGAAGTTGGCGTAGCCGGGACGGCGCTTGGCCGGCTCGGTGCCGAACAGCGTGGCGTAGAACGCGGTGGCCGCCTCGACGTCGTCGACGTTGAGGGCGAGCTGGATGCGGGACATGCGGCACCTCGCAAGGATTAGACGTTCATCTAACTCGGACGCTGGAGAGGTTGCCAACGTCTTTGACGTATGTCAACAGGGTTGGCACGATGGGGGCCATGCCGAAGGCCCTGCCCGTCATCGACACGACCGCCCCGATCTGCTGCGCCCCGGTCGCGGCCGCGCCGATGGACGCCGACGCGGCGCTCGAGGTGGCGGTCCGGCTCAAGGCGCTCGCGGACCCGGTGCGGGTGCGGCTGATGTCGATGCTGCTCGCCGCCGACGAGGTGTGCACCTGCGACCTCGCGCCGGCCGTCGGGCTGACCGAGGCCACGGTGAGCCACCACCTGGCGGTGCTGCGCAAGGCCGGGATGATCAGCGACGGTGAGCGCCGCGGGATGAACGTCTACTACCGGGCCCGCCGCGACTCCCTCGGCGCGCTGTGCCGGGTGATCGACCCCGACTGCTGCTGATGCCGCTGCCTGTGCTGGCCCGTCAGGCAGCCGCCGAGTTCCTCGGGTCCGCCGGACTGGTCACCGTCGTCATCGGTTCCGGCATCGCCGCCCAGCGGCTCTCCCCCGGCGACACCGGCCTGCAGCTGCTGGAGAACGCCCTGGTCACCGGCGCCGGGCTGGTCGCGCTGATCCTCGCCTTCGGCCCCGTCTCCGGCGGGCACTTCAACCCGGTCGTCACCCTGGCCGATCGGATCTTCGACGGGGTGAGCGGTCGCCAGGTCGCGGCCTACCTGCCGGCGCAGCTGGCCGGCGGCGTGGCCGGCGCGGTCGCGGCCAACCTGATGTTCGACCTGCCGGCGGTGCACCTGTCCACCCACGACCGCTCCGGCGGCGGGCTGTGGTTTTCCGAGGCACTGGCCACCTTCGGGCTGGTGGTGCTGATCTTCGGGCTCGTCCGCGCCGGTCGCGGTGGGCTGGCCCCGTTCGCGGTCGGCGCCTACATCACCGCCGCCTACTTCTGGTCGTCGTCCACCAGCTTCGCCAACCCGATGATCGACGTCGCCCGGATGCTGTCGGACACCTTCGCCGGCATCGCTCCGGCCTCGGTTCCGATGTTCGTGCTCATGCAGCTGCTCGGCGGCGCGGCCGGGGTCGCCGCCGTGGCGCTGCTCCACCCGCACATCGCCGCACGCGCCGACGCCGCCGTCGTCCCGCACGAGAACCCCACGACAGGAGAGGCCCGATGAGCCGAACGCCCAGCGTCCTCTTCGCCTGCATCCACAACTCCGGCCGCTCCGTCGCCGCCCAGGTGCTCACCCGCCACCACGCCGGGAACGCCGTCGAGGTCCGCTCCGCCGGGTCGGAGCCCGGCGCCGGGGTCAACCCGGTCGTCGCCCAGGTGCTCGCCGAACGCGGCCTGCCGGTCACCGACCACACCCCGACCAGGCTCGACGCCGACCTCGTTCGGGCCGCCGACGTCGTGATCACGATGGGCTGCGGGGAGACCTGCCCGGTCTTCCCCGGCAAGCGCTACGAGGACTGGGCCGTCGACGATCCGGCGGGCCGGGACGCCGACACGGTGCGGCGCATCGTGGACGACATCGATGCCCGCGTCCGCACGCTGCTCGCCGAGCTGGCCCCGACCCGACCCTAGGGGGGACCACACTCGACGACACCGACGCGCAGGAGCAGGGTCATGTCCCCATCCGCCCGGGACGGTGGCGAGACGCCGTCCGGCACGGCCGGGACGACGGCCGCCTCGGCGCGCCCCCTCCTGGCCGGGATCGCCGCGAACCTGGCGGCAGGAACCCTGTTCGGCTGGAGCCTGGTGGCGCAGGACGCCGCGGCCGGCGTGGGCATGTCACCGGGGGCCTCCGCCGCCGTCTTCGCGACGGCGATCGTCGTCTTCAGCGCGGTGCTGCTGTGCGTGGGACCCGCCCAGCGGCGGTACGGCCCCCGCCGGGTGCTCTCCGCGGCGGCCGCCACCGGCGGGGCCGGACTGCTCCTCGCAGCGGCCGCGGGCGGACCGCTCGCGCTGTGGTCCGGGGTCGCCCTGCTCTTCGGCATCGCCAACGGGCTGGGCTACGGGGTCGCGGTCGGGCTCGCGGCACGGACGCCGGAGGGACGGCGCGGCACCGCCACCGGTCTCGTCGTCGCCGCCTACGCCGCCGGCCCAGTACTGCTCGGGTTGGTCGCGCCCTCCGCCCTGCAGGGCGTGGGCTGGCGGTCCTACCTCGTCGGCCTCGCGGTCGTCGTGACCGTGCTGCTCGCCGTCGCCGCGCACTACGCCCCCACGGATCGGATCGGACCCGCCGGGCCGGGCGCCCGGGCAGCTCGTCCCCCGCGCGGGCCGGTGATCCTGCTGTGGCTGGTCTTCGCCGGCGGGACCGCCCCCGGCCTGGCGCTCTTCGCGCTCGCCGTCCCGCTGGCCGGCGAGCGGCACCTGGGTCCCCAGACGGCGGCGCTCGCCGTGTCGGCACTCGCGGCCGGCAACCTGCTCGGGCGGCTGGCGGCCGGCTGGGCCTCCGACCGGATCGGGCGGCTGCCGGCCCTCACCGTCGCGCTGGCGACCGCCGCCGTGGGCCTGGGCGGCCTCACCGGGCCCACGTCTCCCCCGGTCGTGCTGGCCGGGTTTCTCGGTACGGGACTGGCGTACGGCGCCGTGTCCTCGCTGGTCCCGGCGGCCACCGCGGACCGGGTCGGTCCGGACGCCTTCTCGGCCGCCTACGGCCGGGTCTTCACCGGGTGGGGCTGCGCGGGCCTGCTCGCTCCCCTGGCCGGCGCGACCGTCCTCCGACTCGCCGGCCAGCACCCGTGGCTGCTGTGGCTGATCGCGGCGCCCCTGATCCCCGCGGCCCTGGCCGTGCTGGTGCTCGCCAGGCCGGGGCCACCGGCGCGATAGCCCGCTCCCGAGTCCTCGCGCATCCGGCGTCAGGCGGCCGCAGCCAGGACGGCGGGCCCGATCGTGCTGCGGGGATGGAAGGCGAGGAAGTTGAACCCGTGGACGGTGTCGGTCTTGATCCGGCCCACGTCGTCCAGCTCGCCGATCTCGACCGGCCCGTTCCTGGTGCAGGCGTAGACCCGGAAGCCGAGGCCCTCGAGCACCGCCCGGGTCGCGGTGTGCTCGGGGTCGCTGCCGTGGTCCTCGAAGATCAGGACCACGTCGCGGTTGGCCAGGGTGTCCTCGCCGCCGGCGAGCGCCGCGGATTCGGCGCCCTCGACGTCCAGCTTGATCAGCAGCGGCCGCTCGTCCGGCCAGTAGCGGCGCACCACGCGGTCGATCGTCGTGGTGGGGACGCAGGTCGTGTACTGCCCCGCTGCCGCGGCCCGTGGGCCGTGCAGCACGCGCGAGCCGGCGTGCCACTGCGGGTGGCTGACCATGGTGAGGTCCACGTCGGGCTCCGACCACAAAGCGGCCTGCTGGCACACGAAGCGGTCGGCGTTGAGCCGGGCGTTCTCCCGCAGCCGCTCGAAGACGGCCGGCACGGGCTCGACGGCGACCACGCGCCCGGGCTCGTCGCACTCGTCGCTGGTGACGACGCTCCAGTAGCCGAGGTTCGCGCCGCCGTCGAGGAACGCGCAGCCGGCTCGCATGGCCGCGGCGAAGTACGGCTCGAGCTCGGGTTCGTAGTGGTACGTCGGGTCGAGCAGCTTGACCGCGTACCCGTCGCCCAGCGGCACGAGGAAACGGCCGTGGCCGGTGTCGACCACAGCGTCGTTGTGCGGCTCGAACAGGTGGGCCAGCAGCCAGGTCACCCGGTGCGCGCCGCGTTGGCCGAGTGGGCGCGCGAGCAGGACCACCGCCCGGAGGATCCCGAGCTGCACCTGCGCCTGCAGGCCGCCACGGACGTCGTGCACGCGCCGCCACGGGCGGGGGACGCGCCGGATGCGGTTCAGCAGCATCCCGAGGAGCTCACGAAAGGATCGAGGCACGGTGCTGGGCCTCCAGCATCGACGTTCGAGCGACAGCGGATGCGGGCACCCTAGGGGCGATCCGTAGCGTCCTGGCCCAGATCCGCACCCGCCCGGCGGCCCACGCCGCCTGCCTCGTCGCCGAGCGGAGGGCGTGGGATTCGAACCCACGATGGGTGTAACCCCATAGCGGTTTTCAAGTCTGATCTTTGAGGTCAGCTGGAGATGCCGATATCGGTATAGCCCCAGGCTGAGAGCCGTTTGACAGTGACCGCTGCTCGCTCTTGTTGGCCCTCGCGTGCCCGCTGTACGGGCACGCAGCGGCCACGAGCGTGCGCGATGGCGACCTCGGAGAAGGCTCCGCGCCATCGCCCTCAGGCATCCGCACGTCACCCCCCCGGCGCCGCCGAGCCACCAAGCGCTAGGCACGCGCGAGCCAGGCCCGCTGCCAGCAGCGTTATGGCACTGATCACTGGTCCGGGTAGGGCGTAGTCATCCAACCCTCAAGAGCGACATGCACGAGAGGCGGTTGCAGTTCTGTACGGAAGTATGTACGTTTTCACCGTAGAGCCCCTGGAGGAGCCACCCATGAACAACACCGCACCCCTGACCGAGGTCCGCGACAACCTCCGCGAGATCGTCGACGACGTTGTCGACACCGGCAACGTCTACACCATCACCCGCCACGGGCGAGCCGTCGCCGTGGTCCTCAGCTACGACGAATACGAGTCCCTGGTGGAGACCATGAACATCCTCGCCGACAGCCACGCCATGGAGGCCATCGCCGAGGGTGAGAGCGAGATCGGCGGCGAAGTCTGAACAATGGCCGTAGCACTGACAAAGCGGGCCAAAAAGGATCTCGACCAGCTCCCTGAGGCCCTGCGTGACAAGGCCCGCGTGTTGATCGAGCGGCTGGAGAGCGAGCCAGCGCTGGGTAAGAAGCTCCTGGGTCCACTCGCCGGCAAGCGCTCAATCTGGCTCGGCCGAACCCACCGGATCATCTACACCGAGGCGCCACAAATGACCGTCCTTGCGGTCCCCATGCGTCGGGACGCATACCGGTGAGCGCCCGCCCCCTGCCCCAGGGCGGACCCGAGCGCAACATTTTCCTGGTCGGACTCCGGCGCCTCAGCGACCAATGCGAGGCGCCGGAGCTGACCCCCGAATGCCCCTTCTACGAGCCCACCGCGCAGGGACCCGGATGCGGCGAGCAGTGCAAGGACCTCCTCGCCGAGCACGTCGGCGGTCACCAGCCGGAAGTCTGGCAGGACCTCGGCGGAGGTCTGGCCGCGATCCGGCGACCCGCCCCGCGACCCCGCCGCAGCCCCGCCCCCGATCTGCGGCCGTTCGACGCCGCGGGCATCGGGATCCGGGACCGCGATCGCCCGGTGGAACAGCGTCGAACCATCACGCTGATCCGCGACATCCGCGACCATCTGGCGACTCCGCCTGCATTTTTTGCCGACCTGCACGAGCGGGCCTACGTGGTCGCCACCTCCTACGAAGAGCTGACCAAGCGCAACGTGGACGCAGACCTGATGGTCCGATGCGGGGCTGCCACCCGGGTCGAGGCCGGAGTGTTGTTCTCGGTACTGGCCAAGGAGATTCTCGGGAACGCCGGCGTTCCAATCGACGATGAACTGCAGCAGATGCCCGAACCTGATCCGGCCTGGCGCAACCTGCTGGTACAGGCGCGGGCCGCCGACAAGGCGGAAGATCAGGATCTTCTGGCCTATGCAGCGACTGGCGCCTTCGGCCGACGCGTTGGGCACTGGCTCGCGACGGCGACCATCAACGAGGTCTTCGACTGGACCGCTCCGCCGGTTGCGGACTTCTTGGCCCTGACCCGCCCCGCGTGGACGGCGGACCAGGTGGCACGCGCCACCTGGCTCGTCGAGCGGTTCACCGAGACATACCTCGAGGACTGGACCACCGACTCGCTCGAGATGGAGTGGGGCTACCTGCACAGCGAGCACCCGGGATGCTGTCCGCCCGAGGCCATGCGAGAACGGCCCACCGACGTCACCGACGTTGCCCGACTGCTCGCTGACCGACACCACCAGGAATGGAAGCAACGACCGACTTCCATCGTGGACCGGCAGTTCTCGGCCACCGACTTCACCCGCGCCGCCGCGGAAAACCTCGCTGCGGGCCGACAAGACGCAGCGGCCGCGATCCTGGCCGCCGTGCTTCGGCTGTCGCCGGACAGCCCCGAGGCCAACAACAACTACGGCTTCTGCATCCTCCCCACCGACGTCGCGCGGAGCTTGGGACATCTGGAGAAGGCGGCCACCAACATCTCCGAGGCAGTCGAACTCACGAACGCAGCGAACCGTGTGCTGGCCCTGCACCTACTCGGCCGTGATGACGAGGCGCGAGCGTTAGCAGAACATGCCCTGGCGCTGCCCACGAAGGCAACGCCGTCGTACCTCTGGACCCATGGCTCAGGCCCACTAAGGCTCACCGAGCCGATCAGCCCGAGAGACCACCTGGAGCAGCTCTACGAACACCTGCTGAGCGAAACCCGCTGGGACAGCTGCCGCGCGACGGCGGAGTGACATGAACATCGTGGCCAAGGGACGTGGTCTGCTGACCGCGTCTGACTTGCGCCATCATCTGGTGAAGCCGCCGTCGTCGGGTCCACGGCGACGGCGGATTGACCTAGCGCGTGCGACCTTCGCCGATCCGGCCGGCCTGGTCGCGCTCGCGGCAATCGCCGAGCGGGCACACATCGATCGCGTCATGATCGAGTTCACGCCGCCGTCGGACCAGGACTGCGCGGTGTATCTGTCCCGGATGCGCTTAGGGCAGCACCTGCGTGACCTAGGCGTCGATCATGGCCTTCCCACCGTCCATGAGAACCCGCTTGGCGACCGCCTCCACGAGCTCACCCGGTTCAGCAGCGAGGAGGAGTTCGACCAGCTCGCCGCCACGGTCGAGCGCACCTTCGAGAAGGAGCACCCGGGCACCGCCCGCGACCTCTATCGCGCCCTCCATGAGGTCGCCAGCAACGTGCTCGAGCACAGCGGGCGCTCCGGCGGATACCTGGCGCTCCAGCGCTTCCCGCAGCGCAACGACGTCGCCTTCGCCGTCGCCGACAGTGGCATCGGGCTGCGAGGCAGCCTCTCGAAGCGCATGACCGTCGACGACGACCGGACGGCGCTCGTCCGCGCCGTTCAGGTGCACGTCACCTCTCTCGACGCACCCGGCCGCGGTCGAGGACTGGGACGCGTGATCGCCACCACCGGGCATCACCACGGCGCCGTCCTGCTCCTGAGCGGGTCCAGTCAAGGCGTCTTCACCGGCGGTCACTTCGACCCGTGGGTCGCGGATCTCGCCGCGCCGTTTCCCGGGACGCTTGCGCAGGCGAGGCTCCATCTGTAAAGACTGTCAGTCATGACATGGAGACTGCTGGCATGACAGTAGCCGTGGTCCCAGTCGAGATGCCACAGCTCAGCGGCGGCCGGAAGCGCGCACAGGCGCTCGTCCGACCGATCAGCCAGCAGTTGCGCGGTGGCACCGTCATCCTCGACTGCCGTCAACTCATCGCGGGGACCGCCTCCTTCGCGGACGAGATTGTCAGACTGGTTCTCGTCGACGGCGGAGCCAACCTGCTGGAAGTCCGCAACGTCGACCGGGACTTCGGCCAGGACCTTCTGACAGCCGCGAAGGACCACGGCGTCTCCAGTCAACTCCGCATCGTCTAGCCACCCACGTTCGCTAGAGGTTCTCCCCAATAGCCGTCCCGCTGGCCTTCATCGCCTCCAGCCACGTCGTGTTCTCGTTGGCGGCAGGGCCCTCGCCTTGGGACCAGTTCAACGCAGCGTCGGCCCAGACGATGAACCGCTGCCGGCAGGTGTCCGAGGACACGCGATACAGGGCCGTCTGGAAGGAGCCGCGCGTCGTCCGCAGGCGGTCCTCGGTCTCTGAGGAGGGCACCTCCTCTCGCTCGTTGTCGATCAGCGCGCGGCGGTAGGCAGTGGCGGCGTCCTGGAGACTGGTGAGGGCTTGTCGCTGGAACTCACGGGCGGCCGCGGCCCGCCGCTCCATCCGCTCGAACTTGGCGACGTGTGCCTTCCATGCCTCGGCCGCCAGCTGGCCCCCGATCGTCAGCAAGCCGCCGATGATCACACCCCACAGCGCACTCATCGGTCACCCATCCGCGTGGCGTCCGCTACTGACTTCGGCCATGCAGTCCAGGGTGGGCGCCTTAGTAAACGAGGCCGCGCTTCTCGGGCCGGGACACGCCGCACCTTCCGTCACGAATCTCCCGGACCGCCTCGGCCGTCCCCGGTGGCCAGACACAAATCCTCGGCCGTAAGAGCCATGGCAATGGTCAAAAAGACGCATAGATCACCAACTGCAGACTGACAAGATCAAGAGGGACACACGTCTTGCATTTCGGGTTCGCCTTCTCGTGGTGACGAGTACGCAGGCGCCGAAGGCGGGTGCTGCACAGCATGGCGCGCGAGGATCAGGCCATGGCCAAGCAACGAGGTGAGGATCCGGACGTGCTGCACCGCAGGGCACAGGCCGCAATCCTGTCCGGCCTCGCCGGCGGGAACGACGACGTTTTCGAGCTCATGGTGTCGGTCCGGCCGAACGACGTCCGCGGGCACTTCACGCCCGACGTCGCGCTGCTCGAGGTCGCGGCGGCGGCGCTCAGGCTCGCGTGCCCGCCCGGTACTGAACGGCTGGAGTACGAAGGCCTCACGGACCGCTACCTGGCGGACCTCGCGATGGACGGCCGCACCGTGCGCCGCCGGACGCAGTACGCCAGCTACGCCGCCGCCTGCATGCGTGGGGGACTGCATCCGGATCTTCCGCAGGAGGCCGGGAGATGGGAACCGAGGCTGTGGACGTACGCCGTCTCCGCGGTCGTTCTCTACAGCCGAGCGGCGGCTGACCGTCTCGGACTACCCCTCCCCCACGTCGCATCGAAAATCGCTGAGGGGCTTGACCTCGAGCTGTCTGCGATGCCGTGAGGCTGAGCTGCAATCTCCAGACCTCCTGCAGTACCGGGACACGACCTCGAAACACCGGCAGCCGCACGTCGTGGCCGAACTGGAGACTTTCCGGAGGTCTCTCCCAGCATCAGGCGGAAGATGGCAGGCAGCGACTGACCGACGGTCGTCGACTGGAGCCGTACCGGAGGCGCCTGGGGACGCTCGTCGACGTGGCCCATCGGACCGACGTGCGCGCCGACGACCCGCTCCTCGCGGTCGCCGAGGTTGGGGACTCTTTCGAGACAGATGAACGCCTCATCCGTCGGCTGATCGCCCAGCGACCCATCACCTACGTGCACAGCTCGGGAAGCACCCGCCTCCAACGAAGGGCCTCGGACGCCTTCATCGACGCCGGCCGAATCACCAACGAGCAGTGACGGCACTCGCGACAGCCGCACTCGTCGTCAACGGGACCCGTTGCCCCACCGGACCGAAAGCCTCCAGAGTCCCGTCATGCCAGCGAGCAGCAGAAGACGGTTCGGCCGCGTCCGCAAGCTGCCGTCCGGCCGGTGGCAGGCGCGCTACCCGGGCCCGGACGGACGGGACCGGTCAGCACCGAGCACGTTCGCCACCAAGACCGACGCGGCACGCTTCCTTTCCGCGGTGGAGGTCGACATGGGTCGCGGCGTGTGGCTCGACCCGTTGCGCAGCGGCGTCACGCTCCGCGAGTACAGCCAGGCGTGGCTGGCCGAGCGGACCGTTCGAGGTCGTCCCCTGGCCGTGCGAACTCGCGAGACCTACCAGCACTCCCTGGACCGCTGGGTGCTTCCCGCGCTCGGAGGCCTGCCGCTCGACCGGATCACCCCGGCCGCGGTGCGGCGGTGGCACGCCGAGACGAGCGCAGCCACCGGCCCGACGGCGACCAGGCAGGCCTATGCCCTCCTCCACGCCATCCTGGCCACGGCCGTCGCAGACGACGCGCTCCCCCGGAATCCCTGCCGGATCAAGGGTGCGGGCCAGGCCCGCAGTGACGAGCGACCGCTGCTGGACGTCGACCAGGTGCAGCACCTCTCCGCGCAGATGCCCGAGAACCTCCGGGGCCTCGTCGACCTGGCCTTCTGGGCCCACCTGCGCCTCGGCGAGCTGCTGGCCCTCCGCATCGGCGACATCGACCTGGACGCGGGCACCGTGGCCGTGCAGCGGCAGGTCGTGGAGACGGACGCGGGCCCCGTGGAAAGCCCACCGAAGGCGGGCAGCCAGCGCGTCGTCCACCTTCCCCCGCAGGGCGTCTCAGCACTGGCCGAGCACCTGAAGACCCGCTCCCCGGCGCTGCCGACCGCTCGGCTGTTCGTGCGAAGAGACGGGAGAGTTCTTCGCGCCCATCACGTCCATGCCGCCTGGACCACGGGCCGGCGAGCAGCCGACCTGTCCGGCGTCCATCTGCACGACCTGCGGCATGCGGGACTCACCCTGGCGGCGCAGAGCGGGGCGACCCTGGCCGAGGTCATGCGACGTGCCGGCCACTCGTCGTCCCGCGCGGCGATGATCTACCAGCACGCGGCTGAGCGGCGCGACGCCGAGGTTGCGGCCCGCCTGGGGCACCTCGCAGCGGGCACGACTCCGAACCGTACGGGCACGTAGCGGGCACGCGAGCGGACGACGGCGCCGGACGCCCCCTGCCGAAGCTCTTCGGACAGGGTAAATCCCCTGGCCAGGAGCGGAGGGCGTGGGATTCGAACCCACGATGGGTGTAACCCCATAGCGGTTTTCAAGACCGCCGCCATCGGCCACTAGGCGAGCCCTCCTGAGGGCTCCGAGGCTAGCCGGTGGCGGACGGCGTGCGGCGGGGCCGGTCGCCGAAGGGGGTGCCGACGACGGCGCCGTCCTCGGGGCGGGGCGGCACGTCGGCGAACAGGTCGACGAGCGCGTCCCAGCGGGTCCGCCGGCCCGGCGGGAAGCGCTCCTCCGACCGGTGGCGACGCCGAGACCCCGACGGGTACCAGCGGCGGGCCCACGGCGACTGCGGCCGGCCCAGCCGCAGCGCGCCGACGATCGCGACGACCGGCACGAAGACGCCGACGACGCCGAGCACGACCCGGCCCTTGAGGATCGCCACCAGCCCGAAGACCAGGGTCACGACCACCGCCAGGGCGAACGCCCCCTCCCCCGCCGCCGGGTCGGCGTCGAACGGGTTCGCGCCGACCAGCAGCAGGCCCCCGACGACGAGGGCGACCAGGACGGCGTCGACCGAGCTGCGGCCCTCCCGGCTCCAGTAGACGTCCTCGAGGTGCAGCCACAGCGCGAACTCGTCGAGCGTCAGCGCCGCGCCCACCCCGAACAGCGCTGCCAGCACGTAGAGCCACGGTGGACTGGGGCGATAGGTCAGCTCGACCGTGCCGGTGCCGAGCAGCAGGAAGATGCCGTACACCTCGTGGTGGATGTGCACGCCCCCGACGCTGGCGTCGCGGAACGGTCCCCGTCCGCTCCGGATCGCACGGGTGACCAGCCGGGTGGTCAGGAAGGTCACGAGGAAGGCCCCGAGCATCCACGCGACGGCCGCACGGCGCCCGGTGAGGTCGGCGAACAGCTCCGGCTCGACCACCGGCGTCACCTCCGCCCGTTCGCGCCCGATCGTCCTGCGGGTGTCAAGACGGCTTGTCCCGGGAGTCCCGACGGCGGCAGGGTCGGCCACACCCCCGAGGGGAGGAGCCCGACGTGGACGACGCCCTGGCGATCGATGCCCTCGTGGCGGTCACCGCGGTCGCCCTGGTGGCGCCGATCGTGGTCGGGCTGTTCCCCCGCCTGCCGGTGCCGCAGGTGGTGCTCCTGCTGGCCGGCGGCATCCTCATCGGCCCGCAGGTGCTCGGCCTCAGCTCCCCCGACTCGGTGCAGGTGCTCGCCGACGTCGGCCTGGGGTTCGTCTTCCTGCTAGCCGGCTACGAGGTCGACCTGCGGCTGTTCGGGGAGGACGCCGGACGGCGGGCGGTCGGCGCCTGGTTCGTCAGCCTGGGCCTGGCCCTCGGCGTGGTCGCGCTGCTCACCGGGGCCGGGCTGGTCCGCGCCTTCGTCCCGGTCGCGCTCGGGCTGACCACCACCGCGCTCGGCACCCTGCTGCCGATCCTGCGCGAACGAGGGCTGCTGCGCGGCCCGCTCGGCCGCTACCTGCTCGCCGCGGGCGGCGTCGGGGAGCTGTTCCCGGTGCTGGCGATCGCCCTGTTCCTCGGCAGCCAGAACCGGTTCGTCGCGCTCGCCTCCCTCGCCGCCGTCGGGGTGCTCGCCCTGGTGCTCGGCCTCGCCCGCCGGCTCGTGCGCCGCGGGGGGCGGCTGGCCGGCGTGATCTCGCGGGGCCAGCACGAGACGGCGCAGATCACCCTCCGCGGGACGATCCTGCTGCTCATCACCCTGATCGCGCTCACCGACGAGTTCCACCTCGACGCCGTGCTGGGCGCCTTCCTCGCCGGCGTGGTGCTGCGCCGCTGGGCGGGACCGGGCGCACCGGTGCTGGAGTCCAAACTCGACGCGGTCGGCTACGGGTTCTTCATCCCGCTGTTCTTCGTCTACTCGGGGATGCGCCTGGACCTGACGGCGATCGCCGAGGCGCCGCTGCGGCTGCTGCTGTTCTTCGCGCTGATGGTCTCGGTGCGCGGGCTGCCCGCGTTCGCCGTGTACCGCGGCGTCCTCGGGCTGCGGCAGCGCGCGCAGACCGCCCTGGTGACGGCGACGGCGCTGCCGGTGCTGGTCGCGCTCACCGAGATCGGCCTGCGCAACGGGACGATGCTGCCGGAGAACGCCGCCGCGCTGGTCGGCGCCGGCGTCGTCACGGTGCTCACGCTGCCCGCGCTGGCGATCGCGATCGACCGCCCCCAGGCCGAGCCGGCCGACACGTCCGGCCTCAGCACCGCGCCGCGCCCGCCTGCGCCCGGTCGCGGCTGAGCCACCGGCGAGCCGTCACGTCTGCCGCTCGCCGGCGTCCGCCCCGACGAAGCCGGTGCGGTAGGCCCACACCACCGCCTGCGTCCGGTCCCGCACCCCGAGCTTGGCCAGGATGCTCTTGACGTGCGTCTTGACCGTCTCCGGCGACAGCCAGACCCGACCGGCGATCTCGGCGTTCGACAGCCCCTCGGCCAGCGCCCGGAGGATGTCGGCCTCGCGGTCGGTGAGGCGTGCGGCCAGCTGCAGCCGGTCCCGGTCGGGCGCCCGCCGGCCGGCGTACGCGGTCAGCAGCCGCCGGGTCACCGCCGGGGCGACCAGCGCGTCGCCGGCGTACACGGTGCGGATCCCGTCGATCAGCTGCTCGGGGGTGGCCCGCTTGAGCAGGAACCCGTCCGCGCCCGCCTCGAGGGCGTCGTCCACGACCTCGTCGAGGTCGAACGTCGTGAGCACGAGGACCCGCGGCCGGCGCGGCCAGGACACGATCTCCCGGGTCGCGGCGACGCCGTCCAGCCGCGGCATCCGGACGTCCATGAGGACGACGTCCGGCCGCGCCGTCCGGGCCTGCTCGACGGCTTCCCGCCCGTCGGCCGCCTCGGCGACCACGGTGAGGTCGGCCTCGGCGTCCAGGAGCGCGCGCAGGCCGCTGCGGACCAGGCGGTCGTCGTCGGCGAGCAGGACGCGGATCACGAGCTCACCCCCGCGCTCACCGGCAGCGTCGCGCGCACCCGGAAGCTGCCGCCGACCGGTCCGGCCTCCAGCTCGCCGCCCTCCAGCCGGGCCCGCTCGCGCATGTTGACCAGCCCCCGCCCGGGCACCGGGTCGACCGGCCGGTCGCACTCGTTGACGACCTCGAGCAGGACGTCGGGACCGGCCTGCTCGATCTCGACGCGGATCGGCCCGCTGGACGTGTGCCGGACGGCGTTGGTCAGCGCCTCCTGCACGATCCGGTACACCGCGCGGGCGCTGCTGCCGGAGAGCTCCGCGCCGTCGGTCCGCAGCTCGACGGGACGGCCGGTGGCCCGGATCCGCCCGGCCAGCTCCTCCAGGTCGGCGACCGTGGGCGCGAACGGTGCCGCCGAGGCCTTCCGCTCGTCGGGTTGCAGCACCCGCAGCAGCCGGTTCAGCTCGTCCAGGGCGCCGCGCCCGACGGTCTCGATGGACTGCAGCGCCTCGCGGGCGAAGGCCGGGTTGTCGGCGAACACCCGCCGGCCCACCCCGGCCTGCAGGACCATCACGTTGACCGTGTGTCCCAGGGAGTCGTGCAGCTCCCGGGCCAGCCGGGCGCGCTCCTGCAGCAGCAGCCGCTCGGCCGCCGTGGCCCGCTGGCGCTCGTCGGCCGCGCGGCGGGCCTCCGCGGCCACGGCGCGGGTGCGCCGGCGGCTGAGCTCCCCGGCGACCATGGAGATGACGAAGCTCGTGACGATCTGGGGCAGGGCGGCGACCGGGTCGGCCCGGTCGAAGGCGACGTACCCGAGGACGCCGAGCCCGGCGAGCCCGGCTCCGGCGACCTGGAGCCGTCGTCCCCCGGCGGCGAAGCAGCTGAACAGCGCGATCCAGGCCGACCAGTCGAGGAACCCGATCGGCGAGCCGGCCGCCGCGGTGGCCGTCACCGCGAGGCTCGCCCCCGCCTGGGCGACCAGCGGGGCGGTCTGGCGCCAGAGCAGCGCCAGCGGGCCGGCCGCGGCCAGCAGGACGGTGACCGCGCCCGCCGGCTCGTACGGGGGCCCGGCCGGGAAGGCGAACACGTAGCCGACGGACACGACCGCGAGCGCGACGGCCAGCACCGCGTCGACGCGGGTGCCGGCCCACGTCCGCGGCCTGCTCAGGGACGACGGCAACACGCCCCATCGTGGCGCCCCGGGACCGCCGGGGGACATACCCGCGCGAGCCGTCCGTCCTCCCTCGCGCGAGGGAGGACGGTGTCCCGGAGGCCACTCCCGCGGGCCGGGAGCCGACCCGCGGGGGGCTGCTCACCGGGGCCGCCGCGGCAGGACGCTGGCGCGGTCCGATTCGTCGGCGTCCCCGGAGGAGCACCCATGACCCTCGCCGCGCCGCGGACCTCCACGTGGCGGACGCGCGCCGCCTACTGGTGGATCTGCCTCAGCGCGCTGGCGATCGCCACGTTCGCCCTGCGGCCGTATCTCACGTCCTCGCTGGAGGAGATGGGCGCCGCCCCCACCGCGCTGGCCGCGACCTACCTGCACCAGGGCCCCGCGGTGCGGACGGCGCTGTACCTGCACGTGTTCTTCGCGGGCGTCGTCCTCGTCCTGTCGCCGCTGCAGTTCGCGGCGCGGCTGCGGGCCCGCGCTCCCCGGGTGCACCGGGCGACCGGCCGGATCGTGCTCGGCTCGATCGCGATCGCCGGCTGCGCGGGCCTGGTCATCGCGCCGTTCAACCGGGCCGGCCTGGTCGGGACCCTCGGCTTCGGCCTGCTGGCGGTGCTGTGGCTGACCTGCGCGGCCGTGGCCTTCCGGGCGATCCGCCGCGGGGACGTGCCCGCCCACCGACGCTGGATGGCGCGCACCTTCGCGCTGACCTACGCCGGGGTGACGCTGCGGCTCTGGATGATGGCGATCCCCCCGGTCGTCGCGGCCCTGACCGGCGTGGACGGGCAGGTCGCGTGGGACCGCACCTACCTCGTCATCGCCTTCCTGTGCTGGGTGCCGAACCTGCTCGTCGCCGAGCTGTACCTGCGCGCCGGACGGCGCCGGTCCCGGCCGGACGACGTCCCTGCTTCTACCCCCTCGCGTACCCCGTCCCTGCACTCCGGAGGTGTCCGGTGATCACCGTCCCGCCCCCCGTCCGCCGGCGGTCCCGCACCGCCGGACGCACCGTCGCCCTGGTGTTCGGGGTGCTGCTCCTCCTGCCCGGGATCGGGCTGCTCGCCGGCGGCGGAGTCCTGCTCTGGGCGCACTGGTTCGACCGGTCCGACGGCTTCGTCCAGTCCCCGGCGGAGGACTTCGGGTCCTACGGCTACGCCCTGGTGAGCGACCGGATCGACCTGCGCGCCGGCCCCGACTGGCTCCCGGTCTCCGCGGCGCTGGGCGACGCCCGGCTCGAGGTCACCGGGAACGGAGCGGACGACGTCTTCGTCGGGATCGCGCCGGTCGCCGACGCGACGGCGTACCTGGAGGGCGTCCAGCGGACCGCCGTCGACGGCCTCGGCTTCGACGGTCCGGCCACCAGCAGCGACCAGCTCCCGGGCGGCGAGCCGGCCGGACCGCCGGCCGACCAAGAGTTCTGGATCGCCCAGACGAGCGGCCCGGGGACGCAGCAGGTCACCTGGGACCCGGCCGAGGGCGACTGGATGTTCGTGGTGATGAACGCCGACGGCTCGGCCCCGGTGGACGTGCGGGCCCGGATCGGCGCCGAGTTCCCCGCCCTCGGCGGCATCGGCTGGGGCGTGCTGGCGGCGGGACTCGTCGTCACCGTCCTCGCCGCGGCCCTCATCCGGCCGACGGTCCGGCGGCTGCCCGAGCGCTCCGTCGACTACGCCACGCGGCGGCCGGTGCGGTCCCGTCCGGTCGAGGACGAGCTGGTCGACGACCGCTCGAGGTGAGTCCCCTACCGGTAGCACCGCGCTCCGGGCGACCCCGTCGAGGGGCCGCCCGGAGCGCGGTCGCCCGGCTCAGCTGCAGCGCGTGACGGTGTCGCCGCTGTCGCGGGTGCAGAGGTTCCTGCCGCCCTGGCCGTCGGCCGAGTCGCCCGCCGCGCCGTCGCGGACGTCGAGCAGGTCGTCGCCGTCCCCACCGCGGACGACGTCCTTGCCGGTGCCGCCGGTGACCACGTCCCGGCCGGCCTCCCCGTCCAGGGTGTCGTTGCCGCTGCCGCCGACGGCGGCGTCGTCGCCGCGGCCGGCGAGCACGGTGTCGTTGCCGCCCAGGCCGCACAGGACGTCGTTGCCGGTGGTGCCGGCCAGCCGGTCGTTGCCCTGGGTGCCGACCTTGGTGCACGCCACGCCGACGACGGACGTGTCCGTGCCGCCAGCGTTGTCGGCGGACGTCGACTCGTTGGTGGTCGTCGAGACCGTTGCACCGAACGCGGCCGTGCCCGGCCGGACGGGCGTGACGGTGAGGGGCAGCGTCGTGGAGGCACCCGCGGCCAGGTCGCCGAGCGTGCAGGTCACGGGACCGGTGCCGGTGCACCCGGCGGGCAGGGTGGCTCCCCGGACGGCGCCGGCCGGCAGAGTGACGGTGACCTTGGACGCGGTCGCCGCGGCGGGGCCCTCGTTGCGCACGCTGACCGTCGCGGTGACGTCGGAGCCCACCAACGAGTTTCCCGGCGCGGTGGCCTGCACCGAGAGGTTGGCGGTCACCGGCGCACCTGCGCTCAGACCCACGTTCCACGCCGAGGCGTGCGAGGACAGCGCCACGATCCGGATGTCGCCGCCCGAGTCCCCGCGACCCAGGACGCACGGGTCGGGAATCGCCTGGGTGTCGCTCTCGCAGGGTGCGATCGGCTGCCCGTCGCGGAACAGCTGCACCGTGGCCGCCGATTCGCCGGGCGGAACGAGCGACGCGTCGATCAGGAACGACAGCCGCAGCGGGTCCTCGACGGTCTGCGTGGGCGCGGTGATGTCGACCTGATGACCGAAGAAGGTGAAGCCGGCCGGCGCAGCCTGGGCCGTCGGCACCTCGGTGATCGTGACCGTGCCGGCCACGGTGGTCGTGACCTCCGCCTCGATCGGATCGCTCACGGTCGCGATGGTGCCCGTGCCCGCTGTGCCGCCACCGTCGCCGAACTCCTCGGTCGTCTCCTCCTCCACGACCGGCGGCGCGAGGTCGGGGTTGAGGATCGCCTGGGCGAAGGAGGTCAACCCATCGGAGTGGGCCTCGACGGCCACCGCCCCGGTGATCCCTGGGACGGGGGCCGGAAGCGGCTGGACCTCGGTCGCCCCGGAGCGGCCGTTGCCCGACCCGCCGTTCCGGTTCGACCCGAGCGCGAGCACGCCGCCGTCCCGGGTCACCACGTACAGGTTCGTCGAGCTGGCGGCCACGACGTCCTCCGGGTTCACGGCGGCGTTGGGCACGTCGCTGATGCCCTCGACGAGCTTCGGGACGGCGTCGGCCACCGGTCGGTCGGTGCCGCTGCCCGCGCCGCCGTCGTCGGCGCGGCCCAGGTTGCCGTAGAAGTTGTCACCGAACGCGTACAGCCGGCCGTCGCGGGTGATCACGTAGCTGGCGAAGGGGCCGGCCTCGACGCCGGCGAACCCGCCGGCCTCCAGACCGACCGGGGTGCCCGGCGTCGCCTGGGACTCGGTGAACGCGCCACCGCCCAGCTGGCCGTCCCGACCGTCGCCCCAGGTGTAGACCCGACCGGCACCGTCGATCGCCACCACGTGGCGCCACCCGACCGCGATGTCGACGATGCCGGTCAGGCCCGGAACGGGCTGCGGCGTCGGGTCGTACTGCTCCGCGGTGGTGCGACCGAGCTGGCCGCGCTCGTTGGCGCCCCAGGTCCACACGGTGCCGCTCGTCCCGTCGAGGGCGACGCCCAGGTCGTCGCCGGCGCCGATGGCGGTGATGGCCTCCGCGGGCAGGCCTTCCACCACGGTGGGGGTGGACACGTCGGCACCGCCCACCGTTACCCACTGGAGTACGTCGGCCAACTTCGTGCGGGCCAGTTGGTAGTTCCGTCCGGCGCTGACCTCCCGGTACCCGCCCGTGCGGACCTCGGGCGGCGGGACCAGCACCGCACCGCGTCCGGCTTGGATCTCCACGAGCGCGTCGTTCCGGACGGCGAAGCCTCCGTCCACCGAGTCGACGATGGCGTCGAGACCTCTGACGCGGGCGGGCGTGGTCAGGGGGTCGGTGGCCGCCCCGGTGCCGAGCGCGCCGCCGGGGTTGCCACCCCAGGCGTAGACGGCCCCGTCGCCGAGGACCGCGGTGGCGGGTGGTGCGAACAGGACCGTGCACGAGGCGACGGCGAGGCCTGTCGCGAGAGCGGGCAGGACGCGGCGCATGATCAGGGGTACAGAGGACTCCTGAGGAGCGGGGACCGGCGGGGAGCGCGCCTTCGGCCGGTGGGGCCTCGGCCGCCGAGACGAGCGGGAAGGCGCAGGGAGACGTCCGCGTGCGAACGATTGCGGACGCTTGTCAGAGTGAATGCTCGACCGTCCGCGCGCAATCCCCCCGCACACAATTATTTTGCGTGCCGAGCCATTCACGGCAGTCATTCCATCTCGCCGGGAAACCATTTGGTCGCCCGAGACGGCCATGAATAGAAACCATTCCTCGCCGGAACCCGGCGGCACCGGAACACTCGACCGCGCAGAATGCACGGCGCTCCGAGCGACCACTCGTGGATCGCCCGGAGCGCAGCGCTTCTCCCGGTCGGCTCAGGTGCAGCGGGTGACGGTGTCTCCGCCGTCGCGGGTGCAGAGATTCCGGCCGGCCTGGCCGTCGGCGGAGTCCCCGGCCGCGCCGTCGCGCACGTCGAGCAGGTCGTCGCCGTCCCCACCCCGGACGACGTCCTTGCCTGTGCCGCCGGTGACCACGTCTCGGCCGGCCTCCCCGCTCAGCGTGTCGTTGCCGCTGCCGCCGACCACGACGTCGTCGCCCCGACCGGCGAGCACGGTGTCGTTGCCGCCGAGACCGCAGATCACGTCGGTGCCGGTAGTGCCGGTCAGCCGGTCGTCGCCCTGCGTGCCCACCTTCGTGCAGGCCACCCCGGTCACCGAGGTGCTGGTCGCGGCGGTGTTGTCACCGGCCAGCGGATCGGGCGCGCCGGAGGAGACGGTCGCGGCGAACTGCGCGGCGCCGGGCTTGACCGGGGTCGCGGTCAGCGTCAGCGTCGCCGTCCCGCCCTTCGCCAGGTTCGGCAGCCTGCAGGTGATCGGCCCGGTGCCGGTGCAGCCGGTCGGCAGGGTGGCCGGGACGGCGCCGGCCGGGAGGGTCACGGCGACCCGCGGCTTGGTCGCCGTGACCGGGCCGTCGTTGCGCACGGTCACCGTGGTCGTGAGGTCGGAGCCCACCAGCGACGTCGCCGGTGCGGTCGCCGCCACCGACAGGTTCGCGGCGATGCTGACCCCCACGTTCCACGCCGAGGCGTGCGACGACAGCGCGGTGATGCGCAGAGCCCCACCGGGCAGCGTCTCCCGGGACACGATGCACGGGTCCGGCTGGGCCTGGGTCTGCGAGGTGCAGCCCACGATCGGCTGCCCGTCGCGGAACAGCAGCACCGAATCCGCCGTCTGCCCCTCCGGGATCACCGACGCGTCGACGGTGAACGCCAGCCGCAGCGGGTTGTCGGCGCTCTGCAGGGGCGCCGTGATGTCCACCTGCCGCCCGAGGAACGTGAAGCCCTCGGGCGCCGCCTGGCCGACGGGGCCCTCGACGATCTGGACCCGGCCGGCCACGGTGGTGGTGACCGTGGCGTCGATGGGGTTGGTCGAGCTCAGCGCCGTGCCGTCACCCGTGCTGGCCGTGCCGCCACCGTCCCCAAAGGTCTCGTCGGCCTCCGCGGCCGGCGGCGGGGGGCACTCCAGCGGCACCGTCATGGCGCTGCCGATCTGCACGTCTTCCGGACCGTTCAGACCGTCCGCGTTGCGGTCGACGAAGGCGACGAGCTCCATCGGGAAGTTGTCACCGCCCGAACTGTCCTTGAAGCCGCCGGACATGGCCCACGCGTCGGTCAGGGCGCCGGTCCCGTCGGTTGTCCCCAGCGACCCCAGCCCGAGCGACAGCCCGGCCGCCGTCCTGCCGACGTAGACGATCGGGGTGTTGGTGGGCCCACCGGTGACCGACGCCCGGACGATCGCACCGACCAGCGGCCCCCCTGGCTCCACGGCGTAGCACTCGGACACGCGGGGAGAGAACGTCCCCATCGAGGTCACGCCCGGAGGGATTTCACCAGGAGGGGGCGGCGGGTCCACCGGAGGCGGCGGCGGGTTCGGGCACCCTGCGAGCGGCAGGGTCACGGGGTCGCCAATCTGCTCGTCGGCAGACCACTGCTCGTCGCCGTTCGTGTCGGCGTACCCGACGATCACCATGGGGTAGTTGTCCCTGCCGTCGGGGGTCTTGCCGCCCGCGGAGAAGCTCACCGCGCTGACCGATCCGGTCCCGTCGGTGGTCCCGACGAGCGACATGGTCGTATCTCCGTACGGCACCGTGAACCGGACAACGATCTTGGTGTTGGCGGGCCCACCGGTGACCCCTGCCTGGATGCGGGCCCCGGCGGGCTCGGACTGTTCGTTGTAAGTGCAGTCGGCGATGCTCGCGGTGAACGTCCCCGGCACCGCCGCCGCGGCGGGAGGGGCGAACAGGGCCGTGGACGAGGCCACGGCCAGGCCCGATGCGAGGGCGGCCAGGGTGCGGCGCGGGGTCAGGGGCACGCGGGACTCCTGGAAGAGAGTGGACCGGCAGAGGAGAGCGCCGTCCGAGCAGGGCTCGACCGCGGAGAAGAGGCGGGATGGCGCCGGGGGGACGTCCGCTGCTAACGATTGCGGACAGGTGAGAGTGTGAGCGCTCTCAGGCGATTCGCGCAATCCCTTGGTGCAAAACTATTTTGCGTACAAGGTCCATTACGGGAGGTCATGCCTCCCGAGGACCGTCGACCATTCCCCCCACGGCCGCGCGATGGGCAGGCATGACCCTCGACCGGAACCAATCGGCGCCGGAATGACCATTCGGATCAGCGGGGCCGAATGGTTCCCACGAGATGGCCCGTGCCGTTGATCGCATTGCGCACCGCGACGTCCCAGCCGCCGCCGGCCTCGGCCGTGGACAGGGCGACGGTCGACGGCAGGTAGAGCGGCTTCTGGAAGCCGACGTCGACCGAGAAGGCGTCAGGCAGCCGGCCGGTCAGTGCGGCGAGCACCCGCGCCTTGACCCACATGCCGTGCGCGATCGCCCGCTTGAACCCGAACGCCTTCGCGGTGAGCCCGGAGAGATGGATCGGGTTCACGTCGCCGGAGACCTTGGCGTAGCGGCGCCCCGCGTCGTCCGGCATCCGCCACGTGGCCGCCGGCCGGGTCTCCCCCACGTGCACCGCCGTGTCGGACTCCGGCGCACCCTCCGGCGCCTTCGCACCCCGGGCCAGGTAGGTCGAGCGACCCCGCCAGACCACCTCGCCGTCCACCGTCGCGCTCGCGCACAGGTCGACCGTCGCCCCCTTGGCGTGCCGCGCGAACCGCTCGGCCCACACCTCGAGGTCCAGGGCCGCGTCGGCGCGGATCGCGCGCAGCACGTCGATGCGGTTGCGCACGTGCACCAGCCCGGGCAGCGCCAGCGGGAAGGAGCGGTCGGCCATCAGCGCGACCTGCAGCGGGAAGGCCAGCATGTGCGGGTACGTGGCGGGCAGGACGTCGGAGAGCGGGAAGCCGCACACCCGGTCGTAGGCCGCCAGCTGCCCCGGGTCGACGACGACGCCGGTACGGGCCACCCGCGCCTCGGGCAGGTCGCCGCCGCGACCCCGCGCGGTGAGCACAGCCCGCGCGAACAGCGCCGGCATCGCGGGCGGGGAGGTGAGCACCGTGCGGGCGTCCATCGCAGTCCCTTCCTCAGGCGCCCAGCATCGACTGGCCGCAGACCCGCACGACCTGGCCGTTGACGCCCGCGCTGCCCGGCTGCGCCAGCCAGGCGATCGTCTCGGCGACGTCGACCGGCAGCCCGCCCTGCTGCAGCGAGTTGATCCGCGACCCGATCTCGCGGCTGCCGAAGGGCATCTTCGCCGTCATCTCGGTGACGATGAAGCCCGGCGCCACCGCGTTGATCGTCGCGCCGCGCTCGGCGAACGCCGGCGCCCACGCCCGCACCATGCCGATGACCCCGGCCTTGGATGCGGCGTAGTTGGTCTGCCCACGGTTGCCGGCGATGCCGGACTGCGAGCTGACGCAGATTACGCGGGCGCCGGGCCGGAGCACCCCGTCGGCGTCCAGCAGTGCCTGGGTGAGGTCCAGTTGCGCCTGCAGGTTCACCGCCATGACCGAGTTCCACCGGCCGGCGTCCATGTTGACCAGCAGCTTGTCCCGCGTGATGCCGGCGTTGTGGACGACCACGTCCACCCCGCCGTGCCGCTCCTCGAGGTGCGCGATCAGCCGCTGCGCGGCGTCCGGGGCGGTGATGTCGAGCTGGAGCGCCGTCCCGCCGATCTCGTTGGCGACGTCGGCCAGCGACTGGCCCGCGGCCGGGACGTCGACGGCGACGACGTGCGCGCCGTCCCGGGCCATCACCTTCGCGATCGCGGCGCCGATGCCCCGCGCGGCACCGGTGACGACGGCGACCTTGCCGGCCAGCGGCTTCTCGTCGTCCGGCTCCGCCGGCACGTCGGCGGGAGCGAGGGTGACCACCTGGCCGTCGACGTAGGCCGAGCGGCCGGAGAGGAAGAACGTGAGCGGGCCGGCCACCGACGCCTCGGCGCCCGCCGGAACGTAGAGCAGGTTGGCCGTCGAGCCGTTCAGCAGCTCCTTGCCGATCGAGCGGACCAGTCCGTCCAGCGCCTGCCGGGCCGCGGCCTGCGCCGGGGAGTCCGCCTGGGCCGGCGGGTCGGCCAGGATCAGCACGCGCCCGCTCGGCCGCAGCCGCTTGATCGCCGGGGCGAGGAAGTCGTGCGCGGCGGCCAGGTCGGCCGGGGTGGTCAGGCCGGTGGCGTCGAGGACCACCGCGGCCGGCTTCTCGCCGTCCGTCGACCCGTCGGCGGCGACCGGGGACAGCACGGTCACGCCGGCGTTCTTCAGGACGTCGATGACGGTGTCGCGCAGCCGGCCCTCCCCCGCCGAGCCGACGACCGCCGGGCCGGGCAGCAGCGGCTCGCCGGGCTCGTAGCGGCGCAGCACCGCCGGCCGGGGCAGCCCGAGCCGCTTGGTGATCGTCGTCCCGACGCCGGAGTTGGCGAAGTCGCGGTACCAGTCACTCACGTGCAAAGCCTCCAGAAGGTGGTTTAGCCCGATAAGCCACGCGTGGTTCATCGGGCTGAACCACGCGGGACGGGGTCAGGACTCGAGGATGGCGACGACGCCCTGGCCGCCGGCGGCGCAGATGGAGATCAGGCCGCGCTTGCCCGGGCCCGCCTCGTGCAGCTGCTTGGCCAGCGACGCCACGATCCGGCCGCCGGTCGCCGCGAACGGGTGCCCGGCCGCCAGCGACGAGCCGTTGACGTTGAGCTTGGCGCGGTCGATGGAGCCCAGTGGCGCGTCGAGGCCGAGCTTGCCCTTGCAGAACTCCGGGTCCTCCCAGGCCTTGAGCGTGGCGAGGACGGTCGAGGCGAACGCCTCGTGGATCTCGTAGAAGTCGAAGTCCTGCAGGGTCAGGCCGTTGCGGGCCAGCAGCACCGGCACCGCGTAGACCGGCGCCATGAGCAGGCCCTCCCCGCCGTGCACGTAGTCGACGGCGGCGGTCTGCGCGTCGACGAGGTGCGCCAGGACCGGCAGCCCCTGCGCCGCGGCCCACTCGTCGGAGGCCAGCAGGACGGCGGAGGCGCCGTCGGACAGCGGTGTCGAGTTGCCCGCCGTCATCGTGGCCTCGGCCTCGGGCGGCAGGGCCCGGCCGAAGACGGGCTTCAGCGTGGCCAGCTTCTCCAGCGAGGAGTCCGGGCGCAGGTTCTGGTCGCGGGTGAGGCCGAGGTACGGGGTGACCAGGTCGTCGAAGAAGCCGCGGTCGTAGGCGGCGGCGAGGTTCTGGTGCGAGCGGACGGTCAGCTCGTCCTGCTCCGCGCGGCCGATCTCCCACGCGTGCGCGGTGAGCTGCGCGTGGTCGCCCATCGCCAGGCCGGTGCGCGGCTCGGCGTTGCGCGGGATCTCCGGCGCGAGCATCCCGGGCCGCAGCCCGGCCAGGGCCTTGAGCCGCTGCTGCACCGTCTTCGCGCTGTTCAGCGAGATGAGCACCCGCCGCAGGTCGTCGTTGACCGCGAGCGGGGCGTCGGAGGTGGTGTCGACGCCGCCGGCGATGCCCGACTCGATCTGCCCGAGGGCGATCTTGTTGGCGACCAGGATCGCCGCCTCCAGGCCGGTGCCGCACGCCTGCTGGACGTCGTAGGCCGGGGTGGTCGCCGACAGCCTGGAGCCGAGGACGCTCTCCCGCGTCAGGTTGAAGTCGCGCGCGTGCTTGAGGACGGCGCCGGCGACGACCTCACCGACCTGCTTGCCCTGCAGCCCGAACCGGGCGACCAGCCCGTCGAGCGTCGCGGTGAGCATGTCTTGGTTCGAGGCCTGCGCGTAGGCCGAGTTGGACCGGGCGAACGGGATGCGGTTCCCGCCGACGATCGCCGCCTTGCGAGTCGTAGCCATGGGGTCCTCCGAAGTCGTCGAATTGCTCGGTACCAACAGTATCAGGTACCGTTCGACACATGAAAGCTGAGTCGGTGAGACCTGCGTCGCAGGACAAGATCGCTCAGGACGAGGGCTCCCGCGAATCGGCACCGGCCGCTACCGCTCGCGATCGCCGCGACTCGAGATGGGACGAGCACCGGGCCCAGCGGCGCCGGGAACTGGTCGATGCGACCCTCGCCGCCGTCGGCAAGCACGGCTCGGCCGTGGGCATGGAGGAGATCGCGGCCGAGGCCGGGACGAGCAAGACCGTCGTCTACCGCCACTTCGCCGACCGCGCCGAGCTGCACGTCGCCGTCTGCAACCGGGTCGCCTCGCAGCTGCTGCCGAAGCTGCGCGAGGCCATCGAGGGAAGCGCGCAGCCCCGGCAGATGGTGGCCGCGGCGATCGAGACCTACCTGGCCTTCGTCGAGGCCGACCCCGAGCTCTACCGGTTCGTCGTCCACCCGCCCGACGGGGCCGGAGCGGCCGACCCGATCGGCAGCCTTTCCGACCTCGTCGGTGAGCAGGCAGCCGCCGCCGTGTCGGTCGCCCTGCAGCAGGCCGGTCGCGGCACCGAGGCCGCGGCGCCGTGGGGCCACGGCGTCGTCGGGCTGGTCCGCTCCGCCGCCGACTGGTGGCTCCGGGCCGACCGACCCATGCCCCGTGGCGAACTCGCCGCTCATCTGACGGATCTCGCCTGGGCCGGGCTCAGCGCGATCGGAAGCACCCCCCAGGAGGAGAAGTGACCTCGACCCTGCCGACGGCCGTGGACCCGGCGAGGATCCAGGAGGTCCTCGACGGGCGCTGGCGGCACGTGCGCCGCGACGCCCGGGAGCATCTCGGCGACCCCGAGTTCGCGCCGGTCTACGGCGAGACGATGCAGGAGGCGCGGGAGCGGATCACCCGGCTGGCCAAGAAGCTCGCCGAGAGCGGGCGCGTGGGCCTCGGCTTCCCCGAGGAGTACGGCGGTCAGGACGACGCCGGCGGTTCCGTCGCCTCGATCGAGATGCTGGCCTTCGGCGACCTGTCGCTGATGGTCAAGGCCGGCGTGCAGTGGGGGCTGTTCGGCGGCGCCGTCCAGCTGCTCGGCACGAAGCGGCACCACGAGGCGTACCTGCGCGACATCATGAGCTTCGACCTGCCCGGCTGCTTCGCGATGACCGAGACCGGGCACGGGTCCGACGTCCAGCAGCTGCGCACGACCTGCACCTACGACCCCGAGACGCAGACCTTCGACCTGCACACCCCCCACGAGGCGGCGCGCAAGGACTACATCGGCAACGCGGCCAAGGACGGCCGCATGGCCGTCGTCTTCGCCCAGCTGATCACCCGGGGGAGGAACCACGGCGTGCACGCCTGGCTGGTGCCGATCCGCGACGCCGACGGCAACCCCTGCCCGGGCGTCACCATCGGGGACGACGGCCCCAAGGCCGGACTGCTCGGCGTCGACAACGGCCGGCTGACCTTCGACCACGTGCCGGTCCCGCGGGAGATGCTGCTCGACCGGTACGGCCAGGTCGCCGAGGACGGCACCTACACCTCGAGCATCGAGAACGAGACCCGCCGCTTCTTCACGATGCTGGGCACCTTGGTGCGCGGGCGGGTCAGCGTCGGCGGCTCGGCCGGGTCGGCGACGAAGATGGCGCTGGACATCGCGGTCCGCTACGGCGACGTGCGCCGCCAGTTCGCCGCTCCCGGCAAGGACCGCGAGATCGTCGTCAACGACTACCTCGTGCACCAGCGCAAGCTGCTGCTGGCGCTGGCCACCTCCTACGCGCTGCACTTCGCGCAGGAAGAGCTGGTCGGCACGATGCACGACGTCCAGCACAAGACCCACGTGCTCGGCGAGGAGATCGACGAGGCCGGGCAGCGCGAGCTGGAGTCGCGGGCGGCCGGGCTGAAGGTGGCCAACACCTGGCACGCCACGCGCACGATCCAGCTGTGCCGCGAGGCGTGCGGCGGCGCCGGCTACCTGGCCGAGAACCGGCTGCCCGCTCTGAAGGCCGACACCGACGTCTTCACGACGTTCGAGGGCGACAACACGGTGCTCCTGCAGCTGGTCGCGAAGGGCCTGCTCACCGGATACCGGGACGCCTTCGGCTCGCTCGACGGCTGGGGCAAGGTGGGCTTCATCGCCGACATGGTCCGCGAGACGGTCCTGGAGCGGACGGCGGCCCGCAACCTCATCGCCCGCCTGGTCGACGCCGTCCCCGGCCGGGACGACGACGTCCCGATGCTCGACCGCGGCTGGCAGCTGAAGATGTTCGAGTTCCGCGAGAAGCACACCCTCGAGGGCGCGATCAAGCGGCTGCGCAGGAACGCGGCCACCGCCGGCATGGAACCCTTCGACATGTTCAACGACGTCCAGGACCACGTCCTGCGGACGGCGCAGACGCACATCGACCGCGTGATCCTGGAGGCGTTCGTCGCCGGCGTCGACCGCACCACCGACCCGGACGCGCGGGCCCTGCTCGACCGGCTCTGCGACCTCTACGCGCTGTGGACGATCGAGCAGGACAAGGGCTGGTTCCTCGAGCACGGCCGGCTCACCCCGACCCGCGCCAAGGTGCTGACGGCGACGGTGAACCAGCTGCTCAGGGAGCTGCGGCCGCACATGGTGACGCTGGTCGACGCGTTCGCCATCCCTGCCGCGTGGAAGGCCGCGCGGATCCTCGACGAGGAGGCCGGCCGGCAGGAGGCGATGGCCGCCCGCGACGCCGAGGTGCGCGCCCAGGCCACCGCGACCGAGATGGAGGTCGCCCCCGCCTCGTAGGGACCAGCTAGTTGACCATCGGCGAGTGGCTGCTCGACACGCCGCCAGCGGCAGCCACTCGCCGATGATCACGGCCGAGGGCGGCGGTCAGACGAGGGCGGGCTCGCGGGCGGGCGGGGCGGGGAAGCCGCCGACCAGCTGCTCGAACGCGTGCGCGACCGTGAGGCAGGTGGCGTCCTCGAAGCGCCGGCCGACCAGCATCATCCCGACCGGCAACCCCTCGGAGAGACCGGCCGGGACGCTGGTCGCCGGGTGCCCGCTCACGTCGAACGGCGCGCAGTTCACGATCATCTCCAGCGCGCGGGCGACCTGGATCTCCAGCGGGTCGTCGGGCGCCGGGATCTCCCGGGCCACCATCGGCACGGTCGGCAGCACGAGCAGGTCCACGTGGTTGAGCGCCTGGTCGTAGTGCTCGCGGACCTCGATCGCGAGGTTCTGGGCCATCGCGTAGTGCCGGCTGTGCAGCTGTTCGGTGGACCAGCGCCCGGCCATGGCGACGAGCTTCACCGTCGGCGACCAGCGGTCGGGCACCTCCCGCCGCTGCCGGCCGTAGTACTCCACCAGCTCGGGGTCGAAGAGGCCCTCGTAGTTGTGGCCGTAGCCCTCGCCGTTGATCATCTGGACCGAAGCGCCGGTCGTGGCGATCACGTTCCACACGTGCATCGCGTGCCGGTGCCACTCCAGGTCGACGTCGACGACCTCGATCCCGAGCTCGCCCAGCCGGCCGGCCGCCGCCCGCACGGTCTCGTCGACGCCCGGCTCGGAGAGCTCCGGGATGCCGAAACCCTGGGCCAGGACGCCGACCCGCAGGCCGGAGACGTCGCCGCCGAGCGCGGCCGCGTACTGCTGCGGCTCCAGGCCGGCCGGCTGGCGGGGGTCCAGTCCGTCGCGGCCGGCGATCACGTCCAGGACGGCGGCGGCGTCGGCGACGGTGCGGGTCATCGGGCCGAGGTGGTCGAGGGTCAGCTCGATGGGGAACGCGCCGGTGTAGGGCACCAGGCCGTGGGTGGGCTTGTGCCCGACGATGCCGCTGAACGCCGACGGCATGCGGATCGAGCCGCCCTGGTCCCCGCCGAGTGCGAAGTCGACCTCGCCCGCCGCGACCAGCGCGGCGCTGCCGCTGGAGCTGCCGCCGGTCGTCCGCGACGGGTCCCACGGGTTGCGCACCGGCCCGGTGCACGAGGTGTGGCTGCCCCCGGAGAAGCAGAGGTCCTCGCAGACGGCCTTGCCCGCGATCGTCGCCCCGGCGCCGAGCAGCCGGCTCACGACCGTGGCGTCCCGGGCGGGGACGAAGCCCTCGAGGGTGTCCGAGCCGTTCATCATCGGGACGCCGGCGACCTCGACGTTGTCCTTGATCGCGACGGTGCGGCCGGCCAGCGGGCCGTGGTCGGCGCCGCGGATCTCGGTGCGCACGTACCAGGCGCCGAGCGGGTTGTCCGCGGCGTCGGGCCGGCTGCTGGGGCGGTCGGTGCGGGGCTGCGGCGCGATGCCGGAATACAGCTCCTCGACCGCGTCGTAGGAGTCGAACGCTCCGGCGACCATCAGCGCGTAGGTGTCGAGCTCCGCGTCGCTCGGCTGCATTCCGTAGGAGCGGGCGAGTGCGGCGACGTCGTCCCTGTCGGGGCGGGAAACGGCCATGACGACTCCCTGGGCGAGACCGGTGGCGGCCACGCTAGTGAGCCGCGGCCGCCCCTGTCACCGCCCCCGGGCGGCGATGGATCAGCCGCGCACCGGCGGCGACGGCTCGATGCCCGGCGGCACCTCCTGCGGGCCGGCCTCCGGCGGCCGCAGCCGGTCCTGCGGGTGCAGGCGCACGGCCAGGACGGCGACGTCGTCCTCGGCGTCGGGCAGGAACAGCCGGGCGAGCACCCGGTCGCACATCTCGGCCAGCGGCAGCCCGGCGCAGCCGCGCAGCACCTCGACCAGCTCCGCCGTCCCCGCGTCGATGTCGCGGTCCCGTCGCTCGACCAGCCCGTCGGTGTAGAGCAGCACGGTCGACCCGCGGGACACCTCGACCACGCGGTCGGTGCGGCTGGTGTCCGGGGCCACCCCCAGGAGCAGGTCCGCCCGGCCGTCGTCGAGCACCCGGACGTCGCCGTCGGCGCCGAGCACGAGCGGCGGCGGGTGGCCGGCGTTGGCCCAGCGCAGCCACGTCGTCCCCGCCGGCCCGTCCTGCTCCATGCGGGCGACCAGGCAGGTGGCCATCGTGTCCAGCGCCAGGCCACGGACGGCGCGGTCGAGCTGGGTCAGCGTCTCGGCCGGCGACGAGCCGCTGGTGTAGCTGATCCCGCGCAGCAGGCCGCGGACCTGGCCCATCGCGGCGGCCGCCCGGCTGTCGTGGCCGACGACGTCGCCGATGGCGAGCACGGTGGCCCCGTCGGACTGCAGGAACGCGTCGTACCAGTCGCCGCCGATCTCCGCGCCGGCGGCGGCCGGGACGTAGCGGACGACGATCTCGCTGTGGTCCGGCTCCGGCGGGGCGGTGAGCATGCTGCGCTGCAGGGTCTCCGCCAGCGCCCGCTGCTGGCCGTAGAGCCGGGCGTGGTGCAGCGCCAGGCCGGCCCGGCGGCCCACCTCGACGGCGGTGTCCACCTCGGCCTGCGACAGCGGGCCGCGCCGCGAGCCGGTGAACAGCCCCAGCGCACCCAGCGTCTGGCCGCGCGCGACCAGCGGGACGACCGCGCCCGCGGCCGCGCCGAGGCGCGCGAGGGCCTCCCGCGCCGCCGGGTCGGGCAGCGCCCGTTCCACCCGCGCGCAGTCGATCTCCGGCATGACCAGCGGCCGGCCCGTGCTCGTGACCACCCGGGCCGCCGCCTGGTCGGTCATCGAGGTCACCATCGACCGGACGTACTCCTCGAGCTCCCCCGCCCTGCGGGGGTCCCGGTGCGCGGAGGCCATGTCGTGCAGCCGGCCCTGGTCGTCGGTGACGACCAGCCAGCACCAGTCGCCCAGGGTCGGGACGACGAGGCCGGCCAGCTGCTCGATCTGCGCGGCGATGTCGAGGGTGCCCGAGAGCACCTGGCCGGCGTCGGCGAGCAGCTGCAGGTGCCGGTTGGCCTCGGCCATCGCGGCCACCGCCGCCGCCCGCTCGGCCGCCGCCTGCAGCCGGGAGACCGAGAGGGCGATCTGCGCGGCGAGCGCCTCCAGCACCTCGAGGTCGTCGCCGGCGAAGGGGTGCTCCGTCGCCCACACGACCACGAAGCTGCCGAGCACCCGGCCCTCCACCCGCAGCGGCAGCGCGGCCAGCGCGTGCACGCCCAGGACGGCGGTGATCTCCTCCATCCGCGGGAACTGCGCGCGGGCCTCCTGGGGGGTGGAGAGGAACACCCGCCGGCCGTGGCGGGCGGCGTACTGGGTGGGCAGGGAGTCGTCGAGCTCGATCTCGATGCCGTTGGGCGGGAGTTCGACGTCGGCGCCGGTGCGGGCCGCGTCGACCAGCCAGTGCGTCAGGTGCAGCCGGAGGGGACCGCCGTCCGGGTCGAACACCGCCAGGGCGCTGGAGCTGGCGCCGAGCACCTGCGCGCCGCGCTGGGCGACGTCGGCCAGCTCCTCGATGCGGGTGGCGTTGGCCAGCGCCGCGGCGACCTCGGCGATCGCGGCCGCGCGCTGGACCGCCGTCAGCCGGCGCTCGGCCTGCTCCCGGGCGTCGGTGACGTCGACGACCGTGCCGAGGACGCGCACCGGCCGGCCGCTCGGGTCGACGACGACGCGGGCCCGCGAGACGGTCCACCGCACCGCTCCGTCGGTGCGCAGCACCCGGCACTCGACGAGGAACGTCCCCCGCTCGGCGAGGGCCGTCTGCATCTCGGCCTGGACGGCGGCGTGGTCCTCCGGGTGGATGTGGCTCATCAGCTGGTCGAGCGACTCCAGCTCGACCGCGCCGTCGAAGCCGAAGATGCCCGCGCAGCGCTCGTCCCAGAAGACGGTGCCCGTGCGCAGGTCGCGCTCCCAGATGCCGACCGAGCCGGCCTCCAGCGCCACGTCCAGCCGGGCCGACGTCGCCCCGACCGCCGACTGCGCGGCGGAGAGCTCGAGCTCGGCGACCACCGAGGCCGACAGCTGCTCCAGCAGCCGGGCGGCGTCGTCGGTCCAGGTCCGCGGGACCGGGTCGTAGACCGCGAGGACGCCGACGACGTGCCCCGAGGCGGCGACCAGCGGGGCGCCGAGATAGGCCTGCACCTGACCGGAGGTGACGGCGGGCAGGTGCGCGACGCGCTCGTCCTCCTGCGCCGCGGGGATGTTCATCGGGGCGCCCTGGCGAACGACGATCTCGGAGAGGGCGCCGGTGAGCAGCGCCGGACCGCCGATGACGCCGGCCGGCAGGCCGTAGCCGCCGATGACCGTGTCCTGGTCGGTGAACAGGGTGACCTTGGCGTGGCCGGCGCCCACCAGCCGGGCGGCGAGGGCGGAGAGCCGGTCGAACGCGGCCGGGCCGGGCACCTCCACCAGCAGCCGGCGGGCGCTGGCGATGCGGTGCGCGTCCCGCAGGACGTCGGAGGTCGAGGGGGCAGGCAGCGCCGACACGCGTCGTCTCCCCTCGGACTCGCGGATGGGCGCGGTGCTGGCCCGGATCGCCGTCCATGCTGTCATGCGCGCCGGCCGGAACGGCATCGTGCCGCAGAGTGACGCCGCGCCGCGTCACCCGGGAGGGTGAGACGCCGTCCCGCCGCAGTTCACGAGCGCGGGCCCGGGGCCGATGCCCTCCCCATGCCGGGGACCCGTGTGCTCGCCCTGCCGGACTGCCGGCCGCTGCTGGCGACCCCCGACGACCTGACCCTCGCCTTCCAGCCCATCGTCGATCTCGCCGGCGCCACCGTGGCCGGGTACGAGGCGCTCGCCCGCTTCCCCGGCACCGCCGGCCCGGACGTCTGGTTCCGCGCGGCCGCGGAGGCGGGGCTCGGTGCCGAGCTCGAGGCGCTGGCGATCCACAAGGCCCTGGCCGCCGTCCCGGACCTGCCCGACAACACCTTCCTGACCGTCAACGTCAGCCCGCACCTGCTCGGCACCGACCCGGTGCAGGACGCGCTGGCCACCCGCCGCGATCTGCACCGCGTCGTCGTCGAGCTGACCGAGCACACGCCGGTCGACGACCTGGCCGCGCTCAAGCGGCAGACGGCGGAGCTGCGCGAGCGCGGCGCCCTCATCGCCCTGGACGACGCCGGCTCCGGCTACTCGGGGCTCCAGCAGATGGCCGAGCTGCGCCCGCAGGTGGTCAAGCTCGACCGGGCGCTGGTGACCGACGCCGACAGCGACCCGGTCCGCGTGGCCCTGGCCGAGATGGTCGGCGAGTTCGCCGGCCGGATCGACGCCTGGCTGCTGGCCGAGGGCCTGGAGACCGCCGGCGAGCTGGCCGCCTTCATGCGCCTGGGCGTGCCGCTGGGCCAGGGCTGGGTGCTCGGCCGGCCGGCGCCGGGGTTCGCCCCGCTCGCGCCCGAGGTGGTCCGGCTGGTCAAGGCGCAGGCCGCCCGCGCCCAGCTGACCGAGAGCGTGGCCAGCCTGCTGCGCCCCGTGCGCCAGGTCGAGTCCGGCGGGGACGGCGCCGAGCCGCCGCCGGCCGTCCTGGTCGGACCGCTCGGTGAGCCCACCGCCCTGCTGCTGCGCGACCTGCGGACGGCGGAGGTCTACCTGGCGCCGGTGTCGCTGCGGGTGCACCCGTCGGCCGACATCGCCGAGACCCTGCAGCGGGCGCTCACCCGGCCGCCGGCGCAGCGCTTCGACCCGGTGCTGTGCACCGACCCGACCGGCGCCGTCCTCGGCCTGCTGCGCGTCGAGGACCTCGCCTCGGCCCGGCACGCGAAGTAGGGCGGGCCGGGAGACCGACACAGACCCCGACCGCCCGACCGGGCGGCTCGGCCCCGTGACAAGGAGTCCCCAAATGAAGACCTTCGCCTGCGGCGACGTCATCCCCGGGTGCAACGCCCGGTTCTCGGCCGCCGACGAGAGCGGCATCCTCGCGCAGGTCGCGGGCCACGCCGCCGCCGACCACGGCGTCCACGACGTCACCCCGGAGCTGGTGCAGGCCGTCCGCGACCGCATCGCGTGAGGGTGCGGAGGAGATCTGTGCGCGTGACGCGCACGGATCTCCTCCGCGACTACGCCGAGGCGTCGGTCAGCAGGGCGCCCTCGTCGTCGGTGAGGACGAGGTCCTGCATCGGCAGCAGGTCGGCCAGCTGCTCCACATTGCGGGCGCTGGCGATCGGCGCCACCACCGTCGGCTGGTCGGCCAGCCAGCGCAGCGCCACCGCGGCGCCGGTCACGCCGTGCGCCCCGGCCACCCGGTCCAGCGCGGCCAGCACCCGGTCGCCCTTCTCCCCCACGTACTTCGACGCGCCCTCCGCGCGCGGTGAGTCGATCCGCTCCCCGGCGCGGTACTTGCCGGTGAGGAAGCCGCGGGCGAGCCCGTAGTACGGGAAGCTGCCCAGCCCGTACCGGGCGACGACGTCGCGCAGCCCGTCCTCGTAGACCGGCCGCTCCATCAGGTTGTAATGCGGCTGCAGCGCCACGTAACGCGTGACCCCGAGCCGCTCCGAGGTCTCCATCGCCTCGCCCAGCCGGGCCGCCGAGTAGTTCGACGCCGCGACGTAGCGCACCTTTCCGCTGGTCACGAGCTCGTCGAAGGCGGTCAGCGTCTCCTCGAGCGGCGTCGTCTCGTCGTCGCGGTGCGCGTAGTAGACGTCGATGACGTCGGTCTGCAGGTTGCGCAGGGACCGCTCGGCCGCCGTCCGGATCTCCGCCGCCGACAGCGGGTGCTCCTTGTCCAGCTTCGAGGCCTTCGTGGCGACGACGACGCGGTCGCGGACGCCGCGCTCGGCCATCCACGCGCCGAGGATCTGCTCCGAGCGGCCGTTGCCGTAGCTCTCCGCGGTGTCCACGAACGGCCGCAGCGTGCCGGGCGTCCCGTCGAGGTAGCGGTCGAGGACGGCGTAGGACGTCGGCTGGTCCGCCGTCCAGCCGAAGACGTTCGCACCCAGGCACAGGTCGCTGACGTCCAGATCGGTCCCGGGGATCACAGGCACCCTCCCACGCTAGGACGGCGACCCGAGGGCGCCCGCGCCGGGGCCTCGCAAGGGAGCGAAACGCCTGTGACATCAGGGATTTCCCGAGGTCCGGGCTGGCGAGACCCCCGGTCGGCATGGCAGCGTGCCCCCGGTCCGACCTTGCTGCCGAGGTCGGACCGCATCCGGGCGGTCCGCGAGATCCCGCGGGCCCGGGGGAACTCCCTGCCGGCGCTGTCGCGTCCAGGGAAGGGGCCGGTCCCGCGCCGCGCCCGGAAGCCAGCTGTCACACCGACGAGAGGAACCCTGTGAACAAGAGCGAACTGGTCTCTGCCATCGCCAAGCGCGCCGACGTCCCGGCCTCGACCGTGAACTCGGTCCTCGACGGCCTGCAGGACGAGCTCGTCGAGGCGATCACCCGCGGCGAGAAGGTCGCCGTCTCCGGCCTCCTGACCGTGGAGCGCACGCAGCGCTCCGCGCGGACCGGCCGCAACCCGCAGACGGGTGAGTCGATCGACATCCCGGCCGCCAACACGGTCAAGGTCACCGCGGGCTCGAACCTGAAGAAGGCCGCCAGCAACGTCCCGGTCTGATCGACCGGCGCCTGCCCCTGTGTCCCTCGCCACGTCGCGTGGGTGAGGATGCGGGGGCAGGCGTCGTCCGACGGGGGACGGCGCGCGACGCGGAGGTGCACGTGGCAGCCGAGCTGAAGGTGGACATCGATCCCGCGGAGGTCGGCCTCGACCCCGACCGCCTGGACCGGCTGGACCGGCGGTTGTCCCGCTACGTCGACGAGGGGCTGCTCCCCGGCTTCCTCGTCACCGTCGCCCGGCACGGCCGGCTGGCCCACGTCGGGATCGGCGGGCAGCGGCACGTCGAGGACGGCCTGCCGGTGGAGACCACCACCCGCTGGCGGATCTACTCGATGACCAAGGCGATCACCTCGGTGGCCGCGATGATGCTCTACGAGGAGGGCGCGTTCCTCCTGACCGACCCGATCACCCAGTGGCTGCCCGAGTACGCCGACACCCGGGTCTACGTCGCCGGCTCCGCGCAGCGGCCGGTCACCGAGCCGCAGACCGAGCCGATCCGGGTCTGGCACCTGCTCAGCCACACCTCGGGGCTGACCTACGGCTTCCACCACGCGCACGCGGTCGACGAGATGTACCGGACCGCGGGGCACGAGTGGTGGGTGCCGGAGGGGTTCGACCTGGCGGCCTGCTCCGAGCAGTGGGCCTCGATGCCGCTGCTGTTCCAGCCCGGCAGCGAGTGGAACTACGGCGTCTCCACCGACGTCCTGGGCCGGCTGGTCGAGGTCGTGTCCGGGCAGTCGCTGGACGAGTTCTTCGAGCAGCGGATCTTCGCCCCGCTCGGCATGACCGACACGAGCTTCGGGCTGCGGGAGGACGACGACCCGGCGTCCCTGGCCCGGCTCTACGCGCCGGTCCGGGAGAACCCGCTCGGCCCGCCGGTCGGCATCCAGCCGCTGGACGCGCTCGGCGCGCTCGCCCTGGCCAAGCCGCACTTCCTCTCCGGCGGCGGCGGGCTGGTCTCGACCGCGGCGGACTACCTGCGCTTCGTCGAGATGCTGCGCCGCCGCGGCGAGCACGACGGCGGCCGGCTGCTCGGGCCGCGCACCGTCGACCACATGACCCGCAACCACCTGCCGGGCAACGCCGACCTGGAGACCTTCGGGCGGCCGCTGTTCGCCGAGACGCCGCTGCGCGGGGTCGGTTTCGGCCTCGGCTTCGCGACCGTGATCGACCAGGCCCGCTACGGCGTGGTCTCCAGCCTCGGTGAGTACAACTGGGGCGGCGCGGCGTCGACGGCGTTCTGGGTGGACCCGGTCGAGGACCTGACCGTGACCTTCTACACGCAGCTCATGCCGTCGTCCACGCTGCCGGTCCGCACCTACCTGCGCGCCCTCGTCTACCAGGCCCTGGTCGACTGAAGACAGTGGTTTTTCGGGCCGAAGCGCCGCGCTTCGGCCCGAAAAATCACCCTTCACAGGTAACGGCGGGAGACCGTCGTCGCCACGCAGGCGGGCTTGCTGGAGCCCTCGACGCCCTCGAGCGGGGTCTGAGCCATCTGCGCTGTCCCCTCCGGCACGGTCTGGTTGGCTGACTCCACCACACGGTCGTCGGCGGAGGTGGGCGGGCTTGCTCCGGGTCGGTGCGCTGGACGTGCCAGACGGCGCGTTCGTGCTGATGGCGATCGTGAACCGGACACCCGACTCGTTCTACGACCGCGGCGCCACCTATGCCATGGCCGCGGCCCTCGAGCGGGTCGACCGGGTGGTGGCCGAGGGCGCCGACATGGTGGACGTCGGCGGCGTGAAGGCGGCCCCCGGCGAGGAGGTGGACGCCGCCGAGGAGATCCGCCGGACCGTCGACCTGGTCGCCGCGATCCGCGCCGCCCACCCGGCGCTGCCGATCTCGATCGACACCTGGCGGGCGGAGGTGGCGAAGGAGGCACTGGCCGCGGGCGCGGACGTCGTCAACGACGCCTGGGGCGGCGTGGACCCGCAGCTGGCGCACGTCGCCGCCGCGGCCGGCGCGGGGATCGTGTGCACGCACGCCGGCGGGCTGCCGCCGCGCACCCGCCCGCACCGCATCACCTACGACGACGTCGTGGCCGACATCGTCGCCCGGACGACGGCGCTGGCGACGGCGGCCGTCGCGGCGGGCGTCGCGCGGGACCGGGTGATGATCGACCCGGGCCACGACTTCGGGAAGAACACCCGCCACTCGCTGGAGGCCACCCGCCGGCTCGGCGAGCTGGTCGGCACCGGGTGGCCGGTGCTCGTGGCGCTGTCCAACAAGGACTTCGTCGGCGAGACCCTGGACGTCGCGCTCGAGGAGCGGCTGACCGGGACCCTGGCGACCACCGCGGTCAGCGCCTGGCTGGGCGCCCGCGTGTTCCGCGCGCACGACGTCGCCCCGACCCGGCAGACCCTCGACATGGTCGCGTCCGTCCAGGGCGCCCGGCCGCCGGCGCGCACCACCCGAGGCCTCGCCTGAGCGGCCGGCCGCCGACCGCGGTCAGGCCACCCGGGGCGGGATGTTCTGGTTGTGCCGGAAGACGTTGTCCGGGTCCATCCGCGCCTTCAGCGCGGTGAGCCGCCGCCACGTGGCCGCCGGATACGCCTCGCGCATCCGGTCCTGCCCCTCGTCCTCCAGGTGGTTGACGTAGGTGCCGGCCGCCAGCCGGCGGGTGGATGCCCAGGTCCGCCGCGCCCACGCGGTCTCCGGTGCCGGATCCGCGTCGGCGTCCCACGCGCCCAGGATCAGCGACATCGAGGCGGCCTGGCGGTGGGCGAAGGCCGTCGCGTCGCCGGCCCGGTCGGCCACCGCGCCCCCGAGCCGGCGCAGCAGCACGTGCGACTGCGGGTGCCCGCGGCCGGCGGCCGCCTCGGCCAGCGCCTCGATCGCCGGGTCGTCGAGCTCGTCCAGGAAGTCGCTCTTCACGTAGCCGCGCATGCCCCACGGCGCGCTGGCGTCGACCGACTGCTGCAGCGCCGTGTAGGGCAGCACGCCGAGCAGGTCCACGACCGGCCGGCCGAGCGCGGTCCGCAGCGGCGCCAGCGCGCGCTCGCCGTCGGCCGGATCGCCGATCCAGGCCGTGGAGAGCCCGGCCAGCTGGTGCCCCACCAGCTCCGGCGGCACGAACGGTGCCGGGGGCGCGGTCACCAGGGCGGTGACCAGCGACAGCTCGCGGGGGGCGGTGGCGCCCAGCTCCCGGAACAGCCGCAGCACGTCCGCCGTCCGGTCGCCGGGGAAGAACACCGGGCCGCCGTACACGGGGCCGACCGGGTGCAGCCGGAAGGTGAAGGCGGTGACGACGCCGAAGTTGCCGCCGCCCCCGCGCAGCCCCCACATCAGCTCCGGGTCGCTCGCATCGTCGACCGACCGGATCTCCCCGTCAGCGGTGACCAGCTCGACGGCGAGCAGGTTGTCGCAGGCCAGCCCGTGCAGCCGGCTCAGCCAGCCGATGCCGCCGCCGAGGGTCAGCCCGGCGACGCCGGTGTGCGAGACCTCCCCGCCCGGGGTGGCCAGCCCGTGCGCCTGGGCGGCGGCGTCGAACCCGGCCCAGGTGACCCCGGGGCCTACGACGGCGGTCCGCGCGACGGGGTCGACGGTCACCGCCGTCATCGGGGACAGGTCGACGACCAGGCCCCCGTCGCAGACCGACCATCCGGGGATGCTGTGCCCGCCGGCGCGGACGGCGACCACCAGGTCGTGCCGGCGGGCGAAGGCCAGGGCGGCGACGACGTCGGCGGCGCTGGTGCAGCGGGCGATGAAGGCCGGCCGCCGGTCGATCCCGCCGTTCCAGAGCCGGCGGGCCTCGTCGTAGCCGGCCGAGTCCGGGGTGAGCAGCGTCCCGGTGAACGCCGGCGCGGTGGCGGTGGACATGTCGGTCTCCTCGGGCAGCGGGAGCGGTTCGGTCGGGGCCGACCGTGCGCCTCGGGGGGACGAGCGGCCATCCCTCGTTCCAGGGATCTCCCCCGCCGGCCGCGCAGCGGCGACACTGCGCTCATGCGGGCGGAGATCACGGTGGACATCGACGCGCCACCGGAGGTGGTGTGGGCGGTGCTCACGGACGTGGAGTCCTGGCCGGAGTGGACGCGGTCGGTCACCTCGGTGCGCCGGCTGGGCACGGAACCGCTGAAGGTCGGGTCACGGGTGCGCCTCCGGCAGCCGAGGATCGGCACCACCGTGTGGACCGTCTCCGACCTGGTCGACGGCGAGCGGTTCACCTGGACGGCCACGAACCCGGGCGTGCGCACCCGCGCCGACCACTCCGTCGCCGCGCGGCCCGGAGGGTCGGCGGTCACCCTGTCCGTCGACCAGCAGGGCCTGCTCGGCGGGTTGGTGGGACGGCTCTACGGCGGCCTCACGCGTCGCTACCTGCAGATGGAGGCCGCCGGCCTCAAGCAGCGGGCCGAGGAGTCCGCACCGCGGATCTGAGACCGCCATCCCTGGTCCGGGGGATTCCGCCGGAAGGTGCCGCGGCGGAGACTTCGGCCATGGACCGCCGGCGCCGGGTGCTGGCCGAGGTGGAGCGGATCTGCCGGAGTGAGGCGGACCCGACGGGCCTGCAGCGCGCGGTGGCCCGGGCGCTCTCCGCCGCGCTGCCGTTCGACCGCTGGTGCGCGATGAGCTTCGACCCGGTCACCGCGCTGCCCACCGGCGGTTTCCACGCCGAGGGCCTGCCGATGCCCGTGCTGCCGCGGCTGCTCGAGCTCGAGTTCGGGCCGGAGGCCGACGTCGGCCGGCTCCGCGACGTGGCCCGCGCCGAGCGGCCGGTGGCCGTCCTGTCGGAGCTGACCGGGCCCGATCCGCTGCGCAGCCCCCGGTTCCGCGACGTCCTGCAGCCCTCCGGCCTGCCGCACGAGGCCCGGCTGGTGCACCGGGACGGCCGGACGCCCTGGGGCGCCATGATCCTGCTCCGCGGCGGCGACGTCCCCGACTTCACCCCCGGCGAGGCCGACCTGCTCGCCGCGCTCGGGCCCCGCATCGCCGCGGCCCTGCGGGCCGCGCAACTGCGGGAGGCGGTGGCGACGGCGGGAGCGGACGACGCACCGGGGGTGGTGCTCCTGGCGTTGACCGAGCGCACCGTCGGCATCGAGTCCGGAACGCCGTCCGCCCGGCGCTGGCTGGCCGAGATCGACGACAGCGCGCTCGACGGCGTGCCGGTCGTCGTCGCCTCGCTGGCCCGCAGCGCCCTGGCCCGGCAGCGCGTGGCCCGCTGCCGGCTGCGGTCGCGCACCGGGCGCTGGCTCACCCTGCACGCCGAGCGGATGTCCGACGCGACGGTGAGCCTGGTCGTGGAGCCGTCCCGGCCGGCCGACGTGGCGGCCCTGCTCAGCGACGCCTACCGGCTGACCGCCCGCGAGGCCGAGGTGGTCGCGCTCACCGTCCGCGGGCACAGCAACGCCGAGATCGCCCGGCTGCTGTGGCTCTCGCCGTGGACGGTCGCCGACCACCTCAAGAGCGTGTTCGAGAAGACGGGCGTCCGCAGCCGCGGTGAGCTGACCAGCCGGTTGTTCTTCGACCACTACCTGCCGCGGTCCGGCGGATAGCTTCCGGCGCCGGAATCCGGTCCGCGCAGGATGGGGCCATGAACGCCGTCCCCCTGCTCGAGCCGGACGCCCGCACGCTGCACGGCTGGTTCGACCGGGACCTCCCGCCGGTGCTCACCGTCGACCCGGGGACGACGGTCCGCTTCGCCACCCTGGACTCCGGCTGGTCGGCGGGGCCGTACACCGGCGGGGAGCGGCAGCGGGTGCCCGAGCACACCGCGGGCGCCGGCCACGCGCTGACCGGGCCGGTCGAGGTCCGCGGCGCCCGGGCCGGCGACGTGCTCGCCGTCCGCGTCGACGACGTCGTCCCCGGACCGTGGGGCACCACCTTCGCCGGGGCCCGCGCCACGGCCTGGAACGTCCGGCTGGGCGTCGAGCAGCCCGCCGTCGTCCCCTGGCAGATCGACGTCGCCGCCGGCACGGCCTCCAGCTCCGTGGGCACCGTCGCGCTGCGGCCGTTCCTCGGCGTGATGGGGATGCCGCCGGCGGAGCCTGGCAGGCACTCGACGATCCCGCCGTACTGGCACGGCGGGAACCTCGACTGCCGCGAGCTGGTCGCCGGCGCCACGCTCTACCTGCCCGTCCCGGTGGACGGCGCGCTGTTCTCGGTCGGCGACGGGCACGCCGCGCAGGGGGACGGCGAGGTCAGCGGGACGGCGATCGAGTGCCCGATGGTGCGCGCCGACCTGACCCTCGACGTCCGGCCCGACCTGTTCGGCCGGCCGCTGACCACCCCGGTCGCCGACACCCCGGCCGGCTGGGTGGCGATGGGCCTCGGCGACGACCTGGACGAGGCGGCGGCCGACGCGCTGGACGCGATGCTCGGCCTGATCGGGGCGCTGCACGGGCTCGCCCGCTCCGACGCGATGGCGCTGGCCAGCGTCGTGGTCGACCTGCGGGTCACCCAGGTCGCCAACCAGGTGTTCGGCGTGCACGCCGTCCTCCCGCGGAACGCCGTCCGGGCATAGCGTCGCCGCCGTCGTGTCGTCCGACGACAGGAGGTGGCGAGATGAGCGGCCGGGTCGTGCACTTCGAGATCCCCTTCGACGACGGGGACCGTGCACGCAGCTTCTACAAGGAGGCGTTCGACTGGCAGCTGCAGGAGATGCCGGGCATGGACTACACGCTGGTCATGTCCGGACCGAGCGGGGACCAGGGACCGACCGAGCCGGGCTTCATCAACGGCGGCATGCTGTCGCGGTCGATGAGCGCCGCGCCCGGGCCGGTGATCGTCGTCGACGTGGAGAGCATCGACGTCGCCCTGGAACGGGTGGGTGAGCTCGGTGGGTCGACCGTCGTGGGGAAGACGCCGGTCGGCGACATGGGCTTCACCGCCTACGTCACAGATCCCGAGGGCAACGTGATCGGGCTCTGGGAGACCGCCTCGGCCTGAAGGACGGGCTTTCTGTACCGAAAGCCCCCGGGCTTTCGGTACAGAAAGCGCGGCGGCGTTAGGTTGCCCGGCATGGCCGCCACCGGGTTCCACACCGTCGAGCAGCTCAACGACCTGCTCCCGGGCACGCTGCCCGGGCTGCTCGGCCTCGTCTTCACCGCGCACGAGCCGGGCCGCATCGAGGCCTACGTCGACATCCGCCCCGAGATCCTGGCACCCAACGGCTACCTGCACGCCGCCACCGTGGTCGGGCTGGCCGACACCGCCTGCGGTCTGGGCACCCGCGCCCTGCTGCCGGAGGGCTCGACCGGCTTCACCACGATCGAGCTCAAGACCAACTACCTGGGGACGGCGCGCGAGGGCCGGATCGGCGTCGTCGCCACCAACGCGCACGCCGGGCGGACGACGCAGGTGTGGGACGCGACCGTCCGCGCCGAGGCCACGGGGAAGACGATCGCGCTCTTCCGCTGCACCCAGTCGGTCCTCTGGCCGAAGTGACCCGGCGGTAACCGCGGGCCGCCGCGATGTGAGACTGGCGCCACAGTCATCAACGAGGAGGACACCCCCGTGGCGCTGGCCAGCCCCTTTCCCGACGTCGACATCCCCGACCTGTCGGTCCCCGCATTCGTCCTGGCCGCGGGCCGCGAGCGGCCGGAGGCCCCGGCGCTGATCGACGGCCTCAAGGGCGACGTCATCACGCACGGCCAGCTGGCCGGCTACGTCGACCGGCTGGCCGCCGCCCTGCACGAGCGCGGCCTGCGCAAGGGGGACGTCGTCGCCGTCTTCTGCCCGAACACCATCTGGTACCCGGTCGTCTTCCACGGCATCGCCGCGGCCGGCTGCGTGATGAGCCCGATCAACTCGCTCTACACGCCCGAGGAGATCGCCTTCCAGCTGCGCGACTCCGGCGCGAAGATCATCATCACCATCTCGCTGTTCCTGGACCGGGTGACCGCCGCGGTCGAGAAGACGCCGGTCGACGAGATCGTCGTGATGGACGGCGCCGAGGGCCATGCCTCGCTGGTCGACCTCCTCAGCAGCCAGGCGCCCACGCCGCAGGTCGACATCGACCCGGCGAACGACCTCGTCACGCTGCCCTACTCGAGCGGCACGACCGGCCTGCCGAAGGGCGTCATGCTGACCCACCGCAACCTGGTGGCCAACGTGTCGCAGTGCCGGCCGCTGATCCAGCTGGCCGCGGACGAGCGGATCATCGCCGTCCTGCCGTTCTTCCACATCTACGGCCTGACCGTGCTGATGAACCAGGGCCTGGCGTGGGGCGGCGCCGTCGTCACGCTGCCGCGGTTCGACCTCGAGGACTTCCTCCGCACCATCCAGGACCACAAGATCACCCGTGCGTTCGTGGCGCCGCCCATCGTGCTGGCCCTGGCCAAGCACCCGGTGGTGGACCAGTACGACCTCTCCTCGCTGACCTCGATCATGTCCGGCGCCGCGCCGCTGGACGCCGACCTGGCGCTGGCGGCGGAGAAGCGGCTGCGCAGGGGCGCCGACACCGGCGTCACGGTCGCGCAGGGCTACGGCATGACCGAGCTGTCTCCCGTCTCGCACACGACACCGGACCCCGGCCAGCTGCCGGCCGGCGTGACCGAGGTGCCCAAGGGTTCGGTCGGGTTCGCGATCCCGAACACCGAGTGCCGGCTGATCGACCCCGAGACCGGCAGCGACGCCGCCGAGGGCGAGCGCGGCGAGCTGTGGGTCCGCGGACCGCAGGTGATGAAGGGTTACCTGAACAACCCGTCGGCCACCGCCGACACCCTGGACGCCGACGGCTGGCTGCACACCGGCGACGTCGCGGTCGTCGACGAGCACGGCTGCTACACCGTCGTCGACCGGGTCAAGGAGCTGATCAAGTACAAGGGCTACCAGGTGGCCCCGGCCGAGCTCGAGGCCGTGCTGCTCTCCTCGCCGGACATCGCCGACGCCGCGGTCATCGGCGTCAAGGACGAGCAGACCGGCGAGGAGCTGCCGAAGGCGTTCATCGTCCGCGCCCCCGGCTCGACGATCGACGAGCAGGCGGTCATGGAGTACGCCGGCAGCCGGCTCGCGCCGCACAAGAAGATCCGTGCGGTCGATTTCATCGAGGCCGTGCCGAAGTCCGCGGCCGGCAAGATCCTCCGCAAGGAACTGAGGTAGGTCGGAGGGGATTCGTGCGCGTCACGCGCACGGATCCCCTCCGCTCACGCGCCGAGGACGGCGTCGCGGGCCCGGGCGTAGCGCCGCTGCCCGACCCGCAGCAGCAGGCGGGCACGCGGGTCGGCCTCGGCCAGCACGGCCGACAGCTCCGCCGGGTGGCACTGGTCGGCCAGCCACGGCACGAGGAACCGCAGCCGCGCGGTCGGGGTGCCCGCCCGCAGCCGCGTCCGGCAGCGGTCGAGCTCGGTCCGCGTCACGTGCTGCCGGAGCTGCCCGAACACCCGTGCCTCCTCCTCGGCGAGGTGCTCCTCGACCAGGTCGGCGAGCCGGCCGAGCACCGGGGCCAGGTGCGGCGCCCCGGAGCTGGGGCAGCGGGCGAAGATCCGCAGCGCCGACCACGCCCCGGTCAGCAGCTCCGCGAACTCGGCGTGCTGCGCGGCCAGCGGAGCGAGGTCGGCCCACCCGTCCGGGGACTGCACGGCCAGCGGCCACAGGGCGGCGTCCTCCCGCTCGACGTGCGCGCGGACCTCGGTCAGCACCGCCCCGGCGAACGCGACGATCCCGCGCTGCCGGTCGGCGTCGCAGGCGTCGTCGCGGGCGATGCCGTCGACCGCGTCGGCCAGCAGGCGGGTGCCCGAGCGCAGCGCGCGGTGCGCCAGGGTGAACCCGGTGAGGTCGACGGCGGTGCGGGCAGTGGCGGTGCGGGGAGTCGCGGCGTCCGTCACGGCGGCGGGAGGAACGATCGTCGTCATGGCGCACACGGTGGCGGGGAGCGCTGGGGAGCTACTTGCGCGCCACTAGGACGTAGGCTGCCGCCCGCTATGACGGTCGCATTCGGGGTGCTGGGCGGCGTGTGGGCCACCCGGGACGGCGCCCCGGTCGACCTCGGCGGCCACCGGCAGCGCTCGGTGATCGCGCGGCTGCTGGTCTCCCGCGGCGCCGTCGTCCCCGCCGATCTGCTGGTGGCCGACCTCTGGCACGCCGAGACCCCGCCCCGCGCGCAGGCCGCCCTGCAGGCGCACGTCAGCCACCTGCGCCGCGCGCTCGAACCCGACCGGCCCCCGCGCACGCCGGCCCGGCTGCTGCTCACCGTGCCCCCGGGCTACGCGCTGCGCCCCGACGACGACGCCGTCGACGCGCTGCGTGCGGCCCGGCTGCTCGCCGACGGCGACCGGCTCGCGGACGACGACCCCGCCGCCGCCCGCGACCGCTACGCCGCCGCGCTGGAGCTGTGGCGCGGTCCGGCATACGCCGAGTACGCCGACGAGCCGTGGTGCGCGCCCGAGGCCGCCCGCCTCGACGAGCTGCGGCTGACCGCGGTGGAACGGTGGGCCGCCGCGGCGCTGGCCGCCCCCGGCCGCGCCGACCCGCTGGCCCGGCTGCGGGCGCACGTGGCCGAGCACCCGCTGCGCGAGGAGGGCTGGCGGCTGCTCGCCCTGGGTCTCTACCGCGCCGGGCGGCAGGCCGACGCCCTGGCCGCGCTGCGGGAGGTCCGCGCGCGGCTGGCCGACGAGCTCGGGGTGGACCCGGGCCCGGCGCTGCGCGCGCTGGAGGACGACGTCCTGGCCCAGGCGCCGCACCTCATGCACCCCGGCTCCCCACCCGTTGCCACCCGCGCTGGTGCTCTGAGTGCAGGGCGCACTCAGAGCACAAGGACGCCGGACGACGTGCCACGGCCGGCGCTGGTCGGCCGGGACGCCGAGCTGACCGAGCTCCGCGACGCCGCGACACGGGCGGCGGCGGGACGGCCGGCGGTCGCCGTCGTCACCGGCGAGGCCGGCAGCGGCAAGTCGGCGCTGGTCGAGGCGCTCGCCGCCGAGCTGGGCGCCACGGGCTGGACGACGTGCCTGGCCCGCTGCCCCGAGACCCGAGGGCGCGCCGAGCGGCTGGCCGTGGACCGAGGCGCTGGGCCGGCTGGCCCGCGCGCACCCGCCGGCCGACCGGGCGCGGCTGGCGCCGCTGCTCGAGGACGCCCCCGCCGACGAGGCCGGTGACGCGCTGGCGTCGCGGTTCCGGCTGCACCGCGCGGTCGCCGAATGGCTCGGCGGTCTCGCGGCGCAGGCGCCGCTGCTCGTCGTCCTCGACGACCTGCACCGCGCCGACCAGGAGACGGCGTCCCTGCTGCTGGACCTGGTCGCGGCGCTGCCCGACGTCGCCCTGCTGGTCGTCGTCGCCACCCGGCCCGAGCCGCTGGCCGAGCTGGACGCGGTGCTCGCCGCGCTGGCCCGCCGCTCGCCGGTGCGGCTCACGCTCGCCGGCCTGGACGACGAGGCGGTCGGCCGGCTGGTCGACGACGTGTCGGCCACGCCGGTCGACGACGCAGTCCGCGCCGCCATCGCCGAGCGCACCGGCGGCAACCCGTTCCTCGTGCGCGAGCTGGCCCGGCTGGTCTCCACGGGCGCCGACGTCGGCGCGGTGCCGGGCGGGGTGCGCGACGTCGTCCGGTCCCGGCTCGCCGCGCTGCCCGCGCAGACCGGCAGCCTGCTGCGGCTGGCCGCCGTCTGCGGCCGGGACGTCGACGTCGACGTCCTGCTCGCCGCCGCGCAGATGGACCGCGACGACGACGAGGCGGTCGTCGACGCACTGGAGTCCGCGCTGGTCAGCGGGCTGCTGGTGGAGCCCGGACCCGGCCGGCTGCGGTTCGTGCACGCGCTGGTGCGCGACACGCTCTACGAGGACCTCTCGTCGCTGCGCGCCACCCGGCTGCACGGGCGGGTCGCAAAGGCGCTGGAGCGGCTGCGCCCGCAGGACGTCACCGCGCTGGCCCACCACTCGGAGGCGGCCGGCCCGTCGCACGCCGCGGCCACCGCGCGCTGGGCCGCCGCCGCCGCGGAGCTGGCCGAGCGGCGGTTCTCCCACCGCGATGCGCTGCACTGGTGGCAGCGGGCGGCGGCGGCCTGCGCGCTGGCCCACCCCGACGACGAGGCCGGCCGGCTGCGCCTGGTGGCCCGCGCCGCGCGGGCGGCGACGCTCGCCGGCGACATGCCCACCGGCCGCGAGCTGCGCAACGGCGCCCTGCCGGCCGCGACCGCGCTGGACGATCCGCTGGTCGCCGCCGAGGTGCTGCTCTCCTGCGACGTCCCGACCCTGTGGGCACCGCGCCAGACGCCGGCCGAGCCGGCCCTGGTGACGGCGATCGAGCGGACCGTCGCGGCGCTGCCCGACCGGCCGGACCTGCGCTCCCGGCTGCTCGGCGTGCTCGCCGTGGAGACCGCCGGCGCGGTCCACCCGCGGGGGTACGAGGCGAGCCTGGAGGCGGTGCAACTGGCCCGCAGCACCGGGGATCCGATCGTGCTGGCCTCGGCCCTCAACGCCCGCTACATCAACACCTACCGGCACGGCGGGCTGGCCGAGCGCGGCGAGCTGGGCCGGGAGCTGCTGGAGCTGGCGCAGCGCGAGCAGCTGGGCCTGTTCGAGGCGACCGCCCGGCTGGTGCTCGTGCAGTACAGCTGCGGCGTCCTCGATCTCGAGGCCGCCGACGAGCACGCGACCGAGGCCGAGCGGCTGGCGCTGGTCCACGGGCTGCCGCTGCTGCACGCGATCGCGACCTGGTACCGCGGCCTGCGGGCATCGATCGCCGGCGACTACGCCGCGGCCGAGGCGGCGTACGGCGCGGCGGTCGCGAGCGTCGGCTCGACGGGGTTCTGGGCGCGGCAGGCACAGGCGCTGTGGTGGGTGTCGGTCTTCTGCCTGCGCCTGACCGCCGGGCGCTACGACGACCTCATCGCGCAGTCGCGGGACCTGCTCGACGTCGCCCCCGACGAGCTCGCCGAGCTGCTCGCGGTGGCGCTGATGGTCGACGGGCAGACCGAGGAGGCGCGCCGGTTCGCCGCGGTGAAGCCCTCGGTCGGGCGGGACTACTTCACGCCGGTCCTGCTGGGGCTGCGGGCGGTCCTCGGGCTGGGCCTCCGGGACGACGCGCGGGTCGAGGAGGCCTACGCCGGCCTGCTGCCGCACGCGGACACCGTCTGCGGCGCGTGGACGGCGACGATCTCGCTGGGCCCGACGGCGACGCTGCTGGCGCGGCTGGCCGCCTACCGCGGGGACGCCGCGGCGGCGGCAGCCCACCAGCGCACCGCCCTCGAGGTGGCCGAGCGGACCGGCAACCCCGACTGGATCGCCGCCGCCCGCCACGCCCTCGACTGAGGAGGGGCCAAAGTGGCCACTTTGGCCCGTCAGAGGCCGAGGACGAGGGCGCGGCGGCGCTGCCAGCGGCCCTCGCCGAGCCTGAGCAGCAGCTTCAGCGGCGCCGGGGCGTCGGCGAGCGCGGCCGACCGCTCCTCGGGCGTGCACCGGGAGATCACCCACGGCAGCACGAAGAGCAGGTGCTTCGGGCTCGAGCCCTTCTGGAACCGCTTCTCGCAGGCGGCGAAGTCCGCGGCCGAGACGTGCTCGCGGATCACCGGGAAGACCTCGGCCTCCTCCTCGACGATGTGCTCGTCGAGGAGGTCGGCCAGCTCGGTCAGCACCGCGCCGAGCGGCGCGGCTGCCGAGACGTCGGCGGCGAACGCGGCCAGCGCCTCCTCGGCCCGGGCGAGGACGGCCTGCAGCTCGGCGTGGTCGTCGGTGAGCGGCTCGAGGTCGACGGCGGCGCCGGCCGAGGCGGCGATCACCGGCCACAGGACGTCGTCCTCGCGGCTGTGGTGGGAGTGGATCTCGTGCAGCACCTCGGTGGCGAAGCGGACGTAGGCGTCGCCGCGGACGGCGGAACACGGGGCACCCCGGCCGATGGAGACGGCGGCGTCGGCCAGGTCGCGGGTGCCGGAGCGCAGCGCGCGGTGGATGAGCGTGAAGCCGGTCAGGTCGGCCTCGGGCTCGCCGGGACGGCGCGGGGTGACGGGGAACGGCAGGGCGGGCAGCTGAGTGGTCATGCCGGCACGGTGCGGCCGGCCACTTGCGAACGACTTGCCGGTCACAGCGCGCCCGCCAGCTCGGTCACGACGTCGGCGGCCGGACCGGAGCGGGCCAGCCGGAACCCGGTGCCCGCCCACAGGTGCAGCCGGTCGGCGTCGCCGGCCTTGGCGGCCGCGGTGCGCAGCGGGCGGGTCAGGTGGTGGATCTCCGGATAGCCGATCGGCGCGGTGCCGGAGTGCCGCTCGAGGAAGCCGTTGACCAGGCCGCGGGCCGGGCGGCCAGTGAACGCCCGGGTGAGCGCGGTGCGGGTGAACCGCGGGTCGGCCAGGGCGTCGCGGTGGGTGCCGGATGCGCCGCTCTCGTCGGTGCGCAGCAGCGCCGTTCCCACGAGGACGGCGACTGCCCCGGCGGCGACGGCGTCGCGCACCTGCGCCGCGGTGGCCAGCCCGCCCGCGCCGAGCAGCGGCAGCGGCGTGACCGCCCGGACCCGGGCCAGCAGCTCGGGCAGCGGAACCGCGGACGGCGTCCGCGCGGGGTCGTGCACGCCGCTGTGCGCCCCGGCGTCCGCGCACTGCACGACCAGCCCGTCCGCGCCCGCCTCCTCGGCGGCGCGGGCCTCGTCGTCGGCGGTCACGGTCACGAGCACCCGGGAGCCGGCCCGCCGGAGGGCGGCGACCACGTCGGCCGGCGGGACGCCGAAGGTGAAGCTGACCACCGGCACCGGATCGGCCAGCAGCAGGTCGATCTTCGCCGTCCACGCGTCGTCGTCCCACCGCGGCTCGGCGGCGGCGAGGTCCAGGCCGTACGGTTCCCCCTCCGGGGCGAGCTCGGCCGCGTACCGGCGGAACTCCTCCTCCGGCATCCGCGCCGGCGAGGGCACGAACACGTTGACCCCGAACGGGACGTCGCGGACCTGGGCGATCTCCGCCGCGACCGCGCCGGGCTCCTTGTAGCCCGCGGCGAGGAAGCCCAGCCCGCCGGCGGCGGCCACCGCCCGCACCAGCGAGGGCCCGGACGGGCCGCCGGCCATGGGCGCGGCGACGACCGGCAACTCGGCACCCAGCAGAGCAGCGGCGTTCATCGAGGCCACCCTAGGGTGCGGGCATGCGCGCGGTGACGATCAGCGAACCCGGCGGTCCGGAGGTGCTCGGCTGGGGCGAGGTCCCCGATCCGGTGTGCGGCCCCGGTGAGGTGGTCATCGACGTCGCGGCCACCGCGGTGAACCGCGCCGACCTGCTCCAGCGGCAGGGCTTCTACCCGCCGCCGCCCGGCGCCAGCGAGATCCTCGGGCTGGAGTGCAGCGGGATCATCAGCGAGGTCGGCGACGGCGTGGACGGCTGGGCGGTCGGCGACGAGGTGTGCGCGCTGCTCTCCGGCGGCGGGTACGCCGAGCGGGTCGCCGTCCCGGCCGGGCAGGTGCTGCCCCGCCCCTCCGGGGTGGAGCTGGCCACGGCCGCCGGCCTGCCCGAGGTGACCTGCACGGTCTGGTCGAACGTGTTCATGCTCGCCGGGCTGCGTCGCAGCGACGCGTTCCTCGTGCACGGCGGCTCCAGCGGCATCGGCACCATGGCCATCCAGCTGGCCGCCCGCGCCGGCGCGCGGGTCTTCACCACGGCCGGCAGCGCCGCCAAGCTCGAGTTCTGCCGCGAGCTCGGCGCCGAGGTGCTCATCGACTACCGCGAGGAGGACTTCGTCGAGCGGGTGCAGGAGGAGACCGACGGCGCCGGCGTCGACGTCGTCCTCGACAACATGGGCGCGAAGTACCTGGCCCGCAACCTCGACGCCCTCGCCATCGGCGGACGGCTGGTCAGCATCGGCATGCAGGGCGGCACCAAGGCCGAGCTGGATCTCGGCAAGCTGATGCGCAAGCGCGGTGCGGTGCACGCGACGACCCTGCGCTCCCGGCCGGCGACCGGTCCCGGCGGCAAGGCCGAGATCGTCGCCGCCGTCCGGCACGACGTCTGGCGCGACGTGGAGCGCGGCGTGGTCCGCCCGATCATCGACCGGCGGCTGCCGATGTCCCGGGCCGCCGAGGCGCACCGCGTGGTCGAGGCCAGCGAGCACATCGGCAAGGTCCTGCTGCTGGCCGGGGAGTGACCGGGCCGGGTCGTGGCCATCCGCGGGGGCCGGTTCGGCCACGACCCGGCGGTCGGTCAGTAGACGGGGCCTCCGGGCGCCGGCGCGGGCGCCGAGGACGACGACGAAGCCCCCTCGTCGGTGATCTTGGTGCCGTCCGGCGCGACGACCCACCAGACGCCCTGCACGCCCTGACCTGTAACGTCGCCGGGCTTGCGGTCCTTCACCCAGGTGTAGAGCGGCAGGCCGTTGAGCGTCACCTGCGTCGTGCCGTCGTCCCGGGTGATCGTGCCGACGGTCCCGGTGACGCCGTCGACCTCCGGCGAGTCGGAGTCGGCGGTCACCGGCGGCCAGTTGGCCAGGCACTGCCCGGAGCACGCGCTGGTCCCGGAGGCCGCGGTGTCCTTGTCGAAGTAGTAGACGGTCATGCCCTCGCCGTCGACGACCACGGTGCCCAGATCGGTGTCCGCCGTCTTCAGCACCGCGTCGGCCGACGCCGCCGACGAGCTGCCCGTAGCGGCGGACGAGGAGTCGGTGGAGTTCGAGCCGCAGGCCGCGAGGACGAGCACGGCAGCGGACGACAGCGCCAGGATCGAGGACCTGCGCACGAACGGGCCCCCTTCCTCGCGGGCGCCGGTCGGTGCCCCTTGCCAGGGAGCACGGCGCTGTGCGGCCGCGCGGTTCAGGGGCGTCAGCGCAGGCGGAGGGCGGCGACCGAGTCGATCACGTAGCCGACCTCCTCGGCGGTGTTGTAGTGCAGCAGCCCGAGCCGCACCGCGCCGCCCTGCTCGTTGACGCCGAGCGCGTCGAACAGCTCGCGGGCGTAGTAGTCGCCGTCCCAGGCGCAGATCCCCCGGCGCGAGAGCTCGGAGGTGACCGCCCGCGGGGACATGCCGGCCACGGTGAACGACAGCGTTGGCGTCGGGTCCTCCGGCCGCCCCAGCACCTGCACGTGCCGCATCGCCCGCAGCGCGTCGTCCAGCCAGCCGAACAGCTGCCCCTCGTAGTCGGCCACCGCCGCCATCGACGCCCGCAGCCGGTCCCGCCGCGACCCGGTTGCCTCGGCGCACAGCCCGGCGAGGTGGTCCACGGCCGCCGGCACCCCGGCGAGCAGCTCGAACGGCGGTGTGCCGGTCTCGAACCGGTCGGGCACGCGGTCGGAGGCCGGCACGAGCTTGTCCGGCCACAGCCGCTCCAGCAGCGCCGGGTCGGCAACGACGGCACCCACGTGCGGCCCGCACCACTTGTAGGCCGAGACGGCGAGGAAGTCCGCGCCCAGCGCCGTCCGGTCGAGCAGGCCGTGCGGGGCGGCGTGGACGGCGTCGACGTAGACCAGCGCCCCGACCGCGTGCGCCCGGTCGGCGATCGCCGCGACGTCCGGGCGGGTGCCGAGAGCGTTGCTCGCGGCCGTGACCGCCACCAGCCGGGTCCGCTCGGTCAGCAGCTGGTCGTACTGCCAGGCGGGCAGCTCCCCGGTCTCGATGTCCACCTCGGCCCAGCGGACCAGGACGCCGGCCTCCGCGGCCAGCTGCAGCCAGGGGCGGATGTTGGCGTCGTGGTCGAGCCGGCTGACCACCAGCTCGTCCCCCGGTCGCCAGGTCCGGGCCAGCGTGCGGGCGAGGCTGTAGGTCAGCGTCGTCATGTTGGCGCCGAGGACGACGCCGGCCGCCGCCCCGCCGGTCAGGTCGGCCACGGCCGAGCGGGCGGCGGAGACGATCGCCTCGGCCCGCCCGGACGCCGGGAAGACCCCGCCCCGGTTCGCGACCGGCATGCGCATGGCGTGGGCCACGGCGCGCGCCACGCTCTCCGGCATCAGGGAGCCGGCCGGGCCGTCGGTGTGCACGAACCCGTCGGCCAGCGCGGGGAACAGGCCGCGGACGCGTGCGACGTCCAGCCGGCCCTCCCCCATGCTGCGCACCCTAGTGCGCCGCGGGTTTATGGTGCCGGGCCGTTCCGTTGCCGGCGTCCCGGCCGCCGACCGCCTCGGTCGGCGGTCAGCGGCACGGGGCAGGATGGGGTCATGACTGCACCGGGAAACGGCAGCGAGCGTCCGCACCAGGTCGTCGTCGTGGGCCCCGACGGTCGGCCGGTCGGCGCGATGCCGATGCCGGCCGCCCCGGCGGGCGACGAGGACGGCCAGGCCGGCGGCATGACGGTCGGCGACATGGTCGAGGAGCCGGCCAAGGTCATGCGGATCGGCACGATGATCAAGCAGCTGCTCGAGGAGGTGCGGGCGGCGCCCCTGGACGACGCCAGCCGCAACCGGCTGCGCGACATCCACGCCGCGTCGATCCGCGAGCTGGAGGAGGGACTCTCCCCCGACCTGCGCGACGAGCTGGAGCGGATCACCCTGCCGTTCAGCGAGGACGCGACGCCGTCCGACGCCGAGCTGCGCATCGCCCAGGCCCAGCTGGTCGGCTGGCTGGAGGGCGTCTTCCACGGCATCCAGACGGCGCTGTTCGCCCAGCAGATGGCCGCTCGCGCGCAGCTCGAGGAGATGCGCCGGCGGGCGCTGCCCGGCGGGTCGCCGCAGGCGCCGCAGCAGCCCGACTTCCGCCCCGGCGGCGGCCAGTACCTGTAGTCGTTCGCCGTGTGTGATCGCTTCACCCGCGCGGGTGAAAGAGCGATCTCGCGTTGCCGCCCCGACCTGGGGTGATCACCGTCGGTTCCGACGGCCGGGAAACCCCGGCCCCGAGGAACCGGAGGCACGTGTGAGCACACCAGGGTCGGCCGCCCCGACGCGCAGCACCCAGAACGGCATGGGCATCGCCGGATTCGTCACGGGCCTGCTCGGCCTGCTGCTCTGCTGGATCCCGCTGCTCGGCGTCATCCTCGGCGCGCTCGGCGTGATCCTCGGCGGGGTCGGCATGAGCCAGGGCCGCAAGCGGGGAGGCCCGACCGGCCTGGCGCTCACCGGCGTCGTCCTGGGCGCGATCGGCGCCGTCATCGCCGTCGTCCTGTGGGTGATCGCCTACAACGCCCTCACCTGACACGAGAACGACGACGGCCCCGGCGCAGCGTCGCGCCGGGGCCGTCGTCGTCCTCGCTAGACGGTGAAGCGGCGGACGGCGTGCGGGTGTTGCTCGGCGTCCAAGGGTGGTTCTCCTGGTCCCAGACGCCTGGTTGCCGGCGTCACACCCCTGGAGTGTCGGCGGACGGGTTCCGGGCTGAAGTCGACCGACACCTTCCGCAGTGACGAAACCGGACCGCGCCCCCGGCAGAAATGGACATCGGCGGGTGACCGGCGCCGTTGCCGGTCACCCGCCGATGCGGGAGCGGAGCCGCGTCAGAAGCGGAAGCCGCCCACGAGTTCCTCGAGGCGGTGCGACACCGTCGCCAGCTCGCCGGCCGCCTCCTGAGCGGCGCCGACGTGCTGGGTCGTCGACTGGGCGACGGCGGCGACCGCGTCGATGTTCTCGGCGATCTGGCCGGTCCCCGTGGCGGCCTCGCCGACGCTGCGGTTCATCTCGTTGGTCGTCGCGGTCTGCTCCTCGACCGCCGAGGCGATGGTCGTCTGGTAGTCGTTGATCTGCGAGATGACCTCGGCGACCTCGGCGATGGCGCCGACCGCGCTGGTGGTGTCGGCCTGGATCGCCTCGACCCGGCGGGCGATGTCCTCGGTGGCCCGCGCGGTCTCCTGCGAGAGCTCCTTGACCTCGTTGGCGACGACCGCGAAGCCCTTGCCGGCGTCACCGGCGCGGGCGGCCTCGATGGTCGCGTTCAGGGCGAGCAGGTTGGTCTGCTCGGCGATCGAGCTGATCACCTTGACGACGTCGCCGATGGTGCGGCTGGACTCGCCGAGGCGCGAGACGGTCTCCGTCGTCGTCCCCACGGCGACGACCGCCTTGCCGGCCACCGTGGCGGCCTCGTTGGCGTTGTGCGCGATCTCGCGGATCGAGGCGCCCATCTGCTCGGACCCCGCCGCCACCGTCTGGACGCTGCGGGACACCTCACCGGCGGCCGCGGCCACGACGCCGGCCTGGGCGGAGGATTCCTCCGCGCCGACCGAGATCTGCTGGCTGAGCGCGCCGACCCGCTCGCTGGCGGTGCTCAGGGCCCGGACCGCCTCGTGGAAGGTCGACATGACCTCGCCGATGGAAGCGAGCGCGGTGTTCGTCGAGGTGGCCATGCGGCCCACCTCGTCCTTGGCCGAGACGTCGAGCCGCTGGGTCAGGTCACCCTTGGCGACGGCGGCGAACACGACCTCGGCCTGCGCGAGCGGCCGGGTGATGCCGCGGGTCAGCTGCCAGGCGATGAGCACGGCCAGGACGGCGGCCGCGGCGCAGAACAGCACCATGGTGAGGAGGAAGCCAGAGGCGACGTCGCGGGCGTCGGCCGACAGCCCCTGGTTCATCGCCTCCTCCATGTCGATGAGCACGTTGATCGTGCGCAGCCACTCGACGAACAGCGGCTTGGCCTGCAGCAGCGCCAGCTGCGCACCGATGAAGTCGCCCGTGGACTGCGCCTGGACGATCCGCTCGATCAGCGGGAGCGTCTGCTGCTCGACGTTCTCGATGTCGGCCAGCGCGGCGCGCTCGTCGGCGTTGGCGTTGGACTCGACGGCGAACAGGTCGTCCATCGGCCCGGCCGAGTCGGTGTACTTCTTGGTGAGCTCCCCGATCAGGTCGACCTGGGTCTGCAGCTCGGCCGGCGAGGTGGACAGCACGACGTCACGGACGGCGATCGACCGGTCGTGCACGCTGCCGCGGAAGTTGATCGCGTAGCGCTGCTTGACCGCGTTCAGGTCGTTGATGGTCGTGAGGTGGTCGTTGATCGTGTCCACGCGGGTCACGCCGATGGCGGTGAGCCCGACCATGCTCAGGACGACGATCAGGAAGCCGAGGGCGAGCCGCCGGCTGATCGACAGGTTCTTCAACATCGTTGTCTCCGTGGACCGATGAGGGTGGTGGCGAAGCACCGAGCGGCTTCACCGTCCTTCTCGGCTGTGCGTCCAGTCACTCGAGCCGACGGCCGGGCACGATCCACCCACGGCCGTCACACGCGTCGCGTGCGTCCCGGTGGTCTCAGAGGCCGGCGAGGAAGGCCGCGACGCCGTCGTCCTCGTTGGTGCCGGTGACGTCGGTGGCCGCGGCGAGGAGGTCGGCGTGGGCCTGCGCCATGGCCACGGCCCGGCCGCCAGCCTCGCGCACCCAGTCGAAGGCCGCGATGTCGTTGGGCATGTCCCCGAAGACGACGATGTCCTCCGGCCCGACCCCGTGCCGGGCGGCCACCCTCGCCAGCCCCGAGGCCTTGGTGACCCCGGCCGCCGAGATCTCGGCGAGCGCCTCGCCCGAGGAGGTGGTGACGGTCGCCCGGTCGCCCACGACCTCCTCGACGAGGGCGACGAAGGGGTCGCGGGGCAGGTCCTCGTGGCGGGCGAGCAGCTTGGCCACCGGGTTGCGCAGCAGCTCCGGCAGGGGCGCGGCCGCGACGCCGGGCACGTCGACGTCCCAGCGCGGGTGGTAGTCCGGCTCGTGCCGGAACTCCATGCCGTACTCCACGCCGAAGCGGGTGCCCGGGGCCCGCCGGCGCAGCTCACCGACGAGCTCCCGGAGCACCTCGGGGGCCAGCGGGTCCTCGTCGACGATCGTGAAGGACTCCAGGTCGAGCAGCACCGCGCCGTTGCAGCAGACCGCGGTGCCGAACTCCAGCACCCGGCGGATCCGCTTCATCCAGCGCGGCGGGCGGCCGGTGGCGAGCACGACAGGGACGCCGTCGGCCCGCCAGCGCGCCAGCTCGGCCACGGTGCTCTCGCTGACCGTGTCGTCGGAGCGCAGCAGCGTGCCGTCCATGTCGCTGGCGATCAGCCGCGGTCGCCAGTCAGACACCCAGCACCGCCTCCAGGTAGCGGGCCACGCCCTCGGCGTCGTTCCCGCTGGTCAGCTCGGGGGCCGCGGCGCGGACGGCGGGGTGCGCGTTCGCCACGGCCACCGCCCGGCCGCCGGCCTCGGTCACGGCGAGGATCATCGGCAGATCGTTCGGCATGTCCCCGAAGACGAGGACGTCGCCGAAACCGACGCCGTAGCGGGCCAGCGCCACGCCCAGCCCGGTGGCCTTGGTGATGCCCGGCGGCAGCACCTCGATGAAGCCGAGCCCGGCATGGGTCACCTCGGCGACGGCCGGGTCGACGACCCGCCGGGCCCGGGCCAGCAGCTCGTCCTGCCCGAGGGTCGCCGAGCGCAGGAACACCTTGAGGACGGCGCCCTCCGGGAGCACGCGGTTGCGGGGCAGCAGGTGCGCCGGCTCCGGGTAGGGCCAGTTGAAGCCGTGCTGCACGCGCAGCGGCCGGCGCGCCTCGGCCTGCTCCGCGGCGTCCTCGACGGCGAGCACGAGCGGGCCGGCGACGTCCTCGATCTGCTCGATCACCGCCATGGCCTGCGCGCGCGGCAGCCCGACGGTGCGCAGCACCTCGTCGCGCTCGAGGTCGACGACGAACCCGCCCTGGGCGAGGACGGCGATGCCGCGGCCGTCCAGCGCCGCGCGCACGCTCTCGAGGAGCCGGGGGCCGCGGCCGGTGACGCCGACGACCGGGATCCCCGCCGCCCAGCAGGCCTCCAGCGCCGCGCGGGTGCGCGCGCCGACCTCGCCCGCTGAGGTGAACAGGGTGCCGTCGAGGTCGGTGGCCACCAGCCGGGGGCGCCAGTCGTCGAGGACGGGCGGTTCGACGACGAGGTCCGCGCCGGGCGCGGCGTGCCCGGAGGAGGGCAGGGGAACGCTCATGCGGGCCGCCCGACGACAGCCGTTCCCCGAGGGGCATCGCAGCGAGCTCTGCGAGCGAGGAGCGGACCGAGGCGCGGAGTCGGGCTCATGCGGACGGCTGCGGAACAGCCGCCGCCAGGGTCATGCCCGGGCTGAGCAGCTCGACACCGCCCAGCCACGGCCGCAGGGCCTTGGGCACGTGGACCGAGCCGTCGGCGCGCTGGTGGACCTCGAGCAGGCAGGCGATGGTGCGGGCGATCGCGCAGAGGGTGCCGTTGAGCGTCGCCGCGGGCTGCGGCTTGCCGTCGTCCCCGCGGTAGCGGATGTTGAGCCGCCGCGCCTGGAAGGTCGTGCAGTCCGAGGTGCTGGTCAGCTCGCGGTAGGTGTTCTGGCTCGGGAACCAGGCCTCGATGTCGAACTTGCGGGCGGCGCTGGAGCCCAGGTCGCCGGCGGCGATGTCGACCACGCGGTAGGGCAGCTCGAGGGCGGTGAGGAACTCCTCCTCCCAGGCGAGCAGCCGGCGGTGCTCCTCGGCGGCCTCCTCCGGGCGGCAGAAGCTGAACATCTCGACCTTGTCGAACCAGTGCACGCGGATGATCCCGCGGGTGTCCTTGCCGTAGGAGCCGGCCTCGCGCCGGAAGCAGGAGGACCAGCCGGCGTAGCGGCGCGGGCCGACGGGGAGATCGAGGACCTCGTTCATGTGCATGCCGGCGAGCGCCACCTCCGACGTCCCGACGAGGTAGAGGTCGTCGCGCTCGACCTTGTAGACCTCCTCGGCGTGCGCGCCGAGGAAGCCGGTGCCCTCCATCGCCTCGGGCCGCACCAGGGCGGGCGCGACGACGGGCGTGAAGCCGGCGGCCACCGCCTGGCTGACCGCGAACTGGGCCAGGGCGAACTCGAGCAGGGCGCCGGGGCCGGTGAGGAAGTAGAAGCGGGCGCCGGAGACCTTGGCGCCGCGCTCGATGTCGATCGCGCCGAGCGCCTCGCCGATCTCCAGGTGGTCCTTGACCGGGAAGTCGTAGGCCGGGATCTCGCCGACGGTGCGCAGCGTCACCGCGTCGTCCTCACCGCCGGGCGGCACGTCGTCGTGGACGACGTTGGGGATCTGGAGGTGCACCTCGCGCAGGGCCGCGTCGGCGGCGCGCTGCGCCTCCTCGGCGTCCTTGACCTCGGCGGCGAGCGCCTTGGCCCGCTCCAGGACGGCGGGGCGCTCCTCCGGCGTGGCCTTCCTGACCGCCTGGGAGGCCGCCTTCTGCTCGGCGCGCAGGTCGTCGGCGCGCTTGACCGCCTGCCGGCGCGCCTCGTCGGCGGCCAGCAGCTGGTCGACCAGGGACTCGTCGGCTCCCCGGGCCCGCTGGCTGGCCTTGACCCGCTCGGGGTCCTCACGCACGAGTCGCAGGTCGATCACCACCCGATCGTAATGAGCCGCCAGGACGGCGCCCGATGTGCACACGTGGCCCGGAGCGCGCAAGCCCTCGCCGAGATCTGTGGACGGGCCCCTGGCCTGGGGATTCAGGTCGCGGCGACACCTCCTCGGCGGTATGATTCGAACAAGTGATCGAGCTGCTCGGGGAGGTGGCCGTGGACGCGTTCATGTCGCAGATCGACGCGCTCGCGGCCGAGGAGCTCCACGGCCGGGGCCCGGCGCTGCTGGACCGCACCCGCGCACTGGTCGCCGCGCGCAACCGGATCGACGCCGAGCTGGCCCGCACCGTGCGGCAGGCCGAGAGCCAGCAGGCCTTCGCGCACGACGGGACGAACTCGCCGCAGTCGTGGCTGCGCGGGCACACCCGGCTGTCTGCCGGCGCGGCCTCGCAGGTGGTGCGCAACGGGCGGGCGCTCGACCAGCTGCCGGCGCTGGCCGCCGCGCACGCCTCGGGTGCGGTGACCGGCGATCAGGTGGCGGTGATCGGGCGGATCACCGCACCCCGCTACCTGCGGCTGCTGGCCGAGCAGGGCGGCGACCTCGCCGGCATCGACCAGGTGCTGGCCGGGTTCGCCGCCACCCGGCGGCACGAGGAGCTCGCCCGGCTGGTGCACACCTTCCTGGACCGGCTCGACGCTGACGGCCCGGAGCCGGATCCGACGGAGGAACGGTTCCTGTCCGTCGCCAAGCACACCGACGGGTCGGTGTCCTTCCGCGGGCACCTCGACGCGGTCGGCGGGGAGAAGGTCCAGGCCGCGCTGGAGTCGTTGCGGCAGGCCCACCGGCCCGCCGGCGACCAGCGCTCGCACGCCCAGCAGCAGGCCGACGCCCTCGTGCAACTCGCCGACCTCCACCTCGGCTGCGGCACCCTGCCGCTGCTGCGCACCGTCAAGCCGCACGTCGCGGTCCGCGTCGACCTGGAGGACCTGCTCGACCCCTCGACCGGACCGGCCAGCGGGCAGCTCGGCTTCGGCGGGATCCTGTTGGCGGCCAGAACACGCTGGGCGGCCTGCGACGCGGACCTCACCAGGATCGTGCTCGACCCCGACGGGGTTCCGCTCGACCACGGCCGCACCAAACGCCTGGTCCCCCCGGAGCTGCGCAGGGCGGTCGAACTCCGCGACGAGACCTGCGTGTTCGCCGGCTGTGACGCCCCGCACCACTGGTGCGAGGTTCATCACGTCATCCACTGGCTGTTCGGCGGCCAGACCAACCCGGAGAACTCCGGGCTGCTCTGCGAACGCCACCACACCCAGGTGCACCACGGCTTCCGCATCGAACGCGACGAGACCACCGGCCGCTGGCACACCTACCGCCCCGACGGCAGCGAGATCCTCGTGATCCGCCCACCCGCCGACGAACCGCGGCTCGCCCGCGCCGGCTGACGGGCCAACACCAGAAGAGTCACTCCCCCACGGTGCGGACCGTGGGCAGGGAACCGCCGTGCGCTGCGCGAAGGACGGTCGTCAGATCGCTCCGCAGGGCGGCCAGCCGGTCCTCGCCGAGTTCGGCGGCCCAGCCGTCCTCGAGCTCGGTCCAGATGCCGTCCACCGCTTCGAGCAGCGCACGCCCGCGCGCGGAGAGCTGGACCCGCTTGGCGCGGGCATCACCGGGATCCGCGGCGCGCTCGACGTAGCCCGACGCGACCATCGCCTCGACGAGCTTGGACACCGCCTGCTTGCTCGTGCCGAGCACGCCGGGCAGCTGCCGCAACGAGACGGGCCCGGCGCGCAGCGCGAGCAGCACGAACCCGAAGGCCGGACGGACGTCGGTCCAGCCCCGCTCGGGGAGCCGCTCGTGCAGCCCGTCGACGAGCAGCCGGTAAGCCATGGCGAACAGCCTGGCCAGCGGCACCGGCGGCTCGGTCACTCCGCCCACGGCGGCGTGAACGGCTGCCCGCCCTCGTGCTGGGCCTGGCCGCCCACCGGCAGGATGCACAGCGCACGGAGCGGTTCCTCGCCGGCAGACCCGAGGGTGAACGGGGTGTCCGCGGGCACGACGATCGCATCGCCCGGATGGGCGTACGAGCGCTGCCCATCCAGGGCAACGTCAGCCACCCCGGAGAGAATGACGAAGACCTCCTCCCGGGTGATCCGGTGCAGCATTCCCGGGCTGCCCGGGGCGATCTCCACCGACCACACGCTGGTCTCGGTCGATCCGCGCGACGGCGTGGCAAGGGAGGTGAACCGCGCGTGGCCCAGCTCGTGGGTCGGCGCAGAGGGGGCGGGCAGGACGGCCATGGCGGACTCCTTCGTCAACATGGTTGACCGTTGTGGGGAAAGCGTGCACCCGCCTCCGCGAATCGTCAATCTGGTTGACGAACTCGGCGACCGTCGCCGGAGTCAGGGACACTGACGGCATGCGTTTCCTCGGCGACCGGCCGCAGCACGACCTCACCTACGCCGACGTCTTCATGGTGCCCAACCACTCGACGGTCGGTTCGCGGCTCGAGGTGGATCTCACGACGCCCGACCGCGTCGGCACGACGATCCCGATCGTCGTCGCCAACATGACCGCGATCGCGGGCCGGCGCATGGCCGAGACCGTCGCCCGCCGCGGCGGCCTCGCGGTCCTGCCGCAGGACATCCCCGTGGAGGTCCTCGGCGAGGTGCTGACCTGGATCAAGGCGCGCCACCCGGTCTACGACACCGCGATCACTCTGGGCCCGACGTCCACGGTCGCCGAGGCGCTGTCGCTGCTCACCAAGCGCGCGCACGGCATCGTCGTGGTCGTCGAGGACGGCGTCCCCGTCGGCGTGGTCACCGACGGCGCCTGCCAGGGCGTGGACCGGTTCACCCAGCTCTCCCAGGTCATGTCCCCGGACCCGCTGACCATCCCCGCGGGCACCGACCTGCCCAAGGTGTTCGACGTCCTCACCGACGCGCGGGTCAACGCCGCGCCGGTGGTCGAGGGCGACCGCCTCGTGGGCGTCATCACCCGCAAGGGCGCGCTGCGCTCGGCGCTGTACCAGCCGGCGGTCAACGACCGCGGCCAGCTGCTCACCTCCACGGCGATCGGTATCAACGGCGACGTCCGGGGGAAGGCGGAGGCACTGCTGTCCTACGGCGTCGACGTCCTCGTCGTCGACACCGCGCACGGGCACCAGGAGAAGGCGGTCGAGGCCGTGCGCACGGTCCGGTCGGTGGCCGGCTCCGTGCCGATCGTCGCCGGCAACGTGGTCACCGCCGAGGGGACCCGCGACCTGATCGAGGCGGGGGCGGACGTCGTCAAGGTCGGCGTCGGCCCCGGCGCCATGTGCACGACCCGGATGATGACCGGCGTCGGGCGACCGCAGTTCTCCGCCGTCGAGGAGTGCGCCGCCGCGGCGCGCGCGCTCGGCAAGCACGTCTGGGCTGACGGCGGCGTGCGGCACCCCCGCGACGTCGCGCTGGCACTGGCGGCGGGCGCGGCCAACGTGATGGTCGGCTCGTGGTTCGCCGGCACCTACGAGAGCGCCGGCGACATGGCGAGCGACGGCACCGGCCGGCTGTACAAGGAGTCGTTCGGCATGGCGTCGGCGCGCGCGGTCAAGGCCCGGACGTCGGCCCAGTCCGGCTTCGAGCGGGCCCGCGCCGGGCTGTTCGAGGAGGGCATCAGCTCCTCCCGGATGTACCTGGACCCGGAGCGGCCGGGCGTCGAGGACCTGATCGACGGCATCGTCGCCGGGGTGCGCTCGTCGTGCACCTACGCCGGCGCGCGAACCGTCGACCAGCTGCACGAGCGCGCGGTGCTGGGGGTGCAGAGCGCGGCCGGCTACGAGGAGGGCCGCCCGCAGCCGACCAGCTGGTGAAGCCCCTGCCGCCGGCGCAGTTCGAGGAGCTGGTCGCCGACGCCCTCGACGAGGTGCCGGCCGAGCTGATGGCGCTGCTCGACAACGTCGTCGTCCTGGTCGAGGACCGCAACGCCGATGAGCCGGAGCTGCTCGGCCTCTACGAGGGGTATGCGCTCACCGAGCGCGGCTGGCACTACGGCGGGGCCCTGCCCGACCGGATCATGATCTACCGCGAGGCGATCTGCGACATCTGCGAGACCGAGGACGAGGTGGTCGACGAGGTCACCATCACCGTCGTCCACGAGATCGCCCACCACTTCGGCATCGACGACGCCCGGCTGCACGAGCTCGGCTGGGGCTGAGAGGGCACCGTCCCCGGCTGAGAGCAAGCGCGGGCCCGACCCGGCGGTGGGTACCGTGATCGGCGTGCCGGAGACCGCAGGGAAGCTGCCGATCAAGATGCTGCACGACCGCATCCTGGTCGCGCTGCGCAAGGAGGACGGCGAGCGGCGATCGACCGGCGGCATCCTCATCCCGGCCACCGCGCAGGTGGCCAAGCGGCTGGTGTGGGGCGAGGCGCGGGGCGTCGGCGCCAACGTCCGCCAGGTGAAGGTGGGCGACCAGGTGCTCTTCTCCCCCGATGACCAGCACGAGGTCGAGGTGCACGGCGAGGACCTGATCATCCTGCGCGAGCGCGACGTGCACGCCGTCGCCGCCGAGCGCATCGAGGAGCAGACGGGCCTCTACCTCTAGTCCTTCCGGTGCCGGACGATCACGTCGGTCATCTCGGTGAGGAACCGGCGGACGACGGCGAGCTCCTCGTCCGAGTAGCCGGCCATCGCGCCGACGAGGTCGCGCTGCAGGCCGCCGAAGAACTCCGCGCCCGCCGCCATCGCGGTGGGCGACATCTCCAGCACCACCCGCCGGCGGTCGGCCTCGTCGCGCACCCGGCGCACGTGCCCGACCCGCTCCAGCCGGTCCACCAGCGCGGTCACCGACGCCGAACTGAGCTCCACGGCGGCACCGAGGCCACCGGCGGTCATCGGCCGGCCCGCGCGCGCGGCGTCCATGATCGCCACCAGCGCGCGGACGTCGGTGCGGTTGAGCCCGTGCAGGTCGGCGAACCGCTGCCCGACGGCGTCCAGCTCGACGGTCAGCCGGCGCAGCATCAGGGCCAGCTCCTGCCGCGCCGCAGCATCCACCGGAACTCCCTCGCCGATTGCCCGCAGTGAGACTCGGGCCTAATCTCTCGACTGTCGAGATTATCGAGCATCAAGGAATGTTCTCGCCATGCAACGGCTCCGCTGGCTCCTCCCGGCCCTGATCCTCCTCGTCTGGCTGGGCGCCGCCGGTCCGCTGGCGAGCCTGCAGGCGGGGCTCTCCGACCTGCAGGAGAACGACACCGCCGCCTTCCTGCCCGACAGCGCCGAGTCGACCCAGGTCCTCGAGCTGCAGCGGGGGTTCCAGCCGGTCCAGTCGATCCCCGCCCTGCTGCTGTGGGAGAGCGACCGGCCGATCGACGAGCAGACGCTCGGCGAGATCACCGACCGGGTCCAGGAGGCCACGCGGATCGCCGAGGATGCCGGCTCCCTCGCCGGCGACGTCTCCCCGCCCATCCCGTCCGAGGACGGCGAGGCGGTGCAGGTCTTCCTACCCCTGACCCCCGACCTCGGCGACCGGATCGTCACCCTGGTGGCCGACCTCCGCGCCGCGATCCCGGTCGAGGGCATCGACAGCTACGTCACCGGACCGGGCGGCATCTTCGCCGACTTCGCCAACTCCTTCGTCGGCATCGACGGCGTCCTGCTGATCGCCGCGTTCAGCATCGTGCTGCTCATCCTGCTCGTGGTGTACCGCAGCCCGCTGCTGCCGCTGCTGGTCCTCGGGACGGTGGGCCTCGCCCTCGTCGCCGCCGAGGCCGTGGCCTACCTGCTCGCCGACGGCGGCGTCATCACCGTGAACGGCCAGAGCCAGGGCATCGCGGCGGTCCTCGTCGTGGGGGCGGCCACCGACTACGGCCTGCTGCTGGTCTCCCGCTTCCGCGAGGAGCTGCGCCGGGAGCAGTCGAAGTACACGGCGATGCGCATCGCGCTGCACCGCTCGTGGGAGCCGATCGTCGCCTCCGGGGCCACCGTCGTCCTCGGCGTGCTGTGCCTGCTCTTCTCCGACCTCGGGTCGACCCGCGGCCTGGGCCCGATCTCCGCGGTCAGCGTCGTCTTCGCCGTCCTCGGCGCGCTCACCTTCCTGCCCGCCGCCCTGGTCCTCCTCGGCCGCGCGGCGTTCTGGCCCTTCCGGCCGCGGTACGGCGTCGAGCCCAGGCACGGCCGGGGCTGGCAGCGCGTGGCCGCGCTCGTCGGCCGCCGTCCGCGCCGGGTGCTCGCGATCAGCACGCTGGCCCTGCTGGCCGCCGCGGTCTTCGCGCCCACCTACGCCGCGGACGGGATCACCTTCTCCGACGCGATCCGCGGCGAGTCGAACGGCGTCGCCGGGCAGGCGGCGCTCGAGCGGCACTACGAGGCCGGCGTCGCCAGCCCGGCGGTGATCGTCACCCCGGAGGACAGCTGGCAGGAGGTCGCCGAGACGGCGGCCGGCACGGACGGCGTGGCTTCGGTCGCCCCGTTCACCGGCGCGGCCCCGCTGCCGCTGGCCCCGCCCACGGTCGTCGACGGCATGGTGCGGCTCGACGCCACGCTCGCCGTCGCCCCCGACAGCGTCGCGGCGATCGAGACGGTCGAGTCACTGCGCACGGCGCTGGACGCGGCCGACCCCGACGCCCTCGTCGGGGGCGACACGGCGGCCAACCTCGACGCCCGCGAGAGCGCCGCCCGCGACCTGCGGATCATCGTCCCGGCGGTGCTCATCGTGATCACCGTCGTGCTGGCCCTGCTGCTGCGCTCGCTCGCGGCGCCGCTGCTGCTGGTCGCGACCGTCGTCCTCAGCGTCCTGGCGACCGCCGGCGTCGCGGCGCTGATGTTCGAGCACGTCTTCGACTTCCCCGGCAGCGATCCCAGCATCCTGCTGATCGCCTTCGTGTTCCTCGTCGCGCTGGGGATCGACTACAACATCTTCCTGATGACCCGCGCCCGCGAGGAGTCGCAGCGGCACGGCACCAGGGACGGCGTCCTGCGGGCGCTGGCCGTCACCGGCGGGGTGATCACCAGCGCCGGCCTGGTGCTCGCGGCCACGTTCGGCGCGCTGTCGGTGCTCCCCCTGCTGTTCCTGGCGCAGATGGCGTTCCTCGTCGGCTTCGGCGTCCTGCTCGACACCCTCGTCGTCCGCTCGCTGGTCGTGCCCGCCGCGGTCGCGTTGCTCGGCGACCGCACCTGGTGGCCGAGCGCGCTGTCGCGTCCGCGGGCGCGCGGGAGGGAGCCCGAGCCGGAGCCGGCCCGCGTCTGACCGGCTGGGTCAGGCCGTGCCCTCGCGGACCTTCGCCAGCCAGACCTCCGCCTCGGCGAACGCGGCGTCGTCGGCGGTCGGGGCCACCGGCCGGTTCTGCCGGTCGTCGGCGCGCGGGTACGAGCCCAGGAACCGGACGTCGTCGCAGACCCGGTGCAGCGCGGCGAGCGCCTCCCCCACGCGGCGGTCGAGCACGTGCCCCTCGCAGTCGAGGGAGAACGAGTAGACGCCCAGCCGCTCACGTCGCGGCCGCGACTCGATCCGGGTCAGGCTGATGTCCCGCACGGCGAACTCGCGCAGCAGCTCGAGCAGCGCGCCGGTGCGGTCGCCGACGACCGCGACCAGCGAGGTCTTGTCGTTGCCGGTCCGCTCGGGCAGCGCGCCGGGGCGCGTGACCAGGACGAAGCGGGTGACCGCGCCCGGGTGGTCGGCGATGTCCTCGACCAGGGTCGCCAGGCCGTAGCGCTCGGCCGCGATCGGGGCGCAGACGGCGGCGTCGAACTCGCCCTCGGCGACGGCCCGGGCGGCGGCGGCGGTGGACGTCGTCGGCAGCGGGGTCACGCCGGGCAGGTGGTCGGCGAGCCAGCGCGCCGACTGGGCGATCGCGTGCGGATGGCTGGCCAGCGAGCGGACGTCGGCGAGCGTCGTCCCCGGCCGGGCGACCAGCGTCATCGACACCGGGAGGAACACCTCGCGGGTGATGACCAGCGGCTCGCCGTAGGCCAGGCCGTCCATCGTCGCGGGCACGGAGCCCTCGACGGAGTTCTCCATCGGCACGAGCGCGGCGTCGGCGTCCCCCGATCGGACGGCGGCCAGGGCCGCGGCGACGCTCGGCTGGGGGTCCCGCCGTCCCTCGGACGCGGCAACGGCCCTGCTCAGTGCCGCTTCGGCGAAGGTACCCTCAGGACCGAGATAGGTGAACCGCGTCGGGGGCATGCTGCGAGGCGTTCCGGGCACCCGGCGAGGGTAGTGCGGTCGCCACGGGGTGGACGCCCCGCCCGGGAGAGCTGCCTCGCTCTCGGCAGAGCCGGCCGACCCGGCCGGCTCGCCCCGTCGTATGGAGGGACGCGTGACGCCCGGCCCGGTCCAGGACACCGAGAGTGACCTCGACGCTGCGCTGTGGCGCCTGCTGGCCGCGACCGACCGCCAGGACGCCGCCGCCTTCCTCGCCGGTCTCGACCACGCCGAGCCCGCCCTCGCCACGGCGACCGGGCCGCGCTGGGGCGTCTGGCGGCACATCCTCGCCGCGCGCCGCGCGCTGCTCGAGTCGGCGCCGGAGGCCGCGGGTGAGGAAGTCGCCGCCGCCCGGGAGGCGCTCGACAAGTGGCCGCCGACCGCCGACACCGCCCTGGCCCTCGCCCACCTCGCGCACGTCGAGGTGACGGCGGACCGCTTCGACGCGGCGATGCTGCTGGCGATCGACGCCAGCCTGCTGACGGAGGGCTCCCCGCCCCCGGCCCCCAGCCGCGCCCTGCTCCAGGCGCACTTCTGGCTCTCCCGCACCCTCACCGCGCTCGACCTCGAGGAGCTCGCCGTCGCCCACGCCCTCCGTGGGCACGGGGTGGCCCTGCAGCTGCCCGACCTCGCCGACCAGTGGCGCCTGCTGCTGCTCACCGCCCAGCAGCACACCGAGCTGGCGCAGACCCTGCGCCGGCGCGGCGAGATCGACCGCTCGCGCGAGCTCGCCCGCACCGCGATCGACTGCGCCACCACCGCCCGGGCCCTGGGGCACGAACCCGAGGACGCCGACGGCGACCTGCTCGACGTCGTCCAGTCCTGGGCCCTGACCTGCCGCGACGCCCTCGACGACGCCCTCGGCCCCATGCGCAGCGCCCACCGGCGGGTGCAGGCCGACGGCGGCGTGTGGCTGCGCGGGTACGCCGACCTCGCCCTCGCCCGCCTGCTCGTGCTGCTGGCCGCGCGGGACGGCAAGCCCGCGCTCGGCGAGCAGGCCATCGACCTGCTGGTCGACGCCTCCGGCGCGTTCGCCGCCGCGGGTGACCGGCGGCGCTACCGGCACTGCCTGCTGGAGCTGGGCCAGGCGACCGCCGCGCTGGGCCGGCCCGGGGAGGCGCTGCACTGGCTGGAGGCCTATCGCGCCGACACCGGCCGGGCGCAGGCGCGCAGCCGCGAGCTGTGGGCGGAGATGTTCGTCCGCCGCAGCCGGCTGCGGGAGGCCGAGCGGCAGGCGGCGCTGCTGCGCCGGCACGCGCTCGAGGACCCGCTCACCGGGCTCGGCAACCGGCGCAGCGCGGAGCGACGGCTCGGCGCCCTGCAGCTCGCCGAGGCCCCGCTCTCGCTGGCCGTGGTCGACGTCGACCGGTTCAAGGAGGTCAACGACGAGGGCTCGCACTCCTCGGGCGACGCCGTCCTGAAGCGGGTCGCCGACCTGCTGCGCGAGCACAGCCGCACCGGCGACGAGGTGTACCGGTGGGCCGGGGACGAGTTCCTCGTCGTCCTCCCGACCGCGACCGAGGCGCAGGCCGTCGTCGTCATGGACCGGCTGCGGGCGGCCGTGGCCGGCGCGGACTGGTCCGACCTCCCGCTGGCGGGACCGGTGACGGTCAGCATCGGCGTGGCGACCGCACCGGCCGGCGAGGACGGGACGGTCGGCTGGCGGGCGCTGTTCGACACCGCCGATCTGCACCTGTTCTCCGCCAAGCGGAGCGGCCGCAACCGTGTGCGGGCCCCGGGTGGCATGCTGCCCTCCTCCGATCCGCAGGCCTCCGCATGACCGTGTGGGGCGCGTGGGGCAGGACGGACGGGGGACGGCGCGCCTCCCGACCGGTGCTCGACACCGGTGGGGACGACGTGCACAGTGCGCTCGTGCCACCCGGAGCCCTGCATCATCGGGTGACCGCTGCCCTGGCGAACTGGCAGCTGGACGACGCCGAGGAACTGCTCGCCGATGTCGAGCGCGATCCCTCCCCGTACGAGGTCCCCGAGACCGAGAGCCCGGCCGACCTGGGCCGTGCCTGGGCCGACACCCTCCGCGCCGAGCTGCTGGTCCGGCGGCTGCGCGTCGCCGGGTTCACGCTGGTCGGCGACCCGCTGGGACCGGCGTCCGAGGCCGCGCCCGCGCTCGATCTGCACGCCGGGGTGGCCGAGCTGATCGAGGGCACCGGGGACGACGGCGCCGACCCGCGCGCCGAGTCCGCCTCCCGGGCCGCGCTGGCGATCGCGCTGGTCCGCTCCGCCAAGGCCGCCTTCGACGCCACGGACGACGACCTGCAGCGCGCCGCCGGCCTGGCCCGGCACGCCCGCATCGAGCTGCTCTCCCGCCGGATCGACGCGGCGATGGACGAGGCGGTCGAGGCGGCCAGCCTGCTGGACCCGGCACTGCCGCCGAGCGCGCTGCTGGTCGACACGCTCTCGACGCTGGCCGGGGTGCTGGCCGACCTCGAGCTGATGCCGCTGGCCCTGGACTACCAGCGCCGCGCCCACGAGACGGCGGTCGCCGCGGCCGCCGCGCCCGGGGCCCTGTCACCGGAGGACGGCGACCCCGAGGTGCTGGTGGCCGCGCACGCCACCCGCCTCGGCGAGCTGTGCGCCGAGCTGGGCGAGGGCCTGCTCGACGACGGCGCCCCCGAGTCGGCCGCCCCGCACTTCGCCGAGGGCCGCCGGATGGCCGAGCGCGCGCTGGAGCTGCTGCCGCCCGACGAGCCCGGCGTGGTCGCCGCGCAGGTCGTGCACGGCTGGGCGCTGGTCGGCCTCGGGGAGCACGCGGCCGCCACCGGTCCGCTGCGCGCCGCCGTCCGGATCACCTCGGCCACCGCCGACCGCGCGCTGCTCTCCTCGGCGCAGCTGGCGCTGGGCCGCGCGCTGCGGCGGCAGGGCGACGGCCGCGGCGCCGACGAGCACCTCACCCAGGCACTGGCGCTGGCCACCGAGCACGGGCTGCCCCGGGTGCGCCGCGCCGCGCTGCGGGAGCTGTGCACGCTGCACTCCGAGCTCGACGACGCCGGGCGGGCGCTGCCCTACCTGCAGGCCTACATCTCCGACGAGCTGGACCGGGTCGACGAGCGGCGGACCCGCTGGGTGGAGCTGTTCGGCCGGCGCAAGAGCCTGCTGGAGACCGAGCGCGCGGCCGGCCAGCTGCGCCGCCAGGCCTACGAGGACCCGCTCACCCACCTGCCCAACCGGCGCTACGCCGAGGCGCGCCTCGACGGGCTGCTCTCGGCCGGCTCCGCGCCGGGCCTCGCCGTGGTCGACGTCGACCACTTCAAGTCGATCAACGACGCCGTCGGCCACCCGGGCGGGGACGCCGTGCTGCGGGTGGTGGCCGAGCTGCTGGTCGACGGCGTCCGCGACACCGACGAGGTGTGCCGCTGGGCCGGCGACGAGTTCGTCATCCTGCTGCCCGACACCACCGCCGAGCAGGCCGAGCACGCGCTCGAGCGGATCCGCCGGGCGATCGCCTCCTACGACTGGTCGGAGTTCGGCCTCGACCGGCCGGTGACGATCAGCGTGGGCATCGCCTCGGCCGCCCGCGGCGACGACCGGCGCACGCTGTTCGCCGCGGCCGACGGCGTCCTGTACGACGCCAAGCGCAGCGGCCGGGACCGCGTCGTCCGCCTCTCCGCGGTCACCCAGACGCGGGCCGACAGCCTGTTCACCCCCGCCGTCCCGGCGGACGACGCCCCGGTCGCCGACGCCCCGGTCACCGACGTGCCGCCGGCCCACGGCTTCGCCGCCCTGCTCGTGGACGGTCCCCTGCCGGTCGACCCGCCGCTCGGGCTCGGCGGCCCGGCCGACCCTCCCCTGGCCCCGCTGCCCGGGCGCGTCCCGGCGCGCACGCCGGAGGCCCTCTCGGCGACGGAGCCCGAGGTCGTCCGGGGCGCCGGGCGCAGCACCGAGCAGGTGCTGGCGCTGGTCCGCGAAGCGCGCCGGGCTCACCCCGACCGCCCCGCGCTCGTGCTGCGCGCCGCCCCCGAGACCCTCGTGGCGCTGGCCGCCGAGCACGGCGGCTGCACGACGCTGGACGCGGCGGCGATGGCCGCTGCCGTCGGGCCGCTGCCCGAGCCGGTCGGCCGCGTGGCCGTCGTCGGGGGTGCCGGCGACGACGCGCCGGTCGCGGCGGAGGTCGCCTTCGTCGCCCGCGTGACCGGCACCGAGGTGGCCCGGGTCGAGGACGCCGATCCGCTCGCCGGCGCCGACTGCGTGGTCGTGGTCCCCGGACCGGACGCCGCGCTGGCCGGCCGGATCGCCGCCGCGACCGACGTCCCCGTGGTCGCGGTGCCGACGTCGAGCGGGCAGACCGGGAGCTTCGCCGGGCTGGGCGCGCTGCTCACGATGGTCGGCACGCCGACGCCGGGCGTCGTCGTCAGCACCGTGGACGACGGCTGGTCGGCCGGCGTCTTCGCCGCCCGGATCGCTCGCCGTACCGCCCGCCCCTGACCGCTCCCGGCGACAGGCATGATCGCCCGGTGACCCTCGGCTGGCTCGATCTGCAGGCGGGCGCGAGCGGCGACATGCTGCTCGGCGCGCTGGTCGACGCCGGCGTGCCGCTCGACGTCCCCGCCCGCGCGGTCGCCGCCCTCGGGGTCGAGCGGATCGGACTGCGCACCGAGCAGGTCACCCGGCACGGCCTCGGCGCGACGCGCGTGCACGTCACCGCGCCGGAGACCGCCACCCGCCGCACCTGGTCCGACGTCCGGGCGATCCTCACGGCGGCGGACCTGGCCGGCGACGTCCGCGACCGGGCGCTCGCGGTCTTCCGCCGGCTGGCCGAGGCCGAGGGTCGGGTGCACCGGACCGACCCGGACGACGTGCACTTCCACGAGGTCGGCGCCCTGGACGCGCTGGCCGACGTGGTCGGCGTGGTCGCCGGCTTCGCGCACCTGGGGCTCGCCCGGCTGACCGCCTCCCCCGTCGCGCTGGGCAGCGGCTGGGCCCGGGGCGCGCACGGCGTCGTCCCGGTGCCGGCTCCGGCGGTGCTCGAGCTGCTGGCCGGCGTGCCGGTGGTCGCCGGCCCGGTGCCGGCCGAGATGTGCACCCCCACCGGCGCGGCGCTGCTGGCCGAGCTGGTGGACGAGTGGACGACGCTGCCGCCGATGCGGGTCGCGCGGACCGGCTACGGCGCCGGCGGGCGGGACCCCGCGCAGCTGCCCAACGTCGTCCGCCTGGTGCTGGGCGAGCCGGCGGCGGAGGACCCGGGGGCCGTCGTCCTCGAGGCCAACGTCGACGACCTCGACCCGCGGCTGTGGCCGGGCGTGCTCGACGCCCTGTTCGCCGCGGGCGCCTCGGACGCCTGGCTCACCCCGATCGTCATGAAGAAGGGCCGCCCGGCGCACGTGGTCAGCGCGCTGTGCCCGCCCGCCGCCGTCCCGGCCGTGCAGGCGGCGGTGTTCGCCACCACGTCGACGATCGGGCTGCGGGTGGTCCCGGTCGGCAAGGTGGCCCTGGACCGGACGACGGCGTCGGTGCAGGTGCTCGGCGGGTCGGTCGGCGTCAAGATCGCCCGCGCCGGCGGACGGGCGGTCAACGTGAGCGTCGAGTACGAGGACGTCGCCGCGCTCGCGCGGGAGCTGCGCCTGCCGGTCAAGGAGGTCCTGCGCGCGGCCACCGCCGCCGCGGCGGAGGCCCATCCCGTGGAGAGGACATGACCGGGGTCGACGTGGTCGAGGCGGTCTACGACGCGTTCGGCCGGGCCGACGTGCAGCGGATCATGGAGCTGTTCGCCCCCGACTGCGTCAGTCCACCAGTCCCCCGCGCTGCCGTCCGGAACGGGCGGATCGCCCGCTTCGAGGTCTACCTGGACACCGCCGGCATGCTCGCCGCGCTCGGGTCACCGCCGGCGTAGTCCCACCGCCACCACCGGGACGACGGCGAGCACCAGCAGCGCGACCGCGCCGGTCCCCCCGACCGCCCACGCCGCGAACACCGGCAGCGACGCCAGTTCGATGCCGAACCCGGCGACCGAGGTGATCGTCGCCCGGTGCGGGCCCGTGATGCGGTGCTGCAGCCGGGCCTCGGCGACCACGAGCACCGCGCAGTACAGGCCGTAGAACAGGGCGACGGCGGCCAGCGCGGCCGGCCGCGCCCACGCGCCCGCGGCGGCCAGGAACAGGCCGGAGGCCACCAGCAGCGCGAGCAGCCACCGGGTGGGCAGCCGCTCCGCGCGGCCGGCCAGCGCGGCACCGACCCCGCCGGCCAGCGGGACGGCCAGCGTGGCGAGCGCGACCGCGGTGGGGGGCACGCCCCAGGCGCCGGCCATGAGCGGCCAGTACTCCTCCACGCCGTCGATCCCGCCCAGCAGCGCCGCGGCGACGACGATCGCGCGCAGGCCCGGCCGGCGGGCGGCCTCGGTCACCCCGCCCCACAGCGTGCGCAGGAAGCCGGCCACCTCCGCCGCGCCGTCGCCGTCGTGCCGGCGGGGCGGCTCGGGGAAGCGGGTCGCCAGGACCGCGGTGACCAGGCAGGCGGCGACGCTGGCCCAGCCGACCAGCGGATAGCCGCCCAGGGCGAACAGCGCCGTCGCGGCGAACGCCGTCGGCACCTGGACGACGAGGCCCGCCGCGCCCATCCAGCCCGACACCCGCGCGTAGGCGGGGCTCGCGCCGGCGGCGTCCAGGCCCTCGTACACCAGCGCCTCGGCCGCGCCCGAGGCCAGCGCGCCGCCGACGCCCCACAGCGCGAAGCCCACGGCGAAGGAGGCCGCCGTCGGCACCGCCGTCCACAGCGCGAAGCAGGCCGCCTCGAGCAGCGAGGCGAGCACCAGCGCGCCGCGGCGCGACCAGCGGTCGGCCAGGGCGCCGGTGGGGACCTCGGCGAGCAGGGCGCTGACCGACCACACGGCGAACAGCGCGGAGACGGCCGCCTCCGACAGCCCCGCGTCGACGAAGAGCAGCGCGTAGATCGGGTAGAGCGGCACGAGGGAGTCGGCGACCGACCAGGCCAGCGCGAGCCGGGCCAGCGGTCGCGCCTGCGGGGTCAGCGCGGGAGGAGAGGCAGCGCGTCAACGGAACGGCATGGCGCGGACCGTAGCGGCCGAGCTCCTCGGCCGCACCCGTGTTTCGCGGCTGGCCCCGCGGGGCCACCGGTTGGCCCCTCTGGCGCCGGAGCCCGGGCAGGAGGAGGGTGGTTCCCGCGAACGCCGAGAGGACGTGGTTCTTCGTGTCCCTGCCGTCGATCCCCACCGTCTGCCGGACGGTCGTCGTCCTGGCCTTCCTGCTCGCCCTGGCCCTGGCGGGCCGGCCCGGGTGGGCGAGCTTCGTGCCGGCCCTCGCGCTCGTCGCCGTGTGGATCGCCCCGCTGGTGGTGCGCCACCGCCGCCGCGCGGTCGTGGCCGTGGCCGACGCGGCGCCCGCGGAGGCGCCGGCCGCCTGATCAGGCCAGCTCGGCGATGGCCTCGATGGCCAGCCAGATGCCGAAGAGGAAGAACAGCGCCGCCGCGCCGTAGGCGATGACCTTCTCGGGCAGCCGCTTGCCCAGCGCCCGGCCGACCACGATGGCCAGGGCGTCGGCCGCGACCATGCCGAGCGTGGACCCCAGCCAGACGCCGAACCAGCCGTAGTCGGGGTCGGTGGCCAGGGTGATCGTGGCGAGCATCGTCTTGTCCCCGAGCTCGGCCAGGAAGAACGCCGTGCCGACGGCGATGATCGCCCGCTTGCCGGCCCGGTTGACCTTCTCCTGCTCGTCCTCGGTGAGGGTGTCGCCCCGCAGGGTCCACGCGCCGAAGGCGAGGAACGCGACGGCCGCCGCGAGGTTGATCCAGCCCGTCGGCAGCGCGGCGCCGAGCCCGAAGCCGATCGCGACCGAGACAAGGTGGACGATCGCGGTGGCGACGGTGATGCCGATGAGGACCGGCCACACCTTGAAGCGGGTGGCGAAGGTCAGGGCCATGAGCTGCGACTTGTCCCCGAGCTCGGCGACGAAGATGACGCCGAAGGAGATGAGCGTGCTGATCAGGACTGCGTCCACGGGGCGGTGCGGGCCTCTCTGGTCCGGCCGGTCCGAAGCGCGACACCTCGACCCGGCACGTGCTGCCTGGATCGAAGGTCTCGCCCGCCTGCCGGAACGCAGGCCGCGCGGCCGGACCTCCGCCGGGAGACCGGCGTCGGTCAGTGTGTCGACCGCGACATTGGGGGCTACTCCCCTTCGCTGACCCCCAGGCTACCGGCCGACGACCCCCGGCACACCGTGACGCTGCTCTCGCGCGGGACCGCGCGGGACCGCGCCGCTCAGCCCGTCGGGCCGGCCTCCCGCGGCTCCGCCACAACGCGTACCGGGCGCCGCCGGTTGCTGACCAGCAGGTACGGGGCGGCCCACACGCCGACGAGCAGCACCCCGAGCAGGGTGGCCAGCCAGCCCGGGCGGCCGGCGACCGCGAGCGCCACCACGAAGGCCCCGATGACGACGGTGCGGGCGAGCGTCCGGGTGGTGAGCGGGTGTCCCATGACGAGCGCCTCCTCGGTCATGCGATGGGCTGGGCAGCGGTCGGGACGGAGATGCCGTAGTCGCGGATCTTGCGGTAGATGGTGGCCCGCGACATAGCCAGCCGGCGGGCCGCCTCCACCTTGCTGCCGCCGGCGTCGAGCAGCGCCTCCACGATCGCGTCGCACTCCAGGGACTCCAGCGGGGTCAGCACCCGCTTGGTGGTGACCCGGCACTCCGGCGGCAGGTCGCGCACGCCGATCACGCCGGAGCGCCGCTTGGCGACCACCTTGCGCAGCACCGCGACCAGCTGGTCGACGTTGCCCGGCCAGCGGTTGTGCGTCAGCACTCGCATGACCTCCGGCGACGCCGTGACGACCGAGCCGTGGCCGAGGCGGGAGAGCAGGTGCGGCACGAGCTCGGCGACGTCCTCGATGTGGTGGCGCAGCGGCGGCACCGACACCGTGCGGGGGAAGGCCGACAGCAGCGCCGTCAGCTCGGCGTCGGGCTCCCGGCCGAGCGGCCCGACGGTCGCGATCAGGACCGGCCGGTCCGAGTCGGTGGACTCGCGGTAGGGCTCCAGGACGTCGGCCAGCTCGGCCATCGCCTCCCGCGGGAGCCGGTCGACGTCGGTCAGGATCACCGTGCCGCCGCCGGCGGCCAGCTCCTCGGCGACCTCGGACACCCAGTCCGGCCCGGCGTCCTCCGCGTGCAGCACCCGGAGCCGGGCCGCGGGCGTGCGCGCCTGGTGGGCGGCCCGGGCGACCGTCTCGCGGCCCGACCCCCGCTCGCCCTCGAGCACCAGCCACTCACCGGCCTGCAGGTGGCGGTCGACGGCCGCGCAGCACTTGGTCCAGGCCGGGCCCGAGCCGACCGCGGCCGGCAGCGGGCTGGGCGCCGCCACGGCCTGCCGCGCGTCCGCGGCGGCCGCCGACTGGACCAGCTGGACGTCGAGCACGCCGCCGGCGACCCCGCTGGAACTGACCGTCGGCCGGATGTGCACCCGCGCCGTCCGCCCGCTCGGCAGGTCGATCAGCAGCGGATGCCGGCGGCCCTCCGCCAGGGCCTCGGTCGCCTCGGCCAGCAGCGGTTCCTGGTCGGCCGGGTCGAGCACCTCCCGCGCCTTGTCGTTCATCATCACCAGGTCCTCGCCGATGGCGAGCACCGGGCCGCGGTTGCGCCGGCAGGCGACCAGGTAGTCGTTGAGGACGGCGAGCTCCCGCTGCCCGCTGTGCTCGAGCAGCATCTGCTCGATCCGGCGGGTCAGCGTGCCGGCGGTCGCGACCAGCAGCGGCCCGGCGTCGCGCTGCCAGCAGGTGAGGTCGACGACGCCGAGCACCTTGCCGGTGACCGGGTGGCGGATCGGGGCGCCCGCGCAGGCCAGCTCCTCGAGCCGCTCCACGTAGTGCTCGTGGCCGAACACCTGCGCCGGCCCGCGGGCCTCCAGCGCCGTCCCGATGCCGTTGGTGCCGACGAACTGCTCGGCGTAGCTGAACCCGGGGGCCAGCCACACGCGGTCCAGGTGCTGCCTCAGGGCGCTGTCGCCGGTGCGGCGGCTGAGCACGACACCGTCGGCGTCGCAGAGGATCACGCTGACCGGTTCGGTGGCGAACAGGTCGGCGATGTCGCGGAGCACGGGCTCGGCGGCGCGGTTGAGCAGCGAGTCGTCGTCCGCACCGGGCTCGAACGGCAGGTCGAGGTGGTCGGGCCGGATCTGCCAGAGCCGGGACCGCGTCCAGGAGGCCAGGATCGGCTCGCGGACGACGCCGGGGAGCACGGGCTCGTCGACGAGGAACAGCGTCCGCGCCCGCGCGACGTCGTCCCCGCCGGGAACGGCGGGGACGCCGGCCCGGCCGCGTGCCAGCTTCGGGCCCGATCCCCTCGACACGGCCACCCGTCGCCTCCCTCGTCTCTGAGGAGCGCATCAACGCCTGGGTGTGGCACCCGGACGACAAACCCTAGGGAGCTCAACCCTAGGAACGGGCGAATCGGCCGACGTCTCATATTGAGACCACTCACGGCCCGGCGAGCCACTGTGATCCGTAGCACGAGGAGCACGGTGCAGGGGGCACCGCGCCGCGCTGCTCGCCGCCTCCGGGGTCCACGACGCCCGTGTCCGTCGCGGCTTCCGAGGAACCGAGAACGCGCTGCCGCGCGGCCTCCGGCGCCCCGCCGCCGAGGGCCCCGGCACCGCCCGAGTCCCGACCCCGACCGTGAGGAGTCGACGTGAGTCGACAGAGCCTGGCGAAGGCCCACCAGAAGATCCAGGAGCTGGCCTGGGAACCCGTCTACCACGAGCCGTACATGAAGTACGGCACCGACTACACCTTCCGGAAGGCGCAGAAGAAGGACCCGCTCAAGCAGATCCTGCGGTCCTACTTCCCGATGGAGGAGGAGAAGGACAACCGCGTCTACGGCGCCGAGGACGGCGCGATCCGCGGCAACATGTTCCGCCAGGTGCAGGAGCGCTGGCTGGAGTGGCAGAAGCTGTTCCTGTCGATCATCCCGCTGCCCGAGATCTCGGCGGCCCGCTCCATGCCGATGCTGTTCCAGGCGGTGCCCAACCCGGAGCTGCACAACGGCCAGGCTATCCAGATGATCGACGAGGTCCGGCACTCGACGATCCAGCAGAACCTCAAGCGCCTGTACATGAACAACTACATCGACCCGGCCGGCTTCAACAACAGCCTGCGCAACTTCCACAACGACTACTGCGGGACGATCGGGCGGCAGTTCGCGGAGGGCTTCATCACCGGTGACGCGATCACCGCGGCCAGCATCTACCTCACGATCGTCGCGGAGACCGCGTTCACGAACACGCTGTTCGTGGCCATGCCGGCCGAGGCGGCGGCCAACGGCGACTACCTGCTGCCGACGGTGTTCCACTCGGTGCAGTCCGACGAGTCCCGGCACATCTCCAACGGCTACGCCACGCTGCTGATGGCGCTGTCGGACGAGGGCAACCGGCAACTGCTCGAGCGCGACCTGCGCTACGCGTGGTGGAACAACCACGCCGTCGTCGACGCCGCGATCGGGACCTTCATCGAGTACGGCACCAAGGACCGCCGCAAGGACCGCGAGTCCTACGCGGAGATGTGGCGCCGGTGGATCTACGACGACTACTACCGCAGCTACCTGGTCCCGCTCGAGAAGTACGGACTGACCATTCCGCACGACCTGATCGAGGAGGCCTGGAACCGGATCTGGAACAAGGGCTACGTGCACGAGGTCGCGCAGTTCTTCGCCACCGGGTGGCTCGCCAACTACTGGCGCATCGACCCGATGACCGAGGAGGACTTCGAGTGGTTCGAGCACAAGTACCCGGGCTGGTACGACAAGTACGGCAAGTGGTGGGAGAACTACCGCCGGCTGTCGATCCCGAACGGGCACAAGCCGATCGTCGGTGAGGACGTCGACTACGTGTACCCGAACCGCTGCTGGACCTGCATGGTGCCCTGCCTCATCCGTGAGGACATGTGCACCGCCGAGGTCGACGGCGTGCACCGCACGTACTGCAGCGAGACCTGCCGGTGGACCGACGTCGAGGCCTTCCGCCCGGTGTACCAGGGCCGCGAGACCCCGAACATGGGCCGGCTGGTGGGGCACCGCGAGTGGGAGACCCTGTACCACGGCTGGACCTGGGACAAGGTCGTCGAGGACATGGGCTTCGTGCGGGACGACGGCAAGACGATGACGGCGCAGCCGCATCTGAACCTCGACCCGAAGAAGATGTGGACGACCGAGCACCTGAAGCGGCTCGGCGTGCTGCAGAGCCCGAACGTCCTGTTCAACGAGATGACCGACGAGGAGCGGGCGGCGTTCGTCGCCGACTACCACCGCCAGGGCCCGGCCGGCCGTCCGGCACCCGCCAAGAGCGCCTGAGCGCGGGTCAGGCGAGGGGGAGGGTCGGGTGCCCCCCGGCCCTCCCCCGCCACCCCCTCATCAATGGCTGAAGGCTGCCCGCGATCCGCGGGGCCCGAGGGCCGACCCGCGACGACCCAGAGGTGGAGCCCATGGGCGAGAAGTACTCCGTCCGGTTCGAACCGGTCGGCATCGAGATCGAGGTCGACTCCGACCAGACGATCCTGCGGGCGGCCGCGGAGCAGGGCGTCCAGCTCATGCACGGCTGCAAGGAGGGCCAGTGCGCCTCCTGCAAGTCCTTCGTCCTGGACGGCGAGGACATCGAGCTGGACAGCTACTCGACCTTCGCGCTGCCCGACTTCGAGAGAGAGGAGGGCCAGACCCTGCTCTGCCGGGCCCACGCCTACGAGGACCTGGTGATCGAGCTCCTCAACTACGACGAGGAGATCATCGCCTCGGGGCTGCCGCTGCGGCAGGGCACGGTCGAGGTGGTCGCCAACGACCCGGTCACGCACGACATGCGGCACCTCGTCGTCCGGCTGCTGGAACCGGAGGAGATCAAGTACTTCCCCGGCCAGTACATGGACTTCCAGGTGCCCGGCCACCACGCGACCCGGTCGTTCTCCATGGCGAACACCCCGAACCGGGAGGGGATCTTCGAGTTCGTCATCAAGGTCTACCCCGGGGGGCTCTTCTCCGGGCTCCTGGCCGATTCGATCAAGGTCGGTGACCGGCTGCAGGTGGAGGCGCCGTTCGGCGCGTTCCGCCTGCGCGAGAGCAGCACCAACGACCTGCTGTTCCTGGGCGGCGGGGCCGGCATCGCACCGCTGCTGGCGCTGCTGCGGTCGATGGCCGAACGCGGGATCGACCGCCCGGTCACCTTCTACTACGGGGCACGGACCGTGCGGGACCTGTGCTTCGAGGAGGAACTCGCCAAGCTCGCCGAGCAGTTGCCCGGCCTCACGTTCGTCCCAGCGCTGTCCGAGCCGGCGGCGGACGACGGATGGGGCGGCGAGACCGGCCTGATCACCGACGTCGTCGCGCGCCGGGAGACCGACCTGAGCAGGGTGGACGTCTACGTCTGCGGACCGCCGCCGATGGTCGAGGCGGCGCTCGTCCTGCTCCCCCGGCTCGGACGCAGCGAGGACCACATCTTCTACGACAAGTTCACCACCACCGGTGAACCGGAAGGCGAGGACTGACCATGACCACCACCGAGCCCCGCGTCGCCGAAGTACCCGCGCGGCCAGAGCGGAGCGTCCCGCGGGTCAGCTTCACCGACGCCGAGGCCGGGGCCAAGGAGTTCCCCGACTCGAGCGCCAGCGCCCGGCGCTACAACTACTACAAGCCGGCCAAGCGCAAGCAGACCCACTACGAGGACGTCACCGTCGAGGTGCAGCCCGACCCCCGGCACTACCTGTCGCAGGGCTGGATCTACGGCTTCGCCGACGGGCAGGTCGGCTACCCGCTGAACTGGACCAAGCTCAAGGCCTGGGGCGTCGACAAGCCCGAGCCGAAGCGTGGCGTGGGGACCGGTGGTGGCGGCAAGGACCTCGACTGGCCAGCCCACGGCTGGCACGAGTTCCGCGACCCCAACGAGGAGTGGGAGCAGACGATCTACCGGTACAACGCCAACGTCGTCCGGCAGGTCAACCAGAACATCGAGAACGCGCGCAACGCCAAGGCCTTCGAGCAGTGGAGCCGCAACTGGGTCACGTTCGTCGAGCGCAGCGTCGGCGCCTGGATGCACGTCGAGCACATCCTCGGGCTCTACGTCTTCGCGGGCAACGAGCGCTCCGGGCCGACCAACATGCACAACACCGCGATGGCGGTGAACAGCGCGCACAAGATCCGGTTCGCCCAGGACCTGGCCCTCTACAACCTCACGCTGACCGAGGAGGTGCCGGACTTCGACGGCACCGCCCACCTGTCGTCGTGGAACGAGGACGCCGAGTGGCAGGGCGTCCGAGAGGTCACCGAGGCGCTGCCGGCCATCGAGGACGACTGGGGCGAGGCGATCTTCGCGACCAACATCGTCTTCGAACCGCTGATCGGCGAGCTGTTCCGCAGCGGGCTGGTCATGCAGGCCGCCCCGGGCAACGGCGACTTCGTCACCCCCACCATCGTCGGCGCCGGTGAGTACGACTACGCCCAGCGCGACCTGCGCTGGACGCAGGCCTGCTTCGGCCCGCTGGTGCAGGACCGCGAGTTCGCCGACCACAACAAGCGGCTGATGCAGGAGTGGCTGGCGCACTGGGTGCCGCGGGCTCTCGGCGCCGCGCGCACGATGCAGCCGCTGTGGTCGCAGCCCGACGCCCGTCCACCCCGGTTCGAGGACTCCCTCGACCGCGCCAAGAACCGCTTCGCCGGGATCCTGTCCGATCTCGGCCTGGAGACCCCGAAGGAGCTGGCCCAGTGACCACCACGGCTGCGACCGAGTTCGGCGCCGTCAACAAGACCTCGTCCAACCGCGCCGGGATCACGCTGATGAACGACCAGGTCGGTCACGTCGTCGCCGAGGTCATGCGGACCAAGCCCGGCGTCACGGTCACCTACCTGCCGTCGATGATCCGCGTCGACGCCGACCAGCGGATGGACTTCGTCTACGACGAGCTGGCCGAGGCACTGGGCGAGGAGCCGGGCTCCTTCACCTCGGCCGACCTCGAGGAGAGCATGTCGACCCACTACGGCCGCATGGTCCACGAGGACGACCGCACGATCATGTTCGCCAACCCCGAGGAGGCGGCCGAGTACCTCGGCTTCGACCTCCGCCCGGTCTCGTAGGCCGGCTGATCACCTGCTGCGGGGCCGCCGGCCCGGCGCACTGCGCGCCGCGGTCGGCGGCCCCGTGCGGCCGGCGCGTGCGCTCGGCCGGTTCCCACCCGCGCAGAAAGACCGACCGTCCCCACCCCTCCCGGCCGTGGGGCCAAAGTGGCCACTTTGGCCCCACGGATCGGGCGGCCCGCGGCCCCAGGAGGACCCTCATGGCCAAGGAACTGCGATTCGGCGCCGACGCACGGCACCTGCTGCAGGCAGGTGTCGAGCAGCTCGCCGCCTCGGTGAAGAGCACGCTCGGCCCGAAGGGGCGCAACGTGATCCTGGAACGGATCACCGGCTCCCCCGAGGTCACCAACGACGGTGTGACCATCGCCCGCGAGATCCACCTGCGCGACCCGTTCCAGAACATGGGCGCGCAGCTGGTCAAGGAAGCGGCGATCAAGACCAACGACACGGTCGGCGACGGGACGACGACCGCGATCGTGCTCGCCGAGGCCATCGTGAAGCAGGGCATGGCGGCCATCGAGAACGGCGGCAACCCCGTGCTGGTCAAGCGCGGGATCGACGTCGCCGTCGCCCGGCTGGTCGAGCACCTGGCCGGCGTGGCCCACCCGCTGCGCGACGAGGACGACTTCCGCCGGGTGGCCGCCATCTCGGCCAACGACGACGAGACGATCGGCACCGCGGTCGCCCGCGCTCTCTACGCGGTCGGTGACGGCGGCGTGGTCACCGTCGAGGACTCCGCCGTCCTCGGGATCGACGTCGACTTCGTCGAGGACTTCGAGTTCGACAACGGCTACGTCTCGCCGTACATGGTCACCGACCTCGGCCGGCTCGAGGCGGTCATCGAGGACTGCTACGTCCTGCTGACGGCGCACAAGATCACCGACGTCAAGCAGCTGATGCCGGTCCTCGACAGCATCATGCGGGCGCCGAAGCCGCTGGTGATCGTGGCCGAGGCGGTCGAGGGCACCGCGCTGCAGATGCTGGTGCACAACCACGTCAACGGGATCTTCCAGTGCGTGGCCATCCAGGCTCCCGGGTTCGGCGAGAAGCGCATCCACCTGCTCGAGGACATGGCCGCGCTGACCGGCGGCCAGGTGCACTCGCGGGCGTCGTCGTTCGCCCTGGAGCAGATGACCACGGCGCACCTCGGCCAGGCCGACCAGGTCCGGGTGACCAGCGACCACACCACGATCATCGGTGGGCACGGGGCGCCGGAGGCCCGCGAACGGCGGCTGTCGCAGCTGCGCGCGGAGCTGGAGCGGGCGACCATCGGCACCGACCAGGACTTCCTGTCCGAGCGGATCGCCCGGCTGTCGGGCAAGGCCGCCGTCATCAAGGTCGGTGCCCCGACCAACGCCGAGGCCAAGGAGATCCGCCACCGCGTGGACGACTCCCTGCAGGCGACCCGGGCGGCGATGGCCGAGGGGATCCTGGCCGGCGGCGGCGCGGCGCTGTTGCACGCCGAGCCCGCGCTGGACGACCTCGACGTCTCCGGCGACTACCGGGTCGGCGTGGAGATCGTCCGCGGCTCGCTGGCCGAGCCGGTGCACCTGATCGCGGAGAACGCCGGCTACGACGCCGCGGACGTGGTCAAGCAGGTCGGGACGATGGCGGTCGACGAGGGCTTCGACGCGCTGCAGGGCCGGTTCGGCAACCTCGTCGAGCTCGGCGTGATCGACCCGCTGCGCGTCGTCCGCTCCGCATTGCAGAACGGCGCCTCGGTGGCCGGGCTGGTCCTCACGACGAACTCCCTGGTCGCGGAGGAGCAGACGCCCTGGAACAAGGCGCTGATGACCGAGTTCGGACCGCTCGACGAGGGCATCCCGCAGCCCTCGCCGGACGCGAGCACGCCGCAGTCCCTGGGCCTCGGCCCCTCTATGGGATGAGGGCCTCGTCCTCCCCGCCCCCCTCGCACGCTCGGGGGGCGGGGCCCTGGACGGGGCCGCTCCAGCACGTCACCGGTGTCTCAGATTGAGACGCGTGCCACACCAGCGCATCCGTACGTTTCCGGTTCACAGGTCGCCCGAGCCGGAGGAGACGAGCGCATGCGAGCCGTCCGCGTCCACCGCTACCACGAGGACCCGTCGATCGACGACATCGGCGAACCCAAGCTGACCGGGCCGCTGGACGTCATCGTCAAGATCGGCGGCGCCGGCGTCTGCCGCACCGACCTGCACATCCTCGAGGGGCAGTGGGCCGAGCTGCAGAACCCCGACCTGCCCTACGTGATCGGGCACGAGAACGCCGGCTGGGTGCACGAGGTCGGGGAGGGCGTCACCAACGTCGCCGTAGGCGACACGGTGATCCTGCACCCCCAGCCCAGCTGCGGGCTCTGCAAGGCCTGCCGCGCCGGCCGGGACATGCAGTGCGAGAACGCCTTCTTCCCCGGGCTGTCGAACAACGACGGCGGCATGGCCGAGTACCTGCGCACCACCGCCCGCGCCTGCGTGAAGCTCGACCCGTCCACCAACCCCGCCGACGTCGCCGCGCTCGCCGACGCCGGCATCACCGCCTACCACGCCGTCCGCAAGGCCCTGCCCCTGCTTCACCCGGGGACGACGGCGGTCGTGCAGGGCGCCGGCGGCCTCGGTCACATCGGCATCCAGTGCCTGGCCGCGCTCTCGGGCACCCGCATCGTCGTCGTCGACAAGAACCCCGACGCCCTGAAGCTGGCCGGGGAGATCGGCGCGGACGAGACCGTGCTCGCCGACGGCAACCAGGTGCAGGCGGTCCAGGACCTCACCGGCGGCGGCGCCGACGTGGTCTTCGACTTCGTCGCCGAGCAGGGCGCGGAGATGGACGGCTGGCACATGACCGGCCAGGCCGGCTCCTACTACGTGATCGGGTACGGCGGCGAGCTGCGGATCCCGACGCTGGAGTTCGTCGCGGGCGAGAAGAACGTCGTCGGCAACATCGTCGGCACCTACACCGACCTGGCCGAGCTCATGGTGCTGGCCCAGGCCGGCAAGGTCACGCTGCACACGCAGCAGTACCGGCTGGACGACGCCGTCGACGCCCTGCACGACCTCGACGCCGGCAAGGTGCGCGGTCGCGCCATTCTCGTCCCCTGATCCTTCCCGATCCTCCGAGCAGTCCGAGAAAACGACGCGAGAGGTGCGCGTACATGTACGAGAAGAATGGCGAGAAGTACTTCGTCGTCGATGCCCACATGCACTTCTGGGACGCCAGCAGGGAGAACTGGGTCCAGGGGCGTGAGCAGTACGCCAAGGGCTGGATCGACTGCTTCTACGGCTACCACCAGCTGGCCCCGCCGGAGACCCACTGGGACTGGGAGCACTACCTGAAGGTCTCCGAAGAGGACCTGATGCGGGACGTGTTCGAGGAGGGCTACGTCGACAAGGCCATCTTCCAGTCCACGTACCTGAAGTACTGGTACCGCGACGGCTTCAACACCGTCGAGCAGAACGGCGCGCTGCTGGAGAAGCACCCGGACAAGTTCATCGTCAACGGCCGCTGGGACCCCCGGGACGGCGACGCGGGCCTCAAGCAACTGGAGGAGGACGCCCGGCGCTGGAACCTCAAGGGCGTCAAGGTCTACACCGCGGAATGGCACGAGAACGGCTCGCGCGGCTGGAAGCTCACGGACAAGGAGTCCTACCGGTTCCTGGAGAAGTGCCGGGAACTGGGCATCACGAACATCCACGCGCACAAGGGCCCGACGATCTGGCCGCTGAACAAGGACGCGTTCTCGATGGACGACGTCGACCAGACGGCGACCGACTTCCCGGACCTGAACTTCATCATCGAGCACGCCGGCATCCCGCGGATCGACGACTTCGCCTACATGGCCGTGCAGGAACCGAACGTCTACGCGGGCCTCTCCGTCGTCATCGGCGGGCTCATGCACTCGCGGCCGAAGTTCTTCGCCAAGGTGATGGGTGAGCTGCTGTTCTGGGTCGGCGAGGACCGCCTGACCTTCGGCAGCGACTACAACATCTGGACGCCGAAGTGGCAGATCGAGCAGTTCGTCGACTGGCAGATGCCCGACGACGAGGCGTTCACCGACTACCCGCGGCCGACGACCGCCACCAAGAAGAAGATCCTCGGCCTCAACGCGGCCAAGCTGTACGGCATCGAGGTGCCGGCCGAGTGCCAGCTGCCCACGTCCGCGGGCGATCAGGAGAAGCCCGGCGAGCAGCTGCTCACCGAGGCGGCCGCCGCGGGGTCACCGGCCTGATGCTGCGCGACTCCGTCTGGCAGGCGCTGGGGACGGTGCTCGACCCGGAGCTCGACGAGCCCATCACGGATCTCGACTTCGTGGCCTCGTGCACCGTCTCCGGCGACGGCGTCGCCGTGGTCCGCCTGCGGCTGCCGACGTTCTTCTGCGCGCCCAACTTCTCGTTCCTCATGGTCGCCGACGCCTACGACGCGGTGTCGGCGGTCGAGGGCGTGACCCGCGCGGAGATCTCCCTCGAGGACCACCACGCCTCGGCGGAGATCAACGGCGGGGTGGCCGCGCACGCCGGCTTCGTCGAGACGTTCTCCGGCGAGGCCGACGCCGAGCTCGACGAGCTGCGGCGGTACTTCCTCGAGAAGGCCGTCGTCGCCGGGCAGGACCGCGTGGCCCGGCCGCTGGTGGACGCCGGGGTCGGCCCCGACGAGCTCGCCGAGCTCACGCTGGGGTCGGTACCGGCGTCGCCGGAGCTCGACCGGCTCCGCCGTCGCCGGGCCGCCCTGGGGCTGCGGGACGACGACGACGCGCCGCTGCTGATCCACCCCGACGGCAGCCGGGTCGACTCGGCGCAGGTCCCTCTGCACCTGCGGCGGGCGCGGCTCACCCGGCTGGGCATCGAGAGCAACGGGGAGTTCTGCCGGAGTTTCCTCAAGACCCGGTATGCGGACTCGGCGGGCACCGGCTGACCCTTCACGCCGGGCGAGCGACCAGCACCCGGAAGAGGTTGTTCAGCCGGTAGCCGCCGTCGTCCGTGCGGTACGGCTCCATGCGCTCGAGCACGGCCGTGCGCATGGCTACCGGTCCGGCCCGCCGGCCGACCGTCCGCCCCAGCGCGGAGTCGAACAGCGGCCCGAGGAGCTCGTCCTCGTCGGCGTAGTCGAACGGGCAGACCACCTCGTCGAGCCGCTCGACGGCGAGGCCGGCCCGCTCGGCGAGCCGGCGCAGCCGCTCGGGGTCGGTGAGCGCCGGGCCGGAAGGCGGCCGCGGTCCCAGCCACGGGGCGAGCGCCTCCCCGAAGACGCGCACGTCGCACTCCTCCTCCCGCCCCCACACGGTCGCCGCCACCACCGGGGCGCGGCGCCCGGCGACGGCCAGCACCCCTACCGGGTCGGCCACGTGCATGAGCAGCTGCACCGCGGCGACGGCGTCGAACGGGCCGGCCGGCGGGTCCTCCGCACGCCCGACCGCGAACGACCCCTCGGGCACCTCCGCGGCGGCCTGCGCGACGGCCGTCGGGTCGACGTCGATCCCGGTCACCCGGGCGCCGCGGTCCGCCGCGGCGCGCGCGAACAGCCCGGCGCCGCAGCCCAGGTCGAGGAGCCGTGTTCCGGGCCCTACCGCGGTGGCGTCGAGAACGGCACCATGCAGGTTCACAACCCAGCCACGCGGGCCCTCCCCACTCACGGCCCCGACCCTAGGCGCCGGGAGGGCTGACCGTGCTCGAGAGGGAAGCGGCGATCCGGGCCGACCGCCGTCGGCGGCTGGCGTTGTTCGGCCCGGCGTTCGTCGCCGCGATCGCCTACGTCGACCCCGGCAACTTCGCGACCAACATCTCCGCCGGCGCGCAGTTCGGCTACCTGCTGCTCTGGGTGATCGTCTCGGCGAACCTCATGGCGATGTTCGTGCAGAGCCTGTCGGCGAAACTGGGCCTGGCCACCGGGCAGAGCCTGCCGGAGAACTGCCGGGCGCACTACCGCCGTCCGGTCGTCCTGGGGCTGTGGGCCCAGGCCGAGCTCGTGGCGATGGCCACCGACCTGGCAGAGATCGTCGGCGGCGCGATCGCGCTGCACCTGCTGTTCGGGGTGGACCTGTTCGTCGGCGGGCTGATCACCGGGGCGATGGCCTTCCTGCTGCTGGCCCTGCAGACCGACGGGGACCGGCGCTTCATCGGCGCGATCACCGCCTACTTCGGCATGATCGTCGCCGCGTTCCTGCTGCTGGTGCTGCGCGCGGACATCGACGCGGGCGGGGCGGCCGAAGGGCTGGTGCCCCGCTTCGACGGCGCGGAGAGCCTCCTGCTGGCCACGGCAATCCTCGGCGCCACGGTCATGCCGCACGCCATCTACCTGCACTCGGCGCTGGTCACCGAGACCATCCAGGCCCGTTCGACCCGGCAGAAACGGCAGGCGCTGCGGGCCCAGCGGATCGATGTCACGGTCGCGATGAGCCTGGCCGGGCTGGTCAACGCGGCGATGCTGCTCGTCGCGGCCGCGCTGCTCGTCGGCCGTGACTTCGGCGACACCGACACGCTGGAGGGCGCGTACGAGGGGTTCGGCGCGGTCCTCGACGAGTCGACGGCGCTGCTGTTCGCGCTGGGCCTGCTCGCGTCCGGCTTCGCCTCCGCGAGCGTCGGCACCTACGCCGGCCAGGTGATCATGCAGGGCTTCCTGCGCCGCCGGATCCCGCTGTTCGCCCGCCGGGCGCTGACCATGTTCCCGGCGCTGGCGATCCTGGCACTCGGCCTGGAGCCCACCAGGGCGCTGGTGATCTCGCAGGTGGTGCTGTCGTTCGGCATCCCGTTCGCGCTCGTGCCGCTGCTGCTGCTGACCCGGCGCCGGGACGTGATGGGCGAGCTGGTGAACCAGCGCCGCACCACGCTCCTCGCCACGGTCGTGGCGGGCCTGATCATCGCGCTGAACGTGCTGCTGCTGTTCCAGCTGCTGTTCTGAGCGCCCAGTGCAGGGGACGGCGCAGCGCCGCGGGCAGGCGGGTGGTCGCGTCGCCGCGGGCGGCGTCGAGCTGGGCCTGGGTGAGGAACAGCGCGCCGGTGAGATCGGCGCCCCGCAGGTCCGCGTCGCGCAGGTCGGCCCCGATGAGGTCGGCCGTGCGCAGGTCGGCACCGCGCAGGTCGGCCGCGATGAGGTAGGCGCCGCGCAGGTTCGCCCCGCGCAGGCCCGCGCCGCGCAGCCGCGCACCGATCAGGTCCGCCCCGCGGTGATCGGCGCCGGAGAGCCCCGCCCGCGCGAGCTCGCCGGCCCGCAGCAGCAGCGCGCTCACCTCGGCCCGGACGGTCGCGACGTCGCAGCGCTCGAGCTCGTCGGCGCTGCCTCGCGTGAGCGCGTCGACCTGCTCGTAGGCCGTGCGCAGTTCCACGTGCAACGTCCGGGCGGCGTCGAGCCGGAGCGCCTCCGCGAGGTACGTCAGCAGCTCGTGCAGCTGCCGCACGACCGGGAAGACGGCGAACATCCGCCGCGCCGTCCCCGGGTCACCGCGCCAGTCCCGGCCGCCGAAGGTGACCTGCGAGACCTTCTGCCCCGCGCCCTGGCAGTCGAAGACGGTGCACCCGGCGAAGCCGCGCTCGCGCAGCTGCCCGTGGATGCGGCAGCCGAAGTCCTCGCGCAGGTGGGTGCAGGGGGTGCCCGCGGGCTTGTCGACGGCGAAGTCGGCGGAGCGGGCGAACGGCAGGGCGACGCAGCAGAGCCCGAAGCAGCGCGCGCAGTCGGCGCGCAGGTCGGCGTCGGTCACCGCTCCAGTGTGCGCAGCCACTCCGCCAGGGCGCGGCCGATCGCGTGCGGCGAGTCCTCGGGGACGAAGTGCGCCCCCGGCACGCTCACCTCGGTGAGTCCCGGCCACTTGCGGACGACGGTGCGTGGCCGCCCGACCAGCAGGTAGCCCGGCTCGGCGTTGAGGAACAGCTTCGGGACGTCGCTGTGCGCCAGCCACTGCCCGTACCGGGCGACCACGTCGTGCACCCTCGGCGGGACGTTCTCGATCGGGATCTGCCGCGGCCACTCCAGGGTCGGCCAGCGGTCGGCGCGGTCGCGGAACGGCGCCCGGTAGCGCTCGTGCGCCTCGGGGGACAGGCCGCGGGCCACGGACGCCGGGAGGATCCGCTCGACGAAGACGTTCTCGTCCAGCACCCTGCGCTCGCCGTCCGGGCCGCGCATGGCCTGGAAGATCCTCCGGCCGGCCGCGGGCCAGTCGGCCCAGACGATCGGCGTGACGATCGCCTCCATGAAGGCGATGCCCCGCACGCGGTCTCGGTTGCGGCTGGCCCAGTGGAAGCCGAGCGCCGACCCCCAGTCGTGCAGGACGAGCGTGACCGGACCGGTCGGGACGACGGTGTCGAACCAGGCGTCGAGGTGGGCCGCGTGCGTGGCGAAGGAGTAGGTGCCCGGACCGGGGTCGGGCAGCTTGGCCGACTCGCCCATGCCGATCAGGTCCGGCGCCAGGCAGCGGCCGAGGTCGCACACGTGCGGGATGACGTTGCGCCACAGGTAGGACGACGTCGGGTTGCCGTGCAGGAAGACGATCGCGTCCCCCTCCCCCTCGTCGACGTAGGCCAGGTCCGCCGCGCGCCGGCGCTCGAACGGGTCCTCCGGGGAGACGTCGTCGTCCATGGTCGCGATCCTCTCCCGCGCGGCACCCTCAGGCGCGGCGGAAGGTGCGCGCCGCGGCCTCGACGCGGGCCCGGTGGGCCTCCCAGTCGGCGGCCGACCGCTCCGGGAGGTTCGCGTTGCCCGCACTCATGCCGGCGGCACCGTCGATCAGCTCCCGGACGATGTCGGCGTGACCGGCGTGCCGGGCGACCTCGACGCACAGGTGCCGACGATCTCCTCCCGGCTCTCCGCGGCGGTGGCCCACATGTCGGAGTCCGGCTCGGCGCCGTCGTCCCACGGGTACGCCCGGCCGCTGGGCCGGCCGAAGACCTCGCCGAGGTAGCCCAGCTGGACGTAGGCGACGTGCTTGACCAGGCCCAGCAGGTTCGTGCCGGTCGGCGTCATCGGCCGCCGGACGCCGTACTCGTCACAGCTCCTCCTTGGCGTCCACGCCGGCCAGCCTGGCCCACGTCCCGGGTAAATGCTTGACCCTGACGTCGCGTCAGGCCGCAGGCTCGTCGTCGTCAACGAGGAGGAACCCGTGAACGTGGGCGAGGTCGCGGCGCTGGCCGGCGTGACGGTGCGGACGCTGCACCACTACGACCGGATCGGGCTGCTCTCGCCGTCGGAGCGGACCGCGGCGGGCTACCGCCGCTACACGCCGTCCGACCTGGACCGGCTGCACCAGGTGCTGGTCTACCGCGAGCTCGGCTTCCCCCTCGAGGAGATCGCGACCCTGCTGGACGACCCCGACGCCGATCCCGTGGCGCACCTGCGCCGGCAGCTGGCGCTGCTGCGGGACCGGCTCGAGCGCACCCGGGCCATGGTCGCGGCCGTGGAGAAGGAGATGGAGGCACGCACGATGGGGATCTCCCTGACCCCCGAGGAGCGGTTCGAGGTCTTCGGCGAGAACGACCCGTCGCAGTACGAGGCCGAGGCCGAGGAGCGCTGGGGCGAGACCGACGCCTACAAGGAGTCCCGGCGCCGGACGTCGTCCTACACCAAGGACGACTGGCTGCGGATCAAGGCGGAGGGCGCCGACGTCGAGCGGCGCTTCGCCGAGGCGCTGCAGTCCGGCGTCGCGGCCGACTCGGAGCAGGCGATGGACGTCGCCGAGGAGCACCGGCAGCACATCAGCCGGTGGTTCTACGACTGCCCGCCCGAGATGCACGCCGGCCTGGGCCGGATGTACGTCGAGGACGAGCGGTTCACCGCGCACTACGAGCAGGTCGCGCCCGGCCTGGCGCAGTACGTGAGCACCGCAGTCCAGGCCAACGCCGCCCGCCAGGGCTGATGCGCAGGGGATCCGTCGCGGTGACCGCGACGGATCCCCTCCGCTCACACGCGGATGAGCAGTTCTCCGTGCGTCATCGACAGCCAGCCGTCGTCGGCGTCCCGCCACCGCCGCCAGGCGGCGGCGATCTGCTCGAGCTCGTCCGGGGTGGCCAGGCCGTAGGCGACGGCCTGCTCGGCGAAGGACGACGCGGTCACCCGCCCCGCCCAGGAGTTGCCCCACCACTCCCGCTCGGCCGGCGAGGCGTAGCACCAGGACGACGTCGTCGCGGTGACGTCGCGCAGGCCGGCCGCGTGCGCCCACGCGAGCAGCCTTCGGCCGGCGTCGGGCTCGGCGTCGTTGTGCCGCGCCACCCTGTGGTAGAGGTCCAGCCACCGGTCGAGGCCCTCGTCGTCCGGCCACCAGACGAAGGTGGCGTAGTCGACGTCCCGGACGGCGAGCAGCCCACCGGGCCGGCAGACCCGGGCCATCTCGCGCAGCGCGGCCACCGGATCGGTCAGGTGCTGCAGCACCTGGTGGGCGTGGACGACGTCGAACGAGTCGTCGGCCGCGTCGAGCGCGTACACGTCGCCGACGCAGAAGGTGACCGCGACGCCGCGGGCCCCGGCCAGGGCACGCGCCTCCTCCAGCGGCGCCGGGGAGACGTCGAGCCCGACCACCCGGCCGGGCGCCACCCGCGCGGCGAGGTCGACGGTGATCGTGCCGGGGCCGCAGCCGACGTCGAGAACGTCGAGGCCGGCCCGCAGGTGCGGGGCGAGATAGGCCGCGGAGTTCTCCACCGTCCGCCAACGGTGCGACTGCAGCACCGCGTCCGCGTGCCCGTGCGTGTAGGTGTCCACCCGGACAGCCTCCCGCACGGGGTCCACAGAGTGGAACCACTCTCCCGCTTGGTGGGATAACGGCCAAAGTGGCCACAATGGCCGCAGGTGGTCAGTTCTGCTCGGCCAGGATCCGTTCGGCCACCATCGCCGCCCGCGCCCGGTCGGCCGGGACCAGCCCGATCCGCGTCCGCCGATCGAGCAGGTCGGCCACCGTCCGCGCGCCCTCGGCACGGACGGCGAAGCGCAGCTCCCCCAGCGTCTCCGGTCGGCCCGCGATCACCGGCTCGGTGCCCAGCGCCTCGACCAGCGGCGCCTCCGTGCCGTAGCGGGCGACCAGCCGGGCGGGGGTGGCGATCCGGGGCAGCACGACCCGCGGCGCGGCGCCCACGAGCGGCAGCCGGGCGGTCGAGGAGCGCGCGGCGCCGCGGCCGAGGCGGGCGACGACCCGGTCGACCGCCTGCTCCGCCATGGCGCGGTAGGTGGTCAGCTTGCCGCCGACGACGGTGAGGACCGCTCCGTCCCACTCCAGCAGGTGCTTGCGGGAGAGGTCGGCGGTCGCGTCGCCCGGCCCCGTGCCGGCCGAGGCGGGCAGCACCAGCGGCCGCAGCCCGGCGTAGGCGCCCACCACATCCGCCCGCTTCAGCGGCGCCGCCAGCACCTGGTTCACCGTGTCCAGCAGCTGCGCCACCTCCGCGTCGGAGGGCTTCGGGTCGTCGTCCCCCGGCGGGCCGGCCACCGGCTCGTCGGTGATGCCCAGGTAGACCAGCCCGCCCGGCTGCGGGAGCGCGAAGACGTACCGGGAGCGGGACCCCGGCAGCGGCACGGTGAGCGCGGCCGACGGCGAGCCGAGCCGCTCGCCCGGCACCACGAGGTGCGAGCCGCGCGAGGGCACCAGCCGGATCCCCGGGGCGAGCCGCTGCGCCCACACCCCGGTCGCGTTCACGACCACCCGGGCCCGCACCGTGGTCGACACCCCGCCGGGCAGGGAGACGTGCACGTCGGCGCCGTCCACCCCGGTGACCTCAGCGCCGGTGAGCACGTGCGCGCCGTACGCGGCCGCGGTGCGCGCCAGCGCGACGACCAGCCGGGCGTCGTCGGCGAGCTGCCCGTCCCAGAAGACGACGCCGCCGCGGCCCGGCTGCAGCGCCGGCACCAGGCGGGCCGCCGCGGCCCGGGACACCCGCCGCGTCCCGGGGAGCGAACCCCGGCCGCCGGGGACCGAGAGGCGGATCGTGTCGGCGGCCCGCCCGCCGAGCTCGGCCAGCGCGCTGACCGACCGGCCGGCGACGTCGGGCACGAGGAACGGCAGCGGCCGGACCAGGTGCGGCGCGGTCGTCCCCATGAGCACGGCCCGCTCGCGGGCGCTCTCCCGCGCCAGCCCGAGCTCGCCGTGCGCCAGGTAGCGCAGCCCGCCGTGCACCAGCTTGGAGGACCACCGGCTGGTGCCCGCGGCCAGGTCGGTGCGCTCCAGCAGCGCCACGGACAGCCCGCGGAAGGCGGCGTCCAGGGCCACGCCCGCGCCGGTCACTCCCCCGCCGACGACGACCACGTCGACGCGACCGCCGGCGAGGACGTCGAGGTCACGGGCCCGCCGGGCAGGGCTCAGGGCTCCGGGCAGCACCGGCAGACTGTAGCGATGTCCGAGCAGCCGGAACTGACGATCCAGGGCTGGGGGCCCGCGCGGCCCGCCGCCGGGGAGACCGTGCCCAAGGCCGCGCGCCGGTACCTCACCCGCGAGCTGGGCTGGACACCGCGCGCGACGCCCCCGGTGCCGGTGGACGACATCGCGTTGGCGCCGTCCCGGCTGCCGGAGTCCGCGCACATCGTGCTGACCGGGCTGCTCGGCGAGGAGAACGTCCGCACCGACCGCGAGGCACGGCTGCGGCACGCCGGCGGGAAGAGCTACCTCGACCTGCTGCGCCGCCGCGCCGGCGACGCGCACGAGGCCCCGGACGCCGTCCTCACCCCGGGCAGCACCGAGCAGACCGCCGCGCTGCTGGCCGCGTGCAGCGCGCACGGCGTGGTCGTCGTCCCGTTCGGGGGCGGCACCAGCGTGGTCGGCGGCCTGGCCGGCACCGACCCCGACGACCGGCCCTGCGTCGCCGTCGACGTGTCCCGCATGGCGGCGGTGCACGCCGTCGACGTGCCGTCGTCCCTGGTCACCGTCGGCCCGGGGATGCGCGGCCCGGCCTTGGAGGCCGCGCTGGCCGAGCACGGGCTGACGCTGGGCCACCTGCCGCAGAGCTTCGAGTTCGCGACGCTCGGCGGCTACGCCGCGACCCGGTCGGCCGGGCAGCAGTCGACCGGGATCGGCCGCTTCGACGACCTGGTCGCCGGGGTCACGCTGGCGACGCCGCAGGGCGTGCTGGAGCTCGGCTCCCCGCCCGCGACCGCCGCCGGGCCCGACCTGCTCGGCCTCGCGGTGGGGTCCGAGGGCACCCTCGGGATCATCACCGCGCTGCGGCTCCGGGTCCGCCCGCGCGCCCGGACGACGCGCTACGAGGGCTGGTCGTTCCGCACGTGGGCCGCCGGGCTCGCCGGGCTGCAGCGCCTGGCGCGGCACGACCTGCTGCCCGACGTCGTCCGGCTCTCCGACCTCGACGAGACCCGGGCCAACCTGCTCATGGCCTCCGGGGCCGGCGCGCGGGCGCTGCGGGGCAGCCTCAAGGCGCGCGGCCGTGGCGACGGCTGCTTGCTCGTCGTCGGCTGGGAGGGGCTGCCGACGCTCGTGCGCGCCCGCCGGAAGGCGGCGGCGTCGGTGCTGCGCGAGGACGGCGCGGTCCGGCTCGGCACGCGGGTCGGCGAGTCGTGGCGGGCGCACCGCTTCGAGGGCCCGTACCTGCGCGACCGGCTGATGGACGGCGGCCTGCTGGTCGAGACCCTGGAGACGGCGGCCACCTGGACGGCGCTGCCGACGGTGTACGACGCCGTCCGCCGGGCGCTGCGGGACTCCCTCTCCCGGGACGGGCGCCGTCCCCTCGTGATGACCCACCTGTCGCACGGCTACCCGACCGGCGGCTCGCTCTACTTCACCGTGCTCGCCGACCGGGACGACGACCTGCCGATCCAGCAGTGGCTCGCGGCGAAGCGGGCGGCCACCGACGCGCTGCTCGCGGCCGGCGGCACGCTCACCCACCACCACGCGGTCGGCGCCGACCACCGGCCGTGGCTGGAGCGCGAGATCGGCCCGCTCGGGGTCGAGGTGCTGCGCGCGGTCAAGCAGCGCCTGGATCCGGCCGGCATCTGCAACCCCGGGGTCCTCCTCCCGGAGTGAAGCGGAGGGGATTCGTGCGCGTCACGCGCACGAATCCCCTCCGCGAGCGCCCGGGGTCACGGGGCAGGTGTGCTCAGATCGCGTGGCCGAAGGAGAAGACGCGGTCGGGGTCGACCGCCCGCTTGACGGCCAGCAGCCGCTCCGCGACGCCGGGCGGGTAGGCCGCGGCCACCTCCGCCGGCCCCTCGACCTCGCCGAGGAAGTTGATGACGCACCCGGGCGCCTTCCACGGCTCCAGCGCCCGAAGCACACCCTTGCCGAGCGCGGGCACGACCGCGGCCAGCTCCGGGATCGCCGGGCCGAGGGTCAGCACCTGGTAGGCGCCCTCGCGGCCGGCGACCGCGTTCGGGTGCTTCGGCTGGCGGGCCAGCGCGCCGCCGAGCAGCCGGATCTCGACCATGATCAGGGGGATGTCCAGCTGCGGACCGGCGGCGGCGAGCAGGGCGTCGACCGCCTCCGCGGGCAGCTCGGCCAGCTGCATGCCCTTCTCCCAGCCGGGCAACGGGTCGGTCGGGTCCATGTGGATGGCGTCGAGCTCGGTGGTCAGCAGCGGGTGGACGAAGCCCAGCACGATCTCGCCGCTGGCCCGCATCGGCTCGAGCAGCCGCTCGCCCTCTGCGGGGTCGTCGCCGGCGTAGGCGTAGCGCAGGTGGACGACGGTCTGCCCGCGCAGCGGCGGCGGCAGCTCCTCCAGCGGCGGTACCCGCAGGATCGCGATCGAGGTGCCGACCTCCTCCGGCAGCGTCGGCGCCCACTCCCGGAAGGCGTGCAGCACCGAGGCGGCGTCCTTGCCGGCGAAGAAGATCCCGCCGCCGAACACCGACCGGACCGGGACCAGCTGGATCTCGATCGCGGTGACCACGCCGAAGCTCCCCTTGCCGCCGCGGACGGCCCAGAACAGCTCGGGCTCCTCCTCGGGGCAGACGGTGCGCAGGGCGCCGTCGGCGGTGACGATCTCGACGGAGAGCACCGAGTCGGCGGCGAAGCCGAACTTGCGGCCGAGCGAGCCGAGCCCGCCGCCGAGGGTGTAGCCGACGACGCCGACGTCGGACGACGAGCCGCACAGGCCGGTCAGCCCGAACGGCGCGGCCGCCTCCAGGACCTTGATCCACTTCACCCCGGCCTCGACACGGGCGGTGCCGCGCATCCGGTCGATCGTGACGCCCTGCATGCGGCGGGTGGAGACCATCAGCGAGCCGGCCGCGTTGCGCACCGGGCCGTGCCCGGTGGCCTGGACGGCGACCTTGAGGCCGTGCGCGGTGGCCCACGAGACGGCGGCGGCGACGTCGGCGGCGCAGGTGGCCCCGACGGCGATCGCGGGGGTGTGGGTGACGGCGAGGTTCCAGGTCGCGACCTCGGCGGCCAGGCCGTCGTCGCCGGCGGCGTAGACGGGGCCGTGCACTCGGCTGCGCAGGTCGTCGACGTCGGCGGCCGGGATCGCCGGCGCCAGGCTGTCGAGGGCCTCGTCGTCGAGAACGAGGCCGGCGGGCTCGGTGGTGTCGAGCTCGTTGATGCTCATGTGGGGTTCTTCCCTCGGGGTCACGGTGGGAGCTGTTCGGGACGGCGCTCACGGTGGCGGGGGCCGCTTGACCCCCACTTGCAAGACTCTTGGAGGACCTCTTGCAAGCGCCGCTGATACCGGAAGGGCTCCCTTTTCCCTCCCCGTCCTGCGAAGATCCCGCGTCGTGCGTTACCGCGTCCTCGGCCCGCTGGAGGTCACGGGAACCGACGGGCGACCGGTCGACGTGGGGGGCGCCAAGCCCCGCGCACTGCTCACCCTGCTGCTCGCCGAGGCCAACCGGGTCGTCGGCGTCGACCGCATCGTCGCCGCGCTGTGGGGCGACGAGCCGCCGCCCACCGTGACCGGCACCTTGCAGGCCTACGTATCGCACCTGCGCCGGGTGCTCGAGCCGGAGCGCGGTCCGCGCGAGGCGCCCACCGTGCTCCTCACCCGGTCCCCCGGCTACCTGCTGCGCACCGATGCCGCAGACCTCGACACGCTCCGCTTCGCCGAGCTCGTGGACGAGGGCGACCGCGCCGTCCAGGGCGGGGACGCCACCCGCGGGGTCGGCCTGCTCGACCGCGCGATCGAGCTGTGGCGCGGGCAGCCGCTGGCCGAGCTCGGCGACGATCCCGCCGTCGGCACCGACCGGCTGCGGCTGGTCGAGCTGCACGTGCGCGCCCGCGAGCGGCGCTGCGACGCCCTGCTCGCCCTCGGCCGCGCCGACGAGGCGGTCACCGACCTGCAGCACCTGGTGGCCGAGAACCCGCTGCGCGAGCGGCTGTGGGCCCGGCTGGTCACCGCCCTCTACGCCGCCGACCGCCAGGCCGACGCGCTCGAGGCGGTCCGCCGGTGCACCGAGCTGCTGCGCGACGAGCTCGGCATCGACCCCGGCCCCGAGTTGCGCGACCTGGAGCAGGCGGTGCTGCGGCAGGACCCCAGGCTGCTCGATCGGCTGCCGCGGCCGAAGCTCACCGTCGCCCCCGCGCCGGCGCCCGCCCCGGCCGGAGCGACGATCGTCGGCCGCCGGCAGGAGCTGGACCGGCTGCGCGCGGTCGCCGAGCAGGTCGGCGCCGGGCGCGCCGCCGTCGTCGTCATCGAGGGCGAGGCGGGCATCGGCAAGACCCGGCTGGCCGAGACCGCGGCCGACGCGGCGCGCGCCGCCGGGTGGTCGGTCGCGTGGTCCCGGTGCGCGGACGACGCCGGCGCCCCGGCGCTGTGGCCGTGGACCCAGGCGCTGGAGCAGCTCGGCCAGGAGCAGCTGACGCTGGTCACCGAGGACGAGGCCGGCGGGGACGCCGACGCCGCCCGGTTCCGCCTGTTCCAGGACCTGCGCAGCCGGCTGACCGCGGCCGCGACCCGCCCGGTGCTCGTCGTCCTCGACGACCTGCAGGGCGCGGACACGACGTCGGTGCAGCTGCTCGGGCTGCTCGGCCGGCACCTGCCCCGCGTGCCACTGCTGCTGATGGTCACCGCGCGGACGACGGGCGAGGAGGTGCCGGAGCCGGTCGCGGACTGCCTGGCCCGGCTGGCCCGCGAGCCCGCCGCCACCTGCCTGCGGCTGGTCGGGCTCGGCGCGGACGACGTCGCGGCGCTGCTGGCCGCCCAGCTCGGCTCCTCGGGCGACCGCTCGTTGGCCTCGGCGGTGCACGACCGCACCGGCGGCAACCCGTTCTTCGTCGTCGAGCTCTCCCGCTGGATGCTGGGCTCGCACGACCTGCACCTCGACCGCGTGCCGGTGCCGCCGTCGATCGGCGAGGTGCTGCGCAAGCGGCTGGCCCGGCTGCCGGAGGGCACCCGCGCGGTCCTGCAGCTGGCCGCCGTCGCCGGCCGCGAGGTGCCGCTGGACCTGCTCGAGGCCGCCGGCAGCCCCGCCGAGGAGGCGCTCGCCGCGCTGGACCCCGCGGTCGCCGTCGGGCTGGTCGTCGAGGGGACGACGCCGTGGACCTGGCGGTTCACCCACGCCCTCGTGCAGGAGGTGCTCGTCGGCGACCTGTCGGCGCTGCAGCGGGCGCGGCTGCACGCCCGCCTCGGCGCGGCCCTGGAGCAGCGTGCCGCGGCCGGATCCCCCGACGCGTCGCTGCTGGAGCGCCTGGCGCACCACTTCGTCGAGGCGGTGCCGGTGGCCGGCCCCGGTCCCGCCCGGCGCTACTCGGCCGAGGCCGCGCAGGCGGCGCGCTCCCGCTGGGCGCACGGGGAGGCGGCCGAGCACACCCGGCGGGCGCTGCGGCTGCTCGACCCGAACGCCCCCGACGCGCTGCGCACCCGGCACCAACTGCTCACGCTGCTCGGCAACGACCTGCTGCGCAGCGGCCAGCGCACCGAGGCGCACGAGATCACCGGGCAGGCGATCGCGGCGGCCCGCGAGCTGGGCGACCGCCGGTGCCTGGCCGAGGCGGCCGCGATCTGGGGCAGCATCACCGTCTGGAACTGGCGGCCGCACGGCATGGTCGACGACGACATGGTCGCCGTCCTGGAGGACCTGCTCGAGCACCGCGACGAGCTCGCCGACACCGACGACGAGCGCGACCGGCTCGCCGCCCGCCTGCTCGGCACCCTGGGCGTGGAGCTGGCGTTCAGCTCTGACCTGCAGAAGGGTGTGCGGTACGCCGAGCGGGCGGTCGAGCTGGCGCGGCGGATCGGCGACCCCGAGCTGCTCGGCCGCACGCTGAACAACTACAGCCTCGGCGTATGGGGCCGCCCCGGCGCCGCCGAGCTGCGGCTGGCGGCCGCCGACGAGACCATCGCGCTGGCCGGTCGCGGGCTGCCGCGGCGCACCGAGTTCTTCGCCCGGCTGCACCGGGCCGCGATCCGGCTGCACCTGACCGACCTGCGCGGGTTCGAGGCCGACTCGGACGCCGCCCGCCGGCTGGCGATCTCGCTGTCCGGCCCCGAGGTGCGCCCGCACGTGCTGTGGCAGCAGGCCGGCGCGGCGTGGCTGCGCGGCGACGCCTGGCGGGCCGAGGAGCTCACCACCGAGGCCTACGAGCGGTACCGCCGGGTGACCCCGCACGCCCGGCACGCCTACGCCGCGCACCAGTTCACCCTGCGCCGCGGCGACTCCCGGCTGCCCGAGGCGATCGACCTGCTGGTCGAGACCGGCGACGAGGGCAACCCGCTGCTGCAGCTGATGGCGGTGCTCGCGGCGGCGGAGTCCGGCGACCTGGCCGAGGCGCGGCGGCTGCGCGCCCGCTGGGGGCGGACGCACATCCGCGACTGGGCCAGCGACGTCGCCGTCCTGCTGGAGGCCGAGGTCGCGCTGCACCTCGGCGACGAGCCGGAGCAGGAGTTGGCCGTCGTCCAGCTGCTGCCCTTCCGCGGGCGGCAGGCCGTCCTGGGGACGCCGTCGTTCTCGCTGGGCGCCTACGACGAGCTGCTCGGCCGGATCGCCGAGCACCACGGCGACACCGTGGCCGCCCGCGAGTGGTGGCTGGCCGCGCGGCAGCAGGGCCGGCTGGTCGGCTCGCCGCACCAGATCGCCCTGACCGAGTCACACCTGGCGCGGGTGCCCGCCGACACGGCGGTCCGTCCCAGCCGCACGCGCTCTACCACGCCGCCGGCCGATCCCGCGGCGGCTTCGGCCTGAGAGCCGCGGCCACGATCAGCTGAGCTGATCGTGGCGGCTCCTGGCTCACGGTGGGACGTGAGCCAGGACGCGGTGCGGTGAGCTGGGACGGCGCTACTTGGTGGTGGCGATGCCGCCGTCGACGGGGATGACGGCGCCGGTGACGTAGGCGCCGGCCCGGCTGGTCAGGTAGACGACGACACCGGCCATGTCGTCGGGGCGGCCGATGCGGCCCAGCGGCGAGCGGGCGGCGATCTCGGTGCCGAAGGCCTCCAGCGTGGCCGCCATCATCTTCGACTCGAACGGCCCCGGGGCGACGGCGTTGACGGTGATGCGGCGCGGGCCGAGCTCGCGCGCCAGCACCCGCGTCAAGTGGTGCAGCGCCGCCTTCGACGCGGAGTACGAGTAGGTGTGCATCGGCGGCACGTGCAGCCCGTCGATGCTGCCGACGTTCACCACGCGCGCCGGGTCGTCGTCCGTGCCGGCCTCCTCGAGCAGCGGCAGGAACGCGCGGGTGAGGAAGAACGGGGACTTCAGGTTCAGGTCGAGCACCTTGTCCCAGGCCGAGGCGGGGAACTCCTGCAGCGGCGCACCCCAGGTGGCGCCGGCGTTGTTGACCAGGATGTGCAGCTCGTCCTCGCGCTGCCCCACCTCACCGGCCAGGCGACGGCACTCCTCCTCGGTGGACAAATCGGCGGGCACGGCGTGCACGGTGCCGAAGGCGGAGAGCTCCTTGCGGGCCTGCTCGCAGGCCTCCGGCTTGCGGGAGCTGAGGTAGACGCGCGCCCCGGCCTGGAGCAGCCCGCGCGCCATCATCAGGCCGATCCCCCGGGTGCCGCCGGTGACCACGGCCACCTTGCCGGTCAGGTCGAACAGATCCACGTGCCGCCTCCCGCGTCGTCGCGGGGCGCGGAATTGCCGCCCCGGGCGCACCTTATCCAGCGGCCTGAGCAGCGCCGGAGCGGGCGGCTGTGCCAGTCTGCCGATCATGACCGACGCCGCGACCCGGACCGCCGTGGGCGCCAGCAGCGAGGTCGGGACCCTCCGCACCGTGCTGCTGCACCGGCCGGGCCCGGAGCTCTCCCGGCTCACGCCGCGCAACAACGACCAGCTGCTCTTCGACGGCGTGCCGTGGGTTGCGCGGGCGCAGGAGGAGCACGACGCGTTCGCCGAGGCGCTGCGCGACCGCGGCGTCGAGGTGCTGCACCTCGACCGGCTGCTCGCCGACGTCCTCGCCGTCCCCGCCGCCCGGGCCGAGCTCATCGCCGCCGCCGTCGACGACCCCCGGCTCGGGACGACGCTGCGGCGCGCGGCCTCCGCGCAGCTGGCCGACCTGGCCCCCGAGGACCTGGCCGGAGCGCTCATCGCCGGGCTGGCGCACGACGAGCTGCGCGGCGGCTCGGGCCTGGCCTACCAGCTGATGCACCGCTCGGACTTCATCGTCGCGCCGCTGCCCAACCTGCTGTTCACGCGCGACTCCTCGGTGTGGATCGGCGACGAGGTGGCGGTGACCTCGCTGGCCATGCCGGCCCGCCACCGGGAGAGCACGATCACCGCGGCCGTCTACACGCACCACCCACGCTTCGCCGGGGTCGAGCAGCTCTACGGCGCCCACTTCGAGCACCTGGAGGGCGGCGACGTCCTGCTGCTGGCGCCCGGGGTCGTGGCGGTCGGCGTCGGCGAGCGGACGACGGCCGGCGGTGCCGAGCGGCTGGCGCGGCAGCTGTTCAGCCGCGACGTGGCGCACACCGTGCTCGTCGTCCCCATCGCGCAGCAGCGGGCGACCATGCACCTGGACACCATCGCGACGATGGTCGACGTCGACGCCATGGTCATGTACCCGGCCGTCGCCGACTCCCTCGTCGCGTGGACCGTCACCGCCGAGAACCCGGGGGCGGACGCCGGCGAGATCGGGCTGACCGTCCGCGGCCCGGCGCCGTTCCTCACCGCCGCCGCCGACGCCATGGGCATCGACCGGCTGCGGGTCATCGACACCGGGCTGGACCCGGTCACCGCCGAGCGCGAGCAGTGGGACGACGGCAACAACACCCTGGCACTGGCGCCGCGCCTGGCCGTCGCCTACGAGCGCAACACCGTCACCAACGCGGCCCTCGAGGCGGCCGGCATCGAGGTGGTGCGGATCGCGGGCTCCGAGCTCGGCAGCGGCCGCGGCGGCCCGCGGTGCATGAGCTGCCCCGTGGCGCGCGATCCCCTGTAGCTCTCTGAGACAAGGGGTGCGCCGTCGTTCCCCCGTGCACCACGCTCCAGGCACCGCCCCCGGCACGGGGGCCGACCGGCGCCGAGGAGAGACCCATGGCCGACGTGATGCGTGCCTTCGTGATGCTCGAGGTCGGGAAGACCGCCGTGGTGGAGAAGCCCATCCCGACCCCCGGGCCGGAGGAGGCCGTCGTCCGGACGACGGCCTCCCTGGTCTGCACGTCGGACGTGCACACCGTGAAGGGGGCCCTGCCGGTCGAGAACGGCCGCACGCTGGGCCACGAGTCGGTGGGCGTCGTGCACGCGCTCGGCTCGGCGGTGACCGGGTTCAGCGAGGGCCAGCGGGTCGCGGTCAACGCCGTGACGCCGTGCTTCCGGTGCAGCTACTGCCAGCGGGGCTTCCCGAGCCAGTGCGGGGGCGCCCTCGGCGGCTACCGGTACACCGCCCAGATGGACGGCAACATGGCCGAGTACTTCGTCGTCCCGGCGGCCGCGGCCAACCTCACCCCGATCCCGGACGACGTCACCGACGAGCAGGCCGTCTACACCTGCGACATGCTCTCGACCGGGTTCATGGGCGCCGAGCACGCCTACCTGCAGTTCGGCGAGACCGTGGCCGTGTTCGCCCAGGGGCCCGTCGGGCTGTGCGCCACGATGGGGGCCAACCTGCTCGGCGCCGGGCGGGTGATCGCCGTCGAGTCACGACCGGAGCGCAAAGAGATGGCCCGGCGGTTCGGCGCGGACGACGTCGTCGACTTCACCGAGGGCGATCCGGTCGAGCAGATCATGGACCTCACCGGCGGCGAGGGCGTCGACGCGGCCATCGAGGCCTTCGGCTTCCCGGAGACCTTCGAGGGCTGCCTGCGGGTGACCAAGGCCGGCGGCCGGGTCTCCAACATCGGCTACCACGGCGAGAACCCGAATCCCTTGCCGCTGCCGCTGGACGCCTTCGGGCTGGGCATGAACGACAAGGCGATCCACACCGGGCTCTGCCCCGGCGGCAGCGAGCGGATGACCCGGCTGCTGCGGCTGCTGCAGACCGGACGCATCGACCCGACGCCGCTGACCACGCACCGGTTCGGCTTCGACGACGTGGAGCGCGCCTTCGAGATGATGCAGACCAAGGAGGACGGCATCCTCAAACCCCTCATCACCTTCGGCTGAGCCCTGGCCAAAGTGGCCATTTTGGCCCTCCCGGGCGCCGGTCACGGCCGTTGTCCGGGCCAAAATGGCCACTTTGGCCCCAAGGTCAGATGCCTTGGGCGAGGCGGTGGTAGGCGGCGCTCCAGCGCAGCTCCTTGGCCAGCGACCGCCGTGTCGTGTCGGCGTCGATGACCACCAGCTCGGTCGAGAAGACCTCGGCCAGGTCGGTGAGCTCGTCGGCGCCGAGCTGGGTGGACAGCACCGTGTGGTGCGGGCCGCCGGCGGTGAGCCAGCCCTCGGTCGCGGTCGAGAAGTCCGGCCTCGGCTCCCACACCGCGCGCGCCACCGGCAGGTTCGGCAGCGGCTCGTCCGGCTCGACGACGTCGATCTCGTTGGCCACCCAGCGGAACCGGTCGCCGAGGTCCGACCACCCCACGACCACACCGGACGCCGGCGTCGCGGTGAACACCAGCCGCGCCGGGTCCTCCCGGCCCCCGATGCTCAGCGGGTGCACCTCCACGCGGGGCCGCTCGTCGGTGATCGTCGGGCAGACCTCCAGCATGTGCGCGCCGAGGATCTTCGGGGTGTCGGTGTCCAGGTGGTACGTGTAGTCCTCCATGAAGGAGGTCCCGCCCGGCAGCCCGTGCCCGACCACCTTGAGCACGTGCAGCAGCGCGGAGGTCTTCCAGTCCCCTTCGCCGCCGAAGCCGTAGCCGTCGGCCATCAACCGCTGGACGGCGAGGCCGGGCAGCTGGCGCAGGCCGCCGAGGTCCTCGAAGTTCGTGGTGAACGCGCCGAAGTCGCCGTCCTCGAGGAACGTGCGCAGCGCCGCCTCGATCCGCGCCTGGTAGCGCACCGCCTCGTGCTCGGGCCCGCCAGGCTCGGCGCCGTCCCGGAAGTCGTACAGGTCCAGGTACTCCTCGACCAGCGCGTCGACGGCCTTGTCCTCGACCGCGTCGACGACGGCGACCAGGTCGTTGACGCCCCAGGTGTTGACCGAGACGCCGAAGCGCAGCTCGGCCTCCACCTTGTCGCTCTCGGTCACGGCGACGTTGCGCATGTTGTCGCCGAAGCGGGCCAGCTTCAGCGACCGCGCCGCCGCGGCGCCGGCGGCGGCCCGCACCCACGAGCCCACCCGGGCCTGCACGCGCGGGTTGGACACGTGGCCGGCGACCGTCGTCCTCGGCTGGCGGATGCGGGTCAGGATGAACGCGTGCTCGCGGTCGCCGTGGGCGGCCTGGTTGAGGTTCATGAAGTCCATGTCGATCGTCGCCCACGGCAGGGCGGCGTCGGCCTGGGTGTGCAGGTGCAGCAGCGGCTTGCGCAGCGCGTCGATGCCCGAGATCCACATCTTCGACGGCGAGAAGGTGTGCATCCAGGTGATGACGCCGAGGCAGTTCGGGTCCTCGTTGGCCTCACCCATCGCGCGGCGGATCGCGCCGGCGTCCTTGAGCACGGGCTTCCACACCACCCGGACCGGGACGGCGTCGGCGGCATCGAGCCCGGCGGCCACCCGCTGGGACTGCTCGGCGACCTGCTGCAGGGTCTCCTCGCCATAGAGGTCCTGGCTCCCGGTCAGGAACCAGACCTCAGCCCCGGCGAACGGATCGGTGCGCATCAGAGAGACTTCCTCACTGTCCGTAGACGTTCTGGTAGCGGGCGTAGAGCTTGTCGACGTCGGCCTGGTCCATCGGCAGCGGCTCCCCCAGTTGGCGGGAGAAGTGCACGGTGCGCGCGACGTCCTCGGTCATGACGGCGGCCTTGACCGCGGCCTTCGCCGTCGGCCCGATCGTGAAGACGCCGTGGTTGCGCATCAGCACCGCCGGCGACCGGGAGCCGGACAGCGTCTCGACGATGCCGCGGCCGATCGAGTCGTCCCCGATCAGCGCGAACGGACCGACCGGGATCGGGCCGCCGAACTCGTCGGCCATCGCCGTCAGCACGCAGGGGATCTCCTCCGCGCGCGCCGCCCAGGCGGTCGCGTACGGGCTGTGCGTGTGCACCTGGCCGTTGACCTCGGGCATGTTCCGGTAGACGTAGGCGTGCGCGTCGGTGTCGGACGACGGCTTCTTCACGCCGTCCACGGCGTTGCCGTCGAGGTCGCAGACGGTGACGCCCTCCCAGGTCAGCTCGTCGTACTCGACGCCGCTGCCTTTGATGACGAACAGGTCCTCACCGGGCACCCGCTCGGACACGTTGCCCGAGGTCCAGGTGACCAGCTCGTAGCGGGTCAGGTAGGCGTGCAGCCGGGCGACGTGCTCGCGCTGCTCACGGTGGGTGCCACGCTCGGTCAGGGTGCTGGTCATGCCGTTGTCTCCTCGTTCCCCACGTGCTCCACGGCGGCCCGCTCGACCGGCAGCGCCGCGACGTACCGCCGCATGAAGGCGTCGAAGCCGGCGACGTCGTCCGCCTCGGGCTCGGCGGTCTGCAGCCGGACGCCGGTGAACACCGCGGTGTCCAGGTAGTCGGCCAGGTCCTGCTCCGGTGCCCGCCGGACGGCGAAGGCGGCGAGGACGGCCATCCCCCACGCCCCGCCCTCGGCCGCGACGTCGCCGACCGAGACCGGCGTCCCGATCGCCGCGGCCAGGAAGCGCTGCGCCACGCCCTCGGTCTTGAACAGGCCGCCGTGCGCGAACATCCGGTCGAGCCGCACGCCCTCGGCCTTCTGCAGGACGTCCATGCCGATCCGCAGGGTGGCCAGGGACGCGAACAGGTGCGTCCGCATGAACGTGGCGAGGTCGAACCGGCTGCCCGGGGAGCGCACGAACAGCGGCCGCCCCTCCTCCAGGTCGGTGATCGGCTCCCCGGAGAGGTAGTTGTAGGCCAGCAGCCCGCCGCCGTCGCTGGCGCCGCCGAGAGCGGCGGTGAACAGGACCTCGAAGACCGACGACGGGTCGGCCTCGGAACCCAGCGCCCGGGCGAACTCGGTGAACAGCCCCGCCCAGGCGTTCAGCTCACTGGCCCCGTTGTTGCAGTGCACCATGGCCACCGGATCCCCGGCCGGCGTGGTGACCACGTCGAGTTCCCGGTGCATCCGGGTGAGCTCGTGCTCGAGCACGACCATGGCGAAGATGCTGGTCCCCGCGGAGACGTTGCCGGTGCGCGGAGCGACCGAGTTGGTGGCGACCATCCCCGTGCCCGCGTCACCCTCCGGCGGGCAGAGCGGGATGCCGGGACGCAGCCGCCCGGTCGGGTCGAGCAGCTTCGCGCCCGCCTCGGTGAGCTCGCCGGCCGGCCGGCCGGCGACCGCGATCCCGGGCAGCAGGTCGGCGAGGGTCAGCTCGACCCCGGCCTCGGCAGCCAGCTGGTCGAACCGGGACAGCATCGTGGTGTCGTACCCGCCGGTGCCGGTGTCGATCGGGAACATGCCGCTGGCGTCGCCGATGCCGAGGACCTTCTCGCCGGTGAGCTGCCAGTGCACGTACCCGGCCAGGGTCGTCAGGTGGTCCAGCCGGCCGACGTGTTCCTCGCGGTCCAGGATCGCCTGGTAGAGGTGCGCGACGCTCCACCGGTGCGGGATGTTGAAGCCGAACTCCGCGCTCAGCCTCTCCGCTGATCGGCCCGTGTTCGTGTTGCGCCAGGTGCGGAACGGCGTGAGCAGCTCGCCGTCGGCGTCGAACGCCAGGTAGCCGTGCATCATCGCCGACACGCCCAGCGCGCCGACGCCTGCCAGTTCGACCCCGTGGCGTCGCCGCACGTCGTCCGCCAGCGTCGCCACGCTCTGCTGCACCCCGGCCCAGACGGCCTCGAGCGAGTACGTCCACAGCCGGTCGACGAACTGGTTCTCCCAGTCGTGACTGCCGACGGCGAGCGGAGCGTGATCCGGGCCGATCAGCACCGCCTTGATCCGGGTCGAGCCCAGCTCGATGCCCAGGGCCGTGCGACCTCCGGTGATCGCTTCGCCGGCATCCGTCGTCATGTCAGGAGCCCCTTCCGCCCACCGGCACGCGACCGGATGTTAGCGCTAACAGCTCAGGCCGCCTCATCCCCGGTGCGGCACGGGGCCGGTGCTGGAGCGCACCAGCAGGGACGCCGGCACCGGGGCCGGGTGCAACTCCTCGCCCTTGAGCCGGGCCAGCACCAGCTCGACACCGCGGCGGCCGAGCTCGGCGAAGTCCTGCCGCACCGTGGTCAGCGGCGGGGTGAAGTACGGCGCCTCGGGCAGGTCGTCGAAGCCGACGACGCTGACGTCGCGGGGCGCCTCGAGCCCCTCCTCGTGGAAGGCGGCGAGCAGGCCGAGCGCCATCTGGTCGTTGGCCAGGAAGACGGCGGTGATCTCCTCGCCGTCGCGCACCCGGGCGGCGAGCAGCTTGCCCGCGGCGTAGCCCGACGACGGCGTCCAGTCGCCGCGCAGGATCTCCGGCACCGGAGCACCGGCGGCGACCAGCTCGGCCCGCCAGCCCGCGATGCGGTCGCGGGCCTCCTTCGAGTCGGCCGGGCCGGTGACGTGGTGCACCGTGCGGTGGCCCAGCTCCAGCAGGTGCCCCGTGGCCAGCCGGGCGCCGGTCAGCTGGTCCACGCCCACCGCCGGCTCCTCGAGGGCGCCGCCGCTCTGGACGGTGACCAGCGGCACCGGCGCCGAGATGGCGTGCAGCGCCTCGAAGGCATCGTCGTAGGTACCGAGCGCCACGACCGCGTCGACGGACTGCGCGACGAAGCGGTCGATGGCGTCGCGCATCGCCTCCGCGGTCGCGTCGTCCAGGACGGTGACCGCCAGGGCGTAGCCGGCCGCCCGCGCGGCCTGCTCGAGGCCGACCAGCGTCTGCGCCGGGCCGTACTGGTTGATGTTGACCGTGACGAACCCGATCGTCCGCGTCGACCCGGTGACCAGCGCGCGGGCCGCCGTGTTGGGGCGGTAGCCCAGCTCCGAGATGGCGGCGAGCACCCGCTCGCGGGTCAGCGGCGCCACGTTGGGCGAGCCGTTGATGACCCTGGAGACGGTCTGGTGGGAGACACCGGCGCGGGCCGCGACGTCGGACATGACGAGCGCACGAGGCGCTCCATCGGGCTGCACGGGTCTCCCTCCTGGGCGTGGTCGGCTGGGTGCGGGTGCGCGGGGACCGCCCCGGCGCCCGCGGGCGCCGGGGCTGGTCCGCACCTTGCGGTCAGCGGGCGCCGGCGCGCCGCTTGTTGTAGACGTCGAACGCGACGGCCAGCAGCAGCACGAGGCCCTTGACCACCGACTGGACCGACTGGTCGATGCCCATGAGCTGCATGCCGTTGCTCATGACCGCCATGATCAGACCACCGACCATGGCCCCGATCACGGTGCCCACACCGCCGGTGACGGCGGCACCGCCGATGAAGCAGGCCGCGATCGCGTCGAGCTCGAACATGTTCCCGGCCGCGGGCTGCGCGCCGTTCGATCGGGACGAGAACACGATGCCGGCGACGGCGGCGAGCACGCCCATGTTCACGAACAGCCAGAAGTTGACCGCCCGCACCTTGACGCCGGAGAGCGTCGCGGCGGCCAGGTTGCCGCCGATCGCGTACACCTGGCGGCCGAACACGGTCCGCTGGGTGACCAGCGTGTAGGCGAGGATCAGCACAGCCAGGATGATCAGGATGATCGGCAGGCCGCGGGCGTGCGCCAGCTGCCAGGCGAAGGCCATGACCACGGCACCGACCAGGACGATCCGGGCCACGAACAGCGGGAAGGACTCCACCGGCTGCTGGTACTTGATCCGGGCGACGCGGGTTCGGAAGGTGCTGAAGGCGTAACCCACGACCGCGAGCGCGCCGATGAGCAGCGTGAAGGCGTCGTAGCCGTTGCCGCCGATGAGCCCGTTGAGGAAGCCACTGGCGATCTTGCTGTACTCGCTCGGGAACGGCGAGAGCGAGATGTTGTCCAGCACCTGCAGGGTCAGGCCGCGGAACAGCAGCATGCCGGCGAGGGTCACGATGAACGCCGGGATGCCGACGTAGGCCACCCAGAAGCCCTGCCAGAAACCCACGAGCAGGCCCACGCCGAGCGCGGCGAGGATGCCGGCCCACCAGGGCATCCCCTGGCGGATCACGATCACCGCGGAGGTCGCGCCGGTCAGCGCCACCACGGAGCCCACCGAGAGGTCGATGTGCCCGGCGATGATGATCATGACCATGCCGATGGCCAGGATCAGGATGTAGGAGTACTGCAGGACGATGTTCGTGATGTTCCCGGGCGACAGCAGCGTGCCGCCGGTGAGGATCGCGAACAGCGCGATGATGACGACGAACGCGATGTAGATGCCGCTCTGCCGCAGGTTGCGGGTGAACAGCGCCCGGACGTCACTGGTGCCCGTGTGCAGCGCAGCGGCCTGCGCGGTCTCGGTCGCGGACGAGGTCTCTTCCGCCGGCGGCGGCGCGGTCCTGGTCATGCGGCGAGCTCCCTCTCCTTGGTCATGAGCGCCATGAGGCTCTCCTGCGTGGCGTCGGCGACCGGCATCTCGCCTGTGATGCGGCCGGCCGACAGTGTGTAGATGCGGTCGCAGATGCCGAGCAGCTCGGGCAGCTCCGACGAGATGACGAGCACGCCCTTCCCGGCCGCCACCAGCCGGTTGACGATCGTGTAGATCTCGTACTTGGCGCCCACGTCGATACCCCGGGTCGGCTCGTCGAGGATGAGCACATCCGGATCGGTGAACAGCCACTTGGACAGGACGACCTTCTGCTGGTTGCCGCCGGAGAGCTTTCCGACGATCGACAGCACGCTGGGCGCCTTGATGTTCATCTCCTTGCGGTAGCCCTCGGCGACCTTGATCTCCTCGTTGCCGTTGACCCAGCCGCCACCGGCGAGCTTCTTCAGCGCGGCGGCGGAGACGTTGCGGCGGATGTCCTCGATGAGGTTGAGGCCGTACCGCTTGCGGTCCTCGGTGGCGTAGGCGATGCCCGCGTCGATGGCGTCGGCCACGTTGCGCGCCCGGACCTCCTTGCCGTGCACGAAGACCCGGCCGGAGATGTTCCGCCCGTACGAGCGGCCGAAGATGCTCATCGCCAGTTCCGTGCGCCCGGCGCCCATGAGTCCGGCGATGCCGACCACCTCCCCGGCGCGGACGGTGAAGTTGGCACCGTCGACGATCTTGCGGTCCTGCGTCGGGTGCCAGACGGTCCAGTCCTCGACCCGGAGCACTTCCTCGCCGGGGTGGGATTCGCGGTGAGGGTAGAAGCTCTCCAGGTCACGGCCGACCATCCCGCGGATGATCCGCTCCTGGGTGACCTCACCGCGATGGAGGTTCAGCGTCTCGACGGTCTTCCCGTCGCGGATGACGGTGACGTTGTCGGAGACCGCGGTGATCTCGTTCAGCTTGTGCGAGATCATGATGGAGGTGATGCCCTGCTCGCGGAGCCGGCGCAGCAGGTCGAGCAGGTGGGCGGAGTCGTTGTCGTTCAGCGCCGCCGTCGGCTCGTCGAGGATCAGCAGGCGGACGTCCTTGGAGAGCGCCTTGGCGATCTCGACCAGCTGCTGCTTGCCGACGCCGAGCTGGCCGACCGGCGTGACCGGGTTCTCGTCGAGGCCGACCTGCTTGAGCAGCGCGGCGGCGTCGGCGTTGGCCTTGTTCCAGTCGATCAGGCCGCCGCGACCCCTGCGCTCGTTGCCCAGGTAGATGTTCTCGGCGATCGAGAGGTAGGGCACCAGGGCGAGCTCCTGGTGGATGATCACGATGCCGACGTGCTCGCTGTCGCGGATGCCGGAGAAGTGGACCGACTGCCCGTCGTAGATGATCTCGCCGTCGTAGCTGCCGGTCGGGTAGACGCCGGAGAGCACCTTCATCAGCGTCGACTTGCCGGCGCCGTTCTCTCCGCAGATCGCGTGGATCTCGCCCCGCTGGACCGAGAGGTTGACGTTCTCCAGCGCCTTCACGCCGGGGAAGGTCTTGGTGATGCCGCGCATCTCCAGGATGTGGTCGTCCATGGACTCCGTCGTCCTCGCTCTGGCGCGCTGTGTGGGAACTGTGTGGAAGTCAGCATGGCCCCGTCCGGCGGACGTGGCGAGCGGACCCGGAAAGCTGGTGCCGGCCAGGCCCGGCAGCGCCATCGCTGCTGCCGGGCCCGGCCGGGACTCGGGGGTTGTCGGTCAGTCGGACTGACCGGAGGCGACCTCGTCGGCCGTCCAGTAGCCGGTGTCGATCAGTTCCTTCTGGATGTCGTCCTTGAAGACGGTCACGACCGGCAGCAGGTAGGACGGGACGACCTTGACACCGTTGTCGTACGTCTCGGTGTCGTTCGCCTCGGGCTCGCCGCCCTTGAGGAAGGCCTCGGCAGCGACGACGGCCTGCTCGGCCAGGAGACGGGTGTCCTTGAAGATCGTGGAGCTCTGGACACCGTCGTTGATCAGCTTGACCGAGGCGATCTCGGCGTCCTGACCCGTGACCACGGGCATCGGCTTGGGCTGCGAGTCGAGGTTCGGGCCGTAGCCGGCGTTCTGCAGGGCGGTGATGATGCCGCGGGACAGACCGTCGTAGGCCGAGAGGACGCCGTTGACCGTGGAGCCGTCGCTGTAGGCCGAGGTGAGCAGGTCCTCCATGCGCTTCTGGGCGGTCTCCTGCTGCCAGCGCAGGATCGCGCACTGCTCGATGTCGGTCTGGCCCGACTTCACGACCAGCGTGCCGTCGTCGATCTTCGGCTGGAGGACCGACATCGCGCCGTCGAAGAAGAAGTGCGCGTTGTTGTCGTCCAGCGAGCCGGCGAACAGCTCGACGTTGAACGGACCGGTCGCGGTGCCGCCCGGGTTCTCGTCGTTGGCGATGCCCAGGCCGGTGAGCAGCGCGTTGCCCTGCGCGACGCCGACCGCGAAGTTGTCGAAGCTGACGTAGAAGTCGACGTTCTCGCTGTCGCGGATCAGCCGGTCGTACGAGATGACCGGGATGCCCGCGTCGGCCGCGGCCTGCAGCTGGCTCGACAGCGCGGTGCCGTCGATCGCGGCGATGATGAGCAGGTCAGCGCCCTGCGTGATCATCTGGTCCACCTGCTGGGACTGGGTGGGGATGTCGTCGTTCGCGTACTGCAGCTCGACCGTGTAGCCCTTGTCCTCCAGCTGCTCCTTCACGGAGTTGCCGTCGGCGATCCATCGCTCGGAGGTCTGCGTCGGCATCGAGACGCCGATCGTCTGGTCCTCCGGGTTGGCGTTGGCGTCGCCCGCGCTCGAGCTGCCACCGGCGCCGCTGCCGCCACAGGCCACCAGACCCAGCGCCAGCGTCGCGCCCAGGGCGCTCAACCTGAGCTTCTTGCTCACCTGCTCATCTCCTCTTCGAGATCTCTGCCGCCGCTGGGGCGCTCAGGCCCGCTCGTCGCGAGCGGGGTCAGTGTGAGCGTTAACAAGGGGTATACGTCAAGCCCAACCGAGCAGATTGAGATGTCACGATCGGGTAACGCGCTCGTCATCTGAGCCCCCCTTCGCATCTCGCTGGGCTCACATGGCGCGGTCAGTCTCCACCCGCGGTCGAACCTCCGCAGCTCAGCGCAGGGTCACCTGTCGGGAGAGCAGACCGGCCCGGGCGCGACGCTCGTCGGCGCTGAGCGGTTCCGGGACCGCCAGGGCCTGCTCGAGGCGGGTCTGGAACTCGGTCGCCGGGCCGGTCCAGTCGGCCGCCGGGGCGTCGGCGGGCAGGTCCCACACCGGGACGACGAGACCGTGCGCGCGGAAGGCCCCGGCGTAGCGGGTGCCCTCGCCGAGGGTCAGCTCCTCGGCGGCGCGCAGGCGGGCGAGGGCGTCGAGCAGCGGCTCCTCGTCCTCGGGGCGCACCCAGCGCAGGTGGGCGCGCTCGCTGCCGGGCCGCACCCAGTACGCGGCGCCGAGGCCGTCGAGCCGTTCGGTCGGCAGCACCGCCGCGTTGGCCTGCTCGAGGCCGGCCATCGCGGCGGGTCCGGCGTCGGTGCCCTCGAGCCAGAAGCCGAAGTCCGGGTGCACCGTGACCTCGAGCGGTGCGGTGAGGTCGAGCACCTCCTGCAGCCGCGGCCCGGCCGACCCGGCGGCGCCCACCGGGCCCGGGTCGACCGGGGCGCCGGCCGGCGCCTCCAGCGCGGCCGCGAGCGCCGTCCCCAGGTCGCGGCTGACGTCGTCGGAGGAGGCGGGCAGCTGGACGCCGAGCAGGATCTCGCCGTTCGCGCGCACGAGGGCGGGTGCCCCGCCGGGGAGGACGCTGGCGAGCGTGACGTCGCGGCCGTCGGCGGTCCTCAGCGGAGCCGTCGCGGCGGGCACCAGCTCACGGAGGGCGACCCAGTGCGGCTCGCCCGGCAGGCCCTCGAACGGGCGGGCCACCGGCGGCGCGTAGCCGGAGCCGTGGCAGTGCTTGTAGCGCCGACCGGAGCCGCAGGGGCAGGGCGCCTTGGGATTGATCCCGCCTTCGGCGACCTGCGGGGCGGCGGAACGGCGCTTGGTTGCGGAGCGAGCCATGCGCCGAGCCTAGTTAGACGACCCCCTCGCCCCCCGACCCCCGCAGGCTCGGGCGGGACCCTGCGACGGCGGCCGCATCCCGCTCGGCGAGCCGCTGGAGGTTGCGCAGCTGGCGGCGGGCCATCACCAGGTCGCCCAGCGCCATCGCGCGGACGGTCAGCGATGTCGGCAGCGGCAGCGCCGGCGGTGTCCACCGGATGCGCATGAGCAGGTGCGCCCCGCCGTCCCGCGGCGAGACCGCGTAGGTGACCGCGACCCGGCCGAAGACGCCGCGGTGGTCGACGGTGAGGTGCTCGGGCCGCTCGAAGCAGACCACGCGGAAGACCCGCATGGCCGGCTGGCCGACGGCCAGCCGGTCGAGCCCGGGGGTGAGCCGCTGCGGGCTGCGGCGGCCGAGGTTGTCGACGACGTCGTAGGAGTACGGCGCCGCTCGCAGCTGGCACAGCCAGCGGAAGACCAGCTCTGGAGGCGCGGCGACGTCCACCGCCCGGTGCAGCACCACGTCGGCGTCCGGCAGCACCCGGTCGCAGGGCAGCGGACGGCGCAGGTCGTCGTCCGTCGCACCCCAGGCGTTCACCGCTCGAGCGAGGGTCACGGCGGTGACCTTGCCACCTACGCTGCCCTCCGTGACCGAGGTTGCCGCTCCGCTCGACCTCACCGACCCGGCGGTGGTGGCCGATCCGTACCCGGCCTTCGCGCGGGCCCGCGCGGTCGCCCCGGTGCAGTGGCACGAGGGGCTGCAGCTGTGGCTGGCGTTCACGCACGCGGAGGCCAACGCCGTCCTGCGGGACCGCCGGCTGGGCCGGATCTGGCGCGACAAGGAGCCGGCCGAGCGGTTCGGCCAGTTCAACCTGATCCACCGCAACGCGATCCTCGAGGTGGAGCCGCCGGAGCACACCCGGCTGCGCCGGCTGGTCAGCTCCGCGTTCGCCCGCGGGCACGTGAAGCGGCTGCGGCCGTGGGTCGAGGAGCTGGCCGGCAACCTCGTCGACGGGCTGGTCGAGCGCTCCGCCGGGGCCGAGCCGGTCGACGTCCTGTCGGGGATGGCCGAGCACCTGCCGGTCGCGGTGATCGCCGAGCTGCTGGGGGTGCCCGACGTCGACCGCCCGAGCCTGCGGCCCTGGTCGAACGCGATCGTCAAGATGTACGAGTACGGGCGGACGACGGCGGTGGAGGACGCCGCCGAGCAGGCCGCCGCCGAGTTCGTCGAGTACCTGCGCGCGTTGGCCGCCGACCGGCGCAAGCACCTCGGCGACGACCTGATCAGCCACCTGGTGTCGGTGCGCGACTCCGACGGCGACCGGCTCAGCGAGGACGAGCTGGTCACCACGTGCATCCTGCTGCTCAACGCCGGACACGAGGCGACGGTCAACGTCTCCGGCAACGGCCTGCTCGCGCTGCTCGAGCACCCCGACCAGATGCAGCGGCTGCGCGACGACCCCGGCCTGCTGCCCACCGCGATCGAGGAGCTCATGCGCTTCGACTCGCCGCTGCAGCTGTTCGAGCGCACCGCCACGGAGGACGTCGAGATCGGCGGGGTCACCGTGGCGGCCGGGCAGAAGATCGCCGCGCTGCTCGGGGCGGCCAACCGCGACCCGGCGGTGTTCGCCGAGCCCGACACCCTCGACGTCGGCCGCACCGACAACCCGCACATCTCCTTCGGTGCGGGCATCCACTTCTGCATCGGCGCACCGCTGGCCCGCGTGGAGCTGCAGGCCTCCTTCGGCGCGCTGCTCTCCCGCACGTCGCGGCTGGAGCTGGACCGGCCCGCGCGGCGTCGTCCGGAGTTCGTGATCCGCGGCCTGGCCGACCTGCCCGTCGTCCTCACGCGGTGACCGACGCCGTCCTGGACCGGCTGCGGGCGCTGGCCGACCCGTCGCGGCTGCCGGGGATGGCCCGCTACGGCATCGGCGGCGGCGCCGCGCTCGGCGTCACCGTCGCCGAGCTGCGGGTGCTGGCGAAGGAGCTGGGCCGCTCGCACGAGCTGGCCGCCGGGCTGTGGGCGTCCGGGATCCACGAGGCCCGGCTCCTGGCCGGCCTGGTCGAGGAGCCGGCCGCCGCCGACGCCGACCAGCTCGACGCGTGGGCCGCCGACTTCCGGTCGTGGGACCTCTGCGACCAGGTCTGCCAGAACCTCGTCCGCCACACCCCGTTCGCGTGGGACAAGGCACTGGAGTGGAGCGCGCGGCCGGAGCCGTACGTGAAGCGCGCCGGCTTCGCGGTCATGGCCGGCCTCGCCGTGTCGGACAAACGGGCGGACGACGACCGGTTCGAGGCGTTCCTGCACGCCGTCGCGGAACGGGGGGACGACGAGCGCCCCGTCGTCCGCAAGGGGGCGAGCTGGGCGCTGCGCCAGATCGGCAAGCGGAACCCCGCGCTGCGCGCCCGCGCCGTCGAGACCGCCCTGGCGCTGCGCGAGGGCGGTCGCGGTGCCCGGTGGGTGGGCGCGGACGCGCTGCGCGAGCTGCGCCGCTGATACGGCTGACCGCGGCGACCGAGCCCGTGGATCGCGGGCGAGGTGGCTGGCACCATTCCGCCATGCGTGGGCGGATGCAGCGGTACCCCCTGACGATCGACGGCATCTTCCGGCACGTCGAGCGGCACTTCGGCGACGCGACGGTGGCGTCCAACGGGCCGAACGGGCTCAGCCGGATGACGTACGCGGAGTGGGCGCACCGGACCCGGCGGCTGGGCGGGGTCCTCGACACCCTCGGCATCAGCGCCGACGGCCGGGTGGGGACGTTCGCATGGAACTCCGCCCGTCACATGGAGCTCTACTTCGCGGCGCCCTGCACCGGCCGGGTGCTGCACACGCTGAACATCCGGCTCTTCCCCGAGCAGCTGACCTACATCGCCAACCACGCCGAGGACGAGGTCGTCTTCGTCGACCGCAGCCTGCTGCCGCTGCTGTGGCCGCTGATCGACACCATGAAGACCGTCCACCACGTCGTCGTCATGGACGACGGCGGCAACAACGAGATCCCCGACGACCCGCGGGTGCAGGACTACGAGACCCTGCTCACCGAGGCGTCCCCCGTCGACTTCTCCGTGGACGACGAGGACCAGGCCGCGTCGATGTGCTACACGAGCGGTACCACCGGCAACCCCAAGGGCGTCGTCTACTCCCACCGCTCCACCTGGCTGCACACCATGGCGGTGCTCGGCGGCAACGCGCTCGGGCTCAGCCCGAAGGACGTCGCCATGGCCATCGTGCCGATGTTCCACGCGAACGCCTGGGGCATCCCCTACGCCGCCCCCGCCGCCGGGGCGAGCCTCGTCTTCCCGGGGCCGATGATGCAGCCCGAGGCGCTGGCCGACCTCATCGTCAGCGAGGGCGTGACGTTCACCGCCGGCGTCCCGACCATCTGGCAGGGTGCGCTGCCGCACCTGGCCGGCCGCGAGCACCGGCTGCGGCTGATCACCTGCGGCGGCTCCGCCGTGCCGAAGTCGCTGTCGGAGGCCTACCGCGAGCAGGTCGGGCTGCCGCTGCTGCAGGGCTGGGGCATGACCGAGACCTCGCCGGTCGCGTCGCTGGCGGTGGTGCCGCCCCGGTTCGCCGACGCCGACGAGGAGGCCAAGGCGACCCAGCGGGCCCGCGCCGGCACCCCGCTCCTGGGTGTCGAGGCGCGCATCGTCGAGCCGGGCACCACCGAGGAGCTGCCCTGGGACGACACGGTCACCGGCGAGCTGCAGGTGCGCGGCCCGTGGTGCGCGGAGGACTACCACGACCCCGAGAACCCCGGCGCGCTGACCACCGAGGACGGCTGGATGCGGACCGGCGACGTCGCGGCGATGGACGCCTACGGCTCGATCCGCATCGCCGACCGCACGAAGGACCTGATCAAGTCCGGCGGCGAGTGGATCAGCTCGGTGGACCTGGAGAACGCGATCATGAGCCATCCCGCCGTCGCGGAGGCCGCGGTCGTCGGCATCCCGCACCCGAAGTGGGACGAGCGCCCGCTCGCCTGCGTCGTCCTCAAGCCCGGGCGGACGGCGACGGAGGAGGAGATCCTCGAGCACCTCCGGCCGCTGGTCGCCAAGTGGTGGCTGCCCGACGCGGTGGAGTTCATCGACGAGGTGCCCAAGACCAGCGTCGGCAAGTTCTCCAAGAAGGACCTGCGCAGCCGCTACGCCGACTACCAGCTGCCTACCTGATCGCTCCGGGCGCCCGGAGCGGTGCAGCTCCCGGCGCCGAAAGCGGAACGGGGGTGCGGTGGAACGTGAGCCGGGTCACTGGCACGATGCGGCCATGCGCGGGCTCATGCAGGACTTTCCTCTCACGATCGATGCGATCTTCCGGCACGTGGAGCAGCACTACGGCGACGGGACGATCGTCACCAACGGGCCGGACGGGATCACCCGCTCCACGTACGCGGAGTGGGCGGATCGCACCCGCCGGCTCGGTGGCGTGCTGGACACGCTGGGCATCAGCGCCGACGGGCGGGTCGGGACGTTCGGCTGGAACAGCCAGCGCCACCTGGAGCTCTACTTCGCCGCGCCGTCCACCGGCCGGGTGCTGCACACGCTGAACATCCGGCTCTTCCCCGAGCAGCTGACCTACATCGCCAACCACGCCGAGGACGAGGTCGTCTTCGTCGACCGCACGGTGCTGCCGCTGCTGTGGCCGCTGATCGACACGATGAAGACCATCCAGCACGTCGTGGTGATGGACGACGGCGGGGACAACGAGATCCCCGACGACCCGCGGGTGCAGGACTACGAGACGCTGCTCGCCGACGCCTCGCCGGTCGACTTCCACGTCGAGGACGAGAACCGGGCCGCGTCGATGTGCTACACGAGCGGCACCACCGGCAACCCCAAGGGCGTCGTCTACTCCCACCGCTCCACGTGGCTGCACACGATGGGCGTGATCGCGCCGAACGCGTTCGGCCTGGGCATCCGCGACGTCGCGATGCCGGTCGTGCCGATGTTCCACGCCAACGCGTGGGGCATCGCCCAGGCCGCGCCGGCGGCGGGCGCCTCCCTCGTCATGCCGGGCTCGATGATGCAGCCCGAGGCCCTGGCCAAGATGATCATCGAGGAGGGCGTCACCTTCACCGCCGGCGTGCCCACCATCTGGCAGGGCGTGCTGCCGCACCTGGCCGGCAAGCCGCACAAGCTCCGCGACATCGGCTGCGGCGGCTCGGCGGTGCCGAAGGCGCTGTCGGAGGCCTACCGCGAGCAGGTCGGGCTGCCGATCCTGCAGGCCTGGGGCATGACCGAGACCCACCCGGTCGCGTCGTCCGGCATCCTGCCCAGGCGCTACGAGGACGCCGACGACGAGACCAAGGCGACCCAGCGCGCCCGCGCCGGCATCCCGTTCCTCGGGGTCGAGGCGCGCATCGTCGACGCGGACTCGATGGAGCCGCAGCCGTGGGACGACAAGGCCACCGGCGAGCTGCAGGTCCGCGGGCCGTGGTGCGCGAAGGACTACTACAACCCCGACGCCGGCGTGACGCTCACGACCGACGACGGCTGGATGCGCACCGGCGACGTCGCGGCCATGGACGCCTACGGCTCGATCCGCATCGCCGACCGCACCAAGGACCTGATCAAGTCCGGCGGCGAGTGGATCAGCTCGGTCGACCTCGAGAACGCGATCATGAGCCACCCGAAGGTGAAGGAGGCCGCGGTCGTCGGCATCCCGCACCCGAAGTGGGACGAGCGGCCGCTGGCCTGCGTCGTCCTCAAGGAGGGCGAGGAGTCCAGCGCGGAGGAGATCCTCGAGTTCCTCAAGCCGAAGGTGGCCAAGTGGTGGCTGCCCGACGCCGTCGAGTTCATCGACGAGGTCCCCAAGACCAGCGTCGGCAAGTTCTCCAAGAAGGACCTGCGCTCGCGCTTCGCCGAGTACGAGCTGAAGTCCTGACCGTCCGGGGTCTGGTCGCGGGTCACCCGGCGACCAGACCCCGGGTGGCCGGCACCAGCCCCCCCACGACCAGCACGAGCGCGGCGGTCGCCACGGGCAGGACACGGGGCCAGCCGGGCCGCGCGGCGTCGCGCCGTCGCCCGCCGCTCGAGGCGGTCGCGCAGCCGGACCAGGACGAGGCCGACGGCGGTCAGCGTCGCCGCCATGCCCGCGCCGTAGGCCAGCACGAGGACGACGCCGAAGGCCGTCCGCCCCAGACCGACCGACGCGAGCAGCACGATCAGCGCGGACGGGCTCGGGACGAGGCCGCCCGCGACGCCCATCCCGATCAGCCCACTGTCACGTTCGCGGCGTGACCGTCCGCCTACGCATAGGTAGCACACAGCGGGCCGAAAGACCCGGCTCGCGACGTGCGGCGGGTTCCCGGGGGCTCAGCGCACGAAGGGGGGCTGGCCGGTCTCGCTCACCATGGGCCGGCCGGCCGCCTCCCACTCCCCCATGCCGCCGCCGACGTTGACCGCGTCGTAGCCGTTCTGGTTCAGCCACGCGGCCACCCGCGCCGAGCGGCCGCCGCCGCGGCAGGCCACGTAGAGGGGCTCGCCCTCGGGCAGGTCGTCGAGCCGGGCGGGGACGTCGCCCATCGGGATGTGGGTCGCGCCCTCGATGTGGCCGGCCACCCACTCGTCGTCCTCGCGGACGTCGAGGACGACGGCGTCCTCGGGCAGTTCGGAGGCGGGCACGGTCGGGACCTGCAGCGGCATCACGCCGTCCATTCTGCAACGGCGCCCGCCCCACCTCGCGCGGCGCACGACGGTGCGACGATGCCGGTCGTGGGCACGGTGTGCCGGGCCGAGGTCCTGGGCGCCCTCTCACTGGCCACCGACCTCGGCATGGGCCAGCCCCTGGAGCACGGCCTGCGCGCGGCGGTGGTCGCCGTCCGGCTCGGCGAGGCCGCCGGCGCGGAGCCACGAGTGATCAACCAGGCGCACACGCTGTCGCTGCTGCGGTTCATCGGCTGCACCGCCGACGCCCACACCCAGGCGCACTTCTACGGCGACGAGATCCGGGCGAGCGCCGCCATCACGCCGGCGTTCTACGGCCGACCGGTCGAGGCGCTGCGGGTCATGGTGCAGCAGGTGGCGGCGGAGTCGCCTGTGCCGACCCGCCTCCGGCGGCTGGCGGAGTTCGGCGCGACGTCGCGCCGCCGCTTCCTCCAGGGCGTGCTCGGGCACTGCGAGGTCGCCCGGATGCTCGCGGAACAGCTCGGGATCGACACCGAGATCCAGGCGTTGCTGACCCAGGTCTTCGAGCGCTGGGACGGCCGCGGCATGCCCGCCGGCCTGCGCGGCGAGGAGATCGCGCTCCCGGCCCGGATCATGCACATCGCGCGCGACGCGGCCGCGGTCCATTTCGCGGCCGGACGTCCTGCAGCGGTGGAGGTGGTGCGTCGGCGCGGCGGGGGCGGGTTCGATCCGCGCCTGGCGGCCACGTTCTGCGCCCACGCGGCACACATCCTGGAGCCGCTGGACCGACCGTCGGTCTGGGATCTGGCCATCGGCGCCGAGCCGGGCGGCAGAGCGGTGCTGGACGACGCGGCGATCGACCGCGCCTGCGCCGCGATGGCCGACTTCACCGACCTCAAGTCCTTCCACACGCCCGGGCACTCACGCGCCGTCGCCGATCTCGCCGCCGCCGCCGCCGAGCGGCTCGGGTTGCCGGCGCAGCAGGTGTCGGCCGTCCGCCGGGCCGGCCTGGTGCACGACCTCGGCCGCGTCGCGGTTCCCGTCACCGTCTGGGACAAGGCCGGTCCGCTCACCCGGGACGAGTGGGAGAAGGTCCGGTTGCACGCCTACCTCACGGGGCGGGTGCTGGAACCCTCGCCATTCCTGCGGTCGCTCGCCACGACGGCGTCGAGCCACCACGAGCGGCTCGACGGCTCGGGGTACCACCGCGGCAGCCGGGCGGACGCGCAGCCTCTCGTCGCACGGCTGCTTGCGGCGGCCGACGTGTACCAGGCGATGACGGAGACCCGCGCGCATCGGCCACCGGTCCCCAGGCAGGCCGCGGCGCGGGGACTGCTGGACGGGGTGCGTGGGGGAGCCCTGGACGGCTCGGCGGTCGACGCCGTGCTCGCGGTCGCCGGTCATGTCTCCGCCAGCCGCCGGACGGCGCACGTCGCGGGGCTCACCGACCGCGAGACGGAGGTGCTCGTCCTGCTCGCCCACGGCCTCACCACCCGGCAGATCGCCCGCCGGCTGGGCATGGCGCCGAAGACGGCGGACCACCACATCCAGCGCATCTACGCGAAGCTCGGGGTCTCCACCCGCGCCGCCGCCACCGTGTTCGCGATGCAGCACGACCTCGTCCCGGCCTGATCGGGAGAACTCCCGATGTGCCGGCGTCCCCGCCGCCGCACGGTCGGGACGTCCCGGACGGGACATCCCGCGGGCGGATCGGGGAGGCATCGTGTCCATCGACGACAACAAGGCGCTCTACACGCGGTGGTTCGACAGCGTGGTGAACACCGGGGACCTGGCGCGGGCGGAGGAACTGCTCGCCTCGGACTACGTCCTGCACTTCCCGGGACTGCCCGGCCCGGCCGACCGGCGGATGCACCAGCAGCTCGTCGCGATGTTCCGGACCGGCTTCCCCGACTGGGTGGAGACCGTCGAGGACGTCGTCGCCGAGGGCGACCGGGTCGTCGTCCGGCTCGTCGGTCGCGGCACCCACCTCGGGGAGTTCCAGGGCATCCCGCCGACCGGACGGCGGGTCGAGGCGCAGGGAATCGGGATGGGCCGGATCGCCGACGGCCGGATCGCCGAGGCGTGGGCCGCCTACGACGCCCTCGGCCTCCTGCAGCAGATCGGGGCCCTGCCCGGCACCTGAGGCGCCGTCGCGCCGCGGCCGAGCCGCCGCGCGGCACTGCGAGGATGGGGCCGATGACCAGCACCTCCGCCCCCGTCCGGAAGCCGGCCTGGCCGCTGTCCCGGTCGGCGATCTGGCTCTGGGTGACCGGCGGGATCCTCGGCTCGCTGTTCGCCGGGGTCCTGGTGGCCGCCTTCCTGCTCTTCGCGCCCGCCGAGGGCGGCCCGCTGCCGCTGCTGCGCCGGCTGCTGCCCGCGCTGGCGGTGCTCTACGCCGTCCTGGCGATCGGGGTGCGGCCGGTCGTCCGCTACCGCGTGCACCGCTGGGAGGTGACCGACGAGGCGGTCTACACCCTCACCGGATGGCTGACCCGGACGTGGACGCTGGTGCCCATCGCGCGGATCCAGACCGTCGACGTCACCCGCGGCGTGCTGCAGCAGCTGTTCGGGCTGGCGTCGATCGCGGTGCTCACCGCGTCGTCGCAGGGCACCGTGCGGGTGCCGCACCTGGAGGTCGGCGTCGCCGAACGGGTCGCCGAGGACCTCGCCCGGCGCGCGGAGCAGGTCCGGGACGAGGCGACGTGACGGAGGCGCCGGGCCGGCGGACGTCGCCGCTGATCGTGCTCGTCCACACGGTCACCTTCCGGCAGGCGCGGCAGTTCGTCCCCGCGGCGATCGGCCTGGGTGCGGCGGTCGGGTTCAACGGCGGGACGCCGGCCGTCGTCGCCCTCGTCGTCGGCGTCACCCTCGTCTCCCTGGCCACGGCGGCCCTGTCGTGGTGGCGCTTCGGCTACGTCGACGGGCCGACCGCCGTCGTCGTCACCCGCGGCCTGCTGGCCCGGTCGGTGCGGACGGTGCCCAACGACCGCATCCGCGGCGTCGAGGTGGAGACGCCGGTCCTGCACCGCCTCTTCGGCCTGGTGCGGGTGCGCATCGACGCCGCCGCGGGCGCGGTCGCGGGCAAGGAGGAGGAGCTCGTCGTCGACGGCGTCCCCCGGGCCGAGGGCGACCGGCTGCGCACGAGGCTGCTGACCCGCCGGCCCGCGCCCGTGCCCGACGCCCCGGAGCCGCCGCCGGAGCCGGTCGAGGAGGAGTTCGCCCGGTTCGAGAACCGCTGGCTGCTCTACGCGCCGCTGGTCGGCAGCTACCTGGTCCTGCCGCTGGCGGCGGTCGGTGCGCTCTTCCGGCTCCTCGACGAGCTGCCGGAGCGCCTCCGGCCCGACCTGCCGGGCCCGGACGTCGTCGACGGCCGCGTGGTCACCGTCACGATCGCGGGCGCGCTGGTGCTGCTGGCCGTCGGGGCGGTGGTCGGCGCCGCGGTGGTCAACTGGGGCTTCCGGCTGGTGCGGCGTGGCGGTTCGCTGATCGCCGTCCGCGGGCTGGTCACCCGGCGGCACACCGAGCTGGAGATCGACCGGATCCGCGGCGTCACGCTCGCCGAGGGCCTGGGCATGCGGCTGGTCCGCGCGGCGCGGGCGAGCGCGCTGGTGACCGGGCTCGGCGACGCCACCCGGCGCGGGCAGCTGCTGCCGCTGGGCCCGCGATCCGAGGCTCTGGCGGTCACGCACCGGCTGGCCGAGGACCCCGGACCGCTCCTCCGGCATCCTCTCGCCGCCCGGCGCCGGCGGGTGGCGCGGGCGCTCGCATCCGGCGTCCTGGTCACCGTTGCCGGCGCGGTCACCACGCCGGCCCTCGGCTGGTGGTGGCTGCTCGCCGCCGGCGTCGTCCTCACCGTGCTCGGGGTGCCGCTCGGGCTGGGCCGGTACGCCTCGCTGGGCCACGCGGTCGGCGGGACGACGTTCAGCGTGCGCAGCGGCTGGCTCGTGCGAGAGCAGGCGGTGCTGCAGCGCCGCGCCGTCGTCGGCTGGACGGTGCGGCAGTCGTTCTTCCAGCGCCGGGCCGGCCTGGCCACCGTGGTGGCGTGCGTCGGGGCGGGCAGCGGCGGCTACGCGGCCGTGGACATGGCCGCCGACGAGGTCGTGGGGTTCGCCGTCGCCGCATCCGACGGCGGGTGGGCGGCGACGCTCAGGGGATGAGGCCGGCCACCAGGCGTTCGGCCGCGGCCGGGTGGTCGGGGGCGAGCAGGCCGGCGGCGGCCAGCACGTAGCGGCGGTCGAGGACCACCTGGCTGCCGGCCAGCACGCTGCCCGCACCGCCGGCGTCGGCGGCGATCCGTTCGACCACCGCCTCGACGGCGCCGGCTTCCGCGTGGCGGAAGACGCCACCGGAGAGGACGACGAGGCGGGCCGACCGCGCGCTCGCGCCGCCGGCACCGTAGGCGGCCTCCGCGCGCAGGTGCCGGCGCAGCGCGACGGTCGCCGCCGCCTCGCCCAGCGCGAGCGGGTCGTCGCCGGGGTCGGGGAGGGCCTCGGCGCGGGCGGCGGCCCGGAGGTCGTGCACGCTCGCGCTCACCCCCAGGTCGCCCTCGACGGTGCGCCGCCGGGCCGGGACGCCCACGGCCTCCCGCTCCAGCGCGGCCTGCTCGGCGTCCGGGTCGGGGACGGAGTAGACGTCGGTGGTGGCGCCGCCGACGTCCAGGACGACGACACCGCCGGGCGCCGCCCCGGCCAGGACGGCCACCCCTTCGAGGACGGCGTCCGGCGTCACCGCCCGGACCCAGGTGCGCAGCCGCGGATCGGCCGACAGCCGCGATCCGCCGATCACGTGCTCGAGGAAGACCGCGCGGATCGCCGTCCGCGCCGACTCGGGCTCCAGCCGGCCGATGTCGGGCAGCACGTTGCCGGCCTCGGTGACCGGGAGGCCGCCGTCCCGCAGGATCGCGGCGACCTCGTCCCGGACGGCGGCGTTGCCGGCGAGGACGACCGGGACGGACCGGTCCGCCGCCGCGAGCACCGCCGCGTTGTGCCGCAGCACACCCGCCTCGCCGCCGTCGGTGCCGCCCACCAGCAGGACGACGTCGGGGGCCACCTCCTGCAGCCTGGCCAGAGCGGCGTCGTCCAGCCGGCCGGCCGCCACGTGCACGACGCGGGCGCCCGCCGAGAGCGCCGCCCGGTGCCCGGCCTCGGCGCTGATCAGCTCCTCGTAGCCGACGACCGCGAGCCGCAGCCCCCCGCCGGCGCTGGAGCAGGCCACGACCGGCGCGTCCCAGCCGGCCGTGGCGGCGAGCACCCCCGCGACGACGTCGTCCTGGGTGGTCGGGGACTGGGCGGTCGCGAGCAGCTCGCCGTCCGGGAGGCCGACCAGCGCGGCCTTGGTGTACGTGGAGCCGATGTCGACGCAGGCCAGGCGCGTCACGCGCGCACGAGCCCGGCCTCGGCCGCGCCGGCGGTCAGCTCGTCGAGCCCGAAGGCCCGGACCGGCCCCGCGGCTCCGGTCGCACGGACGCCGCCGTCGGCGGCCGTCGTCGCGCCCCACGCCAGCATCGCGGCGGTGAAGCCGTAGGGCTCCGGGCCGGTCAGGACGACGCGGGAGACCAGGTCGCCGCCGGCGTCCCGGACCTCGGCGACGGTGACGGTGCGGGCGTGCGCGACGCTGGCCTCCGACGGGGCCTCGCCGACGCGCCGGCCGACCGCCTGCGCCAGCCGCTGGGCGGCTCCGGCGGCGCCGGGGATGCGTGCGGTCAGCCCCAGCAGCGGCGACAGCGCGCTGGCCGCGGCGGTCGCCGGGCCGAACCAGTCCAGGTGGACGGCGACTTCCCGCAGGCCCGGTGCGAGGGCGGGCAGCGTGAAGTGCTCGGAGCCGCCGATGGAGAGGCCCAGCCTGCTGCGCCCGCCGGCGTCGAAGCGCCAGGTGCGCCGGCCGGGGGTCTCGGTGGTCAGCCGGCCGCCGGTGAACGCGAACCCCGGCTCCAGGAAGACGCCCATCGCCGAGAGCATCGTGCCGCGCGAGAACGCCTGGCCGGAGCCGCCCTGCAGGCTGTAGCCGACGTCGATCCGGCGGGCGCGGTCGCCGGCCTCGCGCAGCGCCAGCGCGCCGGCGAGGTTGCCGGGCACGTAGTCCAGGCCGAAGGCGGTGACGAGCGTCGCGCCGGTCGCCGCCGCGCGCGGGCCGAACTCCTCGAACACCCGCCGCACGAACGGCGGCTCGCCGGTGGAGTCCAGGTAGACGGCGCCCGCGTCGGTGGCGGCGGCGAGGGCGGGCTCACCCAGCTGCAGGAACGGCCCGACGGTCGTGACGAGGACGTCGCCGGGTTCGAGCAGCGCCCGGATGCCGGCGGGGTCGGTGACGTCGGCGCGGGCGGTCTCCAGGCCGCCGAGGCGCGCGGCGAGGGCGGCCAGCTTGTCCGCGTTCCGGCCGGCGAGCAGCGGGCGGGCACCCCGCGCGACCAGGGCCTCCGCCGTCCGGGCGCCGGTGTAGCCGGTGGCGCCCAGCAGAACGATCCGTGAACTCACCCGGCGGACCTTAGCCGGGCCGATTCAGGGTAGGGCGCGCAGCGATGAGGGTCTCGGGCGGCTCAGCCGAGCCGGTCGCGCGCGGGCAGACCGACGCGGCCGGCGAGGGCGGCGGCCTCGACGCGGGTCGAGACGCCGAGCCGGCGGAGCAGGTTGGCGACCAGCCGCTTCCCGGTGCGCTCCGAGACGTGCAGCGTCGTGGCGATGTCGACGGTGCTCGCGCCGTCGGCGACCAGCCGCCACAGGCGGCGCTCGTCGCTGGTGAGCCGGGCGACGAGGCCCTCGTCGCCGGTGGGGGCGGAGGCGTCGAGCAGCTCGCGGAGCAGCGGTTCGGGGACCACCGACCAGCCGTCGAGGACGGCGAGCAGCGGGCGGACCAGCGCCTCCGGGTCCGCGGTCTTCGGCAGGAAGCCGGCCGCGCCCGCCCGCAGCGCCTCCAGCGCGGCGTCGGCCTCGGCCAGTCCGGAGAGGGCGACCACCCGCACCATGGGGTCCGCCCGGCGGATCGCGGCGATCGCCCGCGCGCCGCCCGGCGGGGGCATGTGCAGGTCCACCAGAGCGACGTCGGCGTGCTGCCGGCGGACGAGCGCGGCGGCGGCGGAGGCGTCGTCCGTCGTCCCGACGACGCGGATGCGCCCGTCGCTGACCCCGTGCAGGAGGAGGGCCAAGCCGCGGCTGAACAGCGGGTGGTCGTCCACGACCACCACGTCCACCGGCGACCCGCCCCAGGCAACGGCGGCGGCGTCGTCTCCCACGTCTCTCCCGGTGATCGTCGTCGTCCCGGCGCTGCTCACCGGATCCGCGCAACGAGGTGCCCATGACCCTGTCGGCCGACACGCCTGCGACGACGCGTTCCCGAGGCCTGCTGCTCGACCTCGCGCACGTGCTCCGGACCCATCTGCATCGCGCGCCGCACGTGCCCGACGAGGTCCCCACCCCGCAGGATGCCCTGCTCAGGGCCATGTGTCACGACATGCGCAGTCCGCTGGCCGCGCTCGAGGCCGCGCTCGGCCGGCTGGACGGCGGCGATTCCGAGCGGGGCGAGTGGCTCGAGCTGGCGCAGGCGCAGGCCGAGCACCTGTCCTCGATGCTCCGGACCGCCGCGGCCACCGGTGGTGCAACCCGGCGTCCGCCGAGCAACCGGCTGCTGCGGGACGTGCTGCTGGCGTCGCTGGGGGCGTCCGGCCTGCCGTCGTCCCAGCTGACCGTGGAGGTGCGCGGGGACGCCGGGGAGGTGCCGGTCGCCGACGCGCGGGTGCAGCGGATCGTGACCAACCTGCTGGAGAACGCCCACCGGCACGGCGGCGGGGCGCCGGTGCGCCTGGTCGTGCGCCGGCGGCGGGGCTGGGTGGACATCGCGCTCACCCAGGCGGGCCTCGGTCCGGACCGGATCGCCGACCACCTGCGGACGCCGCGGCCGCCGGTCGACCTCACCGGTCTCGGGCTGTGGTCGGTGCAGCGGCAGACCCGCGAGCTCGGCGGCCGGATCGTCTGGGAGGACGACGGCGCCTCGCTCACGCTGATCGTGGCGCTGCCGGACCGCTGATTCACCCCTTCGCGCGGGTATCCACAGCCCGGGCGCCGTCGGGTTAGTGATCTGCGTAGTCTCCCCGGGACCGGTGACCATCCACGGGAGGACGACGGTGCGGCGGCGGTGGACCCTGCGGCTCGTGGCCGGACTGGCCGTATCGGCGGCGCTCGTCAGCGGGTGCTCCAGCCCGCAGCAGGCCAACGAGACCCTGCCGAGCGCGGCGGAGACGTCGGCGTCGCCGGAGCTCGAACCCTTGGGTCCTCCGGACTTCCCCGTCCCCGACGAAGCTCGCACTCAAGACGCCGCCGGCGCCGAAGCCGCGCTGCGCTACTACCTCGACTTGGTCACGCACCAGCATGCGGAATCCGGACAACCCCTCCGTGATCTGAGTCGTGATTGCAGCCTATGCATGTTCCTGGCGGATCGGGCGGATCAAGATGCAGCAGCGGGCTACGTCGTCGACGGCGGCGGAATCACCGTCATCGACATGCCAACGCCAGCTGTCGACGGGGCGCTTGCCGAGTTCAGCTTTTCTGTCAGCCAGGGACCGGTCGAGGTCCGCGGGCCTGACGGCGCTCCCGTCCCTGGTCGCGGCTCCGAAGCAGCTCCCGTACTCATAGGTGCCGCAGCGATGGAGTGGAGTTCGACGAATCGCGCCTGGATCGTGACCCAACTCTTTTTCAAGCAGCCGTGACTCGCAGAGCTCTATTGACCTTCACGGCTCTGTGCTGCCTGAGCGTCATCGCTTCAGTTCCCGCTATCGCCTGCGAGGGCCTCCTCTGCGAACCACCCGAACCGGAGGTCGTCTTCGCGCCCGGGAGTCTGACTGCGAGCAGTGTTAGCGGCGTACCTGGAGAGTCAAACCGCGCCGCGAGCAGGGCACCGAGCTTGCGGACATACACGCTGTTAACCCCGTGCCAATTCTCTGACCCGCGTGAAGGGGGCTGCCTACCCGGTGACTTCACCTGCCCTGCCGTCCCCGGCCGGGTGATCGCCTACTACTACGTCTTGAGCCAGCGGCTCGTACAGGAGGACCGGCGGGAAATCGACGGCCTGGCACCGGCCCTTGGCGACGCGGTGGGCGCACCCTACGGGCCGACGGTCAACGAGGGTCCATCGTGCGTGGACGTGACGGATCTGAATCCACCGCCGTCGCCGGGAGAGGTCTACCGCTACTTCCGGACCCTGCCGCTGCCGCAGCTGTCCACCCGCCAGCAGCCACCCGGCAACGGCCTGGTCGGCCTGCCGGTCATCTTCTACACCGACAGCCCCACCACCCAGACCTTTACCCTCGACATCCGCGGTTTCACCGTCGTCATCGCCGCCAACGCCACTGGCTACACCTGGCACACCGGCGACGGCACCGATCTGACCAGCACGGACCCCGGCCGTCCCTATCCCAACCAGACGATCACCCACGACTACCGCGCCGGCACCTACACCGCCTCGCTCACCACCACCTGGAGCGGCACCTTCACCGTCGACGGTGGTGCGCCCGCCGACGTCCCCGGTACCACCACCACCGACGGACCCCCGGTGACCTTCACCGTGCTGCAGGCCCGCCCAGTCCTCACGAATCCGTTCGACTAGCCGACTCCCAGGGTGGAACTCGCGCTTCCGGGGTGCTGCAGGACCCCAGGAGCACGAACTCGACCCCAGCAGCGCCCGCCTCTGCGGTGTTCCACCCGCTCTTGCGGTCGTGCACCACCGCAGAAGCGCCAGGAACACCGCAAGAGCACTCCGCGGCCGGCGCAAGGTTGGCACCGGCGGGCCAGCGCTCGGCACCGGGAGGCCACCGCCCCGGGCAGATCTACGTCGACACCGCACGCCGCGGTGCCGCTGTCGACGCGAGGAGAGTCCGTGTTCACCCACACCCACGCCCTGCAGTACGAAGCCAAGCCGGACGGCCCCGACCCGACATTCGCCCGCCGGATGCAGGAGATCCTCGGCGGTCAGTGGGGCGAGATGACGGTCGCCACCCAGTACCTGCTGCAAGGCTGGAACTGCCGGCTCCCCGGCAAGTACAAGGACATGCTGCTGGCCATCGGCACCGAGGAGCTGGCGCACGTCGAGATGATCGTGACGATGATCGACCGGCTGTTGGACCACATCCCGCTCAAGCCGGACTCCGCTGACCGGACCAAGGAGGCGGCTGCCGGCTACGGGCAGACCAACCCGCAGCACGCGATCGTCAACGGCGGCGGCGCCTACTTCAAGGACAGCATGGGGCTGCCCTGGAGCGGCGGCTACGTCACCGCCAGCGGCAACCTGATGGCGGACTTCCACTACAACGCCACGGCCGAGATGCAGGGCCGGCTGCAGGTGGCCCGGCTCTACAACATGACCGACGACCCCGGCGTGAAGGACCTGCTCCGGTTCCTGCTCACCCGCGACCACTACCACCAGCAGCAGTGGCTGGCCGCCATCGAGCAGCTCAAGGAGGACCGCCTCGAGAACATCCCCGTCCCCGAGGCGTTCCCGCTGGAGGAGGAGGTCGGCGACCTCGGCTACGTCTTCATCGACGCCTCCGACGGCCCCGAGGCGGCCAACGGCCGCTGGGCGACCGGCCCGGCCCTCGACGGCCGCGGCCAGTTCAGCGCCCGCCCGATCGAGGCGACGGCCGACGCCCCGATCCTGCCGCCCGGCGACCCGCGCCTGTACGGCACGCCGCAGAGCGACACGAAGAACCTGCTGCAGAAGGCCAAGGACGCGCTGACCTGAGCTCGGAACGCCACGTCCTGGCTCACGCCAGAGGGTCCTGGCTCACCTCCCACGGTGAGCCAGGACCCTCGGCGATCAGCTGAGCTGATCCCGGGCAGGCGCCGCCCTCAGTGCGGGACGGCCTTTTCCGCGCCGATCCCGGTGAGCGAGCGGACCTCGAGCTCGGCCCACTTGTCCTCGTCGGCCCTCTCCTTGGTCAGCACGGTCCCCAGCCAGCCGAGCAGGAAGGCCAGCGGGATCGACACCAGGCCCGGGTTGTTCAGCGGGAACCAGGAGAAGTCGACGTCCTGGATCATCGAGGTGGACTTGCCCGTCGCGGGATTCACCGGCGCACCGGAGACCACCGGCGAGAAGATGATCAGGACGACGGACGAGATCAGCCCGCCGTAGATCGACCACAGCGCGCCCTGGGTGGTGAACCGCTTCCAGAACAGCGAGTAGAGGATCGTCGGCAGGTTCGCCGAGGCGGCGATCGCGAAGGCGAGCGCGACCAGGAACGCGATGTTGAGGCCGGCCTGCAGCGCGAGGATGCCGAGCCCGATCGCCACCGCGCCGATGACGATCGCGGTGACCCGGGCGACCTTCACCTCGCCGTTGGGCGGCACCTCACCTTTCTTGATCACGTTCGCGTAGACGTCATGGGCGAAGGACGCCGACGCGGTGATCGTCAGCCCGGCGACCACGGCCAGGATGGTCGCGAACGCGACCCCGGCGATGATGCCGAGCAGCACCGTGCCGCCCAGCTCGAACGCCAGCAGCGGCGCCGCCGCGTTGACCGCGCCCGGGGCGCCGAGGACCCTCTCCGGCCCGACCAGCGCACCCGCGCCGTAGCCGATCACCAGGCTGAACAGGTAGAAGATGCCGATCAGCCAGATCGCCCAGACCACCGAGCGGCGGGCGTCCTTCGCCGTCGGCACGGTGTAGAAGCGCATGAGAACGTGCGGCAGGCCCGCCGTGCCGAGCACGAGGGCGATCGCCAGCGAGATGAAGTCCAGCTTCGACACGTCGGTCAGCCCGTACTGCTGGCCGGGGCTCAGCACGCCCTCGCCGGCGCTCTCGGTCGCGCCCCCGAGCAGCGACGAGAGGTTGAAGCCGTACTTGCCCAGCACCCACAGCGTGATGACCAGCGCGCCGGCGAGCAGCAGGGTGGCCTTGATGACCTGCACGTAGGTGGTGCCGCGCATGCCACCGACCAGCACGTAGAAGATCATCAGCGCGCCGACCAGGATGACGACGATCGCCTGCGCCGCCTCGCCGGTCACGCCCAGCAGCAGGGTGACCAGGCCGCCGGCGCCGGACATCTGCGCCAGCAGGTAGAAGATCGAGACGACCAGGGTCGAGATCGCGGCCGCCATCCGCACCGGTCGCTGGCGCATCCGGAAGGCCAGGACGTCGGCCATCGTGAACCGGGCGGTGTTGCGCATGAGCTCGGCGACGAGCAGCAGCGCCACCAGCCAGGCGACCAGGAAGCCGATCGAGTAGAGGAAGCCGTCGTAGCCGTACACGGCGATGGCCCCGGCGATGCCGAGGAAGGACGCGGCCGACAGGTAGTCACCGGCGATGGCCAGGCCGTTCTGGGTGGGGTGGATCGTGCGGCCGGCCGCGTAGTAGTCCGCGGCGCTGCGATTGGTCCGGCTGGCCCGGAACGTGATGAACAGCGTGATGAGGACGAAGACGCCGAAGATCGAGATGTTGATCGCGGGGCTGCCGATCGTCTCCTCGGCGGCGAGCAGCTCAGGCACGGCCCGCCCCCTCGTCCGAGCCGGCGGCGAACTCGTGGTGGTCGAGGCGCTGCCGCATGTCGTCGGCGATCGGGTCGGTCGACCGGGCGGCGTGGCGGACGTAGAGCTGGGTGATGACGAACGTCGACAGGAACTGCCCCAGGCCCAGCAGCAGCCCGAGGTTCACGTTGCCGAAGACCTGCGTCTCCATGACCGATGGGGCGTACGTCGACATGAGGACGTAGAAGAAGTACCAGGCCAGGAACGCGACGGTCATCGGGAGGACGAAGCTGCGGAAGCGCCGGCGCAGCTCGGCGAACTCGGGGGAGTTCTGCGCCTCCCGGTACTCCTCCGGCGTCAGCAGGCGCCGGTCGTTCTGTGTTGTCACTGGTCAGCCCTCCTGTGCGGTAGCTGTGTGATCGGCGTCACCGTAAGTCCGCCGCGCGCCTGGCGCAGAGCGGTGAGTCCGAACCGTTGCGCAAGCGTCCGCCGGCCGTAACCGCCTGGGAACGCGGGCACGCTGCAATGCGTCATGGCCGCTCTCGCGAAGAGGACCACCGCCTGGTTCCCCGTGGCCCGGGGCGCCGACGTCGGGACCACCCCGGTCCCGGTCGGCGCCGACGGGCAGTCCTACGTCGTCGTCCGGCTGCGTCCGGGCGGGGAGGTCAGCGCCTTCCCGGCCCGCTGCCCGCACCGGCTCGTCCCCCTCACCGCCGCCACCGTCGTCGACGGCCGGCTGCAGTGCCCCTACCACGGCTGGCGGTTCGACGCCGAGGGCCGCTGCGTGGAGATCCCCTCCCTCGGCCCCGACGGCACGCCTCCCCCGCGGGCCGACCTTCGGGTGCCGTGGGCGGTCGAGGAGCGCGGCGGCTGGATCTGGATCGCCCCCGCCCCGACGGCGGAGCGCTGCCCGGCGAAGGACGGCGTCGACCCCGAGCCGGCGCCGCCGCCCGAGCCGCCGGCCGGGCGGGTGTTCGGCAACCTCGACGCCGCCCTGGAGCACGCGTGGCACCCGGTGGCGCTCTCCCGCGAGCTGCGCCCCGGCGGCTGGCTGCAGGTCCGCCTGCTCGGACGGACCTGGATGCTGCGCCGCACCTCCGACGGCCTGGTGGCCGATCCGCCCGCGTTCGGGGTGCACGAGCGCCTCGGGCTGGTCTGGCTGGCGCCGGCCGAACCGCTCGACGTCCCCCTGGAGGTGCCCGAGGCGGGCGACCGCCGGTTCGTGGCCGGCTGGCTGACTCCGGAGCGCTCGGTCGGCCCGGCCGGCCCGCTGGCCGACAACTTCCTCGACGTCGCGCACTTCCCGTTCGTGCACGCCGCGACGTTCGGGGCCGCCGACCGGGCCGAGGTGCCGGCGTACGAGGTCACCGAGCAGCCCGGCGGCTTCGAGAGCGTGCAGGAGCAGTGGTTCGACAACGTGACGGACCCGGGCGTCGCCACGGGCGAGCGCCCGCTGCGGCAACGGCGGCGGGCCACGTACGTCTACCGGGCGCCGTTCCAGCTGCGGCTGCGCCTGGACTTCCTCGACTCCGGCGCCACGACGACGATCCTGTTCCTGCTGCAGCCCGAGGACGCCGACTCCACCCGCATCTACTCGTGCCTGCTGCTCTCCGCCGGGCCGGGCCGGCCGCTGCCCGACCCGGCGGCGGTGGCCGCGGAGGTGGCGTTCGAGGGGCGGGTGCTGGCCGAGGACCTCGCCCTGCAGGCCCGCATGGCGAGCACCGGCCTGCCGCTGGTCATGCGCGACGAGCTGCACGTGCGCTCGGACCGGCTCGGCGTCGCGCTGCGGCGGGCGCTCACCGACTTCGACGTCTCCACCCGGGCCCGCCCGGCGGCCTGACGCTCACGCCTCCGGGATCTCGGCGCCGCAGCCGGGGCACCGGGTCGGTGGGTCCTCGTCGGCCAGCCGGCCGCAGGCGGGGCAGACCCGGTGCAGCCAGCAGGCCGGGTCGCCGCCCTCGTCGGCCGGCTCCGGCCGGGACGACGCCGTCTCGGTCACGGGGCCGGAACCGGGATCGGGTGGGGTGCTGGGATCGGGTGCGGCGCCGAGGCCGCGGCGCCGAACTCCAGCAGGGCGGCGAGGACGTCGTCCCGCCGCTCCTCGGGCAGCCCGGTCAGCCCCGCACGCAGGCCGTCCAGCCGCAGGTCGTCGTAGCGGTCGAGCGTGACGGCGCCCGCGGGGCTGACCGTCAGCTCGATCTCGCGGCGGGTGCGCGGTGAGGTGCGGCGCTCGACCAGCTCCGCGGTGACCAGGCGGTCGACCAGCCGGCTGGTGGTCGAGACCGTCACGCCCAGGCCGTCGGCCAGCTGCCCGAGGTTCGCCGCGCCGAGCTCGCGCAGCACGGTGAGGGCGCGCAGCTGGACCACGGAGATGTCGCCGAGCTGCTCGGCCGCCCGCGTCGAGATGCCCATCACCGCGCGGGCGAGCAGGAGCAGGGCCTGGTCCTGCGCGGAACGGACCATGCCGCCTCCCGAGAGCGCATTTGGCCGACGCCAACAGTCTGCCCCACCGCGACGCCGGTGTCGCCCGTCGAGGTGCCCCGGTCGCCGGGCGAGGACGACGATGTGACCCTCGACCGTTCCGTCCTCCCGCGAAGGAGCCGTCATGACCTCGACCGAGCAGGGCACCGAGTTCTGGAGGGACATCAAGCCGATCGAGCGGGTGTTCCGCAAGGACGCCGCACCCGAGGTGTACCTCCCGGACGGCGCGACCGACGACGACCGCTACTACATCCCGCTGTCCGAGACCGTGGGCAGCCGGCCGCTGTGGATCTCGCTGCAGCAGAACCGCTGGGCCGACGTCCTCATGGCGCGCACCGCCGGGCTGGTCAACCGGCACTACCACCCGCACCAGGTGTTCGCGTACACGCTGTCGGGCAAGTGGGGCTACCTCGAGCACGACTGGGTCGCCGAGCGGGGTGCGTTCGTCTACGAGACACCCGGCGAGGCGCACACCCTGGTCGCCTACGAGTCCGACGAGCCGATGCGGGTGCACTTCAACGTCACGGGCCCGCTGATCTGGCTGGACGAGGACGGCAACCCGAACGGGACGTTCGACGCCTACGACTACCTGGAGCTCGCCCGGTCCCACTACGAGAAGGTGGGCCTCGGCGCCGAGCTCGTCGAGCGGCTCATCCGCTGATCCCGGGGCGCTCGTGCCCTGCTCGCAGCGGTAGGCAGGGCACGAGCGTCGACGGAGGACACCCCGCGCTGCCAGGGTGGCAGCGTGATCGACCTGCTGCTGCGCAACGCCGTCCTGCCCCGGAGCACCGGCCCGGGGGGCCCCGCGAAGGTGGACATAGCGGTCGACGGCGGTGTGCTGGTTGCCGCCGAGGGCCAGGAGGCGCGCGAGACGATCGACCTCGGCGGCCGGCTGGTCACACCGCCGCTGGTGGAGCCGCACATCCACCTCGACGCCGTCCTCACGGTCGGGCAGCCCCGGCCCAACGTCAGCGGCTCGCTGTTCGAGGGCATCGCCGTCTGGGCCGAGCGGGTCAAGGACCTGACCGTCGAGGACGTCCAGGCCCGTGTGCGGCGTGTTCTGCGCTGGCAGGTGGCCAACGGCGTGCAGGCGGTGCGCAGCCACGTCGACGTCTGCGATCCGGAGCTGACCGCGCTGCGCGCCCTGGTGGAGCTCCGCGAGGAGGTCCGCGAGATGGTCGACCTGCAGCTGGTCGCCTTCCCGCAGCAGGGCATCCTCGGCTTCCCGGACGGTCAGCAGCTCATGCGCCGGGCCGTCGAGCTGGGCGCGGACGTCGTGGGCGGCATTCCGCACTACGAACTCACCCGCGAGGACGGCGTCGCCTCGGTGCAGTTCGCGATCGCCCTCGCCGACGAGCACGGCCTGCGGGTCGACATCCACTGCGACGAGACCGACGACGACCACTCCCGCTTCGTGGAGGTGATGGCCGCCGAGACGATCCGCCGCGGCATGGCCGGCCGGGTCACCGCCTCGCACACGACCGCGATGCACTCCTACAACGCCGCCTACGCCTCCCGGCTGATCGCCAACATCGCCCGGGCCGGCCTGCACATGGTCACCAACCCGCTGGACAACGCCGTGCTGCAGGGCCGCTTCGACACCGGCCCGATCCGGCGCGGGCACACCCGCGTCAAGCAGCTGCAGGAGGCGGGCGTCAATGTCGCGATCGGTCACGACTCGGTGATGGACCCCTGGTACCCGCTCGGCTACGGCGACCCGCTGCAGGCGGCGTTCGTGCTGGCCCACCTCGGCCACATGAGCGGCGCCGACGAGCTGCCGCGGCTGCTCGACATGATCACCGTCGACCCGGCCCGGGTGCTCGGCCGCCCCGAGAACCGGCTGCGCGCCGGCGACCCGGCCGACCTGGTCGTCTTCGACGCGCCCACCGACGTCGACGCGCTGCGGCTGGTCGCACGCCGCACGCTGGTGCTCCGGGGTGGCCGGGTGGTGGCCCGCGCCGAGCCGGCCCGCAGCACGGTCGTCTGGGACGGCGCGGAGGAGGAGGTCACCTTTCTCCGGTGAAAAGGACCCCCTTGCCCCCCACCGCTCACACGCTCGCGGCGGGCCCCTGCACGGGGCCACCCCCACGGGTGACCCGGCTCGGCGCGTCGGGCTGGGATGCTGGACGGCGTGGTCGCTTCCGCACTCCGCCGCACGGCCGTCGCCGCCGCCGTCCTCGCCCTGCCGGTCAGCTGGGTCGTCCGGGCCGCCTGGGGGCTGCCGACGGCGCTGGGTGCCAGCCAGCGCCGGCTGCGCCCGACGGTGACCGGGTCCGACCACTTCTTCGGCGGCAAGTTCCACAACACGCTGCCCACGCCCGCGCTCAAGCCGGCGAACGCCCGCGACGGGCTGCTGCGGCAGTGGCACGAGCAGCGGCACAACGGGCACCCCGGCGGCCCGGTGCCGCTGACCCGCGACGAGTTCCCGGCCGAGGCGGGCGAGCTGGCGGTCACCTGGTTCGGTCACGCCAGCGCGCTGCTGGAGGTCGACGGGCAGCGGGTGCTGGTCGACCCGGTGTGGGGCGAGCGGGTCTCGCCGTCCCCGCTGCTCGGGCCCACCCGGCTGCACCCGGCGCCGGTGCCGCTCGAGGAGCTCCCGCCGCTGGACGTCGTCCTCATCTCGCACGACCACTACGACCACCTGGACCTGCCGACGGTGCGCTGGCTGCTGGCGCGGTCGGCGGCTGCGTTCGTCGTGCCGATCGGCATCGGCGTGCACCTGCGCACCTGGGGCGTGCCCGAGGAGCGGATCGTCGAGCTGGACTGGAACGACAGCACCACGATCGGCGGGCTCATCCTCACCTGCACCGAGGCCCGGCACTTCTCCGGCCGGTTCTTCGCCCGGGACACCACGCTGTGGGCCTCCTGGGCCATCGCCGGCCCGCGGCACCGCGTCTTCTTCGGCGGCGACACCGGCTACACGCCGGCGTTCGCCGAGATCGGCGCGCGGCTCGGCCCGTTCGACCTGACGCTGCTGCCGGTCGGCGCCTACAACGAGGCGTGGCAGGCGATCCACATGAACCCGGAGGAGGCGGTGCGGGCCCACGGCGACCTCGGCGGCCGGGTGCTGCTGCCCATCCACTGGGCCACCTTCAACCTGGCCTTCCACCGCTGGGCCGAGCCGGTGCAGCGCACCCTGGCGGCCGCCGAGCGCTCCGGCGTCCCGGTGGTCGTGCCGAAGCCCGGCGGCCGGGTCGACGTGCTCGACCCGCCGGAGCTCAAGGACTGGTGGACGGCGGTGGGCTCGCAGTCCGACCACGAGCGGGTCAGCCCTCCGGCGTGACCAGCACCGCCTCCTCCGGCTCGCGGCCGCGCTCGGCGGAGTGGATGCCTGCGTAGAGCGCGGCGGCGATGACGAAGCCGACGAAGAACGCGATGTCGCCGAAGGACGGCCACCGCGCAGGGACGACGCCGACGTAGAGCGTCTGGTCGGCGAACAGCCACACCGAGAGCACCATGCCCACCAGCATCGACAGCCAGCCGGCCAGCGGGCGGTGCCGGCGGTCGAACAGGAAGCCGCTGACCTGGCGTCCCCTGCGCAGCACCCAGTCGGCGAACACCACGCCGAGCCACGGGCCGATCCAGTAGCTGATCACCAGCAGGAAGTTCTCGTACTCCTGGATGTTGTCGAGGAACACGAACGCGACGACCAGCCCCAGGACGCCGAAGGCGACGGCGGTGATCGCGCGGGCGGTGCGCAGCGGCAGGTGGAAGCCCATCGCGGTGAACGACAGCGCGCCGGAGTAGACGTTGATCGCGTTGGCCGCGATCGCACCGAGGGTGATGGCGAGCAGCGTGAGGTCGCCGACGACGGTGCCGAGGTAGGACGTGAAGGCGCCGGTGGGGTTGTCCAGGTCGAGCGCGACGCTGACCGACGCGGCTCCGGCCAGCTCGAGGATCACGCCGGAGAGGAAGACGCCGAGACCCGCGAACAGGCCGGTGCGCAGCCGGGAGGCATCGGGCGGCAGGTAGCGGGTGTAGTCGGCGGCGTACGGCGTCCAGCCGGCGGTGTAGCCGAAGGTGGCCCCCACGATGATGAGGAATCCGCCGATGCCGGCTCCCGTCCCCGGCCCGGAGTAGTCGGCCTTGACGAAGGTGATGGTGCAGGCGACCGCGAAGATGAGCGCGAGGACCGGCGCGGCGTACCGCTCGAAGACCTGCACCAGGTTGTGCCCGAAGTAGGCGATGACCACCTGGGCGACCACGACCACGAGCAGGCTGAGCCACTTCGGCAGCCCGGTGAGCGCGTTGAGCGCGAGGGCGCCGCTGACACTGTTGACCGCGAACCAGCCGACGCCGGCGACCACGGCGTTCAGGCCGGCGGGCAGCGCGTTGCCGAACCAGCCGAACGGGATGCGGGAGAGCACCATCTGCGGCACGCCGTGCGACGGGCCGCGCGCCGAGAGGAACCCGTGCCCGACGGCGCCCAGGCCGGTGCCCAGCACGATGGCGGCGGCCGCCTGCCAGAACGACAGCCCGATGATCCCGACGGCGAGGACGCCGAGGAACACGGTGGCGAACTCGAGGTTCGGGGACAGCCAGGTCCACAGCAGCTGGGCCGGGCGGCCATGGCGCTCGCGCAGCGGGACGAACTCGGCCCCGCCCGGCTCGACGGCGATGACCTTGGTGCCGTAGTCACCGGGGCGGACCTCGGCGACGACGGTCTCGGACGAGGACGAAGTGGTGGCCATGGCCGTGTCCCCTCTGTCGGTGGGCTCCGACAACGTAGGGCCGACGACGGTTCGGCTGGTTTCCGGACCGTTTCCGGCCGCGCAATTGTGATCCGTCAGTCCCCGATGCGGTCGAGAACCTTCCGTACTGCAGGCAGATCCGCGGCCTCGCGGTCGGGCTGCGGCCCGTCCGGGTCGAGCCGGTGGCCGGGACGGCGCAGCCGGACGACATCGATGCCCGCCTCCAGTGCCCCGCGGACGTCGCGCGCCGAGGTGGCGACGTGCACGAGCCGCCCGCCGGCGCGGTCGCGGGCGGCCCGGTAGATCTCCGGCCCCGGCTTGTACGCCCGGAGCCGCTCCGAGGTCAGGACGGCGGTGTCGTCCACCAGCGGCGCGACCCGCGTGCGGGCGAAGACGGCGTCGTCCACGTTGGACAGCACCCCGACCCGGAAGCGCTCCGCGACCAGCGGCAGGCCGGCCTCGACGTCGGGCCAGAGCGGCCAGTCGGCGACCGAGGCGAGCAGCCGCTCGGTGTCGTCGTCGGCGTCCGCGGCCCGGCGCAGGTCGACATAGGTCGCGGCCAGCGCGCGGCGGCAGTGCTCGGCGAACGGGACCCAGGTGCGCAGATCGCGCTGGGAGGCCTTGTTGTGCGCGTCCCACCGGTCGTAGAGCTCCTCGCCGGCGACGTCCCAGCCGTGGGCGCGGGCGATCTCACCGAGCGCGGCCGCCCCGCCGGTCCGCGAGTCGATCAGCGCGCTGAACAGGTCGAAGGTGACGAGGGGAAGGACCCCGCTGCCCCCTACGCCTCGCACGCTCGGCGCGGGCCCCTGCAGCGGGGCCGGTTCCTCGCTCACCGCAAGAGCTTGGAGAGCCTGCGGTCGGCCAGCGGCTTGCCGCCGGTCTGGCAGGTCGGGCAGTACTGCAGCGAGGTGTCGGCGAAGCTGACCTCGCGGACGGTGTCGCCGCAGACCGGGCACGGCAGCCCCGTGCGGGCGTGCACCTGCAGCCCGGAACGTTTCTCGCCCTTCATCGTCGCCGCCTTCTGGCCGAGCTGGCGGCCGAGGGCCTCGGTGAGCTCGGCGCGCATCGCCTCGTAGAGGCGGACCAGTTCGTCCTCGTTGAGCTTGTCGGCCATCTTGAACGGCGACAGCCGGGCGGCGTGCAGGATCTCGTCGGAGTAGGCGTTGCCGATGCCGGCGAGCAGGGTCTGGTCGGTGAGCGCGCCCTTGAGCTGGCCGGAGCGCCCGCGCAGCAGCGCGGCGAAGTCCTCGAACGGCACCTCGAGCGCGTCCGGTCCGAGCCGGGCGACGCCCGGGACCTCGGCGGGGTCGCGCACCACGTACACGGCCAGGCCCTTGCGGGTGCCCTGCTCGGTGAGGTCGAAGCCGTTGCCGTCCTCGAGGTGCACGCGCAGCGCCAGCGGGCCCTTGCCGGGCTTGGGCGGCGCGGGCGGCAGCCCGGTGCGCCAGTGCAGCCAGCCGGCGCGGGCCAGGTGCACGACCAGGTGCACGCCGGAGACGTCGAGGTCGAGGAACTTGCCGTGCCGGGCGACGCCGGTGACCTCGAGCCCGCCGAGCGCGCTCAGCGGCGGGTCGAACGTCTTGATCGCCTGGACGGCGGCCAGGTCGACGCGGGTCACCACCCGGCCGACGGCGTTCTCCCGGAGGAACTCCGTCAGGGCCTCCACCTCGGGCAACTCGGGCACGGACCCTTGATACCTGGGATCGGGGCCGAAGTGGCCACTTCGGCCCCGATCGGGTGCATCAGGTGAGGCGGGTGCGGTCGGTGACCTCCGCGGTCGCGCCGGGCTCCTGGCGGGCCTGCTCGGCGACGGCCGCGGCGACGGCCTTGGTGACGGCGGGGTCGAACACGCTGGGGATGATGTAGTTGGCGTTGAGCTGGTCGTCGCGGACGACGGCGGCCAGGGCCTCGGCCGCCGCCAGCAGCATCCCGGTGCTGATCTCCGTCGCCCGGGCGTCGAGCAGGCCGCGGAAGACGCCCGGGAACGCCAGCACGTTGTTGATCTGGTTCGGCAGGTCCGAGCGGCCCGAGGCGACGATCTCCACGTACTGCCGCGCCCGCACGGGGTCGACCTCCGGCGTCGGGTTGGCCATCGGGAAGACCACCGCACGATCGGCCATCGCCGCCAGGTCTTCCGCCGACAGCACGTTGCCCGCGCTGACCCCGATGAAGACGTCGGCGCCCTGCAGCGCCTGCGGCAGCTCGCCGCGCTCGCACGCCGGGTTGGTGCGGCGGGCCAGGTCGAGCTTGGCGCCGGAGAGCCGCTGGTCGTCCGGCGAGAGGATGCCCTCGCGGTCCCAGACCAGCACCGACCCGACGCCGGCCTCCAGCAGCAGCGACACGATCGCCGTCCCCGCCGCGCCGCCGCCGGCGACGACCACCTTGACCTCGGTGAGCTCCTTGTCCACCACCCGCAGTGCGTTGCGCAGCGCGGCCAGCGCGACGATCGCCGTCCCGTGCTGGTCGTCGTGGAAGACCGGGATGTCGAGCTTGTCCCGCAGCCGGCGCTCGATCTCGAAGCAGCGCGGCGCCGCGATGTCCTCGAGGTTGATGCCGCCGAAGCCGGGGGCGAGCAGCTCCACGGTGCGCACGATCTCGTCGACGTCCTGGGTGTCCAGGCAGATCGGCCAGGCGTCGATGCCGGCGAACCGCTTGAACAGCACGGCCTTGCCCTCCATGACCGGCAGCGCCGCCCCCGGACCGATGTCGCCGAGGCCGAGCACCGCCGAGCCGTCGGTGACGACGGCGACCGTGTTGCCCTTGATGGTCAGCCGGCGCACGTCCTCCGGGTGCTCGGCCAGCGCCATGCACACCCGCGCGACGCCGGGCGTGTAGGCCATCGACAGGTCGTCGCGGGTCTTGAGCGGCACCTTCGACGCGACCTCCAGCTTGCCGCCGAGGTGCAGCAGGAACGTCCGGTCGCTGACCTTGCGCACCTTCACCCCGGGGACGGCGCGCAGCGCATCGACCATCTCCTCGGAGTGCGCCGCGTCGGCCGCCGAGCACGTCACGTCGACGGTGAGCCCGTCCGAGCGGCTGTCTACTACGTCGATGGCGGTGACCGCGCCGCCGGCGGACCCCACGGCGGTGGCGATGCGGCCGATGCTGGCCGGGTCGCCGTCGGCGGTCAGCCGGACGGTGAGCGAGTAGGACGCCGAGGTGACCGGGCCGCGCGGAGGTGTCGCGGGCTCGCCCAGGGCGGTGACGTCGGAGCTGGCGGATGTCGTGTCGGTGCTCATGGCGTTGCTCATGGTCCCACCGGGGCTCCGGCGCGGCAGCGCCGCCTCTCGCGGGTCGGAAGTGAGCGGCAAGTCACCGGCAAGCCCCCTCCCCGACGGTCCGTGCCGACAACGCACCGACCAGCCCAGGAGAACCAACCGCCATGACCACCCAGCTCGAACCGGCCCCTCCCCTCGCGCCGGCCCTCCGCACCTCGCCGTGGAAGGAGATCGGCGTCTTCCTCGGCACCACCGTGGCGCTCACCGCCACCACGACCACGATCGCGCTCGCCGAGCACGCCGACGTCCGCGCCGTCGAGGACGCCACCCCGCTCGCCCAGGCCGCCCTGTACGGCCAGGCCCTGATCCCCGGCATCGCCGCCGTCGTCGCCAAGCTGTCCACCGGCTCGCTGCGCCGGCCCGGCTTCGGCTTCCGCCGGACGTCCTGGCGCAGCCTCGGCATCGCCTGGGCGTGGTCGCTGCTGTCGGCGCTGACCGCCGGAGGCATCGTCTGGGCCACCGGCGCCGGCGGCTTCCGCACCGAGGGCCTCGACGTCATGGTCCCGCTCGGCCTGACCGTCCTGGTCCTGCCGTACGTGCTGCTCGCGATCGGGGAGGACGTCGGCTGGCGCGGCCTGCTGGTCACCCGGCTGGCCGAGGTCGCCGGCCCGCGCACGGTGGTGCTGGTCGGCGGGCTGATCTGGTCGGCCTTCCACTGGCCGCTGATACTCGTGCTCGGCGGCGCCCCGACGGGCGTCGCGGAGTGGTGGGCGCTGCTGTGGTTCACCGTGGGGACGACGGCGCTCGGCGCGGTGCTGGCCGGCATGCAGCTGCGCTGGGGCCTGTGGCCGGGGGTGCTCGCGCACGCCGTCGTGAACGCCGCGCTGTACCACGTCCTGGAGCCGCTGACCGAGGACACCGGCCGCACCAACTGGTTCGCCACCGAGACCGGCCTGGTCCACGGACTGGTGCTCGTCGTCGCCGCCGCCGTCTTCCTGCGGTTCTTCCCGCTGGCCAGGGCCGGGAACGGCGGAACGGTCGCCGCCGGACGACGCTGAGCCGTCAGGGCCGGGCGCCGGTCGCCGACCGGCGCTCGGCCTGGACCTTCAGGCCGGCGCAGAACTGGCGGAACGAGGGGTTGAGGTCCGGCGTGCTGCGCTCGGTGAGGAAGGACAGCGGGCCGGTCTGCTGCTCGCGGACGGTCACCACCGTGCTGCCGTCGTCCTGGGCGTCGAGGGAGTAGGTCCGCTCGATGACCGCCAGCCCGAACGGCAGCCCGCCGCGCCAGCGCATCGCCTCCGGCGGGCGCAGCTCGACGACGGTCACCGGGAACGGCCGGGTGCGGATCATGGTCGCGTAGATCGTCAGCCGCTCGCCGAGCGCCACCCGGCCGTCGACGCGGTCGACCCCGGACTCCCAGTCCCGCCAGCCGCCGACGTCGGTGAGGATCTCCCACACGACCGACGCGGGCGCGTCGATCCGGGTGGCCGCCTCGTAACTGCGCACGGGTCCTCCTCGGTCAGGGCCGGACGCCGATCACCTGCAGGTAGGTGTTGGGCACCAGGACGCCGGGGGAGCCACGGCTGTAGCTGCCCCACATGTCGACGAACTCGTCGTGGAACGCCGTCCGGCCGGCCTCGTCGAGCCGCTCCCAGGCCACCCGCACCGGGGCGTACCAGTCGACGTAGCGCTGCCACTGCACCTCGACCGAGGGCGCCGTGAAGTCGACGGCGCGCTCGGTGTAGCGCAGCTTCACCCCGCGCCGGCCGAGCAGCTGGTCCACGCCGTCGCGGGTGCCCCAGCGCAGCAGGTCACCGGGGTGGTCGCCGGGGTCGTGCCGGCGGATGAGCTCCAGCAGCTTGCCGCCGGGCGCCTGCGGCACCCAGCAGGTCAGCCCCAGCCGGCCGCCGGGCCGGAGCACGCGCACCAGCTCGTCCGCGGCCCGGTCGGCGTCCGCGGCGAAGACCACGCCGATCGTCGAGGTGACGACGTCGAACGAGCCGTCCTCGTACGGCAGGTCCTGCGCGTCGGCGATCTCGGTCTCGAAGGACAGCCCCTCCAGCTCCGCCCGCCGGCGCGCGTGCTCCAGGAGCTCCGGGACGATGTCGGTGCAGAGGACGTCGGCGTCCCGCCGGGCGGCGGCCAGCGCGGTGTTGCCGGTGCCGCCGCCGACGTCGAGCAACCGCTCCCCCGGCCGGACCTGCAGGTCGGCGACGAGCTGTTCGCTTGCGGGCACCAGACGGACGCCGACGCGCTGGTAGTCGCCCACCGCCCACAGCTCGCGGATCCGCTCGGCGCTCGGGACGGTGGACGCGGAGACCATGCCCGCAGTGTGCTCCGCGTCACAGAGGGGCGGAAGTCGGGCGAAGGCGCGGCGGGGTGCCGGTGCCGCCGTCCTGCGCCCAGCGGACGAGCGCCGCGACGGCGATCCCGTGCGGCGGATCGGCCGCGTAGCGCGCGAGGTTGCCGGCGCCGCGCTCGATCAGCGTCGCCGCCCCCCTGGTGTTGCCGCGGGCGGCGTGGGTGAGGCCGACGGCGAGCTGGGCCAGCCCGCGCCACAGCTGCCGCTCGGCCTCCGGCGCGCTCTTCCACGCGTCCTCGAGCACCTCGTGCGCGTGGAAGGGCCGGCCGGCGTCGAGCAGCGCCTGCGCCTCGGCGAGCGCGGCGTCCGGCGTCCGGACGACGCCCTCCGGCGCCCGCTCCTCCCCCTCCGCGCCGTACGGCAGCGGCCGGCCCAGCGCGTCGCGGGGCCGGGCGTTGCGGGCCCGGCCGGCGGCGTCCCGGTCCCGGTCGGTCGAGGAATCCACGGACCGATCCTCTCCCGAACACGGTTCGACCACTGTTTCCGTCAGAGGGGCTTGATCCCATGACGGAGCGGGGGAGGATGGCTAGCCGAGGACGGCCGCGCACGACCTGGGCCGCCCCCGCACCGACCCGCGGTCGAAGGTTGACCGGTCCGGACCTGGAGGGGGTGGGGCCCCGTGGCCCCCGTTCCGAGAACGTGTCCCGCGTCGTTCCGCTCCGCCCTCGGCGAGGCGGTCGAGCACGTCACCCGGGCCGCGCTGCGGCCCAGACCGGTCGGCCCCGTCGGCCTGGAGCTGGAGGGCCACCTCGTCGACCTGGCCGCCCCCGGCCGCCGGGTGACCTGGCCGCGGATCCGCGCCGTCGTCGACGCCCTCGGCCCGCTGCCCGGCGGCAGCCGGGTGACCCTCGAGCCCGGCGGGCAGGTCGAGCTCTCCGGTCCGCCGCTGGCCGACGTCGCCGCCGCGGTGGCCGCCCTGCGCGCCGACCGGCGCGTGCTCGCCGCCGCCCTCGCCGAGGACGGGCTCGGGGTCGCGCTGCTCGGCACCGATCCGCTGCGGCCGCCGGCGCGGGTGCACCCCGGCCCCCGCTACGCGGCGATGGAGCAGCACTTCACCGCCGTCGGCTGCCGCACGGCCGGACTGGCGATGATGACGTCGACGGCGTCCCTGCAGCTCAACCTGGACGCCGGCCCGGAGTCCGGCTGGCGGGAGCGCGTGGCACTGGCCCACCGGCTCGGTCCGGTCCTCATCGCGGTCTCGGCCTGCTCGCCACTGCTGTCGGGACGGCGGACCGGCCGGCGGTCGAGCCGGCAGCACGTCTGGGGCGAGCTCGACCAGGCCCGGTGCGGGCCGCTGCTCGGGCGGGGCGACCCGGCCGGCGAATGGGCTGCGTACGCGCTGTCCGCGCCGGTGATGCTGGTGCGCGACGGCGACGGCGGCGCGCGGCCGGTGCGCACCCGCACCGCCTTCGCCGACTGGCTCACCGGTGAGGCCGATCTCGGCCGCCGTCCGACCACCGAGGACCTCGACTACCACCTGACCACGCTGTTCCCGCCGGTCCGGCCGCGTGGCTTTCTCGAGATCCGCTACCTCGACGCCGCGCCCGAGCCGTGGTGGCCGGCCCTGGCCGCCGTCACCGCGACCCTGCTCGACGACCCGGTCGCCGCCGACCTCGCCGCCGCGGCCGGGGAGCCGGCGGCCGGCGCGTGGGACCGCGCCGCGCGGGACGGCCTGGCCGACCCCGTGCTGCGCCGGGCCGCCATCGGCTGCCTGGGGGCCGCGCTCGACCGGGTCCCCGCACCGCTGCGGCCGGAGGTCGAGGCGCTGGCCGCGCTGGCCGAGCGCGGCGCGAGCCCGGGTGACGCCGTCCTGTCCGCCGCCGAGCGGGGCGGCCCGGTCGCCGCCCTGCTGTCCGCCACCGAGATCCCGGAGGCCGCATGACCGTCGTCGACGACCTCGCGCACCAGCTCGCCGGTGCGCGCGACCGCACGCTGGCGCTCACCGACCAGGACGAGCCCGAGCTGCTGCGCCAGCACGACCCGCTGATGAGCCCGCTGGTGTGGGACCTCGCGCACATCGGCCAGCAGGAGGACCTCTGGCTGCTGCGCCGCGGCGACGCCCGCCGGGAGGGACTGCTGCCGCCGTCGGTCGAGGCGCTCTACGACGCGTTCACCCACCCCCGGGCGGTACGGGACAAGCTCCCGCTCCTGCCCCCGGTGGAGGCACGCGCGCTCTGCCGGGAGGTGCGCGGCCGGGTGCTCGACCGGCTGGAGCACCTGGGCTCGGACGACGACCCGTTCGACTTCGCGATGGTGGCCAGCCACGAGCAGCAGCACGACGAGACGATGCTGCAGACCCTGCAGCTGCGGTCGGGGCCGCCGCTGCTGGGTTCCGGCGCGCCGCTGCCGCCAGGACGGCCGGGTGTGGCCGGCACCTCGGTGCTCGTCCCCGGCGGGGAGTTCGTGCTCGGCGTGGACGCCGCCGACGAGCCGTTCTCACTGGACAACGAGCGACCGGCGCACCGGGTGGACGTCCCGGCCTTCCGCATCGGGCGCGTGCCGGTCACCAACGCCGAGTACGCGAGATTCGTCGCCGACGGCGGGTACGCGACCCGGCGCTGGTGGTCCGACCGCGGCTGGGCGCACCGGGTGGAGGCCGGGCTGCAGCGCCCGAAGTTCTGGGGTCTGGAGGGCACCCGCACCAGATTCGGGATCGTCGAGGAGCTGCCGCCGGACGAGCCGGTGCAGCACGTGACCTTCTTCGAGGCCGAGGCCTACGCCGCCTGGGCGGGAGCCGGCACTGCCGCCTGGGCGGGAGCGCGGCTGCCCACCGAGGTCGAGTGGGAGAAGGCCGCGGCGTGGGACCCCGCCACCGGCCGCCGGCGCCGCTTCCCGTGGGGCTCGGCCGAGCCGACGCCCGCGCTGGCCAACCTCGGCGGTGCGGCGCTGCGGCCGGCGCCGGTCGGCGCCTACCCGGCGGGCGCCTCCGCGTACGGCGCCGAGCAGCTGATGGGCGACGTCTGGGAGTGGACGTCGTCGCCGTTCCGGCCCTGGCCGGGCTTCCGGCCGATGCTCTACCGGCAGTACTCCGAGCCGTTCTTCGACGGCGACTACCGGGTGCTGCGCGGGGGCTCGTGGGCCGTCGCGCCGTCGATCCTGCGGCCGAGCTTCCGCAACTGGGACCACCCGATCCGCCGGCAGATCTTCAGCGGCATCCGGCTGGCCTGGGACGCCTGAGCATGTGCCGCCACCTCGCCTGGCTCGGCCGGCCGAAGACCCTCGCGGAGCTGGTGCTGGAGCCGCCGTCGTCCCTGCTGGTGCAGTCCTACGCGCCGCGGCGGCAGCGCTACGGCAGGCTCAACGCCGACGGCTGGGGCGTGGGGTTCTACGTGCCCGGCCGCAGCGAGCCCGCGCGCTGGCGCTCGGCGCGGCCGCTGTGGGGCGACGCGTCGTTCGCGTCGCTGGCGCCGGTGATCTCGTCGGGCTGCGTGCTGGCCGCCGTCCGGTCGGCGACCGTGGGCATGCCGATCGAGGAGTCCGCGGTCGCCCCGTTCAGCTCCGGCCGGTGGCTGCTCTCGCACAACGGCCGGGTCGAGCGGGCGGTGCTGCACCCGGCGCCGGACCCGGAGTCCACCGTCGACAGCGCCCTGCTGGCCGCGATGGTGTTCGACCGGTGCGCCGAGGTCATGGGCCGGACGGTGCTGGAGGTGGCCGCCCGCGACCCGGTCGCGCGGCTGAACCTGGTGGCCACCGACGGCACCCGGCTGCTGGCCACGACCTGGGGCGACACCCTGTCGTTCCTGATCACCGAGGACGGCACCGCGCTGGCCAGCGAGCCGTGGGACGACGACCCGGCGTGGACCGACGTCCCCGACCGGCACCTGGTCGAGGTCACGCCGGACGGCGTCTCGCTCACCCCGCTGGAGGACTGACCGTGCAGCTGACGTACCACCTCGATCCGGACGACGCGGCGGCCGAGCTGCGCGCCGACGCGCTGGCCGGGCTGACCGCGACGCCGAAGTCGCTGCCGCCGCGGTGGTTCTACGACGAGCGCGGCAGCGAGCTGTTCGACCGGATCACCCGGCTGCCGGAGTACTACCCGACCCGGGCGGAGCGGGCGATCCTCGACACCCGGGCCGGCGAGATCGCCGCGGCGTCCGGCGCCGACGTGCTGGTCGAGCTGGGCAGCGGGACGTCGGAGAAGACCCGGCTGCTGCTCACCGCCCTGCGGGAGGCGGGCACGCTGCGCCGGTTCGTGCCCTTCGACGTCGACCCGTCGGTGCTGCAGCTGGCCGGCGCCGCGCTCGTCGAGGAGTACCCGGGGCTCGAGGTGGAGGGCGTGGTCGGCGACTTCACCCGGCACCTGGGCGAGCTGCCGCGGGCCGGCCGGCGGATGGTGGCGTTCCTCGGCTCGACGATCGGCAACCTCGAGCCGGCCGAGCGGGCCGCGTTCCTCGCCGACCTGGCCGGCACGCTGCGGCCGGGGGACTCGTTCCTGCTCGGCACCGACCTGGTCAAGGACGTCGACCGGCTGGTCCGCGCCTACGACGACGCCGACGGCGTGACCGCGGAGTTCAACCGCAATGTGCTCGCCGTGCTCAACCGCGAGCTCAAGGCCGACTTCGACCTCGACGCGTTCGCGCACGTCGCGCGCTGGGACGCCGAGTGCGAGTGGATCGAGATCTGCCTGCGGTCCTCGGTCGACCAGGTGGTCCGCGTGGCCGAGCTCGACCTCGAGGTGCCGTTCGCCGCCGGCGAGGAGATGCGCACCGAGATCTCGGCGAAGTTCCGCCGGGACGGCGTGGCACGGGAGCTGGCCGCGGCCGGCCTGCGGATGACCGCCTGGTGGACCGACCCGGACGGCGACTTCGGCCTCTCCCTGTCGGTGCCCGCCGGGTCCTGAAGGGCCGCCTGCATCCTCCGGTAGCCGCGGCCCTGCACGCCGCGACGGCGGGCCGGACGGCGGCCGTCGGCCCGGTGTCGCGCGCCCCGCGAAGACCTAGCGTGGTGCGGCCACCGAGACCGAGAGGTAGGGACGCCCGTGTTCACCGTTGCGTTCGTGCTGTACGAGAAGGACGGCATGCCCCGCGAGGAGGCCCTTCGGTACTGGCGCGAGGCCCACGGCCCGCTGGTCGGCAAGGTCCCCGGCGTGCGCCGCTACGTGCAGCAGCACGCCACGGGCGCACCGGAGGGCGAACCGCCGTTCCTCGGCCTGGCGAGCCTGTACTTCGACGACCAGGAGGCCTTCGCCGCCGCTGCCGCCTCCCCGGAGTTCGCCGCGGCCGTCGCCGACGTCGACAACTTCGCGAACCCGCAGCTGCCGACCGCGTTCGTCGAGGACGTCACGATCGTGGGCTGACCGGGCCGGGACGGCGGCCTGCATCCAGGTCCCGGGTCCCTGAGGAAGAGGCGGGTGACAGACCCCCTCGACCCGGAAGGAACCCCTGTGACCCGGACCCGCACGGTCGCGCTCGCCGCCGGCGCCGTCGGCACGCTGCTCGTGCTCGGCGCTCCGCCGGCGCTGGCCGCGGACACCGCGACCGTCTCGATCCTGCACGCCGTTCCGAACACGCCCGTCGACGTCTACGCCAACGGGCAGGAGCTGATCCCCGACTTCCAGCCGGGCACGCTCACCGACCCGCTGGAGCTGCCGGCCGGCTCCTACGACGTGGCCGTCTACCCGGCGGGCTCCGAGCCGGCCACCACCGAGCCCGCCATCAAGGCCGACGACGTGACCGTGCCCGCGGGCGCGAACGCCACCGTGGTCGCCCACCTGGACGAGGGCGGGGCCCCGGTCCTCACGCCCTTCGTCAACGACACCTCGCCGGTCCCCGCCGGCCAGGCGCGAGTCGTCGTCCGGCACACCGCCGCGGCCCCGGCCGTCGACGTCCGCGCCGGCGGCACGCCGGTGATCCAGGGCCTGGCCAACCCGGACGAGCGGTCCCTGACCGTGCCGGCCGGATCCGTCAGCGCCGACGTCACCCTGGCCGGCACCGAGACGGTCGCCATCGGCCCGGCCGATCTCGACCTGGCCGAGGGCGCGACCACGATCGTCTACGCCTGGGGCTCCCAGGACGCCGGCTTCCAGCTCGCGGTCCAGACGCTGACGGGCATGTCCTCCGCGCCGTCCGGCATGCCGGCCGGCAGCGGCGGCCTCGTGGACGACGACCTGCCGCTGCCGCTGGCCGGCGTCGCGCTGACCGGGCTCGCCGCCGCGGTGCTCGCCGGCCGGCGGCTCGTCGCCACCCGGGCCTGAGGACGACGACCGTGCGACCCGCCGCTGCCGTCGCCGTGCTGGGCGCCGCCCTGGCCGTCGGAACCCCGGCCGCCTGGGCGCTGGCCCGGCCGGACGCGGCGGCGGGCGCACCGGTCGCCGAGGTTCTCGGGATCCCGCCGGCGCCGGTGGTCCCGGACGGCACCGTGCCCCCCGTCGCCGTCCGGGACGCCGCACCGGCCCAGGCCGACGCCGTCCCGGCGCCGGTGCGGCTCACCGTCCCCGCCCTGGGGATCGACGCCCCGGTCGACCCGGTCGGGGTCGCCCCCGATGGGCAGATGGAGATCCCGGCCGACGTCTCCCGGGCGGGCTGGTACCGCTTCGGACCGCCGCCCGGACGCGAGGGCAACGCCGTGCTGGCCGGGCACGTCGACGACGCCGAACAGGGGCTGGGCGCGCTCGCCGCGCTCCGCGAGATCGCCGTCGGCACGGAGGTGCTGGTCGGCGACGCGGACGGCGCCACGAGCAGATGGCGGGTCGTGGGCCGGGAGTCGATCGGCAAGCAGGCGCTGCCGACCGAAGCGCTGTTCGCCCGCAGCGGACCGCCCCGCCTGGTGCTGGTCACCTGCGGCGGACCGTTCCTCGCGGACTCCGGCCGCTACCGGGACAACGTGGTGGTCGTCGCGGAGCCGGTCCGGTGACCGGCGTCGCGCTCCATGGCCCACGACTCGGTAGCGTGCGACCCGTGGCGACCGAGGACCTGCGCTGGTCCGCCGAGCCGGACGACGACGAGGTGGCCCGGCGCTTCGCCGCCGGGGACGAGCAGGCGCTGGCGTGGGCGTACGAGCGGTGGGCCGGCCAGGTGCACGGCATGGCGGTGCGCGCCTTCGGTCCCGGCCCGGACGCCGAGGACGTCACCCAGCAGACCTTCGTCTCGGCGTGGACGGGGCGGACCGGCTACCGCGCCGACCGCGGTCCGCTGCCCGCCTGGCTGGTCGGCATCTGCCGGCACAAGATCGCCGACACCTGGGAGCGGCTGGACCGCCAGCGCCGCGCCGCCGAGGCCGCTGCCGCCGCCGCCGGCGCACCCGCGCCCACCGGAGCCATCGACACCGCCGTCGCCGACCGGGTGCTGCTGCTCGGCGAGCTGGACCAGATCGGCCAGCCGCAACGCGGCATCATCGAGCTGGCGTTCTACGAGGACCTCACGCACGCCCAGATCGCTGACCGGACCGGGCTGCCGCTGGGCACGGTCAAGAGCCACATCCGGCGCACACTCGAACGCCTGCGGACGCGGTTGGAGGTGGACGGTGCAGCACTGCACGCCTGAGCAGCTCGCGCTGGCCGCCCTCCGCGAGCCACTGCCCGCGGCGGACGCCGAGCACCTCGCCGGCTGCGCGCGGTGCCGGCAGGAGGTCGCGTCCCTGCGGCGCCCGGTCGACGCCCTCGCGGTGCCGGAGCTGGCCCCACCGTCCGGCTCGGTCCCGCCGCCGCCCTCGGTGTGGGACGCGATCGCCGCGCAGACCTCCGTGACCGCCCGGCCGCGGCCCGAGGTCGTCGCCTCGCCGCTGCTGCCTGCACCCGAGCCGCCGCCCGCCACGGTGACCCCGCTCCGGCGGCCGGTCAGGCCACGGCTGCTCGTCGCGGCCGCCGCCGTGCTGGTCGTCGCCGCCGGCACCACCGCCGTCGTCCTGGCCACCCGGGACGACGCCAGCGTCGTCGCCGCCACGGCGCTCGACCCGCTCGACGACGCGCCGGCATCGGGCACCGCCCGGGTCGTCGAACGGGACGGCGAGCGGCTGCTGGAGGTCGACCTCACCGCGCCCGCACCCGACGACGGCTTCTACGAGGTGTGGCTCATCGACCAGGGCATCCAGGGCATGTACCCGGTCGGCGTGGTCCGCGAGGGGACGACGGACCTGCCCCTCCCCGACGGGATCGACCTCGGGCGGTACCCGGTGGTCGACGTCTCGGTGGAACCGCTCGACGGCGACCCCGCGCACTCGGGCGACTCGGTCGCCCGGGGCGTCCTGGAGAGCTGACCGGCGCCCGTCGCCTAGCGTCGGACCCGTGGCGCAGCTCCCGCACGAGGACCTCGGCGACTCCTGGCGCGCCGCCCGCCCCCGCCCGGCCGGGCGGCACCTGGACAGCGCGGCGTGCAGCCGGCAGAGCTCCCGGGCGCTGGACGCCGCCGCCCACCACGCGCGGCACGAGGCCGAGCTCGGCGGCTACGTGGCCGAGGCGACCGCCGACGACCTCCTGCAGCAGGGCCGCTCGGTGTTGGGCGGGCTGGTCGGGATGGCCGCCGCGGACGTCGCGTTCGTCGAGTCGGCACAGTCGGCCCTGATCGCGCTGCTGACCGGCTGGCGGCTGCCGCCCGGGAGCCGGGTGGCCTGCCTGCCCGGCGAGTACGCCCCCAACGTCGCCCAGCTGCGAGCCTTCGGCCTGCGCCCCGAGCCGATGCCGGTGGACGGGCTCGGCCGCGCCGACGTCGACGGCCTCGAGCGCCTGTTGGACACCGATCCGCCCCGGTTCGTCCACCTCACGCACGTCGGCAGCCACCGCGGCGTGCTCCAGCCCGCGGCCGAGGTGGCGTTCCTCTGCCGCGAGGCCGGCGTCCCCCTGGTGATCGACGCCGCCCAGTCCCTCGGGCACGCCGACGTCGACGTCGGCGCCGACGTCGTCTACTTCCCGTCCCGCAAGTGGCTGGCCGGGCCGCGCGGGGTGGGCGTGCTCTGCGTACGGCCCTCGCTGGCCCGGCAGCTCACGCCGGTGCTGCCCGAGCCAGAAGGGGTGCCGCCGCTGCGCGCGTTCGAGTCGGGGGAGGCGCACGTCGCCGGCCGGGTCGGGCTGGTCGTCGCGGTCGGCGAGCACCTCGCGGCCGGCCCGGACCGGGTGCGCGAGCGGCTGGCCGCGCTGGGCCGGGCGACCCGCGAGCTGGCCGACGGCGTGCACGGCTGGGCGGTCGTCGAGCCGGTGGACGAGCCGACGGCGATCACCACGCTGCGCCCGCCGGACGGCGTCGACGTCGTCGCCACCCGCACGCGGCTGCTGGCGGAGCACGGCATCGTCACCACCGCGATCGGCCCCGAGCGGGCGCCCGGCGAGATGACCGGGCCCGTGCTGCGCCTCTCGCCGCACCTGGACGCCACCCTCGACGACCTCGAGGCCGTCACCACCGCCCTCTAGGAGCTTTTTCGGGCTCGAGCGCGGCGCTTTCTCGGGCTAAACCACGCCCGGGACCCCCTGAATGCGGGCGGCGACCCGGCGGTGGACGGCGAGCTGCTCGTCGAGGCCCGCGTGGACGGGGACGCCGTCGGAGACCACGAGCCGCCCGGCGACGACGGTGTGCCGCGCCGCCACCGGCCCGCAGCGCAGCCAGGCCTCGACCGGGTCCGACAGCGCCCCGGCGAACGCCACTCCGGTCAGCGGCCACACCACCAGGTCCCCGCACGCCCCCACCGACAGCTGGCCGATCTCCCCGGCCCGCCCCAGCACCGCCGCCCCGCCGCGGGTCGCGATCTCCAGCGCGTCCCGGGCAGACATGGTGGCCGCGCCGCCGCGCAGCTTGCCCTGCAGCAGCGCCGTCCGGGCCTCCAGCCACAGGGACGCCGAGTCCGCGGACGCCGAGCCGTCGACGCCCAGCCCGACCGGCGCGCCGGCCGCCCGCAGCTCCGCCACCGGCGCCAGCCCGCTGCCGAGGATCATGTTCGACGACGGGCAGTGCGCCGTCCCGACCCGCGCCGCCCCGAGCCGCTCGACCTCGCCGGCGTTGGGCCACACGGTGTGCGCCAGCCACACGCGGTCGCTCATCCAGCCGACGTCGGCTAGGTACTCCACCGGCCGGCGGCCGAAGCGCTCGAGGCAGAAGGCGTTCTCGTCCTGCGTCTCGCACAGGTGGGTGTGCAGCCGGACGTCGAGCTGCTCGGCCAGCTCGGCGGTGCGGGCCATCAGCGACGTGGAGACGCTGAACGGCGAGCACGGGGCGAGCGCGATCCGCGTCATCGCCCCGGGCGAGCGGTCGTGGTGGGCCTCGACCAGCCGCGTCGAGTCGGCGAGGATCTCGTCGTCGTCCTGGACGACGGCGTCCGGCGGCAGCCCGCCGTCCTTCACCGACAGCGACATCGAGCCGCGGGTCGGGTGGAAGCGCATGCCGAGGTCACGCGCCGCGGCCACCTCGGCCGCGATCAGGTCACCGGCGCCGCGCGGGTGCATGTAGAGGTGGTCGGTCGAGGTGGTGCAGCCGCCCAGCGCCAGCTCGACGAGGCCCACGTAGGCGCTGACGTACGCCGCCTCCTCGTCCAGCCGCGCCCACAGCGGGTAGAGCGTGACCAGCCACTCGAACAGCCCGCCGGTCAGCGCGGGGGCGAAGGCGCGGGTCAGGTTCTGGTACAGGTGGTGGTGGGTGTTGACCAGCCCCGGCGTCACCAGGCAGCCGCGGGCGTCGAGGGTGCGGACGGCGTCCGGCCGCGGGTCCGTGCCTGCCCCGACCCCGCTGATCCGCCCGTCGGTGACGGCCACCCAGCCGCCGGCGAGCTCCCGGCGGGCGTCGTCGACGGTGGCCACGAGGTCGGCGTCGGTGACCAGCAGGTCGGCGCGCTGCTCCACGGCCCGGGTCCTGTCGAACGCTCAGCCCTGCGGCTGCTGGTCCACCTGGACGTCGAAGCTGGCCGTGTCGCCCTCCACCTTCGTCACGGTCACCGTGACGCCGTATTCGCCGTCGAGGCCGTCGGCGGTCAGCGTGCAGCGCGCCGTGGCGCCGACCTTCGCCTCGAGGTCGTCGGGGCAGGTGACGTCCGGACGCGCGCCCACCTGCTCCTCCAGCGTGTCCTCGGCGGCGGTGGCGACGTCGTCGGCTGTGACGGTGGCGGTACCGCACCCGGCGAGGCCCACCAGGACGGCGGGGACGGCGGCGGACAGGACCAGTCTGCGGCTGCGGCGGGGCACGGCGCACTCCTCGGCAGGGACGGCGGGGGAAGCGGCGACCCTAGCCGTCCCCGGGGCCGCCGCGACACCGCTTCGCCGATGCCGCGCTCAGCCGTCGCCCTGGGTGGTGCTCTGCGTGGTGCTGTAGCCCCCGCACGTCGCGGCCGAGCGCAGCGCCGCCGTGGCGATCCCGCCGGCGCCGAGCACGAGCAGCAGCGCCACCAGCAGCGACAGGAGCAGCTGGACGCCGTATCGGGGCGGTCGCTCGTCGCGCATTCCGCATCACCCTCCGAGCACGAGCCGGGCCGACGTGGCCCACAGGACGATCAGCAGCGCCAGCAGCGCGGTGCCGAGCAGCGGCAGCAGCCGGCCCAGCCGCGGTCCGCCCCAGCGGACGACGGCCACCTTCGCCAGGAGCAGCAGGAGGAGACCCCAGCCGGCGAGCGAGTGGACCAGCACCCGGGTCTGGTAGGTGGCGAAGAGCCCGAACGAGGCTATGCAGACGGCGGCGACGGTGAGCGCGACCGCGGCGACGGTGTCCCCGATGGCCCGGTGCGACCGGCTCGCTGCCCGCGGCGAGAGGACCCGCAGCCGCACCCGGCCGTAGCCGACCAGCATCAGCAGTATCTGGTAGACGGCGAGCACGACCAGGACGGTCGCCAGCACGGCCTTGAGCCCCGGCACGACCGAGGCGTCGAACACGGTGGGCTCCTCCGGCGGAGCGGAAGGCGATCGGACGGGAGGCTAGCGCTCGCCGCCGCCGTCGTCGTCCCGGCTCAGGCCGGTCCGTCCAGCAGCCGGGCCACCGCGGGCGGCAGCGGGTCCGCCAGGGGACGACGGCCCACCAGCCGGCCGGCGTCCGCGGGCGGCACGCCTTCGGCGCCGAGCACCTCCAGCGCCTGGACATCGGGCAGCGCGTCGAACCAGCGGCGGCCGAGCGCCGCGCGGCCGGCCGGCGTCGGGCGGCCCCACAGCCGCAGCCGCGCCATCCCGCCGTCCGGGAAGACGTCCAGCCGCACGGTGGAGACCCCGGGGACGGGCGGCAGCACGAACCGGTGCCGGGTGTCGGGCTGCAGCCGCGTGCGGGGCAGCAGGGTCACCTCGCCGCCGTCGGCGAGCCCGGTGAGCGCGGCGCTGCCCGGCGCGTTGCCGAGGAAGTAGGAGGTGTCCAGTTCGGCCAGGGTGACGACGCCCTCGCAGGCCAGGGTCACCTCGACCCAGTCGTGGCCGGAGTCCCGACGGCGCGCGGTCTCCCAGCCCTCGCCCATCGACCGTGCCCGCCCCGGCGCGATCAGCTGCGACGGGCGGCCGTAGAACTCGTCGCTCACCGCGCTGACCCGCCCGCCGTTCTCCAGCGCCGCGAGGTCGAACGGGCCGGCGTCGAGCAGCCGGGGATCCGGGACGGCGATCCCGTGCACCCGGAGCCGTGCCACGCCGCCGTCCGGGTGGATCGAGAGCCGGACGTGGGTCAGCCGCCGGTCCGAGTCGACGGCGAAGGCGTTGGCGGTGTCACCGGCGAGGGGGGAGAGCGGCAGCAGCGGCTGCCAGTCGGCCTTCTCCAGCTCGACGACCGTGGGATGGCCTTCCACCGCGGCGCCCTCCACCGCCGCCCGTGGCGGGAAGTTGCCGGTGAAGAACGCCGTGTCGACCACGACGCCGGCGACGATCCCCGGCGTCCCCAGCCGCACGATCGCCCAGTCGTGCCCGGGCGAGCGGCGCCGCCGGGTCTCCCAGCCGTCGTACTCCTTGCCCTTGTGCCCGAACTCCGCCCGCGCGACGGGCGGCGCGTCCAGCACCAGGTTCTCCTTGGCCGCGAAGAGCTCGTCGTTGGCCGCGACGACCGCGCCGCCGAGGGAGCGCGCGGCCAGGTCGGGGAGCCTCCGGAAGTCGCTCATCGCGGGTCACTCTCGCACGAGGCGGGTAGGGGCGGACGGTCCGCGACCCGAGGAGGCACCGTGACCACGCCCGACGACGACCTGCGCGAGCGCGCCCGCGAACACGTTCAGCAGCTGCCCGCCGAGACCGCCCTGGGCAATGCGGACCCGGCCGGAGGTGTGGACGACGACCCGAAGGTCCTCGACCAGGCGGCCGAGGAGGAGGACCAACAGTAACCCCGGTTCACGCGACGGCGGCCCAGCGGCCGCCCGATCGGGGCGCCGTCGGCGAGCTGTCCGCGCGGCCGGGTGCGGCGCCGACGGCGAGCGCGGCCCGGTCCCCACCGTCAGCCGTGGGACCTGAAGCGAGGCACCACCGCGGCACCGGGCCGCGAGCCCAGGAAGCGCGCGTAGCTCGAGCCCTCAGGGGGACACCCACGGCTCCCGACCCACGTCGAACGGGTCTTGTCAGACGACATAACGCGATATATCGTGAGTGCGTCACTACGACTAGGAGATGTGCCATGAGGCCCACAACCCCGTGGTCGCGGCACAGCCGCCGCGACATCCCGTTCGACGCGCCGGGCCCCGAGGGACGCCGGCGCCACCCCGGCCGCGACTGGGCGGACCGCCCGCACGGTCACCGCCACGGCCGGCCCGGCGCCGGTTTCGGCGGCCCCGGCGTCCCGCCGATCCCCCCGGTGCCCCCGGTCCCCGGGTTCGACCCGGAGTTCGGTCCCGGCTTCGGACCGCACGGTGAGCGCGGCCGTGGTCACCGCCGAGGGCGGCCCGGCCGCGCCGGCCGCGGCGACGTCCGCACGGCGATCCTGAAGCTCCTCGCCGAGGAGCCCATGCACGGCTACCAGCTCATGCAGGCGGTCGCCGACCGCACCAGCGGCGCCTGGCGGCTCTCGCCCGGCGCGGTCTACCCGACCATCGCCCAGCTCGAGGATGAGGGGCTGGTGCAGGTCAGCACCGAGGGCGGGCGCAAGCTCGTCACGTTGACCGACGCCGGCCGGGCCCATGTCGACAGCCTCGGCGACGTCGACCCGTTCGCGGCCTTCGGCGGGGACGGGGAGCGCGTCGACCTGCGCGGCGCGATCGGCGAGCTCATGGGTGCGGCCGGCCAGTTGGCCCGGGTCGCGGACCCCGAGCAGCTCGCCGCCGCGGCCAAAGTGCTCGCCGACGCACGCCGGGCGCTCTACCTCATCCTGGCCGGCGAGCCGGGGACGGCCGGCGGCCACGCCGGCGAGCAGTCCGGTGAGGAGCCCGCGTCCAGCTGACGGTCTTGCGGGGCAGAGCCCGGCGGTTCTATCGTTCATTACGTGAGTAATGAACCGATGAGCCGCCGGGCTCTTCTCGTGTGCGCCGAGGCGGCGTGAACGAGGACGGCGGTCCCATCTTCCGGCAGATCGCCACCCAGCTCGAGGACGCGATCGTCGACGGCTCCCTGCCCGAGGAGAGCCAGGCGCCGTCCTCGAACGAGCTGGCGGCATTCCACCGGATCAACCCCGCGACCGCGGCCAAGGGGCTCAACCACTTGGTGGCCGACGGCGTGCTCTACAAGAGACGAGGAGTAGGGATGTTCGTCGCCACCGGCGCCCGCGACCAGCTGCTGAAGCGACGGCGCAGCGAGTTCGCCGACCAGTACGTGGTGCCACTGCTTGCGGAGGCCGGCAAGCTCGGCATCTCCGTGGCCGAGGTGCGCGCGATGCTGACCGAGAAGGGCGAGCACGAGTGACCGCCGCCGTCACGCTCGAGGGCGTCACCATGCGCTTCCGCGACCAGCTCGCGCTCGACGACGTCAGCGCGGTGATCGAGCAGGACAGCATCACCGGCCTGCTGGGCCGCAACGGCGCCGGCAAGACGACGCTCATGCAGCTGATCACCGGGCACCGGGTGGCGACCCGCGGCCGCGTCGAGGTGTTCGGGGACCGTCCCTACGAGAACGACGCCGTCCTGAGCCGGACGGCGTTCATCAAGGAGGGCCAGCGCTACCCCGATCACTTCCGGGTGCGCGACGCGCTGGACGCAGCGGCGATGCTCTTCCCGAGCTGGGACGACGACCTGGCGCACTCGCTGCTGCGGGACTTCGACCTGCCCGAGAAGCGGCCCGTCAAGAAGCTCTCCCGCGGCATGAACTCCGCCGTCGGCATCGTCATCGGGCTCGCCTCACGTGCTCCGCTGACCCTGTTCGACGAGCCCTACCTGGGACTGGACGCCGTCGCACGGCAGCTCTTCTACGACCGGCTGCTCGCGGACTACGCAGAGCACCCGCGGACGATCCTGGTCTCCACGCACCTCATCGAGGAGATCGCCGACCTGCTCGAGCACGTGCTGCTCATCGATCGCGGACGGGTCCTGCTGGACGACGGTGCGGAGAGCCTGCGCGCCGGCGCGGTCACGGTCGCCGGCCCACGCGAGCGGGTGGAGGCGTTCGGCGCCCGGCACGACGTCCTGCACGCGGAGTTCATGGCCGGGTCCGGTCGCGCCGTCGTCCGTCTGGTAGGTGAGGACGACGCGACCGCCGCCGGTCTGTCCGTGGAGCCGACGTCCCTGCAGCAGCTGGTGGTGGCCCTCAGCCGCCGCACCGCCGAGCACGACCGCGCGCCCCGCACCGACCTCGAGGGGATCTCCCGATGAACCGCATCGTGGCGGCCGCACGGCTGCACCTCGTGCACCCGCTCGTGGCGCTGGGCGTGCCGTGGCTGGTGGTCTCCTGCAGCTTCGCCATCAGCTGGCTGATCTGGAAGCTCGCCCGCATCCCGGACATCCCGGACTCGGGCAACTTCACCGGCGGCGTCGCGGCGCTCTACATCACCGTGATGATCGTGTACGTCCAGGCGGTGACCCAGTTGCTGCCCTTCGCGATGGGGCTGAGCCTCAGCCGGCGCACCTTCTACCTGGGCACGGCGCTGATGGGGGTGGCAGAGGCACTCGGGTGCGGCGTCGTCCTGGCGGTGCTGACGGAGGTGCAGCGCGCCACCGGCGGCTGGGGCGTCGGGCTGCGCTTCTGGGCCCCGGCGGGCCTGGATGTGCACAACTTCCCGCTGCAGATCGCGGTGTCCGGGGCGCCCATGCTCGCCTTCATGGCCGCCGGTGTCGGCATGGGCGCGGTCTACAAGCGCTGGGGCCAGAGCGGGGTGTGGGGGCTCAGCGTGGGCGGGATCCTCGTGCTCGGCGGCATCGGAGTCCTCCTGACGTGGCTCGACGCCTGGCGGACGGTGGGGGCGTGGTTCGCCGACCAGTCGGTGATCACCCTGGCCGTCGGCCTTCCACTGGCCCTCGCCGCGGTCCTCGGCCTCCTCGCCTTCGCCGGCCTCCGCCGCGCCGTCCCCTGACCCACTCTCAGGGCCCAACCCCGCGCCGTCTCGGGCGGACTCCTGGCGCTTTATCCCGATGAAGCGCAGGGGGTGCGGGCATGGCGAACGGGGCCCGCAGCCTGGTGGCTGGGGCCCCGTTCGGGAGGTGGTG